>NZ_JBAZTU010000001.1:0-1556430 GCF_041661825.1 Sphingomonas sp.
AATCAGTGATCAGCCCGCCCTGGTCGATCCATATGGGATCGGGCACCAAAGCCTATGCCTTTATCTGGGCCATGGCCGGCGAGAACCAGGATTATACCGACATGAACGTGCTCGATATCTGCCAGCTGGCGTAACCAATCCCCTCCCGCCCGCGGGAGGGGAGGGCCTGTAAAACAGGCGCTGCCCCTCGACATGCCCTCCCCTAACCCCTCCCGCAAGCGGGAGGGGGACTAAGGAGAAGAAGATGACCAACCCCTTCGACCTCACCGACAAGGTCGCCATCGTCACCGGCGCCAATACCGGCATCGGCCAGGCGATCGCCCTCGCCTTGGCGGCGGCCGGCGCCGACATTGCCGCGGTCGGCCGCACCCCCGCCGAGGACACTGTCGCCAAGGCCCGCGCGCTCGGCCGCCGGGCGGAGATCGTCTCGGCCGATCTTTCCACCATCGAGCCGGCCCAGCGGGTCGTCGACGAGACGCTGGAGAAGCTCGGCGGGCTCGACATCCTGGTCAACAATGCCGGCATTATCCGCCGCGCCGATTCGGTCGATTTCACTGAAGCGGATTGGGATGCGGTGATCGACACCAACCTGAAATCCGTCTTCTTCCTGTGCCAGGCGGCGGGCCGCCACATGATCGCCCAGGGTCACGGAAAGATCATCAACATCGCTTCGATGCTCACCTTTCAGGGCGGCATCCGCGTGCCGAGCTACACCGCGTCCAAATCCGGCATCGGCGGGCTGACCAAGCTGCTGGCCAACGAATGGGCGGGCAAGGGCGTGAACGTCAACGCGATCGCACCCGGCTATATCGCGACCAACAACACCACCGCGCTCCAGGCTGACGAGGCACGCAACCGCTCGATCCTGGAGCGCATCCCTGCCGGCCGCTGGGGCGATGCCAGCGATCTGGGTGGGGCGGCCGTGTTCCTCGCTTCGTCCGCCGCTGACTATGTCCAGGGCCATATCCTCGCGGTCGACGGCGGTTGGCTGGCGCGATGAATCGTTGCACTTCCGTCCAGGAGAAGGGCTTAGACAAGCTCACGAACGGAGAAGCAGGTGAATAATGGGTAAGTTCGTCGCCTTCGGTGAAATCATGCTGCGCTTCTCGCCCCCGGGACGTGAGCTGCTGCTCCAGACACCCAGGCTGGACGTATGGATCGCCGGCGCCGAGGCGAATGTCGCGAGCGGCCTCGCCCGTCTGGGCCATGATGTGGCGATGGCGAGCGCGGTGCCCGACAATGATCTCGGCCGCGCCGCGATCTCCGGCATGCGCGCCAATGGTGTCGACTGTTCCGGCATCCAGTTCAGCGGTCATCGCATGGGGCTGTATTTCGTCACCAGCGGCGCGGGCATGCGCGCGACCGATGTCGTCTATGACCGCGCCGGCTCCAGCTTCGCCGAGGCGCCCGCGAGCGCCTGGGACTGGGACACGCTGCTCGCCGGTGCCGACCGCCTGCACCTTTCCGGCATCACGCCAGCGCTCGGCCCGGTTCCCGCCGAAGCCGCCATCGCCGCCGCCGAGGCGGCGAGCGCGCGCGGCGTGCCCATTTCGTTCGACGGCAATTACCGTGCGCGCCTCTGGGAAAGCTGGGACAGCGATCCGCGCGGTGTGCTGACCCGGCTGGTCCAGCATGCCGACATCATGTTCGGCAACCACCGCGACGTCGCCCTGCTGCTCGGCAAGGATTTCGGCGGCGATGGCGAGGACCGCCGGCTCGCATCGGCCGAAGCCGCCTTTGCCGCTTTCCCCAAGCTCAAGATGATCGCCTCCACCGCGCGGCATGTCGAGGATGCCGATCGGCACCGCCTCTCCGCTCGGATCGACGGCCGTAGCGAGCATGCCCAGACCGATGAAGTGCTCCTCGCCGGGATCGTCGATCGGATCGGCGCGGGCGACGCCTTCGCGGTCGGCGTGCTTCACGCGCTCCGTTCGGGCGGCGACATCACCGAGGCGGCGCGCACCGGCCTTGCCCTCACCGCGCTGAAGCATTCACTGCCCGGCGACGCCAGCCTGTTTCGCCAAGCCGATATCGATGCCTATCTCGCGGGCGGGCTCGATGTCCGCCGCTGAGATCTCCCGGCGCGGCGTGATCGGTGCCGGTGCGGCGCTGATTCTCGCCGGCGCGGCGCGGGCCGCCCAATCGGCCAGCGTGCGGGCACCGTCAGGAACCTTCGTCGGATCGACCGAAGGCGGCGTTCTCACCTTTCGCGGCATCCGCTACGGCACCGCTGAACGCTTCCAGCCGCCCCGGCCGGTATCGCGCCCGAGTGAGACGATCACCGCCCAGGCGTTCGGCCCGGTCGCGCCGCAAAAGGACGATCGCTACGGCGCGCAAAGCGAGGATTGCCTGTTCCTCAACATCTGGACCGCCGAGGCCAGTCCGGCCGTGAAGAAGCCGGTCATGCTCTACATCCATGGCGGCGCCTATTCGAACGGCAGCAGCACCGATGCGCTGAACGACGGCCAGGTGCTCGCCGCGCGCGGCGATGTCGTGGTCGTCACCGTCAATCATCGGCTCAATGCGTTCGGTTATCTCTATCTCGCGCGACTCGACCCGCGCTTCCCGGACAGCGGCAATAACGGCCAGCTCGACCTGATCCTCGCGCTTCAATGGGTGCGCGACAATATCGCTGCGTTCGGCGGCGATCCCTCGCGCGTGATGGTATTCGGCCAATCCGGCGGCGGCGCGAAGATCGCGACGATGATGGGCATGCCGGCCGCGAAAGGCCTGTTCCATCGCGCCGCGACGATGAGCGGCCAGCAAGTGACTGCTTCCGGCCCGCTCAACGCCACCCGACGCGCCCAGGCCTATCTGACGAAGCTCGGGCTGGGTGAGAAGGATCTCCCGGCCCTGCTGACCATGCCGACCGGAAAGCTGGTCGATGCGCTCGACGCGACGGATCCGATCCTTGGCGGCGGCGTCTATTTCGGGCCGGTGCTCGACATGAAATGGCTGGTCCGCCATCCCTTCTGGCCCGACGCCAATCCGCAGTCGAATGCCATTCCGATGATTCTCGGCAACACGCATGACGAGACGCGTGCCTTCGTGTCGCTCGATACGCCTCGGGTGCAGACATTGAACTGGGACAATCTCGCCGAGCGCATCGCGCCCGAACTGCGCATCGACGCGCTGCCCGAATGGGTGGTCGCCGAATATCGTGCCAAATTCCCCGACTGGGCGCCGAGCGATATCTTCTACGCGTCGACCACTGCCGGCCGCAGCTGGCGCGGCCAGGTGATCGAGGCCGAGGCACGCGCACAGGCGAAGACCAACGCCTGGGTGTATCAACTCGACTTCACTTCGCGCACCGATCCGCGGCGTGGTGCCTTTCATTCGCTCGATATCGCTCTGGTCTTCGGCACGCTCGGTGCGAAAGGCTCGCAGACCGGCACCGCGGCGGACGCCCGCGCCGCTTCGGCCGCGATGCAGGAAAGCTTCGTCGCCTTCACCAGAACCGGCAATCCGAACCATGCCGGGCTGCCGAAATGGCCGGTCTATGATCTGGTTCGCCGTCCGACGATGATCTTCGATACGCGCAGCCATATCGAGAATGATCCGCGCAAGTGGCAGCGCGAGTTGTTCGCGCGCATTCCGTACATCCAGCCCGGCACCTGAGCGCCCTTCACAGCCCGCCATCGTGATTGAGCATCGCCCGTAGCAGGGTGGCACAGATCATTGTCCATAGCCATTGACACCGGTTACCAAAGGCGACAAGTTACAGCTGAGGAAGATCAACCGAGATTGGTCACCGAAGGAGAGGGCGAATCGCTGGCCGCGTCATGGCCTCCCCTCTCCTGACGTGCCGACGGCCCGGATGAGCAGTTCGACCGCTCAGTCCGGCCACCGGTGTCAGCAACGTCGCAAAGCGACGCAGATGGGAGTGGGTAAATGGGGAATGCAGTCCGGGCCTCGCGAGGCACGATTTCACGCAACATTGCAGGCGCATCGCTTGGCGCGCTGGCGATCGGCCTGTTGATGCCGGCGGTCGCGCCCGCGGCTGAACTCAAGCCGACCGAGCCGGCGGCTGTTCCAGCCCCCGCCCAGCCAGTCGTCACACAGGATGCCGCCGCGCAGGAGGCGCCGACGACCGACGAGCAGGATATCGTCGTCACCGGGTTCCGCCGTTCGCTGGAGCAAGCGCTGACTCTGAAGCGCGACTCCGTTTCCGCCGTCGACGCGATCGTCGCGGAGGATATCGCGAAGTTCCCCGACCAGAACCTGGCCGAATCACTGCAGCGTATCCCGGGTATCACCATTCAGCGTGACGGCGGCGAAGGCCGTGCGATCACCGTCCGCGGCCTGGGCGCTCAATTCACCCGCGTCCGCGTCAACGGCATGGAGACGGTTGCCACCTCGACCGACGGCGCCAGCGCCAACCGCGACCGCGCCTTCGACTTCAACGTCTTCGCCTCCGAACTGTTCAGCTCGCTGGTCGTCCACAAGACGGCCGAGGCATCGCTCGACGAAGGCTCGCTCGGCGCTGTGGTCGATCTGAACACGGGCAATCCGCTTGCGGGCAAGGCCGGCTTCACCGGCGCCCTCTCCGCCCAGGCGTCCTATAACGATCTCAGCAACAATGTCGGCCCGCGCTTCGCAGGCCTGCTGTCCTGGCGCAACGATGCGGGCACCTTCGGCGCATCGGTTTCCGCCGCCTATTCGAAGATCAACACGCTCGAGCTGGGCAACAACTCGGTCCGCTGGGCACAGGCGCGCTTCGACTCGGTCGACGGCACGCCCTGCTTCTTCAACACGGATGCGGGCGGTCTGCCGACGACGCCGAAGACCAACACCGGCGGCACCTATTTCCAGAATGCCGCCTGCGACAAGGCAGCGCTGGCCTTCCATCCGCGCATCCCGCGCTATGGCGTGGTCGATCACCGCCGCGAGCGGCTCGGCATCACTGCCAGCATCCAGTTCGCACCGACGGATTCAACCAAAATCTCGATCGACGGCCTCTATTCCCGCTTCAAGGAAGAGCGTGAAGAGAAGTGGGCCGAAGTCCTGCTGCGCAGCAACGAGCGATCGATCAACGTGCTCAATCCCGTCTACGACGGCAACAACAACATGATCGCGGCAACCCTGGACGATGCCTGGGTCCGCACCGAGCATTATCTGCGCAAATCGCAGACCGAATTCTACCAGCTCGGCGGCACCTGGGACCAGGATGTGACCGACACGTTCCGCTTCACCCTGCTCGGCGGCTTCTCGAAATCCAGCGCCGACATCCCGGTTGAAACGACATTCGTCTATGACGATCGCGACGCGGCCGGCTACAAATACGACTATCGCAACATGGCGAGCCCGGTGCTGACCTTCGGCACCAGCGTGACTGACCCGGCGAACTTCCAGCTCGCCGAAATCCGCGATCGTCCGTCGAACACGACCAACAAGTTCCGCACGGCGCAGCTCCGCACCGAATGGGACGTTGTCGACGGCTTCAAGCTCAAGGTCGGCGCAGTGTATCGCCGCTTCAGCTTCAACACCGCCGGCTTCCTGCGCGATACTGCGGTGTGCGGCAATGGCGGTACGGATCTGGTGCTTGGCACCCTCACCTGCTCGTCCAACACACTCTTCGGGCCGACCGCGATCTACGGCTTCCAGGCGACCTCCGCCCTGTCGGACACCGTCCATCTGGGAGATGCTGGCCAGCCGTCCGGCACGACCACGCAGTGGCTTGTCCCGAACATCGACGCCGCGGCTGCGCTGACCAAGCTCTATAGCCGTACGCCTCTGGTCGATGCGGGCAACACCCGCAGCGTTACCGAGACGGTGAAGGGCGGCTATTTCCAGGTCGACGTGAAGGGCGATCTCTTCGGCCTTCGCTACGCGGCGAATGCCGGCGTCCGCTATGCGCACACCGATCAGTCATCGGCCGGTCTGAACAGCGGAACCAACGTTTCGGTCACACGTGACTATGACGACTGGCTGCCGTCGTTGAACGTGGCCTTGTTCCCCACCGAGAGCATCGTGCTGCGCGGCGCCATCTCCCGGGTCATCACTCGGCCGACTCTGGGCAATCTTACGCCAGGCGGTTCGGTCGACGGCTTCAACTACCGCATCACCTTCGGCAATCCACAGCTCAATCCGTTCCGCGCCACTGCGTACGATCTCGCACTCGAATGGTATTTCGCGCCACAATCGATCGCGTCGGTCGCTGTGTTCAAGAAGGCGGTGGAAAGCTTCCCGGTCGCACAGACCTTTAGCGGCACCTTCGCCTCGACCGGCCTGCCCAAATCGGTTCTGCCGACCAGCTCGCCGGCCTATATCAATTTCGACCCCAACCAGATCTACACGATCACCGGCAATGTGAACGGGACGGGGGCGAGCCTGAAGGGCATCGAACTGTCGATACAGGCACCCTTCAAGTTCCTGCCCGGCTTCCTGTCGAACTTCGGCGGTATCGCGAACGCGACCTTCATCGACTCGACCGCCACCTACACCGTGGCTGGCCCGACGACGGTGGTGAAGACCTCGACCGGCGCTTTCGGGCCCAATGTCGCAGCTACCCGGACGTCGACCCTGTTCGGGCTGTCGAAGACGGCGATCAACGGCACGCTCTATTATGAGGACAAGAAGTTCAGCGCGCGCGGTTCGATCAGCTATCGCGGTCCCTATGTCGATCAGAACAGCGGCACCGGCAACGTGTTCGAAGGCTATAACTCGACCATCAATGTCGACGCATCGGTCCGCTATCGCTTCACCGAATGGCTCGAAGTGTCGGTCGAAGGCGTCAATCTGACTGACGAATATCGCTATCGCTACACCGATCTCGACGCGAACCGGAATTACGAGAACAACCATTTCGGGCGCACGATCCTGGTTGGTGCGCGCGTGAAGATGTAAGTCCGTCTCCCTTGGACTATCCTGACGGACGCTCGCCCTCCCGGGCGGCGTCCGTTTCTTTATTCGGAGGCTCCATGTTCGATCGTCGCAACCTGATCCTTGGAACCCTGGCCGCAAGCGTCGCCGCTAGCGCGCCATCGCAGACCCCGCCCCCGGCACGGGCCGGTGATGCGCCCGTGCCAGGCCTGCCCGATCCGGTGGAGACGATCGATCTCTGGCCGAAAGGGGCACCGGGCATGCCCGCGGTTCCCCCGGTCGAGACGGTCGACCAGCGCAGCACCGACCCCGATCTCCCCGATCGCGCGGTCCGCGGTATCACCCGTCCGCGCCTCGTGGTGTTCCGCCCTCGCATCCCCAACGGCGCCGCCGTGCTGGCGATGCCGGGCGGCGCCTATACCCGTATCGTAATCGACAAGGAGGGGTACGAGATCGCCCGCTGGCTCAGCGCGCGCGGCTATACGGTGTTCGTGCTGTTCTATCGCCTGCCCGGCGACGGCTGGAAGGCCGGGCCCGATGTCGCGCTGTCGGACGCGCAGCGCGCGATGCGGCTGATCCGCTCGCGGGCGCGGGATTTCGCGATCGACCCCGAACGCGTCGCGGCGATGGGCTTTTCCGCCGGCGGCCATCTCTGCTGCGATCTCGCCACGCGCTTCGCCGCGAAGACCTATGATCCGGTCGATGCCGCCGACCGCCTCAGCGCACGCCCCTTCATCGCCGCGCCAATCTATGCGGTGCAGTCGATGACCTGGCCGGTGGCCCATGCCGCCTCCCGCGAGCAGCTGATCGGCAAGGACGCCAGCCCTGCGCTCGAACGGGCGCACACCCCGGCCGAGAATGTCACGAAGCAGACCCCGCCCTGCTTCCTCCTTCACGCCGAGGACGATCCGACGGTACCGGTCGAGAACAGCCTGTTGTTCCGCGCTGCGCTGAAGGCGCAGGGTATCACCGTCGAAACGCATCTGTTCACCAATGGCGGCCACGGCTTCGGGCTGCGCAAGACGATCGGCAAGCCGGTCGAGGCATGGCCCGAGCTGTTCATCGAATGGGCCAGGACTCAGGGCTTCGCGTGACAGCGGCTACAGCGCGCGATAGGTGAAGTTGGAGAACCGCGCCTCTCCCGCGCCGGCCGAATACAGCCCCGGCCGCAGCATCAGGAAACCGCCACGGACATTGTGGTGGTATCCCGACACTTCCATCCCGCGATCGAAGCGTGCCCAGGTCCTGCCGCCATCCCCGCTGGTATGGATCGCGACGATGTGGCGCTTGTTGGCGATCCGCATCCGCATCTTGCGGCCATGCGGATTGGCCGGCCTGCCGCGCTCGATGCCATATTGGTGGGTGACGAATCGCTTCTCGTCGAACCCGAGCCCGCAATAGAGCTTCTCGTCGTAGAACAGCACAAGCCCCGCCGTGCCGCCCGATGCGATCTCGATATCGCATTCGAACTGGTAGCCGAGATCGCCCGCGATCAGCAGCAAGGGTGATGAGTCGACTGGCGCCGTCCCGCTGGCGGCGAGGGTCAGCCCCCCGTTCTCGACCCGGGCGCGGGCGCTTTCCTTCGGCCCCGGCTTGAAGAAATTCCATTTGCCGCCAAGCGCGAGTGTCTTGAAGCCATCGGACAAGGGCTGACCATGCGGCAGCGCCTCGCCGCCTTTCGGCTTGGCGATCGGTGCGGAAAGATCGCCGCCCTTCATCCGGAACCAGCCATCAGCGGTCCATTCGATCGGATCGAGCAGTGCCTGTCGACCGAGCGTCCAGAAGCCGTTCTCATAACCGTGATAGATCGACCACCAGCTCTTGTCGGGCGCCTCGACCAGCGAGGCATGGCCGCGGCACCACCATTTCTCGTCATTGTCGACGGTGCGGACCAAAGGGTTGTGCGGGCAATTCTCCCAGGGGCCATGGATCGACCGGGATCGGGCCGCGATCACCATATGCCCGGTCGGCGGACCGGCCGTGCCACCCACCGCGGTGATCATGTAGAACCACCCGCCATGGCTGACCAGCTTGGGTCCTTCGGGTGAGAATCCTTCCACGTCCCAATCGTCGGGATAGCGCCATGGATCATAGACATGCTCGACCTCGCCGATGGTCGACAGGCCGTCGGCGCTCAGCCGGATGCGGTCGCCCCCCGACAGGAACAGCCAGCGCGATCCGTCCTCGCCCACGGCATGGCAGGGATCGATATGCCGGTGCAGCGCGAGATCGACCGGATCGCTCCACGGCCCGTCGATATGGTCGGCCCAGACGACCCAGATCGAGTTCGGGGTCGCCTTGACCGGGATGTAGAGGAAATAACGCCCCTCATGCTTTTCCAGCGAGACCGCCCAGACCGAGCCGATATTGCGGGTCAGCGCGGCCGTGCGCGGCCGCCAGTTCACCAGGTCGCGCGAATGCCAGATCGTCAGCCCCGGATAGGAATCGAAGCTGGAGAAGGTCATGTAATAGTCACTGCCATCCTTCAGGATCGCCGGATCCGGATGGTCGCCCGCGAGCAGCGGATTGAGGAAGTGCCCGTCGCCCAGGTCGGCTACGCGTTGATGATCGTAGCCGCGCCGCCAGTCGGGCACGGCCGGTTTCCGAGGAGCCGCAGCAGCCGCCTCGCCACTGCCGATCAGCGCCGCGGCCGTGCCCACAAGCGCGGTGCCGAACATGTCGCGCCGGTTGATCATGCCGCTGTTCTCGTCCGCCATCATCCGGCTCCTGTATCGGGAATATGCGCCTGCGGTGCCGTTAGGCCCTGGCGCCCTGCCCTGCTATTTCGGTGAGCATCGGGGGCAAGACGGGGTCGGCGTAGAGTGGAACTGGCGTGGCTCGAGGATTTCGTGGCGCTTGCCGAAAGCGGCAGCTTCTCGCGCGCCGCCGAAACGCGCCGCATCGCCCAACCCGCCTTCGGCCGCCGGATCCGTGCGCTGGAGGAATGGGTCGGCACGGCCTTATTCACCCGATCGCCCGGCCGGGTGACGCTGACCGCGGCCGGCCTCGAGTTCGAGCGCGGCGTAGCCGGCCTGATCGAGACGATCGACCGGTTGCGCCGGGACTCGCGTCAAGCCGGCGAGGCGCGCGACGACGATACCAGCACGCTCCATTTCGCTGCGACCCACGCGCTTGCCTTCACTTTCTTCCCGGGCTGGATCCGCCAGATCGAGCAGCGCGCGCCGATCGGGCCGATGCGCCTTTTTTCCGACACCCTGGCCGCCTGCGAGGAGCTGCTGCTGCAGGGCCAGGCGCACTTCCTGCTCTGTCACCGCCACGCGCTGGCGGCGAGCCGGTTCGAACCGAGCCGGTTCACATCGATCGCGGTCGGCATGGATTCGTTGGTCCCGCTCGTGGCGCCGGATGCGGATGGTTCGCCGCGCTGGTCGCTCGATGAGACGGAAGGCTCCCTGCCCCTGCTTGCCTATACCGAAGAGTCCGGCCTCGGCCGTATCTTTGCGACGCACCATATCGCCGATCATATTCCCGCGCTGGACACCGTCTTCTCCGCTCAGCTCGCCGCAACCCTGCTCGGCAAGGCCCGCGAGAGCCGCGGTATCGCCTGGCTTCCGGCCGGGGTCGCCGCAAAGGACATGGCGAGCGGCACCCTGGTTCGCGCCGGCGGAGCGGACTGGGACGTGCCGATCGAGATCGGCCTGTTCCGCCCGGTCGCACCGCAAAGCGCCGCGGCGGAGCGCTTCTGGGCCAGCCTGACCTGACACGGTCTATCTGACCGGAAGTGCGACGACATTGTTGAGCAACGTCGTCTCCGGCGCGTTGCCCGGCAGCGCCACACGAACCCGCACTGCACTGGCTGGCAGAGCCAGCTTTACCTTCGTCGTCTTCGGTTGAAGATCGAGCGGCGCGGCGAGCCGCGGCACCGCGGCGGTAGCGAGCACCCTGCCCGCCGCATCCTCGAGCGATACCGCCCCGCCCGCTGCATCGATCGCGCCGAGACTGTGCACGGTCACCGTGACCGCCCGTTTCGCCACCACGACATCGTCGCTGCCGATGCCGAGATCGGCGCGTTGCTCGGTCGGCAGGCCCGGCGTGACCAGCGCAAACTCGAACACATTCTCGCCCGGCGCGAAGACCAGCGGGATCGTCGCGCTACGCTCCAGCGCGATCTCGCTCGCACCGGCGGGTCCAGTCATCTTCCAGCGCCCGGCGGTCACGTTCCACGCCGTCATGTCGGCGCTCTGCGGTCGGCCGCTGGTGTTCCAGGCGATCACCTTGAACTTGCCCGTGGTCGCGCCCGGCACCAGGATCGCCACCTGCTCCGCGGCGCCTGTCTCGGCGAAACGCCAGCTCACGCTGTTGCCCGGCCAGCTCTGGTTGCGGCGAAGGGCGATTCCGCCCAGCCGCTCGCGCTGCAATATCTCGTTCGGCTGATCGACGCGGTCGGACCACCAATGCCCTTCGGTGTACATATATTGATGCTGCGCCTTGTCGGCGATCGCATCGGCATGCAGCGCGTCCAGCCATTTGGTGTCGCCGCTCGCGTTCCACGCCGCATAGCGTTCGAACGCCCCGCCACCGGACGCTTTGCCGGTCAGCGTTTTGCCCCAATCCTTCTCGCGGCCCAGCGCATCGACTACGTTCTCGTTGATATCGGCGAGCGACCCGGGACCGCTCTTGGCAGTGCGCGCCAGGATGGGCCGCAGATAGGTCTCGTCGCCAGTGAAGCGCCACGCCGCCCAGGCCGATTGCAGCGGTGTCGCCACCCCGCCGCCATCGCCGACGCGCTCGGCATCGGTGCGCCAGTTGATCTCGTTGGGATAGGCCCAGTTGCCGTCCTTGTCCTGCTTGCCATGAGCCATCCAGCCATCGACGACCCCGGTCACCAGCCCCCGCGCCGCTGGATTGCCGTTGTAGAGGCCCATCAGGATAGGGCCGTGCATCACGGTGAAGCTATAGGGCTTCTGCCATTCCCATGGCCCCTCGCGGTACATCTTCTGCCCGCCATACCAGTTGCTGGCGAAATGCAGGTGCCCGGCCGGGTTTTTCAGGATCACGCCGCCCAGCGCCCGGGTCGTCGCCATCAGCCGTTCGACCGCCTTTGGCTCGCCCCAGTTGAGATAGAGCCGCTCTGCGTCGCTGTTCAGCCCCTCCTCATAGGCGTGAAGCTCATCGGTCGTGATCGTGCCGAGCCCGTTGGTGATCATGCCATTATGGTGCGCAGCATCGGACAGCGCCCGGACCGATGCGTTGATCTTGTCCGGCTCGACGCCCATCAGCGCGAGGCCCGGCCATTGCTGCACCAGATCGGTATCGTCCGAGATACCACCGCCGAAATCGCCGTAGGGCACCTGGCGGTTGTCGATCCACCAGGTCACGAACTGGCGGACCAGCTTCAGATCCTCGAGTTGCCGAAACGCCCAGAGCGGCACGCCAGCCGGCGCCTGGGGCTGGGTGAAGGCCGGCAGGTTCTGCTCGCCATAGCTGATATCGGCCCAGTAACGCCGCCCCTCGACATTGTCGGGATCGACCCTGAGCAGATCGGAGACATCGGCATGGAGGCGCCGATAGAGCCCGGCGCGCTTCGACGAGGTATGCTCCTCCACCAGGAAACCCCAATTGTCCTTCACCTGGTTGAAGCGGTCGGCGATATGTTCGGGCAGCGCGGCCGTGCGGTCCTTGAACACCAGCCGGACCTGCATGCCGTCGATCGACCGGGCTCCGAAATCGGGCGCGGCGGAGGCAATGCTCAGGAACAGGCTGTCGTCGGTCAGGATGCGATCGCGCAGGTCGAGCCAGACCGTCCTTTTCTGCCCGGGCCGCACCGAGACCGATATGTCGATCATGTCACGGCCGGGCCAGATCGGGTCCTTCACCCGGATGTTGAGCGGGATCAGCCCGTCGGCACCCGGCGTCGCCTTCAGCGCCGGTATGTCGAGCGCGATACCGTCCAGGCCATCATGCACATTCTCCCAGCCATAGTTCCACGAACGGGCGGACGGCTTGCCCGGAAAAGCCTCGCCGAAACCGGACGGGATCAGGACATGGACGATCGGCGCCGCACCGTCGCGGTGCTCGGCCGCCGTCGTGGCAGCGGCGTTGCCGGCACCGGCGGCGGCACGCGCGCCTGCCGGCAGCGCCACCACCGTGGTCCGTTCGTCAGGCGCATAGCGGCCGGCGATATAATCGTTGAGCGACGCGAGCGTGGCAAAGGCCGGCGCAGCATTGGCCTGCACCGTGTAATTCAGCTTGAAGCTGCCCTCGGGCTCGGCGGCATCGGCCACGTCATAGGCCCAGATTTCCTGGATCGGCGTTTCCTGCGCCAAATTGGCGAAGCGCAGCTTGCCGCCGGTCTTGCGACCGAAGCTGTCGACGCTGCGTACCTCACCCTGCGGCCGTCGCCCAAGCGTCGTCCAGGATGCACCATCTGCCGACCAGCTCAGCGCGCCATAGGCGGCACCACGGATTTCGACCCGGTTGAACTGCACGCCCGCGGGCACCGTCAGGTCATAAGCCTTGCCGCCATCCACATAGGTGTTCCAGTCGGGCAGGATGAAATAGTCGTCGCGCCCCGCCAGCCGCGACCGGTTGTAGACGCCCGGCCAGGTCGTCTCGGGGATTCCGTCCACGCCCTTCCAGTTCCACTGCTTCAGGTCCTTCGCGTCGGCGAACTCGACCTTGCGGATGCTGGTGGTGTCGCTGTTCAGCGCTGGCGGGGATGCCGTGTCCCAGCCGAAGCGATGCAACCATGCCGTGCGCCGCGCCGCTTCGCCGGCAGCCGGAGCCGCAGCAGGCTCGCGATTGTCGGCCAGCGCCGCCACATCGGCGCTGCCCAGCATATGATCATAGACGCGGATCTCGTCGACATCGCTGCCGCGCATGAAATTGTAGCGGCTCTGCACCTGATGCGGTGACAGGACCCGCCCGGCCAGGCCGAACTGGTCGAGCCCGGCGTCGAGATCGGCCTGGCCGTCCTTGTGCGCAACTTCCTTGCCGTCGACGAACAGCCGCACCCCGATGCCTTCATCCCAGGAGAAGGCGATATGCTTCCACTGGTCGGCGACAGGGAGCTGGTCGATCCGGAACGAAACCCGGCTCCGCGCGAGATTCGCGTCGGTGACAAAGGCATCGAAGCCATGTCCGTTCCAGTCGATGCGCAGGAACGCCATGTCCCAGCTCGAATGATCGGCGAAGCCGACGCGGAAGATTGCAAAGGGCGCCTCGCCCACCGGCGTACGCGGCCGCCAGAAGAAGGAGAGCGTGCCGCGCTGGGCCTGGATGTTGCCGGGCGCGCGCCAGGCGGCATAGCCGTCATCTTCCCACTGGATCGCCCCACCCGACTTGCCGGTCGGCACGATCGCCACATTGCTCTGGAAATTGGGTTCGGCCTCGCCCCCGGCGCGCTCGGCGATCAGGCCTTTGTCGGCGGAAGCGCGGAACAACAGGCCAGTCGGGTCAGGCGCTGCCCGGGCATGCGCGCTGCTCGCGGCCAGCGCGATTCCCAAGGCAATCCAGGATGTACGAAGGCCCAATGTCACAGACGCTCTCCCGTGGAGGCGGTTACGTCCGCCTTCCATCGCCACTATGGCAGCCAATGACACCGGTATCAATGTGAGTTCGTCAGGAAGGCGCGCTTGCGTAGCTGAATTTGGCGACTGACGCGTCGGTGGCCAGGACGATCATGGCTGGTCCTTCCCTTTCCCATGCCGGGGCAGACATTGGGTTCTCGATTATGAGTGCGGCATAGCGCGGGAACGACATGAGTTGAATCGAGGCGCGACCTGTCAGCACGGGTCCTGTCAACGCGGGTGCGGGGACGATCGACGGGAGATATGGGACACCATGTGTCCCGTATCTCCCGGGGGCTTCAAAACGATACGATCGCCCACATTTCCGATTTATTTCAGCAGCTTACTAGATACCCCGGGTCACATCCGTGAAGCGGCGGCGGGACAGAGCCCGCCGCCCGGGGATCAGAACTTGGCGCCCGCCCTCACCCCGATCGTGCGCGGGTTGATCGGCACGATATAGGGCCGTTGCGAGCAGCTTCCGCACTCCTGGAAGCGCGACAATTGGCCGCGCTCGTCAAAGGCGTTCTGTACGAACAGCTCGAACGTATAGTTGGTGAACTCGGCGCCGATCGCGAAATTGGCGGTGGTATAGGCAGGCAAGCGCCCCTGCAGTTCGGCCGGATTGACCACCAACAACGTCCCCGTCTGGATGACCGCGGTGCGGATATCGGACGAGGCCGAACTCTGATGCGCGACCACGCCCTGGAGATAGGGCTTCAGCGTGCCGAGGTCGAAGGTATAGCGCGCCGTCGCGTTGGCCTTGAAGCGCGGCGTGACCGGAAGCCGCGTTCCCGCCGGCGCCGATATCAAATTCCCCTGCCCGCCCGGCCCCGGCAGGGTGCAGGCAAAGCTCGGATCGTCATACAGGCACAGATTCTTCTTGGTCTTCGCGTCGGTGTACGACCCCGCCGCCGTCAGCACGAGCGGGCCGAGGTTGAGATTGGCATCCATTTCCACGCCGCGGATGCGCGCATCCGGACCGTTGTGGATTTCGGTGAAGCTGTTCTGGCCGAGGAAGGAGAATTGGAACGCCTTCCATTCCTGCTGATAGATCGCGCCGTTGAAGCGCAGCTTGCCGCCGGCCAGCGTCGTCTTCCAGCCAATCTCGTAATTGGTCAGGAAGTCGGCGGCATAAGGCGGGATGGTGCCCCGGCGGTTGATGCCGCCCGGCCGGAAACCGCGCGACCAGGTGCCGTACAGCAGCACGTCCTCGACGGGCTTCCAGGTCAGGTTCAGCTTGTGCGTGAAGCCCTGGCCCTGGGTATTGACCGGCTGAAGCCCGCGTCCGACGGCATAGACCGCCAGATTGGTACAGGGGCTGCCCGCCACCGCCGCCGGCAGCAGCGTCAGCGAGCTGCTATAGGTGTCGGTATCGCGGTCGTAGAGGCGCTGGCCGGAGGTCGTGAAGCACTGGGCAACGCCCGTGCGGTTGCTGCCTGCGGCGTTCGGCGGGCCATCGGAGAAGCCGTTGCCCGGATTGCGCCCGAAGCCGAAGAACCCGATCAGCGAGTTGTCGTAGATATAAGCGCGGCCACCGGCGGTGAAGGTCAGGTTCGGCAGGATGTCGAACGCCGCCTCGCCGAACATCGCATAGTCCTTGTCGACGCGGTGCTGCTGGGTCAGCCAGAGCGTGCCCGGGAAGCCGTTCACCGACAGTTCGGGCGCGAGACCCGGGACCTGATAGTCCTGATGGATCTCGTTGCTCTGGCGCTGGTAGAAGGCGCCGGCCACCACGCGGAACCGCTCGCCCTGCGGCGAGGCGACGCGGAATTCCTGGCTCAGCTTCTTGAAGTGATCGCTGCCTATCACATTCTGGCGCGGATCGATCGTGTTCCCGGCTGCATCGTGGAAATAGAAATAGCTGCTGATGCCGTTGTAATGCGAATACAGGCTGTCATAGGCCTCGGCGTAATCGGTGTAATCGCTCGAGGAAAAGGTCTTCCGGTCGAGATAGGCGCCGGCATAGGTCAGGTCCCAGTTGCCGAGCTTGCCCTCGATCGTCAGCGCCGCCTGGATGAAGCGATCGCGGCGATATTCCGGGAAGAAATGCTGCACCTTCAGGTCGCCGAGGCGCGGATCATAACCATAGCTGCCGTGCGAGCGCGTATCCTGATAGATCGCGGTCGGCGTGACGGTCCAATTCTCGTCGAGATCGATCTTCAGCGCGGCACGGCCGCCCCACAGCTCGGTATCGTTATAGTCCTTCTTCACGAACTTCGAATTGTTGACCGTGATGCCGCCATTGGTCGCGATGCAGCCGAGCGGATTGGTCTCGGGCAGGAAGCTGCGGCAACCGGGTATATTGTCGATGTACCCCGCGTCCTTCTGGTAGAAGCCGACCGCGCGGAACGCGATATCGGGCGAGATCGGGATGTTGATCATCCCCTCCACCTTGCCGCCGATGCCGCCCTTGTTGACGCTGTTCACCTCGCCGTCGACACGGCCATAGAAGCCGCTCGTGTCCGGCTTGTTGGTGATGATGCGGATCGTGCCGGCCTCGGACGAGGCGCCGTAGAGCGTGCCCTGCGGGCCGGCGAGGCTCTCGATGCGGGCGATGTCATAGACATGCACGTCGAGGTTGCCACCGATCGTCGTGACGGGCTGCTCGTCGAGATAGACGCCGACCGACGGCAGCGAGCCCGAATGGTTGCCGTCGCCACCCGACGCGACGCCGCGCATATAGACGACGTTGGTGCCGGGCGTGCCGCCGAGCGCCTGGAACGAAACCGACGGCAGCAGCTGCGAATATTCGGCGAAGTTCGCGATGTTGAGCTGGTCGAGCTTCTTGGTGCCGATCGCCTGGATGCTGATCGGCACGTTCTGGATATTCTCCTCGCGCTTCTGCGCGGTGACGATGATGTCGTCCTGCTCGGAGGCCGACGCCGCTTCCTGGGTGTCGGTCGACTGCGCGAAGGCAGGTGTCGCGATGCTGGCGACGGACGCCAACAGGGCGGTGACGGCGAGTTTACGCTTGGTGACGAGCATCGTGATACCCCCGATGTTATATATCTGAGGGGATGCTGTTCGCACTCGCAACATCCGTCAATCGGGTGCAGCATGCGAAATCATTTCGCGGCCGCATCGTGACAGTTTTGCAACGTTCAGATGTCGCTGGGGACTTCCGGATACTTGCCGAGAACATCACCCAGCGCCGCCTTGAGCGGGTCGAGCCAGGGCTCGAACGGCTTCCAGCTCTCGGTGCCCTCGCGGAAGATCGGCTGGCGCACCTGTTCCGAGCTGGCGGTGCGCACCGCGCGCTCGGTCTTGTGGAAATCGAGGCAAGCCGGGTCGAATTCCAGCCCGCACGCAGCGAGCAGCGCCCGTACCTCGGCTTCGGTATCGTCGACCATGCGCTCGTAGATCACGCGGTGGACCAGGCCGGGCCGCACCGTATCGACATGCGCCATCAACCGCACATAATCGCGGTAATAGCGCCCCATATCCTCGAGCGAATAGCTGAACGCCTGGCCTCGCGCGAAATGCTGTTTGAAGTTGGAGAAGCAGCAGCCGAGCGGATGGCGCCGCGCGTCGATGATCGTCGCGTTGGGGAGGATCAGGTGGATGAACGGCAGATGCGCCCAGTTGTTGGGCAGCTTGTCGATGAAGAAGGGCCGGTTGGTCCGCCGCTGCACGCTGGCGCGGCGCAGATATTCAGCGCCCAAGGCCTTTAGCCGCTCCGGGGCCAACGCCTCGAGCCGCTGCGGGTAATTGGCCACGGCCAGCGCCAGTGCGGGGATGTCGGGCAGTTCGGATGTACCCTCGACCAGCGGATGGCTCGACAGGATCTGCTCGACCAGAGTCGATCCGGCGCGCGGCATGCCGAGGATGAAGATCGGGTCGGGCGCGTCGTTTCCCTGCCCTGCCCGCGCGGTGAAAAAAGCGGGCGTGCACAGCTTTATGCTGCGGTCGACAAAGGTCTCGGTCTCGTCGGCGTCATAGTCGATCTTGGTCCGCCGGAGCGCATTGCCCGCGGCATAATGATCGAAGGCTTCCGGTGCCTGTTTGCGATCCTCGAACGCCTTGCCGAGCGCGAAGTCGAGGTGGAACCTGTCCTCATCCGAGATGTCGGCGCGCGTCAACGCCGTCTGCATTGCCGCGATATCCGCTTCGTCGAACTTCACCGTCTTCAAATTGGCGAGGCTCCACCACGCCTCGCCCAGCTCGGGCGTCAGTGCGATCGCCTGACGATAGGCGGCAATGCCGTCAGCCTGCCGCCCGACCGTCTTGAGCATATGGCCGTAGCTCATCCAGACCTTGGGCTGTTTCCCCGCGCTCTTCAGCACCGTTTCGTACAGCTCGATCGCCTCGTCGAACCCGCCGATCCGGCCGAGCGCCGCCGCCTTGAGATTGGCGTGGCCGGGATTGTCGGGCTCGTCGTCGAGCACGAGATCGAGCTCGGCGATCGCCTCGGTCGGGCGGTTCTGCCGGTAAAGCGCGATCGCCAGGTTCGCGCGCGCCGCGGTGAACGCGGGCGACAGCTCGAGCGCGCGGCGCAGCAGCGTCTCGGCGTCCTTGTAGCGCCCGATCCGCCCGGCCAGCTCCGCGAGCATGCGGATCGCGGCGACGTCGAACGGGTCTTCCTTCAGGTGCGCGCGCAGCAGCGGCTCGGCGACCGACAGGGCATTGTCGTGCAGCGCGAGCGCGGCATCGATCAGCCGGGGCGGCCAGCGGCTGCTCTCGGGCTGCCAGGTGGGTTGCGAGGGGGGAATGCTTGCCATGAGGTGTTCCCAAGAAACATGGTGCGCGCTTCCGATCAAGCCGTAGAGTGCGGTATCGGGGAGATCGCCTATGTCCACATCGCCGTCACGCGCCGCCTTGGGCTTCTGGACCTGCCTGGCGCTAGTGGTCGGCAACATGATCGGGTCGGGCGTGTACATGCTCCCGGCGACGCTCGCGCCGCTCGGCTGGAACGGCATGATCGGCTGGATCGTCACGATCGGCGGCGCCTTGTGCCTTGCCTTCGTCTTCGCGCGGCTCGGCGCCAAGCTTCCCCTCGCCGGCGGGCCCTATGCCTTCACTCAGGCGGCGTTCGGCCCGGGCATCGGCTTCGCCGTCGCGTGGAGCTATTGGGTGCTGATCTGGGCCGGCAACGCCGCGATCGCGGTCGCCGTGGTGAGCGCGCTCAGCCTGATCGTGCCGGCACTCGGCTCGACGCCGGGCCTGCCGGCCATGGCCGCGCTCGCGGTCATCTGGATATTGATCGCGGTCAACATCCGCGGGGTGGCCCTCGCCGGCCAGGTCCAGTTCGTGACGACATTGCTCAAGCTGGTGCCGCTCGCCGGCGTGATCATCCTGGCGGCGTGGCTGTTGCTGCGCGACGGCGGCGGCGCGATCGCGGCCAGCACGCCGGTGCCGCTCGGCGCGAGCGCGATCGCCGGCGCGGCGGCGATCACCTTCTGGGGCTTTCTCGGCGTCGAATCCGCGACCGTCCCGGCCGACAAGGTGGAGAATGCGGCCAAGGTCGTGCCGCGCGTCACGCTGATCGGCACCGTGCTGACAGGGGTCGTCTATGTCCTGGTCTCCGGCGCCGTCATGTTCATGATGCCCGCCGCGATCACCGCCGCCTCCCCCGCCCCGATCGCCGAGTTCCTCGGCCGCAGCTTCGGGCCGCGCACCGCCGAGATCGTCGCTTTGTTCGCTGCGATCAGCGCCTTCGGAACGCTCAACGGCTTCATCCTGCTGCAGGGCGAGATGCCCTGGGCGATGGCGCGCGGGGGCGTGTTTCCGGCCTGGTTCGGCAAGGAAAGCCGTTTCGGCACGCCGGCCCGCGCCCATCTCGTCTCGGGATTGCTCGTCACGGTGGTGACGCTGATGAACTATGCCAGCTCGATGGGGCAGCTCTTCCAGGACATCGCCTCGATCTCGCTCGCCTCGGGCATGCTCGCCTATCTCGCCTGCGCGCTGGCGGCGATCCGCCTGCTGCCCGACGACGTACCCCTGAAGATTGCCGCCGCGATCGCCACGGTCTTCGTCGTCTGGATGGTCTATGGCCTCGGCCTCAAGGCCGATCTCTGGGGCCTGGCGCTGCTGCTGCTCGGCCTGCCGGTCTATTGGTCCGTCCGGCGCGGCCGCGTCACTTCCAGCGCCGCCACCGCCCCATGATGCCGCGATCCGCGATGATCTCGTGCGCGGCATTATGCCCGGGCGCGCCGGTCACGCCGCCGCCCGGATGGGTGCCCGCGCCGCACATGTAGAGACCCTTGATCGGCGACCTATAGTCGCCGTGCCCGAGCACCGGCCGCGCTGCCCAGAGTTGGTCGAGCGACATGTGCCCATGCATGATGTCCCCGCCGATCAGGCCGAACTTGCGCTCCAGGTCGAGCGGGGAATGGATCTGCCGCGCGATGACCGCGCCCTTGAAGTTCGGCGCGTGCTTCGTGACCGTATCGATGATCAGGTCCGCCGCCTTCTCGCGCTCGTCGTCCCATGAACGGCCATTTGGCAGTTCGGGTGCGAATTGCTGGCAGAACAGGCTGGCGATATGCATGCCCGGGGGCGCCAGGCTGTCGTCGATCGAAGTCGGCAGCTTCATCTCGACGATAGGCTCGTCCGACCAGCCCTTGGCCTTCGCGTCAGTGAAGGCCTTGTCCATATAATCGAGCGTCGGCGAGATGATGATGCCGCAGGTGTGATGCTCGGCCACGTCCTTGCCCGGCAGCACCGAGAAATCGGGCAGCTCGGACAAGGCGACGTTCATCCGGAACGTGCCGGAACCCGTCTTGAAATTGTCCATGCGCCGGGCGAATTCCGGGGTCATGTCGCTGCGGTCGACCAGTTGGCGATAGAGCAAAGCCGGGCCGACATTGGCCGCGACGATGTCGGCCGCGATCTCCTCGCCATTCTCCAGCTTCACGCCCGACACGCGGTTGCCGTCGACCAATACCTTCGCGACCGGGGCCTCGAGGCTGATCTCGACGCCCAGGTCGGTGCACGCTTCCGCCATGAACTGCGTGATCGCGCCCATGCCGCCGACGCTGTGGCCCCAGGCACCCTTCTTGCCGTTCACTTCGCCGAAGACATGGTGGAGCAGGACATAGGCGGAGCCGGGCGTGTCGACGCTGGCATAATTGCCGACGACCGCGTCGAAGCCGAACGCGGCCTTCACATATTCGTCCTCGTACCAGCTATCGAGGAAATCGCGCGCCGACTTGACGAACAGGTCCATCACGTCGCGCTGCGCCTCGATCGACATGCCGGCCAGGCGCTTGCCCTGCGCCGCCGCGGCGATCAGCGCGCGGATGCCGCCGCCGGCGTTGGGCGGAGTCTTGAGCGCCATGTCGCGCAGCACCTCGGCGACGCGTTCCAGCGCTTCCTCATATTTCGGGAAGGTGTCGGCGTCCTTTTGCGAATAGCGCGCGAACTCCGCGCGGGTACGGTCCTCGCCGCCGCCGAGCTTGAGATAGCCCTTCTCGTTGGGGAAGAAGTTGGAGATCGTCCGCTCGATGATCCGCCAGCCGCGCTCGTGCAGCCGCATGTCCTTGATCACCTTGGGGCGGAGCAGGCTGACCGTGTAGCTCGCGGTCGAGTTGCGGAAGCCGGGGTGGAACTCCTCGGTGACGGCCGCCCCGCCGACGATCGCGCGACGTTCGAGCACGCGGACCTTTAGGCCTGCGCGGGCGAGATAGAAGGCGCAGACCAGGCCGTTATGGCCACCGCCGATGATGAGCGCGTCGTACTTCTTCGTCATTCAGCCACCCGTTCGTTTCGAGCGAAGTCGAGAAACCGCGTCTGGCGCGTCCGTGGCCGTGTCTCGACTTCGCTCGACACGAACGGTGGAGGGATCGTCAGTCCACCGGGCGAGGCCGCCGGCTCCACCCGGGCGCGGGCGCCTTGTGCAGCCGCGCCTCGGGGATCAGCCTTCGGATCTTCTTCGCAAAGCTCCGCAGACACACCTCGCTGGCTCCGATCGGCCCGCACGTATAACTTTGCGACGCCATGCCCTGCTGCACGCGCGTGATCAGCCAGGTGTCCTCGGCATTGACCGTGCGGTTGATCCGCCAGTTGGCGTAGCGCACCAGCTTCATTTCACGCCGGTCGTCGGGCAGCGCGAACGCCATCTCGCGCAGCACCGACACGGTCGGCGACAGCGGCAGCCACTGCATGAAATCGACCTGGTCGGGATAGATGTCGAAGGCCATGTTCGGCCAGAGCTTGTAATAGAGCCACAGCTTCTGCTGCGCCTCGGGCAGATGCTCCGCGCGCGGCAGATGGGCCTGGTAGAGCCGCTCCCACCGGTCGTTCGAGGGCTTGTCGGCGAGATAGCCCGACATCTTGTCGACCCAGGGCTGCGCCTCGATCGCATAGCTCTTGCCGAACAGCCGCGTCAGCCCCGCATGAGCGACCGGGATGTGCAGATTGTCGGAATAATTGTCCCCGACATTCTTCCAGTTCACCGCCCGCTCGCGCAGCCTGACCGGGCTGAGCGTGCGCATCTCCTCGAACCGGTAGGGCGCGATCTCCGCCGCATAGGGCGTCATCATCTCCGCGACCGACGGACCGCCATTGTCCTCGAGCCGGACGAACACGAAGCCGTTCCAGATCTCGACATCCACGGTTGCGAGGCCGTTTTTCGTCATGTCGAGCGCAGGATAGTTGCTCTTCATCGGAACGCCGGTCAGCCGCCCGTCGAGCTCATAGGCCCAGGCGTGGTACGGGCAGACCAGCTTCTTCGCGCAGCCCGCCGGCCCTTCGACCAGCCGCATCGCGCGGTGGCGGCAGACATTGGCGAAGGCGCGCACCGCACCGTCCTCGCCGCGCACCGCGATCACGCTTTCGCCGATATAATCGAGCGTATGATAGTCCCCCGGCTTCGGGATATCGCTGACATGGCAGACGATCTGCCAGGACGGCCGGATCACCCGCGCCACCTCGACGTCGAAATATTCGGGATCGGTATAGAGCCAGCCCGGCAGGCTGAAGTCGGCGTCGGGATCGTGGCCCTCGGCCCCCCTTCCTTCGCCAGTGTCCGCGTAGCGATGCGCCATGCCGGCCTCCGTTGCTTGTTGGACGATCGTATAACAAGAGTTGCCGCAAGACAAGCCGTCACCCCGGACTTGTTCCGGGGTCCATCGTTCCGCATACCCAAGGGCCGGTGCGTTCGCGGAACGATGGATGCCGGAACAAGTCCGGCATGACGAAGGAGAGGACGTGCACAAACCCGCCTTCACTCGCGCCGAACCCGATGCGCGCCGCCTCAGCCTGATCGAGGCGACTGCGCGTGTGCTCGCCAGCCATGGCGCGGCGGGCGTGTCGGTCCGCACCATCTCGGCCGAGGCAGGCGTGTCGCCCGGCTTGCTCGGCCATTATTTCGACGGCATCGACGCGCTGATCGCGGCTACCTATGCCCATATCGACGCGCAGGTCTCCACCGCGTTCGAGGCCGCCATGGCCGCCGCCGGACCAGAGCCCCGCGCCCGCCTGCTCGCCCATGTCACTGCCAGTTTCGCGAAGCCAATCGCCGATCCGGGCCTGCTCGCGACCTGGATCGCCTTCTGGAGCCTGGTGAAGAGCAATGCGGACATCGCGCGCCTCCATCGCGACCTCTACGCGGCGTATCGCCGCGACCTCGAAACCCTGCTTGCCGCCTGCGGGATGGCGGAGAACGACCGCCGTCTCGCGGCGATCGGGATCAGTGCGATCGTCGATGGCCTGTGGCTCGAACTCTGCCTCGCGCCCGATGCGTTCACGCCGGCCGAAGCCAGCGCCATCGCCGAGCGCCATATCGATGCGCTGCTTGAAACCCGATCATGAGAAAGACGCGAGCGATGGCCTCCCGCCGCTGCAATCGCGTCGATAGCCCAGGCGGCGCAGCGGTTGAATCAAGGCCTCCCGCGCTGCGCGCCTGTTGGAAATGTCAGTAGGGTCACTGACATTCTGGCTTTTCGCCCGGCAAGCCTATCTCTATATTTTCATGTATTTTCAGATACTTAATGTGAATGCCGGTCACATGACGGCTGACAAAATGTCAGTCGTCATGTGACATCTCCTCGAATGAGTGGAGGCTTTCCGAACGTATCGAGATGCCTCAAGCGACCCGGATCGACAGTTCGACATCGTCCGTGAACGACATCGACCAATAGCCGTTCGCGGCCGAGCCGACGCGTTCGAGATAGTCGGGGCAATAATCGGTGTTGTCGGCGATGATCACTGCGCCCGGCCGCAACCGGCTTTCGACGAGCGTCAGTACGTCCAGATACAGCGACTTGGCGCCGTCGAGCAGGAGCAGGTCGACCGTCTCGGGCAGGTCGGACGCCAGCGTCGTCAGCGCGTCGCCTTCGCGGAACTCGACCAGGTCGGACAGGCCGCCCGCGGCGAGATTTTCCCTGGCCCTGGCCAGTTTTGACGGTTCGAATTCGCAGGTGATGAGCCGCCCACCCCCATTTTCCCGCAACGCGGCCGCGAGGTGCAGGGTCGAGAGGCCGAACGAGGTGCCGAACTCGACAATGGATCGTGCGTTGCCCGCCCGCGCCAGCAGATACAGGAGCTTGCCGGTCTCGCGCGAGACGGGGAGCGCGAACTCCTTCAACTGGTCGTAAAGGTCGCGATAAGCGGTCTTGCTCGACATGAGCCCGCGGCGCTCCTCGCGCGACAGGGAAGCGAAGGCGGGGCTCGCCAGCGGAGAGGCAGCCTCGGCCTCCGCGAACAGCTGGTCGAGCAGCGGCGCCACAGGCGCGCTGGTCAGGATAGTCATCGATTTTCTCCGGTTTCGAGCAGGTGTTTGCTCGCCGGTAGAAATACGACTAGTTCGTCAGCTTTCCTATTCGCATTGGCCGCGCCGCAGATGACAACCCGACGAAGCGCCCGCGTTTCCTTGCTCAAACAGCCCAAACAGGCCCGCTCGAACGACCTCGTCGCGGCGGTTCTCGATGCCGCTGTTCAGGTTTTGAGGGCCGAGGGCGCGCAGCGATTCACCACCGCCCGAGTCGCCGAGCGCGCCGGGGTGAGCGTCGGCTCGCTCTACCAATATTTTCCCAACAAGGCCGCGATCCTGTTCCGGCTCCAAAGCGACGAGTGGCGGGCCACCAGCGACCTGATGCGCGCCATTCTGGAGGACCGCACAAAGCCGCCACTCGAACGGGTGCGCACCCTGGTGCACATGTTCATCCGCTCGGAATGCGAAGAAGCGGAAATTCGTGGCGCGCTGAACGACGCAGCGCCCCTTTATCGCGACGCTCCCGAGGCGATCGACGTCCATGCTTCGAGCGCACAGGCCTTCCAGTCATTCCTGCATGAGTTGCTTCCTGACGCCACCGAGCGCGGACGATCGCTGGCAGGCAACCTGATCGAGACGACGCTAAGCCAAGTGGGCAGCAGCTTTTCGGCCACGCCGCGCACGCCCGATGAGATCGAGGCCTATGCGGGCGCGCTTGCGGACATGTTGTGTGCGTATCTGGAACGGTTGATTACCGGGAGCCTCTCGGTAATCCCTTAACCGTACAGGCACCCTGGACTTCAGCGCGGTGGGATTTCTACCGGCGAGCCACCACCAATAACGGCGCGATTCATCAGGCCGCCATCGACCAGCAATGCTTCTCCATTGACGTAGCTGGCAGCCTCGCTCGCCAGAAAACAGATTGCCTGTGCGACTTCGTCAGCCTGGCCGAAACGCTGTGCGGGAATCTGCTCCTCCCACACGCGGCGATACGCCTTTGTCATGCCGCCCGTCATTGGCGTTTCCACCATGCCCGGCTGAACGGCGTTGCAACGGATCGACAGCGCCTGAGCAGCGCAGGCGGCGGCGACGCTGCGGGTCAACTGCAGCACGGCCGCTTTGGAGGCGCCATAGGCGCCCAGTGTCGCGCTCGGCGCCACAGCTGCAGTCGACGAGACGTTGACGATCGCGCCACCGCGCCCGGCCATCGCGCGCATCGCCATCTGGCAGCCAAGCAGACTGCCCTCCACATTGACCGCGAACACACCGCGCCAGTCGTCCAGCGCGACCTCGGCGATGCCGGCGGGGTTGACGGTGCGGCTGATCCCGGCGGCATTGACCAGAATATCCAGTCCGCCGACACAGTTTTCGACATCGCGCCAGTTTCGCGGTTCGCGCACGTCGAGCGCAATTGACCGGCTTGCCTCGATCCCGCGTCGCGCGGCATCGCCGGCATCCGCATCGAGATCGGCGAACCAGACAAAGGCGCCACGCCCGGCGAGCAGGCGGGCCGTGGCCGCGCCGATGCCCGAAGCGGCACCGGTGACCAGCGCGACCTTGCCCGCGAAATCGCCCGCAACGTCAGGCAATCGCCGCCTCGTGCGCGGCAACGCGACGCGGGTCGGGCAGCGTCAGGAGGATCACGGCACCCGTGAGGGTGCCGATGGTCGAGACGACAAGCGCCAGCGGATAGCCGCCATGTTGCGCCAGCCAGGCGATCAAGAGCGGGCTCGCCCCGGCGGCCGTGATCAGGCAACCATAGGCCAGCCCGTATAGCCGGCCGAAGCTGGCAAGGCCGAAATAGCGCGAGACGAAATAGGCGAGGATATCGAGTTCGGCGCCGATCGTGAGGCCGATCGCCAGTGCCGCGACGCTCATCAGCGCGAGATTCGATTGCAGCAGCAGCGCGCAGCCAAGGGCCGAGATCGTGAAGGCCACAGCGGCCACGCGCTGAGCAGGAAAGCGGTCGAGCGCCCAGCCCGAACCGAGCCGGCCGCACAGCACGGCAACGCCGATCAGCGACTGGACGCGTGCCGCCGCTCCGGCGGTGACGCCACGCTCTGTCAGCAGGCTGATCAGGTGCAACAGATAGCCGCCGCCGAACAACGCCGGCGCAAGGAAACCAGCAAGCATGATCCAGAAAAGCGGGCGCCGCAGCGTCGAGCTGCTGCCTGCGGTTTTCGGCGCGATCTGGGCCGGTGCGACGGGTTGCACATGGCGATCACTGCGCACCAGCAACAAACCGCCACCGCCGAACAACAGCACCAGCACGGCGATCACGCCGTAACCCGCGCGCCAACCGCCCTGTTCGATTACCCAGGTTGCCCAGATCGGCCCGCTGATCGCCATCAGGCCGAGACCGCTGATCATGCAGCCAAGCGCCAGGCCGCGACCGGCATCGAAGCGCGCCGTGACGATCCGCGCGAAACCAGGCGGGGTGGTACCGACACCGAGCAGAGCAAGCAGCACGATCAGCGCCGCATAGAGCGGGAAACCGGCAGGCGCGAGGGCGAGAAGGGCAAAGGCAGTCGCCTCGCCGATCACGGCAAATGCGATGATCCTGATCGCGCCGTACCGGTCCATCAAGGTGCCCGCGATCGGCGCGCAGATCGCGACAACCGCGGAGAGCAGGAATGTCGCCAGCGAGAGCTGTTCCCTCGAGTAGCCGACATCGCGGCCGAGCGCCGGTACGAACGCGCCGCTGGTATAGGCCTGCAGCCCGATCGTACCGATCGACGCGGCGATGGTGCAGCCGAGCAGCGCCCGCCAATGCGCGCGAAACTCGCCCGCCGCCGATGCCTCGATGCCCCTCACGCCCCTGCCACCGTCAAATCGGCCCCCGTCAAAACTTGAACTCTGCCGAAGCACCGACCGTACGCGGCTTGTTGAGCCCGACCTGCGGATAGCTGAACGTCACCGCAGCCGTGTTGATGATCCGCGAATTGGTCAGGTTGGTACCATAGATCGAGAATTTCCAGCGGTCGCCGACCGGGTGGATCGAAAGCCGTGCGCCGAGTTCATCGCCCGGGCCGTCCTGCCATGGCTGCGCATTCTGGTCGGTGAAGAAGAAGTAGATCCGGCCGCGCCAGCGATAGTTCATCTCGCCGGTCAGCATAAGCGAGTCGGACAGCGGCACATCCTGCTCGGCGCCAGCGAAAAACTGCCATTTCGGGGTGCGCGGCAAGACGTTGCCCGATGCGTCGACGGGGCGGTCCAGGGTATCGCGCGCGGTCGGGAAGCTCGTGAACTTGGCATCGGTATAGGCCACATTGCCGGTCAGGCGGGTACGATCGGTCGGCCGCGCGGTCAGTTCCAGCTCGACGCCTTTGATCAACGCCTCGGCCGCATTGGTGATGATCGCGCCGCCGGTCGGCACGCCAGCGCGCAGCTGGAGGTTGGCATAGTCGTTGCGGTACGCCGCAAGCGAGAAGCTCAATCGCCGGTCGAACAAGTCGCCCTTGGCGCCGGCCTCCCATGATTTGTTGGTTTCCGGCGCATAGGGAACCTGCACGGCGAACGGGTTGTAGCCGCCGGCGCGGAATCCCTTGCCGTAACCGATGAAGAACATCAGGTCGGCGTTCGGCTTGTAGACCAGCTTGCCGCGATAGGACCAATCGGTCCATTTCGCCTCGGGGGGCGAATAGGGCGTCGTCGTCGACACATTGGTGTCGAGATTGGTCGCAATGATCTTCGAATCGAGCTTCTTGCGATCCTCGGTATAGCGAACGCCGCCGATGACCGAGAACTGGTCGGTGATGCGGAAGGTCGCGTCGGCGAAGCCGGCATAGGAACGCGTGCGCTGTGTGCCGGTGTAGCGGGTGACGCCGTTGGTCGGCAGCGAGAATTTCAGATTGTAGATATCATCGGTGTATCGCTGGTTTTCCTGAAAATAATAGGCGCCGAGGATCCAGGAGAAGCGCTGGCTCCCCGACGATTGCAGCCGCACCTCCTGGCTGAACTGGTTGCTGTGGTCGTCATTGTGGTTGTAGCCCATCTTGACGACGTCGAGCCCGTCGGAGTCGTTAGTGCCGCGCACCCATGCCTTGCGATAGCCGGTGACCGAGATCAGGTCGATACCACCCAGATCATAGCTGAATTTGGCGGACACGCCCCCGGTGCTGACCTCCGTGTTGGTGCCGGGATTGAGCGAGATGATATTGCGGTTGAAGATCGCGTCGCGCGTCGCCGCGGGCAGCGGCGTATTGGGCGTCGCCGTGCCCGCCGGCACCAGGGCGCCATTGCCCGCTGCAAAGGTCGTCGCGGCATAGCGGAAGATCGCGGGCTGGTTCCTGGTCCAGGAATAGTCGGCAACGATGCGTGCCGAGAAGGGGCCGGAATCGTTGGTCAGCACACCGCGAGTCTGGAAGCTTTCCGAACCGCCGATATGGCTCCTGGTATAGGGGCTATAGGCCCAGCCCTTTTCGGTGACATAGCCTCCGGACAAGCGCGCGCCGAAACCGCCGCCGAGCGGCCCCGAGATTGCCGCTTGGGCGCGGAACTCGTCGGGCGACGCGATGCTGGCCTGCGCCCTACCGGAAAACTCCTGCGTCGGATCGGCGCTTCGGATCAGGATGGCGCCGGCGGTGGCGTTGCGCCCTTGCAGCGTGCCCTGCGGGCCGCGCACGATCTCGATCCCGCCCAAGTCCAGCAGGTCGGACATGCCGATCGTCACGCCGCGAGCGAGATAGATGTCGTCCATATAGATCGCGACCGGCTCGTCGCCGGTGTTGAGCGCCAGGCCAGTCGCGCCGCGCAGCGTGATATAGGTGCGTCCGCCGCCGGAATTGCCCGCGAAATAGACGCCCGGCACGACGCCCTGCAATTCGGCGAAGTTGCGGGCATTGGTGCTCTGCAGAATCTGCGGCGACACCACGCTGATCGCAATCGGCACGTCCTGCAGCCGCTCCGCGCGCTTTTGCGCCGTGACGATGATATCGGCACCTTCGCCATTGTCTGCTGCGGGCGATGGCGCGGTCGGCGCCTGCTGAGCCTGTGCCTGTCCCGCCGCGAGCGCCAATGCGCCGGCGCAGACGGAGCTGCGCAGGACAAGCGAAGCGAATTTGCAATAGCCGTATCGAGCCATAGTCCCCTCCATTCCGGTTCTTTTCGTTGGGCGTCCTTTGGCGGCAGCGTGGAAGGGGTGAAATTGAAACTTGGGCGCAAAGCAATTCCGCCAGGTTATCGCTGATTGCGAAATGCCGCACTGGCTCTCATTATTAACTGTCGGTGCAACGGTACCGGAAATAAGGGGAGCAGGTGCGATGGACCTCAGGCTGATGCGCTATTTCGTGGCCTGCGTCGAAAACAAGACGATGCACGCCGCTGCCGAAGCCGTGCACGTCTCGCAGCCCGCGCTGAGCAAGGCGATCAACAATCTCGAGGCGCAGCTGGGGGTGAAACTGCTCGATCGGCGCCCACGCGGTGTGGTGCCGACGCCGTTCGGCGACACGTTGTTCCGCTATGCCAAGATGATCGACAGCGAGGTGCGTCGCGCGGTCGCCGAGATCGACGCGATGCGCGGCATGACGCGTGGCATGATTGTGATCGGCGTCATTCCGACGATGAGCGGAGTGATGGCGCAGGTCGCACGCGAGGTCATGGAGACGCTGCCGGGTCTGAAACTCAAACTGCGCATCGCCTTCTCCGCCGAGTTGACCGCCGCGTTGTTCGACGGCGAACTCGATTTCGCGCTGCTGCTGCTGCCCGACGAGACGTCGCCAATGGGCCTGACCTTCGAGCCACTTGTCAGAACAGGTCCCCGCGTCGCCGTGCGCGCCGGGCATCCCCTCACCGCGCGCCTGGCGCTCACCCTGTCGGACCTGGCGCGGTATCCCTGGCTCATACCCGATTACCCGCCGTCGCACCGCGCCATCATCAACCGGGCCTTTCTCGATGCGGGCATGCCGCCGCCGACCGGCGCGGTCGAGGTCAGCACCGTGATCTTCTTCGATGCCGTCGTTCGCGCGACCGACCTCGTCACGGTCGTGCCCTCGACATTGTTCAGCGCACGGGAGACCGGCCTGGTCCCGCTCGACGTCGACTTCCCTTTTCCCCGTGAACATGTCGGCCTCGCCTTCCGGGAGGGCAGCACCCTGCTACCCGGCGCGCGCGCGACGATGGCGATCATCCGGCAGGAGTGCCTCAAGCTGCCTGGGCAGTTGAGCGACGCCTAACGATAATCCACGGTTATCGAAAATGGCCTTAATGGTCTTTGTCCCTCAAGTCAGCGACCGGTAGCGAGCCCGACAAGGCCGGCCACAGGGGCAAGCCATTGATGAGGGGGTGAACCAGGGCGATGGGCCGTGACGCGACGCGATACGACCTGATTGTCGCCGGGCTTGGCCCCGTCGGCGCGGTGGCTGCGAACCTCGCCGGTGTGGCAGGGTTGCGCACGCTGGTCATCGAGAAGAGCGACGTGCCCTATGACAAGCCGCGCGCGATCGTATTCGACGCCGAGATCATGCGCGTCTTTGCCTCGATCGGCCTTGCTGACGACATCGCTGCGGTGACCAAGCCTCTTGGCGGCTCAGTCTATCTCGGTGCGGATCGCGCACCGATCCGCACCTTCCGTGCCCACCCGCGCGCGCATGAAAAGGCATGGTTTCCGAGCAACCTGTTCTATCAACCGCAACTCGAGGCGATCCTGCGCGCCGGGCTGGGGCGTTTCCCGCATGTCACGGTAGTGACCGGGGTTGCGGTCGAAGGGGTGTCGCAGGATGATCGCGGGGTCATCCTGACGATAGCCGACCGCAATGGGTCATGGGGCGCCGAGGCCGATCATCTGTTCGCCTGCGACGGCGCCAGCAGCGGCGTGCGCAAGGCGCTGGGTATCGCGCTCGACGATATTGGGTTCGAGGAACGCTGGCTCGTCGTCGACACCGACGTGACCGGCCCGATGCGCTGGCCATCCGATCACGTCGTTCCCGACGAGGTCCGCGATGGGCGCTTTTCGCTGATGGTGTGCGACCCCGACCGGCCGGCGACGCTGATCCCCGGGCGCGGCATGCATCGCCGCTGGGAATATATGCTGCTGCCCGATGAGCACGATGAAGAGGTGGTGACCGACGCGTGGCTCAAGCCGCAGCTCGCGAAATGGGTCGATCCCGGCGATGTCGCGATCATCCGCACCGCGGTCTATCGTTTTCGCGCGCTCGTGGCGGAACGCTGGCGGGATGGCCGCGTCTTTCTCCTCGGGGATGCTGCGCACCAGACGCCGCCCTTTTTCGGCCAGGGCATGTGCCACGGGATTCGCGATGCCGCGCAACTGATCTGGAAGCTGATGCTGGTGCGCGCCGGCGTGGCCGACGGCGGGATGCTCGACAGTTATCAGGCCGAGCGCGAACCCCATGTCCGAACGATCATCGCCGCGTCGGTCGCGGCCGGCGCCGAAGTCTGCAAGCTCGACCGAGCCGAAGCGCTCGCGCGCGACGCCCGCTTTCGCGCCGTGGAGCGCGAACGCACCCGCAGCGTTGCGATGACCGATGTCGTCCCGCAGATCTGCGACGGGATCATTGATCCGTCGAACGGCGGCGAGCGTCTGCCGGAATTCGTGCTGAAGAGCGGCGCAGGCGACCAGCATATCGATGCGCTGCTTGCCGGTCGCTTTTCGCTGATCGCGCGCAACGCGGTGGCACCACGAACCGGTGTCTGGGCGACGCTCGGCGGACAGGTGATCCATCTTGCGCCCGGCGCATGCGACGATGCCGATGGACGGCTTTCCGCCTGGTTCGATGAGCGCGGCGCGCGATGGGCGATCGTTCGGCCCGACAGGTATCTCTATGCCTTGGGAAGCGGCGATGCCGCGCTCAATGCCGCGCTCGCCCTGCTCGCCCGGCAATTGCACCCCGGAGCCCCGCAGCACCCCGGATCCACCACAATGGAGGCCAGCCCGTCATGACCCGCATCAACTATTCGCTCAATCATGTCGGCATCCATGTCATCGACATCGACGTGATGACCGATTTCTACACCTCGTTCTTCGGCTTCGTCGTGACCGACGAGCGTACGGACGTGAACCCGATCCGGTTCATGACCATGTCGCCCGATGAACATCATCAACTGCTGCTCGCCTGGGGTCGTGCGCCGGACAGCCCGTCGACCGTTGCGCAGATCTCGTTCCTGCTCGACGACTTCACGCAGCTCCGTCAGGTCTATGAGAAAGCCACGACCGATCCGCGCGTCCCGAAGGTATGGACGCTCGATCACGGCAATAGCTGGACAGTCTATTTCAAGGATCCCGAGGACAATACGATCGAGACCTATGTCCATACGCCGTGGCACGTCAGCCAGCCTTACGGCACCCCGATCGACTTCGCGCTGAGCGACGCAGAAATCTACGCCAATACAGAGCGCGCAGCGCTGGCCAATCCGACCTACAAGACCGCTGAGGCGTTTCGCGCCGAACTGGTCGAGCGGCTGGCGCAATGAAACTGGCGAGCTTCGAGATCGACGGCCGGCGCTCGATCGGCGTGGTACTGGGCGACGCCATCGCCGATATCGCTGCCGACGGAGCATTGCCCGCGACGATGGAAGCCTTTCTGGCGCTCGGCCCGGCCGGAATCGACGCCGCCCGCGCCGCCGCGGCGAACGCACCGCACCACGAACTGGGCGCGGTGCATCTACTGGCACCGGTGACCCGCCCGCAGAAATATCTTGCCATCGCCGCCAATTATCAGAGCCATATCGACGAGGTGCTGGCGGCCAACCCGTCCTATGTGCCGCCCGTTCACCAGCGATGGTTCACCAAATTGCCGACCGCGACCAACGGACCGTACGACCCGATCCCGATGCCACCCGAATCGTCCGAGCTGGACTACGAGGCGGAGCTCGCGATCGTCATCGGCACGCGCTGTCGCCGGGTCAGCGTCGCCGACGCGCCGTCGGTCGTCGCCGGCTATACCGTGTGCAACGATGTCAGCGTGCGCGACTGGCAGAAGCGCAGCCCGACGATCATGCTCGGCAAGGCATGGGACGGGCACGGACCGCTCGGGCCATGGATCGTCACCCCCGACGAGATCGGCGATCCGCACGCCTTGCGGATCACCTGCTCGGTCAATGGTGAGGTGCGCCAGAATGGGTCGACCAGCGAAATGATCCATGATTGCTGGGCGCAGATCGCCTATCTCTCCACCGTGTTCACGCTCGAACCCGGCGACGTGATCGCGACCGGCACGCCGTTCGGCACCGGCGGATCGGCCAAGCCGCCGCGTTATCTTGCGATCGGTGACGTGGTGCGCTGCGAAGTCGAGAAAATCGGCGCGATCGAGGGCATCGTCGTGGCGGAGGCAGTGTGAGCGGCGATCTCATCCGATACGCGATCAAGCAGGAGATTCTCGACCTGCTCTACGCCCGTGCGCGCGGCGCCGACCGTTTCGACCCGGCGCTGATGCGTGTCTGCCATCCGGTCGACGGCACCGACAATCACGGGACCTATCAGGGACTGATGCACGGCTTCATCGACGCATTGGAGAAATCGATGGCGAGCGGCCCGGTATGCCTGGCCAAGGAGCATATCATCGCCAACGCGCTGTTCGAGTTCGGCGCCGATGGCGATGTGTTTGTCGAAAGCTATCACGTCGCGCACGAAACCTTCGTGGACGGCGACGGCACGGTCTTCTTCCATATCGGCGGGCGCTATCTCGATACCTTCCGTCAGGTCGGCGGCCGCTGGCTGATCCAGCATCGCGATATCGTCTATGACTGGTCGCGCGTCAGCCCCGGCCCGCTCGCCTTTCCGGGCCCCGCCCAGCCGGCCGATCTACGTGGCATGCGCACCCCCGATGATCCGCTTTATCGCCACATCCAACGCGGCGCGCTGCCCGCGCGACCCGACCCGACAGGAGACATCATGACCGACCCCGTCCAGCGCCTGCTCGACAAGCAGGAGATCGCCGAAATCCTCTATCGCCGCGCCCGGGCCGGGGATCGCTCCGACGCGGAACTGGCCCACACCTGCTATCATGAGGGCGCGACCGAGCGGCACGGCATGTTCGACGGCGCCGCGTCGGAATTCATCGATGTGGTATCCTTCACCAAGCCTAGGCCCGGTTCGCCGATCAAGGGCATGATGCATGTCGTCACCAACATCCTTTGCGACTTCGCGGACGACACCCACGCTTTCGCCGAAAGCTATCATGTCGCCTGGTGCCAGATGACCGATGGCACCGACGCGACGATCGGCGGCCGCTACCTCGACAGGTTCGAGAAACGCGATGGCCGCTGGGGCATCGTCCACCGCGACGTGATCTTCGACTGGAGCCGGGTCGAGCCCGAAACCGAGAAATTCTGGGAGAAGCATCCGGCCAAGCCGTTCCTGTTCGGCAGGCGCGGCGCGGACGATCCGCTCTACGAATATACCGTGCGGGGGAAGTGACGATGGGCCGCCGTTTCGTCGACATCTCCGTGCCGCTCGAAACCGGCGTGGCGAGCGATCCGCCCGTGTCGCTGCCGAAGATCGACTATATCGATCACAAGGCCTCGGTCGCTGACCTCGCCCGGTTTTTCCCCGGACTCAAGCCCGAGGACCTGCCCGATGGCGAGGCGTGGGCGAACGAGAAGGTCGAGATCATCACCCACAACGGCACGCATCTCGACGCACCCTATCACTTCGCCTCGACCATGAATGGCGGCGAGCGCGCGATCACTATCGATGAGGTGCCGCTGGATTGGTGCTTCGGGCGCGGCGTCAAACTCGACTTTCGGCATTTCGACGACGGCTATGTCGCCACTGCGGCCGATGTCGAAGCCGAACTGACGCGGATCGGCCATGATCTCGCCCCGTTCGACATCGTTGTCGTCAACACCCGCGCCGGCGTGCGTTACGGCCATGACGACTATCTCGCCGCCGGCTGCGGCATGGGCCGCGAGGCAACGCTCTATCTCACCTCGCGGGGTGTGCGGGTGACCGGCACTGACGCGTGGAGCTGGGACGCGCCGTTCAGCTTCACCGCGAAGCGCTATGCCGAAACCGGCGACGCATCGATCATCTGGGAAGGACACAAGGCCGGTCGCGAGATCGGTTATTGCCATATCGAGAAGCTGCACAATCTCGAAGGCCTGCCGCCGAACGGCTTCCTGGTCAGCTGCTTCCCGGTCAAGATCCGCGCTGCGTCGGCCGGCTGGACCCGTGCCGTTGCGATCTTCGAGGACGACGCATGAAACTCGCCACACTGGACACCGGCGGCGACGGCACATTGCTGATCGTCTCGCGCGACCTCACCCGCGCCGCGCGGGCCGAGGGCGCGCCGACCCTTCAAGCAGCGCTGGACGACTGGGAAACGATCGAGCCGGTGCTCCGGCATCAGGCCGATGCGGTCGAGGCCAGCACGACGGACACAATGGCGGTCGACCCGATGGCACTCGCCGCGGTGCTGCCACGCAGTTACCAGTTTCTCGACGCATCGGCGTTCCTCGCCCACAACCATATTCTTGCGCGTGCCTGGGGTTTCGAGCCACGCGGCGGCGCCGAGCCGCCGCTGATGTATCAGGGCCTGTCCGATCGCTTCTACGCGCCGCACGCACCGGTACCGTTTCGCGGTTTCGACGATGATGTGGATTTCGAGGCCGAGTTCGGCGTGATTACCGACGCGGTTCCGCTTGGCGTGACACCATGCGAGGCGCTCCGACATGCCCGGCTGATCCTTATGCTTAACGACTGGAGCCTGCGCGCATTCGGACCGAAAGAAATGCAGGGCGGCTTCGGCTTTCTCCACGCCAAGCCGCCGACCACCCTGTCGGCCTTTGCAGCTACTCCGGACGAACTGGGGGATGCGTGGAGCGACGGCCGTGTGAAACTGCCGCTTCTGATCGAACGTAATAGTCAGCGCTTCGGTGAACCTGACGGCAGCGCCATGCATTTCGGCTTTGGCGACCTCATCGCTCACGCGGCAGCGACCCGGGACCTTTGTGCCGGGACGGTGATCGGGTCGGGTACGGTGTCGAACTATAATGCCGCTGACGTCGGGTCCGGCTGCATTGCCGAGCGTCGGGCGCTGGATACGCTGGCCAACCGCGAATTGACGCCATATCTCGCGGAAGGCGAGCGAATAGGCGTCGAACTACGCGACGCTCAAGGCCGGGCAATCATTGGAAAAATCGATCAGCGGATCGTATGTCGGACCTAGCTCTTGCCTGCCGCGGAGATGCAAGGCGGGTCACCCCTATTTCGACAAATCCGTGAATAGCGACAGATAATAGCTGATCCCCGGCGCGATGTTCGACACCTGGGCGCGTTCGTTCAGGCCGTGGCTGAAATCGTCCGAATCCTTGCTGAAGGTCGGGCTCGCGCCATAGCTCGCCACGCCGCGCGAGCGGAACCACATGCTGTCGCTCGCGCCCGAGGCCATGCTCGGGAACACCGGCACGCCGGGGTAGACCGCCTTCATCGCCTTGTTCACCGCCGCGATGAAATCGGGCCGCATCGGCGACGCGTCGTTGGGGATCGAGCCCTCGGTCACGTCCTTGAAGGTCACCGCCGGCTCAGCCGCGACCTTTTTCAGCTCGGCCATGATGTCCACCGGCTTGTGGCCCGGGAAGATGCGGCAATTGATGTTGGCGGTCGCGCGCTGTGGCAACGCGTTGATCGCATGGCCGCCATTGACCATGGTCGAGACGCAGGTCGTGCCGATCTTGCCGATCGTCGCCGGGTTGGCGGTCAGCGTCGCGATCGCCGCCTTGTCGGTCGGGTCCGCGGCAAAGGCGCGCATCGCCGCCGCCGTTTCCGCATTCTCATATTTCGCTGCCTCGGTGAAATAGGCGCGAGTCAGGTCGCTGACCTCGGGCGTGAACTGATAGTCGCCGATCCGCACCAGCGCCGCCGACAGCTGGTTGATCGCATTGGCCTTGCGCGGGGCGGAGCTGTGGCCGCCGGGATTGGTCACGGTCAGCTCGAAATCGGCATAGGTCTTCTCGGCGCCCTGCCAGGTCCACAGCACGGGCTTGCCCGACTCCTCGTCGAGCAACCCGCCGCCGCCATCGATGTTGAGCACGATCTCGGCATTGGAGAGCTTGTCGGCGATGATCCCGGAGGTCTTCATCGTCGTTTCCTCGTCGCCCGAGAATTCGATGACGATGTCGCGCTTCGGTTTGTAACCCGACCGCTTCAGCTCGATCAGCGCGGCGATCGCCATGGTGCCGTCAAGCTTCATGTCGCTGGCGCCGCGTCCGAACAGATAGCCATTCTCGACGACGGCGGTGAACGGATCGCGCTGCCAATCGGAGGGCTTGGCTTCGACCACATCCATATGGCCGGAAATCACCAGCGGCTTCGCCTTGGGGTCCGATCCGCGCCAGCGCCCGATCAGATAGGCCGTGTCGTCGACCGGCGTGATCTCGACATCGGCGTCAGCGAACCCGCCCTCGACCAACGCCGCCTTGTAGAGCGCCGCGACCTTGCCGGTCTCGTTGCCCGGCCCGCGGACGGAACGCAGCGCGATCGCCTTCTTCGCCAGATCGAGCGCCTGCGCCTCGGCCTGGGGATGCGCCACGGTCTTCGCCGACGCGCCGGTTCCCAGAATGCAGGCAGTCCCAAATGCCAATACCGCTGCCGCCCGCATCTTTTTCATCGCCCGACTCCAATTGCTTGAAACACGTGCGTAACGGTACGCCCCGGGTCGTCAAGCGGGTGGCGTAGCGCTATGATCGCGATTGATCGATTGTGAGGTGACCCGTGAAAATTGCCGCCCTGTTCGCGCTGACCGTGGCGCTCGCCGCGTCCCCCGCCTTCGCCCAGGACGCGGCACCGGCCTGCCCTGCCCTGCCGGCCGAACTTGCCGGCTGGACCTCGGGCACGCCGCTCGCCGCGGCGGCGACGCCGACCGGTCTGGCCAGGGCACTGGTGAAGATCGGCAACCGCACCGACCTGGCCCTCGCGCCGACAGCGGACGTCAGCTTCGCGACGACGCCGAACAAGGCGCCGGCACCCGACACCCATAGCGGCATGGCCATCTTCACGATCGGGACCGGTGGCACCTATCGTGTAGCGCTTGGCACCAGCGCGTGGATCAACGTGGTACACGACGGGAAATTCCTCAGCTCCACCGCCCACACCCACAAGCTGGGGTGCGCCGGTGTCCGGAAGCTGATCGATTTCGCGCTGACCCCGGGCAATTACGTGCTGCAGATCGAGGGCGGCCGGGATGCGGTCGCCGGCCTGCTCATCGCCAGATTGCCCTGAACCGCGAACATGGCATTGGTAACCAAAGCTCGCTAAGCGCTTGCCCATGGCGAAGGCACATCCTTTCCACTCGATCCACAGCCATGAGCTGATCCGCGTCGGTGCCTGCACCCCGCGCGCGACGGTGGGCGATCCCGCCGCCAATGCCGAGGAGACGATCGCGCTGGCGAAGCAGGGCCACAAACGCGGCGCCGACCTGCTCGTTTTCCCCGAGCTCAACATCAGCTCCTATGCGATCGACGACCTGCATTTACAGGATGCGCTCCAGCGCGCGACGTTGGATGCGCTCGCATCGGTGGTCGCGGCCAGCGCGAAGCTCCGCCCGGTGCTGCTGGTCGGCGCGGCGCTCCCGCGTAACGGCCGGCTCTACAATACAGCCGTCGTCATCGCGCGGGACCGGGTGCTGGGCGTGGTCCCCAAGACCTTCCTGCCCAATTACCGCGAATATTACGAGAAGCGCTGGTTTGCGAGCGGCGCCGGCCAGAGCGGCGAGATCGAGGTGGCGGGCCAGACCGCGCCGTTCGGCCCCGACCTGATCTTCGCCGCGAGCGACCTGCCCCACTTCATCTTCCATGCCGAGATCTGCGAGGATTTCTGGTCCCCCACCCCACCCTCGACCATGGGCGCGCTCGCCGGGGCGCTGGTCTGCTGCAATCTCTCCGCCTCCAACATCGTCGTCGGCAAGGCCCGCGAGCGGGCGCTGCTCAGCGCCTCGCAAAGCGCGCGGGCGGTCTGCGCCTATGTCTTCTCGGCCGCCGGGCCCGGCGAAAGCACCACGGACCTGTCCTGGGACGGCCAGGGCATGGTCCACGAGCTGGGCGAGTTGCTCGCGGAATCGGAGCGCTTCCCGCAAAAGCCCGACATGCTCGTCGCCGACGTGGATTGCGGCCGTATCCGCCAGGAGCGGATGCGCACCGGCACATTCAACGATTCAGCGGCTTTCGCGGGGCACCCGGAAACGCGCTTCCGCCGCGTTGCCTTCGAGCACAAGCCCGACTTCGCCGATATCGGGCTGCAGCGCGATATCCGCCGCTTCCCGTTCGTGCCCAACACGCCGGAAAAGCTCGACGCCGATTGCTACGAAGCGTTCAACATCCAGGTCGAGGCGCTGCTCAAGCGCTTCGAGGCGGCGAAGGCCGAGCGCCTCGTGATTGGCGTGTCGGGCGGGCTCGATTCAACGCATGCGCTGATCGTCGCGGCCAAGGCGATGGACCGGCTCGGCCTGCCCCGGAAACGCATCCTCGCCTTCACCATGCCCGGCTTCGCCACCAGCGAGCATACCAAGGGCAATGCCTGGGCATTGATGCGGGCGCTCGGCGTCGATGGCGACGAGATCGATATCCGCCCCGCCGCCCGGCAGATGCTCGCCGATATGGGCCATCCCTTTGCGGGCGGCGAGCCGGTCTATGACGTGACCTTCGAGAACGTCCAGGCGGGCCTGCGCACGGATTATCTCTTCCGCCTCGCCAATCAGCGGGGCGGGCTCGTGGTCGGCACCGGCGACCTGTCGGAGCTGGCGCTGGGCTGGTGCACGTACGGCGTCGGCGACCAGATGAGCCATTACGCGGTCAATGCGGGCGTGCCCAAGACGCTGATCCAGTTCCTGATCCGCTGGTGCATCCGGACCGACCAATATGACCGCGAGACCGATGCGATCCTCGAGGCGATCCTGTCGACCGAGATCTCGCCCGAGCTGGTGCCGGCGGGCGCCGACGGCGCGATGCAGAGCACCGAGGCGCGGATCGGGCCGTACGCGCTCAATGACTTCTTCCTGCATTATGTCGTGCGGCACGGCATGGCGCCGTCGAAGATCGCCTTTCTCGCGGTCAACGCCTGGCGCGATGCTGCGGCGGGCCGCTGGCCCCGCGATTTTCCGCCGGCGTCGCGTCAGGAATATGATCTGGCGACGATCCGCGGGTGGCTGGAGAAATTCCTCGTCCGCTTCTTCGTGACGAGCCAGTTCAAGCGTTCGGCGATTCCCAACGGGCCGAAAGTCTCGGCGGGCGGGGCGCTTTCGCCACGGGGTGACTGGCGCGCGCCGTCGGATGGCACGGCCAAGCCGTGGCTCGACGAGCTGGCGAAGAATTTGCCCTAAGAGCTTTACCTGACCTACCTGGCCTTTCCCGGCGAAGGCCGGGGTCCAGTTGGAAAGGCTGCGGTAACGGAGTTCAACGATCACCACGATCGCCCCCAACCTGGGCCCGGCCTTCGCCGGGGAAGCAGATTAGGCAGGTCGAAGCTGACGTCAGCAGCCGCTCCGCAGAGCCGCCAGTCGAAACTTACTTCCGCTTTTTCCGCGCGGCGTAGCGCGCGTCGCGCGCCGCCTTCTTCTCTGCTTCGGTGAGCTCGGCGCGGACCGACTTCTGCGCTTCCTCGGCCTTGGCGGCTTCGGCCTTGGCGATCTTGTCGAGCTTGGCCTGCTCCATCGCGGCCTTCTTGTCGGCGCGCTTCTGCGCTTCGGCAGCTTCCTTGGCCGCACGTGCCGCGGCGCGTTCCGCGGCTATGGCCGGGTCGACCGGCGGTTTCGCCTTGAGTTTTTCGAGAGCTGCTTGCTTGGCCTGCGCGGAAAGCGCGGCGCGGTCCTTGAAGGAGGGTTCTTTGTACGATGCCATCGGCGCCCCTTAGAGCCTTTTTGCGCGATAGGAAATGGGGCGCGGCAGCAAGAAGAGCGGCCGCACAATTCCAAGGCAGCCAAGGAATTTGCATGTGCCACGCCATTATATCGCGCCGTGACAAGGGCTACCGTTATGAACTAAATTAAGGTTACTAAAGTGGGTGCGCACGAATCCGGGCGGGACGGGTCGAGGCGCTGACGGGGGAAAATCGATGGCAAAGGTCGCACTTGAGTTCGACGAGGAGGCGGTTGCCGTCGATCTGGACGCGTTCGACCAGCGATCCGACCCGGCCGCCAACAACATCGCACCGATATTCTCGGATCTCGATCGCGACCTGTTCTCGGCGGCGGCACCAGGACGGCCGACCCATGGCGATCTGGCCGACGAGCGCGCCATGGTGTCGGTATCGAGCCTGTTTGACGAGCCCGTCGACACGCAACCTGCCCTGTTCGAACCCGAACTGTCCTTCCCCGAATTTCGTGCCCAGCTGCGCGATGGCGGCGGGCTCCAGCCGCAGGATTTCACCACAACCTACGACGCGACGGAGCAGGTCGATCTCGATCTCAAGGGCACCATCCTGCTCGACGATCCGGGGTCGGGCCTGAACCCGATCAGCGTCGTCATCTCGGTCGACTATGGCACCCTGACGATCACCGCCGGCTCCAGCGGGGCCGACGTCGCGGACAGCGGCACGGGCAGCGTGACGATCACCGGCACGCTGGCGCAGATCCAGGCACTGCTCGACGACGACGCCACCAGCACGATCACCTACCTCGCCGATACCGATACGCCGCCGGCCAGCGCGGAGATCAGCACCTCGATCGACGATGGCGGCGGCGTGCCGATCGTCGACACCGCGACGATCACGATCGCGGCAGTCAACGACGCCCCAGTGCTCGATCTGGATTTTTTCGAGCCCGGCAATGACGCGGTGGCCAGCTATACCGAGGGCGACGCCCCTCTCCTGCTCGCGCCCTTTGCGCTGCTCGCCGACGACAATGACAGCTTCGACGGCGCGACGCTCACCATCGCGTTCGACAGCAACGGGTCGGCGGACGATCAGCTGACGGTCAACAGCATCGGCACCGGCCTCGGCGAAATCGCCGTGGTCGGGACGACGATCAGCTATGAGGGCGTCGACGTCGCCACCATCAGCGGGGGCGAGGACGGCGCGGCGCTGGTCATCACCTTCAACGCCGATGCCTGCCACTGCGCGGTCCAGACGGTGATGGCGAACATCGCCTATGCCAATGATTCGGACACACCCTCAACCGATCAGCGCACCCTGAGCTTCACCCTGGTCGATGGCGGCGGCACTGATCTTGGCGGGTTCGACACGGGCAGCGCGCTGGTCGTGCTCGACGTCGCGGCGACCAACGACGCACCGACCGCTACAGCACCGCTCACCGACTATGCCGCAACCGAGCAGGTCGCACTCGACCTCAAGAACACCGGCCTTTCCGTCACCGATACCGATGCCGGCACCGGCGAGGTCACCGTGATCCTGGGCGTCAACTATGGCGTGCTGCACATCGAAGCGGGCGGCACCAGCGTCGTCATCGCCGACAATGACAGTTGGGAAGTGACGCTGACCGGCACGATCGACGAGATCAACGCCCTGCTGAACGGCGACGCCACCAGCGTCGTTACTTACACCGCGGACGACGATTTCCCGCCCTCCAGCACCACCCTGACGCTCGACATCTATGACGGCGGCAACAGCGGCGACGGGGGCGAGCAGAGCGGCGGCACCACCGCCAACATCGTCATCACCTCGGTCAACGACGCGCCGGAGCTCGATCTCGATTTCTTCGCGCCAGGCAACAATGCGGCCGCCACCTTCGTCGAGGGCGATCCGCCGGCCTATCTCGCCTTCTACGCGACCTTCGACGACGATAACGAGGATTGGGACGGCGCGACGATGACGATCGCGATCACCGGCGGCACCGCCGGCGATCAGCTGACCATCGAGGATTTCGGCGCCGGGCCCGGCGAGCTTGGTCTCGACGGGGCGAACGTCACCTATGAAGGCGACATCGTCGGCACCTGGAGCGGCGGCGTCAACGGCGCCCCGCTGGTCGTCACCTTCAACGCCGATGCCTGCGCCTGCGCGGTCGAGCTGGTCGCGGCCAGCATCCTCTATGAGAACACCGACAATCTCACCGCCGCCAGCTCGCGCACCGTCACCTTCACCTTCGTCGACGGTGCCGGCGGTGATGACACCACCAGCGCGACCGTCGCGCTCGATGTGCTTCCTTTTGCCGAGATCATCACCGGACCCGATGTGACCGGGGACGAGGACACGGCGATTGCCCTGACCGGCATCGTGGTCGACGGCGTCGCCGCCGACCCGGCGACGAGCATGGTGACGGTTACCTTCAGCACTGCGCACGGCACGCTCGACATCCGCACCGACGTGGCCGGCGGTATCGACGCAAGCGCCATCACCGGCGGCACCAACGGTTCGTACAGCATCACCATCACGGCCACCCAGGACCAGATCAACGCGACGCTCGCGGCGACGAACGGCCTCACCTATCTGGGCGAGCAGGATTATAACGGGACCGACCAGCTGGACATTTCGGCAGCAGCCGTCAGCTCGGGCGGGCCGATCGCCTTCACTGAATTCCCGCCCCTCGTGCTCGGCGTGCCGGCGACGGCAATCGCCTTCCCCGACCTTGACGGCGACGGCGCCGCCGACCTGATCTTCGGCCTCGACGGCGGCATTGTTGCGTTCAGCAACACGATCGCCGGAAGCTTCCCGATCCCGAGCGGGGCGCCAAGCGCCTTCGCCTTTGGCGACTTCGACGGCGACGGCGATCTCGATATCGGCTTCTCCAGCTATGATGCGGCCGGTGCCGGCTATGTCGGCTATGTCTCGTCGCTCACCGGCGATACCGAGACGATCGCGGCCGTCCCCTACGCGACGGATCTGCTGGCCGCGGACCTGAACGGCGACGGCCTGACCGATCTGATCGTCGCCGATGCCGATAACGGCCGAATCGGCGTAATCCTGCAGAGCGCGCCGGGCGTGTTCCAGCCGCCGGTCTATTCAGCGACGACCAGCCAGTTCACCGGCGCGATCGCCATCGGCGACGTCAATGGCGACGGGTTCGTCGACGTGCTCGCCGGCAATGCCGGCACCCTGCCGGGCCAGGTCTCGCCTGGATCGATCGACCTGCTGCTCGGCAATGGCGACGGCAGTTTCGATGCCGCGACTCAGGTGCTGAGCGGCGCGGCGCATGTGACGGATGTGGTGCTGGCCGATTTCAATGGCGACGGCGATCTCGACATTGCCTTCTCCTCGGTCGCCGACCTGTCCGACCCGAGCTCGATCAGCGGCGTGCAGGTCGCGCTGGGCAATGGCGACGGCACCTTCGCCGCCGCGGTCGGCTACACCACCACCGCGACTGGCGCGCCAGCGCAGATCGTCGCGGGCGACCTCAACGGGGACGGCTTCATCGACCTCGTCGTCACCAATGGCGACGATCCGGGCACGATCTCGATCCTCGCAGGCAATGGCGACGGCACCTTCCAGGCACCGATCGATCTGGACAGCGACGGCCAGCCCGTCGGCGTCGCGCTGGGCGATGCGGATGGCGACGGCGACCTGGATATCGTGGTCACCAACCTGCTCGACGGCACCATCACCACCTACAATAACGACAGCACTGGCGGCCCGGGCAGCATCTCCGCGGTTCTGGGCATCACCGTCGATCCGGTCGACGATGCCGCGGTGGCGATCGACGATAGCGGCTTCACAGTGCTGGAGAATGCGACCGTCGTCATCGACGTGCTGGCGAACGACACCGATGTCGACAATCCGGCGGCCGTGCTGGCGACGGTCAACGGCGTCACGCTGACCAATCCGGGCGACTTCACCACCCTGACGTCAGGCGCCCGCGTGTCGCTGAACGCCGACGGCACCCTGACCTATGATCCGCACGGCGCGTTCAACTCGCTGGTCGAGCTGGCCACGCACACCGCAACGGGTGCGCTCAACACCAGCGCGACCGACAGCTTCACCTATGAACTGACCGGCGACGATACCGCCACGGTATCGGTGACGGTGAACGGCGCAACATCGGCGGACGACCGCCTCGCCGGGGATACCGGCAACAACGTCCTGACTGGCCGGGCAGCATCCGATCTCTACATGCTGCAGCATGGCGGCACGGACAGCGCGTCGGGTGGCGGGGGCAATGACGGTTTCTATTTCGGCGCCGCGCTCGACGCGACCGACAGCGTCGATGGCGGCGCCGGCGGCGACGATCAGGTCGGGCTGCAGGGCGATTATACCGGCGCGAACGCGCTGACCTTCGGCGCGAACAATCTGGGCGGCATCGAGACGTTGGTGATCTTCTCAGGGAGCACGACCAGCTTCGGCGACACCAGCGGCAACTCGTACAGCTACGATCTGACGACGGTCGACGCGAATGTCGACGCGGGCAAGACGCTGACGATCAACGCCAATCTGCTGCAGGCGGGCGAGAGCCTGACCTTCAACGGGGCGGCGGAAACCAATGGCGCCTTCCTCATTTATGGCGGCCTTGGCGATGACGACCTGACCGGTGGCCAGGGCAGCGATGCGTTCTTCTTCGGCGATGACGGGCGCTTCACCGGCGCCGACCGGGTCGACGGCCAGGGCGGCCTCGACGACCAGCTGGGCTTGCGCGGAGACTATTCGGGCGGGGTCACCTTCCTTGCGACGACGATGACCAATATCGAGACGCTAGTGCTGATGTCGGCGACCGACGCGCGCTTTGCCCCACCGGGCACTTCGTTCGATTACAATGTCGCGCTCGACGACGCCAATGTCGGCGCGGGCCAGGTGCTGACCATCTCGGCCAACGCGCTGAAGGCGGGCGAGGACGTGACGTTCGATGGCTCGGACGAAAGCGACGGCTCGTTCCGTTTCATGATGGGCTCCGGCAACGATACGATGACCGGCGGCGCGAATGCCGACCAGTTCTGGGGCAGGCTCGGCCAGGATGTGATGACCGGCGGCGGCGGCAACGACAGCTTCAATTTCCGCGCCATCACTGAATCGACCACCGGCGCGATGGACCAGATCACTGACTTCAACGCCGGCGACCATATCGATCTCTCGGTGATCGACGCCAGCACCGCCGGCGCGGGTAACAACGTCTTTTCCTATATCGGCGCCGACGCGTTCAATCATGTCGCGGGCGAACTGCGCGTGTCGGGCGCAGGCAATAGCTGGACGGTCGAGGGCGATGTCGACGGAGACGGCATCGCCGATTTCGCCATCGCCGTCACCACGCTGGGTGGATACAGCTTCACGGGCGCCGATTTCGTCCTATAAGCAATGGATTGTTCAAGGTTTTAAAGGGGGAAACCGGAATGAAGCAGGTCGACAAGCCTTCCACGACGCAGCGCGCATCGCAGCCGCGCCGCGCCTGGGTGGCCCCGCGCGTCGAAAAGATGAAGGCAGGCGACGCCGAAAACAGCTTCGATCCGATCATCCCGGACGGCGCGCTCAGCTTCGGCTCCTGATCTGCCGGGTGCCACGATGAACGCGCTGACCGCGCGCCGCCTGCCGGGGCTGGTCGAGGCGGAGATCGACGGGGAACTTGTCGCGCTCCATATCGAGAACGGCACCTGTTACAGCTTCAACGCGACCGCTGCGCACATCTGGGCGCTGCTCGATCGCCCCAGGAGCGTCGCGGACATTTGCGCCGCCCTGACGGCCGATTTCGATGTCGATCCCGCCACCTGCGGCGATCAGGTCGTGCTTCTGCTCCGAGACCTGCAGAAGGACGGCCTGGCTGTCCTGGAAGGCGATCAGGCGGCATCCGCGTCCAGATAGGCCCGCACCGCGTCGAGCGTCGGGGCGAACCAATCCGGGCTCCACGGTCGCTCCAGCTCCAGTACCGGCACCTTGCCGACAAGCGCCACGCTGGCTGACCAATGGCGCTGCGTGTCGCCGAGCACCGCGATGTACCGCCCGCGATAGGTATTCGCGAGCACGGCATTCAACGCCTCGGCGCCGCGCAGCCGCCTGATGGCCACCCGCTGCACCTCCTCCGCGCGCTTGAGCACGAAGATCGCGCCCAGCGGCATGTCGGCCGGTGCCGCACCGCGACGCGCCGGCACATTATATTTGTCCCGCCCGTCGAGCGCCCGCTCGAAGCCTTCCGTCGTGCGGCCGGACCGCTCGAGCGAATCGCGCCACAACCGCATGTGCGGAATGCCGGGATGCGCGACCGGCCGGCCCGTCGCGTCGAAGCCGACCACGCACACATCGTCCGACAGCAGCGGATAGCCACGATCGTGGAAGAGCGATGCCAGGGTCGATTTCCCGGCACCGGACGCGCCGGTGAAGGCGATCGCGCGGCCGCCGACCACCACGGCATTGGCGTGAAGCGGCATGAGACCGCGCTGGTGCAAGAGCGCACCGAACGCGGAGCCAAGCAGGAACAGGCGGACATTACGCGGTGACGCGCCCTCCACGGGGTCTACGAGGATGCGGCAACCCTGTTCGATGCCGTAGCGGGCGATTTTCGGCACGTGCAGCACGGCCCCCGCCCCGGTCACCGCTAGTTCCTGCACCGCCGAGTGCTCGGGGCCGAGATCGCCGAAGCGGATATCGACATCGATCTCGGCCCCGTCAGCCGGGTGAAGCTCGGGCAGTTCCATCTCCGACCGAACGGTCAGGCCGAACAGCGAATAGAAATACACAGGTCGGTCGCCGGGAAGGTCCGTCATGGTCCGGCGCAAACTCCCTGGCGCAAACGCGACCTTGCTATGCGGCCAGGCGGCGCTTGTCGATTCTACTGGAGAAGGTGGCGGAGAGGGTGGGATTCGAACCCACGGTACCTTGCGGCACAACGGTTTTCGAGACCGTCCCAATCGACCACTCTGGCACCTCTCCGCAGAGGTCTTTGCGAGCAACCCAGGCCCGTGAAAGCGCGGGGTGCCGGTCGAAGAGCGCGGGCCTCTAACGCAAAGCCAATCGCCGCACAAGCACCGGTTCGCGGCCTATCTGCTTGTGCGGCGCAAAAGAGTCCTTAGATTGACGTCATGCCTCGTGCCCATATCCCAGCTCATCCTTTCGACGCGACGATCCCCCTGCCGCCCGTCTCCCATGCGCGCTTCGCGATCGGTGACGTCGTGCGCCATCGCATGTTCGATTTCCGCGGCGTCATCTTCGACGTCGACCCGATCTTCGCCAACAGCGCGGAATGGTATGAGGCGATCCCGGAGAATATCCGGCCCCGCAAGGACCAGCCCTTCTATCACCTGCTCGCCGAGAACATGGAATCGAGCTACGTCGCCTATGTCAGCCAGCAGAACCTGATCGCCGACGACACCGACGAGCCGATCGACCATCCGGCGATCTCCGACCTGTTCACCGACTTCGCCGACGGGCGTTATCAGCTGCGCCGCGAGCACAAGCACTGATCGACACGCCGCTCTGAAAGGCAACGAACAAAAAAAGGGGAGCCGAGGCTCCCCTTTTTCATGTCGTGCTTCAGGTCAGAAGTTGATCGCCACGCGCCCGTAAACGAATCGGCCGTTGAAGCCGAACGGCGAGAAGCCGGTATAGGGCAGATACTGGAAATTGGCGGGATAGACCCCGCCCACCGCAGTCGGACGCGCGCCGGTCGGGCGCCGATCGGGATAGACGTCGAAGATATTGTCCGAACCGATCGCCAGGGTCACCGTCTTCGCGAAGGTGTAGCGGATTTCCAGGTCAGTGATGAACTTCGCGCTGAGCACCTGATCGTCCGGTCCCAGATCGACCAGGCTGGTCGGGCTGGCGATCGGCGTCGCCGCGTCGGGCGCGACGACTTCGCCATAGCGGGTCGTACGGGCAGTGATGCCGAAGTCCCCGATGTCGCCCTCGGCGCTCAGCACCAGTTTCGAGCTTGGCTGGCCATCCGTGAAACGGATGCCCTCGACCCGCCCGAACAGCACGATATTCGGGATCGCCGCAAGCGGCCCCAGCGCGTTGAGGCGCTTGTCGATCTTGTTGCTGCTGTGGTTGTAGGCCGCGGTCAGGTTCCAGGTGCCGAACCCGCTCACGGGCGTGCGGTAGCTCACCACCGCGTCGACGCCCTGGGTGGTCGTATCAAGCCCGTTGATGAAGAAACGCGCGGCGCCGACGCTCTGATAGCCATTGGCGTCCAGGATGGCCTTCACGGCAGCGTTGACCGCAGCGGTGCCGCTGCCGGCCGCGCCGAGATTCTCGGTCAGCACCACCCGGTCGCGGATTTTGATGTTGTAGTAATCGACCGTGATGTTGAGCCCGCGCAACGGATTGGCGGTCGCGCCGACGCTCAGGTTCAGCGATTTCTCTGGTTTGAGCGGTTTGGAGCCGAGCGTCCTTGCCACCGGGCTGTCGACCGCGAGCGTGCTGATATCGACGGGAAGGCCGCCGATGAAGTTGGTCGATGTGGTCGTGAAATATTGCTGTTGGAGCGACGGTGCGCGGAAACCGTTGGAGATCGAGCCACGCAGCGCGATCCCGGGGGTGAATTCATAACGCAAGGCCAGCTTGCCGTTCACCGTGTTGCCGAAATCGGTGAAATGCTCGAAGCGGCCGGCAACCGTGCTGGTGAGGCCTTCGACGATATCGGTGTCGAGCTCGATATAGGCGGCATAGCTGCTGCGGCTACGATCAGTGGTCGCCGATGCGGGAAGGCCGGGGAAACCCTGCGCCCCAGCCGGTGCCGCGCGCCCGGGGAAGCTGCAGACGCCAGTGGCAACGGTATAGACGCCGCCCAGCGTGACGCAGTTCGCCGCGGTGGTCACGACCGAGGGCTGGAACAACGGCCCGGCTGCATAGGATTGCACTTCGCCCGGGCGGATCTTGAAATTCTCGTTGCGGAACTCGGCGCCGACGGCGACCGACAATGGCGTCGCAAAGCCGACATCATAGGATTTGGAGAAATCCGCATTGGCGACGATCTGGCGGAAGGCCAGGCCGCCGGCATCGAAGTTGCGCTTGCTCGCCGTGCCGAACGACGTGTTGAGGCTGTTCTCGACCCGGTAGTCGAACTGGTTGCGGCCAGTACCGATCGACAGGTCCATGCCCCAGCCCATCACGTCGCCCTTGAGGCCGAGCGTCCCCGCATAATCGTCCAGGTCGGTGGCGATATAGGGCAGGAAGCCATCGGGCGTCAGCGCGGTGAAATTGGCGGCGCTGGGCGTCGTCGCCGGGGTGATCGACCCGTAGTCGCGGTTGCCGGCGGTCGATTGCTGGCGATAATTCGCCGCGCTCAGGCCGTCGCGGTGACTGTACGAGCCGAACGCATAGAGCTCGAGCCCGCCGACGGGCACGCCCGCGTTGACGAAGACGTTGTAATCCTCGGTCTTGGCATCGCCGTACTTGAAGCTGAGCCGGTTGAAGGTCAGCTCGCGCGGGTCGAACGCTGCTGTCGGGCGGTTATAATTGGGCCGGATATCGGCGCCGGAACGATTGGTCGCGTTGCGGTCGCGATACTCGCCGGTCAGGTTCACATAGCCCTCGCCGATCGGAATGCCGATATTCGCCGCGAGCGTCGTGAACTCGCCGTCGCGCGCCTTGCGCTCGCCATTCGAGTTGACCGCGAACACGCGGGAATCGGTCGTGCTGAGGAACGGCGCGCCACCGGTCGTCTGCAGCCCGGTGACATTGTCCACGCCGTCCAGCGTCGTGATATATTTGCCGAAGCTCGCCTGGGCGCGGCCGCCATGATTGGCCTTTTTCAGCTGGATGTTGATCACGCCCGCGATCGCGTCCGACCCATATTGCGAGGAGGCACCGTCGCGCAGCACTTCGACCCGCTCGATCGCGAGCGCCGGGATGGTGTTGAGGTCGACCGCGGCCGATCCGCGGCCGACCGTGCCGTTGATGTTGAGCAGGGCGGAGACATGCCGACGCTTGCCGTTGACCAGCACCAAAGTCTGGTCGGGGCTCAGGCCGCGCAGGGTCGCCGGGCGCAGCACGTCGGACCCGTCGGAGATGGAAGGCTGCGGAAAATTGAACGACGGCACGAGCTGGTTGAGGATCTTGTTGGTCTCGCCAAGACCCGAGGACTCGAGCGCCTTTCCGGAAATGACATCGATCGGCACGGCACTGTCGGACGCCGTGCGATTCGCGACGCGTGTACCGGTCACGATGACCGTATCCTCCGGAGTCACATCCTCTTCCGGCGCAGCCGGAGCGGTTTGGGCATAGGCCGGCACTGACAGCGCGAGCGCGGAGACGGAGATGGACAAGATGGAAAGCATGGATCGACGCATTGGAGGTCCCCTTTTTTTGCGGGGGATGCCCCCCTTATGACCTCAGCCTATGCGGTATCCCTCTGCGCGCCATGGCAATTAGGACCAACCCGGACGTATTTTGCTTTCTGTGGCCGCGTGAGCACAATTACCGAGCAGCCGGGCCGGTCGATTGACAGGCCGGAGGCACAGAACCTAGTCTGGCGATGCTCTCCCGGGGTGCATCGGCGCGGTGCCGAAAGGGCCAGGCCCGCCCGCTGACTCTCTCAGCCGGAGCCCATGCCATGCCCAATCTCGAAGCCTATCGCAAACATGCCAAGCTGCTGGTCCGCTGGCACGGTGAGGGCAATTATTCCGTCGGCGGCAAGCTCCGCCTGCTTCATCGCTATCGTCATCTCACCGATCATGAGGCGCTGGACATGCCCCTGCCCCTTACCCTCGCGCAGGAGATCGTTGCGGTCGAAGCCGGCTTCCCGACCTGGGCGGCGCTAAAGGCCGGCATGGATGGCCTGGCACGGCCAAGGGTGGAGCCCGTACCGCTGGCGCTGAAGCGCATCACGCCAATCCTGTTCGTGCGCGACGTCACGGCGACAGCCGCCTGGTATGGCGAGAAGCTCGGCTTCACGGTGGATTTCCTTCACGGCAACCCGCCCTTTTACGGCTCCATGTCGCGCGACGGCCTGTGCCTGCACCTCCGCTTCGTGCACCAGCCCAACTTTGCCGAGCTGGCGGCGCGCGAAGGCTCGCTCATCCTGGCGACGATCGAGGTGAGCAACGTCAAGGCAATGTTCGAGGAACTCGGCACTCGCGGCGTCGCGTTCGCGCAGGGGCTCGTCAAACAGGCCTGGGGCGGCACGGATTTCCATGTCCGCGATCCGGACGGGAACGTCCTCTCCTTCGTCCAGTATCGCCCGGCGGCGGTCCTCTGAGAACGTAAGGGGCGTGGACGACTCGCGCCCGAGCGCCTATATCGTCCCGGCGCAGCCCCGCTGACCGGCGGAAGGGCAATTCGGCGTTGACAGAATCGCCTGTCTCCCTTAGCTGCGCCCCTTCTCCCGCCGGGCATGCCTGCGCGGGCACATGCATTTGGAAAGTGATTGAGGCCATGTTCGCAGTGGTGCGCACGGGCGGCAAGCAGTATCGCGTTGCCGCTGGAGACAAGATCGTCGTCGAGAAGCTCGACGGTGAAGCAGGAGCGTCGATCACGCTCGCTGACGTCCTGCTTGCAGGCGAAGGCTCGGAGCTGAAGTCGGTCGAGGGCCTCACGGTCTCCGCCGAGATCATCGCCCAGGCGAAGGCCGACAAGGTCATCATCTTCAAGAAGAAGCGTCGTCACAATTATCGCCGCAAGAACGGCCATCGCCAGCAGCACACGATCCTGAAGATCACCGCGATCGGTGCCCAGGAGAAGAAGGCCAAGGCGAAGAAGGCCGATGCAGCCCCCGCGACTGCCGAGGCTGAAGCCCCGGCCGCCCAGGCGTAAGGAGTAGTTTAGATGGCACATAAGAAAGCAGGCGGCTCCTCGCGCAACGGTCGTGATTCGGCCGGCCGTCGTCTTGGCGTGAAGAAGTTTGGCGGCGAAACCGTCGTTCCGGGCAACATCCTGGTGCGTCAGCGCGGCACGAAGTTCTACCCGGGCACCAATGTCGGCATGGGCAAGGACCATACCCTGTTCGCCCTCGTGGACGGCCGCGTGTCGTTCAAGGAAGGCAAGCTCGGCCGCAAGTTCTGCTCGGTAGAGATTATGGCGGCTGCCGCCGAATAAAACGGGTAACCGGTCGGGTTGCCCACTTGGGCGACCCGGGTTTTTGCAAGAGAACCGAAAAAGGGAGACGGGTCGCCCCGGCTCCCTTTTTTCATGCTCCCTCCCCACCCATTGTCGTTCCTGCGTCATCCCGGCGTGCGAGCGGCGATGCGACCGACGAGGAGGAGTAAGATGTTCGCTCGGACTGCAAGATTGACGCTGCGCCCCGGCTGGCCCGAGGACGCACCGGCGCTGACCCAGGCGATCGCGCATGAGGCGGTCGTCGCCAATCTGGCGCGCGCGCCCTGGCCCTATACGCTCACCGATGCCGAGGAATTCCTCGCCCGCCCACGCGCGGCCGACGACGCCCGGTTCGTGATCCTCAGCCATGAGCTGGACTATCCGCGCATCGTCGGGACCATCGCGGTCTGGTGGGAAGAGGATGCCTGGGAGCTCGGTTATTGGCTGACGCCCTCGGCCTGGGGTCGTGGCTATGCGACCGAGGCCGGGCGCGTCGTGCTTCAGATGGCCCGCCACGCGCTCGGCGTGAAGCACCTCCGCGCCGGCCATTTCGTCGACAATCCGGCCTCGGGCCGGGTGCTGACCAAGCTCGGCTTCCGGCCGACCGGCGACATCGTTGCCCGCCATTCGCGCGGGCGCGGCACCGAAGTGCCCTGCGCGGTGTTCGAACTCGACCTCGACGAGGGCCGAATGTGCGACGTGAAGATGGCGGCATGACCCGTCCTCTCCCCCTGCGGGGAGAGGGCGGCATGTCCGTTTTCGACGCCGGCTTTAGGCGCGAAAACGATTTCTTCGCATCAATTCCTACTGAATAGGAGGATTATGGTAACCCGCTGATCCGTGGTGCAACCTTTGGCCAGATTACGGATTGGGAAGCAGAACAAAGGGGTTTCCATACATGACTTCGCGATCCGTCCTGACCCTGGCCGTGTCCGCCATTTCCCTCACCTATGGCTCGATGGCCGCGGCGCAGGAGGCACCCGCCCCTGCCGATACGACCGACGCCGCAACCCCGGCTGACCAGGACGATATCGTCGTCACCGGCACCCGCACCACGGGCCGCTCGCGCTTCGACAGCGCCTCGCCGGTCGACGTGCTGAGCAACGCCACGCTGCAGCGCCAGGGCACGACCGAACTCGGTGCCGCGCTCTCGGCGGTGGTGCCGTCGATCGATTTCCCGCGCTCGTCCGCCGTGGACGGCACCGACTCGATCCGCCCGGCCACCTTGCGCGGCCTCTCGCCGGATCAGACGCTGGTGCTGATCAACGGCGTACGTGCGCATACCTCGGCGCTGCTCAACACCAATGGCTCGGTCGGCCGCGGGTCGGCCGCGGTCGACCTCAACACCATCCCGTCGGTCGCACTCGACCGGATCGAGGTGCTGCGCGACGGTGCCGCCGCGCAATATGGCTCCGACGCGATCGCCGGCGTGGTCAATCTGCGCCTGCGCGAAGCCCGCAGCGGCGGCGGCGCGACCGTGACCTATGGCCAGTACGTCACTGACGTGGAGACCGCCCGCGGCCGCCGCAACGAGCATGACGGCGAGACCGTCACCGTTTCGGGCTGGCAGGGTCTGGCTCTGGGATCGCAAGGTTTTCTGACGCTGTCCGCCGAATATCTGAACCGCAATGCCACCAGCCGCGGCGATTTCGATCCGCGCAAGACCCCGATCCGGGTGCGCTCGCGGTTCGGTGACCCGGAGGTGGAGCAGTACAGCATCTATGCCAATGCCGGCTACGGGCTGGGCGACAGTGGCTGGGAGCTTTACGGGTTCGGCGGCTATCAGCACCGCGACAGCACCAGCGCGGCCACGCCGCGCATCAATGGCGGCACCGACAACAATCTCAGCGCGGCGGCCCTCGCCACCCTCTATCCCGACGGCTTCACCCCGCTGATCAACGTCAAGTCCGAGGACGTGACGCTCACTGAAGGCCTGCGGGGCGAAGTGTCCGGCTGGAAGGTCGACCTGAACCTCTCCTACGGCCGGAACAAGCTGACATTCTACACGCGCAATTCCGGCAACGCGACGTATGGCGCGAATTCCGCGCGGGAATTCTATGACGGCAGGCTGGTCTACGACCAGATCGTCGGCGGGCTCGACATCTCCAAGGAATTGCCGCTGGGCGACGGTACGATCAACCTAGCCGGGGGCGGAGAATTCCGCCGCGAAGGGTTCCAGATCGGGGCCGGCGACCCGGCTTCCTATGACCGCAACCCGAGCCTCCCGACGCCGGCGCCGTCCACGCTCGGCTCGGGTGCCCAGGGCTTTCCGGGTTTCCAGCCATCGAACCGGGTCGACGTGCACCGGTCGAACGTCTCCGGCTATCTCGATATCGAGGCCAAGCCAGTCGAAGCGCTCACTCTGGGCGCCGCAGTCCGCGGCGAGAGCTATTCGGATTTCGGCGAGACGGTGAACGGCAAGCTCAGCGCGCGCTACGAATTCGCGCCCTGGTTCGCGATCCGTGGCACTGCCTCGACCGGCTTCCGCGCACCGTCGCTGCAGCAGCAATATTTCACCTCGACGGCCTCGGTGCTCAGCAATGGCGGGATCGTCGAGACCGGCCTGTTCCCCTCGGTCAGCCCGGTCGGCACCGCACTCGGCGGCAAGCCATTGCGCCCGGAAAAGGCCACCAACCTCTCGGCCGGCGTGGTGCTGCGTTCGGGTGGCTTCGACCTGACGGTCGATGCCTATCGCATCAAGGTCCGCGATCAGATCGCCTTGTCGGAGAATCTCAGCGGCACCGTGGTCGCCGCCCTGCTCGCGTCCAATCCCGCCTCCGCCAATGTCACCGCCGGGCGTTTCTTCCTCAACGGCATCCGCTCGACGACCAAGGGCATCGACGTCGTCGCGCATTACCGCGCGGTGACGGACGGCATCGGCACGTTCGATCTCACCGCCGCCGGCAATTTCAACGACATCAAGGTGACGCGGGCCCCCGCACCGGCGACGGTCACTGCCCTGGTCAACGGCGTCTCGACCAGCGTGGTCCTGCCGATCTTCAGCCGCCAGCGCATCATCTCGTTCGAGCAGGGCACGCCGCGCACCAAGGTGGTCGGCACGGTCGACTGGTCGCTCGGCGACCTCGGCGTGACGGCACGCGGCTCCTATTATGGCGACGTCACTCAGCCGAGCAGCAACGGCTTTGCCGAGGACGACATCCATACCGGCCGCCACACCATTTTTGACCTCGAGGCGCGCTATCAGGTGATCCGCAACGTCAACCTGGCGGTGGGCGCGAACAATCTGTTCGACACCTATCCGGATTATGTGAAGCTGGCCTCGTCGCGCGGGACCATCCTCAACAGCACGGGCCTGGTCGGCTTCCCCTATTACTCGCCGTTCGGCTTCAACGGGCGCTATCTCTACGCCCGGGTCGGCGTGACCTGGTAAAGAGACGGAGGGCCGGTTCGCCGGCCCTCCCCTTCAGGCCGCGACGGTCTCGCGCGGCAGCACCGCCGCTTCATATTCGCTCTCGTACATGCCGATCAGCTTGCGATCGTCATGGTTCCACGGGTGGAAGCTCGGCCGGAAGAAAGCGAGCCACTGCCCGGCGATCTTGCGCGCCATGCCGGGCCGGCCGAAGGCGTACCAGAACATCTTCGCCCACACTTTGGGCCCGGTCAGCCCATCCTGCGCCAGCAGGTCGAGCATCCCGCGCGTCCGGCCGCGGGTGAAGTTGGCGGTGACGCGCAGCATCACCAGCGCCTTTACCTTGAAGCGCTGCCACTCGGTCCAGTCGCGCGTCGCGTGCAGCCAGGTGTCGTAGGCAACGCCCTTGTGCTCGATCTCCTCGGCGGCGTGCCAGCGCCACAGATTGGCGAACTCCTCCTCGCCGCCGGCGAGATGGCGCGGCGTGGCGAGCAGCTCATGCGCGATGATCGCGGTGAAATGCTCGAGCACCATCGTCGCGGTCAGATTGGCGATCGGGGGACGCCCCTTGGTCAGGTCGAGCCCCTGCTGCACTCGCGCCTCGAGCCGGGTGATGTCATAACCCTGGTCGACGACATGCCGGTTGAACGCGACATGTTCGCGCGTGTGCATCACTTCCTGCTTGATGAACGCCTGGATCTCGCCCGCCAGCTTGGGCGGCGTGCCGTCGCGATAGGCGCGGACGCTCTCGACGAAGAACGCCTCGCCGCGCGGGAAGGTGACCGACAGCGCATTGTAGAAAGCCGTAGCGTAAGGGTCGTTGTTGAGCCACCAGCGGCCCATCTTCGTCTCGCGGCCGAACCGGCGATCGCGCGGCGTGATGGTCAGGTCGCCGGGAGTGGTTGCTTTCGCCACGAAAACCTCCGAACAGATAGAAACATGGGTCGCTTACAAGACTGTCAATAGGCTTTACTTACACTAGTGTCAATAATTCGCAAACGCCTCAGCCCGGAAGAATCACGCGAAGCCGCGATCGAGGCAGCGCGCGCGCTGCTGGTCGAGGAAGGCCCCCAGGCCGTCACGCTCAAGGCCGTCGCGGCGCGGATCGGCCGCACGCACGCGAATCTGCTGCATCATTTCGGCTCGGCCGGGGATTTGCAGCGCGCGCTGATCAAGCACCTTGCCGACAAGATCACCGCACAGATCGGCGCGGCAGCGAAGCGCGCGAGAGAGACCGACCAGAATCCGCGCGAAGTGGTCGACATGACCTTCGACGCCTTCGCCCGCGGCGCGGGCGCCATGGCGAGCTGGATGATTCTGACCGGCAATCAGGATGCGCTCGATCCGATCCTCGAGGCGATCCACAACCTTGTCGAGGAATTGTCGGAGGATCATGCGCCCGGCCGCATGACGATCCATGAGGAAACGCTCCAGCTTGTGCTCACCGCGCTTGGCGACGCCCTGCTCGGCGGGCCGATGGCCAAGGCGCTCGGCCTGCCCCGCGAGAAGGCACGCGAGCTCGCCGCCAATGTGCTGATGGCGTCGCACAAGGGCGAAAACGCCTGATCAACGCCTCTACTGGATAAAATTGCGATTTCCGCTAGAGAGCGGCCATGCATTTTCTCGACCAAGCAAAGATCTTCGTCCGTTCGGGCGCGGGCGGCCCCGGCGCCGTCGCCTTCCGGCGTGAGAAGTTCATCGAATATGGCGGCCCGAACGGCGGCAATGGCGGCAAGGGCGGCGACATCATCTTCGAGGCGGTCGCCGGTCTCAATACGCTGATCGACTTCCGCTACACCCAGCATTTCCGGGCCCCGCGCGGCCATGGCGGCTCCGGCTCGAACATGACGGGCGCCGGCGGCGACGATCTGGTCATCCAGGTCCCGATCGGCACCCAGATCCTGTCCGAGGACAAGGAGGAGGTGCTCGCCGACTTCACCGTCGCCGGCCAGCGCGAAGTGTTCCTGCGCGGCGGCGACGGCGGCCGTGGCAATGCGAGCTACAAGACCTCTACCAACCGCACCCCGCGCCAGCATGGTACCGGCTGGCCTTATCAGGAAGCCTGGGTGTGGCTCCGGCTGAAGCTGCTCGCCGATGCCGGGCTGGTCGGCCTGCCCAATGCCGGCAAATCGACCTTCATCAATGCCGTGACCAATGCCAAGGCGAAGGTCGGCGACTATCCCTTCACCACCGTCCGCCCGCAGCTCGGCGTAGTCAGCCGCCATAACCGCGAATTCGTCGTGGCCGACATCCCCGGCCTGATCGAAGGCGCGGCGGACGGCGCCGGCATCGGCGACCGATTCCTCGGCCATATCGAGCGCTGCAAGGTGCTGCTCCACCTGGTCGACGCGACCGAGGAGGATCCGGTCGGCAATTACCGCATCGTGCGCGGCGAGCTCGACGCCTATGGCGCCGGCCTGATCGACAAGCCGCAGGTGATCGGCCTCAACAAGGTCGATGCGATCGAGCCCGCTGAAGCCAAGAAGCTCATCACCAAGCTCAAGCGCGCCAGCAAGGCGGAAGTGCTGCCCATGTCCGGCGCCGGCGGCGAGGGCATCGAGGCCGTGCTCGACCGGCTGCTCGAAGCGATCGGTCCTGCCGCAACCACGCCGGTACGCGACGATGGCGCGGAAGACACGATCGAGTGGTCACCGCTGTGAAGCATTGGCGCGCAATCACGCCGTAGTGATTCGGGGCCATTGCCCTGAAACCGAGCGGGAGATGTGGACATGGCGTTTTTCGATCTGATCCGGAAACTGTTCGGCCGGGCCCCTGCCCCGTCGGAGCCGGCGACCGTGGTTCCCGAAGCGCCTGTCGCGCCTGAAGCGGTCGCCGAACCCGAGGCGGTGGCGGAGCCCGAAACGGTCGCCGAACCCGAGATCGTCGCAGAGCCCGAAGCCGTTACCGCACCGGAAGCGGTCGCTGAGCCGGACGCGCCCGTCGAGCCCGATGCGCTGCAGCGCTCCGCGGCACGGCGCGACGCTTTCTGGGCGAGCGTGGGCAACGTCGAGGGCGACGTCCTCACGCACCTCATCAGCCCAGGGCTGATGGGCGGCCCGGCCTGGCCGACCACACGCCAGGCGTACCGCGTGATCCGCCGGGCGAACGGATCGATCCTGGTCGCAACGGATGGCCTGTCCGATCCGTTCGACGATGGCGGCGACACCAACGGCTTCAACCTGGAATTGTTCGTGGAAAGCGCCGACCTGCCCGGCGACCTCGCCGGAACGCCGGGCGACATAACCCCGCTCACGCGGAGCTGGATGCTCGAGCTGCTCCGGAATGTCGCGGGAACGGTCGCCGGCGCCGGCGGGATCGAGCGCCAGCTCGATCATTATGGCGTGCTCTCGATGGAAGTGCCCGGCGTTTCTTCGTCCCATGCGATCAAGGACCAGCTCCCCGAGGATTTCGTCACCGCCGACGATGCGATCGGCGTGCTGATCGGCGGGCCTGCCCCCGATTTCGCCGCGCTGATCGAGGACATGCCGCTATCGCCCGTGCGCATCGTGCCGGTCGTGCTGCTTACCGCCGCCGAGCTGGGCGAGATCCGCGCCGGCGACGAGGAAACGCGCGAAGCGGTCGTGGCACGGCTCGCCGCGACGCCGACCGGCCATCGCAGCGATATCGGGCGCCCCTCGATCGTGTGACGTGCCGGTGGATTGCGGGCGAAACCGCCGCTAAGCGCTTGAGTGATGACCAGCGCCCCGCTCTCCTTCTCCCCGGCCAAATGCCCCCGCCTGATCGTGAAGGTCGGCTCGGCGCTACTGGTCGCGCCTGACGGAACGGTACGGCGGGAGTGGCTGACCAGCCTTGTCGCCGACATCGCCGCCCGGACAAGGGCCGGCCAGGAAATCGCCGTGGTCTCCTCGGGCGCGATCGCGCTCGGGGCCCGGCGGCTGAAGCTGCCCAAGGGTGGCCGTGCCAGCCTGGAGGACGCGCAGGCCGCCGCCGCGACCGGGCAGATCGCGCTGAGCCAGGTCTGGGCGGAGTTGCTCGGTGCCGAGGGGCTGACGGCAGCGCAGATTCTCATCACGCTCGACGATCTCGAGGATCGCCGCCGCTATCTCAACGCCGCCGCCACCCTCAGCCGGTTGCTCGCGCTCGGTGTTGTGCCGGTGATCAACGAGAATGACAGCGTCGCGACTGAGGAAATCCGCTTCGGCGACAATGACCGCCTCGCCGCCCGGGTCGGCCAGGCGGCGGGCGCGCAGGGCGTGATCCTGCTGTCCGATGTCGACGGCCTGTACGATTCCAATCCGACCACCAATCCCGCTGCGACGATGATCGACCGCGTCGAGCGAATCGACGCCAGGATCGAGGCGATGGCGGATCGCGGCTCCGGTTCCGGCATGGGATCGGGCGGCATGGTGTCGAAGATCGCCGCCGCCCGCATCGCGACCGCCGCCGGCGCGCATCTTGCCATCGTTTCGGGCCATCAGATCAGCCCGCTCAGTGCCTTTGCCGAAAGCGGTCGCGGCACGGTGTTCGTCGCCGAGAAGACCGCGCCCGCGCGGAAAGCCTGGCTCGCGGGCGGGCTGACCGCCAAGGGCGAAATCCATATCGATGCCGGCGCCATGAAGGCGCTGCTCGGCGGCAAGAGTCTGCTCGCCGCCGGTGCGGTGCGGATCGAGGGCAAGTTCCGGCGCGGCGACCTGGTCGCGATCTGCGGACCTGACGGGAAGCCGGTCGCGCGCGGGCTTGCCGAATATGACGCACCCGACGCCGGCAAGATCATCGGCCGCCGCAGCGACGCGCTCGCCGCGATCCTCGGCTACGCGCCGCGCGGCGCCCTGGTCCATCGTAACCATATGGCACTGGTGTGAGCCTGATCGCGATCACCGGCGGCACCGGATTCGTCGGCAGGACGCTGATCGAACTCGCAGTGCAGGCTGGCCATGAAGTCCGCGCCCTCACCCGCCGTCCACAGCCCGACATTGCGCGCGTCACCTGGGTGTCGGGTGCGCTCGACACCGGAATGGCGCTGACCAGCCTGGTGCGCGGTGCCGACGCCGTGATCCATGTCGCGGGCGTGGTGAACGCGCCGGATCGCGACGGCTTCGCCGCAGGCAATATCGCCGGCACTCAGGCGGTGGTCGACGCAGCGACCGGCGCGGGTGCCCATCGCTTCATCCACGTCTCCTCGCTCGCCGCACGCGAGCCTTCCCTGTCCGCCTATGGCTGGTCGAAGGCGGGCGCCGAGCATGTCGTCGAAGCCTCCTCGCTCGACTGGACGATCGTGCGGCCCACCGCGATCTACGGCCCTGGCGACATGGAGATGCGCGACATGTTCCGCCTGGCGAAGCGCGGCCTCGCCCTGCTGCCGCCGCCGGGCAAGATCTCGGTGATCGAGGTCGGCGATTTCGCGCGGCTGCTGCTGGCGCTGGTCGCGACCGATCCAGGCCGGGTGATCCTCGAGGCGGACGACGGAGTCGAAGGCGGCTGGACTCATGATGCCTTCGCCCGCGCGATCGGCGCGGCGGTCGGCCAGCGCGTGCTGCCCCTGGCCTTGCCCAAGGGTTTGCTGTCGCTCGCGGCCAGGGGCGACCGGCTGTTTCGTGGCACCAAGGCCAAGCTCACTGCGGATCGCGTGGGCTATCTCAGCCACCCGGACTGGACGATCGATCCGGCACGCCGCCCCGCCCGCTCGCTCTGGCAACCCCAGGTGCCCACGCCGCGCGGCCTCGCTGCCACCGCGGCCTGGTACCGGGCGAATGGCCTGCTCTAGAGGGGCCTTATTGCGTGCGGCCGCGAAATAGCTGAGGACTGCCGGATGATGAGATATGCGCCCATCCTGCTTCTTCTGGCTCAGCCATTGCCGGCAGCCGCACAGGCCGCGGACGTACCGCAAGCCTTGCCTGATCCCGCGACGGTGACGGTTCCCGACGTCTCGCCATCGCCGGACCCGAAAGTCCGCAGCGAGGGCTATAAATTCTATTACTTCAACAATCCCGGGGTGAGTTTTGCCGAAGCATATCGGGATCTCGCCGAATGCCGGGCGCATCTGATCGTGGCCGGGCCTGCCCAGGTTCCCGGCTTCATTCCGTGGGACGAAGCCCATCGCCGGGAAACCAGGCAAGGCACGATATTTCTCATGGGCCCTAGCGTGGTACAGATGGTGACCGGGGTCGTGGTCCTCGGCGCGATGGCCGCGGTCATCCTGCCGAAGATGGAACGCGGCGTGCGTAGCAACAAGATGCGCCGGTGCATGGGGACGCGCGGCTATGAACGCTATGCGATCCCGGAAAAGGCGTGGGATACGCTGAACAACGGCGACGAACAGCAATTGCTGCTGATGCAGGCCAAGCTCGCGTCGGCGCCCAAGCCACAGGACGAGGCAGTGACCGAATGAAGCGGATCGCGCTGACTGTGCTGGCCTTCTCCATCGCTTTGGCGACACCAGCTGTCGGTCTGGCGAAGGACAATGCCGGCGTCATCCCCCTGCAGGCCGCGCCGGCGTCCCTTCGCGCGGATGCTGCCTATCTGCTGTTGCGAACGAGCAAGGCGAAATCTGGCATGTTCGCCATCCAGCATGTGTTGCTGCGTATCCCGGGTGCGCAGGAGCTGGACGATTATCGTGCCGCCAAGAAGCTCGCCTATGACAAGGCCCTGCCCGAGCTGACCAAAAAGGCGAAAGACGGCAAGGTGCCGGGCATCGACCAATTCGAATTCGACTATGCCGGCAAGGCCAACAGCTTCGTGGTCGATTCGGGCAAGTTCCTCGAAGACGGCGAACTGCGCACGATCCTGCTCGAGGTGCCGGCGGGGACCTATATCCTGTACGGCTCCACGGTCGGCGGCCGCGGCCTGGTAACCTGCAACTGCCTGGGCACCGTGAGCTTCGGTGCGCAGGCTGGAGTGATTACCGATATCGGCTCGCTCTATGTCAACAAGGTCCACAAGCCCTCTCCCATCCCGCATCTGGAGGACAATCTGGGGCCGTCCATGTTCCAATATGGGTTCGTGCTCGGGCAGGCACTGGTGCCGGCGGAAGCCGCGACCCCGGTCCCGGCCGCGCTGCAGGGCCTTGCCCGTGAGCCGGCCCGGTTCGAGGTCGTCGGCGAATATTACGAACCCGGCGCCGGCGGCATCAACCGGCTGGCGCCGATCCCCGGCATTCTCGGCTATGATCGCGGGCGGGCGGTCGACCTGCGGACGGGCAAGCCGGGGCAGTGACCTGAGCGCTAGATGAACTGAGCGACAAAGGCGATCGCCGAGGCGACCAGCCCGGCCAGGAACACCTTGTAGGCCAGCTCCAGCCGACGATATTTCTTCCGCTGCAGCACTTGGCCGTTGCCGTAGAGATCGGCCGCAACGGTACGCAGCATCGTCTCTTCGTCCGCCATCGCGTCCACCACCCGGTCGACGAACTCGCCCTGCGACAGCTGAGTGAAAGATCCGAAGAACAGCAGGTTGACCGGCGTACCCGGCGGCATCCTGGTCTTGGGAATGATCGCCAGCACCGTCAGTACCGCGCTGACAAAGGCGAAGCTGCCCAGCACCAGCAACGGAAGCGGCGGCAGCGTGCCATGGCTCTGGTTGATCGTGATGGTGAAGATCACGAAGCTCGCCCCCATCAGGATGCTCGCCTTCTGATCCGCCATCGCGCTCAGCTGGACATGGATCGCCTGCGCGGTGCGAACCATATGAACCGCATTGGGCGCAAAGGTGCGAGGCGGCTGAGGCTCCATCCCCGGAGAGTGCCACGACCTCTCCCGATTTGCCAACCGATCCCGCAAAAGGGGTCAGAGTGATTTATGGGGGTTGATTCAATCCGGCGCTCGACTGTGCCAGCTTTCCGGCATGGTTCGTCCGCTCACCCTCTGCGCCGGCTCCCTGCCCGATTTTCCCTGTTCCGGGAAAAGAAATTCCCTGTTCCGGCCGGGAATTTCCCTGTTATCCAATAACAGGGAAATCACCCGCAACCCACTGCTTTTAATATGCAATTTCTGGTCGAATCGCGCCGGATCGGGCACAAGAAATAACAATTCCCTGTTAATTTCCCTGTTATTGCCCACGGAACAGGGAAATCGGCCCCGCTTCGGCCACCCGCGTCAAAGCGCCCACCCCGGTGGCATCGCCGTTCGGGGCTGCTATAGGATCGTCAGAAAGCCGCCGCATTTTCTTGGCAGGGCTCGGCTCCACTCTTCGAAGGACATGTCTTGACCGACCGCGCACACGTTTTCGACACCGTCACCGGCCTGATCGAACCCTTCAACAAAAAAGGTGTCGCGCTCTCCGACGCGACGACCTTCCAGGGCGACCTGGAGTGGGACAGCCTGACGGTGATGGATTTCGTCGCGGCGATCGAGGACGACTTCGAGATCATCATCACGATGAACATGCAGGCCGAGATCGAGACGGTCGGGCAGCTCGTCGATGCGGTGATGAAGCTGAAAGCCTGAATCGATGACTGACTCCGCCCAGACCGCCGATGCACTACCGATCGACCCGCCCGTGATCCCGCCCGAACGCGACCTCTTCACCAAATACGACCCGCTGATCGCCGAGCGCCAGGCGTTGCTCGACACCGGCGTGCGCGACCCCTTCGCGATCGTGATGGACGAAGTGAAGTCGCCGACCGTCGCGATCATCAAGGGCAAGGAGACGATCCTGCTCGGCACCTATAATTATATGGGCATGACGTTCGATCCGGACGTCATCCAGGCCGGGAAGGACGCGCTCGACCAGTTCGGATCGGGCACCAATGGCAGCCGCGTGTTCAACGGCACCTTCCGCGACCATCAGGATGTCGAGGCGGCGCTGCGCGAATTCTACGGCACCACCGGCGCGATCGTCTTCTCGACCGGCTATCAGGCCAATCTCGGCATGATCTCCGCGCTCGCCGGCAAGGGCGAGTACATCATCCTCGACGCCGACAGCCATGCCTCGATCTATGACGGCTGCGCGATGGGCAATGCCGAGGTCGTGCGCTTCCGCCACAATTCGGTCGAGGACCTCGACAAGCGCCTCGGCCGCCTGCCGCCGGAGCCGGGCAAGCTGGTCGTGCTCGAAGGCGTCTATTCGATGATGGGCGACATCGCTCCACTGAAGGAAATGGTTGCCGTCTCGAAGAAGCACGGCGCCATGGTGCTGGTCGACGAGGCGCACTCCATGGGCTTTTTCGGCCCCAATGGCCGCGGCGTCTATGAGGACCAGGGGCTCGAGGACCAGGTCGATTTCGTCGTCGGCACCTTCTCCAAGTCGGTCGGCACGGTCGGCGGCTTCTGCGTCTCGAACCATCCGAAGTTCGAGATCATGCGCTTCGTGTCGCGCCCCTATATCTTCACGGCCTCGCTGCCGCCCTCGGTCGTCGCGACCGCGGCGACCTCGATCCGCAAGCTGATGCACGCGCATAACAAGCGCGCGCATCTGTGGGAGAACAGCAAGCGCCTGCATGGCGGCCTGACCGAGATGGGCTTCAAGCTGGGCACCAAAACGCCGGAATCAGCGATCGTCGCGGTGATCCTGGAGGATCAGACCCAGGCAGTCGCAATGTGGCAGGCGCTACTCGAAGGCGGGCTCTATGTGAACATGGCGCGCCCGCCCGCGACGCCGGCCGGCACCTATCTGCTGCGCTGCTCGGTCTGCGCCGAACACAGCGCGGAACAAATCGAAACGATCATCGAGATGTTCAGATCCGCGGGACAGGCCACCGGCGCGATAAGCTGAGCTGAAAATACGGCGGCTTTTCACGAGTCGCGGTTACGGGTAGAATCAGGTCTAATGAGCGGGAACGAAGGCGAAGCCGTGGCTCCCGGGGAGCCTGGGGGCGCCTGGCGCACCATCATGCTGGTCGTGATGGGGCTGCTGGGCGCGCTGGTGCTTGTCGCCCTGATGCTGACGCTGAACAGCGCCAATAACGAGCGTGACCGCGCGCTCAAGCTGCAGACTCACAGCTTCGAGGTGATGATCCTCGCACGGACCCTGTCCGGGACCATCTCCGGGTCGGAAGCGTCGCTTGGCCGCTATGTCATCAGCGGCGACAAATCGCTCGGCCGCCGCTTCTACGACGAATGGCGGGTCGCCGGCGGGCAGATCGCCAAGCTGGACCGGGTGACCGGCGACAACCCCGATCAGCAGAAGCTGACCGACGCGCTGCAGCGCTCCTATGAAGTGCGCGGCAAGGAATTGTCGCTGATTGCGCTGAGCACCAATTACCACAAGAACGACCAGGCACTGGCGCGCTATTACCAGGCGCGCGAGGCCGCGTCGCTCGGCCAGATCAACGACCTGCTCGACCAGATCATCGCGCGCGAGCGCTCGGTGCTCGATGCCCGCACCGGCGAGGCGCTGCGATCGGTCGCGCAATCGACCCGCGTCGCTCGCGTGCTGGGCGCGTTCGGCATCCTCATCGTGCTCGGCGCGATCGTGCTGGGCTGGATGACCGTCCGCGCGCTCGGCGAACGCGCGGCGGCCAATGCTGAGGCCGAGGCGGAACGCCAACGTGCGGAAGATCTCGAGGCAGCGGTCGCCAAGGCGACGGAGGAACTGCTTGAAAAGGAAGCGCGGCTTCGCCAGGTCCAGAAGATGGAGGCGGTCGGGCAGCTCACCGGCGGTATCGCCCATGATTTCAATAACATGCTTGCGGTCGTTCTCGGTGGACTCGAGCTGGCGCGTCGCAATGTCGTCGATCCGGATCAGGCCAGGCGCCATATCGACAACGCCATGGAGGGCGCTAATCGCGCTGCCGCGCTGACCCGGCGCCTGCTCGCCTTCTCGCGCGAGGAAGCATTGAAGCTCGAGCCGATCGAACCCGGTCCGCTGGTCGCGGGCATGTCCGACCTGCTCGACCGGACCCTAGGCGACGCCATCACCGTCACCACGGACGATGCGCGCGATGGCTGGCAGATCCGCGCTGACCGCTACCAGTTCGAGAACGTCCTGCTGAACCTTGCGGTCAATGCGCGTGACGCGATGGATGGCCGCGGCCAGTTGACCATCGCTACCGGCGGCACCGTGCTGGCGGCGGAGCAGGTCGGCACCTGCCCGGCGGGCGAATATGTGACGATCGCAGTGACCGACACCGGCTGCGGCATGACCCCCGAAGTGCTCGAGCGTGTGTTCGAACCCTTCTTCACCACCAAGCCCGTCGGCAAGGGCACCGGCCTCGGCCTGAGCCAGATCTTCGCCTTTGTCCGCCAGGCCGATGGCGAGATCGGCATCGAGTCCGAGCCCGGCCAGGGCACCACCGTCACCCTGTATCTGCCGCGCCATATGGGTGCCGCGATCGTCGAGGCGCCGCGCGAGGAGCAGGTCGACATCGCGGCCGCGGCGGCGCTGGACATATTGGTGGTCGAGGACGATTCGCGCGTGCTCACCTCGACCATGGCCGCGCTCACCGAATTGGGCCACCGCCCCCTTGCCTGCGACGACCCGCTCCTTGCGCGGGCGCTGCTCGACCGCATGGGCAGCATCGACCTGATCGTCTCGGACGTGCTGATGCCGCAACAGACCGGCCCCGAAATGGTCGCGTCGCTGGCGGACAGCTATGCCCATGTCGCCGTGCTCTATGTCACCGGCTATGCCGGGGACGCGAACGAGGCGGCATTCGGCGGACGGCACGTGCTGCGCAAGCCCTTCACCATCAGCGCGCTCGAGCGTGCGATCGCCGCCGCCGTTGCCGCACCGCGCGGCACCGAACCCGACAGTATCGCTGCTGAGTGATTTGGTAGCTGACGCAGCCTCCCTCCCCCGATATAGCCGCTCGACCGGGCGAGTTTATCCTGCCCTTTCGCAAAGGCTGCCGCCGCTAGCTCCATGAAGTCCATCGACCGCTACATGGCCCGGCTGATCGCAGTGCCGCTGTTCTCGACCCTCATCATCTCCGCGATGCTGCTGGTGCTCGATCGCATGCTGAAGCTCTTCGATTTCGTCGCCACCGAAGGCGGGCCGGTCGCCGTCGTCTGGAAGATGCTGGCCAATCTCCTGCCGGAATATCTCGGCTTGGGCATTCCGATCGGGCTGATGCTCGGCATCCTGCTCGCCTTCCGCAAGCTCGCCACCACCTCCGAACTCGACGTGCTCCGCGCCGTGGGCATGAGCTATACGCGCCTGTTGCGGGTGCCCTTCATGTACACGATCGGGCTCGCCGCGGTGAACCTGGCGATCGTCGGGTTCGTTCAGCCGGACGCGCGCTACGCCTATGAAAAGCTGCGGTTCGAGCTGCGGACCGGCGCGCTGGGCGCCTCGATCAAGGTGGGCGAGTTCACCCATTTCGGCGACAAGATGACGATCCGCATCGAGCAGAGCCGCGAACAGGGCCGCAAGCTCTCGGGCATCTTCGTGCACATGGTCGACAAGAAGGGCGGCGACTACGCCGTTACCGCGGATCACGGGCAGTTCTTCGCGACCGACAACCCGGACGAGATCGTCTTCCGCCTGACCAACGGCACTTTGGTGCGCAACGAACCCGGCGTCCCGACGCCGCGCGTGCTGACCTTCAGTCTCCACGATCTGCCGATCGCCTTGCCGAAATACGAGAATTTCCGGAATCGGGAGGGCAGGAACGAGCTGACCCTGCCCGAACTCGCTAAGATCGGCGGCAATCAGGCCGCGCCGGAGAAATTGCGCGACACCAGCCGGGCTGCCTTCCATTTCCGCGTGGCCGAAGTGGCGACGATGTTCCTGCTGCCGTTCCTGGCGCTGTCGCTGGGCATACCGCCCAAAAGATCGACCTCCGCGCTGGGCGTGTTCCTGTCGATCGTGATGATCGTCACCTACCACAAGGTGAACGAATATGCCCGGGACATTGGCGGCATGGGCACGGTCGATCCGCTGATCGCGCTATGGGGGCCCTTCATCATCTTCTCGGCCCTGATCTTCTGGATGTATTACACCATCGCCTATGTACCCGGCGGTCAGCCGATCGGCGCGCTCGAGCGGGTCTTCGCCAAGGCCGGCAAGCTGGTCGGTCGCTGGCTTCCCGGCGCCAGGCCCAAGGATCAAGAGGAAGAGGAGGCGGCCACGACATGATCGCGCTGCAGCTTTTCCCTTCGCGCACCGTGTCGCTGTACATGGGCCGGATGTTCCTGGTGCGCACCTTCGCGATCCTTGGGGCGTTGGTGCTGGTTCTCCAGTCGCTCGACCTGCTGAGCGAATCCGGGCGGATCCTCGCGCATGCCGGCAATGGCGATGCGGAGATCTGGCGCTATGTCAGCCTGCGCACGCCGGAGATCATTGCGCGCTTCCTGCCCTTCTCGGTGCTGCTCGGCACGATCATCACCCTGACGACCTTGAACCAGAACAGCGAGATCGTCGCGCTCAAGGCATCGGGCCTGTCGGCGCATCAGGTGCTGGCGCCGCTGATCGTTGCCAGCCTTGGCGTCGCGCTCATCTCCTTCACCTTCAACGACCGGATCGTCGCGCGCGCCACGGGGACGCTCGATCAATGGCAGAAGGCGGAATATGCGCCGGTGCCGATCGATCGCGGCGATCGCTCCAACGTCTGGGTGCGCGACGGCGACGACCTGATCGAGGTCGGCCAGATCCGCGGCCGCGGCAATGCGGCGACGCTGGCCAACATCACGCTCTACGATCGCCAGGGCGGCAACCTGGTCGGCATCATCAGCGCGCCGAGCGGCAAGCGCCACGGCGAGGCATGGCAGATCAGCTCGGCGAGCCGTTTCGACGTGAAGAGCGGCAAGAAGACCCCGCTCGGCACGATCACCGTCGCTGAGGGCGTCCGCCCCGACCAGTTCACCCTGGCGACGGTCGACCCCGATGGCCTGTCGTTCAGCGCGCTGAGTTCCGCGATCTCGGACCTGTCCGACGCCGGCCGGCCGACCAAGGCGCTCGAGGGCTCGCTGTGGCACAAGCTGTCCGGACCGCTCTCGTCAGTGCTGATGCCGCTGCTCGGTGCGGTGGCGGCGTTTGGCCTGGCGCGTTCGGGCAAGCTGTTCCTGCGCGCCGTGATCGGCATGATGCTCGGCTTCACCTATTTCGTGGCCGACAATTTCGCGCTGGCGATGGGCAATCTGGGCGCTTACCCACCCTTCCTTGCCGCCTGGGCGCCGTTCCTGCTGTTCTTCCTGATCGGCGAAGCAGTGCTGGTCCGCACCGAGGAATAGCTCAGACCATGCACTAGATCGGCGCCATGACAGGCGCTCGCCACCACTCAGCTTGCTTCCCCGGCGAAGGCCGGGGCCCAGTAGGGGACCGATCGTGGCGAGGTGCTGTGCGCCGTTCCGACCATTTTTCCAGCCGGGCCTGATACCGGGAAAAGGAGACCCCGCACGAATGCCTGGTCCGATCCAAGCTTCGCCGCTCTCGCCCCGAATCAATCAGCCCGGGCGGCGGCCCATCGTGCTGCGCACCAGTCGATCGACCAGGCCCGGCAGACCCGGATAGCTTGCCTTGTGATAGGGCGATTGCTCTCCCAGCGCGGCGGACAGGCGGCGATGCGCCTCGGCCAGCCCGTGATAGGGCACACCCGGCAGCAGATGGTGGAGCGCATGGTAGCGCAGGCCCACCGGTGCCCACAGCACCGGCAGCAGCGCCGGCGGCGGCACGTTGACGGTGTCGAGATACTGCGCCGTGACCGTCATCGCCTCGCCTTCATTCTCCCACAGATGCGCGACCAGCGTACGCACCTGGTTGAGGATGGCCACGCCCGAGGTGATTCCGAGGAAGATCAGCAGCGCGCGCAACGGGATGACGCCCGTCGCCGTCAGGGTCAGCAGCGCGATCGCCCACACGCTCGTCGCCGCTTCCATCCGGCGCCAATGCGTCTTGAACGCGCCCTCGGGCGGACGGCGGCGGAAGCTTGGGTTGATCGACAGGCTCGAATAGCGCTCGTCAAGCATGGTGCGCATCTTCGGGAACAGCACGGAGATCGGTGCGAGCACAGCGAAGCGCAGCAGCAGCGCGACCGGCGCCAGCAGCGAGGTCACGACGAACAACGGCAGGGTCCACGGCTTCATCAGCGCGAGCGGCAGATATTCGGGATCCTCGACCGTGCCGTAACGCGTGCGCGCATGGTGAAGGTTATGCACGCCCTCATACATGAAGGACGGCACCATCATCGGGATGCCCGCCATCAGGTTCCAGCCGAGGCGGAAACCCGGCAGCGCCGAATGCTTGATATGCGTGATCTCGTGGATGAAGCTGTCGGCACGGTAGAGCGCGAGAATCGCGACGACGCCCGCAGCGATTGCCCAGCCGGTCGACGGCGCCAGGATCGTCGCAGCCAGCGCGGCATAGCCGAGTGCGGCCGAAAGGATCAGGTCAGTCCAGTAGATGGCGGGCTTCGGCGCATTGAGGTCGCGCGTCAGCTCCGCGGCCGTCCGCAGCATGGTCTTGTCGTCGGCAATGCGCTCCGAACTGGTCCGCAGAACCGCGCTCGGGCTCGGCGCCGTGTCGCGCGGATCGAAGGCAAGCGATGTGTTCATGGTTCGCGGCATTGCCCAAAGATAGTGGCTATATGGTGGCAGCAACAGGGTATGCCGTCGTCCCAAAGGCTCGCTGGTGCTTGACAGGAGCACGCTTGACAGCTTGTGCGGCACGCGGGAGTGCGCAGTTCTTACAGAGAGGCTTGTCGTCTTGGCTAACACGCACCCGCTTTCCATCCGACCGATCAGCAGCAAGGCCGATCGCAAGAAATTCGTCGACCTGCCCTTCCGGCTCTACAAGGACGATCCGAACTGGGTGCCGCCGCTGAAGAGCGAGGCGCTGGGGCTGATCACGCCGGAGAAGAATGGCTGGTTCAGCCATGCCGAAGCACAGCTCTTCCTCGCCGAGCGCGGCAGCCAGGTCGTCGGGCGCATCTCCGCCCATATCGACACGCTCGCGCTCACCATGCCGGCTGAGCAGGGTTTCGGCCCGGGCTGCGGCCAGTTCGGCCTGTTCGATGCAGAGGACGCCAACACCGCCCAGGCGCTGATCAACGCGGCCGAGGGCTGGCTGCGCAACAAGGGCATGACCAAGGTGCTCGGCCCGATCAGCATGTCGATCTGGGAAGAGCCCGGCCTGCTGATCCAGGGCTATGATCACGCGCCGACGATCATGATGGGCCATGCCAAGCCCGAATATCGCGGCTGGATCGAAGCGGCGGGCTATAGCCCCGCCAAGACACTCTACACCTATGACCTCGATATCACGCAGGATTTCCCGCCGATCGTGAAGCGGATCATCCAGTCGGGCGAGAAGAATCCGCGCATCCGCATCCGCGAGGTCGACAAGTCGAAGTTCGATGAGGAGGCGGCGATCATCCTCGCGATCCTCAACGATGCCTGGTCGGACAATTGGGGCTTCGTCCCCCTCACCCCGCCCGAGATCGCCGATGTCGGCGTCAAGCTGAAGCCGATCGTGTTCAACGACCTGATCCGCATCGCGGAGCTGGACGGCCGGCCCGTCGCGTTCATGATCACGCTCCCCGATCTCAACGAGGCGATCAAGCCGCTGAACGGCAGCCTGCTGCCCTTTGGCTGGGCCAAGCTGCTGCTGTGGCTGCGCAAGCCGCAGGTGCGCACCATGCGCGTGCCGCTGATGGGCGTGCTGAAGGAGCTGCAATCCTCCCGCATGGCGAGCCAGCTCGCCTTCATGATGATCGAATATATCCGCCGCGCGGCCCTGACGAATTACGGCGCGACGCGCGGCGAGATCGGCTGGGTGCTCGACGACAATCAAGGCATGAACGCCATCGCCGAGACCATCAACAGCCGGGTCAACAAGACCTACGAGATCTATCAGAAGACGCTGTGAGCGCGGTCCGGCACGCCGCCGAACCGCTCCCTCATTTCGGGCTCAGATCGACTCCCTGCGCGCGCCATTCGTTCAGCGTCATGCAGGTCTTCTTCGTCATGTGCGAGCCGGGCGCCGTCTCGGCAATGCAGTATCTTTTCTCCTTCGCCGGTTTCACGGGGCTCACCGCCGCTACGGGCGGCGCTCCGGCAGCGGGATCGGCAGCAACCGGCGAGCTGATCGCCGCGGCGGCCGCACTTGCGAGGCTGAACAACAGGGACATGATCCATCTCCGCTAAAGCGGAGCGCATGGTGACGGTCCGCCAAGCGTGTTACTGCCTTAAATGTGTCAGACAGTGGAGCGCTTCGGTCTCAGTGGATTGCTGCAATCCACGAGCGTCCATACGCACTACGAGCGCGCCTATAGACGGCGCGAAATGCCGATATAGAGTTCCGCGTCGGGTGCGTCGCGATTCAGCCCGGCGACGGCACCCACATCGAATTGCCAGTCGTCGTGCGGCATCCATCCGAGCGACATCGACGACAGGGCCTGGGTCGACCGCCCGGTCGGATCGTCGTCCCAAGCTTCCTGGAATTCGATCGTCCCGCTCACCGAGTCGCTGATCGCCAGGCCAAGCCCGATCGTGCCGCTGGCGGCGAGATGCCGTCCCCGCCCGTCCTGATCCACAGCTGCATCGGCTTCGGGCGAGAATTGCAGGCTGAGCTTATGCCCAAGGTCGAAGCTGACTGGAATTACGACCCCCGCGCCCCAATCCCCTGCCCCCACCGGCGTCCGCCCGACCGGGAGCGTGACGAAGGGCTGCACCGCGGCGGAGAAGCCGCTGCCGTCCGGGTGGTGGAGATTGACCTTCAGACCAAGCAGCGCGTCACCCGCACGATCGGCGGTGTCGACGCCGCCGGTAGCCTTGTCGCGTGTCCGCACATGGCCGAACGCCGTCCAGCCGAGCTGCGCTTCAACCGTATCGGTCAGCCCGATCCGCATCAGCGTGTCACCGATGAGGATCGTGTCCTCCCGCTGGTTCGGACTATCGTCGCGAGTCCAGTCGGCCAGCCCCATCTCGACCGAGACGCGCCCCGGCGCGATGGTGCACGCCGGCGTGCCAAGCCCGGGGCGCGCCGGGCAATAATCCCGATCCTCGGCAAATGCAGCGGTCGGCAGCAACAGGAGCGCGACCACAAGCCGCTTCATGCGAGGCGTACCGGCGAGGGATCACCGAGTTCCGCGCGCAGCGTCCGCTCCGCCGTGTTACGGGCAAGATAATAGGCCTGGTCGACGTTGCCCCGGTCGAGTCCCTCCCCCACGAGTATATCGAGGATATGGGTATCATCGCCCTCTGCGATCCGGCCGATCAGCGAGGCGGGCTCGCGGCTCAGCGCCTCGGCGAGCAGGCGCATCGTCCTGGCGCGGGCACGGAAAGCAAAATCGTCGAGCCGGGCTGTTTCGAACTCGCCCTTGCGGTGGAGCATCTTCTGGAGGTCGAAGGTCATGCGACCTAGCGCAGCCGAACCCATGCCGGGGCGTGGTCGCTTGCTTTCTCCCGCCCCCGATATTCCTTGTCGACACCGGCATCCGCCAGCCGATCGGCGGCGAGCGGGCTGAGCAACAGATGATCGATCCGGAACCCGGCATCGCGCTGCCAGCCGCCTGCCTGATAGTCCCAGAAGGTCCAGACCCCACCCTTGGGATGCCGCGTGCGCAGCGCGTCGGTCCAGCCCTGGGCGACCAAAGCGCGATAGCCCGACCGGCTTTCCGGCTGCATCAGCGCATCATTCTGCATCGCGCGGACGGAGAAAGTGTCGTCGTCATTGGGAATAACGTTGTAGTCACCCGCGAGCACCACCGGCTTTTCCTCGGCGAGCAGCGCGCGGGCGCGATCCGACAGACGCTCGATCCATTTGAGCTTGTAGTCGAATTTCGGGCCCGGCTGGGGATTGCCGTTGGGCAGGTAGATCGAGGCGATCACCACGCCGGCGACCTCGGCCTCCAGGTAACGGCTATGCTCGTCGTCCGGATCTCCGGCGAGCCCGCGGTGCCGCTCGACCGGATCGCTGCCCTTGGCCAGCATCGCGACGCCGTTGAAACCCTTCTGCCCGTGCCACACCGCGCCATAGCCGGCCGCCCGGATGTCCGCCTCAGGAAAGGTCTCGTCGCTCGATTTCAGTTCCTGCAGGCACACCACATCGGGTGCCTGCTCGGCGAGATATTCCAGCAGGCGCGGCAGGCGCGCCTTGATGCCGTTGACGTTGTAGGTGACGATTCGCAAGGGATCAGACCGAGAAGCTGGAGCCGCAGCCGCAACCCGACGCCGCATTGGGGTTGGTCACCTTGAACGCGGCGCCGCCCAGATCCTCGACATAATCGACCGCCGAGCCGCGCACGAGATCGAGGCTGATCGAATCGACGACCAGCTTCACGCCGCGATTCTCGGCCACCGCATCATCCGCGTCGACCGAATCGGCGAACCCGAACTTGTACTGGAAGCCCGAACAGCCGCCACCATCGACCGAGAGGCGAAGGATGGCGGGTTTGCCCTGCTTCTCCGCAATCGCCGCGACGCGTGCGGCAGCGGAATCAGTGAGCGCGATCTCTGGAGCTGTGACGGTTGCCATGAATGGCAGATAGGCGTTCCCGGGATCATCGGCAACCGATGCCCGGGCACCCGGACAGATCAGTCGGCTGCGGCCGGGCCGCCCACCGAAACCTGGGTCGTCTTCAGCGCACGATCCTGCACCGCGAGCAGATAGTCGGCGGTCTGCAGGAACGGGATCGGGTTCACGGCATGGCCGTCGATGCGCACCTCATAGTGGAGGTGCGGGCCGGTCGAACGGCCGGTCGAGCCCATCAGCGCGATCAGCTGGCCGCGGTGCACGCGAGTGAAGGGCGCGACAAGGATCTTGGAGAGATGGCCGTAACGGGTCTGGATGCCCTTGCCATGGTTGATCTCGACCATGTTGCCATAACCGCCCGAACGCTCGGCGCGATCAATGATGCCGTCGGCGGTCGCATAGATCGGGGTGCCGACCGGGCCGGGAATGTCCACGCCCGCATGCATCGCGGCGGTACCGCGGAACGGATCGGCGCGGACGCCGTAATTGCTGGTGAAGGCAAGACGCTCGACCGGCTGGGCCGAAGGGATCGCGATCACGCCCTGCTCGAGCGAGTCGAGCTTCTTCCAGGTCATGAACAGCGAGCGGAACTGCATGTCGGCGCGCAGATCGGCCTCGGCCTCGACGCTGTCGGCGGCTTCGAACGGCCCGCCCATCGCCGGCATCCGCGGCGCGAAACGCTCCGGTGCGATGCCGAGCTTGCGGACATGCGCCACGGTCATGGCGTAACGCTGCTCGGCGGCCTGGCGTGCCTTGACCGCCATGGCAACCTGACGCTGCTCGACCTTCTTGAGCGGCGCAAGCACGTCGGCGGCAAGCTGGTCGGCATGGGTGGAAATGGTCGGCGCGGCCAAAGCGAGCGCACGGGGATCGCCCTTGCCGGTGATGACGGCGGAGATCAGCGCCTGGCGCTGCTCGACGCGAACGGCATGGGCCTTGGCGGCTTGCTTGATGGTTTCGACATCGGCCTGCATCGCGGCGACCTTCGCCTGCATCTGCGCGACCTTGGCTTCGGGCGAGAGCGGGGCATCAACGATGCCGCTCATCGCGACGGCGCCAACGGCTGCTTGGGCGACGCCATAGGCGGAAAAGCACAGGGTAATCCCGGCAACACCGGCCATCAGCGCCTGGGTGCGCCCCCCGACGCTGAAGCGACGCAGGTCACGACCGTCGTGAAAAATGAAGTCCCGGGTGGTGAAATGCGTCTTCAGTCGCGACACAAATTGCGCGCTCGACGCGATGGAAATTTTGCTCATCTATCCCCGGCGACCATTTGAATGCGATTGCCGGAAATCCAGCGCCCGCCCCTAATCGTCCTGGTCGCAGCCCCTCCGCGTCCTGAACGTGTCGCAATTGACCTAGTTTTTCATACAGGGGCAAGCGCGCCGTAATATTCTAGCGTCAGACCGGCTGAGTTGCGCGCCGAGTCGTTGAACGGCGGCTTAATCATCCCCCGAAAATATCGCGCGACCAGAGAGCGCCAGTGTGATTCGGGTGCGAATCCCTTGGCGGAACAGCCGAATTCGAACCAGATCGTGCCCGCGCGAACATGCCGGATTTCATCGGTCAGGATACGTTGCAGGATGCGCGCGCTTGGCTCGTCGCGCGCTGATCGGAAGCGCAGGATCGTCTCCGGCGTCACGTCCAGTCCGCGCGCCTCGAGCACCATCGGCACGACCGCGAGACGGGCAAGCGAGTCCTGTGCGGTCGCTGTCGCCGATTCCCACAAGCCGTCATGCGCCGGCATCGCGCCATAGTGGCTGCCGAGCGCGCGCAGCCGCCGGTCGAGCAGGGCGAAGTGCATTGCCTCGTCGGCGCCGACCGACATCCAGTCGTCCGTGAAGCCCCGCGGGAATTCGGCACCGAACCGCCCGACCATATCGAACGCGAGGTCGATGGCGACGAATTCGATATGCGCCAGCGCGTGGAGCAGCGCGATCCGGCCCCGCTCCGACCCACCCTTGCCGCGCCGCGGCATCTCGCTCGGTGCCAGCAATTCGGGATGCGTGGGCCGCGCCGGGCGATCGGGCATGGCGACGTCGAACGCATGCTCGTGGCGTCCCTGACGCCACGCCCGCGCCGCCGCCCGGGCGGCACGAACTTTCGCTGCGGGATCGGCCGTCTCCAGCACCTCCCGCACCGCCTGCGCGATGGTCATCGTGACGATCAGCGCAGTTCCTTCAGCGCCTCGAGCACGTCGATCACATGCCCCGGCACGCGTACCCGCCGCCAGATCCGCACCAGCACACCCTTGCCGTCGAACAGAAAGGTCGATCGGTCGATGCCCATATAGGTTTTGCCGTAGAGTTTCTTCTCCACCCAGATGCCGAACGCCTCGATCGCCTGGTTCTGATCGTCGGTCGCGAGCGGCACGGTCAGGTCGTATTTGTCGATGAACTTCTGATGCTTGATCGGCGTGTCGCGCGATACGCCGAGCACCTCGACCCCCAGCGCCTGGAATTCGGGGTAGTGTCCGCTGAAATCCTGCGCCTCGCGGGTGCAGCCCGACGTGTCGTCCTTGGGATAGAAATACAGGACGAGAGGCTTGCCGAGATAGTCGCGCAGGTTGATCTTGCCGCCGCTGGGCGTGGTCAGATCCACATTCGGAAGCTTGCTGCCTTCTTCGATCACCGCCGCCATCACCCGTCTCCAGTCAGTTCTTCCGGCCTCGAGCCACCGCGGCCCAGAAATCGGAGACCTCCTGCCGCGTCGTTGCGAAGCACGCAACCACTGCCTCCCAGTCGGCGACGTCGAGCGCGCGCGCGATCAGGTTGCGGGTGGCCTGGGCCGGCGGCTGCGCATCGGGTGCCACCAGCCGCAAGGTGACCAGTAGCCGGGTCAGGAAATCGTGCGCCGCGGCGATCGTCGGCGGCACCAGCCCGGCCTCGACCAGCTCGCGGATCGCCACGGCGAGATGCGGGTCGAGACCGGCATGCGTGGTGAGTTGCACCACATGCACCGCAAACTCCAGGTCGACTAGGCCGCCCGGTGACAGCTTGGCGTCGAGCGGCCCGGCCGGCGGCTTGTGCGCGGCCATTTCGGCTCGCATGCCGATCGCATCGGCGACCACGTCGCGATCCGGACGATCCCCGCGCAGCACGGCATCGATCACTGCCTGGGTCGCGCTCCGCGCCTTTTCCGACCCGAACACCGGGCGGGCCCGGGTCAGCGCCATATGCTCCCAGGTCCAGGCATCCTCGCGCTGATAACGGGCGAAGCCATCGAGCGAGACGACCAGCGGCCCTTGCGTGCCCGAGGGTCTCAGCCGCGTGTCGATGTCGTAGAGCGGGCCGGTGGCGGTGGGCGCAGACAGTGCACCGCTCACACGCTGTGCAAGCCTATTATAATAAAGCACCGCACCCAAAGGCTTTTCACCGTCGGATTCGGCCATATAGTCGCCGGTGAAAAGGTAGATCAGATCGAGGTCCGATGCGTGGGTCAGCGCCCCGCCGCCCATCCGGCCAAGCGCCAGGATGACCAGTTCGCTGTCCGGCACCACGCCGTGCTTCAGGGTGAATTCTGCCACCGTCGCCTCGGCAAGCGTGACGATCGCCGCCTCAGCCACCCGCGCATAACCGGCCGACACTTCGAGCGGGTCGCCGACCCCGGCGACGATCTGCGTGCCGAGCGCAAATCGCTTCTCGCCGACTACGCGGCGGACATGATCGAGTTGCGCCTGATAATCGCCGGCCTCCCCACGCATCTCGTCCGCGAGCGCGTCGACCGATCCCACCGGATCAAGCGCGCTGGCATCGATCAGGCCGTCGAACAGTTCGGGCCGCCTGCCCAGCGCCTCGGCCAGCGTTGGCGTATGACTCAGGATCGCGCCGAGCAGCCGCGCCAGCGCTGGCCGCGCCTCGAGCAGGCGGAAGAAATTGATCGCACTCGACAGCTTCGCCAGCATGACGTCGAGCCGGACGATCGCTCCTTGTGGATCGGGCGCCCTGGCCAGCGCCTCGATCAGTCCGGGCAGCACCGCTTCAAGCGCCGCGCGCGCAGCGGGGCTGCGCAGCGCCGGATAGGTGCCCCCGCGCCATTGCTCGATCCGCCGTGCCGCCGCGGGTGCGTCGGCGAACCCGGCAGCGGCAAGTTGCTCCTCCAGATGCTCGCCATCCTGCGACAGCGCGCCCTCGTCGTCCGGGTCGAGCGCGTCATAGGTCCGCGCGGTCGCCTCGACATGAGGCCGGAGCAGATCGAGTAGTACCTCTCCATCGGCGACGCCATGAAGCCGCGCCAGCCCGTCGAGCGCCGGCCCGGTCGGAAGGTGATGCGCCTGGCGGTCGTCGACCATCTGCACCCGGTGCTCGATCGTGCGGAACAGGGTATAGGCCGCCGTCATGGCTGCTGCCTCCCCTGCGGCGATCCAGCCCGCCTCCGCGAGCCGCGCGAGCGCATCGCGCGTCGCCGGCGCCCGCACCGACGCATCGCGCCCGCCATGGATAAGTTGATGAATCTGGGCGAAGAATTCGATCTCCCGAATACCACCCCGCCCGCGCTTCAGGTCAAAACCCGGGCCGAACACCTGCCCCTGCGCATGATGGTCCCGTATCCGACGTGAGATGCCCCGTATCTCGCCGATCGCCCCGAAATCGAGCGCGCGGCGCCAGATGAACGGCCGGATCGTCTCGAGGAAGCGCGCGCCGAGCGTCAGGTCCCCGGCGGCCGCCCTGCCCCGAATAAACGCGGCGCGCTCCCACGGCAGCGCGAGCGATTCATAATAGGAGATCGCGGCATCCACCGGCAGGACGATCGGGGTCACCTCGGGCGATGGACGCAGCCTCAGGTCGACACGCAGCACATAACCGTCGCCGTCGCGGGCCTGCAGTATCTCGACCACCCGCCGGCCGATCCGCACCGCCGCCTCGTCCGGCTCCTCGCGCGGGCGACATGGCAGAGTCTCGGGATCGAAGATCAGGATCGGGTCGATATCCGACGAGTAATTGAGCTCATGGCTGCCCTGCTTGCCGAGCGCGATGGCCGCGAATCCCATGGGGGCTGCCCCCGGCGTCCGTTCGGCGATCGCCGCCGTGATCGCCGTATCGAGCGCCCGGTCGGCGAAACCGGAAAGGGCGGCCGTGACCGCGGTAAGGTCGCACGCGCCCGCCAGGTCGCCGATAGCGACGAGCAGCGCCAATCGTCGTCGCTCAAGTCGCAACCGGCGCATTACCGGCATTGCGGGATCGTCGATCGGCACCGCCGCAAGTGACGGCAAAATTCCCTGATCGAGGTCGGCGGAAAGCGCCGGTTCGCGATCGAGCAGCAAGGTCAAAAAGGGCGATTCCGCCCCTGCGCGGCGAACCGCGTCTTTAATCAATTCTTCAGGATACGTGTCAGTCATGCAACAACTACGTATAATCCCGTTAATTAACTTGGATTTGCGAGCAACGAATTCGGTTGCTCGTTCGTTCTAGGTTCATGTCGATCAAGATGACACCTTCCGCGAGAGACGCTGTATCCGAAGGATATATCGTGGCTGCGCCGAAGACGAGCGACATGATCAGCGGGGCCTTGCGTGCCGCCTTTGGCCGTCAGGACCCACAGGCGGACGATTTCTCCGCGCTGCTTCGCCAGATCGACCTCGCCGACCGGAACATGCAGCGCCGCTAAGGATCGTACGGAACCCGCAGCGTCAGTCGCCGCGGTCCCGGCTCAGATCCTCGACTTCGCCCATGATCGAATCGAGCGCGGTCATGCCCGGCTCATTGCTGTGGCTGCGGCGCGACGGAAGCGAATTGTCGTTCATGATCGTCTCGAGCGCGACGCGGCCCCGCGCGACACGGCTCTTGATCGTGCCGACCGCGACGCCGCAGATCTCGGCCGCTTCCTCATAGGCGAAGCCGCCCGCGCCGACGAGGATCAGCGCCTCGCGCTGGGGCTGGGGCAGATGAAGCAACGCGCGCTGCATGTCGCCAAGTTCGACGTGGCGGTCCTGGCTCGCGGGGGCCGCGAGGATGCGATCGGCGACCAGATCGTCCCATTCCCCCTTGAAGCGCGCGCGGCGCATCTGGGAGAGATAGAGGTTGCGCAGGATGATGAACGTCCAGGCGCGCATATTGGTGCCGGCCTGGAATCGAAGCCGCGCCGCCCAGGCCTTCATCAGCGTTTCCTGAACGAGATCGTCAGCGAGATCGCGGTTGCCCGACAGCGAACGCCCGAAGGCGCGCAGATGCGGGATTACCTGAGCAAGCTGCGCCTTGAACTCGGAATCGGACAGAGCAACGTGCTCGACCGGCTCTGGCGCCATATCGTCATCGTCGTCGGTCTCGAAAGCGTCGGTCATGAACATCCGTTTCGTGGTCCGGAAAGCGAACATGGGGGCGGACCTTGTTCAAGTCCACCACGCCACGCGGTTTCGGTCATGTGAGAGATTAGCGGAGCAACAGGAACGCGAAGATCACGATCACGAGCACCAGGGAGATGCCCAATATGTACCGGGTCATATGCGGGGTCGCGCCTGCCCGGGCCTCTTCACCGCTGAGGTGAGTCTGTTCTTCTGGATTTGCCATATCCCTATAACCCCCGAGCATTGTTTTGGGTCCGTACCAGATGGAACTCCAATGCCGGGGGTCAGGGAAAAGTTCCCGTCAGAGGGCGGGAACTGTCGCCGAATCGAAGAACAATGCCTGGCTGATCGCTGCCTTCACGGTCGAACGCTGGAACGGCTTGGTGATCAGGAAGGTCGGCTCGGGACGCTCGCCGGTCAGCAGGCGTTCCGGGAAAGCAGTGATGAAGATCACCGGCACATTGAACTCCGCCAGGATATCCTTGACCGCGTCGATGCCGGAACTGTCGTCGGCCAGCTGGATGTCCGCCAGCACCAGGCCGGGACGGTCCTCCATGGCCAGAGCGACCGCTTCATCGCGCGTCACGGCCACGCCGGTGACGTCGTGGCCAAGATCGCGCACGATCGTCTCGATATCCATCGCGATGATCGGCTCGTCTTCGATGATCAGCACACGGGCACGCGTCTGCTTCTCGATTTCGGCCAGCGCCTCGTTGACCAGCGAATCGACTTCGCTCGTCTCGACCTCGATCAGATAGGCCGCGTCCTCGGGCGTGAAGCCTTCCATCGCAGTGAGCAGCAGCGCCTGGCGCGACAGTGGCGTCATCTTCGCGAGCCGGGCCCGCGCAATCGATTCCTGGCTGCTCCCGGCATCGGCGCCCGTATTCTCCGGCGTCTCGTCATAATTGGTCGAGCTCCAGATCGCCTGGAACGTCCGATAGAGGCCAAGACGCGGATCGACGTCGCGCGGGAATTCCGCAGGGGCCGCGACGATCGCCTCGAGCGTCGCGCGCACATAGCGGTCGCCATGCTGCTGGCTGCCGGTCAGCGCCCGGCCATAGCGGCGGAGGAAAGGAAGGTGGGGGGCAAGCTGCTGTCCAAGCGACATGGCTGACGGGGTCTCCTCCAAGAAAAACGCCAAGGTCTAACGAGGGTCCTTGTGGAAGCGGCCCCCCGCCTTTGCAACGCGTTTCGCGACCCGAGCGTGAGTGCCGGGCTTTTTCGCATCGGACATGGAACAATCGAGGCGATCTTTGGTTTCATGCTTTCGTCGCGGATTGTATGCGCGATGCTCCCGGCCGTTTTCCTCGGTCGGGTTTCTCGATATGCCCGGCTTACACACCGGATGCTCAAGGGGGACGATTTTGCGTTCGGGCGACGAGTCTTCGAAAAAACCGCGGGCCGCGAAGCCGGCCAGGGTCCAGAGCAAGGACCGTGATATGGGGGCAGCGCTGCGCACCGTATATCAAAAGACGGTCGACGAATCGGTTCCGCCCGAGATGCTCGACCTCCTGAGCAAGCTCGACTGAGCGAGCGTATGGCGGACTCCGCCGCCGAGCCCCAGGCTCCGGCACGACTGAAGCTCGCTGCCCAGATTCCGACCGGCGCCAAGATTTTCCTGATCCTGAGCGCGGCATTGCTGCCGCTCGCCATCATCGCCTTCTTCGCCTCTTTGAAGACGACCCAGACCGCTGACGAAACCGCCCGCGCCCAGTTGCGCCTTGCCTCTGCAGAAAGCGCGCGCAAGCTCGCGATCGAACTGGTCGGCGATATGACGGCGCTACGCACCGCCCTCAACGCCCTCGACGCCGATCAGGGCGACGCGCCAAGCTGCGCCCGGGCACAGGGTGTGTTCGCGCAACAGGCAGTCAGCGGCACGCGCTTCGTCATCCGCGATCGCCGCGCCCGCCCGCTGTGCGGCGCGGATTTTCCGTCCGACCTGGCGCCGGTCGTCGCCGGTACCGATCCGATCGCGGCCCGAATCGTCCCCGGGCGCGGCCTGGTGCTGGCCATCGCCGGCGCCACCGGTGCGACCGGGACGGCCTTCTTTCCGACGCGTTTCCTTGCCGAAACCGGTCGGCCCAGCGATTTCGCGCCGCCTTATGAAGCGGTGCTTCTGCATGGCAGCGACTCTTTACCGGTGACCCAGCTCCCACCCCGCGGGGCGCTGGAACGGCGCGAGATGATGCGGACGTCGCTCGGCGTCGGCGGCCTGTCGCTCGAGACCAGCGTGCGCAGCGCCCCGATCACCTCCCCGCTCATGATCGCCATGCTGCTGCCGATCCTGATGTGGGCGGCGGCGGCCGGCATTGGCTGGTTCGTGGTCGATCGGCTGCTGATCCGCCCGCTGCGCCGCCTGCGCACCAGCGTCGCCGCCTATGTCCCCGGCGAGGAGATCGACCCGGCCGAGGTGCGCGCCCTCCCCGCCCAGGAGATCCGCGAACTGGGCGATACCTTCCGCATGATCAGCCGCACCGTCGCGGCGCACGAAGCGGGCCTCGCCGAAGGGCTGGTGCGCCAGACCCGGCTGACGCGCGAGGTTCATCACCGCGTGAAGAACAATCTCCAGGTCATCTCGAGCCTGATCAACTTCCATGCCCGCGGCGCGCGCAGCAAGGAAGCGACCGCCGCCTATGCCTCGATCCAGCGGCGCGTTGACGCACTCGCGGTCGTCCACCGCCACCATTTCGCTGAGCTGGAGGAGAATCGCGGGCTCTCGCTGCGCTCGGTGATCGGCGAGCTCGCCTCGAACATAAGGGCGACCGCACCGGAAGGATCTTCGCAACTGGCCATCGCGATCGATATCGATCCGTTCCTGGTCAACCAGGACGTGGCCATTGCCGTCGCCTTCCTGATCACCGAGATCGTCGAGCTGGCGATGACCTTCAATCCCACCGCGCAGATCCGCATCTCGGTGAAGCCGGACGAGAATGAGGCGCGCGCCCTGCTCCGCGTCAATTCGCCGGCGCTCATCGACGGCGACGATCTGCGCAAGGTGGTCGAGGAACGTTATGGCCGTGTGATGGAAGGCCTGTCGCGCCAGTTGCGCTCGAAGCTCCATCACGATCCCTTGGTCGGCGCCTATGAGATCGCGATCGCGATCACCGGACGCGACTGATTCAAGCGATTCAAAAGAATCGAAAAATTTTTTCGAATCCCTGGAACCGCTTCGCGAGAGCTACGTTCTTAGCCTCGGATAGTGAATTTATGCCCCCCCGCTCTCGCTATCCAAGACATGGGCCCGAAAGCGTCAACCCTCCCCCCCCGGTGGCGCTTTCGGGCCCAAATTCTTTTTGGATCAATGATATCGTGCCGTTGCTTCCACGGAACGAACGCGCGCGCCGATCATTGAGCCTTTGGCAAAAGCCAATCTCAGGAGATATTCGATGCGCAAGCTTGTTGGACTGGCCCTCGTCGCCGGAGCGCTGATGGTCAGCGCATGCAACACCGTCGAAGGCGTCGGCAAGGACGTGTCCTCCGCCGGCAGCACCGTCGCCAAGACAGCTGACGACGCCAAATAATCTGCCCCTCTAGGCAGACTGAGGCCCCCTCCCGACCGGGAGGGGGCCTTTTCTTTGCACCCGTTCCGCCAGCACGCGACGGCGAGCGCTATACCTTCTCGATTTCCGTGGTCTCGGTGTCCGAGGCGACTTTGGCGCGCTTGCGCTCGGTGAACCAGATGCCGATCAGCGCCAGCTCGTAGAGCAGGCAGAGCGGGATCGCGAGCAGCAGCTGCGACCCGATATCGGGCGGCGTCAGCACCGCGGCGATCGCGAAGGCCCCGACGATCGCATAGCGCCGCGCGCTGATCAATTGCTTGCGCGTGACGATTCCGGCGCGCTCCAGCAGCATCAGCACCACCGGCAGCAGGAACGAGACGCCGAACGCAAACAGGAACTGCATCACGAACGACAGATAATTGGCGACCGACGGCAGCGCCTCCTGCTTCACGCCGCCCCCAAGGTCGCCCTGATAAGACAGCAGGAAGTGCAGCGCCATCGGCACGGCGACGTAATAGGCCATTGCAGCGCCGCCGATGAACAGCACCGGTGTCGCCAGCAGGAAGGGCAGCAGCGCCTTCTTTTCCTGGCGGTACAGGCCCGGCGCCACGAATTGCCAGAGCTGGTTGGCGATTACCGGGAAGGACAGCATCATCGCCGCAAAGAAAGCGACCTTCACCTGGACGAAGAACGCCTCGAAAATCTGGGTGTAGATGACCTTGTTCTGCCCGGCCGCCGCCAGTGGATGGACGAGGAACCCGAAAATCTCCTCAGCGAAATAAAAGGCGACGAAGAAACTCACCACGATGGCGGCGACGCAATAGAGCAGCCGCCGCCTGAGCTCGATCAGGTGATCGAGCAAGGGCGCACGGCTGGCGTCGAGATCGTCCGTCGGCGCGTTCATGACTCGGCCTTGGCGGCAGGCTTGCGGACACGCTTGGCGGCCGGGGCCGCTTCCGGGTCGACCACAGCCTTGGCTTTCGCAGGAGACTTGCGGGCCGGCTTCGCCGCGGGCGCTGGCAGCGCCTCCGGCTCAGGCGCGGCGGCGATCAGCGGCGGCTCGACCAGCGCCGGGCCGGCATCCTCATGATCCACCACGGCCATGGGCAACATCTGCTGCGGCGTGGGCGGATGCTCGCGCATGATCCGCGCATTCTCCTCCGCCCATTTCTTTTCCATTTCCTGCAGTTCGGCCTCGCGCATCATCGAATCGAAGCCGGAGCGAAACTGCCGCGCGACGCCGCGCGCGCGCGACACCCAATAGCCGACGAAGCGCATCGCCTTGGGCAAGTCCTTGGGACCAATGACGAGCAGCGCCACGATCCCGACGAGCATCAATTCGGTGGGCGCGATATCGAACATTCGGAAACTCTATGAAAAGCCGTGGCCCCGATGGCGCGCCAGGGCCGTTTTCGGTGCGACGATAAAGATCACCATGCGGCCACGCGCGCGCCGGAATGCCGCAAGCGGCGCCGACGCGGCGTAGGTCCGCAACGCTCAGCGCTCCTCGCGCAGCTTCTCGCCCTCGACCTCGATCACGGGCTCGCCGACTTTCCGGTCGATCCGGCTCGGCTCCCGAGGCGTCTCTTCCTCTTCGGCCATGCCCTTCTTGAACTGCTTGATGCCCTTGGCGACGTCACCCATCATGTTCGAGAAGCGTCCGCCCCCGAGCACGAGGATCGCGATTACACCGAACACCAGCCAGTGCATCAGGCTGAAACTACCCATCACAAATCTCCTAGGACAGAGGCCTATCTAGGCCTCTTCGTCCGCATTTTCTACCTCGGTGTTCTCATCATCGTGCTCGCCGGCATGTTCCAGCGCGAGATCGACCGGATCGAGCAGCCCCGCCGCCTTGAGATCATCGATTCCCGGCAGGTCGCGCCTGCTGGCAAGGCCGAAATGGGCCAGGAATTCGGGCGTCGTCGCATAGAGCAGCGGCCGTCCCGGTACTTCGCGTCTTCCCGCGGGACGAATCCAGCCCGCCTCCATCAGCACGTCGAGCGTACCCTTTGAGATCTGCACGCCGCGAATCGCCTCGATCTCGGCGCGAGTCGCCGGCTCGTGATAGGCGATGATCGCCAGCGTCTCGATGCCGGCGCGGCTGAGCTTGCGCGGCTCCTCACGGTCGCGGCGGAGCAGATGCGCCATGTCGCCCGCAGTCTGGAAATGCCAGCGGTCGCCGCGCTTGACCAGTTCGATGCCGCGCCCGGCGAAATCGGCCTGAATCTCCTCCAGCACGCCGCGGACATTGTCGGCATTGCCCAGATGCGCGCGGATCGCATCCACCGTCATCGGCTCGGTCGCCGCGAACAGCACTGCCTCCACCGCGCGCGTCAAATCGTCGGCGCGCTTCATGCGGAACCCTTCAAATAGAGCGGGGCAAAGGGCGATTTCTGGCGCAGCTCGACCCTGCCCTGCCGCGCCAGTTCGAGCGCCGCGACGAAGCTGGAGGCGAGCGCCGACTTGCGGAAGATGCCGGACGCGGAGTCGGGCAGAAAGGTCTCGATCATGGCCCAGTCTATCCGTTCGCCGACAAGACGCGATACCCTCTCCAGTGCTGCTTCGAGCGTCATCACCGGCCGATTGGCGACGATGTGCATGACCGGGCGGGTGCGCGCGCTGATCCGGCCATAGGCGGAGATCAGGTCGTAGATCTCGGCCTGCCACAATGCCTTGCGCACCGTGCGCAGCCCTTCCGGCGCGCCGCGCAGGAAAACGTCGCGCTCCAGCCGGTCGCGCGCCATCAGCCGGGCGCCTGCCTCGCGCATCGCGTTGAGCCGTTCGAGCCGCAGCTGGAGGCGCAGCGCCAGTTCCTCGGGGCTCGGCTGCTCCTCCGGATCGCGCGGCAGCAGCAGCGCCGATTTGAGATAGGCGAGCCATGCCGCCATCACGAGATAATCGGCCGCGACCTCGAGCTTGATCGCCTTGGCCTGCTCGATGAAGCGCAGATACTGATCCACCAGCGCCAGGATCGATATCTCGCGCAGATCCACCTTCTGGTTGCGCGCAAGCGCCAGCAACAGGTCGAGCGGGCCTTCCCAGCCATCGATATCAAGGGTCAGCGTCTCGGCGTCGGAGTCCATCGGACCACGCTAACAGTTCCTCCCCCGGAGGGGGAAGAGGAGGAATTAGACCAGCGCCAGCAATGCATCCCGCTTCGCAATGAGGTCCGCCATCTCACCCCGGGGCTGCGTGCCCACGATGGTCGCCATCGCCCGTTCCAGCCGCCCCAACGACGTCGCCGATATTTCGCCCAACCGCTCGGCGATATCCTCCATCTCGTCCATCCGGCCCCAGCAATCGAGCACCAGGTCGCAGCCGGCCGCGATCGCGCCCGCCGCCTTGTCGCCGGCGCTACCGGTCAGCGCTTTCATGTCGATATCGTCGGTCATCAGCAGCCCATCAAAGCCGATCCGCCGACGGATCACGTCCTCGATCACGATCGGCGACAAGGTCGCGGGCCGCTCCGGATCCCACGCCTGGAAGATGATATGCGAGGTCATGCCCATCGGCGCACCGGCCAGGGCCTTGAACGGCGCGAGGTCGATCTCGAGTTCCGCGTCCGACGCCGTGACGGTCGGCAAATGATAATGGGTGTCGACCTTCGCCCGGCCGTGTCCCGGCATATGCTTGACCACGCCGACCACGCCGCCATCGCGCAGCCCCTCGATGATCGCCCGGCCCATCGCCGCGACGCGCATCGGCTCGGACCCCAGCGCGCGAGTGGAGATCGCCTCGGTGGTGTCGGGCTGCGATACGTCGAGCAGCGGCAGGCAGTCGACCGTGATCCCGACCTCGGCCAGCATCAGCGCGATCGCCTGGGCATTGGCGCGCGCCGCCTCGATCGCCGAGATCGGCGCTGTCTCGTACAGCGCGTCAAAGGCCGGGCCAGCCGGGAACGCCGGCCATTCCGGCGGCCCCATCCGCGCGACGCGCCCGCCCTCCTGGTCGATGAGGATCGGCAGGTCGTTGCGGCCCGACAGCGCACGCAGATTGTCGGTCAGCGCGCGAACCTGTGCCCGGTCCGCGATATTCCGTTTGAACAGGATATAGCCGGCCGGATCGGCCTCACCGAAAAAGGAGCGTTCCTCGGGCGTAAGAGTCAGGCCGGACAGGCCGTAGATGACGGGCTTCATGCGAGGTGACTAACAGCAACGTGGACCGTCCAAAAGCCCTCCCCCAACAGGGAGGATAATTGCATACGATGCGCCCGGGCGAACGATCCGAAGCAAGGGTTCACGCGAAGGCGCGTAAATGAGATCGAATTCGACGCTAACAGGGCGAAACAGGGCACAGATTTTTTCTCTCCCTGTTATTTCCAACTTTGTTGGAGATTTCTTTATTATATTTCAATATATTACTGCACTTTCTCCCTGTTCCTGAATAACAGGGAGAAATTCACACGGAACAGGGAGGGCTCGCGCGCTAACAGGGCGATTTTCTCCGTAACAGGGACGGGTGAGGCAAGGAGACCACGACCGTCATGGGAAAGAGCGGGCCGGCATTTCGTCACGCTCCGGCCACTCTCCATGGTGCACAGATTCGGAGCGACGTTGAATCGATCGAGAACCGATTTCGAGCAGACTGCGCGGTCGTGGCACCTTCGCGTGACCCTGTTTCTCGTTTCATCAGCCCTGAAACGCGGCGCGCCCAAATGCGACGGCCCCTCCCCTGAAGGGAAGGGGCTAAAAACTCAGTCGTTCGCGACGAAGCAGGCCTCGCCCGCGACCTTCAGCCTGCCGCACAGCTCCGATGCCGCGCCCGCGCTGCCCGCATTGACGCGCAGGCGGAACACCGTACGGCCATTCACTTCGGCCTTCTGCACCGACTTGCCGAGCGGGGCGAGATAAGTGAAGCGCTTCGCCGCACGCGCCCAGGCATCATTGGCCGAGCCTTCGTCGGGGAAGGAGCCCAGCTGCACCAGCGACCCGCGCGATGCCGGACCCGTCGCGGGCGCGGCTGACGGCGTGGCCGCCGTCAGCTTGCCGCCCGAGGCCGGGATCGCCACGACTGCCTTGCTCGACCCGCCGGTGACCGGCGCGGCAGGCGCCGCCTTCGTCCCCGCAACGGGCGTTTCCGGCGTCGCGTTGAGATCGATCGACGCATTTCCCCCACCCGCGCCGTCGCTGGTCGCGACCGCGACTTCGCCTTCGCCCTCGACCTTCAGGCCGCCGGGATCGTCGGGCTTGACCTTGTAGTCGCCTTCCTGCGCGACGATCAGTGCGCCATTGCCATCGGCACCCTGATGCTGCTGGTACCAATAATAGCCGAAGATCGCCGCCGCGATGATCGCAAGGCCAAGGATGACCATGAGGACTACGCGCAGGACCGAGGGGCCCTGATCGTAATCCTCGTCGACGGTTTCGAGCCAGGGCAGCCGATCCTCGTCGCGGACCTCATAGTCGCTCGACGTCGTCATCAGTTCATCTCCTGGACCGCCTGCACCCCCATGATGCCGAGTCCGTTGCGGATGATTTGCCCGATAGCGTCGGCCAAGAAAAGGCGCGCGCAGGTGACCGCAGGATTGTCCACGATCAGGAAACGACGGTCCGGCCGGTCGTTGCCGACATTCCACAACGCGTGGAATTCAGCCGCCAGGTCATAGAGATAAAAGGCAATTCTATGCGGTTCACGCGCCGTCGCCGCAGTTTCCACGACGCGCGGGAACTGTGCAGCACGCTTCACCAGCGCCAAGTCTTCCGTTTCAAGTTGGGACAGGTCGACGGAGTCGCACGTAATACCCGCCTCCGCCGCCCGCCGATGAAGCGAAGCAACGCGGGCATGCGCATACTGAACGTAAAAGACCGGATTGTCCTTCGACGCCTCGACAACCTTGGCGAAATCGAAGTCCATCTGTGCGTCGGACTTGCGGGTCAGCATGGTGAAGCGCACGACATCCTTGCCGACTTCGCGCACGACATCGGCCAGAGTCACGAAATTGCCCGAACGCTTGGACATCTTCACCGGCTCGCCGGCGCGCAGCAGGCGCACCATCTGGACCAGCTTCACGTCGAACCGCGTCTTGCCGCCAGTCAGCGCCTGCACTGCCGCGACGATCCGCTTCACCGTGCCGGCATGGTCGGCGCCCCAGATGTCGATCAGCGCGTCCGCGGTCTGCGCCTTCTGGTAATGATAAGCGAGATCGGCGCCGAAATAGGTCCATTGGCCGTTCGATTTTTTGATCGGCCGGTCCTGGTCGTCACCGAATTGCGACGAGCGGAATAGCGGCAGCATCACCGGTTCCCAATCCTCGGGCGTCTCGCCCTTGGGCGCTTCGAGCATGCCGTCATAGACGAGGCCGCGTGCGCGCAACTCTGCCTCGGCCGCTTCGGGCTTGCCGGCGGCCTGCAACTCGGCCTCGGACGAGAACAGGTTGTGATGGATGCCGAGCAGGGCGAGATCGGCCTTGATCAGCTCCATCATCGCCGCGACCGCGCGCTGGCGGAACAGTATCAGCCACTCGCTCTCCGGCGCGTCGACATATGTATCGCCGAATTCGGCGGCGAGTGCCTGGCCCACCGGAACGAGATAATCGCCCGGATACAGGCCTTCCGGAATGTCGCCGATATCGGCGCCCAGCGCCTCGCGATAGCGAAGGTGGACCGACCGGGAGAGCGTATCGACCTGGCCGCCCGCGTCGTTGACATAATATTCGCGGATCACTTTCGCGCCGGCGAATTCGAGCAGGCTGGCCAAAGCATCGCCCACCACCGCACCACGGCAATGGCCCATATGCATCGGCCCCGTCGGGTTCGCCGAGACATATTCGATATTCACCGTGGTGCCCGCGCCTTTGGTCGAGCGGCCATAATCAGCGGCCTCGTCGCGGATCGTCGATAGTTCCGAACGCCAGACATCGTCGGTCAGCGCGAGGTTGATGAAGCCCGGCCCGGCCACCGAGACAGCCTGAACCTCGTCGAGCTTGCCCAGTTCAGCCGCGATCTTCTCCGCCAACATGCGCGGGTTGGTCCCGGCAGGCTTGGCCAGCACCATCGCCGCGTTGGTCGCGAGGTCGCCATGGCTCGGGTCGCGCGGCGGCTCGACGGTGACATTGGCGCGATCCAGCCCGGCGGGCAGATCGCCCGCCGCGACAAGGGTATCAAGCGCCGCATCGAGATGCGCGGCGAAACGGATGTAAAGAGTCATTGCTGGTCCGGTCTAAAGAGCGAGCGCGGCCCTTAGCGGATGGAACGCCTACACTCAAATCGCGCGGGGGTCGGGCCGGCGAGGCACCTCCGGTTGCAGGTGTGAGCCTATAAAAAAACCTGGCCCCGCCAGCCCTTCCCCGTCGCCGGGGATCCAGCTGGCCTAGCTACGCACCAGACCCTCGATCGGACGCACCATCCCCGCATCGGGAAACAGCGCCTTCATCGCCCGCCCCGGCTCGATCCCGAAATGCTCGGCCACGGCGCCTGCGATGAACGCGTCGAGCTGCATGGTCGGCTTGAGATCGCGCCCTTCGAACAGCGCCGTCTGACCGAGCCCCGGCCAGTCCGCCAGCACGCGCCCGCCCTTCACATCGCCGCCGATCAGCATCGCCGCGCTCGCGGTGCCATGATCCGTCCCGCCGGTACCGTTGATCGCCACCGTCCGCCCGAATTCAGTCGCGACCAGCACCATCGTATCGGCCCAGAGCGGCCCGAGCCCCGCCTGCAAGGCCCCCACCATCCCGTCGAGCCCGCGCAGCTGCGCGCCAAGCCGCCCGCGCTGCTGGGCATGTGTATCCCATCCGCCGGTCTCGATCATCGCGATCCGTGCGCCGTTCGCGGGCGCGAGCAACTTCGCCGCCAGCGCACCGGTCGCGGCGGCATTCTTGCCGTCATCATTGGTCATGCCATTGGTCAGCATGCGCGTGGCCATCGCCTCGCTCCACAAGGCGTGAAGCTGGGCGTCGCCCTGATAGAGCATGGCGACGCGCTCCATCAGCCCCTCCGAAGCATCCGGCAGCGCGGACGGCGCGTAGGATGACACCTCATGGCTGCCGCGCATCGCCATCGGTACCGTCACCGAGATAGCGATTGCCTTGGCCTGAGTCGGCGGCAGGATGTTGAGCATCCGATTGAGCCAGCCGTCCTTGACCTGATAGGCCCCCGCCCCGCCCGTCTCGAGCACATTCTGCCCGTCGAAATGCGACCGGTCGCGATAGGGTGAGGCGATCGCATGCGCGAACAGCGCCTGCCCCTGCCCGTAGAGGGCGCCGATGCCGTTGAGCGAGGGGTGCAGCGCGAACATGGAATCGAGCTTCGTCGCAGTCGCGAAGTCATCAGCGAGCATGCCGCGCGCGCCGGCAAAGGCGGGGTCGCCCACCGCGGCGACCGTGCCGAGCCCGTCCGCCGCGCCGCGCTGGATGATGAAGACGAAGCGTTTGTCGGTCTCCGCCCTGGCAAAGGCCATACGCGGGGAAAGGCCCAGCGCCAGGGTGCCGACCGTGGCGGCACCGATGAAGGAGCGACGATCGATCATCTCTATCTCCGCATGAATTCGGGGGCGACGAGCAGCAGGGCAAGCGCCTGCCCCGCGCTTTCGGCCCGGGCAAGCGCCTGCGCGGTCGTGGTCGACAGCGTCGCGGGGAACAGCTTCGGCGCCAGGGTGCGCGCGTCGACCTGCGCGCCGGCCCGCGCCGAAAAGCGCTCCGCTGCCTCGACCCGCCGCAGGATCGCGTCGGGTCCGGCCCAGCTCGCCGCGATATCGTCATATCCGGCCGGCGATCCCGGCTTCCACGCCGGCTGGCCGAGCTGGTTGAGGAGAGTCACCACTGCCTGGGGCCGCACTTCCTTCATGCCGAGTGCGCGATAGGACGAGATCGACCATTCCCACGGCGTCTTGAATTTGGCTGGCTGCGCAACCCAGGTTTCGGGTGATTCGATCAGCACGCGGTAGAGACTGGGAAGATCTCCGCCCGTCTTCAGGAAGCTTGTCTGCAGGCGCTGCACCAACGCCGGAGCCGGTGCGTCGCCGGTGAAATGCCGCGCCAGCTTGGTGGCGATATGCATCGCGGTTGCCGGATGGACCGCCAGGTCGTCCAGCACTGCCTGCGCCTGCGCTTCGCCATTCTGGCCATAGCTCTTGCCCATGATCGTGCGCGTGCCGGGCTCGTGCAACGGCGCGGCGAACACGAAATCGCCCGGCGTGCCCGCCACGCCGGCCGCGCGGGCGAAGATGCCCCGGGTCAGCCCGGCGACGCTCCAGCCCGTCATCGCCCGGGCGAATTCAGTCACATCGGCCTGGGCATATCCGGTGCGGACGCCAAGCGTGTGCAGTTCCATGATCTCGCGGGCGAGATTCTCGTTCAGTCCCAGATTGCGGTTGCCGCGTGCCATGGCACGTGCGCCCGCCGGGCTGTTCGGCCCGACCGACTGCGCCTGGTCGAGATAGAGCAGCATCGCCGGATGGCGCTCGACCGCGTTCAGCATATCCCCGAAGGTGCCCAGCACATGCGGCCGGATCGCCTCGAACTCGAGCAGCCCGCCCAGGCCGACCACCTGAACCTTGTCGATCGAGATCGCGAAATGGTTCGCCCAGAAATGCACCAGCCGCTCGACGAACGGCGCCGACGTGACAAGCGCCGCCGATGTCCGCGCGCCGACCGCGCCGACATAATAATCCCGTGCCTGGCGTTGGGCGAACTGCCGTGCCTGTTTCACCGGATCGTTCGCATCAGAATCGTCGACCTTCCCGGCCCGCGCCATTGTGGCCGGCGCCATCGCTTCTCCGGTCATCGCCGGCTCGGCAGGAGCGGCGGGGTGCTGCCGCCCCGGCCCCATTCCCGATTCGCGGCGGAGCATGCGCGCCTGGTCGATATAGTCGGACAGCTCTCCCGCGATGATCCGGCGGGCGGGCAGCGCGGCGATCGCCGCGGGTCTCGGATCGAACGCGTCGAACTGATTCAACAGCCATTTTCGCGGGTCGCCCGGCGCGGCCTCGTCGGGCCTGGCCCCCAGTCCGAATCGATTCAGCGCAGTGCCGGCGTCCGCCATGATCCTGTTCCCATCGTCCTCGCGCCCCTTTTACACCCTTGATGTCGCGAGAGTTTGTCAATTCGGAGCAGCGAAACGGTTCACCGTCCGTTTCTTGCAACTGGTCGCGCAATCTTTGCGGTTGGGATTTTGCTGCAGTGCAATAATCTGAGCCCACAAGACGAGCGGTGAGGATGCTGATCTGGCTTTCGAGCAACGAAAGGAAAGATCCATGACCAAGACCCTCCCCAAGACGCTCCTCGCTGCCGCCGCGATGCTGGCGACCCTCTCCGCCCCCGCTTTCGCCAAGGATGCAGCGCCCGAGCGCAAGTTCACCCGCGACGGCCAGACCTATGTCTACACCATGGCCGTCAAGGCGAACCGCGTCGTCATCAGCGGCCGCCGTTATCCATCGGGCAGCGCATTCCAGTTCACCGTTCGCGGCGACCAGATCAGCGGCGTCTCCGGTGGCGAGCCCGTCTCCTTCACCGTCAAGGGCGCCCAGGCCAAGCTGACCCCGGTCGCGCTCGCTTCGCGCTAAAACCCCTCGGGCAGGTCGATCGGCCCGACCACCTCGCGATAGCGGGTGACGGCATAGCGATCGGTCATTCCCGCGATGAAATCGGCAATGTGGCGGCTGCGTGCGGGTTCCTCCGCGGGCAGCCTCCCGTGCCAGTCGGCGGGCATCCGGCCCGGGTCCGCGCGATAGGCCCCGAACAACCCCGCCACGAGTTCTCCGGCGATGCGCGCCGCTTCGAGCTGGCGCGGATGGTGATAGAGATTGGCGTACATGAAGCGTTTGAGCGACCGCTCGGCTTCCCGCATCTCCTCCGAGAAACCAGCAAGGCACGTTCCCGTGGCCCGCACATCCTCCGCCGTATCGATCCCTGCTTCGTCGACACGTCGCCGCGTCTCGGCGATCAGGTCGTTGACCATCGTGCCGATCTGCGACCGCACAAGCTCACCGACCAGCCGATCGGGCGCGATATCGGGAAAGCGTTTCCGGGTTGCGTCCCACCCGGCTGCCACCACCGGCACCGTGAGGATCTGGTCGAGCGTCAGCAGCCCCGCGCGTAGCCCGTCGTCGATATCGTGATTGTCATAGGCGATGTCATCGGCGATCGCGGCGACCTGCGCCTCGAGCGACGGCCAGCGCGTCAGGTCGAGCGGAAACGCCGCATCGGCCTCGGCCAGCGCCCATTGCGGCTTCACGATGGGCCCATTGTGCTTGGCCAGCCCCTCAAGCGTTTCCCAGGTGAGGTTCAACCCGTTCCAGCGCGGATACGGGCTGTCGATCACCATCAGCGCGCGCAGCGTGTTGCCGTTGTGGTCGAACCCGCCCTGCCCCGTCAGCGCCTCCTTCAGCGCATCCTCGCCTGCGTGGCCGAAGGGCGGATGGCCGATATCGTGCGCCAGGCATAGCGCCTCGGTCAGATCCTCGTTCAGCCCGAGCGCGCGCGCGACGGTGCGGCCGATCTGCGCGACCTCGAGGCTGTGAGTCAGGCGGACGCGGAAATGGTCGCCATCGGGCGCCATGAACACCTGGGTCTTGTGGCGCAGCCGACGAAAACTGATCGAATGGATGATGCGGTCCCGGTCGCGCTGGAACGCATCGCGCGGGCCCCGCACGGTTTCGCGCTGTTCGTCGTGCAGCCGGCCGCAGCTCTTCGCCGGATCCGCGGCCCAGGGCGCGTGACGCGGGGCGTCGCTCACTTCGCAGCCAGCTTCGTGACCTTTTGGCCCGCGTCGCTGGTGAAGGTGAAGGCCGACAGGCCCTCCTTGGAGAGCGCGTTGACGAAAGCGCGAGCCTCGTCATTGGTCTTGAACGGCCCGGCGAGCACGCGGTTGGTGGCACGCAGCGGCGTGGTCCAGCCGGACTTGCCCTTGAACGCGGCCGGCGCCTTGGCGCGGACCTTCTCCCATTCCTTGGGCAAGGTCGCTTCATTCGCCCCGCCCGCGACTTGTACCCAGATGCGCGACGGCTCCAGGACCTTGGGATCGTTCTTCTTTTTCAGCTCCGCCGCCTTTTTCGCATCGGCGAGCTTCTTTGCTTCGGCCATCCTCTTCGTCTCAGCCGCTTTCTTGTCGGCCAGTACCTGCTTGTCAGCCGCTGCTTTCTTCGCCGCCGCTTCGCGCGCGGTAGCGGCGGTATCGACCGGCTCCGGCGCTGCCCGGACGGGTGCGGACACCACCGGCGCCGGTGGCGGGTCGGCCTGGGCGGTTTCGACCGGTGGATTGTCCACCAATTCGGATCCGGGCACGGAAATATTGGCGATGATGCTGGCGAGGATCGAATCCTCGCTCCGCACCGGGCTCGGTGCGGCTGCTACCGGGCGCTCCGGCAGGGAGGTCACCGCAGGCGCCGAAGCCGGCGGCGGCGTTGACGCTGCCGCCATGGCGGGCGCCGCTGCCCCAGGTGTCGGCGCAGCGGTCGACGCGGCCGGCGGCGGCGTGTTGTCCGATGGCTGGGAAACGGATTCCGGAGCCCGCGTGCTGGTTTCGGCGGCAGACGGAGCAGGCGGGCCTGCCACGGTCGCGGGGCGGTTCGGCAGCGCCGACGACGCAAGCACTACCGGCCGGGAGGTGGAGGGCGGTGGCGATCCGGGACGGCCGACCTCTGACTGGGTCGGCGCGGCGGCTACCCGTGTGTCAGCTTCTGCCGCCGGAGTGCGCCGTTCCGGGGCGACAGTCGGCGTCGAGGCCACAACCGTCGCGGGTCGCGATCCGGTCACCGGTGCGAGCGTCATGCTCTGTCGCCCGGCCTCCGGCGCGCGCGCCAGCGCCTGGACTGTGCCCGGCTGCACATAGGGCATCTGATCGACCGGTTCCGTGCTGGCGACATAGACCGGCGGCTGAGGCAGCGGCGGAGCCTGGGGCTGCACCTGCGGCGGCGGCACGGTCGCCACCTGCACCGCATCCTGCTTGCCGCGTTTCTTGCGCCGGTTGCGGCGATCGTCCTGCGGGGCTTTGGGTTGGGCCTGCACCACCGCAACGACGGCCGGCGTGGCAATGCCGGGTTCGGGCGTCAGCGGTGCAAGCGCCGGAATCATCCGGGCGTCAGCGATCCGCTCGGGCGTCGGGCGCAGCTCGCCGAAATGCACGGCAAAGGCACGATCGGTCGGCCCCAGGCCGGGAAGCCGCTCGAAAAACGGCAACAACCCCTGGGCGAGCCCGGGAGGCATCATGTTGGTCGCGATGCGCGACGCACCCTGATCGTCGCCATTCATCGCCAGGATGAAGGCGCGCGCGCGCCACGCGCCGCGATCGCTTCGGCGGACCAGCGGATCGAGCTGCTGCAACGCCATGTCGCGCTTGCCCGATATGCCGAGCGACAGGGCGTAGCGCCGGATCGTCTCGTCGGCCGGCCCGTCCTTCAGCGCCAGGCGGTAATCGCGCTGGGCGCGTTCCTGCTGGCCGATCAGGTCATAGGCCAGGCCGCGATCGGCGGCGTAGGCGCGCGGATCGAGCCCGAGCGCTTCGGCCTCGCCGAACCGGCGCAACGCTTCGCCGGGCCGCTCGGCCTGGACGAGCAGGCTGCCCGTGCCGGCCTTGATCCTGGCGTTGCGCGGATCGAGCCGTTCGGCCCGCGCGAAGAAGGTCGCCGCCGCTGTCGGGTCACCCAGCTTCAGCGCCAGTTCGCCTGCGCGCACCAGGGCGTTGATGTCGAGGGGGTTGGCCGCCAGCAGCCGCATTTCCGCGGCAAGCTCGTCGCCCAGCGGATTAAGCGGCTGAACTTGTGCCTGCGCGACCGCGGGCACTGCCGACAATGGCAATGCGAGCACGGCAGCAGACCCGAAAAGGCGGAAAACGCGCATGAGGAACCAGCCTAGAGCCCAGTCCGCCTGAACCGGCAATGTCCGTTCGAGGCAAGGCGCGCCAGAGCGACGTGCGCCGGCGATGAACCGGGCGCGCGCGCTGGCGTCATCTCATTGATTGTTCTGGCGATGCAGGAAGCGCGGAATGTCGAGCGCATCCTTGTCGGACGGCTCTTCCTCGCGTGCGGCACCGCGCGAGACGCTCGACATGCGCTCGAACAGGGTACCGCCCAGCTTCACGCGCGGCGCGGCGGGTGCCGGCTCGGCTTCGGCCGGGGTTTCCTCGGCGGCGGGCGCACCGGGCGACAGCCAGCGGCGGCGCACCGACAGGTCGGGATCGGGCGCAGCTTCCGCCTCGGCCGCAGTCTCTTCCTCGTCGCCGAACACCGGAATGTCGGAAACCTCGGTCTCGCTGCCCAGCACCAGCTCGTCGCTGTCTGCGGCGGTTGCGGGAGCCTCCAGGACGATCTCCGGGGCGGGTTCTTCCGACACCACCGGCTCGGCGGCAACTGGCTCGGGAGCCTCGACGACCGGAGCAGGTGCTTCCTCGGCCTTTTTCGGCGCAGAGAAGGTGAAAGCGCGCGACACCGGGGCCGCTGCCGTGGCCGGACGCGCTTCGGCCTCTATGCCGGTAGCGACGACCGAGACGCGGATCTTGCCTTCGAGTTCGGGGTTGAAGGCCGAACCCCAGATGATGTTGGCATCTTCGTCGACCAGCTCGCGGATATGGTTCGCGGCCTCGTCGACTTCGAGCAGGCGCATGTCGTCGCCGCCGGTGATCGACACGATCACACCCTTGGCGCCCTTCATGCTCACGCCGTCGAGCAGCGGGTTGGCAATCGCCTTGGACGCTGCCTCGATCGCGCGATTGTCGCCCGACGCTTCGCCGGTGCCCATCATCGCCTTGCCCATCTCCTGCATCACCGAGCGGACGTCAGCGAAGTCGAGGTTGATGAGGCCAGGCATGACCATCAGGTCGGTGATGCCGCGCACGCCCTGCTGCAGCACCTCGTCCGCCATCTGGAACGCCTCCTTGAAGGTGGTGTTCGCATTGGCGACCAGGAACAGATTCTGGTTCGGAATGACGATCAGCGTGTCGACGTACTTCTGCAGCTCCTCAATGCCTGCGTCGGCAGCTTTCGCGCGACGATTGCCCTCGAACGCGAACGGCTTGGTCACGACGCCGACGGTCAGGATGCCCATGTCGCGGGCCGCCTTGGCGATGACCGGCGCCGCGCCCGTGCCCGTGCCGCCGCCCATGCCGGCGGCGATGAAGCACATGTGCGCGCCTTCGAGCATCTTGGTGACCTGCTCGATCGTCTCCTCAGCCGCGGCGCGGCCGATCTCCGGACGCGAACCAGCGCCGAGGCCCTGCGTGATCTTCGCGCCGAGCTGGATCTTGTGCGACGCGCTGGACTGTTTGAGGGCCTGCGAATCCGTGTTGGCGACGAGGAAGTCGACGCCCTGCACTTCGGCGCGCATCATGTTCGCGATCGCGTTGCCTCCGGCACCGCCGACCCCGATCACCGCGATGCGCGGCGTCAGCTCGTCGACTTCGGGGGGAAGGAATTCGATGCTCATCGCCTGGTCTCCGCAACACCCCAAACATCGGGGCGCTCAATGATGATGCCGTTCGTTCTGCACCATCCCTTGCGGTGACTCCAGCACGAACAGCTAAATCTTGTCGTATTTCTTTAATAATTCGCCTTGGCAGTCGCGATCAGCCTCTTGAAGATCGCAAGTCCCTTGGGTCGATGCACCAATTGGTTCGCCGGCGACAAGGATCGCAAGTCCACCGGATCAGCCGCAGCATAGAAAGCGAGGCCCGCCAAGGTCGCGAAAGCCGGTCCGCCATGCGCTTCCGGCAAGGCGGTCAGCCCGCGCGGCCGGCCGATCCGGACCGAGCGGCCAAGCGCCTGCTGCGCATAATCGGCAATACCCTTCAGCTCGGCGCCGCCGCCGGTGATCACGACCTGGCGGCCGACCGGCCCTTCGAACTTCAGCTCGACCAGCGCCTTCTGAACCTCGTTCATCAGATGATCGAGCCGCTGGCGGATCACCGAGATGAGCTGCGCACGCGTAATACGCGTGCCCTCGCCCGCGCCGTCCTCAGCGGAGATCGGCGCCACGTCGATCATGTCGTGATTGTCGCGGGGGCTCGCATTGGCCGAGCCGTAGAAGCACTTCATCCGCTCCGCTTGCGCGCGGCGCGTACCGAAGGCAGAAGCGATGTCGTCGGTGATGTCCGCCGCGCCGATCGGGATCGAGGTCAGCCCGACCAGCATGCCACCGGCGAACAGCGAGACATTGGTGATCCCCGCGCCCATCTCGACCAGGGCGACGCCCAGCTCGCGCTCTTCCTCGGACAGGCAGGCCATGCCGGTCGCAACCGGCGAAGCGATGATCGCCTTCACCTCGAGATGCGCATTGGCCACGCACAGACCGAGGTTGCGCACCGGCGATCCGTCGGCGGCAACGACATGGATGTGTACGCCAAGCCGGTCGGCATGCAGCCCGAGTGGCCGCTTCACGCCCGTCAGGCCGTCGAGGGTGTAGAGCGCGGGCTGCGCGTGCAGCACCATGCGGCCCGCCGGGTCGATCGATTCACGGCCCGCCTGGAGCAGCGCATCGATATCCGACTGCTCGACCCGGTGGCCGCCCAGCTCGAACTCGATCGAGGCGACGTCGGACACGAGCCCGCCGGCCGAGAAGCTGACCCAGACATTCTCGATATTGGTCCCGGCGATCCGCTCGGCCTGCTCGACCGCCTCGCGCACCGCGACCTCGGTCGCGGCGGCGTCGGCGATATAGCCGCGCTTGACGCCCCGGCTCTCGCGCTGGCCGGTGCCGAGCACGATCAGCTCGCCCCCATCGCCCTTTTGCGCGATCATCGCGGAGACCTTGGACGACCCGATATCGAGCGCCGTGATCAGTCCTTCGGGTGCTGTCTTCGCCATACGCCTTACCCCTGTACCAACTTGAACGCGCTATGCTTGGCTTCGATAAGCGCCGGTCGCTGCGACGTATTTTCGCTTTCCGGGTCCGTTATGGCACGATTGACCACCTGACCAGGCTTGCGTGCAACCAGTTTTGTCGGATCGCGCATGTCGAAGCGGATCCAACCCTTGCCCAGCAGCGGCCGCGCACCGTCGAGCTGGGCGAATTTCACCAGTGCCTTGGCGGCATCGCCATCGCCTTCGGGCAGCGCCAGCGTTTCGCCGGATTCGAACAACAGGTTCCAGCGCCGGTTGCCGACCCAGGTCGCCGCCTTGACGAGCGGGCGCAGCGCGGGCGCAGCCTCGAGCAGTCTCTGGTACTTTGCTTCCTGCTCGTTCGCGCCGGGGCCAATGACCAGCGGCAGGTCGGGCATCGCCTCGGCTTTCACCGGCTCGAGCCACACGCCGTTCTCCGCAATCAGCGAGAGCTTGCCACGATCCTGCCACACCGCCGTCGGCTTGCGCTCGACGATATGCACCAGCAGCGTATCGGGCAGCCGGCGCGAGACATGCGCATCGGCGATCCAGCCATAGGACAGCAGCTTCTGGCGAACGTCTTCCAGGTCGACCAGCGGCATCGCGCGGGATTTCTGGTCGAGCGCAACGGCATAGACCGTCATCCGGTCCATCCGGCTGAGACCCGTCACTTCGACCTGCTCGACGCGGAAGCCCGCCCGCCCGACACCCTCGGCAATGGCCACGCCGATCGCGCCGGGCACACCGAACCAGGTCGCGGTCGCAATCGCCACCGCGCCGACCGCGCCGACGATCGACCAGGTGGCGATGCGGCGCAGCGTGTCATGGCTGATCGGCAGCGCTTCGATCGTGCGATCGATGATCGATTGTTTGGGCTGTTGGCGGCGCTTCGACTGGATCTGCCGACGGGGCGGCGACCCGCGCTTGATCGTTCGGCTCACGCTGTTTTCTCCGGGCCCAGGGCCTCCTCGACGATCTTCTGGACCAGTTCGGCATAGCTCAGGCCGACATAGCGGCCTTGCTCCGGCACGAGGCTGAGCGCGGTCATGCCGGGCTGGGTGTTAACCTCGAGCAGGAACAGGCCATCCACGCCCTGGCTGTCGTCCCAGCGGAAATCGGAGCGCGACACGCCCTCGCAGCCGAGCAGCCGGTGCGCGTCGAGCGCGATGCGCTTGCACGCGTCGGCGATGTCGTCGGGAATCTCGGCCGGGCAGACATGTACGGTCAGGCCATCGGTATATTTCGCATCGTAATCGTACCAGCCGCTTTTCGGCTTGAGCTCGGTCACCGCGAGCGCCTCGCCCGCCAGTACTGCCGTGGTCAGCTCACGCCCACGGATATACGGCTCTGCCAATAATTCTTCGAACTCGCCCCAGGGCCCCGTCACGCCCCGCGCGATCGGGTTGCCGTAATTCCCCTCGTCAGTGACGATCGCGACGCCGACCGAAGAACCCTCATTGACTGGCTTCAACACATAGGGTCGCGGCAGTGGATCGCCCTCGTACAACGTCTCGCTCTTCACGATCCGCCCGCCGGGCATCGGGATGCCGTGCGGCACCAGCGTCTGCTTGGTCAGCAACTTGTCGATCGCGATCACTGAGGTGACGAGGCCCGAATGGGTATATTTAAGGCCCATCAGGTCGAGCATGCCCTGCACCGACCCGTCCTCCCCGGGCGTGCCGTGCAGCGCGTTGAACACGACGTCCGGCGCCGCCTCGGCCAGCTTCGCCGCAACGTCGCGACCCATATCGATCCGGGTGACCTTGTGTCCAAGGCTCTCCAGCGCGTCCGCGACGCCGGCACCCGACATCAGCGAGACCTCGCGCTCGGCCGACCAGCCGCCCATCAACACCGCGACGTGGACCTTGCTCACTTCTTGACCCCCACGCGCTGAATTTCCCATTCGAGCTCGACCCCCGAGGTCACCCTGACCTTCTCGCGCACCTCCTCGCCCAAAGCCTCGATCTCCGCGCTGGTCGCGGTGCCGAGGTTGAGCAGAAAGTTGCAATGCTTCTCGCTGACCTGCGCGTCACCGCGCGTCAGCCCGCGGCATCCGGCCTGATCGATCAGCGCCCAGGCCTTGTGCCCCTCCGGATTCTTGAAGGTCGACCCGCCCGTGCGCGAGCGCAGCGGCTGCGACGCTTCGCGCTCGGCCGCGATACGGTCCATTTCCGCGCCGATCACGGCAGGATCGCCTGCCACGCCCTCGAACACCGCCTCGACCACCACCGCGCCCGCCGGCAGATCGGAATGGCGATAGACATAACCGAACTTCGCCGCCGGCCAGACCTCGACATCGCCAGAGCGCGTTACGACCGTCGCCTCGATCAGAATATCCGATGTGTCGCGCCCATAAGCGCCCGCGTTCATCTTCACCGCGCCACCGACCGTGCCCGGGATTCCGCGCAGGAACTCGAGGCCGGCAATACCCGCATCGCGCGCTGCGCTCGCGACGCTGATCCCCATCGCCGCCCCACCCGAACGAACTCGGTTGCCCGGCTCGATCACCACCTTCGCCATCGCCTTGGGGAGGCGCACCACCACCCCCGGTACGCCACCGTCCCGCACGATCAGGTTCGATCCGACGCCCACCGGGAGCACCGGCGTCTCGGGATCGAGTCCGGCCAGGAATACCGACAGGTCGCGCACGTCCTTGGGCCGCACCAGCCACTCCGCCGGCCCGCCGGTGCGGAACCAGATGAAGTCGGCCAGGCTGCCCTCGTGCACGGCCGTGCCCTCCAAGGGCGGCAAGGCGTAACAGACATTGCTCATCGCGCTGCCTCGATGGCATCGGCAAGGCCCGCGGCCCACTTAGTAATATCCCCTGCCCCGAGACAGACGACCATGTCGCCTGGCTGGGTAACGCCGGCAAGCGTGGTGGCCAGCGCAGCAGCATCGGCAATCGTCGCCGCCGACCGGTGCCCGCGACGCTTGATGCCCTCGACCAGCGCCTCGGCATCGACGCCTTCGACCGGCGCCTCGCCCGCCGCATAGACCGGCGTCACATAGACCATGTCGGCATCGTTGAACGCCTGCTGGAACTCCTCCATCAGGTCGCCGAGCCGCGAATAGCGATGCGGCTGCACCACTGCGATCACCCGGTTCTCGACACCCTCGCGCGCCGCCGACAGCACCGCGCGGATCTCGACCGGATGATGGCCGTAATCGTCGATGATCGTCACGCCGCCGGTTTCTCCGACCTTGGTGAAGCGCCGCTTCACCCCGCCGAACTTGGCGAAGCCCTGCTGGATCGTCGCATCGTCGATCCCGACTTCCAACGCCACGCCGATCGCGGCCAGCGCGTTCTGGACATTATGACGGCCCGGCATCGGCAGCTCGATCCCCTCGATCGACCGCGTCGTCCCGTCGCGACCGCGCACAATCGTCTCGAACCGGTTGCCGCCGGGGATCGGCGTCACGTTCACGCCGCGCACATCGGCCTGGGCCGAGAAACCATAGGTCACGACGCGCCGGTCGCGCAGCCGCGGTATGATGCCCTGTACCTCGGGATGATCGAGGCAGAGCAGCGCGGCACCGTAGAACGGCACATTCTCGACGAACTCGACAAAGGCGTCCTTCACCGCGTCGAACGAGCCATAATGGTCGAGATGCTCCGGATCGATATTGGTGACGACCGCGATCGTGCCGTCGAGCCGCAGGAAGCTGCCGTCGCTCTCATCGGCCTCGACCACCATCCAGTCGCTCGCGCCGAGCCGCGCGTTGGAGCCGTAGCTGTTGATGATCCCGCCGTTGATCACGGTCGGATCGACCCCGCCCGCGTCGAGCAGCGCCGCGACCATCGAGGTCGTCGTGGTCTTGCCATGCGTACCGGCGACCGCGACGGTCGACTTCAGCCGCATCAGTTCGGCGAGCATCTCCGCGCGCCGCACCACCGGAATGCGCCGCTCCAGCGCCGCCTCGAGTTCGGGATTGCCGCGCTTGATCGCGGTCGAGGTGACAATCACCACCGCATCGCCCAGATTCTCGGCCTGCTGCCCGATATGGACCGTGATGCCCTTGTCGCGCAGGCCCTGCACGACATAGCCCTCGGCCATATCGGATCCCTGCACCTTATAGCCGAGATTGTGCATCACCTCGGCGATGCCGGACATGCCGATCCCGCCGATGCCGACGAAGTGGATCGTGCCGATATCGGTTGCGACACCCTTCATGCGTAGATCGGCTTTCCATTGTTGCCCATGGGCAGCGGCACGCCGATCGGCATGTCCCCGGGCGTATCGTTCAGGCTCTCGACCAGATCGGCTAGGTCGCGTGCCGCATCGGGCCGCCCGCAACTCCGTGCGCGGCCAGCCGCATTCTGCAACGCGGCCGGATCGAGCCCGAGCTTCTGCATCTGCTTCGCCAGCTCGACCGGCGTAAAGCTGCGCTGGTCGATCGTCCGCGCGCCGCCGGCCGCCGTCATTTCCTTCGCGTTGGCGGTCTGATGGTCGTCGGTCGCGCTGGGCAGCGGCACCAGGATCGCCGGCCGCCCAGCCACGGTCAGCTCCGCCAGGGTCGACGCCCCGGCCCGCGCAATCACCAGATGCGCCCAGGCGAGCTGCTCGGGCAGGTCGGGCAGATAGGTGGCAAGGTCGGCCGCGATCGACAGCTCCGCATATTTTGCGCGTGCCGCCTCGATATCCTCGATCCGCGCCTGATGAGTTACCTGCAACCGACGGCGGAAGCTCACCGGCAGCAGCGACAGCCCGTCCGGCACGACCTGGCTCAGCACGCTCGCGCCCTGACTGCCGCCGGTGACCAGCACGCGGAAGATGCCGTCTTCCTCCAACAGCGGATAAGGCCTTGAGCGCAGCGCCAGCACCGAATCCCGCACCGGATTGCCCACCAGGTGAGTCTTGCCATGATATTTGGCGGCGAGCCGCTCGACATTGGCATAGGAGGTCGCGATCGCAGTCACCTTGCCCGCGACCAGCCGGTTCACGCGCCCCAGCACCGCATTCTGCTCATGCACCGCGGTCGGTATCTTCTGTTGGAATGCCGCGAGCAGCGCCGGCAACGCGGGGTAACCGCCAAAACCGATCACTGCATCGGGACGAAAGGCGCGGTACAGCTCGATCGCCATCGCCCGGCCCTTGACCATGGCCGACGCAGCGCGCGCCCAGCCGATCGGCCCGCCCGACAGCCGCCCGGCCGGCAGCACGTGAGTCTGCACATCCTCGAACAGCCCCGGAAAGCGCACGCCACGCTCGTCGCTGATCAGCGCGACATGGTGCCCGCGCTTCATCAGTTCGGCAGCCAGAGCCGCCGCCGGGACCATATGCCCGCCCGTGCCGCCCGCCGCGAGAACGAAGTGCCGTGCCTGAGTCATTCCCCGCTCCATCGTGCGATATAAGGCGACCGCGATACGAAGGGATTGCGTCTGGTGAAAGCCAGCAACAGACCCATGCCGATCGACAGCGCGATCATCGACGATCCGCCATAGCTGATAAAGGGCAAGGTCATGCCCTTGGAAGGCGCGAGCCCGGTATTCACTGCCATGGAAATCAGCGCCTGCGTGCCAAATTGGGTCGCGAGCCCAGCTGCAGCGAACAGCCGGAACTCATCCTGCTCGTCGAGCAGCTTCACGAACACCCGCACCACGATCGCCAGGAACAGCAAGGCGATGATCACGCAGGCGACCAGCCCGAACTCCTCGCCGATCACCGAGAAGATATAATCGGTATGCCCCTCGGGCAGGCGAAATTTCATCGATCCGCCACCGGGCCCGGTACCGCGCCAGCCGCCCGCCGTGATCGTGTCATGCGCCGCATTGGTCTGGAAATGGTCTGACGCCCCCGCCCCCTCGCTGTTCGGGAAGAGATAGGCATCGATGCGCGTGCGCGCAGTCCCGTAGAACAGATAGGCTGCGATCACCCCCGCCGGCACGCAACCGATCAGCGCCGCCATCACCTTGGGCGATGTCCCAGCGATCATCAGCAGCGCCAGCCACACCGCGGCGAACACCATGGTCTGACCGAAATCGGGCTGGAGCATCAGCAGCAGTGCAACCAGCGCGGTCATCGCCCCGGTGATGATTACCACCGGCAGCGCCTCGTCCTTGGCGCGCATCGACAACAGCCACGCGCAGGTGACGATGAAGAAGGGCTTCAGGAACTCGGATGGCTGAATCAGCGACACGCCGAAATTGAGCCATCGCGTCGCACCATTCTTCTCGACCCCGAAAAACGGCACCGCGATCAGCAACACGAGGCAGACGACCGTACCAAGCAGCGCCATCCGCCGCGCGATCGCGACCGGCAGCATCGAGACGACGAACAGGATCGGCAGCGACACGCACACCCAGGCGAGCTGCCACCAGAGATAGAAGAGCGCCGGGATGTGATGCTTGTCGTCGGAATAACGCGTGGCCGCAGCCGGAGAGGCAGCACCCACCGCGATCAGCCCGACCGCAATCAGCAACAGGGTGAGCAGCAGCAGCATGCGGTCGATATCCCAGAACCACATACCCAGCGCCGAGCGGTCGCCGCGACCGCCCCCGCCTTTCATGCGCTTCCACAGGGTCAATGTGCCGGTGGGCGCCTTGCTCATACCAGCGCCCCCACAAGCGCGCGGAACTGGTCGCCGCGATCCTCGAAATCGCGGAACTGATCGAACGAGGCACAGGCCGGCGACAGCAAGACCGTCTCGCCTGCCACGGCGTTCGCTGCGGCACTGTTCACCGCCGCGGCAAGCGTACCGCTTTCCTCGACCGACATGAGCGGCTTGAGGATTGCAGCGAAGCGCGGCCCCGCTTCACCGATCGTATAGGCGCGCGCGACATGCCCGAAGGACGGCGCGCAGGCATCTAGATCGTCGGTCTTGGCCTGACCGCCCAGAATCCAGTGAATCCGGTCGAACGCGGCGAGCGCCGGCGCGGTCGAGTCCGGGTTGGTCGCCTTGCTGTCGTTGACGAAGGCGACACCGCCGCGCGTACCGACTCGCTCCATCCGGTGCGGCAGGCCCTTGAAGCTTGCCAGCCCCCGATCGATTGTCGCATCGTCTACCCCGAGCACCTTGCACGCATCGATCGCGGCAAGTGCGTTCTGCGCGTTGTGCGGCCCCTGCAGCGAGGGCCAGCACGACTGGTCCATGCAGATGCCCGGCGCGATCTTCGTCAGGTGCTCGCCCCGCGCCGACAGCGACCGCGCAATGTCGGCCGAGGCGGAATCGCCGATCCCGATGATCGCGGCATGATCCGGCGACTGCATCGCGAACAGCCGTGCCTTGGACGCGGCATAATCCTCGAACCCGGCATAGCGATCGAGATGGTCGGGCGTGATGTTGAGCAGGATCGCGACATCGCAATCCAGGCTGGCGGTCAGATCGATCTGATAGCTCGACAGCTCGAGCACATAGACGCCACCCTCCGGCAGCGGCTCTTCGCCCAGGATCGGCTTGCCGATATTCCCGCCGAGCCGAGCCGGCATGCCGGCGGTCTCCAGGAGGTGATGGATCAGCGCCGTGGTGGTCGACTTACCGTTGGTGCCGGTGATCCCGACCAGTTTGTGCGCCGGCAGGCCGGCCCGCGCCTGAGCGAACAGCTCGATATCGCCGATGATCGGCACGCCCGCCGCCCGCGCCTTGGCGGCAACCGGATGACGATTGATCGGAACGCCCGGCGACACGACGAGCCCATCGAAGCCGGCAAGATCGATTTCTTCCGGGTTGGCGATCGTCGCACCGGAAACGGCCGCCCGCGCCGCCGCGTTGGAATCCCATGCCGTCACCTCGGCCCCGCTCGCCACCAGCGCACGCACCGTCGCCGCGCCCGAGCGCGCAAGCCCCAGCACCGCGTAGCGTTTGTCGCGCCATGTGGGGCTGGTGATCACCGAAGCTTCAAGGTCGACAGGCCCGCAAGCGCGAGCACCAGCGCAATGATCCAGAAACGGATCACGACGGTCGGCTCGCTCCAGCCGAGCTGCTCGAAATGATGATGGATCGGCGCCATCTTGAACACGCGCTTGCCGGTGCGTTTGTAGAAGAACACCTGGATGATGACCGAGAGCGCCTCGATCACGAACAGCCCGCCGATGATGCCCAGCACGATCTCGTGATGCGCGACGACAGCGATGGTGCCGAGCGCCCCGCCCAGCGCGAGGCTGCCGGTATCGCCCATGAACACGGCGGCCGGCGGCGCATTGAACCACAGGAACGCAAGCCCCGCGCCGACCATCGCCCCGCAGAAGATGGCGAGATCGCCCGCCCTGGGGACGTGCGGAATGCCGAGATACGTCGCGAACTTCGCGTTACCCGCCAGATAGACGATGATCATGAAAGCGACCGCCGCGATGATCACCGGCATGGTCGCCAACCCATCCAGCCCGTCGGTCAAATTCACCGCATTGCCGAACGCCACGATCGTGAAGGCAGCGAACACGATGTAGAAATAGCCGAGGTCGATCCACCAGCCATTGGTGAACGGAAGATAGAGATGCGTGCCGGTCGCATTGTTCTGATGGATGATCAGCCCGGCCGCGATCGCCGCGATGGTGAATTCGCCGACCAGGCGCATCCGCCCCGACACGCCCTTGGTGCTGGCTTTGCGCACCTTGTCGTAATCGTCGAGGAAACCGATCGCGCCGAAACCCAGGGTCACGAAGGTGCAGGCCCAGACGAACGGGTTGCTCAAATCCATCCACAACAGGATCGACAGCACCAGCGACGTCAGGATCATCAGCCCGCCCATGGTCGGTGTGCCGCGCTTGGCGAGGTGGCTTTGCGGCCCGTCGCTGCGGATCGGCTGGCCCTTGCCCTGGCGCACCCGCAGCCATCCGATGAAGCGCGGCCCGATGATCAGGCCGATGATCAAAGCCGTCGCGACCGCCCCGCCCGAGCGGAAGCTCAGATAGCGGAAGAGGTTGAGAAGACCCGGAAAACCGAGGTAACTGGCGATCAAATAGAGCATTATGCTGTCCCGTTCGCCAAACCGGCGACTATGCTCGCCAACCCGACTCCGTTCGAACCCTTGATGAGAACCGCGTCGCCCGGCGCCAGCATTTCCAGCAAGCTTGCCCGCGCGGTCGCGGCATCGGGCACATGGACGAAATCGACCCTGCCCTCAAGCGCGTTCGCCAGCGCCGTCATCGCTTCACCGACCAGAATGACCCGTTCGACGCCCGCCGCGACCACTGGCTCGGCCAGGCCCGCATGATAGGCGTCGCTCTTCTCGCCCAGCTCGCGCATCTCGCCCAGCACCGCGACCCTGCGTGCCGCCTTCTCGGCGCCCAGCACCGCCAGGGTCGCCCGCATCGAGGTCGGGTTCGCGTTATAGCTCTCGTCGATCACCAGCGCCTCGCCGCCACGGACTGGTACCGTCAGCCGTGCCCCGCGCCCGGCAAGCCCGCCCAGCTCCGCCAGCGCAAGCCCGGCGAGCGCAAGATCGCCACCGACCGCATCGACCGCCGCCAGCACCGCGAGCGCGTTCGACACCCAATGCATGCCCGGCTGCCCGACGGTGAAGCTCAGTTCCTTGTCGCCAACCGACGCCGTGACGAAGGTGCCGCCATTCGCGGTCCGCATCGTCTCGATCGCCCGCACGTCGGCGCCCTGGTCGATCCCGAAGGTTACGATTCTGGCCGCGTAGGGTTCGGCGTGCCCGATCAGCCGGTCGCGGTGCGGGCTATCATAAGGGATGATCGCTACCCCGCCCGGCTCCAGCCCGGCGAAGATTTCGCCCTTGGCGTCGGCGATGGCGGATTCGTCAGGGAAGAAGGCGGTGTGCGCCGGCGCGATCGCGGTCACCATCGCGACATGCGGCCGCACTAGACTGGTGAGGTGCGCCAGTTCGCCGGCATGGTTCATGCCCATCTCGAACACGCCGAACCGGCTCGCGGCCGGCATGCGCGCCAGGCTCAGCGGCACGCCGGTATGGTTGTTGTAGCTCTTCACCGATCGATGCGCCGTGCCCGGCGCCCCGCGATCGAGCGCGGCGAACAGCGCTTCCTTGGTGCTGGTCTTGCCGACCGATCCAGTCACGCCGATGATCTTCGCCGCAGTGCGCGCCCGCGCCGCGCGGCCGAGCGCGTCGAGTGCCGCCATGGTATCGGCAACCAAAACATGCGGGTGCGGTGTCGATACGCTGACAACCGCACCCGACGCTCCCCGCTCGGAGCTTTGATCGAGAAATTTATGCCCGTCGCTCGTCTCGCCCTTCAGCGCGACGAACAGGTCGCCCGCTCCGACTTCCCGGGAGTCGAAGGTGACGCCGGTGATAGCGAAATCGGCAGACGCGGTGCCGCTAGTGGCGGCCGCGATCTCGGCGGAAGTCCAGAGACTCACGCCGCCATCTCCCGTGCCACGCTCACATCGTCGAACGGCAGCACCAGGTCGCCCACAATCTGCCCCTGCTCATGTCCCTTGCCCGCGACCAGCACGATATCCTGCGGCCCGGCCTCGGCGATCGCTGCGCCGATCGCGTCGCGCCGCGAGCCGATCTCGGTCACACCCGGCGCGCCTTCCATCACCATCGCCCGGATCGCGGCCGGATCCTCGGAGCGCGGATTGTCGTCGGTCACATAGACCTTGTCGGACATCGCCGCCGCGACCACGCCCATCGGCGCGCGCTTGCCCTGGTCGCGATCCCCGCCCGCCCCGAACACCGTGATCAGCCGGCCCGAAACATGTGGCTTCAGCGCCGAGATCGCCGCTTCGAGCGCGTCGGGCGTGTGCGCATAATCGACATAGACCGGCGCGCCGCTCCGCGCGATCACCGCGCGTTCCAGCCGCCCCCTCACTGGCTGCAACCGTCCGATCGACGCCAGAGTCTGCGTCACGTCTCCCCCGGTCGCGATCACCAGCCCCGCCGCGGTCAGTGCATTCGCCGCCTGATAGGCACCGATCAGCGGCAGCATCACCTTGTACGTCTTGCCCTCGGCCTCGATGACCAGCCCCTGCCCCAGCAAGGTCGGATCGCGCGACACCAGCTTCAGCGTCTCGCCCTGCGTCCCCACCGTGAGCACACGAAGCCCCCGCTCCCGCGCGATCTCGATCACGCGCGCTGCATGGGGATCGTCGGCCCACACCACCACGGCGCCGTCATCGACGACCACTTCGGAGAACAGCCGCAGCTTGGCCTCGAAATAGGCCTCCATCGTCCCGTGATAATCGAGGTGATCGCGGCTGAGATTGGTAAAGGCAGCCACCCTGACCGGCAGCCCCTCGGTACGATACTGCGACAGGCCGTGGCTCGACGCCTCGAACGCGACATGGCTCACGCCCTCGCGCGCCAGCCCCGCAACGTTCGACAGGAAAGTAACGATGTCGGGTGTGGTCAACCCGGTCGAAACCTGGTCGTCCGCCGTCGTGACGCCCAAAGTGCCGATCGACGCGGCATGGAAGCCGGTCATTCGCCATAATTGCCTGGTCATCTCGACGGTGGAGGTCTTGCCGTTGGTCCCCGTCACCGCGACCGCCGTCTCGGGGAATGGCGCGAAATAGCGCGCGGCCAGCCCGGCGAAGCGTTTCCGCGGATTGGCATCGGCGATATGCGTCACGCCTTCGACGCGCGCCTCGGGCCGCGCCACCACCGCAATCGCGCCGCCGGCGACGGCCGCCGGAATGAAATCCTCGCCATTCACCTGCGCGCCCTCGAACGCACCGAAGATAGTGCCGGGCGCCACCTTGCGGTGATCGATCGCGAAGCCGGTGACAGTCGCGTCCTCCGCTCCACCGGTCAGCGCGCCAAGCTTCATTCGGCGTCCGCCGGGTTCTCGCCCGGAGCATGCCACAGCAGCGGCAGCAGTTCCGAGACGTCGACGTCGCGGTTGTTGTCGGGCGTCACACCCAGCATCGCGCCGGTGCGCGAGATCACGCGGCTGACGACCGGGGCCGCGGTCCAGGCGGCGGTGGTGAGACCAAAGGATTCGGCATTGCCGATGGGCGAATCAAGCATGGCGATCACCACATAGCGCGGCGCGTCCATCGGGAAAGCCGCCGCGAAGGTCGAGACGTTCGCTTTCTTCGAATAGCCGCCAGCACCGGCCACTTCGGCGGTGCCGGTCTTGCCCCCGACCCGGTATCCGGGCGCCTCGCCCTTGCGGCCGGTGCCCTGGGTCACGACCAGCCGCAGCAACTGACGCATGCGCGCGCTGGTCGTCTCGGACAGCACGCGGCGGCCCTCGGGCGCCTTGCCCGGCGCGACCCTCAGCAAGGTCGTCGGGCGCCAGATCCCGCCATTCACCAGCGTCGCATAGGCATTGGCAAGGTGCAGCGGCGTCACCGCGATGCCGTGGCCATAAGCGGTCGTCATCACCGTGGTGCGCGCCCAGAAGACCGGCCAGATCGGCTTCTGCTTCTCGCGCAGCTCGATCTCGGGGCGCGTGTCGAAGCCCATCGCCTTGAACATCGCTGCCATGCGGTCCTTGCCGATCTCGTCGGCGATCCGCGCGGTCACGATGTTCGACGAATGGATCAGCGCCTCGGGCACGTCGAGGAAACGCTTCTGCGAATGATCGTCATGGATGGTGAAGCCGCCGACATGCAGCGGTTCTGTCGCATCGTAGCGCTTTGCCATCGAGGTCACGACGCCGCTTTCGATCGCGGTCGCCATGGTGATCGGCTTGAAGGTGGATCCCAGCTCGTACACGCTCTGCGTCACGTTGTTGCGCAGCGCGTCGCTGCTGGTGCCGGCGAGCTTGTTGGGGTTGTAGACGGGCAGCGAGACCATCGAGATCACTTCGCCCGTGTTCACGTCCAGCACGATGCCCGTCGCGGACTTCGCCTTGAACGCGATCATCGCCCGGCCCAGCTCGCTTTCCATCGCCGCCTGCACGCGGCTGTCGATCGACAACATCACCGGCGTGCCGCGCGTGGAGGGGCTGGTCAGCTGGTCCTCGAACGCGCGCTCGATGCCGGCACGGCCCATGATCCTTTTATCGTCGCCCGTCGGCCCGATATAGCCAAGCACATGCGCGGCCATCGTCGTCTGCGGGTAAAGCCGCTCCGGCTCGCGCGCAAAGGCAAGGCCTGGCTCGCCGATCGCATGGACCGCATTGACGATCGCCGGCGAGGCATGGCGCTCGAGATAGGTGAAGTTCACCGGCAGGGTCAGCTTGGCATAATACCAGGACTCGTCATGCCCGGGCAGCACAGCGGCGAGCTTCGCCGCCAGTTCCTGCTTGTCGCCGAGCAGCTTGCCGGGATGCACCCCGATGGTCCACGCCTCGATCGTCCGGGCCAGTGGCTCGCCATTGCGGTCGAGGATGTCGCCACGCGGCCCAATGCCCGATACCGGCCCCTGGATGCTGGTCGGTTCGGACACGAACCCGAGCATCGCGATCCGCCCGATCACGAGCGTGAAGCCGGCCGCGAGCATCAGCATCAGGATCATCAGCCGCACATGCGCCGTCGCGACCAGCGCATGGCGCTGGCCGGTCAGACGCCGTTGCGGCAGTGGCCGGGCGACGAGCGCGGTCAACGCATGCGCCCCGCTTCCGTGCGGGCGCCGCTGAACAGGTCGCCGATCGTCGAATCGCTCAGGAGCTTGCGGTCGAGCAGCGCCACCGTCTGGGTCTTGCCGCTCTGCACGGCCCGTTCGCGAACCTGCGCCACGGTCGCCGGAGCAGTCGGCGCAGGCTTGGTCGTGGTCGCGGCCGTCTCGACCATGCGGGTCGCCACCGCCGGCGTCGTCGCCGGGCGCATGGTCGAGCCGTCGGGCAGCGAGGGCACGACCAGCGAGGCGGTCTGCACCGTCGCATCATGGCCCTGGTTGAGGTCGAGCGATGCAAGCGCGCCCTCATCGGACACGAACTGGGTCGCCGCCGGCGCAGTCAGACGCAACGTGTCGCCGTTCCACTTCTCGAGCTGGGCGAGATTGGCACGCGTGTCGAACTCCGTCTCCAGCGCGCGGATATCGCGGTGTGCCTGGACGATCAGCGCCACCGTCTTGTCGAGCTTCTTGCGCTCGGCCGCGACCTGCAACGGCACGAGCAGGAAGCCCAGGGCAACGGCAACGCCGGCCAGGAACCAACCAAGACTCTTCCAGGCATACGCAAGCATCACAACGCTCCTTCAGAAGACCAGGCTGCGGCATCCGTCCGCAACGCTGTTCGTAACGTCGCCGATCTCGCACGGGGGTTGCGCGCAATCTCGGCATCGTCGGCACGCACCGCGCGACCGACATTCTCAAAGCTTGGTTTGGCGTTAACCATCAACTCAGGAAGATGACGGGAGCGGCCGGGTAACGATCCGCTCCGTTCGCGGAGGAATCGCTTCACCATCCGGTCCTCAAGGGAGTGGAATGTGACCACCGCCAGACGCCCCCCCGGCTTGAGCACGCGCTCGGCCGCGGCGAGCCCCTCGGCGAGCTCTTCTAGCTCTCTATTCAAATAGATACGGATCGCCTGGAAGGTCCGCGTGGCCGGATCCTTCTTGTCGTGCGGCTTATATCCGAGCGCCCGGCGGACGACGTGCGCCAGCTCGCCGGTGCGTGTAATCGGGCGCGCCGCGACGATCGCGCGCGCCACCCGGCGAGCGCGCGGCTCCTCTCCGTAATTATACAACACGTCGGCGATCGCAGCTTCGTCGGCGGTGTTGACGAAGTCGGCGGCGGTCTCGCCCTCCTGGCTCATCCGCATGTCGAGCGGCCCGTCCGACTGGAAGGAAAAGCCGCGCTCGGCCTGGTCGAGCTGCATCGAGGACACGCCGATATCCATCGTCACACCGTCCACCGGCACGGCACCCCGCGCCTCGAGCTCGGCATCGAGTGCGGAAAAGGTCGCCGGAATCAGGATCAGCGCACCGTCCGCTGCGGCCTCCATCGCCCGCCCGCCGGCGATCGCATCGGGGTCGCGATCGAAGGCGAAGACGATCGCGCCGCTGGAGAGCAAGGCGCGCGTATAGCCGCCGGCCCCGAAGGTCGCATCGACATGGCGCTCGCCGGGGGTAACGGCGAGCGCTTCGACAACCTCACGGAGCAGCACGGGGACATGGGGCGCAGGAATATGGAATTCTGGGGCCGTCACAGCGCGATCCCCTTGAGTTGGCAATGGTAGCGGGCGCACGACTTCACCATTTCGGCAACGCCTTCGGCCTCGATCAGCGTCTTGGGGTCCCAGATCTCGAAATAGTCGAACACGCCGTAGAAAAAGGCGTTGGTCCCGATCTTGGCGTGGAAGCGCGGAAAGCCGGGCATGATGAAGCGACCGCTGCCGTCGAACGGCGTCGCCTCGCCCTGCGCCGCGCGGCGCTTGATGTTGTAATCATACTCGCCGTCGTCCGCGGTGTAATTCTCTTCGCGGGCGTCGAGCTTGGCCTTCAGGATCGAGACATAGGCAGGATCATAGGCGATCAGGCAGGGGTGCTTCTGATGGACGCCTATGATGACGGTGCCGCCGTCCTTGCCGTCGGGACGCGGGCTGTTCGCCGCCAGGATGGCCCTGAGCGAAGCGGGGATGGCGACACGGCCCTTGTCGTCGACAAGGCCAAGTCCGTCTCCCTGATATTCTGCCCTTTGCGCCACGCCATACCCCGAACACCAGCAGGCATGACTCTCCCGTCTTCGAAAGACGGCCTTCGCCGCCCTCCAGCGCAATGCCGCGCAGGCGAGATGAGTTTACCCCTGTTGGAACAGGGTTAACTCGGGGCTACCGGGGATTCAAGGGGAAATCAGGGGAAAATCGGGGCAAAAGCCCTAATGGCTTCGATTCTCCGGGGAATTAATTCTAGTCATTTCAACCTGTTCTCGGTGTGTTCTGGATGTCTCGGGGTTTCGGGGGCGTTTTCCCCGGATCGCCCCGGGGCCCGGGCGTGTTCTCCCCGATTCTCCCCGCCGGCGCCGTCGGCCGTACCGGAGAGATCGGGCTCATTTGGGCTTTGCGTTGTTGGACGCCTGCGCGACGTTCACGTCCGTCGCGGTGCTCGGCGCCACGCCGAGCTCGGCGAGCGGCTCGCTGCTCGCTCCCTCGACCGGCAGGGCCTGGTTGCCCGCCGCCATGTTGGCGACGACATCGGGATGCGCGCCGCCGACCACGATCAGCGGGCGTTCCTTGCTGGCGGTGGAGAAGATCGCGGCCGCCAGCCCGATGAGAAGCAGGACGGCGGCAAGGCCGATCATCCCGACCTTCACCCGCTGCGACGTCTGCGCCGGATCTTGAGCGATGATTTTCATACGTGTGGCATAAATGTAACGCATGAAAAGAGTCTTGTCGATGGCTCGACTATTCGCGCTTCAGCCGCTCCGGAACGGTAAGGCCTTTCGACTCGAGCCAGGCGCGATTGTAGAGCGTCGAGAGGTAGCGAAAGCCAGTGTCGCACAGGATCGTCGCGATCCTCTTGCCCGGGCCAAGCTCCCGCGCCAGCCGCACAGCACCGGCGACGTTGATGCCCGACGACAGCCCCAAGCACAGCCCTTCCTCGTCGAGCAGCCGCGTCACCCATTCCATGCCCTCCTCGTCGGAGATGCGGAATTGCGTATCGATCGGCGCGCCTTCCAGATTGGCGGTGATCCGCCCCTGCCCGATCCCTTCCGCGACCGAACTCCCCTCCGACTTCAGCTCCCCACAGGCATAATAGTCGTAGAGCGCAGCGCCGTGCGGATCGCTCAATGCGATGCAGACATTCTCGTCCTTGGCTTTCAGCCCGAGCCCCACGCCGGCCAGCGTCCCGCCGGTCCCGACCGAGCAGGTGAAGCCGTCGATCCGCCCGTCCATCTGAGTCCAGATTTCTTCCGCCGTGCCTGCGATATGCGCGCGGCGGTTGGCAATATTGTCGAACTGGTTGGCCCAGATCGCATTGGGCGTCTCCTCGGCGATGCGCCGCGAGGTGTGCACGAAATGCCCCGGGTTCGAATAAGGCGCGGCCGGCACCAGCACGAGCTCGGCACCGAGCGCGCGCAGCGTGTCCATCTTCTCCCGGCTCTGCGTCTCGGGCATCACGATGATGGTCTTGTAGCCCTTGGCATTGGCGACCAGCGCGAGGCCGATACCGGTATTGCCAGCAGTCCCTTCGACGATCGTCCCGCCCGGCTGGATCAGCCCTCTCGCCTCGGCATCCTCGACGATGAACAAAGCGGCACGATCCTTCACGGACGCCCCCGGATTGGCGAACTCGCATTTGCCGAAGATGTCGCATCCGCTGGCCTCGCTGGGGCCCTTGAGACGGACGAGCGGGGTGTTGCCGATCAGGGCGAGCGTGTTGGGGGCGGTGTGCATGGCGCCTAGATGGCGCGCGATCGCGCGGCGGGCAAGCAAGCTGAATCATTGGGCCGCCAAGTTCGCCGTTGTCGCTTCGTCGCGCCCATGGTAGAATTTTCTTGCTCGGAGGTAGAAACATGGGCGTGCAGCTCAACATCAAGGACGAAGAGACCGTTAGGCTGGCCCGCGAACTCGCCGCCGAGATGGGCGAGAGCGTTACCCAGGCGGTCCGCATCGCGCTTCAAGAACGAAGGGCACGCACCGTACAACCGCAACGTCGCGCGACTGCGGAAGAGATATTGGCGCTGGTTCGCGGCGCGCGCGCTCATCTCAAGCCGGAATTCCGCGACCAGGAGCTGTCGTTGACGCATGGCGATCTGCTGTACAACGAGGACGGCTCCTTCAAATGATCGTCGATTCATCGGCAATCATGTCGATCCTTCTCGAAGAGGAGGACGATAAACTGTTCGCCGGTGCTTTGGCCGATTCGAGCACTCCTCCGCGCCTATCGGTCGGAAACTGGATCGAGCTGGCAGCGGTTGTCACGCGCACGGCCGATGGAGCGCTATGGGACCTCGCGGAACAGCTTGTTCGGCAGATGATGATTTCCATCGAACCTGTCACCGTCGAGCAGGCCGAGATAGCGCGCGAGGCGTATCGCCGCTATGGCTTGGGCACTCGCCATCCCGCCCGCCTGAACTTCGGCGATTGCTTCGCTTACGCCCTAGCCAAGACGACCAGCGAACCGCTGCTCTTTAAGGGCAACGACTTCGCCAAGACGGATATCGTCCCCGCGCTCTGATCAGGCCACGCCCGCCGCGCGCAAATGCGGGCCGAGCCGCCCGCTCAGCCACAGGAAGAACATCCGGTAATCGCTGAACAGCGACCAGAGCGGGTAGGTGAAGGTCGCCGGGCGGTTCTTCTCCACCCCGAAATGCGCCGCCCAGGCAAAGCCGTAACCGGCGATCGGTACCAGCGCCCACCACCAGCCGCCCTTCATCAGCGCCACTGTCAGAAAAACGAAGGTCAGCGCCGTCCCGGCATAATGCAGCCGCCGCGTCTCCGGCTTCGCATGCTCGCGCAGATAATAAGGCCAGAATGCGGCATAGGTGGTGATTTGCTTTGCCATGAGGAAGGATTCTAGCGTTGTAGCGGCACCTGTCGACCGGAATCTCGTCCCCTCTATAAGGGCGAGCATCTTCGTCGAAAACGGCAGTTTTCCGTCATAAATCCAATCTCCCCCGATGAGATAGGAAAACGCTTGCCAAGCCAAAACAGTCGTGACACAAACATGGCCACAATACGGCCTAAATAAGGCAAACCTGACTAGGGAGCATGTCATGAAGTCCAAGACGATTCTGTGCGGCGTGGCGATGGCGGCACTGCTGGCAGGCTGTGAAAAGCCCGGCGGCAGCAATTATTCGACCCCAAGCTACGAAACGGGCGGTGCCGTGGCGGATGAGGCGCTCGCCACCGACGCCAGCGGCGAGAAGTACAAGCCCAACGCCATCTCCCCCGTCCACATGGTCGCCGACGCCCCCGTCTCGACCTTCGCGGTCGATGTCGACACCGGCGCTTACGCCAATGTCCGCCGTTTCCTCACCCAGGGCCAGAAGCCGCCGGTCGACGCGGTGCGCACCGAAGAGATGATCAACTATTTCCGGTACGATTATCCCCTGCCCGCCGACCGCGAAGCGCCGTTCAGCGTCACCACCGACGTCGCGCAGTCGCCCTGGAACCAGGACACCAAGATCCTGCGCATCGGCCTGCGCGGCTACGACCTGCCCTATGCCCGCCGCCCGGCCGCGAACCTGGTCTTCCTGGTCGACGTATCCGGCTCGATGGACGAGCCCGACAAGCTGCCCCTGGTCAAATCGGCGCTTTCCACCCTCGCCGACAATCTCGGCCGCGAGGACAAGGTGGCCATCGTCGTTTATGCCGGTGCGGCCGGCGTGGTGCTCGATTCCACCAGCGACCCGTCCGAGATCAAGGCCGCGCTCGACGATCTCAGCGCGGGCGGCTCGACCGCCGGCGGCGAAGGCCTGCAGCTCGCTTATTCCATCGCGCGCGAGAATTTCATCAAGGACGGGGTCAACCGCATCCTCATCGCCACCGACGGCGACTTCAATGTCGGCATCACTGACCAGACCGAGCTCGAGAAACTGATCGAGCATGAGCGCGACGACGGCATCACCCTCACCACGCTCGGCTTCGGCCAGGGCAATCTCAACGACTCGCTGATGGAATCGATCGCCGATCTCGGCAACGGCAACTATGCCTATATCGACAGCGCGATGGAGGCGAAGAAGGTCCTGTCCGAGGAGCTTTCCTCCACGCTCTTCACCATTGCCAAGGACGTGAAGGTCCAGGTCGAGTTCAACCCGGCCTATGTCAGCCAGTACCGCCTGATCGGCTATGAGAACCGCGCGCTCGCCGAACAGGATTTCGATAACGACAAGGTCGACGCCGGCGACATCGGTGCCGGCCATCAGGTCACCGCGATCTATGAGGTCGTCCCCGCCGGCACGAAGGGCTGGCTCTCCGACCGCCGCTACACCGACAACCGCCGCGCGGCCGTGACGGGCAAACAGGACGGCGAAATGGCCTTTGTCCGCCTGCGCTACAAATTGCCCAACGGCGATACGTCGCGCCTGATCGAACGTCCGGTTGCCGCCACGCAGCTCGCCACCCGTGCCCTGCCCCAGGGCGACATGGCCTTCGCCACCGCGGTCGCCGCCTTCGGGCAAAAGCTGCGCGGCGACACGCGGCTCGGCGACATCGGCTACGCTGATATCCGCCGCCTCGCCGGCAATCCTGACGGTTACTGGCGTCAGGAATTCGTCAAGCTCACCGAACTCGCCGAGGCGGGACAAGTGCCTGCGGAATCGCGCCGCAACTGGATCGGCTAGGGAGGTCCGGAAAGCGTCGCGATACCACAGCAGGGAGCGGCCGGGGAAATGTCCAACCCCGGCCGCTCTTTACGCGATCCTTATGCGAACGCCCCAAGCTCGCCCTCGAAGCTTAACGCCCCTCACGCCTATCTGAGGGCCACGACGCGACAGCGCGCCGTGCCGTGCCGGCGGCCCCATTGCCGGCGCAGGAGCATCTCGATGCACACCCGTCCCGCCGATCCCGGTGCGACACCCCATATCCTCCAGGTCGGGCAGGATCGCCGCGGCCGCTGGATGGTCCAGGAAAATCACGGCCTGATCGAGGGCGTGTTTATTTCGCGCGACGCCGCCCTCCATTTCGCCCGCCTCGAACGCCACGCCTTCCCCGGCGCGACGGTGGAGCTGGTGAGCGCCCCGCTCACCTCCACCCTCGCGGCCTGACATGGAGGAAGACGATGACACCGGATCTCACCGGCCTGCTGGTGATCGGCCTGATCGGCCTCGCGCTGATCGCCCTCGCTCTGGCCTGCCGCCTCAGCCCGGCGCGAAAGCCGCGCCCGGACGTCACGCTCGGATTCAGGGACCCTTATCGCTGAAGCCGTTCCGCAACGCCGACAACTGAATATCCCCTCTCCAGGAGCATCCGATGGCAACCCGCCATATCGCTTTCGACGCCCCCATTCCCGACCCCGACCCGCTACCGGGCGGCACAGAAATCGCGCTCGCCTATGACGCCGCCGGCATCGACTATCGCGACTATGCCGATGGCGACGGTGATTTCTCCGGCCGCTACGGTTTCGCCGACCGCGAATTGTGGCAGCGCATCGACAAGGCGTTGATCGAACTGCGCGCCCAGGGCCGCCACGCCATCCGCATCCTCGATCTCGGCTGCGGCCCGGGTACCTGGCTGCTGCGCACCGTCACCCGCGCCCGCGCGCTCGGCTTCACCGCAATCGAGGGCCACGGCATCGACATCTCCCCCGCAATGATCGGCCTCGCCCGCCAGGCTGCCACCGATGTCACCGATCCCCGCATCGGCCTGACCTTTGCAGTCGGCGACATCCTAGAAACGCTCGAACAGGAAGGCCGCCACGCCTGCGACCTCGCGCTCTGTCTCTACGGCGTGCTCAACCATGTCGCCCCTGCGCGACTCCCCGCGGTCGCCCGCGCGCTGGCCCGGGTCACGGACGGCGCCCTGATCGCCACCGTCCGCTCGACTGGCAGCCTCCCATCGATCTTCATCTCCGGCATGGAGAAGGTCCGCCATTTCCATCAGGACCATGCCCATGATCGGCTGGAGATCGACCTGGTCGACGGCCGCCATCTCGAATTCGGCCTTCACCTGTTCAGCGCCCGCGAGTTCCGCGCGCTATTCGCCCCGCATTGCGCGATCCGCGAGATCGCCGGCATTGACGTCTTCCACAGCCGCTTCCGCACGGAAAGCGACTGGAACCCGGCGACCGAGGACTTGGCGCTCGAAGCCAGCCTCGCCCGCCTCGAACATTTCTGCGCCAGCGATCCGACCTTCATCGATCGCGCTGCGCATATCCTGCTGGTGGGTGGGGCTTCGGACTGAGGCGGGCGCCCTGCCCCACCCCCATCGTCACCCCGGGCTTGTTCCGGGGTCCACCGTGCCGCAAACCAGGCACCGAGGCTCTCGTGGAACGGTGGATGCCGGAACAAGTCCGGCATGACGGAGGTAAGTGAACCCGCCCCACCAGAAGCGTTTGACACCCCCCGAACCGCCCCCCTAGCCTCGCCGCGACACCCCGGGGGACATCGCATGAAATCGCTCGCCACAGCTGCCGCCACTGCCCTCGCCCTGTTCGCGACCCACGCCGCCGCCGCTCAGGCGATCACCCCCCGCCCCGACCAGCTGGCCTTCCGCGATCTCTACAAGGAACTCGTCGAGACCGACACGTCGGTGTCCACCGGCAGCTGCACCGCCGTCGCGGAGAAGATGGCCGCCCGCCTCAAGGCTGCCGGCTACACCGACGATCAGGTCACTCTGTTCAAGGTCGACGGATTCCCGCTCGACGGCGGCCTCGTCGCCCAACTCCCGGGCACCTCACCCAAAGCGAAGCCGATGCTCCTCCTCGGCCATCTCGACGTGGTCAATGCCCGGCGCGAGGATTGGACGCGCGATCCCTACAAGTTCATTGAGGAAGACGGCTATTTCTACGGCCGCGGCACCTCGGACATGAAGGCGATGGTCGCGGTCTGGGTCGACACGCTGATCCGCCTCAAGCAGCAGGGCTACAAACCCAAGCGCACGATCAAGCTCGCCCTCACCTGCGGCGAGGAATCCGGCGCCCGCATGAACGGCGCACAATGGCTCGCCGAGAACAGGCCCGATCTCATCGCCGCCGAATTCGCGCTCAACGAAGGCGGCGGCGGCACCACCGACGGGCATGGCAAGGTCGTTAGCCAGGCGATCCAGATTGGCGAGAAATCCAATCGCGCCTTCGAGCTGGAGACGACCAATATCGGCGGCCACAGCTCGATCCCGATCGACGACAACGCCATCTACGAGCTCGCCGACGCGATCGAAAAGCTGCGCGCCTACAAATTCCCGGTCCATTTCAATGACACCACGCGTGCCTATTTCGCGAAAGCCGGCGCCGAGCAGAAGGACGCCGTCGGCCGCGCCATGGTCGCGCTCGCCGCCAACCCGGCCGATCGCGCCGCGGAGGCGATCGTGTCGTCCGACCGCACCCATAATTCGATGCTGCGCACCACCTGCGTGGCGACCATGCTGGAGGCGGGGCACGCCGTGAACGCGCTGCCGCAACGGGCCAAGGCGACGGTGAGCTGCCGGATCGTCCCCGGCGAGGATGCCGACACCACCCGCGCCGCGCTGATCACGGCGATCGGCGACCCGAAGGTGAAGGTCACTCTCGTCGGCCGCCTCCGCCCCGTCGCCGTCCCCCCGCCGCTCGACCCGAAGATCATGGGCCCCGCGGAAAAACTCGTCTCGCGGTATTTCCCGGGCGTGTCGCTCATCCCCGCCATGATGACGGGTGCGACCGACGCCACCTTTATCGCCCCGATCGGCATCCCGACCTATGGCGTACCCGGCGGCTGGAGCGACCCCGACGGCAACGGCACCCACGGCCTGAACGAACGGCGCGAAGTGCGCTCGGTCTATGTCGGGCGGGATTTCCTGTTCGACCTGGTCAAGGCCTATGCGCAGCAGGACTAGGGTCGAGTCGACCTGGCCGCTTTCAATTCGGAAAACCGAAGAATATCTTCGATTAGGGCAAGCGGAGAAGGAACCGTTACTGGTGCAAGATGTCGCTGGCGCGCGCCGCCATGAGTCCGACTCGGTTGACTCAGATCAATGCCTCGTCGATAGGGGCCTCGGAAAAACAATAATATAGCTTCGGCATGATCCGGGGTCGCACCTATTTCGCTGCACTACAAAGGGGCAGATATATGGTGTGCGTACAGAACCTCGATGGTCTTTCCACGACGACTCCCGGTCAGGCTTCCAACAAATCGACATTGCAAAGGAACCTGCGCTCGCAGGCGAGTCGGCTCGCCTTGCGGTCCACTATCGGTGCCGCCGTCGTTGCGGGCGCGAGCCTGCTGACGCCGGGACAGGCCTGGGCGGATTGCCTCGTGGGTGGCGTCACCGTCGTGTGCGACAACACCGTTACCACCGACACGACCTATCCCGCCAATCCGCCCAACGACCGCGCTTATTCGGGCCCGATCGCCACGCCGATCATCCTCAATGTCGACGCGGGAACGACGGTGAGCGGGAACGGCCTTGCGGTCACCAACACCGCCGCCGGCGGGATCACCGTCACCAACAACGGCACGATCAGCGTCGATGCCGGCAATACGCCGACCGCAGGGGGCACGGCCGCCCTGTCGTTGACGGCGGCCGGCGGCCCGATCATTTACACCGGTGGCAGCATCACCAACAACGGCGCCGGCAACGCGCTCGATGCGGTGCAGACGGGCGGCGTGGGTTCGGTCAACATCAACGTTTCCGGCAACGTCTTTGCGGCGTCGGGCGAAGGTATCACCGTACGCGACGTCGCCACGAGCACTGGCATTTCGATCACCGCTGGCAACGTCACCGCATTGACCGGCGGCAAGGACGGAATCGACGCTCAGAGCCAGTCGCTGACTGGCAATGTCACGATCGTCGCCAATGGCAACGTCCAGGCGGGCAATGCCGGCATCGTGGCCGCGATCTTCCCGGCTGCGGGGACCGGCAATATCGACGTCACCGCCAACGGCGCGATCGACGCCCGGTTCGGCATCGACGCCGAGAACTTCGGCACCGGTTCCACCAGTGTGACCACCGTCGGCCCGGTCAATGTGACCACCGGCAACGGCATCTTTGCGCTGGCCACCGGCGGCAATGTCACCGTCACCGCAGGCGACGTGACCTCGACCGGCAACACCGCGATTGTGGCGCAGCAGACCAGCGCTGCGGGTGCGGGCAATGTCGACGTGACCGCAGGCAACGTCTCCGGCACCACCGGCATCCTCGCGCTCAACAACGGCACTGGCGCAATCAGCATCACGGCCAATGGCACCGTCACCGGCACGTTCGCCGAAGGCATCAAGGCGACCGGCAACGGCGCGGTGACGGTGAACGTCGCCGATACCGTGACCGGCGCGACCCGTGGTCTGAGCCTGATCGGCGGCACCGGTGGCACTGGCAACATCTCAGTCACCGGCACCGGCGGGTTCGCCGGTGGCACTGGCGACGCGGCCAACATCCTCAACAACGGCTCCGGCACCGTAACAGTCGACATCTCGGGCGCGAGCAGTTCGGCTGGCGGTGAGGGCTTCGTCATTCGCGATACCGCGGCTGGTGGCAATATCAGCGTCACCACGGGCGCGGTCACCGCGCTGACGGCTGGCAAGGACGGCATTGACGTCCAGACCCAGTCGCTGACCGCCAACGTCACCGAGGTCGCGAACGGCAACATCCAGGCCGGCAATGCCGGCATGGTGGCGGCGATTCTCAATGCTGCAAGCACCGGCAATGTCGATGTGACCGCCAATGGGTCGATCGACGCCCGGTTCGGCATCGACGCCGAGAACTTCGGGTCGGGCAACACCTTTGTCACCACGGTTGGTCCGGTCAATGTGACGACCGGCAACGGCATCTTCGCGCTGTCGACCGGCGGCAATGTCATCGTGAATGCGGGCGATGTGACCTCGACCGGCAACACCGCGATCATTGCCCAGCAGACCAAGGCCGCCGGCACTGGCGTGGTTGGCGTGACCGCGGGCAATGTCTCGGGCACGACGGGCATCGACGCGCGTAACTTCGGCACCGGCGCGATCAGCATCAGCACCACTGGCACGGTAACGGGCACTTTCGCCGAGGGCATCAAGGCGAACGGCAACGCCGGCGTCCTCGTGGCGGTGAATCAGACGGTGACCGGCGCGACGCGCGGTCTGAGCCTGATCGGCGGGACCGGCGGAACCGGCAATATCGCGGTGCTCGGCGCGGGCGGGTTCGTCGGTGGCACCGACGATGCGGTCAACATCAAGAACAATGGCGCCGGCACCGTCACGGTCGCCATCGCGGGCGCGAGCAGCTCGGCTGGCGGTGAGGGCTTCGTCATTCGCGATACCGCGGCTGGTGGCAATATCAGCGTCACCACGGGCGCGGTCACCGCGCTGACGGCGGGCAAGGACGGCATCGACGTCCAGACCCAGTCGCTCACCGCCAATGTGACCGAGGTCGCGAACGGCAACATCCAGGCCGGCAATGCCGGCATGGTGGCGGCGATTCTCAACGCTGCAAGCACCGGCAACATCGCTGTGACCGCCAATGGCTCGATCGATGCGCGGTTCGGCATTGACGCCGAGAACTTCGGGTCGGGCAACACCTTTGTCACCACGATCGGCCCGGTCAATGTGACGACCGGCAACGGCATCTTCGCGCTGTCGACCGGTGGCCATATCGCGGTGAACGCGGGCGATGTCACGGCGACCAGCAACACCGCGATCATCGCGCAGCAGACCAAGGCCGCCGGCAGTGGCGTCGTTGGTGTGAACGCAGGCAATGTCTCGGGCACGACGGGTATCGACGCGCGTAACTTCGGCACCGGCGAGATCAGCATCGGCACCACTGGCACGGTAACCGGCACTTTCGCCGAGGGCATCAAGGCTGTCGGCAACGCTGGCGTGGCTGTGGCGGTCGGGAACACGGTGACCGGCGCGACGCGCGGCCTGAGCCTGGTCGGCGGCACCGGCGGCGCCGGCGACATCTCGGTGACCGGCACCGGCGGGTTCGTCGGTGGCACTGGCGATGCGGCCAACATCCTCAACAACGGCTCCGGCACCGTAACAGTCGACATATCGGGTGCGAGCAGCTCGGCCGGCGGCGAAGGTATCTTCGTTCGCGATACGGCCGCAGGCGGCAATATCAGCGTCACGACGGGCGCGGTCACCGCGCTGACGGCAGGCAAGGACGGCATCGACGTCCAGGCCCAGTCGCTGACCGGCAACATCACCGAGGTCGCGAACGGCAACATCCAGGCCGGCAATGCCGGCATGGTGGCGGCGATTCTCAATGCCGCCGCGACCGGCAATATCGATGTGACCGCCAATGGGTCGATCGATGCGCGGTTCGGCATCGATGCCGAGAATTTTGGTTCGGGCCACACCAGTGTCACCACGGTCGGCCCGGTCAATGTGACGACCGGCAACGGCATCTTCGCGCTCGCGACCGGCGGCAATGTCATCGTGACCGCGGGCGACGTGACCTCGACGAGCAACACCGCGATCATCGCCCAGCAGACCAAGGCCGCCGGTCTTGGCGTAGTCAATGTGACCGCGGGTAATGTCTCGGGCACGACGGGCATCGATGCGCATAATTTCGGCGCTGGCTCTATCAGCATCGTCGCCAACGGCACGGTGACCGGTACTTTCGCCGAAGGCATCAAGGCGATCGGCAATGACGCCGTGTTCGTGACGGTCGGCGACACGGTGACCGGCGCGACGCGCGGCCTGTCGCTGGTCGGTGGGACCGGCGGCAGCGGCAACATCGTGGTGAATGGCGCCGGCGGGTTCGTCGGCGGCACCGGCGATGCGGCCAATATTCTCAACAACGGCAGTGGCTTTATCATCGTCGATATCTCGGGCGCGAGCAGTTCGGCTGGCGGCGAGGGTATCTTCGTTCGCGACACGACAATCGGCGGCAGTATCAACATCACTACCGGCGCGGTGACCGCGCTGACGGCGGGCAAGGACGGAATCGACGTCCAGGCCCAGACATTGACTGGCAACCTCACCGAGGTCGCCAATGGCAACATCCAGGCCGGCAATGCCGGCATGGTGGCGGCGCTTCTCAATGCTGCGGCGACCGGCAACATCAACGTGACCGCCAATGGCACGATCGACGCGCGGTTCGGCATCGACGCAGAGAACTTCGGGTCGGGCTCCACGAATGTCACCACGGTCGGCCCGGTCAATGTGACGACCGGCAACGGCATCTTCGCGCGGACCAGCGGCGGTAATGTCGCCGTGACCGCGGGTGACGTCACCTCGACCGGCAACACCGCCATTATCGCTCGCCAGACGAAGGCAGCAGGTGCTGGCTATATCGACATTATCGCCGGCAATGTCTCAGGTACGACCGGTATCGAAGCTACAAATTCGGGCACGGGTTTCACCAGCGTCATCGCGACGGGAAATGTGACCGGGACCGGCGCCGAGGGCATTGTCGCAACCGGCAACGACGCGGTAGGGATCCTGACTCTCGGCACGGTGACCGGCGCTACGCGCGGTTTGACGCTTGTCGGCGGCACCGGCGGTAGCGGCGACATCCTGGTTACCGGCAGCGGGTTCGTCGGCGGCACCGGCGATGCGGCGAACATCACGAACAATGGCTCCGGCACCGTCACGGTCAACGTCTTGGGCGCGAGCAGCTCGGCTGGCGGCAATGGCTTCATCGTTCGCGATACCGCGCTTGGTGGCGACATCAGCGTCGCCACGGGTGCGGTGACCGCGCTGACGCTGGGCAAGAACGCGATCGACGTCCAGACCCAGTCGCTGACCGCCGACATCACTGAGGTCGCCAATGGCAACATCCAGGCGGGCAATGCCGCCATGGTGGCGGCGATCTTCCCGGCGGCCGCGACCGGCAACATCAACGTGACGGCCAATGGCTCGATCGACGCGCGGTTCGGCATCGATGCCGAGAACTTCGGCACGGGTTCCACCAGTGTCACCACGGTCGGCCCGGTTAACGTGACGACCGGCAACGGCATCTTCGCGCTGTCGACAGCCGGCGCGGTCACGGTGAACGCGGGCGACGTCACCTCGACCGGCAATATTGCGATCGTCGCGCAGCATAGTGGGGCGGCGGGTTCGGGTGCGGTCAATGTGACCGCAGGCAACGTATCCGGCACGACCGGCATCTTCGCGCTCAACAATGGCCCGGGCACGCTCAGCGTCACCGCGAACGGTACGGTCACAGGCACGCTCGCCGAGGGCATCAATGCGAGCGGCAACGATGCGGTGACGGTCAACGTCGCCAACACGGTGACGGGCGCAACGCGCGGCCTGAGCCTGATTGGCGGCACCGGCGGCGCCGGGAACATCTCGGTGACCGGTCCCGGCGGGTTCGTCGGTGGCACCGGCGATGCGGCCAACATCCTCAACAACGGCGCGGGCACCGTCACGGTCGACATCTCCGGCGCGAGCAGCTCGACCGGCGGCGAGGGCATCGTGGTGCGCAACACCGCGATCGGCGGCAACATCGGCGTCACCACTGGCGCGGTCACCGCACTGGCTGGCGGCATGGATGCGATCGACGTCCAGAGCCTTTCGACGACCGGCAACCTCACGGTCGTGGCCAACGGCAACCTTCGGGCCGGCAATGCCGCCGTAGTGGCCGCGATCTTCCCGGCCGCGGGAACCGGCAACATCAACGTGACGACCAACGGATCGATCGACGCCCGGTTCGGCATCGATGCCGAGAACTTTGGCACTGGCTCGACCAGCGTCACCACGGTCGGCCCGGTCACCACGACCACCGGCAACGGCATCTTCGCGCTGGCTACCGGCGGCAACGTCACGGTCGCCACAGGCAGCGTCTCCTCCACCGGCGCCGCCGCAATCGTCGCTCAACAGGTCGCCGCGGCGGGTACGGGTGCGGTCAATGTCACTGCCGGCACAACCTCCGGAACGACCGGCATCTTCGCCCTTAACAATGGCTCCGGCACGGTCGGGGTCACTGCCAATGGCACCGTCACTGGCACGGCCGCCGAAGGCATCATGGCAGCCGGCAACAGCGGGGTGACCGTCGCGGTCGCCAACACCGTGACCGGCGCGACGCGCGGCCTGACCCTCGTGGGCGGGACCGGCGGCACCGGCAACATCGCGGTCACCGGCACCGGCGGGTTCGTCGGGCTGAACGGCGACGGCGCGAACATCCGCAACAACGGCGCGGGCAGTGTCCTGGTCAACATCTCCGGCGCGAGCAGCGCGACCGGCGGCGACGGCATCCTCGTTCGCGATACGGCGATCGGGAGCAGCATCAGCGTCACCACCGGCGCGGTTACCGCCACGGGCGCGACCCGCGATGCGATCGACGTGCAGAGCCTGTCGACCACCGGTTCCGTCACCGTCGTGGCGAACGGCAACGTCCAGGCCGGCAACGCCGGCGTGGTCGCCGCGATCCTTCCCGCCGCGGCAACCGGCAACGTCACCGTGACCACCAACGGATCTGTCGCCGGGCAATTCGGCATCGATGCCGAGAATCTCGGCCTGGGCTCGACGACGGTCACCACGGTCGGCCCGGTCACCGCGACCACCGGCAACGGTGTCTTTGCTCGGTCGAACGGCGGCAACATCGCAGTGACCACGGGCAGTGTCACGTCCACCGGCAACTCGGCGATCATCGCCGTGAACGCGGCCGCTGCGGCGAACACCGGCACGATCAACGTCACCCTGACTGGCGGCAGCACGATCACGGCCAATACGGCGACCGCCTATGGCATCCGCACCGATAGCGGCGTGTCCTCGGGCACCACGACGATCAACGTCAACGGCCGGATCAACGCCGGCGCCGCCGGCATCGGCAGCACCTCGACGATCGGCAACATCGTCACCAACATCGGCACGACCGGCGTGATCGACCCGCTCGTCGGCATCGACCAGGCAACCGTCTCGGGGGCGATCACCGTCAACAATGCCGGCCTGGTCGACGGCGACAATATCGGCGTGCGGCTGACCTCGACCGGGGTCGGCGCCGTCGGCGCGCTCACCGTCAACCAGGTCGGTTCGGGCACGACCACCGGCATCATCGGCATCGACCTGCGCAGCGTCGACGCGGCGCTCGCGGTCACCAATGCCGGGACGATCTCGGGCACCGCCGGCATCCGGATGACGGCGACCGGCACCGGCAGCGGATCGGTCGTCAATGCCGGCACGCTCACCGGCACCGGCAGCGCGGTGATCGCCACGCTCACCGGTGGCAGCTTCACGCTGACCAACACCGGCACGCTGAACGGCGCGGTCAACGTCACCGGCTCGAACGTCGCGACCTCGACGATCACCAACGCGCTCGGCGCCACGGCGAACTTCGGGTCCGGCGCCTCCAGCGCCTCGACCAACTTCGTCAACGCCGGCACCGCCAATATCGGCGCCGGGGGCACCGTCACCTTCCTCGGCAACACCACCAATACGGGCTGGATCAACTTCGCCGGCGCCGGGGGCTTCACCACCAACGGCACGATGGCCAATACCGGCATCATCAATGCCCAGAACAACCTGACGAGCAATGTGGTCACGGTCGGCGGCGCCTATAGCGGCGGCGGCCAGTTCTTCGCCGATTACAGCACCGTCACCGCCACCGCCGACCGCCTGAACATCGGCGGCACGGCCTCGGGCAACACCAATGTGACGATGAACCGCGTCGGCGCCCGCGCCTTCGTCCCCGGCGGGTTCCTGCCGGTGGTGACGGCCTCGGGCGGCGCACCCGCCACTGCCTTCACCTCGAACACGGTGTTCCCGACCACGGGTTTCGTGCTCGAAAGCTTCGGGCGGAAAGCCGGCAGCACCACCCAGTTCGGCCTGATCCAGCAGATCAACCCGTCCGCCACGTCGCTCGGCAACCTGAGCTATGTCGCCGAGGCCGCATCGCTGCTGCTCGACGAGCCGATCAGCCCCTATGTGACCTCACGCACCGACGCAGCCCCGGGCGACAAGCGCTTCAGCCTGTGGATGCGCGGCGCCACCGGCCACACCAAGCAGGTCATCGCCTCGACCATCACCGGCGGCGGCGTCGTGCTCAGCTCGGCCAGCCGGATCCGCACCGAGCATCAGGCGATCCAGATGGGCGCCGACCTCGGCATCACCCTCGGCGGCAACTGGAACCTGCATGTCGGCGCGCTTGGCGGCTGGTATGACGGCGCCACCTCGGCCGGCGTGGAACGCGTGGCAGTCGATACGAGCTTTGCCGGCGGCTATCTCGCGGTCAGCAACGGGGCCTTCACGCTCGACGGCACGATCCGCCGCGAATGGCGCAAATACGATGTCGTCCTGCCCTCGCTGTTCGGCACCGGCGCCCCGCAGAAGCTCGACGGCAGCGCGACCGCCGGCTCGGTCCACGCCTCCTACCGCTTCGGCGGTGCGCTGGGCTTCGCGGCGACGCCGTTCATCGGCTTCAACTATGCCGACAGCTCGATCGACAATCTGACGATCGACGCGATCAGCGCCTATATGCCGGGCAAGGACAAGACCAAGGTCGGCCAGGCCGGCCTCCGCGTGTCCTACCGCGCCGGCAGCGAGGAGAAGATCGTGGTCGAGCCCTTCGTCAGCGCCTCGGCCCTGAAGAACTGGTCGCGCGGCGATCAGGGCAGCTTCAGCTTCGGCACCCCGGCGACGGTCTTCGCGCTCGACACCGCGACCTGGGACGACGCGATCCGCTACTCGTTCGGCGTCATGAGCCATGCGCGGAACGGCCGCATCTCGGCCTTTATCGCCGGCAATATCGACGACAGCTCGGAGCTCAAGAGCTTCAGCGCCAACGCAGGAATCCGGTTCAACTTCTGATCCGGCTCTTCTGGCCGCATTCGGGGCGGTGGGCGATCGATGGTTCGATCGCCCACCGCCCCTTTTTCTGTCCGCCGCACGGACACAACCGAAACCGGCCCCAACTGTCTCCCGCAAAGCACGCTCCCGCAACAAACGCGCAACAAACCCGCCCACCCTGCCATCTTTCCTTGCCAGCATCCCCCGCGCCGTTTCACCTTTGTGACAGGGCAAAAAACAGGGGGGATGTCTCGGGGGGCGTGGTTCAGGAGATGACATCATGCGCGAGATCAAATTGGGGAAACTTGCCGGCATAGCGTCGCTGGCACTCATCGCTGGCTTCTCGGCCGTACCGGCCCAGGCACAGGATACGCCCGCCGACACCGCCGCCGGCAGCGAAGACATAGTCGTCACCGGGTCGCGCATCCGCCGAAGCCCGCTCGACCAGGACAAGCCCGTCGTCACCGTCGACGAGACCGCCATCGCCCGCACCGGCCTCACCTCGATCGGCGACGTGCTGCAACGCCTGCCCAGCGCCGCGGGCGGCCTCAACACCAAGGTCAACAATGCCGGCAATATCGGCGGCCCGCCCGACGGCACCGGCGTCAGCTCGGGTTCGGCCGAGATCGACCTGCGCTATCTCGCCGCCAAGCGCACACTCGTGCTGGTCGACGGCCTGCGCTTCGTCAACGGCTCGGCCGCGGGCGGCATCCCCGCCTCGGTCGACCTCAACGAAATCCCCACCAACATGATCGAGCGTGTCGAGGTGCTGCAATCCGGCGCGTCCCCGCTCTACGGGTCGGATGCGGTTGCCGGCGTCGTCAACATCATCACCAAACAGGCGCAGGTCGGGCTCAAGGCGTCGGCGCAATTCGGCACCTACCGCGCGGGTGACGGCCACACCTGGAATCTCGAGGCAAGCTACGGCATCCAGTCGCCGGACAGCGGCACCTCCGTCGTGTTCGGCGCCAGCTACGCCAAGCAGGAAGCGGTCAGCACCCGCGACCGCGCGATCTCGCAATTCCCCACCCCCGGCGGCACGAGCTGCGCTTCCGGCGGCTGCTCCAGCGCGATCCCCAATGGCCGTTTCGACGTGCTCGGCCAGAGCCTCACTTTGCGCGCGCCGGTCGCCGGCCGCCCGACCTACCCGGCCGATTTCCGCAACTATTCCTCGGCCACCGACAGTTTCAACTTCGCGCCCTACAACTACCTGCTTACCCCGTCGGAACGCTACGGCGCCTTCTTCAACTTCAAGCAGGAGCTGACCGACAACATCAACATGCGGGTGAAGCTGGTCTATAACCACCGCCACTCGACCACCCTCGCGGCCTTCCTCCCGCTGTTCGTCGGGCCCGACGCCGGCAACGGCAACCTGCTCGACACCATCTCGGTCGACGCCACCAACCCGTACAACCCGTTCGGCGTCACCCTCTCCTCGGGCGCGGACGGCACCCCCGCCAACTACTCGACCATCCGCCGCCGCTTCGTCGAGGGCGGCCAGCGCACCTTCACCCAGAATGTCGACACCATGTCGGCCACCCTCACCTTCGACGGATCGTTCAACATCGGCGATCACCGCTGGTACTGGGACGTGAACGGCGTCTACGGCAATAACGACGCGCACCAGCTCTTCACCGGCAACCTCAACGCGGCCAAGCTCGCCCGCGCGCTCGGCCCGCTCTCGGCCTGCACCGGTGAGTGCGTGCCCTTCAACATCTTCGGCGGCGCGGGCTCGATCACGCAACCGATGCTGAATTATGTGACCTTCGACGAACGCGACAAGAGCAACCAGCGCCTCGCCGATTTCACCGCCAACCTGTCGGGCGACCTGTTCGATCTGCCCGCCGGCCCGGTCGGCGTCGCGATCGGCTATGAGCACCGCGATCAGCAGGCGAGCTACGATCCCGATCCGCTGATCGTCGCCGGCCTCGGCGCCGACGTGCCGACCAGCCCGGCCCGCGGCGGCTTCAACGTCGACGAATTCTACGGCGAAATCCGCGTGCCGATCCTCAGCCACCAGCCCTTCTTCGAAAAGCTGGAGCTCGACGGTGCGGTCCGCCATTCCAACTATTCGTCCTTCGGCAGCAACACGACCTACACCGCGTCCGGCCTGTGGAAGCCGGTCGCCGACCTGCTGCTGCGCGGCGGCTTTGCCGAGAGCCTGCGCGCCCCGAGCATCGGTGAGCTTTATGCAGGCCCGTCGCGCTTCGACGCGACGATCGACGATCCCTGCACCAGCGCGCCCGGCGGCTTCTTCCAGACCAACGCGACGGTGAAGGCGAACTGCATCGCCAACGGCGTCCCTGCCAATGGCAGCTATGCCGAGCCGGTCGGCGGTCAGCTCGGCGTCTTCTCCCAGGGCAATACCGCGCTGAAGCCGGAAACGGCCAAGACCTGGACGGCAGGCGGCGTCTACAGCCCGAGCTGGGCACGCGGCTTCTCGAGCGCGCTCAGCCTGGAGGTCAACTGGTACAAGATCAGCCTGAAGAACGCGATCGACTCGGTCCCCGCCACGCTCACGCTCACGCGCTGCGCGTTCAATGCGGATCCGATCAGCTGCGCCGCGGTCCGCCGCACGGGCAGCGGCGCGGTGGCCAGCATCAATGCCCGGCTGCTCAACCTCAACGCGATCGAGACTGACGGCATCGACGCCTCGTTCAACTTCCGCTCGCGCGATGTCGCAGGGGGCACAGTCGGCCTGGCGGTCAATGCCGCCTGGCTGCTGAAATATGATGTCCTGCCGCCCGCCGATCTCGGCGCCCCGACGCTCCAGTTCGCCGGCACGGAACGCGGCAGCCCCGACCAGGCCTATCCCCGCTTCAAGGCGAACGCGACGATCGACTGGTCCACGCTCGGCTATGGCGCGTCCTTCACTGGCCGCTACATCAGCAAGGTGGCGGAACGGGACGGCGTGCACACCATGGGCCGCGTGCTCTACGGCGACGTGCAGCTATACTTCTCGCCTTCCTGGATGGACCACCGCGTGCGGCTGACGCTCGGGGTGAACAACGTGTTCGACCGGGATCCCCCGGCCTGCTTCACCTGCGACAGCGCGAACTTCGATCCGACCACTTATGATGTGCCGGGGCAGTTTGGCTATGCGCGGGTTTCGTTTGGGCTCTGAGGGGTAGGTTACGAGACAATTTGGCCGGGCGCGGAAAACCGCGTCCGGCTTTTTTGTAGCTCCTTGGAGTTACGGTCTGAGGTTGCGCAGTGACACTCTACCGCTAAGCTGCCCCCAATAATTCGGAGGGGGCTAAGATGAATACCGTCAAGATACCCAAGAAGGTACAGGACCGTCTTGTCGCAGGGCTAAAGAGATATCAGCCGATAATCCGAAAGCTGGCGGAGAGGGACATTTCCGAAGCTGACACGGTTACCGTTTGCAAGGACATGCTGACCGACATTTTCGGCTACGACAAATATCTCGAACTAACTAGCGAGCAGCAGATTCGCGGCACTTTCTGCGACTTGGCGGTCAAGATCGGAAACAAGATTCATTATCTCGCCGAGATCAAATCCGCCGGTACGTCGTTGAATAACAACCACCTGCGGCAGGCGGTCAATTATGGGGCCCACGAGGGCATCGAATGGGTTCTCTTGACCAATGCAATCGTCTGGAAGGTATATCGCATCAAGTTCGCCCAGCCGATCGACTGGGAGGAAATTTACTGCTTCGACATGGCCACGCTGTCGGCGCGTTCGGCTGATGATCTGGGGAAGCTCTTCATGCTTTGCCGCGAGAGCATCACCACCGACGCGCTTCACCAATTCCATCAGCAAGCGCTGATCCTCAATCGACACGTGATCGCCGAACTGTTGCTCGGCGACGCGATGGTCGGCGGGCTACGGAAAGAGATGCGGCGACTATTTTCGGGGTTGAAGACGAGCGACGAAGAGCTCCGTGCGCTGCTGACGATTGAGATCATCAAACGCGATACGCTGGATGGAGAGGCAGCTAAGGCAGCCAAAACGACCATTAAGAAAGCTACAGGTGCCCTTATCAAAAGGGCCAACAAGGCGACCACGGCCGCCGCCTAAAGTCCGGGAATGGACCGAAGCCACCAGAGCGTTAAGATAGATACTCAATGGATTGCCCGACTCGACGGGCAGGAGATGCGGCAATGTCGACCGACCTGTTCCAAGACCAGTTAGATTCCGAACGGCGACGGCGGGCGCAGGAAGAGGGCGAAGAGCAGATTCGCGCGCACATGCGAGATGTAGATTACACGATCAGAGAATATCCCATAGAAGTACTTGTACCAAAATACCTTATTGGCGCAGAAGATGGAACTAACGAAATATTCGTTCCAGACTACCAGCGTAGTTTTGTTTGGTCTGTTAAACAGCAATCGCGTTTTATTGAATCCGTCATGATCGGACTGCCAGTGCCCTACCTATTTGTGGCCGACGTCGGATCTGAGGACGAAGAACTTTCCGGACGTTTGGAAATCGTTGACGGCACCCAAAGAATTCGAACCCTCGCGGCGTATCTAACGAATGAGCTTCAGTTGGAAAAGCTAACAAAACTTGATGCTCTTAATGGAACTAAGTTGGATGATCTGCTGCCATCAAGGCGACGACGATTTCTCCGTACGACAATCCGTTTAATCGAGTTGACCGAGAAGGCGGACGAGGAGATGCGTCGTGATATGTTCGATAGGATCAACTCGGGCGGTGAGCCGCTCAACCCTATGGAAGTTCGACGTGGTGTACTAAAGGGAACATTCCTGTCGTTCGTTTCTGAGTTAGCAAACGATCCTAAACTGCGAGAAATCGCGCCGCTTTCGCCATCATCGATTAAGCGCCGTGACTATGACGAGTTGGTGGTGCGCTTCTTTGCCTATACGGAAGCATATGATGACTTCAAGCGAAGCGTTATTGATTTTGTGGATGAATATATCGCGTCGAAAGCGAGTTTCGATTTGACGCGTGACGGACCTTCTATGCGATACGAATGGCGTAATATGCTTCGCTTTGTCGCGGACAACTTTCAGCATGGATTCCGGAAATCGAGCACCAACACTCGAATTCCACGAGTTCGTTTCGAGGCGATTGCCGTGGGAACAGCCTTAGCATTGCGGGAGCGGCCTGACTTGAATGTTAGCCCCGCGGAGGTAGCTGACTGGGCCTACGGAAATGAATTTACGAAGCTGGTAACATCTGACGGTGCCAATTCCAGGCCCAGGATCACCGCTCGTATCGAGTTCGTCCGCGACCACCTGCTACGCGAGTGAGGTCCTTCCTAGCGGAGTTTGAAAAGCGCCGGTCTGAGGTACGCCGCTATCTGGCGGTGATGGTTGTTGCCGAGCGCGAACTCGAGAGGAGCGGGCCGCGCAGGCACGATGAAGAACTTAAAATCTTCCGCGCTGGAGCGTTGCTGATCATATACAACGCAGTCGAAGCATCGGCCCGATTAGGTATTCTTGCTATATATGATGAAATTGGTAGAACCGGAACGACGTTTGACCAATTACGGGAAAAATTCCGTGTCCGCATCCTGAATGATTTTAAGAATAATGTTGGCGCCGACCGCCTAACCAGCCTCCGACACGTTGCTATCGACCTGATAGCGAGCAGCTTTGATCCTCAGAAATTGTTCTCGGGCAACGTGGACGCAAAAAAACTTCGAGAGGCAGGCACCACTTACGGCTTTGAAACGAATACCGAATTCGCCCTCACTCAGCACGGCGCCCATTTACTGACTGTCAAGACGCGTAGGCAGGATCTGGCGCACGGTACAGAGTCTTTCTCGGAGGTCGGTAAGCAGTATACGACTGATGATGTCATAAGGATCGCCCGATATTCGCTTGCCTACATGAGCGCTATTTTACGCCACATCGATACGTATCTTGATTTAGAGGGATATAGAGAACCGATTCCAGAGCCACCGCCGCCAGTTATTGCGGCTGGAGTTCCAGTCCTTCGACGTGTGCGCGAATTGCTTTCCCGATCGCTTGCGCGAGTTTGGGAGGGACGGCATTCCCGATGAGAATACCCAGTCCGCGAAAGCTGATATCTTCGGTTGTTTCCACGAAACGATAATCTGGCGGAAAAGATTGCAGGATTGCTGCCTCCCTAATGCTCAAAGCACGATCCTGCTCGGGATGACCAAACCGACCGCTGCCAAACCCATAAAACTGGGTCGTAATAGTCGGAGACGGCTTGCTCCAATCCATGCGACCATAGACAGCCGGGTAGGTTGCACCTGTTTCGCGACGGTGGCATTCGGCACGCAGTTCGGGCTGCCAATCCCGCCATGTTCCTCCAGGGCGCGACGCTCTGATGCGCCGCATGTTGGTGGCACTCAGACGGCTGGAAATATGCAGCGCGTCCGACCCGGCCGCCTCCCCACCCGCAATCGGAGGAAGTTGGGCAATCGCGTCGCGAACGGTGACCGGGGCTTCACGATGCGTCGGATCTGGGAGGTTGATCGGCCCAAGCAGAGAGGCAAGCAAGACTAGCCGTTTTCGCTTCTGTGGAACGCCATAGTCGGTGCAGGCGACCTCATCCCACCGGACATTGTAACCGACACTTTCAAGAGCAGCAACAAATTCACTCCAAACCGTGCGAGTTGCGAGGCCAACCACGTTCTCCATGGTCACGATCTCAGGCAATGTCTCGAGAGCCAACCGCTGGAAGCTCTGAAGCAATTCCCACCGAGAATCCGGAGACTTACGACTTTGGGAATAGGTAGAAAATGGCTGACAGGGCGCGCAACCCGCCAGAACCCGGACGTCAGCCTTCCCGAACCACGAGCGAAGATCAGTGGCGGAGACCTCCGCAACATCACGTTCGAAGAACTTGGCCTGGCAATTTTGTTCGATCGGAAAACGGCAACGCGGATCCAAATCGACACCAGCGGCGACCTTCAGGCCAGCCGATTTCAGACCATAGGCCAATCCCCCCGCCCCGCAAAACAGATCGACCGCAACGATACGCTTCGGACTGCGATGCGCGCGGCCGGCCTGGGCCGCTTTCGTCGGTTCGGCTTTCGTTCTGGTTTTCATCACCCGGCATTAGCAGTAGCGATGGATTGGAGGGAAGATGTCAAGTGCCGCCGCCGCCGCACGTTAGGCACCGCTCATCGATGAGTTATGGCGGGGCAGCAAATTTTGTGGGGGCGTGGTTGACTGCCCACCTAGCGCTCCAGATAACACCGGCCAGCCGCCCTCTCAACAAACGTCCGCCCAGCGCCTACGTCAGCCCCACCGCCGAGCCCGCGTCGCGAGTTAAGATGGCCAAGCCGTGACGAGAAGCGAAAATAAAGAAGCTGACGCGCCAATCTATGGCAGATTTTTCGGCAATGATAAAAGTTCATTTCCCGTCACATGTCTACACGTCATTCTCATCTGTTTCAGATAATTCCTCCTGGAATGACTTCTCCGCTTCTATTATTGGATCTAAGGCAGCGGCGATGGCATCTCGCCTATTCCGCCGGGATGAAAGATCAGAGGCCGCTTTCTCAACGTTGTTTGCATATTTTATTACCAAGGAAGAATCATGCACCAAATCTAATGACCGTTCTGCACCCGCTATGTGCGCAGTCACCTCATCTCCAAACGTGAGAAGCGCACTTCTCATCTTTCTCCGCCCGCCTGCTGTCATCGGCAATAAATTTTTCGCCGCTGCGAGGAATAAAAAAAGCGTATAAAAGTCCGATTTTTTACGCCAGCGAGTTTTGCGAATCTGCGGTAAAATCGCCTCTATTTCGCTTAGGACAGCATTAAATGTCTTTTTCAGTTTTCTTGAATCAGAAAAATCCGTTTCATAAATACGGTAGTATTCTTCTATCTTGGCCTTTTTGTTTTGAAGTCCATTCATGTCAGCTATTGCTAACTCACTAACGTACTCTGCATCCAGCATTCGGCGCCTATCATTCGCCGTGAACACGCCACTTAACTCCCAAAACTCCAAGTCAGCAACTTCTTCTATAGTTTTAATGAAAGATCCCCAGTATGTGGCATGCCTGAGCTCTTGGGGATTCAATACAATATTTGTTCTATTTATCCTTTGGAATATCGACCTAATTTGCTCTTCATCCATCTCCGGCAATACGCGAACCACGAAGTCGTATTCAAATATTTTTTTCTTTTCGTCCGGTCCAAGATCCTCAAAAGAAACGCCTGCCCATCTAGAAATATCATCAGATATCTCGTAGTCCCCAACTATATAGTCAAGAACCGCTCTTACTCTCTGCTGACCATCAACAACAATATGTTGCTCATTTCCAACGGTGTCGACAGCGTCCTGCATGTAGAGCTCAGGTATTGGGTATTCCAACAAGATGGTTTCTATAAGGGCGCTCTGCTGTTTCACCGTCCACACAGGATTTCGTTGGAACGGGGGCGCGAGAATTAGCTTCTCACTGTCCGCAACGCCCTTGAGCCAAGCCACAGTTCGACTAGTCGTTTTCGTGTATCGTTGCATCGGCTTATCCAGATTTAGTTATTATGTCTCGCTGCATGTTCTTTACAGAGTTTATCTGATAAGATCTAAGTGCATCATAATCATTATACACCCGTACATTTATCGAATTAGAGCCACTCTTTGAATCAATTTCATCCAGCACCCTTCGCCATTCCGCACCGAACGGAAAACGAGGGAGGAGGCGATCGGTTGCTATGGCACCCCAGTAGACCAAGTTTGTCTTATGATCGTCCCAAGATCCTCTCTCTCTCAAAGTTAGCTTTGAACGAATCGCGCCGCCTTGTCGCAGGAATCTCCAGGCGGACTGGAAATAAAACGGTGAGATTACCGCCACATCTATGTCAGATTCTGAGTTAAACACTTTAAAATTCTTGTAGGGATTCAAGCTTACTCCTACTGCAGCACTGCCTACGACCGTTATGTCTGCAGGGTCGACGCCCAACCCTCTTGCTAGCTGACGTTTCCAGCTAGAGAATTTTGTTTTGTCGCTTCCCCAAAAATGCGGAACGCGGTCAAAAATGTGGGTTTCCACGAATGCCTCTGGGTTGAGGTTTTTCAAATCTCGGAGGACTTCATCGCGAATGGTCGTCAGTGCCATTTTTTAGAAGCTATCTCTTACCGAATCATTCGGCAAGGACTGCTCTATCGAGGAGCGACCGACTGATCGTTTCCGGAAAGGGCAGACTTACCCCCCATCGACGCCCCGCCCCCACCCCGCTACACCGCGCCCCATGACGACTCAGCTCTACGATCTCACCGTCCCGATCTTCCTCCGGGGCTTCCACGCCATGTCCGCCTTCCTCGCCAAGGGGGAGGCCTTCGCCGCCGAGAAGGGGCTGGATCCCACAGAGCTGCTCACCGCGCGGCTGATCGAGGATATGGCGCCGCTCACCGGCCAGGTGCAGCGCGCCAGCGACACGGCGAAGCTCGCCGCCGTCCGCCTCGGCGGGGTCGAGAATGTGCCCATGGCCGATGAGGAAGCCAGTTTCGCCGATCTGCAGGCGCGCATCGCGAAGACGGTCGCCTTCCTCCAGGCCGTCCGACGCGGGGCGATCGACGGCAAGGAGGACGCCACCGTCACCCTCACCACGCCCGGCGGCTCGATCGACTTCACCGGCCGCAATTATGTGACCAACTTCGTCCTGCCGAACTTCTATTTCCACGTCACGACCGCCTACGCCATCCTGCGCCACAAGGGCGTGCCGGTCGGCAAGCTGGACTATCTCGGCGCGCGCTGATGCCGGTGCGACTGCCGACGATGAAGACGCCCGCGGCCGGGCTCGCCGCCGCCCTGCTCCTCACGAGCTGTAGCGGCGGTGGCGGCAAGGCCGCCGGCGCGGCGGGCATGGAGTTCAGGCCGATCGGCGGGGATGTCTTCGCCGTCACGATCGGCCCGGACGCCGATGTGCCGAAAACCGAGGCCGCGTTCCGCAAGCAGTGCGAGGGCCGGCAGGCCTGCACCATCTATGGCTGGACGGACCCCGCCACCGCCGCCCGCAGCGAACCCCTCACCGACCCGCAAACCGCAGCGCTCGCCGTCCGCTACACCCATAACGCGATCGGCCAGGGCGACATGGAGTGGGACTGCATCCGCTTCCGCGCGGCAAAGGCGCCTTGCCTACCGAAGGCTTAGGGCTTCGCCACCACGTCGGTACGCTCCCGAAACCCGCCCCTTTTCCACGCCAGCCACAAAACGCCACCACTCGCCACGAGCGAAAGGAGCAAGGCGAACAGCGAACTCTCCGGCCCGAAACCGCCCCCGCTCAGGAACGGCGCGACGCCGTGCACAGGCCGCGTGACGAGTGGCCCACCGGCAAAACCGCCAAGCCCCGAAACGGCGCTGCCGAAGACCCAGCCTTGCGTGAAATTCCAGCCCGCATGCATGCCGATCGACAGCCAGGGCCGACCCGTCAGCATATAAAGGCCTGCGCCCACGCCCTCCCCCGCCAGCAGGCAGATCGCCGAAAACAGCGTCGCGTCGGGATTGCCGAGATGCAGCGCGCCGAACAGAACCGCCGCGAGCCCCAGCGCCGGCCACACCCCGAAGGATCGCCACAACAGGCGGAAGATGATCAACCGCATCAGCGTCTCCTCGATCACCGCTGACTGGATCGTCTCCTTCAGCGATGAGGAGATGTGCGACACCGGCACGGCCTCGATCGTCACCATGCCAGCGATCGCCAGTGCCCCGATGATCGCCGCCATGATCGCCCCACCGATCGCAAGGCCGCCCAGCGTTTCCGGCAGCAACGGCGCCAGCGCCAGCTCGTCCGCCGACCGCGCTTCGCCCAGGCGAACCGCCAGCCCATAAACCGCCAGCATGGCGATCGACCCGATGATCACCGCAACCAGCCGAGCTCCGCCGGGCGCGGCAGCGCGCGTGGTGAAGTGAGTCCCATCGGCCCATGCCGCGACCCGCAACACGGAGTCCGCAGCGACATTGAACGTCAGCACGGCGAGCACCGCCAGCACCACCATCCACCCAAGCGCGCGCAGCCAACGCAGCCTGCCCGGCCGAAGCACCCGCGCATTGCCCAACTCGATTCCTGTGGCCGCCATCGATCCCTCCCCCCCAAGATTCTCGTTGGTAGGGCAGGTGCATTATATAAGCAACACACTGAAGCCGGAAGCGGACCTAAGCCAGGGTCAGGTCTCGCCCGCATTTCGAGCAGCAGCGACGCGGCCATATATGGCCCGCACTCTCGCTACGGCACATAGACGAGGTGCACCTTGAACAAGAACCGGTCCGCCTGTTCGACCACATTGACCTGCAGGACCAGATCGCTCCGGCCCTCCTCGACGGTAAAGAGGTCCACCAGCACATCCCAGTAAGTCACCTGCCAACTGCAAACCGACGTTTCCCAGCTCTCATCGGGCAGAACCGTTATCGTGCATCCATAATCCTGGATGACTTCTGCAATGAGAGTCGACGTGTCGTTGCCTGGCTGTTCGACGTCCGCGATGCCATCCAGGGCGTAATTGCGCTCATGAAGCGCCGCGACGATCTCGCGTAATTTGCGTCGCCACAACGACGGAACCGGATACTCCCGCTCTTCGTCTTTCCGCACCGGGGCGAGTTCAATCACGGATTGCACCTTGGGATTGGAGTGTGATCGCAGCGGCCTCCTCTTGTTGCTGCCTGCCATTCCGTTTTGCAATCATCCACCGCCCGCCGATTCAACACGCGGCTGGTCTATGCTCAAATCTCCCGGAACCCGCCCCTCCCGTCGGCACGGGAGCGCCCGAACAACTGGATTCCGCAGGCAAGAAGAGCATGAAGAAAATCCGATCAATTCTCATAATTCGGCGAGTAAAATGGCAATACTCTCACAATCTGTTGGATCGCCGATCGCCGCGCCTGGACAGTCCCTGCGCTGGGACAGGTTCCGTTCATCGACGATTCTCGCGCAGGACCAAAGAAACGGTCGAAAAATTCCGGGTGGACGTTGGCTCTCAAGATACGCCGAATATTCGGCCGTTTTCCGCAGTTCCGTGCAAAATCGCCCACGCGTTCTTCACGATTACTGCCCCGCCTCTCCAACACCCCGCCGGCGAAAACCGCGCCTTGATTCAACGTTCCCGCACCCCGCTCTATTCCGGACAGCACAGGGGTCACTCCCTCCCGCTCTTTATAGTGTCCAGCCCCTTCCCTCCCGCGATCGGCGCGGACGGCCCGGTACGCCCGATGACAATGATTTCACTTCACCTCCGCCGCCCGGCGCGCGACACAAGGCGCGCGCCCGCCATGCCAGACACCTCGCCCCCCTCGCCTCGCCCAAAGGCACCGCCCATGCCTCGGCGCCACGCCGTCATCCTCTGCCTCTATCTGGCGGTCGTCTTTGCCTGCTGGATCGACATCACGCTGAGACGGACCGAGCTGATCTCGCCCGTCGCCGAACCCCTGCTGACGGTGATGCTGTGCGCCGGCGGACTGCTCGGCATTGTCCCGGCCATCCTGTTGTTCATCCAGGCTCGCGCCTCGCAGCGTGCCGGCCTCCGGTCTCAAAGACCCCTATTGTCCCTGGTCGTAGCGCTCATCGCCCTCCCCCTGATCTGCGCTATGGTGTCGGGCTATACCGCGGAGCGCCTTACGGAAATGTACGCCTTCTGGGGCAGCGACGCGGTCGTCGCGCCTGTCCTCTACCCCATCACGGCCTTCAGGACCGGGCGCCATGGCCCCTATGCCAGCCTCGATCACGGGGCATTCGACCTGCCGATCTCCTTCGCCGACGAAACGCTGCTCAAGGCCTCCCCGCCATCGCACCAGCCCTGGGCGCATTGCCTCAGCGTCGTCCGGCAGCAACAGGGCGACGCCGTGCGCATCGTCCTGCCACCCCGGCCGCACCGCAACGTGCAAAGCATCCTGCCATGCCCTAGATCGGTGGCATGGTTGCCCTGATATCGAGCGCCGGCGCGGATGCGGCGGTGAAGCGCTCCTTCCCGCCGGTCGTCGCCCCGGATACCCGCCTGCTCCTCTGCGGCAGCCTCCCCGGCGAGCACTCGCTCGCCGCGCAGCGTTATTACGCGCATCCGCAGAACCAGTTCTGGCAGCTTATGTCCGGCGTCATCGGCCGGGACCTGCCCGCGCTCGCCTATGAGGACCGCCTCGCCGCCCTGCTCGCTGCGCGCGTGGGCCTGTGGGACGTCGTCGCCAGCGCCCGCCGCGACGGCAGCAGCGACGCCGCGATCCGCGATCTTGTCGGCAACGATCTCGCCGGCCTGGTCGCCACCCTGCCCGATCTCCGCGCGATCGGCTTCAACGGCGCCACCTCCTTCCGCCACGGCACGAAGCAGCTCGGTGAGGTCCCCGGCCTGGCGCTCATCGCCCTCCCCTCCAGCAGCCCCCTCCACACCGTCGGCGCCGCCGCCAAGCAACCCGCCTGGAACGCGCTGCGGGAGTACCTGGCCTAACCACAACCCCCTTCCCCCCTTCTTGCTTCCCCGGCGAAGGCCGGGGCCCAGTTGGGAGACGCTTGGAAACGGTCGGCGCGCTAGTCACGAACCCTTCCCCTACTGGGCCCCGGCCTCCGCCGGGGAAGGTAAAAAGAAGTCCCGAATCCGATTCAACAAACCAAACCGTTCATGCTATGTTCTCAGCGTGCCGGACGACTCGCCCCTCCTGCCCCCGCGCCCGCTGCGCTGGCTGTTCCTCGACCTGAACAGCTATTTCGCGAGCGTCGAGCAGCAACTCCAGCCCGAACTCCGCGGCAAACCCGTCCTCGTCGCGCCCGTGAACAGCGACACCACCGTCGCCATCGCTGCCTCGGTCGAGGCCAAGCGCTACGGCATCTCCACCGGCACCCCCGTCTGGGAAGCCAAGCGCCTCTGCCGCGATCTCATCATCACGCCCGCCCGGCACGAAAAATATGTCGAATTCCACGACGCCATCATTGAGGAAATCTGGAAGCACATCCCCGTCACACGCGTCTGCTCGATCGACGAGGTCGCCTGCCGCCTGCTCGATAATGAGAACAGCCTGGAGGCCGCGGTCGCACTCGCCCACCGCATCAAGGCCGGCATCCGCGCGAACATTGGCGAGTGCATGACCAGCTCGGTCGGCATCGCGCCCAACCGCCTGCTCGCCAAGCTCGCCTCGGACATGATGAAGCCCGATGGCCTGGTCGTGCTCACCGCCGATCAGCTTCCCCAGCGCCTGTTCGACATGCCGCTGCGCGACATCGCCGGCATCGGCGCGAAGATGGAGCGGCGCCTGGCGCAGGACGGCATCAACGACATCCGCCAGCTCTGCGAGCGCCGGCCGCGCGACGCCGGCACGGCCTGGGGCGGCACCAATGGCGATCGGCTCTGGTATCTGCTCCACGGCGTCGACCTGCCCGAGAAAGCGACGCAGAGCCGCTCGATCGGCCACAGCCACGTGCTCTCGCCCGGCAAGCGCGGGGTTGAGCCGGTCCGCCTCACCGCGCGGCGTTTGGCACTCAAGGCGGCAAGCCGGCTGCGGCGCAAATCCTATCGCAGCCGCCTGCTCGTGCTCCACGCCCGGTTCGAGGACGACAAGTCGACCTGGCGCGCCAGCATCAAGCTGCCGGCGACGCAGGATAGTTTTGCGGTGCTGGCCGGGCTCGAGGCGCTCTATCCGCGGCTGGTCGCGGTCGGCCGCACCCGCCCCGGCGACTTCCAGATCCGCATGGTCGGCGTCACCCTGGCGGAGATCGAACCGGTCGCGGGCGAGCAGGAATCGCTCTTCGCCCTGCTCGATCCAAACGACCCGCTGGCGCGCGAGACTCGGACCCTCTCGCTCAGCCGCGCGATGGACCGCATAAACCAGCGCTTCGGCCGCAACGCAGTGTCCGTGGGGCCGCTTCATGGCGGAAGATTGGACCGGGTCGGCACCAAGATCGCCTTCGGCAGAATCCCGGAATTGAGCGAGTTTCACGAATAGTCCGACACTTGGCCAACGCTTTTCAATATGACGTTTTTGTGACCGCCCGGAATGGGTCGGAAAATCCTATACGATGTGATAATAAGCTATTGACGCACCCGATTCTGTGAGCAAAGCAGCCCCCGACATGACGAGCCGCTTCATCCCCCTCGCCGCCGTCGCGCTTCTCGCGCTTTCGGCCTGTAACAACGACAAGCCGGAGACGGTCACCCTGACCGCGCCGGATCCGCAGGCGGCCGAAATCGCCAAGCGCGCGCCGGTCGAACTGCCGCCCGCGATGAAGGCGGAAGCCACCATGCGCTGCAAGGACAACAGCCTCGTCTACGTCACCTTCTTCGAAGGCGACAAGATGGCCGTGGTCAAGCTGGCCAAGGACGGCCCCGCAACGACCTTGAAGGCCGAGAAGGCCGGCGATCCGCTGGTCGCCGAGGGCTATTCGCTCACCGGCTCGCCCAAGACCATCAGCCTGACCGCACCGGGCAAGGGCTCGACCACCTGCCACCAGTAAGGCAGCCGTTCCCCTCGACTTCCATCAGGCCGGCGGAGCGATCCGCCGGCCTTTTTCATGGGCTGATGGTTGCGCGGTTCCAACAGCTCGGGCACCATGTCCCGCATGGCCACCATCGCGATCTACAGTCTCAAGGGCGGCGTCGGAAAGACCACGCTGGCGGTCAACCTCGCCTGGTGCGCCGCGACCCTCTCGTCCCGCCGCACCCTGTTGTGGGACCTCGATCCCCAGGCCGCGAGCAGCTTCCTCCTCTCGTCCGGCAGCAAGGCGAAGGATCAGGCCCAGTCGATCTTCTCCAAGGATGTCGAGCCGTCCAGGTTGATTCAACCTACCGGTATAGATCGGCTAGACCTGATCAGCGCCGACTCGTCACTACGCGGGCTCGACCTTCTGTTCCACGAACTCGACAAGAAGAAACGCCTGCAAAAACTGCTCACGGGTCTCCGCAAATCCTATGACCGCATCCTGCTCGATTGCCCGCCCGGGCTCACCGAGACGAGCGACCAGGTGATGCGCGCTGCCGACCTGATCGTGGTGCCCGTCATCCCCTCGCCTTTGTCCGAGCGCGCTTATGCCGAGGTGGTGAAGCATCTCGGCACCAAGGCCCAGGTCATGCCGGTCCATTCGATGGTCGATCGCCGCCGCAAGCTCCACGCCGAGGCGCTGGCGCGCAATCCCGACTGGCCCGTGGTGCCGATGGCCAGCATCGTCGAGTCGATGGCGGTGCGCCGCGCCCCCGTCGGCGTCTATGCCGCGAAGTCCCCGGGCGGCCAGGCCTTCGCCCAGCTCTGGCAGGCAGTCGAACGGCGGCTGTCAAAGTGAAGGGAGCGCCGCCCGATACGGCGGCAGCGTTCGCGCCGCTCGATCCGCAGCTGGTGCTCGGCGCCTATGCGATCGGCGTCTTCCCCATGGCCGATGCCCGCGACGCGGACGGGGTCTATTGGGTCGAACCCAAATACCGCGCGGTCCTGCCGCTCGACGGCTTCCATCTGTCGCACTCGCTGCGCAAGACCATCGGCTCGGACCGCTTCCGCGTCACCGCCAACGCCGCCTTCGAACAGGTCATCGCGCTCTGCGCCGAGTCGGCTGCCGATCGCCCCGACACCTGGATCAACCCGCAGATCGAACAGGCCTCGATCGAGCTCCACCGCCTGGGCTTCGCGCACTCGATCGAGGTGTGGGACGGCGACGAGCTCGTCGGCGGGCTCTACGGCATCGCCCTCGGCCGCGCTTTCTTTGGCGAGTCCATGGTCAGCCGCGCGCGAGACGCGTCGAAGGTCGCGATCGCCTGGCTGGTTGCACGGCTGCGCGTGGGCGGCTTCACCCTGCTCGACTGCCAGTTCATGACCGATCATCTCGCCTCGCTCGGTGCGGTCGAGATCCCGCGCAGCACTTATGTCGGATTGCTGTCCGCGGCGGTCGACGGGGTGGTCGGCGCCGGCGCCTCGGCGGCGGGCGCGGCTGCGGCAGGCGACTTCTTCGCGCTCGACCGCGGCGTGTCGTCGCCGCCGCCGACCGGCACCGAATCGGGACCACCGACCGGGAAGGTCATCGCGCAGCTCTTGGTCCAGACATCGTAGATCGGGTGCTGGACGACATTCAGCGCCGGACGCTCCTTGTACAGCCAGCCCGAAAAGGCCCGTTTCCAGGTCCGGTCGAGCTGCTGGACGTCGAGCTGGACGAACGCGCCGGTATAATGGTCCTGCTCCCATGGCGCGGTCTGCTCGCAAGCGCGCAGGCGGATGATCACATCGCCGACCCGCGCTGCCTCGCCGGGCTTGAGCGTCACCTCGCGGGCAGCACCGTTGCGCTTGTTGAGCAGGCCGATCACCGCGACGCGCTGCGCCATCGGCGTCGCGCCGAACGACGGGTCCGCGCCGCTCGGCACGTCAACCGTCACCACATCGGATGGCGGCTGATCCTCGTCGAGCGCGGTCTTGGGCGTCGCCTTGGCGCCGGGCGTTGCGGCCTTCCGGTCGCACGCGCCGGTTGCGAGCAGCGCAAGGATCGCCGCGCCGCCCAGCAATCGCCGTATCACTCGGGCGCCCAGGCTTCGTAGTCGCCGGTCGCGGCGGCGCGGTGGCCGCCCTTTTCCAGCGCCCCGGGCGGACGATAGGCGAGCGCCGTGCCGGTCATGTTGGGCACCGCCGGCTTCTCCCACACACGCGGCGCGGGCAGCGAGCGATCAGGCAGGTCGTCGACCTGATGGTGCAGCCAGCCGAACCATTCGGGCGAGACGCGGCTCGCATCATTGGCGCCGGCATAGATCACCCAGCGGCGCGGGATGCCGTTGGGGTCGGTACCGCCCTCATAATAGACATTGCCGAGATGGTCCTCGCCGACCTGAGTCTTGCCGCGCAGGCCGATCATGGTGCCCCAGCTAGCGCCGTTCCACCAGGTGAATGGATTGAGGTTGATGCCCATGCGCCGCCGCTTACCCGTTGCTCGCCACGCGGGCAACTGCCCTCGCACTGTTCCGTCTCATCGCGCTGCCCCGGCCAGGATCATGGTCGCGATCGTATCCGTCACCGCCGGGTCGATTCCCATGGAGGGATCGCCATAGGTCGCGACATTGGCGTTGCGGCCTTCGCCCGTCACTGGCTTCAGGACATGGTTGACCCCGGCGAGCGTGACCATCTTCGCGGACGGCCGTGCATTTTTGAGGGTGGACGCATCCTCGATACCGACCTGCAGATCGTTCTTGCCCTGCAGGATGAGCACCGGCCCCTTCGCCGTGGCGATGAGTTTGGCAGGGTCGTAGCGGAAGGCATTGATAAGATAGGGCTGTACACGCGAACTGAAGAGACCGGCGAGCGCCGGGTGCAGCGCGCTGACATCGACCTTCCGGCCCGCTTCGAGCGAATCGATCGCGGCGAGCGCCGAGGGCAGGATCCGCGCGTTGGCGGGGTTGGCGCGCAGCTGCTCGCGGAGGACCTCGCCCATCGGCCGGCCCGCGGTGGCGACCAGCACCAGGCCGCAAATGTCGGTCGCGTCCTGGGCCGCAGCCAGCGCGACCAGGCCGCCCTCGCTATGCCCGAGCACCCAGACGCAGGGCACGCCGGTACGCTGGCGGATCACCGCGATCCAGCTGTGCACGTCGGCCGCATAGTCGGCGATGGTCACGTCGTTCGCGTCGGGAATGGCCCGGGCGCTGCCGAACATGCCGCGCTTGTCGATACGCACACTGCCGATGCCCCGCGCCGCCAGCCCGTCCGCCAGTTGCCGGAACACGGCGCCGCGCACCCCGAGCGGGCTGTCGCCATCGCGGTTGGTCGGCCCGGATCCGGGGACGATCAGCACCATCGGCGGCGTCGCGGCGTTCGTCCCGGTCGCCTCGACCAGCGTACCTTGCAGCGGCCCCGATGGCCCTGGTGCCTCGATCGTCCCGTCAGCGGCTGCTTGCGGCACCGCCAGTGCAAGCAGCAGCGCCGCGATCACTTGCCGTGGCCGGCCCAGGTCACCTTGTCGCCCTCGGCGATGCCGAGTTCGGCCGAGCGGCCGCCATTGATCTCCAACACGGCCGCGACCGGCTCGCCCGAGGGGATGGGCGTCTCGGAGAAGGGCACGGTGTTCTCGGCGATCGTCGCGATCGTGCCGTCAGCGCGGATGAAGATGATGTCGAGCGGGCTCGGCGTGTTCTTCATCCAGAAACTGGCTTCCTTCGGCCCGCCGCCATTGGGAGGATAGGGCGCGAACAACATGCCGGCATTGGGCGCGATGCCGGTGCGGAACATCAGGCCGCGCTGCTGCTCCGCCTCGGTCTTCGCCGTCTCGACGGTGAAGTCGTGAGCGCCGTTGGAACTGGTGACGGTCAGCGCGATCGTCGTGGCCGGGGTTTCCGCCGAGCCGGACGAGGCAGCCGCACCGTCACTGGAGCAAGCGGTGAGCGCCAGCGCGGACAGCGCCAGCGCCGCCGCGAAATTCTTCAGCATCATGACAGAATCAGCCTTCCTCTTCGACCACCACCGCGAGCGGGCCCTTGCGGCCCTCGACGATGCGTGCCCGCAGGCGTCGATCGGGCTCGACCTCCGCGATACCAGCACGCCGCAGCGTTTCCATATGGACGAATATATCGGCTGAATCAGCGTTGCGCACGAGGAATCCATAGCCTTTCAGGCGGTTGAACCACTTTACCGTCACCGGCTCGAACGGCCCGGCATCTTCCACCAGCGCCGCGGGATCGATCCGGTCGTCCCCCTGCCGTGCCCGAATCGGCGGCTCGATCGCGTTGCTCAGGTCGATCGACACGATTTCGTTCGCCTGGAAGCCACGCTCGCGCAGCACCGCGAAACAATCGACTCGCGCGCCTTCCGGCAGGCTGCGCCGACCATGGGGCTGGAGCACGGAAAAGTGAATCAACACGTCCCCGATCGAGGGATCGTCAGCGACGATGAAGCCGAAACCGCGGGTGACGTCGAACCATTTGAGGGTGCCAGACACCGACAGCCCGCCCGGCTTTTCGACCGGCGACGGCTCAACGATGGTCTCATCCCAGGTCCGGCCCCCGAACGCCGGTTGCGGATCGTTACGCATAACCAACTAATCCCCCGGACCTCCTATTAGCACGGATCGTCGCTAGGACAAAAACGACGATTCAACCGGATGTCACTCAAGCTGATCGGTGTCCTCGCCGGGCGCCATCGAGGCGATCTTGCGCGACAGGGTGAAGTCGTGCCCGCCGCGGATCATCGCAGCGATCTGCTTCTCGCGCTGCGGCCGATCCGGCGCGACCGCGGCGAACGGGCCGATCCGGCGCTTGCGGGCAAAGGTCAGCGCTGCGTCGAGGCGCCGCTCCTCAATGCCCGGGGCGAGCGCCTCGCTATCCTCCTCACCGATGCCGGCCTGGCGCAGCACGCCGCTCACGCGTCGTTTGCCGAGCCCGCGCCGCGCCATAGCGCTGGCACGCGCTTCGCCGAACGCCCGGTCGTCGATATAGCCCAGCTCGGCGAGTTTCTCAGCGAGCGCGGCGGGGTCGGCCGGATCGCCCTCCCAGCCCCGTTCGCGGATCTTCCGCACGAGGTAGGAGGTGAGACGCCCCCGGGTCGTCGCGAAGCGTTCGACATAGCGCAGCGCAAGCCGTTCCAGCGCCGCCGCATCGAGCGGCGGAGGCGGTCGCCGCTCTCGGCTGGGGCGGGTCTGAGGCATCACGCCATCATTGTGCCACACTCGGAACGGATTTTGAACGTCAGGAAGCGGCAGAGATGCAGGCTTTCATAAAGAAGCGGCTTTTGGGGAAAGGCCGCATTCAAGGGCGCAAGGAATAATGGTTAGTGACGTTCCGGGATCGGAAGAGCTGTTGGCGGAGCGCGCCACGGTGACATCGACGCCCACCGAAGATTCGCTCGAGCGACGCTTCGCGGATTTCGAGACGCTTGGGGAAGCGCTCGATTACGCGGCCAGCGGCGTTCGCGGACTCAATTTTCACGATGCGCGTGGCGGGCTGGTGCGCCCCTATCCGTTCGCCGAGCTGCGCGAGGATGCGCTGGCGATGGCGCGCCGGCTGGTCGCGGCCGGCGTGACGCCCGAAGACCGTATCGCGCTGGTCGCCGAGACCAGCCCGGACTTCGCCGCCCTGTTCTTCGGCGTAGTCTATGCCGGCGCCTGGCCGGTGCCGCTGCCCTTGCCGACCTCGTTCGGCGGCCGCGATTCGTACATCGAGCAGCTCCGCGTCCAGCTGTCGAGCTGCGACCCGACGATGCTGATCTACCCGCCCGAGCTGGCCCAGATGGCCGGCGAGGCCGCCCGCCTTGCCGGGCTCGAGGGCGTCGACTGGTCCGAACTGGCCGAGCGCCCCGCGCCCGAGGCAGCGCTGCCGGCGGCCAAAGGCACCGACATCGCCTATCTGCAATATTCGAGCGGATCGACCCGCTTCCCGCACGGCGTGGCGATCACGCACCTTGCGCTGCTCAACAACCTTGCGGCGCACGGGCATGGCATGGATATGCAGCCAAGCGACCGCTGCGTCTCCTGGCTGCCCTGGTATCATGACATGGGCCTGGTCGGCTGCTTCCTGTCGCCGGTCGCGAACCAGGTGTCGACCGATTACATCAAGACCGAAGATTTCGCGCGGCGCCCGCTCGCCTGGCTCGACATGATCAGCCGCAACCAGGGCACCACCCTCTCCTATTCGCCGACCTTCGGTTACGACATCTGCGCGCGGCGCATGTCGAGCCAGACCAAGGCGAGCGACCGGTTCGACCTGTCGCGCTGGCGCGTGGCGGGTAATGGCGCCGACATGATCCGTCCCGACGTGATGCAGAGCTTCGTCGACGCCTTCGCCGATGCCGGGTTCAAGGCGACTGCCTTCCTGCCGAGCTACGGCCTGGCCGAAGCCACCCTGGCAGTATCGATCATGCCCCCGGGCGAAGGCATTCGGGTCGAACTGGTCGAGGAAACCCAGCTTTCCGGCGTGGCCGCGGGGCAGGACCGGCCGCAGCGATATCGTGCGATCGTCAATTGCGGCAAGCCGGTGCGCGACATGAAGGTCGAGATCCGCGAGGAAGACGGCACGCCGCTTCCCGAGCGGGCGATCGGCAAGCTGTGGTGCTCCGGCCCGTCGGTGATGGTGGGATATTTCCGCGACGAGGCGTCGACCGATGCCTGCATGGTCGATGGCTGGCTCGACACCGGCGACATGGGATATCTGTCGGACGGCTATGTCTATATCGTCGGCCGGGCGAAGGACATGATCATCATCAACGGCCGCAACCATTGGCCGCAGGACATCGAATGGGCGGTCGAGCAGCTGCCCGGCTTCAAGGCCGGCGACATCGCCGCCTTCGCCATCACCACGCCGGGCGGTGAGGAAACCCCTGCCGTGCTGGTCCAGTGCCGCAGCTCCGACGATGCCGAGCGCGTACGCCTGCGCGAGGAAATCCGCGAGCGCGTCCGCTCGGTGACGGGCATGAACTGCGTGATCGAGCTGATCCCACCGCGCACCCTGCCCCGCACCAGCTCGGGCAAGCTGAGCCGCGCCAAGGCGCGCAACCTGTATCTCAACGGCGAGATCAAGCCCTACGACATCGCGGCGTAACGGAGCGGCGCCTGCCGGGCGCCGCATCGGTCCCCAAGCACTGCCGGGCTCAGCCATAGCCGAAGCGGACGGGCTCGAGCGGGAAACCGGGCGGAATCGGCCTGGGCGGCGGCGCCGGTGGCGGCGGCGGATAATCGTCCTCTTCCGGACTGGTGCCGGGATCGCGGGGGGGACCAAATTCCAGGCCGGGCTCCGGCGCAACATCCTCTAGCGGCGGCTGTCCGGCGGCCATCTCGCTGGCGCGCTTGTGCTCCCTTGCGCGAGCGAGCGCCTTTTCGACCATCTCGGCGGTGATCGAACCGGGCTTGTCCTCTGCCTGCCCGCCCCATTTCTTCGGCTGGCGGACCCGGAGCCATTGCAGCGCGGCATTGGGATCGGGCGGGAGGTGATGCTGGTAGGTCGCATAAACCGGATCTTCGCCGGCACTTTTGAACACTTTGGTGCGCTCCACGGTGCAGCCGATAGCACGGGAATAGAGCGCGCGTTCGACCCGGGCGTCGGCGTGCTCCTTGCCGGCGACGACCGCCTCGGCGAATGCCTCATGGGTGTTGCGCCAGCGATAGATGGTGCGGACGCACACCTCGAAATGCTCGGCAAGCTCTTCGTCGGTGGCACCCAGGCGGCACATAGTGCGGGCCTGGTCGGCAAATTCGGGTTCGTAGATCATGGCGCTGGAATAGCGGCGCTGGGGCGAGGGTTGAATCAAGCGGGCGGTGTTGGGAATGTCAGTAGGGTCGCTGACATTTTCGACGGTCGGCTTATCCAATTACTCTTGCTAAATCAATGTATTAGCCAATAAGGAAAATCTGCCCGGATTCTCTGGCTCGACCCTGAGACAGCGGTCAGACTTCCACCAAGCGATCCTGCGCCGCCTGCAGGCTATCGATATCCTGGCGCGGCGGGGCTCCGAACAGGCGGCGATATTCCCGGCTGAACTGGGACGGGCTGTCATAGCCGACCGCAAAACCGGCCGCGCCCGCGCTGGTGCCTGCCGCAAGCATCAGTCGCCGCGCTTCCTGCAAGCGCAGCTGCTTCTGATATTCGAGCGGCGTCATTCGCGTCACCGCCTTGAAATGCGCGTGCAACGACGAGGCGCTCATCCCGGCCGCGGCGGCGACCTCATCGATGCGCAGCTGTTCGTGAAAGCCGCGGCGGATGCGCGCAATGGCGCGGCTGACCTGATTCAGATGGCTGTCCGCGGTCGCCATGTGACGCAGCATCGCACCATGCGGCCCGTGCAGCAGGCGATAGGCGATCTCCCGCTCGATCAGCGGCGCGAGCGCGGCCACCGTGTCGGGCCGGTCGAGCAGCCGCACCAACCGGCGCCGTCGATGCCGCGACGCCGCCCGTACCCAGCGCAATGGCGGCAGGTTCGGCCGGCGCGGCCAAGGGGCTGATGCTGTCGTCGGCGGAGATACCGATGGCGCCGGTCTGTGCCGTGGCCGCGAGTGGCGTGGTGCAGGCAAGCGCGACACCGGACGCAGCGCAGGCAAAGGCAGCAATTGCGCGGAATCCGCGCTTTATGGTGCAACTGGTCATGATCCCCCCTCGCCTTGCTCGGCCGCACCGGCGGCTACGCGGCCATTTCGATGGCATCGTGCCGTCCGGTTTCACGCACAGCAAGCGGAAAGAGGACGCGGTAGCTCACCGGGTCCTGGCTAGTCAGGCGATGGTTGTTTTCGGGAGTGACAAAAAAAGGGCGGCCCCTTGCGGAGCGGGCGGACCGTGACCACGCCATCGTCCTTGCCCGCCAGATGTGCGGCGCTCGACCAGCGCCAGCCCTCCGGCCTGTCGACCAGGCGCGCCCGAACCTGGTTCATCTCGACATAGCGGGCGGCGCTGGCGAGATAGGCACATCCATCGCCACCGCCACCGCCATCGCCATCGCCATCGCCATCGCCATCGCCATCGCCATCGACCCGAAGCGCCCCGGCATTATCGTATCCAGGCGCGGCTAATTAGTAAACTATCACCGTAATTCCGTCACCGTAATTCCCCGTCCATGCAAATATAGACGCGTCGGGCGCGGGCTAATTAATTTGAGTGTCACCGGAGCCATTTCTAATCATTTATCCAAATCACATCAGCAAACTCAATTTGCAGCCTCGTCTTTAATAATTTGCACAAACTCAGCCTCAGATAAGAGTTTGCCATAGAGACTGACTTCACCAAAAATTGTGTTTACTAAGGTCGCACCGCGCCAAGTTGCGGCCTCCATTGCCGCGCCGGTAAAATCAGCACCGGTAAGATCTGCAGCTGAAAAGTCACATGACTTTACATTTGCGTTCCTAAATAAACTGCCTCTCAAGCTCGAATTACAAAATAATGCGGAAAACCAGCAATTAGAGAAATCAGCATAATCGAGAATGGCTTTGGAAAGGTCGATAACATCACCATCAATCATATCGGCGTCTAGCTCTAGTCCAGTAAAGTCTCTTTCTCCATCGGCGTATCGGCCCAATATGTCGCCACGGCTTTTAATGTTTACTTTATCCATAGACATTTCTCACATAATCGATTTTGTTAAACAGCTAACGCGGACATATTATCTAATACTTTGTATTAAATCAGTGTACCTCTTTAATGTCATTGGCTCGCCAGGAATTATTTCATAATGATTGGGATCTTTTCCCTGCTGCCTAATCAATAAGCCTTGAGGAAGATTGTTTCTAATCGGCGTCGCAGCACCAAACCTATTAATCATAGCCTGACGATTGGTGCTCATAGATATTCCACGGCCTGCCTTAACTATTCCATTTTCGTCTACTTTTACGTCATTTGGGCCAACCGTAAACGTCTTTCCACCTCTGTAAATAGTTCTCCCATTAACTTGCAACTGAGGTTCTTTAGTGGTAGAAACCATAGTTTTACAAGATACGGAAAGACACCACGCGGCGTATTGGACCCGGTTGACTTTTATGTTTCCGCCAGACCCATCTGGAATAGTGTAGGTCGTTTCCGTTCCGCCATTGCCAGGTGCTGGCCCCGGCTTACCAGGCTTTGCAGCATTGTTCTCGGGAACAAGGGCACGCAGCCCAACACCCGCTCCGGTCGTGCAGTCACCACTGGCATTGCTGAACAGCGACCCTGTGCACTCGCCACTCGGATCGGCGTGATTGACGGGATCGTTTGTGACATAGGCATATAGATTGTTCTGATCCGCATACCCGATCGGATCCGTCTGCAAGAACCGCCCCAGTTTAGCCGAGTAAACCCGCGCTTTGTAATAATACATGCCAAGATCCGGCAGCCAAGTCTGCCCGGTATATTGGAACGCACCGACGTCACCGCCGCTCGACACGCCATATTCGTCATAGGCCTTGATCGCGAGCGCGGTACCCGAGGCATCCGCCACCGACACGATCGAGCCCTGGTGGTTGCTCTGCAGGCTGCGGCGATCCGTCAGGCCCGAGCCTTCGTACCAGAGCTGCGGATCGTCATCACCAGGACCGTGGACATAACGTCGCAACAGCGTGCCCGAGGCGCCATCATATTCCGCGATCCGCTCGTCGCCATCGTACAGGAACTGGCGGATCGCAGCCGAGCTGCTCGTTTGGAACAGCCGGCCCAGCGGATCATACACCATCGATGTCGTAAGAGAGCCGGTCGCCGAAACCAGCCGGTTCTCCACGTCATAGGTAAAGCTCGTGCCGCCGTTGGATGCCAGATTGCCGTTGGAGTCATAGCCAAGCGGCAGGCCGCTGACTGCGGTGTACTGGTTCAGCCCGTTGACGCTGTACGCCTTGGTCTCCGGCAGATAAGCGGTGTAGACATAGCTGTCTTTGTTGCGGCCGAAGCTGACGATCTGGCTCGCACTGTTGTAACCGATCGTGGTGGTGATATCGGCCGTCGTCCCGGACAGATCGTCGGCCAGGCTGTTGAGCCGCGACACATCGTCATAGCCATAGGTCGTCAGCACTGCCCCACGCGCAGCATGCCAGCGCTGGCCCTTCGCGTCATAATCATAGCTGCCGATCTGGGTCGCGCCGTTCTGTCTGATTGTGCTCATCCGGTCGAGGCCGTCATACTCATAGGTGAAGTAATTGGTGTCGGGATGCGTCACGCGCAGGCGATTGCCGTCCGCGTCGTACTGGCGACCGACAGTGCGGCTTATTCCGCCCATGCTCACCGTACTCGAGGTCAGCCGCCCGAACCCGTCATAGGCGTTGACCACCGCGTCGGACCCGTTCGTGCTGTCGAACCGGGCCGAGGTCTGCAGGCTCCGCATGTCATAGCCGAAGTAGACGTTGCGCACTGCCCAGGCCGGTGGCGTCGTGCAGGCATAGCCCGACACGCACGCCCCGCTGACCGCCTTCACAATCACCCGGTCGAGCGCATCATAGCTGTAAGTGAGCGTACGTCCGTCGCGCTTTTTCAGGCTCGTCCGGTTGCTGTTGTCATCATAACCATATTGCTCGAAATCGGTCGTGCTCGCGGCACCCGGTGTGGTCGTCGACGGGAACGCCCAGATCGTCTGGCGATCGAACCCATCATAGCCATACGCCGCCTTGTTGCCGTTGGCGTCGGTGATCGAGGCCGGCTTGCCATTATCGGTATAGGTGTAGGTCGCATAGGTCTGCTGCAGCGTCGTTGGGAAACCGTTGGCGGTCGTCACGCCGTAAGCCTTCTGCACCTGTAGCACTTGCCCGGCATTGTCGTAGACGGTCCGCGTGATCCGGTCAGGCCCGTTGCTGCCGGTTGTCCCAAGCGTGCAGGCGTTGGCCGGCAGGCTGGTATAGACTGCCGGGTTCATACGGACTGCCGTGCATTCCAGGCGCCCGACTGCGTCATAACTGTATTGGGTCACCGCGTATGGCGTGCCCCCGGAAGAGACGACATCCTTCACCTTGCGATTAAGCGAGTCGTATGTGATGTCCACCTGCTTGGAGATTGCGAAAGCAGTTATGCTCGTCCAGACTAATGGATCTACCTCTCCTGGCCATCCCGCCAGCTCGCCCGTTTCAACTTTGATGAGTCGCCCCGCCGGATCATAGGTGTTCCGCACAGCGGCGTATTGAAGAGGCCCCGTCCCATCGGGGTCGGGAGCGATCGTGCCGACTACACGGCGCTCGAGATCATATCGGGTAGCGCTTGTGAAAGCCGACGGCGAGGTCTGCGCCAGGGCGGCCGTGGCACTGCACCCTAGGGCGATCACCACGACGACGAGCCTGGCTCGACTGGTCAGGAGCCGGCTCACGAGCAGCTGGCCAAAGCTGCGCGCGGAGCGGTCTCACTGATTCTGTTGCCTTGCCAATCATAGCCATAGCATGTTCGGAGGGTGACGCCGTCGGCGGTTATTGCGACGCCGCGCAAGAGCAATGTGTTGGGGCCACTGTTCGGCCCATAGTCGTACGTTTTCACCACTTCGTCGGCCGCCCCGCCGGCGCAGGCGTTCCCGATCGTCGCGGTAGTCTTGCAGGTCCGCTCATCCGAGACCAGCCATATGCCACTCGACATGGCACTGTAGCCGCCGCCGCTATTCTTGATCCAGGCAGTCCGAAGTTGGTAAGTATATCGGACGACGGCCTGCAATCCCGCGGTATCCGCAGGGCCGGTCGTGGACAAGACACCGCCATGCGTAGGATCATAGGTGAAGCTGGTGACGTTGCCCTTTGCGTCTGTGGTTGACGTCGGAAGATTACATGTAGCCGTGTTCGTGCATGACGACGGAAAAGCTTTGGTTTCAATCGTGATTGGAGACAGTCCAGAGCCTGGCTTTGGAATTATCGTCGAGCCTGAAGGCACGCCGCGCGTATTGTAGTTCAGCCATACAGAGTTAAGTTCGGGGTAAGTGCCCCCCGTCAGCAAGCGGCCGTAAAAGCCGAGTTGGAAATGCTTACCGTTCTGATCATAGTAGTCCGATAATGACCTCTGATGAGAAAATACAAAACCCATGTAGTGGCCAAGAGGATCCATCATTGATGCGTCTTCAATGGAGTTCAAGTCATCAGGATCTGACGTCGCATTTCCTCCACAACTACAGGCATATGTCCAGATATCTCCATTTGCCAATGTCTGCTTTACGACCGAACCCATGGTGTCCGGAGTCGAGGTCGAGTTATATTCATTGGTGACACGACACGTAAAAGAGTTTGGATCAGTGGGACAGGTAAGATATCCGTTGGCATATGTATAATGAGAAATGGCCCCGAGGGTGTTTGTGGACTCCGCGAGATTTATTCCGCTATAGGAATAGGATGTTTTTAGAGATGCTCCAGTACAAGTTGTAGCTGCGGTGACGTATGTTGCCGATAAATTGAAAGCGCATGCGCTTGAAATCTTTCCATTTGAGCCATAGTCAAAAATCAGGGCATAACCTTGATTGTGCACTATCATTTTTAATTTACTGCCGACGTATGAGAAGGATAATATCTCTCCATTCGGCTTTGTTATACTCTGAACGGGAAAATTATTGTTCGATGTATTTGAGGCAAACTTATACTTCACCCCTTGCCGGTCAGTGAAAATATCAAGTCCGCCTTCCCGAACTAGGCTAAATCCGGTTTCATCCATCCTCGGCACAGAGGGAGTGGAACTTGGATAGCTCCAAAATCCGTAAAATTCTCCTCCTATAATGACGTTTGTCTGGCTGTCGAAATTCCATGTCCCAAATTCTATTTTTATATCGAAGTTGTGACTCCAGCCGTATCCGAAGATTTCCATGACACCTGTCCTGGAATTCGCTGGCTTACTTGAATACATTCGTTCCAGCGAGAGGGGGCCTACAGACAAATCTGAATAGGTCGCTCTGAAGGCAGAATCGAAATAATTCACACCGGTCGGGCTGACTATATGTTGCCTCGGTGGATCGACTTGCGCTTGGGCAGAAACTGCGCATCCGCTCACAAACACGGCAAATAGCTGCGCGGTCCGGCCGAACATACGCATTATGATCTCTCCCCGATGTAAATATGCAGTCTTGCGCGAGCTTGCTGTTGAATCCGACATCCTGACGCCCACTTTCGAGACTCTGAAAGACCGCACGTCCATGTGTCGTGGCACCTTGCCACTCACGCCGGCGGCTCCAGGCAATCAAGGCCGGGCTTGAGCGTGACCGTCGCCGTCAAGGTTCCCGTGCTGGTCGCACCCAGGCTATCTGACACGACGTAGTTGAAGGCGAATGTCCCTGCGCCGCTGGAACCGATTGTCGCGGAGGTGCTGCTGGAAACATTCGCCCAAGCCGTGCCGCCACCCGCCGTCGCATCGATGCTCACCAATGTCAGCGGCGTATTGTTTTCGGGATCCGTGTCGTTCGCAACAAGATTCACGATCTTCGTACTGATACACATGAACGATGTCGTATCGGCATTGGCGACGGGCGGCAGATTGCTGACGTCGTTGTTGTTGATCATGCCCGATCCCTGCGCCGTGCCAATCGTCGCACCGCCGGTCGCGGACGAGAGGTTGACCAATACCGTTTCATTCGCCTCGACCGCACTGTCGTCGATTGTCGCGACGTTGATCGTCTTGCTGGTTTCGGAGGTGAGGAAGGTCAGCGTGCCTGACACCGCGGTGAAATCGGTACCTGACGTGGCCGTGCCGCTCGCGCTGGCGTAGTTGACCGAGAAGGAGGTGTTGGTTGCCCCTGTCTTGGTGACGGTGAATGCCAGCGTACCGCCCTCCGCGACCGCAGTCGCATTGCCGATCGCGAAGGAAGGCGGCGTGAGGTCGTTATCGTTGATCGTTCCCGAACCCTGGGCCGTGGTGATCGTCGCGCCAGCGGTCGCTGCGGAAAGGTTCATCAATACCGTCTCGGCCGATTCGACCGTAGCGTCGTCCGTCGTCGAGACTGTGATCGTCTTGGACGTTTCCCCCGTCAGGAAGGTCAGCGTGCCGGAGGTGGCGGTAAAATCCGCACCCGACGTCGCCGTACCGCCCGCGCTCGCATAGTTAACCGAATAGGATACCGCCGCGGCGCCGGTCTTCGTCACGGTGAAGGTCAGCGTCCCACCCTCCGTTACTGCGCTCGCATTTGAGATCGCGAACGAGGGCGGGGTATCGTTGTCGTTGATCGTACCCGTGCCCTGGGCCGTGGTGATCGTTGCCCCGCCGGTCGGTGCCGAGAGGTTCATCAATAGCGTCTCGGCCGATTCGACCGTGGCATCGTCCGTTGTCGGAACCGTAATGGTCTTCGTCGTTTCCCCCGCGAGGAAGGTCAGCGTTCCGGAGGTAGCGGTATAGTCAGCCGAGCTCGCGGTCCCATTCGACGTGGCATAGTTGACGCTCAGGCTGCCCGACGCAGTCCCCGCCTTCGTGATCGTGAAGACCAGGGCGACGCCCTCCGTCGCTGACGCGCTGTTGACCGAGAAGCTTACCCCGGGCACGCCCGACACCGTGTAGGTGGCACGATTGCCGGCGGGATCGAAGGTGGTGCCCGTCTGTGTTCCGTTCGCTGGCCCGCCGGATACCGACGACGTCACCAGACGCCCCAGCGCGTCATAACTATAGGTGATCGTTTCCTGCGCGATCGACGGCGCACCGATCAGCAACGCGATCAACACGGACCAGGCCAATGCCAGCCACCGCTTGCTCAAAATGATATTCCCCCGGATACGGCGTGAGATAAGCAGCCGATGTCTCACTTCATGCGGCATCCGAGCGCGCGACGCGATCAGACTTATGTCAGCTTCGGATACATCTCCGAAAAATAAGCCTTGCAATTGAGGCTTCTGCTCCAGAGACGCGCTGCGCCTCCCGTCGGGATGTGGGATCACGATCGCAAAAAAAGGGCGGCTCCTTGCGGAGCCGCCCCAGGTTTTCGACGATGCTGCGATCAGAACTTGAAGTTCGCACCTGCCCGGAACGTGCGCCCGATCAGACCGGCATAGTGCCAGGTGGTCAGGAAGTTCGGCGAGCTCGCATAGGAGGCCGGCGCGATCGGTGCGCGGGCACCGAGCACGTTGCCCACGTTCGCGAAGAAGCTGAACTGGTCGTTCACTTCGACCTTCGCGTTCAGATCGACGTTGATGAAGCTGTTCACGTAGCAGAAGCTCTTGCCGCTGGAGTCGGTAGGTGTCTTGTACAGGTTCGCCGAGCAATCGGTCACCGTAGTGGCCTGATCGGCGGCGACTTCCTTGATGCGGCCGACATAATAAGCCGTCGCGCTAAGCGAGAACCGGCCGAAGTCCAGCGTGTTCTGCCAGTTGCCGCGAATGCGCGGTGTGCCGTTGCCCGAGGACAGATCGTACGGCCCAAGAGTGCCGGCGAACTTCTGCAGGCCACCCGAGGTGCTGCGATCATACTGGATCACGTAGGTCGCCTCGACGCGGCTGGTGAAGCGGATGCCGTCGCCCAGCGGGATCCGCGCGGTTGCCGAGAAATCAACGCCCGAGGTCAGATCCGAGTTGATGTTGACGAACGGCGCATTGATGATCAGCACCCGCGGCAGCGCGCCCGGGAACTGAGGATCGGCGCCGTCAACGGTATTGACCGAGTAGCCCGGGCCGAACGCCGCGACGGCGTCCTTGGCGGCCTGAGGATTCGCTGCGTTGAAATACGCCGTAATGGCCTTGCCCGCATCCGGACCGTTGGCGATCAGGTTCGACTTTTTCACGTTATAATAGTCGGCGGTCAGGCTGAGCCAGGGCACGGGTTCGAAAATGACGCCGGCGGTGAAGCTGCGCGAAGTTTCCGGCTTCAGGTTCGGATTGCCGACAAAGCCGCGGCCGACCGAATAGGCCAGGTTGTAGGGGTTGTTGTTGGCAGAGCAGCCGCCGGTCGGAGTGGTCGTCCCACCATGCGCCAGGATGAAGGGGCAGGTCGGCGTCGTGGTGACGAAGCCCGCATATTGCGAGCGCGGGCCGGATTCAGCAAAAGTCGGGGCGCGGAAACCCTGCGAATAGGTGCCGCGGAACGCGATCTGCTTGATCGGGGTGAGCTTGAAGCCGATCTTCGGCGAGAAGCGGCCGAAACCTTCCGAATAATGATCGTAGCGGCCCGAGCCGTTGATCTCGAGGATATCGAGCACCGGCGCCTGGATCTCGAAATAGCCGGCCGACACGGTATGCGAGCCGAAGGCCGACGAGGTCGTCAGGCCATAGGTGTCGAGCGCGGCGTTCTGGTTGTTGTTTTCCAGAGTCTCGTGGCGCACCTGGCCGCCGATGGCGACCATGAGCGGGCCGCCCGGCAGTTCGAGCAGCTGCTTGGTGATCGCAGCGTCAACCGAATACATTTCCGAGAAGGACGGCGTGATCTTGTCCGGCGCGATCGCGTCGCGCACCGCCTGCGAGTTCAGCGACGGGTTCACGAAATTATAGCTGCCGGTGTTGATCGCCTTCAGCGTGTTGGCGATGTTCAGGAAGCCGTGCTGGACGATCTCGAGGTTGTCGCGGGCGTAGACGCCGTCGATCTTCCAGGTCCAGTCGTCGCCGATCGTGCCGTTCAGGCCAGCGGTGAAGCGCCACACTTCGTTGGTACGGTCGCTGCCGGCCTTGATGTCGCCGAACAGATAATAGATGCGGGCCGCGCCGTTAAGCGGATCATTGGCAAAAGCGGCCGCATAGGGATTGTTCGGGTTGAGCGTGCGCCCGGCCGTTCCCACCGTCGCGCAATTGACGCCCGATGGGCAGATCCAGACCGGCAGGACGATGCCGGGGTTGCCCGACGCCAGCGCGGCAGCGCCGCCATAAGGCTGCGTATTGCGCAGCGCGCGCGGCGCGTTGAGGATGCTGACATAGCTGTTCGAATAGCTGCCGGTGACATAGCCTTCGATAGTGTCGGACAGGCGCACGCTGATACGGCCGTTGATCGAATATTTGCGCTGCAGCGGCGCGAGCTGGAAATATTCGTCTTCGATATTGTGCTTGCAGCCAGTGCCGCGCGAGGCGCCGGTCGCCACGGTGTAACTGCCGCCCGCGCAATTGAGGTTCAGCGAGGTGTAATTATTATACGCCGTAATGCCATCCGCCTGTAGGCCGCTGGCGAAGAGGGTCGTGCCGCCGGCGAGCGGATTGTTCGGGTCGGTCTGGTTGGTGCGCACGACGACGGCATGCGGCGTCGCGGTGGTCAGCGTGCCGTCGGCACCATTATTGTCGGCGCCGCCGATCGAGCTCAGATCGCGGTTGTTGTACGGGAAACCGCGGCTATGGGCGGTGACGCGGCCGTCCTGCTGGAATTCGCCGTTGAGATAGACGTTGAAGCCTTTTTCCGCATAATCGCCATAGCCGACCGTCAGGTTGGCGCGCTGGCGCCCCGCATCGCCCTTCTCGCTGGCGCCGGCCTCGACCGTGCCGGCGACGCCGACGAACTGCTTCTTCATGATCAAATTGACCACGCCGCCGATCGCATCGGCGCCGTAGGTGGAGGACGCACCATCCTTGAGCACTTCGACCCGGTCGATCAGGCTGAACGGAATCGAGTTGAGATCGACATAGGCGTTGTGGCCGTCGTCGTTGATCGGGAAGTTGGTCGAGCGCAGGCCATCGACCAGCACCAGGGTCGACGAGACGCCGAGGCCGCGCAGCGAGACGGCGACGCCGCCGGCCGAGAAGCCGCTCTGGAAACCGACGCCGATCGAACCGCCGCTGTCGGCCGAGACCGAGCGAATCGCTTCGGCTGCCGTGGTGATGCCGGCCTTGGCAAGGCTGTCGGCGGTGAGGACGGTGACGGGCGACGGAGTCTCGGTATCGGTGCGGCGGAACAGCGAGCCGGTGACGACGATGTCGGGCGCTTCGCCTTCGGCGGCCTGGTCGGCCGGCGTGGCGGTGGCGGGCGCGTCCTGCGCGAAGGCCGGGCTGCTCAAGCCGAGAAGAAGGGCGAGCGGCGCAGCGCCGGTGCACAGGCGAGTGGCATTAAGGCGATTGAACGAACGCATTGATTGAGTCCCCCGGATGGTCAGGTGATTGTTGCATCGGCCGTGTGGGCCGAGCCGGGCGTTCTTGGCGCCCGATGGCGCCTAGGTGTCGCGCTGCAGCATTTTTGTAAATCAGATAAGGTCCGGTCCGGAACTTTCCGGCGACTGTGTTACAATTGCGCAACACTCTTGCGACTATGGGCGCTCGGCCGAGCCCCTGCACCTATACGATGGCCCTACACCGTTCGGCCCCTACGAAAATAAAACTGCCGAATCGGCCCTGAGCCTAACTATCCGCTAACCAGCGCTGATGTAGCGATGGACGTGTGAGCACTCGCCCCGCCTCCCAATTCGCCCATCCGCGCATCGACGGCCGCGCCCTTCTCGGCCTGTACGATCCGGCCGACACCACCGACTGGGCGCCGATTCGCGCCGCGCAGGTCAATGCGGGCAGCCAGCTCGCTTTGTTCCTGCTCGCGGCCAATGTCGTCGGCGCGATGCTCGTTACGCTGGTGCTTCAGCCGGTCGCGCCGCTCTGGGCGCTGGCGAGCTGGGGCGCCGTCGTCGCGGCGGTTGCCGTGGCGATCACCTTCCGCCGCCTCGCCGCCCGTCAGCGCACCGCGCAGACCGCGACCTTGCGCGACGTGCGCGATACGGTGGTCGAAGGGATCGCGCTCGCCGCGGTCTGGTCGGTGCCGCCGCTCGTCTTCGGTATCTCGGCCGCCCCGGCGGTCGCCTTCGGGCTGTGGATCGTCGTCGCGCTGCTGATGACCGCATCGGCCGTCGCCATGGCGGCGCTGCCGATGGCGACGCTCAGCTTCCTCGGCATCCTCGGCGCCTCGATCGCGGTGATGCTCTATTTCGTCGGGGGGCCGCTGCTCGCCTCGACCGCGATCGTCTTCACCGCGCTGCTGATGCTGGTCTGTTTCGGGCGCGGCAAGGCGCTGGTCGTGATCCGCGCGGGCGAGATCGCGCTGGCCGAGCGCGACGAGACCGTGAGCCTGTTGCTGCGCGAATTCGCCGAGCACAGCGCCGACTGGCTGTGGGAAACCGACTCCAACCGCCGCATCGTGCGCGCCTCGCCCCGCTTTGCCCATTCGGTCGGGCTCGATCCCTTGTCAGTCAACGGCATGCCGTTCCTGCAGGTGCTGGCGGGCTCCGCCTGGGAATCGGGCAATTTCTCCGCCGGCCTGCGCACCCTGGCCGAGAAGCTGAAGGGCCGTGAGGGCTTTCGCGACCTGCTCCTGCCCGTCGAGGTGAATGGCGAGGAGCGCTGGTGGGAGATCGCCGCCAATCCCCGGCTCGACGATCGCGGCAGTTTTGTCGGCTTTCGCGGCGTCGGCTCCGACGTCACCGAACAGCGCGCCTCGGCCGACAAGATCAACCGCATGGCGCGCTTCGACACGCTGACCGGCCTGCCCAACCGCCTGCTGATCAACGAAGCGCTCGTGCTCGCCATGGCCGATGCGGAAAAATGGGGCAGCCGCTGCGCCTTCATGATGATCGATCTCGATCGCTTCAAGGCCGTCAACGACACGCTCGGCCACCCGATTGGCGACCGCCTGCTCGGCCGCGTCTCCGAGCGGCTGAGCCAGTTGATGACCGACAATGAGGTGATCGGGCGCCTGGGCGGCGACGAATTCGCCGTGGTGGTGCGCGACGCGAGCGATTCGGCGCGCATGGAGCGGCTGGCCCAGACCATCATCGAGGCGCTGTCGCGCCCCTATGAGATGGATCAGCACACGCTGTACACCGGCGCCAGCGTCGGCGTGGCGACGGGGCCGCGCGACGGACGGACCGCGGAAATGCTGATCCGCTCGGCCGACCTCGCGCTCTACCGCGCCAAGGATGCCGGCGGCGGCGTGGTGCGCGTCTATGAGCCGCAGCTGCATGTCGAGGCGGAAGAGCGCCGCGTGCTCGAAATGGCGCTGCGCAAGGCGGTGCAGAATGACGAGATGCACCTCAATTACCAGCCGGTGGTAGATGCGCAGACCGGCGCGCTGACCGGGTTCGAGGCGCTGCTGCGCTGGACTCATCCGCAACTCGGCAACATCTCGCCGGTGAAATTCATCCCGCTGGCCGAGGAAGCGCGGCTGATCGCGCCGATCGGCGAATGGGTGCTGCGGACCGCCTGCGAGGAGGCCGCGCGGTGGAGCTCGCCGGTGCGCGTGGCGGTCAACGTCTCGCCAGACCAGCTCCACAACCCCGCCTTCGTCTCGATCGTCGCCTCGGCGCTCGCGAACAGCGGCTTGCCGCCGGAACGGCTCGAGCTGGAAGTGACCGAGAGCGTGTTCATGCGCGAGGGCACCGGCGCGACCAAGGTGCTGGAACGCATCATGGATCTCGGCGTGAAACTCAGCCTCGACGATTTCGGGACGGGTTATTCGTCGCTCGGCTATCTCAGCCGCACGAAATTCTCCTCGATCAAGATCGACCGTAGCTTCGTCCAGGGCGCCTCGCAGAATGTGCCGGAGGCGATCGCGATCATCCGCGCCGTCGTCGCGCTGGCCCAGAGTCTGGGCATGGCGACCACGGCGGAAGGCGTCGAGACCGAGCAGGAGCACCGCATGGTGCAGGACCTCGGCTGCACCAAGGTCCAGGGCTATTATTTCGGGCGTCCGCTGCCGGTCGAGGAAGCCCGCGCGGTCGCCAATCGCGATTGGGGCGAAGCGGCGGCCGCCTGAGCCGCCCGACCACCGAAAAATCGGGCTGGCGAAAAATCGGGCTGGCGAAGCGTCCGGTTCATGCTGCCGGGCCGATGCCCCGGCCCGGCACAAACGCAATCACCTCAACTTCGCCAGCCCAGGGGGCAGGCTCAGAACTTCGCGCGGACACCGACGCGATAGACGCGGCCCAGCGTGTCGTAGAGCGCGGGATTCACGTCGAGGCCGGTATTGGTCTGGGGCGACGGTGCCGGATCGTGATCGAACAGGTTGTCGACCTTGAAGAAGGTTTCGATCCCCTTGGTGATTTTGACCGAGCCGCCGATGTCGAGATAGAAGGCACCCTCCATCTTGTTGAAGTCGGTCGTCGGATGGTTGCCGGTCGAGGCCGGGCAGCCGGTGGTGCAGACGACATATTGATTGCCGAACACGCCATCGCTGAACCAGCGCTCCTGAACGAGGAAGCTGAACCGGTCGTTGCTGTAGCTCTGCGTCGCCAGCCACTTCCAGTGAGGCGTGTTGCCGGTGTTGGCGCCGGCCTGGTCGACCACATCGACCCCGGCGATGCCCGCATCGACGAGGAATTCGCGGATGTGCGTGCCAAGGGCACGGATCGTGAAATTACCCGGTAAGCCGAGCGGCTGCTGCCACTGGTAGCTCGCCTCGATGTCGAACCCGCTGGTCTTCCACGAGGCGAGATTGAACGGCTGGACGTTGATGAAATTGTCGATCTGGTTCGCGTTGTCCAGCTTGAAGCCGCCGCAGAAGGTCTGATTGCCGTCCTTGCAGAACTGGACGATCTGCTGCGCCGACAGGGTCGAGATGACGCCGTTCAGCTTGATGCTGTAATAGTCGAACGACAGGCTCAGCCCGGGCAACCATTTCGGCCGCGACAGGACGATGCCGATCTCGGTGTTGCGCGCGATCTCCGGCTTCAGGTTCGCGTTGCCGATCGTGTACTGGAACGCCTGCACCGCGACATTGCGGAAGGGGTCGTTGAAGCTCGGCAGCGTGGTGACGGTCGGCGCGGCGAACAGCTCCGACAGGTTCGGCGCACGCACGTCGCGCGACGTGACGGCGCGCAGGCGGACGCCGTCGATCGGGGTCTCCCAGGTGCCGCCGAGCTTCCACGCCCAGACCGTGCCCGATGTGCTGTAATGCGTGACACGGCCTGCACCGTTCACGTTCGCGCGGCCGATCCCGTCGCCGTTGAACAACGGCACGTCGAGTTCCAGGAACCCTTCATAGACGTCGTACTTGCCGCTGCCGTTCTTGTAGTTGCCGGCCGCCCAGTTGCTGCCCTGAGCGGAATTGAGCAGCGGATCCGACGGATAATCGGCGCTGTTCGGACTGATGGTCGAGACGCCGGCGCCGTAAGGATCGGCGTTCACACGATAGAATTCATGGCGATATTCCCCACCGAATGCCACCGACAGCGGACCTGCCCACAGATTGAGCGGCTGGCCGGAGAAGTTGAGGCTGACGACATCCTGCGTCAGCTTGGTATGCTGGAACGGCCCGGCGGCGGGGGTGACATAAGCGAGCGCGGCCGATGACGGAGCCGCGCCGGTAAAGATGTTGATCGGCTGGCAGCCCGCCGCCCGCGCAACCGGATCGGCGCACACGATGGCACCGTTCAGCGTGATCGCATTGGCTGCGGCGACATAGCGGTTCTGGAGGACGATGGTGTCGACGTCGATGTTCGAGATCGTCGTGCCATGCTCATAATAGGCGTCGTATTTCCAGTCGGACCCGCCCACGCCGAACTCGCCCTTGAACCCGCCGACGAAGCGATACTGGCGACGATCGGTCGAGACCTTGGGGTCAGGGAAATTGCCGTTGCTCGATCCGAAATTGAACTGGGTGATGCCAGCGGTGACGCACCGGTCCTTCACCAGCTGCGGCAGATACGGGTTCGCGCACTGGACCGTCAGGTTCGGCCGGTTGTAGCCCGGGCTCGGCTGGTTGCTGGTCGTCACCTTGGCCACGTTGACGGTCAGATAGGCCTCGTTGTTCTCGGCAAAGTCGAAGCCGATCCGGCCAAAGCCGTTGAGGCGCTCGAGCGAAGACTTCAGCGATGCGCCAGAGCCCGGCGCGCCTGTCAGGTCGCCGCCGACGCAGAAGGCGTTGCCCGGGAAGCAGCCCGTGACGGTGCCGGTGCCCGTCGGCGTGCCGCCCGAGCCGTAATTGAAGTTGTAGGGCGTGCCGTTCGCGTCGAACGCAATTCCCTGCAGCGGGCCGTTGTTGATGAGGCCGTAGCGCGCATATTGATAGGGCTGCGCATAATCGGCGTAGTGATAGCGCGGCTTGCCGTTGTTGGTCTGCCCGGTATCGAACAATGTGGTGGCGCGATACCAGTCGCGGCCGCCGGCAAGGTCAGTACCGAAATCGCCCGGACCGACGCCGTCCTCATGATCGAATTCGCCGCTGACGATCACATGCAGCCGGTTGTCGAACAGCGAGGTGCCCCAGGCCGCCTGGACGAGCGCCTGCTCGTCATCGCCGTAATTGGTAATGCCGCCCTGGACGTTGGCCTTGAAGCCGGTGAAGCGCGTGTCGGTGATGAAGTTGACCACGCCGCCGACCGCGTCCGAACCATAGGATGCGGATGCGCCGCCGTTCACCACGTCGACCCGCTTCACCAGTAGCTGCGGGAACATGCTGATGTCGGGAACGCCGGTCACGTTCGCGCCGACGACGCGCTGGCCGTCGAGCAGGGTCAGCGTGCGGATCGTACCGAGACCGCGCAGCGAGAAGGAGCTGAGACCCTGCTGGCCGCTCGAGGTGCTGAACGTGCCCGTGGCTGCACCGGTCGAGCCCTGTAGCGACGGGAGCTGGGCGATGGTGTTGAAGATGTTCGGCTGCGCGTTGCGGGCAATCGATTCCTCGTTGATGACGGTCGTCGGCGTCGGCGCGTTGAAGCCGCTCGACATGATGCGGCTGCCGGTGACGATGATGTCGCCCTCGGGCTTTTCTTCGGGCGTCGACGGGAGCGGCGCAGACGCGGCCGCGTCTGGCTGGGCGGGGGCGGTTTGCGCGGATGCGGGGGCGAAGGCGAGGCCGGCAGCGAGTGCAACAAGACTGGTAACGGTACCACGAAAGCCCGTCAAAGCGCGGCGGTCAAACGAACTGTTTCCCATCATCCATCCCCTGTTCGTGGTTCTTCGACGCGCCGCCTTGGCTGACGAATCGCGTCCTTGTGCAATACACTTACCGGATCACGACCCGCCCATCATCTACGACCATGGTCGCATAGCCCCGCCCTGATGGGAGCGTTCACGGCCGCGCCGAATACAAAGCGTGGTGCGTGAGGATGAACAAGGTGCGCCCGTCCGGCCCGCCGAACAGCAGCTGCAGCGGCCGTTCGGGCACATCGATCCGCCCCAGCTCGTTGCCATCGGCGCCGTAGACGAACACCTGGCCGTTCGCGACATAGACGCGGCCGTCCTGCCCCGCCGCCACGCTCTCGCCGCCGCGCGGTGCGAACGGCTTGAGGTCAGTCACCGCGCCGCGTGAGCCGAGCAGGCCCGAATAGGTCCGGTCTTCGGAGCCATTGGCGAGATAAACGCGTTCGCCGACCTTGCCGGTGACCCAGCCATAGGTGTCGAGTGTATCGGAGAAGCGCCAGCCGAGATGGTTGGCCGGCCCCTGCTGCCAGACGCGATAAGCAGGCAGGACCAGGCTGCCATCGGGCGAGACATAGTCGCGCGACTTGGGCTCCGCCATGTCACGTGCGAACATCTCGGCAAGCGTGGTGAAACGGTCGGCGGCGGGATCATATTGATCGCGGAATTCGCCATTGTTCCAGAAGCCGCCGGGCAACGCGACGCGGGCGCCCGCGCGACCGCCGGCGGGCGTCGGGGCGATCACCCGCACTGTCTGGGGATCGCCGGGCTTGAGGCTGTAGACGGTCGCCTCTGGCCCGTCCGAGGAGAGGACCATCAGATTGCCCGAGCGATCGACCGCGAGGTTGATCGGATCGAGCGGGGCATCGGCGACGATCGAGAGCCCCTCCTTTTCCGACCAGCCATGGATGCGGTGGAACTGCCGGTCGACGAAATAGAGCTTACCGGCGGAGTCCACCGCGCCGCCGCCAAGCGCGTAGAAGTCGCCGGCGAGCCGGGTCACCGGAACGAGCGCGGGCGTAGCAGCAGCGGGTGCCGCGTCCGTCACGTCGAGCACCGCGAACTCGCGCTCGCGCACCTCGGCGCGGCGCGTCAGATCCTGGATCGCATTGGCATAAGGATATTTGCTCGCGCGCAGATAGGTACCGCAGCCATTGGCGTCGCAGGTCGAAAAGCCGCTCTCCGCATTGACATGGACATTGCGGAAACGAATGCCGGACGATCCGTAGAGCTTGACCGCCGCCGCCGCCGGCTGGAGCGAGCGGGTGACGCGGTAGCCGTGGAAATTGGCGAACAGGATGTCGCGCGAATTGCGCACCTCGAGCGCGACGGTGTTACGCCCCTCCCCTGCCTCCTCCTCGGTCTGCGGCGCCAGGAATTCCCAGTTGCGCACGCCATCGAGCACGATCTCGGCGCGCACATGATGCTCGGCCGATATCTGATAGACATAGCCGGGCGTCGCCGTATCCGAGACATGAAGCCCGGACTGGGCATAGGTGTTCGGCGTCCACAGGCCGTTGAAGGTGCCACCGCCACCATCGGTCACCCACAAGCTGGAATATTGCGCGTCCCAGCGCTTTTTCGGGTCGGCATCCGACGTGTGATTGGAATTATAGGGATCGAAGCGGCTGCCATCGGCGAGATTGGTGCCGTGGCCGCCCTGGAATTTCACGTCATCGACCAGCGACTTTTCGCCCGCGCGCCACAACAAAGCCGTCGCACGCGGGTTGATGCCGCCAGTGGCAAGCCCGAGACCCGAAACGATCGCGTCGCCGCCTTTGGCGCTCTCCATCAACGCTTTGGCTGGGCCGATGCCGCGATAGGCTGGCGTGTCGTTGGCCAGCACGATCTGAGTCAGGCTGGGATGCAGGCCGATCAGCACGGTGTCGGGGCGCAGCTTCAGCGTGTCGGTGACGCGGTAGAAGCCCGAGGGGAAATAAAGGACGCGGTGCGAGTCGATCGCGCGCTGGAGCGCGGCGGTGTCGTCGGTCGCGTTGTCGCCCTTGGCGCCGAGATCGCGGACATTGGTCCAGGCAGCGGTCCCGGGGAAGGCGCGGATCGCCGGATCGTGACGGCGCGGCAGGGTCGACAGCGGGGCTGCATCAATGCGGGTCGCGAAGCTGCCGGGCTGGCCGAGCGCCGCCAGGGTCAGCCCATAAGTGAACTCTTTCACCCGGTAGCGCGGCGCCGGCCCCGCCACGGTCTTGCCGCTGTCGCGGAACCGGGCGAACACCGGCGTGCCGCTGGCCACGGCATTGTCGAACCCGATCTGGGTATAGGCATTGCCTTCATTGCTGATGATGATTCCGGCCTGCGAGACATTCTCGAAGCGGACGTCCTTGCCCCAGAGCCAGTCGCCATAGCCGCGGTCGATCTCGATCCCGACGGGCACGTTGCGGAGTACGGTATTGACCAGCGTCAGCCCGGCCTCATGCTCGCGGATCGCGGCGTCGCGCTGGCCGTCGAACACGGAATCGAGCAGCGTATATTGCCAGGCGGGCGAGGTCTTTTCCGCCAGGATGCCGTAGCGCCCACCATAGAAGCGCAGGTCCATGCCGAGATTGCCGACCTGGTAGATGCCGGCGAGCGCCGAGCCGAGATGGAAGTCGATATGGCTGAGATAGGTGTGCTGCGCCGTGTGGAAACGCACCGCCGTCGCCGCCGGATTGCCGCTGCCGATCTCGAAATTCACATTGGCCATCGCCGAGTAGAAAGTACCCGAATTGGCGTCGGCGATATCCGGGTCGAACGGCACGCTGGTCGGCGGCGGCACCGGCACCTTGCCCCGCAGCGGCACGCCCCCCGGCCCCGGCGCGGTACCGCTCGGCTGATTACCGGTGAAAAAGACCATGCTGCCGACACCGCGCTGGAAGCCGGGCGTGGCCGCGGCGAGCAGGAGAACCGGGCGAGTCCTGCCTACGCCGAACAGGCGCACGCCGGGCCACATATAGAGCGTGCGGGTCAGCCGATGACGGCCTGAGGGCAGGAACACGATGCCGCCGCCGGGACGAGCCGCCGCCGCGTCGATCGCTGCCTGGATCGCTGCGGTATCGTCAGCCACACCGTCGCCGCGCGCCTTGACGGTGACCGCGGCGGGATCGTTCGGTGCCACGGCATAAGCCGAAACGGCGGGCTGCTGCGCGCCGGCGACCGCGGCGATCGGTATCGCCGCGACGATCAAACACCGCGCGATCGTGCTCGCTGCGTTCGCCTTCATGCTTCCCGACCTTTCGCGACAGTCCCGCATTTTCGCGGTGAGCGCGCAGGGTAGGCGGTCGCGGGCATGTCCGCGACCGCGACAAAGGTCGCAATAGTCAAAAGCGCCATGCGCCCAATAAGATCGGCCCGGATGCGTGGCCCGAATTCGCGCGACTGGTGACGAAAGCTGAGGACGCGCGGTGAAGGCACAGGGGAACATGACCGGACTGCCCCCCTGCGCGATCGTCGTGATGGGGGTGAGCGGCTGCGGTAAATCGACGCTGATCAGCCATCTCGGCGCCTATCTGTCCTGCCCCGCGTTCGAAGGCGACGATTTCCATGCCGAGTCGAGCATCGCCAAGATGCGCACCGGGCAGCCGCTCGACGATGTCGACCGCTGGCCCTGGCTCGACCGGCTGGGCGCCGCGATGGGCGCTGCGGTGCACGAGGACGGCATCGCGGTCGCGGCCTGTTCGGCGCTCAAGCGGCGGTACCGCGAGCGGCTCGAACGCGCGGCAGGCGTGCCGTTGCTGTTCGTGCTGCTCGACGGCGAGCGGGACGAAATCGCCGCGCGACTGGCCGCACGGAAGAGCCATTACATGCCGACCAGCCTGCTCGACAGCCAGTTTGCCGCGCTCGAGCGGCCGGCCGCCGACGAGCGCGCGCTGACACTCCACTGCTATGCGCCGATCGAGGATCTTCGCAGGGACGTCCTGGCCTGGGCGCAGGCCAGCATCCTCTCCACCGCACGCTAGGCCTTACGGCATCAGCCGCTTGCGGCCCTGCGACAAATGCCAGCGCATCGCCAATGCCGCGCCATCGGCATCCTGTGCGCGGATCGCATCGACGATCGCGTCATGCTCTTCCATCATCGCCGCGATCACTTCGGGCGGGCGGGAACGCGAGATATCGACGCCGGCGCGCAGGATCAGGATCACGTCTTCCTGAAGGCGATCGAGCGAATCGACGAAGGCGCTGTTGCCGGTCGCCTCAGCGATCATCCGGTGCAGCACCCAATCCTCGGCATGGGCCGGGTCGCTGGACAGCAACGCACCACGCAGCGCCTCCAGCGCTGCCTCGATCGCCTCCATCTGCTGGTGCGAGCGCCGCTGTGCGGCAAGGCGGGCAGCTTCGGCCTCCAGCACGAAACGGACTTCATAGGTGCCGAGTGTTGCCGCGAGACCGTGCATCGGCATGTGCGAGCCAAGCCGTTCCGACGGCCGGCGCTTCACATACGATCCCGCGCCGCGCCGCGCCTCGGTGATACCGTCCGCGGCGAGCCGGACCAGCGCCTCCCGCACGATCGAGCGCGACATGCCGAAGGTTTCGGCGAGCCGCGCCTCCGACGGCAGCCGGTCGCCGGTCACCAGGCCTTCGTCATTGATGATCTGAACGATGGCAGTGTACGCACGACCGGCCAGCGTGCCTTCCTGCACGAAAGGTCCTTCATTGCGGGTTCGGACGCCACGGCCTGTCATACGAAATAGCTGAGCCCCACGACCGCGGCGAGCCCGGCCACCGATATCACCGTCTCGAGCATCGACCAGGTGCGGAAGGTGTCGGCCGTGCTGGTGCCGACATAGCCCTTGACCAGCCAGAAGCCGGGATCGTTGACGTGGCTGAAGAACACCGATCCGGCGCCGATCGCCAGCACCACCAGTTCGGGCGACACGCCAGACGCGGCGACCACGCCGGGCATGACCCCGACCGCGGTGATCGTCGCCACCGTCGCCGACCCGGCAGCGAGCCGAATGCCGACGGCGACCAGCCAGCCGAGCAGCAACGGCGAGATCGCATACATCATCACCACCCGCGCCAGCAGGTCGGACAGGCCGGCGCTGACCAGCACCTGCTTCAGCGCGCCGCCGGCGCCGATCGCCAGCAGGATCGCCCCCGCCGCGCCCATCGTTTCGTACCACACCGCATCCTGGATCGCCGCCTCGGCCAGCCGCCGCCCGAACAACAAGGGCAATGCGATGAGGTTGGTGACGAGCAGTGCCAGCACCGGATTGCTGGCCGCAGCCAGCCAGGCGGCATCCTTGAGCCCCGGCACCAGCTTGCCGAGTTCTCCCGCCGCAATCAGCAAGATCGGCAAAAGCACGATGAACAGCGACACGGCGCGTGGCGGGGGTGCCAGGTCCAGCGAATGATCGCTCAGGACAGGCTCGATCAGCCGCACGCCGGGCGTGGTGAACCTGGCCAGCACCGGGCCGGCAAGAATGGCGATCGGGATCGCGATGATGATGCCGTACAACATGGTGCGGCCAAGGCTGGCGCCGAGCGCCTCGACCGCCAGCAATGGCCCGGGATGCGGCGGCACCAGCGCGTGGACGACACCAAGGCCGGCCAGCGCCGGCATGATCAGCCGCAGCTTGGCGGCATCCCGGTCGCCATCGTCGGGCATCGCCTTCGCCGCCGCCACCACGATGGGCAACAGGAGCACCAGTCCGGTTTCGAAGAAGAGCGGCAGGCCGATGATGATGGCGATGCCGAGCGTCGCCCAGGGCGCCGCTTTCGGCCCGGTCAGGCGCAGCGCGCCGGTGGCGAGCGAGGCGGCCGCACCCGACAGATGCAGCATGGCACCGAGCGAAAGGCCGAGAGCAACCACCAGTCCGGTGCCGCCGACAATGTCGCCGACTCCCTTCTGCACTGCCTTGGCAGTATCGGCGAGCGGCAGGCCAGCCAGAATCCCCACCGCGAAGGCGCCGCACAACAGCCCGATGAACGGGTGGAGGCGGCCGCGCACGATCAACAGGATCGCAAGCGCGATGCCCGCAACGGCCGCCATCACGAGCCTGATATCGGCGCCAGTCACCGGCGCTGCCCCTGCCGCGGCGCGCGACCCTCAATCGCTTCGGACATCGCCCCTCCTCTTCCGGTGGCGTGATTCACCCCGGGTTCCCTATATCATATCTGTAGGACAGGTTTCTGCATCAGAGCAACGAAAAAGACTTGATCCCTCCCATATTTGGAGAACATAAATAAAGCTGTCCGACCGATTCCGGCTTAACAGGGATATGGACAGGATTTGTGCGAGGGTGCCGATCCGCGACACGGCAGGCCAGAGAGCCATGGGAGCGAGGATGACATGAAGGGAAATCACCAGGGAGCTCGTCAGAGCGGAGCGGGTGCGATGCCGTGCGCGATGGACGGCGTCGCCGCACCGGTGCGGCTCACGCCGACTCAGGTCAAGGTGATGCGCGGCGTCCGTTCAGGCCAGCTCAACAAGCAGATCGCGTTCGAGCTGGGGATCGCCGAAGCAACGGTCAAAGCGCATATGACGGCGCTGATGCGCAAGCTCAACGTCAGCAACCGTACGCAGGTCGCGATCGCTGCGCAGACGCTCACGCTCTACGCATCCTGACTTCATTCCCGTCTGGCGGTCGAGCTTCAGCCAGGAAGGTCGCGTTCGCCCTTGCCCCATTTTCGACACCACGCTAAAGCCCGCAGCCGCACAGGGGTGTAGCTCAGTTGGTTAGAGCGTCGGTCTCCAAAACCGAAGGCCCTCGGTTCGAGTCCGAGCTCCCCTGCCATTCTCCCACATCCTAGCTCCTGACCGGCAGCAACGCGCCGATCGCACGCACCAGTGCGTCGCTGGTGAAGGGCTTGTGCAGCAACCCGACGCTGCGGTCGATCACTGCATCCAGCTTCGCCGATTCGGAAAAGCCGGTCATGATCAGGACCGGCCGCTCGGGATGTGCCTTGCGCAGTTTGGCGGCGACTTCCGCCCCGTCCTGTCCCGGCATCGCGAAATCGACCAGGGTCAGGTCGAAACCGTCCTTCCCCGCCGCCTCCAGGCCAGTCCTGCCGTCCTCTGCCGTGACCGTCGTCGCGCCCCGCGCCTCCAGGGTTGCAGCCACGGTGTGCAGCACGTCCGGATCGTCGTCGATGACCAGGACGTTGAGCCCGGTCAGCACCGTTTCCAGATCGATATCGGCAGCAGGGGCGCCTTCGCGCGCGGGCGCGATGTCGAAGGCACGGCGCAGGAACAGGCGGACGGTCGTCCCCTGGCCCAGCACCGAATCGATATCGACCACGCCGCCCGCCTGCGACACGACACCGAACACCATGCTCAGGCCGAGCCCGGTGCCGCGGCCATTGTGCCTGGCGCTGAAGAAGGGCTCGAACGCGCGCGCCGCGACCTCGGGGCTCATGCCGACGCCCTCGTCGCTGACGGTGATCGTCACATAATCGCCTGGGGGAAGGTCGGGATGCGGCTTGCCCGACACAGTGTCCGCGCGGATGCGGATGGTGCCGCCCTCGGGCATCGCGTCGCGCGCATTGATCGTCAGGTTGAGCAGGGCGAGCTCGAGCTGGCGCCGGTCGGCGACGACGCCCAGTTCCTCTTCGGGCACGTCCATATCGACCTCGATCTGCGGGCCGACCGACTTGGCGATCAGGTCGCGCGTCTCCTCCAGCATCCGCGTCAGGCCGAAGGTTACGATTTCGAGCTTCTGGACTCGCGAAAAAGCCAGCAGCTGCCCGGTCAGCTTCTTGCCGCGCTCGACCGCCTGGCGCGCATTGCGGCTCCACCGTGCGATCCCGGAGGTATTTTCGGGCTGGATGTCGATCAGCTCCAGATTGCCGGTGATCGCCTGGAGCAGATTGTTGAAGTCATGCGCGATGCCGCCGGTGAGCTGGCCGAGCGCCTCGAGCTTCTGTGCCTGCAGCAGGGCGCGCTCGGCCTGTTCGCGCTGCGCCATCTGGGCGCGCAGCTCGTTCAGCGCGGCATCGCGCGCCGCGATCGCCTCGGCCAGCTCGGCATTCGCCGCAGCGAGCGACGCCGTGGACGGCAGCGCCACTGCCCTGGGAATGAGCGGCCACAGCATGATCGCGGTCGCGACCGACGCGATCGCGGTGATCACCTTCAGCACGGCCTCGGCACCGTAACTGCCGTGCCACAAGGTCCAGATCGACATCACATGAGTGGCGCCGCACGCGAGGATGAAGATCGCGAACAGCATGATCATCCAGCCGTACCGGATATCCTCGCGCTTGCGCATCAGGGTCAGCAACGCCAGCGGGATCGAGAAATAGGCCGCCGCGATCAGCGCATCGGCGATCACATGAGTCCGGATCAGCGACGGTTCCCATAAAAGGCAATAACCGTGCGGTGCATAGCTCTCGTCGAAAAACGGTCGAAGCCAACCACCCATTGCGATCACCCGTTTGTTTTTGGCGCCCGATTGTGCACTATCCTCTGCTCCGCCGCGAGTTACCACCGGGAAATTGCTGGAATAGCGCCAGATTCGCTTCGATCCGTCCGAACCGGCCCGATCGGTGGCGGCATGCGGCCCGCGCGACGCCATGCCGGCCTCGTCTCTTGCTTTCCGGGCGCGTCGGGGTTATCTGCGCGGTCAATCCGAAATCGAGGATTGGACGGCGCCGGTTCCTTGGGACCGGGCAGCGGCTCCATGCCTCGATCTCGTGCGTTTTGAAAAGCGAGCTGAGCAGCGTGGCGAAGACGACACCGTTAGAGTTCATCCGGCAGGTGCAGGCCGAGACCAAGAAGGTCGTCTGGCCGACCCGTCGCGAGACGGTCATGACCGGCGTGATGGTCATGATCATGACGACGCTGTTGGCGATCTTCTTCTTCGGGATCGACACGATCTTCGAAGCGGTGGTGAAGTTGCTGCTGAGCCTCGCGAACTGATTTGGGTAGAGACATGGCGCGCTGGTACATCATTCACGCTTATTCCGGGTTCGAGGGCAAGGTGCGCGACTCGATCATGGCGGAGGCGACCCGCATGGGCCTCGACGCCCTGGTCGAGCAGATCGAGGTTCCGACCGAGACCGTGACCGAGGCCCGCCGCGGCAAGAAGATCGCGGTCGAGCGCAAGTTCATGCCGGGCTATGTGCTCGCCAAGCTGAACATGAACGACGACGTGTATCACCTGGTGAAGAACACGCCGAAGGTGACGGGTTTCCTCGGATCGATGGGCAAGCCCCAGCCGATCAGCGAAGCCGAAGCGGCCCGGATGCTCAACTCGAAGGAGGAAGCAGCCGCCGCGCCGAAGCAGAAGATGAAGGTCGATTACGAGATCGGCGATTCGGTGAAGGTGCTCGACGGCCCGTTCGCGAGCTTCAACGGCATCGTCGAAGAGCTCGATTTCGATCGCAGCCGCGTCAAGGTGTCGGTGTCGATCTTCGGTCGCGCCACCCCGGTCGAGCTCGAGTTCGAGCAGGTCGAGCGCGCGAAGTAGTTTTTGGTTTCGTCACCCCGGACTTGCTCCGGGGTCCACTTCACCGTCCGCGCCTGCGGCCCGGTGGATGCCGGAACAAGTCCGGCATGACGGATTAGGGCGTTTGTAAAATGCGTATCCGCGGGAGGCCGTCAAAAGCCGCTTGAACCGCTAAACTTGAAAGAGAGTGAGACATGGCAAAAAAGATTACAGGTTACATCAAGCTGCAGGTGCCGGCCGGCAAGGCCAATCCCAGCCCGCCGATCGGCCCAGCCCTGGGCCAGCGCGGCGTGAACATCATGGAATTCTGCAAGGCGTTCAACGCGCAGACCGGTGACCAGGAAGCGGGCACGCCGCTTCCCACCGTCATCACCGTCTATGCGGATCGCAGCTTCTCGTTCGAGACCAAGACGCCGCCGGCGTCCTACCTCATCAAGAAGGCCGCGAACCTGAAGTCGGGCTCGAAGGAGCCGGGCAAGCTTTCGGCCGGCAAGATCAAGCGCTCCGTGCTGAGCCAGATCGCCGAGACGAAGATGAAGGACCTGAACGCCAACGATATCGACGCGGCAACCCGCATCATCGAAGGCAGTGCCCGCGCGATGGGCCTCGAAGTGGTGGAGGGCTGAGATCATGGCAAAGCTGACCAAGAAGGCGAAGACCCTCGCCACCGCGATCGACCGCGAGAAGCTGCACGGCGTCGATGAAGCGATCGCGCTGGCTCGTGCCAACGCGACCTCCAAGTTCGACGAGACGATCGAAGTCGCGCTGAACCTGGGCGTCGATCCCCGCCATGCCGACCAGATGGTCCGCGGCGTCGTCACCCTGCCCAAGGGCACCGGCAAGACCGTGCGCGTCGGCGTGTTCGCCAAGGGCGCCAAGGCTGACGAAGCTCGCGAAGCGGGTGCGGACGTCGTTGGTGCCGAGGATCTCATGGAGATCGTTCAGGGCGGCACGATCGATTTCGATCGCTGCATCGCGACCCCGGACATGATGGGCGTCGTCGGCCGCCTGGGCAAGATCCTGGGCCCGAAGGGCATGATGCCGAACCCGAAGCTGGGCACGGTCACGATGAACGTCGCGGAAGCCGTCAAGGCAGCCAAGGGCGGCCAGATCGAGTACCGCGTCGAGAAGGCCGGCATCATCCATTCCGGCATCGGCAAGGCAAGCTTCCCTGCGGAAGACCTGCGCGCGAACTTCGACGCGCTGGTCGATGCGGTGGTCAAGGCCAAGCCGTCGGGCGCCAAGGGCAAGTATGTCCGCAAGATCGCCGTCAGCTCGACCATGGGCGCTGGCATCAAGGTCGATACCGCGGAAGTCACCGCGGTCTGATCCGACCTGCGATAAAAAAGCGAAGGGCCGGGGGAAACCCCGGCCCTTTTCTTATGCGGCAACCATGGCCGCGCGCGGCGGCACGATGGCGCCGGGCTCGGCGTCGCCGAACATCTGAACCCAGCCGCCGCGCGTATCCATATATTCCCGGACGGTCGCGATCCTGCCGTCGACCACATGATAGACGAAGCAATAGTCGTTCACATAGGAACGGCCATTGGCGAGCGTCGCCGACATGCGGTGCTCGGCGATGACATGATCGCCCGCCACATGCAGGCCAGTGAAGTCGTTCGCTACCTCGCTGACGAACAGTCTGCCGAAATCATTCGCCATGAAATCGACGATCGCATCGCGACCGAGATTGTTCGATCCGCCCGGCCGCCCGGCATCGCCGGGATCGCCCAGCCCGAGCGCGACCTGAGTCGCATTGCCCGGCGGCGCGACCCAGACAACGTCTTCGGTAAGGCAGGCCGCGATCCGCCCGGGGTCGCGTGTCGCATAGGATTGGTAAAGCGCCATGACCGCTTCGCGGGGACCAATGGGCGACGTCGTCATGATGCTTCTCCTGCAAGGGCCAAGGCGCCCAAGACTAGGGCGTACCGAGCAGCCGCCATCCCGCTTCTTGCGTTCAACATCCGGCTTGCGATTGACGGGGAGATCAGGAACGGGAATCCTGTCCTTCTTCGGGGAAGGGACAGGATGAGCGACCGGCTCGCAACGGCAGCGGCGATGCCCCGTTCGGGCGTGCCGACCCGCGTCAGCGCTCTGGTCTTTGCTGCGAAAGCAACCCTGCTCCGCGCCCGCCGCGCTGCCCGGGATGCCACCCCCGGCCTCGCTCCCCTACGCCACGCCCGCGCGCGGGCGCTGATCGACGCGCCGATCCTCGCCACCGTCCGCACGCCGCTCTGGACCAATGCGGGCGGCGAAAAGGACCGCGCGCTCAATGCCGGCAAGATCCAGAATCTGCGGTGCGCGCTGCGCGGCCTTGACGGGATCGAGGTCGAGGCCGGGCGGACGCTGAGCTTCTGGCGGCAGGTCGGCCGCCCGATCCGCCGGCGCGGCTATGTCGCGGGGCGGGAGTTGCGTGAAGGCTGTATGATCGCAACGATCGGCGGCGGCCTCTGCCAACTCTCCAATGCGCTCTATGAGGCGGGCTTGCAGGCCGGGCTGGAGGTGGTCGAACGCCATGCCCATACCCGGATCGTGCCCGGATCGCGCGCGGCGGCGGGCCGCGATGCGACGGTGTTCTGGAATTATCTCGACCTCCGCCTGCGCGGCCGCCGCCCGTTCCGGATCGAGGCGCGCCTCACCGCTGACGAGCTCGAACTGACCATCCGCGGCTACGCCACCGAAGCCGAGCCGCCGGTGTTCGCCTTCGCCCCCGGCATCACGGCGCATGACTGCCTGAGCTGCGGCCAGACAAGCTGCCACCGGCATGATCCCGATATGGAAGCGGCGTCGCTGCCAACCGCCTGGCTGGTCGACGCCGCGACGCCCGAATTCACTGCCTTGTACGCGACGCGCGCGAAGCCGGGCGACATGCTCCATCTTTCCACGCGCCGCTTCGGCAAGGCGGCACGTGCCTGGCCAAGTCTCGGCCAGGAGCGCAGTGCCGATATCGCCGCCCTCCACCGCGCTGTCTCACTCCGGATAGCCGTGAAGACTCCGCTGGCGCGCCTCATGCTGGCGGCGGATGCGCGGCTCGCCGCCGCCCATGCCCGTCGCCTGTCGCCGGACCACACGCATCTCGTCGTCGCCCAATCGCTGCTCCCCCATTTGTGGCGGATCGGGGCGCTGCAAGGCCGCAGCTTCGAGGTGTTGATGGACCGGCTTCCCATGGAAGCGCTCCATCAGATCCTCGACGGGGCGCTGACCCGTCATCCCGAGAGCGCTACGCTGGGTGACTTCCGGGCGCCGCCATCGATCGTCACGGCCGAACGCGAGGCGCTGGGAGCGGCAACCCGCCTCGTCACCGCGCACCGTGCCGTCGCCGGGCATTTCCCCGCCGGCCGAGTCGACCTGATCGACTGGGCCCCTGCCCCGCCGCTCGCGGCAACGCACGGAGGCCGCAGCATCCTGTTCGCCGGCCCTGCCCTCGCGCGGAAAGGTGCACATGCCATGCGGGAAGCAATGGCAGGCCTGAATATGGAACTGTTGATCGAACGTCGTGCGGAAGAAGATGTGAATTTCTGGAACGGCCTGAACGTCCGTTGTCTGGCGCCAGGCGAGCAGCCGATGCTGACGGGAGTGGTGCTCCCGGCGATTGTCGAACATCGCCCGCACACGCTGCTTCGCGCCCTGGCTGTGGGCCTGCCGGTGATCGCCACCCCGGCCTGCGGCGTGCCACCCCAATCCGGCCTGACGATCGTCGCACCCGACGATCCGCAGGCGCTGCGTACCGCCCTGATCGCGCTGCTCGCCTGACAACGAAAAAGGGCCGGGGGATGACCCCGGCCCTTTCCTTGTTGCGAGCGGCAGTCGCTTACAGCGCGACTACGCCGCCGTCGTTCTTGGTGATCACCACCGTCGCCGAGCGCGGGCGGTTGCCCGGTGCCGGCGCAGTCTGGCTTGCCGGCCAGTTGCTGGTGATGTTGCCGGTGTTGCCGTTCTCACCCGGGTGCTGGATGTTGACGAACAGCGTCTTGCCGTCCGGCGTCGAGTCGACACCGGTGATCTCGGCCTCGAGCGGACCGACCAGGAAGCGACGCAGTTGCGTGCCGGGTGCCTTGCCGACCCGGGTCGACTGGGTGCCGCCCGGAGTATTGGCGACATTCCGGATGGTACCGTCATTGACCGTTCCGGGCATCGCCGCGAGCATCATGCAGTTGGTGACGTCCGTATAGGCGCTGTCGTCGGTCTGGATCCACAGGACCGGCGTGACCAGGCCCGTCGGGTTGGACGGGCGGCCGAACCACAGGCCGTCCGGGCTGGAGAAATCGTTGGTCGCGTCCAGGCTCGACAGGTTGATGTTGGTCGAGTCGAGATCCGATCCCGCGCCGAACAGATAGATATCCCAGCCGAAGGCAGTCGCTTCCGACGTGTTGCCGGTCTCGCGCAGGCGGATGATGTGGCCGTTGCGGTTGGAAACCGAGCTGCTGGGCGGATCGAGATAGGCGCGCGGGTTGGCCGCGTCGGTATTGGCCGGCGTGCGGGTCGAGTTGTTGGTGAGCGTCAGATAGACCTCGCCGGTGACCGGGTTGACCGCGGTCCATTCCGGACGGTCCATCTTGGTCGCCCCCAGCGCGTCGCCGGCGAGGCGGGCGTGGGTCAGCACGTCGACCTGGTCGGCAAAGGCGTAAGGTACGGCGCCGGCAGTGAGCGGTCCAGTACCGAAGGTCAGCGGCAGCCACTGGCCGGTGCCGTCGGCGTTGAACTTCGCGACATAGAGCGTGCCGTTGTCGAGATATTTGTCGCCGATCGAAAGGCGATCCGGGGCGGTCGCATCGGCGGCAGTCCAGGCGGTGGCCGAGACGAACTTGTAGAGATATTCGTTCACCGCATCGTCGCCCATGTAGAAGGCCGGCTTGCGGCCCACGACGAAGTTCGACGGCCAGCAGCCCTCATGGTTCATGCGGCCGAGCGCAGTGCGCTTCCGCGGTGCCGCCGTCTTGTCGTACGGATCGATTTCGACGACCCAGCCGAACTGGTTGTGCTCGTTGCGGAAATCGGCATGCGAATCGGCACCGGTCGCCTGGACGTCCCAGCGGCGATAGATGGTGTTCGCGGGATCGGCCGGAACGACCGTCGCCCAGCCGAAATTGCCGTTGGCGTTGGTGACGGCGTAGCGGGTGAGCGCGACGACTTCCTTCGGGGTGCGGCGGGGATTGTCGGCGCCGGTCGGGCGACGGAAATAGCCGGCCCAATTCTCCTCGCAGGTCAGGTCGGTGCCCCAGGGGGTATAGCCGTTGGCGCAATTGTTGACCGTGCCGCGCCCGGCGACGCCAGTCGGCGAAAAGACAGTCTGCAGCAGTGCGCTGCCGCGGACCGGGCCGTTGAACACGGTCGGCGTCAGCGGCGTGATACGGCGATTGAGCGCGCCGCCCTGAGCGTAGCTCCAGGTGCTGCCGCTTTTCGATACTTCGACGACGCTGAGACCGTGGCACTCCATTTCCTTGAGCGCCTCGGCTTCCGGGCGGGCGCCGGCGACGGTCGTGGGGCCCGAAGCGTGCAGATAGGGCTGGTTGATGTTCTCATGGTTCATCACCAGCAGGCCGCGCGTGCTGCTGTTGTCGTCGCGGGTGGAGCCGGCAGCGGCAAGGCCGAACCAATAGAGCGCATCGCCATGATCGCCGGCGCGATTGGCGAAATCGGTGTCCGTGCCGTCATTCTTGTACGCTGCGGTTCCCGGCGCGATCGGATCGCCCAGGCGGTAGAGCACCGAAACGCTGTAACCGGCGGGGACGCTGACCACGTCGAGTTTGTTCTTGCCGACCGCCGAGAAGCCCAGCACCGCAGGGGTCACCGTCACGGTGGTTTCCACCGACGTGGCCTGTCCGGTCGAGTCGGTCGCGGTGTAGCGGAACACCAGCGGCGTGCTGGCGCTCACGCTGGGCGCGACGAAGGTCGCGGCGCCGCTGGCCGCATTGGTCAGCGTGACAGTCGGGCCGGAGACCTGCGCGAAGCTTTGCGACGCGATCGTGCCATTGTCGGTCGCCGCGCCGGTCAGAGTCACGACGCGGCCCGAGCTGGTCGTTCCCGACGAGCCGGCCGAAACGACGGGCGAGGGATCATCGGTAATGGATTCAGCGCAGGCGGAGAGCACTGCCCCGCCAAATACCGCGAACGCCGCTGCGGAAACACCGCCGCGCAGCGCGTCGCGCCGCGAATAGCGGCGCTCGACCATGTCGTTCAGCGAAACGCCGCCGCTGCGATTGGTATCGATGTCGCCGTCGTCATAGCCGAACGTGACGGTGGTCGAGTCAGTCATGTGGATACCCCCGGTGGATCGCGATCCGGTTCGGATTCGCTGTCCGGTTCCTCTTGTGCGGCCTAGCTGACGGCGTGATGGATATTCCTTGACGGTTCCGTGACAGATCAGCGTCCGTTTCAATACAATGGCTGACGGCCCACGCATTTTGTTGACTTCCGCGGCAATGCCGCTAAGGACCCGCGCTCGCTCGCCAGGCGTTCGCGCCGGGCAAGCTACCGTCCGAGACAGTGGGTGGCCGGAATCCTCCGACCTTAATCTCCCGCCTAGACGGGGAATGGAATTTTCCGCTCGCGCGCAAGCGTGGCGGTCTGCTGCCGCTCATGCGGCCAGTTCCCATGCCCCAATCGACGGACAACCCGGAGGCACGGGTTAGTCGCGCCTCCGGTTTTAACCGGCCCTTCCGCTCCGGCGGGCGGGTCAAAAACGTGGAGAATGGCATGGATCGTGCTCAAAAGGCCGAGTTCGTCGCCGAGCTGAACCGCACCTTCAACGAGGTCGGCGTGGTGGTCGTCACCCGCAACCTCGGACTCACCGTCGCACAGTCCACTGTGCTGCGGAACAAGATGCGCGACGCCGGCGCGACCTATAAGGTCTCGAAGAACAAGCTTGCCAAGATCGCGCTCGACGGCACCGACTATCTCTCGCTGGGCGATATGCTCACCGGGCCGGTAGGCCTTGCCACCTCGATCGATCCCGTCGCCGCAGCCAAGGTTGCGGTCGAATTCGCGAAGACGAACGACAAGTTCGAAATCGTGGGCGGATCGATGGGCGCGACCGTCCTCGACGTCGAAGGCGTGAAGGCGCTCGCAACGCTGCCCTCGCTGGATGAACTGCGTGCCAAGATCGTGGGCCTTCTGGTTGCACCCGCAACCAAGCTCGCGACCGTCACCCAGGCTCCTGCGGCGCAGCTTGCCCGCGTGTTTGCGGCTTACGCCGACAAGGACATGGCAGCTGCCTGACATCGGGTACCCCGATATCGGACATCGACAGACTTTTTGAACTGAACCTTGGGGCAAGTGCCCCGATACGGAGAATATATCATGGCAGACCTGAACGCGCTGGTTGACCAGCTGAGCGAACTGACCGTCCTCGAAGCCGCTGAGCTTTCGAAGCTGCTCGAAGAGAAGTGGGGCGTTTCCGCCGCCGCTGCCGTTGCCGTTGCCGGCCCGGCCGCTGGTGGCCCCGCCGCCCCGGCTGCTGAAGAGCAGACCGAGTTCGACGTGATCCTCACCGGCGACGGTGGCAAGAAGATCAACGTCATCAAGGAAGTCCGCGCGATCACCTCGCTCGGCCTGACCGAAGCCAAGACGCTGGTCGAGTCGGCTCCCAAGGCCGTCAAGGAAGGCGTTTCGAAGGACGAGGCCGCGAAGATCAAGGCTCAGCTCGAAGCCGCTGGCGCGACCGTCGAGGTCAAGTAAGCTTTCGCTTCGGCGCAAGTCATTCCGGAGCAATTCGGAATCAGAGACAAGAGAAGGGCGGCTCCGCAAGGAGTCGCCCTTTTTCTTGCTCCAGATCAACCTGAAAAGCCGGCCTCGCCCAACTGCCCAATGTTGGGAAACCATTGAAAGAATTCGAACCCTTTGCAATGGAACTGGTGGTTAAAGTGCGCTAAACCGCATCCCAACAGGTCGCTCGGCCGCCGCTCCCGCTTTCGTGCCCTGTGCCGGATCGGGCAACGACTTCGCCCCGGCCTGGTCGCGCATAACGCGTAATAGGGGGAGGTTTATTCAATGACTCGTTTGATCAAGATGCTCAGCGTCGCCATGACGGCAATGCTGTTCGGCCTGTGCTTTGCGACACCGGCCAGCGCGCAGGCGACGCGCACCTGGATTTCGGGCGTCGGCGACGACGTCAATCCGTGCAGCCGCACCGCCCCGTGCAAGACCTGGCAGGGCGCGATTTCCAAGACCGCTTCCGGCGGCGAGATCGATTGCCTCGATCCGGGCGGCTTCGGTTCGGTCACCATCACCAAGTCGATCACGCTCGATTGCGCCGAAGGCACCGACGGCTCGGCCGGCGGTATCCTGAACTCGGGCGTCTCCGGCGTCATCGTCAACGATCCGAACGGGGCGACTGCGCCGACCATCAAGGTGACTCTGCGCAACCTCACCATCGATGGCGCAGGCACAACTGTCGGCACCTATGGCGTCCGCTTCCTGAGCGGCAAATCGCTGACGCTGCAGAATGTCAGCATCATGAACCAGGGCACCGGATCGGTTCCCGCGATCAGCTTCGAACCGACGGCGGCGAGCGTCGGCGCGACACTGCACATGACCGATGTCGACATCGTCAACGTCATCCACACCGGCGTGACCGTGAAATCGGTCGACGGCGTCGCGGTCTCCGCGTTCCTGAACAACGTCACGATTTCGCAGGCCGGGATCGGCGCCAAGATCGAAGCTGGCGGCACCGCGACCATCGTCAACAGCAACCTCTCGAACAACGGTCGCGGCGTATGGACCGCTTCGGGTGCGGCGACGGCGAATCTGGACGGCGTGACGATCGCGGGCAGCCTGGAAACCGGCGTCTTCGCGACCAACGGCACGACGATCCGCCTGTCGAACGTCGGGCTCTACAACAATGTGTTCGGCATCAAGACCACCGGTGTCGCCACCGTCCAGTCGTTCGGCAACAACCGGCTCGGTCCGGATGCGGCCAGCTCGGGCCTGCCGACTTCGACCGTCACACTGAAGTAAATCGTGCGATCCAGCCGGGGCGTACATCCCGGCTGGACTTTCCCTTGATCGATTCTCTTCGAAACGAGCCGGCCTGATCGGCCAGAGCTGGGCTAGCGCCGCAGCGACACCGTATAGGGCAAGGTGCTGACGCCCTCGTGCATGCGCGGTGTGTTATCCAGCCTGAATGGCGCCAGCTTGGCCCCCTCCCCCCGATCGATTCCGACCACATAGGATGTGGCGGTCTGGCCCGTGCCGCCTTCCCAGCCATAGAGCAGGTTGATCGTCAGCACCGGTACGAACAGTTTCCGGTCCTGCACCGTCATCACGCTGACCATCTCCTTCGGCATCATCGCCATGCCGCTCAGCTCGATCGCTCCCTTTGGCGGCAGGTCGAACGCGGGCGTGATCGGCCGCTCGATCGGGCTGGTAAACAGGGTCCCGATCCAGCCGTCCTGTTCGACGCCGGCACTCAGCAACCGGACATCGATCTGGACACCCTGGGCGACCGCCTCGCCGATATTGCTCACCACGATGTCGTACTCGACCGCGGCACTCAATAAATTGGTTCCCGCGCGCTTGGCGTAGAGCTCGATGTCGAGCGTGGCGCGGACAGGCGCCGTGGCGGCGGCTGGCGATACGGGCGGCGGCGCGGTTTCAACCGGCGCCGGCACCGCGACGGAAACTGGAGGCTCTTCCACCGCAACCTGCGGCGTCTCTTCTTCCGCGGGAGCAGGCGGTAGTGGCGGCGACTCCAGCGCCACTGCCCCAAGGTCGAAGATCGCATGCGCGCCCCGCTTGGGCGGCGTGCCGAAATCGAGCGCGGCCTGAGTCTGCGCCGGTGGCGGAGGAGCGACGGCGCCCGGCGGCGTTTCGCGCGCCGGCGCAGGTTCGGGCGGCGTATCCGGTCGGTCGGCGATCAGGTTGAAATGGGCATGCTTTCCGTCCTCGGACGCGGGTTCTTCTTCGTCCTCGAACCTCTCGCGCCGCTGCAGGAACCAGAAGCCGAGCCCGCCGAGCAACAGCGCGATCGCCGCCGCGCCGCCGAGGAGTGGCCAGGAAAGGCCCCCCTCCTCCCCCACCACGGCGGGAGTCGGTGCAGCCGCCGGACTGGCCATGGGCGCCGGAACGACCGGTGCGGGGACCACCGGCTCCGCCGCCACGGTCGCGGCTGGCGTCGGAACTGGTGTCGGAACTGGGGCCGGCGTCGGCGTAGCAAGCGCAGCCGGTGCTCGCGCAGCAGCCGTGGGCGTCGGTGTCGGCGTCACCCGGGGCACTGGGGTCGCGTTCGCCCGTGGTTGAGGCACCGTCGTGGACCGCGTCGGGGTTGGCGACGGAGCTGGCACCGTCCGGACGACCGGCGGCGGCGTCGCCGGCCGGGTTACCGTCGATCCGGGGCTCGGCGCCAGGCTGAAATTCTCCAGCCCGGGAATCAAATTGGGTGTCGGCGTCGGTGTCGGCGCGGGTGCGCTCTGCGCCCATACCGGCGCGACCGCACCAGCCGAAACCATCAACGGAAGCGTCATTGCCCGGACATGGCGGGCGGCGAACTTGGTCATTATCCCCACGTAACTGCCTTAGCGCGGCATTTCTGAACGCGATACGACAGCTTCTTCCCCTGCGGCAAATCGTTCGGTGAATACGACCGGGCCTGCCTCCCGGGTGAGGAGACAGGCCCGGCATTTATCTCAATCAGGTGTCAGGCGTGCTCGGGAACACCGTGCAGCCGCGCCTCGACATCGTCGTGCATCGCACGTTCGTTGAGCTGGATCGGCGCCATCGCCGGGCCGCCCTCCTCGCTCACGCCAATGGTGAACGAGGCGGAAGTGCGGCCCTCGCTGCCGTCCGGCAGGGTGTAGCGCGCATCGGCGACGATGATCGGCAGAATCGAGCCGTTGGTGCTCTCGATCAGATCCGCCTTGGACAGCGCGAGCGTCGCGTCGACACGGGTGCCTTCGCCCGGACGGATCGTCACTGGCGGCACGCCGTCGTCGCCACGCTCGATCAGCATGCGCTCCACATCGCCGTCACTGGCCGGGCCCGACGCAAACATGAAGGTCGAGATACGCACATTCTGGGCAGCGACCGACCCCGAATTGCCGACGGTCAGCTCGATCTCGACCAGCGCCTCGTCGACATTGGTGCCGGCACGCACCGGGCGCAGCGACATTTCGAGCCATGGGCGATCGGCGACCGGGGCGTCGGCGTCGGTCAGCGAGGCGACTTCTTCAGCCTCGGGCTTGGCCAGGCTGGCCTCCTCGGCGGCGACCGGTGCCGGCTCGTCGCTCACGACAGCTGCTGCGAACGGTGCTGCTGCGAGCGGCGCGGTGCGCAGGAACTGCGGCTCGGGGTCGGGCGCGAAGGGTGCCGGCTCGCTGCGGATCGGCGCGGCTTCGACCGCCTCCTCCACATAGGGCTCCTCATAATAGACCTCTTCGTCCTCGCGGCGACGGCGCATCACGAGGAAGCCGGCAACCGCGATCAGCGCGACCAGGCCAGCGACGAGCCACGGCCAGATCGGCGCGCTTTCAGTCGCGGTGGTGCTTTGCGTCACGGCCTCCTGCGCAGGTGCTGGCGCCGGAGTGGTTGCTTCGACTGGTGCCGGCGTCACCGGGACGGGCGTCACCGGGGCGGGCGTCACCGGCGCGGGCGTCACTTCAGCCGGCGCGGCGACCGGGGCGACGGCCACAGGCGCAGGCGCTGCCCGGACCGGCGCGGGTGCCGGCGCACGAACGACGCGAGTCGACCGTGTAACGGTGCGCGTGGTGCGGGTCGCGGCGCGCGGCGCGGGTGTCGTTTCCGGCTCGGCGGTCACGGTCGGTGCGACCGCCGGCGGCGCGACGGTGGCGGCCGGCGGCGTGACCGTCGGGACGAACGGCGGCGGCGCTACGGTCTGCACCGGGGGAGCCGGCGGCGTGGCGGGTTGGACCTCTTGCGCATAGCCCGGAACGGCCAGCAGCAAGGCGGCGGGGACAAGCGCGACGAACGCGCGGCGGGTTGCGGGTTTGTTTTTCATGACGCATACTCAATGAAGGGAACCCGCAATCGGACCCGCCCCAATACCGGAATCGCGCCGAGCCGTTCCCGGCTGCCGACGAAGCGATTTTGCGCGCGGCATTTGACAGTTTCCAACACGCTCCCTATATCGCGTCCCTCACCACAGCTTTCGGGAAATGACGTGCCGTCGCGCAGCATGTCGATCGAATTGGAGGCTATGGGTTCATAAGACGCCAGGAGCTGCTGTTTTCGACACCCGAAAACGAGCGGCTTTTTGCGTCTTTATGCGTGCCCGCCCGGTGGATTCCGGGCACGATATTATCAGCTGTAAGGCGAAAAACTCCATGGCGACCAAGGCAATCGAGGGCGGCACGCTTAAGCGCCGCATCCGCAAGGTGTTCGGCAACATCCACGAAGTGGTGCAGATGCCGAACCTGATCGAGGTTCAGCGCGAATCCTACGAACAGTTCCTGCGGTCGGATTCCTCGATCGGCTATGTGTCCGGCCTGGAAAAGACGCTGCGCAGCGTCTTCCCGATCCGAGATTTCGCCGGCACTGCCGAACTCGACTTCGTGAACTACGAGCTCGAGCCGCCGAAGTTCGACACCGACGAGTGCCGTCAGCGCGGCATCACCTATGCAGCGCCAATGCGCGTTACCCTGCGCCTGATCGTGTTCGAGGTGGACGCCGATACCGAGGCCCGGTCGGTCCTCGATATCAAGGAGCAGGACGTGTACATGGGCGACATGCCGCTCATGACGCAGAACGGCACCTTCATCATCAACGGCACCGAGCGCGTGATCGTCAGCCAGATGCACCGCTCGCCGGGCGTCCTGTTCGACCATGACCGCGGCAAGACTCACGCGTCGGGCAAGTATCTCTTCGCGGCGCGCGTCATCCCGTATCGCGGTTCGTGGCTGGATTTCGAGTTCGACGCCAAGGACATCGTCAACGTCCGCATCGATCGCAAGCGCAAGCTGCCGGTCACGGCGCTGCTCTACGCGCTCGGCCTGAACTCCGAGGAAATCCTCAACTATTTCTACAACCGCGTGACCTTCGTCCGCGGCCAGGGCGGTTGGGTCATCCCCTTCCAGGCCGAGAACTGGCGCGGCCAGAAGCCGATGTTCGACATCATCGATGCGAAGACCGGCGAAGTCGTGTTCCCGTCGGGGCAGAAAATCTCCCCGCGCGCCGCGAACAAGGCAGCCAAGGACGGCCTGACCGACCTGCTGATCCCGACCGAAGAGATCTTCGGCCGCTATTCGGCTTATGATCTGGTCAACGACGCGACCGGCGAGATCTACATCGAAGCCGGCGACGAAGTGACCGGCGAGAATCTCGAACTGCTCGACAAGGCCGGCATCGACCGGATCGAGCTGCTCGACATCGATCACGTCGCCACCGGCCCGTGGATTCGCAACACGCTCAAGGCAGACAAGGCCGAAGAGCGCGAGCAGGCGCTCAGCGACATCTACCGCGTCATGCGCCCCGGCGAGCCGCCGACGCTGGAGACTGCAGAGTCGCTGTTCAGCGGCCTGTTCTTCGATCCCGATCGCTACGACCTGTCGGCCGTCGGCCGCGTCAAGCTGAACATGCGCCTCGACCTCGACGTCGAGGACACCGTCACCACGCTGCGGACCGAGGATATCCTTGCGGTCGTGAAGACGCTGGTCGATCTGAAGGACGGCAAGGGCGAGATCGACGACATCGACAATCTCGGCAACCGTCGCGTGCGTTCGGTGGGCGAGTTGCTCGAGAACCAGTACCGCGTCGGCCTGCTCCGCATGGAGCGTGCCGTCAAGGAGCGCATGAGCTCGGTCGACGTCTCGACCGTTATGCCGAACGACCTGATCAACGCCAAGCCGGCGGTTGCCGCAGTGCGCGAATTCTTCGGCTCGTCGCAGCTGTCGCAGTTCATGGATCAGACCAACCCGCTCTCCGAAGTGACGCACAAGCGTCGCGTCTCGGCGCTTGGGCCGGGCGGTCTCACCCGTGAGCGCGCCGGCTTCGAAGTCCGCGACGTTCACCCGACCCATTATGGCCGCATCTGCCCGATCGAGACGCCGGAAGGCCCGAACATCGGCCTGATCAACTCGCTCGCCAGCTTCAGCCGCGTCAACAAATACGGCTTCATCGAGACGCCATACCGCAAGGTCGTAGACCACAAGGTCACCGACGACGTCGTCTATCTGTCGGCGATGGAAGAGGCCAAGCACACGATCGCGCAGGCCAACGCCGAGCTCGACGAGACCAAGGGCTTCGTCGAGGATCTGGTGTCGTCGCGTCAGGCAGGTGAATTCCTGATGGCGATCCCCGACAACATCACGCTGATGGACGTCAGCCCCAAGCAGCTCGTCTCGGTCGCCGCATCGCTCATTCCGTTCCTGGAAAACGATGACGCCAACCGCGCGCTGATGGGATCGAACATGCAGCGCCAGGCAGTGCCGCTGGTTCGCGCCGAGGCACCGTTCGTCGGCACCGGCATGGAAGAAACCGTGGCGCGCGATTCGGGCGCCGCGATCTCGGCCAAGCGCTCAGGCATCGTCGACCAGGTCGACGCGGCGCGCATCGTGGTTCGCGCCACGGGTGAGGTCGAGGCCGGCCAGTCGGGCGTCGACATTTACACGCTGATGAAGTTCCAGCGCTCCAACCAGAACACCTGCATCAACCAGCGTCCGCTGGTGAAGGTGGGCGACGCGGTGCGCGCCGGCGACATCATCGCCGACGGCCCGTCGACCGAGTTCGGCGAGCTGGCGCTGGGCCGCAACGCGCTCGTCGCGTTCATGCCCTGGAACGGCTACAATTATGAGGATTCGATTCTCATCTCCGAGCGTATCGTGAAGGATGACGTCTTCACCTCGATCCATATCGAGGAATTCGAAGTCATGGCACGCGACACCAAGCTCGGGCCGGAAGACATCACGCGCGATATCCCGAACGTCGGCGAGGAAGCGCTTCGCAACCTCGACGAAGCGGGCATCGTCTATATCGGCGCCGAAGTGGAGCCGGGCGACATCCTGGCCGGCAAGATCACCCCCAAGGGTGAATCGCCGATGACGCCGGAGGAGAAGCTCCTCCGCGCCATCTTCGGTGAAAAGGCGTCGGATGTGCGCGATACGTCGCTCCGCCTGCCGCCGGGCGTTGCCGGTACCGTCGTCGAGGTCCGGGTGTTCAACCGCCACGGCATCGACAAGGACGAGCGCGCGATGGCGATCGAGCGCGAGGAGATCGAGCGCCTGAAGAAGGACTCGGACGACGAACGCTCCATCGTGAACCGCGCGACCTGGTCGCGTCTTCGCGAGATGCTGCTCGGCCAGACCGCGACCGCCGCGCCGAAGGGCCTGAAGAAGGGCGTCGAGATCGACGCCGATCTGCTCGACAGCGTCGACCGCCACGAGTGGTGGAAGTTCGCCGTCGCCGACGACAAGATCCAAAGCGATCTAGAGGCGGTCAAGGCGCAGTATGACGATGCGGTGAAGCTGATCACGGACAAGTTCCATGATCGTCGCGAGAAGCTGGAGCGGGGCGACGAGCTGCCGCCGGGCGTGCTCAAGATGGTCAAGGTCTTCGTCGCGGTGAAGCGCAAGCTGCAGCCGGGCGACAAGATGGCCGGCCGTCACGGCAACAAGGGCGTGATCAGCCGCATCCTGCCGGGTGAGGACATGCCGTTCCTCGCCGACGGGACGCCGGTCGATATCGTGCTGAACCCGCTGGGCGTGCCGTCGCGCATGAACGTCGGTCAGATCTTCGAGACGCATCTTGGCTGGGCCGCGCGCGGTCTGGGCGGCCAGATCGCCCAGGCGCTCGAGGATTGGCGCGAAGCGAACCCCGACCCCAAGCCGGGCCAGATGCCCGACACGGTCAAGGATCGCCTCAAGACCGTCTATGGCGAGCAATACCATGCCGAGATCGACGCGCGCACGAGCGACGAGATCATCGAACTGGCGCAGAACCTGCGCGGCGGCGTGCCGATGGCAACGCCGGTGTTCGACGGTGCCCGTGAGGCTGACGTTTCGGCGATGCTCACGCTCGCCGGGCTCGACACCTCGGGTCAGTCGGACCTGTTCGACGGCCGCACCGGCGATCAGTTCGATCGCAAGGTGACGGTGGGCTACATCTATATGCTGAAGCTGCACCATCTCGTGGACGACAAGATCCACGCACGGTCGATCGGCCCGTACAGCCTCGTTACCCAGCAGCCGTTGGGCGGCAAGGCCCAGTTCGGCGGTCAGCGCTTCGGTGAGATGGAGGTCTGGGCACTGCAGGCGTACGGCGCTGCCTACACGCTGCAGGAAATGCTCACGGTGAAGTCCGACGACGTGGTCGGCCGCACCAAGGTCTATGAGGCGATCGTCAAGGGTGACGACACGTTCGAGGCCGGCATTCCGGAGAGCTTCAACGTGCTGGTCAAGGAAATGCGGTCGCTGGGTCTGAACGTCGAGCTGAAGAGCGTCGAGCAGTTCGACTCGGACGGCGTCGCGATCGCGGCGGCATGACGGATCGGGCGTTGCCTTCGGGCAGCGCCCCCTCCCCCGTCCGCACAGAATTTTTCCCTGGAGGGAATTGAGACATGAACGAACTGACCAACTTCGCCAATCCGGTGGCCAAGCCGGAAACCTTCGACCAGATCCAGATCGGGATCGCCTCGCCAGAGCGCATCCGGTCCTGGTCGTTCGGCGAGATCAAGAAGCCGGAAACCATCAACTATCGCACGTTCAAGCCCGAGCGTGACGGCCTGTTCTGCGCGCGCATCTTCGGTCCGATCAAGGATTACGAGTGCCTGTGCGGCAAGTACAAGCGCATGAAGTACAAGGGCATCGTCTGCGAGAAGTGCGGCGTCGAGGTCACCGTCTCGAAGGTCCGCCGCGAGCGCATGGGCCATATCGAGCTGGCCGCCCCGGTTGCGCACATCTGGTTCCTGAAGTCGCTGCCGTCGCGCATCGGCCTGCTGCTCGACATGCAGCTGAAGCAGCTCGAGCGCGTGCTGTACTTCGAGGCCTATATCGTGATCGAGCCGGGCCTCACCCCGCTCGAAAAATATCAGCTCCTCACCGAGGACGAGCTGCTCGACGCACAGGATGAATATGGCGAGGACGCGTTCTCGGCCGGCATCGGCGCCGAGGCAGTCCGCATCATGCTCGAAAGCCTCGATCTCGAGGGCGAGCGCAAGGACCTGCTGGAAGAGCTGGCGGTCACCAAGTCCGAGCTGAAGCCCAAGAAGATCATCAAGCGCCTGAAGGTCGTCGAGAGCTTCATCGATTCCGGCAACCGCCCGGAATGGATGATCCTCGAAGTCGTGCCGGTCATCCCGCCCGAGCTGCGCCCGCTGGTGCCGCTGGACGGCGGTCGCTTCGCGACCTCGGATCTGAACGATCTGTATCGCCGCGTGATCAACCGCAACAACCGCCTGAAGCGCCTGATGGAGCTGCGTGCGCCGGACATCATCGTCCGCAACGAAAAGCGCATGCTGCAGGAAGCCGTCGACGCGCTGTTCGACAATGGCCGCCGCGGCCGCACGATCACGGGCGCCAACAAGCGTCCGCTGAAGTCGCTGTCCGACATGCTCAAGGGCAAGCAGGGCCGCTTCCGCCAGAACCTGCTCGGCAAGCGCGTCGACTATTCGGGCCGTTCGGTCATCGTGACCGGTCCCGAGCTCAAGCTGCACCAGTGCGGCCTGCCGAAGAAGATGGCGCTCGAGCTGTTCAAGCCGTTCATCTACGCCCGTCTGGACGCCAAGGGTCTTTCCATGACCCTGAAGCAGGCCAAGAAGTGGGTCGAGAAGGAGCGCAAGGAAGTCTGGGACATTCTCGACGAAGTCATTCGCGAGCACCCGGTCATGCTCAACCGCGCGCCGACGCTTCACCGTCTCGGCATCCAGGCGTTCGAGCCCGTGCTGATCGAGGGCAAGGCAATCCAGCTTCACCCGCTGGTCTGCTCGGCCTTCAACGCCGACTTCGACGGTGACCAGATGGCCGTGCACGTCCCGCTGAGCCTCGAGGCCCAGCTGGAAGCGCGCGTCCTGATGATGTCGACCAACAACATCCTGTCGCCGGCGAACGGCAAGCCGATCATCGTGCCGTCGCAGGACATGGTGCTGGGCCTGTATTATCTGTCGATGATGAAGGAGGACGAGCCCGGCCAGGGCATGCTGATCTCCGACATGGCGGAAGTGCATCAGGCGATCGAGGCAGGCGCGGTGACGCTCCACACCAAGATCATCAGCCGCGTTCCGCAGACGGACGAGGCCGGCAACCCGTATCTCAAGCGCTACGAGACCACCCCGGGCCGCATGCTGCTCGGCGAGTGCCTCCCGAAGAGCTCGAAGGTGCCGTTCGATACCGTCAACCGCCTCCTCACCAAGAAGGACGTGGGCGACGTGATCGACGAGGTCTATCGCCACACCGGCCAGAAGGAGACCGTGCTGTTCGCCGATGCGATCATGGCATTGGGCTTCAAGCACGCCTTCAAGGCGGGTATCTCGTTCGGCAAGGACGACATGATCATTCCGGACGCGAAGGTTCCGCTGGTCGATGAGACCCGCGCCCTTGTGAAGGACTTTGAGCAGCAATATCAGGACGGTCTGATCACGCAGCAGGAGAAGTACAACAAGGTGATCGACGCCTGGAGCCGTTGCGGCGACCAGGTGGCGAACGCCATGATGGACGAGATCAAGTCGGTGAAGAAGCTGCCGAACGGCCGCGAAGCCCCGATCAACTCGATCTACATGATGGCCCACTCCGGTGCCCGTGGTTCGCAGGCGCAGATCAAGCAGCTTGCCGGTATGCGTGGCCTGATGGCCAAGCCGTCGGGCGAGATCATCGAAACGCCGATCATCTCGAACTTCAAGGAAGGCCTGACCGTCCTTGAGTATTTCAACTCCACCCACGGCGCCCGCAAGGGTCTCGCGGATACGGCGTTGAAGACCGCGAACTCCGGTTACCTGACCCGTCGTCTGGTCGATGTGTCGCAGGATTGCGTCATCATCGAGAATGATTGCGGCACCGAGCGTGCGCTGGAAATGCGTGCGATCGTCCAGGGCGGTTCGACCATCGCGTCGCTCGGCGAGCGCATCCTCGGTCGCACGACCGCGGAGGACATCATCGACACCAAGACCGGTGAGGTCATCATCCCGTCGGGCACGCTGCTCGACGAGCCGATGATCGTGCAGATCGAGGCGATCGGTACTCAGTCCTGCAAGATCCGCAGCCCGCTGGTCTGCGAGACGAAGATCGGCGTTTGCGGCAAGTGCTACGGGCGCGATCTGGCCCGCGGTACGCCGGTGAACATCGGTGAGGCTGTCGGCGTCATCGCCGCTCAGTCGATCGGCGAGCCTGGCACCCAGCTGACGATGCGGACGTTCCACATCGGCGGCGCGGCGCAGCTCAACGAGCAGTCGAACCTCGAGGCAGTCGCCGACGGGACGATGGAGTATCGCGACCTTCGCATCATCATGGATCAGCGCGGCCGCCGCGTCGTGCTGAGCCGTTCGGGCGAAGTCGCGATCGTCGACATGGACGGGCGCGAGCGGGCGGTGCATCGCATCCCCTACGGTGCCTATGTCCTGTTCGATGACGGCCATATCGTCACCAAGGGCGACCGGATGGCGGAATGGGATCCGTTCACCATGCCGGTGATCACCGAGAACCCCGGCATCGTGAAGTATGTCGATCTGATCGAGGGCAAGACGCTCACCGAGCAGGCGGACGAAGCGACCGGTATCTCGCAGCGCGTCGTCACCGAATATCGTGCCGCGACCAAGTCGAAGGAGGATCTGCGTCCGCGCCTGACCCTGCTCGACGAAGGTTCGGGCGAGGCCGGCCGTTACATGCTCGCACCGGGCGCCACGCTCTCGGTCGAGGACGGTGCGCAGGTCCAGGGCGGCGACGTTCTGGCGCGTGTCTCCCGCGAAGCCGCGAAGACGCGTGACATCACCGGCGGTCTGCCGCGCGTCGCGGAACTGTTCGAGGCACGCAAGCCCAAGGAAAACGCGATCATCGCGAAGGTCTCGGGCCGCGTCGTGTTCGGCAAGGACTACAAGGCCAAGCGCAAGATCGGCATCCAGCCCGAGGACGGCAGCGAGGTCGTGGAGTATCTGGTGCCGAAGTCGAAGGTGATCGACGTCCAGGAAGGCGACTACGTCAAGCGTGGCGACAACCTGATCGGCGGCTCGCCCGATCCGCACGACATTCTCGAGGTGCTCGGCATCGAGCCGCTCGCTGAATATCTCGTGTCGGAAATCCAGGAGGTCTATCGTCTCCAGGGCGTGAAGATCAACGACAAGCACATCGAGGTGATCGTTCGCCAGATGCTGCAGAAGGTCGAGATCACCGACGGCGGCGACACCACGCTGCTCGCCGGCGAGCAGGTCGATCGCGACGAGATGGACGACATCAACTCGAAGATCGCCAAGAACCAGACCCCTGCACAGGGCAAGCCGGTTCTGCTCGGCATCACCAAGGCGTCGCTGCAGACCCGCAGCTTCATCTCGGCAGCGTCGTTCCAGGAGACCACTCGCGTCCTCACCGAGGCAGCGGTCCAGGGCAAGCAGGACACGCTGATCGGCCTGAAGGAGAACGTCATCGTCGGCCGCCTGATCCCGGCGGGTACCGGCGCGGGCATGAACCGCCTGCGGGTTGCGGCCTCCAGCCGCGATGCCGCTCTCCGCGTCCAGCAGCGTCGCCTGCAGGAAGTGCTCATCGCCCCGAACTCGGCGGCGGAAGAGCGTGCGGCCGAGCTGCAGCGCGACGTGCGCGACGACACGGGCAGCGATGCCCTGGCGTCGGTCACGACCTCGGGCACGGGCACCGACGCGGATGCCGGCGAGTATCTGAACAAGTAATCCACTGGTCCAGTGCTGACATGAATCACCGCCGTCCGGGGTTGCCCGGGCGGCGGTTTTTCTTGTGCGTTGAGGTCGCGCTAGCGCATCGAGCGTAAAATCAGAGCCACCCCATCCGTTCGTTTCGAGCGAAGTCGAGAAACCTTGCTTGGCGCCCGATCAATGTTTCTCGACTTAGCTCGAAACGAACGGGGAGAAATGTCTAATCCGCAGCCCGAACCGCGCTATCCGCCTGAAGGATCCGCGCCACCCGGCTGAACACCGCATCGGCTGACACACGCGTCTCTTCCTGTAGCATTTCGTCCGCCGCGAAGCCGAGTTCGACCGACAGCCGCACTTCCTGCCACAGCGCTTCGCGATCTGCATCCGGCAGCCAGCGCATGTAAGCGTCGACCAGCTTGTCAGTGACGTAGCGGTGCGATTCCAGGCGGACATGCACCAGCCGCGGCGAGGCGTGCAGCGCGCGCAGGATCCACACTGCGCCCGGCTCGCTCTGCGTCACCGCGGCGGTCTCGCGCAGCAATTCCTCGATGCCGCCACGCAAGGCATCGATGCCCTCGTCGGCGTGGCGCGCGATCCATTGTTCGAGCACCACGTTCTGGCGTGCCATCAGGCGCAGGCCGAGTGCCTCCAGCACATCATATTTGTTCTTGAAGTAACGATAGAGCGCCGGCGGCGTGAGGCCGGCGCGAGAGCAGATCATATTGGTCGAGATGCGATCGATACCAACCTCGGCAAGAAGATTCCCGGCAACGTCCAGCAGCAGCTCATAGGTCTGCTGGGCGCGCTCCTGCTTGGGGAGCGGGCGCTTTTCGCTGGCAAGTCCGGATAGTGTCACGCTTCTCCCGTCATCCTACGCATGGCGACGGCGCCGATCAGCGCCGTTATTCCAGCAATTGCGCAAACCGCACCGAACCACAACACATGCCCGACGTCCTTGTCCCCAATCAGAATGCCGGCGAGCAACGGACCCAGGCTCGACCCCGTCAATTGCGCGCCCCCGATCAGCAATGCCGCGCGCCGGCTGGGGTCTGCTGCGATGACGATCGGGATCTGGAACGGCAGCGCGAACAGCCAGAGGAAGCCGAACGCCGCGGTCGCCGCCACGAAGGCTTCGGCCGAGGGTGGCGCCCCCATGATCGCCAACAGGCCGAGGTTGATCAGTCCCACGCTCACGATCGTCCCCCGCGCCGGCAACCGCCCCGCGAGCAAAGTCGCTGCGCCTGCGCCCAGCACCTGCATGCCGAGCGAAAGCGGCGCAACGAGGTGGATCGTCGCCTGGGAGAGTCCCCGCTCGAGCCCGAGCGGCTCGATATAGACCCAGACCGCGACGATGAAGGCGAGGTAGAGGACGACGCCGCCCAGGGCGACAAGACCGCGCGTTGACGGCAGGCCGCCCGTATCGTCGCTGGCCGTCAGCGGCGGATAGGCAGCCGGCAGCCAGGGCAGCGCCAGCAAACCGGCCAGGGTGACCGCACCAAGGGCGGTGAACCCGCCCGCACTGGTGGCCGCGACATAGCCGATCGCGCTGGCGAGCGCGAACTGCGCCAGGGTCTGCACCGCGAGATAGATGCCCGACCAGCGCTCGGGCCGGTCGGTGCGGATGATGAAACCGATCGCGATCCAGATCAGCACCCCCTCCCCCAGCCCGGCCACGATCCGCGCGCCGAACAACGGACCAGTGCCGAGCAGCGGGGTCAGCAGGTCGGCGGCGGCGGTTAGCAGCAGGGCCACACCCGCAGTCGCGCGAAGCCGGGTCACCGGGAGGACGAAGCCGGAGGCGCCGGCCGCAATCCCCATTGCCAGCAGTTCGACCGTCGCGAGGATGCCGAGCGCCGCAACCGACAGCCGGCCCTCCGCCGCCAGTGCGCCGAGCAGTTGCGGCTGAAGGCCCGGAATCAGCACACCGATCACGCCGACGACGAAAATCGCCAGCACGCGATCGGCGGAGAAGTTCAACGCGCCCGACCTCTCGCGCTGACCGGCCATATCTCCACCAGCGTGTCGCCCCGGACGACATGATAATGATCGTACAGGTTCACCGTCGGGTCGCAGTGCGGCACGGTCAGGCTCACTGGATCGCCCGGGCGCAGGCGCGTGCCGATATCGGGCGCGATGAGCGCGGCATGTTCGTCGCCCATGAACATGAACATCGTCTCGGGCGCGGCACCGCGCTGCACCTGCGCTGCGCCGCCATCGGTCGACAGCGACTTGAAGCCGGCGTCGATGGTGACCAGCGCGTCATGGTTCGCGCTCACCACCCGCGCATCGACCGAGAGCGACGTCTCGAACGGCGGCACCGGCCCGTTCGCCAGATCGCAATCGAGATATTGCTTGTCCATGAAGACATAGGAGCCGGTCTGAAGCTCGGTGAACAGCCCGAGCTCGAGATCGATATGGTGCGTGCCGGTGCCCGATCCGGTGACGATCTCGGGCTGATACCCCGCCTCGGTCAGCGCGGCGATCACGCTCTGCAGATAGTCGGTGCGGTCGACGATCGCGGCACGGCGCGCGGCATAGTCCTCGATATGCTGCTGCATGCCGCAATAATATTGGACGCCGCGACAGGTCAGATTCGAGGATCGCGCGATCGCCTCGGCCACGGCAACCGCGGCCTCTGGCGAGGCCACGCCGGTCCGCCGGATGCCGGGGTCGACGTCGATCACCACCTCCAGCATCGCCCCCGCGGACGTCAGCGCATCGTCCCACCTTTTCACCATGTCGGGATTGTCGATCGCGGCCATCAGCCCGATCCCGCGCTTCGCCAGCGCCGCCAGCCGCTCGATCGCAACGGGCGCGCTGACCGGCGAGGTGATCAGCAGCCCCGTGATCCCGCCATCGGCCAGCACTTCGGCCTCGCCGATCTTGGCACAGCACAGGCCGATCGCCCCGGCGGCGATCTGGCGCCGGCCGATATCGACGCTCTTGTGCGTCTTGGCGTGTGGGCGCAGCGCGACGCCCCGCGCATCGGCAAAGGCCTGCATCGTGGCGATGTTCCGATCGAGCTTCTCGATGTCGAGCACCAGCACCGGGGTGTTGAGCGCGCTCCGCGAGCCCTGCTGGCCGATCAGATGGGCGTGGAGGGCCAGATCGTCCATCAGGAAAACAACTCCGTCATGTGGCGGTTGAGGAATTTCCCCGCGGGATCGACCGAGCGCCGCACGTCGCGATAGCGTTCCGCCATCGGGTAGAGCAGGTCCACATCGCCGCGCGTCAGCGTGTGGCGCTTGGCCCAGTGCGGCCGGCCGCCATGCTCGCGGAAGATCGCCTCGGCATCGGCGAACAGGCCGCGCCACGGCATCTTCGCATATTGATGCATCGATATCGCCGCGACCGGGCCGTTGTTCATCGGACTCATCCAGATGTCGTCAGCCGCAACGACGCGGAACTCGAACGGAAAGGCGACGGGCAGCCTCTTCCGCCGGATCCACGCCACGACCGTGTCGAGCGTCTCGAGCCCGACCTTGCGGGGCATCTCATATTCCATCTCCTCGAACCGGATCGTGCGATCAGACGGGAAGATGGCATGGGCCGGTCCGCGCCGCCGGCCATCCATGTTCGTCTTCATCATCATCCGCTGCAATGTCGGGATCAGCGGCGGCACCCAGGCGCCGAGGTTGAGCAGATGGCGGAACGTCGCTTCCTCGATATCGCTGGTCGAAGCGGGCGGATCGCAGGGATCGCAGTGCCGGAGCGTCTTCAGGATCACGCTGTCGGCATGCGGGAACAGCCAGAACTCGACATGCCGCTCCTGCTCGACCAGTTCATCGAAACGTTCGCGGATCTCGCCCCATGGTCGTTTCTCGATCCGCTCGGCGAGATGGAAGGCGGGCACCAGCTCGACCTCGATCTCCGTCGCGATGCCGAACAGGCCGAGCGAGAGGCGCTGCGCCTGGAACAGGTCCGGGCTGGTCGTCGCGTCGCACCACACTGCCGCGCCGTCCGCACCGATCAGCCGGAAACCGCGCGCGAAAGTCGAGAGATTGCCCAGGTCACGACCCGTGCCGTGCGTGCCCGTGCCCATCGCGCCGGCAAGCGATTGCGGGTTCACGTCGCCCTGGTTGGCCAGCGCCAGCCCCTCGTCCCACAAGGCCCCCGTCAGCCGCTTGATGCTCCATCCGGCAGGGATGCGCGCGGTCTTGCGATCGGGCGAGACGGTCATCGTGCCCGCCATGTCTTCCAGACAAAGGATGACCCCGTCCGACTGGCAGAGCGGCATGAACGAATGCCCCGCCCCTACCGCCCGCACATTGTGCGCGCCGCGCACCGCGACAGACAGCTCCGCCTCGGTCTTCGGCCGCAGCACCGGTGCGCTCGCCGTGACGCTGCCCGACCAGTTCGCCCAGCTCATCGCGCACCCTCTTTCGGGCCGCTATTCTCGGTACAGTCGCCATGAAGCGCCGTGATGTAGCGGGTCACGAGATCGACCCCTTCCTTGTGCGACAGGCTGCGGCCGAGTTCGGGCATCATCACGCCCGGATCGGTGCTGGCGAGGCGGAAGGGCAGGATCGACTCGTCGGGCTTGCCCGGCACCACGTCGAACGGACGGTCCCCCGTACCACGCCCTGCCGCGACGGGCGGCTTGCACATGCCCAGCAACCGCGCATCGCTCGTCGCGGCATCGAGCCACAGCCCGGAGGTGCGCGCCGCGCCGACCCGGTTGTGGCAATGGCTGCAATTGATATCGAGATAAGCCCGTCCCCGTGCGTCGATGCTCGCGCCGGCATCCTGCCAGTTCGCGTCCTGCGGCACGCCCATGCTCGGCACACCAGTGAGATAGCCGGCTGACACCAGCCGCTTGAGCTGGTTGATCTCCCCGCCCTCACCCGGGAAAGTCCGGTTGAGATGGCGTGCCTTCAGGCCGATCGGCGCGATCGCGCGTGTGCGGAAGTCCTGCACATGGCATCCGCCGCACTGGTTCTGGTTGGGCACGCTGTAGTCGAACGGCGTGCGCGTGGCCCCGTCGACCAGGGTGAGCGGCACATCGGCACCGGTGCGCTCCAGCACGGCATCGGTGCCGTCCGCATTCCACACATAGGGCAGCGCCACCCAGCCGCTTTCGCGCCGCACCAGCAGCCGAGTCTCGACCAGCCGGACATGGCCGAGATCGAGCCCGTTCACCCCCGTCTGGTAGGTCGCGGGCGTCACCTTAAGCACCTCGCCGCTGGTCTGCGGCGCGGCGGCGCCGGCGGGCGTGGAGAAATAGAAGGTCTTGGTGACGATCGTGCCGACCGGAAAGTCGAACCAGCGATCGGGATCATAGGTCGCGTGGACGCCCTTGGGCATCCAGACCGTCCGCCATTTCTGCGCATAGTCGCTGAACAACGGCGTCTGCAGCTCATAGGTTACCATGCCGGGGCGGGCGGCGATGCGCCCGCCCGATACGGTGAACAGCCCCCAGTCGGACAGCTTCTCGGGATTGCCCTCCGCATGGAAGGTCACCGCATCGGGCCGTCCGCAGGCACTCAGGAGCAGGGCCGCGAGCAATGCGGCGAGGAAACGCAGGGTCATGGAATAAAGATCACGATGGCTTGCCGCTGTCCTTCGTCATCGCTTCGGGCAATTTGATCTCGGGCAGACGCGTGGCGGGGGCGCAATCCACGCTGGTATCGATCCGCGCCTTGGCGAACTTGCCCGGGCCGTCGACGTTGAGCAGCTTCGCCTCGCCATTCTGGACGCAGATACCGGGCGTCTTCAGCTTGGGGTTGGTGAAGCCGTCCCACAGCACGTCCGGCAGCTTGCCGCCGCCCAGCGCCTTCATCGGCGCGAAACGCCCGCCGGGATCGTCGCCGCCGCCGGAAAAGCGATTGCCGGTGACGTAGATATTCTCCGGGAAAGGGTCATAGGCCGCCGCGATCCCCGCCTTGGTGTCGAAGCCGGTCGAATAATAGCTCGAGATGATGACGTTCGCCGTCTTGTTGTCCTTCACGTCGTTGTCGAAGATCTCGACCTCGTCGTTCGAATTGACGATCACGCCCGATCCCGGCGGGACGGAGCTGACCGCACTGCCCTTCGCGCCGAAATTGGCGTGGTTGTTGGCGACGACGGTGTTTTTGTAGACGCGCGTCTTGCTGCCCGGCACCGGCAGGTTCGGCATGTTGAACACCAGGATGCCGCCGGTATTGCCCGTCGCGGTGTTGCCATAGACATCGGCATTGTTCGAATTCTCGATCTCGATGCCAGCAACATTGCCCTCCGCCCGGTTGTCGCGGACGATGATGTTGTTCGACTGGCCGACATAGATGCCGGCGTCGGACGCACCCTTCACCACCGCGCCCTCGATCAGCACATTGGTCACCTGCACGGGGTAGAGGCCGTACGCGCCGTTCGAGGTCTTGCCCCCGCCGGTCCATTCGGCACGCACGCGGCGGATCACAGTGTTCTTCACGCCGTTGACCTTGAGCGCGTCGCCCTTGCTGTCTTCGAAGGCGAGGTCCTGGATGGTGAAGTCGTCACCGGTGACGAGCATACCCTCGGCGCCCGAGGTCTGCCTGGCGAAGGACAGGATCGTCTTGTCCATGCCCGCGCCCTTCACGGTCACGCCATTGGCGGTCAGGCTCAGGCTGCGGCTCAGCGCATATTTGCCCGCCGGGATTTCGATCACCGCACCGGGCTTTGCATCGAGTAGCTTCTGTTGCAGGTTCTTCTCGAAATCGGGATCGATCACGAAGCCCTGCGCATCGGTCTTCGGCCCGCCGCTGCAGCCGCCAACCAGTGCCAACGCCGCGACGCAACCGAGCAGTGCGATCCTGTTCGCCATCATTCCCTCTCCATTCTTGTTCTAGAACTTGAAGCCAAGTTCCACGCCATAGAAACCGGGCCGGTCGGCACGGACATAAGGCGTCTCGAAAATATCCGTCGAGATCGTGTTGAGCGTGCGGTAATATCGCTTGTCGAGCAAATTCTCGGCATAAACCGCGATCGACACATGATCGCCCGGCGAGCGCCAGCCGACCTTGGCGTTGACGATATTGCGCGCCGAGCGCAGCCCCCCGAGCTTCGACCAGTCGACGAACGGCGCGATCGAGGCATCGATGGCGCGTTGCGCGTCGTTCAGCCGCTGGTGCGAGGTATAGCTGTAGGTCGCATCGGCGAAGATCGATCCATGGCCGATGTCATGGTCGTAATGCGCGCTGACGATGCCGCGGAACGCCGGCTCGCCGGTCGGCTGGCCCGAGATGTCGACGCCCTGTTCGATCCGCGTCACCCATTTCGACTCGATCAGGCCGGCCGTCACCCCGACCCTGAAATCGCGCGACACCACGAACTGGGTCTCCAGGTCGACGCCGTACGCCTCTGAATCGCCCGACCGGGTCACATATTGCGGCAGGCAGACCGTGCCGGGCGGGATCGGCGTCAGTTGGCAATTGGGGTTGGTGTTCGGCTCAAGGCTGATCGATTGCCGGTTCTTGTACTTGAAATAATAGGCCGAGGCGTTGAACCGCACGCGGCGATCGAACAGCTCCGATTTGAAGCCGCCCTCGAAATTCCACACCTTTTCCGGCTCGAAGAAGGAGTTGATCTCGGTCGAGTTGAAGCCCCCCGCCTTGTAGCCGCGCGAGGCCGACGCATAGAGATGCACGTCACCGGTCAGGTCATATTGCACCACGAAGCGCGGGCTGACGTCGCTGAACGCGGCGCGGCGGGTGAAGGGCACGCCCTCCAGCGCCCCCACGTCGAAGATCACGCCATTGGGGCCGACGGTCGCGCGGTAGAAGTCGGACACGCTGATCGGCACGTCCGGGAACAGCGGCGCGCCGATGATCGCGTTGTAGAGCGAGCCGGGCGCCGAGATCGCGTCCAGCCCCGGGGCGACGAAGCCGCCATTGGTCCAGGTGAAGCGCTTCAGGTCATGCGTGTAGCGGATGCCGGCGGTCAGGCTCAGCCGGTCGGTCAGCTTGTAGGTCGCGTCGCCGAACGCGGCATAGGAATCGTTCGCCGCGCGGTTGTTCATGTCCTCGCGGTACTCCAGCCCGAATACCGGCAGGCCGCCATAGAAATTGAGCAGCGAGAAGACGGGGAAGCCCGCCGCATCCCCCAGGATCCGGTCGAGCGAGTCGGTCAGCAAGGTCGCCGCGCTGGTCTGCCGCCCGCGCTCGTGGAAATAGCTGACGCCCGCGATCGCGCTCAGCCGGTCATTGTCGAAGCCGACGCGGAACTCCTGATAGAGGCTGCTGTTCTTCTCGATATTCTCGGTATCGAAATAGCGGGTCGGGTCAGCCGTGCCGTCCTCGTCCTCGCGATTGTGCGTCTCGAAATGCTTGAACGAGCTGATGCTGGTGAAGGTCAGCGGCCCGGCATGATGCGTCGCCGTGAACGACACCGCGTTCAGGACGCGCGTCTCCTTGTCGCCGATCGCGTCATTGGCGAACGGGCCGGCGGGATCGGTGCTCAGCGCGTGCGTGCTGATGCCGATCGCGAACGGGCCGTCCTTGGCGGTGTCGTCATGATCATAAGCGAGTACGAAATCGGTATCGGTGGTCGGCGCCCAACGCAGCGCGGCGCGCCCCGACTTGTTGTTCTCGCCCTCACGCTTCTCGCCCGTCAGCGCGTCGGTCAGATACCCCTTGCGATAGTTGGAGACACCGTTGAGCCGCAGATAGAGCGTGTCGGTCAGCGGGATGTTCACCGTCGCATCGGCCCGCACCTTGCCGTAGTTGCCGACCTGGAGCGTGCCGACCAGCGCGCGCTTGTCGTCCGGCTTGTTGGTGATGATCGAGATCGCGCCGCCCGAGGTGTTGCGCCCGAACAGCGTGCCCTGCGGCCCCTTCAGCACCTCGACGCGCTTGATATCGTTGAAGAAGATCAGCGACGACCCCGACCGCCCCGAATAGATGCCGTCGACAAAGATGCCGACCGAAGGCTCGGTGCCGATACCGAAATCGTCGGTCTGCACGCCGCGGATCGCGAAGCTCGGCTGCGTGACCGACGTATCGTTGATCGACAGGCCCGGCGTGAAGCTGTCGAGATCGCCGATCGACTCGGCGCTCAACGCCTCGATGGTCGCCGCGCTGAACGCGGTGACGCTGATCGGCACTTTCTGCAGCGATTGCTCGCGGCGCTGCGCGGTGACGACGATATCCTCGACCTGCGGGCCTTCGGCCTGGGCTGGGGTGGAGGGATTCTCCGGCGTGACCTGAGCGGCCGCGGGCACTGCCCAGATTGCGGCCACACCCACCAGCAACGCCGTCTTGCGCAATGCCGTCATCAACTGCTCTCCCCGAACGCGATAACGACTCGGAAGCTATCGCTACTTTGTAGCGAACGCTATCGTTTTTTCAGTTCGGATTATCCGACTGATAATCATGATGAATTTCCGTGATTTTGATATGACCGCCGGATTGCTGTGTCGTCGGAGCACCATACCGAAGTTCCGAAAACGCCCGATCCACCGCGCCGCGTTGACGCGGCGCACGCACCCGGCGATGCTTGCCGCCAGAAGCGCGACAGGCGCCGGACCGGGAGAGACATCGCCACTCTCGCATCAGGGGCCTTGCCGTGCGCTGCCTTCTCATCCTCTGCCTTGCCGCTCTCGCGCTGCTTCCCGGCGCTCCGGCGCTCGCGCAGTCCGCCCCCGCCCAATCAGCACCAGGCAAGCGCCTCGTGCTGATCGACGACGATCTGATCGGCCTGAACGGCGTGCCCACCCTCCTGCTCCAGGCGCCCGATGTCGAGGTGCTGGGCATCACCACCACCAGCGGCTCGGTGTGGCGCGACACGGCGACCGCTTACGGGCTGCGCACGCTGGAGATCCTCCACCGCACCGACATCCCCATCGTCCCCGGCGCGACCTATCCGCTGCTCAACACCCAGGAGGCGACCAAGCGCTGGGAGGGTTTGTACGGCCGCCTCGTCTTCAAGGGCCCCTGGACCGATTACTGGCCCGGCGACACGGTGCAGAGCCATCCGGGCAATGCCTCGCCCGAGGTCGTGCCGACGCTCCCGATCGGCAATCCGACGACCAAAGCCTCCGCCGAAATCGCCGCCGCTTTCCTCGTCCGCATGGTCCGCGCCCATCCGCACCAGATCACCCTGTTCGCGACCGGCCCGATGACCAACGTCGCGATCGCGCAGAGCCTCGACCCGGGCTTCGCCGCCAATGTGAAGGAGCTGGTCTATATGGGCGGCAGCCTGCTGCCCCATCAGGTGCTCGCCGGCCCGTCGGCCGAACAGTTCGCTCGCGAATTCGTCAACACGCCCCGCCGGGAATTCAATATCCGATGGGATCCGGAAGCCGCGCGCATCGTCGCTCATGCGCCCTGGCCGAAGATCACCATGATCCCGGTCGATCCCTCAACCGGGACGCAGTGGACGCGCGACTTCCTGACCAGCCTGAAGGATGCGAAGACGCCGCTCACCGACCTGCTCCAGACCGCGCTCGAACCCGGCTATCCGATGTGGGACGAGATCGCAGCGATGATCTGGCTCAACCCGGAGATCGTGACGCGCGCCGACGCGCTCTATGTCGATTTCGATACCGGCCAGGGCGCCAGCTATGGCGACACCTTGTCCTGGATCGATGCCTATCGCCCGCATCTCGGCGAACAGGTGCAAAGGGTCGTCCTCTCGATCGATCGCGCCGCGATGGAAGCGGCGATGCGCGCCTTGTACAGGCGCCCACTGCGACATTGAAGCAACGCCCCGGCCAAGAAGTGCCGGATCGGTCGCAGCTCCCCTTGATGACCATTGCAGTCATGTTACGATTTCGCGTGAATTCCGGGACTCGCGGGATCTCAGGGAGCGGGTGCCCCATAAAATAGGGGATATCGATGTTTTCCAGGGCCTTTCGCGTCACCGCTTCCGTTCGCTCGCTCGCCGCAGGCGCCTCGCTTCTCGCCATCGGCCTGGCGGCCACGCCCGTATCGGCTGAAGCCGCGGCACCCGCGCCCGTCGCCGACGAACCGACCCAGGCCGCCGATAATACCCAGGGCATACCGGACATCGTCGTCACCGCGACACGCCGCGCCGAATCGAGCAAGGACGTGCCGGTCGCCGTCACCGCGATCGGCGGCGAGAAACTCGATGTGCTCAATTCGGGCGGCCAGGATGTCCGTTTCCTGTCGTCCCGCACGCCAAGCCTGCAGATCGAATCCTCATTCGGTCGCACCTTCCCGCGTTTCTATATCCGCGGCCTCGGCAATACCGATTTCGATCCCAACGCGGCCCAGCCAGTATCCGTCGTCTATGACGATGTCGCGCTGGAGAGCCCGATGCTCAAATCCTTCCCGGTATTCGACCTGGCGAACGTCCAGGTGCTGCGCGGACCGCAGGGTACCCTGTTCGGCCGCAATACCCCGGCGGGCGTGATCAAGCTTGAATCGACCAAGCCGGGCGGCGACGCGCTGTCGGGTTACGCCAGCGGGTCCTGGGGGACCTACAACACCGTCAATGCAGAGGGCGCCGTCGGCGGCCCGCTCGGCAGCGGCTTCTCGTTCCGCGCCGCGGGCCTGCTTCAGCGGCGCGACAATTGGGTGACCAACACGTCGACCACCGGCGTCGCCGACAAGAAGCTCGAGGGCTATCGCGACGTCGCCGCCCGTTTCCTGCTCGGTTATTCAAGCGGCGATTTCAACGCGCTGGTCAATTTCCATGTACGCGACCTGGAAGGCACCCCGCGCATCTTCCGCGCCGGCCTGTTCAAGCAGGGCAGCAACGATTTCTCGCCGGGCTTCGACAAGAGCAAGGTCGCGCTCGACGGCTATACCAGCCAGTCGATGAGCCAATGGGGCACCAACCTCCACCTCGATTATCATGTCGACGGGGTCGGCACCTTCTACTCGATCACGGCGTTCGAAAAGGCCAATGTCGAGAGCACCGGCGATATCGACGGCGGCAACAATTATGTCTTCCCCGCGCTCGGGCTGAACAACGCGCTGTTCCCCTCCAACACCGGCGGCGTTACCCGCCCGGAGGAATTCAGCCAGGAACTGCGCTTCGCCACCGAGAATATGGGCGGCGTCACCGCCCAGGGCGGCCTTTATTATTTCCACCAGAAGCTGCGGTACCACGAATATAACTACGTCTTCCCCGCCAGCGGATCGCGGGCGGCGGACAACAACCAGGATATCTTCCACAACAACACCAACGAGAATTACGGCATCTTCGCCTCGGTCGAGTACAAGGCGACCGACGCGCTGACGCTGCGCGCCGGCGGCCGCTATTCGCACGACAGGCGCTACGATCGCATCTCCGGCTACTCGCCCAATGTGTTTCCCCCCACCCTGCCGCTGGACCAGCTAAAGCCGCTTAGAGCCAGCGAAGGCGAGTTTACCTGGGATCTGAGCGCAACCTATGCGGTCAGCCCGGACGTCAATCTCTACGCCCGCGTCGCCACGGGCTATCAGGGGCCGGCGATCCAGGATCGTGTGACGTTCGGCAGCGTCCCCACCGTCGCCAAGAAGCAGACGACGATCTCGGGCGAGGGCGGTATCAAGGGCGCGTTGCTGAACAATGCGGTGCGCTTTGCGCTCGATGCTTATTGGTCGCGTACCGATGACCTGCAACTGACCGCGGTGGGCGGCGGCACCAACTCGGCGAAGCTCCTCAACGCTGATCATGCCGTCGGCTACGGCGTCGAGGCGGAGTTCGAAGCTCGGCCCGTACCGCAACTGACACTTACCGTCAGCGGCAGCTATAACTTCACCGAAATTCGCGACCCTATCATTCGCGTCGGGCAATGTGGCTCGGCTTGCACGATGCTCGACCCGGTCTCCGGTGGCCTCGCCACGATCGACGGTAACGACCTGCCCCAGGCACCACGCTGGGTCGCCAACGTCACCGCGCGCTACGGCGTGCCGGTCGGCAATGGCGAGGTCTATGTCTATACCGACTGGGCGTACCGCAGCAGCATCAACTATTTTCTCTATGAAGCAGTCGAGTTCCGCGGTCGCGCGCTGCTCGAAGGCGGTCTGAAAATCGCCTACAAGACGGACAGCGGATTCGAAGTGGGTGCCTTTGCACGCAACATCACCAACCAGATCCGCAGTATCAGCGCGATCGACTTCAACAATCTGACCGGCATGATCAACGAGCCGCGCATCATCGGCGGCGAAGTGAAGATCAGCTTCTGACAGCGCATCTGGCACTGACGCGAAAGAGCCGCCGTCCGGTCGACCGGGCGGCGGCTCTTGGTCTGGCTCGGCCCCGATAGGGGCGGGAGCGCTTACTTCGACTGGAAGATCACGCCCTTGGCTTCCCACTCCGCCTTGGTGCGGCAGGAACGCTTGGCGAGGATCGAACCGGTCACGGAAGGGTCGCCGGTGACGGTCGGCGAGAGGCAGATCTTCTTGGGCGCCTGCTCGCTCATCGTCGGCTGGGCGTTGCCGTTGGTGTTCGCGTTGCCGCGCGCGCTTGCCATCGAGGGGACGGCGGCGGTGGCGAGCATCGCAAAGGCGGCGACGGCGAAAGCGGGACGGGTCAGGGTCGAACGGGTCATCTCAGGTCCTCCATGGGGCAGTAACACAGGCGGGATTTGCTACCCGCACTGACACTACTGCATTACCCATGCCAAACAGTGGCCGTTACGTATAATCAATGACTTAGGCAATTACGATAGTACGATAAGAACCAGAATGCCCGAGAGGTTGGCAATATTCGCCAATTGCAGGGGCAATTTCCCATTCAGGATTCGGACAGAATTGATCGGTGCCGGACAGTTGCTGTCCGCTATCGGACGGCGCTGTCCGATAAGGCCTCCGGGCACGAAAAAGCCGCCGCCCGGTTGCCCGGACGACGGCTCATCGAATTCCTGGGCGAGGCGCCCGGTTGTCAGTCCTTGGGCTTCCAGAGATTCATGCCCTTGGCTTTCTTCGCGAACTCCGCACGATCCGACGGCGACAGATTGGGACGGCCAGCCATGATGCCCATGCCGATCTTGCACTTCACATAATAGGTCTCGCCGGGCTCGATCTCGAGATTGAGCACGTCCTTGTTCTCGGCTTCGGTGTTGTAGGTGTGCTTGCCCGGTTCGGCATTGTGCACCCAATATTTGCCCGATCCGAGACGCGCGACTTCGCCGGCGCCTTCATGCACGGTGCAGCCGAGCGCCGCACCCATGAGTGACCCCGGACGATAGAAGATGATCTGGCCCTTGTCGGCCGGAGCCGCAGGGATCGGGCCCGCCTTGGTAACGAGCGCGGGCTGCGCGGCTTCCTGCGCGGGCAGTGACGAGGCGGCGAGCGACAGCGCGCCGACGACCATGAACGAAGCGAACCTGATTTTCATATTGGACATCCTCACTTTGACGAAACGGGAGTTGGCGCCGCTGTTGCGGTCTCTTGCGGTGCAGGCGCCGTGACGGCAGCGGGTACCGGGGCAGGCGTGGTGGACATGGCGGCGCCCGGCCCGGAAGCCGGACAAACCGGCGACGGCTCCATTCGGATATCGACCGGTTTCGACAATCGCGCCCGGCCCGGGCTGCCGGGCGGCACGATCAGGTCACCCCCGCTCAGGAACATGAACGGCGTTGCCACGACGATGGTGAGGATGGCGGCCTTGTCGATATTGTCCTCACCAGTGGCGCCGGCGCCGAGCTGGAAACCACGCAGGCCGATACGGGTATCGCCGCAGCCGAGATATCGCGCGGCCAGGATGAGTTCGCCTGCCTTGCCCATGGCGCGGGCTTTGGCGGCGTGGACGACCTCGCCCTGCCCCATCGTGCCCACCGGAACGACCGTCTTGCCATCGACGACGATCGGCGACCGCAAGCGGATCGGAAAGGTCTCATCGATCTTGCTGGTCTTGGAACTGAGCGCGCCCGCAACCTCGATATCGACTGGAGTGTTTGCCGACAGCCGGACATAGCCTTGCGCCGGCCCCGGATCCGCAGGTGTGGTCGCTGCGCTCGAGACAGGCGCCCCCTGCGCTGGAACGACCTCCTGCGCGGCGAGGAGGGCCGGCACGCAACCCGCAATGAAGGCGAACACTGTCCGCGCCGATATGTTCATGGTACCCCCCGGTATGGGGCCGTTGTGGCTCAGTCGCGCCTTCAGCGCAAGTGTCTTCGCAGCTGGATCAGCCGCAAATTCTTTACAGTTCAGTTACATGCGAACGATGCGCGTCCCGATGCGCTCCGCCTCTTCGGGGTCGTGCGTGACCATCAGGATCGGCATCTGCATCCGGTCGCGGATATGCTCGATCGCGCGCATCACCTCTTCGCGTCGCGCCCGGTCAAGCGACGACAGCGGCTCGTCGAGTAGCAGGAAGCGCGGTGCGCTCAGCAGCGCACGTCCGATCGCTACCCGTCGCGCCTCGCCACCTGACAGCGTCCGGGGCCAGCGATCGAGCAGGGCGTCGATGCCCAGGAATGCCAGCGTGTCACCGATCGCGGTTCCCTCCGGCGCCCCGTACGACAGATTGGCCCGGACCCTCAGATGCGGGAACAGCCGTGGCTCCTGGAACACATAGCCGCCGCGCCGGCGTTCCGGTGGCAGGTCGATGCCGGTGGCTGCATCGAACAGGGTTTCGCCGCCTACTCGAACATGCCCTGCATCAGGCACCAGAAGCCCCGCGATCATGTTGAGCACGCTCGTCTTGCCCACGCCCGATGGCCCGAACAACACCGTCGCTCCCTCCCCGGCGGCGAACTCGGCCGAGACCTCGGTGTCGCCGAGCCGTTTCGTCAGGGCGACGTCAAAGGACATGCAGCCCCCTCCCCGCCCGGCGCGCGAGCAATTCCGATGCGATCAGCGCGGCCAGCGACAGCGCGACCGAGATCGCCGACAGCCGCCACACCATCGCCTCGCCGCCGGGCTGCTGGAGCGCCGAATAGATGGCGAGCGGCAGGGTCTGGGTCTGGCCGGGCACATTGGAGACGAACGTGATGGTCGCGCCGAACTCACCGATCGATCGCGCGAAACCGAGCACGGCACCGGCCAGGATGCCGGGCACGCTGAGCGGCAGGGTGATGGTGCGGAATACCCTGCCCGGTCCCGCGCCGAGCGTGCGCGCCGCGCCCTCGAGCCGCCGGTCGACAGCCTCGATCGACAGCCGCATCGCGCGCACCATCAGCGGCAGCGCCATTACGCCGGCCGCGATCGCGGCGCCGGTCCAGCGGAACAGCACCGACACCCCGAACCAGTTCATCAGCCAGCCGCCGATCGGCCCGTTCGGCGCAAAGGCGATCAGCAACAGCCAGCCGGTCACCACCGGCGGCACGACGAGCGGCAGGTGGATCAGCGCATCGAGCAGCACCTTGCCCGGGAAGCGCCAGCGCGCCAGCACCCAGGCGAACGCGAAGGCGATCGGCAGGGTCACCACCATCGCCACCGCGCCGACCTTCAGCGACAGCAGCACGATGGTCCATTCGTCAGGGGTGAGCATGAAGCGCCGCCTCCAAGCCACACTTTTTCTTCCCCGGCGAAGGCCGGGGCCCAGTTGGGAAGGCCCTGATTACGACGCGCAGCACTCGACTTTCAAATGCTTCCCGACTGGACCCCGGCCTTCGCCGGGGAAGGAATATTTGAGAGGCGCCGATCCAGATCGGATAGGCACCGGCATGACGGGCGGATTTCATCCCTATCGCGCCGAAAAACCGAAGCGCACGAAGATCGCCTTGCCCTCGCGCGACACCAGGAAGCGCCGGAACGCCTCCCCTTCCGGATTGGCCGACGCTTTCAGCCGCGCGATCGGATAAGTGATCGGCGGATGCGACGACGCCGGAAACACCCCGGCAATCCGCACCTTTGCCGACGCCCTGGCATCAGTCGCATAGACGATCCCTAGCGGCGCAGCACCACGCTCGACCAGCGCCAGCGCCGCCCGCACATTCTCGGCGCGCACCACGCTCGGGCTGACTGCGTCCCATACGCCGAGCTTCGTCAACGCCGCCTTGCCATATTTGCCCGCCGGCACGCTCTCCGTATCGGCCATTGCCAGCGGGCCCGCGCCAAGCACGCGGGCCAGCGGCCCGCGCGCCAGCGGGATGGTCACCCGGCTCCCGGCGGGCGCCACGATCACCAGCCGGTTGCCGAGAAAATCGGATCGGCTCGCTGGCACGATCAGCCCCTTCGCCGCCAATGCGTCCATCCACTCCTCGTCGGCCGATACGAACACATCCGCTACAGCCCCCGCCTCGACCTGCCGCGCCAGCGCCGAGGAAGCCGCAAAGGAGACCACCGGCTTGGGATGCCCTTTGCGCACCCAGGCCTCGGCGGCAGCGGTCATCGATTCCTGCAGCGAGGCGGCGGCCAGGATCAGCGGCGCGCGCGCGGGCGCGGCCCATACCGGCCCTGCCGCCAACACCAGCAGCGCGACAAGTATCCGAACCAGGTGTTTCATCCAGACCGTCCCATCATTGTATACAATATCACTGGCGATTTACCCTTCTATAGCCTAGCGCACGCCCCACACCATTGGCCGGGGAAGCCTGTGAGGAAGAGGATCGGCTGCCTGGCGGCCATGACATCGCTGGGTGTAGCCGGTGCGGCACACGCCGAGGACGGCAAATTCACGCTCGACGCCAATATGCGCGCGCGTGCCGAGGTGATCGACGGCCAATATCGTGCCGGGCTTCCGGCCGACGATGCCGCCTTGCTGTTCCGCACCGACATCTCCGCCACCTACGCGAAGGGGCCGATCAGGCTCGGCGTCGAGATTCTCGATTCCCGCGTCTATTTCGAGCGCAAGCACAGCTCGATCAGCGCCAATGAAGTCGACGCGCTCGAACCGATCCAGGCCTATGTCGCTGCCGAGCTCGGCTCGGGCGTCAGCGTGCAGGCCGGGCGTTTCACCATGGACCTCGGCTCGCGGCGCCTCGTCGCGCGGCCGATCAACCGCAACGACTTCAACAGCTTCACTGGCGCGCGGCTCGACTGGAAGAACAAGGCCGGCGACAAGCTGACCGGCTTCTGGACGATGCCGCAAACCCGCGTGCCGGAGGATTCGGCCGGGGTGCACGGTAATCGCTTCGAACTCGACGAGGAACGGATCGAGCGCCAGCTGTTCGGCGCCATCGCCACCAAGGCCGGCGTCATCGGCGGCACGGCAGAGCTTTACAGCTATCGCTTCGTCGAGACCGACGCGCCGGGTTTCGCCACGCGCAATCGCCGCCTGCTGACCTCGGGCGTCCGCCTGTCGCGCGCACCCAAAGTGAATATGCTCGACTATGACATGGAAGGTGCGTGGCAGACCGGCACCACCCGCCTCAGCGCCGCCGCCAGCGACCTCGTCAACCACCGCGTCTCGGCATGGATGTTCCACGGCGCGGTGGGCTGGAGCTTCAAGGCGCCCTGGTCGCCGCGTCTTTCGTTCAATGCCGATTACATGACCGGGGACAAGACCGGCGGCAGCTTCAGCCGCTTCGATGGGCTGATCGGCGACCCGGCCTATGAGTTCACCCCATCCGGCCTCTATTCGCTGATCATCCGCTCGAATATCGCGACCGTCTCGGCACGGATCGAGGCGAAGCCGAACGCACGGCTCGACATGCATTTCAACCTGCGCCCGATCTGGCTCGCCACCGCGACCGACAGCTTCGGCAATTCGGGCGTGCGCGACCCTTCCGGTACGTCCGGCCACTATGTCGGCACGCATATCGACACGCGGGTGCGCTACTGGCTGATCCCCGACCGGCTGCAGCTCGGCGCGGGCGGCGCGATCCTGTTCAAGGGCCGTTTCATGAAAGACGCCCCCAACGCGCCGCAGACGGGCAACACCCGCTACGGCTTCATGGACACGACTGTCTTCTTCTGACCGACCATCGACCGGGGCCTTTGCCTTCACGATGTCGTCGCGACGCAGTCGCTCGATTCAACATTAGCACGAACAATGCTGGGTATGGGCCCGGCGGCGCCGTCGGCGCGCCGCGCCGCTCCTTCTCATTGTCGGTTGAACATGTGGGGCATTTTTGCCGTGGATCAGCGGTAAAATTGCGTCATTCGAGCATGTTTTTCCGCTGTTATGCAGTAACAGGGAAAACATGGCCCAAGGCACTGGTATCGCATGCAAAAAATACCACTGAAATCCAACATAACAGCGGAAGAAAAAAAGGGTATCGAAACGGGTACGAAACGAAGACTTCAGTTCGCCGTCATCCGCCCCGTCCGCGCCAGCTTGCCCCATCCGACCCGCGGGCCGCGCAATGCCTGGGCGATCGCCTTCAGCACCACATAATACATCACCTGCCGGTACCCGATGCGCTGCGGGATCAGCAGCCACAACAGGCTCCATTTCTCCCGCCGCTCCAGCGCGAAGGCGATCACCGCCGCGAGCATGTCGATCGCAGTGAACACCAGCCAGTAGATCAGCATCTTCTCGACATCATGCTGAGTCTGCGCCCAGCCATGCGCCTCGACCGAGATCCAGGTCATGACGAAGCTGAGGATCAGCGCGAGATCGATGATCGGCGAGATCGCCGCAAGCACGATCTGGAACACGATCGCCTGGGGCAGCCCAACCCGAGCCAACCCCTTGGGCCGCCCGCGCGCCATCACCACACGGTGCTTCCACAGGCATTGCAGTGTGCCGTACGCCCAGCGGAACCGCTGCTTGGCGAGACCGGCGAAGCTTTCCGGGCTCTCGGTCCACGCCACGGCATATTGATCATAGGTGACCTTCCAGCCGGCGCGCTGGATCGCGATCGTCAGGTCCTGGTCTTCGGCCAGCGTGTCGTCGGGATAGCCGCCGACACTCTCGATCGCTGACAGCCGCCATGCGCCGACCGCGCCGGGCACCACCGTCATCGCATCGAGCCGGGCCAGCGCGCGCCGCTCCAGATTCTGCGCGGTGATATATTCGAGCGCCTGCCACTTCGTGACCAGGTTCACCCGGTTGCCGACCTTGGCGTTGCCAGCCACTGCGCCGAGCGCCGGATCGACGAACCAGCGCGCCAGCCGCGAGATGGTGCGCGGCTCGAACTGCGTATCGGCATCGAGTGCGATGACGATCTCGCCCGTCGCCAGCTTCAGCCCTTCGTTCAGCGCGCGCGCCTTGCCACCGTTCTGCAAGGTCAGCAGCCGCACGCGGGGCTCGTCGGCAAAGGCTTCGGTCACCACCGCGCTGGTGCGGTCGCTCGATCCGTCGTCGATCACGATCACCTCGATCCGCACATCGACGCTGGCCAGCACGCCGTGCACCGCGCGCACGATCACCGTCTCCTCGTTGAACGCCGGGATCATCACGGTGACGAAGCGGTTGGGGTCGATCGCCGGGAAGATCGTCCGGCTCTCGCGCCGCGCCTGGATCAGCGCCAGCGCCGACAGCGTGACTGCCCGCAGGATGCCGATGCTGATCGCGAACAGGAAGATCCAGCCAAGCGCGGTGATGGTCGCGCCGATCGTACCGAAGATGAACAGGTCGGTCTCGGCCGCCACCCGGTCGCTCTCGGAAATGACCGGCATCGCCACGTCGCGCGGGATTCCCGCCAGGGTCGAAACCGGCACGAACTTATACCCCTTGGCCCGCAGCGTCTCGATGATCACCGGCAGCGCCGCGACCGTCTGTGCGCGGTTGCCGCCCGCGTCGTGCAGCAGCACGATATTGCCGCTCCGCTCGATATTGGACGCCTCCACCCCCGCAACGGTCAGGTCGATGATCGTCTGCACACCCGGCCGTTTCCAGTCGCCCGGATCGACGTGCAGCCCAACCGAGGTATAGCCCCGGTTCTGCGCCTGCAGGGCGGGCTCGATTTCGTCCGCCGTGGTCGGCTCGGCATCCCCGAAATAGGGCGCGCGGAACAACCGCAGGGACCGTCCGGTAAAGGCCTGGAACAGCCGCTGGGTGGTGTTGAGCTGGAACGCCGTCTCGCTGTCGGTCGCGCCGGCCAGATTGGGATGGGTATAGGTGTGGCTGCCCACCTCATGCCCCTCGGCCACCATGCGTTCGAGCAACGGCCGCTCGGTCAGCGCATTCTCGCCAATGATGAAGAAGGTCGCGGGCACATGCTCGCGCTTCAGGATGTCGAGGATACGCGGGGTCCATTCCGGATCAGGCCCGTCATCGAAGGTCAGCGCCACCTCGCCCGGCTTGTATCCGGTCCGCGCCACGACATAGGGCGATGGCAACCGGACGAAGTCGACTGACGCCAGCGACCCATCCTTCGCCGCGACCGCATGCCGCACACCCTCCACCGGCACGCCCGCGATCTTCAAGATCTCGCCGCTGCCCTCGATATCGACATCGGTGCCCGCCGGGATCGCATCGATCGCCGAGGGCGCCGGCAGGGTGCGGTGCGTGCGCCCGAAGATCGACCACAAGCCCGGATCCTCCGACCCGAGCCGCCACACCGCCACCGCGCCGATCCCGGCGCGCGACAGGAAACGCATCTGATTATAGGCCGACGCCGCGTCGAGCATCCACACGACGTGGCGTTCGCTCCCTTCCTCATAGGCGAACCCGCTATTGCCGCTCGCCCGGTCGAACACCGGCATCGCGCTCGATTCCCGCGCCGCCTGCCAGCCTTCGTCGACCGCCAGCGGATCGCCGCCCTTGCCGTGCCAGTCATAGCCGTAATTGCCGATCGCCACGACCAGCTTGGACGGCGCGACACCCCGCGACGCGCGCGCGACTGCCTGTTCGAACCAGGCTTGCGACGCGATCGGCCCGGCCTCGCCGCCCAGCTCATGCTCGTCATACGCCATCAGGAACACGCGATCGACGATGGCGGCATAGGACTTCACGTCCCAGCCCGAATCCTCGCCGACCGGCACCGCGATCGCGACGATCCAGCCATGCCGCCCGAACCGTGCCTTGGCCTCGCGCAGAAAGGCGCGGTAATCGGGCTGGGCACTCGGCGGCAGTTCCTCGAAATCGAAAAAGGCGCCGCCGGCCTGGTTCGCCGCCAGCCAGGGCTCGAGCTTGTCGAGCAACGCGCGGCGCTGCACCGGGCTGTCGAGCAGCGCCGCCATGCCCTTGCCGTCCCAATTGCCCTGGATCGCGTTCTGGATCATCGGCAGCAGCAGCGGCCGGTGCGGCGCGCGGTTGAGGATCGCCCGCCCCGCCTGATCGCGAAACACGGTGATGCGGTGGTCGGCGCCCGTCACCGACACCCAGCCGGGGATCAGCCAGTCGAGATCCTCGATATGCCGGCGCAGCGAGGCCGCGCTCGATTCGTCCCACGGCACATGGAAACCGATCGCGATCGGCGCATTCTCGCGCACGCCGCGCGCCGGACGGCCGGTCAGCAGCCGGGCATAATGGGTGAAGCCGTGCCGCGCACGCTTCAGCAGCGGCTCGTGCGGTGGCGGCAGGCGGATCAGCGCGGGATGCTCGACATCGACCGGCAGCAACGGCGCGCGCGGTACGGCCCCGATCGACAAGGCCAGTGCCGCGAAGGACAGCAGCACCAACGCCACGAACGCCCCGACCGCAAATGCGAAGCGCCGGCGCCGGCGACCAGAAGCGTCGTAGAAGATCGGAGTCAGGTTCATGGGGTTCCCGGAGAAGTCGTCGTCGTCAGATGGCGGCTATTTCATCTTCGTCATGGCAATGAGCCCTCGATTACATGACAAATCTGTCATCTCTCGGCCATCATGCAAAGGTTTGCGTTGGGGCCTGGCGTGAGAGGACGCAGGTGGCGGCTTTTTCCACACCCCATCCGATGGTATGATGGACGCGGTCCCGGATACGGACGTAGCCTCGGGACGGAAGGCAGGCGCTTCGCCTGCGCGTCGCCGGCACTTTGCGGGCGGCGCCCATGGCCGGCCAGGGTCGGCGACAAGGGGGCGATATGCTCAAGCTGACGGTCAACGGTGCGGCGCATGAGGTGGACGCTCCGACGGACATGCCCTTGCTCTGGGTCCTGCGCGACCTGCTTGGCCTCACCGGCACCAAGTTCGGCTGTGGCATCGCGCAGTGCGGCGCCTGTACCGTTCATGTCGACGGTGCACCCTTGCGCTCCTGCCAGCTCCCCGTCGGCAGCCTCGGCACCCGCGCCGTCACCACGATCGAGGCGATCGGCGAGACCCCGGCCGGCGCACGCGTCCAGCGCGCCTGGCTCGATCATGAAGTCATTCAGTGCGGCTATTGCCAGTCGGGCCAGATCATGGCCGCTGCCGCCTTGCTCGCCGGCACCCCAGCGCCCGACGACGCCGACATCGATGCGGCCATGTCGGGCAATATCTGCCGCTGCGGCACTTATGTCCGCATCCGCGAGGCAATCAAGAAAGCCGCCGCCACACCCTGAGACTCGTCGACCTTCGCGCCCCAGTCCGCTTCTACAAGGTCCTTCGCCCATGCGTCTCTTCATTGATCCCGCGTCCACCGGCTCAAGCCTCTCCCGCCGCACCCTGCTTCAGGTCGGTGCCGCAGTCGGCGGAGGCCTGATCGTCGGCTTCATCGCGCCGGGCATCGTCGCGGCCGACGCGGCGACGCCGGGTTTCGCGCCCAACGCCTTCATCCGCATCGACCCCGCCGGCAAGGTCACGCTGGTGATGCCCCAGGTCGAGATGGGCCAGGGCGTCTACACCTCGATCTCGATGATCCTCGCCGAGGAGCTCGACGCGGACTGGCGCCGGGTCGTCTATGAGCACGCCCCGCCCAGCGACGCGCTGTACGGCAATCCGGTGTTCGGCCTGCAGGCGACCGGCAATTCCAATTCGATCCGCGCCTTCTGGTTGCCGTTGCGCAAGGCCGCCGCGGGCACTCGCGCGATTCTCGTCCAGGCCGCGGCCGCCGGCTGGAAGGTCGATCCCGCGAGCTGCCGCACCGAAGCGAGCGAGGTGATCCACGACCTGACTGGACGCCGCATCGGCTATGGCGCGCTCACCGGTCGCGCCGCCGGGTTGAAGCCGCCGGCCGATCCGCCGCTCAAGGATCCCAAGGACTTCCGCCTGATCGGCAAGCCGCTCCGCCGGCTCGACACCCCGGAAAAGGTCAACGGCCAGGCCAAATACGGCATCGACGCGATGCCCCCCGGGGTGAAGTTCGCTACCTTCGCGCACTCCCCCGTCTTCGGCGGCACGGTCGGCCAGGTCGACGACAGCGCGGCGAAGCTGGTGCCCGGCTTCCGCCAGGTCGTTGTGCTGGACGATCTGGTCGCCGTGGTGGGCGATCATATGTGGGCCGCGCTGCAGGGCCTCGCCGCGCTGAACATCACCTGGAAAGAGGGCGCCAATGCCGGCGTCGACACCGCCCAGGTTCGCGCCAATCTGGTCAAGGCCAGCCAGCGCCCGGGCGTCAACGCCAAGAATATCGGCGATGTCGTCAAAGCGCTCGGCAAGGATCCGATCGAGGTCACCTATGACGTGCCCTTCCTCGCCCATGCGGCGATGGAGCCGATGAACTGCACCGTGCACATCACGCCCGGCGGCTGCGAGATCTGGACCGGCATCCAGGTGATGAGCCGCGCCCAGGCGGTCGCCGCCAAGGTCACCGGCCTGCCGCTCGACAAGGTCATCGTGCACAATCACCTGCTCGGCGGCGGCTTCGGCCGGCGGCTCGAGGTCGACCAGGTCGAAAAGGCAGTGCGTATCGCGCAGCAGGTCGATGCGCCGGTGAAAGTCGTGTGGAGCCGCGAGGAGGATATCCAGCACGACGTCTATCGCCCGGCGTGGCACGATCGGTTCAGCGCAACGCTCGAGGACGGCAAGATCGCCGCCTGGCACCATGTCATTACCGGATCCTCGGTGCTGGCGCGCTGGCTGCCGCCCGCTTTCGTCAACGGCCAGGATTTCGACGCCGTCGATTGCGCACAGGACATGCCGTACGACATCCCCAATTTCCGGGTCGATTTCGTGCGCGAGGAACCACCCGGCGTGCCGACCGGCTTCTGGCGCGGCGTCGGCCCGGCGCACAATGTCTTCGTCATCGAAAGCTTCATCGACGAGCTGGCACACAAGGCGGGCGTCGACCCGGTGCAGTTCCGCATGAACATGCTGGGCAAGGCCCCCCGCCTCCAGGCGGCGCTCCGCGTCGTCGCGCAGAAATCGGGCTGGGGCGGCCCCCTCCCCCCGCGCGTCGGCCGGGGCGTCGCGGTGCAGCCCGCCTTTGCCAGCTGGATCGCCACGGTCGTCGAAGCCGGGGTCTCCGAAGACGGCGAGGTCACGCTGCGCCGGGTGGTCTGCGTCGTCGATACCGGGATCGCGGTAAACCCGGACACGATCATCGCGCAGCTCCAGGGCGGCATCGTCTTCGGCATGACCGCAGCGCTGCACGGCGAGATCACGATCGAGAAGGGCCGGGTGCAGCAGAGCAATTTCCACGATTATCGCATGCTCCGCATGAACGAGACGCCTGCGATCGAAGTGCACATCATGCGCAGCGGCGAGGCGCCGGGCGGCATCGGAGAAGCCGGCACCGCCATTTCGATGGCGCCGCTCGCCAACGCCATCTTCGCCGCGACCGGCAAGCGGCTGCGCCGCCTGCCGATCGACCGCGACATATTGGCCGGGAGGAAAGACGCATGAGCCGCCGTCGTATCGTGCTGAGCGTCGTCGCCACCATCGCGGTGGTGGGCGCAGGAATCTTGGCCTGGATCGCCTTCGGGCCGGGGGCGATGGATTTCGCCGGCGGGCACCGCGTGTCGCTGGCGGAATATCGCGGCCCCGACGTGACCGGCGTGCCCGCCGATTTCGCCTCGGCCGATCCCGTCGCGCGCGGCAAGTATCTGACGCTCGCCGCCGATTGCCAGGCCTGCCACACCGCCAAGGGCGGCGTGCCCTTTGCCGGCGGCCTGCCGTTCAAGCTGCCCTTCGGCACGATCTGGTCGCCCAACATCACCCCCGACAAGGCGACCGGGATCGGCGGCTGGACCGATGCCCAGTTCCTCGCTGCGCTGCGCGAGGGCAAGGGCCCCAAGGCGCATCTCTACCCGGCGATGCCCTACAGCGCCTATACCTGGATGACCGACGCCGATGCGCTCGCGATCCGCGCCTATCTCGCCACGCTCGCGCCGGTGAAGCGGCAGCGGCCCAAGCTCACCTTCTCGTTCCCGTTCAACCAGCGCTGGCTGATGTCGATCTGGGGCGGGCTGTTCAACCCGAACCGCCGCTTCGAGCCGAACACCGACCGCAGCCCAGAATGGAACCGCGGCGCCTATCTCACCGAGGCGCTGGCGCACTGCGGCGAGTGCCACACACCGCGCAACCTGATGCAGGCGCTCGACAACCGCCGCAAATATGCCGGCGCCGTCGCCGCCGGCTGGCGCGCGTTCAACATCACCGCGGACAAGGCGACCGGCGTCGGCGAGTGGAGCGAGACCGAGCTCGTCCAATATCTCTCGCAAGGCCACGCCCCCGGCCGCGGCACCGCCACCGGCCCGATGGGCGAGGCAGTCGATCTCAGCCTGCGCCACCTGACGCCATCGGACATCGCGGCGATGGTCACCTATCTCCGCAGCGTGCCCGCCGTCTCGACGCCCGACCAGCCCCATCCGGCCTCCAGCCCCGCGCCGGGCGGCCATCGGCTGGCGGCCGCGGACGAGGCAGCGCCGCTCGGCAAGAAGATCTTCGAGGGTGCGTGCATCGGCTGCCATGCGTGGAACGGCAATGGCGCGCTGACCGGCCTCGCCACGCTCAACGGATCGCGCGCGGTCAATGACCCGGAGGCGACCAACGTCGCGCAGGTGGTGATCCTCGGCGCGCGGCGGCACACGGCGCAGGGCGATATGGTCATGCCGGCCTTCGGCCACGCCTATAGCGACGCGGAGATCGCCGCCGTCGCGAACTATGTCACCGCCCGCTTCGGGTCGAAGCCGTCCAGGGTGACGCCGAAACAGGTCGCGACGCTGCGCAAGGCGACCTGACCTCCCTCCCCAGGCGTCTGCAATCCGTGGCATAAAGTTCCGGCGATAGAGACGCGCCGATTGAGACCGGCAAAGGGTGACATGCCAGATCCCATGGCACGGTTGAATCGCCCGCGCTGACTGGGCCGTGGGGACGAGCGGCGGGAGATATGGGACACCACCTGTCCCATATCTCCCGCTGCTCGTCGAAACGAGATATTCACATAATATCTTTATATATCAAATATTTAATAGAGGCCACATCGCCAGATGCGAGACTCGGGGATCGTCGAACGCCGAGCTCTATCCGGAGATGTCCCGCAGCCCGGCAATCTCCGCGGGCCCACTCTCCGTCCGCCGGCCGATCAGCCGCGACGTGCCGGCCGCGACCGCAAGGTCGGCCGTCACATTGCAGACGGTCAGGAAGATATCCGGAATGGCGATCACCGCGAGCCACAGCGGCAGGAAGCCAAGCGGCGCTCCCACCACCTGCATCGCCGGCGCGTCGGCGGCATAGAGCACCGCGGCCGCCGGCAACCCGGCCACGCCGACATTGCTCAGCACGATCATCAGCGCCGCCATCGCATATAGCGCGGCGGACGGATGGATACCGGCCACGGTGCTCGCGAAGACGCAGACCACGCCGCCCGAAATCGCGGTGCCGAACCGGAAGGTGCTGGCGGTCAGCGGCAGGATCGTACCAGCCAGCGCGGGCGGTATCTTCATTCCGGTTTCCGCGGCTTCGATCATCGCGGGCAGAGTCGCCATCGACGAGCAGGTCCCGGCCGCCATCGCCTGCGGCCCGATCGCTGCGGCAGCGAACAACCTCAGGTCGACGCCGGCCAACGCCGCAAAACCATAGGCCAGCCCGATCCCGCCGATCATGACGAGGACGCAAATTACCACCCCCTGTCCCAACGCGGCGGCAGCGGCGATCCCCGCCTCGCTACCGATCCCCAGCGCCAGCAGGAAGATGCCAAGCGGTGCGAACCACAGAATGCCGTGGACCATGCGCATCATCGTCTCGCCCACGCCTTGCAACAGGTCCAACAACGTGGCGCGCCGGGTCTGCGAAATGCCCGCCGCCGCAATGCCGAAGAACAGCGCAAAGATCATCAGCGGCGCCATCTGCCCGGCCGCGGCGGCTGCCACCGGATTCTCCGGAATGAAGCCGATCAGCTGCTCGGCAAAGCCGGGCAAAGGCGGCGTGGGGCCCGGTGCAGCGATCAACCCCGCCAGCGATCCTTCGGGCACCGGCCATAGTCGCAGGATCAGCCAGGTTGCGGCCATACCGAACCCCGCGCCGATCGTCAGCAGGCCGGCAAAGGCCACAAAGAGCAGGCCGAGGGTGCGGCCGCCCGACCGCGATGTCACGAAGCTGCAGATACCGCCCGCGACCATCGCGAAGATCAGCGGCACCAGCGTCATCTTGAGCGCGGCGAGCCACAGGGACGCAATCGGTTTCACCGCCGCCGCGACCGCGACGAGCGATGCATCGTGCGACATCCGGATCAGGCACCCCGCCAGCAACCCGGCCCCGAGCGCGCCCAGCAAGATCTTCGACTGCGCCATGCCGTCCCCCCATCGCTCGCGACGGTGGTGAGGCGCGCGTGCCGATCAGGTAATGGACCATGTTTGATCGGCAGCCGCAACGCGCGACCTTCGACATGGTTTTTGACACACTGGCGGTCGCCGGGATGGAATTCCCGGATCCGCACCTCATATGGGCGGTGCCGCCGCTCGATGAGGATCCCCATGCCCCGCCCGATGAAGATCGATTTCGTCTCCGACGTCTCCTGCCCCTGGTGCATCATCGGGCTGCGCGGGCTCGAGGAAGCGCTGGCAAAGACCGGCGACGTGGTCGACGCGCACATCACTTTCCAGCCCTTCGAACTCAACCCCGCCATGCCGCCCGAGGGCCAGAACATCGTCGAGCATGTCGCCCAGAAATACGGCTCGACGCCGGAGCAGTCCGCAGCCAATCGCGAGATGATCCGCGCCCGCGCCGCCGAGCTCGGCTTCGCCATGCGCGGCACCGACCAGAGCCGCATCTACAACACCTTCGACGCGCACCGCCTGCTCCACTGGGCCGAGATCGAAGGCCATCAGGCCGCGCTCAAGCATGCACTGTTCGATGCCTATTTCACTGACCAGCAGGACCCGTCGAACCATGACGTGCTGGTCGCGGCAGCGGAGAAGGCCGGCCTTAATGGAGCAGCGGCGCGCGAGGTGCTCGCGACCGGCCAATATGCCGAGGAAGTGCGCCGCACCGAGCAGCTCTGGCAGTCGCGCGGCATCAGCGCCGTGCCGGCCATCGTCATCGACGATCGCTACCTCATCTCCGGCGGCCAGCCGCCCGAGGCGTTCGAGCAGGCGCTGCGCAAGATCGCGGCAGAGGCGGCTTGAACGCCGCCGAGTCGCGGCGAAAAAAGGGGCGCGAACAACGCCGGGAGCCCCAAATCCGTTCCCGAGGGCACGCCGTCATCGATTCCGCCATTTCGGCGGGAATCCGCGCGACACCGCCGCAGAATGCCGCTTTTTCCTCCCGATCCGGCACATTCCGCCGCAACGGCCCGCCGCGAATTTCTTGTACTACATTAACATTCTTTGGACTTCGGCGCGGCGACGAATATATGACGTCCGCATGACAACGCCTCCACCGGACGGGTCGCGGGATCGCCGGATAGAGGATCCTACAAACCTCTGGATCATACACCCTGCCGGGCGCGCCCTTTTGCCCTGGGCGGTGGAGCACCGCGTCTCCGCCAATCTGGTCTCTGTCATTGGGCTCGGTTTCGGGATCATGGCGGCCGCCGCTTATGCCCAATGGCATGACTGGCGCTTCGCCCTGGTCGGTCTCGCTCTCTCGATCTGCTGGCTGATCGCCGACGGACTCGACGGGATGGTCGCCCGCGCGACCAATACCGCCAGCGCGATCGGCCGCGTCCTCGACGGCGTGTGCGATCACGGCGTGTTCATCCTGATCTACGTCGTCATCGCCACCTCGATCGGCACCGGCGAGGGCTGGGCCTGGGCCTTGGGCGCTGGCGGCGCCCATATCGTCCAGTCGAGCCTCTATGAGGGCGAACGCGCCCGCTTCCATCGCCGCGCCCGTGGGCTGGCGCGCGGACCGGTGGTACCGGGGTCGGGCAATGTCGTGGTGCGGGCCTATGACTGGATCGCCACCTCGATCGACCGTGCCTCGACCCGCTTCGACGCCCTGTTCGAGGACCGCGCCATCGCCCCGGAGCTTGCCACGGCCTATTCGGCACGGGCGACGGGGCCGATGCGGTTGATGATCCTGTTGACCGCCAATGTGCGTGTCTATGCGATCTTCCTCGCGTGCCTGGCCGGCGATCCGCGCTGGTTCTGGTGGTTCGAGCTCGTGCCCCTGTTCCTCGTCACCGCTGTCGGCATTGGCTGGCACCGCCATATCGAGGCCGTTTTGTTGCGTCAGTTCTCGGCAACCGCAGCTATGGCTGCCACGCCATTATTCTCTATTCACTCCAAGGATATCAATCGACCATGAACAGCATTCGGATCGCCCTGGTGGGCGTAGGCAACTGCGCAAGCTCGCTGGTGCAGGGCCTGGAGCATTATCGGGACGGCGCCAACGACAATGTGGGCCTGATGCACTGGGAACTCGGCGGCTACCGACCGAGCGATATCCAGGTGGTCGCTGCCTGGGACGTCGACAAGCGCAAGGTCGGCAAGGACGTTGCCGAAGCGATTTTCTCCAAGCCGAACTGCACCGCGATCTTCTCGCCGGTGGTCAAGCCGACCGGCACCAAGGTGAAGATGGGCAAGATCCTCGACGGCTTCGCCGAGCATATGGCTGATTATCCGGACGACCGCACCTTCCTGCTCGCCGACATCGCCGAGCCGACCAAGGACGAAGTCGTCGCGGAGCTGAAGGCGTCGGGCACCGACGTGCTGATGAACTATCTCCCCGTCGGCTCGCAGCAGGCCAGCGAATTCTACGCCGAATGCGCGCTCGAGGCGGGCGTCGCCTTCGTCAACAACATCCCGGTCTTCATCGCCAGCAACCCCGAATGGGCCAAGCGCTTCAGCGATGCGAACGTGCCGATCATCGGCGACGACATCAAGGCGCAGCTCGGCGCGACCATCGTCCACCGCGTGCTGACCGACCTGTTCGCCAAGCGCGGCGTGAAGCTGGATCGCACCTATCAGCTCAACACCGGCGGCAATACCGACTTCCTCAACATGTCGAACCGCAAGCGCCTCGCCTCGAAGAAGGTCTCGAAGACCGAGGCCGTCCAGTCGGTCGCGGCCGAGCGCCTGGAAGACGAGAACATCCATGTCGGCCCGTCCGACTATGTCGCGTGGCAGAACGACAACAAGATCTGCTTCCTCCGCATGGAAGGCCAGCTGTTCGGCGGCGTGCCGATGAACCTGGAGCTGCGCCTGTCGGTCGAGGACAGCCCGAACTCGGCGGGTGTCGCGATCGACATGATCCGTTGTGCCAAGCTCGCGCTCGATCGCGGCCTGGGTGGCCCGATCGACGGCGCCTCGGCCTATTTCTGCAAGCATCCGCGTACGCAGATGACGGACGATCTCGCCCAGATCGCCGTCGAGGAATTCATCGCGGCGTGATCGACACTGCGATCCTGCTCGCAGCCGGCGAAGGTAGCCGGCTGCGAGCGCTGGCACCGTACAAGCCGCTGTGCGTCGTGGGCGGCAAGACCCTGCTCGAGCATGCGATCACCGGCTTTGCGGCGGCGGGCGTTACCCGCGTCATCGTCGTGCTCGGCTATGGCGCGGATGCGATTACTGCTGCGCTCGCCGCACGCGACTGGCCGGTGGCGGTCGAGACCGTGATGTCCGAAGACTATCGCAAGCCGAACGGCGTGTCCGTCCTCGCCGCAGAAGCCGCGACGCACGGCGGCGAGGCGCTGCTCGCGATGTGCGACCATCTGGTCGATCCCGCGCTTTACCGGCTGCTTGCCGAGACCGGGGCGCAGGGCGGCATCACCCTCGGCATCGACCGGCTGCTCGAGCAGGAAGCGGTCGACATGGAAGACGTCACCCGCGTCGAGACCAGCGGCGACGCCATCGTCGCGATCGGCAAGGGTATCGAAGTGTTCGATTGCTTCGACACTGGCGTCTTCGCGATCGGCCCCGCCTTGTTCGAGGCGCTGAAGCGTTTCGAGGCGCCCTCGCTCAGCGCCGGCGTCGGTTACCTGGCTGGCCAGGGCCTCGCCCATGTGGCGGATTGCACCGGCATCACTTGGATCGATGTCGACGATCCCAAAGCGCATGTCCTGGCGGAGCGTTGGGCCGTCACCCGGGGCTGAACCGGATTCATCATCCCCCGACGTTCAGGCTATCGCAGAGCCACCTGAGAATTTCATCACCCTCGACAGATCCAGAGATCAGGCATGGATCATCCCATTCATTCTGGAACGCAAAGCTGCATCCGCCGAAGCGATATTCGGTGGATGCAGGATAATGACGTTGCTCTGGCATGCCGAAGCGATCCCGGATCGCGGAGTCGACCCCCGGCAGGTCCGAAGGTTCGAACTCCAGCGAGGAGTGGCCATTGGCCAAGGAAAGCAGGGTGATCGCCATCGTCCATGGATGCGATGACGATGGCGCGGGATCAAGCCTCCCAGATCGATGCTTCCAGCCTAACAGCCGCCGCGCTACCACCCTGCGGATGCGCCCTACTATCGCGTCCACTACCTTTCGATGACCGCCCTCGCCGGCATACTGAGCTTCGCAGGCCGCCCGGACCTGTCCGGCGCGTGCGGACGGATGCTCGGGGCTCAGCGGATCTACGGCAGCGGCAAGCCCATCTGCTGGAGTGATGGACCGCTCGCGATGGGCCGCGATCTCTATGCGACCCTGCCAGAGGACGGCTTCGACTCCGGCCCGGTCGTTCTTGAAAACGGCCGCTTCGCCCTCGTCGCAGACGTCCGCCTCGATAACCGCGAAGACCTCTGGCGCGATCTCAACCTCCCTCTGCCCGATCTCACCCGCCAGTCGGACACCGCGGTCCTGATGACCGCGCTCATCCGCTGGGGCGAAGCGGGGGTGGATCGGCTCGCCGGCGACTTCGCCTTCGCCTTCTGGGACGGCACTGCGCGGCGCCTGGTGCTCGCCCGCGACTTCCTCGGCCAGCGCCCGCTTCATTTCCATCGCGGCCGCGATTTCTTCGCCTTCGCCTCGATGGCCAAGGGCCTCCACGCCTTGCCCGAGGTCCCGCCACGACCCGATCAGGACATGGTCGCCGAATTCCTCGCTCTCCTCCCCGAGACCGGCGGGCGCAGCTTCTATGAAGGCGTGGAGCGCGCCCCGCCTGGCCATGTCATCACCGTCACCCCAACCGGCATCTCGACCCGCCGCTACTGGAACCCCGCCCCGCCCCCACTCAAGCTCCGCAACGCCGCCGACTATGATGAAGCGGTACGCGAGCAACTCGACCGCGCCGTCGCCGATCGCCTCCGAGGCGCTGGAGCCATGGCCGGCGCGCATCTCAGCGGCGGACTGGACAGCGGCGCCGTCGCCGCCACCGCCGCGCGCCTGCTTGCTCCCAGCGGGCGGCTCGCCGCCTTCACCGCAGTACCGCGCGCCGGTTACGACGGCGCCGTCCCGCGCAACCATCTCGCCGACGAAGGCCCCCTGGCCGCGGCCGTCGCAGCGCTCCATCCGAACATCGACCATATGCTGGTCCGCACCGACGGCAGGTCCCCGCTCGCGGCGCTCGACCGCAATCTCCTGCTGTTCGACCGCCCGGTGCTGAACCTGTGCAACGGCGTCTGGCTGGACGCGATCATGGATGCGGCGAAACAGCGGCGCGTGACCGTCATGCTCACCGGGCAGATGGGCAATATGAGCTTCAGCTTCACCGGCTTCTCCGCCCTGCCCGATCTCCTCGCGCGCGGCCGCCTGATCCAGGTCGCGCATCTCGCCCGGCAGCTCGGCGCCAACGGCATATCCGTGCGTAACAGCGCCGCCCATGCGCTCGGGCCCTGGCTTCCGGCCGGGCTGTGGCGCAGGCTCGACCGCGCGCGTGGCCGCCGTCTCGATCTCAACGACTATAGCGCCGTGAACCCGGCACGCGCCGAGGCTCTCAGCGCCCGCGCCGCGCAGATGGGCAGCGATTTCAGCTACCGCCCGCCGCGCGACCCCGTCGCCGCGCGGATTCACGCCCTGCAACGCACTGACCTGGGCAATTACAACAAGGGCTATCTCACCGGCTGGGGCATCGATACGCGCGATCCCAGCGCCGACCGCCGTCTGATCGAGCTGTGTCTGTCGATCCCCGCGGCCGAATATCTGCGCGGCGGCCGCCCGCGCGCGATCGCCCGCGCCGCCTTCACCGATCGACTGCCCGCCGCGGTGCTGGCGGAGCCGCGCAAGGGCCTGCAGGCTGCGGATTGGCACGAAGGCCTCGCGGCCGCGCGCGACGAGGCGGCAACGGAGATCGACCGGATCGCCGCGACGGTCGATCCATCGGGGCCGCTGGACATCGCGATGCTGCGCGATCTGATCGCGGACTGGCCAACCGGAAACTGGCACGCGCCAGCGGTCCAGGCGAAATATCGCCTTGCCCTGCTCCGCGGCCTGTCCGGCGGTCATTTCATCCGCAAGGTGCTGGGTTAGAGCGTCACCAGATCCGCACCCGTCGGTCCAGCGCCAGATAGAGCGGCTCCTCCGGTCTCACCCCGAATACCCGATCAACACAGCGCAAAGACGATCCATCCCCGCGAACGTCTTGATAAGTCAGCCATATCGACCTCAACCACATCCGCATGCGCACCATCGCTTCAGCCGTCAAGGAAGCTGGCAACCCTACCCCGAACCGCAGCGCCAGCCTCGTTCAGCGCCACCGCGCATTGCTCACAGCACACCTCGACCGGTCGCCCCCCGATCGCCACCGTCCTGCGGTCCTCGTCAAGCGGGCAATCACAAGCCGCGCAGCTGTCCTGAGCCATCGTCATCTCCATCCTCGTCGACATGGGCAGGATGGCGGCGTTCGCCGCGCGGCGCTGTCGAAATCTTCAGCGATTCAGCGCAGGCGCGTGGCGCGCTGGAATTCAGCCGGCGTCTTGCCGTAGAGCTGGCGGAAGGCCGCGCTGAAATGGCTGTGGCTGGAAAAGCCGATGTCCAGCGCCAGCATGGTCAAATCGTCATAATCCGCCAGCAGGTCGAGCGCCCGCGCCAGCCGCAGCCGCAACTGATAGCGATAGAGCGGCACGCCCTCCGCCTGGGCGAAGATCTGGGTCAGATAGACCGGCGACACGCCGACTTCCTTCGCGATCGCCGCCAGGGTCCAGCGCCGCCCGGGGTCGGCTGCGAGCAGCAGCTTGGTACGATCGACCAGCTTTTTCTGGCCGTAGGTACTGGGCAGGTCGTGCGAGGTCGTCTCGCCAAGCGATCGGCGGATCAGGGTCAGCGCCAGCGTCTCGGCCTCGAGCGTCTCGATCGCGCCCCGGCTCAACCCGTGCCGCAGCAATGCGACCAGCGCCTGGGCGCGCGGATCGATCCCGCGCCGCGCATGGCGGAACGCCACTGCCGGCCCGGTCGCGAGCTGGTCGGCCGGCGCCAGCTCCTGCAACAGCGTCCGGTCGATCGCGATCGACAGGCAGGCATCGCCCCCGCCAACGGGATGGCTGATCGCATATTCCTCATCCTCGTTGAAGAAGACGAGCTGGTTGACCTCGGCGACCGTCTCGGCGCTGCCGACATGGCGCATGAAGGCGCCGCGATAGGGATAGACGAGGTGCGTGGTCGACGCGCATTCGCTCGGCGACCGGTGACGGCAATTGCCGCGGCACTGGATGTCGCGGATCTCGACGGTCGCGGTCTCGAGCAGCAGCCGAACCGACAGCTCGTCTTCCTCTTGCGCCTCGCTCATCATCCGCCCTTAGCCGAAAATCGCGGCGGCCTCATTCGAAAATCCCGAAGCTCAGGCTGGAGAAATCGGTCTCGAAATCGGTCAGGTTGGAGCGCGGCTGCGGCCGGGTCCAGATCACGTTGAGCAGCCAGTTCCCCCGCCCCGGCATCGCGAACACCGCACGGCCATTGGCGTCGGTGCGCTGCATCGCCATCGGCTCGGCATCGTGCGCGAGGTCGGTCAGCTTGACCAAAGCACCCCCCAGCGCTCGTCCATGATAGAGCACCCGCACGGGCAACGCGCCGCCTCGCGCGCCGATCGGGCTGCGCTCGGGCACTATCTCCAGCGCCAGACCCAGTGGCCTGCTCACCTGCGCCTGCCCGCGCGGATCGACCGGGCCGACCTGCAGGATCGCCTTGGCATGACGGCTGTACTGCTCCGATCCGTCCTCGCCCGTCCGCCCGGTGCGGGCGCGTAGCGCGAGGGCCGGCGTCAGCCCCTCCACCCGCAGATAATCGTTGAAGCGGATCGCCGGCAAATGGCTCTCGGCGCGATTGTCGGTCTCCAGCACCAGCAGATGCGTGCCCGGCCCGGCCAGCGAGACCGTCGCATCGTCCGCCCCACCGGGATGCAGCCATGGCCGGAGATCGGCCCGCCGGCCATCCGGGCCGACGCTCTCGAAGCGCATGATCCGCGCGGCCGGAATCGGCGAGCGCTGGCGGTACGGCCCATGCCCAACCTGCAAGGTGAGGCTGGCCCGCACATGCTGCTCCGCTCGCCACCGCGTCGGCTGGATCCAGAAATCATGCGCGGCCGCCGCCGTCGCGGCGCAACAGGCGAGGCCCGCCAGAAAATGTTTCAGCATCGTCATTCCAGATGATCGGGCAGATAGCCCGGCGTGACGGGCAGCAGCCCAAGCGTGACGTTCAACGCCGCCACCGCGAACAGCCAGGACGCGACCACCTGCACCGCCAGCCGCCACCCGCGCCGGGCGGCGATACCGGCAAGCAACGCGCTCGCGACCAGCAACGCCAGCGACAGCAAGGTCGCGCCCGTGCCTGCATGAAGCAGCCCCGCAGCCGCTCCGGCCGCGCCCGCGACAGGTATCGGCACGCCGCGCGGCAGCCATGTGGCGCCAGCTATGGCCATGACACACACCCAGGCCATGGCATGCGACCCACCGTCGGGCACGATCGGGCCGAAAGTCGATACGAGCAGGGCTGCAGCAATCCCCGCCAGCAACGCCGCGTGCCGGCCGGACGCCCCAGCCATCAGGCCCGTGCTTACGCCGAGCAACAGCAGCGGAAGCGCCGGGTCCCGCATCACGCCAGCCCGACCAGAAAGGCCAGGCCGGCCAACCCGATCGCCCCACCGGCAACCCGGATCGTCACCTCCCCGCTCGGGCCAGCCTTCAGCAGCCCCAGCGCAATGCCGGCGATGTGAATCAACCCGGTGGCCAGCACGAACCCCAGACTGTACCCCGCCGGATCGGCCGCCGAGGGCAGCTCGCGGCCATGGGCATAGCCATGAAAGATCGCGAACAGCGCAACGATCATGATGGCCAGCCACACAGGCGCGCGGAACGCCAGTGCGATGCAGCCGCCCAGCACCAGCACCGACAGCGCGATACCGGTTTCGACCGACGGCAAGGGCACCCCCGTCATCCCGAGCATCGCCCCCACGACCATCATCAGCGGGAAAACGACCGGCAGCAGATAGACCAAGGGCCGCCCGAGAAACGCACCCCATAACCCGACCGAGGCCATGGCAAGCAGATGATCGACCCCACCGAACGGATGCGCGAAACCCGCGGCAAAGCCACCGGCCAGCCCCGTACCGCTATGTGCCTCGGCCGGCGCGGCGGCCAGGCCGAGCATCACGGCGGCCCCTATCATGACGCGCCGTCTCATCGGTCGGCCGGCGCCGGATCGGGCACCGCCAGGAATGGAAACACTGCGGTCGATGGCACTTTCTCGTCGGCATGCACGCCATCGTCGATCCCCGCCGTGGTGCCGTTCGCGATGAGCGACCGATAGACGTTCACGGCATCATAGGTGATGGACCGCCCGCCACAGTCGCCCGCGATCGCCGCCTCTCCGGCCAGCGCAGCACGCTCGACCGCGAAGAGCTGGGTGCAGGTCGACGACCGGCTATTCAGCCACAGCCGATCGTCAGCGAGCAGTGTCGCCATCGGCCAGTAACGCCGCGCCGGGGGCGCCTTGCGGTCGACCAGCAGACCGTCGCCGCAGCGCCCGTCGAACCCGTCATACAGCGCCACGCCCTTGGCGATCTCGGGCACGAACGCCCCGCTGGTGGCAGGCGTCGCGCGATTATAGCGCTCCTTCAGTGCATCGCTCTCCGCATCCGGGCCGAGCGTCGCCAGCAGCGCGTTGCCGGTCAGCGGCCGCGCCGCGCGATCGATCTGTCCTTTCGGCCCGACCGTCGCACCCCACACCGCCAGCATCGGCCCGCCGCGGTTCACCGCGCCGAGATCGATCGACACGACGATCGAGGCAGGCGTCCAGCCGCGCAGGAAATTGGTCGCCGGTTTGCCGCTGGTGTGGCGCCAGGTATCGAGGATCGTCGCCGATTGCGCTGTGCTGAAACCCGGGCATCCCGCTGCATCGTAACGCGCGCCATTCTCCAACGCCCTGGTCGCGACATTATAGGCCTCCCGCGCACCGCGGACATTGTTGAAGAACGGATCGTCGCGCAGTCCAGCAAAGACCCGGAAACGCCCGTTCGCGCTCGTAACCCCATGCTCATCGCGCGGATCGCCGGTCGCCCGGTCCTTCCCCAGCCGGCAATCCGCAGCACCAGCGCCGGCAAAGCGGCATAGCAGGTCGACCGATGCGCTGGTCGGTCCGTACCGTCCGCCGCTGTCGATATGGAAAACATAGTCGAGCCGGTCGGAGAAGCTGTGCCCGACGATCGTCATCGCCAGGTTCAGCCTGGCGCCGTCCGGGGATATCCAGGCGAACAGGTCGCCGATATCGGCACGCGGATCGGCGATCACCGTCGGAGAATCCAGGTGATCCGATGCGCGAGCGGACCCCGTGGCCAGCGCGGCAAGCAACGCCACGCATCCAATGCCGCGCCTCATGCCTTCCTCCACAGCGCATCGGCTTCTTCGGCGATCACATCCGGCCGCTCCTCGGGCCAGAACAGCTTGCTCTTCTCCAGCCGCCGCACCCCGCGCGACTGGCCTAAGCTGCGGTCGAGATAGTCGGCATTGCCGGGCGAGAAGATAGTGTCGCCCATGCCCCATATGATCCGGGTCGGCACCGGGCATTTCCCGAGCAACGGCGTGATGCCGGTCAGTGCGTTGGTCCCTTGCGCGACCGCATGCGCCTCGACCAGCCGGCGCCGCTGCGGCGTCGCGAGCAGCGGCCCGAAATACATCTGGATCGCTTCGTCGGTGGGGTTGGCGGGATCGGCATAACACAGGCCCCCGAACTGGTCGGGCGCCCGCGCCCGGTTGCGATCGGCCAGCCAGGGCACCAGCCACTGCTCGGCATAGAGCCCCTGTTTCGACAGCTCGATGACCGGCTTCATCGCGGGCGGCGGGCTCTCCAACTCAGTGTCGCAATTGGTCAGCAGCAAGGTGCGGACCCGCTCGGGATGCCGCACCGCCAGGATTTGCGCGACCGCGCCGCCGCTGTCGTTGGCAACGATGTGCACCCGCTCGATCTTCAACGCGTCGAGCAGCGAGACGATCATCGCGGCTTGGGCAATCGCGCCGAGGTCCTGCCCCGGCGCCACTTCGGTCGCGCCGAGCCCCATGAAGTCCGGCACGATGCAGCGATAGAACAGCTCGAGCTGCTCCATCGCCCCGCGCCACTGGAAGCCGCTCAGCGGATAGCCGTGCAGGAACAGCGCCTCCTCGCCCTTGCCGCTTTCGACATAGGCGATCGATCCGAAGCCGTTCCACACGAAGCGGCGAGTCCGGCTCCAGTCCGCCATGCGCTCGCGCTCTGCGCTGAACGCGGCACGTGCGGTGGAGCCAAGGCTCGCCAGCGCCACTGCGCCGGCCGCCAGTTTCAACATGTCTCTTCGGTGCATCGGGATTCGCCTGCGGTGAGTGATGCCGCCTTCAAGCGCCCCAGGCTTTTTCCCGCTGTCGGAATCTTTAGTCTTTTGCCGTTCCCCGGCTGGGTCAGAAAACGAAACTCAACGTGACGCTCGCGCTGCGCGGGGCAGCGTAGAAGGCCTGGCCCCACATCAGGCTGCCGAGATATTTCTTGTCCGTCACGTTGCGCACATTGACGGTCGCGCGCACCCGGTCGATCAGGCGGATGCCGGCCATCAGATCGACTACCGCATAGGCTTCCTGCTTCAGGATCACGTCCCCGGTGACGACGCCATAATCCTGCACATACGCATCGGCATAAGTGATCGCGCTCTGCCAGCGCAGTTGCGCGCCTAACTTCAGGTCGTTCAGCTCGGGCACGACATAATTGGTGGCGAGCTTCAGCGTCCTGGTCGGCAGATACGTCCGCACCTTGTTGCCGGAATCGTCCTCGATCTTCAGCCCGGTATAGCCGCCGCTAATGCTCCAGCGATCGGTGATCCGGCCGGCAAGCTCGATCTCGAAACCCTTCGAAATCGTGTCGACACCGGCATAACAGGTCTCCCCGATCGGCCCGTCCGGGCACGGGCCATTCAGGTCGCCATAAGTGCCGATCGCGGACGCGAGCCCCTTCTGCTTCGCCCGGAACAGCGATGCGGTGGCATAGAGCCGACCGCCGAACCACTGGCTCTTGATGCCGCCTTCGATGCTGCTGCCCGCGGCGGGATCGAGCTTGCGATTGTCGATGCCGGTCTCGACCTGCGGATTGAAGATGTCGGTATAGCTCGCATAGAGCGAGACGTTCTTCGAGAGATCGAAGATCGCGCCGACATAGGGGCTGACCGCGCTGTTGTCGCGTGACTGATCGGTGCCGTAAGAGGTCCCGCTCGATTCCAGCCACATCGCGCTGGCGCCGACCACTGCCTTCAGATTGTCCGCGACATTGAGATGTGCGGCACCGTACACCCGGGTCAGCCGGTCCGTGTAATCCGCGGCGAGATAGGCACCGGGGTAGGTCGGCTCCGCCACCTGCACTTGGCCCCAGTCCTGCACCGCCTGGAACTCGATAAGGTCCGGCGAGAAATTCTCATATTCGAGCCCGTCCGATCGCGCGGTCGACACGCCGAAGGCGAGCTGATGCTCGCGCCCGAACAGCTTGATCGGGCCCGATGCGGTGAAATCGCCGAGATACTGGTCATAGGTCGACGGATAGATGCCCGACATGCCGCCCACGCCGAGCCCGGTCGCCTTGTCCGGATAGCCATAAGCGTAGAGCAGCTTCGATTCCTCGGTGAAGCGCCTGTAGGTGAACACGCCCTTGGCCGACCAGCCGCCCGCGAAGCTGTAGGCGAGTTCGCCAAAAACGCTCTGGTCGTGCGTGTCCCAATAGGTCCAGTCGGCCGAGGTCGAGGCCGAGACCGGGAAATCGATCCGCGTGCCGTCGGTATAGGTCAGCGGCAACGCGCCCCACAGCACGCCGTCCGCGCGATTGTCCTGCCGGCTATATCCGATCGTCGCCTTCAGCCGCGACGTCGCTTCCCAGCTCAGCAGCGCGCCGTACACGTTCCGGTCGACATGATTGTAGTCGAGATAGGAATCGCGGTCCTCATGCGCGAAGATCGCCCGCACCGCGAGCGTGCCGGTGATCGGCACCGAGACATCGGCCTCGATCCGCTTCTGGTCCCAGGAGCCAAGCTGCGCCGACAGATTGGCCTGCAGCGTGTCGGTCGGGCGCTTGCGGACATAGTTGATCGTGGCGGAAGGGTTGCCGATGCCGGTCATGATCGCATTGGCGCCGCGTACTGCCTCGACCCGCTCGAACAGCGCGGTGTCGAGATCCCCGAACTGGATACCCCACAGGAGTGGCAGGCCGATCCCGTCGACCTGGAAATTGGTGATGTCGAAGCCGCGCGCATTGAAATAGGTCCGGTCGGTCTCGACCCGCTCGACATTGATGCCGACCACCTGGTTGAGCAGGTCGTTGACGTTGGTCAGCGCGAAATCGGTGATCCGCGTCCGGTCGATGATCGTCACCGATTGCGGCGTCTCGCGCGGCGTGAGGGTCAGGCCGGTGGCCGAAGCGCTCGGCGTGTCGAGCGTACCGGTGACGATGATGTCGCCCTTGTCCTGCCCGTCCTCATTCTCCGGCCCGGCGGCCAGCGCAGCCGCCGGCAGCAGGAAGCTCAGGGCAGTCGCAAGCAATGCATGTCGCACGAGAGGCTTCATTCCAACGGGTCCTTTGCTGACGTGATGCGCGGGGTCGCCGGTAGGGGAAAGTAATAATGCTAGTCAATCGCATTATCATTAGCAATAACCTCGATTGCACACGGGCTGGCGCAGCGGCCTGGGATGCGCCAGAACCGCGGCGATGCCGAAGAACCGCTACCTCGCCGCACCGCCCAGCGACCATTTCGACGGCGTCCGCTTCTTCAACCCCGGCCAGCCCGCCACCGATCGCGCGCTCTCCGAGCTGCTGCGCTGGAAATTCGGCGAGCGCCCTGCCCGCTGGCCGACGACAGTGCCGGTCGACCAGGTGCGCCCGGACCCGGCACCCGACGGACTGACCATCACCATGATCGGCCACGCCACGCTGCTGATCCAGGCCGGCGGCGTGAACCTGCTGACCGATCCGGTCTGGTCGGATCGTGCGAGCCCTCTCTCCTCCGCCGGCCCGAAGCGGGTGACCGCGCCCGGCATCGCGTTCGAGCATCTGCCGCCGATCCATGCCGTGCTGCTCAGCCACAATCACTACGACCATCTCGATCTCGCCACCTTGCGGCGCCTGCACGCCGCGCATGCCCCGCTCATGGTGATGCCGCTCGGCAATGATGCGATCGTCCGGCGCGCGATACCCGAGGCCCGGATCGCCGTCGGCGACTGGCACGACCGGATCGATCTCGCCCCCGGCCTGGCCGCGACCCTGACCCGCGCCAACCACTGGTCGGCGCGCGGCCTGGGCGACCGGCGCATGGCGTTATGGGCTGGCCATTGGCTCGATACCCCGGCCGGCTCCATCTGGTTCGCCGGCGACACGGGATATGGCGACGGCGCGATCTTCCGCGACATCCGCGCCCGCCACGGCGCGCCCGACGTCGCGCTCATCCCGATCGGCGCCTATGAGCCGCGCTGGTTCATGGCCAACCAGCACGCCAACCCGGCCGAAGCGGTGGCGATCCTGCAGGACGTCGGCGCGGCCCGCGCGCTGGGCATCCATTGGGGCACTTTCCAGCTCACCGACGAACCGCGCGACGCGCCGGTGGAAGCACTCGCGGCAGCGCTGGACACGGCGCAGCTACCGGCGGACCGGTTCGTCGCGGCGGAGGCTGGCGGGGTCTATCGGTTCTGAGCCGATACAGGCGCTTTCATCGCATCCGTCGCATCCCGGTCGACGATCATTTCCCCGGCCCGGCGCGAGCCGGTAAATCCCATCCTGCGACAGCGGGGTTGCATGGGTTTGCCGCGGCGCATCGGCTCACGTGCCGCGGCAAACCCTTAAAGCTGCGCGATGATCGTCGGATCCTTGATCTGGGTCTCGTCCGTCAGCAGGAACGCCTTGCTTAGGATGATCGACAACAGGCTGTCGCCGGCAAAGGGCAGCTTGATCTTGTCCGCTTCCTGCGGGCTCCGCCCCGGCACGATGCACAAATAGCGGTTGCTCGGCAGGATCTGGATGTTGCTCGATCCGAAATGGATCGCATATTTCTGCTTTTTGCCCTGTACGATCAGCGACTTCTCGCTGACCTCCAGCTTGTCGGCGATCGCCAGTTTCGGCGCGATCGCCGCGATCAGCGCGCGGCGGGTCTCGGCTGACTGGCTGAGATCGCCAAAGGCCCATTCGCGCCAATACCCGCCGAACCGCCCGTCGGGTCCGCCGTCGGTCCAGCCCGGATCATTCGCGACGCTGGTGACCGCAACGAACAGGTCGACATCGCGCAGGCATTCCGAAAACAGGATCGGCTCGACTGCCTCCAGCGGCACTGGACCGCGCGCGTCGACGAACCGCACCTGGTCGGTGGCGAGATGGAGCGGCACATAGGCATCGCTCCGCGCATCATTGTCGACCGCCTCGACGCTATATTCGACGCGCAACCCGTGATGCGGCAGCGCGCGGTGCGGCACGTTCCAACTGTCCCATCCGCCCAGGAACTCGAACCGCCAGTCGCGCGCCTGGCACAAGGCCCGGAACTGGTGCTGGCGCAGGATGTGCGCCGCGAACCGGTTCGAATAGGTGCCGGTCCGCCGCTCGGCATCGGTCAGCACATAGATTTCGCGGTGCGCCTGCTTGATCGGCTGAGTCAGCTCTCGATCGACGATCTTCTGCCGCCACGCGAGCACATCGGCCGGATCGCTGTCGAGCGGATGCCACAGCCGCACCGTGCCGGTCTCGGGAATCGCCATCTCGCCCGCGAGCGTGACGAGCCTCTCGCCCAGCGGCATCGCCGTGACGGGATCGCCCGCGCCGTCGAACCGCCAGATCAGCGCCAGCGCGAGCTGCCGGCGCAGCGGATGATCGAGAAAAGTCCGCCGCCACGCCGCGACATCCCAGCGACGCTGCTCCTGCCAGGACTGCTCCAGCCGGATCGCCTGTGTGGCGCGCGCTGCTTCGACATCCTTCACTGCCTGCTTGAACGCAGCAAGCCCGGCCTTGTGGTCGCGCTGCACGGCCGCCGGCGGCGCTTTGAGCACCCGCCCATCGGCACCGCGCCATTCGACATCGACCCCGTCGGGCTGCAGCGCCAGCGTGGCGGTGACATCGCCAAACGGGAAGGTCGCGCTGCCACCGGCCGAGAGGCCGAAATCCGGCAACGAGCCGTCCTCCAGAACCGCGACGCTGCTGCCCATCTTGTCCGCCAGATCGGCCAGCCGCGCATCGAGCAGTTTCTGCACCGACGGCAGCTTCAGCTTCGCGCGGAGCCGGAACAGTTCGGCGGCGGCGCCCTCCCCGTCCACCGTCTCGGACAAGGTCCACAGTGCCGCATTGCCGAGCTTGACCGATCGTGCCCCGATCCCCGGCACCTTGCGGAAGCATTTCTCGGCAAAGCGACCGATCGGCCCTGCCAGCCGCGCCTCGTCGAACGCCGCCGACAGCCAGATCAGGCCCTTCAGTATGTCGAGGCTGGCATCGGGCCGGGCAGGATCGGGCGTGGTCGCCTCCATCCACGCGACCAGCCTGGCCGCCACCGCGTCGGTGCCGATCACGGCGACCAGCGCCTTGCCGTCGGCCAGCCATTTCGCCGCTGGCTTGGCCTTTTCGCCTGCGCCCGCGGCGTGCAGCAGGAGCGCCCGCCACGCATCACCGTGTTTCCCGTCCTCCAGCACCGGGGCGACCGTCGCGGAAAAGGCACCCATCGGCAGCGCCCGTCTGTCTGTGCCGCCGCCTTCCAGCAAGGCGGCAACCCGCGCCAGGATGGTCGCATCGAACTTGGTCTGCTGAGCTCGCGCGCCATCCCGCACCAGGCGGCGCTGCAGCGTCTCGATTGCCTTGCGCAGTACCCCGTCCGGCGACCGTCCCTCCAGGACCCGCTCTGCCGCACCGAGGATCGACGGTGCCGGCATGCCATATTGCAGCGAATAGGGATATGCCGTGCACTGCTCGATCAGCCCGGCCAGTTGCGCTGACGTAAAGGGTAGTTTCTTGCGCATGAGCTGCGACGCGATGGTCTTGCGCGTTTCGTTCACCGTCCACGATTTGGGCGTATGAGCATAGCTATCGTGCGGGCGCGGAACGATCGACGCCAGCGCGACCTCGAGCAGCAAATCGTCGGGACCCGTCTTCACCGCCTCCCAGGACGCAAGGTCCGAAAGTTTGACCGCGCCATAATTGCCCGCCCGGACGGCGACCGCCTCTTCGCACAACCGCGCAACGATCCGCTCCGCTTCGGTCGACACGGGCAACCCGTCCAGCCGCCGCGTTTCGCTCGCATTACGCGGTTCGTGCCCGTCCCGCCCGCCGCCCAGCAAGCCGACGATCCGCCCGATGATCCCTGTCATCCGCCGATCAGCGGCGTCAGATAGAGGAACACCGCTTCGCTATCGCCGGTCAGCGCGATGTCGTCGTCGAGCCGCTCTACCTGGCGCTCGTCGAACAGCAGAATGAACTGGTTCTTCTCGAACGCCTCGATGGCGCGGTCATATTCCGCCGGTTCGTCGAACAGCTTCGGCCGTGATCGTCGCACGATTCCGCCATTGAGCCGTGCCTCGGGTGCGTCCTCGTCGAACTGGATCAGGAAGGATCGGGTACGGGCATGGCCGGCGGCGTGCTCGATATTGCGCTGGTTGGCCGTCTGCACTTCGTCCGCGATGCGGCGGCGGATCAACTCCCGCGCCGTGATCCGCTCCGAAACCAGTTTCAGCTCCAGTGCGGGCCGTCGGTCACCCGCCCCCGTTCCGAAAACCTCGTCGACGATCTTGAGCACGGCCGCCATGTCGATCCCCTCGTGTCGAGGCGAGTTTAGAGAAGCCCTGTTTCATCCGTCCAGCGGGAATTGCCGTGGCGGATCGTGCCCGCCACGGCATCCCGTTATTTCGGCAGCACCGCCGACTTCGTCACCTTGATGCTGGTCTTCACGCCGGCCGCCTGCGCCATGCCCGACCGCGACACCGGCTGACCGCCGCCGACCCACACATCCACAATGCCCGGCACGACCTTGCGTGCGCCCTTGTCGTCGACAACGCTCAGCGCCCGGTCATCGAGCGTGAAGGTCACGGTGCGTTTCTCGCCCTTGGCCAGATGGATGCGCTGGAAGCCCTCGAGCGCCCGCACCGGCGCCCCGGCAACGCCCGGATGCGACAGGTACAGCTGCACCACCTCGTCGCCGTCGCGTGCGCCGCTGTTGGTCACATCGACCGACACGGAAACCGCACCCTTCGTCTCGACCCGCGGGTTGGCGTAACCGAAGCTGGTATAGCTCAGCCCATGGCCGAACGGGTACAGCACCTCGCCCTTGAAGTAGCGATAGGTCCGCCCCGCCATCGCATAATCCTCGAACGGCGGCAGCTGCTCGGCGCTCTTGTAGAAAGTGACGGGAAGCCGCCCGGCCGGGCTGAAATCGCCCGCCAGCAGCCCGGCCACGGCCGCGCCGCCTTCCTCGCCCGGATACCAGGCCTCGACGATCGCCGGTACATTCGCATCGGCCCAGTTGGTGCTGAGCGCGCTGCCGTTCATCAGCACCAACACGGTCGGCTTGCCGACTGCCTGCACGCGCTTGAGCAATGCTTCCTGCGGTGCCGGCAGGTCGAGGCTGGTGCGATCGCCCCCGGCAAAGCCCGGCGCCTTGATCTTCATCTCCTCGCCCTCGATCCGCGCCGAGAGGCCCCCGACGAACACCACCAGATCGGCCGACTTCGCCGCGGCGACCGCGTCGTCGCCATTCTGGCTCGGCGGGCTCCACACCAGATGCTGCTCGCCCCGCGCGCCGCGCTGGAAACCCTCCACGCGGATCGGGTATTTCTTCCCCTTCTCCAGCGAAACCGCGCCCGACAGGATCGAGGGCGCATCGCCCACGCCCCATTCGTCCACGACGATCTTGTCGTCGACATAGACGCGGTAGCCATTCTCGCTCGCGAAGCGGAAACGATATTCGCCGCTTTCCGGCGCGACGAGCGTGCCGGTCCAGCGCGTCGACGCTGCCTTGTCGCCATTCCATTCGATCGTGGCATTGGGCTGAGTCTTCGTCTCGACCGGCGCGCCCTCAAGGTTGGTCCCGGCAAAATACTCCACCTTCAGCCCCGGCGTCTTGCACTCGGCATCGACGCAGAACGCGCTGTCCGGCACTGCCGGCTCGGCGGGGCCGACCAGCCCGGTTCCTTCCGCGAACACGATTGTCGATTGCGGGAAGCGCGCCCGAATGCCGTCGAGCACCGTCACCGGCCGCGACGGCGTGCCGTAATAATTGCCGACCAGCGTATCGATCGAATCCGCATTCGGCCCGATCACCGCGATGGTCTTCGGCGCGCCCGTCAACGGCAGCAGATCGCCCTGGTTCTTGAGCAGCACCATCGACGCCTCGGCCATCTTGCGCGAGAGCGCGCGGTGCGCCTCGGTGTCGTTGTCCGCCGCCGTGATATTGGCGAAGGGCCGCACCGGCGTATCGACCAGCCCCAGCCGGATGCGCGCCGAGAACAGCCGCACCAGCGAGCGGTCGACCGTCGCGATCGGCAGCAGCCCCTTGTTCACGGCCTCGACGATCGAATCCGCATCCGTCGTCATATGGTTGCGGTAATCGCCGCAGATCACGTCCATGCCCGCCTGGAAACCGACCGCAACGCCCTCGGCCGGCGTCTTGCGGTAATGCAGGCTGTCCGGCCGATAGATGTTCGCCGCCGCGCCGCAATCCGACACGACATAGCCGTTGAAGCCCCAGTCCTTGCGCAGCCGCTGGTTCATCAGGAAATCGTTGGCGCAGCCCGGCACGCCGTCGATCGCATTGTACACGCACATGATCGACTGGACCTTGCCCTCGGTCACCGTCGCGCGGAACGCGGGGAGATAGGTGTCCTCCAGGTCATGCGCGCTCGGATGCACATCCTCTCGGTGCCGGTTCGATTCCGGCCCGCTATGCACCGCGAAATGCTTCGAAGTGGCGATCGTCTTGTAATAATCGGGGTCGGTGCCTTGCAGGCCCTTGATGAAGGCAATGCCGATCCGCCCGGTCAGGAACGGATCCTCGCCATAGGTCTCCTGCCCCCGGCCCCAGCGCGGATCGCGGAAGATGTTGATGTTGGGCGACCATACGGTCAGCCCGCGATAGAAATCGGTGCCGCCGTCGGGATGCACCCGCTCGACATATTTGGCGCGGAACTCGGTGCCGATCGTGTCGGCCACCGTTCCCATGAGGTTGGTGTCCCAGGTCGCCGCCATACCGATCGCCTGCGGGAACACGGTGGCAATGCCGGCGCGCGCGACGCCGTGCAGCCCCTCGTTCCACCAATTGTAGCGCGGCACGCCGAGCCGTGGAATGGCGGGCGCGGTATGGCCCAGCTGCGCCGCCTTCTCCTCCAGGGTCATCTTCGCGACCAGGGCCGCCGCGCGCTGCTCGACATTGCCGCCAGCTGTGCGAGTCGCCGGCACGTCCTGCGCGAAGGCAGCCCCGGTGACGAGGAACGAAACCGACGCGGCTGCCGCCAAAAGCTTGAACTTCATGAGAACCCTCTCCCGCATTTTTTGAGGGGTCTAACCAAAAAATGGTAGCGGTACCAGCCTCAAGCGGAAGGTTTCGATCGGATCGGCGCCGGTAAAGGATGATCGAGCCGCCAGCGCGAGCGCCACGCCCGTCCTTCCATCCAGAAGGGCAATGCCAGCATCGCGGCAAAGGCAAGGGCGAGCCGCAGAAAGGCGCTACGCGGCGGAGCACCCGCAAGAACCGCCACTACCGGCACCGCAATGACGGTCCAGGCCCAGTCCGGATGACGTAACCAGCGAAAGGCGGACCACAGCACCCCGTTGAGCAGCCCGGCCAGCGCCAGGCTGCCGAGCACCAGGCCGATCGATTCGAGCGCCACGAGGATGATGTGCATCGACCTCTCCCGACGCCGCCATGCGACGGTCGCCAAGCGTTATATATCGCATTACGATATATATTTCAAGATCGCGACTCAGCCTTCCCCGTCGACCCGATCGAGCACGGCGGTCAGCATCGGGCGCAGGCGGATGATCTCCTCGCGGTGCGTGGCGGACAGCTTCTCGAGCAGCGCCAGCGCCTTGGAGGTGAGCACGATCAGCGCCCGCCGCTTGTCGTCCGGTGCCGGGCGCCGCTCGACCAGCTCGAGCGCCTCGAGCCGGTCGACCAGCCCGGTCGCGCTGTGCGGCTTCAGGATCAGCCGCTCGGCGATGAACCCCACCGTGACCGCCTGCCCCGCCGCGCCGCGGATCGCGAGCAGCGCCTGGTGCTGCTGCGGCGTCAGCCCGCACTCCGCCGCGCGACCTTCGCTGAACGCGAGGAACTGCCGCAAGGCATGGCGGAAATCGGCGAGCGCCGCATAGTCCGTCTCGGTCAGCCTGTGCCCTTTCGCCTTCTGCCCAGCCATGACATTCGCTTCCTCACATTGAATTATATCGTAATACGATATAGTCGCGCCGGCATTCCCGATCCGGAAGGCCCTCATGCCCATCTCTGCACCGCCCCCCTCTACACCCTCTGTCTCGCCACTCCGCAAGCTCGCCGATCACAGCGCGGACCGGCGCATGCTGATCCTCGCCGCCGCGGCTCTGGTCATCGGCACTGGCGGGGCGTTTGGCGCCTGGCTGTTGCTCAAGCTGATCGCGCTCGCCACCAATGTTTTCTGGTTCGGCCGCCTCTCGGTCCAGCCGGTCGAGATCGTCGACAGCAAGGTCGGATTCGCCGTGCTGGTCATCCCCGTCATCGGCAGCCTGATCATCGGCCTGATGGCGCGTTTCGGCTCGGAGAAGATCAAGGGCCATGGCATCCCCGAAGCGATCGAGGCGATTCTTTATGGCGAGAGCCGCCTGTCGCCCAAGGTCGCACTGCTCAAGCCCCTGTCCTCGGCCGTCTCGATCGGCAGCGGCGGTCCGTTCGGCGCGGAGGGGCCGATCATCATGACCGGCGGCGCGATCGGCTCGCTCTTCGCCCAATGCTTCAGGCTGAGCGCGGCCGAGCGCAAGACGCTGCTCGTCGCGGGCGCGGCGGCCGGCATGACCGGCATCTTCGGTACCCCGCTCGCCGCGATCCTGCTCGCGATCGAAGTGCTGCTGTTCGAATGGAAGCCGCGCAGCTTCGTGCCGGTGGTGATCGCCGCGCTGGTGTCGCTCGCCTGGCGTCCGCTGCTGCTCGGCGCCGGACCGCTCTTTCCCTTCACCGGCGCCGCGCTGGACCATTGGGCCGCCGCGCCCGCCATCGCCCTGCCGCTCGGCGTGGTGGTCGGGCTGGAAGCCGCCCTGCTCTCCCAGGCGCTCTACCGCATCGAGGATCTGTTCCACCGCCTGCCCATCCACTGGATGTGGTGGCCCGCGATCGGCGGCGTAGTGGTCGGTCTCGGCGGGCTGGTCGACGCGCATGTGCTCGGCGCCGGCTATGGCAATATCCAGGCACTGCTCGACGGATCGCTCGCCGTGCGCGTCGTGCTCGCGCTCGCCCTGGTCAAGGCGGTGGTCTGGCTCGTCGCGCTCGGTTCGGGCACCTCGGGCGGCGTGCTCGCGCCCCTGCTCATCCTCGGCGGCGCGCTCGGCTTCCTGATCGGCCAGGCGCTGCCCGGCCCCGCCGGCTTCTGGGCGCTGGCCGGCATGGCGGCGATCCTCAGCGGGGCGATGCGCGCGCCGCTCACCGGCGCGCTGTTCGCCTGCGAACTCACCGGCGATTTCGCCGCGCTTCCGGCGATGATGGCCGCCTCTGCGGGTGCCTATGCGATCAGCGTGCTGATCATGCGCCGCTCGATCCTGACCGAGAAGATCGCTCGCCGCGGCCGGCACATTCTGCAGGAATATACCGTCGACCCGCTCGAATTCCTTCAGGCCGGCCAGATCATGACGCCCGATCCCGCCACGCTCCCCGGGGCCATGACCGTGCCCGACGCCGCCCGCTTCTTCGCTGACCAGGCGACGCATCGCAGCTATCCGGTGGTGGATGAGGATGGTCGCCTGCTCGGCCTGGCGTCGCGCTCGGACGCGTTGCGCTGGCATGTCGAGGGCGGCCCGATCGACGCCACGCTGGGCGGCGCGCTGTCCGATGCGTCGCAGCCGGTGGCCTGGCCCGACAGCCCGATCGGCGACGTGGCCGACCTGATGGTCGATACCGGCGTGGGCCGCATCCCGATCGTCGACCAGACGAGCGGCCGGGTCGTCGGCATCCTGTCGCGCCACGATCTGCTCAAGGCCCGCAGCGTCCGCCGCGAGGCCGAGCTCGACCGGAGCAATAGGCGCCGCGGCTAGGCCTGGTCCCGCCGCGCCCCGCCGAGCACCCGCTGCCCCAGCAGCACCGTCGACAGCGCGATCGTGCCGGCCGCCACCGATACCCAGAAACCGTTTCGTGCGCCGAACGCGTCGATCGTCAGGCCCGCCGCGAACGACCCCAACGCCATGCCGATACCGATCCCGGTCGTCACCCAGGTGACGCCTTCAGTCAGCTTGGCTTCGGGCACATGCCGCTCGACGAGGCCGAACGCGGTGATGAAGGTCGGCGATATCGCAATCCCGCTCAGGAACACCGCCAACGCCAGCCACAGCACGCTGTCGGCGAGCAGCAGCGGGAGGGTCGTCAGCGCGGTGATGCCGACCGCGATGGCAAGCTGGCGCTGCAATGCCAGCGTCAGCCTCAGCCCGCCGATCACGATCCCGACCGCAAACGACCCCACGGCATAGACGCCGATGACGAGGCTCGCGGCGCCGGGCTGGCCCAGTTCCTTGGTGATCGCGACCGCGCTCACTTCGGCCGTGGCGAAGATCGCCCCGATGAAGACCAGCGCGACGGTGACGATCTGTACCGGCCGCAGCATGATCGCCGAGCCGCGATGCTCGCGCGAGACCGGTCGCGCCTTCGGTTCGGTCGAGCGCTGCAGGATCAGTGCCGTCGATCCGAAAGCGAGGAACAACGTGCTCGCGACCATGCCCGCCTCGGGAAACAGCGCAACGCTCAGCCCGACCGACAGCGACGCGCCGGCGATATAGACGAGCTCATCGGCCGCGGATTCGAACGCGAACGCCGTGGTGAGTTCCGGCGTATCGCGGAAAATCTCGGTCCAGCGCGCCCGCACCATCGCCGGGATGCTCGGCATCGCCGCGGCCGCCAGTGCCGAGGCGAACAGAGTCCAGACCGGCCAGTCGCGATGCGCCGCCATGATCAGCACGGCAAAGGCCAGCACGGAGACGATCGTCGCCGGAACGAGTACCCGCGTCTGCCCCAGCCGGTCGACCAGCCGCGAGACCTGCGGCGCGAGCAGGGCGTTGGTCAGCGCAAAGGTCGCCGAGACCGCGCCCGCCAGCCAATATTCGCCATGAGTCTGGGAGAGCATGGCGACCAGCCCGATCGACGCCATCGCGATCGGCAGCCGCGCGACGAAGCCGGCCGCGGCGAAACCCTTGGCCCCGCGCGCCTGGAAGATCGTGGCATAGGGATTGGTCATGGCCGTCTCCTTTACAGCTCCGCCATGCCCCTTATATAAATGACATACATGGCGTATGAACGTTGAAGTAATCACATACACACCGTATGTCAATTGGCATACGCGCCGTATGTTTATGGAGCAGAGCATGGCCCATCGTCCGCGCAAGGAGATGATCGCGGAAACCCGCGCCAAGCTGATCGCCGCCGGCCGCGAGGCGTTCGGCACGATCGGCTACAATGATGCATCGATGGATGATTTCACCGCCGCCGCCGGGTTGACGCGTGGCGCGCTCTATCATCATTTCGGCGACAAGAAGGGCCTGATGGCGGCCGTGGTCGCACAGATCGACGCGGAGATGTCCGATCGGCTCAACCAGCTCTCGGCGCAGGCGCCGACGCGCTGGCAGGCCCTGATCGACGACAATGTCGGCTATCTGAAGATGGCGATCGAGCCCGAGATCCAGCGCATCGTGCTGCGTGACGGGCCTGCGGTGCTCGGCGATCCGTCGACCTGGCCGAGCGCCCAGGGCTGCGTCGCCTCGATCACCGCCAGCATCCAGGCGCTCCAGGAAGAAGGCACGATCGCCGCCGATCTGGACGGCGAGGCCATCGCCCGGCTGATCACCGGCGGCACCACCTATGCAGCGCAATGGATCGCCAATGCGGACGATCCCGAGGCCGCGCTGGAAAAATCGGTGGCCGCGCTCGAGGCGATGCTCGAGGGCCTGCTCGCCAACTAGCCTCAGTTTGGTTTCGTCTCCCGCCGCCGCCAGATTTACACCCCAATGTCCGAGCGCTAGCCTTTCCCTTCGTTCGGCACAGGAAAGATTGCAGCGGCTCGACATCCGTCGATGGCGCGTGCCGTGCCGTGTCTGGATTGGGGGAGGGTCACATGGATCTCGACGTAGCGATTGTCGGCGGCGGCGTGTCGGGCGCGTACAGCGCATGGCGGCTTCAGCAGGACCGCGGCGACAAGGAAGCGATCGGCCTGTTCGAATATTCGGATCGCATCGGTGGCCGGCTCTACACCACCACCCTGCCCGGCCTGCCCAATGTGAAGGCCGAGCTTGGCGGCATGCGCTACATCCCGACCCAGCACATCATGGTCGCCGATCTGGTCAAGCACCTCAACCTGCAGACCAAGGACTTCCCGATGGGCGCGCCCGCGCCCGTGGGCTCCAACTGCAACCTCTTCTATCTGCGCGGCAAGCATCTGCGGCTGCACGAGCTCGATGATCCGGAAAAGGTCCCCTACAACCTCGCCTGGTCCGAACGCGGCCTCGGCCCGACGAACCTGCAGGTGCAGGTGATGAACAACCTCTATCCCGGCTTCGCCAATCTCAACCTGTGCCAGCAGATGCAGGTCAAGGTGTTCGGCAAGCCGATGTGGAAATACGGCTTCTGGGACCTGATGTTCCGCGTGCTCTCCAACGAGGGCTATCAGTTCATGCGCGACGCCGGCGGATACGAGGCGAACGTCGCCAATGCCTGCGCGGTGACTCAGCTTCCCGCCACCGAATATAGCGACGAGACTCAGTTCCTCACGCTGGCCGAAGGCTATGACCAGCTCCCGATCACCCTCGCCCGGGACTTCAACGACAAATTCCCCGGCAAGACGCCCAAGGGCAAGCGCGTCTTCATGAACCACCGGCTGGAGGAGATCATCCTCGGCACCGGCGACTGGCCCTACACCCTCATCTTCCGCCAGACCCATACCGACGACGAGAAACAGACCCGCGACCGTGACGACGACAAGGTCGTGAAGGTCCGCTGCAAGAAGCTGATCCTCGCCATGCCGCGCCGCAGCCTGGAGCTGATCAAGAGCGATTTCTTCGACGATCCCTGGCTGAAGAAGAACATCCCTTCCGTCCTCATCCAGAGCGCGTTCAAGCTGCTGCTCGCCTACGAGACCCCCTGGTGGCGCTCGCAAGGCCTGGTCGCCGGCCGTTCGGTCACGGACCTCCCCGTCCGCCAGGTCTATTATTTCGGCACCGAAGGCGAGCAGGAGTCGGGCGAGCCCTTCCTCAACTCACTGCTCATGGCCAGCTACAATGATCTCGGCACGGTGCCCTTCTGGAAGGGCCTCGAACGCGGCAAGGCCTATGAAGGCTATCGCCCCGCCTGCCTCGAAGGCGGGGTCGAGAACGTCCTCCCGATTGCCCCCAAGACGGGTTTCCGCGCCACCGCGGAAATGGTCGACGTCGCCAATCGCCAGGTCGCGCAGGTCCATGCCCTGCCGCAGATCCCCGATCCCTATGCCGCAGTCTATCACACCTGGAACGAGGATCCGTATGGCGGCGGCTGGCACGAATGGAAGGCCAATTTCCGGCTCGACCAGATCATGTGCCAGATGCGCAAGCCGGTCGCCAAATACGACATCCATATCGTCGGCGAGGCCTATTCGCTCGGCCAGGGCTGGGTCGAAGGGGCGCTCGACATCGCTGAATCCACCCTGCAGGATTTCTTCGGCATGAAGCCGCCGACCTGGCTCGACCCGAGCTATGCGCTGATGCCCAATCCCTGCCCGCCCGGCGACCCCTGCACCGGCTGCGGCACCGATCTGGACGCCTGCCTGCCCTGCTTCGATTGCGGGACGATGCTCTCGTCGATCACCCCCAATTGCCTCTGCGCCGTCGAGGAGGGCTGAAATGAACGTCGCCGACTATATCCTCGCCCGCCTCAAACAGGCCGGCCTTGGCCATGTCTTCGCCGTCCCCGGCGACTATGCCTCGCCCTTCCTCGACGCGCTCGACGACGATCCCGCGATCGAGCGCGTGCCCAACATCAACGAGCTCGGCTCGGGTTACGCGGCGGACGGCTATGCCCGCTTCAAGGGCATCGGTGCGGCCTGCGTGCAATACGGTGTCGGCACGATGAGCGCGCTCAACTGCGCCGCCGGCTCCTGGGTGGAACGCGTGCCGGTCGCGATCATCTCCGCCAGCCCATCCACCAACAACCGCCTGCTCGAACGTCAGCAGCAGATCCTGTTCCATCATTCGACCGGCGATGTGGAGGTCAACGCAAAGCTCTTCGCCCATGTCACCGTCGCGTCGGAGATCGTCTCCGACCCGGATTTCGCCCCCGCCCAGATCGACCGTGCGATCACCGCGATGCTCACCTTCCGCCGCCCGATCTATCTCGAGGTGCTGCAGAATGTCTGGACTCAGGCCTGCGCCGATCCGATCGGCTCACTCTGCCCGGTGCCGCAGACCAGCAACGCGACCTATCTGGCGAAGGCGATCGCCGCCACCTGGGGCCGCATCCTCAGCGCCGAGCAGCCGGTTTTGTGGTTCGGGGTCGAGATCCAGCGCTTCGGCCTGCAGGATCTGGCGCAGAAGCTGGTCGATGTCAGCGGCCTGCCCTTCACCACCACCAGCCTGGGCAAGACCGTGCTCGACGAGGCGCAGCCGCAATTCATCGGCACCTATGCCGGCCCCGCCTCGCCCGCGCTGACCCGCACGATCATGGGCGCCTGCGATTGCCCGGTCGCGCTGGGCGCGATCATCACGGACGATTATCTCGACATCATGGCCGCGCGCTATGCCGACATGGTCTCGTGCAACGACGAGGATACCCGCGTCGGCATCGACTATTTCGCGCAGATCACCCTGGCCGATTTCCTCGCAGCGCTGGTCGCCCGTTTCGAGGAAGACGACGCCTTCCCGCGCAGCTTCGAGGCGCCCGATGTTCCCGAAGACACCGACGAGACCACGGAGAAAGGCACGGGCCATAGCCTCACCTACAATGTCTTCTACCGCCAATTCTCCCGCTGGCTGAAACACGAGAAGCTGATCGACGAGAGCGTGCTCATCCTCGGCGAGAGCACGTCACTGTATGTCTGGGGCAATCTCATGGGCCTGCCGCGCGACAGCTTCGTCGCGCAGGCCGCCTGGGGCTCGCTCGGCCACGAAACCGGCTGCGCATTGGGCGTGGCGCTGGCTTCGGGCAAGCGCCCCTGGGTGATCGCCGGCGACGGCGGCTTCATGATGATCTGCCAGGAACTATCGAGCCTCGCCCGGGCGAAACTGCCCGCGGTGGTGTTCGTGATGAGCAACCAGGGCTATGCGATCGAGCAGGCGTTCGTCGACATCAAGGCCTTCACGCCCGAGGGTGCATTCGCCCCGTTCGATATACTGCCCGACTGGGATTACCTCGCTTTGGCCAAGGCGTTCGGCGCCAAGGGCTACCGCGTGAAGACCACCGACCAGCTCGCCACCGCGCTGGGCGAGATCGCGGGACTGACGGATGTGCCGGCACTGGTCGAACTGGTCATCCCACCCAAGGACCTCGCGCCGCAACTCGCCCGGCTGGCCGCGCCGCCGCCGGTGCTGCGGAAATATCATGGGCTGGAGGAGTGAAAGGACTCCGCTAGGCGCTACCGGACGCCCTGACCGGGAAATAACTCGGCCTTGATCAGCGAGGGCGGCAGGATACCCGAGCTCATGATGCGCGCCCAGCTATCCTTGAGCACGAATGGCCGGCCAGCCTGATCTGCCTCATGGGCCGCCAGCGCGAGCAATTCATCCAGCTGCAGTTTCCCCAATATGTAGCTCGGGCCATAACCGGGCTGGCGCAGATAGAGCAGTTGCTCGAAGCCGACGAGCGGGCTGTTCGCGTCCGACCAGTGGCGCGGCGTCCATTGGGCGTGAAAGCGCCCAGCCTGCTCCAGCGTCATTTCATTGGCCTGCACGTGAAGCGACGCAAGCCCCCGCGCCGCGCGGTTCGCGAGCATGATCCACACGATCTCGCGCGAGCGCGGCCCGGCGTCGTACAGGCCCGTTTGCATCACGATTTCCTCGAACGCGGTGGCAAAACCCTCCGAGCGATCCGCGAAAATATTGTACAGCGGCGCAGCGCGGCGAATTGGGTCGGGATGCGGCTCATATTTGATCCGCGCAAGCTCGATCCAGTGGCTGGAATGCGAGAGCAGAGGCAGCGGATCGAGCGCAGTGCCGTGATCGAAAAAGGCTCGCTCGGCTGCTGGCGTGTAGTTGCTGGTCTGCGCTTCCATTGCCGCGCGGAAATAGGGCTTGTCCGGCATCAGGCCGGTCGCGATCAGCAGCGCGTTGAACCTGGCCGTCCTGGCCAGCGCCATCGCGCGATAGGCCGTGGGATCGCTGATCTCGGCAATCGGCGGCAAGGCGCGATTACGGGTCTCTTCAAGGGCCAATGACGCGAGCGCCCGGTCCAGTTCGCGCTGCAGCAGCATGGCCTGCGCGTCCCAATCATAAGGATTGAGCGCGACATGCTTTTCGTACCAATTGTAATTTTCCTTGCCGACGCCGGACGGCCCGGTCTTTTTCGGCGCTTCGGCGGCGACCCACCGGGCAAAATCGTCGGTCGCCGTCTTCGCAGCGCCGATCGCCTTGCGGAGCGCGGGGCTCGCGCCGGTCATAAGGGCCGCCTTCTTGCCGCCGAGCGTGCGCATCGTCAGCGTGCCCTTGCCCAGCGCATCGAGCACCGCGCTCTGGTCCTTGAAGGCGCGGTCGCCATAAGCGAACAGATCGTGCGCATTGCCGTCTGCGAGATTGCTCTTCGCCTGCGTCAGCAGCTTGGGTACCGCACCGAGCAGCAGCGTGAGTTTTTTGTCGTCCGCCCGCGACAGCGGCCAGTCGAACCCGAACAGATCGATATTGGGCTGCGCCGATGGCCCTTCATGCGCCGGCACATCGCTCTCTTCCCCGAAGATTGTGGCATAAAAGCTCGGGTCGCGTGCCCAGGGCATCAGCACGCGCAGGTGGAAATCGAGCCCGTTCATCTCAGCCTCGATCAGGCGGTAGTCGCTGATGGCGCCCGCGCTCCAGCCGGTGCGATCGATCGCCGCGAGACGCGCCTTGAACCCAGGCAGCGCCGCTGCCTTGCGCCCCATCGCACCTTTCCCATAATCGGGCAGCCCATCGACGATTTCCGGCGCGGCAAAAGCGCGCCAGGCCTCATACAAGGCGACCAGTTCCGGATTGATCGCTGGCGCGGGTGACATCGCCGAAGCCTCTTGCGCCTGCGCGGCTTCGGTCAGCGAAGCAAGCGCAAGGCATGACGCGAGAGCGAGCATTGAAATGCAACGATTCATGATGTCCCCAGCGTCAGTCGATGCCCAGTCTCGACAGGCTAGCCCAAGGCAGGGGGAACGCAAGCAAACGACGTCTCCACCGGCCTCCCGGCTATTCGGCCGTAGGCAATGGGTGGTTCGATCGGACCTGTGGCGCGTTCAAGGCGTCAAAACCCGAGCCTAAAAAGCGTCAACGCGCCGGCCGCGTCACTCCATCAACGCTGCGTCGCCCCAGGTGACGGGGAGAGTCGCGGTGTCGGCATGGGCGCTGCGCGCAACCAGTTCGATCAGCTTGATCCCGGCAACCGGAACCGAGAGCTGCCGCGCCGCCATGCCCCATTTCAGCGGCTGACTGGTCGCGAGCAGCTTACCGTCGCCATAGACGGCGAAGGTCACGCTGTGCGTCTTGTCCGTCGCGCTATCGTCCACCCCGACCATGGTGGTGAAGCGTCGCGCGCGGCTGTTCCGTACCTCCAGCCGGGAGTTCGCGAGGATACCAATGCCCGCCGCGAACGGTTTGCCCGCGACATGAAGCACCTGCCCATAGGGCGCGCTGTCGGCCCGAGCGCCGCCCCAGCCGGCATAGGTCGGCCGATCGCCAGCACCGTTGGTGCCGGCCCAGCCAGCCGCGGTGCGAAAGATGGTGGGATCGACCGTCGGGCGGACGACGCCATCGACGGCCGGGTTCACACTGCCCGGCTGCTCCGACAGATAATAGCCGCCCTGCAGCGTGCGCGTGCCCTTCACGCGGAAGATCAGTGTCTCGCGCGGTTTGATGTGCAACTTCGTCTTGCCGGTGAAACTGGTGCGCCGCTTGCTCCACAAATCGGTCAGCTCGACCGGCGAGGCGTCGCTGAACTTGAGATGCGCCGCACTCAGATCGACATCATAGTCGCCCGAGCTGCGGTTGAAGATCGCCAGCGCCTTATCGCCCGACGCCAGCGTCTTCACCAGGATCTGCAGATCGCTGGAATCATAAGCCAGAGTCGCCTGGTTGCCGGCGGGGTCCTGGTCGAGCGCAATGATGTCGGCATTGCCGAAGACGTCGAGCAGGGCCTTGGGTGTCTTGCGCAGATCGGTCCCGATCATCAGCGGCGCGTTGAGCATCGCCCAGAGCGCGAAATGCGATCGCGCCTCGGTCAAATGATCCGCGTCGAAATCGCCCGCGCCGATATGCAGCATATCGGGATCGTTCCACGAGCCGGGATGCGCATAGAGCGAGCGCGTTACCGTCGTGTCGTAATTGACCAGCAGCCTGCCCCAGGCCGGCGAGATGTCGTCGCTGGTGCGCGAAATGCTGCCATAATCCTTGCCCCATGCGCGGACGTTGGCAGCGCCCCAGACACAGAGCGACAGCAGATAGTCACCGTCCGGGTTCTCGCGCGTCAGGGCGGTATTGATCTGGCGGAACAGCGCCTGCACCGCCGGAATGTCGGTTCGCGTCACCGCTCCGGAATCAAGAAGCGGCCCGAGCGCGCGGAACTTGCCCGAGCGAACCCGTTCGCTGTCCGGCCCGTAATCGCGCAGCCCGCAACCATCGACCTTGATGAAGTCGAAGCCCCAATCGGCGAAGTAGAGCTTGATGTCCTGATCGACGCGCCCGTACAGCCCGACCTCGCGCTCCAGGACGCTGCCCCGGGGCAGGTCGGTGTCGGTCGGCGACCAGGCTTCGGAACAGGTGTTCCGGCCCAGGTCCGAATAGATGCCCGCCTTCAATCCCATCGCATGGAGCCGGTCGGTGAACGGCTTGAAGCTCGGGGTCTCGCCGCCCGCTCGCGCCGATGGAAACTTGTCGGTGCGAATGATCATGCGCCCGTCGGGCATCCGGCGCTTCAATGCCCAGCCATCGTCGATATTGATATACCGATAGCCCTTGGCCGCCAGCCCGCTATCGACGATCTGCTGCGCCGAACCGATGATCTTGTCTTCGTCGATGTCGGTGGCGAAGGCGTTCCAGGTGCTCCATCCCATCGGCGGCGTGGCGGCACGCCCGGCGGTATAGGCCGACCAGCGCCCGGTCGGCGCCAGCGGATCGGGTGGAGCAGCGGAAAGGGACGATCCGGAGAGCGCGGCAATCAGCCCCGCGGTCAGCAGTTTCTTCATCGCTCTCTCCATCACAGCACGCCCGGCCGGGCCGCGTCACGCGCCTCGCCTACCGGCCCATGGCAGGCCCGCTATCTCAGTTCCGGAACAGCAGCGGCGCCATTTCGTGCAGGCTGCGCCGCCAGGACAGGAATTCATGTCCAGTATTGGGCGACACGTAGAAGACGCTGTTGATCCCGGCCGCCTTCAGCGCTGCGGCGGTCGCCCGCGGGTCGGCGCGGGGCGCACCCGGAGGCCCGCCCATGCCCCGGCCTTCGAGCTCGCGGCTGCCGAAGCTGACGAACGTCAGCTTGACCTTTTCCTTGTAACCCGGCGTGCCGTTGACGTCGTCGACCGAGACGGTCCCGCCGCTCAGCAGGCCGATATAAGCGAATTTGTCGAGGTTCTTCGGCGCGATCAGCTTGGTTTCGAAACCGCCCATCGACAGGCCCGCCATGGCGCGGTGGCCTTGATCGGCCTTCGTGCGGAAGTGAGTGTCGACATAGGGGATCAACTCGTTGACCAGGACCGTCTGGAACGGCTTGATGTCGAAACTGGCGAGGCCGCCGGGGCTGCCCGGCCGCACGTCGTTGGTCATGCCATAGGTCATCACGATGATGAACGGCGTCGCCTTGCCCGCCGCGATCAGATTATCCATGATCAGGTTGGCATGGCCCTGGTTCGACCAGGCGGTCTCGTCCTCGCCCCAGCCATGCTGCAGGTACAGCACCGGATAGCGCGCACGCTGGGCCTGGTCATATCCCGGGGGCGTGTAAACAAAGGCGCGGCGTTGCGTGCCGGTGCTCGCGGACGGAAACAGCACCTGCTCCACCCGGCCATGCGGCACGTCCTTCAGCGCATAGAAATCCGCGTCGTGCGCGGGAACCTCGATGCCGCTCTCCCAGCGCGTCGAGCCATAGAAGTTCAGCGTTCCCGGGTCGTTGAACGTGCCGCCGTCGACGGTCAGATGATAATAATGGAAACCCTCGTCGAGCGGCCCCTCCGTGGTGCCGGTCCATGTGCCGTCGGCGGCCCTGGTCAGCACCGTGCCGCCGCGCCCACCCAGCCCCAGGCTCACCTTGACGGCCTGAGCATCCGGCGCGGTGACGCGAAAGCGGACATAGCCCTGCGAATTGACCTGCGGATATGGTTGACCCGGCTGGTTCACCGACGAGGGCTTGAAATCTTCGACGATCACCGGCGCGGCGGTTTGGGCGGAGGCCGATCCGATGGCGGCCATCGCGGCGAACAGGACGGCAGCAGCTCTTTTCATCGCATCCTCCCAGCTGAATCCGCGCGCTCGAGGCCGCGTTGATTTCTATTACTCCTACTTATTACAAGACATCGGCGACGCCGCAAGGGAGCGCGTAGCCGAACGAAGCATTTCAACGGCGCTCCGAACGCCAAACTTGTCGGACTTATGGGCCGATCCCTGATCGCCCGCACCACTCGCGCCCCAAACAAAAAGGGGCGGCATCGCTGCCGCCCCTTCCCGTGTCCGTCGGACCGATCCGAAGATCAGAAGCGGAAACCGAAACCCACCAGGCCCTGGTGACGCTGAAGGTCGGCGTCGATGCCGAAATCATCGTCGTTGGTGCTGTAGTTGGTGAAGACATATTCGATCTTGGCATAGGTGTTCGCCGAGATCGGCAGCTCATAGCCGGCGCCGACATGCCAGCCGTCCAGATTGCCGCTCTCGGAGAAATTGTTCACCGGCGCGACATTGTCGCGGTACGAGATGGTCGCACGGCCGTTCGAATAGCCGCCCTTCACGTACAGCAGGCCGCTGCGCACGACGCCGCCGGCGCGCACGCCCGCGGTGATGTTGCGGCCGGCCTTCAGGCAGGCCTCGTCGTTGCCGAACACCTCGGTGCAATCCTTGGTGGTCGAGCCGTCGATGCCGGCATAGGCGCCGATGACGAAGCCCGAGTTGGTGACATAGTCGTAACCGACTTCGCCGCCATAGCTGAGCCCGACCTTCGAGCCGCTCTCGCCCTCGACCTTGAGCACGACGTCATCGACGCCGATGCGTGCCTCGACGCGCGCGCCGCCCTTGAATTCGGGAGCCTCGTCCTGCGCCATCGCCGGGGTGGCGATCACGAGCGCTGCGACGGATGCGAACAGAAACTTGGTATTCATGGGAATGTCCCCTTGTGCGGTTGTCCGCTCTCCGGCGGTGGCGCGGACGTAATGATTCCGCACTGCAGCACAACATAGGAAACGCTCCGAAATGACGGAATTGTTATGTTTTTCCATGTGTGTTGCCCTACTGTCACACTAAAGTCGGACAACTTGATTGACTGAGGTTAGCCCCACGCCTCGATGCGCTGAAAGGCGGGCGCTTGCCCTGGTCCGACTGCGTGGAATGGTCGGCTCGTCCGTTGCCTTCCATTGTCAAAGGCCGCCGCCGACACCGTTCCGGGACACCTGTCGCGAACGGAACCGCGATAGACCTGTTCCCGATCTCCAGCCGGGGCTCCGCGTTCGCCGCATTCGCGATCTCACCGTCGATCTCTCGCTGGCGGCCAAAGCGCGATAGGCGGCAGTGCCGAAACTGGCTATGGCGCCGGCCTGATGTGGGCGCCCTTTTCACGGATCCAGCTTCGCGGATCGATCGATCGCGCCCAGAGCGCGCCATCGTCGCGGCGGCTGAAGATGTCGCTGGACGTTCGGAACCTGCTCAGAGGCTATCGCCACATCGCCCGCCCCGACGGAAGCGAACCGCCAGGATATTCACGCGACGAAGGGGATCCGCTCGGGCGCACCGTGCGGCTTACGCTGAGAAAGCAGTTCTAGACTTCCTCTCCCGACCAACGCCACGTGGTCGAGGCGACATAAAACACCCCCGTCAATTTCCATACGGCGTCCCCGACAATGAACGACACCATCACAAACGGACACAAGTCCGGATCGAGCTATATTGCGGCGATCGACGGGCTACGAGCACTCGCCGTCTCGGCTGTGGTCCTGTTTCATCTGTGGCCGGCGGCGATGCCCGGCGGATTCATCGGCGTCGATATCTTCTTCGTCATCTCCGGCTTCGTCGTCACCGGGTCGCTGACCGGGCGGCGCTTCGCCAGCCTGGGCGAGCTGAGCACTCATTTTTACGCACGCCGGCTGGTCCGCATCATGCCGGCGCTGATCCTGATGCTGCTCGTGACCATCGTCGTGCAGATGCTCTTCGTGCCGCGAAGCTGGCTCAGCGACAGCATTCCGCAGGTCGCCCGGTTCGCGTTTTTCGGGCTCAGCAACATCGTGCTCGCCACCGACACCGACAGTTATTTCGGGCCGCAGGCGGGCTTCAATCCCTTCACGCACACATGGTCCCTGGGGGTGGAGGAGCAATTCTACCTCGTCTTCCCGTTCCTGCTCTTCTGGCACCAGCGGCTCGAGGGCGCGCGCATGCCGACGCGGCGCGTCGTCCGCCTGATCGCGCTGCTCTCCGCCGCATCGCTGGCGATCCACATGATCCTGACCGTGCTCGCGCCCAAATTCGGCTTCTACCTGATCGTCAGCCGTTTCTGGGAACTTGGCGCCGGCATGCTCCTGTGTCTCACGCTTGATCGCTGGCAAGGTGCGCCCGGCGTTCGGCATGCTGCCATGGGCGGGATCGGGCTGGCCCTGATCGCGGCGGGGTTGCTGTTGCCCTTCGATATCGGGCTCGCGCGCAACCTGCTCGGCGTGGCTGGCGCCGCGGCGCTCATCGGCCATGTCGTCGCCCGGCGCGACGCGCCCATTGCGGGGCTGTTCGCCAGCCGCATCCTGGTTGCAATGGGCAGGCGCTCCTACGCGCTCTATTTGTGGCATTGGCCGGTCTTCGTGCTGTTCCGTTGGACCACCGGGCTGAACACCCTGCCCCTTGCGCTGGCAGCACTCGCCATCAGCCTGGCACTGGCCGCCATCTCCTATGCGCTCGTCGAGGATCCGATCCGCCGCAGCGCGCGGATCGCCGCATTGCCGAGGGGACGGGTTGTGCTGGGGGCGGCCGTGGCGACGCTGCTCGCGTTCGGCGCGGCGCAAGCGATCTTCGCGGGCCACGACCGGCTGACGCTGAGCCGAACCGGCAATGCGCAGGATTGGTATGCGGACGATCGTCACAAGCTCGATCCGGCGCGCAGCAGATGCAGCGTGGTCGAGACCGATCGCAAGGCCGGCGGCGCGGTGGTAAAGGTCTGGAGCGCGGCAGGCTGTGCCGGCACCGGCCGCACGATCCGCGTGCTCGGGGATTCGCACGCGACGGTCTATACCCCCGCGTTGCGGCAATTGGTCGCCGATACGGGCGTGACGGTGCAGCTCTGGGTTCGCGCTGGGTGCCCGGTCCTGCGCCTGATCGATCCGCTGCCGCAGACGGCGACCTGCAAGCGCTTCTATGACGCGATCTTCGATGAAGTGGCGCACAACGCAAAGCCCGGTGAGATCGTATTTCTGCCCGGACTGCGCATCGACCGCTTCGCGAACCAGTTCGACAATGATCGTGACATCAGGCTCGACGACCGTCAGGCCTCACCGCTCGGCGTCGAGCAGGCACGCGAATTCCTGACGCGACTGGCGCAAAGCGGCGTGCGCTTGAAGATGGAGGCGCCCAAGCCGATCTTCCCCAGCCCGCCCTTCCGTTGCGTGGACTGGTTCGATCGGGGCAATCCCAGCTGTGCCGGCGGGATCAGCATCGCGCGATCGCGCGTCGAGCAACGCCGCGCCCCGATCGTCGCGGCGATGCATCGGCTGCAGACGGCAGTGCCGCAACTCGAGCTTTGGGATCCGATGCCTCTGCTTTGCCCTGGCGCGACCTGCGAGGCGCTGGTCGGCGGGCGCCCGCTGTTCTTCGATGGCGATCATCTGAGCGGGCACGGCAACGATGTGCTCTATCCAGCGCTCAAGCGCGCGCTGCTCGACTGAGGGAAGGCCGGTTGTCCTTGCGCGGTGATGGCCCCACGCTCGGATGCTCGAATGGGTCGCTCGCCTCGCACTGGTTGCCTGCCCGCCCGTTCTGCCCCTAACCTGCCTGCGCCATGCTCAAATCGATCGACGCCACGCAACGCACGCTGTTCGTCTGGATCGCCCTGGCAACCCTGCTGATCTGGGCCATCGTGATCGCCGATCTGGCGCGCGGCGGCCGGCCCGATCCACCGCCGCTGCGCGCTGCGGCGACGTTGCTCGACGGCCCCTGGCGATTCCACACCGGCGACGATCCGCGCTGGGCAGACCTGGATGGCGCACGGACATCCCGGCTACACCGGCTATGCCTGGTACAGGCGCGTGGTGACCGTGCCGGCCGGGCGCGCATCATGGGACGTGCTCGGGCCGACACTCGTCAAGGACGGATACGAGCTCTATTGGAACGGCCAGTTGCTGGGCGGCTCGGGCAGGCTCGGTCCGCATCCGCGTGTCGTCGGCGAGACGGGGCGAGACGAGTTCGCGTCGCCCATGAACAGCGCCGAACGGCGGTGTAGGAGGCTCCCTTGGTTGCCGAGAAGACGTAGGCAGCTTGAAGATCCTGACACCGCAGTATCCGGGGCTGGAGCAGTAGATCGGCCGGCGACGCCAACGCTTCTTGACAATTCGATCGCGCTGCACGCGAGTGTAGGCAGCTTCCGGGGGCGGAGTCGCCGTGCGCATATTGATCCTGATTGTCCTCATGCTGACAACGGCGACCTCTGCTCATGCAGGTCGTCGTGTGGCGCTTATCGTTGCCAACGCAAAATATCAGACAATGATGCCGCTCAAGACACCGGTATCGGACGCGAAGCTCGTTAGTGCTGCTCTGACCGCGATCGGCTTCGATAAGGTCGATGTCGCGATCGATCTGCCGCGGACAGAGCTGATCAAGAAATTGCAGGTGTTCGCTGTCGAATCGGAAGGCGCGGACATCGCGTTGGTCTATTATTCGGGGCACGGCCTCGGTTACGCCGACAATAATTATCTGATCCCCGTCGATGCTTCGATTCAAAAGGAGCAGGATGTCGACTTGCAGGCAATACCCGCAACCGCCGCGATGCCGGCATCCCCCCTGACGAAGTTAAGAATTCTCGTGCTGGATTCCAGTTGCAACAATCCGTTTTCAGACGCTCGAGCACGAGGCTTCCGTCTAAGGCTTGCCGGAGACTCGCTGACAGCATTCTCGTGTGAGGCCGGCGCTTCCTCCGCTGACGGTGATACTAACAGCCCCTATGCTCAGGCATTTGTCAGCCGTCTCGTCGAGCCGGGGACCGAGATTTCCATGATGTTCCGGAAGATCAGGGACGACGTCAGTGCGGCCACTGGCGGCGTTCAGCGGCCGACGACGGTCGGTAACCTGTCAAATGCAGAGTGGTTTCTAAACCCGGTTTCTACGATCAAGGTTGTTTCGATACCGCCTGGGCCTCCGTCGCGCCGTATTGCGCTGGTCATCGGCAACGATGCCTATGACGACAAGTTGGGGCGCCTGTCGAATGCCGCCAATGATAGCAAGCTCATCGCAAGAGTGCTCACAGCTGCCGGTTTTGACGTCGAGTTGGTTTTGAATGCCGATCAGAGGGAGATGAAAAGAGCGATTATGAATTTGGGTGAAAGATTGAGCAAATCTGGTCGTGGGGCTGTCGGTCTATTCTATTATGCAGGACACGGCGTCCAGTCGGGCGGGAGCAACTATCTTATCCCGATCAGGGCAGATATCGCCCGCGAGGCCGATGTGGACCTTGAAGCCGTACCGGGCGATGCCGCGATCCGTCAGATGTCGGGCGCTGACGTCTCGGCTGGCATCGCCATCTTCGATGCCTGTCGCGATATGCCGTTATTGAAGAGCTTCGGGGACGGACACGCTGGCCTTGCCACACCGAAAACCCCCTCCAAGACTTTTGTCGCGTTTTCGACCGCCCCTGATGCCGTCGCCTCGGACGGTGGCGGCGACTATGGGCCATTCGCAACCGCGCTGGCATCGGCAATCGCGCGGCCGGGGCTTTCGATCGACGATGCCTTCCGGGAAGTTCGCAAACAGGTCATGGGCGCCACGCACAACAACCAGATTCCCTGGAACGGGTCGACCTTGATCGATGAGTTCCTTTTCAGCCCCGACTCTGCGCATCGCAAAACCGGATGATGACCATGGGCCGCGCGATCAGCGCTGTGTTTGTGCTTCTGGCTTTGGCGTTCCTGGGCCTTCCCCAAGGAGCGCGCGCGGAATCGCCCGAGAAGGTTGCGCTGATCATCGTCAACACGAACTACGCGACATCGGGACTCCCTAATGGCGATCGAGCGGCTGCAGTCGACCTGTCCGCGGCTCTCACACGTGCCGGATTTTCGTCAGTGGAACTGATCGAAAATGCCGACGTCTCGAGTCTGAGAAAGAAGATCTACGCGTTTCGCGCTCTTTCTGAGTCTGCTCAGGTCGCGATCGTTTCCTATTCCGGGGTTACGGTAAATTCGGGCGGTGAGACGTTCCTTCTCCCGCCTGCCGCAAAGATCGACCGGGCATCCGATCTGAGCTTCGAGGCGATCCCGATCGATCTGCTCTCCGAGGCGGCGGGCAGTGCCGTCTCGAGTGTCCTTTTGCTGGACGCTGTTGTCGGTCATCCCATCGACAAGAGCACCGACTATTGCATGACCCGCATCAATTGCGAGAACGGCCGAAGCCGCGGGCTTGCAAGGGTCACCAGCTACCGCAACAGCTACGCGGTCTATTCCGCAGCAAAGGCCGGCGACCTTCCGCGACAGACCGTGGCGCGCAGTTTTGCGGAGCGGGTGGGAAATCCGGGCGTCGAACTGAGCGACATGTTGAACGGTATCAAGGGAGACCTGGATGCGGTTTCACATGGCCGCGCGCCCGTGATGCTGGTTGGAGCCAAGTCAACGGATGTTTTCTTGGGATCGGACGCCGTCGATATCGGCCCATTCCTGCCATGGCCAGCGCCCGCGCCCTCTTCGCTGGGAAATGTGAGCAGCACCCTCAAGCTGAGCGGTCACCTCAGCGACGTGGATGCCCAGGTGCAGAGACGGCTCGGCGCAAAGGGATATGAGGAGTTGAAATATTTCTCCGTGCCGGGAGGGTTCGCCATTTGCACGAAGCTGGAGCGGATAAACGAGGATGGATCTGCCGCGAAGGACCGCTGGATGGTGGGGAAGCAGGCTTCTCAGGGCGGCTTCCTCGACTATTTCCGCAAGTTGATCGAGGGTGAGCGCGGCCTCTTCCGAACCATGGTGCTCGTCGTGACGGACCAGCCGATCCGTCCGGCCGGCTATCAGGCGAGCGATCAGGACGTCAAACGCTGGCGTTCAACGGGTGCGGCCGCGCTCGGCGTTACCGGCAAAGGAGTCGTCAGGCCCGGAACTCAGGCGTGGTTGCTTGTCTATGAGTTCGAAACGGATCGGAGTAAGAACAAGTCGGTGAGAGCTGTCGCGGATGCTCACTTGCCCTTTGCGCGGCATGCGCGCGCTGCAGGCTTTTGATGACACGCGAGGCAGCGCTGCGACTGCTTTTTGCGATCTGGCTGGTGATGGCCCTCACGGCGGCGGCCCTGCTCACGGCGCAGACGATTGCCGACAAGTATGGCGATGATGACGGGCTCGCGTGGAACTGGCTTCTCGCTCAACTCGCGCCGACCCTTTCCCTCCTTCTGGCGGCCGTATTTTCCGATCCGAGCACTCGGTGGAAGCACGGTGTCGCGAACCCGTTTCGCGTGCGGAGCGCGCTGGCCCTGTCGCTGCTTCAGGGGGCGGCGATCGCGGCCATCATGTTCGTCGAGCCATTGGTCGGACTTTCTCCGTTCGACCTGTTTGACAAGACCGGCATCATCCTAGCATTGCTGCAGGGGGCGGTAGTGGCAGCCGTCGGATCGGTAGTCTTCGATGGCCGGTAGCGATGGGAGCCCCGGTGACGCCCCGGTGACAGTCCACTCAATTGACACCAGCGAGTATCGCGTCCGGGGTTACAGGTTACGGTGCGGGTTACGGTGACACTCGGGTTACGGTGACACTCCACTTAATTGCCCAGCGACCGGTGCGATATGCGACCTGCCCGAGGTAACAGGCCGATCTGCCGATCGAACGGTCGGTGGCGGTCCGGCGCGTGATTGTCCGCCTGCAGCACTTGCTTTAGGTTCACCGCCGCGTCGCCCCCGGCGCGGGGGAACAGCCATGCCAGCCAAACCGTCCTACCGTCCCTGGCGGACGGCGCTGGGCATGTTGCTTCCGCTCAGCCTCGGCCTGGGCTTCTTTGTCGCGGGGATAGGCACGACGATGTGGGCGCCCGTCACCAGCTGGGCCGCTGGGCCATTTTGTTCGGGCAAGGTCATCGACGATTCGGATTATTACACCACGCCGTCCGGCGGGAGCGGTGTGCACCGCCACATTGTTTGCGTCACCGGCGAGGGGAAGGAAGAGACGCGCGACGACATCACCTTTGACGGGATCGCGATCGCCTTTCCGCTCTATTCGGCGCTGATCTTCGCTGCTCTGCTGATCTTCGCCGCGCCGCGCATGCGTCGCAAGGCCGAGGCGCGCGACACCTGGTCGAGCTTCGGCGACTTCACCGCCGGAAACGACGGGACCCCGCAGGACCTCCAGAATATGGCAGGGCTCATCGCGGCGGCAATGCGGCAAGGCAATGTCACGGTGGGCACGATGACCATGGATTCGCCGCCACACGGCACACTGGCTGCCCGGCTGGCCGAGCTCCAACAGCTGCACGAGAGCGGCTTGATCAGCGACGCCGACTACGAGGCCAAAAAGGCGGACATTCTGTCGGGCCTTTGACGTCGCGCTCACTCTGGTGACGGCCCACTCAATGGGTAGCGCGCGATAGCGGCGCACCGTTGACGCGTCTATTCCGTGGACGGGCACGGAACCCGTCGCTCGATTCAACCTTCCGTTCGGCCATGGCGCGCACCCGCCATGGACGATCCAGCCCCCTCAATATCCCATCCATGCGCGCGTTTGAATCAAGCAGCGGTAATTCCGGCGCGAATTCGTCGCGAACAGCGGAAAATAGTGCCGCATTTCGACGCGTTTTTCCGCTGTTATGGCGTAACAGGGAAAACGGGTATCAAGTCATTGAATTCGCGCGCTGATTTTCGCCCGAAAATCCAACTTAACAGCGGAAGAAAAAATAAAGGTGGAAAAATCGCGCCTGATACCGGGTGGCGCCGCGGCAAAGCCGCGTCGTCGGACGACCCGGTCGAGGGCAAGCTCGACCGGTCGCCGGCCGGGCTGGCGCTGATCCTCGCCCAGTTCGGCGATTGCTGGCGCAATCCCCTCACTGGTCTCGGGCGCTCAGCCCTCGTCGCCCATCCGCAACGCCGCGATAAACGCCTCCTGCGGAATGCTCACAGAGCCATATTCCCGCATCCGCTTCTTGCCCTCTTTCTGCTTGTCGAGCAGCTTGCGCTTCCGGCTGGCATCGCCGCCGTAGCACTTGGCCGTCACGTCCTTACGCAGCGCCGCGATCGTCTCGCGCGCGATCACCTTGCCGCCGATCGCGGCCTGGATCGGGATCTTGAACAGGTGCCGCGGGATCAGGTCTTTCAGCCGCTCGCACATGCCGCGCCCGCGCGCCTCGGCGGTGCCGCGGTGCACGATCATGCTCAGCGCATCGACCGGCTCGTTGTTCACCAGGATGCTCATCTTGACCAGGTCGCCCTCGCGATAGCCGATCTGGTGATAGTCGAAGCTGGCATAGCCGCGGCTGATGCTCTTCAGCCGGTCGTAGAAATCGAACACCACTTCGTTGAGCGGCAGCTCGTAGGTCGCCTGCGCGCGGCCGCCGACATAGGTCAGGTTCTTCTGGATGCCGCGCCGGTCCTGGCACAGCTTCAGGATGCTGCCGAGATATTCGTCGGGCACATAGATCACGGCCTCGATCCACGGCTCCGCGATGCTCGCGATGCGGCTCGGGTCGGGCATGTCCGCCGGGTTGTGCAGCTCGAGATGCCCCGCGCCATGCGCCAGCTCGATCTCGTACACCACCGACGGCGCGGTGGTGATCAGGTCGAGGTCGTATTCGCGGGTCAGCCGCTCCTGGATGATCTCGAGGTGCAGCAGCCCGAGGAACCCGCAGCGGAAGCCGAAGCCCAAGGCCGCGCTGGTCTCCATCTCGAAGCTGAAGCTCGCATCGTTCAGCCGCAGCTTGGAAATGCTCTCGCGCAGTTTCTCGAAGTCGTTGGCGTCGACCGGGAACAGCCCGCAGAACACCACCGGCTGGACTTCCTTGAAGCCGGGCAGCGGCTCGGCGGCGGGCCGCTTCGCGTCGGTGATGGTGTCGCCGACGCGGGTCTGCGCCACTTCCTTGATCTGCGCGGTGATGAAACCGATCTCGCCGACCGCCAGCTCGTTCAGCTGCTCGATTTTCGGCCGGAAACAGCCGACGCGGTCGACCAGATGCAGGGTGCCGGTCTGCATGAACTTGATCTGCTGGCCCTTTTTCAGGACGCCGGCCATCACGCGGATCAGGATGACGACGCCGAGATAAGGGTCGTACCAGCTGTCGATCAGCATCGCCTTCAGCGGCGCGTCGATATCGCCCTTGGGCGGCGGGATGCGCGTGACGACCGCTTCCAGCACGTCCTTGATGCCGATCCCGGCCTTGGCCGAGGTCAGCACCGCGTTGGACGCGTCCAGGCCGATCACTTCCTCGATCTCGGCCTTCACCTTGTCCGGGTCGGCCGCGGGCAGATCGATCTTGTTGATGACGGGCACGATCTCATGGTCATGCTCGATCGACTGATAGACATTGGCGAGCGTCTGCGCCTCGACGCCCTGCGCAGCGTCGACCACCAGCAGCGCGCCCTCGCACGCGGCCAGGCTGCGGCTCACTTCATAGGCGAAATCGACATGCCCCGGCGTGTCCATCAGGTTCAGCTCGTAATCGAGCCCGTCCTTCGCCTTGTAGCGCAGGCGCACGGTCTGCGCCTTGATGGTGATGCCGCGCTCGCGCTCGATATCCATATTGTCGAGCACCTGCTCGGACATCTCGCGGTCGGTAAGGCCGCCGGTCTCCTGGATCAGCCGATCGGCAAGCGTGGACTTGCCGTGATCGATATGCGCGATGATCGAGAAGTTGCGGATTCGGGAAAGGTCGGTCGACATGATCGGCGGGCGTTAGCAGGCGAGGCGCAGATTGCGAAGAGGGCGCGCGCGACTCAGAGTCCGTCCGAGAAGTGGGCGGTTGAGGGCTGGCGAGGGATTTTGGGTGCCGGAAAGGAGCGGTCGCCGCCTCGATGCCGGGGCATCGTGGCTAGATCGCGACGCCTCCGGCGCGCAAAAGACCCGCCAGACCGACCCGCAGCACTTCTCGGACGGACTCTCAACGCCGCCCCCTCTCCCCGGCCCCCTTTGGTCGCCCCCATCGCTCGTCCGTCGACTCTCCGTCGCACCCGCCTTCACCGTGCATCCGCCGGGCGCCTAGAGCCGTATCTGACGACGCCGACGAGAGGCGCTTCGGCCGGGACGCAAGGGTGATGGCAATCATTACTTATGCTGTCATCCGCCGCGAAGTGCCTAGCGCGGGTATCGGGGCAGTGCTAATATTGGCGCTGTCACGGGGTCGCACCATCGTTGAACGCTCGTACCCGGGAGAACAGGGCGAGCGAGGACTTAGGGGATCACCATGCGTATTTTCCTGACCAGTGCCGCGCTCGGCGCGCTCGCTGCCGCTTTCACCGCCACGCCCGCTGTCGCCAAGGACAAGGGGTCGTCGGCCTATCAGATGCAGAAGAACGGCGAGCTCAACATTCCCGTCTGCCGCAAGCGGATCGGCACCATCGCGATCGTCGATCCCGACAATCAATGGTGGCGCGAATATAATCTCGGCAGCCCGGAGGCGATCATCAAGGTGTTTGTCCAGAAATCCGGCTGCTTCGGCCTCGTCAATCGCGGCCGCTCGATGGCCAGCCGCAACATGGAACGCGCCATGGCCGACACCGGCGAGCTGCAGGACGGCTCGAACCTCGGCAAGGGCCAGGTGAAGGCAGCCGATTATTTCCTCCAGCCTGATATCGTCACCGCCAACAACCGCTCGGGCGGCGGCGGCGCGGGTGCCGCGCTCGGCGGCTTCCTCGGCCGCGGCGGCGGCCTGCTCGGCGGCCTCGGCGCGATCGCCGGCGGCATCAACGTCAACAAGAAGGAAGCGGCGGTGACCCTGTCGGTCGTCAACGCCCGCACCACCGAGGAAGAGGCGCTGACCGAGGGCCATGCCCGCAAGTCCGACGTCAGCTTCGGCGGCGGCGGCGCGGTGTTCGGCGGCGGCGCATTCGGCGGTGCCGGCGGCGGCGGCTATCAGGATACCGCGATCGGCCAGGTCATCGTGCTTGCCTATCTCGACGCCTATATCAAGCTGGTCAGCCAGCTCGGCGGCCTGCCCGAAAATGCCGCGGACGCAGCACCGCTCGCGAAATAAGGCTGGTCTTCGGACCGCTTTGGAAGGTCGCCGCGTCCCTAGCGCGGCGGCCTTTTTCGTGATGGTGCCGCACCCTCGGGCGGAGTAAGACGCGCGTGCCCTCCGGCCTCTTTAGGGAAGACTCACATGAAGCTCGCTGCCGCCGCTGCCCTGCTCGCCTCTTTCGCTCTCGCCGTCCCCGCCAACGCCGCGCTTCCCGTCGGGGCCAAGGCGCCCGACTTCACCACCCAGGCGGCGCTCGGCGGCAAGCAGTTCAACTTCGCACTCAAGTCCGCGCTGCGCAAAGGCCCGGTGGTCCTCTATTTCTTCCCCGCCGCCTTCACCAAGGGCTGCACGATCGAGGCGCATGAATTCGCCCTCGCCGCGTCCGAGTTCCAGAAGAACGGCGCGACGCTGATCGGCCTCTCCGCCGATCCGATCGCCAAGCTCGCCGATTTCTCCAAGGTCGAATGCCGCGACGCCTTCCCGGTCGGCGTGGCCAAGCCCGCGACGATCAGCGGCTATGACGTGCATATCGGCAAGGGCGAGCGGGTGATGACCAACCGCACCTCCTATGTCATCGCGCCCAACGGCAAGATCATCTTCGTCCATTCGGAGATGAGCCCCGCCGGCCACGTCACCGGCACCATGGCCGCGGTCAAGGCCTGGCGCGCCAAGCGCCGCGGCTGAGCGCTTCCCCCAACCCCCGCTCCTCGCTAGCATCTTGCAAAACAACGAGGAGCGGGCCTTGCGTCACATCGCGATCATCGGTTCCGGCCCGGCGGGCTATTACACCGCCGAGGCCTGTCAGAAGACCTTCGGCGACGACGTCCGCGTCGACATCATTGACCGCCTCCCCGTCCCCTACGGCCTGATCCGCACCGGCGTCGCGCCCGACCATCAGTCGATCAAGGGCGTCTCGCGCCGCTACGAGGCAGTCGCGCTCACCGATAACGTCCGCTTCGTCGGCAATGTCAGCGTCGGCCGCGACGTCACCATCGCCGAGCTGGGCGACCTCTACGACGCCGTCGTCCTCGCGACCGGCGCCCCCGCCGACAAGCCGCTCGGCGTGCCCGGCGACGATCTCCCCGGCGTGGTCGGCTCCGCGGCGTTCGTCGGCTGGTACAACGGCCATCCCGATTTCGCCGGCCTCAACCCCTCGCTCCACGGCCCCGGCGCCGTGGTGGTCGGCGCCGGCAATGTCGCGCTCGACGTCGCCCGCATCCTCGCCAAGGCGGAAAGCGAGTTCGCCGGATCGGACATTGTCGGGCACGCGCTCGACCATCTCGGCACCGCGACGCATGACCGCATCACCATCCTCGCCCGGCGCGGCCCCCACCAGATCGCGATGACTCCCAAGGAGCTGGGCGAGCTCGGCCACCTCACCCGCGCCGTCCCCCATGTCGACCCGGCCGATCTCCCCCCGCTCGAAGAGGATGCCGCGCTCGATCCGGGCCAGCGCAAGTCGGTCACCCACCTGCGCGACTTCGCGACGCGCACCGACCGCAAGCAGATCGACATCGAGTTCGACTTCTACGCCATGCCCCTCCGCGTCGAAGGCGACGGCAAGGCCGAGCGCGTGATCGTCGAGCGCACCGCGATCGACGCCGAAGGCCGCGCTTTGGGCACAGGCGAGACCTATGCGATCCCCGCGGGCCTCGTGATCAGCTGCATCGGCTATCGCACCCCGCCGATCGAGGGCGTGCCCTATGACGACAAGCTCGGCCGCTTCGCCAATACGGATGGCCGGATCGGCCCCGGCCTCTACGCCGTCGGCTGGGCCCGGCGCGGGCCGACCGGCACGATCGGCACCAACCGCCCCGACGGCTTCCTGATCGCCGAACACATCGCCGCCGATCTCTCGGATGACAGCGGCAAGGCCGGCCGCACTGGCCTCGACTCGCTGCTCGGCAGTCGCAATGTCGACGTCGTCACCTTCCGCGACTGGCAGAAGATCGAAGCGGCGGAGACCGCCCGCGCCCGCGACGGCGCCCCGCGCGAGAAGTTCACCAGTATCGAGGACATGCTCGGCGCGAGAAGCTGATCGGGGCGCTCATCCTTCCCGCGAGAAACCGCCGGGAAGGAAAGCTGCAATGGTCGGGGCGATAGGATTCGAACCTACGACCCCTGGACCCCGAGACCAGTGCGCTACCAGACTGCGCCACGCCCCGACACATTGCAGGGGGGTGCGCCTAGCGGGCCAACGACCGGCGATCAAGACAAAAAGATCGGATCGAATGGGGCTGCAGGCATTGCGCGCTCGGCCAGCGCGGGAGAGGCGGCATGCAGGGTGCGCGGTCTTCCCGGTCGCGCCTCAGCCACGACCGGCGGCAGCCAGCGCAATCTCCCGCGAACTGATGACGTGCCGCCCCGCTTTGCCCTGCAACGCCGCCTCGACCAGCAGCGCCGCGACGGTCGCAGCGGGGCTGGTGCGGGCGCCGGCCGGCAGGATCGGCGCGGCGATGTCGAGCAGCCGGCCGATCGTCTTCTCCATCGGTCTGTGCTCGCTGCGCTCCCCACCGAGGAAACCCGGACGCACGATCGTCAGCGACGCGAAACCAAGCCGATCGACCGCGTCCTCGAGCTCGCCCTTGGTGCGGGGATAGCGGAACCATGACCGCGCATCCGCCCCCATCGAAGAGGTCAGCGCAAAGCAGGTCGCGCCGCCCTTGCGGACCTGCGCCGCGATGGCGAGCGCAAAGTCATAGTCGATGGCACGATAGGCCGCGGCCGATCCGGCATTCGCCCGCGTCGTCCCCAGCGCAGAGATGGCGCTATCCACCGCCCACCACGCGGCATCGAGCGGCAGGTCGTCGCTGGTCACGATCGGGTTCAGCAGTTTCGCATGTGGCACAAGCGGCCGGCGCGTCGGCGCGACCACCTGAGTCGCCCGCGCGTCCTCCAGCACCAGCGCCAGCGCCGCCGTGCCGACCATGCCCGTGGCGCCCGCCAGGAGAAGCTTTGTCATGGCCGTGTGTCTAGCAGCCGGCGGGTGGAGATATAAGGCCGCCTATTGTTCGGGGACACTATACTAATTTCTAACCCCAACCTTCGGCTATGCCTTGGTCGAGCTCAGCAGATTGTCGCGCAGCCTGGCGATCGTCTGCTGCACCTTGGCGAAATCATCGCCAAGACCCGTCGCGTCGATCAGCCTGGCGGCGCTGTTCTCAACCTCCCGCTGCAGCTTCCGGCCCGCGGCCGTCACATTGACGCGGACCTGGCGTTCGTCGGTCGGATCGCGCCGGCGCTCGACCAGACCGAGCTGCTCCAGTTTCTTGAGGATCGGCGTCAGCGTGTTGGATTCGAGGAACAGCTTGTCGCCCACGTCGCCGACCGTCTGGCCGTCCTCCTCGCCCAACGCGACCAGAGTCACATATTGAGTGTAGGTCAGGCCCAGCTTGTCGAGGATCGGCCGATATGCCCTGCCAAAGGCGAGGTTGGCCGAATAGACGGCGAAGCAGAGGAAATCGCCGAGCTTGGTCGCAGGGGCGGCGGATTGGCGGGTCATCGTCTTGCTCCGGTCGATAGGCACCCGGTCTAAAGCGCATCCGATTGAATCGGAAGGGCTCGGACGGCGCCGAGGGGGCGCCGTCCGGCCAGGGCGGTCAGCTCAGGCGAAAGCGGGCTCGAGCACGGTCACCTGGACATCGATATTGCCGCGGGTCGCCTTCGAATAGGGGCAGATCTCATGGGCGTGATCGACCAGCTCGCGGGCCAGGTCGATGTCGATGCCGGGCACGGTGACGTCGAGCTTGGCGCGCAGGAAGAATTCGCCGGCCTCCATCACCAGGTCGATCGTGGCGTCTACCGACGGGGCTTCGGGCAGCGTGACCTTCTTCTGGGCGGCGGCCAGACCGATCGCGCCCATGAAGCAGCCCGACCAGGCCGCGCCGAAGAAATTTTCCGCGGCAGGATGCGGATCAGACAGCTGGAGGTCGAGGAAGCCATCAGCGCTGCGGGTATAGCCGTTGGCGCCGCCGACATTGTGCGTGGTTCCGGAATAGATGGTCTTGGCAGTCATGGTCAGTCCTTTCGGTTGATGGTTTAACTCGTACCCGATTACATCGGATGCGATCTATCTAAGTGAGTCGCGGAAAAGAGTCAAGTGCGATTCAATCGGACACGATATAAATGAATCCGGTCGCGCTTACGCACGGGCGAACTCGCGCTTCTGGAGCGCACCCTAGGCTGAGACAGTAAAATTAGGGACAGCCCTTGGTCGCGACTGAAGTGAAGTGCACCCTTGGAGTGAGACACGGTAATTGGGTGACACGGTTGCCTGAGGAGGGATCGTGTCGGAACGAACACAGGGATATTCACGTCAGAGTTCAAGGAGCGGGCGGTGTTGCGCCTGGAAGGCGGCGAGCAGCCTACGACGCTGGCGGCCGAGCTCAGTGTGCGACGCAAGCTGTTGTGGAAGGCTTACCGGGAGCACGGCGTGGCCGACTTCAACCCGCGCACGCCCGGCGTGACATCGGCCGGTTCATCGACACCGTCTACAACACCCAGCGCCCCCACTCCGCACTCGGATACAAGTCGCCGGTCGAATTCGAAGCCGAACTCGGCCTCTCCAACAACCCATCAAGCTATGGCAATATCGACCTGTCACTCAACTAGCTGTGTCTCAATACAGGGGTGCATTCCACCTAATCCGAGCTTTCATCTCTCGGAGGGTATGGAATAAGCCGGCTTCCAAAAAAAACCACGACACAGATAGCGACACCTACCCAACCGGCGCCGGGGCTGCGCTCGAATAGTTTGGCCACCAATATCGTCGCAATGATTAATAAGACCGGAACGACAACCCATCGCGATGTGACAGCGATCCATAACTTTCTAGAAAATACTGGCACAGGCACCGCCATTTTCCTTCTCTTAACCTTAAACATCGCTCTATGGGCAAATAAGGGCCTCTTGAGCTTGCAATTTAGCAATTCTTGCATTTAGAGCCGCCATTTGAGCCTGACTTCTTCCAGCTTCCGAGGAAGCAAACATACCGTAAGCAGTCAACCCCACTGTGATACCAACATTCGCGGCGCGCCCCAAGCCTAGAAGAGATCCAACCCTGGAACCCAAAGTCGGTGCTCCACGAAGTTTCGCCTGCGCGCCATCTGCAGCGATTCCTATTCCTAGATAGGCCAAGGCATCAGAGACCCCACTCGCCTCTGAATAATTCATTGCAGCTGTGCTTAGATCATTCTTAAGAGCATCTACGTTAGACCATCTCCATGTATTTGCAATGTGTCCCGGAAGGTCCTTTTTTGCCTTATCAGAAGCTTTGTTTATATTTTTGCAAAATTCAGAAGGGTTAGCAGTCACAACGATATCCGGGCCAATAGGTGGCTCATCTTGAGGAGCACCACCTGGCACGGGTACTCCTCTTACGTCCCCGGGAGACAAGGTAACTTGGCCATCCTCGTGCCAACCGCAATCCATTGCGTCTCCCACCCCGACACAGGCCCATACCAGTTTTAGGCCGCTCGGATCGGCAAAATTAACGGGATCGCCGCCGACGTAATTGTACCAGTTCATCCCATCTCCATAACCGATAGGGTCAGTCTGCATAAACCGACCGAGCTTGGCCGAGTAGATCCGCGCCTTGTAATAATAGAGATCGAACTCAGCCAAATAGGACTGCCCGGTAAACTGGAATCGTCCGATATTTCCGCTGCCCGGCACCCCATATTCGTCATAGGTATTGAGCCCTATCACGCCCCCCGAACCGTCCGTCACCGCGACGATCGAGCCGCGCTCGTCGGCGTGCAGCCAGCGCCGGTCGCTGGTGCCCGACCCTTCATACCAGACCAGAGGCTCGTCCGTCCCCGGGCCGTAGACATAGCGCTTCGTCAGCGCGCTGGCAGTGGTGTATTCCCCGATCATGTTCTGGCCGTCATAGCCGAACCTCGTGGTGCCGTTGATCTGGAAGAGCCGGAGCAACGGGTCATAATAGAGAACGTTGCTGCCTGGCCCCGTACGCAGCAGGTTTTCCGGGCTGTACGAATAGGTGTTCACACCAGTGCTGGCGAGATTGCCGCGCGCATCATAGGTGACCAGACCCGGGGGTGAGCCAGGGCCCACGGTCGTGACCTGGTTCAGGCCGTTGACCCCATAGGGCCGATCGACATTCGCCGCCGCCGTCCAGGAATAGGCATCGTTCGAGCGCGTCGTACCCGTGATCTGCCCGGCCGGATTCTGTCCGAAACCCAGGGTGAGGTCGTAGGTCGTGCCGGCGGGATTCTGCACCAGCGACGAAAGCTGCGAGGCGTTGTCGTAGCTGTAGCTGGTGGTCGTCCCGTTGCCCCGAGTCACTGCCGTCCGCCGGCCGAGATCGTCATAGCTGTAAGTCGCGAGCACACCGGCCCCGGAAGCCGCGCCGTTTTCCCGGATGGCGCTGACTTCCCCGGTCACCCGATAGTCGTACTTCACATAGAAGCCATCGGGCCAGTAGAGATGAGTCCGCCGACCGGCCGTATCGTAGAAGGAGCTGACGGTACCGACAGGCCCGGACTGAGTCAGGTTCCGGCCCAGCGCGTCATAGCTATAGGAGAGCGTCTGCCCAGACGTACCCGCCACCGTCAGCCGGCCGAGCAGGTCATATTGATAGCTCACTGAGGAGCCCACTTCCGGCACGGTCTTGGACGTGACACGATTGAGCGCATCATAGGCGAAATCGATATGCTGCGTGCTGTCGCTGGCATAGCCACGAAGCAGCCTGTTCGTGACATTGCTGTTCGGGTCATAGACAAGTTGCTCATAGTCCGTCGTCGAGCTGGTGCCGGCACCCGCTGTGACACTGGGGTAGCGCGTCTTCGAAAGACGATCGAAGCCGTCATATTCATAGGTGGTCGTATTACTCTGACCGTCGGTCACCGTCGCGGTCATGCCGTTGACGGTGTAGCTGATCGCCTCGCCCGCCTGGTCGGCAGTGCCGAAGGCACTCTGCACCAGCGTCGCCCGGTTGAGCGCATCATAGGTCGTCTTGGTGATGCGGTCCTGCCCCGCGCTTCCTGCGGTGCCGAGCGTGCAGGCCGATGACGGCAACGATCCCCAAGCCGCGTTGTTCATGCGGAGCGCGGTGCACTCCGGTCGGCCGAGTGCATCATAGCCATATTGCACTACCTGATAGGCGGTACCACCGGCGCTCACGACCGTCTTCGTCGTACGATCGTTGGCGTCGTAGGTCGGGGTCACCGTCTGGACGACGGTCATGCCGGTAAGGTCGCTCAGGCTGGTCCCCGTCACCGTGCCCGCCTCGCTCGTGATCAGCCGGTCGCCATCATAGGTCAGCCGGCTCGCACGCCGCTTGAGCGGGCCGCTATCGTCGGGGTCCGGGCCGATCGCCCCGATCGTGCGCCGCCTCGCGTCCCAGAAATAATAGGTCGTGTCAGCGGTACCGGCCAGCGGCCCATCCATCGAGACGAGATTGTCGAACTCGTCATAGGCATAGGTCGTCGTGCTGCTCACCGAGGAGTCGCCGGCCGCGACGGTGATCTGGGTCGGCAACAAATTGGCGCCGCCATTCCCCGTACCATAAGTGATGGTCGTCCGCGTCTCGTTCGGGCTGTTCGCGCAGGTCGCGGCGGTCGCGCACTGAGTGATCTGGGTGAGCTTCCACACCGGCGTATCGGCATCGACGAGCACGCCGGACACATTCCGAACCTTGGCATACAGCGACGTATAGCTGTAATTCACCTCGGGCCGCGGCTGGCCGCTGGCGGGCGCGGGACCCTGGACCCTGGTAAGCTCGCCGTGAACGGAGCTATAGCTATAGTCGGTCTGCTTGCCGTTCGGATCGACGGCGGTAAGCGGCTTCATGCAATATTTCAGCGTGGCGGCCGTGCAGCTCAGATCATAGGTCGAGGTGGCGACGATATCCGAAAGCCCCGAACCGCTCTTCGGTTTGCGGCGCGTTTCGATGACTCGCCCCAGCGAATCATAGTTGAACCACAACTGATCGCCTTCCGGGTAAATCGTCTTGATGAGACGATCGGCGGAATCATATTCGAAATTGGTGGTGTGGTTGAGCGCGTCGGTCTGCGAGGTGAGGCGCGCGGCGGTCAGCGGTATGTGATAGGTTTCGGTCGCACCAGTGGATTTGGTACGCGTGACGATCAACTCGTTGCTGGTCTGCGTATAGGTGTAGCTTGTGGTTACCCCGTGATGGGTAAGTGTCTGCACCTTGCCGTCCGAATAATAGGTGACCACATAATCGGCGTTGCCCTGATCGTCCTCTTCGACTTGAGCGGGGCCATTGATACCGAGCCGGACCTTGAATTCCTCGCTCAGCGGATCCTGGAAATTCCGTACGACCAGGCCGGTATTGTCGGTCGTCTCGGAGATGGCGAGGCTCGGCCACGGCTTGGTCAGTCCGGTGCAGGCGTCGGCCATCGGATCGCAATAATCGATGCTGCGGTCGATCGCGGTGACGCTGACGAGCTTGTTGAAGTCGGCGCCCGGAGTCTGGCTCGCATAGGTCGCCTTCAGCATGTAGCCGGTATTGGTCGTAATCGACTGGGGACGTTGGTAGGGTGTTACGGTGCAGAGGGGGGGCCCAAACCGGTTCGGAATGCAGTTCGTCAGGGTTTGGTCCGTCCGATAGTTCCAGGTCTTCGTCTCGCCGTTGGGTGAAGTCACCTTCGAAAGGCGCGACCACTCGCCACCATACCCCATTTGATTTGTAGGGCCTCCCGTGACGGTGCCTGCCACGGAGGGGACGAAATCATAAACCGTTCCATCCGGCGCGGTATACGTTGCAGTGCCGCTCGGATCCCTGACAAAGGTCGCACCATTCGCGATCTCGGGTTGAAAGACACCGTTCACGTCGGGGACAAAACGAAGCGAGCGCCCGTTGACGAAGACGACCGCGTTGAATGCATTGTGAAGCACCAGATTAGTGAAGGTCGATGAATCGATCTTGCCGGTCCAGATGTCGGCGAAGTTCACATTGCCGATGCCGACCGTCTGGGACTTCGTCGAAAATTTGCCGGTGGCAAGGTCAACGCCATTGCCGTCGGGCAACGGGCGGGTGGGCGTCGGCGCCGTAATCGTCTGGCCCAGCGCCGGAACCGCAACGCCGGCAGCGAGAATGGTGGTAACGGAAAGCGCGACACGGCGCATGAAAACACGGCGCGCGCGGATAGGCGTGGAAAATCGGCCCATGGGCTGTCTCCTGTTCTGATATCGTGAAAGAGGATCGCGCCTCTCAAAGGCGCTGGGCGCGACGACCGCTAGGGCGCGCCGGTGACCTTCAGGTTCTTGCGATTGTCGGCGGCGTCGAAGGTGTAGTTCGCCACGACATTGTTGTTCACCGTGCCGGAATGCTGGACCCGAACCAGGCGCCCCTTGGCATCATAGCTATAATTGATCGTCTCCGATCCGCTCGCGATCCCCGTCGCGCCAACCATAGCCACCGCGATCATTGCGCCGGTTATCAGGAACTCGAATGCTCTCTTCACCATCGTGCGATCCCCACCCGTTGGCGGCCTCCCGGCCGTGGAACAAATACAGAACAACTCAAAATCCAACATTGCAAGACACAATCGCTCGATCGGCGACTGCTCGTCCGTAACATCTTCAGATCATGGTACCTTGATACGCCCCCTGGACCCGTGGCGGCCGCCTGTCGCGACTCGCTGGCCCGTCAGCAATAGAGTCCAGCGACCGAATCACCGCAAGGCGAAACGCGCAGCAAAAACCGTTTCGGATCTAGTTGTTGGATACCTTGGCGGCAACCAACCGTGCCTCCCACGATGCCAGCGCCAGCCGCTGCGCGATCATCGCAAGGCGCCGCCACACACGAAGTCGAGTGAAGGATTCCGGTGGCAACGCACTTTCTTTTTATCTATCATATTGAAATATATCTATAATTATCTAAGCCCCGCAATATCGAAAATGTCAGCAAACTCCCTGACATTCCCAACACGCGGCCATCGATTCAAACCTCATCCCGCCGCCGCTATCCCGGCACCATGATCTACGAACCAGAATTTGCCGATCAGGCCCGTGCCATGTGTCGCCTCGGCGCCACCGATGAAGAGCTCGCCGAGCATTTCCAGGTGTGCGTCCGCACCATCTATCGCTGGCGCAACACCCACGAAGCCTTCGCCGAGGCGGTGGTCGTCGGCAAGGAGCACGCCGACGCCCGGGTGGAACGCGCGCTTTATTCCCGCGCCGTCGGGTGCACCGTGGAGCGCACGAGGGTCTTCAAGCACGCCGGCGAGGATCCGGTCTACGCCACCTACAAGGAGCATCTCCCGCCCGATCCCGTCGCCGCGCGGCAATGGCTCCGCGTCCGCCAGCCGAAGACATGGAGCGACCATCAGGAGGAAGCGCGCGAGCCGACCTCCGTCGAGCGGATCGAAAGGGCGCTCGCCCGCGTCAAGGATTACAACCCATCCTACCCGATGCCGCCACAACAGCTGGCTTCGCCACCGCCGCCATCACAGGAGTTGCCCCCGGCTGCGCCGCCGGAACCGGAGCAGGAACCGGAACTTCAGCAGGAACCGGAACCGGCTCCCGCCATGGACGCCGAACCAGCCCCGGCGCCCCCGCCGGTCCCGGTTCATCCGGACCCGCCTCCGGCTCCGGCTGCGCCTTCCGCCCCCGCACCCGCCCCGCGCCCTCTCCTGTTCGAGCCCTTTCCCCGCAATGGCGGTGGCTAATGGCTAAGTCCGCAGACCCCCAGCCGCTGTTCGATCGCATGATCGCCCACCGTCATGATCCGTTCGTCCACGCCAGTCTCGCCTATCCCTGGGGCGACGGCGCGCTGCGCGGCGTAGCCGGTCCGCGCGCATGGCAGCGCGAGGTGATGGAATCCATCGCCGCCCACCTCTCCAACCCCGCCACCCGCTTCACCCCGTGCCGCATCGCGCGCGCTTCGGGGCACGGCATCGGCAAGTCCGCGCTGATTGCGATGCTGATCAAATGGGGTCTCGATACGGGCATCGACACCCGCATCGTCGCCACCGCCAACACCGAAAGCCAGCTGCTCACCAAGACCGCGCCGGAGATCGCCAAATGGCACAACCTGTCGTTCACGAAGGACTGGTTCCGCGTCACCGCCACGTCGCTCGTCTCCACCGCGCCCGGCCATGACCGCTCCTGGCGCAGCGATCTCGTCACCTGGTCGGTCACCAATACCGAGGCGTTCGCCGGCCTGCACAACCAGGGCAAGCGCATCATCCTTATCTTCGACGAAGCCTCGGGCATCGCGCCCAAGGTCTGGGAGGTCGCGCTCGGCGCGCTGACCGACGAAGATACCGAGATCCTGTTCCTCGCCTTCGGCAACCCGACGATGAACACGGGCCCGTTCCGCGAATGCTTCGGCAAGCACCGCCATCTGTGGAACGCCGCGCAGATCGACAGCCGAACGGTAGAGGGTACCAACAAGGCCTATCTCGACGAGCTGGTCGCTACCTATGGCGAAGACAGCGACATCGTGAAGGTGCGCGTGCGCGGGCAATTCCCCATTGCCTCCTCGATGCAGTTCATCGGCAACGACCTGGTCGATCTCGCCCGCGCGCGAGAGGTGCACGGGATCACGCTCGATCCGGTGATCTTCGGCCTCGATTGCGCGCGCTTCGGCGACGATCATTCGACGCTGGCGATCCGCTGCGGCCGCGACGCGCGGTCGCGCCCGTGGAAGCGCTGGCACCGGGTCGATGCGATGAGCCTCGCCGGCGACGTCGCGCTCCAGGCGCAGGCGCTCCATCCCGACGCGATCTTCGTCGATGCCGGCAATATCGGCGCGGCGGTGGTCGATCGCCTGCGCCAGCTCGGCCTCGACAATGTCTATGAGGTCTGGTTCGGCGCGAAGGGCCGCGACGCAGTCTGGGCCGGCGATCTGCGCGTGCAGACCGCCAACAAAAGATCCGAGATGTGGACCAACATGCGCGGCTGGCTGACCGGCGGCGCCATCCCCGACGAGGAGGCGCTGGCCGCCGACCTGACCGGCGTCGAATATGGCTATGCCGCCGATCAGGTCTCGATCCTGCTCGAGAAGAAGGAGCATATGAAGGCCCGCGGCCTCGCCTCGCCCGACGACGCCGATGCGCTGGCACTGACCTTCGCCGAACCGGTGATGCCGCGCGAGCCCGCCTGGCTCGATCCGTGGCGCTATGGCGTGCAGCGGGAGCGGGAGCGCGAGACGACGGACGACATCTATCGCGAGCTGAAGGAGGACTCGTACGATGTGTATCGCGAGCTGTACGAGGATACCGAGGATATATATCGAGAGCTCAGATGAGCCATGCCTCCACAGATCCATGCATCATTCAACATGACCAGTGTCAAAACCGACGAACACCGGGAGCACCGGCCGTGCGCTCGTCTCGGTGCTTACTTGCCCCCTACTGACCTTGATCGACATTGTGACCTTCGGGACACAGTCCGGGAACGATTGGTGGTTTCCAGCCTGTACACTTCCGTAACGGCCCCATCGCCGCTTGACCTTCCCTTCCACAGCGATAGCCTTTGTTCATCTGAGAGAAAGGTTTCGACCTGGATCCGAATACGGGGGTATTTCAATGAATAAGACCGCTTCTCTGGCGACGTCGGCACGGTCGCGCGCGTTTCTGCTGGCAACGGCAGCCACGATGTCGATCGTCATTGCCGGCTCGGCAAATGCGCAGAGCGCCAATCTCGAGGATCCGACCAACGCGTATCGCGCCGCGCAGGACAGCGTCTCCGAAGCGCCGACCAGTGCCTTCCTCGAACGCCAGCATGGCTATGCGGTCGCGCCGGTCAGCGACTATCTCGAACCTCAGGTCGTCATCGCCAATCCGGGCACGCCGACCACGGCGCGTGACCCCAACAAAGTCACCGGCGTGGGCCAGATGATCGTGGACGAGCAGAACGGTTTCATCGGCCTATGCACCGGAACACTGATCAACCCGCGCACCGTAATCTTTGCCGCGCACTGCGTGAATGAGCGTGACGCGACTGCCTATGGCCAGAACAGCGGTGGCCAGCCGATCGCGTTCTTTTTCAACAACAGCGTCAATACCGCGGGCAACAGCGATCGTAACCTGTGGCTGTCCAATTATGCCACCAACACCTCGCGCTACATTTATGACGCCAATCAGATTCGCTACAATCCACTCTCCCTCGAACCGGAATCGGCGGGCTTCCTCTATGGCGACGTCGCGATCGCCTCACTCGACACGCCCGCCGAGGATATCCCGACCTGGGCGCTGCTCTTCTCCGCCCTTCCCGCGACTACCATCACCTCTGGCGGCACCGGCTATCATGTCGTCATCGATGGCTATGGCAATAACGGCACTGGCACCACCGGCTCGACGGGCGGGATCGATTATCGCCGCCGCATCGCCGAGAACACGCTCGGTGCCCTCGCTTCGCTCGACGAGTTCGAGACCTTCCTGTTCGGCGCGCCCAACGGCCTGCACCAGAATCTCTACTGGATCGATTTCGACGATCCCCGCCGCGGCACGCCCCAGGCGAGCGTGTTCGATTTCAACGCATGGCGCGACAATGCCCTGCCTAATGAAGGCATCACTGCCAGCGGCGATTCCGGCGGTCCGCTGATCCTGGACCGCACGTTCGCGCAGCAGGTCGTGATCGGCGTTCTCTCCGGCGGCTATACCCGTTTCTTCAACGGCCAGGCACCCAACGGCTATGGCACGGCGAGCTTCTACCAGCCGCTCTATCTCTATTGGGACTGGATTGCCGCCAATAACCCCTATCACTATGTCTCGGCCAAGGCCGGTGATGCCAAATGGTCCGACGCGACGCACTGGGTCAGCAATCTCGATCCCAACTACCAGATCATCGGCCCCAACGGCACGTTGGTGAACGGCGTTCCGACAACCCCAGGCGCCGGCACGGCGGAACAGCCAGGCTTCGGCCAGGCCTGCTTCGAAAGCGGTGGCGTGAGCGACTGCCTCGATATCGCCACCGGCACCGAGACGGTTGTCGTCCGACCGATCGGCCAGGACACAGCCGGCGTCGCGGGTGACGATCGCGGCACGGACACGGTCGCCGATCTCACCGGCAGCGCGGAAAGCCAGAGCGCGGGCGGATCGCAGACCACCAGCGGCACGGTCGTGGCTCTCCCCACGCCAACCATCTCTAACGGCCTACCGGGCGCGACGAATTTCGTGCCCAACAACAGCGACGGTGATCGCCTCGCCAACGTCATGTCGCGCTATTTCGACGTGACGCTGTCGGCGGCGGGTAAGACCACCCTCGACACGACCGTGACCGTGGACCGCTTTACCATCCGTGGTGCGGCGGCGCTCGACATCACCTCGGCCGGCTCGTTGACCAGCCTGATGGACATCAACCAGTTCGCCGGCACGATCAATGTCGACGGACTTCTGCGCACGCCGGGCGACTTCTTCATGATGACCGGCGGCCTGAGCGGTAGCGGCACCATCCGCACGCCGTTCTTCACCAACGTCGCTGGCACCATCTCACCCGGCACCTCGACCACCACCGGCACGCTCACCTTCGAAGGCAATATCATCCTGTCGTCGGGCAGCCTCGTCGCGATCAACCTTGGCGCGAACGGCGTGTCGGACAAGATCGTGGTCAAGGCGACGAGCTTCACCGGCACGACGCCCAACAACGGCACCGCCAGTCTGGGCGGCTTCGTCACCTTCGCTCCGGCGGCCGGCTACACCATCCGGGCGGGCGACTATTACACCTTCCTCACCACCGAAAGGCCGATCGACGGCACGACGAAGTTCGCCACCCCCGCCCCGATCAGCGCCATCCTGACGCCGCGCCTGACCTATCAGGCGCAGTCGGTCTCGGTGACGATCGATGCCGGGCTCTATGCCAATGTCGTCGCCAACACACCGGTGCAGACCGCCTATGCGAGGCTGCTCGACCAGGACCGTATCGTCTATAACGACCTGCGCGACCTGTACGGCATCCTCGACATGCAGAACGCGGCGACGATCCGCTCCACGCTCGAGGGCCTCGCGCCCCGCGCCGAGACCACCCGTCAGGCACTGGCGACCGCGTCGGTCGACAATACCGGCCGCTTCTACCGCGATCGCCTCGCCTCGCTCGAGGTCGGCAATCTGGGTGGCACGGTCGCGATGATCGGCAAGCCGTTCCAGATCGCTGCGCTTGCCTCGTCCGGCATGCCCGGCACGCAGGAAACCCGCAGCGATGCGGGCGGCGGCATGGTCAGCCAGGAAGGCAAGCTGCCCGAGACGATGAGCGCGTTCGTTGCGGGCGGCTATATCGACGGCCACAGCGCCTCGATGCCGACCGCCGTTCCGCTGGCCGGCCGCGATCAGTTCAACGGCTGGTTCGTCGCGGCAGGCCTTGAGGCCGACGTTGGCGAGCGCGCGCTGCTCGGCTTCTCCTTTGCCTATACCGATCTCGACTCCACCCCGTCCTTTATGGGCCAGGAGGCGAGCAGCACGCTCTTCCAGGGCACGCTGTACGGCAAGGTCAAGACGCATGGCGGCCTGTTCCTCGACGGCACGTTCAGCGCGGGCGTGTTCGACTCGCGCACCGTCCGCAACGTCAGCCTGGCGGGTACGAACTATCGCCTGGTCGGCAAGGACCAGTCGCTGTTCATCTCGGGTGAGGTCGGAGCCGGCGGCTCGGTTCCGGTCAGCAGTTCGATCGTGCTCGATCCCCGCGTCTCGCTGCGCGCCACGCGGATCATGTTCGACACGATCAACGAGACGGGCGGCGGCCCGGCCCTGGTGTACAAGCCGGGCAGCCTCGACAGCGTCCAGGCCCGCGCCGGGTTCAACGCGCACGGCAACAGTGCGACGGTCAAGCCGTACGTCTCGGCCTATTGGGTGCATGATTTCGGCCGGCAGCCCGGCTTTGTCGGCGCGAACTTCGTCGGCGGGGTCGGCCCCAACGCGCTGTTCGCGGTGGCCAGCTCGGACAATGACTGGGCCGAAGCCAGCGCCGGCCTGACCTTCTCGGCCAGCGACAAGGTCTCGCTGTCAGTGGGTGCGAACACCACGATCGGTCGCAGCGACGTGACCAACCAGAGCTATCACGGGACGATCACCTTCGCCTTCTGATCGCCCGGTTCGCGCATGAAGAAGGGGCCGCTTCCGGGTGGAAGCGGCCCCCTTTTCGTCAGAAGCGGTAACCGAGGCCGACCACGGCCTGGTGGCTGCTATAGGGGCCCTCATGGTTCGAGTAGCGATACTCGGTCTTGAGCGTCAGGCCGCTCTCGAGCCGCTTCTCGACGCCGAGCCCGACCCGGAAGCCGTCAGTCGTGCCGCTGCCCGAATAGCTGGCCGGCCCGCTCCCGCCCGAGGTGTAGTCGAAGGCCCGGCGCAGATTGGTATAGCCGCCCTTGGCGTAGAGCAGGGTCGACTCCCCCAGCACGGTGCCGACACGGCCGCCCACATACAGGTCGCGGCCCGGCTTCTCGCACGATCGGGCGTTGGCGCCGCCGGGGTAGTAATAAGTGGTGCAGTCCGTCGCGGTCGCGCCGGTCACTTCGCCCTCGAGGCCGAAGACGATGTGGTCGGACTGCCAGTCATACCCAAGCTGCCCGCCATAGAGCGCGCCGACCTTGGCATCGCCGAACGACTGGCTGACCTCGACCCCGCCGATGACGGTGACGCTGGCGCCTTCGAACGGCTTGTCCTGCGCAAGGGCTGGTCCCGCCACGAACCCGGACAGCGTGATTGCTGCGGCAAATAGACGCATTACTTCCTCCTACCATGATGTTGGGAGACCGCCCGCCGCGGCCGCTGGTTGTTCGGTCTCATCGTCGCAATGACGGGCTCGCCGGGCGAAACCGCAGTCGGCCGGAAATCTTTTTAGAAGCGGCGCGAAGCCGACAGCGAGACGGTGCGCGGACGGAGCGGCGTATACTGGCGCGTCGTCCTCACCGAGAACGGGTTGCCGAAGGCGAAGGTATCGGCGCTCGCGTCGAGCAGATTGTCGATATCGGCGCGGAGAGTCAGCCGGTCGCGGCCGGCAGAGACGCCGAACCGGCCGACGACATAGGCCGGCGTCCGCCGATCGAGATCGGCGTCGAGGCTCAGGCGCGAGGCGCCGACCAGGTTCGCCGACACGCCCGGCGTGATCCGCCACCCGTAAAGGTCCACGTCGCGCGCCAGGGCAAGCCGCGCTGATACGTCCGGCACTACCGGCAAGCGCACACCAGGCAACAGCGCGCTGCCGTCCGCGGCATGGTGAAGGCGCGGACGCTGCCAGATCGCGCCCGCTTTCAGCCGCCACCCGTCGGGCAGCCGCCAATCCGCCGACAGGTCGGCACCGATGATGGTCGCCCGGCCGACATTGTGCGTGGCTATCAGCCCATTGGCCCGCAGATAGTCCGACTGGACATTCTTCCAGTCCGCCCTGAACAGGCTCCCGTCGAGGCTCAGCCGCCCCCCGTCCAGCCGTACGCGCCCGCCCAGATCGACGCTGCGCACCTCATCGGCATCATAGCGTCGCGTGACGGCGTTGCCGGTATCGAGACCGCCCGGCCGAAACGCGGTTCCGAAGCGGGCATAGAGCAGCTGGTCGGGCGCGATCTCGTACGACAGGGAGGCGCTGGGCGTGACGCTGAGCGAGGTCTTGGCCCGGGCCGCGAGATAGGCGGGCTCGAACCGATCGTCCCGCGTGTCCGTCCGGAAACCGCGGAAGCCGATACCCAGCCTCAACCGGGGCAGCAGCGGCAATGATCCGTCAGCGAAGATCGCGGTCTCCATCACGCGCCGATGAGCTGACAGGACCCCTTCCATCGGCCCGTTGCCCGACAGTAACGGGCCGTTCGCATCGGTTCGCGCCAGCATGAACGACGCCCCCGTGACCCAGGCGAAGCGGCTGCCCGGCGCCGAGCCGAGGCGGACCTCCTGATCGAACACCAGATAGCGCCGCCAGTCGAGATAGAGCGCGGGCTGCCCAACGCCGAGCGCCGCCGCCGATGCGGACGCATCATAGACATCGCTCTGGTTCTGCCTCGTCAGCCCCGTCACGATCGTCAGCGGAAGCGACCCGATCGACCCAGCGATCGTGGTCTGCAGGATTTCGACCCTGCCGGAACGCGGCTCGCGCACCGGCACATCGCGGGAGCGGGCTTCGCCGGCACGATAGACATACTGGCTATCCTGCGTGTCGATCGTCTGCACCACCGCGCTCAGATCGACGGTCCAGCCGTCGAAGGGCACGACGCGCAAGGCGACCCGCCCACCGAGTGTCACCGACCGGTTCAGGTCGCGGCCGAACTTCGCGTCGTCGATCCATCCGGGATCCGCCGCTGCATAGCCGACGACCCGCACCGCGACCCGGTCGCTGATCAGCGGCAGGTTAAGCACGCCCTCCGCCTGTTTGCCCAGGCCTCCGCTTGCGGTGGACGAGATACCAAGCCCGGCCTCGCCCTCGATCAGCCCGAGCACCGGGCGGTTGGTGACGATGCGATAGACACCGCCAAGGGCGCCGGTGCCATAGAGCGGCCCCTGCGGACCCTTCAGCACTTCCACGCGTGCGACATCGATCAACCGCAAGCCCGGCTCGGGCGCGTCATAGGTCACGCGCGCATCGTCGAACTGGACGCTGACGGTCGACTGGCTGAGTCCGTTGAAAGGGCTGTCGGCAATGCCGCGAATGAACAGCCGGCCGCCCCCCTGGCCATTGGTGAGCGACAGCCCCTGCGTCGCGCGCGCGACGTCGCGGGTCGTTATGCTGGCTCCGGGCAGGTCTTCGCCGTCCGGCACATAGACCGCGACGGGTGCCGCTACGCCCGACAGGATCTCGGATTGCTTGCGCCCGGTAACGATGACGTCCTCGGCGGGGGCAACAGGCGGCTCGGGGGCCGCCCTGCCCTCATCGACTGGCTTGCGCCGCACGACGCGATAGGCGCGCGAGCCGACGCGCACCGCGCGAAGATCGAGGGATCGAAGCATCCGGTCGAGCGCTTCGCTTACCGTCATGTCGCCACGCACCGCCCGTACCGCGCGTCGCGGCATCGGGCCGTCGGAGGCGAACGAGATGCCGGTCTGCGCCGACAGCGCAGCGAGCGCATCGGCGACGTCGACCGCGCCGATATCGACACGATATCGGGTGTCGCGCGCCTGGGCGGGATTGGGGCAAAGCGCGGCGCTAGCGGCCAGCGCTGTCGCCAAGACGTATCGCATCGCCATCCGTTCGTGTCTTCAGGCCGGTCAACTCGCCAAGCGCTGCCACCATGGCCGTGCGATCGCCGGGCGCGATCACGCCGGAAAAGCGGCGGCGAGCGACCGCCGGGTCGATCGTCACTGGACGTCCAGTGGAACGCGCAATGTCCGCGGCCACCATCGCCAGCGGCACATCGTCATAGACCAGCGCCCCCTTTCGCCAGGCGCCGACAGACTGCGCGCGCGCCGGCCGCAGGTCGGCCGGGTCGCCGGCTCCCGTCAGGGTCAGCGCCTTGCCCGCACCGACCTCCACCTCGCCGGCGACATGGGGTGAGCGGACCGCCACGCGTCCTTCGGCCACCGCAACCCGCACCATGCCGCCGCTCGTGGAGACCTCGAACCGGGTCCCCACGTCGCGGATTTCATAGCCGCCAGCCTGCACGACCATGGGATGCGCGGCATCGTGACGCACATCGAAAAAGGCGTTGCCCTCGAGCGTCATGGGGACATCGCGCGACCTGGCCACACGCAGGATGCTGCCCGGCGCCAGCGTCGCGGTGGAGCCGTCGGCAAGGCGTACGTCGCGTGGCTGGCCCATCGGCGCGCGATAGGCGATGGTTTCGGGCGTCCGGTCCTGCGGCCATCGCAGGATGCCGATGGCAATCACCGCGATCAGGACGGCCGCGATCGCCCCCCAGACGGCAATGCGAGGGGCGCGGCGCGGCATCGGTTCGGCCGGCAGCAATCGGGACAGCATCGGCCGCGCCGCATCGATCCGCGCATCGAGCAGGGCGATCGCATCATAGGCCTCGCGATGGCGTGGATCGGCCTCCAGCCATTCAGCGAAGGCCATCCAGTCCATGTCGTCGTCAGCCTGCGCCAGATGCCAGCGCGCGGCCGCTTCGTCCGTCTCTGCGCTCATGCCGTCACCATCGGCGCGATCTTGCGATCATGCCGCCCTGTTACACCCTTCAGACGTCGCCGATCCCGCATACCTCAGTCCTTCATCACGCGCCGCAGGTGCGCCATCGCGACTGCGATATGTTTCTCGACGCCGCTGCGGCTGATGCCCAGCCGCGCGGCGATCTCCGCGTGCGACAGCCCCTCCAGCTTGTGCAGCCGGAATGCCCGTCCGGCGGCTTCGGGCAGCGCCGCGATCGCGGATGCCAGCGCAGCGGCTTCCTCGCGTGCCAGCAGGTCGGCCTCCGCATTGGGAGACAGGTCGGCCGGCTCGGCGCCCGGCCCGCTATGCGCCGTAGCCCATTGGCGGTCGCGCGCCGCGGTACGTTGCCGTGCCCGGACAGCGTCCAGCGCGATGTTCTGCGCGGCGCGATAGAGATAGGCCCTGCCATTGGCGATCGGTCCGGAATCGACTGCCTGGAGCCGGAGCCACAAATCCTGGAGCACGTCCTCCGCCGCCGCGGGATCGCCAAGGCGCGCAGTCAGGAACCGCAGCAATTCGCCGCGCATTTCCGTATAGACCTGGGCGAGTCCGGATGACTGGGCGGAAACGGGTACGTCCTTCGCTTGTTGCCCGCGTGTGTGCCGCGCCCCGCAACGATGGGCAAGGACCGGCTTTCAGCGCGCCCTCAAGCGGACGATCGTCACGAAACCCCGAGTGCCAGCGCGGTGCCCAGAAGCAGCGCCACGACCAGGGATCGCCTCAAGAGCTTTTCCAGCTTTCCCCGCGTCGTGACGAGCAACGCGATGGGGATCAGCGCCGCCGTGGCGAGCCAGTAGGTCGCGACGAGCGGCACGCCGTTCCCGAGCAGCTTGCGCAGGATGAAGGTCGCGGCGAGGATCAGCGGCGATCCCCAGACCACGGCATCCCACAGCGCCCGGAGCCGCGGCTCCTGGATACCGCGGCGCTCGCGTTTGCCGAGCCAGATATAGCTGCCGGTTGCGCAGATGCCGGTCAGCGCCAGTCCGAGAAGGAAATAGACCAGCTTGACGGGCAAGCCGCCGAAATTGCCGAAATGCAGATTGTACGTCGACGCCGAGGCCTGTTGCCCGAGCGCGCCGTCGGAGAGGCCTGCCGTACCGACGAAGCGACCCAGCCCGTCGAAATTATAATATTCGCCGAAGACCAGCCGGCGCTCCGGCGTCCCCAGGATCTGGATGTGCTGACCGGCGGTCATCGGGTCGTGCAGCGTGACATAGGTCAGCCGCAACCCGGGATAGTGCGCCTTCATATAGTCCAGCGCCGTCGCGACATCCGGCGCGGGTGCCGCCTTCTTGTCCGGCTTTCCTTCCGCACCGAAGATCGGCGCATAGACGGCCTCGACATTGCCGCGATAGCTGAGTTGCGCCACGCCATAAGCAGTGATGCTGCCCAGGCCGATCAGCGCACCGGTAAGCGCGATCGCGACAGTGAATGGCAGGGTCCAGACACTCAGGCGGTTGTGCCAGTCGGCAAGGCCAAGACCATTGCTGTCGCGTGCGCGCAACCGGAAGGCATCGCGGAAGATGCGCGGATGCGCGATGACGCCGGACAGCGTCAGCGCCAGCATCATCACGCCGAGCGCTCCGACGATGGTGATGCCGATGACGCCCGGAATATTCAGGATGTAGTGGAGTTCGACCAGAAAGTCGGACCAGGCGATTTCCTCCTTGGCGGCAACGGCGCCCTGGGCATCGAGATGGACGGCCTGGGTGTCGGTCGTGATCGTGGCACGCGGCAGGGTATCGACCGGCAGATGGACGTAGAGATGCGTGGTCTTCGGCTTGCCCGCTTCGCTCGCCAGCACCGCTGCGACCCCGCGCTGGACTGCCTGCGGATCGATCGCCGTCATTTCCGGTGCATTGCGCTGCTCGATCCGCTGCCATTCTTCATAGAAGACGGCGAGAGTCCCGGTGAGGCTGACGATGTAGAGCAGCGCACCTGCCAGCAAGCCGATCGCGGCATGCGCCGAGAGGGCACGCTTGACCGTGGAGCTTTCGGGAGCGACCGTCACGCTGCCACTCCGATGATCACTGCCACTATGCCCGGCACTGCGGACATCGCCAGCAGCCGCCATTGTTTCGCGCGGCGTTCTTCCATCAGCACCGCAAAGGCGAGCAGCGTCCAGGCGAGCGGCATCACGAAGAAGCTCGCGACATTGGCATTGGCGTCACCCGCACCCGACCAGGCCACGAGACCGCGCGCCGCGAGGGCCAGCCCGACCGAGACGATCATCGCGACCAGAACGACGATCAGGAAGGTGACGATCCGTCGCCCGAGCTGCCATGGCTCGCCGCTTTCCGGCAACGCACCCGCGCGCCGGTTAGATGCCTTGTTGGTCGTGGTCGGCGCCGAGCCGGCCGCGTAAGCGAGGATCAGCAGCGCCGCCGCCATGCCGAACAATGAAGCGACGGCCGTTCCCCAGGCGCCGGCGCTCACCCATCCCAGGACAACGCCGAGCGCGAACAGGCCCCAGCCCGCACTGTTCCAGGCCGGGGAGCGCTTCGGCAGGGACCAGGCGAAGCGCAATGCCGCGCTCCCGCACGCCGCGCTGGCTCCCGCCGCGATGAGAAGACCGTCACTCATCATCAGAAACGATAGGTCGCGCCGAGGGTGAAGCTGCGCGGCGCGCCGTAGCGATACTGGCTGTAGAAGCCGATCTGGCTGTAATAGGTCTTGTCGAGCAGGTTCTCGATATTGGCCTGGAGCTGCAGCTTCTCGGTGAGCGCGTACCGGGCCATCAGGCTGACCAGCGCATAGCCGTCCTGCTCGAACCGGAAGACTGCGTTCGTGACCGGGTTGCTGCCGGTCGAATACGCCTTGCTGCGATAATTGACGCCGCCGCCGACCGTCAGCCCGCTTAGCACCCCTGGCAGGGTGTAGGTCGTGAACAGCTTGACCAGGGTGCGCGGCTGATCGGTGTTGATCGGGCCGCCCTTCTCATCCTCGATCTTGAAATGGCTGGCGCCAAAATTGACGTTCCAGCCGGGCAATGGCTTGCCGGTGACCTCGAGCTCGACACCTTGGCTCACAATATTGTCAGCCTCGCGATAATAATTCTGCGGCAGACCGCCGGGCGGCGTGGCGATGCCGAGGAGCACTGCCAGATTGTCCTGCTCGATGCGGAACAGGGCGAGCGAGGTTTGCAACGCCTCGTTGAAGAAGGCGCTCTTCACGCCGATTTCATAGGCCTTGCCGTCAAGCGGCGCGAGCTGCCGGAAATTGATGTCCTGTGCGTTCTGCGGCTGGAAGATCTTGGTGAAGCTCGCATAGAGGCGATGGTTCGACGTGACGTCGTAGAGTGCGCCGACATAGGGGATGAACACATTGTCATCGCCGTAATTGCTCGTCGTCCCGAAGGAGAAGCCCGTCTGCTTCCAGCTCGACAGGCGGCCGCCGCCGATCAGCTTGAGCCGGTCGCTGACGTTGAGGCGCAGCGCGCCATAATAGCCGGTCTGCTCGACGCGTTCCCTGACATCCAGCGAGCCGGTCGTCGAGAAACCCGGATAGGGATAGGCGCTGCCGCCCAGGGTCGCGAAATCCGTGCCGGGCAGGAAGGCCAGCGCGGAATAGGTCGTATCGTCGCGGTTCTGCACGCTGTGCAGCGCCCCCAGCACGAGCTCATGATCGCGGCCGAACAGGCTGATCCGACCCTTCACCTGGGCGTCGAAGCTGTTCTGGATGCTCTTGCCCTTGTCCTTGTAGGGATAGCCGAACTGAATATCCCCGGTCGCCTTGTCGACCAGACCGGAGAGGTAGAGCAGCTCGGTGGACTGGGCATTCTTGAGCCGGTTGTAATTGGCAGTCACGCTCCAACCGCCGCCGAAATCATGGCTCAAGGTGGCGAAGATGTTCTGGTTGACGGTATCCCAGAAAGTCCAGGGTGCCGCGGGCGTCAGCGAGCGCGGCCAGACCGCGAAGCTGCCATCGGTGTAAAAGCTGGGTAGCGCACCCCAGGTCGGCGCATCGGGCCTACCTTCCTGGTGGCTGATGCCGGCGCGCAGCAAGGTGTTGTCGGTGATGTCGGCATCGACCACGCCGTACAGGACGAATTTCTGGTTGTTGTAGAGATCGATATAGCTCTCGGCCTCCTCATAGCGGCCGACGGCGCGGACGCGGATGCGGCCGTCCGAGGTGAGCGCACCGCCGACATCGCCCGATATGCGCCAGGTGTTCCAGCTGCCGTAACTGGCGTTGGCGTAGCCGGACCAGTCGGTGCTATCGGCATGTTTGCGGACCAGGTTGACCGAGGCGGAAGGGTCGCCCGCACCGCTGAGCAGGCCGGTCGCGCCGCGGACGATCTCGACGCGGTCGAAGATCGACACATCGGCCATGGTCTCACCCGCGCCGCCGGCCAGCGTCCAGGCGGTCGGCACGCCATCGACCTGATAGTTCCGGATCTCGAAGCCGCGCGCGTAGAAGCTGTTTCGGACATCATCGACTTCATTGACCGTCACGCCCACGCCGTTCTGGATCACGTCGGCGACGGTGGTCAAATTCTGGTCGAGGATGCGCTGCGCGGTGATGATGCTGACGGACTGCGGCGTCTCGCGCACCGTCAGGCCGAGGCCGGTCGCCGTGTCGATCTTGTCGGGCAGCGTGTAGGTGCCCGTGACGACGATATCGTCGCCTGACTCGACCTTTTCCTCCGCCGTCTGGGCCGCTGCCGGGAACGCCAGCGCGAGCAATGAGCCGCCGAGAAGCAGTGATATGGTGGGTTTCAATCAATATCCCCAAAATGTGCGAGCGTGCGCGAACCGGACGTGGCGCCGCGGTTCGTTCGAACGCCGAGTCACAGGTTTGCTAGTGCAACTGAGAAGCGATCGCAATAAGAAGATGGTGCTCGCGCGTCGCTCGACGGGAAACGAGCGGAAATGGCGGCACTGGCAAGTGCGCCCGATCCGTCGGGTTATGTGGCTTGGACCTGCGGTATCGCTCTATGAGCCGATCCGCTCAGTCGGTTCCTGGCTAGTCCCGGCCTCGCGACGCATTGGCCGATCGCGAAAAGCTTCAGCCAGCCGCCTTTTGCCGATCATCGCCGCGGGACCAGGCGATGAAGGCCTCTTCGTCCATCGGCGCGGCAATCGCATAGCCCTGGATCACGTCGCAGCCGATCACGCGCATCACATCGGCCTGTGCCTGAGTCTCGACCCCTTCGGCGACCGCCTCGCAGCCGATGCCGTGGATCAGGCCGACCACCGCATGCGCGATCGTGCGCGCCTCGGCATTGTCCGCGATATGCTCGATCAGGCTGCGGTCGAGCTTGACCCGATCGACCGGCAGGTCGCGCAGCCGCGCCAGGTTGGAATAGCCGGTACCGAAATCGTCGATCGCGATGGTCGCGCCGTCAGCGCGCAGCAGGGCGATCGCCTCGACCACTTCCTCGCTGCAATGCATCGCCAGCGTCTCGGTGATCTCGAGCTCGAGCAGCCGGGCGGGCGCATTGGCCGCCCGCATCGCCTCGCGCAGGCGCCGGAAGAAACTGGCATGGTCGAGCTGGCGCGGGCTGATGTTGATCGCCAGCCGCTGCTCGATGCCCATATGGCCCCAGCGCGCGATCGTCTCGGCGACGGTGCCGATCACCCATTCGCCGATCTCGACGATCAGGCCGGTCTCCTCGGCACGCTGGATGAAGCTGCCGGGCAACCGGACGCCGTCACGCGGATGGCGCCAGCGCAGCAGCGCCTCGGCCGCGATGATCTCGCCGCCCCAGACAGCGACCTGGGGCTGGAAGACCAGCGTGAACTGGTCCTGCTCGATCGCTTCGCGCAGGTCCCGCTCCAGCTGAGCACGATCCGCGATCTGGTTGGCGAGTTCTTCCGTGAAATGCTCGGCGCGGCCACGGCCGCTTGCCTTGGCGTGATACATGGCGGCGTCGGCCGCGCGCATCAGATCCGTCAGGTTCTCGCCATGCTGCGGGCGGAGCGCGATGCCGATCGACGCGCCGATCTCGATATCGTTGCCGACCAGGTCGAACGGTTCGCTCAGCGCGAACAGCACGCCGCGGCCGATCCGCGCGGCTTCGGCCGGATCGTGGATATCGGGGAAGAACATGGTGAACTCGTCGCCCGCCAGCCGCCCGATCAGCGGCTGCGGCACGCCCGTTTCGACGGTCACCCGGTCGGCCACGGCGCGAAGCCGGTTGGCCACCATGCCGAGCAGCATGTCGCCCATTGCATGGCCCATCGTGTCGTTGACCACCTTGAAGCGGTCGAGATCGATGAAGAACAGCACGGCGCTCGCGCCCTGCGGCATGTCGGTCAGCGCCCGCTCGCAGGTGCGGCGGAAATTGGTGCGGTTGGGCAGCGAGGTGACGGGATCGAACATCGCCAGCCGGTGCACGCTTTCCAGATTGGCGTTCAATTGCTGGAACAGCCCGTTCATCGCATGGGCGAGCTGGGGCACATTCTCGCCGATCTCCGCGGGAATCTCGCCCTCGAGATCGCCATGCGCCGCGCTGGTCAGCCGGGCGATCGCCGCGTCGATGGCGGAGGCGGTCCCGGCGATCGAGCGTTCGGCCGAGGCCCAGCACATCGCCGCGCAGACCAGTGCCGGGATGAGCGCGCGCGAGACGTTGCCGATGCCGATCTGCCCGCTCGACGTCGCCACGAGCGCGAGAATGAAGGCAACCGCCCCGGCGCACATCGCGAACACGATGGCACGACTCTTGAGCGATACGCCTTCCATTGCGATCCAGAGATCCCCCGCAGCGGCGGACAAAAATCGTCCGGTCGAGCCGCGATTATCGCGGATAGAGGTTAAAATTTTCGTTGGACGCGGGGTTTCCGGAGAATGATGTAGAGCGCGCCGGTGCCGCCGTGGCGCGGATGCGCGCCGCGTACCGCCGCGATCGAGGCGGCATGGCGCGATCCGGCCAGCCAGTCCCCCACCGCCGCGCGGATCGCCCCACGCGCATGCGGCCGCTCGCTCTCGGCCCGCGGCGGCTTGCCGGTGACGAGCAGGATCAGCCGGTCGCCGGCGCGGATCGACCGGTCGAGCGCTGAGTCGAGCAGCGCGTAAGCGGAGGCGAGATTATGGCCGTGCAGATCGATCGTATCGTCAGGCGACACCAGGCCGCGCGACAATTGGCGGTCCCAGCTGCCGTCCAGCGTATTACTCGGCTGCGCGGGCGAGGGCGCCTTTTTCGGCTCGACGCGTGGCGGCTTTCCAGCCACCGGCTTCGCGACGGCCTTGGGCGCAGAAGCAACAGGCTCCGCCCGGGCGACGGCAATGGCCGCCCTGGTCGCCGCCCTGGCTTTCACCATCGGCCGCACCGTCGCCATCACCTTCGCCCAGAGCGCGGCTTCGTCAGGGGTTAACGGGCGCTCCGCCACTGGCCCTCTCCGCCGCGAGCCGCGCCAGGGTGCCGACCGGCAGCAGCAGGAAGGCCGTGCCCCGCGCCGACATGCCGCCCGCCCGTGCCTCGGCATCGTCGCCCGCACCCCAGAAGGTGTCGAAGCGATTGCTGCCCCGGATCGCCCCGCCGGTATCCTGCGCGACCCACAGCCCGGTCGCATCGGCCCGGTCCATCGACAGGAAGGCAGGCGCACCCAGCGGCACGAACCTCGGGTCGGCGGCCACGCTCACCCCGGCGGTCACCGGCAGACCAAGCGCGCCGAGCGGCGGCGTCTGCTGCTCGCGGAAGAACACATAACTCTTGTTCTCGCGCATGATCGCGGCGCCCTCCTCGGGGTGGCTGCGCAGCCAGGCGACGATGCCCTGCATCGATGTCTGCCCCGGCCCGAGCAGCCCACGCTGCTTCATCAGCGCGCCGATGCCGGTATAGTCGCGGCCATTCTGGCTCTCATAACCGATCCGCATCACCGATCCGTCGGGCAGCTTCAGCCGCCCCGATCCCTGGATCTGGAGGAAGAACAGCTCGACCGGGTCGGCCGCCCAGGCAATGATCGGCGCGCGCTGCGCCAGCGCGCCCTGCTCGATCGCGGTCCGGTCGAAATAGGGCACGAAATTGCTGCCATCCACGCGCCCGCGGATCTTCTTGCCCTTCAGGTCGGCGCTGAACTGGCTGAGGTCGACATCGACCAAATCGGTCGGCCGGCCATAGATCGGCACGTCATAACCAGGGCGGCGATTGCGCGATCCGGCAATCTCGGGCTCGTAATAGCCCGTCGCGAAGGCCTTGCCGTCGCCGACCTGCACCGTCTCGAACCATTGCGCGAAAAACCCCCGCGCTCCGCCCGAACCGACTCCGGCGGCTGCGGAACAAGCCGGCTGCCAGTCGTCGCCGCGGGTCAGGCCCGAGGCATCGGTGCGCCGCTGGAGGGTGTTGCAACTGGTCCGGAACGCAGCAAGCGCCCGCGCGGCCTGCGCCTCGTTGATCGGCAGCGATGGGAGCGGCGGGCCGGCCAGCAATCCCGCCTTGGCGGCAGTGGCTGTCGCGGGCGCAGCGGCAGCAGGGGCCGGCGTGATCGGAGTCGCGGCAACCGGCTTGATGACCGGCGCTGCTACGATGGTGGAAGGTCCGGCCGGGCGCGGCACGACACCGCCGCTACAGGCGCTCAGCACCAGCGCCAGCGCGACAATCCCCCCGCGACGCACGGCGGTCACGCTTCGTCGGTGTCGGCGAGCTTCCAGTTCGGATCGCTGCTCTTCAGCGTGCGGGCGAAGGTCCAGACGTCATGCGTCTCGACGGCGTCGCTCATCGACCCGGCGACGAGATTGCCGTCGGCATCGCGCGTCACCGCGGCGATATCGGCGTCGAAGCGCACCGTGATGCGTGCCTGGCGATTCTCGACCGACGCGTCGGAGATCATCGCCCGCTCGATCGACACGAGGCGGTTGTCGAGCACATGGCCCGCGGCGGCACGCTCGGCGATCGCTTCGGCAAAGGCGCCGCGCACGTCGTCATCGACCAGCCAGCCGAGCGATTCCTCGTCACCCTTCCAATAGGCTTCGAGGATCATGCGATAGGCCGCCTGGGCGCCTTCGACGAACTGGGCGACATCGAAGCTCGGTTCCGCCGCGACGATCGCGCGAAGGCCAGCCTCCGCGCGGGGATCGATGTTGCGAGTCGCAACCTCGCGCGGTTCCTGCGCAACCTCGATCGGTCGAGGCAGCGGCGTCAGCGGCGCACGCTCCTCCGCGGGCTTGGGAAGGACCTGCTCATGCCCCGTCCGCTTGCCAAGCACCATATAGAGACGCAACGCCAAAAAGGCGGCGACCATCGCGAGAAGAACTACAAAGAGCACCTTGCCTCCACTTTCGGCTAACGACCTACATAGGCGTAACGCGCCAACGTTTCAAATGGCACAACGCACGATACAGGTCACGATACGGGCAGCAGCCGTTGAACTGCCCGCCGCCCCCTGCTAGGCGCGCGGTCGCCGGCACGCCACAGGGGGCGGCCGATATTTCGATCTTCAAGGAATGGACTTTCGATGAGCGAGCAGGACGACGGCATCATCACGGGCACCGAGCCCCTCCCCAATGGCGCCGACACGACGCCCGCGGCAGGGCTTATCTCGCAATATGTGAAGGACCTGTCGTTCGAGAATCCGAACGCGCCGGCGATCTTCCAGATCACCACGCCGCCGCAGATCGACGTCCAGTTCAACATCGGCACCGCCCAGGTTGGCGAGGAAATCCACGAAGTGGTGCTCCGCGTCGAGGTGCGTGCCGAAACCGAAGGCCAGGTCGCCTTCATCGCCGAGCTGACCTATGCCGGGCTGTTCGGCCTGCGCAACATCCCGGAAGAGCATGTCCAGCCCTTCCTGCTGGCAGAGGCGCCGCGCCTGCTCTTCCCGTTCGCGCGCCGCGTGCTCGCCGATGCGGTCCGCGACGGCGGCTTCCAGCCGCTGCTGCTCGAGCCGATCGATTTCGCCGCGATCTACATGCAGCAGGCAGAGGCACGCGATCAGGCCGCAGCCGGGGAAATCGGCACCGCCTGATTCCCTCGGGCCCGCGGGACCAACAGCCATGAACCTCACGCGCGCGCTGGGATCGATCGGGGGTCTCACCCTCGCCAGCCGCGTGCTGGGGCTCGTGCGCGATTCGCTGTTCGTGCGCTTCGTCGGCGCGAGCTTCGCGTCGGACGCTTTCCTGGTCGCCTTCCGCCTGCCCAACCTGTTCCGCGCGCTGTTCGCGGAGGGCGCCTTCTCGGCTGCCTTCATCCCGATGTTCAACCGCAAGGTGGCGGACAAGGACGGCCCCGGCCTTCCCGCCGGCGTCGCCTTTGCCGAGGACGCGCTGTCGGTGCTGCTGCCGGTGCTGATCGTGATGACGATCATCGTCGAGATCTTCGCCTGGCCGGTGACCTATGCCATGTCGGGCAAGTTCAACGGGATCAGCAATGATCAGTTCGCCTTCGCGGTCGAGCTGTCGCGCTTCACCTTCCCCTATCTGCTGTTCATCAGCCTGGTGTCGCTGCTCGGCGGCATCCTCAATTCGCTGCACAAATTCTGGGTCAACGCCGCGGCACCGATCCTGCTCAACCTGACACTGATCGCGGCGCTCCTGTTCTTCCACAATCACGACCCGTATCTGACCGCGCGCAACCAGGCGATCGCCGTCAGCGTGGCCGGCCTGCTGCAATTGCTCTGGCTGATGCATGCCTGCTGGCGGAGCGGTGTGAAGCTGCGCCTCAAGCTCCCGCGGCTCAGCCCGGACGTGAAGAAGCTGATGGCGCTGATCTGGCCCGCCGCCGCCGGTGCCGGCGCGGTGCAGATCAACCTGGTCGTCTCGACCGCGCTCGCCGCCTCGCTGCTGCCCGCCGGGTCGGTCACCTATATCTACACCGCCGACCGGGTGAACCAGCTCCCGCTCGGCCTGATCGGCATCGGGCTCGGCACCGTGCTGCTCCCGCTCATCTCGCGCCAGCTCGGCGCGGGCGAGGACAAGGCGGCGATGGACTCGCAGAATCGCGGCATGGAGCTGGCCCTGCTGCTCACCCTGCCCGCGACCGTCGCTCTGGTATTGTGCGGCGGCCCGATCGTCGCTGCGCTGTTCGAGCATGGCAAATTCACCGCGCAGGACACGTTCTTCACCGCCCAGGCGCTCTCGGCCTTCTCGATCGGCCTGCCCAGCTACATCCTCGTGAAGGTGCTGACCCCCGGCTATTATGCCCGGTCCGACACCAGGACGCCGGTCCGCTATGCGACGATCAGCATGGTCGTGAACCTCGTGCTCAACCTCGCCTTCATCGTGCCGCTCAAGCATATGGGCCCGCCGCTCGCGACGGCGCTCGCCTCCACGGTCAACGTCTTCCTGCTCTACCGCACCTTGCGTGTTCGCGGCCATTTCGAGCCCGACCAGCGCCTGCTCCACCGCGCCTGGCGGCTCGGTGCGGCGGCCCTTGCAATGGGCGGCATCCTGTGGCTGCTGCAGGGGCTGCTCACGCCCTATCTGCATGGCAGCTGGATGATCCGCACCGGCGCCATGCTGGCGCTGGTCGCAGCGGGCGGCTTCGTCTATGCGGTCGCCACCTTCGTCCTGGGTGCCTTCACTCGCGACGACCTTGCTTTCCTTCGGCGCAAGCGCGCCCCCTGACACGAGAACAACATGCGCGTCGTCTCCGGCATCCAGCCCACCGGCAATCTCCACCTCGGCAATTATCTGGGGGCGATCAAGCAATGGGTCGCGATGCAGGACTCGATGAAGCCGGGCGAGGATTGCCTGTTCTTTCTGGCCGACCTTCATGCACTGTCGCAGCCGGTCGTGCCGGCCGAGCTGACGTCCAACTCGATCGAGATGGCGGCGACCCTGCTCGCCTGCGGCATCGATTCGGATCGCGCGATCCTGTTCAACCAGGCCCGCGTGCCGGCGCATAGCGAGCTCGCCTGGATCCTGGGCGGCACCGCCCGCATGGGCTGGCTCAACCGCATGACTCAGTGGAAGGACAAGGCGGGCAAGAGCGGCGAGAGCCAGAGCGTCGCCCTGTTCACCTATCCGGTGCTGCAGGCCGCCGACGTGCTGCTCTACCAGGCGACTCATGTCCCGGTCGGCGAGGACCAGAAACAGCATCTCGAGCTCGCGCGCGACATCGCGACCAAGTTCAACAATGATTACGGGGTCGAGCTGTTCACCCTGCCCGAGCCGTTCGTGTCGAAGGCAGCGCCGCGGATCATGAGCTTGCGCGACGGCAGCGCGAAGATGTCCAAGTCCGATCCGTCGGACGCGTCGCGCATCAACCTGGTCGATAGCGACGACACGATCGTGCAGAAGCTCAAGAAAGCGAAGACCGATCCCGAGCCCCTCCCCGCGACCTTCGCCGAGCTGGGCGAACGGCCCGAAGCGAAGAACCTCGTCACCATCTATTCGGCGCTGGCCGACACCACCACCGACGCAGTGATGGCGGAGTTCGGGGGCAAGGGCTTCGGCGCGTTCAAGCCCGCGCTGGCCGACCTGGCGGTGGCGAAGCTCGGGCCGATCCGCGACCGGCTGACCGCATTGCTGGGCGATCGCGCCGCGGTCGGCGCCGCGCTGGCCAAGGGCAGCGCCCGGGCAAATGCCATCGCCGCGCCGACGCTTCTGGCGGCACAGCGGGCGGTGGGCTTGCACGTCTGAGCGCAGCGCCTTCCATTTTTCTTCCCCGGCGAAGGCCGGGGTCCAGTCGGGGGACGCCAGAGGTCTTGGCGTAGCGCGTCGTCACTACTACCTTCCCTACTGGACCCCGGGCAGCGCCGTGGAGGCGGCCTCATCTCAGAGGGACGAGCCCCGGTTTTTGAAGGATTTGCATCGCGCCATTCAAGCGCTATTCATAACGGCAGCAGCACAATTGCAACCGACTGACTTTCCGACGCTTTTCTCCTGATCTCTCGCCTTCTCCTGCTCAAGGTCGCAAGCCCATGAAGATGTTCTCCATCGCCGCCGTTGCCCTGCTCGCGCTGGGCGGCTGCGCCACGCCGTTCAACGCCAGGGTCTCTCGCTTCCAGCAGCTTCCCCAGGCGCAGGGCCAGAGCTTCGTGGTCAAGGCGATCGACCCGCGGAACGATGGCGGTATCGAGTTCGGCCAATATGCGCAGCTCGTCTCGGCCAAGCTGTCGACTCAAGGTTATCAGCCCGCCGCCGATCCGGCGCGTGCCGATCTGGTGGTGAGGATCGGCTATGACGTCGACAAGGGCCGCGAGAAAGTGGTGACCACGCCGGGCTTTGGGGCCGGCTTCGGCTATGGCGGCTATGGCCCGGGCTTCGGCCGTTACGGCGGCTATGGCGGTCGCTTCGGCTATTATGGCCGCAGCCGCTTCGCCTTCGGCTTCAACGATCCATTCTTGTTCGACAACGACGTGTCGAGCTTCACCATCTACACCAGCGAGCTGAACCTGCGCATCGACCGCGCCGACAACGGCAAGAGCGTGTTCGAAGGCACCGCCAAGGCCCAGTCGCGCAACGACGACCTGCCCTATCTGGTCCCGCGCCTGGTCGAGGCGATGTTCACGGGCTTCCCCGGCAATTCGGGTGAGACGGTGAAGATCACGATCGCACCGGAGAAGAAGTAAACCCCAATCTCCCCTCCCTGAAAGGGAGGGGTCGGGGGTAAGAAAAAGGCGGGCTCGATGCCCGCCTTTTTCTTTTGCCGTCAACGCCGCAGAGTCTTTTGGAGCGCGCAGACGCGCGCACCCACCCCTGCCTCTCCCTTTCAGGGAGGGGAGTTTTACCCCTCGAGCTCGCGCAACAACGTCCGCACCGCGCCATCGATCTCGCGGTCCTTGTCGCGCAGTTCCTCGATACGGCGCACCGCATGGATCACGGTCGAATGGTCGCGGCCGCCGAACTTGCGGCCGATCTCCGGCAGTGAGCGGGTCGTCAGGCGCTTGGCGAGATACATGGCGATCTGGCGCGGACGCGCCACCACCACTGCACGCCGTGCAGAGACGAGGTCGATCGGCTTCAGCTCGAAATGCGCCGAGACGGCACGCTGGATCTCGTCGATCGTCACACGGCGCTCGGCGCCGCGCAGCACTTCGCCAAGCGTCGCCACGGCGAACTCCATGTCGATCGTCTCGCCGGTCAGTTGCGCATAGGCGACCAGCCGGTTGAGCGACCCTTCGAGGTCGCGGATATTGGCGGTGATCCGCGTCGCCAGCAGATCGAGCACATCCGTCGGCACATTGGCTTCGGGCATATCGGCCAGCTTGCGGTCGAGCACCGCGCGGCGCAGCGCCAGGTCGGGCGCCTTGATGTCCGCCACCAGGCCGACCGACAGGCGCGAGGTGATGCGCGCCTCGACTCCGTCGAGCCCCTGCGGGCAGCGGTCGGCGCTGATCACCAGCCGTTTGCCGGTCGCCATCACTTCGCTGACGGTGTGGAAGAATTCCTCCTGAGTCGCGTCCTTGCCGGCGATGAACTGGAGATCGTCGATCATCAGCAGGTCGGCGGCGCGCAGGCGTGCCTTGAAGCTGTGGGTGTCGCGCGCACGAAGCGCCTGGACGAACTCGAACATGAAGCGCTCGGCCGACATCATGATGACGTTCGCGTCCGGGCAGGCCTCGAGATAGGCCGCGCCGATCGCGTGCATCAGATGCGTCTTGCCCTGGCCCGTGCCGCTGTGAAGGAACAAGGGGCTGAAGCGGGGCTTGCCGGCCTGGGCCAGCGCCTGCGCCGCATTGAAGGCGACGCGGTTGGACTGGTCGACCACGAACCGGTCAAAGGTGAAACGCGGGTCGAGCGCCGGGCGTGCCGATACTGGCGCCGCGACAGGTGCGGGTGCGGCCGGCACCTCGACGGTCAGCACCGCCGGCGCGGCCTTGGCCGAGCGAGTCTCGATCGAGACGCTGCGCACGTCGGGCAGGATCGCGCGGAATTCCTGGAACAGCCGGTCGGCGTAGTGATTGCGGACCCAGTTGGTCATGAAGGCGGACGGCAGAGCGAGGCGAATCGTATCCGACTCGGCACCGTCGATCAGCTCGATCGGCTTCAGCCACTGGTCGAACAGGCGCACGCCGGCGGATTCGCGCAGGTGCCCACGCACCGTGCCCCACGCCTTCGCTGCGTCACTCAACCGAGCCGCCTCTCCGGTAACAGTCCCCGCCAACACGTAATCCTTCTCCCGGTGCCGGGGCGTTTCGTCCCGGGCCGCCTGATTTCAAACAGACAAGCCTCCCCCCAGCCGGAATCAGCGTCCGCCTGACTTCGAAGGTCTCAAATAAGACCGCAAGAGACGGAACGTCTGCGCGGCGAAGGTCGATTATGAAGATCGAACCGAGTCGGGCAAGACCCAAGCACGTAACAAAACCGAAATAAACGGGATTGACTCGGCATACGCCAAGGATTCCCGTCAAAAATCTTACAAGCCGCTGGGAAATCCCGATAATTTCAGACGGCGATGCCCACAGCCCCTGCGAATCGTGGTGAATCCTGACTTTTCATGATTCGGGTATGGAACCGGTCCGAAATGGAACCAAATCGTGCATGGCAACATAACCGTGTTGCGCGCTCATGAAAGCCAGGTTGCACGCACATGACAAAAAACCCGCCGGAAGAATCCCGGCGGGCCGTTGTTCCGACCGATCCGAAAGGATCAGGCGAGTGCGGTGAGTCGCTTGGTCAGGCGCGAGAACTTGCGCGAGGCGGTGTTCTTGTGGAGCACGCCCTTCGCAACGCCCTTGGCCAGCTCGGGCTGCATCGCTGCAACCGCGGCGCTCGCGGCATCCTTGTCGCCCGACGCCAGCGCGGCCTCAGCCTTCTTCACGAAGGTCCGGATACGGCCAACGCGGTTCCCGTTAACTTCAGCGCGACGTGCGTTGCGCCGAATTCGCTTTTTCGCCTGTGGCGTGTTCGCCATGAAGCCCTCTGATCTGAAATAAAGAAAGGGCGCGGACGGCAAAGCCCGCAGCCCCGGAAAGCGGGCCTCTTACTGAGGATGAGTGAGTCGGTCAACCGGCCGAATGACGGTCGTGTGACGATTCCCCCGGTTCCTCAGGAACAGGACCGGCCCCGATCATGCTCGGCCCTGATCAGCGCCGCGATGTCATGGCCCATGATCGTCAGCCCTTCGACATTGGCGATGTCGATCGTCACGCCCGAGAGGTTCACGTCAGTGATGGTCGTGCCGGAAAGGTTGATGTTGTTGAACGTCGAGCCCGACAGGTTGCAATCGTCGAAGGTCGCCCCCGCGAGATTGCAATTGCCGAACAGGATGCCGCTGAGATTCCGATCCTCGAATCGTGGTCCGCTCATCGTCCGATCCTCTCGTTCAACGTTGGCATTTCGGGCACCAGAAGGTGGACCGCCCACCCTCGGTGTAGCGCGCGACCTTGCCCCCGCAATCGCAGGGCTCGCCCTCGCGACCATAGACCCGCCATTGCTTGGAGAAATAGCCGAGCTCGCCATCGGGCCTGGCATAGTCGCGCAAGGACGACCCGCCCGCCTCGATCGCCGCTTCCAGCACCGTGCGCACCGCCGCGACGAGCCGTTCGAGCCGCGCCAGCGAGATCTGCCCGGCCGGCCGCATCGGCGCGATGCGCGCGAGATGCAGCGCCTCGCACACATAGATATTGCCCAGCCCCGCGACGATTCGCTGATCGAGCAGCATCAGCTTGATCGACGCGATCCGGCCGTCGAGTGCCTTCAGCAGATAGCGCGCGGTGAAATCGGGGCCGAGCGGCTCGGGGCCCATCGCGAGAAAGGGCGGATAGCTGGCGAGCGACTCGGTCGGCACCAGGTCGAGCGAGCCGAATCGCCGGGCGTCGTTGAGCGCCAGGCGATGCTTCGCCGTCTCCACGATCAGGTGGTCGTGCGGCAACACCTCGCTCGGATCGATTCGCCACTTGCCCGACATACCGAGATGGAAGATCACCGTGTCGCCGCGATCGGTATCGATCAGTCCGTATTTGGCGCGGCGCCCCAGCCCCGTCACCACGGCACCGGTCAAGCGCTGGCCGAGATCGGCGGGGAAAGGCCGGCGCAGATCCGGACGCCGCATCTGGACCAGCGTGATCCGCTGGTCCTGCAGCACCGGGCGCAGGCCGTTGACGGTGGTTTCGACTTCTGGAAGCTCTGGCATACGGCTTCTTCACGGAAACGGCACAGACAAGTCAAACGTGACGGTTTGCTCTGGCCGCGCCCTCCGCTAGAGCGACGCGAATGAGCGACACCGTTTCCTTCGGCTATGAAGACGTGGCCCCCGACGAGAAGACGCGCCGGGTCGGCGGCGTCTTTTCGAGTGTGGCCTCGCGCTACGACATCATGAACGACGCGATGTCGGGCGGCATGCACCGGCTGTGGAAGGACCGCTTCATCCGCCGGGTGAAGCCGCGCGAAGGCGAACAGATACTCGATATGGCCGGCGGCACCGGCGACATCGCCTTCCGACTTGCGAAATCCGGCGCCTCGGTGACGGTCGCCGACATCAACCCGCAGATGCTCGAAGTCGGCATGGAACGGGCGCAGAAGCGCGGCATCGACGGCCTGGTATGGACCGAGGCCAATGCCGAGACGCTGGCTTTCCCCGATCGCTTCTTCGATGCCTATACCATCGCCTTCGGCATCCGGAACGTGACCGACATCCCCAAGGCGCTACGTGAGGCGCACCGAGTGCTCCGCCGCGGCGGGCGCTTTTTCTGCCTGGAGTTCTCGACCACGCTCTGGCCGGGCTTCGCCGATATCTACGACGCCTATTCGCACAAGGTCGTGCCCAGGGTCGGCCAGCTGCTCGCGCACGATGGCGAGAGCTATCGCTACCTGATCGAATCGATCCGCCGTTTCCCCGACATGCCGACCTTCGAACGGATGATCGGCGAGGCCGGCTTCGTGCAGACCAGCGTCGAGCCGATGCTGGGCGGGCTGGTCGCGATCCATAGCGGCTGGAAGATTTGATGCCCTCCTTCTTCCCCGGCGCAGGCCGGGGCCCAGCTACGCAACGAACCTTGGTCAAGCGTGGTGCTTTGTTACCTCTGCCTTCCCAACTGGACTCCGGCTTCAGCCGGGGAAGCAGGAAATGACCGCACCCGCCGTACATCTCTGGCGGCTCCTGAAATGGGGTCGAATCCTCGCGCGCCACGGTGCGCTCCGCGGGATCGAGCGCGACCCCAACACGCCGACGCGTATCCGCCGCCTCGTCCGCGTGGCCCGGCTGGGTGCCCGCGTCCCCGAAACGCCAACTTATGCTGACGCGCTGCAAGCGATCGGCCCGGCTGCGATCAAGCTCGGCCAGACGCTCGCGACCCGCCCCGATATCGTCGGCGAAGCGGCAGCAAAGGACCTGATGCGCCTTCAGGATTCGCTCCCGCCTTTGCCCTATGAGACGATCCACGCGGCGATGACGCGCGCCTTCGGGCGCCCGCCCGAAGAATTGTTCGCCTCGATCGATCCCGTACCGGTCGGCGCCGCCTCGATTGCCCAGGTGCACAGTGCGATCACCACCGACGGCCGCCATGTCGCGGTCAAGGTGCTGCGCCCCGGCGTCGAGGAGGAATTCGCGCGGGCGATCGACACCTATCAATGGGCCGCCGCGCAGATCGAGGGACTGGGCGGCGAATTGTCGCGCCTGCGCCCGCGCCTGGTGATCGAGACGTTCAAGCGCTGGACCGCCCGCGAGCTCGACTTGCGGCGCGAGGCAGCGTCCGCCTCGGAACTGGCCGATGCGATGGAGGCTCAGCCCGACTTCATCGTGCCCGCGATCGACTGGCAGCGCACGACCAGCAAGGTCCTGACCATTGCCTGGGTCGACGGCATCAAGATCGCGAACCGCGCCGCGCTGGTCGAGGCGGGGTACGACCTGCCCAAGCTCGCGAACACGCTGGTCCATGCCTTCCTGCGCCAGGCGATCGCCGAGGGTTTCTTCCATGCCGACATGCATCAGGGCAATCTGTTCGCGCTGCCCGACGGGCGGATCGCGGCGATCGATTTCGGCATCATGGGGCGGATCGACAGGCGTGCCCGGGTATGGCTGGCGGAGATCCTCTACGGTCTGATCACCGGCAACTACAAACGCGTTGCCGAGATCCATTTCGAGGCGGGCTATGTGCCCGCCCACCATAATGTCGCCGAGTTCGCGACCGCACTCCGCGCGGTCGGCGAGCCGATGCGCGGGCTGGCGGTCAAGGATATGTCGATCGGCATGATGCTCGACGGCCTGTTCAACATCACCCGCGATTTCGACATGCAGACTCAGCCGCATCTGCTGTTGCTGCAAAAGACGATGGTGATGGTCGAGGGTGTCGCGACCAGCCTCGATCCCGATATCAATTTGTGGGATTCGGCCGCGCCCTTCGTGCGCGAATGGATCAGGACCGAGCTTGGCCCCGAGGCGGCGGTGGCCGACCGGCTCATCACTGACCTTCGCACCCTGGCGCGCCTGCCCGACCTGATCCGCAACATCGAGCTGCGCTATCCCGCGCCCGGCGGCGCCCCGCCCGCTCCGCCGCTCAAGGAGATCGAGATCGTCCGCATCGGCGGCGGCTGGCGCTATGCCGCGGTCGCCATCGTCAGCGCGCTCGCGGCGGTCGCCGCGACCTTGCTGGTCCGCTAGGATGAGGCGCCCCGCTGCGCTGGCGATGCCCTCGATTCAAAAACGGGCATCATCAATGCAGCTTGGTCCGGTCGGGACGCCGTATCGGTCCCGAACCTCCTTTTCCCCTGTTGGCGGATGTTGGACGATGCGAAGCGTTTTTTCTTCCTTTAACAGCGGAAAGTCCGCTGATTTTTCCGCTGTTTTACCGCTGTTATCCGTAACAGCGGTAAAACCGGCCAACTCATTGATCCCAGGGCGGAAAAAAGTGGTCGAAATCCAACATAACAGCGGAAGAAAAAATACAGCGACGCGAACAGCGGAAAATCGGGCGAAACCAACCCTGATGTCCGCCTCGACTCGGCCCCGGGATTGCCAGTTCGTCACGGTCCGGGGCTAGGCATTGGCCCGTCCGCAAACCCCGCTCTGGCTGACCGCCCCCTCCCGCTTCGCCGCGCTGAAGCGGCCGACCGCGCAGATCATGCTCGCGTTGCTCGCCATCCTGCTGGTCGCCAGCATGGCCGCGCTGGTCAGCCCGGGCCCGCCCCCCGTCAGCCACGATCCGGCCCAACGCGCCGACGACGAGGCCGATGTCATCCTCTACGAGACGATCGTCGCGGGGGTCCGCGGCGGCGGCGACTATTATGCGGTCACGGCACAGGCGCTGCGCACCGGCAATTATCCGCTGCGCCCCTTCGTCACCTTCCGCCTGCCGACGCTGGCGACCCTGCAGGCAGCCATGCCGCCGATCGGCACGGTGATCCTGCTCTATGTGCTGGCGGCGGCGGTGATGCTCGCCTGGTTCATCCGGCTGCGCCCCGCCTTTGCCCGCGCACCGCCGCTCGCGATCGCGATGGTGCTGCTCGGCGGGGGCATGATGGCGTTCGTCCAGCCCGAGCTGGCGAGCTTTCATGAGATATGGGCCGGCCTGCTGATCGCGCTGTCGCTCGCGCTCCGGCGCAGCGACCGTTGGGTCGAGGCAGTGGCGTTCGGCCTGATCGCGATGCTGATCCGCGAGACCGCGGCGCTCTATGTCGGCATCATGCTGGTGCTTGCCTTTGCGGAAGGGCGCCGCCGCGAAGCGATCGGCTGGGGCATCGCGCTCCTGGCGCTGGCGGTGGTCGTGGGCGTCCACGCCCATGCCGTCAGCCTCGTCGTCCGCCCAATCGACCCCGCCTCGCCGGGTTGGGCGGGCATGCTGGGCTTCGGCTTCTTCGTGAAGACCATGTCGCTGTCGACGGCGTTGAACCTCGCCCCGACCTGGCTCGCCGCCCTGCTCGTCGCCTTGACCCTGTTCGGCTGGGCGGGATGGAATGACGAGCTCGCGCTCCGGGCAGTGGCGGTCTTCGCTGCCTATGCCGTGCTGCTGAGCCTGTTCGGGCGCACCGACACCTTCTATTGGGGGCTGATGATCGCACCCACGATCCTGGTCGGCCTGGCCTTTGTGCCCGACGCCCTGCGCGACCTGATCGCCGCGGCGCGCGACAAGAGGCGGATCATCGTCACGCGAATGGTCAGATAGGAGGCTGGGATGAAGATCCTGCTCATCGTCGGTGGTGGTATCGCCGCCTACAAGGCCTGCGAGTTGATCCGGCTGTGCCGCAAGGCCGGTATCGAGGTGAAATGCGTGCTCACCGCGGGCGGCCAGCATTTCATCACGCCGATGACGCTCGCCGCCCTGTCGGAGAATCAGGTCTATACCACTTTGTGGGACCTGAAGGACGAGGCGGAGATGGGCCATATCCAGCTCAGTCGCGAGGCGGATCTGGTCGTGATCGCCCCCGCGACCGCTGACCTGATGGCGAAGATGGCCGCCGGCATCGCCGACGATCTGGCGACCACCCTGTTGCTCGCGACCGACAAGGCCGTGCTCGCCGCGCCCGCAATGAACGTGCGTATGTGGGGCCATGCCGCGACTCGCCGCAACGTCGCGACGCTTCGCGGCGACGGTGTCACGGTGATGGAGCCCGACGAGGGACCGATGGCTTGTGGCGAGTACGGCCCCGGCCGCCTGCCCGAGCCCGAGGCAATCCTCGCCGCGATCCAGCAGGCGCTCGCCGCCTCGTGACGCTTGCCGGCAAGCATATCCTTGTCACCGCAGGGCCGACCCACGAGCCGATCGATCCGGTGCGCTACCTCGCCAACCGTTCGTCCGGCCGGCAAGGCTTCGCCATTGCCGGCGCGCTGGCCAAGCTCGGCGCGCGCGTGACTCTCGTCGCCGGCCCGGTGACGCTGGAAACGCCGCCCGGCGTCGACCGGGTCGATGTCGAGACCGCGATGGAGATGGCCAATGCCGTCGCCCAGGCGCTGCCGGTCGACGCCGCCGTGATGGTCGCGGCTGTCGCCGACTGGCGCGTCGACACTGCCGGCCAGAAGATCAAGAAGGGCGTGCTGCCGCCCGTGCTCCATCTCGTCGAGAACCCCGACATCCTTGCCATCCTCGCCAAGAGCCCCCGGCGCCCTGCCCTGCTGATCGGCTTCGCCGCCGAGACCGAGCATGTCATCGAGCACGCCACCGCCAAGCGCGAACGCAAGGGCGCCGACTGGATCGTCGCCAACGATGTGTCGGGCGATGTGATGGGCGGAACGGCCAATGCAGTGCATATCGTCACCCCCGACGGGGTCGAAAGCTGGGAACGGCTACCCAAGGAAGAGGTGGCCGCGCGACTCGCCGACAGGATCGCCGGGGCGCTGGCCCGCTAGCATTTGTTCTTGATATGTTCCGAACGCCCCGGTATTTCGCCCGGACACAAGGGAGAAGAATCATGGCGGGTTACATGACGCTCGGCGCCCTGGATTCGGCAAAGTCCAACGCCTTTTACGACGCGACGCTGGCGATCATCGGCTGGTCCTCGCATATGTCCTTCGGGGAATGGCGGGCCTATTCCGAGCGCGGTACCGGCGAGGGATTCACGGTTTGGATCTGCAAGCCGTTCGACGGCGCGCCGGCCAGCGCCGGCAACGGCACGATGATGGCGTTCAACGCGAAATCGCCTGCCGAGGTGGACGCGTTCCACGCAGCGGCGATGGTGCATGGCGGCAGCTGCGAGGGCCCGCCCGGACCGCGCCCGGATTATGGCCCCAAATGGTATGCCGCCTATCTGCGTGATCCGACCGGCAACAAGCTCGCGGTGGTGTGCAACCAGTGATGCGGGTGACGGCTCAACCCAATCTTTGCCCCGGCGAAGCGGAACGGCCTTCAAAAAGGCGGATTGAGCGGTAGGAAGGAGACATGACCTCTTCCCTGTCGATCCATATCAAGCGCCTGCCGCACGGCGACGGCCTTCCCCTGCCCGCTTATGCGACGGAGGGCGCCGCCGGCATGGATGTCGTCTCCGCCGAGGAGCTGACCCTTGAGCCAGGCGCGCGGGCTGCCGTCGCAACGGGCTTCGCGGTGGCGATCCCGCCAGGCTATGAGGTGCAGGTCCGCCCGCGGTCGGGCCTGGCGCTCAAGCACGGCGTCACCTGTCTCAACACGCCCGGCACGATCGACAGCGACTATCGCGGCGAAGTGAAGGTGATCCTCGCCAATCTCGGCCAGGAGGCTTTCGTCATCGCGCGCGGCGACCGGATCGCTCAACTCGTTCCGGCCCCGGTCCAACGCGCGGTGCTGGACGAGGTCGACACGCTGGAGGATACCGTTCGCGGAGCCGGAGGATTCGGCTCGACTGGGCGTTGATGCTGCTGTTCCTACTCCTTCAGGCCACCGCGCCGGCGGTGCCGGCCGACTGGTCAACCCTTCCGCCACTGCCCGCCGCGATGGCGCCGCAGGTGACGCCCCCGCTCACCCGTTTCGTGGCGGACGAGATCGCGGCCGGGCGCTGCGCCCAGCCCAAGCCCGCCGACGGCCATTATGTCCTCAAGGTCGATGTCGCCGCGCTGATCGGCGCCGACGGCGCGATCCGCCGCTCGCTGCCCCGCGCGATCAATTGCCCGACGGTCGAACAATATAGCGCCGGCCTCGTCGTCAGCTTCGCTCGGGCCAACCCCCAGCCCCGTGCCGGTGGCGCCGACCTCTGGTACCGTGCGACCATCGTCTATGACTGGCGCGGATGAGCTTCACTGACGCCGAGCTGGAACGCTATGCGCGCCACATCGTCCTGAAGGAGGTCGGCGGTGCCGGCCAGCAGAAGCTGCGCCGCGCGACGGTCGCCGTCATCGGTGCCGGCGGTATCGGCTCGCCCGCGATCCAGTATCTCGCAGCCGCGGGCGTCGGCCGCCTGATCGTGATCGACGACGACTGCGTCGACCTTTCGAACCTCCAGCGCCAGACCCTGTTCGGCAGCGACGATATCGGTGCGCCCAAGGTCGAGGCGGCCGCCGCCGCTGTCGCCCGGCTCAACCCCGGCACCACGGTCGAGACCCGGCGCACGCGGATCGATGCCGCCAACGCCGGCGACCTCATCGCCGGTGCCGATGTCGTACTCGACGGCACCGACAATTTCGCGACCCGACTGGCGGTCGCCGACGCCGCGCTTGCGCTGCGCATCCCGCTCGTCTCCGCAGCGGTCGGCCAGTTCGAAGGCCAACTCGGCCTGTTCCGCGGCTGGGAAGCCGGCAAGCCGTGCTATCGCTGCTTTGTCGGCGCTGATCCCGACCGCCCGGAGACAAGCTGCGCCGAGGCGGGCGTGTTGGGCGCAATGACCGGGGTGCTGGGCAGCCTCGCCGCGCTCGAGGCGATGCGCGCGATCGTCGGCTTCGGCGAGGACAGCGCTGGCAAGCTGCTGCTGGTCGACGCCCTCGCCTTCCGCTTCCGCACCATCGCCCTGCCCAAGGACCCCGGCTGTGCGACCTGCGGTTAGCACGGCTTTAAGCCAATCCGGCTAGGGCGGGCGCATGTCCGCTGCATCCCCCAAGGTCCTGGTCATCTTCGGCACCCGCCCCGAGGCGATCAAGCTGTTCCCCGTCGTCGCTGCGCTGAAGCAGCTGCCCGGCCTGACCGTCCGCACCTGCGTCACGGCGCAGCATCGCGGCCTGCTCGATCAGGTGCTGAGCGTCGCCGGTCTCTCCCCCGACATCGACCTCGACCTGATGGAGCCGGGCCAGTCGCTCGACCGCCTCACCGCGCGCCTGCTCACGGGCCTTGGCGAGGTGATGGACGCCGAATGCCCCGACCGGGTGATCGTGCAGGGCGACACCGCCACCGCGATGGTCGGCGCGCTCGCCGCCTATTACCGCAAGACTCCGGTTAGCCATGTCGAGGCGGGCCTGCGCTCGGGCGACATCTGGCAGCCCTGGCCCGAAGAGGTGAATCGCCGCATCGTCGCGCCGATCGCCGACCAGCATTTCGCCCCGACCGACACCGCCGCCGACGCGCTGAGGCGCGAGAATATCGATCCCGCGACGATCCATGTGACAGGCAACACCGTGATCGACGCGCTCCACGCGACACGCGCCCGACTGGCCGAAGATCCGTCGCTCGCCGCCGGCCTGGACGGGATCGCCGCGCGCTTCGCCGGCAAGCGCATGATCCTCGTCACCACCCATCGCCGCGAGAATTTCGGCGACGGCATGGCCAATATCGCCCGCGCGCTCGGCCGCATCGCCGACCGGCCCGACACCGCAATCCTGTTCCCCGTCCATCCCAACCCCAATGTCGTATCGGTGATGGACGAGATGCTGGGCGACCGCCCGAACATCGCCCGCATCGATCCGCTCGATTACCCGCATTTCGTCCGCGCGCTCGGCCTGTGCGAGATCGCGCTGACCGATTCTGGCGGCGTGCAGGAAGAAGCGCCCGCCCTGGGCAAGCCCGTCCTCGTCATGCGCGAGACGACCGAGCGGCCCGAAGGCGTCGCCGCCGGCACGGCCAGGCTGATCGGCACCGATGCGGATCGCATCGTCGCCGAGGTCTCGACCTTGCTTGACGATCCGTCCGCCTATGCGGCGATGGCGCGCGCGCACAACCCGTTCGGCGACGGGCACAGCAGCGCGCGGATCGCCGCCATCGTCCGGGCAAGTCTGTAACGGGACTCCGATCCGATAGACGCGAGATCGTTTTTCATTCAGGACGTTGCGCTGCATATCCGATACGAACCCGATCGAATCGGGTCGAGGGCTCAAGGGGAGGAACGGGGTCGCATGCGCGTATTCGGCTTATGGTGCCTGGTCTTCAGACATCGGACGGCATCCGGGTCCAAGCGAGTTTTCGAAGGCAATGTCTTCGCCAAATGCAAGGTCTGCTCGCGCGAATTGTTCCGCGATCCCAAGACCGGCAAGTGGCGCGGATCGAGACCGGAGGACCATCGACCCCGCAAGCTGGTGCTGACCAGCGACGAGGGCGGTCCCGAACGGCGCGTGCGCAGCTCGCGTCGATAGGTTTTCACGCCGGCATTTCCGAAATCTTCACCCGCCTGCGCGACAAGCAGAACCGGTTAGCGACGCGTTGTCCGCGATGAGCGGTCGATCGTCGCGCAGGTTTGCGGGGACGTGTCGTCGATGGTTTCGGACAATGAGCTCAAGGTTGTCGTGCTTGGCCTCGGCTATATCGGCCTTCCCACCGCCGCAGTGATTGCGCGCACCGGCGCGAAAGTGCTCGGCGTCGACGTGACCGAATCCGTCGTCCACACGGTCAATTCGGGCAAGGTGCATATCGAGGAAGTCGATCTCGACGGCCTGGTCTCGGGCGTCGTGGCGCGCGGCAATCTGCGCGCCTCCACCACGATCGAGCCGGCCGACGTCTTCGTCATCGCGGTGCCCACCCCCTTTGCCGAGGATCACGCGCCGAACATCGGCTATGTCCTGCAGGCCGCCACCACCATCGCCACCGTTCTGAAGGCGGGCGACGCGGTCATCCTCGAATCCACCTCGCCCGTCGGCACGACCGAGAAGGTCCGGGATCTCCTCGCGCAGCTCCGCCCCGACCTGAAGGTGCCCGGCAAGACCGGCGAGAGCGCTGACATCGCCATCGCCTATTGCCCGGAACGCGTGCTGCCCGGCCGCATCCTGGTCGAGCTGATCGACAATGACCGGGTCATCGGCGGCATCACGCCACGCTGCGCGCGCAAGGCGCTCGCCTTCTACCGCCGTTTCGTGCGCGGCGCCTGCGTCACCACCACGTCGCGCGCGGCGGAGATGACCAAGCTGACCGAGAATGCGTTCCGCGACGTCAACATCGCCTTCGCCAATGAGCTGAGCCGCGTCGCCGACACGATGGATGTCGATGTGTGGGAGGTGATCCGCCTCGCCAACCGCCATCCGCGCGTCAACATCCTGTCGCCGGGCCCGGGCGTGGGCGGGCATTGCATTGCGGTCGACCCCTGGTTCCTGGTCCATGCCGACCGGCCTAACACCCCGCTGATCCGCACCGCGCGCGAAGTGAACGACGCGAAGGTCGACTATGTCATCGCCCGTGCGGAAGCGATGGTCGCCGCGCATCCCGGCATGCCGGTCGCCTGCCTCGGCCTCGCTTTCAAAGCCAATATCGACGATTTCCGCGAGAGCCCGGCGCTAAAGGTCGCGGCCGCGCTCGCTGCCCGGTTCGGGGATCGGCTGCATGTCGTGGAACCCTATGCGGCCGCGCTGCCGACATCCTTTGACGGCACTGGTGCGCACCTGACGGATATCGATACCGCGATCGAAACCTGCCCGATCATGATCGTGCTGGTCGATCACGACGTGTTCAAATCGGTCCCGCTCGACGAGCGCGCCGACAAGATCGTCTATGACACGCGCGGTATCTGGCCGGATCAGCCGCGCACCCAACCTCGCCCGGAGCCGCTGCGCCTTGCTGGCTGACCTCCGGGCCGGCTGAGCGCTGGACTCACCGCCGATGATCCCTTAGCCGAGTCCCGTCGCGCCGAGAGCTTGTCGGCGCGGCGCGGGGGTATAGATGAGCGAACCGACCACTCCGGCCATCGGAGCGACCGATGCCGCTTCAGCGCCTGGACATGACACCGGCGCAAAGCCGAAACGTTCCAGCAGCCGCATCGAATCGATCCACAATCTGCGCGGCATCGCCTCGCTGACGGTGCTGTTCGATCACCTGGTCGCCACGCCCTATGTCGGCGCGCCGGCCGCGATCGCCGCCTTCGGCATCCTCGGCAATTACGGCGTCACGATCTTCTTCTTCATCTCGGGGTTCGTGCTGCCCTATTCGCTGCAGAAGACGAAATACCGGATTCAGGACTTCCCGATGTTCATCGCGCGGCGGTTCGTGCGGGTCGATCCGCCCTTCTTCGTCGTCGTCGGGCTGACGTTGCTGCTCAACGTCCTGCTCGGCGTGGTCAAGCACGCACCCTATCGCATCGACGTGGTGCAGGTCCTGGCCCACTTCGCCTATATCGCGCCGCTGCTGCACAAGGAGTGGCTGCTGAGCGTCTTCTGGACCTTGTGCACCGAGTTCCAGTTCTACATCACCATCGGCCTGATCTTCCCGATCCTGCACAAATACCCCATTCCGATCGCCCTCGCCTGCGCGCTGTGCATGTGGCTCTACATCCCGGATTATTTCCCTTCGGAACGGCTGCCGCTGGGCGAGCGCGAGATCATCTTCGCCTATCTGCCGTCCTTCATGGTGGGCATGGCGACCTATCTCTATCGGGAAAAGCTGGCCAGCCTGCCGGTTTTCGCGGCCGCCATCGCGATCTCCATGGTCGCCCTGTTCTTCAAGGCGCCGCTCGACATCTCGATCGTCGCGCTGATCACCATCGCGGTCGTGCTGTATGTGAACTTCTACAATCCGGTGCTCGATTTCTTCGGCAAGATTTCCTACTCGCTCTACCTCGTCCATCTGCTGGTGATCGTCACGGTCCTGCCGGTCCTCCACCGGCTCGATCCGCCCTGGTTCGTGATGTTCCTGATCGGCGGCGCCATCTCGATTGCCGCGGCGACCTTCCTCTACCGCTTCGTCGAGGGCCCGGCCCTGGCCTGGTCGAAGCGCGTGCAGTTCCGCCGGCCCGCGCCGGCCACGGCCGCACCGGAAAAAGACACGCCTCAGACACTAGAACTGGACCCTATCCCCCAAGTTGGTAAGGCGGGCTGAAATGGCACGTTCGCGGTCGCACAAACCATGGAGCTGTATCACATGACCAAGACCGCCCTGATCACCGGTGTCACTGGGCAAGACGGCGCCTATCTGGCGGAATTGCTGCTCTCCAAGGGCTATGACGTACACGGCGTGAAGCGTCGGTCGTCCTCGTTCAACACCGGACGTATCGACCATATCTATCAGGATCCGCACGAAAAAGGCGCACGGCTGCACCTCCATTACGGCGACATGACCGATTCGACGAACCTGATCCGGATCGTCCAGGAAGTGAAGCCGGACGAGATCTACAATCTCGCGGCGCAGAGCCATGTGCAGGTCAGCTTCGATACCGCGGAATACACCGCCAATGCCGATGCGATCGGCACGCTGCGCCTGCTCGAGGCGCTCCGCCTGCTCGGCCTGCACGAGACGACACGCTTCTATCAGGCCTCGACCTCCGAGCTGTACGGCCTCGTCCAGGAAGTGCCGCAGTCGGAAACGACGCCCTTCTATCCGCGTTCACCTTATGCCGCGGCGAAGCTCTACGCCTATTGGATCACGGTGAACTACCGCGAGGCGTACGGCATGCATGCGTCGAACGGCATCCTGTTTAACCATGAGAGCCCGCTGCGCGGCGAAACCTTCGTCACGCGCAAGATCACGCGCGCCGTCGCCGCGATCCATCTCGGGCTGCAGGACATGCTGTGGCTGGGCAATCTCGACGCCAAGCGCGACTGGGGCCATGCGCGTGACTATGTCGAAGGCATGTGGCGCATCGTCCAGCAGGACAAGGGCGACGATTTCGTGCTGGCGACCGGCGTGACCCAGACCGTCCGCTCCTTTGTCGAATTGAGCTTCGCCGAGGTCGGCATCGGGGTCGAGTGGAGCGGCACCGGCGTCGACGAGGTCGGCCACTGCACCAAGACCGGCAAGCCGCTGGTCAAGGTCGATTCGCGCTATTTCCGCCCGACCGAAGTCGATCTGCTGATCGGCAACCCCGCCAAGGCCAAGCGCGTGCTCGGCTGGGAAGCGACGACCACGCTCGCCGAGCTCGTCTCGGAAATGGTTCGCGAGGATCTGAAAGTCGTCGCGCGCGAGGCGGAAGTCCGCCGCCCCGACGAGGAGCGGCCGAGCTCGCTGTACGCGATCAAGGGCTGAACGCTCCGCACTCAACCTGACCGATCATGATGCGCCCAGATCATGATGAGCGGGGCGCGGCGAATGGAATGAACATGTCAACGCCACTGCAGAATTACGCATACGAGGACAGCGAAGCCGCGCACACGCACGCCTATCTGTTCCCGACCCTGCTGAAGATCCTCGCTGATCGACCGGCAGGCCCGATCTTCGAGTTGGGATGCGGCAACGGCACCACCGCGTCGATGCTGACCAAGCGCGGCCACACCGTCACCGGGGTCGATCCGTCGACCAGCGGGATCGAGATCGCGCAGCGCCAATATCCCGAATGCCGGCTCGAGTTGGGGTCGTCCGAGGAGAATCTGCGTGCGCGCTTCGGCACCTTCGACACGGTGCTGAGCCTCGAAGTGGCCGAGCATGTCTATTCGCCGGTGGGGTATGCCAGGGCGATCAACGAGCTGCTGAATCCGGGCGGCATCGCGATCGTCAGCACACCCTATCACAGTTATCTGAAGAACCTCGCGCTCGCGGCGAGCGGCAAGATGGAAGGCCATTTCACGGCCCTGTGGGAAGGCGGCCATATCAAGTTCTGGAGCCGCAGGACGATCGCGACGCTGTTCGACAAGACCGGGTTCGACGAGATCGGTTTCTACCGCGTTGGGCGCGTTCCCGTGCTTGCGAAATCGATGATCTCGGTCTTCCGCAAGCGGGATGTGCCCCCGGCCAGTGCCTGACCCGATGCCTGAGAGCCCCGACACCGTGCGTCCGCCCGAACGCATCGTTTTCCACGTCGGCGGCTTCGAAGCCGTTGGGGGGATCGAGGCGTTCCTGTTCGACCTGCTGACCAACCTTCCCGCCGGACGCGACCAGCGGTCGATGCTGGTATGGGCACAGGTCCTGCCCCAGTTCAGTAAGATCGAACGGGCGGGCACCAGGGTATTCAGGACGCCGCTGCGTGCCGGATGCCGTTTCGGCCTGCCTGACGCCCTGCTCTACGCGCGTCATGGCCGCCAACTGGCGAAGGCCGATCGCATCGTGTTCCTCAAGATCCCGCCCGAGCCCCTGTTCACTCGCATCGTCGACAAGGCGCGCGCGCGGCGACCCAGGCCAACCGAAACCGTGTTCGTGACCGCTTATCGCCCGCGAGAGCTGTGGCCAGAGGGGATGCCAAACTGGGTGCGCCGGGGCTTCGACCGGATCCTCGTCCAGAGCCGGGAATTTGCGGATGACCTGCGCGAGATGCAGTTCACCGGGCCAATCGACATCGTCCCCTATATTCCGCCCGTCGCCGCGGCCGCCCCAGTCGAACGGCCGCGCGAGGATCCGTTCCGCCTCGGCTTTCTCGGCCGGTTCGTACCCCAGAAGAACCTGTTCTATCTGTTCGATATCGCCGATGAACTGCGGTCCAGCGGTGTCGAGCTCCATTTGTTCGGCGGGGGCGAACATGATCGGGGGCTGCGCGACGCGACGCGCGCGCGGGACCTGCCGGTCACCTTTCACGGCGTGGTGCCGCGCGAGGCGGTCGCTGCCGCGATTGACAGTTGCGATGCTTTCATCAACCCGTCGATATCCGAAGGCCAGTGCCTGGTCGCACTCGAGGTGCTGAGCCGCGGACGACCCTTCATCGCCACCGGAGTTGGTGCGATTCCGGAGATCCTCGGCAAGGGCAAGCTCGGCCGGATCATCCCGCTGGACGATGCGGCGGGTGCGGCGAACATCGTCCGCGCCTTCCTGGCCGAATGGCGCGCCGGCGAATGGCGCGCCGGCGAGATTGCGGACGCTTATTCCAGAGCCTATCCGCGCGCAGAGATCATCGGCGAGTATGAGAAACTATTGTAAGGCGCATCCCGCCTCCAACGCGAACAGGGACGTGGCACGATCAAGATGAGCGATTTGTTTTCCCTGGCCGGCAAGCGCGTCTGGGTCGCTGGCGAACGCGGCATGGTCGGCCGCGCGATCATCCGTCGACTGGCGTCGGAGCAATGCGAGATCGTCTCGGCGACGGCGCGCATCGACTTGCGCGACCAGGCGGCGACATTCGCGTGGATGGCGGCGAACCCGGCGGACCTGATCTTCCTTGCCGCCGCCAAGGTCGGCGGAATCGCGGCCAATGACTCGCTGCCGGGCGAATTTCTCTACGACAACATGATGATTGAGGCGAACGTGATCGAGGGCGCGCGCCGCACCGGCGCCGCGAAGCTCGTGTTCCTCGGATCGTCCTGCATCTACCCCAAGCATGCCGACCAGCCGATGCGCGAGGATGCGCTGCTGACCGGGCCGCTCGAGCCGACCAATCAATGGTATGCGATCGCCAAGATCGCCGGAATCATGCTCGCCCGGTCCTATCGCCGGCAATATGGCTGCGACTATATCTCGGCCCAGCCGACCAACCTCTACGGGCCGTTCGACAATTTCGACCTGCAGGGGAGCCATGTCCTGCCCGCCCTGCTCCGCAAGGCACATGAGGCCCGGCTGGCCGGCGCTGCGACCCTGCCGGTCTGGGGCAGCGGCGCGCCGCTGCGCGAGTTCCTGCATGTCGACGACCTGGCTGATGCCCTCGTCTTCCTGGCGAAGACCTATTCGGGCGAGGAGATCGTCAATGTCGGGTCTGGCGAGGAGATCAGCATCCGCGATCTGGCGCATATGGTTGCCGACATCGTCGGCTTTCGCGGCGAGATGGTTTTCGACGCCACCAAGCCCGACGGAACGATGCGCAAGTTGGTCGACACCGGCAAGCTGAACGCCCTTGGCTGGACAGCGCACCGTCCGCTGTGCGAGGGGATCGCCGACACCTATCGCTGGTTTTTGGACAATAGCGACACGCTGCGCACGGGCGCCGCGATGGCCTGATTTCGGCCCCGCCGCAACGTCTCTTGCCGGGCCTTTCCGCGGTCATATTGCTCTGCAGCAGGGTTGACGGACGGAGCCGCGCGGTTAAAGGTCTTGGGGCCTGTAACCACATAGACCGGCGGCGATTATTCGTCGCGATTCGCCACGCGTAGGATATTCGACATGAAACTCTTGCATCGTCTGCGCACGATGGTCGTGGCCCTGCTTGTCCCGGTTATGCTGGTTGGTTGCTCGACCGGACGCGGCGGCTCCATCCCTTATGAGGTCAAGGATTTCGGCCGTCCGGATGCGCCCGTGGCGGCGACACCGGACGTAGAATACAGGATCGGCGCACTCGATCAGCTCGCGATCACCGTATACCGCGTCCCCGATCTCTCGGGCGAATTGCCGGTCGATGCGAGCGGCAAGATCACAATGCCACTGATCGGCGAATTGACCGCGGTCGGCAAGACATCTGCGGAACTTGCGGGCGACATCAAGAAGAAGCTCGGCGAGAAGTACATCAACAATCCCGAGGTTCAGGTCATCGTCAAATCGGCGTCCAGCGCGCGGATCACGGTCGACGGCTCCGTCGGCGCACCCGGCATCTATCCGATCGCCGGCCCGACCACGCTGCTCCAGGCGATCGCGATGGCCAAGGGCACGACTGACGACGCCAATCCCCGCCGTGTCGTCATCTTCCGCCAGATCAACGGCCAGCGCCAGGCGGCGGCGTTCGATCTGAAGTCGATCCGGCGTGGCGAGATGGCTGATACCCCCGTCTTCGGTGACGACATTGTCGTAGTTGACGGATCTTCCTCGAAGAGCGCCTTCAAGAACGTTATGCAGACAATTCCATTGCTCGCCTTGTTCCGGCCTTTCTGAGACGGCGAGCTGAAACCGACGAAATGGATTGCTTCCCCTCATGACCGATACGATCCAAGCCTTTCGTGGAAGTGGTCCGATGACCTCGCTTCCTTCCGTGCAGACCGGCGGAGCGGTTTCGACGGCGGTCGCCCTTCCCCCGCCCGACACGCCCGAGTTCGAGATGAACCTTCGGACGATCATGCGCATCCTGCTGAAGTGGCGCTGGTTGTTCGTGGCGTTCGTGGTGGCCGGCCTGGGCGCCGCCACGGCAATGACTCTGCTCGCGACGCCACTCTTCCGCGCGACCGCGACGATCGAGATCAAGCGGCAAGAATCGCAGATCATGAAGGAGTCCTCGATCGAGCCGGTCGTGGTCAACGATCCGGCGGCGATGGCGACCCAGTTCGGCCTGATGCAGAGCCGCGACCTTGCGGTGCGCGTGGCGCAGCGCCTGAACCTGGCATCGAACCCGGCTTATGCCCCCCAGTCGCTATCGCGCGAAGCGCGTGAGAACATCGCTGTCGGCCGGCTGCGTGGCGGGCTGAGTGTGGCACCGGTCGGCTCCAGCCGCCTGATGAGCGTGAACTTCGTCAGCGCCGATCGCAACGAAGCCGCGCGCATTTCCAACGCCTTTGCCGACAGCTTCATCTCGACCGGCCTGGAGCGGCGCTATGACGCGACCGCCTATGCCCGCAACTTCCTGCAACAGCGCATCACTGCGGTGAAGGCAGCGCTCGACCAGTCCGAGCGGCAACTGGTCGCCTATGCGCGCCAGCAGGGCATCGTGAACATCGAAAGCGCGCCGGGACCGGACGGCCGCCAGGGCACCGGAACCTCGCTCGACGCCTCGTCGCTGACCGCACTCAACGGATCGCTCTCCGCGGCCCAGGATGCCCGAATGGCCGCCGAGGGACGGTACAACGAAGCGCGCCGGAACGGCATCACCACGGAGACCATCTCGAATCCGACGATCACCGCCCTGCAGGGCGAGCGCACGCGCCTGTCCGGCGAATATCAGGAGAAGCTGGGGATCTACAAACCCGACTTCCCCCAGATGAAGGACATGCAGGCGCGGATCGCCGTGCTCGACGGCCAGATCGCGCGTGAGCGCGCCGGCGTTTCCAGCGCACTGCGATCGGAATATGAGGCTGCGCTGTCCCGCGAGAACGCCCTCAAGAGCCGCGTGAACGAGCTCAAGGGTTCGGTGCTCGATCTGCGCGACCGCAGCATCCAGTACAACATCCTGCAGCGCGAGGTGGACACCAACCGCTCGCTCTATGACGCGCTGCTCCAGCGCTACAAGCAGATCGGCGTCGCCGGCGGCATCGGCGAGAGCCAGGCATCGATCGTCGATCACGCCATCCCGCCGAGCGGGGCGTTCAGCCCGCGGCTTGGCGCCAATCTGATCATGGGCCTGTTGATCGGCGCGCTGCTCGGCATCGCAGTGATCCTGGCGATCGAATATATCGACGACACCATCAAGGTGCCGGAGGATGTTGAGACCAAGCTGAAGGTCAGCGTGCTGGGCGTGATCCCGAAACTGACCCGCGACACGACCCTGATCGAGGAACTGTCGATCTCCCGGTCGAAGATATCCGAGGCCTATTTCACCGCCCGGACGTCGCTGCAGTTCTCGTCGCCCGAGGGCACGCCCCGCGTGCTGCTGGTGACGAGCACCAAGCCTTCGGAAGGAAAGTCGAGCTCGGCGCTGGGCCTGGCGCAGAGCTTCGCCAAGGTCGGCCTCAAGGTCCTTCTGATCGATGCCGACATGCGCAAGCCGTCCTTTACCGCCAAGGAAGGCGATGGGACCGGCCTGTCCGCGCTGCTGGCGGGCGGCAACCTGTCCGAGCCGAAGATCCTGTCGACCAACATCACCAATCTGCACCTGCTCCCGAGCGGCCCGATCCCGCCGAACCCGGCCGAGCTGCTGGCGAGCCAGAACCTGCCGCGACTTCTCGCGATCATGCGCGAGCGCTTCGACCTGATCGTGGTCGACGGCCCGCCGATCCTCGGGCTGGCTGACGCCCCGCTGCTTGGCGCTGCGTGCGACGGCACGGTAGTGATCATCGAATCCGGCGCGATCCGCCGGCCGGCGGCACTGAACTCGATCAAGCATCTGCGCGCTGCCGGCGCCCGGGTGATGGGCGTCGTGCTGACCAAGTTCAATCCGAAGTTCGAAGGCTATGGTTACGGCTATGGCTATGGCTATGGCTACAGCTACGGTTATGGCGCCGATAAGGGCGAGAACGAAAAGGATCGGCAGCGGCGTATCGAGCTGATGTCGTAAACAAGATGGCGGCAACAGGGGGAAGCAGTACCAGGTCGGTCGCGTTCGCGCTTCTCGGCGCGGCGAGTGCAGCCGCCGGGCTAGCAGCGGTCCTGACCCATATGGTGAGCGCGTCGGTGAGCGACGCGCGCCCGGCTGGCGTAGCAGGCTTGGCGAAGGGCAGCGTAGCAGCGTTGCGCCACGCGCTCGCTACCGAGCTCGCGCCGGCAAATGGCCCCAATATCGAGATCAGGGATCCCGGCCGGGCGGAACGGCTGCTGGCGGCCGCGCCGCTTGATCCCGTAGCGCTGACCTATCTGGGGCTCGCCGCCGACAAGAAGGGCGATGCCGTCCGCGCCAAAGCTCTGATGACGCTGGCCGTGCGCAGCGACGGACGCGCCCTTCGCGCGCGGCTCTGGCTCATGGACCAGGATTTGCGGCATCGCGATTATCGCGCTGCGATCGAGCATTTCGATCGGTTGGTGAGGATCGGCCCGCCCGGCACCGCCGGGCTGATCAACGCGATGACTGGAGTCGTCCGCGACCCCGCAAGCCGCGCCCCGCTCGCTCGCAAGCTGGCGACCAATCCGCCATGGCGCGCCAATTTCCTGTACGCACTCAACCAGCAGGGCATGTCGCCGGACGTCATCTATCAGCTGACGGCGCAGGATTCGGCCAGGACCCAGGTGTTGTTCGAGCAAGCGGCGCTGCTTCAGTCGCTGCTCAAGAACAACGAATATGAGCGCGCCTATCTGGCGTGGATCAATTTCCTGCCCGAATCCTCGCTGAAGCAGCTTGGGCCGGTCTATGATCCGCAGTTTCAGGATTTACCTGGCCCCCTGCCCTTCAACTGGAAATTGAGCGACGGCAGCGATGGGTCGAGCGAATTCAACAAGCCGAGAGGGCTGAACGCTTCCTATCTCGGCGGCAATGTCGCAATCCTCGCGGAGCAGACATTGCTGCTCTCGCCGGGACGGTACCACTTGTCGGTAATCGCGTCCGGTTCGGACGAGAACAACCAGCTTTCCTGGACGGTAACCTGTCCGACTGCCGGCGAGCCCTTGCAAGCGCTGAAGATCACTGGCCTCAAGGGAGACCGGCAGCGCTATACTACTCAGTTCCAGGTTCCGGCGTCCGCCTGCGGTGCCCAGCGCCTTACCCTTGTCGGGTCACCTGTCGAGTTCCCGCGCACGGCCAGCGCGCTGATCGAATCGGTCACGGTCGAGCTGGTGAAATGACGCAATGAAACCGAGATCCTCCCCTCGCCGCTCGACCCGGAGCGCCATCCGGACACCGGCAACGATGATCGGGCAGCTGCTGATTCCGGGGTTCATGGCGCTCTGCATCCTGCTGGGTGGCTCGAGCAGCGGCGGCCAGCTGGCGAATGCGACGCTGCAGCTGATCGCCACCCTCGTGCTCGGCTATAGCGTTGCGTGCTTCGCGACGACGCCGCTGTCGCGCTCGGCGAAGCTGCTCGTCGCGATCGTCCTGTGCTGGAGCTTCTGGGCGTGCCTGCAACTGATACCCCTGCCCTCGTCGCTATGGACCCTGGCGCCTGGCCGCGATGTCCTGGTGCAAAGACTGGCGGTGGAGGGCAGCCCGCTACCCTGGCTGCCGCTGTCACTGAATCCCTCAGGCACGATCTCGCATCTGGCGTCGTTGCTGCCGCCTTTGGCGATCGGCGCCGCAATCCTGTCGCGCCCCACCGCCGATTCCAACGCCCTGCGCTGGTTCATTCCGCTTCTGGCGGTGGTGTCGCTGTTGCTCGGCGTCGCGCAGTTGATCAGCGGGAACACCTCCCCGCTCTATTTCTACGCCACGAGCAACCAGGGCCTTCCCGTCGGCCTGATGGCGAACGCGAATCACCAGGCGACGCTGATGCTGTGCGCCATTCCCTTCGTCGCGTCGCTGGCCGGTTCGGAAAAGGCGGTCGGATCCAAGGGTCAGGGTCGCGAGCTGCTCTTCGTCGCGATGGCCGCGATGTTCCTGATGGGTATCGCCATCTCCCAATCCTATGCGGCCTATGTGCTTGCCCTGCCCGTCACCATCGCAAGCTGGGCGATCGCGCGCCCGCGCTCGCTTGGGCCGGCCCGTTATATCGGAACCGGGATCGCCGTGGTGACGATCGCGGCGCTTGCGGCGGCCATCATCATCGGCCCGACCATCGTCGCCGATCCGAGCATGTCGCAGAGCCAGTTGTCGCGGCCGGCGATGTACAAGGTCGCCGCGAACGCGCTCGTCCATTTCTGGCCGGTGGGAAGCGGCCCGGGAAGCTTCGTCCCGGTCTTCAAGCTGTTCGAAGAGCCCGGCATGGTGACCAACGTCTTCGTCAACCATTCGCATTCCGACTATATCGAGTTCGTCCTCGAAGGCGGCATTGTCGGCGCCCTGGTGATCGTCTGCCTGGGCCTTTGGTGGCTCCGCCGCGCCGCGACGATCTGGTTCGCCCGGTCGCCGAGCAGGATCGATCGCGCCGCGGTCGTCGCGACGGCCGCTATCCTGGCGCACAGCATGGTCGACTATCCGGCGCGCACCAGCGCGATCGCCGCGATCCTCGCCGCCGGCCTCGCGCTGATGGCATCGAGACCCGAAGTGAAGGTCGAAGAGGCGTCGGCCGGCGGCCGCCACCTGAAGGCCGAATAAAGGCGTGTCGGCGTGATCGCGCAGTTCGACGTCAACACCATCTGGCGTCGGAAATTCGGTCAGGCGCTTCAACGTCGCAAGCCGGACACCATGTTGTTCGCGCCCCGCGCCTGGAGGTCGGGGCCCGCCTTGCCCGACGAGGAAGGGCTGACTCCCGTCTCGCTCCCGCCGGGCTGGGCGAGCCGCACCGCGATCCTGGGGATGCCGCTGCTGCTTCATCAGGCCAGGGCGTTGGCCGCAGCGCGCGGTGGCACGATCGACACGGCAATCTTCACCTCGTTCCATTATCTCCCTCTCGCCAGGCGCCTGCGCGGCAGGGCTCGCATCGTCTATTACTGCTCCGACGATTATCGCGGCTATGCCGGCTGGGGCGGCGATGCAGCGATCGCGCAGGAAGCCGAACTGTGCCGGATCGCCACCCTGTCGATCTTCGTCAGCGCCGCCCTGCACGACCGCGCAGTCGCAGAATATGACCTAGATCCAGCAACTTGCGTCGTCGCACCGAATGCCTCCGAACCCCGCTTCTCCAACACGCCCCAACGCCCCCCCGACCTGGCCGGATTGGCTGGGCCCGTATTCGGCACGGTCGGCGTCTTCAACGACCGGATCGACTTCGGCTTCCTCGACCGGCTGGCAGGTTCGGCGGAGGTAGGATCGCTCGCCCTGGTCGGCCCCTTGCAGGACTGTCCCGACCCCGACGGATCGATCGCGCGGCTGCGCGACAACCCCAAGGTCCATTGGTTCGGCGCCCGCCCGCACGGCGAAATCCACGCCTGGATGGCGGGAATCGATATCGCGGTGATCCCGTACGCACCGACCCAATTCAACCATTTCTGCTCGCCGATGCGGCTCTGGGATCACCTCGCGATCGGCCAGCCGATCATCGCGACCGACGCCTGCGATCAGATCGCTCGGCAGGACGGCGTTTTCGTCGTGGCGCGGGGTGACGCGCTTGATCGATCGATCCGCTCTGCTAAGATCACCGCTGCGGGGGGACGACACCCGCACCTCGAAAGCTGGGACGACCGCGTGGCGTCTATAGCGCCCTGGATCGGTTAGGAAATACAGCGTGGTCGCCAAACAGATCCGCCAGCTGATGTCGTGGCATGCGGCGACCCGGGCGCCCTTCAGCAACATCCTTTACGGTTTCTGCCGGCGCTATGTGACGGCGTGGAGCAACGCAGAGACCAATATCGATCTCAATGGCGAACGCTGGCTGGTCGAGACGATCGCCAGGCGCGCGCCGAAGAAGGATGCGGTGTTCGTCGATGTCGGGGCGAATGTCGGCAACTGGAGCAGGTTGGTGGTCGATCATGCGCCGGATGCGCGCCTCGTCGCGTTCGAGCCGGTGCCACCGGTTCGCGAGCAGCTCATCGCGAACCTGGCTGGCGGCAGGGCCGAGATCCTGCCCTACGCTCTATCCAACTCGGCGAGCGAGATCGTCGAGGTGCAACGCCGTACCGGCGAGGATGTCTGCGCCGAACTCGGCGTCACTCATATCCGGTTCCTCAAGATCGCGACCGAGGGGCAGGACCTCGAGGTGATCGAGGGCTTCCGGACCCTGATCGATGCGGGGGCCATCGACGTGATCCAGTTCGAGTATAATTACATGTCCATCTTCTCGCGGACCTTCCTGCGGGACTTCTTCGCGGCGCTGACGCCGCAGATGCGGATCGGCCGGCTGTTGCGTGACAGAATCGAGTATTTTGAGTATGCGCCGCTACTGGACAATTTCATTCAGGCGAACTTTATTGCCGTTCGATCCGATCTCGCCGAAGGTGAACTCGCCTTCCTGTCGCATCGATAGGCCCATGCCGCTGGTAGAGAGAAGCTCGTGAGCCCATCGCTGATTATCCTGTCCGGACTGATAATGGCACTCGGTGCCGTGCCGCTGCTCATGCCGCGCAAGATGTTCGAATTTCCCTATGTGGTCGGCATGTTCCTGTCGGTGTGGCTGCTGCCCCAGGCATGGGCGGTCGAAAGCAGCGGTCTGGCCGATCCGTTCGATCCGACGATCGCCTGGATCTATATGTCCTTGGCCATCATCTTCCTCGTCGCGGGATATTTCGGCGGACGCGTGCTCGGCAAGCAGGCCGCGGAGAAGAAGCAAGCCGAAATCGCGATGATGTACAGCGAGAAGCGCATGGCGCAGGCGTCGGTGGTCCTGATCGCGGTCGGCGCGGGCGCCTTCTTCATGATGGCACGGACGGCAGAAACAACAACATATGAGGCCGGTTGGACCGGTATCGTGATCGTGTATGCCATGCTGGCGCAGTGTTTGGTATTTGGTGCAGCGCTGAATTTCCTCATCTATCTCCGGACCAGAAATCGCACCTCGCTGATCCTCTTTCTCGTCGCGACGGCGATCTTCTCACCGGGCCTGCTCGTCGCTGTCAAACGCGAGTTCATCTTCGAGTTCGCGATCATCATTTTCGGCAGCCTCTTCCTCGTTCGCAACTTCGTCATGCCGAGGTTCTTCCTCTTTGCGGGGTGTCTGATCGGCGCGTTCATCGTCAATCAGGCCGGCATGCTGCGCGGCTATGTGAAGAGCAACGACACCACGTTGGTCGGCGCGCTCACCTCGAGCGAAGTGCTCTCGGGCGAATATGGCAAGGAGATGCAGAATGTACCCGCCCCCGAGGTAACAGGCGCCGTGACGGATATCGCGATCGCCACCGACATAGGCGATTATCACCCCTTCATCTCGCTGTATAACGGCATGGTATCGCGATACTTCCCCGCCATCATCTTCGGGCGCGAGGCGAAGAATGCGATGACGATCAAGATGGCGGACAACCCGCTCAGCAATCGCTACTTCGCGAACGGCGCAACCAGAACGGGCTTCTCGGACACTTTTCTCGACTATTGGTATTTTGGCGTCTTCGCCTTCGCCATATTGGGCGGGATCTTCGGCTGGCTGTTCAGCATGGCCTCGGTCGGCGGCCTGAGGGATCAGTATCTCTATATCTCGCTGCTGGGCACCGGCCTTCACGGCATCACACACGCCTTCCAGGAGTTCGTGTGTGCGCTACCTTTCCTGCTGCTCGTGGTCTGGCTGCCCTTCCGCTACGCGCGGATCACCATTGCCGAAAGCAAGCGCCTGAAGCTTACGCCGCAATTGCAGGGCGGATCGTGAGACCTGCTGGTCGATCGAGCCTGGGAATCCGCTATACCGACGCTTCGCCCCCATGGCGCACACTTGCGCGCGCGATACGTTCAGCCTGTTCGCGATATTCGCCGTTGGCCTGAGGTGTCGACTTGGTGGGGACCCCAGAAGCACGCTACATCGGGTAAGGAAGTCAACTGGTGAAGACGCTCTTGATCCAGCCCGGGGCCCGGCACAACTATGCCCTTGTCCGCTTCCTGCGACGGGCGGGCGCGTTGCAGGCGCTCTATACCGACTTCGCCGTCTCCGGGGGGTCCCTCGAGCATCTCTTCCTGAGGGCCGCAGCGTCAGCTCACCCCAAAGCACGGCATCTGTCGCGCCGCGTAATCCCGGGATTGCCGCGATCGGTACTGCGCCGTCTCCCGCTCGGCGCGATGGTCGCCAAGAGGCGCTCGCCGGACAAGGCCGAACGCTGGAACTTCCGCGAGCGCGACCTGCGTGAAGCCGATGTGATCTATTCCCAATATTTCGCCGGCGGCCTGCAACATGACGAACTGGTCGCGCACGGAGCGAAGTTCGTCTCCGACGTCTTCATCATGCCCTCCGCGCACCGTGTGGTGAACCGGGAAGCAGCGAAGTTCCCGGAATGGTGCGAGGCATCTTACTCGCCCGAGGCGGCGGCCACCCTCGATGCGGTCAGCCAGGCGATGATCGACCGTTCGGACGGACTGTTCTGCCCGTCGCAGAGCGTGATCGACGACGTCGCGACCTACAATCCCGCCGCGCGCGCGAAATGCCGGCTGGTTCGATACGGGTCCGGCCTCACTTTCGAGCAGCCCAATGACCCGATCCTCAAACGCGTGCTGTTCGCCGGATCGATCCAGCTACGCAAGGGGCCCCAATATGTCGCGCTCGCCGCGGCCAGGATTGCCCGCATCGACCCGTCGATCAGGTTCGTCTTCGCCGGCGGCGTGACCGCCGCGGCGGCTGAGCAGCTTCGCGCACCGAATATCGAAGTGTTGGGCCACGTGTCGCGGGACAGGATGCGCGTCGAGTTTTTGCGAGCCGACATCCTCGCATTTCCGTCACTGGCCGAAGGGTCAGCGGGCGTGGTGCTGGAGGCAATGTCGGCCGGCCTGCCGATCGTCGCCACGCGCGAAGCCGGGGTCGATTTCAGGGACGGCGAGAGCGGCATAATGGTACCACCAACCGATGTCGACGCGCTGACCGATGCGATCCTTGCGATCGTGGGAGACCGCCCCCGACGCGATGCGATGGCGCGTTCGGCTCGCGCGGAATTCAAGGCATATGACGAACAGGCTTGGGGGAGCGCCTTTGTCGGCGCCTTGCGCGAGTTCTCGCGGGATGGTTGAAAGCACCGATTTTCGGGCTGACCCGAATCCGAAAGACGCTGTTGCGTAAAATTGAGGCGGGACAGATCGAACTCCAGCTAATATAGGCGCGCTGACAGGAGGATCTCATGATGGACCACGCTCGCAACACCCGGTCCGAAGGTCTCGCCTGATGGCCGGCCTCGGTTCGAAACTGGCCCGCAACGCAGCCAGCCTCGCCCGCGATCCCTCCATGGTGGGCGAGTATCTGGCATGGGTCGCGAGTTCCGCCAAATCGGGAGGCAATCCTTCCCGGCGCCTGCTCGACGGCATCGAGATCGGCGGCTTTTCCAGCTTCTCCGAATATCATTCGGTCCCCGATTTCATCAACACGGCGGAGCGGCGCTTCTTCGAGCAGAGCCCGCTCGGTGACGGGCCGATCGTCGATGTCGGCGCGAATATCGGGTTGGTCAGCCTGTTGCTCGCCCGCCGCTTCCCGGACCGGGTAATCCACGCCTTCGAGCCCAATCCGACCACATTCGAAACGCTCGAGGCGAATATCGCCCGCAACGGCGCGAGCAAGGTTGCATGCCATCGCTATGCTGTGTCCGACGCGGACGGGACGGTGATGTTCGACAACGATCCGATCGCACGCGGCACGGCAAGCATCAGCAGGGATGGCAGCCGCCATGCCGCGGAGGTGCCGGCAATCACGCTGGACAGCTTCGTCGCGAAGCAGGGCATCACCGCCATCGGCCTGCTCAAGATCGACGTCGAGGGCTATGAGACGCTGGTGCTGCGCGGCGCGCAGCGAGTCCTGAGCGATATTCGCCCTTCGATCTATTTCGAAGTCTGCCCGGATCTGACCGAGCGTGCCGGCTTCGGCGCCGCCGATCCTGCGCGCATGCTGCTCGATGCGGGCTATGATCTCCGCCGCCTCACGGACAGCGGCACATTCACGCCCGCGACGGTCGACGAGATAGAGGGCATCGTGCTGGAGAATTGGCTAGCCACGCCGCAATGAAGCTGCTCGCCTATGTGCACCTGCGCCGGATCCACAATGCGACCGGGGCCGGACGCGTGGTGCGAAACATCGTCGAGCAACTGGAACTGCTGGGCCAGGACGAGATCAGGATCCTGGTCGACCGGACCGATCGTCGCGAGGTGATTCCCAAGGTCGGCAAGCCGTGGAGCGACTATCGCTATCTCGACTTCGCGCTCGATACATCCTGGCAGCAGGCCTTGTGGATCGCGACCGGCCGCCCCCGCGCCGAGCATTGGTGGCCGGAGGCGGAGTTGGTCTATTGCACCAGCGAATCCTATGTCCCGACGCGGCGCGCGAAGAGCGTCGTCACCCTTCACGATGCATCCTATTTCGAACCCAGCGCCCTGCCCCGCGATGCGGGCTTTGCCCGTCAAAAGGCGAAATGGCAGGTGCTGTACGGCAAGCTCGAGCGCAAGGTGGACATGTTCCACACGGTTTCGCAGTTCTCCGCCGAACGCATCGCGCATTTCTATCCGGCGATGCAGGATCGCCTCCGTGTGGTTCATAATGGCGCAACCGAACGCTTCTTCCAGCCACCCAACACGGTAGGCGAAGCCGAGCTCGAGCGCCTCGGATTGCGCGACCGGCCGTTCGTCCTGCTGTCGGGCGGCCTGTCCTATCGCAAGAACGCCGATGTCGCGCTGGCGGCATGGCCCAGATTGCGGGCGATGCATCCGGATCTCCTGCTGGTTGTGCCAGGGCAATGCACCCCGGACTATGTCGAGCGGGCAAAGGCGATCGGCGCATCGATCGTCATGGCGGGTTTCGTCAGCGACGATACGCTCTGCTCCCTCTATCACGCCGCTCGGCTCGTCTGGTTTCCCTCGCTGTACGAAGGGTTCGGCATCCCGGTGATCGAGGCGATGATCTGCGGTACCGCAGTGGTGGCCAGCAACAGTTCCTCGATCCCGGAAGTCGCGGGCGACGCGGCATTGCTGGTCGATCCGTCATCGCCGGACCAGCATGTCGCGGCATTGGACAGTCTTCTGACCGATGATTCGGCACGGGCTGGTCTGGTTGCCCGCGGACTGGAGCGCGGCCGCCGCTTTACCTGGAAGGCGGCGGCCACCACGCTCCGCGGCTATCTGGCCGAGTTGGCCTGATCAAGGTTAAAACCAGTAAAGTTTCTCTCGCAGTTGCAACAAAAGCGCGATACCAGCCCTGAGGACGCAAGGAGCGGTAATATTCGCGTAGCGATCGCCTTCGACAATTTCGGCCCCTACCACATCGCCCGTCTCAACGCGGCGGCGAAGGAGGTCGAGGTCCTCGCGGTCGAGCGGGCGTCGACCAGCGCCCTCTATGCGTGGGATTCGCCGGACGTCCCTGCCGGCATGGCCCGCGTCGTCCTGAGCACCGAGAAGAAATCGGGTCGACCGGCCGACGCATTCGCCGCGATCGAGGCGAAGGTCGCACCATTCAAGCCGGATGCGGTCGCGGTTCCCGGATGGTCATCGCAGATGGCGCTCGCGCTGGCGAGTTGGGCGGTCGCACGGGGCATTCCGGTCATCGCGATGTCGGAAACCAACCCGTGGGATTTCCAGCGCAAATGGCACACCGAATTCCTGAAGCGGCGCGTCTTCGAATATTTCACCGCCGGGCTTTGCACCAATGACGGGCAGGCGGACTATCTCCACGCGCTCGGCTTGCCCCGCGACGCGATTTTCCGCGGCTACAACATCGTCGACAACGACTATTTTCGGCGGATGGCCGACATTGCCCGGAATGCTCCGATGCCCAGCGGTGAGGGCGGCGCGCCACTGCCCGAGGCGGCCCGAGGCCGGTATTTCCTCGCCTCGAATCGCTTCATTCCCAAGAAGAATCTCGCGCTCATGCTCGAGGCCTATGCCCGGTTCCGCCAGGGTCGCGACGACGATCCGGCGGATTGGCCGCTGGTGCTGCTCGGCGACGGCGATCTTCGCGCGTCGCTGGAGCAGCAGCGTGCCGCCCTGGGGCTTGAAGGCCATGTTCATATGCCGGGTTTCCGGCAGTATGATAAATTGCCGGCCTATTACGGAACGGCTGGATGTTTCGTGCACGCGAGCACGGTCGAGCAATGGGGCCTTGTCGTGAATGAAGCGATGGCAACGAGCCTGCCCGTGATCGTGTCGGATCGCTGCGGTTGCGCGCCGGTCCTGGTGCGCGACGGAGTGAACGGTTTCACTTTCTCTCCGAATGATATGGGAGCCCTGACCAAAGCGATGGAGGCAATCGCGAACGTGAAGGATGATAGCGCGATGCGGCAGGCGAGCCTTGCGCTGGTGGCGGAATGCGCCCCGGAACGATTCGGCCAGGGGCTGGCGGGCGCGGCTCGATACGGCGCCGCCGCGCCGCGTGCCGCGCCGTCGCTGATCGCGAAGATCGTCATGGCGTTTGCCCTGCGCAGGATATCGGCCGAATGACCGCCCGGGTCACGCCGCTCAACCTCGGCATCCTCACCACATCGCTGAGTTCCGGCGCTGGGGGGCTGTTCGAATCGGTCCGGTTGCCAGCCAATCTGATGCATGAGCGCGGTCACAGCGTTTCCGTGTACGGCGTCGCCGATGCAGGGCTGGGCTCAGCACGGGACGCGTGGCAGGTGAGCAGCTTCCGCGCCTTTCCGTCGATCGGCCCCAAGCGTTTCGGCTATGCGCCGGGCCTGAGTCACGAACTCAATACCCATCCTTATGACGCGCTTCATCTGCACGGCCTGTGGAACCATACTTCGGTCGCGGCACGTAGCTGGAACCGGAAGAATGGCGGCGCGCTGGTGATATCGCCGCACGGGATGCTCGATCCCTGGGCCCAGCGGAACAGCCAGATCAAGAAGCGCGTGGCAAAATGGGCGTTCGAAAACGCCAATCTGCGATCCGCCGGCGTGCTCAGAGCATTGTGCTGGGCCGAGGCCGACGCGATCGAGGCTTTGGGCCTTGGCGTGCCGATCGCTGTCATTCCCAACGGCATTTCCCTGCCGGCGTCGGACTATGTGCCGGAGCAACCTGCCGATAAATCGCGCAAGAAGCTCTTGTTCCTCGGCCGCATCCATCCAAAAAAGGGCATTGCGGAGCTGATCGAAGCCTGGGCGATCGCGGCCGTGAAATCGCCGACGATCCGTGACGACTGGGTCCTGCAAATCGCCGGGTGGGACGATGGCGACCATCTCCAGCACCTCGTCCGCCTGGCCCGGGAGCGTGGGCTGGGCAATGTCGAATTCACCGGCGGCCTCTTCGGATCGGCAAAGCAGGACGCTTACGCCAATTGCGATGCGTTCATCCTTCCCTCCTATAGCGAAGGGATGCCGATGACGGTTCTTGAGGCTTGGGCGCATCGTAAACCGGTCCTGATGACTCACGCTTGCAACATTCCCGAAGGCTTTGTCGCGGGCGGTGCGTATCGCATCGAGACCGCGCCTGAATCGCTTGCGACCGCCCTCAGTTATCACCTCGACCAGGCATCGGCGCTGGCGGAGACGGGCGAGCGGGGCCGGCGTCTGGTCGAGGAACGTTTCACCTGGGAGCGTATCGTCGATCAGCATATCGGGCTGTTCACCTGGCTTTCGGGGCGAGGACCCCGCCCCCATCACGTCGCCGACTGACGATGTCCGAGGAGATCGACCCTTCCCAGCCGATATCGGGTGTTCCCCCGGGCCTCGACATCGAGGCGAATCGGCGCGTCTCCAATTATTCGCCGGCCGAGCGCCGCGCCCGGATCGCCTGGAGCCTCGGCAAGCTGGTCTTCCGCGCCATTCCACGGCCCTTCTACGGTGCCCGGGCAAGCTGGCTGCGGTTGTTCGGCGCCAGGATCGGCAAGAACTGCCAGATTTATCCGACGGTGCGAATCTTCATGCCCTCCAATCTGAAGATCGGGGATTGGTCCTCGGTCGGCGACCGCGCGATCCTCTACAACCTCTCGGTCATGAAGATCGGCGAGCGCGTGACCATCTCGCAAGGCGCCCATCTCTGCGCCGGCACTCATGATTTCCGCGACCCCACGATGCCGCTGGTCCGCTCGTCGATCACGGTCGGCGACGAGGCATGGCTCTGCGCCGACTGCTTTATCGGTCCCGATGTGACGGTAGGCGCCAGCGCGGTCGTGGCTGCGCGTGCCGTCGCGGTACGTGACGTGCCGGCGGGCGCGATCGTCGCGGGTAACCCCGCCCGCCAGGTCGGCGAACGATGACGGCGCTGCCGATCACGGTGGTGGTGCCGACCCGCAACGAGGAAAAGAACCTCGAGGCCTGTCTCTCGCGTCTGGGCGATTTCGCCGAGACCTGGGTGGTGGATTCGCGCAGCACTGACGGCACCCGCGCCATCGCCGACCGGCACGGCGCGCGCTGGATTGATTTCGACTGGTCGGGAGACTTTCCGAAGAAGCGCAACTGGGTGCTGGCCAACCATCCGCCGTCCACGCCCTGGGTGCTGTTCCTCGACGCGGACGAGCGCGTCACCGAGGAATTCGTCGCCGAGCTGCGCCAGGCCCTTGGCACGGCCGATGTGGCGGTCGCAGGCTTCTGGCTGAACTACACCAACCATTTCATGGGTCGCGTGCTTCGACACGGCGTGCCGCAGCGCAAGCTGGCGCTGTTCCGCGTCGGCGCGGGCCAATATGAGCGGATCGACGACAAGCGCTGGAGCAACCTCGATATGGAGGTGCACGAGCATCCCGTGCTCGACGGGCAGATCAGCGAGATAGCGGCCCCGATCGATCATCTCGATTATCGTGGGATCGACCATTATCTCGGGCGCCACAATGCCTATGCGAGCTGGGAAGCCAAGCGGCATGCCGATCTGATGGCACGGGGTGATGCCGCCTGGGCGGCGCTGACGCCGCGCCAGCGGACTAAATATCGCAATCTATCGCGCTGGTGGTTCGCGCCGGCCTATTTCGCCGGAACCTATTTCCTGAAGCTCGGCTTTCTCGATGGCGCAGCGGGCTTCCACTACGCCTTTCTGAAGTTGCTCTATTTCTACGAGATTCGCCTGAAGATCATCGGCGCTCGCGGCGACACCTAACGCGATTCTGCCAGGAACCAGGCGGCGTAGGCAGCGAGCCCATCCGCGAGTGATCGTTCGGGCCGCCAGCCCCAGGCCAACGCATCGCCGATATCGGCCTCATAGCCAATCGGATCGCCGCTCCGTCGCTCGCCCGAAAAGACCGGCGGGATGGCAACGCCGAGTTCCCGCTCCAGCCCTTCGACGATGGTGCGGACGCTTGCCGCCTGGCCGGTGCCGCCATTGACGATGGGACAGTCGGCACTCGCCCGACCCGCCGCGGCAAGAAGCAGCGCGGCGGCATCTTCCACGTCGAGCCAGTCGCGCAGCTCCTCGCCGGTACCGGCAAAGCGCGCCTCACCCAGGGTCAGCTTCACGCAACTGTCCCACAGGAGCTGCTTGCGCAGGCCGACACCATAGACCGAGAACAGCCGCACGATCGCCGCGTGCACGCCAAAGGTGCGCGCATAGGAGCGGCATAGATCCTCGGCGATCGTCTTGTGCACGCCATAGGGCGATTCGGGGCGGAGCGGATCGGCGACGCCGATCGGCATACGCTCCACCGTGCCATAGACCGCGGCGCTGGAGGGCAGCACGAAGCGGCACTCCGGCGCATGCAGCCGAACGAAATCGAGTGCAGCCAGAGTCGAGTCGACACTGCGCCGGAAATCCTGCGCAGGGTGAGTCATCGAAAAGGCGACCGAGCCGCTGCCGGCGCATTGCACCAGGATCTCGGGCTCGCCGGCATAGGTCAGCAGCGCCTCCATGCCGATATCGGCGACATGCCATTCACGCAGGCCCCAGTCGCGCCATTCGTCGCGCAGCCAGGTGCCATGGCCGATGCCGACAACCTCATAGCCCGCGCCGGCGAGCGCCCTGGCGGTGTGACGGCCGACAAAGCCTGCTGCCCCGAGTACCGCCGCCTGCTTCACTGCCGATCACCCTCTGGACATGCCGAAGGCAGCGTTTCTTCCAACCACGGGGAGATTGCGAGCAAAATAATCGCTCGCGGCCTACTTGCCGTTCACGAGGAAACGGAAATAGCTCTCCCACTTCCCGACAAGGACTTCGTACGAGAAATTGTCGTGATAGTGGCGCTGCAGCCGCGAGCCGTCGATCTGCCCGGCCGCCATCGCGCCCGCGATATCGGCGACCTCCGCCACGAAGCCGGAAATTTGCTTGCTGACCCGACAATCCTGATTGTCGAAATCCGGCACGCCACCCATGCCGTTCGCGACGAATGGCGTGCCGCAGGCCATTGCCTCGAGCAATACGAGCGGCCCGCCTTCCAGGCCGACGGTCGGCAGCAGCAGCAGGTCATATTGCTGCAACAGATCGGCATAGGCCTGCCCGTCCGGATAGCGCCCATGAAAGCGGATCACGTCCGAGAGGCCAAGCTCGGCAATGCGCGGCTCAAGCACGGCACGCTCGTCGCCCGTGCCGTAGACGTCGACCGATTGCAGATAGGGCGACAGCGCCGCCCATTGTTCGACCAGGAACCCCACGCCCTTGTGCGGGACGATCCGGCCGAAATAGACGGCGCGGATCTTGCCGGCCGCCGGCGCGACCACGCCGCGGTCGGGGATGGTCGCCAGCAGTTCGAGCGGCTCGGGCAAGGCCTGAATGATGGTGCGCTTGCCGCGCCAGTGGAATTCACTGCAGACCTTGTCCTGGACGGCGGTCGCCAGGCTGACGATCGCGTCGAAACCCGCGTGGACCAGGCGCCGCGGATCGACCTTGCCCATCGCATCGCCGCTCATCACCTCGAAGAAAATGCGCCGCTTGATCCGACGGTTCGCCAGAACGCCGCCCATCGCCTTCCAGCCGGTGCCGGCCACGACGGCGACGTCGAACCGGTCCTTGCCCAACGCGGCAAAGCCCCGCAGCATGTCCTTGGCGCCACCATAATGGTCGACCGCATAACCGCGATCGGGCCACGGGCTTTCCGGCAGATCCCGGGGCGGTACGGGCGACAGAACGCGGACCTTGTGACCGCGTTGCGTCAGCCCATGCGCCAGCCAATGAGTATGGGTCGTCACCCCGCCCTCGCCATGCGCGTAGCCGACCAGCAGGATCGAAAGGGACTCAGGCATCGTGACCGCCTCCCGCGGCGGGCAAAAGCCTCTGAATGCCGATACGACGAGCGAAATCACGCACCATCTTGTCGAACTCCGGAGGGCGACGCTTCAGGGTGAGCGCGATCGAGGCGCCGGTCACCAGAACCGCGACGGCCAGTGGCGGCTGCGCGGGAAAGGCGAACAGGCAGGTGCCGAGCGCTACCAGCAGCAACAGGAAATCCGGGCCGGCGGCGCTCACCAGCATGCGCCAGGCATGGGTGACGGTCGACCGCCCGATCACGAACATGATGTTGCGCCCGAGATAGCCGGCAGCCCCGCCGACGACGCCCCAAATGCCGGCGAGATAATAGATCAACGCGCAATAGGGCAGCAGGATGATCGCCACGACTGCAGCGCTCGTCTTCGGCCTGCCCTGGGCGAGCAGGCGGTAGAACAGGATCGCGGAAATCCCTTCCAGCCAGAAGGCGGGCAGCAGCACCTGCATCGGCAGGGTCGCGATCTTCGCGAAGCCTGCGCCCATCCACAGGTGCAGAAAGGGCTCGGCAAGAAACACGCCGCCAACGAAGCAGGGCGTCATCATCGTCACCATCTTGACGATCTTGCGGGCCAGGATCGCTTCTTCCTCCGGCGATCGGGCCGCCAGCTGCGGCAGCGCCGCCCCGCCGATGGCGGTGGGGAAGATCATCACCCGCGCCAACACGCTCGAGGGCACCGAATAATAGCCGACCGCTGCCGGGCCGGCGACGGCGCCGAGGATGAAGCGGTCGGCCGACGAGATCGTCAGCTCGATCACACCGCCGACCGACGACCAGGCGCCGTAGCCGATCAATGACCGCGCCGCTTCGCGCGACACGCCTGGCCGCGCACCGCCAAGCAGGAAGATCTGGCCGATCACGATCGTCGCCACCACGATGATCACCCGCCCGGCAAGCGTCGCGAGGATCAAGATGTCGAGCGAGGGCGAGATCAACAGCGCGGCGAGCACCGGCAGCAGGATCGACAGCGCCAGCGCGAGGGCCGCCAGCACCGCGTTCGTCACGAAATATTCGCGCCCGCGCAACAGCCCGCCCGCAGTCGACAACAGGACGGTGCACGCGCCGATTGCCAGCAGGGTCGGTGCCGAGTGGAACAGCTCGACCCTGACGGCGTCGGTCAGATGGAAGACATTGCCGAGGCCGCCGCCGACCAGACCAAACAGGACCCCGCCAGTGGCCAGCCCGACGGGCAGGCTGATCGAAAGCGCGGTCCAGAAATATGTGGACTGGCGCGCGACATCGCCGCGCAGTTCGCTCGCCACGCGATAGGTCAGTGCCGACCCCATGCCGAAATCGAAGGCCGCGAAGAAGGAGAGGAAGGCCCAGATGATCGCCAGGATGCCGTAACGCTCGCTGCCGATGACGTGGAAGTACAGCGGCGTCAGCGCCGCGAACAGCACTAGGCCGACCAGGTTACCGGTCAGGTTGACGAAACTGTTGCGGCGAATTGCCATGCTGGTGGCGGCTGTGCCTCAGCCCTTCTGCAGCTCGGAGAAATATTCGATCGTCTTGACCAGGCCCTGGCGCAGCGGAATCGACGGCTCCCAGCCCAGCGTCTCGCGGGCGCGGGTAATGTCGGGCTTGCGCTGCATCGGGTCATCCTGCGGCAGCGGACGGAACACCAGCTCGGATTTCGACCCGGTCATCTCGACCACCAGCTCCGCCAGCTCGCGGATGGTGAACTCGACCGGATTGCCCAGGTTGATCGGACCCGACACCTCGGGCGCCGTGTCCATGAAGGCCATGAAGCCGGCGACCAGATCGTCGACATAGCAGAAGGAGCGAGTCTGCTGCCCGTCGCCGTACAGCGTGATCGGCTCGCCGTTCAGCGCCTGCATCACGAAGTTGGAGACCACGCGACCGTCGGCCGGGTGCATGCGCGGGCCATAGGTGTTGAAGATGCGCGCGACCTTGATCTCAAGCCCGTGCTGGCGGTGGTAATCGAAGAACAGCGTCTCGGCGCAGCGCTTGCCCTCGTCATAGCAGGAGCGGATGCCGATCGGATTGACGTTGCCCCAATAGGCCTCGGTCTGCGGGTGGACACTGGGGTCGCCGTAAACCTCGCTGGTCGAGGCCTGGAAGATCTTGCAGCGCAGGCGCTTGGCGAGACCCAGCATGTTGATCGCACCATGCACCGACGTCTTGGTCGTCTGGACCGGATCGTGCTGGTAATGGACCGGCGATGCCGGGCAGGCGAGATTGTAGATCTCGTCGACCTCGACATAGAGCGGGAAACACACGTCATGGCGCATGAACTCGAAGCGCGGATGGCCGGCGAGATGGTCGATGTTGCGCTTCGTGCCAGTGAACAGATTGTCCACGCACAGCACTTCGTCGCCTCGCTCGAGCAGTCGATCGATCAGGTGGGAGCCGACGAACCCCGCTCCACCGGTGACCATGATGCGCCTACGGCTGTTGTACAGTCTTGCCACGTCCGTGATGCCCCCGCCTTGTGAAACAGGCCTTGTGTTCGGGCGACGCCCCGAGGCGCCGTTTTACCCGATCTGGACCGAATTACCTCGCTGCTACAGGCTCAAACCCTGTCGCACCAGACCGCACACGCACAAAAATTGCTGCGCGTGCACAGTATGCGCTAACCTGCATCATAGATCGCGCTCGTCGACGCTGATCATGCGCCGCTTCGCACCCTCGATCCGCACGGCGGTCAGGATACCGGTCTGATAGGCCCCGGTATCGATCCCGATCCGGTTCTCCATCTCCTCCGGTTCGGCCGAGATGGTATGGCCGTGCACCACCATGCAGCCATGGTCGCTGTCGTCGTTCAGGAACTCGTCCCGAATCCAGCGCAGGTCGTGCGTATCCTGGTCCGCCAGGCACTTGCCCGGCCGCAAGCCGGCATGGACGAACAGGAAGTCGCCAAAGGTGAAGCTGTCGGCGAACCCCTCGATGAAGCTGAGATGAGACGAAGGGATGGCCGCGCGAATCATATGGGCGGCCTCGGCCGGTGCAAGCGCGGCCAGCCGCCCGACCTCGACGCCATAGCTTTGCGCGAATTCATAGCCGCCATAGGTGAGCCATTGCGGCACTGCCTCGGGCTCGTCGCCCAAGACGCGCAGCATCATCTCCTCATGATTCCCCATCAGGAAAACCGGCCGAATCCCGTCCGACGGCAAGCGCATCAGGAATTCGATCACGCCGCGCGAATCGGGGCCGCGATCGATCAGGTCGCCCAACAGGATCAGATAGTCGCGCGCGCGGCCGCTCTGGTGGCGATCGCGATCGATCGTCGCGATCATGCGTTCGAGCAGGTCCAGCCGGCCATGCACGTCCCCGATCGCATACGCGCGAGCGCCGGACGGGCCGTGCCATTCAGCGGGTGCTTTGCGCCTGGCGCGCGATTGCCTGAAACGCGAGAACATCATTCGAGCCTTTTGTGCCTTATAGCCGCAGCTAGCCCCGCGCGACGAGAGTCTCAAGCGCGCGCGCCCATTGCTCCAGCGCGGTACCGCGCCGATACCCCTGTTGCAGCATCGTCCGCGCTCGGTCGCCCATCGCGCGGCACGCCGCCAGGTCGTCCGCCAGCCCGGCGATCGCAGCGGCAAGGCCGGTCGCGTCACCCGGCGCCACCGTCACCCCTGCGCCGGGACCGGCGATCATCGACGGTACCTCGCCCCCGGGATCGCACACCGCGACGATCGGCCGCGCCGCGGCGGCGATGCCGAATACCTTGCTCGGCACGATCAGGCCCTCGAATTCGGGCCGGAGCGACAGCCAATGGGCGTCGCCGACCGCGAGGCTCTCCGACAGCCGCGCGCGCGGTTGATAGGGCTGGAAGACGAAGCGCTCACGCCCCGCGGCGACCGCGTTGCGGCGCAGTTCGGTCTGGGCGTGACCGCCACCGACGAACAGGAACCAGATATCGGATCGATCCGCGAGCAGCCCCGCGGCGGCGAGCAGCGTATCGGCCTCATGCGCGCGGCCGAGATTGCCCGAATATTCGAGGACGAAGGCGTCGGTGGGCAACCCCCACTCGGCGCGTAGTGCCGGGCTGTTCGAGGCGGAGGGCGCGATGGCCTCGTCGTCGCTCCAGTTGGGGATGGTGACGATCTTGTCGGCGGCCACGCCGCGCCGCGCGATCCGATCGGCCATGCGCTGCCCGATCGCGACGGTGAGCGTCGAATGCCGCAGCGCGACGTCGCGCAGAGCGCCCAGCACGCCGCCGACCGGGCCGCGCAACCCGCTCATGCCCATTTCGATAGCGACCTCCGGATAGAGATCCTGAACCCAGTTCACCAGCCGCGCGCGGCGCAGCTTGCAGGCGACAAGGGCGACGAGGGCGATCAGGGGCGGATCGGTCTTGGCGACGACGATCGTGCCCGCACGGAGGCTGCGCAGGAGCGTCCAGCCGGCGCTCAGGTAGAAGGTCAGATAGGCCAACAGCCGCCCCGAAAGCCCCAGGTTCGTGCCGTTGACCGTCGCCACCCGCGTGACCGTCACGCCGTTGATCCGCTCTCGCGACGGCAGGCTGGCGCCCGCGGTACCGTAGATCAGCCTGCTGGTGACGATTTCCACGGCCCAGCCCTGCCCCGCCAGATATTCGGCAAGGTCAGTCAGGATCTGCGCGGTCGCCGAATGATCGGGCGCGTAGAAGCGGTTGACGAAGACCACCCGGCGGCCGGCGGTTTCGCGCACGGAATCGCGTCCTGGAGAATCGGAAACCATGGAAAAAGCTATTTCGAGCCGAAGCCGTTGAGCATCACGACGACGGTCCGCATCGTGATCAGCACGTCGAGCCAGGCCGAGAAGTTCTTCACGTAAAAGAAGTCGTACTGCAGCTTCATGTTGATCTCGGCGAGATCGGCGACATGACCCTGGTTCACCTGAGCCCAGCCAGTGATGCCCGGCCTGACGATGTGACGATAGGAATAGAAGGGAATCTCCGCCTCGTACCAGGTCGACAGATCCATCGCCTCCGGCCGCGGGCCGATCCAGCTCATGTCGCCCGCCAGGATGTTCAGGATCTGCGGCAGTTCGTCCAGCCGCGTGCGGCGCAGGAACCGGCCGATGCGGGTGATGCGGTCGTCATCCGCCCGCGTGATCGCGCTCTTGCGCCGCGCATCCTGATCGGCCTCGTCGTTGCGCGGCCGCATGGTGCGGAACTTTATCATCGTAAACGAGCGCCCGCGATAGCCCATACGCTGCTGGCGGAAGAAGACGGGGCCGGGAGAATCGAGGCGAATGGCAAGGGCGATCATCGTCATCGCGATCGCCAGCGCCGGCAGCACCACGAGGCACGCCGCGAGATCGATCAGCCGCTTGAGCTTGCGATAGGCGAGATTGGGCAGGAGCGAACCGAAGCTGTTCTCCGACAGATGCTCGATCTGCACGCGTCCGGTGAGCAATTCGCGGACCTGCTTCACATGATAGACCGGCACTCCGTTGATCGCGGCCTGGGCCAGCATTCGTTCCCAAGGCGATTCCAGATCATGGTGGAGGTCGGCGACGATCATCACATCGCGCCCGACCGGAACCGCCGGCTGAGTCAGGGGCAGCCACTCCGCCCCTTCGATATCCTCGAGGAAGCCCGTCCTACCGCCCGGCACGACATGGAACCGCCGGACTGCGCGGCGGGCGCTGAGATAGGCAAGAGCATAGGCCACGGCGACGCTGAGGGTGAAACTTGCGACCAGAACCGTGCGATTATAGTCGAGGTGCAGTATGATGGCGGTCACGATCGCCAGTCCGAAAGACATGGAGAATGTCGGCAACACGTAAATGAAAGTACGCGTACCCGGAAAACCGCCGATCCGTCGCGACAACAATGTCGCACTGACGACGCTGAAAAAGGAAAGGACGAAGCTCGCCGGCGCCGACGGGTGGTGATCGTAGTTGGAATGCAGGCCGTAGCGCGCGACGAGCGGCAGCAGCACGCCCAGCAGGATCTCGACGAACAATTGCAGCCGCAACGACGAAATCCATCGCGCGTTGCCGACAAGGCTGGAGAGGTTGCGTTGCATCAGCATGAATCAGGCTCGATCCCGCCGCCCCGAAACAATCGTCATCGTGCCGCTCCAGCCATGAATACCCGCGGATGCGGTGCAAATATCATGCGCCGCGCCGTGCCCGTTGTCCTTGATCCAAATCTTCGGCCAAATCCAGTCACCTCCCGCAAGTGCGAAGATATTCCCCGCAAAAAGGGCGCGGATCGCGTCGGCGTCGGTCGATCCACCAGGCCCGTCTATCATTCCCGCCTTGCAACCGCGACAAGAACATGCCGATCCGGCCTGATTCGCTCTCGTAACGACGTGGTCCGCGGGCTCCCTCAGGCGAATCGCACAATGGCGTCGAACAGCTTCCATGTCTTGATTCGGGACGTTCCGCGCCGCGGCCAGCCGAATGAGCCGGGGAGAGCCCCCGATAGGGCTTAACCTTTTGTTTGGTATAGAAACGACATAAGGCCCCGCGCGCTACTATGTGAAACCTTTTGCGCGGTGTGGTGTTACCGCATCAGTACGAGATAGTTGTGCAAATGCGAACGTTTTGGGTGGACAAAATCCGGGCTTAACGCTAATCCCAAGTCGTGAGCCTACTTCCAAGCGGTTCAGGAGGAGACTGATATGAGATTTTCGCGGGTAACCGCCGCCATTGTGATGGCGAGCCTTTCTTCACCGCTGTTTGCCGGTGCCGAGCAGTCGGTTGGCAAGCTGACGGCAGCGAGCCAGGGTACGTTCGTTTCGCGTGACGGCAAGCTGATCCCGGCAAGCGTCGGCCAGTCGCTTTATGCTGGTGATCGCGTCGTGACTCGTGGTCAGGCGAAGGCACAGGTTGCATTCCCGGGCTGCAACGTTCCGCTGGCGCCGACCTCGGTGCTTTCGGTCAGCGCGTCGAGCTGCGCGACCGCTCCGAAGTCGTTCGCTCAGGACGGTGCTTCGAGCGACGAAGGTTCGGGCGGCGGTGGCGGCGGCGGCGTCGTTCTTGGTCTCGGCATCATTGCCGCTGGCCTCGGCGCGTACTTCGCCTTCAAGAACGACGATTCGAAGCCTGCCAGCCCGTAAGCGCTGCAGCAACGAACAGAAGATCAGGGGTCGGACGAAAGTCCGGCCCTTTTTCGTATGGGCCCTGCCCGGTGGAGCGCCGTACCGAACCCGCGCAACCAAGGTCGATCGGCTCGTCTCCTGAGTGCCTGAAGGATCGAGCATATATCAGCGGCGTGCAGGTAGCCTTGATCATGCGCCAGGGTCCGTGCGCGCGTGGCCCTTGGCAATCCAGTTGCGACAATAAGAAAGAGCAAGCCGGGACAGACCTGGCGAAGAACAACATGCCAGATAGCGGCTCATGGTTGAATCACAGCCAGCGACGGCTCTGTGGGCACGAGCGGAAGATATGGGACACCACTATGTCCCATATCTCAGGTTGCGATATCGGCGACACGATACGCAAAATATCATTATATATCAATCTATTATAATGAAAAGAGCAACATCGGGCAATATGGCGCACGGGACTCGCGGAGATGTTGACGCATAGCGCGTGATCTATCGTCGATGGCGCTCCCGCACGCTGAAGTCCCTCGACACACGTTCCCGAAACGCTTCGCCTATTGGCTCTCCGTCAGCACGAATGGATCGCGCTTCGGCTTCCCGGGCCGGCCCGCCTCTCCAGCCAGCGCCCATCCACCTCAAGCGCGAAGGAATGTGCCGGGGGGCTGGACGGCGGAGGCGGCCTCGCGCAGATACCAGTCGATCGTTGCCGCCAGGCCCGGGGTAAACCGGATCTCCGACTGCCAGCCAAGCTCCCGCTCGATCTTTGCAGGGTCGATCGCGTAGCGGCGATCATGACCGGGCCGATCCGTCACAAATCGAATCAGGTCGCGCCGCGATCGCACGCTGACGAGCGGCGCCCGCTCGTCGAGCAGATCGCAGATCGCCGCGACCACGGCGATATTGCTGTGCTCCTCGCGCGCGCCCACCGCGTAGCTCGCGCCCGGGGCGCCGTTCCGCATGATCGTTTCGAGCGCGCGTGCGTGATCGTCGACATGAAGCCAATCCCGGACGTTTGCGCCGTTGCCGTAGACGGGCAGCGTCTCGCCGCGCATGGCGCGGGTGATCGTCAGCGGAATCAGCTTTTCCGCGTTCTGATAGGGCCCGTAATTGTTGCTGCAGTTCGACAGGACGACGGGCAGCCCATAGGTGTGGTGCCAAGCCCGCACGAGGTGATCCGCCGCCGCTTTCGACGCCGAATAGGGCGATGATGGGCGATAGGGCGATTCCTCACTGAAACGACTGTCGTCGAACGGCAGATCGCCGAACACCTCGTCGGTCGAGATATGGTGGAAGCGAAACCGCGCCCTCGCCTCGCCCTCCAGCGACCGCCAATGGTCCAGCGCCGCCTCGAGCAGGTGGAAGGTCCCGGTTATGTTGGTTTCTATGAAGATGGCCGGGCCGTCGATCGACCGATCGACATGGCTCTCCGCAGCGAGATGCATCACCGCATCGATCGATTCATCGCGCAGCAGCGCCGCCACCAGCGAGCGATCGGCAATGTCGCCCTGCACGAATCGGTAACGGGGGGAGCTTTCGACCTCGGCCAATGCGGTGAGCGAGCCGGCATAGGTCAGCTTGTCGAGATTGATGACGCGGGTGTGTCCACCGCGAATCAAATGCCGGCACAGCGCCGAGCCGATGAAGCCGGCGCCGCCCGTGACCAGTACCGTGCGATCCGGCCCGGGGCCGGCAGTGTCGCGAGCCGTCGCCATCACGCCGCCAATGCGCATTGGCGCAGGTAAGAGGCATATTCCGTCTTGCCGAGCATATCCGCGCGCGCCATCAGCGCACCGCCGTCGAGATAGCCGAGGTCGTGCGCGATCTCCTCGAGGCAGGCGACCTTGATCCCCTGGCGCCGCTCGATCGTGCGCACGAAGGACGATGCGTCGTGCAGGCTGTCATGCGTCCCGGTGTCGAGCCAGGCATAGCCCCGGCCCAGCCGCCCGATATCCAGCCGGTCTTCGGCGAGATAGGCCTTCAGCACATCGACGATCTCCAGTTCGCCCCGCGCGGACGGCGTAAGGCCCCGGGCGATATCGACGACCCCGGCTTCGCAGAAATACAGCCCGGTCAGCGCCCAGGTCGATTTGGGGGCGACGGGCTTCTCCTCGATCGCCAGCGCCTGTCCGCTCGCCGGATCGAAGGTGACAACGCCGTAGCGTTCCGGGTCGGTGACCTGATAAGCGAACACTGTCGACCGGCCCGCCTCCGCTGCGGCATGCGCCGCGCGGCATTTCGCGCCCAGGCCATCGCCATGGAAGATGTTGTCGCCGAGGATCAGCGCACAGGGTTCGCCCGCGAGAAAGTCCGCGCCGATCAGGAATGCCTGGGGCAGGCCCTGCGGCTCGGGCTGCTCGGCATAGGAGATGTTGATCCCGAAGGCCGCGCCGTCGCCAAGCAACAGGCGGAACATCGGCAGGTCGCGAGGTGTGGAGATGATCAGGACGTCGCGAATCCCCGCCAGCATCAGGACGGACAGCGGGTAATAGATCATCGGCTTGTCGAATATGGGCAAAAGCTGCTTCGACAGCGCGAGCGTCGCCGGGTACAGCCTCGTACCGGCGCCTCCCGCCAGGATGATACCCTTCATACGATTCCCTCAGGCCTCAACATTCAGCGGACCGGGATAACCGCAAATGGTTAAAGCGATCCGTCCATCGACCAGCGCTTGCCAACGAGAGCGCCTCTTCCTAGGCCCCGACGCGGGGAGCAAACGACCTGATGCGTATTCTCGTGACCGGCGCGGCCGGCTTCATCGGCTTTCACGTGGCCCGGCGCCTGATCGCGGGCGGCGACTCCGTCATCGGAATCGACAATCTCAACGACTATTACAGCGTCGCACTGAAGGAGGCGCGGCTCGCGCAGCTCGCCGAACATGGCGGGGACCGGTTCCAGTTCATCCGCGTCGACTTCTCCGACCAGGGCAGCCTGGACGAGGCCCTGTCCGATGTGACGTTCGACCGGATCGTCCATCTTGGTGCGCAGGCCGGCGTGCGCTATTCGATCGAGAACCCCCGCGCTTATGCCGCGTCGAACATCGCCGGCCACCTCAACATCCTGGAGCTCGCCCGCAGCCGCAAGACCGACCATCTCGTCTACGCGTCCTCGTCGTCGGTCTATGGCGGCAACACCGAGCTCCCCTTCAGGGTCGAGGACCGGGTCGATCATCCGCTCTCGCTCTACGCCGCCACCAAGAAGGCGGACGAACTGATGAGCGAGACCTATGCGCATCTCTATCGCGTGCCGCAGACCGGCCTGCGCTTCTTCACGGTCTATGGTCCCTGGGGCAGGCCCGACATGGCGATGTGGCTGTTCACCAAGGCGATCCTCGCCGGCGAACCGATCCGCGTGTTCAACGGCGGTGACATGCGCCGCGACTTCACCTTCATCGACGATGTCGTCTCTGGCGTGGTCGCGTGTGTCCGCAAGCCGCCGCTTGATGACGGCGCGCTCAAGGCGGGCGGCAGTGTGGCGCCGCACGCGATCTACAATATCGGCAACCACCGCGCCGAAGGGCTCGGCCGGCTGATCACGCTGATCGAAGCGGCGTGCGGCCGCGAGGCGATCAAGATCATGGAGCCGATGCAGCCCGGTGACGTCTACGCCACCTATGCCGACATCAGCGCGATCCAGCGCGACGTCGGCTTCGAGCCGTCGACCACGCTCGATACCGGCGTGCCCTTATTCGTAGACTGGTACCGGGATTACCACGGCCTCTGAGGGCGAGCTTCAGCGCAGCAGATCGACCGCGAAGGCACGCACCGAGGGGCCGATATCCTCGCGGCTCAGCGCGATGGCCAGATTGGCCTGCACATACCCCGCCTTGTCGCCGCAATCATAGCGACGGCCGTCGAAGGTCAGGCCGTGGAACGGTTGATCGCCGATCATGCGCGCCATGGCGTCGGTCAGCTGGATCTCCCCGCCCGCACCCTTTTCCTGGGTTTCGAGCACGCGCATCACCTCGGGCTGGAGGATGTAGCGGCCGATCACCGACAGGTTCGAGGGGGCGGTACCCGGCTTGGGCTTCTCGACCAGGCCCTTGACCTGGGTGAGCGCGCCGTCGCGGGCGCCGGGCGTGATCACGCCGTACATATGGGTCTGGTCCTCCGGCACTTCCTGGGCACAGATCATGTTGCCGCCGACCTCCATATAGGCATCGACCATCTGCTTGAGGCAACCGGGCTTGCCGACCATGAAGTCGTCCGCGAGCAGCACGGCGAACGGCTCGTCGCCGACGATGTCGCGCGCGCACCACACGGCATGGCCAAGGCCCATCGGCTCCTGCTGGCGGACATAGGCGACGGCGCCGGGCTTCAGGCGCGTCTGGTGCAGCAGATCGAGCGACTTGCCGCGATGCGTCATGGTCGTCTCGAGCTCATAGGCAATGTCGAAATGGTCCTCGATCGCCGACTTGCCGCGACCGGTGACGAAGATCATCTGCTCGATCCCTGCCTCGAGCGCCTCGTCGACTGCGTACTGGATCAGCGGACGATCGACGACCGGCAGCATTTCCTTCGGCAGCGCCTTGGTCGCCGGCAGGAAACGCGTGCCGAGACCACCCACGGGGAACACGGCCTTACGCAGCGGCTTGATCGGCATCCTGTCTCTCTTCTGAAGCTGGAAATGACGGTGTCGTATCGACGGACTCTACGCGTCCGCCCCTAGTCGGGCGCCGTGGCAAAGGGAAGTGCCGATGCGTCGAACTCACCTGCCGCCGGTGACGAAGCGCAGCAGGCCCGGCATCGTCTTCAGCAGCACCCAATAGGCCAGAAGCGCAAAGGCGACGATCAGCGCCGGCAGCACGGCATAGACGACCAACAGGTTCTCCGCGGTCATCGGAAAGGTGCGGTACGCGACCTTCTTGCCGATCGTGACCAGCGGCTCATGCACCGCGAACACGAAGAAGGAGGTTGCGCCGAGCCGGACCAGGCGATCGCGCCAGCGGTCGGACTCCGCCAGCCAGCGGCTTGCCTTCAGCGCCATCACGACACCGATCGCGATGGCGGGCCGGAGCAGGAAGTTCATCCAGCCGGTCTGATGGCTCGCATAGAAGCCCCAAAGCCCCAGCACAAACAGCGGCGCGATCCACCAGCTGATCCGATCGACCGCGAACAGCGAGCCGCCCCGGATCGCGACCATCGCGCCGACGAAGAAGAACAGCACCGGCTCGCCCTCCGGCAGCAGCAACGGCCAGCGACCGAACACCCATGCCCAGAGCAGGACGATCAGCGTCGGCTTGGCAAGATAGCGGGCCGCCGCCCAGATCAGCGGCGACGCGATGACGAGGATCATCAGGTCGCGGATGAACCAGAATTGATAGGCGATCGGGTAGCGGGTGAAGCCGAAGACGGCATCGACCATCTGGAAGGGCGACATGCTCCGCACCGCGAGGTTCTGGCCGTTGAAAAGCGGCGCAAGCGCGGGAACCGACTGCGCAACCGCGACCAGCGCGAGCAGGGCGAGGTTCCAGAACAGGAAGGGAAGCAGCAGACTGCGCGCCCGCGCCTGCAGCTTGGCGCGATAGGTCGCCAGGGAGAAGTGCACGCCGCGGAAGAACAGGAAGCCCGACATCAGGAAGAACAGCGGGACCGCGATGCGCGAGATCGATCCGGTGAAGACCTGAACGTCTTCGACGACCCTCGCATCGGCCAGCCCGCGCGCGCCATCGGCGAAATTGGCGGTGACGCCGCAGGCGTGGAGATAGACGATCAGCACGATGAGCGGAAAGCGCAGGACCTCGAGCCTTACGAGATGCCCATCGCCCTTGCCGTCGATCTGTCGTTCCCCCATGCATGGTGCGGTAGCACGGCGTCAGTGGCGGAGAAAGGCGGTCTCAGCCCTTGAGCCACCATCTGAGCAGGCTCGCCGCGACACCCAATGCAGCGACGCTGGCGGCCCAGATCCCGGCCATCCAGGCGAGCCGTTTCCATAAAGGCGCCGTGTCAGCCTGCATCAATGATAGCCGTGCGTGCCGACCTTGCCGCGGAACACCCAATAGGCCCAGCCGGTATAGCCGAGGATCAGCGGCAGCATCACGCCAGCACCGATCAGCATGAAGACCTGCGCGTTCTCCGGCGCGGCGGCGTCCCAGATCGTCAGCCTATCGGGCACGATGTACGGATACATGCTGATGCCCAGCCCGACGAAGCACAGGGCGAACAGGGCAAGCACGATGAGGAAGGGTGCTGACTGCGCGCCCTGCCCCAGCGCACGCCAGAACATCCAGCCGAGGACCGCGACCAACACCGGCACGGGCGCCGTCAGCAGGATGCCGGGCATGGTCAGCCAGCGGGTGTGATAGTCATGGGCCAGGAACGGCGTCGCGGCGCTGACTGCGGCGATGGCAATCAAGGTGATCACGCCGTAGCGCCGGGCTAGCCGATAGGCCTGTTGCTGTGCCTGCCCCTCGGTCTTGGCGATCAGCCAGCAACTGCCGAGCAGGGCATAGGCAGCGAGGACGCTGGCGCCGGTCAGCAGGCTGAACGGCGTCAGCCAGTCGAGCCAGGCGCCGCCATAGCCTCGCCCGCTGACCTTCACGCCCTGGAGCAGCGCGCCGAGGATGATGCCCTGCGCCAGTGCGGCGACGATCGACCCGGCGGTGAAGCCGACATCCCAAAAGGCGCGATGGCGCGGATCGCGCCAGCGGAACTCGAAGGCGACGCCGCGGAACACCAGCCCGAGCAGCATGGCGATGATCGGCGGATAGAAGGCCGGCATCAGCACCGCGAAGGCAAGCGGGAAGGCTGCCATCAGCCCGCCCCCGCCAAGCACCAGCCAGGTCTCGTTGCCGTCCCACACCGGCGCGATCGCGTTCATCGCCACATCGCGCTCCTCCCCGACGCCAAAGGCCGGGAAGATGATGCCGATGCCGAGATCGAACCCGTCGAGCACGACATAAGCGAAGACGGCGAAGGCGATCAGGAAAGCCCAGATCATGGCGAGGTCATAATTGTAGCTCATGACGCTTCTCCGCCACGCTGAGCAGGGCCGGGGACGATGCCCGCCGTCCGGATCGGTGCATCGCCAAGCTCGGATTCACCACGCTCGACCCCCTTGTCGATCAGCCGGAGGATGTACCAAACGCCGGCCCCGAACACCGCGAAATAGATCAGCACGAAGGCGATCAGCGAGGCACCCACGGCCGGCGCAGCGAGCGGCGAGGCGCTGTGCGCCGTGCGCAGCAGGCCATAGACCGTCCAGGGCTGACGCCCGACCTCGGTAGTGACCCAGCCCGCGATGACGGCGATGAAGCCCGCCGGGCCCATCAGCACGCCTGCCCGGTGCAGCCATTTCCAGTCGTAGAGCTTGCGCCGCCAGCGCGCGACGAGGCTCCACAGGCCCAGACCGAAGATCGCCAGGCCGAGGCCGACCATGATGCGGAACGACCAGAAGATGATCCCGACCGGCGGCTGGCGATCCTGCGGGACGGTATCGAGCCCGGCGAGCGGCGCGTTCGGATCATGCTTCAGGATCAGCGACCCGGCCTTGGGGATCTCGATCGCATAGTCGATCCTTCTCTCCTTCGCATTCGGGATGCCGAACAGGATCAGGGGGGCGCCGTCCGGGTGGCTGTCATAATGACCTTCCATTGCCATGACCTTCGCCGGCTGGTGTTCGAGCGTGTTCAATCCATGCTGGTCTCCGGCGAGGATTTGAATCGGCGCCACGAGCGCCGCCATCCACATCGCCATCGAGAAGATCTTCCGCGCATGCGGATCGCTGCTGTCCCTGAGCAGGTGCCACGCGCCCGTTGCGCCGACGACCAGCGAGGTGGTGAGGTACGCGGCGATCACGGTGTGGACGAGACGATAGGGGAAGCTCGGGTTGAAGATCACCGTCGCCCAGGATCCCGCGACCACGAACTGCCCCTGCGCGTTGATCGCATAGCCGACCGGGGTCTGCATCCAGCTGTTGGCGGAGAGGATCCAGAAGGCGGAGATGGCGGTGCCCACCGCGACCAGGCAGGTGGCGGCGAAGTGCAGCTTGCGCCCGACCTTCTCCATCCCGAACAGCATCACGCCGAGAAAGCCCGCCTCGAGGAAGAAGGCGGTCAGCACCTCATAGGCCATCAGCGGGCCGATCACCGGCCCGGCCTTGTCGGAGAAGACCGCCCAGTTGGTGCCGAACTGATAAGACATGACGATGCCGGACACGACGCCCATGGCGAAGGTGACGGCGAAGATCTTCAGCCAAAAGCGGAAGATGTCGAGATAGAGCTGCTTGCCCGTCCGCAGCCACAGCGCCTCGAGCACCGCGAGATAGCTCGCCAGCCCGATCGAGAAGGACGGGAAGATGAAATGGAAGCTGACGGTGAAGGCGAACTGAGCGCGGGCCAGCACGATCGGATCGATAGCATCGAACATGGGCGCTTCCCCCTGGTTCGCTCAGGTCTGCGCCCGATCCGACCCTGGGGCAAGTGGACCGAATGCCCAGGTCGATCTATCCCGAAGCACAGCCGTCCGGTGAAGCCGGACGGCTTATGCTGGGCTTACTTCTTCGGTGCGGGCGCTCCCGGCGGTGGCGGCACGCCAGCGCCCGGGGGCATCGCGCCCTGCATCTGCTGCTGCATCTGCATCTGGCGGATCACTGCCTCGGGCAGGAAATCGAGCAGCTCGACGTCAAACACCAGCACCGAATTGGCCGGGATCGGGCCCGTCACCTTGTCGCCGTACCCGAGGCTCGGCTTGATCCAGAAGCGGTACTTCGAGCCCTTGGGCATCTGCTTCAGCGCTTCGGAGAAGCCGGGCACGACCTCATTGACCTTCATCGGGGTCGGCTGCTGCGACTTGTCGAAGGTGGTGCCGTCAATCAGCTTGCCTTCGTAATTGACCAGCGCGACGTCGGTGTCAGTCGGCTTCGGGCCACCCTTGCCCGGGGTAATGATCTTGTACTGCAGGCCCGAGGGCAGTTCGACCACAGTCTTGTCGCTGCGGTTCTTCTTGAGGAAGACCACCGACGGCTCGTTCTGCACTTTCCACCAGGCCATGCCCTGGATCGTTCCGAGCGTGGCCAGCACGCCGAGGGCGATGCCGAGCGCGACATAGAGGATCGGCTTCGCGTCGAACGGCTTCTTGGTAGTCGGGGGAATGGTGGCCATCGGGAGGCTCCTGAGTGCCGCGACGCGGGGACCCGCGCGGCAGCTGGAAAGGGATCAGCGGATCAGGGCGCCGCGGGCGGGCCGCCCTGGGGCATTTGCTGCATCTGCTGCTGTTGCATCATGCGCTGGCGATAGACCGCCTCGGGCATGAAGCCGAGCATGTCGACATCGAAGATGAGGATCGAGTCGTTCGGGATCTTGGTCGGATCGGGCGACTGGCTGCCGTACGCCAGCTCCGGCTTCAGCCAGAAGCGGTACTTCGCGTCCTTGGGCATCAGCTTCAGCGCCTCGAGAAAGCCCGGGACCGCGCCGCCGGAGAGCGGGAACGGCACAGGCTGCTGCGAGGCGTCGAACACGGTGCCGTCGCGCAGCTTGCCGATATACATCACGCCGGCGAGGTCGGTCGCCGTCGGCCGGGGGCCCTCGCCGGGCTTCAGCACCTGATATTGCAGGCCCGACGCGGTCTCGACCACGCCGGAGCGGGTCTTGTTCCAGGAAAGGAACTGGGCGTTGGAGCCCTTGAGCGCGACGACCTGCTCGGTGCCGCGCATCGCCAGCCAGCCGGCGCCCAGCACCGCAACGAGGATGCCGATCCACAGATACACCAGAACGCTACGCTTCGTTGGCTGAAGCGGCACTGCGGTGATCGTGGACATCGTCGGGCACCTTTAACCGGCGCCGGAAAGGGCGGCCGGGATTGAGAAGACAGGAAGCGCGGAGGTCAGCCCTCCGCGCCGGCGGTTTTACCGCGCCCCGTCACGCTCCAGCCGCTTGCGCTCCAGCTTGCGGGCGCGGCGGACAGCAGCGGCACGCTCACGGGCGCGCTTCTCGCTGGGCTTCTCATAGTGACGGCGCAGCTTCATCTCGCGATAGACGCCCTCGCGCTGCAGCTTCTTCTTGAGGGCGCGCAGCGCCTGGTCGACATTGTTGTCGCGAACGATGATTTGCATAAACCCGCAGGTCTCCGGTCAATAGAAATAGGTCGTCGCAAACATGGGTTTGCGCCGTGTGGGAGGGCCCCTATCAGGCGAGACGGGTGTTTTCAAGCCGAAATGCCCCCGGCGACGGGGGCACGAGGTGTTGCCGGCGCGCAACAGGGCCGCGCAATCCTCGATTCATTGCAGCGCTGCAATGCAGGCGATACGCGTGGATATCAACTGCCAGCGGATGCAAGAGACAGCCGATATCGTGGACCTCGCCACCCGCCTCCTCGTCGTCGACGACGACCCCGGTATCCGCGAGCTGACGGCCGAGTTCCTGACGAGTCATGGCTATCTGGTCGATGTCGCGGCGGACGGCGCGGCGATGCGCGAGGCCATGGCAATTCGCGACTATGCCCTGATCGTGCTCGACGTGATGATGCCGGGCGAGGACGGCCTGTCCATTTTGCGCAGCCTGGATCGCGACACCAGCCCGCCGGTCATCATCCTGTCGGTGATCGGCGAGGAGGTCGACAAGATCGTCGGGCTCGAGATGGGCGCGGACGATTACCTCGCGAAGCCAGCCAATCCGCGCGAGCTGCTCGCCCGGATCCGGTCGGTGCTCCGCCGCAACCAGCTCGGGGAGCGCCGCGCCCCCGCCCCGGCCCGCGCCTGGTGGCGCTTTGCCGGCTGGCGGCTCGATCCGGTCGGGCGCGAGCTGATCGACCCCGACGACGTGGTCATCAACCTGTCCGACGGCGAGTTCCGCCTGCTGCTCGCGCTGGTCGAGAACCCGCGGCGCGTGCTCAACCGCGACCAATTGCTCGATCTCTCGCGGGGCGTGAACACGGAGCATTTCGACCGGGCGATCGACGTGCAGATCAGCCGGCTGCGGCGGAAGCTCGAACGAAGCGGCGCGGACGACCTGATCCGCACGGTGCGCAACGAAGGCTATATGTTCGTCGCCGATGTCGCCCGCCGCTAACCGCCCGCGCTCGATCGCCGTCTCGATCTTCGCGCTGGTGATCGGCGCGGTGGCGGTGATGGCGACCGCCTTCGTCGCGATCACCTTCGTCGGCCCGCCGCCGCGCCCGGCGCCGCAGATGATGGACGATATCGCCCATATGCTGAGGACCGGGAAACCGCTTGCCCGCACCGTAATGATCCCGGCGCCGGGGCCGATGCCCCCTCCCCGCCCGGGCGCCCCGCGCATGAGCTTGAGCCCGCCGCACGGACTGACGTTCGGCATGGCGACGACCGCCCCGACACCGCGCCGGGGCGAGCAGCCGGATCGGGAGCTGGCGGAGCAGGTCGCCGCCGCGATCGGCCTGCCGTCAAGCCGGGTCGTCGCCTATCGCGACGAACGGATGGTGTTCGCGCCGGGCGCGGTGGTCGGCGGCTTCACCATCGGCGCGGTCGACAAGGCGCGCTGGCGCGTGGTGCGGACCGAGGCACGGCCCCTCGTCTCCCACTGGCAGCTCACCATGTTCCTGGCGGTGCTGGGCGCGATCCTGTTGCTCGCCGGGCCGGCCTGGCTGCTGTCCCGGGCGATCTCCCGGCCGCTGCGCCAATTGGGCCGGACCGCCGCCGCCGCCCGCGTCGGTGCGCCGCTCGGGCCGATCCCGGAGGGCGGCGCGACCGAGGTGCGCGACCTGGCCAGCGCCGTCTCGGCGATGCACGCGCGGCTGACGCGCGACGCCGAGGGCCGCACCGTGATGCTTGCGGCGATCGCCCATGACCTGGGCACGCCATTGTCGCGTATCGCCTTCTGGATCGAGCAGCTGCCCGAGGCAGCACGGGTGCGCGCCGCCGCCGATATCGACGAAATGCGCGCGATGCTCGGCGATACGCTGCGGTTGACACGGAACGAGGTCGGGGAGCGCGCGGACCAGCGGATCGATTTAGGCAGCCTGCTCGACAGTCTGGTCGAGGACATGAGCATGGCCGGAGCGCGGGCCACGCTGGAGCATGGCGAGCGCGCCATCGTGCGGGGCGATCCGGGGGCGCTCCGGCGACTGTTCGGCAATCTCGTCGAGAACGCGGTTCGCTATGGCGACAGTGCGGCGCTGTCCTGGCGGATCGACGGCGCGGTTGCCGAGATCCGGATCGACGATGCCGGCCCCGGCTTCGGCTCCCCGCCCGACAGGCTGTTCGAGCCCTTCATGCGCGGCGACCCCTCACGCAACCGCGAGACGGGCGGCACCGGGCTCGGCCTCGCCATCGTCCGGTCGATCGCCGAGGCGCATGGCGGCACCGTCTCGCTGGGCAGCCATGAAGGCGGCGGGCGGGTGCTGGTGCGACTGCCGCTGGCGCGCTGAAACATCCTGCAACAAACGCGCGAACCGCCGAAATATCGCGGTGCGCTTCGGCCTCCAAATGCCTCCCGACACATCGAGGGAGACAATCATGGACCATCATCAGGACGACGATCATGACCGGGGCTTCGCACATGATCTGCGGGTCATGGCGGCGATGGTCGAGCGCCGCCGCGCGCTCAAATGGTTCGCCGGGGCCGGCACCGCCGCGTTGGTCGCCGGCTGCGGCAGCTCCGGCTCGACCGGCGACAGCCTCACCGTGGTGAGCAGCACGCCGACTCCGACCCCAACCCCAACCCCGACGCCCACGCCGACACCGACGCCGACATCGAGCGGGACCTGCATCGCCGACCCGACCGAGACCAACGGCCCCTACCCCGCCGACGGCACCAACACGTCCAGCGGCTCGACCTCCAATGCGCTGACCGTCAGCGGGATCGTGCGCAGCGACATCAGGTCGAGCTTCATCAGTACCACGACGGTGGCGGGCGGTGTCCGGGTCGATATCACCTTGACCGTCGTGAACGTGAACAGCGCCTGCGCACCCCTGGCCGGTTATGCCGTCTATCTCTGGCACTGCGACCGGAGCGGCAATTATTCGCTCTATACCGCCCCGACCGAGAGCTATCTGCGCGGCGTGCAGGTGACTGACAGCAACGGCCAGGTCACCTTCACGACGATCTTCCCCGGCTGCTATTCGGGGCGCTGGCCGCATATCCATTTCGAGGTCTTCTCGAGCCTGTCGGCAGCGACCAGCGGCCGTTATGCGGTGCTGACATCGCAGCTCGCCTTGCCTTCGGCCGCGTGCACCACGGTCTATGCCGATACGACGACCTATCCGTCGAGCCGGACGAACTTCGCGGCGATCTCGATCGCGAGCGACAATGTATTCGGCGACAACAGCAGCGCGCAGATCGCCGCGATGACCCCGACCCTGACCGGCAGCACGAGCACAGGCTATACCGGCACGGCGACCATCGGCATCGCGCGCTAGCGCCACGAGATGGTGCGGCGCGCGCCTGTCGCCGCACCGCCCCGGCCGGCCCATCCCTCGCTGGCCGGGGCCCCTTCCGCTCAAGGACTCCGGTCCGAGGGTCCGGAGGCGGGCTGTCGCCGCGAGGCGTTTGCACGATGGCCGCAGCCCGCTATTGCGGCGCGCATGACCGGCACGCCCCTCACTCTGTATAACAGCCTGACTCGCTCACTCGAGCCGTTCAGCCCGATCGACCCTGCCAATGTCCGCGTCTATTCGTGCGGGCCGACGGTCTATAATTACGTCCATGTCGGCAACCTGCGCGCCTATGTCTTCACTGACACGCTGAGCCGGGTGCTGACCTGGAAGGGTTATCCGCTCACCCATGTCATCAACATCACCGATGTCGGCCACCTGACCTCCGACGCGGATGCCGGCGACGACAAGATGGAGGCGGCAGCCAAGGCCAGTGCGCAGAGCATCTGGGATATCGCCGCGCATTATACCGCCGCGTTCAAGGAGAATATCGCGGACCTCAACATCCGCACGCCGACTCACTTCCCGCTCGCGACCGACCATATCCAGGGCATGATCGCCTTTGCCGAGAAGATCGCGCCCCAGCATTGCTACGAGCTGGAGAGCGGCCTGTATTTCGACGTCTCGACCGTGCCCGATTACGGCCGGCTCGCGCGCGTCGCGGATGACGAGCGCGAGGGGCGGATCGATCCGGTCGCCGGCAAGCGCCATCCGCAGGACTTTGCGATCTGGCGCAAATCCCCGCCGGGCGAGAACCGCCAGATGGAGTGGGAATCGCCCTGGGGCCGCGGCGCGCCGGGCTGGCATCTCGAATGCTCGGTGATGAGCCAGCATTTCCTCGGCGCGAGCTTCGACATTCATACCGGCGGCATCGACCACCGCGAGATCCACCACCCCAACGAGATCGCGCAGAACCAGGCGCATTGCGACTGCGCCGACACCGGCGCGACGATCTGGATGCACAACAACTTCCTGGTCGAGCGCGAGAAGGGCAAGATGAGCAAGTCGTCGGGCGACTTCACCCGGCTGCAGACCTTGATCGATGCGGGCATCCACCCCCTCGCCTATCGCCTGATGTGCCTGAGCGCGCATTACCGGAGCGAGCTGGAGTTCAGCGGCGAGAATCTGGCTGCCTCCTCCACCCGACTGAAGCGGCTGGTGATGACGGCGCAGGCGCTTCGCGACCGGAGCGACGGGACCGAGACGGGCGATGCGGCGCGCTATCTCGACGCGCTGGATGCGGCCGTGTCCGACGATCTCAACACGCCCCGCGCCTTGCCAGTCCTGGACGAGATGCTCGGCGACAAGAAGCTGTCGCCGGCGACGCGGCTCAAGACGCTGGCGGTGTTCGACGACGTGCTCGGGCTGAAGCTCGCCACGCTGACGCGGGAAGCGTTGCGAGTGAAGCCCGCGAGTGCGGCGATTTCGCCCGAGGCGATCGAGGCGCGGCTGGCCGAGCGCAAGGAAGCGCGGGCGGCGAAGGACTTTGCGCAGTCCGACGCGATTCGGGACGAATTGGCGGCGGCGGGCGTCGAGGTGATGGACGGCGACCCGCTGGGCTGGGACTGGAAGCCGACGCTCTAGGCCCCAAAACCTCCAACACGACTCGCGCAATGCAGCGTATTTTTTCTTTCCGCTGTTATGTTGGATTTTCGGTGCCAATTTCCGGCCGCTTTGCAACGTCTTACAGACGTTTTCCCTGTTATCGCATAACAGCGGTAAAATCGCGACGGAACAGCCGAAACTTTCCCCTGTTCCGCGACAAAATACCGCGAAAAAAGTCCAACAATCATCGACGATATCAAAGAGCGGGGGCGCCGGCGATGGAGGCCTTTGCCCGGCCGTCCCCTGCGCGCTCCCGGCGGAGCATTGAATCGATCCGCCGGCGTGGCTGCCGGGCTTGTCGCGGCGGGACCCGCGCGGCATGAACCGGCTGCGATCCCGGAAGCTCATCCGGGGCCATGAGAGGTGCCCCGATGAAAGCCGTCCTCCCTGCCCTTGCCCGTCCGCTGCTCGAACCGAAGCTGCCCGCGGGACTCGATGTCGAGTGGTTCGCCAGCCGCGAGGACGCGATGGAGATGATCGTCGATGCCGACATCGCCTGGGTCGACATGCAGCGCACCGGCACGATCGGCGAGGCGGTGCTGCGCGCGAAGCATCTCAAATGGCTGTTCACGATCCTGGCCGGGATCGATTTCCTCGACCTGCCCGCGCTGCGCCGGCAGGGCACGATCGTCACCAATGGCACCGGCATCAACGCGCTGGCGGTCGCCGAATATGCGGTGATGGGGATTCTCGCCGCGGCGAAACGCTTCGACGAAGTGGTGCGCATTGCCGACCGGCACGAATGGACGCTGACTCCGCCGGGGCAGATCGAGCTGTTCGAGACCAGGGCACTGATCGTCGGGTACGGCACGATCGGCGCGCTGATCGGCGAACGGCTGAGGGCGTTCGGCGTCGAGGTGACCGGCGTGACGCGATCGGGGCGCGACGGCACGCTGACGCCCGACGCGTGGGTCGCCAGGATCGGCGATTACGACTGGGTGATCCTGGCGGCGCCCTCGACCGGAGAGACGCAAGCGCTGATCGGCGCGGGCGAGCTGGCTGCGATGAAGCCGAGCGCCTGGCTGATCAACATCGCGCGCGGCGACATGGTCGATCAGGATGCGCTGATCGAGGCGCTGACCAAACGCCGGATCGCGGGCGCGTTCCTCGACACGGTAAGCCCGGAACCACTGCCGCCGGAGCATCCGTTATGGGATGCGCCGAACACGATCCACACGATGCATTTGTCGGGGCGGAGCCAGACCAAGATGTTCCAGCGGGCGGCGGCGCTGTTCCTGGAGAATCTGGAGGCGTTTCTCGCGGGGCGGGAGATGCGGAACGTGGTGGATCTCGACGCGGGGTATTGAGGGTCGGCGAGGGCGGGCGAAGAATCAGCCGCTTTCTTTGCACTGAGCTTGGCGTGCCGCTGAGAGTGCCCCATCGAAAGGCGGCCTGGATATATAGTAGCTGAAAGGCTGGCCATCGCGCTTCGAGGCGAAAAATTTCGCAAAATATCAATTCGCAATGAGGCCGAAGCGCGGCGCGCGTATCACCGTTGCTTTATGTATTTATGATTTTTGCTCTATCATGAGCCGAACCGATGAATGGTCGTGTAAAGGCAATTTGCTAGACTTTGCTGCATCGGTTGCGCACGATCCAAGGCATCAAACATCTTCCTGAGATGGACCGATCATGATCTCAGCATCGGAAATAATGACCGCGATCACTGCACTTCGCGTGATCGAAGATGAGTTTCTCAAAACCACAGGGGCATCCTCCGACCTCCTGTCATTATCTGAGCTGCGCTTCATTCTCGACAAGATGCTGACAGCCGCGAATGCGCGCGAAGATATTCCCAGGACCGTCAATCGGGCCATCCACGCGTCGATTTTTCAGGCGGCCCAGTGGAGGAGAGAACTGAGGGACGCCAAGGACAGCGACAAAGAAGCTCTCTTGGATGAATTTCGGCAGAAGGAAAATGACCTCGCTGACAGAGAGGCGAAGCTAGCCGCATATTGGTCATTGTTGCGATGGGCCATGTCGCGAAAGCGCTTTCCCGAGCAGAACCTTCCCCCCCATCCGTTCAAGCAACACCTGCCGAAGAGCGCACCGATCGATACAGCCGAATTACGCTCGATTCTACGGGCCTCGTCTCCTCTCTCCGAATTGTTCTCGTTGATCAACACGCCAGGGCTTTCGTGGGACGATGACGCCAAGGACGATCGCAAAGCCTATATTATGAGTTGCTTGTCAGAGTTGACCTATCTGCACCTCGACAGTGGCGAACTGGAATCCTGTGACCGCTACAGCATTTTCGAGCCAAGCATCGCCCAGATGTTTCTGCGGCACCTTTCCATCACGCCGGACCTGAGGGAGCTCCTCGGCTCATTCGACATCCCCACCGAGGTAGTCACTACGGAGCTTTATGTGTACGTCGTGCTGCGCTTCCCCTCCTTCACCGTGGTGGCCGTCCGTGGCACCGCCGCGGTAAGGGACTGGGGAATCAATCTCGATGCGTTCAAGAACCATGCCCGCCACGGCTTCTATCATCGCGGCTTCGATGACGAGGCGAAGAGGGCGATGGAGCTGCTCAAGAACAAGCTCGGCAGTACGGGATCGCTTTATTTCACCGGGCATTCGCTCGGCGGCGCGGTAGCGAGCATCCTTGCGCAAACCTGGCCTGAGCGGCACCGCGTACGGATACCCTACCTCTTTTCCTCTCCCCGTTTTGCCACCCGCGCCGGGGCGAGCAGACTGCCACGCTATGTCTATCTGCGTCCACTCGACCCGGTGCCGCATGTGCCGCCGCGCTTCCTGGGCTATTCGGATGCTGGCGCCATATTCGATTATCTTCCAGCCGAGGCGACGCCGCGCGGCGGCCTCGCCGCGATTTGGCATATGGCGTCCCGCCGGACCATAGAACAGCACTCGATGGAAGGCGTGCGCCGTTTACTGGGGCAACGGTTGGGCAGCGATTTTCCAGAACATGTCTATATCGACGCATTCATTAAGACACTGAGGACCGTCACGAAAAACGGTCAATAATCCTTGAGATTACGGTGACAAGATTACGGTGACAGTGCATTTAATTGCTCAGCTGAGCGCAGTCGATTCTCCTGCCTTGCTGGATTAAATGCACTGTCACCGTAATTCCGTAATTCCGCATAACCCAGTCCGCAGGCGGCCTTGGCAGCCGCCTGGCCGAGCCTGCCGACGGCCGGCTCCTTGCGAAGCCCTGCGGGGGGCGGAACCGCGCAGCTCCGGTAATTTTTCCTGGCGAGGCGCCGTGACTTTCGCGCGGCGAGCCCTCATAATGTCTGAGTTAATAACCGATGGCGACGGTCCAGTGCCGCTACGCCGGGGATCGAGCCGGCGCGTCCGACCGGGTGGAGAGGTGAATATGGAAGACAATCGCGCGCCGTGCTGCGCGCGCCATGCGCTTGGCCGCCCGTCGCGGCGCGCATTCATGGCCCCGATCGGCGGAGCGGGCCTGATGTCCGCCTGGATGGCCCTGACGCCGGTCCCGCTGTTCGCGGCCGGTGTCGAGGACGCGGTGGCACCCGCTGCCAGGCCGCCGAGCCTCGCGCCCTTCGACCTTGCCGATGTGACGCTGCTGGACAGCCCTTTCCTCGTGGCGCAGCAGCGGACCGGCGCCTATCTTCTCTCGCTCGATCCCGACCGGCTGCTCCATGGCTATCTGGTCAATGCCGGGCTCCAGCCAAAGGCACCCGTCTATGGCGGCTGGGAATCGGAGGCGATCTGGGCCGATATCCATTGCCAGGGCCATACGCTCGGCCATCTGCTGTCGGGCTGCGCGCTGATGTATCGTTCGACCGGCGACCGCCGCTTCAGGCAACGGGCAGACTATATCGTCGAGCAGCTCGCGACGTGCCAGAAAAAGAGCGGGACCGGCCTGCTCTGCGCCTTTCCGGAGGGACCCAAGATCGTCGCCGCGTTCATCGCCGGCGAGAAAGTATCGGGGGTGCCGTGGTATACGCTGCACAAGCTTTTCGCAGGCCTGCGCGATGCGAACGACCTGACCGGCAGCGCCACGGCGCGCGGGGTCCTGATACGCTTCGCCGACTGGGCCGTGGTGGCAACCCGACCGCTCAGCGACACCCAGTTCGAAACCATGCTCGATGTGGAGCATGGCGGGATGAACGAGGTCATGGCCGATCTCTATCTGACGACCGGGAATGCGGACTATGCCGCTCTGGCCCGGCGGTTCTCGCACAAGGCGATCCTGGCCCCGCTCGCCAGGTCGCGCGATCATCTCGACGGACTGCACGCCAACACGCAGATCCCCAAGATCATCGGCTTCCAGCGCGTCCATGAGGCGACGGGCGACGCCACCTATCGGGATGCGGCCGCCTTTTTCTGGCGCACGGTCGCGCATAGCCGGTCCTTTGCGAGCGGCGGCCATGGCGACCTGGAGCATTTCTTTCCGGTCGCCGATTTCGACAAGCATGTCTTCTCGGCCAAAGGCTCCGAGACATGCGGCCAGTACAACATGCTCAAGCTCACCCGCATGCTGTTCCTGCAGGATCCGCAGGCGGACTATGCCGATTTCTACGAGCGGACGCTGTATAACGGGATCCTCGCCTCGCAGGATCCCGACAGCGGGATGGTGACCTATTTCCAGGGCGCCCGACCGGGCTACATGAAGCTCTACTCCACACCCATCGACTCCTTCTGGTGCTGCACCGGCACGGGCATGGAGAATCATGCGAAATATGGCGATTCGATCTACTTCAGGGACGATCGCTCGCTGTTCGTGAACCTGTTCATTCCATCTGTGCTCTCGTGGAAAGACAAGGACGCGACCGTGACGCAGACGACCGCCTTCCCCGAGGAACCGACGACCCGGCTGCGGTGGAAGCTCGCCCGCCCCCTGGCGCTCGCGCTGAAGCTGCGCCACCCGAAGTGGAGCCGCACGGCGAGCGTTCGCGTCAACGGCACCATTGTCGCCCAATCCGATCGCCCGGGTTCCTATATCGAGGTGGACCGGACATGGCAGGACGGCGATGTGGTCGATATGGCGCTGACCATGGCGGTTGCCGCCGTACCGCTGCCGTCAGCCCCGGATATCGTCGCCTTCACCTACGGCCCGGTCGTGCTCGCGGGCGCACTGGGCAAGGAGGGCCTCGCGCCGGGCGCCGATATAATAGTCAACGAACGCAAATACGGGGCGTACAACGACACGGCCTTCGTGCCGCCGCGGCTCGCCGGGGACCCGGAAACCATCGCGCGGCAGGTGCGGCCGACGGACAAACCCCTGTCCTTCACCATCGCGGACAGCGAGCAGCGGCCGATCCGGCTCGTTCCCTATTACCGGATCGCGCATGAGCGATATGCCACCTATTGGCGGATCGGGTGACGCGGTGTTTAGCGGATGTGCCGAAGTGCAGCTGCATCGACGCTCGCGCGTCGGTGAGATCACCTGCACCGTCACCGCAATTGTCGTAATTCGGCCTTACCGTTCCTGCTGAGGCGACCTCAACGGCAGCAATTCCCGGAGACGGGGGTCGCGCAGGAAAAGGCCGCCCCAGGCGATGATGGCCAGATAGACGCCGAACAGGATATGCGTGAAGAGCGGATGGCCAACGCGCAGATGCGTTGCGGCGGTCGCGCCCATATAGCCGGTTACCAGGATCGCGCCGAGCACGGAGGTTCGCGGGACGGCGTAGAGCACGGTGCACAGCAGTCCGATCACGCCAAGCGGCCGGGCAAGCTCCGGCGGATAGCCGAGCCCCACGGTTGCCTGGATGACCACATCGAGCGGGACCAGCTTCATCCCGCCATCGAGCAGCATGAAGGCGATGAAGAGGCCGCTCATCACATAGCCGGCCGTGCGTGCAGAACCAGATTTCGTCATCGTCTTTCCTTGTCTTGAAGCTGCGGGATATCGCTCGCCCGAACGAATGCCGGGACGGCGGCCGTGAGCGCATGACCGCGCAGAGTTGCGGCCATGACTATTCGGTGGGATTGATGGAAATGGGGTGGAGCGTGCCCTAGCTATTCTTGCCCTTGAGAAGCGCGACGATCGCCATGGCATGACCATGGCCAAGGCTGAATTCGTCCTTCAAGGCGGTAACGATAGCGCCCGCCTTCACGCCGTCCGCAAGGCCCTCGGCCGTCGAAAAGCCTCGATCGAGGCCCCATTGGCGGAACTGGTCCGGCGTCTTCCCGGTCTTCGTCTGGATATTGTCGAGATAGGCCTGAAAACTCATGGCCGCGCTCCTTCGATTCGCTCGCCATCGTGGCGGGTGCGAGCGTCGAATATCCGATCAGGCGCCCGTTTCTTTGTACGAGAACGACAATTGCGGCCGCTCTCGCGCAAGGCGCGCCGGGGTCGTGCCGATCAGATGCCTGACCGAACGGGTCAGATGCGCCTGATCGAAATAGCCGGCGTCGAATGTCGCATCGAGGACCGAGCTCCCGTCCATCAGCAAGGCGGCCGCATGGCGCGCGCGCCGGATCTGCTGATAGGTGCTGAACGTCATGCCCGTGACGCGGCGAAAATGGCGCTGCACCGAGCGCTGGTTCATCCGACTGTGATCGCGTTCGATCGCGGCGTCAGTCGCATGGCTCAGCGCGATGACTCCCGCCCGCGCCAGACGCGCGACGAAGTCCTCCGCATTGTCATAGCTCGGGACTTCCCAGGCCTGTCCTGAAAACCAGAACCGGCCATCGGGGAGCATCGGCAGCTGGACGTTCTGATGATCGATCAAGGACGCGGTCGGGAATTGCGGCAGATAGGCGCCCAGCCGGAAGCGAATGGCCACCCATTCGCCGTGGGGCGGGCATTCGATCGGACCGCCTCTGGACACCGGGCCTCTGAGCGTTGCCGCCGAAAATCCGGGCAGCCTGGTGAAGACCAGCTCGATGCTGCTCTCCGCCATGGAGAGGAAGACGCCGCCCTGGCGGCTCCTGCTGCGCCAGATGCGCTCGACATAGAGCGAGTCCGATTCCCTGTGATCAAATTCTATCAGCATGCAGGCATCCGGAAAGCGCAGCGCATCGTGCCTGGTTATACGCGAGAGGCGACGAGCGGAAGAAGGACTGCATCGCAACCGAGCTTTGAGATTACGGCGACAGTGCATTCAATTGCTCAGCTGGGCGCAGTCGATTCTCCCGCCTTGATTAAATGCATTGTCACCGTAATTCAGAGCCTTCAGCTATCGACAACATTGATGAGATTACCGGCTGGATCACGGAAAAAGAAACGGCGAAGCCCCCAGGCTTCCGTGACCGGGCCGTATACGACCTCAGCTCCGGCAGCGCGAACCGCGACCTCGGTTGCGTCGAGGTCTTCCACGCCGATCGAAATGACAGGCAATTCCGTGCCTGAGCCTCCTTCGGAAGCGGTGTGGAGCTCGATTTTTTGGGTCGTTTCTTTATTCAGAAACGCGATCCACCCCATGTCAAAGGGTAGATCGAGTTCGAAAACCTTCGCGTAAAATTTCGCCAGCGCCACCGGGTCCGGTGCTGAGAGATTCGCAATGATTCTGGTAACAGCCATCGCTGAACGAATCCTCATGATCAGAAAGACGTTATTGTTTGCCGAGGTATGTGCTGACTCTGCCCAACCTCGGCAAGTCCACATTGCGGTTACGACCACGGGTTTGTCCGGGGACAATCGCCGACATTTCGGCCGCCAAGGCCGGTTAGAACGTTCCCTCGAACCGGACCCGAGGTATCGGCCGTCAATGACTTTCAGGCTCGCTTGCACAGGAAATCAACCAAGGCCTACCGCCTATTCCGGAATGGCCGTATGCTGACGTAATTGATTGAATGACGGGGACCTGATCGGCTGACCATTGGCTCGGGCCCCATCGAAGAACATCGGGGGCGAACACTGGTGTCTGATGCGACCGGCGAAGGGGCCTCGCGAACGATAGTCGTGCTCATTCACGGCATCGGCTTTGCCAAGGTCGGCGACCTTGCGCCCGCCCTCGACATGCTCAAGCTTGCGCAGAACCAGGTATCGATCGACGCAAACTGGAATGTGATTGCCGCCGCCGACTACAGCGACACTCTTTCCTTCGATCAGCTTTCAAAACTCTTCCGGTCGATCGACGGGACCGCACGGCTGAGACCGCAGTGGGAGGGCAAGCGGCCATCGCTCTGGATCAACCTGATCGAGTTCGTCATCGACATATGCGATCTGTTCTCTACACTCGTGCTGTGGCTCGTGCCCATCATTGCGTTCATCGGCCTTTTCTACAGCTTCTCAGAGGCCAAGTGGGATCTTGGCCTCTTGCACATGACCCGCGCCTATATCTCGCTCTACTTCACGATATTGGCTGGTGCGGCGGTTTTGGTCATACTGTCATTGATCATGAGGGTAGGTGTCGGAACTCTGTCGAGAGCAATGCACTTACTGATCGTTTTCCTGCGGCCCATAATCGTGGTCTTCTATCTCTACATGGCCTTGATCAATCGGCGGGCGCATGACAATCCAATTAGCGCGATACTGGCCGCATTCTACCTGGTCGGCGGAGCCTGTTTTCTGATAGCACTGATCCTACCCTCTCACACTTGGCGGCTCGAGGTGATGGGCCTGCTCATCCTGGCGTTCCTGCTGGCGCCGCTCATCGTGTCGCGGTTTCTGGCGCCCGGCCTCAAGCTTATGCTCGATGTCCTGCTCTACATCTCCGATGCTCGTTACAGGAACAGCATCCTCGATGCCCTCGACGCGCACGTAACCAGCGCGGAACCCGACCGGGAGACGGCAACGCTCGTTATTATCGGGCATAGCCTAGGGTCCGTGATCGCGGCAGATTTTCTCATGGATCGTGTCTCCCCCGGCCGATTCTCTGCGGTCACTCTGGTGACCGCCGGCTCACCCATCTCCCGCCTGTTCCAGCGGATCTTCCCGGATCATTTGATTCCGGGGACGGTCGGCGAAATTATCCGCCACGCGAGCGAACGCGCCGCGTTCCGTTGGCTCAATTACTATCGCAAATACGACGGCGTCGGCGCGCGCCTGGACCTGCCTCCAATGGCGACGTGCATCGAGAGCGTTTCGCCTTACATCTCCGACCCACTGCGATCGCATATCGGCTATTGGACGGAGCCGCAATTCCACGCATTTGTAAGGTCGAACTGGCGGGCCGGCGAGAGCGCCGATGGCCAATAGCTTAAGGTGGCATACGCCGGACCGCCCTATCTCGTTTGCTTTCCGGCGAGCGGTGTTTCTCCTGCTCGTTCTTGCCGTAGCCGTCCTGGTGCTGGTGCAATCCGCCGACGATCTTCGCCACGCTTACGGCAGTTTCCGCGCGCAACGCGTGATCGACGATCGTAGCGACGGGCCGCCCCCTCGCCGTGTCAGCGTTGTCTTGCGACGCGAGTTCCAACCTTCCAGAAATGGTGTGGTGTTCTCGGGCTATAAGATGACGCTCGCCCAGGCCCGCTGCGCAAGCGAGGCCAGCGTCATCGATCTGGCCAGTACACCGACCAATTGGTGTTCCTGGTCGCTGGTCAATCCAGGGAAACTTTGGCCACATCTCCGCAAATGCCCCGCCCGCCGGACGATTGGCTGGATCGATCCCGATGTTTGCCGCGAGGGCCTTGTGTCGGTGCGCGGGAGCGGGCGAGCGATCTCCTTCGGCGAATTCACCGGTGCCGACTCATGGCTGCGCCTCGCGTTCGCAGCCATACTCAAGAACCTGCTCCTCGTTGCGGCCTATATTCTTATCGTCGGCGCGCTGTCGCTGTTCGTGCTGATGCTTTTGCATGCCATGTACGGGGAACTCTTGGAGACGGACGACTAGGTATCGCGGCCCGCACGATCACGATCCGCTGCCAGACCACCAGCGCGCGCTGATGCTTTGTATCCGTCCCACAAAGGCGTACCATGTCCTCAGGGCCGCGTGGCCGCATCAAAGGCCACTGAGTGACTTGAACGCGAGACGGGCGGCGGCCCGCTCTGCCTCGCCAGGAGAGGCTCGTCATGGTTGCCATTGCCCCCTTCACGCCTGCCGCGTCGTCGTTCCAGCCCCCGGTCGTGCGCGAGATCAGCCGCGCCGACCTGTCCTGGGCGCTGCGCGAGGGCTGGTCCGATTTCCTCGACAAACGCGGCGACATCATCCTTGCCGCCGTCCTTTATCCCGTGCTGATGCTGGTCGTGGCCGGCGTGACGCTCGGGGAAAGGCTGTTTCCGCTGCTGCTGCCGCTGATCGCCGGGCTGTCGCTGCTCGGTCCGTTGATCGCGGTCGGCTTCTACGAACTGGCGCGGCGGCGCGAGGAAGGGCGGGACGCGCATTGGGCGCATTTCCTCGATCCGTTCCACGGACCGTCGGCGGCGCAGATCGCCGCGCTCGGCATCTTCCTCGCCCTGCTCTTCCTGGCCTGGATCGGAGTGGCCTGGGCGATCTATCAGGAAACCTTTGGCATGCTGCAGCCGGCCGACCTCGCGACCTTTCTCGGCCTGTTGTTCACCACGTCCGAGGGGTGGCAGCTCATCCTGTTCGGCAATCTGGCCGGCTTCCTCTTCGCCGCGATCACGCTGGTGACGACGGTGGTGTCCTTCCCGCTGCTCGTCGACCGGCCGGTCGATTTCGTGGCGGCGGTGCAGACCTCGCTACGCGCCGCGCGGCGCAACCCGGTCGAGATCGCCATCTGGGGACTGATCGTCGCGGTGCTGCTCGCGCTTGCCTGCATTCCGTTGTTCATGGGGCTGGCGGTCGTCCTGCCTGTGCTCGGTTATGCGAGCTGGCATCTCTATACCCGGCTGGTCGATCGCAGCGCGCCGGACTAACCGTCAGGCGGCCATGGCCGCCATCCGCCGTTGCCAGAAGGGGGCATCCGGCCAGCGGGCGGCGGCGGCGTAATGATCGGCAAGGGCGCGGCGATAGTCGGTGACCCCGTGCGCCGCGATCAGGGCGTAGCGGCGGGCCGCCTCCTCCCCGCGCCCGTCGAGCGTGTCGGCGGCCGCATAGGCGGCGAGGATGCCCGAGCGCAACGCATGGACGATGCCGCGCGACGAGAGCGGATCGGCCGCGAACAGGGTGTCGCCCGCAGCGATCCAGCGCCGGCCGATAGCGCGATCGAGCGTGGCGGTGCCGGCCGCGCGCACGATCGCCTGCTCCGCGCGGGCTCCCGGCGGCACCAGCGGGGCGATGTGGCGGGTTTGCGCGAGCGCGCGGTGCCAGCTCTCGGCCTCGCGCAGGCCGAGACCGGCCGCGATGTCGGGATCGGTCATGCACGCGACGACCCGGCGGGCGCCGGGCAGGTCGGCGCTGTACCACCAGCCTTCCGGCCGGGCCTCGATGACGATGCGGGAATCGCCGGTCGTGCCGGTGAAGAAGCGGGCATAGGCGGCGAACGGCTCGCCCGCCTGAAGGGCGGTGCCGAAGGAGCGTGCCAGCCGCCAGCGCCGGCCCGTCGCCCAGACGACCAGCCGGGTCTCGACCGCGCCGCCATCGGCCAGGTCGAGGCGCCACCCGGTGGCGGTCTCCGTGGCGGATCGCACGGGCGTCGCGAGGCGCAGGTCAGCACCCGCTGCGGCCGCCGCCGCCCCGAGCAACCGGTCGAAGCGGGCGCGGTCGAGTTGCCAGCCGGCGCCGTGCGCGGAGAAGATGCTCGGGCGTTCGATCAGCGTTTCGCCGGTCCAGGCGGAATCGACCGCTCGTCCGGGGACGAACCCGGCCGCTGCGAAGGCGGGCATCACCCCAAGCTGGTCGAGCAGCCCGCGGGCAAGCGCGGGCAGGACCTCACCGAGCTTCGGCGCATCGTAACGGCCTGCCTCCAGGATCAGCACGCGCAATCCGGGCGCGTGCCGCCTGAGCGTCAGCGCCGCAGCGGCGCCCGCCGGGCCCCCGCCGATGATTGCGACATCGGCGGTGAGCGGTGCTTCAGCTGGTGCGGACGGCATAGAAGGATGCGACAACCCCGGCCGGATGCGTGCTGCCCCCGCTCCCGGAATGGGGAATGGTGCGCGTCACCGAGCCGACGATCGCGGCGGTCTGGAGCTGGTCAGTGCTGTTCGGCCAGACCGGCACCAGCCAGCCGATATAATCATAGATCCATTGCTCGCCGCCAACGACGCCCTTGCCCTGGAAGCGGATCTGCGCCGGCGAGCCATAGCCGGTGCTGCCATGCAGCGCGAGCGACCAGCCCGGCCCGCCGATGGTGCCGCCGAGCTCGCCCGGTACAGGCTCGGTGAAGGACAAAGTGCCCCGGCCGAATTCGAGATCCTTGAAGTCGGTCTGCACGTCAGGATCGTTGATGAGGCTGCGATAGGTCCAATCGCCGGCAAACAGGTTTCCCATGATCACTCCTCCGAATCTTCGACACAGATATATTTGTAGGATGGCGATGCCGCATCGATGCCGGCCCCGTCGTTGCGCACCACGAAGCCGAGCTTCGACCATTCGGTGACCATCTTCAGGTCGCCGGCCAGCGTCTGCGGGATGCCCCGCGCCCAGTTGCGCATCTGCGGATCGCCGCCGCCGGACACCGGGTAAAAGACCTGCATCGGCCGGTGCGCGGGCCACCAGAGCGTGTCCCACACGCGCTGTTCCTTGACGAGCAGATCGTTGCCGACGCTGTCCGGGTAGAGCTGATTCCACTCCTCATAGGTGACGTCGATCGTCTGGGTGGAGCATTCGTTGAAGTCGGCCTGCCACGGCAGGCCGGACAGCTTGGTGAGGTCGCCCGGCTGGAGCCCGACCTTGAAATTGCTGCCCAGCGACAGCGGGTCGCCGGCATAGGCGACATAGCCTTCCTCGCCGAGCCCGGGACCCCATTTATTGGCGTTCTGCTGGGCTGCGGTCAGCTGGAAAGGATACCATTCGGGATCGGCCCTGAGCCGGTAGGGCTCGCGCCAGATCGCCGGGTTGCGGATGATCCAGGTCGTCTCGCCACCCGGGCAGAAGGCACCGCCAAGCAGGTTGGAGAGCACGCCGCGATCGAGATCGCGGCCGGTGCGCGCGACCCACCCGGCGTAGGGTTGCCACGGGTCGGGCCTGGGGGCGAAGCCAGCTTCGGCCTCATCGATGAAGATGCCGTTCGCCCATTGCCGCAGCACGAAGAGTTGCGTGTCGGTCAGGCGCAGGAATTTGCTGACGGCCTGATTGTTGATCGGGTTGTCGCCGGCGAGCAGCGGCATCAACGGGAGATGATAGGTCCGCGTCGCCGGGTTGCCGTCGAGCCGGAAGACATTCTCCTCGCCGGGCTTGCGCAGCAGGTCGAAGAGATATTGGCGCTTGGGCCGGCCGGGATCGGTGACGGCCTCGGCGGCGGCCAGATCGAGCGCCCGGTCGAGCAGCACGCCGGCGCGGTGCTCGAAACCGAGCCGCTGCAGCACCAGTTCGATCGGTTCGTCCGGATCCTGCTGGCGGTCGGGCACGGCCGGTTCCTGGCGCGACGTGCCGCGCCCCAGCACGAGCAGCATGGTCTTCGCCCTGGGCACGGCATCGGCGACGGTCGCGACCGCAGCGGCGATGGCGGCGTCGAACGCTGCCTTCGCCTCGGCATAGACGACTGAAGGGAGGTCCGCATTCTCCGCGTGGACGGCGTGCCAGCGCGCGGCATAGACCGCCGCGTCCTCTCCGGATTCGGGCGGGCAGACGGCAGCGGCGAAGAGCGCCGCGGCCTGGGCCAGTGGGCCCGCAACGGCTTCGGCCGCGGCGGCGGCGCCGGGTGCCTGGGTCGCATCGAGCAGCATCAGGCTCGGCTCGAGCGCCGCCTCGATCAGCCGGCCCGACACATGATCCTCGAGCGCCGCCCGCTGCTTCCTGGCGAGCTGGCGTGGCGCCACCCGGGGCGGACGGCAGAGCTGATCGGGGTCGAACGACCCGCGCGTCGTCTGGTTGTGCGGGAAATTCGATTGTTGGAGGATGTTGCTGAAATAGGAGAATTCGTCGGCGCGGAACAGGATCGGCCAGATGTCGCGCCAGAACCACGGGCGATAGGCCGCATTCCATTCGACCGCCCCAGCCTTCCAGTGGAGCAGCGCCGCCTGGTCGGTCGGATCGATCTTTTCGGGACTGGCGAAGGTGCCGGCCGTGCCGAACATGTCGGTGCGGTGCGCGAATTCGCGGATCGACATGTCCTCGACCACGTCCTCGAGCGTGATCATGTCGAGCACTTGCGGGGCATAGCGCGGATAGCCGACCACCACCCAGGCGGGATATTCGACATCGATATAGCGCAGTGCGTCGACATTCTCCGCGTGCATCACCAGCCGCGCCATCACCGGGCCATCGGAAATGTCGTCGAACCAGCCGTCGCTATTGGCATATTGGTCGATGCGCGGATGGCCGAAGCCGGTGAGATAGCAGCCGCTGCGGCCGTGGCCGCCCAGCACCAGCAGCCGGCCGAGATCGTCCGTCAGCAGATCGCCCAGCGTGTCGATGTCGTGCGGCTGCATGCCGGTCGGCGGGAAGTTGGCCGCGTACATCGGGTTGCCGTCACGGCTGAAGCTCGCCTTGCGGGTCGATCCGCAATCCACCCCCTGGGGTCCAGGATCAGTGATCAGCTTCTGCCGGGCCTGGGGATCGGTGACCTTCGGATTGCGCAGCGGCGTGCCCGGCGGATAGCCGGTCTCGCCGCGCAGCCCGTCAAAGGTGAACCAGGCCGATTTCTTGTTGGCGAGCTGGACGCGCCACTGGATGTCGACCAGCGTGCCCTGGTTGCCCCCGCCCTCGATCGCGTCGCCGATGCGCAGCGGTTTCCCGTCCGGGTTTTTCGCATCATAGACATAGATCTGGAAGCGCGCGGCCTGGCGCTTGATCCGCCCTTCGGCATCCTTGAACTTGAAGGACGCGCTGGTGGATTCGTCCTTGTGGACCGGATTGCCCGCGCCGTCGCATTCGATCGGCAGGCGCGCGGGCCCTTCGGGCGAGATGCAGAAGCTGTCCGGGCTGTCGCCAAGGCGGGCGATGCCGATGGCCGGATGGATGCGATAGACCGATGGCGCCGGCATTCTGATCTCCCCGCGCGCCGCCCGGGCGCGCCAATGTTCAGTCGAGAAAGTTGAGCGACACGCCGTCGAGCCGCAGCAGTTCGCGGTCCTCCTCATAGGAGGCGTCGATCACCACCAGGCTGATCGTGATCGTCTTTGCCCCGGCCGCGAGCAGGCGGCGTGCCGCGCGCGTCACGTCGATCCGGTGGTTGCGCGGCGTGTTCATGCTGCGCTCGCGCAGGTCGAACTTGCGGCCGCGGTCGTCGGGCAAATCGCAATGCCCCGGTCCGCCATAGCAGTCGCCATGCCCGAACACCGCTGCATAGCCGGCATAGCCTTCGTGCGTGAGCGGCGTCGACGCATCGGCATCGGGCACGTTCAGGAACACGCGGATGAAGCAGGAGCGCGGCAATTGCGGCACGCGGTGGAGCCGCACCTCCGCCGAGCGGAAACCCTTTCCCACCGTTTCGGGCACTGGAACCGGGGCCGAGACGAAACGGCTGACCGTGTTGCCCAGCCCCACCGGGATGATGCAGCCGCCACGCACATATTCATAACCGAAGCGGTGCATGTCGAGCGTGTCGCGCACTGAATAGCTCCACGGCGTCAGCGCTGAATCGAGATCGGCCGGCACGCCTTCGGGATGCTCCTGCTGCCAGTGCCACCACAGCCGATCGATATTGACGTGGATCGGCCAGAAGACCGGATCATAGGAGGCCGTCAGGTTGCTGAGCATGTCGCCCGTGGGCGGCTGGGAATAGAGATCGTCGCGCTGGTGGAACTTGCGGCCCGCGACGCTGACCGCGCGATTGCGATCGGCCATCGCCTCGGGCGGCTGCTTGGGAAAGTCGGGATTGAAGCCGCCCGTCCAGATATGCATCGTGTTGTGCGGGTTCTGGTCGAGGAAGCCGAAGCTGTCGACATAGAGGCTGCCGCCGCCGAAATCGCGGAAGGTGCGCAGGGCCAGGATTTCGTCGAGATCGGCGGCGGTCGGATAATGATAATGGATGCGGCTGTTGATCGTCTGCTTGGGGCCGAACTCGCCGGGGTAGCGCAGCGGGTACCAGAGCGAATTTGACTCGAGCAACGCATCGATGAACCGCTCGCGCGGGGCGCCCGTGATGTAGTCGGGGCCGATCGCGTCCGAAACAGCGGCCAGGAAGTCATGCAGGCTGGTGTAGAGCTTGCCCACCATGTCGCGCAGCCCGTCTGCCGGGATGCCCTTGCTCGCGAGGAAAACGAGCGATGCGTCAGTGAGGAAGCATTTCAGCGCGCGGGGAATGCGTTCCCCGCTCGGTGGATCCTCGGGGCAGTAGCGCGGCGCCGGAAAATCCCACCAGGGAAGCGTCACGTCGGGGCAGAAATCCTGCAGCACCTGCTCGAATTCGTAGAGATAGATGCGGTGCCAGGGAAGGAAGCGTTCCCAGCCATGCTGGCAGTGATTCTGGTGGATCAGCGCGAGATTGTTGTAGCTGCGCTTGTCGCCGGGCCATTTGTTGAGGTTGTAGATTTCGCGAAAGGCGTAGCGCAGCCGTTCGAGCTGCGGCTCGCCCATCGCATCGATATCCATGCGCTGGCGCAGCTCGCCGGAACGATAGCGCCAGGCGGCGGGATCGGTGGCGGGGGCGAAAACCGGGCCGGCCAACCCCTTGACCTCGATCCGGCTCGCGCCGGCCAGGTCGACCTCGCCGAGGTCGAGCGAGTCGATCACGGCGCCCGGGCAGCCCTCATCGATCCAGCGCTCGATCCGGTCGATATCGGCATCGGCCACGGGCGTTCCGCCCCAGGGCAGGCGCGGATATTGCGTGCCGTCGAACGGGCTCTGGCCGCGCAAGCCGCGCACCAGGCCGGAGCGCGCGCCGCGTCCCGAGCTCCCGCCGCCGCAGCAGCTACCACCCGACGGGGCGGGCTCGATCAGCGGCGTCCCCATGACGCGGAGCGCCAGGAAGGCCGGCAGCGGCAATTCCCAGAAATCGCCGAGCGGATCGGCGGGCCGCGCCTGCCCCTCTACCGCAGCGCGCAGGATATCCTGCACCGCTGCATAGCCGAACAGGTCGGTGTCGGCCTCGTCACTGGTCATGCTTGTGGTCCGGCATATCCATGGCGGCCCCGCCCGGCGGAATCGCGCCCGGCGGCGTCACGATGGGCTTGCGGATGGGCACCTGCGGCACCACCACTTCGACATTCTGCATCATGCCCCGATCCTCATGGTCGAGGATGTGGCAGTGGAGCACATATTCGCCGATATAGCGTTCGTAGCGGGTACGGATCCTGATCGTGTAGATGCCCGACGACCCGGGGGGCGGCGGGTTGGCCTCACCGATCAGGCTCTTGATCCACAGCGTGTCCTTCCAGACATTCTGGAGGCCCCGATATTGCGGATCGACCGAAACCCCGTCGCCCTTGTCCTCCGAATTGGGCGTGCTGACCTCATTGCCCATCGGATCCTTGATCGAGATGATCTGGAACGGATTGACGTGGATGTGGAAGGGATGGCTGACGAAGTGGGACTCCAGCGTCCATTCGTCGACGCCGCCAAGCGTCAGCTTGCGATCGATGCGGTTGGGATCATAGGGCTGCGCATCCTTGGTATCGAGCGTGTTGCCGACCTGGAACTGGAGCGGCTTGGGCGGCACCTGGATGAAGAAGGTCAGCTCCTGCTTGCCGGTCACTTCGTCATCGGCGATGTCCGGATGCGGGGTGAAATTGGTGAATTTCAACCCGTTGGTCAGATCGGCGACCACGGCGGGCTTCACATCGGCGGGCATCGCCTGATTGGCGTTCGCGACCAGCGCATCGCGGACATAGTCGCCGATATCGGGCACCGGCGTACCCGGGGCGACGCGGACGATGCCGAGGAGCTGCGGCCCGACCTCGATCCCGTTGACCGTGCCCGATTTCGGCGCGGAGGAATCGATGACGCAATAGGCCTCCGCCTCGGGGAACACGACCAGCGCATCGTAGCGATAGCCGGGCTGGAACGTGGCGATGCTGGTCTGTTGACCATGGGCCATGGTCAGGCCGTCAGCGGCGACAACCGTGTAGGGAAGCGGCGTGCCGCTGCACAGGTCAGCGATCGCCTTGCTCTGGTTTTCCGGTGTGAGCGTCGGCAGCGCGGCCTTGAGCTTGCCCGGCTTCAGCTTGAAGAATTGCAGGCTGATCGTGTCGCGCACGCCGCCATGGATCATGCGCCAACGCTCGATCTTGCCCTGGGTCGTGCGGAAGAAGGGCAGCACCTTGCCGTTGATCGAGGTGAAGCGGCCCGATTTCGGCCAGGTGTCGGGGCCGAACTGATCATAGCCCTCGATCCCACCGACATCGTCCTTGTCGCAGATATAGCGGCCTTCCTTGGTCTGCTTGATCGGACCCAGCTTCCCCGGCGCCGGGGCCGGCCCGCGACAGGCATATTGGATCTGCTGCATCACCAGCACGCGCTCGGTCATGCCCCTGAGCAGGGTGTCGATATCGCCGTGCTTCGTCGTGGTGGGCAGGCGGTTGCCGCGCACGATGAGCGCGCCGGCCATGCCGCTCGACACCTGCAGCGCGGTCGAACCGTGGCGGTGGGTGTGGTACCAGAAAGTGCCCGACGGATGATCCGAGGGGATGTTGTATTCATAGGTGAAATCGACGCCCGGGTTGATCGACAGGAGCACATTGTCGCCATTGCCCGCCGGGTTCACCCACAGGCCGTGGGTATGGAGATTGGTGCCATTGAAGCAATGCGGCGTGTCCGCATTGTGATCGCTCATGCTGAGGCAGGACGGATCGGGATCGAGCTTGTTGTGCAGGTCGATCCGGACGGTGTCGCCCGGCACCACCTCGATCATCGGCGAGATGAAGGGGTTCTTCGGGTCGGTGTCGGTGCCGACATAGCTGCGCAGACGTACCTTGTCGAAATGCTGGGTCTTGCTCGCCGGATTGCGGATTCGGCCGTCGAGATACTGGATGGTCAGGTCGAGGATCTTGTCGCGACGCTCCGCAGGCTGCGCGGCCTCCGGCGTCGCGGCTACGGCGAGCGCGAGCAGGGGCCGCGGCGGCTCGGCGCGCGCCTTCAGCAGGGGCGGGTTGCTGACGTCGTCGTCGGGGACATCCTGCCCGCTGGCTGGCATCGCGGCCAATGCCAGCCCGAAACCGATGGTGCCGGCCAGCAGCCGGACGCGCGAAACCCTGGTGAATAGCGACATGACATCCCCTCCATGTCTCGGCCGGATCGGCCAACCACCCAGATGTTGTGAGTTGCCGGATGAGACGTGTCGAGGCGAGTTGAGGCCAGAACGGCGCTATCCGGCAGGGAACCGAAGCCATATCGGGGACCGGGAATCGGATGCTCCGGGCGATACGCAAAAGACACGCGTCAGGCGCTCAACCGTCATTCATCGCCCGGAACTCGTCCGCTTTGCCTCAGATCAGACCAAGATCAAGGCGGTCGCGCTCTTCCAATGTCATTGGCGCTATATTTTACCTCTTTTCAGACCGTTCGCACGATATGATAATTTTCAACCCATCATCTCGCGATGAACTTGGCATGACGCGATCTTAAAAAAATTGTCATGTTCGATCTTTGACACCGAAGTGTCACGTGACGCAGCCAACGGGCGGCCTCTTCCAAGGGGGCTGCCATGCATATCGCTCGATCCGTTCTTCTGTCGCGTCCGGCGCTCGCGGCGCTTGCCACCGGCCTCTTGCTGGGTGTGAGCGCGCCCGCCGCTTTCGCCGAGGATACGGTGCCTGCTACCGACACCGCCGACGGGCCCGACATCGTCGTGACCGGTACGCGCGCCGCGCAGCGCGCCGCCGCCGCGGAGAAGCGCGATGCCGACAATACGGTCGAGACCTTGCGCGCCAATGATGTGGGCAAGCTGCCCGACCAGAATGTCGCCGAAGCGATCAAGCGCCTGCCCGGTCTGTCGGTCGCGAACGACCAGGGCGAAGGCCGCTACGTCATCATCCGCGGCATCGACCCGGCCCTGATCAATGTCAGCCTGAACGGCCAGACACTGCCGGCGCCGGAGCCGGACGGGCGCCAGGTGAAGCTCGACGATCTTCCCTCCGCGATGATCCAGGCCGTGACTGTCACCAAGTCGCTGCTGCCGAGCCAGGACGCCAATGCGATCGGCGGCGAAGTGAATGTCCGCACCAAGACCGCGTTCGACAGTACCAAGCCCTTCTTCCTCGACGCGCGCGGCGCCGTCGGGCGCTATGATCTCAACGGCAAATCGCCTTACGAGCTCGACGGCACGGTCGGTGGCCGCTTCGGGCCGAACGAGCAGTTCGGCGCCGTCGTCTCGGTCAATTATTCGCGCCGCCCGATCGAATCCGAGAATTTCCAGGGCTCCGCGGATTTCTCGCATGGCGGGATCGCGGACGGGAACGGCCTGCGCGACTATAATCTGACGCGCACCCGGCTGGGCGTGGTCGGCAATTTCGACTGGCACCCGGCGGACGGCGTGAAGCTGTACCTGCGCACCAGCTATTCCAAGTTCCAGGACCATGAGACGCGCGACCAGAACCGGCTCGCCGTCACCGATTTCACGACCACGCCGCTCAAGGCCACGGGCACCATCCTGGTCCGTCACCGCGAGGAAGACGACAACACCAAATCGGCCACCCTGGGCGGCGAATTCGAGCTTGGCGGCGGCACGCTGGAAGCGTCGGGCGGCTGGACCAAGGCCACCAAGATCGACCCGATCCGGAGCGAATTCACCTTCGCCACCGGCAAGGGCAAGGTCCTCGCCAGCTTTGACGGCAGCACCGATCCGTACACGCTGGTGCCGACCGGCACCTCGGCCGGTGTGTTCGACGATCCGTCGCAGTTCTCCTTAAGCAAATATAATCTCGAAACGCGCCAGGCCTATGAAGAGATGTGGCAGGGCCGGGTCGATTACAGTCACCCGATCGGGATCGGCGACGATTCCTCGATCAAGGCCGGCTTCAAATATCTCGACCGGCACAAGGCGAACAACCAGGACAAGAAGGATTACAAGGCCGGCGCGACCGGCTGGAAGCTGACCAATGTCGCCTACACCGCCGATTCCGGTTTCTACGACGACATGTTCCATTTCGGCGAGCGCATCGATTACAACGCGGCGCGGAGCTATTTCGACGCCAACCCGGGCGTCGGCGCGATCGACCCCGTCGGCACGCTCGCGGACACGCTGTCGAGCGACTATGACGTGCACGAAGCGATCACCGCCGGCTATGTGATGGCGACGCTCAAGTTCGGCGCACTAACCCTCGTTCCCGGCGTGCGCGTCGAGCATACGCGCGACCGCACCGCCGCCAAGGTCGTCCACACCGGATCGACCCTTGCCGACGGGTTCAACAGCTTCGGCGAGAACAGCTATACCGACGTCTTCCCGGGGCTGAACGCCAAGTTCGAGGCAGCCCACAACCTGTTCCTGCGCGGCGCGGTGACCACCTCGATCGGCCGTCCGGCCTATCCCAGCCTCGCGCCGTTCGTCGTGGTCGAGGACGGCACGCCACCGACCATCTCGCTCGGCAATCCCGACCTCAAGCCGTACAAGGCCGTGAATTTCGACGCGTCGATCGAATATTATCCGTCGTCCGACAGCCTGTTCACCGCGGGCATCTTCCACAAGGAAATCGACGACCCGATCTATCCCTTTTCCAGCCGCCAGACCAATGCGACCTATGCCGGCGTGACCTATGCCTCGGCCGATGTCGGCCTGGACATGAATGCCGACAAGGAATCGATCAGCGGCGTCGAGTTCAACGCGCAGACCCAGTTCACCTTCCTGCCCGGCGCACTGAGCGGCTTCGGCGTGTCGGCCAATTATGCGCATGTCTGGGGCCATGCGACGGCGCCGACGGTCCGCCCCGGCGACATCCCGCTCGGCTTCCAGTCGCGCGACATCGGCAACGTGCAGATCTTCTACGAGAAGTACGGCATCGCGGCACGCCTCGCCTTCAACTACCGCTCTTCCTATCTCGACACGCTGGGCGCGGATTCGAGCAAGGACCAATTCACCGACGGCAACGGCCAGCTCGACCTTCATGTGAGCTATCAGATCATGCCGCAGGTGACGGTGTTCGGCGATGCGAGCAACCTGACCGACGCGCCGTGGCGGCGGTATGTCGGCACCACGCCGTTCCTGGTCGAGCGCGAGCATTACGGGCGGCTGTTCCGCGGCGGTGCGCAGCTGCACTTCTAGAAGGCAAGGCGATGGTGCGTCCTGTGGTGATGACTGCAATACTGGCGGGCGCGGCCCTGGCGGTGACGCCGACGGTCGCGGCCGACAGGCTTCCGGCGGGGCTGACGGTCGATCGGGCGGTGCTGCTGATGCGGCATGGGGTCCGCCCGCCGACCAACGCCCAGCCCTTGCCAGCCGCGGTCACACCCGAGACCTGGCCCGACTGGCCGACCAAGCCGGGCTGGCTGACACCGCATGGCGCGGTGGCGGTCGGGCGAGTCGGGAGCTGGGACGGAGCGCGATTCCGCGGCCTGGGGCTGTTGCCGCACACGGGCTGCCCGGCGGCAGGCACGATCCGGGTGATCGCAGACAGCGACCAGCGCACCATCGCCACCGCGGATGCCTGGATCGCGGCCCTCGCCCCAGGCTGCCACGTAGCGAGCGAGCACCGGCCGCAGGACGAACGCGACCCGATCTTCTCGCCGATCGACGAAAGCGCGCCCTTCGATCCTGCACGGGCCGATGCCGCCGTCGGCGCCGCGATCGGACGCGGCGGGATTGCGGCAGTCGAGACGCCCTATCGCCCGCTGCTCGCGCGGCTGGATGCGGTGCTGTGCGGGTCGCACAAAGCCGGATGCGGCGTTCGGCAGGAGGCCAGCGGGCTGATCAGCGCGAAACCGGGCAAGCGACCCAAGCTGACGGGCGCGCTGGACCGCGCATCGACCGCGGCGCAGATCCTGCTGCTTGAATATGCCGATGGCAAGCCGACGCCCAAGGTCGGTTGGGGTCGCGCCAGGGCGGGCGATATCGCGGCTTTCTCCGCCTTCCATGCGCTCGAGTTTCGCCTGCTCGCCCGCCCGCCTTATGTTGCGGCGGCCAATATGGGGGGGATCGTCCCGCTGATCCGCGAGGGCCTGACTGGGTCGGTTCGCGTCACCATGCTCTCCGGGCACGACACCAATGTCGCCAGCCTGGGCGGACTGCTCGATCTGCACTGGACGGTGCCAGGCCTCGCCATGGACGACCCCGCACCGGGCGGCGCGATCGTGCTGGAGCGGCTGCGCGATCGGCGGGGCGGGCTCTATGTGCGGGCGCTCTACCGATCGCAGACGCTCGAGCAGATCCGGGCGGCCGGGCCGCTTGCGAACAATCCACCCTATCTAGCAGCGCTTCCGATCCCGGGCTGCGTCGCGCTGGGCGTGAAGGGGCTGTGCACCCTCGCCGCCTTCGAAAAGAAGCTGGACGGTCCGCCGAGCGATTGACAGCGGGGCGTCAAGATCATCTTCCGACGACCAGGCCTCTCGCGGCGGCGCTCCGTCATCGCCCAACGGGTTCGTTGTCGGTATTCACTCCGGCCGGTTCATCAGCGCAATGATCTGGGCCAGCCGGGGCGTCAGCGGGGCGGTGAGCATCATCTCGCCACCCTGCTCGGCCGCCTTCGGGCCGAAATCGCGCAGCAAATGGCTCCGTACGACGGCGGGCACGGCATCGTCCTCGACGAATTCGGGCCGCGCCATCAGGGTGGCAACATGAGCGTCATCAGCTTCGCGGTCGCCGGACAGATCGCCGATCCGTTCGAAGATGATCGCATAAGCGGAGGGAATGCGGAGCGAGCTACTCGCGGCGATCAACAGGCCGTCGAGCAGCGCGATCCTCGGCATGGCGACAACGTTCAGGATGAGGAAGGACGGCACATGGCGCACGCTGTCGCTGGCGATGGCGAATAGCTGACCCTCGACCGGGAACATCGATCCGCCATAGCGGATGTCGTTCGCGCCAAGCTCGAAGCGCAGCTCACCGCCACCCTCCCGCCGGATGATGCCGTGCTGCTGGCAGAGGCGCCCGGGCTCGAATACGGAGGCGTGAGTCGTCCGCCAGAAGCCTTCATAGGCCTCGACGCGGGAGTCGATCGCGTTGCGCACGAGATCGGTCAATTGGCCCGAGAGCGTGGAGTTGGCCGCTTCGACGCATGGCTCGGCGATTTCGACGCCGAACAGAGTCGCGAAATCCCCCATGCCGCGTTCCCAGTCGAGCAAGGTCATCCCGGGGCGTTTTTCCGCGAGAAAATGGGTCAGCCGCTCCAGATTATAGGCCGAGGGGCGGACGCTGCCCGACGCCCAGCGGCCGACCAGCGACTTGTCGACCCCGAGCTCCGACGCAAGGCGCCCGCGGCTCATGGACAGGGCCTTCAGCCCGAGGTTGAGGCGATCGGCAAAATGCTCAGGCATGCAGCGTGGTCCCCATTGCCCGGTTTGCATCGATCGCTGCCCGATGCGCGCCGTCCTCCGTCATGGCTGTCAGCGGGGCCGAGACAAGCGATAGCCGCGCGCGACCCGCGAGATGTATCCGCAGGCGCACCATCCGTATCGCCCTGCCCAGCCCCGAGCGGGAGGGTCAGCGGAGCATCTGAATCCACTCCCACATATTCCGGCCGGAAACATCGCCCTGAAACGCCGGCAGGCGCTGGGCAGCAAGCGCGCGCGTCTCCTGCGGGGTCATGCCGTAGCGACGGCGGAAAGTGCGCGCGAAATTGGTGCGCCAGGCAAAGCCGCAATGTTGCGCCACATCGGCGACCGCGGTGCCGCGCTGCGCCGGGTCGCGGAGCATGGTGAAGGCGAGATGGAGCCGATGCTCGCGCAGACACGAGGCGAAGCCGCCATGCGGCTCCATCAAATAGCTGAGCTTGCGCCGCGAGATGCCGAACCGGGCGGCGACCTGTTCGGCGGTCAGCGCCGTGCTGGCCGCGCCCTCGCTGAGGAAATGGCGGATCTGGGCGGTCAGGATCGGATCGAGGCCAGAGGCGTCGTCCACCGGGGTTTCCGAATTGAGCACTGCCGCCGCCAGGGTGAGGGTCGGGCGAATGACCGCCTCGGCCTCGCGCGCGCTCATCACCGGGGCTGACTTGAACAGGCCGATCAGATGGTTGCGGAGCAGCGTCGTCAGGGGTGCCGTACCCGAGATGCGGCGTAGATTCTGTTCGTCTGGCGCATCGAGCAGCGGCGCCAGGAGGCGCCGTGGTACGGTGAGGTTGAGGCTGTCGAAGTCGCTCGTCTCGGTCGCCTGGGGCTGGGCGAGATCGGCGATGAACAGATCACCCGGCCCGGCCTCGCTGCCGCCCGATCCGTCGCGCCGGCCGTGCCGCCCGGACAGGCAGAATTGCAGGGTGATGTGATCGAACCCGTCGCGCCCGATGCGCGTGCGCGACCGGTCGAAGGTCTGGGCCGAGCAGCGATAGGCGGTCAGCACGATCTCGCCGAAATGATAGGCCTCGGCGCGGAAGTGGAAGCGCGAGTCCTCGCCCGCACAGGCGCGAACGTCGTACAGCGCGCCGATACTCTCCCGCCAGAGAGTCAGTGCCCGGGCCGGGCTCAGGCGCGTGGTTTCCAACAGGCTGTGCGGGATCCTGAGCCCGCCTTGCTGGGCGTTCTGGTGCATGATGTGCCTCCGCCCGTTTTGCGCGACGGGCCGGAGGGTCAGCGTTCAGAGCGAAATCGTCAAGCATTTCAATGCCCGGATCGGCACCAACCGGGATGCCGGGGAGAATTGCTGCCATTGCGGCGGTAAATGCAGGGCAATCCGTTTCCTTCGCCAAGCATTCACGCGATGCTTGACCGCCATCCGGCGGAGATTAGGCTCGGCCGGCGCGGATGGCAGCGCCGCTGCGCTCAGGGGGAGACGGATCATGACTTCACGCCCGCGCCGGGACGATCGCCGCTTTCCGGTGGCCTTGCTTGCCGTGCCGCTGGCGGTCGCCGGCATCGGCCTCGCCGGCTGCCACAGCAAACCGACGCCCGGACCCCAGGCGACCGTCGCCAATCCGTGCGGAGCGCTGGCGCCGAACGGGACATCGGCGCTGCCGAGCAATCCCGGGCTCAACCAGGTCCAGGTCGATTGCTCGGCCTGGCAGGCGTTCATCGCGCTCAACTGGCGCGCCGATCCGGCGAAGAACGGCTTCCCCGATCCCAAGGCGACATGGGCCGAGTTCGGCGTGCCGGGCAACCTCGGTCGGTCGGTGTGGGAAAGCTATCACGAAGCCGCCGAGGTGTTCGGCAACACGACCTCGCTCAAGGCCAACTGGCAGGCGCCGCGGCCGGCGATCAAAATGCTCAGCCGCATCGCAAAGACCGGTAGCCTCGATCTTTCCGACATAGTGCAGGCGGGCGGCGGTGGCCATTGGCTGACCAATCAGCGCGGCGATGTGACCTATTACGAAGTGATGATGAACGAGGACGAGTTCGACTACATCACCCAGCAGCCCGGCTTCGACCTGACCACCGCCGCCGGCCAGCTGAAATGCGCGATGCAGCCGGGCACGCCGCAATCGGACGGGCCGCCGCCGGCGCCACCGACGGCGCCGCGCCGCGGCGGGCTGAACTTCCCTGCCGGTACGCAGAATGGCTGGGACGACACCGACTGTGTCGGCAAGACGCACGCCTATGGCCAGAATGTCGGCGCGATGGAGATCAAGGCATCCTGGACGCCGCTGCCGGCGGATCATTCGCTCGACTATCGCTACAAGACCGCCATCGCCGACATTCGCGATCCGGCGACCGGCAAGATCCGCCAGGTGACCGTCGGGCTGGTCGGGATGCATATCGCGCGCAAACGCTTCCCGAAGCTGCCCTGGGTATGGGCGACGTTCGAGCATATCGACAACAGCCCGGACGAAGCGGCGGGCGGCTTCTCGCCCCCTGCCTTGCCGGCCAATCCGAACCAGCGGCCATCGCCGGGCTACACCTTCTTCGATGCCAAGTGCACGCCGCAAAAGGACCCGGTCTATCAGTGCCGGCATAACGTCCCGCCGGTGCCGTGCGGCAAGGGCGGCGTGTGCATGCCCTATAAGGCGCCGATGCAGATCACCCGGATCAACCCGGTGGGCGAGCCGGCGAACGGCGTGACCGCCTTTGTCTGGAGCCAGTTGCCGGCCAAATCGGTGTTCAACTATTACCGACTGGTCGACGTCCAGTGGCCGCAGGCCATGGTCCCCAACCCGCCGCCGGGGCCTGGGCTGCGCGTACCGCTGACCATGGGCAATCCGACGCCGAAGGGTGGTGCCGGCGGGCCGGGGCAGATCGTCGCGAACACGACGGCTGAATCCTTCCAGCAAAAGTCCAACAGCTGCATGGACTGCCATGTCTTCGCCTCGATCGCGACGCCGACGCTGTTGCAGGCCGCGGCCCCTGGCGGGTTGCGCAAGGTGACCAAGGCCGGGGCCGACGGGCAGCCGCAATATGCGGCGGACTATTCCTTCATCTTCCTGTCCGAGACGAAAAAATAGGACAGAAAGCAGCGCACATCGAGCGGGGGCGGGAACGATGAACGACGGACAATGGACTTCACTGGCGGTGCTGCTCTCGGCGGCGAAACCGGCCTTTCTCACGAGCAGCGTGTCGGTCTCCGAGGGCGACCTCCAGATACGCTATGGCTGGTCGACCGCCCCCATCCCCGGCCTGGTATGGAGCCGCACCGCCGACGGGCTGGCACTGAATTATCAAAGCGATTCCTATGACAGCGGCCAGGACCCGACGCATGTGTCGTCCGCCAACGGCACGAACAATTACAGCATCGAGGGCACGATGACCCTGGATGGTTCGACCATGACCGTCCAGACTCACACGGTCTGCTATGTCGAATACAACCTCCATCTGTTCGGCGAAGATACCACGTCGCGCAGCGGAACCCTGGTCGACCGGACCTGGCAGGCGACCTACCAGATAACGCCCGCGCCGCGCGCCGGCGACTTCATCGCGACGATGACCGGCAGCGAACTCATCGCCCAGGGCGACGAAAGCCTGCGCGGCAGCATGCCCGTCCCGTTCGACGCCCAGCCGGCGATCGACGGCGCGCAGGATTCGGTGTCCGGCTATGCCGAGGCGATCACCGCCATATTGAGCCCAAGCGCTAACCCGCATCCGCTGATCCCGCCGGGCGGTGGCCCGGGTCCGCAGCCACGCCATAGCGGCCCATGGGAGGGCGATGCGCCGGCACGCGACTTTTCCCCCGAGCGGGAGCCGCAATAAGCGATCGGTCAGGCCGGGGTGAATTGCGTCTCGATCCGGCGCGAGTCTCGACCTCGGAACCGCCATGTCAGGTGGCGTGGAGTGCCTTCACGGTGATCACCTGGTCGATCAACGCGTCATCGACCGGCACCTGACCATCGAGCATCAGCATCGACAGGCCATGCACCAGCGCCCAGGCCTGGAGCGCGATGATCTGCGCGTCGCCGCCCTTCCCTTCCGCGAGCATCGCCGCATTGGCGCGCAGGAAGGTCATCGCATCGTCCTCATGATCGTGCGGCTGGTGATCGACCGAGGCAGGATTGGCGAAGATCAGCCGGAACAGCGCGGGGTTGGCGAGCGCGAAGCGGACATAGGCGGCGCCCGTCGCGTTGAACCCGGCGACTCCGCCGCCGGCCGCATCGGACGCGGCATGCTGCGCCACCGCGAGCCGGGCGAGCCCCTCTCCCGCCAGCGCCGTCATGAGCGCGCCCTTGTCCGGGAAATGGCGATAGACCGCGGTCGCGCTGACGCCGACGGCCCGCGCGACCTCGCGCAGGGACAGGTCGTCCGCAGTGCGGGTCTCGAGCAATCTCAGCCCCGCTTCGATGAGCGCCGCGCGCAGATCGCCATGGTGATAGGCTTTTTTGGCCGTTTCGGATTCAGATGTTGACACTGTTACCTTCGAGTCGTAATGTGAACACCGTCAACTTTGAGGTGTGGAGGCCATAATGGCAAGCATGATCGAAACCGCAATCCGCAGCACGGTGACCAAGGGTATTGGCGTGGTCGCCGAGTATAATCGCAAGCGGCTGGAGGTGGTGACCGACCATCCCTTCCTGACCGGCATCCACAAGCCGATGAGCCAGGAGCTGACGCTCGAGGACCTGCCCGTGACCGGCACGATCCCCGCTGCGCTCGATGGTCGTTACCTGCGCATCGGACCGAACCCGATCGACCCCGACCCCGCCGGCCATCACTGGTTCACCGGCGACGGCATGGTGCACGGCGTGGCGGTGAAGCAGGGCAAGGCGCTGTGGTATCGCAATCGCTGGATTCGATCGAAGAAGGTCGCCGCCGTGATGGGCGTGGCCGCAGCGCCGGGGCCGCGGCACGGCATGTCGGAGACGGTCAACACCAATGTGCTGGCGATCGGTGGGCGCACCTTTGCGCTGGTCGAGGCGGGCAGCTATCCGGTCGAGCTGTCGGACACGCTGGAGGAGCAGACTTACAACCCGTTCGACGACACGCTGACGGGCAGCTTCACCGCGCATCCGCATCTCGACCCGCTGACCGGCGAGCAGCATGCCATCGCCTATGAGGCGACCAACCCCGAGGTCGTGCGCCATGTGGTGATCTCGCCCGAGGGCAAGGTGACTCGCGAAGAGCCGATCGCCGTGAAGCACGGGCCGTCGATCCACGACTGCGCAATCACCGGGCGCTATGTGCTGATCCTCGACCTACCGGTGACCTTCTCGATGAAGGCGCTGATCGGCGGGCACAGCTTCCCCTATCGCTGGAACCCGGACCATCAGGCGCGGATCGGCTTGCTGCCGAGGAATGGGAGCGGCGACGAGACGATCTGGGTCAATGTCGATCCTTGCTACATCTTTCATGTCGCCAACGCGTTCGACACGGCGGACGGCAAGGTGATCCTGGATGCCTGCGTCTACAATACCATGTTCGCCGACAGCGCGCAGGGGCCCGACGCGAAGTCGCGCGGGCTGGAGCGATGGACGATCGATCCCGCAGCCGGGACCGTCGAACGGCGCTCGATCGACGCCACGCCGCAGGAATTCCCACGGTCCGACGAGCGGCGCTTCGGCCAACCCTATCGCTATGCCTGGACGATGGGCCTGCCGGATGCGGACAAGGCGTTCATCGGCGAGAGCTTCCTGCTGAAGCACGATCTGGAGACCGGTGCGCGCACCGTGCATGATTTTGGCGAGGGCAAATATCCGGGCGAGTTCGTGTTCGTGCCCGCGTCCGATACAGCGGCTGAGGGCGAAGGCTGGATGATCGGGCTGGTCGTGGATTTACCGAACGAGACCACCGATCTGGTGATCCTGGATGCGAAGGATTTCGGGAGCGCGCCGGTGGCGAGCATCCGCATTCCGCACCGTGTGCCGCCGGGGTTCCATGGCAATTGGGTGGCTGCCTGACCCCTACTCCTCCCCGAGCTTGCTCGGGGAGGAACGCCCCCAAAGTTTTCCTTGATTGCGGGAAAAGGCGTTTTCCCGCATGGGAGCGCTCCAATTCCGCAATCACTGGACGCATATCATGGCCGCCAAATGGGCCCCCGACAGCTGGACTCAGGCAGAAGCCCGCCAGCTTCCGACCTACCCCGATGCCGCCGCGCTGGACGCGGCAACCGCGACTCTGGAGAGCTTTCCGCCTTTGGTATTCGCCGGCGAGGCGCGCAACCTGACCGCGGATCTGGCCAAGGTCGTCGAGGGCAAGGCCTTTCTGCTGCAGGGCGGCGATTGTGCCGAGTCCTTTGCCGAGCATAGCGCGAACAACATCCGCGACACGTTCCGCGTGATCCTGCAGATGGCGGTCGTCCTGACCTATGCCTCGAAGCTGCCGGTGGTGAAGCTGGGTCGCATGGCAGGCCAGTTCGCCAAGCCGCGCTCGTCCGATACCGAGGTGCAGGACGGCGTCGAGTTGCCCGCCTATCGGGGCGACATCGTCAACGACATCGCCTTCACCGCAGAGGGCCGCGCGCCCGACCCGCAGCGGATGATCCGCGCGTACAGCCAGTCGGCCGCGACCCTGAACCTGCTGCGCGCGTTCGCAGGCGGCGGCTACGCCAATCTGGCGCAGGTGCATCGCTGGACGCATGATTTCATGGGCCGCAGCCCCTGGGCGAAGAAGTTCGCCGAGACCGCCGATCGCATCGGCGAGGCGCTCGAGTTCATGGCGGCGTGCGGGATCAGCCCCGAAACGGTGCCGCAACTGGCCGAGACGCATTTCTACACCAGCCACGAGGCGCTGCTGCTCAAGTACGAGCAGGCGCTGACCCGGCAGGATTCCTTGACCGGCGACTGGTACGACACCAGCGCGCATTTCCTGTGGATCGGCGACCGCACCCGCTTCGAGGGATCGGCGCATGTCGAGTATCTGCGCGGCATCGGCAACCCGATCGGCATGAAGTGTGGGCCGAGCCTCGAGCCGGACGCGCTGCTGCGCATGCTCGATACGCTCAACCCGGCGCGCATCCCGGGCCGCATGACGCTGATCACGCGGTACGGCCATGACAAGATCGAAGCCGGCCTGCCCAAGCTGGTCCGGGCGGTGCTGCGTGAGGGCCATCCGGTGGTGTGGAGCTGCGACCCGATGCACGGCAACGTGATCAAGGCCGCCAATGGCTACAAGACGCGGCCGTTCGACCGGATCCTGGCCGAAGTGCGCGGCTTCTTCGCGGTGCACCGCGCCGAAGGCAGCATCGCAGGCGGCATCCATGCCGAGATGACCGGGCAGAATGTGACCGAATGCACCGGCGGTGCGGTCGATGTGACCGAGCAGTCGCTGGCTGACCGGTACCACACGCATTGCGATCCGCGGCTCAACGCCGGGCAGAGCCTGGAACTCGCGTTCCTGCTGGCGGAGATGCTCAATGTCGAAATGGCGGAAAGACGTCGCGCCGCCGCCTAAACGACGCGGAGAAGTATCCGTTTCGGACTTATTCGAAAATAACGCCCCCACCCAAGTTGTGGAGTCGCCTGCGTTCCGTTAACCAAGAAATTGGGGATTCGGAATTTGTATGGTGGGGGCCAACAAATCCAGTGTCGGAAACAGATTCTTTGCAGCATTGCGGAGAAGCGTCCCCACGACTCCGCTAGGCCGGACAATTGGGGTAATCTGGATCCTGATCGCGATCTGGACTGCGCTGGTCGATCCGTTCGGCATCGACAGGAGCGGCGAAACCGGCGCCGAGGCCATAGCACAGCAGTTGAAGACCGCGCCGGGCAGCCAGGCGCCGTCGCCTGTCGCGATCGTCGCCGCGACCCGCCAGGGGATCGAGGACGAGCAGATGCCGCTGCCCAACCCCCTCGGCTACGATCTGTTGGGCGGGCTGGTACGCGCGGTCGCAGCCGCGAAGCCGCGCGCCATCTTCCTCGACTATGATTTCGTCCAGACGCCCGCCGCGATCCCGGCATTACCAGGGATCGACGAAGCGGACGAACCGACGGCCTTCGCGCAACTAACCAGCGCAATCGCCGAGGCGCGTGCCCGGGGGATTCCGGTTTTTACCGGACCGATCTCCCCCCGGGCCGATCTCGCGCCACTACGCGCGGTGGCCCGGCAGACCCAGACCCGGTGGGACGCCGAGCATCCGGGCGACTATGCGATCATGGGCGAGGGCGGAAAATCCACCGCGGCGGTCGATTTGTACTGGGCGGCATGCACCACCGCGCCGATCCGAGGATGCAGCCCTGCCCTGCTGCGGCGTCTCGCTGTAGCCGGGGCGCCTCCGGTCGCCGTGCGGTTCGACCGCGGTTATCCCCCGCAGCAGGACATGCTGTCGGGCACCGAGGAAGGCGACCGCTGCCGGAGCTCCGGATGGGTGGCCCGTTTGCGGCTCGGCATGGTCGGCGATCCGCCTGCACGCCCCTGCTCCACCCAGCTCACCATACCGGCCACGATGATCTTCACTCATGGCGGGCACCCCGACATTCGCGCGGCGCTTGAAGGGAAGCTCGTACTGATCGGCGTCGGCCCTGATCTGGGCGACGACCATGTCATTCCCGGCGTAGGGCGCATCCCCGGCGTGATGCTGCATGCCAATGCGCTCGACAATCTGTTCCGCTTCGGCACCGGCTATCCGCGCTGGCCGGCCGACCTGTTCGCCCCGGTCAGGATCGCGGGACGGGAGATTGCGCTGAAGGCCGGCGCCGACGACCTGCTCAAGCTGATCGCGCTGATCCTGCTGCCGCCGTTCCTGACGGGTTATGCCGCGAGCCGGAACCCCGAGCGATCGCGCAGCAAAGCTGCGCTACGCCGCGTCACGATCGAGACGCTGGCGGCGCTGGCACTGGTGTCGGGCGGGCTGGTCGCCATGGCGCTGGCGGGGTGGCTGTTGTGGCATTGGCCGCTGTCGATCGTGATCGTCGTCGCCACGCTGAGCACCGCGGGCGCGCCGTTGCTGGCCGGCACCGCTTTTCGCCGCGCGATGCGCCCGATGACGGGCGCGATCGGCGCGGCGGTGGTCGGCACGGCCGTGACCATCGCCGTGCTGCTCCTTGTGCTGCCGCTGGTCTGGGCCATCCCGATCATCGCGGTCGTGCTTCTTGCGACGCTGTTGCTGAGCCGAGCGAGCATCCGCGACCGCTTGTCCACCGCTATCGCGCCGGCGGAGCACGCCGCCACCGATTCATAAGGAAACATCGCAACCGGTTCCGACCGTTACGCAACCATAGGGAGGCCGAATGATCGTCATTGCCGTTACTGCCCTGCTGGCAGCTGCTCCGCCCACCCCGACGAAATGCCCGCCAGTGATTGGCGCCTATGACAAATCGCTCGTGCTTCGGCGCGACGGCAAGACGATCGAACTCAAGACACCGAAAAACCTGCTCCCTGCCCCGCTGGAGGTAGCGAACTGCAGCAACCCGACGGTCTTCGTGGTGGTCTATCAGGGTCAGAACTATATCGTCGACCGTTACGCCGCCTGGGTCGAACAGGATATCGCGATCTGCAACCCCGACCTTGCGGGTACGAAGGACAGCGCCACCGGGGCGAAGGCGACGCTTGCTCTCGACCATGTAAAATGCGCGCCGGGCAAGAAGCCGTGAGGCGCCTTTCCTTCGCATTGGGCATGGCGGCGATGCTGCTGGGATCGACCGCGGCGACCGAGGCCCTGGCCAAGAAGAAGACCTTCGCCGAGCGGCTCGCCGCCAAGGAAATCGTCTTCGCCGGCCCTGATACACCGCCACCGGCGACACCCGCGACGGCGGGGAGCAAGACGCCCGCCCGGACGCCGCACGACCTTTACGAGAATATCCAGGTGGTGAGCGATCCGGCGCTGCAAAATGCCGCGGTCGAGATCTTCCGCAAACTGATCGCCGCGCACAACCGGATCAGCCCGGGCGCGCCGCCGCAACTCGAGACGTTCTTCCTGATCGCCGGGGACAATATCAATTGCACCGCAATGCCCGAGATCAAGGCTGTGGCGTGCACCGCGCACGCGCTGCAGGTGCTGAGGCTGGCCGAAGAGGAAGGCCGGGACCAGCTCGCCTTCCTGCTGGCACACGAGCTTGCCCATATCACCATCGCGTCGCACCGCGACCGTTTCGGCAAGACCGACAAGCTGAAGAAGGAGATCATCCAGGTCGGCACCATCGGTGCGATGACCGGGCTACTGGTACTGAGCCAGTACAAGAAACAGGGGAACAGCCTGCAGATCGTGCCGACGGCGACGTCGACGCTGTTGTTCTGGAACATGCTGTGCTCGGGCGCCGACCTGAGTGAGGCAATCGGCGGGCTGGCCGCGCCGGGATGGGGCCGGGACGATGAGGACGAAGCCGATTCCTATGCGCTGATCCTGATGAAGGAAGCCAAGTTCAAGGTGAGCGCGGCATCGCAGTTGCTGCAGACCTATGACGCGGAGCTGCGCCGGCTCAAGCAGCGGACCACCAAGATGGGTGCAATCCTGAAGGGCGGCGCCACCGGTGCCGCGCGCAACGCGCTGCTTACCGACGGCGATAAATGGAGCACGATCATGGGCGGGGTGACCGGCATCTTCGCCGGCGCGACCAACGAAGCCTCGACCGCGCATTATCACCGCTCGCCGGATCGCCGTGCCGAGGATTGCAAGGAGCAGGCAGCCCTGCTCGAACCGAAGCTCGCCGCAGCAGACGAGGCTGCACTGCTGGCCATGGCCGATGCGGCAACCGCGCCGCCCGCCGCCAAGCCGATCGAGGTCGCCGCCGTACCGCCGCCGCCGGTAAAGGTGGCGGGCGGCAAGAAACGTACGGCGAAGAAGCCAGCCGCAAAGACGCCGCCGGTACCGGTGGAGGTGGTGAAGAAGGATGGCTGGACGCTGTTCCTGGAGCATGGCCAGGGCGTTCTGGACGAGCTGGCGCTCAACGACGAGGTGCGCGACCACATCGCCGCCAACGACGCTGAGGGCGCTGCCGCGCTCTGCCCGACCAAGCCCAAGACCGGGCAGCTCGCCCTGTCGTGCGGCATCGCTTATGCGGGGCTGAACAATGCGGCCAAGGCAGTTCCGTTATTGCAGCAAGCGGTCGATGATCCGTACGCCACGGCCGAAACCTATCGCCGCGCCGCGCAGGCGCGTGCCGCGCTGAAGCAGATCAAGATCGCGCTGCAGATCCTGTCGGTTGGGCACACCAAGTTCCCGACCGGGGAACTCTACCCCGACGAGATCGCGATCCTGGCCACCTCAGGCGATATGCCGGCGGCCGAGAAGTCGGCAGCGACCTGCAAGGAGAAGGCGGAAAAGCCCTATCAGGACGCCTGTGCGCGAACGCTGGCCGCAGCCAAGCCGCCCGAGGAGAAGAAGGAGGCATGAGTCCGGGGGCGGCAGACGCCGCCCCCGATCGTCAATCAGAAGCCCACCGAGGCCGTCAGGCGACCGCCATTCTCGTTACCCTTGTCGCCAAAAATGCCGGCATAGCCGGCGGCGATCCGCACTGTCTCCATGGGTTTCCACACCAGATCGAGCGATGGCGCGGCAGCATTGCGCGAGGTCGCCGCACCGGAAACCGCGAAATCGGTCGTGGCCCCGGCGAAACGCAGGGTCGATTGCGGGGCAATATCTTCGAAACCGTACTGCCAGGCGAGGCTGCCGTGCAGGCTCACCGTGCTGCCCAGCGCGGCCTCTCCCTTCAGGCCGAGCGACGAAACCAGCAGGGTCTGGTCATTGCGGGCCCCGGCGAGTGCGACCGGTGCGCCACCGATCTCGCTGAAGACGTCGGTGCGGGTCCGCACCCCGGCCAGTCCCGCGAACGGCTCGATCGTCGCGCCCTCACCAGCCTTCAGAGCGTAGCCGGCCTCGACGAAGCCGTGTAGCGTCTCGCCATTATAGCTTGCGTTCGCTGCGCCGCTGAGACCGGTAAAAGCGATTGTCCGGGCAGTCTCGATATCGTTCCAGTCATACCCGACCCCGCCGCGCAGGCGGATCTTGCCGACGCTTGCGCCAGCATAGCCGAACAGATGCACCGTCTTTACGCGGGCGGCGCTGGACCGGGCGTCAATCTCGACCTTCGCACGGGTATAGCCACCGCCGAGCCCGATCAGGCCGTTCTCGCCCAACGGCGTTTCGACGCCGCCGAAACCGCCGATCGTCTCGCGATCGGCATCGGCGCCGCCCTCTGCGCCATCGTCGGTCGCCTTGCCGCCGACGAACTGGCCCCAGATCCGTGTCTTCTCCCCGGGCTCGCCATCGAGCCGGGCGCCGGCCGACGCCTGGGCGAGCCGAGCGCTCTTCGCCATGGCGGTGTGGACGGTCGCGTGGACCTCGCCCGACAGGGCATCGAGCCCGGCGCGGGTCTGGTTATCGTCGGGAACCAGGGTCAGCGCGGCATAGGCAGCATTGGCCACACCGGCCGAGCCGAGCCCGGTCGCCACCTGTACCTGGTTGCGGGTCGAGCCGATCGCAATCAGGCCGGCGCCGCTGCGCGCCGCCTGAACGATCAGGTTAGTGCCCGAGATACGCTGGCGAAGCTCGATGCCGCCGGTCACCGTCTGGGTGATCGTCGAATAGCTGCCGGTGATGCCGCCGGTCGCAGTGAGCAGCGTGTAGTTGCTGCCGATGACATACGTGCCGCCATCGCGGGTCAGCACCAGCGTCGCGCCGTTCTGGATCGTGGCGGTGCCGCTGACCGCGATCCGGTCCGCCGAGCCGTTGGCCGCGGTTTCGGCGGCGTAGCTCGAACCCGAGGCCTGGACGAAATTGCCCGTGACGGCGAGCGTGCCGATGCTGTTGCCGGGCGCGATGGTACCGCCCGACTGAATGGTGACCGCCCCGCCGACCGTACCGGTGCCGCCAAGCGTGCCCCCGCTCGCCACGGTGACGGCGGCGTTGAGGGTGCCGTTGACGTCGAGCCGGCCGGCCGCAATGCCCGCACCGTTCGCGAAGTTCGAAGTGCCGGTAAGAGCCCAGGTGCCGGCGGCAACGTCGAGCCGTTCGAAATTGACCGCGCCGGCAAAGCTGCCGCCGGTGCCGCCGAGCGAGATGCTGTCGGTGCCCGTGCCGCCATCGACGGTGCCGGTAATGACTGAGCCGTTCGACAGGTTGAGGCGATCGTTGCCGCCGCCCATCTCGATCGCGACGCCGGCGCCGCCGGCGATCATGCCCGAATTGGTGATCACGTCGTCGAAATCGCCGACCATGGTGATCGCCGTGCCCGTGATGCCACGGATCGTGCCGGCATTGGTGATGACGGTCGCGCCGTCGGCGACGCCGCCTGCATTGGTGTCGTGATTGATCAGCACGCCCTGTGCCTGGCCGCTGATCGTCGCGCCGGCATTGTTCTCGATCAAGCCGCCGCCCATCGCAACGCCCTGCCCGCTGTTCGGACGGCCGCCGGAATCGACGCCGGCCGCGCCGGTGCCCTCGATCAGGCCGTAATTGCGCACCGTGCCGAGCAGGTCGATATCGACGCCGTCGCCATCGCCATTGGTCGAGACGCCGTCATAATTGCCGCTGATCGTGCCGTAATTGGTGACGGTGCCTGTGCCGTCCGAGCCGATGCCCGAGCCGTTGCGGCCAGTGATCGTCCCGTTATTGGTGACGGTGAAGCCGACATCGCTGGTGATGCCGTGGCGCAGGCCAGAGATAATGCCGGTCGCGGCATTATTCACGGTCGCGCTGTGACCCTGCATGTCGATGCCGTCATAGCTGTTGCTGATTGCGCCGTCCGAGCGGATCGTCCCGGCATTGTTGATGATCGCGCCCTGACCCGAGCGGATCGCGTCCTGCCCGTTCGACAGGATCTGACCACCGACGAGATTGTTGATGGTGACGCTGGCTCCCGTCGAATTGATCGCGTCGAAATCGATCGCCTGGCCGCCATTGGTGGTGCGGATCGTGCCGGCATTGTTGACGACGATGACCGAGCCTGCGCCCGCGTCGACGTTGATGCGGAAGGCATCGTCCTGCGATTCAATCAGCGCGCCGGCTTTATTGTTGAGCGTGATCGAGCGCTGGGTGGCCGAGCCCGAGGTGCCGATCGCGCGGCCGCCATTGTTGGTCGAGCGGATCGTGCCGGAATTGTCGATGACCAGGCCAGTCGAGGCGCTGTTCCAGTTGATCGCGGGGTTGGTCGTGGTCTGCAGCGTGCCGCCTGTCTGGACGGTGACGCTGTCGGTGCCACCGACAAGCTTCTGCCCGGTGTCAGTGGTGCCGGTGGTGACGACGATCACCTGCTGCGCCGATGCGGGCACGGCCGCGATCATGACGGCGAGCGTACCGAAAGCCGATGCGGCGAGCAGCGCGCGCCGTTGCTGGATAGTCATTGGTGATAGTCCCCCGGGTTGATTCCCCGGCAGGTAGCGGCGCTATTTGATGCTTTAGTGACAGTCCGAATCCGACCATCCGACACGCCCGAAAAATAAAGTACACAAAAAAGTGTTTTTGGATGCAATTCTCCCCATTGCGCCCGCGAGTCGTGCGTGACATGCTATATCCTATAGGGTTCGCAAAAGAACCAACAACAGGGGAGATGCTAAATGAAGAGGTTGTTCCTTCTTGCCGCCGCCGCTGCGCCACTCGCGCTGATGTCGATGCCGGCCCATACTCAACAGGCGCCCGGCCAGGCCTTTGCGGTCGATGCCCAGCCGGCGATGCCGACCAAGACCACGCGCACGGGCAAGCACGTCAACCGCATCATCGACATGTGGCTGAAGGGCCAGCCGGTCTATTACACCCAGATTTCCGGCGGCGGGTACGAAGAGGGCAAGAAGCAGGCGGCGACCAAGGCCGACTACATCACCTATGAAATGGAGCATGGCCCGCTCGACTTCAAAGAGCTGCACGAGTTCATGCGTGGCCTGATGGAAGCCGGGCCGACCCGTACCGGGCACCGCACCCCCGCCGTGATCGTCACCCTGCCGATCCAGGGCACACCCGACGCAGTGCGCGCCAATACCTGGATGATCCAGCAGGCGCTTGCCGCCGGCGTCCACGGCATCCTGTTGTGCAATGCCGAGTCGCCCGAGGCCGCGAAGACGATGATCGAGGCATCGCGCTATCCCTTCGCGCCGGTGGTGCAGGGCCTTGCCCAGGGCTTTCGCGGCAATGGCAGCCAGGCATGGGCTGCGCAGGTCTGGGGCCTGACGCAGAATGAATATCTGCGCCTTGCCGATCCCTGGCCGCTCAATCCCGACGGCGAGCTGATCTTCGGCGTGAAGATTGAAAATCCCCGCGCCGACGCAAATGTGGAATCGACCGTGCGCACGCCTGGTCTCGCCTTTGCCGAATGGGGTCCGGGCGATCACGGCTTCTTCCTGGTCGGCGCACCAAAGCCGCGCACGCCGGGCGCTGCCTTCGAGGGCTATCCCCCGTCGATGCTGGCAGTGCGCGCGCGCGTGCTGGCGGCAACCAAGGCGAACGGCCTGCGCTTCCTCAATTCGTGCAGCGAGCGCGACGTGATCGATCAGATCAAGGACGGCGTGATGATCTGCACCGGCGGCGATTCGCCAGCGGCGGACAAGGGCCGTGCTTATACGAAGCGCTCCGATCCCTTCTGATCGGACCTGACTACCGATATCCGCAGGCCGCGCCGGGAGGCGCGGCCTGCTTCATGAGAAGAGAGGGACGCCCATGAAGACCAGCATCAGCCTTGCCGCCGCCGTCATCACACTGGCCGTGCCGGCCGGACTTTCGGCGCAGCTCGCGGTGTCGGCCAATGACGGCAAGCAGCTCCGCCCCGGCGATGCCGGGCGCACCGCCGACAGCGTGTCGGTGATCGACCTGCGCAGCTATCCGCCGAAGACGATCGGCACGGTCGTGGCGCCCGCAAGCATGATCGGGCCGCCGGCCGCCGTCGCTGTTGCGCGCAATGGGGGCTTCGCGCTGGTATCGGCGGCTCAGCGCCTGAAGGCGGACGGTACGATCGAACTGAACGACGGCGTGTCGGTGATCGACCTCGCCGACCCGACCGCGCCAGCGCTGGCGCAAACGGTGCAGGCCGGCCCGGGCGCGAGCGGCGTTGCGATCAACCGCGCGGGTACGCTTGCGCTGGTGGTCAGCACGGGCGACGACACGGTCTCGATCTTCACCATCAAGGACAAGCGCCTGACGCCTGCGGGCAAGGTGCAGCTGCCCGCCAAGGCGCGGCCGACCGATGTGGCATTCCTGCCCAACGGCAAGGGCGCCGTCGCAGTGGCGCAGAGCGCGGGGCAGCTGATGCGGCTGTCCGTATCGGGCGACAGCGTGACGCTGGGCGGCGAGCCGATCTCCACCGGCGTTCAGCCTTATGGCATCTCGTTCAGCCCCGACGGGCGCTATGCCTATAACACCAACCTGCAGGGCAATGTGCCGCCCGCCGGCACCACCCCGCCCCGCGGCCCGCGCGTCGGTACGGTGACGGCAGTCGAGCTGGCGACGGGCAAGGTCAATGCAGTCGAAGTGGGCTTCACGCCCGAACATCTCACCCTGTCGCGCGACGGACGCTATCTCGCGGTGGTCGTGCATAACGGATCGGGCGGTGCGCCGGGCTCGGCAGGTTACTGGCCGCATGGCGCGCTGAAGATCTACGGCGTGAAGGGCATGACGCTGACCCCGATCACCGAGACCCAGACGGGCGCCTGGTGCCAGGGCGCGACCTTCAGCGACAATGCCAAGACGATCCTGCTGCAATGCGCGGTCGACAAGGACATCGAGGTCTATCGCTTCAACGGCCGGGCGCTGGCCCGGGACGAAGCGGCGACCCTGAAGTTCGACGCTCGCCCGGGCGCGATCGCGACCCCGAGCAGCCGGTAAGGAAAGCGCCCGGCCCCCGCACAACAATGACATTGCGGGGGCCGGGCCCGGGACCTAGATCGAGACGGTGACACCGGCCTGCATCGACGATTTCCGGCTGCTCGCGAAAGCGCGCCTGCCGTTGTTCCTGTTCGATTATATCGACGGCGGTTCCTATTCGGAATCGACCATGCGCAGCAATGTCGAGGACCTGCAGCGGCTGAAGCTGCGCCAGAAGGTCATGACCGACGTCTCGCATATCGACCTTTCCACCACGCTGTTGGGGCGACCGGCATCCCTGCCCGTGGCGCTCGCGCCGGTCGGGCTGGCGGGCATGTATGCGCGCCGCGGCGAAGTGCAGGCAGCGCGCGCGGCGGAAGCGGCGGGCGTGCCCTTCATCCTATCCGCGTCGGCCTGTTGCGGGATGGAGGAAGTGGCTGCCGGGGTGACGCAGCCCTTCGCCTTCCAACTCTATATGATCCGCGACCGGGAGTTCATGAAGGACATGCTGGCCCGGGCGAAGGCGATCGGCGTCGAGACGCTGGTGCTGACGGTCGACCTGATCGTGCATAGCGCGCGCTACCGCGACGTGCGATCGAGCCTGACCGGCAAGCAGGGCCTGGGCGCGCGGATCAAGCGCTTCGCCCAGATCGCGACTCATCCTCATTGGGCGCTCGATGTCGGTCTGTTCGGCGGACCGCACACCTTGGGCAATTTCGCGCCGGTGATGCCGGAAGGTGCCGGGCTCGACCAGTTTACTGCCTGGGTCGCGCGCAATTTCGATCCGTCGATCACCTGGAAGGACATGGACTGGATTCGCCAGCATTGGGACGGACCGATCGTGATCAAGGGCGTGATGGACCCCGCCGACGCAGTCGCCGCCTGCGATGTCGGCGCGTCGGCGATCGTGGTGTCCAATCATGGTGGGCGCCAGCTTGACGGCGCGCCCTCTTCCATCGCGGCGCTGCCGGGCGTGGTCGAGGCAGTGGCGGGACGCGCCGACGTGCTGATGGACGGCGGAATCCGGTCTGGCGTCGATGTCTTGCGGGCCCTGGGACTTGGCGCGAAGGGCGTATTGCTCGGCCGCGCCTGGGCCTATGCGCTGGGCGCCAAAGGTGGTGCGGGCGTAGCCCAGATGCTCGAACTGTTGCGGCACGAAATGGCAGTGGCGATGGCGCTGACCGGTCAGACCGATGTGAAGAAGCTCTCACCGGACATGCTGTTGCCCTGACATGCGCGAGGAGGGCGCGCACCATCTTGACGATGAGGCCTGCTCACCGTAGATGCGCCGCTCCGCAAGGTACGGCCCCTTCGTCTAGCGGTTAGGACGTCGCCCTCTCACGGCGAAAACACGAGTTCGATTCTCGTAGGGGTCACCAGCGTTTTCAATGGCTTAGCGGCAGAAATCATTTCGGCCCCGGAATCGTCCAAAATTTGTCTGATATACAAGGACGGATTTGCGGGAATTTCCCGGAACTGTTGATGCAACAGTCGTCCAGTTTCGAACTCCCGAAACCCGGAATCATCGTCTCACTATCGCCCTCACAGACATTTGGACTCACGCCGATCCGCGATGAAACACGCGTCAGCCCGCCTCCGGTGAGGTTCGGATCGACGCAATCGCGTCGCTGCCTTTGTCATTCCCCGCATACGGAGATTGCGCGGCAACCTGGATCCGATTTCCATAAGGCCATCATCGTCGGATACCGCCAAGGGTCTGGATTGAGGCGGCTTTTCCATTTCCGAATGCGGGCAGGTGGACGGAGCTTGTGGACAGCATGAACCTCGCGGCGGATACAGAGCACTAACGCGCGTCAGGAAACGGAAAAGCAGGTCTTGAGCGGGCGGGGTACAGCGACAAACCCGGCGGGATCGGGGAACTTGGCAGACCAGGCGGAATTGCGGCTGCTGGCGCTCGTTCGCGCCGGCGACGTCGCGGCCTTCGAAGAGCTTTACCGGGTCTATCATCCGCGACTGACGCGTTTCCTGTTGCGTTTCATCCGGCGACCGCAGCTCGCCGAAGAGGTGTTGAACGACACGCTGATGGTGGTGTGGGAACGGGCCGACTCGTTCCACGGCGCCAGCAAGCTATCGACATGGATTTTCGGCATCGCTTATCGCAAGGCGATGAAAGGGGCGCATCGTCAGGACGAGCCGGTCGAGGATCGCGATCTCGACGGGCTCGCCAGCGAGGCGGATAGTCCCGAGGACGTGATGGGCCAGAACAAGGCGCAGATACTGCTCAAGCTGGCCATGAACGAATTGTCTCCCGACCATCGGATGGTGCTCGATCTCACTTATTACCACGAAATGGGGTATCGTGAGATCGCGCAGATCATGGATTGTCCGGTCGACACGGTGAAGACGCGGATGTTTCACGCGCGCCGCCATCTCAAACGACGGCTGGCGGGCGAATTGGCGGATTGGGTCTAGGACAGGATCATGGGCGACATCATTCGATTGCAGGATGAACTGCATGCCAAGGCGCAGGCATTGCTGCCATGGTACGTCAACGGCACGCTCGACGCGGTCGAACGCGAAGCGCTCGACGCGCATCTGGCGCAATGCGCCGAGTGCACTGCCGACCTGAAGCGTGAGCACGCGCTTTCGACGCAGATCGCCGAACTCGGCATCGACACGGATCATGGCTGGAGCGCGATCCGCGAGCGGATGACGCGGTTGCCGCCGCGCGCCAGCGCACCGGTCAGGTTGCTGCGCCGCCCGGTGTCGTTCGGGTGGGTGATCGGCGCGCAACTCGCCGCTGCGGCACTGATCGTCGCGGTGCTGTTGCCGGCCCGGTACGAGGCGCCCGCCCCGACCTATCAGGTGCTCGGCGCCGCCCCGACGGCCAAAGCCGGCAACATCATCGTCCAGTTCGGGCCCGAGGTCACGATCGGCCAGATGCAGGCAGCGCTGGCCGGCTCGGATGCGCGGATCGTCGACGGGCCGACCGTGACAGGCGCTTATGTGCTGCACGTCGCCGAGGCGCAGCGCCCCGCCGCGCTGACGCGGTTGCGCGGCACATCAGGCATGGTGCTGGCCGAACCGATCGACGAGAGCGTACGGCCATGAGCCGTCGCGCGATCCCCCATGCACTCATCGCCGCCCTGCTCGCGCCCTGTTGCGCGCTGCCATTGACGCCCGCGCGAGCACAACAGGCCCCGCCGCCGGCGGTATCAGCCGACGCGCGGCAGATCCTCGTCATGCTGCGGCTACCGCCGCCCCATATCCGCCCCAATTCCAACTATGGCGGCAGTTATGGGGACAGCATGTCGCGCGCCGCGCGACGCCGCACCGCACAACGCATTGCCCGTCGCGAGGGCTTCGAACTCATCGATGGCTGGCCGATGCCGCTGGTCGGCGTCGATTGCTACGTGATGCGCGTGCCAGCGTCGATCAGCGTCGAGGCCGCGGTCGCCCGCGTCTCAAAGGACCGTGCGGTGGCCTGGTCGCAACCGATGCAGATCTATCGGACGCGGGGCGGCGGCGCGCAGGGCGGTGACCCGCTGGCCGCCGCGCAGCCGGCGACGCTGGCCTGGCGGCTCGGCGACCTGCACCGCGTCGCCACCGGGCGTGGCGTGACCGTCGCGGTGATCGACAGCAAGATCGAGACCAGCCACCCCGACCTTGCGGGGCAGTTCGTCACGACGCAGGATTTCGTCGTCAACGGGCCCTTGCCTTCCGAGCAGCACGGCACCGGTGTCGCCGGCGTGATCGCGGCGAGGGCGGACAATGGCATCGGCATTGCCGGCGTCGCGCCTGGCGCGAGGCTGATGGCGTTGCGCGCCTGCTGGCAGACGGGAAGCGCTGCTGCCGGCCCGACCCTGTGCGACACGCTGAGTCTCGCCAAGGCACTGCAATATGCCATCGACCACAATGCACAGGTCATCAACCTCAGCCTCAGCGGCCCGCCCGATATACTGCTTGCCAAGCTTGTCGACCTCGCGCTGGCGCGCAAGGCGATCGTCGTCGCCGCTTATGATCCCGCACTCGCGCGCGGTGGTTTCCCGGCACTCGAAGCGGGTGTTATCGCGGTCGGCGACGAATCTTTGCAGTCGCTCCCGGCGTTGGTCTACGGTGCGCCGGGCCGCGACATCCCGACGACGCAGCCCGGAGGGAGATGGTATCTCGTCAATGGCAGCTCCTATTCGGCGGCTCATGTCAGCGGGCTCGTTGCCCTGCTTCGCGAGCGACGCCGAGCGGCTAGTCCCCAGTCGCTGGCAGGATCGCGTCCGCATGGCGGCACGATCGACGCCTGCGCCTCGCTACTGGGCCCCTTCAACGGCTGCGACTGCTCCTGCACCCTGGCCCGTGAACTGGGGCACAGCGCGCGCAAATAAGGCGGACATGGCGGCTAGCCGGACATGGCCCGCGATCATTGCGGCGCTGAGCATTTTCCTTGCCCCTGCCGCCCATGGGCAGGTCGCGGGAAGCGTCTCGCTCGAGAGCGACGATCGTTTCCGCGGCCGCTCGCTCAGCAATGGCCAACCGGTGGCGACGTTCAGCATCGGCTATGATCATCCCAGCGGCATCTATGTCGACGCCGCGGCGGTCGCGCAGCTCGTCGGCGACGAGGCCGGCCTGACACGACTGCAGGGCGATATCGGCTATGCGGTACGGCTCGATCCCGCGCTGTCGCTCGATGTCGGCATGCAGCACACGCAGTTCACCTCGCGCTATTCCGGCGCACGCACCGCCCATTATACCGAGATCTTCGTCGGGCTGACCCGCGACCGCGTCTCCGCGCGGGTCTATTATGCGGCCGACTATTTCCGGCCTGGCACGCAAACGCTGTACGGCGAGGTCGAGGTGGCGATCGCCCGCAGCGAGAAATGGCATCTTTCGGCCCATGCCGGCCGACTCTTCTACCTCAAGCTCGCCCCCGCCTATTCGCGCTTTCGCGATCAATATGACTGGCGGCTGAGCCTGGGACGCGACTTTCACGGGTTCGAGCTGCACGCGGCACTGTCGGGCGGTGGTCCGGGCGCCGATTTCTATGCCCGCGACGCGCATGCGCGCACCGCACTGGTCGTCGGAGTCAGCCACGTTTTCTGACGGTTGAACCGGAACGGCCGACAACGGGACCTACACGGGTTACCGCCAACCGCACCGGGATATCAGCCGCATGCACCGCTCGATCGCCGCGCTCTCGTTCGCCGAACGCTACGCGTGATCGCGGGTATGGCCTTCTCCTCTCCGATTGAGACGTCCGAGCCGGTCCGGCTTGAGCTGGACGCGTTCGACCTGCCGCGCGACGCAGTGTGCGAGCGCTTTGCCCTCGCTGCACGGCGGGGCCATCCGGCGTGGCTATGGCCGGCGCTGACCGTCGCGGACTGGCAAGCCAGCGTCGCCAACATCGCGGACGCGATCACCATGGTCCTCGCCGGGCAGAAAGCGAGGATCGTGGGTGCACCGACAGCGATCGGCATCGCGGCCTATAGCTCCGGGACGGGGCCCTTGCTTGGTCTGTGGCTCGAACACGGGTTGCTCACCACCGACGAAGACGTCGCCGCCGTGTTGCAGCTTCACCTGCACCACAACCGGCTGCGCATGGCGGCCCTTGCCGATGAAACCGAGCGTTTGACGGCGGCCATGGTCACGCGGGGCGTGCGACCGACCTTGCTCAAGGGCCTGCACACGGCGCGGTGCTATTTCCCAGAGGCCGGTGCACGGCCGATGTCCGATGTGGATATGCTCGTCGCACCGGCTGAAGAGGCCGACGCCGCAGCGGCCCTCGCGCAGCTCGGCTATGTCGCCGGACCGCCCGGCCAGGGCATCCCCGCACAGCGTGACTGGCGCAGGCCCGAGACGAGCGACGTGCCGCAATCGCTGGCCTTCGTACATTATCGCGATCCCTGGTCGATCGACGTGCAAACATCGCTCAACCGGCGCTACACGCCCGGCGCGCAGATTGCCCGGCTCGATGACGTGTGGAATACCATGCCCGGCGGCGCGGCGGCGCTCCCGCAGCCCCTGCTGCTGCTGCATCTCGCGGTCCATGCCGGTTGCGGGTTCCAGAATCTCAACCTTATCCGGCTGATCGAGCTGATCCTGGTCATTCGCCACGACACGAGGAGCGGTGCGCTGAGCTGGCCCGCCTTTCTCGACATCGCACGATCGGCGCGCGCGCTGGGCATGGCTTATGCCGCGTTGCAGATGTGCGACCGCCTTGCCCCGGAGACGGTGCCGGCCAACGTCCTCACCGCCTGCAACGAGGAGGCGCCCGTACGCTTGCGCAAGCTGGTTGCGCGCCTCACCCCGGCGACAGCCCATCGGGTCGCGCGCCAGTCCTATGCCGAGAAGTTCATCTGGCAACGCTCGGGCATTGGGTTGGCGCGGCAGCTGCTCGTCGAGATCGTTCCTACCAATGCCGGGACCTTGGGCGATGTCGCCAGAATTTATCGCACGCGGGCAATGAAGCTGCTGCGCCGCGCATCGCCCTCATCCGCCATCCCCAACTGACAAACTGGAGCTCAACATGAAGACGATGTTCAAGGTTGCTGCCGGCCACGCTGCTTTCGCCGCCGCCGCGCTCTCCTCGCTCGCGCTGGCCGGCACCGCGCCGGCCGCACCCGCGGCCCAGTCCTATACCATCACCATGGCCAATATGAGCTATGGCCGGATTCCCACCGGCCTGAAGGTCGGCGACACGATCACCTGGGTCAATCGTGACACCGTGTTGCATACCGCCACGGCGCGCGACCACAGTTTCGACCTGCGGATCGCACCGGGCAAGAGCGCGAAGCTGACGCTGCAAAAGCCGGGCAACATCGCCTTTTTCTGCACCCTGCACGTGGCGATGCGTGGCACGCTGATCGTCGCACCCTAAGCGGCGATCAATCGCCCTGCCTGATCGCCATGACCTGATTCCAGGGCAGCACGAAGATCGTGTCGCGCCGGCCGGCGAACCAGGCCTGGACGGTGCGCCGGACGGCGGCATCGGCATAGTCATCGATGAGAAGGATGCCGCCGGCGACCATGCGGGGATGAAAGAAATCCAGCGCATCGACGGTGCCGCGCGGCAAATCGAGATCGACATGCACGAAGGCGAAACGCTCGCCTTCGGAGCCTTGGGTCGACGCGGGAAACACACCGGGGTGGAATGAAACGCCGCCATAGCCCGCGAGCAGGCGCGCTACCTGGTCCTGGCGGGCGTGCAGCGCCCCGAAGTGACGGCGCACCTCACTCTCGTCCGCCGCGGGTTCGCCGCTTGCCGGTTGCTGCAGCGTCTCGAACGCATCAAACAGATGAAGCGGCGTATCACCCTTGGCCGCGCAGATCAGCCGCGCGCTGCCGCCCATGAACACCCCGGCCTCGGCCATCACACCACCCATTGCCGCAGCCGCACGGACGCATAGCATGAGATGCAATGCAGTGGCGTCGTGCATCAACAGCGGAACGAGCCCCCGCGTGGTGTGGATCGTCGCGAGATCGGCCCGGCCACCGGCGTCGAGATTGGCCAGCATCGCGCCGCGCCGCGCCAGCAACGTACGGACCGCTTGTGCCCATGTCCGATAGTAAAGCAGCGGGCGCGGAATCTGCGCGAGTCCGCCGGCTGCGACCTTTGCGCTCGATTTCACCAGAGCCTGAAGCGCAGGCCGAACTGCACGACGTTCTGATGCTCGGTCGCCGGAAGGCCGATGTCCGTGCGCACGCCGCGATCGCTACGCACGTGCAGCGCCTCGGCAAAGCCGGTCACATTGTTGCTGATCGTCCAGCGCGCGGCGGCGGTGAGCGCCCAGCCATTCTCGCTTTCACGCGGCGACATCTCGCTGCCCATCTCATGCGTGCCGAACGCCTCGATGCGGCCGGTGATGGCGACCTTGTCGATCTGGTGGGTGACGAGGATATAGGCCGACTGGAAGCGGGTATGCACCCACACTTGCCCGTTGGTCTTGAAGCCCATCTGGGTCGCGCCGGTCATGCCCTGCATCAGCACGCGAGTCCTGGAATCGAGTTCGGCGGTCAGGCCCGCGTTCAAGAAGCGTGTGCGCCAGCCCCATTGACCGGTCGGCTCGAATGCCTGCGGGTCGCCGCGATTGTCGTAGTAGAAGACATTGACCGTGAACGGCGTCGGCGGGCGCCATTCGAGCCGGGCATAATAACCGACACGGTGATCGATATCGATCAACGAGCGCGTCTCCGATTGCTGCAGCAGCCGGATGAACGGGTTGAGCGGCGGCAGCTGGAAATGGCCGAAAGCGGTCGCCTTCACGTCATGCAACGCCCAGCCGCGAAACGAGAGCAAGGTGCCCGAGGTGTCGTTGAAGCCGAACAGGCCGGCGGTCGCCGAAACCTGGTGCTCGCCCAGGCTGAGCGATGCCGTCGCCTCGGTGCCGATCACCTTGACCTCCTCGCCGACCCAGCTGTTAATCGCGGAAGGGGTGATGGTGTAGACCGTGCTCCACGCGCCGCCGGTCGCATGTTCGAGCGAGATCTCCGGCCAGTAGAGCCCCGCCTTGGCCGAGAAGCGCAGCTTGCCGCTACTTGGCGGATTGAAGGTGACGAAGGATTCGAGCAGGTCGAAGTCATTCTCCTGATCGCGCTGCCACGCGCCCGACACGGTCGCGCTGAGCGAATTGGTGAAGCGTGGCTGCCAGATCAGATCTGCTTCGACGGGTAGCGGCCGGACGCGGAAATCGCCATTCGACCCGCCGGAGAATCGCGTCTTGCCGAGCCCGCCATCGACGAACGAACGGGAGCCGTCCGCCCCGACCAGCCGGGCATCGAGCAGGACCGTGATCGTGTTCTTCGAGAAGATATCGGTGCCTGAGTCCGACGACGAATCCGGCGGACTGGCATCCAGTGCCGGCGGTGTGGCCGATGCCGGCGACTGCGCCTGATCAACCGGCCCGGCCGGTGCGGTTTCAGGGGCGGGCGTGGTTTGCGACCATGCCGGTACTGCCCAGGCGGCACTCAGCGCGAGGCAAGAGGCGTGGACGATATGGCGGCGATCTTTTCGCATGTCTCGATCCCTTGTTCAGTGCAGGTGGCCGCTGGTTGCGACCAGCGTGCCCGTTTCATTGTCGTCGTGAGCGGTTTCGCTCTCGTCATGGGTTTCGCCCCAAACCCAGCGGCGCAGTGCGCCGCGGCGCATCGGACGGCAGCCCGGGAAAAGCGGCGCGAGAATCTCGGCGAAAGCGGTGCCGGCAACACGCGGCTGACCACCGACCATCACCAACTGGATATCGGCGGCGCTCGCCGTGCCGAGCGGCCGCGACATTATGAGCAGGTCGGCCGCGCTGCCTGGTGCGAGATCGGGTGCCGGCAGACCCAGCCGCCGCGCCGCAGTCGCCCCGACCGCAGCGGCGAGCCCGCTATCGCCCAACAAACAAAGGCGGCGTGCGATACGGAGTTCGTCGAGCAGATCGCCTGCGCCGGTCAGCAGCGCGTCGCTGCCGAGCAGCACGTCGACACCGCCGGCGAATAATTCAGCGGACGCGGTGCGGCCGAACAGGAAGAGATTGGAGGACGGGCACCAGCACAACGCCGCCCCGGCCGCCCGCCAGCGCGCGATACCATCGGCGTCCATGCCGACGCCGTGCACGCCGATCAGGCCGGGGCCGAGCAGGCCGGCGCGATCGAGCGTGCGCACTTCCTCCGCCGCCGCGGCATCGACACCCTCGGCGACATGCAGGCAAAAGGCCGCATCCCTGGAGGCGTCGGGAAGACCGGACATGCCGAGTGAATCCGCGTTGGTGACGCGGGCGACGCGGATCGGGAAATCCGCATCGAAATCGCCTTCCCAGCGATCGTGATGGACGACAGTCGTGACCCCGGCGAACAGGTTCTTCCAGGCACCTTCGAGCAAGGCGGCACGGCGCGGCCACAGCCGGCCGAGCGCGATCTCTCGGGCGTGGCGGCGCTGGATGTCCTCCGCCCAGCGATAGGCATTGGCATAGGGCGGGTTGCCGAGCCGGCCATAGTGGTTGCGATGGAGATGGTCATGCGCGTTGATCAGCCCCGGGCAGACGATCGCGTCGCGGCAATCGAGCGTTGCGTCGAAGCGGCCCTCGGCTTCCACGATCACGCCGCCCTCGATCGCGACACGGCGATAGTCGTCGATGAGCAGCAGGCGCATCTCAGCCCTCCCGCAGAAAGGCGAGCGCGAGCACAACCGGCAAGCCGACATGCTCATCGTATAGAGCGAGGCGATCGGCCCGGTCGTAGAAAGGCCGCACCGCCGGGCCGATGGCTGCCTCGCGGATTTCCACCAGATGAAGGCCGGCCATGGCCGCCGCCGCGCGGTGGTCGGTCAGCGCATGCACATGATGCTCGACCTCATGAACCACGCCATCGCTGCGGAACGTGCGGCGGTGGCCGGCGTCATGGGCGCGGGGGTGGAAATCGCTGACGATCGCCATGCCGCCGGGCACGGTGACGCGCGCCAGTTCGGCATAGACCGGGACGCAATCGGGCAGGTGGCCAATCACCAGCCGGCACCAGGTGATGTCGAACGCCGCGCCGGGGAGCGGCAGTGCGCGCACGTCGCCGACCAGCAAGCTGATCGCCGGATCGTTTGCGACATCGCCCGCGTCGAGCATTTCCGGCGACAGATCGACGCCGACCATCGACGCCGCGTCGGTGCCGCGCAGGCGCCGTCCGGTGCCGCATCCCGCATCGAGCAATCGCCGACCGCGCAATGGCGGGGTCATCGCCTCGACCAGCCCGCACTCCAGCGCGGTGATCGCCGTCTCCGAAACATAGGTCGGCGCCCACAGCCGATAGGCCTCACGGGCAGCAAGCGCGGTCATGCGGCACCGACCGGGTGCAAATGACCATAGGCCTGGCGGTCGTCGGGCGTATGCTGCGCCAGCCGCCGCACATGGCGCAGCAACTGCGGGTCGGCATAATCCCCCGCCGCCCAGCGCCGGCGCGCGAGCCATTGACCAACCAGCTTGCCCCAGGGCCGGGTGCGGCGATCATGGACCGAGGGGAAACGGCTCTTGAGGATCAGCTCGAAATTCTCGACCTGTGCCTTCAGCCGCTGGTCCATCCACGGCGTGTCGGGATTTTCATGAGTCATCCAGTCGACCCATTCCGGCGTGATCCAATCCTCGAGCGATGCGGGCGTGCCGGTCAGCGGATCGACATTGCCGTAGGTCGCGTCGCGCTGCGGCGTTGGCGTGTAGAAATAGCTGATCAACTCCATCGCCGGATTGATCGCCTTCAACTCGCGAATGAAGTTCAGCGTCCTGGCGATCTCCGCTTCCGGCGAATCCGGATCGCCGAACACGAAGGAGAATTCCGGGATGATGCCATGGACGCGGGTGCGCGCGGCGACGGTCCTGATCTGATCGGTGGTGATGCCCTTGTTCATCTTGCGCAGCACCTCGTCGGAACCCGATTCCGCGCCGCAAAAGATCATCGTCAGGCCCGCTGCCTTGAGCGCGCGCCAGGTGTCGTCGGAAAAACGCACCAGCGCATCGACCCGCGCTTCGCACCACCAGCGGATGCCGAGCGGCAAAAACGCGGTCGCGATCTCGCGCGCCTGCGTCTCGCTCAGGAAGAAGTTGTTGTCGTAGAAATGGACCGAATCCATCCCGTGATGGCGCACGAGATGCGCGAGATGCTCGGCGGTACGTGCCGGCGGCTGAACCTTTTCGCGGCGCCCGAACACCGAGATGACGCCACAGAAGCTGCACGCATAGGGACAGCCAATCGACGCCTGATAGACCCCCGAGCGCCGGCCGAGAAAGGTCGGGTGGAGATAATCGTCGACGTCGATCTTGTGATAGGGCGGGTCGGGTAGCTCGGCCGGGCCGAGCCATTGGCGCTCCGGGCCGATATGATGTGTTCCATCGGCCTCGCGGAAAGCAAGACCGGGAACGTCGTGCGGATCGCGCGTGCCATCGAGCACCGCGAGCAGCTCGACGAAGGTCTGCTCACCCTGACCACGGATCAGCCAGTCGATATAAGGCGCGTTGAGCACCGGCGCGGGATAGAGGCTGCCGAAATTGCCGCCCCACACGATCGCAACATCGGGATGCCGTTGCTTGAGCGCCCGCGACAGCGGCACGGCGCTGACCAGTTGCGGCCCGGGCATCGCCGTCAGCGCAATGAGCCGCACCGGATCGGGGCCGTCCGCATGCGCAGCGACGATCGCACCGATTTCGGCCAACGGATCGATCCCCGGGCGGTTACCGTCGATGATCGCCCATTCGATCTCTCGGGGCAAAGCGGCACCGACTGCCATCAGGCTGAGCGGAAAGCGGCGATTGCCCGGTCGCGTGGCGCGCGGATTGACGAAGACGATCATGCGACGCGCGCCGTCCACAGGTCGAAGCGCGATGGGCGGCGCTGGCCGCGCAGCCGCGCGAGCAGCGGACGCACCTCGTACCACAAGGGGTAACGGACGCGCTGGCGATGCCAGGTCAGGCCCAGCGATGTCGAGGCGGCGGCAAGCCGCTCGGCGGTGAGATATTCGATGAACGGCAAGGCCAGTAGCGAATCGGCACGGGCGCCGAAGCGGTTCGCCGCCTGGGCGTGTTTTTCGGCGACCATCGCCATGCCGTCCGCAGCCCTGGCATAAAAGGGCGAGTCGAGGACGGCGATTTCGCCGCCGGGTCGCACCGCGCGCACCGCCTCGCGCAAGGTCGCCGCGAGATCCGTCGCATAATGCAGCGCGGCGTTGAACACCGCGAGGTCGGCAGCACCGTCGGCGACCGGCAGCGTATCGAATGAGGCGGACACGCAGGCGAACTGGGCGCGCCGTTGCAACGCCACCGCCGCGCCGAGCCCGTCGACATCGTCGTCGCGGATATCGATCGCGACGCAGTCGTCCCCTGCAAGCGCAAGACGGTAGCTGAGCCAGCCATTGCCGGCGCCGAGATCGAGCACATGGAGCGACCGCCCGGCAGCACGGCGCAGCGGTACGACCACCCGCGCGACGAACGCATCGAAACTGCGCGCCCGCACCGACCATTGCCTGGCCCAGCGCCCGCGCGTCACATAAGGCAGGCCGAGCAGGTCGTCGCCACTATAGCCGCGCCCTTCGGCAGCGCGGTGTGCGCCATAATCATGGCGGAAGCGGTCGAGCGCCTCGGATTGCGCTGTGCTCATGGCGCCGCGACTTCAGGACGACGCTCGAACGCGTACAGCACATGGTCGCCGAAAACCCACAAGGGCCTGGCGATCACACGATCGATCCGTTCTAGGAAGGCGACCAGGCGGGGGTGCGAGGAAATCCATGGTTCAGCGGCGCTGGGCGGCACGAGCACGCCGATGCCGGTCGTGCGGACCAGCCGGAACCACGGGTCGAGCGCACGCACGACGTCACGTCGACGATGGTAGCGCACCGTGAAATGTCGCCCGCCCAGCATTGCCGGCACGGCACCACGGCGACGGCGGCGCAGCATGTTGGCAAAACGACCGCGCAGCCCCTCGGCCAATATTTCGCCCGGGCAGCTGCAACCGAACACCACCAGAAGCGCCTTGCCGCCCGGTTCGACCAGGCGCGCGAGCGCCTGCCCGACCGGTGCGAGATCGGTGACGCAATTGAGCGCGGCGAAATTGGAAAAGGCGCCATCGAAGCGTTCGCCCCGCGCTGCGAGCTGGTCGAGTTGCTCGGCGGCGAAGGTTTCCGCCGCTGCGTCTCCCAGCTTCGCCCGCGCCGCGCGTACCATTGCCGGCGAGGCATCGGTCAGCAGCACGTTGCGGCCGCGCGCCGACAGCCAGGCGGCATCGACACCGGTGCCGCCGCCGATGTCGAGCAGCCGGGCACCAGCCGGAAAGGCGTCGATCAGCGCGGCACGCACGGCACCGCGTTGCGCTGCGACGCTCAGCCAGTCGCCGAAGCGCGTGTCGAAGCTCTCCGCGATCGCATCGAACGCCGCGCCGGCCGGCGTCAACTCGGTGCCCGCGATGCTGGTCATGCCGGCATCGTCACACGCAGCGGCATTGGCGAGCGATATGTTGTCGCCTGCCGTGCAAGGTCTCGCCATACGCCCTCGTCGATCGCGCCGTTCGCCGCGTCGGCGTGCAGCGCGTCGCGCACCATCCGGTAGAAGGTGGTGACGAAGGTGCCCTGGAACAGCATTGCCAGCTCTTCGGTGTCGCGCCAGTTGCGCCGCGTGCCGAGCTCGGCAACGACGCGGTCGTGGAACAAGGTGCCGGGCAGCGGGTAGGAAACCGACACGCCGATATCGTCCGGCGCTTCATCCCGGACGAGATCGCGGGTCAGCACGATATCGTCCCATTCCTCGCCAGGATAACCAAGCTGCAGGAACCAGCCCACGCGGATGCCGTGCTGGCGCAGCGTGCGCGTGGCGAGCCGCGCGGTTTCGACGCGCGTGCCCTTGTCCATTGCATCCAGAATGCGCTGCGAGCCCGATTCAACGCCGAGCCAAACCTCTTCCGCACCGGCTGCTCGCAGCGCCTCGGCAACCGGCGGATCGATCAGATTGGCGCGCGACTGCATCATGAACGGGATGCGCGCATCGCGCTGCTTCAGTTCGCCGGCAAAGTCGGCGATCCACTGCACGGTCATGCCGAAAATGTCGTCGGCGAACCAGATATGATCGGGCGCGACCTCGGCCTTGAGCCGCTCCAACTCAGTCGCGACGGCGGCCGGGGAACGCTGGGTATAGCGCCGCCCGAAGGTCGGCTTGGCGCACCAGTTGCATTGATAGGGGCAACCGCGCGAAGCGGCGACATTCCATGACAGATAGCCATGGGCGGCATTCCAGCTGGTGCGATAGGCGGCGATATCGATGAGGTCCCAGGCCGGCAACGGCAAGGCATCGAGATCCTCCAACCGCGCGCGCGGGCGGGTCGCGCGGTGGCCGGTGACCGGGTCCGCGATCGTCAGGCCGGGCACCTGATCGAGTGAGTCGTCGCCGCGCTGGAAACAGGCGACGAGATCGGTGACGCCGAGTTCACCTTCGCCCGCGATCACGGCGTCGGCGCCGGCGGTGAGATAAAGCTCGGGATGATCCGAGGCGTCGGGTCCGTTGACCGCCACGCGGCAGCCGTGGCGCCGCGCGGTCGCGATCATGTCGAGCGCATCACCACGTCGCACCTCGGTGCACATCTTGGTGAGGAAGTTGAAATTGTCCTCGATCAGCAGGACGATCGCCGGCTGGACGCGAGCGAGCGCAGCGGCAAACGCGGCGGTGTCGGGTTCGAACGTGGCGTCGAACAACGCGACCGCGTGGCCCTCCTCGCGCAGGATCGCGGCCGCCAGCAACGTCGCAAGCGGCGGATAGGGTTTCTGCCGACCGGACTGTTTCGGATCCCGTTGCAGGAAGAAGGAATGAGCAATGAGGATCACGTTGCACCCCGCCTGCGTCGCCAGCCGCGCCCGGCGCCAGACCCGACGAGCGCCCAGTCGGCAGCAGGCCGACCCCGGTTAGTGCGGAGCGGTCACGGCGTGGTTCAAAGACGGTGGTTTTTTTCACACCAGGCCGGGTTCTTGCGATGAACCTTTCATCCGCGACGCGCCACCAACGGGAGGAATGGCCGCGCATGGAGGGCGTCATCGAGGCAGCGTGGACAGGGGAGCGTATCGTTGCCGGCGCGCTCGACCGCGCGCCGGTCGGGGCGCTGCGGCCGACGGTGCATGCCCGGCCCAAGACCGACGCCGAACAGATCGCACATTTCTCCTTGTTCGGCGTCTCGTTCGCGGTGCGCAGCAACACGTGCGCCTTGCTCGACGCCCTGGCCGGGCTGTGCGACGCGCCGCCGGTATCGATCGGCCACGAAGCCCGGCAACTCGACTTGACGCTCACCGTCGACCCGGCACTGACCCGATCGGCAATATCATCACCGCCGCGCGTTGATACCGCGCGCATGGAGATCGACGGTGCAGACTTCGTAGTGCGCGCCGACGCGGCACTCGGCCGGGGATCGTGCCGCGTCTCGCCTCTCCTGTGTAACGACGTCGACCGGCTGTGCGGCGCGGTGCTCGAGCCGCTCCTGCTGTTTCTGGTCGCACGGCGTGGCCGGGTGCCGCTGCATGCGGCAGGTTTCGTTGCGGGCGACCTCGCACTGCTGCTCGCCGGCCCGAGCGGCGCGGGCAAGAGCTGCCTGACGCTCGCCGCGCAGCGCGCCGGTTTCGCGCCGCTGTCCGATGACATCGTCTTCATCGAGGCCGGTCCGGACCCGCGCGTGTGGGGCCTGCCGCGCCCGATCCATCTGTTTCCCGACGATGCGCCTTCATCCGAAGGTCCCATTCGCCTGCGTAGTGGCAAGCTGAAAACTGCGGTCGTGCTCGGTGGCGATCCGGCGCCGCGCCATGCCGACAAAGCCGTATTGTGCCTGCTGCATTTCGGCGACGCAGCCGCGCTGCAACGGCTCGACTCCGTGGAAGCGGTGTGCGCCTTCTCTGCGCTCGAGCCCGGCTTCGATTTGCTCGTCGACGAGATCGCCGCCGCCGTCGCGGCACTGACGCAGAATGGCGGCTGGTCGCTGACCCTGTCCGACCGGCCCGACGACGCGATCGCGCTGCTCGCCGACAACCTCCCCCTGTTGCGCGGGGCGATACGGTGACCTTGCGGATCGTCCAGGTGAATTGCGTGATCGATGAGAGCAGGCGCGCGCCGGCCGATCTGTTCGCCGCATGGCCGACCCTGTCCGCCACGGCGGACGCGGCCGCGCACGCCGGTGCCGACGTCACTGTTCTCCAGGCGAGCCGAGTCCCAGGTGAATATCGCGACCGCGGCGTTACCTACCGGTTCGTCGCAGAGCCGCGGTGGCAGCGCGGCAATGGCGCGGGGAGCATGCCCTGGCGGATCGGCGCGGCGATCCGCCGCGTGCGGCCCGATGTGGTGCATTTCAACGGGCTCGATTTCCCCTTCCATGTCCGCGCCGCCTGTTCGGCGGGTGCGCCGGTGTTGGTGCAGGACCATGCCAGCCGGGCGGAGGGGCGCAGCGCACGTTTGCGCGCCTGGGGGCATGAGAAGATCGCCGGCGTCGCTTTCACCGCGCGCGCGCAGGCCGAACCCTTTCTGCGCCGACACCAATTGCCCCGCTCGGCCCAACTGTTCGAAGTGCCCGAATCGTCGAGCCATTTCACACCGGGCGACCGCGACGCGGCGCGGCGCGCCTGCGGGATATACGGCGCGCCAGCGCTGCTGTGGATCGGGCATCTCGACGCCAACAAGAATCCGTTGACGATGCTGCACGGGGTGCGCACCGCCCTCGCTACTCTCCCCGATCTGCATGTGTGGTGCGCCTTTGCCGGTATCGGCCTGCTCGGCGAAATCGAGGCGTTGCTACGCGCGGACCCCAGGCTCGCGGGGCATGTCCATCTCCTCGGCACGGTGCCGCACCCCGCGATCGAAACCTTGTGCCGTGCGGCCGATCTGTTCGTTTCAACCAGCCGGCGCGAAGGCTCGGGCTATGCGCTGATCGAGGCACTGGCGTGCGGCATGACGCCAGTGATCAGCGACATCCCCTCCTTTCGCGCGCTGACCGGCCACGGTGCGCTCGGCGCGCTGGTGCCGGTCGGTGATGCCGACGCGCTGGCCGCAGCGATCATCGACCAGGCGCAACGCCCACGCGAGGCCGCGCGCGCGGCGGTGCGTGCGCATTTCGAGCAACATCTCGCCTTCGACGCGATCGGCGCGCAACTGATGGCCGCCTATCGCGCGATCGCAACACCGACGACGCGGCCATGAAGATCGCGATCCTCACCCCGGGCGGAGTCCACCGAAGCGGCACCGAGCGAGTCATCCCCTGTCTGTTGTGGCTGATCGAGCGCCTCGTGCGCGCCGGTGATGAGGTTCACATCTTCGCGTTCGGCCAGGAAACGACTCCCGGTAGCTGGCCGTTGTTCGGCGCGACGGTGCACAATGCCGGAAGCCGACGCTCGTATCGGACGCTGCTGTCGGCACTGCGCGACGAACATCGGCGCGGGCGCTTTGATATGCTGCACGCCTTCTGGGCAGTGCCGTCAGGCTTTGTCGGGGCGCTCGCATCCCTTCTGCTGGGTGTGCCAATGATCCTGACCTTGCCCGGCCAGGACATTGCCCATCTCGGCCAGGGTCCGGATCGCGCGCGCGCGACCCTTGCCGCTCGTCTCAAGCTGCGCGTCGCGCTCTGGGCAGCCAGCGCGATCACCGTGCCAAGCATCGCGATGAACCGCCAGGCCGCCGCCGCCGGCATCGCCGCAGAGCCGGTGACGCTCGGCGTCGCGCTCGACCGCTGGCCGCCGCGGGGGCCGCATCGCCGCGACGAGGCCACCCCGATCCGTCTGCTGCACGTGGCCAGTCTCAACGCGGTGAAGGACCAGACAACCTTGCTCGGCGCGATGATCAGGCTGCGGGATCTCGGCGTGCCGTTCGAACTCGACATCATCGGCTGCGACACATTGGGCGGCACGATCCAGCGACACAGCGCAGCGCAGGGGCTTACGACGCAGGTGCGCTTTCATGACGCCCTCCCCCATGATCGGCTGCGTCCATGGTTCGAGCGCGCCGATCTCCTGGTGATGAGCTCGCGTCGCGAAGCAGGGCCGATCGTCGCATTGGAGGCGGCGATTGTCGGCGTGCCGACGGTCGGCACCGCGGTCGGCCATATCGCCGACTACGCGCCGGACGCTGCGTGCGCCGTGCCGGTCGGCGACGCCGTCGCCCTGGCCGATGCGATCGTGCGGCTGAGCGAAGACGAGAGCCGCAGGATGGGCCTCGCCCGCGCCGCGCAGGACCGCGCCCTTGGCGAGGATGCCGATTTCACCGCAGCGCGATTCCGCGCGCTTTATGCCGGCGCTGCGAAGCCCTGCCCACGCGAGGCTCCGGCCACACGCCACCGCGCCATTGCGGGAGGGGTGGCATGAACTATTTGTCGTTTGCCGCTCATGAGCAGAATGCGCTGCACGCTGACGCCCCGGTCATCAATGACAAGCGTCCGCTGCGACTGCGCTGCGGCATCCTGCTGATCGGATTCGATCTGGTTGCGATCCTCGTCGCGGTGGTGGCGGCGACGGTACTCCGTTTCGGCACCGGCTTCGGGTTCGAGCTCGGCCGGCTGTTGTCGGTGATCGTGCCGATCTATCTCGTCGTTGCCGCCAACGGCCATGCCTTCCAGCTCGGCGAGGCGGTGCACGACGCGATGCCGAAGGGGCGCAACCGTGCGCTGATGTCATTCATCATCGCGATGGGGCTAATCCTCGGCGCGGCCTTCTACCTCGGCGCCGGGCCGAGCCTGTCGCGGTTCGCGCTGGCGCTGTCGACCCTGTTCGGTCTGCTCAGCCTTGCCGCCGCGCGCCGAGTGTTCGCACGATTCTCGCGGCGCTGGTTCCCTTATTCGATCCTGCACGAAACCATCATCATGGACGGCGTACCGGTGCCGGCAGGCCCTGACAGCGTCATACTCGATGCAGCATTGCTCGGCCTGTTGCCGCGACGCGACGATCCGACGATGCTCGACAGGCTGGGGCGGCGCATCGCCGGCACCGACCGGGTGATCATCGCCTGCCCTCCCGAGCGACGTCGGCTCTGGTCGGAGGCGCTGCGCGGCACCGGGGTGAATGTCGAGATCATCATGCCCGAGCTCGATGCGATGCGCGCGCTCGGCATCAATAACTATGGCGGCCACACCACAACCATGGTGTCGCTCGGCCATCTCAGCCAGAGCGACCGCGGGCTCAAGCGCTCGCTCGATCTGGCGATCGTCTTCATCACATTGCCGGTGACGCTGTTGCTGATGTCGCTGGCCGCGCTGGCGGTGCGCCTCGAAAGCCCGGGCCCGGTATTTTTCGTGCAGCGTCGCATCGGCCAGGGCAACCGGCTGTTCGCCATGTACAAATTTCGCAGCATGCGTAGCGAAGCGAGCGATCGTGACGGCGCCGTCTCGACGCTGCGCGGCGACGATCGCGTGACCCGGGTCGGCCGTTTCATCCGGCGCACCAGCCTCGACGAGTTGCCGCAATTGTTCAACGTGCTGCGTGGCGAGATGAGCATCGTCGGCCCACGCCCCCATGCCCTTGAATCGCGCGCCGAAGACGCGTTGTTCTGGGATCTGGAGCAGCATTACTGGGACCGCCATGCGGTCAAGCCGGGGATGACAGGGCTGGCCCAGGTGCGAGGGTATCGCGGTTCCATCCGCCACCCCGATGAGCTGGCGAGCCGCGTCGACTCCGATCTTGCATATCTGCAATCCTGGTCGATCTGGCGGGACATCGCCATCATCGGCCGGACTTTTCGCGTGCTGGTCCATGACAACGCGTTCTGATTCACCAATATCCTGGCTCGTCCGCCGCTCGCGGGCCAATGGATCGAACGATCGGGCGCGCATCACATGGAGTCATGTCGACTCCAGTTCAGCGGCTGTAATTGCCTTCGACACGGTCGTCAGGCATATTCACCGCGATTTTACGGAGGTCTGGGATGAAGATACGGATCATCACTCTGGGCGCGGCGGCACTGGCGCTGTGTTCCTCGTCGATCGCTTTTGCAGCAGGAGCGGTGCGGGCCACCCAAGCGCGACCGATCACCAAGGCGGCGCTCAAGGTCAGTCGTGCCACGCCAAAGCTGCAGGATACAAACAAGGATGGCAGAACGATTCCGATCGTGCTCGGTGCGGCAGTGGGTCTCGGCGCGCTGGTCTATCTGGCGACGAAGCAGGATTCGAACGCCAGCCGCTAAACACTGACGTTCGGCCAAATCGGGGCGCGACGACCAGGCCGTCGCGCCCTTTTTGCTGCCCTCCATCGAGCTGCGCGGCGGGAGGCAGCCGGTGTTGATGCGCTCGCTCAGCCGCGCCGTGCAACATGACACGGAGGGCGCAGGCGCCAACGCAGCGCGGATGGCCGCACTGCTTCTGGCGAGCGCGGTGTTGTTCGGCGGCCAGAGCGTTTTCCTTACCTTCGTGCAGGCGATTCCCCAGGCGCTTGGCGTAATCGCACTCGCCTTTGGCGCGCTGCACTGGCGGACACTGGTGGCAACGGCTGGTGCCCGCGCGATGCTGGCGCTCGCCGGCGCGACGCTTGCGCTGATCGTCATCCAGCTGGTCCCCTTGCCTTATGCGCTGTGGTCGGCGCTCCCGGGTCGGGCGGTTGGCGTCGCGATGCTCGCCGCCGGACCTGGCGGCAAGCCATGGCACCCGCTCAGTCAGGACCCGCAGGCGACACTGCAATCCGCCTTCATGCTGCTTCCCGCCACCGGCATGCTGGTTGTCGGGTTGATGCTCGATCGCGCGGCGCTACGCGGCCTGCTCTTGCTGCTCCTCGCGCTGGCCACCTTGTCGCTGCTGTTCGGCTGGCTGCAGCTGATCGCCGGGATCGACAGCAGCCTGTATTTCTACGGCGACCAGCGCGTGCTGGTTTCAACCGGGTTATTCTCCAACCGCAATCATCAGGCGGATTTGCTGAGCCTCGGCGCGCTCGCGGCGGGCATCGCGCTCTATTTTCTCGCGCCGACCCAGGAACGGCTCAGGCGCCACCAGTTCGCGCTCGCCTGCGCTGCCGTGATCCTGTTCGGTGCCGGCGTCGCCGCCACGGGATCACGTATGGGCGCGAGCCTGTTCGTGCCGGGCGCGGTCATCGCGATCGCTCTGTCGTTGGCGGACCGCCGCCCCGGGCGACGCGTACGGCACCGGTTACCATTGGTCGCGTTGGCCGCGATCGTGACGATCGCGATCGGCTGGCTGCTCGTCGGGCAGCCGTTCGAACGGCTCAGTGCGAACCAGGACCTCCGTTACGCAATCTGGCCCGACGCATGGTATCTCGCGCGGAGCCTATGGCCGTACGGAAGCGGCTTCGGCACCTTCGCGCTGGCCTATCAACAGGTAGAGGGGCTGGGCCACGTCACACCGCTGCTCGTCAACGCGGCGCATGACGATTATCTGCAATTGCTGATCGAGGGCGGTGCCGCCGCGCTGGCGCTTGTGGCCGCTCTCCTGGTCTGGCTCGGGCTGCAAGTCCGCCGCCTGCTGCGCGCACCTTCCGGCCGTGCCGGCTGGTTCGCCCTAGCAGGCCTGACCTTGCTGCTGATTCATTCGGCCGTGGACTATCCGCTGCGTACCGAAGGGCTCTCCACCATCTTCATCCTGCTGTGCCTGGTGCTCAACTCGGCCAGCCACACCATCCCCGCCATGGGCGATGCAGCGGCAAATGCCGACGGTATCGACCGGGCGCGACACATCACGGAAGCGGAGCATCGAGGATGAAATACAAGCCTCTTGTCGCCGGATTGTTGCCGCTGGCCCTTGCGGCCTGTGCATCGACCTCGGCCGGCTCCCCGTCGCGCGAAGCCTATACCCACTTCCCTGCCCCCAACCCCGAAGCCAGTGTGCAGGATTATCGCATCGGGCCGGGCGACACGCTCAGCATCAACACTTTCCAGGAAAAGGACCTGACGCTCGATCATGTCGAAGTCGATGCGAGCGGCAACATCCTGTTGCCGTTGATCGGCAGCGTACACGCGGCTGGGCTCAGCTCTGGCGCGCTGGCGGCCGAGGTCCAGACGCGGCTGGCGCGGCGCTATCTGCGCGATCCGCAAGTCTCGATCATCGTCGTCTCCGCCGTGTCGCAAAAGGTCACGGTCGAGGGTTCGGTAATACAGGCGGGCGTGTTCGAGCTGAAGGGCGAGGTAACGTTGTTGCAGGCGCTCGCCTTGGCCAAGGGCCCCAATCGCACCGCACGGCTCGGTCGGGTGGTGATCTTCCGGACGATCGACAACCAGCGCCAGTACGCGGTGTTCGACATCAATCAGATTCGTCGGGGCGCGATGCCCGACCCGCAAATCATCGGCAACGACCTCGTCGTGGTGCCCTTCTCGACCGGGAAAGGGGCCTTTCGCGATCTGCTCGTCGCCTTGCCCGTGCTCGGGGTGTTCTCCGCCTTCAACAACTTCTGAGCCCGATCGGGCAGCAAGCGGGATCGAATGTTCAGGAACCTCACTTTGGCAGCGGACGGACAGGCAAGCGACACTGCCGTTGCCCCGTCGGCCACACCGGAGCCGCGTGGCATTGGGAAACGCGAAATCGACGTCGAGCGGATCAAGCAGGTGTTGCGGCGTAATCGCTGGCTGATCCTGGGTTGCGTGCTCATCTTCCTGCTCGGTGCGATCCTGATCACAGCGATCATGACGCCGATCTTTCGCGCCACGGCCTCGTTGCAGCTCGAGCAGCAATCGACCCGAGTCCTCAAGAGTGACGAACTCCAGCCAGGCGAAGCGAGCATCGCCGACTCCGAGCGCTTCCTGCAGACCCAGCTCGACATCCTCGACAGCCGGTCGCTGGCGATCCGCGTCGGTGACCGGCTGCAACTCTTCCGCGGCACCGCGTTCCTCGATGCGATGGGCGTGAAGATCGCAGCCAAGGGCACACCGGCCGAACAGGCGCGCAAGCAGCGCGAGATCGCCATCAAGACATTGCACAGCAACCTGGATCTCTCCCTGCCGCATTTCTCGCGCGTCGTGTCGATCTCCTTCCGCAGCCGTGATCGCGCGCTGTCGGCGCGTGTCGCCAATGCCTATGCCGAGGCGTTGATCACCGACAATCTCGAGCGACGCTTCCGCGCATCCTCCTATGCGCGCGATTTTCTCGAAGGGCAGCTCGGCCAGGCCAAGACCAAACTCGAGGCATCGGAGCGCGCCGTGATCCTCTACGCGCGCCTGGCCGGACTGATCGATACGGGACCAGCGCTTGGGGCGCCGGGCGAGCGCGCGCGTTCCCTGATCACCTCCAGCCTGGTGACGATGAACGACACCTTGACCGCGGCGACGGCCGAGCGGCTCCGTTCGCAGCAGCGCTGGGAGCGGAGCCGCACCGTCTCGCCGATGCAGCTGCCTGAGGTCCTTGGCAACCAGGCGATCCAGGAGCTGATGCGCTCCCGCGCGGAACTCGCCTCCGATTACCAGAAGGAGCTGGAAACCCGCCTGCCGGACCATCCGACGGTACGCCAGGCCAAGGCACAACTCGACGAGACCGATGGCCAGATCGCCCGGCTCGCCGCGTCGATCCGCGATTCGATCCGCGAAACCTATGAAGTCGCGGCGCGCCAGGAGCAGGCGGTGCAGCGTGACCTGCAAGGGCTACGGTCGAACACGCTCGCCGAGCAGGATCGCAGCGTCCAATACGGTATCCTGCGCCGCGAAGTGGATACCAACCGCGAGATGTATGATGCGCTGCTGCAGCGCTACAAGGAAGTTGGCGCCGCTGCCAATGTCACCGCCAACAACATTACGATAGTCGATACCGCCGAGCCGGCTCTCACACCGGCATGGCCCAAGCCTTTCCTCAACCTGGCGTTGTCGCTGTTGCTCGGGATCGTAGCCGCAACTGCCCTGGTATTTCTGCGCGAGGCGCTCGATGATGCGGTGCGCACCCCCGACGATGTCGAGGGCAAGCTCGGCCTGCCGCTGCTCGGCACCGTACCGCGCATCGCGGCCGCGCCGATCGAGGTGCTGGGAAATCAGCGCTCCAACCTGTCCGAGGCCTATTCCTCGCTCCGCACCGCGCTCGAATTCGCCGGCGATGGCGGTGCGCCGCGCCGTCTACTGATTACCTCGAGCCAGAGCGGCGAGGGCAAGAGCACCACCTCCTACGCGATCGCGCGCAGCTTCGCCTCCGTCGGCAAGCGAGTCCTGCTGGTCGATGGCGATTTGCGCCAGCCCTCGCTCGCGCGCCTCCTCGGGATCGAGCCCGGCCCGGGCTTTTCGAACATCCTCAACGGCACGGCGAAACTGGCCGATCATGTTGTCGAGCTGGATGTACCTAATCTCGGCTTCCTGTCGGCCGGATCGCTGCCGCCTAACCCGGCCGATCTCTATGGCCGGGCCCAGGCGCGTGCCGTGATCGAACATTTTTCCGACCGCTATGACCTGGTGGTGATCGACGGCCCGCCAGTGCTCGGCCTGGCCGACGCGCCGCTGCTCGCCGGCGCGGTCGATGGCGTCGTCTTCCTGGTCGACACCAGCCAGTCGCACCGCGGTCGCGCTCGTGCGGCGCTGGGACGACTGCAAAGCACGCGCGGCAAGGTCCTCGGCATCGTGCTGACGATGTTCAATCCGCGCGCGGCCGGTTACGGCAATTATGGGTACAGCTACGAATATGGCGCGCGGCCGCGGCGCTGGCTGCCGCAACTGGTATCGGATCGGTTCTGACATGCCGGGGCGCAATCTCGCACGCGGCGTGGTAGCGCTGGCTGCGGCAGGCCTGTTGTGGCTCGTGCTGGCGAACAGCGTCGCGGCGGGCATGTCACTGGGCGGCGACCATGCCGGGGCGGCGAATCTCGCGCCCGATGCCGAACGCCTGTCGTTGCGGGCCCAACAGCTCTATTTCGAGAAGGATTATGGCGGAGCGCTCACACTCGCCCGGCAGGCCTTGCGCCTGTCGCCGATCCAGACGCGCGCGATCCGCGTCGCCGGTATGGCTGAACTGGCGCTGGGCCAAGAGGAAGCCGGCCTGCGCGCGATGAACGCCGCCGCGCTGGGCGGATGGCGCGACAATCCGACCCAGCTCTGGACCATGCAGATGGCGCTGTACGGTGGCGACGAAGACACCGCGATGCAACGCGCCGACGCGCTGGTGCGCCGTGCGACGGTACCCGATCAGGTCTTTGCTGCGTTCCGCGCGATGGCCGGCGACGACGCGTTTCGACGCAGCCTGATCGGCCGGCTCACCGACCAGCCGGACTGGCGCGAACTGATGTTCCTCGATTTGCGACGCAGCGCGCCGGCGGAATTGCCTGGCGTGATCGCGCTGATCGGCGAGATCGACCGGACGTCTCAGCCGGTCAGCGACCGCGAGCTTTTTCCGTTGGTCGAACGGCTACTCGAACTGGGGCAGGTCGGACCGGCCTTCGATCTATGGCATGCGCGGGCGCCACGCGCCGGACGCCAGTCGGGCAACCACGTCTATGACGGGGGTTTCGCGGTGGCGCTCGCGCGGCGCAGCGCACCTGCCATGCCGCGCTTCGAATGGGCGATCGACCCCGATGCGACCGGCCTGGCAACGGTCGAGCCGGCGCCCGATGGATCGGGCGCAGTGCTGCGGGCGCGAAGCGACGCCGGGGTCGCGGCAACGCTGGCGACCGAGACGCTGGCGCTGGCGCCAGGGCGTTATGCGCTGACCATGGACATCGCTGCACCGAGCGAGCGGGACCTCGCCGGTTTCGCGATCGTCGTCCGCTGCCCAGAAAACGCTCTCGACCTGACGAAACAGGATCCAAACCTGCGGGCCCTTGGCAGCGACCGGCTGCACCTCGCCACCGCAATCGACGTGCCCACCGGCTGTGCGCGTCAGGACCTCGTGATCCGCGCACGCGGCGGCACGCCGGTTGGTGCGACGATCGAGATCGACAATGTCGCGATCCGACCAGCGGGATGACGGAATGTCCCGCCTGCCCTCGCGCGGATTCGATTCCCGGAGCGGTGCGATGAGCGCACGCCGTGCGATTGATGCCGTCGAGTTGAACAATATGGTGACGCCGTACACGCGGCGGCTGTTCGATCGGTTGAGCGCCGATGGTCTCGGCTTCGCGGTGGTGTCGTGCACACGCAGCGAGCGCAATCGGCACTGGCACTTCGCCGGCGAGAGCGGCTTTCCGCACGAGGTGCTGCGCGGATATTCGGTCGAGGTCGGGCCGCGCCGCTTTGCCTATCTCAATCATGGCATCTTTCGCACACTGTCACGGTTCAAACCCGATCTGCTGGTGCTGAACGGCTTTTATCCCTCGATGCTGCTCGGCCTTGCCTGGGCCCGCCTGACCCGCACGCCGGTTGCGTTGCGCGTCGATGGCGGGGTGCGCGACATGCCGATGAGCGCCTATCATCGGCTGTTCCGCCCGCTGGTGCTGCGCCAATGCCGTGCCGTGCTGACCTGCGGCGCCAAAGGCGCGGCATTCTTCCGCGCCGCGGGCATCGACGAGCGACGCATCTTTCACATGCCGCTGGTGCCGGCCTGGGATGGCCCGAGCGATGTGCCGGACATGGCATCGCGAGGTCATGACCTGCTCTGGGTCGCCGAGATCAGCAACGCGGTCAAGAACGCCAGCTTCTTCGCGGAGGTCGCGATACGGCTCAACCAGATGCGACCGGGTTTGCGCGTCCGGGTGGTCGGCACGGGACCCGATCAGCAAGCGATGATCGCGGCGCTGACCGAATCAGGCGTCGCCTTGCAGCACGATGAGGCGGTGCCGTGGGACGAGATGCTGCCCGTGTTCTGCGACGCCCGGTTGCTGCTGCTGCCTTCGCGGCGCGAGCCCTGGGGGCTGGTGTGCAATGAGGCGATGCAGTGCGGCACGCCGTGCCTGGTCTCGCCCTTTGTGGGGGCCGCCGACGATCTGGTGATCGATGAGGTGACCGGGCGGGTGTTGCCGCTGGACGCAGAGCAATGGGCACAGGCGGCTTCGCGATTGCTCGATGATCCGGCAGCATGGCATCGCCTGTCGGAGGCCGGGCGGGCTGCGATGGCCGGGCGCGGGTTGGACGCGTCGGCCACGGCCTATCGCGCGATGGTCGCGTTCGCGTCGCATGCCGATGCCGGGCGGCTGTCATGATCTACCCATCGCTTCCCGCACCGCTCGATCTCGGTCATCTGCGTATCAACGGCGCCGGACTGGGCAATTGCCTGTTCGCCTATTGCCGCGCCGTGCTGCTCGCCGACCGCGAGAGCCGCCGCGTGATCGCCCCGTCATGGCGGTCGCTGGCGCTCAACGCCAAGCTGCGCGGCGATGGCGGAATTCGGCATTATCACACGATGCTCCGCCCGCACGCCGACGAACTTGCCGGCGTCGCCAAAGCCGCGGCGCTCGCGGCATTGCTGCCCCGCGCTGAACATCGCATGGCGCGCGCCGACAGCTCGCCGCCTGCCACCAGTCGACCATTGATCGTCCTGCGCAGCGATGATTTCAGCTTCACCGATCTCCGCCCGCACCGCGCACGCTTGCGCCGCCGACTGGTCGAGATCATGCGTCGCCCACCGCTCCAGGCGCTCGATTGGGGCGCCGGGCAGTATGTCGCCGTCCACGTCCGGCTCGGTGATTTCGAACCGTCATCGACGGGTCGACCGGACGAGCGCCACGCAGCCAATACGCGCCTGCCGCTCGCTTGGTATCTGGCGGTCATCCGGCGACTGCACGCGTTGCGACCGCAATTACCGGTCAGGATCTTCTCGGATGGCAGCGATGCCGAGCTGAGGCCGCTACTCGCGCTCAGCCATGCCAGTCGGGGGCATTCGAGCGACGACGTCAACGAACTGCTCGCGATGGCGGGCGCCACGCTGTTGGTCGGCTCGCATTCGACATTCTCGCGCTGGGCGGTGTTCCTCGGCAACATGCCGGCGATCTGGCATGCGCCGTCCGCGCAGCGCGACAGCCCGGCCGATGCCGCCGTTCCCGTTTATCACATCGCAGATGCCGCCACGCTGACGGATCTGGCGGCATGAGCGCGTTCTTCGCCGATCGGGAGCGGCGCAAGCTGGGGTGGTCGCTTGGCGCCAACCTGCTGACGCGCATCTCCAGCCTGGCGATGGTCTTCCTCATCCTGCCGCTGCTGATCGCGGGCCTCGGACCGGAACGCTATGCCGCACTGTTCGCCGCGCTCGCTGTCGGCGTGCTGGCCAGTATCCCGATGGGCGGCACCGGCATACTCGGCGTGCGATTGATCGGCGACGCCGCCTCGCGCGGCGACCGCGCCGGCGAAGCGGCGGCCTTTCTCGGCCTGGCCATCGTCAATTTCTCGCTCGCCTTCGGCCTGATCATACTGACCGTCATCTTCATGATCGGGCGCGGCAATAGCCCGGCCCTGGTTTGCGTGGCGCTGCTGCCGATCGTCCAGGCAGCGTGCAACGGCACGTTCGACAATGCCCGGCTGGCTTATAACGAGCATTACTGGACCGCCGGGCTGGGGCTTGGATTGCAGCTCTTCTGGTACGCGCTGCTGCTGCTCGCCCCGCCCTTCCGACATCACGTGCTGCTCGCCGCGACCGTTTTCCACGCGCCGACGACGGTCGCGAGCATCGCCAATGGCGCGTTGCTGCTGCGCGCGCGGCCCTATCTGCTGCGCGGGCGTGCCGTCGATCCCCGCAAGATGCTGCGTACCGGCGCGTCGTTCGGCGCGGCAGAGGGGCTGCTGATGGGCGCGCTCAGCGTCGTGGTGATCTATCTTCAGGCAACCTCCACCGCATCGGTCACCGCGTGGTTCGCGACACAGAACCGGCTGTTCCAGATGTGCCTGACACCGTTGATGATGGTCCTGATGCCGCTTGGCGGCTTCGTCCGTTTAAAATGGGCCGACGCCGGCGACCGCCGCCAGCGTGACGCGATCAAGGCGGCCTATGCGGCCGGCGCGGTGGCGTTGATCGGCATTGCCGGCGGGTTGAGCGTCATCGGGCCATTCTACGCGCAACACTGGCTGCATCTCGCGCCACCGGCCGGTGGCTGGCTGCTCATGCCGTTATTCGCGCTGTTCGGCGCGATCACCTTCTATCGCTGCTTCGCGGCGATCGCCTACCTCGTGCTTGACGGCGCCTGGCTCGCGCACCGGGTCATCGCTGCGGTACTGGTCGCCGGGTTCGGCTGGCTGGTCGCGACGCGTTTTTTGCCGCCGGTGCAAAGTTTCGGCGTGTTCGCCGCAGTGACGACGATCCTGATCGTCGCCGCCTTGTCGCGAAGCGCGCGTCATACGCTTGCCGGACGACCGGCATGACCGCGCAGATGAGCACCGACATTCTCGGCACGCCGATCGCCATCACCGATCTCGCGGGCGCGACTGCCCATCTGCTGCAACGCGCCGCGGCACGACATGGCGGTTATGTCTGCCTGCGTGACGTGCATGGCCTCATGCTGGCGCGGCACGACCCCGAGCTCCTCGAAATTCATCGCGACTCAGCAATGAATCTGCCCGACGGTTTGCCGCTGGTTCATATTGCCCGTCTGCGTGGCCATCGCGCGACGGGCCGCGTCGCCGGCGCCGATCTGGTCGAGGCGCTGGCCGATGCCGGGCGCGGCACGGCGTTGCGGCATTATTTCTATGGCGGCAAACCGGGCGTTGCCGAGAAAATGGCCGCCACATTGACTCGTCGCTTTCCCGGCATGGTCGTGGCTGGCTACACCTCGCCACCGTTCGGCGAGATCGACGAGGCGGCCATGACGCAAGCGCTCGCCGCGATCGTCGCCACGCACGCCGATGTGGTCTGGGTCGGCCTGAGCACACCAAAACAGGAACGCTGGATGCACCGCTACCACCAGGCGCTTCCCGGCATGACGCTGATCGGAGTCGGCGCGGCATTCGATTTCATCACCGGCGAGGTCAGACGCGCACCGCCCTGGATGCAGCGTGCAACGCTGGAATGGCTGCACCGGCTGATTTCCGAACCGCGCCGACTGTGGCGACGTTATCTCGTGCTCGCGCCGCGCTTCGTCTGGCTGATCCTGACCGAGCGGGCGAAATGACCGCACTGACCGCTATCGAACCGATCGCGGCGCCGTCTCCCGCCACGTCCGGGGTGGGGCGGCCGTTGCTCAATTTCTGGGTGTTCGGCGCGCCCTATCTGGTTTCCGTCGTCATCTTCTTCGTGATGATCGCGAATGACAATCGCATCTATGCGCCCATCTTGCCGGCCATCGCGACCGCGGCAATGGCGGCGATCACCATTTTGATCGCGGGCCGCCTGCCGGAGATCAACCGAGACGTGGTGATGTTCATGGTGGTCTATGGCGCCATCGGTGTGTTCAGCGTGCTGCTCAACCAGAACGGCGACGCCTTCGCACTGCGCAAAATCGGCCTGCCGCTGGTGTGTATGGCCCCGGGAATCTTTCGCTTCTACGCCACCGGACGACAGCTGCTTGCGTTCCTCGTCGCGCTGGCAATCGTGGCGCTGATCTTCACCACCCAGACCGGCGACGTGGAGGCGGGCGGCCTCCTGTCGACCGACTCGCCCTATGAATCGATCCTGAGCGTCACGTTCGGCGCGTTCGCGGTATGGCTGGTGGCCTTTTCGCGCCTTGGGCTGGCGGCACTCGCCGGCATCGCCTGCGTGTTCTTCTTCAAGCGTAACGCGATGGGCGCCGCGCTTGTCGTCACGATGCTCCTGCTCCCCGTGCAATGGCTATGGCGCGATCGGGCAGTACCGGTGTTGCGACGCATCCTGCTCGGCACGATGGCGACGATGGCATTGCTCGCCTTTTACCTCAGCGACCTGTTCAGCTTCATCGCGACGAATTTCGTGCGCGATTATGACGCCGCCTATATCAGCGTCGGCCGCGCGGCGATCTATGACCTGATCATCCATGATTACGCGCGCAGCAGCCTGAGCGAGCAATTGCTCGGACATGGTGCCGGCGCGGTCGAGACATTGGTCACCACGGCCCGCACGCTGCCTGTGGGGCCGTTGTTGGCGCATGACGAATATCTCAGCTGGCTCTACGATTTTGGCCTGGTCGGGCTAGTCGTCCTGCTCGTCATGCTCGTCCGCCTCGGCCGCAGCGGCAACGCGGCAGTCGCCGTGCTGTTGTTCATGTCCATCGCCATGACGGCGGAGAATTTCTTTCTCATCTCGTTCAACTGCCTCGCGGTGTTCGCGCTGATCTCCACACACATGATCGCTCCCCGTCACACCGGCGACAGATAGAATGCGCGTGCTCGTCCTCCACAACCGGTACCAGACACCGGGCGGCGAGGATGTCGTGGTCGCCGCCGAGGTCGCACTGTTGCGCGCGGGCGGCCATGAAGTGACGCTGATCGAGGTCGACAATGCCGGGATCGCCGGACCGGCCGCCAAGGCGCGCGCCGCACTCGGCACGCCCTATCGCCCGTCACGACGCATCTGGGCACGACACCTGGTCGAGCGCACCGGCGCGCAGATCGTCCATATCCACAACTTCTTTCCGCTGCTTTCGCCCAGCGTGATCGACGGCGCGCGCGAGGCCGGCGCGGCGGTCGTCCAAACCTTGCATAATTATCGTGCGATCTGCGCCAACGGCGTGCTGATGCGCGATGGCGCCGTATGCGAGCGCTGTGTCGGCCGAGTCGGCTGGCCGGCACTACGCCACCGTTGCTATCGCGATTCGGTCGTCGGCTCAGCGGCCGTCGTGGCGATGCAACAGTTGATCCGTCGCCGCCGCATCTGGGACCAGCCCGGCACAAGGCTGATCGCCTTGACTGAGTTCGCACGCACGAAACTGATCGAGGGCGGACTCCCGCGCGAGCGGCTCGTGATCAAACCGAACTTCGTCGAATCGGTCGCCCCTGCCGCCGTCCCGATCACGCGTGACGGCATCTTGTTTGTCGGGCGTCTTGTCCGGGAAAAAGGCGTCGATACGCTACTGGATGCGGCGCGCCTGCTGCCGCACCATCGCTTCACCGTCATCGGTGGCACCGCGGATGGCCGCTGGCGCGCCGCCGCGCCGGCCAATGTCACTTTCACTGGCGCGTTGCCGGCCGAGGTCGCACGCGATCGCATCGCACGTGCCGCGCTGCTGGCGATCCCGTCGCTGTTGTACGAAGGTTTCCCGATGACCTTGCTCGAGGCGTTCGCCCGCGCGACTCCGGTCGTAGCGTCGCGTATCGGCTCGCTGGCGGAACTGGTCGAGGACGGTGTGACCGGTCGCCTGTTCCCCCCGGGCGATCCGGCGGCGCTGGCAAGGACGATCGAGGAGATGCTGGCCGATTCCGCCCCCGCCGCGCAGATGGGCGAGGCCGCCCGCTGCCGCGCCAACGAACGCTACGATCCCTCGACCAACGCAGCGATGCTCGAAGCGATCTACGCCGACGCCCTGGCCGAGGCGGCGCAGCGTTGAGCCGATCCCGGTTTCGCCTGCTGCTCGTCATCGCAGCAACGATAACCGGCGCCGCGCACGCCAGTGATCATGCTCCGTCAGCTGCCAACGACCTGCTGACGCTGCAGCGTCTCGACCAGCGCGTGGTCGATACCGGCTACCGGCTGACCCGTGCAGCAACGCCCTTCTGCGGCGAACGGATGATGCTCTCCGGCGTCCTCTTGCACAGCATTGAGGAATATGGGCCGGAGAGCCGCGAGGATGCGCGCGTGACGTTCAGGCTCGATGACGCGCTGGCGGTGCTTGCCGTCGCGCACGGCAGCCCGGCGGAAACGGCGGGCCTGCGCGTCGGCGACGCGATCCTCGCGGTCTACGATCGCGAGGTACCGGCGCCCGCAACCGGGCAGAGCGCGACCGCGCGCGTGGAGCTCATCGCGCGAACGATCGAGCGCAGCGCGGCGGCGACGCTCGACTTTACGATCCGTCGCGGCGGCGCGCGTCAGCGGATCGCCTTCTTGCCCGAGCAAGGGTGCGTCACGCACTTCTGGGTGCGCCCCTCGTCGCGTCTCACGGCCGAGGCTGACGGACATGACGTCGAGGTCACCAGTGGCTATGTCGAGCGGGCCGCGAATGATGCCGCGCTTGCCATCGTGCTGGCGCACGAGCTGGCGCACAATATCCTCGCCCACCGACAGCGGCTCGCCCGGCTCGGTATGCATCGTGGCGTCGGCCGATATTTCGGACGCAGCGCGAGGCTGAGCCGCGAAGCGGAGCTGGAAGCGGATCGGCTGAGCGTACCGATCATCGGCTGTGCCGGCTATTCGCTCGACGACGCGCTGGCATTCCGCGAGCGATTATGGCGCGATCCGCTCGCTGATGCGCTGTTGCGCGCGCCGGATCATCCCGCCGCGCGGCAGCGGCTCGACGCGATCCGCCAGGCGATCGCCGCGTTTCGCGCCGATCCCGCGCCGTGCCGAGATCAGATCCCCTCGCGGACCAACTGATGATCGGGCAGCGCCGCGACCTTGGCATCAAGCGTCGCATAGGCCGCGCGTACCCGCGCGATGAGATCGGGATCGAGATCGGTGACGGAACGCTCGACCCGCACCGGCAGCGCCACATCGAACCCCATGAAGTCGCCGAGCATGGCGCACCGATCCCACAGCGCGTCATATTTCAGGCTCAGCACATCGGCGCCGCGCAGCGCGCGCCACGCGGCGATCTGCTCCTCAACGCGCAGCACGTCGTGCTCGAGGATCGCGTCCAGTCCTGCGCGGCTGTGCATATGCCGCAGATGCTCGGCAATCCACGCCTCACCCTCGGTCACCCGACAGCGCAGCACCGACAGCACGACGTCGGACGGCCGACCGAACAGGAACAGGATACGCATCGGCTGGTCCAGCGCGAGCTCGTACGGAAAATCATGCGTCTTGTAGACCCGGCCCGGCGCCAGCCGCGCGCCGTTCAAGTCCCAGCGCATCGCGCTGATGCGGCGCCAGTCGGTCGGGTGATAATCCCCCAGCAAGGCGCGTGCGCGGCTGCGGACAAGCGCGTCCCATGACAGGCTCGAGCCGACGCGACCGATGCTCGCACACAGGATCGGTGGCGTCCGTGTTGCATCGGCGGTCATGTGCGCGAAACGAAGCGAACGCATCGGCCGTTTCAGCAAGGCGCCGAAGCGCCTGATCTCGCTCATCAGCCAACTTCCCTACCCGGCGAGCATGAGCCAGTCTCAAGCTTCCGATGGGCCAAATCAAGAGGGCGCGAGACGACGCGGCCTCCCAATGAACACTCAGCGAAGGACGAGCCTTTGGTCAAGCACCGCCTCAGACGGTCACGCCCATGGCAAGTATATGGTTGCCGATCGTGCATCGGCTTCAGGCGGCAGCGCGGACAGCCGGCCGCGCGCAAGGCGCAAGAGCCCCAGCGTCATCAGCGGCAGCACGTAGATCAGCAGGAAAGCGGCAGCGAGCCAGCTATAGCCCTCAACGCTGAAGCGCTGTTGCCTCTGGTTCTCATCCGCGCGGTGCCTGACCTTTTCCAATTTGACGGCAAGCCGCGGATAGAGCGCTGCAGCGAGATTGCGGAAACGAGCGCTCAGGATTTGAGGAGCGTCGTATCGTGGTCGCGCAGAGTGGGAATGGACATCGGCCTTTGTTGCGGTTCGTCCGCCTGGGAATTCTCGCGCTCCTGCCTGTGCCGGCGATGTCGGCTCCGGCAGTGCCGCCTCTCGCCCAGCCATGGTCCTGGCATGACGCCGTGGAGGCCGGCACCGTCATCGATATCGACCTGATCCACGCCGACGTGACCGTCACCAGCGCGACGAACGATGCGCTGGTACGCATCAGGCCCACAGGAGAGAGTGCCGAAGCGGTCGTGTTCTCGGCGCGATCGACCGCCGGCTCGGTACGAATCCGCGATACCTATCCGACGCGCTCACCCTATTTCACCGAATGTCTGCCGCCGGTCGACGAGCGCGGCGACTATTGGACCTATCGAGTCCCACTCAAGGTATCCGTCGCCGTGCCGCGCGGAGCGCAGCTGCGGATCAGGCTCAAAAGCGGCGCTGTCGTCATTGCCGACGGCGTCCGGGTGCTGGATGCGAGGACCGATGACGGCACCGTCACACGGCTGCCGAATGCCCGGCAACATCCCGATTGATGTCGGCCCCGCAGCCGCGACCGGGGCGTCAAAAGACGTTGGCGGTCCCGTCGCTGCGGCTGACGGCGCCATGTACCTCGAAAGCGTTGCGTTCCACCCAATTGTGGCGAAGCAGACCGTCCGGGCCGACTTCCCACACCGCAGTACCGGTCATCTCGAACGGCACGCCGTTGGGCGCCGTGCCCATCATGCCGTTGTTGCGTCCGGTGACGCGCCAGCGCGACGCGACGCGGCTGCCGTCATGGTTCTGGAAGGTCTCGACGACGTGGAACTCGAAGTCGAGGACCTGAGCCTGGAAGCCCTTCACCCACGCCTTGAAATTCTCGCGCCCCTCGATGTGATTGCCGCCGGAGGTGATGACGAAATCCTCATGCACGAGCCGGTCGATCGCCTCTGGATCCTGCGGCTGCTGCCACACCTCACGCCAGAAATTCTCGACGATGGCGACGCTGTCCTGAGTCATATCCCTGCTCCTGTCCTAGAAACCCAGCTCGGTGAGGCCGGGGTGGTCGTCGGGCCGGCGGCCAAGGGGCCAATGGAACCTTCGATCGCCCTCATCGATAGGGTGTTCGTTGATGCTGGCGATACGGCGGCGCATCAGGCCGTCGGTATCGAATTCCCAATTCTCGTTGCCATAGGCGCGGAACCAGGTGCCGCTATCGTCGCGATACTCGTAGGCGAAGCGCACCGCGATGCGGTTGCCGGTAAAAGCCCAGAGCTCCTTGATCAGCCGATAGTCCAGCTCGCGCGCCCATTTGCGCGCGAGGAACGCCTCGATCGCCGGCCGGCCGGTGACGAATTCGGCGCGGTTTCGCCACTGGCTGTCGGGTGTGTAGGCGAGCGCGACCCTGGCGGGCTCGCGGCTGTTCCAGCCATCCTCGGCAAGGCGGACCTTCTCGGTCGCGCTTGCTTCAGCAAAAGGGGGAAGTGGGGGACGCATCATTCTCTCTCCTGGATCAATTGGGCCAGGGCGAGCCGAGGATGATCGAGCAGAAGTTCAGTCGCTCATAGCCCGGGTCCTTCAGCGCCAGCACGTCCGCTTTTACGTTGCCGAAGGTGGTCAGCGGCTTGGCAATGGTCCCGGCCGCGAAGTGATCGATAATCCCTTCCTTGAAGGTCGCCTCGCGTGGATGGTGGACGCAGACATGGTCGCGCTGGTCGGCAGTGAAGTCGTGATAGGCGATACCCAGCACGTCCATCTCCACCCCGGCCGTCACCAGCGCGATGGTCGGGCGCATATGCTCGGGGATACCCGGCGTGGTGTGGAGCGCGATCGCAGTCCAGACGTCCTCGATGTCACGCTCGGGCACGCCATAGCCGCGCAGGAAATCGCGTGCCGCATTGGCGCCGTCGACTTCGAAGCGCAGATCCGGGCTCGCATAGGCACTGGTCAGGCCCATGTCATGGAACATGGCGCCCATATAGAGCAGCTCGGCGTCGTATTTCAGGCCGCGACGCTCGGCAGTGAGCGCGCCCCAGAAGAACACGCGGCGGCTGTGGCTGTAGAGCAGATCATCCTCCGTATCGCGGACGAGCTGGGTAGCGGCGCGCGCAATCGCGCTGTCGGGAACGCGGACACCGGCAATGATATCGGGCATCGAAAGAGGCTCCTTGCTGGGCATGACGCACCCGTGGCCTGAATCCACACGCGGCGGGGCTGTCACTGGTTGTTGTCGGGGCCACGCCAGAGGTGGGTTCTGGGGGGAACGCCCGGCGCGGCCCCTCCCCTTTTCAATGGCGATTGCGGCCAGCGCCCGCAACGCGGCTTGCCCTGCGGATCAGGACAATGGCACATCGATTCATGCCACACGCGATAGAGCCCTAGCGATGCCGATCCAGAAGGTGGCGATCGCGATCCACGAAGGCGTGCAGGCGCTCGACGTCGCCGGGCCAGTCGATGTGTTCGCTGAAGCCAATGCCTATGTCCCGGAGGGCGACGGTTATGAAACAGTGCTGGTCGCTGCCGACCGCACGCCGTTGCGTGCCGGGAACCGGATGCAGCTGATTGCCGATCTAAGCTTCGAGGAGGCCGTCGGTGGTTTCGATATCCTGCTGGTCGCGGGCGGGCCGCGCCTGCCCGATGCCGAGCCCGATCCCCGCCTGATCGAGTGGCTGCGGCTCGCTCCGTGGCGGGCGAGCATCTACGGATCGGTCTGCACCGGCGCCTTTGCGCTGGGTCATGCCGGGCTGCTCGACGGGCGCCGGGTCACCACGCATTGGCAGAACGCCGCGGCGCTCGCGGCGCGCTTCCCTGCGGCCACTGTGGAGCCGGATCGAATCCATGTGCGCGACGGGCGGCTGGTGACCTCGGCCGGCGTGACCGCGGGGATCGATCTTGCGCTGGCGCTGGTCGGTGAGCGGCACGGCCCCGGTATCGCCGTCTCGGTCGCCAAGCGGCTGGTAGTAGTGGCACAGCGCCAGGGCGGGCAATCGCAGTTCAGCCCCTATCTGACCGCGCCGGCCGATGCCGCCTCCCCCATTGCCCGGGTGCAGGACCATGTCATGGCGCATATCGGCGACCGGCATACGCTTCAGTCGCTCGCCGATGAGGTGGGGATGAGCGCACGCAATCTGGCGCGGCATTTCGGGCAGGAAACCGGTATGACTCCGCATGAGTTCGTCGAGCGGGCGCGGATCGACGCCGCGCGCATGCTGCTCGAGGGCACTGACCGCGCCCTGAAGGCGGTCGCCTATGATTGCGGGTTCGGTACCGCCGACCGGATGCGGATCGTCTTCACTGACCGGCTTGGCGTGACGCCCGCGCACTATCGTGCAAACTTCCAACGCACGTCGGAGACGCGCGGTTAGGTCTGTGGCGGCTTCAACCCGCCCAACAGGGTCGGGATGAGTTCCGAGACGGTCGGATGGATCGGCACCGCCCATTGCAGCACCGGATAGGCGAGATCGGCGTGCATCGCGTCGATGATGCCGTGGATCGCCTCGTCGCCGCCGACGCCGAGGATCGCGGCACCGAGGATCTTGTGCGTCTCGGCGTCGGCAACGACTTTCATCAGGCCGGTCGTCTCGCCCTTCTCGATCGCACGGGCGACCTGAGCCATCGGCCGGGTCGAGACCAGCAGCGGCCGGCCCGTGTCGCGCGCCTGTGCCTCCGTCATGCCGACGCGGCCGAGCGGCGGATCGGTGTAGAGCGCATAGGCCGACACCCGCTCGCTCACTTTCCGATCCGCGCCATCGAGCAGGTTCGCCGCGACGATCTCATAGTCATTATAGGCGGTATGCGTGAAGGCGCCGCGGCCGTTGCAGTCGCCAAGTGCCCAGATGCCCGGCACGTTGGTCGCCAGCCGGTCGTCGACCGTCACATAGCCGCGCGCGTCGATCGCCACGCCGGCCTTGTCGAGACCGAGATCGTCGGTATTGGGCCGCCGCCCGATCGCGAGCAGCACATGCGATCCGATCACTTCGGGTGCGCCCTCGGTGCAATCGACCCTGACCGACGCGCCGTCCGGATGGGCCGCGAAGGCGATGCAGGTCGCGTTGGTGCGCACCTCGATCCCCTCCGCGACCAGCATCGCGCGGATAAGCTCGGATATCTCTTCGTCTTCTCGCGCGATGAGGCGGGGCGACATCTCGACCACCGTCACCCGCGCGCCGAGCCGACGGAAGATCTGCGCGAATTCGAGGCCGATATAGCTGCCGCCCACGACGACCAGATGTCGCGGCAATTCGGCGAGATCGAGAATCGAGACGTTGGTGAGAGGATCGATCGCATCGATCCCGGGCATCGGCGGCACATTGGCGCGGCCGCCGACATTGAGGAAGATCTTCGGGGCACTCAGCGCCTCGCCATCGACCTCGATCGTATCAGGTGACGTGAAGCGGGCATGGCCGCGGATCAGGGTCAGCCCTGTCATACCGGCCAGCCAGTCCGTCAGCCTGTCACGCGAACCGGACGCGATCGCCGCCGCCCGGTCGCGCACGCGTGCCATATCGGTCGTGGGCGGGCCGGGCAGGACCACGCCATAGTCAGCAGCCCTGGCCGCCGCGCGGGCGACATAAGCGCTCGCGACCATCGCCTTGGTCGGTGTGCAGCCAGTGTTGACGCAGGTGCCACCAAGGCGGTCGCGCTCGATCAGCGCGACGCTCATGCCCGCCGCCGTCAGCCGGCCGGCGAGCGACGGGCCTGCCTGGCCTGCGCCGATGACGATCGCGTCGAACGAGCGGCTCATGCCGCGGCCGAGACGATCAGGAAGGCGCCGATGATCGCGACTGCATCTTCGAGGAGTGCGGCCGGCCGATCGCTGCCGAACAGGCTCGCCAGCTTTGCCCGCACCGCGGTGCCACCCAGCGTGCCGATCACCGCACCGACCGCGCCCGCGGCAATGCCCGCGACCAGCGATCCGGCCGAGGCGCCGATCGCCCCGCCACTCAGCCCACCCATCAGGATACGCGTGATGAACTGCGGCGGCACCTTGCGGCTGGGGGTAGAAGGCAGCTGATCCGTCACCAGCTCGGCCAGGGCGAAGAGCGAGAAGATCCAGGGCGTGAAGCGATAGCCGAGAAAGGCAAGCCAGGTGCCGTCGAGATGCAGCCAACCGAGCTGGGCAGCCCAGCTGACAGCAGCGGGCGCGGTCATCGCGCGGAGGCCGGCGACGACGCCGATGAGCAGGGCCAGGATCAGGACGGTCATCTGCGGTCTCCTTGCGGTTGAGGGCAGAGTATCGAGTGATATCCGCCTGCGCCATCACTACTGCCGCAGGCGGCGCTGCCTATCGTCCGCACCGATGCCAGGGGCACACCTTGGTATGACGGCCCATCTCGTCAGCGCGTGATAGGGGACGGCCACGCACAAGGATGAGGAGGATCTGATGGAACAGCCCGATTTTTCGCAGACCGATACGCAGGCCGATCTCGATCGCTGGCTCGACGAGACGCTGGAGGAGACCTTCCCCGCCAGCGACCCGATCGGAGCTCGTTCGGTCAGCTAGACCTTATTCCGGTTCGAAATTGTGCAGGATCACGGGGCGCGGGTTGAACGGGATGCGCGTCGACATCGGCGTCAGCGGGCTGTTGCCGGCGCGGTGCCAGCGGCCCTTGGCGGCGGTGACGACATCGCCCTGATCGGCCTCGAAATAGGGGAAGCCCTCGATCTGGTAGCCGATCTTGCCTTCCATGATGAACCAGAACTCCGTCCAGTCGACATGGAAATGGCCCTTGTTGGTCGCCGGCGGCACTGGTGCGGCCTTGCTGCGCAGGATGTTCGAGGTGAAGTGATCGTCCCACACGAACTTGCCGTTATAGGGTTTGTCGCCGACCGCGATGTCCTTCAGGAAATCGACCCAGATCGGGTTGCTCGTCCCGCCCGTCGGGATGGTCGCCGGCCCGGGGCTGCCACGGACCTTCATATAGGTGCGGCCGGGATAGGCCTCCGGCGTTTCGGACAGCGGGAAGAGCGGCGGGGAGCCGGCTTGGCGCACTTCGAAGCGGAGCGACGGCTTATCGCCGACGGTCTCGATCGAGTAGAGATGGCGGAACGGCACGCTGACCATGAAGCCCTTGGTCGCAACGAACGGCGCGACACCGTCGATCGTCACTTTCATCGATCCGTCCTGCACGATCCACACGACCCGGTCGTCGGCGTACATGCGCGTCTTGGTCTTCTTGCCCACGCCGAGCGAGATATAGTCCGCATCCTGTTCCTGGTTGCGGATGATCGGCTGGACCCAGTCGGTCTTGCCGCGATGCGCGGCGAGAATCTCCGACAGCTTCCAGTGCACCTTGTTCGGCGCGATATAGGGCGTCGGCCTGGTCGGCTTGGCTGACCAGTAATTCTCCGCGATCTTTGGCCCGGCCGGCATGGGTTCGGTCTGAGCCGGAACCTGCGCCGCCGCCGCACCGGCAGCGGATATCGCCACCGCCGCCGCACCGAGATAGAACAAGACCTTCATCGCAATCTCCCTCCTGCCGGCGTCTTCAGTCGCGCCGCAGAATGGATGCATGACTTCTATGTTGCATGCAAGATGTCGCAACGGTCTTTGGCGATAGTTTACTCCTGGCGGTCGAGCATCCTGATGATAGCGGAGAAATCCAGGCCGCCCTGACCTTCGGCCGCGAACTTCTCGTAGAGTTCGGCTGCCTTCGCGCCCATCGGCGTGTCGGCATGCGCCTCGGCTGCCGCTTCCATGGCGAGGCGCAGGTCCTTGAGCATCAGGGCAGTGGCGAAACCGCCCTGATAATCATGGTCGGCCGGCGTGTCCGGACCGACGCCGGGCAGCGGCGCGTAGGTGGTCATCGACCAGCTCTGCCCCGACGAGACCGAGGAGATGTCGAAGAACTTCTGCGGGTCGAGCCCGAGTTTCTGCGCGAGCAGGAACGCCTCGCAGGTCGCGACCATGGTCGCGCCGAGCAGCATGTTGTTGGCGATCTTCGCGGTCTGGCCGGTGCCGCTGTCGCCGGCATGGATCACGGCCTTGCCCATGTCGGACAGGAAGGGCTGAGCGCGGTCGAACGCTTCCGCGCTGCCGCCGACCATGAAGGTGAGCGTGCCGGCATTGGCCGCGCCGATGCCGCCCGAGACGGGCGCGTCGACCGAGGTCAGGCCCTTGGCAAGCGCTGCCTCGCCGATGCGCTTGGCGGTCGCGACGTCGATCGTCGAGCAATCGATCAGGATCGCCGAGGCGGGCGCGGTGCCGAACAGGCTTTCGGTATAGACCTGTTCGACATGCTTGCCGGCGGGCAGCATGGTGATGATCGCCTCGGCGCCGTCGGCCGCCTCTTCCGCGCTGGCGACGGGCAGGCAACCTGCGGCCTTTGCCCGCTCCAGCGCCTCGGCGGAGAGATCGAAGGCGCGGACGTCATGCCCCTTTTTCGCGAGGTTCGCGGCCATGCCGCCGCCCATGTTTCCGAGACCGATGAATCCGACGCGTGCCATTGTTATTTTCCTGTCCAGTTACCGGGGCGCTTGTCGACGAACGCCGCCATGCCTTCCTTCTGATCCGCCGTGCCGAACAGGCCGTGGAACAGGCGCCGTTCGAACTGGACGCCCATCGCAAGCCCCGTCTCGAACGCGGCATTGACCATTTCCTTGTTCGCCTTGACCGCGAGCGGCGCCATCGACGCGATCGTCGCGGCGGTCTTCACCGCTTCCTCGACCAGATCGGCGGCGGGTACGATACGGCTGACCAAGCCGGCGCGTTCCGCTTCCTCGGCGCCCATCATCCGGCCGGTGAGGCACATCTCCATCGCCTTGGCCTTGCCCACGGCGCGGGTCAGGCGCTGCGAGCCGCCCATGCCGGGGGCCACGGCGAGCTTGATCTCGGGCTGGCCGAACTTCGCGGTGTCGGCGGCGAGGATGAAGTCGCACATCATCGCCAGCTCGCACCCACCGCCGAGCGCGAAGCCGGCGACCGCGGCGATGATCGGCTTGCGTGTCGCAGTGAACTTCTCCCAGCCGGCGAAGAAATTGTGGCCGTACATGTCGGCAAAGCCCTGGGCCTGCATCTCCTTGATGTCGGCGCCTGCGGCAAAAGCCTTTTCGCTGCCGGTGATGACGGCGCAGCCCTGGCTCTCGTCCGCATCGAATGCAGCGGTCGCGGCGATCAGGTCGGCAAGCACCTGGCTGTTGAGCGCATTGAGCGCCTGGGGCCGATTGAGTGTGATCAGCGTGACGGCACCGCGCTGCTCGACGAGGAGGGTTTCATAGTCTGCCATGGGTTGAGTCCTTATGCGGGGGTCCACGCCTCGCCGTCAGGCAAGGGGGCGAAAATCTGGTCGATGACGTGATCGGTCACGCCCTCGGGCGTGGGCGGATCCCATTGGGGGGCGTTGTCCTTGTCGACGATCACCGCGCGGACACCCTCGAGGAAATCGTGGCGCTGCACGACATGCGCGCCGACGGCATATTCCTGGCGCATCTCATCCTCGAAAGTCGGCATCATCGCCCCTTCCTGGAGCAGGCGGAGCGAGACCTTCATCGTCTGGGGCGATTTGGTGTGCAGCGTGGTGAGCTGCTGTTGCGCCCATTCGCCGGAATCCGCGTCCAGCGCCGCGAAGATGTCTTCGAGTAGGTCCGAGGCGAAGAGGCGGTCGATCGCATCACGGTGGGCGAGGATGCGGGCGTCCGGGGCGGGCGCCGCCAGATCGTCGAGGATCGCGGCGATCTGCTGCGGCTCGGCGGCGATCCGGGCCTTGGCCTCGTCGAGCCGGTCGCTCGGCAGATAATGGCTGGCTAACCCGAGCGTGAGGCATTCCGCGCCGTCGAGCCGGTGGCCGGTCAGGGCGAGATACTGCCCGGTGCGCCCCGGCAGACGCGAGAGATACCAGCCGCCGCCGACATCGGGGAACAGGCCGATCCCGGTTTCCGGCATGGCGAGCCGGGTATTCTCGGTCGCGACGCGGTATTTCGCCGGCTGCGACAGGCCGACGCCGCCGCCCATGGTGATGCCGTCCATGAAGGCCACGATCGGCTTGGCATAGGTGAACAGGCGGTGGTTCATGCGGTATTCGGTGTGGAAGAATTCCCGCGCCTCCGCGCCGTCCTTCGCCCCGCTTTCCGCAAGCATGCGGATATCGCCGCCTGCGCAGAAGCCGCGGCCCTCGGCATGGTCGATCAGGACGGCCTCGACGTCGAGGTCGGTCCGCCATGTCTCGAGCGCATCGAGGATGTCGGCGCACATCGCGGTGTTGAGCGCGTGGATCGCCTTTGGGCGGTTGAGCCGGATGCGGGCGATTTTGCCGTCTTGCTGGGTGAGGACGTCGGTGGTCATTGGTTCAATCTGCTAATGGACGTTGGAAGCGCCATATTTCCCTCTCCCAGCGGGAGAGGGAGGGAGCCGCATAGCGGCGGAAGGGTGAGGGCGACTGGGCGCGAAACTTCACCCTCACCCTTCCCACGCCTTCGGCGCGGGCCCCTTCCCTCTCCCGCTGGGAGAGGGAGATAAAGGCGAACTTCCATCACTGGCGCGTCAGATCCCGGCCGACGATCATGCGCATGACCTGGTTGGTGCCCTCCAGGATCGAATGGACGCGCAGGTCTCGCCAGAAGCGTTCGATCGGATAATCCATCAGATAGCCGTAACCGCCATGGAGCTGCAACGCGCGGTCGGCGACGGACGATCCGGTGTCGGTGGCGAGGCGCTTGGCCATGGCCGCGAACTTGGTCTTGTCGGGGGCATTGGCCGTCACCTTCGCCGCCGCCATGTACAGCAGCGCGCGTGCCGCCTCGAGTTCGGTCGCCATGTCGGCGAGCATGAACTGGGTGTTCTGGAAATCGGCGATGGCAGTCCCGAACTGCTTGCGGTCCTTGGTGTATTTGATCGCTTCGTCGAGGCAGCGCTGCGCGCCGCCAAGCGAGCAGGCGCCGATGTTCAGCCGGCCACCGTCGAGGCCCATCATCGCGATGCGGAATCCCTCGCCTTCCGCGCCGACCAGATTCTCCTTGGGCACGCGGACGCCGTCGAACATCACCTGCGCAGTCGGCTGGGAATGCCAACCGAGCTTGCGTTCGTTCGCGCCGAAGCTAACGCCCGGCATGTCCTTCTCGATCACCAGGCAGGAAATGCCCTTGGGGCCATCCTCACCGGTGCGGACCATGGTGACGTAGATCTCGTTCTCGCCGCCGCCCGAGATGAACTGCTTGGAGCCAGTGACGATATAGTCGTCGCCGTCCTTGACTGCCTTGGTCTTGAGCGCCGCGGCGTCAGAGCCGGAGCCGGGTTCGGTCAGGCAATAGCTGGCGATCTCGTCCATCACGACGAGGCGCGGGAGATATTTGTCCTTCACTGCCTGGCTGCCGAAGCGGTCGATCATCCAGGACGCCATGTTGTGGATCGAGATGAAGGCCGAGGTGGACGCGCAGCCATAGGCCATCGCCTCCATGATCAGCGCCGATTCCAGCCGGCCGAGATTGATGCCGCCGCTCTCCTCCGAGACGTAGATCGAGGCGAAGCCGAGCTCGGCCGCGGCCTTGATCGTCTCGCGCGGGAAGATGTGCTTCTCGTCCCACTCCGCCGCGAAAGGCGTGATGCGATCCGCGGTGAATTTGCGCGCCAGATCCTGGATCTCGCGCTGATCGTCAGTGATGTCGAATTGCTGAGTCATGCAGATATTCCTGAGAGAAGAAGCTTAGGCCGCCTTGGCGACGAAATCGGGACAGGTGCGATGCGGTCCCCTGTGCCGGACGCGGCATTGTCGATGCAGATCGGTGAGCGCCACCGCGGCCGGCGGCTGGTGCATCACCCGCTCGTTGAACAAGGCGCCGGCGATACGAGCATCGTTGCGGTCATACCAGCGCGGGCCCGTGATGCCCTTCTCCCATGCCATCGCCTCGGACAGGGTGCCGTTCGAGGTCGGGACATTGGGCTCGACCTGATAGATCGGGTCGCGATAGGCCGCGTCGGCGGTGACGATCCGCCACCCCTTGTTGCGCAGCGCCTCGACCAGGTCGCCGATATAGCGCGCGGCGAGATCGGTCTCGTGGAGCAACATCATATGCGCGGGGGAGCGACCGATGGTCTTGCGCATCAGCCGGTCGGAGAACTCGGCTGACTGGACCATCGTTTCGATATAGAGGTCGTGCAGCGCATCCTCGTCGATCGACTTGCCCGCCTTCGCTGCGTCGAGCGTCAGGCGTTCGAGATACCAGTCCGATCCATCGACCGTCACCGCGCCGACCAGCAGGCCCCGCGCCTTGAGACCATCGAGTACCGTGCGGCGCTTGACCTGGTCGAGGCCGCCCTGGTTGAGGCCGGGAAAGCGGAACCAGGGGCGATAACCGCGCTGCGGCTTCAGCCAGGCCTCGGCCTTGTCGATATCGACGAGGAAGTCCGACGCCGGCATGGCCCCGAGGCTGCGATGCGAGAAGCTGTGATCGGCCAGCACATGCCCGGCCGTGACATAGGCCTCGATCAGCTCGAGCGACCCGTCCTTGGTGCCGACACGCCCCGGATTGACGAAAAAGGCTGCCTGCTCGACGCCCGCGGCCCTGAGCGCGGCGATCAGGCGCTCGGTGCGTTCCTCCCTGGTATAGAAGGCGCCGGGTGCGCGCGGGATGTCGTCGAAGCTGAGCGCGATGCTTTTCTGCGACTCGAGGGCCTTCAGCGCCGGCTGGGGCGCATCGACGGCGCCGCCGATCGGCAGAATCACGCCGACCAGCATCGCAACCGCCAGGAGCGCCTGCCGCGCGATCATTTCGGCGTCCCCCTCCATCGTTTCCGGACAGGAAACCATGTCTATCGCGCTTGTCGGAGATTTCCCACAGGCGCGATGGACGGGGTTTCGCGGCCAAGCCATAACGGTCCCGATATGACGCGGTTGATGCTTCTCGACACGGTGATGCGCATGCTGGCGATCGGCCAGCTGGTGCTGATCGCGGCGGTGATCGGGCGCGGGCGCGCGCCGCGGCCGATCCGCATTGCGACGGCGGCGATGCTGCTGGGCGTATGCTGCTATCTGACGCTGGCGACGCGGCTTTTCCGGCCGATCGAGGGGCCGTTCTGGGCGCTGGTCCAGCTCGCCGCGCAATCGGTGCCGCTGCTGTTGTGGATCTTCGCGCACCTGCTGTTCGAACGGCCGATCGACCGGCGCGCGCTGATCGCCGGTATCGCGGTGACCGTCGGATGCTGGGCGTGCTTCTTCTTTGCCCGCCATGCCGGGATGGACGTGCGCATCGCGATCGCCTCGATCCAACGGGGCGTTTCGCTCGTTCTCGCAGGCCATGCGATCCTGATCGCGATTCGCGAGCGGGGCGACGACCTGATCGAGAAGCGCCGACGCTTGCGCGTCGGATTCGTGATCGTGGTGGGGACGCTCGCGTTCGTCGTGGTCGCGCTGGAGATGCTCTTCGGCTTTCGTACCACGGGCCTCGACATCGCGATCCCGCAGGCCGCCGCGATCCTGATCGCGACCACTGCGATGGGCGTCGCCCTGCTGCAGAGCGACCCCGACCTGCTGTTCGATCCCGCCCGGCCCGAAGTCGCGCCCGCCCCGAGCTTCAGCCCGTCCGAACATGTGCTCAACCGCAAGCTCGAGGTCGCGATCGCGGAGGCGGTCTATCGCGAGCCCGGCCTCAGCATCGGCGGACTGGCCGAGCTGCTGGAGACGCCCGAGCACCGGCTGCGCAGCCTGATCAACCAGCGGCTGGGCTATCGCAACTTCTCGGCCTTCCTCAACCATCATCGCATCGGCGAGGCCAAGGCATTGCTGGTCGACCCCACGCATGTCGACCTGCCGATCCTGACGATCGCGATGGACCTGGGCTATGGCTCGCTCGCGCCGTTCAACCGGGCGTTTCGCGAAACCGTCGGCCAGTCGCCGAGCGAATATCGCCGCGCGAACATCGTGCGGAACTGAAAAAACGCGATCGATTCCGGAATCGATCGGCATTTTTCGGGCCGGCGCAGTATTGGAAGATGCGACGGGATAGGTAGGCGACCAACCGCAATCGACCGGAGACGCCACGTGATCGGAACCCTGCAAACCCTCGGCGCACATTGGCTGCACAGTTTCGAGATCGAGATGACGCGCTACCTGATCGGGGCCGCGGGCATCGCGCTGCTCTATTGGCTGCTGCGCCGCTGGACCGCGCCGCACCGCATCCAGCAGCGCGCGGCGACCATGGCCGATCGCCGGCGCGAGCTGATGCTGTCGGTGCAGACCATCGCGGTGTTCGGCGTGGTCGACCTGATCGCCTTCGCGCTGATCGCGGGCGGCGTGATCGCCATCGCGCATGATTTCAACCCGTGGCTGATCGCGGTGCAGGTGGCCGCACTGGCGATCGCGCACGATGCTTATTTCTACTGGATGCACCGCGGGCTGCATCTGCGCGCGATGTTCCGCCGGGCGCATGCGGCGCATCACCAGTCGCGCACCCCGACCTCCTGGGCGGCCTATGCCTTTGCGCCGATCGAAGCGGTGTTCGAGTCGCTCTACGTGCCGATCGCCCTGCTGCTCCTGTCGCTGTTCGGGCCGATCTATCCGCTCGCGATCTTCATCTTCCTCGGCCACCAGATCGCCCGCAATGCGATCGGCCATTCGGGGCATGAGCTGGCCTGGTCGGGCTTCACCCGGTCGCCCTGGACCGGCTGGCTGACCACGACCACGCACCACGACCTGCACCACAGCGAGGGCCGGTATAATTTCGGCCTGTACTTCACCTGGTGGGACCGGTGGATGGGCACCGAGCATCCGAAATACCATGTGCGGTTCGAGGCCGTCGCAGGACGACACGCAAGCACCGCCGAGGCGGTCACGGCCTGATGAGCCGCTACGCATGGTATTGGTGAGGGCAGCAGCGGTCTTTATCGTTTTTTCCCGATGAACAGATTGGAATGTGAGAGTCGGTTTACGTGTTTTTCGAACCCTTCTCACATTTTAGTTTCATGATACCTCGAAATATGGGCGAGTCACCGTCTTGATTCATATTTCAGCAACACTGCCTTGTCCGGCTAGTATTAGAGGATTTATTCTTTATGATTACTTGCACAATGTGAGAGTCGCTTAAGTAAATCGTGGATATACTTCCGGGCAAAAACTGGAGCCTCATTGACGGATCGGCGCAGGCGAGTTCAGCACTTTTGCGGCGCCGTTTGAATCATGAGCCGCCACGACCGCGCACCGCGACCTGCGCCGCAGCGAAGGCCGGCGAGGTGGTCCCGGCCTGAGGCGCCGCCTTTTCCGGGCGAAGGGTCACGGTTTACCCTCCATCGCGGAAAGAATGACGTCCCAGCCATACAGGTAGCGCATGCCGCACTTCGTCGCGCTGAAGTCGCCGATCCGGACTCGACGATAGATCGCTGCGTCTCCCTTCCCGCCGGTAAAGGACGGACCACTGAGCGACACTATGTGGCGGTCGCCATCGCCCAGAAAATCCGCATGGCCGTAGACGGCATAGCCAACATCGCTGCCTTGCTCCGTGCGATATATCGACGTGCCCTCGGCGGAAAAGACCAGGCGCCCCCTCCGCCTGGGCTGCACATATATTTCACTCTCGCCGATCCGGAATGATCCAGTCCGCGCCGTTACCTTGAGCGACATGGTTTCGGTTCCAGCGCCGAAATCGGCAGCGCTTTCCCCCTCAACAAGATCGAAGCGACTATATTTGAAGCAGAGGCTGCTCGGTCCGACCACCGGGCTCGCTGGGGAATCAGGACGCGCGTTGCCCGGCATCGGCAAAGCCAGCGCCAGAGCGCAGCCCAGAAGACCGAGACCGCGGGTCAAGCCCCTCACCCCATGGTCGGGATGACGAAGGCGTTGGCGGCGTCGCCCACCCCACCATCGGGCCAGCGCTGCGTGACCGTCTTGACCTTGGTCCAGAACTTCACGCCTTCCATGCCGTGCTGGTTGGTGTCGCCGAACGCCGAGCGCTTCCAGCCGCCAAAGGTGTGATAGGCGACCGGCACCGGGATCGGCACGTTGATGCCGACCATGCCGACATTGACGCGCGCGGCGAATTCACGCGCGGCATGGCCGTTGCGGGTGAAGATGGCGACGCCATTGCCGTACTGATGCTCGCTCGGCAGGCGCAGAGCGTGCTCGAAGTCGTCGGCGCGGACGATCTGCAGCACGGGGCCGAAAATCTCTTCCTTGTACGCCTGCATGTCGGGTGTGACATGGTCGAACAGCGACGGGCCGATGAAGAAGCCCTTTTCATGGCCCTGAAGCGCGAAGCCGCGGCCGTCGACGACCAGCTCGGCGCCTTCGTCGACGCCGGTCTGGATCCAGTTCTCGATGCGCTGCTTGTGCGCGGCGTTCACGACCGGGCCGTAATGCGCGTCCTTGTCGGTCGAGACGCCGACGCGAAGCGCGGCGATCGCCGGGATGAGCTTTTCGCGAAGCGCGATGGCGGTCTTCTCGCCGACCGGCACCACGACTGGCAGCGCCATGCAGCGCTCGCCAGCCGAACCGAAGGCAGCGCCCGAGAGATCGGCCACGACCTGATCGAGATCGGCATCGGGCATGACGATGCCGTGGTTCTTGGCGCCGCCCATCGCCTGGACGCGCTTGCCCGCCGCGACGCCGCGATTGTAGACATAATGCGCGATGTCGGACGAGCCGACGAAGCTGACCGCGGCGATGGCGGGATGATCGAGGATCGCGTCGACCATTTCCTTGTCGCCGTGGACGACCTGGAAGATGCCCTCGGGCAGGCCGGCCTCACGGAACAGCTCGCCGAGGCGCACCGGGACCGAGGGATCGCGCTCGCTCGGCTTGAGGAGGAAGGCGTTGCCGGTCGCGATGCAGACGCCGGACATCCACAAGGGGATCATCGCGGGGAAGTTGAACGGAGTGATGCCGGCGCCGATGCCGAGCGGCTGGCGCATCGAATAGACGTCGATGCCGGGGCCGGCGCCCTGGGTGTACTCGCCCTTCAGCACGTGCGGGATGCCGCAGCAGAATTCGATCACCTCGAGCCCGCGCTGGATGTCGCCCTTCGAATCCGCGACGACCTTGCCATGTTCGGACGAGAGCAGCTCGGCGAGCTCGTCCATGTTCTTTTCGACCAGCGCCTTGAAGTTGAACATCACGCGGGCGCGGCGTTGCGGGTTGGTGGCGGCCCAGGCCGGCTGCGCCTTTTGCGCGGCGGCGACAGCGGCATCGAGCACGGCCTGGTCGCCGAGCTGGACGGTCGCCTGGACCTGGCCGGTATTGGGGTTGAACACATCGGCCGTACGGCCCGAACCGCCGCCCGTAAGGCCTGCGACGTGATGATCGATGAGGCGCATATCCAACCTTCCCAAAACTTTTCTGGATCCTCCTTACGCTTGGGAAATTTGCAGGCAAGGTGCTGGGGGTGCAGGTTGGGGCTGCGATTTTGCAGGGTGGGCGGGGTTTGCGGTGAGCTTCGGCGAACTCCGGCGTTATGCTTGTTGCAGAGCCGCAGAGCGACTGCCACCGCGACGCCAATTAAAAGACGGTCGCCGTAATTCCAGCGCCTCGATCAGTTTGCGGGCTCAGGCGGGCTATTACCTCAAGCGCGCACCCGTCGCGGTCACCGTGCGCGAGACCAATGGCTGGAAATGGCCCTTGTTCATGGTCGGCTATCTCTTCGCGCTTGCGAGACTCCAGTAGATGGGTCTAAGAACATCTCAGGGTCGAGAGGCCTACTCGTAAGATTTGCGAGATGCGGGAAAGGTAGGCCTTGCCTCTGCCACGAAGGCCCCTTCCAGAAGGGCTAACGTTTGGTCGGTCTATCTTTCCCGCTGTTGTTGGTTAGCTGTACTAACAGTGATTGACAATGAATTTCGTACTTGGTCGGCTATCGTTCGTGTCATGGTACTTATGGTCATTCAAGCCAGCTATAGCCGCTAGAGCACGTTGGACGTTGTACTGCGCTATCCACCATATCAGCGTACAAGTTTGCCTACACCCCGCCGCAAGCCGTTAGCGCGTTAGTGAGCCGCATTGGTCGTTGCGGTGGACGTTGGCGCTACAAACACCTGATAGCTCGGTGGCCGAGATGCTTGGCATCCGTCCCATGGTCGAGGAAGCGCGGCAGGCGGCGTAGGGCTCACATCAGCCGTAAACACACCGCCGCCAAGGAGCTACTACTATGGCGTGGCAGGTGATGCGCGGGGTCAATTGAGTGGACTGTCACCGGAACGGGGGGTCAATTGAGTGGACTGTCACCGGAACGGAACTCAGGAGTGGAAACTTAGGGACCTATATACGTAGCTAGCCAGACAGCGAGGGGGCCGCTGCGAGACACTAGCGCACCGCCAGCTTACCGTCCTTTTCAACGATGAGAGCGGCGTCGCCATTGATGCGAATGTGCAGGCGGGCCATCTTTGCACAACGAGAATCCTGATTGATGTAGTGTTCGACCCATCGCCTCCAGATTGGCTCAGCTAACGCGGCGCGCTCTGCATCAAGATTGCTGCAATTGTGCGTGACACGAAGTTCTTTGATTTGCAGGACCCACCGGTCGCGGTCGTCCGACCCTTTTTTCTCTCGGAGTTCGCGGTAATACCGCGCCAAGGCGTCACGATCTCTCATTGCACTTCCGGCACCCCATGACCTATCCGCCTCCCCTTTCGGGGGAGAGTATCAGGCGCGAGGCGTCACTCCTAGCCGCGATGATCCTCGATAGCGACGGGCTTAAACAGCGAAGCGAGCCCTTGCGGAGTTAGGGTGCCAGTTTACTAAATACGCTAAATTTGGGCTACACCGCACACATCTTGCGATCTCCGCGAAGCGGGGATCGAGCTGTCTCTGAACCAGTCGATGCGCCGACGATGACGCGCCCGGCCTGCTGCCTATCCTTCGCCGTTTCCGAGGTGATGAGGAGTATCCATCGCCTGACCAGACTGCCGGGAGGTCGGCGCAAGAGACAGAGCAGGGCTTCGACAAGCTCAGCCCGAACGGGGAGGAGGTGATCGCCCTTTACCCTTGGGAATTTGCAGGCAGGGCGCCAGCCGTGCATGTGAGGGCTGCAATTATGCAGGGCGCGTTTCGTTCGCGATCACTTTTCGTCGTTGGGCTGCTCCGGCATCCAGCGTGCCGCCAGAGCCTCAGGCCGTTTGATGCGCGGCCCGGTGGACCCCGGAACAAGTCCGAGGTGACGGTGGGGGTGGGGTGATCGGGCGACACGACAGGAACGGGTGCGGCTGAATGTTCGATTGGGACGACCTGCGGATTTTCCTGGCGGTGGCGCGGTCGCGGCATCTGGCTTCTGCGGCGCGATCTTTGGGGATGGATGCGACGACGGTCGGCCGGCGGTTGCGGCGGCTCGGGGCGGCGCTTCAGTCCGAATTGTTCGAGGTCGAGGCCGGCGAGCGGCGGCTGACCGAGCAGGGCCAGGCACTGTTCGCGCATGCCGAGACGATCGAGAGCACCGCGCTTCATGCGCTGGGCGAAGTGGGCGGCGGATCAACCCAGGCGAGCGGGCATGTCCGGCTGAGCGTTGCCGAGGGCGTCGCGACCTGGGTGCTGGCGCCGCGCCTGCCCGAGTTCCGCAAGCGGCATCCCGATATCCGGCTCGACCTGGTCACCGCGTCCGGCTTCCTCAACCCGTCGAAGCGCGAGGCGGATATCGCGGTGATGATGGCGCGGCCGCGGCATGGCCGGCTGATCGCGGCGAAGCTCGCCGATTACCGGCTGCGGCTCTATGCCGCGACGGGCTATCTCGAGATGCATGGCCCGATCGGTTCGATCGAGGAGCTGAGCCGGCACACGCTGATCGGCTATGTTCCCGAATTCCTCTATTCGCCGGAACTCGATTATCTGGGCGAGGTCGCGCCGGGGCTGGACGCCAATCTCCGCTCGACCAGCATCAACGTGCAGTATAGCGCGATCGCCAACGGCACCGGAATCGGCGTGCTGCCCAGCTTCATCGCCGACCAGGATCCAGGCCTCACCATGTTGTTTCCCGACCAGGTCGATATCGTGCGCAGCTTCTGGCTGGTGACGCATAGCGACATGCGGCGGCTCGCACGGATCGAGGCCGTGCTTGAATGGTTGAAGGAAGCGCCGACGGGATCGTTGCGTCCGTCGATCTTTGCCCCCGGGAGGACATCATGAGCGTCGCATTCCGCCGCGAGAGCGACGAGGAGCACAGGGAGCCGAAATTCGAGCTGCCGCTGCCGCCGGGGCCGAACCTGGTGACGGCGCGCGGCCTGGCGCTGATGGATGCGCGGGTGATGGCGCTGGAGGCGGCGATCGAGGCCGAAGCCGACGATGTCGCGCGCGAGGTGCTGAAGCGCGAACTGCGCTATTGGAACACGCGCCAGACGACCGCGATCGTGGCGCCCGAGCCGAGCGGCGAGGAGGTCGCGTTCGGCACTAGCGTCACCTTCCGCCTCAACGGCGCGGTGCGCACGATCCACATCGTCGGCAGCGACGAGGCCGATCCGGCGGCGGGGCGCATCGCCTTTACCGGGCCGCTGGTGAAAGCGATGATGGGCGCCGAGGCCGGCGACCTGATCGACTTTGGCGGCGTCGGCGACGCGATCGAGATCATCGAGGTCGGCCGGCTGCCTGGCGAAGTATCTGAACGGGAGTAACAGGCCTGACACACTTTGCGACAATCCGAATCCTTGTGGATGCAGACGCATGCCCCGTAAAGGATGAGGTCTATAAAGTGGCCTTTCGCCATGAGGTGCCGGTGGCCATCGTGAGTAACTCTATCATGCGTATTCCGGTTCATCCGCTGGTCGAACGGATGGTGGTGAGCGACGCGTTCGATGCCGCCGACGACTGGATCGCCGAGCGCGCGAACCCCGCTGCCGTGGTCATTACTACGGATATTCTCCTTGCCGACCGGTGCCTTAAGGCAGGCGCCACGGTGATCGCGCCGACCGGCAAACCATTCACCACCAGCTCGATCGGTGCGGCCATCGCGACCCGCGCGATCATGGCCGATCTGCGCGCCGGCGGCGACGCGATCGGCGGGCCAGCACCCTTTTCGAAGAAGGATCGCTCGCGTTTCCTCTCGGCGCTCGACCAGGCGCTGGTGTCGCTCAAGCGCAAGGGCCGCCCGTCATGAGCCAGGACAAGTTCGAACGTCATCGTCAGCCCTGGACGAGCGACGAAATCCAGAAACTCCACACCCTCGCCAAAAAAGGCATGGCGCTCAAGGCGATAGCCAAGGCGCTGAAGCGAAGCGAGGAGTCTACCAAGGATCGCGCCAAGGCCGACGGCCTGTCTATCGCGAAGCTCCGGTAAGATATAGGATATAGGATAAACAAAGCATTTGCCTGTGCCACCGCGTACAGGAGAGGAACCAAGAGCTGAGGCGCGTTGTTCGGCACATTCTCGCGGGGGATTTCCCATCGCATTGTGCGGACACGGTCTGAAGCGATGGAGAAAGAATGACCGTGCGATCGCTTGACCCTGTGCGTATGTCTTCGCTTGCCGCGCTTGCCGCGGTGTTGCTGCTGTCCGGCTGCGGCAAGGGCGAGACGCAGGAACAGGGCGGCGGCGGGCGCCGCCGCGGACCGCAGGGCCCGCCCCAGGTCGGCTTCGTCGTCATCCAGCCGACCAGCGTGCCGATCACCACCGAGCTGGCCGGGCGCACCACGGCCTATGAGAGCTCCGAGGTCCGTCCGCAGGTATCGGGCGTAATCTATCGCCGCTTCTTCACGGAAGGTGCGCTCGTCCGGCAGGGCCAGCCGCTCTATCAGATCGACCCCAGCCTTTACCGCGCCGCGACCAACCAGGCCCAGGCCAATCTCGCCAGTGCCGCCGCCAGCGCCGAGGCAGCGCGCATCAAGGCCGATCGCTACAAGCCGCTCGCCGATATCGAAGCGGTGGCCAAGCAGGATTATACCGACGCGCTCGCCCAGGCACGCCAGGCCCAGGCCGCCGTCGCGCAGAACCGCGCCGCGCTCGACACGGCGCGCGTCAACCTTCGCTTCACCACCGTTCCCGCGCCGATCACCGGGCGGATCGGGCGGTCGCTTTACACCGTCGGCGCGCTGGTCACGACCAACCAGGCCGATCCGCTGGCGACGATCCAGCGGCTCGACCCGATGTATGTCGACATCCAGCAGTCCAGCGCCGACCTGCTCCGCCTGCGCCGCGAGCTGGCCAGCGGCGGCCACACCCCGGCCAATGCCGAAGTGCGCCTGAAGCTCGAGGACGGCAGCGATTACGGCTATGCCGGTACCGTCGAATTCTCCGAAGTAGTGGTGAGCCCCACGACCGGCACCGTCACCTTGCGCGCGCGCTTCGCCAATCCGCAGGGCGAGCTGCTGCCGGGCATGTTCGTGCGGGCGACCTTCGCCCAGTCGATCGACAATAATGCCTTCCTGATTCCGCAGCCGGCCGTGTCGCGCGACCCCAAGGGCAATGCGACGGTGTTCATCGTCGGGCCGGGCAACAAGGCGCTCCAGCGCAGCGTGACCGCGACGCGCGCGATCGGCACGAACTGGGTCGTCACTTCGGGCCTGAGCAGGGGCGACAAGGTGATCGTCCAGGGCGTCGGCAAGACCCTGCCCAACCAGGTCGTGCGGCCGGTACCGGCGAGCCAGCCGGAACGGGTCGGACCGCCCCAGGGTCGGGGCCAGGGGCAGGGCAAGACCGCCACCGGCCAGAAGCCCGGTTGATCGCCCCGTGATTTCACGCATCTTCATCGACCGGCCGATCTTCGCCTGGGTCGTCGCGATCATCATCATGCTGGCGGGCATCGGGGCGATCTTCACCCTGCCGATCGAGCAGTTCCCCGACGTGGCGCCGCCCAACGTCAACATCCGCGCCAATTATCCCGGCGCGTCGTCCGAGACGCTGGAGAACAGCGTCACCCAGGTGATCGAGCAGCAGCTGACCGGCATCGACGGGCTGCTCTATTTCAGCTCCAATTCGAACTCGCGCGGCGGCGTGAACATCAGCGCGACCTTCGCCAAGGGCATCGACCCAGACATCGCGCAGGTGCAGGTGCAGAACAAGGTGCAGCAGGCGCTGCCCCGCCTGCCCTCCCAGGTGCAGCAGCAGGGCCTGACCGTCACCAAGTCCAACCCCGACTTCCTGATGGTCGCCGCGATCTTCGACACGACCGATACGCGGACCAACCAGGACGTGTCGGATTACATGGTCTCCACCCTGCAGGAGCCGATCGGCCGCCTGGAAGGCGTGGGCGACATCAACGTGTTCGGATCGCAATATGCGATGCGCGTGTGGCTCAACCCGGACCGGCTCGCGAGCTATTCGCTCATGCCGAGCGACATCGTCTCCGCGATCACGGCGCAGAATGCCGAGGTCGCGGCGGGCGAAGTGGGCGGCGTGCCGAACAGCCCCGACCAGGCGCTGAATGCCACCGTGACCGCGCAGAGCCGCCTGTCGACGCCGGCGCAGTTCGCCAATATCGTCGTGAAGACCCAGCCCGACGGATCGACCCTGCATTTGAAGGATGTCGCGCGGGTCGAGCTGGGATCCGAGAATTACGGCATCGTCAGCCGGATCAACGGCCATCCCGGCGCCGGCATCGCCGTCAGCCTTGCGCCGGGCGCGGATGCGCTCAAGACCGCCGAGCTGGTCAAGGCCGAGATCGCCGCGCAGGCGAAGAAATTCCCGGCCGGTTTCGCCTATGATTTCCCGCAGGACGTGACTGAGTTCATCAAGCTGTCGGTCGACGAGGTGGTGAAGACGCTGATCGAGGCGATCATCCTGGTCGTCATCGTCATGTTCATCTTCCTGCAGAGCTGGCGCGCGACCCTGATCCCGACGATCGCGGTCCCGGTCGTGCTGCTCGGCACCTTCGCGATCTTCGCGATTGCCGGCTTCACCATCAACACGCTCACCATGTTCGGCCTGGTGCTGGCGATCGGCCTGCTGGTCGACGACGCGATCGTCGTCGTGGAGAATGTCGAACGCCTGATGGAGGAAAATCCGGGCATGAGCCCGCGCGACGCGACGATCGAGTCGATGAACGAGATCACCGTCGCGCTGATCGCCATCGCCCTGGTGCTGTCCGCGGTGTTCCTGCCCATGGCGTTCTTCGGCGGATCGACCGGCGTGATCTATCGCCAGTTCTCCGTCACGATCGTGTCGGCGATGGTGCTGTCGGTGGTGGTGGCGCTGGTGCTGACCCCGGCGCTCACCGCGACCATGCTCAAGCGCAAGGAGGAGCATCGCGAGAGCAAATATGAAGCGATCCGGTGGATCCAGCACCGGATGGAAGCGGCCAAGACCTGGTTCAACAGCAATTTCGAGCGCAACCAGGACCGGTACACCAGGGCGGTGGCCAACGTGGTCGACCGCAAGATCCTGTTCCTGGCGATCTACGGCGTCACCGTGGTGATCCTCGCGATCATGTTCGTGAAGCTGCCGACCGGCTTCCTGCCGACCGAGGACCAGGGCACGACGAGCATCCAGTTCAACCTCGGGCCGGGCGCGACGATCGGCAAGACTCAGCTGGCGCAGCGCGAGATCGAGAAATATTTCCTCAAGACCGAGAGCAAGAATACCGACGCGATCATGACGGTCGCCGGCGGCGGCGGCGGCGGCCAGAATACCGGGCGCGGCTTCGTCGCGCTCAAGGACTGGGCGGAGCGCAAGGGCGTGAAGAACGGCGCCGATGCGATCGCGCGGCGCGCGACCCAGGCGCTGGGTGGCCTGCGCGACGTCGAATTCTACGCGACGGTGCCGTCGGCGGTACGGGGTCTCGGCCAGTCGGCCGGTTTCCAGATGGAGCTGCAGAATACCGGCGGCCTGAGCCGTCAGGACTTCAAGGCAGCGCGCGACAAGCTGCTCGCTGCGGCGCGGGCTGACTCGTCGCTTCAGGCAGTCCGCCCGACCGACCTGCAGGATCAGCCGACCTTGAAGGTCGATGTCGACCCGCAAAAGCTGAGCACGCTCGGGCTGAGCCAGGCGGACGTCAACGCGACGCTGTCGACCGCCTGGGGCGGCCGTTACGTCAACGACTTCAACGATCGCGGCCGCGTGAAGCGCGTCTATGTCCAGGGCGATGCGCCGTACCGCGCCGCGCCTGACGACATCGCCGCCTGGTACGTTCGTGGATCGACCGGCGAGATGGCGCCCTTCTCGTCCTTCGCCAATGTCACCTGGGGCACGGCCCCTTCGTCGCTCAGCCGGTTCGGTGGCTTCTCCTCCTATGAGTTACAGGGCCAGGCAGCGCCGGGCGTCAGCTCGGGCGAAGCGATGGCGCGCATGGAAGAGCTTGCCGCGCAACTGCCGGGCACGAGCGTGGCCTGGGCCGGCCTGTCCTATCAGGAGCGGCTGTCCTCGGGCCAGGCGCCCTATCTCTACGCGCTTTCGCTGCTGGTCGTGTTCCTGTGCCTTGCCGCACTCTACGAAAGCTGGACGATCCCGATCGCGGTGCTGCTGATCATTCCGCTCGGCCTGGTCGGCGCGGTGTTCGCGGTGACCTTGCGGGGCCTCGAGAATGACGTGTTCCTGCAGATCGGCCTGCTGACCACCATGGGCCTGGCGGCGAAGAACGCGATCCTGATGATCGAGTTCGCCGAACAGGCCGAGAAGCAGGGCAAGCGCGTGATCGAGGCAGCGCTGGAGGCGGCCCGTATCCGTCTCCGCCCGATCCTGATGACCAGCCTTGCCTTCATCTTCGGCGTGCTGCCGCTGGCCATCTCGACCGGTGCCGGGGCGAACAGCCGCGTCGCGATCGGCACGGCGGTGATCGGCGGCATGCTGACCGCGACGATCCTGGCGATCTTCTACATCCCGCTGTTCTTCGTGCTGGTGCGCCGCGGCACGCGCAACGTGCTGGCGCATCTGCACCACGAGCATCCGGCGCCCCCTGCCCACCCCCCCGAACAGCCTGAGGGGGAGAAAGCATGATGCGCCGGTTCGTCCTGCTGCTTGCGGCTACTTCGCTAAGCGCCTGTTCGATGGCGCCGACATATGTGCGGCCCGACGTGCCGGTGCCGCCATCATGGCCGGTCGGCGATTCCTACCTGAAGCAGAGCGAGGCCGCGCTGCCCGCCGTCACCTATCGCGACATCTTCCGCGACCAGCGCTTGCAGGCGCTGATCGAGCAGGCGCTGACCAACAATCGCGACCTGCGCATCGCGGCGGCGAACATCGCGGCGGCGCGCGCGCAATATCGCATCCAGCGCTCCGAGCTGTTCCCGGCGGTCGGCGCATCGGCCGGCGTTACCCATTCGGACAATGGCAATGGCGCGGGCGACCGGACGAATTTCTCGGTCGATGGCGGGATCACGGCGTTCGAGCTCGACCTGTTCGGCCGGATCCGATCGCTGAGCACCGCTGCGCAGAACAGCTATTTCGCAACCGAGGCGGCGGCGCGGGCGACCCGCCTGACCCTGGTCGGCGATATCGCCAGCGCCTGGCTGACCTATGGCGCGGACAAGAGCCTTCAGGCGATCGCGCAGGATACGGCGAAGAGCGCGGAGCAGAGTGTCAAGCTGACCCGGGCGCGGCTGGAGGGCGGCATCGCGCCGCGCACCGACCTGCGTCAGGCCGAGACGGTGCTGGCCACCGCTCAATCCGACCTTGCGCAGCAGACCACCAATGTCGCGCAGGACATCAACGCGCTGCGGCTTCTGGTCGGCGCGCCGATCGACCCGACCCTGTTGCCCGGATCGATCGAGGAAGCGGGCAAGACCGTCGCCGAGCTGCCGGCGGGGGTCGATTCCGGCATCTTGCTGCGCCGTCCCGATGTGGTGCAGGCCGAATATCAGCTGCGCAGCGCCAATGCCGAGATCGGCGCGGCGCGCGCGGCGCTGTTCCCGCGCATCTCGCTGACCGCGGTGCTGGGGCTGGCGAGCGGGGCGCTGGGCGACCTCTTCAAGGGCGGGTCGTTCAATTACTCGACCGGCGCCAATGCGAGTTACTCAATCTTCAACGCGGGCGCGGGCCGGGCGAATGTCCGCCTGTCCGAAGCGCAGCGCGATGCGGCGCTGGCCGGCTATGAGAAGGCGATCCAGACGGCGTTCCGCGAAGTCTCCGATGCGCTGGCGCGGCGCGGCACGATTGCCGATCAGGTTCGGGCCGGCGAAGCGCTCGCCTCTGCTTCGGCCGACAATTACCGGCTGTCCGACGCGCGGTATCGCGGCGGCATCGATACCTTCCTGAACAGTCTCGACGCGCAGCGATCGCTCTATTCGGCGCGGCGGCAGCTGGTGTCGACCCAGCTGACGGCGGCGACCAATCTGGTCACGCTCTACCGCGTGCTGGGCGGGGATTCGACGCTGGATGCTACGGCGGCGGGGCCGACGCCGGTGAGTGGCACGACCGGCAACTGATTGCTGCAGCGATGCTGCGCGGCAGGCTCGCTTGACGGATGGTGAAAGCGGGTAAAGGATGTGCCCGCATGACGACCACACCCGATCCAGGCGCGTTTTTCCGCGAGATGCTCGGCCAGTGGGAGCAGATGGCCAACCAGTTCGGCGGCCAGGTGATGAAGTCGGGCGAATTCTCGCGCGTGATGCAGGGCGCCAACAGCGCGACGATGACCGCCCAGGCGGCCGCGCACCAGATGATGGACAAGGCGCTCGCCGCCGCCAACATGCCGAGCCGCAGCGAGGTGGAGGATCTTTCCGCGCGGGTCAGGCGGATCGAGGACTCGGTCGGGCGGATCGAGGCGCTGCTGATGGCCCAGGCCGGGATCGCGCCGCCGGAACGGCCCAAGCCGAAGCGCACCCGCAAACCGCCGGGCAAACCGGCTTGAGCGTGTCGCAGCGCTGACCATGGCCGAGCAAAACGCCCCCGACCTGTTCACCCAGGCCAGCACGGCGTTCGACCGCGCGCTTCAGCGCAACTTCAAAGGCCTCGATTATTTCGCCTCGCCCGCGCCGGTGCTCGGGGCCAGCCCCAAGGACCTGCTGATCCAGCGCGGCACGATGAACCTGTACCATTATCGCCCGATGACCGACGAGGTGTACCGGGTGCCGCTGCTGCTGGTCATGGCGACGACCAATCGCGGGTACATCTTCGACATGGTGCCCGGGCAGAGCCTGGTCGAATATCTGCTCAAGGCCGGGTTCGACGTGTTCATGATCGACTGGTCGCCGCCGCGTGCCGACGAGAAGGGCCTGACGCTCGCCGATTATGTGCTGGATTTCCTGCCCGACGCGGTCGCGCGGGTGCAGCAGGAGACCGGCGAGGACGAATTCACAATGGTCGGTTATTGCTTCGGCGGGGTGCTGTCGCTCCTGTGGGCGGCGCTGCACCCGGACGCGCCGATGAAGAACCTCGTCACCTTCACCACGCCGGTCGACTTCTCCAAGATGGAGATGTTCCAGGCCTGGGCGGACAAGCGCTTCTTCGATGTCGACCGACTGGTCGATACGTTCGGCAATTGCCCGGCGGATTATCTCTACACCGCGTTCGACATGCTGCGGCCGGGCGCGCGGATCGCGGGGAATATCCGGCTGATCGACAACCTCTGGAACGAGGAATATGTCAAATCCTTCCGCATGTTCGACCGCTGGGCGAGCGACACGCTGCCGCTCGCGGGCGAATATTTCCGCGAGACGACCAAGAAGCTGATGTGGGGCAATGAGCTCAACCATGGCACGATGGAGGTGGGCGGCAGGCCGGTCGATCTCGGCAGGATCACCGCGCCGTTCCTGCACGTCACCGCCGAGCACGATCATATCGTGCCGTCCGAAGCCTCGGCGCCGCTGATCGACAAGATCGGATCGCTCGACAAGGAACAGGTGACAATGAAGGGCGGCCATGTCAGCCTTGTCGCCGGCGGCAATGCGATCAAGCGGCTTTGGCCGAAGCTGGTCGACTGGTTGGGGGAGCGTTCGGTTTGAGCCATCACATCAGGCGCTTCGCACCGGGCGACCGCGACGCGATGCTCGCCTTCGCCAATACCCTGCCCGAGCATGACCTGCTGTTCCTGGGCCGCGACCTGAAGCATCCGCGCGTCGTCGATGCCTGGCAGTCGGCGATCGAGGAAGGCTGGATCGACAGCCTGATCGCCGAGGATGGCGGGGCGTTCGTCGGCACCGCGGCGTTGGTGCGCGATCCGCTGGGGTGGAGCGCGCATGTCGGCGAGATCCGGCTGCTCGTTGCGCCGGGCAAGCGTGGATCGGGCATCGGGCGCGACCTGCTCGAGGCGATCTATGCGGTGGCGATGGAGCGCGGGCTCGAGAAGCTGACCGCGCAGATGACGCCCGACCAGATCGGATCGGTGATGCTGTTCGAGAGCCTGGGCTTCCGCGCCGAAGCGCTGCTGAAGGACCATGTCCGCGACCGCGACGGCAAGCCGCACGACCTTGCCATCCTCGCGCATGATGTCGCGCGGGTGTCGGCGCACCACCGCGCGTTCGGGTTGGATGAATGAACCATATTGCAATGCAGCGGGTTTAGACTGCACGCAGAAGGAAGGATGACCGAATGACAGCAGTTCAGGCCGACGAGATACGGCCGCCTTCAGCGCTTCTGGCTTTTACCGAGCTGCCGCGGGCGCTGGCCGAGTTCGGCTCGCTCGGGCTGGCCGCCCCGATCCTCGCCACCGCGCCGCGCGGCGACGGGCATCCGGTGATGGTGCTGCCGGGCTTCGTGACCAGCGACCGGTCGACCACGGTGCTGCGGCGCTTCCTGAGCAACCTCGGTTATGATGCGCATGAATGGGGGCTCGGTCGCAATCTCGGACCCAAGGCGATCGGCTATGAGGGCGAGAAGCTGGTGGAGCGGCTGCGCCAGATCCATGGGGCGACCGGCCAGAAGGTCAGCCTGGTCGGCTGGAGCCTGGGCGGCGTGATGGCGCGCCAGTTATCCCGCCGGGCGCCCGAGGCAGTGCGGCAGGTGATCTCGCTGGGATCGCCCTTCACCGGCACCCCGCGCGCGACCAATGTGTGGCGCGCCTATGAGGTGCTGACCGGTCAGAAGATCGACGATCCTTCGGTGCGCAGCCAGATGCGCGAGAGCGAGGAAGTGCCGCCGGTGCCCTCGACTGCGATCTATTCGCGCGAGGACGGGGTGGTCGCGTGGCAGAACTGCATCGAACCGCGCGGGCCGGAGACGGACAATATCGAAGTGCATGGCAGCCATTGCGGGCTCGGGGTGAACCCGGCGGTGCTCTACGCGATCGCTGACCGTCTGGCCCAGGCGGACGGGGAATGGCGGCCGTTCGAGCGCAGCGGGCTGAAGGCGCTGGTCTACCCGTTTGCGGGGCATGCGTAGCTTTTGGCTCCTCCCCGGCACGGGGAGGGGGACCAGCGAAGCTGGTGGAGGGGGGGGCTTCCACAAACGGTACTCTCGTGGTGAGCCCCCTCCACCACCCGCCTGAAGAAGGCGGGCGGTCCCCCTCCCCGTGCCGGGGAGGAACAGGTCAGTCCTTGCCCTTCAGCGGCTGAACCGCGTCACGGCCGATCTGCATGATGAGTTCGCCGATCTCGCGGGCCTGAGTCATGCTGCGGCTGCCCTGGTCGCGCAGATAGTCGCCCTGGACCTTCATCACTTCGGACAGATCCTTGGCGGCAGCGGCAGCGCGCAGCGCGGCGAAGGCCTGGCGGGCGTTGCTTTCGGCCTGGTCGATCAGCTTCATGCTGACGGTCGATCCGCCTTCGGCAACCTTGGCGCCCGATGCCTTCATCGCCTCGCCGGCCTTTTTCGCGGGATCGACGATCTTCTCGTTGATCGTGTCCTTGACCTTTTCCGTCGTGCTCTTCTTGTCCGCCATCACTTCGCTCCTTTGCGGGGTACCGGTTTGCGCCCGGCTGCGGCCGGCTTCATCGCCGGTTTGGGTTTGGGTTTCGCTGTCGCCCTTGGCCTGGGCGGGGCTCTGGGTTTTGCTGGTTCCGTTCCGCCGAGTGTCGCCGCCTTCAACGCATCAAAGGACAATTGGAGCGCCGCCGCGTATTTTTCCGGGTCGGGCATCATGTCGCGGTCGGCGGTGAAGGAGATCGCGATGGTGTCGCCATAGGAATAAACCGGGTTGATCAGGCCCATGGAGTCGAAGACCGGGGCCGTCCCGTAGCTCGCCAGCATCTTCGCGCCGCAGAAATAGAGCGGGACGCGCGGGCCGGGCACGTTGGTGACGACCGTGTTGAACACCGGTGCGTGCGTATTGGCGGCACCCACCCTTGTGTAGAGCCGCGCGGCAAGCCCGGCGAGGCCCGAGGGGATGAGCTGGCTGTAATCGGCGAGGCTGCGCGCGCCGACGGCGTTGGTCATCGCCTTGGAATTGACTGCTTCGTCATGGACATATTTCAGCCGTTCGAGGGGATCGGCGATGTGCGTGCCGAGCGGGATGACCATCGCCGAGACCAGATTGCCGAGCGCTGCCTTCTCTCCTTCCCCGCGCACCGAGATCGGCGCCATCGCGGTCAGCGATTCCTTGGGCAGCTCGTTCTTGTCCTCCAGATAGGTACGCAGACCGCCACCGACGATGGCCAGGATCACGTCGTTGACCGTCGCATCGGGCACCGCGTTCTTCATCGCGCGAATATCGGCCAGCTTGAACGGCACTGCGTCGAACACCCGGTGCGGCGAGACCTTGCCGTTGAAGCGGGTCTTGGGTGCCATCTTGGTGTTCGACAGGCTGACTTCGCCCTTGCCGACGGTCGCGGCGAGCTTGGCCATGCCGGGGAGCGAGCGGCCGATCGTCTCGACCACGCGCATCGGCTGGCGCAGCGAGTTGAAATAGCTGCGGGTGAGCAGGTCGGCCACATTGGGCATATGCTCGGGCTTCCATTCGTCCGCTTCCTTGGGCGGCGTCATGGTCGCGTCGAGATCATGGACGGCGGTGGACATTTCGACGCCCGACATGCCGTCGACCGCGGCGTGGTGGACCTTCGACACCAAAGCGAAGCAGCCGGGGGGCAGGCCTTCGACATTGTCGAGGCCCTCGATCACGGTGAATTCCCAGAGCGGCTTATTGAGGTCCATCGGGCGCGAATGGAGCCGCGCGACCTGGATGCAGAGCTGGCGCCAGTCGCCGGGCTTGGGCAGCGCGATGTGGCGGACGTGGAATTCCAGGTCGAACTCCGGATCCTCGATCCAATAGGGATGGTCGAGATCGAACGGCACCCGCACGAGACGCTGGCGGAAGCTGCGCGCGCCGGAGAGGCGGGAGCCGATGAAATTGAGGACATCCTTGAAGCGGACGAACCCGCCGGGCGCGGTGGAGGGATCGTAGATCGCGACCGAGCCGATATGCATCGGCGTGTGCGGGGTCTCCAGATAGACGAACGACGCGTCCTGGCCCGATAGTTGAAGCATCTCTTTCTCCCTACTCCTCCCCGGCACGGGGAAGGGGACCAGCGAAGCTGGTGGAGGGGGGCTTCCGCAGGCGGTACGCCCGTGGAAGCCCCCCTCCACCACGCGCTGAAGAAGCGCGCGGTCCCCCTCCCCGTGCCGGGGAGGATCTCACTTCCCAAACCCGAACACATCCTGGTGGAAGCGTCCGTCCTCGATCAGTTCCTCGAGCCATTCCGAGCCTTGCGCATGCTCGTCGCCGGCCTGCTGCATCTGGATGCGGATCAACGTGTCGCGCACGGCGGGCGCCATGAAGCGGCCGTCGCCGCACAGGAATATCTGCGCGCCCGCGCTGAGCGCGGCCCAGACGCGGTCCTGTTCGGCCCAGAGCGCGTCCTGGACGAATTTCCATGGGTGGCTCTCGACGGCGGAGAAGGCGAGATACGGGTCGATCACCCCGTCCCTGGCCCAGCCTTCGATCTCGTCGCGACAGAACCAGTCGTGGTCGGGATGGCGGCAGCCGAAGAAGAGCAGGCTGGTCGCGATATCTTCGCCCGCAGCCTTCTGCGCAGCGCGCTCCTGGATGAAGCCGCGCAAGGGGGCGAAGCCGGTGCCGGGGCCGATCAGGATCATCGGCACGCTCGGATCAGCGGGCGGCGCGAAAGGCGGATTGGGGCGGCGGACATAGCCGAACACCTGATCGCCCGGCGCGACGCCTTGCATATAGCCCGAGGCGAAACCGCGATGCTCGCCCAGGCCGGACCAGGCCGGCGCGGCCATGGTGCCGACGATCAGCTCCGCGACATCGGGCGAGACCCGCGGGCTCGAGGCGATCGAATAGAAGCGCGGCGAAATCGCTGCCGACAACTCGACCATGGAATCGAGCGAGAGCTCTGCAGCAGGATGCCGGTCGAGCAGGTCGAGCAGGGTCAGGCGCTTGCTCCCGACCTCGGCATCGAAGGCTTCTTCCAGTCGGGCGAGTTCCCGCTTCGTGTTGGGGCAGCGGGTCTGTCCCGCGATCACCGACAGCGCGCGTTTGGGCAGCGGGTCGGACAGCTCGACGAAATCGGTGAGCAATTGCCGCACTGTCACCGTCTGGCCGAGCGGGAGATGGCGGAAGCGACCGCCCTGCCCGTCCACCCGCAGCTGAGTCGAGCCCTTCAGGCCAAGCCGGTCGATCGCACGCTCGACCAGGTCGGGGCGGTTGTGGGCGTAGACCGCGATGTGATCGCCGGTGTGGTAGTGCTGGCCGTGCGGCAGGCGGATGCGGATGAAGCGGGTCGAGGGGCGCGGCGGCTCCTTCGCGAAATCCCACAGGCCGTCGGCCGGCCGGATCATCTCGTCATTGCCGACGATCTCGAGTTGCTGGGCATGTTCCGGCAAGGCGGCGGCGCGGGCGGCCGAGGTGTCGACCGGCTGGAGCGACAGGGTCGAGACGGATTCGCTGGGCGCCGCGTCGCTGCCCAGCGCCTTCCACAGATCGCGCACGAAACCGGCAACCGCGCCGTCGAAATCACCCTGCCCGTCCGCCTCGGCGCGGGGCAGCAGGCGGGTCGCGCCGGTCGCCTCGATCGCGGCGTCGATCCGCTTGGGGAATATCTGGTAGTTGGGCCATTGGCTGTTGCCGATGCCGAGCACCGCGAAGCGCGCGCCAGTCCAGTCGGCGCCCTCGAACGCGCCGGTATCGAGCGCCTTCTCCACCGCCAGCGCGGTATCGGGCGCGCGGCCGTTATAGGTGGCGGTGACGATGACGATCACCTTGTCCTCGGGCGCCGCGCCACCCTTGAAGCTGTCGTCCATCGAGCGGACGATCGTCTCGAAGCCGTCCAGATTGGCGCGCTCGGCGATCTCCTCGGCGATGTCGCGCGCCGTGCCGAGGCTCGAGCCGTACAGCACCGCGAATCGCTGGCCGGTGCCGGAGACCGAGGCGACGGGCGCTTCCTCCACCCGCTCCTCTGCAGGGGCGACGCTCAGCCGCTCATGCGGTGCGCGGAGCCGGACGCGCATGTAGAATTCGTCCGGCTTGATCGACAGCGTCTCCTTGATCCGCAGCTTGTAGGAATGCGGATCGCTGATCGCGAATTTCTGGAGCAGCATGGCCAACGCGAGCTTCGCCTCCACCATGGCGAACTGGCGGCCGATACAGGCGCGCTCGCCATTGCCGAACGGCTTGTAGGCATGCGGGTGCCGTGCGGCCTCCGCCTCGGGCAGCCAGCGATCGATGTCGAACTCTTCCGGGTCAGCCCAGACGCCGGGATCGCGGTGCAGGCCGGGCGAGAAGACGTTGATCGGCCGATCCTTGCGCATCGCCCATTTGCCGCCGATCTCCGTGTCCTCGAACGGCGCCACACTGAAGGCGGGTGCGGTCGGCCAGAGGCGCATCGCTTCCTTCAGGATCCGCTCGATCACTTCGAGCTTCACCACGTCGGTATAGTCGGGGCGCTTGTCGCCGGGCAGGACGCGGTCGACCTCGGCATAGGCCCGGGCCAGCACATGCGGGTGGCGGAGCAGCAGGTGCTGCGAAAAGCTGAGCAGGCCCGAGGTCGTCTCATGCCCGGCGATCAGGAAGGTCAGCACCTGATAGCGGATATTGATGTCGTCCAGGCCCTCGCCCGTCTCCGGATCGACCGCGCTCAGCATCAGGTTGAGCAGGTCCTTCCCGTCGTTTGGATGGAGGCGACGCTCGGCGATGATGCCGTCGACCAGCGCGTTCATCTCGGCGATATCGGCCTCATATTGCCGCATCGCCTTCTTGGCGAAGCGCTGCTGGATCGGCAGCCGGGTGATCATGTTGAGCGATTCGCCGAGCGCCCGGCCGAGCGCTTCGAGGAAGCTGTCCAGTTCCTCCTTCTCGAAGCTGTTGAAGCGGTGACCGAAGCCCGCGACCGCGATGGAGTCGAGCGTGAAGCGGGTCATATCGTCGGCGACGAGCACGTCAGTGCCGGAGAGCCGCGACCATTTGCCGACCAGCTGGTCCGCCACCTCGAGCATCATGTCGAAATAGCCGCGCATCGCGCGCTGGCTGAAGGCGGGGAGCAGGATGCGGTGCGCCTTGCCCCAGTTCGGTTCCTCGCTGAACGCGGTGAACAAGCCGTCGCCGGCGAACTTGCGCACCACGCGCAGGCCCGGCCCGGGCATCTTGCGGAAGCGGGTCTCGTCGCACAGTTCCGCGACGAGATCGGGCGATGTGACGAACAGCCCGATGCGGCTGCCGAACTTGAGCTTGAAGATGCCGTCGGGAAAATCGCGGCTGACGGCGAGGAGGTGGCCGATCAGCCCGGCGCGCGCGATCTGGTGGAGATGCCCGACGACGGGCAAGCCCGGTGGCGACGGAATCACCGGCCGCTCGACCGCAGCTGTCGCCATCCTCCCACCTTTCCCCCGTGTGCCGGGGCGCTTGTCGTTGATCGCAGTGGAACACAGCCGAGGCCTGCACGCAACCGGGGAAGCAGCCGATACAGTCGTCCTTAACGCAGTCTCAACACCCGTTAGGGCAAGGCCGTTGGATGATGATGGTTCGCAAGCCTGCCTCGCCTCTGCCGTCGATCGCGTTGACGCTCGGCGTCGCGCTGGTGATGGCGTGGGTGACGATGCCGACGGTCACCACGGATATGCCGGCCTATCTGCTGCCGTGGTTCGACCATATCGTCGCCACTGGCCCGGTCGCGTCGTTCGAGCAGCCTTTTTCCAACTATGCCCCCGCCTATCTCTATCTGCTGGCGGGGCTCAGCCTGTTGTCCGGCGTGTTGCCGGCGATCGTGCTGATCAAATTGCTTTCGGTCGCAGGAACCGTGGTTCTTGCTCTTGCCGTCCGCCATCTGCTGATCCGGTTCGATGCGCCGCAGCCAGTCCGCGCCGCCGCGCTGGTCTTCGCGATGCCCAGCCTGCTGCTCAACGCGACCCTGCTCGGCCAGTGCGACGCGATGTGGGCGGCGCCCTGCATCATGGGCGTCGCCGCTGCGCTCGATCGGCGGCACGCGACGATGCTCGCCTGGTTCGGACTGGCAGTGGCGTTCAAGGCGCAGGCCGTGCTGGTCGCTCCCTTCTTCCTCGCGCTGCTGATCAAGCGCAAGGTGCCGTTGTGGCTCTGGCCGATTGCACCCGCGGTCACCCTGGCGACCATGGTTCCGGCCTGGGCGGCGGGATGGCCGGCGGCCGATCTCGTCACCATCTACCTCCGCCAGGCGGACACGTTCCAGCTGCTCTCGTTCAATGCGCCCAACATCTGGGCGATCCTGCAGGCGCTGCCGCTGGGCCTGCCGCTGGTCGGCCTCGCCACCGCCGCCGCGATCGGCGGGACGGCGGCCTATATCGCGCGCTTCTCGGCCCAGACGCTCGACAACCGGGCGCTGCTGTCGGCCGCACTGCTGGCGACGTTGGTCACCGCCGGGTTGCTGCCGCGGATGCACGAACGCTATTTCTTCCTGGCCGATGTACTGGCGCTGTGCCTGGCGCTGGTGTGCCGCGACCGGCCCAGCCAGACGATCGCGATCCTGGTTCAGGCGGGATCGACCCTGGCGCTGCTCGGCTATCTCAGCGGCCTTACCGGCTTCGTCACGTTGGGCGCCGCTGCGATGATCGTCGCGACCGTCAAATTGGCCGTTCCGCTGCTCAAACCGGCCGTTAACGACAATCCCCTTATGGCACGGGCGATTTAACGATCGAAGATGCGGCGAAACCGTAACTTATGGTAGTTATCTAACCGATTCGCAGACCGTAACCGGGGATTCAATGTCGATGTTCAACAACAGCAACAAGGGTAGCCGCGATCTGGGTATCTCGCTGCCGCCGGCACCCGCACCCCAGCCTAACGCCGCGGGGAAGCGTGGCATGTTTTCGGTGCTCGGCCCCGACGTCACCATCACCGGCAACGTCACCGCGACGGCCGACCTGCATATCGACGGCCGTGTCGATGGCGACGTGAATTGCGGCAGCATCGTGCAGGGCACGGAAAGCCGCATCAACGGATCGGTCAAGGCCGATGTCGCCCGCCTTGCCGGATCGATCGAGGGTTCGGTCTCGGTCCGTCAGCTCACCATCGAGCGCGCGGCGCGGATCACCGGCGATGTCGAATATGAGACGATCGCGATCGAGAACGGCGCGTCGATCGATGGCCGCCTGAAGCATATCGCGGCCGATGCCGGCGCCCGCAATTTCGAGCGCAGCGCGCCGACCTCTGCGCCGGACATCAGCCTGGTCAGCTCGAACGGCGAAGCCGCCTGATCCTGCCGGGGCGGTCCGCGGGCCGCCCCCTTCCCTACATCCCGATAGTCGCCACCGCATCCTGTTAGCGGGCGGATGCGCTCGCGATGTCGACCGCGAAACCGATCCACATCGCCATCAGCGCGGCGCTGCCCAGCCAATAGACCGGCGCGCGTAGCTGAACCTTGCGCACAACGATGTGGATAAAGCTGTGGAGAACCCGCAGCAGCACGAACGCCCAGGCCAGCGCCACCTGCACATGATTCGCCTGATGCGTGATCATCAACAGCGGCACGATGGCGAAATTGAGCACCGGCATCTCGAACAGATTCCGGAAATTGTTCGCCGGCATCTCGACCGGCTGGAAATAGCGCAATGCCGCCTCGCCACTGGCGAAATCCTCCGCTGTCGGCGGGTTGCTCCGGATGTGGCGCCCGCGTTCCACCGTCAGCCAGAACCAGATGATGACGATCAGCGCGACCAGCGTGAAGGTCGGCCACAGAATCGCGAACGGCATGGCACCCCTCCCCTTGTTGAGACCTTTGTGCCCGTGGCAGGACAGGAGAGTCCAGCACGAACGGGAGACGACAATGGCCGAGATGACCCTGCCGATGGAGGGCGGATGCCGCTGCGGGAAGCTGCGCTTCCGCATCTCCGCGCCGCCGATGCTGACCATGGCGTGCCACTGCACCGGCTGCCAGAAGATGAGCGCCAGCGCCTATTCGCTGAGCGTCGCGGTGCCGAGCGACGGGTTCGAGGTGATCCAGGGCGAGCCGGTGATCGGCGGGCTGCACGGCGACCAGTCCCGCCATCATCATTGCGACTGGTGCAAGAGCTGGGTGTTCACCCGCCTTCCCCCCGAACTGGGCTTCGTCAATGTGCGTGCGACGATGCTCGACGATACGCACGGGTTCGCGCCGTTCGTCGAGACCTATCGCAGCGAGGCATTCCCCTGGGCGGCCACCTCCGCGAAGCACAGTTACGACGCGTTCCCGGACATGGCGGACTATCCGAAGCTGCTCGCCGAATTCGCGCGCGGCGGATAGCCGATCAGGGGGCGATCAGGCGGGTTTCCCCCGGATCCTGCGCGACCGCCTCCTCTTTCGGGGCGAAGCGCGTGTTCCATTTCGGATAGCCCTCGGGTGTCATCTCGATATCGGGAAGGACCACGGGATCCTCCCCGGTCTCGACCCAGCCGGCGCCATGGCAATGATCGCAGATCGCGCGCTTGCAGCGGAAGCTCACCAGATCGATCTCGACATTCCATTGCCCGTGCCCCTTGCAGACCGGGCACAGCGCATCGAGCGTGCCATTGCGGGGCTGAAGCGGGACGATGTCGAACGCGTGGGGGCTGTTCGGCCCCGTACAGGTGACGATCGAGCTGGCGTGAGGCATCGCGTCCGTTCTTCTTTCGGAAAAAAAGCTCCAACGTGCGGCGCGTGCTTCCGCTCCGGTCCCGCCAGGCTGCAGGAGGCGTTACCCGATACCAGCCCTGGAAATCGATGCGATATAGTGATCTGCGATCGCATCGCTCGTCGTGAGCCAGACCCCGTCATGTCCGGCAATATAGGCAAGCGCCCGAGCGAGATAGGGGTGCCGAAACGGCTGGCCCGCGACGAACGGGTGCAAGGCCAGCGCCATCACCTTTCCCGATTCCGCGCTTTCCGCGTAAAGCTGATCGAACTGGTCGACGATCGCCTGATAGAAGGCCTCGCCGGTGAAGCCTTTCGCGACCAGCAGCATGATGTCGTTGAGTTCGACGGCGTAAGGAACCGAATACATGCCGGGTTCGGCCAGCGCGAACGGCTGGTCGTCCGCACACCAATCGAGCACATAGGACAGGCCGAGTTCGCGCAGCAGCCTCGGCGTCTCGAAGGTCTCGGTCAGGCCCGGCCCCATCCAGCCCTGCGGCCTTCGTCCGGTCGCTGCCGCGATCGTCTCCACCACCTCCTCGAGAACCGCCTTTTCCTCATCCTGCGAAAAGCCGTGGTGAAGCGCGGAGTTGGTTTTGCCATGCGCCAGCCAGGCCCAATCGCGCGAGACGCCGGCCTGGATGATCCCGGGATAATGACGGCATACGTCGGAATTCAACAGCACCGAGGGCCGAATGCCCAGCGCATCGAAGATCTCGATCATGCGCCAGATGCCGACGCGGACGCCATAATCGCGCCACCCGTAGTTGAGCGGATCGGGCACGAGATGCGCGGTGCCTCCCCAGATGCTGGTCGAGGGTTTGTCGATTTCGAAATGCTCGATGTTCAGACCGACATAGAAGGCGACGCGCGCGCCGTTCGGCCACTGGATACGGGGCCGGTCGACAATGGGCGAATAGGCATAGGGTAGTGTATCCATCTGACCATCCTTGCGACATTCCGGGAGGGACTCCCGGTTGGTTCGCCCGACGAATGCCCGCTTGATGGATAAATGATAAGAGCGCTACAATTCCGGATACTCGAGATTATTTGTCTGGAATAACATGGACCGGCTGTCGGGATTGGACGCCTTTGTTCAGGCTGCGGAGACGCGGAGCTTCACGATCGCCGCGCAGCGCCTGGGCCTCTCCCCATCGGCGATCGGCAAGGCGATCGCCCGGCTCGAAGCGCGGTTGGGCGTGCGCCTGTTCCATCGTTCGACGCGTTCGGTGGCACTGACGCCTGAAGGAGCGCTGTTTCTCGAACGCTGCCGCCGCGCCATGGGAGAACTGGAAGCCGGCGAAGCGGAACTGGCACAATCGCGCGGGGCGCCGAGCGGGCGGCTTCGAGTCAGCGTTCCCCTGTTGCATGTCTTCTTCATGCCGGCCCTGACCGGCTTCATGGCGGCCTATCCCGACGTCGCGCTCGACATGGATTTCTCGGATCGCCTGGTCGACGTCATCGACGAGGGCTTCGACGTCGTGATCCGCGCGGGCGAAGTGACCGATTCCCGATTGATGAGCCGCGTCCTGGGTGCCTTTCACCTGAAGCTGGTGGCGTCGCCGGCCTATCTGGCGCGGCGCGGCGTGCCCGAGGCGCCGGAGGACCTGGCGGGCCATGCCTGCCTCCTGCACCGGTTCGCCACCAGCCGGACGTTCGAGCACTGGCCGATCACGCGAGACGGAATCGATCTTTTCCCCGATCTTCCCGAGACGGCGATTGCCAACACGATCGACCCGTTGATCGACTGGGCGGAACAGGGCCTGGGCATCGCGTGCCTGCCGGACCTGGCGATTGCCCGCCAGCTTGCCGATGGCAGGTTGAGGGTCGTCCTCGACCCGTTCGTCCGTCATGCGGGGACGTTCCGCTTGCTCTGGCCCGCAAGCCCTCACCCCTCACCCAAATTGCGGGTATTCCTGGAGTTCATGGGCCAGCATCTCTTTGCCGCCGCTCCAGCCCGATAGGGGCTGCCCCCTGTTCTCAGGCCGATCGCGCCTGGCCCGTCGCCACGCCCGCCCTTCTCCTGCGCCTCGCCCAGGCAAGAACGCGCAGCAGCGCGACGAGGCCGATCAGCGACAGCATCGGCACGCCCAGCGCCGGATTGGCGGGCACGCGGCCGAGATAGGAAAAGGCGAAGATGCCTGCGATGACATAACCACCGGTCGCGTGCAGCAGGCGCCAGCGGCGCGGGCCGAGCCTGCGGACCGAGGCGTCGTTCGAGGTGATCGCCATGGCAAAGACGAACAGATAGCCGATGCCGCCACCGATGACGGTCACCATCTTCGTCCCGTGATCGAAGACGAAGATCGCGGTGAGCAAAGCGACGAGATGCACGGTGTGAGTCGCCGCAAAGGCCAGCCCGACCGAGCGGCGGCGGCGGAGCAGAATCGTCCGCCAGCCGCCCGGCCATAGCCGTGCCAGCGCCGAGGCCGACCAGGCCGTGACGAACCACAGGAAGGACGCGCGTGCCGTCAGCCGGGCAGCCGCCGCCGCGCCCTCATAGGTCCACCCGCCATGCGTCAGAAAGGCGCCTGCCACGATGGCGAGCGCGACCAGGGTGGCAAAGCCGATGGCGATCGGCGGCGAGAATGCGGGCCTTGTCATACCGACAGTATGACAACATACCGAGAGTATGGAGTCAACGGCCAATCGCGAAAAACTGGTAGGCGCGGCGCGCGCGCTGTTTGCGGAGCGGGGCTATGCGGCGGTGTCGGTCGACGAGATCGCAGCGCGCGCCGGGCTGACCAAGGGCGCGGTCTATTATCAGTTCAAGGACAAGCGCGACCTGTTCCGCGCGGCCTGCCAGGCAGTGATCGACGAGATCGTCGGCCGTGTGACACGGGGTACGATGGATCATGTCGAGCATAGCGTCGACGAGATCGTGACGGGCAGCGGCATCCTGTTCGACGCCTATGAAGGGCGTGAGGCGCGGCAATTGCTGTTGATCGACGGGCCGGCGGTGCTCGGCATGAGCGCGTGGATCGCGATGCAGAGCCGACTGCGGATCGAGCTTGGCGAGCATGCCCTGCACCATGTCGCCGATGCCGGGCTGATCGAGCGGGAGATGGTGCCGGCGCTTGCGCACCTTCTGTCGGGTGCGTTCCGGCAGGGCGTGCTGCAGATCGCGGCGTCCGACGATCCGGCGGCGACGAGCGCGGCGGTCAGGGCGGCGTATCGAAGGCTGGCGCTGGGGTTGCTGGCGCGGACGGGGGACTGACTGTCGGGCCTGCTGGCCTGCCGCTCATCCTTACCACTGCTTTCCCGGCGAAGGCCGGGATCCAGTTGCGAAGGCGGATGTGATGGCACGCAACGCTACATCATTACTGTCCCCCGACTGGACCCCGGCCTTCGCCGGGGAAGCAGCTTTCGTGGCTTTTATCGCGCTCTGATTTTTAGCCGAGCATGCCCTGATAGGTGCCCGGGCTGCGCGGGAGCGACAGCCTTGCCGCGGTGCCCGCGCCGACGACCGCTATCAGGATCGCCCCACCCAGAATCATCGCCCGGCGCGGCAGCGGTCGCTCGGCGACGAGCAGCACCATCATCAAGGCCACCGCCATCATCGGCCACAGATGATAGCGCAGATCGGAAGCGATGCTGACTACGGCAAAACTCGCCTCGAGCGTCAGCGCCGAGACGGCAAGCGCCAGGGCGAGATCGCGGGGCGGGCTTTTCGGCCGGCCGAGCGCGACCAGAAGGCCGGTCGCAGCGACGACAATCCAGGCGATCGGCCAGCCGAGTGGCGTCTCGACCAGCCAGCCCCCCGCTCGCGCGATGGCCGAGGCGGCGGGGCTTGGCGACACGAGGCCGAGATCGTTCGGTTCGGATCTGCGGGGCGGCGCGGCATCCGGCCTGCCCAGGGGCACCAGCAGGCGATCCGTCGAATTCAAATGCGCGAGGCGGTGTTCGAGATAGGCGATCGGATGGTGCAGGGCCGCCCCGAGCCACAGGGTTACGAGCGTCCGGGCCGGGACGAGGTCGAGCCGCTCGGCGATGCTGCCGCAGCGGCGGTCGTCGCCGAGCGGGTCCCAGAAATAGGGTTGGTAGCAATGGTGCCGTTCGATCAGCGCGCGGTCGGCGGGCGAGAGACCATCGGCGGTGGCGGAGAAATGCGCGATGCCGGCCAGATCGAAGATCGGGAGGGTGCGGGTGACTTTGGTCTCCTCGGCACCGAGCAGACCGTGGTTGATCGGCGGCGTCACCGCGAGCACGGCGAGGACTCCCGCGACGATCGCGAGGCCACGCTGCCACAGGCGCATCGGCCACGGCACAAGCATCACCACCAACGGCACGATCGCGAAAACGGCATTGGCACGGACCAGCGTCGCATAGGCCATCAAGAGGCACACAGCCGCGATGGCCGGGATCGGTATCCGCTTCTCTGCCAGGCGCCACCATCCGACCAGCCCAACGGCGGCGAGCAGCGCGCCGAGCATCTGGGTGTCCTTCAGCACCGCCGCCTGCCATCCGGCGAAGAGCGGCAGCGCACCGATGACGAGCACCGCCACGCCCGCCCGCACCCTGCCCGACCGCGCGAGTGCCGCCGCAAGCAGGCCGAGGCCGAGCCAGTAGAGCGCGATCTGCACCACGAACATCGGGGCCGCACCCGGGCCAAGCAGGTGCAGCACCGCCCAGAACCGCGCCATGATGGGCGGATGCCAGTCGAGATAGACCCCGCTCAGGACCTGCCGGTACTGCTCGACCGAATCATATTCGACCACGCCCGGCCACCACAGGACGAGCGCGGCGAGGCAGAGAAAAGCCGCTCCCGCCCCAACGATCGTCGCGGCGCGGGCGGACCTTGCCTCCACTAGATGTGGATCACCTTGCCGTACGCGCCAAGCACGCTCTCGTGCATCATCTCGCTGAGCGTCGGGTGGGCGAACACCGTTTCCATCAGCTCGGCTTCGGTCGTCTCGAGCTGGCGGGCGATGACATAGCCCTGGATCAGCTCGGTCACTTCGGCGCCGACCATGTGCGCGCCAAGCAGCTCCCCGGTCTTGGCGTCGAATACCGTCTTCACGAAACCCTCGGCCTCGCCCAGCGCGATCGCCTTGCCGTTGCCGATGAAGGGGAATTTGCCGACCTTTACCTCATGCCCGGCCTCCTTGGCCTTGGCCTCGGTAAAGCCGACCGACGCGACCTGGGGCCGCGAATAGGTGCAGCCCGGGATGTTCCAGGTCTCGAACGGATGCGGCTTCTCGCCGGCGATCGCCTCGACGCAGACCACGCCTTCATGGCTCGCCTTGTGTGCCAGCCAGGGCGGACCGGTGACGTCGCCGATCGCGTAGATGCCCTCGACATTGGTGCGGGCATAGCCGTCCGTGACGATATGCCCGCGATCGGTCTTCACGCCGAGCGCTTCGAGGCCGATATTTTCGGTGTTGGGCACGATGCCGATCGCGACGATGGCGTGGCTGAACTCCTCGGTGGTAACCGTGCCATCCTTGCCCTTGATCTTCGCGGTCACGCCGTTCGCGCCCGGGGTCAGGCCCTCGATGCCGGCGCCGGTGACGATCTTGATCTTCTGCTTGGTCAGCGCCTTTTCCATGAAGGTGGAGACTTCCTCGTCCTCGACGGGGAGTATGCGCGGGAGCATTTCGACGATGGTCACCTCGGCGCCCATATCGTTGTAGAAGCTGGCGAACTCGACGCCGATCGCGCCCGAGCCGATGACGAGCAGCTTGGTCGGCATCTCTTCCGGCACCATGGCGTGGCGATAGGTCCAGACGCGCTTGCCGTCGGCCTTGGCGAAAGGCAGGTCGCGGGCGCGGGCGCCGGTGGCGATGATGATGTTCTTGGCTTCGAGCTCGCTCGTCTTGTCGCCCTGCTTGACGCTGAGCTTGCCCTTGGCGGTGATGGTGCCGGTGCCCTCGTAGACGGTCACCTTGTTCTTCTTCATCAAGCCCTTCACGCCCGCGTTGAGCTGGCCCGCGACCTTGCGCGAGCGCTCGACGATCTTCGTCAGGTCGAAGCCGGGATTCTCGACCTTCAGGCCGTAATCGGCGGCGTGGCTCATATAGTGATAGATTTCCGACGTGCGCAGCAGCGCCTTGGTCGGAATGCAGCCCCAGTTGAGGCAGATGCCGCCGAGCCGTTCGCGCTCGACGATCGCGGTCTTGAGCCCGAGCTGCGCCGCGCGGATCGCCGCGACATAACCGCCGGGGCCCGAACCGAGGATGATGAGATCGAAACTGTCAGCCACGTGGTAGATCCTTCTTCTCCCTCCCCCCTTGCGGGGGAGGGCTGGGGAGAGGGGTCGGAGACGAAACCGGCCCGACGCCGGTTTCGTCTCCTTCGAGCGCAACGAGGATGGACGTAAGAACGCCCTCCGGATTCTTCAGTATGTCGTTGTTCCAGAAGCGCAGGAGGCGGAAATCCTGCGATCTCAGCCAGTCGTCGCGACGCGAATCATAGGCATTCTCGACATGCTGCGATCCGTCCGCCTCCACAATCAATCGTTCAGCGAAACATATGAAGTCGACGATGTAAGGGTCGATCGGCTGCTGCCGTTTGAACTTCCAGCCGGCCAGCCGCTTGTTGCGGAGGACCTGCCAAAGCGCACGTTCCGCCTCCGTCGGGTTGGTGCGCATATGCTTGGCGTTGCCAAGCGCGCTCGACTTCGTCGAGCGCCCCCCTCTCCCTCCCAACGCTTCGCGTTGGGCCCCTCCCTCCCCCGCGAGGGGGGAGGGGAAAGAGGAGGTCGTGCCGCTCATGCGGCCAGCGCCTTGGGTCTGCCGTCCTTGCCCATCGATACCAGAATATAGGTGCCCCGTGCCGCGCGCGCAGTGCTCTCGCCGTGGCGGTCGCGCCGCCAGACATCGACTGCGACCGTCATCGACGTGGTGCCGGTCGACACGATCTCGGCATGGAAGGACACTTCGTCGCCGATCGTGACCGGCGTGATAAAGCTGAAACCGTCAGCCGCGACGACCGGCGCGTGCCCGCCGCATCGGCGCGAGGCGATCGATCCGGCAGCCAGCGCCATCTGGCCCATGAGCCAGCCGACGAAGATGAAGCCATAAGGATTCGCATCGGCCGCCATCGCGGTCGCGCGGATGACCGGCTCAGTCGCGGGGCGCCCCTCAGCCATTGGCGCGGGGCTGGCCGTGCTTCGCCTCCTGATCGGCACACCAGGCGAGCCTGAGCGGTCGAATGCCCATGAACACGACAACCGCGATCACGACATAGGCGACGTCCCAGATCGCGCCCGCCGATTTCGGCACACCCCAGGCCGCGGCCGAGGCAAGCAAGGCCGTGCCGACCACGCCGGCGGCGATATGCAGCAATTCGTAGAGAGTCCGCTTCACGCCGCCCTCACGCGACCATGCCCAGCGGGTTCTCCACGAGCGCCTTGAACGCTTGCATCAGCTGCGCGCCGTCGGCGCCATCGATCGCGCGGTGATCGAAGCTGCCGGTCGCCGACATGATGGTCGCGACGCCTAATGCATCGTCGATGATCCACGGGCGCTTCTCGCCCGCGCCGATCGCCATGATCATGCCCTGGGGCGGATTGATCACCGCCTCGAACTGCTTGATGCCGAACATGCCCATGTTGCTGAGGCTCGCGGTCCCGCCCTGATATTCCTCGGGCTTCAGCTTGTTGTCGCGGGCGCGCGTCGCGAGATCCTTCATCTGCTCGGAGATGGCGGCGAGGCCCTTGGTGTCGGCCTCCGCGATGATCGGGGTGATCAGGCCCGAGGGCGTCGAGACCGCGACCGAGATGTCGGCGCGCTGGAAGGTGATGAGCTGATCCGGCGTGAACATGACGTTGCACTTGGGCACCTGCATCAGGCTGACGCCCAAGGCCTTGATCAGCAGGTCGTTGACCGAGAGCTTCACGCCCCGCGCTTCGAGCGCCGCGTTGAATTCGCTGCGCAGCTTCAGCAGCTTGTCGAGGCGGATGTCGACGGTGAGGTAGATGTGCGGCACCGTCTGCTTGGATTCGGTAAGGCGGCGCGCGATCGTCTTGCGGATGTTCGAGAGCTTCTCCGCGGTATGCGGGATATCCGGAACGACCGCCGGCTTGGCGGATGCTGGCGCGGTGGCGGCCGGCGCGGCGCCTTCAGCCGCGGGTGCGGCAGCGGCGGGCGCTGCACCGGGCTTGGCGCCTTCGACATCCGCCTTGACGATACGGCCGTTCGGGCCGGAACCAGCGAGTGCCGACAGCTCGACGCCCTTTTCGGCGGCGATGCGGCGCGCGAGCGGGCTTGCCTTGACGCGGTCGCCCGAGGCGGGCGCGAGGGCGGCGGCGGGCTTGGCCGCCTCGGCGGCGGGAACGGGTGCCGCTTCCGACTTCGGAGCTTCGGCCTTGGGTTCTTCCTTTGGCGCGGCTGCCTTGGGGGCGGGTGCCGAGTCGGCGCTCTCGCCCTCCGCGAGCAGGGTGGCGATGACGGTGCCGACCTTCACGTTATCGGTGCCCTCGGCGACCAGGATCTTGCCGATCGTGCCTTCATCGACGGCTTCGAATTCCATCGTCGCCTTGTCGGTCTCGATCTCGGCCATCAGGTCGCCCGACTTGACGATATCGCCTTCCTTCACGAGCCACTTCGCCAGCGTGCCCTCTTCCATGGTGGGCGACAATGCAGGCATTTTGATCTCGATCGACATGGGGAGGCTTTCCTCTAACCGAATCCGTAGCGGCCCGTTCCCTTCGCGCCCGACGCGGGCGGGGTCAAGACCGGCGCGCGTCGAACATGGGTGCACTTGCGCAAAACCCCCAGCCGCTCTTGCGCATAATCAAGCTCCGGCCCAGTTAGCGGGAAGAGGGGAGCCTGACCGCCATGCGCATCTATCTGGTCGTGATCGACGAGAATCCGGAAAGCGAGATCGCGCTGCGCTTCGCGGCCCGGCGCGCGGTGAAGACCGGCGGCGGTGTCGAGATCCTGACCCTGATCGCGCCGGCGGAGTTCGTCGCGTTCGGCGGCGTGCAGGCGACGATAGAGGACGAGGCGCGCATCCATGCCGAGGCGCTGGTCGCCGGCGCAGCGGGGACCCTGCTGGAGGAATCGGGGCTGCGGCCATCGATCACCGTGCGGCAGGGCGACGGGCCGAAGATCATTCGCGAGATGATCGCCGAGAATGCCGACATCGCGGCCCTGGTGCTGGGCGCTGCCGCGAGCGGTCCGCCGGGGCCGATGGTGGCGCATTTCGCTGGCGCCGATGCGGGGGCGTTGCCGATTCCGTTGATGATCATTCCGGGGTCGCTGAGTCGCGAGGCGATCGATCGGTTGAGTTGATTCTTCTTCGTTACCCGGACCTGTTCCGGGCCCATCGTTCCGCACACGCAACGACGGTGGCGCTGGCGGAAGCATGGATGCCGGAACAAGTCCGGCAGGACGGATTGGCATGACGGAGGGGGTTGAAGGCAGCCGCCGTCCCCGCCACCATCGCGCCATGCACCGCCTCGCCCCCCTCGCCGCCCTTGTGTTCGCCACCCCCGCCGCCGCGCAGGACGCGCCCGACCCAGTTCGCCTCAAGGCAACGGTCGAGAAGCTCGTCAGCTTCGGCACCCGCCACAGCCTCTCCTCCACCGACGATCCTGCCCGCGGCATCGGCGCTGCACGGACCTGGGCGGCGGGCGAACTGACACGGATTTCCGACGCATGCGGCGGGTGCATCACCAGCGCCAATATCGCGCGGACCTTCACCGGGCCGCGCGCGCCGAACGGAGTGGAGATCGTCGACGTGCTGGGCTTCCAGGAGGGGATCGAGCCGCGCCGGGTGATCATCATCGGCGCGCATATCGACAGCCGCGTGACTGACGCGATGAACGCGACCGCCGATGCGCCGGGCGCGAACGACAATGGCTCCGGCGTCGCGCTGGTGCTCGAGGCAGCGCGTATCCTGTCGAAGCAGAAATTCCGCGCGACGATCGTCTATGCGCTCTTCTCGGGCGAAGAGCAGGGGCTGTGGGGCGGCACCTTGCTGGCCGAGACGGCCAAGCAGAAGAACTGGGTCGTCTCCGCGATGCTCAACAACGACATCGTCGGCAACACGATCGGCGAGGGCGGCGTGCGCGTGGCCGACCGGGTCCGTGTGTTTTCCGAAGGGATCGGCGCGGCGGAGGACCTGCCGACCTTGCAGAAGCGCCGGCAGAATGGCGGCGAGGATGACGGCCCGTCGCGCGCGCTGGCCAAGGCAGTCGATGGGATTGCCGGCAGGATCAAGGGTGGAATCGACGTGTTCGTCGACCGGCGGCCCGATCGCTTCGGGCGCGGCGGCGACCATAGCCCGTTCCTGGCGCTCGGCTATCCGGCGATCCGCTTCACCGTCGCGGCGGAGAACTGGAAGGGGCAGCACCAGGATGTCCGGGTCGAGAACGGAATCGCCTATGGCGACACGGCCGACAAGATGGACTTCGCCTATCTGGCCAAGGTGACGGCGATCAACGTGGCGACGATCCGCCGGCTTGCCGCCGCCCCGGCCGCGCCGTCGGACGTGACAATATCGGGAGCGCTGGGGTACGACACGACGGTCAAATGGCAGCCGGTCGAGGGCGCAGCGGGCTATCGCATCCGCTGGCGACGGAGCGATGCGCAGGACTGGCAGAAGGCGGTCGATCTTCCCGCGACGGCGGTGACGGACGTGCTGAAGGGCGTGCCGGTCGACGACAATTTCGTCGGCGTCTCAGCGCTTGGACCGGACGGCGCGGAGAGCCTGGTAACCTTCGCCGGGCCCTGACGCTGGTGTCCCGCGCCTATCACCGCTTGGGATTGCCGTTTTTAGGCTAAGTATCTAATATATAACAAATATCACACGAACCTTCCCCTGAGGTGCCGGCGGGAGATATGGGACAAGTGGTGTCCCATATCTCCCGCCGCTCGCCCCCACAGCCCCGTTACCGGCGGTGATTCAACCATGACACATGGTCTGGCATGTCAGACCTTCCGGCGTGTCCGGCTCGCTCTTTCTTATTGTCGGAACGCTCGATGCTCCGGAATCAGAGGAGGGCGAGTCCCCCCGGCTCGCCCTCACTCCCCGCGCGCGGCGCGGGCCCCATCCTCCCGTTTCGGGGAGGGGTGATCAGGTCGGCCTCAATTGCAGAGGCAGCGAACCTTCGACTTGGGCCGCCAGGTCCGCTTCGGCGCCTTGTAGACGCGCCGGGCCGACTGGTAGCTGGTTTCGACATATTCGGTTGTCGTAGTGGTGACGACCGGCGCCGTCTGGACGGTGACCGTGGTGGTGGTCACCGGCGGATACCAATAGCCGCCGCTGACATAGCCGCCCGCGCCGCCGCTGGAATAGGTCTGGGTATAGCCGTTCTGCACCATCTGCGGCGGCGGGCCCTGGGTGTACTGGACAGGCGGTGGCGCATAGCCGGCGCCGTAACCGCCGCCGCCGCCACCGGCCGCTGCGGCATAGCCGTAGCCAGCCTCGGCCTGGGCACTACCGCCGCCATAGGCATAGTCTTCGCCGTACCCGTAGCTATCGTCGTAGGAATCCCAATCGATCCCATTGACGGAATCATACACGCGACCGCGCGAGTCGGTCAGGACGGCGTCGTCGTAATAGCGCGTCCAGTTATAGCCATAGGGCGGGGTCGACAGGCCGTAGGTTCCAAAATCGCTGATGAAGAAACTCGGCGCGATCCAGTAGCGCGGGAGCGTCCAGCCGCGGTTGGGCCGGCGATAGGCCTTCCAGCCCCCGGGCGCGTTGCTGCCGCCATACCAGCGACCGCCGACCGAATTGCCCCAGCGATGCTGGCCTTGGCCATGCTGGTTGTAGCCGGGGCGCGGGCCGGCATTGTAGCCGCCGCCGGTGTGCACCGGCGGCCGTACGCCGCCAGGGGAGCCGGGGCGCGGACCTGAATTATACCCGCCGCCGGTATGCGCCGGAGGCATATTGCCGCCCCGCCACTGACCGTTGCCGCGCCACTGGCCACCGCCGGACCATTGCCCGTTGCGGGGCGGGTTCGACATGCGCGGCGGCGTGTTCATCTGGGGCGGGTTGGGCAAAACCCTCGGCGGCGGGTTGTTCGACACCGGGCCAGGGCCCCAGGTGACGCCGGGGCCGCGATTGAAGCTGGGCGGATTGGGCGAAACCGTCGCGGGCGGGACGATGCGGCCGTGCTGCCAGACCTGGCCATTGGACAGAGTGCGCTGTGCTGCGGCCGGAGTCGCGGAGATCGCGGTAACCATTGCAAGGCCTGCGATCACTAGGGTCCGCATGGTAAACACCTCTTCTAAGGGCAGGACATCGCCCGATGATTAAGAGATTGCTTACCAAATTGCCGCGTTTTCGGCGAGTCAGACTCCTGTCCCGAAACGGATCATTGCGCGATACGGGGCGCCAACAGCCGCACCAGCGCCTCGCAACCCGCCGCATCCTCGGCATCGAACCGCGCTTCTTCCGGGCTGTCGAGATCGAGTACGCCGATCAGCCGGCCGTCATGGACGATCGGCACGACCAGCTCGGACCGGCTCGCCGCGTCGCAGGCGATATGGCCGGGAAAGGCATGGACGTCCTCGACCAGCTGAGTCTCGAGGCTGGCGGCGGCGGCACCGCAAACGCCGGCGCCGATCGCGATGCGGATGCAGGCGACCTTACCCTGGAAGGGCCCGAGCACCAACTCGCCGCCGACCAGGCGGTAGAAGCCGGCCCAGTTGAGGTCGGGTAGATATTGCCAGATCAGCGCCGCGGCGTTCGCCATGTTGGCGATCGCATCCGGCTCGTCAGCGGTGAGCGCGTCGAGCGCGGCTTCGAGATCGCGATAGAGATCGGCCTTGGAGCCGGCGGAGATGTCGAACTGGTACACGCGTCTTCCTTCGTCTGCGCGTGCGAGATGAGGCCGGTTGGTGCCGTGCGCAAGCATCGGATTGGCCCGAACCGTCGAATCGCCTAACCGGGGGCATGGTTGCCATTCCCGTCACCCGATCGATCGCGATCGACAGCGATGAGCTGGAGGAATCCTTCACGCGTTCGGGCGGCCCTGGCGGGCAGCATGTCAACACGACGGATTCGGCGGTGTTGCTGCGCTTCGACGTCGGTGCTTCGCCCAATCTGCCCGAGGCAGTGAAGAACCGGCTGGCGGTGCTGGCCGGATCGCGCATGACGCGCGAGGGCGTGCTGGTCCTGAGGAGCGAAGGCGCGCGGTCGCAGTTGCTCAACCGGCAGGAAGTGCGCGAGCGGCTGATCGAGATGATCCGCGAGGCGACGATCGTGCCGAAGAAGCGGCGCCCGACCAAGCCGTCCAAGGCGGCCAAGGCGCGTCGCATGGAGGGCAAAGCCAAGAGATCGACGGTCAAATCGCTGCGGGGCAAACCGATCGATTAGGGCGAACCACGAGGTTCGGTTCAGAGGCTGAAACCGGCTTTCAAGAATCGCTCGGGAAGCGGCGCCTCTGCCTTGATCGGTTCCTTGCCGGCGCGCGGCACCACGAGCGAGGCGGCATGCAGCAGGCTTTCGCCCTTGCCGTCGCCATAGACCGGATCGCCGACCACCGGCGCGCCCAGCGCCTCGGCGGCATGGACGCGAATCTGGTGGGTGCGGCCGGTTTCGGGGCGGAACTCGACGAAGCTGCGCCCATCCTTCACCTCAATCACGCGCCAGGCCGTGCGAGACGGCTTGCCCTTCGGGTCGCCCTGCATGCGCCAGCCGGTTTCAGCGGTGCTCACCTTGGTCAGGGCAAGGTCGATCAGGCCGCTCTCGCCCTTTACGACACCTTCGAGCACCGCCAGATAGCGTTTCTCGACAATCCCGGCCTCAAAGGCGTGGTGAAGCCGCGCATGTGCCTTGGGGTTGCGCGAGAGCAGCAGGCAGCCCGACGTGTCGCGGTCGAGCCGGTGCACCGCCTGCGGCCAGCGGCGGAAACCGAAGGCCAGTGCCTCGAGATGGTTTTCAAGGCTGAGCGAGCCATCGCGGGGCCGGTCGACCGGCAGGCCGGCGGGCTTGTCGATGACGATTGCCTCGCCATCGAGGAACAGGACTTTATCGAGGAGCATTTGATGCCCTTGCCACTCCGCGCAGCCACATGCCAGAGGAACCCCGGTGAAGCCGAGTATCAAGCACGCGATCCGGGCCCTGTTGTCGGCCGCGTTCCTCGGCTCGGCGCCGACGCATGCGCAGAATGCCGGGGTGCCGATCATGGTGCCCGGCATCGGCGTGACCGGGGCAGATGGGCGCATGTTCGGCCATCTGCCTTATGCAGAGGCGCCTTCATACGACATGGTGCCCGTCACCTCGCCCGGTTTCGCGCTTGGCGGGACATGCCGCATGCAGAGGGATGCCGCGGCCGACCTTACTGCGCTGATCGAGGCGGCAAATATGGTGCCGGCCATCGCGCACCGGCTGCGGGGCGTCTCCTGCTATCGGACGGTCGCCTATCAACGATCAGTCTTTTGCCGGGCGCGCGACTCCTGCGGGGACGTGGCTGCACGGTCCCGCGACGTCGGGCCGCCGGGCTATAGCGAGCATTCGACCGGCTATGCGATCGACTTCGGGGTCCACCCCTCGCCCGGCTGCCCTGATCTGCAATGGTGCATGGCGAGCACGCCTGCAGGCTTGTGGCTGATCGCCCACGCGCGGGACTTCGGTTTCGAATTGTCCTTCCCGGCCAACAACAAGCAGGGTGTCGGGTGGGAGCCGTGGCACTGGCGCTGGGTCGGCCGCACCGCGCAGTCGCCCGGCGCGGCGCGGGCGCGAATGATCTTCGCCCGCGCCCGCACACAATTCCCCGCGCGGCCGGGGATCGCCGGACCGGTGATCCAGACTTCGCATGCGAAACCGTCGCCCCGCGTGCTGCCGATCCCGATCGTCTGGCCGGGCGTCTATTTCTAGGGCCTCATACGAAGAGGGCGCCCGCGGCAAACCGCGAGCGCCCCTTCTTGCCTCGGCAGAACTGGATCAGCCGAAGACCTTGCCCGCGACTTCCGCGATACGGCGACCCTGATAGCGCGCACCATCGAGTTCGACGCTGCTCGGCTGGCGGCTGCCGTCGCCATCGGCGATGGTCGACGCGCCATAGGGCGAATTGCCATGCACTTCCTTGACGCCCATCTGGCCGGCAAAGCCGTAGTCCAGGCCGACGATGGTCAGGCCGAAATGCAGCAAATTGGTGATGATCGAGAAGAGCGTCGTCTCCTGCCCGCCATGCTGAGTAGCGGTCGACGTGAAGGCGCCGCCGATCTTGCCGTTGAGCGCGCCGCGGAACCACAGGCCACCGGCCTGGTCGAGGAAGGATGCCATCTGGCTCGACATGCGGCCAAAGCGGGTCGGCGCGCCGATGATGATCGCGTCATAGGTCGCCAGCGCCTCGACGCTTTCGATGACCGGATGCGCGGTGTCGGCCTTGAAGCCGGCGGCTGCGACGACCGCGGCCGGTGCGGTTTCGGGCACGCGGCGGATGTCGACCTCGGCACCGGCTGAGCGGGCGCCCTCGGCGACGGCGTCAGCCATCTGCTCGAGATGGCCGTAGGACGAATAATAAAGAACCAGTACCTTGGTCATGAAAACCTCCTGAGAAAAATGTCCCTTCCGCCCATGGGAAATTTGGACGGAAGGGACTGGGGGTGAGCGCCCGGTCGCTGAGACCGGGGCTTTCGGGGAGGACGAAGGCCCACCCCCGTCCGTTCCGCCCCGGGGGGATGGGGCGAAACGGAAACTCGGTTATTCTGAGTCGACGAGCACCAGTTCAGCGTCTTCGATCGCCTTGATCTCGACCGTCTGGCCGCCGCCGATCGCCGCGCCGTCGCGTGCCTTGAAGGGCTGGCCGTCGATCTCGATCGCGCCGGTGGCGGGGACGAGATAGGCATGACGCCCTTCGCCCACGCTGTGCGTGATCGTCTCGCCAGCCTTGATCGTCGCGCCGAGCACCCGTGCATCGGCACGAATCGGCAGGGCGTCCTTGTCCTCGGCGAACCCGCTGGCGAGCACGGCGAACTTGCCACTGCGATCGCTCTTCGGGAAAGGCTTGGCGCCCCAGCTCGGCGAGCCGCCAGTCCGCTTCGGCTCGATCCAGATCTGGAAGAGCGTGGTCGTCTCGGGCTCGAGATTATATTCGGCATGGCGCACGCCGGTGCCTGCGCTCATCACCTGGACGTCGCCCGCTTCGGTGCGGCCTTCGTTCCCCATCGAATCCTTGTGGGTGATGGCGCCTTTGCGGACATAGGTGATGATCTCCATGTCGCGGTGCGGATGCGCCGGGAAACCGGCGTTCGGCCCGATCTCGTCGTCGTTCCAGACACGGATCGCTCCCCAGCCCATGCGGGACGGGTCATAATAATTGGCGAAGCTGAAATGGTGGCGTGCGTTGAGCCAGCCATGATCCGCATGGCCGAGGCTCTCGAACGATCTTTTCTCGATCATTGGGTGTCTCCTTGTTGCGACCAAGATAGGGGTTGGGATCGCGACGTAAATGGAAACGCTGGAAACTGATCGTTTCCCGTATTACGTTCCTCCTGGCGAAACTCGGAGAGGAATTTATGCGTCTGCCGGATCTCGAAGCCTGGGCAATCTTCGCCTCCGTCGTCGAACACCGTTCCTTCAGCGGCGCGGCGGATGCGATCGGCGTGTCGAAGGCGACGGTGTCGAAAGCGGTGACCCGGCTCGAGGCGCATCTCGGCCAGTCGCTGTTCCACCGCACCTCGCGTCGTCTCACCCTCACTGAAAGCGGCAAGAGCCTGGCCGAGCATGCCGCGCGCATCCTGGCCGAGGCGATGGCGGCCGAGGAAGCGGCGCATGACGCGGCGACCGCGCCGCACGGCCTGATCCGTGTCACCGCGCCCATGACGCTCGGACTGGTCAGCCTGACCCCAGCGCTCGCCGAGTTCCTGACCGATCATCCGGGAATCGAGATCGATCTCAACCTCTCCGACGCAAAGGTCGATATCGTGGCGGAGGGGATCGATGTCGCGCTGCGCATCGCCGATCTGCCCGACAGCTCGCTTCGCGCCCGCCGGCTCGGCCCGATTGCGATCCATATCGTCGCGGCGCCTTCCTATCTCGAAAAGCACGGCCGGCCGACCCATGCGGCGCAGCTGGGGGAGCATGCCTGCCTCGGCTATACCAATGTCACTGGGCCGTGGCGCTTCGTCGGGCCAGGCGGTGCGGAGGTGGCGGTGCGGCCGGCCGGGCCTCTCCGGTCGAACAGTGGCGACGCCTTGCTGCCGGCGCTCAGGGCCGGGCTGGGCATCGGCATGTTGCCGGATTTCATTGTCGGCGGCGATCTGGCGGCGGGGACACTCGAGGCGATCCTGACCGACTGGCATGTGCCGCCGATCGCGCTGCATCTGCTCACGCCGCCGGGCAATCTGCGCCCGGCGCGGGTCGAGGCATTGATAAGCTTCCTTACCGAGAGATTTCGCAACATCTGCGCGAACCAGGGCCCCGGGGGCAGCTGAAACCGCTTCACTAAGGGTAATTCCTGATCCGTGGAATCCCCACGACTCGTGGATTCAGGCCGGTTAGCGAAGAATTAACCTTTTGCGTTCATTCCTGATCAGGTTAATAGTTTGTGCAGGGTGCGTCGAGCCACAGGGGGCGTCGAGCGCCGCGAAGTGACAGGGGAACTGCCAGATGCGCGTGCTGCTGATCGAGGACGAGCCGACGACCGCGAAGGCGATCGAGCTGATGCTCACCACCGAAGGCTTCAATGTCTATACGACCGATCTGGGCGAGGAAGGCTTGGATCTGGGCAAGCTGTATGATTACGACATCATCCTGCTCGATCTGAACCTGCCGGACATGCACGGCTATGACGTGCTGAAGAAGCTGCGGGTCGCCCGGGTGCAGACTCCGGTGCTGATCCTGTCGGGCATCAACGAGATGGACTCCAAGGTGCGCAGCTTCGGCTTCGGCGCCGACGATTACGTCACCAAGCCTTTCCACCGCGAAGAGCTGACCGCACGCATCCACGCCGTGGTCCGCCGTTCCAAGGGCCATAGCCAGTCGGTCATCCGCACCGGCAAGCTCGCCGTGAACCTCGACGCCAAGACAGTCGAAGTCGATGGCAGCCGGGTTCACCTGACCGGCAAGGAATATGCGATGCTGGAGCTGCTCTCGCTCCGCAAGGGCACGACGCTCACCAAGGAAATGTTCCTGAACCACCTTTATGGCGGCATGGACGAGCCCGAACTCAAGATCATCGACGTCTTCATCTGCAAGCTCCGCAAGAAGCTGAGCCTGGCCTGCGAAGGCGAGAATTACATCGAGACCGTCTGGGGCCGCGGCTATGTGCTGCGCGAACCGGACGAAGTCGGCACGCCGGTTGCCGAAGTAGCCTGAATCGTCACGCTCCCGAGTTATTTGCGGGAGTAAAGGCCGCGGCATCGGGGGGTGCCGCGGCCTTTCGTTTTTTGGGGGGCCGGTCTCCGCTACCTCCGCACATACTCCTTGTGCCCACCCACCCAGGTCTCTTCCACCTTCGTCGCGCGTAGCTCACTCGGGCTGGCCAGCAGCGGGTCGCGGTCGACGATGATGAAGTCGGCGCGCTGGCCGGGGGCGAGGCGGCCGAATTTGTCCTCCGCGAACCCGGCATAGGCAGCGGCGCCGGTGAACGCCCACCAGGCCTGTTCGCGCGTCAGCTTCTCTTCCGGGCGCCAGCCGCCATAGGGCTGGCCTTCCGCATCCTGGCGGGTAAAGGCCGCAGCCCAGCCGGCAAAGGGGTCCGGACTTTCGATCGGATAGTCCGAGCCGAAGGCCAGGACGGAGCCGTTCTTCAGCATCGACGCCCAGGCATAGGCACCCGCGAGCCGGTCCGAACCTAGCCGCGCCTCGGCCATCGCCCGGTCCGAGGTTTGGTGGGTCGGCTGCATCGATGCGATCGTGCCATGCTGGCCGAAGCGCGGCAGATCGGCCGGATCGACGATCTGGGCGTGCTCGATCCGCCAGCGGCGATCGCCCTTGTAGGTTTCCGACAGTTCCTCGATCGCATCGAGCACCTGCGCATTGGCCTTGTCGCCGATCGCGTGGACCGCGACCTGGTAATTGTCCATCGCGGCCCGACTCATCAGGTTGCGGATGACGTCGTCAGCAAGGAAACCGAGGCCGGTTTCCTTCGGGGCATCGCTGTACGGCGCCTTGAGCCACGCCCCGCGCGAGCCGAGCGCGCCATCGGCGTAGAGCTTCACCCCGCCCATGCGCAGCCGATCGGCATAGAGCCATTGCGTCGGCCCCGCGCCGCCGACCCGGATGGCGGTCTCGACGCTGTTGCCATAGCTCATGATGCGGACGCGCAGCGCGCCCGCATCGCCAGCGCGGCGATAGCTGAGCCAGTCGTCGAGCGAGCTGCCCATGTCCGCGGTCGCGGTGACACCGAGGCTGAGCAATTTCGCCTGGGCCTTGAGCAGGGCCGCGTCGCGGTCCTTGGGCAAGGGTTGCGGTACGGCCTTGGCAATGAGGTCCTGCGCCGCATCGACGAACACGCCGTTCGGCGCGGTGCCGGTCTTCTCGATCCGGCCGCCCGGAGGCGAGACGCTTTTCGCCGTCACGCCGGCCGCCTTCATCGCCGCGCCGTTCGCCCAGCTCGCATGGCCATCAACGCGGGAGAGCCAGACCGGGCGGTCGCTGACTACTGAATCGAGGTCGGCCGCGGTCGGAAAGCGGCCGAGCGCCCAGAGCTCCTGGTTCCAGCCGCCGCCCAGGATCCATTTCTTGTCGGGGTTGGCCGCGACATAGGCGGCGATCTTCGCTTTGGCCTCGTCGAGCGATTTCGTTCCGGAGAGGTCGAGTTCGACGTCGCGGAAGCCGAGGTCCATCACATGGCCGTGTGCGTCGATGAAGCCGGGGAGCAGCACCTTACCCTTCATGTCGGCGCGCCAGTCGAGCTTTTCAGGGCGCTTGTCGTTCGGCTGCATCAGCCGGATGACCTTGCCATCGGGCGTCATCAGCACGCCGTTGAAGTGGATGACCTTGCCGTCCTTGTCGAGCGTCATGCCGTTGACATTGTCGACAAGCGAATCGGCGAAGGCTGGGACGGCGGCAAATGAAAGCGCGGTGGCCGCCGCGACAAATTGCTTCACCGCGGCAACCTGCGCACCAGCGAACTCGTGTCGTTGCGGCCGCCGCCCATTTTCTGGATGTCGGCATAGAATTGATCGACCAGCGCAGTGAGCGGCAGGGTCGCGCCGTTGCGGCGTGCCTCGTCCAGGGTGAGGCCGAGATCCTTGCGCATCCAGTCGACCGCGAAGCCGAAGTCGAACTTGTCCTCGCTCATCGTCGCCCAGCGATTGACCATCTGCCAGCTCGACGCAGCGCCGCCCGACACCGCCTCGAACACCTTGTCGGTATCGAGCCCGCTGACCTGGGCGAAGCGCAGCGCCTCGGCGACGCCCTGCACGACGCCGGCGATCGCGATCTGATTGACCATCTTGGTCGTCTGGCCCGCGCCGGCCTCGCCGATATGGACGATGCGCAGCGCATAGGCCTGCATCAGCGGTTCGGCCGCGGCCATCGCCTCGGCGGTACCGCCGCACATGATCGAGAGCTTGCCGTTCTCGGCGCCCGCCTGGCCGCCCGAAACGGGAGCATCGACGACGAGCAGACCCTTCGCCCCGCCCTCTTCCGCCAGCCGCCGCGCGATCTTCGCTGAGACGGTGGTATGATCGACGAACAATGCCCCTGCGGTCATCGTACCGAACACGCCGTCAGCGCCCAGGGTGATCTCGGCCAGGTCGTCGTCATTGCCGACGCAGCTGAACACCGCATCCTTGCCCGCCGCGGCCTCGGCGGGGGTCGCGGCGACGGTGCCCCCATATTTCTCGGCCCAGGCTTCCGCCTTGGCGCGCGAGCGGTTGTAGACGGTGACGGTGTGGCCGGCGGTGACGAGATGCCCCGCCATCGGCGCGCCCATCACTCCGGTTCCGATGAATGCGATGTTGGTCATGGCTGCTCGCGATAAGGCGTGTTTTCGCGTCATGCTAGTTGAGAGTCACCGCGCAGGCCGTAACGACCATTGCGGCTGACGATTTCAGGGCCTACCTCGCCCGCCTATGGCTACCGATCCCCTGCCCGCCGCCGAAACGCTCCCCGTCACCCTCGCTGACGTTCAGGCGGCGCATGCGCGGATTGCGGCGTCGATCGTGCGCACGCCGACCTTCATCAGCCAGACCCTGTCGAAGCTGACCGGCGCGACGGTCTATCTGAAGTTCGAGAACCTGCAGTTCACCGCGGCGTACAAGGAGCGCGGTGCGCTCAACACGCTGCTCCAGCTTCCTCCGGAGACGAAAGGCGTGATCGCTGCCTCGGCCGGCAACCATGCGCAGGGCCTTGCCTATCATGCCAACCGGCTCGGCATCCCCGCGACGATCGTGATGCCGACGACGACGCCGACGGTGAAGGTGACCCAGACCGAAGGGCACGGCGCGACTGTCGTGCTGTTCGGCACCAATTTCGACGCGGCCTATGCCCATGCGCGCGAGCTCGAGGCAGAGCGCGGCCTGACCTTCGTCCATCCGTTCGACGATGTCCGCGTGATCGCGGGCCAGGGCACGGTCGCGCTCGAGATGCTCGAGGATGCGCCGGCGATCGACACTTTCATCGTCCCGATCGGCGGCGGCGGGCTGATCTCCGGCACCGCGACGGTCGCGCGGGCGGCGGACCATCCGATCGAGGTGATCGGCGTACAGGCCGAGCTGTTCCCATCGATGTACAACCGGCTCAACGGCACTGACCTGCCCTGCGCCGGCGACACGCTGGCAGAGGGCATCGCGGTAAAGGAGCCGGGATCGATCACCGCGCGCATCGTCAAGGCGCTGGTCGACGACATCGTGCTGGTGAGCGAGCGCAGCCTGGAGGAGTCGGTCAGCCTGCTCCTCCAGATCGAGAAGACCGTGGTCGAGGGCGCGGGTGCCGCCGGCCTGGCCGCGTTGCTGCAGCATCCGGAACGCTTCAAGGGCAAGACCGTCGGCGCCATCTTGTGCGGCGGCAATATCGACACGCGGCTGCTCGCCAATGTGCTGCTGCGCGATCTTGCGCGGTCGGGCCGGCTCGCGCGCCTGCGTATCCGGTTGCAGGACCAGCCCGGCGCGTTGTTCAACGTCGCGCGGATCTTCGATGCGGAGCGGGTCAACATCATCGAGATTTATCATCAGCGCGTCTTCACGACCTTGCCCGCCAAGGGCCTGATCACCGATATCGAGTGCGAGACCCGGGACAAGGCGCATCTCGACCGGTTGATGGCGGCGCTGCGTCACGACGGATACGAGGTCAGTCCGGTCGAACTCGCCTGACGAACTGAATCAGAACTGCGACGAAACGATTCCGGCGACTCTATTCGCGAGTCGCCGGGTGAGATATGATGCGCGTCAAGTCCGCCCGGGGCGTGAATCTCCAAGACTCAATCCAACCGCGGCGTTAACTCTCTTTCATGGTAAAGCCGCTTTTCATCACGACTCAGGCGATTCATAACAGCGGCGAACCAGGCATCGGGCCGGGGTGGAAAAGGGGGTTGTAGGCGGTGACCGCGCCATTTCGTTTTCCGCGCTTCTTCGTGACGAGCCCGTCGCCCTGCCCCTATCTTCCGGGACGCCAGGAGCGGAAGGTCTTCACTGAACTCAACGGTCCGCATGCGGGCGACCTCAACGATGCGTTGGGCCGGATCGGTTTTCGCCGCAGCCAGTCGGTCGCGTACCGGCCGAGCTGCGCCGGCTGCACCGCCTGCGTCTCGGTCCGCGTCGTGGCATCGGACTTCGTGCCCAACGGGACTCAGCGCAAGCAAATCCGCCGCAACAGCGACATGGAAGTCACTGCCTGCCGCGCCTGGGCGACCGACGAGCAATATCAGCTGCTGCGCCGCTATCTCGCCTCGCGCCATCCCGGCGGCGGCATGGCGGATATGGACGAGGGTGATTATGCCGACATGGTCGAGCATTCGCCGGTCAACAGCTACATCATCGAATATCGCGAACCGGCGCAGAACGGCGTGCGCGGGCGGCTGATCGGGGCGTGCCTGACCGACCAGCAGGCCGACGGGCTGTCGATGATCTACAGCTTCTTCGACGCCGACCATCCGCTACGCGCGGGCCTCGGCAACATGATCATCATGGACCATATCCTGCGCGCGCGCAGCATCGGCCTGCCCTATGTCTATCTCGGCTATTGGGTGAAGGGATCGGAGCGGATGGCGTACAAGACGCGCTATCGCCCGATCGAAGTGCTCGGCCCAACTGGCTGGGCCCTGCTGACCGACGAGGATGCGACCTATGCCCCGCCGGCGCAGAAGAATGTGTTGATGGCGGACGAGCTGGCTTAGGCCAAATCAAGCCCCTCCCCTTCAGCGGACGGGCTTTAAGAACTAGTCCTGCGCGCTGTCGCGCCCGACGTGCAGATCCACGTCCAGCTCCTCATGCCCTTCGCCCAGCCGCGACCCCGCCACGGGCGCCGCCCCGGCCGAATCCAGCGCAACCGCGACCCGCACATAGGCGTCGTCAGCCGACAGGCCGGTGCAGGGGTCGAAGGCCACCCAGCCCAGCCCCTCGATAAAGACCTCAGCCCAGCCATGCGGCGCGGGCGGCGTATCGCCGATGAAACAGGCAGAACTGTAGCCCGAGACATAGCGCGCCGGCACGCCCAACCCGCGCGCGCCTGCAGTGAACATCTGGGCGAAGTCGCGCAGCGTCGCGGACTTCGACTCGAAAGCCTCGGCTGCGCTCCGCCCCGATACCGGCCGGCCGCGATCGAGCGTGAAATGCTTGTGGAAGGCGACATTCAGTACATGCATCCGCTCGACCGCATCGCTCACCGACGCGACCGCATCGGCCGCGAAACCGGCGAGCGCGCCGCCCGCTTCGGTCAGCGGCGTCGATCGCAGGAAGACGGCCGGCGGCAGCGGCTCGACCGATCCGTGCAGCACGCCGTCGCTGCCATTGGTCAGGACCTCGCCCGACACCTCGATCTCGATGCCGTGGATCGGCCCATCGACATAGAGCATCGTCGTGCGGTTGCCGAAGCCGTCGCGGCCGTGGCGCATCCGGGCGTCGCAATCGACATGGATGCCCCAGCTCGCGACGGCCTGGCCGTCAGTGCCGCTCGGGGTGAGACGAAGGAGCTGGGTGACGCGGCCTTGGGGAACCGAAAAGCGATAGGTCGTGCGGTGGTCTACGGTTATCCGCATCAGCCGAACTTGAACTGCCGGCCGATCGCCTCGTGGAGAAGATCATTCTCAGCGTTGAAGGCCTGGAGATATTGGTGCAGCCCGCTGGCGATGACCTCGCCGGAACGCGTCTTGGCCAGGCGCTGCTGCCGCATGCGGGCCATACGGTCCGCCTCGCCGTGCAGGCCGGTGCGCTTGGCGAGCAGGTTGAGGATCTCGAGCGTCTCCTCGGCCGAAGCGGCGAGGCTGCGCGGCAGTTCGGCGCGGGAGATCAGCAGGTCGATCACGTTCGCGGGCCGCAGCCCTTCCGAATAAAGCCAGCGATAGGCCGTCACGGCCGAGACGGTCTGCAGGATCGTGGTCCATTGGTCGCGGTCGACCACGCCGCCGACCTGCTCGCCTTCGGGCAGCAGCAAATGATATTTCACGTCGAGCAGGCGCGCGGTGTTGTCGGCGCGCTCGACTGCCTGGCCGAGCCGGATGAACCAGGTCGTCTGGTTACGCAGCATGCGGTGGATCGCACCTTCGAAACCGCGTGCCTCGGTCTTCACCGCATCGACCAGGCCGAGCGTGGCGGTGGCGCCGCCGGGGCTGGAGCGGCTGTGGAAGATCAGCCAGGCACGGTTGATCGCCGTCCAGGCCTCGCGGGTGAGCGCGGTGCGGACGGCGCGCGCGTTGTTGCGTGCCATGTCAAGGCAGCGGACGATCGACCCCGGATGACTGCCGTCGAGCGTGAGGAAGCGCGCGACATGTTGCTGAGTCATGGTCTCGCCGGTGGCGGCGAAGGCGGTGTCGGTCTCGGTCACGGCGAGCGCGCTGGCCCAGGCCGCCTCCCCCGCCGGGCGCGGCGACAGCACGTCGAGACGGACGGTCGCCTCGACCAGCCGAGCGATGAAGTCGGCGCGCTCGATATAGCGGCCGAGCCAGTAGAGCGATGAGGCGGTGCGGGAAAGCATCAGGCGCCCCCCTGCCCCTGGCTCATACCGCCCCCAGTCTGCGTCTGGGCCTGCGTATTCCCGCCGTCCATCAGCACGAAACTGTCCTTGGTGCCGCCGCCTTGCGACGAATTCACCACCAGCGAGCCTTCCTTGAGCGCTACGCGCGTCAGGCCGCCGGGCACCACCTGGATACCCTTGGAGCCGGTCAGCACGAACGGACGGAAGTCGACATGCCGCGGCGCAAGGCCGCTATCGCTCAAAGTCGGCACCGTCGACAGCGCCAGGGTCGGCTGCGCGATATAGCGATGCGGCTCGGCGATCAGCGCGGCGCGGAAGGTTTCGATCTCGGCCTTGGTCGCGGTCGGCCCGACCAGCATGCCATAGCCGCCCGAGCCGTCGACCAGCTTCACCACCACGTCCTTGAGGTTGTCGAGGACGTATTTAAGCGCCTGGGGCTCGCGGCAGCGCCAGGTCTCGACATTGGGCAGCTTGGGCTCGCCGCCGGAATAGAAGCGGACGATCTCCGGCATATAGCTGTAGATCGCCTTGTCGTCGGCGATGCCGTTGCCGGGCGCGTTGAGCAGGGCGACATTGCCGGCGGCATATGCCGCGATCAGGCCAGGCACGCCGAGCATCGAATCCGGGCGGAACACGAGGGGATCGAGATAATCGTCGTCGATGCGGCGATAGATCACGTCGACCTTCACCCGGCCGGCGATGGTGCGCATCCAGACGATGTCGTCATCGACCACGAGATCCGCTGCCTCGACCAGTTCGATGCCCATCGAATCCGCGAGGAAGCTGTGCTCATAATAGGCCGAGTTGAAATGGCCCGGCGTCAGCACGACGCAGACCGGGTTCTGGCCGGACCCGTGCGGCGCAACCGACTTCATCGTCTCGAGCAAACGGTCGGGATACGAGTCTACCGCCGCCACGCGGAAATCGCGGAACAGCTCCGGGCAAAGGCGCAGCATCGCCTCGCGGTTCTCCAGCATGTAGCTGACGCCCGAGGGCGTGCGGGCATTGTCCTCTAGCACGAAGAATTCGTCCGGCCCGGTGCGCACCAGATCGATACCGCAGATATGCGCCCAGATGCCGTGCGGCGGCCGCATGCCGGCGATCTCGGGCCGGAACTGCGGGTTGCCGAAGATCAGGTCCTCGGGAAGGACGCCCGCCTGGAGGATCTTCCGCTCGCCATAGATATCGTCGAGGAATGCGTTGATCGCCTCGACGCGCTGCACCAGCCCTTCGGACAGGCGCGCCCATTCGTCGGCGAGGAAGATTCGCGGCACGATGTCGAACGGGATGATGCGTTCCGAGGCATCGCTGTCGCCATAGACCGCGAAGGTGATGCCGAGCTGGCGGAAGGTCGCCTCAGCCGATTGCTGGCGGCGGCGAAGTTCGGCGTCAGGGGTCTCGTCGAGCCAGCTACCGAGCGCGGCGAGTTCCGGTCGCGGCGTGGTCGAGCCGCTCTGCCCCATGATCTCGTCAAACGCGCGTCGTGTCCCCATCGAACGGTAAAGCCCCCTGTGTCCCGCAAGTTCCATGCTGCGACGTTTTGTTGCGGCGCACAAGGGGCGTTTTCAGGTGCCGAGTTTGGCCAGCATACCAGGCGTAAGGACCTGCGGGAGCACCTCCGGCTCGGCGCCGCCCGGCGGATAATAGAGGTAGAGCGGCACGCCGGCACGGTTATGCGCCTGGATGAAGCGGCCAAGCACGGGATCGCCATCGGTCCAGTCGCCGACCATCACCGCGACCTTGTGTGCGGCAAAGGCGGACTGTGCCGTGTCGGTCTCGATCGCGACCTTCTCGTTGACCTTGCAGGTCAGGCACCAGTCAGCGGTGAAATAGGCGAAGACCGGCCGGCCCTCGGCACGGAGTGTCGCGAGCCGCGCTTCGCTGAAGGGTTCGGCCGAGCCCGTGGTCTGCGCCGGGCCGGCCTGCGGGCGGTGCGCCGTCGCGGCGAGCCAGATGCCGCCGGCGACGATCACAAGCAGCATCACCATGGCGGTGATGCCGAAGCCCAGGCCGCGCGCCTGACGCCGGCCTGCGGCCCACAGCACGATTGCCGCGCCGAGCGCGACGAGCAACCCCTGAGTCATGCCATCGACGCCGGTCTGGCGGCCGAGCACCCAGACGAGCGCGATCGCGGTCAGCCACATCGGGATCGCCAGGATGCGGCGGAATGTCTCCATCCATGCGCCGGGCTTGGGCAGGCGCTTGCGGAGCGCGGGCACGAAACCGAGGGCCAGGAAGGGCAAGGCAAGACCGAGGCCGAGGCCGGCGAACACTGCGAGCGCAGCGGGCCACGGGAGGACCAGCGCCGCGCCCAGCGCCGCACCCATGAACGGACCAGTGCATGGGGTGGCGATGAAGGCGGCGAGCGCGCCGGTGGCGAAGGCGCCGCTCGCCCCGCCCGCCTGGTTGACGAAGCGCGGCGTCGGGATCTCGAACAGCCCGCCAAGGTTGAGCGCGAGCGCCACGGTCAGCAGCAACAGCACCATGATCGCGCGCGGGTCCTGCAGCTGGAATGCCCAGCCGACCGCGCTCCCTCCTGCCCGTAGCGCGAGGATCGCGCCGCCCAGCGCCACGCACACCGCAACGACGCCAGCGGTATAGGCCAGCGCCTCGTGCCGCGCCGAGCGCTCGTCGAGATGGCCCCGCGCAAGGCTCAGTGCCTTGAGGCTGAGGATCGGGAAGACGCAGGGCATGATGTTGAGGATCAGCCCGCCGAGCATCGCGCCGGCAAAGGCGATCAAGGTCGCCATCAGCACGCCGTCAGGCGCGCCTGCGGATGACAATGCCGCCGCCACAGTGCCGGCCGCTGCCGTCACCATCAGCCCCTGCCCCGGCGCGATCCGCAATACGCCGACCAGCGGGCCGGTGCCGCCTGTGCCCGCCCTGGTCTCGATCACGACGCGGTCGCCATCGCGTGTCACCTTCTGCTCGGCCGCGTAATCGACCAGCCCCGTGGTGATCGGGAAGAAATAGGCATCCGCCAGCGGCGCGCCCGCCGGATACGGCACGGCGATCCGGATCCGCTCACCTTCTTTCTGGAAGCTCCCCTTTGCATCGAGCGGCTTTGGAATGGCGCGACGCCACGCATCGAAACGCGTCCGGCTCTCGGCAGAGACGGCACCATCGCCCACGATCAGATCAACCGACAGATCGGCTTCCTCGGGCACGCAAAGCGTCTTGGTGCAGACCAGATATTGCGCGTGGAGCTTCACCGGCAGGCTCGTTCCCGTCGCGAGGCCCGCGGGTACCTTGAGCGTGACCAAAGGCGCATAGGGTGCCTCGAACACATAATTCATCAGACCGGCCATCAGCAGCATGCCGGGCACGGGATAGGCGGGCTCGCCGACGGCGACGTCCTTCGGGAGAGTCCATTTGAGCGTCGCCGGGAAACCCGCATCGCCGGGATTCTGCCAATAGCCGTGCCAGCCTGGCTCGGGCCGCGAGTCGAGTGCGAGCGTCACATCCTGCCCCGCAGCCGGCGTCGTCGTCTCGGCGACCAGCCTTATCGCAAGGTGCGGCCCTTTGCCGAGCGCCGCCGGGCCTTCGGCATGCGCGCCAGCCAACGCGGCCAGTGCGGCCATAAACGTCACAATCAGGTAACCCAACGCGCGCATCGGCCATCCTTGTCGGCAGTCCCGTGCTGGCCCATAGCGGCGGGCGCGGTGCATTGCACCTGAGCGCGGAGAATCATTACGTGAAAAGATTGGCATCTTTCGCCACCCTGGCCGCCATCGCGATCGCGGCGCCCCTCTCCGCTCAGGATACTCTGCCGCCCGCACCTGTCACCACGCCGACGACGCCCCCCAGGTTGATCGTCGCCATCTCGGTCGACCAGTTCTCCGCCGACCTGTTCGCCGAATATCGCAACCGCTTCACTGGCGGTTTCAGGCGGCTGCTGGACGGCGCGGTCTTCCCGTCGGGCTATCAGAGCCATGCCGCGACCGAGACCTGCCCGGGCCATTCGACGATCCTCTCGGGCTTCCGCCCCGAGCATACCGGGATCATCGCCAACAACTGGGCCGATCTGAAGACGCCGCGCGCCGACAAACAGGTCTATTGCGCCGAGGACGAGAGCGTGCCCGGTAGCACCTCTTCCAAATATACCGTGTCGGACAAGCATCTGCTCGTGCCGACGCTCGGCGAGCGGATGAAGGCGACGAATCCCGCGGCGCGCATCGTCTCGGTCGCGGGCAAGGACCGCGCCGCGGTGATGATGGGCGGCCACAGGGTCGATGAGCTCTGGTGGTGGGACGGCAAGGCGTTCGTTTCCTATGCCGGCCGCGCCGTGCCGCCGGTGGTCGAGCGGACGAACACGACGGTTGCGGCGCTGCTCGCCCAGGCGCAGGGGCCGCTCGACGAGCCCGATTTCTGCCTGCCGCACGACCGCGCCATTCCGGTCGGCGGCGGCAAGACGGTCGGCAGCGGCCGCTTCGAGCGTGCTGCCGGCGACGTGAACAAATTTCGCGCCTCGCCCGCCTTCGACGCCTCGATCCTCGCACTCGCCGCTGGCATGGTTCAGGACATGAAACTCGGCCAGGGCAGCACGACCGACCTGATCGCGGTCGGCGCCTCGGCCACCGACTATGTCGGCCATGGCTATGGCACCGAAGGCAACGAGATGTGCGTTCAGCTCGCCAATCTCGACCGCTCGCTCGGCTCGTTCTTCGATGTGCTCGACAAGACCGGCGTCGATTATGCCGTGGTCCTGACCGCCGACCATGGCGGGCACGACCTGCCCGAACGCAACCGCGAGCATGCCGCTCCAGAGGCCGCGCGGATCGATCCGGCCTTCACCCCGGCTGCGATCGGCAAGGAGATCATCGCCAAGCTGAAGCTCAAGGTGACCGGATCGCTGCTCTATGGCGATGCCGGATCGGGCGACGTCTGGATCGATCCCAAGCTCACCAGGGCGCAACGTGCCGCGGTGCTGAAGGAAGCGCTCGTCCGCATCCGCGCGCATCCGCAGGTCTATGCCGCGTTCAGCCGGGACCAGATCGCCGCGACACCCACGCCGAGCGGCCCACCCGAGACCTGGACTCTACTGCAGCGCGCCCGGGCGTCCTATTATGCGCCGCGATCGGGCGACATCGTGGTGGCGATGAAGCCGCGCGTCACGCCGATCGCCGATCCGACCAAGAGCAGCGTCGCCACCCATGGCAGCTTCTGGGATTATGACCGGCGCGTGCCGATCCTGTTCTGGCGCAAGGGCATGGTCGGCTTCGAACAGCCGCTGTCGGTCGAGACGGTCGACATCATGCCGACGCTCGCCGGGCTGATCGGCCTGCCGGTCTCCGCGCCGAAGCCGGACGGGCGCTGCCTCGATCTCGATGCGGGGCCGGGCTCGACCTGTCCCTCATAAGAGGATCGATTGACGGGCGCGCGACGCTCGCCGATGTTGCCGGGCCTATGACCGCTTCCTCAGCCGCGCGCGCTTCCGCTCCTGACGATCAGCTCGATGTCCGGGGCCTCGAGGAATTCTGGGCGCGGCACAGCTTCCGGTCGCAAGCCCAGCCGACTCGGGCAACCGAGCTGCGTCCGATGCTCGATGTGCTGGGGCTCGGCCTCGAGCAGACGCTGACCTATCTCGGCGACGAACGACCCGACTTCGCGGCGTTCCGGGCGTGGATCCTGCAGACTGCCGGAGAAGCCGATCCGGTGAAGGTCGCGCGGTTCCATGCGTGGCTCGACGGCGCGCCGCCCCCTGAAGCGGTCGTGCGAATGCTGCAGGCGATCGACGACGCGCCGGCCGTGCTTGGCCGGGACGATCTGGCGCATTGGGACGAGCATGGTTACGTCATCCTGCGCCGGGCGATCAGCGCGGAACAGGCCAGAGCGGCTGAAGAACTGCTCTGGCGCCAGGTGAACGCCACGCCGGACGATCGGGACAGCTGGTATGTGCGCCGCCCCAACGGCATCATGGTCCAGCACTTCCAGGACCCGGCGATGGAGGCGGCACGGCAATCGCACCGCGTGCACAAGGCACATGCCCAACTCTGGGGTACCAGCGATCTCTGGATGATCACTGATCGGCTGAGCTTCAATCCGCCCGAGCGGCCGGGCTATGCCTTTCCCGGACCGCGCCTGCATTTCGACATGAGCCTGGCCCTGCCCATCCCGTTCGCGACTCAGGGCATCCTCTATCTCACCGATACGTCCGCCGATCAGGGCGCGCTCCAGCTCGTGCCGGGTTTCCACAAGGGGATCGAGGGCTGGCTTGAGAATGTGGGCGATAGCGACCCGCGCGAGGTCGACCTGAGCGGCGGGGCGGTGACGATTGCGGCAGACGCTGGCGACATGATCATCTGGCGGCAGGACCTGCCGCACGGCGCCAGCCCGAACCGCACCGATCGGCCACGCATGGCGCAATATCTGACGATGTATCCGGCGGACCTCACCGCCAATCCGGTGTGGCGCTAGGCCTATGGACGGCGGCGAACCGAAGACCGGCTTTCGTCTATCGCGCAGCCCGATGTTCCCGGTGTGGCTGGCCATCCTGTATTTTGCGAGCGCGGGAATCTCGATTCGATCGGTGAGGGGTGGCCTTGTGTTTCTGGCCCTCCTTGGTGTGGGCTGGCTCTTCGAAACACGGTCACGGCGGCCGAACCGCTCACTCTATCGGGTCGGGATGGCGTCGGTGCTTCTCGCATGGCTTGTCGTGGAGTTTGCGGTGGGCGACGGCTGGCTGTTCGGCGCAGTCCTCTGGCTGGGCATGACTGCTCTCGGTCTCATCTGGACGGCCTATTACGAGCGAACCGAACCGCTGACTGAACGGCCATAGCCGAAGATCAGTGCGCCGCCGCTTTCGAGAAGACGTTCATCACGACGACGCCAGCGATGATCAGCGCCATCCCGGCCATGGCAGCAGTGTCGAGCTTCTGCCCCTGGAAGATCCAGGCGATCGCCGCGATCAGGACGATGCCAACGCCCGACCAAATCGCATAGGCGATGCCAGTCGGCACTGTCTTCAGGGTCAGCGACAGGAAATAAAAGGCGATCGCATAGCCGATCGCGGTGACGATCGCCGGCACCGGGCGGGTGAAGCCATCGGACAGCTTCATGAAGGAAGTCGCGCAGACCTCCGAAGCGATCGCGATGGCGAGGAAGAGATACGGCATGACCGGCCTATAGCGCGCCGGCGCATCTCGCGACAAAGGCTCAGCGCGTCTCGAACATCCGGATACCGGTGCCGAGCTTGTTCGCGCCGACCGCCAGCCGCTCATGACTGTAGTCCGCGACGAAGGCCGGGCTGCGCGTCTCGCCCGGGGCGAGGCTCGCGACATTGCCTTCCACGCGCAGGCCGGCCGAGCGGTAGTTGCGCGCCTCCGCGGCGACCACCACGAAACCGGTCCAGTTCTCTTTCTGCCGCCCCTGGACGAACGTGTTGCGCGTGATCAGGCCGGTGGATCCTTCCGGCAGGTCGATCATGTAATTGGTCTTGCGCCCGGCGGTATCGTCGAAGCTGTTGTCGGTGATCGAGATATTGGGGATGCGCAGCTTCACATAATGGCCGCCGGTGCCGCGTTCGAAGCGCGAATTGGTGATCGAGACCGATCCCTGATTGGCGAGATAGATGGCATGGGCGCAGTCCGGCGTCTCGTCGCACTGGCCGAGCCCGGCAAAGGTCGAGCGGTCGATCACGATCTTCTGGTTGACCGGTTCTCCGCCGAGAATGCCTTCCTGGCTGTCCATGAACATCGAATTGGTGACGGTGAGGCTGCCCATCTCGGTCCGCACGCCGGCGCCGTTGCCATCGGGCACGCGCATGTTGCGAAAGACGAGGCCGTCGACGGTCGATCCCTGGCCACGCAGCACGAAAGCCGCCTTGCCCTCGCACGTCGTGCCGTCGAAGATCGCGGTGCCGGGCTGGACTGCCTTGAAGGTGATCACCCCGCCCGCCTGCACGGTGCATTGGTGGTAGACGCCCGGCGCGATGAGGATCGTCGCAGTGCCCATGCGCACCGATTGCACCGCGTCGTCGATCGTCGCGAAGCCCTGGCCCGTCTCGGCGATGGTGAAGGGCGCGCCGCGTTGGGCGGCGGCGGGGACGGTCAGCGCGAGGGCGATGAACGGGATGATGCGGCGCATGGGGGGCTTGCTCCTTCACGCGGGGGAATGCGCCGGAGCGGGAGATATGGGAAGGGTAATAGAGGGTTAACCCTCACCCTTCCCGTCGTAATCGGGAGGGCCATTCACTTTCCAATGTGGAAAATTACGACTTGACGATGTGGAAAGCGAAGCGCATCACTTTCCACATTGGAAAGGGAGATTCACATGTCCACATCATCCACCGACGCAGCCGAGGCACTGGCCGCGATGCGCGCATCGCAGGCCCGTCTGGCCGCTGCGGCGGATTGTCCGCCCGCGCGCCATCTGGCGTTCGGCGCCGTCATGGGATGCCTGGTCGCCACGCCGGCCTTGCCGACGCTTTATACGCTGGTGGCAGAAGCGGCGCTGATCGCGTGCGTGGCGCTGATCGTCCGGTGGGATCGCCGGCGGACGGGCATGTTCATCAACGGCTATCGCTCCGGACGCACCCGCCCCATCACCTTCACGATGCTGGCGATCTTTCTCGCTTTGTATCTCGCCAGCGTCTGGCTGGCCCGTGAGCGCGGCATCCACTGGGCGCCAGTGGCGATCGGCGGCGTCACTGCGGGGCTCGCTTATTATGCCAGCATCCTGTGGCAGCGCGCATTCCGGCGCGAGATGGGTGTGGCCGCGTGAGCGTGCCACGGCTGGCCTTCGATCCGGTGATCCACCCACCGGCGCGGCTGCAGATCATGGCAGTGCTGGCTGCAGTGCAGGATGCCGAATTCGCGATGCTGCGCGAGACCGCCGATGTCAGCGATTCCGTGCTGTCGAAGCACCTCTCGGCTTTGTCCGAAGCCGGCTATGTCCGGCTGCGCAAGGCAGCGATGGATGGGCGGCAGCGGACCTGGGCGTCGCTGACCCGGCCGGGACGTGTCGCGTTTCGCGGGCATGTCGCGGCGCTGCAGGCATTGGCGGGCGTGGTGGAGGAACCTGACACGATGGGTGCGCAGGCTGCGGTGCAGACGTAACGTTTGCTCTCCCCTTCCGTTCGCCCTGAGCTTGTCGAAGGGCTGTTCTTTCGGCGATCGAGAACAAGAACAGTGCTTCGACAAGCTCAGCACGAACCGGAAGAGGGAATCCCCTAGACAAACATTGCCTAGTCCAGGTTAGGCCGCAGCCAGCGCTCCGCCGTCGGGAGATCGATCCCACGCCGTTCGGCATATTCCTCGAGCTGGTCGCGGCCGACACGGGCAACGCCGAAATATTCCGCCTGGGGATGGCCGAAATAGAAGCCGGAGACCGCCGCGGTCGGCAACATCGCGAAGCTCTCGGTCAGCGAGATGCCCGTCGCGTGGTGCGCATCGAGCAACTTGAACAGCGTCGGCTTCAGGCTGTGGTCCGGGCAGGCAGGATAGCCGGGTGCCGGGCGGATGCCGCGATATTGTTCCTTGATCAGCGCTTCGTTGGTCAGCTGCTCATCCGGCGCATAGCCCCAGAGGGTGGTGCGGACATGGCGGTGCAGCGCCTCGGCCAGCGCCTCGGCGAAGCGGTCGGCCAGGGCCTTCAGCAGGATGTCCGAATAATCGTCGATCGCTGCCTTGAAGCGAGCGAGGTGCGGTTCGATGCCGTGGATGCTGACCGCAAAGCCGCCGAGCCAATCGCCGTCGCGGCTGATGAAATCGGACAGGCACATATTCGCCCTGCCCTCGCGCTTGGCGATCTGCTGGCGCAGCATCGGGATGCGTACGAGATCGTCATTCTCGACAAGGCCCAGATGCTCGAGCCCGCCGAGTTCCTCGGGATTCCACACGCCCTCGGGATCGACGAAGATATCGTCCTCATGCCGCACGCACGGCCACAGCCCAGTCACGGCGCGCGCGGTCAGCCATTTTTCGGCGATGATCTTGTCGAGCATCGCGTTTGCGTCGGCGAACAGACTGCGCGCACTTTCCCCGACGACCTTGTCCTCGAGGATCGCGGGGTAGTTGCCGGCCAATTCCCAGGCGCGGAAGAAGGGCGTCCAGTCGATGATCTCGCGCAGCTCGGCCAGGTCCCAGTCGCGGAAGATGTGCACGCCGGGTTGGTGCGGCGTCGGCGGCTTGAGGCTCATGTCCGCGTCGAACGCATTGTCGCGGGCAACCTTCAGCGGGACGAGCTCGCTCTGGGTGCGGCCGGCGCGGGCGACGCGGACTGCCTCATATTCGTCGGCGGTCTTGAGGACGAAGGCATCCTTCTGCGTGTCGCTGACCAGGGTCGAGGCGACGCCGACCGCGCGGCTGGCGTCGAGCACATGCACCACCGGGCCGTCATAAGCGGGCGCGATGCGGAGCGCGGTATGAACCTTCGACGTGGTGGCGCCACCGATCAGCAGCGGCATCTTCATGCCGGCGCGCTTCATCTCCTCGGCGACGGTGACCATCTCGTCGAGCGACGGGGTGATCAGGCCCGACAGACCGATCATGTCGGCGTCATTCTCGTTGGCGGCGGCGAGGATGGCGGACCAGGGCACCATGACGCCCATGTCCACCACGTCGAAGCCATTGCACTGAAGCACGACGCCGACGATGTTCTTGCCGATATCATGCACGTCGCCCTTCACGGTCGCCATGATGATCTTGCCCTTGCCGCGCGCGCCGGGCTCCTTCGCCGCCTCGATGAAGGGAAGCAGATGCGCCACCGCCTTCTTCATCACGCGCGCCGATTTCACCACCTGGGGCAGGAACATCTTGCCCGATCCGAACAGGTCGCCAACGACGTTCATGCCGTCCATCAGCGGACCTTCGATCACTTCGATCGGGCGCGCGAAGAGCTGGCGGCATTCCTCGGTATCGTCGACGACATGCGCGTCGATGCCCTTGACCAGCGCATGTTCGAGCCGCTTGGCGACGGGCCAGCCGCGCCATTCGGCCGCCTGCTTTTCGGCGACTTCGTCTGTGCCCTTGTAGCGTTCGGCGAGCGCGATCAGCCGCTCGGTCGCGCCATCGTCCTTGTTGAGGACGACGTCCTCACAGGCCTGGCGCAGCTCGGGGTCGATCGTGTCGTAGACGTCGAGCTGCCCGGCATTGACGATCGCCATGTCGAGCCCGGCGGGGATCGCATAGTACAGGAACACCGAGTGCATCGCGCGGCGCACCGGCTCATTGCCGCGGAACGAGAAGCTCAGGTTCGAGAGGCCACCGGAGATGTGGCAATGCGGCAGCCGCGCCTTGATCTCCTTGCACGCCTCGATGAAGTCGTTGCCGTAATTATTGTGCTCCTCGATCCCCGTCGCGACCGCGAAGATGTTGGGATCGAAGATGATATCCTCGGGCGGAAAGCCGATTCCCATCAGCAGGTTATAGGCGCGTTCGCAGATCTCGACCTTGCGTGCCTGGGTATCCGCCTGACCGACCTCGTCGAACGCCATGACGACGACGGCGGCGCCGTACTGCATGACCTTCTTCGCCTGAGACAGGAACTGAGCTTCGCCCTCCTTCATGCTGATCGAATTCACGATCGGCTTGCCCGAGACGCATTTCAGCCCGGCTTCGATCACCGACCATTTCGAGCTGTCGATCATGAAAGGGATGCGCGCGATATCGGGTTCGGCGGCGATCAGCTTCAGGAAGGTGGTCATCGCCACTTCGGCGTCGAGCAGGCCCTCGTCCATGTTGACGTCGAGCACCTGCGCGCCCGATTCCACTTGCTGCAGCGCGACTTCGACCGCAGCGGGATAGTCGCCCGCCATGATCAGCTTCTTGAAGCGCGCCGATCCGGTGACGTTGGTGCGCTCGCCGATATTGACGAACTGGGCAGAGGAGGGAGCAGAGGCCAAAATAAAATCCGTTCGTTTCGAGCGAAGTCGAGAAACCTGGGTCAGCGCGCCGTCATTGTGTCTCGACTTCGCTCGACACGAACGGTTGGTTGTCCTGCGCTTATGCCGCCATCGTCATGGGCTCCAGCCCCGCAAGCCGCGTCTTCACCGGCGGCACCGCCGGCGTGCGCGGAGCGAGTTCGGCCACTGCCTTGGCGATCGCCGCGATATGCGCCGGGGTCGATCCGCAGCAGCCGCCCAGGATGTTGACCTGGCCGTTCGCCGCCCATTCGCGCACCAGTCCGGCGGTGGTCACCGGCATCTCGTCATATTCGCCGAGCTCGTTGGGCAGGCCGGCGTTCGGATAGACCATGATCAGCGTGTCGGCGATGTCGCTCAGGGTGCGCACATGCGGGCGAAGCTGTTCCGCGCCGAACGAGCAGTTGAGCCCGATGGTGATCGGCTTGGCGTGCCGCACCGCATGCCAGAAAGCCTCGACTGTGTGGCCCGATAGGTTGCGGCCCGACAAATCCGTCAGCGTCATCGACAGCATGATCGGCACGTCGCGGCCGAGATCGTCCGCTGCCTCGAGTGCCGCCATGACGCCAGCCTTGGCGTTGAGCGTATCGAACACCGTCTCGATCAGGATGAAATCCACCCCGCCTTCGAGCAGCGCATCGGTCTGCTCGCGATACACGCTCTTCAGATAATCGAAGTCGATCTCGCGAAAGCCGGGATCGTTGACGTCCGGCGACAGCGACAAGGTCTTGTTGGTCGGCCCGATCGCGCCGGCGACGAAGCGGGGGCGCCCGTCCTTCGCCTCATATTCGTCGGCGAGCCGGCGGGCGATCTGCGCGGAGGCGATGTTGATCTCCTTGACCAGGCTCTCCGCGGCATAATCGGCCTGGCTGATCACGTTCGCGCTGAAGGTGTTGGTCGAGACGATATCCGACCCCGCATCGAGATATTCGCGCGTGATCGTCTCCGGCACCTCGGGTTTGGTCAGCGCGAGGATGTCGTTATTTCCCTTCTGGTCCTTGGCCAGGCCGAGCGAGCCGGCATAATCGGCCTCGTTCAGCTTCCAGTTCTGGATCTCGGTGCCGAAGGCGCCGTCGGTGATCAGGATGCGCTTGGCGGCTTCGGCCAGCAATCTTTCGCGTGCGGTCATGGTCATGGTCCTCAGGCTGCCGCTTCGTGCGCCGACGTCTTCGCGCGCAGGCCCAGCATGTGGCAGATCGCGAAGCTCAGCTCGGCGCGGTTGAGCGTGTAGAAATGGAAGCTGCGCACGTCGCCGGCATAGAGGCGGCGGCACATTTCCGCGGCGACGGTCGCCGCGACGAGCTGGCGCGCGGCGGGATGATCGTCGAGCCCGTCGAACAGCCGGCCCATCCAGTCGGGGATTTCCGCCCCGCACATCGCCGCGAATTTGCGGGTCTGCGCGACGTTGGAGACGGGCAGGATGCCGGGAACGATCTCCGCCGTGATGCCCGCCGCCGCAACGCGGTCTCGGAAGCGGAAGAACGCTTCGGGCGAGAAGAAGAATTGCGTGATGCCGCGGTTGGCACCGGCATCCAGCTTGCGCTTGAGATTGTCGATATCGGCCGTCGAGTCCGGCGAATCCGGGTGGCATTCGGGATAGGCCGCGACCGAAATCTCGAACGGGTGGAGCTTCTTCAATCCGGCGACCAAGGCCGCCGCATTCTCGTAACCGTCGGGATGCGCCGCGAACTTCGCGCCGGCAACGGGCGGGTCACCGCGCAGTGCGACGATGTGCCGGATCCCCGCCGCCCAATATTCTTCGGCGACCTGATCGATCTCGGCCTTGCTCGCCTCGACGCAGGTGAGGTGCGCGGCGGCGGCCAGCGAGGTCTCGCGCTGGATGCGCGCGACAGTCGCATGGGTGCGCTCACGGGTCGATCCGCCGGCACCATAGGTGACTGAGACGAAGCGCGGAGCGAGCGGCTCGAGCGTCTTCACGGCCTCCCACAGCGTCTCTTCCATCTTGGGCGTTTTGGGCGGGAAGAATTCGAACGATACCTGAGCGTCGCCCGCGAGATCGGCGAACAAGGGCGACGCCTGGGCGCGGCGCGCTTCGCTTTGCGGGTTCTGGGTCGTCATGCTGCCTTAACCTCTCGTACCGGTATCTGTTTTTGCGTGGTCGCCTTGCGGGCGAGCCAGAGCTTCACCGTCAGTTCGCCGCCCTCCAGCGTCTCGGTGCGCGCGGAGGTCAGCCCGGCGGCGTCGAACCATGCCGCGATCTGCTCGTCGGAAAAGCCGAGGCGCGTGTGCGCATCGCGCGTGCGCAGTTCCTCGCGATCGTGCGGCGCGAAATCGGCGATGAGCAGGCGCCCGCCGTCGGCCAGCACCCGCGCCGCTTCGGCGATCGCGGCGCCGGGCTGCTGCGCGAAATGGAGCACGTGATGCAGGATCGCCGCATCCGCCTCGCCGTCGCCGAGCGGCAGCGCGTAGAGATCGGCCTGGCGCAGCTCGGCATTGGCGAGGCCGCGTTCGGACAGTTTTGCGCGGGCGAGACGCAGCATTTCCGAGCTGCGATCGATGCCCAGCGCATGCTTTGCGCGGCCGGCGAACAGTTCGAGCATGCGGCCGGTGCCGGTGCCGATATCGATCAGCTGGCCGATCGGTGCATCCCCCAGCACGGCGGACATCGCGGCCTCGACCTCGCTCTCGGCGATGTGGAGCGAGCGGATCGCGTCCCATTGGCCGGCATTGGCCTCGAACCAGACCGCCGCCGAGGAAGCGCGGTCGGCACGCACCGCCGCCAGGCGTGCTGCGTCGGCGACTGCCCAATGATCGGGCTCGAGCTTGCCCCATTGGTCGAGCGACGCGAGTACCGGATCGACCTTCGAGGCCGTGCCCAGCGCCACGAACACCCAGCTGCCTTCCTTGCGCCGCTCCGCGAGCCCTGCGTCGCACAGGATCTTCACATGGCGGCTAACGCGTGGCTGGCTTTGGCCGAGCACCTGTGCGAGCTCGCCGACCGACAGCTCCATCGAGCGCAGCAACGCGAGGATGCGCAGGCGGGTGCCGTCTGCAAGCGCGCGGAATATATCGAGGGCTAGGGTCATTGTCGAAGTAGATATAAAGATATCTTTATATGAGGTCAACGACGCAGGCCATGGAACCGAAGCGCATTGCGCGCGTCCGACCCGTTCGATAGCGTTCGCCACGACGCGCCGATGCCGAAGCGCATCCCAGAAGAGGAACCCGACAGATGACGAAATTCCTGGTCCTGCCGCTTGCCGTGACCGCTGCCCTGGGCCTCGCCGCCTGTAGCCCCAAGGCGCAGAACGAAACCGCCCAGGCCGCCGACACGATCGCCGCCGACGCCAATGCGACGATGAGCGAAGCCGCCGCCGATACCGGCGCCGCCGCCGATCGTGCGCTGGGCGCCGCCGAGGCATCGATCGACAATGCCGGCGCCGCGATCGACAATGCGTCCGATAAGGCGCTCGACAAGACCGGCAATGCGATGAAGGCAGCCGGCAGCGAGATCGAGGACTGATAAACCGGCCGTTCGTGCTGATCGTGTCGAAGTGTTTCTCTGACAACTTTGACATTGCCAGGCCGGACGGTCCGTCGACAAGCTCGCAAACGAACGGAGACTCGGATGACCTGTTCAAGGTCCGGCACCCTGCTGGCCGGCGCATTGCTGCTCGCCTCCTGCGGGGGCGGCAGCGACACGCCCGGCGCGGCGACACCGGCCGAGGCGCGGGCGCTGAACGACGCCGCGGCGATGCTCGATGCCAACAGCGTCGACATGAACGCCGTTTCGGCGAACGAGATCGAAGAGGAACAACAATGACGACGCTTCGCCGCCTGGGCGCGACCGATCTCCACATCGCCCCGCTGGTGCTCGGCGGCAATGTGTTCGGCTGGACCGCCGACAAGGCGACCAGCTTCGCGGTGCTCGACGCCTTCGTCGCGGCGGGCGGCACGATGATCGACACCGCCGATGTCTATTCGGCCTGGGTGCCCGGCCATCAAGGCGGCGAATCCGAGAGCGTGATCGGCGAATGGCTGCGCAGCAGCGGCAAGCGCGACAAAGTTCATATTGCGACCAAGGTCGGCATGCTCCCGGGTGAGGGCGGCGAGAAGCTGGCGCCCGCGCGCATTGCCGCCGCGGCCGAGGCGTCACTCAAGCGGCTCGGCGTCGAACAGATCGATCTCTATTTCGCGCATCAGGACGATGATGCGGTCGCGCAGGAGGATGCGCTTGCTGCCTTCGCCAGGCTGATCGACGCCGGCAAAATCCGCGCGCTCGGCGCGTCCAACTTCCATGCCGGGCGGCTCAAATCGGCGAGCGATGCGGCCAGGGCGCATGGCCTGCCGCATTATCAGGTGCTGCAGCCCGAATATAACCTGGTCAGCCGCCACAAGTTCGAGGGCGAGCTGCAGGATTATTGCGTCGTCCACGATATCGGCGTGGTGCCCTATTACGGGCTCGCCTCGGGCTTCCTGACCGGCAAATACCGCTCGGCCGACGATCTCGGCAAGAGCGTGCGCGGCGGGCGGATGGGCGATTTGCTCGAGGGCAAGGGCAAGGCCGTGCTGGCCGCGATGGACGACGTCGCCGCCGAGACCGGCGCGACGCTCGCGCAGATCGCGCTTGCCTGGCTGGCGGCACAGCCCGGCGTCACCGCGCCGATCGCGAGTGCGACCGGCGTCGCGCAGATGGAAGAGCTTGCCGGGTCGATCGGCCTGGACCTGACGGAAGGGCAACTCGATCGGCTGACCAACGCCGGCGCCTGACGTCAACGCCTTATGGGAGGATGAGGATATGAAGACTGTTTTCGCAGCCGCGCTCACGACCCTATTACTGGCCAGCACATCGGCCATGGCCCAGCAGGCCCCTGCTCCGGCCGCACCGCAGCCGTTTGCCGCCGGAACCCCGCTCGGCGTGACCGCCGAGGGCAAGTTCAATCCCATGTCATCCAATGTGAAGGTCTATGGTGCGCTCGTGAATGCCGAGAGCTGCAGCTACGATCCGACGCGCAACCTGATCCTCGCGGTCAACCGCGGCGCGGGGCAGAAGGAAGCGCCGAACGACGGCTTCGTCTCGTTGATCAACCATGACGGATCGGTCCACACGTCGAAATGGATCGGCGCGACGCGCAACGGTCTCGTGCTCAACCAACCCTTCGGCAGTGTCGTACACGCCGGCAAGCTCTACCTCGCCGACAGCGACGGCGACACGACGGACGGAGCGAAGCGCGTCTCCGTCATCCGCATGTTCAACCTGAAGACCGGCGCCCCGGCGGGCGAGATCGCCAGCCCCGACGTCGCCTGGCTCAACGATATTGCCGTCGCGAAGGACGGCACCATCTATGGATCGCAGACCGGCAGCGCCGACGCCCAGACGCCGTGGCGGATCTACCGGATCACGCCCGACGGCAAGACCTCGGTCTTCCTTGAAGGCGCGCCATTGTCGCGCCCCAACGGCGTCGCGGTCGACAATGACGGCAATGTGGTGGTGGTGAATATCGGCGACGATTCAGTCCTGACCTTCTCGCCCGCCGCCAAGCTGATCAAGACCGAAAAGGCGGCGCAGCCGGGCAATGACGGGCTGGTCATCATGCCCGACGGCACCAAATATGTGAGCAGCGTGGTGAATGGCGGCGTCTCGCGCATCCGCCCGGGCCAGCCAGCGCAGCTCATCGCGACTGGCATCCCGAGCGCCGCGTCGATGTGTCTCGATGTCGAAGCGAACCAGCTCGTCATCCCGATGAATCCGAACAACTCGCTGGCCTTCGTTAAGCTGTGACGGCCGGCCCCTAAGGGCCGACTCGTTTTACAGATAAGACGTGACCGCCGGCTTCTCCCACCAGAGATTGTCTCGGCCGTTGGCATAGTTGACCGGGGCGTCGGCCAGTTCCTGCGGCGTCGCGTCGTCGAGGCAGTTGACCGCGATGCTGACATAATCGCCACCGATCTGCTCGACATGGCCGTCGCCGAACGGTGCGCAACCGCAATTCCGGCAGAAGCGGTGATGGCCGGACAGCGTGCCGAATTGATAGTCGGACAGGGCTTCCTTGCCCTGGAGCAGGCGGAAGGCGTCGGGCTTGATGTTCACCCCCCAGCCCCGGCGCTTGGTGCAGATCGAGCAATTGCACTTGCCGGTGCCCGCTTCGAGATCGAGATCGGCTTCGAACGCGACCGCGCCGCAGTGGCAGCTGCCATGATAGGTCTTGAGCATGATGGTCTCCCTTGGTTGCGGGAGTCGACATACTGCCACCCTGCTGCCAGCATGGTGGCAGCAGCATGTCACTAGGACCACTTCATGCGCCGCGCCGACCGCCTGTTCGAGATCGTCCAGATCCTGCGCCGCGAGCGCCGGCCGATCACGGCTGACGCCATCGCCACCGAACTCGAGACGTCGAAACGATCGGTCTATCGCGATATCGCCGCTCTGATGGCACAGCGCGTGCCGATCCGCGGCGAGGCCGGGATCGGCTATGTCCTGGAAAGCGGATTCGATCTGCCGCCGTTGATGCTCAATCCCGAGGAGGTCGAGGCGGCGGTGCTGGGCGCGCAATGGGTGGCGGGGCATGGCGATCCCGCTTTGGCCAATGCCGCGCGCAACCTGATCGCGAAGATCGCCGCCGTGGTGCCGGCGGAGATGCGGGCGCTGGTGGACGATCCTGCGGCGCGGACCCCACCAGCGTGGAAAATGCCCGAGGATGCGGTCGATGCCACCACATTGCGCCAGGCGATCCGCGCGGGGCGCAAGATCGCCCTGTCCTATCGCACAGAAGACGGGAAGGCGTCCGACCGCACGGTCTGGCCCGCCCTGATCGGCTATCACGACAGCGCTCGGGTGCTGATCGCCTGGTGCGAACTGCGCGACGGCTTTCGCAGCTTCCGCCTCGACCGGATCGTAGCGGCCGAGATACTCGACACGCGCTACCCGGCACGGCCGGGGCAGCTGCGCGCACGCTGGCTCGCGGAGATCAAGTCGCCGTTCATACACTAGTTTAGGGTCGCGGGATCGGCGGAACTCGACCGGCGCCGGATCGTACTAACTGCCTCTCGGGACATCCTCCCGATGGCCGCAGGACAACAGCGATGACGGACACGCGCCAACCCACCGCCACTCTTGGCGGACATCCCATTCATGTGTTGCTGGTGCCCATCCCGATCGGCTGCTTCGTCGCGGCGTTCGGCACCGATATCGTCTATGCGCTCACCGCCGACATGGCCTGGGAAACCGCGTCGATCTGGCTGATCACGATCGGGCTGATCGTCGCTGCCTTCGCGGTGCTCGCCGGATTGATCGATTTCCTGTTCAGCCGCCGGATCCGCTCGCTACCGCCCGCCTGGCCGCATGTCATCGGCAATGCAGTGGTCATCGGCCTGTCGATCGTGAACGCCTTCGTCCACAGCCGCGACGGCTACACCTCGGTCGTACCGCTCGGCATCTCCCTCTCAGCGATCGTCGTGCTCATCCTCGCCTTCACGGGCCTGATGGGCTGGCGGATGGTCCACCGCGACGGCGTGGGGACGGCCCGGTGACCAGCGCTCTTCATCAAGGAATCTCCGCCATGCGTGTTTCGCGGCTTCTCCTCCTCTCCGGCGCTGCCCTGGCGCTCGCAAGCTGCGGCAACGGGACACCGGCCGATCCAAGCACTCAATATGGCGCGGACCCGACCCTGCCCGCCCCGCGCCAATATCTCCTGCCGCCGATGAAAGTGGCGGAAGCGACGCCCTGGACCAATGGCGAGATGCCGACCGTCGCGGCGGGCCTGAAGATCGCACCGCTCGCTACGGGGTTGATGCATCCGCGCCAACCCTATGTGCTGCCCAATGGCGACGTGCTGATCGTCGAGAGCAGCGGCCCGGCCGAGCCGATCCACCGCCCCAAGGACATCATCATGGGGCTGGTCCAGAAACAGGCGGGCGCGGCGGCCAAGGGCGGCAATCGTATCACCCTGCTCCGCGACACGAACGGCGACGGCAAGCCCGAGGTCCGGACGATCTTCCTCGACCATCTTACCTCGCCCTTCGGCGTCGCGCTGGTCGGGCATGATCTCTATGTCGCCAATACCGATGCGATCATGCGCTACGCCTATGTCGATGGCGCGACGAAGATCGACGGAGCCGGCACCAAGCTGACCGATCTGCCCGGCGGCCCGATCAACCATCACTGGACCAAGAGCCTGGTTGCCAGTGCGGACGGCACGAAACTTTATGCCGGCGTCGGATCGAACAGCAACATCACCGAGAACGGCATCGCCGCCGAGACCGGCCGCGCCGCGATCTGGGAGATCGACCGTGCGACTGGCGCGCACCGCATCTTCGCCAGCGGCCTGCGCAATCCCAATGGCCTGACCTGGAACCCGCAGAGCGGCAAGCTCTGGGCGGTGGTCAACGAGCGCGACGAGATCGGACCGAACCTCGTCCCCGACTACATGACTTCGGTTCAGCCCGGCGCCTTCTATGGCTGGCCCTACAGCTATTACGGTCAGCATATCGACGCCCGCGTAAGACCGCAGCGACCCGATCTGGTCGCGAAAGCGATCGCGCCCGATTATGCGCTCAGCTCGCATGTCGCGCCGCTCGGCCTCGCTTTCTACACCGGCGCCAATCTGCCAGCGCAATATCGAAACGGCGCGTTCGTCGGCGAGCATGGCAGCTGGGATCGCAGCCCGTTCAACGGCTACAAGGTCGTGTTCGTGCCTTTTGCCGACGGCAAGCCGAGCGGGCCGCCCCGGGATATCGTCACCGGCTTCCTCGACGCGCAACAGAAGCACGCCCGCGGACGCCCGGTCGGCCTGGCGGTGGACCGCACCGGCGGGCTGCTGATCGCCGACGATCTCGGCAATACGGTGTGGCGGGTCACGGCGGCGGGCTGACCTCGGCGATCACTGCAGCGTGCCGTCGATGTGGCGCAGCTTGTCCGGGTTGCGCACGACATAGATGGCCTTGATCCTCTCGCCCTCGATCAACAGCGCGGTGGTCTGCAGCGTATCGCCCTCGATCGTGACGAAGCCGGGCAGGCCGTTGATGAAGCCGTAGCGGACGACCTGCGACATCTGCTCCGCGAACACCCGGTTGAGCGTTGCCTGGAACGTCATTACCGCATCGAACCCGATGATCGGCGCGAGCGCCGCGGGCTTCTTGCCGCCGCCGTCCGAATAGACCGCGACGTCGTCGGCCAGCATCGTCTGCAGCGTCTGCATGTCGCCGGTCCGCGACGCCGTGAAGAAGGCCGCCGCGAACGCCATCCCGCGCGACTTCGGCAGTTCGAACCGCGGTCGCGCGGCGCGCACGTGCGTGCGCGCCCGGCTGGCGAGCTGGCGGCAGGCCGCCGCCTCCCGGTCGATCGTGTCGGCGATCTCGTCGAAACCGACGCCGAACACATCGTGCAACAGGAAGGCGGCACGCTCGAGCGGCGAGAGCCGTTCGAGCGCGAGCATCAGCGGCAAGGTGACGTCGTCGACCTCATCCTCCGTCTCGACCATCGGCTCGGGCAGCCAGGGCCCGACATAGACCTCACGCCGCGCCCGCGCCGACTTGATCTGGTCGAGGCAGAGGCGAGTCACGACGCGGCGCAGATAACCCTTGGGCTCCTGCACCGCGGCGCGATCGACCGCGTTCCAGCGCAGGAACGCGTCCTGCACCACATCCTCGGCGTCCGACACCGATCCGAGCATGCGATAGGCGATGCGGATCAGGGTCGGGCGCAGCGGATCGAACGCCGCGACGGCATCCATGGCGGTCCCGGTCATCGTCAGGCCGCCGCGGGAACCGAAGCGAGCTGGGCTTCGGTCATCGGCCCCGCGCGAAAGCCGACGCCGATGCGGTTGAAGCCATTGATGGCGACGATCAGCAGGGTGAGTGCCGCCTGCTCCTCGGGCGTGAATTCGGCGATCAGCATCTCGTAATTCTCGTCCGAGGCATGGCCGTCGGTCAACCGGGTCAGTGCCTCCGTCCAGGCCAGCGCCGCGCGTTCGCGATCGGTGTAGAGCGGCGTTTCGCGCCATGCATCGAGCATATAAAGCCGCTGCTCGGTCTCACCATGCTTGCGCGCGACGCGGGTGTGCAGATCGAGGCAGACCGCGCAACCATTGATCTGCGAGGCGCGGGTCTTGACCAGCTCCATCAGGCTCGTTTCCAGGCCGAGCTGGCTCGCCTTGGTACCGAAGTCGACCAGCAGGTTGATCGGGCTGTCGGGGCGGATGAACGGGTTCAGTCGGGTCGTCATGATCACTCTCTCTCGTTCGGGGCAATTCCCGAAAGACAGGACGAGGCCGGCTCCGCGATTGTGACACGCGACCCGAAAAAACTATGCACTTGCCGTTGCGCGGCCGGCTGCTAGGGGCGCTTTTCATGAAAGCCCAGACCCAGCAGAAGCTCCGCCGCTATCATCTCTATATCGGGATGTTCCTGGCGCCGGCGATCCTCTTCTTCGCGCTCAGCGGGGCGTTACAGACCTTCCGCCTCCAGGAGGAAAAAGGCTGGGGCGGCACGCCGCCGACCTGGATCGTCTGGCTGGCCAGCGTCCACAAGGACGACCGCCTGCCTCAGGCGAAGGCAGCGGAAGCCGATGAGCATGCCAAGCCGACGGTAAAGCCCGCTGCGCCCAAGGCAGCGCAGAAGCCCAAGCCCTCCGCGCTGCCGTTCAAGATCTTCGCGGTGCTGATGTCGATCGGGCTGATGCTCTCGGCGGTGCTGGGCATGGTCATCGCACTGAACAACCGCGCGACGCGTCGGGTGTCGACGATCATGCTGGTGGCGGGCGTGGTGGTGCCGATCCTGTTGCTGAAGATCTAGGCGAAGAACCGATTGTTTATCGGTCGCGGGATTCAGGGGAAGTCCGACCGACCAGCTTGATGGCAAGCGCTTCGGACTCGCGATTCGCCTTGGCCCAATCCGTCTCCTCGCTTTTCGAGAAGGTCTGCAACACCGCATCGGCTTCAGCCCTGGTGCAGAGCTGAATGGTCGGCGTCACGTTTGTGACCTCCCACCATTTGATCACGCAACGGTTGTTCGGACCGGGTTCGCCCCAGCACACGCTCCAGGGGCGGACCGGAAAGAGAAACACCGTTCCTTCATCGAGCTTGCGCCCTTGCAAGGCCGTGTCGAACTGTTTCCAGCACTCGGCCTTTTTGCCAGGTCCTTCGCGCCGCTCGCACAGGCACGAGCGTTCGGCCTCATCCTGCAACGCGGCCACGCTGCCCGGCAGCTTGCAGCCTGAAAGACCTGAGGCGGCCAGCAACGCGACACTCAGCATCGCAGAATTCCGCATCACGCCCCCTGACGGCGCGCCAGGCGCCACGGGGAAAGCTTCCACCTTCCCACGCCAGGCGCAAGAGCCCTTGCTACGACAACGGCCCGGGGCTTGCGCTCCGGGCCGCTCTCTCACCACCGTCCGCTTTACGCTGCGAACTGGTTCATCGTGTTGTGCGCGCCGCCGGCCTTCAGCGCGGCCTCTCCGGCGAAATATTCCTTATGGTCGTCGCCGATATCAGAACCCGACATGTTCTGGTGCTTCACACAGGCAATGCCCTGGCGAATCTCCTGACGCTGCACGCCAAGGACATAGCCGAGCATCCCTGCCTCGCCGAAATACTCCTTTGCCAGATTGTCGGTCGACAACGCGGCGGTGTGATAGGTCGGCAAGGTGATGAGGTGGTGGAAGATGCCCGCCCGGCGCGCGCTGTCCGCCTGGAAGGTGCGGATGCGCTCATCGGCTTCGTCGCCCAGATCGGTCCCGTCATAATCGACGCTCATCAGGCGCGCCCGGTCATAAGCCGAGACGTCCCTGCCCTCCGCCGCCCAGGCGTCGAACACCTGCTGGCGGAAGTTGAGCGTCCAGTTGAACGAGGGCGAATTGTTGTAGACCAGCTTCGCGTTCGGGATGACCTCCCGGATGCGATCGACCATGCCCGCGATCTGCTCGATATGCGGCTTCTCGGTCTCGATCCACAACAGGTCCGCACCGTTCTGCAGCGAGGTGATGCTGTCGAGCACGCAGCGATCCTCGCCCGATCCGGCGCGGAACTGGTAGAGGTTCGAGGCCAGCCGCTTCGGCCGCATCAGTTTGCCGTCGCGGTTGATCACGACATCGCCGCTGCGGGCGTTCTCGGGCGTGATCTCCTCGCAATCGAGGAAAGCATTATACTGATCGCCCAGATCGCCCGGCTCCTTGCTGAAGGCGATCTGCTTTGTCAGGCCGGCACCGAGCGAGTCGGTGCGCGTGACGATGATGCCGTCCTCGACGCCCAGCTCCAGAAAGGCGTAGCGGCAGGCGCGGACCTTGGCGAGGAAGTCCTCGTGCGGCACGGTGACCTTACCGTCCTGATGGCCGCATTGCTTCTCGTCGGAAACCTGGTTCTCGATCTGGAGCGCGCAGGCGCCTGCCTCGATCATCTTGCGCGCCAGCAGATAGGTCGCCTCGGCATTGCCGAAGCCGGCGTCGATATCGGCGATGATCGGCACGATATGAGTCTGGTGGTTCTCGACCGCGGCGAGCAGCTGCTTCTCCTTGAGCTGGTCGCCCGCCTCGCGCGCCGCGTCGATCTCGCGGAACATCATGCCGAGCTCGCGGGCATCGGCCTGGCGGAGGAAGGTGTAGAGCTCCTCGATCAGCGCCGGGACCGACGTCTTCTCATGCATCGACTGATCGGGCAGCGGGCCGAATTCGGAGCGCAAAGCCGCGATCATCCAGCCCGAGAGGTAGAGATAGCGCCGCTCGGTCGAGCCGAAATGCTTCTTGATGGCGATCATCTTCTGCTGGCCGATAAAGCCGTGCCAGCATCCCAGCGACTGGGTATAATTGGCCGGATCGGCATCGTACGCCGCCATGTCCTTGCGCATGATCGCGGCGGTGTAGCGCGCGATGTCGAGCCCCGTGCGGAAACGGTTCTGGACACGCATGCGCGCCACCGCTTCGGCATCGATCCCATCCCAGGTGCCGTTCTTGCCGCCGATGAGCTGGCCGATCTGTGCGATGTCGTTCTGGTAGGTCACGGTACGTCCCTCGCTTGGTGATATGCGAGGATAAGTACACAAATTGACAAGCCACAGACCCTCTACACGAGAGACAATTGCGTTAAGCTGTCACGGCCTTCCAGAATTGCGAGTAAATTTGTAAATTATCGACTCAATCTAGTCGCCGCCAAAGGTGAAGGGCGACACGCCACGTTCGCGCTCGTTGATCAACAGTGCCCGCCCGATCGGCGGTGCCGACCGCTGGGGGCAGCGCTCGCGCAGGCAGGCACGGCAACCAAGGCCGATCGGGGTCGCCTCGCCCTTCAGGTCGATGCCCCGCGCCGCCGCCAGGCTACCGGCGAACTCGGCCGCGACACCCAGCCCGATCGCGAACTCCGTCGGTACTGCGCCATAGCGCCGGCCCTGCGGGGCCACCGTCCGTGATATGGTGAGCCAGCGAGCCCCACCCTCAAGCTCGACCAGCTGCACGGCGAGGCTGCCGGGCCGGTCGAAGGCATGGTGCATGCGCCAGAGCGGACAGCGCCCCTCGGCCTCGGCCAAAGGCGACCCGCTCGCGCCCGAGAAGCGTTTCGATGCCTGGCCGGCCCGGTCGATGCGCACCATGAAGAAGGGCAGCCCGCGTGCGCCGACGCGCTGCAGGGTCGGCAGCCGGTGCGCGACCTGCTCGAATCCCGCGCCGAAGCGCCGCTGGAGCAATTCGAGATCATAGCCGGTCGCCTCACAGGCGCGCAGGAAGCGCGCATAGGGCATCATCACCGCGGCGGCGAAATAGCTGGCGAGGTGCCGGCGATAGAGCCGCTCCGCTGCGCGATCGGTAAAGCTCGCGCCCTTGGCCAGCGCATCGATCTCGCTGCGTGCTTCGATCTGGGCGAGCTGGAAGGCGGCGGCAAAGGTGCGCGAGGCGGGATCGAGCGTCTCGCTCAACTGCAATTGCCGTGCATGGAGATCGAGCCGGCGCAACAGGTCCGGCATCACATCGACCGGCAGGATGCGGATGGTGAGCTGGTGCTTGACCCGCAGCCGCTCGCCGATGGCGCCATAAAGATCGCCCGCGCCGAGCCGCAGTTCGTCCGCCAGCTTCTCTGCCGCCGCGTCCAGATCGGCAAAATGCCCGCGCCACCGCTCGATCTCGCGCCGCACCTCCGCGATCGGATCGCTGGCATTCACCTCGCCCGATACGGCACCCGATCCGATCCGGTCATAGGCCCGCGCAAAAGCCTCGGCCCCGCCCGGCGCGCCCGCCAGCCACTCCTCGACTTCGTTCCGGTCGATCTCCAGATCGGCGAACATCGGATCCGCCAGCCGTCGCCGGATCGCCGATTCCCCGCCGCCCGGCTCGCCCGCGGCCAAGGCGCGCGGATCGAAATCGAAGCTCTCGGCCAGTTTGACCAGCAGCGACGCCGACAAGGGCCGCTGGTTGCGTTCGACCAGATTGAGGTAGCTGGGCGAGATCGCCAGCACGTCGGACATCGCCGCCTGGGTCAGGCCCGCCTGACGCCGCAAGCGCCGCACCGCGTGTCCGGCAAAGAGTTTCCTGTCCGCCATATTCCCGCCCTTCGACTACCGCCCTCCTCGGCGCGAGCACCCTTGTCAATAGTTTACAGAATTTCAGGATATGCGAGCGTGGATGAGACAACGCGACACCACAAGGGCGTTCACCCCGCCTGACTCCGCCGATTTCCGGCACTAGAGCCCGCTTCAAGGCAGTTCCTCTAGGCGGCCCCTTTGTAAAGTATTCGACGTTCGGAAAGCCGCTCAAGCGGCGCCTTGAAAGTTTCCTGGGGAGGAAAGGATGCCCGCCGGCGGATACGCCGGCGGGCATTTCCGTTATCCCGCTTGTCGGCCGGGCCGGGCCGTGCGCATGATGCGCTGCAACAAGGGACTTCATATTGGCGGCGACGAAGCACGGCTCCAATCTCGTCATCTATGCGGCGCTCGCAGCCAATCTCGGCATTGCGGTCGCCAAGTTCGTCGCGGCCGCCGTCTCCGGTTCCTCCTCGATGCTGACCGAGGGATTCCATTCGGTCGTCGACAGCCTCAACCAGGTCCTGCTGCTCTACGGCCAGAAGCGCGGGAAGCGCCCGCCCGATGTGGACCATCCCTTCGGCTATGGGCGCGAGCTGTATTTCTGGAGCTTCGTCGTCGCGATCCTGATCTTCGCGGTAGGCTCCGGCGTCTCGATCTATGAAGGTTGGGTCCATATCGCCGAGCCCGAACCGCTTCGCGATCCCACGATCAACTATGTCGTGCTCGCCGTCGCCTTTGCGATGGAAGGTGCGTCGTGGATCTTCGCCATGCGCGAATTCGCCGGATCGGTGCGCGGCACGAACTGGTGGCAGGCAGTGCGCGCCTCGAAGGACCCGGCCGGCTTCATCGTGCTGTTCGAGGATTCGGCGGCGCTCGCGGGCCTGCTGATCGCCGCTATCGGCGTCTGGGCGAGCCATGCCTGGGGCGATCCGCGCATCGACGGCCTGGCCTCGATCGCGATCGGCCTTCTGCTCGGCGTGGTCGCCGCCTTGCTGGCGCGCGAGGCCAAGGGGCTGCTGATCGGCGAAGGCGCCGACCCAGCGGTCGTCACGCAGGTGCGCAAGATCGTCGATGCCCGCCCGGAGATCACCTGGGTCAACCATGTCCGCACCTTGCACACTGCGCCCGACCGGATCTTCGTTGCGATCAGTGCCGATTTCCAGGATTCGCTCACCATGGGCGAGGCCGAGCTGCTGATCGAGGCGATCGAGACCGACCTCAAGGCAGCGCTGCCCCAGCTCTCCTCCATCTATATCCGCCCCGAACGCCGTGAGGACGCGACCGCGCTTCACCCCGACGAGGCGGTGGGTGGCTGCTGATGCGGGTCGGCCGCCGCGATGTGCTGGCGGCAGGCTTCTGCGCGATGGTGGTGCCATTTACCCCGGCATTGGCGCTCGACCCGTATTTCCCGATCGACTGGCAGGGCGCGCCCGAAACACCCGAAATCGCCGCCGCGCTCTCCGCCCAGATCGCGCTGATCGAGGCGCTGTCGATCGACGCGGCGATCATCGCCTTCTTCGCGACACAGCGCATCGCGGTCGACGCGGTGCCCGGCAGCATGTCGCGCATCGCGCCGGACGGGGTGCACTTCGAACGGCGCGCGGTGCCGCCCGACAATCCGGTGCTGCTGCATGAACTGCTGCACCGCTATCATCTACTGCGGCTGAGTGACGGGTATCGGAACGCGGGCGTGCTTAGCTTTTATACGACGGCACGCGCCTCAGGCCTCTATCCGGCGCAGTCCTACATGCTCAGCCACCCGATCGAGTTCTTCGCGATGACGGCGAGTGCGGTTTTGTATGGCCGGCTGTCGCGACCGCCTTTTTCGCGGGCCGAGGTGCTGGGTAAGTCGCCCGAACTCTATTACTGGATCGTCAGGGAATTCGGGCTGCGAATTCGCAGAGTGCCACCCTGACTGGTTTCACGGCATGCGCGATTATCTGATCCACGAGCGACACTTACTCGCCAGCATATGGGTCGAAAGGATCCGGGGTGGAGCGCGCCGACCCCCGCGGCGACATGACGGATAACGGCACCGCCGATTCGCGGCCAACCAGTGCCGATGACGGCTCCCGCATCGCAAGCGCGCTCAGCGCAGCTGCGATATGGGGTGCGCCAAGCAGAACGAAACAGCCGAGCAATATAGTCACCGTGCGGCGCACCGGCACGCGACCCGCCAGGAACTCATATCCTATAGCGGCGACGCAGATCACAGCGACCGAGGTGGCGACGGTGCCGAGCAGGGCGTCGCGCACCCACATGACGCCCGCGACGATCGCTGATGGCTCCTGAGCGAGTATCATTGATGCGATCATGCCGACCTCATAATACGACGTCACCCCGAACGACCGCCAACTAACCAAATTCAAGCCAATGGGATACGCCGCTTGTAATTCAAATTTCGGCATTTTCGGGCAAGAAATTACCGATTGACCTCTTGTGGAGCTGCACACGATCAAAAATTGGACGTTCATGCGTGCAGAAGGGGCTTTCGGCCCTTTCCCTGGGCCTAATCATGTGGCTGCCAGCGACATCCTGCTTCCCTTTGGAGCGCGAAACATGGCGATGCAATGCACCGGATAGAGGCCATGACAATAATATGCTCCCTATTGGCAATATTCGTACGCTAACGGCGAAGATGATCTTCAGCAAGACAAAGTTGGGATCAGCTTGACGGCAGGGGGCAACCGTTGCGTTTGCAGACAGTTTCCTCGATAGTTCCCACTGCAAGTGCAACGGGATCAGAGCCATCGTCTACCCCGAATACCCAAACCTCATCGCCATCTATTTGCTGATTGACGGTCGGCGGAAAGACCTGGATCGGTGCCGTTCTACAAGCCAGTTACGTTCAAGCTTTCGTTCCACGCGCAGGACCGAATAAAATTGGAGGTAGGAACGGGAGTTCAGATCGGCATTCCGGTACACGCCTCGCGTGACACTATCTGGCTGTCATGCTCGAGTGCCGATGTCAGCTTCATGAACTTCGACGCTCAATAGGATCAGGGCTCGCCATCGCGGGTCTCGAGCGGCAAAAACCGTTACTCCGGGCCATCCGGCCCCTGCCGTCACCTTCATGGCAGTCCGTGATCGGCGAAGGGCGGGTCGTGGATTTTCATCAGCGATGAGAAACAGCGGCGCCCCCAGGCGGATGCGTATGGCAGTCTTTTAGCTGAGCCCCCGAGGCGGTTGAATCGAGCGCGACACAGCAGCGTGTTGGAAATGTCATAAGCGTTGCTGACATTTTCGATCCAACACCGCCACATGGAATATTATGTATTTATCTCAATATCTTATTCCGCAACAGGCGATGGGGCGTGGCGGGGGGGGGCTGACATTCTACAAGATCCTGCACAGATACTATGACATGAGCCGGGTCAGCGTATCCCGCGCGATTCCCGGTGGCGCCCCACTTCGCACGGCCAAAAGGCGGCATGACGCACGAATGAAGACCGAATTAGAACCGTGCTTCCAAATTACCGCAGGATCTTTACTCGTGGGATTGGATTTAGGGGTTCCCGAAATAAAAATAAAAAATCGCAGCCCGAAATCATGATTGCATTGCACAAAGTTAATTGACCAACCCAGCATCTGTTATTCGTTAGAATCAGAAAATAACTTGTGAGCCAATTCGAAGTATTTCGCGATTCTGTATGCGTCTTGAGTGGATGGAACTATAACATCCTTCATCATAATTATTATCGACTGCTCATCACCACCGGCGAAAATAATTCTGTGATCCACCGTAAAAGGCGCCGAAACGTAACCCAAACAATCACCATTATCAAACACCTTCCAATATTCTTCCGAAAATGGGAACGATATTTTGTCACCCACCTGCGGAATCACGGGAACATTTATGTTTCCAGATATTTTGCAGAAAGTACCGCTATCAGACAAAATAGAAAAATCTATCGACACATTATTCATACTATCTCCCAAATTGAAATTTGAACGGCCTTTTTGGAACAAACAGGCCCGATGCCTCGGCTCTTATATCTTGCATATTGCATCCCATCATTTCACCGAGTTCTATAATGGCGATAATTTTACTAATTCTACCCTCCAGGTTAGTGGCGTGAGATGCCCATCCCCCGGTGTCGAAGAGACTTGATGCATCGATAAGCATCTCTGCCTTCTTGACTTCGGCTACGGCGATTTCGGCCCGTGCGGCTGCTTTCAACGCAGCACATGAGTCACCTAGCCCATTGGCGCAGTATCTATCGAATTGACGCTCTTGCAGCGGAGTCATCCCTGGCGGACGTATTGGTCCCGGAATTGGCACGGACCCACGAGTTGGCTTCGTGTTCATTGGTGCTTGAAAAATCGGGACCGGCCACCACCAAGGCACCCAAATCCTCGTACCGCGTAGACCCATAGGGTCTACGCGATTAATCGGGTTATTCCCGGCATACCCGTAGCTATTTTGTCCGCCGCCGAGCCCGATCGGATCAGCCTGAATATAACGTCCGATCGTGGGATCATAGTCACGGTAACGGTTGTAGTAGAGATCGTCCAACGTTTGGGTCTGGCCGGGGAATCCGACCCGGGTGTATCCAGTCGATGCCGTCAGGTTGCCCGCACTGTCGGTCACCACGATCGGCACACCCAGATGATTGCCATACACCCAGTTGATCGCACCTCCCGCCACGACCGCAAGCGGCGCATAGCCTCCGACACCGTCGTCACCACCAGTGGGCTGGCCAGGTGTATCCACCCCGGGGCTCAGCCAGATCGTCTCGGCCTTGACGTCGCTTGCCGAGGTTCCGTATTCGCCCATCAGCCGGCCGTCGCCATCATAGACAAAATGACGCATATCGGCGGGCGTCCCGGCCGACACCCGGTCGTCCAGGCCATTATAGGCGTTGACCAGGTTGGTGCCGCTCGACGCCTGGTAACTCGTCAACCTGCCATAACCATCATAGCCAACAGCTATCCCAACGCCCGACCGCGCCTCCGCAAGAGTATTGCCACGTCCATCATAGGTGATGGTTCGGGTGCCGGTGCCGTCATCAACCGAGGCAAGGCGGTTCGTACCGCTGGTCAGCGTATAGGTCGCGGTCGAGACAGGCGTCGGGTCATCTGGACCCGCCCGCTGCTCGACCCGAGCCCGGTTGCCGTTAAGGTCATGCACGAAATCCTGCCGCCGGATCGCACCGGATACCAAGACGCTTTGCGTCAGGCGATCGACCGGATCGTAGCCATAGGTAATGCTGCGCGTTGCATCGACGCCGTCGGCAATGGAGGTGATATTGCCGTCATTGTCATGACCATAGGTCAGCAACGAAAGGTTCGCGCCGCCCGCCGTGCGATAGAGACGCCTGCTCGTCAGACTGCCATCGGTGCCCCAGATCTGCGTCATCTCGAGCCCGTTGCCGAAGGTGGCGGAGCCAAGCGATCCGAACCCCTCAAAAAGGATGTTGGAGGCAAGCACGACGTCGGTGCCGGTCGCGGTCGGCCTTGTCTGAATCGTTCTTACAACGCCCCTGAGATTACGCGTGTAGGTCACGACGCGCCCGGACGGATAGGTGATGCCCGTGATCCGGTCTGCCAGGTCATAGCTATATTGCAGAGTGGCCGACGGGCTTGTCCCGATCGCCTGGCGCTTGACCAGCAGATTGCCGCGATGATCATATTTGAAGGCCGTCGTGCCGGTCCCGTCGATGACGGTCGACAGCATCCCGACGCCGTACGAGCCGGCGATACCGACACTGTCGTAAGCGTAGGTGGTCACCTCCGATGCGGGGCGACCGACAGGAGTCTTGGTAAGGGTGCGACCCAAAGCATCGCGAACCATATCGATGCGCTGGCCCCTGCCGTCGATCTCCGCGACACGGTCCCCGGCTGCGTCGTAATAATAGGTGGACGTCCCGCGATCGGGGCTGACTTCTCGGATCACGTCGCCGAAGCCGTTACGGACAAATGTCGTGGTGACCGACTTCGCGTCCGTGAACGAGGTCAGATTGTCGCGAACATCATAGGCTGTCCCGGTCGCACCCGAATCGGGCGCAACGGTGGAGACGAGCCGGTTCAGCCCGTCGAACGCCTGGATCGTTGCGTTGGATCGCCCTCCTGTTTCCGTCACGACATTTCCGAGACGGTCATAGGACCATGATCTGGTCCCGCCAGTTCCCAGCATTGCCGTCAGAAGTCGCCCCAGCTTGTCGAACGTTCGGGTGAGCTGACGGACCGTAGAACCATCGTTGCGCTTGACCGTCTCGGTGACGACATTGCCCATGGCATCACGCGCAAAATAAATCTTTCCCGGACCAGAAGTACCAGCCGCAGTGACGCGGCCGGCCAGATCATATTCGATAATAAATTTTTGCGTAACCGGCAGTGTAATGCCGATTACATGACTCTCGACATCGTAATCGAATGTCGTAACGGCGTCGCCTGACGTCGTCACCGGGTCCTTGACCGTGACGGTCTTTACCCGTCCGAGCACATCATAGGTGTACAGCGTGTCGATGCCGTTCGGGTCTGTCATCTTTCCCGGGCGGCCATTTACGTCGTAATTGAAGAACCGAGTGACAAACCCAAGCGCGTCGGTGGCGGTAAGCAAATTGCCACCCGCGTCATAAGTGAAACTGGAGATGTCGTCGTGCCCGTTCGCGTCAGGGCCCTTGGGGCCATTGACCGATAATAATCGGCCGTTGCCATTCCAGCTATAGGTCCAGGTCCTTGTCTGGCCCGCGGTCGCGTAGGGTATTGTTTGAGTCGTGGTGTCGGTCTGCGTCGTCGTCAGCAATTGACCCGTCGTGCTGTAGGTATAGTCAGTGCTTAACCCCGGCCGTTCTTCGTGCGTGGGAAGATCGAAGATTGGATGCCATGTAAAATTCGTCGTCCTTGCATCTGTGGTTCCGAATGCTTCGCGCATGACCGTCGGGCGAAGCTTCGAATCAATATCATAATGGCGTGTCAGACCCTTCTCATCCGTATAGTTCGCAATAGCCATATCCCCGACATAGCCATAATATTCGTAGCTGGTGTTCGTTGCTTCTATTCCCGTATCGGCATAACCCTTGACGCTCGACAGGACACGCTGAGCATCCGACCAATTATGCTCTTTGTAGAAGACGTAATCTGTCCGGTAACCAAGCGGATTAGTGACCTGGCGCCAGAATTTCGCCGACCCCTGCTCCTCCAGATTTACGATTGTGTATTTGTTGACGCCGCCGGCGAGTTCGGTGGATGACACCAGCCCCGCCGCATCATATGCATAGGTCGACAACCGGTTGCCGTTCTGATCTACCTTTCCAGTGAGGCCGTAAGATACGGCACTATTTTCGTACAATAGATCCCTGGACCACAATGTTTCTCCCGTGCTTGAAAGCCTTTTTACGCTCTCTAACCGATCCTTGATCTTTGATCCGCGCGCATCGGTACCGTAGCCATAGCCATATTGCAGCTTCGTGCTGTCCGGCAGCGCGATTTCACTGATGACCTTTGCGGGATAATAGGTCGCAATTGATGGAAAGGTCTGGCGATCAGCGTTGACCCAGGTCAATGTCATCTGCCGCCCCAGGCTGTCACTCACCGTGGACGGCCATTCCCCGGTGTCGGGATAAGCATAATAGAGTTTATATCCGTCGGCGTAGCCATGCTCGATCGGCACCAGGTATCGGATTCCGTCCGTTACCGCCCCCGCTCGCCGAAAGAGAATATATTCCCCTTGAGACATCTCCATTCGAATTTCCGCCACACCATTGAGTACAGCAGGTTGATTGAAAAAATACTCCAGGCGATCGACCGAAGGTGTATTTACCATCGAGAGACGCCGACGATTTCCACCATTACTGGGGCCCCAGGTCCATGATGAAATATCCCTAACATCGGTACCGATGAATATCGAGAATCCGCCATGGACATTCAGATATTCGATCCGCTGCCCCCACTCACCATTGACAGCCAAGCGCCCGGGGATGGTACCATGCCATCTCGCGCCGAATCCCGGCACAGATGTTGGTGACAACATATTGATATAGTCTCGGTCGAGGCTGTAATAGTTTCGTTCGACTGTAAACCGTCCATCCGCGGAAGCGTAATCGGTTTCATGATCGACCTTCGCGCCGTGGTTCAACGCAACTGGATTACCGATCATTGGCAGGGGCGATCCGACGGGGGAGGCGGCCCCATCCTCACAATCGCACTGCGCGCGCGAATCCGTGTCGTAATCCGGCCTCAAACAATTGCCGGCATCTGTAAGAATCCAGCCCGATGGGCAAAAAGACGTGGCGAGCGCGGGAAGGATCGTATTGGAGGTTGGGTTGAGTTGCCAATTACAGGCGGCGATGCGCCCTCCTCGATAGTCTACGGGAAGCAATGTCGCGTTAGGGTTGTAATAATCATGTTGCGCTTCACATGCCGCATCGGGGTTGGACCAATTTGCGGGATCGCCCGGGAAATTGCCCGTCCATAGCGGCGCGGGCGCAGAGGGTGGGGGCGGCACAAGCGTTTGCGCGCTGACGGGCGCCACAATGGAAAATGTCAAACAAGCAAAAATTATAAAGGTTACTAATTTTCTCAGCATGTTGCGCTCACCCCCGGTCGGCTCAGCCTCCGCATCTACCGACCCGAACTTGATTTAGCAGCCGGGAATGGAACCAATATCGATCAAACCGGCACGCTTTCGACCGGGCGTTAAGGCTCGATGCGCATGCGGACGAAACGACATGGATCTGACCAGCGACCGGACCTTGGCGCTCACATGGGGCATCGCCCCTCTCCTCGACATGGTGGCGAAATTAATCCGCCGGCACCAGCTCGACCACATCGACGATCGACTCGAACTTCGGCCAGGGCAGCACCAGCCGCCAGCGCTTGTCGCCGACCCGCTCGATATAGCCCGCCATGTCGCGGCCATCGTCGCGACCGTAATCCATCGGCTTCTTCTCGTCGCCGAACATCATCGTGCCGAGGAACACCACCCGAGCCCCGCCATCCGGGAACAGCAGGCCGATCGGCCGCTGCGATCCGCCGACTTTGTACAGGCTCGATACTTCGCCCTCGTCGTTGATGCGGCACTCATAGGGCGGATAGGCCGTGAAATCGCGCATGGCGGTCCCGTTGGCGCCCAGCTTGAACACGCGGCAGCGATAGCGCCCCGGCGGCGGCGAGGCATTGCTCAGCGCGCGATCGGGATCGAACAGCACGCCTTGCCCCGTCAAGTCCGCGCCGCGGCCGGCCGCCTTGATCTTGCCGAGCGCGCTGATCCAGGCGTTGCGCCAGGTGCGCAGCCGCTCGCGGTCCTTGTCGGTCGCGACCTGGTGCCAGTCCATGCTCGCGACCTTGAGGGTCACGGGAAAGGGCGGCGGCGTCGTCACCGGGACGATCGTCGCCGGCGCCGGAGGCGCCACCGCTACCTCGACGGGCTTGTCCGCCTTGCCGCCACAACCGGCAAGAAGGGCGCAGCCACACAGGCCGAGGGAGAGTCTTTTCAAGCGACCGGTTCTTTCTTCAGCAAGGGCGCAGCTAACCACGCCCCGCTCTCCTTGCCAACCCGGGAGAATACCAAGGGTTCCCTCAGGCGGCGGTCCAGCCGCCATCGACCGAGAGGTTGGCGCCGGTGATCGACTTCGCCTCGTCGCGGCACAGGAACAGGCCGAGCGCCGCAACCTGTTCCGGCGTCACGAATTCCCGGGTCGGCTGGGCCGAAAGCAGCACGTCGTTGAGCACCTGTTCGCGCGTCAGCCCGCGCGCCTTCATCGTGTCGGGAATCTGGTTCTCGACCAAAGGCGTCCAGACATAGCCGGGCGAGATGCAGTTGACGGTGATGCCGTTGGTCGCCGTTTCCAGCGCGATCGTCTTGGTCAGGCCGGCGATGCCGAACTTGGCCATGACATAGGCGCTCTTGTTCGGACTCGCGACCAGCGAATGCGCCGAGGCGGTCGAGATGATCCGCCCCCATTTCGCGGCCTTCATGTACGGCACGGCCGCCTGCATCATGTACCAGGCCGAAGTAAGGTTGATCTTGATGATCGCCTCGAACTTGTCGTGCGGGAAATCCTCGATCGGCGAGACGAACTGGATGCCGGCATTGTTGATGATGATGTCCGGCCCGCCGAGCTCGTCATGGCAGCGCTTGACCAACGCGGCGATCGCTGCCGGGTCGGTCATGTCGGCTGCGTCGTACAGCGCCTTCGCACCGCTCGTCGCCTCCAGCGCCGCCCGCTCGGTCTCGATCGCCGCAGCATCGCCGAAACCGTTGATCATCACGCTCGCGCCCTCGCCCGCCAGCGCCTTGGCATAGGCCAGGCCGATGCCCGAAGTGGAACCAGTGATGATCGCGCTCTTGCCCTTGAGGAACATGGGGTTCTCCGTGGTTGAAAGTCTCAGATGGTCGGGGGTTTCGCCGTCAGGTCGAACGCCGCTGTCTTGCCGGTTTCGATATTGGCAGCAACGAGGCGCGCATTGATCATCGTCTCGGCCACGGCCTCGCGCCCGGCATGCCAATGCTCGCGCATCGTCCGCGCGGAGAACTCGAAATCGCGCGAGCCGCCCTCCCAGGCATTGGTGCGATAGATGAGCTGGACGAGGCTGACCGGATGCTCGGCCGAGCTTGCCTCGAGTGCGAGCACATCGGGGTCGTTCCGCATCTCCTTGGGCAGCTTGGCGATCACCTTGCGCGCGATCTCGCGGTCCTTGCGGATGCGGATGACCTGGTCGGACACCTGCCGCGTGCGGCTGGAGAAACGGATCTCCTTCTCGCGCGCCGCGACGTCCATGATCGTCCTTGGCCGGTCGGCGGCAGCCGCGAACAGATCGACCTGGAAAGCGAGCAACGGCTCGGTCTGATTGTCGAGTACATGCGTGAGCGGCGTGTTCGAGACAAGGCCTCCGTCCCACCACCATTTGCCGTCGATCTCGATCGGCGGCAGGCCCGGCGGCAGCGCGCCCGAAGCCATGATGTGCCGCGCATCGATCCGCGTCGTCCTGGTGTCGAAATAATTGAAATTGCCGCTCTCGACATCGACCGCGCCCACCGACAGCCGCACCGGCCCATTGTTCAGCAGGTCCCAATCGACCAGCGAATCGAGCGTCTCCTTCAATGGCGCCGAATCGTAGAAGCTCAGCGCCTCTGGCGTGCCCGGCACGGCGAACACCGGCGAGACCATGCGCGGTGCGAAAAAGCCAGGCACGCCCGCAGCCATCACATAGCCGGCCGACCATTCGTGCAGCCATTCGCGCAGGTGATCATCGGGATAGATCGGGAAGCTCGGCAGCGACGAGGTCACCATGTCCCAGAACGCGGTGAGCATCTCGACCCGCTTGTGCGGCGGGTTGCCCGCGACGATCGCCGCATTGACCGCACCGATCGAGATGCCGGCGACCCAGTCGATCTCAATTCCGCGTGCATGCAGGCCCTCGATCACGCCCGCCTGATAACTGCCGAGCGCGCCGCCGCCCTGCAGCACCAGCGCGACGCACTCGGGCAGCGGCAGGGCCTCCGCCTGGCGCAAGGCTCTCATGGGTTCGGCATCGGCCATCGAACGCGCACATGCGCTGCCCGCGCGGCGGGATCAACGGCCGTTTGATGAAAAGCGCGTCACGGGCGCATCATAGCGGCGAAATGCGCGACGCTTGCAACAACCCGGGCGCCCGCGCATTCATGCCGCATCGGCAACGAAGCCCGGGACACCAAAGATGCGCCTCGACGATTTCGATCCCAACATCAATGTAGAGGATCAGCGCGGCCAGGGCGGCGGCCTTGGGTTCGGCGGCGGCGGGGGCGGCGGCATGTTGTTCGGCCTGCTGCCGCTGGTGTTCAGCCGCTTCGGCTGTGGCGGCGTGGTCGTGCTGGTGATCGCCTTCGCGTTGTTCGGCGGGCTCGGATCGCTGACCGGCGGCGGTGGTCTGGTATCCACCCCGACCGAACGAGTCGGCAACGGGCCGGCTGCCGGCAGCGATACGACATCGAGCTGTAATCTCAATCCGGCGAGCAAGGCCGCGTGCAACGCGTTCAGCTCGGCCGACAAGACGTGGGCGGCGTTGTTCAGCAAGGGCGGCGAGCGCTTCGTCCAGCCGAAACTCGTCTTCTATGGCGGCCAGGGCCAGTCGGGCTGCGGCGCGGCGCAGAGCGCGATGGGCCCCTTCTACTGCCCGAGCGACCAGGGCATCTATCTCGACACCAGCTTCTTCGACGAACTGGGCACCCGCTTCGGCGCCAAGGGCGATTTCGCGCAGGATTATGTGATCGCGCATGAATTCGGCCACCACATCCAGAATCTGCTCGGCACCTCGGACCAGGTCCAGCAGCAGATGGCGCGCGCGAGCCGCACCGAGGGCAATGCGCTGTCGGTCCGGCTGGAGCTGCAGGCGGACTGCTTCGCCGGCGTGTGGGCCGCGCAGAATCGCGACCGGATGGAACCGGGCGACCTGGAGGAAGGCATGACCGCCGCGCAGGCGATCGGCGACGACACGCTGCAGAAAGAGGCGCAGGGCCGGGTGGTGCCCGACAGCTTCACTCATGGCAGCTCGGCGCAGCGCAAGGCCTGGCTGCGGCGCGGGCTCGACAGCGGCGACCCGAACCAGTGCGATACGTTCAGCGGGGCGATCTAGCCCGCTCGACTCTCCGTCACCCCGGACCTGTTCCGGGTCCATCGTGCCGCGTATCAAACGCTTCGCCCCCCCAGCCCGATGGATGCCGGAACAAGTCCGGCATGACGAAACGCTAGCGGCTGCCAGCAGCCTCATAGGGAAGCTCGATACCCAGCCCCAGTTGCGCAAGCGGCCCGTCGATCGCCCGGCCGGGCGTTCCCACATCGCGCTGCCAGGGCGCAAAGGGCAGCACCAGACTCTCCAGCCGTTCGACCAGATCGAACAGACTATCGTCGTCGAGGTGGTAACCCGGTACCCGATCCATATGGAGGCGGATCCGCTTGCCGAGCGATTCCTTGCGCACGCAGCTTTCGCCGGAGAAGCGCCGCAGGCAGACCGCATAACCGCCGCGTATCCAGCTCTCCCATTCGGGCACGGCACAGCGCGCGGCCACACCGGCGTCGAGACGCTCGTCCGGGAAGGTATCGGGAAAAGCGACAAGGGCAAGCGGCTCTTCGGCGAGCGCCCGGACGAAGGCCGCGATGAAATGCGTCCGATTGCGTGCCGCCGCCTCGTCGATCGACTGGCCCTGCTTCAGGCTCAGCATCGCCCGGCGGCCCCACCACAAAGCGGCCGGAGCATAGCAGCGCCCGCCGGGCGGCGGCGGCTCGGTCGCGCCAAGCGCGCTCCACCAGGCGCCGTCATGCTCGGCATAGATTGGCCCCGGCATTGCGCCGGCATCGATCAGCTTTTCGACGAGGTCGGGCGCGGCACCGATCTGGCGGCAGAAAAGCTCGGGCGTAAGGAACCAGCGCTGGACATAGGCAAGATGAGTCATACGCCTGCCATAGCGCGAAATAGGCAGAAGATGCTTCGGCATCGGCCGAATGATGCCAGCAAAGCAAACCCCTCCCCCCTTTGCGGGGAGAGGAGCCAGGGAGACCTGGGCCAGCGCTTAATAGGTGCCCGAGAAGCTCCGGTTGAGGATATGCGGGCCCTTGCTGCGGTCCTCGCCTCGATCCTCGCCGAAAAAGGCGCCGTTGCGTTCCTCGTCGCGCCAATGCGCCTTGGCAACCTCGGCGGTCTTGCGGATCTTCACCTTGTCGTCGACCGAGTCGATCCAGCGCGAGGGGATCGAATGATGCCGGCCGCCGGCATCGGCGTCGCTCTTGGTCAGGATGACTCGGTCGCCGCGGACCTTGTCAACGGTGCCGACATGCTCGCCGTCCGAGCCGAGCACTTCCATATGCTCGGTGACCTTCGACAGCGAACTGCGCTGGGTCTGGCGCTCGTTCCGCCAGCTGCCGAACTCGTTCTCGAACTTCGATCGGTTCTCGCGGCGATATTCGTCATAGTCGCGGTCGAGCGCGTCGATCTGCGCACGGCGCCAGCTGTGATAATCGTCGTCGCGCGCATAGGGGCTGTCCCAGCGCCCGCCGCCCTGGCGCTCGTCATACCGCGAGTCCATCTCCCGGCGGCGCTCGGCCTCCTCGTCGCCGAACCAGGAGCGGACTTCGTCCCCGGCGCGGCTGAAGAAGTCGCGGTCCTGATAGTCATAACCCTCGGGCCGGCCGCGATCGCGGCGCGCGCCGTACAGGTCGGGGCGGCCATAGTCCGAACGCCCGTCATCGCGGTCGCCCGTGTCGGTGAAGCGGTGGCCGTCCGAGCCATAGCTGCCGCGATAATCGCCCTGGAACCCAGCATCGCGACGGCGCGGGCCGAGATTGCGCTGCTCGCGCCGGCCATAGGCCGAATTGCCATAGTCGCGCGGGCCGTAATCGCGGGCCCCATAGTCGCGCTGGCCATAGCCCCGGCCGCGTCCGCGACCCAGCTCGCCCGCCGCCTGATATTCGCGGGCGCTCGAGTAAGTGAAGTCCTGCCCCGATCCATAATCGCGGGTATAATCGCCCTCGCGGCTATCCGAATAATCGGCCTGCGGGTTGGTGTTCCGGAGATAGCGTCCATTGTCCATGACGGCGTCCTTCCTTCGATTCTGCCCTTTGATTCTGCGGTGCCGGCGGACGCGTCTCCCGCGCCCGCTCGACCCCTCAAAAAGGATCGAAAGCCGTGTTTGTTCCGATAGTTACGGGGGCGTAGCGATATCTCGCCGCGCCGTTGGCGCGGTTCGACGCGGTGAAAGTTCGGAAGCGCCGGGCGATCCGGTTGCATCGTCCGAAAAGGCTCGCTAAACGCGCGTTTCCGGCCTGATGTCTGGGTCCGGAGCGGGTGCGGGGCTGTAGCTCAGATGGGAGAGCGCTGCAATCGCACTGCAGAGGTCAGGGGTTCGATTCCCCTCAGCTCCACCAGCGCCCGCCCTCATTTCTTCAGCGTGTCGCCGACCGCCATCAGAGGACCAGAATGACGCGCATCGGCACATCCGATGGAAATCCTGCACGGGCACCCCGCGTGAGCCCTCCGCGTCGCGACAAACGGAAAAACGCATGGTCGCGCGCGATGCAGTGCGGAACGCGGCGGCTTCGGCCTGGGCCTGGCATCGGCACGGCGCATGGCGGAACTCATGTCGGGCACGCTCGACCTGGATTGGCGCTGGGCCGGCGGATGCGCCTTCGTGCTGCGGCTGAAGCTGGGAGTGGGTTAGGCTTGATATAGCTAGGAAGGCGGAGCCCGGCTGACCACGCTATAGCACGTCACTAATGTCAGGCAGATACTCAAGAAGACCCCGCGCACCGTCAGCGCGTTCAAGTAGTTTGGCACCGCTATTAACGGCCTTGTCGATTAGCCCGAGACGCTCACCCCATGTCTTAATCGTAACGAATAATGGGTCTAACCTGCTCTTGGCCTTGGGACTCGTGCCCGAATCTGCTCTGCGCAGCCGCATAACCAAGTCGAAATAAGTTGAGAGCGCGGGTTCTAGGCCGAAGATAGGGATGTGTCTGAGCAAAGTTGCGAGCATCGACATATGCTTGCGGCCAATTTCACGCACGAGAGGGTCGAGGCCGAGATCATCAAATTTTGTAATCAACCCATCGATTTCTTCAGCTAACTCAATAGCCGCTTCAGACTCCTCTCCCTCAAGGGGGGAACCAGAGGCGCTGAGTAAAATCACAAAATTCGAGATATATCCTGGCGCAATTTTCGGGAAAGATCCAAACTGGTTATGCAAAGACTCAATAGAAAATAACCGCTCGAGCGCATCGAGGGCAGTGAGAACGCCGCTTTTAGCCTCTGGCACCAATTGACTGTTAACGATCACTATTCTAGCGCTTTTGAATTGATCCAGAAGATAAGCAGCTACGCGTAGCGCGACTTCTGGCGGCGAATCAGGAGCTTCTGCAAGCTTGTTTATAAACTGAAGAATCGTTTGATTAGCGTGAGTCGCGGCAATACGCCTTAGAATCAATAATGTATTTCGCAGACTTTGCGTGTCCATCTTTTTGCCCCTCCTGCTATGTTTCGCCCTTCCGATTCGCGGGGCATAAGGATTCAGCTAATCCATCTCAGTTGCGCCAGTCGAGTTCATTCGGCGGCCCGCGCTGCGTATCCGCATCCGAACGCAGCGTTGCGTTGCGTCTTTGACCTAAGAAAGCCACCGCCTAAATCTGAAGGCCTAAGGTGGAGCCTCAATGCGCAACCAGCCAGCGAAAGTCAGTGGTTGCTGTAGGCATTGCGAGCCGAGCGTCAAAATGACAAATATGGTATCGGGGTGGAGCGATCACATGACTGACGGCGACAAAAGAGAAGCGGCGCAGGCTGTCGGGGTCATAATGGTACTCGCGCTGCTCCCAGCTCTTTTCGTTGCAATCATTGGACCCGAAAGATGGTCTCCGTACGCGGTATGGATTTGGCTGTTGTGGTGCGTGGGAGGCGTGTTGGGAATTCTCGTCTCGCGAGCGATGATTCCAGTTTTTAACGGATGTTCATGCGAAAAGTGCCAGGCTGACGTAAATGCCATCATTCTCTCGTTTGTACTTTGGCCACTAGCTATTCCCGGCGTTGCCGGCGCCGCCTTAGCTGCTTGGCTGGTTAGAGTGGCGCTGTCTTAGATCGCGGGTTCTTTCCCGCGATCAGCCCGCCGCCATCGTCCCCATCGTCACATAATCCAGCTTACCAGTACCCAGCACCGGGAGTGCCTCGACCACACGGATGTCCCGCGGCAGCGCCAGTTCCGCAATGCCGTTCGCCTTGCCCCAGGCGAGCAGTTCGGCCGGCTTGGCATCGGTCCGGGTGGTGAACAGCACGAGTTGCTCGCCCTTTTTCGGGTCCGGCCGGGTGACCACGGCATGCTCCGCGCCGGGCCAGGTCGATGCGGCATAACCCTCGACCGCGGGCAGCGAGACCATCTCGCCGCCGATCTTGGCGAAGCGCTTGGCGCGGCCGCGGATGGTGACGAAGCCGCCTTCGTCGATCGTCACGATGTCGCCCGTATCGTGCCAGCCTCCGGCCGGCGGCTTGAGCAGGCCCGGCGCATCGGCGGTCATATAGCCTGCCATGATGTTCGGTCCGCGGATCGACAGGCGTCCGCCCTCTTCGATGCCGGGCACGTCCTCCAGCTTCGCCTCGATCCCGGGCAGCAGCCGCCCGACACTGCCCGAGCGGAAATACATCGGCGTGTTGACCGCGATCACCGGCCCGGCCTCGGTCGCACCATAGCCTTCCAGGATGCGCAGACCGAATTTGTCGGCATAGGCACGCCGCGTCTCGTCGCGGACGCGTTCGGCGCCGGCGAAGATGTAGCGCAGCGAATAGAAGTCGTAGCTGTGCGCCATGCGCGCATAGCCGGCGAGGAAGGTATCCGTGCCGAACAGGATCGTCGCATTGGCGTCATAGGCCAGCGCCGGCACGATCCGGTAATGGAGCGGGCTCGGATAGAGCAATGTCTTGATGCCGCTCAGGATCGGCAGCAGCGTGCCGCCGGTCAGGCCGAAGCTGTGGAACACCGGCAGCGCATTCAGCACCAGGTCGCTTTCGTTGAAGTCGATCCGCGCCGAAAGCTGCAGGCAGTTGGCGAGCAGGTTGCGGTGCGTGAGAACCACGCCCTTGGGCAGCCCTTCCGATCCGCTGGTGAACAGGATCACCGCCGGGCTGTCGGGCGTGACACCGCGGCGGCGGTGCAGCCGCCCGGCAAAGCGCGACATGACCAGGGCGCGCAGTTTCGCACCCGTGCCGATCGTTGCCGCGACATCCTCGAGATAGAGGATGTTCCGCCCCGCCGCTTCGAGCGCCGCGATCGCCGGCTCCAGCTTGCCCTGGCTGATGAAGGCGCGCGCGGTGACGATGGTGCGGATCTCCGCCGCGGCGCAGGCCGCCTTCAGATTGGCCGGGCCGGCGGTGTAGTTGAGCATCGCCGGCACGCGGCCGACCGCCTGCAGCGCAAAGAAGCTCGCGACCACGCTCGAGACGTTGGGCAGCATCACGCCGACCGCTTCGCCGGGCCGGGTGATCCCCTCGAACACGCGACCCAGCGCCATGCTGCCGGTGACGAGCCGCTTGTAGGTGAGCGGATCGCGCTTGATGTCCTCGACCACGCCGACCCGGCCGCCATGGATGTCCTTCGCGTCGAGCAGCGCCTGGAACAGGGTCCGGTCGATGTCCGACGTGGCGAAGATCATCTCGCTCATCACGTCATAGAGCTTCCGTCCGGCGATGGCGCGGCGGGCGCGGGCGCTCATCTGCCCCTCGATCGCGAAGCGGCGCGGCGGCAATATGGTCAGGCTGATCTGCGGGAACGCCCGCAGCCGCACCTTGCCCTTGAGATAGGAAAAGGGCGTGAATTGCGCCCCGTCGATCCGCACCGGGACGATCGGCGCATCGGCCTTGTCGGCGATCATGCCGGGGCCGTCGAAGATCTTCATCAGCGCGCCCGTGACGGTGATGCGCCCTTCCGGGAAGATCACCAGCGTGTTGCCGCCGCGCACGGCCTTGACCATCGCCTTTGCCGCCATCGGGTTGGTCGGATCGACCGGAAAGGCGCGGAACAGCTTCAGCGCGGGCTGGATCCACCAGAGCGTGACGACCTTGCTGTTGACCGCGAACACGGGCTTGCCGGGCAGGAACACGGCAAGCAACAGGCCGTCCAGCCAGGACACGTGATTGACCACCACCACCGCGCGGTCGCCCGGCTGCGGCATGTTCTCCGCGCCGTTCAGCTCGATGCGGTAGAGGAATTTGAGCGTCGCGCGGATCACTGACTTGATCACGGTTTCCGGCAGCAGCCAGCAACTGATCAGGGCGACCGCGAGCGTTGCGAAACCCAGCGCGCCGATGACCCCGGGGATGCTTGCCCCCTGCGCCTGGATGAACAGCACGACCGCCACCACCGCGACCATGATCGCCGCGTTGACGATGTTGTTGGCGGCGATGATGCGCGACCGCTCCTCGGGCGCGGTTGCCGTCTGCAGGATCGCGTACAGCGGCACGACGAACATGCCGCCGGCGGCGGAGATGCCGACCAGATCGATCAGCACGCGCCAGTTGCCCGGGTTCTTCGCGAACTCCCAGGAAGTCACCGGCGTGCCGGGGATCGGATAATGGCGGGTCGCCAGCCACAAATCGATCATGAAGGCAGCCATCGCCAGCGCCGAGGCGGGGACGTATTTCGCCGACACCACGCCCTTGAGCAGCCGGTTTACCAGGGTCGAACCGAGCGCGATCGAGACCGAGAAGATGATCAGGAACAGGGTGACAACGCCCTGCGTGCCGCCCAGCGCGCCGGAGACGAGCGGCAGGAAATTGGTGACGAGAATCGCCCCCACCGCGAAGAACCAGCTGATCCCGAGGATGCAGAGCCACACCCCCTCGCCATCATGCGCCGACTTCAGGATCTGCCAGGTGCTGCGGAACGGGTTGCGGTCGATCGTCAGGTTCGGTGCCGCCGGCGGCGCGGGCGGGATCGCCCAGCTCGTCGTGAAGCCGACCACCGCCAGCATGGTCGCGGCCAGGCCGCACTCCCAGGCCGGCAGGATGCCCGTCACCGCGAGCAACTGCCCGCCCAGGATGGCGAGGAAAGTGCCACCCTCGATCAGGCCGGTGCCGCCGACGATCTCGTTGTTGTGCAGGTGCTGGGGCAGGATCGAATATTTGACCGGCCCGAAAAAGGTCGAATGCATGCCCATCATGAACAGCGCCGCCATCAGCGCCGGCACCGACTGGAACCAGAAGCCAATCAGCCCCAGCCCCATGATAAGCACCTCCGCACCCTTGATGATGCGGACCAGCCGGGCCTTGTCCCAGGCATCGGCGATCTGCCCGGCCATCGCCGAGAAGAGGAAATAGGGCAGGATGAACAGGCCCGTCGCGATGTTGCCCAGCAGGGCGACATGGTTCGGATCCTGCGGAAACAGGGTGTAGGTCGCGAGGCTGAGCATCGCGAACTTCAGGACATTGTCGTTGAACGCCCCCAGGAACTGGACGACGAACATCGGCGCAAAGCGCCGTTTCGCGAGCAGCGAGAAATCGGGTGCCGACATGTTTATTGCTCCCTGCTGGGGATCAGGCACCAGCCCGAGCTTGCGTCACCCCGGATTTGTTCCGGGGTCCATCGATCCGCACACGCAACAATTGCGGCGCTCGCGGAGACATGGATGCCGGAACAAGTCCGGCATGACGGTTCGAACAGGTTCGCAACCCCCTTGCCCAACGCTCTCACAAAAACCCGGCCCATGCCAACAACTCCCCGTCGTCGCCCAACGAATCGTCGGGCACGAATGTGATCGCATTAAATTGAACGATGTTCAATAAATATATTAGACACTGTTCAGTTTTAACCCTATTTCCCCCCTCATGGGTCGCAGATCGGATCATTCGCGCGAGCAGCTTGAGGAATTGATAATCGCCAGCGGCCATGCGCTGATGGCGGAGACAGGCTACGCCCGCTTCTCGGCCCGCGAGGTAGCGAAGCGGATCGGCTATTCGATCGGCACGATCTACAATGTGTTCGGCAGCCTCGAGGCGCTGCTGCTGGCGATCAACAGCCGCACCTTCGTGCTGTGGGCGGCGTGGCTGCGCGAGAAGCTGGCAGTGGCGGGCGACGACCGGATCGCGGCGCTGGTCGCGGGCTATTTCGACTTTGCCGAGCGCAATCCCAATCTGTGGATGGCGATCTACGACCATCGCCAGCCGCCCGGCACCGAGATGCCCGAGGATTACCGCCGGCTGCGCAGCGGCCTGACCGGGATCGTCGAGACGGAGATCGCGCTCGTGCTGCCCGAGGACCGGCGCGGCGAGGCCCCAGCTCTGGCCCGCTCGCTGGTGGCGTTGGTCCATGGGCATTGCGAGTTCGCGCTGAACGGCACCTTCGCGCTGCTCGGCGAGGAACAGCCCCAGGCTGCGGCGCTCGCGCGAGTACGCGAGGCGCTGGCTGCAGCCAGGACGGCTACTGGCACTCCCTCACCCCGTTCGTGCTGAGCCTGTCGAAGCACTGCACTTTCTTCTCGACCGCCGAAAAGAAGAACAGCCCTTCGACAAGCTCAGGGCGAACGGAAAAGGGGGAGCTCCCTATTTCCCTTCTATCGTCGCCTTCGCCGCCTCGAGCCGCGCGGCATAAGCATCGAGCACCTTGGCCGTACGCCCGGCATAGACGTTGGCGTCGTCGAAACGCCGCTCCTCGATCGCCTCGCGCACGCCCGGCAGGGTCTTCGCGCCGTAGCCGGTGAAGCGGCCAGGGGCATAGATCATATGCTTGTACCAGGGCCGCCCCGGCAGGCCGCGCTCGTCGAGTAGCAGCTGATCGATGTCGCGAAGCTGCGCATTGAGCTTCACGCGTCGTGCCTGGTCGAGCTTTCCGCCCTTGTCGGCATACGCGCTGTCATAGGCGGCAGCCGCAGCCTTCAAATGATCGACCGCGTCTTCCAGCGCCGCCAGTTCGACATGCGGCGTCTTCGCTTCCGCCCCCACGGGCGCGACCGGCTTGGTCGGATCGCTTGCCAGGAGGAACGCCTTGTCGGTGAGCAGCTTCTCGCGCTTGCGGTCCTCCGTGCGGCGATCCTCGGCGAGCTTCTTCACCTCGGTCAGATAGGTCGAGACGGTGTCCGCGAAATCGCCGAAGCGCTGCGGCGGCGTATCGGAATCGGCCACGCGCAACACCAGCCGCCCGACCGTCTTCGACAGCGCCGCGCCATATTTCAGGCCGGGATCGTCGAAGGTCGTGAAGTGGTGATAGCTGTCATAGACCGAGTGATAGACGCCCCCGCTCTCATCCTCGCCCCCGAAGCCGATATTGAGCGCCGGCAGGCCGAGATGCTGCAGATAGGCGGAATAGTCCGATCCCGATCCCAGCGCGCCGATCGGCAGGTCCCCACCCTTCTCCGCCGCCGCCAGGGCGGCTTCGCTGACCTGGCCGATCTTGTCGTAAGCGCGCACCCGCACCCCTGCCCGCGAACGCTCCGCGACACTCACGCCGGTCTGCGGATCGGTCACGTCGGCAGCGACCGAATTCACGAGATGCTGGAAGTCGTGGCTGCCCTCGGCACCGAGGAAACCGCGACCATTGCCGTCGGTATTGATATAGATGACCGCCTTGGCCTTGAGCTCGGCGGCATGAGTCTCGGCCCATTCGGTCGAGCCGAGCAGCATCGGCTCCTCGGCATCCCAGCTGGCATAGACGATCGTCCGTTTCGGCCGCCAGCCCTGCTTCCACAGCCCGCCCAGCGCCTTCGCCTCGGACAGCATCGCCACATTGCCGGAGAGCGGATCGGACGCGCCGAACACCCAACCGTCATGATGGTTGCCGCGCACCACCCATTGATCGGGATATTGCGACCCCTTGAGCGTCGCGATCACGTCATAGACCGTCTTCAGCGACCATTCGGATTTGACCGCGAGATGCACCTGCACCTTGCCGTCGCCGCCGGTATGATAGGCGATCGGCAGGCCGCCCTGCGCACCGCCGGCCACCAGTGGCCCGCCGAGACGCGACAGCAGCTTGCTCGCATCGCCGTACGACATGGGCAGGACCGGGATCTTCAGGATCGTCACCGCGTCCTTGCGGTCGAGCCGCTTGGCATCCGCCGTGGCGCCCACTCCGGGGGTCAGCGGATCGCCCGGATAGACCGTCATGTCCGCGACCGACCCGCGCTGCACGCCGAAATCAGGCCGGGCGCCGCCCTTGGGATAGACGTCGCCGTCGCCATACCCGTCCTGCTGTGGATCGGAATAGATGATGCACCCGATCGCGCCATGCTCCTGCGCCAGCTTTGGCTTCAGCCCGCGCCAGCCGGCGCCGTAGCGCGCGATGACGATCTTGCCCTTCACGTCGATGCCGCGCCGCTCGAGCGCCTTGTAATCGTCGGGCAGGCCGTAATTCACATAAACCAGGTCGCCGGTGACATCGCCGTCGCCCTGGAAGGCGACATAGGGTGGCAATGCGCCGGCAAGGTTGGTCGAGGTATCGTCGCCCGGCACTGCGGGCTCCTGGCCACCGAGCACGATCTTCTCCGGCGCGACCATCTCGACGGTGGTCGAAATCGGGGTCGGATAGAGCACCTGGAAGGTCTCGATCTTCGCGTCCCAGCCCCATTCCTTGAACTTCGCCAGGATGAACTCGGCATTCGCCTTGTCGTGCGGCGAGCCGACATGGTTGGGCGCGGAGGACATGGTCTTCAGCCAGTCCATCTGATCCTGCGAACTCACGCCGGCGTCGAATGCGGCTTCATTGGCCTTCTGGTCGGCCGGGGCCGCGAGGCTGGCCTGCGCGAGAACGAGGGCGCACGCGCCCGCCATCAGAAATCCGAGCTTCGCCATGTCCGTGAGTCCCCTGCGACCTGTGTGGGTGCAGCATGCGCCACTCGCGGGCGGGAGCGCAATTGGCTGTGGGGGCGGTTCGATGCTTTTTGACCCCTTCTAAAGCCCCTCCCCTTCAGGGGACGGGTTAAGGGTGGGGCAGCGGCGAGCGGGGCTCGATGCCCCGATCGACGCTTCGAACCTTGATGCAAGGAGTCTTTTGAGCGTGCAGACGCACGCCACCACCCCCTGCCCCTCCCCTGAAGGGGAAGGGCAAGACGTTAGAGCGGCTTGAACTCCGGATCAGTCCGGGCCTTCAACACCTCGTCCTTCACCGAAATCCCGATCCCCGGCTCCGTCGACACGGGCAGATAGCCGTCGACCAGCGCCACCGGGTCGCACAGCTCGGTGTAAGCCTTGTTCTCGTAATAGGTGAATTCCTGGATCAGGAAGTTCGGGATGGTCGTGCACACCTGCGCGAACGCCATGGTCGCGAAGGGCGACGCCACGCCGTGCGGCGCGACGGGGATGTTGTACGTCTCCGCCATCGCCGCGATCTTGCGCGTCTCCGCCAAGCCGCCCGCCTTGGCCATGTCCGGCTGGATGATGCTCAGCGCCTGCTTTTCGAGATAGGGGCGGAAGCCGTACCGGCCATAGACATTCTCGCCCGCCGCCAGCGGCACACGGGTATTGTCGCGGATGCGAACCATCGCATCGACATTGTCGCTCGGCACCGGCTCCTCGACGAAGAAGGGTCGGAATTTCTCGAGCAGGTTGCAGATCTGGATGCCCGTCTCGACATCGTAGCGCGCGTGCAGTTCCACCCCGATATCGTAATCCGGGCCGAGCGCATCGCGGAAACCGCCGACGAATTTCTCGACATCGGTGAGCTGCGCGGTGGTCAGATGCTGACCCCATAACCGGTCCGGGTTCAGCCCCTTGCCGACCAGCCAGGCGTCGGGCGTGTAATCGGTGCCGATCTTCAGCGCCCGCACCTTGGTCGCGGTGACGATGCGCTTTGCATCGGCGGGGTCGTTGGCGTGGAGATAGACCGGAATCCGCTCGCGCAGGCGCCCGCCCATCAACTGGCTGATCGGCACGCCCAGCGCCTTGCCCGCCAGATCCCACAGCGCCATCTCGACGCCGCTCATCGCGGCATAATAGGGCCCGCCGGTGCCGCGGATGAACAGGGGCGACGGCGCGCCGGCGAAATTGCCGCGCCGCCAGCCCCACAGGTCGTTCATGATCGCTTCGATCGCCAGCGGATCGCGGCCGGTGAGCAGCGGATTGAAATTATTGTTGATGATGTACTCGGCACCGACCGTGTCGAGGAACTCGCCGGTGCCGGTCAGCCCTTCCTCGGTATAGACGCGGACGAACCGGCTGTTGAACCCGTTCTTCAGCCGGACCGCGCGGATCTCCCTGATCTTGAGCTTGGGCGGGCGCGTCGCCGCGCCTGCATTCGCCGCGAGCAGGAAGGCCCCATAGAGCGCGGCCGCCTGGCCGAGCATCGTCCGTCGATTGATCATGACTGTGTCCGCGCGGGAGAAAAGGGGTCAGCCTTCGTAGGGAATGCCCTTGGCCTTGTTGTTCAGCATCTCCTGGATGACTTCCTTCTTGACCGGGAGATTGTCCTGATTGGCCTTCAGCCAGGCCGTGAAATCGGCCTCGATCGGCTCGCTCCACTTCGCATCGATCTGGCCGGCGGTGTATTTGCCCTCGGCCAGCCGCTTGTGGCCGAACTCGTCGCGCAGGCGTGTGATCTCGGACTGTTTGACCACCCTTTCCGCAAGCTGGGGCGGGATGAACACCACGCCGCCGTCGCGCCCGAGCACCACGTCGCCCGGCATCACCGTCGCCATGCCGATCCGGGTCGGGCCGTTGATGCCGACCATGGTCGAGTTGAGCCGCGCGCCCGTCGCCATCGAGCCGAAATGGTGCGACGGATCGTAGGAGCGCACGAAGGAGGTGAAGTTGGGCAGTTCCTTCAGCCCTTCGATATCGCGCACCGCACCGTCATAGACGATGCCGTTGCCGCTGCGCGCGTAGATCGCGTTGCCGACATTGTCGCCGATCGACGGGCCGTCCTTCTTCAGGCCGAAATGGTCGGCGACATAGACGTCGCCCTTTTGCAGCATGTCGACCGGCCAGGCGTTCATCGCGCCCTTGCGCGCATCCTGCTTGCCCTGTGCTTCGATCACTTTCTGGATGTCGGGGCGGCCCGGCATCCACTGCGCGGTCAATGCGCGGCCGACCAGCACCTTGTCCGGGAAGATCGAGAGCCAGCCATCCTCATATTCGTAATTATAGCCGGCACTGCGCAAGGTCGCCCAGGCTTCCTCCAGGGTGACGGCCTTCATCCGCTCGATGATATCGTCGGAAACCTTGGGCCGCCCGTCGGGGAAGCGCTCGCCGGTCCATTCGGGCGTGTAGGAGATCACCTGCTCGCGGGAGAAGAATCCGTCCCGCGCGAGTGCGGGCGTGGCGGCGGCAAAGATCAGGCAGCTGGCAAGGATACCGCTACGGGCGGCGGACAACAGGCGCGATCGCATTTCTCTCTCCCCTATTCGTGTCGCGCGCCCTTCCCGCGGGTCGTCGCGACTCCGTTCTAGAACGAGATTAGGCAGGTTCCAATCATATTGTATATGATATCGAAACTTGCCCGGATCGCGGGAATGACAATCCTGTCCCCCCCGCCTACACATGGGTTCGTGTCCGACGCACAAGCCATCCCCGCCGCCACTCTCGTCCTGTTCCGCGAGGGACCGGGCGCGCCCGAGCTGCTGATGGTCGAGCGCTCCAAGGCGATGGTGTTCGCCGGCGGCGCGCTGGTGTTCCCGGGTGGCCGGATCGATCCCGGCGACCATGCGCTCGCCCTGACCTTCTCCGGAGAGCCGGAGGATATGGCCGCCCGCATTGCCGCGATCCGCGAAACGGTCGAGGAAGTCGGCGTGCCGATCGGGCTGACCCCCGTCCCGGATGGCGAGACTCTCCTCGCTCTGCGCGCCGCGCTGCATTCGGGGATATCCTTCGGCGAGGCGCTACACGACGCCGGGCTCACGCTCGATCCCGCGCTCATCCCGTTCGCGCGCTGGCTGCCGGCGCATGCGCATATGCGGATCTTCGACACCCGCTTCTATCTCGCGCGCATACCCGAGGGCGTGTCGGAACCGGTGGTCGACGATACCGAGAATGTCCGCGTCTTCTGGGCGACCGCGCAAAGCGTGCTCGACGATGCCGACGCCGGGCGCGTGCGGATCATCTTCCCGACGCGCCGCAACCTCGAGCGGCTCGCCCGCTTCACCAGCTTCGACGAGGCGGCGGCCGATGCGGCGCGCTATCCGATCCGCCCCGTCACGCCCTGGACCGACGATATCGACGGCGTGCCGCACCTTCGGATCCCCGACGATCTCGGCTATCCCGTCACCGTCGAGCCAATCACGAGCGCCCTGAGAGGTTGAAGGGGGAGAGGCTGATGCGGGCGCTGCGATGGTGGGTCGGCAGCGTGACGATCGCCGCGATCGTCCTGGCGATGGTGCTGCTGCTCTTCGCGGCGGTGCGCGGCCGGCCGCAGGACCTGCCCTGGACCCCGCTCGACCTGGGCCAGCCGATCGGCCTCATGACCGGGCGCAAGCTTGCCGGGCTGACCGACGATTTCCCCAAATGCCGCGCGCTGCTCGACAAGGCAGGCGTGCGCTACACCGTGCTGGCGCCGGTGAAATACGGCACCTGCAGCTATGCCGACGGCGTGCGTTTCACGCCCGGCGGATCGCGACGCACGCCTTATTCGCCCGCCGATCTCGGCACGTCCTGCCCGGTCGCGGCCGCCCTGTCGGTGTGGGAGTGGAATGTCGTCCAGCCCGCCGCTCGCCGCCTGCTGGGCAGCCCGGTCGTCGCGATCGAGCATTTCGGCAGCTATAATTGCCGCCGCATCGACCGCAGCAATACCTGGAGCGAGCACGCCACCGCCGACGCGATCGACATCGCCGGCTTCCGCCTGGCGAGCGGCAAGCGCGTTGCCATTTCGGCGAACTGGAAGGGCAATGGGCCGGAAGCGACCTTCCTGCATGAAGTGCGCAACGGCGCATGCCGGCTGTTCTCGACGACCCTCTCGCCGGAATATAATGCGGCGCATCGGGACCATCTGCACCTTGATCAGGCGACGCGGGGAGAGTTCGGGTGGCGGGCGTGCCGATGACCTGGAAGTCCCTCCCCGTCAGGGCAGGGACTTCAGATAGATCTCAATGCGGCAGTGCGGCTGCCTCGACCTTCTCCACCCATTTCGGGAAAAAGGCCGGCTGACGGTTCGACCAGCCCGAGGCGGTTGCGGCCGCTTCGCTGATCGACTGAAGCAGCTTGCGCCGCAGATCGGGATGGAGATGCGGCAGCGCCGCCGCCGAGCAGAAGGCCGCGGGCAGCCAGGGCCGCACCTCGGCGCCGATCAGCCGTTCGTAGAGGAAGCGATAGGCGGAGAAAGTGGTGAGGCGCCCCTGCCCCAGATCGAATGCCGTCACCGTCATCAGCGGCGCCAGGAACGGCTCGACCGAGTCGAGGCCGCTATCGTCGGGCATCATCGCGCGGATATCGGGAAGACGGGCGTAAAGGCGCGCCTGGGCGCGGATGCTGGCGGCTTCGACGACGTCGCGCGACCAGCGGCTCATCGCGTCGTCGCGGTCGAGACCGATGTCGAGCGAACGCCGGATATAGCGCTGCGTCGAGGAACTGAAACTCGCGAATTCCTTCATTTCGGCCAGCGTCATCGCGCCATTTGCCGGTTTCATCTTGGCACCCATATCGTCACCCCACCCCGCAATCGTGGAACCGGTGCCGATGATGCGCCAGGATGGTTAACAGGGTCCTTAACGCGCCGTCGTCCGGCATTAAGCATCGAATCATAGTTCCTGCTGCGATGCAACAAAGGTTGCGACGAACGGTGTGCCGCGCCGTGAAAAGTGTCGGCCAGTGCGGTAGTTGCGCAACATATTACGAAACCACCCCTCCCCGTTGGTGCGGGAAGGGGTGGCGACACGTCCGTATAATTCCTGAGAAGGATCGGCCGGCCTCAGCCTGCCTTTTCCTCCTTCAGCCGCGCCTCTTCCTCGGCGTCATAGCCGGAAGAGGCCGGCGGCTCGTGATTGTGCACCGGCTGAGTCGAGGATGGCGGGTCGGACGCATCCATCGATTCGTCCAGCGCTGCATCGAGTCGCGCTTCCTTGCTCTCGGGGTTGCGCTCGAGCCGTGCGGCGATCGACGCGTCCTGCCCCGCCTCCTGGCGCGGGTGATGGATCGCCTCATTCTCTTCGGGGTCGCCCGGCGCCACATCCTGGCTGTCAGGCGTCTTCTGATCGATTATCTTCTGGTCCTCGGTCATCGCCACTCTCCTGGGCTGTTACGAGGGGAGAACGAACGACTCAGCGGAAGCGTTCCTGTCGTTCGCGATCGGATCAAGCCTCCAGCCGACGAACCGAAACAGTCTGTTGATTCATCGTCGTCCGGCCGAACACGGTCATGAACGCGATATCGGTCGCATCGCGCCCCACCGCCACCCGGGCAAGATCGCCGCACGAGGCCATGCCGGTGGCATCGACCAGATGCCACGCGCCCGCCAGCCACAATTCCGCGACGGCATGGAAATCCGGTGGGTCGACACCCGGCGCATAGGCCGACACGCAGCGCGCCGGAATGCCGCCCGCGCGGGCCAGCGACACGAGCAGATGCGCATAATCGCGGCATACGCCGCGGCGATCGGCAAAGGTCATCAGCGCGGTCGTCACGCCGCTGCTCGCGCCCGACGCGTAGGTGAGGTGCTGGCGCACCCAGTCGCTCATTGCTGCAGCGAGCGCCCCGCCTTCGAGCCCCTCGAACTGCTGCTCGACAAAGCCCTCGAATTTGTCGGATTCGCAATATCGACTGGGCAGCAGATAGGCGACGGTCTCGGCCGGCAGCATCCGCGCCGGCGTCGGCGCCAATGAGGCCAGGTCGGCAACCTCGCGCTTGATCGCCACCACGGCCTGATATTCGACGCGGAAATTGCCCTCCCCGCGTGCCCAGGTCCGCTGGCCGATCCCTTCCTCGCCCGCCACGGCACGGAGCGGCTCGCTGCAATAGACGCGCATATCCTGCTGCTCGAGGCGCTGATCCGCCATTGCCGCTGCCTCGACCAGCAACAGCACATCGGCAGCGTCCTCGATCCAATAGTCTAGCATCACGTCGATCGCGAGGCGCATGGCAGTCCTTTATGGAAGACAAAACAAAAGGCCCGGCAGGTTTCCCCGCCGGGCCTCTCGCTTGAGCGTTTAAACCGCGTCCTAGTTCCGGTTGCCGAACAGGCGCAGGATGAACAGGAACATGTTGATGAAGTCCAGGTACAGGTTCAGCGCCGACATGATCACGACATGCTGCTCGGCACCCGTGCCGGCGACCTGCGCATACAGGCTCTTGGTGCGCTGCGTGTCATAGGCGGTGAGGCCAGCGAAAATGAGCACACCGACGATGCTGATCACCAGTGCGAACGGGCCCGACTGGAAGAACAGGTTGAGCAGGCTTGCCACGATCAGGCCGACCAGGCCCATGATCAGGAAGGTGCCGAACGCCGACAGGTCACGCTTGGTGGTGTAGCCATAGAGGCTGAGACCACCGAACGCCGCCGCCGTCGCGAAGAAGGACTGCGCGATCGAGGTGCCGGTGTAAGCGAGGAAGATGGTCGAGAGCGACAGGCCCATCGCCACCGCGAAGCCCCAGAACATTGCCTGCAGCGCGCCCGACGACATCCGCGCGCCGCCGAAGCTCATACCGAACACGAAGCCGAGCGGGGCGAAGGTGATGATCCACTTCAGGATGCCGGGGCCGCCGAACACCTGAGCGGCCATGCCGCTGGCGGCGAAGCCCATCGCGACGATGCCCGTCAGCAGGATGCCCGAGAACATGTAGTTATAGACCGACAGCATGTAGCGGCGCAGACCCGCGTCAAACGCCTCGGTGCGTGCGCCCGTTGCCGTCGCGAACGATGTCGCGCCAGATTGGGGGTCGGACCAGTTAGCCATTTCGAATAAGCTCCTTTGACCCGGCATCATACCGGATAGCGGGAATATCGCCCTTATCAGGGGGGTTTTCAAGATAATCCGGTGGGGGGCCGCCAAGGAGCCGGCAGAGGCCAGCAACACTTTATTACAATTGCCCAGCTTGCGGATGACAATGCCGGTAAGCACGGTAAAATCAGGGGCATGCACCGCCTGTTCGTCGCCTTGCGCCCGCCCCCCGCGGTTCGCGCCGCCGTTTCCGCAACGATGGACGGCGTGCCCCAGGCGCGCTGGCAGGATGACGATCAACTTCATTTGACCGTCCGCTATATCGGCGAAGTCGATGGCCGCATGGCCGAGGATATCGTCCTGGCGCTGGGCCACGCCCATGCGGCGCCGATCGAGATCGCGTTGTCGGGCGTCGGCGCGTTCGACAAGAAAGGCCGGGTCGATGCGCTCTGGGCCGGCGTTGCGCCGCACGACGCGCTTGCCGCGCTCCACCGCAAGGTCGATCACGCGCTTGTCCGCCTCGGCCTGCCGCCCGAGGGCCGCGCCTATCTGCCGCACATCACCCTCGCCCGGATCAGCCGCGCCGCCGCCTTCGGCCCCGAGATCGAACGCTGGCAGGCGGCGCATGCCGGCCTCGCCAGCCCGCCCTTCACGATCGAGTACATGACCTTGTTCGAAAGCCATCTCGGCGGCGAGGCCGCGCGATACGAGGTGGTGGAGCGCTGGCGGCTCGCCTGAGCCGAATCCCGCTTCCGTATCAGCACGGCTCTGCTAGCCTTCCCCGCAGAAAATAAAGGGAGGATCCATGGCCACCACGCCCACCGGCGCACCGGCGCGCACGCCCGCTTATGCGTGGTACGTCCTCGGCATCCTGTTCCTCGTCTACATTCTCAATTTCGTCGACCGGCAGATCATTTCGATCCTGGCCGAGGACATCAAGCGCGATCTCGGGCTGAAGGACGAGGATCTCGGCTTCCTCTACGGAACGGCGTTCGGCGTGTTCTACTCCCTGTTCGGCATCCCGCTCGGCCGCCTCGCCGACAATTGGAACCGCGTCCGGCTGATGACCATCGGTCTGGCGCTCTGGTCGGCCATGACCGCCTTTTCGGGTTTCGCGCGCAACGGCGCGATGCTGACGGCGGCGCGGATCGGGGTCGGGGTCGGCGAGGCGACCGCCAGCCCCTCGGCCTATTCGCTGATCTCGGACTATTTCCCCAAACGGTTGCGGGCGACCGCGCTCGCCATCTATTCCTCCGGTCTCTACGTCGGCGGCGGACTGTCGCTTGGCATTGGCGGGCTGATCGTGCAGCGCTGGAACAAGGCCTGGCCCGAGGGCGGGCCACTCGGCCTGCATGGCTGGCAGGCGGCGTTCCTGATCGTCGGCATTCCCGGCCTGCTCGTCGCGCTGTGGATCGCGACCCTGCGCGAGCCGAAGCGCGGTGCCTCAGAGGGCCTGCCCGAGCCGGCGCCCCACCCCGCGCCGTTCCGCGAGTTCCTGGAGGAACTCGTCACCATCCTGCCGCCGCTGACCCTGATCGGCGCGGCGCGCGGCGGTACGCGCGCGCTGGTCGTGAATGTGATCGGCCTCGCGGTGATCGTCGCCTGCGTCCTCGGCCTCGTCTCGATCGGCGAGCCCTGGCCGCAATGGGTGGCGATCGGGATCGGCGTCTATGCCGTCTTCTCCTGGGCCTCGGCGCTCAAGCGGCGCGATCCGCCCACCTTCCGCCTGATCGTCGGCAACCCCGCCTTTCTCTGCGTGGTTGTCGCCTATGGCCTCAATGCGTTCATCGCCTATGCCGTGAGCTTCTGGGCAGCGCCCCACGCGCTGCGCGACCTCGCCGCCTCCCCTGCCACCGCCGGCCTGCTGATTGGCGGCGGCGGTGCTGCGGGCGGGTTCATCGGCGTGACGATCGGCGGCATCGTCGCCGACCGGCTGCGGCGCAGCTTCGCCAATGGGCGGGTGATGGTGATCATCTTCGGCGCGGTCGCCCCGGTGCCCGCAGTGTGGGTCGCCTTCACCACGCACGACCTGTGGCTTTATTACGCGATGCTGCCCGTCGCGCAGATCCTGGCGGCGTCCGCGCTCGGCGCTTCGGCGGCGACCATGCAGGATCTTGTGCTGCCGCGAATGCGCGGGACGGCCACGGGGACCTTCTTCATCGGCACGACCCTGCTCGGGCTGGCGATGGGGCCATATCTCGCAGGCCGCGTCTCGACCCTGAGCGGAAGCCTGTCGATCGGAGTGCTGTCGCTGCTGTTGACGGTGCCGATCACTTTGGCGGCAGCGATCGCGGCCTATCGGCTCGTGCCGAAGGCTGAGGCCAATCGCGAAACTTGGGCGCGCGAGGCTGGCGAGGCGATCTAACCAAACCAGCCCCTCCCCGTCAGGGGAGGGGCGAAGGAGGGTTACCCGCCCGCGAACACCCCGCATGCAATCCGCGCGCCGCTGTTGCCCGACGGATCAGTCATCAGATCGTCCGCGGCGGCATGCACCACGATCGCCGAACCATCCGCATCGAGCAGCCCCGCCAGGGTCGCGCCGGGGATGGTGATCCCGATCGTGCCGCGCCCGTCAGTGCCGATGATCAGATTGGGCAGGTCGCCCTCATGCGGGCCGGCCGGATTCATCGACCCATGCTTCATCGCGGTCGGATTCCAATGCCCACCCGCGCTGGCGAAGTCGGGCGGCGCGCAGGCACCGGTCATATGGACGTGCGCGCCGTGCGTGCCCGGCGGCAGGCCCTTGGCATCGATGGTGAAGCGCAGGCCGCCGGCAACCTCCCGCGCGCTGGCCCGGCCGGCATCGGCGCCCGCGGCCGTACGCAGGCTCGCGGTCGCCCCGGCACCGTTGGCGATCGGCGCCCCAACCTCCGTGCCATGCTTGTCGCAAGCCGAAAGCCCCAGCGCCAGTATTGCGGCTGCCCCGATCGTCACGATGCGCATGCGAATTCTCCTGTTGGCGTCCCGACCCAACCCGCTACGGTCTGGGCCGGTTCCGCGCAACCGTTCAGCGGCTGCGCACCGTCAGCGACAGGCCGTAGAAACGCGGCTCGCCGCCGATGAAGGTCGGCAGGCCAAGGGCATCGCCGGTGTTGCCGGCATCCTTGATATATTTGCGGTTGAACAAGTTGGTCACGAAGCCCTCGAGGCGCCAGATGCCGTTCGCCGATTCCACGCCGAGCCGCGCATCGACCAGCGCATAGCCCTTCTGGAATTCGTCCTGCACCAGATCGGGGATCAGGTTGCCGGTCTGCAGTGCCGGCTTGTCGTTGTCGTCGTCGAAGAACACGCTCGACTGCCAGGTCACGCTCGGGGTGAAATCGATCTTCACCGGACCGACCGGCTGCTTCAGCATGAAGCCGGCCGACGCGGCATGGTCCGGCGAGAGGCGGAAATGGTTGCCGTCGCGCGCGCCCTCGGTGAAGCGGCCATGCGTATAACCATAGGTGGCGAACACCGTCAGCGCGTCGGACGGCACATAACGGAGCTGGCCCTCGAAGCCATAAGTCCGCGCCTTGCCGGCATTGGTGAGGATGAACTGCGTGCCGATCTGCTCGGTCGTCTGGAAGTTGGTGTAATTGTACAGATAGACCGATCCGTCGACGAACAGCCGGCGATCGAGCAACGCGGTCTTCGCGCCGATCTCAAAGCTGTCGACTGTTTCCGACGGCAGGATCTTGAAGTTCGGCGCGCCGTACGGAACCCCCGGCGCCGATACGCTCAACACTTCGGGGCGACGGCCCCGGGCATAGGTCGCGTAGATGCTGGCGTCAGCGCTCGCCTCGTAGCGCGCGGTGGCGCGCCAGGTCAGGCCTTCGTCCTTCAGGCCCTGATCGGTGCGCGTGCCATTGGCCGCGGTCGGCTGAAGGCCGATGCCGAAAAAGGGCACGGCGCTCGCAGGCAGCGTGTTGAGCACCGAGCCGGGCAGCGCAAGTGCGCCGAGCAGTTGCGCGCGCTGCGCTGCAGGCAGGCCGAGTGCCCCGATGAAGCCGCCCAGGATCGAGCGGCCATTGACCACCGATGCGGTGATGCCGCTCGTCTTGTCGTCATGGCTGTAGCGGATGCCGCCGCCGATATCGAAGCGGTCAGTGACGTGGAAGGTCGCATCGGCGAACAGATCGATGCTGTTGGTACGGGCGAAGTTGGTCGCGGTCTCGAGATGGTTCGCCTTGAGGTTGTTGGCGATCCCCGTCGCGGTCGCCGCATCGAGCACGAAACCGCTCGCTCCGGCGATCCCGCGCAGCAGCTGCGAGGTGAAGGCAGGGTTGCCCAGCACGCTCATCGGCGCGGGATCGGTCGCCGGGCGACCGGGGATCAGGCCTCCGCCATTGAGCGCATTCGCCACCCGCGCCAGCGCCACCCGTTCGTCGAACGAAGCAGGCGTGCGCTGCGAGCCGTCCTCATGGAAATAGGTGCCGCCGACAAACGCCGTCAGCCGCTCGCTGTCATAGGTGAGGCGCAGCGTGCTCATCGTCTGGTTGCCGCGCGCATCCTCGGCAGCGGTCAGCGCGGGCAGCGAGATACCGTCCGCATCGAAGACCTCGAGCGACTGGAACCGGCGATAGGAGCCCATCGCGTTGATCGACCAGTGATCGTCGATCTCGTAATTGGCGAGGCCAGTGACGCCCCACACCGTGCGGTTCAGACCCAACGGCGCGCTGTTCTCGAAGCCCGGCTGCGGTGCCAGCGCCGCGCCCGAATTGCGCCCGCGATCGCCGATCACCGCGCCCGTCACCGGGTCGGTCGGGTTATAGGCGATCGACTTGAACGGCGTGCCGTTGGCGCGGTCTTCCTGGTAATTGCCGATCAGGTCGAAGGTCAGCTTGCCCGGCACCCAGCGCAGCGAGCCCCGGATCGCCTGGGTGTCGACCGAGTTGAAATCCTGATCGTCGCCCTTGGCAAGCAGGTTGTCGACAAAGCCGTCGCGCTTCTTCGATCGGCCGGCGATACGGATCGCCAAGGTATCGGTGATCGGCGCATTCGCGGTCAGATCGACCTGATAGGCGTTGTAATTGCCATAGCTGGCGCGGAAATAGCCGTACTGCTCACGCGGATCGGCCTTTGCCTGGATCAGGCTGACGGCGCCGATCAGCGCGCCGCGACCATAGAGTGTCGATTGCGGCCCCTTGGCCACCTCGATCCGCTCCATGTCGAACAGCTCGACATAGGAGCCGCGCGACTTGGAAATCGACACCCCGTCCTGGAAGACGGAGACGCGCGGCTCGTTGAACGCCGCGCCGCTGTCCGAGGTGATGCCGCGGATCACGAAACCGGGATTGTTGGGCGACTGGTTCTGCACCACGAAGCCGGGCACGTAGCGCGACAGCTTCTCGAAATCGGTGATGCCCAGATCGTCGAGGAAGCGGCCCGAATAGGCAGTCAGCGCGATCGGCACTTCGCGCGCATTCTGGCTGCGCAGCTGCGCGGTCACGACGATTTCGCTGTCATCCGCTGCTTCCTGCGCGGCTGTGGGCGCCTCGGGCGCGGCCTGGGCGTGAGCGGCAGAAGCCATCGCCAGCGCCGGCAGGCAGGTGAGCGCGAGAATCGTCGAGCGGATCGTCATGTGGAGGCCCCTTATATGTTTGAAGGGGCGGGTAAGCGGCGACCGCGTCGCCTATGTTGCAGTGCAATGACCGTTGTGTTGCAACGCGAAAGAAACGGCCCTCCCGTAGCTCAGGCTGCCACCCGAACGCTGGTCGCAGCGTCCCGCCGCACGATCGGCCGGAACACGATGCTCAGCAGCATCAGATCGTCCCCGGTTCCCACGGGCGGCGGCGTCAGGGTGAAGGCGTTGGGCGACTGGCAGCGGTAAAGACTGCCGCCCACGCCCTCCATCGCGTCGGGGATGATCGTCGCCGGGATCGGCGCGTGATCGTCCGGGCTCGCCTCGGCGAATTCGCTGACGCGGTGGAAGCTCATCTCTTCGAGCTCGACATACTCATAGAGCTGTCCCCAGCTTACCGCTGCGGAATAGGCCGCGCGGCCGACCGGCACGGTCGCCGCATAATAGCCGTCATGCGTAGCCCAGGCGTCGGCGTCGATGATCGCCTGGCCGCGCTGGTCCATCAGGATGACCGGCAGCTTGATCGGTTCGCCCTTGAAATCGGCACCCTTGAAATCGAGCCCGAAGCGGCTCGTGACGAGGAAGGACAGGTTCAGCGGCAAGCCGTTCCTGCGGAACTCCCCGGGCAGGAACATGCGATCGGCCGAGCCGGTATAAAGCAGGCCGCGCCGACGCAGATCGGCCCGCGACGCCGCCGGATCGATCAGCTTGACCTGCTGGTTGCTGCCGCAATTGAAATCATGCTCGAACGCCTCGAGCACGCCCAGCTCGACATGCGACGGCAGGAACAGCAGCCGCCCGAGCAGCCCGGTTGCCGCGATGCGCCGCGCCTCGGGGCCGTCCGCATGCGAGATTGGGGCGGAATGATGGGCTCCCTCCGCATAGGCGACACAAGCCGTCTGCACAGCATCGCGCGTGGCACTTTGCAGGGTCTTGATGCTTTCCGTGGCGCGCACCGGCTCGCCATTCGCCTTGTAATCGACGACTGACCCCTGCGCCTTGGTGCAGAGCTGCTCCAGCAGCGAGATCGGCCCGCAGATCGCGTCGAGCACGCGGAAATCGGCGGTCCGCGTATCGAAATAGCCGGCCTTGTCGAGCCCGCTCGGCGAATCCTCACGCAGCACCAGATAACGGCCGGCAACATGCAGCCCCATGCGCTCGCGCAGCACCGGCTCGACCAGGTTCTGGGCAGAACCGTTATAGCCGAGATCGGCGAACACCACCGCATCGCCCTGCGCCACACCAGCGCGCTCGAGATGCGCGATCAATCGCTCGGCAAAGCGCGCCGAGCGCGTGACGATCTTCGCGACATTGGCAGGGTGCATGACCGAACGGACAAAGGCGCGGGCCGCGCCCGACAGGCCGGCCGGTGCGATCTTCGCGATCTCGTCGGCGTTGAACAGCAATTGCCTGGCGATCGAGCGCGCCCCGGAACCCGGCGGCACGCGGGACAAATGCCGGCGGATCGCGGCTTCGTCGCGAAAACTGGCGCGCATCGCGGCCATCCGGCTGAGCTCGATCATCTGTCCGGCGGCCTCACCATACAGGGCGCCATGGACGCGCGCGGGCAGATATCCATCGCGCAACAGGAACAGCAGATGAGTCTTGCGGCCGGTCTTCCCGGCCAGCGCGGCGACCTCGTCCTGCAGCCAGTCCGCGTAGCACGCGAACAACGGCCCGAGCACATCATGCCCCAGCGCGACCGCGGGATCGTCGTCCGTCCGCAGCGAGACCGCCGCGCGGTGCGGCTGCCATGCCGGCAGAGCGGCGCGAATGCGTGGGTCGAGCACCGCACCGATCGCCGCCTCGAGGCGAAGCCGATGTCCGGCTTCCTCGTCGAACTGAACGAAATGCACCGCGGTGATGCCCAGTGCCGTCGGCGCGGTGAGATCGGCGTTGAGATTGTCGCCCACATGCAGGATTTGCTCCGGCGCGCAGCCCAGCGCCTTCAGCACCGGCCCGAACAGTCCCTGCACCTTGCTCATGCCATGTTCGGACGAACAGAAGACATGATCGATCATGCTCAGGACATGCTCGCCCGCTGCCGCCGCAATCAGCGCGCGGAGCTGCCCTTCACTGAGATAGGTGTCGCTGACGATGATGACCCCCAGGCCTTTCGCCCTGGCATCCTCGATCAGCGCGATCACCGGCGCGAAACCGAAGCAATGCCGCGCCTCGGCGTCGAGCTCGGCTGCGACTGACGCTGACGAAGCCTCATCGGAAGCCGGATTGAACCGCGCATGGATCGCCTCGATCGAGACCTCGGTCCCCCCGGTATCATATCGCGCCGCCCGCCGCGCCGCTGACTCGGCCCGCCGCCGCGGCTGAATCGCCCCGCCTTCCAGCTTCAGGTCGACGAACACATCGGTCGGCGCGTTGGTGTCGCGCCAGAGCAGCGTGTCGAAGCAATCGAGCGACAGATAGCGAAGCCCCTCCGGCGCCCGGTCGAGCAAAGTCGGGAGTTCGTGGGCGCGCGCGGTGTTCATCTGTTTATCCGTGGCCAAGGATGACCTGCCGGATATCGCGATCTTTGGTTATCAAGCCATTAACCCTCTTTCGATGCTTTGGGCGGATCAGCGATGGTTCATCCCTTTTGTGGTCCGGATCGTTGTTTCCCCATGGAAACCCGCGAACCATCATGAGCTACCAGCAATCCAGCCCCGGTGACCGGGTCAGGGCCGCGCTTGGCGCCGCGATATTGCAGGGCCTGCTGGTCTATGCCCTGATCGCCGGGCTGGCGGTGCGCATGCCCGGGGCCGTCGAGAGCCCGCTCACGCTGTTCGGCGTCCTCCCACCCCCGGCTCCGCCGCCGCCCGAGACGATCACCCCACACCCGATCCGCAGCACGAAGCCCGAAGGCGCCGCCTCGCCCGCCAATCTCCGTTCGAAAGCGACCGAGATCGTCGCGCCGGTGCCCATCGTGCAGGTGACCATGCCCCCTCCCGTCGTCGCGGCGCTCAAACCCGGCACTGGCACCCAAGCAACGACCGGCGCATCCGACGTGCCGGGGCCCGGCACAGGCGCCGGCGGGGTGGGCAACGGCACCGGCAGCGGTCGTGCGGGGAACGGAGACGGCGATGGGGGCAGCGGAACGCCACCGCGTTGGGTTCGCGGCCGCCTCAAGGATTCGGACTATCCGGCTGCTGCGAAGGAAGCGTTGATCTCCGGCACCGTCGCGGTACGTTATGTCGTTGCGGTGAGCGGACGGGTGACCGAGTGCAGCGTCACCAAATCCAGCGGCAGCACCGAGCTCGACGAGACGACCTGCCGGCTGATCAAGGAGCGCTTCCGCTTCAAGCCGTCGAAAGACGATGACGGCACCCCGGTCGATTCGATCATCGTCGAGAACCATAGCTGGCTGATCGACGACCGCCCGGAACCAAGTCCGACTCCCGTGCCTTGAGGCACAGGAGGTGGCCATGGGGGCCGACCATGGGTGGCGGCCTGCACTGGAAATCCCTATTCCATTCATATTAGGGCGATCACCGGCGTGCCACATGGCGCCCGGCGCCACGAACGACAGGATGCTAATGGCTCGCGAATTCGGTAACGACAGGCAAGACAGCGCGCTCGCGCGGTGGTTCACAGCGTTGACTGTCGTGCCGGCGTTGCTGGCCGCACCGGTCCAGGCCGGGCAGACGGTCGCGCCGCCGCCGGTGGTCCGCACCCTCCCCGCGCCCCAGGTGCAACCGCTCGCCCCTATTCCCCTGCCGGTCCTCACGCCGGCCCAGGCCGCGCAGCTCCGCACCGTGCTTGACGCCAATGCGATGACTCAGGGCCTCCGCTCCGCGCCGCCCACCCAGGCCCAAACGCCGGCGCCGCAGCCCCAGCTCGACAATGACGCGCTGGTCCGTGCCGTGCTCGACCATGCCCGCGCCGTCCATGCCGGGCGGCTCGACACCGCCGATTTCAATACCGATTGGGGCCTTCGCCCCCCACCCTTCGATCCCCTGCCGGGCTTTGCCGATGCGGTCCGGCGCGACCGGCTGGCCTCATGGATCGCCAATCTGCCGCCGCCTTATGCCGGCTATGACGGGCTGTTGAAGGGCCTCGCCACCTATCGCGCGATCGAGGCGGCGGGCGGCTGGCAGCCGGTTCCCGCCGGCCCCGATCTCACGCTCGGCGCCAAGGGCCCCCGCGTGCTCGCGCTGCGCCAGCGCCTCGCGGTCGAGGATGCGCAGGTCGTCGCCACCGGCGATCTTTTCGATGCCGAGCTCGTTGCAGGGGTGCAGCGCGCCCAGCGCCGGTACGGCCTGAACCCGCAGGGCGTCGTCTCGACCCAGACGCTCGCCGCGCTCAATGTGCCGGCGATCGACCGGGTCCACCAGATCATGGCCAATCTGGAGCGCTGGCGCTGGCTGCCGCAGGAACTCCCGCGCGACCGCATCCAGGTCAATATCGCCGCCGCCGTGCTGACCGTGTTCGACGGCGACACGCCGGTCATGTCGATGCGCGCGGTCACCGGCCGGCCGGGCGACGAGACGCCGATGCTGTCCTCGACGATCAACAGCATCGTCATCAACCCGCCCTGGAACGTGCCGACCTCGATTGCGACGAAGGAGCTGTGGCCCAAGGAAAAGAAGAGCCCCGGCTATTTCAAGCGCAATGGCTTCACCGTGATCGACGGCACCCGCCTGCAACAGGCCGCGGGCGACCAGAGCGCGCTTGGCCGGTTCAAGTTCGACTTCAACAACAGCTATGCGGTCTACCTCCACGACACGCCGTCGCGCGCGAAGTTCGCCAGCTTCAGCCGCCTCGCCAGCCATGGCTGCGTGCGGCTGGAAAAGCCGGCCGAGCTCGCCGCGCTGCTGCTGAAAGGCGATCCCGCCTGGTCGCCCGAGGCGATCGCGGCCCAGGTGGCGAAGGGCAAGACGCTGCGGGTGACCTTGACCAAACCCGTCGAGGTCTATTTGCTTTACTGGACGGCGTTCGCCAGCACGAGCGGCCAGATGAATTTCCGCGCCGACCCTTATGGCTGGGACAAGTCCCTCGCCGCCAAGATCGAGGCGCGGTCGTCCGGCCGGCTGGTCCTGCCTGAACTCGAGGAGATGACACGATCATGACGATGAACCGGGGTAAGATCGCTGCACTGGCTGGCGGATTGCTGGCGCTGACGGCACTGGCGGGGTGCAACAATTCGACGCCCGAATCGTCGGCGCCGGTAGAGAATGTCGCCAACGAAGCCGAACCGATGAATGTCGTCGTTCCCGAGGAAACGCCGGCACCCGAAACCGCCAACGCCGCCACCGTCGAGCTGCGCGAAACCCCGCCCGATCCCGACGCCCAGACGCAGGAAGATGCCGACGCGACCGGCATGACCGCGCGGGTGCGCCGCGACGAGGCGCCGGCGAACGAAACCGCGCCTTGAATCTTTTCTTCCCCGGCGAAGGCCGGGGAAGAATTTGGCGTGGAACCCCCATCGACAGCCCGCCCGAACCACGGCTATCGCCCCCGCGATGAGCATCATCGCGACCATCATGAACGCCGCCACCGGCGCCCCCATCCAGAAAATGACCTTCGGCCGCATGCCGCGCCCCGGCGCCGGCTTCGTCCTCGCCACGGGCGAACGCGTGACCGCGCAGCGCGTCGATGTGGGCAAGCCCGCGCCGGGCAAGTTCGTCGCCCCGATCGATGTGTGGGTGACGTTGCCGCAGTGAGAAGAAAATAAGGGGTCAGCGTGATTTATTGCGCCCGACCTCACCATGGTCGGAAGCGATATCGAGCGGCAATGTCACCCCGCCGCTCCCGAGCGGCCAACAGCATATTCATAACAAGCTATTGATATTATTAAAAATAACTCCGAACCACCATCATTCCAAAATGTCAGTGACCCTACTGACATTCCCAACACTCACCGCTTCGATTCAACCCTGATCAGATCGCCGCTATCCGCGCCATGATCCATGAACCCGCCCACGCCGATCGGGCAGACCGCGCCTGCCGTCCGGCGGCGGACCCGATCGACCGCTATGGCTATCGAACGCGTCATCCCAACCCTTCCCCAACCCGCACCCTCTTGCTAAGGCCCGCGCGACTCTTCGCATTCGCACATCCCGGAGCGCGCCCGCGCGGAACCTTCCGCCTCCCCGCCGCGCCCCGGCCAGACAGGGAAGGAACCCGCCCCAGATGACCGCCATTGGCCAGGATACGCTCGGCGCCCGCAAGACGCTCAAGGTCGGCTCGAAGTCGTACGACTATTATTCGCTGGCCGATGCGGCCGAGAAGTACGGCGACATCAGCCGCCTGCCCTTCTCGATGAAGGTACTGCTCGAGAACATGCTCCGCTTCGAGGACGGCAAGACCGTCACGACCGAAGACGTGAAGGCGATCATCGACTGGCAGCAGGAGCGCCGCTCGGACCGCGAGATCCAGTATCGCCCCGCGCGCGTGCTGATGCAGGATTTCACCGGCGTTCCCTGCGTGGTCGATCTGGCCGCGATGCGCGACGCGATCACCAAGCTCGGCGGCGACGCGGCGAAGATCAACCCGCTGGTCCCCGTCCATCTCGTCATCGACCATTCGGTGATGGTCGACGAGTTCGGCACGCCCAAGGCGTTCGGCGACAATGTCGACCTCGAATATAGCCGCAACTTCGAACGCTATGAGTTCCTCAAATGGGGCTCCAAGGCGCTCGACAATTTCCAGGTCGTTCCCCCCGGCACTGGCATCTGCCACCAGGTGAACCTCGAATATATCGGCCAGGGCGTCTGGTCCTCGGCAAGCTGGGGCGAGCATGGCGACGGCACCACGGTCGCCTATCCCGATACCTTGGTCGGCACTGACAGCCACACCACCATGGTCAACGGCATGGGCGTGCTCGGCTGGGGCGTCGGCGGGATCGAGGCCGAGGCAGCCATGCTCGGTCAGCCCGTCTCGATGCTGATCCCCGAAGTCGTCGGCTTCAAGCTCACCGGCGCGATGAACGAGGGCATCACCGCCACCGATCTCGTGCTCACTGTCACCCAGATGCTCCGCGCCAAGGGCGTGGTCGGCCGTTTCGTCGAATTCTACGGTCCGGGTCTCGATTCCATGACGCTCGCCGACCGTGCGACCATCGCCAACATGGCGCCCGAATATGGCGCGACCTGCGGCTTCTTCCCGATCGACGCCAAGACGATCGAGTATCTCAAGCTCACCGCCCGCCCCGACGAGACGGTCGAGTTGGTCGAGGCTTATTGCAAGGCACAGGGCCTGTGGCACGACGCGGACAGCGTCGATCCGGTCTTCACCGACACGCTCGAACTCGACATGAGCACGGTGCAAGCCAGCCTCGCCGGTCCGAAGCGCCCGCAGGACCGCGTCTCGCTCAACAAGGTCGACGAAGTGTTCAACGGCGACCTGTTCAAGGTCTATCACAAGGAGCAGCCGGTCCGCGCCGCGGTCGAGGGCCGAGTCGACGATATCGGCGATGGTGACGTGGTGATCGCCGCGATCACCAGCTGCACCAACACCTCCAACCCCTCGGTGCTGGTCGCCGCCGGCCTCGTCGCCCGCAAGGCGCGCGCCAAGGGCCTGACGTCCAAGCCGTGGGTCAAGACGTCGCTCGCCCCCGGCTCGCAGGTCGTCACCGACTATCTCGACAAGGCCGGCCTGACCGAGGACCTGAACGCGCTCGGCTTCAACCTGGTCGGCTATGGCTGCACCACCTGCATCGGCAATTCGGGGCCGCTCGCCAGCGAGCTGTCGACCGCGATCAACGAGAACGACATCGTCGCTGCCTCGGTGTTGTCGGGCAACCGCAACTTCGAAGGCCGCGTCTCGCCCGACGTGCGCGCCAACTTCCTCGCCTCGCCTCCGCTGGTCGTCGCTTATGCGATCAAGGGCACGGTGACCGAGGACATGGTCGAAACGCCGCTGGGCAAGGGCTCGGACGGCGAAGACGTCTATCTCAAGGACATCTGGCCCTCGAACGCCGAGATCGCCGAAGTGATGGCCGCGAACATCGACGATTCGATGTTCCGCTCGCGCTACGGCAATGTCTATGCCGGCGACGAGAAATGGCGCGGCATCGAAGTCGAGGGATCGGACACCTATACCTGGCGCGCCGGCTCGACCTATGTCGCCAACCCGCCCTATTTCGACGGCATGACCATGACGCCGGCACCGGTGCAGGACATCATCGAGGCGCGCCCGCTCGCGATCCTTGGCGATTCCATCACTACCGACCACATCAGCCCGGCAGGCTCGATCAAGGCGGACAGCCCGGCCGGCACTTATCTCCAGGAGCATCAGGTCAGCCGCGCCGACTTCAACAGCTATGGCGCGCGCCGCGGCAACCATGACGTGATGATGCGCGGCACCTTCGCCAACATCCGCATCAAGAACGAAATGGTCCCGGGCATCGAAGGCGGCATGTCGAAATACGAGGGCGAGGTCATGCCGATCTACGACGCCGCGATGCGCTTCAAGGCGGATGGCACGCCGCTCGTCGTCATCGCCGGCAAGGAATATGGCACCGGCTCGTCGCGCGACTGGGCAGCCAAGGGCACCAACCTGCTCGGCGTGCGCGCGGTCATCACCGAAAGCTTCGAGCGAATCCATCGCTCGAACCTGGTCGGTATGGGCGTGTTGCCGCTCCAGTTCGCGGACGGCATCACGCGCCAGACGCTCGGCCTGGACGGATCGGAGAGCTTCACCATCCAGCACGTCGCGGAAATCCGCCCGCGCCAGGATGTCGAGGTGATCCTCACCCGCGCCGACGGCTCGAGCGAGACTTTCCTGACCCGCTGCCGGATCGACACGATCAACGAGCTGGAATATTTCCTCAACGGCGGCATCCTGCAATATGTCCTGCGCAAGCTGGCCGCTTGAGGAAGGTACACATGCATAAGGCGATTTTCTGGTCGCTCGCCCTCTCGATCGCCGCCGCGCCCGTCGCGGCGGCGGAGGACGACTGGAAGACATTCGTGACGGCCGACGGCTATGCGAGTGCCGTCGAGACCGGGTCGATCAAGACGGCGGGCGCGCAGCGTGCGTTTCGCCTGCGGCTGGGCAAGGTCGGCGATACCCATATGGCGATCGCCGACGCCATCCTCGATTGCCCGAGCAAGATGCTGATGCTCGGTCGCGTCGCGCTCTACAATAATGGCGTCCAGACCGGGACCCGCGAAGCCGATCCGGCCAAGCCGTTCATCGAACCGATGAGCGATCAACCCTCCGGCGACGAGATCGCGGCGCTGGTCTGCGCGGGCTGATCTGAACGAAGCCCCAGAGGCCCGTTCAAGTGCCATTCGTACCGCACACGATACTCGTGATGGATTGCGCGCTCCCGCGCTGAACGGCCGCCGCCGGTCCAAACATGCTACCCCACTTATGGTAGTCGATGCGCGCGACTACCCGCCGCCCACCCGAACATGTTCATATTCTCCCGCGGACCTGGAGGCAGACCCGCGCCGGGCGCTGCCCGGGGTCGAGACTTCGCGAGGAGGCGAGCCATGTACGAGAACCAGCAGAATTTCGGCGAGTTGGAAGCCGACCCGTTCGAGCTGAACGAAGTCGGCCCTTATGGCTTCATGAACGCCGAATATGAAGGCGAGGGCTTTGGCGGCGATTTCGAGGATTTCGCCGGTGACGGCTATGATCACTATGGCGACGGCTTCGACCAGCTGAGCGACGGCTTCGATCAATATGCCGGCGGCGACAATTACTGGGAAGGCGAGCTCGAAGGCGATGGCTTCGATCCCTTTGGCGACCAGGAAGGCGAGGAATTCTTCGGCAAGATCTGGTCCGCCGCCAAGAAGGCCGCGAAGATCGTCGCTCCGATCGCCAAGAAATTCGCGCCCCAGATCGGATCGGTGATCGGCGGCGCGCTCGGCGGTCCGGCCGGCGCCATGCTCGGCAGCAAGCTCGGCGGCTTCGTCAAGCAGATGGAGGGCGAGGAAGAGGGCGAGACCGAGGACGAGTTGAACGCTCCCGTCCGTGTCGCGCGCGACGACGATCAGCTCTCCGAATCGATGGCGGTCGCCGCAACTCGTTCGAACCCGAACGACGCCGGCATGTTCGGCTCCGCGATCACGGTGACGATTGCCAGCCGCGCACCACTGGCGGTGAAGGCAGTGGTGCCGGTGCTGGCCAAGGCAGGCAGCGACGTCGCGCGTCGCCTTGCCGCGACAGGCGATCCGCGCGCCAAGGCGCTGATCCGCATGCTGCCGACGATCCAGAAGCGGACCGTCGCGACCCTCACCCAGAAAGCGCAGACCGGCCGGGCGGTGACGCCGAAGACCGCAGTGCGCGTGATGGCCCGGCACGCCAGCCGCACCCTCGCCAACCCTCAGGCGATCGCCAAGGCGCTTGCCCAGAATGCGGCGAAGAAGCGCGGCATCGATCGCCGCGCCGTTGCAGGGGCCGAGCGCTTCTTCTGACACGTGACGGGTGGCGCGGGCAATCCGCGCCACCTGCCCCCGACCGCTGATCCGTGGAGAGGTGCAATGGCAAACCCGGTTCCAACGATGCCGGCCCTGAAGGTCAAGGCGGAGGCGCTAGGGCAGCAGGCGATCCGGCTGCGCCAGTGGCGCGCAGCGTCCTGGGCGAAGGCACCACCCATGGCGCGGCATCGCTTCCTCGCCGATGTCCACCGCGCCGAAGCCGGCGCCCACCAGCTCGCGGCGGCAGGCTTCGCCGTTGCCGCGACCCCGGCCGGTCGCGCCGATCCCCAACTACGCACCACGCTGACCGGACTGCAACGGATCCTTGCCGCGCTTGCGCAGCTCGACGCCCGCGGCCCGGTCGTCCGTCCGGTGCCGGGGGTCAAGGCGCCACCAGGTCCGAGACCCAATCCAGCGACGCCACGCCCCCCAACGATGCCGGGCCCCGGTGCCATCGCGCGGCCCGGCGCGGCATCGCCCCGCCCAATCGACGTCGCGCGCCCGAACGGCGCCGTACGGCCAAATGGCGCGGCGCCGATGGTCGGTCCCGACGAGCTCGCCTCCTTGCGCCAGGCGGCGACGGAAGCGATCGCACGCCTTCGCCAGGGCATGTCGGCCGAGTCCGAGGCCGATCACGCCATGGACCCGACCTCGAAGCGCGCGCGCGCCAACAAGCAGGAGGCGATCCGCGTCGACCGGACGAGGACGGCCCGGGCCCAGCAGCGCGTCAAGGGCGCCGAAGATCGTTCCCGCGCTCGCCAGGCGGCGATCGCGCTGATCCGCAACCGTACGCCGGCCATCTTCAACAACGCCATCATGCCGATCGTGATCCCGAACGGGAATGTGACGCCGGAGATTGTGAGGAAGTTGGCCAGCCTGGCCGGCGGCAATTTCGTCCAACAGATCGTCAGCCTGGTCGGCTCGTCCGACGGCGGCGGCTCGCTCGACAGCACGATCGTCAGCGCAACGATTGCCTCCGCGGTGGCATCGGCCGCGACCGAACTCGGCATCGTCGATCAGGTCAATACCGCCGCGATCGCGAAGGCGGTCAACGGCGTAGTTGCGTCGGAGCTCTCGCCCGCGCTCAAGATATTGGCGACGGTGGCCGTCCTCGCCACCGGCCGCAAAAGCGGCGGCAAGCGTCAGGCCGAGCTCGCGCCATGACCGCCATGGCCTTTCTTGAACTCGACGCCGCTGCGGCGGGTGCCGGGGCTGGTGCGGGCGCGCCGGCCAAGCCGGTCGGCGGGGCAAGCGCATTGCCCTATTTCGCCTGGCGGACCGCGGTGAATGCCGATCGCTATATCAGCGGCATGCGGTCCTTCCGCGAGGGAGAATTCGGGCGCGGGCCGAATGCCCCCGACCGCGCGCATCTGAAGGCAGTCAACGCGCTGATCGACGCGGCCCGCAAGCGCCAGCAGGTCGAGGAACGCGGTCTTGCCATCCATGCCAACGATCTCGCTGGCGCCGGCGACAGGGGCTGCGCCCGGCTGCTCGATCTCAAGGAGCGCAGCGAGACCAAGGCACGCGAGACCGAGCAGATTTGGGAATTCTACCTGAACGTTTTCGGTCAGCGCACCGGCTCATTCGCACCCTGGCTCGGCGCGCTCGATCGCATCGCGCTCGATTGCTATCAGGCAGTGTATATGGGGTTGGGCAAGGCCCGCTCGATCCCATCGCCGGCGCCGCTCGCCTATATGGAGACGGGGTTCGGCCCAGCCACTTTCCGCCGCGGCGTGCGCCTCAGCAAGCTCGGTCAGCAGCTCAACCCCTTTCCGTTGGTCAAGGTGCCCTACCACCGGCTGCTCAACCCCTGGTCGCTGGGTGCGGTCCCTCACGAAGTTTCGCACAACCTGCAAAGCGACCTCGGCCTGTGGGAGCTGATGCCCCGGCGGATCGGCGCAGCCTTCGCCGCGCGCAAGCTTCCCCCGCGCAATGCCGAGGTATGGCAGCGCTGGCACAAGGAAACCTATGCCGATCTCGCCGGCCTGCTGCTGATCGGCCCGGCCTATGTCGGCGCACTGATGGACGTGGTCGGCCGCTCCCGCGCCTCGACCGCGGCATGGAATGACGAGGCGGTGCATCCCACCCCGATCATCCGCGTCCCGCTCAACATCCGCCTGCTCGAGCGGATCGGCTTCGCCGGCGATGCCGCCGCCTTCCGCCGCGCCTGGGACACGTTGTATCCGGCCAGCGCCTGGAAACCAGTGCCGTCGTGGGTACGGGCACGGCTGCCCGAGCAGATCGACGCAGTGCTCGACGCAGTCTGCTTCGAAAGCTTCGATGAATATGGCGGCAAGGCGCTTGCCGATGTCATCCGGTTCGAGCCCAAGCATGCCGAACTGGTGCGCGAAGCCGCCGAACGTCTCCAGACCGGCACCGATACCGGCGTGCTGCCCGAACGATTCCTCATCGCCGCCGCGCGCCAGGCCCTGGCCTGGGCGAGGGTCTCGCCAGCGACGATCCATCGCAACTTCTACGACGCGCTGGGGAGGTGCTGACCATGGTGACGGATTTCGACGCCGAACCCCCTGACGATGGCGACCCGGCGACCGCAACGCGGAACCGATTCGAACAGCAATTGCGCCTTTTGCTCGCGCGGGTGACCACGACGCGCCAGTCGGTCGCCAAGCTCGGCGGCGATGGCGAGACTCGGCTGCTGACCACGGCGCTGGATGGATTGGCGTCGGCGGAGCGGCATGCGACGGCGGCGCTCGACAGCCTCGCGGCGGGGGACCGGGGCGATGCGATCGCCGCCTATATGGGCCTGCGCGAGGCGCTGGACGGCAGCGTCCTGAGCAGCGACTTCGTCTACGAACTGGACCGCGAGCTGACCGAGGCCGTCGAAGGATCGGGTTCGGCAAAGCGCCAGCGCCTGTGGAGCGAGACGGAACGACAATTCGGGGATTTGACCGACGCGGCGGGGTCCCTCGCCGAGGCGGCGATGGACTTTTCGCACAGCATCGACGCGAAGGAGACAGGCATCATGGAATCGGACAGCGAAACCGCCGCGGCGATCGGTGAACTCGGCATCACCCTGGCGACGATGATCGCGGGAGGACCCTCGACGGCCCGGGCGCGGGGCGTTGGCAGCTTCGCCACCGTCACCGACCAGATGGTCGCCTCGCTCGATGCCGCCGGCTTTCCCCAACTCGACGACATGGGCAATCCGGACGCCAAGCGACAGCGCCTGATTGACGCGCTCAAGCGCAATTTCAGCTTCAGGGAACAGGAGGGCTTCCGCGTCTATTACCGGACGGACCGTCAGGCCGTGGCGCGAGGCAGCACCAGCGATGCCGATCTGCTGCGCGGTGGGCAGCGCGTGAACGCCGATCTGCTCGAAGCCGAGGCGGATGCTGTCGAGGATATCATCAGCCGCCTGCCTATCATGGCGCGCTTCGAATTCGCCCGCGGGGCCGAAGGCGGCCCGGCTCAGGCCCGGGCAGCGATCCATGAGGAGCTTCGCGGGCTGATCGCCAGCGCGCGCGATCCCATGGGGATCAATGCCTCGCGTGCGACTTTCCAGTTCCATCGGCTCGTGCTCGCGACCCTGCATTATCTGCACGAGGGCGAAGTGCTGCCCCGGACGCGGTCTTTCGATATCGCACCAGGCTCCCCGATCGAGGAGATCCTCGAATGGGTATCGCGCTTCCGCGACGAGGATGTGCGCGCGCCGACCAGTGCTGTCGAGGATGAGGAGCTGCGCGCTGAAATCGCCAATCTGTTCGAGTTGCTAGTGTCGATCGGCGGCCGTCTCACTCGCGATTCGCACCGGCACCGCCTGGGCCTCTACGCCGCACGGCTCGAGGCGCAGCTCACCTGCGCCCTCAACAGCGTGGATCAGCTCGAGGCGGCGCTCGAACAATATGGCACCGACATGGGGGAGCAGGAGGTTCAGTTCCTGTCGCGCGGCGAGGGGACCCGGACTCAATTGTCGATCGGCCAGTTCCTGCGCTGGGTGGACAGCGTGTCGCGTCCCTTTGCCCAGGCCGGCAACCGCGCCGCGACATTGCGGCACAGCGAAGCGGTACTGCTCGCGCTCGAGCTGGCCTCGCTCACCAGGGCGGCCGAAGGCTTCAAGCATGCGGCGCGGAGCATGGGTGTCGCCCGCCTGGTCGTGCACCAGCAGCTTGTCGAGCTCATCGGCTATCTCCTCACCGCAGCCGACAATGCCAGGGCGCTCGCCGGAGACGCGCGCGACCTCCATTCCTTCACCGCCTGATCCGACCCACGCACCGGAGAGACCGCCATGGCCAACAATCCACAAACCCTGGGTGAACTCAACGATCTGCTTGCGTCGCTACAGGCGCTCCGCGCTTCGATGGTACGCGATGCCCGCGACGAGCTCGCCAAGACGCCGGCCCAAGCAGAGCTGATCAACCAATATATCAGCGATGCCGAGACGCTGCTGATGGACGCGCTCAAGCCCGCCGCCGGCGCGCCGGAGAGCGACAACGGCCTGGCCCGCCTGATCGGGCTCGGCGACAATGTCGCGTCGCGGCTCGACGATGTCCGTCCGATGGGCCTGGTGCCCACCTATGACGACCAGATCAGCCGCGAGCGCCTGACGGCGGTCGGCGACCTTTATTACATCTATCAGCATGAACGCGCCGGCGTGTTCCGCGCTGTCCTGAAGCTCCAGCAGCTCTTCCAGTCGGGCGAAGTGCGGCTGTCGGACGGGCCGGGGGCCCTGTCGCTCTACCAGTTCGATCGCAAGCGCGTGCTACGCTACACCCAGCGCGAACGACGCTCCGTATACCGCAAGGTGTTCGGCTACACCGAATCCATGCCACCGGCGGGCGCCGAGCCGAACATCGCCTTCCACGCGCTGCTCAGCACTTTCTGCCAGCACGTCTCGCGCTTCTTCGAGGACAAGCGCGTCTCGGAGGTGCTGCGCCCCGATGGCGGGCGCGAGACGTTCGGCAGCATGGCGGTGGTGCGGCGGTCGGGACTCGACCTGCGCCAGAACCTCAAGCACGTCTCCTACGGCCATGTCGCAGTGCTTCGCAGCGAAGTCCTGTCGCTGCTTCAGGAAGCGTTCGATATCCTGGGCTCGCCCGACATCATCAACCTGTTCGGCGCGGACAGCGGTTGGGATGTCCTGGAAGAAGTAATGAAGCGCTATCTCCACGAAATCCCCGTCACGTCCCAACGCAGTCGTATGGCAGTGACCGGGCGCGATATTCTTCGCTGGTTGTCCGAAGACTATCTTCTCACCACAGTGAGGATAGATTTCGAGTCTCTGCTTGAAGCTATTGTCGACGCGTGCGACGATTGGCTGACGAGCGCGGAGTCGCTGGGCTTACGAAAACAACCGGGACTGACCGATGATAATGTTGTCACGTTACGGCCAGCGGTCCGCACGGCAAAACGTTACTCTTCTAATTAACTATTCGCGGGGACGGTTCGATGTCTGCAGGTCTCCGTGCCTTTGAACCAGAACGATGGATGCCCAACGCGACCGGGCGGAGGGCATCCGGCCGCGAGGCACCGCCGAACGTCCCGCGGGTCGCCTCCACGGCCGAGTTGCTCTCGCTGCGGGAGAGGGAAATCGCCCAACTGGTGAGTTGCGGCCTGTCGAACAAGGAAATCGCCCAAACGTTGCGCATCAGCCATTGGACAGTGTCCACGCATCTGCGCCGCGTCTTCGCCAAGCTCGATATCAATCGCCGCGTCGAGCTTTGCCGACTCGTCACCAACGAGAATGCACCGCGCCTGCCCGGGTAGCCGGAGCGCAGGGAGTCAGCCCTGTCCCTCCACCGCCCGCGCCCGCGCATAGAGAAAATAGACCAGCAACCCGACCCCGTTCCACACCAGGAACGACACCTGAGTCACATGCTGCAGGCTCATGAACAGATAGCAGCACCCCAGGATCGCCCCCGGCGCCACCACCCAGGCCAAAGGCGTGCGAAACGGCCGCCGCGCATCGGGGCTGCGCCGCCGCAACACCAGCACGCATGCCGCCACCGCGATGAAGGCAACCAGCGTCCCGGCATTGGCCAGCGAGGCGATCACATCGAGCGGTAGCAATCCGGCCAGGATCGCGACGAACACTGCCGTCACCGCGGTGATCCGCGCCGGCGTCCCCCGCTTGGAGATCGCAGCGAGCGACGGCGGCAGGAACCCGTCCCGCGCCATCACCAGGAAGATGCGGCTCTGCCCGTAGAGGAACGCCAACAACACTGTCGGCAAGGCGATCGCCGCCGCGGCCGCGACCACTGTCGCCACGCCTCCGCTGCCCAGTTCGCGCAGGATCAGCGCCAGCGGCTCGGCACTCTTCGAGAAGACGGTGTAATGCACCGCCCCGACCGCCGCCGCCGCAACGATGATGTAGATCAGCGTACAGGCCAGCATCGACCCAACGATCCCGATCGCCAGGTCGCGCTCCGGATTCTTCGCCTCTTCCGCCGCGGTCGAGATGGCGTCGAAGCCGTAAAAGGCAAAGAAGATGATCGCCGCCGCACCCATCACGCCATATTTCACGCCGTGATCGTCCGGCACGCTGCCGAAGCCGTTCGGCGCGAACGGATGGAGATTGGCCGGGTCGAAATGCGGCAGCGCCACTGCGACGAACAGGGTCAGCGTCGCGATCTTCAGAAGCACCAGCGCGCTGTTGATCCGCGCGCTCTCCCGCGTCCCGAGCATCAGCAACCCCGCCACCACCGCGATGATCAGGATCGCCGGCACGTTGATCCCTGCATTGGTGAGATGCATGCCGCCTTCGGTCACCAGGGTCGGTCCATGCGTCATCCAGTCGGGCAGGATGATGCCCAGCCCCTTCAGGAACCCGACCGCATAGCCCGACCAGCCGACCGCGACGGTCGATACCACCAGCGAATATTCGAGGATCAGGCTCCACCCCACGAACCAGGCGATGATCTCGCCCAGCACGGCATAGCTGTACGTGTAGGCGCTGCCCGAGGCCGGGATCATCGTCGCCATCTCGGCATAGCAGAGCGCCGCGCACGCGCAGATCGCTCCGGCGACCGCAAAGCTGAGCAGTACCGCAGGCCCCGCCCGGTCCGCACCGACGCCGATCAGCGTGAGGATGCCAGTCCCGACGATCGCGCCCACGCCCATTGCGACCAGGTGCGGCCAGGACAGGGTTCGTGCCATGCGATGCTCTACCGGCTGATCCTCCGCCGCGACGATGGTCTTCAATCTGAACAGGCTGTGCATTCCATTCCCCCGGGGATTTTGCGCAAACCTAGGCCTCTTGGCGGCACGGGCGCAATGCTGGCGCGCGCGATTGCGGAACGCTACAGGCCGATCAACAGGTTTCAGGAGAGACGAATATGGACATGACGCTGGACTTCGCCCTCGGCGAGAATGCCGACATGATCCGCGACGTGACCCAGCGTTTCGCGACCGACAAGATCGCCCCGCTCGCCGCAAGGATCGACGCCGAGGACTGGTTCCCGAAGGAACTGTGGCCGGCCATGGGCGAACTCGGCCTGCACGGCATCACCGTCGAGGAGGAATATGGCGGCCTCGGCCTCGGCTATCTCGAGCATGTCATCGCCTGCGAGGAAGTCAGCCGCGCCTCGGCCTCGATCGGCCTCAGCTACGGCGCTCATTCCAACCTCTGCGTCAACCAGATCCGCCGCTGGGGCAATCCCGAGCAGAAAGCGAAATACCTGCCCAAGCTGGTCTCGGGCGAGCATGTCGGCAGCCTTGCGATGTCGGAAGCCGGCGCCGGTTCCGACGTCGTCTCGATGAAGCTGCGCGCCGACGAGGTCCAGGGCGGCTATGTGCTCAACGGCACCAAATTCTGGATCACCAATGCCGCCTATGCCGATACGCTCGTCGTCTACGCCAAGACCGGGGAGGGCAGCCGCGGCATCACCACCTTCCTGATCGAGAAGGACATGCCGGGCTTCTCGATCGGCCAGAAGATCGACAAGATGGGCATGCGCGGCTCGCCCACCGCCGAGCTCGTCTTCAACGACTGCGAAGTGCCCGAAGAGAATATCATGGGCCCGCTCAACGGCGGCGTCGGCGTGCTGATGTCTGGCCTCGACTATGAGCGCACCGTGCTCGCCGGCATCCAGCTCGGCATCATGCAGGCGTGCCTCGACGTGGTCATCCCCTACCTTCGCGAGCGCAAACAGTTCGGCAAACCGATCGGCGCGTTCCAGCTGATGCAGGCCAAGGTCGCCGACATGTACGTCGCACTCAACTCGGCCCGTGCGTACGTCTATGCGGTCGCCCGGGCCTGCGACGCGGGCAAGACCACCCGCTTCGACGCGGCCGGCGCGATCCTGCTCGCGAGCGAAAACGCCTTCCGCGTCGCGGGCGAAGCCGTCCAGGCGCTCGGCGGCGCAGGCTATACCAAGGACTGGCCGGTCGAACGCTTCCTGCGCGACGCCAAGCTGCTCGATATCGGCGCTGGGACCAACGAGATCCGGCGGATGCTCATTGGGCGGGAATTGATCGGGGCGTGACCTTCTCCCTCTCCCCTTGAGGAGAGGGAGAAGTATTACCGCAAGCTAACCTTCGCCGTCACCGACAGGCCAGGCCGCAGCCGTGCCACTGCCGCCTGCCCCGGATCGAGCCGGATCCGTACCGGCACCCGCTGTACGATCTTCGTGAAGTTGCCCGATCCCGGTTCGAACGGCAGCAGGGTGAATTCCGATCCCGAACCCGGCGCGAAGCTCTCGACTTTGCCGGTCAACCTGTCCCCGTCCAGTGCGTCGACCTTGATCGTCGCGACCTGACCCGGAAGCATCGCCCTGGTCTGCGTCTCCTTGAAGTTCGCCACCACATAGAGCGCCCGCGACGGCACCAGGGTCAGCATTCGCGAGCCCGGCTGGACGAAGTCGCCCGTCTGGACCTGCCGGTTGCCCACCACCCCATCGATCGGCGCGCGGATGATGGTGTGTCCCTGGTCCTGCCGGGCCAGCTCGAGCGCGGCCCGTGCCCGCAGCGCGGCAGCCTCGGCTTGCGCCAGTTGCGCGAGCAGCACCGGGCGACGGGCATGAGTCACCGCTGCCTGCTCGCTCGTCACATCGCGATCCGCCAGCACACGCTCCCGAGCTGACTGGGCACCGATCGCGGTGGCGCGGACACGCTCGGCATCGCGCCGCGTGGCGAAGCCCTGCACCACCAGCGCCTCGAAGCGCGTCCGATCAGCTGCGGCGCGGCTATATTCTGCATCGGCCGACTGGATCGAAGTCTGCGCCGCCCGCACCTGTGCGGCGGCAAGGCCCTCGTCCGCGTTCAGTCCGGCCAGCGCAGCCCGGGCGGTAGCGACACCCGCATCGGCGTCCGCGACCGCCGCCTGTGCCGCCGCGAGCTTCGCGTCGAATTCCTGCGCGTCGATCTGCACCAGCGGATCGCCCGCCTTTACCACCTGATTGTCGCGCACCAGCACCGCTGACACAAGGCCGCCGACCTTGGGGGCAACCGAGCTGCTATCGGCTTTGAGATAGGCATTGTCGGTGCTCTCCGCCGTGCGCGGCGAGAGCAGCCAGGCGACACCCGCCACTGCAATCAGGATGGCAACCGCAGCCGCAATCAGCGGGTTGCGGCTGATACGGCGGCGCGGCTTCGCCTCGATCGGCACGTCGATCGTCGCGGCCATGTTCACGACGAGATCACCAATAAGGTGGAAGTAGCGGTCGCGAGGATCCGGCCCGCCGCATCGGTCAGCTTCGCCTCGGCAAAGGCGACGCGGCGCCCCATGCTGATCACCGTTCCCTCGGCGCGCACCACGCCGGTGTCGACCGTCATGCCGCGGACATAGGAGATCTTGAGCTCGAGCGTCGTATAGCCCTGCCCGGGCGCCAGCTTCGAATGCACGGCGATTCCGCAGGCGGAATCGAGCAGGGTCGCGGCATAACCGCCATGCACGCTGCCGATCGGATTGTAGACCCGGTGGTCTGGGTTGCCTTCGAACACCGCGCGACCCTCCTCGACCTCGACCAGCGAGAAACCCAGTGTCTCGCCGATCGGTGGCTGACGACTCGTCTCGAGCATGGCGCGCAGCTGCTCGATGCCGCTCATCGCGGCGCGATCCCGAATGTCGGTCATTGCGCCTTCTCCAGCCCGAAACGCTCGCTCACCGAGCGCCGCGCACGGGCGAGAATCGCGTCGGACTGCGCAGCGTCGGCAACCGCGCGAGATAGCGTCACCGCACCTACCATCTCGGCCAGCATCGATCCTGCAGCGCTATCCGGCTCGGCCACACCATAGCGACCCAGCAAACCGGCCAGCCGCCCGGTCAGCCCCGCCACGCCCTGCCCAAAGCGCACCCGTGCTTCCGGATCGAGCCGGGCCAGATCACCAGACAGTGCCGGTAGCGGACAGCCATATTCGCGGGAATCGCGATGCTCGGGCGACAGATAGAAATCGACATAGGCGATCAGCGTCGCGCGCGGATCGCCGTCGGCATTGACCAGATCAAACCGACGCCCCGCGTTTTCGAACATCGTCTCGATCGCCGCGGCGATCAGCGCGTCCTTCGATTCAAAATGCGCATAGAAACCGCCATGCGTGAGTCCTGCCCGCGCCATGACCCCGGCAACGGCAACGCCACCCGGGCCCTTGGCACGGATTTCGCGAGCCGCCTCCTTCAGGACGCGGCGTCTCGTCTCGCTCTTGTGATCGCTGTCGTACCGCATGGCCTTGCCGACCTCCTTTATATGACGCATATAATATAAAGACCGCCAAGGACAAGCGCCGATGTCAGATACCCCAATCGTCGGCGCGCCGATCGATCCGATGGCGCTGCCCGACAAGCGCAAGTTCCTGATTTTCGGGGTGATGGCGTTCGGCCAGTTCATGGCGCTGATCGACATCCAGATCGTCGCTGCCTCGCTCAACGAGGTGCAGGCGGGGCTCTCCGCCGGGCCGGACGAGATCAGCTGGGTGCAGACCGCCTATCTGATGGCGGAGCTGGTGATGATCCCCTTCGCTGCTTTCCTCGCCCAGTCGATGTCGACCCGCTGGCTGTTCGCGCTCTCCGCCGGCCTGTTCACTCTGGCGAGCGCCCTATGCGGCCTGGCGTGGAGCATCGAATCGATGATCGCGTTTCGCGCGCTGCAGGGGTTCGTCGGCGGCGCGATGATCCCGACCGTGTTTGCCACCGGCTTCGCGATGTTCTCGGGCAAGCAGCGCGCGATGATCCCTGCGATCCTCGGCATGGTCTCAGTCCTCGCCCCGACGCTCGGCCCAACGCTCGGCGGCTGGATCACCGATGCGGCAGGCTGGCGCTGGGTATTCTACGTCAACGTCCTGCCGGGCGCGCTCGTCACCATGCTCGCGCTTGTCGTCATCAAGGTCGACCGCGCCGATATCTCGATGCTGAAACGCATCGACTGGGTCCATCTCGCCGCCATGGCGGTGTTCCTCGCCGGCCTCGAATATGTGCTGGAGGAAGGTCCGAAGAATGATTGGTTCGGCGACACCAGCATCGCCGCGGCCGCCTGGGTGGCGTTTATCGCCTTCCTGCTGTTCCTCGAACGCTCCTTCCGCTCGAGCAGCCCGATCGTGAAGCTCTCGCCCTTTCGCAAACCCACCTTCGTCTTCGCCTGCGTGTTCAACCTGGTGATCGGATTCGGCCTCTATGCCGGCACCTATCTCGTGCCGCTCTTCCTCGGCCGGGTGCGCGGCTACAATGCGAACGAGATCGGCACGACCGTGTTCGTCGCCGGCCTGGTCCAGCTCTGCGGCGTGCCGATCGCCGCCGCTCTCTCGCAACGGGTGGACCAGCGCATCGTCATCACCTTCGGCCTCGGCCTGTTTGCAGCGGGACTCTGGCTCTTTTCCTACATGACGCCCGACTGGGGCTTCGCTGCCCTGCTCGTGCCGCAGGCCGTGCGCAGCTTCGCGATCATGCTGTGCATCGTCCCGAGCGTCGGCCTCGCGCTCAACGGCTTTGCCGGACCGGAGCTGCGCTATGCCTCGGGCCTGTTCAACCTGATGCGCAACCTGGGCGGCGCGATCGGCATCGCGCTGGTCACCACCTGGCTGCAGGACATGAGCCGCTTCCACGCGCTCCGGATGAGCGAGGCGCTCGGCGCCTCCTCCCGCATTGCGACCGATACGCTCGGAGAGCTGACCCGGATGATGCAGTCGATTACGCCCGACCCCGCCCGCGCGATGCTGATGGCGGAAGCGGTGATGGGCCGCGTCGTCGCGCGCGAGGCGCTGACGCTGGCGTTCAACGACGTGTTCCGCATCATGGCGTGGCTTTTCATCGCCGCACTGGTGATGGTGCCCTTCTGCCGTCCGCCGAAACAGGTGAGCGCGGCACCGGTCGACGCGCATTGAGAACGGGCGTCACCCGACCTTCAGCAGCGCTTCGGCCAACAGGTCGATTTCCCTCTGGCCGATATTGGTGTTGTTGAGCACGATCAGGCTGGCTTCGCCGTCCAGACGATGCACGAGCAGCGATCGATAACCGTCCACGCGACCGGTCTCCCACGCGAAAGGCTGCGACCTGCCGCCGATATCCAGCGATTTCACGCGGCCGCCCAGCGCATAGTCTTCCTCAGGCACCAGCACGGTGGTCAGCGCCTTGCGCGCCGTCGCGCTCAGCAGGCCAGAGCCATAAACGCCCCGGGCAGCGCGGAGCAGGTCAGGCGCCGTGCCGTAATAGCCGCCCGAGGCGAGTGAATAGACGCTCTGCGGGTACATTTTCCGGACGGGCGGATTGATCGACGCATAGCCCGCCGCGGCCCGCTCCCGTGCTTCCGGCTCGTACCCTGGCACGATCGTCGTCAGCCCGAGCGGGGCGAGCGCCAGCCGCTGTACAGTTTTCGCGAAATCCTCGCCCGTGACGGCTTCGACCACGCCCTTGATGATGATCCAGTTGGTGAAATCGTAGGAGAAATGGCTACCGGGTTCGAACGCCAGATCGCCCGAGCAAAAGGCCTTGATGGCTTCATCGGTGGTGAAGGCCTTTGTCCAGATTCCAGGATCGGCCGTCACCGCCGGCCCGAACAGGTTCGGAATGCCGCTGGCGTTGGACAACAGATGCGTCAGCCGGACCCTGGAACCGGTATCGGTGCGATAGGAAGGGAGATAATCGGAAATGGCGCCATCGAGCCTGAGCTTGCCCTGATCGACCAGCCTCAACACGGTGACGCTGCTGAACCATTTGGAGATCGACGCCAGCGGATAAAGCGTATCGATTGAGGCTGGGCGCCCCGCCTCGATATCGGCCATGCCATAGGCCTGGGAGAAGACCGTCTTCCCTCCCCTGACAAGATGGATCAGGCCGTTGAAACTGTTCGCCTTCACAAAGGCATCGGCAGCGGATTGCACCAAACTCGCTGCGCCGAGATCAGCTGCCCGAAGCGGGGCCGCAAGCAGGCTGCTCGCAGCAGCCCACACGAAAGTACGCCGATCAAGCCGCAGCATCGTTACCCATGACCTCATATATCCGTCGATCAGTATGAGGCCCGGAATGTTTCGCTGCCGCATTGAACCCCGTCTGAACGAGGGTCCACAATAGGTCCAAGCGAAGATCGTCGATACCGACCCTTAGTCCCGGACCTAGCTCCACCCTCCACCGAGCGCCTTGAACAACGCCACCGCCGCCTGCGCCTTGCGCGCTGCGGCGTCGCTCTCGCGGCGTTCCGCCACCAGCACCGCCTTGCGCCCGCGTGCCAGGGCCAGCCGGTCATCCTCGCCACTCGCTACGCGCCGTTCGGCAAGGGAGAAGGCCGCCTGCTCCCGTTCCAACGCGGCACCCGCCTCCTGCGCCGCGATCCGCGCATTCAGGAAGCGGTTGATCGCGGTTTCGCTGTCCGACAGCGCGCCCAGCACAGCCTTTTCGTAGCGCGCCGCGGCGCCCTGCCCGCGCGCATCGGCGCCGCGGATCTGCGCGCGGATCGTGCCGCCCGAGAAGATCGGCCAGGAAATGCTCGGCCCGATCTGAAGGCGCGTGCTGTCGCTGGAGAACAGGTCGCCGGGATTGCGCGCCTGCTGGCCGATGCTGCCGAACAGGCTGAAGCGCGGGAACAGATCGGCCGTCGCGACACCGATATCGGCGGTCGCGGCGGCAAGCTCGCGCTCGGCGCGGCGCACGTCCGGGCGCCGCTCGAGCAGCTCGGAGCGCACGCCGACCAGGATCTCGTCCGGGCTGGCCGGCAGCGGCGCCGGCGCCCGCAACATCGCGCCGACATCCTCGGGGGTCGATCCGACCAGGGTCGCGATACGATAAGCCGCTGCCGTCGCGCTTGCCTCGGCATCCGGTACCGCCGCTGCGCTGGCTCGGGCCGCACCCTCCGCCGTCTCCGCATCCAGCCGCGAGGTCTCGCCGGCATCGAACCGCAGCCGGGTCAGCCGCGCAAGATCGGTGTCCGCCTCCGCCGTCGCCTTCGCCGTCGCGGCGGTGGCCTGCGCGTTCCTCAGATCGAGATAGTTGCGCGCCACCTCGGCGATGAGCGTCAGCATCACATCGCGCCGCGCGAACAAGGCCGCCTCCTCGCGCGCATTGGCCGCCTGATCCTGGCGGACATGGCGACCCCACAGGTCGATCTCCCAGCTTGCGTCGAAGCCGCCGTCGAACAACCGGAACTCGCGCTGGAAACCGGGTATCTGGCCGATGGGCAATTGCCCGTTCCTGCTCAGCACATTCTCGGTCGCCGAACCCTTCGCCGTCACCGTCGGCAGGTTCGTGCCCGCAACGGCACTACGGTTAGCCCGCGCCTCGGCCAGCCGCGCCTCGGCTTCGGCAAGATCCGGCCCATTCTCGATCGCCCGTGCGACCAGCGCGGAAAGCTGCGCGTCGCCGAACCGATTCCACCAGGCGAGGTCCACCGCGCCCGGCGTACCGGGCTCGACCCAGCCCGCCGTCGAACCGGGCGTGGCCGGGCGCTGATAGTCCGGTCCGACGGTGCAGCCGGCAAGCGCGGCGCCTGCGAGGAGCAGGGGGAGAAGGCGAGGCATTGGAATCACTCCATGCGGGCGCGGAACAGCCAGGCGGCCGCGCTCAGGGTCAGGCAGGCGATGAGGACGAGGGGCCACAGTTGGTGGAACACCGCACCCGCAGGCATCGCCTTGAGGAACAGTCCCTGGACGATGACCAGGAAGTATCGGGCTGGATCGGCATAGGTCACGATCTGCAGCCAGCCAGGCATGTTGTCGATCGGGCTGGCATAGCCCGACAGCAGGATCAGCGGCGTCGTCACCAGGAAGGACCCGAGAAAGGCCTGTTGCTGAGTCGCCGAAGCGGCCGACACCAGCATCCCCACCCCGATCAGGGCGAGCATATAGGCCGTCAACGAGAGGTAGAAGAGGATCAGCGATCCGGTGAAGGGCACCCCGAAGACCAGCGGCGCGACGATCAGATAGAGCGTACCGTTGAACAACCCCACCAGCAGCGGCGGTATCATCTTGCCGATCAATATCTCGTGCACCCGCAGCGGCGAGACCATCAACTGGTCGAAGGTGCCGAGCTCGCGCTCGCGCGCCACGCTTTGCGAGGTGATCGACAGGCCGGCAACCGAGGTGATGATCGCGACCAGGGAGGGCAGCGTGAACCAGATATAATCGAGCGACGGATTGTACCAGTTGGTCACCACCGTGCCGCCGCTGACGTCGCTGCCGCGAGCGCTGGGCGCAAGATCGGCACCGACGCCGCCGGCAATCTGCGACAGATAGCCCGACACGATCTGCGCCGCGTTCGATCGCCGGCCATCGAGCACCACGCCGATCGTCGCCGGCCGGTGCGCCGTCACCGCCCGGTCGAAATCCTCGTCGATCACGACGGCTGCAATCACCTCCTGCCGGTCGATCGCCTCCTCCAGCGCCCGGGGCGAGTCCAGCCGGCGGATCTTCCGGAAATTCGGGCTTCCGGCGATGCGCGATACGATCTCGGCGCTGTGCGCGCCGCTGCTGCGGTCGAGCACGCCGATATCGACGTTCCGAACCTCGAGCGTGGTCGCATAGGTGAAGATGAAGAGCTGGAGCAGCGGAGGCACCACCAGCACCAGCCGCGCCTTGGGATCGCGCAGCAGCGCCCAGATTTCCTTGACGATCATCGCCCTTAGCCGGCCCATCAGTCGAGGCTCCTGCGGGTGGCACGGAAGGTCAGGAAGAAGAACAACCCGCCAAAGCCGAGCATGATGAAGATGTTGGGGAGGATCAGCCCCCAAATGTCCCCCGCCAGGAAGACGGTCTGGAGCGAGGGGATCAGGTAGCGCGCCGGTACGGCATAGGTGATCAGCTGGATCGGCCAGGGCATGGACGCGATCTCGAACAGGAAGCCCGACAGCAGGAATGTCGGCAGGAACGCGGCGAGCAAGGCGATCTGGCTCGCCACGAACTGGTTCTTGGTTGCCGCCGAGATGAACAGCCCAAGGCCAAGTGCCGGCAGCAGGAAGGCCGAAGCGATGACGAACAGGGCGAAGATCGATCCGCGGAACGGCACGCCGAACGCCACCACCGCGATCACGCTGCACAAGGCCATCGAGGCGAGGCCGAGCAGGAAATAGGGGATGACCTTGCTGGCGACGAACTCGACCATGCTGATCGGCGTCGCCATCATCGCCTCCATCGTGCCGCGTTCCCACTCGCGCGCGACGACCAGGGCGGTCAGCAAGGTGCCGATCATCGTCATCACGATCGCGATCGATCCGGGCACGAGGAAGAAGCGGCTGCGCAGCCCCGGATTATACCAATAGCGCGGGTTGACCGAGATCGGCGGGGCCGCCCGGCTCGCATTCGGCCCCAGTCCCTCGGCTGCCGCCCAGCTCGCCCGCACGCCCTCGCCATAGGCCGCGGCGAACCCGGCGGTGTTGGGCTGCGATCCGTCCGTGATGATCTGAACCGACGGCGCCTTGCCGCGCTTCACGCCCTGGCCGAAATCCTGCGGGATGACGATGATCGCACGGACCTGCCCGTCGACCATCATGCCGCGTACGCTCGCCACCGATCGCGCCATCGCCACGTCGAAATAGGGCGAATTCTGATAGGCCTGTGCAAGGCCGAGCGCCGGGGCGCTGCTGTCCTCCAGCACCAACGCGATCCGCGTGCGCGGCGTATCGAGCGACACCGCATAACCGAACAGGAACAGCAGGATCAGCGGCAGGACAAAGGCGATCAGGAAGGTCGAGGGATCGCGCAGGATCTGCGCGCCTTCCTTGCGCACCAGCGCGGCCAGCCGGCGCGGATCGAAGCGGATGCCGCTCATGCCGCCTCGGGCTCCGCCGCGTCGCGGTTGCGGTCCGATTGCTCGATCAGCGCGATGAAGGCATCCTCCATCGTCGGATCGTCGAGGCCGGCGATCTTGCCCGCCTCAGCCTTCAGCACATCGGGCGTGCCGGTCGCGATCTGCTCCGAGCGGTAGATCAGGGTCACCCGGTCGCAATATTCGGCCTCGTCCATGAAATGGGTGGTGACGAGCACGGTCACGCCCTTTTCGACCAGGCCGTTGATGTGAGTCCAGAATTCGCGCCGCATCACCGGATCGACACCCGAGGTCGGCTCGTCGAGGAACAGCACCGGCGGCTCGTGCATCACCGCGCAGGCGAGCGCGAGGCGCTGCTTCACACCAAGCGGCAGCAACGCGGCATTCTCGTCGATATGTGCGCCCAGCCCGAATATCTCGGTCATCGCTTCGATCGCGCGCTTTGCCCGTGCGCGGTCGAGGTCATAGGCGCCGGCGAAGAAATCGAGATTCTGCCGGATGCTGAGATCGCCATAAAGCGAGAATTTCTGCGCCATATAGCCAAGCGAAGCGCGCGCGTCGGCGCGGGCGGAGCGCAGGTCGTTGCCCGCGACCGATCCGGTCCCGCTGGTCGGGGTCAGCAGCCCGCACAGCATCTTGAAGGTGGTCGATTTGCCCGCGCCGTTCGGCCCGAGCAGCCCGAAGATCTCCCCGCGCGGTATCTCGAAATTGATGTCGTGCGCGGCGGTGAAGTCGCCGAAACGCCGGGTCAGCCCCTTCGCCTCGATCGCCGGCCGGTCGCTCTGCTCGATCGTGCGATAGGCGGCAGCGAGCTTGCTCGTGCCCGGCGGTCCGCCGCCGAGTATCTCGATGAAGCCGTCTTCGAACCGCGGCTCGGCCGGTTCGACCCTGGTCTTCGGCCCGGCGTCGAACGCCGCCGCATCGGGCACAGGCGCCTTGTCGGCGATCAGCAACCGCACCGACCGGCCCTGGATCGACCCGTCGATCACATCGCCCCGGTCGAGTGCATGAGTCAGGAACTGGCGCCGCCGCTCCTCGAAACCGCTCACCCGGATCAGTCGGTCCTTCACCTTGCCGGTCAGTTCGGCGGGCGGTCCCTCGAACAGCAATTTGCCTTCGCTGAGCAGATAGACCCAGTCGCATTTCTCCGCTTCGTCGAGATAGGCGGTGGACCAGAGCACGCCGATGCCCTCGCCGGTCAGTTCGCCCACCATCGACCAAAGCTCGCGGCGCGACACCGGATCGACGCCCACGCTTGGCTCGTCGAGCAACAGCACCCTCGGCGTGCGGACGAGCGCGCAGGCAAGGCCCAGCTTCTGCTTCATGCCGCCCGACAGCTTGCCCGCGAGGCGGTCCTGGAAGCGCCGCAGATCGGTGAAGTCGAGCAGCCGGTCGAAAGTCGCGCGATGCTCGTCCTCGGGCAAGCCGCGGACCCGCGCGTACAGCGTCAGATTCTCAAGGACGGTCAGGTCTTCGTAAAGGCCGAAGCGTTGCGGCATATAACCGAGATCGTCGAGCGCGTCGGTCGGCGCCTTGCCGAGCAGTTCTACCTTGCCCTCGGTCGGCGCCATCAGCCCCGCCAGGATGCGAATGAGGGTGGTCTTGCCCGCACCGTCCGGCCCGACCAGCCCGGTCAGCCGCCCCGGCACGACCGACAGCTTGACGCCGTCGAGCGCCGCCGGCCCCGCGCCGAAGCGCTTGACCAGATTTTCGACGCTGGCGACGGCATCGGCCACCCGGATCAGTTCCGATGCGCCGGGCGGGCGCCGGTCACCTGCACCGTTACCGGCTGGCCCTGGCGGAGCGCGTCGTCGGGGTCGGACACGATGACGCGCAGGCGATAGACCAGGTCGGTCCGCAGGCTCTCGGTCTCGACCGATTTCGGCGTGAATTCGGAACGCGGCGAGATGTAGCCGATGGTCCCACGGTAGGTTTTCGGATTGCCGTCCGCAGTCACCGTTACCACCATGCCGGGGCTGATCCGGCTGAGCGCGGATTCGTCGATGTACGCACGCACGCGGAGCGGCCTGTCGATCGACAGGGTCAGCACCGTCTCACCCGGCTGCACGATCGCGCCCGGCTCGCGGGCACGCGTCACCACCGTGCCAGCAGAGGCGGCGATCAGCCGGGTGTCCGACAGGTCGGTCGCCGCGTTGCGCCGCCCCTCGGCCGCCGCCTGCACCTGCGCGCGTGCCGCATCGATATCCTCGGGCCGCGTGCCCGCAACCAGCAGCGACAGGCCCTGGCGGGCTTCGGCAAGCTGGGCGCGGGCGCGGTCCCGATCGGCCACCGTCTGATCCCAGACATCGCGGCTGATCGCGCCGGGGCCGACCAGCGGCTCGCGGCGGCGATAGTCGCGCTCGCTATTTTCGACCACCGCCTGAGCCGCGGCAACGCGGGCGCGGGCCTGGGCGATGTCCTGGCTGCGATTGCCGTTACGCAGCTTTGCGAGTTGCGCCTGCGCCTGGGCAAGCTGCGCATCCGCCTGGCCGATCCGGCTGTCGAGCGTCGCTGTGTCGAGCACGGCGAGTGGCTGGCCTTGCGTGACCTTGGCCCCCTCTTCCACCGCGATCGTACTGATCCGGCCACCGACGCGGAAAGCCATGTCGACCTCGCGGATATCGACATTGCCGTGCAGGGTCAGCGCGCCGTCACCGGCGCGCGGGAAGATACCGAAGCCGCGGGTAGCGACGGCGGCGATCACCAGGCCGGCGGCCACGACGATCAACACGATGATGCGGCGGTTCATGCCAGCTTCTCCATCAGGATGCAGTGCACGTTCGCGCGCAACCGGGCGCGCAACAGGTTTCCGGTGTCCTCGTCGATCCGCTCGACACCCATGAGACGGCAGACCGAGGCGCGGCTGGCGCGCAGGACCAGGGACTGGCCGAAGAACAGCAGCGCCAGGGCGCGTACGTCCTTGTCGCCCAGGTCGGTGCGGATGCGGCCCAGCAAGGCGACGAAGGTTTCTGCCAGCGGCTCCATCGCACCGCGATAGAGGCGATCGAACGCCTCCGTCGGGTCGAGTTGCTCGCGGATGATGAAGCGCGCCCAGATCTCCGTCTCCGGGCGCAGCATCATCTGGGCGAACCCGTCGATCAACCGCAGCAGCCATTCCACTGCCTGCTCGCGCGATTCGATCGCCGCCGCGCGCGCTGCGGTGAACAGCGGCGCCTGGATCTCCGAGATGCCCTGGGCAATCCGGTCGGCAGCGGCGAGGTAGAGCCCCTCCTTGCCGCCGAAATGATAGGTGATCGACGACATCGCCGCGCCCGATGCCTTGGCGATCTGACGCGTGCTCGCGCCTTCGAAGCCGTGCCGACCGAATTGCTCGATGGCCGTGTCGAGGAGAGGTTCGCTTTTCACGACTCGTCTATTAGTTCGTTCGAACGAACTGTGCAACATTTGAAATCCGGACGCGGCACTCGGCATGACGGCGTGCTGGGCGTTCTGAATTCGTATGGCTTCCGTATATTTACGTATGCGAAGCGACGCGCTTTTCCTGAATAAAGGCAAAGAAGTAATTCGCCCTCGAAAGATTTTCCTGATCGGTTATCATCGTGGGCGATTGGGGGCGCATAGTGAACCGCATGGTGGTCGCGGAATCGGGGGGATTCTGAAAACCAGGATTGCAGCTGGGGGATTTGCCGTGCTCGCCCTGTTGCTTGCCGTGGCAAGCTTTGGCGGCTGGGTCATCGATAACGAACCCTTGAAAACCTTCGGCATTCCCGGTTTCCCGATCCGGCCCTGGGCCTCGGTCGGCTATGCCTTTCTCGCCGTAGCGACCATTGCCTCACTCCTGGAAAAGAGGCGCCTGGCGGTCATGTTGGCGGCTTTCCCCTGCCTGATCGCAACCTGGACGATGCTTCGTTACATGGGCGTGATCCAGATCGAGTTTCCCCATCCCTTCTTTCCGGACCAGCTAGCCCGCACCGGCCTGCCGAACCCGGGCCTTCCCTCGATCGGCGCTGCTCTCTCCTTCCTGCTCCTCTCCCTGTCGATCATGCTCGCCCCGCGTCGACTTCGCAGGGTGGACGATATCAGCATCCTGCTCGCCGGCACGGCGCTACTGGTCGCGGTGACCGGCAGCGTCATCATCCTCTTCGCCCCGCTCCAGGCGGGCGCCTCGCCCGAATTCCTCAGCTCGCTGCCCGCCAGCCTGATCGGCATGGCGATCGCCCTCGCGGCGATCCTCCCAAGATCGACGCTCGGTTGGGCGGCCCTCCTTTCCGGCGGCGGCGACGAATGGGGGTCCTTCCGCAGAGCCATTCCAGCGATCCTGATCCTCCCCATCGTGCCTTCGCTCGCGGCAGCCTGGATCGTGCGGCACCGACTGCTGCCGGAGGCGGGTGCTGATATCGCAGTGGTTGCGGGCAATATCCTGATCGTCGGCGGTCTGATCGCCTGGGCCACGTCGCGCGTCCTGCAGCAGCAGAGCGAACTGTCCTATCTGGCTCGGGCGCTCGATACATCGAACGTGGCACTCGTCACGCCGAACGGGGTGATCGCCCATTGGTCGGTCGGCTGCGAACGGCTGTACGGCTATTCGCGGCAGGAGGCGGTGGGGCGCCGGAAATACGAGCTGCTTCAGTCGCGTTGCTCGGATTTCGGAGCGCCCTTCCTGTCGCTGATGGGCGCCGACTACGAGCAGGATCTGGTCGAGGTTCGCCGGGATGGGGCGAAAGTCTGCGTGATCGAGCAGCAACAGCCCGCCGACATGGCGGATCGCGAACCGATGATCATCCTGACCCTGCTCGACATCACCGAGCGAATCGACGCCGAAGCGGCGCTCCGGTCCAGCGAGCAACGGCTCGCGCTCGCCATGGCCGCGCACGAGGTCGGCGTGTTCGAATGGGACGTCACGACGGGAGTCATCGACTGGTCGCCGGGCGCCGAGCAGCGGCTCGGCTTCGAAAGCGGCACGATGCGCGATCTCGAAAGCTGGCGTGCGCTGATCGAACCTGAAGACGAACAGCGGGTGCTCGATTCGATGACTCATGCAATCGCCTCCCGTGCCGAGAAGTTCAGCTTCCGCTATCGGCTCCGGCCGGTCGACGGCTTTTCCCGCTCGATCGAGGGGTCCTCCAAATGCATCTATGACGATGCGGGCAATCTGATCCGCACCGTCGGCGTCTGCCTTGAGACGACCGAGCGCGAAGCGCGCGAAACGGCGTTGCGCGCGCGCGAGGCGCAGCTCCGCTCGATCCTCGAGACGGTACCGGAGGCCATGGTCGTGATCGACGAGCATGGCGACATCCAGAGCTTCAGCAGCGCGGCCGAACGGATGTGGGGCTATCGGGCGGATGAGGTGCTCGGCCGGAACTTCAGGATGCTCGCCACCGAGGAAGAAGGGCAGCGCTATGCGACCGCACTGAGCAACTATATCGACACCGGGCAGACCACCGCGATTGGCCGGACGGTGCCGGGCACCGGCCTGACCGCGGACGGGCGTGTGTTCCCCGCGGAGATTCAGGTCGGCGTTTCCCGGTCGGGCGGCGAGTTGCGCGTCACCATGTTCTTCACCGACATCTCGGAGCGGCTCGTCACCGAGGAGCGGATGAGCGATCTCAACAACGAGCTGGCGCACATGTCGCGCCAAGGGGCGATGAGCGAGCTTGCGGCCGATCTCGCGCATGAGCTGAACCAGCCGCTCGCCGCGGTGTCCAACCTCATCGCTACAGCCCGCATGATGACCGAACGCGGCGACGATCCGGCGGGGATCATCGACCTGCTCAAGATGGGGGGCGAGCAGACGCTCCGCGCCGGCGAGATCATCCGCCGCCTGCGCGCGTTCATGGCCAAGCGCGATGTCGACATGCGCGCCGAGCCGCTCGCCGACCTGATCCGCGACACTGTCGATCTCGTCATGGTCGGGACGCGCCCGTTCGACATCCGCCTCGATTTCGATTTCGATCCGGCGGCGCCCCGCGTCTTCGCCGATCGGGTTCAGGTGCAGCAGGTCCTCGTCAATCTGCTGCGCAACGCGATCGATGCGCTACGCGACCAGCCGCGCGCCAAACGATTCATCTCGATCGTCTCGCGGCGCGTGGACGACGGGATGGTCGAGATCGAAATGAGCGACAACGGGCCTGGTATCCCGAAGGAAATCCTCGACAATCTCTATGAGCGCTTCTCGACCACCAAACCCGACAGCGGCATGGGCATCGGCCTGTCGATCTCCCGCAGGATCATCGAGGCGCATGGCGGCACGCTGGCGGGCAAGAACCGGCCCGGTGGCGGCGCGACCTTCCGTTTCACCCTGCCCATCCCGGAAGAGCTGTCTGGCGAAGAGGGGTGATGTCGGGGATCGTCGATACCTTCGCCCCTTTCTGTCACTCGTCCCTCGGTATAGAGGAACTTCGCCGGAAGATGGGCGCCCGGGAAAGAGGCAATGATTGACTGAGATCGCGGACCTGACGGGACCTGCCGACATCCTGACAACGGCACTAGCAGAGGATGGGTATGTCTGCCTCTCCGCCGACACCGTGCTTGCGCATCTTGGCCCGATGGCGCGCCAGGCCTGGAGGGAGTTCGCCCTCTCCTGGGACGCGCTTGGGCCCGATCTCTATATGGCCGATGGCGGCCGGTACCGGCGGCGGCGGCATGCCGCTCTCGGGGTTTCCGGCGACGCGATCTCTCCCAAGCCGCGCCAGCCTCATTTCCAGAGCCGCGACTATAATGCGTTGAACGGCGACGTGCAGCGATGGTTCGAACCGGTCCTGCCCGAAACGCTCGCCAATCCCGTCCTGCAGGCGATCCTGGCTGCCTGGACGCCCGTCATCTCGGCTGCGGGAGGGCATCCGGCCGATCAGGCCTGGCACGTCGAGCTTCACCAGTTCCGGATCGAGACCTCGCCAGCGGAGACCGGGCGACCGACACCCGAAGGGCTTCACCGCGACGGCGTTGACTGGGTGTTCGTGATGCTGGTCGATCGCCGGAACGTCTCCGATGGCGTGACCGAGATCGGCGACGAGGAGGGCAGGCGGATCGGAGAGTTCACCCTCGCCACACCCGGTGACGGCGTGCTGCTCGACGATCACCGCATCCGGCACGGCGTCACGCCGATCCGGCCGATCGATCCAGGCGAACCGGCTTGGCGGGATGCGCTGGTGGTCACCTGGCTCGCGGAGATCGCGTAGCTCCGCACGATGAATTCGGTATCAAGGAATTGGCTGGGGCGGCAGGGTTCGAACCTGCGAATGGCGGCATCAAAAGCCGCTGCCTTACCACTTGGCGACGCCCCAGTGAGAACCCGTCAGAACGACCCGACGGGAACCGGTGAGCGGAGGCCTTTAGGCACCCCAGCCGATTCCCGCAACGGGCGTGATCGTCGGCCTAGTCGAGCCGCTCCACCCAGCCGTGCGGGTCGGGTGCCTTGCCGCGCTGGATGTCGGTCAGCGCATTCAGCATGCGCAGCGTGGTCTGGCCGGGGCCACCGGTACCGATGGTGAAATCGCCGCCGCGCATCTTCATCTGCGCGATCGGCGCGACCACTGCAGCGGTGCCGCAAGCGAACGCCTCGCGCAACCGGCCGCTTTCCGCATCCGCGCGGCACTGGTCGATCGAATAGGGCTCTTCGCGCGCGGTGAGGCCCATGTCCGTCGCCAGCTTCAGGATCGAATCACGGGTGATGCCGGGCAAGATCGTGCCGGTCAGCGGCGGCGTCGAGATCGTGCCGTCGTCGAACACGAAGAAGATGTTCATGCCGCCCAGTTCCTCGATCCAACGGCGCTCGGCCGCATCGAGGAACAGCACCTGGTCGCATCCCTGGAGGATCGCTTCCTTCTGGGCGACCAGACTTGTGGCATAGTTACCGCCGCACTTCGCGGCACCGGTGCCGCCGGGCGCGGCGCGGGTATAATCCTCCGACACCCACAAAGTGACCGCCGACGCGCCGCCCTTGAAATAGGCACCGACCGAGGATGCGATCACCGCATAGAGATATTCGGCTGAGGGCTTCACCCCGAGGAAAACCTCGCTCGCGATCATGAACGGCCGCAGATAGAGCGAGCCGCCATCCGAGGTCGGGATCCAGTCATGGTCGACCTTCACCAACTGACGGATCGATTCGAGGAACAGTTCCTCGGGCAGTTCGGCCATCGCCATGCGCTGAGCCGAGCTGCGGAATCGCGCCGCATTGGCCTGCGGCCGGAACAGGGCCGTCCCGCCATCGGCGAGGCGATAGGCCTTCATGCCCTCGAAAATCTCCTGCGCGTAGTGCAGCACCGCGGAGGAGGCATCCATCTGGAACGGCGCGCGCGGCTGGACCCGGGCATCATGCCACCCTTCCGCCTCGCTGTAGCGAATGGTCACCATATGGTCAGTGAAAACGCGCCCGAATCCGGGGTTCTCCAACAGGCGCGCACGCTCGTTCGCGTCGACGAGACCGGGGTGTGGTTCTTGCGTGAAGGTCAGGCCGGTGCCCGTGCTCCCGTCGGTCGTTATATCGAGCATGGTTCCATTCTTACAATTTGATACAATTTCTGGGGTTGAAGCCTAGTAGGGAAGGCGCCAAATCCGGTCAACATGGCAGCCCCGTCAACGTCCGCTTCCCCGCTTTTCCTGCGGGAGCCCGAACTTCGCCGCGGAATGGAATTACTCTATTTCGGCAACAGTCACCTCACGCGCGCGATCGATCGCGGGCTCGCAGCGCAGGGCCTTGGCCGCGCGCACCACCGCGCGCTCTATTTCATCGCCCGTCAGCCGGACATGACCGTCAGCGAGTTGCTTGCGCTGCTCGCGATCACCAAACAATCGCTCGGTCGCGTGCTGACCGAGTTGGGCGACCGCGGCCTGCTCGAGACTCGCCCCGGCGAGCGCGACCGGCGGCAGCGCCTGCTTCGCCTGACCGACGCCGGCCGCGCGCTCGAGAGTGAGCTGTTCGAGGCGCTGCGCGAGCGCCTCTCCGCCGCTTATGCCAGCGCCGGGCAGTCCGCCGTGAGCGGCTTCTGGGCCGTGCTTGAAGGGCTCATCCCGGAACATGAACGCCCCCGGGTCGAGAGCCTGCGGGACTAACCCTCCCCTCCCCTTCAAAGCGTTTTCAGATATTCCAGCAAGGCGAGCTTGTCCGCCGCGGGCAAGGTCGTGCCGAATTCATGCCCGCACCGGCTGTTGCCGGAATTGCGCTGGTCGCATCCGGTCGTCACTCGCATGCCGCTCAGGCCAGGCTGGGCAGCGGCAAGGCCGACTGCCTGGGTGTCGTAATTCGCTCCGACCTGGAAGGAGGCAGCGCGCTGATCGGCCGGCTTGAGCAGATCGGCCAGCGTGGCGACCGACCCGTTATGCAGATAGGGCGCTGCCGCCCAGATGCCGTACAGCACGCGCGACTCATAGCGATATTTGCCGTCGGTCGGCGCCGCCGCGTCGTCGTCGAAGGAATCGTTCAGCGCCTGCTTCACCTGGTCGGACGGGGCCGGCCCCTTCGGCCCTTGCTGCTTCGCGATCAGATTGCCCCAGATCGCCGGCACCCATGATCCGCTCTGCAGGATCGACCCGCCGACCGAGACGCCGAGCAGGCTGAACGAGGTCGCCGGATTCTTGATCGGCGGCATCAGGAATGGGATATGCGCGCCCGTCAGCACGCCCGGATCGGATTCGCGCGCGAGGATGTCGTACTCATGCGAGTCGGTGCCGACATCCAGCAGCGGGGTCGCCCAGGTCGCCTGGTTGGGCAGGCGTTTCTTGCCCGGCGTCTGGCCGTGACAGGAGACGCATCCCCCCTGATCCTGCGACCAGTTGTAGATTTCCTGCCCGCGCGCGACGAGCGTCCGGTCGACCGGCCATTGCCATTTCGGCGCGCCGATCAGTTGCACCAGATCCTCCAGCTTGAGCAGCCCGTCGAAATCGGTCGATTGCTGGTGCGAGGTGCCCTTGCCGATGAAGTCGATGCCGAACAGATGGAAGAAGGATTTCTTCGGCCGGAAGGTGCCGAACACGCCCATCACCTCACCGGTGTTGCGCGCCAGGCCGTAAATGTCGCTGCCATTGGCGGAGAAGCCCGGCCACTGCGTGTAATCCTGCTTCGGCGCGTTCCACAGGAAGGGATAGCGTACCGGCGCGTCGGCGATCTTGATGTTCGACTCGATCAGGTAGCTCGGCGGCTTGCCCAGATCGAGCCCGGTCAGCCGATCGAAGATCATGCTGACCGCATCGAGCCGCCCGATACCCCATAAGGGCGTCGGGAAGGCGTTGTTCCGCATCGCATTCTCGCGGAGATACCAGAGGTCAACGTCCGTTCGGAGCTGCTTGATCTTCTTCGCCGACGGATTGGGCCCGAGCACCGCCGTCGCAAAAATGGTGAACGAAGCATTGGTCGCCCGCACCCGGCCGACCGCGTCGACCAGATCGGTCAGCAGCGCCTGGAAATCGACCAGTGCCGGGCCACCATCGATGCGATATTGCTGGCTGCCGACGACGATCTGCCTTGTGTGGCAGGCGGCGCAGGTCATCCCCGCCACTTCCTGCCCCGGCGTCCCAGCCTTGGTGAAGCCGATCGGCAGGTCGGAGCCCGGATTGGGCAGATAGCCGTAGCGCGCGAACTGGTCGCCCAGGAACGGCTGACCCTCAGCGGTGGTCAGCGCGTTCAGCCAGGAGAGCGGGATCATCTGCGATCCCTGGTCGCGCGAGTAGAAATCGCTGCGCGTCGCATCGGTCCAGGCCGCACCCTGATCGACATAGGTCACCTGGCCGCCCGCGACGACCGGCAGGGCAAAACTCGCCGCGATCAACGACGCCGAGACACAGCTTTTCAGAAAGACTTTGCGCATCACCGATCCCCGGACAAAAATGCCTACGCAATACGCGGCCGGCCGAACGAGATTTCGGCAAGTCCGGGAAGGGCGGAAAAAGCCGCGCGCTTCCGATCGGGACTCCATCATGTCCAATGGATTCGGGCAATCGGAGTTGAAACCAATTCGGGAGGATGCGCTCCCGAACAGCTGAAACCTAGCGTGCCGCCGCCGCCATTTCAGCGTTGCGGCGCGTCGCTGCGGCCAGGGTCTCGCGCATCAGGACTTTCAACGCGTCGTCGCGGTCGAGCACGTTAAGCCCCTCCCGGGTCGATCCGCCCGGGCTCGCGACGCGGTCTGCCAGCACCGCTGGCGACACATCCGCAGCCGATGCCAGCATCGCCGATCCTTCGACTGTTGCGATCGCCATGCGCTGCGCCTGGTCGTCGGGCAGGCCGAGCGCCGCGCCCCCTGCGGCCAGCGCGTCGATGACACGATAGAGAAAGCCCGGCCCACTCCCGGCCAACGCCGTCACGACATCGAACAGGCTCTCATCCGACATCCATTCGACCAGCCCGAGCGGTGCCATCAACGCGGAGACCGCATCGTGCGCCGCCTCGCCTGCATCGTCCGAATGGAGGCCGACCACGCCCTTGCCGATGCCGACGGGCAGGTTGGGCATCGCCCGCACGATCGCCCCGGCGTGGAAGCGCTTCGCCAGCGTTGCGTTCTCGACACCCGCAAGGATCGACAGCAGCACCGGTACGCCCGCCAGCCGGTCGCCATAGCGGCCGGTGATCTCGTCGATCTGCTGCGGCTTCATGCCCAGCATCACCATGTCGGGCAGTGGGCCTTCGGGCAGGTTACGTGCCTGACGCACCCCTTCGGGAAGGTCGCGATCGGCGCGGTTGACCACATCGACCCGGTCGGCCGAGATCACGCCGCTGGCGATCCAGCGACGCAGCATCGCGCCGCCCATATTGCCGCAGCCGATCAGCCAGATCCGGTCGATGGTCACCGGATCAAGCTTCGCCCTGGGTCTCGGTCATCGCCGCAGCAAGCGCTTCCTTCGGCGTCTTGCCGCCCCACAGCACGAACTGGAACACCGGGTAGAAACGTTCGCACTCGTCGATCGCCGATTCCACCAGCAATTCCGCGGCGCCGAGCGACATGGTGCCGTTCTCGCCCTCGATCATCGCGGCGTGGCGATAGAGCAGGATGCCGCTCGACGACCACAATTCGAAATGGCCGACCCAGAGCTGCTCGTTGATCAGCCCGATCGCCTCGTAGATCGCGCTGCGGCGTTCGTCGGTGACGCGGATGTCGGGGAAAGCGAGGAACTGGATGACGCTGTCCTCGTCGCGCCACAGCGCCCGGAGCTCATATTGAGTCCAGCTGCCCTTTACCTTGGCGATGACCTCGTCGTCCTGACGCTCATGCTCCCAGCCATGCGCTGCGAAATAGCTTTCGAGCATGTCGATGGGTGCGGCGTCGTCGCGTTCGTAATCGGCTTCGTCGAGCATCACGCCATCCCTTCCCGTGCTGCCACGGTGACACCAGATGTGGTGCCGCGATCCGGCAGGGCGCACAAGGCGATGGTGGATAGGCCTGTAGAAAAAACTGTGGAAAAGATCGTTCAGGCTCCTGCCTTGGGTTTCTTCGGGGTAGCGGGCTTCGCGGCCGCTTCGAGCGCATCGAGCCGCGCCCGCAATGCATCGGCATCGTCGCGAGCGGCCGCGGCCATTGCCTTGACCGCTTCGAATTCGTCACGGCTGACGAAGTCGAGACCGCCGATCCACTCCTTCGCCTTGGCGCGCGCGCCCTGCTCCGCCTCGCGGCCCATGCCGGCCAGCGTGCCCGCGGCACCGTTCATGAACTTCGCGAAATCGTCGAAAATCTTGTTGTCGGACTGCATCGGATGATCCCGTAAGTTCGTGTCAGATATTGATGATCTGGGACGTCGAGGACGACGGCACAAGGGTTTCCGCCCCGGGGTTGAGCTCCGAGATGCGATAGGTGAGCAGCCCGGCATAGACCAGCCATGCCAGATACGGCACCAGCAGCCACGCCGCGCCGGCTCTTATGCGGCCGAACAACATGGTCGTCGCAAAGGCCAGGACGAACATCACGACGATCGTCACCAGCGCCCAGGTCACCTGATGCATGCCGAAGAACAAAGGCGACCAGATCAGGTTCACCACCATCTGGACCGCGAACAGCGCGATTGCGGGCCCGCGCAGGCGCGATCCGCGCGCATGGATGATCATCGCCAGCGCCAGGCCGAGCAGAATGTAGATCGTGGTCCAGGCGGCGGGGAAAGCCCAGTCGGGCGGGGTCTCGGCAGGCTTGACCAGCGCGGCATACCAGCTGTTGGCGGATCCGCTCGGCGCCAGCCGTGCCGAGGTGAACCCCAGCAGCAGGATGAACGGAACCGTCACGACCGCCCAGCGCATGAACGCCAGCCGGAGCTGCTGTTTCGATGCGATTTCCCTCAAGCTTCCAAGCCCTTCCAGTCCCGCGCACCGATGATGACGGTGCGATCGGGCGAACAAATGATAGTCCACTATAGAATAAGGTGGACACAAATCCTCGGATAAATTTCGCACCTGCGAACAGAATCTGTCCCGCGCCGATTCAGGCCAGGTCGCCAGGCGATCGTTTCGCAGCCAGCAGGAATTCGATATTGCCCTCGGGCCCGGTGATCGGACTCTCGACGACGCCCTCGACTTGCCAGCCGCGCGATTCCACCCAGGCAGCAACCTCGGCGCAGACGCGGGCATGGATCGCGGGATCGCGCACCACCCCGCCCTTGCCGACCTCTTCGCGCCCAGCCTCGAACTGCGGTTTGATCAGTGCGAGCAGGCGCGCCTCGTCCTTCGCGAAGCCCATCGGTACCTCGAGCACCTTGGCGAGACCGATGAAGCTGGCGTCGCACACGATAAGGTCGACCCGTTCGGGGATATGCGCTGCCGTGAGGATACGCGCGCTGGTCTGTTCATGGACGATCACGCGCGGGTCCTGGCGCAGCTTCCAGGCAAGCTGGTTGGTGCCGCTATCCACCGCATAGACCCGCACCGCGCCGCGCGTGAGCAGCACATCGGTGAAGCCCCCGGTCGAGGAGCCCACATCGATCGCCACCGCGCCCGTCACGTCCCGGCCGAAATGATCGAGCCCGTGCGCCAGCTTGATCCCGCCGCGCGACACCCAGGGATGGTCGCGTCCGCGCACATCGAGCACCGCATCTTCCGCAAGCTGCTGCCCCGGCTTGTCGATCTTGCGATCGCCCGCAAAGACCAGCCCCGCCATGATCAGCGCCTGCGCACGCGTCCGGCTCTCGGCGAGGCCGCGATCGACGAGCATCTGATCGGCGCGAAGCTTGGCCATGCCCCGCCCTACCAACCCGAGTCGCGCCGCGATAGCCTCTCCCGATCGCACCTGGAACGAATGAAGCCGGTCCTTTTTGCGACCGGATCATGGGTCCGTTTCGGATCGTCGCAACGCCTGTTCAGCTGGTCGCAGGGGCTATTGCCTATCTAAATAGTAGGAATAACTTTTCACCTTGGGAGGCGTGGTCGCCCGGCGTCCCCTAGAGCTTCGCGCGGCCACGCCTCTCGCCTCTTCAAGGCCCCGCTTCAAGGAGTGCGCATCATGGGAAGCTTTTCGCCCCACGACCCGGCCCAACCGACAATCCTGACCGTCCCCGGTCTGGGCGGATCCGGACCTTCGCACTGGCAAAGCCTGTGGGAAAGCGCTCGGCCGGATACGGTTCGCGTCGAACTCGGCATGTGGAATACCCCGCATCGCAACGCCTGGGTCACCAAGCTCGACCAGGCGATCCGCTCGGCCCAGGCACCGGTCATCCTTGCCGCCCATAGCCTTGGCTGTCTCGCCGTCGCCTGGTGGGCGGAACTGACGCGCCAGCCCTATGGCTGGCCGGTTGCCGGCGCCCTGCTCGTCGCACCGGCCGATGTCGATCGCCCCGATGCACAGAGCGACCTGCAGGCGTTCGCGCCGACGCCGATCGCGCCATTGCCCTTCCCGTCGATCCTCGTCGCCAGCCGCGACGATCCGTGGATCACGATCGAACGCGCGCACAGTCTCGCGGCGACATGGGGCAGCCATTTCGTCGATGCGGGCGAGCAGGGCCATATCAACGCGGCCAGCGGGATCGGCTGGTGGAGCGAGGGACAGGAACTGCTCGACCGCGTGATCCACGCGGCCGGCGACCGCAAGGGCCGCCCCCGCCCGCCCGGCGACGCGCGCTCGATCCTCGCCGTCAATGCGACCGACGCAGCGCAGACCCATTATCTGGGTGGGGACGCTCGTTGATCTGGGGCCCTTCCCCTCCGGGGGAGGCGAGCAGGGTCAATCCAGGAACAGATATCCCGGATCGAACTCGGCGAAGCTCCGCAGTCCGGGCCAGTCGAGGATCGTGGCACTGCCCGCGCGAAACTCGACTAGCCCCTGCTCACGCAACTGGCGCAGCATGCGGTTGGCATGGACGGGGGTCAGCCCGGTGGCGTCGGCCAGATCGATCTGAGTCAGCGGGAAGGCGAAGCGGAGGCCGTCGGTAAGGCCCACGCGTTCGAGCCGCATGTACATCTCGCAGAACAGGTGCGCGAGCCGCACCGCGGCCGAGCGCGCGCCAACCGAGACGATCCATTCGCGGTTGATTGCCGCATCGATCAGGGTCGAACGCCACAGCAGTTCCGTCAGCGTCGAGGATTGCTCGGTCAGTGCACGGATCGCCGGGTGCGGGAACAATGCCACTTTCACTGCGGTCAGCGCCGCGACCGAATGTTCGAGCCGCTTCAACGGATAACTGTGCAGATCGACGAAATCGCCCGGCACATGGATCGCCAGGATCTGGCGCCGCCCCTCCGCCGTGTCCTTGTAGCGCTCGACGAACCCTTCCAACAACAGCGTGCACTGGCTCAGCGGCACCTGCTGGCGCACGATGATCTGCTTCGCGCGGAACTCCGCGGTGCGGCCTACCGCCGCCTCCAGCGACGCCGCTTCGGCATCGCTAAGTTTCGGGGTCTGGTGGGTTTTCAGGAAATTTCGCGTGTACATGCCCACACCTTATCGGAACCGTCCCGGTCGCGCCTGCGTTTTTGTTAATCCGGGAAAGGTTATTTCGCCATGTCGATCAAGGTCCATGACATCCCCACCACGGTGACCGCGGAGGAAGGGGAAGTGATGCTCGACGGGCCCGATGGCCTCGCCGTTTCCTTCACGCCTGACGCGGCGTCGAAATCCGCAAACGCCATGGCAGCGGCGGCGAACGAGGCGCAGCTTCAGTCGAGCAGGGAAAAACGGCCGAAATAGGCAGTGCGCATTTACCATGGCGGCGAGGACGGCCTTAACCGCCTGCGCTCCATCATGCGCCAATGCCCTTCGCCAGACTCTTCCGAAGCCGTTGGGCGGCCTTGATCTGGGCGGGCGGCATCTTGTGGACTGCGGTTGACGTCGCCGGATACGCCCCGTCCCGACAGCCCGACAATCAGGCCGCCATCACTGCGCCGACCGACGCGACCGGAGAAGCCGTCCAGAACAGCGATCTCGTCGCTCTCGCCGCCGCCCTGAACGCGAACTAACGCCCCGCGAACAGGAAGGCAGCAGCGCCGATCAGGCAGAGGAAGGCACCCGCATGGCGCCAGCTCAGCGGCTCGCCCAGCACCGCGACCATGAACACGCCGAACACCAGCAGCGTGATCACCTCCTGCGCGACCTTGAGCTGCCCACCGCTCCAGCCCGAGGCATAGCCGAGCCGATTGGCCGGAACGGCAAGGCAATATTCGAACAGCGCAATGCCCCAGCTGATCAGGATCACCCAGATCAGCGGCTTGGTCATCCCGCCCTTCAGATGCCAGTACCAGGCGATCGTCATGAAGCAGTTGGAGGCGACGAGAAGCAGGAGAGTCGGCATGAGCGGGATCCGAGAAATGATCCGGCGAGCCTAGCATGGGCCGAATGTCGCGGGAGAGCATTCTATGCTGGCATGCGAAGCAGGCCTTTGCCCACCCACAACCGTCACCCCGGACCTGTTCCGGGGTCCATCGCGCCGCAACGCAACAGATGTTGCATTCGCGGAGACATGGATGCCGGAACAAGTCCGGTATGACGAAGTCTCTATTGGTTCGAGCGGCACGCCAGCGGCGGCATTTTCGGCTGGGTGAAGGTGGCGTCCTGCCCCTTGCCGCGCAACTCGTAACCCCGCGCGGCATACCAGATGCCCGAGGCCGGCCGCTGACCCTTGAGCACCGCGAGCACTTTGCCACCTGACCGCACCGTCGCCGTGTCCGCGCCATTATCGAAGCGGACATTGAGCCGGCTGCCATCGACGCAGCGATAGCTGGCCGTGACGACCTCGGGCGCCGCATCGCCGGCGACCGGCGTCGCCTTCCCGCCCGGGCGCGGCTTGATATCGGCGCTGCGGATATGCCAGCTCTTTTGTGCCGCAGTGGCACCGTCGATATCGCCAACGCGGTGCAGCGTGACGCTGCCGAGCATATAGACCGGCGTCGCACTCTGCTTCAGCCGGCCGTAAACCTGCACCGGCACCGTGACATAGCGCTGCCCGGCACCCGCATCGATCTCGCCCGGCGCGCCGATATTGGCGTGATACTCGGAATATTTAGCGAAACTGGCGACGAACGCGTCGGCGCTCATCCCCGATGCCTTGCCGCCATCGTCCCACAGCGCCCAGGCTTGGCGGTATTTGCCCTCGCCAAGCAGCGCATAGTAAATCTGAACCACGTTCGCCGCGCCCTGCGCGCTGTCGGGGGTGAAGGGCGCCTCGGAGATCGGCGTGCGATCATCGGGCAAGCCGCCGGGCGTGCCGGGCTCGGGCGGGGCCAGGGGTGCGGGCGTCGCCACCGCGCCCGGCGCAGCCTCGGCAACCGGCGCAGTCTCATTCGCCTGGCTGTTGGCATAGGCGTCGACGCTGCCCTGCGCCTGCTCCGCGGCCGCATTGATATCGACCGCATTGTCGACGGGCTTGTCGGGCGAGCAGCCTGCCGCGAGGAGCAATGGGAGCACGACGAAATACCGCATGGGAAGAAAGCCTTGTCGATTGCAGGGGAACGCCCCAACGCCGTGCCACGCGGCAACGTTCCCCGACAACCCCGTTCGCCGAACGCTACTCGACCGCGTCGAAATTCCGGAACCGCTCGTTTCCGACAAAGCCGAGCCTGGTGATGCCGGCGCGTTTGATCACCGCGAGCGTCTGGTCGAACCGCTCGTAGCGCGCCGCGCCGTCAGTGCTGAATTGCAGCTGGACGTTGGGATCGGCCCGGATCGCATCGAGCCGCGACCGCAGCCCGACCAGGTCGACGGGTGTGCCGTCGAGTGCGATCTGGCCAGCCGCGTTGAGATCGATCCGGTGGATCACATTGGTTTCGGTGGTGGGAATGCCGCCTGTCGGCAGGTCGATGGGGACCTTGTGCGTCATCATCGGGATGGTGATGATCATCGTCACGATCAGCACCAGCAGCACGTCGATCAGCGGGGTGATGTTCAACGCCGACAGCGGCTCGGAATCGTCGACGCGTGATTGCCGATAGGCCAGGGCTCGTGCGCTCATCAGGTCCTCCCTTGTTGTAGTGACGTTACACCATAACATGAAAGAGCTGCGCGACAAGCGTGGATTCTAGCCGGGCTTCCCGTAACGCAGGATGGTGACCGGGCTCGCGCCCTTCGCCGCGTCGGGCGCCAGCCACAGCATCACAAAGGCCTGGCCGTCGCGCGCAAAGCCGAACCCCTGCCCGCCACCGGCCCTGGCGACCGCCTCGACATCGGGCAATGCCTGCCACCCCTCGGCCCGCTCGCCATACCAACGGCGCACCGCCGCGAAATCGGTCTCGGCAGGCGCGCTGAGATGCGCCTCGACCGGCTTGTCGAAGCGCCCACGGAGCGACTGGTCGATCTGTCCGACCAGATGCTCCTCGGCACTCGCGATATGGTCGCCGAACGCATATTCCGCCGGCCGGACGATCGGTGCTGGCGGGTCGGGCAGGGTCATGGCGGTCGGTTCCTTCTGGCATGCGGCCAGCATCAAGGCGGCAAATGGCCCCATCAACCAGAGGTGTCGACCAATCACGGCTCTGCGGTGCGCTGCACGCGGCTCAGCGCCGTGTTGAACGCATCGGCGACCGGATCGCCCACACCAAGCTCGCCGCTCTTCGGATCTTGCGGCAGGGCCGCTCGCTCCAGTTTCTGCGCTGCCGTCGCGCCGGGATCGGCGATCGCGGCGCGCACCGCGAACTGCACCCATTCCTTGCCGACGCTCGCCGCGGTGCCGACGGCCCTGCCGCCAACGCCTGCCTTGTCGACCACGGTGAGCACCGATTTCAGCACTGCCGTCACTACCTCCTGCTGCGCTTTCACATCCTTCGAATTGGCAGCGGCACCGGCGTAGATCGCTCCGGTGAAATAACCAAGCGTACCGGCATTCTCGCGGCGTTCCTGCCCGTTGACCGTCGTCGTCTGGTTGAGCCGGGCGATCGGGTCTCCTTGCAGGTCGTTGCCGAACTGAAGCTTCGCCATCTGCTCGCCAAGCTTCGCTTCCTTGTGATCGGCGATCATCACCTGGGCATAGGCGGCCAGGTCCGATCCGTCCTGGGTCTCGGTATTGTAGGTCAACTCGCGGGTGATGCCGGTAGTGTCGCTGTCGAGCAGCTTCGTTATCGAATCGGTGACGGCGGATAGCGTCGCGTTCCGGTCGGGTGAATTCTGGCCCAGGCCGACTGCCTGGGTGTCGCGCACGGTGCGCAGCGCATCGGCGCCCGCATCGAAGATCCGCGCCTTGAGGTCGGCGTCCGAGATGCTGGCGGCCGCATTCATCACTGACTGGAAGCCCTTGGCATCGAAGCTGGTGATGACGCCGCTCTGCGAGAACTGGTTGCTCTGGTCGATGCCGGTGTTCAGCACCGCGCGGAGCTGGTCCTGGCTGAGCGCACCCAGTGCGGCCTCGGCCTGGGCGCCGCGCATCGATCCGATCACCTTGCCGATCGCCGAGGCCTCCGCGTCCACCTCACGCGACCAGGATCCGCCGAAGGTCGTGCCGGTCAGGCCCTTGCCGTCGGTCTGGCCGGCCAGCGCCTTCACATAGTCGACCTTGGTCGACGCGGCGGCGTGGGTGGAGACGGCATCGGCCAGTTCGCCGACGCGGTTATAGCCGTCCTCGCCGCCCGACGCCTTCGCGAAGGCGTTGCTCACGCTGGCAAGGCTGTTGCCGTCGAGTTTGCCTGCAAGGTCGGTGAACAGGTCGCGCCGCTCGCCATCGCTGTAGCCGCCATTGCCGAACCACGACCCGTCGACCGCCTCGGAGGCGAAGCGAGCGAGTTCGCCGGTGCGTTGCATCTCGTCGATCACGGCATCGGCATCGGCCGCACTCAGGCCCTTGAGCCGCGCGGCGACGTCGTTCACCTCGTCATGGGTGACGGTGTTGAACCAGCCTGAACTGTCCAGCTTGCCATGGATGTCGTTATAGGCTGACTGCTGCGTAGCGGTGAGCGTCACGGGACCCGACTCCTCTGATGAACCTCGAGGCGCCTTGAAGCATATTCCGCGGGAAGCGGCTCTCAACGAAACGTTTAGATCGGGCGCTGCGGAAGCTTCAGACGGGCCGGATCGCGCGCACCCGTCACGGTTCATATTTCCAATGCCGCCTTTTGCCCTCGCGCAGCATGCCGATCGCTTCCGCCACGCGCCTGGCCTTGGTCTCCGGGCGCTTGGCTTCCCCGATCCATTCACAATATTCGCGGCGGCAACTCGGCGGGAAGCCATCGAACGTGGCCGTAGCGGCGGCGTCCCCTGCCAGCGCCTCGGCGAGTTCCGGCGGGACGCCCGGTTCGGCCTTTGCCGGCTTGGCCTTGCGCTTGATGGCCCCTTCGCCCGCATCGACGAGTGCGGCAGCCGCCCGGATCATCTCATCGAGTTCCGCGTCATCCGGCAGATCGGCAACGGAGGTCAGCCGCCCGAACTGCCCCATCGCCTCGCCTTCCTGGCCCGTCCTCAGCGCGTCGCGACGCCAGAAACCGAAACTCGCATGCGCCTTGAACCCGGACATGATCGCCAGCGGATGCCCCTTGTAATCGAAGAATGGCCGGCTCCATTTCACCGTCTCGACCACCTCGGGCAAAGCCGCGTGCATCCGCGCGCGGATGTGCCGAAGGATCGGCTTCGCGAAGTCGGCCTGCTTCTCGATATAGGCGTCGGTGCGGGGGTCGGTCGGCATGGCGGAATTCCCTCCGCTGACGATCCTATTCAGCACCGGGAGGGCCGGTCAATCCGCCCACCCAGGAATCATCAGGGCCTCAGCGTCGCGTCGTCCGCATCGCCCAGATCTTCCTCGTCGACATCGTCGTCGTCGAAATCCTCCTGGAGTTCGTCCTCGACGAGATCGTCCTCATCCTCGTCGGCATCGGGGTCTTCATCGCCGATCTCGTCGCTCTCCATCTCGGGATCGTCGTCGTCATCGTCGTCGCCGATGTCCGGGCTGAGATCGGTCAGGATCGTGCCGTCGGTCGGGCCGTCGCGCGTGACCTCGAGGATCTCCGCCCGCTGGCTCTCGTCATAGCCTTCCTCGTCGAAACCGTCGTCGCCGGTGCCTTCGCCAGGCACCTGATAGCCGCCCATGCTCATCGTCCGTCTCCCAGCCGCGGAATCGCGGACTCGCTCAGGCTCCGCGGAATCGCGGAGTCATTCAGGCGAACGAGACTACATCAAAGCGGTTCCCCCGTCTTGCGACGAAGCGCGCTCAATGCGGCCGGAACAGCCTGCCGCGCTCGGTCACGGCGATGACGGCGAGGGTAACCAGCGCGCAGCACAGCGTGCCGACATGCAGCGGCAGGGTCGTTCCCGCAAAGGACTGGCCGATCGACATGCCGATCACCGCGCCGAAGGTCACGCTGATGAAGCCCTGAATGCTGGAGGCCGTGCCGGCGATCTCGCCCATGTCCTGCATCGCCATCGCGTTGAAATTCGCGTTGGCCAGGCCGAAACAGCCCATGGTCAGTGCCTGCAGGATGACGAACAGGATCAGGCTCTCGCCGCCGAGGAACCAGTTCGCCACATTCACCGTCGAAATCAGGATCAGGAACACCACGGCACTGTGCGACAGGAATCGCGAGCCGAGCCGCATCACCAGGCGCGAGTTGAGCAGGTTCGCGGCCGCCATCATGCCCGCAGTACCGGCGAAGACGAGGTTCAGATGCTTCTCCGCATCGAACACCGTCGTCACGATCTGCTGCACCGACGTGATATAGCCGAACAGCGCGCCCTGCAGCGCGGTACCCGCCAGCGTATAGCCGAGCGACCAGCGATCGGTGAGCGTCGTGCGATAGCCCTCCGCCAGACGCCCGACGGAGAAGGGCACACGCTCGCCGGCCAATGTCTCGGGCATGCGCAGCGCGAACCAGACCAGCACGATCGCGGTCAACACTGCGATCACGCTGAAGATCAGCCGCCACGACCCGAAGAACAGGATGAATTGCCCCAGGGTCGGCGCGAGCACCGGCGCGATCATGAAGACGATGATCGCAAGGCTCATCACCCGTGCCATCGGCCGCCCTGAATAGCAGTCGCGCACGATCGCAATCGTCACCACCCGCGTCGCCGCCACCGCGACGCCCCCGAGCAGCCGGGCGAGCAGTAGCAGATGGAAGCTGCCCGACACCGCCGCCACGGCATTGCCGACACCGTAGAGGAACAGCGCCCACATCATCACCGGCCGTCGTCCGAACCGGTCGGCCAGCGGCCCATGGATCAACTGCCCCGCACCGAGCCCGATCAGGTAGATCGCGATGACATATTGCCGCTCATTCTCGGTCGCGACGCCCAGCCGCTCGCCGATCGCCGGCAGCGCAGGCAGCATCGTGTCGACCCCGATCGCGCCCAGCGCCATCAGCGACGCGACCATCACGACGAATTCGCGAAAGCCGAACGGTGCCGTATTGCGGGAGTCGGGAGACGAGGCGGCAGTCATGCGGTGGCCTGTCGCAGATGCGCTTGCGAAGGTCACCCCCAGTTTAGCGGGAAATGCTTGACGCTCGCCGCCTTCGGCTTTAGTGTATTACCTGACTAATTCACCCTTGGAGACCACCTCATGTATCGTCCCCTGGCTGCTGCGATCCTCCTCGCCACCACGCTGTCCGCCTGCGACGATTCGAAGACGGGCACCTCCATCTCGATCAACAGTACCGATTCCGACGGCAACGTCGTGGCGAGCATGGACGGGAATACCGGTGCGGTCGCGATCAACGTGCCCGGCTTCTCGGGCAAGCTCAACCTGCCCAAGATCCATCTCGACGCCGACGATTTCGAGATGAACGGCGTGCGCCTCTATCCGGGCTCGACCATTTCCGGGATGAATGTCGAGTCGCATGACGAGGCCGGCAAGAGCGACGACAAGGACAGTGTCCGCGTCTCCTTCCAGAGCCCGGCCGCCCCGGCGACGGTGCGCGACTGGTTCCAGCAGAAGCTCAACGGCGCGGGCTTCAACGTCGTGCCGAACGGCAACGGCCTGACCGGCACGACCGACGAGAAGAAACCGTTCAAGATGGAATTGACCGCCGACGGCAGCGACAAGTCGAAGGGCGTCATCACCCTCAACTAGGCGCGCGCATCATCGCTTCAGTTCGGACGCAAGGTGATGCTCAGCTTTCGAGCCAGCGCACCGCACCCGTCTTGAGCGAATAGACCGCGCCGGCGATCAGCAGTTTTCCCGCACGCTGCGGCTCGAGCAATACCGGCTCGGCGTAACGCCGCAGCCGCTCGACCACGCGCCTGACATTCTCCTCGATCGAGCGTTCGACCAGGCTTTCATCCGATTTCATCCGTTGCGCGGTCAGCACCGCGGGGATGATCGGCTCGATCATGTCGCCGATGGCGCCCGGGAACAGCGTATCGCGCAGGACGAGATCGACCGCGGCATCGACCGCCCCGCATTTCTCGTGCCCCAGCACCACGATCAGCGGCACGCCGAGCTGACCGACGGAATATTCGACGGACCCGATCCCGGTGACATCGAGCGTATTGCCCGCCGACCGCACCACGAACAGCTCTCCGAGCCCCGCACCGAACAGCTGCTCGGGTCCGACACGGGAATCCGAGCAGCACACGACGGTCGCAAACGGCTCCTGACCTTCCGCGATGGCGAGACGCCGCTCGGTCGAAAGGTCCGATTCAGTCGGCTTGTCGGCGACGAAATCGGCGTTGCCAGCCTTCAGCTTCGCCAGGGCCTGCGCCGCCGTCAGCGTCGTTTTCCGCTTTGGGTCGGCTGCCATCGCGAATGACGGCACCTCGAGCGCGACCGCTGCCAACGCTGCGCCGGCAAGCAGGGAACGACGGGAAACGGAATGCCTGATCATGGCGCCGTCCTTTCGACTGACTGTCCATGCGATGAGGATCGCGTCCTGGCAGACTCCTTGATCCAAAGCAGTTCCGCAATCCGCTTTCAGCCCCAGATCGGTTGTAGCTGCCCCACGCGATTTGAGGCTGCGCAGGCGGAACCTCCCGATCCCCGCACTGTTCGTGTCCCGGGGATGACGCTATCATGGTCCATCCCCCATCACGGACACCAGTCATGCTCGATACCCCTTCCGCCCAGGTTCCCGCGCTCTCGCTCAACGACGACGTGGCCGATCCCGATGCCTTCGCGGCCGCGCTCGGCGGCTCGTTCGAACGCTTTGGCTTCGCGGTCATCGCCGATCACGGCATCCCGCAGGACCTGATCCACCGCGCCTGGAAAGAGACCGCCGAACTGTTTGCGCTGCCCGAAGAGGAAAAGCGCAGCTATTTCACCCCGGCCGGCGGCGGCCAGCGCGGTTACACGCCGTTCAAGACGGAGATCGCCAAGGACGCCAAGCATGTCGACCTGAAGGAATTCTGGCATGTCGGGCGCCAGCTTCCCTCCGATCACCGTTTCGCCGGGGACATGCCTGCCAATATCTGGCCCACCCGGCCCGAGGGCTTCGAATCGACCTTCCTTGAGCTGTTCACCGCGTTCGACCGGGCCGGTGACCGGCTGCTCTCGGCGATCGCGCGCCATTTGCGACTCGCGCCCAACTGGTTCGATCACGCGGTCGAGGACGGCAACTCGATCCTGCGCCTGCTTCACTACCCGCCGATCCCGCTGGATGCCGAGGGCGTCCGTGCCGGTGCGCATGAGGACATCAACCTCATCACCCTGCTGCTCGGCGCCGAGGAGGCCGGGCTGGAACTGCTCGATCGCGACGGCCGCTGGCTGGCGATCCGTCCGCCCGAGGGCGCGATGGTGGTCAATGTCGGCGACATGCTCCAGCGTCTGACCAACCATGTCCTGCCCTCGACCACCCACCGCGTCGTCAACCCGCCGCCCGAGCGCCGCGGCCATTCGCGTTATTCGATGCCCTTCTTCCTGCACCCGGCGCCCGATTTCCTGATCGAGACGCTGCCGGGCTGCATCACCGCGGAAAACCCGAACCGCTACCCAACCCCGATCACCGCGCATGATTATCTCCATGAGCGGCTGGTCGAGATCGGCCTGGTGAAGAAGTAAAGTTACTCCTCCCCGGCACGGGGAGGGGGTGTGCGAGCTTTGGATTGCCCCCGGCAATCCAAGATCGTGTCCGGGAGACACGATCTCGCTCGCACACGCGCTTCTTCAGCGCGTAGTGGAGGGGGATATCCCCAAGCGCACCGCCCGAGGAAGCCCCCCTCCACCAGCTTCGCTGGCCCCCCTCCCCGTGCCGGGGAGGATTGCGTTACCCCCCGGTCTGCCGTTAGGCGCCTCCGCAAGGAGGACCTTGATGACCAAACCGCTACGCGTCGCACTTGCCGGGCTCGGCACCGTTGGCGGCGGCGTGATCCGGCTGATCGACGCGAACGGGACGTTGATCGCGCGCCGCGCTGGCCGCCCGATCGAGATCGTCGCCGTCTCCGCGCGCGACCGCGCCAAGGACCGCGGTGTCGACATCTCCCGGTTCGACTGGGTCGACGATACCAGCGCGCTCGCTCATTACGAGAATGCCGACGTCGTCGTCGAGCTGGTTGGCGGATCGGACGGCCCGGCCCTCGCCCTTGCCCGTGCAACGCTCGCCGGCGGCAAGAGCTTCGTCACCGCCAACAAGGCCATGCTCGCCCATCACGGGCTCGAGCTGGCCGAGGCAGCCGAAGCCGCCAAGGTCGCGCTGAAGTTCGAGGCAGCGGTCGCCGGCGGCATCCCGGTCATCAAGGGCCTGCGCGAAGGCGCCGCCGCCAACGAGATCGCGCGCGTCTACGGCATCCTCAATGGCACCTGCAATTTCATCCTGTCCAAGATGGAAGCTGAAGGCCGCGACTTCGCCGAAGTCCTGGCGGAAGCCCAGGCGCTCGGTTTCGCCGAAGCCGATCCCAGCTTCGACATCGACGGCGTCGACGCCGCCCACAAGCTGTCGATCCTTGCCAGCCTCGCCTTCGGCACGCGCCCGGCCTTTGCCGATGTCGCCACCAGCGGCATCCGCCACCTGCTTGGCGCCGATATCGCCGAGGCAGCGGCGCTCGGTTATCGTGTGCGTCTGATCGGTATCGCCGAGGACGGTCCGGGCGGGCTGTTCCAGCGCGTCCATCCGCATCTCGTGCCGACCAGCCACCCGCTGTCGCACGTCACCGGCGCGACCAACGCCGTGGTGGCCGAGGGCAATTTTGTCGGCCGCCTGCTGTTCCAGGGCGCCGGCGCGGGCGACGGCCCGACTGCGTCCGCAGTGGTCGCCGACCTGATCGACATCGCCCGCGGCGAGTTCGGCCCGGCCTATGCCATGCCGGCAAAGGCGCTGGCAGTGCACAAGCCGGCTGACACGGGCGAACGCCGCGGCCGCGCTTATGTGCGCTTCACCGTCGCCGACAAGGTAGGCGTGCTGGCCGAGATCGCCGCAGCGATGCGCGACGCCGGCGTCTCGATCGAAAGCCTGATGCAGCGCGGTGCGATGCCCGACGGCAGCGTGCTCGTCGCGATCGTCACGCACGAAGGACCCGAGCGCGCCGTCGCCCAGGCCCTGGAGAAGTTACGCGGTTCGCAAAGTCTCGCCGGTCAGCCGATGTGGATGCACATCCTCGGCTGAGACGAGGTCATTTCATCACGGCAGATGCCGGCACCCCCGGCGCCGCTTCGCCCATATGGATGATCGTACGGGTCCGGCGTGGGCAGATGGTCTGGCCGACCAGCGCGCAGCGCGTGCCGTCCTCGGCCAACGCCATGTCCTTGGTGGTCGGCTCCATCGTTTGCGGCAAGGTCAGGCGATAACGCGACTGAGGGTTCCCGGTGACGCAGATTGGATCGCCAGCGCAGCCGAGCGTCCGCGGCTTGATCACTGACATCGAGATGGGTTTGCGGAGCCGTCGCGCCTTGCGCACGACTTTGATCTTGCGCACCACGGGAGCGGGCCGCTTCACCGCCACGCGATCCGCAACCGGTGGAGCCGCCATCAACAACATGGTGAGCACAATCATGGTCGAATTCCCCTGTTCGCCTATGGGAATCACAACCGCCCAGCTACCAATAGGTTGCGCGGTCCCTCAGGGTGCGAGCGGACGTTCGCCGGCGAGATGGAATCCGCCGGTGCCGACCGACACCCCCGCCTTCCCGCATCCGATCAGGAAGATCGACTTTTCCTCGCAATTGGAGGTGCGCGCGAGCATCCGCTCGCGTTCCATCGGTACGCCTTCGTTCTTCGGGTCGGCGGGATCGCGCTCGATCAGGGGTACGCGGTAGCGATCGGCATCGCGCCGCCCGCACACGGTCACCTCGTTCGCGTCAGCGGCGGCAGCGCAATGCGGGCCGGCAGCGGTCTTCTCGCGGTAGCGCTCCATCGCAGCGTCCGGGGCCGACTGGAGCAGTATCAGCAGCGCCGCGGCCATCATTTCGCCGGCTCCGCAGTCGTCGCGGGCTGAGGATCGTCGAGGGGAATGGCAATCCGGCCCGATTTGTCCGGGTGCTTCCTGAGCGCATCCTTCACCAGCCCGGCCGCGCCCACGATCATCGGGATGATCGGCGGCCCGAAGCTCGTCTGGCACCCGCCCTGCCGCGCCGCGCACGGCGTCCCCGCCGCCGCAAGCGCGCCACGGCCGGTCAATTCCCGATTGGAGGGCACCGGCCCCTCGGACACGGCTTCCCCGGGGAGCGGCAGCCGCTGGCTCGGCAGCGCGTCGCCGCACACCACCACATCGCCGTTGCTGCTGGTCTGGGCGGTGTCGCTTCCGGTCGCATTGTCGTTTTTACGGGACGGCCGGCACGGTTCGTCCGGAACGGGTACGAGGATCGACCAACGTTCAGGCTCGGCCTTGGTGGCCGGCGCCGCCTGGAGCGCCAGAATCGTGAGCAATGCCAGCATGATCCGCGACTCCCGAAGTCCCGGTCATCATGCAGTGCCACCAACCCTCACGCAAGTTCAGTCGGTGATCGGCGCCACGCCGAGCCGGGGAATTTCGATCGCCGGGCAGCGGTTCATCACCACCTTCAACCCCGCCGCCTCGGCCCGCGCCGCGGCTTCCTCGTTGATCACACCAAGCTGCATCCATACCGATTTGGCGCCAACCGCGATCGCCTGGTCGACTGCCTCGCCGGCGGCCGCGGAATTGCGGAAGATATCGACCATGTCGATCGGATCACCGAGCTGCGACAGCTCACGGAACACGAACTCGCCGTGAATATGCTCGCCGGTGATCTGCGGATTGACCGGAATCACGCGGTACCCATGCGCCTGCAGCGACTGCATCACCCGGTAGGAAGGCCGATCGGGCCGGTCCGACGCGCCGACCAGGGCGATGGTGCGCACCCCTTCGAGCAGCGCCTTGATATCCGCATCGCTGGTAAGTGGCATCCTATCTTCCCTGTTCGATCCAGTGGAACACACGCTGTGCGATCCCCGAGAACGCGAGGGACTCGACACCGTTCCCGCTGGCCGGCGGTACGCCCGCGTCGGACGCCGAACGGATCGCCATGTCGAGCGGAATCCGGCCGAGGAACTCGATCCCCAGCTCTTCTGCCGCCGCCTCGGCGCCGCCCCGGCCGAACGGATCGGATACCTCGCCGCAATGCGGACAGATATAACCCGCCATATTCTCGATGATGCCGATCACCGGCACGCCGGCCTTGGCGAACAGGTCGATCGCCCGGCGCGCATCGATCAGCGCCAGGTCCTGCGGGGTGGAGACGATCACCGCACCCGCCGGCTTGTGCTTCTGGATCATCGAGAGCTGCACGTCGCCGGTGCCGGGCGGCAGGTCGATCACCAGCGTATCTTGCGCGGCCCAGTCGGCGTCGATCAGCTGGCCGAGCGCATTCGCCGCCATCGGCCCCCGCCACGCGATCGCCTGGTCGGGCGCGACGAGCTGCCCCATGGAGAGCAGCGGCACGCCGTACGGCGTCGCCACCGGCTCGAGCAATTTATCCTTCGCGGTCGGCCGCGATCCCTGCACACCCATCAGCGTCGGCTGCGACGGCCCATAGATATCGGCATCGACCAGCCCGACGCGCCGCCCGAGCGCCTGCAGGCCGATGGCGAGATTGGCCGATACGGTCGATTTGCCCACCCCGCCCTTGCCGCTCGCCACCGCGATGAGCAGGCGCCGTGTGCGCTGGCTGGTCAGCGCGATCCGGACGGTCGCAATCCCAGGAATACCCTCGGCTGCGGCGCGCACATCGGCCTCCATCGCCTCGCGTCCGGCCTCGTCCAACCCGGTCACGTCGAGGAAGATACTGGCCTTGTCGCCCTCGATCCGCGCGGTCGCGCGCTTTCCGGCGATGGGGTCGAGGGCGGCGTTCAGTGCGGCAATATCGGTCATCGTTGCGCAGATAGGGCGGTTAACGGTGCTTGCCACTGTTTTTCCGCCGCTACGGTCCTATAAAGGAGTCATGACGACCCTTCCCCGCTGGCTACAGCGCTTCACCATCCTTCAGTCCGACAATCCCAAAGGCCCCTGGGGCGGCGGTGGTCCGGACAAGGCTGGCTCCGGAGGCGGCTCCGGCGACGGCAATGACGGCGGCCCGCGCAACCCCTGGTCGGTGCCCCCGCAGGGCCGCCCGCGCGGCGCCGGGCCGAGCGCGCTCGACGAGTTCCTGCGCCGTGCCCGCGGCGGTGGCGGCGGCAACGGATCGGGCGGCGGTCGCCCGCACCTCCCCGGCACACCCAATGCCCGGACCCTGTGGATGATCGGCGTCGGCCTGATCGTGCTCGTCTGGCTGGTCTTCACGAGCTTCCACGCGATCGGCCCGCAGCAGCGCGGCGTCGTCACCTATCTCGGCCGCTATGCCGGCACGATCGAGCCGGGCATCCGCCTGACCCCGCCCGCGCCGTTCGCCAGCGTCACCAAGGTCGATGTGCGCAAGATCAACACCGAGACCTTCCCGGCCGATGGCGGTGGAGGCGAGAATCTGATGCTCACCGCAGACCAGAACATCGTCGATCTCAACTATTCGGTTCGCTGGGACATCAGCAATCCGCAGGACTACGCCTTCCAGATCGCCAAGCCGGTCGAGACGGTGCGCGCTACCGCCGAAAGTGCGATGCGCGCCGTGATCGCGACGACCGCGCTTGACGACGCGATCGGATCGGGCCGCAATGCGATCGAGCTACGCGTGCAGGACACGATGCAGCAGATCCTCGACAGCTATAATGCCGGCATCCGCATCCAGGGCGTCGCGATCAAGCAGGCTGCGCCCCCGTCGCAGGTGATGGACGACTTCAAGTCGGTCTCGGCCGCCCAGCAGGAAGCACAGGGCATGACCAACCAGGCGCGCGGCTATGCCCAGCAAGTGCTGGCGCATGCCCAGGGCGAAGCCGCTGCGTTCGACAAGGTGTACGAACAGTACAAGCTCGCTCCCGACGTGACTCGCCGACGCATGTATTACGAGACGATGGAGGCCGTGCTGGCCAAGACCGACAAGACGATCGTCGAAGGCTCCGGCGTGGTTCCCTATCTGCCGCTGTCGGGCACCGCCCGTCGTTTGCCCGATGCTCCAGCGGCCGCCGCGACAACCCCCGCACCGGTGCAGGGAGGCGGCCAATGAGCACTCTTTTCCGCAACCCGGTAGCGATCGGCATCTCGCTGATGCTGCTGGTGATCCTCGCCGCAAGCACCTTCGCGATCGTGCCCGAGACCAAGCAGGCCGTGATCCTGCGCTTCGAGCAGCCGGTCGGCGACGCCATCAACCGCTGGCGCCCGAACGAGAAGTTCGGCAGCACCGGCGCCGGCCTGATCGCGCGCGTGCCGTTCATCGACCGGCTCGTCTGGGTCGACAAGCGCGTGCTGGACGTCGATCTTGACGATACGCCGGTGATCTCGACCGACCAGCTCAGGCTCCAGGTGGACGCCTATGCGCGGTTCCGCATCGTCGATCCGCTCAAGGCAGTCGTCTCGACCGGCAGCTCGTCCAACACGGAACAGCGCGTGATCGACGCGCTGCAACCGCTGTTCGGCTCGGCGTTGCGCAACGAACTCGGCAAGCGCCCGTTCGCGGCATTGCTCAGCCCGGAGCGCGGCCAGGTGATGGACAATATCCAGGCCGGCCTGCAGCGCCTCGCCGGCCAGTACGGCGTTCAGGTCGTCGACGTCCGCATCAAGCATGCCGACCTGCCCGACGGCAGCCCGCTCGACAGCGCGCTCGCGCGGATGCGCACCGCGCGCCAGCAGGAACGCGCCTCGACGATCGCCCAGGGCCAGAAGGCAGCGCAGATCATCCGCGCCGAAGCTGATGCCAATGCCGCGCGCATCTATGCCGAAAGCTTCAGCAAGGACCCCGGCTTCTACGATTTCTACCGGGCGATGCAGTCCTATCGTTTCACCTTCGGGGCTGACGGCAGCGCGGTGCCCAAGGGGACGACATCGATGGTCCTGTCCACCGACAATGCCTATCTGAAGGAATTCAAGGGCAATCGCTGAGCCTGAATCGTTCGGGAAAGCTTTCAGGCGGTTCATATTCAATCGCCGTTCAGCAACCATCCGCAACACGGACGGTTGTCGCGATACGGCAGACGAGAGGAAACGACCCAAGTGCGCTACGCTTACGCCATCACCGGTGCCCTGCTCCTGAGCGGCGCTGCCGCTGCCATGACATTGGAGCCGCCAGCAGGTCAGGTCGCGCAGAACGAACCCGGCGCCATCGCCGCCGCCGCCCCCAAGGCCGGCGCACCGATGAGCTTTGCCGACATGGTCGCCACGCTGCAGCCCGCGGTGGTCAACATCTCGACCACGCAGCGCGTTACCCTGCAGCAGCCGACCAACCCCTTCTCCGGCACGCCGCTCGGCGACCTGTTCGGCCAGTTCGGCCAGGGCCAGGGCGGTAACGGCCAGCCGGTCACGCGCGAGGCGCAGTCGCTCGGTTCGGGCTTCATCATCTCGCCCGACGGCTATATCGTCACCAACAACCATGTGATCGCGGCCGGCGCCAAGGGCGCCACGGTCGAATCGATCAAGGTCACCCTGACCGACCGCAAGGAATATACCGCCAAGCTGATCGGTCGCGATCCTGCGTCCGATCTCGCGCTGCTCAAGATCGAGGCGAAGGGCCTGCCCTTCGTCAAGTTCGGCGATTCGGCCCGCGCCCGCGTCGGCGACTGGGTCGTCGCGATCGGCAACCCGTTCGGCCTCGGCTCGACCGTCACCGCCGGCATCGTCTCGGCGCTGCACCGCGTGACCGGCCAGGGCGGCGCCTATGACCGCTTCATCCAGACCGACGCGTCGATCAACCAGGGCAACTCCGGCGGCCCGATGTTCGATCTCGGCGGCAACGTCATCGGCATCAACTCGCAGATTCTGTCGCCAACCGGCGGCAATGTCGGCATCGGCTTCGCGATTCCGGCGGAAGAGGCCAAGCCGATCATCGACACGCTGATGAAGGGTGTCGCGGTCAAGCGCGGCTATCTCGGCGTCGGCATCCAGCCGATCACCGAGGATATCGCCGGCGCGTTCGGCCTCCCCGCCAACCAGGGCGAGATCGTCGCGCGGATCGAGCCGGGCGAAGGCGCCGACAAGGCCGGTCTGAAGCAGGGCGACGTCGTCGTCCGCGTCGGCGGCAAGGACGTGACCCCCGATCAGACGCTCAGCTATCTCGTCGCCAACACGACGCCGGGTACGCGCGTGCCGCTCGAGATCATTCGTGACGGCAAGCGCCAGACCATCACCGCGCTGGTCGGCACCCGCCCGTCCGAGGAAACGCTCGCCAACCTCAACGGCGGCGAAGACGATGACGGCCTGCCCGAGAGCGGTGCGCAAAGCGGCCAGCAGGCAAGCGCCAATGCGATCGGCCTGTCGGTCCAGCCGCTGACCCCGAACATCGCGCGGGGCCTCAACATCGATCCGACCACGCAAGGCGTTGTGGTCGTCGATGTCGATCAGTCGAGCGACGCGGCGACCAAGGGCCTGCAGCGCGGCGACATCATCCTGTCGGCGAACCGCGTCCCGACGCGCACCGCCGCCGATCTTGCCGGCGTGGTCACCCAGGCGAAAGCCGCCGGCCGCACGACCGTCGCACTGCTGATCCAGCGCGGCCGCAACCCCGCCGGCTTCCGCGCGGTGAAGATCAAGTAACCCCTATTTCCTCCCCGTGCAGCGCATGGGGAGGAACGTAGCTGGGAGGAATTTACCCTCCCCACCTTCCGTCCTGCCCCGTTTCGCGCGATACCGCCCTCCCAACTCCGGAGGACTTATGGCGGACGGCACCAGTATCTTCATCGGCAGCAACGCGAACGGCCAGCGCCAGCAGCTCGAGCTCAAGCGCGCCAACCGCCACGGCCTGATTGCGGGCGCGACCGGCACCGGCAAGACCGTCACTATCCAGGGCATCATCGACGGCCTGTCCGCGGCCGGTGTCCCCTGCTTCGTCGCCGATGTGAAGGGCGACCTGTCCGGCCTCGCCATGGCCGGCTCGCCCACCTCCAAGATGCACGAGATCTTCGCCGCCCGCGCGAAGGAGATCGGCTATGAGGATTGGCATTATGCCGACAATCCCGTGCAATTCTGGGATCTGTACGGCGAGCAGGGCCACCCGATCCGTACCACCGTCTCGGAAATGGGCCCCCTGCTCCTCTCGCGCCTGATGGACCTGAACGAAGTGCAGGAAGGCGTGCTGACCATCGCCTTCCACGTCGCCGACAAGGAGGGCATGCTGCTGCTCGACCTGGACGATCTCCAGGCGATGCTGGTGAGTTGCGGCGAGCGCGCCGACGAGCTCACCACCACGCTCGGCAATGTCTCCAAGCAGAGCATCGGTACGATCCAGCGCTCGTTGCTCCAGCTGCGCAGCCAGGGCGGCGAGAAGTTCTTCGGCGAACCCGCGCTGACGATGAGCGATTTCATCGGCGTGGACGACAAGGGCCGCGGCATCGTCAACATCCTCGCCGCCGACAAGCTGATGGCCAGCCCGAAGCTCTACGCCACCTTCCTGCTCTGGCTGATGAGCGAGCTGTTCGAGCATCTCCCGGAAGTCGGCGATCCCGACAAGCCCGTGCTCGCCTTCTTCTTCGACGAAGCGCACCTCTTGTTCGCCGACGCGCCCAAGGCGCTGCTCGAGAAGATCGAGCAGGTCGTGCGCCTGATCCGCTCGAAGGGCGTCGGCGTCTATTTCATCACCCAGAACCCGATCGACATCCCCGATACCGTCGCCGGCCAGCTCGGCAACCGCGTCCAGCACGCGCTGCGCGCCTTCACCCCGCGCGATCAGGCTGCGGTAAAGTCGGCGGCCACCACCTTCCGCGCCAATCCCGGCGTCGATGTCGAAAAGGCGATCACCGAGCTGAAGGTCGGCGAGGCGCTGGTTTCCTTGCTCCTGCCCGACGGCGCGCCCGCCCCGGTCGAGCGCACCCTGATCAAGCCGCCCGCCTCGCGCGTCGGCCCGGTCACCCCGGTCGAACGCGGCGTGATGATCCAGACCGATCCGGTCGGGTCGAAATACGACACGCTGATCGACCGCGAGTCCGCGGAGGAGATCCTCTCCGCCAAGTCGCACGAAGCGAGCGCCGCTGCCGCCGAAGCCGCTGCGAAGACGGAAGCCGACAAGGCCGCCGCGCTCCAGGCGAAGGAAGACGCCCGCGCCGCCAAGGAAGCCGAACGCCAGCGCATCGCCGACCAGCGCGAAGCGGATCGCCAGGCGAAGCTCGCCGCCCAGCAGCAGAAAGAGGCGGAACGGGCCGCCGCCAACTCGCCCTGGAACCGCGCGATCACCTCTGCCACCCGCTCCGCCTCCTCGGCGGTCGGCCGGTCGGTCGCGAACGAGGTATCGAAAGCGGTGTTCGGCTCGTCGCGCGGCGCCGGCTCAGGCATCGTCGGCGGGCTGGTGCGCGGCATTCTGGGCGGGTTGTTCAAGGGGCGCTGAGGGAGACGGCGCCCCCTAACTTCTTCTTCCCCGGCGAAGGCCGGGGCCCAGTTGGGGGACGCTGGTAATCAGGCGGTCCGCTCCATTACTGGAGCCTTCCCAACTGGGCCCCGGCCTTCGCCGGGGAAGAACAAGGTGTTGATGCCGTCTCCCTATGCGGAGACGGCACCACCAGGCTCAAACCTCAGAACGCCGCGCGCAGCGTCACCTGATACAGCGGCCCAGCCTTCTCGCGCTCCAGCTCGAACTCATCGACATCGCCCGCGCGGCGGTTGTCGAGGATCTCCTGATACGAATCGCCGTCATATTTCAGGAAGGCTTCCTTCTTGGAGCGGCGCAGGATGTCCTGCACCGAGAAGCGCAGCACGAAATGCTTGCCGATGCGCTTCTCGACGAACGCCTCCAGATCGGGATCGTAAGTCAGGTTCACCGTCTCGTCGAAGTTCGACTCGGTCGCGCCGCTACGCCCCGACACCGTCGCGCCGAAGCTTGCGTCGAGCTTCTTCAAGGTCTGGATGAAGCCGACATTGTAGACATGGTGCGGCTGGTTGTTGAACCGCCGCTTCTCGCCCGTGAACGGATCGCGGATCGAGCTGTCGAGATAGGTGTAATTGGCGAACAGGCCCGTATCCGGCATGCCGATCACATCGAGAGGCGCGGAGAAGTCGATCTCGGCACCCCAGGTCTTGCCGTCTCCGATGTTGCGCGGCGTAAAGAGCTGGCCGTCGGGATTGTCCGGATTTTCGCCCAGCGCGACGAGTTCGATTACGTCCTTGACGTCGCGGTAGAAGAAATTGACGCCGACGATGCCCTTGCTGCCCAGCCGCCGCTCATATCCCAGATCCACGCCCCAAGCCTTTTCATTGCGAAGACCGGGATTGCCGCGGGTCATGTCGTCGTCGCCCGGCGCTTCCTCCCGCTCGATCGGCGAGACCGAATCATAGCTCGGTCGCCGCACGGTACGCGCAATCGAGGCGCGGAACTGATCGGCCTTGGTCGGCGCGTAGCGGAAATGGAGCGACGGATTGAGCGTCTCGGCATTGTAGCTGACGGTCGGCAGCGCATCGCCGGAAACCGTGCGGCGCGTGATCTCGTAGCGCAGGCCGGCGTCGATCGACAGCATCGAGTTCGGCTCGAAGGTGAACCGCGCATAGGGATCGTACCGGTTCTCCTTGACCTTGAATTCCCCGCTCAGGAAATCGCCGTCGTTCAACCCGTTGCGCAGCTTGTGGAACAGATCGACGCCGAGTTTGAAGCGCGTGGCGTCCGCCCCGAAGCCGAGACTGACCGTGCCGGTATATTCATCGTCCTTGATATGGATGCTCTCGACCTCATCGAGCGTGAGATCGCTCAGATCCTCTTCGTCGCCCTCATAGGTTGTGGTCGTCGTGTTCTCGCGATAGCCGGACCAGCCTGCCGCAAGGCCAAGATCGCCGAAACCGAGCGGAATGCGGGCGTCCGAGGTGATCGCATAGGTGCGCTGCTTGATGTCCTCATGCTGGGTCTCGGCGCCGTCGAAATCGAGATCGGCATCCTCATAGGTCAGCGAGACCTCGTCTTCCTTGCGATTGGTATCGACGAAGAAACCCTGGAGGCGGATGAAGCCGTCGTCGCCGATCGTGGTCTTGATCTCGGCGCTACCCGACAGGTCGCTGCCGTCGCGCGTATCGTCCTGCAGCTCGGTGTCGCTGAACTCCGGGTTGGTCTGGTCGAGCGGGCCCGTCGTGAAATCGTCGAAGCGCAGCGACACCTTCTTCTTGGCGTTGCGCCGTTCCTGATAGTTGAGCGCCGCCCAATAGGAGGTGCGGTCGCCAAGCGTGCCGGCATAAGCGGCGGCGAGTGACGGGCGCGCCTTGCCGTCCTTGTTGATCAGCGCACCGACCTTGGCGAAGCCGCCGTTGAAGGTCGCGGCTTCCTTGGTCACGATGTTCAAGGTGCCGGCGACGCCTTCGCTTGGCTGGTCGGCACGGGGCGAGCGGACGATCTCGATCTTCTCGACCAGCTCGGCCGGGATGCGGTCGACGAAGAAGCTGCGATCCGCCTCGCCGCCCGGCGCGCGGCGGCCGTTGATCAGCACCTGGGTATAGCCCGGCGGCAGGCCGCGGAACTGGACCGCGTCATATTCGAGCACGTCGGAGGTGAAGGTGACGCCCGGCACGCGCTTCAGCATTTCGCCGACCGAGACCGGTTCGAAGCGCTGGAAATATTCCAGGTCGTAGGACAGCACCGGGTTGGTATCCTCGGTGCGGTTGCGGAACGCGATCTGGCCGGTGACGATGATGTCGCTGGCGCTCTCGGTCGATTCCTCGGTCTGCGTTTCGCCCGGCACTTCCTGCGCCATCGCGACATTGATCGGCATCAAGAGCGCGACGAGCGCGCAGCCCCCTAGAAATGTCCCCTTGCGAACCATGACAGACCCCTTTTGCGATGAATTGACCGATTATGCGGCGCGTGCGAACGGGCGCCTCGAAACCGCCGGTAGGAGTCGAACATGAACTGCAAGTGCGATATCCGTTACATTTCAATGACATTCATGTTACTTCTAAGTTACAGTGCACAGGCGCAGACGCCTCCTGCGATGGTCCCGTCCCCTCTGCCCACCGCCACCGTCCAGGCCTCCGGAGAGACCGAGGCAGTGGCCACGGCGAACGCCGATGCAGCCGACGACCCTGCGATCTGGCGCAACGCAGCAACGCCGGCAGCGAGCCTGATCATCGGCACCGACAAGAAGGCCGGGCTCTATGTCTACGGCCTGGACGGCAAGGCCCGGGACTTCCACGACGCAGGGCGAGTCAACAATGTCGCGCTCGCCGAGCATGACGGCCGGATCATCGTCGCCGCGAGCGACCGCAACGATCCCCTCAATGCGCAGGTCGCCCTGTTCACGCTCGATCCCGCCTCCGCAAAACTGGCTACGCTTGGACGTGTCCCAGCGGGCGCGGGCGAGGCGTACGGCATGTGCCTCTACAATACGCCGACCGCGCTCTACGCCTTCATGGTCGCAAAGGACGGCACGATCCGCCAGCTCGCGCTCGACGTGGCGGGCGCGACGCCCAAGGCAAGGATCGTCCGCACGATGAAACTCGCCACTCAATCCGAGGGTTGCGCGGTCGATCCGCGCACCGCGCGCCTGTATGTCGCCGAGGAGGATGTGGGTCTCTGGCGCTTCGATGCCCGCGCCGACGGCCCGGTCGAGCCGGTGAAGATCGCGGCCGCGGACGGCAAGCAGATCGTGGCGGATGCCGAAGGCGTGGCGATCGCGCAGGAAGGCGATAGCGGCTATCTCGTCGTCTCCAGCCAGGGCGACAATGCCTATGCCGTCTATCGCCTCGCCGACGATTCCTATGTCGGCCGCTACCGCATCGCGCCCGGCTCGTTCGGCTCGACCGAAGAGACCGACGGCATCGAGATCGCGACCGGCGATTTCGGCCCCGCCTTCCCCGACGGCATCATGATCGCGCAGGACGGCGCGAACCCACCCAGGGCGCAGAACTTCAAGCTGGTGCGTTGGGGGCAGATCAAGGCCGCGCTGGGCTTGTAAGGCGGGCTTGTAAGCGGCGCTGCCCGAGGCGTAGGCTCGCCCTTCGGCAATGCAACAAAGGACTCGACTAATGGACGCCACTCTCGATCTTCATCAGGATTGGGGCGCCGCTGCCGAGGCCGAGCTTGCCGATGTGGTCGAGCTTCGACGCGCCATCCATGCCGACCCGGAGATCGGGCTGCATTGCCCGCGCACCACGGACAAGATCAAGGCGGCGCTGGCGGGGCTTCCCCTCGAATATCGCGAGGGGACCTCGACCACCGGCTTCGTCGCGATCCTGCGCGGCGGCCGCGACAATGGCCGTACCGTGCTGCTGCGCGGCGACATGGACGCGCTGCCGATGCAGGAGGAGACCGGTCTGCCCTTCGCCTCGCAGGTGCCGAATGCGATGCACGCCTGCGGCCATGACGCGCACAGCGCCATGCTGGTCGGCGCCGCCCGCGCGCTCTGCGCGCGGCGCGACCGGCTGTCGGGCTCGGTTGTCTTCATGTTCCAGCCCGGCGAGGAGGGCTATCACGGCGCGCGCTACATGATGGAAGACGGGCTGCTCGACGAGCCACGGCCCGAGGCAGCCTTCGCGCTCCACATCATGCCCAACGCGCCTGCCGGCGTGTTCTGGAGCCGCCCGGGCGCGCTCCTCGCCTCGACCGACGCGCTTAACATCAACGTCCGCGGCAAGGGCGGCCATGCCGCCATGCCGCATGAGGGGATCGATCCGATCCCGGTCGCCTGCGAGATCGTGACGGCACTCAGCGCCTTCATCGCCCGCCAGATCCCGGTCACGGATCCGGCGGTGCTGTCGATCACCCAGATCAACGCCGGCTCGGCGTACAATATCGTGCCCGACGAAGTGAAGCTGAAGGGCACGCTGCGCACCCTCTCCAATGCCACCCGCACCAAGGCGCGCGAGGGCCTGACCCGCATCGCCGAGCATATCGCGCTCGCTCATGGGTGCACGGCGGAAGTGGTGATCGACGACGGCTATCCCGTCACCATGAACGATCCCCGTGCGCTTGGCCTGATGCGCAGCGTGGCAGAGGAGCTGGGCGGAGCTGACGCCTGGCGCACCATGCCGGCGCCGATCATGGGCGGCGAGGATTTCTCCTATGTCCTGCGCGAAATCCCCGGCTCGATGGCTTTTCTCGGCGTCGCGCCCAAGGGCAGCGACGCCACGACCAACCCGCCGCTCCACAATACCCGCATGACCATCGAGGAAGAGGTCATGGCCCGCGGGGTGGCCATGCACTGCGCGGTTGCCGAGCGGTTCCTCGACAATGGGCTCGATTGACCCGCTGATCCGCTTGCCGGCCTCGTTCGCGATTGTAGGTTTTTCAACATTTACGCTTCCCCGGCGAAGGCCGGGGTCCAGTTGGGGAACGGCGGTAATCAGGCGCCGCGCGTCTTCACTAGACCATTCCAACTGGACCCCGGCCTTCGCCGGGGAAGACGAAAAAATACATGCACTCACCCTGACTGAATCCAGTTCCGGAACCGACCTTGATTCAAACCCCCACCACCCGCGCTATCATCGCGCCTACCCTAAGTTCGCTCGCAAACGACCAGAGGGCCCGCTCATTCTCATTGCCTGTTCCGCGGAATCGGCACCTGTTATTCACCTGTTCCGCACCTGTTATCCCGATAACAGGTGGGCGGCGGCATCCTATTGAAAAACAACCTGAAATCGGCCTACAAAATCCAACATAACAGGTGAGAAAAAAATCGGCCTGAAATAACAGGTGAAAACAGGTGGGCCTGTTGGAGAATCGCCGCTCAGACCGCCCGCGCGACTCGCTGGCCCGCCAGCCCGGTCGCCACGATCAACACCGACGCAGCTACCCCGAACCCGCCTGCGATCAGGAAGGCAGGCAGATACGTGCCCGCCTGCTCGCGGATCACCCCGGCACCGAACGCCGCGGTCGCAGCCCCGATCTGGTGCCCGACCATGATCCACCCGAACACGATCGGCGCATCGCGCTCGCCGAACGACATGTTGGTCAGCTTCACCGTCGGCGGCACGGTTGCGATCCAGTCGAGCCCGTAGAAGATCGCGAAGATCGTCAGGCTCACCGCGCCGAAGTCGATGAAGGGCAAGGCGATCAGCGAGAGTCCTCGCAGGCCGTAATAGACGCAGAGCAGCTTGCGCGGATCATAGCGGTCGGTCAGCCAGCCCGAGGCAGTGGTGCCAACCAGGTCGAACAGCCCCATCATCGACAACAGCCCCGCCGCCGCGACCGGGGCAATGCCATGGTCGCCGCAAAACGCAATCATATGGGTCCCCACCAGCCCGTTGGTGGTCAGGCCGCAAACGAAGAAGGTGCCGAACAACAACCAGAAGATCGGGGTGCGCCCGGCGCGGAACAACGCCTCGAAAGCCAGCATCGGCGTCGCGGCCTGTTTCAGCGGCGGCGGTGGTTCGCTCGCATCGGTCTCGCCGAAACGCCTGATGCCGACATCGCCGGGCCGCTCGGGTACGAAGAACAGCACGAGCGGGATCAGCGCGAGGCAGGCGATGCTCACCGCGATCACCACCGGGCGCCACGCGCCCGCGCTCGACAGCCAGGCGAGCAACGGCAGGAACACCAGCGCGCCGGTCGCAGTGCTCGCGCTCAGCATGCCCATCACCAGCCCCTGCCGGGTCGCGAACCAGCGATTGACCACCGCTGCGCCCAGCACCGACGCGACCGCGCCGCTGCCGACGCCCGAGAGCACGCCCCAGCTCAGCACATAATGCCAGGGTGCGGTCATCCACAGGCTCGCAAAGGTTGCGGCGGACATGAGCAGCAGGCCGCCGAGCATCGTCCTTTTGATGCCCAGCGACATCATCAGCGCCGCCGCGAACGGGCCGACCAATCCGTAGAGGAAGATGCCGACCGCCGCCGAGAAGGAAATGGTCGCCCGGTCCCAGCCGAAATGCAGTTCGAGCGGGACCATCATCACGCCGGGTGCCGAGCGCAGCCCGGCCGAGATCAGCAGCGCCAGAAACGTCACGCCGACGACGATATAGGGCGCCCGGGCGGACAGGCGGCTCAACCGCATCGACATTCCTCGCACATCAGTCATGGGCCGGGCCGGCCACATCGACCACACCGCGCAACAGGGTCTCGAGCCGGGTCCACTCGGTCGCACCGAATGCGCCGATCAGCCGCTCCTGCGCCGCGCGCCAGGGGCCAGTGGCGCCCTCCATCGCCGCGCTTCCCGCTTCAGTCAGCGACGCGATCCGCGCCCGTCCGCGCGCGGCCGATGCGACCTCGATCCAGCCTTGCCGCTCCAACGGCGCGATCGCGCGGTACAGCGACGTCCGGTCCATCACCAGTGCTTCGGCCAGCCGGCTCAGCGGCATTTCCCCGCCTCGCGCGATGTGCCGCAGCACCGAGAATTGCGCGATCGTCATCCCCGTCCCGCTCAACGCGTCGTCATAGACCCGCGACACCGCCCGTGCGGCCTTGCGCAACGACGTGCACGCACAGGGAGAATCGGAAGATGCGGGAGAAGCCACAAACATGATGTATATACATCATACTGCCCGGTCAACGGCGGGAATCAGCGGGCGGACGGCCTGTCCAGCTTCGGGAAGCTGTGGCATCATCAGCAGACTACCGGGGGAGTGCCGAATGACCGATCGACCAGCCAGCATGCTGTGGCTCTATCTCCGCAGCGTCGCCGCCGTACTTGCGGGCTTCATCCTCGTCGTCGTGACTCATAACGGCACCGACGAGATCATGCATTCCACCGGGATCATCCCGCGCGGCGCGATGTGGGATCCGTGGCTCAATCTCCTCGCCCTGAGCTACCGCTGCCTCTTCACCGTCGCCGGCGGCTTCGTCACCGCCTGGCTCGCCCCGCGTGCACGGATGCGGCACGTGATCATCCTGGCGGTGATCGGCACGCTCGGCGGGATCGCGGGGGTGCTGGTGAGCTGGAACCTGAATCTCGGCCCGAGATGGTATCCGATCGCCCTGGCGATAACGGCGTTTCCGACGGTGTGGCTCGGCGGCTGGCTGTACGAGAGGCGCTACGGGCGGGTTTGAAAAGCCCCTCCCCTTCGGGGGAGGGATTGGGGGCAAAACTCGTCTCGACAGAAACCACTGTCCCAGACCCGCCCTGTTATGCCACATGACCCCATGCAAGCATCCACGACCCCAGCCGCCCGTCCGCTCGCCGAGCTGACCATCCGCGGCATCATCCTGGGCGGGCTCATCACCGTCCTGTTCACCGCCGCGAACGTCTATCTCGGGCTGAAGGTCGGCCTGACCTTCGCCACCTCGATCCCGGCCGCGGTCATCTCCATGGCGATCCTGCGCTTCTTCAAGGATGCCAACATCCTGGAGAACAACATCGTCCAGACGATCGCGAGCGCCGCGGGCACCCTGGCCGCGATCATCTTCGTGCTGCCGGGCCTGATCCTGGTCGGCTGGTGGACCGGCTTCCCCTATTGGACCACCGCAGCAGTTTGCGCGGTCGGCGGCATCCTCGGCGTGATGTTCTCGGTGCCGCTGCGCCGGGCGCTCGTCACCGGATCGGACCTGCCCTATCCCGAAGGCGTCGCCGCGGCCGAAGTGCTCAAGGTCGGCGCCGCGGAAGACGGCGACGAGGAGAATGCCAAGGGCCTGCGCGTCATCATCCTCGGCTCGGTCGTATCCGCCGGCTTTGCCCTGCTCGCCGCGATGAAGCTCGTCGCGGGCGAAGCGGTGAAGAACTTCCGCATCGGCGGTAGCGCGACCGGCGCCTCGACCAGCTTCTCCATGGCGCTGATCGGCGTCGGCCATCTCGTCGGCCTGTCGGTCGGCGCCGCGATGTTTCTTGGCATGATCATCGCCTGGGGCGGCCTGATGCCCTATCTTACCAGCGGCGTCCCGGGCGACCTCGACAAGGTCGTCAGCACCGTGTTCCGCTCCGAAGTCCGTTTCATCGGCGCCGGCACGATCGGCGTCGCGGCGATATGGACCCTGCTCAAGATTCTCGGCCCGATCATCGGCGGCATCCGCTCCGCCATGGCCGCGTCGCGCGCGCGCCAGGCCGGCTCGATCCTCGACCTGACCGAGCGCGACCTGCCGATCGGCATTGTCGGCCTCTCGATCCTCGGCACCCTACCCCCGATCGCGTACCTGTTGTGGAGCTTCTCCGCCGGCGGCCCGATCCATGATCACGGCTTCGCGGTGATCCTCGGCACGATCCTCTACATCCTCGTCATCGGCATCGTGATCGCCGCGGTGTGTGGGTACATGGCCGGCCTGATCGGTGCGTCGAACAGCCCGGTTTCAGGCGTCGGCATCCTGGCCGTGCTCGGCGCCTCGCTGCTGCTCGTCGCTATCTACGGCCACAGCACGGATGTGGCGCGTACCAACGCGCTGATCGCCTATGCGCTGTTCACGACCGCGATCGTCTTCTCGGTCGCGACCATCTCCAACGACAATCTCCAGGATCTGAAGACCGGCCAGCTCGTCGGCGCGACGCCGTGGAAACAGCAGTTCGCGCTGGTGCTCGGCGTGATCTTCGGCTCGCTGGTGATCCCGCCGGTGCTCGACCTGCTCAACACCGCCTTCACCTTCCAGGGCGCGCCCAACGCCAAGGAAACCGCGCTCGCCGCGCCCCAGGCGGCGCTGATCTCGTCGCTCGCCAAGGGCGTGCTCGGCGGCGATCTCGACTGGCGGCTGATCGGCGTCGGTGCCGGCATCGGGGTGGTGGTGATCTTCCTCGACGAAATGCTCGGCCGCGCCGGCAAGATGCGCCTGCCTCCGCTCGGCGTCGGCATGGGCATCTACCTGCCGATGGCGCTGACCCTGCTCATCCCGGTCGGCGCGCTGATCGGCCATTTCTACGACAAATGGGCTAGGCGCCAGAGCAACCCCGACTTTGCCGAGCGCATGGGCACGCTTGCCGCAACCGGCCTGATCGTCGGCGAGAGCCTGTTCGGGGTGGCCTTTGCCGGCATCGTCGGCGCCTCGGGCAAGGACGCGCCGCTGGCGGTGGTGGGTGCGAGCTTCGAGACGATCGCCCTGTTCGCCGCGCCGGTGGCGTTCGCAGGCCTGATCTGGCTGCTCTACAATCGGACGAAGGCAATGGCGCGGTGACCTCTTAAGCCCCTCCCCTTCAGGGGAGGGGTTGGGGTGGGGCAGTCCCGCAAATACAGCACTCAATGGTGGCTCGGAGTCCCCCACCCCCAACCCCTCCCCTGAAGGGGAGGGGCTTAAGGCAAGCCTCACATCGCCCCGAGCAACACCTTGATATCGATAAACGCAAACGCGACCGAGCTGTCCGCCACGCCGTACGGCACGAACAGCTTGTCGCCATGCCGGATCGCCCCGCAGCTATAGACCACATTGGGCACATAGCCCTCGCGATCCTCATGCGCCGCCGCCAGGATCGGCTCGCAGGTGCGGCCGAGCACCTTGGACGGATCCTCCTTGTCGAGCAGCACAGCCCCGATCGAGTATTTACGCATCGCGCCCACACCGTGAGTCAGCATCAGCCACCCTTCGTCGAGCTCGATCGGCGGGCCGCAATTGCCGATCTGCACCAGCTCCCAGGGATAATGCGGGGTGAGCAGCTTCTCGCCCTCTTCCCAGTGCGTGAGGGTGTCGGACTTGAGCAGGAACAGGTTCTCGCCGTCCTGCCGGCCCATCATCATATACTGACCGCCAATCTTGCGCGGGAACAGCGCCATGCCCTTGTTGCGCGAGGCAGGCCCCGTCATCGGCACCAGATCGAACGCGCGGAAGTCCCGGGTGCGCAGCAGCTCGGACTGGATCGCCGAGCCATTATAGGCGGTATAGGTACCAAGCCATTCGGCCGAGCCGTCGTCATGGGTGAACTTGACGAGGCGCAGATCCTCCAGCCCCTTCGACTGCGCGGCGGTGATCGGGAAGATCACCGTGCCCGACAGGGTGGAATCGCGGTGGCGATAAACGGTGATCTCGCCTTCGGGCAGCTCTTCCTCGTCCTGGCCGACCGCATCGGTCGCGGTGGCGAAAGGCGGCTCCGGCGCCAGCTTCAGCTCATTCTTGCTGGTGATGATCCCCTCACGAAAGGCGACCGAGGAGATATGCCCCTCGCCCACCGCGCGCAGTGACATCAGGATACGCAGCGATCCTTCCGGCATGCCGGTCTGGTCGAAATGCGGCACGGCGCTGGGGTTCATCAACGCCGCGGCGGCATAGCTGTATTCATGGCAGAAATAGGCGCCGATCAGCTGACGCTTCTCGTCGCCGATCTCGCTGCCATCGAGCCCGAGCATTTCCTCGATCTCGTCATAGCGCGTCATGAACACGCGCCGCGTCTGCCAGTGACGCGCCTCGAAATCCTTGAGCACCAGTTCCAGTTCCGCGCGCGTCGCCGCCGTGTCCAGTTCCAGCACTTCCCTGACCAGCCGCTCGGTGCGGCTGCCGCCGTTTCCGGCCCAGGCCAGATGGAAGGGACGCACCACGACACGGGAAGGATCGGCATGCAACCGCAGCGCGTGGTGAAACAGGTCGATCACGTGTGGGCCTCGCACCAATGACGTCTTGGCGACGTCGCTAGCGAGGCTATGCGACGGCGCGCTCCGGTCCTGCCACGCTTTCGACCCGCTTTGAAAGCCCCGAAATGGCGCAAGATGCCAATTGCAGTGCCAGAATCGACTCGGCGCCCTGATTACGGTTCAGGCCGGTCGGCATCAGCCCGTCGAAACAGCCGCCGTCCTGCGCCGTCGCCAGCGGCAGGTCGAGATCGTTCTGGCCCAGATACCAACGATAGGCGCGCTGCGCTTCCTCGACCCAGCGCGAGTCCCCGGTCGCCCTGAACGCGGCGGAGCAGGCGTCGATCGTCGCCTGCGCCTCGAGCGGCTGCTGGTCGAACGGCAGCGGCTCTTCATAGGCGCGGCCGAAGCTCTCGGTGCCGATCGCGCGGAAGCGGCCCTCGGGCGACGTCTGCTGCGCGACGATCCAGCTCAGGGTGGAGAGGCCGCATTTCAGCAGATCCTCGCGCCCCAGCATCATACCGGCGCGGATCAGTGCCTCGGGCAGGCGCGCATTGTCGTACGCCAGCACGATCTCGAACCATTCCCATTCCGGCCGCCGCGCTTCCTCGACCAGGGCAAGCAGGTCGTTGGAGAAGCGCTCGAGGATATTGAGCGCCAGCTCATGCCCCGGATGCGCGCCGAGCATCGCCGCTGCGCCAAGCATGGCGAAGGCCTGCGCGCGCGGGCTGCCCAGCTCGAAGGCGAGCGACGCGGTCTCGTCGAACAGCCGCACCGCCCAGTCGCGATGCTTGGCGAGGGTGGAACGACGCGCGGTCACGCCCAGCGCCCAGATCGTACGGCCGTTCGAATCTTCCGATCCGAAATCCTCGCACCAGGTACGATCGAAGTTCATGAAGTTGCGGAAACGGCGCTTGTCCGGGTTCCAGGCATATTGGATGAAGGACGCATAGACCGTCATCCATTTGTCGCGCACGCCTTCGTCCAGCGTGTCGATCGCGGTCATCAGCATCAACGCGCGGACATTGTCGTCGATGCAATAGCCATGGCGGCGATCCGGCACCGAATAGATCGAATGCTGCAGCATGCCGGTGGAATCGCTCATCCGCTCGACGGCGGCGATATCCGGCTTGAGCGGCGTCAGGCGCACCTTGGGCGCAAGGCGGCGCGGCTTGGTCGCGACCATCTCGGCGATCTCGCCCATTGCCACTTCGGCAAGGCGCGGCCAGATCATCGTCTGGCCGCGCGCATAGGCGCGCTCCGACAGGTTGATGCGATTGCGATCACTGCCCAGCAGTCCGTTGATCTCGCGCGCAAAGGCGGCGCTATCGCCGAAGTCGACCAGTACGCCGTGCCCGTCCGCCAGGATCTCGGTCGCATGGACATAAGGCGTCGAGACGACCGCCTTTCCTACACCGACGGCATAGGACAGCGTGCCCGACGTGATCTGCGCCGGGTTGTTGTACGGCGTCACATAAATGTCGGCGGCCTGCAGGTAGTCGATCAGGTCGTCATGCTCGAGGAACGCATCGATGAACTCGACATGCCCCGCGACGCCATGCTCCTCGGCGAGCGTCTTCAGCCGCTCGCGATAGGCCTCGCCTTCATGCGCGACCAGGTTCGGGTGGGTCGCACCGAGCACCGCATAGAGAACGTCCGGATGCTCGGCGGCGATCGCCGGCAGCGCATCGATCATCGTCTCGATGCCCTTGTTGGGCGCGAGCAGGCCAAAGGTCAGCAGCGTCTTGCGCCCCTGCCAACCGAACCGGGCCTTGAGCGTCTCGGGGTCGACGAACGCGCGATCCGGCACACCGTGCGGGATCATCACGATCGAGCGGGGTTTGGCGCTGTAGACGCGCTCCAGAATCTCGCGGCCGCGCTCGGCCATCACCACGATCTTCGTGGCGCGACGCAGCAGCCCTTCCAACACCCGGCGCTCATCGGCGCTGGGCTTTTCGAGGATGGTGTGGAGCGTGACGATGACCGGGATCGACACCCGGTCGAGCAAGGCGAGGATATGCTCGCCTGCCGGCCCGCCATAAATGCCATATTCGTGCTGGACCCAGAGCGCCTGCGCGCCGCTGCGTTCGATCGCGCGGGCGGCCTCGATATAGGCGAGTCGGTCCTGGTCGGGGATGCTCGCGGTCACTTCGGCTGGATAATCGTAGCGACCGGGATGGTCGTCCATCGCATAGACGTCGATCTTCAGGTCAGGGAATCGGCCCTTCAACGCAGTGAACGTATCGGTAGTATATGTTGCAAGGCCGCATTTCCGAGGGAGGAAATTGCCGATCAGTGCCAGGTGATCGATCGGGGTCACGACCTTTTCCGATAGAGCCATCGATTGAAACCTCTTGTGAAACGGGGCTGGGAGCCCCGGAATTGCCTCCCACGAACGGCCAAGTTTCAATATGGTTGCAGCAATGCTGCAGCGCAACAAGAGATTCGCGATAATCTAGGTCAAGATTAAGCCGAAATGAACGGCTCAGCCCCGCCCGCGATATCCCGGGACATCCTGGGAAGGCAGCCAAAGGCTCTCGGGGGGCGGTCCTGACTGCCAGAACACGTCGATCGGAATGCCCCCGCGCGGATACCAATAGCCGCCGATTCGGAGCCAGACCGGCTTCATCTCCGCCGCCAGCCGCTCGCCGATGCCAACGGTGCAATCCTCATGGAATGCCTGGTGGTTGCGAAAGGATCCGAGGAACAACTTCAACGACTTCGATTCAACGATCGTCTCGCCCGGCGCATAGTCGATCACGAGATGCGCGAAATCGGGCTGCGACGTCACCGGGCAGAGCGAGGTGAATTCGGGCACGGCGAAACGCACCAGATAGAGGCGGCCGGGGCGCGGATTGGGGACATAATCGAGCACCGCCTCTTCGGGAGAAGCGGGCAGCGCGCTGGCCTGGCCGAGATGCTTGGGGGTCATGGCCGACTATCTAGGGTGCCGGTGCGCAAAATGGAACGGATCGAGCAATCGCGCCGCGTTCGGCTCGACGCCGCCGCCACCACTGGCTAGAGATAAGCGCAGGAGATTCCTTTCCTTCCGCCCAGTGCCTCGGCCTTGGGTCGTTCTTCCTCCCCGGGACGGTGGATGGAGGGGAGTCACCGGATGCTCGACCCGAGCGGACTTGTTAGGAGGAACACATGGACTCGCTGGTTACGACGGAATGGCTCGCGAACGAGTTGGGCGCGAACGACCTCAGGATCGTCGACGCCACCTATTTCACCACCCTGCCCGGCGAAGCGCCGCGCGATGCGGCGGCGGAATATGAGGCGGCGCATATCCCCGGCGCGGTATTCATGGATCTCGCAGATATCTCCGACACGTCGAATCCCCTGCCTTCGATGCTGCCCCCGCCCGAAAAATTCGCCAGCCGCATGCAGTCGCTCGGTCTGGGCGATGGCAGCCGCGTCGTGCTCTACGACAATGCCCCGCACCACACCGCCGCGCGCGCCTGGTGGATGCTCCGCCTCTTCGGCGCGCATGACGTGGCGATCCTCGACGGCGGGCTCGCCAAATGGCAGGCCGAGGGCCGCGATGTCGCAAGCGGCAAGGAAAGCCTGCGCCACCGCCACTTCACGGTCTGGGCGGACGACAAGGGCGTTCGCACCCTCGACCAGATGAAGGCCAATCTCGGCAACGGCGCGGAACAGGTCCTCGATGCCCGCTCCGCCGCGCGCTTCACCGGCGAAGAGCCCGATCCGCGCCCCGCCACCCATGCCGGGCATATTCCGGGATCGAAGAACCTGCCCTATGGCCAGCTGTTCAACGCCGACGGCACCTGGAAACAGGGCGAGGCGCTGAAGGCCGAATTCGACAAGGCCGGTGTGGATCTGGCCAAACCGGTCGTCATGACCTGTGGGTCGGGCATCACTGCCTCGGTCCTCGCCTTCGGCGCTCACCTGCTGGGCAACGAGGCGGCCGTTTATGACGGCAGCTGGTCCGAATGGGGCGCGGACCGGTCAACCCCCAAGGCAATGGGAACAGCGTGAGCGATAATGAATGAGTGACAAGGACGGCCACCCCAAGGGCGACGCGACCCGCGTCGTCTCGGCCGGACGTCGGCCTGAATGGACCCAGGGGATCGTCAATGCGCCGGTATGGCGTGCATCGACGATCCTCTACGGTTCGGTCGCGGAGCTCCGCGCAGCGGGCGGGCGCGATACGCATCACCGGCTGTTCTACGGCCGGCGCGGTACGCCGACGCAGTGGTCGCTCGCCGATGCGCTGACCGATCTGGAGCCGGGCGCCGAGGCGACCTTCCTCTATCCCTCGGGCGTGGCGGCGATCGCCGCGGCACTATTGTCGGTGCTGTCGCCCGGCGACGAACTGCTGCTGCCCGACAGCGCTTACGATCCGACCCGGTCGATGGGCACCGGCCTGCTCAAGCGCATGGGTATCGCGACGCGCTTCTACGATCCGCTGATCGGCGCCGGCATCGCCGACCTGATCGGCGACAAGACGCGTGCGATCCTCATGGAAAGCCCCGGCAGCCTGACGTTCGAGGTGCAGGATATTCCCGCCATCGTGGCTGCAGCGAAGGCGCGCGGCATCGTGACCCTGCTCGACAATACCTGGGCGACGCCCCTTTTCTTCCCGGCGATCGAGCGCGGCATCGACCTCTCGATCCTTGCCTGCACCAAATATATCGTCGGCCATTCGGATGTGATGCTCGGATCGGTCACCGCCGCGCCGGGCCATTTCGCCAAGCTGCGCGATACCAGCTTCCAGCTCGGCCAGATCGCCAGCCCGGACGATTGCTGGCTCGGCTCGCGCGGCCTGCGCACGCTCGCCATCCGCCTTGCCCAGCACCAGTCCAGCGCGCTGAAGATCGCGCACTGGCTGAAGGAGCAGCCAGAGGTTGCGGCGGTGTTCCACCCCGCTTTGCCGGACTGCCCCGGCCACGAGCTGTTCCTGCGTGATTTCAAGGGATCGACCGGGCTATTCTCCTTCACCCTGAAGGACGCGACCGAGGACGCACGCTCCGCGCTGATCGACGGACTCGAGCATTTCGGCATCGGCTATAGCTGGGGCGGGTTCGAAAGCCTGGCGCTGCCGGTCGATCCGGCACGCTACCGCACCGCCACCAAGCGCCGCGATCCGGGGTTGCTGGTGCGGTTGCAGATCGGCATCGAGGATCCGGACGACCTGATCGCGGATCTCGATGCGGGGCTCGAACGGTTCCGGACCGCACTGGCATGAATTCGGTCGCCGCCTGGCTGCATGCGCAGGGGCTGGCAACGATTTCGCAGAGCATGGCGAACGAGGTTGCCATCGCTGGCGGGCTGGTGCTCGCCGCGCTGGCCTGCGGCGTGATGATGGGTCGAGTCGTCGGACCAGTCGCGGAGCGGGAATGGAAGCAGCGCCTGGGGCACCACGCCGAGGGCGTGGGTGATCGGCTGCACCGGATATTGCGCCACGGCACCGCTGCCCTGTTGCTGGCCATCCTGCTCAACTCGGCGCCTTGGCCGCCGCTTGCGGGTGCCCCGATCGGGCTCGCGCTAGGGGCAGCAGTTGGGCTCACCAGCGTTTCGATTCTCCGCGGCCTCGGCATTCAGCGCTACATGGCCTGGATGGTGGCGGCGATCCTGTTCGTTGCGATCTTCAGTCACGCCGTCGGGGGGCTCGAGCCGATAACGCGAGTCCTCGAACGCATCGGCTTCGACATCGGCAAGCGCCGCTTTTCGTTGCTGTCGCTCATCATCATCGCCGTCACGGCGGTCGCGCTGTTTGCCGGGGTGCGGCTGGTCAACCGCGCGATGGCGCACTGGATCGCCGGTTCGCGCGGCTTCGACCCCACGCAGAAGCTGCTCGCGCAGAAGCTCGCGGCCATCGCGGTCGTCACCATCGCCTTCTTCATCGGCATCGACCTGCTCGATATCGACCTCACGGCGTTCGCCGTCTTCTCCGGCGCGTTCGGCCTCGCCGTCGGCTTCGGCCTGCAAAAGACGATCGGCAACCTGATCGCCGGGATCATCCTGCTGATGGACCGCTCGATCAAACCGGGAGACGTGATCGTCGTCGGGGAGAGCTTCGGCTGGGTCAACCGCATCGGCATCCGCGCCGTTTCGGTGCTGACGCGCGACGGCAAGGAGCATCTGATCCCCAACGAGAACCTCATGACCAACGAGGTCGAGAACTGGTCCTATACCGACCGCAACGTCCGCGTGCGGATTCCGGTGACGGTCGGCTATGGCTGCGACCTGAAGCTCGCCCAGGAACTGATGCTGCGCGCCGCGACGGAAAGCCCGCGCGTGCTCAACAGCCCCAAGTCCAATGTCTGGCTGACGAACTTCGGCGAGAGCGGGGTCGAGCACGAGATTCTCGCCTGGATCAGCGATCCGGAGAGCGGCGTCGGCAATGTCCGCTCGGACGTGCTCAATCGCCTGTGGTGGCTGTTCAAGGAGCATGGCATCCAGGTGCCGTTCCCGCAGCGCCAGGTCCATATCAGCCCGGATTCGCGCACCGCAAATCCGTTGCCGTAGCGTCCCACCACTGTTGCGCAGGTGCAACATGCTCCGCAAACCGGCGGGCGTGTGACAGAATTATGTTGTGCGCTGCAGCGCGTTTCGGCAATATTTCCTTACCGAACGGAAACATTGGCACGGGGTCGTTTCACGGCCCACCACAGATGCCAGGTCCGGTCGGCCGCAGGTGGGGACCCGGTTTTCATATCGAAAGGGACACCCATGCGCTTCTCCACGATCAGCCTCAGCGCGCTGATGCTTGCCTCCGCTACGCCGGCCTTCGCGCAGGAAGAAACCGCGCCACCGCCGCCGATCACGATCAACGGCAGCGCCACGATCGTGACCGATTACCGGTTCCGCGGCATCTCGCAGACGGACAAGAACATCGCCGTTCAGGGCGGCATCACGATCAGCCACGAATCGGGCTTCTATGTCTCGGCATGGGGATCCTCGGTCAGCAACTATGTGACCGCAGCGGTCACCGGCACGCAGGAACTCGACCTGATCGCCGGCTTCAAGAAGACCTGGAACGGCACGACCTTCGACATCGGCGCGCTCTATTACGTCTATCCCAAGACGAAGCTCGCCGGCGACAACAGCAGCTCCGACTTCATCGAGCCCTATGTCTCGGTCGCGCACACCTTCGGTCCGGTCACGGCCAAGGCGACGGCGAACTATGCGCCGAAGCAGAAGGCGCTGGCGCTCGACCAGATCGGCCCGAAGGAAGACAATCTGTATCTCGCCGGCGACCTGTCGGCCGCGATTCCCGGCACGCCGATCGGCCTGACCGGCCATCTCGGCCACACTTTCGGCCCGAGCTGGCTGTCGATCGGCAAGGAATATACCGATTGGGGCCTCGGCGCGACGGTGACCTACAAGGCGCTGACTTTCGGCGTCCAGTATGTCGACACCGACGGCGACTTCATCACCTACACGGGCAAGAACGCGTCCAAGGCCGGCGTGGTCGGCTCGGTCGGCGTCAGCTTCTAAGCAATCGTCACGGGTGGAAGGGGACGGTTCGCGCCGTCCCCTTTCGCTTATCTGCTCGCTGCAATCAGGGCCCTTGCCGCGGCTGATTGCGGCGCTGTCACGATCATCTCGGACGGCCCTTCCTCGACGATCCGCCCCGCCTCCAGCACCGCGATACGGTGACACAGCCGGCGCGCCACTGCGATATCGTGCGTGATCATCAGGATCGCGAGCCCGCGCGTTCGTTGCAGCCGTTCGAGCAGCTCCAATATCCGTCCGGCCACCAGCACATCGAGCGCCGAGGTCGCTTCGTCCAGGATCAGCAGGTCGGGCGACGCGACCAGCGCGCGGGCGATCGCGACGCGCTGCGCCTGCCCGCCGGACAGGCCGGCGGGACGGCGGTCGGCAAAGCCCGCGTCCAGTTCGACCGTCTCCAGCGCTTCGATCGCTCGGGTGCGGCGCTCGGCGGCGGTCAGGTCGGGCATCAGATGGCGCAGCGGCTCGGCGACGCTTTCCGCCACGGTCCATTGCGGGTCGAGGCTCGCCGCAGGATCCTGGAACACCGCCTGCATCCGTGCGCGATGCTCGCGTCGCATTGCACGACGTGGCGGCAAGTCCTCGCCGCGCCACCTAACCGTCCCGCTGTCGCACGGCCCGATCCGTCCGACCGCCCGCGCCAGGGTGGATTTGCCCGAGCCGGATGCCCCCACGATCGCCAGCGCCTCACCCTCCGCCAGCACGAACGACGCGTGGTCGACCGCCGCAATGCGCCCGCCACGCCAGCCGACAGCGCGAAAGCCGACTTGAATCCCCTCGGCTTCGATCAGAGTGCTGCCCGTGGCTGGCAGGTCCGGCGCCGGATCGTTGAGTTTCGGACATGCGGCGATCAGCGCGCGGGCAGCCTTGCTCGCGGGATGCGTCATGACGTCATCCGCGGTGCCTGCCTCGGCAAGATTCCCTGCCTCGAGCACCACGATGCTATCGGCATGACGTGCGACCAGCGCGAGATCGTGGCTGACCAGCAACAGGCCCAACCCATCGTCGCGGAGCCGTGCCAGGGACTCCATGATCGCATGGCGCAGATGCGCGTCGAGCGCGCTGGTCGGCTCGTCGGCGATAAGGAGGGACGGCCCATGCGCGATGGCGGCGGCGATCAGCACGCGCTGGCGTTCGCCGCCCGACAAGCGGTGCGGATAGGCGTCGAGCTTCGCCTCCGGCCTGGTCAGCCCGACCCGGTCGAGCATCGCCGCGAGCGCCGCCCGATCCGGCCGCGGTCCGCCCAGCGCCATCGCCGCTTCGGCCAGTTGCGCGCCGATCTTCAGATGCGGTGTGAGCGCGGTCAGCGGATGCTGGAACACGAAGCCGGCGCGCGCGCGGATCGGGCGGAGATCGGCATCACTCAGGCCGATCAGTTCGCGCCCCTCGAAGCGTGCCGATCCGCTCGGAACACCTGCGCTAAGGCCGAAGGGCGCGAGGCAGGACAAGCTCTTGCCCGATCCGGATGCGCCGACCAGCGCGGTGCAGCGCCCGGGCTCGACCGTGAAGCTCATATCATGGACGAGCGGTATCCCACCAATCGCCACGCCCAGCCGCTCGACCGCATAGAGCGTCATCGCGCGAGCCGGTCGCGCAGGCGCTCGCCCAAAGCGGTCAGGGCAAGGATCAGACCGACCAGCACGCCGCCGGGTACCAGCAGCGCGAGCGGCGCGACGTCCATGTCCTCCGCGCCGTCATGCACGAGGATGCCGAGCGAGGTCAGCGGCTCCTGCACGCCGAGGCCGAGGAAGGAGAGGAAGCTCTCTACCATCACCACCTGCGGCACGGTCAGCAGCAGATAGGCGAGCGCCACGCCGGCGACATTGGGCAGCACATGCCGCAGCAGGATCGCGCTGGATGGCGCCCCCGCCGCTTCCGCCGCCAGCACGAACGGCCGGTGACGCAGTGCCATCACCTGCCCGCGCACCACCCGCGCCATGGTCAGCCACTCGACTGCGCCGATGCCCAGGAACACCAGCACGATGGACCGGCCAAACACGACCATCAACAGGATGACGACGAACATGAAGGGCAGCGCATAGAGCGCGTCGACCACGCGCATCATCGCCTCGTCGACCCGGCCGCCGACCCAGCCCGCGATCGCGCCCCAGGCAGTGCCGATCAGCAACGCGACCAGCGCCGCCGCCGCCGCGACGGTCAGCGTGATCCGCGTGCCAATCAGGGTCCGGGCCAGCAAGTCGCGCCCGACGCTGTCGGTGCCGAGCAGATGGCCGTGCGTGAAGGGCGCAGCGCGGACGCCTTGCCAGTCGATCTGATCATAGCTCCAGGGCAGCGCGAACGGCAGCAGCAGCGCCGCCAGCATCACAACCACGATGGTCCAGCCGGCGACCTTCATCCGCGCACCCGCGGATCAAGCCAGCCATAGGCAAGGTCGGCGATCAGATTGAAAAGCAGGATCAGGCCCGCGTAGAGGATCACCACCCCCAGCACGAGCGGATAGTCGCGGTTGAGCGCGCCCTGCACGAAATAGCGACCGAGCCCGGGCAGGCCGAAGACGGTCTCGATCACCACTGCCCCGGTCAGCAGCCCGGCTGCGGCAGGCCCGAGATAGCTCACGACCGGCACCAACGCTGGTCTGAGGGCATGCCGCCACAGGATGGTGCGGGGCGCGAGGCCTCTCGCCCGGGCGGTCAGCACATGATCCTGCGCCAGTGCCACCGCCAGCCCGGCCCGCGCCAGCCGGGCGATCGCGCCTGCGACGGGGAGTGCCAGCGCGACCACTGGCAGCACCAGCGACGCGGCACCGTCCAGTCCGGAGACGGGGAGCACCTGAAGCCATAGCGCGAAGACCAGGGCGAGTGCCGGGCCAGTCACGAAGGTGGGGACAGCCGTCAGCAAGGTCGCGACGGTCATGATCGCCCGATCGGCCCAGCCGCCTGCGTGAGTCCCGGCGAAGGTCGCAGCGCCGATGCCAAGCGCCAGGGCCAGCAGCAATGCAAGGCCACCGAGGGTGAGCGACACGGGCAGGCCTTGCCCGATCAGCGCGCCGACGGTGAAGTCTTTATAGACCAGCGACGGCCCGAAATCGCCGGTCAGGACGCCGCCGAGATAGCGCGCGGCCTGTTCGGGCAGTGGCTTGTCGAGGCCGTAAGCGGCCGCGAAGGCGGCGCGGGTCGCGGGATCGAGCGGGCGTTCGCTGTCGAACGGGCTGCCCGGCGCCGCGCGCATCAGCACGAAGGACAGCAGGATAACGGCGAGCAGCGTTGGAATCGCGGTCGCGAGCCTGCGGATCAGGATCGCGCGCATGAAACTCTACTTCCCTCCCGCTTCAAGGTATCGTGTTCGTACCTCATCAGCGGACGCATTTGAATCATGCTGGCCGCCGTCCACCTCGACGATCAGCTTGGCTGAGCGCGATACGAAGTCGCAGATGAAGGGGCCGATCGGCACCTGGCGATTGAAGCGCACCCCGGCCACCTTGCGGGCGCTCAGATGGGTCCACAACAAGCGCTCGGCATCCGTCGCGTTGGCGCGCAATTCGCGAGCGCGTAGCGTCGGTCTGCCATAGGCTTTGTCCAACAGGCCCTCCCCCAACCCCTCCCGCAAGCGGGAGGGGAGTTAAGTCAGGGATTCGCCGTCGCGGCGCGGGCGTCCTGGCCGTCGCCTTCGGGGGCGGCGACGATGTCGCGGGTGGTCGAGCCCTTGTCGACGACCGTCGTGCCGGGGTCGCCCACGGCGGAACGGATGCCCGGATCGGCGACTTCCGCACCGGCCGCATCGATCGTCGCGCTTTCCGAAGCGGAGCGGGCCGACTTGCCGCCGAACAGCGCATCGAGCGCCTGGGCGTTGGGGCTCACGTCATTGGCGCGCGCGGCGCCCGGCTGGGGCGGCGTCAGCGCGAAATCGGGCGGGATCACCAAAGGCGCCTGCCGGGCGACGGCGAACTCGTCAGGACGCTCACGGTCCATGCCGCCATGGCCGCAACCGGCGAGCAGGGCTGCCAGGCCAAGCCCGGTTGCGATCGACACCAACTTACGCATTCATATTCTCCACTGAAGCACGCCCTGCCCGCGGCTTGTCGCGCACCAGGAGCGCTCGCACAAGCAGGATGAGCACCCCTATCGTAATCGCCGCATCAGCGACATTGAAGACCAAAAAGGGGCGCCATGCCCCAATGTGGAAATCCGCGAAGTCCACGACATAGCCGAACCGGATGCGATCGAGGATATTCCCGACCGCGCCGCCGAGCACGAGACCGAGCGCAACCTGGTCCTGCCGGTTCGGCTCGCGCAGCATCCACACCAGCACGCCGACCGCGATCGCCGCGGTCAGCGCGACCAGGGCCCAGCGCATCGCCTCAGTATCGGCATGCAACAGGCCGAGCGACACGCCGCGATTGGCGACGAAGCGCAGCGTGAAGAAGGACGTGATCTCCCGCCCCAGGCTGGATGCATCCAGGCGAAGCATGTCGGTGATGCCATATTTGGTCGCCTGATCGACCACGAACAGGACGGCGCCGGTGACGAGGCCGACAAGCGGAAGCTTCTTCATCGCGAAACGACCTTTGCGCAACGATCGTCGAGCGCACCATCTTCCGCGACGTCGGGCAGATGGCGCCAGCAACGGCCGCATTTGTGGAAAGCGGTACGGGTGACCGACACGGCATCGCCGGTCGTGACCTTCGCCACAATGAAAAGTTCGGCCAGTGCCGCGTTCGACAGCGGCGATTTCGGGACGACCACTTCGGCCTCGAGGCTGGAACGCACGATCTTCTCGCGGCGCAGCGGCTCGATCGCTTCGGTCACCTGGACACGCAGCGCGCGGACATCGGCCCAGACGGTCGCGACCGCATCGTCGCCCGGCAGCGCGGGCAGCACCGGCCATTCGAGGAAATGCACCGATCCCTGATCGTCCGGATAGCGCTCCTGCCATACCTCTTCCGCGGTGAAGCAGAGGATCGGCGCGGCGTAGCGCACCAGCGCGTGGAACAGGATGTCGAGCACCGTGCGATAGGCGCGGCGCTTGGCGTCGTCCGGCGCGTCGCAATAAAGGCTGTCCTTGCGGATATCGAAGAAGAAGGCCGACAAATCCTCCTGCGCGAAATCCGTGAGCAGCCGCAGATAACGGTTGAACTCGAAATTCTCCGTCGCCGCCTTCAGCTCGACATCGAGCCGGCCGAGCAGATGGAGCACGTAGAGCTCAAGCTCGGGCATGTGCCGCGTGTCGACCTTCTCCGCGTCGCTGAACCCGTCGAGCGCGCCGAGCAGATAACGGAAGGTGTTGCGCAGCTTGCGATAGGCGTCGCTGGTCGTGCTCAGCACTTCCTTCCCGATGCGCACATCCTCGAAATAATCGGTCTGCGCGACCCACATGCGCAGGATATCGGCGCCCGATTCCTGGATGATCTTGAGCGGATCGACGACATTGCCGAGCGACTTGGACATCTTGCGCCCCTGCCCGTCCAGCGCGAAGCCATGAGTCAGCACCGCATCGTAGGGGGCACGCCCCCGCGTGCCGGCGCTTTCGAGCAACGACGACTGGAACCAGCCGCGATGCTGGTCCGAGCCTTCGAGATAGAGATTGGCGCGGACGCCCTCGCCGTAACGCTGCTCGATCACGAACGCATGGGTGGAGCCCGAATCGAACCACACGTCGAGGATGTCGGTGATCACCTCATAATCCTCGGCGCGATATTTCTCGCCGAGCAGGGTCTGATGGTCGGCCGCGAACCACGCGTCGGCACCGCCGGCCTTGAACGCGTCGACGATGCGCGCATTGACCGCCGGATCGTTGAGATACTGGCCGGTCACGCGGTCGACGTAGAGCGCGATCGGCACGCCCCAGGCGCGCTGGCGGCTGATCACCCAGTCGGGGCGCTGCTCGACCATCGCGCGGATGCGATTCTGGCTGCGCGCTGGCACCCAGCGCGTCCGCTCGATCGCGTCGAGTGCGATCTCGCGCAGGGTCGGCGCATTGCCGACGCCGTGGCCGAGCATCGGCGCGAAGCCGACATCGGCGCCAAGCTCGATCGGCTCGGCGACGGCGAGGTCCTGCTTGATCTCGTCCATCGGGATGAACCATTGCGGCGTGGCGCGGAAGATCACCTTGGCCTTGGACCGCCAGCTGTGCGGATAGCTGTGCGCGAAATCGTCGGAGGCTGCGAGCAGCGCACCTACTTCGCGCAGATCGGTGCAGATCGGCCCGTCCGAAGCGACGAACTTCTTGTTGATGACGCTGCCCTGCCCGCCCAGCCACAGCCAGTCGGCGCGGTACATGCCCGCGCCATCGACCGCGAAAACCGGATCGATGCCGTTAGCCTTGCACAGCAGGAAATCGTCCTCGCCGTGATCCGGGGCCATATGGACCAGGCCGGTACCGGCGTCGGTGGTGACGAAATCACCCGGCAGGAACGGGCGGGGCCTGGCGAAGAAGCCGCCGAGCTTGTGCATCGGGTGGCGGGCGACGGCACCTGCAAGGTCGGAGCCCTTGCCCCGCCAAAGCTCCACGTCGTTGCCGTCGGATAAGCGTTCGTCTTGATAGCCGCCACTTAAAGCAGCGGCACGGGTTCGCTTGCCGAAAGCCCCTTGCAGCTCATCAGCCACCAGTACCTTGAGGCCAGACGTTGTTTCCAGCAGCACATACTGAATCTCCGGCCCATAGCTCAGCGCCTGGTTCACCGGGATCGTCCACGGCGTGGTCGTCCAGATCACCGCATGAGCGCCGACCAGCTCCGGCGCGTTCGGCGCTTCGGTGATCTCGAACGCGACGTCGATCTGGGTCGACACCACGTCCTCATATTCCACCTCGGCCTCGGCCAGCGCGGTCTTTTCGACCGGCGACCACATCACCGGCTTGGCGCCGCGATAGAGCTGGCCGCTTTCGGCGAACTTCAGCAGCTCGTTGACGATCGCGGCCTCGGCCTCGAACTTCATGGTGAGGTACGGGTCTTCCCAGTCGCCCATCACGCCGAGCCGCTCGAACTGGACGCGCTGCACCGCGACCCATTTCTCGGCATAGGCGCGGCATTCGGCGCGGAACTGGGCGACGGGCACCTGATCCTTGTCGAGCTTCTTCGCGCGATAGGCTTCCTCGACCTTCCATTCGATCGGCAGGCCGTGGCAATCCCAGCCGGGCACGTACGGTGCGTCCTTGCCGAGCAGGGACTGGCTGCGGACGATGATGTCCTTCAGCACCTTGTTCATCGCATGGCCCATATGGATGTCGCCATTGGCGTAGGGCGGGCCGTCATGCAGGATGAAGCGCTCGCGGCCTTTGCGCTGCTCGCGCAGGCGATCGTACAGGCCGATCTCCGCCCAGCGCGCGAGGATAGCCGGCTCCTTCTGGGCGAGGCCGGCCTTCATGGGGAAATCGGTCTTCGGGAGGAAGACGGTGTCGCGCCAATCGCGCTGATTTTCTGGTGCGTCGGTCATGAGTGAGCGGGCTTTAGACGAGAGGTTGATGGGTTGAAAGACCCGCGCCGCGAGAGGGCGGGCCAAGATGCGGTGTTGGAGCGCCCGTAATTCGGCAGGCCGGCGCTGGACTCCGCAAGTTCGCGCGGCGGAGCAAGACAAGTACTCGCGGAATTATGCGACCCACCTGCGAGAGAGCCGGAATCGAGCACTATTTCCGGCCTGCAGAATCTTTTCGTGACGATCGGATATCGCCATCTTGCGACTCGCGGACGCACCTTCGCGCGACTGCACGATGAGCCGCGCGGCATTGGGCTCCGCAAGTAATAATTATGCGAGGGGTATCGGATTTTCTTCATGCTTTACTTCAGGCCTTATTCGATCGACCCACCGTCATAACCCGATGACTCGCATAGGTGAATCGGCGGCGGCGGCCCCGGCTGAAACGTCCGCCCCGGCCGTTAACCCGCGCTTAGGCATGATTCGCCGGAACCGCGGCCCCTCGGCACTCGTCTAGCCTGGGTAATTGGCCCGAACGGGAATGGGAGATGACCATGACAGGCGAGGACGAAATAGCCGTGCTCGCACGCGAGACGATGGGTTTGGGCGACCGCTCGCTCGAGGCGATCGAACGCAACATCGCCAATGCCACGCAGGGCGGCCGATGGGATGAGGTACAGAAATGGTGCCGCGTCCGCTTCCGCATCCACCGCCTGTCGCAGGAGCAGCGCCGGTGCGACGAGCTTTATATCAGCGCTATCCGCCGGGGCGTTCATCCGGGGCTGCGGGCGGTTTGAACTCTCAAGCCCCTCTCCCAGCGGGAGAGGGAGGGGCCCATCGCGTAGCGATGGGAGGGTGAGGGTGACGTATCCGAGCGTTTCGTACTCACCCTCACCCCGCGCCGCTTCGCGGCTTGCCCCTCTCCCGCCGGGAGAGGGGAAGAAGAAGTCAGCTCCGCATTTTTTCAAACCATCGCTACCCTGACACAGCCCCAAGGCGCGGCGCATCCAGCGCTTCGCGCAGGGCGGGCTGGCGGGAGCGGCTGACGGGCAGTGGGGCGCCCTCGCTCAGGTGCAGCCGCCAGCGGTCGCCGTCGCGTTCCAGGCGCTGCACCTGGGCCAGGTTGGCGATCACCGAGCGGTGGATGCGCAGGAAACTCGCCGGCAGCTCGGTTGCCAGGCCGTCGAGGCGCGCGGCGTGCAGCAGGGTGCGGCCGCCGACCAGCCGCAGCTCGACATAGTCGTCGGCCCCCACCACGGCGAGGATCTCCGCGATCGGCACCAGTTCGACGCCACGCGCCGACGCCACGGTCAGGCGGTCGGGGCGGCTGGCGGCGCGGGTCAGGGCGGCCTCGCGGCCGCGGGCGTCGCGGCCCAGCCGCACCACCTCGACCATCAGCAGCGGCAGCACCAGACTGGCGGCGAGCAGGAAATAGGAGAGGTCAGTCAGCCATTCGGGGAAGCCGAGGGCCAGCGCGAGGAACAGCGCCAGCCAGGCGAGGGTCGGCCGCGCGCCGGGGATATGCCGATGCACGCCCGCCGCGGCCGGCACGGCGGCGAGCGCCACCCCCAGGATCAGCGCCCAGACCGTCTTTACGTCGAAGCCCGGAAGCAGGGCCGTGGCGCCGACCACGCCCAGCGCCAGGCCGACCATCAGGCCCCGCGCCCTGGGCAGGAACCGGGTGGTGGCATAGGTCACCAGCAGGATCGCGAAGGCAGCGGCCAGCACCCAGATGGCGCTCATCCGCCAGGCGTGCAGCGGATAGGCATAGTCGAACAGCGTCCGCAGGCTCTCGACCACGGCCTGCAGCGCCGCGACCCCGGCCATGGCGGCCAGGACCAGGCTGGACCCGGTACGGCGCATGGCGTGGATGACGCCGAAGCCGAACGCCGCGGCCAGCAAGGCGCCGGCCGCCACGAAGGTGATGGCCAGCAGCGCGATCCGCTGCGGATAGGGATAGGGCGCGACGACCATCGCGCTCATCGGGCGGGCGAAATGCAGGCCGCCATGGAAGGACGACAGGCGCAGCACCAGCGTGTTCCCGCCGGACCGCCAGGCGGTCTCGCGGATGGGAAAGATCGCCTGGTAGCGCCCGGGACGCTCGGCCTGCGCCGTGGCACCGGGCTGGCCGTTGACGCCGAGGCGCTTGCCGTTGAGCCAGGCCTCGGACGAGGCGACGCCCGCCACATAAAAGGCGTGCGGCCGAGTATCAGTGGGGGCGCCGACGGCGGACCGGAGCCAGAGCTCGCGCCCCTGGGGATCGACGAAATCCCGGATCGGGCGGCAGTCGCTCAGCACCGGACCGGCCGGACCAACCGTACCGTGACAGGCTTGCCACGGCATGTCCTGGGCCTGGGCTGAGGCCGCGGGGACTATCACGAGGAGAAGGAGGAACAGGATTCGCCACATGCGCGTCCCTCTAGGCCGCCACTCGCCGAGATGCACCGCCATTCGCCGATGAGGGGCCGCCATTGGCCGAAGCGATGTAGCGGACGGCGCCGCGAACGGCTCAGCCGGGGGCATGACCAACACATCGCTCAATCGCCGCGCCGTGCTCGCTGCCGCCGCCCTCGCTTTTCCCGCCCTGGCGCTCGCCCGGGCCTCCGCCCAGACGGCGCCTCCATCGCAGGCCGGCCCCATCCGCTTCAAGGGCTGGCGCGGCGCGGAGACCGATGCCGAGCGGGGCTATTTCGAGGTGCCGGAGGATCGGCGCGATCCCGGCTCGCGGAAGATCCAGCTGGGCTATGTCCGGTTCGCCTCGACGGCGGTGAGGCCGGGTCCGCCGATCGTCTATCTGGCCGGCGGACCGGGCGGCGAGGGAACGGGAGCGGCAACCGGACCGCGCTTTCCGATCTTCATGGCGCTGCGCGCAGTGGCCGACGTCATCGCCCTCGACCAGCGGGGCACCGGCCTCTCCAGCACCATCCCGGGACGCCCGGCCTCGACGCGCCCGCTGCCGCTGTTCACGCAGGAAGGGCTGACCTCCTATTTCCGCGAGGAACTCCAGAGCGCCTGGGCCGACTGGACCAGGGCCGGCGTGTCCATGGCCGGCTACAACACCGAACAAAGCGCCGACGATATCGACGACCTGCGGCGCCACCTCGGCGCGGAGAAGGTCGACCTCTGGGGCACCAGCTACGGATCGCATCTGGCGCTCAGCGTGCTCAAGCGGCACGGCGACCGGGTGAACCGCGTGGCCCTGTCCAGCCTGGAGGGCCTGGACCAGACGGTGAAGCGGCCGGCGCGGACCGACGCCTATCTGCGCCAGGTGGACGCCCTGCTGGGCGCTGACCCCGCCGCCCGCGCGGCGATCCCCGACCTGCCGGCCCTGATGCGCCGCGTGCACGCCAGGCTGGAGGCACAGCCGGCCGTGACGAAGGTCATGCTGAAGGGCGCGCCGGCCGAGATCAGGATGGGCGGCTTCGGCGTCCAGATGCTGGCGGGCGGGCTGATCGCCAATCCCCACACCCTGGCGATGTTGCCGGCCATGTATCTGGCGCTGGACGCCGGCCGGACCGACGTTCTGGCGCCGTTCCTGGGTGACGTGGCCGACCTGCTGAACCTGAGGGGCATGCCCGAGGCGATGGATCTGGCGTCCGGAATCTCGCCGCGCCGGCTGGCGCTGGTGCGGCGCGAGGGGCGGAGCGCCGTGCTGGGCGAGACGCTGAACTTCCCGATGCCGCAGCTGCTGGGTGCGATCCCCGGCGTCGACCTGGGCGAAGGCTTCCGGGCGCCGATGCGCATCGACCATCCCGCCCTGCTCGTCGCCGGGTCGCTGGACGGCCGCACGGTGCTGGCCGAACAGGACGAGGTGGCGGCCCAGTTCCAGCGCAAGTCCCGGGTGATCGTCGAGAATGCCGGCCACAATGTCTTCGAGGCCCATCCCGAGGTGCAGGTCCTGCTGGTGCGATTCTTCCGCGGCGAGGGGGTGGCGGATACAAGGCTGGCCCTGCCGCCGCCGACGTTCAAGGTGGCTTGATCGGGCGGATCAAATTCTCTCGTGCGCGATGCCGTCGCACCATCAACGGTTTTTCCGCCACGTCGTTCACCGATCCGACATTGGCTGTTTGCAGCAACCCGATTTCGAAGCCCCTCCTGTTCATCGGAGTTCTCCATGCGTCCTGTTTCCCCTCGCATCGCCATCCCAGCCCTGTCCTGGCTGCTTGCCGCTGCCTTGCCTGCCGCCGCCCAGAACATGCCCTCTCCGCAAGAACGCCCCACTATCGACCTAGACGGCATCTTCGCATCGATCGCCCCAACGGGCCCGGGGTGTGTGGCGGGTGTGAAATCCGCGGGAACCGCGTCATTGACGCGCGGCTATGGGCTCGCCGATCTGGAGCACCCGTCGGCGCTTACGGCAGACAGCGTTTTCGAGACCGGATCCGTCGCCAAGCAATTCACCGCCGCTGCCATGCTGATGCTGGTTCAGGACGGCAAACTGACGCTCGACGATGATATCCGGCGCTACCTGCCGGAAATGCCCGACTATGGCACCGCGGTCACGATCCGGCACCTCCTCACCCACACCAGCGGCCTGCGCGAGCAATGGAGCTTGCTCGCCCTCGCCGGCAATCCGCCCGGAAGCCAGGTGCACACCCAGGCCACGATCCTCGACCTGGCATCGCGCCAAAAGGGGTTGAACTTCACCCCGGGCGCGGAATTCCTCTACACCAACACGAACTACGCTTTGGCGGCGATCATCATCGAGCGGGTCAGCGGCACGAGCTTGCAGCGCTTCACGGACCAGCGGCTGTTCCGGCCTCTCGGGATGAGCCACAGCAGATGGCGGGAGGATTTCCGTACGGTCGTTCCGGGGCGGGCAATGGCCTATGCGTCGGCCGGTGACGGATTCATCGCCAGCATGCCCTTCACCAATGTCTACGGAAATGGCGGCCTGCTTACCACGATCGGCGACCTGTTGCGCTGGAACGCCTTCCTCGACCATCCGTCAGAGCTGCCCGGCGGCGAGGCTCTGGTGGCCAGGCTGCAAACGCCCGGCACGTTGAGCAATGGCGTAGCGCTCGAATACGCCCTGGGTCTCGAGGTTACCCGCACGCACGGATTGCGCATGGTTTCGCACAGCGGTTCGACCGGTGGCTACAAGACCTGGCTGGGTCGCTACCCCGAAAAGGGCATTTCGGTGGCGGTGCTTTGCAACAATGGGGGCGTGGATCCGGTCGGCCTGGGCGAAAAGGTCGCAGAGCAGGCTCTCCTCGCCGAGGGCCTTGCCATGGGGCATTCCGACGGGGAGATCGCAGCCTCCGCATTGCGACCGGCCGCGACGGCGCCCCACGGGGACCTAACGCGGTACCAGGGACTCTTTCGAAATCCGGTCACCGGCGAACTGGTCGAGATGAAGGTCGTCGATCATCGGCTGACGCTGCAGCAAGGGGGATCCCAAATATTGATCTTCGACCATGGCCAGCGTTTTCGGCGCGCGGACGGTGACAGCGTGCAGTTTGCCGGCGCGACCGGCAGGCCGGTTAGCGTCACATTCGAGCATGCCGGAGCGCGCCAGCGCTTCATCGCCGTCGCGCCCGCCAGGACCGACGACAACGCGCTCGCCGCCTATGTCGGCACCTATTACAGCGCGGAACTGGATACGCGAATCGCGGTGGTACGACAGGGCCAGGCCCTGGTCATGCGCCAGCCCTTCGCCGTGGAATGGGCGCTGACGCCGCGCTTCGACAATGGCTTCACCACGCGGCTTCGGGGCACAACCACCTTCGTCTTTACGCGCAAGCCCAACGGCAAGATCGACGGCTTTGCCGCCTGGGCGAATGGCGTTCGCAATATGCGATTTGTCCGGCAATTTCGCTGAAGCCGGAACAAGTCCGGCATGACGTTACCCTGATCGTCAGGCCTGGAATCGATCATCCCCAGGCGGGACAGGGAAATATCACCCGTTCCGCACGAGCCCCACTTCGCTGAACGGCTTCGGCTCCAGCGGCGGGATGGTCGCCGGGTTCAGCTCGCGCTGCCAGAAGCCGACATCGATCCAGCGGCCCTGCTTGTACCCGACCTCGCGCAGCACGCCGGTGCGGCGGAAGCCGACCGATTCGTGCAGGCGGATCGAATGGTCGTTGGGCAAGGCGATCGCGCCGACCGCATGCGTGAAACCCTGCGCACGAAGCGTCGATACCAGCGCGTCGTAGAGCTGCCGGCCATTGCCCTGCCCCTGGGTGCCGCTGGCGAGGTAGACCGAGGTCTCGACGATATATTTATACGCCGGCCGGTCGCGGAACTTGGTCGCATAGGCATAGCCGAGCACCCCGCCCTCTTCGTCGCCATTGGTGACGACCAGCCAGGGATAGAGTCCTTCGGACGCGGCCATGCGAGTCCGCATCGCCCGCGAGTCCGGCGGCTCCAGTTCGAAGGAGACGGTGCCGGTTTCGACATAGGGTGCGTAGATCGCGGCGATGGCGGCAGCGTCGTCTGATCGGGCGGCGCGGATTGCAATCATTGAGTCACCTTTGCGAGTACGAAATCGAGAAGCTTGATGTCCGAGGCCGAGGCGCTCGCGGTACCGAAGCTGCCGCCCAGGCCTTCGCATTCCAGGCAGCGCGCCTGGATCGCGGCCCCGGTGCCGATGCGCTTCACGTCACCCAGCGCGCGGGCGAAGATCGCGCGGCGCTCGGCGGCGATCTTCGTGAAGGCGTCGCTGCCCTCGCTGCTCGCATCGTCGTCGTCATCCCCCGGGCCCATGATCTTCTCGACGAACTGGCCGAACCAGGCCGGCTTCTTCTCCAGATATTCGGCATGGACGTCCTCGGGCTTCAGGCCGGCGCGGCGTGCCGCCTCGTCGATCGCGTCCTTCAGCCCGCCGAAGCGATCGACCAGGCCGATCTGGCGCGCGGTGCCGCCGTCCCACACCCGGCCCTGGCCGATCTCGTCGACGCGCGTCGGGCTGAGCTTGCGGGCTTCGGACACGCGGGTGATGAACTGGCGATAGCCATTCTCGATGCCCGCCTGGAAGATCGTATCGGTCTCCGCGGTGAAGCCGCCCATCACATCGGGCTGGCCCGACAGCGGCGTCGTCTTCACCCCGTCCGTCGTGACGCCGATCTTGCGTAGCGTGTTCTCGAACGAGGGGATGATGCCGAAGATGCCGATCGATCCGGTGATGGTATTGGGCTGCGCGAAGATCACGTCGCCCGCGGTCGATACCCAGTAGCCGCCCGACGCGGCCAGGCTGCCCATCGAGACGACGATCGGCAGCTTCTGCGCCTTCGCCTCCATGATCGCGCGGCGCATGTCCTCCGACGCGAGCGCCGAGCCGCCGGGCGAGTCGATCCGCACGACCAGCGCCTTGAGGTTCTTCTTGGCGAGCCCGTCGAGCAGCGCCTTGCTGACCGTATCGGCCCCCGCGCTGCCGGTACGCGACCGGCCGTCGACGATGTCGCCCGCGATGGTCAGCACGCCGATGGCGTCGCCGCCGGTCGGCAGCGGGTTCGCCTCGACATAGGAGGCATATCTGATCGTGTTGAAGGTGCCGGCCGGCTTGTTGCTGTCGGACCCGACGAGCTCCGCCACACGCTTGCCGAAATCGAAGCGCGTGCCGAGCTTGTCGACCAGCCCGGCCTGCAGGTTCGCCTTGGCGATATCGCCCTGCACTGCCGTGATCACTTCGCCCGGCTTGCTCAGGAAATCGGCGAACTTCGCCTTGGGGCGCGCCTTGGCGATCGCTTCCTGCCACTGGCCGAACAGCACGCCGTAGAGCTTCAGATTCTCTTCCTTCGCCTCGGGCGAAGCATCGGCGCGGGTATAGGGTTCGACAAAGGATTTATACTTGCCGACGCGGTAGACATGCGCGTTGACGCCGAGCTTGTCGATCAGGCCCTTGTAATAAAGCTGCGATCCGCCCGGCCCCATGAACAGCGTGCCGCCCATCGGGCTCATCCAGATCTCGCTGGCATTGGCGGCGAGGCGATAGCCCGAATCGGTATAGGCAGTGGCGTAAGCGAGCACCGGCTTGCCGCCGTCGCGCACGCGGCGGACCGCATTGGCGACTTCGTCGACCGCCGCGGGATAGCCCCCGCCGAACGAGTCGAGATCGAGCACGACGGCCTTCACCCGATCATCGTCCTTGGCCTTGTCGAGCGAGCGGACCAGGTCGCGCAGGCGATATTCATGCACCGGGGCCGAACCGCCCAGCGCCGCGAAGGGATCGGCCTCGGCCGGCTGCTCGACGATCTGGCCGTCGAGCCGCAGCACCAGCGCGCCGTCGCGGATCACGGTCGGCCCGGGCTTCGCGGACAGCGCGCCGAACAGCAGGCCGAAGAAGATGAGCATGGCGATGAGGACAAGCGCGTCCTTGATGCCGACCAGGATCTTCCAGGCGCCCCGAACCAGTTTCACTAAGCCTACCCCTGCACAAGCGGTTGGCCTTCACCGCTAGAGCAAGCGTGAACGGGAGTAAATTCCGTACCGGCCCTGAACGCGACGACGGCAACGGCCGCCGGCGCCGCCGTGCGACACGCAGGCGGAACGACAACCGGTGGCATTTTTCAGGCCGCGGCCCGTTGACGCGGCGCGGGTGCGGGCACATATGCACCTCGCTGGCACTCACCGCAGGCGAGTGCTAACAATGATTCATCGACCCCAACTTTAAAGGGACTAGCGCATATGACCTTTCGTCCGTTGCACGACCGCGTCCTCGTCCGCCGCGTAGAGGCTGAAGAGAAGACCGCGGGCGGGATCATCATCCCCGAGACCGCCAAGGAAAAGCCGCAGGAAGGCGAAGTCGTCTCCGTCGGCACCGGCGTTCGCGCCGAGGACGGCACGATCACCCCGCTGGACGTCAAGGCCGGCGACAAGATTCTGTTCGGCAAATGGTCCGGCACCGAGGTTAAGATCGACGGTGAAGACCTGCTGATCATGAAGGAATCCGATATTTTGGGGATCGTCGGCTAAGCCACGACTTTCCGAATTTCCTCAACTTTCCAATTTGAAAGGGTAGCCTCACATGGCAGCCAAGGACGTAAAATTTTCGCGTGACGCGCGTGAGCGCATTCTCCGCGGCGTCGACATCCTCGCCGACGCAGTGAAGGTCACGCTGGGGCCGAAGGGCCGTAACGTCGTGATCGACAAGTCGTTCGGCGCACCGCGCATCACCAAGGACGGCGTCACCGTCGCCAAGGAGATCGAGCTGAAGGACAAGTTCGAGAACATGGGCGCGCAGATGCTGCGCGAAGTGGCCTCGAAGACCAACGACGTCGCCGGTGACGGCACCACCACCGCGACCGTTCTCGCCCAGGCGATCGTCCGCGAGGGCATGAAGTCGGTTGCGGCCGGCATGAACCCGATGGACCTGAAGCGCGGCATCGACCTCGCGGTCATCGAAGTCGTCAAGGACCTCAAGGCGCGCTCCAAGCCCGTCTCGGGCACCAAGGAAATCGCCCAGGTCGGCATCATCTCGGCCAATGGCGACACCGTCGTCGGCGAGAAGATCGCCGAGGCGATGGAGAAGGTCGGCAAGGAAGGCGTGATCACCGTCGAGGAAGCCAAGGGTCTCGAATTCGAGCTCGATGTCGTCGAAGGCATGCAGTTCGACCGCGGCTATCTGTCGCCTTACTTCATCACCAACCCGGAAAAGATGTCGGTCGAGCTCGCCGATCCGTACATCCTGATCCATGAGAAGAAGCTGTCGAACCTGCAGGCGATGCTCCCGATCCTGGAAGCCGTCGTTCAGTCGGGCCGTCCGCTGCTGATCATCGCCGAGGACATCGAGGGCGAGGCCCTGGCCACGCTCGTCGTCAACAAGCTCCGCGGCGGCCTGAAGGTCGCAGCCGTCAAGGCTCCTGGCTTCGGCGATCGCCGCAAGGCGATGCTCGAGGACATCGCGGTCCTGACCAAGGGCGAAGTGATCTCCGAGGATCTCGGCATCAAGCTCGAGAGCGTCACGCTCGGCATGCTCGGCACCGCCAAGCGCGTCACGATCGACAAGGACAACACCACCATCGTCGATGGTGCTGGCGACCATGACGCGATCAAGGGCCGTACGGATGCGATCCGTCAGCAGATCGAGAACACCACCAGCGATTACGACCGTGAGAAGCTCCAGGAGCGTCTCGCCAAGCTCGCCGGCGGCGTTGCCGTGATCAAGGTCGGCGGTTCGACCGAGGTCGAGGTGAAGGAGCGCAAGGATCGCGTCGACGACGCCCTCCACGCGACCCGCGCGGCAGTCGAAGAGGGCATCGTCCCCGGCGGCGGCACGGCTCTCCTCTATGCCACCAAGGCACTCGAGGGCATGAAGGGCGCGAACGACGACCAGACCCGCGGCATCGATATCGTCCGCAAGGCGCTCTATGCTCCGGTCCGTCAGATCGCCTCGAACGCCGGCCATGACGGTGCGGTGATCTCGGGCAAGCTGCTCGAGGGCAATGATCCGACCCAGGGCTTCAACGCCCAGACCGAGAAGTATGAGAACCTCGTCGAGAGCGGCGTGATCGACCCGACCAAGGTCGTCCGCACTGCCCTGCAGGACGCGGCTTCGGTTTCCGGCCTGCTCATCACGACGGAAGCCGCCGTGTCCGAGCTGCCGGAAGACAAGCCCGCCATGCCCATGGGCGGCGGCGGCATGGGCGGCATGGGCGGTATGGACTTCTGATCCGAAGGGCGGCCTGCGCCAGACTGGCGCAGGACTCGCCCGAGGACGGACGGCGGGTCGGCAGGATACTGCCGAACCCGTCCGACGACAGCGCGGGCTTTGCCCGCGCCGGAATTCCAGGACTGTCCGGCCGACCGGCTGGAAAAGAGAAGGGCCGGAGGGAAACCTCCGGCCCTTTTTTATTCTCATTCTCATTCCTCCCCCTCCGGGGGAGGGGGACCGCGCGCTTCTTCAGCGCGTGGTGGAGGGGCTAGGGGCACGGTACATCTGCCCCGCGCTCCAAGCCCCTCCACCACTTCGTGGTCCCCCTCCCCGTTCCGGGGAGGAATGCGTTGGGCCATGGATTTTCCGCCCCCACTCCGCCATGACCCTCCCCCGATGCGCCGCCTGCTCACCTGGATCCTTCCCTGGCTCGCCCTGAGCGTGGCCGTGTTCTTCAGCTGGCAGAACCCGAACGTCCTCAATCCGACCCGCATTGCCTGGCTGCTCGACGGCAATGACCATGGTCAGGCCGTCATCGGCATGGCGGCCTATCTGCGCGCACCGCCACCATGGCCGTCGCTGCATTCCAACCTGTTGATGGCGCCCGATGGCATTCCGCTCTCGCTGACCGACGGCAATCCCCTGCTCGGCCTGGTGCTGCGGCCCTTCGCCTCGGTGCTGCCGGTCGGTATCCAGTATATCGGCTGGTGGCTGCTGACCTGCATCCTGCTCCATACCGCTTTCGCCGCGGCGCTGGTCCGGCGGTTCACCCCGAACCCGCTGGCGACCTGGATCGGCGCTGCGCTGCTGACCCTGATGCCGGTGCTCCTCGCGCGCTTCGGCCATGTCAATCTCTGCGCGCAGTGGCTGATCCTCTGGGCATTGTGGATCTATGTCGACGCCGATCGATCCGAGCGCCCGGGCTGGTGGGTGGCGGTCGTCACTGCCTCGATCCTGATCCACCCCTATATCCTGGTGATGGTCGCGGCGATCTGGGCGAGCGCGATGCTGCGGCAATTCCTGCTGGCGCCTGACAACAGGGCCCGCGCGAGGATGTTCGGCGATGTGGCGATCGTCGTCGCACCGCTGCTGATCGTCCCGATCCTGCTCGGCACGGTCAGCGAACCGACCATCGCAGTCGGCGGCTATGGCGGTTTCTCAATGGCGCTCGACGCGCTGTGGAATCCGAATACCGGCGCCTATTCGGCGCTGCTGCCGGCCAAGGCGCTCAACCCCTCCCAGGCGCTGGAGGGGATGAACTATCCCGGTGCGGGACTGCTCGCGCTCATCGTCGTGGCGCTGTTTCAGGGCATCCGCCGCTGGGGGGAAATCCGCGACGACCAGCTGTTCCGCCGCCTCGCCTGGCTGCTGCCGGCCTTTCTGGTGCTGACGATCGTCGCGATCGCCCCGCACCTCATCTGGCGCGGCGTGGTGATTGCCAGCCTGCCGATGCCCGACTGGGTCGGCAAGGCACTCGACCCGATCCGCGCGGCCGGGCGGATGTTCTGGCCGGTGCTCTACACGCTCGCCTTCGCGGCGATCGTGGTGGTGGCGCGGATGCGGTTCGGCACCTGGCTGCTCGCGGGAGCGCTGCTGCTGCAGGTGATCGACACGATGCCGCTGCTCAAATCGGCGCGCGAGAGCGGCGGGTGGGCCGAGCTGACCAGCCCCTATCACCGCACGCTCGATCCGCGCTGGGACGCGCTGATCGCCCAGGCCGACATGATCCAGTTCGAGCCGCCCGAAATGTACCGCGATCTCGCGCTGATGGAGGAAGTCACCTGGCGCGCGATCGTCGCGGGCAAGCCGGTGCGTTTCTTCTATGCCTCGCGCGAGACGGTGGCGGTGCGCCGCCGCCTGCAGCGCGACAGCGCGGCGTTCATCCTGGGGCAGACCGACCCGCGCCGCCTCTATGTCCTGCTCGACGGCAAGGCGCCGCCGGTGCTGGCCCACCGAGTGACCAAGCTCGACGGCGTCGCGATCATCGCACCCGGCCCGCCGCCGCGGCGTTAACCATATAGTCGCGCTGATCGGGCAGAAGCGCATCATGGCCACCACTGCCCTTCGCTTCATCGCGCTCGCGGCGATCGCGTTGGGCGCATTCCTCGCCTGGATGAATCCGGCGATCCTCGACGTCACCAATGTCGGCTGGGTGCTGGCAGGCCAGGACTGGGGGCCGACTGCGCTCGGGCTCGCGGCCTATCTCCAGTCGGGCGACTGGCCGGGCACCGCGACACCGCTGATCCTCGCGCCGGAGGGCGTGCACCTGCTGATGATGGACGGCAACCCGCTGCTCGGGCTGCTGCTCAAGCCGCTTGCCCCCTTCCTGCCGGCCGGCGTCCAGTTCATCGGCTGGTGGCTGCTGATCAGCCTCGCGCTGCATGTCCGTTTCGCCTGGCTGCTGGTGGAGCCGCACGCGCCGGATTTCCCGAGCGCCTGGCTGGGCACGGCGCTGCTCACCCTGCTGCCGACGCTCTACAATCGCTACGGCCACGCCAATCTCTGCGCGCACTGGCTGATCCTGTGGGCACTGTGGATCTTCATCGACCGCGCGCGGTCGCGCCGCTGGCTGCCCTGGCTCGCGTTGATCGGCGTGGCGGGGCTGGTCCACAGCTATATGCTGCTGATCGTCGGCGCGATCTGGGCCAGCGCGATGCTGCGCGACCTGGTGACGGGCGCCGCGCCCGACCGGCGCCGCGCTATCGCCATGACCGGTGTGGTCGGGGCGATGGCGACGGGGCTGGCATTGCTGCACGGCCTGCTTGATCCGCCCGTGTCCACCGGCACCTATGGCGGCTTCCCGATGGCGCTCGATGCGCTGATCAACCCGGCCAATCCCGGCTATACCCTGTTCCTGCCGTCGACGCCGAACAGCGCCATGGGCTATGAGGGCTTCCAGTATCTCGGCACCGGGCTGATCCTGCTCGTCCTCGTCGCGATCGTCGCCACGATCCGCGCACGGAAAGCCGAACCAAGCGACCTGCGCTGGCTCCTGCCCGCCTTTGCCGTGCTCACGTTGCTCGCCATCACCAATGTGCTGGTCCTGCACGGCCAGCGCATCCTGTTCGTGCCCCTGCCCCAACGGGTAGTCGATGCGCTCGATCTGGTCCGCGGCTCCGGGCGGCTGTTCTGGCCGGTCGCCTACACCATGGTTTATGCCGCCATCCTTACCGCCTACCGGCTCGAACGGCGTATGCTGGTGCTTGCCGCGGCTCTGGTACTGCAGGTCGCCGACATGTCAGCGATGTTCGCCGCGATCCGCCCCCAGACCGCGCTGGCGAGCAAGCCCGGCACCTATGGCGCGACGCGCGATCCGCGCTGGCAGGCGCTGATCGCCAGCGCCTCGGCGATCGAGCTTCAGCCGCCCGATCCGCACCGCGACCTGCGGCTGACCGAGGAGATCGGCTGGCGCGCCATGCTGGCCTGCCGCCCGATGCGCCACATGTATGTCGCACGCATCCCACGATCGGTGCAGGCGCGGATCGACAAGGATCGCCGCACCTTCCTCGCCGGCCGGATCGATCCGACGCGGCTCTACATCCTCTATCGCGGCGAGCAGGTGCCCGCGGCGCTTATCCCACGGGTCCGTATGCTCGACGGCATCGCCTTCATCCCGCCCATACAGCCCGCGCCGCCGCCGACTTTGTGTCGTTGAGCGGTCCAGGCGTGCCGTTCGCAGCAGACGTGCGTTAGTTTATCGGCACACCCCCTTCCCAAGCGCCGGGAAGCGCGACAAAGTCGTTGCAATCGATACTTTGGGGGATTCCCGTCACATGACCAGTCTTTCGCGCCGCGAGGCTCTCGCCGCCGCTGCCCTGACCACGCTTGCCGCCGCCATGCCCGCCTGGGCGCAGGATGCCGCAACCGCCGGCACCGTCGCCGCCTGGGACCTGAGCGAGCTTTATCCCAATGACGCCGCCTGGGACGCCGCACGCAAGGATGTGCTCGCGAAAATCCCCGGTCTGCTCAAGTTCAAGGGTACGCTCGGCACCAGCGCGGACTCGCTCGCCGCGGCGCTGGTCGCCCAGTCGGATCTCGGCCGCGTCGCCAGCCGGGTCTATACCTATATCAGCCTGAAGGCGGACGAGGACCTTCGCGTCGCCGCCGCGCAGGAGAAGCAGGCCCAGGCGAACGACATGTTCACCGCGTTCGGCGAGGCCACATCCTGGATCGCCCCGGAGCTGCTCGCGATCGGCAAGGCGAAGATCGACGGTTTCGTCGCGGCCAATGAGGTGCTGAAGAAGCGCTTCGATTTCTATCTCGCCGACATCCTGCGCCAGGAAGAACATACCCTGTCGCCAGAGGGCGAGAATCTCCTCGCCGGCACGTCCTCACCCTTTTCAGGTGCGCGCGACACGCGCGAGCAGTTGGTCGCGTCGGACATTCCCTGGCCGACCGTCACCCTGTCGACCGGCAAGCAGGTCCGGCTCGACGACCAGGCCTATACCCTCACCCGCGACGCGCCCAACCGCGCCGACCGCAAGCTGGTGTTCGACACGTTCTGGGCCGAATATGGTCGGTTCCAGAGCTCGCTCGGCACCGCCTATCTCAGCCATGTGAAGGCCGACATCTTCCGCAAGAAAGCGCGCAAGTACCCGACCTCGCTGGCGATGTACCTGTCGGGCGCCAATGTGCCCGAGGCCGTGTACCGCTCGCTCGTCGCGGAAACGAACAACGGCCTGCCCCAGCTGCACCGTTATTTCGAGCTGCGCCGGCGGATGCTCAAGCTGCCCGACATGGCCTATTACGACATCTATCCCCCGCTCGTTCAGCTCGACAAGAAGGTGAGCCTGGCGGAGATGCGCACCACGACGATCGAAGCGGTCAAGCCGCTCGGTCCGGAATATGGCGCGCTGTTCGCCAAGGCGACCGCGGCGAAGTGGATGGACCCGCTGCCGCGGCCGGGCAAGAAATCGGGCGCCTATATGAACCCCGGCGCGGCCTACGACCTGCACCCCTATCTGCTGCTCAATCTCGGCGAGAATTACGACGGGATGACCACCTATGCGCATGAATGGGGGCATGCGATGCACTCGCTGCTCTCGAACAAGAACCAGGTCTATGAGAAGTCGGACTACCCGATCTTCCTCGCGGAGATCGCGTCGACCTGCAACGAGCAGCTGCTCGCCGCCTATATGGTCAAGCAGGCCAAGACCAGGGAAGAGAAGCTCTTCTATCTGGGCCAGCAGCTCGAGGCGATGCGCGGCACCTTCTACCGCCAGGCGATGTTCGCCGAGTTCGAGCTTGCGGTGCACGACAAGGCCGAGGCGGGCGAAGGCCTGTCGGGCGAGAAGTTCACCGCGATCTATCTCGACCTGCTGAAGCGCTATCATGGCCCCAAGGTCGCGATCGACCCGTCCTACGCCTCGGAATGGGCATATATCCCGCACTTCTACACCAGCTTCTACGTCTATCAGTATGCGACCTGCATCTCGGCCGCGTCCTATTTCGCCCGCTCGATCCTGAAGGGCGGCGCGAAGGAGCGGGACAATTATCTGAGCGTGCTGAAGGCCGGCGGGTCCGACTATCCCGTCGACATCCTGAAGCGCGCCGGCCTCGATATGGCCAGCCCCGCGCCGTACCAGGCAGTGGTTGCAACGTTCAAGGACACGCTCGACCAGGCGGAAGCGCTGATGGGGTGACGGGCCAGGTTTTCGAGCGCCCCCAACACATCTTCCGTCACCCCGGGCTTGTCCCGGGGTCCACTGTGCCGCACATCAAAGGCCAAGGCTCTTGCGGGCCAGTGGATGCCGGGACAAGTCCGGCATGACGATTGTGGACGGGTCGGCCCTACGCCGGCCGGTAGCGCATCGCGACGTCGCACCGCTCATAGCGGGCGCCGAAATCGCGCATGATGTCGGTATCGTGCACGAAACCGAGCTTCTCGTAGAGATGGATCGCCGCCTCGCTCTTGCGGTTGCTGAGCAGGTAGAGCGTCTCCGCACCCATATCCGCTGCGCGCGCAATCGTAGCACGAAGGAGGAATTCACCGGCCTTGCGCCCGCGCGCCGAGGCCAGCACGCCCATCTTGGTCAGTTCGAACTGCCCCGGCCCGGTCTTCCGCAGGGCGCAGGTCCCGACCACGCCCAGCCCCTCGGCCTCGACGAACAGGATGTCGCCGCCCGGATCGACGATCCGCTCTCGGGGATTCTCCATCACATCGCGGTCGGCCTGCTCCAGCCGGTACATCGTCTCGATCCACTCGGCGTTGATGTCGTGGAAATCCCGCGCCAGCGAATCATCGTAGCGCAGGATCGTCAGCCCGAGATCGGCGGCGCGCCGATCGAGCGGCTTCTCGTCGAGCGCTCGCTCGATCGCCGAAATCTGACCGAGCAACGGCCCGGACAAGGGCTCGCACAGCGCGGCGACCGCCATGTCGATCCGCGGCCAGACTTCGCGCTTCGACACTTCCATCGCTGCCTTGCCCGCGTCGCTCAGCGACAAGGATTTCTGGCGCTGGTCACGCCCTTCCCGCGTCATGTCGATCAGGCCGAGCTCGATCAGCCGGGCCATGTTGCGCGTCACCCCGGGCTGGCTGATGCCGAGCGTCTCGGCGATCTGGCCGACGGTCATGCTGCCTTCGCGTTCGATGAGCGCGAGCAGTGGATACTGGCTCGGCTGGATCGGCAGGCCGGCCTCAGCCGCCACTTTCTGCACGTCCGCCTGCATCCGTTCCGCCAGCCGCTTCAGCCGGGTGCCGAGGAAAAGATGCCCGAGTTCGGCAACGATATCGCCTGCCATGCGTCACTCCTTCCAATCACATAACACGTTATATAACGTGGTATTTGATATGCAAGCGCCGAACACACAGACGAATTTTGTCACACGGTTACGATGCATCGTTCCGACAAAATGCTGATATCATTGTATAAAATCTGAAGAAATCTGGCGGATAAGGTCACATAGGTGTGACAAAAGTCTCCAACAGACTGCTCGCCTGTCGGCTCAGCCCTTCATCGCTTCGATCAGCTTCTTCACTTCCTGGCTGCGCCCGCGCGGCAGGATCAGCACGTCATTGCCGCTGGCGACGACGATCAGGTCCTCCACCCCGACGATCGCGATACGCACGCCGTCGCTGCGCACCAGGCAATTGGCGGTATCGATCGCAATGACCTCGCCGTGATGGACGTTGCCGTCGGCATCGCCAACGCTGATCTCGTGCAGCGCATCCCAGCTACCGACATCGCTCCAGCCCATGCTGACCGGCACCACCGCGACGCGCTCGGCCTTTTCCATCACCGCATAATCGATCGAATCGGCCGGCGAGGCGGCAAAGGCATCGGCATCGGGATAGATGCGGCAACCCTCGGTGCGGGCGGCCGCCATCGCCTGCTGGCAGGCGTGCAACATCTCGGGCGCATGGGCGGCGAGCGCGCCGAGATAGATGTCGGCGCGGAACAGGAAGATGCCGCCGTTCCAGGCATGGTCGCCCGCCGCCAGCATCGCCTCGGCCTTGTCGCGCGGCGGCTTCTCGACGAACTTCGCCACCCGGTGGACGCCGCCGGAAATCTCCTCGCCGACATGGATCCACCCATAGCCCGTCTCGGGCGCATGCGGATCGATCCCGAAGGTGATCAGCCATCCTTCCGCCACCAACGGCATCGCCGCATGGATCGCGGCATGAAAGGCCGGCACATCCGTGATGACATGGTCGGACGGCATCACCAGCAGCGCATCCGAACCGCCGCCCGCTGCCAGCGCCGCCAGCGCGATCGCGGGCGCGGTGTTGCGGCCCATCGGCTCGAGGATCAGCGCCTGCGCCGCTGATTCGACCGCCTCGAGCTGTTCCTCGACCATGTCGGCATGCCGCGCATTGGCGACGACGATCGGCGCCGCGAACCGCTCCCCGCAGGCGCGCCGCGCTGTCAGCTGGAGCATCGTATCCTCGGCCGTCAACGCCAGCATCTGCTTGGGCCGCTCGGGTTTCGACATCGGCCATAAACGCGTGCCCGATCCGCCCGACAGGATGACAGGGATGATCGGCTTGGAAAGCGGCATGCATTGATCTCCTGTGACGCGCTCCCCTTAGCCCGGGAGGCGCGGCTTAGGAACTGTCGTGGATCAATCCGGGTCCATGTTCTTCTTACGCCCCTCCCCTTCAGGGGAGGGGTTGGGGTGGGGGAGTCGCGAACGCGGCGCCAGCGTCGAAGCGCCGATCGGGGCATCGAGCCCCGCTCGACGCTGCCCCACCCCTTCCCCCTCCCCTGAAGGAGAGGGGCTTAAGGAGCTCGCGTTCAACCTTTGTTTGTCAATTTCTGCGACAGCGAAGCCGCGTGTCGGATTTGTTTACACGTGGGTCGTAGAGGCTGGAACGACGATGATCAGGCTGTTCAAGCACTATATTCCCAACGCCGTGCTGCTGCTCGGCCTGTTCGACCTCATCCTGCTGGTCGTCGCGGGGGAGCTCGGCTATTCGCTGCGCATCCACCAGATCGGCAGCCTGCTCGACCCGATCCAGAACCGAATCCCCCAGCTCATCACCTTCGCCACCTCGGTCGAGCTCGCGATGATCGCGGTCGGCGTGTACGGCGCAGGCGCGCTCCAGTCGCTGCGCTTCGCCGCTGCCCGTCTGCTCGTCGCGATCTCACTGGGCGTGATCTTCCTCAGCGTGATCTTCTTCCTCGTGCCCTCGATCACCTTCTGGCGGTCCAACCTGCTCTACTCGATGGGCATCGCGATCTGCCTGCTGATCGCGCTGCGCATCCTGCTCGGCAAGACGCTTGGCGGCCAGGTGTTCAAGCGGCGCATCGTCGTGCTCGGCGCCGGCGCACGCGCCGCGCGGCTGAAGGCGCTCGCCGCCACGCCCGGCGCAGGCTTCGTCGTGGTCGGCTATGTCTCGATGAGCGAGGCGGCGCGCGTCATCCCCGAGGCGATCGCGCGTGACGCGATCTACAATCTCGCCGACCATGTCGTGCTGCTCAACGCGAGCGAAGTGGTGCTCGCGCTCGAGGAGCGCCGCAATGCGCTGCCGCTCAAGGACCTGCTGCGCATCAAGACCACGGGCGTTCACGTCAACGAGATCTCGACCTTCCTCGAACGCGAGACGGGCCGGGTCGACCTGCAGAGCGTCAACCCGAGCTGGCTGATCTTCTCCGACGGCTTTTCCTCGGGCCGCATGCTGTCCAGCATGTTCAAGCGGCTGTTCGACATCACAGCCAGCCTCGTACTGCTGATCGTCACCCTGCCGCTGATCCTGATCACCGCGATCGCGATCAAGCTGGAGAGCAAGGGCCCGGCCTTTTACCGCCAGCGCCGCGTCGGCCTGTACAGCGTCGGCTTCGACGTCATCAAATTGCGCTCGATGCGGCAGGACGCCGAGATCGATGGCAAGGCGGTCTGGGCCGAGAAGGACGATCCGCGCATCACCCGGATCGGCCGGATCATCCGCAAGACGCGCATCGACGAGCTGCCCCAGACCTGGTCGGTGCTGAAGGGCGAGATGAGCTTTGTCGGCCCGCGCCCCGAGCGCCCACAGTTCGTCGAGGACCTGGAGCAGCAGCTCAATTATTATGCCGAACGCCACATGGTGAAGCCCGGCATCACTGGCTGGGCGCAGATCAACTATCCCTATGGCGCCTCGATCGACGATGCCCGGCAGAAGCTGGAATATGATCTCTATTACGCGAAGAATTACTCGCCCTTTCTGGACGTGCTGATCCTGCTGCAGACGATCCGCGTCGTGCTCTGGCCGGAGGGGGCGCGCTGATCCGATGCCGGTGACGGCCATCCTGTGGAGCCACGCGCTCGCCGCCCTGCTCTTCGCGGGCGTGGCGCTGACGCGGCTGCGCGATGCGGGGACCGCCCTGCCCCGCCTGACCTTCGTCGTCGCGCTCGGCGTCACTGCGCTCTGGGCGCTGGCCGTGGCGGGCATCGGTCCGTCCGATCTGGTGACGCGCATCGCGGAGAGCGCGCGCAATATCGCCTGGCTGGGCTTCATGTTCGTGCTGGTCCGGCGCGACGGCGGCGGGCCCGAGGCTCGAGCCGTCGCGATCATCTACGGCGTCGTCGCGATCCTGGTCGTCATCGGTGCCGGGCTTGCGGTTACCGACGAGACGATCGGCCCGGGCGTGGTGCCCGCGCTCGGCACGGTAAGGACCCTGCTCCGCGCGATGGTCGCGATCAGTGCGCTGGTTCTGGTGAACCATCTTTATTCGGCGGTCGCGCCGCGGGCACGCGGCGGCATCTCGCTGGTGGTGATTGCCTTGGCCGGGATGTGGGGCATCGACCTGGTGCTCTATGCGACCGCCTATCTTACCAGCCTGGCGCCTGCGGTGCTGATCGCCGTACGCGGCGTGGTCATGGTGCTGGCGGCGCCCATCTTCGCCATCGCCGTACAGCGCAACGGGGACTGGACGCTCCAGCTCTCGCGGACAGTCGCGTGGCAGACGCTGACGTTCGCCATCACCCTGCTCTACGCGGTGATCATGCTGGCCGCGACCAGCGCGATCGCGGCGTTCGGCGGCGACAATGCCCGGGTGCTGCAGACCGCCTTTGTGTTCGGGTCGACCGCCGCCGTTCTGACCATCCTCTCCTCGCCCTGGGTCCGGGCCTGGGCGAAGGTGAAGGTGGCCAAACATTTTTTCCGGCACCGCTATGATTACCGCGCCGAATGGACTCGCTTCACCGATACGCTGGGCAAGCCCGGCGAGGGCGCGGCCCCGCTCGACGAGCGCATCGTCAAGGCAGTGGCAGACCTGACCGATTCGCCCGCAGGACTCCTGCTCGTGCCCGAAGGGACAGGTTTAGGCATCGGCGCCGACTGGAACTGGGCGCCCGAGGGCCTGCCGCCGATCGGCGGGGACGAAGCGCTCGCAACCTATCTCGCGACGACCGGCCGGATCGTCGAACTCGACATGGTGCGCGGCGACACCGCGGAGCCGGGCGAACTCGCCAGCGTGCCCTTGTGGATGACTGACGAGAGCACGGCGTGGGCGCTGGTGCCGCTGGTCCATCTCGACCGGCTGCAAGGCGCGATTCTGCTCGCCCGCCCGCCGGTCGACCGGTCACTCGACTGGGAGGATTTCGATCTGCTGCGTATCGCCGGCCGCCAGGTCGCGAGCTACCTTGCGGAAGCCCGCGCGCAGGAGGCGCTATCGGATGCGCAGCGGTTCGACGAGTTCAATCGCCGCTTCGCCTTCATCATGCACGACATCAAGAATCTGGTGAGCCAGCTGACCTTGACCGCGCGCAACGCCGAACGCCACGCCGACAATCCCGAGTTCCGCGCCGACATGATCGCGACCCTGCAGGATTCGGCCGGGCGTATGAACGACCTGCTCGCCCGCCTGTCGCAACATCATTCCGGCCGCGCCGAAGAGCTGCGTGCGGTCGAGGTGTCGCCCTTGATCGAGCGAGTCGCGGCCCGGCGGCGTACCCAGCACCCGATCGCCACCGTTTCGCGCGGCCAAGCGGTGGCGCTCGCCGACCCGGCGCGGCTCGAGCAATTGCTCGGCCATCTCGTCCAGAACGCCATCGAGGCAAGCAACCCTGCCGAGCCCGTGACGATCGCGGTGGCGGTAAAGGACACACGAGTGGAGATCGACGTGATCGACAAGGGCTGCGGCATGTCGCCTGCCTTTCTGCGCGAAAAATTGTTCAAGCCCTTCGTCTCGTCGAAGACGGGCGGCTTCGGCATCGGCGCCTATGAAGCGCTCCAGCTCGCCCAGGCGATGGGCGGCACGCTCGAGGTCAACAGCCGCGAGGGCGAAGGATCGCGCTTCCGCGTCACCCTGCCCGCCGCGCGCGACATGCAGTTCGGGAAAGCGGCATGAACGGCACCGGCACCCCCAAACCCAAGCTGCTGATCGTCGAGGACGATCTCGGCCTGCAGCGCCAGCTGCGCTGGGCCTATGAGGATTATGAAGTGATCGTCGCCAGCGACCGCGCCTCGGCACTCGACGCGCTGCGCGCCGAGGAGCCGGCGGTCGTCACGCTCGATCTCGGCCTGCCGCCGGACCCCGACGGCGTGACCGAAGGCTTCGCCACGCTGGAGGCGATCCTTGCGCTCAAGCCCGATACCAAGGTGATCGTCGCCTCCGGCCACGGCGCCCGCGAAAGCGCGCTCAAGGCGATCGGCGACGGCGCCTGGGATTTCTACGCCAAGCCGATCGATATCGACGCGCTCGGCCTGATCGTCGCGCGCGCCTTCCACGTCCATGCGCTCGAGGCGGAGAATCGCCGCCTCGCCGAGCGCCAGGACGGCGAGACGGCACTGGGCGGCATGATCACCGCCTCGCCCGAGATGCTGAAAGTGACGCGCACCATCGAGCGCGTCGCCGGCGCCGACGTCTCGGTGATGCTGCTCGGCGCGAGCGGTACGGGCAAGGAGTTGCTCGCCCGCGGCCTGCACGATTCCAGTCGCCGGGCGAAAGGCGCGTTCGTCGCGATCAACTGCGCGGCGATCCCCGACACCCTGCTCGAAAGCGAGCTGTTCGGCCACGAAAAGGGCGCCTTCACCGGTGCGATCAAGACGACCGAAGGCAAGATCGAGCAGGCCAGCGGCGGCACCCTGTTCCTCGACGAGATTGGCGACGTGCCATTGCCGCTCCAGGTCAAGCTGCTGCGTTTCCTGCAGGAGCGCGTGATCGAGCGGATCGGCGGGCGCAAGGCGATTGCCGTCGACACGCGCATCGTCTGCGCGACGCACCAGGACATCGACGCGATGGTCGCGGAAGGGCGTTTCCGCGAGGATCTTTATTACCGCCTTGCCGAGATCGTCGTGCGCATTCCGTCGCTCGCCGAACGCAGCGGCGATGCCGGGCTGCTGGCGCGGCACTTCCTGAAGAAATACGCCAAGTCGATGAACAGCGCCGTCACCGGCCTTTCGCCCGATGCGCGCTCGGCAATCGATGCCTGGGGCTGGCCCGGCAATGTCCGCGAGCTGGAGAACCGCATGAAGCGTGCGGTGATCATGGCCGAGGGAAAGCTGGTCACCGCGGCCGATCTCGACCTGGCCGAAGGCGCGGACGACGTGCCGCTCAACCTGCGCGCCGCGCGCGAGACCGCCGACCGCAAGGCGATCCGCCACGCCCTGACCCGGGCCGAGGGCAATATCTCGAACACCGCCAAGCTGCTCGGGGTGAGCCGCCCGACGCTGTACGACCTGCTGAAGAGCTATGACCTCCATGCTTGAGCAATCGCCGACCCGCTTCTCCGTCCGTGCCGAGCCCCTCGCCGCGCCGGACCTTCCGTCGCATGCCAATGGGCGGCGTCGCCGCTCCCGGAGCAAGGCCGGGCGCACGCGGCGCTGGGGCGTGTTCATCGTCGCGAGCGGCGCTGCCCTGCTGTGCGCGCTCGCCTTCGCCTTTGCGGTGACACGCCCCGTGCGCGCCGACGCCGCCAGCGCACGCACCGAACTCGGCCAGAGCCTCGGCCTGCTCAAGCTCGGCAATATCAGCGCCGCCCGCGCTCATGCCCAGGCGGCAATCAAGGCCGATCCCGACTGGGGCCTGGCCCATGCCGTGATGGCCCGCATCTTCCTCGCGCTCGGCGACGGCGTCGCGGCCGAGGGCGAGCTGGGTCGCGCCCGGGCGACGGGGTTCGATATCGAACGTGCGCATCAGCTCTACGCGCATGCCTGGCTGCTCCAGGGCGACGCCAAGCGCGCCCTCGCCGAGGCCGCCAAGGCGAAACCGCTCTATGCCGGCTATGCCGCCCGGGTCGGCGCCCTTGCCCACGCGGCGCAGGGCGACCTGCCCGGCGCGCAGCGCACGCTCTCCAATATCCTCGCCGCGTCGCCGAACGACAGCGCCGCCTGGTCCGATCTCGGCCGGGTCCGCTACAATAGCGGCGACATTGCCGGCGCGATCGACGCTGCGACCCGCGCGCTTGCCATCGACCGCAACAATATCGCGGCGCTGACCTTGCGCGGCGAGCTGGTGCGCGGCCAATACGGCCTGGTTGCCGCCCTGCCCTGGTTCGAGCAGGCGCTGAAGCATGACGCCTATTTCCACCCGGCGCTGATCGAATATGCCGGCACGCTGGGCGATGTCGGACGCTATGGCGAGATGCTGGAGGCGACGCGCAAGGCGCTCGCTGCACGGCCGGGTAGCCCACAGGCCTATTATCTCCAGGCAGTGCTCGCCGCGCGCGCCGGCAATTTCGATCTGGCCCGCACCCTGATGGAGCGGACCGCCGGGCAGCTCGGCGACATCCCCGGAGCATTGCTGCTCGGCGGCACGCTTGCCTATCAGGCCGGCGCCTTTGAGCAGGCGATCGAGCAGTTCCGCCAGGTCGTCGGCCGCCAGCCGATGAACATCACCGCGCGCCGCCTACTCGGTGCCGCGCTGCTGCGCTCGGGCGATGCGAAGGGTGCGCTCGAGGCGCTTCGCCCCGTGGCGCTGCGCGGCGATGCCGACACCTATACGCTCAGCCTCGTCGCCCGCGCCTTCGAGCGCACCGGCGAACGCGACTGGTCGGGCAAGTTCCTCGACCGCGCCGCCTGGCCGTCGCGCGAGGGATCGGCCCCGTTCGGCACCGACGACAGCCTGCCGATCCTCACCGCCGCTGCCAACGAGGCGCCCGACGATCCGATCCGCCGGGTCGGCTATCTGCGTGGGCTGATCGACGCGGGCGATGCCGGCAGTGCGCTGGCCCAGGCCCAGGCGCTCGCCCGCGACAATCCCGGCGCGCCCGCCGCGCATCTCGCGGTCGGCGACACGCTGATGGTGCTGGGCCGTTACGCCGACGCAGCGGCCGCCTATCGCCGCGCCGCCGACGTGCATTTCGACGAGCCGACCATGCTCCGGGCGGTCGATGCGCTCGACCGTGCCGGCCAGCGGCCCGCCGCGGCCAATGTGCTGGCGCTGTTCCTGTCGCAGAACCCGCAGAACATCGCCGGTCAGCGCCTCGCTGCGCATTGGCAGATCGCCGGGGGCGAATGGGATTCGGCGATCGAGACGCTCGAGGGCCTGCGCCAGCGCGTCGGCAACCGCGACGCCGCGCTGCTGGCGGAACTGGCCTATGCCTATCTCGGCGATGAGGACGACCAGACCGGCCTGGCCTATGGCAAAGCCGCGTACAAGCTCGCCCCGATGAACCCGGCCGCAACCGACGCCTATGGCTGGGCGCTTTACCAGTCGGGCGAGAATGCCCCAGCGCTGCAGCTGCTAGAAAAGGCCGTATCGATCGCGCCCGACCATGCCGTGCTGCGCTGGCACCTCGGCCAGGTCTATGCCGATCTCGGCCGCAAGGCCGAGGCTGCCGGGCAAATCCAGGCGGCGCTGGCCGATCCGAGCTTCCAGGATCGGGATGCGGCGCAGGCGGTGCTGAGGACGCTCAACAGCTGAACCCTCCCTCCCCGGTGAAGACTATTGCCTGGTAGGCGGGGGGTTGTAACAGGCCGGGAATGACCGACCCTCTCATCCGCATCGCCGATGCGCTGGAACGCCTGGCCCCGCCGCCGCCGCCACCGGCCGACCCGCTCGTGCACCCGGCCTATATCTGGCGGGGCGACACGCTGACGGCGGCACGCGACTTTGTCGGGCTGCCGCTCGAACAGCTCCAGAATATCGATCTCCAGAAGACTGCGCTGGTCGACAATCTCGATCGCCTGGCGAAGGGCGCGGCCGCGCATGACGCGCTGCTCTGGGGCGCACGCGGCACCGGCAAATCGGCGCTCGTGAAAAGCGCGGTCGCCCATGTCCAGGCATCGGGCGGCAATCTCGCGCTGATCGAAGTGGTGACGACCCGGCTCGACACCCTCCCGGCGCTGTTCGCCGCCATCGCGCCGCTGCCGCGGTCCTTCGTCCTGTTCATCGACGATCTCGGCTTCGACGCGGCGGGCGACGCCCGCGCGCTGCGCTCGATGCTCCAGGGCGGGGCCGAGGCGCGGCCCGCCAATGCCCGGTTGATCGTCACCTCGAACCGCCGTCACCTGATCCCGCGCGACATCGCGGAGCAGGAAAGCGCGATCAATCCGCGCGACGCGGTGGACGACCAGCTCGCCCTCGCCGACCGGTTCGGGCTCAGCCTCGGCTTCCACGTGATCGACCAGGACGGCTATATCGCCATCGTGAAGGGGTATGCCGACGCGTACGGCCTGCCCTTCGACCCGGTCGAGGCGATCGGCTGGGCGACCCGGCGCGGCAGCCGTTCGGGCCGCGTCGCCTGGCATTATATAACCGATCTGGCGGGACGAAATGGGCGATCGCTCATATAGTCATTGATATGGCTCATCTTTGTCGCAACGTCGCTTGACTTGGGCGCGTGCGCGGGGTGACTTCGCTTATGTCCCGCATCGGCGCCTTTGATTTATGTGAACGATTGTCGCCGGCGATACCTGTCTGGGTGACCCAGGTCGGCGTCACCTTGCTGATCGTGGTCGGCGCGCGAATCCTGCGGCTGGGCTTCGACATGGTGGCGGGCGGCGCAGCACCCTTCGCGCTGATCTATCCGGCGATCATGCTCGCAACGCTGTTCGCCCGCGCCTTTGCCGGCGCGCTGACGGCGACGATCATGATCCTCTATATCTGGTATTTCCTCTACCCGCTCGAGCGCTCGTTCAAATTCGTCAACAGCGCGGGCGCCTTCTCGGTCGGCATCGTGATCGTCACCACGGTCATGACCATCGCCATCGCCGAGCTGTTCCGCCGCACCGCCCACCACGCCACGCAGGAGCGCGACCGCGAGATCGCCGAGCGCGACCTGTTCCTCGCCGAGTTCGATCATCGCATGAAGAACAATTTCGCGATCGTCGCTGGCCTGCTCGACCTGCAGAAGCGCCGGGCGCGCGAGCCCGCGACGGCAGCGGCGCTGGAAACGGCGCAGATGCGGGTCGACAGCATCGCCCGGGCACACCGCCATCTCTATCGCGGCACCGGCCAGCCCGGCACCGTCGAGATCAGGGACTATCTGACCGATCTCTGTGCCGCGCTCGCCGAATCGCTGTTCCTCCAGGGCGGCATCACTTTGTCCTGCGACAGCGACCACGCCGCCGTGCCGCGCGATCGCGCCGTCTCGATCGGGCTGGTCGTCAACGAGCTCGTCACCAACGCCGCCAAGCACGCCTTTCCGGGGCGCGATCTCGGCTCGATCAGCGTCACGCTGCGCAACCGGACCGAGGGCGGCTGGCGCGTGACCGTGGCCGACGACGGCGTCGGCATGCCGAAGGACGCCGCCCTGCCCGAAAAGGGCAACGGCCTGGGCAGCCGCCTGGTCGAGGCCTTCGCCCGCCAGGCCGGCGGCACGCTGAGCACGGAGAGCGACGATACGGGCACGCGGGTCGTGATGCGGCTGGAGGCCTGAAAACGCCGCTTTCCTAAAGCGAATATTTACCTGGGCCCGGCATTCTCCCCTCGGCATCGTCGCGTTTCGCGCGCGCCGAATCGTTCGGGAGTGCGCACCGTGAGTTGGCTGAGCAGGCGGCCCCCCGTCGCCGAATCCGAAGTCGAGCCCCCGGTCGAGACACCGGAAACGGCCGCCCGACTGCGCCGCATCGTTGCGCGGCAGCAAGCGCCGGAAGATGAGGCCGCTGGCCACCAGACCGCCGACGGCGCGATCGCGCTGGCCGACAACGCCTTTGCCATCCTTGGCATCGCGCTCGACGCCACGAGCGAGCGCATCAGCCAGGCGTTCGACGACCTGTCCTTCGAACCCGGGCAGGATCCAGCGCGGCTCGACGCAGCACGCGCGCGCCTGCTCTCGGCGCGCGACCGGCTTGGCCAGGAGCTTGGCTGGCTTCCTGAATGCTCGACCGAAGCACAGGCGAAGGCCCGAGCGGCGATCGTCGCAGGCGACATCGCCGCGATCGCCGATGCGCGGGATTCGGCTTATGGCCTGGCCCGGCTGAACCTCAGCACGACGCTCGCCGCCGCTCGGCCAAGCGATCTCCACGCAACACTCGCCGTGCTCGGTGACGCGCAGCTATGGAGTGCCGACACGACGCTCGACCGGATCGACGAGGCGCGGCTCCGCGCCGGGTTCAAGCCGGTCGACCCGGAACAATGGAACCGCGCGGTCGAGGACCGGCTCGGCGAGATCGCCGCGACGCTCGCGCCCTGCTTCGCGGACTCGCAGGACGGCCGCTCCGCGCTGACCAACGCGATGCTCCGTTCCGCCGCTGCCAGCGACGGGCGCGGCACTGTGTTCCTCGAAAAGGTCGCCGCGGCGCATGGGGCGAATATCGATCGCCGGCTGGAACAGCTCAGCGAACGCATCTCGACCTATGTCGACCGCTTGCGCGAACGGCCCTTCGACCAGGGGATCGCGACCTCGCTGCTGTCGTCGCTCGACATGTGGTCGCAGCTCCGCCGCCCGATCCAGATCCTGGAGGCAGCGCGCGGGCTCGACGACCCGTCCTCGGCGGCGATCCTCAAGCGCATCCGCGAACTCGCGGTCGACCTCGCCAATGACTTCAAGCAATTCGATATCGCGCTCCGTCTCGCCCGTGCCCTGGTCACCTGCTTCGCCCAGGTGCCGAACCTGAAGCAGGTCATCGAAAACGAGATGCCGGTGCTGATTTCCAACGCGCTGTTCGAGAGGCTGCGCAGCGTCTGCGACATGGTTCGCAAGCATCACCGGGAATTCGCGCGGCATCTGCCCAGGGCAGTGATCGGCACCGACGCACCGGGGCTGATCGGCGAACTGATCTATGCGTTCGAGGAATCCTGCAATTCGAGCACGCCGCAAGTCGCCGGACCCTGGTGGGTGCTGCGCGACCTCGGCATCACCTTGAACAACGAATATGGCTATCGCGACACCGCGCTGATCCTGATGGGCTGGATGATCGAGCAGGTCCCGCCCCAGGACGTGCTGGTCAAGCTGCGCGACGATGTGCGCTTCCTCCAGCCCCAGCCCCGGACGCCAAGATGAGCGACGGGGCGCTGGCCGAGCTTGCGGTCAACTACTGGAAGCTGTGCCTCGCGCTCGAACGCGAGCTTGCCTTCGTACCCGAGGCCCGGGTGCAGAGCGGGGAGGCAACGTTGCGCTTCGCCCGGCGCAAGCTCGAGTCGATCCTCGACCGGCAATCGATGCGCCTCGTCACCTTCGACGGCGAGCCCTGGTCCCCCGCCCTGCCCGCCAGCCCGATCAACCCCGAAGACGTCGATGCCGACGCGGTCGTCCATACGACGATCGAGCCGACCATCATGGGGCCGTCTGCCCCGATCGTCGCCGGGAAAGTCCTGTTGAGGAACGCCTGAATGTATCTCGGAATCGATCTCGGCACATCCAACTCGGCGATCGTCGGCAATCGCGGCGGCACGCTGGAGCTGTTCAAGGCCGTCAGCGGGGAGGATGTGCTCGCCTCGGTGGTGATGCGCGACCGCAATGGCGGCCGCTATGTCGGCAAGCGCGCATACGACCAGCTGCGCATCGCACCCGAAGGCATCGCCGCTCGCTTCAAGCGGCTGCTCGGCACCAGCACCACGCTGCCCTTCGGCAATGAGGGCGACACGATCACGCCGGAAGAAGCCAGCACCGAAGTGCTGCGCCAATTGCTCAAGCAGGTCCGCGCCGGCGTCGGCGATACCGAGATCCAGGGCGCCGTGGTCACCGTACCCGCCGCCTTCAACCAGATGCAGTCCGAGGCGACGATCCGCGCCGCGCTCGCCGCCGAGCTGGGCCAGGTCGGCCTGTTGCAGGAACCGGTCGCCGCGGCACTTGCCTGCCTCGAACGCCCCGAATCGCGCACCGGCCTGTTCCTGGTCTATGATCTGGGCGGCGGCACTTTCGATGTGGCGCTGGTCCGCGCGATCGATGGATCGGTCTCGATCGAGGCGCATGAGGGCATCAACATGCTCGGCGGCAGCGATTTCGATCGCATGATCGTCGATTCGATCGTCCGCCCCTGGCTCAAGGCCGAATTCCAGCTCCCCGACGACGCGCAGGACCGCCCCGAATTCCGCCGCCTGATCGCGCTTGCCTTGTCCAATGCGGAACAGGCGAAGATCGAACTGTCGACCTCGAACGAAGCGATGATCTTCGTGTCGGAGCGCGAGGTGGGCGCGACCGACCAGGCCGGCCGTCCGATCTATATCGAGGCAGTGCTCACCCGCGAGGCGCTGGAGGAACTGGTCTCCGAGAAGGTCGACCGCTCGATCGAGCTGTGCCGCAAGGTGATCGCCGACAATGGCTATACGCCCGAGGATATCAGCAAGGTGGTGCTGATCGGCGGCCCCTCGCGCATGCCGATCGTTCGCCGGCGCGTGCCGCTGGAGCTCGGCATCGAAACCGATCTCGACATCGATCCGATGACCGCGGTCGCGCGCGGCGCAGCGGTCTACGCCGAGAGCCGGCAATGGTCGGACGGCGAGACCGTCAGCAAGAAGAGCCGCGTGCAGCAGGATGCCGGCACGCGCGTCTCCTATGATTTCGAGGCGCGCACCGCGAAGGATCGCGCCCGCATCCGCGTCACCGCCGTCGGCGACGCCACGGGCCTGCGCGTCACCGCCACCGCCAGCGATGGCCGCGACTATGGCGAGCGGCTCGTTGCCGAGGGACCGATCTTCACCGTCCAGCTCGGCGCCGGCGAGACCAAGGTGACGATGACGGTCGTCGACGCTGAAGGCGCGCGGATCGAGGATGCGTGCGCCGATCTGGTCATCACCCGCATCTCGGCGGTCGCGGCGGGTGCGCCCTGCACCAGCACCATCGCGGTGAAGGTCGAGGACGGCGACGGCGTCCGCTCGATCAACATCCTCGAACCGATCGTGCGCAAGGGCGAGATGCTGCCGCAAAAGGGCGTGAAGGCGCTCCGCTCGGCCCGCAAGCTGGCACCCGGCGCGACCGACTGGATCGATATCGAGCTCTATGAGCAGGCCGAAGGCGTGCTCGAGCCTGAGGCGAACCTGCTGATCGGCTCCTTCCGGCTGAGCGGGGAGGATCTGCCGCCGCATGTCGCGCCGCTGATGCCGGGCGACCAGGTCGTGGTGCACTGGCAGATCGACGATAGTCAGCTGATCCGTTGCTCGGTCGAGATCCCCGAACAGGGCCTGCATCTGCGCGACCACAGCTTCTATGTCGACGATCTCGCCCGGATCGATTTCGGCACGAACGGCCGGGCTTTCGCGACTGACGCGCTGACGGCGGTCGACCGCAGTTTCGACGCGATCTCCGACACGCTCCGCGCGCACTGCCAGCCCGAGATCGCGGTGCTGCGCCGCCGCCTCGACCAGCAGTTCGACCGGCTCCGCACCGTCGACGAAGCCGACGGCTATCGCTCGATCACTGAGGAAGCGCGGCTGATCCGCCAGGAGATTTCCCGCCTGCGCCACCGCCCCGACCTGCGCGCCGCGGTGCTCGCCAGCGACCTCGCCCAGACCGAGCGCCTCGCCCGCCAGCTCACCGCGTCGATGAGCGAGTCAGCCCATGCTCAGGTCCAGCAACATTATGCGACCGCGCAGCGCGCACTGGACGACGGCCAGTTCAAGGTCGCCGAGCGCGCGATCGAGGCGATGACCGCGATCCTCCACCGCGTACTGATCGAACAGCCCGATTTCCTGATCGACCAGTTCACCTATCTGCGGCGCGAACAACGCCACGCGGCGCTCGATACCGGCCGGTTCGACGCCCTGGTGGTGCGCGGGGAAGCCGCCATCGCCGCGCGCAGCTTCTCGGACCTGCGCACCGTCATCGGCGAAATCTATTCGATCCTCTCCAGTACCAGTGGCCGGGCCGGTGATGCGGCGGCGCTGGCGGGGCTCCGGCGCTAGGAAGCCGCGCGAACCTCCCCGAACCTCCCCGAACCTCAAGGAATCCCGTTCGCCGCGCTGACGGCCCGGTTATAGGCATCGACGGTGGATTGCATGTCGCTCGCGCTGTGCGACTGCTTCAGCTGGCGATATTGCCCGACCATCGATCCGAGCAGATCGGCGACGACGCCGTACATCCCGATCCTGCTCTTCTCCACGGGCTCGACCGCCTTTGTTCTGGCGGAGGCGATGGATTTTTGCTGTTCGGACAACAGCGCCTCGATCGAGGCGGCCAGCGTATCGGCTTTGCCCAGCACCGCCGGATCGTTCAGATCGGCGGGCTTTTTGAACAGGCCGACCAGATCCTCCGCCTGCTGCATCGCCAGCTTGTTGGTATAGCCGAGCGTGTCGCCCCGTTGCTTGAGCGCGGCAAGCTCGCTCTCCACGCGGGCGTGGCGTTGATGCAGCAGTGCGGTGTTGAAATCGTTCAGGGCGGTAATGGCGGCATCGAATTCCGCGATCATCTGCGCGTCTTCGCGCCTGCCGCGTTCGAGCCCGTCCTGGCGATAGCTCTTGGCGTTGTAATAGGCATAGAGCGGTTCGAGCCGCGCCAGCACCTTCGTCAGCGCATCGTCCAGTTTCGCCGCAGCGGCGTCGAGCGCGCCCAGGCTGCCCGGCAAGGCGCGAGCGGCCTTCAGCTTGCCCTCGGCGTTTTCTATCCAACCCTGGCTGATCGAGATGTCGTCGGCAGGCGACCGGCGCGCGATGTTCGCCTCCTTATAGGTCTGGACGGTCACGGGCAGGCCATAGGTGTCAAGCAGGGCATTATAAGCATCGGTATAAGCGCTGATCTTTGCCGCCGCGGCCGGCGAGCTGTCGGCAGCAACCGCCGTCGCTTCATTGCCGGCTCCGCCGGTGGGGCCGCACGCGCCCAGAACGAGCAATCCGGCCAGGGCCAAGCCCCGGCGCACCATCCCTGCCTGCATGCAATCGACCCCTGTTTCGTTCCAGGGGCGTAATGCACGAAACGCGGTTTCGATCCGTCCCGGACAGGCGCGGATCCGCCACTTGACGACTTAGCCCAGGCTTTCGGCCATCTCCGCCAGCTCGAGCCAGCGCATTTCGGCCGCGTCCTTTTCCGCGCGCGCGACATCGATCGCCTTCATCAGCCGGTCGAACGCGGCGGGATCCTTCGCGTAGAGATCGGGATCGGCCAGCGCCGCCTCGTCGTACGCGATCGCCTTCTCCAATTCCTCGATCCGCTTGGGCAGCAGCTCGTAATCGCGCTGGTCCTTGTAGGTCAGCTTGACCTTGGGCGGCGGCGGTGCGGTCGGCTCCGCCTTGCGCGGATTGGGGCGCTTGCCGCCCGACACGCGCAGCTTGCGGCGCTTTTCCCAATCCTCATAGCCGCCCGCAACGACATCGACCGTGCCCGACCCGTCGAGCCCGAGCGTGATCGTCACCGTGCGGTCGAGAAAGTCGCGATCATGGCTGACGATCAGCACAGTACCGTCATAGTCGCTGATCACCTCCTGCAGCAGATCGAGCGTCTCCAGATCGAGATCGTTGGTCGGCTCGTCCAGCACCAGCAGGTTCGAAGGACGCGCGAATTCCCGCGCCAGCAACAGCCGCGAGCGCTCGCCGCCCGACAGGGTGCCGATCATCGCATCGACCAGCCCGGGTTCGAACAGGAACTCCTTGAGGTAGCCGATGACGTGCTTCTTGACGCCCTGGACCTCGATCCAGTCGCCGCCATCGGCCAGCACCTCGCGCACCGTCTTGTCGGGCGCCATCAGGCTGCGCTGCTGGTCGATGACGATCGCGTCGAGCGTCTTGGCAAGCCGGATATGCCCAGCGTCGGGCGCAAGCTCGCCGGTCAGCAACTTGAGCAGGGTCGACTTGCCCGCGCCGTTTGCGCCGACGATGCCGATCCGATCGCCGCGCGTGATGCGCAGGGTCAGATCCTTGATGATCGGACGATCCCCGAAACTCTTGGACACGCCCTTTACATCGATCACCACCTTGGTGCGCGCGTCATCGGTGCCGATGGTCAGGTTCGCAGTGCCCTGCGGTCCCATCATCGAGGCGCGTTCGGCGCGCATGTCCTTCAGCTTCGCGAGCCGCCCCTGGTTGCGCTTGCGCCGGCCGGTCACGCCGCGCAGCAGCCAATGCTCCTCGATCTTGAGCTTGGCGTCGAGCCGCTCGGCATTGCGCTGCTCTTCGGCGAAGACGGTATCGGTCCACGCCTCGAACCCGCCAAAGCCGATCTCGGCGCGCCGCACGGTGCCGCGGTCGAGCCACAGGGTCTGCTTCGTCAGCCGCGTCAGGAAGGTTCGATCATGGCTGATCACGATGAACGCCCCGCGGAAGCGCGACAGCCAGTCCTCGAGCCAGTCGATCGCAACGATGTCGAGATGGTTGGTCGGCTCGTCGAGCAGCAGCACATCGGGGTCCTGCGCCAGCGCGCGGACGATCGCCGCCCGCCGCCGCTCGCCGCCCGAGGCGCTGGCGGATTCGCGCGTCAAGTCGATGCCGAGCTGGTCGGCGATCGCCTCCGCCTCGTGTCGCGCCGGCGCATCGTCGCCCGACAGCACATAGTCGCTGAGCGTGGCGAAGGTGCGCAGATCCGGCTCCTGCTCGAGCAGGATCACGCGCGTGCCCGGCACGATCGTCCGCCGCCCTTCGTCCGCTTCGATCTTGCCGGCGATCAGCTTGAGCAACGTCGTCTTGCCCGCACCGTTGCGCCCGATCAGCGCGAGCCGGTCGCGCGGCTGCACATGGATGTCGAGGCCGCGGAACAGCCACCCCGATCCCTGGATGATGCCGAGATTTTCATATGCGAGGATTGGGGCTGCCATGCGGGCTCCGTTAGGGCGGCGCGCCCGCCCCGGCAAGTTGCCCCGGGAAGTTGCGCTTGCCTGACCGAAGCATTCACAGGCTGTTCAAGCCCGGCTCCCTATGCGAGACGCAATGAAGATGCTCGTACCACTTGCGTTATCCGCCTTCGCTGCGCTTGGCCCGGTTTCCGCTCCCGCGGAACCCGTCCAGCGGCGCGACCAGCAGGAAGCGTTCGATCAGCTGCGCAAGGGCCGCATCATGCCGCTGCGCGAGATCGAGGCGCGTGTCCTGCCGCGGATGGCGGGCTCGCAATATCTCGGCGTCGAGCTCGATCCGGCCACGAGTATTTACACGCTCAAGTTCGTGCGTAAGGGAACTGTCATCTGGGTGTATGTCGATGCCCGTTCGGGCAAAGTCATCGGCCAGGACGGTAATTGAACGCCACCAAGGCGTCGTCTGAAGGGATAAACCTATGCGCGTTCTGATCGTCGAGGACGAGCCCAGCCTGGGCCAGCAATTGAAGAACACGCTGGAAGGCGCGGGTTATGCCATCGATCTCGCCACTGATGGCGAGGAAGGCCATTTCCTCGGCTCCACCGAAAATTACGACGCGATCGTGCTTGACCTCGGCCTGCCCGAGATCGACGGGCTGACCGTGCTCGACCGCTGGCGCAAGGAAGGCCGCACCGCACCCGTCCTGGTGCTCACCGCGCGCGACAGCTGGTCGGACAAGGTCGCCGGGCTCGATGCCGGCGCCGACGATTATGTCGCCAAGCCCTTCCAGTCCGAGGAGCTGATCGCCCGCCTGCGCGCGCTGATCCGTCGTGCCTCGGGCAATGCCTCGTCGGAGCTGACCGCGGGCGATGTCCGCCTCGACACCCGGTCGGGCAAGGTCACGCTCGCCGGCGAGCCGGTCAAGCTGACAGCGCAGGAATACAAGCTGCTCAGCTATCTGCTCCACCACAAGGGCAAGGTGGTCAGCCGCACCGAGCTGATCGAGCATATCTACGACCAGGATTTCGATCGCGATTCGAACACGATCGAGGTCTTCGTCACCCGCATCCGCAAGAAGCTGGGGCAGGACGTCATCACCACCATCCGGGGGCTGGGCTACAGCCTCGAGGATCCGGATGCGTGATTTCGCGCCTTTGACGACCGATGGCTGACGGCGAGGCCATAATCGCGGCCGAAACCCCGGTCACGCACGAGAAACCGGTTACGCCCGCGAAACCGGTCGAGGAACACCGCCCGGCCCCGACGATCTATCCCAAGCAGAAGACCACCGGCTCGCTCAGCCGGCGGATGATCTTCATCGCGGCGGGCTGGATCCTGCTGCTGCTGACCGGCGGCGGCTTCGCGCTCGACCGTGTCCTCGCCGCCGCCGTCACCCGCAATTTCGACGACCAGCTCGAATATGTGCTGACCGCCCTGATCGTCTCGTCGGAGATCGGACCGGACGGCGAGGTCGTGTTCAACCGCGAGCCCGCCGACCAGCGTTTCCTCGAGCCCTATTCGGGCCTGTACTGGCAGGTCAGCGCCAAGGGCCGCGAGCCCTTCTCGTCGCGCTCGCTGTGGGACCGGCGGATGGCGTTCGGCAGCAATCATAGCGACCTGGCTGTCCATGCCTATGACAGCCCGCAATTCGGCGAGGAGAAGCTCCGCATCCTCGAACGCGACGTGAAGCTGCCCGGGTCGTCGATCCGCTGGCGCTTCCAGGTGGCGCAGAGCCGCGACGGGCTCGACGCGCAGATCAGCGTGCTGCGCAGGACGTTGATCCGCAGCTTCCTCCTGCTCGCGCTCGGGCTGATCGTGATGGCTGCGCTGCAGACCTTTTACGGTCTGTGGCCGCTGCGCCGCGTGCGCGAGGAGATCGCCCGGATGCGCGCCGGCAAGTCGCGCCAGGTCGAACGCGCCATGCCCAACGAGGTCGCGCCTTTGGTCGAGGAACTGAACGCGCTGATCGAGCATAACGAGAAGCAGGCCGAGGAAGCTCGGCGCCACGCCGGCAACCTCGCCCATGCGCTCAAGACGCCGCTCACCGTCATCATGAACGCCGCGACCGCCCAGGCCGACGATCTCGGCGAGACGGTGGTGCGCGAGGCACGGACGATGCGTCGCCAGGTCGACCACCACCTAGCCCGCGCCCGCGCCGTCGGCCGGCGGGGCTCGGCGCACAGCCGCGCGGACGTCTGGCCCAGCCTCGAATCGGTCGAGCGCGCGGTGGGGCGGCTCTACCGCCATGTCCGCATCGACGTGACCGGCCCGAAGGACCTGCAGGTCCATGTCGAGCGCCAGGACCTCGACGAGATGCTCGGCAATCTGATCGAGAATGCCGCGAAATATGGCGGCGGCAGCGTTTTCGTGACGGTGGGGGCGCAGGCGGGCTTCGTCGAGTTCCTGATCGAGGACGACGGCGTCGGCATTCCCGAAGAGGAACGCATCCGCATCTTCGATCGCGGCGTGCGGCTTGATACCGGCAAGCCAGGGACTGGCCTGGGGCTGGCGATCGTGCGCGACGTGGCGGAGATCTACGAGGGCACGGTCAGCCTTGAGGAGAGCGAGGATCTCGGTGGCCTGATGGTGCGGCTGAGGCTGCCGGCGGCGAACTAACTTCTTAAGCCCCTCCCCTTCGGGGGAGAGGCTTGAAGATCAGGCAGCCACTCTCAGCTCCCGCATCACCTCAGCGGTGATCGACAGGCTCCGCTTCCGCGCCTCATGATCGTAGATCGAACTCGCGATCATCAGCTCGTCCACCCCGGTCCGCTCCACGAACGCCGCGATTCCCCGCGCCACCGTCGCCGGGCTCCCGACCGCCGAGCATTGCAGCACATGATCGAGGATACGCTCGCCCTGCGGCCCCAGCGTCGCGCGATAGCCATGCACCGGCGGCTTCAGCAGCCCCGGATTGCCGGTGCGCAGCGCAACGAAGGCCTGTTGCTGCGAACTCGAGAGCAGTTCGGCCTCTTCATCGCTATCCGCGGCGAACACGTTGAACCCCGCCATCAGGTGCGGCCTGGCCAGCATCTTTGAAGGCCGGAAATCGCGCCGATAGATCGCGATCGCCTGGTCCAGCGCGTCCGGCGCAAAATGCGAGGCGAAGGCATAAGGCAGCCCCAGCATTGCCGCGAGCTGCGCGCCGAACGTGCTCGACCCCAATATCCACAAGGCCACATCAGCGCCCGCACCCGGCGTCGCGCGGATGCCGGTCTGCCCGTCATCGGCGAAATAGCTCTGCAACTCGACCACATCGCGTGGAAAGCCATTGGGATCGCTCTCCAGCGTCCGGCGCAGCGCCCGAGCGACGATCTGGTCCGATCCTGGCGCGCGACCAAGGCCCAGATCGATCCGTCCCGGGAACAACGCGTCGAGCGTCCCGAACTGCTCGGCGATCACCAGGGGCGCATGGTTGGGCAGCATGATGCCCCCCGCCCCGACCCGGATGCTCTCGGTCGCTGCGGCGACATGCGCGATCACCACCGCCGTCGCGGCACTGGCGATACCGGTCATGCCGTGATGCTCGGCCACCCAATAGCGGCTAAAGCCGAGGCTTTCGGCGTGCCGGGCGAGATCGGCGGCATTGGCGAGGGATCGGGAAACGCTGCCGCCTTCAGTGACGGGAACGAGATCGAGCAGGGAATAGGCTGTCATGGCAGGCAAGATGGGGTGCGCGGCGCGCCGGTGGAAGCCCTTCGGTCAGCTGCGGCGACAAGCAATGCTATCGGCACGGCGCATATTGCTTCTGCGCGTCACGAACGCACGGTCAGCGCGGAAAGCAGCAGTTCCGCTGCCCATGTGCGATAGTCCGCCGCCGACCATCCCCGCTTCGCGACAAGATCGTCCCAGGTCTCGATCGATGTCACCGTCCAGACAAGGTCGGCCGCGAGCGCCGGATCGAGATCGGGTCGAAGCCGCCCTTCGGCCTTGACCCGGGCGACTACGGCACGGCACCCTGCCAGCCGGTCGTCCTGCCGATCCTGCCAGGCCTGCTGCGCAGCTGGATCCTGCCGGCGCAGAAGCTCGAAAGCGTCGGCCAGCGGCTTGTAGTCTGGATTCCACCGGGCCTGGCGATCGATGATCGCCAGCAACCCGTCGACTCCGCTTGGCGCGGCGCGAATTTTCACTTGCTCCTGAACGAGGCCGCGCTGACCGTCGACATAGCGCAGCACGGCGATGAACAGGTCCGCCCGGTCGGCAAAGGTCAGATAGAGCGTCTGACGCGAAAGTCCCGCCTCCTTCGCAATCCGGCTCATCGTCAGCGGCGTATCGCCCCGCCGGATCAACGCGAGAGTGGCCTGGAGGATGCGCGTTCGCGTCGTCGGCGGAGAACTTGACATAGTGTAAACCTCAGGGCAAAGCCAATGCGACTTTACACAGTGTCAAGTGATGGCACGATTGAGAGCCCAGGAGAAGCGCCATGCTGATTCACACTTTCCGAGGGCCCGGACGGGTGTTCGGCTTCACCACCGACTCCGCTGGCGCCAACCTGCCGTCGCGCTACGCCCCATGGACGGCGTTCAAGTCGCTCGACATGCATCGGGACGAACCGCATGCCGGGGTCGATGTGAATAGCTGCCTCGACGATATCGACACGTATGGCTTCCATCTGACCGACGCGCATGAACGCATCACTCAAACGGCTATTCCAGCCTAGAACGCGACTGAATAGCGCAGGGCGGCGCCCGCATCGTCGGGTAGCGCCGCGAAATTGCCCGGGTCCTTCCGCCAGAAGACATTGGTCTGCAACGCCCCGCCCCAGACCGGCAGAGCATAGCGCGCCTCCATGTCGATCTCCCGGCCGGTCGGCGCGAGGTTGAGCCGCTGGGTGGTCCACTGCGTCACGGCGAGCAGGTCGTAATCATAATAGGTCGGCAGCCTGAGATCGATCCCGCCGCGTGCCACGCGGAGCGGTTGCGCGAGGCGCAGGCCGAAGCTGTCCGAGCGGCCGAACAGGCCGTTCTTGCCGATATCGCCGGCAAAGGCGTTGGTACGGATCATGCCCCGGCCGGTCAGCCCGCCGCGCACATCGGCCAGGGTCCAGCCCTGGCGTAGCGACCCGCCCATCGACCAGCCGCTACCCATGTCCCAGCGCGCCGCCACGTCGAGGAACCAGCTCGTCCCGCGGGTGCCGCCCAATGCATTGCCGAAGCGCGCGCCGAGCACCGTATCATATTCCGCGAGCCGCGTGCCGGTCAGGCCGACATTCAGGCCGCCGAACTGGCGATCGAGCGCAATCGAGGCGCGGTCATAGCCATAGCGGAAATAGCGACTCCACAGGGCCGGCATCTGATCGGCGTCACGGGTCAGCACATCGCCGCTCTCCACTGCCGCGGTCAGGCCGATCATGCCGAATTGCTGGCGGATCGCGCTCGATCCCTTGATATTGCTGTCGAAGCCCTGCCCCTGCACCGGATCGCGCGCGACCAGGAACGCCGAGTCCGCGCGGCCTGCCAGTCGTGCGGTCAGCGTCGATCCGCCCTCGGCGAAGCCGAAGGCGACGCGCGCATCCGACCCCAGGCGCTTCATCACGCTCCCGGCGATCGCCCGTGCCTGTTCGGCCCGCCCCCCGCTCAGGGTGGTGCGCGAGACATTGGCGCCACCCCGCACCGGCGCAACAGTGAGCGCCACCGTCATGTCGTCGTTCAGGCCAGCGGAGAAATTGCGCTGCCGCGATTGCAGCGCGCCGCCCAGCGTACGCTGGGGGCCGCTGCGGTCGATCGTCCGGGCAAGATCGATCGCAAAGGCACGGCTATAGCCATCGAGGATCACGGCGCCGAGTTCGCCCTGTCGCGCATCGCCCATCGGCGCCGAGAGCGTCGCGTTGACGTTCAGTGACGCGGCCGAATGCGTCCCCGCGACGGAGCTTGTTCCGATCGGGGAGAAGGCCCGGGTGAGATCGAGCACACCCTGACCATATACCGCATCGTCGCCGGCGGCCCCGGCATCGCGTGCCGACTGGTACAGGATGTCGACGATCTGCGCGCCCGTCAGATTGGGAAAAGCCTGGGCGAGCAACGCGACCGCGCCCGCGATCTGCGGCGCGGAAAAGGACGTGCCGGACCAGAGGAACGACGTACCCGTCTCGTCCGGCGCCCGCACCCGCTCGCCGACCGCAGCCAGATAATGCGCGATACTGTTGCCGGCACGGTTGCTGAAGGCGGAAATGGCGTCAGCGCCGACCGCGCGCGAATCATTGGAGCCGACCGACCCGGCGATGATCACCAGCCCATGCGCGTCGGACAGGTTGGCCACCTGCGCAAAGGGATCGGGGTTGACCGCGAGATCGGGATGATCGTCGAAATCATTGCCGGCCGAGATGACGATCACGATGCCCGCCGCGGTGGCGCGATTGATCGCCTGGATCACGGCATTGTTCGGCGCATCCCCGCCAAGCGAGATGTTGACCACTCGCGCGCCGTTGGTCCGTGCCAGATCGAGGCCCTGGGCAATCGCATTGTCGTTGAACGAACACCCGCCATCATCCGAGGTATCGGCGCACGTACCCGGCGTATCGGCGCGCGCCACGATCAGCGACGCATCGAACGCGATGCCATGCGTGCCCGCGCCATTACGCCGTCCTGCAATGGTGAAGGACACCGCGGTGCCGTGCCCGCCCTCGTCATCGACCGTACCGTTGCCAGCGGTCGAGGCGGAGTTGGGGTTGATCCGGTTGCCGAATTCCTCGCTCTGCAGGTCGATGCCGCTGTCGATCACGCCGACCGTGATGCCCGCACCCGTGGCGGCGCGGTCATAGGCCGCCAGCGCGTTCGCCGAGACGGCACCGATCGTCGCGCGATATTCGGCGGTGTCGTTGCCGGAGGGAGTCGGCGTGGGCGCCGGGGTCGGTGCGGGCGCGGGTGTCGGGGTCGGCCCGGGGGTCGGCGTCGGCGTGTTGCCGATACCCCCGCCGCCGCCACCTCCCCCACCGCCACACGCCGCCGTCGCGAACAGGCAGGCAAGGGCGGCCGAGCGCAGGAGCTGCGGCCTGATCACGCACATCATGCTGGTTCCCACCGTTCAGAAGAGAATGCGGCGATCGTCGTTGTCGTTGCTTCACCGGCGCCTAACGCCATGCCCCCGCACCCGCCTTGCCCCCGGCGCGGTGCGCGCCTAGAGCCCGGCGCCATGCTCGCGCGTCTCGAACCCATCCGCAACTGGATTTTCGATCTCGACAACACGCTGTATCCGGCGAGCGCCCGGCTGTTCGACCAGATCGACCGCAAGATGGGTGCCTATATCGCCGATCGCTTCGGCTGCGACCTGGTCGAGGCGCGCCGGATCCAGAAAGGCTATTTTCTTGGCCACGGCACCACGCTCGCCGGGCTGATGGCCGAACATGACGTCGATCCGCACCAGTTCCTCGATTTCGTCCATGATATCGAGATGGACGTGCTTGAGGAGAATCTACCCCTCGCCGCGGCGATCGCGAAGCTGCCGGGGCGCAAGATCGTCTTCACCAACGCCGATACGCCTTATGCCGGCCGCGTGCTCGACCGGCTCGGCCTCGGCGCGACCTTCGAGGCAGTGCACGACATCCATGCGATGGACCTGAAGCCCAAGCCGCAGGAATCGGCCTATGCCGGCCTGTGCGCCGCGTTCGGCCTGGATCCGACCGAGAGCCTGTTCGTCGAGGACATGGCGCGCAACCTGAAACCCGCCAAGGCGATCGGCATGACGACGGTGTGGGTCGACAACGGCTCCGAACAAGCGTCCGACATGGACCGCAGCTATATCGATTTCACGACACACGATATCCGGCACTGGCTGGAAGGCATATTGGAGGCACGATGAGCGACTTGCAGGGCACGATCGAGGCAGCATGGGACGCGCGCGACGGGATCAGCACCGCCACCACCGGCGCGGTGCGTGACGCGGTCGACGCCGCGCTCGGCCTGCTCGATTCCGGCGCGGCCCGCGTCGCCGAGCCCGACGGCATTGGCGGCTGGCGCGTCAACCAGTGGCTCAAGAAAGCCGTGCTCCTGTCCTTCCGCCTGAACGACAATGCACTAGTCGATGGCGGCTCGGCCGGTGCGCCGGCGTTCGACAAGGTCCCCTCGAAGTTCGCCGGCTGGGGCGAGGCCGAGTTCCGGACCGCCGGCATCCGCGTCGTCCCCGGCGCCGTTGCGCGGCGCGGCGCGTTCATCGCCAAGGGCGCGATCCTGATGCCGAGCTTCGTCAATATCGGCGCTTATGTCGGCGAAGGCACGATGGTCGATGCCTGGGCCACGGTTGGCAGCTGCGCGCAGATCGGCAGGAACGTCCATCTCTCGGGCGGCGCCGGCATCGGCGGCGTGCTCGAGCCGCTCCAGGCCGATCCCGTCATCATCGGCGACGGCGCGTTCATCGGCGCGCGTGCTGAAGTGGCCGAGGGTGTCCGTGTCGGCGAGGGCGCGGTGCTCTCGATGGGCGTCTATCTCGGCGCCTCGACCAAGATCGTCGACCGGGCGACCGGTGAAGTGTTCCGCGGCGAGGTGCCGCCTTATGCAGTGGTCGTGCCCGGCAGCCTGGGCGGCGGAGACGGCAAGCCGGCGCTCTATTGCGCGGTGATCGTCAAGCGCGTCGACGCGCAGACCCGGTCCAAGACCAGCATCAACGAGCTGCTGCGGGATTGATATCCTCCCCTCCCGCGAACGGGAGGGGAACTCAGTCTCGACAACGTCACACCTCGCTCCTATCCCGCCCCAACATTCGAGGGGAAAACACTGTCCATGACTACCGCCAGCAAGGTCCTCGACCGAGTCCTCGTGCTCGAAATGGTCCGCGTGACCGAAGCCGCGGCGATCGCCGCCTCGAAGCTCGTCGGCCGCGGCGACGAGAAGGCCGCCGACGCCGCCGCCGTCGAGGCGATGCGCGAGGCGCTGAACGAGCTGTACATGGACGGCACCGTGGTGATCGGCGAAGGCGAGCGCGATGAAGCCCCGATGCTGTTCATCGGCGAGAAGGTGGGCTCGGCGATCGGCAAGGGCCCGAAGATCGACATCGCGCTCGATCCGCTGGAAGGCACCACCATCTGCGCCACAGCCGGCCCCAACTCGCTCGCGGTGCTGGCAATCGCCGAGCAGGGCGGCCTGCTCAACGCGCCCGACGTCTATATGGACAAGATCGCGGTCGGCCCGGGCTATCCCGAGGGCATCATCGACCTCGACCGGAGCCCGACCGAGAACGTCAAGGCAGTTGCCGCCGCCAAGGGCGTCGAGCCTTCCGACATCATCGCCTGCGTGCTCGATCGCCCGCGCCACCAGAAGCTGATCGCCGAGCTGCGCGCGCTTGGCTGCGGCATCATGCTGATCGGCGATGGCGACGTCGCGGGCGTGATTGCGACGACCAACCCCGATACCACGATCGACATCTATCTCGGCTCGGGCGGTGCGCCCGAGGGCGTGCTCGCGGCCGCGGCGCTGCGCTGCGTCGGCGGCCAGTTCAAGGGCCGGCTGCTGTTCCGCAACGACGACGAACGCGCCCGCGCCCGCAAATGGGGCGTGACCGATCTCGACAAGCAATACGACCTGACCGAACTGGCCAAGGGCGACTGCATCTTCGCCGCGACCGGCGTCACCGACGGCTCGCTGCTCGCCGGCGTGAAGCGCAAGGCGTCGGTGATGACGACAGAGAGCGTGGTGATGCGCGCCAGTTCCGGTACCGTGCGCTGGGTGAAGGGCGAGCACCGCATCTGAGAGTCGATCGGGAGATCGTCACAAGCTGTCAGTGCCCCCAGCCTTCAGTTCTGCTAGTCTCCTTCGTCCGACACCAGTCCGGATGAGACGGAGCAATCATGGCGCCTGTGAGAGTCGATCCAGCGAAGGTCCACGAATTCAGGGACAGCGCCGCTTTCTACGCCTGGCTCGGCAAGCACCATCACAGCGCGGACGAAGTCTGGATCAAGATCCACAAGGTCGGCTCCGGCCTCCCGTCGATCACGCCCAAGGAAGCGATCGACGTGGTGCTGTGCTGGGGCTGGATCGATGCCATACGCAAGAGCTTCGATGAGACGAGCTATCTCCAGCGCTATACGCCCCGCACTGCGAAGAGCATCTGGAGCAAGATCAACATCGACAATGTCGCCCGCCTGATCGAGGAGGGCCGCATGACCGAACACGGCCTGAAGCAGGTCGAGGCGGCCAGGGCCGATGGCCGCTGGGACCGTGCCTATGGCAGCGGCAAAGGCATGAAGATTCCCGACGACCTGCAAGCCGCGATCGATGCCGAGCCCAAGGCCAGGGCGATGCTGGCAAAGCTGACCGAGCAGAACCGCTTCTCCCTCGCCTTCCGCACCCACAATATGAAGACCGAGGCTGGCCGGAAGAAGAAGATCGAGACGTTCGTCGAGATGCTCAAACGCGGCGAGACGATCTACCCGCAGCGCGAGCGGTGACCGCCCCTACTTCCCGAAGGTTCGCTGCACCGACAGGCCGAAATAGGGTCCGCTGTTGAGCTCCCGCCGCTCGACATAGTTGATCGGTGCCGTGCCGCGCAGGCCAGTATAGCGGTCGCGCACCCGGGTGACGGCGCTGTTGGTCACGTTCTTCGCAAAGGCGCGCAGCGTCCATTGCGGCGTCGGCTTGTACTCGACGAAGAGGTCGACCCGGTCGGGCAGGCGATCGACCTCGATCTCGTCAATCTTGTAGCTGATCTCCTCCTCGGCCAGCACATAGTTCACGCCCCAGCGCAGATGCTGCGCGGGCAGATCGTGCGTGACGCTGACCTTGCCCTCGACCGGCAGGTCGCCCGAGATGCGGCGGCGCTCGCCGGTTGCTGGATCGGTCACCCGGCTGCGCCGCACCACGCCGTTGGCCTGCACCGTCACCCCCTTCACGCCGAGACGATCGAGCGGCAGGTTGAGATCGATCTGTGCCTCGTCTCGCGTGCCGTTGCCGATATTGCCGACCGCGTCGAACACGCCCCCCGGCACGAACACCGGGACCCGGTCGACGACGTTGCTGATCGCCTCATGCCGGGCGGTCAGCACTACCGACCCCTCACCGAACCGGTGCTCCCAGGCGAGCTCGGCGCGCCACAGGCTGTCGGGCTCCAGATCCTTGTTACCGGCAGTCACCGTGCCGCTGGTCAGTGAGGGCGAACTGATGAAGTCGCCGAAATCGAGCTGCCCCACTTCGCGCTCGACCAGGAAACGCAGTTCGTTCGATGTGGACGGCGACCAGCGCGCGAGCATGCGCGGCTTCACGAAGGCCAGCGCCTTGGTCAGCGACGAATCCCCGCTCTGGGTCAGCCGCGAGGTCTCGTAGCGGCCGCCCGCTTCCACCGTCAGCGTCGACGCCACCTGCCAGGTCGTGGTCAGGAACAGCTCGGCGCGCTTTTCCTCGACCCGGACATTGGCGGCGGGCAAAGGGATATTGATTCCTTCCTCCTCGAGCGCGCTGTGACTGTCGAGCACGTTCAACGCTCCCTCCACGCCTGCCTCGATCGAGACCAGCTGGCCCTGGCGGCGGAATACCCCGCGCAGGATCGTCTCGCTCGCGTCGGAGAGTTCCCGCGTCGTGTCCTCGCCGCCGGGCGAAAAGGACCGGTCCGTCCCGTCGACGCCGGTGGTGCGGTGGATGCCGATCAGCTCGACCTGGCTGCGCGCGCCCAGCGGCCTGGTATATTGCAGGCCCGCCTCCCTCGCCCGCGTTTTAACGCGCTCGGTACCCGATGCCTCGAACGCAGTCGGCGCCGTCACATGGTCATCGATATTGGCGAACATGTCGGTGTTCTTGAGCAGTCCGTTGATCCGGACGGTGCCACCCGCCAGCCCCTGCTGATAGCTGCCCGACAGTTCTTTCACATTGTCGCCCTCGGGTTGGCCGTAGGTGGCGACGCGTATGGGGGCGCCGTTGCGGTCGTAGCGGTTGCGCAGGCCGAAGCCGTGCTCGTCGTCGATCTCGGTGTAGATCGCGCCCGCCAGATCGAGCACCTTGTCGCCCACGCCGTACGTCATCTCCCCGCCGACCCGGTACCCCTGATAGTCATGGCGGAAGAGAGCCCCTTCCGCCGACACCCGGCCCGACAGCGCACCGATGCGGTTGCGCACGACATTGGCGATCACCGCATGGCCCTGCATGTCGAAGCCCGCGCCGCCGCTGCGGATCAGCTCGATATGGTCGACTCCGCGCGCCGGGATGCGCTTCAGCACTTCTTCCAGCGCATCCTGCTTGCTCGACGGGCGGCGGCCATCGATCAGGATATTGCCGCCTGCGCCCGCGTAACCGCGCAGATCGGCATCGCCATCGACCAGCCGGAAGCCCGGCAGCAGCTTGACCATGTCGAGCGCCGTGGTGGGCTGCGACCGGGCGAAGGACTCCGCCGGGAATTGGGTGACACCGGCGCGGTCGGCGGATTGGGCGTGAGCGACGGACACGGAAGCGCTCGCCATCAGGGCCACCATCAGCGTGCGGGCAACGTTGGATGTACGAAACATGGAAGGCTCCCGGTGCGTGGCGATGACGCAGCGGCACTGGCAGCTTGTCGCTGACGCGGGCCTTGCGGCGACCGTCAGTTTGATGTCAGCAAGGGCATGGCATCTTGTTTCCCATGAAACCGATATCCCCCATCCTCCGCCTCACCGGCATCGCTGCTTTGGGCGGCCTGCTGCTTGCCGCCGCGCCCGTGGCGCTCGGATCGGATGCCATCCCGCGCCCGCAATCGAGCAAGGCCGAACGCAAGCAGCGCGAACAGGCCGCGATCAAGGAGGCGCTCCGCAAGGGCGAGTTCCTCCCCCTTCCCCGCATCATCGCCAACGCCCAGGCGCGCGTGCCGGGCGAAGTGCTGAAGGTCGAGATCGAGCAGGAGAGCTGGGGCTTCAAATATGAGGTGAAGATCCTCAGCCCCAATGGCCGCGTGCGCGAGGTCGAGCTGAATGCGAAGACCGGCGCCGTCGTCCGTATCGAGGATGATTGATGCGGGCGCTGCTGGTCGAGGATGATCCGGAACTCGCCGCCGACCTGGTCGAGGCGCTGAGCGCTACGGGCTTCCTGGTCGACCATGCGACTGACGGCGACACCGCCTGGTTCCGCGGCGATACCGAGGACTATGCCGTCGCGGTGCTCGATCTTGGCCTTCCCCGCATCGACGGGCTGACGGTGCTGAAACGCTGGCGCGCCGCCGGTCGCGCCTTCCCGGTGCTGATCCTCACCGCCCGATCCGACTGGACCGAGAAGGTCGAGGGGATCGAGGCGGGCGCCGACGACTATCTGGCCAAGCCCTTCCAGATGGGCGAGCTGATCGCCCGCGTGCGCGGCCTTGTCCGCCGCACGGCCGGCCTGACCTCGCCGGTACTGACCATTGCCGGGCTGTCGCTCGACACGGTGCGGATGAGCGCCACGATCGACGGACGCCCGATCCGCCTGTCGCTGCTCGAATTCCGCTTCCTCGACCTGCTCGCGCACAACCCCGGCCGCGCCGTTTCGGGCGGCGAGGTTGCCGAGCATCTCTACGGCGCCGACGACGCCAATGGCGCCAACGCGATCGAAGCGCTGGTCACCCGGCTGCGCCGCAAGATCGGGCCCGACATCATCGAGACGCGGCGCGGCTTTGGTTATCTGCTGACGGGCGGCAATGTATGAGTTTCGGGGCGTGAAGCTGGCCTCGCTCCGCCTGCGCCTGCTCGCCGCGGCGGCGATCGCCCTCTTCCTCGCGCTTGCCCTGGCCTGGCTGGGCCTGACCTGGCTGTTCGAACGTCATGTCGAACGGCGCGAGGCAGCCGCGATGATCCGCTCGGCCGAAGTGCTCGTCTCCGGCCTCAGGATCGGGCCGGATGGCGTGCCGGTCGCGGACGCACTCCCCGAGGATCGTCGGTTCGAACAGATCGCCAGCGGGCTCTATTGGCAATTGTCCGCGGCCAGCGGGGCGCAGCGATCCTCCTCGCTATGGGACCAGAAGCTGGTCACCTCTCCGGCGCGCGACAGCGAATGGGAAACGCACAAGATCGCCGGCCCGTTCGGCGACCGGCTGCTGGTGGTCGACCGCATTATCCGGCCCGACCGGAACGGGCCCGCCGTGATCGTGCAGGTCGCGGAGAACGACCGGGACATCGCCATCGCCGAGCGCGAATTCGGCCGCGAGCTGGCAGTGTCGCTGCTGCTGCTCTGGATCGCGCTGTCGGCCGCGGCGTGGGCACAGGTCCAGCTCGGCCTGCGCCCGCTTGCCCGGATTCGCGGCCAGATGGAGCGGTTGCGGCGTAACCCCGCCGCGCGCCTGCCCAACGACTACCCCGCGGAGATCGGCCCGCTTACTCAGGCAATCAACGCACTGGCCGATGCGCGCGGCGCCGACCTCGCCCGTGCCCGCAGTCGCGCGGCCGATCTCGCGCACAGCCTGAAGACCCCGCTCGCGGTGCTGGCGGCCCAGACCCGCCGCGCGCGCGCCGCCGGTGCCGATGATGCCGCTGACGGCCTGGAGCGCGCCATCGCAGCGGTCGGCGCTGCGCTGGAGGCTGAGCTGGCCCGTTCCCGCGCCGCCGCTGCGCGCGGTGCCGCCGAGGTCGCCCATGCCGATCCGAAGGCAGTGGTCGAGCGGCTAATCGGGGTGATCGAGCATAGCGAGCGCGGCGAGATGATCGCGTTCGACGTCGCGATCGACGACACGTTGACCGTACCCGTCGCCAGCGAGGACCTGGCCGAGATGCTCGGCGCGCTGATCGAGAATGCCACGCGCCACGCCCGCCGTCTGGTTCGGGTGGCCGGCCATGTCGATGTCTCGGGCAAGACGGTCCTGACGGTCGAGGATGACGGCCCCGGCATTCAGGACATCGACGCCGCGACGGTCCTGATGCGCGGCCGCCGGCTGGATGAGGCAGGCACCGGCCACGGTCTGGGTCTCGCCATCGTCCGGGACCTGGTCGAGGCGACCGAAGGCGAGATCGCGCTGGGCACCGCCGCACTGGGCGGGCTGTGTGTATCGCTGCGATGGCCTCCACGCCCTGACGCCGGCTGAGGCCGTTTGCGCGGAACAGGGAACCCCAACCAGGACAGGAAGGGTATCGGTTGCACTCAACAAGAGAAAGCGCGAGCGCGTCGCGGCACCACCAGCAGGCTGCAACGATTCCCCGCTGAGTTGAATCGATGCAAGCGGTCGCCCGCCGCCACAGCTTTCGCTATCGCCGTGGCGGGCACATCGATACGGTGGAGGAATGAAACAATCCGCGATCGTTACCGGCTGCCGGGGGCGCCTCGGCCGGGCGTTCGTCTCTCGCCTGCTGCGGGAAGGCTTCGAGGTCCATGGCATGGATATCGGCGAGACGCAGGACCGTACATCCGCACCCGGCGAGCGGCTCTATTTCTTCGACCTTGCCTATGAACACGGGGACCCGGACGGTCACGTCGAACGCGTGTCGGGGCATCTCGAGAACTGGCGCTGCTATGAGGCGATCTTCGTCCCGTCCTCACTGTGGATCGGCGCGGACAGTCCCTATGGCCGGGCCAAGCTGGCCATCGAGCAGCTCGCCGCGCGATATTGCGCGCTGGGCGCCCGCGTGGTCACCGACCGCATCGGCTATTTCCCCGGCGACGGCATCGAACCGGACCCGAACGAGCCATTCTACCAGCACCGGGTAACGGGCGACGCGCTCTACGCGCGAATCATGGAAAGGATGCGCCCGCCAATCGAGACGCAGCGCGCCTCCGCTATCGCGTCGCCAAGTCCTCAAGCACCGAGCAGCGCTCAGTGCGTACCCGCATAACGCTGAGTCTCAGTTCCGCAGTCTGGTGTAGGGTACGAAATCGTCGAGCGTGACGAAGCTGCGCTGGATGCGCGACGAGCGGTCGACGAGATTGATCGTATCGAGCGAACAGAGCTGGCTGCCCTGGGTCTTGCTCACCAGGATATCGTCGCTGTCGAGCGCGTCCGCCCCGATGCGCGGGCGATTGACGTAGATCGTGCTACCGACGCGATACAGGATCGCGACGCCGTCGATCGTCTCGCTCGACGTGATGCTGTACTGGGCGATGCAGTTCACCGGCTTTCCGGCGACGCGGCCGGCGAGCGCCTTGGCCAGCTTCGCTTCGCCCTTGGCATTGTCACGCTGGGCCGCGACGGCCGGAGCGGCGGACCCGATCAGGGTCGCGCCGAGGAGCAGAGAGGATAATATGCGCATGGTCATCTACCTGTTCGAGGGTGATGGGCCTGAGATGTGGGGTCGGACTGCCCCGATCGCCACCCTACACGCAGGTATAGGGCCAACCGCGCCCTTCCCCGCGGTATGACCGGGCATGGCCTCCGGATCGCCCCTGCCCGGTCGGAAAAAGAAATCGGGATTCCGGTGGACCCACGTGGCCGTTGGCGCGCTTTGCTGGACAGACCGGCACCGCGCCACGACGCGCCCCCAACCCGAGGGTCCGGCAACAGGAAAGATCGCACCATGACACTGATACTGACCGCCCTTGCACTCGCAGGAGCGATCCAGCCCGCTGACTCGGTCGTCGGCAGCTGGAAGACCGAGACACGGGGCGGGATCGTCGAGATCGCGCGCTGCGGCCCGTCGATCTGCGGGCGTCTCGTGACGTCGGACAAGCTGCGCACCGATCCCAATTTCAAGGATGAGAAGAACGGCAACGCCGCGCTGCGCAACCGGCCGCTCAAGGGCCTGCAGATCCTCGGCGGCTTCACGCGGCAGGGCGACGGATGGGTCGGCGGCAAGATCTACAATGCCGAGGACGGCAAGACCTATAATGCCGAGATCACCCTGGCGGGCGCGAACCAGCTCAAGCTGCGCGGCTGCGTGTTCAAGCCGTTCTGCAAGACCCAGACCTGGACACGGGCCCACTGATTTCCCCTTCCCCTGCCGCAAGGCGTGTACTGCTTACGGGATTGATATCATGTCGTTTTTCAAGACATCTCTTGTCGCCGCGTCGTTCTTTGCCTTTGCCGGCACCGCGCATGCCCAGGCCTTCTACCTCCAGGAACAATCGGCGCGCGGGGCGGGACGCGCTTTCTCGGGCGAAGTGGCCGATACCGGCGCGCAGTCGCTCTGGTGGAATCCCGCTTCGATCGCCGGCTCGACCGATGCCGAAGCGGCGCTTGCCGTCGCCGCGATCCTGCCGCGCGGCGAGGTGGTCGACACCGGCACGCTGATCGGCCGCCCGGGCCAGCCCTTCGCGCCGGTCGGCGGCCAGCAGCGCTCGCGCAACCCCATCACCAATGGCGTACTGCCCTCCGGCGCGATCGCGATTCCGCTGAACGACCGGATCGCGTTCGGCCTAGCGGTCACCTCGCCCTACAGCTTCACCACGGATTACGACGCCGACAGCTGGGCGCGGTATTCGGCGGATCGCACCAAGCTGCTCACCATCGATATCCAGCCATCGGTGGCGGTGGCGGTGACCGACTGGCTGCGCGTCGGTGCCGGGCTGAACGTCGAATATACCGATGCCAGCCTCGGCAATGCGCTGCCCAATGTGCTCGCGTCGCTGCCGGACGGGCACCAGCAGCTCAAGGGCCATGGCTGGGACCTGGGCTGGAGCGCGGGCGTGCAGCTCCACAATGATGTCATTACCGTCGGCATCGCCTATAAATCCGGTATCAAGCACACGCTGAAGGGCGACCTGACGATCGACGGCCTGGTCGGCCCGCTGGCGGGCTCGAACATGGCGCTCTCGGGCATCGAAGCGCGCTTCGACACGCCGGCGCAGATCATCGTCGGCGCCCGGGTGAAGGTCGCGCCGAAGCTGACCCTCAACGCGCAGGCGACGCGCTTCACCTGGAGCGATTTCGACGCGATCCGCCTCGGCGCGCCGATCAATGCCGCGATCCCCGAACTCTACCGCAACAGCCTGAGCGTCGCGGGCGGCGTCGATTATGACGCGACCTCGCGCCTGACCCTGCGCGCGGGTGTCCAACGCGGCCAGACCCCGACGCAGAACGGCCAGCGCGACGCGCGCGTGCCGGATTCGAACCGGTGGAATTTCGGCACGGGCGGCAGCTACAAACTCACCTCACGCTTCACCATCGATGCCGGCGCCAATTACGTCAGCTTCGAGGACCAGAGCATCGACCGGGTCACCGCGGCCTATGCCGGCACGGCGGCACAGACCCCGATCCTGACCTCGGGCGAGCTGCGCAACGCGCATGCGCTGGTGTTTTCACTGGGAGGCCGGGTTACGTTCTGATCGGCGCCCGCCCCTTTCAGGGCCGTCGCAAATGGTCGGCCAGAACGACATGGGTGGTAACCTCGCCGATCCCCGGCAAGGCGCGCACGGCTTCGGCGATCCGGTCGAGATCGGCGGCGTCGGTGGCGCTGACCTGGACGAGAAGGTCCGGATCGCCGGCGAGCGACTGGATGCCCCTCACCTCCGGAAGGCGTTTCAGGGGAGCGATCGCACCAGCGCAGCTTCCGCCGCGCGCGTGGCGGATCATCAGGCAGGCATTGAGACGCGTCCGGTTGCCCGCCCGGCCGCGCACCACCGTGTAGCCCGCGATCGTGCCGCTGCGCTGGAGTCGTCCGAGACGCTCCTGCGTGGCACTGCGCGACAAGCCGATGTCGCGGGCCAGGGCCACGACGCTGGCCCGCGCGTCCCGCTCCAGCGCGAGGATAAGGGCTTCGTCCTTGTCGTCGAGCACCCGTCAATCTCCTCCATGCCGGCAGATCGCCGGCTCGAACGACATAATCGCGGCCATATCCGGCGCCCATAATCCCTAGCTGCGTGCTTCGCGACAACGGAGGCGCTTCAATGCTTACGCATCTCAACCCCGATGACATCCCGCCCGTCAAGGTCGGTCCCGGCTGCTATCGCCGCGACGTACCTGCGCTGGGGAATGTGCGAGCCTGGTTCGTCGATATGGACCCCGGCACCGAGTGGCCGCACGTCGACAAGCACGGTGCGTTCGGCGAGTCGGTATTCGTGGTCTCGGGCGAGTTGATCGAAGGCGAGGAGCGCTTCGGGCCGGGCAGCTATCTGTTCTTCCATGCCGACAGCCAGCATCAGCCGCGTTCGGAGACCCGTGTTCGCCTTTTCGGCTTCAATCTGCTGTGACCGCAGCCTTGATGCAGGAAGGCCGGACCGGGCTGACCCGTCGAAGCCTTCTCGGCGTCGGCGCGAGCGCGATGCTGGCCGCGCAGCCGCTTTTCGCGGCCGAACCCAAGCCGCTCAGGATTCAGCGACTGGCCTGGGCGGGGATCAGGCTGGCGCTTCCCGAGGCAACACTGGGCGTCGATCTGCTTGCCGACCCCGCCGTCTGGGAGACCGCGCTGCCCGACCCCTTGCCCGAGCTTGGCGACTTCACGGGCGACCGGTACGCGCTGATCACGCATCGCCATCCCGATCATTTCGATCCCAGGGCCATCGCCAGGGCGCTCGGCGACCAGGGCCTGTTGCTCTATCCCGCGAGCGTCGGCGCGATCGTCGTGCCGGGGGTGAGCCGAGTCCGGTCCGCACCGCTATGGGAGCCGCAGCTCCTCGGGGACTCCTTCGTCGTCACCGCAGTGCCTGCCGTCGACGGTTATGGCGACCCGCAAGCCTCGTGGGTGATCAGCGGCGGCGGACGGCGCATCCTGCATGCGGGCGACTCGCTTTGGCACGGTGCCTGGTGGCAGATCGGTCGGCAGCTAGGCCCCTTCGACGCGGTGTTCCTGCCAATCAATGGCGCGCGCTTCGCCTGGCGCCAGCCCGCCACCGAGGTTTCCAGCGTCATGGCACCCGAGCAGGCGGTCGCCGCTGCCCGCATCCTTGGCGCGAAGATCCTGGTGCCGATCCATTACGGCGTTCGCGGCGCCAAGGGGTATGAGGAGATAGCCGACGCGCTTCAGCGCACCGTCGCTGAGGGCGCACGCCGCGGCGTGATCGTTCAGGCGCTCAAGCCGGGTGCGTGGCTGAACTGGGACGTCTGACGGCTCGCCCGCCGATGTCAGCCGACCGCCTGCCGCCGCCGTGCCATCTTCGCCAGCAGATTGTCCGCTACGCCCGGCCGCGACCAGGGGCAGACCGAAATGCACACCGCGCAGCCGGCATTCTCCGCGAAGTAGGGAATGCATTTGTCGAAATCGGTGTACCAGCGCTCGACCCCGCGCACCCATTGCTTGGTGTCGCCGATCGCATCCGGCGGACAGGCATCGGCGCAGATCCGGCAATTGGTGCAGAAATCGTCGGCGCCGAAGGGACTGTCCTGGCCGAAGTCGAGCGGCATATCGGTCGTCACGCCGGCCAGCCGCAGATTCGAGCCCCAGACAGCGTTGATCAGCGACCCGTGCTTGCCCAGCTCCCCCAGTCCCGCATCGATCGCAGCGGGGATCAACAAAAGCGCCGAGGCGCGCGGCCCGGGAAAGGCGTGCGCCGAGAATCCCTGGCGCCGGATCCAGTTGGCCAGCGCGAAGGACGCGCGGGTGCCGCGGGCATATTGCCGCCCCACCTCGGCGATGCATGCGCCGTTCTCCGCTGTGCTCGGCGCCTGTTTCAGCTGCTCGTAATCGTGCGGGAAGCCGAGCAGGATCACATTTGGTTCGTCGATCGCATAACCCTCGACGATGTAGCTCTCCTTGACCGTCGTCGCACCGAACAGGTCGGCCTCGTTCGCCAATGCGAAGGTCCGCGCTCGCTCGGTCCATTCCGTGACGCCAAGCGGCTCGGGATCGGGATTGATCGGCTCGAGCGGCGGATGATCGTAAGCGGCGGCAAAGGCGTCGCGCGCCTCCGCCGTCACCCGGCACGAAGCACCGGCAAGCTGCTGCACCGCGCCGAACGGATGCTGGTCGGGCGGATGCCAGAACATCGGCGAGGCACGGCGGAAACGCTGCTCGCCCACCCCGTTGATCCGGTTACCCGATGCATCGGGCGGCATTGCCGCGAGGAACTCGGCGGACGGCGTATAGGTCTTAGGGAAACGCGCCATGAGATCCTCCTCGCCTAGAAGGTGAACGATGCCCGGAGACCGAACTGCCGCGGCGGGAGCGGCGCGACGAACACGTCGCCGCCGACCAGCGGATCGCTCGACGGGAAGGCATAGTCGAAGCTGTTCAGCAGGTTGTTGACATAGGCCGTCACCTTCAACCCGTTCGACGCGATGTACGACAGGCTCATGTTCACCCGGTCGTAACCCGGCGCGGTCAGCTGGTCGCCCGAGCGCGAGACGCGCGTGTTGTCCTGGATGATGATCGCATCGACATAGCGATATTCGCCGAACAGCTCGACCCGATCGCTCCCGATCGGCACCGAATAGCGCGCCGCGACCGAGATCGTCGTCTCGGGCACATTCTCGAACGGCGTGCCTGAGAGGTCGGTCTTGTCGGTCGCGCTGAACACGCGGACGAACTTGTCGAAACGCGAGTGCGAATAGGAAAAGGCGCTGCTCAGCTCGAGCCCGGTGACAGGTCGCACGCTCAGCTCGGCCTCGAAGCCGTTAACATGGCTGTTTGCGGCATTGTCGACCACCGACACCGGCGTCGGCCCGCCGCCCGGATCCGGCACGACGTTGAGCAGCTGCTGGTTGCGGATGTCGATATGGTAGAGCGCTGCGTTGAAGGTGACATGGCGGTCGAGCAGGCTGGACTTCATGCCGATCTCGTAATTTTCCGAGCTCTCGTCCTCGAAGGGCAAATTGCCGGCGGCGTTGCCCGGGAAGCGGTTGATGCCGCCTGCCTTCCAGCCCTGCGAGTAGGTCGCGTAAAACAGCACGTCCGGCGCGACCTTGTAGGACGCCGACCCCATCCAGGAGAAGTTGTTGAACGATTTCTTCGCGTCGCGGACGACCAGTTGAGTCGAGTTGAGCGGTGGGCCGAAGCGCTGGCCGCGATCGCCCGTGCCGACCACTTTCTCGTGCGACCAGCGCCCGCCGGCAGTGAGCTCGATTGCCTCGGACGGGCGATAGCTGACCTGCCCGAAACCGGCATAACCGTCGCGATCGTCGCGGTAATCCTCATAGATATAGAGCGCTGCCGGAAACGGCACGGTGCCGGGGCCGACTCGCCGCTCACGCTGCTGGTCCTGGCGCTGGTTGAAATAATAGAGACCGGCGAGCCAATCGAGCGAGCCCATGTCGCCCGTCAGCCGCAGCTCCTGGCTGACGAAACGCTGCTGGATGCCGACATCAAGCGTCGCGCCCTTGAAGGTCTGCGGCGTCGATGCGATCGGCAGGAGCGCCGGCAAGGTCACCAGATTCTGCACGGAGATGCGGCTGTCCATGTCGGTGAAGACATCCGATTCCGAATAGCGATAGCCGCTGATCGAGGTCAGCGTGACCTGATCGCTCAAGCGCGCCGTGACGTTCAGCTGGACGCCACTATTGGCCTTGTGGTCGGGCGCATCCTGATCGATCACACTCTCATAGCGTTTCGTCGCCAGGCGGACGCCGCGCACCGCCTCGTTATATTTGCGGTCGGTGACGTCGCCGATCAGCACGACATCGAGCGCGTCGCCGGGCGACCAGCGCAGTGTGCCGCGCATCGCGAGCTGCTTGTACCAGTCCTGCTTCCCGCCGAGCACGATATTGTCGAGATAACCGTCGCCGCGGCTGTAATCGGCGCTGAACCCTGCATAGAAATCATGCGCGAGCGGCCCGCTGATCGATGCCTGGCCGCGGAAGGTGCCAAGCTCGGCCACGTCAATGCCGACCTTGCCGCGCAGCTCCGGCCCGGGCTTGCGCGTGATGAGGCTGATTGCCCCGCCCTGGGTGTTGCGGCCGAACACGGTACCCTGCGGCCCGCGCAGCACCTCGACTCGCTCGAGATCAAGAAAAGCGGAATCGAACCCGAGCTGCGGCACATACATGCCGTCGACGAACACGCCGACCGCCGGCTCAAGCCCGGCATTGAAGCCGACGCCGCGCATCGTGAGATACGCGAAGTCGGCTGAATTGTTGACGCTGCCGGGCGCACTGAACAGGCCGGGCACCTCGCCGAACAGGCCGTTCACGTCCTGGGTATTGCGAAGCTCCAGATCGGCCGAGGTGACCACGCTGATCGACAGCGGCACATCCTGCAGCGTTTCGGCACGCTTGCGCGCGGTGACCAAAATCTCGTTCTGGTCTTCGCCGGCCTTAACGGCGGCGGTATCGTCCCGCGCCGACTGCGCCATGGCCGGCACTGATGACAACGTTAACAACGATATCCCGGCCAATACCGGGACCTTCCTTTTCTTCATGTTCGGCATCCCCCTCGGCGCGGGTCATTGCTCGCGCCGGGAGCGAAACTGCGCAGTTTGCCGTGGTTCGCAACTCCAAAATCGATGCGTTTTGCTCGACAATGGAGTTTTTCGGCGGCCTCGGGCGATTCTGTTGCTGCTGCACAACAGGGTAGTAACGTGCCTACATTATAAAGTATCGCGTACGCCCGTTTCGTCCCGTCACGTTACCGCTATTTGCCGCTCGGGCTGCCCGCACTACCGCGACGGCACGCCACATAGATTGGGTTTCCGATCAACCACGGTCGACCCGCTTCGGAGCGCACATTCACGCTGATCCACCCGCATGCCTGTTTGCGATCCAGCTTCATCTCGACGCGTTGATCCTCGCTCGAAAGCGCGACCTGCTTGCCGGGAACCGTCACACCGTTGGCGATCAGGTCGATCGCGCCGCCCTGGGCACCGACGACATGCGCGGTCACGCGGATCCGCGCGCCTGCCGCCAGCGTCTGGCCCATCACGGCGCGGGCCTTGCCCGACACCGCCTCGACCTCGAGCAGCCGGACGCGCGTGCCCTCGACATCGATGAACACATTGCCCGCACGGATGGCGTCCAGGATCGCCGGCATCGACAGTTCACGCGCCTGCACCACCGTGGTCGGCCGACCGATCGCCTTGCCGGCATCGGGATCGTGATTGTCGCTGCCACCGATCCCGGTGAGGTGCTTACCCTCGTTCAGCCGCGCATACCAGAAGGCGATCCCGGCATAGGGGCCTTCCGCCATGGGGCCGTTGACTGCCTCGACCGCGGTGACGCCGGTATAGTCGGTGTCGGGCCATTGCCAGCCGCAGCCCATGCAGATCTCGCCCGACGGTGAGTTCGGGTGGTTGATCGACAGGATTGCCCCGGCCGCTGCGACGCCGCGCTCCAGTGCAGGAAGGTCCGGCACATCGGTCGTACCGGCACGGAAATCCACCCAATGCGCCGGGCCGAAGATATTGGCATGGCCGTGGAAGGTGGTGATCTCGGTGCCCGGGATCAGCAGGGTCTTGTCGAAAAAGGGTTGAAGCTCGCGCAGCGCCCCGAAATGCGCGACGGTGTTGTGGTCAGTCACCGCGACGAAATCGAGCCCCGCTTTGGCCGCCGCCTCGATCGTGCGGAACACCGGACATGGCACCCGCTTGCCCGACTGGCTGGCGCAGCTGCCGTCGCTGTTGGCGTCGTGCATGTGCAGGTCGCCGCGATACCAGCCCGGCCCCGCCTTGATCGGCGCATCGGCGATCGCCGCGGTGGCATGGCGCGCTTCGCCGCGGTCGAAATAGATTTTCACGGTATAGGCACTGCGGCTCGCCGCGCGGATATTGGGTATGCCGAGCATCACCCGCCACCGGCCCGCCGTCACCTTGCCAGTCAGATAGCCGGGTGACGCATCGCTCTCGCTGATCGTGAAGCGGTCGCGGGTGCCGCCGCTCCAGCCGCGGAAGCGTTCCGGGTCCCATATACCCAGGTCGATCACCGTCTTGCCCGCCTTGTCATAGGCCAGGGTGACGGTGACCCGTTCGACGCCCGCAGGGACGTCGAACGGCACTTCCTTGTAGGTCTGGTTGTCCGCGCCCGTGATCTGGCCGGTAAGGCTGTAATCGGCAGGCGCCTCCTGCCCCGCCATCACCGGTGCGGCGATGGCGAGGAGCAGGCCGGCGATCAGGGTGCGGGCAATCAGCATCAGAAGGCGAAGTCCACCGCGAAGCGCACGTTCCGGCCCAGGATCGGGCGGCCGATGAACAGCTGATCATTGGCCTGGCCGCTGGTCAACTCGCCTGCGCGCGGATTGCCTTCGGTCAGGCCGAGCGAGTTGTTGAGGTTGTCGCCATAAGCCCAGAGCGTGATCTGCTTCGTCAGGTTGAAACGCACGCTCGCGTTGAGCACGGTATAGGCCGGCAGCTTCGAGGTGTTGGCGGCATCGGCATAGCGCTTCGAATAATGCTCGACATCCATCTGCGCGCGCAGCCGGTCCCCGAGCAGGGTGACCGCCGGGGTCGCGCGAAGCGCGAGCTGCGGCACGCGCAGCAACTGGTTGCCGCTATAATCGCGATTGACCGGCAGGCTCGACACCAGTTCGGTGAAGCGCAGATTGCGGAACTCGGGCTTCTGCACCGTCGCGTTGACCGTGAAGTCGAACCAGTGGACCGGACGGATCGTGCCTTCCATCTCGACGCCATAGGAGCGGGTGTCGGTATAGATGGTCTGCTGGGTGTAGCCGCCGGTCCCCGAATTGAACACGAAATTGCCGATCGAGAAGCTGTCGAAATCGGTCAGGAAGCCGGTCGCATAGAGACTGATCAGCGGCGTCGAGAGCTTCACGCCCGCTTCCGCCATGCGGATGTTCTGGGTCACCGGCTGAGCCGTCGCGCTGGTGATGAAGCTGCCGACGCTGGGCAGGCGGAAGGTCGAGGTATAGCGCGCGAACACGCCCGCTGAGCGGCTGAACTGCCAGTCGGCACCGATGGTGTAGCCGACATGGTCGAAGTGCCGGTCGAACGGCACGAACACGCCGCTGCCGGTCAGCACATTGTCGTCGGCCAGGGTGGTCGCATCGCCGAGGTTTACCGTCTTGCTGTTCTCCTGCGATCCCTTGGCCGTGACGCTTTCATAGCGGATGCCGCCATCGATGCGCAGCTGCGGCGTCACCTGCCATTCGTCCGAGGCATAGACGGCGATCGTGTCCTGGCTGCCCGATCCGTTGGCGAATTCGGAGCCGTAGCGCGACACGCCGTTCTGGGTCAGCGATCCGACCACCTGGCCGGCCGCGTTGACCGCGACCAGATCGAGCAGGCGCGAATTGTCCGACACGTCCTGCAGGGTCGTTGCCGAATAGCGGCGGAAGGTCTCGTCGATATGCGCGAAATAGACGCCGAGCGCGACGTCGTGCGTCATGCTGCCCATCTCGAACTTGTGAGTCAGGCGCAGGTCGTCGAGGAACTCGCTTTCGTCCACCGTCACCGGGCGCGCGCTGTTCTCGAAGATCAGGCCGTTGCCGTTCTGGCCGGCGATGTCGAACGCCTCGCCGGTGTCGGTGTAACGCAGCTTCACGCCCGTTGCGGTCGGGAAGGCCGCCAGCAGCGCCGCCTGCTTCGAGCCGATATAGCCCGCCGCGGTGTTGATCGCAGCTGGATAGACGCCGTTCCGCACCGTGTTGGAATCGCGGTAGCGCGCCTTGTTCGACAGCGTCCAGCCATCGGCGATCTCGTAATCGGCCATGGCGGAGAATTGGTCGAGCCGGATGCTTGAACCGTCGGTGTTGTTGAAGGTCACCGGGCCATTGGCGCTGCGCAGGGTCAGGAAGGCCGAGGCGCGGCTGGCGGTGGTGCCGTAATGCGGATCGAAGCCGGCAATGCCGACGATATCTCCCTCGCTGTCCTTGGTCAGCGGGATGCCGGTGTAGAACACCGCCTTGTCCGACAGGCGCTTGTAACTGACGCTGACATGGCCGCGGTCGAAGTCCTTCGACAGGTCGGCGCGGATCTGGCCGCCCTTGTTGCCGGTATAGCCCGGATCGCGCACGCCCTGCTCGTTGCGGTAGAAGCCACCGATACCGAGCTTCCAGCCGCCGCCGAGCGGCGCGCCGACCCAGCCGTCGAAACGGTAGAGATCGGCGGTCGGGCCGTAGAGCAGCCGCGCATTGCCCGACAACGTATCGCCGGCGCGCTTGGTGATGAAGTTGACGACGCCGCCCGGCGCGTTGGGTTCGAACACCGAGGACGGGCCGCCGCGCACGACCTCGATATGGTCGATCGATTCGTCCATGCGGAACGCCTGGTCGGCATTGAGATACCCGAGCGACGGATCATGCTGCACTGGCAGGCCGTCCTCGAGCAGGTTGATCGACCCGAAGCCGTCGACCGGAATGCCCCGCGCGCGGACGTTGCCGCTGCCTTCGCCGCCTGACGCCTCGACCCAGAAGCCGGGCACCGACTTCAGCGTCTCGGTGACGCTGGAAGGCGCGCGCGACTTGAGCGTCGCGTTGGACAAAGTGGTGATGGCATAGCTGGTCTCCAGCTTGGTCCGGTCGCCCGAACCGGCGCGGCCGGTGACCACGATGTCGTCGCCATCGCCCGCGGTCTCGCCGGCCGGAGCGGCAGCGGGTGCGGCCGTCTGCGCGAACGCGTTCGCGCTGGTCGTGGCCAGGAGAGTCGCAAGTGTAAGTCGAACAACAAGCTGGATATTTTTCACGTCTAACCCTTTTCGCATCTGCAGCATGAGGCGCGCGGCGACCGGTAGGGAGCGATGGTTTCACTTGCGCGGCGGCTCTGTTGCACAGCGATGACGGAACGATGTCAGAAGCGTTTTTTGCGCTCGCGCGTTGTCTGACGTGGACGGGAAGAGGGGACCCCGGGCAGCGCTTTCGCGCTTGCCTGGGCCGCCCCCTGTGGCAAACCGGGCCACGCTCAATGGGAGTTCGCATCGATGAAGACCGCAGCCCTTATCCCAGCGCTCGCCACCCTCATGCTCGGCGGGTGCGAGCAAGCCTCCGCCCCCGCCCCGGACAATGACAGCGCCGCCGCGGTCGCGCCGGTGAAGCCGGCCGAGAAGGACTATTATGCCGACCGCATCAACGCGCTGACCGACAAGCAGCGTGATGCCGTGTTGCTCAAGGCGATCACGGATGCGGGCGGGGAATGCCCCGCAGTGACCGGATCGGCCGTGCAGGCGCCGGTCGAGGGCCACCATGCCTGGATCGTGCATTGCACCGCCGGCAAGGACCTGCGCGCGCTCGACTGGGTGGTCGTGCTCGGCTCCGGCGGGATGATGAGCATCGTCCGACCGGGTGCGCTTTAAATAGCGGTTGCCACCGAAACGATTTTGTCTCCGATTGCATAAACGCCCCCCGGGCATATCGTCCCGCCTCCGCGCTCATGCCTTGTGCTGCAGACGGCGCAACGCCGGCGACTGCGTAATCGTCGCCCAAATTACAGATGGGGGACGATGATGAGATTCTCGATCAAGGGGCGCCGGATAAGCCGGCGCGGTGCCGCGGCTGCGATGGCGACGATCGCGGGCCTTGGCTTGCTGGCCGCCTGCACGGTGAAACCGGACAAGCCGGCCGGGCCGTCCTATCTTGCCGCCTTCCCGGATTTCGCGCCGGACGTGACCGCGCAATTCCCGGGGGACGTGGACATCGCGCTCAAGACGAAGCTCGAAGGCGAGAAGAAGTTCGCGCAGGTCCAGCGCGAGTTCGATCTCTATTCCTGGCAGATGTTCCTGGCGCTGAACTGGCCGACCGACAACGAAGGCAAGGCTGCGCCCAAGCTCACCGACACCAGCTTCGGCGCGCCGCACTGGACCTTGTGGCATACGTCCAACTCGATCTTCCAGCCCGACGGCGCGACGCCGGCGGCCTGCGCGCAGAAATCGGGCGCGCGCCCGCTCCTGTTGCGCCGCGACCTGAGCAAGCCCGTCAGCCGCGGGTTGAAGGCTTTTTCCGCCCAGGCGACCTCCGGCGCCGATCCGCGCCAGACGCGTTTCCTCGGCGTGGTCTCGGCCGTGGGCGAGCTGAACGCATCCAACCTCGGCGACATCCAGCAGGCCTTTTCGGGGCCGCTGATCGACCAGAATGGCGAGTTCGTCTTTTACGAGATCATGATCGATCCGAACGAGGTCGACTATCTCTGCGCCAACAGCCTCTTCAACATCAACGGCCAGGTCGCCTTCAGCCAGGGCGGCGGCAAGGTGCAGATGCCGTTCGGCACGCCCGACAAGGATTGGGGCGGATCGACCGAACTGAAATTCGCCTGGCGCATCCTGAAAAAAGGCAGCGACGATTTCAGCCGCTTCCACACCCAGCCTGCGGTGGTGATGGACCCCGGGCCCAACGGCGGCACGGTGGAGCGCAAGGTGACGGTCGGCCTGGTCGGCATGCATATCGGCCACAAGAGCTCGACCTCGCCGCAATGGATCTGGTCGACCTTCGAACAGATCGACAATCTCGATGTCGATCCGGTCGCGCATCCGACGCTGAAGCCGTCCTTCGTCGACACCAATTGCCCGGGCTGCGCGGTCAACCAGCTGCCGGTGCAGGTCGGCAAGGACAAAGTCTATCCGCGCATCCCGACCCAGGCATGGCGCGCCATCCCGCTCCCCGGGGACAAGGTGGCGCTGAATGCGCAGGCGCAGGCAGCGCTGAAGAAGATGGGCAGCGTCTGGCAATATTATCAGCTGATCGACACCCAGTGGCCGACCGATCCGAGTGCCCCGCCGACCGCTTGGGACGCCGGCCTGCCGGGAGCGGTAACCAACAAGCCGGGCGGTCATCCGACCCCGACCTTCCTGACCAATATCACGATGGAAACCTATTTCCAGAAGGGCAATCAGGCCGCGTGCAACAGCGAAGAGCTGCCTGACGGCATGAACTGCCCCAATGGCGGCGCGGTCGAGCCGCCCGTGTGGAATTCCGCGCTGAACAATCTGGGCAAGCCGGTGACGCCGGGGGTCAACACCCTGTCGTTCATCACCGAGAGCTGCACGGGGTGCCATAGCTCGGCGGGGATCTGGACCAGCTGGGATCCGGCGACCGGCACCGGCACGAAATCCGGCCAGCTGACCGGGGACTTCTCATGGCTGCTCCAGCAGAAGGCGAGCTATGCGGGAAGTAGTGTTGCGCCGAAGCCGTTGTTCGGGAAGCTTAGGGACTAGACTTCAAGCCCCTCCCCTTCAGGGGAGGGGCTGAAACCGAGACTCAGAAAGCCGCGGTGACCGAGACCACGAGTCTGCTGCCCGCAATCGAGGAGCCGTCCTTGGTGCTGGAGAAATTCGGCTGCAGATAGGCCGACTCCGCCGTGCTGATATCGGTATCGACATAGGCCGCGCCGAGCGTGACCGGGCCGAGCACATAATCGACGCCGAGCAGCCAATCCATATATTTGCCGGTCGGCGCGACGCTGGTGCCGTTCGGGCCGAGGCCAGGATTGCCGTCCGAATAGCCGAGATGCGCCTTCACGGTGATCGGCGTGCTCGGGATGCCAGCGCTGGCATCGCCCCAGATGTAGAAATTGTCCTCGCTCTGCCCGAGGCTCTGCGGCGTGTTCGAGAAATTGCCGAGCGCCTTCTGCTTGGGCGCATAGGCGATGCCGGCGAGCAGGTTGACCGGGCCGGCGGTGCCGCTGACCTTCACATAGGGCTCGGCGAAATCGGTCAGGTCGGCGCCGCCCGGATACATGTACCAGGTCAGGCCGACATCGACCGTGGCGCCGCCGAAGGAATGCTTGAAGCCGCCGATCAGGTCGAGTTCCATGTTGGAGCCGCCGAACGTGCCCCAGCCGGCCAGGTTCGAACCCCAGACGCCTGCATAGAAGCCGCTTTCATGCGCGACGGTGATGCCGCCCTGGATCGCCATTTCCTTGTCGGACTGGGAAACGCCGCGGAAGCGGTAGTCGGAAACGAGCGCGACGCTGCCGGAGACCGTGATCGGCGGCGGCGGCGCGGTGTCCTGCGCGGCGGCAGGGAGTGCGGCGATGGTCATCATGGCCGCGCCAAGGACGTAGAGAGTTTTCATGGGACACCCCTTTGATGGATAGGGTCCCTCCTGCGGCCGGGTCCGCCCTTTCTCTCAGCCTCTGTGGGGAACAGGGGATGGAAAGGGTCGGCCCGGACAGGTTCGTTTTATCGGGCGGCGGGCCGGCACAGGTTGCCGCTTCGTAAGGAAATATTGCTCAGTGGCCCAAAGCCGCCAGTTTCGGTGGCGCTCCGACCAAAGTGACCGGATGGCCCGCGGCGCGGCGGCGGACCAGCCAATCCTTGAGCAACTCGGCGCAGGTGTGATCGATGGTCGCCAGCCGCGACACGTCGAGCCGTACCTTTCCGCCCTGCGGCAGGTCCTCCAGCGCATCAGAGAGCTTGGGCAGAGTCACGAACGTCGCGCTGCCCGAAAGCTGCACCGCCCTGCCCTGATCGTCGTCATGCGACGCGACCTTCAGGCGCAGGCGGCGGACATGCGGGATCAGTTCGAGCAGCGAGAGGCCAATGCCGACCAGCACGCCGGTGAGCAGGTCCTCCACCACGACCAGGATCAGCGTGATCGCCCAGATCGCGGCGGGCAGCATGCCATAGCTGCCGAACAGGTGGCGGACATGCGCGATGCTCACCAGGCGCCAGCCAGTCACGACCAGCACCGCGCCGAGCGCCGCCATCGGGATCTCACGCAGCAGCCACGGTAGCAGCGCGACGAAGCCGAGGATCCAGGCGCCGTGCAAAATGGTCGACAGGCGCGTCGTGGCGCCCGCCTGGACGTTGGCCGAGCTGCGCACGATCACGCCCGTCATCGGCAGCGCGCCGGCGATGCCGCACAACAGGTTGCCGATGCCCTGAGCACGCAGCTCCTTGTTGTAGTTGGTGCGGACGCCATCGTGCATCTTGTCGACCGCGGCGGCCGACAGCAGTGTCTCGGCGCTGGCGATGAAGGCAATGGCGAGCGCCGCGACGATCACCGAGGGATCCATCCATTTGGCGAGCAGGTCGGGCCCGGGCAGCGCGATGGCCGACGCGATCGACTGAGGGACGTCGACGCGGGTCACGTCGAGGCCAAGGGTGAAAGCGGCCAGGGTGCCGGCCATCACGCCGATCAGCGCGCCGGGCACCTGCTTCAGCGCGGCGGGGCGGAAGCGTTCCCAGCCCAGCATCGTGCCGATGGTCAGCAGGCCGATCGCGAAGGCGCGCTCGACGCCCGAGACGTCCATCGACAGGCCGAGCACCCGGCCCGGCATCGCGGCGATATTGGCAAGGCCGCTGGACAAGGGGGTCGCATCGAACAGGACATGGAACTGGCCGACCACGATCAGCACGCCGATGCCGGCGAGCATGCCGTGGACCACGGCGGGCGAGATGGCGCGGAACCAGCCGCCCAGCCTGGCGATGCCGGCGATCACCTGGATGATGCCGGCCAGGATCAGGATGGGACCGAGCGCCGACAGGCCCTTGTCGCGCACCAGCTCGAACACGATGACGGCTAGGCCCGCGGCGGGGCCGCTGACCTGCAGCGGCGATCCGGCGAGGAAGCCGACCACGACTCCGCCGATGATGCCGGTGATCAGCCCCCTTTCGGGCGGGACGCCCGAGGCGACCGCGATGCCCATGCAGAGGGGCATCGCGACGAGGAAGACGACGATCGAGGCAGTGAAGTCACGCGAAATAACGCTGAATGACGGCAGTTCGAAACCGGCGACCTTCATTCCGCCGCCTCCAGCAGCTCGATGCCGTTGGCAAGGCGCTGCCCCGCCGGCACCGCGACCGGCAGCGGGCGATCGTCCCGTACGGTGGCGAAGCGGCCGCTCACGCCGTCGAGCGCCAGGATCGCGCCTTCGCGGATATCGACGAACCAGCCGTGCAGGGTCATCTGGCCGCGGGCGATCGCCGAGGCGACCGAGGGGTGCGTGCGCAGATGTGCGATCTGCGCGACGATGTTTTCCAGCGCGGCCGTGCGGACCCGCTCGGCATCCTCCATATGCGGGTAGCATTCATTGACCACGCTGGCCGCGGCATTGCTGTGGCGCAGCCACGCCGCGACATTGGGCATGCGCTCGAGCCCTTCGGGGTTCATCAGCGCCTTCATCGCGCCGCAGTCCGAATGGCCGCACACGATGATGTCGCGCACGCCGAGCGCCATCACGGCATATTCGACCGTGGAGGACACGCCGCCATTGTGATTGGAAAAGGGCGGGACGATGTTGCCGGCGTTGCGGCATACGAACAGGTCGCCGGGCCCGGCCTGCATGATCTGTTCGGGCACCACGCGCGAATCCGCGCAGGAAATCATCAGCGCCTTGGGGCTCTGCCCGTCATTCACCAGCTTGGCGAAAAGGGCGCTCTGGTTGGGGAAAACCTGTTTCTCGAAACTGAGGACGCGGCCGATAAGGTCGTTCACTGCTTAGCTCCTGCTGCCGGCCCATCACATCGGGCGCGGCTTAGGCAGGCTATCTAGGATCGCTATTTTGCTGCGATGCCGCATCACTGTAAGGAATCATGTCTCCCCAGCGGCAGAATGATTTCAGCGCGCAGGCCGCCTTCGCGGCGGTTCGACAGGCGGAGCGTCCCACCCTCATTCTCGATCGTCTTGACCACGATCGACAGGCCGAGCCCGAAGCCGACCGTGTCGCGGCGGCGCGCGCTGTCGAGCCGGACGAAGGGCTCGAGCACTGCCTCGAGCGATTCCTGAGGGATGCCGGGGCCGTCGTCATCGACCCAGATGGTGATATGCTCGCGGCGGCCGGCCAGCGTGATCGTCACGGCATTGCCATGGTGCAGCCCGTTCTCGACGAGGTTGCCGATCGCCCGGCGCATCGCGGACGGGCGGATCACCGCATCCAAATGGTCGGGGCCGACATAACGCACGTCCCGGCCGGTATCCCCGGCATTGTCGGCGATCGTGGCGCACAGCACCGCCAGGTCGATCAGGGCGGGCGCCTCGGCATCCCGATCTCCGCCGAGAAAGGCGAGCAGCGAGGAGACCATCGCCTCCATCTCGGCGATGTCGGCATGGATCGTATCGCGCAGCTCCGGCTCGACGACGCGGTCGGCACGGAGCCGCAACCGGGCGAGCGGGGTGCGCAGATCGTGGCCCACCGCCGCCAGCGCCTGGGTGCGATCGACGATCAGGCGGTGGATACGCGCCTGCATCCGGTTGAACGCGCCGATCACGCGGCGGACCTCGCCCGGGCCCGCTTCGGGCACCTGCGCCTGGTCGGGGCTGCCGAACCGATCGGCGGCGTCGGCAAGCTGGCGCATCGGCTGCAGGGTGCGGCGGATCAGCAGGCCGCCCAACAGCATCGCCGCGATCGCCAGCAGTGAGGCGACCAGGATGCGGCTTGGCGCAAAATCGAGATTGGGGACGGGTTTCAGCGTCTGGAAATGCAGCCAGCTCCCGTCGGGCAGAGTCACCCCGCCGACCACCACTGAGCTGCTGCCGAGCGACACGACCCGGAAGCGCAGGTCAGTCGGCGAGAGCGTCGGCTCCCACGCGACGACTTCCTTGCGCATGCTGTCGAGCGACGGCGCGAGCGGCGGGGGCGGGGGGCGGCTGCGCTCCCACGCCATCATGTAGTGATCGGTCGAGAGTTCGGCCGCCATCGCCGGGCGCTCCGTCGCAGGCAGCTCGGCGACGAGACGGCGCGCGATCACCAGATGCTCGGCCAGCCGCCGCGCCCGGTCGCCGCTCAGCGAGAAATGGCTCGCGCGCTCATAGAGGATCGTGCTGGCGGTAAACTCGACGATGACGACCAGCAGCAGGATCGCGACGATCCGCCCGAGCAGGCCGATCGACGGGCGCACGAAATGCCTCAACTGCGCGTGACGCCCGTGTTGAACATATAGCCGACGCCGCGAACGGTGACGATCGGGGCCGGCTTGTCGCCCTGCGTGAGCTTGCGGCGCAGCCGGCTGACCAGCACGTCGACGCTGCGATCCGAGCTGTCGGTCAGCCGGGTACGCGACAATTCGATCAGCCGCTCGCGCGCGATGACGCGCCCGGCATGGTCGAGCAGGCTGGTGAGCAGGTCGAACTCGGCGCCGGTCAGCTCGACCACCGCGCCGGCCGGCGACAGCAGTTCGCGGCGCGGCAGATTGACCGTCCAGCCATCGAAGCTGAGCACGCCCTGCTCGCGCTCGCCGCCGCGCCGGTCGAGTGCGCCGCGGCGCAGCACGGCGCGCACCCGGGCGGCGAGCTCGCGCGTGCCGAAGGGTTTGGCGAGATAGTCGTCGGCGCCCAGCTCGAGCCCGATCACGCGGTCGGTTTCGCTGCCCTTGGCGCTGACGAAGATGATCGGCACGTCGCTGGTCTTGCGCAGCTGGCGGCACAGATCGATGCCGCTGGTGCCGGGCAGCATGATGTCGAGCAGCACCAGATCGACCGGCCCTGCCTTCAGCGCGAGCCACATCTCGGGCGCGGCGGAAGCCGGGCGGACGATATAGCCATGCTCCTGCAGCGCGCGCGTCGAGAGCGTGCGAAGTGCCGGGTCGTCTTCGACCAGCAGGATGGTGGGGGCGACGTCGGGGCTGAGGCGTTGGTTCATTGCTGTCATGTTGCAGTGCGAGGTAAGTACGCGTTCCGTAAGGGTCAATCGCTTCCGCGACTGTAATCCGGCCAGCAACAATTTGTCACGGACTGGCGCCCGGCCAGCAAAACCGGCTCGGCTAATGGGCATACTCGCAATCATTTACGAGGAACAGTCCATGCTTGTCCGTACCCTTCTCGGCGCCGCGCTGCTCAGCGCCGCCGTCCCCGCCTTCGCCGTATCGGACACTCCCCGCTCCGACGCGGCGAAGACCTGCGCGCTCGCGCCGCAGCTCGCCCCGCACGGCAAGGGCGTGACCACCCCGATCGTCAAGTGCGAGGCAAAGGCGGCCGAAATCGCCCGCAACGACCAGCCGACCAAGGCGCCGGTCGCCCGCAACTAAGTCTCCCGTCTTTACCCTGCCCCCTTCCCGTCATGCCGATCCTGCGCGGCATGACGGGCTTTTTTTGCCTAGTGCCGCCGGAACCGTGCCTCGTCCTCCGCGCCCGCGATCAGCGACTGCGCTCGCCCGATGCCGGTATTGACGTCGTCCCCGCGTTTCGCCGCCCCGGCGCGCCGGTACAGGTCGATCGCCCGCGGATACTCGCCCCGCTCCTCGGCGCAGAGGCCCATGTTGAACAGAATCGAAGGCTGGCCGGGCTGCTGGCGCTCGATCGCCTCCCAGCCCGCACAGGCGCCCGCACTGTCGCTCTTGGTCTGCTTCAGCACTGCCTTGAACTGGTCCGACAGCGGCTTCGGCAGGCCGGCGCGGTCTTCGCGGTAGCGGGGCTTGTAGGTCTCGCCGTGCGGCGCGATGTCGCCGCGCACTTCTCCCGCGATCCCGTCGATCATGCTCGAAATCGTCGCCTCGGCGCTGCGCGACGGGCTCTCGCCCGGGCACCAGCTGATCGTGTCGCTGCGCGGTTTGGTCACGGTGTAGACGATCGCCCCGTCGCGCGTGCGCACGATGCGCAGCGACGCGGTCAGGCTCGTGGTGCGCTCCGTGCACTGGACCGGCACATCCTCATATTTGGTGCACTTGCCTTCGCCGCGCTTGCCCGGCTCGACCGGCGCACGCTCCACACAGCGATTGCGCGTCAACTGCACCCGGTGCTCCTCCCAGTCCGACGTCGCCGATCCGCTCAGCACGCCATCAGCCCGGGCGCCGGGATCGCCGAGCAGGGTGAAATGCGGCCCGCCGCCATTCTGCGCCTGGGACAGTGCATTGCCGATCGCGTTGGAAAGCTGTGCGCCGTCGCGGCCGCGGAACTGGTCGATCGCGAGGCGCTGCAGATAGCTCGCCTCGCGGTTCTGCGCGGGGAAGCGCCCGCTGATCGTGATCGTCTCGGCGATGGCGGCACCGGCTGTGACCGCCGCCAGGATCGCGGCAGCCCGCAAGGCGCGTCGGCGCGTGATGAAGCTGATCATGGCAGCCCCCCGGAAAGTCGAATCGGCCACGCAACGATAGCCGGTACGAAGGACGCGACCAACAATCTCTGTTAAAAGCGAAAGACTCCGCGGGCGCCCGCCCCTTGAGAGGGAACATGCGGCATATTATATCGTGTTACGATATAAACCAGCGAACGGGCAATCGGCAAACAGGCGGCACGACGCTGGCGGCCGCCACAAGCGAGTGGGCATGCGTCATGCGCGCTGCCCGCTTGATCGGAGAAAGGCGCGATGCCTGGTTTTTATGTGGTCCTGGGTGCGACGGCCGCGATCCTGCTGTTTCTCTGGCATCGCGGCAACCAGCGGCGCGATACCGACCAGGCCGATATCGACCATCATGGCCGTGGCGTGGCCGACGAGGCAGCGACGGCGATCGGCGACGTGGCGCGCGAGGTCATCGGCCCGGCCGCCAGCGACAAGAAAGGCCCCGCCGGTCATCCCGACGGGGCCCCTCACGCGGACGGGTGATTGCTCAACCGATCAGCGGCAGCGGACATCGCTGTTGTTCTGGTCGATCGACTTGCCGGCCAGCGCGCCCAGCGCACCGCCGATCAGCGTGCCGGCCGCCCGGTTGCGGCCGCCATCAATGATGTTGCCCAGGATGCCGCCGCCGATGGCGCCGACGATCAGGCCGGTCGTGCCGTCATTGCGCTTGCAATAATAGCGCCCGTCCGACCCGCGATATACCTCGTCGTTCGAGGACAGGCGGCGCTCGGTATAGCGGGGATCGTCGCGATAGTAGCGCGAGGCGTCATAGTCGGTCGCGAAGCGGCGATCGTCGTCGCGCCCGGCAATCGGCCCGCGATCGTCGCGCCCATAGCCGTCGCGGTCGTTCTGGCGCGCCCAGCGCAGCGAACGGCTGAGGTCGTCCAGGCGGGTGAGGATGATCTGGCGGCGCTGCGGCGTCAGGCGGCCACGGTTCAGGTCAGAGCGGATGCTGTTGAGCTGATATTGCGCGCGGCGTGCCTCGCGCCGGTCGAGGCTGCGATCCGCCACGCCGCGGTCGATCCGCTGCTGCAGGAAGGAAATGCGCTCGCGCGGGCTGTCGGGCGCACCGCGCCAAAAGGCCTCGCGGTCCCAGCTCGAGCTGTTGTTGCCGCGCCAATCCTGCGCCTGCACCGCCAGCGGCACCGTGCCGATCGCCGCAAGCGCGACGGCGCTGCAAAAAGTGATGATCTTCATATTCCTGCTCCTGAGACTCTAATCGTTCGATACGATTGCGTACTGAACCCCTCAGGGGCGAATAAGTGCCATTCCGGTCTCAATATTCGCGCGCACCCGCCCCTTGCGCCGCTCAGGCAGCGCGCATAGCGATTGGCCTTTCTCGCCTTCGACCGGAAAAGGGCCCCAGATGAACTTGCACGAGGACGTCTTCACCGAACCGAGCGACGTCGATCCCGACACGCTGGCCAATCTCGGGCCGCTGCGGCGACTGGCGGGGCGCTGGCATGCGCGCAAGGGCATCGATCTCAATCCCAAGGCCGACGGGCCGGAACGCCGCGTCTTCATCGAGCGGATCAATTTCGAGCCGATCGACCCGCAGGCCAACGGGCCACAGCTGCTTTACGGCTTGCGCTACCACATCCACATCACGACCGAGGAGGAGGACATCACCTTCCACGACCAGGTCGGCTATTGGCTGTGGGAGCCGGCGACGGGCATGGTGCTGCAGACCGTCGCGATCCCGCGCGGTCAGGTGGCACTCGCTTCGGGCCAGTCCACGCCCGATGCGGACAGCATCGTGGTGACCGCAACGCGCGGCCTGACCGAGAGCGGCATCTGCTCCACTGCCTTTCTCGAATATGCCTTCCGCACCGACAGCTACCGGATCGAGATCAACTTCAACCCGGACGGCACCTTCAGCTACGTCACCGACACGATGCTCATCGTGCACGGCCGAGACGAGCCCTTCGCGCACCGCGACGAGAACACCTTGAAAAAGGTCGGAGAGCCCAAACTCAATCCGCTCGCGGCCATCCTGGCGAAACGGGCTGCCCACAAGGCGCCATGACGGCCCGATCGCCACGCCGCGATTGACTTCCCTCCCCCCAACCGCAGGATGCGCGCCATCCAGCCACGGAGAACCTCGTGCATCATCTGAAATCCGCCTGCGCGCTTTCTGCCCTCCTGCTCGGCGCGACGGCACCCGTGCTTGCCCGCCCCCAGGCCGCCCCCGCCCCCGCTCCCGCCACCGCCGCGCAATCCCCCTATATCCTCGAAGAGGTGATGGTGCCGATGCGCGATGGCGCGAAGATGCAGACCGTCATCCTGCGCCCACGCAACCAGACCGGCCCGTTGCCGATCCTGTTCTCGCGCACCCCGTACGGCCTGAACCTCACCGCGCCCGCCTCGGTGCCCAAGGCCTGGGCGGCACTCGACAAGGACGGCTATATCTTCGTCTCGCAGTCGATGCGTGGGCGCTTCAAGTCCGACGGCGTCTTCACCCTGTCGACCGCAGTCCACCCGAGTGATCCCAAGGCGATCGACGAAGCGACCGACGCGTACGACTCGATCGACTGGCTGGTGAAGAACGTGCCGGACAATAACGGCAAGGTCGGCATGTTCGGCGTCTCCTATCCGGGCTTCGCAGCCGCAGTCGCGCTTGCCCATCCGCACCCGGCGCTGAAGGCGGTCAGCCCGCAGGCGGCGTGGATCGACTACTGGCAAAACGACGATCTCCACCGCAACGGCGCGCTCCGCCTGAGCTATGCGACCGACTGGGTCTCCTCGCTCCAGATCGACAAGACCGACAACAAGACGTTCGAGTATGACAGCTACGACACTTACGACTGGTTCCTGAAGCTCGGCCCGGTCGAGAATCTCGACAAGCTCTATTTCAAGGGCCGGGTGCCGATGTTCACTGCGCTGCTCGACCACCCCAATCACGACAGCTTCTACACTGACCAGCGCTGGAGCGACTCGCTCGGCAAGGCGACGGTGCCGACGCTCAACGTCGCCGGCTATTGGGACCAGGAGGATCCCTGGGGCTCCTGGCAGATCTATTTCAAGCAGAAGGAGAATGATCCCGACGGGCTGGTGTCGATGGTCTCGGGTCCCTGGGCGCACGGCACCTGGCGCACGCCGAACGACAGCCTCGGCCCGATCCCGTACGGCGTGCCGAGCGGTCAGCAGTTCCTCGAACAGATCGAGGCGCCCTTCTTCGCCTATTGGCTCCACGGCAAGGGCAAGCGCCCCGAAGCCGGGGTGAAGAGTTTCCAGAGCGGCAGCTGGAAATGGCAGGACTACAAGAGCTGGCCCACGGCCGGTGCGAAGGCGAAGGACCTGTTCCTCCATGCCGACGGCTCACTCTCCTTCTCCGCGCCCGCGTCCGGCGAAGCCTGCCGCGACTATGTCTCCGATCCGGCGAACCCGGTGCCGTTCCGCCAGCGGCCGATGTCGGGCACCTATCTCAGCCCCGACTGGCGCTGGTGGGAAGCGGCCGACCAGCGCTTCCTTGGCGGCCGACCCGATGTGCTGAACTATATGACCGCACCGCTATCCGAGGACCTCACCGTCACCGGCACCGTCGCGGCAAAGCTGATGGCCTCGACCAGCGGCACCGACAGCGATTTCGTGGTCAAGCTGATCGACGTCTTCCCCGACACGTACGCAAAGGCGCCGGAGCAGCTGCAGGTCGGCGATTATGCGAAATCCTTGAACGGCTATCAGCTTCCGATCGCGATGGACGTGCGCCGCGGCCGCTTCCTCGCCAGCGACACCGCCCCCCAGGCGCTGGTGCCGGGCAAGGTGGTGGCGTGGGACGTGCCGCTGCACGAGCGCGACCATGTCTTCCTCAAGGGCCACCGCATCATGGTGCAGGTCCAGTCGAGCTGGTTCCCGATGCTCGACCGCAACCCGCAGAAGTTCGTGCCGAACATCATGCGGGCCAAGGCAGGGGATTTCGTGAAAGCGACGCAGAAGGTTTGCGCGGGCTCGAAGGTGACGCTGCCGGTGATGTAATCTGTTCCTCCCCGGAACGGGGAGGGGGACCGCCCGCCTTCTTCAGGCGGGTGGTGGAGGGGCTTGGAGCGCGAAACGCCTGCCCCGCGCTCCAAGCCCCTCCACCATTTGCAGAAGATGCAAATGGTCCCCCTCCCCCGCTTTGCGGGGGAGGAACGAGAAGGTCAGTTCTTCAGCCGCCAGCCGGTCTTGAAGATCCACCCGACCAGCACGAGGCACGCCACCAGGAACAGCGCCGTCACGCCCAGGCTCACCAGCACGCTCACATCGCCCTTGTCGAAGAACGCCCAGCGGAACCCGCTGACCAGATAGACCACCGGGTTGAACAGGCTCACCGTGCGCCACGGCTCGGGCAACATGTCGATCGAATAGAAGGAGCCGCCGAGAAAGGTCAGCGGCGTGACCAGCAGCGCGGGCACGAACGACAGCTGCTCGAACCCCTTGGCCCAGATGCCGATGATGAAGCCGAACAGGCTGAACGTCACGCTGGTCAGCACCAGGAAGCTCAGCATCGCGATCGGGTGCGCGATCTGCAACGGCACGAACAACGCCGCCGTCGCCAGGATGATCAGCCCCAGCACGATCGACTTGGTCGCCGCCGCGCCCACATAGCCCACCACCATCTCCATCGGCGAGACGGGTGCCGAGAGCAGCTCGAACATCGTCCCCGTGAATTTTGGGAAGTAGATGCCGATCGATGCGTTGGAGATGCTCTGAGTCAGCAGTGACAGCATGATCAGGCCCGGCACGATGAAGCTGCCATACCCGACGCCACCGACCTCCTGCATGCGCGATCCGATCGCCCCGCCGAACACCACGAAATAGAGCGAGGTGGTGATGACCGGCGTGACGAGGCTCTGCCAAAGAGTGCGCAGCGCCCGGGCCATTTCGAAGCGATAGATCGCCCAGATGCCGTGCGTGTTGATACCGGCACTCATGCTGCTTGCTCCGTCGGCTTGTGGGCGACCAGGTCGACGAAGATGTCCTCGAGCGAACTCTTGTGCGTCTCGAGGTCCTTGTAGCCGATACCAAGCTCGGCGAGCTTGGCGAGCAACGTGGGGATATGCTCGTCCTCGGCGTTGAAATTATAATTCAGCGTATGGCCCTCATCGGCCAGCTCGACCTGCCACTCGCCGAGCGCGGCGGGAACGCTCGTCATCGGCTCCTGCAGCGAGATCAGCATCTGGCGCTTGCCCAGCCGCTTCATCAACTCGGCCTTCTGCTCGACCAGGATGATCTTGCCCTTGTCGATCACCCCGACCCGGTCGGCCATCTCCTCCGCCTCGTCGATATAGTGCGTGGTGAGGATGATGGTCGTGCCCTTCTCGCGCAGCCGGTGGATCAGCTTCCACATGTCGCGGCGCAGCGACACGTCCACGCCGGCGGTCGGCTCGTCGAGGAACAATATGTCGGGCTCGTGGCTCAATGCCTTGGCGATCAGCACGCGGCGCTTCATGCCGCCTGAAAGCTCCATGATCTTCGCCTTGCGCTTGTCCCACAAGGAGAGGTCGCGCAGCACCTGCTCGACATAGTCCTCATGCCCGGGCCGGCCGAACAACCGGCGGCTGAAGCGCACTGTCGCCAGCACCGTCTCGAACATGTCGACCGACAATTCCTGCGGCACCAGCCCGATCAGCCGACGCGCCGAACGATAATCGGTCAGCGCATCATGCCCCATCACCGTGACGGTGCCGGAGGACGGCGTGACGATGCCGCAGATGATGCTGATCAGCGTCGTCTTGCCCGCGCCGTTCGGTCCGAGCAGCGCGAAGATTTCGCCCTTTTTGATATCGAGATCGACCGGTTCCAGGGCGCGCTGGCCCGAAGCATAGGTCTTGGAGACGCCCTTTACGGACAGGATGGTTTCCATGAAGCCCCTTTTCGTTGGCGCACAAATAAGGACGCAGCCAACGCGGAACAACCGTAGCGCGAAAACTCAGCTCTTCGCGCGAGCGTCTGCCACCGCTTTCTGCAGTTCCTCGAACGACAGGACCGAGGACACGACCTGGTTGCCGATCACGAAGCTCGGCGTGCCGGTCATACCGAGCTGGCGCATCACCTGCAGGTTGGTGGCGATCTCCGCCTCGGCGCGCGGCCCGAAGGCGGCGGCGCGCTGCAGGTCGACGCCCGCCTTCTGCGCGGCGGCGGTCATGCTCTCCGGCGTCACCTGCCCTGCGGCATAGAGCGCATCGTGGAAGGCCGCGAACTTGCCCTGGTCCGCGGCGGCCAGACTCAGCTTGGCTGCGGCGGCGCTGGTCTCCGCCAGGATCGGCAGCTCGCGATAGACCACTTTCACCTTGGGGTCGGACGCGATGAGCTGTGCGACATGGGGCAGGCTAGCGCGGCAATATCCGCAATTATAGTCGAAATATTCGACCACGGTGACGTCGCCATTGGGGTTGCCGGCCCAGGCGTTGCCGAACGGCTTGAGGATCGCGCTCGCATTGGCATCGATCACCTTGCCCGCCTCGCGCTCGCGCAGCCGCTGCATCGCCTCGGGGATGATCTCGGGATGCGCGAGCACATAATCGCGCACGACGCGCTCGACACGCGCCTGGTCGGCACTGCCCAGCGACGACGGCGCGGCGCGCTGGAACAGCCAGAAGGCGCCCGCGCCAACCAGGGCCGCCACCAGCGCCAGCGCGGCGAGCCCCAGCGGATTCTTAGAGAGACGTTCGATCATCGGCGCTTATACTTTTTCGGGTTGTCGTCCATTTCGTTCTGCGCGGTCATTGCGATGTCCTGCGCGCGAATCCAGTCGGTCGTGTTGGGCGGGATGCCCTGCATCGCACCCCGCGCGGCATAGGCCGCGGTGCGCACGTCGCCGGTCAGGCTTGCCTGCTCGGCCGTCGCCAGCAGCGCGCGCGGCTCGTCGCCCGTCCGCGAATAGGCAGTGCCGAGCTGATACCAGGCAAAGGGATTGTCGTCGTCGCGCGCCACCGCCTGGCGCAGCACCCGGATCGCCTCGGCATAGTTCGCCTTGTTGTCGGTCGCGATCAGCGCGTGGCCGAAGGTGGTGGCGATCAGCGGGGAATTGTTCGACCGGTCAGTCGCCTCGCGCAGCGGCGCCAGCGCTTCGGCCGGCTTGCCTGCCTCAAGCAGGATCTGGCCCTTGATCTCCAGGAAATAGGGGTCGTGCGGCGCCGCCTTTACCAGGGCCTCGGACTCGGCATCGGCTTTTTCCGGATATCCGGCCTTATGCCAGGCATAAGCGCGGGCATAATGCGCATAGACCGACAGGTCGCTCTCCGGGAAATCGTTCAGCGTCTGCTGATAGGTCGAGACATAACCGTGGAGCTTCGCCTTCACCCGGCGGAACCGCTCCTCCAGCGCCGGATCGTTCGGCTTGGTCCACGCAGGCGACGCCATGACGTCGCCGGTGAGGTTGGCGATGCGCGCGCCGCTGAGGGGATGGCTCTGGGCGAAGGGATCGATATTGCTCAAGCCGTAGGAATATTCCTCGTTCTGCAGCTTCTTGAAGAAGCTCAGCATGCCGCGCCCGCTGACTCCGGCCTCGCGCAGGAACTTCGCGCCGGTGGCGTCCGCCGTCGCTTCCTGCACCCGGGTGAAGGCCAGGAACTTGCCCATCGCCGCGGTCTGGCCCGCCGCCAGGATGCCGGCGCCGGCATCGCCGGCACCCGCCGCCATCGCGGCGATGCCAAGCACCATGCTGAGGATGGTGATGCCGAGCGCCGGCCTGGTGCCTTCGCCCTGCAGGATGACATGCCCGTCGGCGATATGACCCAGCTCGTGCGCAATCACGCCCTGGACTTCATTGGCATTGTCCGCCGCCTGGATCAGGCCCGAATGGACATAGACGGTCTGCCCACCGACGACGAAGGCGTTGATCGAATCGTCGTTGATCAGGACGACGCGCACATTGTTGGGCGACAGCCCGGCGGCCAGGATCAGCCCGCGCGACATGTCGTTGAACATGGCTTCGGTCTCGGCATCGCGCAGGATCGACTGCGCGAAGGCCGGTTGCGCCCAGAGGAGGATGGAAACCGCGAACGCCGCGATGAGCCGCTTCATGGCCGACATATCGCCGAGAAATCCCTCACAGGCAATTGAAGTGGGGCAATTCCTGCGGCGTGAGGGGTGAATGGGGGGTGAAGCCCCTCAGGCTGAGCGAAAACCCGCCAATCGTGCGATCTGCTCCAACGATCTCAAATCCGATCTATGGCAAGCAATCTTCGACTACTCCTGCCCCTCCCTCGGCCGCTTCCTAGACGCGTCTCAACCCTTATAAGCGGTGGTAGCCTCGAAGACGCGCAGCGGGAGGATGATGCGTGACTAAGCTCGACCTCAAGAAGGAATATCGGTGGCTGTTCAGCCCACCGACGCACAATTTCGTGGAGGTGATGCCTCCAATAATGCCCTTTGTGAAGGTAGACGGCGTGGGCGACCCCAATCGTGCCGCCGCGTACAGGACGGCGATCGAATGGCTGTACGGCGTCAGCTATGCGATGAAGTTTGTGGCTAAGAACGTATTGACCCGCGACTATGTGGTACCGCCGCTCGAAGCGCTGTGGTGGTCCGACGATCCCGGCACCTTTGTCCGCCGCGAGAAAGATCGCTGGCAGTGGACGGTCATGATTATGGCGCCCGACTTCGTCACCGGTGCGATGTTCGAGGATGCCGTGATGAAAACGCTGACCAAGCGGAATGATCGCCCGTCATCCCTGCGGTTCGAGCCCTATCTCGAAAGCCGATCGCTACAGATCATGCACATCGGCAGCTATGACGACGAAGGCCCGGTGTTGAAGCGTCTGCACGACGATGTAATGCCTGGCCTGGGCGTTACTTTCGATGGCCCCCATCATGAGGTTTACCTCAGCGATCCCCGCAAGACGGAGCCGGCTAAGCTCAAAACCATCCTTCGGCAGCCGATCCGAAACGTCTGACCTGGGCGACGCCGCCGACGAGGGCAGCTATTATCACTCGGCTCCCCAAAAACAGTCCGCCTTCAATCCTCCGGTCTCGGAAGTCTGTGCCGTCGGCAAGGTGGCGTTATCTAACCCTCGTAAGCATAAAAGGAAGCGGCGACCGGGGCATCGAGCCCCGGTCGCCGCTGCCCCACCCCTAGCCCAGTTGCCGAGCGAGCCGGGTCGAGATTGCCCCCGGCAATCTCTAAATCATGCCGGGGGCATGATTTACCCGGATCGTTCGACTACTCCTGGAAGGGAGGGGTTTTGACGTAGTTACTGCCCAAAGGTCCGCTGCCACCAGCCGCGGCGGGGCGAGCCCGCCTCGCCCGGATCGGGGTCGATCCCGCCTGCCGCATCGTCGGCCGGCGCCGCGCCATCGTCGCCAAGCGGAATCGCCGGCGCATCGGCCGTGAGAGCCTCGGGCGCAGCCGCGCCGGACGCAGCCGCCTTGGTGCGGCGCGCGCGCTTCGGCTTGGCAGGCGCTTCCTCGGCAGGAGCCTCGACCGCGACGACGGGCTCCGGCTCCGGTGCGGCTACGACCTCGGCTTCGGCCGCAGCCGCTGCCTTGGTGCGACGCGCACGCTTCGGCTTGGCTGGTGCCGCTTCCGGCTCCGCCTCGACGACCGGTGCGGCCTCGACGACGGGCTCGGGCGCAGCAACCTCGGCCGCTTCGCGTGCCTTGGGACGGCGGCGACCCTTTTTGGGTGCCTCGACCTCGGCTGGCGCTTCTTCGGCTACTGGCGCCTCGACGACTGTCTCGGCCTCGCCAGCTTCGGCTTCGACCGGCGCGGACTCGCCGCCCTCGGCCCGATCGCCCTCAACGCGGCGCCCACCGCGACGGCCCCGGCGTCCGCGACGACGACGACCTTCGCCGCCTTCGCCATCGCCCGCCACGGGCTGCTCGCCGGCGAATTCGGCGTCGCCCTCACCGGCCGCCTCGGCATCGACGTCGGACTCGGACTCGCCCTCTTCGCCATCGGCGCGGGGGGTCGAGCCCTCCTCACCCTCGGGACGATTGCGGCCGCGGCGGCCGCGACGGCGGCGACGGCGGCGCGAGCTGCCTTCGTCGTCGGCTGGCCGCTCGCCACGCTCACGCGGCTCGCGGGGAGCGCGTGCCTCGCGGGGCGCTTCCTCTTCTTCCTCGTCCTCGACCTCGTCGATCTCGTCCTCGATATCCTCGGGGATATCGTCCTCATAATCCTCGATCGGCGCCTCGAAGCGCGGGGCATGCGCCGGCGGCGGCCCGGAGACCTCGACCGACATGCGGGCGCCTTCCTGCTCGCCGTCGGGCGCGACCTCGATCGTCACGCCGTAGCGATCCTCGATCTCGGCCAGTTCCGCACGCTTGCGGTTGAGCAGGTAGAAGGCCGCTTCCTGGCTGGCGCGCAGCAGCAGCTGCGAGCCGCGGCCGTGTGCCGCCTCGTCCTCGATGAGACGCAGCGCGGACAGGCCGGCCGACGAGGCGGTACGGACCAGGCCGGTGCCTTCGCAATGCGGGCACTGGCGCGTCGAGGCTTCGAGCACGCCGGTGCGCAGGCGCTGGCGGCTCATCTCCATCAGGCCGAAGCTGGAGATGCGGCCGACCTGGATGCGGGCGCGATCGTTCTTCAGCGCCTCCTTCATCGCCTTCTCGACCTTCCGGACGTTGGACCCATTGTCCATGTCGATGAAGTCGATGACGACGAGGCCGGCCATGTCGCGCAGGCGCAGCTGGCGGGCGATCTCGTGCGCGGCCTCGAGGTTGGTCGCGGTCGCGGTCTGCTCGATGCTGTGCTCGCGGGTCGATCGGCCCGAGTTGATGTCGATCGAGACCAGCGCCTCGGTCGGGTTGATCACCAGATAGCCGCCCGATTTCAGCTGGACCACCGGATGGTACATCGCGGCGAGCTGTTCCTCGACATGGCTGCGCTGGAACAGCGGTACCGGATCGGAATAATGCTTCACCTTGCGGGCATGGCTCGGCATCAGGAGCTTCATGAACTCCTTGGCCTGGCGATAGCCCTGCTCACCCTCGACGATCACTTCGTCGATATCACGGTTGTAGATGTCGCGGATCGCCCGCTTGAGCAGGTCGCTGTCGCCATAGACCAGGGCCGGCGCCGACGAGGCGAGCGTGGTCTCGCGGATGCCGTCCCACAGCCGGGCGAGATAATCGAAGTCGCGCTTGATCTCGACCTTGGTGCGCTGAAGGCCGGCGGTGCGGACGATGCAGCCCATCGACGGGGGCAGCTTCATATCCGCCATGATCGACTTGAGGCGCTTGCGGTCGCCCGCATTCGAAATCTTCCGGCTGATGCCGCCGCCATGCGACGTGTTGGGCATCAGCACGCAGTAACGGCCGGCCAGCGACAGATAGGTGGTGAGGGCGGCGCCCTTGTTGCCGCGTTCTTCCTTGACGACCTGGACCAGCAGCACCTGACGGCGGCGGATCACGTCCTGGATCTTGTAGCGATGGCGCAGATTGGTGCGGCGCTCGCGCAGATCGTCCACCGCATCGTCCGATGCAGTGCGCTTGCGGCGGCCGCGGCCCCGGCCCTGTAGCTCCTGCTCGGCAGCTACCTCGGGATCGTTCCCGCCATCGTCCTCGAAGCGCTCGACCGATTCGGGATCGGGCTCGAACCCGTCCTCATCGCCATGATCGTCCCCATGCTCATCGTCATGGAGGTCGTCCTCGGCATCCATCTGGGCGCGCAACGCTGCCTCTTCGGCGGCGTGCTCGGCCTCTTCGCGCAGCAGCGCGTCGCGATCCTCCTTGGGGATCTGGTAATAATCGGGGTGGATTTCCGAGAAGGCGAGGAAGCCATGGCGGTTGCCGCCGTAATCGATGAACGCCGCCTGGAGCGACGGTTCGACACGGGTAACCTTGGCTAGATAGATATTGCCTTTGAGCTGCTTGCGCTCAGCGGACTCGAAATCAAACTCCTCGATCCGGTTCCCCTTGACGACGGCAACCCGGGTCTCTTCCCGGTGCCGCGCGTCGATCAGCATACGCATGGTCATTTAATGTTCTCCGGGCGCGCGGTCCGGGGCCTGGCGGCATCCGCCGCGCGCGATTGTGATGCGGCGACGTGGTGGCGGAATTGCCGCCCTTTTCCGTGCCGCTTGTGGTTTCGAAAAATGCCTCTGCTCGCGATCCACGCCCCGGCATCTGGCCCTGGGCACCCCGCGCGCTCGCGAGACCGCCGGCGGAAACCGGTCGGTGCGAGGGGCGGGGAAAATGCATCATGCGAACGTCAACCTGAAGAGCCGCCACCGAGAAATCCGGTGCGGCCATGGGACCGAACAGACGCCAGAAGAGGCGCTTGCCGGTGCAATTTCATGCCTAGCACCGCTATCATCGCGCAGCAACCGGCACGTTTTGGCCGCTCTTGCCGGCAATTTCTTGCCTAACCCTCTTTTAACCTAGTCGATTTACCGTGCTGGAACCGGGGGGCTCCTAGTGCGGAGCTAGTTAGTGTGTACTCGATGGGACCCCCCGCCCATGCCTTTTCGCTGGACCGTTGCCACACCGGCGCGGCATTACCCTGTTGTGTCCTTCCTCCTCGCTCTCCTGGCCTGCTGGCTCGGCGGCACGCCCGCCTGGGCTGCGACGGTCGAGCGTGTCGAAATCCGGCATGACCGCATCGTCATCCGCTTCGACCAGAGCGTCGCCGACGCCTCGAGCTTCGTGCTCAAGGGGCCGCAGCGCATCGCGGTCGACGTCGCCGGCGCCACGCCGGGTTTGCCGGTCGAAGGCAGCGGCTATGTCGAGTCGGTGCGCCAGGCGGCGCGCGGCGAGGACGGCACGCGCATCGTGTTCGACCTCGCCCGGCCGGCGATCGTCACTGAAGGAACCTTCGGGCCCGATGGCCGCGAGCTGACGCTCGAGCTGCGCACCGTCGACGATGCGAGCTTCGCCCGCGCCGCGGCGGAGCAGCGCCTGCGCTTCCTGCCGCCGTTCAACATGGGGATGGTGACGCCAGCGCGCAAATATGAAGTGTCGGTCCCGATTCCCCGGCCGAGCCGCAGCCTCGCGCTGCCCCGCGTCTATGGCGACGACGACAGCCGCCCGCTGGTGGTGATCGATGCCGGCCATGGCGGCGTCGATCCCGGCGCGATCTCGCCGGTCGACGGCCGGCGCGAAAAGGACGTGACCTTGAAGATCGCCCGCGCGATCCGCGACGAGCTGCTCCGCTCCGGCCGGGTCCGCGTCGCGCTGACCCGCGAGGACGACAAGTTCCTCGTGCTGCAGGAACGCTATGGTATCGCGCGCAAGCTGAAGGCCAATCTGTTCATCTCGGTCCACTGTGACAGCGTGGGCAGCGGCGATGCGTCAGGCGCGACGGTCTACACCCTCTCCGAAGTTGCGTCCGACAAGGAATCGGCCCGGCTCGCCGCGCGCGAGAACAAGGCGGACATCATCTCGGGCGTGAACCTCGCCTCGACCTCGGCCGACATCTCGTCGATCCTGATCGACCTCACCCAGCGCGAGACGATGAACAGCTCGGCGAGCTTCGCCCGCCTGCTCGGCCGCGAGGCGCAGCCGCTGATGCCGGTGAAGCCGAACTTCCACCGCATGGCGTCGCTGGTGGTGCTGAAGGCGCCCGACATGCCGTCGATCCTGTTCGAGACCGGCTATATCTCGAACCCGAAGGACGCCGCCTTCATCGATTCGCGCGAAGGCCGCCAGCGCATCGCCGAGAGCGTGCGCCGCGCGGTCGACATCCACTTCGCGCGCCGGATGGCATCGAACGACTGACTCTTTCTCCCTCTCCCCTTGTGGGAGAGGGAAGGGGCCCATCGCTCTTGCGATGGGAAGGGTGAGGGGGACACTCGCAGGTGTCACGAACCTCACTCCCCCTCATCCGGCGCTTCGCGTCCCCTTCTCCCGCAAGGGGAGAAGGGAGTGAACCGCTACCATGTTAATAAGTATATGATAAATATACGAAATATGGCAGCATGCCGAAAATCGGCCGCCCCCGAAAATGTCAGTGACCCTACTGACATTTTGAACATCGGAGATCGCAAGCGCTGATTCAAACCCGCCTTAAGTCAGGTTACCAACTCACATCCCCGCGACGATGAAAGGACATAGGCTGGCAAGCCCCGAGAAACTTGCTAGAGCCTCGGCCCTGTATGACCAGTACCGAATCCAGCGTGAATTTCCGTCTCCGCCGCGACGTGGAGGGGATTCGTGGTTTCGTCGAGCGCGTCTGGGGCCGCTGGTGGGTGAAGACGCTCGCCGTTCTCGCGGTGCTGATCGCGATCGCCTATGCGATCTTCTGGTACGTCTTCGCCAGCGACCTGCCCTCGGTCGACAAGCTGCGCGCCTATGAGCCGCCGCTGCCGACCAATGTGCGCGGCGTCGACGGCATTCCGATCCACAGCTATGCCCGCGAGCGCCGCGTCGAGCTGAGCTACGAGGAATATCCGCCCCTGCTCGTCCGCGCCTTCCTGGCAGCGGAAGACAAGACCTTTTTCGAGCATCACGGCGTCGATTATCCCGGCATGGCCGGCGCGGTGATCGACTATGCGACCAAGATGGGTACGGGCCGCCGCGCCAAGGGCGGATCGACCATCACCCAGCAGGTCGCCAAGAACCTGCTGATCGGCAACGTCTATTCGCCGACGCGCAAGATCAAGGAGGCGATCCTCGCTTACCGGATCGAGGACACGCTGACCAAGCAGCAGATCCTCGAACTCTATCTCAACCAGATCGCGCTCGGCCGGAATGCCTTCGGCGTCGAAGCGGCGAGCTATGCCTATTTCAACAAGGAGCTGAACCAGCTCGATCTCGCGCAAATGGCCTATCTCGCCATCCTGCCCAAGGGCCCCTCCAACTATGATCCGTTCCGCAGCACGCAACGCGCGCTCGACCGGCGCAACTATGTGCTGGGCGAGATGCTCAAGAACGACTTCATCGACCAGGCGCAGCACGACAAGGCCGTGGCCGAGCCGCTCGGCGCAGTGCCGCGCCAGACCCCCAAGACCGAGGTCGCCGGCGCCGGCTATTTCGTCGAGGAAGTCCGCCGCCAGCTGATCGACAAGTTCGGCGAGGACGAGAAGGCCGGGCCGTACAGCGTCTATTCGGGTGGCCTGTGGGTGCGCACCTCGCTCGACACCAAGATCCAGCTCGACGCGCAGACGGCGCTGCGCAACGGCCTGCTCCGCTTCGATCGCGGCCGCGGCTGGAGCGGTCCGCTGCGCCATGTCGAGATTTCGGGCGACAATTGGCAGTCCGCGCTACTCAACACCAATCTCCGGCTCGACTATCTCGACTGGCGCGCCGCGATCGTCACTGCGATCGGCGGCGGCTCCGCCACGCTCGGCTTCGGCAACGGCCAGACCGGCACCTTGCCGAGCTGGGGCGCGCAGATGCCGGTACGGGGTCAGGGCGGCACTGCCTTTGCCGCGCTGAAGGTCGGCGATATCCTGGCGGTCGCGCCCGAGGGCGCTGCCTTCGCGCTGCGCTCGGTCCCCAAGATCTCGGGCGGTTTCGTCGTCGAGGAACCGGCGACCGGCCGCGTGCTCGCGATGCAGGGCGGGTTCGATTCGAGCATCCAGTCGTTCAACCGCGCCACTCAGGCGATGCGCCAGCCCGGATCGACGATCAAACCGATCGTCTATGCGGCAGCCCTTCAGGGCGGCATGACGCCCGCCTCGATCATCGTCGACGGGCCGTTCTGCGTCTATCAGGGCGCCAGGCTCGGGCAGAAATGCTTCCGCAACTTCGGCGGCGGCGGCTCGGGCCCGCACACCATGCGCTGGGGCGTCGAGCAGTCGCGCAACCTGATGACCGTGCGCGCCGCCTCGCAGACCGGCATGGAGCATGTCGTGTCGCTGATGGACCGCATCGGCGTCGGCAAATATCCGCCCTATCTCTCCTTCGCGCTGGGCGCGGGCGAGACGACGGTGATGCGCATGGTCAACGCCTATGCGATCCTCGCCAACCAGGGCCGCGGCCACCCCGCCACCTTGGTCGATTTCGTGCAGGACCGGCACGGCAAGGTGATCTGGCCCGAGAACTGGCGCGCCTGCGACCGCTGCAATGCGCCCGACTGGAACGGCAAGGCGATGCCCCGGCCGGTGACGCGCGGCCGCCAGATCGTCGATGCGATGAGCGCCTATCAGATGGTGCATATCGCCGAGGGCGTGATCCAGCGCGGCACCGCGACCGTGCTGCGCGATCTCGACCGTCCGATGTTCGGCAAGACCGGCACCAATTCGGGCCCGACCGACGTGTGGTTCATCGGCGGCACGCCGCAGATGATCGGCGGCGTCTATATCGGCTATGATTCGCCGACCAGCCTGGGCGGCTATGCGCAGGGCGGCACGATCGCCGCGCCGATCTTCAAGGAATTCGCGCTCAAGGCGTATGAGGGGCTGGAGAAGATCCCGTTCCGGGCGCCTGCCGGCATGCGCATGGTGCGGATCGACCGTGCCTCGGGCAAGCCGGTGTTCGGCGCCTGGCCGACCAGCGACCCCAAGGCCTCGGTGATCTGGGAAGCGTTCAAGCCGGAGAGCGAGCCACGGCGTGCCGCACGCAGCAACGAAGACGACGGCGCAGCCGACAAACCCAGGGAAGTGAAGCCGGTGGAGCGCCAGGAAGCGGCGCCGCGCGACAGCGACTTCCTGCAGCGCCAAGGCGGAATCTACTAGCGGGAGGCCATGCCGAAACGCCTTCAGGCGCGCTGAACGGGCGCTAAATCGCATCGAATGACACCGGCTCCTTGCCAAGGACGGGCGGAATCTACTAGCCCGCCCTATATATCCCTGTGAGCCGGCTCCTGCCGGCATGACGAGTATTTTCCGGAGTTTCCACCATGCGCGCCGAAGCGCAGGCTCATGTCGACACCATCAATGACGCGCTCGCGCTGCTTCGCCGCTTCCTCGATTGGGACCGTGCGCTCCGCCGGCTCGACGAACTGAACGCGCGCGTCGAAGACCAGGCGCTCTGGAACGACCCCAAGCTCGCCCAGGAGGTGATGCGCGAGCGTCGCCGCCTGGAAGAGGCGATCAACGCCACGCGCGCGATCCAGAGCGAGCTCGACGACACCGCCGAGCTGATCGAGATGGCCGAGGCCGAGGGCGACGAGGAAATGGCGGCCGACGGCACCAGGAGCCTCGCCGAGCTTGCGACCCGAGCGGAGCATGACAAGATCCAGGCGCTGCTCGCCGGCGAGGCCGACGGCAACGACACCTATATCGAGGTCAATTCCGGCGCCGGCGGCACCGAGAGCCAGGACTGGGCGGGCATGCTGCAGCGCATGTACACCCGCTGGGCCGAACGCCGCGGCATGAAGGTCGAGCTGGTCGACCAGCATTCGGGCGAGCAGGCTGGCATCAAGTCGGCGACCTTGCTGCTCAAGGGCGAGAATGCCTATGGCTATGCCAAGACCGAAAGCGGCGTGCACCGCCTCGTCCGCATAAGCCCGTACGACAGCGCGGCGCGGCGCCACACCAGCTTCGCCAGCATCTGGGTCTATCCGGTCATCGACGAGAATATCGAGGTCGAGATCAACGAGAGCGAGCTGCGCATCGACACCTATCGCGCCTCGGGCGCGGGCGGACAGCACATCAACACGACCGACTCGGCCGTGCGCATCACGCATCTGCCCACCGGCATCGTGGTTCAGTGCCAGAACCAGCGCAGCCAGCACAAGAACAAGGCAGAGGCGTACAACCAGCTCCGTGCCAAGCTCTACGAGCGCGAGTTGCAGATCCGCGAAGCCGCGGCCAATGCGGAGAACGCGACCAAGACCGATATCGGCTGGGGCCACCAGATCCGTTCCTATGTGCTCCAGCCCTATCAGCTGGTGAAGGATCTGCGCACCGGCGTGACCTCGACCAGCCCGTCCGACGTGCTCGACGGCGATCTCGACTCCTTCATGGCGGCCGCCCTGTCGCAGCGGGTGACCGGCGAGACGGTCGAGGTGGAGGACGTCGATTGAGGTTGGCCGCGGCCCTGGCGATAGCGGCGTTGCTGCTCGCGGGCTGCGAGCCAGGCCAGCCGCGCGTCCCTGACGACCAGGACAAGGCCGGCCCCTTCCCCGCCGCCGACCGCCCCGTCGCGCACATCATCTCGTCGCGCTGGTCGACCGAGGAAGCGCGCGACCGGCTGAACGAAGCATCCGAAGTGATGAACAAGGCCGGGCTCAAGGCCGGCATGACCGTCGCCGATATCGGCGCGGGCGAAGGCTATTACACGATCCGCGCCGCCGCGCGCGTGGGCAAGGAGGGTCGCGTACTCGCCGAGGATATCGTCGCTGGCGTCCGCGATGCGCTCGCCGAGCGCGTCGCGCGCGAGCGGCTCGACAATGTCAGCGTGCGCCTCGGCCTGCCCGCCAATCCGCGGCTGCCCGATGCAAGCTTCGACCGGGTGCTGATGGTGCACATGTACCATGAGATCGAGCAGCCCTATGAGTTCCTCTGGCGCATGCGCCCCTCGCTGAAGCCCGACGGCCTCGTCGTGGTGGTCGACGCCAACCGGCCGACGCAGAATCACGGCACGCCGCCCGGCCTGCTCCGCTGCGAGATGGCGGCGGTCGGCTACAGCCAGGTCGGCATGTACGACATGCCCTCCGCCGGCGGCTATCTCGCGACCTTCCGCGCGGTGGGGCCGAGGCCGGAGCCGAAGGCGATCAAGCCCTGCCACCTTCCGCACTAGGCTGAGCGCACGAAGCAATCATGGCCAGCGGCGACCCAGGGCCCGAAGGCGATGAGCACGCGATCCTGCCATGGCGTATCGTGGCGGGTGCCTTTCTCCACTTCGCGGTGCCTGCCTATATCCTCACGGTACCGCTCGCCTGCCTGTTCGCGGCGCCGGCCGCTGCAACCGTCGAGGATGTCTTGCGCCTCGCGCTGCCGTTCAGCGGCTGGTTCCTTGCACTCTATGCTGCGTCCGGAACGCTCTTCTCGCTCGGTGCCGCCCTGCTCGACCCGATGCTCCGTCAGCAGCGGCGCCGGCGCGAAGCGCGCGACCCGCGAGTCGCGGCGCAACGATCCGCCCAACGGCTGTCCCGTGCCATCACCGAGGGACGGCGCCTGTATGGCGACCGGGCGCCGTCTGCGCTCGACAGGCTTTCGGCGGCACCATGCGACCATGCCGATCCGCGCTGCCAGGCGCTGTCGTCGGACCTTGCCGAGATCGTGCGAACCTCAGCGGCTGCCCTCGCCAGCGCGCCGGCCGAACGCCGCACTGCGATCCTGGCGACGGCAGCCGCCGCGCTCGATCGGATCGACAATGCCGTCGCCGCGCTGCACGCGGAGCGCAGCCGCCTTGACGAAGGCGATGCTCTCACCGTCGCGCGCTATGTCGAATCTCGCTACGGGACTTCCGATTTCGCTGGAGACCAGCCTTGAACAGGCGTAAATAGACTCAGGGCGCGACTCTTGCGCTCGTCTAAAGGTCCCAAGGACACCTCCACAAAATGACAAATATGTACATGCTCGGCGCATCGGCCGTCGTGGTGCTCGTCGTCGTTTTACTTTTCACCATCTCTCGTTGCGTGCGATATGTCGGGAATAACCGCGTCGCCATCGTAGAAAAACTATGGAGTCGTCGCGGTTCCGTACCCGGCGGGTTAATCGCCCTCAACCGAGAGGCAGGGTATCAGCCCGAGGTATTGCGTGGCGGCTATCACTTCTTCATCCCGTTTCAGTACCGGATTCACGCGCAGCCGCTGGTTACTATCCCGCAGGGCCAGGTCGGTTACATCTTCGCGCGAGATGGCGCACCGCTCGGCCCGACCCAGACTTTGGCGAGCAACCTGCGCACCGCCGATTTCCTCGATGTGCGCACCTTCCTGAGCGAGGGCGGGCAGAAGGGCCCGCAGCGCACGATCCTGCGCGAGGGCACCTATGCCATCAACCTCGCCCAGTTCGTCATCATCACACGCGAGCATATCTATGGCCTGATGCTCGAGGCGGCGGACTATGCCCTATTCGCCGAGATGCAGCATGTCATCGAGGAACGCACCGGCTTCGGCGCGGTCGTGATCAAGGATGCGTCGGACCAGATCGGCGTGGTGACGGTGCATGATGGCCCGGCGCTCACCGCCGACCAGATCATCGCGCCCGAAGTCGGCACCGATCAGGCAGACTCAGCCACCTTCCACAACAGCTTCCAGGACCCCGAGAAGTTCATCGCCGCGGGCGGGCGCCGCGGGCGCCAGCTCCAGGTGCTGGTCGAGGGCAGCTATTTCATCAACCGCCTGTTCGCGACGGTCGAGATGGTTGCCAAGACGGTGATCGAGGTCGGCCATGTCGGCGTGGTGATCAGCTATACCGGCGACAGCGGTGCGGACACCTCGGGCGACGATTACCGGCACGGCGAGCTGGTCGATCGCGGCACGCGCGGCGTCTGGAGCGACCCGCTGCTGCCGGGCAAATATGCCTTCAACACCTATGCCGGCAAGATCGTGATCGTGCCGACCACCAACTTCATCCTGAAATGGGATGCGGACACGACCGGGCAGCACAAGCTCGACGAGAATCTGTCCGAAGTGTCGCTGATCACCCGCGACGCGTTCGAACCGACCCTGCCGCTCTCCGTCGTGGTGCATATCGACTACCGCAAGGCGCCGCTGGTGATCCAGCGCTTCGGCGACATCCGGAAACTGGTCGAGCAGACGCTCGATCCGATGGTCTCGGCCTATTTCAAGAACGTCGCGCAGAAGCGCACGCTGATCGAGCTGTTGCAGGAACGCTCCGACATTCAGGAGCAGGCCGGCGATCAGATGCGCGCCAAGTTCAGTGGCTATAATCTGGAGCTGCAGGAGGTGCTGATCGGCACGCCGCGCGCTGCCGCCGGCAACGACCAGATCGAGAAAGTGCTCCAGCAACTGCGCGAGCGGCAGGTCGCCGAGGAACAGGTCGCGACCTATCAGAAGCAGCGAGTCGCAGCGCAGGGCGAGAAGGAACTGCGCGAGGCGCAGGCCCGGGCGCACCAGCAGACCGCGATCACGGAGTCGGAGCTCTCGATCACCGTGCAGGAGAATCAGGGCAAGGCAGCGGTGAAGCGTGCGACCCAGGACGCCGAACAAACCCGCACGCTGGCCAGGGCAGAGTCGGATCGCATCCGGATCATCGGCGAAGGCGAAGCGGCGAAGGTCGTGGCGCTGGCGGGCGCCGAGGCGGACCGCATCACCAAGACCGGTCTCGCCACGGCCGAGACGATCGAGAAGCAGGCGGCGGCATCGGGCGGCGCGCACTATCAGCTGACGCGTCAGGTGATCGAGCGGCTGGCCGAGGCGCTGGAGAAATCGGGCGTCGACATCGTCCCACGGGTGCAGATCAACACCGGCGGGGACCGCGGTGAAAGCGGCGGATCGATCCAGGCGCTGATCGGCATGATGCTGTCCGAAAAGGGCATGGCGATGCTGGGCACGCCGATGGCGGCCAACGACCATGTCGTCCCGCAGGACGATGAGGAAGGGGTAGCGGCCGAATAAGCCGAGGCACGGGGCGGACGCGGTCTGCGAGACAGCGCCCGCCCCCTCCTATTGCGTTGTAAAGCGGTGCGCCGCGTGTTCTTCTGACCACCAGGCGGGCGCGAGTCCCGGCTCGGAGGAGGGTGACATGAAAAAGCTGAATCTCTTCGCACTGACGGTGATGGTGATGGCGGCGGCTCCCGCGGCGACCGCGCAGGACCGGTATCGCGACCGGGATTACGGGCCCCATATCACCGTCTTCGCGGATGACGATTTCCGCGGCAGGAGCATGGAGATCAGCGGACCGATCGATCGCCTTGGCCGCACCGGTATGGAAGACCGCATCTCCTCGATCCAGGTCGACAGCGGCCGGTGGCAGGTTTGCGTCGACGACGATTATCGCGGCCGCTGCGAAGTCATCGATCGCTCGATCGCCCGCCTCACGCGGTTGGGACTGGACGACAAGATTTCCTCGATCCGCCCGCTTCGTCCGCGCCGGCGACGCTGAACCGACTGTCCATGCGGCGCTCAAGCCGCTTGGCGCGCCGGGGCACGCGCGCTATCTCCACGCGATGCAGCCCTATCTCGATCTCATGCAGCGCGTGCTCGACACCGGCGCGGAACAGATGGACCGCACGGGCACGGGCACGCTCTCCGTGTTCGGCCACCAGATGCGCTTCGACCTGGCGAAGGGCTTCCCCGTCCTCACCACCAAGAAGCTCCATCTCCGCTCGATCATCGTCGAACTGCTCTGGTTCCTGCGTGGCGACACCAACGTCCAGTGGCTGCGCGACCGCAAGGTGAGCATCTGGAACGAATGGGCGGACGAGGACGGCGAGCTCGGCCCGGTCTATGGCAAGCAATGGCGCGACTGGGAGACGGCTGACGGCCGCCATATCGACCAGATCGCCGAGCTGATCGAGCAGATCAAGACCAGCCCCGCCTCGCGCCGCCAGATCGTCAGCGCCTGGAACCCGGGCGACCTCCACGCCATGGCGCTCGCACCGTGCCACTGCCTGTTCCAGACTCATGTCGCGAACGGCAGGCTGTCATTGCAGCTCTATCAGCGCTCTGCCGATATCTTCCTCGGCGTGCCGTTCAACATCGCGAGCTACGCGCTGCTCACCCATATGCTGGCGCAGCAATGCGGGCTCGAGCCGGGCGACTTCATCTGGACCGGCGGCGATTGCCATCTCTATTCGAACCATCTCGACCAGGCCCGCGAGCAATTGGCGCGCGACCCCGGCCCGCTGCCGCGGCTCGAGATCCTGCGCAAGCCTGGCGGGATCGACCAATATGAGTATGAGGATTTCCGCCTCGTCGGCTACGAGGCGCAGGCGCACATCAAGGCGCCCGTCGCGGTCTAGTCGGAACCCGCCATCTGCTGCGAGAAGTCGAGCACGATGAACTCGGCCGGGTGGATCATCTGCAACTTGACCGAGAGGCGCATCACATCGTCCAGCATATCCTGGCCGGTCATGGTCGATCCCAGCCCGATCGATACCTGGAATGCGTCCGACGCCTTGTCCCCCATCAACCCGCCCTGCTGCCACAGCCCGGTCAGGAAATTGGAGATCATCGCGTCCACGCTCGCCCAGGTCTGCGGCGTGTTGGCCGCGAAGACGAAGGACTGGAGCGCCGCCTTGATCGACTGCTCGATATAGATGAGCGTCCGCCGTACCTGGATATAGCGATAGTCGTTGCTGTTGCCGTCGAGCGTGCGGGCGCCCCAGACCACCACGCCACGGCCGGCGAACAGGCGAATCGCGTTCACCGCCAGGCCGTCCAGCGGCATGTTCATGTCGCCTTGCTCGTCGTCGTTGATCGGGATCGTCACCCCCTCGACCATCGCGACCGAGAGGTTCGCCGGCGGGTTCCACACACCACGCGACGTGTCGGTGTCCGCATACAGCCCGGCCATCGCCGGCGACGCCGGCATGATCCGCCGATTGCCGCCGATCACCGCATCGAGATAGGGGAAATAGCTCGCGCCATAGCTGCGAGCGTCGCCCGCCAGGTTTATGCCGGCGCGGAAGCTGGCGGTGGCTGCCTCGATCAACGCAGGCGTGTCGTTGGCCGGATCACGGCCGCCGGGCACGTCGAGGATCGCGAATCGGTCCTGCAGGGTAGCGCCCTGGTTCACCATCGCACAGGCAAAGGGATAATAGTCCGCCTCGGCCATCGCCAGCGCATCCGGCGCGACCAGCAGGGTCGGCCCGCTTAGCCGCGCGAGCGCGTCGAGGCCGGCATGGAGGCGCTGCGGTGCGAGCCCGGCCTCGCCCAGATCGGCGGTGAAATCCGCGAAGCTGCCGACCGACACGACATAGCAGCTACCACCGCCATTGCCGAAGAACATGGCAAGGCTTTCCCAGAGGATCGGCGCGACCTTCGTCGCATCGCCGGTCCAGCCAGCGCCGAACAATGTCTGATAGTCCGTCAGCGACGCAATTTGTGTGGGAAGGTTGGCCAGCGATCGTCCGCTATCCGGTTCGATCGCTTTCTCGCTATACCCGATAAAGGCTGGAACGGCTGTCGCCACGCCGACGATCGAGGGCGGAAAGGCCGGCAGTTCCTCGACATAGACGCCTGGCGTCTTGCGTAGCTCGTCCATTTCCACCCCCCGATGCTGAACCGCGAGCCTAACAGGCGGCCTGCCCCGCGCAACGACCGATACCGCCGCGGCCGGCTCCATTTCCCGCCCCGATTCAGCGCCCGTTCAGTCAGACGATTACATATGTAGTCGGACAGGGACAAAGGGAGAAAAAGCGTGCGGGAGATTCATTTCACGATCATCACGGCGGCACTGGCGGCGGCGCTGCTGCAATTGCTGGTGACTCAGACCGCGGCGCAGACAAATGCTCAGGCTTCTACGCAGAGGTCGGCAAAGCCAGGGGCGAAGCTCGCCTGCGGCTGCGCGCCGAGAGCGATCCTGTCATGATCGGCACAAGGCGGTGGCACCGCAGCCCTCCCCATCGCATAAGCGATCCATGTCGATCTCACCCCGCATCACCCTCCACCTCGCCCGCGCCGACAACGGTGTGATCGGGCGTGACGGGGGGCTGCCCTGGCGCCTGCCCGCCGACCTCAAGCGGTTCAAGGCCCAGACCATGGGCAAGCCGATGATCATGGGCCGCAAGACCTTCGAGAGTTTCCCCGCCCCCCTGCCCGGTCGGCGGCACATCGTGCTGACTCGCGATGCCGGCTGGTCCGCGCCGGGAGCTGAAGTGGCTCATTCGATCGACGCGGCGATCGCCCTGGCCGACGCCCCCGAGATTGCGGTGATCGGGGGCGCGGAGGTCTTTGCCCTGTTCCTTCCCCATGCCGGCCGCGTCGAGTTGACCGAAGTCCATGCCGCGCCGGAGGGCGATGCAGTCGTCCCCGCTTTCGCCGGTTGGCGCGAGACCGGGCGCGAGCATCATCCCGCCGACGGCGAGCGGCCGGCCTACAGCTTTGTGACGTTGGAACGACCGTGACCCGTCACCCCGGACTTGTTCCGGGGTCCATCGTCCCGCATACCCGGAAGCATCGGACAGACCGGCACCATGGATGCCGGCACGACGGAGGGGTGACATGCGCAAATGGCTCTGGGGCATCCTTGCCCTGATTTTCGTCGCTGTTACCGCCTTTTTTGCCCTCGCCCCCGCCATGGTCGAGCGCTCGATGAACAAGGTCGAGCCGGTCGAGCTGAAGATCACGCCGCATGCCCGCGCGCTCCACGCGACTCTGCAAGTCGCCGATATGCATGCCGACACATTGCTCTGGAAGCGCAGCCTGCTCGACAGCGTCGATCGCAGCCAGGTCGATCTGCCCCGGCTGATCCAGGGTAACTACGCGCTGCAGGTCTTCTCTTCGGTGACCAAGACGCCCAAGGGCCAGAATTACGACGCGAACACCGGCGATACCGACAATATCACGCAACTGGTCATCGCCGACCTTCAACCAGTGCGGACCTGGAACTCGCTGCTAGAACGCTCGCTATGGCACGCGACCAAGCTCGATCGCTATGCCGCGGCTTCGAACGGCCAGTTCCGTGTGATCCGCACCCCCGCCCAGCTCGATCGGCTGCTGGCGGATCGCGCTTCGGGCAACAAGGTCGTGGGCGGCATGCTCTCGATCGAGGGGCTGCAGGACCTCGAGGGCAAGCTGGGCAATCTCGACCGGCTCCATGCTGCCGGCTTCCGCATGGCTGGGCTCGCGCATTTCTTCGACAATGACGTGGCGGGGTCGATGCACGGGGTCGCCAAGGGTGGCCTGTCGCCGCTCGGCTTGCAGGTCGTCCGGCGGATGGAGAAGCTCGGCATGATCGTCGATGTCGCCCATTCGAGCCACGCAGCGACCGCTCAGGTGATCGCCATGGCGAAGCGCCCGATCGTCGCCAGCCACACCGGCGTGCAGGCGACCTGCAAGGTCAACCGCAACCTGACCGACGACGAGATTCGCGGCATTGCGAAGACCGGCGGGGTGATCGGCATCGGCTATTGGGACGCAGCGATCTGCTCGACCAAGCCCGAGGCGGTCGCAGCGGCGGTTGCGCACGTGCGGGATGTGGTCGGGATCGACCATGTCGGGCTGGGTTCCGACTTCGATGGCGCAGTGACCACTGGCTTCGACGCGAGCCAGGTCGTGGCGGTGACTCAGGCGCTGATCGACCGGGGATTCTCTGATGCCGATATCGCCAAGGTGATGGGCGGCAACGTGCTTCGGGTGCTGCGCGCCGGGATCGCGCCCCAATAGTCCTCCAGGGTCGGCGGAGGATTGTGTCCTGCCCGCTTGCCCCCTATGCCCAATCCCATGGAGCGGCTTGACGGCGGCTCGGTGGTGCCCCCCGAACTTCGGGGCGGGATCGTCGCGCTGGGGAATTTCGACGGGTTCCACATGGGGCATCAGGCAGTGGTCGGCCGCGCGGTCGAGCGTGGCCGTGCGGAAGGCCGTCCGGTGCTGGTCGCCACCTTCGATCCGCATCCGGTGCGCCATTTCAAGCCCGACGCCGCGCCCTTTCGCTTGACCACGCTCGACCAGCGCGAGGAGCTGTTCGGCGCCGCCGGCGCTGACGCGATGATCATCTTCCACTTCGACGCGGCGCTCGCCGGCCTGACCGCGATGGAGTTCGTCGCCGATCGCCTGCTCGACAAGATCGGCGTTGGCGGGGTGGTGACGGGAGAGGATTTCACCTTCGGCAAGGCGCGCGGCGGCAATGTCGACGTGCTGGCCGATCTGGGCGCGAAGAACGGCTTTACGGTCGATACCGTCGCGCCAGTCGAGCTCGACGGCGAGGAAGTCTCCTCGAGCCGGATCCGCGATCTGCTCGTCGCCGGCGATCCGCGCGGCGCGGCGCGGCTGCTCACCCGGCCCTTCGCGATCGAAGGCGTGGTCCAGCATGGCGACAAGCGCGGCCGCGAGATCGGCTATCCGACCGCCAATATCGATATGGGCAATTATCTGCGCCCCGCTTACGGCATCTATGCGGTGCGCGGGCGGCTGCCCGACGGGCGAGTGCTGGATGGGGCGGCCAATCTCGGCGTCCGCCCCAGCTTCGATCCGCCGCGCGAGCTGCTCGAACCCTATTTCTTCGATTTCTCCGGCGACCTGTACAACCAGACGATCGAGATCGCACTGGTCGACTTCCTGCGCCCTGAGGCGAAGTTCGACAGCCTCGACGCCCTGACCGCGCAGATGGAGAAGGATTGCGCCCGGGCGAAGGAACTGCTCGCGCGCTAGCGAGCCTGCGCGGGCGGCATCGTTCTTGGGAGAAGCAAGTTGGGCCCGCGCAGGGCTCGCGCATCCGCACTGCCGGGAAGCGCGCGAACGCAAAATGGGGGCCGGCATCGCTGCCGACCCCCTGTCGCCGGACTTCGATCCGCTTGGCATCTCCGAAGAAATACCCGCGCCCTCTGGTTTCGGCGGCATGCTCCACCCATGCCGCGAACGGCATCAGGCTTCGCATTTTGGTCACCGGGGTCGGGCGCGATACCCTTTCGGGCCTCAACGCCGCGACCTCCGGCGGCCAGCTCGATCATCAGGCCGAAACCCGACAATCGCGCTTTGGCCACTATCTCCGAACCACCTTCCACCCGTTGCCAGGCAGCGCGCATCCAGTCTTCACGGCCACGCCCTTCCCCATCGCGGGGATCGGAAAGGACGCTTGGACCATCTTTCCTTGCCGGTCCACCAAGCCTTTGCTTGCGCAACGGCGGGCTTTCCTGCTCGGTCCGACACTCCCCCAGCTTCATGAACGGTTTCCTTGCGGCACCTTTCCACGATCCTGGTATAAGTGGCTGATGTCTCTGCGATTTCTCGCTTCCTCATCCGCTGCTTACAGTCATGATGCTGTCATTGAATCCGAGTCGTGCAAAGGGTCAAACGACATCAGCCGCCTGTGGATAACGTGGATATCGTGGAGAAGAATCCGCCGCTCCTGCAGCCCTGCACCCCGATGAACGGCAGGTTGTTTCAGGTTCATGCAACTTACGCCAAAGCGGAAGCGTTACGACCCCGATATTGATTCAAGGCAAGGGAGTAGAACAATGCGCAAGATGATTATGGCGGCCATCGCCGCCTCGCTCGTGATCCCCGCGACCATGGCGGTTCCGACCACCAGCGCCGAGGCTCGCAAGCATTACAAGTATCGCGAGTGGCGTGGCCGCGACGGCCGTACCTATTGCCGCAAGTCGGACGGCACGACCGGTCTGCTCGTGGGTGCCGTGGGCGGCGCCCTGGTCGGCCGCACGATCGACACGCACGGCGATCGCACCGTCGGTACGCTGGGCGGCGCGATCCTGGGCGGCCTTGCCGGCCGTGAGATCGACCGCAGCAACAGCAACAATCGGCGTCGCTGCCGCTAAACGATTTCTTTCGAGAAATAACGGCGAAGGGCGCGGCGCAAGTCGCGCCCTTCGTGTATCCGGGCCTTCCAATTGCAGGAGACTCACCATGACGACTCGCAGCGGATCGGCCCGATACCAAGGTTTCGGCAAGGACGGCGTCGGCCATGTCTCGACTCAGTCGGGCGCGCTTGCCGACACGCCCTATGGTTTCAGCAGCCGGTTCGAGGAAGGCCCGGGCACCAACCCCGAGGAACTGATCGCCGCTGCCCATGCGAGCTGCTTCACCATGGCGCTGAGCTTCGCCCTCGCCCGCGCCGGTTTCTCGGGCGGCACGCTCGAGACGAGCGCGAAGGTGACCCTGGAAAAGCAGGACGCCGGTTTCACTATTACCCGGTCCGACCTGGACCTGACCGCGACGATCGACGGGATCGACGCCGACCAGTTCGCCGAAATCGCGGCTGACGCCAAGGCTAATTGCCCCGTCTCGAAGGTCCTGAACGCCGAGATCACCCTGACTCATCGCCTCAACGCCTGATTTTCAATCGACGGCCCGAAACGACGAAGGGCCCGGCGATCACTCGCCGGGCCCTTTATATATCAGCGCGAGGAGCGTTGAATCAGATGATGCCGCCGCCCAGGAACAGGCGGATTGCGCAGACGATGATCAGTATCAGGTTGAGGTTGCGCCCCATGTTGCTCGACGACAGCGCGCCGAGCGCGAGCCCGACGATGCCCATCGGGATCGTCAGCCAGTTGAGCCAACCCAGGAAGGGAATGAAACCGACCAGCGTGAGCAGCAGCACCAGCAGGCCGACGAAGAGCGAGAGAATGTTGAGCATGAGGCGAACATGACGGGCCCCGGGCCCGAGCGCAAGTATCATGGTGAATCGCGCGCGCGGACCGATCCGGTATTGCCAACGCTTCCTTAACCGGAAATGCGCCATGTTCGAAATGGTTGGAGCGGGAGCTTTTGGTCGAAATGGTGCGCAGTCGATTCCGGGGCCTGACCCTTGTCGTGCTGTCCGCGGCGCTTGCCGCGTGCGGGGCGCGGGGCGATGGCGACCGCAATCTCGATTCGCTCGACAATGAGCTGGTCGACAGCAACAGCGCGAGCACGACCCGCGACCCGGCATTGATGAGCGCGTTGCAGGACCAGATCATGGTCGATCCGTCCCTCGCGCAGCAGGCCAATAACGACGCGGTCCGCCCGCCTGCCCAGCCCTATTCCGGCGCCGTGCCGCCCGACGGCATCGCCGTGCCGCCCTCAGGCGCGGTCGCCTCGACCGGCGCCGCGAGAAGCGAGACCTTGAAGAAAGCCCCCGCGCCCAGTGCCGATTGTCCGCAATGCGGCGCGGCGCGCGAATCGCTGACCCTCGGCGCGCTTGCGTCGCGCCAGACGGACAAGCGCACCAGCGGCTGTGCCGGTAACATGCGCTATTCGGCGCGCTGGGCGCAGCGCCTGCCCGCCGACCTGCCGCTCTACCCCGACGCCCGCGTGTCGGAAGCCGCGGGCAGCGAAGCAGGCAGCTGCGCGCTGCGAGCGGTCAGCTTCGCCAGCTCGGCGCCGCTGCAGACGGTGCTCGACTGGTATTACACCCGCGCCACCAATGCCGGCTATTCGGCCGAGCATCAGGCCGAGGGTGCCGAACACGTCCTTGGCGGCACCCGCGACCGCGACGACGGCGCCTTCGCCATTTTCCTGACCAGCCGCAACGATGGCGGGACGGACGTCGATCTGGTGGCGAACAACGGGAACTGACCTAACTCCCTCTCCCCTTGTGGGAGAGGAGCGTCGGGTGAACAGCGCCCCGCGCTGTTCAGGTCATGCCGGGGGCATGACCGACCCGACGCTGGGCCCATTGCGAAGCAATGGGAAGGGTGAGGGGGACACTGAGGTTTCGAGCCTCACTCCCCCCTCACCCTTCCGTCGCTTCGCTCCTCCCTCCCTCTCCCACAGGGGGAGAGGGAAAGAAGGTCTGACCGCGAAAAATCCCCCAAGGTTCTCATTTCGTCCAATCCGCGCTAACGGGGCGGCATGTTCCAACTTCTCCTCGTCATGCTCGGCGGCGCCGTGGGCGCCGGCGCTCGGCATCTGACCGGCCGTGCGACGCTTGCCGCGTTCGGCCCGGCCTTTCCTTTCGGCACGCTTGCCGTGAACCTGATCGGCGGGTTCGCCATGGGCCTGCTCGTCGGCAGCCTCGCCCGGATGTCGGTGCCCGGTGAGAATTGGCGCCTGCTGCTCGGCGTTGGCGTGCTCGGCGGGTACACCACTTTCTCGGCCTTCTCGCTCGATGTGGTGACGATGATCCAGCGCGGCGATCTCGGCGTGGCGGCATTGTATGTCACGATCTCCGTGATCGGCTCCGTCCTGGCCCTGTTCGCCGGCCTCTCGCTGGTGCGGGTGGCGGCATGAGCGACAAGCCCAACACCAAGGACGAGTCGAACGTCCGCCAGTTCAATGTCGGCGCCGATGATGACGGCATCCGTCTCGATCGCTGGTTCAAGCGGCATCTGCCCGACACCAGCTTCACCACGGTCGCCAAATGGGCGCGGACCGGGCAGCTCCGCATCGACGGCGGGCGCGCCACACCGGGCGACCGCATCGTCGCGGGCCAGTCGATCCGCGTGCCTCCGGCCGAGCCGGTCCGGGTCGACGCCCCCCAGAAGCGCGAGCGCCCGCCACTGAGCGAAGAGCAGACCGACTTCATCCGCGAGACGGTGATCCACCGCGACAAGCAGGCGATCGTCATCAACAAGCCCGCGGGTCTCGCCACCCAGGGCGGCACCAAGACTCACGAGCATGTCGACGGCCTGCTCGATGGCCTGCAGTTCGAGGGCGAGAGCCGCCCGAAACTGGTCCATCGCCTCGACAAGGATACGAGCGGCGCGCTGTTGATCGCGCGGACCACCCGCGCCGCGGCGTTCTTCGCCAAGGCCTTCTCCTCGCGCAGCGCCAAAAAGACCTATTGGGCGCTGATCGTCGGTGTGCCCTCGATCGAGGACGGCACGATCGACCTGCCGATCGCCAAGCAGCCCGGCAGCGGCGGCGAGAAGATGCATGTCGACGAGAAGGAAGGCCAGCTCGCCCGATCGCGCTACCGCGTGATCGAAAGCGCGGGCAACACCACTGCGTGGGTCGAGCTGATCCCGCATACCGGCCGCACGCACCAACTGCGCGTGCATATGGCGGCGATCGGCCACCCGATCGTCGGCGACGGCAAATATGGCGGCCAGGCGGCGTTCCTGACTGGTGGGATCAGCCGCAAGATGCACCTGCATTCGCGGCGCATCAGCGTCGACCATCCCGATGGCGGCAAGATCGACGTCCAGGCAGAATTGCCCCAGCATTTTTCGGAAAGCCTGAAGCAGCTCGGCTTCGACGAGATGCTCGGCAACAACATGCCGCTGGATACGCCGCCCCCGCCGAGCAAGGCCGTGAAGAAGCAGCAGGCCAAGGCGCACGCCAAGACGGTGCGCAAGGCGCGGCGCGGCGAACGGCGGAGCCGTGGGAGCGCGTGACACAGGGCGGGCTGACGATGCCATGCTGATGGTTTGGCAGATGAGCGGGCGTGGTTGAATCGAGCCTACACCTTGAAAATGTCATGAGGGTCGCTGACATTTTCTCGATCGTATTTAGCTAAATATCTGAATTTACTCGATATTTATCTGGGCAAAATGTCAACTCCCGCAGTGCCTGTGACATTTTGCCGGCAAATGAGGCCAGCGCGCGACGGGTTCAGCGCTGCAATTGGTCGCGAGGATGACCGAGGAGATCGTCTTCTCGACCCCGTCCAGCATGCCAATCGCGTCGGTCAGGTAAACGTGCGGCGCCTGCTTTCTTCCCGGGAGCGCCAACCAAATTCCCTCTCCCAGCGGGAGAGGGAGGGAGGCGCTGAAAGCGGCGGAAGGGTGAGGGCGATCGGTCGGCACTATGCCGCCCTCACCCTCCCACTGCTTCGCAGCGGGCCCCTCCCTCTCCCGCTGGGAGAGGGGAAGAAATAGCCGCGCGATTGATTCCCCCGCCGACGACGCTACGGCCAGTGCCATGCACCCCAACAAGGCCTTCCGCTTCGACAGCGATGCCGCGATGCTCGACTGGGCATTCGCTCGGGGCTTCGCCCATATCGTCGCCGCGACCCCTGAAGGCCCGATGGTTGCTCATGCGCCGATCGTTCCTGCGGGTGACAAGGCCGCCCGTTTCCATATCGCCCGTGCCAACCGGCTGATGCCGCTGCTCGACGGTGCCCGTGTGGTCCTGAGCATCGCCGGGCCGGACGGATATATCACGCCCAACTGGTATGCCGATCCGGTCCAGCAAGTGCCGACCTGGAATTATGTCGCGGTCGAGATCGAAGGCGTTGCCCGCGCCCTCGACGAGCAGGGCCTGATCGAGCAACTCGATACGCTCGCCGCGATCCACGAGCCGCGGGTGATCCCCGAAAACCCCTGGACCCGCGCCAAGATGGACGATGCCCGTTTCCACGCAATGCTGCGCGCGATCATCGGTTTCGAAGTGACGATCGAGGCCGTGCGCGGCACCAACAAGCTCGGGCAGAACAAGAGCGACGCCGACGGGGCCGGCACGATCGATGGCCTCGCGCGCTCCGGTAACACCGCGCTCGCCGATCTTATGAGGAACTCATGACCAACCGCCTTGCCCTGTTCGACTGCGATGGCACGCTCGTCGATAGCCAGGCCAATATCTGCCAGTCGATGGAGGAGGCGTTCCGGATCGGGGGGCTCGTCGCGCCGGAGCGCCATGCGATCCGCCGCATCATCGGCCTGAGCCTGGTCGACGCGGTCGCGGCGCTCAGCCCCGATCTCGACGAAGCGCGGCACCGGGTGCTCGCCGATGATTATAAGGCCAGCTTCTTCTCCTTGCGCGAATCGGGCGCGATGAACGAGGAGCCGCTGTTCGAGGGCATGATCGAGGCGCTCGACGCGCTGGCCAAGGCCGGCTGGCTGTTCGGCGTTGCGACCGGCAAGTCGGATCGTGGCCTTTCCCATATCCTGGCGCATCACGGCATCGCCGACCGGTTCGTCACCTTGCAGACCGCCGATCGCCATCCGTCCAAGCCGCACCCTTCGATGATCGAGCTGGCCATGGCCGAAGCCGACGCCTCGCCCGAAACGACGGTGATGATCGGCGACACCAGTTATGACATGCTGATGGCGCGCGCGGCGGGTACGCGGGCGCTGGGCGTCGCCTGGGGCTATCACCCGCCCGAGGAACTGATCGCAGCAGGAGCGCATGTCGTCGTCACGACGGTGGCGAGCCTGCCCGAGCATATGGAGACGGTATGAGCGACCCCGATACGACCGCCCGCAACCGCTGGCTGGCGATGACGCTCACCCGGGTCGCCGGATCGGCCGGCGCGATCTTCGGCGTCGTGCTGCTCGGGCGCGCCCAAACGCTGGGTCCCAAGATCCTCGGCGTCGCGATCGTGCTGTCGGCGCTGGTGATGATCGCCACCGTGCCGCGCTCGCTCGCCCGGCGCTGGCGGACCCCGCCCGAGGCCTGATGTGAAGCGATTCTGGAAAAACGTCGCGATCGGCGAGGATCGCGGCATCACGCTCGACGGCAAGCCGGTGCGGACGCCCGGCAAGCAGCCGCTGATCCTCCCCACCCCTGCCCTGGCCGAAGCGGTCGCCGACGAATGGCGCGCCGTTGCCGAGGGTGCCTTGATCGATCCGCGCGCGATGCCGCTGACCGGACTTGCCAATGCCGCGATCGAACGAATCGATCCTGCCGCCTTTTCCGCCGCACTCGCCGCGTTCGGGGAGAGCGACCTGCTCTGCTATCGCGCCGAAAGCCCCGACGATCTGGTCGCGCGCCAGGCGGCTTTATGGGACCCGATCCTCGACTGGGCGCGGACTCGCTACGATGTGCATTTCGAGATCGCCTCGGGCGTGATGCACCGCCACCAGCCGCCCGCGACGATCGCGCGGCTGACCGAAGCGGTCGCGGCGCGCAACGCGTGGGAGTTGGCGGGGCTTTCCCCCATCGTCACCATCGGCGGCTCGCTGGTCGCGGCGCTGGCGCTGGACGAGGGCGCGGCGACGGCGGAGCAGATCTGGCGCGCGGTCGAGCTCGACGAGGACTGGCAGGCCGAGCAATGGGGCCGGGACGAACTCTCGCTCGGCGCGCTGGAATCGCGGCGGCGGGATTTCGATGCGGGGGTGCGGTTCCTAACCCTCTTAAGCCCCTCCCCTTCAGGGGAGGGGCTTTTAGGGAGGCCTATTCCCCCGTCGGCGACGTCCGGATCAGCTTGCGGATGAACCCGATGATCCCGGTCTGGCGCGAGCGCTTCAGCCGCTCGGCCGCGAGGATGGTCTTCACGCAGTCGAAGCACTGCTCGACATTGTCGTTGACCAGGACATAGTCGTAGCCGTCCCAATGGCTGACCTCGTTCGCGGCACGGTCCATGCGCGCATCGATCACTTCCGGGGAATCGGTCGCGCGGCGTTCCAGGCGGATGCGCAGCTCGGTCATCGAGGGCGGCAGGATGAAGACGCGGACGATATCGCCCCCGGCGAGCTGGTGAAGCTGCTGCGCCCCCTGCCAGTCGATGTCGAACAGGATGTCGCGGCCCTGCTCGAGCACGTTCCAGACCTGCGCCTTGGGCGTGCCGTAGCGATGGCCGAAGACGTGCGCCCATTCGAGGAATTCATGGTTCGCGACCATCGCGCGGAAGGTTTCGAGGTCGACGAAATGATAATCGACGCCGTCCACCTCGCCCGGCCGCATCGGCCGGGTGGTGTAGGAAACCGAGACGACCAGCTCGGGCTGATCCTCGCGCAGCTTGCGCGCGATCGTCGATTTGCCGGCGCCTGACGGCGAGGAAAGAACGAAGAGTACACCGCGGCGTTTGAAACCGTGCGGATCGGGATCGGAGGCGTCCATGCGCGCTAGTGGCGCGGGCGCCCTGTCTCCGTCAACCCGTCTTACGGCAGATCAGCTTCCGGAAGGGGGCGGACCCAGCACCGAATCGGTGAGTTTGCCCAGGCCGCGGAGCACCAGCCAGCCCACCGCGAAGGTCACCGCGATCGGCACGATCACGCGCGCCGCGGTCACCACGCCCGCGCCGATCAGGGCGCCGTCAACGGTGCTGTCGTCGCCGCTACGCTTGTCGATCGCGCTGCCGATCAGGCCGCCGATGATGGTGCTGGCTTTCATGGGATGTCCCTCCGTTGCGAGGTGAGAGCGCGCGAGCGGGCGGGTGGTTCCGCCCTTAGTTCCTCCCCGGCACGGGGAGGAATTTTCACACCATCGCCTCGGGGCGTACCAGCCGGTCGAACGTCGCGGCATCCACCAGCCCAAGCTCCAGCCCCGCCTCCTTTAAGGTCAGCCCTTCGGCATGGGCGTGCTTGGCGATCTTCGCGGCATTGTCGTAGCCGATCTCGGGCGCGAGCGCGGTGACCAGCATCAACGACCGGTCGACCAGCTCGGCGATGCGCCCGCGATTCGGCTCGAGCCCGTCGACGCAGCGTTCGGCAAAGCCTTCCATGCCGACGCTCAGCAGGTGGATCGAGCGCAGCAGGTTCGCGCCGATCAGCGGCTTGAACACGTTGAGCTCGAGATGCCCCTGCAGTCCGCCGATGGTGATCGCGGCATTGTTGCCCATCACCTGGGCCGACACCATGGTCAGCATCTCGCACTGGGTGGGATTGACCTTGCCCGGCATGATCGAGCTGCCCGGCTCGTTCGCCGGCAGATCGAGCTCACCGATGCCCGAGCGCGGGCCGGAGCCGAGCAGGCGGATATCGTTGGCAATCTTGGTCAGCGCGACCGCCAGCGTGTTGAGCGTGCCCGACAGATGGACGATCGGATCGTTCGAGGCGAGCGCCTCGAACTTGTTCTCGGCGGTGAAGAAGGGGAGTCCGGTCAGCTCGGACAGCTGTGCCGCGATCGCCTCGCCGAAATCCTTGGGCGCATTCAACCCCGTGCCCACTGCCGTGCCGCCCTGCGCGAGCTGGCACATGCCGTGGACAACGCCGGGCGTGACGCGCGCGCGACAGCGATAAAGCTGGTTGGCATAGCCGCCGAATTCCTGGCCTAGCGTGACCGGTGTCGCATCCTGCAGATGCGTGCGGCCGATCTTGACGATATCGGTCCAGGCATTCGCCTTCGCCTCCAGCGCATCGTGCAGCCGGTCGAGCGCGGGGAACAGGCGCTCGGTCGCCGCCATCGCCGCGGCGATATGAAGCGCGGTCGGGAAGCTGTCGTTGGACGACTGGCTCATATTGACGTGATCGTTCGGGTGGACCGGCACCTTGCCGCCCCGCTTGCCCGTCAGCACCTCGTTGGCGCGCCCGGCGATGACTTCGTTGACGTTCATGTTGCTCTGGGTGCCCGAGCCAGTCTGCCAGATGACCAGCGGGAACTGATCGTCGAGCTTCCCTGACGCGACCTCGGCCGCGGCCGCCTCGATCGCGTCCGCGATCTTCGGGTCGAGCCCATGCGCGCGGTTCACTCGCGCCGCGGCCTGCTTCACCAGCGCAAGGGCGTGGACGATGCCGATCGGCATGCGTTCGGTATCGCCGAACGGGAAATTCTCGATCGAGCGCTGAGTCTGCGCGCCCCAATAGGCGTCGGCTGGAACTTCGATGGCGCCGATCGAATCGGTTTCGGTGCGGGTATCAGTCATGTCCACCTTCCGTCATGCCCTATTATCGCCCCTCCCTTTCAAGGGAGGGGTTAGGGGGTGGGTGCGCGCGTCTGCGCGCCCAAAAAGACTCGTCTCACCAAGCTCCACAGCGCCGAGCAGGGGATCGACCCCTGCCCGTCGCTACCCCACCCCTAACCCAGTGTGATCGTCAACCGGGTCAATCATGCCCCCGGCATGATTGAGGGATTGCCGGGGGCAATCCCGACCCGGTTGGCGATCACACTCCTGAAGGGGAGGGGGGATGTAGTTATTTCTTCCGCTTGAAATCCACCGAGACGACGTTCGATCCGTCCTCGACGGGGGTGACGGTCGGGCCGTCATTCTCCGCCTCGTCATGCGGATCGGGGCCCTCGGGGCCTTCCTGCGCCTGGAAGCGCAGCTCGAAATTGACCGACGGGTCGTGGAAGCCCGTCACCGCCGCATAGGGAATGACCAGCTTCGAGGGCACCTGGTTGAAGCTCAGCCCGATCGAGAAGCCGGTGTCGGTGACCAGCAGATCCCAATAGCGGTTCTGCATCACGATGGTCATCTCGTCGGGAAAGCGTTCGATCAGCCGCTGCGGGATGTCGACGCCCGCTGCCTGGGTCTTGAAGGTGATGTAGAAATGATGGTCACCAGGAAGTCCACCATTCTCGGCGACTGAACCGAGCACTCGGCCGACCACGGCGCGCAACGCCTCCTGGACGATCTCGTCATAGGGAATCAGACTATCGGGCAGGCCATCGCTCATGGCGCATGGACTAGCGGCGTTTGGAACCCCGTCAAGATTGCCTGAGCAAGATTGCATGATGGGTGGCGCACGCTATGGGGATGCGCATGCGCACCGCCACCATCTCGCGCTCCACCAAGGAGACGTCGATCGACGTGACCGTCAACCTCGACGGCACCGGCAGCTACACGATCGAGACCGGCATCGGTTTCTTCGATCACATGCTGGAGCAGCTGTCGCGCCATTCGCTGATCGACCTCGAGGTCAAGGCCGTCGGCGATCTGCATATCGACCAGCACCACACGGTCGAGGATGTCGGCATTGCGATCGGCGAAGCGGTCGCCAAGGCACTCGCCGACAAGAAAGGCATCCGCCGGTATGGTGACGCGCTGTCGCCGATGGACGAGACGCTGACCCGCGTCGCGCTCGACATTTCGGGGCGGCCTTATCTCGTGTGGAAATGCGAATTCTCGCAGAAGCGCCTCGGCGAGATGGACACCGAGATGTTCGAGCACTGGTTCCACAGCTTCGCCGGCAGCGCCGGCCTGACACTCCATGTCGAGACGCTGTACGGCAAGAACAACCACCACATCGTCGAGAGCGCGTTCAAGGGCCTTGCCCGGGCGCTGCGCACCGCGGTGGAGATCGATCCGCGCAAGGCGGATGCGATTCCCTCGACCAAGGGGACGCTCGGGGGGGTTGCGGGTGACTGAGACGCTGGCGCTGATCGATTACGGCGCGGGCAATCTCCATTCAGTCGCCAATGCGTTGAAAGCGGCCGGGGCCGGGAATGTCGCCATCACCGATTCCGCCGATCTGGTGGCGCGGGCCGACCGGATCGTGCTCCCCGGCGTGGGCGCGTTCGGGGCCTGTGCCTCGGCGCTGCGCGCGGTGCCCGGCATGGTCGAAGCGATCGACCGCCGCGTGCGGCAGGAGGGCGCGCCGTTCCTCGGGGTCTGTGTCGGCATGCAATTGATGGCCGATGCCGGCGAGGAGAACGGCACTCACCCCGGCCTTGGCTGGATACGCGGCACCGTGCGCCTGCTCACCCCCGGCGATCCCACCGCCAAGGTGCCGCATATGGGGTGGAACGACGTCGTTCCCTCCGAGGCGCACCCGCTGATCGAGCCAGGCGAGGCCTATTTCCTGCACAGCTATGCGTTCGAGGGCGATGACGTGATCGCATCGACCGATCACGCCGGACCCGTCACCGCGGCGATCGGCCGCGACAATATGCTGGGCGTGCAATTCCATCCCGAGAAGAGCCAGCGTTATGGGCTGGAGTTGCTCGCGCGTTTCCTGGAGTGGCGGCCATGAGCCTCATCGTTTTCCCCGCGATCGACCTCAAAGGGGGGCAGGTCGTGCGCCTTGCCGAGGGCGATATGGACCGTGCCACCGTCTATGGCGACGATCCTGCCGCCCAGGCGATGATCTTTGCCGGCCAGGGTGCTGAATATCTCCATGTCGTCGATCTCGACGGCGCCTTTGCCGGCGCCTCGGTCAATGGCGAGGCGGTCAAATCGATCGTCGAGCGTTTCCCCGGCCATGTGCAGCTCGGCGGCGGCATCCGCGACCGCGCGGCGATCGAGCGCTGGTTCGATCTTGGCGTGTCGCGCGTGGTGATCGGTACGGCCGCGCTGGAGAATCCGGAGCTGGTGCGCGCGGCGGCGCGCGATTTCCCCGGCGGTATCGTGGTGGCGGTCGACGCGAAGGACGGCATGGTCGCGACGCGCGGCTGGGCGGATGTCTCGACCGTCGAGGTGATCGACCTCGCCCGCCGCTTCGAGGATGCGGGGGTGGCGTCGCTGCTGTTCACCGATGTCGGGCGCGACGGGATGCTCAAGGGGTGCAATGTCGAGGCGACCGTCGATCTGGCGCGTTCCGTGCGGATTCCGGTGATCGCCTCAGGCGGCGTGAAAGGGATCGCCGAGATCCATGTGCTCGCGCTGCATGCGGTGGACGGGGTCGAAGGCGTCATCACCGGTCGGGCGCTGTATGACGGGCGGCTCGATCTGGCGGCGGCGCTGAGCGTGGCGGCGGCGGCGTAAGATGACCGTCCGCGCGCGCGTCATTCCCTGTCTCGACGTCGCCAATGGCCGCGTCATGAAGGGTGTGAACTTCGTCGATCTGCGCGATGCCGGCGACCCGGTCGAGCAGGCCCGCGCTTATGACGCAGCCGGGGCCGACGAGCTCTGCTTTCTCGATATCACCGCCAGCCACGAGGCGCGCGGCACCATCCTCGACGTGGTGCGTCGCACGGCGGAGGTCTGCTTCATGCCGGTCACCGTCGGCGGCGGGGTGCGCAGCGCCGAGGACGCGCGTGCGCTGCTGCTCGCCGGCGCGGACAAGGTGGCGGTCAACTCCGCTGCCGTCTCGCGGCCCGAAGTGGTGTCCGACATCGCCGACCGCTTCGGCAGCCAGTGCTGCGTCGCCTCGATCGATGCACGGCGCGTCGGCGATCATTGGGAGGTCTTCACCCATGGCGGCCGGCGCGAGACCGGCATCGACGCGGTCGAACACGCCCTGAAGCTGGTCGCACTCGGCGCGGGCGAGCTGCTCGTCACCTCGATGGACCGTGACGGCACGCGGGACGGCTACGACCTGGCGCTGATCCGCACCATTGCCGATCTGGTCGCGGTGCCGGTGGTGGCGTCGGGCGGTGTCGGGGGCCTGCAGGATCTGGTCGCGGGCGTGCTCGATGGTCATGCCAGCGCGGTACTGGCGGCTTCGATCTTCCATTTCGGCGAGGCGAGCATCGCCGATGCGCACGCCGCGCTGGCCGCGGCAGGCGTGCCGGTGCGGACGCCGCTCGCGCTCTGAACCACCCCATCCGTTCGTTTCGAGCGAAGTCGAGAAACCATGCGCAACGCTTGAGGCTCGTTTCTCGACTTCGCTCGAAACGAACGGGAGAGGGTGTCGGGCAACGGAAAGTTAGGAGCCCTCGGATAGGAAAGGCCATGCGTTTCCTCCCCGCCCTTCTCCTCGCCGCCCCCGCCTGGGCCGCACACAGCGGCGTCGCCAAACCGCGCACCAGCCCCGAACTCTCCGACATCGCGCTGTTCGTGATGGCGGCGCTGGGTGTCTGGCTCGTCCGCCGCGCGATGCGCGCGCGGTTCGCGAAGCGCCAGAAGGCCGAAACCCTGAAGGCCAAAACCCTAAAGGATTGACCTTCTCGCCCGTCCGGGGCAGCCCGCGCTGATGGCCGATGATTTCCTCGACACGCTTGAAAGCGTGATCCGCGCGCGCAAGGGCGGCGATCCCGAGACCTCCTATGTCGCCAAGCTCTTCACCAAGGGCCGCGCCAAGATCGCACAAAAGCTGGGCGAGGAAGCGACCGAAACGGTGATCGCCGCGATCAGGGACGACCGCGCCGAGATCACGGGCGAGGCGGCGGACCTGATTTTCCACCTGCTAGTGCTGCTGGCCGATGCCGATGTGTCGCTCGACGACGTGCGTGCCGAGCTGCGTCGTCGGGAGGGTGTGTCGGGGATTGATGAGAAGGCCAGCCGTTCTTCCTGACATCGGAGGGTAATTTATGCCGATCGACGCCACCAAACCCTATGACGACCAGAACATCTTCGCGAAGATCCTGCGCGACGAGATCCCGTCGAAGCGCGTCTATGAGGACGATTTCGCCATCGCCTTCCACGACATCAACCCGCAGGCGCCGACGCACATATTGGTGATCCCGCGCGGCCCCTATGTCTCCTGGGACGATTTCAGCGCCCGCGCCTCGGACGCGGAGATCGCGGGCTTCGTCCGCGCGGTCGGCACCGTCGCGCGCGATGCGGGGCTGGTCGCGTCCGGATACCGCCTGCTCGCCAATACCGGCCTCCAGTCGGGGCAGGAAGTGCCCCACCTCCATGTCCATATCTTCGCCGGCGCGCCGTTGGGGCCGATGCTCGCGCGCTGATGCTTTTCGGCGCGCCGCTACGGCCCTGCGCGTTTGGGGATTGCGCCCCCTTGATTTCAGGCTAGGCTCCCGCGATCGAAAATCGGCGGCGCTCGAGCGCTGCCATCGGCGAAATCCGGCGGCACCGTGGTGCCGCAATTGGGGGATCCCTATTTCATGATATTCGGACGCATCAAATCGCTCGACGCCATTCTGGCGACGGCCGAGAAAAAATCGCTTACGCGATCGCTGGGCGCCTTTCAGCTCACCATGCTCGGCATCGGTGCAGTGATCGGCACCGGCATCTTCGTGCTGACGGCGGAAGCCGCGCAAAAGGCAGGCCCCGGCATGATGGCCTCGTTCATCATCGCCGGCTTCGTCTGCGCCTTCGCCGCGCTCTGCTACGCCGAGATGGCAGCGATGGTGCCGGTTTCCGGCTCCGCTTACACTTATAGCTATGCGGTCATGGGCGAGCTGGTCGCCTGGATGGTCGGCTGGGCGCTGATCCTCGAATATGCCATCGCCGCCGGCGCGGTTTCGGTCGGCTGGTCGGGCTATGTCGTCGGGCTGATCGAACATGCCTTCGGCATCGACATTCCCAATATGCTGGTGCGCGGCCCGTTCGATGGCGGCCTGATCAACCTGCCCGCGATGCTGATCGCGGGGCTGGTCACCTGGCTGCTGGTGATCGGCACCAAGGAAAGCGCCATGGTCAACGCCGTCCTGGTCGCGATCAAGGTCGCGGCGCTGACATTGTTCATCGTGCTCGCCGTGCCCGTCATCAACATGGACCAGTTCACGCCCTTCGCCCCGCTCGGCTTTGCCGGCATCTCGGCTGCGGCTGCCTCGATCTTCTTCGCCTATGTCGGCTTCGATGCGGTTTCGACCGCTGCCGAGGAAACCAAGAACCCGCAACGCAACATGCCGATCGGCCTGATCGGCTCGCTCGGCATCTGCACCATCTTCTACCTGCTCGTCGCCGCCGGCGTCATCGGCAGCGTGGGCGCCCAGCCGGTTTCCGGCCCTGGTGGCGTCGCGCTGCCAACCGGCAGCCCCGAACTCGCCAGCCAGTGCGCCGCGATCAAGGACGCCGCCGTCGTCTGCTCCAAGGAAGCGCTGGCCTGGACGATGCGCGAAATCGGCTGGCCGCAGGTCGGCAACCTGATCGGCCTCGCGGCCGGCCTGGCCCTTCCCTCGGTCATCCTGATGATGATGTTCGGCCAGACCCGCATCTTCTTCGTGATGAGCCGTGACGGCCTGCTTCCTGCCGCTTTCTCCAAGATCCACCCGAAGTTCCACACGCCGCACGTCATCACCATCCTGACCGGCGGGTTCGTAGCGTTGTTCGCAGCGTTCTTCCCGGTCGGCATCCTCGCGGACGTGTCCAATTCCGGCACCTTGTTCGCCTTTGCCGCCGTGTCGATCGCGGTGCTGGTGCTGCGCAAGACCGACCCCGACCGTAGGCGGCCGTTCCGCACGCCGGCTGTGATCGTGATGGCACCGCTCGCCATCATCGGCTGCGTCTATCTGTTCGTCAGCCTCGGCATGCCGACCAAATTGATGTTCGTCGGATGGGCGGCCGTCGGCCTCGTCGTCTATTTCACCTACAGCTACAGCCGCAGCCATGTCGGGCGCGGCCATGTCGAGGTCCATGAGACCGACTCCGATGCGCCGCCGCAGCCGGTGCCGCCGATCGCGGAATAACCGGCTCGGACGGGCAAAAGAAAAGGGGCCGGGGATCACTCCCCGGCCCCTTTTTCGTGGGCATGAAAGACGCTCGGCGCTTAGCCCAGCTTCTCCGCTACCAGCGCCTTCATGTCGCACATCGGCCGCGCGCCGTAATGCGAGATGATCTCCGCCGCGCAGATCGCGCCGAGACGAAGCGACTGCTCCAGGCTCTTGCCCTGCGCCTGGCCCGACAGGAAGCCGGCCGCGAACAGATCGCCCGCGCCGGTGGTGTCGACCACCTTCTCGATCGGCTCCGCCCCGCACGATGCGCGTTGGCCGTTGGAGATGGCGATCGCGCCCTTCTCGCTGCGCGTCACCACCAGGGTCGGCACCTGCGCCGCCGCCGCTGCGACCGCTGCCTCGAAATCCTCGGTCTCCATCAGCGCGAGGATCTCGGCCTCGTTGGCGAACATGATATCGACCAGGCCCTTGGCCATCAGGTCGCGGAAATCGCCGCCATGACGCGAGATGCAGAACACGTCGCTGAGCGTGAAGGCGACCTTGCGGCCGGCCTTGCGCGCAACCTCGATCGCGGCACGCATCGCCTTGCGTGGTTCCTCGGGATCCCAGAGATAGCCTTCGAGATAGAGGATCGCGCCCGAGGCGATCAGGTCGCGGTCGAGCGCGCTCTCGGGCAGGAACTGCGACGCGCCGAGAAAGGTGTTCATCGTTCGCTGGCCGTCGGGCGTGACGAAGATCAGGCAGCGTGCGGTGGTCGGCTCGCCGTCGCGCGCTTCAGTGGTGAAGGTAACGCCGGTCGCGCGGATATCGTGCGCGAACACTTCGCCGAGCTGGTCGTTGGCGACCTGGCCGATGAACCCCGCGGTGCCGCCGAGCGCTGCGATCGCCGCGACGGTGTTCGCCGCCGAACCGCCGCTCGCCTCGATCCCCGGGCCCATCTTGGCATAGAGCGCATCAGCCTCGGCCGGCGAGAACATCAGCTGCATCGAGCCCTTGGCCATGCCCTGCTCAGTGATGAACGCGTCTTCGGCCTGGGAAAGCACGTCGACGATCGCGTTGCCGATCGCAACCACGTCATAGGTTGGGCTGGTCAAGTCAGTCTCCTGGATGGGAATACGGGCCGGCCGTAAAGGCGCGCGCAGGAGAGCGCAACAGTCTGGACTTGAGGGCGCGCGTCATTACACCGGCCCGATGCTCCGTGCCTTCTTCCTGTCCGTCGGCCAGCTCGGCGATCCGAAGATCATCAAGGTCTTCCTGAAATCGCTTGGGGTGACGCTGGTGCTGCTCGCCTTGTTCGGCGTGGCGATGTGGTACGGCGCGCAGGGCCTGGTCGCCTGGATGGGCGCCGGGGTCGAGACCGGCGGCTGGGTCGGCGTCGCGACGGTGCTGCTGTGGCTGAGCGTCGCCTTCTTCCTGTTTCGCGCGATCGCCATTGCGGTGGTCGGGATCTTCGCTGACGATGTCGTGGCAGCGGTCGAAGCGAAACATTATCCCGAGGCGCTGGCCGAAGCGCGCGACGTGCCGTTCGGGCGCTCGGTAAGGATGGGGCTCGGCTCGGCCGGGCGGCTGATCCTGATCAACCTCGCGGTATCGCCGCTCTATCTGCTGCTGCTGATCACCGGGGTCGGCACGGCGTTGCTCTTCTTCATCGTCAATGGCTGGCTGCTCGGCCAGGACCTGGGAGAAATGGTTGCCGCGCGCCATGTCCCTCACAAGGGCATGAAGAACTGGCGCGGTTCGACCAGCTTCCAGCGTTTCACACTCGGGCTTGCCGGCACCGCCTTGTTCCTGGTGCCGATCCTCAACCTGGTCGCGCCGGTACTCGGCGCGGCGATGGCGACTCATCTGTTCCATGGAAGACGGCGCGTATGAAGGTGTTTGCGTCATGAAGAGACTGGCCCTCGCGGTCCTGCCGGCGCTGATGCTCGCCGGCTGCGGCGGGGCGGGCGTAGCGCCCCGCCCCGCCCGCGCGGCGCCGGTGCCGATCCCGATTCCCATTCCCGGCGGCACTGCGGCGGGTCTCGACCGGGTGATCGGGCAGACCGGCAATACTCTGATCGGCCTGTTCGGCCAGCCCGCCGCCGATGTGCGCGAAGGCAATGCGCGCAAACTCCAGTTCGGCAACGCGATCTGCGTGCTGGATGCGTATCTCTATCCCAAGGGGCGCGGGGAAGCGGTGGTTACCTATGTGGATGCGCGGCAGACCAATGGGAGCCCGATCGACCGGGCGAGCTGCGTAGGCGCGTTGAGCGTGGGACGGACCGGGGTGCGGTAGCGCGCTTTTCTAGACCTCCCACTCCGTTTTCACCGTTTCGTCCGTTTCCACTGCCAATCGAGCAGCCCGCTCCGCAGCGAACCGCCCCGCGTCCAGCCGCCCCAGCGCCCAGACCGCCGCCCCGCGCACGACCGCCGCCGCGTCCCCCAGCAACTCCGCCACCGGCTCCACCAACGCAGCCGCCTCGCTGTTCCCCGCCGCGATCAGGCAATTCCGCACCATCCGGTCGCGCCCGATCCGCTTGATCGGCGACCCCGCAAATACCTCCCGAAAGCTCGCATCATCCAGCGCCAGCAAATCGGCCAAGGCCGGTGCCGCCAGTTCGGCGCGCGGCGCAAAGGCCTTGTTCGCGCTCGCCGCCGCGGCGAACTTGTTCCATGGGCACACCGCCAGGCAATCGTCGCAGCCATAGATCCGATTGCCCATCGCCGCGCGGAATTCATGCGGGATCGGCCCGGCATGCTCGATCGTCAGATAGGAAATGCACCGCCGCGCATCGAGCCGATAGGGCGCCGGGAACGCATCGGTCGGGCAGGCCGTCTGGCACGCGTCGCACGATCCGCAGGTCTGGCGGCCCGGCGCGTCCGGTATCAGGTCGAGCGTGGTGTAGATCGCGCCCAGGAACAGCCAGCTGCCATGCTCCCGGCTGACGAGATTGGTGTGCTTGCCCTGCCAGCCAAGCCCCGCCGCCTCGGCCAGCGGCTTCTCCATCACCGGGGCGGTGTCGACGAACACCTTCAGGTCCACGTCCTTCACCTCGGCGACCAGCCAGCGTGCCAACGCCTTCAGCGCGCGCTTCACCACATCGTGATAATCGGCACCCTGCGCATAGACCGAGATGCGGCCCTTATCCCCCTCGCCTGCCAGCGCCAGCGGATCGACGGCGGGCGCATAGCTCATGCCCAGCGAGATCACGCTCTTCACCTCGGGCCACAACCCGGCAGGGCTCTCGCGGTGATGCGCGCGCGCCTCCATCCAGATCATGTCGCCATGCATGTCCTCGCTCAGCCATTGGCGGAGCCGCTCGGCGGTACGCGGCGCGGCGTCCGCCCGCGCGATCCCGCACGCCGCGAAGCCGAACTCGGCCGCCTTGGCGTTCAGCCGTTCGTTGAGGGCAATCTCGTCACGCACGCGCATCCGCTACCATAGCGGCCGGAAAAAGGGACCTCTCCTGAGTGTCGAGAGGTCGAGACACATTAACGAACCGCTGGTATCTGGCCTGTGACGTCCCGTTCGGGGCGAACGGAAGGTGAGACTTGATAACCGACAATCTGGCGATCAGCGCCACCGGGCTGGTCAAGAAATTCGGCGGCCGCCGCGTCGTGGACGGCGTCGATATCGCAGTGCCCAAGGGCCTGATCTACGGCGTGCTTGGCCCGAATGGCGCCGGCAAGACGACCACCCTGCGCATGCTGCTCGGCATCATCGAGCCGGATGGCGGGACGCGCACGCTGCTCGGCCATGAACGCCCGCGCGAAGTGAGCGACCGGGTCGGCTATCTGCCCGAGGAACGCGGGCTGTATCCCGCGATGAAGGCGAAGGACGCCATCGCCTTCATGGGTGCGCTGCGCGGCCTCGATCTCAAGACCGGCCGCAAGCGCGCGGTCGCGCTGATGGAAGGCGCCGGCCTTGGCCACGCCGTCGACAGCAAGATCCGCAAACTCTCGAAGGGCATGGCGCAGCTCGTCCAGTTGCTCGGCTCGGTCGTGCACGAACCCGATCTGCTTGTGCTCGACGAGCCTTTTTCCGGCCTCGATCCGGTCAACCAGGACCGGCTCGAAGCGCTGATCGTCGCCCAGCGCGATCGTGGCGCTACCATCCTCTTCTCCACGCATGTCATGGCCCATGCCGAGCGGCTGTGCGACCGGCTGACCATCATCGCCGGCGGCAAGGCGCGGTTCGAGGGCACGGTGGCGGACGCGCGCGGCAAGCTGCCGATGCGCGCCCATTATGTGCCGCACCATGACGGCGCTGGCATCCAGGCATTGCTGCCGCCCGATGCCGAGCGCGACGGCGATGGCTGGCGCTTCGTCGTGCCCGACAGCGGGGTGGAGGATGTCCTGAAACGGCTGATCGACGGGGGTTTCGGCATCTCCGGCCTCGCGATGGAGCGGCCCGGCCTGCACGATGCGTTCGTCCGCATCGTCGGCCCCGATGCCCTGAAGGATCAGGCCGAAGATATTGAGGTGGCAGCATGAGCACCTCTCCTCCCGGCAATCTGCGCCGCCTCGTCCGCCAGACCTTGACCATCGCGCGGCGCGATTTCGTCGCGACCGTGTTCACGCCGATGTTCCTGGTGTTCCTGTTCACGCCGGTGCTGATGCTGTCCTTCGGGCTGATCGGCGGCATGGGCGCCTCGTCGGTCACCAGCGCCTCGGTCGAGAAGGCCAGCATCGTCGCGATCGTCGATCCGGCGCAGCAGGAAGCGATGCGCGCGGCCGATACGCGCCTGCGCCAGCTCTATGCCCGCGACGACCGCCCGCCCGCCCTTGTCATGCAGGTGCCGACCGACAATCCCGCCGGCCAGGCGCATGTCGCGTTCAGCGACCGCGGCAGCGACGCCTCCGCGGCGATGTTCGGCGAGCTGACGCGCCCGACGATCCTTTACGGCGGCTTCGGCCGCCGCGACGCCAACTTCCTCGCCCAGCTTGCCGAGGAAACGCTGCGCATGAAAAAGAGCGGTACCACCGCGCTCAGCACGCCGACTCTCACGTCGATCGCGCGCGCCGCGCCCACTCCGACGGGCAACAAGCGCTCCGCCTTCTTCGCGGTGTTCGGCATCTTCTTCCTCACCCTGTTCCTTGCCGGCCAGGCAGTCGGCACCATGGCCGAGGAACGCAGCAACAAGGTGGTCGAGATCCTCGCTGCCGCGGTGCCGCTCGAGGCAGTGTTCTTCGGCAAGCTGATCGGCATGTTCGGGTCGGCGCTGCTGTTCATCGGCTTCTGGGGCACACTCGCCAGCCAGATCGACGTGCTGGTGCCCAACGCGCTTGGCGCCGCCTTCCGCGACATCGGCCCGGCGGTCGGCATGCCGGTCTTCTCGCTGCTGTTCGTCGCCTATTTCGCCATGGCCTATATGCTGCTCGGCGCCGTGTTCATGGGCGTCGGCGCGCAGGCGAGCACCCCGCGCGAGCTGCAGCTGCTCTCGCTGCCGATCACCATCCTGCAGATCATCATCTTCGGCCTGTCGGTCCAGGCGGTGTCGAGGCCCGACAGCTGGATGGCGATCGCGGTGGAGATTTTTCCGTTCAGTTCGCCCTATGCGATGGCCGGGCGCGCGGCGAACCTGCCGGATCTCTGGCCGCATCTCGCGGCCCTCGCCTGGCAATTGCTGTGGGTCGCGATCGTCATCGCCATCGCCGCCCGCGCCTTCCGTCGCGGCGTGCTGCAATCGGGCAGCGGCAAGATCAACTGGAAGGGGTTGATCGGGCGATAAGCCCAAACGTCATGCCGGACTTGTTCCGGCATCCATCGCGCCGCACCCGCAACGGATGTTACGTACGCGGTATCATGGACCCCGGAACAAGTCCGGGGTGACGAATATGGCTTGGCCGCCGCCAGCCAACATCTCGCCGATTCCGTTGCAAAACGCTATTGACACAGATGTTAGCTAAGGCTCTCTTCCACCCAAAGGAGAGCTGACAATGGCGACACAGGCGCTGGACATGGTCGAAACGGCGGTCGATCCGCTCGATGTGAGCCGGCCGGAGCTCTACCGCGACGATGTGTGGCAGGCGCCGTTCCGCCAGCTCCGCGCCGAATCCCCGGTCCATTATGTCGAGCAGTCGGGCTTCGGCCCCTATTGGTCGGTCTCGACCTACAAGCCGATCGTCCAGGTCGAATCGCTGCCGGACATCTATTCCTCCCAGGCCGGCGGCATCACGCTCGCCGATTTCATCGAACATTCGCCGACCGATGTGCGCATGCCGATGTTCATCGCGATGGACCGACCCAAGCATACCGGCCAGCGCCGCACCGTCGCCCCTGCCTTCACGCCGAGCGAGATGGTCCGCCTCTCCGACAATATCCGCACCCGCACCGCCGAGATCCTCGACAGCCTGGAGTGGAACAAGGAGTTCGACTGGGTCGATACCGTCTCGATCGAGTTGACCACGCAGATGCTCGCGATCCTGTTCGACTTCCCGTGGGAGGACCGGCGCAAGCTGACCTTCTGGTCCGACTGGGCCGGCGATATCGAGCTGGTGAAGACCGAGGAGCTGCGCCTCGAACGCCTCAAGCACATGTATGAGTGCGGCGGCTATTTCCAGAATCTGTGGAACCAGAAGCTCGGCAAGGAACCCACGCCCGACCTGATCTCGATGATGATGCATTCGGACGCCATGGCCGAGATGGACCAGATGGAGTTCCTCGGGAACCTGATCCTGCTGATCGTCGGCGGCAACGACACGACGCGCAACTCGATGACCGCCGCGGCCTACGGCCTCGACCTGTTCCCGGACGAGCGCGCCAAGCTGGAGGGCGACCCGTCGCTGATCCACAACACCGTGCAGGAGATCATCCGCTGGCAGACCCCGCTCGCCCATATGCGCCGCACCGCGACCGAGGACACCGAGCTGGAAGGCCAGCAGATCAAGGCCGGCGACAAGCTCGCGCTCTGGTATCTCTCGGCCAATCGCGATGAGAGCGTGTTCGAGAATGCCGACAAGATCATCGTCGACCGCGCCAATGCGCGGCGGCACCTGGCGTTTGGCCACGGCATTCACCGTTGCGTCGGCGCGCGGCTCGCGGAGCTGCAGATCGCGACGTTGCTCGAGGAAATGGCCAAGCGGCGCATGCGCGTGAACGTGGTCGGCGAGCCCGAGCGTGTCGCCGCCTGCTTCGTCCATGGCTATCGCAAACTGCCGGTCGAGATCAGCAAATACTGATCTATCTCCCTCTCCCAGTGGGAGAGGGAGACAAGCGACTAGGCGAGTTGGCTGCGCTCCCGCATCGCCCAAACCGTAAACCCGACCCCGATGATCGCCGGCAAGGTCACCGCCGGAAAGTCCCGCGCGATGGCGGAGGTGCCGCAGATACCCACCGCCACCTCCCACAAATGAAACAGCGCGTGCCCCGCGAGCCAGAAGCTCGCCGCGCCCCATAAGGGAACCCGCATCGCCGGCCGCGCGGCGCCCCAGATAAAGGCCGCGCCGATCAGCGCGAAGATCAGCCCGATGTCGCGGATGAAATGCTGGTTGAAGGGGCCGGTGGTGGTGACGCCCGGCACCGCGAAATACCAGTCGGCCGGCACGGCGAGCATGATCAGGCCGTTGGCAATCGCGCCGAGCCCGAGGATCGCCGCGAGAATCGGAACCGTGTTGCGCATCTCATTGTCCTCCAGGAAGGGCGGCCTGCGCCTGGCCGAAGGCGAGCGCGACATGGGCCAGCTTGTCGGGGTTGCGCATGATGTAGATCGCCGCGATCCGGCCGTCGCGGATCTCCAGCGCCGTGGTCTGCAGCAATTGTCCGCGATCGATGCTGACATAGCCGGGCAGCCCGTCGATCGAGACCGGCTTCAGCATGACCGGCCGATAGGCATGTTTTCGCGCCAGCCCCGCGAACATGCGCAGCACCTTGGCGACGCCCAGGATCGGGTTGCGGAAAGCGAGCACGCGCCCGCCGCCATCGGAATAGACCGCCACATCCTCCGCCAGCATCGACTGGAGCGCAGCGACATCGCCGTCGCGCGCCGCCGCGAAGAAGGCGCGGGAAATCCGGTCCGCCTCCGCCTGCTCGACCGGATAGCGGGGCCGCGCGGTCTGGACGTGCTTGCGCGCCCGTACGGCCATCTGGCGGACCGCGCCCGCGTCGCGGTCGAGCGTCCCCGCCACCTCGCTCAACGCAACGCCGAACACGTCGTGCAGCAGGAAGGCGGCGCGCTCCAGCGGCGACAGCCGTTCGAGCGCGAGCATCAGGGTGAGGGTCAGGTCGTCGGCCTGCTCGTCCTCGGTCGAACCGACCAGCGGTTCGGGCAGCCAGGCGCCGTAATAGGTTTCGCGCCGCGCCCGTGCCGAGCGCATCTGGTCGAGGCACAGCCGGGTCACGATGCGGGTGAGATACGCGGCCGGCACATCGACCGATTCCTCGACTCGCGACCAGCGCAGCCACGCGTCCTGCACCACATCCTCGGCCTCGGAGACCGAGCCGAGCATGCGATAGGCGAGGCGCAGCAGCCGGGGCCGCTGCGCCTCGAACGCTGAAGCTGCCGGGTCAGGCGGCGACACGGGCACGGTCCACCGGATGCGGCGCGCGGAAGCCGACCTGCAGCCGGTTCCACACATTGATCGACCCGATCAGGAAAGTCAGCGCGACCTGCTCCTCGTCCGTGAAATTGGCCTTTACCGGCTCGTAGTCGGCATCCGGCGCGTGGGTTTCCGAAAGGCGGGTCAGCGCCTCGGTCCAGCCCAGAGCGGCGCGTTCGCGGTCGCTGTAGAGCGTCGATTCACGCCATGCCGGCAGCATGTACAGCCGCATCTCGGTCTCGCCCGCTTCGCGCAGATGAGTCGAATGCATGTGGATGCAGAAGGCGCAGCCGTTCATCTGCGACGCGCGCAGCCGGACGAAATTCTGCAGGACAGGTTCCAGCGTCGACGCCTCGAAGCTCGCCTCGAGCGCCTGCATTGCCTTGACGCTCTCGGGGGCGAGCATGTGGGGGTTGCGCAAACGTGGGGTCATTGTCTGTCTCCAGGCGTGCACCATGCACGCATGCAGACATGACGGGATAGCCCCGGCGAGTGTGACATGAGGGTGGGAATTTATTTTCGTACGGGCTCGCTCGCGCGACTGCCTCCGTCTGCATCTCGTTCAGGCAACAACGCGTACCTATATCCGCATCACCGCTACGCCCGAGGACGATCATGACCCCAGACCGCCGCAGCTTCCTGACCCTTGCCGGCACCAGCGCCGCTGCCTTTGCGCTGTTCGGTTGCCGCGGCAGCGCCTCCGCCGGGCCGCCCGAAACGTTCGACGTGACGATGACGGATGCGCAGTGGAAGGCGAAGCTTTCCCCCGCCGCCTATCGCACGCTGCGCCACGAGGCGACCGAGACGCCGTTCACCAGCCCGCTCAACAACGAGCACCGCGCCGGCATCTTCTCCTGCGCCGGCTGCGCGCTGCCGCTCTATTCGTCGAAGACCAAGTTCGAGAGCGGCACCGGCTGGCCGAGCTTCTGGGCGCCGCTGGAGAATGCAGTGCGGACGCGCGAGGACCGCACGCTCGGCTTCTCGCGCGTCGAGGTCCATTGTCGGCGGTGCGGCGGGCATCTCGGCCATGTGTTCGACGACGGGCCGAAGCCGACCGGCAAGCGTTACTGCATGAATGGCGTGGCGATGACGTTCAAGCCGGGGAAGGTTTGACCCCCATCCTCTCCCTTGACGGGAGAGGGAAAGATTTCAGAAGCTGATCTCGTCCGAGCCGCCGAGCGACGCGATCGTCAGCGGTGCGATCGGCTCCTGCGTCTCGGTCTCGATCATATCGGTGCTGGCGTCGCGGTCCGAATAGATGAAGCCCTTGGTCGGGTACGAGCTGGTGCCGAGGCCGCCATTCGGGCCGTACCACACCTTGACCAGGCTCCAGTCGCCGGCCTCGGACACGTCGACCGCGCGGACGTTGCGCTCGATCCCGCCGCGGCGCGACCAGTTGGCATGAGTCAGCAGGACCTCGCGATCGCTGACGACTTCGCTCACCATCGCGACATGGCCGAGACGCATCTTGCCGGTCGAGGAGAAAGCAAGGACGGCGCCAACCTTGGGCGCATGGCCGCGAGCGTAACGGCCGGCCGCCTGGCTCCACCAGGTGTTCGCGTTGCCATGGATCGAGATGCCGGAAATGGTGCGGGCATAAGGGGCGCACTGCCAGAACTGCGCCATTGCGGGGGTCGTTGCCATCAGGCTGCACGAAACCACCAGCGCAAAACGCGCTGCAAACGCCCGGAAATTCATGTGGCCCCCTCAGGTCCCGCTAAACTCGTGAGCCTCTAAAAGCAGGTCGGGCCGGCAGGGGGAACCCCACCGCCCCGACGAATGGAACCTTTTAGGACGAACCGTGTTTACGAGGCGATGACTGCCCCTCGTCGCACGCCGATCGGCGCGCCCGGAGCAATGCGCGCTCGCCAAGTCGCCGCATCATCGGTAGAATCACTTATATGAAATCTCTCGTCCCGGCCCTGTGCCTGCTCCTTCTCGCCTGTTCGGACCGGAGCGGCGCCGGCGGCAACGACAATGTCCTGCTGAACGAGAACGAAGCGGCGGTCGCGCTGAGCCCCGGCACGCAACCGGTGCGGATCGGCGAAGGCGGCCCGGCCTTCCAGGCCTGCAACAGCCTGGGCCGGGTAGTGAACCTGCCCAGCGACGAAGCCTATCTGCCGGTCCGGGCCGCGCCCTTCGCCGAAGCCGACGAGCTGATGCGGCTCGAGGCCGGCGCCCAGCTGCGCGTCTGCACCCGCTCGATCGACCAGCGCTGGATGGGCGTGGTCGTCGCGCCGAAGGAAGCGCCCGACACGGATTGCGGCGTCGCGACGCCGGTCGCCGCGCCCCGGGCCTATACCGGGCCGTGCAAATCGGGCTGGGTATCGAGCGCTTTCATCCGCCTGATCGCGGGTTAGGGTTCAAACCCTGGACCTCAGGGCGCGTGCGGTGCGCCTTCGCGTTCCGCCGCCGCGGTGCTCCGCGCAAGCCGCGCCTCATGCTCCGCCCGACCGAACGGAAAGCGCGAATAGCAGAGCCCGGCCAGGCCGTAGAACAACAGCTCCAGGCAGATGAAGACGATGGTCAGCCGGTCGATCGTCGCGACGGGCACCATGCCCGGTTTGGCCGCGGCCGGGAACGCCGCGAAGGCCAGGATCGCCCCGGCCATGAAGATGCCGAGCCCACCGACCATCTTCTGGACGAAGAAGCCGCCGGCAAAGAAGACGCCTTCGGACCTTTTGCCCGTGCGCGTCTCCGATTCCTCCACCACATCGGCCAGCATCGCCGCGCCCAGGATGAAGGCGCCCACGCTGCACGCCGTGTTGACCATGAAGATCACCAGCAGGATCGGCAGCATCAGCGGCGACCCCGGCTCCGGGAACAGCCCCAGCAGTCGCAGGATATAGGGCGAGACCAGCAAGGTCGCGCTGACGAAGGACAGCATCATGCCGACGCGCGGCTTGTTGCCGCCCCTGGTCAGCATCGGCGCGATGAAGAAGGCGCCGACCGCGCCGAGCAGCAGCGCCAGCGACAACCATTGATAGTCGCTCCCCTGGAACTGCCAGACATAGGAATACATGTAGTTGGACAGCGCGAACGACACGCCCTGCGCGGTATAGGCGAACACCCCTGCCGCCATCAGGACCAGGAAGGCCTTGTTCGAGATGGTCGCGCGGAACTGCGCGAAATGTTCGCCGAAGCTCGCGGTCGATTTCGGCACCTTGGGCAGATGCTTGATCTCGTGATGCAGGCCGATCGACGAGATGATGATCGACAATGCCATGACGATCGCGGCGAACAGCGCCATGCGCGAATAGCCATCGGCATTCTGCAGCCCGTTTGGATGAGTCGCATCCGGCACCAGGAATACGCCATAAGCCAGCGACAGCATCGCCAGCCCCCCGCCCCAGCCGAACAGATAGCGATAGGAGAAGAGCCGGGTCCGCTCGTCATAGTCGGAGCTGAGCTCCGGCCCGAGCGCCGACGACGGAATCTCGAAGGCCGAGAGCGCAATGCGCACCAGAAGCGCGCTACCGAACACGTAGAAAAGCGTCGCCGTCTCCGACCATTCGGGCGGATTCCACAAGAGCAGCCAGCCGATCGCAACCGGCAACGCCGAGGCGTACATCCAGGGATGGCGCCGGCCCCAGCGGCTGCGCGTGTGATCGGAGAAATAGCCGACTGCGGGATCGACGAACGCCTCGACCACCAGCGCACACATGATCGCAATGCCGACGGTGCTCGCCGGCAGGCCGATCACCTGATTGTAGAACAGCAGCAGGAAGGTGGCGAAGCCATTGTCCTTCACGCCGTACGCGATCGATCCGATACCGAACGACCAGCGGCTCCGCGCGCCAAGTTTGCGCGGCGGCGGCGCGGCGATCAGGGCGCCACTCAAGACGCGAACTGCTGCAGCGCGGAGAACAGGGACGGCGCCTCGGCATCCCAGCTGTGGCGCGGTCCGATCGTCATGCCGCCGTCGACGGTGATGTGCGTACCGGTGACGAAACTCGCGTCGTCGCTCGCAAGATAGGCGACCGCAGCGGCGATATCCTCGGCCTTTCCGGCGCGCTGCAGGGGCTGGGCATGCGTCGCTATACCGCGAATCATGTCGTTGGCCATGGCGCGTTTCTCGCCATCGATGCTTAACGCCGCAGTGAAGATGTTCGTCGTGATGAAGCCCGGGCAGACCGCGTTCACCCGAATATTGTACCGCGACAGATCCGCCGCCGCCATGGTCGTCAGGTGCAGCACGCCCGCCTTCGCCACTGAATAGGCCGTCGGCGCCGCACCGGTCTGCAGCGCCGCGATGGAAGCAGTGTTGACGATCGCCCCGCCACCGCGCGCGATCATCAATGGCGCGGCATAACGAATGCCCATCGCGACCGATCGCAGCAGCAGCGCCTGAGTCCGGTCCCAGTCCTCGGCCGAGATCTCCTCGATCGGATCGCGCGATCCGCCCGCGCCGGCATTGTTGAACACGACGTCCAGGCCGCCCGCCGCATCCGCCGCCGCCATCAACGCCGCGATGTCCTCGACCTTCATCACGTCGGTGCGCAGGAAATGGATTCGCCCGTTCGACGTGGCGGCGACATCCTCTCCGCCCGCTTCGTCGATATCGCCGATCCACACCTCTGCGCCCTCCTCGACGAGCCGCAGCGCCGTCGCGCGGCCGATCCCCGAAGCGCCGCCGGTCACCACGGCGCGCTTGCCTGAAAAGCGCATTCTATTCTCCTGCATCTCGATTTTGGTCAGCATAGTATGGCCCCTGACCCGGTCAATGCGGCCTTTTTGGAATTTCGGGTAGGGTGAGGCTTGCCCGCGCCCGCGCCCCGCCTTACCAACCCGTCAACCGGAGTCGCCGCACCAGACGGCATAGGAACAGGACGAAGATGCCGCTCGATCCCGAAACCTTCGACGCGCTGATCGATACGGTCCGCCGTTTCGTCACCGAGCGGCTGCGCCCGCTCGAAGCCGCGGTCGAGGAAGCCGATGCGCTCCCTGCCGATGTGCTCCGCGAGATGCGCGAGATGGGCCTGTTCGGCCTGTCGATCGCGGAGGAGCATGGCGGCCTTGGCCTCACCATGAGCGAGGAGGCCCGGGTCGCGATCGAGTTCGGCCGCACCACGCCGGCCTTTCGCTCCGCCTTCGGCACCAATGTCGGCATCGGCAGCCAGGGTCTCGTCATGGCCGGGTCGGATGAACAAAAGGCACACTGGCTGCCCCGCATCGCGAGCGGTGAGATCGTCACCAGCTTCGCCCTGACCGAGCCCGATGTCGGCAGCGATTCGGGCAGCGTGAAGACCAAGGCCGTGAAGGACGGCGACGTTTATCGCCTCACCGGCACCAAGCGCTTCATCACCAATGCCGACAAGGCCGACCTGTTCACCGTGATGGCGCGCACTGGCGAAGAAGCCGGCGGTCGCGGCGTTTCCGCCTTCCTGGTGCCGCGCGACCTGCCCGGCCTGTCGATCGGCGAGCCCGAGAAGAAGATGGGGCAAAAGGGCGCCAAGGTCGCCGATGTGATCTTCGACGACGTGCCCGTGCCGGCCGCCAACATGCTCGGCGCCGAGGGCGAGGGCTTCAAGATCGCGATGCGCGTGCTCGATCGCGGCCGGCTGCACATCGCGGCGGTGTGCATCGGCGTGGCCGAGCGGCTGATCGCGGATTCGGTCGCCTATGCGACCGACCGCAAGCAATTCGGCAAGCCGATCGCCGAGCACCAGCTGATCCAGGCGATGATCGCCGATTCCAAGACCGAAGCCCTTGCCGCACGCGCGCTGGTGCTGGAGACGGCCGCAGCGAAGGACGCGGGCAAGGATGTTGTGATGGAATCCGCCGCCGCGAAATATTTCGCCAGCGAGATGGTCGGCCGCGTCGCCGACCGCGCCGTGCAGATCTTCGGCGGCGCCGGCTATATCGCGGATTACGGGATCGAACGCCTCTACCGCGACGTGCGCCTGTTCCGCATCTACGAAGGCACCAGCCAGATCCAGCAACTCATCATCGCCCGCGAAACGATCAAGCGCGGAGGTTAGCCAATCTCCCCTCCCGCCTGCGGGAGGGCGATTCAGGAGACGACAATGGACACCACCAACCTCTTCCGCCTCGACGGCCGCACCGCCCTCGTCACCGGCGGCTCGCGCGGCATCGGCCGCATGATCGCGGCCGGCTTCATCGCCCAGGGCGCGACCGTCTACATCTCCTCGCGCAAGGCCGAAGCCTGCTTCGAAGCCGCCAAGGAACTGGGCGAGAAATGCATCCCCCTGCCCCAGGACGTCTCGACCGTCGCCGGCTGCAAGGCACTCGCCGCCCAGCTCGCCGAGCACACCGACAGACTCGACATCCTGGTCAACAATGCCGGCGCCGCCTGGGGCGAGCCGTTCGAGAATTTCCCGGAAAAAGGCTGGGACAAGGTGATGGACCTCAATGTGAAGTCGCCCTTCTTTCTGACCCAGGCACTCCACCCCGCGCTGAAAGCGGCGGCCAGCCGCGAGCGCCCGGCCAAGGTGATCAACATCACCTCGATCGACGGCCAGCGCCTCAACCCGTGGGAGACGTACAGCTATCACGCCTCCAAATCGGCGCTGATCTACCTCACCAAGCGCATGGCCGCGCGGCTGATCACGGATTCGATCAACGTCACCTCGATCGCCCCCGGCGCCTTTGCCAGCGAGATGAACAAGGCCGCGCGCGACCATGGCGACGCCATCGCCAAGGGCATTCCGGCGAAGCGCATCGGCGTCGACGAGGATATGGCCGGTGCCGCGATCTATCTCGCCAGCCGCGCCGGCGATTATGTGGTGGGCGACACGATCACCGTCGATGGTGGCCTGGTAAACGCCGCGCTCGGGACCAGCCTCGACACGTAACCTTTTCCCTCTCCCACAAGGGGAGAGGGGAAAGCTCGCCCTAACGCCGCATTCACCTTCGCAACAAACCCGGCCTTCACTCCCCATCTGCCACAGCGTCCAGCGCGCCGGGGGAATATCGATGCTTGTGAAGACACTGCTGATCAGCGTCACCGTTGTCGCTGTCGGCGTCTATTCGACCCGTCCGGCCGTCTACAGCCGCGACATCGACCGGCCGGTCGGCGACGTCATCGCCGCGATCCAGGACGGCGACATCCGCCGGCAGCCGGGCGAGCCGGGCACCGACGCGGTTCGGTCAGGCGGCGTGCTGCCGGTGATCAATGCCTGGCGCACCGCCGACAGCGTGACCTGGATCGTGAAGAGCCGCGACCAGACCGCGATGACCATGACCGCAAAGCTCACCCCAACCCATGGCGGTGCCGGCACCAGGCTCACGGCCTGGGTCGAGAAGGGCAATGCCGACCCGGACTATGTCTCGCCTGCCTTCCGCTCGCCCGGCATCACTAGGGGACTGTTCGTCGGCATGCTCGAAAAGGAGCTGAGCCTGCTGACCGGCGACAAGCGCCATGTGATGGTGATCGATCCGCCGCCCCTGACCGTCGTCACCGAGCAGGGCGCGAAAACCGCCGACGGCCGCCCGACCTATCGCCTCCATGCCTTCAGCACGCAGGAGCCACAGCCGACCAGGGTTGCGGACGACATGGTGGAACCGCTCCAGCGTATGCGGCCATCCGCCGATTATCCGATGCAGCGCATGCAACCTTCGGTCGACGCCCCGCCGGGATCGCGCTCGCCCTCAGTATCGTTCGAACCCGGCAAGCCGATGGTTGATCCGTCCAGGCCGTAACCATTCCTCCCCGTTCCGGGGAGGAATTGATTACCGCGCAATCCCGCCCGCCGCGAGAACCGCCAGCGTCACCAGCTCGCTCGCCGTGCTGGTCATCGGCGCGATCTGCACCGATTTTTCCATGCCGACCAGCATCGGCCCGATCACGGAGTCCCCACCCAGCTCGCGCAGCAGTTTCGCCGAGATATTGGCGCTCTGCAGCCCCGGCATGATCAGTACGTTCGCCGGGCCCGAGAGCCGCGCGAACGGATAGTTCGCCAGCTGCTTCGGGTTGAGCGCAACATCCGGCGCCATCTCGCCTTCATATTCGAACCCGACCTTGCGGCCATCGAGCACCTTCACCGCGGCCCGCAGATTCTCCAGCCAGTTTCCTTCCGGATTGCCGAAGGTCGAATAGCTCAGGAACGCCACACGCGGCTCATGGCCCATGCGCCGTGCGACCATCGCGGTCTGCTCGGCGATGTCGGCCAGTTCCTCGGCGCTCGGCCGTTCGTTGATCGTTGTATCCGCCATGAAGACGGTATGGCTCTGCCCGACCATCAGATGGATGCCGAACGGCGTGCGGCCGGGCTCGGGATCGATCACGCGGCGCACTTCGCGCATGGTATGCGCATAGGTCCGTGTAATGCCGGTGATCATCGCATCGGCCTCGCCGAGCTGGAGCAGCACCGCGCCGAAGATGTTGCGGTCCTGGTTGATCATCCGCTCGACGTCGCGGTGCAGATAGCCGCGCCGCTGGAGGCGCTTGTAGAGGAAGTCGACCATCTTCGGCACCAGCGGCGAGTTGCGGCTGTTGTGCAGCTCATAGCTGTCCGGATCGCTCACGCCGAGCGCCTTGAGCCGATCGTACACATCCTCGCGCCCGACCAGCACCGGCGTACCATAGCCGCCGTCCTTGAACGCGATGGCGGCGCGAAGCACCACCTCTTCCTCGCCCTCGGCGAACAGCACGCGCTTGGGATGCGCCCGCGCGCCCTCATAAGCGAGGCTGAGCACCGAGGTGGTCGGGTTCATCCGCCCGCGCAAGGTCTGGCGATAGGCCTCCATGTCGAGGATCGGCTTGGTCGCCACGCCCGAATCCATCGCCGCCTTGGCGACGGCCGCGGGCACGATTTCCATCAGCCGCGGATCGAACGGTGCCGGGATGATGTAATCCGGCCCGAAAGTGTGGCGCACGCCGTACGCGACCGCGACTTCCTCCGGCACCTGCTGGCGCGCCAGCGCAGCGAGCGCCTCGGCCGCCGCGACCTTCATCTCGTCGTTGATCGTCGTCGCACGCACGTCGAGCGCGCCGCGGAAGATGAACGGGAAGCCGAGCACATTGTTGACCTGGTTCGGATAGTCCGACCGGCCCGTGGCGATGATCACGTCGGGCCGCGCGCGCTTGGCGTCGGGCGGGGTGATCTCGGGATCGGGGTTGGCCATGGCGAAAACGATCGGCTTCGGCGCCATCTTCATCAGCAACTCCGCCGGCAGCGCACCGGCGGCGGACAGCCCCAGGAAAACATCGGCGCCGTCCAGCGCTTCCGCGAGGCTGCGGCGGTCGGTCTTCACCGCATGCGCCGACTTCCACTGGTTCATGTCGTCGGTGCGGCCCTGGTAGATCACGCCGGTTCGGTCGCACATCAGCAGCTGGTCGTGCGGCAGGCCCATCGCCTTGATCAGCTCGGCGCACGCGATCGCGGCGGCGCCCGCGCCGTTCACGACCACGGTGGTGTCCTTGATGTCGCGCCCCGTCAGGTACAGCGCGTTGATCAGGCCCGCGGCAGCGATGATCGCGGTGCCGTGCTGATCGTCATGGAACACCGGAATGTTCATCCGCGCGCGCAGCGTCTGCTCGATGATGAAGCATTCGGGGGACTTGATGTCCTCCAGGTTGATGCCGCCGAAGCTCGGCTCCATCAGCTCGATCGCGTCGATCAGCCGGTCGACATCCTCGGTCTTCAGCTCGATGTCGATCGCATCGACATCGGCGAAGCGCTTGAACAGCACGGCCTTGCCTTCCATCACCGGCTTCGACGCCAGCGCGCCGAGATTGCCCATGCCGAGAATGGCCGTGCCGTTGGAGATCACCGCGACCAGATTGCCTTTGGCGGTATAGTCATAAGCTGTGGCGGGATCCTCGTAGATGGCCCGCACCGGCACCGCGACGCCGGGGGAATAGGCCAGCGCGAGGTCACGCTGAGTCGCCATCGGTTTCGACGCGATGATCTCGATCTTGCCCGGCCGGCCTTCCGAATGGAACAGGAGCGCCTCGCGCTCGGAAAACTGAACGTTCGATTCGTCGGCCATGCATCTCTCGCTTTCGTTCGTCGCCATCAGCGGGCGCGAATCCTATAGGATCATAGCCTTTAGTGACTATGTGACCCTACGTCATCCCGGAGTTCTCCGGGCCCAACCCCGCCGCTCTTCGCTTGGGCTCTTGCGACAAGGATCGGGCGGGGACAAGCCTGTCGGCCGTAAAAAGCCCCTCCTCCGCACAAAAGCGTGCGTTGAGCCGGGCGCCCGGGATTTTTCCGAACCGCAAGGGCCCGCATAACCCGTCCTTAACTGCGCGGCGGCTAGACCGGCGCGGCAGGTGCCCGGCCCGGGGCACCGCAATCGTTTACAAGGTCAACGCAGTGAAAGACGCCGTTCTTCTCAAGCAACTGCCCATCGCCGGAAACGCGGCCGATACGCTCGATCTCGCCGATCGCCTGCGCCTGTTCGGCTTCACCGCGGAAGACCTCGCCGTCGCACGCCAGATGTGGACCATCGCCGAGCCCGAGGTGGCCAAGGTCGCCGGGACTCAGCAGGCGCAGTGGCGCCGCTTCTTCGGGGATCGCGGACAGAGCACCGAATGGTCCGTGCAGGCCAGCATCGCCTATCTGCGCGAGCGCTACGACCGGGCCGACCAGCTCGATTGGGTGCGGTCGGCGGAGCGCATGGTCGCCGAGGCCTTTGCCGCGAATGTGTCGCTCACCGCGCTCATCTCGATGACCTGCGCCGGCGCGACCCAGATGCTCGAGATCCTCGGGCGGCTCTATGATTGTTCGAAGGAAGAGCGGCAGCGGATCAACGACGTGTTCTTCCGGCTGCGCTCGCTCGAATGCGATATCTACGCCTCGCTCTTCACTGCCTATATCGAATTCGACGCCAAGCGGCAGCGCGACCATCTCGCTGGTGAATTCCGCGACGGCCTCGCCCATCTCGTCGAAGCCGCCACCCAGGAGGGCGGCGAGCTCCGCCGCCAGGCTGCGGCCAGCTCGACCTCGGCCCGCGGCATGCTCGGCAAGACGTCGGAAGTCGCCGCCGCCGCGGAGCAATCCGCGCTCGCCATGCGCGAGGCCGCCCGCACCTCGGCCGGCCTGATCCGCGCGATCGAGGACGCCCGCACCGAGGTCGAAGCCGCCGCCGAGATCTCCACCCGCGCCCTGTCCGAAGCCGGCGCGGCGGTGAGCATGTCCGAAACCTTGAGCGGTCATGCCCAGTCGATCGAATCGATCCTCAGCCTGATCCGCGACATTGCCGGCCAGACCAATCTTCTCGCGCTCAACGCCACGATCGAGGCAGCGCGCGCCGGCGACGCCGGCCGGGGCTTTGCGGTCGTCGCACAGGAAGTGAAGTCGCTCGCCAGCCAGACCGCGCGGGCGACCGACGACATCGCCAGCAAGATCGCGGCGATTCAGTCCGCCACCCGCTCGACCGTCGAAACCAATGCCGCGATCAAATCGATCGTGACCGAAGTCCAGGAAAGTGCCAACCGCATCCGCGTCGCGATGGAGGCCCAGGCCCAGACGGTGACGGCGATCACCGCCGCGGTCGACGAGACCGCGCTCGCCGCCGATTCCATGTCCAACACCATCGCCGCGATCCGCGAGGATACCGAGGCGGTTGCCGAGGATATCGACGGCGTCGGCCGCGGCTTCGACCGCCTCGACGCGCGCCTCGGCACGCTCAAGGGCAGCGCGGGGGAATTCGCGGCGCGGGTCGCGGCCTGATAGAAATCAAATCCGGGCAACAAACATAAGCCCCTCCCCTTCAGGGGAGGGGGTAAAAGGGTCGAATTCACCAGCTACCCACCTCGATCACCGCCTGGGCAAAGTCCCGCGGCGCTTCCTGCGGCAGATTGTGCCCCACCCCGCCGCCGATCGTGCGGTGCGCATATTTCCCCGAGAATTTCCCGCGGTAATTGGCCGGGTCCGGATGCGGCGCGCCATTGGTGTCGCCTTCCATGGTGATCGTCGGCACCGCGATCACCGGTCCCGTCGCCAGCGTCTTCTCCATCGCGTCATAGGCCGGCTCGCCCTCGGCCAAGCCCAGCCGCCAGCGATAATTGTGGATTACGATCGCGACATGGTCGGGGTTGTCCAGCGAGGCCATGCTGCGATCGAAGGTCGCGTCGTCGAAGCGCCATTTGGGCGACGCGGTCCCCCAGATCAGCCGGGAAAAATCGCGGCGATATTTGCCGTAACCCTCGCGACCCCGCTCGGTCGCGAAATAATATTGGTACCACCATTGATATTCCGCCTTGGGCGGCAGCGGCATGCGGTTCGCCTCCTGGCTGCCGATCAGATAACCGCTGACCGAGACCAGAGCCTTGCACCGCGCCGGCCACAGCGCCGCGACGATGCACGCGGTGCGCGCGCCCCAGTCGAAGCCGGCGACGATCGCCGTGCCGATCTTCAGCGCATCCATCAGCGCGATCACGTCCTGCCCCAGCGCCGCCTGCTGCCCGTTGCGCGGCGCATCGGCCGACCGGAACAGGGTCGTGCCATGCCCGCGCAGATGCGGCACGATCACGCGGTGCCCTTTGGCCACCAGCAGCGGCACGACCTCGACAAAGGCGTGGATATCATAGGGCCAGCCATGCAGCAGGATCACCGGCGGCCCGTCCGCCGGGCCGGCATCGACATAACCGATGGTGAGCGGGCCGGCATCGACCTGCTTCAGCGGCCCGAAGGAAGCGGGCGGGCTCGCCTGGGCCGAAGCGATCGTCACGAACGGCGCGGCGGCGATGGTCACAGCCCCTGCCCCGATGAGGCGACGGCGGTTCTGGTCGATGGTTTCGGACATGGGTTCCTCATCACTGGTGGTGGTTGCCGGCAGCAGAACTCGCGCTCTTCGCCGGGACGATGAAATCGACTGTCGCCTGGTCGAGCGGCTGGTGATTGGCATTGGCGAGGATGATCTCGACGCTGTGCTTGCCCGCGGGCAGGCCGACCAGGATCAGCGGCTCGCCGCTCGCATCGGCCCAATGCCAGGGCGCGCCGTCCACGCTGACATGGATATGGCCGATGCGCGGCGTCACGGTGAGCGCGTTGGGGCCGAACACCGGCACGATCCGCAGATTCTCAGCACGGTACTGGATGAATACCGCGCCACGCGACAGCGGCTCGGCCAGCGGCGGATCGACGATGATCCTCGCCGGCGGCTGCGGTTCGGTCAGCGGCACGACGCCGGCCGGGCCAAGCACGTCACGCGCCGATTGGGCGGCAGCGAGCGACGGCGACAGCGCGGCCGCGATCAGCAAGGCACTCCATTTCATGGCAATCATCCGAAGGTGAAGACATAGGCGCGAACGCCGGGGTCGAGGAATTCGATCTCGAAGCTGCGGTCCTGGACCGGCCCGATCTGGCGGACGAGCTGATACATGCGCGCCGCGCGCACCGTACCGCGTCCCTCGGCGTCGACATCGACCCCGCCATTGGCACCCGCCGGCGCGCCGTCGATCGTGATGCGGAAACGAACGGGCTGTCCCGACGCGCCCGGCGCCAGCACCATATGCAGGTCGCGCGCATGGAAACGATAGGCGATCCGCCCGCCGGCACGATCGAGCGTGGCGAACTCGCCGCCTACGGACCAGGCGCCGGCCAGGCTCCACTGGTTGCGCGACAGGCTGCTCGCCGCGCCATAGACATGCGACGTGTCCCGGAAGAAGCCGCCGGGCGACACGAAGTTCCGGGCCTGGCGATGGCCGATATAGGTCTCGGGCGACCCCAGATGCGCCCAGTCGGGCGCCGCCTCGGGGCCCGCGCCACCGACCTCGTCGGAGACCGGGGCCGTGCCCGGGGCCGTGCCGACCTCGGCCAGCAGGGTGCGGATCACCTGTTCGGACTTGCCATACTCGCCCTCGCCCAGCCTCTGGTCGCGCACCCGGCCATCCGCGCCGATAAAGTAGAATCCCGGCCAGCCCTGGTTGCCGAACGCGCGCCAGATCGCGAAATCGCTGTCGAGCACGACGGGATAGCTCACCCCAAGCGCGGCGAGCGCCGTCCGCACATTGGCGACATCCTTCTCGAAGCCGAATTCCGGCGTGTGCACGCCGATCACCACCAGCCGGTCGCCATATTTCTCCTGCCAGGCGCGCAGGTAGGGCAGCGTTCTCAGGCTGTTGATGCAGGAATAGGTCCAGAAGTTCACGACCACGACCTTGCCGCGCAAATCCTCCGGCCGGACCGGCTTGCCGTTCAGCCAGGTCCGCTGCCCCGCCAGCGCATCGAGCACGCCCGTCGGGCCAGCGGCGGGGGCCTGACTGGCGGAACCGGTCAGGACCGCCGGCAGGACGAAGGGTGTGGCAACGGCCATCGCGGTGGCCGCGCCGGCAAGAGCAACGAATGTCATGAATCGCATCTTTCGCTCAGACAAGGATGCGCGTGTGCAGCGCATAAGGGAGGCCGTCGCGTGCCGGCAGGTCGTCGCCGCCCGCCTCGTCGGCGACGAACAGATACCCCCGGCCGGTGACCGTCTTGATCCGGTCCCGCTCCGCACCGAGCGCCTTGCGCAGCACCGCCATCTGGAATCGCAGATTGCCTTCGTCGACGATCGTCGTCGGCCAGACCTGGCGCACGATATCCTCCTTGCCGACCAGCTCGCCGCGCGACCGCAGCAGCACCATCAGCAAATCGAAAGCGCGTCCGCCGATTTCAACCGGGGCACCCCTATACAATAGGGTGCGCGCAGCAGGCAGCACCACGAAATGCCCGAAGCTGATCGGCCTGCGACCCGGGGCCGGCAGTCGTGGCGCGTTGTGGAAATGATAGGGCAGCATGGCGGCCGGTCGCATCGCCGGTGTCGGATAGTTCATATCCCGTCTCCCTCGTGTATCGGACCTGGAATGTCGCAACGACCGGGTCCGGCGGACACCCCGCGATGGGCGACGAAGCGACCCCACCTTTGGGTCGCCGCTCACCGCGGCAGCGTGATCGTCGCGCGGCCGAACAGCCGGGCGTCGACCGAAAAAGCGCCGGGACCGATCATCGCCAGCGCTGCAGCATCGATCGTCTGGGTGAAGACCAGCATCGGCATATCGAGCCGGCTGGCCGACACGATGACAATGCCCGCAAAAGCGCAAGACAATGCCAATATCCTTGTCGAAAATCCAAGCACTACGGCCAACGCCACAAGATCTATTCCAAGTACCAACCAGAATGGCATAGGAAAGAGTTGCGATGGGGTCGTAATCAGGAACAGCGCCAGCGAACTGCGAAATAGCAATAGCGCAACGCCGGCAAAGCCCGCCGGGAAAGCGGAAAACAATTGTTTCATAGGGACTTGATAGGCCCCCAAAGAAGGTGTCGATAGCCTCGGAATAGGCTATGCAGGGGCAACCCTTTTGGGGGGTGCGCCGCCCGCCCCGATAGGCGAGGGACAGCGGCATCGCCCCGATCGGTCGGCGGTATCGGGAGGAATTCCATGAAGCGCGCATGGCTTCTGCTGGTGATGCTCTGCGTGGCGACGCTGGCCGGCGGCCCCGTGTCGGCGCTCGATCCGGCCCGGACCATCCAGCAATACAAGCATACGACCTGGACGATCGACAATGGTGCGCCGCCGGCGATCCTGAGCCTGGCTCAGGGGCGCGACGGCTATCTGTGGATTGGTACGGGCAATGGCCTGTTCCGCTTCGACGGCGTCACCTTCGAGTATATTCCGCAGCAGCAGCGCCTCAGGGACCGGGCGAACATCGTCAGGCTGCTCGCCGCTCGGGATGGCACGATCTGGGCCGGCTATGCGGCGGGCGGCGTCGCGCGCTACGACCATGGCGCCTTGCGCGACATGGGGCTTCCCAATGCGACGGCCTATGTCATGGGCCTGGCGGAAACCGCCGACGGCGCGATCTGGGCACAGTTCGATCGCGCCAAACTGCCGCTCGCGCGCTATCGAAAAGGCCGGTGGGAAGACTTTGGGGCGGAGTCCGGGCTACCGGACGAACCGGTAGGCGACATCATGGCCACCCGCGACGGCGCGTTATGGGTAGTCACGCGCCACGCGGTTCTCGTTCTCAGGCGCGACGCGAAGCGTTTCGCAACCGTCGACGTAGTACCTGTCGGCCATGGCGGGTTGAGCGAGGACCCGGCCGGCCGCGTCTGGCTTTCCGACGATTCCGGCAGCAAGGTCGTCACACCCGCGCCAGGCGGTCGCCTGCCTTATCCCACACCTTCGTCACAACGCTTGATTCGTTCCTTTTTCGACAAGGACGGAAATCTGTGGGGCATCACCACAAGAAACGGCATTTTCCGCGTTCGCGTGCCCGACCCGGCCGGCGCATCGTCGCCAGCGGCCGCATTGGCCAGGGTCGATACATTCGGTCTGCGAGATGGTCTGACCGCTGACACCACCACTGCCATCATGCAGGACCGTGAAGGAAGTGTCTGGGTCGGCACCACCCTTGGGCTGGACCGGTTCCGGGCCGCCAGGGTGATCGCGGAACCGGCGCTCACCAAGCTTCCCATATGGGGCTTTGCGTTGCTCGGCGCGTCCGACGGCAGCGTGTATGTCGGCGAGGCTGAAGGCTTTTATCGGATCCTTCCCGGGGGAAACCCGCAGCGCATACTCGACGGGGCCGGAGAGAGCGAGGCGGTCTGCGAAGGGCCCGACGGATCGGTCTGGATGATCACGCGGCAACGGATCACACGGTTCAGCGGCGGGCGCTTCACCGCGATCGCGCGGCCGCCCAGCCCCAAGGCGCTCATCGACTGCGCGGTCGATCGCCATAACGATCTCTGGGTCACGGCGGAGGATGGCCTCTACCAGCGCAGCAGCGCGGGCTGGCGCCTCTATTCGGCCCCCGACAACGATGCGATGCCGATCATCAGGGCGCGCGACGGCAGGCTCCTCCTCTACCGTTCCGCCGAATCGCTGCGCCGCATCGACTTCCCCCATCGCACCGATATCGTCGTCGCGCGTCCGCGCGCGCTGCGGCGCTTGCGGACGATCTATGACGGGTCGGGCGGCGTCCTTCTCGGCGGCGGCCTTGGGCTGGCCCGCTGGCAAGATCGTCCAGGGGGAGGACGTGTGCAGTTCTTCGATCCGGAACGCATCCGCGCTTTCTCCTCGATCGTCGGCATCGCCCAGACGCCGGCGGGCGAAACCTGGCTGCTCGGCAAGCAAGGCATCGTCCACCTTCCCACCGCCCTGCTGAACCGCGGCTTCGACGATCCCCGCGTCCATTTGAACCCGACCGTGCTGGATTTCCGGGACGGTCTGCAAGGCAGCTACTCCCGCGACGGCAAACGCGATGCGGTGCGTGGCGGAGACGGGCGCATCTGGTTTGCGACCACCGCCGGCACCGTTTGGGTCGATGCCGACCACCTCGCCCGGAACAAGGTCCCACCGCCCGTCGCGATCAGTGGGCTCAAGTCGGGGAGCCTGTCCTACCGCGATCCGGCAAATGTCACGCTGCCACGCGGCTCCTCGATGGTCGAGATCGACTTCGCCACGTTGAGCCTGTCGATCCCGGAGCGAGTCCGCGTCCGCTACATGCTCGAGGGGGTGAGCACGGGCTGGATGGACCCAGGCATGCGCCGCCAGGCCTTTTACACCAATCTCGGCCCCGGCACGTATCGCTTCCGCGTGATCGCCGCCAATGACGACGGCGTGTGGAACCGCGAGGGCGCCACGCTCGAGTTCACCATCCCGCCCACCTTCCTCCAGTCGGGCTGGTTCAAGCTGCTCTGCCTGATCGGGGTCGGCGTGCTGCTCTGGTTGGCCTATTCGATCCGCCTGCGCCAGGTCACCGCGCGGGTCCGCTCCAAGCTCGAAGTACGGCTCGCCGAGCGCGAGCGGATCGCGCGCGAGCTGCACGACACCCTGCTCCAGGGGTTTCAGGGCCTCGTCCTGCGCTTCCAGTCGATCGCCAACCGCATCCCGCCCGATCAGCCGCTGCGCCCGCTGATGGACGACGCGCTCGACCGGGCCGAGGCCGTGCTGATCGAAGGCCGCGACCGCGTCCGCGAACTGCGCGCGACAAGCGGCGACCTGACCCAGACCCTGCTCGACACCGCCCATGAGCTCGCCGCGACCTGGCCGGTCCGGTTCGACCTCACCATCGAAGGCACGCCCCGCGCGCTGCACCCGATGGTACGCGACGAAGTCCAGCACATCGGCGAGGAAGCGCTCCGCAACGCCTTTCAGCACGCCAAGGCGAGCACGATCGAAGCCGTCATCACCTATCTCCCCGGCGAGCTGCGCTTCGACCTGCGCGACGACGGCACCGGCCTGCCGGCGGACATCGCCTCCGCGGGCGAGCGCGAAGGGCATTTCGGCCTGATCGGCATGCGCGAACGCGCGACCCGGATCGGCGGCACGCTCACCATCAGCAGCCGCAAGGGCGCGGGCACTGAAATCCTGTTGTCGATTCCCGGCGCGGCCGCCTATGCGGAACGGCGCGGGCGGCACTGGCTGCCGCGCTTCCTGACCGGCAGGATGAAAGGCTGATCCCGTGGCCGATACGGCAAGACCGATCCGGATCATGACGGTGGACGATCACCCGGCGCTGCGCGAAGGCATCGCCGCGATGATCGAGCCCGAGCCCGACATGGTGATGGCCGGCGAGGCAGCGAACGGTGCCGAGGCGATTATTGCCTTCGCCAATCTCCGCCCCGACATCACCCTGATCGACCTCCAGATGCCGGTGATGGGCGGGATCGAGGCGATCCGGGCGATCCGCAAGCAGGCGCGCCATGCGCATATCATCGTGCTGACCACTTATGACGGCGACGTCCAGGCCGCCCAGGCGCTGAAGGCCGGCGCGGCTGCCTATCTGCTCAAGAGTTCGCTCCGCCGCGAGCTGCTCGACACGATCCGCTCGGTCCATGCCGGCCGCCGCCACATCCCGCCCGAGATCGCCCGCGAGATCGCGCTGCACGCCGCCGACGACCCGCTCACCCCGCGCGAGATCGGCGTCCTCCAGCTGGTCGCGGCGGGCAAGGCTAACAAGGAAATCGCGTGGCAGCTCTCCATCTCCGACGATACGGTGAAGGGTCACATGAAGAACATCTTCGCCAAACTCGACGTCGGCGACCGCACCGAGGCGGTGACCATGGCGCTGCGGCGCGGGATCATCGAGCTTTAGGGACTCGATGATCCGATCTGGATTTTCATGCTTCCCCGGCGAAGGCCGGGGCCCAGTTGGGAAACAGAAGTAAAACGGGCGCGCCGCGCAGTTGCGCATGTCTCGCTACTGGGCCCCGGCCTTCGCCGGGGAAGAAAAATACTTTCCGACAAGAATGGCGCCTAACCCCATCTCGCCGTGAATCACTGCAACTAACCCCGCCCCCGCCCCCATCTGATGCATCTCCCGACAAAGCCGGACTCGACCGGCCAGGGGAGCGGCAATGGGCGGACACAGCAGCGAGGGCGCGGACGACCTCGGCAATCACCTCCAGATCATCGCCAGCGCGATGCACCTGATCGAGCGCAGCCTGGCGCAGGACGCCGCGCTCCGCCCGCTCACCCGCTGCGCGCTCGAGTCAGTCGACCGCGTGGCGACCCTCGTGCTGCCGCAACGAAGCGGCCCGGCTCGCATCGTCTAACATCGCCTAACTGGGTCGCGCGATCGGGCTCCCCCAGAATGGAGGCGCAGGCCGGCGCCCCCGCCGCCCGAACCCCAGGAGAATTTCATGTCCACAGATACGTCAGGCCCCACGAGACGCGACCTGCTTGCCGGCTCGGCCGCTGGTGCCGCGATCGGCGGCGCGCTGCTCGCCGCCCCCGCTTTCGCCAAAACGATGCTCGCCGCCGGCGGCGAGGAGATTCGCCCCTTCCGCATCGCCATCCCCGAGGCCGACCTGGTCGACCTGCGCAAGCGCATCGCCGGCACCCGCTGGCCCGAGCGCGAGACGGTGAAGGACCAGTCCCAGGGCGTCCAGCTCGCGACGCTGCAGCAGCTCGTCCGCTACTGGGGCACCGATTATAACTGGCGCAAGGCCGAGGCGAAGCTCAACGCGCTGCCCCAGTTCATCACCACGATCGACGAGCTCGACATCCAGTTCATCCATGTCCGCTCGCGCCACGCCAATGCGATGCCGCTGATCATGACTCATGGCTGGCCCGGCTCGCCGCTCGAGCTGATCAAGACGATCGCCCCGCTGACTGATCCGACCGCTTATGGCGGCAAGGCGGAGGATGCCTTCCACCTCGTCCTGCCGACCTATCCGGGCTACGGATTCTCGGGCAAGCCGACCGATACCGATTGGGGCCCGGCCCATGTCGGCAAGGCCTGGGACGTGCTGATGAAGCGCCTCGGCTACCGGAACTATGTCTCGCAAGGCGGCGACTGGGGCGCGATCATCTCCGAGGTCATGGCAGTCCAGGCGCCCCCCGGGCTGCTCGGCATCCATATCAACATGCCCGGCACCACCCCGCCCGAGGTGATCCGCATGATCCGCAACGGCGACCCCGTGCCGGCCAGCTTCACCGAGGTCGAAAAGGCCGCCCATGCCCGGCTCGGCTATTTCTACAAAAAGGGCTTCGGCTATGCCGAGATGATGAACACGCGGCCCCAGACGCTCGGCTACAGCCTGGCGGACTCGCCGGTCGGCATGCTCGCCTTCTTCTACGACAAGGTCGCCGAATGGACGTACAGCGGCGGCCAGCCCGAAAAATCGCTGACCCGCGACGAGATGCTCGACGACGTCACGCTCTACTGGCTCACCAACACCGGCACCTCCTCGTCACGCTCCTATTGGGATGCGGCGCAGGGCGGCGGCGGGCCGTTCAATGCCTGGGACATCCAGAAGGTGCCGGTCGCGGTCACCATCTTCCCCGGCGAGATCTATTGCGCGCCGAAAGCCTGGGCCGAGAAGAGCTACAAGAAGCTGATCTACTGGAACGAAGTCGACAAGGGCGGCCATTTCGCCGCCTGGGAAGAACCGCAGCTCTTCACCGAGGAACTGCGCAAGGCGTTCCGCTCGCTGCGCTGATACGGAAAAGGCGTGGGCGGCAGAAGCCGCTCACGCCTTTGTCCTTTCTCCAGACGCCCAAAACCCTTCCCGTCACCCCGGACTTGTTCCGGGGTCCACCGCGCCGCAAGCCGAAAGGCCGGAGATTTTGCGGATCGGTGGATGCCGGAACAGGTCCGGCATGACGGCGTGGTTGAGGAAGCGCGTCCGGCAAGTCGCGCAAAGGAGATCAGACCAGATTGATCTCGACCGGGATATTGCCGCGCGTCGCCTTGGAATAAGGGCAATGCTGGTGCGCCCCGTCGACCAGCGCGCGGGCCAGCTCGCGGTCAACGCCCGGCAGGCTGACATTCAGCCGCGCCTGGAGCGAATAGCCGCCCTCGCCGCTCGCCAGATCCACTTCGGTGTCGACCGCCAGATCGGCCGGCAGCGTCACCTTCATCCCGCGGGCGACCACGCCCATCGCGCCGATGAAGCAGGCCGACCAGCCCGCCGCGAACAGCTGCTCCGGATTGGTGCCGGTGCCGCTGGTGCCGGGCGAGGACAGCTTGATGTCGAGCCGCCCGTCGCTGCTCTGCGCGGCGCCGTCGCGGCCGCCGGTGGTGTGGGTGTTGGCGGTGTAGAGGATCTTGGTCTCGGACATGGTCTAGCTCCTTGCTTGAATATCATTCGCATCCGCTTCAATCGGATGCGGTGTAAATAGGGTGATCGGGAGGCGAGTCAACCCCTTCCGATTTAATCGCACGCGATATATATAAGGGCCACCGACGGCACCCCGCCGCCGCCAGGGACCCCGCCATGAGCACGCTCACCCCCGCCGACCTGTCGAGCCTGAAGCTGTCCGACTTCCTGTGCTTCTCGATCTATTCGGCCAACCTCGCCTTCGGCCGGGCCTATAAGCCGCTGCTCGAAGAATTCGGCATCACCTACACCCAATATATCGTCATCGTCGCGCTCTCCGAGCAGGACGGCCAGACCGTGGGCGGCCTGGGCGAGAAGCTGTTCCTCGAATCCAACACCCTCACCCCGATCCTGAAGAAGCTCGAGGCAATGGGCTTTCTCACCCGCACGCGCGCTGCCGCCGACGAGCGCCAGGTGCTGATCACCCTCACCGATGCCGGCCGAGACCTCCACCGCCGCAGCCTGTGCATGGACCTCGCCGAAGCGACCGGCCTCACCGCGGAGGAATTCCCGATCCTGCAAAAGGCGATCGGCAAGCTGCGCGACAGCCTGCTCAGGTCGACGCGAGACCAGGCATAAGGACCTAGAGCCGCTTGGCAGGCTGCGCGAACGATCCGATCGCCGTCACCGTCAGTGCCTGCACGCAGCCGCTTTGCACCGCGATCCGCACCGCACCGATATCCAGCGACACCGGCGGCGCCTCCGCCAGCCCCACCTTGAGCCGCGCCGCCTGCGCGGGCGCCAGCGTCACCTTGGTCGCGAGCCCGGTCAGCAGCAACGGGATCGCCCGCTCGACGTCCGCCGGATCGCCGCAGGTCTTGCCCGCGCCGGAGGTCAGGCCGACCTCCCGGATCCAGCCATCGGGCAGCCGATGGAGCTTCGCCTCGCCCCGGTCGCCGGTCGTCTCGATGATCGTCCCGCCCGTCGCCGGATCGGGCACGATCGCGTTCCGGCTCGGCTTGGCCCAGGGTGCGCCGAGGCCGGCGATGGTCGCCTGCACGCCCGGCACCGTCTGGTCGAAGCTCGGCTTGGGCGGCGGCCCGGCGGGCGCCTGCGCCTCCTCCGCCGACCCGCAGGCCGCGAGCAAAAGCAGGACGGCAAGTCCGCCGATCGGCCGCACGCTATGGATCAATGATTCCTCCTTCTGCATTGCCCCGCGGATAGCACGCCCGCTCGGCCGAAGACGAGCCGCGATCGGCCGGCATTCAAACCACGGGCACCGTGTCCCTTATCCACGCCGCGATGGTGCCCGCGCTTGTTTTCGCGTCGCAATGCGTGGTGTCCACCACAAGCCGATGATCCGCGCCGTCATCGAACAGCGCGCGACCAATCACCATCCGCTCGATGACCGCCGGGTCGCGCAATTTCCTGCTGACTCGTCGGCCAGGCTCGACGACACGCCGCGCTCGCTCGTCGGGCGAGCATTCCAACGTTATCGAGAGCAGCGGTACGCCGCGCGCCTGTGCGAGATCGCGCACGGCGATCCAATGCTCCTCGGCGAAACCGCTCGGCCCGCCGCTCGCATTGACGCTGGTGACGATGAGCGGCGTGCCGGGAGGCAAAGCCCGGGCATATCGAAATGCGATGTCCCGCAGCGCTCGAGCGGCTTCGTAATAAGCAGGGCCGGGATAGTCCGTGAGCGCGATAGCGATGTTCAGCAACGAATGATTGTCCAGCAATCGCGCGCCGAGAAGCTCGGCCAGTTCAAGGCCGATGGTCAATTTGCCGACACCCGGCCATCCGTTGAGATTGACGATCACGCGTCGATGTTATGCCCTGGCTGGACGTCCGCAAGGGCCCAGTTGGATGCTTCTCCTCGGTGGCGCATCTTCGCCGCCGGCAGCTCCCGCCGACGATGCCTGGTTCGCAAGTTTGCGCGAAGGTGCCGGCAACATTCAGGGCCGTCACCGAAATATGATGGTTCGCGCGGCGGCGCGGAAGCGCAGAGAGTTTGAGGCGCGATTGTCGCGTGCTGCCCGCGCAACGACCGGACCATCTCCGCGCCTCCGCGCGAACATCCTCCCACTGCCTTCTCATAGACACCGCGGGACGTTCGACCCCGCTCGCGGGTCGTTGGTGGGAACCCCATTGGCGCGCAAACCCGACCGCCCTAGTGTCATAAAACAACATAACGCGCAGCGGGGGGAGCGCCAGATGGTCCGGACAACAGCAGCGATAGTCGCGATGGCCGCATGCTGCGCCGCCCTCCCCGCTGCCGCCCAGGACCGCAGCAGCGACAATGCCGTCACCCAGGCCGAGGACGCGTTCGGCTATAGCGTCGGCCGTGAATCGATCGGCATCTATACCGCCAGCAGCGCGCGCGGCTTCTCGCCCACGTCCGCGGGTAACGTGCGCATCGACGGCCTCTATTTCGACCCGCAATATACGCTGACCAGCATCGTCTCCGAATCCTCGAGCATCAAGGTCGGCCTGTCCGCGCAGGGCTATCCCTTCGCCGCGCCCAGCGGCATCGTCGATTATGCGCTGCGCCGCCCGTCGAACAAGGCCTCCGCCTCGATCGTGCTCAACGGCGATGCCTATGGCAGCGGCGGCCTGGAGATCGACGGCTCGCTCCCCGTCACCGCCAACCTCTCGCTCGGCTACGGCCTGACGGTCAACCATGTCGAATTCCCCGATGGAACGGACAACTGGAACCACGCGCAAGGCCTGCTCGCGCGCTGGACCCCGGCGCCGGGCATCGAGATCCTGCCCTTCTGGACGCTCTCCAACGATTACAACGACGAGGCCGGCCCCTTCTACATCCCGGCCGGCGCGTACCTCCCGCCCCAGCCCCCGGCGCGGCATTTCGACGGCCCGGGCTGGGCCGATTTCCGCTACAGCGCGACCAACCACGGCGTGCTCGCGTCGGTCGCCCCGGCGAAGGACTGGGTGATCCGCCTCGGCGCCTTCCGCTCGGTGTTCGACCAGGCGACCAGCTACACCAACCTGCTTGTCGATCTTCAGCCGGACGGCACCGCCAGCCGCCTGGTCATCGCCGATCCCCGCGCGAAGAACGTCTCGCTCAGCGGCGAGGCCCGCATCACCCACAGCATCGCCGATGGCCCGCGCCTCCACGTCTTCCACGCCAGCATGCGCCAGCGCGATGCGCGGCGGGTGTTCGGCGGATCGGACGAGGTCGATCTCGGCCCGACCCGCATCGGCACGCCGGTCACCGCGCCCCGCCCCGCCTTCGTCTTCGGCCCGCAATCGCACGACCGGGTGCGCCAGGCGACGTACGGCATGGCCTATGACGGCCGCTGGAAGGATGTCGGCGAGCTGAGCTTCGGCGTGTCCCGCGCCGATTACCGCAAAACCACCAGCCTGCCCGGCCTTGCCCCCGTGACGGCACGCTCGCGGCCCTGGCTCTACAACGGCACCCTGGCGGTCACCGCGATCAAGCGCCTGACCTTCTACGCCGGCTACGCCCGAGGCCTGGAGGAAAGCGGCCTCGCCCCGCCCAACGCCGCCAACCGCAACCAGCCGCTGCCGACCATATTGACCGAGCAGAAGGATGCCGGCGTGCGCTGGCTCGTCACCGGCAACATCAAGGCGGTGGCGGGCGTGTTCGACCTGCGCCGCCCCTATTTCAGCTTCGATACGGCGAACACCTACACCCAGACCGGCACGACACGCAGCCAGGGCGCGGAATTCTCGGTCGCTGGCAACCTCACGCCGCGGCTCGGCATGGTCGCCGGCGGCTTCGTCCTGCGCCCGCGCATCACGCGCGATGCGAATGCGGTCGGCACCATCGGCAAGCGCCCGGTCGGGCTGCCCGACCATCTGTTCAACTTCAACCTCAACTGGCGCACGCCGATGCTGGAGGGCCTGTCGCTCGACGCCGCCCTGTTCCACCGCGGCACCGTCGCCGCGCGGATCGACAACCTCGTGATCATCCCCTCCCGCGCCCAGCTCAATCTGGGCGGCCGCTACCAGTTCAAGCTGGCGGGCAAATCGGCGACCTTCCGGCTGCAGGCGGGCAATATCTTCGACCAGCAGGGGTTCGGGACCGCGGGGCCGGGGATTTATGCGGCGAATTCGGGGCGGTATCTGACGGGGTATCTGGCGGTAGATGTTTGAGGGCTACCTAGGTAGAACTCGTACCAGATTGAACCTACCCGACCGTACGCCCTGCTCGACAAATTTGAATTTTACGGTCCTCTGCTCCTCATGCCCGTCTTCCGAAATAACGACTTTTTGATTCCTACCTATATGTCGGTACAAATCCGGCTCCACATGCTCCCTCTTAGCAAGAGTCTTGTGGGCTTGCTCTACCATATTCAACTTAAATTCGTTTAATTCTGGAGAGCCAAGGTCCTCCGGCAAACTATCACCCGATATATCTATTATCTCTTCAGCTACCTTCTTTGCCGAAACAATATCACCATTAACGTTGTATATCATCATCTCGCTAGATATTAGTATCAGTAGCCAAAAAACGTCATCCCCCAGATAGAAAAATGGTCTTGCAGTCTTAATCAGGGGGAGCGCGCGATCGTAATTCGAATTATTCGTAAATTGCTGAACAGCCGTTATGATAAATATCAAATCTACATCCGAGACCTTTGTCCCATGCGGCAGCATCTCTAAAGCAGAAACGTAATGCGCTCGGGCTAGATCGTTTTCTTCGCCTGCCGTGTGAAGGACTAGCATTCTAAATAATCGAACGGTTCCCCTCACGCCAGCGACCAGATTCTCCAAAGCCGCCTTTTCGCTTAAGTATCGTAAGAATTCCCTGACACGCTGACCATCGATGTCAGCGACTGGCTCGATAATATCAAGTACAATCTCAAGTTTCGAACGCTCATGGGGCTCCGAGCTAGCATTGAACTCAACCAGCTCCTCCAAGTCTCGCTTATCATCTGATTCATTTAGGGCGAGATAAATAGCAGCCAATATTTTATCGTTATAGGCGATCTCACCCACCGCCTGACTAGCAATCAGCGCGTGCTCCACCACCAAATCTTTCGCCTCTCGTGCTAGAATTGCACGTCGATTCGGGTCGGCCGTTATAGAGTGCAAAGTCATAAGAATCGCAGGAAGCATCCCTAACGGGGAAATTTTGCGTGTCTGCTCAAGAAAGCCGACCGCATTGTCGACATCATCAGCCGCTATTGCCGCTAGAGCTAAGCTGTAAAGAGCCGATGCAATCGCCTCTGGTCTATCGAGCTGCTGCGGGCTTGAGTCCCCGTCAATGGCCTCTGACAACTCCGCACGCAATTCTCTGACGCGCAGCTCCAGAGCGCCTGACTCGAGGCGGTAATACGCTGCGACCAATAGAATGCGAGACGGCAAAAGGTGAGGGCCAGAGCCGGCACCCCCAGCCTCCTCAAGAACGACCAAGGCTTCCTCAGTCCTGTCACTCAAAATCAGGCTGGAAGCGAGATAGTATTGAGCGGTAGTTCGCGCCTCGCCCTTAATCGTCAATAGCGAAAGTTTTAATTCATCTATAGCGAGAGGGTACTCCCCGGTCGAGTAAAATGATATACCTAGGTACATTAGATAATTGGCAGAGAGCGGCTCTCCCTCTCCTCGCCTGTGTTGAAGCAAAGCTTCAACTACTAGATTATATCTCCCGCCGACAAAATGCTCTGCCGCGCGGAGAAGCGAACTTTCACCCAAAGATGTGGCTTGGGCCAGCCACGAATCCGAGAGAGAGGCGTCTATAATTGGGTTCTTTATTGATGGCTTATTGAACGACGCATTAGTAATTCCGGCCAAGTATAGCTTCGACCGAATCTTTTCATCGATGGTGTCTCCTTTTCCGTATCTGATCGATATTAATGCGTTGCGCAAATGGGCATCACCAGCGACCAGTACCCTGATGTGGTCGATAGGAGGTTTGTCAAAATTGATAAGGTACAATCGATCAACTACATCATCTACGTTTCTTGGCTCTACCATGAGACCAGATATTTGCATTTCTTCAATCGCCGCGCAGACGTCCCAAGTTATCCTCGGGTTACCCATAGTCCAGCTGTATATTCTTTCCACAACCGGAAAAGTAAGTCGTAGCCCGGCCTTCCGCAAAAACTCCTCGACCTCGTCAAACGAAAAATCGTCGAGATATATCTTTTCTCCGATATTGAACGGAGAAATGTTCTTGTCTTTTATGAGGTCGGTTGGCTCAATGACCCCTGACAAAACGTACGTCAGTCTATCGTACTCAGGGAAGTTCGATCTCGTAAAATAGGTACTTCTTATCTGAGCGAGAATCGCGTCGCTATAGGACACGCTTACTAGAGAGTCGACTTCGTCTAAAATCACAATTATTTTGCTGCTTCCCGCGGCGCGAAGAATCTCGCGCAGGTGTCTGCCATACTCGACCGCGGCTTCTGGCACATCGCCGGCGCGTTGTTCACGAATGACGGCGGCAGCCGAGGCCAAAATCGTTGGCCTGGTTTCGAGCGCTACGTCCACTATATGCCGAAAACATGCCCGGGCGCTCTCGAAGCGCTCTGAGAGATCAACGTACAGAACGATATCGTTGTGAGCCTCTCGACGACGCTTCATGTGCAGGAGCAGGTTAGTCTTGCCCATCTGCCGAGCAACCAAGACGTACCCTGGTCGCCCCATATCTCCTATTATTTGATCGAGCTGCCGATCGGCCGCGCGTGTGACATAAAGTTCATCGGAAACGATTGTACGTGCGCGCAGGACTCTACCGCCGGACATGCTACACCTGCTCACGTGCAACGGCGTCAAGCAGCGCTTCGAGGCTCAAGTCTTGACCCACTGCGTCTCTCAATCGCCTAAATACGGCTTTGATCGCCCTTGGCGAGCCGTTCGCGAATTTCACGATGCGAGCCTTGTCAGCGATATCAAACGTTCTCCCAGTGGCGCTCGCGAGCATGTCTATCAGTGCCCCACACTCATCGGGCGACCATATCGAAAGCAGAGCGAATTGCACTCGTGCCCGCAATTTCGCCATGCCGACTGAGGCGGTTTGAGCAAAATCATGGATTGATGAAAATATTAGCGTGACATGGTTGGATTCCTGAACCTCCAGCGCCATGATCATCTGCCCAACCAAATTCATAAAAGTTCGAAAATTATCTCCCGCAGGAAGAGGTATTTCTTCCACCAAAACGGCATATCGACGATCCGTAGGCAGTTCCGAAATCACAGAACGGAAGTACGAAAGAATCTCAGGTAAGTCTTCCGACTTTGGAGCCCCTATATTAGACCTTGTCCTCTCTCCAATTTCTACACAAATCGCCCTCAAGAGACCGTGCGGAGTAGCGTTTTCGTAGCTCGCGAGCATAACATGGAATACTTTCCATCCGTTTATAGAGCCGCGCCTTTGTATCGCGGCGGTCTTCCCCACACCACTTGCACCAATTAGCCACATGTGGTTCATTTTTACTGACTCTGATATTACCTCATCGATAGATCTAGATACATAGTAACTCTCGTGCTCGGGAGCATATATGTCAAATAGCGGGTTAGCGGTCTTGCCGCCGTATGCAAGATCAGCGACGTCGTCACTCTTTCTTACTCCACGCACAATGAAATCTTTGACCAGCAAATAATTTATATCTCGATGACTTTTAGGGCGTATAATGGTACTGTGATCGTAACCGATTAACATCTCATCCAGCGGGCGTCCTGCCGGGCCTTTGGCCGAGGGTTTACTTACGATATCGTCTGTACCCCCAGCCACGTAAGTAATACGAATTTTTCTGTCCATCTCATGCTCTGCCCAGTCGTCATTTAACTGCGTCAGCGCTTCCGAATACGGCTGCAGCTGACGGAGTTGAGCATTACGTCGACTAAAGCGAGAGCCGAATGAGGCAGCAATTGCTCCGTTGTTGGGGGTGGCGAGGAGCAAAGCGCTTACGTTGCTGACGTTTTCACCACTTTTTACCAGGTTTAACGCAAATTGCCGCACGACCAGCCCGCCCAGGCTATGGCATATTATAATTACGTTACGACCGGAGAATTTTAGTCGAATCTCGGTCCCAAGCCCTTGGGCGATATCCTGCAACGACGGGATTCTCTTCCCGCTTAAGAAGCCGACGATTGTCGTTGGATACTCGTAAAAATCGAACTGATAGCCAATAAAATCTGGGTCCGTGGTTAGAAGTCCCAACAGTGTAGACCAAGTGCCTTTGGCACTCCCCCCAAGGCCGTGGACAAGTAAAACGACGGGGTGGTTAGCGTGTTGGGCTGACTCGCAAGCTCGGTTCGCTAAGTCAGGCTCGCCATTCGCATTTCCTCTCCAATTCAATAACCGCCGCACATTCCCCCCAGTCCAGTCTCTAGCGTTCGCGTATTGTGAAACTCAGGTCACACCTCGCAAATTTCCGCTGCTGTCTGCAAGCTGGATAGGGTAGTGAGTCTCAGAATGCCACACTTGTCGCACTAAAAGCGCGGGAATCCGCTCGGCCCTCCCCGAGGATCACGTTGAGGTATATTGGACCTAAAAACCTCAACTGCGGTATATTAATTCGGGGAACCGGCACCGGCCTTGAGTAATTCGAAGCCACAGTACGCAACCCGACGAGCCTCATCTCGAAGCTAGAGCGGCGGCTGGTCAAAAAATCCCCGTCACCCCGAGAACCGGCGGGCCCGCTCCTCCCGCCAGTCCGCTAGCATCACCGACAAATACGAACCCGGTACCCGTACCGCCATTCGGTCCAGCACCGCGGCCCACGCCAGCCATAGCCGCCGCGCCAGCGATGATGCCGGTACCGATAATGCGGCCCGTGCCAGCCACCGCGATAACCGCGATACTCCCGGCCGTGCCAGCCGCGACCATAGCCGCCGCCGTAATGGCCGCGATCGTTCCAGCCGCCGCCGCGATGGCCGTCCCATCGCTGCGCATCGGCGCTCGTGCTGATGGTGAGTGAAGCAACCGCCAGTCCGGTTGCGGCAAAGATGTGTGAGATCTTCATCGTCTGGTCCCTTCCTGCCCGCCAAATCGGGCGAAAGGAGATTATGCCTGCAATTGCATCGGGATGCTGAACGCAGCGGTAATCTGGGGTACAGGTGCGGCGGGCGGCATTGGCCCGCGTCATCCGGTTGACGCTGGTCCCGCTCGCGGCGATGCTCGGCCTTTCCGCAAGAGGCCTGCCCATGATCGACCGACCGTCCAACGCCCCCTTTCCCGGCCGTCCGACCTTTGGCGGCCTGCCCGTCGGCGCGGTCTCCGCCTATGCCGGCCCGCTCGCGCCGGAGCAGGGCCCGGGCGTCGTACCGATCGAGGCATGGGGCTGGATGCTCTGCGACGGCCGCACGCTGCCGGCGGCACAATATCCCGAGCTCTTCGCCGTGCTCGGCACGCTCTATGGCGGCAGCGACGGGGCGTTCTGCATCCCGGACTATCGCGGCACCTTCCTGCGCGGGACCGATCACGGCAGCGGCAACGATCCCGACGCCCGCATCAGGACGACGGCCAGCGGCGGCACCGCTGACGGCGTCGGATCGACTCAGCGCAGCGCGATGCAGGATCACGGACACAATTATAAGGCGGTGGTCAGCCAGTTGGGCGGAGAGCCGGGCGCGGCCCCCGGTGGCCCCACCCAACAGAATGTCGAGACCACCGGCAGCCCGGTCGCCGCCCCGCGCTCCGGGCAGCCGGTCGGCACCAGCCAGCACGAGACCCGCCCGGCGAACGTCGCCGTCAATTATATCATCAAGTTCACGAGTTCGTGACTTCGCAGACAAGAGGCGCGCTGTCCTCGACAACGGTACTGACATTTTGCCGTAGAACGGATACACAATAAGTATCTGATAAACATATATTTATTCTCAACCTTCCGGCTGACGAATGGCAAAATGTCAGTGACCCTACTGACATTTCCAACAGGCGCGCAGCGCCGGGCCTGCGATTCAACCGCCCGCCATCAAGGGCTATTGGTCCATGATGGCGGCGGGATGTGCACCGCTCGCGTCTTTCTCATCGCTGGCACTGAAGAAGTCCGTCCTTGGCGCCGCCGGAGTCGGGAACGGCGCGGGAGACAGGACCGGTTCGGCGCTTGTCCGTCGCGCGCCGATTGCAGGCCGGCCGGCCCGGGCGCATGATCGGCGCTGCCGAACATGGGGGGAGACCCGCCAATGAACATGCGCGCAACCACGCTTCTGCTGTCGGCGCTGCTGCTGACCCAGACCTCATGCGGGGTCGGGAGCGCCCCCGACCAGACCAGCAACACCGTCGCCGTCAGCGACAACATAGCGGTCGCCGCGGGGCGCCTGCGTCCGTGCCGGGTGACGGGCACACGGCTCACCGAGGAGGATTGCGCCGACGCGCAATATTGGCTCGATCAGTCGCGGCGCGGCAACGCCTCGTTCAAGGCGCCCGCGAAGATGCGCCAGGGCGAGACGACCTTCGTCACCCTCGCGCTCGGCACCGCCCCGGTCCCGCCCCCCACACCGACGCCCACGCCCACGCCCGTCGCAAGCCCCGGCCCGGTAACGGGGAACGAGACGACACCCGAGGACGGCAGCCCGGCAGGCAACGAGACCGCGGCGATTCGCCCCCTGCCGGGCGACCGCACGCCGCACGACCTGGCGGAAGATGGCGGCGGGACTGGCCGAACGGTCGATTACCACCCGTTCGTCGGCCAGAAGATGAAGGCGACGCTCGAAGGCGCGGGCTTCGAGGTGAAGCCGCTCTCGCCCGAGATCCAGACCGTGACGGAGGGCTCGAACGCGATCTGGCGCTGGTCGGTCACGGCGCGCTCCCGCGGCGACCTGTCGCTCATCCTGCGCACCACCGTGGTGATGATCGACAGCCAGGGCAACGCGCAGGAGCTGCGCCCCACGGTCGAACCGCAACCGATCCATGTCTCGATCGGCGCCTCGACGATCTGGAACTGGCTCACGGACCTGCCCAACTGGCTGAAAGCGCTCACCACCATCCTGGTCGCCGCCGCCGCGCTGGTGGCGGCGTGGAAGGGGCTGAGGGCATCGGTGCTGGGCTCGAAGACGCCGCCCGCAGCCGCCGCCGGAGACGAGACACCGAAGCCACCCGACCCGTAACGGCCGGTCAGCCGATGCGGCTGTTTCTGCGAAGAAGCATCGACGTGACTGCCGCCGCCCCGAGGCACACGGGCAGGGAAACGCCCGCCACCACCATCGCCAGCGCGAGAAGCATGCCCTCGCCGGGCCCGGCACCCGGAAGCAGCATCAGCACCAGAGGGGCGGCGAAGATGATAAAGGGAAGCGCGCCGCCCGCCAGCGCCACCACCTGCCCGGCCCGCTGACCGCGCAGGAGCCGGGACAGGACCAGGGTCAGAACCGCCGTCACCACCACTTCGATCACGCCGATCAACGGCGCATTGCTTGCCAGCACGGTGCCTCTCCTTGCCCGGGCGGCCATGCTACCAGAACAAAATCCCCGCGCCAGCGATCCGGTCGGCCTCGCTGGGTGCCGATTCAATCCGCCGCCCATCTCTGCTGAAATGTCCCGGAGCCCGCCCCGCCCGGCGCATCGATCGACGAGCCGCGGATACTATTCGTTTCCGGTCACAAGAAAAGCCTCATGAACATCCGATACCCCTCGCGAAATTCGGCGAATAAAGCGACAAGTGTGCTCAAGCATCCCTCATGCCGGCGAGGGGCGCGACGCTCCTATTTGCGCACCCGCGAAATCACTCGGCCTGCTAATTCCCGTGCAGCCTCCAAGAAGCGCTCGATTTTCGCCCACTCGCAGGTGCCTCGCGAAATTCGACGAATACTCGGACGTTTTCCGCAAACCGGCCCCGCCTCCAACACGTGTTCCACCCGGTTACTGCACCGTGATGGTGCCCTCCAACACCGTCACTGCATATTCCCCGAAGGCACGCTCACAGGCCCCATGACGACGCCCAAAATTCCCGCTACCCAGCCCGGGATGCACGCTCCTTCCCCCGCCCCGACTCCGATGATGGCGCAATATCTCGCGCTGAAGGCCGATGCCGAGGATTGCCTGCTCTTCTACCGCATGGGCGATTTCTTCGAGATGTTCTTCGAGGATGCGAAGATCGCCGCCGCCGTGCTCGACATCGCGCTCACCGCGCGCGGCGAGCATGACGGTGCGCCGATCCCGATGTGCGGCGTGCCGATCCATGCGGCGGAGGGCTATCTCGCCCGGCTGATCAAGGCCGGCCACCGCGTCGCCATCGCCGAACAGACCGAGAGCCCCGCCGACGCCAAGGCGCGCATGGGCTCCAAGGCACTGGTCTCCCGCGCGATCATCCGCGTCGTCACGGCCGGCACCCTCACCGAAGAGGCGCTGCTCGACGCCCGCACCGCCAACTGGTGCGTCGCGATCGGCGAGGTCGCAGGCGGCGTCGCCATCGCCGCCGCCGATGTCTCGACCGGCCGGTTCGAGCTGATCGAGACCGACGCCGCAGGGCTCGGCGCTGAACTAGCCCGCCTCGCCCCGGCCGAGACGATCGCCTCCGAAACCAGCGCCTATACCGAGGCAACGACCACGCTCCGCCCCCGCAGCGAGTTCGACACCGCAGCCGGCGAGGCCCGGCTCAAGGCGCTGTTCGGCGTCGCGACGCTCGACGGCTTCGGCCAGTTCAGCCGTGCGGGGCTCGCCGCGGCGGGCGGGCTCGTCGCCTATCTCGATCACACCGCGAAGGGCGCCCTCCCCTTCCTCCGCCCCCCGCGCCTGCTCCAGGCCGCGCAGCAGATGGCGATCGACGGCGCCACCCGCGAAAGCCTGGAACTGACCGCCACCGCGTCCGGCGCGCGCAAGGGCAGCCTGCTCGACGCTGTCGACCGCACCGTCACCGGCGCCGGCGCCCGCGCGCTTGCCGCCGACATCGGCGCGCCGCTGGTCGATCGCGCCCGCATCGAGGCGCGGCTCGATCTCGTCCAGCTGCTCCACGACGACAGCGGCCTGCGTGAGGCGCTCCGCTCGACGCTCCGCAGCCTGCCCGATGTCGGCCGCGCGCTCGGCCGCCTCGCCGCCGGTCGCGGCAGCCCGCGCGACCTCGGCCAACTCCGCGACGGCCTGGATGGTGCGTGGAAGCTGGGCGAACGGCTCGACAAGATCGACCAGCCCCCCGCCCTGCTCGCCGACCTCGCCCCGCAACTGCGCGGCCATGGCGGCCTGATCGACCTGCTCGCCCGCGCGCTCGTTCCCTCGCCGCCGATCGACGCCTCGGCCGGCGGTTATATCGCGGAAGGCTATGATGCCGCGCTCGACGATCTGCGCGATGCCGGCGCCGGCGGCCGTCGCGCCATCGCTGCGCTCGAGGCCGAGTTCCGCACCCAGACCGGCGTGTCGGTGCTCAAGATCCGCCACAATGGCGTGCTCGGCTATCATATCGAAGTGCCCGCCCGCGCCGCCGATCCGCTGATGAAGGCGGACAGCGGCTTCACCCACCGTCAGACCCTCGCCGGCGTCGTCCGCTTCAACGCCCCCGCACTGCACGACGTGGCGATGAAGGTGACGCAAGCCGGCGCCCATGCCCTCGCCGCCGAGGCCGCCCATCTCGAGGACCTCACCGCCGCCGCCCTCGACCGCCGCGAGCCGATCGCCGCCACCGCCGACGCGCTCGCCCGGCTCGACGTCGCCGCCGGCCTCGCCGAACGCGCCGCGGAGGGCGGCTGGGTCCGCCCCGCCTTAGTCGAGCATAGCTGTTTCGAGATCGAGGGCGGCCGCCACCCCGTGGTCGAGAATGCCCTTGCGGCGCGCGGCGAGCGCTTCGTCGCGAACGACTGCAAGCTCTCCGAGGACTCGCGCCTCTGGCTGGTCACCGGCCCGAACATGGGCGGCAAATCGACCTTCCTGCGCCAGAACGCGCTGATCGCGGTGCTCGCCCAGGCCGGCGCCTATGTCCCCGCCACGGCGGCGACGCTCGGCCTGGTCGACCGCCTGTTCAGCCGCGTCGGCGCCTCGGACAATCTCGCAAGAGGCCGCTCGACCTTCATGGTCGAGATGGTCGAGACCGCCGCGATCCTCGCCCAGGCCACCCCGCAGAGCTTCGTCATCCTCGACGAGGTCGGCCGCGGCACCAGCACTTATGACGGCCTCGCCATTGCCTGGGCGGTGGTCGAGGCGATCCACGAGGACAATCGCTGCCGCTGCCTGTTCGCGACGCATTATCACGAGCTGACCCGCCTCGCGGAACGCTGCGAAGCGCTGACCCTCCACCACGTCCGCGCCCGCGAATGGAAGGGCGAACTGGTCCTGCTCCACGAGGTCAGCGAAGGCCCCGCGGACCGCAGCTACGGCCTCGCGGTGGCGCGGCTGGCGGGCCTGCCCCCGGTCACCATCGCCCGCGCCAAGGCAGTGCTGGCCAAGCTGGAAGCCGGGAGAGCCAAGACCGGCGGGCTGGCGGCGGGGCTCGACGACCTGCCGTTGTTTGCGGCGATGGCGGCCGAGGTGGAGGAAGAGGTCGACACGCTCAAGGCGGAGGTCGAGAAGATCGACGTCGACGCACTGACGCCCCGCGAGGCGCTGGAGGTGCTGTACCGGCTGAAAGCGATAGCGAAGGAATCGTGAGCGGAACGCACTCCAATCTCCCTCTCCCCTTGTGGGAGAGGGAAGGGGCCCATCGCGCAGCGATGGGAAGGGTGAGGGGGACACTCGCAAGTGTCTTGAACCTCATTTCCCCTCATCCGGCCCTTCGGGCCACCTTCTCCCACAGGGGGAGAAGGGTTTATCGTTCCCGCCCCACCAACCGTACCACCCAGGCCGCCCCGCCAATGGAAAGCGCCACGAACAACATCGTCCACTCCATCCGGCTCCCGGGATTGCCGATCACCCGCGGCAGATGCAGCAGCAGGGCGAACCCCCAGCACATCACCGCCAGCAAACCGGCCGCGAGCCGAACCTGCACGCCGGCCAAGATCGCCACCCCGGCCGCAAAATGACACGCGCCCGTGGCATAGGCCCAGAACAGATGCCCCGGGATCCAGCCCGGCACCATCGCCGCGGTGAAGTCGGCATAGACGAAATGCGCCGTCCCGAACTCGATTGCGCACAGCCCGAACAGCACTCGCGCCGCCGGCACGCTCCATCCCGGCAGGCGCCCGGGTGCCCGCACCGCGAACAGCAGCGCCGCGCCCAGCGCGATCGCGCCCTGTTCGGCAACGCCGAGCAGGGAGCCGACGCCGGGCGCGCCTATCACCAGGGGCAGATGCAGCCCGATCGCGAACAGCCCGAACCAGACCGCCAGCACCGCCGCGCCCACCGCAGTGCTCCGCCGCACAATGACGGCCGCGCCGCCCAGCAGCAGGACTGCCCCGCTCAGCACCGCCAGCGCCTCGCGCGCCGGCCAGCTCTTCGGCACCGGCTGCCACTGGAACGCGAAGTCCTGCGAGATCAGGCCCAGCACCCCCAGCCCCACCGCGCCCAGGCCGATCGCCAGCCCGTCCGTATCGATCAGCGACCGAAGCCGCGATAACGTGCCTCCCATGTCATTCCTCCCCCGACGGCATGCGCCTGTCCGGGCAGATGCTGTGGCAAATGGCGCCCGGGCGCAATTTCCCTGCAGCCGAAGCGGCGCGGAACCCATGCCAACGACTATTGTCACGACAGGAGCAGTGAAGATGCGACATCGATTCCGGCACGCACCGCTGCTCGCGCTGGCGCTTTGTATCCTGGCCCCATCGCCGCATGCAGCCGCCAATGCCCAAACGCCCGCCGCGGTTGCGCCCGACACCCTCAAGGTTCCGTTCGCTCCACCCCTCGACACTGACCTCCGCTACCGCGTCACCTCCGAAAAGACACGCAGCGGCAAACGCGTGGCGCAGACCGTCCTGCAGAATTTGCGCTTCGCCAAAAGCGTGGACGGCTATGTGCTGACCATTGCCACGACCGGCTTCGAGCTCGGAGGCAAGACCTTCGCCGTGACTGATCCGCAGGTGCCGGCGGCGCTGCGCGCGTTGCTCGTCCCGGCATCGTTCGACCTGGATGGCGAGGGCGCTCCCCTGCGCATGCGGGACTGGGAAGCGGTCAAGGTCAAGATGCGCGACAATATGGCCGGCGCAGTCGCCGCACTTGCGCCGGGCAAGCCCGGCGGGCCGGATACCGCCGCGATCACCGACTCGGTCGTCGCCCTCTATGCCCGCATGAGCGCCGAGCAGATCGCCCCGGTCTGGTTACAGCATTGGAACGCGCTCCTCGGATTGGGCGGCCTGGAGGCCGAGGACGGCGAGACATTAGCCGGCGAGACCGAGATCGAGACTGGCCTGACACCCACGCCGATGCCGGCGAAGCTCGCCATCACGCTCACGGCAGGCGCGAAGCCCGATCCTTACCATCTGATCATCCGTACCGATCTCGATTCGGACAAGGCGGTTGAAGCCATCGCCGATTTCATGCGCAAGATGGTCGGCAAGGAAGAAGCGACCCAGGTCAAATTGAAGGAGATGGAGACGGTGCTCCGCGGCATGACGCTGCAGGACGAAGTCGATGCAACGCTCCATCGCACCACCGGCCTGGTCGCATCGGCGACCGTCACCCGAACGCTCACCACCAAAGGCGGGGAGACCGCGCTGACGAGCACCCGGATCGAACGGATCGATTGAGGAAAGCAGTGCGAACGTGACGCCACCCCAAGGACTCATTACCTAACCCCCATGACCGGCCGCTTCGACTCCCTCCCCCATCGCCGCGCGATCATCGATCGCCGCACCCTGGCCGATGCGCTCGCCGCGCTGGAGGGCGACGACAAGCTCGCGCTCCGCCGCGCCGCGACCGACATCCTCAAGACCGCGCTCGATGCCGGCCGCGAGGAGATCGGCCGCCGCCTGATCGAGCATCCCTCGCGCGGACTGGAGGCCGCCGCGGCTCAGGCCTTCCTGACCGATCAGCTGCTGCGCCTGCTCTACGACTTCACCGTCACCCGCCTCTACCGGCTGAGCAACCCGACCGCTGCCGAGCGGCTGACGCTGATCGCGGTCGGCGGATATGGCCGCGGCGAGATGGCACCCTATTCGGACCTGGATATCGGCTTCCTCACGCCCTGGAAACAGACCGGCTGGGCCGAGCAGGTGATCGAGACCATGCTCTATGCACTATGGGATCTCGGCCTGAAGGTCGGCCATAGCAGCCGCTCGCTCGACGAGATGGTGCGTCAGGCCAAGAGCGATGTGACGATCCGCACCGCCCTGCTCGAGGCGCGCTATGTCTGGGGCGACATGGCGCTGTACGATGAGGCGGCGGCCAAGTTCCGCGCCGAGGTACAGGCCGGCACGGCGCGCCAGTTCATCGCCGACAAGCTGATCGAACGCGACATCCGCCACAAGAAAATGGGCGACACGCGCTATGTCGTCGAACCCAATGTGAAGGAAGCCAAGGGCGGCCTGCGCGATCTGCACACGCTCTTCTGGATCGGCAAATACGCCTACAACGTCTCGGAGCCCGCCCAGCTGGTCGAGGCCGATCTGCTCAGCCGCGCCGAATACCGCCTGTTCCACCGTGCCGAGAATTTCCTCTGGGCGGTGCGCTGCCACCTCCACAGTATCTCGGGCCGCGCCGAGGATCGCCTCACCTTCGACCTGCAGCGCGAGATCGCCGAGCGGATGCGTTTCGCCGACCGCCCGGGCAAGTCGAGCGTCGAGCGCTTCATGCAATATTACTTCCTGCAGGCGAAGACGGTCGGCGACCTGACCGGCGTCTTCCTCGCGCATCTCGACGAGAAGTTCGCCGCGCGCGGCCGCCGCTTCGGCCTGCCCACGCTGCGCCGCGCGCCGGGCAAGCTCAACGGCTTCACCGTGGATCGCGGCCGGCTCGCTTTGCCCTCGGACGACTTCCTCCAGAAGAAGCCGGTCCGTCTGATCGAGATGTTCGCGCTGGCCGACAAGCACGGCATGGAGATCCACCCGCTCGCGATGCGCGCCGCCGCCCGCGATGCGAAACTGGCCGACGACATCCGCCGCGATCCCCAGGCCAACGCGCTCTTCCTCGATGTGCTGACGAGCCCACGCGATCCCGAGACGGTGCTGCGCTGGATGAACGAGGCCGGGGTGTTCGGTCGCTTCGTGCCCGACTTCGGCAAGGTCGTCGCGCAGATGCAGTTCGACATGTATCACCACTACACCGTCGACGAGCACACCATCCGCGCGATCGGCCTGCTCGCCAAGATCGAACGCGGCGAGCTCAACGAGGATCACCCGCTCTCCTCGGCGATCATGAAGCAGATCGTCTCGCGCCGGGTGCTCTATGTCGCGGTCCTGCTGCACGACATCGCCAAGGGCCGCGGCGGCGATCACTCGCAACTCGGTGCCGATGTGGCCAACCGCCTGTGTCCGCGCTTCGGCCTCAATCCGGCCGAGACCGAGACGGTCGCCTGGCTGGTGCGCTGGCATCTGCTGATGTCGGCGACGGCGTTCAAGCGCGATCTCTCCGACTTCAAGACCATCCTCGATTTCTGCGAAATCGTGCAGAGTCCGGAACGCCTGCGCCTGCTGCTGACGCTCACCGTGGTCGATATCCGCGCGGTCGGTCCGGGTGTCTGGAACGGCTGGAAGCGCCAGCTCCTTTCCGACCTCTATGAGTCAGCCGAGGAAGTGCTTCGGCTCGGCCACAAGCAAAAGGGTCGCAGCGAACGCATCGCTGCCAAGCAGGAGACGCTGCAGGCCGTACTGGGCTGGGACGACAAGCGTTTCGCCGCCCTGGTGAAGCGCCTTCCCGAGCCCTATTGGGTCGCCGAGCCCGAGGACGTGCTCGCCCGCAACGCCCGCGTCATCGAGGAAGCGGGCTCAGCCCAGCTGTTCATCGCCGCGCAGGTCTATCCGGAACGCGGCGCGACGCTCGTCACCGTCTATGCCGCCGACCATCCCGGCCTTTTCTACCGCATTGCCGGCGCGATCAGCGTGGCGGGCGGCAACATCATCGACGCGCGCATCCACACCACGCGCGACGGCATGGCGCTCGACAATTTCCTCGTCCAGGATCCGGTCGGCCGGCCGTTCGATGATGCGGCACAACTCAATCGGCTGAAGGGCGCGATCGAGGATGCCCTGGCCAATCGCTCCAGGCTCGCCGACCGGCTGATGGCCAAGCCCCTGCCTCGCACCCGCGCCGAAGCGTTCGACATCGCCCCCAACGTGCTGATCGACAACCGCGCCTCGAACCGCTTCACCGTGGTCGAGGTCAATGCCCGCGATCGCCCGGCGCTGCTGCATCAGCTCGCACATGGGCTGTTCCAGTCGAAGGTGACGATCCACTCCGCCCATGTCGCCACTTACGGCGAGCGCGCGGTCGACACTTTCTATCTGACCGACCTGACCGGCGACAAGATCGCGGGCGGGCCGCGCCTCAAGGCAATCGAGAAACGCCTGCTCGAAGCGGCAGCGGGCACGCCGATGAAGGAAGCCGCCTGATCCGACAAGGGAGAGTCGCAATGCCGGTACTGGGAATTGGAGGCCTGTTTTTCCGCGCGAAGGATCCGGACGCCCTGTCCGCCTGGTATCGCGAGCATTTGAATGTCGGTGCGGGCTGCATGGCCACGGCCGAAGGCACGCCGGACGAGTGGTCGTGGACCGCGCAAGGCGGGCCGGTCGTCTTTGCGCCGTTCAAGGCCGACACCGACTATTTCGCCGACGACAAGCAGTGGATGCTCAACCTGCGCGTCAGCGATCTCGATTCGCTCCTCGAGCAACTCAATGCTGCCGGCATCGACATTATCACCAAGCCTGAATGGAACGACCCATCGGTCGGCCAGTTCGCCCGCATCCACGATCCCGAAGGCAACGCGATCGAGCTTTGGGAGCCGCCGGTTTGATTCAAAATCGTAAGACGCTGTTCTAATCCATCGCTGCGGTGACGACAGTCGCCACCGCAGCGATCGATCGGTCAGAAGCGCTTGCGGAGGGTCACGCCATAGGTACGCGGCTCGGCAAGGAAGGCGGAGAAGATCTGGTTCCCCGTCGCAAAGGCCGGCGCACCGAACTTCTGGACCTGGGACTGCGATCCCGCACCCTGGAACGGTGCATTGAACGCCACCTGCTCGTACTTGGTGTCGAGCAGGTTCTGCGCCCAGAATTCCAGGCTCCAGTTCTGGTCCGCGCCGCGCAGGCCGATACGCGCGTTCATCAGGAAGAAGCTGTCCTGCGCTTTCTCGATGAACAGGTCGGATCCGGTGTTGTAGTCGGAGCTGAGACGGCCATCGACATAGAACAGGGCGGACATGCCGCTCGTCCCGATCTCCGGCGTCCAGCTAGTCGACATGGTCACCACGTTGCGCGGCGCGTTCGACATCTGCTGACCCGGCAGCAGCGCAAGGAACGGATCGAGCGCCTCGCCCGATTTGCTGCCCACCAGATTGTTGCGGTACTTGGTGTCGGCCAGCGTGTACCCCAAATTCACCGCGAAGTTGCGCGCCGGGTACAACCCCGCCTCGATCTCGATACCCTGCGAGAGCACGCCGTACTTCACGCCGGCGGTGCAGGCGCCGGTCGCCGCGCTGTTGTCGCCGTCCGCGCCGTTCAGGCTGGTCTTACACGACCCGATGTTCTGGACGATGTAGTTGGTGCCGTTGAAGGTGTTGAGCTGAAAGTTGCTGAACTCCTGACGGAAGCCGGCGACGTTCAAGGTGAACTTGCGCGAGCTGTACTTGAAGCCGACCTCGTAGGAGTTGACCGTCTCCGGATCGAAGCGCAGCAGCGCCGCGTTCGGGGTCGCCGTGGTCGAGGCGAGATAGGCCGGCCCGAGATCCGAACGGTCGAGATTGTAGCCGCCCGCCTTGTAGCCGCGCGAATAGCTCGCATAGACCATCAGCCCGTCGACCGGCTTGTACGAGACGACGCCGGTGCCGGTGAACTCGCCTTCGCTCAGGCTGTCGCTGATCGTCTTGCCGTTGAGCCCGATCGTCGAGTTGCCGGTGCAGCCAAGCGTGATGATGCCCGCTGCCGTCGACGCCAGTGCCGGATTGGTCAGCAACCCGCCGAGACCACCCTGCGCGGTGCCCGCCTGGAGTGCCGGGCAGATCGTGTTGTTGTTCTGGAAGCTGGCGTTGAAATCCTTCTTCTCGTGCGTGTAGCGCGCGCCGACGGTGATGCTCAGCCGGTCGGTGACCTTGAAGATATTGTGCGTGAACGCCGCGAAATTCTCGCTGCGTTGGTTATAGACGTCGCGGATCGTCCCCAGGTCATTGAGCGTGCTCAGCCGATTGATGTTGCCGATGACGAGCGGCGCCGCGGTGCCCAGCGCATTGTTCAGGGTAAAGATGCCGGCCGCGCTGAGGCAGCCCGGCGCCGTCGGGTCCCGCAGCGCCGCCGATGGGCTGAGGTTGGAGATGACGCGGCACGCGGCGAACATGCCGTATTGCTTGCCGAACTTCAGGTTATCGACGACCTGCAGATCCTCGCGGCTGTAATAACCCCCGACCAGCCAGTCGAGCTTGTCGCCAAAGGCCGAGCCCTGCAGCCGCAGTTCCTGGCTGAAGGTATGGAACTGGCGGTAATTGTTGCCGTCGTCCGGGCGATAGCCGATGTCGAGGCTGCCATAATCAATGTCGGACGCGCCGCCCGCCTTGTACTCGCGGTACGCGGTGATCGAGGTCAGCGAAGCGCCGCCGAAGTTCCAGTCGATCTGGGCCGAGCCACCATAATCCTTGGTCTTGTTGCTGTAGGCGCGGCCTACGGTGTTCGCGATGCGGCGGTTATACGGGTCGTTGGCGCTCGGGAAGACGGCGCCCATGCTCGTCATGATGTCGACGATGCGGTTGGTCGGCGATACGGCATAGTCGCCGGGCACGCCCGGGGTAGGATCGGTCTTCTCGCGCAGGTCGACATAGACCGCGCCGCAGCACTTCTCGTTGCGATAGGTGTAATCGCCGATCAGCCGGATCGACAGGTCGGAGCTGGGCTGGAACAGCAACTGGCCGCGCACGAAGATGCGGTCGCGGTTGTTGTAATCGGTCTTGTTGACCGTGTCGTAATAAAAGCCGTCGCGCTTGCCGTAGACGCCGTCGACGCGGAACGCGACGGTGTCGGTGATCGGCCCGGTGACCGCGCCTGCAACGCGGATATTGTTGTAATTGCCGTAGCTGACCTCGCCATAGCCGCCGAACTCGAAGGCCGGGGCCTTGGTGATGACGTTGATCAGGCCGGCGCTGGCGTTGCGGCCGAACAGGGTACCCTGCGGCCCCCGCAGCACTTCGATCCGGTCGACCTCGCCGATGTCGTTGAGGCCCGATCCGGTGCGGCTGCGATAGACGCCGTCGATGAACACGGCGACCGAGCTTTCGAGGCCCGGATTATCGCCGACCGTACCGATGCCGCGAACGCGCGCCGAGGCATTGGCTTCGCTGCCTGTGGAGGAGACGAGCAGCGACGGCGCGAGCTGCGCCAGCGCGCGGATATCGGTCGCGCCCGAATTCTGCAGCGCCTGCTGGCTTACCGCCGACACCGCGATCGGCACGTCGGACAGGCGCTCGGCGCGGCGGGTCGCGGTCACGATGATATCGGCCGCCCCCTCATCCGCGCTCGTATCGGCGGTATCCTGTGAGGCGGCCTGCGCCTCGGGCTGAGGGGTGGCCGGCGCGTCCTGCGCAAAGGCGGGTACGGTGAACGCGATGGCGGCAACAGACAGCAGGTACGCGGATTTACGCATTGCGACACTCTCTCCAGATTTGTTTTTTGAGTATTGGGTATCCTCAGCGGATAGCCGTACGGGCGCGTTCGTCCATAGATAGATGGCCGCTACCCGGTTTTTTGAATGTCGGTGATGCAGGCACGCAACAAAGGGCCCGCCCCGGACCTGACGGCCGGCGAACTTACGTTACGGAATGCTGGGAATGGGCGCTTTCGCCCGAAAAGTTCCGCGGCGACGCAGCCGCCGCGGAAAAAAATCGTATTGCCGGCGTGTTACTTGGGCGCGAGGACCATCAGCATCTGGCGGCCTTCCATGCGCGGATAGGCTTCGACCTTGGCGGTCTCGACGACATCGGCCTGGACGCGCTGAAGCAGCGCCATGCCGAGCTGGCCGTGGCTGAGCTCGCGGCCGCGGAAACGCAGGGTGATCTTGACCTTGTCGCCTTCGCCGATGAACTCGATCACCTTCTTCATCTTGGTGTCGTAGTCGTGATCGTCGATGTTCGGACGCATCTTGATCTCCTTGATCTCCTGCGTCTTCTGCGACTTGCGTGCGAGGTTCGCCTTTTTCTGCGCCTCGTATTTGAACTTGCCGACGTCGAGGAACTTCGCAACGGGCGGATCCGCATTGGGCGACACTTCGACGAGGTCGAGCCCGACGCTCTGCGCCTGCTCCATCGCTTCACGGGTGTACATGACACCGAGGTTCTCGCCGTCCTGATCGATCACGCGGACCTTGGGCGAGACAATGAATTCGTTGAAGCGCGGGCCGTTGAGCGGCACGGGCGCCCCTTGCGGGCGCCGGATCATGGGAGGACGGATAGGTACTGCTCCTTGGTAGTTGGACAGGGCGATATAGTGATTTTTGGCGTGTTGGGGAAGATGCCCCCGGCTTTCGCCGGGAACAACTTGCAGAGCGCGTTACAGATCGGGCGGAGTCGCGCCCTTCTTCAGCATCGCGATCGCTTCATCGAGGCTCAATATCTGCTGCCGGTCGCTGCCGAGCTGGCGCAAGGCAACGGTGCCTTCTTCCGACTCGCGCTTTCCGACGACGAGCAGATTGGGGACCTTGGCCAGGCTGTGCTCGCGCACCTTGTAGTTGATCTTCTCGTTACGCAGATCGGTCTCGACACGCAGGCCGGCCGCGGCAAGCTTCTCCGCCACCACCTTAGCATAGTCGTCAGCGTCCGAGACGATCGTCGCGACGACCGCCTGCACCGGCGAGAGCCAGAGCGGGAAGCGGCCGGCATGATGCTCGATCAGAATGCCGATAAAGCGTTCGAACGTGCCGAGAATGGCGCGGTGGAGCATCACCGGGCGATGGCGATTACCGTCCTCGCCGACATAGCTCGCATCGAGTCGTTCGGGCAGCACGGTGTCCGCCTGGATCGTGCCGACCTGCCAGGTGCGGCCGATCGCGTCGGTCAGGTGGAATTCGAGCTTGGGCGCGTAGAAGGCGCCCTCGCCCGGCAGTTCCTCCCAGCCATATTCCTCGGTCGCGCGGCCCGTCGCTTCGACCGCGTCGCGCAGAATCTGCTCGGCCCGGTCCCACATCGCATCGTCGCCGAAGCGATTGTCGGGGCGAAGCGCCAGCTTGATCGCATATTTCTCGAAACCGAGATCGCGATAGACGCTGTCGAGCAGGTCGCAGAACGCCTTGATCTCATCGATCAGCTGATCTTCGCGGGCGAAGATATGCGCGTCGTCCTGGGTGAACTGGCGCACGCGCATGATGCCATGCAGCGCGCCGTGCGGCTCGTTGCGGTGGCAGCAGCCGAACTCGGCCATGCGGATCGGCAGGTCGCGGTACGACTTGATGCCCTGGCGGAAGATCAGGATGTGCGCCGGGCAGTTCATCGGCTTCAATGCCATCAGGTCGGACTTGCCCGACAGGATCGGCGCCTCGTCGTCGGTCGAGGGAATCTCGTCCGGCACGACGAACATGTTCTCGCGGTACTTGCCCCAATGCCCGGACTGCTCCCACTGGCGCGCGTCCATCAGCTGTGGCGTCTTCACCTCGTCATAGCCGGCGGCATCGAGCCGGCGGCGCATATAGGCCTCGAGCTGGCGCCACAGGATGAAACCCTTGGGATGCCAGAACACCGAGCCTTGCGCCTCGGGCTTGAGGTGGAACAGGTCCATCTCCTGGCCGATCTTGCGATGGTCGCGCTTGGCGGCTTCTTCCAGGCGGAAGAGATGCTGGTCGAGCTGCTTCTTGTTGAGCCAGCCGGTGCCGTAGATGCGGCTGAGCATCGCGTTCGCCTGGTCGCCGCGCCAATAAGCGCCCGAGACTCGCGTCAGCTTGAACGCCTGGGGATCGAGCTTGCCGGTCGAGGCGAGATGCGGCCCGCGGCACATGTCGAGCCACGTGCCGGCACGGTAGACCGTCAGCTCTTCGTCGCCCGGCAGCTCGGCGGCCCACTCGGCCTTGAAGGTCTCGCCCTGCTGGCGCCACAGCGCGATCAGGTCGTCGCGCTGCCAGACCTCGCGGACCAGCGGCTCGTTGCGCGCGATGACATCGCGCATCGCCTGCTCGATCGCGGGCAGGTCCTCCTCGGTAAACGGGCGGTCCTTCGGCGCGAAGTCGTAATAGAAGCCGTCGTCCGTGGAGGGGCCGAAGGTGATCTGCGTGCCGGGGAACAGGTTCTGCACCGCCTCGGCCAGCACATGCGCATAGTCGTGGCGCGCAAGCTCGAGCGCGTCCGCCTCGTCCCGGCTGGTCACCAGGGCGAGCTGCGCGTCGCCCTCGAACGGGCGCATGATGTCGCGCAAGTCGCCGTCGACGCGCGCGGCGATCGCCGCCTTGGCCAACCCCGGACCAATCGCCGCGGCGATGTCCGCGGGGGTAGTCCCCGGCGCTACCTCACGGACGGAACCGTCGGGCAGCGTTATGCGGAACATCTCGGACATGACGAAATCGGTACTTTCTGTGTCTGGAAGGAGCGCGGGCTTATGCACGCGGGGCCTATATAGGCAAGTCGAAGCGGAAAGCGTAGCATCGGCAGCCCGGGAGCCCATTGCGACACGCTATCCAGACGGAGCGGCCCCCATGACGATTCTGACGGCGATCCTGCCCTGCAACGACCTCGATGCCTCCGAGGCCTTCTACAACCGACTCGGTTTCCGCCGGCCGCCGGAGGGCGCCTATGACGAGTATCGCATGCTCAGCGATGGCAAGGGCGGCGACATCCATCTCCAGCCCGCAGTGGAAGGCTGGCTGGTGCCGGGGCAAAATCCGTTCGGCCTGTATCTCTACACCGAGGAGGTCGACGCACTCGCCGCGATCTTCCGCGACGAGATCATCGAGCGGGAGAAGCGACCGACTCACAAGCCCTGGGGCATGTATGAGTTCGCGCTCAGCGACCCAGACCAGACGCTGGTCCGTATCGGGTGGCCGAGCCGCCTGATAAAGTAGCGCAAGCGCTGAGCGGTTACGGGAGACGGGTGTGCTGGACTTCATCATGCTGATGCATAACGACACGGTCACAGAGCCCTCCCCCGATATGTGGCCCGGCTATTTCTCGTTCCTGCGCGGGCACGATGCGTTTGGGGGCGGCAGTTCGATCGGCACGGGTGCGACCTTCCGGAAGCAGGGCCTGCCCGGAGCCGCCAGCCCGCATCTCGCCGGCTATATCCGCGTGCGGGCCGAGGATATGAGCGCGGCGCAGGCATTGTTGGCGGGCAACCCCGTGTTCGATTGTGGCGGCACCGTGGAGATACGCGAACTGCCGCGCGATTGAATCGAACGGGCTCCGTGCCGGTTTCAGGGAGCGCCGAACGGCACGACCTTGTTGTCGGCGTCATGGCCGATGTCCGCTGCTCCCAGGAACGGCACGCCCATCTCGCGGCACCAGCGTTCGATCACCTGCTGCGCATCCTCCGTGAAGGGCGGGTCGTTGGGGACGATGTCGTTCATTCGCCCGAGCCGCACGCCGGCGATCCCTTTCAGTTGAGACGCGTGCGCCATCTGGAAGAGCATGCGGTCGATCCGGTAGAGCGGCTCGCACAGATCCTCGACGATCAGGACATGGCGGGTCAGGTCGGGCAGCCAGGGCGTGCCGATCAGCGCGTTGAGGATGGCGAGGTTGAACGCAGCGCTGGGCTGCCCGCCAAGGCCGGGCTCGAGCACCGTCGGGTCGCGGCGGACCAGCCAGGCGAGCGTGCGTGCGATCGCCGACTCGCCGCCCTCGCGCCGCAGGTCGCTGACCAGCGGAGCGTGGACCGCATGCCCGATGCGGCCGGCATAGAGCGCGCCGAGCAGGAAGCCGCCATCGGAATAGCCGCACCAGGTCTTGGCGGAGGCGGCCGGTCCGAGCGCGGGCATCACCGCATCTAGGATCCGGTTCGCGCCGTACCCTCCGCGCGCAAACCACAGCGCATCGAACGCCGGGTCATTGGCGAAATCGAGAAAGGCGCTGGCGCGTGCCGCATCGGTGCCGGCGAAATGCCCGCCGTCGCTCAGGAAACATTGCGGATGGAAGACCAGTTCCGCCTCGGGAAAGGCGCCCGCCGCAAACGCCGTCGCCCGATCGGCCAGCGCCTGGTCGATCGGCCTGCCCGGAGCGACGATTCCGATCCGCATTGTCACCCTCTCGCTTGCCCCGATCCCAGAATCCCGCGATAGCGCCCAGCCATGCACGACGGCAAATCCTACTTCTTCGTCGGGATCGGCGGCAGCGGCATGATGCCGCTGGCGATGATCCTCAGCGGCCAGGGCGCCAGGGTCGCCGGGTCGGACCGGACACTCGACCAGGACCGGCTTCCCGCCAAGTTCGACGACCTGCGCGCCAGGGGCATCACGCTCTTCAAGCAGGACGGCAGCGGCATCACGTCAAACCAGACCGTGGTCGCCTCGGCCGCGGTGGAATCGACCGTTGCGGATATCGTCGCGGCGGACGCGGTCGGCGCCAAGCGGATGAGTCGAGCCGAGTTGCTCGCCAAGCTGTTCAACGCCGCCCCCTTGCCGATCGGCGTGGCCGGTACCTCGGGCAAGTCGACCGTGACCGGCATGATCGGCTGGATCCTGCACGCGACGGGCCGCGACCCGACGGTGATGAACGGCGCGGTGATGAAGAATTTCGCGAGCGACGATGCGCCCTTTGCGAGCGCCCTTGTCGGCACGGGCGAGGCGTTCGTCAGCGAGGTCGACGAGAGCGACGGATCGATCGCGCTTTATTGGCCGAAGGTCGCGGTGCTCAACAATGTGAGCCTCGACCACAAGTCGCTCGACGAGCTGCGTACCCTGTTCGGCGACTTCATCGCGCGTGCCGGGACCGCGGTGATCAATATGGACAATGGCGACGGGGCCGCGCTGGCGATGACCGTGCCGCCGGAACGCCGCCTGACCTTCTCGATCGGCCAGGAAGCCGATCTCGTGGCGATCGGCCTGGTGCAGCGGCCGTTCGGGGTGGATTTCAGCCTGTCCGAACGCGGCGCGGCACCGGTCGCGGTGTCGCTGCAGGTACCGGGGCGCCATAACGTCTCGAACGCGCTGGCGGCGATCGGCGCGGCGCGGGCGGCGGGCGTGCCGCTCGCCGAGGCAGCGCGGGCGATTGGCGGCTTCACTGGCCTCAGGCGCCGGATGGAACTGGTCGGCGAAGCGAACGGCATCGCGGTGATCGACGATTTCGGCCACAACCCCGACAAGATCGCCGCCACGCTGGACACGCTGCACGCCTTTCCCGGACGGCTATTGGTGCTGTTTCAGCCGCATGGCTATGGTCCGCTCAAGGTGATGCGCCGCGAGCTGGTCGCGACGCTGGCGGACAAGCTCGGCGAGGACGACCTGCTCGTGCTGCCCGACCCGGTCTATATGGGCGGTACCGTCAGTCGCGAGGTGACCAGCGCCGACATCATCGCCGATGTCGCCGCGACAGGCCGCAAGGCGCTGCACATCCCGACGCGCGATGCCGCAGCGGCGCATCTCGTCGCCGAGGCGCGGCCGGGCGACCGCATCGTGGTGATGGGTGCGCGCGACGACACGCTCAGTCAGCTTGCCGCGGATATGCTGGTGCGTATCGCGAACAAGACTGGCAACCGGCCACAGGCGTGATATCGCAACCGCACGCGCAAATAATGAGGCCTGCCATGTTCCGCCGCCTGTTCCTCGATCACCCGAAATCGGTCGGTGAGAGCTATACCGAGCATTTCGGCGTCGCCTCGCGCTTCGGGGTGAAGATGATGTGGGGCGGCCTGCGCTGTTCGCTCCACGCCTTCCTGCCGTTCGTGTTCAAGACCGCCGGCAGCGACACCGTCTCCGCGCTTCATGCCGAGCTGGTGACCAAGCGCAATGCGGCACGGGCGGCGCAGACTCAGATGACAACCGTCGAATATGTGATCTGAGGCGCGGTTTTGAGGCCCGGCGGGATCGGCGCGCAGGCGCACCGTCCTTCACGATGCTGCGACACGTCGACGCGAGATTGAATCGATCGACAGCCAATGGTTGACGATGGCGGCATCGGTCACGCCGCGCATCTAGGTTGCGGTGCAATAGAGTGCTATGCCAAGTCATCGCCGATCCGCCGTGCAGGCATAGGCGACCGAGAGACAGATGTGCTCCCGCCTGCAAGCGGAGCTTTCATGATCCCCGGCTTTCCCGACATCGGCACGACGTCTCGATGCTAGATCCGTTCCGTACCGCGCATGACGCGCAAGTCCTGGCGCTCGCCATCGTCAACACGATTCCCGAGCCGTTCCTGGTGCTGGACGAAGGCTTCCATGTGCTGGCGGCGAGCCGCGCCTTTTACGAGATCTTCCGCGTCGATGCGGCGGAGACGCAAGGGCACTCGCTGTTCGCACTGGGCGACGGCCAGTGGAACATCCCGGCGCTTCGCCATCTCCTCGAAACCATCATTCCCGACAAGGTGGCGATGGACGGGTTCGAGGTCGCGCACGACTTCCCCGGGCTCGGCCTGCGGATCATGCTGCTCAACGCGCGCAAGGTCATTTACGACGACAGCGCCGCGATCACGATCCTGCTGGCATTCCGTGACGTCACGGCCAACCGGCTGATCGAAGGCGAGAAGGCCGGTCTGCTGGCGCAGGCCGAGATGCTGCTCGACCAGAAGCAGATGCTGCTTGAGGAAATGCGGCACCGGGTCGCCAACAGCCTCCAGATCATTGCCAGCATCCTGTTGCTGAAGGCGCGCGCGGTCGCGTCCGACGAGACCCGCAAGCATCTGAAGGACGCGCATCTGCGCGTCATGTCGGTCGCGACGGTCCAGCACCATCTGCATACCGAGGATGGTATCGCCCAGATCGATGTCGGCCCCTATCTGTCCAAGCTGTGCGCGGGCCTGGGCGCCTCCATGATCGGTGAAGACAGCCCGATCACGATCGAGGCCCAGGCAGATCCCGGCATGACGGAATCCGCGACGGCGGTGAGCCTGGGACTCATCGTGACCGAGCTCGCAATCAACGCGATCAAATACGCGTTTCCGGACAGCAAGGCCGACGCGCGGATCCTCGTCGGCTATGAACGGAACGGCGCAGACTGGAAGCTGACGGTGTCGGACAATGGCGTCGGCAGCGCCGCCGTCTTCCTGCCCGGCGAGACCGGGCTGGGCACGACCATCATCAAGGCGCTGGCAAAGCAGCTTGGCGCAGTGGTGGCGATCGGCAGCGGGCCGGACGGGTTCAGGACCACAATCACCAAGGCAAGTTTCGCGTCACGCGACAAGGCGGCGGCGGCCGTGGCAGCCTGACCCGCTGAAGCCGCACCGTCGGCCGCTGCCAGCCGGCGCGCGCTCGAATGAGGGCTCTCGACGCTACCCTTGGCTTTTTCATGCACGACCTATATGCGTTTCATATACGAATCGTATATGGAGACCCCGATGGGCATCGTGAACATAGATGACGACCTGCACGATCAGGTGCGCCGGGCGAGCAAGGTGTCGTTCCGGTCGATCAATGCGCAGGCCGCCTTCTGGATCAAGGTCGGCATGCTGTGCGAGACCAATCCGACGCTCAGTTTCGCCGAGATCATCGCGCGCGAGCTTGGGGCGGCGGGCTTCTCGGCCCAACCACTGGCCGTGATCGAGCATGACCAAGCAGCCTGAGGAGCTGGCGTTGCTGGCCGAATCCGGCCGGCTACTGGCGTCCGTATTCGAGCTGCTGGATCGAACGTCGCTCGCGGGCATGTCGACGCTTCAGGTCGATGATCTGGTCGAGCACTTCATCGTCCATGATCTCCAGGCCCGGCCCGCGAGCAAGGGCCAATATGGCTATGGCTTCGTGTTGAATTCCTCGGTGAACAACGTGGTCTGCCACGGCGTCCCGTCGCCGTCGGACGTGCTGCGGGACGGCGACATCGTCAATTTCGACATCACGCTGGAGAAGAACGGCTATATCGCGGATTCGAGCAAGACCTACCTCGTCGGCGCGGTGGATCCGGCGGCCAGGAGGCTGGTCCGGACCACCTATGAAGCGATGTGGATGGGCATCAAGGCGGTGCGCCCCGGCGCGCGGCTCGGCGACATCGGCTGGGCGATCGAACGCCATGCCAAGCGCAACGGCTATTCGGTGGTGCGCGAATATTGCGGCCACGGCATCGGCCGGGAAATGCATGAGGAACCGCAGATCCTGCATTTCGGCAAGCCGGGAACCGGCCTTGCCTTGCGTGAGGGCATGGTTTTCACGATCGAGCCGATGCTCAATCGCGGCCGGCGGAGCGTGAAAACCGAGGCTGACGGCTGGACTGTCGTGACGGCGGACGGGTCGCTTTCCGCTCAGTTCGAGCACACCGTTGCCGTTACCGCGTCCGGCGTGTCGGTGCTGACGCTGCGTCCTGACGAACCAGGCATGATGAGCAGGATGAAGATCGCAGCCTGAGCGATTGGTTGAGCCGATCGTCCCCAGGGGCGGCGGGAAGCGGCCATTGACGCCGTTCATCAGCTGAGTGCCAGAGGGTGCTGCCGACTGAATTGCAGGCATGGTCGATCGGTGCCACGATGGGCGATCTCGTACAGGGACGAACGCAATGAAGCTCTCCGGCATTCTGTCTCGTCGCGAGTTCGTCGGCGCGGCAGCGACCCTGGCGGCAGTTCCAGCACACGCGGCTCGTGACGGCCTTCCTGATTTTCTGGAGCTTCCGGTCGCGACGATGGAGCGGATCGATCCGACGGTCTGGGTCGAGAAGCTCGCGCCGGCAATCTGGGTCACCTGCTTCAGCTTCGATACGCCCGATCTTGGCTGGGTCCCGTGCAACGGACTGATCATGGGCAGTGGTACCGGTGCGACGATCGTCGACACGGGAAACACGTGGAAGCAGGGAGACCTGCTCGTAAAGGCCGCGCGGCGACTGACGGGCGAACCGGTCAGGCAGGCGATCGCCACCCATTTTCACGGGGATCGCACTGGAGGCATGGCCGCCATGGCCGAGGCAGGCATACCCGTATTGGCGCATCCTTTCACGGTCGGCCTCGCCATTACCTATGGCGAACGCGTTCCCCAGCCGGTGAAAGGGCTGGAGAAGGGTGCCGTCGATTTCGGATCGTTCGAACTCTTCTATCCGGGGCCGGGGCATACCCGCGACAATATCACGGTCTGGCACAAGGAAGCCCGCTGCCTGTTCGGCGGATGCCTTTTGCGCGCAACGACGGACAAGCAGATTGGTAGTCGTGGCGATGCCGACATGGGCAATTATCTTTCCACGATCGATCGGCTCGCGAAGCGCTACCCAGGTCGCAAGATCACGGTTCCCGGCCACGGCGCGATCGCGGGAGATGCCGTCGAGTGGACCCGCACGATCGCCGAGCGGGCTCTGTCAAAGAGCAGCTGACCGCAGCGTCACGCAACCCCTGCCCAGCGCGCGGTCACGATCCAGGCGCGCGAGTCGAAGAGCACGCCATCCGCAGTCACATGCGCATCGAGCATGGCGCGCACCCTCCGAAGCGTCGCATCAGTCGCCGAGGTCGAATCGATGGGCCTGTCCGCCGGAAGGAACAGCCCGACGATTGCCTCAAGCGCTGCATCAACGCTGGGACCATAGAAGACCGGTTCGTGCACCTCGGCAACATCAATCGAGGCGAAGCCGGTCGCGGTCAGGATGCGCGCCGCTACCTCGGGATCGCCGAGCGAGAAGGCAGGGCTTCCACTTGCGGGGGAGACGCCGGCGGGCACCAGCGCATCCTGGATGGCGAGCGCCCATTCATTGCGCGCGCGGCCCTGCCAGACCATCTGGACGAGGCGCGCGCCGGGGCGCAATGCGTGCCCGATATTGGCGAAGGCGGCGATCGGATCGGCAAAGAACATCGTCCCGAAGCGACTGATGCACAGGTCGAAATGCGCCGCCGGAAAGCCATGGACCTGCGCATCGCCCAGCTCGAAGGCGATGTTGCGCAACCCCGCTTCCGCAGCACGCCGGCGGGCGACCTCGAGCATCTCCGCCGACACATCCACGCCGACCACGCTGCCCGCCGCAGCAGCGCGGGCAGCATCCCGCGCGGATTGCCCGGCGCCGCAGCCGATATCGAGCACGCGGTCGCGTGGACCGGCGTCGATCGCGGCGCGGAAGTGCTGGTGGTGCCGTTGCAGTTCGGCATCGTAAAAGGCGGCGCGATCCAGGGCCATCATTGCGCCTCCCGGCGCAGCGCCGTCTGCACGGCCGGCCGCGCTTCGATGCGCGCCACATAGTCTCGATACGGCGCGCCCAGCGGGAACGCCATCTCGAGCGCACCGCGCGCCATGACGAACAGATAGGCGTCCGCCGCGCTGAAGACGTCGCCGAACAGGTAGCCGCGATCGAGACGCGGATCAAGGAAACCGAACCATCGCACGATATCGGCGCCGACCGTCTCCTGCGCCTCCCCGGCAAGCGAGAGATAGATCGGGAAGCGCTTGTGGATCTCGCTGGCGATGAAGCCCAGCATCTCCAGGAGCCGGTAGCGGCCAAGCGGCCCGGGCGGGGTCAGGTGCGGAGCGCAGTCGGCAATCCAGGCGAGGATCGCCACATTCTCCGTCAGCACCGCGCCATCGTCCAACGTCAGGGCCGGCACCTGCCCCTTCGGATTTACCGCGAGATAATCGCCGCCGTCGCGGAGCCGCTTCGTCTCGAGATCGACTTCGACGATATCGACGGCGAGGCCGGCCTCCAGCAGCGCGATGTGATCGGCAAGACTGCTGAATCCTGGCGCAAAGAACAGCTTCATCGGATCACCTCCATTGTTGCGGACAGCGACAAGGATCCCGACCGACCCAGCCATACGGCAGCGCGAACCCGGACTTGTCCTGAACATCATTAGGCTGATAGTAGAAACGCACGAATGAAATTCAGGAAAGGGGTGAATGTGCTGAACCCGGAAAAAACAGATGCCATTCGGCAAGCCGCGCCCGTTGGGCGGCCCATCGATATGTTCGACCGAAATATATTAAGCGTGCTCGCGTCGAACGCGGACGTCAGCTACGCGGAGCTCGGCCAGGTGGTCGGCCTGTCGGCGCCGGCCGTTCATGATCGGGTGAAGAAGCTGCGCGCCTCCGGCTGCCTGCGCCGCACGGTCGCGATGCTCGATGGACCGGCGATCGGCAAGCCGCTCCTCGCCTTCGTGCACGTCGACAGCGCCGGCTGGTGCAAGACCCGGGAGCTGATGGCGGTGGCCGAGCTGCCGGAGGTGGAGGAAATCCACTCGGTCGCCGGCGACGCCTCCATGCTGCTCAAGGTGCGCTGCGCTTCGAGCCACGCCCTGGAGGACCTGCTCGCCCAGCTCTATGCCATTCCGGGCGTGAGGAGTACGCGCAGCTATGTCGTGCTATCGACCTATCTCGAGCGCACGGCGCAGGCCGGCATCACCGATTTTTCAGCCGGGCAATCGCCTCCCGCATGACGTCCCCCATTTCCGCCGCTCGCGTTCGCGCGGCCAATAGCAACATCAGATGCTAGCGTCGGTATCCGAACTGGCTGCTTTCGAACGACACGGTGGCGCCTGCGTTTTCGCCAAGCGGGATATCCGCCGTACCGTAAACACCGCGTGTGCCGTGCGATCCGATCATGATGCCGACCTCACCATGAATGCCCCGCCCAGGAGCCTCCGACCCGACGAGTTCGCCTCGGGCGGCGGCCGCCTTTTCCATGGTGTTGTTGTTCAATATCTCCAGGCGCTGCTCGTCGGTCAGGCGGATGATGTCGCCCCGCGAGGACGGCGCGGGTTGAATCGTCGTTGCCGTCGGTTCCGGCTCCGGAGTCGGTGCGGATTGGGCGAAGGACGCCGTCGGCGAGAAGGAGAGACCCGCGACAAGGGCGAGCGCTATCGGGAGGGCACGAAAGTGCGGGGGCGTCGGCAGGGTCATCCGTATCTTATAGACGGGTCATACCCGACCACAAGCTGAACGGAATGGTGCGGCGTCCGGCGGGCGGTGCTGACCATGCTCCGTCATTTCCGCAGGATTTTCTCCATCGAGCGGCCCCTGGCGAGGTCGTCGATCAGTTTATCCAGGCGGCGGATTTCCTGCATGACCGGTTCCTCGACGTCCTCCACCCTGACGCCGCAGATCAATCCCGTAACCAGCGATCGCACGGGATTCATGCCGGGCGCATGTGCGAAGAAATCCTCGAAATTCGTGCCCTTCGCCAATTCATCGTCGAGCGACTGCTGGCTGTGCCCGGTCAGCCAGCAGATGACCTCGTCGACCTCCTGTTTCGTGCGGCCCTTTTTCGCCGCCTTGGCGACATAATGGGGATACACGCTCGCGACGCTGACGGAATAGATGCGATGCTTCGTCATGCGCCCTCCCAGGCGGACCGGAAATCGTCCGGCCCGGGATAGCGGATAACGACATGGTTGCGAACCGGAACGGATGACAGCCGGCGCGAAATCCTGCCGCCGCCTGTCGGAGGGTCGGAGGCACTGTGCTTGTCCCGCGCCTGGCCATAGGATGGCGCCGAACGCGGGAGAGGATCATGGTCGTGAAACGAACGCTGTTGGCTGCATTGCTGATACCGGCTGCCGCACTGGCGCAAGAGTCGGCGGAGCAGGCACGCGCCATTGCGGGCGCCCCGCCCGCCACTGCCCAGCGCCTGACCATCGCCGATCTGCCCGCTCCGGCGGGCAAGGCGACCGCCCTGTTCGACGGCCGCAGCCTGAAGGGCTGGCAGCCATGGCTCGGCTACACCGATCCGGCGGTGACCTATAAGGCCAGCCCCGGCAGCGCCCCGATCGGCACCGGCCGCGACACGAGCGGCGACTTCGCCGTCCGGCAGATCGACGGCGCGCCGGCGATCTGGGTGAAAGGCGAGACCTGGGGCAGCCTCGTCCACCACGCCGACCTTCGCGACTACCACCTCCGGCTGCAGTATAAATGGGGCGCAACCACATGGGCGCCGCGCGAGCGCCTGCCGCAGAACAACGGCCTGCTCTACCACACCCATGGCAAACCCGGGGACGTGTTCGGGACGTGGCGGCCGTCCGTCGAATTCGAGATCATGAAGGGGTCGACCGGCATGATCGTGACGGTCGGCACCAAGGTTCGCGCACAAACCACCGTGGCGTTCGACCCGTCGCTGATCGCGCCGCACCTCCGTTTCCGCATGGGCGGCCGGGCGATCGACATGATCAACGGCACCCCGACCTGGAATGTCGAGGGCGCGAGCGATGCGGAACGACCGGTCGGCGAATGGAACACGCTCGATCTGTACGTCCTTGGCGACCATGCGATTCATGTCGTCAACGGCGTGCCGGTCGCCGAGGTGCGCGGCCTGGCGACCATTGCGCCTGACGGCACCCGCTCGCCGCTGACACATGGGCACATCCAGCTTCAGTCCGAGGGAGCCGAGACGTGGTTTCGGGGGATCACGGTCGAGCCGATCCGCTCCTTGCCAAGGATCGTGGCCGCTGGGGGCTAGCGCACAAGGCGGGCGGTCGCTCTGGCGTGACGCGGCAATCCACGTGACGTGACGAGCACCTTTCCTGACAACCACGCGCGTCTAATTGACAACCTCACTTGACAGACAAGCACACTTTACTGTAAAGCTCCCTTCACTGATTCGAAAGGAGCCTTTACTCATGGCAAAAAGCAAAGCGATCTCACGCTACAACCGGAGGGTGATCGTCCTCAGCCTGATCTACGCCGCGACGCTGTTCTTCGCGGTCTACTGCTTCAAGCACCAGTTGCTCAGCGGACCCGTCGCCTGGATCGCCGGCATCCTGCCCGCGCTTCCGATCATCGGCATCCTCGTGGCGATCGGGCGGTACCTGACTGAAGAGACCGACGAATATCTGCGCGACATGATGGTGCGCCAGGCGCTGATCGCGACCGGCTTCGCGCTCAGCATCTCCACCGCCTGGGGCTTCCTCGAGAATTTCGGGCTCGTGCCACACGTCTACGCCTATTACGCGATCATCCTGTGGTTCGCCGGGCTGGGCCTGGGCGCCTGCGTCAACAAGGTCCAGGCAACGCGAGGTGAGCCATGAAGAACCGCCTCAAGGTGCTCCGCGCCGAGCGTGACTGGAGCCAGGGCGATCTCGCCGACCGGCTCGAGGTCTCGCGCCAGAGCGTCAACGCGATCGAGACCGGCCGCTACGACCCCTCGCTCCCCCTCGCCTTCAAGATCGCCGAGCTGTTCGAGCTCTCGATCGAAGACATCTTCACCAGCCCTTCCAAGGAGACCATGCAATGACCCCCGCCACCAAAGGCCGCCTGATCGCCGCCATCGCCCTGCCGCTGCTGCTGCTCAACGCCTTCCCCGCCCATGCCGCACCCGCCCCGGTGATGGCCGCTGCGCCCGCCGCGGAGACGATGGACCATATCTCGATCGAGACGACCGGCACCGGCCCTGCGATCTTCCTGATCCCCGGCCTCTCCAGCCCCCGCGCGGTATGGGACGGGGTCGTGCCCGAGCTGGCGAAGACCCACAAAGTCTATCTCGTCCAGGTCAACGGTTTCGGCGGCGACGCGCCGGGCGCGAACCTGCAGCCGGGTATCCTGAACGGCATCATCGCCGATCTGGACGGCTATATCGTCCGCAACAAGATCAAGGGCGCAGGCGTCGTCGGCCATTCGCTGGGCGGCCTGGTCGGGCTGATGTTCGCCAAGGCGCATCCCGACCATCTGTCGCGGCTGATGGTGGTCGACTCCCTGCCCTTTTACGGGATGTTGTTCGGCCCGACCGCGACGGTCGCGATGGTCGAGCCGCAGGGCAAGGCAATGCGCGACCAGATGGTGGCGACCTATGGAAAGCCGGCCAACCCCGCCCCGGCCGAGGCCGTCGCCAACCAGCTCGCGCTCAAGCCCGAATCCCGCGCCAAGGTGAAAACATGGGTGATGGCCGCCGACCCCCGCGTCTCGGGCGCAGCGATGTACGAGGACCTGACCACCGACCTCCGCCCCGACCTGGCCCAGATCAGGACGCCGATCACGTTGGTCTATCCGTGGAGCGCCGCGGTGCCCAAACCGATGGCCGACGCGCTGTACAAGGGCGCCTATGCCGCCGCGCCGAGCATGACCTATGTCGATGTCGGCGACGCCGCGCATTTCGTGATGCTCGACCAGCCGGCCGCCTTCGCCGCCGCGCTCAAGACCTTCGCCGATACGAAATAGCACCGATTTGGTGGTAATGCGGCGGCTAACCGCCTGATTTTCCGGCTTGACCCCTTCCCCCTGCTGCGCTCCAACGCCGAGTGCAGCAGGGGGAATTTTCATGGATCACGACGTCGAGTCGCCGCGCGCGAGCGCGTTCGAATTCACCGGGGACTGGCGCGAGTTCGCGCCCATCGCCTTCACCAACCTGCTGCTCAGCATCGTGACCCTGGGCATCTATATTTTCTGGGCGCGCACCCGCGAGCGGAAATATCTGTGGAGCCGCACCCGCTTCATCGACGACCGGCTGGAATGGATGGGCACGGGGCTTGAGCTGTTCATCGGCTATGTGCTCGCGATCGTGCTGTTCTTCGTGCCCTTCGCCGCGCTGAACCTGTTGCTGCAGGGTCTGCTCCTGCGCGATCATCCGGGCGCCGCTGCGCTGATCGGCCTCTGCCTCTATCTCTTCCTGCTCTACCTGGCGGGCATCGCGATCTTCCGCGCGCTGCGCTACCGGCTCAGCCGCACTTATTGGCACGGCATCCGGGGCGGTTCGAACAGCCAGGGTTTCGCGTTCGGCTGGGCCTATCTGTGGCGGACGCTTGCCGGGTCGCTGGCGCTCGGCCTGCTGATCCCCTGGTCGATGACCAGCCTGTGGAACGAGCGCTGGAACCAGATGAGCTTCGGCCCGCACGAGTTCGAGGCGAACGCGCATCCGGATTCGATCTTCCTCAAATTCCTGCTCTTCTATCTCGTGCCGATCATCCTGTTCGTCGGCATCTTCGCCATCGCCATGATCTTCGGCGTCTTCGCCGCCGCCACGGGCCTGGGCTCCGGCGACAGCGCGCCGCCGCAATCGCTGCCGGTGATGCTGATCGTCATCGCGGTGGTTCTGTACCTCGGCTTCTTCATCCTGCTCGGCGTGATCGCGATGATCTATTACGCGGCCTATTTCCGCGAGGTCGTTGGCAAGCTGTCGCTCGGCGGGCTGGAATTCGATTTCAACGCGCGCACCTGGGACTGGATCAAGCTGTTCCTCGGCAATTTCGCGCTGGTCGTCTTCACGCTGGGCATCGGCCAGATCTTTGTCGGCTATCGCAACTGGACCTTCTTCATCCGGCATGTGAACGCCTATGGCGAAGTCAGCCTCGACGACTTTACCCAGTCGACCACCAAACAGCCCGGCCAGGGCGAAGGATTGCTGGATGCATTCGACATCGGAGCCTTCTGACGAACCTTCTGAGGCTGGCGCGGCCCCGGTCCGCGTCTGGCATTATGACGGCGAGAGCGGCCTTCGGTATCAGCCGCAGTTCGAGACCGAGGGCACCAGCTTCCGGCTGACCGAGCGCGACCGGGTGTGGGGGCCGTTCGCCTTTGCCGATCTCGTCTCGCGCGATGCGATCGACGGCGACGCGATCTTCGGGCTGAAGAACCGGCCCGGCTGGCGGATCGGCTTTTCGGGCGGCGTGCCGGCGGACATCGCCGCGCATCTGCCCGGCGCGGTACGCTATGGCGGCTTCATCGACCGGTTCGGTCTGTGGCAATCGGTCGCGGTCTGCGCGGTCCTTGCCGCGCTCACCGTGTTCGTGGTGCTGCGCAGCCCGGCCGTGGTCGCGCGCATGGTGCCGCCCTCGGTCGAGCAACGGCTGGGCGACCTGATGGTCGGCGATCTGGGCAACCGGGCGTGCAACGCGCCGGCCGGCATGGCGGCACTGACCAAGATGGTGCGCAGGATCGATCCGGGCGACCGCCCGATCGAGGTGCGCGTGGTGCACATGCCGATCGTCAACGCGGTCACCCTGCCCGGCGGCAAGATCGTGATCTTCGACGAGTTGATCGAGAAAGCTGCGTCGGCGGACGAGGTGACCGGCGTGCTCGCGCACGAGATCGGCCATGTCGAGCACCGCGACGTGATGGAATCGCTGCTGCGCCAGCTTGGGCTCAGCGTGCTGCTGGGCGGGCTCGACGGCAATATCGGCGGCTATACCAACAGCCTGTTGTCGGCGACCTATTCGCGCGGCGCCGAGCAGCGTGCCGACGATTTCGCGCGGGAGCAGATGGGCAAGGCGAAGGTCTCGCCGCTCGCGACGGCGCAGTTCTTCCGTCGGCTCTCGGGGAAGACCGATGTGAAGGGCGCGGCGAAGATGCTCAATTATTTCTCGAGCCATCCGATGTCGAGCGACCGCGCGGCGCAATTCACGGCGGCAGCCAAGGGGCGGACGGATTTCACCCCGACCTTGACGCCGGAGGAATGGGGGAGCCTGCGCACGATTTGTTCGGCCGATGCGGACCAGAAAGAGAGCGGGTTCCGGTTCTGACCCTATGACCCGCAACGCGGCGAGTGTCGCAGCGACTATCGACTAATACATTGAAATATAACGATATAATTCCAAATTTCCGGGAAGGAGATATGGGACATATGGTGTCCCATATCTCCTCGGGTGAAGGATATGGCCGACGTCGCCCGCGCTCGATTCAACGACTCCCGTGCACGCGCTATGCCGTGACCATCAGTTTCACCTCCACGGGGCAAGGCAGTGCGTATAAGGGCGTCGCATGACTGATCCCGCTCCAACCCCCGCCCACCCTGCCCTCGCCTATCACCTGACCGAAGGCAGCGGCCCGACGATCGTCTTCCTGCCCGGCTATGCCTCCGACATGACCGGCAGCAAGGCGGTCGCGCTCGAGGCCTGGGCGAAAATGGAAGGCCGGGCGTTCCTGCGCTTCGATTATGGCGGGTGCGGGCAGAGCGAGGGCGCGTTCGAGGACCAGACGCTGGCGGGCTGGCGCGACGATGCGCTGGAGATGGTCGACCGCGCCGTCACCGGGCCAGTCATCCTGGTCGGATCGTCGATGGGCGGGTGGCTGATGCTGCTCGTGGCGCGCGCGCGGCCGGACCGGGTGGTCGGGCTGGTCGGCATCGCGCCGGCGCCGGATTTCACGGACTGGGGCTTCACGACCGACGAGAAACTGGCGCTGCTGCAGAATGGCCGGATCGAGCGGCCCTCCATCTATTCGGACCAGCCGACCGTCTACACGGCGCGCTTCTGGCAATCGGGCGAGGCGAACCGGCTGATGTCGGGCATGATCCCGTTCGACGGGCCGGTGCGGCTGATCCAGGGCCAGGCCGACCCCGATGTGCCCTGGCACCGCACCGTCCGGCTCGCCGAACTGCTGCGTTCAGCCGATGTGCAGACTATGCTCGTCAAGGACGGCGACCACCGCCTGTCGCGCGATGCCGATATCGCGCTACTCATCGGGGCGGTCGAGGATGTGATCCAGCGCTTATGATCCTGCCCCTGTTGCTCCTTGCCGCCCAGAGCGCCCCGGTCCCCGCGCCGGTTTCCGGCCCGCCCGATCCCGTCGAGCAGCGCTTCGATCGCTGCGTCGATCTCGCCGAGGACGACCCGCACGCCGCCGAGGACGAGGCCGCGCGCTGGCAGCGCGAAGGCGGCGGCTTCCTGTCGCATCAATGCCTGGGCATCTCCTATGCCAACCAGACGCGCTGGACCGCCGCGGCGGCCGAGTTCGAGGCCGCCGCGCGGGGCGGGGAGATCGCGAAGGACAAGCGCGCGGCGAATTACTGGGCGCAGGCGGGCAATGCCTGGCTGGCCGGCGGCGACGCGATGAGGGCGCGTGGGGCGCTGAATGCAGCATTGGGCTCGGGCACGCTTCAGGGCATGCAGCGCGGCGAGGCCAATCTCGACCGGGCCCGCGCCTTTGTCGCGAGCGGCAACCTGCCCGATGCGCGCCCCGATCTCGACCGCGCGCTGATCGATGCCGCGGCCGATCCGCTCGCCTGGCTGTTGTCGGCGACGCTGGCGCGGCGGACGGGCGAGCTGCCGCGTGCGAAGAAGGACATTGCGGAGGCGATCAAGCTCGCCGGCGACGATCCCTCGGTCCAGCTCGAAGCGGGCAACATCGCCGCCGCGCTGGGCGACGAGGCGGGCGCGAAGGCGGCGTGGAACAGCGCAGCCAAGCTGAAGCCCGACAGCGAGGCGGCGCGCAATGCCCGCAACGCGCTGAAGCAGTTCGATGCCCCCGTCCCGGCGCCTGCGGCCACGACAACTGCGGCACCGCCCGCGAAGCAATAGGGTACTGGCAAGCCTCGCCGCTCGCGCCTATCTCGCGCGGGACCAAGGAGGCCCGCCGATGAAGTATCTGCACACGATGATCCGCGTCACTGATCCCGACGCGACGATCCGGTTCTTCAACCTGCTCGGGCTGAACGAAGTGCGGCGCATGGACAGCCAGCAGGGCCGCTTCACCCTGATCTTCATGGCGGCGCCCGGCGAAGAGGGGCAGGCCGAGGTGGAGCTGACCCATAACTGGGACCCGGAGGATTATTCGGGCGGGCGCAATTTCGGGCACCTCGCCTACCGCGTCGACAATATCTACGATACTTGCCAGCGGCTGATGGATGGCGGCGTCACGATCAACCGCCCGCCGCGCGACGGGCACATGGCGTTCGTGCGCACGCCCGACAATATCTCGGTCGAACTGCTCCAGGACGGTCATCTGCCGCCGGCCGAGCCCTGGGTGTCGATGCCCAATACGGGCGTCTGGTAGGATGGGCGCGGCCGTCCGCGCCTTCCTGGCGATGACCGGCGCGCGCCTGCCGATCGTGCAGGCGCCGATGGCCAATTTTGCGGGGACCGAGCTGGCCATCGCCGCGATGGCCGCGGGCGGAGTCGGGTCGCTGCCGTGCGCGGTGCTCGATGCCGAAGCGGTGGTCGCGCAGGCCGCGGCGGTGCGCGCGGCAGCAAACGGGCCGCTCAACCTCAATTTCTTCTGCCATGAATTGGGCCCGCCGCCGGACGAGACGGTGTGGCGCGCGGCGCTCGAACCCTTTTATGCCGCGGAAGGAGTCGCGCCACCGACCGGCTCGCCGCCGCTGCGCCGGCCGTTCGATGCGGCGATGGCGGAAGCGGTCGGCACCGTGCGGCCCGAGATCGTCAGCTTCCATTTCGGCCTGCCCGACGAGGACCTGCTCGACCGGGTGAAAGCGACCGGCGCCCTGGTGTTCGGCTGCGCGACCAATGTCGCCGAGGCGCGGTACCTGGCCGAGCGCGGCTGCGACGCCGTGATCGCGCAGGGGTTCGAGGCCGGCGGCCATGCCGGTCATTTCCTGATGGGGCATCGCCCGGTCGGGCTGATCGCGCTGGTGCCGCAGATCGTCGACGCAATCCATGTGCCGGTGATCGCGGCAGGCGGCATCGCCGATGCGCGCGGCGTGGCCGCGGCGATCGCGCTGGGCGCGGCGGCGGTGCAGATCGGCACTGCCTATCTGCGCACGGCCGAGGCCCGGCCAAGCGCCGTGCAGCGCCGCCTGATGGAGGAGGCGACGGCCGACGACAGCGCCTTCACCAATTTGTTCAGCGGCGGCCTCGCGCGCGGCCTGCGCAACAGGCTGATGGAGGAATTGGGCGCGGTCAGTTTCGCCGCCCCGCCCTTCCCCTATTCGAGCGCTGCGCTGGCGCCCTTGCGCAGCCATGCCGAACATGAGGGCCGCGGCGACTATTCGCCGCTCTGGGCCGGGCAGGGCGTCGCGCTCGCCCGCGCGGAATCGGCGATGGCCCTTACCGACCGCCTGGGCAGTGCCGCCCTTTCCGGGAGTCTTGCATGACCGACCTAGAGATCGTCCGTATTCCAGCGCTGAGCGACAATTATATCTGGCTGGTGCACGATCCCGTGTCGGGTAAGACGATGGTGGTCGACCCCGCCGAGGCGGCACCGGTACTGGCCGAGACGGACCGGCGCGGCTGGCGCATCGGGCAGATCTGGAACACGCACTGGCACCCCGACCATACCGGCGGCAATGCGGCGATCAAGGAAGCCACCGGCGCGATCGTCTCCGGCCCGGCGGCCGAGGCGGCGCGCATCCCGACGCTCGACGTCGCACTGTCCGAAGGCGACAGCGTGCGGCTCGGCGACCATCTCGCGACCGTGCTGGAAACGCCCGGACACACCGCGGGGCACATCATTTTCCATCTGCCGGGCGACGCGGTTGTGTTCACCGGCGATACGCTGTTCGCGATGGGCTGCGGCCGGCTGTTCGAGGGCGATGCCGGGCAGATGTTCGCCAATATGCAGCGCCTGGCCGATCTGCCGCCCGAGACGATCGTCTATTGCGCGCATGAATATACGCAGAGCAACGGCCGCTTCGCGCTCGCTGCGGAGCCGGACAACGACGCGACGCGCGAACGGATGGAGGCAGTCGACGCGGCGCGGGCGCGCTGCGAGGCCACGGTGCCGACAACGATCGCGGAGGAGCTGGCGACCAACCCGTTCCTGCGTGCGGATTCGGCCGAGCAGCTCCGTCAAAGACGTATGGCAAAGGATGCTTTTCGCGGCTGATTGGGATATCCTCCGCGTTGGGGGCGTCATAACTGAGGAGCGGATCATGCGCCTGTTATTGCCCCTTCTCGCGGTGGCCCTGTCGGGCTGCACCGCCTCCGCTGCCGAGAATGCGCGCGCCACCCAACGCAGCGAAAGCGACGAGCAGAAGCTCGCAAAAGCCCTGGAGGGGCTGACTCCGCAAAAGCCGGTTTCCTGTATCGACGATCACCGATCGGGTGCGGTGGAAGCTTACGGCCCGACGATCCTCTACAAGGTGGGTCGCGGTCTGGTCTATCGCAGCGACACGGCCGGCGGCTGCGAGAATCTCGGGCGCGGCGACATCTTCGTGACGCATACGATCACCGGCCAGCTATGCCGGGGCGATATCGCCCAGACGGTCGATCCGACGTCGCGCACCCAGTCGGGCAGCTGCTCGCTCGGCACGTTCACGCCCTATCGGAAGGTGAAGCCATGACCCCGAAGCTTGCCCTTGGCGCGCTGGCGCTGGCCGCCGCGGCCTGTGCGACCGCCGCAGACACCAGCAAGGATCTCGACAAGGCCCTTGCCGGCCGCACGCCGGGCGTCGCGGTCGACTGTATCGACCGATCCTTCGCCGGCGGACCGGAGATCATCGACGACAAGACCCTGCTCTATCGGTCGGGCCGGCATATCTACCGCAACGATCTCGAAGCCAGCTGTCCGTCGCTGCGCCAGACCTCGATCCTGGTGATCGAGGCGCATGGCAGCCAGATGTGCCGCAACGACCTGTTCAGGCCGACGGAGCCGGGCAGCGTCGTGCCCGGCCCGATCTGCCGGCTCGGCAAGTTCACGCCCTATGACAAGCCGAAAGGCTGAGGCTCAGAGCACGAACCGCGACAGATCGGTGTTGCGGGCGATCACGGCGAGCTGCTTGTCGACATAGGCGCCGTCGACCACCAGGGTCTGGCCGACTCGATCCTCGGCATTGAAGCTGACGTCTTCGAGCAGCTTCTCCATTACCGTCTGCAGGCGGCGCGCGCCGATATTCTCGATCTCGCCATTCACTTCGGCGGCGATCTTCGCGACCGCGCGGATGCCGTCCTCGGTGAACTCGACCGTCACGCCCTCAGTGCCGATCAGCGCGACATATTGCTGAGTGAGCGAGGCCTTGGTGTCGGACAGGATCGCGACGAAATCATCCTCGGTCAGTGCCTTCAGCTCGACGCGGATCGGCAGGCGGCCCTGCAGCTCGGGCAGCAGGTCGCTCGGCTTGGCGACATGGAACGCGCCCGAGGCGATGAACAGGATATGGTCCGTCTTCATCGGCCCATATTTCGTGGCCACCGTGGTGCCCTCGATCAGCGGCAGCAGATCGCGTTGCACGCCTTCGCGGCTGACCGAACCGCCGCGCACGTCGCTGACCGCGATCTTGTCGATCTCGTCGAGGAAGACGATCCCGTTCGCTTCGGCATCGGCCAGCGCGATGCGGCTGACCTCGTCCTGGTCGAGGCGCTTGTCGGCTTCCTCTTCGACCAGCTTCTCCCAGGCCGCGGGCACGGTCAGCTTGCGGCGCTTCATCTGCCCGCCGCCGAACGCCTTGCCCATCATTTCGCTGATATTGATCATCTGCGCGCCGCCGCCCGGGATCTCGAACGGCATCTGGGCCTGCGCCTCCAGCTCGATCTCGATCTCGGTGGTATCGAGATGGCCATCGCGGAAGCGCTGGCGAAAGGCCTCGCGGGTCGCCTCGCTGGCGCCCTTGCCGGTCAGGGCGTCGAGCAGGCGCGCGAGCGCTGCCTCCTCGGCCTTGTCCTTGACCGCGACACGGCGGCGTTCCTTCTCGAGCCGGATCGCTTCCTCGACCAGGTCGCGCGCGATCTGTTCCACGTCGCGGCCGACATAGCCGACCTCAGTGAACTTGGTCGCCTCGACCTTCACGAAGGGGGCATCGGCCAGCTTGGCCAGGCGGCGGCTGATCTCGGTCTTGCCGCACCCGGTCGGACCGATCATCAGGATATTCTTGGGGGTAACCTCGTCGCGCAGGTCCGCGCCGAGCTGCTGGCGGCGCCAGCGATTGCGCATCGCGACCGCGACCGCTTTCTTCGCGTCGTTCTGGCCGATGATGTGCTCGTCCAGCGCGGCGACGATGGCTTTGGGAGTGAGGGCTTCGTTCATTCTTTTCTCTTCTCCCCTCCCGCTTGCGGGAGGGGCTGGGGGGGGGCTTGTCAGCCATGAAGGGGATCGGAGGAGGACAGGCCCTCCCCCAGCCCCTCCCGCAAGCGGGAGGGGAGTAAGGATCAGGTTGCGCTGTCCAGGCTTTCGACCGTCAGGCGTTCGTTGGTATAGACGCAAACATCGGCGGCGATCTTCATTGCCTTGCGGCAAATCGTCTCGGGATCCTCCTCATAGTCGACCAGCGCGCGGGCCGCGGCCAGGGCATAATTGCCACCCGACCCGATCGCGGCCACGCCCGCCTCAGGCTCGAGCACATCGCCATTGCCAGTGAGGATCAGGGTCACCTCCTTGTCGGCGACGATCATCATCGCCTCGAGGTTGCGCAGATATTTGTCGGTCCGCCAGTCCTTGGCGAGCTCGACCGCCGCGCGCAGCAGCTGGCCGTGATGCTGTTCGAGCTTGCGCTCCAGCCGCTCGAACAGGGTGAAGGCATCCGCCGTCGCGCCGGCAAAGCCGCCGATCACCGATCCGTCACCGAGGCGGCGGACCTTCTTCGCATTGGGCTTCATGACGGTCTGGCCCTGCGTCACCTGGCCGTCTCCGGCGACGACGACGCGTCCATTCTTGCGCACGGAGAGAATTGTCGTGCCGTGCCACGTTGTGTCGTTTCCGCTCATGGGCCGCATATGGGATGGCAAAAGCGGGTGCGCAATCCGGTCGCACTTTTGGCGGTTGCACCGCAGCATCGGCTTGCCCGATAAGGATGCGCTGATCGTGGGGGAAAACGATGGTGACGAAGCATTCGAGCGGGCCCGAGCATGCGCTGGAGCGGCTCGTCTTCTTCTCCGACGCGGTGTTCGCGATCGCGATCACCTTGCTGATCATCGAGATCCATGTGCCCCGCCTGCCGATCGGGAGCAGTGATGCCGAATATCTGGAGGCACTGGCGCATCTCTGGCCGAACTTCTTTGGCTTCTTCGTCAGCTTCTGGGTGATCGCCGCCTTCTGGGCGGGGCATCACCGCGCCTTCAGCCTGGCCGGCCATTATTCGGACCGGATCGTCATGCCCAATCTCGCGCTACTCTGCGCCATCGTGTTCATGCCCTTCTCCACCGCCTTCATGGGCGGCAATATCGGCACGCTGGTGCCGACGGCGCTGTACGACGCGACCCTGGTGTTCTGCGGACTTCTAAACCTGCGGCTGGTGCGCATGGTGACGAGCCCTCCAATCGTTGACGAAGCAGTGTCGGCGGAGACGATAGCGATGACGCGGGTGCGCGGCTGGGCAGTAGTGCTGGGCGGCGCATCCGCGCTCGCCTTCGCCTTTGTCGATCCGCGTTTCAGCCAGTTCGCGCTGATCTCGATCCCGTTCTGGCGGCGGCTCCTCCAGGCGCGGCTGAAGCACCGCTATGGGGCGGTCCGTGACGATGGATCGCCGCAGGAGGCGGCGAGCGCCACGAAGCGATAGCGGACGTCCTGCGCACTGCCGCGGCTGCGAAAGCGAGCGCGATCGACGACCGCCGGCTCGCACGGGCCCGAATCCGCAGCATACCACAGGCCGTCGGAGGTCCCGCGCAGGTGGCATTGAGTCCGGTAGCTGCGCTCGCCGCGATCGGCGCGGGGGCAGATCCGGTAACCCGACGGGACCGCGACCGGGGTCGACCAGCCCCTGTCCGGCAGGCGAACCAGCCCGGACGGCGGCACCGCCCGCGCTGCCTTGGCTGCGGCGGTAGCCTGGCGCTGGGCCTCGACCCGCTCGCTGATCCCGGCAAGCGCTGCGTCATATTTCTTGCCGATCCAGCCAGTCAGCGTGACGCGGTCCGCCTGGGCGGCGGCGACGATCGCTTCGTCTTCGGGCGTCAGTTTCTCGCCAGCCTCGATCTTCGCGCTGATCGCGCGCAATTCGGCGGCGCGCTGCTCGTTCTTGCGCTTCTCGATCAGGGTTTCGAGCCGGGCGAGCTCCTCGTCCTGCGGGCGGTCGGCGCGCAGCCAGGCGGGCACGCCGATCGCCGCCAGCATGCGTTGCGGGATCAGCATATTGGCAGCCGCAAGCAGCAGCGCGCCGAGCGGGATGACCACGAACACCGCGCGCTCCACCCTGGGCGCGACGCGGCCGAACAGCCAGACGACCAGCGCCGCGACCGGCGCGAGCACGAGGAAGGTAAGCGAGGTGCCGAGCGAACGGTCGCCCGGCGCAAGGGCGAAGAACAGGAGCGGCACGAGGAAGGCGAGGAAGACGCGGCCGAGCAGCTTCGCATAGCCAAGCAGCGCATCGCGTGCGCCATCCACCCCGCGCACTGCACCGACCCCGCCGCTGACCAGCAGCACGCCGACGACATGGATCGGATTGAGAAAGGCGTAAAGCGCGCCGATGCCGAAGATCGCGATCAGCAGATAATTGAGCTGCGGCAGGCCGAGGCTGCGGAAGATGGCGCCGGCGACGAGCAGCCCGATCATCGCAGCGACCACCAGCACGAGGCGACGGTGGACGCTCTCGATCGTGGCGCCCGCTGTCTGCAGGCCTTCGGCGAGGCCGGTGCGGGTCCTGCCCCAGAGCTCGGCCGAACGCTGCTTCATCGAGGCGAGCGTGCGGCCTTTGGTCTGCGGTACGATCGCACCGCTCTGTGCTGTCGCTGGAAGATCGTCCATCGTTCCCCCGGTAGCCGGCCCCGACGATGTGGGACCGGACCGGGACTTGATAGAGGTGCCCCCGATCCCGCGCTAGGAGGAACGCGACGTGACCGGGCGCGGCGTGGCCGCGCCCGGTGCGTCAGTTACCGGCAGCGCGTGTTGTTGGCATCGATCGAGGCGCCGGCCACGCCACCGCCCGCTGCACCGAGCAGCGTACCGAGCGTCTTGGAGCCGCCCGGCGCGATGATGTTGCCGAGCAGGCCGCCAACCGCCGCGCCGACGAGCAGGCCAGTGGTGCCGTCCGACCGGCGGCAATAATAGCGCCCGTCCTGGCCGCGATAGATGCGGTCGTTGCGCGACAGCCGGCGCTCGCGATAGCGCGGCGAATCGCGGTAATAATGATCGGCATAATAGCCGTTATATTGCGGGTCCGGCCGGTCGTAATCATACTGGCTATAGCTGCGGTAGCGCGGGTCCATCCCGTCGTCGCCATAGCTGGTACAGCCTGACACGAGGCCAGCACCCAGGGTTGCCGCGGCCAGCAGGCCGAGGGTCATGGTACGCATATCACTCTCCCGTTTTCGTTATGCCAGCGCAACGCGGATAGGGCCGGGATGGTTGCAATCCCCGGCGCTTAGTGTGTGGTGGAGCCCGGTGGCGGGCGCAGCGCCGCGCGTTCGGCACGCGAGACCGGGGCGGTGGGATCGGGGCGGAATTCCGCCGGCGCGCGATCCTCCGGACCTGGATGCGGCTGGTCGAGTGCCAGGTCGGGGGCGGCGTGTTCGGCCGAGGCGGCATAGCTGCGGCCCCGCGCCAGCAGGGTGACGAGCACCCCGCCGATCGCGACCGCCGCAGCGCCGAGCGAGATGGCGGTCTTGCGGCCGATCAGGGGCCTGGGTTCGGCTTTCCGGTTCTTTCGCGTCGCCATGATGCTTTCCCATGCTGGTTGAAGATGTGGGGCATCAACGGGTGGGCTGGCGCGCCGTTCCGGCGGCGCGGTTGCGCATGAGCGCGCGTCATGTGATCCTCCCCTGATGGGCGCGGCGGAAATCCTCGGCGTGGCGGCGAGCGTGAGCCTGTTATCGGGTTGGCGGCTCTATCTCTGCATCTTCGCCACGGGCGTTGCGATGCACACCGGCTGGATCGCCCTGCCCGCCCATCTCCACCAGCTCGACGTGCTGGCCAATCCCTGGGTGATCGGGGTCGCGGGCGTGGCCGCGCTGGCCGAGTTCCTGGCCGACAAGGTGATGTGGATCGACAGTGCCTGGGACGCGATCCACACGCTGATCCGGCCGATCGGCGGGGCGTTGCTCGCTCTGGCGATCGTCGATCCCGGCGATCCCAAATGGCAGGTGATCGCGCTGATCCTGGGTGGTGGCGCCTCGCTGCTGACGCACAGCGCCAAGGCGGGCACGCGCGCGGTCGTCAATGTCAGCCCCGAGCCGGTAAGCAACGTGCTGGTTTCCACCGCCGAGGATGTGGCGACGGGAGGATTGTTGCTGCTGGCGCTGGCCAATCCGGTCATTGCGATCGGCGTGGCGGTGCTGCTGCTGGCCGGTGCCATCGCCGCGCTGGTGATGGTGCGGCGGGTGCTGCGCTGGGCGATGCAACGGGGACGGACAGCAGCGCCACCACCCACGGCGTAGCGCGTATCGCACCAGGCCTCGGGGGCAGTGCGCGCACGGGAACAGCAGCCCCGCGCAGCCGTTTAGCAGGCTCCCGTGTACGGAGTAGGATCATGAAGACGAGAAGCATCGCGCTGGCGCTGGCGTTGTTGGGCAGCGCCGCCGTCGCAACCGCCCAGACCGCGCCGCCCGCCCCTGCCCCATCAGGCTCCGATAAAGATGTGAACAGCCCCGACGTCGCGGCTGCCAACCGTGATGTCGCGGCACAGGCCGCCGCCCGCGAGGGAGCGGTCGCGGACGTCAATGCCGACACGCAGGCCAGCGCCGACGCGCAATATGCCGCCGATCTCGCGGCGTACCGGGATGCGCTCCGCGCGCATCACCGCGAGGTGTCGCGCGATGCCCGCATCGCCGATCACAAGGAGCGCGCCTATGCCGATGCGATGCGCGACTGGCGGCGCCAGGTCTATGCCTGCAAGCATGGCAGTACGCGAGCATGCAAGGCGCCGTCGCCCAATCCCGCCGACTATTGGTAAGGCCCGCCCGAGACGAGTTCGTCGCGCGACGCGATCACGGCGCCGAAATGATGCCGCCACAGGCGCTCGCCTAGCGCACCGGACCGATCGAGCGACGAGCCGATCGTAAGCCAGGGCAACAGGGTCGGTCGCAAGCCGGCATCGAACAGCGCGAAGCCGGCGGCAAGGATGCAGGTATCGGCCTGGATGCCGCAGACGAGCACGCGCTCCGCGCCGAGCGCGCAGAAATGGTCGATCGCCGCGGTGGGCGGGAGATAGCCGTGCTTCACGAACAGCGCGTCGGTCCTGACCAGGCTTTCATCGGCGGGGCCCGGTTTCCAGCCTAGCTGGCGTTCGAACGGGGTAACCGACTCGTCGTGGCGCTCGACCGTCGCGACCGAGTGCAAGGTCGCGGCGAGCGCGTCGATCTCCTCGACCAGCCAGGCAGGCGGATCGAAACTGGGCTGGACGTCCACCACGAGCAAGGCCTGGCGCATGACCGCTTCCACTCGACCAGCCCGCGAATTGCAACCCCGGATCGCCGGCCCGTTGCGCGTGCGGAACAGACGAGAGGCCGCGGCCGTTTGAATGCGCGTATGATCACCACTGCCCCCAACCGCGACTATGCCTATGGCCTGGCGCGGGCGTTTGCCGGGGCGATCCTGTTCGGGTTGCCGCTGCTGATGACGATGGAGATGTGGTCGCTCGGCCTCTACACGCATCCGGCGCGGCTGTTGCTGTTCATGGTGCTGAACTTCGTCGTGCTCGTCATCCTGTCGCGCTTCGGCGGGTTCGAACATACTTCGACCCTGGTGGAGGACGTGCTCGACGCGCTGGCGGCGTATGGCGTCGGGATCGTCGCGTCGGCCGCGGTGCTGGCACTGTTCGGGGTGCTCAAGCCGGGCATGCCGATCGACGAGATGGCCGGCATGATCGCGATCCAGAGCGTGCCCGCAAGCTTCGGCGCGATGATCGCGCGCAAGCAGCTCAGCGCGGGCGAGGCCGACAAGGACGCGGAACATGAGGCACGGTCGGCGGGCTATGCCGGCCAGCTGTTCCTGATGATGGCGGGCGCGCTGTTCCTCGCCTTCAACGTCGCGCCAACCGAGGAGATGATCCTGATCGGCTTCAAGATGACGCCGTGGCACAGTCTCGCGCTGATCGCAGCGTCGCTGGCCTTGCTGCACGCCTTGGTCTTTTCGATCGGCTTTGCCGGGCAGGAACAGGCGCCCGAGGGCTACGGCTTCGACCGACGTTTTCTGATCTACACCATGCCCGGTTACGCGATCGCGCTGCTGATCAGCTTCTACACTTTGTGGACCTTCGGACGAGTGGACGGCGGCGATATCGGCGCGATCGCTTCCACCGTGGTCGTGCTGGGCTTTCCTGCGGCGATCGGCGCGGCCGTCGCGCGGCTGGTGGTATAGGAGAAGGCCATGGCAGCGACCCGCAAGCCCGAGACCCCGCCGCTCGAATGGATCGCTGCCGGCGTCGGCGCGGTGCTGCTGCTGTTCCTGTTTGTCGTCATCGGGCGCGAAGCGATCAACGGCGAAGCGGCGCAGCTGCCCCAGATCGACGTCGCGGTGACGGGCGTGTCGCCCGCCGCATCGGGCTTCATCGTCGCTTTCGAGGCGCGGAATCGCACGGACGGGACTGCGGCGGCAGTGGAGATCGAAGGTGTGCTGAAGGCAGGCGGCGCCGAGATCGAGACGAGCAGCGCGACGATCGATTATGTGCCGGGCAAGGGCAAGGCGGCGGGCGGCCTGTTCTTCCATGAAGATCCGCGCAAGGCGGCGCTGGAAGTGCGGGCGCTGGGTTTCCAGACTCCCTGAGCTTTTATTTTCGGAGCACCCCCGGGGCCGCACTGGTTACGCGACCGAAAGCAACTATCTCCTGCGCGATAGCGAGGAGCCCAGCATGACTGAATCCACCGAGTACACGCCCCCCAAGGTCTGGACCTGGAACAAGGAGAATGGCGGGGCCTTCGCCAACATCAACCGGCCGATCGCCGGGCCGACGCACGACAAGGAACTGCCGGTCGGCAAGCACCCCTTCCAGCTTTATTCGCTGGGCACGCCCAATGGCGTGAAGGTGACGATCATGCTCGAGGAACTGCTCGAGCTGGGCCACAAGGACGCCGAGTATGACGCCTGGCTGATCCGCATCAACCAGGGCGACCAGTTCGGCAGCGGATTCGTCGAGGTGAATCCCAATTCGAAGATCCCGGCGCTGCTCGACCGCAGCGGCCCCGAGCCGATCCGCGTGTTCGAATCCGGCGCGATCCTGATGCACCTGGCTGAAAAGTTCGGCGAATTCCTGCCGACCGACACAGCGGCCCGCGCCGAATGCCTGTCCTGGCTGTTCTGGCAGATGGGCAGCGCGCCCTTCCTGGGCGGGGGCTTCGGCCATTTCTTCGCCTATGCGCCGATCAAGATCGAATATGCGATCGATCGCTATGCGATGGAGGTGAAACGCCAGCTCGACGTGCTCGACCGGCGGCTGGCGGAGAGTGAATATCTCGGGGGCGACGCCTACACCATCGCCGATATCGCGACCTGGCCCTGGTATGGCGCGCTGGCCAAGGGCCTTGCCTATGACGCGGGCGAGTTTCTGCAGGTGCAGGAGTACAAGAACGTCCAGCGTTGGACCGACCAGATCGCGGCGCGGCCGGCGGTGATCCGCGGGCGGATGGTCAACCGCGTATCGGGCGACCCCGCGACCCAGTTGCACGAGCGCCACGATGCGGAGGATTTCCTGACGAAGACGCAGGACAAGCTCGCGCCGGCGGACTGAGCGGCGGCGCCCGGCCCGTCCTCGTCAGGCGTTGGCGCAGGCGTAGAGCAGCATCGCCTCGCCCACGGATTGCGGCACGACCTCCCGGCCGTCCTTGCGCCAGTCGGGATAGTCGATGCCGTTCATGACGTAGAGTTTGAGTGTGTAGAGAGTCCGGGAGCGGCAATCGGCGGCCTTGTCGGATTTGCCGGCGCCCTCGGCGGTGAAATAGACCAGGCCGTCGGCACCGCGCCGGATGCTGTCCTTGTCGACCTGGGCCATGATCTCGGCATCCTCGTCGTCGAAGACCGTCACCCATTTCTCGGCGAGGGCGGGGCTGGCGGTCAGCATGCCTGCGAAGGCGACTGGAATCACGGCGAGCTTCACGGCACCCCTTCCCTTTTGTCGGAGAATGATTGGTCCCGATCCGGACCGAATACAAGCGCCATCGGCGTCATCGGGACGACACGGAAATCGGCTCAGCTTGACAAGACGTTGCTGCGATCGGGAAGTGCGGCCGGTCCTGGAGGAAATGACGATGAGCTCACAGCGCGCGCCCGTGGCGACCGCGATCCTGCCTCTGGCGCTGCTTGCCGCCGCCGCGCCGGCCCCGAACCCTGCGCCGTTGCGGTTGAACGACATCAGCGTGGTCGGCACGCACAACAGCTACAAGCTGGCGATGCCGGCCGAGACCATGGCGAAAGTGCGCGCCGCCAGCCCGGCGATCGCGGACATGCTCGATTATGCGCACCGGCCGCTGGCCGAGCAGCTCGATGCGGGCGCGCGGCAGCTGGAGATCGACGTCAATTGCGATCCAAAGGGCGGTTTCTACGCAAAAGGGTCAAGCGACCCGAAGCTGCTGCGGCCCGGATTCAAGGTGCTGCACATTCCGGGCATCGACAATTCGAGTAGCTGCGTGCTGCTGACCGAGTGCCTGCGCAGCATCCTGCGCTGGTCGGACAAGCACCCCGGGCATGTGCCGATCATGCTGATGTTCAATGCCAAGGACGAGAAGAATGCGTGGCGCGGCGGGATCGACGCGCTGCCCTTCGATGCGGCGGCATGGGATGCGCTGGATGCCGAAATCCGGTCAGTGATGCCCGCGAAGAAGCTGATCGTGCCGGACGAGGTTCAGGGCAAGTTTCCCACGTTGCGCGACGCGGTGCGTGCCGGCAACTGGCCGACGCTCGCCAAGGCACGCGGGCGTTTCCTGTTCGCGCTCGACGAGTCGCCCGAGAAAGTCGCTGGCTATCGCGGGGCGCGACGGTCGCTGGAGGGGCGCGTGTTCTTCATCAGCACGGACGAGGAGTCACCCGCCGCGGCCTATCTGACGATCAACGACCCGATTGCCGAGGGCGCGCGCATCCGGCGCGATGTGGCGGCGGGCTATCTGGTGCGGACGCGGGCCGACGCGGATACCAAGGAGGCGCGAGTCAACGACACCAAACGGCGTGAGGCGGCGCTGGCGAGCGGCGCCCAATATGTCTCGACCGATTATCTGTGGCCCGACGCGCGGTTCGCGGGCGGATATCAGGTGCGCTTGCCGGGGGGCGCAACCGCGCGGTGCAACTCGGTGCGGCGTGCCGCGGATTGCCCGGGCGGGGTCCTGGAGAAGCACTGACGGACTCCCGAAAGGGAACATCGGCCGGGGCATGACGGTTAATGCCGGAGCGGGGGTTCGATCGCGCGCCGACAGGCGCCGCCTTGAACCAGGAGTAGCTCCCATGAAAACCCTTTCCCTATCGCCCGCGACGTGCGGGCTGTTGCTGGCCGGCGCCCTGCTTGGCGTTGCCGCGCCGGCCGCGGCGCAGACCGAGGAGGACATCATCGTCACCGGCAATTGGGGCCGGGTGCCGAACAATGTGGACTCGCTGTCGCAGCGGGTCAGCTACCGCGATCTCGACCTCAGCCTGCGGGACGACTGGCGCGAGCTGCGGCACCGCGTCAGCCTGACCGCGCGCTATCTGTGCGACCGGCTGGGCGAGCCGGACAGCGCATCGTCGAGCTTCACGCCGTCGTGCCGCGACGCTGCCACGAGGGACGCCATGCGCCGGGTCGGCACGGTCCGGCAGGACTTCGCGCCGCGTGGCACCGCCTGGATCGCCCCCGCGCGTTGGGAGGCGCCCTATCCGGCCGATTGGGAAAGCACCTATCCGGAAGACGAGTCTCCGGCCTATCCGTGACGGTGCGGGAGCGGCGCTGCACGGGCGCCGCTCCCGTCACCCCAGCCGGTCGAAATAGACGAAGAAGAAGCCGAGCTGGCCGAGGATGGCGGCAAGGACCAGCCAGAGCTGGAAACGGCGCGAGGCGATCACCGCGCCGAGCGCGCAGCCCAGGATCGAAAGCGCAGCGCGGGTGGAATACATGAGCCCATGCGCCTCGTAATAGGCGACGCCCTTCAGCAGCGTATCCCCGATATCGAGGAAGAAGGTCAGCGCGATCAGGCCGAACAGCCATTTGCGCCGCGACAGGAAATAGTCGGCATAGCCGTCATACCCTTCCAGATCGCCGGGGAAGAGGATCGCGCAGATCAGGAAATAGCAGGACGCATAGGCGAAGATGAAGAGATAACGCCCGAACGTCCAGTCAGTGATCTGGTTGAGGCGGAATTCCCACCACCAATAGCCGATGACCGAGAGCAGCGCCCAGGCCACCCAGCCGAGATGAACCAGGCTGACCTTGCGCCTGCCGGGATGCTCGACAAAGGCGGCGAGGCCGAGGAGCAGCCGGCTGACGCTCAGGCCGAGGATCACCCCGACGATGACGCGGACGTGCAGGAAGAGATCATTGGCCATGAGCGCCCCTCTCGACTGAGCCGGAAGGTGGCAGATCGCGGGTCCTCGGGCAAATGACGGCCGCAGCGTCCGGGGGGCTGGAGGACGCCGCGGCCGTCAACCGCCCGAGAGGTCGTCGCAATAGACGAGCTGCAGGGCTGATATCTCCTGGCTCGTCTTCACGCCCATCCGTCCCCCGCGGACCCATTGCACGCGCCCCGAGACAAGCGGGCGCTTGCCGAGCCGGACGAGCAGGTGCTGGCCCGTGACCAGGCCCGTACTGGTGTCGAGCAGCATGCCGAGGCGCGACACGTTGCGAACGGTGGCCGGCCGCGGCGGGCGGCCGGTGTTGAGCCTGCCGCTCAGGTTCAGGCTGGTCCGCGCGGAACGCGGACGATGGCCCTCCGCGAAGCCATGGTCGATATCGACGCCGATCGGGAAGGTCACGGCGTCCTTGAACTCGAGGCCGAAGCGCCGGCCGCGAACCCAGCGCACCACGCCGGTGAAGAAGGCCTTTTCGTCGAAGCTGAGATGGACCGCCTGGCCGACGTCGAGCTGGACATCCGTCTCGGCGCTCAGCCCGGTCTCGGAGACGTCGCGGATCAGGATGTCGCAATAAGTGTCGATCGGATAGACCGAGGCCTGCAGAAAAACCTTGTGGCGGCGATGCAGACGCAAGTCCTTGCGCTCGTCGTCGGGCGCGGATTCGCGGTCGGTGAAGAGCTGCCGGAAATTGAAGGACACCCGCCCTCTCCTATGTGTGAGGCAATTCGTTATGGTGAAGACCTTCGCTTGAGCTGACGTTGCGATACGAGATCGTAGATATACGGGTATCAACCCCGCAACGACTTTTGTGGCTCAAGGTAAAATCGACGCAAAAGCGCCGCTTCCCTTGGTTTCCCTGATTTTCATCACTCGGAATGTCTCCGAAACGGACGCGGTTTTCGCGCAGCTCGAAGGAGCATCGGGGCACTGGATTCCCGACGCGACTCCTATTATGTATGGCTTATTGTACGGTTACAGAAAGCATGCATAATGATGCGGTTCGAGAATGACGGCGACAAGTTCCGCTGGATCCTGAAGGCGGGATGGAAGGGGCTTTGCCCGCGCTGCGGCAAGGGGCACATGTTCACGTCCTGGCTGAAGGTGACGAAGGAATGCGAAGTGTGCGGGCTCGATTACCGCTTCGCCGCGCCCGACGACGGCCCCGCCTTCTTCTCGCTATGTATCGTCGCCTTCCCGCTGACCTTCCTGCTGGTATGGATCGAGGTGGCGTATAATCCGCCGCTCTGGGTGCATCTGGTGACATCGGTGCCGGCGATGCTGCTCGGGTGCCTGTTGCCGCTTCGGCCGATCAAGGGATGGCTGGTCGCCTCGCAATATGTAAACAGGGCGCAGGAAGCGGGCACCGGCGCCTTGTGGGACAAGTTGCACGGCCGCACGCCGGAGGAGGGAGCCGGGAATTTCGATGACTGACGGGTGGCTTCCCGACCTCACGCAGAGCACCGGCACCAAATATCAGGCGATCGCCGACGCACTCGACGCGGCGATCGTCCGCGGGGATTTGCGCCGGGGCGATCGCCTGCCGCCGCAGCGCGAGGTGGCGGCGAAGCTGGGCGTCGACCTGACCACGGTGACCAAGGCCTATGACGCCGCGCGGCTGCGCGGGCTGATCGAGGCGCGGGGCCGGGCGGGCAGCTTCGTCGCTGCCACGCACGAGCCGATCGTGCCGCCGCCCCTGGTCGATACGGGCATGAACATGCCACCGGAGATCTCCGGCGGACTGCTGAGCCGGGCGATCAACGAAACGTCCGCCGCTTTGCTCGCCGGATCGGAGATGGCGTGGCTGCAATATGCGCCGGCGGGCGGTGCCGAGCAGGATCGCGCGGCCGGCGCCGCGCTGCTGACCCGGCGCGGGCTGCCGAGCGGCGAGGAGCAGGTGATCGTGACGGCAGGCGGACAGAATGCGCTGCATGCGATCCTGACCTCCACGCTTGGCGCTGGCGACGTGGTTGCGTGCGGGCGGTTCATCTATCCCGGCTTCAAGGCGCTGGCCGAGCGGCTGGGCCTGACCCTGCTGCCGCTCGAGGCGATCGACGCCGCGACACTCGAGGCGGCGTGCCGCGTACATCCGGTGCGCGCGCTCTATGTCGTGCCGACCAACGACAATCCGACCGCCTCGACCGTCAGCGAGGCCGAGCGCGCAGCGATCGCCGGGGTGGTGCGGCACCACGCCCTGCAGGTGATCGAGGACGATGCCTATGGGCTGCTCGCCAGTGATCCGATTCCGCCGATCGCCGCCTTCGCGCCGGAGCACTGCTGGTATGTCGCGAGCCTGTCCAAGATCGTGACGCCGGCGTTGCGGGTCGCCTTTGTGCGGACGCCGAGCGTGGGCAGCGCGATCCGCCTCGCGACCGATGTGCACGAGACCGCGATCATGGCGCCGCCGCTCAACGCCGCGATGGTGAGCCGGTGGATCGGCGACGGGATGTTCGAGCGGCTGGTCAGCGCGATGCGCGGCGAGATCGCCTGGCGGCAGGCGCTGGCCGAGAGCCTACTCGGCGACCTGGCGGGCGCGCGGTCGGCCGAGGGCTATCATCTGTGGCTCCCCCTGCCCGGCCATCTTCGTGCCGACGACCTGGCCGCGGCGATGCGGCCGCACGGACTGTCGGTGGTGGGAGCCGGCAGCTTCGCGGTCGGCGACAACGACACCGGGGCGGTGCGGGTGTCGCTGGGCGGGCTGCTCGACCGGGAGCGACTGGCGCGGGCGCTGCGCGTGCTGCACGGCCATCTCTCGCAGCCGATCGGCAAGGCGACGCCGCTGGTCTGAAATGGTTTTGGCACGGCCGGTCGGGCGGGGATGGGTTCTCGCCTGGCCGACCCCTTCTCGCAAAAAGACAATATATTGATATATCTATATTATTTTGCTACGGTGCCTGAAGGCGCCGGCGGCTCGCCGAAGATATCGCTGAAACCTTTTTCATGCACATAGAGGTTGGCGGCATGGATCGAGGCACGCATGGCCTCATCGATAATGACATTCGTCCCGTGCGGATCGCTGTCGAGGTCCTTTTGCGACGTGGCTCCATAGGTCTTGACCCGGGCCGCCAGCGTCTCGTCGCCGGGCGCGACGACAGGAGCCGGCGTCGACCGCTCGAGCTGCGCGCGCTTTTCCGCAGTGGCGCGTCGCGTACGATCCTGAATCTGCTCCAGCGTATCGCCGGGACGGACCTCGACCTTCACCTCCCGCGCTGCGAGAGCCGACGGCGCCAGCGCGGCGGCGACCCGCGCCAGTTGTTGCGGGGTGACCTCCTTCGCCCAATAAGCCCTGACGGCCTCGCGATGGCGGTCCAGCAGCAGCGGCAGCTCCCGATCGCACTGCGCCGATGCCGTGGCGACCATGCGATCGATCAGGCCGGGCATATCCTTCTCTGGCGCCGCCATCTCGGGATCGCCCGTCAGCCGGGTCCGATAGCCGGTATTGCATATCTCGCGCGAGACATCGGCGATCGCGCGCGGGAGGAAATAATCCGCCATCACCTCAAGCTGTTCGGCGCGCGACAGCTCCGGCACGGCCGGCGGCGCTGCCGTTGCAGCAACCGGCGCGACAATCGCGATGGTGGCGATCAGCGTCGCGATGGATATGTGCCGCAATGCTCTGCCTCCCGGAGTTTTGGTATCCTAAGGCCAGCCGGGGGCTTTGCTCAAGGGGTCAGCCTGGCGGGGGTATGGGACTGCATCGTGCGCGCCGGGAGCACTATATTTCTTCCTGGCCGGCGCCACGTGGGTGTATCGATCGTTCGGGGGCCGGAGGCGAAGACGCCTCGATCTCACCCATAGGGAGTCTTGTGCCGATGACGATACGGACATCATTGATCCTGCCCGCGGCGCTGGCCGTGCTGGTAGCGGTTTCTGCCGCAGGAATCGCGACACCGGCCGGTGCGGGCCAGGCCGAGCAGAAGAAATCGACTGGCCAGGAAGCCGGACAGATCGTCTCGCAGCCCGCGCGCGACGTGGGGATCGAGAAGACCAAGATCCCGCCGCTGCTGATCGAGGTGAGCAAGGATCCCTATGCCCTGCGCGGCGCCGGCAATTGCCGGCAGATCGGCAGCTCGATCGCGGCGCTGACCGGGGTGCTCGGGCCGGATTATGACGATGAGGCCCCGGCGAAGAAGCGCAACATCGCCAAGGCAGGCGGGGCGGCGGTGGTGAATTCGCTGATCCCGTTCCGCGGGCTCGTCCGCGAGGTGAGCGGCGCGGGGCCGGCCGAGCGTCGGCTGAATGCGGCGTTCGATGCCGGCTTTGCGCGCCGTGGTTTCCTGCGCGGGTTGCAGCGGGCGAAGGGGTGTCGGGGGTAAGGCGGCCGTGAGCAGATACTGAGTAGCTCACGGCCGCGACACTTGATTTCAGGAGGCAGCCAGGACCTCGTTTATCTGTTGACGCTCGACTGGCGCCAGCTTGGAGATCGCGACGCGAGTTTCGTCAGCGAACGTGTTCCTTGCGGCGACAAGTTGTGCGATCGTCGTATCGTTCTGGCTAGCGATCGCGCTGGCGCCGACTTCCAGCGCCTTGTCGCGCCCCGCCGTAAATATGGCTATCTGATTGTCGAAATAGGTCAGGCCTGCCTGCAATACCGAATTGAGATGGTTCCTGCTGCATTCGAACTGGTCGGAAATGGCAGCAGCGTTCCCCTGGTCGATCTCGGCCTGCATTGCCTGAGCCAGCCCCTGCCCCTTCTCGGACGACATCGCCGCCAACTCGTCGGACCGCTCTTTGACCTGTCTGAGCTCGGCCCGTACATTGCTCACGGTTACGGTGGGGATATTGAAACTCAGCTCTCGCCTCGTCATTCTTACCTGCGGCACCTTGGTCGTATAGGTGCGACGCTTCATCGTCGCTTCCGGGACATCCAGCACCGTGGTCACTTCGTTCATGTAGAACTCTGGCACATCGGTACAAATGGTCCCCCGCCTCGTTCGGCACGGCCCATCGGGCACCTTGGTGCAGATGCCAAATACGCACCGCATCTTTGTGGGGCATATGATTTCCGGCGGGCCGTCCACGCACTTCGTCACCATCCTGGACGCAGGAATCTTGTACTTCCATTCCTGCCGACGACTTGCCATCTCGGGAATGGAAAAGACAAAATCCTGATCTCTCATCGTGAATTGCGGGAGATCGATGACAATCGTGTGCTTTTTCGATCCAATCTCCACGTCGACCCCAACAGCTGTTCCAGCAGCACTGGGCTTGGGCGCATCATCGGTTATCTGTTTCGCTTCCTGTTGCACCTGAGCAGCGAGTTCCGCGAACCGCTGCTCATACGTCTTCGCGATCGCGTCCGAACGTGCCGTCATGGCCGTTTCGTCCACGGGACACGGGTTCTGCGCGGCGGAAAGCTCCTCGAAGGAACCCGAACTCTGAATCGCCATCAATATTGCAAGGCATGTCTGTATCATGGAATCCACCCTCTCCGAGCCACCGCTCAGCACAAGAAATTGACCAGATCCTGCTCATTCGCCTGACTGCAAGCCGGCGTATCGGGCAGGAATTCCCGAATCCGCACCTCTCAACCGGATCGGGGCTCCGGCATCGGCGCACATGTTCGTCAGCGCATCATGATCGCCTCCCTTTTCCAGGGATCGACCTAGCGACCGGATATGGGCGGGGGGCGTGACGGGCGTCACGCGGACCACCTGTCGCGGGGAATTACGCTGCCCTCCTCACTGAAGGGAGAGTCGACATGACCAGAAGGCATAAACTGACATTCGCGGCCGCGACCGTGGCGCTGATGCTGCCCGTGGCGGCGACGGGGCAGGCACCCTCCCCTCAGGCCAGCCCGGCAGCAACGACGCCCAGTCCTTCCGCAGAGCCAACCGAGTTCCTGATCGGACCGATCTCCCAGGACCAGGATGTCAACGGAACAATGGTGCGGGTGACCGTGAACAACTACTTCAAGGTGGTGTCCAAAAAGGAAGGCCTCTCGCTCGAATCAAGGCTCGAAGTGGACCTGAGCGATTTGCAGCAAAAATTCCCGGAAATATTGGGAGCCATGCCGCTGCCCAAAGACAATTGCGGCAGCTACAAATTGGACAATCTCGTGGTCTCCCTACCCAACAGGGACTTGAGAGCCGAGGGCGATCACGCGCTTATGGCGATAGGCGGGAAGGTCGATATCTGGAGCTGCTTCGAGAACCCCATTCCCAACACCAAAATAGAGTGGCAGGTGAAAAATATCGGATTTGGTATCAAGACAAAAGTCCCTGTGCTGATAACCTGGCCAGGCAGCCCGATAAAGAACAAGACCGCTTCACAACCTTTCGACGCGACACTCCCGATCTACTTCAGGAAACTCGACGACAGAACAATCGGCATCGTACTCGGGCAACCCAGCGTCAATTTGAAGGGACAGTATGTCTTCATCACCAAAGGGATATTGTCCCTGGCAAACATCGATGTGAACGAGGAAGCGAGGAAAGCCATCAACAAGGCGATCGCCCCCGATTCATTGCTCAAGGCGATTCCGGAAGAATTTTCCGCGATGAACCCGATCGTCAAGGACGCAACATTCTATAACCAGGGAGGTCAATTGGCCGCGCGGATAAACGTCAGTGCGACAATCCCGCCCGAGAAGATCACCGAGTGGATCAGCTTGATGTTGAAAAAGCCGGAGAACGCCAAGCCATAGCACTCATCGACCCGCCAGCCGGCCCGTGAAGGATCGACGGCGGCGCGGACATGAACCGCGCCGCCGCCGAAGCACCTAGTTGATGCCCTGGAGGGCGTGCTTGAAATCGCGCATCTCGTCATGGCCGGCGCGGACCGAGCCGTAAGCGGTCTGGAGGGCAGAAACGACCCGGCGACGCTCGGTGGCGCGGCCTGAACATCTGCACGTGGCGGTCATTCCCCGGCGTCCTTCGCTGCCTCGGCATAGCCGTCGACGCTGTCGAGCGTCGTGGCGATCAGGCCGTTGAGCGTGCGGACATCGTGGCTGGTGTCAGTCATGGAAGACTCCTCGATTGCGGGAGCGGACTGAACGCGTGTGCCGGGCCGTGCGACCGGGACTTATGTCGCTGATCGAGATCAAGGGACTGGTCGATCTGGCCGGACCCGCAACGAGAAGAGCGTCGTATCGTGATCGGTGCCGCCAACCACCACGCTGTAGAATGTGCCTGCGGCCTTGGCCACCGTGAACTCCGCGCGGGTCAGCTTCGAGCCGTCCTTCCATGTGCCGTTCTCGCGCACCGCAAAGAAGGTTGCCGAGGCTGCGACATGGTAGGTCGGGGCGACGCCCAGCATTGCCTGGACATCCGCGATGAGCGCCGGCTGGGGCGATGCGGTGGAAATGCCGCAGATCGTCCGGCGTTCGCCGAGCGACACGCTGTCGCGGACATCCAGCATGAGCGTCGCGTCGCCAGCCCGGATGAGCCGATCGAAGGCCGGATCGAAATTCTTCGGCGCATCCGCCCCGCTGCGACGCCAGCCGCTGCGATCGGCAAGGGCGAGAACAGCCTGGGGCGACTGATCCCCCGCCATGCACAGGGACTCATATGCTGCCGTCATCGCGCGAGCCGAATCCGGGACCGCCACTGCCGCCGCCATCGCCATCGCCATCGCCATCGCGACCATCCTATCCGCCCTGACCAGAGGATTCCCGGGTGCCCTGTCTAGGATCGCCGCGATCGGGTGGCGAATGAACTTTCCGTAATGTTCGGGGGCAGAGGCACGATGGATATGCTATGTTCGCCGCGAAGAAGCGGGAGGCGACCATGTCGGCTTGCGACGAAGAACCCTGCAAATCGCTGATCGACGACTATTGGGACAAGACGTTCACGGCCCAGGACGCCGAACTGGTGCTGCGGCTCCATTGCGACGTGTGGAAGGCCGCGCGGCACGATTACTGGATCCTGTTCTCGCTGTGGCTCGCGGTGGCCGCCAGCGCGATGGCGTGCGCGGCGCTTCATTTGCCGCCGATCGCCTGCGCGGCGCTGACGGTGACGAGCTTCCTGCTGCTGCTGTCGCTGTTCGTCTGGGGCATCAGGATCGTGCGGCTGCGGCGGCTGGTGCGGGTGTATGAGGCGATCTGCCGACGCCATTATTCCGAGATGCTGTCGATCCGTCGCGCGATCGCGGTGAAATGCCCGCGCGAGTGCCAGCCTCAGGCAGTGAAGATCGAGTGCGGTTGCTGAGGGGGTGACCAGCCGGTGCCAACGAGCGGTTCAGCCTTAGTATAGTGTTCCCGAGTTTCGCCATTCTCCTGGCGAATTAACCCTTTCGTATCGCGCGACGGAATAGGGCGGTCGGGTGACGCTGTTTGCTGAAATATGGGCCGAAGCGCGCCCGGTCGCCATTGTGAGCGCGTTCAGCCTGTCGCTGATGACGGCGGTCGAACTGCTGTTTCCGCGCGAGAAGCAGTCGCTTCACCAGCGATTGACCGGCCTTGGGATATGGGCGTTGTACGTGCCCATCAGCATGGTGATCTTCAAGCTGTTCCACGCGCTCTGGGTAGCGATCGGCATCAGGCCGCTCCTCACCGTGCCCATGTCGTTCGACTGGACAGGAATCGCGGCGATCGTCGTGGCGCCGATCGCGGCGGCGCTGGTCTATGACTTCTTCTTCTACTGGTTCCATCGGGCGCAGCACGCCTTCGCCTGGCGGTTTCATGCGGTGCATCATTCGATCCGGGAATTGAACGCGGCCAATTCATACCACCATGTCAGCGAGCCGATTTTCCAGGCGGTGTTCCTGCTGCTGCCGGTGAGCCTGATCGTGACCGATACCGGCCCCACTGTCCCGGCGATGCTGATCATCCTCCATCTTCAGGCGACCTTCATCCACTCGCCGACCAGCATCAACCTCGGCCCGTTGCGCGTGTTCTTTTGCGACAACCGGTTTCATCGGATCCATCATTCGCTCGAAGAGAAGCATTTCGACAAGAATTTCGGGGCGTTCACGACCTTGTGGGATCGCCTGTTCGGAACGGCATGGTTCCCCGCCAGGAGCGAGTGGCCCGCGACGGGCCTGGCGGAGATCGATCAACCGCGGAGCCTGCGGGGCTGGATCGACCTGCCGATCAGGTTCCGGCGCGGCGGTCCGGATGCGGCAGCGGAGTCCGCGCTGGTACAGTGAATCCCGCTGGAGCGATGTTGGAAATGTCATGAGGGTTGCTGACATTTTGCGGGTCGTCGTCGCGACGACGTTATAATACCATTCTATTTCAAATATTTAGCTTGGCGCTTCAGCGCCCGCGCAGCCGGAAATGTCAGTCCGCACTGACATTTCCGGCGCCTCCCCGTCATGCCGGGCCGCGCAGCAGCGGCAGGAGCTGGTCGCCTTGGCGCCGGATCTCGGAGAGATAGGGCGTGTCCGACAGCACGAAATGGGTGATGCCGAGCGCTTCATATTTGCGCAGCGAGGCAGCGACGTCGGCCGCCGAGCCGACCAGCCAGGTCGTGCCGGCACCGCCGCCGCCGAACTTGCCGGGCGTGGTGTAGAGATTGTCGTCGAGCACTTCGCCGCGCGCATGGAGATCGAGCAGGCGCTGCTGGCCCGTCGCGACCCAGGTGCGGTGGTCGTTCCAGCCCCTGCCCTCGCCCTTCGCCATTTCGGCGACCTTGGCCTCGGCATCGGCCCAGGCCTGTTCGGTGGTGTCGCGCACCAGCGTGGTGATGCGCAGGCCGAATTCGAGCGGCGGCAGATTGCGGTCGAGATCCCGGCCCAGCGCCTTCAGCCGCTCGATCCGTTCGCGCACGCCGTCGAGCGGCTCGCCCCAGAAGAGCTGGACGTCGGCCTCGGTGGCGGCGACCCGCTCGGCCGCGGCGGAGGCCCCGCCGAAATAGAAGCGGGGATGGCGCCGGTCGCCGCGGGCCTGGAGGCGCGGGATCACGGTCGAGCCAGTGACCTGGAAGTGCTCGCCGGCAAAAGTGACATTCTCTTCGGTCCAGAGCCGGCGGACGAGCTGCATGAACTCCTTGGTGCGGGCATAGCGCTGCGCCTGATCGCCCTCGCTGTCGCCGTACGCGGCGAGATTGTCCTGGCCCGACACGATGTTGATGCGCACGCGGCCGCCGCTCAGATCGTCGAGCGTCGCCGCGGCCGAAGCGAAATTGGCCGGACGCCAATAGCCCGGGCGGATCGCGATCAGCGGCTCGAAGCTGGTGGTGCGCGCGGTGAGCGCGGTGGCGAGGGTGAAGGTATCGGGCCGCCCCCAGCCAGTGCCGAGCAGCGCGCCCTTCCAGCCATGGTCCTCGAGCGCTTTGGCGTGGGTGGTCAATATGTCGAGGCTGTTGGCGCCCGCCGGCGTTGTGTCGCCGCGATGGCCGGTGCCGATTTGATTGGGGATGTACCAGAGGAATTCGGAATCGCTGCTCATGACTCACCTTGCCGGGTTATTCCTATCTATCCGATAGGAATTAAGATGCTGGAGCGCAACGGGGTTGATATTCGGGGCGATAAAGATGGGATGCGTGGTGCCGCGCAGGGTGCTGCTCCATGGGCACGCACCACGACCCGAGATCAGGTCGGCGGGGCGGGCGCCGTCATCAGGCCGCTAACGGCCCAATGCCGGTGGTTCCGGGCCGGCACGAAGCTTTGCTTCTGGCAGAATCGGCCATTCGCCCGGTGGGAAATCGCCGGCTGGCAGCGCGGGCCATGTCGGTTCGTCGCACGGTGCGCTCGACCCAACCGCTCGGCCAACGACTTTCCCGGGCTTGTTCATCTGCGAGACAGCTTGGCGTGACACGCAAGGCCGCGGGGGGGCAATTCAAAGGAGATTGCCTCATGCGTGTCATTTCAAAAAGGCCGGGAACGCGCTTCCTGGTTGCCGCGCTGGCCGTGTCCGTGACGGGCATCGTGTCCGCGCAGGAACAACAACAGCCGCAGCCGCAGCCGCAGCAAGAGCAGCAGCAGAGCTCGCCCGAATCCAATGTCGTCGTTTATGGCACTCCGGCTGCGTTGACCCCTGGGCCCGAGGTCAAGGGCGTCATCGCCGCGCGCAATGCCGACAAGCTGAAAGTCAAAACCGCCGACGGCAGCAGCGTGATCATCGCCGTCAACGATACCACGCGGATCAAGGCCGGAGGCGGCCTGTTCAGCGGCAATAGCAAGCTTGGCGCGGACGCGCTGCTCAACGGGATGCCGGTTACCGTCAAGACGTTGCAGGCGGGTGACGGGCAGCCGGGCGCTGAGCTGGTCGCAAGCCAGATCACTTTCCGGAAGAACGACCTCAAGACCGCGACGATGATCCGCAACGCGACGGACCAGCGCTTCGAGGAACAGACCGCGGCAACGGAGTCGTTGCGCGGCCGCCTGGGCGATATCGACAAATATAATATCAAGGGCACCACCAATGTGCACTTCGATACCGGCAAGTCGGAACTGTCCGCCGAGGATAGAGCCCAGCTCTGCTCGACGGCAACCACCGCCGAGGCAACGGAGAATGCCCTGATCCTGGTGGTCGGCTACACCGATTCGACCGGCAGCGACGACCTCAATCAGGCGCTCAGCGAAAAGCGCGCCAACCGCGTCATCAATTATCTCCAGCAGAAGTGCGGCTGGAAACCCTATCGGATGCTGACCCCGACCGGGATGGCCACGGCGGATCCGCTGGCGAGCAACGACACCGAAGAAGGCAAGGCGCAGAACCGCCGCGTTGCGGTGAATATCCTGGTCAGCAAGAGCGTCGACGTCATGTGACGTGCGCGGGAGCGGCTTCGCTTGCCCCGCCATCGGGCAAGCGGACGTCGCACCGTATCTCTGCACCGGGCCGGGAGCGGCAGTCCGCTCCCGGTCCGAGGTCCTTTGTTTCCCGTAGAGAAGAGGGCGGATCGCGGCGGAGGGCCGCGCGCGCGCCGATACGGTTAGCGCGATCTTAACCATGGCACTTCCACAACGACGCCAGCGACGGCCCAGCAATGCCGACAATCGCCGTCGCCGATCGGGAAGCCATGCACGTTCTTTTCTATCTGCCGGTCGTGACCCCCTGGTGGTTCGATGCGATCGTCGCGCCGATCATCCGGATCATGGCGCGCGACGCGAAGGTCAGCGTGCTCGTGCCGCCGATGTGGCGCGGGACCGGGATCGGTGCCGGGCAGCTCGCACGCTGCGCCGACCTGGAGACGGTCGACTGGTATATCCTCGACGGGGAGGATCATCCCAGGCTCCGCACCTCCGCCGCCGACGAGGCCGACCTGATCGCGCTGGTCAACGATATCGGCGCCGACCTGACCTTGTGCCGCAGCGCCGACCTGGCCACCCCTGCCCTTTTCCCCGGCATCGTCCGCTTCATCATGGAAGGCGCCGCCCCGCCCTTCGCCACCGACCCGGCGACGGTGTGGCTGCCGGACACCCTGTTCGACCATGCCATGATGCCGCCGATCGAGCCCGCCGCCCGCGCGCGGATCGATGCGCTGTTCCGACCTTGGTGGGACGACGCGCATGCGCGGTTCGGCCCGCCCGATCGCGACGCCTTCCTGGCGCGCGCCGGGCTGCCGCAGGGCAGGAAGCTGATCGGCCTGCCGCTCGAGTACGAGCATGAGGAGATGTTCTTCGCGCAGCATTACAGCTTCCCGAGCAACATCGCCCTGATCGACGAGATCGCCGACCGGATCGACGACGACACGATCCTCGCCGTGACCAACCATCCGCTGAACGAAGTGCATTGCGACAATGCGCCGTTGCACGCGGCGATCGCGACGCATGGCGGCAAAGTCCGGATGGTGCCGGCGATCGACGGGCCCGGCGGCGCGACGATGAAGCTGGCGCGCTATTGCGACGGCATGATCGTCGGTAATTCCAAGAGCTTTGGCGGCTGCGCCTTTTTCGGGACGCCGATGCTGCGGCTGTCGCGCTTCCGCACCGGCGGCTGGATGAACGCCTATGACGCGTTCGACCCCTTTGCCGCCGCGATCGACGCGGGCACGGCGCGCGCCGCCGATCCGGCGGATGCGCTGAGCTGGTTCGCGCTCCACCTGATCGACCATGTGTTCGACCCGGCCACGCCCGGCCTGACCGCCGCCGACCTGATCGACCGCGTCGCCAACTCCGTCAACGAGGCGCGCTGGCAAGCCGGCGCCGCCCGCCTGCCCCGGCTCCCGCTGCGGGCGGCCGCGTGACCGGACCCAATCCCACCGAAAGGCCATCTCATGTATGATCTTGCCGTCGTCGTGCCCGTCCGCAAGGGCAGCTCGCGCATCGCCAACAAATCGATGCTGCCGTTCGGCGATGCCGCGTCCCTGATCGAGTGGAAGCTGCGCCAGCTCGTTACGGTGATCGACCCAGCGCGGATCTATCTGAGTTCGGAGGACGATGAATTCCTCGCGCTCGCCGATCGCTTCGGCGTGTCGCGGCACAAGCGCCCGATGCGGCTGGCGATCGACCATGTCGCGCCGTTCCGCGACGTCATCACCGGCATCGTCCGCGACATCCCGCACGAGCATATCGCCTGGAGCACCGTGGTGTGCCCGCTGATGGCGCCGCAGGAATATCTGAACGCGTTCCGCACCTATCACGATCAGGTGATCCTGGGGGACCATGACTCGCTGGTGGGCGTGAACCTGCTCAAGGAATATTTCTGGGCGGAGGGCCGATCGCTCAACTACCGCGCCACGCGCGACCACACGATCTCGCAGGAGCTGCCCGACTGGTTCAAGGTGACCAACAGCCTGTATATGTGCGCCAGGCGCGATATCCTGCAGCGCGAATATTTCATCGGGGACAAGCCGGTGATGGAGCAGCTGTCCAAGCTGGCCGGGGTCGATATCGACTATATCGAGGATTACCGGATCGCGCGCGCGCTGCACGCGGTCTATGCCGAGGACGGGCTCGACGCGGTCGACCCGACCACGCTGATCGACTGGAGCCGGGACGCCTTTCCCCTGCCGATCGCGGTGTGAGGTTGGGTGGATGCGCATGCCGGCTTCTAGCGCGTGGCGCGCGCGGTTGAATCGAGCGCGGCGCGGTGGGAGAAGCTGTATCGCTTCTGGGAGGGGATGACCGCGCGCTTCGGTTCGATGACTGAGGCTGGAACGGGTACCCATTGGCGCACCGCGCCGTAATTCCCGATTGCGGGCGTGACGGCCATCACGAGGCCGGGTGAGATGACGCGCTACTTTTCTGCTTCCGACCGGGAAAGGAATCGTCATGCTCAGGACAATCGCTCCACTCTGCGCGTTGCTCATCTGCTCCGTTGCCGAGGCGCAGGTGCCGGCAGCACCCGAGACCAAATCGGTACCGCGCGAAGCGCTGAACACGCGTGCGAGTCCGCTCAATCAAAGTTGCGGCTCAATGGCCGGCAAGCAAAACGCGAAGTCCGGCTTCTACTGGGTGACGCTCGACGACGAGCACCAGGTGCTGATGTATTGCAACAACGACACCACGTTCGACAACCTCAAGGGGGGCTGGACGCTGGTGTGGAGCAACCTGCGCGGCGGCAGGGGCAAACTCGTCTCCGATCTCCACTGGGGCGCGTCGATCGAAACCCTGCCCCGCTACCGCGGTGCGATGATCACCCAGGCTTCGCAGGACCTTCAATCCTTCGAAGTTTTCACTGGGTTGCGCTGGTGGCGGCGGATCATCGATGCAGGCAAGCGGCGTGAAATGGCGTATGTCTGGGCGCACAATTACGGGGATCTGAATCAGGTCGATCGGCAGGCGGGCTGCCAATTCGACCTCGTCCCGACGGACGGCTGGATGATCACCTTCAAGCAAGCGTCCTGCAAAGGGATAGCGGGAACGACCGAGCTTCCCGAACTCTTTACCAACCAGGGCGGCAATCGCTGGTCGACGATCGACCAGGACAACGACAAATATCCGGGATCATGCGCGAGCCTTTATGGCGGCGGCGCGCCATGGTGGTATCATTCCTGCTGGAGCGGCTCGATCTCGGGCGGGGGCGAGCTTGCCGATGGCGGGCAGTCCAACGGCGCTTACTGGAAGGGCATGGCGTCGAAATGGGGCGAAGCCGATGGGACGGGCGCCGGGAACGGATGGCTCTATATCCGCTGATCGGGACGCGCTGCGGCTGCCGGACGGCGAACTGCCACCGTAGCCCCCATCCGCCTCACCGCGACGGCCGCGGTGCCTTGTCCTTGTTGCGCTTGTCGGCGACGAAGCTGTGGCCGCCCTCGCCCTTGTAGATGTCGAACAGGCCGATCGCCTCGAACAGCTCGGGGAAATTGCGCATGCCGTAGTTGCGCGGATCGATCGAGGCCTGGCGTTTCGCTGCGCTGCCGGCCGCGGGCATCGAGGCCCAGCCGTCGTCCCAGGCGGCCGCCTCCACCGCGCCGCGCAGGATGGTGACGAGGGTCGCATCCTGGGCGAGGACCTTGCCCGGCGATTTCGGCGGGGGCGCCTCGGCCTTTGACTTTGCGCCGGTGCCGGCGGTCTTGCTGTCCTTGCCCTTTTCGGCGGGCGGGGCGGCGGGGGCCGGTGCGGCGGGATCAGCGAGGCTGTCGAGATAGAGGAAGGTCGTGCAGGCGTTGACGAACGGATCCGGCGTCTTGCGCTCGCCAAAGCCATAGACGTCGTGGCCGTTCGCCTTGAGCTGCATGACCAGGGGCGTGAAATCCGCGTCGCTGGACGCGATGCAGAAGCCGTCGAGCTTCTGGGTGTAGAGCAGCTCCATCGCGTCGATGACGAGGGCGATGTCGGTCGCGTTCTTGCCGGTGGAATAGCTGAACTGCTGGATCGGGCGGATGGCGAAGGCGTGCAGCTTCTCCTTCCAGCCCTTCAGGCCGGCGCTGCCCCAGTCGCCATAGGCGCGGCGGATATTGGCAGTGCCGTATTTGGAGAGCTCGGCCAGGATCAGCGCAATCTTGGTGTGCGAGACATTGTCGGCGTCGATCAGCAGCGCGATGCGGCGATTGGGGGCAGGGGTGGTGGGTTGGTAGTCTTCCATTGTTTTCTTTCCTGTCGGCGCGGTGGCCGGGGTCGTGGGGCGCGGCGCGATGTGCGGGCGCTATCGTGATGGCGTGGTGGCGGCGGGTTGAGTCGCCGGTGCGGGATGAGGGTAGCATAGGGTTGCCGGGATTGCGGTAGTGCCTGCGGATGGAGCGGCGTGCCGGTCCGTGCCGGACGATCAGTCCGGGACATAGGGCACCTGCCTGTCGGCGACGCGCGCCATTTGCCTTACGCAGACGCTCGACCAGGCCGCCCGGGTCGGCGGGCGCGCCGAACAAGAAATGGGTTGGAGCGTGTGGTATCGTAAACCCGCAATTCCGCGCGCTTCTCGACGGATCGTGAATGCCGCCATAGAGATCGATCATGCCGACACTCATTACCCGCTCGGAAATGTTTGAGCTGTTGCTCGTAGCGGACCCGTCATTCCGCTCCCGGTGGGATGCGTTTCTCGCAGAATGGTCCGAAGAGGAAGAGACGAAAGAGGATGGGCTGCCGCTCTATCTGGCGCAGGATTCTCTCGCAGAGCACCTCATCCAACGGCTCGGTGCGGGCGATACCGACGGGTTCGACGCCGTGTTCGACGTGGTCGAGCGATGGCATGTCGAGGGGGACGCATATGTGAGCGAAGCGGCGAGTATCGGTTTGCTTGAGTCGCTCCAGAACCAACTTGGTGGCGACGACCGTCGTTACAAGACGCGCAAAGGCGTCCGGGCCTCGGATTTCGAGCGTTGGCTGCGGCCGGAGACGCGGAAGTGGTGGGACAAGCTGTATCGTTTCTGGGGCGGGGATAACCGGGCGCTTCGGTTCGACAGTTAGGCTTTAAAAGATCGGGTCGGGCGCATCCGGAAACTGGTATCGGCATCGTAACATACTTGCAGCACCCCGCTCCTATTGGCACAAGCATCGCAAAGTTCGGGGGAGGGAAAGATGATTTTACAGGGTCGCAGGCCGTATCTGGTGCTGATCGCCATCGCGGTTGCGCTGTTTGCCGTGTTCCTGTCGCCGCAGGCGGCGCAGGCGATGAAATTCTACGTCGCGAATGCCCTTGGCGAGGTGAAGCCCGAGGAAAAAGTCACCCCCGCCACGCCGAAGCCGGTGCAGATCCTCTTCGAGTTCCAGCGCAATGGCAAGGTCAACGCCAAGGCGACCAAGACGGTCAAGCTGTGGGCCATCGAAGACCTGAAGAAGACCGGCGACTTCAGCGAGGTGGTCGAGACACCGACCGCCGACGGGGCGGTGATCAGCATCAAGTTCAACAATGTGGTGATCAAGGAAGATCTCGACAAGGCCAAGAAACAGGCCTTTGGCGCCGGCCTCGGTTTCGGCCTGTTCGGTGGCGTCGTCACCGTCGACCATTATGTGGTCAGCTTCGACTATGTCGCGGCGACCGGTGCCGCACCGATCCATACCGAGGTGACGCACGAGCTGTACGGGAAATATGGCAAGAAGGACGTCGAGATCCCGGGCACGGAATATGCGAAGGTCGATGAGGCGGTAAAGGTCCTTGTCCGCCAGGCGCTGGAGCGCGGCGCGAACAACCTCGTCTCCGACCCGTCCTTTCCGCGTTGAGCCCGATGGGGCGGTTCCCCCGCTTTCGGGCCGCCCTGCTCGTGCTCGGCTGCGTGACGGCGAGCGGCTGCACCTCGGCGATCGACGAGGTGCCGCCGTCGCTCGAAACGATGCGGGTGTTGCGCGACCAGGGCGTGCCGCCGATGGCGCTCGGCGCCTTCACGCCGGCCAGCCGCGACATCGGTCGCGCGATCCAGATCCGGCTTTCGGTCCTGCATGCGCCGAAGGGGCGCACCTTCGCCGAATTTCTCGGCGCGACCTTCGAGACCGAATTGAAGGCGGCCGGGAAGCTCGACCCCGCATCGCCGCTGCGGCTCGACGGCGTGCTGACGGAAAGCCGGGCGAGCGAGGATTTCAAGAAGGGCGGCGGGTCGCTCGGCGCCAGGATCAGCCTGTGGCGCAATGGCAAACTGGTGCTGGCCAAGGACTATCGTGTGGACGCGAAATGGCATTCCGATTTCATCGGCGCGCTCGCGATCGAGGAGGCGTTTCTGCAGTATAATGCGCTTTATGCGCAGCTGGTGCGGAAGGCGCTTTCCGATCCTGCGCTTATCGCGGCGGCGAAGGGTTAGGGTATCGCGGGGGCGGGACCAGCAGAGGGCAGCTACGCGTTTCGGCGTGATGGCCGAGGCCTCCCTGTGGCAACCCAGTGAGTAAACTGGCGCATAATTCCGGGGGAGGGGGCGATAGAGTGGACAAAGACGTACTTCAGATTGGCGCGTTTTTCGCGGGTGCGGCGCTTTTGCTGATGCTCCTCGCGACGTTGGCGTTCTCCTATTTCATCGTTCCCCAGGCAGCGCCGACGAAGCGGGCAAGCTGGATAACCGGCCTGGCCTATTTCCTATCGGTGGTGGGCGTCACGATCGCCATCGACACGACCGAGGGCTCCCCCAAGCTTTCGATCCCGGCCGACATCCTGTTTCCCGTTGCCGCCCTGCCGGCCGCGCTCTTCGTGTTTCTTTACTGGCGATGGACGTTTCGTCGTGCGTGGATCGACGACGACAATATTCCGGAAGGCGTCGAGATCAACGACGACGATTGGCGCACGGGCCTGTTACGGCTTGCGATCGTGGTTCTGGTGGCGTTGGGCGTAGGATTGGTTCGGTTTTTGATACGAGGCGAAGCTCGCGGCTTATTCTGAAAGCCGGGCATTTCGGCCGGTGATTGCGGCTTCCTATGGCGACTTAAGTAGTAAACTGTTACCGTAGTGGTGCGGGATTCGCTGCGCGAATAAAGTGCACTGTCACCGTAATTCTGTTCAGTACCCTGCATGGGCGGCCGATAGCTCAGTAAGGATCGATGGCTGCGGACGGGACTGGTCGAGTGCGAAGTTTGGGGGTTATTGCACGTGGCACCGTAACTCAAGCTAGCTCGGACAAGGAGGCCAAAATCGCAATAAGAAGCGTGACGATATAAAGGAAACTGATCATAAGCAGTTTTCGAAAATAGGAGTGCGCCATGCGCTACCGCGATATGGATGATGTTATAGCGCTCGTCGACGCCGGCATCCCGATCACTACCAACGTACAATATCGAGATGTGTCTGATATTGTACGATTGGCAGAAGCGGCGGCCCTTCGAAAGGTGCCGGTAACGTTGACAGGACTACGCTACATGGACGTCGGCGAACTAATGACGATCGGGCGGGCCGGAAGTGGTTTCGCAACACTGGTCGATGAGGTTCGAGAGAAAACCGCCGGCTAACTCGCCCTCTGTTTTTATCGTTTGGTGCGTTTGATCGCCTAAATCGCCGCGGGATTTCGTGCGCCCACGCAGCCTCACTTCACTCGAGTGCGATGCGCAACACTCCAATTTCTAATCCGAGGTAAAAACAATGGAAGGCGCACTTAAGAAGATCGACGACCTCATAGAGTCAGGGAACAAATTCACATTTGATAATTTTTCGACGAAGACGGAGCGCGGCTACGTCGAGTCATATACATCGGCTTGGCTTTCATGGAAGGTCCGGGTCTCGGGCGCCATCTCTGCGTTATTCAAATCCGATAGCGCCCAGTTCAAAATGATTTCAGCGGCTGACCGCATCAATTTACCTGGGTACGGACAGGATAACTTTTCTTTAGCGATGTCGCATTATATGGGCGCGCTTGAGGCAGCTCGCGACCTTCTCGGTGACGACACATTTGGTGAGCTCAATAACAGCTCCTCCAAGGCTCCGCTGAACTATTCCAATAGAGTCTTTATAGTGCACGGCCACGATGACAAATCCAAAACGGACCTAGAGATACTCCTTTCCGAAATGGGCCTTGAACCGATGGTGTTACATAGGCAGGCGGACGGAGGGCGCACGATAATCGAAAAATTCGAAGATTATGCAGATGTGGGTTATGCATTCATTCTACTTACACCAGATGAAGTAACGTATCTTGCATCAGAGGAAAGCAAAGAGGATAGCGCGCGTCTCAAAGAGCATCGAGCACGCCCCAACGTGATATTCGAATTCGGCTACTTTGTTGGAAGACTAGGCCGAACTCGCACCTGCTGCCTATACAAAAGCCCCGTAACCCTTCCGAGTGATGTCAGCGGAGTTATTTACAAAAGGTTCGATAAGGATATTGAAGAGATAGCATACTCTATAAGTAAAGAGCTGAAAAACGCCGGATACAAATTGAACTAACTACGAAATTTTGCATTTCAATACCCACCCGAATCTCTAAATCTACTCTGATTACGAGTAATAACAACGGGAGAGCCAGGGGTTCTAAGCATATCAATGTCAAATACATCCCTCCTAACCTGATGATCATAGAACCAGACACAAATAACTTTTGAACCGCTAACAGATTCCACTGTCATTGTAGGGCCGCCAGAACTCAATTTAACCTTGTCGCCAATGCCGTATGTCATTTCACTCACTCCGCCGCCACCCGCTCCCGCCCACGTTCCAGCAATGGCGCAAGATACTGCCCGGTAAACGACCCCTTCGTTTTCGCCACCTTCTCTGGGGTGCCCTCGGCGACGATCTCGCCGCCCTTCACGCCGCCCTCCGGGCCGAGGTCGAGGACCCAGTCGGCGGTCTTAATGACATCCAGGTTATGCTCGATCACCACGACCGTGTTGCCCTGGTCGACCAGCGCGTGGAGCACTTCGAGCAGTTTGCGGACGTCCTCGAAATGCAGGCCGGTGGTGGGCTCGTCGAGGATGTAGAGGGTCTGGCCGGTTGCTCGGCGGGACAGTTCCTTGGCCAGCTTGACGCGCTGCGCTTCGCCGCCCGACAGGGTCGTCGCCTGCTGGCCGACCTTGACGTAGCCGAGGCCGACTTCCGCCAGCATCGCCATCTTGTCGCGGATCGGGGGGACGGCCTTGAAGAACTCGACCGCGTCCTCGACCGTCATGTCGAGCACGTCGGCGATCGACTTGCCCTTGAACTTCACCTCGAGCGTCTCGCGGTTGTAGCGGGCGCCGTGGCACACGTCGCACGTCACATAGACGTCGGGCAGGAAGTGCATCTCGATCTTGAGCAGGCCGTCGCCCTGGCACGCCTCACAGCGGCCGCCCTTGACGTTGAAGCTGAAGCGGCCGGGCTTGTACCCGCGCGCGGAACTCTCGGGCAGGCCCGCGAACCAGTCGCGGATCTGGGTGAAGGCGCCGGTATAGGTCGCGGGGTTGGAGCGCGGGGTGCGGCCGATCGGCGACTGATCGATGTCGATCACCTTGTCGAGATATTGCAGGCCGCTGATCTTCTCATGCTTGCCGGCGAGCACGCGCGCGCCGTTGAGCTGGCGCGCGGCGGCGGCATAGAGCGTGTCGATGGTGAAGCTCGACTTGCCCGAGCCCGACACGCCGGTGATGCAGGTGAAGGTGCCGAGCGGCAGGCTGGCGGTGACGCTGCGCAGATTGTTGGCGGTGGCGTTGTGGACGGTGATCTTCTTGCCATTGCCCTTGCGCCGCACGTCCGGCACCGACACTTCGCGGCGGCCGGAGAGATAGTCCGCAGTGATGCTGTCCTTGCTGGCCAGCACCTGATCGAGCGTGCCGTGCGCGACGATCTCGCCGCCATGGACGCCCGCACCCGGGCCCATGTCGATGACGTAATCGGCGGTGCGGATCGCATCCTCGTCATGCTCGACCACCAGCACGGTATTGCCGAGATCGCGCAGGCGCCGCAGCGTCTTCAGGAGCATGTCGTTGTCGCGCTGGTGCAGGCCGATGCTCGGCTCGTCGAGCACATAGAGCACGCCCGAGAGCCCTGAGCCGATCTGCGAGGCGAGGCGGATGCGCTGGCTCTCGCCGCCCGAGAGCGTGCCCGAGGTGCGATCCAGGTTGAGATAATCCAGGCCGACATTGTTGAGGAAGCCGAGCCGTTCGAGGATTTCCTTCAGGATGCGTTCGGCGATGGCGTTCTGCTGCGTGGTCAGTGCCGACGGGATGGCGGTGAACCAGGCGAGCGCATCGACCACCGAAAGGCGGGTGACCGAGGAGATGTCGCGCATGCCGAGCTTGACCGCCAGCGCCTCGGGCTTGAGGCGGGCGCCGTGGCAGACCTCGCACGCGGCGCTGCTCTGATATTTGTTGAGCTCCTCGCGCATCCAGGCGCTTTCGGTCTGGAGCATGCGGCGGTTGAGGTTGCCGATGACGCCCTCGAACGGCTTGCGCACGTCATAGGACTTCTTGCCGTCGACGAAGGTGAGCGTGACGGGCTTGCCGGCGGTGCCGTGGAGGATGATCAGCTTCACTTCGCCGGGGAGATCCTCCCACGGGGTTTCCAGGCTGAAGCCGAATTCGCGCGCGAGGCTGCCCAGGACCTGCATGTAGTACGGGCTGGGCGGGTTGGATTTGGCCCAGGGGACGATGGCGCCCTTCTTGATGGAGAGCGCGTGGTTGGGGACGACGAGTTCCTCGTCGAACAGGAGTTTCTCGCCGAGGCCGTCGCAGGCCGGGCATGCGCCTTGCGGGGCGTTGAAGCTGAACAGGCGGGGTTCGATCTCGGCGATGGTGAAGCCGGAGACGGGGCAGGCGAATTTTTCGGAGAACACGATGCGGTTGGCGGGGATGCCGGTGTTTTTCATGCCGCTTGAAGCCCTCTCCCCCTGGGAGAGGCTGGGGTGATCGGACGAAGCGGCCTGAGCCTTGGTCGCCCTCACCCTCCCAGCCTTTGGCTGGGCCCCTCCCTCTCCCGCTGGGAGAGGGGTATTGCTTTCCGCGACGAAGGTTTGCGGCATTTCGCGCAGGGCGTTGCCGCTCCCCTCTCCCGTCTGGAGCGCCTCGACCGTCGTGTCGACCAGGTCGACATAGGCCAGCCCCTCGGCGAGTTTCAGCGCGGTCTCGAAGCTGTCCGCCAGGCGCGTCGACATGTCGGGGCCGACGACGAGACGGTCGACCACGACTTCGATGTCGTGCTTGTATTTCTTGTCGAGCGCCGGGGCTTCGTCGATCTCGTACAGTTCGCCGTCGATGCGGACGCGGGTGAAGCCCGCTTTCTGCCACTCGGCCAGTTCCTTGCGATACTCGCCCTTGCGGCCGCGTACGACGGGGGCGAGCAGGTACAGGCGCGTGCCCTCGGGCAGGGCCATGACGCGGTCGACCATCTGGCTGACGGTCTGCGCCGCGATCGGCAGGCCGGTCTCGGGCGAATAGGGGATGCCGACGCGCGCCCATAACAGGCGCATATAGTCGTACACCTCGGTGACGGTCGCGACGGTGGAGCGCGGGTTGCGGCTGGTGGTCTTCTGTTCGATCGAGATGGCGGGCGAGAGGCCCTCGATATGATCGACATCGGGCTTCTGCATCAGCTCCAGGAACTGGCGCGCATAGGCCGAGAGCGACTCGACATAGCGGCGCTGACCCTCGGCATAGATGGTGTCGAAGGCGAGGCTCGACTTGCCCGATCCGGACAGCCCGGTGATCACCGTGAGCGTGTCGCGCGGGATGTCGATCGAGACATCCTTGAGATTGTGCTCGCGCGCACCGCGGACGGAAATGTGAGTGAGCATAGCCAGTCTGTTCCAGATTTGTTCTAGAGATAATGGAGGCCGCGCGGGAGGTCAACGCGTGAAGCGCGGATGTGGGGTCGGACTCTGACGGGGGCAAGGCTGCGGATTCGTTGCGGGGGCGTGATGGCCGTCACGCGTGTGGACACGGTGTTCATGTCATTCGGCCTTCTCCATCGAAGGAGCGGGCGGATATGGCGAGATTGCATGTCAAGACGGAGCCGAGCGACGGCGCCACGATCATCACGATCGCGATCGACGGCAAGGTCGTCGCGGTCCCGGGCCGGGGCACCGGCGAGGCGGATATCGACGTCGAGGGATCATGCGGCGACGGATCGAGCCACACCTTGCTCTACACCTTCTTCGGCAAAGCGGGCGAGACGCTGGCGGTGACGGTGACCTGTGGCGCCACCGAGGTCTGCAAACTGAAAAAGGCCGAAGTCAGCCAGGTCGGCGAGCCGCACTGCACCGGCTGGAAGAAGTTCACGCTATGAGCGCGCGTCCGGGATATCGCATGGCGCCGCCGCTGGCGGTCGCGCTGCTTCTGGCGCCCTGCGCGGCGACCGCGCAGGAGGCCGGGCCGACCGATCGCTTCGGCGGCATTTCCGCCCAGCAGATCGAAGTCACCGCCGGAACCGGGGACGATTCCGCTTCGATCGGCCTTCAACTATCGGGCGAGCGGAAGCTCCGCGACGGCAAGGCGAATACCGTCACGGCCTATTTCGAGCAGTTCAGCATGATCGTCTCGACGCCGTTCGACGGCAAGAACGATGCGGCGCCGACGACGCTGGACGGGCTCGCCAACGGCACGAAGCTGACGCTGCGCTGGGGACAGTTCGGCGGTTCCGCCCGGCTCGACATAGCGGCCGATGCCGAGCGCATCTTCGAAGAGGCGCAAGCGATCTGCCGCGGCAAGGCGGGCGACCACTTCATCAGAAGCAGCGCCGACCTTGGCCCGAACCCCGACCCCGAGCAGCGGACCGCGGTGGAAAAGGCGCGCGACGACGAGATCAAGGAATGCAACAATCCGGAGAACGGCTCGGAATCCCTGATCGTCACCCATCTTTCGGGGAAGCTCGGGGCGTATCACGAGGCGCAACTGCCGGGCGATTCCTTCGACTGGGGCTTTGAAACGGCGGTCGGATACAAGAAGTTCGACTATGTCGATCCCACAACGCTCGCCGCGCATGATGCCCGGAAGGCGCAGTTCAGCGCGAAGGGCTATTATACCCGCTATCTGCGCGGCTCCAGCACAGCGATCAGCGCATCGGTCGGCTATGAGCGGGCATACAAGGCCGCGGACGAGGAGATCCTCTGCCCGGCGGGCATCGGCACGACGCCGGTCACCTGCACATCGGCATCGCCGGCCGCACCGACGCTCGACGAGGGCGTGCTCGTGGCGCTCGGGCTCAGGCACCGGTTCAGGCGCGGGGATGGCACGATCGCCCCGATCGCGATCGCGCCCCAGGTGACCTGGGACGCGCTGGACAATGTGGTCGGGGTGGATGTGCCGCTCTATTTCCTCAGCGACGGCGACTCCGGCCTCAAGGGAGGCGTTCGCGTCGGGTGGCGATCGGACACCAAGAAGGTGTCGTTCGGCGTGTTCATTGGCAGCGGTTTCAACCTGCTGAAATGACGGCGATCGGAATGAACGCGATGGGGCGTCCGCATGAGGCGGACGCCCCTCCCCCCTCAAAGCCCCCCGGAATTGCACTCCTCCGCCTGCGCGGTGCCGCTCGCAGCGAGCGGGCGAAGACAGGTCATTGCGCGGGGACCAGGAAGCCGCGGACCATCGCGACGGTTGCGGTGGGGTTCTCCTCCATGATCCAGTGGCCCGAGCCCGGGATCACGCCTTCGGTGACATTGTCGGCACCGCCGCGCATCACCACCGCCATGGTCAGGCCGAAGCTCTTCTCGCCGCCGAGGGCGAGGACCGGCATCTTGAGCTTGCCATTGGCGGCGAGCCAGGCGCGATTGTCGATCGCGTCCTGATCGAAGGCGGCGAACTGGGCGAAGCCGGAATGCATCGCGCCGGGTAGCGCATAGAGTTTGGCGTAATGTTCGCGCGACCCTTCCGTGAAGTGCGCCGGCACCGCGGAGAATTCGTTCCAGAAGCGGTCGAGATAGATGCGCTCCCGCCCCGCGACGAGCCGCTCCATGTCGGGCCCGCCGAAACGGAAATGCCAGAGCAGCGGGTTCTTGAGGATCTCCTCCCAGGGGCCGACGCCGGGCACCGGCGCGTCGATCAGCACGAAGCGGCCGACCCGATCGGGATGGAGCGCAGCAAAGGCGAAGCCGACCATGTTGCCGATATCGTGGGTAACGAGGTCGGCCTTGCCGATCTTCAGCCGGTCGAGCACGCCCAGGATGTCGCCCGCCTGAGTCTTCTTGTCGAAGCCGCTTGCGGGTTTGGAGGACAGGCCGAGGCCGCGCAGATCGGGCACGATCACGGTATGGTCGCGCATCAGATCGGCCGCCATCGGCGCCCACATGTCGCCGGTCTCGCCATAGCCGTGGATCAGCACGACCGCGGGACCCTTGCCGCCGATGCGGACATGGATGGTCGCGCCGTCCGTCGCGATCTCCTCGGTGTGGAAGGTCGCCGGATAGGGCGGCACCTGGGCGGTAGCGGGCGCGGCCATGATCAAAGCGGCGCCGGCAAGCATCAAGGAACGAAGCATCGAAATTCCCCTGTTGGGGCGCCACCGGGGCGCCCGTCTTGCAGCGGAAAATGATCGCTATCCGTCGTTCGGACTAGTAGCATTATCCTGAAACTAGTGTCCGGGATAACCGAACGATGATGAAGCTGGACGGCCTCGTCGCCTTCACCGCGATCACCGAGGCGGGATCGATCAGCGCGGCGGCGCGGCGGCTGGGGTTCGCCAAATCCGTGGTGAGCGAAAGGCTGGCCGAGCTCGAGCGCACGCTCGGCACGCGGCTGATCCAGCGCACCACGCGCAAGCTGACCCTGACCGAAGACGGCCACACCTTCCTGCCGCGCGCGCAGCAGATCCTCTATCAGGCGCGCGAGGCGGCGGCGGAGATGGCGCAGCGGCGCGGCACGCTGGCCGGGCCGCTCCGGGTGTCGGGGCCGGTGGGGTTCGGCATCCTGCATCTGGGACCGGCGCTGAACCATTTCCTGCGCGACCATCCCGATATCGACCTGACGCTCGAGCTGGACGACGGCTTCGTCGATGCGGCGGCGAGCGGATTCGACGCCGTGATCCGCCATGGACCGGTCGGCGATACGCGGCTGGTGGCGAAGCGGCTGGCGACGACGCGACGCGTGCTGGTCGCCTCCCCTGCCTATCTCGCCGAAAAGGGCCGGCCCGCGACCCTGGCCGAGCTGGCGGGGCATTGCGGCATCCTCTACGCCAATCGCGATGCGGACTGGCGCTTCGCCGGGGCGGACGGCTGGACGGTGCTGCGGCCGCGCGCAGCGTTGCGGGTGAACAACGGCCTGGTCATGCGCGACGCGGCGCTGGCCAGGCTCGGTATCACGCTGCTGCCGACCTTCTTCGTGCATGAGCAGCTGGCAAGCGGCGCGCTGGTGGAAGTGGCTATCGGGCTCGAGGCGGAGGGTGCCGAGCTGTTCCTCGCCTATCCGCGCGATCGCAGCGCCTCGACCAAGATCGCCGCGCTGACCGCAAGCCTCAGGCGAAGCTTCGGCGATCCGCCCTATTGGGATCGGGCATAACGGCCCCGGGGCTATCGGAGTCGCGGTTCGCCGATACCACCGATACGGTGCCAAAAATCGACCCTTCGCCGCGGCGAAGGCGTAATCTGCGCGGGCCCGGGCGATCGCCGGCAACGGAGGAGGAACAGGTGGACCTGACACGTGCTGAACCGGGGCCATGGTGGCGCGGGCGCAAGGCCGTCGCGGTCGCGGCAATGCTGACCTGCCTCAGCGGATGCATCAATACCGCCTATCGCGACTCGGTCGGCCAGTTCGGGACGCTGACCAAGGCATCGGTCGCGGTGCAGGACGAACGCCTCACCGCGCTGACCGCCGACGAGAAGGAGCGGATCCATGCGGCGCTGGCGACGAACCATGTCGATCTGCGCCTGTCGCCCGATTGCGCGCTCCTGCTGCTGCCACCCGATCCCGCCGCTACGGCACCGCGGGCGCCATGCGCCCTGGTCGATATCAACAACAAGCCGATCGAGCGGGTGCCGACCTATGCCAATATCAAGGCGCTCGGCCAGGCGCTGTCGGACTATTCCGACAACCTGATCCTGCTCGCGGCCGACACCACCAAGGACCAGGAGGCTTTTTCCACGTCGGTGACGGGGCTTGCCACGTCGCTCGGCAATCTCGACGGGGCGATCCGCAAGGCGACGGGCGCGGCGCCGGGCACGACCGGCGCGAAGATCGGGGCGATCGCCTCCATCGTCGCCAAGGCGGGCGGGCTGTTCCTGGCGGCCGAGCGCGGGCGCGTCCTGAAGAAGATCGTCATTGCCGCCGATCCGCTGGTGCAGGAGGCGACGGGCCTGCTGGCCGATGTCGACGATCGGCTCGATCTGTACGATTCCGCCGCGTTGCTGAAAGCGGCGGCCGAGGCGCAGGTCAATGCCTCGCGGCTGGCGTCGAACGGTGCGTCTCCGGACGATCTGCGGTCGGCGCAGGACATCCTGTTCGCCCGCGTCGCCGACTATAATGCGCGCAGCGGGGAGCAGCAGCGCTATCTCGCGATCGGCGTCGCGCATGGCAAACTCGCCGAGGCGGCGCGATCGGGCAGCAATGTCGATTTCGAAGCGGCGATCAACGCAGTGCTCGACCTGGCGAGCGTGACCAGCAGCGCGATCGAGACGCTGAAGCAGAAGGAGGAGGAGTGATGGCCACGCAGCTCAAGACGCTCGGCGCCTGGGCGCAGACGCGCAACACCCTGGTCCAGGATCTGACGATGTCGATGCAGATCCTTCAGTCAGCGCCTTTTTCGGACGATCCGGATTCCGTCTTCCAAAAGGCCAAGGCGACCGACGACCGCATCCTCGACACGCTGCGGCGGCACGCCGTGCTTGGCATCGAGCAGATCGACGATGCCATCGCGTCGGGGACCTTGATCGACCAGATCAATACCCTGTCCAAGGCGGCGAAGAAGGAGGCCGACCGGATCCAGGCGATCGCCCATACGATCGACGATATCGCCGGCGCCGTCGACAAGGTGACGGGCGTCGTGACCAAGTTCGCCGCCCTGCCCTTTATCGGCGGCGCAGGCTGAACCCCAGGTCCGATCAGCCCATCACTGCCTTCGGTTCGAGATAGGCCTCGAGCCCGAACACGCCGTTCTCGCGGCCGATGCCCGATTGCTTGAAGCCGCCGAACGGGGCCATCGGCTCCATCGGCGCACCGTTGACGATCACCCGGCCCGCGACCAGACGATCGGCCACCGCGCGGGCGCGGATGTCGTCCTTGCCGGCGACATAGGCGTGGAGGCCGTAGACGGTGTCGTTGGCGATCTCGATCGCCTGTTCGTCATCCGCATAGGGGATGATGGTGAGGACCGGGCCGAAGATCTCGTCGCGGGCGATCGTCATGTCGTTGCGCACCTTGGTGAAGACGGTCGGGCGGACGAACCAGCCGCCTGCCTCGCCCTCGGGAAGTCCCTCGCCGCCCGCGAGCAGAGTCGCCCCTTCCTCCGCACCTTTGCGGATATAGGACTGGACGCGGTCCCATTGGCGCTGGCTGACCATCGGGCCGATCGCGGTTGCCGGATCGCGCGGATCGCCCGATTTGATGCCGGCAACCGCCGCCTCGATCGCCGTTTCGAACTCGGCGAGGCGCGATGCGGGCACCAGGATGCGGGTGCCGGCGATGCAGGCCTGGCCGCTATTGGCAAAGCCGGCCATCAGCGCGAACGGGATGGCCTCGGCGAAGTCGGCATCGTCGAGGATGACCATCGGCGATTTGCCGCCGAGTTCGAGCGTGACGCGCTTCATCGTCTCGGCGGCGGCGCGCAGGATGGCGCGGCCAGTGACGGTCGATCCAGTGAAGCTGATCTTGGCCACGTCCGGGCTCGCGCTCAGCTCGGCGCCGACCACGTCCCCGCGGCCGTTGACGACATTGAACACGCCCTTCGGCACGCCGGCCGCGTGCAGCGCCTCCAGCACGATGCTGGTCTGGATCGCGCTCATCTCGCTTGGCTTGATCACGCAGGTCGAACCCGAGGCGATGACCATGGCGAGCTTGCCGCAGATGAAGCCCGCATTGGCATTCCACGGGGTGATCAGACCGACGACGCCGAGCGGCTCCATCGTGACCCGGGCAGTGCCGATCTGCCGGGTGAAGTCGTAGTTTTCCAGCGTCTGCGCGGCGAGGCGGAAGACGGCGACCGCATAGGCCGACGTCCAGGCGGAGCGCGATACGGGCGCGCCATATTCCTCGATCGTGGCCTCGATCAGATCGGCGCTGCGCGCCTCGACCGCGTCGGCGAGGCGGTTGAGCACCGCGATCCGTTCCTCTTTCGAGGTGCGCGAAAAGGCGGGGAAGGCACGCTTCGCAGCGGCGATGGCGGCGCGGGTGTCGAGCTCATCGCCGAGGCGGACCGTACCGATGACCTGGCCGGTCGCGGGGTTGTGCAGATCGAACAGCTCGGTGCCGTGCGGTGTGACGAATGCGCCGTCGATATAGATGGTGTCGATGCTTTTCACGGGAGCCTCCATTGATGCTGGAGGCGAGATAGGACGCATCGATTGACCGGATAAGCTGGACAGATCGGCATGAAGTGATGCAAGAAATCGCACAATGAAGACCGGTCTCACTGAGTTCGATGCCGTGGTCGCGGTCGCGCGGCTGGGCAGCTTTCGTGCCGCCGCGACCGAGCTCGGCATGTCGCCCTCGGCGCTGAGCCATGCGGTGGCGGCACTCGAGACCAGGATCGGTGCGCGGCTGTTCAACCGCACCACGCGCAGCGTCTCGCCGACCGATGCGGGCGAGCAGTTCATCGCGCGGATCGCGCCGGCGCTGAGCGAGATCGGCGGGGCGATCGAGCGGATCAACAGCCACCGCGACACGCCGACGGGCACCTTGCGCATCAATACCTCGGCTGGCGCGGCGCGGATGATCCTGACGCCGCTCATCCTGGAATATCTGCGCCGCTATCCGGACATGAACCTGGTGCTGGTGACCGAGGGCAGGCTGGTCGACGTGGTCGGTCAAGGCTTCGACGCCGGCATCAGGCTCGCCGAGATCGTGCCGCAGGACATGATCGCAGTGCCGATCGGCCCACGGCAGCGCATGCTGGTGGTGGGATCGCCCGACTATTTCGAGCGTCATTCCAGGCCGAAGGTGCCGGAAGACCTGCTCCACCAACGCTGCATTCGGGCGCGTCTGGCGAGCGGCGCGATCTGGCACTGGGAATTCGAGCGCGGCGGCGAGGCGGTGGCGATCGACGTACCCGGATCGCTGACCCTCGACGAGATGACGCTCATGATCGAGGCCGCGCTGGCCGGCGCGGGTCTTGCCTATCTCAGCGAATGGTCGGTAGCCGGGCATATCGCCGCCGGGCGTTTGGTCGCCGTACTGGAAGACTGGACGCCCGCCTTTCCGGGGCTCTGTCTCTATTATCCCGGTCGGCGCCACGTTCCGGCGGGCCTGCGCGTGCTGATCGACCTGATCCGTGACGTGAATGCCGGCCAGTGGCGAATGCAGGGGCAATAGCATCCATCCGGATAGAACGAATTCCGGATAGACTTTTCCCTCGATCTGGCGACAGTTCCTGAAGACAGATTTTGCTATCGGGCGTACACTTCAAGAATAGGTGATCGACCCGTGAGTCGATACTCAGGATAACGCGCCATTTTGTTAATGGCTGCGCGCCAGATGTTTGCGTGCTTTTCTGAAAACATAAAACAAGAAAGGCTTGAGATGCCTTACATGGTAAAGACTCGGCTTACGGCCCTGCATGGCAGCGCGGCGATGCTGCTGGTGATGAGCGCACTGGCGGCCGCACCCGCGGCCTCGGCGCAATCGGGTAGCTTGCAGGCATCGGGGCCGCTGGTCCGCCAGGATTTCTCCGACTGCGGCAACAACAACGTCAACGGATCGGACCCGGCGCGTAACGGCGGCCAGGTGACGATCACCCAGACCGATGCCGGAGACACCACCGCCGCAGTGCAGATCACCAGCGGCACGCCGAACACTTCCTATGATTTCTACTGGAAATGCCAGCGCGGGCTGGGCCAGGTCCGCACCGATGCCAGCGGCTCCGGCAGCGCGAGCTTCGGCTTCAAGGCGGGCGCGGGATCGACCCTGACCTTCGACATGTATCCCGCCGGCGCGCCGCCCGGAAACAAGTTCCAGAGCGTGCGGATCACGCCGGTGCGCGTCACCACGCAGCGCAAATCGGTGCTGCAGCTCAGCGCGACCGAACTGGCCAGCCTGCGCAAGGGCGTCGCGCAGATGAAGGCGTGGAACAGCGAACCGCGCGGCGGCGCCAATTACCGGCGGAGCTGGATCTATTGGGCGAACATGCACTCCTATTTCGGCACGGGCTGCGCCAACCCCTCCGGGCTGAGCGCCGCGGGCATGAGCGGGCTCTCCGCCCAGGCAAAGAGCAATGCCGACGAGAACGCGACCTGGTGCACCTGCCAGCACGGCACGGTGCAGTTCCTGACCTGGCACCGCATGTACCTCTATTATTTCGAGCAGGTGCTGCAGGCGGCGGCGGGCGACCCCAATTTGCGGCTGCCCTATTGGGACTATGAAACCAATGCGCAGATGCCGGCCGCCTATCGCGACCAGACCTATGTCAATTCTGGCGGCCAGACCATGGCCAATCCGCTCTACATCCCCAACCGCCAGGCGCAGTTGAACGCGGGCACCAGCAACCTCGCCCCGTCAGTCGTGTCGACGACCAACGCGATGCAGCAAACCAGCTACAACCCGTTCAACAGTGCGCTGGAGCAGACACCGCACGGCGCCGTGCATTGCGCGACCGGCGTGGCGAACTGCCCGACCGGCTATATGGGCGCCGTGCCGGCGGCGGGGAACGACCCGATCTTCTACACCCACCACACCAATATCGACCGGCTCTACGAATGCTGGCTGAAGGTGAACCAGGCGGCGCGGCTGCCGAGCAACCAGAACCAGCTCAACACCAATTTCAACTTCATCGACGGCTCCGGCGCACTGGTGACGCGCACGGTGAAGGATATGCTGACCACCGCGCAGCTCGGCTACAGCTATGCCGGCGGCGGCGGGTGTCCGGCGACGCTGCAGATCAAATTGCCGACCCTGGTCCTGCAGGAGAAGCCATTGCGCGTCTATCCGCTCGCCGGCCCGACCCCGTTGCAGCGCGGCACCACCGTGCTGCCGCTGAAGATCGCGCCCGACCAGCGCAGGTCGATGCTCCAGGCCTTGCCCGACAAGGGCGGCGAGACGGCGCGATCGGTGGTGGTGATCGACGGCTTCACCTTCGACGAGGCGCCGGGCGTGCTCTACGAAGTCTATATCCAGGGCGCGGACGGCAAGCGCGTGCTGCTCGGCGTGATCAACTTCTTCAACCTCACCGCGCCACATGGCGACCATGATGACATGGCGGGCATGAACGCACCGGACCAGAAGACGTTCGACGCGACCGAGGCGCTGCGAACATTGGGCAATGGCGATACGTCGCTGGTGATCGAGCCGAGCACCGGCGTGACGGGCACCACCCCTGCCCTTGCCGCGCGGCAGATCAGCCCGAAGGCCAATGTCCGCTTCAGTTCGGCCCGGATCGAGTTGCGCTAGCCCCCCGCGCCAGCCCCCCTGGCGTCGGCAGCCGAGGGCCGTCGGAATGCGAATTCCGGCGGCCCAAAGGCTTTCCAATCCCCTGAATTGATGTTTTCCCGCGCGGAATCGCCTTTTGTGCGGGCGATCCGGCTATCTTCGCCCTCCCCTTGTGCATGGTGCGCCGCAGCATAGACTATGGGTTCGATTCAGGGGGAAGAGATGGCGGGACCCATTGTGAAACGCGCGATCCTCGGTGGCATGGCCGCTGCGTTCGGCGCCTCATCCCTGTCGGCGCAGGTCGTTCATGACGGCACACCGACCGCAGCGATCGCCAGCTCGGTGACGGTGCCGGCGGGTGCTACCACGCTGTATGTCAGCGGCCTGTTGCCCGATCCAATCGCCGGCATGGCAGAGACCGACCCGGCCCGCTGGGGCAATACCGAGGTCCAGTCGCGATCGGTGTTCGCCAAGATCAAGGCCGCGCTCGCCGCGAAGGGCATGGCGCCGGGCGATGTGGTGATGATGCGCGTCTATCTGGTCGCGCCGCCGGGTGCGCCGACCATGGACTTCGCCGGGATGATGACCGCGTACAAGGAGATCTGGGGCACGGCCGACCAGCCATTGAAACCGGCGCGGGTGACGGTGCAGATCGCGGCGCTGGTCGCGCCCCATTATCTCGTCGAGGTCGAGGTGACTGCCGCGAAGGTCCCCGTCAAATGACGACGCGCCGGGCCTTCCTCAATGCGATGGGAAGGGCCGGCGGATACAGCGCGGTCTATCTGTCGATGCAGGCGATGGGCCTGCTGGCAACGCCCGTTATCGGCGCGACCCGGGTCGTCGACCTGCCGGCCGGATCGGGTGCCGGCCGGTCGGTCGCGATCCTGGGTGCCGGGATCGCCGGGCTGGTCGCGGCCTATGAGCTGGGCAAGGCGGGCTACAAGGTGACCGTGCTGGAAGCGCGCGGGCGGGTCGGCGGGCGCGTCTGGTCGATCCGTGGCGGCGACCGGATCGAGCAGATCGGGCGCGAGGACCAGCTCTGCACCTTCGACAACGGCTTCTATTTCAACGCAGGCGCGGCCCGGCTGCCGACCGCGCATACCGCGATCCTGGGCTATGCCCGGGAATTCGACGTACCGATCGAAGTGATGGTCAACGTCAACCGCGCGGCCAGGCTCGATTTCGGCGGCCGCTCGATCACCGAGCGCCAGGCAGTGAACGACACCAAGGGCCGCTTCGCCGAGCTGATCGCCAAGGCGCTCGATCAGGGTGCGCTCGATGCGCAGGTCACCCAGGCCGATCGCGAGAAACTACGCGTCTATCTCCGGCAATGGGGCGCGCTCGATGCCAAGGGCGCCTATCGTGGATCGGATCGGTCGGGCTTTCGCGACAACCCCGGCGGCTATGCCAATCCGGGCGTGCCGATGGACCCGCTGACGCTCGACCAGATCATCGCCGACGGCTTCTGGGGCGGCGGGCTGACCTTCGAGGAGACGTTCGACCAGCAGGCGCCGATGTTCCAGCCGGTCGGCGGCATGGATCGCATCGCCTATGCCATCTACGCGCGGGTGAAGGACGATGTCCGGCTCAACACGCCGGTAAAGGCCGTCCGGCCGACCGGGCACGGGGTACGCATTCTCCTGGAGGATGGCGGCGCGGTGGAGGCGGATTATTGCCTTTGCACCCTGCCCGCGACGATGGTGAAGAAGCTCGACATCCCGCTGTCCCCGGCGAAGAAGGCAGCACTGGCCAACACTGTCTATGCGCCCTCCGCCAAGGTGGCGTGGGAGGCGCCGCGCTTCTGGGAGCAGGAAGGCATTTATGGCGGCCTCGCCTTCACTGACGCGCCGAGCCAGCTCATCTGGTATCCGAGCGGCGGGTGGAATGCGCCCAGAGGCATCCTGATCGGGGCCTATGCGGCGGGTGCGCTGGGCAACGCTACCTCCTTCTCCAGCATGCCGCACGACCAGCGGCTGCAGGTCTCGCGCGCGGTGATCGAACGGATGCATCCAGGCAAGTCCGCGCTGTTGGCCAAGGGCGTGACGGTGGCATGGAACGAGACGCCGTGGAGCGAAGGCATCACCGCACGCTGGACGCCGGAGCAGCGCAAGACCGACTATGCCGAGCTGTGCCGGCCGGAGGACCGGATCTTCTTCGCGGGCGAGCATCTGAGCTATATCGGCGCCTGGCAGGAAGGCGCGGCGCTCTCCGCCCATGAGGCGATGACGTTGCTCCATACGCGCATGGTGGCAGATCGGATGACCGGCAAACGGCTGGCCTGACGCGGGGCACGGCCCACCTCCCACTTCCAACACAACACACTGAATAAATTATGGAATATTCGTCTTCGGTGGCGGAGGTGCCACCAAAGCCGGTTGTATCCGGCTAGGCGGAGTGCAGTATTCGTGGGAAAACGGCGCCACCGAAAACAGGAACAGGGGATGGTGTCGATGAGCCTGCAACGCTGGATCGGGGGCGCGCTGGCCGCTGCCCTGACGCTGACATCGCCCGCCATCGGGCAGGTCCAGGGCGGCAATGGCGGACCGCAGATCCAGCCGCCCAGGCCCCAGCCGCCCCGCCCACCCAAGCCGCCACGGCCACCCAGGCCGGAACCGCCGCGCCCTCCACGCCCGCAACCGCCCAGGCCGCCGGTGCCGCCGCGCCCGATCCAGCCGCCGATCGTGCAGCATCGACTGACGCTCTATCCGCTCCACGCGATGCTCGGCCGCGGCCGGGTGTTCACCCATGACGTGCGCAACCTGCGTGCCGCCGGCATGAACGACCGGGCCCTGAGCCTCGTCGCCGGCGGACGCTGGCAGGTCTGCGAGAACGCCAATTATCGCGGCCGGTGCAAGGTGGTGACGGGCCGCGTGCCGAACCTGTCGCGTTATGGGTTGGGCTGGCAGATCTCGTCCATCCGCTACGTGGGGCGGTGATCGGAACCGGAGGCAAGGTGATGACGGTGCGCAGGACCCTGCAGGCAGGCTGTGCGGCGGCCCTGATCCTGACGCCCGTCGCTGCCGTTCCGCAACGGGCCGGCCCACAGGCGCCGGGAACGCTGATCTCGGCCGAACCGATGTCGGGCGCTCCGGCGGGCGCTGACGCATGGCGCATCCGTTATGTCTCGCGCAACGACAGCGGCGCGCCGGAGGAAGTGACCGGCGTGGTCGTCGCGCCCCGCGGCGCAGCGCCGGCCGGCGGGCGCCCCGTCATCGCCTGGGCACATGGCACCTGGGGTGTCGCCGAGAAATGCGCGCCGTCGACCGGCAATTTCTTCGGCGCCACGCCCGGGCTGAACGCGGCGCTTGCGCGCGGTTACGTCTTTGTCGCGACCGATTATGCCGGGCTCGGCACGCCGCAGCCGCATCCCTATCTGGTCGGGGCGAGTGCGGCGCATTCGATGCTGGATTCGGTTCGCGCCGCGCGCCAGGTGAGCGGTGCGGACGCGGGTCAGTCCTTTGCGGCCTGGGGCGAATCCCAGGGCGCGCATGCCGCGCTGTTCGCGGGTGAGCTGGCGCGCGACTATGCGCCCGAGCTGAAGCTGGTGGGCATTGCCGCCGCCGCGCCGCCGACCGATCTGGTCGCAAACCTGACCGGCGGGGCCGACCCGTCGGTGCGTGCGTTCCTGACCGCCTTCACCGCGGACAGCTGGTCGCGGCATTTCCGCATTCCCCTGTCGACGATCGGGCGGCCGGCGACGGCGCGGCTGATCGGGCGGCTGGCGCAGAATTGCCTGACGATCGGCAAGAAGCCGAAGCTGGGCACGGTGGTCGGCATTCTGGCTTTGCGCCGCGACCTGCGCGGGGTCGATCTGGGCAAGATCCAGCCCTGGGCGCGGATCGCGCGGGAGAATAGTGCCGGGCAGCGCGCGCCCGGCGGGCCGCTGTTCATCGCGCAGAACAGCAAGGACGTGATCGTCTCGCCGACCGTGACTCATGCTTTTGCCCGCCGGCTGTGCACGCGCGGCGCCCGCGTTCGCTACATGACGATGGCGACGCCCGGCGGGCATGTGACGAGCGCCGCGGACAGCGCCATCGCCACGCTCGACTGGATCGGCGGGCGCTTCGCCGGCGCGCCCGCGCCCAGCGATTGCGGGCGTTTCTAGCCGATCCCTGAACCAAGACCTGCGATGAACCGAGGGTCCAGAGCCAGTTCAGGCGCGTTGTGTCACCTCTGCAGCTTCAACAGCCAGAGGAGCATTCGCCATGGCCGGAAAGACAAAAATCTCGCTGAGGCTTGCCAGCGCGACGGCGCTCGCCCTCGCGCTCGCCGCCTGCGGACAGCAAAACCGCCAGGCCAGCGTCGACGATCCCATGAACGCGCAAGCGCTCGCCACACTGCCACCATTGCCGGAGGTCCAGCCGCTGGCCGAGGGTCCCGCGACGCCGATCCGCTACGCGCCGCGCGCAACCGCGCTGCCGGCGGCACGGCCGCTTGGCTATGCCGAAGCGCCCTATGACGATCGTTATGCCTGGATCGACCGGGCCGACTGGATCAGCGACACGATCGGCGATGCGCCGCCCGATTATTATTTCGACTATGACGGCGTCGAGCCCTGGGTCTGGGAAACCGGTGGCGACTATCTGACCTATGCCGAGCCGATCGACGACGGCTATCGCTATTATTATTACGAGCCCGGCGCCGACTATCCGTATCTCGTGCGCGATCCCTATTACAGCTACGGTTATCGCGACGGCCGCATCGCGACCGTCTATGACCGGCGAGGCAATTATCTGGCGGCGGCCGAGGCGCAACGCCAGGCGGAAGCCGCCTCGCGCTATTACGCCCGGGCGCGGGCATTGCGCATGGCAGCGCGGGAACGCGAGCGCCGCGGCGTGGTGGCGACGCAATGGGCGGCGCGCCGTCCGGTGATCGCCGCGGCCCGTACCGACTGGCGCGAGGCGCGTGACCGCGTGCCGGACTGGCAGGCGTATCGTCAGCGCCATGCGACCGAGGAAAGCCGCCGACTTCAACCCGAGCGGATCGTCCGCGAGCGGGCGGCGCAGCGCTTCGCGTCGTGGCAGCGCGAAGGCCGCGCCGGCCCGCCGCCGCAGCTCTATGTGCCGGCCGACCGGAGCGGTGGCGCCCGGCAGATCGAGCAGGCGCGCCAGCAGGCACAACGTGCGGCCGATCTGCAGCGTCAGGCACAGCGCCAGGCGGGGCAGGACCGCCAGCAGCAACAGGCGGTACAGGCGCAGATGCGCGAGACTCAGCGCGCGCAGGCCGATGCCCGGCGCGATGCGGCCGGTCAGCGGGCTGCGGTGGACCAGCAACGCTCGGTGCAGGAGCGGCTGCAACAACAGGCCGCGCTGCGCGACCGGGCCCGGCGCGAACATGTCCTGGAGCCCCAACGCGCCGTCGAGCAGCGCGGACAGGTGATGCGCCAGCAGCGGGAGGCGCAACGCCAGCAGGTCGAGCAGCAGCGTGCCCAGCAACGGACCGCTCAGCAGCAGGCACAGCAGCGTGTCGCCGATCAGCGCGGCCAGCAGGTGCGGCAGCAGCGCGAGGCGCAGCGCCAGCAGGCCGAGCAGCAGCGCGCGCAGCAACGGGCCGCTCAGCAGCAACAGGTCCAGCAGCGCGCCGCTGAACAGCGTGGTCAACAGATGCAGCAGCAGCGCGAAGCGCAGCGTCAGCAGGCCGAGCAGCAGCGGTCACAACAGCGCGCCGCCCAGCAGCAGCAGGTGCAGCAACGCCAGCAGGCGCAGCAGCAACAGGCACAGCAACGTGCGGCGCAGGCTCAGCAGCAGGCGGCTCAGCAGCAACAGCGTGCCGCGCAACAGGCGCAACAGCGCGCTGCTGCGCAGCGCCCCCAGCCGGGGCAAGGCCACGACAAGGGCCATGGCAATCGCTGACACCCGGCGCAGTTGAAGGAGGCTTGTGACGGTGTAGAGATGGCGGCCCTTGCATATCGGGGGTGAAGCTTGATCGATCGTCGCTATTTTCTGGCCAGTGCCGCCGCCTCCGCGGCGCTGGCCGCCGAGCCCGCTCTCGCCAGAACCGAGCGGGTGGACTGGCACGCCCTGGCACAAGACGTGCGATCGGAGATGGCCTGGGCCTGGGCGGCGTACCGCAAACAGGCCTGGGGCCAGGACGAGATCAGGCCCGTCTCCGGCACCAGCAAGTCCTTCCTGATCCCTGGCCAGACGGTGGGCCTGTCGATCGTCGAGGCGCTGGACACGCTGTGGCTGATGGGGCTCGATGCCGAGCTCGAGGATGGCGTGCGCTGGATCAGGCAATCGCTGCGCTTCGATCTCGACGGCGATGCGCAGGTGTTCGAGGCGACGATCCGGCTGGTCGGCGGGCTGCTCTCGGGCCATCTCGCGACCGGTGAGGCAAAGCTGCTCGAGCTGGCGCATGATCTCGCGACGCGGATGATGCCGGCGTTCGACACGCCAACGGGCATGCCGATGCGCTACGTCAATCTCCACACCGGCAAGACCCGCGATCCATTGAGCTTCCCCGCCGAGATCGGCGGCGGGCTCGCGCCGGAATTCGTCACGCTGTCGAAGCTGACCGGAGACAAGCGCTTCGGCGAGGCAGCAGTGAACGCGATGCTGACGCTATATGGAAAACGGTCGAAGATCGGGCTGCTCGCCGATACGATCGACGTGACGACCGGTGCCTGGACGACGCGCATCGCCACGATCGGGCCGCCGACGGACAGCTATTTCGAATATCTGTGGGACACATGGGTGCTGACCGGGGACAAGCGCCTGCGCGACGCCTATCGAAGCTGCACCGCCGCGATCCTGGCGCATCTCACGGACCGGACGACGGGCGATCTGTGGTTCGCCAATGTGGATTTCGAGACCGGCGAAAGGCTCGATCTGGTGCAGAGCGAACTGTCCGCTTTCTATCCCGGGCTGCTGCGCGAGGGCGGCAAGCCCGGGGAAGCCAGAGCCGCGATGCGCGGCTGGGAGAAGGCGCAGGACCGGTTCGGCGTGCTGCCCGAGGCGTTCGACCCCGGCGACTGGTCGATCAAGTCGAAAGGCAATGCGCTGCGCCCCGAGCTGGCCGATTCAGCCTTCACGCTCTGGCTGCACGACCGTGACGAGCATTGGCGGCACGTCGCCCGCACGCACTTCCTGAACATGAAACGGACGAGCAAGGTCGCGCACGGCTATTCCGGCCTGAGCGACGTCACCACACCCGGCGCCTGGAACGATGCCTGTCCCGGTTACTGGTGGTCCGAGCAGATGAAATATTACTGGCTGATCTTCAGCGATTGCCCGCGCTTCGACTATCGCGACAATTATCTGTCGACCGAGGGCAACGTGTTCAAGGGGTTGAAGCGCTAGGTCTCAGCGCCGCCCGCGATAGCTCGGCAGGGCGAGCCTCCAATGGATCGCCGCAGCACGCAGGCCGAACCCCGCCGTCGCTGCCACTACCGCCGCTGCAAAAGCCGGAAAGCCCAGCGACACCAGCGCGACATGCAACCCGGCGGAAAGGGCCGCCGCCGTGACATAGAGTTCGGGGCGCATCAGGATCGACGGCTCGCCCGCCAGGACATCGCGGATGATGCCGCCGACACAGGCGGTCATCACCCCCATCAGCGCGGCCGGCACGGGCGGCACGCCGAAAGCGAGCGCCTTGGCGGCACCGAACACCGCATAAGCGGCGAGGCCGACCGCATCGAGCCAGTCGAGCGCCTTGTCCTTCCACCAGGCCTGGGGGGTGATCCAGACCAGCCCGGCGACCGCGAGGCAGATCGCGGCGACCAGCGGATCGTGCACCCAGAAGACCGGCGCGCCGATCAGCAGATCGCGGACCGATCCGCCGCCGACGCCGGTCACCAGCGCGAAGAAGGCGGCGGTGACGAGCGTCTGTCCGCGCCGGGTCGCGGCGAGCGCCCCGGTGGTCGCGAAGACCGCGATGCCGAACAGATCGAGCCAGGGAAGGATCGATCCGAATTGCCAGGGTGCGTGGGGAAGCATGGCGCGTTCTATCGCCAGCGGCGGTTCCGCGCAAAGGCGGCTGGAAACTCGCCGCGTGCTGCGACATAGCGGTGTCATGCAACGCTATCGACCGTCGATGATCGCCCTTGCCATCTGCCTTGCCGCACTCGCCGGTTTCGTCGATGCCCTTGCCTATTCGAGCCTTGGCGGCTTCTTCGCCTCGTTCATGAGCGGAAACACGACGCGGCTGGGCGTCGCCGTCGCGACCGAGCGCTATGACGAGGTGCGCATGGCCGGGGCGCTACTGCTGAGCTTCGTCAGCGGCGTGATGATCGCGACGGTGATCGCGCGGCGCTGGGCAAAGCACGCCCAGGCAGCGGTGATGATCGCGGTGACCCTGCTGCTCGGCCTTGCCGCGACGATCATGCATTTCGAGCCGAACACCAAGGCACTGCTGCTGCTCGCCGCGGCGATGGGCGCCGAGAACGGCCTGTTCCTGCGCGACGGCGAGGTGAGCATCGGCCTGACCTATATGACCGGGTCGCTGGTGCGCATGGCGCAACGCCTTGCCGGCGCGCTGATGGGCGATGCGGATCGCTGGACCTGGGTGCGGTATCTGTTGCTGTGGCTTGGCTTCGTCAGCGGCGTGGTGATGGGGGCGCGCTGCTATGGCGCGTTCGATACCGGGGCGCTGTGGCTGGCGACCGGCGCGGCGGCGGCGCTGACGGTGGTTGTCGCGGCGATGGCGCGGGGCAAGGAGCCGGCCGGGCCTTGGGGCGTTCGCGCAACCTGAGCGCGACTGGCTTTACCAGCCCAGGCTGCGTCGGAAGGACGCCGCTTCCTCCGGACTCATCTGATCGAGCATGACGCGCGTCGTGTAGCTGCCCTGCATGACCGGCCCCTTGTAATAGGCCCAGTCCACGATGCGATCCTCCCGGATCGAAACGCGTTGCCCGCCCTTGAAGCCTTCGACCTGCACAGCATCGTCGACCAGCGCCCCGGTGATACCGTTCTTGTCCCTGCGCAACTTGACCGCCCAGATATATTCGGCGTCGTCGCCATCGATCACGTCATATTTGACCATGAAGTCGTTCTCGTCCGACGCAGGCGCCGCGAAATGCTCCCAGAAGCCAGGCAATTCCTTCTTCGCCCTGGCCATCGCAGCGTTCATCTTCTTGTCGCTCTCGCGGAAGAAGATGACGCGGGGATCCTCCGATGCCTGTGCTTCCTGAGCGCTCGCAATCGCTGGCATCAGCATCGCCAGCGCCGCAACGGCGAACATCCTGTGACGCATCGCTTTCCCCCCGACGGACGCTTTTGTCAGATGTGGATCGGCTTGCCCAGCACCGCCATCGCTGCTTCCTTGATCGCTTCCGAATGAGTCGGATGGGCGTGGCAGGTATAGGCGATGTCCTCGGACGTCGCGCCGAACTCCATGGCCTGCGCAGCCTGGGCGATCATCGTGCCGCCGACCGAGGCGATCACCCAGACGCCGAGCACACGATCGGTCTTCGCGTCCGCAATCACCTTCACGAAGCCGTCGGGCTCATGATTGGTCTTGGCGCGCGAATTGGCGATCATCGGGAACTTGCCGACCTTCACCTCGCCGCGTTCCTTCGCGGCTTCCTCGGTCAGGCCGACGCCGGCGATCTCGGGGTTGGTATAGACCACGCTCGGGATCACATCATGGTTCACGATGCCGGTGAGGCCGGCGATGTTCTCGGCGACCGCGATGCCCTCATCCTCGGCCTTGTGCGCGAGCATCGGGCCGGGAATCACGTCGCCGATCGCCCAGATGCCGTCAACCGACGTCTTGAAGCGGTGATCGGTCTCCACCTGGCCGCGCTGGTTGGTCGCGAGGCCCGCCTTGTCGAGGCCGAGGCCCTCGGTGTTGGGGCGGCGGCCGATCGACACGAGCACCGCATCGGCCTCCAGCGTCGTTGCTTCGCCGCCGGCAGCGGGCTCGAGGGTGAGCGTCGCAGTGTCGCCATTGACGGCCACGCCGGTGACCTTGGTCGAGAGGCGGAATTCCAGCCCCTGCTTCTTCATGATCTTGTTGGCTTCCTTGCGGACCTCTCCGTCGAAGCCGGGCAGGATCTGGTCGAGGAACTCGACGACCGTGACCTTCGCCCCGAGGCGCCGCCAGACCGAACCGAGCTCGAGCCCGATCACGCCGCCGCCGATCACCACCAGATGCTTCGGCACCGACGGCAGTTCGAGCGCGCCGGTCGAATCCACCACGATCTTCTGGTCGATGGTCACGCCGGGCAGCGGGGTGACCGAGGAGCCGGTGGCGATGATGATGTTCTTCGCGCGGACTTCGCGGTCGCCGACCTTGACGCTGTCCTTGCCGGTGAAGCTCGCATAGCCCTTCAGCCATTCGATCTTGTTCTTCTTGAACAGGAACTCGATGCCGCCGGTAAGCTGCTTGACCGCGTCCTTGCGCTGGCCATGCATCGTGTCGAGATCGAGGCTGGTTTCCACCTTCACGCCGAGCTTGGCGAGCCGGCCGGAGACCGCCTCGTCATAGAGATCCGACGCGTGGAGCATCGCCTTGGACGGGATGCAGCCGACATTGAGGCAGGTGCCGCCCAGCGTCTCGCGACCCTCGACGCAACCGGTCTTGAGGCCAAGCTGCGCCGCGCGGATCGCGGCGACATAGCCGCCCGGGCCGGAGCCGATTACCAGGACGTCGAAATCATAGTCAGCCATGTGGCACCTTTACGTACCCCCGCGGAGGCAGGGATCCAGACCCGACCCCCGCCTTTGCGGGAGCGCAAGCCGTATATGGTTAGAGGTCGATCAGGATACGAGTGGGATCCTCGATCGCGTTCTTGAGCGCGACGAGGAACGTCACTGCCTCGCGACCGTCGATCAGGCGGTGATCGTAGCTGAGCGCGAGGTACATCATCGGGCGGACCACGACCTGACCGTCACGGACGACCGGACGATCCTCGATGCGGTGAAGGCCGAGCACGGCGGCCTGGGGCGGGTTGATGATCGGGGTCGACATCAGCGAGCCGAACACGCCGCCGTTCGAGATGGTGAAGGTGCCGCCCTTCATCTCTTCCATCTTCAAGGTGCCGTCCTTGGCGCGCTTGCCGAAATCGCCGATGGTGCGCTCGATCTGCGCGACCGACAGCTGGTCGGCATCGCGCACGACAGGAACGACCAGGCCACCGGCGCCCGACACCGCGACCGAGATATCGACATAATCGTGATAGACGATCTCATCGCCCTCGATCGAGGCGTTGACGCTGGGCACGTCCTTCAGCGCTAGGCACGCTGCCTTGGCGAAGAAGCCCATGAAGCCGAGCCGGACGCCGTGCTTCTTCTCGAACAGATCCTTGTACTTGGTACGCGCCTCGATCACCGCCGTCATGTCGACGTCGTTGAAGGTGGTGAGCATCGCTGCGGTGTTCTGCGCTTCCTTGAGGCGCTTCGCGATCGTCTGGCGCAAGCGCGTCATGCGGACGCGCTCTTCCTTGCGGCCGGTCGAGGCAGCGACCGACGGGGCGACCTGCGGCTCTGCGGGGACTGCAGCGACGGGAGCAGGCGCGGGCGCGGCCGAAGCGGCGGCGACGACGTCGTCCTTGGTGATACGCCCATCCTTGCCAGTGCCCTTGACCGTCGCCGGATCGACACCGTGTTCGAGCACCGCCCGACGCACCGAGGGAGACAGTGCAGCCGGGCCGTCGTCGGCCGGCGCCGCCGTGGCGGGCGCGGGAGCAGCCGCGACCGGCTGCGCGGCCTGGGGTGCTGCGGCAGGCGCGGCGGAGCCTGCGTCGATCGTCGCGATCATCGCGCCGACCTGGACGGTATCGCCGACCTTCACGGCCTGCTGGCCCATGATCCCAGCGACGGGAGACGGCACCTCGACCGAGACCTTGTCGGTCTCCAGGCTGGCGATCGGCTCATCGACCGCCACGGCATCGCCGGGCTGCTTCAGCCACTCGCCGAGCGTTGCCTCGGTGATCGATTCGCCCAGCACGGGCACTTTGACTTCGGTTGCCATCGTATCTTCCTCGGTGCCGCCGGAGCGGTCTTATGATTTGCGCGTGCGGCGGATTTCTTCGCGGACATTGTGGCCGAGCGCGTCGGCGACGAGCGCGGCCTGTTCCATCTGGTGCCGCTTCATCAGGCCGGTCGCCGGCGATGCCGAGGCGGCACGGCCGGAATAATGCGCGCGCGTCACCTTCGTCCCGGCCTCGATGAGGCATTCCTCGAGATAAGGTTCGACGAAGCTCCACGCGCCATTGTTCTTCGGCTCTTCCTGCGCCCAGACCACCTCTTCGAGATTGGCCATCTTCTTCAGGCGCGCGACCAGAGGCTCGCCCGGAAAGGGGTAAAGCTGTTCGACACGCACGATCGCGGTGTTCCTGTCACCCGCTGCGTCGCGTGCCTCCATCAGGTCATAAGCGACCTTGCCGGTGCACAGCACGAGGCGCTTGACCTCGGTATCCGCCGGGGCCGCCGGATCGCTGAGCAGCCGCATGAAATGGCTGTCGCCCTGGAAGTCCGACGCCTTGGACACCGCCAGTTTGTGACGCAGCAGCGACTTGGGCGTGAAGATGATCAGCGGCTTGCGGAAGCTGCGATGCATCTGCCGGCGCAGCAGGTGGAAATAATTGGCCGGCGTGGTGCAGTTCGCGACCTGCATATTGTCCTGCGCGCACAGCTGCAGGAAACGCTCGACGCGCGCGGAGCTATGCTCCGGGCCCTGCCCTTCGTACCCGTGCGGCAGCAGCATGACCAGGCCGTTGGCGCGCAGCCATTTGGCCTCGCCCGACGCGATGAACTGATCGATCATGATCTGCGCACCGTTCATGAAGTCGCCGAACTGCGCCTCCCACAGCACCAAAGTCTTCGGATCGGCCAGCGCATAACCGTACTCGAACCCGAGCACGCCATATTCGCTGAGCGGTGAGTCCAGCACCTCGATACGGCCATGCTCGATCTGCGCGAGCGGCAGATATTTGTGCTCGTCCTTCTGGTCGATCCAGACGGCGTGGCGTTGCGAGAACGTCCCGCGGCCCGAATCCTGGCCCGACAGGCGGACGCCATATCCTTCCGACAGCAGCGAGCCGTAAGCGAGCGCTTCGCCCGTCGCCCAGTCGAAATTGGCGCCCGTCTTGAACATCTCGCGCTTGGCATCGATCACGCGGGCCAGCGTCTTGTGGATGGTCAGATTCTCGGGAACCGTGGTCAAGGTGCGGCCGAGCGAGTCGAACAGCTTGGTCTCGATCCCGGTCTCGACGTTGCGGCGCGCGCTCTCGGCATCCGCCGGCGCATGCAAACCCGACCAGCGACCGGCGAACCAGTCAGCCTTGTTGGGTTTGTAGCTCGCGCCAGCCTCGAATTCGCCTTCGAGCAGAGTCGTGAAGGCAGCGATATTGTCATCGATCCAGGCGCGGTCGATCACGCCCTGCTCGATCAGCTTCGCGCCGTACACTTCGCTGACCGGCGGATGTGCGCGGATGCGGTCGTACATCAGCGGCTGGGTGAAGCTGGGCTCGTCGCCCTCGTTGTGGCCGAAGCGGCGATAGCACCACATGTCGATGACGATGTCGCGGTGGAAGCGCTGGCGGAACTCGATCGCCATCTTGGTGGCGAAGGTCACGGCTTCGGGATCGTCGCCATTGACGTGGAAGATGGGCGCCTGGACGCCCTTCGCCACATCCGACGGATAGGGCGAGGAGCGCGCGAATTGCGGGCTCGTCGTGAAGCCGATCTGGTTGTTGATGACGAAGTGGATGCAGCCGCCGGTATTGTAGCCGCGGATGCCGGAGAAGCCGAGGCATTCCCACACGATACCCTGGCCCGCGAACGCCGCGTCACCATGGATCAGCACCGGCAGCGAGGCCTTGTGCTCCTTCAGATCGCCGGCGATCGTCTGGATCGCGCGGATCTTGCCGAGCACGACCGGATCCTCGGCTTCGAGATGCGAGGGGTTGGCAACCAGCGACATATGGACGCTGATCCCGTCGAACTCGCGGTCGGTCGAGGTGCCGAGATGGTATTTCACGTCACCCGAACCGGCAACATCCTCGGGATTGTCCGAGCCGCCGCCGAATTCGTGGAAGATGATGCGGAACGGCTTGGCCATCACGTTGGACAACACGTTCAGCCGGCCCCGATGTGCCATGCCGAACACGATCTCGCGCACGCCGAACTGGCCGCCATATTTGATCACGCTTTCCAGCGCGGGGATCATGCTCTCGCCGCCGTCGAGGCCGAAGCGCTTCGTCCCGACATATTTGCGGCCGCAGAATTTCTCCCACTGCTCGGCCTCGATCACCTTGTTGAGGATCGCCTTCTTGCCGAGCGGGCTGAACTCGATTGCCTTGTCCTTGCCTTCCATGCGGTCCTGCAGGAAGCGGCGCTCCTCGACATCGGCGATGTGCATATATTCGAGGCCGACATTGCCGCAGTAATTCGCGCGCAGGATGTCGACGATCTCGCGCACCGTCGCCCATTGCAGGCCGAGCGTGCCGCCGAGATAGACCGGCCGGTCGATATCGTCATTGGAGAAGCCATGATATTCGGTCGTGAGGTCGGCCGGCATCTCGCGTTTGGAAAGGCCGAGCGGATCGAGATTGGCGGCAAGATGGCCGCGCACACGATAGGTGCGGATCAGCAACATCGCGCGGATCGAATCCGCGGCGGCACGGACGATATCGTCCTGCGACGGCGCAGCCGCGGCGGGCGCTGCTACGGGTTTGGCGCCACCCTTGGCGGGCTTGGGCGCCGGTTCCATCTGAGTCGGATCGAGCGCCGCGGTCAGATCGTCGGTCGAGGAGAGCGGCCAGTTGGACTGGTTCCAGCTCGGGCCGGTCGCGTTACCTTCCAGGCCTTCGAAGAAACCGCGCCAGCCCGGCTCGACACTGTCGGGAGACACTTTGTAGCGCGCGTACAGCGCATCAATGAACGCCGGGCTCACGCCCCCGGCGATGTCAGCGAAATCCTGGCCTTCGTAGCCCATTGGCTGTTCCTCGGCGCATCCCTGGGGAGGTGATGCCACGTTGGCCCCGCGCGGGGCCTGGTTAACCCTTCAACACCGACAGCAGCGTCGTGCCCAGTTCGGACGGGCTGTCCGCTACCTTGATCCCTGCCGCTTCCATCGCCGCGATCTTGTCCTCGGCGCCGCCCTGGCCGCCCGACACGATCGCACCGGCATGGCCCATGCGGCGGCCCGGAGGCGCCGTGCGGCCGGCGATGAAGCCGGCCATCGGCTTCTTGCGGCCACGCTTCGCCTCGTCGCGCAGGAACTGCGCAGCCTCCTCTTCGGCCGAGCCGCCGATCTCGCCGATCATGATGATCGACTGAGTCTCGGGATCAGCGAGGAAGAGCTCGAGCACGTCGATGAAGTTCGTGCCGTTGACCGGATCACCACCGATGCCGACCGCGGTCGTCTGGCCGAGGCCCGCATTCGACGTCTGGAAGACGGCTTCATAAGTAAGCGTGCCGGAGCGGCTTACAACGCCGACCGAACCCTTCTTGAAGATGCTGCCGGGCATGATGCCGATCTTGCACTCGCCCGGGGTCAGAACACCCGGGCAGTTCGGGCCGATCAGGCGCGACTTCGAGCCGCTGAGCGCGCGCTTCACCTTGACCATGTCGAGCACCGGAATGCCCTCCGTGATGGTCACGATCAGCGGCACTTCGGCATCGATCGCCTCCAGGATCGAGTCGGCCGCGAAGGGCGGCGGCACATAGATGACGGACGCGGTCGCGCCGGTCTTCGCGACGGCCTCGGCAACGGTGTCATAGACCGGCAGGCCGATATGCTCGGTGCCGCCCTTGCCCGGCGTCACGCCGCCGACCATCTGCGTGCCATAGGCCAGCGCCTGCTGGGTGTGGAACGTGCCGGTCTCACCGGTCATCCCCTGGGTGATGACCTTGGTGTTCTTGTCGACGAGGATGCTCATCCGGTTTTCTTCCTCATTGCCACGCGGGCGGGGATTTCTCGGAAGCCGGAGCCGGCTTCCATTCCTTGTCCGCGGCTTGTCGCCGCGACTTGGTTACGCCAGCGAGCTGTCGATCGCCTTGCACGCGACCAGCAATTCCTTGACCGCCTCGACCGAGACGTCGAGGTTGTTCTGCGCCTCGGCGTCGAGCTTGATCTCGACGACCTTCTCGACGCCGTCTGCACCGATGATCACCGGCACGCCGACATAGAGATTGTCGACGCCGTACTGGCCGGTCAGGTGGACCGCCGCCGGCAGCAGGCGCTTCTGGTCGTAGAGATAAGCTTCCGCCATCGAGATCGCCGAGGTGGCGGGCGCGTAATAGGCCGAGCCGGTCTTGAGCAAGGCGACGATCTCGCCGCCGCCCGAACGGGTGCGTGCGACGATCGCGTCGATGCGCTCCTGCGTCGAAAAGCCCATCTCGATCAGGTCGGGAACCGGGATGCCCGACACGGTCGAGTAGCTGATCACCGGGACCATGGTGTCGCCGTGCCCGCCGAGCACGAAGGAGGTGACGTCCTTGACCGAGACCTTGAACTCTTCGGCAAGGAAGTGGCTGAAGCGCGAGCTGTCGAGCACGCCGGCCATGCCGACAACCTTCTGGTGCGGGAGGCCCGAGAATTCGCGTAGCGCCCAGACCATCGCGTCGAGCGGGTTGGTGATGCAGATGACGAAAGCGTCGGGCGCGTTGGCGGCAATGCCCTCGCCCACGGCCTTCATGACCTTCAGGTTGATGCCGAGCAGGTCGTCGCGGCTCATGCCCGGCTTGCGGGCGACACCGGCGGTGACGATGATGACGTCCGCGCCCTTGATGTCGGCATAATCATTGGTGCCGGTGATCTTGGCGTCGAAGCCTTCCACGGGCGAGCACTGGCTGAGATCCAGCGCCTTGCCCTGGGGCACGCCTTCAACCACGTCGAACAGGACGATATCGCCCAGGCCCTTCAGTGCTGCGAGATGAGCAAGCGTGCCGCCGATATTACCGGCACCGATCAACGCGATCTTCTTGCGGGCCATTCCTCGTCCTTTCGGCAATATAAAGCCGCGCGCGCGGCGAAACTGCGCGGCGGCTTAGGCGCGTTTTGCCGTAGGGGCAACCGCTAAAACCCTATATTTTCGCCAGCTTATTGCAACTAATTCGCAAGTGCATTTAGGCGGGTGGGTTGCCTTCGGGATCGACGTACCGACGCTCGCCGGTTGCGTCATTATACCAGACCGTTACGGGCCGGCCGCTCGCATCGTCGACGAAACGCTCGGCCGTCTCGCGCCAGCCGCCCTCGATCGGTTTCGCTTGCGACGCACCATAGCGCCGCCGCTCGAACACGATGCAGGCGAGCACGAATGTCGCCGCGATCAGGGTCGGCCACACCGCAGGATCGATCACCGCGCCGATCGCCGCCGCGGTGAACAGCAGCATCGCGATCACCAGGACGAAGGTGCGCAGCATCATTCGGGCGCGGGATCAAGGATGACGGCGGTGCCGTACGCGACCACCTCGTTCATCGCCTGCGCGATCTCGCCCGAGTCGAAGCGCATCATGACCACCGCATTCGCCCCCATCAGCGCGGCGTTGGCAACGAGGCGGTCGATCGCGTGGCGCCGCGTGTCCTCGACCAGGCGGGTATATTCGGGGATCTCGCCGCCGACGATCGAGCGCAGGCTGGCGGTGATATTGCCCCCGATACCGCGGCTGCGGACGACGACGCCGAACGCCTGGCCGAGTGTCTTGACGACAGCGTGACCGGGGACGTTCTCCGTGGTGGTGACGAGCATCGCATTCCCTCCATGACCTGACACGGCATGATAACAGGCGGCCGGGCGATGGCGAGGGTCAGTTCGCGCCGTGGCCCAGTTCGAGATACTCGTCGGAGCGCATTTCCTCGAGCCGGCTGATCGTGCGCTCGAATTCGAAGCGGCCATCGCCCTTTTCGTACAGCTCGCCCGGCGGCGCATCGGCGGCGGCGAGCAGCTTCACCTTGTGCTCGTACAGCGCGTCGATCAGCTGGACGAAGCGCGCCGCCTCGTTGCGGTTCTCCGGCCCGAGCCGCGGGATGCCGACCAGGATCACGGTGTGGAAACGCCGCGCGACCGCGAGATAATCGGCCGAACCCCGCGCCTCGCCGCACAACCGCTTGAACGAAAAGACTGCGACGCCCTTCAGGCTCTTGGGCACGTGCAACGTGCGCCCGCCGCCGACCGGGAGCTCCTCGGACGGCACATGGTCGCGGTCCTCGGGCGGATAATCGGTCAGGCGGAAAAAGGCAGCGGAGAGCTGGGCGGTCGCCTCGGCGCCGTTCGGCACCAGCCAGGTCTCGACCTGGCCGAGCCGGTCGCGACGGTAATCGACCGGGCCGTTGAGCGCGAGCACCTGCATCTTCGTCTGAATCAGATCGATGAAGGGCAGAAAATGCTCGCGGTTGAGCCCGTCCTTGTAGAGATCGGTCGGCGGTCGGTTGGAGGTCATCACCACCGTCACGCCGTGGCGCAGCAACTCGGTGAACAGCCGCGACAGGATCATCGCGTCGGGGCTGTTGGTGACCATGATCTCGTCGAAGCAGAGGACCTTCACTTCCTCGGCGATGGCCGCCGCGACGGGGAGGATGGGGTCGCCGACTTCCTTCTCGCGCTCGACCCGCAGCCGCGCATGGACGTCGAGCATGAATTCAAGGAAGTGGATGCGGCGCTTCCGCCGCATGTTCACGCAGCCGAAGAACAGATCCATCAGCATCGACTTGCCGCGGCCGACCCCGCCCCAGAGATAGATGCCGGCCGGCGCATCGGGGCGCTTGCCCAGAGCACGCCAGAGGACCGAGCCGCGCTTGGGCGCTGCTTCGAGCTCGGTCGCCAGCGCGTCGAGCCGGCGGGCGGCCTCGGCCTGTTCGGGATCGGGCTTCAATTCGCCCGCGGCGATCAGCGCTTCGTAGCGGGCAAGGACGTTAGGCATCTCTCTATTCTTCCCCGGCGGAGGCCGGGGCCCAGTTGGGAGCGGACAATTGGTTGGCGTTGCGCGCGGTTACATCTGCCTTCCCAACTGGGCCCCGGCCTCCGCCGGGGAAGCAAAAGTGGAGGAACGTCATTGCGCTGCGGTCTTTGCCGACTTGCGGATCGTGGCGGAGAAGCTCGCGACCTTCTCCTCGTCCTGCACGACCAGCCCGCGCAGGAACAGGAGCCGCCCGGTCTCGCGTAGCAGCTCGACCTGCGCCTCCAGCGGCTCGCCGATGCGGCCGCCGCCGATGAACTGAGTCGACAGGTCGAGCGTGACCGCCGAGCCAGCGGTGATCAGGCCGAAGCTGCGCGACGCAGCGAACAACGCGACATCGATGAAGCCGAGCATTGCGCCGCCATGCACGCTGTCGCGCAGATTGGAGTGGCGCCGCTCCGGCGTCATGCGGACCCGGGCGATGCCGCCCTCGATCCGCACCATCATCGGGCCGAGAAAGCTGTTGTAGCGCGATGGATCCGTGAAGCCCCACCGCATCCAGCCGGGATGATCCGGATGCTCCTCGTACAGGAAGGTGGCGGGTGAGCTGGGTTCGGTCACGCGGCGAGCCTCAGACGACTCGCTCTGCTTCCATCTTCTTGATCTCGGCGATCGCCTTGGCCGGGTTGAGGCCCTTGGGGCAGACATTCGCGCAGTTCATGATCGTGTGGCAGCGATAGAGGCGGAACGGATCCTCCAGCTCGTCGAGTCGCTCGCCGGTCATCTCGTCGCGGCTGTCAGCGAGCCAGCGATAGGCTTGCAACAGGATCGCCGGGCCGAGGAACTTGTCGCTGTTCCACCAATAGCTCGGGCAGGCGGTCGAGCAGCAGGCGCACAGGATGCACTCGTACAGCCCGTCCAGCTTCTCGCGATCGGCCGGCGACTGGAGCCGTTCCTTGCCCGAGGGCGGCGGGGTGACGGTCTGCAGCCATGGCTTGATCGACGAATATTGCGCGTAGAAATGGGTGAAGTCGGGGACGAGGTCCTTGATCACTTCCATATGCGGCAGCGGCGTGATGCGGATATCGCCCTTCACGTCCTCGATCGCGGTGGTGCAGGCCAGGCCGTTCTTGCCGTCGATGTTCATCGAGCAGGAGCCGCAAATGCCCTCGCGGCAGGAGCGGCGGAAGGTCAGCGAGCTGTCCTGCTCCGACTTCATCTTGATCAGCGCGTCGAGCACCATCGGGCCGCAAGCGTCGAGATCGATCTCGAACGAGTCGTAGTGCGGGTTCTCGTTCGCATCGGGATCGTAGCGGTAGATCTTGAAATTCTTGACCCGCTTCGCGTCAGCGGCTGCCTTGTGGACCTTGCCGCCCTTTTTGGGTCGGCTGTTCGGGGGCAGTCTGAATTCGGCCATGCCTGAAAGTCTCCGGCGGAAACGAAATGGTGCGTCGCGGAAAGCGGCTATGCCTTTCGGCGCGCGCGTGCAACCCTTTGGCGCGGTCTGCGGCGTCGGATCACCGCATGATTGTAAATTCCGGCACGGCTCACGCATCATCGTCGGCGTTGCGGGCGCCGGACAAGAATCGTAGGGGCGAAGTCCAACATATGAACGAACGGGGCAAGATATGAGACTGAGCGATTGCCACAATGTCGAGGATTTCCGCACCCTCGCCCGCAAGCGCCTGCCTGGTCCCGTCTATCACTATATCGACGGCGCGGCCGACGACGAGGCGACCAAGCGGCGCAACACCGAGGCATTCGAGTCGTGCGACCTGGTGCCGAGCGTGCTCGCGGGGGTCGAGAATATCGACATGAGCACCATTGTGATGGGCCGCAAGATCGACATGCCGCTATTCCTGTCGCCCACCGCGTTGCAGCGACTGTTCCACTGGCATGGCGAGCGCGGCGTCGCCCGCGCGGCGGAAAAGTTCGGGACCTATTTCGGCATCTCCAGCCTCGCGACGGTTGGCATCGAGGAGATCGGCCGGACGATCAGCACGCCCAAGATGTTTCAGCTCTACATCCACAAGGACAAGGGGCTGAACCATGCGCTGGTCGAGCGGTGCAAGGAAGCGAAGTTCGACTGCATCGCGCTGACCGTCGACACGATCGTCTCGGGCAATCGCGAGCGCTGCCTGCGCACCGGCTTCACCTCGCCGCCCAAGCTGACCCCCTCCTCGGCGATCAGCTTCGCGACTCACCCGGGCTGGACGCTCGACTATCTGTTCCGAGAGAAGTTCGAGCTGTCGAACCTCAAGGATCATGTGTCCGAGGGGACCAATGTCGCGCTCTCGGTGGCGGATTATTTCAACAAGATGCTCGATCCGTCGATGGACTGGAAGACGGCCGAGGGCGTGCGCGCGCAATGGGGCGGCGAATTCTGCCTGAAGGGCATCATGTCGGTCGAGGACGCGAAGCGCGCGGTCGATATCGGCGCGACGGCGATCATGGTGTCGAACCATGGCGGGCGGCAGCTCGACGGCAGCCGCTCGCCGTTCGACCAGCTTGCCGAGATCGTCGATGCAGTCGGCGACAAGATCGACGTGATCTGCGACGGCGGCATCCGTCGCGGCAGCCATGTGCTGAAGGCGCTGAGTGTGGGGGCCAAGGCCTGCTCGGGGGGGCGGATGTATCTTTATGCGCTGGCGGCGGCGGGCCAGCCGGGGGTCGAGCGGGTGCTCGGGCGGCTACAGGCGGAGATCGAGCGCGACATGAAGCTGATGGGGGTGAAGTCGGTCGCGGAGCTGACCCGCGGGAATTTGCGGTGGCGTACCTAATTCCCTCTCCCTGCGGGAAAGGGAGGGAGCGCGAAGCGCGGAAGGGTGAGGGTGACCTGTGCCAGTCACCCTCACCCCGCGCTGCTGCGCAGCTTGCCCCTCTCCCGCTGGGAGAGGGGAAGAAGAGAACCTATTCTTGCACATCTTCCCGCAGCTCGGGCTTCGCACCCCAATCGATGTTCCGCGTCAGGTACATCACCGTGGCGAGCGCCACGAAGAGCATCACCGACCCCACCAGCAGCGACAGATCCTCGAGGCTGAGCAGCACATAGAGCACGCCGTAGAGCGCCGAGATCAGCGCGCCGATGAACAGGCTCCGTCGCCAGCTGCCCAGCACCGCAGCCGAGTACGCAGTGAGCAGCGAGACGATCGCACCACCCGCCACCGCATAGGCCAGCGTGAACCCGATCACTTCGGCAAAGGCGAGCAGCATCACGAAGAACAGCACCAGCCCTGAGCCGACCAGGCCATATTCGATCGCCGACACCCGCACCCCGCCGATCACGTCGAACATCAGGAAGGCGAGGAAGGTGAAACCGACGAACAGGAAGCCGTATTTCACCGAGCGATTGACCTGGCTGTAGAGGTCGACCGGGGTGAGCAGGTCGACCCGCGCTTCGTGCTCGCCTGCTTCGGGGCTCCGGCCGCGCCCACCCTCGACCGTGGCCGAGTCGCCCGAAGCCTGATCGAACGCGACGAGCGCAGTACCGAGAGCAAGGTTGCCGACGCGCCAGGTGGAATCGAACCCCGTGCCATAGACTTTCTTGTCCACCGGCAGGAAGCCGCCCTGATAGCTCGGGCTGGGCCAGGACGAGAGCACGCGCCATTCCGTGTCGCCGCCGTTCGGCACCAGCGACAGCGATCCGTTGCCGCGCACCGCATAGTCGAACGCCACGCCGATCTGCCGGCCACGCAGCTCGCTGGCGTCGAACCAGGCGTAGAAGCCCGACCCGCCCGTCTCGCGCATGCCGTTGCCGGGCTGGAGCGAGACCGGCTTGCCGTTGACCGACACCGCGGGCGGCGAGCCGAACAGACCGCGCGCGTCGCTGATGCCGAAGCGGATCTGCGCCCGGTCGAGCGCCAGCGCATCCGGCGCGACGCCGAAACGCTGAAGGTCCGCCGGCAGCGAGAAGCGCGCGCCGCCCCGGTTGCGCGCCTCGAACACGACCACGTCATAGATCGAGCGTCCACGCGTATCCGGCTTGAGATCCGTCTTCAGCTTGGTCGCGTCGGGCGACAGGGTCATCTCGTGCCAGCTCGTGCTGGTCTTGGTCACCGGCTTGCCGTTCTCGGTGACGGTCTCGGTCGTCTGTTTCGAATAGGGAATGACGAGCACCGGCCCGGCAATCACCTGCGGCCCGCCCCATCCCTGCGCGATCGACGCCTGGGCAGTCTCCGACTGGTTCTGGCGATCATAGACGAGGAGATAGATAGCGAAGAGCGGGATCGCGAGCAGCGTGCCGATCAGGAACGGCAGCAGCAATTTGAACCCGGGCGAGCGTTCGGTCGCATAGCGTGCGGACATAAGGGCCTCCCTTTTAGGAGACCTTCAGCTAGCGGCGCGCGGCGGTGGAAGCCAAAGCGGATCGGGAGGAATGACGGTGCAGAACGGGTGCAGGCACAGCCAGCTATCAGCCAAACAGGCAGTCCGAAATTTCATCAGCCATGCGAAAGAGCAGCGGAGGCAGCCCCGCCACAGCATCATGCCATGAACGGCGCCCGATTGAATCGATGCAACGCTTTACCTGGAGCTAGCAGACTTCGGCGGTGTTGGCCGGCAAGGGTCCCGGCGGGATGCGGGCCTCGCTCATGTAGAAGGGATCGCCCTCGATCCGGTGGCTCGTGCCGTACGCCTTGCCCAGCGCCGCGTAGAGCGCGGGATCGTACGCCTGCAGATCGGCATGGGACAGGATGCGGCGGCCGTCGAAGATCACGATCCGGCCGGAATTGAACCAGAACTGGCTGCCCACCGCCCAATATTCGTCGATCGTGGTCGAGGCATATTCGCCCTTCCACCGCCCGGCCCTGAGCGCGGCGCGATAGGCATTGTCGACCTGCTTGTAGAGGCGCGGATCCATGGCGCGGATCGCCTGGAGGATGTCGTGCGAGAATTCGTGGAGGAAGATCGTCTGACCGTAATAGCGCGAGTTGCGCTGGCCGAGCAGGTCCTCCACCGCGCCGCTGGTCAGTTTTCCGGCCATGCCGCGGGCGCGGAAATTCCAATAGGCGCGGTCGGTCATGCGGCCGATGCGCTCGTCATAATGCTTGAGTTCGCAGCGGGTGAGCCGGGGGTCGTCGCGGTCGGGCTTTTTCCAGTGGCGCTGCTCGGGCAGGTCGAGCGTGCTCTCGTCCTCCGCCATGATCGCCACACGGTAGCCGGAGGCGGCCAACCCCTGGGCGAGATCGGGCCGATGGTCGAGCATGCCCTGAATGATCTGCTTCGCCGCCAGCAGCGCCCGATCGGGCACCTTGGCCGAGGAGAGCACGGGGATGCCGTCTGCGTCGACATATTTGGCGTAGAAGGGATCGACCGATAGCGACGCCGGCGGCGAGGCGACATCCGGTGCGGGAGACGCGCACGCAGCAACGATCTGCATCGGGAGAATGCAGCCGAGCAGCAGAAGGAACCGCGCGCTACTCGTCATCGTCTTCGTTGCCGGCTCCTCGCGTTTGCAACAGCGGACAAGCCTCTATCAGCGTCGAGTCCGTTATTGAATCAAGACGCTTTTACGCAGGTCGCCCGCGGCGATGGCGGGTTCCGATCAGTAAACCCGCTTCTTCGGCTTGATATACTCGATGTCGTCAGTGAGCGTGTAATCGTGCACCGGGCGGTAATCGATCTCGGTGGTGCCGCCCTTGCCGCCCCAGCCGTCAAAGGTCGCGACGGTGTGCTTCATCCAGTTCGCGTCGTCGCGGTCCGGGAAGTCCTCGTGCATGTGCGCGCCGCGGCTTTCCTTGCGGTTGGCGGCGCCCTTGATCGTGACCACGGCCTGGCCGATCAGATTGTCGAGCTCCATCGTCTCGACCAGATCGGTGTTCCAGATCAGCGAGCGATCGCTGATGCCGACATCGGCGAAGCTGGAATAGACCGCGTCCATCTTCGTCACGCCCTCGGCCAGCAGGGCGGTGTCGCGGAACACGGCGCAATGCTTCTGCATGGTACGCTGCATCTCGGCGCGGATCTTCGCGGTCGGGGTGGCGCCCTTGGCGTTGCGGAAATGGTCGAGCCGGGTGAGCGCGAATTCTTCCGAGCCAGCGGGCAGCGCATTGTGCGGGGTGTTGGGCTTGAGCTGATCCTTGAGGCGCAGGCCGGTCGCGCGGCCGAACACGACGAGATCGATCAGCGAGTTGGAGCCGAGCCGGTTGGCGCCGTGCACCGAGACGCAGGCCGCCTCGCCCACCGCGAACAGGCCGGGGATGATCGTGTCGGGATTACCGTCCTTATTGTGCACGACCTCGCCGTGATAATTGGTCGGGATGCCGCCCATATTGTAATGCACGGTCGGCGTGACCGGCAGCGGCTGGCGCGTGAGATCGACGCCGGCAAAGATCTTGCCCGTCTCGGTGATGCCCGGCAGGCGCTCGTGCAGCACCTTGGGATCGATATGATCCAGGTGCAGGTAGATATAATCCTTGTGCTCGCCGACGCCGCGGCCCTCGCGCATTTCCATCGCCATCGAGCGCGCGACCACGTCGCGGCTGGCAAGGTCCTTCGCGGAAGGCGCATAGCGCTCCATGAAGCGCTCGCCCTCGGAGTTGGTCAGATAACCGCCCTCGCCGCGCGCACCCTCGGTGATCAGCACGCCGGCACCATAGATGCCGGTCGGATGGAACTGGACGAACTCCATGTCCTGCAGCGCGATGCCCGCGCGCAGCGCCATGCCGTTGCCGTCGCCAGTGCAGGTATGAGCCGAGGTCGCCGACTGATAGACACGGCCGCCGCCGCCCGTCGCCAGCACCACAGCATGGCTGCGGAAGCGGTGGATCGAGCCGTCCGCCATGCAGAGCGCGATCACGCCGCGGCACTGACCATTCTCCATGATCAGGTCGAGCGCGAAATATTCGACGTAGAAGTCCGCGTCGTACTTCAGGCTCTGCTGGTAAAGCGCGTGAAGCATGGCGTGGCCGGTGCGGTCGGCCGCGGCGCAGGTGCGCTGCACGGGAGGCCCCTCGCCCATATTCTGCATATGGCCGCCGAACGGGCGCTGATAGATCGTGCCGCTCTCGTTGCGGCTGAACGGCACGCCGGCATGCTCGAGCTCGTAAACGGCCGCGGGCGCCTCGCGCACCATATACTCGATCGCGTCCTGGTCGCCGAGCCAGTCCGAGCCCTTGACGGTATCGAACATGTGCCAGGTCCAGTGATCCGGCGTGTTGTTGCCGAGGCTGGCGGCGATGCCGCCCTGCGCCGCGACGGTGTGGCTGCGCGTCGGGAACACCTTGGTGATGCAGGCCGTCTTCAGGCCCGACTCGGCGATGCCCATGGTTGCGCGCAGGCCCGAACCGCCCGCGCCCACGACCACGGCATCATAGGTGTGGTCGATGATCTTATAGGCTTCCGGCATCAGACTGGCGCTCCGGCGGCAAAGGCGATCCTGAGGATCGAGAAGATGGCGATCGCGGCGGACGCGACGGTGAAGAAAGTCAGGGCAAGCATCGCGGCGACGCGCGCCTCGTCGTGGAGATAATCCTCGATCGCGACCTGCAGGCCCAGGCGGAAATGGTAGAAGACCGAGACGATCAGCAGGATCATCGGGATCGCGGCCCAGGCCGAGGCGATCCAGTCGTGCAGCGTCTCATAGTGATAATTGGGCAGGCGCGCGATCGAGAGCAGCAGCCAGAGCATCAGGAACAGGTTGGCGCCGGCGGTGATCCGCTGGTTCCACCAGTGATGCGAGCCTTCTTTCGCAGAGCCGAGGCCGCGGACCCGGCCGAGTTCGGTACCGTTGCCCATCTTATTTCCCCACGAGCAGATAGGCCCAGAACAGGGCAGTGAAAGTGATCGAGGCGAAGAAGGTCAGCCAGGAGCCGGCCCGGTTGGTCTTCAGCTCGAAGCCGGCGCCCGCGTCCATCACGAAATGGCGGATGCCGCTCGACATGTGCTGGAACAGCGAGAGAGTCAGGCCGATGCCGAAGACATAGCCGATGATGTTGAGCTTGCCGTCCGCCAGGGTGAAGATGTCGGCAAAGGCGGCATAAGCTTCCTTGCCGCCGGCCAGCGCCGCGAGCCACCACACGAGCAGGATCGTGCCGACCGTCGCCAGCCCGTCGCCGGTGACGCGGTGCAGGATCGAGACGGTCATATGCACGCCCCATTTCCACGCCGTCAGATGCGGCGAGATGGGTCGGGCGGGGTTGCGTGGGCTAGCCAAGGCAGGAAATCCTCTCGGACGATCAGTGGCGCCGTATTAGTCCGCGCGTGCTGCGATGCAAGGCGGATTGGACGGGTGCGGCGGCGCGGATGGGGGTCTTCAGGTCAAGTATGGCGGTAGAAACGGCGTTGGAAAATGCGCAGGACTGCGGCAGGTCGGCAACTATTCGCTGAATTTTGCGACCCACTTGCGAGTGGGGCAAAATCGAGCGGTTCTTGGCGCCTGTGTGCGTGTTACTTGAATGCTGCGGACAGATTCCTGGGCTGCACTTGCGGGGCGCGGATTGAGCCGGGTTGATCAACGATAGCATGATTTCCGCTCGACTTGCCGAATTACGCGAGGGGTATCGGGAGTTCATGGCGCTTTACTTGCCTCTATTTGCCGCACTGATTTGACCGGCATGAGCTGGGCGACTTCAGCAGATCGTGGCTCTAAAGTGAATCACGAGCGGGGCGACATGGATTCACCCGTGTGGATGAGGTGCGATCATGGACAACGATAATGGGAGATCGTGATTGATATGTTCGAAACGACGGTCTTAGAAATCCGAAGTCCGGATGGTCAGCGCGAACTGGAAATCGCCTTGCTCGCGACCGGAATGTATCAATTTACAGAATGGACCAAGCAGGCTGGCGACGAATACACCGGCCCATTCACGGCTGTGACGCACCTTTCAGGCCTTTACGAAACCCAAGAGGCCGCAGAGACCGACGCCCGTAAGATGCTACCTTGGCTCCACGATCAAATTTCAAACTGACCCACTACCCTCTGCCCGAACAAGTTGATCTGCTAAGCGGCGGCGCTCGATTGGGGTTGGGGCACTTGTCGAGTGCCTCATGCGCCGTTCCGACCGAACCCTCTCCGTCTCGCTGCTGCGCAGCTTGGCCTCTCCCGAAATGGGAGAGGCATGTTGGGGGAGTGGTCTCTGCCAATTCCGTTCACCGGTCGGCACGGTTCGCCCCATCCCGGTTCTACGAGTCCGTTATCGCCCGCGACGACTCACCTGTTGTTTCCGGCGATGCCCCCCGTTCGGTGAGGATATGGTCGACAAGCCCCCATTCGAGCGCCTCCTCCGCCGTCATGAAGGTGTCGCGATCCAGCGCCCGTTCGACCTCCTCATAGGTGCGCCCGCAATGCTCGGCATAGAGCCTGGTCATACGGTGCTTGGTCTTTTCCACTTCCGCGGCATGAATGAGGATATCGGATGCCTGCCCCTGATATCCGCCCAGGGGCTGATGAACGTGCAGGCTCGCATTGGGCAGCGCGGCGCGCTCGCCGGGCTGGCCTGCCATCAGCAGAAACGACCCCATGGAGCGCGCCGTCCCCATGCAAAGGGTATGCACCGGCGCCCTGATGTATCGCATGGTATCGTACATCGCGAGGCCACTGGTGATGACGCCACCGGGAGAATTGATGTAGAGTTGAATCGGCTTTTTCGGGTTCTCGCCTTCCAGGAAAAGCAATTGCGCACAGACCAGCGCCGATACCGTGTCATTGACCTCGCCGTTGAGGAAGATGATCCTCTCACGAAGAAGGCGGGAATAGATATCGAAAGACCGCTCTCCACGGCTTGATTGTTCGATGACCATAGGGACGAGTTGCATCGCTTCGCGCACAGGCGAATTCCTTTCCTTCCAGAATTTTCCTCGGTCCGCCGGGCGGCGTCAGGCAGCGCGCAGGAGGCACGACCCGTTGTTGTTCGCCGCTTTTGGCGGATGGCGGCCCACTCGCGCGTCCGCCAGGCGGTGGATAATTCTCAGCCTGGTGCCGCCTGCCGGATTAGGCGCGACCTGGAACGTCACCACGCTTTCGAGGAAAGGCGGCTCGCCGTCCCGCATTCTGTAGCGGATTTCCTCGCCCGGCGCCGAGGAGACCGGCGCCATGTCGGCCAGATCGCCCTTTGGCAGCCATGTATCGCGAAAGGCGGGGATGCTGATCGCTCGCCAGACCTTTTCGGGGGGGGCGTCGAGGTCATAGTCGAGCACCAGGTCCTTTGCCGGGCTCTCGCCCCTCAAGTCTTTCATTGGTCCATGTCCCTCAGCAAGTCCTTCAACGCATCGACACGGGCCGGCCAATAGGCGCGATACTTCGTCAGCCATCCGGCGATGAGCGCAAGGCCATCGGGATCGACCTCATAGTTCACGAAACGGCCCTGCCGCTCTTCCCGTACCAGCCTCGCGTTGCGCAGAACCGAAAGATGCTGGGACATGGCCGGTTGGCTGATCGTCATCCCCTCACGCAAGGCGCTGGCGTTCATGCTTCCGCTCGCCAGCTTCTCGAAAATCGCGCAGCGCGTCGGGTCGGCCAGCGCCTTGAAGATGTGGTTCTGGATCATGCCGACACATAAGCACGCACTTATCTGATTCGCAAGCGCCGTGCGGACCGGAACAGTTTTATGCGCAAATCGGCACTACTTCCTAACTCGCCTTTAACCTTATCTCGATAGCTCCTCTGCCGAACCGCCTTGAAGCGGATGGTCGACAGATACGGAGTTTCGCCCTTGACCCCCAGTGACTTGCCCGCCCCCGGCACGATTGCCGCCAAGGTGGATATCGCGGCCAGGCTTCGCGTCTTCGACGTCGACGGATCGCTGGCGCGCGCGAGTCGCGAGGCGTGGAGCGTGATCGAGCCGGAAATCCGGTCGATCTCCGAAGGCTATTGGCAGCAATGGCTGCGCTGCTTCGCCGACGAGCGCGTCTGGGCGCCCCACGAGACCGAGAAGATGATCGAGGTCGGCTGCGTGTTCCTGAAGAACCGCTTCCTCGACACGACGGGCCGGGCCTGGATCGAATCGGTCGAGCGGTCGGTCGCCGCCGCGTTTGTCGGCGACGTGTCGCCGCTTGCCCTGCTGTCGATGATCAACGCGAGCGACCGGGTCGCGCTCGGCGTGATCACGCGCAACCGCGACGATGCCCGCCTGCCGGAGCTGGTTGACACCTTGATGCGCCTGTCTGCGCTCGAGGGCGAGATCACCGTCGCCATCTATAATTCCTACCGCGAATATCTGGCGCAGGGCGGACGCGACAAGCTTGCCGCCGAATTCCGCGACGGCATCGCCCAGATGGTCGAAAGCGCGACTCAGGAATCGAGCGTGCTGCGCGGCCAGTCCATGCGCACCTCCACCTCGGCGCGCGGCATGCTCGGCAAGACCTCCGAAGTCGCCGCCGCTGCCGAACAATCCGCCGTCGCGATGCGCGAAGCGGCGCAGACCGCCGCCGGCCTGATCCGTGCGATCGAGGATGCCCGCACCGAAGTCGAGGCCGCCGCCGAGATCGCCACCCGCGCCTCGAGCCAGGCTGGCCTCGCGGTCGGCATGTCCGAGACCCTGTCCGAGCATGCGCAGTCGATCGAATCGATCCTCGGCCTGATCCGCGACATTGCGGGCCAGACCAATCTGCTCGCGCTCAACGCCACGATCGAGGCCGCCCGCGCCGGCGATGCCGGCCGCGGCTTTGCGGTGGTCGCGCAGGAAGTGAAATCACTGGCCAACCAGACCGCCCGCGCCACCGACGACATCGCTGCAAAGATCGCGGCGATCCAGTCGGCCACGCGCTCCACCGTCGACACCAATGCCTCGATCAAGGCGACGGTGTCCGAGGTGCAGGAATCGGCCAACCGCATCCGCTTCGCCATGGAAGCGCAGGCGCAGACCGTGACGGCGATCACCGCCGCGGTCGACGAGACCGCGCTCGCCGCCGACTCGATGTCCAACACGATTGCCGCCATCCGTGAGGATACCGAAACCGTCGCCTCGGACATCGAACGCGTCGGCCAGGGATTCGATTCACTGGATGGTAGGCTTGGTACGCTCAAGAACAGCGCGGGCGAGTTCGTCGCCAAAGTCGCCGCATGAGCAACGAGGGGATGATTGAATGGCGCAAGAGGGCGCGGGCATCATAGGGGGTTGGAGCGGCGATTCGCGCTCCATTGCCGAACATGTCGCGAATTACGATTGGGACGGGGCGATCGCTTCGGCCTCGGCGGAGATCGCGCGCCTGATCGAGGGCAGCGAGCGGGATATCGCGACCGCCTTCTGGGACCATTATCTGTCGCTGCCGGTGGTGTCGCATCTGCGCCCGCTGCTGGGGCCGGACCAGCTCGCCAAGCGTATCGGCCGGAGCGCCGACTATACGCGTGCCAAATATCAGCGGCCGTTCGACGATGCGTGGATGCTGATGGCGTTCAAACACGCCGAGGGATCGCACAAGCTCAATATCCCGCTCCAGGCCCTGCTGTCGTCGCTGAGCTTCTCGCACAGCCGCACGCTCGAAGTGATCGAACGGAAGATGGGCACCGACACCAGCCGGTTCCGCGAGATTTCCGATGTGGTCCAGCGCCTCGGCCTGGTCGAGGCCGATGTGATGGCGTCGCACCTCGGCGGCCGCGACGTGGAGCGCACGCGCGAGGAACGCCGCGCGCGATCCGCCCAGTTCAGCGAGAGCATCGCGCAGTCGATCGAGGGCACCGCCGCGCTCGGCAACCGCATCCGGGTGCAGGCGCACCGGGCCTCGGCATCCGCGCGCGGCATGCTGGGCAAGACCTCCGAGGTCGCCGCCGCCGCCGAGCAATCGGCGATCGCGATGCGCGAGGCGGCACGCACCGCCGCAGGGCTGATCCGCGCGATCGAGGATGCACGCGGCGAAGTGGAAGCCGCGGCCGAGATCGCGACGCGTGCTTCGGGCCAGGCAGGCGAAGCGGTGAGCATGTCCGAAACCCTGAGCGGTCATGCCCAGTCAATCGAATCGATCCTGGGCCTGATCCGCGACATTGCCGGGCAGACCAATCTGCTCGCGCTCAACGCCACGATCGAGGCCGCGCGCGCAGGCGATGCCGGGCGGGGCTTTGCGGTCGTCGCACAGGAAGTGAAGTCGCTCGCCAGCCAGACCGCGCGGGCGACCGACGACATTGCCAGCAAGATCGCCGCGATCCAGTCGGCCACGCGATCGACCGTCGACACCAACGCGTCGATCAAGTCGACCGTTGCCGATGTGCAGGAAAGCGCGAACCGCATCCGTTTCGCGATGGAGGCGCAGGCCCAGACGGTGACGGCGATCACCGCCGCAGTCGACGAGACCGCGCTCGCTGCCGATTCCATGTCCAACACCATCGCGACGATCCGCGAGGACACCGAGAGCGTGGCAACCGAGATCGATGCGCTGGGCCGCGAGTTCGGCGAAGTCGACGACCGGCTGAGCGGGCTCAAGGGGGCGGCAGACACGTTCTCGGCGAGCGTGGCGGCGTAAGGCAGAACGTCTCAAGGCGTTTCGACGACCGCTGATGACATCTTGCGGACGTCGCGCCCGTGCTATGGATGCACGCGATGAGTGCCGAACCCGATCTCGCCGAACCCGATCTCCATGTGATCTTCAGTCCTTCGGCTGCCGGGTCGTTGAAGCAGGCGCTCAAGGAGACCGGCCGAAGCGGGCGGGTGATATGCCCCTTCGACGATTTCGGCTTCGGGCCGATCGCGGCGGACGACCCCGAAGCGCGGGCGCGCTGGGTGGATGACGCGTTGGGCTGTACCAATTGGCATGAGGCTGTGGCGTTCAACGCCCCGGTCCTGACCGAGTCCCTGTCGAGCACCAGGCCGCCCATCGTCTGGGTTTCGTTGAACCAGGCGCGCAGTTACGCCGGATTCCTGTGGTGGCTATTCCATATGCGAGACGCCCCCTGTTCCATCATCGAACGCAACGGCCTGTCCTTGCTTCCGTGGACGGACCTCGCAGAACTCTTCGACCACCACATCCCGCTCCCGGCACCGGAAAGGGAGCATCATCGGGACATGTGGGAGCAATTGCGCACCGAAAATGCCGCCTTGCGCGTGATCGAGAAGGGCAGGCTCGTTTCGAAGGATATCGACTTCTTCGACGCAGCGCTTCTCGGGCTCGCAACGCCGGAATGGCAGAAGATGGCGAGGATCGTGGCCGGGCTGCTCGTCGAGTTCTTCGATGCCGATCTTTATCAGACCGGGGATCTCGTCCTGAGCGCACGCCTCGCGGACCTGGCTGACGGTGGCGCCCTCGAATGGCGCGGAGAGGCATTGAATATGCAGCAGTGTGAAATGCGACTGCCGAGGAAAGCCGGAGATTAGGGTCGCGCGAGATTGCTGGCGGATCGTCCGGGCTGTTGGCAGGATCGGCCAATGAGGCGCGTCGGCAAATTCATCCTGGTCCTGGCGGTTATCGGCATCATGGCGATTTTCACGCTGCCACTATGGGGAATGGGGCCGGCAATCCTGCTGGATTCCGACCGCACGATCCTGTCCGCGCACGCCTCGCCCGACGGCCGGCTGATCGCCCAGATCGAGAGGTTTACGGTTGGTGGGGCGCCCGATGGCGTGCCCAGTATCGTCGTCATCGTCAGGCCGTGGTGGGCACCCAACTGGTATATCGCGGGCTGCGCGGCGGCGTCCCACTATCAAGAAGCCAGCGCCCGGCTGGTCTGGACCGGTAACATGAAGCTGCAGTTGATGGTTCAGGGCGACCCCAGTGAATGGACAATCGGCAGCGCGCCGTTCCACAACGGAGGTTGCCCGGGCCTGTCGCTGGCGCTCGCCCCAGCAGCCACCGTCAAATCTGGAAGGCGCTGACCGATCCGATCCAGGCGGCAAGACACGCCGCCTTCTGCTCTTTTCGCCAAGGCCTGCCCGCTGCCGCGCCGAGATCCTTCAGGCGAGAGGCGACTTCCGTCGATGACAAGCCGAGTGTCTTCTCGACGAGATCGGGAAGGGATTTCTCGTCCAGCTCGATCATGTCGATGCGGCACCGCTGCACTCCGAACCGGAGCGCTTCACGGACGGCGAGCCCTTCCGCGACGGGCACATGATCCGCCCAGGCAAGGCTGTAATCGAGGAGATCGGTGACCCAGCCGGCACGATTGACGACAAGCGCCGCAATAAGCTTGTCGCGCTCCGGGCGACCGAGTTGCTGGACGATATCCTGCAAGCCCCTGGTCGCGAGTCGATCCTGGCGCGCGCGCCCTTGCGCCACGGCAGCCGCGGCTTCGGCCGAAGCCTTGCCGTCGGGTCCGCGCGGCATCCCCGCCGCAACGCCATAGGGTTCGAGCGAAAGACGGTCGCCCGCGTCATGGGTTGCGAGGAAGGTCGAGAGCAGGATACGAGGTTCGTCCTGGTCGACCGCGAGAGCCACGACGACGGCGCCGCCTTTGAGCGCCCGCAGCCCGACACCCAGGAGTCCGTCATTCCGTTGCTCGCTCATGCGGCCCCCTTTCAGCGATCGAAACCGGCATCCCCTCCCGATGACGTCGGCGCCGCCAATTGCCCCCGGAGATTGCGCAGGATTCCTTCCGGCACCGGCGACAGCGCTTCCGCCGGCTTGCCCTTGCGCAGGCGTTCGCGGTCGCGCTCCGGCGGTTCGACCCGGCGAACGCGCACCGGGGCCTGGCCTTGCGCCTTCATGCCGAGCAGCTCCGCCGCGGCGCGCGACAGGTCGATGATGCGGGTGCTCCGCGCGAACGGCCCGCGATCATTGACCCGGACGAGGATGCGCCGCCCGGTATCGAGCGCCGTGACCTCGACATAGGTGGGCAGCGGCAAGGTCGTATGCGCGGCGGTGATCCAGTCGGGCCGGAAGCGTTCGCCATTGGAGGTGCGATTGCCCGATTCATTGCCGTACCAGCTGGCATAACCGAGCATGTCGTAGCCGGGATCGGCGGCGGGCACATAGGTCGTGCCGCGAACCTGATAGGGCTGGCCGATCTTGACCGGCAGGTCGCTGACCGGGCGAAAATCGCCGCCGGCGCAGCCCGCCAGCATCAGCATGGCCGCCGCCGCAATCCCCGTCCGCGTCGCCCTGAAACCCCGCATGGGCAAGACCTTATACCCAGCCGGCCAGGGCTTGAAGCCTCGACGGCCGCATTCCACCCGGAACGGCGGTTGTCCCGTCGCGGATCGCTCAGAAGCTGGCGCTCAGCAGCAACCGCCAGGTCTGCGGCGTCACCGGCACGAGCTGCCCATAGGGCGTCGCATAATAGCCGCGCACGTCGAACGCGTTGACCCATTGGGCGCGCAGCGACAGCCTGGTCCGGTCGATCGTCCAGTCATAGCGCGTGCCGGCGATCGCGAACGGTACGGCCGCGACCTCGGTCGGAGAGACGCTGTCGCGCCGCCGCCCGCCCTCATGGAGGAGATAGAAGTCGGCGCTCCATACGGGCGTGATCCGCTGCTCGACGCTGACCGTTGCGTTGAAGCGGGAGGCGCCGGGCGCGACCCGGCCGATCTGGCCGGCATCGACCTGTTCGCCGGAGAGGCGCGGCTGCACGATATTGGCGCCGAGCACGACGGTGGTGCCGGGGAGGACCTGTCCGGTCAGCGAGGCTTCGACACCGCGGTGGCGGACCGTGCCGACCGGGGCGTAGAGGCCGCCCGAACGAAGGCCGTAGATCGGTTTTTCGATATCGAAACCGGCGGCGATCAGGCCGAGGCGCGGGGTGAGATCGAAGCGCGCGCCGATCTCATATTGGCGCGCGGTGACCGGCGGCAGCACCTCCCCCCGGTTGATCGCGGCAGAGGGTGCGATGCCCGATTCCTCGAGCCCGGCCACATAGCTGGCGAAGAGCCGCAGCCGCGATGCCGGGCGCCAGACCGCCGAGGCGCTGTAGAGCCAGGTGCTGTCGAGATTGCGCAGGCCTTGCCCGGCGAAATCCCGGACGGTCTTCTCGTAGCGGTTGCTGTGTGCGCCGAGGCGCAGATCGATCGCGTCGCCGACCTGCAGGCCATAGGTGGCGCTGACGATGCGCTGGTCGACCACATCCCGGCCGCGCGCGACCTGGGTCGGCAGGGCCGGCTGGGGCATTTCGACCGGCCCGTCCCCGATGGTGAACTGCCCGGCGGGGAAGGCCGTCGCCTCGGCGCGGCCAGTGACGGTCGAGCGCTGGCGGACCGCGAGGCCGAGACGATGCTCGGCGCCGAACAAGGAGAAGATGCGGGCGATCTTCACTTCGGCCGAGTCCGAACGGCTGTCGACGGCTGGGGTACGGTAGAGCGTGCTGGCGATGCCACCGTTGCGGTCGATCTCCAGCACGGTGTAGTCCGACAGGCCGGCATGCCGCTCCGACCGGATCGCCGAAGCCCCGAGCGACCAGCGGCCCCAGCGATGCTCGGCCAGCGTGCCGATATTGAACCCCTGACTGCTCGATCGGGCCCAGTCGGGGCTGTAGCGGTGGCGCGCCCTGAGCGCTGGCGGCACGCCTTCCCCGGCAGCGAGCACGCCGATGTCGCCGTCCGACCGCGACCGGCCATAATCGCCGAACAGCCGGACGCTGGTGCCCGGCCCGGGCTTCCACCGGATGACGGCCCCCGCCGAGAGATAGGGGCCATCCTCTCCGGTGCCGCGATTGGCGTCGGGTTCGACCAGGGCGTGACCGACCACGCCCCATATTCCGTCATCGCTGACCAGGGTGCCGAGCGCATCGATATGGGCAGTGGCCTGATCGCGGAAACCGGCGGTGATCGTGAGGGAGTTGTGCGCGCCGGGATCGCGCAAGCGAAAGGCGATCACGCCGGTCGGCGAGGGCAGGTCGAGCCCGGTCGCGGCGATGCCGACATTGACCGACGATCCGGCGACCAGCGATTCGGACGGGAAATGCGCCGGATGATAATAGAAGCCGTCGAGCCGGAACGCGCCGCTGCTCGCCATCAGATCGAAGCCGCGCGTCTGATATTCGCTGTAGAGCCCGACCTGGTTGATCCCGACCCGTTCGCCGAACGCGTCGACCGCGGCGGTGGCCGCGCTGGTCGCGGGCGGCGGGGCGGGATCGCTCGTCTGCGCGGACGCCGGAGACGCCAGGATCAGCCCCGGCGCGATACCGAACAAACAAGTCTTGCCGTACAGCGACATGGCGATCCACCCTGTGACGATTGCGGGAGCGGCAAGGCTGGGGACACACGCCGACGAGCGGCAAGCGGGACGGTTCGACAGGACGGATTTTGTGATGAAGGGATGATTTTTCCGGCTTCGCGGATCGCCGTGGGTGGCTAGAATGATGGCGGACAACAAGGCGATCACGGCATGGCGGTCATCAGCTTGGCGCAATGGGGATACCGGGGCTCAACCGCCGGGGGCAGGAAGCCCGGCAGGATGGGGCTGTCGCCACGCTCGCTGGCGCCCTTTGCCCTGATCCCGCTCGGCACGCTCTATTGCCAGATCCACGAGCTGTTCTTCGGGGAGATCCGCTCGGCCGTCGTCGAGAGTCTGGGCTGGGCAAGCGCCACCTTGAGCCCCTGGGTGATCGCCGCGCTGATCTTCGAATCGCGCATTGCCGCCGGGGAGCAGCGTCCTGTGGTGGTGCGGCGGGCGCTGCTGCTGGGCGTGAGCGCTTATGCCGGAAGTTGCGGTGCTGCTTTCCTGCTCGGCGCGACCGGCGAGCAGGCCATGTTCAGCCGCCTGCCCTTGCTGGCGACCGCATTGCTCTGCGCCATTCTCTATCCGATCCCCGCCCCGGCCGAATCTCGCAGCGACTGCGCCGTGGGCGACACCGTGCCGCCGGTCGCACCGGCCGAGATCGTCTTCGCGCGCGCCGCGGGCAATTATATCGAGCTCCATGCCGGTGGGCGGACGCTTGTCTGGCGGCAGACGATGCACAATGCCGAGCGCATCCTGGGCCCGGGCTTTGTCCGCGTGCATCGCTCCTATCTGGTGCCGTGGCGATCGATCGACACGGTGACGCGCGGGCGCAAGGGGCCGATCGAGGTCGCGCTGCACAATGGCGCCTGCCTGCCTGTCTCCAATCGTTATGCGGCGAACCTGCATAGCTGAAAATGCGGTCATCCCCCGGCAGCGGGGGTGACGGGGCCGGGCCGCTGCGGCTATGGCGCGGGCCATGACCAACATCCTCCTCACCGGCAGCAGCCGCGGTATCGGCGCGGCGATCGCGACCGCCCTCACCCTCCCCGACGTCACCCTGGTCGGGCACGGCACGGCGAGCGGCATCCCGGCCGATTTCGCCGATCCGGCTGGTCCTCTGACGTTATGGAACGCAGCGCTCGAGCAGCTCGACGGGCGGATCGACGTGCTGATCAACAATGCCGGGGTGTTCGAGGCCAATCCGCTCGACCGGCCGCATGACGAATGGGTCGCCGATTGGGAACGCACCATGCGCATCAACCTGACCGCCTCGGCCGAGCTGTGCCGGCTGGCGGTGCGTCACTGGCAGGAGCGTCAGTCAGGCGGGCGCATCGTGAATATCGCCAGCCGCGCCGCCTATCGCGGCGACAGCCCGGCACACTGGCATTATGCCGCGTCCAAGGCCGGCATGGTCGCGATGACCAAGTCGATCGCGCGCGGCTATGCCGCCGAGGGCATTCTCGCCTTTGCGGTGTGCCCGGGCTTCACCATGACCGGCATGGCTGCGGACTATCTGTCGAGCCGGGGCGGCGAGAAGCTGCTCGCCGACATCCCGCTCGGCCGGGTCGCGATGCCGGAGGAAGTTGCCGAGACCGCGCGCTTTCTGGCGCTTGCCGCGCCGGCCTCGATGACCGGCGGCGTGATCGATGTGAACGGCGCAAGCTATGTCCGCTGACTGAGGCCGCGCCCGTTATTGGCAAGCGGCATCATTCAGGGGGTGTGCATCGCCGATTCCAGATTGCGCACGAGCGCGCGCGAGCCTTCCCTAACCAGCGGCAGGACCATTTCCACCCTGTCGTCGGGAAGGAAATCGCTCACCCAGACGAAGCGGCAGCGCCCGTCACCCGCCGGGACGATCTGCATCGATGCCGCATGCTGCTCGAAAGCACCGTCGACGACCGCATATGCGACACGACGCGTGTCGGCATCGATATCGACGATCCGTTCCCGCGCGACCATGCCGTTCGCGAAGGTGACGGTGCGTTCTTTCCCCTCGATGCTGCAATCGACCAGTACGCCCGCGAACAGCCGGTGCGGCTCGCCGACATTGCCCAATGCCTGCCATGCGAATTCGGCCGGCACGTTCACAAGTTCTTCCCAGTGGATCGACGCCATCGGACATTCTCCTTTTTACCCGGGCCTGGCCGTTTCCCAGCCAGCAACGAAGTCGGCGACTGATCCCTGTCTCGGCATGGGCGCCTATTCCGAGAAACCGCTATAGACGAAATCGCGCGCCGCCTGGGTGACATGGCAGCCATGGCAGCGCGCGGCCATGGCGGGATCGCTCTCGCTGAGCTTCTTGCCGGTGCCGGCCGCGAATTCCTCATAACCCCATCCGCCGGTGGTGGGGAACGCGGCCGCATCCTTTTCCATCACGTCGATGAATCGCCGGTCGCCCGTCACGCTATGGTAGCCGGTCGTCACCACGTCGCGGAGATCGAACACGATCACCGCGCCATCGGGAAACTTCCCGGTGCGATAGCCCTGCATCGCGAGCGGATTGGCGTAGATATGATAAATCCCGCGATATCGGCCGTACTGCGCGTGCTGGGGATCGTTGATCGCGGTTTTCACATGAGTCCAGGACCGGAAGCCCTCCGGATTGGCGATCTGCCGCGGGGGCGACGCCGGGCCGATCGAGAACAGGCCCATTGCGGAAACGGCGCTCGCCAACAGCTTCAACATCGATCCACCCCATTATTTAGAGACCGCATGCTGTGACCCGCGCGGGACCGCATGCCCATGCGGTTCCCGTCCAACGATCCATTCCAGGAGCCGAACGCGATGCCGGCGCGCGGGCAGAGGGCGGCTACCGCCTGATCTTGTCCTGGCCCTATTCTTCTGCTTGGCGGTGTCGAAGAATGGAGAAACAGGCACATCATGCCCGATAGCTGGAAGCTCACCTTGCCCTGCACCCGCGACGAGGCGGAGGCGATCGATTTCGAAGCCGAGGCGCTGGCCGCGCTCGACCCGGCACCCGTGCTGCTCACCAGCGAGGAAGTGGAGGACGATCCGCTGAGCTGGCGGCTCGATGCGTTCTTCGACGGCAAGCCCGATGCCGCGACCGTCGCGGCGGTGCGCGCGCTGGTGCCGAGCGGGGCGGCGAGCGGGGCGAAACCCGAGCGTGTCGCCGAGCAGGATTGGGTGACGTTGAGCCAGGCCGGGATCGAGCCGGTCCATGCCGGGCGCTTCTACATCCATACCGAAGCCAATCGCGGCACGGTGCCGCCAGGGACGCGTGCCTTCCGGATCGAGGCGAGCCGGGCGTTCGGGACCGGGCAGCACCAGACGACCACGGGCTGCCTGGTGACGCTCGATGCGCTGAAGCAGCGCGGCGCGATGTTCCGCAATATCGTCGATGTGGGGACGGGCACGGGGCTGCTCGCCTTTGCCGCGATGCATCTCTGGCCCCGCGCCTATGCGACGGCATCGGATATCGACCCGGCGTCGATCGAGGTGACGGCGGACAATGCCGATCTCAATGGCGTGGCGCTGGGGCACAGCAAGGGGCAGCTCGCGCTCGCGGTGGCCTCGGGGCTCGATCATCCGCTGATCCTGCGTCGGGCGCCCTATGACCTGATCGTCGCCAATATCCTGGCCGGGCCGCTGATCGCCCTGGCGCCGGCGATCGCGGCGGCGCTCGAGCCGGGTGGGACGCTGGTGCTGGCCGGGCTGCTGGAGACGCAGGCGGTGGCAGTGGCGCGGGCCTATCGGCGCGAGGGGCTGTTCCTCGCCGGGCGTACGCAGATCGGCGACTGGCCGACCTTGCGGTTGCGCAAGCGGCAGCGGCTCGGGTGGCGACGGCCAGTGCGGGACAATGGGAAGACGGCGGAGACGCCGGGGTTCGGGAGCTGGTAGTTATTCCTCCCCGGAACGGGGGGGATTTAAAGCGCCGCCGCCTTCTCCAGCGCATAGGCCTGGGTGCCGTGCGTCAGCACCAGATCGTCCGGAAGTATCTCCGCTACCGGCACGTCCGGCTGCGCCATGATCCCGGCATAAAGCGGGGCGAAGTCGGTCTCGACGGTCAGGCGGAGCAGTTCGTCGAAGCTCGGGATCACGAAGTAGTTCTGCTGGAAATCGTCGATCCGGTATTCCGTGCGCATCACCCGCTTCAGGTCGAAGGCGATGCGGTTGGGACTTGGATCGTCGAGCGCGAAGCGGGTTTCGGCGAAGCTCGAGACGATGCCCGATCCGTAGATGCGCAGTCCCTCGGGCTCGGCGATCAGGCCGAACTCGACCGTGTACCAGTAGAGACGGGCGAGATGCTTGAGCGCGCCGAGTTCGAGCGCGCGCTGGCCGCCGCGACCATAGGCTGCGAGATAATCGGCGAACACCGGGTCGGCGAGCATCGGCACATGGCCGAACACGTCGTGGAACACGTCCGGCTCCTGCAGATAGTCGAGCTGGTCGGGCCGGCGGATGAAATTGCCCGCGACGAAGCGGCGATTGGCCATGTGATCGAAGAACACATCGTCGGGCACAAGCCCCGGCACTGCCACGACCTGCCAGCCGGTCAGGCCCATCAGCCGTTCGGACAGTTCCTCGAAATCGGGAATGCCGGGTTTGGACAGCTTGAGCACGTCAAGCCCGCGCAGATAGGTCTCCGACGCGCGGCCGGGCAACAATTTCGCCTGGCGGTCGAACAGCGTGTCCCACACCGCATGCTCCTCCGCGGTGTAATGGGCCCAGTCCTGCGGAACGGTCCAGTCGGGGCCCGCGCCTTCCGGCGGACGATCGAGAACATGCGTTTCTTCGGCCATGATATTACCCTATCACACTCGCGATGCCGCCGAAAATCCACCCGCTCCGAAACGGTGCAAGGCTGGTTGGAGCAGCGTTTGCCGGGCTGATCGGGATCCTGCTGGCCTATGCCACGGCCGGGATGGTCGGCGGGGCCCTGCCTTCCAATGGCGCCTGGACCGAGCCCGAGTCGGGCATTCGCATCTATGTCGAGAGCAACGGCGTCCACACCGGCATCGTCCTGCCGCAGGTCGGCGGCGGCGAGGACTGGCGCGACCTGCTTCGCCCCGAGGACCTGCGCGACCCGCGCTATGCCCGGTACAGCCATGTCTCGATCGGCTGGGGCGACCGGACCTTCTATCTCGAGACGCCGACCTGGGCCGATGTGAAACCGCTGACCATCCTCGCCGCAGCGTCGGGCAGCGAGCGCACGGTGATGCATGTGGACCATGTGCCCGAGCCGCGCGTTGATGCGGATGTGCGCAGCATATTGCTGCGCCCCGAGGAGTATCGCCGCCTTGCCGCCTTCATCCGCGCGAGCTTCCGAAGCGAGAATGGCCAGCGGCCGGTGCACCAGTTCGGCTATGGCCCCTATGACGCCTTTTACGACGCGCGGGGCCGGTACAGTGCGGTCCAGACCTGCAATGCCTGGACCGGTGACGCGCTGCGCCATGCCGGCGTGCGGGTCGGCGTCTGGACGCCTTTTCCCGTGACGGTGCTAGGATGGTTCGCATGATGCGAACGGGGCTGGATGGTTCAAATGATGATGACTGACACCAAAGCGCCCTCCCTGCTGCTGTGGGCGATGGAGCTGCCGCGCGGGGCGCTCGGGCTCGGACAGCTTTTCTGGGACCGGAATATGCTCGCCGCGGGGCCGGAGGGCGATGGGCGGCCGGTCCTGATCCTGCCCGGTCTGGTCAATGCCGACCGGTCGAACTTCGCGATGCGCAACTACCTCAACCGGCTCGGCTACCGCGCTTATGGCTGGGGGCTGGGCCGCAATCTCGGCGCGCGCGCGATCGGGCCGGAGGGCGAGAAGCTGTTCGAGCGGATCCGCGAAATCCATGACGAGACCGGCGAGAAGGTCACCCTGATCGGCGTCAGCCTGGGCGGGATCATGGCGCGCATGGCCGCGCACCGCATGCCCGATCTGGTGCGCGAAGTGATCACGGTCAGCTCGCCCTTCGCCGGCAGCCCACGCGCGACCAATGTGTGGCGCGCCTTCGAATGGCTGACCGGCGACCGGATCGACGACCCCAAGGTGGTGGCGCTGGGACATGAAGTGGCCGAGCCCCTGCCCGTCCCCGCGACGGCGATCTGGAGCGCGAGCGACGGGCTGGTCAACGGCGCGATCTGCCAGGAACCGGGATGCCGCAACGTCGAGGTGCGGAGCAGCCATATGGGCGTGCAGGTGCGGCCCGAGGTGTTGCTGGCGATCGCGAAGATATTGGGCGGGGAATAGGCTTCTTCCTTCCCTCCCGCTTGCGGGAGGGGTCGGGGATGGGGATGGGGATGGGCCTGTCTAGCTTCCCCGTTGAAGACATGCCCTCCCCTAACCCCTCCCGCAAGCGGGAGGGGGACTTTCCGGTCGCTCCAGACACCTCTCAATGTTATTCACACTCGTGAGAGTGAGTGTTGACAACAGGAGGCGAGATCGGCATCCTCCCCCTCACATCGCCGGCATCAACGATCGGCGTTTTGGGAGAGAGAGCATGAGGGCCATTCTTCTTGCGTCGGCTTGCGTCACTGCGATCGTCGTTTCGGCAACGCCAGCGCAGGCACAAAGCACCGCACCGGAATCGACCGCGCCGGCGACCGGTCAGGAGGACGCCACCGATGCGTCCGGCAACGACATCATCGTCACCGCCACGCGCCGCAACGAGCGCATCCAGGACGTGCCGCTCAGCATCACGGCCTTCTCGCAGGAGCAGCTGACCGAAAAGGGCATCGTCGGTTTCGAAGGCATCGCCCGCGAGACGCCCGGCATCGTGCTCAACCGCCCCACCCAGAATTTCAACAATTTTACGGCGCGCGGCATCGCTACCAATGGCTATAACGCCAATCTGCAAAGCTCGGTCGCCGTCTATATCGACGAGCTGCCGGTCTCGACGATCGGCAACACCACCGTGGTCGATCCCAACCTGTTCGATGTCGAGCGCGTCGAGTTCCTGCGCGGGCCGCAGGGCACGCTGTTCGGATCGGGCTCTTTGTCGGGCGCCATGCGCATCCTGACCAAGAGCCCGAACCTGCACGACTTCGACTATTCCGCGCTTGCCGATATCGGTCTCACCGGATCGGATTCGCTACGCCAGCGCTATAATGTGATGGTCAATGTCCCGGTCGTGACCGACAAGCTCGCGATCCGCGGCGTCGGCTTCTATCGCCATGAGGACGGCTATCTCGACAATGTCGGGACCGGCGTCCACAATTCGAACAAGCTGGTCGATTGGGGCGGGCGCCTCGTCGCGCTGTGGCGACCGACCGACCGGTTGTCGATCAAGCTGCTCGGCTCCTACGAGAACAGCGATCCCAAGGATTCCTCGCTGACCAGCCCGTCGCTCGGGCGCGAGAAGCGCGTCTCGGACCAGCCGGACCGTTTCACCGGCAAGCAGACCGTGATCAACGGCACGCTCGACTATGAGTTCGATTTCGCCCGGCTGACGAGCTCGTCGACCTATTCCAAGTTCGACCAGCGCTTCTGGGTCGATCTCGCGGGTACCTTCGCGCCTGGATCCTTCCCCGGTGCGCCGATCGCCTTCGGCCTCGATGCGAACGGCTATGACAAGGTGTTCGTGCAGGAGACCCGTCTCGTCTCCTCGCTGGACGGCCCGCTGCAGTTCACCCTGGGCGGCTTCTACCTGCACCGCCGCCGCGACGTCGATTATTTCTACCGCTCAAGCCTTCCCTTCCTGCAGGCACGCGGCCTGACCGGGCTGCCCGACCAATATTACCAGAAGCAATATACCCATTCGATCAGCGAAGAGCTCGCCGGTTTCGGCGAGCTGACCTATCGCTTCTCGAGCAAGTTCTGGCTGACCGGCGGCATGCGCTACGGCAGGACCTCGGCCCAGGGCTTCACTGAAGCCGGCGGGTACCTCGCGACTGCGTTCGGCCAGAACTACTTCACCTATTCGCTGCTCAATATTCCGGTGAAGTTCGACACCTTCACGCCCTATGCCGCGGTCACGGGGGTAAAGGCATCGGGGTCGAAGCCCAGCTGGAAAGCGAGCGCCAGCTTCAAGCCGACCGACTCGGTCACGACCTACGCCACCTTCTCCACCGGCTTCCGCGCCCCGATCGTCAACGCGTTCGCCGGCCGGGCGAGCCTGGTCAATCCCAACGACATCATCATCCCCAACGGCGCCTCTTCGGACGATCTGAAAAGCTATGAGATCGGTGCCAAGAGCCGTTTCCTCAACGGCTTGGTGACGATCAACCTCGCCGCCTATCTGATCGACTGGAGCAATATCCAGGCGCAGGCCAATCGCGTATCGGACTCAGTGCAGTTCGCCACCAATATCGGCGGGGCACGCAGCAAGGGTTTCGAAGTCGAGATGGGCATCATTCCCGCCAAAGGCGTGTTCCTCGGGCTGAACGCTGCGTACAATGATTCGAAGATCACCAAGCTCAGTGCGACCGAAGCGGCGATTTCCGGCGCCGTGCTCGGCCACAGGCTCTCCGCACCGCGGCTGCAGGGGGCGCTCTACGCATCCTATGGCTTTGACCTGGGCAACGACACCAGGGCCAATCTCGCGGTGAATGCGCAATATGTCGGGTCGTATAACAGCTCGTTCCCGAACACCCCGGGCGCGCCGACCGTGCGGCTGGTGACCTTTGGCGAGACCGACGAGTTCGTGAACACCAACCTGACCTTCGGCCTGAAGCGCGGCGACATTTCGGCGCAGCTCTATGTCGAGAATCTCTTCGACGATCACTCGGTCACCTACATCCATCCCGAAGCATTTCTCGTCAGCCGGTTCGGCACGCTTCGGCCGCGCACCATCGGCATCCGCCTCGGCTACGGGCTCTGATCGGTGGCGGCCGGTTCCGTCCCTCCGATCGGCATGACGGAGCCGGCCGCTGCGCGTTCCACCCGGGCGATCGGCACGCGCTCCTGGATCATGCTGATCACGCTCACCTTCGTCTATGTCCTGAATTTCCTCGACCGGCAGCTGATCGGCATCCTCGCCAAGCCGATCCAGGATTCGCTGCAGGTCAGCGACGGCCAGCTCGGCCTGATCGGCGGGCTCTATTTCGCGATGTTCTATTGCTTCATCGCGATCCCGGTCGGCTGGCTCGCCGACCGGACCAACCGGATCAACGTGCTGTCGCTCGCCTGTGCGATCTGGAGCGGCGCGACCATCGCCTGCGGCATGGCCGCGACTTACCCGCAGCTCGTCGTCGCGCGCATGCTCGTCGGTTTCGGTGAAGCCGGCGGGGTGCCGCCATCCTATGCGATCATCACCGACACCTACCCGCCCGGCAAACGCGCCGCGGCACTCGGCATCTTCAATCTCGGCCCGGCGATCGGCGCCGCGATCGGCGTCGCGTTCGGCGCCGCGATCGCCGAGCGGTTCGGCTGGCGCATGCCCTTCATCATCATCGGCGCGATCGGGATCGTCACCGCGCTGCTGGTGCGGCTGTTCCTCCGCGAGCCGGAGCGCGGCGCGACCGACCAGGTGCGTCTGCACGGCGGGCCGGAAAAGGCCGAATTCTGGCCGACGGTGCGCATGTTCTTCTCGCATCCCGTGCTGATGCTCGCGGCGCTGGGCAGCGGTGCGACTCAGTTCGTCACTTACGGCCTGGGCAATTTCGCCGTGCTGTTCCTGATGCGCGACAAGGGCATGGTGCTGAGCGAAGTCGCGGTCTGGTATGCGCTGGTGCTGGTTGTCGGCATGGGCGGTGGGATGGTGATTTCCGGCCGGGTTATCGACCGCCTGACGCGGACCTCACGCGCAGGCTATGCCGTCGCGCCCGCTGTATCGCTTGCAGTGGCGATGCCCTTCTACCTCGCCTTCATCTGGGCGCCGACCTGGCCGCTGGCGCTCGCGCTGCTCGCGGTCGTGATGATGTTCAACTATTTCTATCTCTCCGCGTCGGTGGCGCTGGTGCAGGACGAGGTCAGGCCCAACCAACGCGTGCTCGCGGGTGCGCTGCTGCTGCTGGTGATGAACTTCATCGGCCTCGGGCTCGGGCCGACCTGGGTCGGCCAGGCCAGCGACTGGTTCAAGGCGCATGGTCATGCCCAATATCTGCAATCGGCGCTGTACACGCTGACGCCCTTCTATCTGATCGCGATCGCGCTCTTCCTCTGGCTCGCGCGCATTCTGCGCCGCGAAAGCCGCAACTCCGTCGAGATATCCGCATGAAACGATACTGCCTCGCCGCGCTCGCGGCTGTCCTGGTCGCCGGCCCGGCGCTTGCCCAATCGACGACGGTCACTGCCCCGGCGGGGACCGTGCAGGGCAACGTCCAGGGCAATGTCAGCGTCTTCAAGGGCATCCCTTATGCTCAGCCGCCGGTGGGGGCGATGCGCTGGAAGGCCCCGGCCCCCCTTTCCGCCTGGCAAGGCGTGCGCAAGGCGACGGACTTCGGGCCAGCCTGCGTCCAGCCGCATTCGAAGATCACCAGCATCTACACCAACCTGCCCGCGAAGATGAGCGAGGACTGCCTGACGCTCAACATCTGGGCGCCGAAGGCCGCGAAGAAGCTGCCGGTGTTCGTCTGGATCCATGGCGGCGCGCTGGTCAGCGGCTACAGCCATGAGCCGGTCTATGACGGCGCGCGCATGGCGGGGAAAGGCGTGATCGTCGTCTCGATCAACTACCGGCTCGGTATTCTCGGCTATCTCGCGCATCCCGCGCTGAGCGCTGAATCGGCGGAAGGCATTTCGGGCAATTACGGCCTGCTCGATCAGATCGCCGCGCTCGACTGGGTGAAGCGCAACATCGGCGCGTTCGGCGGCGATGCCGGCAACGTCACGATCGCGGGTGAATCCGCGGGCGCGCTCAGCGTCATGTACCTGATGGCCTCGCCCAGGGCGCGCGGGCTGTTCCACAAGGCGATCGCGGAAAGCGCCTATATGGTCTCCACCCCCGAGCTGAAGCAGACGGCACACGGCACGCCCTCCGCCGAAGCCGCGGGAACGCAGGCCATGACGGTGCTGGGTGCTGCAGACCTGCCGGCGCTGCGCGCGATGGACGCGGAGAAGCTCACCGATACCGCCGCGGCCAAGGGCTATGGCCCGTGGGGCGCAATCGACGGCAAGGTCCTGACGCGCCAGCTGGTCGACACCTGGGATCGCGGCGAGCAGGCGCCCGTGCCGGTGCTCGCCGGCTTCAACAGCGGCGAGATCCGGTCGCTCCGCGTGCTGCTGCCGCCCGCGCCTGCCAATGCCGCGGCCTATGAGGCAGTGATCCGCAGCCGCTATGGCGATCTCGCCGACTATTATCTCGGGCTCTATCCCTCGGCCACGATCGACGAGAGCATGCTCGCGAACACCCGCGACGCGCTTTACGGCTGGACCTCGACGCGGCTTGCGATCGGCCAGACCGCGATCGGCCAGCGCGGTTATCTCTATCTGTTCGATCATGGCTATCCGGCGGCGGACGACAATGGGCTGCACGCCTTCCACGCCTCCGAACTGCCTTATGTCTTCGGCACGGCGGGCCAGACCCCGCCTTATTGGCCCAAGGTGCCCGACGCGCTGGCCGAGCGCCGCCTGTCCGATGCGATGATGAGCTATTGGGTGTCGTTCGCGACCACCGGCGACCCCGTCGCGAAGGGCCAGCCCGCCTGGCAGCCTTATGGCAAGGACGCGAACTACATGGCCTTCGCCCAGGCGTCGACGCCGGGCAAGAAGCTCTTCCCGGGCATGTTCGCGCTGCACGAAGCGGCGGTGTGCCGCCGGCGTGCGGCGGGGGACCAGCCATGGAACTGGAATACCGGCGTCTTCTCCCCGGTTCTGGCAAAGGCGGCGACCTGCAAATGATCGACGGAGAAATGCAGCCGTTCGACCTGACGCTCGACAAGTTCCTGGAACACGCCGCCAAATGGCACCCCCGCCGTGAAGTCGTCACCGCGCGTGAGGATGGCGGGGTCTACCGGATCGGCTATGCCGGGTTGTTGACGCGCAGCCAGCGCGTCTCGGCGGTGCTGGCCGAACTCGGCGTGCGCACCGGCGACCGCGTCGCCACGCTTGCCTGGAACAGCCAGGCGCATGTCGAGGCCTGGTATGCGATCATGGGCATGGGCGCGGTATGCCACACACTCAACCCGCGGCTTACCGGCGCGCAGCTCGGCGCGATGGTCGAGCAATCGGGCGCGCGCATCCTGATCGCCAGTGCCGACCTGATGCCGCTCGCCGCCCAGATCGTCGAGCGTGTGCCGGGGATCGAGTGCGTGCTCGTCATCGACGGCCCCGCGCATGCCAAGGCCGGCGCTGCATCAGTTCTCGCGCTCGAGCCGCTGATCGCCGAGGCCTGTGCCGATGTGACCTGGGGCGGCTTCGACGAAACCGCGCCGTCCGGCCTGTGCTTCACCTCGGGCACGACGGGTGCGCCCAAGGGCGTGACCTATACGCACCGGTCGAGCTTCCTCCACACGCTGCGCCTGTTGCAGGCCGATGTGATGGCGATCTCCGGCGCCGACAGCGTGCTGGTGGTGGTGCCGATGTTCCATGCCAATGCCTGGGGCCTGCCCTTCGCGGTGCCGGCGGCAGGCGGCAAGCTGGTGCTGCCCGGGCGCCAGGCGGACGGTGCCAGCCTGGCGCGGCTGATCGCATCCGAGGAAGTGACGATTGCCGTCGGCGTGCCGACCGTGTGGCTCGGCCTGGTCGAGCATCTTGAGGCGACCGGTGGCCAGGTACCGTCGCTGAAGCGAATCATCATGGGCGGCGCGCCCCTGCCCCCGGCACTGATGGAGCGGATCGAGCGCCGGCTCGGCGTCACCATCCAGACGAGCTGGGGCATGACCGAGCTGTCGCCCTCCGGCACGGTATCCCTGCCGAACGATCCGGCGCGGTCGGCCGCGCTGTCGGGCCGTCCCGCGATCGGGGTCGACCTGTTGCTGGTCGATGCCGACGGCGTCGCCCTGCCCCAGCAGCGCGGGCCCGAGGGGCATTTGCGCGTGCGCGGCGCTGCGGTGGTCGAGCGCTATTTCGGGCAGGAGGACAGTGCGACCGACGCGGACGGATGGTTCGGGACGGGCGACCTCGCGCGGATCGACGGTGACGGCAATCTGATCATCACCGGGCGCGCCAAGGACCTGATCAAATCGGGCGGCGAATGGATCAACCCGGCCGAGATCGAGGCCGTGGTCGGCGCGCTGCCCGAAGTCTCGCTGGCGGCGGTGATCGGCCGGCAGGACGACAAATGGGGCGAGCGCCCGATCCTGCTGGTGGAGATGCGCGACCATCAGGCGATGAGCGACGAGGCCTTGCTCGCGCCGCTGAAGGGTCGGGTCGCGCCGTGGTGGATTCCCGATGCGATCGTGCGCTTGCGGCACATGCCTCTGGCGTCCACGGGCAAGATCGACAAGATACGGTTGAGATCGGAATATGGCAGCGTTTGAGCCAGGGCCCAGCCGCCGGCTGGCCGACGCGGCCCACGGCAAGACAGAAAGGCCCCCTTTGCCCGAAGACGTCAAACCCCGCCGGCGTTCCACCAAGGCGGAACAGCGCGCCGACATGATGGAACAGATCCTCGACGCGGCCGAATATCTCTTCTCGAAACATGGCCTGTACGGCGTGACCCTGAAGGACGTCGCGAAAAACGTGGGCGTTCACCACACGCTGCTCAACTATTATTTCGACGACAAGAAGACGCTGTTCGACACGGTGTTCGCGCGGCGCGCGGTGGTGACGAGCGAGCGGCGGATGAAGGCGCTCGACGAATATGAGGCGGCGACCGGCGGCAAGCCGAGCGTCGAGGGGGCGCTGCGGGCGTTCCTCGATACCGATCTCGACCTGTATATCGAGGGCGGCGAGGGCTGGAAGAATTATGCCGCACTCGGCGCGCAGGTGGCGAACGTGCCCGAATGGGGTGCCGAGCTGATGGACGCGCATTTCGACCCCGTCGTGCTGCGCCTGATCGGTTTGCTGAAAAAGGCCCTGCCCGATTGCGCCGAGGCCGACATCTTCTGGGGTTATCACTTCGTCACCGGCGCGCTGATGCTCACGCTGGCGCGCACCGGGCGCATCGACAAGCTGTCAGGCGGCCTGTGCAAGTCGGACGATTTCGTCGCGGTGAAGGACCGGATGGCGTCGTTCATGGCGGCCGGTTTTGCGGAACTGTGCCGGCAGCATTCGGGTGGGAAGGCGGGCTAGGTCCTGAATCCGATTTGACATCGGATGCTGTCATATTATGGCAGCAGGCTCTTCCCTTGACCATGATCGGGTGAGCAGCCCTTGTCTCGCGCGCAACGCCTTCTCGACCTGATTCAGGTGCTGCGCAGGCATCGGCGAGCGGTTGCCGGCGCCGTACTGGCTGACGAACTCGGCATCTCATTGCGCACCCTGTATCGCGACATCGAGACGTTGAAGGCACAAGGTGCGCACATCGATGGCGAAGCGGGCGTCGGCTATGTGCTCCGTCCCGGCTTCATGCTGCCGCCGCTGATGTTCTCCGAAGAGGAAATCGAGGCGCTGGTGCTCGGCTCGCGCTGGGTTTCGGAACGGGCGGACGGGCTTTTGGGCAAGGCGGCGCGCAATGTGCTCGCCAAGATCGGCGCGGTGCTTCCCGACGATCTCAAGGACAGTATCGATGCCTCGGGGCTGCTGATCGGACCGGGCGAGCCCATCGCCGCCGGAGATGCCGAACTTGCCACGATCCGCGAGGCAATCCGGTCCGAACGCAAGGTGCAGATCGCCTATGCCGACGAACAAGGGGTAGCCACCAGCCGGGCCATCTGGCCCTTTGCGCTGGCCTTTTACGATCGCGTGCGTGTCGTCGTCGCATGGTGCGAATTGCGCGAAGGCTATCGCCATTTCAGGACCGACCGCGTCACCACGCTCGATGTGACGCCCGGCCGGTACCCGCGCCGGCGTGCCGCGCTGCTGAAGGAGTGGCGGATGGTCCGGAACATCCCGGAGCAATGACTCCTGGGCAATGAATGCTTGGCCGACGACTACTGACATAAACTGACAGCATGCTTTTGTAGATGTCTCCCACCGGCCGGCGAACTCACGCCGCGCCGATCCAAGGAGACCTTCAATGCCCGATTTCAACTTCCTGCTGCTGCACGTCGAAGATCATGCAGCCAGCGCGGCGTTCTACCATGAACTGCTGGGCTTGCCCGTCCTCGATCAGAAACCTGGCTTCGCCATGCTGCCGCTCAGGGACGGCGTCATGCTGGGCCTGTGGGGCCGGGAGACCGTCGAACCGAAGAGCTCGGGTCAATCCGGTGCGAGCGAGATAGCCTTTGCGGTTGCCGACGCGGACACGGTCGAGACGATGCACGCCGACTGGAAACGGCGCGGCCTGGAAATCCTGCAGGCTCCAACTCCGATGAGCTTCGGCATGACCTTCGTTGCGCTCGATCCCGATGGTCATCGGCTGCGCGTGTTCGCACCCGCCGCCGCATAAAGGGCGATCGCCGTCATGTCGGCCGAGCTATCCTGCTCGGCCGCCAAGGCGGTTGCGCAACGCTCGAGGGGTCGGATTTTCAGAGTGGCTGGTTGGAGATCAGCTTCGGTAAGCTGCCGCGAATTACACTAGCTATCTTGTGAGTGAATGAGATTCGCGATATCCCGCGCCCCAAGATCAACGAGAAGGGGAGCTGTGGGATGTCACTGAAGGGACGCATCGCGATCGTCACCGGTTCAGGCGGCGGATTGGGGCGCGAGCATGCGCTGTTCCTCGCACGGCAGGGCGCGAAGCTGGTCATCAACGACCTGGGCCTCGAAGCGGCCGAGCGGGTCGCCACCGAGATCGTCACAGCCGGGGGCGAGGCGATGGCCGTCGCCGGATCGGTGACCGACGAGGCCGCTATCGCCGCGATGGTGGCGGGCGTGATGGCGCGCTGGGGCCGGATCGACATTCTCGTCAACAATGCCGGCATCCTGCGCGACAAGAGCTTCGCCAAGATGAGCATCGACGATTTCCGGCTGGTGGTCGACGTGCACCTGATGGGTGCCGCGATCTGCAGCAAGGCAGTGTGGGAGATCATGCGCGAGCAACGCTATGGCCGCATCGTGATGACCACCTCCTCTTCCGGCCTCTACGGCAATTTCGGCCAGGCGAATTATGGCGCGGCGAAGATGGCGCTGGTCGGTCTGATGCAGACCTTGGCGATCGAGGGCGAGAAATACGGCGTCCGGGTGAACTGCCTCGCCCCCACCGCGGCGACTCAGATGACGCATGGCGTGCTCGCCGACGAGAGTCTGGAGTTGCTCGATCCGGCGCTGGTCAGCCCCGGGCTGCTGGCGCTGGTCGGCGAAGATGCGCCGACGCGCGCAATTCTGTGCGCGGGCGCGGGCCATTTCGCTCGGGCGAGCGTGACCTTGTCGGACGGCTATTATGTCGGTGCCGGCGACGATGCGGGCGAGCAGGTGGTGGCGCATTGGCGCGAGGTTTCTGACCGGACCGGCGAGATCGTGCCTGACTATGGTTTCATGCAGGCCGAGCGGGAATTAGCCAATGCGGGGCTGGTTTCGGAGGCGGTTGCGATACGGGGGTAATCCCGGTCAGCACTCCAGTTCTTCTTCCCCGGCGGAGGCCGGGGCCCAGTCGGGGGACAGCTGGAACGGCCGCTGCGCCATTTTCCTTCTGTTTCCCAACTGGACCCCGGCCTCCGCCGGGGAAGCTACTATAAGCGGATCATGCCGCTAGTCCCGATCGCGCTCCCTGTCCCGCTCGCGCTGGGCCTTGCGTTCTTCCTTCGCGCGCTTCTCGTCTTCCTTGCGCGCCTTGCGGCCGGCATTGCGATCGGCCTCGTCCTGGCTGGTCGTCGCCCAGTCGGCGGTCTGGCTGACCACCTTGACCGGCGCGGTGACGACGCTTGCCACCGTCCTGACGCACCCGCCGGCGAGCAGCGGAAGCAGGGCGACCATGGGGAGCAGGAACTTGCGCATCGGGTTCTCTTTCACTGTGGGCGCGTGAGCCTCGTCCGGGCATCGCGGGCCTCGACACCGATACCGGCGAAGTCCGTGAAGAAGCCATCGATGCCAAGCTCCAGATAACGCTGGATTTCGTCCGAAAGACGGCCATGGCCGCGCGGATTGATGCCGACCCGCATCGAGGACGGCAGGAAGAAATTCTCCGCGCGGAAGGTCCAGGGATGCACCCGCAGGCCCGCGGCATGGGCATCCGCGACGATGCTCGAGGGCAGATCATTGCCCTTCATCACCAGGTCCTTGTTGGGGCCGATGCCCCAGGCATAGGCAGCGATCGCCTTCAGCCCTTCGGGCGTCGCCATCGCGGCATAACTGGGCGCGGCGCCGTCCGCTGGCGCGCCGCTTGCGTCCATCAGCTGGATCAGCCGGACGCGGGTCAGCTTGTGCAGCGCCTTCAAATTGTTCACCTCGAACGACTGGATGAACACGGGCGCCGTCGCATCCTTCCAGCCCGCGGCGTTGAGTTGCGCGACGAGCTTTTCGTTGGTCGGCAGGCCGATCGAGGCGAAATAGGTCGGGTGTTTGGTCTCGGGATAGATGCCGATGGTACGCCCGCCGACCGAGCGCTTCTTCGCCAGCTCGATGATTTCGGCAAAGGTCGGAATCTCGAACTGGCCGTCATATTTGCTGTTGTCGGGGCGGAGCATCGGCAGCCGCTCCTTCGCCCGCAAGGTCTTCAGCTCGACGATCGTGAAATCCTCGGTGAACCAGCCGGTGTGCTTCTCGCCATCGATCACCTTGGTCGTCTTGCGATCGGCGAATTCGGGGTGTTTCGCGACGTCGGTCGTCTCGGTGATGTCGTTCTCGTGCCGGGCGACCAGTACGCCGTCCTTGGTCGGCACCAGATCGGGCTCGATGAAGTCGGCGCCCTGCTCGATCGCCAGTTCGTACGAAGCGAGCGTATGTTCGGGGCGCATCCCGCTGACGCCGCGATGCGCGATGACGATGGGCGGCGAAAGCGGTGCTGAAGTCGGAAGCTGCGTCACCGGTGCGGTCTGCCCGATCGCGGTGGCAGGCGCCAGCGCGAGGACGAAACTCACGAGATTTCGCTTGCGCAATGACGTACGAAAAAGTTTCACTATGCTATCCATTGCCGGAAACGATCCTTCCCAAACGCGTTACCCCAATCAGCCAGGAGGGGCGACCCCATGCACTTCACGATCAACGGCGCCCAGCACGACGCCGATCCCGATATCCGCGCATCCCTGCTCGATCTGCTGCGCGAGCATCTCGGCCTGACCGGCACCAAAAAGGGGTGCGACCATGGCCAATGCGGCGCGTGCACCGTCCTGGTGAACGGGCGGCGGATCAATGCGTGCCTGACGCTTGCGGTGATGCATCAGGAAGATGACATCTTGACGATCGAAGGGCTGGGCAGCGCGGACGCTCTCCATCCGCTCCAGGCGGCGTTCGTGAAGCATGACGGGTTCCAGTGCGGTTACTGCACGCCGGGGCAGATCTGCTCCGCGGTGGGCATGCTCGACGAGGTGGCGAAGGGCTGGCCGAGCCATGTCAGCGGGTCGCTTGAGGATGTGGAACTGACCGACACCGAGATTTCGGAACGAATGAGCGGCAATCTCTGCCGATGTTCGGCGTACCCCAACATCGTAGACGCGATTTCCGAAGTTGCCGGGCTTGCGCCCTCTGGTCGCGAAGTGGCCACATCATGAAGACGTTCGAATACGCCAAAGCGGACAGTCCAGAGGCAGCGGTGGCGGCCGGCGGCCGTTTCATCGCCGGCGGGACCAACCTGCTCGATCTGATGAAGCTGCAGATCGAGACGCCGGAAAAGCTGGTCGATATCAGCCGGCTAGATCTCGCGACGATCGAGGAACGCGGCGATGGCGGGCTGACGATCGGCGCGCTGGTGCCGAACAGCGATCTTGCCGCCGATCCACGCATCATCAAGGGCTATCCTGTACTGAGCCGCGCGCTGCTCGCCGGTGCGTCGGGGCAGTTGCGCAACAAGGCCTCGACCGGGGGCAATCTGCTTCAGCGCACGCGCTGCTATTATTTCTACGACACCGCCATGCCGTGCAACAAACGCGCGCCCGGATCGGGCTGCGCGGCGATCGGCGGGTTCAACCGGATCCTCGCCATCCTCGGCACCAGCGAGCATTGCATCGCGACTCATCCGAGCGACATGGCCGTGGCGATGCGCGCACTCGATGCCGTGATCGTGACGCTCCAGCCTGGCGGGGACCGGCGGCGAATTCCGATCGGCGATTTCTACTGCCTGCCCGGCGACACGCCGCATATCGAGACGGTGATCCACCCGGGCGAGCTGATCACGCATATCGAGCTGCCCCCGCCGCCCGAGGGCACGCAGCTGTACCGCAAGGTCCGCGACCGCGCTTCCTACGCCTTTGCGCTGGTGTCGGTCGCGGGGACCGTCTCGGTCGAGGACGGCAAGATCGCCTCGGCCGCGCTGGCGTTCGGCGGGCTCGGGCCGATGCCGTGGCGAGATCCCGCGGTGGAAGCGTCGCTGATCGGCCAGGCGCCATCGACCGCTGTGTTCGAGGCGGCGGCGGATGCATTACTGGCGGACGCAAAAGGATATGGGTCGAACGACTTCAAGATCCCCCTCACCCGCCGCACGCTCATCGCCTGCCTGCGAGATTTGACCGCGGAATGAGCCGGGCCAACGCCCTGAAGATGGACCGGCCGGTCCCGGTCAGCCTGCTCGACCATGGCGCGCAGGGGCTGATTGGCGAAGGAATCGATCGCACAGAGGGACCGCTGAAGGTCTCGGGCGCAGCGACCTATTCGGCGGAATATCGCTTCGACCGGCTCGCTTATGGCTATCTGGTTGGCGCGCCCTTTGCGCGGGGCAAGGTCACCGGTATCGACGATGGCCCGGCACGCTCGATGCCGGGCGTGATCGATGTGGTCGCCGATCTCGACCGCTTCCTGCGCAACCCGCAACAGGCCGGCAACCCAAAGGCGCCGACCCAGGGCGTGCGCGACGTGCGCTATGCTGGCGAGATCGTCGCGATCATCGTCGCGGAAAGTTTCGAACAGGCACGCGATGCCGCCCGCGCGGTACGGATCGCGTTCGAGCCGGTCGAAGGCCGGTTCGATTTCCACAAGCTGCGCGGCGAGGCGGAGAAGCCGGGCGACCGGCTGGTGCCCGCGCATTTCGTCCAGGGCGATGTCGAAGAGGCGATGCGCAAGGCCGCCTGGTCGGTCGACCGCATCTGGACCACGCCGAGCCAGAGCAGCGCGGCGATGGAGCCGCATGTCTCGACCGCCTCCTGGGACGGCGACAGGCTGACCGTGCATGGCTCCTATCAGGTGGTGGCGCATAACCGGTTGCAACTGGCCGATGCGCTGGGGTTGAAGCCGGAGCAGGTGCGGCTCGTCTCGCGCTATGTCGGCGGCGGGTTCGGGTCGAAGCTCGGCCTTGCGCCCGAGGCAGTTGCGACAGCGATCGCGTCGAAGGCGGTCGGACGGCCGGTCAAGGCCGTGATGAGCCGGCCCCAGGTGTTCGAGACGACGATCCGGCGCTCCAACACCGAGCAGCGGCTGCGGCTCGGCGCCGATGAGCACGGCGTGCTGACCGCGATCGGGCATGAGACGATCTGCAGCAACCTGCCCGGCGAGCCCTATTTCGAGCCCGCCGGTGTGGCGACGCATTTCCTCTATGGCGGCGCGAGCCGGCTGATCACGCACGACATGGTCAGCCTCGACCAGCTCCTGTCCGGATCGATGCGCGCGCCGGGCGAAGGCAGCGGCATGCTCGCGCTGGAAGGCGCGATGGACGAGCTGGCCGAAGCGGCGGGCCTCGATCCGGTCGAGCTGCGCAAGCGCAACGATCCGGCGGTCGACCCGGAATCCGGCGTACCCTTCTCGACCCGCCAGTTGAGCCGCTGCCTCGACGAGGGCGCGGCGCAGTTCGGCTGGGACCAGCGCAACGCGACTCCCGGCACGCGGCGCGAGGGGGAATGGCTGATCGGGATGGGCGTGGCCGCGGCGGCGCGGAGCAATCTGCTGCGTCCCTCTGCGGCGCGCGTGGCGATCACGCCCGAGGGCAAGGCCGTGGTCGAGACCGACATGACTGATATCGGCACCGGCAGCTACACCATCCTCGGGCAGATCGCGGGCGAGATGCTCGGGCTGCCGGTCGACCGGGTCGATGTGCGGCTGGGCGACAGCGATTTCCCGCCCGCCGCGGGATCGGGCGGATCGTATGGCGCGACGTCGAGTGGATCCTCGGTCTATCTCGCCTGCGAGGCGCTGCGCGCGCGGCTGGCCGAGGCGATGGACTGCGCGACCGAAGCGCTGACCCTGAAGGACGGCTTCGCCATCGCGGAGAACCGCCGCGTACCGCTCGGGTCGCTGGTCGGCGACGGGATCGGGGCGACAGGCGAGATTTCCCCGGGTGCGCAGGCGAAGGACACGCGACAAGCGGCGTATGGTGCGCATTTCTGCGAGGCCGCGGTCAATGCCGTGACTGGCGAGGTACGCGTGCGGCGGATGCTCGGCGTGTTCGCGGCGGGACGCATCCTCAACGCCAAGACCGCGCGCAGCCAGGCGATCGGCGGCATGATCTTCGGCATCGGCAGCGCGCTGACCGAGGATTTGATCCACGATCCGCGCAACGGCAAGATCGTCAACCGCGACCTCGCCGAATATCATGTACCGGCCCATGCGGACGTGCCGCACATCGAGGTGACCTTCCTCACCGAGCGCGACGTGCATACCAACCCGCTCCACGCCAAGGGTATCGGCGAGCTCGGTATCTGCGGCGCGGGCGCCGCGGTGGCGAACGCGATCTACAATGCCTGCGGCGTGCGCGTGCGCGACTTTCCGATCACGCTCGACAAGCTGCTGGCGGGGTTGCCGGACTTATGACTCCCGCAAGTATCAGCGCCCTCGCCTCGCCAAGGCTTGCTTCCCCGGCGAAGGCCGGGGCCCAGTTGGGGGACAGAAGGAAAAGCGCGCACCGCGCCGTCGCAGTCGCTCCGTACCTGGACCCCGGCCTTCGCCGGGGAAGGGCAAGAGTTCAAGGCGCTGATCAACACGGGCCCGTAGCGCTCAGAGGCAAACCATGACCGACTACAAGATGGACGCCGATCATCCCGGCCTCGCGCTCGATCGCGGGGTGCAGGACGTGCTGGGCAAGGGCCTCGACCGGGTCGAGGGTGTGCTCAAGGTCACCGGCACCGCGACCTATGGCTACGAGCATCAGATCGAGAATGTCGCGTACGGCTATCTGATCACGGCGCCCGCGGCGAAGGGCAAGGTGACTGGCTTCGACGTCGAGGCCGCGCGCGCAGTACCGGGTGTCATCGACATCATTATCGACGATCCCCGCGTCGCGCGTCAGGCGGCGGGTTTCTCTCCCGCCCATGCCGGCAATGGCGAGGTGGATCATTGGGACCAGGTCCTTGGCGCCGCCATCGCCACCAGCTTCGAGGCAGCGCGCGAAGCGGCGCGCGCGGTGCGGGTGACGATCGAGGCGGAAGAAGGTCGGTTCGACACCATGGCGAATGTCGGCGAAGCGAGCGGCCCGCCCAAGGATTCGCGCCTGCAGGACATCGCGATCGGCGATATCGACGCTGCGATGGCCGGGGCGGCCGCCAGCATCGACCAGGTCTATGGCACGCCCAATCAGGTCCATGCCGCAATGGAGCCGCATGCCTCGATCGCGGCGTGGGAAGGTGAGAAGCTCACCCTGTATTCAAGCCTGCAGATCCTCAATGCGGCGAAGCAGATCCTCGCCGCGGCTGTGGGCATCAAGGCCGATAATGTCCGCATCATATCGCCCTATATCGGCGGCGGCTTCGGCGGAAAGCTGCTCGGCCCCGAAGCGGTGATGGCGGCCATCGCCGCGCAGCGGATCGGCCGTCCGGTCAAGATCGCGATGGCGCGCGCCCAGCTGTTCCATAACGTCTATCGCCGCACCGACACCCATCAGCGCATCCGCTTGGCCGCCGATGCCGACGGCAAGCTGACCGCGATCGGGCATGACAGCGTGGTGAGCCAGGGGCCGGACGGCGGTTTCATGGAGCCGGTCGCGCTCGGGACCATCCCGCTCTACGCGGCGCCCGTCCGGCATTTCAGCCACAAGGTGGTGACACTCGATATGGTCCAGGCGGGCGCGGTGCGCGCGCCGGGTGAGGCCGTCGGCATGCTCGCGCTGGAGACGGCGATCGACGAGCTGGCCGAACAGCTCGGCCGGGATCCGGTCGATTTCCGCAAGCTCAACGAGCCCGAGACCGATCCGACCACCGGCCAGCCCTTCTCAACCCGGCGCCTCGTCGAATGCCTCGACCAGGGCGCGGAGATGTTCGGCTGGGCGCGGCGCGAGCCGACGCCCGGATCGGTGCGTGACGGCGAATGGCTGATCGGCATGGGCATGGCGGCGGCGGTGCGGATCAACCTGCTGGTGGATTCGCAGGCCCGGGTGACGCTCGGCACTGACGGCCGCGCCACGATCGAGACCGACATGACCGATATCGGCACCGGCACCTACACCATCCTGGCCCAGATCGCGGGGGAGTCGCTCGGCCTGCCGATCCGCTGCATCGACGTGAAGCTGGGCGATACCGATCTACCGCCCGGCGCCGGATCAGGCGGGTCGTTCGGCGCGGCCAGCGCCGGATCGTCGGTGGCATTGGCCTGCGAGGATCTGGTCGCCGAGCTGGCGAAACGCATGGACACCAGCCCTGAGAACATGACCTTGAAGGATGGTCACGCCATCGCCGGCAACCGCCGCGTCGCGCTGGACGAGCTGGTCGGAGATGCCCCAATCGTCGCGATGGGCAAGATCAGCCAGGGCAGGAACGCCCGCACCTACAGCCAGGCAGCGCATGGCGCGCAGTTCGCCGAGGTCGCGGTCAATGCGGTGACCGGCGCGGTGCGCGTGCGACGGATGCTCGGCGTATTCGAGGCGGGCCGCATCCTCAACGCCAAGACCGCCCGCAGCCAGGCGATCGGCGGGATGATCTGGGGCATCGGCTATGCCCTGATGGAAGGCGCCGAGATCGACCAGCGCTACGGCCTGTTCGTGAATCACGATCTCGGCGAATATCATGTGCCGGTGCATGCCGATGTGCCGCATCTCGACGTGCATTTCATCGAGGACCACGACCGTCACGCCAACCCGATCGGCGTGAAGGGGCTGGGCGAGCTGACCATCTCGGGCGCGGGCGCGGCGGTGACCAATGCGATCTACAATGCCTGCGGGGTTCGGGTGCGGGAGTTCCCGATGACGCTCGACAAGGTGCTGGCTGGACTGCCGCCGGTATGAGGAGAAACGGCCTGACATCAATTCCGTTCATGCTGAGCTTGTCGAAGCACTGCCTTTCCTTTCCGCCGCTCGAACATAAGTACAGCCCTTCGACAAGCTCAGGGCGAACGGAGGGCAGGATTAACAATGGCCGATAACGACACCGTCCTGACCGCAGCCGTCGCCTGGAAAGGCGCGCCGATGGCGATCGCCACGGTCGTCTCGACCTGGGGATCGGCGCCGCGTCCGCGGGGCAGCCATATGCTGGTGCATGCGGACGGGCGGTTCGAAGGCTCGGTCTCGGGCGGCTGCGTCGAGAGCGACATCCTCGCCACCGCCGCGGACGTGATCGCCGGCGCTCCCTTCCAGATGAAAACCTACGGCGTGGCAGATGCCGCGGCGTGGGAAGTCGGCCTGCCCTGCGGCGGCGAGATCGCGGTGATGGTCCAGCCAGTCTCGGCCGAGGGCTTCGATCCCGAGCTGTTCGACCGCATCGCCGAGGCGCGCGATGCCGGCAAGGCGCTGACCATCGCCACCGATCTGGAAACCGGGCATAGCGGCGCGCGGCCGCTGGAGACCGGCTCCGCGTTCCTCAACCGCTACGATCCGCCGCGCCGGCTGCTGATCGTCGGCGCGGTGCAGATCGCCCAGGCGCTGGCCGGCCTCGCGCGCGAGCTGGGCATCGACACCGTCGTCATCGACCCCCGCGCCCGCTTCCTGACCGCAGAGCGTTTCCCCGGCGTGACCCTCGACGATCGCTGGCCGGACGACGCCGTCGCGGCCTATGCGCCCGGCCCTTCGACCGCCGTGGTGACGCTCAGCCACGATACCAAGATCGACGACCCCGCGCTTGTCGCCGCACTCGCCGCGCCGACCGCTTATGTCGGTGCATTGGGCTCGCGCCGCAGCCACGCCGCGCGGCGGGAACGGCTCGCCGCCCAAGGGGTTGGTATCGACGATATCGATCGCATAGATGCACCCGTCGGCCTCGACATCGGCGCGATCGGGCCAGCGGAAATCGCGCTCTCGATCGCGGCGGCAATGGTGGGGGCCTTCAATTCCCGGGACAGCAAGCACGCATGATTCATGTCGACAAGACCGTGTTGATCCTGCTCGCGGCCGGGCGCTCCGAGCGCTTCGGCGACATCGACAAGCTGGAACAGCCGTTTCTCGGCCATCCGCTCGCCATGCATGTCGTCACGGCGTTCGAGGACATCCCCTTCCAGTCGCGCATCGTGGTGAAGAACGGCACTGACCTGGATTTCGCCAGCCGGGGCTACCGCGTGATCCATAACGACGATCCGACAGTCGGCATGTCGCGGTCGGTGAAGCTTGGGGTACAATCGGCCCGCGACGAGGGTGCGGAGGCAGTGCTGATTGCCCTCGCCGACATGCCGCGCGTGACGGCTTCGCATATCTATCACCTGCTGGAGGCAGTGGATTCGCGCCATTCGGTGGTCGCGTCGAGCGACGGCATCCGCCCCTGCCCTCCGGCCGCTTTCGGCGCAGCGCAGTTCGATTTCCTGCTGACGCTGGAGGGCGATGCCGGCGCCCGCGACCTGGTGCGCAAAGGCCGGCATGTGGTGACGTCGCCAGCGGAGCTGATCGATATCGATACGCCGGAGGATCTGGAAAGGCTGCGAGGGTTGGTTTGATCCTCTCAATCCTCCCCGGCACGGGGAGGATCCTACTCGTGCCTTAGTGCATCGATCGGGTTCAAAGACGCCGCCCTGCGTGCCGGGAAATACCCGAACACCACCCCGATCACTGCCGATATCCCGAATGCCAGCACATTGATCTCCGGTACGAAGATCCAGGTCACCTTCATCACCGGCGCCAGCGAGACGATCGCGATCTGCGCCACGACCAGCCCGATCAGCCCGCCAAGGCAGGACAGCGCCACCGCCTCGACCAGAAACTGCAGCAGCACCTCGCGCGCCACTGCGCCGATGGCGAGACGGATGCCGATCTCGCGCGTCCGTTCGGTCACCGAGACGAGCATGATGTTCATGATCCCGATCCCGCCGACCAGCAGCGAGATCGCGGCCACCGCGGTGACGATGCTGGTCAGCAGGGTCGTGGTGCCGGTCAGCGTGTCGGAGATCTGCTTGGTGTCGAAGATGTTGAAATCGTCGGTCTTGCTGCCGGTGATGTTGCGGCGCTCGCGCATCAGGCCTTCGATCCCGGCCTGGACGGTCGCGGTCGAATAGGCCTCGTCCACACCGACCAGGATCAACCGCACGTCCTGGCTGCCCGTGAAGCGGCGCTGCACGGCCTTTAGCGGCATGATCACAACATCGTCCTGGTCGCCGCCGAAGCCAGCCTGGCCGCGTGTCGAGAGCACCCCGATCACATCGCAGGAAATGCCGCCGATGCGCATGCGCGTGCCAACCGCCCGGCCACCGCGATAAAGGTTCTGGCTGACGGTGCTGCCAATGATACAGACACCCTTGCCCGCCTGTTCCTCAGTCGGAGTGAACAACCGGCCCGAGGTCAGCGGCCAGGGCTGCACCTCGAAATAGCCGAGCGTGGTGCCGTTGATCGTGGTCGACCAGTTGGCGCCTTCGTAGATCGCCGTCGCGGTCGATTGCGCCTGGGGCGCGACCGCGGTCACGCCGGCGATCTGATCCTTGATCGCGGTGACGTCGTCGGGCTTGAAATCAGGCGGACGCGGCCCGCCGCCGCCGCGACCGAAGCCCTGGCCGGGACGCACCTGAAGCACGTTGGTGCCGAGCGCCGAGATCTGCTTCTGCACCGCCGCAGTGGTCGCCTGGCCGAGCGTGACCATGGTGACGACCGCCGCGACACCGATGATGATGCCGAGCGTCGTCAGGAACGACCGCAGCTTGTGCCGCAGGATCGAGCGGATCGCGAGGAGGAAGGTGGTGGCGAGCATGTTACTTCTCCCCTCCCGCTTGCGAGTGACGTCGCATATCCGGGCCGGGATTGCTCCCAGCAATCCCTCGATCATGCCGGGGGCATGATCGACCCGGATATGCGACGCCACTGGGTCGGGGGAGGGCATGTCCGAAGGAGCGCGCGCCGCTGTTTGACAGGCCTTCCCCTAGCCCCTCCCGCAAGCGGGAGGGGGATTTGAGAAGCGCCCTCACGACACCTTCTCCCCTTCATGGTGCTTGGTGTCGATCCGCTCGACCAACCCATCCTTGAAGTGCACGATCGTCCGCGCAAACGCCGCCATGTCGGGCTCGTGCGTCACCATCAGCACGGTGATGCCGGCGTCACGGTTGAGGCCGCTGAGCAATTCCATGATCTCGACCGAGCGCTCCGAATCCAGGTTCCCCGTAGGCTCGTCGGCGAGCAACACATCGGGCGAGGTCACGATCGCGCGCGCAATCGCCACGCGTTGCTGCTGACCGCCCGACAATTCGGCCGGGGTATGATCCCACCATTTCGCCAGCCCGACCTTGTCGAGCGCCGCCATCGCTGCGTCATAGCGTTCTTTCTTCGGATCGCCGCGATACAGCAAAGGCAGTTCGACATTTTCCAGCGCGGTGGTGCGCGCAAGAAGGTTGAATCCCTGAAACACGAAGCCGAGGTAACGCCGCCGCAGCAGCGCACGCTGGTCGCGCCCGAGCGTCTCGACATGATGACCACGGAACAGGAAGGTACCGGAGGTCGGCACGTCGAGGCAGCCAAGGATGTTCATCGTCGTCGATTTGCCCGACCCCGATGCGCCCATCACCGCCACGAAATCACCCTGCTGGATGTCGAGATCGACACCCTTCAACGCCTTGAACGCCGTCGCGCCTTCGCCGTAAACCTTGGTGACGTCGCGCAGGCTGATCAGCGGCGCCGCGCCTGCCTGGGGCGCCCTGCCGGCCATTGCGTTACCCGCCACCGCCCGCGCCTCCAGCTCCGCGCTGCCCGCCGGCCGCGCCGGAGCGCCGCCGCTGGCCACCGCCGCTCTTCGCGCTGTCGCCGTTGAGCTGGCCGGTGATGACCTGGTCGCCGGGCTTCAAATTGCCGCCGACCACTTCGGTCACGGTGCCGTTGGTCACCCCGGTGGTGATCTCGACCGGCTTGGGTTTGCCGTCCTCGCCCTTGATATAGACCGTCTGCTTGGCACCCGCGCCGATCGTCGCCGTGCGCGGCGCACCACCGCCGCCGCCGCGCCGCCGGGTCGGGACGAGCGCACCGGTGATGCCGCCGCTCGCGGATGCGGCCGGAGTGTCGTCGGTCGGCTTGAAGCGCAGCGCCGCATTCGGCACGAGCAGCACATTGTTGCGCGCATTGGTCACGATATCAGCAGTCGCGGTCATGCCGGGCCGGAGCTGCTGGTCGGCATTGGCGACGCTGAGCGTCGCGCCATAGGACACGACCTGCGCCGTCGTGGTGGTCGTCGTCGTGGTCGTCTGCGCGCTCAGGTTCGATCCGAGATCGACCCGGGTGATCGAGGCCGGGAAGGTCTTGCCCGGAAAGGCATCGACGGTGAAGGTCGCCTGCTGGCCCTGCTTGACGGAGCCCACATCGGCCTCGTCGATCGCGACTTCCAGTTTCATCGTCGACAGGTCCTGCGCGATGACGAACAGGGTCGGCGTGTTGAACGAGGCGGCAACGGTCTGGCCCGGCTCGATCTGACGCGCGAGCACCACGCCGTTGACCGGCGAGCGGATCACCGTCTTGGTCAGCTGCGTGGTGTTCGACGACAGCGCCGCGCGCGCGGACACCACATTGGCCTGGGCGGCGCGCAGATTGGCGACGGCGCGGTCGCGATCGGCGATCGCCTGCTCCATCTCGGTCTTGGCGGGAACGCGCCCGCCCGACAGCCGGCTGACTTCCTGCAGGCGCGACAGCTGCGCATTGGACTGGGCAAGCGTCGCCTGGTTCTGGCCGACCGTCGCCACCGCGGCGTCGAGCGCCGCCTTGCTCTGGTTCACCGTATCCTGAAAACGCGACGGATCGACCAGCGCAAGCGGCTGGCCGGCCACGACCCGGTCGTTCACGTCCGCGACCACCTTGGTGACGAGGCCCGAAAGCTCCGAGCCGACCTGGACCTGATTGGTCGGGGCAAGCTTGCCAGTGGCCGAGACAGTTACCGACAGCGAGCCGCGGCGCACATCGTCAGTCGCATAGCCACCTGTTGCGGGGCCCGCGAAATAGCTCTTCGCCGCCAGCAGGAGCAGGATCACGCCGACGGCGATCGCCCCCCATTTGGCATAGCGCTGCCATGCCGGCGCTGCCTTCACGCCGAGGAATTCGTCGAGATCGTTGCTGTTGGGATCGGCCATCGATGCTTCCTAGGGAGTCTGGGTGGTCGGGGCCTGGGGCACGCTCGTGCTGTCCCAGCCGCCGCCAAGGGCAAGATAGAGCTGGACGAGCGCCTGGGCCTGATCGGCTTTGGCGTTGGACAGCCCGTTCTGCGCCGAGAGCAGGCTACTCTCGTTGGTGTTGAGCGTGGTGATATCCGTCAGACCGGCGCGGTACTGGCTACGCGACAGGATCGCGCTGTTGTTGGCGGCATCGAGCGCGATGGCGAACTGCGCCTGCCGGTCCTTCGCTGCCTGAAGCGCGGTCAGCGCATTCTCGACGTCCTCGAGCGCGGTCAGCACGGTCTGCTTGTAAAGCGCGAAGGCACCCTCGGCCGCGGCCTGTTGCGATCGAACCTGCGAGCGGGTGCGCCCGCCGTCGAAGATCAACTGGCTGAGGCCGGCGAACAGCCCGCCGGTGACGATGCTGGCGAGACTGCCGAGCGACGCGGCAGCGGTGCCGATATTGCCGGTGATGTTGAGCGCCGGATACAGCTGCGCCTCGGCCACGCCAATTTGCGCGGTCGCGGCGGCGAGGCGGCGTTCGGCCGCCCGGACGTCGGGGCGCTGGCGCAGCGCGTCGGCGGGAATGCCGACCGCGATCATCGCGGGTCCGGCCGGGATCGGCGCAGTTGCTTCCAGCTCGGCCTTGAGCGCGCCTGGCGCCTGGCCGGTCAGCACGCCGAGCCGATTCACCGCCGACTGATAATTCTGCTCGAGCGAGGGAATGGTCGCCGCGGTCTGGGCGCGCTGGGCACGGGACTGTTCGACATCGAGCGACGAGACCAGGCCCGCCTGGACCCGGAAGCCGCTGATCTCGAGATTGTCGTCCTGGATGGCGAGCGAGTTGCGCGCAATGGCCAGGCTCGCCTGGGCCTGGCGCGCGAGGATGTAGTTGCGTCCGGCCTCCGCCGCGATCGAGGTCTGCACCGTGGCGAGATCGTACCCGCTGCCCGCATAACTGGCGCGCGATGCCTCGATACTGCGGCTGACGCCCCCGAACAGATCGGCCTGATAGGACGCGTCCGCCCCGATCGAGAAATTGTCGCGCGGGCCTACCGCGTCGAGCAGGTCGCGGCCGTAACCCGCCGAACCACTGACGCTCGGCAGGCGCGCCGCGCGCGCCTGTACCAGGCCTTCACGCGCCTGGCGCAGCCGCGCCACGGCCTGCGCGATATCCAGATTGCCGCTGCGTGCACGGTCGACGATCGAGGTCAGCAGCGGATCGTTGAAGCTGGTCCACCAAGCCGCGATATCGGCCGGCTGGCCAGCGGGTGCAGGAGTGGAATAACCTCCCGGCACGCCCAGTGCGCCGGGCGCGGGCGGGGCATAGTCCGGGCCGACCACGCACGCCTGAAGCGGCAGGGCGACGGTGAGCAACAGAAGGATGCGCTTGCGAAACATACCAGCACAAATGGATGTGGCCCCTGTTTGGGTCCATCGAAATATTGTCGCAATTTGTCGTCTGGCTACGATCTCACCGTTCTAAAGCGCCCCGGAGCACGGCAATTCACAATAGAACCAACCCCCAAGACGGCGTCACCCCGGACTTGTTCCGGGGTCCACCGTGCCGCCCATCACGAATTCAGAAATTTGGGGAGCCGTGGATGCCGGAACAAGTCCGGCATGACGGCAGGACTTCGATCGACTGTCTCGATTGTCTATTCCATCTCCAGGATCACCGCGTCCACCGCGAGGCTGTCGCCGGGCGCCGCATTGAGCGATTTGACCCTGCCGGCCTTTTCGGCGCGCAGGATATTCTCCATCTTCATCGCCTCGACCACGGCGAGCGGCTGGCCCGCCTCGACCTTGTCGCCGGCCGCGACGTCAAGCCGCATCAGCAGTCCCGGCATCGGCGCGAGCAGGAATTTCGAGAGGTCCGGCGGGATCTTGTCGATCAGATGCTTCGCGAACGGCGCGACATGCGCGGGCAGCACCCGCGCCCGATGCGAAGCACCACGCGTTGTCAGACGGAAGCCGGCGCTGGCGCGGGCGATCTTCACGATCAGCAGCTCTTCGCCGATCTCCGCCTCGATAACCCGGTCGCCAGGGGTGAATTCGAGCGCGATGTCCAGTTCCTCGCCATCGACAGTGATACCGTCCGTCGAGATCGCCACCGCATGCTCCGCACCGTCGATCTTCACTACCCAATCGGACGGCGGCTGGAGCCGCTTGCCGAGCTGTCCGTCGATCCGCCGGGCGCGGTCCGCCTCGGCGGTCGCGGCGAAGGCGGCAATGGCCGCAAGGCTGCGGATCAGTTCGGGCGATGCCGGCGCGCCGTGGAAGCCGTCGGGATATTCCTCGGCAATGAAACCGGTGGTCAGCGCGCCTTTGCGGAAGCGCGGGTGCTGCATCAGCGCCGAGACGAAATCGATATTGTTGCCCGGCCCCTCGATCTCGAACGCGTCGAGCGCCGCGATCTGCGTGTCGATCGCCTCGTCGCGGGTCGGCGCCCAGGTGATCAGCTTGGCGATCATCGGGTCGTAGAACATCGAGACTTCGCCGCCCTCGCGCACGCCGTCATCGACGCGGACATAGGCCTCGCCATCCGCCGCGACTGGGCCATAGTCGGGCCGCGCATCCTCGGGCGGATCATACCGCACCAGCCGCCCGATCGAGGGCAGAAAGCCGCGATAGGGATCCTCGGCATAGACGCGGTTCTCGATCGCCCAGCCGGTGAGCGTGACGTCGTCCTGGGTGAAACCGAGCGGCTCGCCCGCCGCGACCCGGATCATCAGCTCGACCAGGTCGAGCCCGGTGATGCATTCGGTGACGGGATGCTCGACCTGGAGCCGGGTGTTCATTTCGAGGAAGTAGAAGCCCTCGCCCGAAGTGTCGGCGCCGGAGACGATCAGCTCGACCGTGCCTGCGCTGAAATAGCCGACCGCCCGCGCCAGCGCGACGGCCTGTTCGCCCATGCTCTTGCGCATCTCGGGCGTGACGAAGGGCGAGGGCGCCTCCTCGACGACCTTCTGATGGCGGCGCTGGATCGAGCATTCGCGCTCGCCGAGATAGACGATGTTGCCATGCTGATCGCCCATCACCTGGATTTCGATATGGCGCGGGCTCTCGATGAACTTCTCGATGAAGACGCGGTCGTCGCCGAAGCTGGCGAGCCCCTCGCGCTTGGTCGCCTCGAAGCCTTCGCGGACATCCTGCTCCGAGTAAGCGAGGCGCATGCCCTTGCCCCCGCCGCCGGCCGAGGCCTTCATCATCACCGGGTAACCGATGTCCGATGCGATGCGCACGGCATGCTCGGTATCGTCGATCTCGCCGAGGAAGCCGGGCACGACGTTGACGCCCGCGGCCTTGGCGAGCTTCTTGGACTCGATCTTGTCGCCCATCGCCGCGATGGCATTCGGCGGCGGACCGACGAACGCGATGCCGGCCTCGGCGCAAGCACGCGCGAAGCTCTCGCGCTCGGACAGGAAGCCGTAGCCGGGATGGATACAGTCCGCCCCGGTTTCCTTGGCGGCGAGCAGGATCAGGTCGGCGAGCAGATAGCTCTCGCCCGCCGGCGGCGGCCCAAGCCGCACCGCCTCGTCTGCCATCAGCACATGCGGGCTGCGGGCGTCGGCATCCGAATAGACCGCGACGGTGGCGATCCCCATCTTCTTGGCGGTGCGCATGACGCGGCAGGCGATTTCGCCCCGATTGGCGATCAGGATTTTCTTGAACACTTCTTACTCCCCTCCCGCCTGCGGGAGGGGGTTGAGGGTGGGCACCCGGCCTCTCGCAAATGGTATCGTGCGAGGTGAGCGCGAGCCCACCCCCTGCCCCCTCCCGCAGGCGGGAGGGGAATGAAATCACTCCGCCGCCACCCGCATCGGCTCCTCGCCCTCCATCGACTTGAGCCCGAGCTTGGCGAACAGCGCTTCGTCTGCACCGCCCCCGGCATTGCCGGTGGTCAGCAGCTTCTCGCCGGTGAAGATCGAATTGGCGCCCGCCATGAAGCATAGCGCCTGGGTTGCCTCAGACATGCTCTCGCGCCCGGCCGAAAGGCGGACCATCGACAACGGCATGGTGATGCGCGCGACCGCCACCGTCCGCACGAACTCGATGTCATCGATCTTCGCCAGCGGCGTATCCGCGAGCATGTCGCCCAGCACCGTGCCCCTGACCGGTACCAGCGCATTGACCGGCACGCTCTCGGGATGGCGCGGCAGGGTCGCAAGCGTGTGGACGAAACCGACGCGATCGGCGCGCGTCTCGCCCATGCCGACGATGCCGCCCGAGCAGACATTGATGCCGGCGCCGCGCACATGCTCCAGCGTGTCGAGGCGGTCCTGGAAGGTCCGCGTCGTGATCACGTCGCCATAATGTTCGGGCGAGGTATCGATATTGTGGTTGTAGTAATCGAGCCCCGCCTTGGCGAGCTGATGCGCCTGATGCGGCTCGAGCATGCCCAGCGTCATGCAGGTCTCGAGGCCCATCGCCTTCACGCCCTCGACCATCGCGACCACCGCGCCCATGTCGCGGTCCTTGGGGTTGCGCCAGGCGGCGCCCATGCAGAAACGCTGCGAGCCTGCCGCCTTGGCCTCGGCGGCGGCGGCGAGGACTGCCTGGACCTCCATCAGCTTTTCGGCCTTGAGACCGGAATCGGCGGAAGCGGACTGGGAGCAATAGCCGCAATCCTCGGGGCAGCCGCCGGTCTTGATCGACAGGAGCGTGCAGAGTTGCACCTCGCCGGCCACGTGATGCGCGCGGTGAATCTCGGCAGCGTGGAAGACGAGCTCGGTGAAGGGAAGATCGAACAGCGCGGCGATTTCGACGCGGGTCCAGTCGTTCCTCAAAAGCCCCTCCCCTTCAGGGGAGGGGTTTATTGCAAGAACATCACTCATTCAGCAGCTTCCTCGATCGGGGGCAGATTATGCCCAAGCAATTTCAACACCTCGCCGGCGGCATTCACCAGATTGGTGCCGGGGCCGAAAATCCCCTGCACGCCGGCATCGCGCAGATACTGATAATCCTGCGCCGGGATAACCCCGCCCGCGATCACCTTGATATCGCCCCTGCCCGCCTCGCGCAGATGGCCGATCAGTTCCGGAATCAACGTCTTGTGCCCCGCCGCGAGCGACGACGCACCGACCACATCGACGTCCGAGGCGATGGCCAAATCGGCGGCTTCCTTGGGCGTCTGGAACAACGGACCCGGCACTACTTCGAACCCGAGATCGCCGAACGCCGAGGACACCAGGTTCGCGCCGCGATCATGCCCGTCCTGCCCCATCTTGGCGACGAGCAGCCGCGGTTTGCGGCCCATCCGGTGCGTCAGCGAGCTGACCCCGTCGAGCAACCCGAGCCAGCGCCGGTCGAACTCGTGCGCCCCACCATAGATGCCCGACACGGGCGTGGGCTTGGTGCCGTAGCGCCCGAACACATCCTCCATCGCCTGGCTGATTTCACCCAGCGTCGCCCGCTGCCGTGCGCATTCGACCGCGAGGCCAAGGACATTCTCGCTGCCCGCCGCGCCTTCGCGCAACGCATCGAGCGCCGCCCGGCACTTCGCCTCGTCGCGCCCTGCCTTGGACTTCTTGATCCGCGCTATCTGCGATTCCCGGACGGCAACATTGTCCACGTCGAGGATGTCGATCGCATCCTCTTCAGCCAGCTTGTATTTGTTGACGCCGACGATCACGTCCTCGCCCATGTCGACGCGCGCGGCACGGCCGGCCGAGGCTTCCTCGATCATCGCCTTGGGCCACCCGGCGGCGACCGCCTTGGCCATGCCGCCTTCCGCTTCGACCCGCTCGATGATCTCCCAGGCCTTGTCGAACAGCTCCTGAGTCAGGCTCTCGATATAATAAGAGCCGCCGAGCGGATCGACGACATGCGTCATCCCAGTCTCTTCCTGGATCACGATCTGCGTGTTGCGCGCGATCCGGGCGGAGAAATCGGTGGGCAACGCGATCGCTTCGTCAAGCGCGTTGGTGTGCAGGCTCTGCGTGCCGCCAAGCATCGCGGCCATCGCCTCGATCGTGGTGCGGATGACGTTATTGTACGGGTCCTGCTCGGTCAGCGAGACGCCCGATGTCTGGCAATGCGTGCGCAGCATCTTGGAGCGCTCGTCCTTGGCGCCGAGATCAGTCATCACCCGGTGCCACAGTTTCCGCGCCGCGCGCAGCTTCGCGACCTCCATGAAGAAGTTCATGCCGATCGCGAAGAAGAAGCTCAGCCGTCCGGCGAACGCGTCGAGGTCGAGCCCCGAGGCCATCGCCGCCTTCGCATATTCGCGTCCGTCGGCGATGGTGAAGGCAAGCTCCTGGAGCTGCGTCGCCCCGGCTTCCTGCATGTGATAGCCGGAGATCGAGATCGAGTTGAACTTCGGCATGTGCCGCGATGTGTAGCCGATGATATCCGAGATGATCCGCATGCTCGGCTCGGGCGGGTAGATGTACGTGTTGCGGACCATGAACTCCTTCAGGATGTCGTTCTGGATCGTGCCGTCCAGCTGCTCCTGAGGAACGCCCTGCTCCTCGCCCGCGACGATGAAGAAGGCGAGGATCGGGATGACCGCACCGTTCATCGTCATCGACACGCTCATCTTGTCGAGCGGGATGCCGTCGAACAGGATCTTCATGTCGTCGATCGTGTCGATCGCCACACCGGCCTTGCCGACATCGCCCGTCACGCGCGGATGATCGCTGTCGTATCCGCGATGCGTGGCGAGATCGAAGGCGACCGACAGGCCCTTCTGCCCAGCCGCGAGGTTGCGCCGGTAAAAGGCGTTGGACGCCTCGGCCGTCGAGAAGCCGGCATATTGCCGGATCGTCCAGGGGCGCCCGGCGTACATCGACGCGCGCACGCCGCGGGTGAAGGGGGCGAACCCGGGCAGGCCGGGGTCGATATCCGCCACATCCTCGGCAGTGTAGAGCGGCTTGACCGCGATGCCCTCGGGCGTCTGCCAGGTCAGGTCCTTGCCCTTCACCTCCTTCGCAGCGGCGGCGCTCCAGGCGTCCAGGGTGGGTTTATCGGTCACGGTTACGCCCCCCGGAACGCCGGCTTGCGCTTCTGCAGGAAGGCGATGCCGCCTTCCATCGAATCCGCGGAGCCGCGCGCGGCACGCTGGTTCTCGGCCTCGCGCAGCATCGCGGTCGCATAATCGACCTCGAGCGCATGAGCGAGGCCGCGGCGCATCAGGCCGAGCGCGACCGTCGGCCCCGCCGCCAGCCGCTCGGCCAGCGCGAACGCTTCTCCGTCAAGCGTATCGTCGGCGACAACCTTGTGGATCATGCCCCAGTCATAGGCCTTGGCCGCGAGCACGCGCTCGCCGAGCATCATCATCTCGGTCGCGCGGGCCTTGCCGATCAGCCGCGGCAGCATCCAGCTCGCGCCGCCATCGGGCACCAGGCCGATATTGACGAAAGCCTGGAGGAAATACGCAGTCTCGCTCGCCACACAGAAATCGGCGGCGAGCGCGAGGCTGCACCCGATCCCCGCCGCCGGCCCACGCACCGCGCTGACCATCGGCACGCCCAGATCGGCAATCGCGGCCATCGCCCGGTTATAATGGTTGGTCAGCGCCTCATAGGTCGTCTCGCCCGGATTGTCCGATCCGAGCGCCGCGCCCCCGACATCCGCCCCCGAGCAGAAGGCCCTGCCCGCCCCGGCGAACAGCACCGCCCGCGCCCCATCCAGCGCGCCAAGCGCCTCACGGAGCTCGTCGAACATGGCAGGCGGTGCGGCGTTGAGCCGGTCGGGCCGGTTGAGCGTGAGGACGAGCACATCGCCCCGGCGCTCGCTCAGGATATGCTCATAGGCCATCAATGGTCCCCCTTCGGCGTTTCCATGATCTCGGTCAGCACGCCGCCCATGTCCTTCGGGTGGACGAAGAAGATCGGGGTGCCATGCGCCCCGATGCGCGGTTCGCCGAGCACGCGCGCGCCCTTGGCCTCGAACCAGGCCTTGGCTTCGAGGATGTCGGGCACTTCGTAGCAAAGATGATGCTGCCCGCCCGCCGGGTTCTTGGCGAGGAAGCCGTTGATCGGGGAGGCGGCGTCGTACGGCTCGATCAGCTCGATCTGCGTGTTGGGCGTGTCGACGAAACACACTTTCACGCCCTGCGCCGGCAGGTCGAACGGCTCGTGGATTGTCGTCGCCCCCATCACGTCGCGGTAAAAGAGGATCGCCTCCGCGATCGACGGCGTCGCCACGCCGACATGGTTGAGCCGGCCGATGATCATTGCGCCGGTGCGGCCTTGGGCGCGGGTGCGCGCACCGGGGCCTGACCGAAGGTGTAGCCACACGCCTCGACCACCTGCTTGATCGGCGCTTCGCTCGGCGGGCCGGCAAAGGTCGCGTCGACGACATTGTTCATCGGGTCGATCACGCGGACCTTGATCTGCTTGGCGTGCGCGATCGCGGTGGTGAGCGTCGTCACGATCTGGTCGTCGGCGACATAGGTGCCGCTGCCCGGAAAATCCCAGTTCGCACCGAGCGGCGGCGCACCGTCGACCTGGATCGACACCGGACGCGGCGTCGCGGCGGCAAACGGCATGGCCGGGATGAACTGGATCGAGACGACATTGTCGCTGCGCCGGTCGCAGCGCACGACCAGCCGCCCCCTGCCTTCGACCGACGAAGCCGAGACCGACCCCGATTGAAGCCCGGTCGCCGCATCGGTCTTCATGCGGGGTGTCCAGGGCGCCGCTGGAGCTGCGGTGGATGCCGTGGGCGGCACCGCCGCCTGGAGAGCCATGGTCAGGAAGAGGATCATGCGTCACCTGTTGTCTGTTGAGGGCTCTACCCTGCGCGCAAGCCGGCCCGGAGCGCAACCATCCGCGTCAGAGCGGAATATTGTCGTGCTTCTTCCATGGATTCTCGAGGCTCTTGCCGCGCAGCTTGCGCAGGCCGAGCGCGATCCGCCGCCGAGTCGAATGCGGCTGGATCACCTCGTCGATAAAGCCCTTCGACGCCGCCACGAACGGATTGGCGAAGCGCGCCTCATATTCGGCAGTACGTGCGGCGATCTCCTCCGGGCTCTTGCCGCGGAAGATGATCTCGACCGCGCCCTTCGCGCCCATCACCGCAATCTCGGCGGTCGGCCAGGCATAGTTCAAATCGCCGCGCAGATGCTTGGACGCCATGACGTCATAAGCCCCGCCATAGGCCTTTCGCGTGATCACGGTGATTTTCGGCACGGTCGCCTCGGCATAAGCGAAGAGCAGCTTGGCACCATGTTTGATGATGCCGTTCAGTTCCTGCGCGGTGCCCGGCAGGAAGCCCGGCACGTCGACGAACGTGACGATCGGAATCTCGAACGCGTCGCAGAACCGCACGAAGCGCGCGGCCTTTTTCGACGAGTTGATGTCGAGGCAGCCGGCCAGCACCATCGGCTGATTGGCGACGATGCCGACGGTCCGCCCCTCGATCCGGCCGAAGCCGATGATGATGTTCGCCGCATGGGTGGGCTGTACTTCGAAGAAATCGCCTTCGTCGACCGTCTTCCGCACGAGTTCATGCATGTCGTACGGCTGGTTCGCCGACGCCGGCACCAGCGTGTCGAGGCTGTTCTCGATCCGGTCCCAGGGGTCGGAACTCGGGCGCTCCGGCACTGCCTCGCGGTTCGAAGCCGGAAGGAAGTCCACGAAGTCGCGGGCCGCGCGCAGCGCCTCGATATCGTCATCAAAGGCCACGTCGGCGACCCCCGACTTCGTGGTATGCGTCACCGCTCCACCCAGTTCCTCCTGCGTGACGATCTCGTTGGTAACGGTCTTCACTACATCCGGGCCGGTGACGAACATGTAGGAGCTATCCTTCACCATGAAGATGAAGTCGGTCATGGCGGGGGAATAGACGGCGCCCCCCGCGCACGGCCCCATGATCAGCGAAATCTGCGGGACGACGCCCGACGCCAGCACGTTGCGCTGGAACACCTCAGCATAGCCGCCGAGCGAAGCGACGCCCTCCTGGATGCGCGCGCCGCCCGAATCGTTGAGGCCGATCACCGGCGCGCCGACTTTCATCGCCATGTCCATGATCTTGCAGATCTTCTGCGCATGCCGCTCGCTGAGCGAGCCGCCGAACACGGTGAAATCCTGGCTGTAGAGGAACACCAGCCGGCCGTTGATCGTGCCCGATCCGGTGACGACGCCATCGCCGGGAACGGTCTGCTCCGGCATGCCGAAATCGACGCAATTATGCTCGACATACATGTCGAGCTCCTCGAACGATCCCTCGTCGAGCAAGACCTGGATCCGCTCGCGCGCGGTGAGCTTGCCGCGGGCGTGTTGCGCCGCGATGCGCTTCTCGCCGCCACCCATCCGGGCGGCCTCGCGCCGGCGCTCAAGCTCCTCGATGGTCGACGACATGGGGTACTCCGGGTCCAGGGAGGGTCCCTCTTCCAATCTGCACGGCGTTTTGCAAATGTGAATTTGCGAAGTTGCGAAGGAAGCTTTTGCGAAGTACGGCCAGGAAAGAAGATGTCCCGCGCCCCACGCCTCTATGCCGGAGAGCAACTCCGCACTCTCCGCCGCACCGCCGGCCTCAACCAGGCGGCGATGGCGGCGCGCCTTGGCATTTCCGTCAGCTATCTCTCCCAGCTCGAAAGCGGCGACCGCCCCCTCACGCCCTCGGTGACCGCGGCCCTGCGCCGCCGTCATCCCGGCGCGCTGATCGAAAGCGAAGCGCCTGCCATGCGCCTGAGCGGCCTGACCGCCGCCCTCGCCGACCCGATCCTCCCCCCCGCCCCACCCCCCGAGGCAATCGAACGCCTCGCCGAGGAACGCCCCGAAATCGCCGACCGGATCATCGCGCTCCACGCCGCCGTCCGCGCGGCGGAGGAACGGCTGCAGATCGTCGAGGAGAGCATGACCTCGGGCATTTCCGGCGCCGGCGCGCGCATGCCGTGGGAAGCGGTGCGCGACTGGTTCCACATCGCCGGCAATTATGTCGACCCGCTTGACCGCGCCGCAGAGGCACTGGCGGAGCAACTCGGCCCCGAGGAATCGGCGCTGATCGCCCGTCTTGCCGACCATGGCATCACCATCGTCGCGACGGCCGACGAAGCGGCACCGCTCCGCTCGCTCGACCGCCAGCGCGGTAGGTTGACGCTCAACGGCGCGATGCCGCCCGAAAGCCGCCGCTTCCTGATCGCGCACCAGCTCGTCGCGATCGAGTTCGCCGATACCATCCTGGAGATCGTCGAGGGCGCCTCGGTCTCCAGCATCGAGGCGCGCAACCTGCTCCGCATCGGCCTCGCCAATTACGCCGCCGGCGCGCTGACCATGCCCTATGCCCGCTTCCGCGCCACCGCGCGGCAGATGCGCCACGACATCGACCGGCTATGCCGCCGCTTCGGCGTCAGCTTCGAACAGGCCTGCCACCGCCTCTCCACCTTGCAGCGGCCGGGGGCCGAGGGCATCCCCTTCTATTTCTGCCGGGTCGACATGGCGGGCAACATCACCAAGCGCCACTCGGCGACGCGGCTGCAATTCGCGCGCTTCGGCGGCGCCTGCCCGTTGTGGATCGTGCACGAAGCCGTCGCGATCCCCGACCGCATCGTCGTGCAGCACGCCGAGACGCCCGACGGCGTGCGTTATGTCTCGATGGCCAAGGGCCTGGTGAAACCCTCGGGCAGCTTCACCCGCAGCCCGCGCCGCTACGCCGTGACCCTGGGCTGCGAGGCGGAGCACGCCGCCGACTTCGTCTATGCCGATGCGCTCGACCGTACGGCGCCGCCGATCCCGATCGGCATCTCCTGCCGACTCTGCCCGCGCGACGATTGCGACCAGCGCGCCTTCCCGCCCGCCGACCGCGACATCGCGGTCGACCCGGACCTGCGCGGCACGGTGCCGTACCGCGTCGTCTAGGGTATGATTTTCGCGATCGCGCCGCCGATCAGCCCGGCGACAGCCGACCCGATCGTCCCGACCACCAGGATCATCGCCAGCACATCGCCGAGCACGAACGACACCGCGATCCCGATCAGCGCGCAGATGCCGCCGGCCAGCGCGCCGCCGATCAGCGAGTCCGACCAGCCGCCTCGCGCCTTGCGCCCATAAAGCAGGCCAGCGACGAGCGAGATCAGCATGCCCACCAGCGCGAACTGCGCGGCGAGGGCCGCATTGAAATGGCCACCGATCACCATGATCAGCTGAAGCACGAGCCCGATAAGGGTCGCGTAGATCAACGCATTGCGATTCATGTCTTTTCCCCCGGTTGGAACCTCATGAAAATCATTTCTCCATCGCCTTCTTCAGCGAGAGCAGCATCTGCCCGTCGCCCTGCGAGAAGAACGCATAGAGCTGGTCGAACCCCTTGCCCGGCGCAAAACCCATGCCCGATACCGTCACCTTCGTCCGGCTCGGCCCGAGCGACTGGAATTCGAGCGTCTTGGCGGTCTTGCTATAGTCTTCCTTGCCCGGCAGCCCGTCCGGGGCCTGGACGTTGCGGAACACCAGCAGCCGCCCCGGAATATAGGCGATGAACTCGTTCCGGATGTTCTGCGGATCGCCGATATGCCCCTTGGGATCGTAGCTCGCCTCGATCGCCCCACCGAGGCGGAAATCGATCGCGGAGACCGGCACGGCCCATTGGCGATAGACCTCGATGTCAGTGAACGCCGCCCAGAGCTTCTCGACTGGCGCCTCGATCACTAGCGAATTCTCGTAATAGCGCGCGCCATCCGCGGCCGTGCCCTTGACCTGGTCGAACGTCGCCGCGGCCGGCGGATCGGGCAGGGCCATGGTGGGCGCGGCCCACAAGGCAAGGACAAGGGCAAGCAGACAGCGCATGGTCATTCTCCTTTTCGGGCGGCCTGAAGTCGGTCGAGATAGTCGCGCAACGTGGCGACCGAGGCATCAAACGCCTGAAGCGTGCGGTGCGTGCGCGACTGCATCACCCCGCCCTCCATCACCGTCAGCACGAACTGCGCGAGGGCATTGGTGTCGGTCCCGGCCGGCAGCCGGTCTGCCGCGGCATCGAGGCACCCCTTGATCGCCGCGACCCAGCCGTTGAAATTCACTGCGAGCAATTCGCGGACCGGCGGATCGGGCTCATGGATTTCAAGCGCGAGGCTCCCGATCGGGCAGCCATAGGTGCAGTCGGTCACCTCCAGCCCGAAGCGATAGCGGGCAAGCAGCGCGAAGATTCGCTCGATCGGGTCCTCGACGCCCTCCCAGGCCGGATCGAGCAGCATCGGCCCGATGCCCTGCCGGTAGCGCTCGAGCACCGCGAGCAGCAGGTCCTGCTTGGTCGGGAAGGCGTGGTACAGGCTCCCCGAATTCGCCTCGGCCGAGCGCAGGATGTCGGCAATGCTGGTGGAGAAATAGCCCTTCTCCATGAACAGCATCATCGCCGCGTGGATCAGGCGCTCCGAGGTCGGTTGGCGAGTCTCTTGATCGGTCACTCAAGGGGTGTCGCATGACTTGGTTGATCAGTCAATCAAGTGGCCTTGCCGTTACCAAAACCACCCCCCGTCACCCCGGACTTGTTCCGGGGGCCAGCGTGCCGCAAATTTATCGGCCTCAGGCAGGTGGAACGGTGGATGCCGGAACAAGTCCGGCATGACGGTGGAGACCGGCACGGGCAACGATCTGGCCCAACGCCTCGCCATAGGATAACGACCCCGCATCCACGACCCGGCGGAAAACACCATGCACCCCACCCCCGCCGCACCTTCCGCCCTGCTGCGCGCCTATCTCTTCCTCGCCATCGTCATGCTGCTCTGGGCCGGCAATTCGATCGTCGGCCGGGCGGTGCGCGACGATATCCCGCCCTTCACTCTCGCATTGGTACGCTGGGCCGGCGCGGCGATGATCCTGACGCCCTTCACCTGGCGCCGCCTCCGCGCCGACACCCCGGCACTACGCGCGCATTGGCGCGAGGTGCTGATCCTCGGCCTGCTCGGCGTCGCCGCATTCAATGCCTTTCTCTATTCCGGCCTGCACCATACCACCGCCACCAATGCGATGCTGATCCAGGCAGCGATCCCCGCATTGGTCGTGCTGTTCGGCCGCCTCTTCTTCGGCGAGCGCGTCCGGGCCCTGCAGATTCTCGGCGTGATCGCCTCGACCATCGGAGTCGCCTGGGTCGTATCGGCAGGTGACATCGATACCCTGCTCCACCTCCGGCTCGGTGCGGGCGATGCAATGATCCTCGCCGCGAGCCTGGTCTGGTCGCTCTACACCGTGCTGCTCCGGCTCAGGCCCGAGGTCGATCCGCTGAGTTTCCTTGTCGTGACCTTCACGATCGGTGCGCTCGCCATGCTGCCGCTCGCGGTCCACGAATGGCTTGCCGGCGTCGCGGTGCGCTGGCGGCCCGCCACCTTCGGCGCCTTCGCCTATGTCGCAGTGCTGCCGTCGATCCTCGCCTATTTCCTCTACAATCGCGCGGTCGGCATGATCGGCTCCGGGCGAGCCGGACAGATGATCACCCTGATGCCGCTGTTCGGCGCGATGCTCGCGGCACTGCTGCTCGGGGAAGCACTCCACGCCTTCCACTTCTGGGGCATGGCCTTCATCGTCGCCGGAATTGCGCTGTCGGCGGTCGCCGGAAAGGAGCGCTGAACCCTCCTCCTTTCTGCTTCCCCGGCGAAGGCCGGGGTCCAGTTGGGGGACGATTCTGATTGCCGTTGCGTGTCGTTACTTCAGCCTTCCCAACTGGGCCCCGGCGTCCGCCGGGGAAAGAACAAGGGGAAGCTCCTCCCCCTCAGACCTTAACAATCCCCCGATCGATCAGGCTGCGCGCGGTATCGACGATCGACTCAGCCGCCGGCCGCGACTCCCAGCCAAGCACGACCAACGCATGCTCCGAGCTCGCCGCCCGCGTCCTGCCCAGTTCACCCGTCACCTGTCGGATGCTGTTGTCGAACACGGCCATCAGCCGGAGAACGAAATCCGGAATCCCCCGCGTCGGCACCTTGCGCGCTTCGGGCCCGAGCCGCTCGCGGAGAATCTCTCCTACCTCGCGCATCATCATGAACGGCCCGCCGCCGATGAAGCGTTCGTTCGCCATGCCCGGCGCGGTGAGCGCGCGGACATGCAGGTCGGCCAGGTCGCGCACGTCGACCACGGCAAAGCCCAGCCGCGGAAAGCCCGGCACCGATCCATCGAGCAGCCGCTTCACGAACTCGATCGAGGCCGAATAATCGTCGCTCATCAGTGGCCCGAGCACCGCGGATGGATTGATCGTGCAGAATTCCATCGCCCCGCCGTTTGCCGCCACCCATTCGCGCGCGGCCCGCTCGGCAATGGTCTTGGACTTGGCATAGGCGTTCACCCCTGGCGCCTCGACATCGGTCCAGTCCGCCTCGGTATAGGTCCGGTCGCCCGGGTGCCCATAAGCGATCGCCGCCACCGACGACGTCATCACGAAACGCGACACCCCCGCCGCCGACGCGAAGCGCAGCGCCCTGAGTGCCCCTTCGCGCGCCGGCACGATCAGCTCATTCTCGTCCTTCACTGCATTGGGTGGAAAGGGCGAAGCGACATGCGCGACATGGCTGCACCCCGCGACCGCTTCGGCCCAGCCGGCATCGTTCATCAGATCGGCAGCGAAGAAACGGATCGACGATCCCGGCACGCCGAGCGCCGCGCGCACCTCGGGCTCGCGCTTCAAGGACCGGATCGTGGTGTTGATCTTCCACCCCTGGGCGGCGAGCTGCCGGATCAGATAGCCGGCAATATAACCGCTGCCGCCCGTCACCAGGATCGTGCCCGTCATGACCGCTCTCCCCGCCTGTAGGGGACGGGTTTACCATTGAAACCCATGTCGCGCCACGCAGGGCGCGATTGCATCGAAGTGCGATCACTATACTGACTTTGGATCGAAGGTCGGCCCTATCCGGCCAACAAGGACAGCGGGCTTGCAATCCCTCCGCCCCCCGGCAAAGAGGGCGCGCAGGAGAACGCCATGTCCGATCAGACGCTCTATCCCGTACCACCCGAATGGGCGAAGCGCGCACGCTTCGACGCGGACGGATATGAGACGCTCTATGGCCGCTCCCTCGCCGATCCCGGCAGCTTCTGGCTCGAACAAGCGCGCCGGCTCGACTGGATCAAGCGGCCCGAGATCGCCGGCGACTGGTCGTTCGGCGAGAAGGATTTCCACATCCAGTGGTTCGCCGATGGCAAGCTGAACGTCGCGGCCAATTGCCTCGACCGGCACCTCGCCAAGCGCGGCGACCAGACCGCGCTGATCTGGGAACCCGACGAGCCCCGGGAAGAGCCGCGCCGCTTCACCTATCGCGAGTTCCATGCCGAGGTTTGCCGCTTCGCCAACGTCCTGAAGGCCCAGGGCGTCACGAAGGGCGACCGCGTCACCATCTATATGCCGATGATCCCCGAGGCGGCGTTCGCCATCCTCGCCTGCGCGCGGATCGGGGCGATCCATTCGGTGGTGTTCGGCGGCTTCTCGCCCGAGGCGCTGGCGGGGCGCATCACCGACTGCGACAGCGGCGTCGTCGTGACCGCCGATGAAGGCCGACGCGGCGGCAAGCGCATTCCCCTGAAGGCCAATGTCGATGCCGCCGCCGATCGTGCGCCGGCGCTGAAGACCGTCATCGTGGTGAAGGCCACCGGCGGCGACGTGACGATGCGCGAGGGCCGCGACATCTGGTATCACGAAGCCGCGCGGGCCGAAGCCGCGACCTGCCCGCCCGAGCCGATGGGCGCCGAGGATCCGCTGTTCATCCTCTACACCTCGGGCTCGACCGGCCAGCCCAAGGGCGTGCTCCACACCAGTGGCGGCTATCTGCTCTGGGCGAGCCTGACGCACGAGCTCGCCTTCGACTACCGACCCGGCGATGTCTGGTGGTGCGCCGCCGATATCGGCTGGGTCACCGGCCACAGCTATATCCTGTACGGCCCGCTCGCGAACGGCGCGACCACTCTCATGTTCGAGGGGCTGCCGACCTGGCCCGACGCCAGCCGCATCTGGCAGATCGTCGATCGCCACAAGGTCCACACCATCTTCACTGCCCCCACGGCGCTCCGCGCGCTGATGAAGGAGGGCGACGATTATGTGACGAAGACCAGCCGCGCGTCGCTCAAGCTGCTCGGCACCGTCGGCGAGCCGATCAACCCCGAGGCATGGCGCTGGTATCACGACGTGGTCGGCGAGAGCCGCTGCCCGATCATCGACACCTGGTGGCAGACCGAGACCGGCGGCGCGATGATCGCCCCGATGCCCGGCGCGACCGATCTGAAGCCGGGCAGCGCGACCCGGCCGATGCCGGGCGTCGACCCGCAACTGGTCGATACCGAAGGCACCGTGCTGAACGGCGCGACTGAGGGCAACCTCGTCATTGCGAAGAGCTGGCCGGGGCAGATGCGCACCGTCTGGGGCGATCATAACCGCTTCTTCCAGACCTACTTCACCACCTATCCGGGCAAATATTTCACCGGCGACGGCGCGCGCCGCGACGAGGACGGCTATTGGTGGATCACCGGCCGGGTGGACGATGTGATCAACGTCTCGGGCCACCGCATGGGCACCGCCGAGGTGGAGTCCGCGCTGGTGCTCCACCCCAAGGTCGCAGAAGCTGCGGTGGTCGGCATGCCGCACGACATCAAGGGCCAGGGCATCTACGCCTATGTCACGCTCAATTCGGGCGAGGCCGCGTCGGACGATCTGCGCAAGGAGCTGGTCAAATGGGTCCGCACCGAAATCGGCCCGATCGCTGCGCCCGACGCCCTGCAATTCGCCCCCGGCCTGCCCAAGACCCGCTCGGGCAAGATCATGCGCCGCATCCTGCGCAAGATCGCCGAGGGTGACGTGACCAGCCTCGGCGATACCAGCACGCTGGCCGATCCCGCGGTGGTGGATGATCTGGTGGCGAACCGGGTGAAGTAGACCTCCGCTCCGATCTGATCTGATTCGTCTCGGCACAATCCCAGCTGCTTCCATTAAACGGGAATCGCGCGATGGCGAAGGCGATGGGAGCTGAACGTCCCAATTGACTCATCCGTAATCTATGGCTTACCGTAAGCTATGGCTAACCGAGTCGCCCATGCCTTCGATATGCTCGCCGATCCCACGCGCCGGGCGATCCTTGAGCGCGTCGGCAAGGCGCCAGCGGCGGTGGGGGAGATCGCTGCCGGCCTGCCCGTCTCGCGCCCAGCGGTGTCGCAGCATCTCAAGCTGCTGAAGGAGGCCGGGCTGGTGACCGAGACCGCATCCGGCACGCGCCGCATCTATCGCATCGATCCGCGCGGGCTCGGCGCCATGCGCGACTGGCTCGACCAGTTCTGGAAAACCAGCCTCGACAATTTCGCCGCTTTTGCGGACGCGCAAGCGAAGGAGGAGAAGGAATGAGCATTGCCCCCATCGTCCAGTCAGTGACGGTCGCGTTGCCGCCGCAAAAGGCGTTCGACGTCTTTGCCACGCAGATGGGTCGCTGGTGGAAGCCAGGCATGACGGTCGGCGCGAAACCGCATGTCGAGATCGTGATCGAGCCAAACCCCGGCGGCCGCTGGTTCGAGCGCGACATGGACGGCGCGGAGACTGATTGGGGTAAGGTGATCGCCTGGGATCCGCCGCAGCGCCTGTTGCTGGCCTGGCAGCTCGACGCGACCTTCAAGCACGATCCCGATCTGGTCACCGAACTCGAGATCACTTTCGACGGCCGGCCCGACGGATCGACCCGCGTCACGCTCGAGCACCGCAACCTCGAACGCTTCGGGCCGACCGCCCAGAAGGTCGCGGACTCGCTCGCCGGCGGCTGGCCGGGCCTGATGCAGCTGTTCGCCGAATTCGCTCAATTGGAGACCGCGAAATGAGCCGTTTCACCGTCCATGGCATCCCCGGCAGCCCCTATGTGCGCTGTGTGCTGATCACGCTCGAGGAAAAGGGCCTGCCCTATGATCTCGCGGCGATGGCGTTCGGCGCCCACCGGGCAGAGGCCCATCGCCTCCTCCACCCCTTCCAGAATATCCCCGTCTTCGAAGACGACGGGTTCCGGCTGTACGAAACTCAGGCGATCCTGCGCTATATCGACCACATCCTGCCCGACCCGGCGCTGACCCCGGAATCGCCTCAGGCCGAGGCCCGGATGAATCAGATCATCGGCATCACCGATTGCTATGTCCGATCCTATATCAGTGCCGCGATCACGTTTCAGCGGGTCGTGGCGCCGCGCCTGGGGCTACCCGTTGATGAAGCGAAGGTCGCCGAGGCGTTGCCGAAGGCCGAAACGTGCATCGCCGAGCTTTCGCAACTGATCGGCGATCAGCCCTTCATGGCGGGCGAACGGCTTTCCCTCGCCGATCTGATGCTGGCGCCGCAATTGGCGCTCTTTCCCGACTGCGCCGAAGGGCAGGATATCCTCGGCCGCTATCCTGGCGTCACGGCATGGATCGACCGCATGAATGCTCGGCCGAGCATGATCGCGACCACGTGGGACCGGCTGAACGAGCGCGTGGCGGCGCAGGCATCCGTCGCCGCCTGAACCGGCTGGACAAGTGCCTCGTACGGGACGAGAGGGACGCCGTCTCTCCTGCCCCGTACGAGGCTCGCATGCTCTCGCCCACCCGCGCAACCGCTCCGATCGGCCGGCATGGCTGAGGCCGGCGCGCGTCCGCCCCTCGTCCGCTGGGCCTTGCTGCTCGCGCTGTCGGCGGCGTTCGCGGGGGCGCTCGAGGCGTTGCGACTTCCCGCGGGGCTGCTGCTCGGCCCGATGATCGCCGCGATCCTTATTGCGACGCGCGGCCAGGGCGTCACCATCCCGCCCCTGTCCTTCCAGGCGGCACAGGCGTTCGTCGGGCTGCTGATCGCCGGATCGTTCAATGCCGGCACGGTCAGCACGGTGATCGATCACTGGCCGGTATTCTTCGCTGTCACCGCCGCCACTCTCTCCGTCGGCGTGGGCATCGGCCTGCTGGTCGGGCGGCTGGGCTGGCTGCCGGGCAGCGTCGCGGTCTGGGGCTGCATGCCCGGCGGCGCGGCGGCGATGGTGCTGATGGCGCAATCCTATGGCGCCGAATGGCGGCTGGTCGCGGTGATGACCTATAGCCGCGTGGTGTGCGTCGCCGGGACCGCTTCGGTCGTCGCAGCCTTGGTCGGCGCACATGGCGGCATGGAAAGCCCGACTGCCGACTGGTTCCCGCCGATCGACCTTGTCGCCTTTGCCGAGACGCTGGCCATCGCCGCGGTCGGCGCCTGGCTCGGCGTACGGTTCAAGCTGCCGGCGGGGCCGATGATCGGCGCGATGCTGCTCGGCTCGGTACTCAACATCGCCGGGCTGGTCCGGTTCGACTTGCCGGGCTGGCTGCTCGCGGCGAGCTACGCGATCGTCGGCTGGCGCATCGGCATGCACTTCACTCGCGAGATCGTCAGGGCAGCGGCGCGCGTCCTGCCCCGCATCCTGCTGTCGATCCTGTTGCTGATCGGCATCTCGGCCGGTATCGGCTTCCTGCTCGCGCATTTCGGCGGCGTCGACCCGGTCACTGCCTATCTCGCGACCAGCCCGGGCGGCATGGATTCAGTCGCGATCATCGCTGCTTCGACCAAAGTCGACGTGCCTTATGTGATGGCGCTCCAGGCACTGCGTTTCTTCGCCTGCGTGATCCTCGGCCCGGCACTGGCGAAGTTCGCGGTCAGGCGACAGGGAAGTGCGGCCTAGTCGAAGAACAGGCCCGCGTTCTGCGCCTTGTGGGCGATACGGACGATCTCCACGCGATGCTCCGTGATGCGATAATAAGCGCGGTGGCGCCGATAGCCGAAGCTCCGCGTCTCCGGGCGCACACCGGGGACTACGGCGCCCGCCTCCGGGCGCTCGCGCAGCAGAACGAACAACTCGTTGAAGCCGCGCAGATAGGTGTCGGCAGCATCACCGCCGTAGCGCTCCCGCGTATATCGCCAGATCGTATCGAGATCATCGCCGGCATCGCCGGTGATGCGAAGATCAAGCATCGGCGCGGTGTTTGGCGATGATCGCCTCAATGATCTCTGACGGATCGCGCGGGTCGATTCCCGACGCGATGCCGGAATCGATCATTGCCTGCAGCTCGGCCAAATCCGCCGCGTTCCGCTCATCGCGACGGATGAGATCGCGCACATAATCGCTGGCGCTCGAATAGCTGCCTGATGCCACGAGTTGGTCGACCCAGCTCTTGAGCCCATCGGGGAGCGAGATGTTCACCTGTGCCATCGGATCATCCTACAGATTCGCGCGGATTTGTCGACTCAGCGCAACAGCACCAGCTCCTCCGCCATGGTCGGATGCAGCGCCACGGTCTGGTCGAACGCCGCCTTGGTCAGGCCCGCCTTCACCGCGACTGCGGCTGCCTGGAGGATCTCGGGCGCGTCGGGGCCGATCATGTGAAGCCCCAGAATCTTGTCCGTCTCGCTGTCACAGACCATCTTGTAGAGCGACCGTTCGTTGCGGCCGGCCAGCACGTTCTTCATCGGACGGAAGTCGGACGTATAGACCTTGACCGATCCGAACTTCATCTTCGCCTGGCTCTCGGTGAGGCCAACGCCCGCCATCGGCGGATGGCTGAACACCGCCGAGGGGACGTTCTCGTAATCGACCCGGGTCGGCTTGTTGCCGAACATCGTATCGGCAAAGGCCTGGCCCTCGCGGATCGCGATCGGGGTGAGCTGGATGCGGTTGGTCACGTCGCCCACCGCGAAGATGCTGTCGCAGGTCGAGCGATTGTCGTCGTCGACCACGATCGCGCCCTTGGGATCGAGCTCGACGCCGGCCGTCTCCAGCCCCAGGTCGGCGGTGTTGGGGTCGCGCCCGGTCGCGAACATCACGCAATCGACGATGATCGGCTCATGGCCCGACATGCTGACCTTCAGGCAGCCATCGTCCATCTTCTCGATGCCCTGGAAATCGGCATGGAAGCGGAATTCGAGCCCCTTCATCATCGAGATCTGGAGCAGCCGGTCGCGGATCTGCTCGTCATAGCCGCGCAGGATCACGTCGGTGCGGTTGATCAGGGTCACGTGCGCGCCGAACTGGTGGAAGATGCCGGCGAACTCATTGGCGATATAGCCCGCGCCCGCGATCAGGATACGCTTCGGCACCGATTCGAGATGGAAGGCCTCGTTCGAGGTGATGCCATATTCATGGCCGGGGCATTTCGGTACCGACGGCGTGGCGCCGGTCGCGACCAGGATGGTCTTCGCGGTGACCTCGCGCCCGCTTGCGAGCCGGATGCCGTGCGGGCCGGTGACCGTGGCGCGCTCATGGATGATCTCGACGCCATTATTGCTCAGCGTGTCGGTATAGGCACCGTTGATCCGGTCGACCTCGTCGAGCACATTCTTGATCAGCACCTTCCAGTCGAAGGCGCAATCGTCGGGCACGCTCCAGCCGAAGCGCCGCGCATCGGCCAGGTCCTCGGCGAAATGCGCGCCATAGACGAGCAGCTTCTTGGGCACGCAGCCGCGGATCACGCAGGTGCCGCCGACGCGATATTCCTCGGCAACCGCGACCTTGGCGCCGTGCGCCGCTGCGACGCGCGACGCGCGGACGCCACCGGAGCCGGCGCCGATAACGAAAAGGTCGTAGTCGTAGCTATCGGGCATTCTTCTTCCCCTGCGTCACCCTGAACTCGTTTCAGGGTCCATGCGCGTCCGGTTCCCCAAACGCGCCGTGGTTATCGTTCAGATGGCCGCGCCTGGATGCTGAAACAAGTTCAGCATGACGGCCTCTACTGGTCAGCTCTCGCCAAAGGCCCGCTTGATCAAATCCTCGGTCGAGACGTCGAACTTCTGCCCGCCCTCGCCAGCCGCCTTGGCCATTTCCTTGCCGAGCTCCACCCCGAACTGGTCGAACGGGTTGATGCCGAGCAGCGTGGCATTCACGAACGTGCGCTGCTCGTAAAAGGCGATCAGCGCGCCGAGCGTACGGGCGTCGAGCACGTCCAGCAGGATCGTCGAACTCGGCCGGTCGCCCGAATAGCTGCGCGCCGGATCCTTGTCGTTGGCGCGGCCCGCCATCAACGCCGCGCCCTGGGCAAAGGCATTGAGCAACAGCTGGCGGTGATGGTCGTCGGCGAGACTGTCGCCCGGCTCGATCACCGCGACGAACTCGACGGGAACGAGATGCGTGCCCTGGTGGAGCAGCTGGAACACGGCGTGCTGCGCGTCGGTGCCGACCCCGCCCCAGGTGATCGCAGCGCTCGGCCGGCCGAGCGGCTTGCCCTCGACCGTCACGCCCTTGCCGTTCGATTCCATCTCGAGCTGCTGCAGATAGGAGGGCAGCAGCCGCAGCCGTTCGTCATACGCGAAGGTCGCGCGGGTCTCGGCGTGGCGGACCTGCGTGTAGTAGAGATCGGCAAAGGCCGCGAGCGCCGGGGCATTCTCGCTGAGCGACGCCAGACGGAAATGGCGGTCCATCTCGGCGGCGCCGTCGAGCAGCTCCTCGAAACAGTCCCAGCCCAGCGCAAGCGCAGCGGGGAAGCCGATCGAGGACCAGAGCGAATAGCGCCCGCCGACCGATTCCATGAAAGGCAGCACGCGCGTCTCGTCCACGCCCCATTCGACGGCCTTGTCGGGGGAGGCGGTCAGCGCGACGACGCGGCCATAAGGATCCTCGACCCCGCCTTCCTCCATCCATTCGAGCACGCTCTCCGCGTTGAGCATGGTCTCGGTCGTGGTGAAGGTCTTCGAGGCAACGACGAGCAGGGTCGCGGCGGGATCAAAGCGGCCGAACGCTTCCTCGAGCGCGACCCCGTCGACGTTGGAGACGATCGCGGTGTCATAGCGCCCGGATTCGCGGCCAAGCGCATCGACCAGCAGGTCGGGCCCGAGCGCCGAGCCGCCGATGCCGACATGCAGGACATGACGAATCGGCCCGAGCGCCTCAGCCTCGATCGCGTCGATCAGCGCGCGCATGCGGGCGTGGAGCGCCTGGGCGAGGCCGACATCCTCCTCCTTGCCCTCGCCGCGCTCGGCGGTGTGCGTGGCGGCGCGTCCCTCGGTGACATTGACGATCTCGCCGGCGAACAGCGCCTCGCGCTTGGCGGCAAGGCCCTGCGCCTTGGCCAGTGCCTCGAACGCCCCGATCACCTCGGGGGTCAGATGCGTCTTGGACCAGTCGAAATGCAGGCCGGCGACATCGAGGCTGAGCTTCTTCAGCCGGTCCGGATCGTCGGCGAACAGGGCCTCCAGCCTGGGGGAGGGCAAGGCTTCGATCGAGGTCCAGTCGGCAGGCATGGAAACATCTCCGCTAATCGTCCGCGTGAGGTAAGCGCGCGCCGGCCAATATGCCACCTCGAACCGGCAAACCATCCGTCCCGCCGGCCTTCTCTCCTCATTTGTCCCGCTCCAAAGCACAGCGCACCACGGCTTGGCTTGACGCCCCGCCCCGGCCACCGCAAACCGCCGCGCATGGCCGATACCCAAGACATGCCCGCATCCGACCCCGCCGCCGCGCCCGACCCCGGCGCGACGATCGAGGCGACCAAGCCGCGTTCGGAGACGCGCGACACGATCTTCTTCCTGGTGAAGCTGGTCATCGCGGTGCTGATCTTCCGCAGCTTCATCTTCTCGCCGTTCAACATCCCGTCGCAGTCGATGCTGCCGCGGCTCTACATCGGCGACTATCTGTTCGTGTCGAAATGGAATTACGGCTATTCGCGCCACTCGCTGCCGCTCAGCCTGCCGCTGATCCCCGGCCGCATCTTCGGGCGCGATCCGGCGCGGGGCGACGTCGTCGTCTTTCGCGCGCCGACCGGCGACCATGACGTGATCAAGCGCGTGATCGGCCTGCCCGGCGACACGATCCAGATGCGCCATGGCCAGCTGATCCTGAACGGCACCGCCATTCCCAAGGAACGCGTGGCCGACTTCACCGTGCCGATCACCCCCAATTATCCGGCGGGCAGCGAATGCCCGTCCGAATTCCTCGACAACGACGCCAAGGACAAGCCGATCTGCCGCTACCAGCAGTTCCGCGAGACCCTGCCCAACGGCAAGTCCTATATGGTGCTCGATCGCGGCGAGAACGTCTCGGCCGATGAGACCCAGGTCTATTCGGTGCCGACGGGCACCGTGTTCGTGATGGGCGACAATCGCGACGACAGCGGCGACAGCCGCTTCGATCCGCCAGCGGGCATGGGCTATGTCCCGATGGACCGGATCGAGGGCAAGGCCGTGGTCTCCTTCTTCTCCACTGACGGCTCCGCCAACTGGTTCCTGCCCTGGACCTGGTTCACCGCGGCGCGCTGGTCGAGGATCGGGGAAGGCTTTTGAGCGGCGCGCTCTCGGACTGGATCAAGGAAAGTTTCGGCCACAAGCCCCGCGACCTGGCCGGGTTCGAACGCGCGCTGACTCATGGCAGCCAGGCGGCGGCGAATTACGAGCGGCTGGAATTCCTCGGCGACCGGGTGCTCGGCCTCGTCATGGCCGAATGGCTGTTCGAGACCTTTCCGGGCGAGCCCGAAGGCGCACTGTCGAAGCGGCTGAACGCACTGGTGACGGGCGCGGTCTGCGCCGATGTGGCGCGCGGCATCGGCGTGAGCACGCAGCTCAAGCTCGGCAAGCAGGCCCGCGACGACGGTGCGGCGGACAGCGACAATGTGCTCGGCGACGTGATGGAAGCGCTGATCGGCGCGCTGTATCTCGATGCCGGGCTCGAGGCGGCACGCAAGGCGATCCGCAAGGCCTGGGGCGACCGAGTGAAGACACAGGGCGCCGCGGCGCCGCAGCACCCCAAGTCGGCGCTGCAGGAATGGGCGGCCGCGAACAACCGCCGCACGCCGGCCTATGACGTGGTCGAGCGGTCCGGGCCGCACCACGCGCCGCGCTTCACGGTAAAGGCCTCGATCGGCGCGCTGGCCGAGGCGACCGCGACGGGCAGCTCCAAGCAGGAAGCGGAGACCGCAGCGGCCGCGGCCCTGCTGGAGAAGCTCGGGGGCTAGCGGTGCCGGGCCAGTATGCCCGCAAGTAAAGCGGCCGGAGCGATACTTGGCGGCACGAAGTAAAGCATGGATCTTGAGAGGCCACGTCGACCCCGATTTTTTCTCCCCGCCTCTCGAGGAACGAAGAAAGTTCTGTCTATTCGTGCCGGCCGCGCACTTTTCCAACCGCGGTTCGTGATCCGAAGGGCGAACGGGTAGCCTAGGAAAATCGACGAATATTTCCCGATTTATGAGAATCGCCTTACCGATATTGACGCTCTTCATCATCTGTATGTCGACCCACGCCCGTGACTTGCCCCTTCCCGATCGACCGTATCAGCACGGCGGGAAGAGCATGGCGCAGGATAGCCGAGGCATGCCCTCCAATTGAATCGAGCGGGCCGCTCGGCCTTAACGTTTTGCTCACCGGCGCAGCGTATCCCACGGGTAAGGCGGGGAAATCATGGCTTCCAGGGCAACCCAATATCGCACCGTGCAAGCGGCGTCGCTCGATCGGCGCGCCGAGCCCCGCCATCCGGTGCAGATCACCCGCGCGACCGCGCGGGCGCACCGCAAAACACCGTCGGATGCCACGCTGTGCGACGTATCGACCTATGGCTGCCGGATCCTGTCGCCGGTAGAGCACCCGCCCGGCGAACGGCTGTGGCTGAGGCTGAACGGCGGCATGCCGCTGGCCGCGACCGTGATCTGGTGCTCGGAAGGGCGGATCGGCTGCCGTTTCGACGAAGTCCTGCCGCGCGAAACGATGCGGCAGTTCACCCTTTCCTGAAGCCGCACTACCCCAGCCCCGCGAGGCATGGCCGGCCCTTGCCCTCCTGCTTCGCGCGGTAGAGCATCGCGTCGGCCGCCTGGATCGACCGCTGCGGATCGCGCGGCACGATGCGGGCGCCGCCGACGCTGGCACCGATCTGCACCCTGGCCGGCGCGCCCACCAGGTCGATCGGCAGCCCGGCGGCAATGACCAGCCGTTCGGCGACCGACCTGATCTGCGCCTCGGTCACATCGACGAGGATGATGATGAACTCGTCCCCGCCGATCCGCCCGATGATATCGTTGGAGCGCACCACCGTGCGGAAGCGCACCGCCATTTCGCACAACAGATGGTCGCCCGCGCCGTGACCGTAATTGTCATTGACTGCCTTGAACCCGTCCAGATCGATATAGAGCAGATAACTCGATCGGAAGTCCTGCGGGACGGGCATCGCGCAGCGCGCGGCGAGGGTCTCCATGATCCGGGCGCGGTTCGCGAGGCCGGTCAGGGAATCGCTGAACGCAAGCTCGCGATTGGTCCGGTGCGATCGGGCCAGCTCGGCGAGCAGCCGGTGGCTGCGCCCGATCATGCCGAAGATGCCGACCAGCCATAGCGGGCCCTGCAATGCGACCAGCCGGATGCCGGGCACGCCCGAAAAGGCGATGGCGAGCATGAACGGCGTCAGGACGATCGCCACCTGCACCCGGGCGAACATCGGCGCGCCGGCATTGGCGAAGGCCATGCCGAAAGCAAGCCCGGTGACGACCAGCGCCGATAGCGTCAGCAATATGGTGTTGCCGGTCAGCGCGCAGGCGGATCCGGTGATGCCGACGATCACGGCCCAGGCGAGGCCGGTGGCGATCACGCCGCGCTCGGCATGGGAACGCTCGATCGCGCCGGTCGCCCGGCCCGCCTGTGCCAGCACGGAAAGCCGCGCCGCCAGCCCGACGCCCGCGACCAGCAACAGGGCAAGGCCAATCGTCGCATCGGCCAGCCAGGCATAGAGAAGGATCGTCAGCACGACGCAGATCGCGCCGAAGGTCATCATGCCGATCGTGCCAAGGATGGTGCCGACCAGCTCCGGCCGCAGATCGCGGTCCACCGGCGCATCCGGGCGCGTCAGAAGATCGAATCCGCTCTCGATGGCCATCATCGCCTTGCCCGACGGAAGGATCCATATCCCATCCCGCGTCGTCGCCACGCTCTGCCCCGTTTCATTGTGATCGAGGCCGATACTGCGCCCAATTCGTTAACAACGGGCAAGAATCGCTTAAGGGATACGCCTTAGGTGCGCCGCCATTGCATCCGGAATGAAGGCATCGCCTCGGCCGCCAGGACACACAGCGCACCCCCGGCATAGGCAACGAAATCCATCGGGTCGAAGCCGGTACCGAGCAGCACCGCCGCGAGCCGGTTGGCGCGCAGCCCGAGCAGATCGAGCACGCCGACAAGCTGGCCGAACTCGATGGCGAAGGCCGTTGCCAGGGCAGCGGCGACCGCCGCCCCCACCCCCAGCGGCGTCACGGCCCGCAGCGCGCAATAGACCAGCATCACTGCCAGACCGTCGCCGATGAACGGCCGCACGACCGCGTCATGCACGAACAGGGCGATGGCGATCTCGACCATGAGCAATGCGACGCCGGCGGCGGCATAGGGCGGTCGGATCGTCATGGGCGCCTGCCTACACAGCGCGCATCGAGAAAATATGGAGGCACCGGTTGGATCGCGTGCAGAATTCCCCGGGCGTCAGAGCCCCTTGCGACCGAATCCGCCCACCCGGCGCAGCGGCGACGCGACGGGCGGCGCGGCGGCCGGGAGTGGCGCGGGCGGCGCCGGCTGGCCGGCGCGCTCGGCCGCAACGTCGGACAGCAGCCGGCGCATCGCCTCCGAACCGGTGCTTGCGATCACGGACTGCAAGGCACCGTCGATCATCTGCGCGGCCATGCGGCCGGCATCGACCGGTGCTGTCGACCGGGGCGGATCGGCCTGTGGCTGCACCGCTCCCCGATCGCCGAATTCCAGGAACATTGCCCGTACCGGCTTGTCGCGCCGGGCACGGCTGGGGCCGAAGAAGCAGCGGATCGACTGGTCGCCCCTGGTCCGGCCCGCCGTGTCGCCATGCCCGATCGTCGGGCCGGCATCGAGCAGATAGATGATGATGTCGCTCGCCTGGCTCCGCACTTCCTCGCAGGTGAGCGGCGCGTTCCAGGTCTCGATCTCATGGCCCAGGAACGGGGTGAGGCCGCTGGTCGACATGCTGACATCGCCGTCAGCCATCGAATGCCATTGGGACCAGCTCCACAGCGCCACCGGGAGCTGGTCGCGGCCGAGCATCTTGAGGAAATCGCCCACCATCGCCGGCTCGTAGATCGTGCCGATATCCATATTATAGACGGCGACCGTGCCGGGCAGGCGCGCGAGCATGCCCGTCACCAGCGTGATGACCTTGGCCGTCTGGCGGATCGTCACCCAGTCCGCCGCGCTGGTATCGAGCGCGCAACCGACCGTCGCGTGGCGGCGATGCGCGGCGATAGCGGCCTTGTCGCCCTTGAACCAGAAGCTGCGATTATAGCTGTCCTCATAGACGAAGGGCGGGACCGGCTCGTCTTTCGTATCGACCATCACCCGCACGCCGCGCCCGACCAGAACGTCCGCGCCCGGCATGGTGCGGTGGCGCCAGTCGCCATCGGGATCCAGCTCGCGGGCGAAGCGCTCAATCGTCGGCCAGTCCGGCTGGAGGTTGCGCTCGAGCATCAGCACCATCGGCGCGAGCATGCGCTGGTTGACGTCGCGTGGCGGATCCCGGCCGATCGTCGGCGCCTGAAGGGCGGCGGCCGGAGCTGCCGCGCCGGAGAAATGTCCCTCCGGAACGCCCAACCCGTCCGCGACCGAAATGGATTCGCCGGCGAGGATCACCTTGAACACGCGCAGCAGATCATGCGGGCCGAGCCAGTTGCCGCCCGGGCGGAGCTGGCACATCGCCTCATGCTCGTCGAGGATCATCACCGTCATGCAGATGATCAGCGTGACCCGGTCGGCGATGGTCGAGATATCAGTGGTCGGGTTGCCGACCTGCAGGTGCCAGACATGTTGCGGCGCCGGGCCGGGGAGCTTCGCCTCAACGCTGCGCAACTCGGTGAAGATCGCGGTCTCGGGCGAGCGGCCGACGATCAGCATATGATCGAGGAAGCGGCCCATCTCCTTCGCGCCGCCCATGTCGTGCTCGCCGCATTGCCATTTGAACGTGGGGAAATGCTTCTGCAGCAGGTCGCGCAACGGCGCGGTGGGGAAGGAAACGGGTCTGCTGAAGGTGATGACTGCCATGCCTGGCCTCCCGCTGCGCAGGCCAAGCTTAAGCGGCGCGCGCTTAAGATGCGGTTACGCCGGGTTTCGACAAACCGGGGGCAAAAGTGTAGGGGCTCCCCATTCGCCCCGGCCGGTGCCGGGACGTTGATCACCTGAGGTATGTCATGACTGAACCCCATTGCGGCCTTGTCGCCGTGCTCGGCGCGCCCAACGCCGGCAAATCCACCCTCGTCAACGCGCTGGTCGGCCAGAAGGTCGCGATCGTCAGCCCCAAGGCGCAGACCACGCGTGCGCGGCTGATGGGCGTCGCGATCGAGGGCGAGACCCAGCTGCTGCTGGTCGATACGCCCGGCATCTTCGAGCCCAAGCGGCGGCTCGACCGGGCGATGGTCTCGGCCGCCTGGGGCGGGACCGAAGGCGCCGATGTGATCGCTTTGGTGGTCGATGCCAAGGGCGGGCTTGGCCCCAAGGTCATCCCGATCGCTGAATCGATCGCGTCACGCTCGGAACCCAAATATCTTATCCTCAACAAGGTCGATCTGGCCGACAAGGCCAAGCTGCTGCTCCATGCCGAGAAGCTCAACGGCATCGTCGATTTCGCCGAGACCTTCTTCATCAGTGCCACGACCGGGGACGGATTGGCCGAGCTGAAATCGACCTTTGCGAAAGCGATGCCAGAAGGGCCGTGGCATTTCCCCGAGGATCAGGTGTCCGACGCGACCGAGCGCAGCCTCGCCTCCGAGGTGACGCGCGAGCAGCTCTATCTGCAGCTCCATGCGGAGCTCCCTTATGCCAGCGCGATCGAGACCGAGCAGTACAAGGAACGCGAGGACGGCTCTGTCGAAATCCACCAGCAGATCCTGGTCGAGCGCCCGACCCAGCGCGCGATCGTACTGGGCAAGGGCGGCGCGCGCATCAAGGAGATCGGCGCGCGGGCACGGGCCGAACTGAGCAGCATCATGGGCAAGCCCGTGCATCTGTATCTGCACGTGAAGGTGAAACCGGGCTGGGACGATCAGCGGGATATCTACCGCGAGATGGGGCTCGACTGGGTGGAGTGAGCAGGTGGACGCGATCTGTTACGGATCGCTTCCAACCAAGCCTAACCCAATTTATTATTCACAATATTACAGCATGATCAGATCAAATTGGCCGTGCACTTCGACGGTGCAGTTTGGCAATGGTGCCTTGCATTCAACACTGTTAGAATTACCCTGAAACGGTGAGGGGGGGGCTCTTTGTGGTTGATAGCGCATCTACTCTTATTTCTTCGGTAATAGCGGCGCTCGCATTACTTATACTCTGGATTCAACACCGGAAGACCGAGCTCAGAAAAGACGATGTCTTAAGATGGGCCAGCAATGCCATAGAAAGCTTGCAAAAATTGTATGTGGCGACTACAATCAAAGATGAAATTATCCCGGACGCGATTATCTCGGAAATTATTATCAAATCCATGTTTGAGACATCCGTTCTCATAGAACAGGGCAGATTGTTTTTCAGAAATCAGATTATTGATAATTTCGGAGCAGAAAAGCCACGGGCATATCAGGGATACAGGCCCCAGATACTGGATCATCTCGTGGCGGCGCATCAGATCGCATGTACTTGGAAGACTGCCAATTCAGCTGATCAAGACTGTATGAGAGTGATTCTTGAACAACGAATCAGGCTATTTGTCTCATCAATGCAGCAAGAAGTCGGCCGCCAACGCACTGCATCCGCCGACACTGCACGAGGCGGCAAGGGCATTCACCTTCCTGACCTGATTTCCGAGGCAAGGGCCAAATCCGCAGCCAAAACAAAACGCGAATGGATTTAGCGATCCAGCAACTCCGAAACCCAAAAAGGAACCAGGTCGCTCGCACGCCCAAGGCGATTTTCGTCGAACAAATAACTTCCCGCCGACGCCTCAAGATTTAACTCCAGCGTCTTCGCACGATAGTGACGCGCCGTCTGGACGAAGCCGGCCGCAGGATAGACCGCGCCCGAGGTGCCGATCGAGACGAACAGATCGGCGTTCGAGAGGGCCCGCTCGATCCGGTCCATCTCGTACGGCATCTCGCCGAAGAACACGATGTCGGGCCGCATCTCCAGCGCCCCGCAGGCATCGCATCTTGTGCCGGGCGGCATGTCCTCACCCCACGGCACCCGGGCCTCGCAGGCAGCACAGAGCGCCGAGTTCAACTCACCGTGCATATGGAGCAGCCGCTTCGCCCCTGCCCGTTCGTGCAGATCGTCGACATTCTGCGTGACGATCAGCAACTGGCCCGGCCATACGGCATCCAGCCGCGCCAGCGCCCGGTGCGCGGCATTGGGCTCGACCGTCGCGAGCGCCGCGCGGCGGGCATCGTAGAAACGGTGGACGAGATCGGGATCCTGCGCGAGCGCCTGAGGCGTGCAGACATCCTCGACGCGGTGCCCCTCCCACAGGCCGCCCGGCCCACGAAAGGTCGCCAACCCGCTCTCGGCGGAGATGCCGGCGCCGGTCAGAATCACCAGGTTTCGGATATCGGTCATGCCCTCCATTAAACCGGCCATCGGGCAGAGGCCATATCCACCCTATGACTCGATCGGCACGACATAGCTCTGGACCCCGGCCACCCCGGCTTCGGCGTAAATGCCCATCAGGACATTGTCGTAGATGCTGTTGCCCGTGGTGATGGTCGACCCGGTAAAGGAATAGGGCACCCAGGTTGCGTCGCTGAACGATCCGTCGGGATTGACCTCGATCGAGGCGAACAGCGCCAGCGAGCCGGTCGAGCCGCCCGCCAGGTTGAAGCCCTTGGGCGTCGCCACGATCCCTTCGAAATGGGTGACGAGCTGCGGCTGGTTCAGATAGCTGTAGAGCTTCAGATGGCTGAAGGCGCGCGTCCCGGAATCATAAGCGACCACAAAACCCTTGTTGATGCCGTGCCCGTCCCGCGTGCCGCCGACGATGGTGTAGTGCGAGCTGCCGATGCCGTTCTGCCAGATGCCGTACGCCGTGGTCAGCGAGCAGCCCGGAAAGTCGAATAGCCGCCAGCTTTGCTTCGCGATATCGTAGATGAAGGCGTTGCCCGAGAGGGGGACGCCGAGCAGGTCGTAATTGCCGACAACGAGATCGCCCATCGTGCTGTGCGCGATGGTGTTCCACACCGTCTGCCCGCCGACGTCGCTGCTCGGCACGTCGAGCGGTGACCATCCCCCGCCGCCCTGGGGTGGCCCCTGATAGACCATGCCGCAATTGAGCACGCCGCTGCCGTCATATTGATAGCTGCCGACCACGCGGACATTGCCCTCGCCCAGGCCCGGATTGAACACATAGGTGTCGGGTCCGTAGAAGGTTGCGCTGATCACGTCCTGTCCCGGGATTTCGGGTGTGAGGAGACAGATGCCCGAACTGTCGGTCGGATAGAGCGGACCGAGATAGAGCAAGGCGCTGGTCACGCCGTCGCTGACGCTCGAACCGGTCAGCACCACATCGGAACCGGCCCAGCCGCGCACGCCGGTGACGAGCTGGTTGGGACCCAGGATGGTAGAACCATTGGCCATTGCATCTCTCCCGTCAGGCCAGCGCGCGACGGCACCATGCCCCCACGACCATCGGTTTTCCGCCGACGGGGTCGGGGAAGGTCGATCGGGTATCGCTGGCAACTTCTGACATATATAATGCCAATAGATTCCCCCGCAAAGCGCAACAACATCCGGAAGTCGCTATGGTCGGCGGCATGACGCCATTCGCGTCGGCGAGCCCCGCCAGCGCGCCTCATGTCCGACATGATACATTCATTCTGGGGGCATCTGCCCGATCCGGGCATATCTTGACTTTAATAACTCATAGTATTAGTCGAAGATGATAGCGCTACCATAATGGCGCTGTTGAGAAGCCATCCGAGTGAATCGGAGGCGCGAACCAGGAGGGGCACATGATTTCCAAAGCACATTCGAAAACCGTCCGCGCCGCATTGCTGGCCGCAGGATCGCTGTCGGCACTGGTGATTGCGGTACCAGCTATCGCACAGTCCACGCCGCCGGCACCGCAGGCCCCGTCTCCAAGCCAGGAAGACGACACCAGCGCCGACATCGTCGTCCAGGGCTACCGCGCCAGCCTCGAGAGCGCGACCCAGGCGAAGAAGAACGCGACCGGCTTTTCCGATTCGATCTTCGCCGAGGATATCGGCAAATTCCCCGACACCAATATCGCCGAGTCGCTGAACCGCGTGCCCGGCGTGACGATCAGCCGCGACATCACCGGCGAGGGCCTGCAGGTCACGATCCGCGGCCTTGGCACCAACTTCACCCGCGTGCTGCTGAACAACGCGCCGATCGCCGTCGCCTCGACCGGCCGCGACGGGGCGCAAAGCACCAACCGCGAAGTCGATCTGGACGTGTTCCCGACCGAGTTGTTCACCAGCCTGACCGTCAACAAGAGTTCCGTGCCCGACATGTTGGAAGGCGGCGCCGCGGGTACCGTCAATCTGCGCAGCGCCCGGCCGTTCGATCGCGAGGGCACCCGCGTCACCTATTCGGCGCAGACGACGAACATCAGCAATACCGGCAAATGGGGCTATCGCGGATCCGTGCTGGCCAGCACGACGATGGGCGATTTCGGTATCCTGGTCGGCTTTGCCGGGGTGCGGAACCAGGTCAACGTCAACGGCTATGAGACGGTCGGCCTGACCAACCCCGGCCTGTCCACGCCGCAGAGCATCGCCGGTGCCGGCAACACGCCCACCCTGGCGCAGATCGCGGCGGCGCAGTGCCGCACCGCGCCCTGCAACGGCACGGGCGGCGGCAACTTCAGCATTCCCGGCACGGTGCCCTCGAACGCCGGCATTCCGGGCGTGACCGCCGGCACCGTGATCAACCAGGATTTCCTGCTGGCGCAGAACCCTGGCGCCAATATCGGCCAGATCGACAATGGCCTGCTGCCGCGCCTCGGCCGGCCCGTGACCGAGTTCGGCACCAAGGACCGGATCAGCTTCATCGGCAGCCTGGAGTATAAGGGCGATCGCCTGCATGCCTATGTCGACGGCATGTATTCGAAGAAGAACAACGATCTGCGCCGCATCGACATGAACTGGGTGGGGCGCAACGGCGCGGTCATCCCGGTCAACACGCAATATGACCGCAGCGATTGCTCGGCCGGCTGCGTGGTGACCAAGGGCACCTATTACAACGCGCAATTCTTCCTCGAATATCGCCCGTTCATCGAGGACACGAGCTATTGGGGGATCAATCCCGGCATCGAATGGGAAGCGACCGACACGCTGAAACTCACCCTCAACGGCAATTACACCAAGAGCAAGTTCCACCGCGAAGTGCCGACCGTGCTGGTGAGCACGCTGGCCAATTCGGGCGTCACGGTCGAATTCGACAACACCGCGGGCGGCATCCCCAGCATCAAGTCGAACATCAACCTCAACGATCCGACCAAGTTCGGCTGGCCCGGCGGTCGCGTGAACATCCAGGACGAATATCGCGACACCGACACCAAGGGCGTCCGCGGCGACCTGACCTGGGGCGATACGCATCTGAACCTGAAGATCGGCGGCGCCTATGACGACGTCTCGCGGTCGATCAGGGCGACCGACAACACCCAGGCATTCCAGAATGCGGTGTGCGGCGACCGCCCGAGCGTGTTCGTGCCCGGGCCGAACACCCAGCCGCCCTGCGAAGGCCTGAACACCGGCACGCCCGGCGCGGGATATCCGACCTATCCGGCACTGGGTACCGGCTTCTCGACCGGCCTCGGCCCGTTGACCTATGGCGGCTCGCTGATCCCGAACAGCGCGCTTCCCGGCTATCTGCAGCCCGGCTCGTTCGGCTTCATCACGGTCGACTGGGAGAAGTTCAAAAAGGCGTCCAACTATGACGCGTTCCACGATGCGTCGCCGCCGGCGACGGGCTCGAACACCGGCGCCTCGGGCGGCTATGTCCGTGAAAAGACGCTTGGCCTTTATGGCGAAGTGAATGGCGACCTGCCGATCGCCGACAACCGGCTGACCTTCAATGCCGGCCTGCGCTGGGTGAAGACCGACCAGCAGATCGGCGGCTATGTCTCGATCTCCGATCCGCGCAACGCACAGGACCCGGACGGCCTCGGACCGCTGCCCGCCGGCTGCCCGGGTACGGGCGGTGTCCGCGACGGCAGCTGCTACCCCAATATCCTGAACTTCGTGTACACGAACGCCAAATACGACAATTGGCTGCCGTCCTTCACGACCGCGTTCCATATCGACAACAAGGCCGTGCTGCGCATGGCGGTGTCGCGCACCCTGACCCGGCCCAACCCGTCGTCGATGCTGCCTGGCCTCAACTTCTCGAGCCCGTCGGCCGATGTCGGCAGCGTCGGCAACCCGTCGCTGGCGCCGTTCATCTCGACCAATATCGATTTCGGCGCTGAATATTATACCGGGCAGGAAGGCTATATCGGCATCGCTGCCTTCCAGAAGGATGTGACCGGCTTCACCGTGAACGGCAACGTCACGGTGCCGTTCAGCGCGCTCGGCGCTTACGGCGTCACCTTCGAAACGCTGTCGCCGACTCAGCAGCTGGCGATCAACGCGCGTGGGGGCCCCACGTCAGCCACGGTGGTGCTGACTCAGCAGGTCAACGCCAGCGGCGTGCTGACGGTCAAGGGCCTGGAGGGGAACTGGGTGCAGCCGCTCGACTTCCTGCTTGGCCGCTATCTCGGGCTCAACGGCTTCGGCTTCAGCGCCAATGTGACCTTGATCGACCAGAAGGGATCGGGCGCCGCACCGGCGATCGCAACCGGCATTGCCCCCACGACCTACAACATCACGGCCTATTATGAGCGCGGCGGCATCTCGGCGCGCCTGTCGACGACCTTCACCGATGGCTTTGTCGCCTCCGGTACGAACCAGAACGGCATTCCCGCCGCTGCGCTGTACAGCGACAAATATCAGCAATGGGATTTCGGCAGTTCGCTCGATCTCGGGGATATCTTCGGCAACAAACGCCTCCCGGAGCTGACTTTCGACGTGCAGAACATCTTCAAGGCACGGCAGCGCAGCTATTTCCAGTTCGCCAATGCGACCTATTCGGATTTCAATCCGGGCCGTCAGGTCATGGTGGGCCTGCGCGGACGCTTCTGATCTCCCCGCACGAATGTTGCGGTTCCTGGGGGCTGGCCGGATACCGGCCGGCCCCTTTTTTTGCGGGTGCGTGCGAGGCAAGGTTGACCCCGTTGCTTCGCCGGTTCGCTTCACGAACATTGAAAATGTGTCATGTTGGCGTTTGACACGTATCCGTAACGTCATGGCAGCAAAAGAGTCACACAGCCTCCATAGGCCAGCCCTCGCGCCGATCGGCGGCGTCAGGGAAAACCAGATCAATGTCGACCTCCACCAAGCCGCAGCGGTTGCTGCTCGGCGTGAGCATGCTTGCGCTCTCGATCCTGTCCCCCGCCGCTTATGCGGAAACCCCGCCAGCGGCGACGCCCGCGGACGAGACGCCGGCCGACCAGAAGCCGAAGACCGACCTGGCCGAAGGCTCCGACATCGTCGTGACCGCGACCCGCGCGAACGAGATCGCGCCGGTCACCGCCTCGCTGCAGACCACGCAACCGCAATCGGTGATCTCTCGCTCGTTCATCGAGGATTCGCTGCCCGCGACCTCCGACTTCAATCAGATCGCGCTGATCTCCCCCAGCGTCTCCGGCTATGGCAACTCAAACGGCCCGGGCCTGTCCGAATCCAAGGCGCAGATCCGCGGCTTCCAGGACGGCGAATATAACGTCACCTATGATGGCGTTCCGTTCGGCGACACCAATGACCCGACCCACCATTCGAACACCTTCTTCCCGTCGAACACGATCGAGACGCTGATCGTCGATCGCGGCCCGGGCAATGCGAGCCAGCTCGGCCAGGCGACCTTTGGCGGCAACATCAACCTGTTCTCCCGCGCCACGCGCGAGGATGCCGGGATCGAGCTGAAGGGCACCTATGGCAGCTACAACACCTGGATGCTGCGCGGCGTCGCGCAGAGCGGCGCGATCGAGAAGCTCGGCGGCACCGAGATCGTCCTGAGCGGCCAGCATATCGGATCGGACGGCGCGCGCACCTTCAGCCCGTTCCGCTCGAACAATGTGTTCGGCAAGGTGATGATCCCGATCGGCCCGGACGCGAAGCTGACTATCCTGGGCACCTATAACGAAAACACCTTCAACCAGCCCGACAAGGACGGCGCGACGCTGTCGCAGGTCGCGCAGTTCGGCAAATATTTCAGCCTGAACAACGACCCGACCTCGCAGAGCTATTACGGGTACAACCACACCCACAAGACCACCGATTTCGAGGTGGTGAAGTTCGAGGCGAATATCGCGCCCAATTCGGTGTTCGAGAACCGCGCCTATACCTATAGCTACGACAACGAGACGCTGAGCGGCAGCGACGTGACGCTGTACGCGACGGCGACGCCCGCTGCGATCGCGACCGCCAATCTGGTGACGCTCACCCCGGGCGGCGCCAAGACCACCGGGGTGCCCGGCTATACCAAGACCAACAAATACCGGATGTACGGCGACATCGCGAAGACGCGGATCGATTTCGGCTTCGGCGCGATCACCGCCGGCGCGTGGATCGAATGGTCGAACACCTATCGCCAGCAGCGCGACGTCAACCTCGTCACCGGCGCGCCCAATTATGCGGAGAAAGCGGTCAAGGATCCGGTGACCAACATCGCGACGCCGGCCAACATCAAGTTCGACCAGAACAGCAACACCAACCACACCGAGGAATTCGTCGAGCTGGAGCTGCGGCCGATCCCGGGGCTGAAGATCACGCCCGGCTTCAAGCATGTCGATTTCAACCGGCGGATCGACGCGCAATACAACCAGACGACGCGCTTCCCGCAAAAGCTGAGCGATACCTATAGCGCCAACCTGCCCTTCGCCACGGTGAACTATGCGGTCGACGATCGCCTGGCGGTCTATGCGCAATATGCGCGCGGCTTCCTCGCCCCGTCGCTGTCGGTGCTCTACGTCGCCAGCCCCAACTTCTCGACCGTGGAGCCGGAGCGTTCGACCAACTACCAGGCCGGCGTCGTGTATCACGGCAGCAACCTCAGCATCGACGCCGATGTCTACAAGATCGATTTCAAGAACAAGTTCGCGACTGACCCGTCCGCGCCGGCGAGCGAAGGCACGGTGTTCATCAACCAGGGCGCCGTCCAGTACAAGGGCGTCGAAGGCCAGGTGACCTACGCGTTGCCGCACGGCATCGCGGTCTTCGCCAACGGGTCGCGCAACTATGCCAAGACCGACAATCCCGGCACCGCCAATCTTCAGGTCGCGAACGCGCCCGAATGGACCGCCGCCGGGGGCGTGTTGTTCAAGAGCGGGCCGATGCGCTTCTCGCTGATCGACAAATATATCGGGCGGCAATGGTTCGCCGACCCCACCACCAACAGCCTGGCGGTGTACAACAGCTACAAGAGCAACGGCTACAACACCGCGATCCTCTCCGCCCGCTACGATATCGGCCCGGTGCGGGTCGGGGTGGAAGTGAACAACCTGTTCGACGCCCGGCCGGTCACCAATATCGGCCCGAACAGCAAGACCGCGCTGGCCGATATCGGCCATGCGACCGCGACCAATTTCGACCAATATTATTACCAGACCGGCCGGTCCTTCACCGGCGACATCACGCTGACCTTCTGATGAAGGTCCTGCTCCTCGCCGCGGTGGCGCTGGCCGCCGCGGCCCCCGCTGCCGACAAGGCGCCTGCCCTGCTCGGCGATCTCGATCCGGTCCGCGTGCTGCCGCCGCCACCCGTCGCGGGCAGCCCGCAGGCGCTGGCCGAACTGGCGGAGCTTCACGCGATCGAGACGGCGCGGTCGCCGGCCGACGAAACCGACGCCCGCTCCGATGGCGACACCAGGAACGGGTCGATCTTCGCCGTTGCGCTGGGATCCGGCTTCGACCTGGCGAAACTGCCCGCGACCAGCGCCCTGCTCGGCATGGTCCGCGCGACCGAAAAGGCGGCGGTCGATCGCGGCAAGGACGAGTTCAAGCGGCCCCGGCCCTATATCGTCGACCCCGCACTGAAGAGCTGCAAGCGCAACGACGATCCGCTCTCCAGCTATCCGAGCGGGCACACCTCCATGGCCTTTTCGATGGGCGAAGTGCTGGCGCGGCTGGTGCCGGAAAAGGCCGGACCGATCCTTGCCCGCGCGGCACGCTATGGCCAGAGCCGGATCGTCTGCGGCCAGCATTTCCGCAGCGATGTGAGCGCCGGCCAGATGCTCGGCCTGCTGATCGCGGAGCGGCTGATGGCGGAACCGTCATTCCGGACCGCGTTCGAGGCGGCGCGCAAGGAGCTGGTCACGGCGGGGGTCGCCGCCGCCTAGGAAATTTCCCGCCCACCCTGTCCCAGTGCCGCCCATCTGTGGCAAGGACGCGGGACATCATCGGGCACGCGGGAAGAGGGTCATGACCACCATCGGAATCATCGGCAGCGCGGGACGCATGGGCCAGGCGCTGGCCCGTGTCGGGCCCGATCTCGGCGCGACGATCGCTGGCGGGATCGATGCCGGCGGCGACCCGGCGACGCTCGCGCACGGATGCGAGGTACTGGTCGATTTCTCGGCACCGTCGGCGCTCGAGGCGAATTTGGCGGCGGCGGTCGCGACCGGCACGCCGATCCTGATCGGCACTACCGGGCTCCAGCCCCAGCATCATGCGATGATCGACGAAGCGGCAAAGCAGGTCGCGGTGCTGCAGACCGGGACCGTCTCGCTCGGCGTCACCCTCATCGCGCGGCTGGTGCGCGAGGCGGCGGCGCGGCTGGGCCCCGACTGGGACATCGAGATCGTCGAGACGCACCACCGCCACAAGGTCGATGCGCCGTCCGGCACTGCGCTGCTGCTCGGCGAGGCAGCGGCCGCCGGCCGCGGCACGACACTGGCCGAGGCCAAGGTGACCGACCGCGCCGGCCTGGTCGGCGCGCGGGCCGAAGGGACGATCGGGTTCGCCTCCCTGCGCGGCGGATCAGTCGCCGGCGACCATCAGGTGATCTTCGCCGGCACCGGCGAGCGAGTCGAGATCGGCCACCGCGCCGAGGACCGCACGATCTTCGCCAAGGGTGCGATCACTGCAGCGCTCTGGCTCGCCGACAAGCCGGCCGGGCGCTATCAGATGGCGGAGGTGCTGGGTCTTTGAAGAAGGCGGACGTCGTCGAGTTCTTCGCGCGGCTCGCGGCTGACAATCCGCACCCCGAGACCGAGCTCGACTACACCAATCCCTATACCCTGCTCGTCGCGGTCGCGCTGTCGGCCCAGGCGACCGATGTCGGCGTGAACAAGGCCACCCGCCGCCTGTTCGCCGAGGTCGATACGCCCGAGAAGATGGTGGCGCTGGGCGAAGAGGAACTGAAGCAGCACATCAAGACGATCGGCCTGTTCAACACCAAGGCGAAGAACGTCATCGCCCTCTCCGAAAAACTGATCGCCGATTATGGCGGCGAGGTGCCGGCCGACCGCGACGCGCTGGAGACGCTGCCCGGCGTCGGCCGCAAGACCGCCAACGTCGTGATGAACACCGCGTTCGGCGCCGAGACCTTCGCGGTCGACACGCACATCTTCCGCGTCGGCAACCGCACTGGCCTTGCGCGCGGCAAGACCCCGCTGGCGGTCGAGCTCGGGCTGGAGAAGGTGGTGCCCCAGCCCTTCCGCCTCCATGCGCATCACTGGCTGATCCTGCACGGCCGCTATGTCTGCAAGGCGCGTACGCCCGAATGCTGGCGTTGCGTCGTACGGGACTTATGCGCCTATAAGCCGAAGACGCCGGCCCCGAAGCGCGGCGCGACCGAGGCCTGACCATGCGCATGATCCTGATCGCCCTTGCCATTGCCGCCATCGCCGCCCCGGGAGCCGCCAGGGATCGCGGGCAGGTTCCCGAGGCGACCCCGACCGGCAAGCCGGAGAATTGCGTCACCACCAGCCGCATCCGCACGACGCATGTGCGCAATGACTCGGTGATCGATTTCGAGATGAACGGCGGCCAGATCTATCGCAACACCCTGCCCTATGCCTGCCCCAGCCTCGGTTTCGACCAGGCCTTCGGCTACGAGACCCACACCGGCGAACTCTGCTCGATCGACACCATCACGGTGCTCCGGACGGGCGCCGGCACGCGTGGCCCGACCTGCGGCCTGGGCGAATTCCAGCCGGTCAAGCTCGCCAGGAAATAGGCCCTGCGCAAAACGGCTGGCGCGCGCGCGCGCGCTTTGCTAGTCGCCTGCCTCCAGGCACCCGTAGCTCAGCTGGATAGAGCGCTGCCCTCCGAAGGCAGAGGCCACAGGTTCGAATCCTGTCGGGTGCGCCAGCTTTTTCAATGACTTAGCGGTCACGACAAAACCGCCAATTTTCCATTCTCACCACATTCTCACTGGCTTTCGAGGGATGTGGCGTTGTTTCATCCAGGCCGCCTGCGCACCGACGATCGCAGCGAATCGCTCGGTTTGAACCAATAGGCCGCCGATTCGCGAATATGCATCGAAGGCTGGTCTGGCGGCCAGGCCCTGATGCTTCAGGTCGCAAAAGCCGCTCTCAGCCTGATAGTGATCACACCGTCGAAGCGTCCGATGGCGATCCAGATCACAGACGACGCCGCCTCCCTAGGTCTGGTCGACTGCGCCGCCGCTCGGAAAGGCGGTCGGACCAATTTGGACGCCCGACCATATCGAGCATCTGACGGACAGCATTCTGAATCCCGAGCTCAGCGCACTCGCCGTAGCGCGGATCGATTCGTCCGATTTGTCGCCGTGCAAATGAGTCCTTGGCGGCAAAAGCAAGGCAAGCAAGGTCAAAATAGACCGACTATCGGCAGGCAGGTCTCGATTTCCGCGCACGGAAAGCCAGTTCGGCTGCTGCAAGGCGCACGATACTGCTGTTTCGGAGGAAAAACACGTCGAAGAAATTTTGCGCGAACCCTCAGCTACGCGTACTTTTACTTTAGATCCTATTTCGGTTCCAAAAGTTATTTTGGATTCCGTCATATTAATGCATGCTTGGTCAACGAATCGCAGTAAGTGATCTGGGGGGACCACCGTCGCGTGGTGCCTGGCATGACAAGACCTGGCGGCGATCAATTGGTCGCCAGTCGCCCAGAGTTGGAAATCACTGGCAGGTCCAGCCTGACAGACGGGGGAAGCGACATGTCCACCAAGATGGGCCGTGCGGAATATCTGAAGTCTCATCCCCGCGCGTCCGCATGGGCAGAACTCGCGGACGCGACCAATGAGCAGCTGCGGATCACGCCGGGTCCTGTCAAGCTGGAGGAGGGCAGCTTCGCCGGCAAGCGGGCGCTCATTCTCGGCGCTGGCGTTGGCGGACTGACGACAGCCTATGAGTTGCTGTTTCACCGCACCGGCATGCACGTCACGATCCTCGAAGCGCAGAACCGCACCGGCGGGCGGTGCCTCTCGCTGCGCACCGGCGACACGCTGACGGAGGATGTGGACGACGCGCTGTTCGGGTCGAAGCCGGCCGAGACGCAGGTCGTTCGCTTCGAATGGCCGGTCGGCGATGCCGAGCCCTATCTGAACGCAGGCCCCGGACGCATCCCGTCGGCACATAAGCGGCTGCTCAGCTACCTGCGGGACTTCGGCGTCGACATCGAGGTCTATGTGATGAATTCGATGTCGAACCTCGTCCATATGGGTGCAGGGCCCCTGAAGGGTAAGCCGCAGGTTTATCGGCAGATCGACCATAATCTGCGCGGCTGGCTCGCGCAGCTGGTGCATGAGCATGCGGCCGAGCTTCTCGGTGCGCCCAGCCTTGGTATCCCCGAGGGCGAGCGACGGGCACTCGTCGCGAAGTTCAAGTCGCTGATGGTCAGTTTCGGCGAGCTCGACGAAAAGGGCCGTTATGCGCCCACCGCTGGGACCGCCGGCTTCGAGAACGCGATCTCGCGAGCCGGCTTCGACATCCTGCCCGGCGTCGCGGCCGGCGAGATCGCCAAGGCTATCAAGCTCGAGGACCTGCTGGCATCGGAATATTGGAAGCAGACGCGGTTCTACCAGCCAGTCGATTTCCTCTGGCAGCAGACGATCTTCCAGCCGGTCGGCGGCATGGACCAGGTCCAGCGCGCTTTCGCCCGCAAGGTTGCGGAACTGGGCGGGACGATCCACCTGAATAGCCCGGTAACGTCGATCGGCTGGGATGCGAAGCGCAAGGAGTTCGTCGTCCAGGTCGCCAAGATCGGTTCCGACGAGACGATCGAGTATCGCGCCGACTATTGCTTCTCGAACCTCGCCATGCCGTTCCTCGAGAAACTGCTGTCCGACGACTTGCGCGGAGGCAAGGGCAAGAGCGGCTTCGCGGAACCGTTCAAACAGGGGCTCGATGCGGTCTTCGCCGCGCAGGCCCGGCCCCGCGTCGACCCTGAGGGCAAATATCAGGACAAGTTCCTTGCCGCGACCACCAAGGTCGGCTGGCAGGGCGACCGCACGCTGTGGCAGGGCAGGCTCATTACCCATGAGCATGAGGATGACCTGAAGCTCACCACGCTGGTCGTGCCCGACAGCGAGGAGGGCGTCGTGCCGATCTTCGGCGGGATCAGCTGGACCTCGCATGACATCGTCCAGATCTGGTATCCCTCGACGGCGTACCACGACCGCAAGGGCATACTGACCGGAGCGTATAATTTCGGCCAGATCGCCGCTGATTGGGGCAGGAAGACCGTCGACGAGCGGCTCAAGCTGGCGCGCGAGGGCGCGCGGCAGTTCGGCAAGAAATTCGGCAACGGACTGCAAGAAGGGCTCGCGATCGCGTGGCAGAACATGCCCTATATCAAGGGTGGCTGGGCCTATTGGCAGTCGGTCGGCACCGAAGAAGAGGCCGCGCGGCACTTCAACAATCTGAGCCAGGGTACTGGCGTGCACGACGCGAAGGGCAAGCTATCCGACCCGGTGTTCTTCGTCGTCGGCGACCAGCTTTCCTCGCTGCCGGGCTGGCAGGAAGGCGCGATCGCCGCGGCGCTCAACGCCTTGACCCGCATGGCGCGGCCCGACCTCGAAATACCGCATCTCGAGAAACTGCCCGACACCAGGCTCCTGGTCGAAGGCATCTAGCTGCGAACAGGCCACATTTTCCGGGACATCAGGAGAAGCAGTGATGGCAATCAGCAGAGAAAGACTCATGTCCCTGAAGGACGGGGGCCGTGTCATCGAAGCAGCCCAGCAGGGAGACGAGCTTCTTGGTCCGCTCGCCTTGCTGCCCGGCGTCTGGAAGAACGAAGGCGGGCTTGAAGGCAGGGGCTGGAACATGATCGCCCTGCCGTTCGAGACGCGCCCCGGCTCGATACTCGACTATCGCCTGCTGTTGAACCAGTACAATGAGACGCTCGTCTTCGACCTTGTCGACAAGGGTGTACCCAATCGTGGTCTGACCGAGTTGCGAACGCAGGCCGATCAGTCGCTGGTGGCGCTGGACTATGAGCAGGTCACCGACCAGATCGCGACCATCGACTTCCCGCACAGCAATGTCCTCGGACCGACCAGCCCTCCCGGTAACACGATCCATCACGAGCCCGGATTGTGGCTCAACATGCTCGACCAGGTCACCGACGGTTTCGACATTGCGAGGCTGGGGAGCGTTCCCCATGGCGACGCGGTCCTTGCGCTCGGGCGGAGCGTTCCGACCACGGACGGCCCAGCGGACATCCCCGATGTCAGCGGCCTGCCGCTAAAGGTCAGACAGGATCTCACCAATCCGTACCTCGCCCCCTACCAGCATTTTCACCAGAACCCTTTCCTGGGCCTGTTCGACCCGGTCCACCCGGCTGATCTGCTCAAGGCCGCCAATCAGGGCGTCGATATCCTTCGCACGACGACGCTCGCCGTCGACACCGAAGCCGAGACTGGAGGGATCAAGAACATTCCCTTCATCCTCAAACAGGCCAACGCCTCTTCGATGCGATCGACCTTCTGGATCCAGGAGCTCGCCGAGCTCGACACCCGGGGCAAGCCGAAGCTTCGCCTTCAATATCTCCAGATCGTGATGCTCGATTTCGATCCTCGGTCGAGCGGCCTGCCGGGCCGCATCGTGTGGCCGCATGTCTCGATCAACACGATGCACAAGGTCGATGAAGCCCCGGAAGAGAAGGTGCAACTGCTCGCGAGCAGGTGAGGGTAGTCATCGAGAGTCGAGGGCCAGAGTTGCGTTTGAACGACGAGCGCGCGCATTTCAGCACAGTGCCGGTGGTGAATCCGTTCTGCATCAGGAATCTGATCGCGTGGGCAATGTCTCGCGGCTCGCCTATGCGGCGCGCTCACAATTGATTACCGGCCGAAGCTCTCAAGGACCTGGTCTGTGGTCCGGATTGCGGCATATTCTTCGTTCAGGTTGCTCAACGAGGCCAAATGGATTTCGTCAGCCGCGCGCATCACGCCATCCAGGTCGGCTCTGGCGAAGGTGAAGCAGGCGTCGGACACGACTGATACGCTGAAACCCAAACACGCGGCTGACCGCGCGGTCGCCTCTACCGAATAGTTCGTGGCCACGCCGGCGAAAACGAGCTTGTTGATCGATCGAAGGTGCAGGTATCTTTCCAGCCCCGAACCGGCGAACGCATCGGTGACATGCTTGTCGACAACATGTTCGTGGGCGTTCGGGTTGAACGCGTCCTGGAACTCGGCGCCCGGCCGGCCGGGATAGAAACCGGATATGGGCTCGAGCGACAGGTGACGGACGTGGATGACCGGACGACCATCCGCGCGCCATGCCGACAACAGCCTGGCAGTGTTTGCCTCGGCGTGCGGATTGTTGCGCGGGGGTCGTGTCGGATCGGCCATTGTCCGCTGCAGGTCGATCAGAATCAGGGCTTCGCTGTCGATGTAGCTCACGAGACATATCCTGTGCGAAGAGCGGCCGCCCAGTCCGGGCGGCCTCGGGAGGCTGCCAGGGACGCCATCTCCTCGGAAGCGTAGGGCACGCTGATCAGGCTTGCTCGCCAAACGCCAGCGCGCTGCTCGAGCAGCGCGTAGCGGGCATCCGGCGAACCGCTTTCGATGACATGCGGATGAGGGTGGTCGTCCGCGTAGGCGGGCTGGCCAACGCTCCCCGGATTGACAACAAGCCTGCCGAAAGACCGCACGGATCGCGGTACGTGACTGTGCCCGCACAGGATGACCGCGGCTCTGATATCAGCGAGGCGCGCTGAGACTTTTGCCGCCGACGCGGGGCGCTCCGCCTCCTCCAGGAGGCAGGTCACGTCGCTGTGGGGGGTGCCATGACAGGCTAGCACGTCCGGCTCGACCTCGCATGTGGACGGCAAGGTTGCGAGCCACCCCAACTCGTCGGCGCCAAGCTCTCCATAAGCAAATCTGTCGGACTCGGCCGAGTCCGTGCCTAGCTCGAGGATCTGTCGGTCATGATTACCCGCCACATGTAGCCAGTCTGCGGCCATCAGAAACTGCGCTGTTTGCCGGGGAAGAAGCGGACCGGACAGGCTGTCGCCGAGGTTGATGACCGCATCGACGCTTTGTGACCGGATGTCGGCCGCTACGGCTTCGAGCGCTGGAAGGTTGCCATGGATGTCTGAGACCAACGCAAATCGCATCTCTTCTCCTCACCGTCATCGGATCGCCCGGTCGATATGGCGACTCCAGGATACGCAGTCACCTTCGCGCAATGATCGCGACGCCTGCAACGACCAGCATCGCCCCCGATGCGCGAGCGATCCGTCCTGAGCGCACGTGATCGGTCGAGCGAGCAAGTGAGCCGAGCGCGATCGCCGCCCCGATCACAAGCACTTCGATGAAGACGATGACCATCGCGATCGTGACGGCGGCAGCGAAGCTAGGCTGGCCCAGGAACGACTGCGGCAACACTGCGAGGTAGAAGATCGGCATCTTCGGGTTGGTCAGGTTCATTGCGAAGCCAACCGCAAGCCCGCTCATCTCCCGCCCGCTCCTGTCCTGGCTGCCCTTCGGCTCATCCATCGATGAGATCAGGTGATCGGCATTCCGCCACAGCTTCACGCCCGACCAGATCAGATAGGCCGCGCCGACATATCGCAAAGCAAGTCCGAGCCACCCAAACTTCGAGAGCACGAAAGCGAGTCCGAGACTGGCGGCGGCGAGGCCGACGAGAATTCCCACCACAACGCCGACGCCGTAACTGACGCCCGCCAGAGGACCGCGGGCGGCGGACCGAGCGATGATCGCGACATTGTCCGGACCTGGGCTTGCGGCGAACGCCAGGAACGCGATCGCAAAGAGGGCGATCTCAGCGGCGCTCATCATAGGCACCGCCCATCATCGTCGCTTGATTTGCACGCCTGCATCGAACGACGATGCCGCAACTCCAGGCGTCGAGATAGAATGATTGTGACCCTGACTGCGGGATTGGCTCAAACAAGCTGTTGACGCGATCCCGAGTTGGGTCGGCGGCCGTTCGATGCGCGTCGCCGTACCGGTGCCCGGGCCGCCCGCATGCCGCAAAGTCTCGAAACATCCTGAAATGGCGGTGGGCAACCGCGAAACAGGTTTCCGGCATCGGACGTTCCCGCCGGCAAGCCAGGTCAGGCCTGCGAAAACCCCTCGCGGGCATGGGCCGCCTGGGTCACCCGCCCGCCCCGCTTGATCGTCTTGAGGCACACCATCGTGGACGACCGCTGCACGCCGGGCAGGACGACGATGTCGAAGCGCAGCAGATGGTCGAGATCGTCCACGTCCCGGCACGCGACCCGCAACACATAGTCGCCGTCGCCGGCGATCGTATGGCATTCCAGGATCGCGGGCGTGTCGAGGACCGCGGCCTCGAATGCCTCCCGCCGCGCTGAATCGATGATGACCTGGATATAGGCCATGACGCCCAGGTTGATCCGCGCCGGATCGATATCGGCGCGGTAGCCGGTGATGATCCCGGCCTCCTCCATCGCCTGGACCCGGTTCCAGCACGGCGTCTTCGACAAGCCGACGCTTTCCGCGAGCGACGCATAGGATTGACGCGCATCCGCCTCGAGCGCGCTCAGGATGTCCCGATCGATGCGATCCATGATGTGTCCTCGTCTTTTTCGTTCAGCAGAACATCGTTCTGCCCACGCGTCACTATCGCGTGATCTATTCTACCAACTGCGCCCCAAAAGGCGAATCCGCGAACAATGGTCGCGGCCAGTGGCGGTACGACTACCTTGCCGGAGACAAGAGACGAAAACGGCACAGGAGGGCAGATGAACGCGACCGTCACCTACCGCAGTTATCTTGGCCTGTCCGACCTGCTCGCCTGCCAGCGGCCGCTCACCGATGCCCATGACGAGCTGTTGTTCATCTCGATCCATCAGGCATCCGAGATTTGGCTGAAGCTTACCCTGCATGAGCTGCGCGCCGCGCGGAGGCATGTGATCGCCGACGATCTGTCGCCGGCCTTCAAGATGATGGCGCGCGTCGCGCGCATCCAGGCGCAGATGATCCAGAGCTGGGAAGTGCTCGCGACCATGACGCCGGCCGACTACACCGTGATGCGCGGTCGGCTCGGCACCAGCTCCGGCTTCCAGTCCGACCAGTATCGCGAGATCGAGTTCATGCTCGGCAACAAGAATGCGAGCATGGTCGATCTCCACACCGCCGAGCCCGAGGTGCACGATCGCCTGGCGGCCGAGCTGAACACCCCGAGCCTGTATGACGAGGCCCTGCGCCTGCTCGCCCGCCGCGGGTTCGACATCCCGGCCGATCGCCTGGAGCGCGATTTCACCCTGCCCTATCAGCCCTCGCCCGACGTCGAGCGCGCCTGGGCCGCGGTCTATGCCAACCCGAAGCAATATTGGGATCTGTACGAGCTTGCCGAGAAGCTGGTCGATGTCGAATATCACGTCCAGCTGTGGCGCTTCGGCCATCTGAAGACCGTCGAGCGCGTCATCGGGTTCAAGACCGGCACCGGCGGCACTGCCGGCGTCCAGTATCTCGCCAAAGTGCTCGAGACGGTATTCTTCCCGGAATTGCTCAGCGTCCGGACCCGGCTGTGACCGGGGTGAGCTGAGGTGCTGGTCAATGCAGCGATTGCGATGCTCGCGCGCGGCGCCGACGATGGCGACGCGATTGCCTTTATCGACGATGCCGGCGCCTGTTCGCGCGCCACACTGGCCAAGCGCGTTGAAAACTTCGCCGGCCATCTCGCCGCCCGGGGCATCGCGCCCGGCACGCGCATGCTGCTCTGTGCCGAGGATAGCGTCGATTTCGTGGTCGCCTGCCTCGGCGCGATCTGGATCGGCGTGGTACCGGTCATGGTCAATCCGCAACTGGCCGCCGACGACTATTGCTATCTGATCGAGGATAGCGGCGCGGGCCTGCTGGTGGTGTCGCAGGCCGCGCTGCCGCGCTTCGATGGCTTGTCGCTTCCCGACAGGATCGTGATCGGCGATGCCACCGCCGGCATCCACGGCGGCCAGGCCGTGCCCGACCCGGTGATGGTCGACGCGGACGCCGTGTGCATCTGGCAATATTCTTCGGGAACGACCGGGCGGCCCAAGGGGACGATGCATTCGCATGGCGCGATGATCGCCGCACCCGCCCAGTTCGCCGAGGACGTACTGCATTTGTCCGGGGACGATATCAGCTTCTCGGTATCGAAGATGTTCTTCGGCTACGGCTTCGGCAACAGCGTGCTCTTTTCGCTGTGGCACCGTACCACTGCTATCCTGATGGCCGAGCGGCCTTCCGCGGCGGCGGCGCTGTCCCGCATGGCGCTCCATCGGCCTACCATCCTCTACAGCGTACCGACCTTCTACGCCGCGCTGCTGGGGGAGGAGAGCATCCCCTCCGAGGCGATGTCGCGATTGCGGCTCTGCGTGTCGGCCGGCGAGGCCTTGCCCGCCGAACTGTGCCGGCGCTGGCTGACGCGGTTCGGGGTCCCGATCGTCGACGGGATGGGGTCGACCGAAATGCTCCACATCTTCCTGTCCAATCGCCCCGGCGACATCACCCCCGGCGCCACCGGCCGGCCCGTCGGCGACTATCGCCTCGAATTGCGCAGCGAAGCCGGCGGGCCAGTCCCCGTCGGCGAGATCGGGGAATTGTTCGTGAAAGGACCGACACGCGCGCTCGGCTATTGGAACAAGCCGGACAAGAATGCCGCCGTGTTCGTCGACGGATGGGTCAGGACGGGCGACAAGTTCCGCCAGGACGGCGAGGGCCGCTTTCTCTATTGCGGCCGGGCTGACGATCTTCTCAAGGTCAACGGCATCTATGTCTCTCCCTTCGAGGTCGAGGCTGCGATCGCGCAGCATCCCGCAGTCGCTGAAGTGGCCGTCGTCGGCGCGGCCGATCGCGATGGTCTGGTGAAGCCGGTCGCCTTCGTCGTGGCGACGCCTGGCACCTGCTGTGATCCGGCGCTGGAAGCCGCGTTGAAAGCGCATGCGAAAGCGTCGCTGGCGCCGTACAAATACCCCCGGCAGGTCCATTTTCTGGAGACGCTGCCAAAGACCGCGACCGGCAAGATCGAACGGTTCAAGCTGCGCGCCCTGGCTGGAGAAACGTCGTGAAAATCGCCTGCCTGGGCGGTGGACCCGCCGGCCTCTATTTCGCGATCTCGATGAAGCTGCGCGATCCCGCGTGCGAGATCGACCTGTTCGAACGCAACCGCGACGGCGACACCTTCGGATGGGGCGTCGTTTTTTCCGACCAGACCGTCGCCAACCTCATCGCCAATGATCCGGTGAGCGGCGCGGTCGTACGCGACGCTTTCGCCCATTGGGACGATATCGCTGTGCACATCCATGGCGAGACGATCCGGTCGAGCGGCCACGGCTTTATCGGTATCGGGCGCAAGACCCTGCTCTCGATCCTGCAGGATCGCGCCCGCGATCTCGGCGTCCGGCTGCACTTCGAGCAGGAGGCGGCGCCCGACCTCGACGCCTGGAACGGCTATGACCTGGTGATCGCCGCCGACGGCGTGAACAGCCGGATGCGCGATCGGTACGCGCCCCATTTCGGCGTCGATATCGAGGTGCGCGGCAACAAGTTCATGTGGCTCGGCACGCGCCAGGACTTCGACGCGTTCACCTTCGCGTTCGAGGAGACCGAGGCCGGCTGGATATGGGCACACGCATACCGGTTCGACGACAATGCCTCGACCTTCATCGTCGAATGCGCGCCGGAAACCTGGGCCGGCCTGGGCTTCGACCGGATGGATCAGGCGGAGACGATCGCGCGGCTGGAGACGATCTTCGCCGACTATCTCGGCGGCAACGCCCTCATGTCGAACGCGGCGCATCTGCGCGGGGCGGCGATATGGCTCAATTTCCGCCGCGTGCTGTGCGAGCGCTGGGCCTATCGCAACCTGATCCTGCTCGGCGACGCCGCGCATACCGCGCATTTCTCGATCGGGTCGGGGACCAAGCTCGCGCTCGAGGATGCGATCAAGCTGGCCGAGGTGCTCAATCGCCCCGGCCTCTCCCGCGAGGCCGCGCTGGCGGAATATCAGGCCGAGCGTTCGGTCGAAGTGCTGAAGCTCCAGAACAGTGCGCGCAACTCGACCGAATGGTTCGAGACGCTCGACCGCTATCTCGGCTTCGAACCGATCCAGTTCGCTTATTCGCTGCTCACCCGATCGCAGCGCGTCAGCCACGAGAATCTGCGGGTGCGCGACAAGGCCTGGCTCGAAAGCGTCGAGCGCTGGTTCCATGCCGGCGCCGGCACCGGTACCGAGACGGACCGCGCCGTGCCGCCGATGTTCGCGCCGTTCCAGCTACGCGAGATGACCCTCGCCAACCGCGTCGTGGTGTCGCCGATGGCGACCTATTCGGCGGGCGACGATGCGACGCCCAATGATTTCCACCTCGTCCATTACGGCGCGCGGGCGCAGGGCGGCGCGGGACTCGTCTTCACCGAGATGACCTGCGTCTCGGCCAATGGCCGGATCACGCCGGGATGTCCGGGCATGTACACGCCCGCGCATGTCGCGGCCTGGCGGCGCATCACCGATTTCGTCCATACCCGCAGCGAGGCGCGGATTTGCCTGCAGCTTGGCCATTCCGGGGCGAAAGGCTCGACCCGGCTTGGCTGGGAGGGCATGGATCAGCCGCTCGAAGCCGGCAACTGGCCGCTGATCGCCGCGGCCGACACGGCCTGGAGCGCCGGCAATGCGCAGCCGCGCGCCATGACCCGCGACGATATGGACCAGGTGCGCGATCAATTCGTCGCCGCCACCCGGATGGCGGTCGCTGCCGGGTTCGACATGGTCGAGCTGCACGCGGCGCACGGCTATCTTCTGTCGAGCTTCATTACGCCGCTGCAGAACCGCCGCACCGACGACTATGGCGGCAGCCTCGATAACCGGCTGCGCTATCCGCTCGAAATATTCGCCGCGATGCGCGCGGTATGGCCGGCCGAGCGTCCGATGTCGGTGCGCATCTCCGCGACCGACTGGATGGCGGATGCCGGCGTCACGCCCGACGACGCGGTGGCGATCGCCCGCGCCTTTGCCGATGCGGGCGCCGACCTGATCGACGTGTCCGCCGGCCAGACCTGGGCAGAGGCCAGGCCGGTCTATGGCCGCATGTTCCAGACGCCCTTCGCCGACAAGATCCGCAACGAGGCGAAGCTGTCGACCATGGCCGTCGGCAACATCTTCGAGCCCGATCACGTCAACGCGATCCTCGCTGCCGGCCGCGCCGATCTGGTCGCACTGGGGCGGCCGCATCTCGTCGATCCTTATTGGACGCTGCACGCCGCCGCCGCTTTCGACTATCGCGGAATCCATGTTCCCCCACCCTATCAGAACGGCCAGACCCAGCTCACGCGCACCCTGAAGCGCTCGGCCGACATGGCGGAAGGAAAGGCATGACCATGCTCGACGGGATTCACGCCGTCGTCACCGGCGGCGGCACCGGTATCGGCGCCGCGATCGCCCGGCGCCTCGCCGGGGAGGGCGCGAAGCTGACCCTGGTCGGGCGGCGGATCGAGCCGCTGCGGGCCGTGGCCGGCCCGATCGGCGCTCATGTCGCGTCAGCCGACGTCACGGACCCGGAGGCCGTCGCGGCGGCGTTCGATCAGGCCCGCGCGGTCAACGGCCCGATTGCGATCCTGATCAACAATGCGGGCGCCGCCAGCAGCGCACCTTTTGCGCGCACCACGCTGGCCGACTGGCGGGCGATGATGGCGATCAACCTCGATGCGCTGCATATCTGCACCCAGGCGGCGCTGGCCGATCTGAAGGCGGCGCCAATGGGCCGGATCGTCACGATCGCCAGTACGGCGGGCGTGAAGGGCTATGCCTATACCACTGCCTATTGCGCGGCGAAGCATGGCGCGATCGGCTTTACCAAGGCGCTCGCCGCCGAGCTCGCCAGGAGCGCGGTCACCGTGAACGCGGTATGCCCCGGCTTCACCGACACCGATCTGGTCGCGGACGCCGTCGCCGGCATCGTCGCCAAGACCGGCCGGACCGCGGATGCGGCGCGCGCCGATCTCGCCGCGTTCAATCCGCAGGGGCGGCTGATCGAGCCGCGCGAAGTCGCCAACGCCGTCGCCTGGCTCTGCCATCCCGACAGCGGGTCGATCACCGGCCAATCCATCATCGTCGCGGGAGGGGAAGCCGCATGAATCCCGAAACCTACGCACCGCAGCATTTCGCCTGGGCCTATGATGCCGGTGTCGCGACGATCACGCTGTCCCGACCCGAGCGCAAGAACCCCCTCACCTTCGCGTCCTATGCCGAGCTGCGCGACCTGTTCCGCGACCTCGCGGTGGCGCCCGACGTGAAGGTGGTCATCGTCACCGGCGCCGGCGGCAATTTCTGCTCGGGCGGCGACGTGCATGAGATCATCGGCCCGCTGACCGAGATGGACATGCCCGCGCTGCTCGCCTTCACGCGCATGACCGGCGATCTGGTCAAGGCGATGCGCGCTTGCCCGCAACCGGTGATCGCCGCGGTCGACGGCATTTGCGCCGGCGCCGGCGCGATCATGGCGATGGCCTCCGACCTGCGTATCGCGACGGTTCGGGCGAAGACGGCCTTCCTGTTCACCCGGGTCGGCCTGGCCGGCTGCGACATGGGCGCCTGCGCGCTCCTGCCCCGCATCATCGGCCAGGGCCGCGCGTCGGAGCTGCTCTTCACCGGCCGGTCGATGTCGGCAGAGGAAGGCGAGCGCTGGGGTTTCTATAACCGCCTGGTCGAGCCAGATATTTTGTCGAGCGAAACCAATAAGATGGCCCACGCACTCGCCGATGGCCCGACCTTCGCCCACGGCATGACCAAGACCCAACTCACCATGGAATGGGCGGTCAGCCTCGACGTCGCAATCGAAATGGAGGCCCAGGCGCAGGCGATCTGCATGCAGACCGCCGACTTCCGCCGCGCCTTCGAAGCCTTCGCCGCAAAACGCGGCCCCGTATTCGAGGGCAATTGAGCGTGAGCGACCGGACCTTTCTCGACTGGCCGTTCTTCGACGATTCCCACCGGGCGCTCGCGCGCGATCTCGACGCCTGGTGCAGCGCGACCCTTGGCCACAATCATGGCGACGATGTCGATGCGGCCTGCCGCACGCTGGTCCGCCAGCTCGGTGACGGCGGCTGGCTGCGCTATGCCGTGCCCGCGGCCTATGGCGGGGTGCACGAGGCGCTCGACGTGCGCTCGCTCGCGCTGATCCGCGAGACCCTGGCGCGCCATTCGGGGCTCGCCGATTTCGTCTTCGCGATGCAGGGCCTTGGATCGGGCACGATCAGCCTGTTCGGCACGCCAGAGCAGAAGGCCGATTACCTGCCCGCCGTCGCGCGCGGCGACCGGATCGCGGCCTTCGCGCTGACCGAGCTCGCCAGCGGATCGGATGTCGCGGGCATGGACAGTACGGCGACGCCGACCGACGACGGCTATGTCGTCGACGGCGCCAAGACCTTCATCTCGAACGGCGGCATCGCCGATTATTATGTGCTGTTCGCGCGCACCGGCGAAGCACCGGGCGCGAAGGGGATCTCCGCCTTTATCGTGCCGTCCGAGACGCCGGGGCTGTCCATCGTCGAACGGATCGAGGTGATCGCCCCGCATCCGCTCGCCACCATCGGCTTCGACCGGATGGCGCTTCCCGCCTCTGCCCTGCTCGGCGAGCGCGGCCGGGGATTCGCGGAGGCGATGGCGACGCTCGATATCTTCCGCACTACGGTGGGTGCCGCCGCGCTCGGCTTCGCGCGGCGCGCGCTGGACGACGCGACCGATCGGGCCGCCTCGCGCCAGCTGTTCGGCGCCCGGCTCTCGGACAATGCGATCACCCAGACCAAGCTGGCCGAGATGGCGCTCGACGTCGATGCGTCCGCGCTTCTCGTCTATCGGGCAGCATGGACGCGCGATGTGATGGGACGGCGCAACACGCGCGAAGCCGCGATGGCCAAGCTCTTCGCGACCGACCGTGCGCAGCAGGTGATCGACAAGGCGGTGCAGATCTTCGGCGGCATGGGCGTGGTCAAGGGCGTACCGGTCGAGGCGCTCTATCGCGAGATCCGGGCGCTGCGCATCTATGAAGGCTCCTCCGAGGTCCAGAAGATCGTGATCGCGCGAGCGCACCTCGCCGATGCTGGAGTGGCGCGATGACCACCGAATTCCGCGGCACCTATCCGGTCCGCTTCGCGCACTGCGATCCGGCCGGCATCGGCTATTATCCGCGGCTGCTGGAGATCGTCGACGCAGCGATCGAGGACTGGACTGCAGCCTGTATCGGCGTCACCCGGTCGCATATGCATGTCGTCCTTGGCTTCGCCCTGCCGACGGTCGACCTTCACGTCACCTTCGCCAGGCCGTGCCGGCTCGGCGAGACGCTCGACATCGTGATTGCTGGTGCCGATCCCGGCCGCTCGTCGATCGGGCTGACCGCCACGATCAGCTGCGCCGGGGAGCCACGTTTTGCCGCGACCTATGTGCAGGTCCTGACGGACGGCGACGGAAAAGCCATGGCGTGGCCGGAGCAATGGCGCGCACGGCTCGGCTCGGGAACCATAGCATGACAGTCCACCAGACCCTGCTCCCTGACGGATGGCCGCGCCCGAAGGGCTATGCCAACGGCATCCTCGCCGAGGGGCGGATGATCTTCACCGGCGGCGTGATCGGCTGGGACGAGCAGGAACGCCTCGTGGCCGACGACCTGGTCGGCCAGTTCCGCCAGGTGCTGAAGAACATCCTCGCCATCCTCGCCAAAGGCGGTGCCGGGCCGGAACATATCGTCCGCCTCACCTGGTACATCACCGATCGCGACGCCTATCTGGCCTCGCTCGCCGAGATCGGGACGGCCTGGCGCGACCATATGGGGCGGAACTATCCGGCGATGGCAGTGGTCGCCGTCTCGTCGCTGATGGAGTCGGCCGCCAGGATCGAGATCGAAGCGACGGCCGTTCTGCCGATCGCGCGCTAGGGCTGACGATCATTGCAAGGGTCGCTGCCGCTACAGGCGGGACGCTTCGTTACAAAAAAATTGCATCGGACAGATGGGGAAATCCACTATCATCGCGTCCTCGGGTGGGGGAGCCGCAACCATCTCTGCGCTCCACGGCGTACGCTCGCACCGAGACGGGCATCGCACACCTTGTGGAGGAATGATTGATGTCGAGTTCGCGCCGCCTGCTTCTCCTGCTCACCGCGTCTTCAGCGGCCCTGCTCGCCGCACCGCCGGTGCTCGGACAAACCGATGCCAAATCCAGCGTCGCCGCACCCGCCCAGACCCAATCCCAGCCGTCCCAGCCCTGGCCGCAGATCGCGAGCGACGTGCCCACCGATCCCGATGTCCGCACCGGCACCCTGCCCAACGGCATGCGCTATGCGATCATGAAGAATGCCACGCCGCCGGGCCAGGCGTCGCTGCGTCTGCGCATCGATGCGGGCTCGCTGATGGAAAAGGACGACCAGCTCGGCCTCGCCCATTTCATGGAGCATATGGCGTTCAACGGCACGACGCATATCCCGAAGAACGATCTGATCAACATCCTGGAGCGGCTGGGCCTGGCGTTCGGTGCCGATCTCAATGCGGCGACCAGCTTCGACCAGACCTTCTACCAACTCGAGCTGCCGCGCACCAATGACGAGACGGTCGACACCGCGCTTCACGTGATGCGCGAGCAGGTGTCCGAAGCGACGATGGACCCCGAGGATATCGTCGACGAACGCGGCGTGATCGCGGGCGAGGAAAGGCTGCGCAACTCGCCGGGCCTGCGCGTCTCGCGCAAGACGCTCGACGTGCTCGCCAAGGGGCAGAAAATCGCCTCGCGCTTCCCGATCGGCGACCTGAAGATCATCAATAGCGCCCCGCGCGAGCGCTTCGTCGATTTCTACAACAGCTATTACCGCCCCACCCGCGCGACGATGATCGCGGTCGGCGATTTCGACGTCGCGGTGATGGAAGCGAAGATCAGGAAGAGCTTCTCCGACTGGCAGCCCAAGGCGCCGGACGGCCCCGATCCCGATCTCGGCACGGTCGCCGCGCATGGCCCGGAGACTCATGTCACGGTCGAACCCGGCATCTCTTCGGGCATCTCGCTCGCCTGGACCCGCGCACCCGATCTTCAGGCCGATACCGTTGCCAAGCGGCGCCTGGACACGATCCAGTATCTCGGCCTCGCCGTGCTCAACCGCCGGCTGTCCGAATTGTCGCGTACCGATACTGCGCCCTTCCTGAATGCCAGCGCGAGCGATTCCGGCCTGATGCGCAGCCTGGAGGTCGCAACCATCACGGCGCAATATGTGCAGGGCAAATGGAAGCCCGCGCTCGAAGCGATCGATCAGGAGCAGCGCCGCCTGGTCCAGTACGGCGTGTCCGATGCCGAACTGCAGCGCGAAGTAACTGCCTATCGCACCGCGCTGGAGAATGCGGTGAAGGGCGCCCCGACGCGCAATACCCGCGGCCTTGCCGGCAATATCCTGAACGCGGTCAACGAGCGTCAGGTGTTCACCTCGCCTCAGACCGATCTTGCCCTGTTCGAGGCGACGGTGAAGGGGCTGACCGCGGCGCAGGTGAACGAGGCGATCAAGCCGGTCTTCACCGGCGGCGGGCCGCTGACCATGCTGGTCTCCCCGGTCGAGATCGAAGGCGGCGAAAAGGCGGTCGCGGCGGCCCTGCAGGGTTCGCGCGCGGTCGCGGTCGCGGCGCCCGCCGCCGGGACCAAGATGCCCTGGCCCTATACCGATTTCGGCAAGCCAGGCATGGTCAAGGAACGCCATGAGGTCGCCGGCCTCGGCACGACGGTCGTCACCTTCACCAATGGCGTGACCCTGACGGTGAAGCCGACCAGCTTCAGCAAGAATTCGGTCGCGATCAACCTGCTGACCGGCACCGGCGAGCAGAATTTCTCGCCCGATACGCTCGATCCGCGCGCCACCACGATCGGCGGCCTGCAATCGGGCGGCCTGGGCAAGATGACGATCGACCAGATGAGCCGGTCGCTCAACGGCCATATGGTCGGGACCGGACTCGCCACGCTGGGCGACAAGTTCCTGCTGAGCGGCGGCACGCGGCGCGAGGACCTGCAGCTCCAGATGCAGGTGATGGCCGCCTATCTGACGGATCCGGCCTATCGCGGCCAGCAGTTCGAGCAGACCAAGGCCAACTATCCGGCGATGTATCAGGCGACGCTGGCGCTGCCCGCCGGTGCGTTCAGCGTCCAGGCGAAGGAACTGCTCGCGGGCGGCGACAAACGCACCGCAGTGGTGCCGCCCGAGACGCTCTCGACATGGTCGATGGATGCGGTGCGGCCGGGGCTGAAGGCGTTGCTGTCGGTCGGGCCGATCCACATCACCATGGTCGGCGACACGACGGTCGATGAAGCGATCAAGGTCACCGCCGCCACCTTCGGCGCCTTGCCGCCGCGGCCGGCCGCTCCGGCACCTGCGCCGGGCGCCGACCAGCGCCGTTTCCCCGCTCCGACACCGACAGCGCTCCACTTCACCCACAAGGGGCTGGCGGAGCAGGGCCTCGGCTTCGTTGCCTGGCCGGCCACCGATGTCGTGCAGGATCTGGGCGAGGCGCGGCGGATCGAAGTTCTTGCCGCAGTGCTCAAACTGCGCGTGCTCGACGTGATCCGCGAAAAGCTGGCGCTCGCCTATTCGCCGCAGGTTTCGGCGAGCTATTCGGACATCTACAAGGGCTATGGCACCATCTCGGTCCAGGCCGAGACGGCGCCCGAAAAGCTCACCGCCTTTTTCGCGGCGATGGACGACATCACGAAAAGCCTGCGTGAAACACCGATCAGCGCGGACGAGTTGAAGCGCGCGCGCGAACCGCTGGTGGAATCGGCCAAGCGCGGCCAGAACACCAATGGCTGGTGGCTCAACCAGCTCACCTATATCGTCGACCGGCCGCATTATATCCCGCAGACGCTGACCGTGGTTCCCCAGTTCGAGGCGATCACCCCGGCCGACATCCAGGCGCTCGCGCAGAAATATCTGCGGCCCGACACCGCCTGGAAGGCCGAGGTCACGCCCGAAGCCCCGGCCAAAGCCGATGTCAAATAGCGCGCGCACCATGAAGGGAGAGGGCCGGTCGTAACACCCCGCGCCCCTCGCCCCGACACAGCCGGCGATCAGGCCTCGTTCGAGGCGCTGAACGCCGGCTTTCGTGCGTCGCTGCATCGGTATTTCGCACGGCGGGTGCGCGACGCGTCCGAGATCGACGACATGGTCCAGCAGGTGTTCGAACGCCTGCTCAAGCGCGGAGATGTATCCAATGTGGAGCATCTTGGCGGCTATGTCTTCCAGACTGCCTCCAGCGTCTTCACCGATCACCTGCGTCGCCGCCGCACGCGCCATGCCGATGCGCATGACGAATTCGACGAGAGAAATCATGGAGATGTGGATTTCTCGCCCGAGCACGTCCTTCTCGAAAGGGAACGGCTGGCCCGCGCGACCGCGGTACTGCTCGAGCTTCCCGAACGTACACGGGTGATCTTCGTCTTGAGACGGCTTGAGGGCATGAAGTATCTCGACATCGCGGCGCGGCTTGGCATTTCCGTCAGCGCGGTGGAGAAGCACATGGAGCGCGCCGTCGCGCGCCTCGCGGAGAGTGTGGAACCGGAATGATGCAATTGCGCGCCATCCCCCGCACCCGCGGCATGTCCCCGGTCGAAGCCGCCGCGCATTGGCTGGTGCGCCGCGACGCGCACGAGCTTTCGCCAAGCGAGGAGGCCGAGTTCGACGCCTGGCGCGCCGACCCGGTCAATGCCGACGCCTATCGCCGGGCGAGCGGGGCGATGGGCCTGTTCGACAGCGATCTCGGCGCTGATCCGCATCTCAAGGCATTGCGCCAGGCAGCGCTCGACGCCGCGCCGGCGCCGCGCCGCCGCTTCCAGGCAGTCGCCGCGCTGATGGCAGCGAGCCTGGTCGGCGCGATCACGCTGGTGACGATCGAGCGCTCGGGCACCGGCCCCGTGGTCCCGGCGACCAGGCCGGCAACGGTCGCGCAGGCGCCCGTGACACCGGTGGTGCAGCCGGTGCGCGGCACCCCGACCGACTATGCGACCGGCGTCGGCGAACGCCGTACCGTCAAGCTGGCCGATGGCAGCACCGTCACGCTCAACACTCGTACCCGGCTCACGATCGCCTTCACCGACGGCCGGCGTCTCGTCCGGTTGTTGCGCGGCCAGGCCCTGTTCGAGGTCTTTCACGATCGCACCCGGCCCTTCGTGGTCGAGGCGGCCGACCGGCAAGTGACGGCGCTCGGCACCATCTTCGAAGTGCGGGTCGATCCCGGCCGGGTCAATGTCGTGTTGATCGAGGGCCGCGTGGTGGTCGATCGTACGCCCGAGGCGGCGCGCGCCTTCGAATCCGCCCCGCTTGCCCCGACCCTGCTCAAGCCGGGTGAGGAATTCAGCGTGGCGCTGGGTGCGCCGCAGCGCGTCGGGTCGGTCGATGTCGATCGCCAGCTGCTGTGGCGCGACGGGTTCGTCGAGTTCGACGACGAGCCGCTCGGCGCGGCGGTGGCGGAGATCAACCGCTATTCGAGCCGGCCGATCACGCTCGGCGATGACGGTGTCGCCTCACTTCACCTCAGCGGCGTGTTCAGCACCGGGGCGCCGGACCGGTTCGTCGACGCCGTCGGTGCGATCCTGCCGATCGAATCGAAGACGACACCGCAGGGTGGCATCGAACTGTCACTGTCGAGTCGCGCACCGAAGTAAGGTAAGCCAAAGAACAGGCAGGATAAATCCGGCGTACGCGGCGCCGGCCGACTTGGCGTGACTTGGCGCCACCTCCCCTTCGTCACATTTTTTTCATATAAGGATGTGGATTCGAAATCGGCTTGCGTTCTCGAGTCGGGGGGCAGGGAAAAGTCCCCGACTAAGAGGATTCTCAAAGGGGGCGAAGTCGATGACCCAATTTCGGGGCAAGCACGCATATATCGGTCACTATCTCGCGGCGGGGGCTGCGGCGATCGCGCTGACCGCCGGCATGGCCGGAACCGCTTTCGCGCAGGCAGCGCCCGCTCAAGCCAGGGTTCCAGTCAACATCCCCGCCGGCACGCTCTCCAAATCGCTCATGCTGCTCGGCCGCCAGGCCAATGTGCAAATCGCCTTCCTGCCCGATCGGGTCCGCGGGCATCGCGCGGTCGCCGTGCGCGGCACCTTCACCGTCGAGGAAGCACTCGACCGGCTGCTGAAGGGCACGCCGCTGCGCCACCAGCGGACGCCGAACGGTTCCTATGTGGTCGGCGGACCTTCATCCGAGGATCAGGCCAAGATCAGGCGCGTGATCGAGGATGCCAACACCGCCCAGGGCCGCGATGCCGAGGGCAGGTCGGTCATCCCGGACATCCTAGTGGTCGGCGGCCGCAACTGGAACCTCAACCTCGACATCCCCCGCAGCGCCGACGACGCCCAGCCCTATGTCGTGTTCAGCCGGCAGGAGATCCTGAGGTCGGGCGCGACAAGCCTCGAGGATTTCTTTCGCAGCAATCTCGGCGCCAACAACAGCGGCGCCAATTCGACTCAGGTCGGCACGACCAAGAGCCAGAGCTTCATCAACCTGCGCGGCCTCGGCTCGGCCAGCACGCTGATCCTGGTCGACGGGCGGCGCTTCGCCCAGGCCAATACCGGCGACGGCGCGTTCAGCCAGTCCTCCGTCAACGGCATTTCGCTCGATGCGATCGAACGGATCGAGGTGCTCGCTTCCTCCGCCTCGGGCATTTATGGCTCCAACGCGGTCGGCGGCGTCGTCAACATCATCATGCGCCGCAACTATAACGGGATCGAGGCGACCGCTTATTATGGCAACACCAGCCGTTTCGACGCCGCCGAAAAGCGGCTGAGCCTGAACGGCAGCTTCTCGGTCGAGGGGGGCAAGACCCGTATCTCGGTTGCCGGCGGCTGGCAGCAGAATGACGGGCTCTATGAAGGCGAACGCGACTATATCGCGCGTGGACGCGCGCTGTTGCTGTCGAACGCCCCGAATTATTTCAGAACGATCACCAACCCGGTAGCGGGCGCCACGCCCAATATCGTCAGCGCGGACGGCAGCAATCTGGTGCTCAAGTCGCTATATGGCGGCACGGCGCTGGGCGCGCGCAGCACCTACATCCCCTACGGCTTTCGCGGGATCGCCCAGGATGGCGTGGCGGCGCTCATCGCCAATGCCGGCAAGCAGAATTTCGATCTCTCCCCGACGGTGGCGAGCGGCCAGGCCGGCAACGGTACGCTGTCCCCGCTGATCACGCCGACCCAGAATTACAACGGCTCGCTGACGGTGCGGCGCGAGTTCAACAAATGGCTCAGCCTTTATGGCGAGTTCGGCTATTCGCGCTACGAGACGAACAACCTGACCAACCCGGCCACAGGCGGCGCTTACCAGCTTCCGGCCAACTCGATCGACAACCCCTTCATGCAGTCGATCCTGGTTTCGGTGCCGATTAGCACCGGCAACAAGACCATCACCAATGTCAGCACGACCATGCGGGCACTGGCCGGTGCGATCGTCAAGCTGCCCTATGACTGGCAGGCAGCGATCGACCTGACCTGGAACTGGAGCCGCTATGCCGCGGCGGACGGGTTGCCCGCCTTCGACCAGGCGACGGACGCCGGGACGACGAACGGCACCATCAGCCTGTTGAAGGACGTGAACCAGTTTCCGGTTCAGTTCGGCTATCTCGACAGCCCGAGGTCGGGCTTGCTGGAGCCGTCGCGCTCCTATTCGCGCTCCTATACACTCAAGCTGGCCGGGCCCTTGCCCTTGCTGCGGCTATGGGGCGGCAAGCCGATCGCGACCTTCCTCGTGGAGCAGGACAAGCAGGTCCAGGGCGAATATACCTCCTTTGCCAACACCGTCACCAATTCGTCGATCAGCTTCACGCCCAAGCGCTCGCAACGGACCGACAGCGCTTATGCCGAGGTGCGTTTCCCGATCGTCGGCAAGGACAATCATGTTCCGCTGATCCACGAGCTCGAGCTTCAGGTCGCCGGGCGCTATGATCGCTATGTCGGCGTCGGCTCCAACGCGTTCCTCAATTGCTTCCCGGGCACGCCGACGATTTTTGCAGGGCCGTTGCCGGCCAGCGCCTATAGCGCGCCCTGCCCGCAAGCCGGGGCCGATCCGGCCTTCGCGACGACGCGCAACAGCTCGATCAACCCCACGGTTGCGCTGCGCTGGGCTGCATCGGAGGACATCGCGTTTCGCGGCTCCTATTCAACCGGCTATCTGCCGCCTTATCTCAATTCCGTCATATCGGTGGACGCCGGCATTCCCGGGACGTTTCTCGCCGGGAAGGCGATCGTCAACGTAACCGATCCGCTGCGCGGCAACGAGATCATCGGCGAGGATCTGTTCGGATTTCTTCGGGTCTTGCCGGCGCGGCTGGGCGGCAACCCCGATGTCGACCCGCAAACCTCGAAGAGCTGGTCCCTTGGTGGCATTCTGACGCCGCGCTTCCTTCCGGGTCTGCGCCTGTCGGTCGATTGGTCGCGGATCACGCAGAACAATGTCTATTTCCAGCCCCAGTCGCTGATCAGCAACGGCAACCTCCCGGGCGGGCAACAGGCGTTCAACGATTTCCTGGCCGTGCATCCCGAGCGCTTCACGCGCGACACCAATCCGGCCAATTTCGGCCAGTACGGCGTGGGCAGGATCATCTTCGCCGACGTCACGACCGCCAATGTCTCGTCCGTCCGGTCCGAGGCGATCGATTTCGCCGGCAGCTACGACATGACGCTGGGCAAGGGCCGCCTTTCCCTTCAGGCCGCGGCGACGTGGCTGCGCGACCTCTCCGTCCAGACCACGCCGTCAGCAACGCCGCTCCAGTCGGCCGGCGTGGTCTCCAACCTGTTTCTGGGCATGCTCGGGGCGGCGGGCGGCGTCGAATGGAAAGGCACCGGCTCGATCATCTATTCGACCGATCACTGGAGCCTCGGGGTCAAGGGCCGCTATTTCGGGCCTTACTGGTTCAATCCCGACCATAGTGTGCAGTTGTTGCAGGGATCGGCGAAGATGGGATCCCAAGCTTATTTCGACATCATGGGCACCTGGAAGATAACGCCCAAGACCGAACTGCGCGCCGGCGTGAACAACGTCTTCGATCGCTCGCCATTGATCAACGCGACCACGGGCACCTTCTACAGCTTCTTCGGCGACCCGCGGCGCGCCAATTTCTACCTGAGCGTCAACCAGAAGTTCTGAAACCCGGCTCCGTCCCCGGAACATCGTCGCCGTCCCATCGCCCGATGGGGCGGCGCGACTCGGTTGCGACGAATCGTGGAACAATCGCGAATCGGCCGCGTTGTCGGTCGAGGCGTGCAAGAATCACGATGAAGCGCCCGACTCACCCGAGTCCGAGACTGGGTAACGGAGACTGACAATGAACGGCACGATCTATTTCAGAGCCGATCACGAACTGGTCGGAAGGGTCCTGGCAGAAAAGCTGCGTCTGCGCGCAGAACAGCGCGGTATCGGCGACAGCTTCCGCATCGCGCGGCCGCAGCGGCGTTCCGCGATCGCCTGACGCCGGTTTCGCGCGGCAGTTCGCCGGGCGCGCGTCAGATCCTGGCGGAAAAGAGCATCCGGCCCGGCCCGAGCCGATCGAACACATAATCGATCTGGGCCTCGCCGAACACGAAGCAGCCGTCGCTGCGCCCCAGCATCGGCTGAGACAGGAGCATTTCGGGCGCGGCATACCAGGCGCTGTGGATGACGATCGCGCGGGGTTCGGCATTGCTGTTGGTCGGATCGAGGCCGATCAACCGCTGCGAGGCGCCATGATCGCCGATATAATAGTCCGAGGTGAGGAATACCCCCTCCGACGAGCACAGCGACCCTTCCTCGTTCGAGAAGCGCTGCACCCACCCGCTATGGTCCGGATCGGAACCCTTGCCATGGGCGACGAGAAAGCTGGTGGCGGCCCCGTTCAGCATATCGACCAGATAGAAGCGCGGCTCGGAAGACGGCGCGCTGAAATCGGCGATGGCGATTCGGTCGCGGAATTCGATCCGGTCGCGATGCTGGTCGAGCGCGACCAGCGCCTGGCCGAGCAGACCGGGCCGTACCTTGCGCGGCGCGGCGATCGGCGGGAATTCGCCGGCGGCCGCAGCGGAAGAACCGAGCAGATCGGGCACCAGCAACGACGCCGTCAGAGCGCCCGTGGCGGCTAGCCCTGTCCGCAAGACCGCACGCCGCGAGGGCGCCTCTCCATCCCGTTCGACCGGGCTCCGAGATTGGTTCGCCGAATTCACCGGAATCCACATCCCTTGGACGGTTCGTCCGTGTTCATCGCGACTAGATCGCTCGACGGATGGCCGGAAGTCCACAGGATTCTGCTTCGAGACGGATGGCTCTCGCTGCGACGGATGCTCGGCCAGACCGCCGCCGAAACATATTAGCCACGCTTATGACACTGTATCGCAACAAAATTCTTTTGTCCGAAAGGCAATCCGTCTTCCGTCTTTCATTCTGGAGGCATCCGTCAATCCGGATGGAATATCCGGATCGCACGGCGAAAGCCTCCGGAACCGCGGGAGGACAACGATATCGCATCGTTCCGATTTCTTCTTCTCCCGAAACACCGGACAGGGAACATCCACCATGATACAATTTCTTCGTTCGTTCGTGACATGTGCGATTGGCATCATGCTGATGGCGTCCGGCCCGGCCTGGGCCGGGGATCCCCCGCCCAAGCTCGCCGGGGCCGCAGACGCGATGTCATCGCGCTTCGTTCCCTATTTCGATTTCGACAAGGACGGATGCTATGCCTCCGTCGCGATCGGCCGCAACGGCGCGCTGAACCCCGGGGAAGATCGCAACGGCACGCCGCAGGCCCGCTGCCGTGACGAGTCCGACCTGGACAATTCCAACACCTATGCGCGCACGGTGTGCAAGCTCGGCGGCGGTTCGTGGGGCAACCGCGTCTATTGCGGCACGGTCTACTCGCTCTATTTCCAGAAGGATCAGGTCCTGCCGCTCAGCGCCTGTGACGGGTGCGACGCCGGCGGGCATCGCCATGACGTCGAGAATGTCGTGGTCTGGACGATCAGCCAGAACGACGACAACTGGGACATCGACAACAAGGTGATCACCGATGTCGCGGTGAGCCAGCACCATGGCTATCAGCTTCTCGCCGGCAACAATACCGCCGTCCGCTACATGGACTCGACCCGGCGCAACGTGAAGATCGTCTATCACAAGGACGGAGGCAGCACGCACGTCCTCCGCTTCGCGAACAGCGGCGACGATGCGATCGAGAACCACAAGGGCGTCTGGTGGAGCCCGACGCTGGTCCAGTGGGAAATGATGTACGGCGACGGGGCGATCAACAACGCGGCGCTGCGGTCGCTCTTCAACAATGACAATTGGGGCGCGGCGTTCCACTTCAACGACAACAGGATCTGCGCGACGCTGAGCGCATCCAAGCCCGCCAGTTTCCCGACGATCTGCTGATCTCGTTCGGGTACATGCCGATATCGCCGCACATCTCCGTGCGGCGGTATCGGCACCGGGGAGCGCCGATTCAACTCGCTTCCCGAACAAAGTTGCGGCACATGTTAACCATGATCCGGTCTCTCGCCGCCGCGCTCCTGCTCGTCTGCTTTGCGACGCCGGCGCACGCCGGCGAGGGTGCCGCCTTCACCCCGGATGCGGTGGCGATGCTCGAGCCCGATCAGTTCATCTGGAACGACACCGGCGGCCCCGGCGGTATCCGCATCCTGGTCAACCTCACGCTGCAACGCGTCTACGTCTATCGCGGCGACACGCTGATCGCGCTGTCGCCGATCTCGAGCGGCGCCGCCGGCTTCGACACGCCGGTCGGCGAATTCACCATCCTGGAGAAGGACGCGAACCACCGCTCCAACATCTATTCCAATGCGCCCATGCCCTTCATGCTGCGCCTCACCTGGGACGGGATCGCGATCCATGCCGGCCGCAATCCCGGCTATCCCGCGTCCCATGGCTGCGTGCGCGTCCCGATCGCCTTTGCGCGCAAGCTGTACAGCATCACCGCACTCGGTGCGCGCGTGATCGTCACGGACGATTATGCCGACCCCCTGTTCAACGACACGCTGGTCGAGCCGTCCCAGGGGCTGCCGCCCGGCATGGTACCGCTCGACGTAGCGCGCCGCGCCGCAGCATCGGCGATCGCCTGGATGGCCCCGGCACCGTAACGGCCGAGCCGATTTCTCTCGCTGGAATCCCCTAACCGCATTGCCATTCGCGTTGCATCAATTCATGTTGCATCGCACAATCGATCAAATGATGCGCAAAGGGGACAGTGCGTGAACGATTCGGGCATGACCGATATCGATGCGATCGACTATCGCATCCTCCGCGAGCTCGCGAGCGACGGGCGCGCGTCCGACGTGGCACTGAGCGAGCGTGTGCACCTGTCGAGCACCGCCGTCGCGCGCCGCCGCAAGATCCTGGAGGAACGCGGCGCGGTGCGCGGCTATTCCGCCGATCTGGACATGGCGCGGCTCGGCTTCGGCATCGTCGTGATCGTGATGATCGAGCTCAGGTCCCAGGCCGAGAACGTGCTGATGGAGTTCGAGACCGCGGTCGTGAAATGCCCCTCCATGTCCTATTGCAGCTTCGTGTCGGGCAATGTCGACTTCCTGATGATCATCCATGTGAAGTCGTTCGAGGATTACGACCGGGTCTATCGCAGCGAGCTCTCCATGCTGCCGCACGTCGCCAAGATCCGCAGCAGCTTCGTGATGCGCGAAGTGGCGCAACGCTCGGTCCCGCCCGTGCTGCTCAAGGGCCCTGCCTGAGTCGTTCCACCGATTCGGATCGAATTCGGCGGTAACGCGGAAATCGGGCTAGCTGGCGTTTGGTGGCGCCGGGAATCACCGCCCGATCCGGCATTCGTGAAAGAATCCACTCAAGCAACGTGAATCTGCGCGCGAAAATAGCGACATCCCCCAAGTAAACTCTGCTAATCTTGCGTCAGGGCAATTCCGCAGAGAGTTGTGCCTACCAGGGAGAATTGATCAGGCGAGACTTCATTCGGGGTGCCGACGACCATGTCGGCGCCGCAGGAGAAGTGTACGCTAAATACACCAGTCAGTAACTGTAGAGTTCAAGAACAAGGTTCGAAAAGAACCGAGTGAAGGGAGAGGTTGCCCAGAGAGTAAACAATAATCGGGGGCGACCATGACGATTCCATTCAGCGCGAACACGACTTCCGACCGCCGGATCTTCAGGCGGCATAGCCTATCGACTGCCGGGATTCTGACGCTGGCGATTGCCGCGATGCCCGGCATTGCCCATGCGCAGGCAGCGCCGGCGATGATGGCAAGCGTCGAGGACAAGGCACCCGCCACCGGCGACACCGCGACGGTCGATTCAGCAACGATCGACACAGCCCAGGACCAGTCGGCGTCCGGCGAGGCGCCTGGAGAGGAAATCACCGTCACCGGATCGCGCATCGTGCGTGACGGCTATGACGCCCCGACCCCGGTCAGCGTGATCAGCAGCAAGGAATTGCAGGCCGAGGCGCCCGCCAACATCGCGGATTTCGTCAACACGCTTCCCTCGGTACGCGGCAGCTCGACCGCGGCCAATTCGAACGGGTCGCTCAGCAACGGGCTCGCCGGCGTCGCGTCGGTCAACCTGCGCAGCCTCGGCGCGCAACGTACCCTAGTCCTGTTCGACGGCCAGCGTTCGGTCGCCGCCGCTACCAGCGGCGTGGTCGACGTCAACACCTTCCCCCAGGCGCTGGTCGAGCGCGTCGAAGTAGTGACCGGCGGCGCTTCCTCGGCCTATGGCTCGGACGCCGTCTCGGGCGTCATCAACTTCATCCTCGACAAGAAATATACCGGAGTGAAGGGCAGCTACGAATATGGCGTCACCACCTATAGCGACGGCCCGAACCACAAGTTCACGCTGACGGCGGGCACGCCCTTTGCCGGCGGCAAGGGCCATATCCTGGTCAGCGGCGAATATTTCACCCAGAAGGGCATCCAGTCGATCGACCGCGACTGGAACGACAGCGGCTTCTTCCAGATCGACAATCCCGCCTACAGCGAAGGCGCCTGCAAGGACGCCCTCGCCTCGACGATCTGCTATCCGGCGCGCCTGATCCAGGGTGGCATCGGCACCGGCCAGTTCACTCAAGGCGGTCTGATCAACTCCGCAGGTGTCCCCAACACGCCCGGCGGCGTCGCGGCAACGAACTTCTTCAAAGGCATCTATTTCGGCCAGATCAACCCGGCGACCGGCAAGGCAAGCGTCAACAACTTCGTCTACGGCCCGGCCAACGGACAGTGGATGGTCGGCGGCGATTACCTCATCGGCCGCGAAGGTCATGCCAGCAGCGCAACGCTGCTGCCATCGGAGGACCGCAAGAGCGCATTCGGTCGGGTCAGCTACGAATTCTCGCCCGCCATCGAGATTTACGGCCAATTCGCCTACAGCCGCTATCAGGGTCAGAGCTATTACCAGCAGACGCCGACCACCGGCGTCACCATCCAGGTCGCGCCATCGGCTAGCAATGGCGGTTTGATCAACGCCTATCTGCCGACCAGCTTCGTCAATCAGGTCAATGCCTATAACGCGACGCCTGGGAATGTCGCGATCTCCACGGTTTCGATCGGCACCAGCAACGCCGGCATCCCGCCCCAGGGCAGTGACAATACCCGCGAGGTGTTCCGCTATGTGGTGGGCGCCAGCGGCGATTTCGGCCTGTTGGACCGCGATTGGCACTGGGACGCCTATTACCAGAAGGGTATCACCAAGACCAACGAGCTGCTGACCAACGCCTGGAACCTCGATCGCATGACGCTGGCCACCGACGCTGTCGTAGCGCCGGCGGGCAACGCATCGGGCATCGCGGCGGGCACCATCGTCTGCCGTTCGCGCCTGACGCTCGCCAACGTCAATAATGGCTGCGTGCCGATCAACCGCATCGGCGTGGGCGGCATCACGCCCGAGGCGTTGAACTACATCATGTATGACGGCCTGCAGCCACTACGGAAGCAGACGCTCAAGCAGGATGTCGCGGCGTTCAACCTCTTCACCAACAATCTGGTCGATATCTGGGCGGGCCCGATCTCGCTCGGCGTCGGCGCCGAATGGCGTCAGGAATCGGTTTCAGGTTCAGTCGATCCGCTGTTCCAACCGCGCGTCGCCAATGGCGTCACCAACGGCACCTGGATCTACGGCAACTACCTGCCGACCTTCGGCAAATACAACGTCAAGGAAGCCTATCTCGAGACCATCATCCCGCTGTTCAAGGGCGCGGACTTCAACGGCGCCTTCCGTCTGACCGACTATTCCACCTCGGGCACGGTCAGCACATGGAAGGCCGGCGTGACCTGGCAGCCGATCCCGGACGTCAAGTTCCGCGGCACCATCTCGCGCGACATCCGCGCGCCGAACCTGGGTGAGCTGTTCGCGCCCGGCACGGGCCGCACCAATACCGTCAACGTGCCAGTCCCGAACGGCACTCTCATCAATCAGCGCGTCGACCAGTTCAACGAATCCACCGTCGGCAATCCGGCGCTCAGACCAGAAGTCGCCAAGACCTACGGCGTCGGCGCGATCTTCACGCCCAGCTTCATCCCCGGCCTGGCCTTCTCGGTCGATTATTTCCAGATCAAGCTCAGCGGGGCGATCGCCAATATCGGCGCCCAGACGCTGGTCACGCAATGCTATGAGCAGAGCAACGCCGCCGCCTGCGCCGCCATCTCGACCACCGGCGGCCGCGGCGTCACCACCGCCGGCCTACTCATCACCAGCATCGAGCTGAAGCCGACCAATTTCGTCGGCATCGAGGCCAAAGGCATCGATTTCGAGGCGAGCTACCGCAAGCCGATCGGGCCAGGCGTCCTCACCCTGCGCGCGCTGGCGACCAAGAATATCAGCCTTTACACCGACAACGGGGTAGACGTGCCGACCGAAGCCGCAGGCCAGAATTCGGGCAGCTTGCCCGACTGGAACTATCGCGTTTCGGCCGGGTATGACGTCGGGCCCTGGGGCTTCCAGCTGGTCGGCCGCGGCGTGAGCGGCGGCGTGTACGACAACAGCTATATCGTCTGCAGCACGGATTGCCCGGTCTCGACCGTCGCCAATCGCACCGTCAACCGCAACGACATCGCGGGTGCGATCTATGTCGACCTGCAGGTCAATCACGAGTTCGAGATCGCCGGCGCCAAGACCACGGCGTTCCTGTCGATCAAGAACCTGCTCGACACCGATCCGGTGCTCGTCGGCAACGGCCCGACCGGCAACAACACGCCTGCTTATCCGCAGACCAACCGCAATCTCTACGACGTCCTCGGCCGCGTGTTCCGGGTCGGCGTCCGGTTCGATTTCTAAACCTCAAGACCAGAAAAGATCAGGAGAATTTCAACATGAAGAAGATGGTTGGATTGACGGTCGCCTTGCTGTCCACCGCGCTTTACGTTCCTACCGCTGCCCATGCCCAGGCCAAGCCCGCCCTGAAGGCGGCGGCCGCCGCCAATGTCGATGCCCATGCCAAGCTGGTGCAGGAGATGGTCGACTCGATCTACAGCTTCGCCGAGCCGGGCTTCCAGGAGTTCAAGACCTCCGAATACATCACCGGCATCCTCGAGAAGGAAGGCTTCAAGGTCACCCGCGGCGTGGCGGGCATCCCGACGGCCTTCACCGCGACCTGGGGCGAGGGCGGTCCGCTGATCGCTTTGGGCAGCGACATCGACGGCCTGCTTGGCCTGTCGCAGATGCCGGGCACGCCCAAGATCACGCCGATGGTGCCGGGCGCGCCGGGGCATGGCGAAGGGCATAACAGCGGCATGCCGCTGATCGTCGCGGCGGCGATCGCCGCCAAGGACGTGATGATCAAGAACAACATCAAGGGTCGGCTGATGCTCTGGCCGGGCGTCGCCGAGGAGCTGCTCGCGACCAAGGCCTATTATGTCCGCGAAGGCCTGTTCAAGGATGTCGATGCCTCGATCTTCACCCATGTCGGCAACGGCTTCGGCACCGGCTATGGCGAGATGGGCAACAACGGCATGGTCTCGGTGGAATACAGCTTCCACGGCAAGACCTCGCACGCCGCCGGCGCGCCCTGGGCCGGCCGCAGCGCGCTCGACGCGGTCGAAGTGATGGACATGGCGTGGAACATGCGCCGCGAGCATCTGCCGCTCACCCAGCGCTCGCATTACGTCATCACCAATGGTGGCGGGCAGCCCAACGTCGTGCCGGGCGAAGCAGCCGTCTGGTATTATTTCCGCGAGCAGACCTTCGATTCGATCCGCCAGCTCTACGAGACGGGCAACACCATCTCGCAGGCGGCGGCGATGGCGACGGGCACCACCGTCACGCGGCGTGTGCTCGGCTATGCCGCGCCCAATTTCGCCAACAAGCCGATGGCCGAGGCCGCCTATCTCAACATCAAGGCCGTCGGCATGCCGAAATGGAGCCCGGAGGACCAGGCCTTCGCCAAGGCGATCCAGGAAACCAACGGCCTGAAGCTCCAGCCGCTGGGCACCACCGTCGATCCGCTCTCCACGCCGGAATCGCGCGGCAAATCCAATGGCGGCGGATCGGACGATATCGGCGACATCATGTGGACCGTGCCGACCATCACCATTCGCTTCCCCTCCAACGTGCCCAGCACGATCGGCCATAACGTGACGGCGGCGATCGCGATGGCGACCCCGATCGCGCACAAGGGCGCGGTGGCAGGCGCCAAAGCCGTGGCGATGACGGTGCTCGACCTGATGACCACGCCGAAGCTGATTGCGGACGCCAAGATCTATTTCAACACGGTGCAGCAGAAGGACCAGAAGTACGATCCGGTGCTGACTGCGGCGGACAAGCCGGCGATCGATCTCAACACCCAGCTGATGGCGCAGATGCGGCCGCAGATGACGAAATTCTATTATGATCCGACCAAGTACAGCAGCTATCTCGAGCAGATGGGCGTGCCTTACCCGGCGCCCGCCTCGCCGCCCCCGCCTGCAACCAAGTAATCGCTACACCCCTTGTCGTCATGCCGGACTTGTTCCTGCATCCATCGTCCCGCAGGCGCCACAGTTGTTGCGTATGCGGAACCATGGACCCCGGAACAAGTCCGGGGTGACGGTTGGGAGGTCTGCTCGGCTCAAAATCCAAACCACTGGGACAGGTCCATGAACAAGGCGAAGCTGCTCACCTCCTCGCTCGGCGCGATCTGCCTGGTCGCTCTCTCCACGCCCACCATCGCACGACCGGCCGACCCGCCGGCGAAGGGCGCCTCACTGCCCGCGCGCGTCGACGGCTTCATCCCCTTCTATTTCGACGCAGCGAAGGGGCGCGTGCTGCTCGAAGTACCCGTGTTCGACGAGGACGTGCTCTATTACGTCTCCGCCGCGACCGGCGGCGGATCGGTGGAACTCCCGTTCGATCGCGGCGTGATGGACAGCGCGGTGATCCGCTTCACCCGGGTCGGCGGCAAGGTGCTGGTCAACGAGCAGAACCTTCGCTTCCGCTCGCTCAAGGGCGATGCGGCGCACGCCCAGGGCGTGGCGGACAGCTTCCCCACCTCGACGCTCGCCGCGCTGCCGATCGAGTCCGAGAGCGGCGGCAAGGTGGTGGTCGATGCGACCTCCTTCTTCATGCGCGATGCCGCCAATGTAGAAGCGCAGCTTCGCCGCGCCAACCAGGGCAGCTACAAGTTCGATGCGGGCAAGAGCAGCTTCTACCCCGCGCGGATGAAGGGGTTCCCGGACAATACCGAGATCGAGACCAGCGCGACTTTCGTCGCCGACAATCCCGGTCCGCTGATGGCAGGCGTGACGCCAGATCCGCGCATGATGACGATGCGCATCCACCACAGCTTCCTGCGCGCACCGACCGGTTACACGCCGCGCGAAGCAGATCCGCGCATCGGCGTGAGCGCCATACGCTTCCAGGATTATTCCAAGCCGTTCAGCGAAAGCCCCGAGGAAAGCTGGATCACCCGCTGGCGGCTTGAGAAGAAGGACCCGAGCGCCGCGCTCAGCGATCCGATCAAGCCGATCACCATCTATTTCGATCCCGCCATTCCCGCCCCGATCCGCCACGCGATGAAGGAAGGACTGCTGTGGTGGAACAAGTCCTATGAGGCCGCGGGCTTCAGCAATGCGATCGTCGCGCTCGACGCGCCGGCCGACATGGACCCGATGGATATCCGCTACGCCTATGTCCTGTGGATCAACCGCGACGAGCGCGGCTTCTCGAGCGGCGGCACCTACCGCGATCCGCGCACCGGCGAAGTGATCGGATCCAAGGTGCGCATGGACACACACCGCATCCGCACCGTCGGCAATTACTGGGACGTCTACAGCGCCGGGCTTCCGGCGGACGGCAGCGGCATCACCATCGCCGACCCGAACCTGCTGAGCGAGGACACCATGGCCGCGATGCCCAAGGGGCAGCGCGACATGGTGCTGCTGCGCCAGGCGTTGCTCACCGCGCATGAGCTCGGCCATGCCCAGGGCTTCGGCCACAACTTCGCCTCGAGCCTCAACAACCGCGCCTCGGTTATGGAATATCCGACGCCGCGAGTGAAGGTCGTCAACGGTAAGCTCGACCTGAGCGAGAGCTTCCAGAAGCAGATCGGCGCGTACGACACGTACATGGTGCGCTACGCCTACACCCCCTTCCCCGCCGCGTCGGAGAAGGCCGGGCTCGATGCGATCGTCGCCGACATGCGCGCCAAGGGCATCATTTACGTCCCCGACACCGATCCGCGCTGGACCTGGTATGACGACCGCGCCACGCCGACCGAGAATCTGCGCGAGGATATGGCCGCCCGTGCGATCATGATCGCCAATTACGGGCAAGGAATGTTGAAGGCGGACGAGCCGATCGGATCGCTGCGCAACACGCGGCTGTGGATGGCCTATCTCCACCATCGCTACGCGATCGAATCCGGCCTGAAATATGTCGGCGGCCTGTACGAGAACATCGTGGTCAAGGGCGACACCCTGCCGCCGACCGAGTTCATCCCGGCGAAGCTGCAGCGCGACACGCTCGGCCTGTTGATGGAGGCGATCGAGCCGAAGAACCTCGCGCTGCCGGAATCGCTGCTGGTGCAGCTCACCCCCGATCCCGGCAACAACCTCGAGGACCTGTCGACCGACGATGTGTTCGACCAGCTCCGCGCCGCGCGCATCCTGGCCGGCATGGTGCTCGAACCGCTGTTCGATGCCGCCAAGTCGAGCCGGATGATCGCGCTCGCCGCGCGCCAGCCCGATACGCTGACCTTCCCGGAAATGGTCGACACCGTCTTTGCGCATAGCTGGAGCGCCCCGGCCGACGGCACCGCGTCCGACCGCGCGCTGCGGCGGGTGACTCAGCAGGTCGCGCTCGAATCGATGATGATCCTCGGCGGCAACGACGAGGCGGCGCCCGAGGCCCGCGCCTATGTGCTCGACAAGCTCTCGACGCTGGCGACGACGCTCAAGGCCAAGCCCGGGGCCGATGCGCTGACCACTGCCTTCTACCGCCAGACGGCGCGCGACATCGCGCATTATCTGGAGGACCCGAAGGCCAATGCGCCGAAGACGGCGACGCCGAGCTGGGGCAAGGGGCCGCGCTCGCGCTTCCCGCAGCCGCCGGGGCCGCCTTTGGGCTGATCAGGCCGCCGCGCTCTTCAGCGAGTCGACGCCGGACGCAGCGATCACCAGATTGCGTCCGCGCGTCTTCGCTTCGAGCAAGGCTGCATCGGCGCGTGCCACCAGATTGGCGACCGGCCCGTCCTGCGGCGAGGCAGCGACACCGATCGACACCGAGATATGCCCGAGCACGCGCCCGCGATAGGCGAGCGGCGTCGCCGCGGTGCGGGCGCGGATACGCTCGCCCATCTCGCGCGCCGCGGTCTCGTCGGCCCCGGGCATCAGCACGGTGAACTCCTCGCCGCCGAAGCGGTGGACCTGGCCCGTATCGCCGACCGCGTCGAGCATGATCGCCGCGACCTGCTGCATCACCACGTCACCTGCCTCATGGCCGAACTCGTCGTTGAAGCGCTTGAAATGGTCGATGTCGATCATCAGCCCGGCGAGCGGCGAACTATCGCCCTCCTGCCGGCGGCGGTTGAGCGTGCCGTCCAGGCTGCGGCGGTTGAGCAGCCCGGTCAGCGCGTCGCGGATCGCGAGGTTGGTCAGCTGCTCGCGCAGGCGGAGATTGGCGAGCGCGAGGCCGATATTCTCGGCCATCAGCTCGAGATAGAGGCGCGAGGCGCCGCCAATGCCTGCGATCCCATCGCGCTCCTCGAAATAGAGCAGGCCGATCGTGTCGCCCTGCGCCGTCAGCGGCACGCACAATGCCGCCACCGCGCTCTCGTCGACATGCGGACAGGGAATGTCGACATGCTCGTGGTTGCTGACATGCGGCCGGCCGCGGCGCAGGCCCCAGCATTCGGTCGGCGGGAAGCTGTGCACCGACACCGCCGGATCGAGCCAGCTGCTCGCCAGGGTCAGGGCGGTGCGCGTGTGGTTCTGGACATAGAGGTGCCCGGCGAGATGCGGGAAGGTCTGCGGCGCGAAGCACGCGACCACTTCGGCCAGCTCGTCCTGCGTCTCGGTCGCCTGCAGGCGGTGCATCATCTGCAGGATGGTGTCCTTGGCGCGCTGGTCGGCGGCGCGCTCGGCCTCCAGCCGGTCGCGCTCCAGGCCGTTGTCGCGGAAGACGTGGATCGCATTGGTCATGTCGCCGATCTCGTCGCGGCGGCGATCCTGCGGCACTTCGACGCTGTAATCCTGCCGGGCGAGCCGCGCGAGGATGCCGGTCATCCGCATCAGCGGCATTGCGACCCGGCGGCGCAGCACGAAATAGAGCACGGCGAGGAACAGCAAGGCAGTGATCGCGAGCATGCCCCGCGCGATGCGACCGTACCAGTCGCTGCGCTCGCGTGCCTCGCGGAGCGCGGTCTCGGTGCGGGTCGCGGCGAGCGCGCGGAAGCGGTTGACCGGTTCCAGCACGCCGGTCTGGGCGCGCTCGTGATCCGGCCCGAACAGCACCGCTTGCGCCGCGGTCGCATCGCCGGCCTGCGCGCTGGCGATGGCGGTGCGTTCGAGCGTGTCGAGCTCGTCGAGATTGCGCTCGACTTCCTTGAGCGCGGCGCGTTCGGCCGGTGCCAGGTCGAGCGCGTGGATCCGGTCGATGATCTTCTCGCGCGCCCGCACGTCGCGCTCCTCGGCGCGGAAGGCGGCGAGGTGTCGCGCGGCGCCGCGCATGGCGTAGAGCCGCGCTTCGTCCGAGCGCTTCTCGGCCGCGATCGAGAGCTCCTCGCCGAAATCGTCGAGGGTCAGATGTTCCTGGACCGCAAGGCGCTCCTGATCGGCCGCCCGCACCGAAGTGATGAAGGCCGCGCCGGAAAGCCCGGTGAGCAACAGCGTGACGCCGTATGCCCAGTTGGTAATGGTACTGATACGCATGGCGGCGGCGGTACCATGGTCACGGTTGAGGCCGGGTTAAGCCGGCGCCGATGCATCCGATCCGGTTGGGGTTTCGGGAACCGACCGCCCAACCCCCTACCCGTCCACCCCGGACCTGTTCCGGCATGACGGGTATGGCGCTCGCTTCATCGCATTTTGTCCGGCGGTGTCAGGCACCCAGGGAACGATCGCCCCTTGATCTGCATTAAGCCCGGATGGTGGGACGCATGAACAAGAAACTCGAAGACGAAATAGCCCGGATCGAAGCCACGCAGGAAGCGCTCCGCGATAGTATCGAGGAGACGAAGCAGCTCTCGGCCAAGGCCGAGGAACTGCTCCAGCAGCACAAGAAGGCGCTACAGGATCAGGCGGACGGCTGACCGCCGCTACTTCTTCGCCGCGCCATTCTGCTTGAGATAGGCGATCACGTTCGCCTGGTCCTGCGGGTTGGGCAGGCCGATGAAGATCATCTTCGTGCCCGGCAGCGCCTGGCGCGGCGCGGCGAGGAAGCGGGCGAGGTTCTTGTCGTTCCACACCTGGCCCGATGCCTTCATCGCCGGCGAATAATTGAAGCCGGCAAAGCTACCCGCCTTGCGATTGACGACGCCGCGCAGATTGGGACCGAGGCCGTTCTTGCCTGACGGATCGACGCTGTGACACGAGGCGCATTTCTTGAACACCACAGCCCCGGCGGCCGCATCGGCGGGCGGCGCGGCATAGGCCGCAGCGGAACCGGCCAGTATTGCGATCGCCGTCAGACCAGCAAGATACTTCATTCGGATGCTCCCATACGCAACGTCACGAACCCGTCCTCGCTTGTTCCAGTTGAACCGGTGATGACCGGCTGTCCGTGGATTCGCGTGGTTTCTTCCCTTTAAGGCGGCCCCACCCCCTCCTTGCAATGCCATTGTTCGGGCGCGCTCGCACGGTGAGCGGCACATCCGGAAAACTACCTATGCGGAAGACTACGGAATGGTTGATGCGGTCTTAATCCAGCTAATTGGGCGGGCCAGCCGCTATCGAGTAGCTGTACGGCGGCGGAACCAGGCCGGGTCTTTAGGCGAGTGCCCCGGCCTGGTTTTCCGCCTTCCTTCCCTTCTCCGACAAGCTCCGGAACGTCACTGACCATCGACGCACGTCCATGGCCGCGATGCTGTGTTCCCAGCCATGCCGCGCCTCCCCGCTCAGATGGTAGATGGAGCGCGGGGCAAGCGGCAGCGCCGCCCGGTCGAACCCCTTTTCCGTGCGCCGCCGCAACCTGAGGGTCGCCTGCGTCTCCAGCGAAATGCCGACGACATGCTCGAACACCGGGCGATCGCGGTGCCAGCCGATGCCGGCGCCGGGATCGTAACGGACGATCAGCGCCTGGACGAGATCCTTCGCCGACAGCCCCGCAAAGCCCGCCGCCCGATCGCGCAACGGCACCAGGAAATCGGGGATGGGCTCCGTCGGGCCGAAGCTCGCATCGTCGAAATCATAGCGCCAGCCGAACGACGCGGTCAGCCGCTTGCCCAGCCAGCCCTGGAAGCGGAACGGCGTGACCTCGATCTCGTCCAGCTGCGCGACCAGCGCCCGCTCCTCGGCGGGCGTGACGATGTCCGCCGCATAGTCCACGCCATCGGGAAGGCCGGGTGGCGCGCCGAACAGGTCGATCTGCGCCGCCATCAAGCCCGCGCCGCGCCGCCGACGCGGGCGGTCCGGATCGGCGCCTGCTCGCCACGCGAATAGGTGCCGGTGGTCACGCCCGCCGCCAGCACACGGCCGCGGATCGCCTCGACGATCGCCGCCCGCCCCGGATTGGAATCGAGCGCGGGCACCTCCGACAAAGCGAAAAGCTGGAACACATAATCGTGCGAGCCATGCCCGGTCGGCGGATCGGGCGGCAGCCAGCCTTGCGCGAAGAAGCTGTTGCGCCCGACATCGCGGCCATCGGCATCGCCCGCGCCGTCCGCAACGATCGCGCCCTCGGCCAGCCGGTGCTCGTCGGCGGGCAGCCCCCACACCAGCGCATGGACCAGCGGGGTGAGCGACGGCGCGTCGGGATCCTCGACGATCAGCGCCAGGCTCAGCGTGCCCTCCGGCACGGGCCCCCACACCAGCGGCGGCGACACGCCCGCGCCGTCGGCGGTGAAACGCTCGGGCAGGCGCGCGCCATTGGCAAAGGCCGGGCTCGACAGGTCGATCGACTCCCCGGTCAGCCCAAGGTCCGGATCGGCGACGACCAGCCGGGCATGGCCGGCGCGCACGCCCTTGAACAGGCTCCCCAGCCAGTGCGGTACATGTTCGAGCATCGGCTGCCTCCTTCATGCGTTAGATGGGGTGAACCCGCAGCGCTTGCGAGGTTTCCACTGGGATCATGCCACCGATGAAGATCGCGACCTATAATGTGAACGGGATCAATGGCCGCCTGCCCGTGCTGCTGCGTTGGCTGGAAGAGCGCGCGCCGGATGTGGTCTGCCTGCAGGAACTGAAGGCGCCGGACGAGAAATTCCCCGCCGCCGCGATCGAGGCGGCCGGCTATCAGGCGATCTGGCACGGGCAGAAGAGCTGGAACGGCGTCGCGCTGCTCAGCCGGGTCGGCACGCCGGTCGAGACGCGGCGCGCCCTGCCCGGCGACCCGGACGCGCAGCAAAGCCGCTATATCGAGGCAGCGGTGAACGGCGTGCTGATCGCCGGCCTCTATCTGCCGAATGGCAATCCCCGCCCCGGCCCCAAATTCGACTATAAGCTGGCCTGGTTCGAGCGGCTGATCGCGCATGCGGCGGAGCTGCTGGCGACCGGCATGCCGGTGATCATCGCCGGGGACTTCAACGTGATGCCGACCGAGCGCGACGTCTACAAGCCGGAGCGCTGGCTGGACGACGCGCTGTTCGCGCCCGAAGTGCGCGCCGCCTTTTTCCGCCTGCTCGACCAGGGCTGGACCGATGCGCTGCGCACCCTGCATCCGGACGAGACGATCTATACCTTCTGGGATTATTTCCGGAACGCCTATGCCCGCAATGCGGGCCTGCGCATCGATCATTTGCTGCTCAGCCCGTCAGTCTCGCCGCGGCTCGTCGCAGCGGAGGTCGATCGCGACGTGCGCGGCTGGGAGAAGAGCAGCGACCATGCGCCGGTGTGGATCGAGATCGAGGGCTGACGCAGCGCTATCGGCAGGCCGCATTGCACTGGTTTCAATCTGGGAAAGAGCGTGTCGGGCCCCGACTGGCGCCGTCCAATGGTACGTTGCCACCATCTGCGACGCTGTTGAATCAAGGGATCGAGGCCGGGGGCCAGGCGCAGGGAGATATGGGACAGGTGCGGATTTCGGCCATGGTCCGGGCGTCCATTGGTGCGGTAGCTGACGCGGCCTGCCGATCCATGCCATGATGCACGCCATGCTCTATCTCGCGATCAAGGCCCTCATCTCGGGCATCATCATCGCCGCCGTCTCCGAGATCGCGAAGCGCAGCCCCGGCTTCGGCGCGCTGGTCGCCTCGTTGCCGCTGGTATCGGTGCTGGGCATGATGTGGCTGTGGCACGACAAGCCCGACGCGGCGAACATGGCCGATCATGCGAGCGCCACCTTCTGGTACGTCCTGCCGTCGCTGCCGATGTTCCTGCTGATCCCGGCGCTGCTGCGCCACGGCGTGCCCTTCTGGCTGTCCCTGCTCGCCGGATGCGCGCTGACCATCGCGCTGTATCTCGCCATGATGTGGATCGGTCCCCGCTTCGGCCTGCGGCTTTAGCGACAGGTAGCTTGCCAGCGCGCGAAAATGGTTGGCCGGCGCCGAGCGGATTACCGATTTTCGGGGCCGGGCGCATGGACCGAGACGGCTTCCCGGAACGACACGATCAGCACGGGTTGCGCCTTGTCGTCGGTGATCTCGAGGCGCCCGTCGAGGTCCATCGCCCCTTCCTCGACCTCGCCGGCGAGAAGCGAGCGGATGTCGGCGAGAGCCGCGCTATGAGCTTCGCGCAGTCCGTCATGCTCCTGGCCCTCCTCGTCCGGCGTGACGCCTTCGCGACTATGAAGGTGGAAATAATATCGGGGCATAGGGGTCCAAAACGTGAGAGAAGCGGTTTCGCTCCCGATACGATCGGGAAAGATCAACCCGGCGGGATGATCTCGACCGCCGCGGCAAAGGGAAGGCAGTGCAGCACCGCTCCCTCCCCATCCTTCACCTCGATCCGCTGGCGCAGATCGATCCGCCCGAGCAGCGCCTCGTCGGCGATCAGTGCGCGCGCTTCGGTCAGGGCCCGGCCGGCGACCTCGTCGGCCGCGATCTCGACGCCGTCCTGATCAATCAGCGTGTCGACGCCGTCGACAAGATGGAAATAGAGTCTGGACATACGCAAAGCTCCACAGGCGGGAGCGCAAATGTCTCTCAGTCGCCGAAGCCCAAGGACCCTGTTCCGGCGATGACGTTTTCATAACACCGCGCCGACGGTGTCACAAACAATATAACATAAGTTTGGATGATTTCTGAACAATTGTTCCCGAGATTGCACTGCATGTGTTAAAGCCGTTCCATCGCCGTTGGGTTAAGTCCGGGTCCGGCGACTGAGAGATGCGTGAGCTCCCGCCCAACGGAGAGCCTGCATGTCACGCGACGACCACCCCCTGTCGAAACTGGTGCGCAAACTCGAAAGCCGGGCGCCGCTGAGCGATGGCGATCGTGCGGCGATCCTGGCATTGCCCTTTGCCGAGCGGACCTATGAAGCGCCGGCCTATGTGCTGCGCGAGGGCGAGCCGGCGAAGAAGCATTGCAGCTTCGTCATCTCGGGCCTGGCCTTCCGGCAGAAGCTGGCGGCGACCGGGGCGCGGCAGATCGTGTCGATCCACATGGCGGGCGACGTCCTCGATCTGCAGCACCTGTTCCTCAACCGCGCCGACCACAGCGTGCAGGCGCTCAGCCGGCTCGAGACCGCCGAGATCGACCGCGCGGCGCTGCAGGACCTGGTGCTGGAGCGCCCGACGATAGGCCGGGCGATGTGGATCGATGCGCTGATCGACGCGTCGATCTTCCGCGAATGGGTGCTGAATGTCGGACGCCGCGACGCCAAGGCGCGGGTCGCGCATCTGCTGTGCGAAGTGTCGGTGCGCATGGAAGCGGCCGGGCTGAACGATGGGCAGGGCTATCATCTGCCCCTCACCCAGGAACAATTGGGCGACGCGGTCGGCCTGACCAGCGTGCATGTGAACCGCACCCTCAAGGCGCTGAGCGAGCTCGGCCTGATCAGGCGCGACAAGCGCCACGTCCGCTTCGACGACCTGGACCGTCTGAAAGTCGCAGCCGATTTCAGCGCGTTATATTTGCATCTCGACCAGTCGAGGGCGCCGGCGGAATAAACCCGGACCGCGCCGCCGTTGCGACCGACCGAACGCGCCGTTCATATTCTTCCGCCATCCGCAGATGTGCCAGCGCCACTGCATTGTCCTCGCAACAACCCGCGATCTCGCGCTCGCGTACAGCGCGTCGCCGGAAGTAGCTCTCATCGTCCCTGTCGTCCATTTCGGCTCCGTCATGCCCCGACTCCGAAACGGCGATGATAAATCCTGCGAGATCAGCGCTCGATAACCTAGGTTAACCAGGCCGCGGCGGCTCTTCTGCCTGCCTGACCATAACCTGTGTTAGGACGATCATTGCCGAACCACGGAAAATCTCCATTTCGGACCCAATAAGGACCGTAAAATCGCTGCGACGACCCAATGATTTATTAGCCTTTCCAACATAGTTAGAACTTCAGCCAACTCGAGGGGCGAGGGGGCGCAGGAGGAACGCGTGAAGCGGTGGGGCGCACGCCCATTCACAGACGCCAGGGATAGCGCCGGGGGCTTGCCGGAAGGACCGTCCGTAACGCCGATGCCGCAAGGTGCCGGCGCGGTGGAGGATTCGATCCTGCGGCGCATCGTCGCGCTGGCGATCGACGCGCTGGATGCGCCGATCGGCTTTATCAGCTTCGCCGCCGCCGGCCGCCAGCTCGTGCGAGTCCAGATCGGCATTTCCGGCCCGCTGCGCACGGCGGACGCGCTGCTCCCGGCCGAGCTGATCGGCCAGCCCGACCCGATCGTCATCACCGATACCCAGGCGCCCGACTGGCGCGGCCTGATCCCCGCCGCCGACCTGCTCGACGCGCGGTTCGCCGTCATCCTGCCGATCGGCGCGCCGGGCGAAGCCGATGCGGGGACGCTTTGCGTGCTCGACACCGCGCCCCGCGCCGAACCCGATGCCCGCAAGATGCGCATGCTCGCCGGCTTCGCCGCGCTGGCCGGGGCCGAGCGCTGGCCGGCGCCGAGCGCGACGCCCGTCACCCGCCCCGCCCTTCATGCCGGGCAGCTCGACACTGTGTTCCGCGAGGCGAAGGTCGGTATCGTCCACCGCGCGCTCGACGGGCACCTGCTGATGGCGAACGACCATTATCGCATGCTGGTCGGCCGCACCCAGACCGAGCTGGAAATCCTGCCCGCCCAGATTCACGTGCATCCCGACGACCTTGCCCGCAACGAAGGCAAGTATCGCCAGCATGTCGAAAGCGGCACGCCCTTTCGTATCGAGCTGCGCTATATCCGGCCGGATGCGTCCGTGATCTGGTGCGAGGTCAATTTGTCCTTCGTCCGCGACGATAGCGGCGCGATCCGATCGGTCGTCAGCATCGTGCAGGACATCACCCGCCGGCGCCATGCCGAGCTGGCGCTGCGCGAGAGCCGCGAGCACCACCGCCATTCGGTCGAGCTCAACCCGCAGATCCAGTGGACCGCGCGGCCCGACGGGTCGATCGAGGAAGTCGGTCCGCTCTGGACTTCGCTGACCGGCGGCAGTGTCGAACAGGCGCGCGGCGACGGCTGGGTCGAGGCGCTCCATGTCGAGGACGTCGTGCCCACCGTCCGTGCGTGGCAGGAGGCGATCCGGCTGCGCCGGCCAGTCGATATCGAATACCGGCTGCGCTGCGGCGACAGCTATCGCTGGATGCGCGCCCGCGCCGCGCCGCGCTGCGACGAGCAGGGCGAGATCATCCGCTGGTACGGGACCCTGGAGGACATCCATGATCGCAAGGCCGCCCAGCAGACGCTGACCGAAAGCGAGGAGCGGTTGCGCCTCGCCGTCCAGGCGGCGCGGCTCGGCGTGTGGGATTACGACACGATCACCGGCGAGCGGCGCTGGTCGGAGGAGCTGCTCGAGATGCTCGGCCTGCCGTCCGATGCCGAGCCGACCATGGCGGCGGCAATGGCGATCGTGCATCCCGACGACCGGCAGAAATTCCAGTCGGTCGTCGCGTCGGCGAGCGGCGGCCTGTTGCCCGCCGGGTTCGAGATCGCGCTGCGCATCCGACGCGGGCATGACGGCGCCCAGCGCTGGCTCAAATCCACCGGCTGGAAGACAGTGAGCGGATCCGGCCATCTCAGCCGCCTGATCGTCACCTTCCAGGACGTGACCGAGGAACGCGATGCCGAAGAGCGGATCCGCTGGGCCGCGACGCACGATCCGCTGACCAACCTGCCCAACCGGCTGGCGCTGCAGGAGGAGCTGGAAAGCGCGACCGAGCGCGCCAAGGGCACCGACGAGCAGATCGGGCTGATGCTGTTCGACGTCGACAATCTGAAGCGCATCAACGACACGCTCGGGCATGATGCCGGCGACGCCCTGTTGCGCGTCTTCGCCCGGCGGCTGGCGGCGGTCGCGCCGGCGGGCGCGACGATCGGCCGGCTGGGCGGGGACGAATTCGCCATCGTCATGCCCGCGATCCGTGGGGCCGGGGATATCGATCGCTGCGCCGCCATGCTGCTCGAAAGCCTGCGCGCGCCCTTTGCGTTCAACGGCCGTACCCTGGATTGCGCGGCCAGCATCGGTGCCTCGATCTTCCCCGAACATGGCTACAATCCGACCGAATTGCTCAAATCGGCGGACCTCGCGCTATATGCCGCAAAGACCGCCGGCCGTGGCCGCACCCGCATCTTCCACCCGGAGATGCGGACCGATCTCCAGCGGCAATTCTCGATGATCAACCTGGCCAAGGACGCGCTGGCCAATGCGCGGATCGAGGCCTTTTACCAGCCCAAGATCGACCTCAATTCGCACCGGCTGGTCGGATTCGAGGCGCTGCTGCGCTGGCAGGACCCGCAGGGCGGCATCCATATGCCGGCCGACATCCGCGCCGCCTTCGACGATCCCGACCTGTCGATCGAGATCACTGACCGGATGCTCGGCCAGGTGACGGGCGACCTCAGGCGCTGGATCGACCAGGGGCATGATCCGGTCTCGATCGCGGTCAACACCTCGGCCAACGACTTCCGCTACGACAATTTCGCCGAGCGCGTGCTGGCCAGCCTGGAGCAATGCGGCCTGCCCGCGGCCCTGCTGGAGATCGAGGTGACCGAGACGGTCTTCCTCGGCCGCGGCGCGCAGTTCGTCGACCGGGCGTTGCGCATGCTGAGCGCCGCGGGCATCCGAATCGCGCTCGACGATTTCGGCACGGGCTACGCCTCGCTCAGCCATTTGAAGCAATATCCGGTCGATGTGCTGAAGATCGATCGCAGCTTCATCAGCAATCTGGAGAACAGCCCGGACGACGCGGCGATCGCCGATGCGGTGATCGATCTCGGCCGCAACCTGGGCATCGTGATCGTCGCCGAAGGCGTCGAGACCAAGGCGCAGGCGGACCATCTGCGCGACCGCGGCTGCGCGGTCGGCCAGGGTTTCCTGTTCGGCCACCCCGCCACCGCGGACGAGATCTTCCCGCGCTGGCGCGACGGATTCTACCGGGGCTGAAACGCGCGCGATGCGGAACGGCGGGCTTGCCCGAACGTTCGAGCCGCCTGCACCCAGAGGGAGAATCCTGCATGAAATACCTCACCGTCGCGACGGCTGCCCTCGCCCTGAGCCTCGCCGCCTGCGGGCCGAAGACCGAGGCGGCGGCCGACAATGCCGTGGACGCCACCGGAGCGGCGATCGACGATCTGGGCAACACTGCCTCGAACGCAGCCGATGCGGTAGGCGACGCGCTCAACCCGACGCCGAGCGGCCAGACCTTCGCCAATGGAGCGGCCAATAGCGACGCCTTCGAGATCGCGGCGGCCAAGCTGGCCCTCACCAATGCCGCCTCGGCCAAGGTCAAGGCGTTCGCGAGCGACATGATCAAGGCGCACACTGCCTCCACCGCGAAGATCCAGGCGGCAGCGGCCAAGGCCAGCCCGGCGATCACCCCCGACGCGACCCTGACCGGCGCGCAGAATGACGACCTGTCCGATCTAGGCAAGCTGAAGGGATCAGATTTCGACCGGGCCTATATCGACGGCCAGATCGATGCGCATGACGATGCGCTGGAGCTGATGGAGAATTTCGCGAAGGACGGCGACGTCGCCTCGCTGAAGACGGCGGCCGGCGAGATCGCGCCGATCGTGAAGGGCCATCTCGACATGGCCAAGGCGCTCGAGACGCGCTGACTCGCCCCGGGGCGGGGAAACCTGCCCCCGACGTCGTTCACCCGGCGCTTGCTTCCGGCCAGAACGCCACCGCTTTTTCGCCCGCACCGATGGGGAAATCGCGCGGTCGTGCGTCCTTGTCCCTGTAGCTCCTCTGGCTGCACAAGAATGCGACGGCGGATCGACCGGAAACCGCACCGGCGGCGTGACAGGACCGCTCCTGTTCCCAACCCGCGCCACGATCCGCCGCCCGCAGCCCGGCCGGCGCCCGCGTCCCTCGTCAGGGCGCCGGCCGGGACCCCGCTCCTGGCGATGAATTCCACCCTTAAAATGGACCATGTAGTGGTCCATATTATTTGATGATGGTCCATCGAATGGCCCAAGGAGTGGTGATGCGCATATCGGTAAGCGACGCGAAAGGGCAGCTCACCGAACTGGTGCGCCGTGCGGAAGCGGGCGATGAAATCGTGTTGACTCGCCACGGTCACCCGGCCGTCCGCCTGGTGCCGGTCAATCCGATGCCTGACCGCAAGGCGCGCCGAGTCCTGCTCGAGGCCATGCGCGCATCGGGCGCGGCCAGGAAGACGGAGGGCCCCCCGGCCGCGCGCAGCCAGGATTTTCTCTATGAAGACGACGGCCTGCCCGGATGATCGCTGTCGACGCGTCGGCGCTGATGGCGATCCTGCTCGACGAGCCACAAGCCAATGCCTGTATCGCAGCGCTTGAAGGCGAGGACGCATTGGTCATTTCAGCCGGCACCGTGGCCGAAGCGCTGATCGTGGCGGAGCGCCGCAACGTCGGCGAGGAACTGACCACCTTGATCGATGGCCTGGGTTTCGAGATCGTGCCGGTGACGCCCGCATCGGCGCGACGCGTCGCGGCTGCCTATGCGCGGTGGGGCAAGGGGCTCAACCCGGCGGGGCTGAATTTCGGGGATTGCTTTGCCTATGAAGTGGCGGAGGCACATCAATGCGGCCTGCTCTATGTCGGCGACGACTTCGCCAGGACCGACATTCGGCCCGCGCTCCGCAATTCGATCTGACCTCATTCCCCTGCACCGACATCCCGCTATAGAGCCCGCACGATAATGGGCGCGAAGGGCATGACGATGGGCAAGATCTGGGCGATAGCGGCAGCGGCGATGGCAATGGCGGCTCTTTCGGCGCCGGCACTGGCCCAGGATGCGCCCGATGCCGTCAACAGCCAGGACGCGCGCTGGCACAATCGCCAGATGCTCTATCTGTTGAGCCTGAAGGCTGCCGATGGCTGGCACTATACCGTGAGCGGCCTGCGCTATCGCCGGATCAAGGCCGGCCCGGCCGGTGCGCCACATCCGGCGCCGACCGACATGGTCACGATCCATTATACCGGCAAGCTGATCGACGGGACCGAGTTCGACAGCTCGGTCGGCCGCGGCGCGCCCGCGACCTTTCCGCTGCCCCGGCTGATCCGCGGCTGGCAGGAAGGCGTGCCGTTGATGGCGGTCGGCGACACCTTCGAATTCGCGATCCCGCAGAACCTCGCTTACGGCACCGAAGCCACCGGCCCGATCCCCGGCGGCGCGACCTTGCTGTTCACGATCGAGCTGTTCGCCACCGCCGGGGGATAATCCCTTCAGGCGAGGCCGGACAGATCGTCCGGCATCATGCGCTTGAACAGATCAATGACCTGCGCCCCCTCGGCCGGGGGCAAGGTGATCGCGTGACGGACCGCGGCGGCGATCAGGGTCATGGTCAGGTGCGCCGTCGCGCCTAGCAGCGCCGCATCGCGTCGAGCAGGAGCCCGGAGAGAAGGCGCCATCCGGCGCGCGATTTCGCCGACTATGCCCGGCGCACCGCGGCGTCCGGGATGCGTGAGCGGGAACGGGCGGACGGCTGCGGCGGTCCGCCCTCACTGCGCGTTGCCGCCTGCCGCCCCGCCGTCCACGTCAGTGGTCGCGATCTGCAGCATGCCGCTTTCCTGCAGGATGATGACCCAGTCGCGGCCATCCTCGCAATGCGCGGTCCAGGCCGGGCGACCCTGCACCGGCGCGCGCGGTTCGGAGCTGGAGACCGACTGGCAATCGCTGCCCGCGTCGTCGAGCGCGCGGTAGAAGACGACGTCGCGCTGCTTGGGCGCCAAGGCGTTGATCCGCCCCAGATAATCGACCTCGGGCTTGGCCGGCGCAGCCGCATTCTGCTGTGGCGCGGGCTGGCCGCACCCGGCGAGCGCCAGAACGAGGCAGGCGGACATCAGGTTCTTCATCGCAGACGACTCCATCAGGGCGCCGCCATAGTCGCAGGAATCGGCGCCCGGCGTGAAGACGAAAACGCGTGGGCTCCGGTTCCGGGTCACCCGGCGCGGAACCGCTCCCATGCCAGCTCGACCGGGATCGCCTCCGCGCCGAGCGCCACGATCCGGGCCGTCTTCGCCGCGCTCGACGCGTGAGGCGGGAAACCTTCCGCTTCCAGCCGCACATCGATCCAGGCGTCGCGGCGCCGTGCGAGCACTTCCCACAGGCCGGCACAGGCGCCGCCATTGGCGCGGGTGCGCCAGCCAAAACCGAAGCAGCGATCGGGGCAGCGCTCGAACAGGCAGGCGACTTCTCCGATATCGCCGCGCACCGCACCTGCGCCGAGATCCGGCCGGTCGTGATGGAGCGCGTCGATCCGCGTGCCGGCCGCATCGAGGTCGCGCAGGACCGTGAACAGTGCCGCGATCGCCGGATCGTCGGTCCAGGCGACATAGCCGGCCTGGCGTGCGGCCGCGGGATGAAGGGCGCGGGCAATCGGATCAGCGTCGGCCATGCTTTATTCCCCGGGGGTGAGCGGCCCGTATCGCGCGATCCGACGCTGCAGTGAATCGACGCCGAAAAAACGCCCGCGACTTGCTCTCGATCAAGCGCGCCGGAGCGTTTGGCCCGTATCGGACGTTTACAATGGTCGCCCTTGAGGAACACTCATTTGTTAGGTCGCATTTTCGGAAAGAAGCGTCCGGCAGAGACGATATCTTTCCTCGCTGACGTAGCGCAGCACCATCGCGACCCGACGCGGGAGGCGATCGCGGGCGGACGTTATCTGCTGTTCACCCCCGACGCCGATGGCCGTGCGGTCCTGTTGCTGAATACCGATCCGCGGCTGATCGCCTCCGTTCTGCGCCGCGCGGCGGGCGGCAGCTCGGACCTGATCGTCGAATGGGTGTGCGAGGCGAGCGACGATCACCGCGATCATCTGGCCGCCGACAATTTCAGCTCGTGCTGCATCCACGCGCCCGTTGGCGAGCGCGGCTGAACGTCAATACCGACTTAATGCGAGCGTGCCCGTTCGCTCTCGAAACTTAACGCCCGTCGCGCCCATGTCGGCTGCGCGCCAATCACGGCGCTGGGACGACGGTGATGCGAACCCGGTGTGCGGGAGCAGCGATGGTGATGACGAGCGTGGCGGCGATCATCGCGTTGCGCTGGCTGGTGACGATGCCGCCCGTCAATCATCCGGCGACCACGACCGAGTTGCTGCTCGCGGGCTTCATCATCCTCGCCGGCCTGCCCGGCATCGGCATGCTGGTCGAGGGGCCCGCGATCTTCGGCCTGGTCGATCGGCCGCGCGGACGGTGAGCGCGCGTCAGTCGGGCAAAGCGGCTATGGCGGGAGGATGACCGACCCGATCGATCCCCTCCGCGCCACCCGGCTCGACTATGATGACGAGCTGCTCGGTACGCTCGACCTGCCCGGCGGAACGCTCCGCGTCACGCGCGGGCTTGGCTCCGGGCTGTCGCGGCGCGCGGGCGATGTACCGGGCGTGGTCTGGGCGATCGGGGATCGCGGACCCAATCTGAAGATCCCCTTTGCGATCGATCGCTACGGGCTGGACGATCTCGGCCGCCTTGCCGATCTGGCCGGGGCCAAGATCATGCCCTTCCCCGGCATCGGCCCGGCGATATCCGAACTACGCGTCGAGGGCGATCAGGTGACCTGCCTTCGTACGATCCCGCTGCGCGATCGCAGCGGACGGCCACTGTCCGGCCTGCCAGTGCCGGGCCGCTTCAACGAGCCTGCCTTCGATATCCAGGGCGCGCCGATCGCGCCCGATTCGTCAGGCGCCGATACCGAAGGCATCGCGGCCGCGGCCGATGGCAGCTTCTGGATCGCCGACGAATATGGCCCGTCGGTCTTCCATATCGCGGCCGATGGAACGGTGCTGGTCCGCTGGGTGCCGGAAGGATGCGGCGACGCGTTTCGCACCGCCGATTATCCCGTGGTCGAAGCGCTACCCGCGATCGCCGCGCGCCGGGAACTCAATCGCGGATTCGAGGCACTGGCGCTGTCACCGGACGGGCACCGCCTCTACTTGGCCTTCCAGAGCCCGCTCGCTCATCCCGACGAGCAGGCGCACCGCCATGCCCGGCACGTCCGCCTGTGGGAGCTCGATGTGGCGACCGGCGCAGTGATCCGGCAATTCCTCTATCGACTCGACAAGCCCGGCAGCTTCCGCCGCGATGCGGCGATCGGCCCGGTAAAGCGCGGCGACCTGAAGCTCTGCGACATCGCCGTGACCGGCGCGCAATCATTGCTGGTACTGGAACGCGGATCGGCCACGACCAAGCTCTACGCCGTCGCGCTCGATGACGGCCGGGTGTTGGACCCGTGCCAACTCGACATCGCCACGCGGCCGACGATCGAGGAGCAAAGCGCGGCGGGCCACACGCTGCCGCACCTCGCCAAGACGCTGGTTTTCTCGACGGACGATCACCCGGAGATCGACGCCGATCTGGAAGGCGTGACCTTGTTGTCCCCGCGCACGCTGTTGCTGGTCAACGACAATGATTTCGGGGTGGACGCCGTGCCGACGCGCTTCTGGCGGATCGATCTGCCCGCGGACGTCATGATGGACTGAAAATGCGGGGGAGAGCGCCTGTGGCTGCTCGATCCCCCGTGCTATCGTTTCGCCAGTGCCGGTCTTCCCGGCGGCTTTTCCGCTCCTGTTGCGTTTCTTTTTTATGTCAGGCGATACGATGGCGGCGTCTTCATAACCGAATCGCGGACAAAAAAAAGGCCGGTACGAGACCGGCCGTGAAAGTTTTAGGAGAGGATGCCTGAAAGGCACAGTCGTTGTGCACTGCAGCAGGTTTTGTCGCAAGTGCAAATATTGCATTGCAGCATACGCAAACTGCAACTGGTAGCGCTATCATGGCAGGCGGGTGACCTGGATATACGCCGCCTGCCACTGCCCGCCGCTGCGGCGGAAGGTGTCGGAAAAGCGGAAATGGCTGGCAAAGGCGTCACCGCCCGAGACGCCGCGCAGCGTCGTCTCGGCGCCGACCACCCCGGCATCAGGGCCGAGCATCACCACGGTTCGGTCGTGCAGGACGATCGGATCGAACCGGTCGCCGGGCGCGGTCCAGCCCTCGATGAATTCCTTCTTGCCCTGGCGCTTGCCCGATCCGTCGATGAAGACGAGATCGTCCGCCACCATGCGTTCGAGCGCCGGGCCATCCTTGGCGAGTTGCGCCCGGTCGAACGAATCGGCAAATGCGACGAGCGCGGCGCTGTCTTCCGCCGCCGGCGCGGCGGCGGAAAGCGGTGCCGCGACCAGCAGCAGCGCCAGGATCGGGAATCGCATCCTCATCTCCTTATTTGTTCGGCAGCTTGGTGAATTCGGAGATCCAGTTGGTCTCCCAGCTCCGGCCGCCATCGTCCGAAAAGGCCTGCTCGATCCGGAAGCTGGTAGCGGCCATGTTCGAAAAGATGAAGCGCACCAGGATCGCCCGGCCGTTCAGATCCTCCTGATTGTAGAACAGCCCGCGCCCATTGGCGAAGCCGCCGACCATCGGCTCGCCCAGTTCGCTGTCGGCGCTGTTGGCCCAGCGGATCTTCCACTGGCGCGATTTGGCGTCGTAGAGACGCAGGCTCATGCCCTGGATCCGCCCGGCCGACCCCGCGACGTCGAGCTCACCGAGATTGGCCTTGCCGCCCCAAACCGGCCGCACCACCGACAGGCCGTCATAATCGACCCATGTGGTCGATCCCGTCAGCGGCCGCAGCCGGCGCGCGATATGCGCCTTCCACCGGCCGAACTCGAAATCGAAGTCATGCGCGCCGTCGCGCAGCACCGGCGCGACGCGCGCCTCGGGCCGCGGCGGCTGGATGCGCGACTGGGCGGGCGCGATACCCGGCAATGCCGCGAGCAGCATGGCCGGCAACAGCAACCGGCAGCACTGCGCGATACGATCGATCCTCATGCTCGTCCTCCCCGGGCTCGGCCCCCCGGCCTTAACCACATCTTACTCTAGCCGAGATGCGCGCCGGGACAAGGAGATAGCGGCGACATCTCCGAACCACGGATCCGGAGCTTGTTGCCTATTGACAGCAAAGGGCCGGTTCGGGATGATACCGGTGTCAAAAGGCACTGCGACGGGAATTGCGGGCCGAATGGGAGTGGGGTGCCAGTGGGGTCGGCCAGGGCGCGACGGCGACTGAATCGCTGCGTGCATCCTGCTGAAAACAATGTCGAATTCTGCAATAGGCCCGAAAATCGGGCACGCGGCCGGAACGGGGCCGTGAGGGCGCCGAAACGCCCTCGACGCAACAGGAGCCGACACCGCTGTCATTCCCGAAACACAGGCGCGGCGAAGCCCGCCGTTCGGGAGAGACGGGATGATGTTGAACACGCGCGGCGACGCCGCATCTTTTCGCAATCGACTGCTGCTCGGCTCGGCGCTGGGCATGCTCGCCATCGCCGCGCCGGCTTATGCCCAGGGGGCGGACCCCGCCCCTGTACAAACCGCCGACGCCGACGGGACGGACCAGGGCGACATCGTGGTCACCGGCTTTCGCGCCTCGCTGCAGAACGCGTTGTCGCTGAAGCGCCGGTCCGACCAGATCATCGATGCGATCACCGCCGAGGACATCGCCGAATTTCCCGATGCGAACCTCGCTGAATCGATCCAGCGCCTGCCCGGCGTCTCGATCGACCGCGACAATGGCGAGGGCCGCACCATCACGGTGCGCGGCCTGGGCGGCGATTTCCAGATGGTCCGGCTGAACGGCGCCGATGCGCAGAATGTGGCGGGCGGCAATACTTCGGACGCGGGCGCCAACCGCAGTCGCGGGTTCGATTTCAACACCTTCGCGTCCGAACTGTTCGGCGGCGTCACCATCACCAAGACGACGGCGGCGATGAACGACGAAGGCTCGCTTGGCGCGATCGTCGATCTCACCACCGGCCGGCCGCTCGCCAACAAGGGCAACCGTTTCGCCCTCGGCGCCGAGGGCGAGTATCGCGAGAACGGCAAGTCCTGGAACCCGCGCCTCACCGGCCTCGCCTCGATCAAGCTGGCCGACAATTTCGGCATCCTGGTTTCGGGCGCCTATCAGAAGCAGGAACAGCAGATCGATTCCTATCGCCGCAACATCGGCGCGTTCGAATATACCTATCGCAACTCGCAGCTGAACGGCGTCACGCCCAATACCTTCGGCTTCGCGCGGCCGGGGGGCACCGGTGCGACCTTCGGATCGGATCCGGCCGCCTATGCGCTGATCACCCCGACCACGATCATCCCGGCCCTGCCCTCGATCGGGCGGCAGGATCTGCGCTACGAACGGCTCGGCGCGACCGCGACGATGCAGTGGCAGCCGACCAGCCGGACGGAGATCATCGCCGATTTCGTCTACTCGAAATATGATCAGGACAGCGTGACTGATGCGATCACCACGATCGGCCTGAACCGCAACGGCACCAATGCCCGCGTCACCCAGAACACCTTGCGCGCGCCGGGCACGACGAACGGCAATGCCGACCGCGTCGCGCTCTATTCCAATTGCGTGCAGAGCGCGACGATCGACTGCGGCGACGCGCTCTATGGCGGCGTGCTGCCGGGCATGCTCAACAGCCGCAATCCCAACAACCTCAACCCGTACGACTATTACAACGCGGCGACCTCCATCGGGCGCGTGCCGACCGCGAACCTGACCGGCTATTATAACGAACTGATCGGTCGCCCGAACACCAAGATCCGCGCGGCGCATGTCAACGGCGCGGGCCAGGCCGATTATCTGCTGCTCGACGATGTCGACTGGCGCAGCTCCTCCGACGCGCAATATGGCTCGACCGAGTTCAAGCAGGCGACGCTCAACTTCCGCCAGGACATCACCGACGATGTGAAGCTGGACGGGACGATCGGCTGGTCGCGCTCCGAATTCCGCGCGACCGGGCTGCTCGCCGAGTTCAACGCGATCGACCAGGACAATTACACCTTCGACGATCGCGGCGGTGGCAAGATGCCGATCTTCAACCCCGGCTTCGACGTCGCCAATCCCGCAAGCTGGAGCCTGGTCAAGGGCCTGTCGACGATCCGCTATTTCCAGACTTATGTGAACAACGAGTTCCGGGTCGCGCGCGCCAACTTCACCTATGAGGCGCTGCCCGAGATGACCTTGCGCTTCGGCGGCACCTTCAAGCAGTTCGATTTCGACAGCGACCAGGGCCGCCGCAGCCAGGATATCGAGGCGATCAACCCGACCCTGCTCGAATCCGGCCTGGCGATCACCGATCTCGGCAAGTCGGTCGGTTTCGGTCAGGGGCTTCAGGTATCGCAGGGCACGCCGACCGGCTTCTATGCGCCTGACCTGGACAAGTTCCGCCAGCGCTTCGGCATCGATTGCAACTGCATCAACAAATGGGGCGACTATCGCGCGGTCGCCGACGGGCGCCAGCGCAACGCGGTGACCGAGAAGGACATTTCCGGCTTCTTCCAGGTCGATTTCAACTTCGATGCGTTCGGCCGGCCGCTGCGTGGCAATGCCGGCATGCGCATTGCCAATACGCGGGTAAATGGCTTCGGCAATGTCGGTGGCACCGACGGGGTGCTCGGTATCCCGGTGACGGCGCGCAACGAATATTGGGATTGGCTGCCCTCGACCAACATCACCTATGAGCCGGTGGACAATTTCCTGATCCGCTTCGCCGCGGCGCAGGTGATTTCGCGGCCGCAGCTCGCCAGCCTGACACCGGGGACGACCGCTTTCGCCAGCGGCCTCAACGCGGCAGGCGCGGCGCCCGCGGTCACCGTCGGCAACCCCTATCTCAACCCGTTCCGCGCGACCAATTTCGACCTCAGCTTCGAGCGTTATTTCCGCAATAACGGCCTGATCGCGGTGGCGCTGTTCAGCAAGAAGATCGATTCCTTCCCGCAGCAGATCGCGGGCGAGGCACCGCTCTCCTCGGTGTTCGAGCCGGCAATTTACGCCCAGCTGGTCGCGGCGATGACCAGCCCGACGCTGCAGGCCTATACGCTGGCCGGTGGTACCTGGGCGATCCGCCAGTTCCAGGATGCGCCGGGCGGCACGATCAAGGGCGTCGAGGTCAATCTGCAGACCGATTTCTTCTTCCTGCCCGCCCCGTTCGACAAGATGGGCATCGCGGCCAACTACACGCATATTGATTCCAAGCTGAACTATCTGACCGGCACCGTGCTCTCGACCACGCAGACCGGCACTGCCGCGACCGCGCAGAACAGCTATGCCGAAGGGCCGTTCCTCAACACCTCACCCGACGCGTTCAATGCGACGCTCTATTATGAGAACAAGGTCTGGTCGGCGCGCGTCTCGGGCGCCTATCGCAAGCGCTACGTCAACCGCTTCCCGCTCGCGACGGGCACCTGCAGCGTCGGCACCAACACCAATGCGGGCGCGGCGTGCAATTCGCCGGTGTTCGCCGATTTCGGCTATAACGAGGACACGCTGAACGTCGATTTCGCGATCAGCGTGAACGTGACCGACTTCGCCAAGCTGACCCTTGAAGGGCGCAACCTGACCAACGATCCGCAGTACCGCACGATGTACGCCGCCAACCCGGTTACCCAGACCTATGCCAGCACCGGGCGGATCATCACCGGCGGCGTGCGGTTCATCTTCTGATGGGGGGCATGCGCATGATAGTGGCGATCGGTGCTGCGCTGGCGGGCGCGGCACCGGCATCGGCGGCCTATGAGAAATGCCAGCCCGCTTTCCCCACTGCCGAGGGAGCGGGCGCGTGCTCTGCGGGCGGGCGTGGTGGGAAAATATTGCGGGTGACGACCCTGGCCGATGCCGGGCCGGGCTCGCTCCGCGCTGCAGTCGAGACCACCGGGCCACGCGTGATCATCTTCGATATCGGCGGGACGATCACGCTGCTCAAGCCGCTCAAGATCCGCGAGCCGCGCGTCACCATCGCCGGCCAGACCGCCCCAGGCGGCGGCATCACGCTGCGCGGGCAACCCCTGCTGGTCGATGCCGACGATGTGGTGATCCGCTTCCTCCGCTCGCGGCTCGGCGACGAAGAGGGCGTGGAGACCGATGCCGTCACGGTCGAGCGTGGGCGGCGGATCATCCTCGACCATATCTCGGCGAGCTGGTCGGTCGATGAGACGCTGTCGGTCGGCATCCCGCAGCGCAAGCCGGAGGACGATATCCGCGACGTGACGATCCAATGGTCGATCATCGCCGAATCGCTCGACGGGTCGATCCACGCCAAGGGCGAGCATGGCTACGGATCGCTGATCCGCGCGGCGCATGGCGCGGAGATCAGCTTCCACCATAATCTGTGGGCGCACCATATCCAGCGCATGCCGCGCCCGGGCAATTACATGCCGCCTGCGCAGGACCCGGAAGGGCCGCGCATCGAGTTCCGCTCCAACGTCTTCTACAATTGGGGCGGCGCGCGATCGGGCTATAATGCCGATAGCGGCGAGAAGGCGTCGCACAGCGCCTATGCCTTTATCGACAACAGCTATCGCACCGGCCCGTCGAGCAAGGCCGCGATCGCGTTCGACGAAGGCGATCCGCTGGCGAGATCGCTGTTCGCGGGCAATGCGATGAACGGGGTGGTGCCGGCCGATCCAATGACGCTGGTGACCGGCATCAAGGACCCCGCCAACCGCATCGCTACGCTCGCCATCCGGCCCGTGTGTGCGCAGGGCTGGGCCGAGAGCGAGAAGGCAGTGCTGGCGCATGCGGGTGCCTCCCTGGTGCGCGACGCGGTCGATCTGCGGATCGTGCGGGACGTAACGGCGGGGACCGGGGGGATCGTCAACAGCCAGAAGCAGGTGGGCGGCTGGCCCGAGCTGGCGCCCGGCACAGCATGGCGCGACGGCGATGGCGACGGGCTGCCCGACGATTGGGAACGCGCCCACAAGCTCGATCCCGCCGATCCGGCCGACGCCGCACGGCCGGCGGGCGGTGGCTACAGCCATCTCGATGCATGGCTGGAGGAGCTGGCGACGACCCGGCGCTGAATCCCGTCTAGCGCATCACCCTGATCGTCCGGTCCAGCCCCGAGACCAGCCGCGCCAGCCGGTCATAATCGATCTTGTCGGGCGTGTCCGCGAGGCTGTGATAATGCGGGTAACGGAAGGGCGCGGTGTCGGTGACCATCAGCGCGGGGAAACCCTCGCCCGAAAAGGCCCAGTGATCCGACCAATCCACCCCCTGGATGAAGCCCGGCGCCGCGCCGCCCACGCTGGGGAATTGCGCCACCTCGCGGAATGACCCGACCGTCCGCCGCACGAAGCCCCGCGCGTCGGTGGTGCCGACGAACGCCACGAAATTCCCGGTCTCGGGATAGAGCATGCCGAGCGGCCAGGGATAATGCTGGCTGTGCGGCGCATCGCTGTAATAGCCGATCGTCTCCAGGCTGATCATGCCGAGCACCGGCTCGCCGCTACGCTTCAGATGCGCGGCATAGACGACACTGCCCATCAGCGGGGTCTGGAACCAGGGCGGCTCCTCATTGACGAACAGCACCAGCCGGAGGCGCAGCGCCGCCTTGCCGCGCAGATCGGCGAGGCTGCGCGCCAGCTCGATCACCGCCGCGGTACCGCTGCCATTGTCGTTGGCGCCGGGCGCGTCGAATGCGCTGTCGTAATGCGCGCCGATTACCAGTGTCTTCGCGTCGCGCGCTGCCGGCTCGATCACCACCTCGATATTGCGCACCCGCTCCCCGCCGGCGCCGAAGCTCTGGCGGCGCACGGCATAGCCCATACCGGCCAGCGCGCCCTCGATATGCCGCGCCGCGCGCTCGAGTTCGATCGGGTGCTCGACATTGTGCGGCACGCTGGCGATGGCGGTGACATGGCCGCGCAGCCTGGCGGCAAGCTGCGTCTCGCCGGGCGTCAGCGGCGCGAGGGGGCCGGCATAGGGGGTGCCCGGCACCGCCGTCAGCCAGAGCAATGCCGCTACCGGAAGCAGGAAGATCGCGGCGACGATCGCCAGCGATATGAGCCGGGTACGCCAGATGCTCGTGTCGTCGATCATCGGCTCCCTCCTGCCACTTCAATCTCAGGCATTCATAGATCATGCCGCCGGGATAAGGGCAATTTGGCGAGGGTTGAATCGAGGCGACGGGAGCTGAAAATGTCATGAGGGTCACTGACATTTTCGGGCGGAGCGTGTTGAATTATTGTACGCAATATCAAAAGCTTAAGTCAGAATGACTATTTCGTGGCTGTGACAAGGCTGCGGCGCTGCTTTCAACCGCGATGTGAAGCTAGGCGCAATAAATCACTCCGACCCCTTTCTGGCCCTCAGCGAACCGCCGATCGGGTGCGCCACGACACTGCCTTTTTCCGACGCCAGAATGGTCACCACGCCCGGAACTCATATGCTGGAGATGTCGATGCACTTCATGGCCGGACGTGAAACGCTGGCGATCGGCGCGATCCTGCTCCCACTTTTTCTCACCGCGTCGTCGCCGCCTCCTCAGGCCGCAGCCGTGACGAAAGAGGTTCAACACGCGTCTCTAATTTTTGCCGCACCGGAGGCCGGCAAACCGAAACCGTTGATCGTCCTTGTGGAAAGGGATCCGTGGCTCATGGTCATTGGATCGGATTCGCCGAGTTTCGCCCTCTATGACGATGGTCAGGCGATTTATTGGGCCAAGACGGGATATAAATCGGTCAAACTCGACAGGGCGGACCTGGCCAGGCTGATCGGGCGCCTCGACCTGGGAACCCTCGCCTGTCTGGACGAATATTACGACGCCGCGTCCGCCACCGATCAGCCGACGGAAATCCTGACGATCTTCAACGGCGACAAGCGCTCGTCCGTTTCGGTCTATGGTTCGATGAAGTCCGCGTCGGTGCGCTCGAAAGCGCCGAAGGCGTTTGCTTCGAGCTACGACATCCTGCTTGCCTTTCAGCGCCCCGATGCACGGGACTGGCTGCCCGAAAAGGTCGAGGTAATGGTCTGGCCCTATGACTATGCGCCCGAAGCATCAATCGTCTGGCCGAAGGGGTGGCCCGCGCTTGATGACCCCGGCACGGTGAAGCGCGGCGATTCCTACAGTATCTTCCTGCCATCCGCCGACTATCCCGTACTCAACAGCTTCCTTCGCGGCCGAAAGGAAAAGGGCGCAGTCGAGATCGGGGGCAAGAAATGGGCGGTTTCCACGCGCTTCCCGTTCGCGGGAGAAAAGGGCTGGATGAGGCGCCAGGCGAAGGATGCTCCGGCGTCTGCTTGCCCGAACCCGCGCCGCTAACTAATCGCCCTCCCAGGCGCGCGCTTTGACGAGGTAGAAGCATGTTCGATTTCCAGCCAACCTTGTCGGGCGATCTGCTCACCCTGCAGCCGCAGGTCCCGGAGGATTGGGAGGCGCTGTTCGCCGTGGCGTCCGATCCGGCGATCTGGGCGATGCACCCGATGCGCGAACGCTATCGCGAGCCGGTATTCCGCGCCTTTTTTAACGATGCGCTGGCCGATCGCGGCGGCCTCGTCGCGCGCGACCGCGCCGACGGGACCGTGTTCGGCTTCTCGCGCTATTCGGAGCAGTTCGCCGATCCGGGCGAAGTCGAGATCGGCTGGACGTTTCTGGCGTGCAACCGCTGGGGCGGCGGGTGGAACCGCGAGATGAAGAAGCTGATGCTGGGCCACGCCTTCGAGTCCTATGACAGCGTCATCTTCCGGATCGGCGAGGACAATCTCAGATCGCGCCGCGCAGTGGAGAAGATCGGCGGCGTGCTGACCGACCGGGTGCAGGAATACCGGATCGGCGAGGCGATGATCCGGCATGTGACCTATGCGATCGCGAAGGGCAGTTTCGCGCGCGGGCCGCTGGGCGGCTGATTTTCCCCTCCCTGAAAGGGAGGGGTCAGGGGTGGGTAGCGAGCGAAGCGAGCACTCGAACCTCTCAAGGCGGAGCCGAGCGGCTCCGCCGACCCACCCCCTACCCCTCCCTTTCAGGGAGGGGAGCAACCAGCCACCCGTCATAGTGAACCACCAGCCCGATCAGCGGGAGCGCGATAGGCACGTCGAAGCGGAAGCGCGCGCCTTCCTGCCATTCGCGTGCCTCGGTGCGCGGGGCGAGGGCCAGCGGGAGGGGAGCGCCGAGGCAGGTCCAGCGCCGCATCTCCATCCTCAGGCCCTGTCCGTCCGAGGGCAGCGCGAAATGGAAGCGTAGCGGCCCGAAGCGTTCGACCAGCCAATCGCCCTCGCCGCTCAGCCGGCTGGTGAAAGCGTGGCGGCCGAAGGAGCGCGTCCATGTCTCCACCCCGTCGCGTTCGGTGAAGGCGACATGCAAGGCGTGCGTGCCCGGCGGCGGGAAGCGCATGATGCGGGCGACCATGCGCGCGAGCAAGTTGGTGCCGCCCTCCACCCGAGCTTCGCCCGACGCGCCACCGTCGCGACAGACCTTGTGCATCGCCCGAACCGCCTCCGGCAGGGCGTCGAACGCCGGGCCCATCACCCGCCGGTAGAGCGAGTCCGGCAGGCGTGCCTCGACCGTTTCGTACCGCATATGCAGCGTGGCGAGGAGCGGCTCGAACTGTGCCAGGTCGAGTAATTGCCCGGCATCGCGGGCCCCGGCCACCAAGCGCCCTGCAAATAGCGCTTCCGCCAACAGCACCGCGGCCAACGTCGGGGTTTCCGGTCCGTCGCCCTGCTCGGCGATCAGGGTCCAGCGCCGCTCGACGAAAGCGCCGTTCGCCTCCCCGGTCAGGTGCACCGACATGGCCGACCGGTCGCTCGTCAGCGCGCGGGTCAGGCGTTGGAGGGGCAGCAGCACCGGCGCGAGCGGCGTGGCGGACAGGCCGAACCAGCGGATCGGCCAGCTCAGCAGCCACAGCCCGATGGTCTGCACCGAAATCTCGGTGCCCGCACGGAAGGTCACTGCCGGGCGACCGGGTAGCATGTCGGGCATCAGGTCGAGATCGGGCACTTCGGCCAGCGCGATCCAGCGCCCGCGCACGTCCGGCGCGCCCGCGACGGCAAAGCTCTCGCGCCGCAATTCCTGCCAGCCCCAGCCGCGCGTCCAGCGCTGGTTGCGCCACAACCGAACCGGCTTGCCGACATAGGACAGGATCGCCGCGGCGACCGACGGCCCGGCGGTGGCGCGGTTGGAGGCGCTGATCGCGACCTCGACCTCAGTCACTCGCTCCATACCCTCCGAGAGCTGTCGCGCCACGGCACCCGACAAAGCCGGCACGCTCGAAGCGCCGGAGACGACCGCAACGCCTGCCTCCCGCGCCGCGTCGTCGAGCGCCCCGATCCCGGTCACGAACCCGCGCGCGTCGGCGAGATCGAGATAGGATATGCCCGCCCGGATACAGGCTAGCGGTACCTGGTAATCGCTGTTCTGGAACGGCCCCGCCGCATCGATCAGCAGGTCGGGGCGGTGCGCCTCCAGCAGTGCATCGACATCCCCGTTACGGTCGGCGACCACGGGCTCGGCCCCCGCTACCCCCGCGCAAAAGGTCCGCGCCTTTTCTGCACTACGGCCGGCGACCAGCACATGATGCCCGCGACCGGCCAGTCGCCGCGTCAGCCGCGCGCCGAACCCGCCATAACCACCAAGAACCAGGACCCGGCTCACAGCACCCGTCGTGCCTGCTCCGCGGTCGGCAGCCAGCAGGTCTCGCGGCGGCCGAACAGCCGGTAGCGATTCCGGGCGATCCAGCGATAGACCGGATCGCGCAGGAAGCTCGGCACCAGCCGCAACGCCGCCGCCGCGCGCCACGGCCAGCCGAGCCCGGCATAGATGGCGAGCACCGCATCGCTGTCCCGCTTCACCGCGTCGCCCTCGACCAGGATGATCGATTCCGGATCGGCGGGATCGATGCCGAACCGCCGGTAGAGGCTGGCGCCGACCTCCCCCTGCATCGAGGCGAGGCGGAAATGCTCGCGCCGGTCATGCTTCAGCACGAACTGCGCATTGGCGGAGCACAGCACGCACTGCGCGTCGAACACGATGATGGGATGGTCGACCATCCCTTCAGTCCTTCCCTCCCGGGCATTGGGCGACCGTATCCTTCAGCCGCTCGATCAGCCAGCGCCCGGCGGGGCCCGGCGGCGTATCCTTGCGGTGCACCGCGAGCATCGGCAGCAGATTGCCCTCCGGCCAGCCATCCTCCAGCACCAGCTCGACCAGCCGCCCCTCGGCGAGATCGGCCCGCACCAGCGGTTCGGGCATGCTGCCCCAGCCAAGGCCGGCGCGCAGGAATTCATGCTTGGCGCCGAGATCGGCGATGCGCCACGTCCTGGGGGAGAGCACGCCGAATTCCTTGCCGCGCGACAGATCGGACCGGTCGGTCAGGACCAGCTGGACATGCTCCGCGAGCGTCACCCGGGGGATCGGCCCGCTGAGTCGCGCCAGCGGATGCTCGGGTGCAGCCACCATGATCAGCGGGATCGACAGCAGCCGCTCCTGCACGAAATCTTCCGGCACGAGCGGCAGGGTGCCGACCACGGCAAAGGCCGCGCGCCCCTCCGACACTGGCTCGATCACCGCGCCCAGCGCCTCGACATTCACGCGCAGCGGCGTGTGCGGGAAGGTCGCCTGGAAATCCCGCACGGCATGCGCAAAGACAGTGATCGGGAACATCACGTCGATCGCGACCGACAGCTCCGCCTCGAGCCCGCCGGCCAGATCTCGGGCGCGCGCCTTGAACGAATCCATCCGCCCCGCCACTGCCCGCGCCTCGGGCACCAGCGCGCTGCCCGCCTCGGTCAGCGCCGGATAGCGCGCGCTGCGATCGAACAATTGCACGCCGATCTGCCGTTCGAGCGTGCCGAGCGTCTGGCTGACCACCGACTGCGCCCGGCCGAGCCGGCGCCCGGCGGCGGAGAAGCTGCCCTCCTCGGCCGCGGCGAGGAAGGTGCGGAGCTGATCGAGGGAAACGGTATCGAGCATGTATCGGAATTCCAGATGGTATCCAGATGAATATATAGGCTGTTACGCTATATAACGAGTCCATATCTGACGCTTCGCAATCAATTTCCTCGTTTGCGAAGGACACCATCATGAAGCTCCTCCATGTCGATTCAAGCATTCTCGGCCCGGGCTCGGTGAGCCGTCACCTCTCGGCCTCGATCGTCGCACAGCAGCAGGCGCTGCACCCCGGCATCGAGATCGTCCGCCGCGACCTCGCGACCGATCCCGTCGATCACCTCTCCGGCCTCCACCTCGCCGCAGCCCAGGGCGCCGTGCCCGAAGCCGAGCCGCTCCAGCGCGACCTCGCCTCAGGCCAGGCAGCGCTCGAGGAATTCCTCGCCGCCGATGTCGTCGTGGTCGGTGCGCCGATGTATAATTTCGGCATCCCGAGCCAGCTCAAGGCATGGATCGATCGCCTTGCGGTCGCAGGCCGTACTTTCAGCTATGGCGCCAATGGTCCCGAGGGCCTGGCCGGCGGCAAGACCGTGATCATCGCCTCGTCGCGCGGCGGCTTCTACGGCGCGGACACCCAAGCGGCATTCCTTGACCATCAGGAAACCTATCTGCGCGGCGTGTTCGGTTTCTTCGGCATCACCGATATCAGCTTCATCCGCGCCGAGGGTGTCGCGATGGGTGAGCCGCAGCGCCAGCAAGCGATTGACAGCGCCGAGGCGGAGATCCGCAAGCTGGCGGCGTAAGGCCGGGGTTCCGCGAGCGTTGGTCTCCAGGCGCTCGCGGCACCCTTCCTCCTTTCCCGGCGGAGGCCGGGATCCAGTTGGGGGACGATCCTTGGCTGGCGTTACACGCCGTAGGTCAACCTTTCCGACTGGGCCCAGTACCGCCGGAGAGGGTGAAAGTGGGTACCACTTGACACTTATATCCGACTCGCGCATAAGTAATATGCGAGTTGGATATAAGGCGTCGGGCGATGGACGAGTCGGAATTCCTCCAGGAATATGATCCCACTGCCTATGAGCCGCTGTCGGTCGCGGTAGATCTCGTTCTGATGACCGTGGTCGATGGCGCGCCGGCGGCGTTGCTGGTGCGCCGCGCCGACCATCCGCATCTCGGCCGCTGGGCGCTGCCCGGCGGCTTCGTGAAGCCCGACGAGAGCCTGGACGATGCCGCGCACCGCGTGCTCGCGACCCGCGCGCATATGCAGGGCGCCTGGGTCGAACAGCTCTACAGCTTCGGCGCGGTCGATCGCGATCCGCGCATGCGCATCGTCAGCATCGCCTATTTTGCGCTGCTGCCCGCTGAACGCTTCGCCGCCGCGCTGACGGCAGCGCCCGAGCTGATGCTCGCCACCATCGCGGTGCCCTGGGCCGGCGAAACCGGCGGCCCGGTCGAGGCACGCGGACCCGACGGCGCGGCGCTGCCGCTTGCCTTCGACCATGCCGATATCCTTGGCCTCGCGATGCTGCGGCTGCGCGGCAAGCTCGACTATTCGGCGGTCGCCTTCGCGCTGCTGCCCGACCTGTTCACGCTCCGCGCGCTGCAGGATGTGCATGAGGCGATCCTCGGCACCCCGCTCAACAAACCCGCCTTTCGCCGCCGCATGCTCGATCGCGGCTGGCTCGAACCGACCGGCAAACGCGAAACGGGCGCGTCGTTTCGCCCGGCCGAGCTTTTCCGGCACCGCACCAATGTCTGACCGCAACTTTCCACGGGGAGAATGATCATGGCTTATATTCGGAATTTCGGTTTCCTCGCCCAATTGCGCAGCGATGCGAGCAACCATGTCATCCGCTATCGCAACGGCCGCATGCGCCAGAGCGGACGCGGGCTGGTCTTCTGGTTCAGGCCCGAAACCGCCAGCCTTGCCGAGCTGCCGATGGACGACCGCGAGATGGCGCTGTTCGTGAAGGGCAGAAGCAAGGATTTCCAGGCGGTCGCGGTGCAGGGCACGCTGACCTGGCACGTCACTGACCCCGAGCTGCTGGCGAGCCGGGTCGATTTCACCATCGGCGTGTTCAACGGCGTGCTCAAGAGCGAGCCGATCCAGCAGATCGAGACGCGGCTCGCCGGCCTGGTCAACCAGGCAGCGCTGCAATATCTGGCGCAGGCGCCGGTGCGGGCGCTGCTCGACGCAGGGCCGGAGCCGCTGCGCAAGGCGCTCGAGGCGGCGCTGGGCGGCGACCCGGCACTGGCCGAGATCGGCATCGGCATCGCCGCGATCCGGCTGACCAATCTGGCGCCTTCCAGCGAGCTCGAACGCGCCTTGCAGACACCGACCTTCGAGGCGCTTCAGCAAAAGGCCGACGAGGCGACCTTCGAGCGCCGCGCGCTCGCGGTCGACAAGGAGCGCGCCATTGCCGAGAACGAACTGGCCAACCGGACCGAGCTGGCCCGGCGCGAGAAGCAGCTGATCGCCGAGGAAACCGGCAACGCCCGCGACCGCGCCACCGGCCTGGCCGAGGCGCAGCAGATCGAGGCCGCGGCCGAGGCCGAGCGGATCCGCACGGTGGAAAGCGCGCGAGCGGAGACCGAGCGCGCGCATATCGCGATCTACCGCGATCTGCCGCCGGGGGTGATGCTGGGCCTCGCTGCGCGCGAACTGGCGGGCAAGCTCGACACGATCGAGCATCTGAACGTCACGCCCGATCTGCTCGCTACCTTGATGGGCGAGTTCCGGCGTGAGGCAGTCGCTCTGCCCGCCCCCCTGCCGGCGGCGTGAGCCATGTCCACGATCACCCCTCGCGCGGTCTTCGTGACGCGGGAGACCGATTATGAGCTGCTGCTCGCGCGCCATGCGACGCGCGAGCAGGCGCGCTTCTTCCTGACCACGCGCGGGCAGCGGATCGAGGATCTGGAGCGCCGCCACGACCAGCTCCACGCCGCGCTGCGTGCGGCGCGGGCGGCGGTGCCGGATAGCTGGCGCCAGGCGCTGGTCCACCGCGCCGATCTCGACCGGTTCCTGTTCGGGCCGGAGGATGCGGTGGTCGCGGTCGGGCAGGACGGGCTGGTCGCGAACGTCGCGAAATATCTTTCGGGCCAGCCGGTGTTCGGCATCAACCCGGCGCCTGACCTGTATGATGGCGTGCTCGTGCGCGTACCGCTCGACCGGCTCGGCCTGCTACTGCCCGCCGGCATGGCGGGCGACGCCGCCGCGCAGCACCGCACCATGGTGGAGGCGACGCTCGATACGGGCGAGCATCTGCTCGCGCTGAACGAGATCTTCGTCGGCCATCGCAGCCACCAATCGGCGCGCTACAGCCTTGCCGCCGGTCCGGCGCAGGAGGACCAGTCGTCGAGCGGCCTGATCGTCGCTTCCGGCACGGGCGCCACGGGCTGGGCGCGGTCGATCATGGAGGCGACGCATCAGCCGCTCGCGATCGGGGTGGAGGAACGCGCGGTCGCCTATTTCGTGCGCGAACCCTTTCCCAGCATCTCGACCGGCACGGCGCTGCGCGCGGGACGGCTGTCGGACGCCCCGCTGGCGGTCACCTCGCGGATGAACGATGGCGGGGTCATCTTCGCCGACGGGATCGAACAGGATTTCCTGTCCTTCGACTGGGGCCGGCGCGTGACGATCGGGCCCGCGGGCCGGGCGCTCAACCTGATCACCGGCTGACCGCGCGCCCTAGTATGTCGCAGCGCGATCATGCTAGCGGGGCGCCGCACGGCGCTGTCATCGGGAAGGCGCCGCCCGGGAGAGTTTTTCGATGCGTGCGTGGTTGGTTACGGTTTTAGCGGCGCCTATTCTGCTGTCCGGTTGCGGCCCGTCCGCTCCCGACGAGAGCGACGCGCAGGGCCCGGTGCTGACCCCATCGATCAAGGCTACGCCCGACATTCCAGTCGACAATCTCATCGCCCTGCCGCCCACCGCCAATGGCGGCTCCGCTGCGCTGAAGCGCGATGCGAGCAAGGTCGAGGGGCTGGTGCATTACAGCTGCGCGGGCGGCCTGACCCTGACGGTCGATCACGATCTGGCCTGGGACGTGATGCGGCTGACGATCGATGCGAAGACGTTCGAGCTGACCAACATGCTGTCCGACACCAGCAACAACAAATACCGCTCCGAAACCGGCCGCAAGCCCGGCCAGAGCCTGATGTGGCAGACCAGGGGCAATGAGGGCATCCTGATCGAGGGGCCCAAGGCCGCACCCTCCGATTCAGCCGAACAGAAGGCAATCAGCTGCCGGCGGAATCCCTGATGCCTTCGGGCGCATGGTCGTAGAAATCGACCTGCATCCGCATCCGGCCGATCGGCGTCACCCAATGCGGCTGATCGGGCAGCACCAGCCCGGGGGCGCCCGGGGATAGAATCTGCGACAGTCCTTCATCGGCGAAGCGCAGCTCAAGTGCACCCTCGACGACGCGGATCACCCCCCATACGCCCGGCTTGGTCCGATGCTCGCGGCGCAGTGCCGCGGGCAAGCTCGTTTCATCGAACACCGGGGTGGAGCGATAGGGGGCGTCCATCTCAGGCCTCGAGCCGGATCGTGTCGGCATGCGGCGGATAGGGCGCGGCCTGGCGCGGATCGGCCGGGCGCCCGGCCAGTTCGGTCGCGAAGCCATGATTGACGTCGCGGTGGTGCGCTTCGTCCTGGCGGACCACGACGACCACGTCGCGCAAGGTCGCGTCCGCGGGCAAGCCCCAATAGTCGAGCGCGATCTTCGGCGCGGGCACGTTCTGCGCGCGGCCGGCATCGATCTCGGCGAGGTAGAACGTGTAGCTCATCACCGCTTCCTCCTCGAAATAGCCGACCACCCGGTGCGCGGTCTTTGCGGAGACGAGGTAGAGCAGGAAGAAACCGATATAGAAGGCCCATTGCACCAGCATGATCACCAGCCGCTCGAACATGGTGGGCTGGGCGACCTCGATGAAGGTCATCAGGTGCATGCGCTCATTCTCCGCTTCCTCCATCAGGGTGCGGATCCAGCCATTGTCGCCGACCATCCGGCGCAGGCAGTTGAGATGCGTGATCGTCGCGCCGACCATGCCCGGCACCGCGGCGACGGTCTCCAGCACGATCGCGCGGTGGCCATAGCGCTTGGCGAAGAAGGTATCGGCGCAGAAACGCAGCAGCTTGGTGAAGCCGAACGCGAACCGGTCGGAAAAGCCCATGGGCTGGTGGTGGATCACCGGCTCCGCGGCGCGCTCTTCCGCAAGACCCCGGTCGTCGGGGCTGAGAATATGGTTCGCCATCGCATTGCTCCTTTGTCAGATTGCCTGAGGTCGGATGGTCGGCGCGCGCGGCGGCAGCCGGAAATAGAGCGCGTATTTCAGGCTCTCGGCGATCCGCGCCGCCTTGGCCTGCAACGCGTCCGCCTTGGATGCGGGCAGCACATCGACCGTCACCTCAGCCCACAAGGCCAGCCAGCGGTCGAACATCTCGGGCGTGATCGTCGCCAGATGCTTCAGATGCGCGGCCATCGGGTTGCCCTTGTAGCGTCCGGTGGTGAGCATCACCGACGACCAGAAGGCGACCAGCCGTTCGAGATGATCGTCCCAGTCGGCGATCGCGGCGTCGAACACGGGCCCGATCAAGTCGTCCTGCCGGACGCGGGCGTAGAACAGGGGTACGAGCCGTTCGAGGTCGCTTTCGTCGGGGGTCGAGTCGCCGTGCATCGCCTGCCTCAAATCATGTACTGACGATGCATCTATTCTCGTCGCGAAAAACATGCAACAATAATACTTGATTTAATCGCGACGAGCCGAACCCCGATGCGCCTGACCCGCTACACCGATTATGCGATCCGCGTGCTGCTCCATTTGGGCACGCACCAGGACCGGACCTGCTCGATCTCCGAGATCGCGCGGAGCTACAGCATCTCGCACAACCACCTGATGAAAGTGGTCCATGACCTGGGCAAGGCGGGTTATGTCACCAGCGTGCGCGGGCGCAGCGGCGGCGTCCGGCTCGCCCGGCCGGCGGCGGAGATCAACCTCGGCGCAGTGATCCGGCACAGCGAGGACGGGTTCGACCTGACCGACTGCGCCAGCTGCATCATCGCTCCGGCCTGCGGCATGACCTCCGTGGTCAGGGAAGCGCTCGCGGCGTTCCTCGGCGTGTTCGACCGCTATTCGCTGGCGGATATCCTCGGACGGCGCGCCGACCTGATGGCGCTGCTGGCGCCGCGCGTCGCTGAAGAGGTCCGCGTGCATCCCTCCATTTTGAAGTGATCGAGCAAAAATTAACCAAAAATTAATTAATGCGCATTAAGCATATCGCGTGGGCACCCCCCTTCTCGCGCCCACAAGGAGCCCCGGCCATCCCCCTCTTCGGCCGGGGCTCTTTTCCCCAAATTCCCGAAACGGCCCTTCCCTCTCGCGCCGCTGCGCAATTTATGGGATGAAGCAAGCGTGACGAGCGGCATGGATCGCCCGGCGCGACGGACACCGACCAGGGCCCGCTGCGCCACGCGACCGGATCGCTCGAGCAAGGGAGCGGTATGGTACTTACCTTTCCGGTCATCACCTTCGGCGCGATCGCGCTCGCCATCGGCAGCGCAACCGTGCTGATGCCGATGATCAAGTCCGGGATCACACGATCGCGCAGGCGTCGCCGGTCGAAGAGCCGCAAGAATCGCCAGCACGTGCCCCGCCAGCGGATCGATCTCACCTCCCCGCCACCTCAGTCGGAGACCCCGCCCGGATCCTCGGCCGATACCGGCTAGAGTCAGCCCGGCATGGTATCGAAGACGGTCAGGCCCGGCGGCAGCACCGCCCAGTCGGGCCGGTCGCGATCGAACAGCGCCATGGTCGGGTGGAAGAAGGACGGATCGTCGAGCGAGCCGGCATAGATGGTGTGCGACTCGCTCTCCCCGACGACACCGCCGAAGATGAGGCTGCCGCAGTCCGGGCAGCGATTGCGCACTGCCTCCCCGCCGCGGAAGGCCGGCGAGCGGACCTGCACCGTCGTCTCGCCGGTGAAGCGCAGGGCGTGGGCGGGAAAGCCCATGAACGGGATATAGGCCGATCCCGACGCCCTGCGACAATCGCGGCAGCAGCAATAGCCGGCATAATCGGGCGCCGCGACCGCCTCATAGCGCACCGCGCCGCACTGGCAGCCACCGGTGATGGAGACGGGGTTTGGCATGGTTGGGATTTTATGGGCGCGCGCGAACGGCGGCAAGGCCCTCGCCAGACGGGATCGATATCCATATGCGCTCGCGCTTCCTCTCCTTTGGGAGAGGAATGATGGGCGTCGACGCTAGCGCATCAGCCCGGCGGCGCGCAGCGCATCCTCGATCACCTTCTTCACGCCGGACATTTCCGGTTGCAGGCTGGCGGCGGGCACGAGCCGTGGCGTGGCGGGTACCGGGCGCTCCTTGCGCGGCGCGGCCGGTGCCGTGCGGGCCGTTGCCGGCACCGCATCGGCAATGCCCCAGGCGGCGGCGATGAGCTGCGTCGAGCAGATCCCGACGTCCAGCATGAAGGGCATGGCGGCGCCGCATCCGTCGCCCGGGGAAATCGGCGTGCCATGGCCCATGCCGGCAATGGCATGCGCCTCGATCCGAACGCGGCCCTTGCCGTCAGTCCAGCGCCGTCTGGTGTGCCCACCGACCGTTTCGATCTGCGCGGGCTCGGCATCGATGCCCTGGAACAGGCGCCATTGCTCGACGATATCCTCCATATTGGAGGCGGCGACGGTCATGTCGGCGGTGCCGTGCCAGACCGAAAGGCTGGGCCAGGGCCCGTCGCGACCCGATGCCGTGCGGGCGAGCGCCGCGAGCGCCTCCCCCTTCGGTCCGCCATGGCCGCGCATCCGGTCGAACGCCTGGGGCACGCCCGCGGCCGTGCCATAAGGCAGCCCGGCGACGATGGCACCGCCCGCGAACAGCTCGGGCCAGGTCGCGAGCATCGCCGCCGTCATCGCGCCGCCGGCGGACAGGCCGGTCACGAACACCCGCGACGAATCGAGGTCGTGCGCGGCGAGCATCTGGCCGATCATGTTGCGGATCGACAGCGCCTCGCCCCCGTCGCGGCGGATGTCGCCCGGCTCGAACCAGTTGAAGCAGAGGTTCGCATTGTTGCCCCGCTTCTGCTCCGGATAGAGCAGCGCAAAGCCATGCCGGTCGGCGAGCGTCGACCAGCCCGATCCATGATCGTAACCGGCGGCATTCTGGGTGCAACCGTGCAGCACCACGACCAGCGGCGCGCCGGGCTCCAGCCCCTCGGGAAGATAGATGCGCGCCGCCAGATCGCCGGGATTGGCGACGGTGACCGCCATCTCGAGGAGCCGATCCGCGCCGCTCCTGCGCGGCTGTCCCATGCCCGACTGGCCCATACCGGATTGGGCGGCGGCCAGCCGCGTGATGGTGTCGGAAAGCGTACGCATCGATCGGTCCCCCGCAGGCGAACGACTCGCCCGCATATCCTTAACCCCCAATAGCGCCAATTGTTGCTGCATTGCACAATAAACATGCTCATGGTGGCATGTCCCATCGTCAATATCGCGCCGCCGCGATACGATCGCACCATGCGCGCCCTAGCCTTTTGCCTCACCGCATTGATCGCAACCTCAGCGACAGCCCGGTCCCTTCCATCGGCCCCCCTTCCGTCCCCCAAAGCGATCGACGCACAAGCTCGCGCCGCCATGACGAAGACCGGCGCGAAAGGCCTGGCCATTGCGGTGATCGACAACGGCAAGGTCACTTATGTCCAGGCGTACGGCGTCCGCAATGCCAAGGGCGATCCGCTGCTGGCCGATACGGTGATGTACGGCGCCTCGCTGACCAAGACGGTGATGGCGTACACGACCCTGACGCTGGTCGACCGCGGCGCCATCGCGCTCGACACGCCCATCGCGGACGATCTCGATCAGCCCCTCCCTTCCTATGACAGCGAAGCGATCGCGCCGGGCAAATATGGCCCGTACAAGGACCTGGCGGGCGACGATCGCTGGCGGCGCATCACCCCGCGCATGGCGCTGACTCATTCCACCGGGTTCCGCAATTTCTGGTTCCTCGAGCCGGACCAGAAGCTGCGCATCCATTTCGACCCCGGAACGCGCTTCAGCTATTCGGGCGAAGGGTTCAGCCTGTTGCAGTTCGCGATCGAAAATGGCCGGAAAAGCCAGGGGCTTGGCCAGGATGTCGGCGGCCTGACCGATGCGATCTTCGCCCGGCTGGGCATGATGCGCACCAGCCTGAAATGGCGCCCCGACTTCCGCCCGAATGTAGCCGATGGCTGGAACGACAAGGGCGAACCGGTCGAGCATGACGAGCGGTCCAAGGTCCGCGTCGCCGGATCGATGGACACCACCATCGCCGACCTGTCCAAATTCGTCGCGGCGCTGGTACGCGGCGACGGCCTGTCCCCGGCCGCGCGGGCGGAACTGGCCAGGCCGGGCCTGCCGATCGCGACCGCGCATCAATTCCCCAACCTCGCGCCCACGCTGCCGGCGGAGCAGCGTCGGAAGGATCTGGCCGCGGGGCTCGGCGTGATCGTGTTCGACGGGCCGCAGGGGCACGGCTTCTTCAAGGGCGGGCATGACGACCAGACCGGCAACACCATGGTCTGCCTCGAAAAGAGCAAGCGTTGCGTGCTGATCCTGTCCAACGACGTGCGCGCCGAGGCAAGCTACCCCGATCTGGTCCGATTCATCCTAGGCGGAACGGGCGTTCCCTATGATTGGGAATATGGCGATCACGCCGGCAAATCGGGATAGATCCGATTCCGTTATAATTTGCTGCACCGCAACACGACGAGGCGGGCGAGAATTACGATGACCCCCGAAATTCCACCACGGATGTAAGGTAACTGCCGCCGGTTCGATGCTAGCATGCACCTGCACGGCGGCGGTCCCAATTCTTCGACAGCTTGGGCTCACGCCGCCGTCGTGCACCTTTTATCGCGTCACCGGGTGGAGCGCGGCGCTGTCGGAGCGGATGCCGGCATGCCGCCGTTGCAGCAAGGAAGTGCCACCGCCCCATCAGAAATCCTGCAGAGCGCGTTTACGCTCAGCTTCGATCCGCGCATTGACCATGCGCAGGGCCAGCCTCTCCATCGCCGCATGGGGTCGGCGACCGGACCTGATTCGATCAAGGCGTTGCTCATCTTCGGCGAGCTTGGCGGCGAAGCCGGTAAGAACATGGTTCCAATGCGCGACCGTGAAAGTGTCGGCATTCTGAAAGGCCTCGCGCCTCGCCTCGACCAGGCCCTCACGCAAGTTGAGACCGAACAACTCGATCGTACGGCGACCCTCTTCGGTCTTCCCTGAGACAGTTCCGTCCGGGTGAAATTCGAGGTGGAGTGCGGGTTGTATCTTGGTCGGGTCGATCAGAAATGGCTCCTCGCTACCGAGATCCTGAGGAACGCATATGTGCGTACCCTTCACCGGGAAGCGATCCGCCTTGCCGGCACCTTGCGGATCATCGATGCCGTGCTTCCGGTAGCGATTGCAGTCGATGCACGAGGGCAGCAGGTTGGACCAATCATAGGCGAGCCAGAAATAGCCCGGGTGGTTGATCGTCCCCTTCGACGGATGCAGCGTCTGGACGGGCTTGAAATCGTCCCCGACCACGCGCCCCTTGGGGCGGAAGTGCTCGACGTCGCCAGGCTGGTTGGACGTGATGCGCGTCTCGCAATAGGCGCATTTGCCGCCGAAGATTTCCAGCAGATACCGCATGAAGCGCTTATAGAGAGTGTCGTTGATCGCGAACTCTTCATCGGCGTCGAACATCGCGAGATGATTCCCGCTCAGCGTTCGCCCCTGAAGGACGATTGTGCGCCATTCGTCCTCGTCGATTTCGGGCTTGTCGACAAAGATCATGGCGCCTCGCTCCTCGCCTCAGGCAGGGGTGGATCCGCGATGTCCGACATCTTCGCCAGATGCTCGGCGACCCGATCCGCCGCCGCTTCGTCCGCGATGGTCGGAATGCTCGTGGTCTCGGGATCGCCGGCGGCGGGATCGAGCATATAGCCAAAGGTCCGAAGCTCGGCCGCCATTGTGACAAGCTCGTCCTTTCTCGCCAAACGGCTCTTCGGATCCTCGAAGATCGCAAAATAGTCGCGAACCTTGCGTTCGAGCTCCGGGTTCCGGTCAGACTCCAGGCCAAATATCGGGCTCGTGAGAATGTCTTGCGCGCGCCGGCCATACAGATCGATCGGGTAGGGAAACAGATGCACGCCCTTCCTGTCCGGGCGGCGCTCCAACACGCGAACCTCCTCGCCATGCAGCGCGCCCGCCAGCAAGGCCGAATGCGACGTCACGATAAGCTGCAGGTTGGGAAAGTGCCGCTTCGTCAATTCGACCAGCCGGCGCTGCCAGTCAGGGTGAAGATGCGCGTCGATCTCGTCGATGAGAACGATCGCCGGCTCATCCGCCGGACTATCCGACAGCGCGCAGACGCTGAACAGCCTCTGCACCAGCACACCGACCCAATTGAAGACGGAGGCCATGCCCTGGCTCAATTCGTCGAAGGGAACGGGACCTTCCGGTGTCGTCACGCGGATCGTGAAGGTCGGGTCCAGCGGCGCGAGGCCGGTAATCTGGCCGGGAACGAGTTCGGTAATCAGACTGTCGAGGAGCTTTCGCTTCCGCCGCGTCTGATGATCGTTCCCGTCGACGTCGACCAGAGTGTTGACCAGCCATTGCTTGAAGTCGGCAAGGCGGCCATCGACCTCGCCCGAGATCAGCGCGAGCAGATCGGCAGGATCGGGATCGCCCGGCTCGGCGCGGCGGCTCGGACCCACCGGCGAGGCGGTCCGCGCTCCGCGCATGGCGGGGAACCCAAGCACCAGCGCGGTGCCGAGACCGAGCGGCGTCTCTTGAAGGCTCGACACGATCACGCTGGAGCGATCACGGAGGAGCGTCGTTCGTAATTGCTGGGACCCGATGTGAACTTCGATCAAGCCCTCTTCCGCCCCCTCGCGAAGCAACCGGGCGCCTGTCTTGCCGGCTACCGCGTTGCTGCCCGCCATCGCCAAAGCGATTGCCCGCAAGATCGTCGACTTGCCGACGCCGTTGCTTCCGAAGATCACCGACCAACCCGGAGGTCCATCCGCACCGGATGTCACCAGCGGCAAATCCAGCTCTTCGAAGGGGCCGATATTCACCAGGCGGATATGCGAGATCCGGTCGGGCGACAGGACAAAGGGCGTCTTCGTCGCCGATTCGTTGCCGGCCTCGACGCGCGCCGTGGAACGCAGTCGCTTGCAAAAGCTCGCGATCGCCGAGTGCCCGGCATCGGCCCCGTAGCTGAGCAGGGTCACGCCGAAGCGGCCCAGGGTTGACTGGCGCACGGCATTCGTCGGGTCTTCGGGGACCAAGGCGAAGTGGTGCCGGCCGACGGTGTCGAAGTCCGATGCGATCGCCTGCAGAAATGGCTCGATCGTATCGAGGCCGACACCGACGAAGAGGAAGCTATTGGTCTGCGACAAGCCTGCCAGGACACGCGAGAATTCCGGCGATCGCCGCATCTGTCGCCGCATCTCCTCGATGGTGAGCGCGATGCTCGAAATGCGATCGAAGTCGCCGAAAGGCTCAAACAGCAGGCGCGTTCCCGCACGCGAGAAAGCGGGAATGTTCGAATCGTCGCGCGGGGTCACTGAATGCAGGGGCACGTCCGCCTGCTCGACGAAGGTCTTGTAGGCAAGATCGTCCCAATTGAGATTGATGACGGCGCGCCATGGCAACTGCGCCAAGGTCTTGTGCAGTGGACTGGTCTGGCCTTCGCTCGTCGCGACGGTGTCTTTCACGGCGGCGACGAGGCGTTCGCGGGAAACCCCGGCGCTCAACGCGTCCATGAGTTTGGTGAAGCCGCCCAGCCCGGCCATGAGTTCGGCCAAGGCACGCTTCGGCTCGTTCGCGTCCATGACCTTCGCGAGCCCCGGCGGCAATTGCCGCTGGACCCGTTCCATCACGGCGTAGAGAAAATCGGTGCCGGTGAGCAGGCCGGCCTGGGCGGAAGCGCCGGAACCGAGCACCAGGACCGCGTGCTGGTCACCGAGCGCATGGACAAGTTCTTCGGGCAGATCGGGTACCGTGACCAGCGGGGCCAGCGGCGGATTGGCGGCGGCGGGAACCGGATCGAAAGTGCCCGTCCTGTTCTCAATCGAGCGAAGAACGGCGTCACCCGTCGCCTCATTCTCAAGACTGTCGCCGACAATCCTGCTCGCGGTCAATTCGTGAAGCTCACGCCGGGTTCGACGCAGCTGCCACAAGGACAAGGCAGCGGTTATGACAGCTGCGAGGACCGCCAGGATCGAAGCTAAACTGACAATGATCGCGGAGGAATCGCCCGTCACATTCTCGTCCCTTTACTCGCATTCACCCGCAGCGATGCCGCGTCGCGCCCCAACGTCTTCTATGCGGCATGTTGCGAAATTTTGCAGCTCTCGTCGCGACGTCGATCGGAATGCGCGAACAGATCATAGCCCCGCGGTTACGCGGCCGGATTTACGCGTGCCATGCGGGCCGCAGTCATTGCGTCGGCGGCGCATTGAGCGCCGCGGGCTTGGGCCGATGCTTGCGCCCGAGGTCAAGAGCCTCGCGCAAGGCGCGGATATGAAACGGCTCCTCGTTACCAGCCTGGTCGCGCGAATAGTCGCAGTCCCAATAACGCAGATGCGTGAGCATGCGCCGCTTGCGATCCTGGGTCGTGGATTTGGCTTCATCCAGAGCGCATGGCAGCACGGCAATGTCGCGGATGCCGCTCAGTGGCGTTCCCGTTTTGCGCGTGAGGCCGAACTGGTGGCCCACCGGCCCCGAAACGATGTCGCCGACCAGGACCCCGCGCAGCGGCGAGTAAATGTTGGTCCAGCGCGTATAAGCGAAGAGCGCCGCATGGTGCGGCATGCGTGGGGCCGCGGGATCGTGGGAATCGCCTTCGTCATCCACCCCGCGGGTCCTGTACGTGAAATGCAGGAGGTCGGTCTTCTGGTCGAATTCGAGCGTCGGCGGACAAGTCGGAAGGATGCGCTTCTCCTTGTTGACCTCCAGCGCGGCCCGATCCGCCGCCAGGAGAAACTCGGCGTGCGTCAGCGGCGAGCCCAGCGATATGAAATCGCTGACGATCCAGGGATTGCCGATCGCGCCGAGCTCGTTGCGGCAAGCATCCTGCAGCGCGCCGTAGGCCTCGATAGAGAAATCCTTGTCAGGGTCGGCATAGGCGTCACGCAACAATTCTTCGAGCGCCACGCGATTGTCCTGCTTGATACCTTTGACTTTGGTGGGGTCGAGCCGTGTGTTGTGGCGGCCAAAGGCGTGGGTCAGGATGTCATAGGCGACGATCGTGCCGAGCGAGTGCCCGACGACAATGATCCTATCATACTCCGTGCGCCCCGGCTGGCCATTCTCGTCGATCCCCATCAGGGTCTCGAGGAGCTGAACGCCGTTCTCTCGAATGGATTGCCGGATAGCAATGTTCTTGGGGGTCGCTTGGACATAGCGCACGACATCCCCGGCGACATCGACCATGATCGTGAGAGCCCAGCCCAGGGCCAGTCCGACTGCGCCCCACACGACCGCGATGAGCCATTTCGGCCAGGCCTGGACCCAGGTCGCCAGCAGGAGCGTGCCGTGGGCCGGCTCGAACGAAACGGCTTCGGGGTGGATCACGTCCTTGCTCACCGCCATTCCGGCAATCAGGGAAGCATACAGGAACAGGAAAAAGACCAGCCACAGGGCGCACCATGCCGGCAGCACGCCTTTCGGGACTTTGGTGAAGGGATTGCGTAGCATCAACCCGAACAGCCAGGCTCGAACCTGCTCCCAGGTCGTCCCGGTGACCCTATGCGCCCAGTAATATTCGAAGAAATCGACGCGGCGACCATTTTCGTCGGATTCGGTCGTGATCAGCTGCAGCTCGAAGCTGCGGTTGCGCGCATCGGGCTTGCTCCACGAGGCATTTTTGAAGCGCTTTTCGCCGGTGTTGGGATCGGGCTTGTCTTTGCGCGTAAGCGACAGATCACGGGTCCAGACTGCGTCGACGAAGCCATTGAGCGTTTCCATCGGGACCTGTTCGCCGATCCCGTGGATGATCAGGACCGCCGTTTTCTTCGCCATCCAGATTCCCCTTTTTTTGACGAGTCGGACGCTTTTGCAGGTTGTACACAGGGTGTAATCTGCTCGCCCACCCGTTCTTTCGCGGGAACGCGGACGATGCAGCACAGAAAAGCATCAGGGATTCAGCTTTTTAACCTGACGGAAAAATCAAAGAACTGGGGTCGGTATTGTCAAGTGCATGTCAAACTCGAAGAAAATATCTCCCGCATGGCCGTAAAAATCAACCGGTATTGCGCTACAACCTCACGGATCGGGTACCGTTAACTGTTTCCCGAATCCTGCCGCATCAAATCGGCCGCGTCGCCGGCTCCAGGGCGAGGTTCTCCCGCGCTGCAGCACGGCTCGCCCGGATGCTGTCCGAGGCATAGACTGCCAGCCCGACCCAGATCAGCGCGAAGGCGGCAAGATCGTGCGGGCGCAGATGCTCGCCGAACACGAAAATGGCGATCAGGAATTGCAGGGTCGGCGCGATATATTGGAGCAGGCCGAGCGCCGCATAAGGCATGCGCCGCGCGGCCCCGGCAAAGAGCAGCAATGGTGCTGCGGTGACGGCGCCGGCCACGACCAGCAGCAGATCGGTCGCCATCTCGCGGCCGAACGCGCCCTCGCCGCCGCCATGCGCGACCAGCAACAGGCCAAGCGCGAACGGCGCGAGCAGAATCGTTTCGATCAGCAACCCGCCCAGCGCATCGATCGCCACGACCTTACGGATCAGGCCATAGGTACCGAAGCTCAGCGCGAGCACCAGCGAGATCCAGATGCTGCTGCCGTTGGACAGCGCCATGACCAGCACGCCCGCCGCCGCCAGCGCGATCGCCACCCACTGGATGCGCCGCACCCGCTCACCCAGCACCGCCACGCCGAGCGCGACATTGACCAGCGGATTGATGAAATAGCCGAGGCTCGCGTCGAGCACATGGGCGTTCTGCACCGCCCAGATATAGACCAGCCAGTTGACCGCGATCAGGAAGGCGCTGGCCGTCAGCATCAGCAGGGTACGCTTCGTCACCGCTGCCAGGATCGTCCGGACCCGCCCGAACAGCACCACGACGACGACGAGCATCAGCACCGACCACAGGATGCGGTGTGCCACGACCTGTCCCGCCGGCACATGCTGCAACAGCTTCAGATAGAGCGGCAGCACACCCCACAGGACATAAGCCGCCACGCCCAGGATCGCGCCGGTGCCTGCGGGGGTCAATGCGGGACGGGACGGTGCGCTGTCGGTCACGATTCTGCCTGAGCCCGGGCGTAGTGCCGCGGGCGGAATGGAAATGGGGAGATGGTCGCCATCGAAGACGGTGGCAACCCGCCCGACCCGCAATTTTCCTTGGGGCCGCGATTGCCCCGTTATCGACCGGCCCGTCCGACGGACGGAACGGCGGCACCTATCGTAGCGACAGCCGCGAACGCCTGGGCCGCCCGGCCGTCGTCGAGGAAGAAGCAAGCGCCGCGGCGCGGTTGCGTTCCGCCAGCAAGGCCGCGATCTCGGCGCCTTCATAGCGGAAGGGCGGCTTGCACCGCTCGGGAAAGGATATCCGCATCCGTGGGATGTCGCCGGCAAAACCCGCCGCGATGGTATCGAGCACCCGGGTCAACGATCCCTGCGCGACGACCTCGAGATCGCCGCTTGCCCTGTCGCAGTCGCGCGGGCGCATCGCCGCGACCGCATCCTCATTCCATGAAATGTCCATATGTGCGCCTCTCCTTGTCGATGAAGCATCGGCGCGCGGGAACGGAGGCGCAATGATCTACGTCAATGCCGGGAGGGTGAAGTCGCCGCGACGATTCAGGCTCGAGCCATCAGGCGATAAAGGCGATCAGCCCGGCCCAAAGCGCGATCGAGACGGCAATCAGGATCAGAAAGGCTATACCGCCCGGGAATCTGTTCTGTTCGCGGAACAGATCGTGCGGCGGCGTCCGCATTACTTTGCCCATCTTGGCGACCTTCTGAAAACCTGCTCTCCAGTCAATCAATGCATGAGAGTCACGCGAGTTCCACCAGGACTCATTCCGGCCCTTCCCGGTGCATGCGCGGCACGACTTCGAGGATCGAATCCCCCGCCTGGAGATGCCCCGCCTCGATCTCCCAGAAGCCGAAGGCGCTGTCGCCGCGATAGATGCGCACGCCGAGCCCGGTCCCGATCTGCGCGAGCGGCCGGCCCACTTCGTCTGCCGTCACGGGGCGTTCGTGCAGCGCGACGCGGCCGTCGGCGGCGGCGAGATCCGCCATATAGTCGGCGATATGCGGCCCGTGCGTCGATCCGGCGAGCAGCAGCCCGGCAAAGCTCGCCGGGTTGATCACCGTGGTGGCGCCGGCCTGCTTCGCCAGCGCCTCATTGTCCTCGGACCGGATGATGACGCTGATCGGCACGTCGGGCGCGAGGCGGCGTGCGGTCAGCACGATCAGGATCGAGGTGTCGTCGCGCCCGGCCGAAATGATGATCGCCCGGGCCTTGTCGATCTTGACCGCTTCCAGCGTCGCGTTGCGGGTCGCGTCGCCCTCGAGCACCGTCGCACCGCATTCCTCGGCGAGGCGGAGCGCGGCGGCGCGCTCGTCGATCACCACGATGGTCTCGGCCGGCTTGCCGCGCCGAATTAGCTCGCACACTGCCTCCGCGCCGCTGGTACCGTATCCGGCCACGACGGTGTGGCCGCCCAGATGCCGCTGGATAACGCTCATACGCCACTTCTCCCAGACGCGCTTGAGGAGGAAATCATAGGCCGTGCCAAGGAAGATCAGCCACACGAACAGCCGCACCGGCGTGACCACGAAGGTGTCGAACATCCGTGCCTGCGGCGTGACCGGCACGATATCGCCATAGCCGACCGTGGTGATGGTGATCATGGTGAAATAGAGCACATCGGCAAAGGTGACATGGCCGTCGATATTGTCGCGCAGGCCGTCCCGGTCGAACCAGTGGACCGACAGCGCGATCCCGATCAGCCCGAGCGCGAGCAGCACACGCCAGACGAGCGACAGCCAGATCGGCGTCCGGCTCTTGCGGTGCAGGGTGAGGAAGCTGTCCTTTGGGGCGGGGCCGGGGATCATCACGCCGTGTAACGCGTCGGCACGGGAAGAAGAAGCACCCGTCCATTCGATAGCCCCTTCCCCGGCGTAGGCCGGGGTCCAGTTGGGGGACGAGCGTGGCTGGCGCTGCGCCCCTTACCATGGCCTTTCCAACTGGACCCCGGCCTTTGCCGGGGAAGGAAGCAGGGATCGGAAAGCCCCTAACTCCGTCTAACCGGTGCGGCCGCCAGCGACGCCGCGATCGCGGCGCGCAATGGCTTGGCGCGGTAATCGGCATCATAGGGGCATGGCCGCTTCGGCAATTTGTCCGTCCGCGGCGTATTTTCCTGCAGCCAGGAATAGCGATCGACCATGCCCCATAGCATCAGGGTGTGGAGCTGAGTGAAGGACAGACTGATATCCAGGAATCGCCGCGCGAACGCCGCGACGGCCGCATCGCGCGCCGGGATCGCGGCAGGCAGATAGCGGTCGTTCACGTCGAACTCGCTGATGATCAGCTTGTAGCCCATGCCCGTCGCCGCTTCGAGGAAGCCGCGCCAGATCCGCTCGCGCCCGGCGATCGCCGCGGGCGACGCGTCCTCCGGCACGCTGACATGCCCCTGCAGCCCCAGCGTATCGACCGGCACCCCGCGCTTGCGGAACCCCTCGAGCAGGCGAAGCACGCCGGCGCGGTGCTTCTCGCCGTCGGGCTCCCAGCTCATGAAGTCGTTATAGACCAGCTCCGCTTCGGGCGCCTCGGCGCGCGCGGTACGGAAGGCGAGATCGACCACGGCCTCCCCGCTGCCCATCGCCTTCGAGAAGCGTGTCTCGCGCATCAGCCCGCTATCCTGGTCGATCGTCTCATTGACCACGTCATAGGAGGTGATGCGGCGGCGATAGCGGCGCAGATCGTCCGGATATGCGTCTGGAGCATCTCCGCCACCCGCGCGTCGGGCTTTGGGCCGAAATCATAGTCGGCCAGCCATGCCGGGAACTGGTCGGTGCGGTGCCACAGCAGCGTGTGCCCGCGGATCTGCAGCCTGTGCTGCTCCGCCCAGTCGAAGATCTGGTCGCACTTGCTGAAATCGAAGCTGTCGGGGCCGGGACGCATATAGCGCCATTTCAGTTCGTTCTGCGGCACGATGACACCGCATTGCGCCTCGACGATCGCGCGATATTGCGGGTCCTCGAACGAGCGCACGCGCATGCCGATGGTCGACCCGAAACGCAGGCCCTTGCGCCGCGCCCTTGCGTCCAGCCCGACCGGGGCGGGCGCCGCATGGAGCGCCGGGGCGACCGCCAGTGCCGCAGCGCCGGCGATGATCTCTCGTCTGGACGGCGTCATCGATCTTTCCTCAGTCTGTCGGGCCCGGATGACCGATCTGGCCAGATCGCGACGGCTGCGCAACGCGCCATGCCGAGAAATAACCATTTCGGCGCAATCGCGGAACCATCCGGATCGACCCAAGTTGCCGTCGCATGGCGGGCAGGCATTTGTATCAGGTATTCCGTGCCTACACGGTTCCCGGAGGGGCGCCTCACGTCGCCTGGACCTGGCAGCGCATCGACCATGCCGGCGCGCCGATGGCGCTTGGCGCGCTCTACGGCACCCTGCATGAATGCTTCGCCGCGCTGAAGCGCAACCGCGCCGAGCTGGGCGACGCCCCGGTCCGCATCGATCTTGCCGGTGCCAGCGTCGAAGACGCGTCGTCCGTGGTTGCGGTCGCGATGGGCGAGCGCAACGTGACGATCACCAGCACCGATCCCGATCCTTCGCCGGAATTCGCCTGAACCCCGCACAGCCGCGATATATATCGCCGATTTGGCGCTTTCCGATGTTCCCGTTTTGATCTAGTTTCGGGACATGAGCCGATTCGCCCCAGACCTCGCCCCAGCCGATCTCGCCCCCGTCATCCTGGCGGCACCCGCCTGGGCGCGCATCGGCATCACCGTCCGCGATCCGCGGCTCCGCGCACGGGCGGCGGAAACGCTCGCCAGGTCGATCCTCGACGAGCTGGACGCCGACGCGCCGGCGCGCGACGCGAACCAGCTTTCGCTCGGCCTGTAGTCACCGCCGCGACAAGCGGAGGAACGCCAGGCGGTTCCGTCCGTTATGGTTCAAGGTCTCATGAAAGAGCCCGGCGCGCCCGCGAAAGCCTCCGCGCACTTCCCTTGGTCAATGGAGAGCAAGATGGGTCTGATTATACTCTTGATCGTCGGCGGCGTGATTGGCTGGCTCGCCAGCATGATCATGCGCACCGACGCGCAGCAGGGCGTGTTCCTGAACGTCGTGGTCGGCATCATCGGCGCGGTTCTGGCGGGCTTCATCCTGTCGCCGCTGTTCGGCGTGCCGCCGATCACCAGCGGCGGCTACAGCATCGCAACGATCCTCGTGTCGCTGCTCGGTGCGGTCGTGCTGCTCGCGATCGTCAACCTGGTACGTCGCGGATCGGTTCGCTAACCGGTCCTCACGTCCCCGGTCCTCACGTCCAATGCGCGGGGCGGCTTCGGCCGCCCCGTTTGCGTTCAACTGCCCAGCAGCCAGATACGCCCGGCATGGAAGAACAGCAGCGCGGAAAGCGCGGCCGAACAGCCGAAACAGACATGGCCGACATGAACCAGGATCGGCGGATTGGGCCGCTGCAGCTTGTGGTTGCGGCTTGCGCCCGACAGCACGAAGCTGGTCAGCAGGCCATAGGCAAAGGCGATCGCACCGAACATGATTTTCCCGCTCTGATTGAACCGCGGGCCCCCGCCCGGGTCGTGAGGCGTCAATCATAGCAGGGTGAGGTTATCAAGCGGTTGCGGCGCGCGCGCTCGGCAAAGCGCGGCACGGGCACGACGGTGCGCTTGCGCAACGAAGGAAATGGAAAAACCAGGCCGGAGGATGCTGTCCGATCCGGCCTGGTTTTTACCCCCGACATGGTTGTGAGCCCATTGCGGTTGCGGGCCTATACGTTTCGAAACTCAAACAGTTCCAGCCCCTTCCATCGATTTGGTCGCAAAATCGTCGCCATGGAGGATGTTTCTCCCCTCACAGGGGTTGGCACGGTTCATGCTGAGCAATGCCCGATGTGGAAACGATCCGTCCTGAAACTGGCCCTGCTCTGCGCCGTCGCGCTCGCGATCCGCGCCGCCCCGACGCCGCGCATCAGCGCGGGGCTCGAGCTTTACTCGCTTCGCATGGCGCTTTCGATGGGCGGGCCGCCCGTCCATTTGCGGACAGGCGCGTCCGAAAGCGGACAGTCGCACGACATCAGCCTGACCATCGACATGGGGAACGATCGATGACGGGCGGGCACAAGGGGGGGAAGGACGATGTGGCGTAACTATCTGATCGTCGGCCTGCGCGCGCTGGGCCGGAACCGGGCCTATGCCGCGATCAACATCGCCGGCCTCGCCATCGGCCTCGCCGCCTGCGTCCTGATCCTGCTCTATGTCCGGTACGAGCGGAGCTATGACAGCTGGATGAAGGACGCCGACCGCGCCTTCCAGTTCCAGACCTATTATGCCGCGACCGACAAGGGCGGGGAGGAGATGTACCTCCAGCTCGGCTCGATCGTCTCGGGCCGTGCGCTGGCCAAGGATTTCCCGCAGGTCGAGAAGGTCGTGTGGGTCCGCTCCTTCTCCCCCGTGGTCATCCAGGGTGGCCAGGCCTCGGACGTCGGCGACCTGCGCATGGTCGACGGCAATATCTTCGACATCCTGCAGGTGCCGTTCGTGCGCGGCGATCCGCGGAGTGCGCTGAACGACGCCCATTCGGTGGTGCTGAGCGAGAGCGAGGCGACCCGCCGCTATGGCGACGAGAACCCGCTCGGCAGGACGCTGACCATCGTCGACAATGCCGGCGACGTGGATTACCGCGTGACCGGCGTGTTCAAGGACATCCCGAAGAACAGCAGCTTCTCCGCGAAGATGGTCGCGCGCTTCGATCTCGGCGTCCAGTTCGCCGACCGGATGCAGCAAGTGACTGACTGGGGATCCCAGCAGGGCTGGAATTACGTGAAGCTCCGCCCCGGCGCGAGCGCGGCGGCGATCAACGCGCAGCTCCCCGCCTGGGAAAAGCGCAATATCCCCGACAGCGTGACCAATGGCGAGCGCACCAACGAGGGCGATGCGCAGGATTACCATCTGACCAACATCCGCGACGTGCATCTCGGCAAGGCGCAGCGCGTCAACATGACGCCCGGCAACGATGCCGGCACCGTCACCACCTTCGCGGTGATCGCGCTGCTGGTGCTCGGCATGGCGTGCATCAACTTCACCAACCTCGCCACCGCCCGTGCCTCGCAACGTGCCCGCGAAGTCGCGCTGCGCAAGGTGCTCGGCGCGCGCCGCAGCCAGCTCATCACGCAGTTCATGGGCGAGTCCATCCTGGTGACGACCATTGCCATGGTCATCGCGCTGGCCGCGGTCGAGCTGCTGCTGCCCTGGTTCAACGGCTTCCTCGATGCGGACATGAAGCTGCGCTATCTCGGCCTGGACGGCGTGCTGCTGCCCAGCATCGCGCTGGTGCTGCTGGTCGGCACGATCGGCGGCCTTTACCCGGCGTTCTACCTTTCGCGTTTCGAGCCGGCGAAGATCCTGAAGGCCAACAAGTCCTCCGCCGATGCGGCAGGATCGGGCCGGCTGCGCAGCGTGCTGGTGATCGGCCAGTTCGCCGTCTCGATCGCGCTGATCGTCTGCACCACCGTGATCTATACCCAGACGATTTTCGCCCGGACGATGGATGCGGGCTACCGGCGCGACGGCCTGATCCAGGTCGGCAATCTCAGCTACAAGGGCGTGACGCTGCCGATGTCGCAAACCCTGATCGAGCAGATCCGCCGGGTTCCCGGCGTCGAGGCGGCCGCGCGCACCCAGATCGCGGTCGCGCCGAACGGCAATTCCATGTCCACCTTCTACCTGCCCGGCACGGCGCGTTCCGTCTCGCTCGGCCTGTACGGGATCGAGACCGGCTTCTTCCAGACCATGGGCATGAAGATACTCGCCGGCCGCGATTTCTCCGACAGCCAGGGCCGCGACGATGCGACCACGCCTTTCCCGGTCGTTCCGGATGCCGAGCGGGCGCTGGTCGCGCGCGGGCTGAACGTTGTGGTGTCGGAGGCGGCCGCGCAGCGCCTCGGCTTCCGCACCCCGCAGGATGCGATCGGCAAGCAGCTGAGCGGCGCGATCACGCTCGACGAATATGGGCTGGTGCCGGTTACCATCGTCGGCGTGGTCACCGACGCACGCTTCCGCTCGTTGCGCGAACCGATCCAGCCGACCGTCTATATCATGCAGCGGACCGGCTTCGCGCAGATCGCGGTGCGCTTCGCCGGCGTCACGCCGAGCGAGATCCGCGACCGGCTCGACCGGGTCTGGCACCGCGTGGTGCCGGCCGTGCCCTTCTCGGCCGACTTCGCCGATGATCTGGTGCGCCGCCAATATCAGCAGGAAAGCGCCCGCGGGCAGCTCTTCGCCGCCTTCGCCCTGCTTGCGGTGATCATCGGGGCGCTCGGCCTGTTCGGCCTCGCCGCCTTCACTGCCGAGCGGCGCACCAAGGAGATCGGCATCCGCAAGGTGCTGGGCGCCCGCACCCGCGACATCCTGCGCCTGCTGGTGTGGCAGTTCACCCGGCCGGTGCTGATCGCCAACCTGATCGCCTGGCCGGTCGCCTGGTGGCTGATGCGCGACTGGCTCAACGGCTTCGACACGCGGATCGCGCTGACCCCGGTGCCGTTCCTGCTGGCCGGGGTGCTGGCGCTGGCCGTCGCCATGGCGACGATCGCCAGCCACGCCTGGCGCGTCGCGCAGACCAGCCCGATCACGGCGCTGCGATATGAGTGAGGGCGCGCACCGCCAGTTCACTGCTGTCCCCCGACTGAGTCCCGGCCTTCGCCGGGAAGCGCCCGGCCCAGGGCTTTCGCGGGACGGTCAGGCTTCATACATGGTGGTCAGCTAAATATTCCGCAGTCGGCCGGCACCTCGGCCGCATGGACGAAGAGGCAGGATGTTTCCCGATCCTGGCGCCAACGCGCCGCTCTATCTGTTGCTCGCCGGGCTGCTGATCGCGGCGGTGATCGGGCGGCGCATGCCGCTGGTACGGACCTTGACCACGCTCGTCATCTGGGGCGTGCTGGGCGGGCTGGTGGTGATGCTGGTGCGCGATCGCGGGCGCTTCGATCCCTATCTCACCAAGGCGGCCGCGTTTCTCCAGGCCGACAAGCAGGAAGTGGTCGGCAAGGAAGTGCGCATCCGCATGGCGAATGACGGGCATTTCTGGGTCCATGCGCGCATCGGCGGGGTCGAGCGGCGCATGCTGGTCGACAGCGGCGCGACGGTGACCGCTCTCTCGGCCGAGACCGCGGCCGAGGCAGGGATCGAGGTGGACGAATCCCCCTTCCCGATCGTGCTGCGCACCGCCAACGGCACCGTCAACGCGCAGACCGGCACGATCCGCGAACTGCGCTTCGGCACGATCGTCGCGCGCGAGCTTGCCGTGGTCGTCTCGCCCGCGTTCGGCGACACCGACGTGATCGGCATGAACTTCCTGTCGCGGCTCAAATCCTGGCGGGTCGAGGGCAAGACGCTGATCCTCGAACCGAACCACCCCCAGCCGGTGAAGCCCGACACGGCCTGACGCCGCGTGCGAACAATCACTTTGGCATCGCCCGGCAAGCGCCATAGGAAGGCGCAGAAACCACCGGACAGGATGACCGATGATCGTACGCGCCGCCCTTGCTTCTGCCCTGATCGTCGCAGCCACGCCGGCCGCCGCGTCCGACTATGTCGTGATCCGCAAGGAGATTCTGGTCGATCGCTCGGCCGATGCGGTGTGGAAACGGGTCGGCAGCTATTGCGCGATCGCCGAATGGCTCAAGCTGAAATGCGAGATCGTCTCCGGCACCGGCGATGTCGGCACGATCCGCCGCCTCAACGACGCCACGCTGGAGCCGATGGTCGCCAGCACTGCGCACTCCTACACCTACAGCCAGACGGCGGGCGGCATGGCGGGCTTTGCCTATAACGGCACGCTCGCGGTGGAGCCGGCCGGCACCGGCAAGTCGCGCATCGTCTACACGCTGATCTACGACGCCGCGCTGATGCCCTCGGACGAGGTGCGCAAGGCCCAGTTCGACCGCATCAACCCACGCTTCCAGGGCGCGATCGAGACGATGAAGGCGCTGGCCGAGGCGGAGAAATAGGCATCACGCCATCGCCATCGCGCCCGGACCGAACACCATCCACAAGGCCATCGCGACCATCATCGCATTCTCGGTCAGCGAGACGAAGCCGAGCGGCACCTTGCTGTCCCCGCCGACGCAGGCGCATTTGATGTCGCGCTTGTCGATATAGACCGCCTTGAACACCGACACCGCACCGATGCCACCGATGAACAGCGCGATCGGCGCCGACAGCCACGTCAGCGCGCCCGACACCATCAGCACGCCAGCCAGTCCCTCGGCATAGGGGTAGATCGTCCCGTACGGCACCCAGCGCTTCGCCAGCAGATCGTAATTGAGGAACATCGCCGAGAAGCGCTCGACATCCTGCAGTTTGAGCAGCGCCAGCACGCACATGCTGAAGGCGATGAACCACTCGCCGGCGCGGATCGTGAAGGGCGTGCCGAGCACGGCCTGGCTCGCCGCCAGCGCCATCAGCGCGGTCATCGCGAACAGCACGATCACCGGGCGATAGCTGACCGCATTCGGATCGCGCACTGGCTTGCCGAAGAAACGGCGCAGATCGTCATAGCCGCCGATCCGCTTGCCATCGATGAAGGTCTGCGGCGTGGTCTTCACCTCGTGCTCCGCCTTGAACGCGTCGGTCTCCTCACGCGTCCGCAGCCAGCGGTCGTCCACGTCATAGCCCTGCCGGCGGAGCAGGTCCTTCGCCTTCAACCCCCAGGGGCAGACATGCTCCGGCATGACCATGCGGTAGAGGATGGCCATCCTGGCCGGGCGGGTCGTCATCATGCATCTCCTGCGCCCTTGCTCGCGGGCGGACCCGGCCCATATGGGGTCCGGACCATAGTACGGAGTCAAGCGGTGGCGGAAATGACGATCGCGGGGCTGGCGCGCGAAGGCAGTGTGGGCGTGGAGACGGTGCGCTATTATCAGCGCCGCGGCCTGATCGACGAGCCCGCACGGAGCGGCGGATCAGGCCTGGCCGGCGGCATCCGCCGCTATGGCGCGGATCATGTGCGGCGCCTGCGCTTCATCCGATCGGCGCAGGGCGCCGGGTTCACGCTGGAGGAGATCGGCGAGCTGCTCGCGCTCGACGCCACCGAGGACCGCGACCGCGCCCGCCGGCTGGCGACGGAAAGACTCGCCGCACTGGACGAGAAGATCGCCGAGCTGGAACTCGCCCGCACTGCGCTCAAGCGGCTCGCGCATGCCTGCGACGCCAGTGCCAGCGGCCCCTGCCCGATCCTCGACGCCTTCGACCGCGCCTAGCCTAGGAGGAGAACTCGATCATTCGCGCCGGCATATGCCGACACGGCCCGAGATGGCCGCGCGGCCGGGTGCACAGGCTTTCGCCCGGACCGGATCCGGCGGCCCGCAGGCAGGTGGAACCTGGACGCAATCTGAAGGCCGCAGGAACGGCCGCTACAGCGTAGTTCATCGCTTCCCCTTTTCGCTTTCGCGTCTGCGTCAACGGCGGCACCGCCACCGTGTTCCGGCCCCGAAACGGAATCCTGTGGACAAGTCGACAAGCCGTCCGGATTCCAGCGTGTTGCGGTTTCGAAAAAATGGCGGCCGACCCGGGCCGCCACCGGTCAGAAGGGCGAAGCGCCGATATATTTGAGCAGACCAAGCACCGCGATCAGCACGGCGATGGCGATGATGATGTTGGCGACATTGATGCTGCTCTTTGCGACGACGACTTTCTCGTCGCTGTTGATCTCGGCCATGACTCTACTCCCATGAGGTTTCGTCTTCGAAACTACCGACCTCAACGCGCCATCGACCGCGCCGTTCCTGTCGGGTGGAAGCAGGGGACCGCAGCTATTGCCCGTCGGCGGCCGGATCCAGGATACGGCGCATATGCGCATCGGGCAGCGGGAACTGGAACTCCACGCCGAACCGCTGTTCCTTCGCCCAGACGATCCGCGCCGAGAGCGTCACGTCGCAGCATTGCAGCGCGAGATAGGATCCGACGGGCAGCGCATCGGCGCAATAGAGCCGCGCGCCGCGCGCGGAGACGTCGAGGATATGCGCGCGCCGCTTCGCACCCTCGCAATCGATCGAGGCAGGCTGGAACGTCTTGAAGCGCGGCGCGAGACGCGCGTGAGCTCCGTCCTTGTCCTTGCTGGATTGCGCCATATGCCCCTCGCCGATTCCGGCCTCCATGACGACTTCCCGCGCGAAGGTCCCGAGGGAATGATCCCTAACGCCGCGGCAACATCGATTGGGTACCCGATCCGGGTCACCTGCAGGGAAGAGGACGCGGGCCCCTTGGCGCCAGTTCACGACGCATCCTGCACCCGATTGTTGCAGCGGCGCGTCTTGCCGCCTAGGGCGACAGGCACGAACGACACCGGTGGCAATGGAGATATCCACTACCCGCGTCGATCTGCGGGTTATAGGGAGTCGCCGTAAGTGGAGTTGTTGAAGCCAAGCGTATTGGGGCGCTTGAGGTGCATGTTCGGGAAGCATCGGCCGGATCGGTACGGTGCACGCAAGGTTTCCGGGGTTTGGCGCTCGAATTGCGTGGACTGCGAACGCGCGATGGCGAAGGTCGACGGCAACTGGCGCCGCTTCAAGCGCTAGGCCCACCCGCCAAAATCTTGTCATCTGGCCTCATCGCCAGGAGGAGAGCGCATCGACGGTGCGCCGGAATCCCGCCGCCAGCGACCCCGCCCGGGCGCGCAACAGCGCGCGGCGGCCTGCCGCGCTGCGCGTGAAGACGAGCGTCGCCCGGCCGACATGCGCCTTCCAGCGCGCTGCGAAATCCTCCGCCAGTTCCTTGCGCTGGGCGAGCACCGTCGGCACCGCATGGAAATCGACGCGCAGCCGCCGGCCGAGCCAACTCCCCCGTACGAGCAGATAGCGCGGGTTCTGGACCGGCCCGATGATCTCGGCCAGCGCGTCCAGGAACAGGCGTTCGCTCACCCGGTCCGCACCGTGCAGGGTCACCAGCCGCTCCCCCTTCACGGTGCGCTCGACGACGATCTCGCAATTGCCCGACCACTCATCGAGCAGTTGCGCATTTTCCAGGCTTTCGAGCAGGGCCAGCCCGACCTCGTTCAGGCTCCGCTCGAGCGACCCGTTGCGGACGAGCAGCCAGGCCGCCTTGCCCAGCTTGGGCAGCGCATATAGCAGGGTGAGCCCGGCAAACCCCATCACCAGGGTGCCGAAGTCGCCGCTGAACGACCGCAGTGCGCTGCCGGCGGAGAATGCCGCGCCGCCAAGGCCGGTCAGCACCAGATATTCCAGCGTATCGACGACCGCGAGCAGGCGCGGCGCATAACGCGGGCGGACGACCTGCCGCATCGTCCGCCCGGATTCGACCCCGCCGATCGCACTGCGCCAGCGCGCTGCGACGGCGCCGCGATCGGACGCCGCCGCCAGCGTGTCAGCGTCGAGCGCGACGATCGCATCGGCATCCCATACCCGTCCGGCCAGGTCGAGCCGCTCGATCCCGCTTTCGATCGCGTCATTGCCGCGATGGCCGATCCCGGCAAAGGCGCGGAAACGGCGCTTCATCAGGTCCATGTCGGGCCCCAGGCTGCGCCCGATCGGGTCGCCGGGCGGCACATCGGCCGTCCAGTCGAAGCGTCGGCGTCCCTCGGCGACGATCCCCGGCGCATCGGGCACGACCGTTGCGAGATGCCAGATATTCGCGACCTTCGCAGGGTCCGCCGGATCCGTGCGGATCGCCCGGCCACGCATCTGGTTCGACATCATGTAGGAACCGACATTGCTCGCCAGCACCAGCGTGTTGATCGACGGCGCGTCCCATCCCTCGCCGAGCAGCGCCTGAGTCCCGGTCAGCAGCGTGACCGCGCCCGCCGCAAACATCCGCGTCACGATCGCGACGATGCGGTGCCCGTCGGCGCCGGCGATCCGCACGCGCACATAGCCGGGGCATCCCGCCAGCGGCATGGTGCGCACCGCCGCTGCATCGACGCCGCACCATCTGGCCGCCTCGGCCAGCGCCTCCAGCGCATCCTCCGGCACGATCACCAGCGAGCCGCTGACCACGCCGAGCCGCGCGGGAACCCCGGCAAGCCGCATCGTGTCGAAGATCGAGGCGACGCCCAGCTTGGCAGGCGTCGGCCGAAGCCCGTTGCCGCGCGGCAGATCGCTTTCGCGCACCAGGTCGATCAGCACGACCATGCGCAGCCGGTCGCCCAGCGCGGCCGCTTCGCTTCGCGCGATCGCGACGATGCTGTCCAGCTTGGCGATGCTGTTGGCCATCAGCGAGAACAGTGCCCCGCCCTCGGCAATCCGTACCCGCCCGCCCTCGATCGCGCCGAGCCGTTGCAGGTCCGCCTTCAACGCCCCGAACCACGGACAGGAATCGAAGGCATCGCGGTGCGCGAAGACCATTCCGTCGAGTAGCGCTTCCATCCAGCGCGGCGACAGCCGGGGCATGTCGCCGCGCCGGACGCCGAGCAGCGCAAGCGGCGCCGGCGGTACGCGCCGCCCCGCGGCGTGCAGGAAGATCAGCATTGCCGAGAGGAATTCCGGCGCGTCGAGGATATCCTCCTCATAGCCCTCCGGATCCCCGATCCAGCCATGCTCCGCCAGGCTATCGGCGAAACCGGGATCGGCAAGCAGGCGCTCGAACAATAATGTCAGCCCCGCGCGGCGGGCCGCGACACGCTCTTCCTCGGGTGCGGTGGCGACCGAGATGTGGAGATAATCCTGGTGCGGGCAGAGATCGCCGTGCCGTACCAGTTCCGGCACCGATATCTCGGCATCGATCGGGCCGCATAGCTCCTCGTAGCGGCGCCACTCGGCCCATTCCACATCATAAGGCGGCGTCGCGGTCAGCGCGACGAGGACCGGCTTGTCGAGCGCGCCGACCAGATCCTGCAGCGCCCGCCACCATTCGCGCCGGAGATGATGCGCCTCGTCGAGGATGATCGTGACGGGGCCCATCGCCGACAGGGTCCGCACCAGCGCGGCAAAGGCGGAGGCCTCGCGCGGCGGCCCTTCACGCGAGTCGGGCGTAGCGGTATCGGCCGTTTCGAGCGACGCTTCGCCCTCGACCTCTGCCTCGTCCCGGCCGGCCCAGATCGCATGCAGAGCCTGATAGGTGCAGACGGTCAGCAGGCCGGGCGCGGCCAGCGAAAGCGATACCCAGTCGGGCGCCGCCGGCCGATCGGGCAGGAAGGAACCGCACATCCGGTCGACCCATTGGCCGCGGATGATGTTCGTCGGCGCGAGCACCAGCGTCGGCCGGCCGATCCGGCCCATCACCTCCAGCCCCAGCACCGTCTTGCCCGATCCGGGCGCGGCCACGACATGAAGCCGCCCGTCCGCCAGCCGAGCGTCCACATCGGCGAGGATGCGTGCCTGATAGTCGCGCCAGGCGCCGGTGAACTGCAGCTCAGCGATCATTCGCCACCCTTGTCGCCGCTGTCACCGTCCGGGGCAAGCGACGGCGGGCCGTCGCTACCGCCGCACGCCGAACCGGTAGATCGTCGTCGACCGGAAGGCCTCGCCGGGCCGCAGCACGGTCGAAGGGAAGGCGGGCTGGTTCGGACTGTCGGGATAATGCTGCGTCTCGAGCGCGAACCCGGCACCCTGGCGCAGCATGCGGCCACCGCGCGCTGCCTGTTTCCCGTTGAAGTGATTGGCGGTGTAGAGCTGCACGCCGGGCTGGGTCGTGCGCATCTCCAGGGTGCGGCCGCTCGCCGGATCCCAGGCGCGGGCGCCGACGGGCAGCGGATCGCCCGCCGGCTTGGTCAGCACGAAATTATGGTCGAAGCCATTGCCGAGCAGCATTTGCGGGTCGTTCGAGGCGACGCGGTCGCCGATCCGGGTGAGCGTGCGCAGGTCGAACGGCGTGCCGGCGACGGCGCGGATCTCGCCGATCGCATTGCGCTTGTCGTCGACCACCGCGAAGCTGTCCGCGACGATCTGGATCTGCTGGTCGTCGACACTGCCGGCCCGGTCGCCGCCCAGGTTGAAATAGCTGTGATTGGTCAGGTTCACCACGGTCGGTTTGGTCGTCGTCGCGACATAGTCGATCCGCACGGCATCGTCCGCGCCCAGACTATAGGTCACCGCGACGTCCATCGCGCCGGGAAAGCCATTCTCCCCGTCGGCGCTGTGATAGCGCAGCGTGATGCTGCGGCAGCCGGCGGTGCTGCACGGCTCCGCCTTCCACACCTTCGACGAGAAACCCTTGCGCCCGCCATGCGAGACGATCGCGGTCGGATCGGGCGACAGCGGATACCGCACACCGTCGATCGAGAAGCCGCCATGCGAGATGCGGTTGGCATAGCGCCCGATCACCGAACCGACGGTCGGCGAGGCCTCGTACGCCGCGACGTCGGGCAGCGCGATCACGACATTGGCGATATGCCCCGCCCGGTCGCGCACGCTGATCTCGTCGATCGTCGCGCCCAGGGTCAGCACGCCCAGCCGCGTGCCGCGCGCGTTGCGCAGGACATAGCGATCGACCTTCTGGCCGTCCGCAGTCGCGCCGAAATCGCTGCGCTCGGGACCCATCGGCGCCGGCGCGGCGCACAGCAGGAACGGGGCGAGCAGGACGACGAACAGATGCTTCGCTGGAATCAAGACGACCTCCCCTTTTGCCCTCTTCTTAACCCGGCCGGCGATCGACACCAATCGGATAGGCCGGGCGGTTTTGCACCGATCCGGTTGCGTTAAAATCTGATAATAGCGCGCCGGGATACATGTTGCTATATTGTACGCACACATTTTATAATGTATGCAAGATACGTTGATGGCGACCAAGTGACGTCATCGGCTCAATAATAAACGACGCGACTCCCGCTTGCCCGCTGGAGGACGCCCATCGGGGAGAGAGAAAATATGATTTCTGCCAAGAATCGAGTCGTGACCCGTCGCCTGGCGCTGCTCGCTGCGACGATGCTCGCCGGCACTGCCGCGCCCGCCTTCGCGCAAAGCGCCGCCGATCCCGCCGCGCAGGACACGCCCGCCCCCGCCGACCAGGCGCCTGAAGCCGGCGGCACCGACATCGTCGTCACCGGATCGCGTATCCAGAACGGCAACAACCAGCCGACCCCGGTTACGGTGGTCAGCACCCAGCTGCTCCAGGCGACCACGCCGACCAGCATTCCGGACGGCCTCAACAAGCTCCCCGCGTTCAATTCGACCTCGACGCCCAACAATGCGGTCAACGCCAATGGCCGCGGCTTCGGCACCCCGGGCAACTTCCTCAACTTGCGCGCGCTCGGCCCGATCCGCACCCTGATCCTGCAGGACGGTAACCGCGTTCCCGGCACCTTCTTCGACACCACCGTCGACACCAACATGCTGCCGCAGTTGCTCATCTCGCGCGTGGAGGTGGTCACCGGCGGCGCCTCGGCCGTTTACGGGTCCGACGCGGTAACCGGTGTCGTCAACTTCATCACCGACAATAAATATGTCGGCATCAAGGGCCTGCTGCAGACCGGCATCTCGGATTATGGCGATGCCTTTTCGGTGCGCGGCGGTGCTGCCTGGGGTACGAAGATCGGCGATCGCGGGCATCTCGAGCTCAGCGCCGAATATTACAAGCGCAACGGCATCGATGACACCGCCAGCCGCCCCTATGGCAATCTCTATCCGGCGATCGTCGGCGCGGGCACGACGGCGAGCCCCTATACGATCGTCTACAATGCGCGACAGAGCAACGCGGCGGCGGGCGGCCTCGTCCGCACCGGCCCGTTCGCGGGCATGCAGTTCCTCCCCGACGGCTCGCTCGGCGCATTCAATCCGGGCACCGCGACGGCGACCGCCAATGCCGCGGTTGGCGGCGATGGCGGCTATGTCCATAATGAATGGCTGCTCTACAACTTCAAATCGGCTCAGGCGTTCGGCCGGTTCGACTATGAATTCACTGACACGATCAAGGGTTACGTCTCGGCGCGCTATGCTCAGAACCGCTCGTTCGGCGCCAGCCAGATCTACACCAACATCACCAATGCGACGGCCGGCTCCCCGAACAATTCGGCCGGCTCCTATCCACTATGGATCTATAGCGGCAACGCCTTCCTGACGGCGGCGCAGCAGACCGCGCTGACCAACAGCAACACCACCAGCTTCGCGATCAACCGCTTCGACAGCGATCTGATGAAGGACCTGGCGCTCGAGACGCGGATCAACTCCTTTTCGGCGACCGCTGGGCTCGAAGGCGGGCTGTTCGCCGATTTCGCCTGGGACGCGCATTACACGCACGGCTTCAACCGCACGCGGCTGACCTCGCTCAACAACGTCAACAGCATGAACTTCTATGCCGCGGTCGATGCGGTGCGCGATCCGGCGACCAACAACATCGTCTGCCGCGTCAGCATCACGGCGCCGGGCGCGTTCCCGGGCTGCGTGCCGATCAACCTGTTCGGCGACGGCCGCGCGTCGCAGGCGGCGAAGGACTTCATCTTCGAGGATACGTCGTGGAGCGCGCGCAACACGCTCGACGATTTCGGCCTCAACATCACCGGCACGGCGTTCGAGGGCTGGGCCGGACCGGTCAAGGTCGCGGTCAGCGGCGCCTATCGCCGTGCCGGGCTGCGCGTGACGACCAGCGTGCCGGACAACAGCTTCAACCCGCAGAATCTGCGCCTCGGACCGGCGGGCAATTCCCTGCCGGCTTCCTATCCCGGATCCAACCTTGCGCATTTCAAGGAAGTCCAGTCGGGCGCGATCGGCAGTGAGGACATTTACGAAGGCAATCTGGAGGTCAACTTCCCGCTGCTGAAGGACGTGCCGCTGGTCGAGCTGCTCGCGTTCAACGGCGCCTATCGCTACGCCCGCTACGACGCGGTCGGCAACGGCAATGTGAAGGCGCATTTCGCGTCCAACACCTGGAAGCTCGGCCTCGAATGGAAGGTCAGCGAGGACTTCAAGGTGCGCGCTACCCGCTCGCGCGACTTCCGCGCGCCGACCTTGTGGGATCTCTACCAGGCGCAGGTCATCTCGGCCTCGGGCGTCACCGATCCGCTGACCGGCGTCGCGGCGCAGCTCAACACGCTGGCGGGCGGCAACCCGAACCTCGAGCCCGAGGTCGCGCAGAACTTCACCGCGGGCGCGGTGCTCACCCCGCGCTTCATGCCCGGGTTCAGCCTGTCGTTCGATTATTTCCATGTGAAGATCGACAATGCGATCGGCGCGGTCGCGGGCACCAACCCGATCGTCCAGTCGCTCTGCCTCGCGTCCGACGGGTCGTCGCCCTATTGCGCGCTGCTGGTCCGGCCGATCTCGTACAACGACACCTCGCCGGCCAATTTCCCGACGCTCAACATCTCGCTCAGCCAGAATATCGCGCGGATCGAGGCAAAGGGCTTCGACGTCGAGGCAAACTACACCACTGCCTTGCTGAGCGGGCGGCTCAACCTGCGCGCGCTCTGGACTCACCAGCCCACGCTGACCACGGAGACGATCCCCGGCGCAGTCATCACCAACGCCGCCGGCACCGAGACTCAGCCGCGCGACAAGGTGAACTTCACGGTCAATTACCGCATCGGCCGGTTCGGCTTCGACTTCCTCGAACGCTTCGCCTCATCGATCAAATGGAGCGGCAACCCGACCCAGGTGTTCGCCATCCCCAATGTGCCGGCCTATTTCCAGAGCGACCTGAACCTGTCCTACGATCTCGGGTCGGATTCGCAGGTGACGACCTTCGTCAACGTCGCCAATGTCTTCAATGCCAAGGGCGGCATCTACCAGACCTCCGGCTTCACCGGCAGCATCGGCCTTCGGTATCCGAACGTGGCCTATGCCGACGCGATCGGCCGCTATTTCACCGCTGGCGTGCGCTTCAAATTCTGACAGCGCCCCGCGGCACCTGGACGGCGTCCGGCATTGCCGGACGCCGTTCCATTTTCGGCCGGATTCAGCATATGGCCGAAACGGTTAGAATATAAGGCTATTTTAGCGAGGGTTAATCGGTTCGTTACCGCGATTGGTCACACTGTCTCAAAGAGAGAAGAGGAGGGAAAGCATCAACGGCCATGTGTAGCGTTGCACCGGCCTCCATCTCTTTCGAGGGATTGCTGAAATGGCTCGAACTCTTTGGCCTAGACTTGGGTCGCCGCGATCCTGGCGCCGATCTACGCGAAGAATGTTTATACTATTCATTCCCGTTTCATTGCCGTTGTGGATAGTCGCGCTACTAGTGAAAAATACACTGATAGCTCTCGACTATGTCGCTCAGTTTGTATGGAAGTTCTGGAGCGACCCACCCAAGCACCGCGTGCGCTATTATGCCGAAAGCGCCCCGCGCGCGCGGAACAAGGATGCGAGAATGACGCTCAAGCGTGGCACTGGAGAGCGGTTCTTCGAGGCCTGAGGGCAGATCGTGTTGGCGGGTGTACGGCTGCGAATCCCGGGGTTCGGTGGCCACCGGAATTCCGGAATTCGCAGACACGCATCGTGACCGGCTTGATCAGGAAATTGGTCCGCAAAACCGCTGTCGCAGCCCTCGGTCCAACCATACCACCGTAAAACGGGCGACCCCGAACTCGGCTGGTTGAGCCCTCATAGAATCCCTTTCGCCGCGTCCGTAAACTAGGTGCTTTTACGGTAATTGCCCGAGTCGAGCCCTGCCAAACTCCGGGGATTCCCTGTAGTTGCGGTGACGATGGCCGATGCCGGGACGGCGTTAACCATAGCGAGTCGTTTTCCCGTTTCGCCGCCCCGCCGGCACCAGCCGCTGCATCCGCCGCCCCTGCACTTCCGCGACATACAGCACCCCCTTGCTGTCGGTCGCGATCAGGTGCGGGCCGATGAATTGGCCGGGCGCGGTGCCCTTGCCGCCGATCGTGCCGATCGTCGCGAGCGTCGCCCGGTCGAGCACCAGCACCGCCGAATTGCCCCAGTCGGCGACGTACAGATAGCGCTGCTTCGCATCGGCGGAGAAGGCGATGCCGGACGCGGTCTGCGGCGAGGCCATGTTGCGGTCGACAAAGCCCTGCTTCACGAACCGCCCGGCGCGCGTGAACACCTGGATCCGCTGGTTGTTGCGGTCGGAGACATAGACCAGCCCGTCGCGCGACAGCTCGACGCCGTGCACCCCGCTAAAGCCTTGCGGCCCCGCCCCGCTCTCGGGCGTGAAGGGCGCCCCCACCGCGCGCAGCGCTGGCGCAGCCTCGGCCGGCGGCGGCTTGCCGAAGGCACTCCACATCCGCTTGAACCCGCCGGTCTCGCTGTCGAAGACGATTACCCGGCGGTTGACATAGCCGTCGGCGATATAGGTCTCCTGCGCGGCGTCATCCACGACAATGTCGGCCGGCGCGTGCAGGTTCGCGGTGTCGAGATCGCCCTTGCTTGCCCCGCGCTTGCCGATCTGGCGGATCAGCGTCCCGTCATTGGCGAACTCGAGCAGCATGTCGTCGCCCGCCGCCGGGTCGGTCCGGGAATTGCCCGCGATCCACACCCGCCCGCTTTTGTCGACCGCGATGCTGTGCTCGATCGCCGGCCATTCCCAGGCGCTCGAAGGCCCGCCGAAGCCGCGCAGATACTTGCCCGCCCGGTCGAACAGCAGCACCGGCGGCGCGGCATATGGCTGATCCTCCCTGGCCAGGCTGCGCGGCCGGTGCAGCACCCATAGCTGGTCATGGGAATCGACCGCGACCGCAGTGATCTCGCCCAGCCTCATCGCGGGCGGCAGCTTCAGCCATTGGGTATCGGCATGGAAGGTCGGCACCGGCGGGGGCGACGCGGCCGACAGCGACAGCGCGCCGAGCATCGCACAGGGGACGATCCACCACCGTCGCATCTCTCTCTCCCTCGCTCTTCCGGCGCCCCGCGGGTATAGGCGGACCGCCCGCGCTTTACGAGGCAGTGCCGACCCAGCCGCGAAAGGCGAGGCCGGCATAGAACAGCTCGACATCGCTGAAGCCGGCCTCGCGGAGGAGCGCCTCGTCCTGCTCCGGCGACAGCACGGGCAAGCGCTCCATGATGGCCGCGGCCGATGCCGAAGCCTGTGTCGGGTCGAGGCCGGAGGAAGCGGCAAAGGCCGCCGATCGCGCGAGCCAGCGCATGCCTTCGTCCTGCGGAAAGCTGTAATGCGCCATCACGAACCGCGCGTCCGGTTTCAGCCGCTGTCGCACTGCCCGCAAGGTGCGGCTTCGCTCGTCCGCCGCAAGGAAGTGAAGCGTCAACAGGCACGCCGCCCCGTCGAACGGCCCCGCCGGCGCGTCGTCGATATAGCCTTGCAGCAGCGCGACGCGGGACGCGAGCGGCCCCAGGGCGACGCGCGCGAGATCGAGCATCGCCGCGGACGGGTCCACGCCCAGCAACCGCCAGTCCGGCCGACCTTGCGCAAACACCGTCAACTCCAGGCCACCGCCGGCGCCGAGCACGAGGATGTCCGCCGCACCGGGCGCCGCTTCCGACAGGAGCAGCATCGCCATGCGCTGAAGGTCAGCGAAACCGGGCACCTTGCGCGGCGGCCCTTCCGCATAGCGCGCGACCGCCGCCGGATCAGTGAAGGGCTGCGCCAGGCGATCGTCATGCTTCATGTAACTTCACATGATGCATGACTTCCGCGATGTCAACCGAAGCACTATTGCAGCTTGGGCGTCTTCAGTTTCTGTTTCTTGAGCTGGCGCTGCATCTCGAACGATTGCTCCGTGGCATCGCGAACCACAGAATCGTCCACCGCCTGCCGGAACTGGGGGACGAACTCCTTGTTGACCTGCTGCGTGACCCAGAGCGACGACTGGCTGGGGTTCGCCTTGGCGATCGCGCGGGCGCGCGTGCCCATTTGGGCGGCCAGCGCCGTCACCGTGTCGTAGCACAAGGCGTCCTTGCACTGTTTCGTCCAGATCGCCTGGGCGATCACGCCCCAGGAATTGGACGCAGCCTCCGCTTTCCGAGCCAGGCTTTCCGTCACGACCTTCTGCGCATTGATATTCGCGTTGATGAATTCGGCCTTCATCGCGGCGATGGTGATGTCCGGGTTGTCGGCCAGCTTGTGCCGGCCCGAGAACAATACCCCCTGGCGGATGAAGCGGATGCCGAGCTTGCAGGGTTCGTCGACGCATTTCGGGATCCATAGCGGGTCGAATTCCCTTGCCCATTTCTCGAGCAAACGCGCGAACTCCGTCTGCGCGCCGTTCTGATTGAAACCGAACTTGCGCGTGCACACCGTGCCCTCATGGCAGGCGAAATCGATCCCGCCGGGCGGCAGATCGACCGCGAGTTGTGGAAACCAGATCGGCCAGTCCCAATTGTTGCTCCACACCGCCAGATCGATGAACAGCCGCGCGGTAATGCCCGGCGTGACGTTGAAACCAAGAGTGTAGAATGGATCGCCGACCGTGAAGCTGCTCGACGTGTAGGGATCGACCGCGACATTCACCACCTGCCCGTTGCTGGTCAGGTAATAGGACTGCCCGTCCGAGTCCTTCAGCGTCAGCCTCATCTTCTCGGAATGGAGCGTGACCTTGACCGCCGGCAGCAGTTTTCCGCCGAGAATGCCGAAATTGGCGCGGCCTCCGATCAGGTCGACATCCTCGAACACATGGACGATTTCTGGTTCGCTGCTTTTCACCCCCGGTGTCGGCGGCGTCCACTGGCCGTGGGCGAGCGGCGCAGGCAGCGCGTCCGTGAAGTCCTGGCCGATCTGGATGGGGACGACCGGGCCGAGCACGCCGACGATCGGCAGTTTCGCCGACGCGCCCGCATGCGCCCATACCTCGGCGACCAGCTCCTTGCCCTCGTACAGCTTGTTGTCGGCAAGGCCCGCCGCCTTGTAATCCGCGACGCTGCCGTCGATCGGCGCGAGCTTGACGGTCAGGGTGGCCCTGTCCTTGATGGCCGATGACGGGTTGTAGGTGCCGCCGAACGCGATCGGGATGCGCAGGCCGAAGCCATATTCGAAGCCCGCGAACAGCTCCGCATAATAATGCTTCTTGCAGCCGACGAAGCACCATTTGATCGTGGTATCGACACGCTGCTTCCACTCATATTGCTTGCCGAGCGTGAAGCCGGCGAGGAAGACATAGTTGCCGATGTCATAGTCGATATCGACCGGCGGCGGCGGCGGCTTGATCGCGCTGATCGGCACACCCAGCGGTTTGAAGGTTTTCAAGGTGTCATCCGCTTTCGGGATGAAGGCGATCTGCTCGACCTTGGTCTCCGCTGCGTTCGCCAGCTCTCCCGCCAGCGCGCTGTCGTCGAGCGCGCCGAGCCGGACCAGTTCGGCGTCGCCGATCTCCTCGGCGATTTCGGCGCGCTGAGCCGGATCGTTCAGCTGGCGGTGGAAATCGGCGACGCTCTGGTCGATATCGGCATTGACCTTCGATGCCTGGAGCCGGGATGCGGCGAGCGCCTTGGCACGGTCGCCCGGATCACGGACATAGCGGATGTTCCTGACGTTGCTGAACCCAGATTCGCGTTCCCCGACGGTGGAGCGGGTGAAGCAGCTCACCCCACTCCCCGCCAGTTTCGCGCGGCGCTCCTCGTCACGGCATGCGCCGGGCAGGATGCGGTAGGTGAGCAGGCTGCGCACGACGAGGCCCTGCTTGATCTCCATCGCCTCAAGCACATCGGCGCAAACTTCGACCTGAGTCGGCAGCGCACGCAGTTTCTTCGCAATGTTGACCAGCGCTTTGGGGTTCTGGACCATCGGCCGGAAATCGACCCTGGTCTTGCCGATCGTCACGGTCGACGCGCCGTTGAGCACGGAGGCAGGGATCTGGCGCAGGGTCGGCAGCTTGTTCATCAGATCGGCATGGCTGCCGGCCCGCAGGGTCAGGCTGTCCTGCATCGACACCGTCGCGGCATCGGATGGCGGCGTGATGTTGGCGACGGCGGAATCGAAATCGTCGCGCCGGATGCGCGCCGTCAGCGGCTGCTGCGCCTGTCCACCGCAACTGCTGGTGATCCTGGGGGGATTGACCCGCGGGATATTCGAGAATGTCCCGTCGAACGGCGGCTGCGGCGGGGCCCGCCGGACGGGCGTGATCTCGCGCCGCGCGGGCGGCACGGAGAGCGGAGGCGAGTCCTGGAATTCCTCGACGGGGATTCGTCGCTGGCGCACTGGCGTCGAGTCACGCGGCGGTGGTGTCGCCTCCACGGGAATGCGCCGGGGTCGTACCGGGGTCGCCTCATCGGTGTAGGTTTCTTCGACGGGCGTGCGGCGCGTCCGGACCGGGGTCGGGTCGCGCTCCAGCGGCGTGGCCTCGACCGGAATGCGGCGCGAACGCACGGGTGTGGTTTCGGACTGATCGGTATAGCGTTCCTCGACCGGCGTGCGGCGCGTCCGGACCGGGGCCGGATCGCGCTCCAGCGGCGTGGCCTCGACCGGAATGCGGCGCGAGCGCACGGGTGTGGTTTCGGACTGATCGGTATAGCGTTCCTCGACCGGCGTGCGGCGCGTCCGGACCGGGGCCGGATCGCGCTCCGATGGCGTTGCTTCGACCGGGATGCGGCGCGACCGCACGGGAACGGACTCCGAGGACGTGTCGGGCTCGGCCTCGAACGGATCGCGCCCGGTGCGCGCGCGCGTGTCGTCGCCGCGCGGGCGCCGGCCACGGACCGGCCGATCGTCGGACGGCTCCTCCGCCTGCGCGGCTTGCTCCCGATCTTGCCGGAGATACACCGCGCTCGGCCCGGTCGGGCTGGGCGTCGGCGCCTCGATACCGGGCGCGCGCCGGATGCGGCCCGTGTCGGGGATACGGGAAGGCGTCGGGGTCGGCAGCGCGACCGGCGTGCGCGTGCGAATCTGCGCCTGTCCGGACGGCGCCACGGCCACCGCGACCAGCGCCAGGGGCAGCGGCCCGAATTTGAGCAAATGTACCGGACCATGGGGTGAGTTGCGCATCGACCGTCTCCCGTGCGGGGCAGGTTGCCCCCTGACCTGCCGAGAGACGGGAAAATCGCGCGGAACCGGACATCGCCTGCGCATTTCTCGCAACGGCGGGCGATTTGCCGCGTGGTTGCTGGCGCCGCACCGCCAATGTGCTCGGCGTCAGCGATCACACCGTACGCCGCGGTGGGTTCAGGCCCGTGCCTGGTTCCATAACGAGATGGCCGTCGCCTGGGCGCGTATCAGTCCGTCTTCGCCAGCCGCGCACGCAGAGCCGGGAATCCCTTGAGATAGCTTGCGCCCGCCGGCCCCAACGCCTTGAATACCTGCTCGGCCTGGTCGAGCGCCACGCCTGCCTCGGCGCTTTTGCCTTGCTTGAGCAGCGCGATCGCCCGCGCGCGCAGCACGATCGGATAGGAGGGATTGGGCGGCGTCGCCTTCACCAGCGGCTGGATCCGGTCGAGCGTGCGGCTAGCGGAGGCCGTATCGCCCGCCTCGACCTGCGCCTCGGCAAGCGTCGCTCCGGCGGCGATGCTCGGGAGTGCGCTCGGGCTGATCTTCTCGATCAGCATCGGCTCGGCTTCGGCGAGCGTGCGTGCGGCGTCGGCATATTTGCGGAGCACCAGCTGGGCGCGCCCCAGTTGGAGCAGATCGACGCCAAGGCCGGCCGAACGCCCGAATCTTGCCCGCCGCTTTGCAACGACATCCTGGAAGATTGCCGCGGCGGCATGGGCCTGGTTCGTCTTGAGCAGGCGCACGCCCTTTAGCTGGGTGATACCGAGGCCCTGCATGCTCGCCTCCTGGCCGGTCCGCTTCAACACCCGATCCGCGCGGGCGAACACCGCCGGCATCGCGTCGAACTGGCTGGCCTCCTGCATATAGACGAGCAGATTGTTGTAGACGATCAGCAGGTCACGATGATTCTCCGCCAAGGCCGCGTCGGCCTTGGGCAGGGTTCGCATCAATAACGCGATCGCATCCTCGACCTTGCCTGTCCGCCGAAACAGCTGTGCGCGCGCGAGGTTGATATCGACCAGATCGGCGGCAAAGCGCTCGGGATCGCGGCGAAAGACCGGCTCGGCGGCGTCGAGCAGCGGCGCGATCTCCTCGTTTCGGCCCAGCGTCGCGGCAGAGGCCGCAGCGCGCGTCTTGATCTGCGCGGTCGCGACCGGATCATCCTTGCCAATACCCCGCGCGAGTGCGCGCGTGATCAGACCATAGGCCCCTGCGGCATCTTCGAGATTGGCATAGAGGTCGAACAAGGTGGTGACGAGCGTCGCCGATTCGGTACTCGTATCGACCGAATTGACCAGCCGTTCAGCGGTCTGGTCCAGCATCTGCTTGACGGTAGCATCCTCTCCCGCGTCGCTGGGAACGGTGTCGCGAAACATGACGGTCAGCATGCGATTGATCGCTTCGCTGCGGCGGGCCTGCGCCACCGCGATGTCGCGCTCGATCGCCGTCTGGCGCGCCTGCCAGGCGATTCCGCCCGCACCGATCAGCAGCGCCATCAGCGCCGCAGCGCTCGCCGCGGTGGCCCAGCGATAGCGCCGCAGGAAGCGGCCGAGCATGTAGCGTGTCGACCCGCCGCGCGCCTGGACCGGCTTCAACGCCTGATGCCGGGCGACGTCGTCCGAAAGCTCGCTCGCGGTGCGGTAGCGTTCGCTCGCGCGGCGCCGCATTGCCTTCAGGATGATCGCGTCGAGGTCGCCGCGAAGGCGCGCCGCGCGAACCGGCGCGTCGGCGCGCTCGGCCGCACGACTGGGCATCGCGGGATCTTCGTAGAGCACGCGGCGGATGATCGCCGGGACCGATGCGCCCTGGCGACGCCATGGGCCGGCTCCCGTCACGAGTTCGTAGAGCAGAATGCCGAGCGCATAGACGTCCGTCGCGACCGACACCTGGTCGCCGTCGAGCTGTTCGGGCGCGGCATAGTCGGGCGTCAGCATCGCCAGGGTGGCGACCGGCATCGCCACGGTGTCGTCGAGCAGCTTGGCGATGCCGAAGTCGAGCAGGCGCGGCTTGCCGGCACCATCGATGACGATGTTCGACGGCTTGATGTCGCGGTGAACGACCAGGTGCGCATGCGCGTAGGCGACGGCATCGCACACATCGCGAAACAGCCTGAGGCGCGTGTCGAGGTCGGCCTTGTGCGTCCGGCACCAGCTGTCGATCGGCTCGCCGTCGACATACTCCATCGCCATATAGGGTCGGCCGTCCTCGGCGACCCCTGCATCGATCAGACGCGCGATGCCGGGATGTTCGAGCCGGGCGAGCAGCTTGCGTTCGCGCAGGAAGGTCTCGCCGTGATCGACCGCTTCGGCGCGCAGCATCTTCAGCGCGACGCGCTGCTCGAAATCCTTCGCGGTGCGGCGCGCCAGATAGATTTCGCCCATGCCCCCGCGCCCGATCAACCGGTCGACCGTGAAGCCGCCGACCACCTGCCCCTCGGCCAGCGAACGATAGGCGGGCGTTTTGCCCGGCACCTCGATCGAGGGCGGCGCCATGTCCAGAATGCCCCCGGCGGTCGCGGCGGTCAGCAATGCCCTGGTCTGCTCCACGATGTCGGCGGGCTGGGTGGATCGGCCGAGCCTGCGCGCCTGCTCGTGCAGGGGCAGGTCGATCAGTTCCTCGAAGAGCGCCTGGATCGCACTCCATGCATCGCCCGTCACCCCCTGCATCGGCGCCCTTTCCCCGGTTTCGCGCAGGCTAGGCGCGACCCGGGCCGAGCTCCAACGAATTCGCCGTTTCAAAAATCTTTCGCCCGCCATGGCCGCTTCTGCCGGCTTTCCCCGTCTTGCCTGACACATGATGCAGCAAAGGAAGAAACTCCCATGATGTCGCTTCGCCCCAAGATATCGCTTCGCCGGGTCCGGACGATGGCGCTGTTCCCGATCCTCGGCGCGGGTGCGCTGATCAGCACCGCCGCGGCGCCGCAGACGGCGGGGACCGATTATTTCACCTATCGCGCCGGTGCGCGCATCGTCGCCATGCCGGCCGACGCCGACATCTCGGAGATGTCGTCGAGCCCGTTCAACCTGATCGACGAATCCGCCAGCACCGACTGGACCGGCGAGGCCGGCCAGGCCGTGTTCGTCCTCGAGCTGTCCGAAGAGACCGAGCTCAGCAGGATCGCGTTCGACACCGCCGGGCTCAACCGCGACCGCAAGGCCCCGCGCGGCTTCACCGTCGCGCTGTCCAACACATCGGCAAGCTCGGGCTTCGAGGACGTGCTGTCGGGGGAGCTGCGGATGAACGCCAACGGGCAGTCCTTTGCGTTCAAGCCGGAGGATCGCCCGGTCGGCCGCTGGGTCCGCCTGACCATCGAGAGCAATCACGGCGACGACTATACCGGGATGACGGGCTTCCACGGCTATGGCCGCCAGACGACGGCCACGGCCAGCACGCCCGATCTCACCGGAAACTATGACGGTGCCAGCGGCTGGGGCTGGATCCACCTGAAGCAGGAGGGCGACCGCGTCGCGGGATGCTATGAATATCAGCGCGGCGAGTTCACCGGCACGGTCGACGGCCGCGTGCTCACGCTCGACATCGTCGATACCAGCTCCGACGAGAGCAAGACGCGCCTTACCGGCATCTTCCAGCTGACGCCCGACGGGCGCGGCATCGTCGGCCTGGTCCGCGGCGTCGATCGCGCGTCCCGCGACAGCTACGCCGCTTATTACAGCGCCCGCAAAGTCGGCCGGTCCGCCGGCGGTTGCTGAGCCATTCAGGGAGACAGGATCATGCGCATCACCCTCGCCGCCGCGGCGCTGCTCGCCGCCACCGCCTGTTCGCCGTCCGCGCAAGCGCCGGCGGCAAACGAGGTCGCGACCGACAGCAAGGTCGTCGACTCGCCCGAGACGGACCTGCTGACCGCTTCGGACGCCAGGCCCAATATCCCCGCGCCCAGGCGCCAGCCGGGCCTGTGGACCTTCACTGACGTCGCGGCCAATGGCGACGAGCTGTCCACCGACACGCTCTGTGTCGGCGAGAAGTCGGAGGCGAAATATTCGGCCTTTCAGCAGATCGGCAACGGCGGCGACTGCACCGCGCGCACCTTCACCAAGACGGCGACCGGCTTCACCTATGTGACCGTGTGCGGCGTGCCCGGCATGAAGCCGGTCACCACGCGCGGCACGCTGACCGGCGACGTGGCGACCGGCTACACGCTCGATGAGGTGCTCGATCTCAGCGTCAACGGCGACGATCAGAAGATCGTCGCGAAGCGCACCGGCGACTGCCCCGCGGGCATGAAGGATGGCCAGATGAAGGGCAAGATGGGGATGGTCTATTCGGTGCTCACCCGCTGACCCGCCATCCCCCGCGCCCATCAATGCACTGAATGCGCCTGCCGCAACCGGCTCGGCGATACCGCGTGGAGGCGGTTCCAGGCGCGGCGGAACTGGCGGGCGGACGCAAAGCCCGCCCGTTCCGCGACCAGCTCGATGCTGAGCTGCGACGCCGTCACCAGCTCATGCGCGAGCGCGATGCGCAGGCGGTTGACATAGTCGGTCACGCTCATGCCCGCCTGATCGTTGAACAGGCGCGACAGGTTGCGCGGGCTCGACCCCGCGACCTCGGCCAGCGCCGCGACCGACCAGTCGCGCAAGGGGTCGGCGGCGACGGCATCCTGGGCGCGGTGGATCGCGGGGTGGATGTGGTTGCGCCCCTCCAGCCAGGGCGAAAGCTGCGGGTCGGCGCCGCTGCGGCGCAGATAGATGACGAGATAGCGGGCGATGGCGAGCGCGGTCGCATGCCCCGCCTCCTGCGCGACGATGTGCAGCATGAGATCGATGCCCGCGGTGATGCCTGCGCTGGTCAGCCGATCGCCGCTGTCGACGAACAGGCGGTTCTCCAGCACCTTCGCCCGGGGAGCGGCGTGGACCAGCTCGGCGATCGTCGCGTGGTGGGTGGTGCATTCATAACCGTCGAGCAGGCCGGCCCGGCCGGCGAGCAAGGCGCCGGAGCAGATCGACATGAGGCGCATCCCCGGCCGCACGACAGCCGCCAGCCAGCGGACGATCTCCGCCTCGGCGGCATCATCCGCCGCGCGGTTCACCCTGCCCTGCCCGAGCAGTTCGTCCGTCGAGCCCGGCACCACGACCAGTGCGCCGGCCGGGAGCGAGTCCGGCAGCGGCGCGATGCCGGCAAGGCCGAGCCCGATCGAGCTGTCGCCCAGGGCATGCGGGCCGACATAGGTGACGGCGAAGCGCACCGCCGCCTGTTCGAGATTGGCCTTGCGCAGCACCTCGAGCGGACCGGCGAGGTCGAGCAGCAGCACGCGCGGCGGCACGACCACCACCACCGGTATCTCGCGCCGTTGCCCGGGCACGCCCGCGGTCATGCGGCAAGCTGCTCCGCGGATCCGCCGAGCGCCGCCTCGACGGTGGCGATGCGGGCGAAGCGGCGGTCCAGCACGAGTTCGGTCCGTGCCCGGATCTCGGCCGCGCTCCATACCCGGCCCGAGGCGTCGGTCATCGGGAAGGTCAGGGTCGCCTCGCCGACGAAGTCGACCTCATAGCCCAGGTCGGAGGCGCCGCGCGTCGTCGTCTCGCAGCATTGCTCGGTGCGGATGCCGGAAACGATCACGCGCCTTATGCCGTTCATGGTGAGCCACACGTCGAGCCCGCTGCCGATCAGCGCGCTGTGACGGCGCTTGCGGAACGTGACGGTGGGCACGAAGCGCAGCGGCTCGAGCGTCCTGACCAGGCCCGAGCCTTCCGAGAAATGCCCCTCCTCCTCGACATGGAAGACCTGCACGACGGGCAGGCCGGCCGCGACGGCGCCGTCGATCAGCGCCTGCTGGCGCTCGATATAGGCGGCGAGATCGTCCTCGCGGAAATAGGGCGCGTGGCGGAAGGATTGCTGGGCATCGATGACGATGACGGCGATGGGGGACATTTCATGATCTCCTGTGCGAGCGGTGTGGCGACCAGGATAGCCCCTTCCATCGGGGCGGAAAGATCGATGCCGGACGGTTATGGGACAATCTACGCCATTGCGATAGCCGGAACGGGATCGGCGATGTCCATGCCGCAATCGGTCAGCCGCCGGGGTCGGGCGGCTGCCAGCCATAGCCTCCCGGGCCCCGGTTGCTGATGGGGAAGTCGCACGGGCGCATCACGGTTTTTGGCGCAGGAGGCGGCGGTGGGGCCGGTTTTGTTGCGGGCGCCGGGTGCGGGTCTTCATCCGGGCATGGGCAGGGCTGCGGCGCCGGATCGGGCGCCAGCGCGACGGGTTCCAGCGGCGGAGGAGGCGGTGGTGTCGACGGCTGCTGCTCCCGCTGTCGCGCCAGCCTTTTCTCCTCGTCTCTGGCTTCGCAGCGGCGGACGAACTCCGTAAGCGCCTTTCGGCTTTCGCTCATCTCCTCCTCCTTCTCCGCCATGCGCCATTTCTTCGGCTGACGGACGCGAAGCCAGTTCAGCGCGGCGGTGGTATCGGGCGGCAAATGATGCTGGTAGGTGGCGTAGACCGGGTCTTCGCCGGCGCTCTTGAACACTTTGGTGCGCTCGACCGTGCAGCCGATAGCGCGGGAGTAGAGCGCGCGCTCGACCCGGGCATCGGCGTGCTTCTTGCCGGCGACGACCGCCTCGGCGAATGCCTCATGCGTGTTGCGCCAGCGATAGATGGTTCGGACGCAGGCGCCGAAATGCTCGGCGAGTTCCTCGTCGGTGGCGCCGAGGCGGCACATGGTGCGGGCCTGATCGGCGAATTCTGGCTCGTAGATCATGGTGCCGGGATAGCGGCGGTGGGATATGATTTGAATCAAGGGCGGGGCGCGCAAAATGTCAGGGAGTTTGCTGACATTTTCCGCGCCAGATGCTGAATTTTTTATTGATATAAATCAAATAGTTAATTAATTTTCCGTCGCAGACATCAACAGTCCAGCCCGACAGAACGGGCAGATTGCGCGTTGCCACTGGCGGCTCATACCGACTTGGTTCAACCAATATTTCTGATATCGTGGAAATATGGAATCGAGTCGCGCCGGCTTGATCCCAAACCGGGAGGACGTCCAATGAAATGGCTCAATGTTTCGCCGTTGCTGATAATGCTCGCTGCCGTACCTGCGCATGGCCAATGGGAACCACCCAATGAGGTGCTTCAGGTCCGAATCTCCGGGAAGGGCGACTGGGTGGTTCGCTGCGAGTATCAGGACAAGAAGGGCCAGACGGTAAGCCGGGAAGCGCGCGGCAAGACCGACAGGCTGCATCTTGGCGAGCCCATCAGCGGTAGCTGCACTTACCAGGCGGCCACGGACAGGCCGCTGACCATCTGGCTGAAGAGCCCGCACTACAGCTGCACTCTACCGACGCCGCAACCGAAGATATGCCGACAGGTTTTCACGGCCGGGTCGTCGGGCCGGATCGAGATTCGGAAGAGAGGCTGAGCGCTTGGCGGCGACGGCAGCGCTTTGGTGAGGGTATTTCCACACCGGGCGACGCATGGAACATTAGGCGCTGTCGCCGCCTTCCTGCGCTTGCGAACGACCGCGAATACCCCGTCACGGTCATCACAAGCCCCTTTCAATATTCGTTATTTCGTCTATTGTGGAAATATGGAACCTTTAGGAGGATGGAATGAAGAGCTTGATGGTGGGGATGCTGTTGGTGACAAGCACGAGCGCAGCTCTCGCGGGGGACGGTAAGGACGCGATGTCGACAGTGTCCGCACGGGGCGAGGGACGCTGGGAGATGATCTGCCATGTCACTCGATCGGGTGGCGAGCAGATCGTGCGTATTCTCGATCCCGAACGGAACAGCTATTCCGATCCGGAGTTGAGGCGCGCGTCCTGCGACATCAAGAATGCCAACAAGGCGCCCCTCGTCGTTTCGATATCGGCCCCCGCAATGGCGTGCCCCTTCAAGTCGGCAGGTGCGAGCGCCTGCGAACAGACATTCGCAAAGGGTCGTGCGGGTTCGTTCGAACTCAAGGCCGGAACGGCACGGTAGGGACGATGCCTGATCGTTCGGCGGTGACACCAGTCGGGCGACGTTCATCTTCATCGCCCATGGACGTTGCCGGTGTCCTCATTTCCGCTAATGAGGAACAATGGAAATGAAGCACGCTGTCACCGCGCTATCTGCGCTCGCGCATCAAGCGCGGCTCTCTGTCTTCCGCATGCTGGTCCAGGCCGGCCATGACGGCATCCCGGCGGGTGAAATCGCCCGCCGGCTGGACGTGCCACCGAACACACTTTCGGCGAACCTCACGATCCTTGCCCATGCCGACTTGATCGACAGTCGGCGTGAGGGTCGGTCGATCATCTATATGGCGAAATATGAGAACATGACGGCGTTGCTGGAATATCTGCTGCAGGACTGCTGTGGCGGCTCGCCCGAAATCTGCGCCTCGCTGGCCGAGGTGGTGCTTCGCAGCCATTGCGAACCGACGGAGGCGGCGTGACCCTCGAGACCACCAACATTCTCGTGCTCTGCACGGGCAACAGCGCGCGTTCGATTCTCGGCGAGGCGATCATCAACCGGCTTGGCGAAGGCCGATTCACCGGTTTCTCGGCCGGTTCGTTTCCAAAGGGCACGGTGCATCCCGGCGCGATCCGTCTGCTCAAGCGCCACGGCTATCCCATCGAAGGCCTGCGCTCGAAAAGCTGGGACGAGTTCACAGGCCCGGAGGCGCCGTCAATCGATCTGGTGATCACCGTCTGCGACAACGCGGCAGGAGAAACCTGTCCGATCTGGCCGGGACATCCGATCAGGGCGCATTGGGGACTACCCGATCCGGCGGCGGTCGAAGGAGACGAAGCACTGGTCGACGCCGCCTTCGAAGCGACGCACGACGCGTTGGCGCGCCGAATCGCCAGGCTGGTCGAGCTGCCGATCCGCGCGCGAGACGTGCCCGCCTTGGCGATCCGCCAGCGCCTCCAATCGATCCATGACGATGCGGCCGAACGGGAAGCCGCGAACTCGGGTGCCGCCGAATGACCGACATCATCATCTGCCACCATCCCGACTGCGGCACGTCACGCAACACCCTGGCGATGATCCGCAATGCGGGACTCGAGCCGCATATCGACAAGACACTGGATCGATTTGCCTGATGCCGCTTCGCGACCTTACCGACCCCGAAGACCTGCCCGCGCTCGACCCGCACTTTGCCCATCGCCGTCCAGCCACGGGCCTCGGTGCCGACCAGCCGCCACCGCGCATCCTGCTGCTCTACGGCTCGCTGCGCGAGCGGTCCTTCTCGCGCTTTGCGACCGAGGAAGCAGCCCGGCTGCTGCAATTTTTCGGGGCGGAGACGCGCATCTTCGATCCGAGCACCTTGCCGCTGCCCGACCAGATCAAGGGTGACGACCATCCCGCGGTCCATGAGCTGCGCGAGTTGTCGATGTGGTCCGAGGGTCATGTCTGGTGCAGCCCCGAGCGGCACGGCCAGGTCTCGGGCATCATGAAGGCGCAGATCGACCATCTGCCGCTGTCGATGGGCGGCATGCGCCCGACCCAGGGCCGGACGCTTGCGGTGATGCAGGTGTCGGGCGGCTCGCAGTCGTTCAACGCGGTCAACACGCTCCGCCTGCTCGGCCGCTGGATGCGCATGGTCACCATCCCCAATCAGTCGAGCGTCGCCAAGGCTTTCCAGGAATTCGACGAGCACGGCCGGATGAAACCATCGGCTTATTATGACCGGATCGTCGATGTGATGGAGGAACTGGTGCGGTTCACGGTGCTGCTGCGCCCGCATGCCGTGCAACTCGTCGATCGCTATTCCGAGCGTAAGGAAGTTGGCCGGCGGATCGATCCGACAACCGATCTTTCGGCAATCGCGATCGGGCGGAGCGGCAGCGCCTAACCCGGCAGGCGCTCGATCGCGATCCCGGCCTCGGTCAACCGATGGCGGATACATTCGAGACGGGCATAGATGTCGTGCCGAACCGCGAGTTCGGCGGCGTCAGGCGATGCCCGGCTCAGCGCCCGCAACCCTCCGACATGCAGCGCAGCGGCACGTTCCCCCAGCTTCGCGATGTCGGTCGCGGCCAGACGCAACTGGGGGCGATAGGTACTGGTCGAACGCAGGAACGGTAACGCTGCGGCAACGACATCGATCGCATCGATCAGGGCACGCTCCAGTTCCCCGAGTGCAGGGTCGGTCTCGACGCCGAGGGCTGTCCGTGCCGCCCGGTCGATATCGGCCATGGCGCTGTCGAGCGCGTCGAGCAGTGCAAACACGGCGATCCGCTCGTCGGGGGCACTCCATCGTCGCGCACTCCGAGTCCGCAACGCGCGGCTCAGCGCATCCGCCCTGGTCTTGTTTTGCTTTATCACGACATGGCGGGGGTCGCCCGCCGATGACGAGAATGCGCCTATCAGGGCTCCGGCGGTCTCGGCCAGGACCAGGGCATAGCCATCAACCAAGGTTTCGAAGCGACGCTGCCCGGACGTGAATGATCGCAGTCGCACCAGCATGGAACCCTCCCCGGACTCGGCCGACGGCTAGCATGATTCCCTGTTCGTGGAACTATAGAAATGAATTTTGTGTCATGATCCTCAAGATGCGTTGTGGGCGACACTGGGGGGTACGCCATGTCACCGCAATTCGCTTTAGGCGTGTGATGGCCTCGATGCATTCGTCGCCCGATGGCCTGTAAAGAGCTCTTGACACCCCGCATCGCACCCCTGTAAAGAGCTCTTTACAGCTGGAGGCTCGTTCTGGAAAACCGCCTGAAGGAAATGCGCGAAGCGAAGGCGTGGAGCCAGGGCGAGCTGGCCCGGCGGCTCGGCGTCTCGCGGCAGACGATCAATGCGGTCGAAACCGACAAATACGACCCCAGCCTGCCGCTGGCGCTGCGCATGGCGAAGCTGTTCGGCGTCGCCGTGCCCGAGCTGTTTGTCGACCATTGGGAACCCGAGGAGGAATGACGGCCATGGCGAACGACAAGCCCAGCGCCCAATGGCGCAACTTCGCGGCCTGGAGCGCCGCGGGCGCCGTCAGCTATGTGATCGCCGTGTGGGGCGTCTCCGCGCTCCTGCACCAGGACGTAATGGGTGCGATGCTCGGATCGCCGCAGGTCGCGGCGAAGCTGGGTCTGGCCCTGATATTCGCGATGGCGTGCGTCGGCTTCAGCAGCTGGAAGCGGCCCTTCAACCGCCGGACCGTCCGCAATTTCGCCATCGCGAGCGCGGTGGCCGTTATCCTCTGCGTGCTCGTCATCCGGGGCTTCGGCGCGTTCGCCCGAGCGGGCGCGATCGGCGGCTCGGAATGGGTCGCCGCCGTGGCCGGATCGACCCTTGTCGTCATGGGGTGCCTCGGGACCCTTACCCTGGCGAGCGCTCACACGGGCGCCGATTTCATTGCCGACGAGGTGGCGGCGGAAGAGATGCGCGAACGCGGCCGGTTGTTTCTCTACAGCTATGTCTGGACTGCCGCGTGCGGCCTGTTGCTGATCGCGCTGGGTCTTGCCGGGCACGGCGGCGTGGTGTCCCCGGCGGCCGCGCTGGCGGGCGCGCTGGTCCTGATCGCCATCCTCACCGTGCTGGGGGTCGCTGTCTGGCGGCTGTCGGACGAGTTGGGGCGCACCCTGTCGTACGAGGCCGGCAACATGGCCTTCTACCTGATCCTGGTGGTTGGCGGCGGCTGGGCGATGCTGGCGCATCTCGGCTTCGTAGCCGGGCCGGCGCCGCTCGACTGGCTGACGCTGTTCACCGTGCTGTTGTTCGTGGCGAGCTTCATCGCGGTGGGGCGGCGGAGGCTGCTCACGCGGTGAGCGCTTCCGGGCGTCAAGGAAGAGGGCCGGAATTGCGGTACGCGCTCAGCCGAGTTCCTGGGCGAGTCCGATGAGCAGCCCTTCGGGCCCGCGGATGTAGCAGAGCCGATACGTGTCCTGATACTGGACCAGCTCGCCGACGAGCTGCGCGCCGCGCGGGCGGAGCCGTTCAAGCGTGTCGTCGATATCGTCCACGGCGAACATGACGCGGAGATAGCCCAGCGCGTTGACCGGGGCAGTGCGGTGATCCGCGACGACAGGCGGCGTGAGGAAGCGGGAGAGCTCGAGCCGGCTATGGCCGTCCGGTGTGCGCATCATGGCGATCTCGACATGCTGATCGCCCAGTCCCGTCACCCGTCCGGCCCATTCTCCTTCGATCGCGCCCCGCCCTTCGAGCTCGAGGCCGAGTTCGCGAAAGAAATCGATCGCCCCTTCGAGATCCTCGACGACGATTCCGACATTGTCCATCCGTTTGACTGCCATGTTTCCAACTCCTGGGTGTCGTTCCATCTACAAGGTGTCGCCTGCTCCCGCTGATCAGCGCAAACCCGATTTGGTGAAGTCCCTTCGGTTCATGCCCGATTGCACGCGTTATGAAGGCACGCCTATTGGCCCAACCTTCCATTAAACCGCTGTCGAAATCTTTAGGTTTCTTTCGGGCTGGCAGGTCGATGCATGCGGCGACCGAGCCCCATGCGGTCTCGGCCTTGCGGTGACGATCGGCTGGTGCGGGCCGGCGAAACGCCGACCCTGAAGGAGCGGGGCGAAGGAGCGGGCCGATCAAGGGCCTTTTGTACGTCATCGTGACGACGATTTGCCGGCACCTGCGGTTTTTTGCTGCCTTTTCCGCGCGTTCCATTCCCGTGGCGATGATAGAATCCCTTCAAGAAGGGAATATTTCATGTCCTGGCGCTATTTGCTCATTGCCCCGGCATTTGCCGCAGCATCACCAGCCTGGGCCAATTACTGGACGCCCCATGCCGATATCACCTGCAGCCGGCGCGGCAATGTCGCGCTGATCCGCTTTGGCGGCGCGTTCGACGAGGACCCGACCAGCTTCCGCACGCTTCCTCACCGGATCGATGGCGGGCTGTCGCGCGCCAAGGCGAGCAAGCGCACTGATTGCGTTCTGCCGAACGGCTGGCGCCTGCGGTTGCGCGACGGCCAGAAACAGGCCTTCGCTTATGGAATGGGGGGTGCCGATCCGCCCGCCTTTTTCAGCCTGTGGATCGACCGGCGGAAGGTCTTCTCGGCGACGGAGTGGAAGCCCGGCCATGGTGCCTATGATTATCAGTCAATGACGGCGTTGGTTGTCCGGCCGAATCGGTTGACCTGGTGCCGGGCGCGCGATGACGGGGCCCAGACTTGCACCGACGAACGGTTCCGGTTCGGCAAGAGATATCGGACAGACACCGTCGAATATCCGGCAAATGGCCGCAAGTGGAAGCTGGGGACGCTGCTGGCGACCCGTGTCGAGGCATCGGCGGGTTTTTGCCGCCATTATGTCGAGACGATGCGGTCGAAGATGTTCGACGATGTCGCGTTCACCTTCGCGCTTTTCGGGCACGACAAGGCGCCGTTCGCCTGGAATTTTCCGCTTCGGAAACTGCCGCGTTCAGAGGTCGGACAAGCCGATATCGAGATCGCGCCCGGCGTCCAGCGGCGGATTCTCGTGTTGCACGGCGAGTACCACTTCTTCGACGGCGATGTCGTCTTCGTGCTGCCGCAAGGCACCGATACGACAAGGCTCGTGCCTCGGATCGATTTTCACAACGAGAAGCCCGGGGACGATCCGAACGTGCTGCCGCTCGGCGAAGCGCGGGGCTGGACGCGCCTCGTCGGCGGACAACGCGGCATCTATCCCGGGGCCAGCCCACGCTATGTCCATTTCGTGCCCCAACGCATCGACGGACGGCTGTATTTCCTGGCGAACCCGACCAATGTCGAGCAACGGCCGACCGCCATTCTGGTGGGCATAAGGCCTGAAGGCGGCGCCCGGGTGATGTGTCGCATCCAGCGTGTCGAGGAGCATTTCTAGGCGGCTATTGTTACGAAGCCGGGATTACGGTGACCTTTTCACCGGACCAAGGCTGCGAAGAGCTCCGGTCTCATCGCGATGAACAATGCGATGATGAGTCCAAGGGCCACGCCTATGATCGCGCCAGCAGCCATACCGCGTGTGAGCAGCTTTCGTTCCCCGTTCGTCATCTCATTCCTTCCCGCCCACCAGCGCGTCGATGTCGTCGATCTGCGTGCCCAGCCGCGCCGCGCCGCGCTGGTTGAGCAGCCAGACGCCGGTGAAGGCCACGGCCGCGCTGATCAGCACGATCCAGGTCGCGCGCGGGATGTGAAGCAATCCCGCGGCACCGCCCCGCTCCAGCATGGGGCCGAGCGTCATGACGACAAAGCCGGGGATCAGCGGCAGCAGATACCAGGTGAAGACGCCGGCAAGCGCGTCGCGCTGGCGGGCGAGCTGGGCGCGCTGATGGACCAGGATCGGTTCCGCGGCGGCGCGCTCGGGCGGCGGCGTTGCCGAGGCGAGGCGGTGGAGCTGCCGGACGACGAACAGGGTGCCGAGCACGACCATCGCCGCACCCACCCGCATCGTGAGCAAGGGAAGGATCACGACATAAGCCGAGAAGGCGATGACGACGAAGACGGCGGCCGCATATTCGACCGCGTTGCGGCGCCGGACCCGGCGATAGAACCGGTCGGCGCCGGCCCGCACCGAGGCGAGATCGGGCAGGGCCGGATCGGCGGCGCTCGCCTGCCAGGCCTGCTTGACGAGATCAGGATCGCTCATGCGCGGGCTCCTTGTTCAGCATAGGGTTTGGCCAGCAGCGCCTTGATGCGGTGGATGCGCACCGCGACGGCGCCCGGGGACATGCCGGTCACGTCAGCGATCTCGGCGGCGCTCAGATCCTCGAGATAGAGCAGCATGACCTGCCGGTCGGCGGGCGCGAGCCGGTGGATCGTCGCCAGCAATTGCTCGACGAGCCAGCGCCCGGCCGCCTCCTGTTCGAGATCGCCGCTGTCGGGGAGCAGCTCGACTTCGTCGAGCCCGGCAAGGCTTTCGCGCTTCAGGCGCCGGCGGGCGATCAGATGCGTGACCGCGACATTATGCGCGATGCGATAGACCCAGCTCCGCTCCGAGCATTGCCCTTCGAAATAGCCATAGCTGCGCCAGAGCGCGGCGTGGATTTCCTGGACGAGATCCCGCCGCAGCTCGGCGTCCGCCTCATAGCCGCGGGCGAGACGCTCGATCGCCGCGCCGTAGCTGCGCGCGGCATCGGCATAGCGAGCGTCCCGATCCTGATTGGCGCGGCCCTGGTTCATCCATTCCCTCCGTTCGGACATATAGTCGAGCGGGCGCGGGAAATCTTACGCGCGGCAGGCAAAAAAAGGGCGGGCGAGGATGAACCGCCCCCGGCAAGCACGCCGTTTCCCCAGCCAGGCAGCTGCGCGATCAACATCGGCAGCGGAAGCACTATGTTGCCGACGGCTAGTAAAGATCATGTTATCTACAGCATCTCTCGCAATTTCTATACTGTAAAATATCCTCCACATTTACCCATTATAAGTTTTCGCTGCGCAATCTTTTCCGGATTCAAGCGCAACGGGGCGGTGAGACATGAGCAGCGACAGCATCCTGGAATATTCGGCATCGGGCGGCGAGATCATCGTCAACGCCACCTATGCGCGCACTCAGGCGCAGACGGATGTGAACCGGCTTGCCAACGGCAATTTCATCGTCACCTGGGTCGACGCCGATTTCAACACCACCGCCGGCCGGTCGATCAGATCGCAGATCTACACATCCGACGGCACGCCGATCGGGGGGGAATCGGTCGTCGTGACGGCCAACGGCGTCATCCAGCCGACCGTCACCGGGCTCGCCGATGGCGGCTATGTCGTCGCCTGGATTGGATCGGGGTCGATCAGCGCGCAGATATTCGACGCGAGCGGCGCGGCGACCGGGCCGGTGTTGGCCATCGTCTCCCTCTCCTCCACGGTATCGAGCATCACCATGCCCGATATCGCCGGCCTGGCCGATGGCGGCTTTGCGGTCAGCTGGGAGGATAATCGCATAACGGGCGGCGACACCACCGGATCGGGCGTCCATGTGCGGACCTTCGACCAGAACGGCACCGCGACCGGCGCCGATACGCTGGTCAATGTCGCGACGGCGGGCAATCAGGCGGATTCGTCGATCACCGCGCTGGCCGATGGCGGTTATGTCGTGACCTGGACGGATCGCGGCGCGGGATGGGTGATCAAGGCGCAAATCTTCGACGCGGCCGGGGCGCGTGTCGGGGCGGATTTCGTCGTCAACAACACGCCCGCGACGTCCGTCGAATCCTCGGTGGTCACGCTCGCCAACGGCAATTTCGCGGTCGCCTGGTACGACTCGTCCGAGCATCATATCCAGATCTTCTCGGCGGCGGGTGTCCGCATCGGCAGCCAGATCGATGTCGGCACCGCGCTCGCCGGAACCGCGGTCGGCCCCGAGCTGGCAGCGCTCGCCGATGGCGGGCTGGCGATCGCCTTCACCTCCAACCAGGCGCCGCTCAGCGACGGATCGGGCCGGGCCGTGTTCGTCCAGGTGATCGGCGCTGACGGGCTGGCGATCGGCGGCCCGGTGCAGGTCAATTCCCAGACCAATGGCGACCAGATCGACCCGGGCATCGTCGGGCTGGACGACGGCTCCTTCGTGGTGACCTGGACTGACCTCAACGGCGCGGGCGCCGATGACGATCAGGTGATGGCGCAATTGTTCGCGCCGCACTGGTCAGTCGCCATCACCTCGGGCGACGGGGAGGACGATGCGGCGGTCTCGGTCGCGGAGAACGGCACCGCGGTGACGATCGTCGCGGCGGCGAACCATGGCGGCGCGGCGATCAGCTATGTCCTGATGGGCGGTGCGGATGCCGCGCTGTTCGCGATCGATGCCGTCACCGGCGCGCTGACCTTTATCGGCGCACCCGATTTCGAAGCGCCCGGCGATGCGGACGGCGACAATGACTATGACGTCGTGGTCGGCGCCACCGACGGCCTGACATCGGATAGCCAGGCGCTCGCCGTCACCCTGGTCAACGCGAATGAGGGTTTGGCGATCGTCTCGGGCAGCGGCGATCCCGTCGCGGTCTCGGTCGACGAGAATACGACCCTGGTCGCGGCCGTGCTGGCCGAGGATGTGGACGGCGACACGCCCAGCTATTTCATCGCCGGCGGCGCCGATGCCGCGCTGTTCGAGTTCGAGGCCGGGACCGGCACGCTTCGTTTCATCGGCGCGCGCGACTTCGAGACGCCGGGCGATGCGGACGGCGACAATGTCTATGAAGTGATCGTCGGCGCCACGGACGGCGACTATTTCGATTACCAGACGATCTCCGCCACCATCGCCGACGACGTGGCGGAGCTGACCTTTGCAGCGCCGGTGCTGGCGCTGTCGTCGGGCGAGAATGCGATGGCGGTCGGCACGGTCGTCGCAAATTCGCAAAGTGGCGCGACGATCGGCTATGAGATCGCTGGCGGCGCCGATGCCGCGCTGTTCACGATCGATGCGCAGTCGGGCGCGCTGAACCTGCTGGCCGCGCCCGATTTCGAGGCGCCCGGCGATGCGGACGGCGACAATGTCTATGACATACTGGTCTCGGCGACCGACGGCACGCGCAATGCCGTGCAATCGGTGTCGGTCACGATCGGCAATGTCGACGAGGGCGTGACGATCGTCTCGGGCGGCGGCGCGGACAGCTTGTCGCTGGCGGTGGCCGAGAACCAGACCAGCGTCGCGACGGTTGCCGCGGTCGACGCGGACGGCGACTTTGTGAGCTATTCGATCGCCGGCGGCGCCGATGCGAGCCTCTTCGCGATCGTCTCGACGACGGGACTGCTCAGCTTTGTCGGCGGGCCCGATTTCGAGGCGCCGGCCGATGCCGATGGCGACGGCCATTATGAGGTCGTGGTGGCCGCGGCGGCCGGCACATTCAGTGACACCCAGGCCTTTTCCATCGAGGTGCAGAACGTCAACGAGCGGGCGGCGATCACCTCCAATGGCGGCGGCGCCACGGCGTCGATCTCGGTGAGCGAGAACGGCACCGCCGTCACCACGGTGCTCGCCGCCGATCCGGACGGCACCGCGCCCGGCTTTGCGATCATCGGCGGCGCGGATGCGGCGCGCTTCAGCATCAACGCGCAGACCGGCGTGCTCCGCTTCGTCAGCGCGACCGATTATGAGCAGCCGGGCGACGCCAATGGCGACAATATCTATTCCGTCATCGTGCAGGCCGGCGACGGCGCGCTGTTCGACACCCAGGCGCTGAACGTGACCGTCACCGACGTCAACGGCCGCAGCATCACCGGCACGACCGGCGCCGATATCATCACGCCCGGCAGCTCCAATCCCGCTTTCCGCTCCACCGGTGAGGAAGACACGGTCAATGGCCGGGAGGGCAACGATATCATCCAGACGGGCGCGGGCAACGACATGCTGACCGGCGGCGCGGGAGCGGACCAGATGAGCGGCGGCGCGGGCCACGACCTGTTCGTCTATACCGCAGTCTCCGAATCCACCGTATCGGCGCGCGACGTGATCATCGATTTCTATGCGCCGGACGACACCATCTCGCTCTCCGCGATCGACGCGAACGCCCTGGCCGGCGGCAACCAGGCCTTCGCCTTTATCGGCACCTCGGCCTTTTCCGGGATCGCCGGGCAGCTGCGTTACGAGACGGCGAGCGGCAACACGCTGGTGTCGGGCGATGTGAACGGCGACGGCGTGGCCGACTTCCAGGTCCAGCTCACCGGGATGATGGCGCTGACCGGGTCGGATTTCCTGCTGTAGGAATTTCACGCGGTGCGGGAAGACGGGAAGCGATCGCCCCTTCCCATGTAAATGTTATACGGCACATGGGGACTTGCGGCAAGTACCCCTCCATGCGCCATGAACGCTGCCCTCGATTCGCAACCTGAGGGAGCAGCATCATGCGTATATTGTTATCGACCTACGGATCGCGCGGCGACGTACAGCCGATGGCGGCGCTTGCCGTCGCGTTGCAGGCGATCGGCGCGGAGGCAGTGGTGTGCGCGCCGCCGGACGCGGAATTCGCGAGCCTGCTCGACCGCGCCGGCGTGACGCTGGTGCCGGCCTTTTCCTCGACGCGGGAATGGGCGACCAAGGCGATGGCCAGTCCGTCGACCTTCGACCTGCCCAGACGCGCGGCCGAGATCGTCGCCGCGCAATATGACGCGATCGGCGCGGCGGCCGACGGGTGCGACATGATCCTGGCGGCTGGGCTGTTCCCGTCCACCGCCGCCGCGTGCGCGGTCGCCGAGCAGCGCGGCTTGCGTTATGTCTATGCGACCTTCTGCCCGATCTGGCTGCCCTCGACGCATCACCTGCCCCACACCTATCGGGGCCATGCGCTGTCGGAGGACGCGCCCGACATCCAGACGCTATGGGCCGAGAATGCGCAGACCATGCAGACGATCTTCGGTGGGGGGATCAACGACCACCGCGTCTCGATCGGCCTGGCGCCGGTGGCGAATGTCCGCGAGCATGTCTTCACCGACCATCCCTGGCTGGCGTCGGATCCGGTGCTGAGCCCCTGGGAAGCGACCGACCTGTGCGACGTGGTGCAGACCGGGGCGTGGATCCTGCCGGACAACCGCCCGCTCCCGGCCGATCTGCTGGCGTTCCTCGATGCCGGCGCGCCGCCGGTCTATGTCGGTTTCGGCAGCATGCCGATGAGCGCCGCGCAGGATGCCGCCCGGGTGGCGATCGACGCGATCCGCGCACAGGGCCGCCGCGCGCTGCTGTTGCGCGGCTGGGCCGAGCTGGCGTCGATCGACGACCGCGACGATTGCTTCGTGATCGGCGAGGTCAACCAGCAGGCGCTGTTCCCGCGGGTCGCGGCGATCGTCCACCATGGCGGCGCGGGCACGACGACGGCAGCGGCCCGGGCGGGGACGCCGCAACTGGTCGTGCCGCAGATCGGGGACCAGCCCTATTGGGCGCGCCGCGTGGCCGAGCTGGGCATCGGCGCCGCGCATGACGGCCCCGTGCCGGGCGTCGAGTCGCTCTCGGCCGGGCTGCGCACGGCGCTCGCCCCGGAGACCCGCGAACGGGCGGCCGCCCTGGCCGGGACGGTCCATGGCGGCGGAGCGACGATCGCCGCGGCGATGCTCGTCGCCGGCATCTGCTGAACGGGCCGCTTACAAGAAGCCGCCCGGCCAGTGCTGGCCGGGCGGCAGGGAGTCAACGCGTGCAGCGTCGAACAGGGTAGCGTCAGACCTTAGCGGCGATGGCCGCCATGGCCGCCATGGCCGCCGTGGCCGCCATAACCACCGTGACCGCCATAGCCGCCACGGCCATAGCCGCCGCGATAGCCGCGGTCGTACCCGCGATAGTCGCGGCGGTTGTAATAGCGCCGGTCGACATAACGCTGGTTGTAATAGACCACCGGCGGCGCGCGGTAATAACCGTCGTCATAATAATAATCCGGGCCGTAATAGCCCTGGTCGTAATAGCCATCGTCATAATAGCGGTCGCGATTGGCGCTCGACGCGATCGCGGCACCGATCGCCAGGCCGGCGACGCCAGCGACGATCGCGGTGCCGGTATTGTCATGGCCACGATGGCGCCCGCCATAACGCTGCGCATCGGCAGGGGCGGCGGCGGTCAGCGCGGTGGCGCTCAGCGCGAGCGCAAGGCCCGCCTTGGCAAACAGGGATGTCATCAGTTCACTCCTCGGGGGCGGGCGCGAAGACGTTTCGGAAAGCGAACGTCGCCCCGTGCCGGCTTGATGCTCATATAGGGTGGCCCAAGTGAATGTGCACGTAACGCGGCTTGCAGCGCGCGTTCATCTGTTGCGCAGGCGAGACTGTTCGAGCGCGCTATTAACGGAGCCAAGTTGCGGACTTTTCGCCAGCTTCAGCTGACGGCCCGGCAACGCTTCAAAAAACCGCTCCAGATGGCGCGATCATCGGCGTTCATCACGACGGCTGTCGTAAAGCCGGTGGTAAAGAGCGACATCATTTCGCTCTTTCCGACCGCGCTCAACATCTTGTCGGCCTTGGGCAAGCGAATCGTCAGATCCCATCCGCCAGCCCGGTTCTTCACGGCATCCGCAGGCTGGAACTCGGGCTGCCCCTTTCCACCGAACACCGCCATCAGCGCCGCGCCAGGAGGCATGACGGCGTCCGGACCGTCGTCAATCTGTTTGCCGGTCTTCAAATCCATCAATTTGGTGACACCTGTCTCGGTCACGATCACCTCCCGGGCCGTGCACTCGAAACGATAGGATTGTTTTTCACCGACCCCGAGGGTCAACACTTCGCCGCGCGTGCCTTCCGGCAGATGGACGACCCAGCCACTCGTCGCTGATTGCGGGAGCGGGGCCGAGGCTCCCGCCAGAGCCAGAAGAGTAGCAAAAACCGACATTTGAGGTGCTCCCCCGACCATCAATGGTTTCGAGCGTAGCCCGCGGTTTCCTTGCCGGCAATTTCCGCTCCCGCTTGGGGGCCGATCACTGCCCCGGGGGCAACAACTACAACCGCATTGAAATCGACCATCTGTTCCGCAGGCGAGGCTATTCGAGCGGTGCATTGAGCCAGGCTATCCGGCCTATTGTCGCGACACTATTCACATGCTTGAACCGGCCCATATTGTCCGGCTCATCAGCCCGAAGGCGTCGGCCCGGTCTGAGCGGATGAGGTCGTCGCCTGCGCGGGCGGATCGGGAAGGTCGTCGATGCCGGGCAGATCCCAGCGGCCCATCGAGATACCGCCACAGGCGTAGGTCGCGCGATTATGCAGCGTCGCCGGCTTCATCGCCGCGGCGATATCGGGGTGGGCCGCCGACAACACCTGGCGCGCATCCTCGATATGCGGGGTGTAGCCAAGCGCATAGAGCCGTGTCCCGTTCGCGATGCGGGCAGCCCAATAGGGGATGAAATCGCCGATATAGAGGATGTCGCCCGCACCGACATGAAAGGTCGGCGCGCCGAAACAATAGGTGCCGAACGTGACCCCGGCTCCTATCGAGCCGCCCGACATGACATAATCCCCGGGCGTCAGGCGCACCACCTGCACCTCGTGCGGCGCCTTGCGGTCGCCGCTCGCGACGTTCAGCGAATAGGTGGTGGTGTCGCCTTTCTTCTTCCAGTCGCGTGGCTGATAGACCAGATCGCGCGCCGCCAGGTCGTAGCGCGAGAGCGTGACCCCACCCGATCGGCCCGCGCTGCCCTCATCGGGACGACGAAAGGCGACAACGATCGCCGCTTCGCCGGGGGCGAGCTTGATCGGGGTGGCGGGATCGATCTTCTTGCCGAGATACACGACCCCCGGCCCGGACAAGGGTCCGTCGAGCTTCAGGGCGGGATCGGGCTGGAGCGAGAAACTGGTGACCTCGGTGATCTTGCCGTCGACATGCTCGGCGCCCACGATCGAATCGAGATAGGCGTCGCGGGCGCCGTCGCTCATCGCGGCGACGCGGGCTGCCTCGGCGGACGGCACTTCGACCATCCGCCAACCGCGGATCAGCAGGCAGGACCGGCGGTTCGCGCGGCGCTGCTGTCCTTCGGCGATGGCACTGGCGATCGCCCCGCCGATCGCCCCGCCGACGCCCGCCGCCAGCGGCGACATCAGCGCGGGATTGTAATAATAGGGAATGCTGCCCGACGGCGTGCGCGATCCGCGGGCGATCAGCCGGCATTCCTGCCAATCGGCCTCATATTGCGCCCGGGTCGCGCCGGGCTTGTTGTAGAAACGATTGTCCTTGAGGTCGCGCGCGGCATCCTTGGCGATGTCCTCCGGCGAGTCGTCGGGATCGGCAGGCGGCGAGACCGGTACCGGCGCGGGCGTCGCGCCGCCGACCGGCACCTGCATCAGTGCCTGCGCGAAGGCGGCGTTCAACGGCAGCGCGGTGGCGAGCAGGCTCGCCGCAAAAAGCTTCAGACGCATGATTTCCCCCGATAACATCCCCGGCACGACCCTAGCCGAGGCGGCATATCGGACAAGCGAATTCACCGCCCAAAAACTAGCACCGCATTGAAATCGACAAATCCGCCCGACCCCGTTAGGCGCGATGGCGTGACTGCGCTCCGCCGCCATTTCCTGCGTCATCGCGCCCTTGCCGGGTGGATCGTCGCGGCTGCGCTGCTGATGAAGCTGCTGGTCCCGGCCGGCTATATGCCGGCGGTGTCCGGCAACAGCGTGATCATCCAGATCTGCTCCGGCTATGGGCCGATGACCATGGCCCCCAAGACCATGACAATGCCGATCCCCGGCAAGGAGCAGGGTCAGGATCACCAGCAGAGCAAGGCCGAGATGCCCTGCGCTTTCTCCGGCCTGTCCGCGCCGACGCTCGCCGCGGCCGACCCGGTCCTGCTCGCGCTTGCGATCCTGTTCGTCATGGTCGCGGGCGCACGCTTCGTCGTTCCCCTGCCGGCAGCGTCGCCGGCCCATCTGCGTCCCCCGCTTCGAGGACCGCCCGTCACCGCCTGATCTCGCCATTTTTGCAGCGCGCGCCGCCGACGCGACGCGCGCGTGGATCAGGAAGACCTATTTCCATGAAGACCATTTTGATCGCGGCAGCGTCCGCCATCGTCCTCTCGTCAGGGGCCTCGGCTCAGACGCCCCCGCATCAGACGGGTATCGACCAGAAACGTGCCGAGCTGCTGCGCCAGCGCGCCAAGATCGACGCGCAGCTCGCCGCGCTCGATCAGAGCGCACCCGCCCCGGCACCGGTTGCCGCTCAGGATCGCGCCGAGCTTCCCACCGAAGGCGACATCATCGTCACCGGGCGTGCCCTGTCGCTCACCACCCAGGTCACCGGCCAGACGGTCACCACGGTCGATGCCGCGGTGTTCCGCAATACGCCCGCGACCACCATCGCCGATATCGTCAAGCTCTCGCCCGGCGTCGCGGTGACGCAGGGCAATGGCCCGCGCGACGTGAGCGTCTCGGTGCGCGGCTCCAATGCGCGCAACGGCTTCGGCGCGCGCAATATCCAGGTGTTCGAGGATGATTTTCCCGTCACCCAGCCCGACGGCCTCGCCCGGTTCGACCTGACCGACCCGCATGCGTATGGCGCGGTCGACGTGGTGCGCGGGCCCTCCTCGGCGCGCTACGGCAATTATGCGCTGGGGGGTGCTGTGAACTTCCGCACCCGGCGTGGGCGCGACATCGACGGGATCGAGGCCGGCGCCGATGGCGGCGGCGACGGCTATGCCAATGTCTATGCCACGATCGGCCATGCCGGCCCGAGATACGACTATGCGCTGTTCGGCAGCTTCGTTCGCGCCGACGGGGCGACCGGGCATACCGGCTACGAGACCGGCACGGTCAACGCCTATGGCACCTATGCGCTGAGCGACCGCGACCGGGTCGCCGCCAAGCTGATCTACAATGAGGGCGAGTTCCGCCTCTCGACCCGCCTCTCGTACAATCAGTATCTCGCCAATCCGTACCAGCAGGGGTGCGAGGCGGCGGCGAGCGCGGCACCTGGCTGCGGGACGATTTCCGTGCTGCGCAACGGCATCAATGCTCCGCCGAAGATACTGCCGACCGATCCCGATCCGCGGGTGCCTCAGACCGCGGCCGAGGGCGATCTGGCCCGCAACGACCGGCGGACGATTATCGGCACCCGCTACGAGCATGATTTCGGGCCGGACACGACCTGGCGCACCCAGGCAACCTTCGACAGCCGCGTGGTCAACCAGCCGACCAGCGCGACGCCGTTCAAGGGCACGCTCGACAGCTACAACATCACCTCGGACATCACCGATCGCGGCACGCTGTTCGGCGTGGACGCGACCAGCTTTGTCGGCGTGTTCTACAATTATCTCGATAACCAGAGCTTCAGCTTCAACAAGACGCCGGCCGGCCGGAACGGCTTCGGCGCACCGACCCAGACAGTGTTCGGCGACATCCGCAATATCGGCGCCCGGGCGCGCGAAGAGCTGCAGATCACGCCGCGGCTTCAGCTCATCGCGGGCATCGGCGTGGAACGCTCGATCATCGACGTGCGCCAGACCGCGTACAGTTATCCGGTCGGCGGCAACCCGGTGCTCAGCCTGATCCCGGCCGAGCGGCATTTCTCCAATGTCGCGCCGGAGGCCGCCTTATTCTGGCAGGCGATCGATGCGGTGCGGCTGCATGCGCGGGTCGGCGCCGGCTATGGCATTCCCCAGGCGGGCAATCTGTTCGTCACTGCGGCGGGCGTGCCCGGCGACAATGCCGATCTCAAGTCGCAGCGGAACACCGGCGTCGATCTCGGCGCCGAGGTCGCGCTGGGCGACACGCTCAAGGCCGAAGTGACCGGTTATTATGAGTGGTTCACCAATGAGCTGGTCAGCCAGTCGGCGGGCATCGGCCTGCTTGCCTATACCTCGAACGTGCCGCGCTCGGTCCATCGCGGGGTCGAAGTCGGGCTGAACTGGCGGCCCCTGTCCGGCGTGAAGCTTGAGGGCAGCTACAGCTACAATGATCACCATTATACCGACTTCACCGAGCGGCTGAGCGCGGGCGGTTTCTCGACGCTGCTCGACCGGGACGGCAAGGCAATCCCCGGCGTGATCCCGACCTTCGTCAACGGCCGCGCCGGGTACGACCAGCCTCATGGCCCGCTGGCCGGGCTGGGCGGCTTCGCCGAGGTGACCTATCGAGGTCGCTACGTCATCGACAACAGCAATTTGCTGGCGATGCCGGCCTATACCCTGGTCAACCTCAACCTCCATTACGACCCGCCGAAAAGCGCGGACTGGTGGTCGCGGATCAGCCTCTACGCCTCGGTGCAGAACCTGTTCGACCGGACCTATGTCGGATCGGCCTCGGTCATCGCCAACAGCCTGAACGCGACGACCGGGCTCGAGAACCCGGCTTCCGCGCTCTCCAACACGACCGGCTCGATCTATGCGGGGCAACCGCGGACGATCTATGCCGGCGTCAGGACGCGGTTTTGAAGATGAAACCAGGCTTGTTCAGCTCCCTCTCCCGGCGGGAGAGGGAAGGAGCCGCGAAGCGGCGGGAGGGTGAGGGTGACACTCGCTTGTGTCGCGAACCTCACCCTCATCCGACCTCGCTGCGCTCGGCCACCTTCTCCCGGCGGGAGAAGGGTTATCGACTTCGACTCCAAGGATGTCGCCCATGACGGAATCCACACGCCGCTGGCCCGGCTACAACGCCATCTGGCGCTGGCATTTCTATGCCGGGCTGTTCTGCATCCCGTTCGTGCTGTGGCTGGCGGTGACCGGATCCCTCTATCTGTTCCGCCCGCAGATCGAGACGCTGATCGACCGGCCCTATGCGCATCTCGAGATAAGCGGCCCGCGCGCCACCGCCGCGCAGCAGGCAGCGGCCGCGGTGCGCGCGGTGCCGGGATCGGTGCTTCACCGCTACCAGCTTCCCGACACGCCCGACCAGGCCGTGCAGGTGATCGTCGGCGCCGGCGCGCGGGAGACGCGCGTCTATGTCCACCCGCAGTCGCTCGCGGTGCTGAAGACGGTGGACGAGGACCAGCGGCTGATGCGCATCGTCTTCCGCCTGCACGGCGAGCTGCTCGCGGGCACGGCCGGCTCCTATCTGGTCGAGCTCGCTGCTTCCTGGGCGATCGTGATGATCCTGTCCGGCCTGTTCCTGTGGTGGCCACGGGGCGGTGGCCTGGGCGGCGTGCTCTATCCCCGGCTGCGGTCCGGCGGGCGGCGCTTCTGGCGCGACCTGCACGGGGTCACCGGCTTCTGGGTCTCCGCGCTGGCGCTGTTCATGCTGCTGTCGGGCCTGCCCTGGGCGAAGAGCTGGGGCGGTTATTTGAAAACCATCCGCACCGTCGCCGAAGGCCAGGCGGTGAAGCAGGACTGGACGACGGGCAGCGCCGGCGAATTGAAGGCGCGCACCGCCGCCGATGCCGGCACCCGCGCGATGATGGGCGAGCATGCCGAACATGGCGGCATGGCGATGGCGCACCCGATGGGCTCCTATGCCCCGCTCGACCGGCTGATCGCGACCGTCACCCCGCTGAACCTCGCCGCCCCGGTGCTGATCGCGCCGCCGACCGGCATGGGCGCGCCCTGGACCGCCAAGTCGGACGCGGCCAACCGCCCGATGCGCACTGACCTGACGCTCGACGGCACGAGCGGCGCGGTCCTCTCCCGCACCGATTTCGCCGAGCGCCGGCTGATCGACCGCATGGTGGGCTACGGCGTCGCGGTGCATGAGGGGCAATTGTTCGGCTGGCTCAACCAGCTGATGAACCTCGCCACCGCGCTCGGCCTGATCCTGCTCTCGGTCAGCAGTGTGGTGATGTGGTGGCGCCGGCGTCCGGGCGACGTGCTCGGCGCCCCGCCGCCCCTGGCATCGCGGCCCGTCGCGATCGGCTTTGTCGCGGTGCTGGTCGGGCTCGGCCTGTTCCTGCCCCTGCTCGGCGTGACGTTGGTCGCGGTGCTGCTGACCGAACGCCTGGTCCTGCGCCGCCTGCCGGGCGCGCGGCACTGGCTCGGCCTGCGCCCGCAAGCGACATGATCGCATCCGTTATGGCGGGAAAAACGCGCGCTGCGTGCGCCCTCTGATCTCCGAAATCGCATCGAGACCCAAGAGCTTGGGAAATATTGGAAGTCTTTCCCCACCTTGATGACCCAACCCGCCATGCCAACCAAATTTAACCAAAGTAAAGTCGCGCTGTATGCACGCGGAAAAGCGGCAGGGAGTCCCATAACGGGTATCGCGCCCATTGCGGCCTCTTCCATCTCGCCGCATCATCGGCGAAAGAAGGGGCATGTTCATGCGTATCCATTATATGCCGAGTCGATCGGCCAGTTCCCGCCAGCGTCGGGTCCGCGCGGCATGAGCGGCACCGACCGCAAGGCCGCCTCAGGCCAGGCCGCCGCCGAAGCCGACCTCGCCGAGCTGATCCGCGCCGCGCTCACCATGGCCGACGAGATGGGCCTGATCGCCGTCGGGCTCAGGCTCGATCAGGCGCTGATCGAGCTGACCGGCGAAGGCTCGATGCCCGACATGGATGCCGACCTGCTCGACGATCTGGCGCCGCCCGCCGGCTTCCACCGCCCCGGCGACGACGGCAATGGCGAAAGCGCGCGGCTGGTGTGAGCGACGAGCGATCCCGGACTATCTTACGTAACGCTACCGTGGTTTTCGTCGGGCTTTTGCTCCGGCCAGCTTGATCTCCTCGACGATGGGGAGGCGATCGCACATCGGCTCGTCCAGCTTTCTGTAATCGTTCAACGTGCCTGACGATCGCGTGATGATCACATCGGCATAGTCGTGCCCACCACGGGCACCATAAGAAGGCCGGACAATCATCCATATGTCCCGGATATGAGCGATGCTTGGGCATCCTCGTTGCCGCGTATTTTCGAGGCTCCGGTACAGCCAGGCGCTTGCCTGCGGCCAATGCGGAAAAAGATACCGCATCGTCTGCCCATAAATCGGGGAGACTTCCCGCCTGATCCTCGTCTTCCTGTCGTCAGCGAGGTCGAATATGGCAATCATCAGGGTAATCTCTCTGGCGGGATCATTTGATCGATTAGGTTCGATCTGGGCATTACCGACGCAGCCCTTGTACGGCCGGGTCCCCCAATCAGGCAGACCGGCATCGATGCATGGGAATCGCCTCGCAAAGTCGGCTGCGACAACCCTGGTTGGCTTGTCGATGCCGGGTAGGGGCGCGCCTTTCCCGAAGGCCGGCGTAACCAGCTGCGCCAGCAGGATAAACGCCCCACGAGGCGGGCGCCCATGTCTCGATGCGGAAAAAACGCGATATTCATGCATCAGCTCCGCCATGATTTTCGGCCAATAGAAACGCGCCTAGAATCCACCGAGCCCGAAAGACCGCCATTTCATGGGAGAGATAAAGGCCTTGGGCAGGATCTTTTCCGTCTTCCACTTCTCCTCGGCATCGCGAAATTCGGCGCGACGATTTTTCAAGTACTGTGCGAACTGCGCGGGCAAATCCTGGAATCTTATAGGTGTAGGCTGGTCTCGCACCTCATTCCTCGAGATTTCCTTGCCCGTTTTCGGATCTGTTTTCTTAACATTGTACGCCTTCGTATAGCGGCTGCGATCGTTCTCCAAGCTCGCCGGAATAGAGGCAAAATCGCGCGATGCTTTTGTCAAGGCACCACTTAGATTTCCTTTCAGCAGCTCCCGCGAGAGGAGTGCCATTGCCATATAGCCGCCCCTGGGGTGCCGCATGCTCAGATGGTCAGGCACCTTCCAGGTCGAGGGCGGCCCGTCCCAGGGTGAGGGTGGCGGGGGCGGCGGGCGCTCGGGGCGCGGGCGGGCCAGGTGCTGGTTCTCCTCCAGGAAGCGCAGGATCCACTGCTCGTCCGTCTCCTTCTCCGGCGCCGGCTCGGCGTCGGGAGGCGCATCCTGGACACTATCCTGCGGCCCGGGCACCGCATTGGCGGCATCCGGAATCGCAGCGGACATATCGGCGGGGTCGCCGGTATTCTCGTCGCCGGTCTGCTGGGTAACATCGGCCATTGCACACCTCCAGGTTCAGGAGGTGGCTAGGCCGGGCAGCGAGAAGGTTGAATCGGCCCTAGTGGTTACCGCCGATCAGGTCGCCCAGCCCGCCCAGCACCGATCCCTCACCGCGGTTCTGTCCGCCGCGGCTGCCCGCCGCCGCGAGCATGCGCCCGGCCAGGCGCGAGAAGGGCAAGGACTGGATCCAGACATGGCCGGGCCCGGTCAGCCGCGCGAAGAACAGGCCCTCGCCGCCGAACAGCGCGCTGCGCACCCCGCCCGCCGCGACCAGATCGAAATCCACGCCCTGGGTATAGGCCGCGAGGCAGCCGGTATCGACATGGAGCTGCTCGCCCGCTGCCAGCTCGCGCTCGACCACGGTGCCGCCCATCTGGACGAACACCCAGCCATCGCCCTCCAGCTTCTGCATGATGAAGCCCTCGCCGCCGAACAGGCCGGTCATCATCCGCCGCTGGAACTCGATGCCGATCGACACGCCCTTGGCCGCCGCGAGGAAGCTGTCCTTCTGGCAGATCAGCCGCCCGCCATAGCTGGACAGCTTCAGCGGCAGGATCGCACCCGGCGTCGGCGAGGCGAAGGCGACGCGCGCCTTGCCCGAGCCATTATGGGTGAAGACGGTGGTGAACAGGCTCTCGCCCGTGACGAGCCTTTTGCCCGCGCCGAGCAGCTTGCCCATGAAGCCGCCGCCCGCATCGCCGCTGCCGTCGCCGAATACCGTGGTCATGCCGACCGAGGCGTCCTTCCACACCAGCGCGCCCGCCTCGGCCACCGCGCTCTCGCCCGGATCGAGCTCGATCTCGAGGAACTGGAGTTCCTGGCCCTTGATCTCGAAATCGATATCGTCGGCGATCCCGCTGCTGCGGTGATGCGCCCAAGGGCTCGGATTGGTCATGATGAAAGGCTCCCGGTGGTTCGGGTGCACCCTAGCCCGGGCCGCGCGCGATTCGCCACCGCCCGCGCCCTTTCCGGGTCAAAGCTGGCTAAGCTCTTCGCGTTCCCGGTCGAGATCGGCCTGCGCCTCGCGCACCGACAGCACGTCGAACGCGGGCGTACGGCCCGGCTCGTCGGCTGCCTTGCGCACGACCGCGACCAGTCGTGGCTCGCTGCTCAGCAGCAACGTCGCCGTGCCTTCCTCCTCGCCGCCGAAAATCAGATAGCGACCCGCCGCGATCGCCTTTTCCGCTCCCGCCCGCAAATCGGGCGCAACACCCGGCCGGAAGGCGACCATTGCAGCCGCCCTCCGCTTGAAAACCTGCATCACTGGCAACCCCCTGGAGCCCCTACTCCTTGCCGCGAGCATAGGTCCGAAGCGGTACCGAAGGCAAACCGGGAAACACCCGAATAGGAAATAATTTTGCCGGCGTTCAGGCTCCCGGCGGATGCCCGTGACTCAGGCGAGCCAGCCGCCGTCGATGGTCAGTGCCGCCCCCGTAACGAAGCCGGATTCCGGCCCCGCGAGCCATGCGACGAGGTTCGCGACCTCGTCGTCACGGCCCATCCGGCCGATCGCCATCAGCGGGCGAATCCACTCGCGCTGGCCCGGCACGTCGTTGATGTCGGTCTCGGTAGGTCCAGGTTGGACATTGTTGACGGTGATGCCGCGCGACCCCAGGTCGCGCGCCAGCCCGCGCGTCAGCGCGGCCACCGCGCCCTTGGTCATCGAATAGACCGAAGCGCCGGCAATCCCGGACCGGTCGGCGGTGACGCTGCCGATCGTGACGATCCGCCCGCCCTCGCCCATATGCGGCAGCGCTGCCTGTGTCGCGACGAACACCGCGCGCACATTGACCGCGACCATCCGGTCGAACGCCGTCAGGTCGTAATCGTCGACCAGCCCGGGGATCAGGATGCCGGCATTGTTGACCAGGATATCGATCCGCCCGAACCGCTCGACCGCCTGCGCCACCGCCGCGCGTACTGCCGCGACATCGCCGCTGTCGGCGGCGATCGCCATGGCGGTGACGCCCTTGCCGGCGATCTCGGTGGCGAGCGCCCCGGCCTTGTCGGCCGACGCCGCATAAGTGAACGCAACGCTCGCGCCCTCCTCCGCGAGGCGTCGCACGATCGCCGCACCGATGCCGCGCGATCCGCCGGTGACGAGGGCGATCTTGCCTGAAAGGGGTTTGGTCATGATGGTCTTTCCTCCTTCGTTTTGGACTGATTGATCCATAATAGGGCGCGACAGCGTCCACGCCGTTGCGGCGTCCCTGCTATTCCCGGTCGGTCAGGTGAGGCTGCGCAGCGCCATCCGCGCGACGCTGCGCAAGCTTTCGGGCGAGGTGCCGCCGCGTGCCGCGACCTTCATCCCCGACAGCGTCGTCGCCAGGAACTGAGTCGCGGCTTTCGGATCGAGATCGGCGGCGAAATCCCCTTGCGCCTTGCCCTTGACGATCACTGCCTCGAACGCGGCGGCCAGGACCCCGCCCGATGCCGCGTTGATGGCAGCGATATCGGGCGCGGCGCTGCCGAACTCGACGATCGAGCAGACGCCGAGGCATCCGTCCCCGGCCGGCCGGGCGGCAAAATCGAGCAATGCTGCCTCCAGCCCGCGGGCGGGCGAGGCATGGGCGTGGAGCGCAGCGATGATCTCGGCCGCGCTGGTCCCGTTGTAGCGCCGCAGCGCCTCCAGATAGAGCCGGCGCTTGTCGCCGAACGTGTCGTACAGGCTCTGCCGGCTGATCCCCATGCGCTTGAGCAGCACATCGGTCGACGTGCCTTCATAGCCATGATCGGCAAAGACCTTGATCGCCTCTTCCAGTGCGACGTCGCGATCGAATTCCCTGGGGCGTGCCATGCCGCTCAGCTAGGTATTCCGGATCGATCTGTCCAGAATTATTTTCAGCCGCGCGGGAAGGCGGCGCGGGCGCGCTGATAGGCGGGCCGCTCCCCCAGCCGCGTCCGCCAGGCCTCGAGCGGACCAGGGATCTCGCCGCCGAGCGCTGCCTTCCACATGCCGAGCGCGGGCGCCACTGCGATATCGGCGAGCGTGATGTCGTCGCCGACCAGGAACGGCCGGTCGCCCAGCACCGCCGCGACATAGGCCAGGCCGCCGGCCACGCTCCCTTCGCCCATGCGCACCGACCAGTTGGTCTTGTCCGCCTCGGGCGCGCCGAATTTCGCCGCCATCAGCGCATTCATCGTGCCGCCGATCGCGCTTTCGGCGAACACGGTGAACTGCAGCACTTGTGCCAGCGCCGCGGGCGCGCGCGGCAGCAGCGGCGTCGGGCCGTAGCGTTCCGCCAGGTACAGCATGATCGCCACGGATTCGCCGAGCCCGACGCCGCCCTCATCCTCGAGGAACGGCACCGATCCCGGCGGGTATTTCGCGCGATAGTCGGGCGGCGTCGGATAGGTCAGCGAGACCGGCGTATAGGCCAGCCCCATCTCCTCGCACTGCCACGCGACCCGCAAACCCCGCGCGCCGCCCGCGAAATTATAGATGGTGATCATCCGTTCTTCTCCCTGGTGCTTGCCCGCCCCTCTTTCACCTTCCCCGGCGAAGGCCGGGGTCCAGCTGGGAAGGCTGTAGTAACGACGCGCAAACGCTAATCTCAGGCGTCCCCCAACTGGACCCCGGCCTTCGCCGGGGAGGGTGGGGTGGGGCTCTTCCCATCCGCCTTGGCGAACGCCCTCAGCGCATCCTTCCCGTTCCACCGCGCGGTCCGGTCGGCCGAAGCCGCCAGCCGCGCTGCCGTCTCCCGCGCCGCCGCTTGCAACGCAGAACTTCCCTTTAAGCCGATCGCCCGCAACGCCCAGTTGACGCCCTTCTTCACGAAATTGCGCTCGTCGGTCGCATGGGCCTCGATCAGCGCGAGCCCACGCCGATAATCGGCGTCCCCGCCGCGCCGGTGAATCGCGCAGCATGCCAGCAGCGCGAACGCCGCCCGCCGCCCGAACTCGTCGTTCAGCCCGGCCCAGCCGTCGATCTTCGCAAAGGCATAAGGCACCCGGTCGAACAGCTTGGCGCAGACCGTGTCGACGATGCCCCAATTGTCGAAATCCCTGCGCCAGGCGTCCATTTGCTCGGGCGTCACCAAAGCGGGATCGTCGACCATGCAGGCGACCATCCGCGCTTCGTACCACCCCGTCTCCCACAGGGCGGCGGCCAGCGCATGATCGGGGTAGAGCGGCTTGGCGATCGCCTGCATCGCCGCCATCTGCACCCCCATCGCCTTGTCGGTGACAATGCCGAAGCGGGGGCCCATCTCGTCGCGGACCCGCACCGATGCTGCGCCTTCCAGCGCCTGCAGCACCGCGGTCGCCCGATCCGAGATAGCCCCCGCCATGGTTCAGCCGACCTTTTCGTCCGCGATCTCCTGGATCCGATCGTAGCTGATCGCCATGCCGTCGGCCATGCCGGACTGGAGCGCGCCGTCCCGGATTTCCTTGGTCGGGAAGACCATGGTCATGGTCAGCACGGTCCTGCCGTCCTCTTCGGTCAGCACCAATGTGTTGGTCGAAGCGCCGTCGAAGCCTTCCATCTTCTCGGTGGTGACGAGCCGCTCGGGCGCGACGATCTCGACATGCTCGCCCTGCGACCCGAACTCATGGCCCTCGTCGTTGCGCCAGCGGAAGCGATAGGCACCGCCGACCCGCAGATCGACCTCGCACACCGGCATGCTCCAGCCCGGCGGGCCGAGCAGCCAGCGCTTCATCAGCTCGGGCCTGGTGTGACAGTCCCAGATCAGCGTCCGCGGTGCGGCAAAGCTGCGCCTGACCACGATCTCGCGGTCGGACGGGGTGGTCACGTCAACGGGGGTCGGCATCGTCTCACTCCTTGGGGTTGGCCGCGTCACCCGCGGCGGTTTTCAGCTCTTCGAGCAGGGCGTCGAGCCGCTCGTAATTGCCTTCCCAGATCGACCGGTAGCGCTCGATCCAGGCATTGGCTTCCTTCAGCGGCCCGGCCTCGATCCGGCAGGGCCGGCGCTGCGCGTCGCGCCCGCGATGGATCAGCCCGGCATGTTCGAGCACTTTCAGATGCTTCGAAATCGCCGGCTGACTCATCGCGAACGGATGAGCGAGCTCGCCCACCGTCGCTTCGCCCGTCGCCAGCCGCGCGAGGATCGCCCGGCGGGTCGGATCGGCCAGGGCGGCGAAGGTGGCGTCGAGATGGTGCGGCGTCATTTTCTCTATAACCTGTCAGTTCAATAACCAATCAGTTATATACAGCGCGGCGGTGAGTCAAGCGCCTGTCCACACACCCGTTCCACCGGGGCGCCCGACTTGCTAGAAGCGGCATCCTTCACTGCCCCTGAGGAGCTTGTCGTGCAGATCGCGGTCCTGACGTTCGATGGTTTCAACGAGCTCGACTCGTTCGTCGCGGCGGCCATCCTCAACCGGCTGCGCGCGAAGGGCTGGGCCGCGCACATCACCGCGCCCACCGAAGAAGTGACCTCGATGAACGGCGTGACCGTCCGCCGCCAGAAGCCGCTCGACTTCGCGGCGGAGGCCGACGCCGTGATCATCGGCAGCGGGATCAGGACGCGCGAGATCGCGAACGACCCGGCAATGCTGTCGCGCATCGCGCTCGACCCGGCACGCCAGCTGATCGGCGCACAATGTTCCGGCACGCTCCTGCTGGCGAAGCTCGGCCTGGTCGGCACCCTGCCCGCCTGCACCGACCTCACCACCAAGCCCTGGGTGATCGAGGCCGGTATCGAGGTGCTCGACGCGCCGTTCGTGGCGCATGGCAATGTCGCGACCGCGGGCGGATGTCTGGCATCGCAATATCTCGCGACCTGGATGATCGCGCGCGGCGCCGGTGTGGCGGACGCCGAAGCGGCGATGCATTATGTCGCGCCGGTCGGGCAGAAGGACGAGTATGTCAGGCGCGCGATGGCGGTGGTCGGGCCCTTCCTGCCCGAAGCCGCGCAGATTGCGGCGTGATGCCCGTTGGAGGAGTGACGATTGCAAAGCGGTGATGGCGCGTTCGACCTGGTCCTGTCCTATCCCCAATGGCAGGGGTCGGGGCGGCCGGAGAATCTGCGCCGGGGTGCTGCGGCCACGGCCGAGGTCTGCGGCCGCTACGGGCCGATGGTCCAGGTGCCCGACGCCGGCGAGGGCGAAGCGCGCGGCGGCATCAACCGCTGGACCGCGATCCTGGAGCAATTCCGGTCGGCCCGGGCGATCCTCGACGAGCATCAGCCCGGCCGCCTCCTGACCGCGGGCGGAGACTGCGCCTGCGACGTCGCCGTCATCGACTATCTGCACCGCCGCTATCCTGATCTGACGGTGATCTGGGTCGACGCGCATCTCGACGCCAACACGGCGGAAACCTCGCCCAGCGGCAATTTCCACGGCATGCCGGTCGCCGCGCTGATGGGGGCGGCGCCGGCCGATCTGCAGGCGTTGCTCTCGACGCCGCTGTCGCCTGCGCGCTTCCATTATGTCGCCGCGCATCTGGGCGATGACGGCGACTGGGACTTCCAGCGCGACAAGGGCCTGTCCTGGCTCGACGCGGGCGAGACCGTGTCCGGGCCGATCCACATCCATTTCGATCTGGATTCGCTCGATCCTGCCGAGTTTCCGCACCTCGCTTATCCGGAAGGCAAGCTCTCGCTCGAGGCCGGCCTTGCAGTGGTGCGTGCCGCCGCAAGCTCCGGCACGCTGGTCGGGCTGACCATCACGGAGTTCGCTCCGGCCGGCGAAGCGGGTGCGAAGGATGGCAGCCGGTTCATCGAGCGGCTGTGCGCGGCTGCGCTGACCTGATCCTGCCCGCCCCAGCACTGTTGGATTAACAAGGGGTCAGGGTGATTTTTTCCGATTAATTCACTCTGACCCCCTTTTTTACCGGGCCGGCCGGCGTGGGGCGAAGAGCTGCCACAGGCTCTTGCCGATCTTCACCCCCAGCGAGATCATCGTGATCACCAGCACCCAGGTCATGATCACGCCGACGCCGGTCGCCGTGCCCTGCAGGGTGCGGCCGAGATCGTGCATGCCGCGCAAGGCCTGCACGCTGATCAGCGAGGCATCGCCGCCGATCGCGACGTCGACGCCCTCCCGGCTCAGGATAAACCAGGCACCGGCATTCAGGATCGTCCAGGCCAGCGCGATGCCGACGACCGCGACCGGGATTTGCAACGCGGCACGCAGCCGGATCGCGGCCGGCTGCAACACGCCGAGCGCGTCGATCGCCACCTGCACCAGGACATAGGCCAGGATCGGCAGATAGAGCGCGGCCCAGATCGGCGCGGCCGCGACCGTCACGGCGCCGCCGTCGAGCTCGAAGCGCCCCAGCCCGGCGATATGGAGCAGCCCCGTCCACCACGCCGCGAACACCAGCCCGCCGATCAGCGAGATCAACGCTTCCGAGCCCGGCCAGGCGCGCGGCGGCTTCATCGCCAGGCCCGGCATCGACGGGCCGGGTTGGGGCCGGGGCGCTCCTTCCGGTGCATCCGTCTCCGCCGAGCGCCGCGCCGACGCATCGATGCCGAGATGCTTTGCCCAGCGCGCCGGATCGCCGAACTTCAACAGCTCCAGGTCCCTGACCCGCCAGGTGTCGAGATAGGGCGGCCGCAGCCCGAAATGCTCGCAGATCGCACCCGCCAGGGTCACCACGCCGATCACGGTCAGGCCCGCGCCGAACAGGCCGTGAAAGGATTGCGCGACCGCCTGCCCCGCATCGAGCGGGCTGGCGGCCAGCCGCAGCATCAGGGTCAGCGCGAACACCGCCGCCATGATCAGCAGCCCGGCCTTCACCGCGAACAGCCAATAGGGGAAGAGTTCGGGCCCGATCAGCATCTGCGGCCCCTTGCGGTAGCGCGCCGCCACGACGAGCGGATGGCCCATCGCGCGCAGCACCTCCTCGCGCTCCGCATCGGTCAGCGAGCGGCCGAGCGCTTCCTCGCGCTCCTCGACCTGCGACAGCAAGGTGTCGCGCAGTTCCGCCACGATGTCGTCGGCGACGTCGCGCGGCAGCTGCGCCGCGACGGCGTCCAGATAGGTTTCGAGCATGTCCATGTCAGGGCCTTTCGCCGGAGAGGGGAAGGATCTTGTCGAGCGAGGCGTTGATGCCGCGCCATTCGCTGGTGAGCGCGGCGAGCATCGCCACGCCCTGGGGCGAGAGCCGGTAGAAGCGCTTCTTGCGCTTCTCCTCCTCGCGCCATTCGCTGTGGAGCAGCCCCTGCGTCTCCAGCCGGCGGAGCAGCGGATAAAGGGTGCTTTCCTCCATCTCGAGCCCGTCGACGGCGAGCGCCTGGCGCAGCGTATAGCCGTACCGCTCCTCGGTAAGCCGGGCGAGCACCGCCAGTACCAGCGATCCGCGGCGAAGCTCCATCCGCATTGATTCGAACAGATCGGGGGATTCGAACAGATCAGGGTCGATGGTCATCTGCATGCTGCCTGTCATACACTATGTGTCACACAGTGTGTGCCATATAGCGTAGCCCCTTGTCAATCGGAGTCGGCACTGCGGTGAAACAGGCTTGAGGTACGACGAGGCGAAGGGCCCATTTCGGCCAATTTTAGCGCTCGTTCTCAGTCGATTATGACAGAAAGTTCATAATTGCGTCATCTGGCGGGGTTTCGGCCATCGGGCGCAGTTGCCATGCGGCATTCGGAATCCGCCATATTGGATCCGCTATGGCCCTATCGTGATGTGCGGCGCGGTATCCGTTCATCTGAGGTCAAGCTTCGCTTACGCCCATGTCGAAACGCTCGCTGCATAAGGTCCGTACTGGACCTTTTATCGCGCGCTCGGCACGAGCCATGATCTGACAACCAGGCGTGCAAGGCTGATTTCGGCCATGCGATCGTCCGTAGCAGCGCCCTCCAACGGCGCGCCGTTACTATGGACGGCTCCCATACAACCCAGACGAGGAGCCGGCCGCCCGACCGCGATCAAGATGCTGTCGGCCCCGTCTCCATTACCCGCGACAATGTTGACTCCACCTTTTGTAACGAAATGTTGCTGAGCCAATCCCGTCGTTTGATCCGGGAAAAAGATGCGGTTTTTTACTTCACCGTTACGCCGCCCGCATGCCCTTTGTTCAGCCAGCTGGCGCGAAGCTTCATCGAACCCCGCGCATTGACCCGATTCGGGCTATCTAACAGATTTCGTGGTATTTTCGGCACATCGTCATCTGAAAAACCGGGCACATCCTACACATTCTTTACACCGCCCGGGGCCCCGCCGCATGGCCCGACCATCATGTCTCGGGGGGCCGGGATGCATGGTCCCAGAGACTTGAAAACATAAGTCCGCTCAAGGCGGCGCGATCGCGCGTCGGCTGCGGGTCAGTGAGGAGCTTTCTCTGTGATCAATGCCACTCCATCCTTGCGTAAGGCCAGGTTGCTCGCCGGTGCGGCGACTGCCATTGCCTTCCTGTCGCTCGGCGCGACATCCGCCTTCGCGCAGGACGCAGCGCCGGCTGCCCAGGATACGCCTGCCGCCGGCCAGACCGACCAGGCTGCCGACACCGGAACCGATATCGTCGTCACCGGTTCGCTGTTCCGCCGCACCGACACGGAGACACCCTCGCCCGTCACCGTGCTGACCTCGGACGATATCGCGCAGCGCGGCATCACCACCGTGCAGGGCGCGATCCAGACGCTCTCCGCCAATAACGGCCCGGCGTTGACCAACAGCTTCACCGCCAATGGCGCGTTTGCAGGCGGCGCTTCGTCGGTCTCGCTGCGTGGCCTCACCACCTCGTCCACGCTGGTCCTGTTCGACGGCCTGCGCGCCGCTTACTACCCGCTGGCCGATGACGGCACGCGCAACTTCGTCGACCTCAACACCATTCCCGATGCGATCGTCGACCGGGTCGAAGTGCTGAAGGACGGCGCATCGTCGACCTATGGCGCGGACGCCGTCGCCGGCGTGGTCAACATCATCACCAAGAAGGAAATCAAGGGCCTCCACGCCACCGCCGAGGCCGGCGTGAGCCAGCGCGGCGATGCCGCCAACCACCGCCTGAGCGCGACCTTCGGTTATGGCGACCTGAGCGAGCAGGGCTTCAACGTCTATGTCAGCGGCCATTATCTCGACCAGGCTGCACTCTACAACCGCGACCGCGAATATCCCTTCAACACCGACGACCAGACCGGCATCTGCGCCCGCACCGGCACGCAGGGCCAGCTCGGCGTCTGCGGCCCGAACAACATCGCGAACGGCGTCACCAACGGCAATTTCAACGGCCTATCGACTGCGCCCGACGTGTTCATCGTGCGCCCGTACGATGCTACCAACACGACCGCGCTCGGTGCGTATCAGCTGCTCAACGGCTGCGGCAACCTGACCCCTTATACGCTCACCGACGCGCAGCTTGCCGCCGCGAATACGGATAGCAACGGCAACCCCCTTGCCGTACCGGTCACGCCCCGTAACGTCTGCCAGCAGGACATCACGCACGACTATGGCCAGATCGAACCGCAGATGCACCGCTATGGTGGGTCGGCGCATCTGACCGCGAACGTCCTGGGCGGCAGCGAGCTGACGGCCGAGTTCAACTATGAGCACAGCTATTCGGCCTATACCGGCCTCGCCAGCATCTTCCGCTCGAACGCGCCGGCCGGCATCGACTTCCCGGCCTACAGCACGTCGGCCGGCGCGACCGTCATCACCCTGCCCGTCTATGTCTGCGCCCGCGGCACCACTGCCGCCTGCACCGCCGCCAATGGTACCCTGAACCCGAACAACCCGTTCGCGGCACAGGGCCAGGTTGCCCGCATCGCCGGCCGCCTGCCGACCAGCATCGAGTTCAATTCCTCGCAGAGCGACACCTTCCGCGCGGCCCTGGGCCTGCACGGCAGCTTCGGCGACGACTGGAATTATGCGATCGACGGCACTGCCATGATCAGCAAGCTGAAGACGACCGCCAAGGGCTATGTCTACATCCAGCACCTGCTCGACGAGGTGGCCGACGGGTCGTACAACTTCGTTCACCCGGAGCTGACCAGCCAGGCCGCGCTCGACTATCTGACGCCGACCCAGATCAACAAGCAGAACTCGCATCTCTACCAGGTGCAGGGCAGCATCTCGAAGGACTTCTTCCAGCTTCCCGGCGGTCCGCTGCAGGTCGCTGTCGGCGGCGCCTTCCGTCACGAATCGCTGTACGATCCCAGCGGCAACCCGGACTATAATGGTCCGACCGAGCGCTATTTCCGCCTGAACGCCTTCGGCGCGACCGGCAAGCGCGAGGTTGAATCGGCCTATTTCGAAATCAACGCACCGGTGCTCGACGTGCTCGAGATCAACGGTTCGGGCCGCTACGATCATTACTCGACCGGACAGAGCAACTTCTCGCCGAAGATCGGCGCCAAGTTCACGCCGATCAAGCAGATCGCGATCCGCGGCACCTTCTCGAAGGGCTTCCGTATCCCGAGCTTCGCCGAATCCGGCGCGCTGCCGACCTCGGGCTATGTCACCGTCAATACGGCCAACCTGCCGAAGAGCTTCACCGATCAGCATCTGACCTCGACCGGCCAGTTCAACAACTATCTGACGACCTACAGCATCGGCCAAACCACGGTCGGCAACCCGAACCTGAAGCCGGAAAAGTCGCGCAACTTCACCCTCGGTGCAGTGTTCGAGCCGATCCACAACGTCAGCTTTACGGTCGATTACTACAACATCGAGAAGACCAATGCGATCACCTCAGTGAACTTCCAGTCGGCGGTCGACAATTACTACGCGACCGGCGAGCTGAACTATAATGGTGTGACCATCATCCAGGATGAGGCCGACGTCGATCATCCGACTGCCCAGAAGCGCGTTGCCTTTGCGCAGGGCAGCTTCATCAATGCCAACAAGATCCACACCTCGGGCCTCGATTTCGGCGCACGCGGCGTGTTCAACCTCGGCTCGAACGTGAAGTTCACCACGGATCTCGAGGCGACCTACATCATCGACCTCAACACCAGCTTCCCGGATGGTCACACCGAGCATTACGCAGGCACGCTCGGCAATTTCAACCTGACCGCCGGCTCGGGCACGCAGCGCTGGCGCGGCAACTGGCAGAACACGCTGGACGTCGGGCCGTGGTCGCTGACCGGGACTGCTTACTACACCAGCGGCTATAACTACTCCGCCGAGGACCAGGGCAACGTCGCGGGCGACTGCGGCTATGTCCCGACCAACCTCGACGGCCAGGCCTACCAGCCGTGCAATGTGAAGTCGTTCATCTCGGTCGACCTGCACGGTCAGGTCAAGATCGACGATCGCTTCACCCTGTACGCCGACGTGATGAACGTCGCGGACCGCAAGGCGCCGATCGATGCGGCGACCTATGGTGCGTATCTGTACAACCCCGTCGTGGCCGAGGCCGGCATCATCGGCCGCTCGTTCCGCGTCGGCGCGAAGGTCGACTTCTAAGCGAATTCCGGGAGCGGGCGGCGCCGCGCCGGCGCCGCCCGCTCCCGGTCAGGATCACGATCGCTTCGGCTGCTCCTCTAGACTGGCCACGCCGAGGCGACCGCGATGCGCACGAGGGCAACCTCACCCTGCGTTGATGTTCAGCCGATTCCCTCGATGGATGTCAGCGCAGGATTGCGTAAAACTCGGTGCCCGGACCTCGCGGTCCGGGCATTTTTTGTGGGCCCAAAACTGACGGTCAGGTTGACGTCGGCGCTCACGACCCTCCCGCGTTCGCACCCAGGCTGACGAGAAGCTCGTCCAGCTGCTCCAGCTGTTCGGGCATCCCGCCCTCCATGCCGATAAAGGCCTCGTCGAGCGCTTCCTTCGAGGGATAGAGTTCGTGGAAGGTCAGCAGCGTCTTGCCGCCCTTTTCCTCGAAGGTCACCGTGGTCACGGCGCCGTCCTCCCCTTCGTCATTGGTCCAGACGATCCGCGCGTCCGGGATCACGTCGATATAATTGCCGAAAAAGGCAAAGGAGTCCGTGGCATCGCGCCCGAACGCGATCCGATAGGCGCCCCCGACACGAACATCCATCTCGCAGGACAGCAGCGGCACGCCCATCGACTTCGGGGCCCACCACCGCATGAACAGCTCTGGCCTGGTCCAGGCCTCGAACACGATGCGCGCCGGGGCGTCGAAGGTTCGCGTGACGACCAGTTCCCGGTCGGACTTCCGTTCCACCTTGGTGCGGCCCTGCATGGTGGGCTCATTACTGCTCAGACCCATCGACTCTCTCCTTCAGTTTCAATTCCTCGACCACCTTGTCGAGCTCGTCGAAGCGTGCGTCCCAGAGCTGCTGGTGGTTCTCGATCCATGCCGCCTCCGCCTCCAGGCCGCGCAGGCCGAGCTTGCAGGTCCGCACGCGCCCGACCTTTTCGGTCGTGACGAGCCCCGCCCGCTCCAGGACGCCGACATGCTTCTTCATGCCCGTGAGGGTCATGTGAAACTTCTCGGCAAGATCCGTGATCGACGCCTCTGCACGCCCGAGCTGCTCCAGAACGCCACGCCTTGTGGCATCCGAGAGCGCGGCGAACGACGCATCGAGGCGGGTGCTTGCATACTGAACCATATGGTTCAGTATCTAGCGCGCCGATCGCCGATATGCAAGGGCCTCGAAATCCGGCCCCCTGGGGTCGAGCGTGGCGCCACCCGCCCACGGCAGCGCGCCCCGGGGAAAATCGTCGCCCCGGCGCCGGAACGGCAGTACGATCAACGGCAGGCAAAGGGGTAAGGATGCGCGTGGGGAGCACAGGATGGCTGGTCGCGGGCGCCTTGACGCTGGCGCTGGCGGCGTGCGGCGACGGGGAAAGCGCCAGGCAGGCCGCGACGCCCGCGGGCGTCGCGGCGCACACCACCATCGATTTCGCACATGTCGCCCATTATGCCGCGCCGACGCTTCCCGCCTATTTCGACCGGACGGTGACGGCGCTGGACCACAGCCCGGCGTCCAACCCCGTCAATGATCGGGTGGCGACGCTCGGACGGGTGCTGTTCTACGATTTGAGGCTGAGCACCAACGACCGGGCTTCGTGCGCCTCCTGCCATCGGCAGGCGCTTGGGTTCACCGATTCGATGCGGTTCAGCAACGGGATCAGCAGCGCCGCCACGACCGATTTCCACGCGATGCGGCTGGGCAATCTGCGCTACTGGAAGCCCGGCTCCACTTTCTGGGACAGGCGCGCGGCCAGCGTGGAAGCGCAGGCGAGCCACCCGTTCCACAGCCTGGTCGAACTGGGATGGGGCGGGGCCGCGGGCGGCTTCGACGCCCTGATCCGCAAGATGGACAAGACGACCTATTACCCGGACTTGTTCACCTGGGCGTTCGGCAGTTCCGAGATCACCGAACCGCGGATCCAGCAGGCGCTCGCCCAGTTCGTGCGCGCGATGGTCTCGAGCTCGAGCCGGTGGGACACGGGCTATGCGCAGGTCTTCTCGCCCATTCGGCCGAACCGCGCGCTGAACATCGACCTGCCGAATTTCACGCCGGCGGAAAATCGGGGCCGGCAGCTGTTCATGACGGGTGTCGGTCAGGGCGGCGTCGGCTGCTCCGCCTGCCACCTGCCCCCGACCTTCGCCCTGACGGCCACGGCGCGAAGCAACGGACTGGACGCGGGGGAGACGCGCCTGTTCAAGGCGCCGTCGCTGCGTAGCGTCGGACTGACGGGCCCCTATATGCATGACGGCCGGTTCGCGACCCTGGCGGAGGTTATCGACTTCTACGACCATGGCATTCAGGAAGGGCCGGCGCTCGATCCGCGCCTGCGCCGCGGTGGCAGGCCGCAGCGCCTGAACCTCAGCGCGGCGGATCGGACGGCGCTCGTCGCCTTCCTGATGACGCTGAGCGACCGCGCGCTCACCACGGATGCGCGGTTTAGCGACCCATTTCGTCGGTGAGGGCGTCCAGCTGATCGGGCTTTAAATGCGGAATCGCAGTTGCGTAGACGCATTCTACGACGGGCAGAATGACCGGTTTAGGGAAGATGCCGCAGGATGTCAGATGTCCATAAGTGAGCGGTTAGCTGCGACCCGAAATGGGTGCCGTGGATTCCGGCGAACGAACTCGTCAACCTCTCGCAAGCGCTCTGGAAACGCCTCAGCATCTTGCCAGCGCGTGTGATTTACAAAGCGAAATCCTGCAACCCAGAGCGCGCGAACCTTGGCCCACTGCTCATCGTCTGACTTTTTCGGCACCTTGAATGCACGCCCCATCGAGTGAAGCGGGCCGCCACATTCCGGGCACTTGCCGGTAGCCTCGTCCGGCAGCTTCCATGACTTGTGGCATTCAAAGCAGGCGTACGGCCAAAGGCAGAGTGGGCCGCGATAGTAGGGGACCGTTGTCGATATGGGCAACGCTCTGGTCCCCGTAGCGCGACGGAGTTCCATTCGCTCTGACTTGGGCGGAGGTTGAGCCACCGGCGCTATATGCGATCAAGCCGCGAATGTCCGCAAGTGGGGCGGGAGTCGACGGGCAGCTTTGTGGCGGCCAAGACCGGGTTGCGGACATACAGCGCCCCCTACCGCAGTCCCGAAGCGGCGATCGTTCGGTGACGTCACCGCAATCCCGATCATTTGGAATTCGAGGCGGCAAGTCTGGAAACCGCCGTTTGACTCAGCCCGTCAATCCCTTGGCAAATGCCTGCCAGGCCGGAGCCGCATTGAGGGCGAGACGCAGAACTTGAGTCGCCAAAAAGAACCCGCCGCCCCAGATCGTCGCCGGATGCAGCCTGCCGCGCGTCCGTACATCGTGAAGTATCAGGGCCGCCAGAAGGATGTCCGTCAGGATCATCCCGCCGAGCGCCGGCGTCAGCCCGATATGGGTAAAGCGCGTGATCCGGGCGAGCGGCGTGGTCAGGATCGCCGCCGTGCCAAGCAGCATGAGCCGTTTGTGCCAGGCGGCGCGCTTGCGGATCGTCACTCCTGCGCCAATCAGCACTGCGAAGGTCAAGATCGCGCCCAGGGGAAAGACCAGGGGCGGCCCCTGCGGCGGCAAATGGTGGGCGAAGGCAACGCGCTTGGTGATGATTGCCGTCGCAATGCCCAGCGGCACCATGACGCCCGCGAGCACGACGGCGGCGTATCCGGCGATCCGGTGAATATCGGCGCGCCCAGCGGAGATCAGCATCGTTTGCGCGACGTAGAGCATTATCCAGGCGGTGAAGACGACGCCGTGGACATGGAGCAGCACCGACAATGGCTTGGCGCCAAACACCGGCGCCAGAAAATAACTCGGCGCGAAACCCACGAAGGTCGCCACCAACATGACGATCGCCATCGCTCCGAAGAATCGACGATCGCCCCTGGGCTTGACCCGTGCCGCCTCAGTCAGAATCGCCACAATTAATCTCCTTGAACGACGGCGAGCCGTTCAGTCGGTCGCCGACATCCTATCCGTCCCACGTCGAAACTACAGAATATTCGATTGACCTGCGTGGCCATCGGATGGGCCATCGGCAGACCGTGGGCATTCGAGTGTCGATCGAACTATGGCGCAACACCGAACTACGCCGCGCTCCTCGTTTGGGTAGGATGGTACGAAATCGCTTTCCTCGATCGACACTGGCCCAGAGCCCTCGAAAAATTCTTTTAATCGCTCCCAAGGATATCCGGGGCCGGCGCGTCCCAGTGACATGCGGATGATTCAGCCGCTGTCACCAGGGAGAATTTCATGCCCCGTCTTTGCCGTCGGCACCTCATCGGATTTACCGGCCTAGCACTGCTTTGCCCCGCTTCGCTGCTGGCGCAGGAACCCGGCCCCACGACCGTCCCGGCCAAGGAGGCCAGCGCGCAGGGCGACGTCGCCGTTACCATCTACAATAACGATCTCGCCCTGATCCAGGATGTACGCACTCTGGACATAGCGGCGGGCCGCAGCCGGATCGAGTTTCCGGACGTGTCCAGCCGCATCCGCCCGGAGACGCTGAGCTTCGTCGCTGGCGGCGCCGCGATTGCCGAGCAGAATTTCGATTTCGACCTGCTCAGCCCCGGCAGCCTGATGGAAAAGGCCATCGGTCAGACGATCACGCTCGTCCGCACCAACCCTGCCACCGGCGCGGAAACCCGCGAACGGGCGACCGTGCTGTCGACCGCCGGCGGCGTCGTCGTCCGGGTCGGCGATCATATCGAAGTGCTGCGCGACGACGGCCTGCCGGTTCGCGCCATCTTCGACCGCGTGCCCCCCAATCTGCGGGCGCGGCCGACCTTGTCGGTGACGGTGCAGAGCGACCGGGCCGGGCCGCGACCGGCATCGATCCGTTATCTCACCCCGGGGCTGGGATGGGCGGCCGATTACGTCGCGCTTTTTGACGAGACCAGGGGCGTTATCGACATGCAGGGCTGGGTCACGCTCACCAATCAGACCGGCACCAGCTTCGTCAACGCCCTCACCGTGCTGGTGGCGGGCAGTCCGATGGTCACCACCGGCAACAACAACTACGCCGGTTCCTACAACCAGTATAACCGGCAGCCCGTACAACCCGGGATGGTGAGGGCCGGGACGGAAAAGACCAATCGCAGTCAATTGGGGGATTATTATCTCTACCCGATTGCCGGGCGCACGACGATCGCCAATGCCCAGACCAAGCAGGTGGGTTTCCTCGATGTCGCGGGCGTGGCGGCGCGCAAAGTCTATGGCCGCACCATCGACTGGATGCAGAACGACACCGCACCGGTCAATGTAGCCAGTCAGATAGCCTTTTCGACGTCCCACGCGGGCGGTCTGGGCGATGCGCTGCCCGCCGGTACCGTCCGTTTCTATCAGCGCGACAGCAAGGGTACGCCGCAGTTCATCGGCGAGAGCCCGATCGGGCATACCCCGACCGGAAGCGAGATGCTGCTGACGACGGGCGCCGCCTTCGACATCTTTGTCCAGGCCACTGTGGTGAAGCGCGAGGAGATCACCAGCGCAGAGTGGGAAACCACGGCGCGCTACCGCGTGCTTCGCGACGGCGTCATCGTCACCCAGGTCGACGTGGATCGACCAAAGACCTTCTATCGCACGACATTGCGGTACAAGCTGACCAATGCCAAATCGCAGCCGGTGACGGTCAGCCTGGTCCAGGGGGGGTTGGACCGGGGTTGGTGGAGCCTCGACTATCGCGTCGTCAGTGAAACCGTGCCCGGCGAACAGGTCAATTCCAACCAGCGCAAATGGCAGGTCCCGGTGCCGGCGAACGGTGCCACCGAACTGACCGTCGTCCTCGACGGCCGGTACTGATCCGATGACCCGGCTCCTCCTGCTCATCCTCCTGATCCTGCCGGCTCCGGCGCTCGCGCGCGAAACCGTCTCCGCGTCGCCGCCCCAGGACCTGTCGGTCACTGTCTACCGCGATCCCGACCGCGCGCAGGATCCCCTGCCCTCCGCGCTGTCTCGCGCTTCGCTGAATGGCTTCGCCATGATCAGCGAGACGCGCACCGTCGTCCTGCCCGCCGGGCCATCGACGATCCGCTTCGAAGGTGTGGCGGAAGGCATGGTCGCGGTTACCGCGATCGTCACCGGCTTGCCCGGCGGCACGATCGAGAAGAACCGCAACGGTGCGCTGCTCTCCCCGGCCGCGCTGGTCGATGGCAGTTTGGGCAATCGCGTCACGATCAGCCGGACCAATCCGGCGACTGGTCTGGCGACGTCCGAGGACGCCGTCGTCCGCACCCGCGCCGATGGCGGGCTCGTGCTTCAGACCCGTGAAGGTTTCGAAGCGGTGCGCTGTGCCGGCCTGCCGGAAAAACTGACGTTCGACCGCGTGCCCGGCGGGCTTTCTGCCGAGCCGGTCTTCTCGGTCAACACCAATAGCGCAACGGGTGGCAGCTATCGCATCACCCTGACCTATCTCGCGACAGGATTTGACTGGCAGGCCAATTATCTCGCGACGCTGGAGAAAGGCATGGGCCCCGCCAGGCAGAAGCTCCGCCTGATTGCCTGGCTCACCATTGCCAATGACAATGGCCAGACTTTCCCCGGCGCCACGTTATTGGCGGTCGCCGGGGCGATCAATGTCGAACGCAAGTTTCGCTCCCTGTCCGATCCGCTCGAGGCAAAGCCGCTCCGGCTGACCTGCTATCCCCTGGGCAGCACGGCGCGTGGAACAATGGCGAAGCCGGTGGTTGCACCCCAATTTCTCGCTCTCCGCGCGGAGTCGAATGACGAAGAAGACATTGTCGTCACGGGTAGCCGGATGCTCAGCGCGGGAGCTCCTGCGATCGCGATGAAGGCCGGCGAAGAGGCATTGGGCGACGTGAAGCTCTACCGCGTGCCCGAACCTGTCACGGTGGCGGCGCAATCACTGAAGCAGGTCGCCTTTCTCGATCGGCCGGGAGTGGACGGGAGGCTCTTTCACCGGGGCGCATGCCGGCCGGAAAGCGACGACGGCGGCGATAGGCAGTTCTGGCCGGCCGCCCTGTGGCTGAGAACGCGCAATGACGCGGCGCATGGGCTGGGCGTGGCATTGCCGTCCGGTAAAGTAGCGGTATTCGAGCCGACTTCGGCTGGCGAGTTGTTACTCGGCGAGCAGTGGATCCGCGACTATGCCTCGGGCCAGGACGTGGAACTCGCGCTGGCAAACTCCAGCAATGTCTATCTGACGTGCGGACGCAAAGCCGAAGATGCAGACCTGACGGACGGCCAATGGCATGGATTTCATGCGCTGGTAGCCAACGCGAACAACCATGCGATCACGCTCGAGATTGCGCTCGCCGATAGTTCGGTGTGGGCGGTGAGCAAGGTGCCAGGCCAGCATATGATCAAGGACGGCCAGCACGTCATGACCGTCAATGTGCCGGCGAACAGCAGCCGGGCGCTGCATTGGGACGTCCGCCATACCGAATAGACGAAAGAGAACTGCTGCGCATTGGAAACAGCCGCAACTGAAGACGCGCGTCGGCGACAAAGTGCCAGCAAAGCGGGAAGGGCTAATTTCCAAAAGCAATCGCCCTACCTGCGTTCGCTGCTGTTTCCCCGTATCGAGATTGCGATCATCGCGAGGGCCAGTTCCAGGTTGGACCGTCGGCTTGCGACACGATGGTCTCGCCCATCACTTTCCGAAGCTCGATCAAGGTGCTTTCGGCGTGCCGTTCAAGCGCAGTGACCAGCTTGGACGCATGGGACACAACGATGATCTGACAGCGTTCCGAAGCCTTGATCAGCAGCCGCGCGAGCGGATCGAGAAGGTCTGTATGGAGACTTGCTTCCGGTTCGTTGAGAATCATCAACTCCGGCGGTCGAGGCGAGAGCAGGGCGGCGGCCAGCAGCAGGTAGCGAAGCGTGCCATCCGACAATTCGGAAGCAATTAGTGGGCGTAGAAGCCCGTGCTGCTGCATCTCCACCTCGAACCGGTCGCCAACAGAGATAGCGGCGCCATCAAAGGCGTCAGCGATAGCGGTTTCCAACGTATCGACATCGCCGATTTCGATAATGGTTTGAATTGCAGCACCAATATCCGAGCCGTCACCCGCCAGAACAGGCGTAAAGGTCCCCACCTGGGGTCGTCTGGCGGGCGCATCCCGGTCCGTGCGCAGGTCGTCGTAGAAGCGCCAGGCACGCATTCGTTCGCGCAAGAGCAGCAGTTCGAGACCATCGGAAGCATCGGCGCAGTGGGTCATCATGCTGTCAAAGGCAGGCAGATTGCCGAAGCTGTCCCGCCACGTGCCCGTATCGCTGCTTCGAACGCGGACAAGTTGACCACGCCGATCCGCAACGACGTTCGCACGCCCAAGGACAGGCCCTGTCCACACCGTCTCAACCTTGATCTCCGGATCGTGGCCGAACCGCGTTCGAGACGGGATCGGTAACCCGAGATCAATGGCGTAGCCGAAGTCTTCCGAAGAGAAGCCCAGCTTGAGGCTGACTGGCCCGCTTCGTCGAGTGCCTTGAACCCGCTGCGTACCACTACGCATCTCACGGCTGAAAGTCTCAGGGCCTGCCCAGAGCGTTGAAGCAAGGCCCCCTTCCACTGCCAACGAAGCGATTGCCCGACCTTGCGCTACATCGGAAAGCAATTTGAGGGCTCGATAAAGGCTCGATTTCCCGCTTCCATTCGCGCCGGTGATGACATTGAGCCGCCCTAACGAGAGCGTCACTTCCCGCAGGGAGCGATATCCGGACACAGCAAGGCAGGTAATCATGTCGCCGGTGTTAGCCGGCAAGGAGTCCGCTTTCCACCTTCGCGGCCGCCGAGCTGCCGGGCGGAAGTCGCCGGCCGAGTTCGAAACCGAACTCCGCCACTCCACCAGCCCTTCAACCTATGGCAATGTCCAACTGTCACCCAATTGGATGCGTCTCAACACAGGGGTGCTCTCCACCGGCTGACGGCCCACTTACGACCAAATTACGGTCTTCACACAAGCCATCGACGCACCATAGGCTTCTTGACAGGAAGACCAGGGTTCCGCCGACAGGCAATAGAAGCGGCCAGGCGCGGTCGGAGCCTGATGCAGGGAGATGTCCAATGAAGCTGCTGCTCACCTCGTCCGGCATCACCAATCCCACCATCAAGGGTGCGCTTGTCGATCTGCTGGGTAAGCCGATTGCCCAGTCCAAGGCACTGATCGTGCCGGCGGGCGTCTATCCGTTCAGGAACGGCGCGTATCATGCCATGAATCCGATCGCTGGACCGCGCGCCGCGACAATGGCGCAGTTGGGCTGGGAAGCAGTGGGTCTGCTGGAGCTGACGGCGCTACCCAGCATTGCTCCGGAGAACTGGCGCGCGGACGTCGAGGAGGCGGACGCGATCCTCGTCTGGGGCGGCGATCCGCTGTTCCTGGCCTATTGGATGGCAGAAGCAGGTTTGACCGAGCTGTTGACGACGTTGGCGAAGCCCCCGGTCTATGTCGGCGTAAGCGCCGGCGCCATCGCTACGGCTTCCCTCTTCGGCGAAGCCTATTCGGAGTTGCCGGGCGCCGCCGGGCGGCCCCTCAGCACGGAAGAGATCATTCTGCCCGACGGGGACGTCAAAAGAACCCTGGTGATCGCTCATGGCATGGGGCTGACCGACTTTGCGATCATACCGCACTTTGAAAACCCGAACCATTTGGACGCGTCCTCGGCCAATGCAGAAGTATGGGCTGCCAGGTTGCCCGTGCCGGTGTACGCGATCGATGAGGAGACCGCGGTCAAGGTCGACAACGGCATCGTCGAGGTCGTCACCGAAGGCCGGTGGAAACTGTTTACTCCCCAAAAAGCCGACTGAGCCCCCGCCGACAATCTGCAGAGCGACGCTGGCGAAGCGGCAGCATCATTGTCCACTCAGCCTATGTGGCGCGGATCGAATAGAGCGTCGCGTTGCTGATCGCGTAGACCGCGCCGTCCGCGCCGACCAATGTCGGCGTATAGGCCTGGCCGAGTCCGGCGTTGAGCCGCACGTTCTGCGACAGCGTGTTGGTCGTGAGATCCCAACGGTACAGCACACCGTCCTCATTGTTCGCGAGGATCGACTTGCGCGCCGGATCCGCGGCCATCGTGTTGATGCACCATTCGCGCCGCGACGTGGCTGTGGTGCCGTCCAGCGTAGGCCCGAGGATCGTCAGCACTTCGCGCATCACCTGCACGCCCGGCACGATCGCATCGGTCTGGCTCGCCTTCGGGTCGAGCACGGCCAGCCGGTTCAGCCCGTCGCCCGTGCCCACCCCGGCATAGTTGTTGTATTTCTGCGCGAGCAGATAGGTCGAGGTGCCGGCGTAGGACGGCACCATCGAGGCGGGGATAATGCTGGGCGACACGTCCCAGCCGAAGCTGCCCGGCACGCCCACCGGATTGAGCAGCGCATCGAACTGCAGCAGCCAGCCCCGCGCATTGTGCGTCGGGAACTGCGATTCCAGCACGCCGTAGAACACCCGGCCGTCGGGGCCGACCACGGGCGATGCCGTGCCGTCGTCGCTGAGGCGCGCCGGGGTGAGCAGGTTCGGGTCGGTCAAGGCGACCCTGGCGCGGGTCGCGAGCGTCGTGCTGTCGAGCGCGAGCAGGAAGCCGGTCTGTGTTGCGCTCGTCGAGCCCCTGTTCACCGCGATATAGACCGTGCTGCCGTCGACCGAGATCGCCGGGGCGCAGTTCATCACGGGTTTCTGGATCGAAGGATCGGTCGCCGCCGCGGCCGCGCCGACCCAGATGCCGGTGCCGTCGGGCGCGACTCGCGCGATGCCGCTCACCAGCCCCGCCGGGTTCGCGCCGGTCACGTGGAAGCCGAAGAAGATATTGCCGTTCGCATCCGCGGTGAGCGGCGTGTTGACGAAGACGGTGCCGTCGAACGCCGCGGCATTGGCGTTGTAGGTGGCGGCGCCGAAGAAGATCTGCGCGGCGAAAGTGCCGGTGGCCGCGTCGGCATCGGCCCGCATCATCAGCTTGCCGCCGGCACCCGGCGCATAGAGGCGGCCCTGCTGCGTAAGGAGCACATTGTACGGCGGCAGCCAGTTGCGCGGCGGCATGACATAGTCGGTGGTGGCCGACCAGATGATCACGCCGTTCGCGCCGTTGCGGCCTTCGACGCGGTAGCTGCCGGTGGCGGTCGTCTTCACCGGGATCACCACGGTGTTGTGCGTCGTCACGACCGGCGAGCCATAATGGGTGAGCAGCGCGCCGCCCGCCGTATATTGCGGCGCGAGGTCGACGGCCGACGACCATGCGATACGCCCGAGATCCTGCGACGCGATCGCGCTCACGGCCGTGTGCTGCGCATCATGGCCATAGCCGAACCAGGCGGGACCGGTCACCGGCGTGGGGGTCGGCGTGGGCGTTGGCGTCGGCGTCGGTGCGGGGCTCGGCGTCGGGGTTGGCGACCCGCCGCCGCTGCTGCCGCATGCGGCGAGCAGGACGGTCGACGACAGCATCGCCAGCGTGTTGCGACGCGAAACCAGAGAGGGGGAAAAGGGAGCGGGGCGGACAGGATGGTGGCTCATGGGGCCAGCATATCCCTCTGTCGTACGAAATACACCGCTTCCTGCGCCCGATGGACGTTTTGGGCGGCTCTGCGTCCGCCAGGCGCCCTCATCCGGGCGCACAGCGGACGATACGGCCTCACATCTCCGGCGGCGGCGGCGCGGCAACGCCACCGCGCGGCACCGCGACGCCGGCGGTCCACACGATGCCGTTCAGCAGGAACCGCCGGTAATCCGCCACACTGTGCATATTGTCGTGGAAGTCCGATCCGCCCCACACGAACGCCCGTCCGCCGTCCGGCCGCTCATAAGCCCAGGAGATCGGGTCCGGCCCGCCATTCTTCGGATCCTTCGGCGTGCCCGACAGCAACTCGGTCCGCTTCGGATTGGTGAACAGGAAATAGCGCGAATACATCTCCTCGCGGAACGTCCAGGGCTTCACGCCGCTCAGGATCGGGTGCTTCGGCGCCAGCGGCGTGACCGCCCAGCTATCGACCGGATTGTGCGAGGCATAAGGGATCCACGTCCCGCCCAGCCAGTCGAGCACATAGGCCCGCCCCGCCCAGTTATCGATCCACATCGTGTAGTGGAACATGACCACGCCGATATGCTTGCGCTTGATCAGTTCGTCGAAGCTCTTCAGCCAGGCGGTGGTCTCCGCATCATAGACGCGGCCATTGGTGTCCTGTGCCTGCGGGAAGAGCATACCCGTTTCACGCTTGAGCCAGTCGCCATTGCCGTCGATCACGATGACGGCGGCGTCCTCATAGACGCTCAGGTCGCGCGGCGGCCGGCCGACGATCACCTCGGTCTTCAGGCCCTTCAGGTTGCCGGCATGATCGATCGACCAGGCGAGCTCGCGCAGATCCTTCTCATATTCGTGCCGGCCGGGCGGGCCGTGCTCCTTGGGCCCCGCGAGGAACAGGATCTTTTTCGGTGCGGGCACTTCGGCCTGGGCCGGGGCAGCGGGCGCCGCGTTGCCGCCGGCCGCCAGCAGAACCAGCGCGACGACCCCCGCCGCGCTGCTGATCGAACGACCGATACGGATCACCACCGATTTCAGCATTGCCTCTCCCCTGATGCGCCAGCCCCGGTTCCGGGATCAGGCAATCAAATATAGTATATGATTCGTGCGAGAACCTAGCCTGGTCGGCGGTGCAATGAAATAGCCACTGGAGTGCGATGTCAGCCACGCCGTTCAGGATGACGGCCTGCGCCGCCTTGTTATAAGCCAGACATGGCACGCGCTTTCCCGCACCTCTTCGAGCCTGAGTCCGACCGCCTGTTCAGGGCCGTGGCGGCGCATGTCGATGATGCGATGCTGCAGGAAATAGCCGACGCGGATTATACGGCAGGCGCCCAGCTTCACTATGACGCGCTTCTGGGCATGCGCGACAAGGGCCTTTTGCCGGCATTTGCCTGGCATCCGCACGAGGTCCTGGAACTGATCCGCTGGTCCGAACCCGATCGACCGGACCACAAGCCGGGCGGCGCGGGGGTGCGAGGGCATTGGATGAGAGCCTTTTGCTGCGCCGCCCTGTTACGATCGGCCGGCACTGCCGACATGGGTGCTTATAACAGCTTCAACGAAACCGTCGCCGGACTGGTCGCGAGCCTCGAGGCTGTTGGTGCAGACCTCTGGAACGAGGCCGGATCGCTGCTCACCTGGTTCGTGGATCGCACGGCATCCGCTGGTTACGCCGAAGAGGATGCCTTTCTCGGCGTGGCCCTGCTTCACTGTGCGCTTCGCGCCGGCGGGGTTGCCGATGACGCGATTGTCGCCCTTTGCCGATGGATCGCCGAACGAGAAAAGGCCGTGGTCGGTCGGTTTCCGACGGACGACACATGGCTGCACCGAACGACACCGCATGATCAGCGTCGCGACACCTGGACCATGCTTGCCCGCGTCTTGGAGGGCGTGGATATGCGTGCGCGATCGACGGACGCTCGGGAGTGGACCAACCTCATCATCACCTCCCTCGCATGAACGGATTTCGCATAGGTCTGCCGGACCGGCTGTTTCCGCTTCAGGCGTTTCTCAACATTTGGCCTGACAGCGAATATCTGCCCATGCTGCGTCGTACGTCAGCTGGCATTGAAAGTGTGAGCAATGGCGTCGGCTGGAGCTGGTGGAAAGGAGAGGACGAATGTCCACCGGCAAAGGGTCAGTTGCTTTTCTACGTTGCTCAGGACGAAGTGAGCCTGTCCGTTGCTGAAGCTCTGAACCATTTTCGGACAGCGACAGAGAATTGGTTGATGCAGCAGCCCAGCCTGCGCGAAGAGGCCCACGGACTACTCATGGGCATCGAGCGGCTCTTCAGCGAGTGAGCCTGTCGAGAGGTCGGCTTTTCACCAATCCCCTTCGACCTCCCCCTATTCCCGCGCCTTCAGGAACGCCGTCAGCGCCGCGAAATAGCGTTGCTGGTCGTCATACATCGCCATGTGGCTGCCCTCCGGCATCAGGGCGAACTGGCCGTTCGGCAGCTTCTTCGCCATCGCCGCCATATGCGCCGGGTCCATCGTGTCGTAGCGCGCGCCGATGACCAGGGTGGGCGTTTTGATCCTGGCGAGATCCTCGAAACGGTCCCAGTTGACCAGGCGGCCGCTCGCACCCAGCTCGCTCGGGCCCTGCATCAGCGTGTAGAGTTGGGTGTTGAGCTGCCCGAAGGCGCGGTTGACCGGCTCGGGCCACTCGGCCGCCGGGCGGCGCAGGAAATGCCGTTCGTAATGCATCGGCCCCAGGATCTGCATGTAGCGCGGGTTTGCCGTGTCGCCGCGCGCCTCGATCGCCTTGACCTCGGCGAGCAGCGTCTGGTCCATCGCCGGCATCAGCGTCTTTTGCGCATAGGCGTTATAGGCCGGGATCGAGGCCATCATGTTCGACACGACCATGCATTTCAGGTTCGCCGGATATTTCAGCGCATATTCGATCGCCAGGATGCCGCCCCAGCTATGGCCGAGCACGCAGAAATTGTCCTTCGTCAGGCCCAGCGCGACACGGACCTGCTCCACCTCGTCGACGAAGCGGTCGATCGTCCACAGATCGGTATCGGTCGGCTTGTCGGACCGGCCCGAACCGAGCTGGTCGTAATAGATATATTCCAGGCCCTCGCGCGGCAGGAAGCTGTCGAACGCCTCGAAATAATCATGCGTCGCGCCCGGCCCGCCATGCAGCAGCAATATTGCCCGCTTCGGATTGTTGCCGACCCGCTTGGTCCAGACACTGAAATCGCCCTTGGGCGTCCTGATCGGCACCATGCGCACGCCGCCGGACCAGGCATCGGCCTTGCCGGTCGAATCGAGATAGGTGCGAGGTACATCCTGTGCCGGGGCCGGAGCCGCCATCGGCGCGGCCAGCGCGATCGCGGCCGCCAGAAGAACCCTCATCATGCTGCTCCCCATGGATGTCGCCGAAGCATATAACGATCCGGGGCGCTGGCCAAAGCCCCGGATCGACCGGCTCAGTCTCCCGCCCATCGAATGGTTACGGCCGCGGCTCCTTCAGTCGCGTCGCGAAGAACCGCACCACTTCCGCGTCGAACTGCGCATGGAACGCGACGCGGTCGAAACCGGGCGCGCTCCGGCACAGCTGCGGCATGGCGGTCAGGTCGGCGCAGGGAGCCAGGAAATCGAAGTGGCCGGCACCGGGCACGGTGTGAAATTCCGGCCCGGTCGGCAAGGCCGCCCGCACCACATCCGCATAGAAGGGCGCGGGCAGGATCTGGTCGTCATCGGCCCGCCAGAGCTGCACCGGCACGCGAACCTCGGCCAGCCCGGCGCGGTCGAAGGCAAAGCCCAGCGCTGGCGCCGCGGCGACCACCGCTTTGATGCGCGGATCGCGCATCGCCGGCCATGCGCCCGCCATGCTGCGTGGCTGCGTCTTCAGCAGCGTGCACACGAAGAAGGTCGGATGCTGCGCACAATGATCCGCCAGGCGCGTCAGGTCCGGCCGCCCGCCGGCCGCGGCCAGGACGGTGAACCCGCCGGACGAAAAGCCGAACGCGCCGACCCGATCGGGATCGATCGAGGCGTGACCCGGCCACGCCGTCAGCATGTAGGATATGAGGGTGCTGAGCGCGACCGGGCGGTCCTCGATCCGGGTGGCGCGGCTGTTGTCGCGCCAATTGTCGCCGGGATGCGTCAGCGCCGCGACGATGAAGCCGGCGCGGGCGAGGGCCACGGCCGTATCGACATGGCCGGAGAAATCGCCGCCCGTCCCATGCGACATGACGATCAGCGGGTGCCGCGCGCTCGGCACTGTGCTGTCGGCGACGACCTCCTGCGCGAAGAGCCCGAGCCGCTGCCAGGCGGGCTTGCCCGACGCCGGATACCAGATGCCGACTTCCATGCCGTCGGCGGTGGTCCGCCGTTCGAAGCCGGCTTGCGCCATGGGGGCATCGGCGGCCGGCGCCGCAGGGGCGACGGACGGGGTCAGGAACAGAGCCGCAAGGCAGAGAGCGGCAGGGGTGAGGCGCAGCGACATGGCAATCTCCGTGGTGATGCGGCGCTGTTGGGCATGCCGACGCAGCCGGCGAAAGCCGGATTTCGCGAATGGGCGAACGGGTTCGCGGATCGGCGAACGGGCTTGTTCGCCGTCACCGTCCCGATAGAACGGCTGCATGATGCGCCCCGTGATCTCCGAGCGTCTTTCCGGCAGGACAGCCATGTCCATGCTGCGCGGGATCGGGATCGCGATCGTCGCCGGCAGCATCCTGGCAGCGCTGGGACCGTTCGGCAGCTATATGAATGGCGGCCCCGTCCAGCGCACGGGCTATTGGGTCGCCGCCGTGCTGCTCGCCCTGATGCTGTACGGCACCGGATTCCGGATCGTCACGTCGTTCGCCCGCGCGGGCTCCCCCAAATGGTGGCTTTCGCTGGTCGGCGCCACGCTGCTCCTCAGCGTACCCGAAGCCTTGGCGACGCGGGCGGCCGCCTTCTGGCTGTGGCCCGAACTCGGGCAGCTCGACCTGCCCTGGCCGCTTTGGCTCGCACAGACGACGACGATCGGGTTGGTCGCGATGGCCGGCGCGGCCTTCTTCATCCTCCGCCGTCCCGCGCCCGGTGCGTCGGCCAATCCGGTTTCCATGCCGTTGCTTGCCGCAACCTCGGCCCCGCTCGGCCGGGATGTGCTGGCGCTGCAAATGGAGGATCATTACGTCCGGGTGCATCGGCCGAACGGGTCCGAGTTGATCCTGATGCCGCTCGCCCGCGCGATTAAAGGCATGGAGACGGAGGGGTTGCGGATCCACCGGTCCTGGTGGGTCGCCAGCCATGCCGTGCAACAGGTGGAGGGAAACGCACGGTCGATGCGCCTTCACCTCTCGAACGGCACGATCGCCCCCGTGGCACGCTCTGCGGTGATCCACCTCAAGGCCGCCGGATGGATCAGCGATCGGGAAAGCGACGGCATCCGGACAGAGACGGTTCCTCACCGCTGAGATCGGCCGTTCGCTGGACGAGCGGTGCAGACCGCGACAGCGCGGCTTGACCGGAGGTCGCCGCCACGAAACTGTCGGCTTGTACGAGCTGGGAGCGCAAGATGGACCGTCGAGAGTTTCTGGCAGGCGCTGCAGTCATCGGCGTCCTTGGCATATGGGCGACGAAATCGGCCGCCGCATTGTCGCGAGTCGCGTGGCGCGAGGATCGCACGCTCTATCCCCAGGGCGTCGCTTCGGGCGATCCGGACGAGCATAGCATCATGCTGTGGACGAGGCGGCCGTTCGACCAGGGTGAGCGGCACATGCTGACGGTCGAAGTGGCGCGGGACGCGACCTTCCGCCGCGTCGTCGCCACGGCGCGCGTGCCGGTGCTGGCGGCGGCCGACTGGACCTGCCGCGCGCTCGTCGGCGGGCTCTCGCCGGCGACGACCTACTGGTACCGTTTCACTGACGACAGCGGCGCCGGCAGCCGGATCGGCCGCACGATCACTGCCCCGCGCGTCACCGACCGGCGCCCGGTCCGCTTCGCGTTCGTGTCGTGCCAGAGCGTCAACGAAGGCGCCCAGAACGCGTTTCGCCGGATGATCTGGGAGGACGAGCGCGCGCCCGACGACCGCAAGCTCGGCTTCGTGCTGCATCTGGGCGACTTCATTTACGAAGTGGTCGAATATCCCGACGAGCTACCGCGCCGTTATGGGCGCACCGTCTACGACCTCGGCCGGGTACCCGACGCCCGCAAGGTCGGCAATTTCCACGTACCGACCAATCTGGCCGGCTATCGCCACGTCTATCGCGCGCATATCGACGATCCCGACATCCAGGACGCGCGGGCGCATTTCCCGTTCGTGTGCATCGGCGACAATCACGAATTCTCGTGGCAGGGCTGGCAGAGCTTCATCAAATATGGCGGCAAGGTGGAGCCCGCGCAGCCGCTGCGCGTCGCGGCCAACCAGGCGTGGTGGGAATATATCCCGTCGCGCGTCCGCAAGGCATCGGGTGCCGGGCTCGATCAGTTCCGGCCGCCCGTAGTGACGACCGCGCCGATCGAGGCATTCGACGATCACGGTTTCGGCACCGAGGCCAATAATCGCACCGCGGTCGGCAGCATGACTGCCTATCGCGCGCTGCGCTACGGGCGGCACGTCGAGCTGATCCTGACTGACCTGCACAGCTACAAGATGGCTGACCCGACGGACCGGCCCGAGGCGGCTGCGCTCGATTCGGGAGAATATCCGGTCCTCCCGCAAGAATGGATGGAGATCGTCGATGGCGGGAAGGACTATGCCGGCGGCAATCCCCCCGCGACCATCGCGATCGGCGACAAGACCATCCCCAATTATCGCAAGGACGAGCCAGCCTACACCGCGCTCGGCCGCGAGCAGAAGGCGTGGCTCAAGCAGCGGCTGACCCGATCGACCGCGACCTGGAAGATCTGGGGCGCGACCAACGGCACGCTCGACATGCGCACCGACCCGCAGAACCTGCCCGCCGGCCTGGTGAAGGCGGCGTGGATGGGCAAGGACTATGGAACCTTCGGCGGCGGCGATGTCAGCGGTGCGTTCAACGAGCGTGCGGAGATTTACGACCTGGTCCGCGACCGCAAGGTGTCCGGCTTCGTCACCGTCTCGGGCGACCGCCACAGCTTCTGGGCCGGCTATGCCGCGCCGCATCTGCCGCCCGCCGGGTTCAAGCCGGTCGGGCTCAGCTTCATCACCGGATCGATCTCCGCGCCGGGCCTCGGCGAAGCCGCCGAATTCTTCAAACCGTCCACCGTGCTGCCCCTGTACGTGCGCAAGCCGGCGGGCGGCGCGCCCGAGCACACGATCAATCTGACGATCAAGCGCGGGGTGCGCGCGGCGCTCGAATATGCGTCAAGCGGCGACATCGTGAAGGCCCGGGCGCTGACCAATCCCGACGTCGCACCGCATCTGGAATTCGTCGACATGGCCGGGCACGGCTATGCGGTGGTCAGCGCCGGGCCCGACACGATCGAGACCGAATTCGTCTGCATCGTCCGCCCGATCGCGCGCGCGACCACGCCCGACGGCGGCCCGCTTCGGTACCGCGTATCGCACCAGGCCCGCCTGTGGCGGCCGGGCACGCCGCCGCGGCTGGAGCAGCGGGTGCTTGAGGGGGATGCCAAATTGTCGGTTTGATGACTAGCGTGGAATGGCAAGGCGCCCAATCTCGGTCATTCAGCCGCCCGGACGCAAATCCCGAAAAGCCTATATAGAAATCAAGGACGCGTGAGATACCGAGTCCGAGGCAACCGCTCTGGCGAGCAGTCAGAGAGCCTTAGGTCTCCAGTCCCCCTCCGGTGTCCGGCACCACACTTCGTGTCCGGATCGATCGCTACCGCCGACGGTCCGACACTCCATGCCGCCCGTCGATCTATGCGCGCCTGCTTCCATCTTGACTGTGACCTTCCGCCTCCCAACGTCACGCCACTGCACCCATATTTCTCCCCCTCTAGTTGCAATGGCCAGCTGATTCCCGATCGGGCAGGCTTCTTCGATTTTGCGACTCCTATAGTTTCGCGACTCCTCGAAGATCAGGCTATGCTGTTCCCTGGATACCAATGTTAACTGAGTTCGACAGATGGTCGAAGGTCTCTTCACGTCACCCGCGAAATAACTGACCAACGCTTCAGGGGCGCCACTTAGACCATCGCTGATCTTCATTTCGATATTATAGTTTGTCTTGAGCTTAAAGCCTTTTCCTTCAATCTGGGCCTGCCACGCACCCACGAACTCTGCAGGAATTTCACTAGAATTATTGTTTTGAACCCCATAAGCAGCGATGCTCCAGAGTGCTACCAGACAAGCGGCTGCCTGTTTCTTGATGTGTAGTGCCACTGACTTATTCACCTTCCGCTCACGTCGAGTATGCGATCTCTACTCTGCTGATTCACGTGCACTAAGGGCTGCGAGATTATGAACGCCGTCTAGTGACATGAACTGCCAGTTGCCGATCCGCATGACGCCGAAGCCCCAGGCGTTGAATAGCTGCGGCGGCATATTGTTGGCTCCTGTCGAGATTTTGGACGCGCGTATAGAGCGCTTCAGCGGAATCGTATTCACCTCGCGATTCAGCACAAAGCCCCAGGTTGAATAGTGTCGGAGCGTGATTGGGGACAAGCTGATCCACCTCCCCCCAGACCTCACACGCAGAAGTAGTATTTTTCTTGGTTAGCTTTATGCCATCCTTGAATTTCTTCTTTGCATTGCCTTCTAAACCCTCGACTCCTTCCTTCACACGAATATCTTCACGGCGCTCCATCGGCGCGAATTGAAGCCGGAGTTCGCCCGCAAGGTTAGCTGTCAAGTATTGTAAAACAACATCGATAGGAGGCACGCCGGTCGTATCGGAGCATATTAAATTTGTGTTGACCACAGTATTACTAATCGCAAACAAGCGTTCTTGCCGGCGCCCCTCGACCGACAACGTGTAATTTAGGGTGATGTTGCGCCTGGTACAATTTTCATCCACATTGCGCGTCTCTACACATTTCCCCTTGTCATTTCTCGCCGCGCAAATCTGCCTTTTGACTACTTCGTTGCGCGTTTCCGATCTCCCATAGGCACTTCCGCTCAGCGCCCCATCCGCGCTCCCGCCGCCTCGGAAAGGCACGATACTGAAATAGGGCACCCCCTTCACAGAGACATCGCGCAGCCTTTGCTCAAGTTGTATCGCCAACGACTGTCCTTCGCTTCCCGTGAAGGATCGAATTGCAAGAGAATTAAGCGCCGATAGAGTATCGTTACCCGCTGGATAGATGCCCTCTATCGGCAAGGTCTCCGCCCGAAGAGGGACAGATATAGTCAGCGCGACAGGCACAATGGCGCCGGCCAGAGTTAAGAACCTACGCATTGCCTTACCTCCCAAGACATATCCCCCTAACGAACAAATACCGACTCACTGCGAGCTAGGGATTTTCGGTGAGTTCAGTCACCCGATATTTGCGCGCCAAGCCCGTCACCGGATATCAGCTGTTATTGCAATGGAGCTTTTCGAGCCATCGTTACCAATCTGGACCATTGGATCCGAGGCCTCACCCTTTAGTTCCTTGCCCCGGATTTCGAAGTTGAAGTTCCGCATGCCGGCAAATGGCATTTCATTGATGAATTCGGGTTTGCCGCCCGGCTGCGGCGACCAAATCTGGGCAAAGCCCTTGTCATCAGACGTGATCTTGCAGATCGTGGGGCTGGAGCACGATATCTGACCGGTAAGCGGGATCGGCTTGTTGATCCCGCCAAGCATCGTCAACCAGGATGATGAAAGGTTGCCCTTGCCGTCGTCGGCAATTCGCATTTTCAGGCGCTCGCTTCGACCCGGGTAGGCTGCCTCGCCTTCAAAGTATCGCACGGTCTTCGGCGCGCGTTCCCCTGCCATGGGCTTTCCGGAAGAATAGGACACCAACCTGCCGCCTTGGGCCAGCAGGAAGCCCTCCAGATAGTCCTTGCCCTCGGGAGCCGCACCTTCGGGTTGGACGATCATCACATCGGAAAGGCCGAAGTCCCCTCCCGCCTTGAAGCCTGCATCCTGCCCTTGCTTGCGCGCGCTGTCCGAAGACTCGGAGCTTTCAAACGCAACAGCGCTCAGGTTGGTTACGAGGACATAGCGCGCGATGGTTCCCTTGGGCGGCTCCAGCACGCCTCTTGATGCGCGAATGGCGCTGAATAGCGCCGAACCGGTAATCGAGCCGGTCTGCGGTTCCGGCGTGTCAACACCGCGCTTAGCCGCGCTGGTGAGCCCGCCGATCGCGTTTATCTGGAACTTTTCGGCATCCTCGGCCATCCCTTTCAGCGCATCGCCGGTGGCAAACTCGCGGACCCAAGATGCGCCTGCCCGTGCGGCGACTTCCTCGTCCGGAGAGAGGCCGGGAATGCAGCCGGTAAATACCAATTGTGCCGGAGATCCGTCAGTTGGAACCAGCATGATAGAAATGCGTTCGCGCGGATCGCTCAATCCACTCGCCAGCGACAGTGCCGGATTGGCGAAGGCCAGGCCGAGATCCCGCAGGAACAGATTGCGTTCCGCAAAATCGCTTGCCATCTCGGACTTCTTCACGACGTTGGCGTCGATCAGAATGAATGTCTGGCGAAGGGGAGCAGAAAGCCCAGACTTGCTGCAATAGGCTTCGTCGCGAATTACACCCGCCCCGCCGCCTCCGCTCGTTTCTCCAGTGCCGCATCCTGACAAAGAAAATGCAAGAACGGCCGCCGCCGATGCGGTCAAAAAGGCTTTAGTGGTCATTTTCAACACCTGTAGAGACCGATAGGCAGCGCAGCGAAACCGGCGGCATCCATCGTTTGACGATTCTCGAGATGGATGATTGTATCAGCACCAAACTTCCGAATCAGTCGCGCACGATATTCCTGCAAAAGTCCCAATACTGAAGCGTCCTTGTTGGCCACGACGCTGACGTTATTGCAAATCTGGTCGTATCCGGGCTTTCCGTTCATTAGGGCGGCCTGCGCCTGCATGCGCTCCAGTTTCTGGCTGTAAGAGTCGTCGATCTGCTTAAGCCGGTCGAGGAGTTCCCGCTTGCGCAAGCGCGCGACCTTTTCGCTTAATTTTGCACTCTCTTCTGCTTTTTCGGCAAATAATGGATTCTTATCATGCAGCCAGTAAGTGAGGGCCATGCCGAGCGCAAAAACACCCAGATTACCGAACAGCAGCATTCCAGTCTGTGAGAATGGCTCAAGCGGAGGCTGTCCAATAAGAATTCGTCCAACGTTGTCCCTAACAATCCCCATGTAGCGAACAGCGCCAACAGCCATAAGCGCAATGAACAAGACCCCCATTGCGAGGATTATCATGCGGACGCCTTCTGCCCTTTGCCGGTCGTTATCAGGCGCCATGTAATAGTAATAAGCCTTCCAAAACCGACCCGCCAGATATGCCGAAGCACCGAATAATAACCCCACAATAATAGTCGAACCCAAAGCAACAATGCCGACCTTCAGATACTCTAGAAAATATCTATAATTGATAAAACTCTCGGGTACCATGATAAGCACTATAACGAGAAAGTCGATCAGACGGCCGGGATTGCGAGCCTTGCGCCCTCCTTCATAAGCCCGCATGGCTTCATACTCCCGCTCGGTCTCTTCCTGCTTTTCAACATCTGCGCCGTGTCGGTCATGGAAGGTATTGTGCACTTCCACCCGCCGCGTATTCCGATCACGCTTTAGCCTGTCCTTCTCGAATTCCGGGACGATACCGTGAACCCCGCCTGGAAGGAGAATTTGGCTCGCCGCTGTCTTGATCGACGTGATAGCTGCCCCGCGGGCCGGCGCGACCTCTGCATTCAGCCAGGCGTTCATCGCCTGGGTCAGGTGCGCGCTCATCGCCCCCGCGTCGCCATCCCCGGTCAGGTGCAGGTTGGTCGCCGAGGCTTCGTCATCCGCTCTTGAGAAAAGCGCATTGGCTGCTGAGCTATTCATCCCCACGTCTAACGCCTTATAAGCTTCAATCGGCATTAGCTTCCCCCCCAAAAAGATTCTATAGAATAACTGTAACCGGTTTACTGTCCGGATTAACCGGATCGATGCGTATCTTCCTAACGTTGGCCGGTATCACCTGAGCCCTTGCCGGAACGGTTGGCAGTTTCACAATGCGTTGCCCTCCCGATGTCGGACTGACAACAGACCGGGGTAGACGCACAGGCCGAACTTTCTTGCGGTCAAGCGATGGAGGCGGTTGAACGATACTGGGCTCGCCCCTCGGATTGACAACTTCCGCATCGTAGCCAGCACGAAACGCCAACTTGGCCCTGCAAGATGCCGAATCGGCTTCGCTCGACGACTGGCAAAGCTCACCGAGCTGCTGATCGGCCATCCAAGTTGCCACTGCTTCGGGTTTTGCCGAAAATAGAAACTCGACGCGCCTATTTCGGGCGAAATCGGCGTCAGTTTCCCCACTCTGCAATGGCATATCCTCGCCGAACCCGATTCTCCAGATCGAACTGTTGCTCACGCCACGCGCGAAGATGGCCCGCGCTAGCGCATCCGCGCGATTTATCGACAAGACTTCGTTTTGAGCATCGCTGCCGCGGCTATCAGCGTGGCCCGCCACGAACATTGCTACGTCTGGAGGTTCGCGCCGAAGCGATTCCGAGATGATCGAGGCGACCATCTGTGCTTCCGGACGCAAGATCGATTGGGCCGTGTCGAAAAATGTCCGATCCGGAAAGACCACCCTCAATACCGGCAGGTCGGTTCCGAACTCGCTCGGAAGCCGTGAGGCGGGAATAATCCCTTCGAAGAATCGGGGCCGCTGATCGGGGGGGAGTATCTCGGATAGCCGCCGCAGCCGCTTCATTCTGTCGCAATGCTCAAGTCGAACAAAGACTTGCCAACGCTGTAGCGTCCCAATCGCTTGAGGCGGCGCTAACGACCTGCAATCTCTCGGTAGCTCGGTAACTTCTCGCATAGTCTGCGCGACCGCGCCGCCCCATGGCAAGCACCCCATAGCTATGGAGAGCACACCCCAGATACTGAACCTAGCGACTGTAAAGTTCAAAACGCTTGCCCCCGGTTTTGATTCTTACCTATTCGCACCTCACGGATTGTTCGTCTACCCGTGTATGGTCGCAGTTTTGCGTGCCTGACCCCACAACGTTGTCATTGCGCGCGAGCCGGCCGGGGGCAATGGCCGCAAGATGGGCCGATCGGTCCGGATCGCGCAGGAGGCGGGCGGCGGCGGGCTGTGCCGCGATGCCGACCCCATGGACCCGAGGGCGCGTGTCAGGCGGCCGGGATCGGCTGCCCCACGCCCAGCGTCTCGCCCCGCGACACGATCACCCGGTCGCCCAGCTTCACCGCATTGAACAGCAGCCTGGCGAATTTCTGCGGCGTGCCGACACAGCCATGGGTGATATAGCCGTTGCCGACCTCGCTGCCATGGATCGAGATGCCGTCATTGGTCAGCCGCAGCATGTACGGCATCGGCGCGTCATAGATATTGGAGACGTGATCGGCATCCTTCTGCGAGATGTCGAACACGCCGAGCGGGGTCGGCTTGTCCTCGCCGCCGAAGATCACCACCGCGGTGCCGATCTCATGCCCGTCGCGGAACACCGACAGCACCTGCGCCGCCAGATCGACCGTGATCACGATCTGCCCGGTCCTGGGCGCGGCGGACTCGTCCCAGTAATATTCGCCCTGCTTCATGGCGTGGTCGATCGGCAGCACGCTCTTCACGACATAGCTGGCCGGGTCGAGCGCGGGTGCGGGCGCAGCGGCAGTCTTCAGTGCCGCGACTGCGCGGGCCGGCGCCGGCGCGAGCTTCGGCAGGGTCCGCGCGACCACTGGCTTCGGCGTCTCGCGCGCGCCCACCACATAGCCGCCCGCGATCGCGCAGGGGGCAATGAACATCGCCCCGATCCACAACATCGTCCTGCCGCTGATGGTCTTCATGCGCATCGTCATGGGGCCGCTCTCGCGCACCCGCGCGGCATTTTCCAGCCGCTGATTTTCGCCGTCCCGGGGCGGGACGAAGCGGCCTGCCGTTCATGATTTGCCGGGCGTCAGCCGGTCTTTGCCGGCCGCACATCGTCGACCATGATGGCGGTCGGGCCGCTGCACGCGCCGGGGTCCACCGCGCCTTCCTTCAGATAGGTCGCGTGGAACCTGCCCTTCAGCACGACGTCACCCTCGTTCCGCCGCATCAGCCGCACTTTCAGTGCCGGGGCGTAATGGACCGTCAGGCATCGCCGCAGCGCCCGGTCGAGATTCTTCACCCGGGTCAGGTCCGAAAACAGGGCCAGGTCGGATCGCGCCTCGTACAGCACATGGCCGCCCGAGGTCAGGTGGAGATAACCCCTGACCTCGACGACCTGGCCGTCATGAGCGGCCGGATCCTCGTTGAGCTGGCTCGGCGACAGCGCTGCGAGGGCAGCGCTCGCGCCGATCAGAAGGGCCATGCCGTTCATCGCCTGCTTCCCCTTCCCGCCCAAAGGGCCTTCCCAAGAACCCTTCGGACGGGGAATAGTCAAGCAACGGCCGGCACTTCCCGCTTCGCGGCGCGCCGGAAACCGCCCGTCGCATCCGCTGCGTTTCATCGATTTTCGCCGGAACCGATCCCGCCGGCCGGGCGTCTTCCGGGCGAGCGGACCCCCTGAGAGAGACAAGGCAATGCGTGAGAAGACGCCGGACGTGCCGGCTGAAGAACGTGACGAACCCTGGTATATCCAGCGCGCGGAACAGGAACTGGAACTGGCCCAACGCGCCGAGCATCCCGCGGTGGTGCACGCGCATTATCTGATCGCCGAATCCTATCTCGAGCGCGCCAACGATCCCGAACAAGGACCGGCGGCCGAAGCGGCTTGAGGGCGTCAGGCCCGCCTGAACTCCATCGTCCAGTTGGTCTCCCAGCTGGCGCCGCCATCGGGCGAGAAGGCCTGTTCCCAATGCGCCGTGGTCGCGGTGATCCGCGACCACATGAAGCGCACCTTGATCGGCTTTCCCTGGAATTCGTCGTCAGCGACGAAGGTGCCCACGCCGTCCCGGAAGGTGCCGCGCACCGGCACGTCGATCTTTGTGGGGAAGCGCGAATCCAGCCACCAGATCGACCATAGCCCGCTCGCGGGATCGAACGCGCGCACGCCCACGCCGCGATAGCTGCCGGTCGGCGTGTCGAACACATTGTCGTCCACATTCCCCGCGCCGCCGAGCAGCGGCCAGTTGACGCAGGTCCCGTCGAACAGATCCCAGTCCGTGCTCCCCGCGAGCCGCGCGCGGAGCTTGCGGTGCCTGACCTTCCAGCTCCCCACCAGGAACGCCCAGTCGTTCGCCGGCGCCGCGAGCGCGCCCGGGCTGATCGCGGCAAGCGCCGTTGCCGCCAGCGCCGTGGAAATCGCGCTGCGGCGCGTGAAGAGAATATCGTCGGTCATCAAAGCCTCCATGGTTGGAACAAAGGCCTTCTGCACCGCCCTACCTGACATCCAATGTCAGCTATTATTCAACTCCGAAAAAACACGCGGTTCTTACGGCACCGCCACATAGGCGCCGACCACCGCGACCAGCGGGATCAGGGCGAGGATCAGCGAAAACAGGGCTTTCATGCCGCCACCATCGGCAGCGCGAACGCCAGGATCGTGGCGGTGACGGCGAACGACGCAATCATGGTTTTCAGCATCCCGGTCCTCCTCGGCTCGAGACGGAGGAAGCGCCGGATGGGCCGTTCGATCAAATGACAAACCCTGACATCCGCACCGATCCGATGACAAAAGCTGTCAGGTCGCCAGGCTCGGCCCGTCCCGCCTGTCCACCGTCACACCCGAGCAGCAGGAACGGCGCCCGCGACCACTCGTTTTCAGGCTCGAACCGGGAGAATCGGCTGTGGCGCTACGAGGCAAGGGACCGAAGATGGCGATCGCTGCGGGCCCCCGGCCCTTCCCGATCCCGACATCTCGATAAACCGATGTGGCGCCGCATCGCCTCTTGGCGCGGCCGCGACGCCGCGTCGGCCCCGGGAGCCATTGCAGGTCCGCCGGACCGCGACAGGCTCGTCCGCGCCGGCGAAGCGCTGCGCTCCAGCTACCGCCAGGACGAGGATGACGATAGCCTGGACGACCGGATGGTCTCGCTGATGCTCGAACTCTCGGTGGAGCCGACAGGATCGATCGATCCAGGAAGACGAGCCCGCCCGTCGATTCCGCGCTAGGACAGGCCATGCACTATGGCACGACCGACTGGGACATCATCACCGGCGACATCACGATCCTGGATGTGGATGCGATCGTCAACGCGGCGAATTCGTCGCTGCTCGGCGGCGGCGGGGTCGATGGCGCGATCCACCGCGCGGCGGGGCCAGAGCTCGTCCATGAATGCCGGCTGCTCGGCGGATGCCGCACGGGCCAGGCAAAGATCACCAAAGGCCATAGGCTGAAGGCCCGCCATATCATCCACACCGTCGGCCCGGTCTGGCGCGGCGGCACGAACGGCGAGCCCGAGCTGCTCGCGAGCTGCTACCGCGAGTCGCTCGGCGTCGCGCATGCCAATGGGGTGAGGAGCATCGCCTTCCCGGCCATTTCGACCGGCATCTATGGCTATCCGCTGGCCGCGGCAGCCGGGGTCGCGACGAAGACGGTCGCGGCCTTTCTCGATGCCGAGCCACGGGCGTTCGACCGCATTCTCTTCGTCTGCTTCGGCCCCGAGGCGACGGCGATTTTCGCCCAGGCCATGGAACCTCTTTCCCGCTAATGTGTTTTGAACCTCGAAGCGGCTACCTGTCCCCCCTCGCGTCGCTTCAGATCTAGAGCGCCCCGCCAGCTTTCCCCCCTTGCTGGCGGGGCCGTTCATTTCAGGGACCGGCCCGCCCCGTCGCCATGCAGCAGCGACCAGCCGGGCGGCAGATAATCCGTCGACATGTAATAATAGAGGATGCAGCTCCCGTCCGGGCGGTAGCTCGCACCCTTGACGATGCCGAAGGCGACCGTGCCGCTGAACACCGGCGCGCCGCTGTCCCCGCCGCGGCACGTCGGGCCGTTCACCACCACCCAGGTCGGCAGGCAGGCGCCGCCGCACAGATCCCCGGCGGGCGCGTAATCGACCAGCTCGACCTGCGAGCAGCTATAGCCCGTCGTCTCGCCGCGGTGGCAGACGACATCGCCCGCGCGCGTGCTGGTGCGGTTGCGCCAGGTCGTGACCGGCCGCGCCTCGGTCTTCGCGGTATCGGCATAGAAGAGCGGCCGCAGCGCCTCGTTGCTGACATTGACCTGCACGTCCTGGAACCCCCAGCCCCATTGGCCGATGAACTCGAGCGGCGTCTCGTGCCGCGCCGGGTCGACATAGGACAGGGTGTCCGGGCAATGCGCCGAGGTGACCACGCCGGTGCGCGCACCGTCGGTCACGACATAGCCGGTGGTGCAGGCATAACGCCGCCCGTCCGCCGGATTGACCCCCACGACCCGCGATCCGCCGCCGACATCCATCGCCGCATTGGCATCGCGGCCAAGCAGGCGCAGCCGCACCGGCACGCCGGCAAGGCGGCTGAGCTTCTCCGTCATCGCCACCGGATCGATCGCCCTGAAATCGGCATCGTTGAGCATGACCACCAGCTCGCCGGTGCGCGGATCGACGCCCATGCCGGGCGGATGCGGCAGCGCCGCGCGGATCTCCGCCTGGTGCTTCCCGATCGCGGCGAGGATCCGGTCGCGCGTCGCCGGCGCGCCGGTGTGGAACGTGATGCCGATGGTGCGCCCGGCAGCGACCACTGCCTCATCGGCGACGGGCTGATCGCCCGTGAGCAGCACGACGATGCGATATTCGGGATGATGCTCGATCGCGATGCCGGCGAGCCGATCCTGGTACAGCAATGCAAGCCGGTCAGTCGTCGCCACGGTTTCCTGTTGCGCGCGCAGGCGGAAGATCGCCTCGTCGAGCGGCACGGCGTTCTGCCTGGCATATTCGGCTGCATCCTGCGCCAGCGCGTCGGTCGGGGACTGCACCGGCAGCGCGGCCGGCACGACCTGCGCCGGCGGCGCGGCCGTCGGGGTCGATGCCGGGACCTGAGCGGCGGCGGGAAAAACGGAAAGGGTGGCCAGAACGGCGAAGACGGCGGCGCGAAGGGCAGCGTGGCGCATGCTCATGACGATAGTCATGCCCCAATGCACCGGCGATGAATAGCGGGTCCGCGCGCTTGCCCGGCGCGACGCCATCGCTATCGTGAACCCGCACCTTCTCTCGCGGAGCCCTGGCATGACCGATACGCAGATCGAGCCGGAAGGCGCCGCCCCGACCCCGCAACGGGCCGCGCGCTATTCGCGCGGCGCGATCGCGCTGCACTGGGCGATCGCTGCCTGCTTCGCCTTCCAGATCGGGCTGGGCTGGCGGATGGACGGGCCGCGCGGGCCGGAGACCTTCGCGGTGTTCCAGCTCCACAAGTCGGTCGGCATCACCATCCTGCTACTGACGCTGATCCGGCTCGGCTGGCGGATCGCCAATCCGCCGCCGCCTTTCCCGCCGACGATGAAGGCCTGGGAGAAGCGGCTGGCCCATGCCGTGCATGTCGGCTTCTACGTGCTGCTGCTCGGCCTGCCGCTGACCGGCTGGCTGCTCGTCTCGGCGAGCAAGACGGCGATCCCGACATTGTTGTTCGGCGCGATCCCCTGGCCGCATGTGCCCGGCGTGCCCGGCCTCGCGCCCGGCGCCAAGGCGGGTGTCGAGGAAGCGGCCGAGATCGGCCATCATGCGCTGATCTATATTTCCTATGCGGTGCTGTTGCTGCATGTCGCGGGCGCGCTGAAGCACCAGTTTCTCGAGCGCGGCGGCGACATGGCGCGGATGATCCCGGTGCCGCCCCGCGCGCTCGGCGCCGCGGCGCTGGCGGCGATCGCGGGGATCGTCGGGCTGACCGCCATTGCGACCCTGATCCGCCTGACCCCGCTCGCCGCCCCTACCCCTGTCGCGACGGGTGTTCCGGTCGCTGAGGCGACGCCGGCCGCCCTGCCCTTGCCTGCGGCAGCGCCCAGCGCCACGCCGACGCCCGAGGCCAGCCCGACCCCCGAGGCGACGGCAACGCCGGTCGCGCCCTCGCGCTGGACGGTGCGCCGCGCTGCCTCCTCCCTCTCGTTCAACACCAGCTGGTCGGAAGGGCCAGTCGACGGGCGCTTCGGCAGCTGGGACGCAGCGATCCTGTTCGATCCGGCGGCGCTCGACGCGTCGTCGGTCAAGGTGACGATCGACATGACCTCGGCCAAGACGGGTGTTGCCGATACCGAAGGTGCGCTGCCCGACCCGGACTGGTTTGCCGCCGCCACGCACCCCGTAGCGACCTTCGCCGCCACCACATTCCGCCACCGTTCCGGCGACCGCTACGAGGCGATCGGCACGCTCTCGCTGCGCGGCGTATCGCGGCCGCTGACCCTGCCTTTCACCCTGAAGATCGACGGCGACGTCGCGACGATGCGCGGATCGACCACGATCGACCGCACGATCTTCGGGGTCGGCCAGGGCGAATGGAAGGCGACCACCGATCTGAAGGCCGGGGTGGCCGTCACCGTGGCGATCAAGGCCGACCGGAAACCGGACCGATAGATTTGCTCATGTGCACGGCGATGGCGCCGGGGAATGCCTCCTCGCCGTCAAAGCCGTAGCCGAGCCGAGCGTAGAGCTGCTGGTTCGCCACCATCAGCTTGTTGGTGAAGAGCCTGATCCGCGCCTGGCCGGCCGCGACGGCCAGTGCCTCGGCATGCGCGAGCAGGTGACGGCCGAGGCCCCTGCCCTGGAAGGCCGGGGATACGGCGACATTCTCGATCAGCAGGCACTCGGGCTCGTCGATGGTCTCGATCAGGGCCGCGAGGGCGCCGTCGAGATAGAGCAGGTCGATGCGGTGATCGCGTACCGCCTTGTCGTAATCGGCGCTCATCGGCCGGGGTTCGCGGCCGACCACGGGGACCCATTTCGCATAAGCGTCGCGCACCAGCGCGCGGATGGCGGCGGCGTCGGCGGCATTGGCGCGGCGGAGGGTTATGGGGTCGGTCATGGGGCGATCATGTCGTTGGAAACGCGGACGCGCCACCCACTAGCCCTTCCCCGGCGGAGGCCGGGGCCCAGTTGGGGGCCGTTCGAGATTGAGCGCGGCGCCCGCCAACCACAGCCTTCCCAACTGGGCCCCGGCCTTCGCCGGGGAAGGTAAGGGAGGAGGGCCGTATCTGTGACGTTGACCGACACGATACGACCGTCGGCGCCGCGAGCCCTTGCCCAGTGCCGGTGTCGCAGGAATGATCCCCGCATGACCTCCCGCTATCGACTCGCGCTGGCCGCGACGCTCACCACCATCGCCCTCGCCGCACCGGCAGCCACCCCGAGCATCGAGCGGTTGGCGATCTCCACCCCGATGTCGGATGTGCGCCTTGCCGTCTCGCCCGATGGGCGCCACCGGTTATGGGGCGTGGTCGATCGGACCCCGGGTAGCGGGCTGGAGATCGTCGAATCCTGGCTGGTGGCGGGCCAATGGACGCCGCCGGTACCGGTGCCGTTCAACGGCGACGCCAATGATTTCGACCCCGCCTTCGCGCCGGACGGGCGCAGCGTCTGGTTCTTCTCGAACCGCGCCGGTGGATCGGGCGGCGACGATCTTTACCAGGTCGCGTTCGACCCACGCACGCGCCTCTGGGGCACGCCGCGCAATCTGGGGCCAATAGTCAACACGCCAGGCAATGAATGGGCGCCTTCGCTCTCACCGGACGGGAGGAACCTCTTGTTCTCGTCGAACCGGCCGGGCGGATCGGGCAAGCAGGATCTCTATCTCGCCCCGCTGCACGGCGACCGGATCGGCACACCGATGCGTCTCGGCCCGGCTATCGAAACCGGCGAGGACGAGTTCGATGCGACCTTTGCCGGCGATGCCCGGCACATCATCTTCACGCGCGGCGACGCCGACGGCGAGGCGGGCACCAAGCTTCATCTCGCGACGCTGCGCGCCGGCACCTGGCACGACGCGGGCGCGTTGCCGGCCGGGATCAATTGTTCGGCCGGCCTGAATATCGGGCCATCGGTTTCGCGCGCGGGCAGATTTTACTGGTCGGCGGCATGCGGGCCGGGCGATACACGGCTTGACCTGTGGTCGGCCGACCTGGCGTCGGTGCTTGCCGGAATGCCCGGCGATCAGCGGAGGACGAATGCCCGATAGAATGCGGATTGCCGGCTGTATCGGCGCCCTGTCCATCTCCATTGCCGGAAATGTCGCCATCGCGGCCGAGCGCCCGGCGATCACCCTGCTGCAAAGCGCGATTGCGGCGCAGGGTGGCGAAGCGGCGCTCCGTTCGATCAAGACGCTGCGCGTGAAGACCGACGGCTATCGCAACATGCTCGAACAGTCGGAACGGCCCGAGGGCCCCTATATCGTCGAGTTCCAGCACGTCACGGTCGAGCATGATGTGACGAAGCATCGTTGGCGCGCCCGGACCGAAAGCTCGATCCCGCCCTTCGCCAACTATGCGGCGGAGATCGTGGCCGACGACAGCGCCGCGATGCGGGTTCGGGGCACGAACAAGGCGCCCGGCAATGCTGATCTGCTGGCGAGCATGAAGGAAACGATGGCGCTGTCGCCGGCGCGCCTGCTGCTCACCGCGCTCGAGGCAGGGGATGTCGCGCTGGGCGCGCCCGCGACGATCCAGTCAGTGCCGCAGGATGTCGTCCGGTTCACGCTCGACGGCGCGCCGGTGACGCTGTTCCTCAACCGCTTCACGCATCTGCCGACCGCGGTCGATTATGCCGGTCCGCTGGCGCGCGACGGCTATTGGCGCTTTGTCGGCGACGCGCCGATGCGGACCCTTTTCTCTTCCTGGCTGCTGGGCGACCGCGGCATCCGCCTGCCGATGCAATGGGATGTCGAACGCGGCCCTCTGCGCGAGGCGACCTATATGGTCCGGTCGCTGCAGATCGATGCGCCGCTCGCCGACGCTGACATGACGATCCCCGAGGAGATCCGCGCGAAATTCGCGACGGCCGTGGCAGCACCGCCGGCCAGTCAACCGCTCGGCTTCCCGGGGCAGCCTCCGGTGGAACTCGCGCCGGGGATCACCCTCATTCCCGGGCCGTGGAACGTCACGCTGGTGCGGCAGGAGGACGGGCTGGTCATCCTCGAAGCCCCGATCTCCTCGGCCTATTCCGACCTCGTCATCGCCGAGGCCGGGCGCCGCTATCCCGGCGTGCCGATCAAGGCCGTGGTCAGCACCTCGGATTCATGGCCGCACCTTGCCGGCATCCGTCCCTATGCGGCTCGCGGGATTCCGATCTACTGCCTCGACCTCAACCAGCCGGCGCTGCAGCGCCTGATCGACGCGCGTTTCGACGGACGCGCCGATGCGCTGACCGCCAGGCCGCGCCCGGCGGCGTTCAAGCCGCTGTCGGGCAGGACAGTGCTGGGAACCGGCGCCAATCGCCTAGAGCTGATGCCGATCCGCGGCGAGACGAGCGAGCGCCAGCTGATGGTCTGGTTCCCGGGCGCGAAGCTGCTTTATGGCAGCGACCCGTTCCAGCAGGGCGGCAACGGCAAGCCGACCAGCGTCCAGGCCGCCAGCGAAGTGATCGACGCGGCGCACCGCGAGCATCTGTCGCCCGACCGGTTCTTCATGATGCATATCGGCGCGGCGCCCTGGGCCGAGCTGGAAGCGTGGATGGCGACGAACCCGGGCAAATTCCCGGGCGAGGCGGCATCGTGATGGGGTCCCTTGCGGCCTTGGCGGCGCTCTGGGCGATGGCCGGCACCGCCGGGCCGGCCGGCGCGGCGGACGGCTTCGACCGGCTGGTCGGGCGCTGGAGTTGCGATGGCTATTTCGTGAAGAGCGGCGCGAAGATCGCCTCCTCCCTCGATGTCACGCGCGACCCGGCGACCGGCGCGCTGATCGTGCGGCGCGACGATTCGGCACCCAATGTCTATCACGCGCTGGAAGTCTGGACCTCGACCAGGGGCGCCGCACCGTTTCGCGCCGCGATCGCCAACAATGGCGGCATGCGCTGGTACGTTTCAGACGGCTGGGTCGATGGCAGCATCGTCTGGAGCCGATCGGGTCAGGGCGAGCCCGAGGAACGTTTCGCCTATGCGATCGGTGCGCAGGGCGATCTGCAGGTCGACTGGCTGATCGCGCGACCGGGCGAAGCGCTCGCGCTCGGCGACCGGCTTGCCTGCCGCAAGGCCTGACCGCCTTTCGGGCTTGTCGGGATGGGATCGGGTCGGGCCGCGCGGGAGCACCCCGCGCGGCCTTCCCGTTCAGAAGCGGAAGCCGATGCCGGCCACGCCCTGGTTGCGGCTATAGCCGTCGGCATAGTTGGAATAGCGATACTCGGCCTTGACGAGCAGGTTCCTGCCGATGGCCTTTTCGACGCCGACACCGCCGCGAACGCCGTCGCGATTCACGCTTTCGCTAAGATTGCCGGCGCCCGTGCCGCCATCCTCATAGGTCACCGTGCTGCGCGCGTTGGCGTAGCCCGCCTTCACGTACAACAAGGTGGTGTCGCCGACGACCCGGCCGATCCGTCCGCCGACATAGAGATCGCGGCCGGCCTTGCCGCAGGACCGGTCGCCCGCGACGAACGTGTCGTCATAGCATTTCTTCGAGGTCGCGCCGTCGATCTCGGCCTCCACGCCGAAGACGGTCTTCCCGCGCTGCCAGTCGTATCCGAGCTGGCCGCCATAGAGGAAGCCGGTCTCGTTCTGGCCCGCCGCGCTGCTGGCGTCGATGCCGGCGATCGCGGTGACGGTGGCGCCCTGGAAGGGCTTGTCGGACGATTCCTGCGCCATGGCGGAGGTTGCGCCGAACGCGGACAACAGGATGGCTGCGGCAAAAAGTCGCATGGTTTTACTCCTAAGGTGGTGGGGGAAGGCCGCCCGCCAGGGGGACAGCGGGCATCGGCCAGGGGTACGCATCGCTCCTCACAGAAGCTGTTACACGACCGCAATAAGCCGCGGCCGAGTTGAGGTTTCGGCGCTGTTTCGGGCGGCTTTTAGGCCGATCGAGAGGGTCGGGACGGGGATTGGGTCGGTCCTGTGACCGGCGGAGGCGAAGCGGCCTTATTCGCCCCCGCGCGGCCCTAATTGCGCCCCGGCAGGCCGCCGCGCCCTGCGCCTCGCCCGCTCGAAACCACCGTTCGCACGCAGCCCTAGCGTCTTCGCCCGCCTCGTCGCGGCGCTGGGCCGCTGGCCGCTTGGGTTTCCGCGCGGCACAGGGCGTTGTTGGTGCGAACCCGTGGTGGAGAGCCCCGATGCACGCGCACGCGATACCCGACCTGCCCCGCCGCCGCCGCGCGGAGCCCGGGCCGCCGATCTGGCGCCCGGTCGTCGAGCAGGGCGGGATCGCGGCCCGGCGCGGCGCGCTGGCGACCACCGCCGAGCCGCTGGGGATCCTGCGCCACGGGGTGCCGATTCACGTCTCGCCGACCGAGGCCGTGATGCTTGGCCTGCTGGTGCGCAAGGGACGCGCCGCCTATGCCGAGATGGCCGCGACGTTGCAGGCGCTGGGCTATGGCACCGACTCCCTCGACGTCCATGTCTATCGCATCCGGCGCAAGTTTACGGCGGCGGGGGCGCCCGACCCGATCGAGACGGTGCGCGGCTGGGGCCTGCGCCTGCGGGTCGAGCCGGACGCGCGGGGATCGACCTCGCTGTGGATCTGCGGCGAGCACTGGCCGGCTATTCCATGACATCTGGCCGCGAATTGACGGCGTTCGCCCTCAAGCCGGTGGCCCGGCCGGGGCGGGCCGACGCAGCGATGTGGCCGCATCAAATGGGGGAGGAACATTATGAACGCCATCGGCAGGACCGTCCTGACGGCAACCTTGATCTGTGGAACGCTCGATATCCTGTATGCGATCATCTTTGCCGGGATGCGCGGGACCGGCCCGATCGACGTGCTGCACAGCGTCGCGAGCGGGCCGTTCGGCGAGGGCGTGAACAGCGGCGGCATGGCGACCGGCCTGGCCGGGCTCGCAGTGCATTTTGCGATCATGTCGGTGATGGTCGCGGTGTTCGTCACGCTCGCGCGGCGGCTGCCCTTCATCACGGCGCATCCGCTGATCGCGGGCATCGCTTATGGCGTGGCGCTCTATCTCTTCATGTACTGGATCGTGCTGCCGCTGCGCTGGCCCGACAATTTCCCCAGCCTGAAGCCGCGCGGCATCGCGAGCGCGCTGTTCGCGCACATCGTCTGCGTCGGCATCCCGATGGCGTATATCACGCTCCGGGGCCTTGGCCGGGGTCCGGACGCCATCGCGGCGACAGCGTGATTGGGGCTTGAACGGGCGCCAGCGCGGGCGAACGTCGATTCCGAGGGGGTGAGCGTCAGTCGACACGCCGGTGATGATTTGCGACACCCGGCGCGTGGACGGTCTGAACCCCTATGCCGGGCGCGAGCCCTTTTATGTCGAGGAGACAGGCGTGGGTGGCCGGACAGGAGGCCGGGCGGAGACCTGGCCGGAGACCCGGGCCAAGCTGGTCCTGACGCTCTCCATGTGGGGCGCGAGCTACACGATCTTCGGCTTTTTCGGCCTCCTCGCGGGCAACCCGCACCCGCTTGCCTCGTCGGTCGTGCGGGCGCTGGTCTATGTAGTCGGCATCACCGTCTGCTACGGCATGCACCGCCTGCTGCGCCGGCTGTCGCACCGCAGCTTCCGCACGCGCGCGCTGGCGCTGGCGCTGACCGCGCCCTTCGCCGCCGAGACCTTCGCCTGGCTCAATTATTTCGCCTTTGCCGCGTTCGACGGGCGGACGCTCTGGAAGATCGTGATCGGCTGGAACGACGTCGCACATGTGCTGTCGCTCTGGTCCTGGTTCTTCATCGCCTGGACCGGGCTGTACCTGGCGATCGAATATAGTTTCGACGCGCGGGAGGAAGCGCGGCGATCGGCCGAGCTGCGCAACCTGGCGCATAATGCGAAGCTCCGCGCGCTCTCCAACCAGATCAACCCGCATTTCCTGTTCAACAGCCTCAATTCGATCTCCTCGCTGATCCTCGACGGGAAGAGCGCAGAGGCGGAGAAGATGCTGACCGGGCTGTCGACCTTCTTCCGCTCCACGCTGTCGATCGACCCGCTGATCGACGTGCCGATCGAGCATGAATTCGACGTGCACCGCCGCTATCTGGCGATCGAGCAGATGCGCTATCCCGACCTCAGCGTCGATTTCGACCTGCCCGAGGACCTGCGCCGGGCCGCAGTGCCCGCGCTGATCCTGCAGCCGCTGGTCGAGAATGCGATCAAGCACGGCGTCGCCAAATCGATGCCGCCGACCGCCATCCGCATCGCGGCGGAGCAGGACGGCGAGCGGCTGGTGGTGCGGGTGGCGAACAGCGGCACGGTCGGGGCGGCCACGCCGGCATCCTGCACCAACGGCATCGGTCTCGCCAATGTGCGCGAGCGGCTGGCCGAGCATTATGGGCCTGCGCAGGATGTCTCCGTGGTCCGCGGGCCGGGGAGCTATGAGGTGAGCGTCACCATTCCGCTGGAGTTCGTGCGATGACCGGCTTCACCATCGTGACGGTCGACGACGAGCCGCTGGCGCTGCGTCGGCTCGAGATCGTGCTGGGCGCCATGCCGGGCGCAAAGCTGCTGGGATCGGCGATGAGTTGCGACGAGGCAGTGTCGCTGATCACGGAGAAGCGGCCTGACATCGCCCTGCTCGACATCCGCCTGCGCGACGGGACCGGGTTCGACATTCTCGACCGGCTGCCGAGGGACGTGACGCCGGCGGTGATCTTCATCACGGCGTTCGACCATTTCGCGATCCGCGCCTTCGAGGTTTCCGCGGTCGATTATGTACTGAAGCCGATCGATCCGCCGCGGCTGCGCGAGGCGATCGACCGGGCGCGGGCGCGGCTGGCGGCGGACAGCTCGGTCGGCCAGGTGCAGGAGATGCGCGCGATCATCGACGATCTGCGCGCCGAGTTCCACAACAAGGCGCGGTCGCCCTATGAGACGGAGCTGTGGATCCGCGGCGCGACCGGCAGCCTGACACGCGTGCCGCTCGACCTGGTCGACTGGGTGAGCAGCGAGGACGACTATGTGCGGCTGCACACCGGCGCGACCTCGCATTTGCTGCGCCTGTCGATCCGCGCGTTCGAGGGGCGGGTCGATCCGGCGCAGTTCATCCGGGTGCACCGGGCGGCGCTGGTCCGGCTGTCGCGGATTACGGAAGTGCGGCGGACCCCGACCGGGCGGCGCGAGGTGATTTTGCAGGGCGGGACACGCATCGCGGCGGGGCGGGTGCATGCGAAACGGTTGCGGGAGTTGTTGCTGGAGCGGGATGGGTCTGGGGGTGTGGAGTAGGGTAGGGAATGACCGTTTTCGACCCGGCCAATATTCTGGCGTCGATGCAGCCTGATCAGGATGACAAGGCGCTCTGTATCATTTGCAGTTGATCTTTTAGGTCGGCCGTTGCCGTGATGAAACACCCATGCTCATCGCTCCACCCAGCTTCAGAAGTTGATCCGCCCCACTGGAAGCTGAAGGGCTCCATGTCTTCACCGATCTCGCCTGAAGTTGGATGAATATTCAATCGTTCTGCTATCCATGATGCGAAATCGTCGAAAGCGAACTCGGACCGGAAATCGAAGGTTTCCAGCACTGGTGCCCCGTCATCCAGCGTTACGATCCTGGTTGTCGACACATCTCTCTCTCCTGGTCGCCGAGGTTTGTTGCCATTATGCACACCCAGCGGCTGCTTCCTGCCGTTCGACACTCGCAAAGCCGACGCCAAAAGCAACCCGCTTGCGGTCATTCACAGGCCAGTCTTTCGATAATTGGGCGGCGGCTTCCCACCCCGTGGCGATTCGCCAACCGGCTCCGCCGGATCATATCCCCAAAAGAACGCCGTCAGGATGCGTTTCACCGACCGCCAATATGGCCGACGTGGAACCGAGGGGGATTGTCCGAGAATAGCCTCGAACCAGGTGCTGCGGGGGCCATAGATATAGGCGTGGCGAGCGGCGGCCGAGACCGGAATGCCCTTTGACCAGGCATTCGCATAATAGACGAACCCGTCTGCCGTCCGCTCGAATGCGGTGGTACCGAGGTGCGGATGGTGTTCGAACATGGCCCGGAGGATAACGGCACGAACCTTTGCTTTCCACCCATTCCGGACTTGCGGGACCGTGATCTGCCGATCGCAATTCCCTGATCTTTGCCGATAACAGGGAATTAACAGGGAATTCGTTTATTTTTCGGCGGATATCCGCGCAAAACAGCGCAAATAAGCGCCTTTGATCAAGGCTTTATATGCGATTTCCCTGTTATCCGATAACAGGGAATTTGCCGTCGCATAACAGGGAAAAAATCTCCCGGAACAGGGAAATCACATCGACCGACGGTGAGAAAGAGCGGCGCGGCCAAATGCTCCGCGCATCGTCATGGTGCGACGAACTTCGCTTCGTTTGAATCGATCGCCGGCGATTGCGCGCAGACTGCAACGGCTTGCCCGGCAACTGCCACCGGAACGGCTGTGAGGCTCCTCACCCGCCTGACCGCAGGCGATAGCTGTGGCAGGAATCGCGGTGACAGCGATGGGGTGACGCCCTCAACGACATCGATGCGCCGGCGCCTCCGCGCAATTCCTAAAAGTCGAACCAGCAAGTGTAGTAATTGCCAGACAAGTGCCGGCAGCCAATCAAACCGCCCGTGAACAGCCCCGTCACGCCCTCCGGCCCGATAAAGTTTTTGGACGTATCGTCCCAACCTTTTGCCAACATCACGTCGCCCGTTGGATCGTACACGATCGCGCCGGCGAAACCGCGCGCGCCTTCCGGGTTGAACAGAACGCGGACCGGCGGACCTGAATCCGTTGCGTAGTTTACGCCCCGATATTTCCTGAATATGGCCGTCTCGGGTGTCTTGCGAGCCTGGGCGACAATGGCTTCATACCGATCACGATTGACCGTCAAACGGGTGAAGCCACCAAGGAAGTTCCCTGCCGCGAGAAGCGGCAAAAACGCGATAAAGAACATCAAGAGAAGCACCGGAGCCAGACCAAGCGCCAACCCTCCCTCTCGCCTTATCCCCTCCCGCCTGGATAGGCTCGCACCGCGCCTAAGCCAGAAAATTGTACCGGCTGTCAGCGCTATCAGAGCGGCAGGAATAGCCAAGATCCCCATGGCTTCGGACCATGGACCAATGAAGCCGACACAGAGCGGCACCAGCGCCATCAACGCGAAGAACCGGCAAACTCGTTTGATGTAATCGGCCATTGCGGCATTCAGCACGCGCTGGCTGCCGACCGCAATGGCAGTTCTGCCCGTCGGGCACGGGCAACGCGACCCGATCGCCTGATCGCCGGCCGACCGGAACGGGAGGAATTGTGATGACAGTGCATTCAACTCCTCGAGCATAAACGCTGTCGAACCTCCCGCCTCTGTCGAATTGAATGCATCACTGTCACGGCTGCCCTGTTTCTGGCCATTAACAGGGCGGAACAGGGCAGAGATTTTTTTCTCGCCCTGTTATTTCCAACTTTGTTGGAGATATTTTCCATACACCTCAATATTTTGTGGAGCATTTGCCCTGTTCCTGAATAACAGGGCAAAACTAACGCGGAACAGGGCGGACCAGCGCCGTTAACAGGGCGGCTTTCTCAGTAACAGGGACGGATGAGGCAAAGATGCCGCGACCGTCATGGGAAAGAGCTAGCCGGCGTTTCGTCACACGCCGGCCAGCCTCCATGGTGCAATGATTCGGATCGCGGTTGAATCGATCGACGACCGATTTTGAGCGGGCCGCGCCGTCACCCTTGCCCACCGTTGCCCTGGCCCGCACCCCAAATGCGTTCGACTACCGAATAGAACTTGGACGCTTGTCGTTGAACATTTCGTAGATGAGCGAGCGCAGCCATTGGTGCCCGTCGTCGCGATGGCATCGTTCATGCCAGAATTGCGAAATATCGACGGTTGGCATCTCAACCGGAAAGGCCACGGCGCGAACATCGTCCGAATTGGCAAGGGCGCTCGCGACGCGGCTCGGCACACAAGCGATCAGATCGCTCGACGCCACGATACGGCTGATGCCGAAGGTGTGCGCCAGCCGCAGCGCTACATTGCGGGCCGTTCCAGCTTTGGCCGAAATCGCTTCGAGTTCTGATTCAAAACGCGCGTGGCGGCCGGCGGTCGGCATATAGTCGATATGTTCCGCTGCGAAAAATTGATCGATGGATAGCGTGGCGCCGATCGCGGGATGGCCTGCGCGAACCAGCACCGCATAGCTTTCATCGAACAGCTTTTGTTGGACGAAATCCGTATGGAGCCCGGTGAAATTCCCGATAGCCAGGTCCATCTGGCCGAGTTTCATCATCTGCTGTGCCGTCTCAAGCGGCACGTAATGCGTGGACAGATGAATGTTGGGCGCGACCTTCCTGAGCCTGGCAGCGAGCGGGGGTATGAAAACGGATTGCCCTATGTCGCTGACGTACAAGCGGAAGGTACGCGTCGCGGTTGCGGGGTCGAAGGCCTGGCCGGCCCTTACCGCCAGGCGGATCGAGGCAAGGCCCTCATCGAGAAATTTCGCGATGTCGTCCGCCCTCGGCGTCGGCTGCATACCGGTCGCAGTCTTTACGAACAGCACATCATCAAACTGATCCCGCAGCCGTTTGAGCGCGTTGCTCACGGCGGGCTGGGTGAGATGCAATTGCTCGGCCGCGCGCGTCGTATTCCGGGTGCGATGGAGCACGTCGAAAACGAGTAGGAGGTTCAGGTCGATATTCCGCAGGTCGGTATTGGCCTTCATGGCCATCATTCATACCGTGAATGACGGTATGGGAAATCGAAATTTCCGCGAGCCAGGAGGCATCCGTACCTTGCGAGGCATCAACACACCGGCAGTCGATCAGGGCGCTGGCGAGAGTTGAGAACGCACCTGCGAAGGAGATTTCAGATGTCGAACAAATCGATCAAATCCATCGTTCTGGTCCATGGCGGCTTCGTCGATGGCTCGGGCTGGGAAGGGACGTACAAGGCCCTGACGAAGAAGGGCTACAAGGTCAGCATCGTCCAGAACCCCACCATTTCCCTCGAAGACGATGTCGCCGTGACGAAGCGGGTGATCGACGCCGCCGAAGGCGATGTGATCCTGGTCGGCCATTCCTATGGCGGCGTGGTCGTCACCGAAGCCGGCAATCATCCGAAGGTCGCCGGGCTGGTCTATGTCACCGCCTTTGCGCCCGACGCCGGCGAATCCGTCGGCAAGCTGATCGCCAACCCTGCGCCGGGCGCGCCCGTGCCGCCGATCCTGCCGCCGGTCGATGGCTTCCTGATGCTCGACCAGACCCAGTTTGCGGCCTCGTTCGCCGCCGACGTGGAGCCGGACCTGGCGGACTTCATGGCGAAGGCGCAAGTGCCGTGGGGGCTGGATGCGCTGAACGGCGAGGTGACCACGCCCGCCTGGAAGAGCAAGCCCTCCTGGTATCTGGTCGCGACCGACGATCACATGATCCCCGTTCCCGCCCAGCGCATGATGGCGAACCGCGCCGGTGCCAAGACGCTTGATCAGGCTGGCAGCCATGCGGTCTATGTCTCGCAGCCCGATGCCGTCGCGGACTTCATCGACAGCGCGGCGCGCGGCGTAATCGACTGAGCCCGATGATGGCGAAGGCCCTTCCTCCGGATGCGAAAGCATCCGGAGGATTGGTGCGTCGGCCCCTCAACGCTGCGGACCACCAGTCACCGGCGCACCCGAAGCGGGCGTCAAAAAGGCCGGCTCGCGGCCAGCCGATAGCGGGCTGCGGCAGATGGATTAAATTAGTATAGCGTCCCCGAATAAGCCGACTGAAATCCACCACCGGCAGCCGTCAGGGGCGGGGCGAAGCTGATGCGACGACGGACGACAGTCTCAGCAGGGGCCATGCCAGAAAACGCCGTCGCTGATCTCCGAATAGCATCCGTCCAGCATCGGCAGCTCGCGCCTGCTTCGCGATACGTGATAACCCCAACCACCGTCGAAATAGGCTTTTACCGAAATATCGACGCCCCACCGAAAGACGGTCACGGACTCGGGCCTGAGACTCGCGATAACCGGCGGCCACTGGCTCTTCGGAATGTCGACCCAATATCGGGGCGGTTCGACGGGATGACGTTTCCTCAACCCCTCGGCTTCGGCCCTGATCGCCCTTTGTTTCACCGGATCAGAGGTCGGCCAGCTACAGCCGCCAAGGGCGAGCATCGCTGAAAGGGCGAGCGCGGCAAAACAATGTCTCAACAGGTCCATCGCGGAAGTTAAGCACATGCGCCGCTCCCGCGCGATCCATGCTAGGTAATGGCATGGCCAAGATACCTGTTCTCGCAATATTGGGTTGTCTCTTCTGGTCGTTGCCGCTCGAGCTGGCGATGCTCCTGCTCTCCAGGTCCGGCATCAGCGAAGACCTCTATTATCTCATCGGCATTCCACTCGGCATGATCGTGCTGACGATCATCGTCGGGCGCTTTCCGCCTGGATCGCGCCTCTATACCCCGATGTGCGCAGCGGCGTCGTGCCTGGCTATCTTCGCCGCGATCTACTGGGTGGGGATCATCGGAGCGATTGCCTAGGCGCCGCCTCACCGAGCCCTTCCTCCCCTCCCCGGATCATAAGTGATCGACGCCGTCCCGTCCGCGCGAACGGGCAGGAACAGGCCCTGGCCAGTGACCTTGATCTCGCCGTGCGTCACGTCGGTCACATTGGCGGCGAGGGTGAAATCACCCTCGCGGCGGTACGCGATCGCCTTGCGGGCGGCCTGGATCACATGCGTGTAGTCCTTCACGAAATCATGGGCGAGCGCATCGCGGATCTCCGCCACGACCTGCGGATCGAGGAACAGGTTGATGAGCAGGTTGACGGCCTCGCGGTCGGTCTGGCCGGCAATGGCGAGGTCGCGGACATGCACGAGCTGCGAGCCCGGGGCGTTGTAGGGCACGCCGGTCAGCCACACCACGCCGTGGGTTTTCGTCAAGGCGCTGCCCTTCACCGCGACTTCGGCCGCGATGCCCACGGCGATGCGGCCGCCGCCGGTGGCGTAGACGGTGACCTTGTCGAAGCGCGCCTCGACCGGGCCGACCGCCTTCAGCGTGATGCCTCTGGCCGCGCGTTTCTTCAGCGCACGCAGGACGACGGGTTCGAGCTGAGCGTAATCGGCCAGCACCGGCACGAAGAAGCGCAGGCCGTCCTTGCCCAGTTTGCCGGCCGGCGGCGGTAGCGGGGTGGGCGCCGAATCGGACGGGCGGGCGCCGATGAAGGTCTCGGTCAGCGCCTCGGCCGCCAGCGACAGCTCGAGCCGGCCGTTCTGCACGCGGTACCCGCCGAACCCCAGGCGCTGCGGCGTGATGCGCATCCAGGCGGGCGGCTTGTCGCGGTTGAGCTCGATCGCGGTGAAGGCCTTGCGCCAGATCATTTCGAGCCGTTCGCGGGTGCGGATCCTGGCCAGTTCCTTCGGCAGATCGCGTTCGAGCCCAGCGACGACCCCCTGCAGCTTGCGGTCGGCCTTTTCGACGAGCTTGATGCGCTGGCCGAGAAAGTCGATGCCGGGCGGCTCGGTCCAGTCATAGGCGATCCTGACCTTCGCGGTCGGCTGCCAGTTGCGGTCGAGGCCCAAAGTGACGATCGCACGGACTTCCGCGGCGCCGGTCGCCGTCTCGCGCTTGATGATGCCGCCGATCCTTTCCGCGCTGATCGTCGCCGAGACGGGCACGGTCGCGATCAGCCGGTTGCCGCTGCCCGACAGGCGGATGCGGCCGCGCACGGCCTCGCCGACGATGCGGCAGGCGATGCGGGGCAGGACCTTGGCGCGGATGCCGAGCAGCTTCACATGCTTGGGCGGGACGCAGGTCGCGCCTGGGCGGTCGATGTGCCAGAGCGCGCGCGGCACACGGGCGTTCAGCCCCGCCTCGATCTCCGACAGCGGCACGCCGATCGGCACGACGATGGTCGATAGCTGAGTGGGCAATTCGGCTTTGGATTCATCCCGGGGCGGGGCGACATTGCCCGAATCCTGGCGCGTGCAGCCAGCGAGCGCGAGGGCGAGGCATATCCCTGTTCGAGCGGCGCGCATCATCTTCCCCCGGCCCATTCTGGCTGTGCGATGATAACCCCGCGGCGATCACAAAGGGTAAACTGCCGAGCCGCCGATCATATCCATGCGGTCACGTCGTTCTCGCCGCATTGTCCCTCCGGCACCGCGATCTTGCCCGCCAGGATGGGGGCGAGGCGATGAAAGGCCTTCTGGCTCTCGTCCCGGGGCGGCAAAAGGCCGTCCGCGGAACCCTGGACGACCCCGTGGCGGTCGAGCACGGACACGCGCCAGTGCGTGGTCGTCGACAGCGCCTCCATCACCCGGAGGTCGTCGATATCGATCGACGCCTCGTGCCCGGGATAGAGTCTCAGCCTGAGCACGGGCAGGCTGATCGTGCCGCCATCATGCTCGAACCGGATCTCCCCCTTGCGGTCGCGCTTCTTCAGCTTGAGGGACAGCGCGAGCGATGTCGCTCTCGGCAGGTCCGCTTCCCCCTTCCACGCCGTCCAGTGAATCGATTGGGTATCGCCACCGGGCGGCGAGGGCGAATAGTCGACACGGATGATACGCGGGTATTTGGTGTCGCCTGCCCCGTCGGCGGTCTGCGAGATGGCCATGCGGACGCCGCTGCCCATATCCTCCACGACGTCGCAGCCCCAGCCATAGGGCGCCACCTCCTGTTGCGGGGCGTCCTGAGCGGGGGCCAGGAGCAGGAAGAGCCAGGCGAAGGCAGGCATGTCGCAATCCTTGTCGGCGCAGACAGGGATTGGAGCGCAGGGGGCCCGGCCGAGTCAATGCGCCGATCGGTCCACAATGACCTCAACGGCCTGTCATGCGCGTGCCGCTCTCCCGAACAGCCAGGCAGACAGGAGCCAGAGTCCGGCGAAGAAGCCCGTCGCGGCGAATATGTCGCCCGGCCAGGCCGACGACATGACCCCGAGCCGTCCCATCAGCGCGACCATACCGACCAGCGCCTGGGCAAGCGCCGTCGCGACCAGCGCGCGGGCCATGCCGCGGGGCTGGAGACGGGCGAGGCAGGCGCCCGCGACCCCGGTGGCGATGACCCCGGCGAACAACAGGTTCGCATTGTCGGCCTCGCTGCCGATGATGCCGACCGCAGCGTTCACCCAGACGAGCAGGAAGACACCAGCAAGCGCGATCGCGGCGGCGGCCCGGTACGTGGCGTTGCCGCTTGCCCGCACCAGGAGCTCATAAGCGCCGCCGACGCTGAGCAGGAGCCCGCCGAAAAAGGCGAAGTCCGTCACGTCCCAGGCCACCTCCTGCGTGACCTGCATCGCGACCAGCGGCACCAGCAGGAGCGCCGCGGCGCCTGCCCAGGCGATGATCCTGATGTTGGGCCGCGACCTGCGACCATGTTCGATGCCTGCAGCCATCTTTCCAGCCTCCGGGGATTGTTCCCTCAGGCTAAGCCGTTCGGCACCCCGGACGACAGCGGCGGTTCAGTGGAATAATGGTGCAGGGCGTGTGCAGACCGACAAGCGGGTACGCGAAAAAGGGGCGGACGCCGCGACAGCGCCCGCCCCTTCTCCCGCCACTGCCCCGCAGCGGGAAGGTCAGTCGGTCAGAAGTTCACCTTCACCCCGGCGCGGAACTGGCGGCCGAGGATGCCGTTGCCCGCCTGCACCGGGTTGTAGTTGAACGCGCCGTACGTCACCGGATCGATCGACGGCATCGTGTCGAGCAGATTGATGACGTTGATATAGAAGGTGAAATTGTCGTTCACCCGCACGCTGCCGACTGCATCGACGGTGATGTAGCGGCCGACATTGCACGGCGTGAAGCCGTTCGACAGGCCGCAATCGCCGGACACGTTGCCCTGATCCTCCGCCGACAGATTATAGCCGCTGACATAATTGGCGGTGGCGCTGATGGTGAAGGGATCGACCTGCAGCGTGTTCTGCCAGCTGCCGCGCCATTCGGGCGTGCCCGACCCGGCGGTCAGCACGAAATTGCCGAGCGTGCCTTCATAGCTTTCGGTCGTGCCGTCGGCGAAGGTCGTGCTGAGGTTGATGATATAGCTCGCCTCGACCGACGAGCTGAACTTCACCTTGTCGCTGAACCGGTGCGAATACATCGCCGAGAAATCGATACCCTCCGACCGGATCGTGTCGGAATTGATCAGGCTGGTCGTCACGAAGGCGATGCGCGGGATGGCATTGGGGTGGAACGGGTCCGGCGCGTCGGCGATGACGGTGTAGCCGGCCGGGATCGGCTGCCCCAGAAGATAGGCAGTGATGGCAGGCTGATAGGGCGGTGTGGTGATCGCCCCGGTCTTCTTGATGTTGAAATAATCGACCGTGAAAGTCAGGTCGGGGATCGGCTGGAACACCGCGCCGAAGGTGAAGCTGCGCGATTTCTCCGGCTTCAGATCGGGCGTGGCCAGCGTCGTCTGGCCGACCGCCGCCCCGCTGAGATAGTTCGGGCAGGTGGTCGAGGTGGCCCGGGTGCAACCATATTGCTGCAGGAAGGAATCCGGCGCGCCCGCGATGCTGAAGGGCACGAAACCGGTGGTCGGCAACGCATTCGCCTCGGCAAAGCTCGGAATGCGGAAACCCTTCGAATAGGTGCCGCGGAGCGCGAGCTGTTTGAAGGGCGTGAACTTCACGCCGATCTTGGGCGAGAAGGCGCTCTGGCCGCTCGAATATTTGTCGTAGCGGCCGGACAGATTGGCCTCGAACATGTCGACGATCGGCGCATTCAACTCGGCAAAGGCCGAATAGACTTTGCGCGTGCCGGTCGTGCCGAAGGCGTTCAGGGTGAAGAAGCGCTGGGTCGGCCCGTTATAATCGTCGTTGCCGCTGGGGGCGTCGATCGCCTCGTAGCGGATCGACGCACCGACACCGAGCTGGAGCGGCCCGCCGGGAAGGTCCATCAGCGCCGTGCCGACCACCGCCTGGACCTGATACAGATCGGACGAGGAATCGGCGATGCCCTCCGGCGAGAGATAGTCGCGCACCGCCTGGCTGTTGAGCTGCGGGTTGACGAAATTATAGCTGCCGTCGGCGATCACATCGAGCAGATGCTGGATATAGACGAAGCCGTTGGTGGTGCGGCGCAGGTCGTTGTGCATCGCCGTCGCGTCGACATTATAGGTCCAGTTGTCGAACATCGTGCCGCTGATGCCGAAGGCGGCGCGATAGACCCGGCTGCGCGTGGCGCTCTGGGTGAGCGTGTCGCCGATCCGGCCGCTGAGCAGCACGGCCTGGCCCTGCGCCGCGAGCGGATTGTTCGGGTTGAGGCGGCGGTCGGCCGCGGTGGCGCAGTTGACCCGGGCAGCGCAGACATAGACCGGCAGGGTCAGCGGGCCCGATCCCGGCGCGTTCGCGGGGCTGTTGCTGACGGTCGAGAAGCGCCGGTAGAGGATGCCGGCATTCGCATTGGCGCGGATGGCGGGCGGCAGGCCAGTGAAGAAGGTCGAGCTCTGCTGGAAGTTGAACAGCGCATAGGCCTCGGCCGAATCCCCGACCTTCGCGGTGATGCGCGCCGACCCGCCGAAGCGTTCGACATTCGGGGAAACCACGCCGTAGCGGTTGGTCTGGTCTTCCTGGCACAGGACCGTCGGATTGGTCGCATTGGCGGCCAGGTCAGCCGCGGTCAGCCGGTACGTCGTGCCATAGGAGCAGCCCTGCGCGGGATTGAGCAGCTGGAACCGGCCGACCGGTGCGTTGTTCGCGTCGAGCGCGCGGATGTAGAAATCGCTGGTCGGCGCGAAATTGCCCGGCAGCCCGGCCGCGTTCAGCCCGTTGAGGACGAGGTTGGGGCCGCATGTCCCGTCGAAGCAGATGCCGCGCGCGTCGTCCGAGTTGAACGGCGCGGGCAGGTCGTGGTTGTAGACCATCGCGCTGTGCACATAGAAACCGCTGATATAGGCGTTATAGCCTTTCTCATCGAGATCGCCGGTGCCCGCGGTCAGGGTCAGGCGCTGGTTGGCGCCGACGCCGTCCTGGCTGATGCCGGCCTCGGCCCGGGCACTGATGCCGGTGAATTTGCGCTTGGTGATGATGTTGACCACGCCGGCGATCGCATCCGCGCCATAGCTCGACGACGCGCCGTCGCGCAGCACCTCGATCCGATCGACGATATCGTCGGGGATGGTGTTGAGATCGACGAAGTTGCGCGTGCCGTCATCCGCGAGCGGGAAATAGGCGGCGCGCAGGCCGTCGAACAGGACGAGCGTCGAGCTGGTCGAGAGGCCGCGCAGCGACACCGCCGACGCGCCGCCGGCGAACGCGCCGTTCGCGGTGAAGCTGTTGGTCAGCGCCGGGCCGTTGTTGGACGAGAGCTGCTGGATCGCATCCTGCACGGTCGAAATGCCGCGCTTGTCGAGATCGGCGCTGCTCAGGACCGTGACGGGTGACGGCGTCTCGGTATCGGTGCGGCGAAACAGCGAGCCAGTGACGACGATGTCGGTCTGCGCCGGCTCCTCGACGGCCTGAGCGGTTTCCGGCGCGACCCCGGGCGTCTGCGCCGCCTGTTCCTGCGCCAAGGCTGGGCTCGCTCCGCCGGCCAGCGCGATGGCGGTGGCGAGCAGGCGAGCGCGAAGAGTGAGTGTCATGAAAAAATGCCCCTTTTTCGTTATCCCGCGAGTAAGGGGCGCGCGGCGGGACCGATCCAATGGCGGGGCGGTTCAACGCCGGAAAGCTGTGGGCGAGTGTCCCGCGGGCCGTTTTCGGCCGTTCGGCCGCTGCAGCGGTCCATTGGACGGCCGACGCGGCACGATGCGGGGTCGAGCGTTCCGCCGGACGGGCCGAACGTCCCGCTACATGGCCCGAGCGACGGGCCGACGCAGCCGTCAGGCCGGACCGGGCGGGGACATCTTGTCCGGGCGGCATCCGCACCCGATATCCCCATTATGGCGGCTTCGAGCCGCGACTGGATCGAAAAGCGGGGACCTCGTCATGCCGCCCTTTCGTCTGAGCGCCGGCATCCTGCTCTATCGCAGGCGGCGTGGTTCATTGCAGGTGTTCCTGGTCCATCCCGGTGGGCCCTTCTGGGCCGCGCGCGACATGGGCGCGTGGCAGATCCCCAAGGGCGCGGTCGAGCTGGGCGAGGAACCGCCCGAGGCGGCGCGGCGCGAATTCCGCGAGGAGCTCGGCAGCGAGGCGGAAGGGCCCCTGGAGCCGCTCGGCCGGATCCGGCAATCGGGCGGCAAATGGGTCGAGGCCTATGCGCTGGCGGGCGACCTCGACCCGGCGGGCATCGTCAGCACCGAATGCGAGATGGAATGGCCGCCGCGCAGCGGGAAGACGATCACCATCCCCGAGGTCGACCGGGCGGACTGGTTCACCATCGACCGGGCGCGAAGCAAGATGCTGGCGAGCCAGCGGCCCCTGCTCGACCGGCTGCAGGCGCTGGCGGGGGCCTGACGATCAGTCGATCAGGCCGCGGTGGCGGATTTCGCGCCACAACAGGTCGGCATCCGGGCCGACGCCGCCGGTGAATTCATACGCCTCGACCAGCGCTTCGTCCGTGACGGCGAAGGCAGCGCGTTCGAGGAACTCCTGCGCTTCGAGGACGCGGCGGCGCAGGTCCTTCGCGAAATCCCCGCTGGCGTCGCGGCCGAACAGCGACCCCTTCTTGGTCTTGATGATGAGATCGCCGCCTTCGACCATGCCCGCGATGCCGAGATCGTCGCGCATCCGCTGACGGATCTGGGCCATGGAAAGAGCGAGCATGCGAAGCGCATAATTATCGGACATCCGCGGGGCCTTAGACGTGTCGCGGCCGGTGGATCAAGGCGGATCGGCGCGCTGTTGGCACCGTCCGGCGGCTGCTCTATCGTTTGGGCGATGCAGCCTTCCAATCCCGACGACCTGAGGTGAGCGAAGGCGAGGCGACGGGACCGGTCAATTTTCGCGCGACGGCGATCCGCGTGGCGTCGTTCATCTTCTGGGTGCCGGTCGGGCATAACGATGGCACGTGCAACAACCCCTCAATCCTCGACTACTCTATCCTCATCCTTCAGATCGAGCTGTGCTTTACTGACGCGAGAGTCATATCCGCGAGCGCTGCGGCAAGGGGCTTGTTGAACGTGTCGCCGTTGTGAAATCTTCATCGCGACTGCCGATGACCGGACAGCAACGCCTCCAGCTCGATGAGGCGCATATGGGTTTCCCGGATCAGGCAGCCCAGCCAGAAGAATTGGGAATCCTGGCCAAGGGCATCGGAGCCACCGCCTTCACTTGTGCAGGTGCGATCGAGCCGCTTGAGCCACGCCCGCTCGTCGATCTGCAGTTTTCGGAATCGCGCTGGAGGAAGGGTGCGACGAAGTTGCTGATAGGTTCGATTGAGGGCGCCATCGACCCGGTCGAGCTCGGCCCGCTGACAATCGAAGATCTCAGGCATGACAGCCTGCGCGGCATTGGAACATCGCTCATATTCGCTCTCCCCCGCCGCGTCGCGCGTACCGGCCTGACTCAGGCCTGAGGCCACACCGGGGACCGGCAATGCGAGGCAAAGGGACACGAGAATCGCAGCCTCGCGCGCAATCGGAAATCTCGATGTGAAGTTCAAGATCATCGGGTGGCGGCCTTTCTTTCATCGATCAGCATTTGTTGGGCATCAGCTCTTTCTGATGGATATCGTTTCTTTATCACGTCAGTAAGTTGTTTAGCTTGTCCGAGCAGCTCCCTGCGCTTCTCTACGATCTTCGGGACGGGTATGTTGGGAAGCTTGGCTGCCTCCGCGTTCGCTACGTCACGCTGCTTGATGACATAGGCGGTGCGCCGATCATAGATATTGTCGATCAACGCCTGATCGTAACCCGGCTCGGTTCTCGCCATCGCACGATCCGTATCGCCGACTGCTTGCGACAGGATAAGCGCTGCACGTTTGTGTTGGACGGCGACCGACCATACCGAGTTTCGAACAGCGTCACTTCTAGAGTCGAGGTCCAGTTTCGTCTCCTTGCGGAGGGCCGCGACGGCGGGTTTGTAATGGGTCCGTTCGATGAAGGCATGCTGCGCTTTGTGGAAGGCCTCGCGATCGCGGGCCGCGACTGCGCGCCACTGTTTGTCGAATTCGGCCTTGCCGGGGGTCAGGTTCGCGAACTCGGCAGCCCAAGGGGAGAATTCGTCGCTTTTGAGAAAGATACGCAACGTACCGGTCAAGCTTGCGAGCTGGTAGCTGCCATAGGACTTGCCGCCCTTGTCGTTCGTGCCGGGCGAGATGGTGCCGGGTCCACGGCCGCCTGTTTCATACTGGGTTGAAAGTGCGCCCAGTTCGCTTCCGCCTCTCTGCCTGGCCGGGTGATCCGACAGCGATTCCAGCCATGTTTCCATATCGGAATGCCGCGCGAACTCCGTGTCCGTCAGGGACCGCATATCGGCGACGCGTTGCGGATCGGCGGCGGCGATAATGTCGGGTTCGGTCCGTTCGGGTAGCGCTCTCGATACGCTGCCGGGTAATACAACCTGTAATGGGTCGAGCGTGCTGGCGGCGCGCACCACGCCGTTGGCGCCCTCCTGCTGCCTGCCGAAATCGCTGCCGTCGTTTGGCAAGTCTGCCTGCGTCTCATCGTTGGTCGTCATGGTGGCCTGAGGCGCCTGTTCACCTCCCGCCGGACTCCCAAGCATCTTGTACCCACCCGACTTCCACCACCGGATCGCCTCGTCGGCGGTGTAGGTGAACGGCACCAACCCCTCGGCGATGAGCGCATGGCCGAGATATGTGTCGACCTCCTCATAGGTCGCGGCGCGCTCGCCCTTCGTCACCTCGTCGAGATCGTCCATTGTCCGCGAGAGGAGTGCCATCGCCATATAGCCGCCCTTGGGATGCCGCATGCTCAGATGGTCGGGCACCTTCCAGGTCGAAGGTGGCCCATCCCAGGGCGAGGGGGGCGGTGGTGGTGGCCGCTCCGGGCGCGGGCGGGCGAGGTGCTGGTTCTCCTCCAGGAAACGCAGGATCCATTGTTCGTCCGTCTCTTTCTCTGGCACCGGCTGTGCGTCGGGCGGTCGGTTCGGATTGATTTCCGATGATGGATCGGCAGCCTCTGGCGCCAATCCGCCTGTTTCGGGTGGCCGTACGGTAAGGTCTTCATTCTCGGTTCGCGGGATATCGACGGTCATGGCGCCCTCCTGTCCGCACCGTCGCTAACCATGATCACGCCTCGTTTGAATCAAATCACGCTTGCAATGTAGGAAATTTCCTATGAGAACATAAACGGAACAAATGAACCGGAGCGAGTCGTGAGCCAGCAGGAAGCTTTGCGGGAATCCCTTGTCGTGGGCGCTGATACCGAAGGCGGGCGCTGTGCGCCGTGCGGGATATCGGGGTGGCATCCGGAGGCGCGGACCTGCCAGATGGCGGGATGCCCGCTCGCGGCACCAACCGCCGCCCTCCCCGCCACGCGGGACGATGAGCGCGCGTGATCGATTCCGCGATCCTGGATGCGATGCTCGCGGCGGGCGCCTCGGCCGAGGTGATCGTAGCGGCGGTCAAGGCCGATGCCGCGCGCGAGGATGCGCGGCGCGAGGCACAGCGGGCCGGCAATGCCCGGCGGCAGCGGCGCTATCGCGACCGGCTGTTCGGGGATGAGACGGGGGATTTGTTCGACGGGGTGGAGGCTGGCGGTCCGGCTTGCGAGGGTGACGGCCTTGGTGAGGAGAGCGAAGCGGGCCCCGGCTCCCTCCGTCATGCCGGACTTGTTCCGGCATCCACCGTTCCGCACACCCTTCAGCCATTGAGTTCGCGGCACGGTGGACCCCGGAACGAGTCCGGGGTGACGGGGGGAGAGGGTGACGCCCTTGCAACCTCCTCCCGTCACTGGATGACGGATGGGGACGTAAGTAACGCCCGTAACGCGTCACATGACGCCGCACCGGCCGTGACCGGCGCCATCCCCCCTTCCCTTGATAAAAGCCCCCAGACCCCAAAAATTAATCCCATCCCCCATGCCCCCGGGAGGGATTCCCCCCGCGAGGCCAGCACCCGCCGCTTCCCGTGCCCGGCCGGCTGCGATCCGGCGGACTGGCGCGACCTGCTCGCCAACCGGCGGACCAAGCGGTTGCCAATGACCGAGGCGGCGTACCGCAAGCTGATCCGCGATCTCGCCGCGCAGGCCGATGACGCATGGCCGCCAGGCCGGCTGCTCGCCCATGCCGCCGAGAAGGGCTGGGCGCAGATCTTCGATCCCCGCGACGACACAGGAACCCGCCATGGCAACCGCCGCTCACGATCCGCAACCTCCCGCGCTGCCGGCACTGCCGGCGAGCCGCAAAACCCTCTCGTCCGCGCCGTGCTGCGATCCGAGGCTCGCGATGCTGGTGAGGGAAGCGCCGGCTTTTAGCCATGTCTGCTCGCCCGCCGAACGCAGCGCGCTGGTCGCGCTGGCGGCAGCGACCGAGGCAGCGCTCGCCCCGGCCGCACCGCGCGAAATCCGCCGGATGATCGGCAAGCTCGCGCTCGGCTTTCCCGCGGGCAAGGCAAGCGATCTGGAGGCCGAAGCACGGCTCGAACTCTATGCCGAGGGGCTGGGCGACATGCCCACCGACATCCTGGGCGCTGCCTGTGCGCGAGTGCTCAGGGAATGCCGCTTCTTCCCCTCGGTCGCCGAGATCCGCGAGCGCTGCGTCGGGGTGGCGGTGCGGCGCTGGGAGCTGTCGCGCATCCGCACCCTGATCGCGACGCACGATCGCGACTGGCGGCCGGAAGGGGAACCGATGACCGCGGCACAGCGCGTGCGCCTGGCGCAACTCACCGCCCCGTTTTCCGCCTGAAGGAGCCCCTTATGAACGACATGTCCCTTTCGCCCTGGGAGCGCGAAGTGCTCGCCTGCGTGACCGAGGCAGCCGAGGCCGGGCGGGCCGCGCCGACCGGCGACGAGCTGCAGGAACGTTGCGGCTGCGATTCCATCAGCACCACGGTCCATCTCGTCCAGCGGCTCGAACGCAAGGGGCTGATCCAGGTCGAGCGCTATCAGCGCACGCGGCGCATCACCGTGCTGGCGACGGGCAAGGCGACCGCGCCGGTGACCAACAGGACGCCGCACTGGCGCACCAGGAAACGGCCCGGCCGGATGCCCTCCGCCTCGCTGCACATGGTGAAGGCGCGCGACCCCGACATGGCGATGCAGATCATCAAGGCAGCGCGGCGCGAAGGCATGGGGCTGGATGACTTCATCACCGAGCTGGTCTGGGCCGGCTGGCAATCGCGCGAGGAAGCCTTTGCCGCGCGGGTGGCGGCGCTGGGCTGAGCCCGGTCGATTCAACATTGCCCGCGCGCGCCTCATGGCCGGCACGACATCAGGGAGAAACCCAATGGTTGACGCAATCGATCCCTTTGCGACCCCGAGCTCCAACAGGCCGCCGACGGCCGATATGCCGCTGCCCGACACCGATGCGGTGCCGGTGGAGGCGAACCCGAACAGCCCGCCCGACGCCGAGCCGGCGCCGGAGAAGGAGACGGACGAGCAGTGGATCCTGCGCTTCCTGGAGGAGAACCAGCACCTCGCCCGCCCGCGCCCGGAGCGGCCGCCGCCCCCGCCACCCTCACCCTGGGACGGCCCGCCCTCGACCTGGAAGGTGCCCGACCATCTGAGCCTGCGGCACCCCAGGGGCGGCTATATGGCGATGGCGCTGCTGTCGCGGACGATGGACGACCTGGACGAGGTGACAAAGGGCGAGCGCGCCGCGACTTATGAAGAAGTCGACAAATATCTCGGCCATGCCTTGATCGCCGAGGGTCTGGTGCCGTTCACCTACACCGCCGACGAGGCAATCCGGTGGTGGAAGTCGGGCGGGTACAGAGTGCTGGGCGGCGCACTTACGACGCAAAACGGGAGCGGCCCGCAACGTAATCCAATTGCAGGAATGCCTCTGTCGGACGTCCCTGACTCTGGCACGAATCCCGAGGAATCTCACGAGAGTCGGATTTACTCCTCGGAGCAGGGGCAAACCTCATCCCTCCCACTGCCTGAGGAGGATGATATGCGTTCCGACCGCGTCGATGGCGCGAGCTACGATCTTAATCTCGCCGGTATTGATGACTCGACGGACACCCGCGATCCCGGGAATCCAATCCTGCGCACCGATATGTCGCCATCGCAATCCCCAGTTCTCTCCGATCGAGGCCATCTGGGCTTTGTAGCTTCCACACCCCTGCCCTCGCTTCCGGGGCTTGCCAGTTCCAGGCAGCAATCAGCGGCCGCCAAGGCGGAGAAGCCGAACAAAACGGGAAAACCGAAAAAAAGACCGCCCGCACCGCCAGGTACTAATCTGTCAACCTACGATGCGGGCTTTGGCGGGCTGGGCCGGGGGATCAACGGGGACTATCGCACAACGGAGAAAGAGCGGGCCTGGCTACCGGAGTCAGAACCTCTCGCCGGTCCGGATGTCGTTTATCCCGACGGATCACCAGGCGACGAGCAAACTTCCTCAAAGAGACGCCGCGAAATAAGGGAATTAGTCGGCTATTTGTATACGCTTCCGGAAGTTAAGGCGCTGCTCGACGTATTTGCCCGTACGGAAGAGACGGAGGGCGATGGTTATGAACGGACCCACTATCCAAACAAGGACAAGCTGCCAGATCTCACGACATTCCATGGGTCTGTGCCGATTGGCAGATATCAAATTACAAGGAAGAATTGGAAAAATCTTGGCGGAAATCTTTGGTCTCGCACGGATTTTTCTCCGACAACCCAGGATCTCATCGCGATAACGCAGCTCGTCCAAACGAAGGCAATCGACGAACTGCTCAACGGAAATCTAAGCGGAGCCTTCAATATAGCTGCCAGGATTTTTGCCTCGATCCCGATGAGTTCTGAAAGAGACTATAGCTATTATTCGGGAGGTGAGGGGAAGCCCCATGCGGGGCCGATCACGGATCCTCCTCGTCAACCTACTCCGGTGCGCTTCAATGATCTTCCCGCATTATTCGTCCAGCACTTCAACGCTCGCAAAAAGGAGTTCCGCGACGCTGAACAGGCGTGGAAGACGCAGAAAGTAATCCCACAGGCATTCATATCGCCGTTGAGATGGCGCTCCTTCGGTCTGAAGGGTTTCTAGACGCTTGCATTGAAGAGATATCACTTGACCAAGTGAGAACAAACAGAGATCACAATCTCATATTGTGCAGTTTGGCTGTCTGGTGACTGGAGGGGTCAGGGCAGCCTCACGCCCGGTGTATTCTGGATGAGCGAGACGAATTATGCGTTCCACGGCCCGGCCTGCAGTTTTTGTGGCTCTTTGCGCTGCCCTGTTGTCCGTCGCCTTGATACTCATCCCGACGGAAAAAAGCGATGCAGTGACATCCGGGGTCGACAAGCCTGCTACCGTACTGCGTGCCGCTTTGGAAAGCATGGACCCGTGCTTCAACGGAACGAACCAGAGACCGGATTGCCTGATTTTCATGATCGAGCCGGATGACTCCCCGTCGCCCATCGATCGATTGGAAATGAACCCCATCCTGTTCAACATCGCCGAGGATGGGGAGACGAGTATCAGGGCAGAGGTTCCTCCTGCCTTCTTTCAGGCCATGAACTATCTGTTCCCGCATTGGCCCCAGTCCCGCCAATGGCTGGCGCAGGCGCTGGAAAATACCCGTGTCAGTGGATGCCCCCGGATGGCACACCTCAAGGACGTATGGGTCATCGTCCGCCCTGGCGTTACCACCCAGATGGATACCTATGCGGATGTGATGATCACGCGGGACGAGACGGAAGTGGAGGAATGGCGGAAGCTGGACGACCTCGCTTGCAACGACAAGCCGCCAATCGTCGAAGAGATAAAATGACATCTTGCACCCGTAATCCGATCCGCCGACCTGAGGATCAAAAGCCTTGACGCACAAGGAACAAAAGAGGATCAAATAGCTGACAGTTGCGGCACCGCGGAAGGGGGGTGCAACATGGGGCAAGGGAACCCCGATGTCGTCTTCATTGCCTTGATATAGCCGGCCTCTCTGCCTTTCTAACCCGTGCCGGAATCGGCATCGTCGCGACTTTGTTAGACAAAATGCTCTCCAACCATGAGGATTTGACGGAATGAAGGTCGCGCGGCTGTGCCTTGCAATGATATTCGCCGCTCTGCTTTGCGGAGCCGCCGAACCGGACGTCAGAACGATCATTGTCCTCGCCAAGCCCGTTAAGGCCCTGAAACTTTTGGGAACCGACGAAGCCGATGGCGTATTTCTGGTCAAGATGAAGACGATCTTGGTCGCACGGGGCACATTCCCGAAAAAGACATTCAATGTGCAAATCACTGCTCACATGCGACAATATATTTTTGATGAGAAGGAATATGCAGTCGTCTTCAATCGCGTCGACGGAAAATACGAGTCACACGGCACCGCCATTGTGCAAAGACACGTCTGCTTTCCGACGGAATTTCTAAAAGTGACCGATATCCCCCCGGAAACCCTGTCGCGCATTGTCGACCCTGGCAATCATTATCCGGACGCCAAGTGCTACGAACTTCCTTGAAATCACGCGGCCCTTGACCGCATCACGGCACCAGCACTTGGTATTTCGGGGACACGGTATTGGAGTGCCCCCCTGTGTTGAGACACATCTAATTGAGTGACAGAGCGATATTGCCATAGTTTGTGTGGTTGGCGGAGTGGCGGAGTTCGGTTTCGAACTCCGCCGGCGGCTTGTACCCGAGCGCCGAGTGAAGACGCTGGGTGTTGTAGACGGTGTCGATGAACCGACCGATATCGCGGCGGGCCTCGGCGAGGGTGGCGTAGGCTTTGCCGTTCATCTCTTCGGCCTTGAGGGTTTTCATGAAGCTCTCGGCCTCGGCGTTGTCATAGGGGTTTGGCGACGCGGCTTATGCTGATGGCGATGCCGCGCGTTTCAAGGCGTCGGCGATAGTCGATGCTGGCATATTGCACGCCGCGGTCGCTGTGATGGATGAGCGCCTCAGGTGCAGGGTTGCGGGCATCGATCGCCATGTCGAGGGCCTCGATCGCCAACCGTGCCTCGAGATGGCGGGCCGGCCACGCCGCCGCGCTGAGATCAGATCCGGCGGGCGATCGCGATGAGGGCAGGTGACGGCACTGGCAGCACGCCTTCTGCCTCCTCCACGCTGGTCCGGATCGAGCCCAACACTGCCGCGCGCCGCGCCTCGTCGAGCGCCGTCCAGACCGGGCTGAACTGAAACAGCCGCGCCGGATCGTCGAGCGCCGCCGCTTCGACCAGATAGTCGTTGCTCGTCTCGACGATCCGTGTCGCCGTAAAGCCCGCCGCGGACAGCGCCGTCTCGAAGCGGGCGGGGTCGCGGAAATGGTTCATGCCCTCGACCGGCGCGGGCTGCGCGACATCGGGGAAGAGCGCCGCGACGCGATCCGCCAGCAACAGGTTCGACGCAGCGCCCGAGGGATGTTTCCAGCTCGCCACGCAGCCGAGCCCGCCGGGGCGCACCACGCGCGCCATCTCGGCCAGGCCCCTGCGCCAGTCGGGGAACAGCATGATGCCGAAGATCGAGAAAGCGGCATCGAAGCACGCGTCCGGCAGGTCGAGCGCCTGGCCGTCCATTACCAGCGCATCCACATTGGGCAAGTCGTGCGACAGCACCGCGGCGACCATGCCCGGCGAGAAATCGGTCGCGAGCACCTGCGCCCCGTCCCGCGCGGCGACCAAAGCCAGCGCGCCCGCTCCGCACGCGATGTCGAGCACCGTCGCGCCCCTGGGCAGGGCCGCCGCCCGCCATGCGGCCTCGGCATAGGTCGAGGTGAAGGCATGGGCGAGCTTCTGGTAATCGGACAGGTCGTCCCAGAAACGCGCATCGTTCAGGTTCAGGCTCATCATGGCTCCGTTGCGCTGGCCGGGCGCCGCCGGCGATGAGACCTTATCTCAAGTAACTTTTGATGTGTCGAGTCATGATCGCGGCTTGCCATCGCGGCGGACAATCACGACACAGGCTGGATGAGGACGGACAGCCGGCTTTCGCGCATGCTGCACGTGCTGCTCCACATGGCGCGGCACGAAAGGCCCGCCACGTCCGAGACGATCGCCCGGATGCTCGGGACCAACCCGGTGGTGGTGCGCCGCACGATGGCGGGCCTGCGCGACGCCGGCTATGTCCGCTCGGAAAAGGGGCATGGCGGGGGCTGGTCGATCGCGTGCGACCTGAGCCAGGTGTCGCTGCTCGATATCCACCGTGCGGTGGGCGGCCCGACTCTGTTCGCGATCGGCAATGAAAGCGACAATCCGGCCTGTGCGGTCGCGCAGGTGGTGAACATAGCGATCGACGATGCGCTACGCGAAGCCGAGGCACTGCTGCTCGACCGGCTGGGCGCGGTGAGCCTGGCCGAGCTGGCGACCGCGTTCGACGCCAGATGCCAGAAGACACTGGGTCCGGTTAGCCAATCCGACGAAGACTAACCAATATGGTTATTCTGTAGTTGCGGGCGCTGCCTTAGGGGAAGTGCCGTCCAGCACGGCATCCGACGGCGCGATCAACTGCGCCAGCAGGCGCTGCAGGTCGAGTGTGCAATGTTCGACCTGCGCCCGCAACAGCCGCCTTTCGGCGACGGTCAGCGTCTTCGTATCGAGATCAAGCGACTCCCGCAGCGTTGCGACGCTGTCGATGATTTTATCCAGCTCGGTCATTCAATTCCCAATGTGGCGCTTCGCGCCAGCTACGCACAGACGGCTGTTTTGGATGCAGCGGGCCGGCGAAAAATTCGCCGGTGCGGTTAGACCGTCGCGCGTCAGCCGGAAATTCACTGGCCCGGCAGGGCGATACAGCCGGATTCTTCCATTCATCTGAGCGGAAGCACGGCCCGACGGAAGTGATGGAACCCGGTCGCTGAGGCCGGGTTGCACGCCTCCTTAGGCCCTTTGGGAGAATAAAATGTCGCCGTCTGTGATGAAAATGGCCCCTGCGGTTGCGGTTATGGTTGGTGCGCTGGGCCTGGGTGGCTGTGCCACCAAAGGCTATGTGAGAGACCAGATCGCCCCGGTCAGCCAGCGCGTCGATGCGCTCGAGACCAGGTTGCAGGAAACCGACGGCACCGCGAAATCGGCACTGGCACAGGCACAGGCCGCATCCGGCCAGGCGCAGAATAATGGCCAGCGTCTGGATCAGCTCAATGCGCGGGTCGATGGTATCGAGCAGCGGATTCAGGCGAACGAGCAGAAGAAGCCGCGCAATTGATGCCGCGCGGCAGCGCGTGCTGATCGGACGGTGATTTCCCTCGTCGGCGCTTCCTTCGGGGCGACGACTATTCATGTCGAGCGCCTCAAGCGATGATCCATGTCCTACTGGCGCTTGCCGGACTAGCGCTGACCGCCCCCGTGCCCGCACGGGCGGCGGACAGCGCCCAGTCCGCTGGGTCGACGCCGGCGGCGCCAGTGAGCGCGGAAGCTGAAGATGCGATGAGCCAATCGGCCGCGACGACGCGCGTTGCCGATTGGATCGCCGCGTCGGGGGACAATGGGTCCCTGCCCTATATCATCATCGACAAGGCGGAGGCCTCCCTCTTCCTGTTCGATGCGACGGGCAAAGCGATCGGCAAGGTTCCGGTGCTGATCGGCGTTGCCGTCGGGGACGACGCCACGCCCGGCATCGGCAGCAAGAATCTCGCCGAGATCGGGCCGGCGGAGAAAACGACGCCGGCGGGGCGCTTCCTGGCGAAATATGGATTGGCCGCCGGAAAGCAAAAAGTGCTCTGGGTCGATTACGCCACGTCCGTGGCGCTCCACCCGATCCCCAAGGGGGCCAGCCCGAAGGAACGGCGGCGCCAGCGGATGCTGTCGCCGACGGCGGACGACAACCGCATCACCTTCGGGTGCGTCAACGTGCCGATGGCCTTTTACGGCAAGAGCGTGCGCCCGCTGTTCCAGAAGAAGGGCGGTTATGTCTATATCCTGCCCGATACCAAGCCGCTCGAGGCAGTCTTTCCCGCCTTGTGGGCCCAGCCTGGCGTGAACGGCAGCGCACCGCGATAGCGGAAAGGATCGGCACGAGGTTTCGGTCGCCCGCGAATTCCTGCTACGCATCGGCCGCTTCCGCCGAAAGGGCCCGCATGCCGACGATTTCCGCCAATGGCGTCCAGCTCCATTATGAGGAACGGGGGAATCCCGAGGGCTCGCCGATCCTGCTGATCATGGGGCTCGGCACGCAGATGATCGCCTGGCCGGATGCGTTCGTCGCGGCGCTGGCGGCGGCGGGGCATCGGGTGATCCTGTACGACAATCGCGATATCGGCCTGTCGACGCATCTCCATGACGCGCCGGTCACCAACCCCCTGCTTGCCTTTGCCGCGCGGCGGATCGGCCTGCCCTTCCGCCACGGCTATGCGCTGAACGACATGGCGGCGGACGCCGTCGCGTTGCTCGATGCGCTGGGCATTCCGGCGGCGCATGTCGTCGGCGCCTCGATGGGCGGGATGATCGCGCAGATCCTCGCCGCCTCCCATCCGTCACGCGTGCTGAGCCTGACCGCGATCATGTCGTCGAGCGGCGCGCCGGGCCTGCCGGGACCCACCTCCGAGCTGCGCCGCCGGATGATCGCCCGGCGCGACCCGAACCCGAGCCGCGAGCAGGCGATCGCGCTGGGCGCCGCGACGCTCGCGCTGATCTCCTTCCCCGACCCCGCCCGGGCGCCGGATGCGTTCCATACCATGGCGGGCCGGGCGTTCGACCGCGCCTATAATCCGCAGGGCGGGCGGCGGCATCTGCTGGCGGTGATCGCCGATGGCAGCCGCGCAGGCCGCCTCGCCACCATCGCCGCGCCCACTCTCGTCATCCACGGCGCGGCCGATCCGCTGGTGCCGCTCGCCAATGGCGCGGACATCGCCCGCCGCGTGCCCGGCGCCCGGCTCGAAGTGATCGAGCAGATGGGGCACGACCTGCCGCCGTCCCAGCTCGACCGGATCGCCGCGCTGATCGTGGAGCATGTGCGCGGCTGAGGGTGAGCAGCCGCCCCGATATCACTGATAGCGCGACATGTTCTCGAACCCCGTATTCGCCTTCGTCATCCTGATCAGCTTCCTGAGACAGGATCGAACCTCCCTCTCGAACCGCCTGTCGTCATGGACGCTCACGCGATCGAACTCGTCCCGGTCGAGAAGGGTTTTGAGCAGATCGGCGAACCGCTTCTGATCGTTCGTCGCCTCGCTGCCTTTGGTGGCGCGGCAGACCCATTCCTCGGCCGCGGCCTTGTCATAATCGTCTTCACTCTCCCGGCCGCGCTTGTCCGCCCTGGCCTGCTCGTTCCGTGACGCGCTGAAGCGGTTTTCCAGCCATGTGCGGACCATCTCGCCGTCCCATTTCTTCTCGGGGTCGCTCATCACGCCGCCTCCGTTATCAGCCAGTCGCGAAACGCCAGCATCGCCGGGTTGGGCGTGCGCGACTTGAGCCAGGTGAGCCAGTAGCGGCCCGTCGTCACTTCCTGCGGGAAGGGGCGGACCAGCGCGCCCTGCTCGATCTGGCGGACGAGCATGGCGGGCGGGGCGAGCGCGACGCCGGCGCCCTGCATCGCTGCCTCGGCCATCGTCACCGAGCTGTCGAAGACGGGCCCGTGGAGCGGCGGGGCGGCGACGGCGGCGGCGGCGAACCAGCGCGGCCATTCGTCGGCGCGGTAGGAGCGGAGCAGGGTGGCGGCGAGCAGGTCGCGGGGTTCCAACAGGGTGCGGGCCAGCGCCGGGGTGCAGAGCGGGGTGAGCGGGGTTTCCAACAGGGCCAGGCTCTCCGTGCCGTGCCACGCGCCGTCGCCGAAGCGGATCGCGACATCGATTCCCTCGCCCGCGATGTCGACGCGGTTGTTGTTGGTGAACAGGCGCAGATCGATGCGCGGATGCGCGGCGCGGAACGCGGGCAGCCGCGGCAGCAGCCAACCCGTCGCGAAAGTGCCGACCGTCGCGACCGACAGCACCTGCACCGCCATGCCGCCGCCAATGCCCTCGACCAGCGCTGCGATGCGATCGAAGCTGTCGGCGAGCGCGGGGAGCAGCGCCAGCCCCTCGTCGGTGAGCGCGAGGCCGCGCGGCAACCGGCGGAACAGCTGCACCCCCAGTCGCCCCTCGAGCCCCTTCACCTGGTGGCTGACCGCAGCCTGCGTCACGCAGAGCTCGATCGCGGCGCGGGTGAAGGAGAGATGCCGCGCGGAGGCCTCGAACGCACGGAGCGCATTGAGCGGCAGATGCGGGCGGACCATGGCCGCGCCATAAGATAATCTAGGGGCTCGTGCCAGCTTTGATCCTTTGCGCGCGCGCGGCCCCGCGGCGTAGCGTGCCGCATCAGCATCAGGAGAGCGGGACCATGACGATCGACCGGCGGACCTTCACCACCAGCCTGCTGCTCGGCGCGGGGGCCGGAATCGCCGGATTGCCGCGGGCCGCGGAGGCGATCATCGCCCCCTCACCGCGCGCGACGCTGCTGATCGACCAGGCGACGGGCAAGGTCCTGCACCGCTCCGGCCAGTGCGCCGCGCGCTTTTCGCCCTGTTCGACCTTCAAGATTCCCTTGGCCTTGATGGGCTATGACGCCGGCATCCTGAAGGACGCGCACACCCCCGCCTGGGATTACGATCCGCGTATCCATGAGGCAGTCCGCGACATCGACAAGGCTAGCACCGATCCGACGCGCTGGGAGAAGGATTCGGTCATCTGGTATTCGCGCGAGATCACCAAACGGCTCGGCGCGGCGAAGTTCAAAGCCTATGTCGACCGGCTGAATTACGGCAATCGCGACGTGACCGGCGACCCGGGCAAGGCGAACGGGCTGAGCAATGCCTGGCTCGGCTCGTCCCTCATGATCTCGCCGGACGAACAGGTCGCGTTCCTGCGGCGCATGCTCGCGCACAAGCTGCTGTCGGCGCAGGCCTGCGCGCGGACCGAAGCGATCCTGCCGGTGTTCGAGGGCAGCGGCGGCTGGCGCGTGCACGGCAAGACCGGGAGCGGCTGGCTGAAGAATCGCGCTGGCGGGGAGGACCGGACGCGCCAGCTCGGCTGGTTCGTCGGCTGGGCGGACAAGGCCGGACCCCGGGGCAAGCGGCGCGTGACCTTCGCGCACTTCCAGATGACCGCCCGGCCGGACCAGCCCGGCGGCTTCACCGCGCGGACCGAGCTGCTCGCGATGATCGGGCGGCTCGCGGGGTAGCCCGCTTGATTCAAAAAGGCCGCGACCCTGCGCAGATGCCCTCCCGTTCCAGGAGGTGCCCGATGATCCCGACCGAGCCGCAAGACGATGTTGCCACCGATATGCCGGACGACGCGGCCGCGGACATCCCGCCCGATGCTCAGCCGACACCGGAGAAGGAGACGGACGAGCAATGGATCCTGCGCTTCCTGGAGGAGAACCAGCACCTCGCCCGCCCGCGCCCCGAGCGTCCGCCGGCACCACCGCCCTCGCCTTGGGACGGGCCGCCCTCGACCTGGAAGGTGCCCGATCATCTGAGCCTGCGGCACCCCAAAGGCGGCTATATGGCGATGGCACTCCTCTCGCGGACAATCGACGATCTCGACGAGGTGACGAAGGGCGAGCGCGCCGCGACCTATGAGGTCGGCATGGCTCGCGAATATTATATCCATGGCGAAATGGAATTGCCGATCCATCGCTTCAGCTTCGACCCGTCCAAATATCAGGTGCCGGTTGCGGACCCGCGATTACCGTCCGTTCCGCATCCACCCAAGAATAGGTCGCGTAAATAGACGTGGCAAAGACTGCCGTACGGATGGCCTCGGCCGGGATGGCAATCCAATCGCTTGACGAATCAGGAACAAAAGAGGATCAAAAGCCGTGGCAAGCGCGACCCTTCCAATATCGGGGGAGGGAGGGATCAGATAACCGCAATTCCATTCTATATCGCCGAGAACGAGGGGACGGCATGTCGACGACGCTGGGAAATATAGCCTATGCCATCCTGATGGCCGGATCTCTGATGACGTCCTGCAGCGAGAAGCCACTCACGCCTGAGAAAGCAGCCGCGATCCGGATCGCGGCGGGTGGCGAGAGATTGCCGGCATCGGCGTCCAATATATGGTTTCGCGAAGTCCATCGTAAGGGTGCGATGCAGAACGTCAGATTTGATGGCCCGCTGGACGAGACGCGACAGTTCGCGGAAGGCCTGCTCAAGAAGGAACTGCGCGTGGACAAGACACCGCTCGCGCAATATTGCTGCCAGGACCTGGATTGGTGGATCAAATCGGCGCCGCCAGGGGCCTTTGTCGGTAATTCGGACATCAATGGCAGATCGGTCCAGGCCGTCATGACTGTCGAGAGCAGCGGCAGAGCCCGCCTCTGGGTGAAGATCTTTGTAAAGGCATGACCGAATTCCGTTCCGTGGTTCCGGCGACAGTGCATTCAGGGTCCAGACCGAAACCCGCTGGTTTGCATTAGTGGACTGTCACCGGAACCCGCGAGACCCGTTGAAATAGGTGGATAATGATAGACGAGATCGACGCAATAAACGCATTGGACATCATGCTGACTCAGCCCATCTTCGTGTCGAAGGGCGAGATTCAGACGATCACCGGCTATGAGCGGGAGGACTTCGAAGAAACGCTCGACAAGCTGCGCACCGACAACGCACTGCAGCCACGCGATTTTCTGATCGTCCAGCAAGCCCTCGGCGCGCTCACCGCGTTCCACATTCCACCCGAGATACTGGTCGAGCGCTTCGGCGAGAACCACGAAGCGGCGATCGACGCGATGATACGGAAGATCAATGATCATCTGGAATGATTTGGGATTGCGGCAACAGTCAACTGACTGTGGTACATATCGGATCGCGTCTTCATTGCAGATGCGGCCTTTTGCGATATGGTAAACTGTCATCGCAACGCCAACGCCCGGATTGCCCTTTATGCAGCTGAACGGCGCCAGCTCGAAGCGCGCCTGAAGGGGTCCGGCATCTATGGCTTCTAGAGCATTTTGGCTTTCGCTGCTTTCCGCACTAGCCCGTTGTGCCTTTCTTCCTGCGAACTCGCGGTGGACATCATCGTCGTGCAGCTCGACGATGGCCGCATAAGCATCGAAACGGACGACGGGGGTAAGTACCCGCCGTGCATTCACAGTATCGATATCTCTCTTGTCGTCCCCGGGGAATCCGGTTCTGAACGCACCGATATATGGAGCGTCTCCCAGATAGGCAGCGTGGAGGATGCGGAGAATTGCAGAAGCAAGATCGTCTATCCGGAGGTTCCTCCGCATTACCGGGGCTGGACCGAGGCGAAAATGGAGGCAGGAAAGGAATATCGCGTCTCAGTGAGTGGCCCTGGTTTCGACACCCGAAAGACCTTCGTGCGACGCGCATTCCAGTAACCGCGGTGGCCTGACCGGCAATAGCGGCGCTGTTTTCGAAGCCCGTCGATTCAACCTTTCCCCACACGCGCGTAATCCTGCGCGGGATGAACAAGCGCCGTACCGCCCTGATCGAGGAAATCCTGCTCGCCGGCATCGCCGACGGCCGCACCCTGGCCGAGATGTGCCGGGAGATCGGCGTCAATCGCAACACCGTGCTCAACTGGACCAAGGACGAGGATTTCGCCGCACGCATGGCCCGCGCCCGCGCACTCGGTTTCGATGCGATCGCCGATCAGATGCTCGAGATCGCCGATGACAGCCGCAACGACTGGGTGGCGCGCGCCGATGCGGCGGCGGGCGACGCCCCCGTGCGCAACCCGGACAATATCGCCCGTGCCAAGCTGCGCATCGACACGCGCCTGCGCCTGCTGATGAGCTGGAACCCGAAACGCTATGGCGCGGCCCAGCCGAGCTTCGCCGGCATGGCGGGCATGGCCGGCATGATCGGCGTCGTCGCCGGCGCGGCCGATGCCCGCGCGCCCGCCGAGCCGGTCGCCATCGCCGCGCGGCTCGCTGCCCTGCTCGCCACGATCGGCACGCGCGCGCCGGAAGACGGCACCCTGATCGAGCATGACCCGACCGATCACGGGGGCGACACGGAGCATGACGATGACCCAGACTGATCCCCTCCAGCCCGATCCGACCCAGCCCGATCCGGCGGCGCTCGATCGCCTGCTCGCCCTCGCCACGCCCGCCGAACGCGCCGAGATCGCCGCCCTGCTCGCCGCCGATGCCCGCGCCGTCCCGTGGCGGCCGCAACCGGGCGCGCAGCTGCGCGCGCTGGAGAGCGACGCCGACATCACTGGCTATGGCGGGGCGGCGGGCGGCGGCAAATCGGATCTGGTCGCCGGCCTCGCCCTCACCCGCCACCGCCGCTCGCTCGTCCTGCGCCGCGAAAAGGCGCAGACCGAGGGCATCGTCCAGCGCCTCGGCGAGATCCTCGGCTCGACCCGCGGCTATTCCAGCCAGAAATCGGTGTGGCGGCTCGAGGCATCGCAAGGCGACCGCCTGATCGAGTTCGGCGGGCTCGACGGCCCGCACGATCACCATAAATGGCAGGGCCGCGCGCATGATCTCATCGCCTATGACGAAGTGACCGAGATGCGCGAGGCGCAGGTGCGCTTCACCATGGGCTGGGCGCGCACCAGCGATCCGGCGCAGCGCGCCCGCGTGCTGATGACGTTCAACCCGCCGACCACTGCGGAGGGGCGCTGGGTGCTCGATTTCTTCGCGCCCTGGCTCGACCCGAAACATCCCCATCCGGCCGAGCCGGGCGAGCTGCGCTGGTTCACCACCATCCGCGGCCGCGACGTGGAGGTGCCGCGCGCCGACCGCTTCGTCCTCTTCAACCACAAACCGCTGCATGATTTCGACCCGGCGGAATTCGGCGCGGAGAAGATCATCACGCCGCGCTCGCGCACCTTCGTGCCCAGCCGGGTGACCGACAATTTCTTCTATATGCGCACCGGCTATGTCGACACGCTGCAGGCCATGCCGGAGCCGCTGCGGTCGCAGATGCTCGACGGCGATTTCGCGGCGGGCGTGGAGGATGACGACTGGCAGGTCATCCCCACGGCCTGGATCGACGCGGCGATGGCGCGGTGGAGCCATCGCGAATGGGTGCCGGAGATGGATTCGATGGGGGTCGACGTGGCGGTGGGCGGCCGCGACGCCTTCGTCATCTCGTGCCGGCACGGCAGCTGGTTCGCGCCGCTGATCCGCGTGCCGGGCCGCGAGATCCCGCAGGATGCGGGCGGGCCGATCACCGCCGGCCATGTCATCCGCCACCGGCGCGACCGGGCGGTGGTGCATGTCGACGTGATCGGATGGGGCCTGACCACCGCCAATTTCCTGACCGAGAACGGCGTGCAGACGATCGCGGTCAACGCTGCCTCGGCGAGCGGCAGCGGCACCGCGGACGGCCGGCTGAAATTCGTCAACGTCCGTGCGGAAATGGTGTGGCGCCTGCGCGAGGCGCTCGACCCGCAGGGGCCGGAGCCGGTGGCGCTGCCCAACGACCCGGCGCTGCGCGCCGACCTGGCGGCCTATCAGTGGAGCGCGTCGGCGCGCGGCATCCTGGTGCGATCGAAGGACGAGATGAAGACCCTGCTCGGCCGCTCGCCCGATGCCGGCGATGCGGTGTGCCTGGCCAATTTCCGCTCGATGAAGATCGACATGTGGGAGGATATCCGCCGCGAGCGCCGCCGGCCCGAGGAGGAAGAGGATATCTACCGGGAGCTGCGCGAAGACTCGGTGGACGATCTGTACCGCGACCTGAGAGACTATTGATTCGGCCATGAGATCGGCGCCGTGCGACGAGCCGAACCGCCTCGCGGGACGAACCGATCCGGTGAATTCCGCACGTCCCGCGAGAGGCTCAGTCCATCGAGTCAGGGTCGAAACGGCCGCAAGCCTGCGCCATCTGCTTGAGCACAGGGGCCTGATTTACCCGAGAGGAATAGCATGAATATCAAGATCTTGAGCACAGCCATCGTCGGTGCCACCCTCGCCATCGCCCTGCCCGCGACCGCGCAGCAGCAGACGCCGCCGAACACGCCTTCATCGACCACCCCGATCCCCCCGTCGGACCCGGTGCCGCAGGCCCCGCCTGCGCCGGCCGACACGACGGCCCCGACACCCGCCCCGGACACCGCGACCACAACCCCGCCGCCGAGCGACCCGTCAGCCAGCTCGACGACCCCGGCGCCCGACGAGACGGCGGATGCGGGGAAGAAGAAGAAAAAGAAGCATTGATCGGCTGAGAGGCTGGTTGAGAGAGCGGCGCGGGGGAGACCCTGCGCCGTTTTGTTTTTAGCATCGCTCTACTTAGTGATGGCAGGCACTGGCCGAAAGCAGGCTACCTGCTTTCGGCGACAAACGCGGAACAATCGATATTGACCGGACGGCTTACCTGGAGATTCATCTTGAGCACCACTGCCGCGCCAAGGCCTCCTTTCTCAGCCACTGGAAGCTTCTAAGCGCTAGCGGCGTAGAAGAATCGTCACCTTAGATGTATCGCGCGTAGCGTAGCCGGTTAAATCCTGCCAATTCCATCCCATGGCCGAAGAAGAAGAGCAATTTTCTACTGCATCCGAAATTCCCGCCGCCATTTTCGCGGAATTGCCGGATTTGCGCGATCGTCTTGCCAAATGGGCTCCAATGGAGTCACTTGCGATGGTCGCGGGCCTACAGCTCGATCCACGCTTCGCCGCCAACACGATCAGGCTTGAGACGACAACCCGGCTGATCTTGTCTGCGTCCTGCGGTCAGCGGGTGCCAAGGCGAGCCGATCTGGACGAACTCTTCAACGTGGATTTGCCGAGCATCGGCATAGACGAGAACGAAGATCCGCCCGAAAATTTCTTCGTCGCCACCGTCGCCACGCGGCGTGGTGCTTACCGTGTTCATCTTGGCGTCTGGGAGAAGGCCGCCTACTTCACAGAAGACTTAATTGAAGCGTTCCAACGCCTGCCCAAGCATCCGCTGCGCGATCAGACGCTGGACGAGGTTCATGCCCTGCTGTCCCTTTCCGATTGCATCGCGCACTGGCGCACGCCTGACTATGCCACCTTCGGCGAAGGCAGCCGCGCCGGCAAAATCGACCTTCCGTCGATGAACGATCTCAAAGCGGGAATGGCCCATGTCGTTTATTCGTGGGCGAACGTCGAGAACCTGGGCATCGATTCCGATTTGCTTATGCCCTTTGCCATGAGGGCGGATGACGACGTGGAAAGTCAGGCTGTCGGCGGCTCTGACATCGAGGCCCGCCCGCTTCTGTTCGACCCAAACGGCCTAATCGTGGTAGCTCCGCATAATCTGACGACGGCGATCCGTCTTCGGCTCGCGCGAAGGGCAGCGAGCTACGCACTCCAACACACGCTCCAGACGCGTTTGCTAGAAGTCCAGGCTGAGCGGGTCCATTCCAGTGGCTTCTTTCTGCCGGCGCTGAATCTGGACGTCTTCGGCGACCAGCCGTTGGGGCACCAACTCACCGAGGTCTCGCCGGGTCGCTTCGTGCTGACGATCCAAATAGCCGATGGATTCGCCGACCCCCCCGCGTTGAGTTTTGGTGGCACCGAGCCTGATTCCAATGCAACGGAAATAATACGGCAGGTATCTCAGGCCGCGCAGGCAAGTGCCCGAGAGAAGGCTGGCTTCCGAGAGGGCCTCACGCTCGTGCTTGCGGGCGGTTGGGGAAGAGGCCGAACTATCAAACTGACCGATGAAATGGAAGCGATCGACTGGCCGCTAGTCTTGATCGAACCCGGTGACGCCGCAGACCTCGGTGGACTTGAGAACACTGACATCGCCGACATCTGGCGCATCACGAAGCAGCTTCGACTTGTTGAAGAGCAGCGCTTCAAGCTGTTCGGTGCAAATGGTTGGGCCAACCTTTTCGGTTGGTGGCGAGAGACCGGCTTCAAACTCGTGCCGGAGCAAGAGGGCATAGAGCCACCTATGCTAATCAATTATCCTACGGACGAGATACTGTCTGTGCGACGCGACGCGGCCCACCGCCTGGATCGCCGACCGCTGCCGATGCCAGACGGCAGCATGGAGATCGTGATGCGCCTCGACCGCGACGTAGCGCTCCACGGCTTTCGGTATCGCTATTGTTCTCCAGCCGCACTGGACCGGGGTGAACTGCTCGGCGTGGTCCTGCTCGGCAAACCGGTGTGGCTGCGCATTCGAAACGGAAGCGGGAAGACGGATCGCGGCACGGCATATGAGACTTGGCAAGCGGCCCTTCACTGGCTGAATATCGGCCTGCAGATGCTCCAGGCCAACAATGTACAACTCGACCCCTTGCCCGTCCTCATCGACTTCGAAATGGAGTTTTCAGAGGACAATCGTCTGGTAGAGGTCGACGACGACGCCGTAAATCGCGCCGTCGTGGTTGCGACCGCGCCGGGTACGCGGTCCGGAACGGTTCGCCTTTCGCCCGACTGGCAGCATGGTCTGCACCGCCTTACCAATTATGCCGAGCTTCGGCTCGCAGCCGCTCTTTTGTCCGTAGTGCTAGACGCGGAAGCCGCATCGCAATCCATCGAGACCCTACACGGCGAACTCTTAGCCTGGGTCGGCTCGGAAGACATCCGCTGGCGCCACTCATTTGCTGCCGACCGCCCAACTTTGCTGCTTTCGACCCATGGTCTTATCCCCCCTTTCGAGGCCGTGCCGGTGACCGCTTCCGCGTTGCTACGCTGTGGCTCTTCCTTCCTCACACGCCCGCGCGAAAGAGGGTCAATCATATCTGGCGCGGACGAATGCTACTCATTTCTCATGCAGGATCATGCAGTTCAACTCGGGCGGCTGCTGGATATCATCGCAAAGTATGACCGCGCGGCCCTCGTCGTCTTAGCACTCGTCCGCTTACAGTCCGCGCTCGCCGAAGACAGCAACTGGCAACGCACCGCCCGAGCGTTGCGCGCGCTTCACGGTATCCAAGACGACGCCGCCCGCAGCTTTGCGCAGCGAAACGAAATTAATGCAGTCATCCGAGGCTGTGCAATAACGGCAGAAGTCGCAGCATCCCACGCACGGTCGGAAGGCGGCCTCGCTGTCGGCGACATGGACTTAGACGAAATTGTCGCCCTTGCGCTTCACGTCTTCGAAAACGCCGAGCAGCTACCCCCAATTCGGGGCGGGTTTGTGAAGCCTGAGCTCAAGATCAGTCCGATCGGCGATATCATGTATGACCATAGCTTTGGAAACACCGCGCTCGTGGAGTCAGCGCGCGGGCGGCATGCCGAAGAACGAAAGCGAGCAGACGAGGCCTATCGTCGGCACTTTGAGCAGGCCAATCCGAGCGACGTCGATCCAGAGTTTCTCGCGGCGATTGCAGCGGAATACGGGGCTCCGTGGGAAGTCTTTCGAGACGTCTTCTCGGCTCTCACTGAAATCGCTGTGCAGGTCAAAGCTGGGGTCTTCCGCATGAAGCGTTCCGTGTTGCTCAAGACGCTACGGGCCGTGCCCTACCTCACCCATGTTGACTTCGAATTGCTGATCGACAATCTGACGCTTCTGTCTCGTGATGGCTGGTCGGACCTGCCAGTGGGTACTAGGTCAAGCGACTTCGACTTCACTCGATTTGACCGGCGGTATTCGATTATAAAGCGGCCGCTGGTCGCGATAACAGCCGGACCCGATCCGCAGATCCTAGTCGCACCAGCGGCCGTGGAGCGCGCCGTCACGCACAATATGAGCGGTGCGCTGGCTGGTGGCCTCCATGGTGATTTCTGGGATAGTGCCGCGATGCGCTCCTATACCGGCAAGGCAGCCGCGCGCGTCGGACTCGAATTTAACGAGAGTATCGCCGACGCGGTGCGGAACCTCGGGCTCACGAGCCTGCCCTCCGTTAATATGACCGACGCACTCAACCAGAAAGGCACCGATCATTTAAAGCGTTTCGGTGACATCGATGTGCTCGCCTTCGACCGGGACGGTCGGCGCGCTTGGGTGATTGAGGCAAAAGAGATTCGATTTTGCCGGAGTATAACCGAGACAGCGGCCAGGTTATCCGAATATCGCGGACATACCGACGTGAGGGGGAGGCGAGATAACTTGCGCAAGCACCTAGATCGAGTTGAATATGTTCGCGCGCACACGGAGGATCTCGCGCGCCGCTATAAGCTCCCGCAAACTCCCGAAGTGCGTGGGCTCGTGGTGGTGGGCAGCCATCAGCCGATGATGTTTCTGCCGAGCCACAAGTCCGTCGACGCGCGGTTCGTCATGGCCTCCGATCTCAGCGAGGTAGATTGGGTAGGAGACTGATTTTCGTCGGTTTACCATGCAGCAACGCTCAAGAATATCGGCAATATCTCCAAAGAGACAGTGAATTCATCTACCCAACAATACTGTAGATCTTATCGAGAATGTGTCTACGTAGTCATCGATATAATGACGACTACTTGGTCATATCTTTTTATTATTCAATGTTACTATCGTCCGTGACTTTACTATATACTTAATATTTATTTCAGTCCGTCGTGACCGCAAACGCCTCCATCCCCGCGACGCCTTTGGCTCCGCCTAGTTTCACGCTATGACCCTCGCATGACCTTCGGCGTCTTCATCCACCGCGCAGACTCGATCTACGAAGACAGCCCGGCCGAGCGCTATCAATTCCCCCGCCCGTACCTGACCCGCGCAGAACCCACAGTCGGCGACTGGATTCTCTATTACGAACCCCGCAAGGTGCGCGGAACGCGCGGTTATTTCGCGGTCGCCAAGGTCCAGCAGATCATTCCCGACCCCGGCACGCCGGGCATGTACATCGCGGTGATCGAGCCGGGCAGCTATCTCGATTTCCCCAACCCCGTGCCCTTTGGCAGCCCTGGCGATCCGGTCGAGCGCGGCTTGCTGAACGAGGCTGGCGCCATCTCCGGCCGGGCGCAATCGGCGGTTCGGCCGATCTCCGCGGCTGACTTCAATCGCATCATCGAGCTTGGCCTTGGCGGGGACGACACGCTGTTGCCGCGCGACGACGATCCCGCGCTTGCCCCCAATCTCGTGCAGGATGAGCGGGCGCCCTTCCAGTTCGAGCAGGAACGCGATCGCATTGGCTATTACGGGTCGCGCATCGTGCGGGATCGCATCTTTCGCCGCGTCGTGCTGCGCGCTTATGACGAGCGCTGCGCCATCACCGGGCTGAAGCTGATCAACGGCGGCGGCCGGGCCGAGGTGCAGGCGGCGCATATCCGGCCGGTCGAGGCGAGCGGGCCGGACATCGTCACCAACGGGCTCGCGCTTTCCGGCACGGTGCACTGGATGTTCGATCGCGGGCTGATCAGCCTGGACGATGATTTGAAGATTCTCGTCTCGCGTCAGATCAACGACCCTGACGGCGTGAGCGCGATGATCAACAAGAGCGGCCATGCCCTGCCGCCGCTGCGCCCGGCCGATCGGCCGCATCCGCATTTCCTGAAGTGGCATCGCGACCATTGCTTCAAAATTTGAGCGTCGGACAGGTCGTCTGGCCGCGGTTTTCAGACTTCCCGGGGGCAGCGGTGACGGAGTCCCGCCACTCCACATGCCTGAACCTCAATCACTGCCCTTGATAAGGCTCGCACGCCACACCGTCCGAGTCCCCATCCAGACCCTCGCGATATCCAGCCTCTCCGGCGTAGATGGGCGCTGTGCCCGCCGCGCGCGCATCGTCGCACGCGCGCCAGTGGTCACCGGTCTGGGGCGCCCTTGCGCGAACGATCCCCGCCGCCACGGCCGCGGGTTTGATCGTTGAAGAAATTCGAGCTTTGCCATTTTCGGTCAGCGCCACGCTTCCGATGCCAATAGCGATCCCGGTCATGGCGGCGGCCGAGAGATAGTTCAAAGCGCGTTTGCGGGCGCGCAGCGCGTCTTTGCGCCGCTGGTAGGGGCCAAGCTTAACCGGCGTCGCGCGAAAGGGTTTGCGAAAGCCCATGCTGACGAATGTAGTCCGAAAGCGTAAATGCTAGGTTGAACCTCCATGGTCGCTCGATCGCGGGTTGATCGGCCTGGACGATTTCCTGCAATGCCACCCCAACCATTGTTTCAGGATTTGAGCGTTAGGCTCTTAGACTGAGCAGGAGCCGCTTCAGCGTGCTTGCGACGACGAAGGCCGGAATTCGGATGTCGGGGGCCAGCCGAAATTATCCTCGAAATCCGCCTCCAGGATATCGGCAAGAATCCATTCGAAATTGGTGGCGGAGTAGCTCGACAGATCCGCGCGCGCGGCGGCGTGTGCCTGGTCCTTGCCGTCCCCCACGACCTGGACCATCCACGCGCCGGGGCGCGGCCTGAGGTAGAAGGAAACGGGCGATCCGGCAGCGTCCCGGCGGGACACGACCGCCATGGAGGCCCGATCGTCGCAGGCGTAGACGAACCAGTCATTGCCGCCGAGCCTCATGGCCATCGGCCCGATCTCGCATTTGAGTGGTGTCGGCGGCGCGGCAGCCTGCTGCGCACTGGCGCCGGACGCGGCGAGCGCCGATACGCCCGGCAGGATAGCGCACGCCAGCACGCCGCCCATCAATCGAACACGCCCCAGGATCATGGCGCTGACCTTATCGACTTCCCGGACGGTCGCAATGACGGCGGAGCATCAGCGACCGGCCGGCGCGGCATCTCAACCCGACAGATAGACGACGAGCACGATCAGCCCGATCGGCAGCGCGATGATGGCCAGCACCATGAGCGTCGCGGCAAGCCGGCCATAGCGCTTGCGCACCGGGTCCACGGCCGCGTCGACCAGGTGGACGCCGAGCTCCAGCGCGCCCTCCACGACGACACCGATGGCTTCCCCCAGCACGGACATGGGCCGGGAGAGTAGAAGGCCGGCCGATCCTGTCGAGCCCTTTTGTCCGCCGCGTCGCGCCCTCGCCCAGATCTGAGTGTCGGGCGCCTCAGGCGGCTGCCAGTTCGCGCACGCGCAGCCTGCCGGTCAGGCCGCGGCGTGCATCTCTGCAAAGCCGCTGAAATATGCCCGCAAGGTCGCGTCCTCGATGGGCGCGATCACTGCGCCGATGGCGGCCGGCACCGATACGGTGTCGCCGGCGGCGCCGCCGATCTGATAGCCCATCGACCATTCGGGAAAGGCGCGCTTCTCGATCGGGCCGCGGGCCAGTTCGACCACGGCGAAATGTGCGGGGTCGCGCCTGATGCGGTCGAAGGTTTCGAACACGGCCTCGGCCGGCCCCTCCAGCGTCTGCAGGAAACGCTTTCCGCCGACGATGAGCAGTCCTGTGATCCCGGCCGCGGCATTGTTCCGGCGCGAGACGCGCAGGATAGCGTCGAGGCTGGCCCGATCCGGGGTCGTTCGGGCAGTGCTGATATAAAGCAGGCGGTGCATTCGAGCCTCCGATGGGTTGGCTTGCTTTAGCACATGCTTGAGAACGAAAGATTAAACCGCGCGTTAACATAAGTCAGGTCGAGCCATTGGATCGGGCCGCCTTTCCGCTGACGCCGCACCGGCGCCATCGCGCCGGATCGGCGCCGTCTTTTCCCCGTAAACGCTTCACCGCCGCCGCAAGCAATGCCACAGGAGGCGCGGATGACGTGCGCGGCGGGAACGACAAGATGATGAAGCGACTTCTGGCCCTGGTTACCGCCCTCGCCGCCCTGCCACTGGCCGGCTGCATCACCGTGCCGCCCGCTTATGGCCCGGTCGCGGGCGATTGCGCGAAGCAGACGGCCGATCCCGCCACCGCGCAGGGCCCGATCTATTTCGTCGTCACCGGCATGCCCGATTGCCTGGCGGATCAGCCGCTCTCCATGTCGGTCGGGCGGGGCACCTTCCGCCCCTATGGCGCGCCCGCGCCCGTGCCGATCCGCTATGGCTTTGCCACGCCCGGCACACCGAAGCTGCCGACGCTCAAGCTGTCGGGCGATGCGGCATGGCATGATCGGTTGCGGCGCGATCTGCAGGCGCCGCCCAGGGACAAGGCGGGCCGGATCCTGCTCTACGTCCATGGCTATAACAACAGCGTGGCGGAGGCACTGTCGCAGGCCGACCAGATCGCCATGGCCGCGCGCTTCGACGGGCCGGTGGTGGCGTTCATCTGGCCGTCCCAGCATGCGCTGGCGAAATATACCTGGGATGAGGAGAATGCAGCCTGGACCCAGGCCTATTTCGATTCAGTGCTGGCCGATCTGGCGGCGCAGTCGCCCGAGCTGGTGCTGGTGGCGCACAGCATGGGCAACCGCATCGCGATCGATGGCTTGCGGCATCTCCAGTCGCTGTCGCAGAAACCCGGTGCGCCCGATCTGGCGGCGCGGGTGAAGATCGTGGTGCTCGCCGCGCCCGATATCGACCGGGAGCTGTTCGACCGCGATCTCGCGCCCGATATGGTGCGGCCGGGGCGGCGCATCGTGCTGTTCGCCTCGGGGCGGGATCTGCCGCTGCGCAGCAGCTGGGCGGTGCACGGCAATCCGCGCGTGGGCGATGTCGGCTGCACTTTTCGCCTGCGCCGCCGCAAGGGGCCGCTCATCGCCGAGCCGCGCTGCTACCCCGATCCGCGCGGGGGGCCCGGCGCGCTGACCGTGATCGACGGGTCGGACATTCCGGGCAAGCCGCTGGGCCACAGCACGCATATCGAGACGCCGGAGGGCCGCGCGGTGCTGCGCCGGCTGCTCGCGCCCGGTGCCGCACCGTTGCCCGCGGAGAAGGGCGTGATGACCCTGCGCATCGACAGCCCGCCCGATTGCGCGAGCGGGCCAAGCCGGCTGGGGCTGGAGTATGTCGTGGCGCGGTGTGCGGTGAAGAAATGACAACCCGGCGCTACGCGATGCTTGTCGCAGCCACGCTCCTCGGATCCTGTCATGCAGGCGGGCCGACAACCGAAGAGAAAATCGCGGCGCTTCAGCGCGAGTCGGATGCGGCATGCATGTGCGAAGTGCGCACCCATGGAGCGGCACGTGCGGAATGCTGGCGTGCATTCGATGCCAAGATCAGCAAGCTGACCGATCAGGCGGGCTCGATGAATGCGCTCTGGCCGACGTCACCAACTTTCCAGTGCATCGACGACAAGGGGGCATGCATCGAGCAATGGTATTCAGTCGACATCGCCAGGTCTCCCCGCATGCGCGTGTGCAGTGCCGCCGACGCCAAGGCGATCGATGAGGCCTATGAACGCGTGCAGAAGGCGACTGGCGATGTCTTAGCCGCGGAAGCAGCGGGCCTCGCCGTCGCGCGGCAGGCACCGACGCTGATCATCGACGAGGCTGCGCCCAAGAAAGTGAAGTCCGCCCAATAGCGGTAAGGCCGGAGACTCGGATGGCCGTTGAGCTTCGCTCGCCTTCGGCCTGACAAGCTCAGGGCGAACGGTGGTGGATCAATCAGGCCCGATCAGGCCCCTAGCACTTGGTGAACTGACCCTTTTTCGGCCCCGACGCGATATGGCATTTGCCCTTGGCGTCCTTCGTCACGCCGCCGGTGGTGATGAGACGGGCCGGCGTGGTCGGGCATTTCACGAACTTGCCCTTGGCGTCCTTGCACGGCGCGGCGAGCGCGGGGGCGCTGGAGAGCAGGGCGAGCGAAGCGATGGCGAACAGTGACGTGCGGATCATGACATTCCTCCTGCCGATCTGGTCGGCTGCGGAGGAGGCTAGGCGCGGGGCGGCGCCGGGGCGGTGACGGCCGCATGACAAAGCCTTCATGACAAGGTCGACCGTCCTGGGATACGCAGACATGATGGAGCGCTTGTCTCACCTCTCCCCGCTCGGCCGGCTTCGCGCGCGACCTGCGATCTGGGGGCTCGCGAGTATTGCGGTCGCCTGGGCTGGCTTCCTTGCGGGCATGGGGCGGCATCCGGTGCTCTTTGCCCTGGCGGGGGCGATGATTCTGCTCGCCACGGTGTTCATCGCTCAGTGGATGTTCGGGCCGGGCACGCGCTCTGTCCGGGCGCTGGGTCTCGGCGGCAACCGCGAGGCCGTGCGTTACGCCATGTCGCTGCAGGGCGTCGATCCGGCATCATGGGTCGTCGCGCTTCTGTCGCTGATCTCGGCCGCGGCTCTTTGGGAAAAGGAGACGGCGGAAGCGCCGCTCGCCGCTTTCGCGCTGGCCGCCGCGACCTTCTACGCCGTTATCGCCGCCATGCGGCTCAATCGGGAGTGGCCGGTCGACAGGATCGTGCAAAGCGACTGAGCCGGCAGAGCTTGTTCCGCAGAACATAAGTGCCCTTATAGGCATAAGGATCGTCGAAGGCGTCATAGCCTCCGAGAGTCATCGGCGGGATTTGACCCCGGCATAAGCACGAACGATTTCCGCACGTTGCTCTTCGGGCGAAAGATTCCGGCGTCGCATCGTTGCGAGCCGGTGCCGGCTGTCCGCAGTCAGCACGATGCCCTCCACTGCGCTGATGGCAGCAAACGCCCTTTCCCCAAGCACGCGCGCATCGGCTGGGATCGGGAGCTTTCGCGAGGTCGTCGACATCCTTCTGGCATTAGCATGCAGCGCGGGATGGCGGCGAGGAAAAGATCGGCACGGTCGGCCGAAATGGCGATGACTCGTGGCCGCTCGCTGTCGCACGACAGGCGCTACCCCACCTCCGCCGCAGCGGTGGTCCAGCCCAACCCCGGGATGGTGATCGATCGTTTGCCCGACAGGTCGACGCGGGTCACGAAGATGTTGCGGCCCTCGATATAGCTCATCACCCGCCGCGCACGGCCGAGCGAGCTGGTGCCATAGGTGCGCGCGACATCCTCGTCGCTCGGGCAGGGTTCGCCCTCGCGCGCGGCGCGGGCGACGAGCAGGAAGGCGCCGAGCATGTCGTCGGGCAGGTCGGTCGCCTGCTCCAGCGCCTGCTGCCATTCCCCGTCGAGCCGGTCGAAAATGCCCGCGCGGGCCGCGGCGAGGCGGCGGGCGAAGGCGGACGGATCGAGCGGGGAGCGCTTCACCCCCGCCATGCGGCAGCGGACCTGGAAATCCTGGAACAGCACCGCGGCGCTGCGCAAGGTCGCCTCGGGATCGTCCATGATCGCGCGGAGCACCTGGACGGTGACCTCCTCCAGCTCCTCGGGCGTTTGCTCCGGTGCGCTGTCATGCTCGCGCGGCGGGGTGGCGGCGAGATCCTGCAGCAGCTGCGCGGCCGGCGGTGTGCGGGGCGCGGGCGAGACGCCCGGCGGGAGCATCGGGAACAGGGTGCTGGGCGGCTCCTCGATGCCTTCGCGCAGGAAGGTCATCATGTCCTCGGACGGGGCCTGGGGCAGCGGGGTGAGCACCGGGCTGGAGCTGCGCGCGCTGGTTTCCACGGGGCCGATCTTCACCATCACCGGGCGGCGCGAAATGGCGGGGCCGAGGCCGAGGAAGGTGCCGCGCGAGAGGTCGCGGATCGATTCGGCTTGGCGGCGCTCCATGCCAAGCAGGTCGGCGGCGCGCGCCATGTCGATGTCGAGGAACGTGCGACCCATCAGGAAATTGCTCGCCTCGGCCGCGACATTCTTGCTGAGCTTGGCGAGCCGCTGCGTCGCGATGATGCCGGCCAGGCCGCGCTTGCGCCCGCGCGACATCAGGTTCGCCATCGCGGAGAGCGAGGCGCGGCGGACTTCCTCGCTCACCTCGGCGCCGGCGGCGGGGGCGAAGATCTGCGCTTCGTCGACCACGACGAGCGCTGGGTACCAATGTTCGCGCGGGGCATCGAACAGGCCGTTCAGGAAAGCCGCGGCGCAGCGCATCTGGCCCTCCATCTCGAGCCCCTCCAGGCTGAGCACGACCGAGGTGCGATGCTCGCGGCAGCGCGCGGCGAAGCGGGTGATCTCGCCCACCGCATAATCCACTGCCTCGATCGCGACATGGCCGTACGGCGCGAGCGTGACGAAATCGCCTTCGGGATCGATCACGATCTGCTGCACCTGGCCGGCGCTGCGCTCCATCAGGCGGCGGAGCAGATAGGATTTGCCCGATCCGGAATTGCCCTGGACGAGCAGGCGCGTGGCGAGCAGCTCCTCCAGATCGACAAAGACCGATTTGCCCGTGCCGTCCGTCCCCATATCTACCTGAAACGTCATGTGCTGCCCTTGGCGGATCGGGGTGCGGAAGGGCAAGTGCTTAGCGGTGGAATGCGCCCTGTCCCGACTTGGGAACGGCTCGTCCGCGATCAGGGAATCTACGTATGCGCGGTACAACCATTATGGCGGTAACAGCACCGGGCCGACCGATTTGGAGTGCACTTCTTTTCCGGTGGTGGGGCTTGGGCCGGGGGTAGGACCGCACCCCCGGCCCTCCTCTTGACCTTCTCATATTGCACTGCACAATGGCCCCTCGAGTCTTTCGGGGGGATGCAGTCCATGGTCTATGCCCTGTTGCTCCTGGCCCAGATCGGCCTGGTCCTGCTCGTCATTGCGATCCGCCTGTTGCTGCTCCGCCGCGAGCGCCGCATCCGTGCCACCCGCCGGCTGCAGAAAAAATCCTATCAGCACGCCTGGGGCTGGGTGATGGGCCGCCGCCTCCACCGCCAGATCACGCATCAGCCCGGGGCCGATCCAACACCCGATTCCGACTAGCCGCCAGACTCGGCTCGCCCCGCAGGCGGAACAATCCACCCCCTTCGGCTATTATGGGGGTCGGAAGCGCGGGGGCGACAACGGAGTGTTGCCATGAACGCGAAGATCATCGGCGCGGCGTTTGCCGTGACGGCCCTGCTGTCGGCATCGCCGGCGCTGGCCAGCAAGCGCGATACCGCCCGCACCACGATGGCCGCCGCCGCAGCGAAAATCGGCATGAACGACAAGGTGCCGATGGACGGCCGCGCGGCCGACATCCAGGCACGGGCCAGCGCTGCGCTGGCCGAGGCGCGGCTGCAATGGAGCCTGAGCAAGGAAGACAAGACGATCGCCGCGGCGACCGAGGCAAGCGCGCTGGCCGATCTGGCCGCCGCTACTCAGCAGAAACAGGCCGCGCAGGACGAGGCGCATGCGCAGGAGACTGCGCTGGCCCCGCTGCCGCCCGCGCCCGTGCCGCAATAAGGGCCCCGCGCCCCACCCCAGGATTCAGGAGAGAATGATGCGTACCCTTATGATGACGCTGATGGCCGGTGCCGCGATGGCCGTGGCCACCCCGGCTTTTGCCGACAAGACCGACCAGATCGTGGTCGACCAATACCGCGCCAAGATCGAGGCGGCGCGCGCCGATCCGCTGATCGCGCGGTACGGCGCGGCCCAGCTCGACGAAGCGACCTCAGTGCTGCCGACGCTGGCCGAGGACCTCGACAAGGACAAGGCGGAGCGGGCCAGGGCTTCGATCGTGCGGATCGATTCGCTGATCGCCGCCGCGCGCGCCAATGCGCAGACCGCGATCGCCAAGGACCGCGCGGCCAATGCCGCCGTCGCCAACCAGGAGCGGCTCGCCGACAGCCAGGCACAGGCCGAGCAGGCGCGCGCCGACGCGGCGCGGTCGCAACAGGATGCGGCGGTCGCCCAGGCCGATGCCGCCAAGGCGCAGGCCGATGCCGAGGCGGCCCGCAAGCAGCTGGCCGATCTGCAGCTCAAGCAGACCGCGCTCGGCGCGACCCTGGTGTTGCAGGATGTGGTGTTCGAAACGGGCAAGGCGGATCTGAAGGCCGGCGCCGAGGCACGGCTGCGCCCGCTCGCGCAATATCTGCAGACCAACAAGGACGTGAAAATCCGCATCGACGGGCATACCGACGCGCAAGGATCGGACGCGTCGAACCAGCAGCTATCCCAGGCGCGCGCGGCCGCCGTGCGCACCGCGCTGAGCGGCATGGGCGTGGACGGCGCACGGATCGAGGCGGTCGGGCATGGCGAGAGCCAGCCGGTGGCCGACAACAAGACCGCCTCGGGCCGTCAGCAGAATCGTCGTGTCGAGATCACGCTGGTGGGTCAGCAGCTCGGCCAGGCGGTCGCCGCGACGCCGCAATAACCGGCAAGGGGGTCGCTCAGTGCGAGAAGATCGACGAGCGGCCCTCGGACCCGGCGCTGTGGAAGAAACGGAGGATGGCGCCAGTGGCCATGGCGGTGTTGTTGCCATGCGCGAACGCAAGGTCACCCAGAATCAGCATGAGGATGGCGGCCAGTACGAACTTCATGGGGCCTCAAATTATGCCCGATAGATTAACGAATCCTCCCCTTCAGACCACGCCGACGCGCCCGCGGATCCACAGCGCGACGGCTTCTGACGCCGTGACGAGGATCATGTGGCCGCCGTCGATCAGGGTCAGTTCGACCCGGGGCACGTCGGCGGCGATCCGGCTGCCATGGATATCGGGATCGAGGATCGCATCGTCCCGTCCGAACAGGATCGCGACCGGCACCGACAGATCGCCATAGCGTGCGGCGAGCGCCGCCATGTCGGCGCGCGCGGCGGCGAGATCGGTCGAGGCAGCGTGGAAGGCGCCCGGGCGGAGCACGAGCTGGCCGCCGCCCAAGGTGGCGAAATCCGTCGGCACCGCTTCCGGCGCGAACACTGCCACCGCACCCTTGCGACCGGACAACAGGCCGACCGGCGTCGCCAGGGTCCAGGCGACCGCGCGGCGCACCGCGGGCGAGCCGATCGCAATGCCGCGGAACGCCGCCGGCACGCTATCCTGCGGCTGCGTCAGCGGGGCGATCAGCGCGAGGCCGCCGACCTTGTCGGGATGGTCGAGCGCGAGGGCGAGCGCGACCGCACCGCCGAGCGAGTGGCCGACCACCAGCGGGGCATCGAGCTCCAGCGTTTCGATCAGCCCGGCGATCAGCGTCGCCTGTGCCGCGATGGCAGCCGAGGGCGCGGCGGCGGAATAGCCCGAGCCGGGGCGATCGATGAGGATCACGCGGTGATCCGCGACGAGCCGGTCGGCCAGCGCATAGCCGAAATTGCGCATCTGCCCGGCAAGGCCATGGATCATCACGATGGCGGGGCCGTGGCCGCGATCGACATAGTGCAGGCGGACGCCGTCGATGGTGACGAACTGGCCGTCGGGCGGCACGTCGCGCTCGATGCGGCGCGCGGCGGCGCGCGAGAACAGCGCGAGCCCGCCCGCGACCACCGCCGCGCCTGCCGCGATGGCCGCGATCACTGACGCACTACGCTGAGACATTGGCCGATCGTCATGACGACTCTCCTGGCGCTTCACAGGCCATCCTTTCACAGCCGCCCCGCCCTGTCACGCGCAACGGCAACCGCCGTCCGGCGTTAAGGCGTGCACCCCTCCAGGAGATAGATATGTCGATTCACCGGATGATCCAGCTCCACCCGCAAGTCGGCGACGATTTCAACGAGGACCTGGCGACCGCAGCGCGGCACGCGATGTTCTGCGCGCTGATGTGCACCTCCTGCGCCGATGCTTGTTCGGCCGAGGAGATGGACATGCGGCAATGCATCCGCACCTGTTCCGACTGCGCCGATATCTGCGGCGCGACGGCGCGGGTCGCAGTGCGCCGTACCGGGCGGGATGTCGGCATGCTCAGGGCGCAGCTCGAAGCGTGCATCACGGCCTGCGACCTGTGCGCCGAGGAATGCGCCAGGCATGATCACGAGCATTGCCGGCTGTGCGCCGAGATGTGCCGGGAATGCGCGGCGGATTGCCGCAAGGCGCTGGTGGGGGATTGACCTCCACTCTCTCCGTTCGCCCGAACGGGGAGGGTCGGCGTCTCACTCATGGTCTTGATCGTCCGAACGCTCACCCCATATGCAAGTCACTGTTCAACAACGGAAAGGAGGTGGTCTGATGTCTCATTGTCACAAGCCGGTCACGGCGGATCCTGTGAGCATGGCCTCCAGCGCGGGGGCTTTGCGCGCCTGATTCCCAGCCGTGATGGCTGACAATGGAAAGGCCGTCCCGAAAGGGGCGGCCTTTTTTATCGTCCGGCACCCGTCCGGGCCACGCAGGTAAGACTTTTCACACCGGATCGGTGCATAGCCTAAACCATGACGGGGATTGGGGAATCATACCGGGCCGCGGTGGCCCGATTGCTGCTTGCCCTGACAGCTGTCGGTATCGCGTGCTGGTCGATTCCGGCCAGTGCCAAGGGACTCCAAATCAACGTGTCGCTATGCCACGCGGTCACGGGCCTGCCACAGGCCGACAATGCACTCCCGTCGCGCTTTTCCTGCAGCGGCACCCCCAACGGTTATCAGCAGGCCAGCCTGTGGCTGCGCGCCGACGTCACGCGCCTGCCGGTCGATCGCAACGATCTGGTGCTGATGGTCCATCACTCGCGCTTCGACCGGTTGGCCGTGCTGTTCTCCTATGCCGACGGCACGCGGCAATGGCAGCAGGTGCGCAGCGGCCATTACGGATCGCATTGGCGCGCGGGCGGGCAGATCGCCTTCGAAGCGCCGGTCCGGAATGCCCCGCTCGTCGCGGTGACGCTGCGGTTCGACAAGTTCGCCAGCCACAATCTGCTCCGCGCCCGCCTGCTGCCGCGCGGCGAGAGCGGCCTGCAATCGGCGGCGCTGGGTGCAGTGATCGGCGCGGCGCTGACGCTGTTGCTGATCGGCCTGGTCTATAATCTGTCGCTCGCCGTCGCGGTGCGCCGCCAGTTCCTTGCCTGGCACGGCGCATGGGCCGGGTGCATGCTGTTCTGGGGGCTGATCTGGTCGGAGATGCATCTGATCGCCGTGCCCGGCATGGCCGGAACGGTCTCGGCGCAGACCTGCACCTTCCTTGCCTGCCTGGCGGTGACGCTGGCGACGGCGAGCGTCGTCACCTCGCTCGACCGCGCGGCCCTGCCGCGTTGGGCGGGCCGGGCGATGCTTGTCCTGGGCGGAGCGGTCGGGGTGCTCGGCGTGCCGCTCGCCCTGATCCGCAGCGCGGCGATCGATACGCTCGGCGGCATCGCGGGCATCCTGATCCTGGCCGATCTGGTGCTGGTCGCCGTCTGCCTCACCTGGGCATGGCGCCGGGGCAGCGCCGCGGCGCGCGACTTCGCCGGGGCCTGGGCGCTGCCGATGGCGACGCTCGCCTTTATCCAGTTCGTCGATGTCGAGGGCGCCTTCTGGGGCGGCGGATCGAAGATCATCGTGCTGCTCGCGGCCGCCTGGCAGACCTTGTGGCTGTCGATCGCCGCGAGCCGGCGCTTCGCCCATTTCCGCATCGAGCGCGACCATGCCCGTGCCGCCGAAGCCCAGGCGAACGAACTGGCGCGGCGCGACCCGCTGACCGGGCTGCGCAACCGGCGCGGCTTCGTCGAGACGATCGAGCCGCTGCTCGAGCATGTCCGGTCCGAGAAGATGCCGGCCGGCCTGCTGCTGATCGATATCGACCGGTTCAAGTCGATCAACGATGCCCATGGGCATGAAGCGGGCGACATGGTGCTGCGCTGCATCGCCCGCCGCCTGGAGCGCTGGGAAGGCCCGATGTGCGCGGTCGCCCGGCTGGGCGGCGAGGAATTCGGGCTGATGATCGCGGGGCTCGAGGGGTTCGCGCTCGCCCGCTTTGCCGACAGCGTGCGGCTGGAGATCGCGGCATGCGACCATGGCGAGGCGATCGGCGAGGGCATCGTGACCGCCAGCATTGGTGTCGCGGAAACGCAGGCACCGAGCGATTTCCAGCAGCTTTTCCGGCTGGCCGACCAGGGGCTTTATGCCGCCAAGCAGCAGGGCCGCGACCGGGTGGTGGTGCGGAAGTTCGCCGTGGTGCCGACCGATGCGCCCGAGCCGCCGGCGGCGTTGCGGGCGCCTTATTAGGGCGTAGACTGCTGACAGCGGCCGTGGTCGCGCCGAAACATTCCCAGAGACGGTCTAGCCTCGACTGTAACAAACACCGGATAGGCGAATTTCCTCGCCCCGAACCTGGCATCGGGTAACTTCGTCGAGCCAGTATTCGATTGGGAACGAACCGTCCCAAGACGACTTTCCAATAAACTCGTGCAAGAGATAGCCTCCCAAGACGTCGAGCAGTATTTCAGGGTCGCCGGATAGCTGATCAAGATTTGGGTATCCGGCCATAGCCAAACGATCTTGCGGTCCTCCTACCTTTTCATCGTCCTCCTTGAGCCCCCTCACGCATGCGTTGTATTCGAGCGTCAGGAAATCAACCATTGCGGCCGTCCTAACCGTCATAATGAAATCATGAGATTTCATGCCACCCCGCGCTGAGCTTAGGCTCATCTCCGGTACCGCGAAGACGCCCAACTCCACGTTGGCACCATCCACATTCAACGACTCGATCGGATTCATGGTGGTAAGGGCTAAACCTGAGTTCATCCCGTCGCAATCTCCGCAACCGGTCGGCAGCAGGCGTCCCGAGCAGTTGGATCCGAAGCGACAGCTACGATACCTTCGCCTCCCCCGTTCGCCCTGAGCTTGTCGAAGGGCTGCTCTTCTTTTTCGCGGAAGAAAGAGCAGGGCTTCGACAACCCCGGATCAAGTCCGGGGCCGAACGGAGGTGGTGGATCAACGCAGTTCAAATGCTCTAGGTCCCCTGCATGCCATCGCGCGTGAAAATCTTCTTCGACGGCGGATGCCGGCCAGCGGGCATGGAGACCGCGGTGGTGATCGGCGGCGTGGCGCATATCGAGCGCGATCTCGGGCCGGGGACGGGCATGGAGGCGGAGTGGCTTGCGCTGATCCACGCGGCGGACCTCGCGCAGGAGCTGGGCTTGATCGATCCGCAGTTCCTCGGCGATTCCCTCTCGGTGGTAAATCAGGCCAATGGCGATGCGAGATGCCATGGCGCGCATGCGCTGCATCTCGAGGCGTTTCGTGCCCTCGCCCCGGCAGCGCCGCGCATCCGGCATATCAAGCGGTCGCAGAATCTGGCCGGGATCGCACTCGCCCGGCTGCACGCATGATCCTCTACAGCTTTCGCCGATGCCCTTATGCGATGCGGGCGCGCATGGCGTTGCTGGTGAGCGGTGTGTCGTTCGAGATCCGCGAGATCGTGCTGCGCGACAAGCCGGCGGAGATGATCGCTGCGTCGCCCAAGGCGACGGTGCCGGTGCTTGTCCTGGCCGACGGGCAGGTGATCGACGAGAGCATCGATATCATGCGCTGGGCACTTGGGCGGAACGACCCGGAGGACTGGCTGGCCGGGGACGATGCTGCGCTGATTGCTACCTTCGACGACCAGTTCAAGCATCATCTCGACCGCTACAAATATGCCGACCGGCACGGCGCGGACCCGATCGAGCATCGCCTCGCCGGACTCGCGATGCTGAGCGAGCTGGAGGCACGGCTGGCTCCCGACGGAAACCTCCGCCGCGAGGCACGGTCGCTTGCCGATATCGCGATCTTCCCGTTCGTGCGGCAATTCGCCTCTGTCGACCGGCCATGGTTCGACGCGCAGGCGATACCGCAGGTACAGCGCTGGCTGGCGCAGCACATCGCCTCGCCGCTGTTCGAGCGAGCGATGATACGACTGAAACCCTGGGCGCCCGGCGACGCTCCGGTCATCTGGCCATGAACTGTCACAGCGTCGCAACATGGGGGTCCGATAGGCCGGGCATGATCAGGAACGACATCACCCTCACCCGCCGCACGGTTCTTGCCGCCGCGGGCGGATCGGCCGCGCTCCTATCGGTCGGTGCGCGCGGGGCGCAGCGCCTGCCGCAGGGGCTGTTCACGCTCGGCATCGCCTCAGGCGACCCCGCTGCCGATGGGGTGGTGCTCTGGACCCGGCTGGCACCGACGCCGATGGCGGGCGATGGCGGGATGCCGCCGGTCGCGGTGCCGGTCCGCTGGGAAGTCGCCGAGGACGAAGCCTTCGCACGCGTCGTACGGTCGGGCACGGCCCGCGCCGAGCCGCTCTGGGGCCATGCGGTGCATGTCGACGTGACCGGCCTGCGGCCCGCATCGCGCTATTTCTACCGCTTCATCGCGGGGGGCGAGAAGAGCCCGGTCGGTCGCACGCGTACCGCGCCCGCACCCGGCGCGGCGGTGGAGCGGCTGCGCGTCTGCTTCAGCTCCTGCCAGAAATACGAAGCCGGTTTCTACGCCGCCTATCGCCATATGGTCGCCGAGGACCCCGACCTGATCCTGTTCCTGGGCGACTATATCTATGAGGGCGATCCCGGTTCGAAGAACGCCGTGCGGCTTCACCGCAATCCCGAGCCGGTCGACCTGGCCGGCTACCGGGTGCGCTATGCCACCTACAAGCTCGATCCGTTGCTTCAGGCGGCGCACCAGGCCGCGCCCTGGGTGCTGACCTGGGACGATCATGAAGTCTCCAACGATTACGGCAATGCCCGCGACGCGAACAACAGCGATCCGGCCAAAATGCTGCTTCGCCGCGCCGCCGCCTATCAGGCCTATTACGAGCACCAGCCGCTGCGCGCCGCCACCCGCCCGCACGGGGCGGACATGCAGCTCTACCGGACGCTCGACTGGGGCAGGCTCGCCCAGTTCCAGATCCTCGACGACCGGCAATATCGCGGCCTGCCCGCCTGCCAGCCGCCCGGCCTGGCCGAGGCGCATCAGAAATATCAGAGCATGATCGACGCGTGCCCCGACCTGGGCGATCCCCGCCGATCCATGCTGGGTGCGCGGCAGGAACGCTGGCTGGACGAGCGGCTGGGGTCGACCCGGGCGCAATGGAATGTCCTCGCCCAGCAGACGCTGATGCATCAGCAATGGCGGATCGACGAGGACCATCCCGAGCGCGGGAAGCAATATTCAGCCGATACCTGGTCGGGCTTTCCCGCGGCGCGCGACCGGATCTTCAGGCGCTGGGTCGACGCCGGCACCAGCAATCCGCTGGCGCTGGGCGGCGACATCCATGCCTTTGCCGCCGGCGCGATCAGCGATCCGGCCAAGCCCGACGGCCCGCCGATCGCGGCCGAATTCGTCGGCGGATCGATCACCTCGCTGCTGCACGACCCGAGCCTGAAGGAACTTGCCGGCGCCAATGGCCTGGCCTTCACCGAGAGCGAAGTCCGCGGCTATGGCCGGGTCGAGCTGACCCCGGCCGGGGGCGAGGTCACCTTCCGCGGCCTTGCCAATGCCCTGAAAGAGGATTCGACGATCGCCGACATCGCCCACTTCGCGATCGAGCCCGGCAAGCCCGGTTTCACGGCCGGATAAAGCGGTAAGCCGCCCGACATTTACCGATCCTTGGCCTTTGCGGGTCACAGGGGAAGCCACCCCATGCTGCGCTCAATTCCTTTGCTTCTCGCCCTGAGCGCCTGCAACCAGACCCCTGCCGACGATCCACTCGCCGGCAATGCCGCCGCGGTGGATCCGTTCGCGGGCGCCCCCAATGTCGTTTTCGATTATTATCCGGTAACCGGCCGCGACGTGCGGTCGATCCGCGCCTCGATCGCTGAGCGGCGCCCGACGGACGACCGGGGCAAGCGCTTCGCCGCCGTCACCAACTGGCATATCTCCTGGCATTGGGACGGCGACGGCCAGGGCGGGTGCCGGCTCGCGACGACCCGGACGGATTTCTCGGCCTCGGTAAGGATGCCGCGTCTCGAGCCGGATCAGGTGCCGGCAGCGGTGGTGGCTGACTGGCGCCGCTATGATGCGGCCTTGGCCAGGCACGAGGCGGGGCATGTCCGAATCGCCTACCAGCATCTGGGCGACGTGGAGGCGGCCATTCGCAACGCGACCTGCGCCACCGCCGACAGCGCCGGGCACGCCGCGCTGGATCGCATCAGGCAGGCGAATCGCGACTATGATAGCGAGACGCGCCACGGCGAACTGCAAGGGGCCGTTTTTCCCTCGGCGGATTGATCGAGCCCGCATCGGGGCGTCGATTCAAACCTTGCCCCGCCTGCCCTATTCCACAGTGCATGTGCACGCCAAAGCCCCCCAAGCCGCAAGTCCTTCCCGAGCGCCAGGCGCTCAAGCTGCCCGATGGCGGCGCCACCGCGCCGCGCGTCGAGGATGACGTCCGCCGACGACGCGCGATGATGGCGTCGATCTTTCAAGGTGTCCTCGGCCAGGGATACGGGCCGGCGACCACGACGGTGTTGGGCGGATGATGGCGGCCCCCTCGCACCCCCGCACCTCCCTCAAGGAGCGCTGCAGCCGGCGCCTCGCCGCGCTGAAGGCGGCGCGCCAGCCCTATGAAGCCGAATGGGCAGAGATCGCGAGATACGCGCAACCCTCCCGCTCGCGCTTTCTCGCTTCCGAGAACAACCGCAATTTCCGGCGGGCCAATTCCTTCATCGCCAACGGGCATCCGATCCTGAGTTTTCGCACCCTGACCGGCGGCATGACGAGCGGGCTTTCCTCACCGTCTCGCCCCTGGTTCCGGTTGGCGCCGTTCGACACCGACCTTGCCGGTGACGGCGCGGTGAAAACCTGGCTGAGCGAGGTCGAGCAGCGGATGTACGCCTTCCTCGCCGGCACCAACTTCTACGGTGCGGTGAAGGCCGGTTATGCAGAGATGGGACTGTTCGGCACCGATGCCTGCGTGATGGTCGAGCATGACCGCGAGGGCGCGGTGTGCCATTCGCTGACCGCGGGCGAGTACTGGACCGCGCTGAGCGACGCGCTGGTACCGGATACGCTATACCGCCGCTGCTCCATGTCGGTGCATCAGCTCGTCCAGTCCTTCGGGCTTGAGAATGCCAGCGACTTCGTGCGCAATTCGCACGCCAATGGCCGGTATGACGAGCAGATCCCGGTGATCCACGCGATCGAGCCGAACGACGACCGGGTGCCGGGCGTGATGACCGCACGCGGCAAACCCTGGCGGTCAGTCTATTGGGACGAAAATGACGGGCGCGCCGACCGGCTGCTGCGCGTTTCCGGCTATGAGGAGCAGCCCTTCTGGGCGCCGCGCTGGGACACGACCGGCGGCGACACCTATGGCACCTCGCCCGGTTTCGATGCCCTGCCCGACATGCGCGAGCTGCAGCTGCAGACCAGGCGCAAGACCATGGCGACCGAGTTCCTGATCAGCCCCGAGAAGATCGTGCCGGCGACAGTGAAGCTGACGGGCAAGGCCGGTAATGTGGTGTCCGCCAGCGCGGTCGATGCGGCGGGGGTGATCGTGCCGTACACGATCACCCCGGCGGCGATCGGCGCGATCATGGAGGATGTCGGGCGCTGCGCCGAGGCGGTCGACCGGCTGACCTATGCCGACCTGTTCATGGCGATCACCAACATGGACGGCATCCAGCCGCGCAATGTCGAGGAGATCGCCAGCCGCAACGAAGAGAAGCTGACTCAGCTCGGCCCGGTGATCGAGCGCGTCAACAACGAGAAGCTCGAGGTGGCGATCGACCGGGCGTTCGGGATCATGTCCCGCAAGGGGTTGCTGCCGCCGGCGCCCGAGCAGCTGCAGGGGCAGCCGGTAAAGGTCGATTTCGTGTCGATCCTGGCGCAGATGCAGCGGATGGTCGGGCTCGGGCAGATCGAACGGACGGTGGGGTTCGTCGGCAATCTTGCGGGGCAATTTCCGGAAGCCGCCGATCGCCTCGATATCGATGCGATCGTCGACGATTATGCCGACCGCGCCGGGGCGCCGCCGAAGATCATCCGGTCGATCGACGATGCCGGCAAGCGGCGTGAGGGACGCGCGCAGGAAGCGCAGATGGCCAAGGTGGCGGCGATGGCCGGGCCGGCCAAGGACGGCGCGGCGGCGATGCAGATGCTCGGGCAGATGGCGGGCGCGCAGGGCGGGCCGGCTGGGCCTGGGCCTGGCCCCGGGCAGTAGCGCCGTTCTTCCCTTCTCCCATCGGGAGAAGGTGGCGCGATAGCGCCGGATGAGGGTGATGATAGCACATCGCTCGCCGTTCACCCTCACCCTCCCAAGCTTCGCTTGGGCCCCTCCCTCTCCCGCTGGGAGAGGGAAAAGAAGGCAGCCCCATGATCGAGAAAACCGACAAGCTTGTTCTGCTCGAAAGCGCGCCGTTTCGGCGCTTCCTGCTGTCGCTGGTGCAGAGCGCAGGCGTGTTCGAGACGACCGCCAATGTCGCCGATGGGCGCCACCTTTATCTCGAGGGCCGGCGCAGCCTCGCGCTCGAGCTTTTGCGCGATCTGGACCTCGCGCAGCCAGTGGCCCTGCCGGACGGAATCCCCGCGGCGACCTTGATTCAAACTCTTCACGAACTGGCGCATTCCGGGCGCAAGGAGAATGTCCTTGAACGACGAAACATCTATGCAGAACTCGAAGACGATGACGCCTGAGGCGGACGAAGGCTTCGACGATTTCGAACCCTCGGCCCTGGGCGACGATGTCGCCGACGGCGCGGAGGATCTTCCGGAAGACGATGCGGGCGAGGCGCCCGGAACCGATGCCGGGATCCCCGATCACTACCAACTCACCGCGCCCGAGGGCCTGACCCTCGACCCCGTGGCGATCGAACTGGCGACGCCGGTATTCCGCGAGCTCGGCCTGTCCAACGAACAGGCCAACAAGCTGATGCCGGTCGCGGGGCAGTTCGCCCAGGGGCTGCTCGACCGGCACCAGCGCCAGTTCCTCGGCCAGGTCCAGGCCGAGCGGAAAGCGTGGCTCGACAGCGCGCGGAACGACCCGGAGATCGGCGGCCAGCAATGGGCGACGACCATCGGCACCGCGGCCAAGGCGCTCGACGCGCTCGGCTTCGGCAAGGGCAGCGCGTTCCGCACGCTGCTCGACGAGAGCGGCCTCGGCAACCACCCCGAAATGATCCGCGCCTTCCAGCGGGTCGGCAAGGCCATCGGCGAGGACGGCTTCGAACGCTCGTCGGGCATCCATCATTCGAAGCGAGACAGGGCGGAGACGCTCTACCCCGAAGACACACCGAAAGGACGATAAGACATGGCGACCATCGGCAATTCATTCCTCAACCTGATCGATCTCTACAAGGGCGCCGGCGGCGCCGACGGCCAGCTCGGCGAAGTGGTGGAGGTGCTGCGGCAGCTCAACCCGATCATGGAGGACGCAGTGACCGCGCCCTGCAACATGGGCACCGTCCACCGCCACACCATCCGCACCGGCCTGCCCGATGTGACCTGGGGGCGGCTCTACCAGGGCATCCCGCAGTCCAAGTCGACCACGCAGCAGGTCGACGACACGACCGGCTTCGTCGAGGGTCTGTCGACCGTCGACACGCGGTTGCTCGAAATCTCCGACAACCCCGGCGGCGTGCGCCTTTCCGAAGGCCGCGCCTATCTCGAGGCGATGGCGCAGGAGGTGTCGCGCGGCTTCTTCTACCACAACACCACGACCACGCCGGAGCGGTTCAAGGGCCTGGCCGCGCGCTATTCGGCGCTCGGCGGCAGCGGCGCGGGCGGCCAGATCATCAATGGCGGCGGTGTCGGTTCCGACAATAGCTCGATCTGGTTCGTCACCTGGGGTGACGATTACACGACCCTCATTCACCCCAAGGGTACCAAGGCCGGCGTGACGCGCGAGGACAAGGGCGAGCAGCGCACCAGCGACGGCAACGGCAATATCTATTATGTGAAGGAGGAGCTGTTCCGCCAGCATGTCGGCGTGGCGGTGCGCGACTGGCGTTATAATGCGCGCATCGCCAACATCGACGTGTCGAACGTGTTTGCCGGATCGGTCGACCTCTACGCCCTCATGCGCCAGGCCTGTTACAAGCTGCAGGGCCGGCGCGCGGCGAAGATGCCGGCGAACGTCGCGGCGCAGGGCCGCACCGTCATCTACATGAACCGCGACATGCTGCAGGCGCTCGATGCGACCGGCACCAACGCCTCGAACGGCGCGCTGATGCTCAAGCCGATGGAGCTGCAGGGCGAGGAAGTGCTGTCGTACCGCGGCATGCCGATCCGCGAGACCGATGCGCTGATCAATGCGGAGAGCGTGGTTTCCTAACCTCGCCCAACGCCCACCAATTTCTGCCCTCCAGCTGGACCCCGGCCTTCGCCGGGGAACGCCAAGGGGTCGAAAGCAAATCAGGAAACAGACATGATCTTCGACGCAACCACCCTGTTCTCGAACGCCCAGGCGGTGACCGCCACGGCAGCCTCGACCAATATCATCGACCTCGGCGCGACCGGCACCGTATTCGGCGGCGCCGCCGCCCTCATCCGCGATGTCGGCAAGGGCCGCGAGGTCGCGATCCGCGCGAGTGTGGTCGAGAGCTTCAACAACCTGACCTCGCTGACCATCGGCATCGAGACCGACGACAATGTCGGTTTCGCCTCGGCCAAGACGGTGTGGACCTCGCCCGCCTACACGCTGGCACAGCTCGCGGTCGGCGCGACCTTGCTGCTCCCCGACGAACTGCCGGTCGGCACCGACGAGCGGTACCTGCGGCTCAAATACACCGTCGCCGGCACCGCGCCGACGCTGGGCAAGATCACTGCCGGCGTGACCGCCGGCAACCAGACCAACCCGTGACCGCGAAAGGATACGCCATGAAGCAACCCAGGACCTACACGGCGCCGCACGACGTCTATACCGGCGGCGTGCTCTACCGGACCGGCCAGCCCTTCACCACCGACGAGGCGCGCGGCGCCAAATGGGAACCGGTCGGCCCGGCGGAGAAAGCGGCGATCGCCGCCGTGCGGGAAGCCGCCCGGTAAACCCGTCGCGGGAACGGCAAAGCGCCGTTCCCGCGACGATTTACGCGCTGGTCGCTTGGTCGATTCTTGAGCGCAACGACATTGGCCCGACCCGGTATTTGCCGCACCCGGACGCGACTTTTTCGCAGCCGGAGCACCCATGGCCACGCAACTCGCCCCGCGCGCACCCATGAAGACGCGCGAATTCCACAACCACCATTTCGATTCGACGATCTGGAACGATTTCGCCTTTCGCGGCGACGACATCGTCATCGCGACCTATGGCAAGTCCGGCACGACCTGGATGCAGCAGATCGTCGGCCAGCTGATCTTCGGCGGCGACCCGGACGTCAGCGTCTGCGACCTGTCGCCCTGGATGGACCTGCGCGTGCCGCCCAAGGCGGAGAAGCTGCAGGCAGTCGCGGCGCAGCAGCATCGGCGCTTCCTGAAGACGCACCTGCCGGTCGATGCGCTCGTGTTCAGCGGCCAGGCCAAATATCTCTATGTCGCGCGCGACGGCCGCGACGTGATCTGGAGCATGCACAACCACCACGCCAACGCCAATGCGGCGTGGTTCGCAGCCCTCAACGACACGCCCGGCCGGGTCGGCCCGCCGATCATGAGCGCCGACCCCGATATGCACCATTATTTCCGCAACTGGCTGGAGCGCGACGGCGATCCCTTCTGGCCGTTCTGGGAGAATGTGCGGAGCTGGTGGGCGATCAAGGACCAGCCCAATGTCATGCTCGTCCATTTCGAGGACCTGAAGCGCGACCTGGCGGGCGAGATGCGGCGCATTGCCGACTTCCTCGACATCAAGGTCGACCGCGACCGCTTTCCGTCGATGCTCGAGCATTGCTCCTTCCCCTGGATGAAGGCGAACGCGACCAAGGCAGCGCCGCTGGGCGGCGTGTTCTGGGATGGCGGCGCCGAGACCTTCATCAACAAGGGCACCAATGGGCGCTGGCGGGACACGCTGAGCCTGCGCGACGTCACCGATTACGAGACGCGCAGCGTGGCCGAGCTCGGCCCGATCTGCGCACGCTGGCTGGCCGGGGGCGTGCGCGCGGTCTGACGACGAATTCCGGGCGACGAATTCCGGGGCCCGACGAAGCGGCCGGCGCGTTGACCGATCATGACCAACCGTACCGCGCCTGCCTTTGTCGCCCTGTTCCTGCTCGCCGGCTGCGGCGGTGCGGAGAGCAAGGATGTACCGCCCGCCAATGCCGCCGGTTTCGTGCCGCCGCGCGACGTCGCCGCGACGCCGATGCCCGGGCAGACGCCCGACACGCCCGCCACCGCCTATGTCGGGAAATTCCCCAACGATCCGGTCGGCGGCGTGCTGTTCTTCGACCGCACCGACGTGTCGAGGGCGTTGCTCGAAGCCGTGCACGATAACGCGACCCGCGCGCATTTCCGCGAATCCAGGGGCCCGGAAAAGCCGATCTATGCCCGCGCCGGCAAGGTCGCCGCGGCGGGCTGCGACGCGCGGGATTGCAGCGGACTGAACTGGGCTTTCCTGTTCGACCCGGCGACGAAGACCGGCGAGGCCTGTTACCACGACACCACGACGATGCAGGATTCCAGCCGCTGGTTCGCGAACGGCGCGGCGATGATGCGCGGCGGGATGTGCCCGATCGCCTGAGGCTGGGACGGCCACTGGAAAAGTTGCCAGAAACGGTTCAGAAACCTCCTCGGGGCACGGCGGATAACGGCCGGCACAATCAAGGAGAGGTCTGCCATGAGGTACGTCGCCATACGGTCCGTTCTTTGTCTTGCCCTGATCGGCGCGACGCCGGCCGCGGCCCTGGCGCAGAAGCCGCCGGCACCGGCGGCGCCCAAGATCTCCAAGGAAGCCCGGCCGGCATTGGCCGACGCGCAGGCAGCGATCAAGAAAGGCGATTTCGCCACGGCCGCCGCCAAGCTGACTCAAGCCGACGGGCTGGCGCAAAGCAACGACGACCGTTTCATGATCGGATCGCTCCGGCTCGATCTGGGCAAGGCGCAGAACGACGTCAATATCCAGGCGCAGGGCATCGAGGCCGTGCTCGCCAGCGGGTTCCTGCCGGCCGCCAATGTGGTGCCCTTCAACCTCGCGGCCGGGCAGATCGCCTATAACAACAAGGATATGGCGAAGGCGGACAAATATCTGACCGCCGCCATCGCCGCGGGCGCCAGCGACGCGAACGTCTATGCGCTGCTGATGGAAGCGAAGATTGCCCAGAAGAAGCCGGACGAAGCCGTCACGGTCCTGGAGCAGGCCGCCGCCGCGAAGCCCGGTGGCGTGCCCGTGCCCGACGACTGGTATGCCCGCGCGTTCGGCATCGCCTATCAGGCGAAACTGGGGTCAGGGGTCGAGCGAGCCGGCCGGGCGCGGGTCGCCGCCTATCCCAGCGCGAGTCATTGGCGCGATGCGCTGATCGGCTTTCGCGACACGAACGATATCGACACCCAATATGTCGTCGATCTGATGCGCCTGTTGCGCGCTGCCAAGGCGATGAAGGGCCAGGGCGACTATCTGTCCTATGTCGAGAACACCTATCAGAAGTTGCCCGGCGAGGCCTCGGCCGTGCTGGCCGAAGGCATCAAGAGCGGCGATATCGTGCTGGCGACCAACATGACCGCGCGTGAGTTCAACGATGTGGTCAAGGCCAAGATCGCGAGCGACCGCGCGAGCCTGCCCGCCGGCGCGGCGCAAGCCAAGGGACCCAGCGGCACCGGAACGGTCGCCCTGGCGATGGCCGATGCCTATTTCGGTTATGCCGACTATGCCCCGGCGATCGAGCTGTACAAGGTCGCGCTGGCCAAGGGCGGCGTCGACGCCAATATCGTCAACACGAGGATGGGCGCGGCGCTGGCGCTGAGTGGCCAGGGCGACGCCGCCAAGCAGGTGTTCGCCGCCGTCAGCGGGCCGCGGGCGGCGCTGGCGAAATATTGGATCGTCTGGATCGACCAGCCCAAATAAGGCCGGCAACCGGAGCGGATGCGACGCGTTGATGGGCATTGCCGTCTACGCGAAAGGCCAGTCATGACGCATCAACGCCCGCTCCCCGACGCAGCCGTCCCGCCCTATCCGCTGCATCCCGAGGCCCATGACGAGACGCGGGAGCCCGCCTTCTTCACCATGGGCACGCACCATGAGGAGGATGACGAACGGGCGCACTACACCTTCGCCGAGCGTTTCTCGCTGTCCGACGCCCTGTCGACCAACACGATTGCGATCGGGGCGGCGATCGGTCTGGGCGTCGCGGCGATCGCGGGCGCACTGCTCTATGGCCGGAGGAAAGCGGAAGCGCCCCCTGCCCGCCCCGCCCGTCGCCAGGCATCACGCACCGCGAAGCCGCGCGCGACCCGAGCGAAGCGCGCCAGCGCCTAGGGCGCCGGGTCGAACACCGTTTCCAGTCCCTGCTCCATGGGTGCCTCGAGCATTGATCGTACCCGAGCGGCGAGTGCTTCGATCGCGAAGGGCTTGGTGATGATCGCGGTGCCGGGCTGGAGAAAGCCCGGCGCGAGCGCGGCATTCTCCGCATAGCCGGTCATGTACAGGACCTTGAGATCCGGGCGGAGCTCCCGCCCGGCATCGGCGATCTGCCGGCCGTTGAGCCCCGGCAGACCGATATCGGTGACGAGCAGGTCGATTCGGCCACGCGCCCGCAGCTTTTCCAGGCCCTCGGGTCCGTCGCCGGCCTCGATCGCACGGTAGCCAAGCTCGGTCAGGACCTCGACGATCAGCCCGCGCACGACCGGTTCGTCCTCGACCACCAGCACCACCTCCTCGGTACCCGCCGGCGCCGTGCGATCCTCGCTTGCGGGCGCGGGGTCATCGACCGCCATCGCACCGACATGGCGGGGCAGGCACAGGCTGATGCTGGTGCCGACACCCGGCTCGCTCTCGATCGTGGCATGACCCTCGGACTGGCGGGCGAAACCGTAGATCATCGACAGGCCCAGGCCGGTGCCCTGGCCGAGCGGCTTGGTGGTGAAGAAGGGCTCGAACGCGCGGGCGATGGTGTCCGCGTCCATGCCGCTGCCGGTGTCGGTCACGCGGATGCAGACATATTGGCCCGGTTCCAGATCCCGGTGTCGTGCCGCGGACGTCCGGTCGAAATCCGTGTTCGAGGTCTCGATCGTCAGCCGGCCGCCATCGGGCATCGCGTCGCGCGCGTTGATGACGAGGTTGAGGATCGCGTTCTCGAGCTGGTTGTGGTCGCACAGGGTCAGCCACAGATCGTCGACCAGGACCAGATCGAGATCGATCTGCTCGCCGAGCGTGCGGCGCATCAGATCCTCCATCGAGGCGATCAGCGGATTGGCGTCGACCGGCCGGGGATCGAGCGGCTGGCGCCGGGAGAAAGCCAGTAGCCGGTGCGTGAGCGCGGCAGCGCGATTGGCGGCATTGGCCGCGCCGTCGAGAAAACGATCGACCCCGTCGAGCCGCCCGGCATCGAGGCGGCGCTGGACGATCTCCAGGCTGCCGGTGATGCCCTGCAGCAGATTGTTGAAATCATGCGCGATACCGCCGGTGAGCTGACCCACCGCCTCCATCTTCTGCGACTGGCGGAGTACCGCCTCGGTCTCGGCAAGCGCGTCCGCTGCTTCGCGTTCGGCAGTCACGTCGCGGCCGAAGCTGTAGAGCGTGCCGCCGTCGGCCACGGTGATCCAGGCGAGGCGGCGGCGGCTGCCGTCCTTGTTCATATAGATGCGCTCGACCTCGAGCAGCGGCGCGCCGGCGGCCAGCTCGGCCAGTGCGGCCTGGCTGCTGGGCAATTCGTCGGGCGCGACGAAATCGGTGATCTTGCGACCAATCGTCTCTTCCGCGCTCCAGCCCAGCACCTTGGTCCAGGACGGGTTCACCGCATGAACCTCACCGGAGATGGACAGGACGAGCTTCACCACCGGCGAGAGATTCCAGATCCGCTCCCGGTCGCGCGCCAGGTTCCGTTCCTCGGTGATGTCGCGGCCGACCGCATGGACCCGCCCCGCATCCGGCACCGCCGTCCAGTCGAGCAGGCGATAGCCGCCCTGTTTGCGCGCGTAGCGGTTCTCGAAGGCCAGGGTGGTGGCACCCGCCGACAGCGTCGCGAACTGCCTCGCGGTCGTGGCAACATCGTCGGCGTGGAGGAAGTCGACGATGTTGTGGCCGACCATCTCCTCCTCACGCCAGCCGAGCAGGCGCATCGCGGACGGGTTCACCGCAGTGACGACACCGTCGAAATCGCACACCAGCATGAGATCCTGCGACAGCATCCACAGGCGATCGCGATCGCGCTGGCTTTCGGCCTCGGACAGTTTCTGCTCGTGGATGTCGGTGTTGGTGCCGATCCAGCGCAGGATCGTGCCGTCATCGGCGCGGATCGGCAGCGCCCGAACCAGATGCCAGCGATATTCGCCATCGGCTCGGCGGATCCTGAATTCGGTTTCGTAGTCGGTGCCCGAAGCGACGGAAGATGCCCACAATGCGGCAGCGTCCGGCAGGTCGTCGACATGGACGATGGTCGCCCAGCCATCCCCCGCAAGCGCCGCTTGCCTCAGACCGCTATAGTCGAGCGTCCGCTGGTTGAACCAGTCGAGCTTGCCGTCCGGCGGCGCGGTCCAGACATGGTTGGCCATTGCCTGGGCAAAGGCGCGAAACTGCGCTTCGCTGGCATTGATCGCGGCGAGCCGCGTCCGCGCCTCATATTGACGCAGCCGCGCCCGGACCGCCGATTTGGCCAGGCTGATCAGCGTGGTCGGATGGAATGGTCGTTCAAGGAAGGTGACGTTGCCGAGCGTCTCGAGCAGGCGCACGGCGGCCGGGTTGCGCTCCAGCCCGCCCCCGCGCTGGGTAAGCAGGATGAAGGGGAAGTCGGACCATTCCTCCTGCTCCTTCAGGAAAGCATCGAGCGGATGGAGATCAGCGCCACGCAGGCTCTCTTCAGTGACGAGCGCAAAGCCGGCCCCGGCGCGAAGCGCCTCCACCAGGGCAGGAAGGTCGACCGCCGGCACGGCATCGATCCCCGCCTCGCGCAACATGCCCGCGGCAATCGCCGCGTCCCGGCCATGCGGGGCGAGGACGATCGCGCGCTGGGCCGATGTGCGATTCACGCGGACGTCATTCGGTAGCGAACGCGTTGGCATCGTGCGGCGTGGACCCGATCAACGTCGGCACGCCGCGGAGCACGCCCTGGAATTCGGTCAATGGCTTGCCCAGCGTGATGCCGTCGCCGCTGATCCGGAATTCGCGAATGGTATCCTCATGGGCGCCCGTACGCTTCTTCACGATGGAGATCGCGCGGCGGACGCGCCCGGCTGCCTCGAAATAGCGCAGCAGGATCACGGTATCGGCCAGATAGGTCACGTCGACCGGCGCCTTCATGTCGCCGACCAGGCCATGCTGGGCGACGGTCAGGAAGGTCGTCGCACCCTGGCGATTCAGATATTGCAGCAGCTCGTGCATGTGCAGGATCAGCGCCTGCTCCTCGGGCATGGCCGCCTGATAACCGTTGACGCTGTCGATCACGACGGTGCGCGCCTTGTGATTCTCGACACAGGTGCGCACGCGCTCGGAGAATTCGCCCGGGGTCAGCTCGGCCGCATCGACCTGCTCGAGCGTCAGCGATCCGCTGGCGACCATCGCTTCGAGATCGATGCCGAGCGCCTTTGCCCGGGAGGTGAGCAAGCCCATCTCTTCGTCGAAGATGAACATCGCGGCATGCTCGCCCCGCGCTATCGCATCGGCGACGAAGGTCAGGGTCAGCAACGACTTGCCGGTACCGGCCGGACCGATGATCAGGGTGCTCGATCCGCGCTCGAAGCCGCCGCCCAGCAGCGCGTTCAGCGCCCCCTGCCGGGTGGCCACCAGATCGCGGCTGAAACTGTTCTTGTGCTCGGCCGAAACGAGCCGCGGGAAAGCCCGTACGCCACCCGTTTCGATCACGAAGTCGTGATAGCCGCCACGGAACCGCTGGCCGCGATATTTGACCACGCGCAGGCGGCGGCGTTCCGCGCCGTAATTGGGGGACAGCTCTTCCAGCCGGATCACGCCGTGCGCGACACTGTGCACTGTCTTGTCGAGCATTTCGGTGGTCAGATCGTCAAGCATCAGGATGGTCGTGCCGTGGCGCGAGAAATAATGCTTCAGCGCGAGAATCTGGCGGCGATAGCGTAGCGAACTCTGCGCGAGCAGGCGAATCTCGGACAGGCTGTCGAGCACGACACGGTCGGGCCTCACGCGCTCGAACGCTTCGAAAATGCGCCTGGTCGTCTCGCCCAGCTCGAGATCGGAGGAATAGAGCAGGCTCTGCTGCTGATCCTCGTCGAGCAGGCTCTCGGGCGGCACCAGCTCGAACACGCCGATGGCGTCGTCGAACACCCAGCCATGGGATGCCGCGCTTTCGCGCAGCTCCTCCTCGGTTTCGGAGAGGGTGATGTACAGGCAGCGTTCGCCGGCGGCCGCACCGGCCATCAGGAACTGGCTGGCGATCGTCGTCTTACCCGTGCCCGGGCTGCCCTCGAGAAGATAGAGGCGACCGCGGGTGAAGCCGCCCGCGGTGATGTCATCGAGCCCGGCAACACCGGTTTCGGCCTTTTTGGTGTTCATTTCGGCTCCATTGTTCGCCGCGCCGGACCAGCACGCAAGCGCCGATAAAGACCGGGCTTAGGCGGTACCGAAGTGCGGCGCCTTAACATCGAGGCAGTTCGGGGAATCAGGCCGGGAGACCCCGGGGCAGATCGCCACGCGCAAAGACCGGCCGAGGCTCCGGCGGTGCCATCACCTCGTCCGGGCAGCAGCGTGCAATCGCATCCAGCACTGCCATGAGCGCCCCGCCGTCGGACGGATAGGCGAGATGCGAACAGCTTGTCTCGATCCGGTAATCGGCCTCTCCGGCCGCACCGCGCGCGGCGGAGACGGGGATGACGCCGTCGCAGCGCGACCAGATCGCGGCGGTCGGCACCGGCGGTTTCTCCGACAGGGTACACTCGATCGGCGGCGCGCTGACACGGTGGCCGGCGATCCATTCATAGACGCGCGCCAGCATCGTCGCGCTGAGATCGCCCGAGAACGGACTGCCGAGGGTGATGACGGCGCGGACGCGGTGCGGCGCGACCTTGGCATATTCGCGCGCGATCAGCCCGCCGAAGCTCCAGCCGAGCAGGATGACGGGGCGGTCGTCGCGGCGCTGCAACTGATCGATCCGCGCATCGAGCCGATCGAACAGATCCGCCGAGGCGCCCTTGTTGCGCCCGAGGCCCCAGCGATAGGCACGGTAGCCGGCATAGCGCAGCGCCATACGCATCGGCCGCATCGCGGCATCGGTCGCGAACAGCCCCGGCAGCAACAGGATACGCGGTCCGCCCCGGTTGGCGAGGCGCCGCCGCAGCGTCCTGCCCGCGGGAACCAGGCTCCAGGCGAGGAACCAGCATTCGCGAAGGATATGCACGGCAGTGTCGGGAAGGGACTTGCGGTCGGCCAGGCAGTCGCATTCGGTTGCGGTCATCAGAGTCGAACGATTCTTCCCGGCGGAAGTTTCAAAACGGGTCAGACGACGCGTTTGGCGCATTTTCGTCTCCTAACGGTACCATTCCACCGTCTTTGGCTTTCCATATCGAGCATGGCTCTGTTAGGGGGCGGACGATCACCGGTGTGGCAGAGGTTCGAACGCGCCCGCTGCCGGAGCGATCTTCAATTTCCGTCGGGAACCAGTGGGACGCAGCCTCGTTGCGCCCCTTGATAGTTTGGGGGACCGTATGACCGATCTGACTAATGATCTGCCTGAACAGGTGGTCACGACGCAGGAGAATGACGCGGTGCCGGTGTTGATCACCTTCGCGCTGCTCTTCCTGCTTTCCGCGGCCGTGTGGTTCGTGCTGGACCGGATCCGGGCAGACGAGGTTCGCACCGAGCTGTCCCAACGCGCCCCCCATAGCCAGACCGCGTCAGCGACTCGCGTCCAGCCGAGCAAGGTCGCGGCCGCGGAATGACGGGGCCGCGGCGCACCCTGCGCCGCTAGGGAATGGCCGTCGCTTCCCGCAACCGCATCGCCTCGCGTACCGCGCGCGCAAGCTGCTCGTCGCGGAACGGCTTGTTGAGCCTGACCCCCATGGCCTCCGCTCCGGCGGGGATCTCCGCATAGCCCGAAACGATCAGGACCGGCATGGATGCGGGAAGCGCGGCCGCAAGGTCGGCGCCTGTCATCACCGGCATGGCGTAATCGGTCACGACCAGGTCGACCGCCTCCCGGTCGAGCATTGCCAGCGCCTCTCGCGCTGACGTCGCCTGCAGCACGCGGTGGCCCATGTCCTCGAGCATCGCAGCGGTGTTCATCAGGACGAGGGCATCGTCGTCCACCGTGAGCACCACCAGCGGCTCCATCTCTATCTGGGGCACCACCGCCGGGCTGTGGGAATCCTCACCGGCAGCCGCCTTCGAGATCGGCAGCCACAGCTCTGCCTTGGTGCCCTTGCCCGGACGGCTCTTCAGGATCAGCCGGCCACCGCATTGTTCGGCGAACCCATGGACCATCGACAGGCCCAGGCCGGTGCCCTTGCCGATACCCTTGGTGGTGAAGAACGGCTCCATCGCGCGCGCCAGGGTCGCCTTGTCCATGCCCTGGCCGCGATCGATCACCGACAGGCGGACATAGTCGCCCGGCTCCAGCTCGGCGCCGCGCCCGATCCGCTTCTCCCTGCCTTCGATGGTCACCCGCCCGCCTTCGGGCATCGCGTCGCGGGCGTTGACCACCAGATTCATCACCGCCAGCTCGAGCTGGGAGGGATCGGCATGGACGGGCGCGAGGCGGAGCGGAAATTCCGTGTCGATGCTGATCCCAGCGCCGATCGTCCGCTGGACAAGCTCTGCCATGCCGCGCACCAGATCGCCGACATCGACCGTTTCGAGCTTCAACTCCTGCCGCCGCGCGAAGGAAAGCATGCGCTGCGTCAGGGTCGCGCCGCGTTCCGCCGCGCTCATCGCGTTGTCGAGGAAACGGCTGATGTCGACACCTTCGCCCATGCGTCGTCGAGCGAGATCGAGGCTGCCGATGATCACCGCGAGCAGATTGTTGAAATCATGCGCGACGCCGCCGGTGAGCTTGCCGATCGCATCCATCTTTTGCGACTGGAAGAATGCCTCCTGTGCGATATCCAGCGCCTGTTGCGCTTCGCGGCGCTCGGTCAGGTCGCGCGTGATCTTGGCGAAGCCGAGCAGCTTGCCCGCCGGATCGCGCACCGGATCGATCACGACCGACGCCCAGAAGCGCGTGCCGTCCTTGCGCACGCGCCAGCCCTCCGCCTCGAACCGGCCCGCGCGCGCCGCGGTGTCGAGCGCGGTTTCGGGCAGGCCGATCTTGCGGTCCTCCTCCGTGTAGAAGCGCGAGAAATGCTCGCCGACGATCTCGTCCGCGGTATAGCCCTTGAAGCGTTGCGCGCCCGCGTTCCAGCTCACGATCACACCGGTCGGATCCAGCATATAGATCGCATAATCGGTCACGCACTGGACGAGCAGGCGGAACCGTTCCTCGCTGCTGCGCAGGGCCTCCTCCGCCTTCCGCCGCTCGCTGAGATCGCGCGTCACCTTGGCGAAGCCGATGAAGCTGCCGTCGGTATCGCGGATCGGATCGATCACGACATTGGCCCAGAAGCGGGTGCCGTCCTTGCGCACTCGCCAGCCCTCTGCCTCGAATCGGCCCTCGTTCAGGGCGGTTTCGAGCGCGCGGGCGGGCATGCCGGCCTGGCGATCCTCCTTCGTGTAGAAGCGGGAGAAATGGTCGCCGATGATCTCGTCCGCCCGGTAGCCCTTGAAGCGTTCCGCGCCGGCATTCCAGCTGATCACCACGCCGGCCGGATCGAGCATGTAGATCGCATAGTCGGTGACGCTCTGGACGAGCAGTTCGAACCTGCTCGTCTGCTGCGTTCCGTTCTCTGCGCTTTTCATTATTCCCCCGCCGCCCCTTCGGCGGATGCCCAAGGAGAAGGAAACCAGCGGCCGGCCGGATTGTTCCTGCGATGGCGCGCGTTCCCGATTGCCAAGGCCGCCCGCTTCGGCTCCAATCGGCGCCTTGCCTGGGGGGAAGCGCGGGGTGCAGCAGGACGAGGCCCGGATGTTCGTCAGCGCGGTGTTCGCCTGCCCGGCGGACGTGGCCGAGCAGGTGACGCATCGCGGGCGGTTGCGCTCCTTCGCGCGGGCCGCGATCATCCTGCGCCAGGGCGACTGGCTGACTTTGACCTTCCTGTTGCTGGTCGGGCGGGCTCATGCGCTGCTCTATGCCGCCGAAGGGCAGATGGTGCTGCTGCACGAATTCGGCCCCGGCGACCTGTTCGGCGCGCTGGGCGAAGCCGAAGCGGCGCGGCAGGATGCCGATGTCGTGGCAATCGACGATGTTCGGACGCTGACGCTCGACGCCGGCGATCTTGCGCTCCTCGCCCAGCAATATGGTTGTATCGGGCTGGCGCTGTCGCGGATGCTGCTGCAGCGGCTGCGGCGCACGACCGAGCGTATGTACGAACGCACCGCGCTGTCGGCGGTCGGGCGCGTCCATGCCGAGCTGTTGCGCCAGGCACGCGGCGGCGATGCGATGACCATTCGCCCGGCGCCGGTGATCGCCGATCTTGCGCTGCGCGTCGCGACCACGCGGGAGACGGCGTCGCGCACCGTCAACGCGCTGGAGCGGCGCGGCATCATCCGCCGCGACGGCGACTGCCTGACCGTGGTCGCGCCGGGACGGCTGGAGGAAATGATCCTGTGACGGGCATCATCGCTGCGGCTTGAGCGCGAAGAGGCCGATCGGCGGCGCATCGATAGCCGAGCCAAGCTCCCCGACGAATTCCGGGCGAAAGGCTTCGGGCGCCGCCACGGCGAGCGCCGCCGCGAAATCCTCGGTGACGCACGCGGTGCCGGCAGGGGCCGACGCCGCGGCCGCCCGCGCCAGATCGAGCGCCCGGCCGGCCAGCCGCACCGATCCGGCAAAGGGGTCATGCACCCGTTCGGCGATGCCATATTGGCCGCCGACGCTCCCCGCCGCGCCGGTCAGGATCGCGGCCGCGCGCGCTGCGCGCGCGACATCGTCATAAGCGAGAACGATGTCGTCGCCGGTGAAGCTCGGCGCCACGTCCGGTGCGGGGCATTGCTCCAGCGCTGCCTTCAGCGCGTCGAGCCCGGCCTGCCGATCTTCCCGCGCGACACGGATCGCCAGCACGGCGGCGCGATGCCGGGGGGCGATGCTTTCGGCATCCGCCGGCACGTCGATATGCTCGCGCGGGGCGTGGAGGATGGTCTGGCGGCGACCCGCGCGGGACCAGGCATCGCGGGACCGAGCCGATGCGCCATCGGCGCCGCTGGCATCGTCGGGCATGACGAGCAATTGCACCGCTTCGCTCGCCAGCAGCCGCGCGTTGATCAGCGCCCCGCCCATGGCGATTTCGTCGGCCAGCGCGATCATCGTCTCGTCCGGGCGCCCCTCGGCAGGCTCGACTGTCCGCACCGTCTCGGCCGCGGCAAGCGCGGCGTCGAAGCGGCGGCGCCATGCCGGCCCATGCGGATCGACCGACACCGAGGCAAAGCCCTCCACTGTGCCGGGCAGGACAATGTGCAGCGCGGCGCCGCAATCGATCAGTGCCTCCGCGACGATGATGTCGGCGCCCGCGGCAAGGGCGCCATAACCGAAGCCGACGCGTTCCAGTTCGAGCACCGCAGCAATGTCGCGCGACAGGTCCGTCGGCGCCGGATCGGCGCAGAACGCCATGTGGCCGCCGAAATGGAGCGAGCGCGGCGGGCGATAGGCATTCAGCCAGGCGTCGCCCCGGCCCTGCGCCCCGAGGATGATCGCAAACTGGCGGAGCGTCGATGCATGGTCCTCCCATGCCCGCGGCGCGAGCGCCACGCCTTCGGCCAGCGCCGCCTGCGCGTCGTCCTCCCGGCCGAGCAGGAGCAGCGCCTCGGCCCGGGTCGCCGCGCGGTAATAGGGGGTCTCGGGCTCGTCGGGATGCGCCGCGATGCGGGTGAGCGCCTCTCCGGCGAGCAGGCGCGCGCTATCCCCCGCCCCGCACAGCAGCGACAAGGTCGCGGCATTGATCAGCGGATAGGTCCCCCCGCCCGCCTCTGCCGCCTGGCGATAGGCCTGGGCCGCATCGTCAAAGAGCCTCAGCCGGGCCGCGCCCTCGGCCTGCAATGCCATGTCCTTGAGCAGCCGGCCCTTGACCGCCAGTGCCGCCGGGTCGGCCGCGACATCCAGTCCGCCGTACAGCGCCCAGGCACGATCGAGCGCACCCGCGCGCGCATGGGCGATGACCGACAGCAATTGCGCACGGTTGGGCACGCCTTCCGGATTCGTCATGGACCTACACTGCTACCCGCTACCTGATCGTCATCTCGCCGCATTCGCTATCGCCATGGTTGCAGGAGCGCGCGTGATCGCGGTCACGCCGAGCCCCTGTGCGCGACTCTCCCTCATGCCATCATGCTCCCCGGGCCATGCGCTCCCACGCTTATGCTGACAGAAGGTCCGGGCAAGTCCCAAATCGAGATACAACCGATTCAGACCCATCCGCCGTCTCCGGGTGGAATCCGGGCGCGATGCCTAATCGGCGCTTCATTATCTTTAGGTGAGTCGGCGGGGGAATCGCTCGTCTATGCCGTTTGCGAGGAACAACCATATTGGTTCCGGTGATCCCGTCGCCAGGGTTTGCCAAGCTCGCCTGAACCCTTGATCCGTGTTAATCTCCCGGCTGACTTTGCCGGGTACAGGAGGTGCGAAAGGGTTGAAACAACAATCACATGCACGTCCAGGGCACGATGGGTCCACGGAACGGAAGATTGTTCTCATCCTTATCGTCGCGGCCGGTCTGTTCAGCGGCGTACCTTTTGCCGGATGGGTGTTCGACGCGCCATCGCTCATGAGTTTCGGGGTCAGCGGCTATCCGATGTGGCCGCTGTCGGCGGTCGGCTATATCTTTCTCTCCGCCGGTTTCTGGGCGACGATCGCCCGGCATCGCATGGCCCCTTTCCTGCTCGCCGTCCCGATCCTGATCGCGGCGTGCGTGCTGGCGGAGAATATCGCGGGCATTTCCCCCGGTATCGACCTGCTGCTCTTTCCCGAAGAGGTCGGCCGGTTCGGCGGGAATGATCCCGGGCGTCCGGTCGCGAACTCGGTCGCGACCTTCGGTTTTCTCGGGCTCGCCCTGCTGGCCGCCGGGCGGCGGCGCGGCCAGGCCTGGGCCGAGCTCGCCAATCTGTTCGCCTCGGCGGCTTTCTGCTTCGGCGTTACCTCAGCCCTGTTGCTGTTGTTCGTCAGGGCCGGCGACGAGATGGCGATCCTGCGGATGTTCGTCGCACCGCTGCCCGGCAGTCTGATCACTGTCGCGCTCTCCACTGCGTTCCTGTTGTGGCGGCCCGATGCGGGCTGGACGGTGCTGCTCTCGCCGGGGCGTACGCGTGGCCCCCTTTACTGGCTGATCCTGCCGCTCGTCATCGCATTGCCGATCATGCCCACCCTCGCCGCGCGCTGGGGCGCCGGCAGCGGGCCGGTCGCGCTGCCCGAAACCGAGCTGCTGGCGATGCTGGGCAATGTCGCGATCCTCGGCTTCCTGCTCTGGCTGTCGGCCGATCGGTTCCGGCGCCAGCAGGAGGAACTCAACGAAGTCACGCTGGCGCTCGATGTCGCGGCGATCGCGCTGACCCGGCCCGATGGCGAGATCACCTATTGGTCGCACGGGTGCGAGCAGCTCTATGGCTGGCCGGCGGCTGAGGCGATCGGCCGCAAGAAATATGCGTTGCTGCATTCACGCCATGGGGAGGGCGGCCCGGCCGAACCGCCCCAGCCCACCGGCTCGGCCGAGCGCGAGCTGATCGAGCGGCGGTGCGACGGCACCGAGATCAGCGTGGTGGAGCGCACCGAGGTTCACGAGCGCCCCGACAAGGAGCCGCTGTACGTTGTCAAGATGCTCGACATCTCCCAGCGGGTCCGCACCGAGAGTGCGTTGCGGCTGAGCGAGGCGCGGCTCGCAGCGGCCGCCGATGCCCACAAGATCAGCGTGTCGCACTGGGACGTGGCGACCGGGCGACTGGAATTGTCCCCAGGCTCCGAGCAGCGGCTGGGGTTTCCCGAGGGCGGCCTTTCGACGTTCGACCAATGGTTCGCCGCCGTCGAGCCGGAGGACGGACGCGAAGTGATGGCGATCCTGGCGGCGGCCGCGGCCAAACGCGACAAACACATCTCCTATACCTATCGCTTCCGGCAACCCGATGGGCAGATCCGCACGATCGAAGGCTCGTCGACCTGCCATTATGATGCGGACGGCACGCTGAAGACGCTGATCGGCACGCATGTCGACGTGACCGAGCGCAACGAGCGCGAGGCCACCTCGCAGCTCCAGTCGATCATCGAGACGATCCCCGACGCGACGGTCGTGATCGATTCCAGGGGCATCATCCGCAGCTTCAGCCCCGCCGCCGAGCGGATGTTCGATATCGGCGCGGCGAGCGCGATCGGCCGCAATGTGAGCTTCCTGATGCCAAAGGCGATCGCGGCCGGGCATGATGCGTCGCTGGAACGCTATCTGGAGACCGGCGAGCGCCATGTGATCGGCAGCACCCGCGAGCTCACCGCGCGCCGCGCCGACGGGACATTGTTCCCGGTGGAGCTCAACATCGGCGAGGCCTGGCTCGGCAAGGAACGCATCTTCACCGGCGTGATCCGCGACGTCTCCGACCGGCTGGCCGCCGAACAGCGGATGAGCGACCTGAATTCGGAGCTCGCGCACATCTCCCGCCAGAGCGCGATGAGCGAGCTGGCCGCGGACCTGGCGCATGAGCTGAACCAGCCGCTCAGCGCGACCGCCAATTTCCTGGCCACCGCGCGCATCCTGATCCAGCGCGGCGAGGACGGCGGGCGCGTCGCCGAGCTGCTCAAGCTGGGCGAGGAACAGACGCTGCGATCGGGCGAGATCATCCGGCGCCTGCGCGACTTCCTCGCCAAGCGCGAGGGCGAGATGCGCGTGGAATCGCTCGAGGTGGTGGTGCGGGAAGCAGTCGAACTGGTGCTGTTCGGCACTGCGCAGTTCGACATCCAGCTGAGCTATGCGCTCGAGCCCGAGACCGACACGATCTTCGCCGATCGCATCCAGATCCAGCAGGTGCTGGTCAATCTGTTGCGCAACGCAGTGGATGCGCTGCGCGGCCAGGCCGAGGGCAAACGCGAGATCGTCATCGGATCGCGCCTCGCCGATGACATGGTCGAAATCTCGGTCTGCGATACCGGTCCCGGCCTGCCCAAGGAACTGACCGACCGGCTCTATTCGCGCTTCGCCACGACCAAGGGCGGGGCGGCGATGGGCATCGGGCTGTCGATCTCGCGGCGGATCGTCGAAGCGCATGGGGGCACGCTCACCGCCGCCAACCGGCCGGGGGGCGGCGCGGTGTTCAGCTTCACCGTGCCGGCGCTCGGCGAGCTGGACGAATAGCCAGATACGGGACCATGGGTGGCAGCAACAAAGTGGAAAGAAAGTTCCGCTTTTGCCTGAATATGTTAGCGGTAAAACGACACCAAAACCGGCCGGATCGGTCTTGCAAACGGCTCGCAACGTTCGCACTTGCACCATGAATATATGCCGGGCGCGAGACCCAGGATCATGTCGGGGATGCTCGGAAAAAGAAAGCTGGCCGCTAAAGGGGATGAGCCAACGATGCCGATTGTCTTTCGCTGGCCTGCCGCCTCCCTGATCACGCTCGCGGCGCTGGCCCTGTCTGCCTGCTCGGGCAGCGGCAAGCCGCCCCCGCCGCCCGCCCCGCAGGTAACCGTCGCCGTGCCGTTGCAGCGCGACGTGGTCGACTGGGACGAATATGTCGGCCGGTTCGAAGCGATCCAGGACGTCGAGCTCCGCCCGCGCGTGTCGGGCACGATCGACCGCGTGCTGTTCACCAACGGCCAGCGCGTCCGCGCGGGCCAGCCGCTGTTCACGATCGACCCCCGGCCGTACGCCGCCGCGCTCGGCCAGGCGCAGGCGCAGGTCGCCAAGGCCAATGCCGCGCTGATCAACGCCCGTTCCGAGCTTGCCCGCGCCGACAAGCTGCTCGCCGCCCAGGCGATCAGCAAGGAGGAATATGAGACGAAGCAGGCCAATGTGCGCAGCGCCGCGGCCGATCTCGCGGCGGGGCAGGCCAATGTCAGCAACGCGCGGCTGAACCTCGGTTTCACCACCGTCCGGTCGCCGATCACCGGCCTGGTTTCCGACCGCCGCGTGTCGAAGGGCAATTTCGCGACCGAGGGCACGACGGTGCTGACCCGCGTCGTCTCGACCGATCCGATCTGGTTCTCGTTCGAAGGCGCCGAGAGCTTCTACCTCAAATATCTCCGCCAGGACCGCAAGGGCGAGCGCGGATCGTCGCGCGACACGGCCAACCCGGTCCAGGTCCAGCTCGCCGACGAAAGCGGCTATCGCTGGCACGGGCGGATGGAGTTCGTCGACAATGCGATCGACACCAATTCGGGCACGATCCGCGCGCATGCGGTGATCGCCAATCCGGACGGTTTCCTGACCCCCGGCATGTTCGGCCGCGCCCGCCTGCTCGGCTCGGGCACCTATCATGCGATGCTCGTCCCCGACGAGGCGATCATCACCGACCAGACCCGCAAGCTCGTTTATGTCGTCGGCAAGGACGGCAAGGCATCGCCGCGGCCGGTCGAGACCGGCCCACAGGTCGAGGGCCTGCGCGTCATCAAGACCGGTCTCGCCCCGACCGAGCTGGTGGTGATCGAAGGCATCACCAACCTGCAACCCGGATCCCCGGTGCAGGCGAAGAAGGTCACGATGCGGCCCAAGGCGGCCAACACATCGCCCACCTCGCAACCCGACTCGGCGCCGCCGGCGTCCGAAGCGACGGCGAACTGACCCCGTGAAATTCCCCCATTTCTTCATCGAGCGGCCGATCTTCGCGGCCGTGCTGTCGATCCTGATCGTGGTGTTCGGGCTGGTCGCCTATCCCGGCCTGCCCGTCGCGCAATATCCCGAGATCGCGCCGCCGACCGTGGTGGTGACCGCCAATTATCCCGGCGCCACCGCCGAGACCCTCGCCGAAACCGTCGCCGCGCCGCTCGAGGAATCGATCAACGGCGTCGAGAACATGCTCTACATGTCCTCGTCGGCAACGGGCGACGGGTCGCTCGCGATCACCGTCACCTTCAAGCAGGGCGTCAATGTCGACCAGGCGCAGGTGCTGGTGCAGAACCGCGTCTCCACCGCCGAGCCGCGCCTGCCCGCCGAGGTCCGCCAGATCGGCGTCACCGTCGCGAAAAACTCCCCCGACATCCTGATGGTGATCGCGCTGACCTCGCCCGACGGGTCGCTGCCGCAGCAATATGTCTCCAACTATGCGACGACGCAGATCATCGACCGCATGGCGCGCATCCCCGGCGTCGGCGGCGTGCGCGCGTTCGGCGGCCGCGATTATAATATGCGCATCTGGATCGATCCGGACCGCGCCGCCTCGCGCAACCTGACCGTCGACGAGATCGTCGCGGCGATCCGCGCGCAGAATGCCCAGGTCGCGGTCGGATCGGTCGGCCAGCCGCCGTTCAACCGCGGCGGCACTGCCTTCCAGCTCGGCATCCAGGCTACCGGCCGGCTCACCACCCCCGAGCAGTTCGGCGAGATCATCGTCAAGCGCGACGACCAGGGACGGATGACGCGCCTGCGCGACGTCGCCCGCGTGCAGATCGGCGCGCAGGATTACGGGATCAACGCCTTCCTGTCGGGCAAGCCGATGATCGGCATCGCCATCACCCAGCTGCCCGGATCCAACGCGTTGACCACCGCCGAGGCAGTCAAGGCCGACATCGCGGAAGCCGCGAAAAGCTTCCCGCCGGGAATGACGTACAGCATCCCCTACAACCCGACCGACTATATCGAGGCGTCGATCGAGGCAGTGTACCACACGCTGATGGAGGCGATCGTCCTGGTCGCGCTGGTCGTGCTGCTGTTCCTGCAAAGCTGGCGCGCGACGATCATCCCGCTGATCGCGGTGCCGGTGGCGCTGATCGGATCGCTGGCGATGCTGGCGGCCTTCGGTTTCAGCCTCAACAACCTCTCGCTGTTCGGCATGGTGCTCGCGGTGGGCATCGTCGTCGACGATGCGATCGTCGTCGTCGAGAATATCGAACGGCTGATGGAGGAAAAGGGCCTGTCGCCGCGCGATGCCGCGCACGAGACGATGGACGAAGTGTCGGGCGCGCTGATCGCGATCTCGCTGGTGCTGTGCGGCGTGTTCATCCCGACCAGCTTCATCCCCGGCATCTCGGGCGAGTTCTACAAGCAGTTCGCGCTGACCATCGTGTCGGCGGCGGTCATCTCCGCCTTCGTCTCGCTGACGCTGTCGCCGGCGCTCGCCGCGATCGTGCTGAAGCACAAGCATGAGAGCGAGCCCCGGCCCGGCCCGCTCGGCTGGCCCGCGCGGTTCGCGCGCGGCTTCAACCGCGGCTTCAACAAGGTCGGCGAGCGCTTCGGCAAGTTCACCGCGCGCGCCGTCCGCGCGCTGGCGCTGGTCGGCATCGTCTATATCGGGCTGATCGCGCTGGCCGGCTGGCGCTTCACCGCGACCCCCACCGGTTTCATTCCCGCGCAGGACCAGGGGTATCTGATCGCGGTCATCCAATTGCCGCCGGGATCCTCGCTGCAGCGCACGACCGAGATCATGAACCGGGCGGGGCAGATCGCCCGCGCCAACAAGGCGACCGAGGCGACCGTCGCCTTTGCCGGCCTGGACGGCGCGACCTTCTCCACCGCGCCCAATGCCGGCGCGATGTTCATCCCGCTGAAGCCGCATGCCGACCGCGCCAATGCCGATGTGATCGCCAACGAGATGCGCAAGGCGTTCGGATCGATCAACGGTGGCAACATCCTGGTCGTGCCGCCACCGCCCGTCCGCGGGATCGGCACCGGCGGCGGCTGGAAGATGCTGATCGAGGACCGCAGCAATCTGGGGCTCAAGGCGCTCGAGGGCGCGGCCTTTGCGATGATGATGAAGGCGAACCAGACGCCGGGCATCACCAGCGCCTTCACCACCTTCAACACGCGCACGCCGCGCCTGTTCGCCGATGTCGACCGCGAACGCGCCGAGCAGCTCGGCGTGCCGGTGGAGAATGTCTTCTCGACGCTCGGCACCTATCTCGGCTCGACCTATGTCAACGACTTCAACTTCCTCGGCCGCACCTATCGCGTGACTGCGCAGGCGGATGCGCCGTACCGCGACGAGGTCTCCGATGTCGGGCATCTGCGCACGCGATCGGCGGCGGGCGAGATGGTGCCGCTCGATGCAGTGATGACCCTGAAGAACGACAGCGGGCCGTACCGGGTGGTGCGCTACAATCTCTATCCGTCGGCGGAATTCCAGGGGGACACCGTGCGCGGCTTCTCCTCGGGGCAGTCGCTGAAGACGATGGCGAAGCTGGCGGAAGAGACCCTGCCCAAGGGCATGCGCTTCGAATGGACCGAGCTGGCGTTGCAGCAACAGGCGGCGGGCAATACCGCCGGCCTGGTGTTCGGGCTGGCGGTGCTGTTCGTGTTCCTGCTGCTCGCGGCGAATTACGAAAGCCTGGTGCTGCCGCTGGCGGTCATCCTGATCGTGCCGATGTGCCTGCTCGCTGCGATCCTGGGCGTGAACCTGATGGGCGGGGACAACAATATCCTCACCCAGATCGGGCTGGTCGTGCTGATCGGGCTGGCGGCGAAGAACGCGATCCTGATCGTCGAGTTCGCGCGGCAGAACGAGGAAGCGGGCATGGAGATGCACGCCGCCGCGGAGCATGCCGCCGAGCAGCGCCTGCGCCCGATCGTGATGACCTCGATCGCGTTCATCCTCGGCGTGCTGCCGCTGGTGATCGGGTCCGGTCCGGGCGCCGAGATGCGCCAGGCGCTGGGCGTGGCGGTGTTCTTCGGGATGATCGGCGTGACCACCTTCGGCCTGCTGTTCACGCCGAGCTTCTATGTGATCAGCCGCAAGCTGGGCGACTGGGTATCGAGCAAGATTCCGCGGAAGAAGACGCCTGAGACGCCGCATGCCGAGCCTGCGGGAGAGCCGGCATGATGCGGGCTCGCCTTTTCTCTTTCCGCCTCCCCGGCGAAGCAGGGCTATCGCATCTGATGCAGTGCACAGTCGAGAAGGTGGAGAAAGGGGTTCGCGCGGAGGCGCAGAGGCGCAGAGATGTCGATATCGCTTCCGCGATCGGCGTTTCATTCGATCGCGTCCCGGCACCTCCGCGCCTCCGCACCTCCGCGCGAACCCCTTTTCTCTTCGCCAGCTCCGAAACAAGCGTCGACGCACGCAAATGCGGTGGCCCAACTTCGCCGGGGAAGGTAATGGGGGTGTTGGCTTCTGTCCTCGCCCTTTCCGCCTGCACCGTCGGACCTGACTACAAACACCCCTCCACCCCCAGTAGCTCGGCCGCCGGCTTTGCCGAGACCGCGCGGACCAATCGCGTCGCGGCAACGCCGCTGCCCGATCACTGGTGGCAGCTCTATAACGATCCGGTCGTCGACCGGCTCGTCACGGACGCGCTGGCGCATAATACCGATATCCGCACGGCGGCGGCGAATCTCGCCCGCGCCCGCGCCGTCCTGTCCGAGCAGCGCAGCGCGCGGTTGCCGAGCACCGATCTCAGCGCCCAGGCGACCCGCAGCCGCACGCCCGCGACGCAGAGCCCGACCGGCAAGTCGTTCGAGACCGATTTCTATTCGCTGGGTTTCGATGCTTCCTATGAGATCGACCTGTTCGGCGGCGTGACCCGCGCGATCGAGGCGGCGCGGGGCGACACCGATGCCGCCGCCGCGCAGCTCGACGCGGCCCGGGTCTCCGTCGCGGCGGAAACCGCGCGTGCCTATGCCCAGGCCTGTTCGAACGCAGCGCAGCGTTCGGTCGCACTCGAGACGGTGAAGCTCCAGCAGCAGACGCTCGACCTGACCAACACGCTGTTCGAGGCCGGGCGCGGCACCCGCCGGGACGTGCAGCGCGCCGACGTGCTGCTCGCCAACACCCAGGCGCAGATCCCGACTTTCGAGGCCGAACGGCGCGCCGCGCTTTATGCGCTGGCGACGCTGACCGGCCATGCGCCCGAAGTGATCGACGCCGATGCCGACAGATGCACGACCCCGCCGCGCGTGACCGTGACGGTACCGGTCGGCGACGGCGCGGCGCTGCTCGCCCGGCGCCCCGATGTCCGCGCGGCCGAACGCACTTTGGCCGCGGACACCGCCCGCGTCGGTGTCGCGACGGCGGATCTCTATCCCTCGATCCGGCTACTCGGCTCGGTCGGCTTCGGCGCGCAGAAGCCGGGCGACATCTTCAAGCCGGCGGGTTTCTCCTGGTCGCTCGGCCCGCTGATCTCCTGGAGCTTCCCCAACATGACGGCGGGGCGCGCCCGCGTCCGCCAGGCCGAGGCTGGCGCCGACGCATCGCTTGCGCGCTTCGACGGGACGGTGCTGACGGCGCTGAAGGAAGTCGAGCAGGCGCTCGCGCGCTATGCCGGTGCGCTGGATCGCAATGCGGCACTCGCCCGTGCGGCGCAGTCGAGCACCGAAGCGGCGCGCCTGTCGCGGCTGCGCTTCGATTATGGTGCCGACAGCTTCCTGCTGCTGATCGAGGCCGAGCGCGATCGTGCCGATGCACGCGCCGCGCTGGCGCAATCGGATGCGGCGGTGGCGGATGCGCAGATCAGCCTGTTCAAGGCGCTGGGCGGCGGCTGGCAGGATGCGCCGGCGCCGGTGCGGCGCGATCCGGCGACGCCTTAGGCTTTTATTTCCTCTCCAATGGGAGAGGAAAAAAAGGGGTGTGAATGCCGATTACCTAAGAAGCCTCGGGCAGGTCGCCGCCGACGGGCGCGGCCCGCGACAGGCTGTTGGCGAAGCGCATGAGCATCAGCATTTCGCCACCTGTCGCCGCTGCGGCTGGACCGACATCAGGCAACAGGTGTGCGCGGATCTCGTCGGGCACCGCGTCCGGCGCACTGTGGATCGGCCCGTCCTCCATGAAGGCTTCGAACCGCGCCTCATCGGCGACGGCATCGCCGGTAAGATCGGCAACGCGTTCGAAGATGCACGGCGTCGCGACGATATCGCCGTCCGTGTTGCGCAGGCAGGTGAGCGAGATGCCGTCGAGCACCATGGCCTTGCGGCGCGCGACGCCCTTCACGATCGAGAAGATGAAGACGCCGCTGACCGGGTCGCTGGCCATGGAGAAAAGCTGGTTCTGGATCGGCAGGGCCCAGCCGTCGAAACGCAGCCGCCAGACGCCGAGCCGATAGCGCAGCAATCCATTGCGCGCGCGATATTGCAGCATATGATCATGCGCGAACATGCCCGGCGAATCCGCCGACGGGCGGGTGGTGCGCCAGATGCCCTCGAACGCCTCGCCGTTCATGCGGGTATTGGTCATCGCTTCGGACAGGAGCGTCGGCGACAGCCAGTCCCAGCCCGGCAGGCCGTCGGCAACGGGCGGGCGTGGCGGCTCGACGCCGAACCGGACGGCGAGGACGGCCAGGTCGGCCTGCCAGTCGAGCATGGTGAAGCCGGGACTGCGCGCCGCCACGAAATTGGTCAGGCGATCGAGATTATAGGCCGAGGGGGTGGTGTTGCCCGAGCACCAGCGGCCGACCAGCGACTTGTCCACGCCCATTTCCGCCGCGAGCCGGCCCCTGCTGAGGGACAAGGCGGCAAGGACGAGCGTCAGCCGGTCTGCAAAGCTGCTCATGGCGCGCGACTATGCGGACGAGGCCCACCTCGTGCAACCGTTGCATCCTGCCGTGCAACGGTGGCGTGCGTCGCTGCACCTTCTCTTGCCCCGCTTTGAGGCCAATAGGCGGCCCTGGCCGGCGGGGGCGTCGCCAAGACGGAGACCTATCTTGAAAACCTCTAAACCAGCGATCCTTGCGGTCGCCCTGATGCTGCCCGTAATCGCCGATGCCCATACGATGCCGCTGCGTGGCAATGATCTCGCCGCCGGCGAACGCTTCAGCACCAATGTCCATACCGGCGGCATCCAGGCCGAAGGGCAGGACATCATCGCGCGCCGCCGCGTCAGCGACGCCCAATGGACCGACCTGAAGGAAGGCGCGACCGACAAAAAGATCAACGCCAACTATGTCGTCTATGGCAAGCCGATCTATGCGATGGCCGACGGCACCGTGATCGGATGCTGGCGCAATGCCCCCGAGAACCCCGCGGGCGACAAGCACCCCGCCTATGACAAGGGCCTCATCCCGGGTGGCGGCAATCATCTGTGGGTGAAGCAGGACGACGGCACCGTCGCGCTCTACGCCCACACCATCCCCGGCTCGATCCCGGCCGCGCTCTGCCCGCACAATGCGACGCTGCTGAAGGACAATGCCATCGTCCAGGGCAATCCCGACATCCGCAAGGAAGCGATCGTCGTGAACGGCGCGCGGATCAAGGCCGGGCAGGTGATCGGCAAGGTCGGCAATTCGGGCGCGTCGAGCGGACCGCATCTCCACATCCATATGGAGAAGGACGGCAAGCCGGTGAAGCCGATGTTCGACCGCGGGCTGACCACCCCCTATGTCGACGGCAAGGCCGACATCAACGGGCCGTGGACGCCGATCGCCGGCAAGCAGCTGCCGCGCGGGCCGATCCTGCTCTGGCCGCCGCACCAGATCGGCACCTGGAATTTCAAAGGCATCAAGGACGAGGACTTCAAGCGCCACGTCGACCATATGTTCAATTCCGGCGAGATGCTGAACCTCGCCACCTGCCAGAACAATGGCTCTACCTATGACACCTGGTGGGTCCCGACCACCGGCGCATGGCTCTATGGTTTCGGCATGACCCCGGACGTCGCCGCGGCGAAGCACGCCGAGAACACGGCCAAGGGCTACAAGCGCGTGTCCAACTATGTCTGCGGGTCGCGCAGCGTGGCGGTCTGGCGGAAATAGCGCCGTCTCACCTCCCCTTCCGCTCGCGGGAGGGGAGCCAGGGGCACATCGACATTCACTTCGTCCTCTCCTTTGGGAGTTTTGTCGGGAGTCAGGTCAATCATGCCCCCGGCATGATTGAGAAATGCCCGGGGGGCATTTCGACCTGCCTCCCGACAAAACTGATACGGAGACTTGAGAGCGCAGCGATCTAGTCGGAGTTGGTGAGGGGCTCCGGGAGCTATCGAAGGCTCCCGGAGCCCCTCACCAAGTTACGCTAGGCAACAAGTTGCCAAGCTACACTATCCTCTCCCACTGGAGAGGAACAAGGCGGCGCATCCGAATGTCGATCTGCCCTACTCCACTTTCCTGAAGCGGATCGTCCGGCCGAACCGGTCGAACACCAGATCGCCCTTGTCGATCGTCAGCGCGGTCTCGCGGAAATCGGCCTTGCCGATGTCGTTCGGCTCGAAGCGGAAGCTCAGCCCATAGCCTTTGGCCGGGTCGATCGGCACCACCTCGCCCGCCAGCTCGAACATCGGCAGGAACAGGCGCACGCTGACCGGCGGATCGGCGGCGTCGAGCGGCAGCGACAGGCCATCCTCGGTCAATTGCCCGCCTTTGGTCGCGCCCCTGGCCGAGGTGAAGACGGCATCGAAATATTGCAGCGATATGCCCTTCGGCGCCTCGAGCGAGAGCCGCAATGCGCCGGCCGGCGCCGGCTTCTGCCCGGTGAAGACGAAGCGCGGCGGCGTGACGGGATCGCTGGTCAGCAGCACGCGGCCATCCTTCACGACCCAGCGCCCCTGCCCCGCCTCGTCGAGCGCGCCATAGACCAGGCCGTATTCGAACCGCCCATCGGCGGTCAGGCTGAGCTGGGCGCCCATCTCGGTCTGATGGCCGTCATAGACTCCGACCAAAGCCGCGCGGTCCTGGGCCGAGGCCGGCATCGCGATGGCCATCGCCAGTGTGACGAGCATGATCCGCATGTGACATCTCCCCGCCCGATCATAGGCGCAGCGTGGCGGTTTGACGCGCGTCAATATATTTGCCTATAACGTTAAATATTGATCGATTCGTGAAGGGAAAATCTCATGGACCGCGCCTCGCTCGCCTCAGCCATCTTCTACCGCGACCCGCTGGCGGCCTTCACCTGGCTGGAAAAGGCCTTCGGCTTCGAGCCGGCGATGCTCATCACCGATCCCGACAACAAGATGGTCCATGCCCAGCTGAGCTTCGGCAATGGCTATATCATGATCGGCAATGAATGGGCCGATTATACCGCCAGCCCGGCGAGCATCGGCGGCAAGAACAGCCAGGGCCTGCACGTCAATCTGGACAGCGACATCGATGCGCATTGCGACCGGGCGCGGGCGGCCGGTGCGGCGATCGTGCAGGAACCGGCCGACCAATTCTATGGCGACCGCACCTATCGCGCGCGCGACCCCGAAGGACATGTCTGGACCTTCGCGCAGACCATGCGGCCCTTCTCGGCCGAGGAATCCGAAAAGGCGACCGGCCTCAAGATCGAGATGTTCTCCTGAGCGCGGCCGCCGCGATCGACCGCACGCTGGCCGCGCTGGCCGACCCGACCCGGCGGCGCGTGGTCGAGCTGCTGCGCGACCGGCCGCACCGCGCCGGCGAGCTGGCCGAGAGTATCGGGCTGAGCCCCGCCGCGCTCAGCCGGCATCTGCGCACCCTGAAGACCGGCGGGCTGATCGAGGAAGTGCACCCGGATTATGATGCGCGGGTGCGCATCTATGCGCTGAAAGCGGGATCGATGGCGGGCCTCAAATCCTGGGTCGACGAGACCGAGCAGCTCTGGGCGGATCAGCTCGGGGCGCTCAAGGCGCATGTCGAGGAGCGGCGATGAGCTCGCGCGTGCTGGTCGCGCTGCGCATCGCGGCGACCCCGGAGCGGGTGTTCGAGGCGTTCACCCGCGAGATCCACCTCTGGTGGCGCCCCAACCAGTTGTTCCGCTTCACGCGCGCCGGGCCGGGGACCCTGGCGATCGAGCCGATGGCGGGCGGGCGCTTCACCGAGACCCAGGCTGACGGCGCGGTGTTCGAGATCGGCCGGGTCACGACCTGGGAACCGGGCGCGCGGCTCGGCCTGACCTGGCGGCAGGCGAGCTTCACGGAGGACCAATCCACCCAGGTCGAGGTGCGGTTCGAAGCGATCGGCGCGGAGACGCGCGTCACCGTCGAGCATCTCGGCTGGGACAGCGTGCCTGCCCCGCATGTAGCGCGGCATGGCATGGTCGGCATGTTGTTCCTGCAGCGTCATGGGCAATGGTGGCAGGAGTTGCTGGCGGGGTTGAAGGCAGGGATCGAAGGGTAATCCTTCGGGTCCGGGATCGTCGGCCGCCCGAGCCGTTGCGGGCCCCACCAACGGACCCTAGAACGGTCTGGAGGATCGGGGGGCGATGATGAAACGGAGAGTTATCTGGTTCGCGCTAAGTCGATGTGGCCCCGCGCTTCTGCTTTGGCCTGCCGCTCCTGCCGTCGCGCAGCGGCCGCCGCCGCCCGCCGACAGTACGGCGGCGCTTTCCGACGGAGATCCCGACGCGCTCGAGAAGACCATGTGGACGGTGCGTTCGGTCGCGCAGGATCTGCGTGGTCCGGATTATGGCTATGACGGCAAGCTGTCGCAGGATCTGGCGAGCCTGGCGGAGATATCGGCCAGTATCCTGGCGATCAAACGGCACATCAGGACGATCGACGAGCCCTGGCGCGCCAACGCCGATGAGGCGCTCGACCGCGCGACCGCAGGGTTCCGGGACAAGGATATCGATGCCGTCGACCGCGCCATGGCAAGGTTCGACGCGTTGCGCGAGCCATGGTCGAGCGCGCGCGGCAATGCCTGGGTGGAAGCAGTCGAAGTCCGCGCCAAGATAGCCGACTTCAAGCAGGAGCATGATCGCGCCGAAGCGCTGCGCCTGTCGGCAGCCGACGAAACCCGGCTGAGCAATTATGCCCGCTGGTTGCGGCTGACGGACGCGGCGGTGGCACGGAGCAAGGTGGGCGAGGTCGAGCGGGACAAGGCCGCGGTCCAGCGCGGGCTGCACCTGCTCCGGCTGGCCCTTCCGCTCACGCCGCGCCACCGCTCGCCGCTGCTCTGGGCCAGCACGCAAAGCGCGATCGGGGATGCCCTGTACAATCTCGACAGGGTGCAGGGCGGCACTGCCCATCTCGAGGAGGCGATTGCCGCCTATCGCCTGGCGCTGCTCGAATACAAGCGCGCGAGCGATCCGGCCGCTGCCTGGATCGCGCTCCACATCAATATCGGCCAGTCGCTGGAAGCGCTTGGAAAGACCGCGCAAAGCCCGGCCCGGCTGCGCGAGGCGATCGCATCCTATCAGCTGGCGATCCGGCGGCGTGGCCGGACGCCCGACATTCGCTACTGGCCCACGATCGATGCCGGGCTGGCGCGGGCATTGTTCACGCTCGGGACCTTGCAGGACAGCAAGGCGCGCCTGCGCGAATCGGTCGATCGCTACCGCCTCGCGCTCGGCGAAATGCGCCGCGACCGGACACCGCTGTTCTGGGCGAGGACCCAGAGCGATCTCGGCTATTCGCTGCAGGAGCTCGGGCTGCGCGAAAAGGAAACGGGGCATCTCGACGAGTCAGTCACTGCCTTCGGCCTCGCGCTGGAGGAAGCCACGCGCGAGCGAGCACCGCTCGACTGGGTGTCCACCCGGGTCGGGCGCGCTTATTCCCGCACGATCATGTACGAGCGCAGCGGCGACAAATATCTCATCACCGAGGCCGATCGGGAAGTGCGCGAGGCCTGCCAGCCGACCATCACCGTCCATGCGCCGAGCCTCATCCGCGCCTGCGTCAACACGATGCAGCGCATCATCAAGGCGAAGGCGGCACCTAGCCCGTCGTCGCGATGACGTTGTCGTCCGAGTTGCGATCGATCCGGACGTTATAGGGATCGGCGCCTGCAAAGGCCGGCTTTGTCGCGGTGACCAGCCTGATCGTCTGGGTGCCGGTCCTGAGCGGCAGGCGTTGCAGCAGCAGCACGTCCTTCTTCGCAAAGGCGCCGCGGCCGGGCATGGCGGCGAACAGGCCGAACTCCGCCGTCTCGGCCAGTTTCGCTTCGGTCTCCGTGCCCTTGCCGTCGGCGTAGAGCTTGTGGGCCTCGACCGTCAGCATGGTCTCGAACCGGCCGTCGGGGAGCTTCTTCACCACCGCGCCCCTGGTCTTGATGTCGTACAGGGTGATGCGTTCGAACAGATCGGTGATCAGCGCCTGCTCCTCGGGTGAGGCGCCTTTGCGGAACTCGGCGATCAGGTCGAGCGAGCGCGGGAAGGGCGCGCCCTTGAAGCGGAAGCGTTCGAGATAGCGCTTCAGCGCGGCGTTGACCCGGTCCTCGCCCAGCGCGTCCTTCAGCCGGTACATGACCAGCGAGCCCTTGCGGTAATGGATATATTGCTGGTTCTCGACCCGGTAGAGCGGCAGTTCCTCGATCACTTCGCCGCCGCGGCTGCGCAGATAGCGATCGAGCTCGAACTTCAGGAAGCGGCGGATCTGGTCGCGGCCGTAGAGCTTCTCCATCACCATCAGCGCCGAATATTGCGCCAAGGTCTCGGTGAGCATGGTGGAGCCCTGCATGTCCGCGCCGATCGCCTGGTGCGCCCAATATTGGTGCGCCAGCTCGTGCGCGGCGACATAGGTGACGTAATCGATCTTCTCGGGATCGGAGAGGTCGGCGATGAAGCCGATGCTTTCCGAATAGGGCATCGTCCCCGCGAACGCCTGCGCATAATCGGCATAGGCCGGGAATTCGATGATGCGGGCCTGGCGGAACTGATAGGGGCCGAACGCGGGTTGATAATAATCGAGGCCGTGCGCGAAGGCAGCGAGCATGCGGTCGACATTGGCGCCGTGCCGCGCGTCATAATAAACCACCAGATCGACGCCGTCATGCATCAGGTGCTTTTCGATATAGCGCGCCGACTGGACCGAATAGAAGTTCTGGATCGGCGCATCGACGACGAAGCGCGCGGTGCGCCGGCCATCGGCGGTCGTGTCGCTGACCTTGTAACCGGGGGCGATCGGGGTCTGGCCGGCATCGGTGGTGACGGTGATGTCGGTGCTGATCCAGTCCGTGCGAAGCTGGTTGAAGCGCGTCGCCTTCATATCCTCCAGCTTGGCGGGGCGAAGCTCGGGCGGGAGGCCGTATTTGCGGCGCTTGACGCGATCCTGCAGCAGGCTGTTCTGGTCCATGCCGATCATCGGCACGAACTCGAAATTGTTGACGAAGGTGCCGTTCTGCACGACCCGCACATCGTTGCCGCTGTTGCGGAAGCCGCGCTGGGTGCGCTCGGTGCGGAAGGCCAGGCTGGTGGTGCCGCCGGGCGCGAGCGGGGCCGCGAGGCGATAGATGCGGTACTGGAATTTCGGATAATCGCGGGCCAGTTTCGCGCCCGGGATGGCGATCGAGCCGATCTTCGTTGCCTGATCGCCCATACGGACATGTACGTCCTGGATCGGGCCGGGCGTTTTGTTGACCAGGGTCAGCACGCCCTTTGCGGTCAGGCCGGGTTCCTGCGGGCGCAGATCGACCGATACGCGCGCGGCGGTCACCGACAGCTGGGGCAGCTTCTGATAGGGCAGCAGCGCCTTTTCGTAATCGGCCATAAAGGCTTCGTCGGCGACGGGCGTGGAATAATGGTTCCACACATGGGTGTTGATGAAGATATACACCCCGCTCGCGACGAACACCGCCAGCGCAATGCCGCCGACCCAGCCCGCCGGGCCGGCCAGGCGGCGCGGGAGGCGCTTCAACCGCGGGCGCAGCCGGGTCTCGGTGCCGCGGCGCCACAGGGCATGGGCGAGCACCAGCAGCATCACCGCGAACGCCGTCCAGTAAAGCCGCAGCCACCAGGCGCCGATCCAGAACTTGCCCATGCCGTTCATGTCGGACAGCGGAAGGGGCGGAGACTGGCCGTAATTGTAGAGCGCATCGCCGAAGCCGAGATTGCGCAGCGTCACCCGGATGATGATGAAGTAGAACACCATCAGGCCCCAGCCGAGATATTTGTTCGGGCTGAGCGCCTGGATAAACACGGCGAGCACCGCGATCAGCGTGAAGCCGATCGTGTCGGGCAGCGCGTACCAGAGCAGGTACTTGCCGAGCTCGACATCGGCATATCCGTGGAGCAGCTGAGTCACGAGGCCGGCGACGACGCTGACCAGCAGGGTCGAGAACAGCACCAGCACCACCGCGAGCGCCTTGGGCACGACATAGGCCCAGTCGGGGATCGCCGAGGCGTCGATGATCTCGTGGATCTTGCGGTCGCGCTCGCGCCAGACCAGTTCGCCGGCATAATAGATCGCGATGATCACCGGGATGATGCTGAACGATCCCTCCAGCAGGCCGATGACGACACGGGTGACCGGCAGGACGGGCGTGCCGAACACCTCGCCGAGATCGATCATCGCGGCGGCCGCGTTGAACAGGCCGAGCGCCATCAGGACGAAAAAGGCCGGGCTTTTGAACACCTGGCCGAGTTCCAGCCGGGTGCGGGCACGGAGCTGCGCCCAGGCGGTGGCGCGGCCGAAGCTCGGGGTCGGGAGCGGAGCATTGAGGGTTTCGGGCGGCGCCGACGCGGCGGGTGCCTCGACCTGTTGCTGAAGCTTCAGCGCGCGGCGGCTGGCCTTTGACGGGCGGGCGCCGAAGCGGAAGGTGGCGGTTGCCAGGGCTAGCGCGGCGAGGCCGATCGCGACGATGATCGCGCGGTTGAACAACAGCATGCCATCGACCGGCGCGACGAGCGTGTTGCGATCCGCGGCAGTCCAGTATTTGGTCACATAGGAATAGGCGCCGATGCCGAAGGGCTCGCCATAAGCGCCGGCCAGCTCATAGGCAGGGTTGCGATCGAGCACGACGCTGGCGACCGTCCACAGGATCAGGAAACCGACCACGCCGAGATAGGTCGCCATCATCGACCGCGTCATGGTGGCAAGCGCGAAGAACAAGGCCGAGGTCAGCAGCAGATTGGGCAGCGCGAACCAGAGATAGGGCGCGGCATAATAGGACAGTATATTCGGCCCGAGCGTCTCGCTGTCGACCCACCACATGTGCGAACCGAGCCAGATGCCGAACGGCACCGCGAGAAAGCCGAGCGCGGCGGCGATATAGGCACCGGTATAGCGGCCCATGAGGTAGGAGATGCGGGTGATCCGCGTCGCGCGCACGATCGGCCCGAAGCCGGTTTCGTCATCGCGCACCACGACGTTCGCGACGAACGCCGTCGACACGAACATGTAGAAGACCGACATGATGATCACGACCTGCGCGATGGCGAAGGGCGCGTTCTTGTGGACGTTGCCGCCCGATCCGATCTGGATCTGGTCGACCGTCGTCGCCCCGAAGCCGAGCAGGAAGAACACCACCACCGCGACCCAGAGCACCGGGTTGCGCAGCTGGTAGCGAAGCTCGAACCGGGTGACCCCCGCGAACATGCCCATGATCAGGCCGCGCGACGCGAGGTGTCGAGCGTCGAGAAATAGACATCCTCGAGCCCGCCGGCGACCGGCTCGAACCCGTCGCCGGGCGATGCGTCCTTCAGGACATGGATGATGGTGCGGCCGGCGAACAGCCGGGTCGAGATGACGCGGTGATCCGCGCGATAGGCATCGAGCTCGCTCCGGTCGATCGTCTTCTTCCAGACATGGCCGCGCGTCGCCTCGATCAGGTCGAGCGGCGCGCCCTGGAGCAGGATGCGCCCGCCGGCCAGCACCGCCATCAGCGGGCAGAGATCGGCCACGTCCTCGACGATATGAGTCGACAGGATCACGACGACATCGTCGCCGATCTCGCCGAGCAGGTTGAGAAAGCGATTGCGCTCTTCGGGATCGAGGCCGGCGGTCGGCTCGTCGACAATGATCAGCTTGGGGCCGCCGATCAGCGCCTGGGCGATGCCGAAACGCTGGCGCATGCCGCCCGAGAAACCGGCCAGCGCCTTTTTGCGCACGCCCCAGAGATTGACCTGGTTGAGCAGCCCCTCGACCGTCGCCTTGCGCTCGCCGCGCCCGGAAATGCCCTTCAGCACCGCCATGTGATCGAGCATGTCATAGGCCGAGACGCGCGGATAGACGCCAAAATCCTGCGGGAGATAGCCGAGCACGCGGCGCAGCTTCTCGGGCTCCGCGATCACGTCGAGGCCATCGAAGCTTATCGTACCGGAGGTCGGCGTCTGCAAGGTCGCGACCGTGCGCATCAAGGTGGACTTGCCGGCGCCGTTCGGGCCGAGCAGGCCGAACATGCCGGGCGGGATGGTCAGATCGACGCCGTCCAACGCCACCGTGCCGTTGCCATAGACATGGGTGAGCTTCTCGATCTTCAGCATGGATTCCCTCCGGTTGGCGGGAAGCTAGCAGGTGTGTTGCGCTTGTAAAGCAGCCTTGGCGGGGCGGCGGCGCCGATTGGCCGCAAGCCCGATGCCTAACCTTTTACCGGAGCGGAAATGCCCAGACTTGCGCTCATCGTGACAAGCTCGGCCAGGGAACGAGCGCGCATCTTCTCCATCACGCGACCGCGGTGCTTCTTCACGGTGATCTCGGTGATGCCGAGGTCGCCGCCCACCTGCTTGTTCATACGGCCCGAGACCACCCCGGCCATGACCTGACGCTCGCGGGGGCTGAGATCCGCGTAGCGGTCGCGGAGCTCCTGCAACGCCGCCTGATCGCCGACGGCCGCCCGGCTGCGGTCCAGCGCGGCGCGGATGGCATCGAGCATGACCTGCTCGCTGAAGGGTTTGGTCAGGAACTCCACCGCACCGGCCTTCATCGCCCGGACGGACATCGGGATATCGCCGAATCCCGTGACGAAGATGATCGGCATGTCGCCCCGATCGTCGGCGAGGGCCGTCTGAAGATCGAGGCCGCTAAGGCCCGGCAAGTTGACGTCGAGCACAAGACAGCTTGCGCCGGTCGCCGGCGGGCATGCGAGAAAGGAGGCGGCCGAGGCGAAGGTGCACGCATGCCAGCCGGCTACCTGGATCATGGTCTCGAGCGCCTCGCGCACGAATTCGTCGTCATCGACGACGAAGACGGTCGGTGTGGCATCTGACAGGGCGGACGTTGGTGCCATCATCTGGGGCCGTTTCGGCGATCTGCGTCGGGGGTCAACCGCATAGCATATCCCTTCCCGAATCCAGCGCGGCGTTGACCGCCTCGATCATGGCCGCCTCGCTGAAGGGCTTCTTCAGGAACGCCACCGCGCCCCGCCGCAACATTCTCGGACCCAGCGACTCGTCGGCATCGGCGGTGATGAAGACGATGGGAATATCGCAGCGGCGCCTCGCGAGCTCCAGCTGCAGTTCGGGGCCAGTCATGCCGGGCATGGTCACGTCGAGGATCAGGCATCCTGTCCGATCGAGGCTTTCCGACGCGAGGAACGCCGCGGCCGAGGCGAAGGACTGCGACTCCAGGCCGAACGACCTCAACAGGTCCGGCAAGGCCTCGCGGACATATTCATCGTCGTCGACGACCGACACGAGGTTGCGCGTCACCATCACAGATCCTTCGAGACCGGTTCAGGCGAGTCCGCGACGCCAAAGGGAAGCGAAAAGGAAAAGGTCGCACCCGGCCCATCCTCATTGGGCGCCGCCCAGATCCGGCCCTCATGGCCCTGGATGATCGACTGGCTGATCGAAAGGCCGATGCCCATGCCCTCGCTTTTGGTGGTGTAGAAGGCGTCGAACAGCCGGCCGAGACTGTCCGGCGCAACCCCGCTGCCGGCGTCGCGCACCGAGAAACGGACCTGGCCCGGGCCGTCCGCGATCGTCGCAATGCGCAGGGTCCGCGGGCGGTCATCGACCGCGAGCATCGCGTCCCGCGCGTTGAGGACCAGGTTCAGCATCACCTGCTGGAGCTGGATTCGATCACCGCGGATGCTCGGCAGGGCGTCGGCGAAATCGGCGTGCACCTCGACCCGCGCGCTGAGCAGCTCGCTCGATGTGAGGGCGAGTATCTCGGCTGCGGCCTCGTTCAGGTCCACGGCTTCCGCCGCCGGCTCATTCCGGACGAACATCGCCCTGAGCCGCTGGATCACCTCGGACGCGCGATTGGCGTCGCGGATCGTGCGCTGCGCCGTGGTCCGGGCGAGGTCCAGGTTCGGAGGATCGGCCGCCAACATACGCACGCACGTGCTGGCATTGGTGACGAGCGAGGTGAGAGGCTGGTTGACCTCATGCGCGATCGATGCGGTCAGCGCGCTCAGGGTCGCGACGCGCGCCACATGGGCGAGGTCGGCGCGCGCCCGGTCCAGCGCCTCTTCGGCCACCTTGCGTTCGGTCACGTCCTGCACGGCGCCAATGATCACGGGTCGCTCCGCATCATAATCGATGCGGTGTCCGACGGCGTGGAGGTGTTTCAGGACGCCGCTGGCGGTCACGATGCGGTAGGGCAGATCGACGTCCCCGCCCGCGGCGGCGCCCTCCAGCGTGGCGGCGAACGCCGGCAAGTCCGCCGGATGCACGAACTGCCCGACCAGATCGGTGGTGATGGTGGTTGCCGGGTCGAACTCGAAAATGCGGCAAAGCTCTTCGGACCAGAGAAGCTCGCCCCGGTCGAAATCCCAGGTGAAGCTGCCGGTCTGGCTCAGTCGCTGGGCTTCGGCCAGATGGACATAGGCGCGCCGGAGGTCCGTATCGTCCGACTGGCGGCTGGGCTGGATTTCCATTCTGTCCTCGCGGTGGCTTCAGGGCGGCACCATGCAGTCGTCGGGCGGCTTTCGTCGATGGTCCATTGGTCTCCCTCGGTGGACGGCTTTGAGGCAGAACGCGCGGCGATATTCTCAGCGCCAATTCCAGCACTTCATACCAAGAAGCGCAGAAAACGGCCTATGGTACTTCGGTATACCATGCACCGCTCCCCGGCGGCCGCACAGTATACTTAAGGGTCCGGCACCCCTTGGTACCATATATTTCGGTCATGATTTGGCAGAACTTCCAATTGTCAGTCGAACAACTCGCTGATCGGCGCCGAGGCGCAAAAGGAGAAATGTCATGACTTCGCAATCTTCCAACAATTCATCGCAGGCTATTGTCGCTGCTTTCGCTCACGACGATGTTGCCATCCGTCCTTTCCGGGTCGATGTACCCGAAGCCGCCCTTGCCGACCTGCGGCAGCGCCTGGCGAACGCCCGGCTTCCCGAGAAGGAAACGGTCGACGATTTCAGCCAGGGCGTGCCGCTCAAGACGATCGAACAGGTGCTCGCTTACTGGCGCGACCGCTATGACTGGCGCAAGGTCGAGGCCCGGCTGAACAGCTATCCGCAGTTCATCACCGAGATCGACGGGCTGGACATCCATTTCGTCCATGTGCGGTCTCGCCACGCAAACGCCCTGCCGGTGATCGTGACGCATGGCTGGCCGGGCTCGATCATCGAACAGCTGAAAATCATCGATCCGCTGGTCAATCCCACGGCGCATGGCGGCAAGGCCGAGGACGCGTTCGACGTCGTGATCCCGTCGATGCCCGGCTATGGCTTTTCGGGCAAGCCGAGCTCGACCGGCTGGGGTCCGGAGCGCATCGCCAGCGCCTGGATCACGCTGATGCAGCGCCTCGGCTACAAGGACTTCGTCGCACAGGGCGGAGACTGGGGCTCGGTCGTCACCGACTTCATCGGCGTCCAGGCACCGCCCGAACTGCGCGGCATCCACGTCAACATGGCGGGCGCGATCCCGGCGGAGATCGACGCCGCATCGGCTTCCGGCGCCGCGGCACCGGCCGGCCTGACCGAGGAGGAGAGAAGCGCGTACGACCGGCTTGCCTATGTCTACAAGCATGTCTCCTATGCGATCTGGATGGGCGACCGGCCACAGTCATCGGCGGCACTGGCGGATTCTCCGATCGGCCTTGCGACATTCCTGCTCGATCATGACGCGGCCAGCCTCGCATTGATCGCGCGGTCCTTCGATGGGCAGGACGAGGGACTGACCCCTGACGACGTGCTCGACAATGTCACGCTGTTCTGGCTGACCAACACCGGCGTCTCGTCGGGACGCCTCTATTGGGAAAACAAGACCGGCTTTTTCAGTCCCAAGGGCGTCAAGGTTCCGGTGGCAGTCAGCGACTTCCCCGACGAGATTTACGGGACGCCACGGGCCTGGGCGGAGCGGGCCTATCCCAACCTCGTCTACTACAACCAGCCGGTAAAGGGCGGTCACTTCGCCGCCTGGGAGCAGCCCGATCTGCTAGTCCACGACCTGCGCGAAGGCTTCCGCTCGCTGCGCTCGATCTAGCCCCGCCCCAAGGCCAACCTCGGCGCGGCGCCTGCATTTCCCCTGCAGGCGCCGCGTCTTTTTCCCTGATCTGTCTTGCCGAATTTCCGCCTTGACCTCAACTTGGCTTGAGGTTCTATGGAGATGCTCCTTGTTCGATAAAGGAGTCTCCGATGACCGCTTTTCCTGACGCCCCTCTCTTCAACGTCAACATCTTCACCGTACGGCCCGGCGACGTCGAAGCCTTTGCCCGGACCCAGCTGGAGGGCCTTCCGGCTTTCGGCAACATAGCGGGTTCGCGCGGGGGCCGCCTCCTTGCCGAAGAGGGCGGCCGGCGCTTTCTGCTCCTTTCCGAATTCGACTCGAGAGAAGCGCATCAGGCCTTCATGGCCACCCCGGCCTTCGAAGCGCATCGCGATCGGCTGCGGCCGCTGATCGAGGGTTCCGACAGCGCCTATTGGCGGCTCATCCATGCGCGTGGCAGTTGAGCGTGTCGTGACGGAGTAGGCATGCGACATATTTAGGCTTGCAGCCGCGCTACAAATGTAGCACGCTACATTTGTAGCCACGAGGTAAGCCATGCTTCCACAATTGCCCCCGCGCGAACGTCAGATCGTCGACCTGCTGTATCAGGGCGGATCGCGCACTGTGTCCGAAATCTGCGCGGCACTGCCTGATCCGCTGACTGGATCGGCCGTTCGTGCAATGCTCAAGCGGCTCGAGGACAAGGGTTTCGTGTCGCGCCAGGAGAGCGACCGCGGCTTTGTCTATTCGCCTACCGTCTCCGACAATCAGGCGCGGCGAACAGCGCTCGGCCAAGTCGTGCGGACCTTCTTCAAGGGATCGCCGGTGAGCGCCGCCAGCGCGTTGCTGGGCATGGCGCAGGACATCGATACGCGTGAACTCGACGAGCTCGAAGCGGCGATCGCCCGGGCCCGCCTGGCGCGGGACAGCGGGAAATGACGATCACCGTCCTTCTCCTCGCGTTAAAATCGCTGCTCGTGGCGGCGGCGACGCTCCTCTTGCTCCGCCTGACCCGCGCGCGGTCCGCGGGCCAGCGCTCGACCATCGCGCATCTCGGATTACTCGCGCTCGTCGCGTTGCCGCTTGAGAGTGTCGCGCTGCCGACGCTTGCGCTGTCCTTGCCCGCGCCCATTGCGCGCCTCGCTGCCATCGCCCCGGCCGAGACAGCGGAGCCCTCGGGCATTTTGGGTAACCGGGCGGCTTCGGTGCGTGCCACTGCCGCGCAGGGGTCGCCCACCGCCGTCTCGTTTTCCAGCGCCGTCGCCGGGGTTGCACGCCACGCCTATCTGCTTCCCACACTCGCGCTGCTGGCGCTTACGCTTGTCGCGTTGCTGCGGCTCGTTGGACTAAGGGCTCGTGCCGAGGTGCTGGTCGATCCCGTGTGGCTGGGCGCGCTGGCCCGGGCGCAGCGGCGTATGGGGTTCAAAAGCGGCACGGCCTTGCTCAGGAGCGACGAGCTCGGTTCGCCCGTCAGCTGGGGCCTGATGCGGCCCGTTATTCTGCTCAACGACGCCGCCGTGCTCGCGCCGGAACAGGCCGAGGCGATCATCGCGCATGAACTCGCGCATGTCGTCCATCTCGATTGGGCGAAGCTGATCCTGGCGCGGGTCGCAACGGCAGTGTTCTGGTTCAACCCGCTGGCCTGGGTACTGGCGCGCGAGGCACATCAGCTGCGCGAGGAAGCGGCCGACGACGCCGTGCTCGCCGCCGACATCGCCGGGCCCGATTATGCCCAATTGCTGATTGGCGTCGCGCGCCATCAATGCCGTGGCGCCTTTCTTGGCGCGCATGGCGTCGCGCCGTCCAGGAGTTCGCTGGGTCGCCGGGTCAGGCGCGTGCTCGACCAAAGCCCGGCACGCGGACCTTCCGGGCGATCCTGGGTCGCGGGCTTTGCAACGGGCATGCTGAGCATGGCGGTGCCGCTGGCAGCAGTCTCCATCGCACCGAGCCGCACGGCGCACGCAACGATCGAGGCCCCTGGCGCGACTCCGCATTCCGGCAAGCCATTGGCCGCGTCAGCGCCGCCCGAGACGTCACGACCGATCGCGACCGAGGAGCGTGCGGCGCATCCGCTGCCCGTCACGTCCGTCGCGAATACCGGTACCCGTCCGAACGCTGACGGTCAGCGGGTCTCGGCAGACCAGCCGGCGGATGGCGACGCAGTCGACACGATGCGCGCGGCCGGCATCTCCGTGCAATACCGGCATGCCATGGCGCAGGCCGGCTTTCCCGATCTTTCGTTCGACCAGTTGGCCGAAGCGCACGGTGTCGGTGTCAGCCCGGAATTCGCGCGTGCGATGCGCGCGACCGGCATGTCCCTCACCATCGACGATGTGGTCGAAGCGCGCGCAATGGGTCTCAGCCCTGAATATATCGGCGCGATGCGGCGGTTCGGGATCAACGGAACACTCGACGACTATCAGGGCATGCGGTCGGTCGGCGTCACCGTCAATTTCGTCCAGAAACTCCGAAGGCGCGGCATCAAACTCACCTCGCCCGACAAGCTGACCGAGTTCAGAGCCGCGAATGGCGATCCGGACCTGGATTCCGACCCCTGAGCCCGAACGCTGGTCCTAGCGGCCGGCCTTCTCTCCAGCCCGGCATTTCGTAACGCCCCCACCAATCGTGGCGCCCGATCGCCTGCGCCCGCCCTTGCGACCGGCGCAGTGGCCGACGGCGCGCGCCCGTACCGCCCCGACATAACAAGACCCATTGAGGAGAAGATCATGCCCGTTCCCTGCAGAGCCGTTCACTGGCGGCGCGCCGTGGGACTTCTGGCGCTGGCGACCGGCTTGTGCGCCTCGACAGAGGCCATCGCAGGACAGGACGCCTCGCCCGCCGCGGCCGATACCAATGCGGCTGCCGGGGATGCCAATGTCTTCACGCCGGACTATTTCGCGCGCTTCGCCCCGCAGACCGCCTACGACATGCTGTCGCAGGTACCGGGTTTCTCCATCCGCAGCGCAGACGATGTGCGCGGCCTCGGCCAGGCCTCCGAAAATGTCCTCGTCAACGGCCAGCGCGTGACGGACAAATCGGGGGGCGCGGTGGCGCTGCTGCAAAAGGTGTCGGCTGGCGACGTGCTGCGCATCGAGGTCAGGGAAGCAGCCCTGTTCGGCATTGCGGGCCTGACTGGCCAGGTCGCCAACGTAATCCTCAAGACCAACCGCAAGGGCAGCGGCAATTTCAGCTGGAGCCCGGCGGTACGTGCGCACTACGCCGAGCCGCGCTGGCTGTCCGGGTCGATCAGCTATAACGGCACGGCCGGCAATCTGGACTATACCGTTTCGCTTGAGAACAAGGCGTCGCGCGGCGCGCTCGGCGGCAACGACTATCGCGTCCTGTCGCCGGCAGGTGCGCTGATCGAGCGCCGCGACCAGGTGAACTGGAACAGCACCGACGACGCCAAAGTGTCGGCCATCCTGAAATATAGCGGCGCCGGCGGCATCCAGGCCAATCTGACGCTGGATTACGATCCTTATTGGCAGCGCGGCGCCAACGACCAGCGCCGCGTGCGCGTCGACGGCAACGACAATGTCTGGACCAGCCTCAACCAAACATGGGGTTTCCGCTACGACGTGATCGGCGACGTTTCGGTGCCGCTCGGCACCGGCCGGCTCAAACTCATCGGCCTGCGCCATTTCGAGCACGCGCCTTCCTTTGTCGACCAACGCACCGACTACGACAGCGGGGCGCCGAGCGACGGCATCCGCTACGGCCAGGATGGCAGGACCAGCGAGACCGTGGGGCGTCTGGAATATCACTGGAAGGGCGGGCCAAACGACTGGACGATCTCGCTCGAGCGCGCCGACAATCAGTTCGAGCAGCGCAGCACGCTGGCCAGCCTCCAACCCGATGGCAGCTATGTCGCGATTCCGTTTCCGCAGGGCAGCGGCATCGTCGCCGAGACGCGCTATGAAGGCATTGCCGCGCTGAGCCGGTCGCTATCGCCAAATCTCGATCTTCAGCTTGCCGGTGGGGCCGAATATTCCCAGCTTGGCGAGCGCGGCATCGGTGCCAAGCCGCGGCGGTTCTTCCGTCCGAAGGGGAGCGCGCTGCTGGCATGGCGGCCGGCTCGGGGCTGGGATGCCAGCCTCAAGCTCGAGCGCAAGGTGGGCCAGATCAGCTTTTCGGATTTCCTGGCGAACCAGGACATCACCAACGGTCGCGGCAACGACGCCAACCCCAATCTCGTACCGCCGCAAAGCTGGGAGGCGACCGCGGAAGTCAGCCGCACCTTCGGCCGGTGGGGCAAGACACGCTTGAAGCTCTACCATTATCGGATCGAGGACATCGTCGACCATATCCCCGTCGATGTCGACGGCGACGCGGTGGGCAATCTGCCCCGGGCGACGCGCACGGGAATCGAAAGCATCAGCACGATCCAGTTCGACCCGCTCGGATGGCGCGGGGCCAAGCTCGACGCGGACATCGGCATCGAACGTGCCCGCGTGCGCGACCCGCTGACCGCACTGCCGCGCGCCATCAGCAACACGCACGATCGCTGGGCGCAGCTCACGCTGCGGCACGACGTGCCTGCCACCCAATTCGCCTGGGGCGCGAGCCTGTCGTTCGACCATTATGGCCTGACCTATTTCCTCGACGAGGTGAACCAGCAATGGGAGGGGCCCTACGCCAGCGTCTTCGTCGAGCTCAAGGACGTGAAGGGGATGAAGGTCAACTTCCAGATCTTCAACATCAACGATGGCCATGTACGCTATTGGCGCAACGTCTATTCCGGTCGGCGCAACGCCGCGCCGATGGCATTTCTCGAACGCCAGTATCAAAGGGTCGGGCCGATCTTCACGCTGACGATCAGCGGAAAATTCTAGAGGCCCGCATCGGAGCATCCGCCGCACCATCAACCGCACCCGGCCTCGTTATCCCGGCACCTGCGCTGGCGCTCCCGATTCCTCCAGCACCGCCAGGAACTGCCGCGCCGCGAGGCCTTCCGCGTCCTTCCCGCTGAGGATCCACAGCGAGGAGATCGCCTTCTTCCCCCTGAGCGCGCGGTAGGTGAGGCCTGCCGGCTGCAGCGCGCACAGGGATTCGGCGAGCACCGCGACACCGAGGCCGGCCACGACCAGGCCGAACATGGTGGAGATCTCCCGCACGTCCTGCGCCACGACGGGATCGACGCCCTCGGCATGCAGCATCTCGAGGAAATTCGTCGCGAAGCTGCCCTTCTGGTCGCGCGCATAGAAGATCATCGATTCGCCGTGCAGATCCCGGAACGACAGGCTCGTCTTGCGCGCGAGGCGATGGTCGGAGCGCATGGCGATGAACAGCCGCTCCTCCAGCACGCGCGTGGCGACGATGCCCGGCGGCACCACCGGCGGGGTCGGGCTGCGCAGGAAGCTGATGTCGATGTCGCCCGCCGCCAGCGCCGCGACCTGCGCGCCGGCCGACAGCTCGAGCAGTTCGATCCGCACCTCCGGATAAAGCTGGCGGAAGGCGAAGATCGCCCGCGCGACGGCGGGCACGAAGGGTGCCGACGGATTGAAGCCGATGGTGAGCTTGCCGAAATCGCCGCGCGCGGCGCGCTTTGCGACGTCGATCGCGTGCTCCGCCTGGGCCAGGGTCGCGCGGGCCTGATCGAGGAAGACGCGGCCGGCCTCGGTCAAAGCGACCTTGCGGCTGCTGCGTTCGAACAGGCGCACGCCGAGCAGATCCTCCAGAGCGCGGATCTGCTGGCTGAGCGGCGGCTGCGACACGCCAAGCTGCTGCGCCGCGCGGCCGAAGTGCAGCGCATCGGCGACGGCGACGAAATAGCGCAGATGGCGAAGCTCCATGATCGATATGTCCCACGTCTTGATCCGGGGTCAAATCATATTGGACGCACGTGCAGCAAAGGCTCATTCGGCGGCCAGAAGACTCAGTTGCTGCTCCTCCCCAGGGCACGGAGATCCGCCATGATCGGACCCAAATGATCGGAATCGTCAAGGTCGCCCTCACGCGCCCGTTGACCTTCATTGTAATGGCGATCCTGATCGCGATCGTCGGCGTGCTGTCGGCGGCGCGCACCCCGGTCGACATCTTCCCCGAGATCAAGGTCCCGGTGATCGCCGCGGCCTGGAATTATTCCGGCCTGTCGCCCGACGACATGTCCGGCCGGATCATCACGCCCTACGAGCGCATCCTGACTACCACGGTCAACGATATCGACCATATCGAGAGCCAGTCGATGCCCGGCATCGGCATCGTGAAGATCTATTTCCAGCCCGGCGTCGACATCCGCACCGCGACCGCGCAGGTGACGTCGGTGTCGCAATCGGTGCTGCGCCAGCTTCCGCCCGGCACGACGCCGCCGCTGATCCTGAACTATAATGCCTCGACCGTGCCGATCCTGCAGCTCGCCTTGTCGGGCAAGGGCCTGTCGGAGGGGCGCATCTTCGATCTCGCGCAGAACAGCATCCGTCCCGGGCTCGTCACGGTGCCGGGCGCCGCCATCCCCTATCCATCGGGCGGACGATCGCGGCAGATCCAGATCGACATGGACCCCCAGGCGCTCCAGTCCAAGGGGCTCTCCGCGCAGGACGTGACCAACGCCATCGCCGCGCAGAACCAGATCAATCCGGCCGGTTTCGTCAAGATCGGCGGCTATCAATATACCGTCCGCCTCAATAACGCGCCGGGATCGATCGAAGAGCTGAACGCGCTGCCGGTCAAGGTGGTCGATGGCGGCACCATCACCATGCGCGACATCGCCCATGTCCGCGACGGCACCGCGCCGCAGACCAATGTCGTGCATGTCGACGGATCGCGATCGGTGCTGATGACGATCCTGAAGAACGGCGCGACCTCGACGCTCGCGATCGTGCAGGGCATCAAGGATGCGCTGCCGACTATCCAGACGACCTTGCCCGACACGCTGAAGATCGTGCCGATCGGCGACCAGTCGCTGTTCGTGAAGGCTGCGATCAATGGCGTGGTCAAGGAAGGCGCGATCGCGGCGGCGCTGACCAGCCTGATGATCCTGCTGTTCCTGGGATCGTGGCGGTCGACCGTGATCATCGCCGTCTCGATCCCGCTCGCCATCCTGGCCGCGCTGATCGCGCTGGCCGCGACCGGGCAGACGCTCAACATCATGACGCTGGGCGGGCTCAGCCTCGCGGTCGGCATCCTGGTCGACGATGCGACGGTGACGATCGAAAACATCAACTGGCATATGGAGCAGGGCAAGGGTGTGATCCCCTCGATCCTCGACGGCGCGGCCCAGATCGTGACGCCGGCCTTCGTCTCGCTGCTGTGCATCTGCATCGTGTTCGTGCCGATGTTCTTCCTGCCGGGCATCGCCGGATTCCTGTTCGTGCCGCTGGCGTTCGCCGTGGTGTTCGCGATGATCGCATCGTTCATCCTGTCGCGCACGCTGGTGCCGACCATGGCGATGTTCCTGCTGAAGCCGCATGCGCCGGGTCACGGCCACGAAGCGGGCACCCCGGACTCGCGCAACCCGCTGGTCCGCTTCCAGCGCGGGTTCGAGGCGCGGTTCGAGCGGATCCGCACGGGCTATGGCGTGCTGCTCGAGCGCGCGCTCGGTTCGGGCCGGCGCTTCGTGATTGGCTTCCTTGCGGTGGTTGCGCTGTCCTTCCTGCTGGTGCCGTTCCTGGGGCAGAATTTCTTCCCCTCGGTCGATGCCGGGCAGATCACCCTGCACATCCGCGCGCCGATCGGGTCGCGCATCGAGCAGACCTCGGCCCAGTTCGACCGAATCCAACGCCGCATCCGGCAGATCATCCCGGCGGACCAGCTGGTGTCGATCGTCGACAATATCGGCCTGCCCTTCAGCAGCATCAATCTGGTCTATAATAATTCGGGCACGATCGGCCCGCAGGACGGCGACATCCTGATCCAGCTGTCGAAGGATCACGCGCCGACCGACGACTATGTACGCAAGCTGCGCGAGGAATTGCCGCGCGCCTTTCCCGGCACGACCTTTTCCTTCCTGCCCGCCGACATCACCAGCCAGATCCTGAATTTCGGCGCGCCGGCGCCGATCGACGTGCAGATCACCGGCGGGCGCAACCAGGCCGCCAATTACGTCTATGCGCGCAACATCCTGCGCAAGCTGCAGGCCATCCCCGGCGTGGCCGATGCCCGGATCCAGCAGAGCGCACGCTATCCCGAGATGCGCGTTGCGGTCGACCGCAGCCGGATCAGCCAGTTCGGGCTGACCGAGCGCGACGTGACCAACGGCCTGGCAGGTGCGCTTGCCGGATCGGGCCAGACATCCCCGGTCTTCTACCTCAACCCCGAAAACGGCGTGTCCTATTCAGTTGTCGCGCAGACCCCGGAATATCGCGTCGGATCGCTGAGCGACCTGCAGAACATCCCGATCACCGGCGCCGGCCATGCCGGATCGCAGGTGCTGGGCGGCATCGCCACCATGTCGCGCGGCAACGCCGCCGCGATCGTCTCTCATTACAACATCGCGCCCGCGATCGACATCTTCGCGACGCCCAGCGGGCGCGATCTCGGCGCGGTGGCGGGTGACATCAACCGGGTGCTGAAACAGATGAAGGCCGAGGCGCCGAAGGGCGTGACCGTCACCCTGCGCGGCCAGTACCAGACGATGAACACCGCCTTTTCCGGCCTGTTCTTCGGCCTGATCGGGGCGATCCTGCTGATCTACCTGCTGATCGTGGTGAATTTCCAGAGCTGGCTCGACCCGTTCGTGATCATCACTGCCTTGCCGGGCGCGATCGCGGGCATCATCTGGATGCTGTTCGTGACGGGCACGACGTTGTCGGTGCCGGCACTGACCGGCGCGATCATGTGCATGGGCGTGGCGACGGCCAATTCGATCCTGGTGGTGAGCTTCGCGCGCGAGCGGCTGGCCGAACATGGCGACGCGATGAAGGCAGCGCTGGAGGCGGGCGTCACGCGCTTCCGCCCGGTGCTGATGACCGCGCTCGCCATGATCATCGGCATGGTGCCGATGGCGCTGGGGCTGGGCGAAGGCGGCGAGCAGAATGCGCCGCTCGGCCGCGCGGTGATCGGCGGGCTGATCGTCGCGACGGTCGCGACATTGATGTTCGTGCCAGTGATCTTCAGCCTCGCGCATCGCCGCGACGCGGAAAAGACAAGCAAGCGCGCCGCCATCGCCGCCGCGCTGGAGGAATCGCATGCCTGACGTCCGTACCGACTCCCTGGACGCGCGCCCTTCGGTCAATTTGCGGACCGTCGCCATCGTCGCGGTGGCGGTCGCGCTGCTGATCGTCGCGTTCGGCATCTTCAGCCGGATGCGGGCGCAAAGCAGCCTCACGACCTGGACCGATGCGCAAGCCACCCCCGTCGTCACCATCATCCGCCCGACGCCGGCGGAAAAGACCGATGCGCTGACCCTGCCGGGCAGCGTACAGGCCTATAACAGCGCCGCGATCTACGCCCGCACCACGGGCTATATCAGCCGCTGGTTCGTCGATATCGGCGATTCCGTGCGCGCCGGGCAGGTGCTTGCCGTGCTCGATGCGCCCGAGGTGGATCAGCAGGTCGCCGCCGCCCGCGCCGATCTCCAGACGGCCCAGGCCAATCGCGCGCTCGCTCAGTCGACCGCCGCACGCTGGAACAATTTGCTGTCGAAGGACGCGGTGTCGAAGCAGGAGACCGACGAGAAAGCGGGCGATCTCGCCGCCAAGACCGCCATCGCCAATGCGGCGAACGCGAATGTGCGGCGGCTCGGCGCGTTGCAGGGCTTCACCCGATTGGTCGCGCCCTTTTCGGGCGTGGTGACGAGCCGGTCGACCCAGATCGGTGCGCTCGTCACCGCGGGCACCGCCGCCTCGACACCGCTGTTCACGGTCGCCGATATCGCGCGGATGCGTGTCTATGTGCGGGTGCCGCAGCCTTATTCGGGCGCGTTCCATCCGGGCTTGCACGCCTCGCTCAACGTGCCCGAATATCCGGGACGCGATTTCGATATCGAGATGGTGCGGAGCGCCGGCGCGGTCGATCCGCAATCGGGCACCGTGCTGATGGAATTCCAGGCGACGAACGGCGACCGCGCGCTGAAGCCGGGCGCCTATGCCCAGGTCAAGCTGCCGCTCGGCGCGGGCAGCCCGGGGGCGGGCGTGCGCCTGCCGCCGAGCGCGCTGATCATCGGGGCGAACGGGACTCAGGTCGCGGTGCTTGGGCCTCACGGCAAGGCACTGCTCAAGACCATCACGATCGGACGGGACAATGGCGACAATGTCGAGATCAGCGCCGGGCTGACCGCGAACGACCGGGTGATCGACAATCCGCCGGACTCGCTGCAGTCGGGGGATGCGGTGCGGACGGCGCAGCCGGGGGCGACCCGTGCGGCGAGCTGAGGCCGTACTGATAGCGGTGCTTGCGACGAGCCTCGCGAGCTGTTCGCTCGCCCCGCCCGAAACGCTCCCGCCCAGCCCCGCCGCGCCCGCGTACAAGGAGCTTGGCCCGTGGCAGCCCATCGCCGCGACGCCGCCCGAGGCGGGCAAATGGTGGACGCTGTTCGCCGACCCGATCCTCAACGACCTCGAAGCCCGCATCGAAGCGGCGAACCCCGATCTGGCCGCCGCGGTCGCGCGCTATGACCAGGCCCGCGCCGCGCTCCGCGAGACGGGCGCACAGGCGCTGCCCAGCGTCGATGTTGGTGCCGATGCCGATCGCTCGCGCATCTCCGCCGGCCGGCCGTTCGGCTCCGGCAAGGCGGCGACCGATAGCGATCTGCGCGTGGGGGCCTCGCTCGCCTATGAGATCGACTTGTTCGGTCGCGTGCGCAATTCGATCAGGGCCAGCGCCGCGGACACCCGGGCAAGCGCGCAGGATCTGGCCGCCGTGCGGCTGGGCCTGCAGGCAGTGCTGGCCGACAATTATGTGCGGATGCGAGGGCTCGACGCGCGCATCACCCTGCTGAAGCAGACCGTCGAAGCGTTCCAGCGCGCGTATGACCTGACCGACACGCGCCACGCCGGCGGCATCGCCTCGGGCATCGACGTCAGCCGTGCCTCCTCGATCCTGTCGAGCGCGAAGGCCGAACTGTCCTCGGTCGCCGCCGACCGCGCCGCGCTGGAGCATGCCGTCGCGATCCTGGTCGACGAATCCCCGTCGAGCTTTTCGCTGGCGGTGGCCGAGATGCCGCTTGCCCCGCCGGTGATCCCGGTCGGCGTGCCCTCCGACTTGCTCCAGCGCCGCCCCGATGTGGTCGCCGCAGCGGAGCGGATCGCCGCGGCCAATGCACGCATCGGCGTGGCACGCGCCGCGCAATATCCGTCGTTCACGCTGGGCGGATCCGGCGGGTTCGAAGCCGGCGACAGCGGCATCTTCAGCGCGCCCAACGCTTTCTGGGCGCTCGGGCCGCTGTCGGCCGCGCTGTCGCTCTTCGACGGCGGCGCCCGCCGCGCCCGGGTGAAGATCAGCCGCGCGCAATATGACGAGGCGGCGTCGAGCTATCGCTCGACCGTGCTCACCGCTTTCCGCGAAGTGGAGGACGATCTTGCCCGCGCCCGCTATCTCGTGACGCAGGAGGCCGACCAGCAGGCGGCGACGACGGCGGCCGAACGCACCCGCGACCTGGCGCTGATCCGCTACCGCGACGGCGCGGCGGATTATCTGGAAGTGGTGACCGCCCAGACCGCCGCGCTCGACGCTCAGCGCTCCTTGCTGGACGTGCGCACCAGCCGGCTGCAGGTCGCGGTGGCGACGGTGCAGGCGGTCGGCGGGGTTTACTGAGCGGCGGGAATTTCCTCGGCCTGTCCCGGCGTCTCCAGGAACTCGCGCCACAGCATCACCAGCACCGCCATCGTCGCCGGGCCGATGAACAGGCCGAGCAATCCCAGGGTTTCGACGCCCCCGAGGATGCCGATCAACACCCATAGAAAGGGTAGCCGGGTCGCCCCGCCGATCAGCACGGGGCGGACGAAGTGATCGGCGATGCCGACCACGACCAGCCCGATCACCATCACCGCCACCGCGCCGGCAACCGACCCCATCCCGATCAGCAGCGCCCCCGCGATCGCGAAGACCAGCGCAGCGCCGAACGGGATCATCGCCGCCACCGCCGTCACCGAGCCGAGCAGCAGGGGATGTGGCACCCCGAGCACGATATAGACGATCGTCATCACCGCGCCCTCGCCGATGCCGACCAGGACGAGGCCGTCGATCGTCCCGCGGATCGAACGCAGCGCCTGCACGCCGACCCGCTCCCCGGTCGGACCGAACAGGCGGTCTCCGGCACGGCGCATCTGCGCGATGATCGATTCGCGGTCGCGGAGCAGGAAGAACAGGGTCAGCAGGGTGAAGGCGAAGACCACTGACCGGTGCAGCACGTTAGTGCCGATCAGGCGCGTATCGGCGACGGCGCGCAGCTGATGAAACTGGTGGACCGCGCCCTCGGGCGTGGCAAGGTTCGCCTGCCACCAGTTGGTCAGCATCTCGCGACCGACCGGCACCTTGGCCACCCACTCCGGCAGCGGCAGGCCGTTCGCCTGGGCCTGAGTCATCCAGACCGAGACGTCATGCGCTTCCCGCGCCGCCTGGGTGATGCCGGCCGCGACCGGCACGAGCACCACCAGCGCGACCAGCAAGGTGATGGCAGTGGCGATCCAGGTGCGGCCCGCCGGCCACCGCGCACGCAGCCGCATATGCATCGGGTCGATCGCCACCGCGATCACCACCGCCCAGGCCAGCGAGGGCAGGAAAGTCCAGGCGATCCACAGTCCCAGCAGCGCGAGCAGGCCGGCCAGGGTGAGCCTGGCGATATGGGTCGCGCGGGGCGCGGACGGTTCGGGTTGGTCCATGAAAGACATTTAGCGCACTCCCACCCTTCCGTCTCGCTCGGCAAGGCGAAAGGATGGGAAGTGCGCCGGCCCTCGCCGCGGTCAGGCGGGCCGTGGCCGGACCGTGCCGCGCCCGATGCAGAAGGTCTTCGGGACCGGCCAGTTCGGATCGTCGTTCAGTCCGTTGGTCAGCCGCCGCCGCGTCGTCAGCGTCACCGTGTAGGAACAGGTCGGCCAGGTCGAAATGTCCTCATGGTGCGTGCCGGCGCCACCGCGGGCGGTGGAAGGCGGCGGTGGCGGGCTGGTCAGCGAGACGCCCGGCGCCGCCGTCGACAGGCCGATGCTCCAGTCCCGGATCAGCTCGTGATCGACGCTGTATTCGATATCGAGTGCCGAGCTGAGCGGGGAACAGGGCGTGCCGCCGCCGGTATGGAACTGCAGCAGATCGAGCAATGCGACCTGGCTCCAGTTGTTGATCCGCACCTTGCCGATCTGGTTGGTATAGTCGGGCGCCGCCCCGCCATTGACCAGACCGATGGTGTTCGCGCGCGTCGCCTGGAAGATGATCGCGCAATCGACGCCGTTCTTCTGGTCGCCGACGGGCACCGCGGTTCCGGCCGCTACGCCGGTTGGTGCCGCACCGTTGGGCAGGATCGCCGCCAGCGAATTGAACCCCATCAGATAGCCGCTGAACGCATCGTCAAGGGCACGCTGGTCGACCAGCACCCAGCCGTCCGCATCGGGCACGATGAAATGGTCGGGCGGGGTGGGATCGGCGGTTGGCGTCGGCGGTGTCGGGGTTGGGCCGGTGCCGCGCAGGCGTACGGTCTGCAGCGTGTTGGGATCGCCATTCCACAAGGTATAGCGCGTCCCCACCAGCACTTCCGCAGCGAAACCGGGGCCGATCGGGATCGGTTGCGCTGCGCCTGCCGGCTGGAACAGGAAGCGGTACGCCATGTCCTCGGCCGGGTGGGCGGGATCCTTTTTCGGGCAGAAGCCGCGCAGGCTCATGGCGCCGAAGAAGCCGAAATCGGGGCCGCCATGGCCACCGCGCGGGCCGACGGTGCGGCCGGTCGCCGGGCTGATATCGCCGGTGATGCTGAAATCGCCGATATGCGTGAACCACGGATGATAATCGATGTTGACGCACACCAGCTTGCAGAAGCGGCCACAGCGCCAGCCGCAGATCCAGTGGCATAGCTGAAGGGCGAAGCGTTCGAACTTGTACTGCTTGATCAGCGCGGTCCAAGCATCGACATTGCCGGTACCGACCGCCGCGCTGAAGCGCATCAGGTCGGTCGGGTTCTGCGCCAGCTTGACGATCGCGGCGGCGAATTCACGCGCCTCCTTGATCTGCGCCGGCCCTTCGATCGCGGCGAACGGGAAGGGTCGCGCCAAGGTCAGGCAGACCAGGACGCAGCGCCAGGAACAGAAGAATTCGCACACGAAGTGACAGCGCAGCCCCAGTTGCGCGCCGGTGATCGCCGCACCCAGCTTGGCCGCGTCCCCGGCCGTCGATGCGATGACCGCCGCGCGAAACGCCTTTTCGTCCTTGACCAGCACGCCGATGGCGCGCGCCGCCGCCTGGAGCTCGACCCAGAGCACCGGCCGCTCGATCTTGCCGACATGGCAGATCCAGCGGCACACCAGCCGATAGCGGATCACGCACAGCCAGTGGCAGAACAGATGTGCATAGGGCTCGATCTTGAGCAGCTTCAGGATGTCGGCGAAGCCCGCCCGGTCGCGCTTGGCCAGCACGTCGGCGACGCGCCGCACCAGCTTTTCATCCTCCCCCAGCCGGATGATCGCCTTGGCCAGGACGCGCGGATCGAGCGCGGTCGCAGGCTGTGGCGGGCCCGCGAGCTCCAGGCACAGGAAAACGCACTCCTTGGTGCGGATCCAGTGGCAGATCCTGTGGCAATGGATCTGCAATTGCGCGCGCTCGAGCACGGACTGGAACTTCTTCGCGTCCTCGGCGCGAAACGCGGCATATGCGGTATCGAAGGCGCCCCGCGCCTGCAGCAGATTGGCAATCGCATCGGATTGTCCGAGCAGATCGCCCAGCACTTCGATGTCTTGAATATGGTCGGCCATGATCTTCTCCTCAGGATGATGCCCCCCGAGTTGAGTCTGCGACCCTGCGGATAATTGTATCGATATCGAATCGATCAATCGGTCGATTCGGCCCTCACGGCTGAAATACTGCCGTGCCTCAACCAATGTATTGGTCGGAAACGACATTGCCACATGATTAACCTCAAGCCATTTATCACGAGGACCAGGCCATTCTCCCTGACGCGGGATTGTCCGCCGTCACGTGTCGCCGACGAGTTGCTGTCATATTGGTGGCATCTGCGGCATGGAATGCGATCTGGATCTTCCACGCCGCGAACCACGCCCTCGACAGCGACTCCAGGGAACATCACGGGCGTGTTGCGGATTTGGCACGCCCCTTGGGAAGTTGCCCGGCACCCTTGATCGATCCCGGTGCCGCGCGTATTGGCCGCGCGTCGATACCGACAATGTTCCTCGAACCGGAAAGGAGTGCTCCATGCGACCCGCAACTGCAAACAGCTCGATCACTCTCCTAGTCCGTAGTGTTCAGGAACAATTTGCATGGGCAAGCCCTGTAAAGGCGATCTCGATCGCCTGACCGATTCTTGCGGCCATCTGGCCGCATCATTTCCCGTTTTTCGTTTCCATCTTCCGCCATGGTTTCCGCGGTTGGTTTCGTATGTCGACATCCTCGTTTCCGGGGAGGTTCGCCATGCGCGCTGACATGTTCAAGGTCATCGTCGAGCGACCCCGCTGGGGATCGCGCGACGCGCCGCCGATAAAGCTCCGAAAGGATCATACCGACCGCATCCATATCGGCCTCAAGCGGCATGCCTGCGAACAGACCTGCTTCACCAAGGGGCTCAACGAGAATCTGAATCCACTGATCCGCTTCGTGCGCAGCCGGGTGGGGCGGCCATGGGACGAGGTGTTCAGCGAGATCTGCGCCGGACTCGACACGGGCAGCACGGTGAAGATGCATGTGCGCCAGCATCTCGAGGATTTCATCGCGGTCCGTATCTCACGTGGCCGTTATGGCGAGTGGCTGCTCGACGGGTTGCCGCTCGATCAGGGCGGGCGCCGTTTCTACCCGCGCGATTTCTATGTCGATCCGGAGGACGGCATTCTGAAGGATGGCGCGACCTTCTGGCGGGAGCGCGGCCGGAAGATCGACTCGCGCAAGGCCATTCGTCGCGCCGTTCGCATGCCGGTGCGGTGCGACGAGCTGCGCTGGATCGACGGGAGTCGCCTCGTGCTGCGTCGGGAAAAGGGCTGGTTCCTCTACCGACTCGACGGTCGGCCGCCGATCAGCGACTTCGACCTCCGGGATTTGCTGGTGGCATCGGCCTGGCGCAGCGGCGCGGATTGGTCGGTCATCGAGCAGCGCCAATTGTCGAAGCGCGAGATGAAGAAATGGGCGCCGCTGTGGAGGTACGGGGCATGAGTGCGCACGTCGATATCATCGCCTCGCCCGAGAGCTGGATCGAGCAGGCAGCGATCGACCAGCTCCACCAGACGGCGGCGCTGGAGGGAATGGACCGCATCGTCGGCCTGCCCGATCTCCACGCCGGGCGCGGCATCGCGGTTGGGGCGGCCTTCTGGTCGCGCACCCGTGTGTTCCCGCATCTCGTTGGCAATGACATCGGCTGCGGCATGGGGTTTTGGGCGAGCGACACGCCGGTGCGCAAGTTCCGGCTCGACGCTGCCGATCGCAAGCTGCACGGGCTGGAGGCGCCTTGGTCGGGCGACCATGGCGCACGGCTCGAGGAAGCGGGATTGCCGCCATCGCTGATGGGCGAAGCACTGGGCAGCATCGGCGCCGGCAATCATTTCGCCGAATTGCTTGCGGTCGATACGGTGCTCGACGAAGACAGCTTCGTCGCACTCGGCATCGACCGCAATGCCGTGCAGCTCATGGTGCATAGCGGCTCGCGCGGGCTGGGCGATGCGATCCTGGTGCGGCATCTTGCGCATCGAAATGCCCAGTCGCTGGAGGCCGGATCGAGCGACTGTGCTGCCTATCTGGCGGAGCATGACCAGGCGGTGCGCTGGGCAGTGCTCAACCGGGAGGTGATCGCGGAACGCTTCTGTGAGCGGCTCGGCATGAGAGCCGTTCGTCTGCTCGACATCTGCCACAACAGCGTGACGCCCTGGGACGGCGGCTGGCTTCACCGCAAGGGCGCGGCACCGGCTGACAAGGGGCCGATCGTGGTGCCGGGGTCGCGCGGCGACCTGACCTGGCTGGTCCGGCCCAAGCCGGACGCCGGGGACCGCGCGCTGCAATCGCTGGCGCATGGCGCGGGCCGGAAATGGAGTCGGAGCGAGGCGCGCGCGAAGCTCGACCGGCGCTACAGCATCGCCGATCTCGAACGGACCAGGCTGGGCAGCCGAGTGATCTGCGAAGATCGCGCGCTGATCTATGAGGAGGCGCCGCAGGCGTACAAGGACATCGCCCAGGTGATCGACGATCTCGACCGGGCCGGGCTGATCGAAGTGATCGCCACACTACGTCCGCTCATCACCTACAAGACGAGGCGGTCATGAACGAGATCATCCTCCATCTCTCCGCCGGGCAGGGGCCCGAAGAATGCCAATGGGTCGTGGCGCAACTGGCGCACGCCTTTTGCCGCGAGGCGATGTCGATGGGGCTGACGGGCGAGCCGGTCGAGCCCGTCGACGGCCCAAGCGCCTCGATCCTGATCCGCATCAGCGGCGAAGGCAGCGATGGTTTTGCCCGAGCCCGGACGGGCACGATCCGCTGGATCGGCACCAGCCCGTTCCGCCCGACGCACAAGCGCCGCAACTGGTTCGTCGGGGTGAAGCCCGTCCCGACGATCGAGGATATCCCCGACTTCCGCGACGCGGACATCCGCTACCAGACCCTCCGCGCATCGGGCCCGGGCGGGCAGCATGTCAACAAGACCGACAGCGCGGTGCGGGCGACGCATGTGCCGACCGGCCTGACCAGCGTCTCGCAAGATCAGAGATCGCAATTCGCCAACCGCAAGATCGCCCGGCTGAAGCTGGCGATGCAGTTCGACGAGCAGCGCCGGCAGGGGGTCGCGGGCGGCAAGCGTGCGTTATGGACCCAGAATCAGGAGCTGGAACGCGGCAATGCGGTGCGGACCTATGAGGGGCTAAAGTTCCAACCGGGGCTCCGCTGAACCAAACACCCAGAAGGATGCCGGGTCGAAGCGTTCCGGACTCATCGGTTCGGTGCCATGCTCGAAACAGGCGTTGATCATGGCGTCCACCGTCGCTGTCTGCTCATCGGTCAGCGTTGCGCGGTAGATCACCGCGCAGGTCCGTTCGGGAATCGCAACGCGATAATCTGCCCCGAAGATGTCGTCGAACAGGTGCGGCAGGAGCAATCGGGACGGCCCCACCGCATCCTCCTGCAGCAAGACATAGACGAATGGGCGTCCGGTATCGTCGAGCTTTTCGCCTGACGCGCGCAGCCTTCCGCCGCTCATGTCCGCGAGATTCTTCATCGCCTCAGCGCGCCAGTCGATTGCCAGGCCATCCCAATAGGCCGCCTGATCGTGGTTAACGTGAAAGAACATGTTCCCGTCGCCCATGACAGTCCACGCCACCGCAAGCGGAAGCTGGCCAAGGCGCATAATCGGGCCGGGCCAATCGAGGCTCAAACATTCTTCAGGGACGATTATCGGCACCAGCCTGGTCATGTCGCGCTGTGAAGGATCGAGCGCCAGACCGTCGCGCAGCGCTCCGATCCGCGCCGCCTCCCCCTCTGGCAAGACCTTGCGCGGAAACAACATTCTGACCAAGCGCAACAACATTGCCTGCGAATACCTGAATTTCGGACGTGGTTCCAACCAGCCCTAGCCCGACCCGGCTCAGCCGGCGACACTTATTGCGGCGAGAACGACCAGCGCGGCACCGCCGGTGATCGCCACTGCCTTCGCGGCCGTGCCGACCGGGTCGGGCATCAGCGCCGGAAGGCGGCAGGCGCTGACCCGAAGCAGATGGGCCTTGCGCCGCTGGAATTCGTCTTCGGGCAGTAATCCCTGATCGCGCCGGGCGAACAGATACTGCAGTTCCTCACCGATCGTTCGCCTGGACATGCTCCCCTCCGGTTCTGGCGATGAGGCAAGCTACGCCCAAAAACGCGGCATGGATGCACCTGACGGCGGTTTCAGTACCGTTATGGTCCTAGTTGCAGGCTGCCGGTCCGGACTGGGCGGCCCGCTTCACAAAAACCCGATTCCGTAACGGAAATGCCGTCAAACGGTCATGGCCCGGTAACGTTGACCCGCAAGGGCGACGGCGGGGAGATTGCCACCAAAGCGGCGGTAACTCCCGTCTCGCCGAAGAGCGTTTAGGGGAAAATCATGAACCGCATTCGCACCGCCGCCCGGCTGGGCGTCTCGATCGTTGCCATCTGCGTCGCAGCTGCCGCACAGGCCCAGACCACGCCCTCGATCGACGAGAGCGCCGACACGTCGGGCGACATCGTCGTCACCGGCCAGCGCGGCAGCCTGCAGCGCGCGATCGAATTGAAGCGCGACGCGATCGGCGTGACCGATATCGCGAGCGCCGACGAGATCGGCCGCCTGCCCGACCGCAACGTCTCCGAAGTAGTGGAGCATCTGCCCGGCGTCGGCGTCACCTATGACCAGGGCGAGGGTCGTTACGTCTCGATCCGCGGCGTGCCGTCCAACCTCAACAACTATACGCTGAACGGCATCGAGGTCGGCAATCCCGACGGCACCACCCGCTCGCTGCCGCTCGACATCATCTCCGGCCAGCTACTCAACCGGGTCGAGGTGGCGAAGGTCAAGACCGCCGACATGGACGGCCAGGGCATCGGCGGTACGATCAACCTGGTCACGCAGACCGCGTTCGACTTCAAGGACAAGTTCACCATCGCGGGCAGCGCCAAGGCCGGGTATCAGGAGCTCAACCACAAGGTGCCGGTGCAGGCCGATCTGAGCCTTGCCACCCGGTTCGGCGCAGACGAACAGTTCGGCCTGGTGCTCGGCGCCAGCTATTCGAACCGCGATTTCGTCAGCGAAGGCTTTTATCCGGATAACTGGAAACCGGTCGCGGGCGCGGCGCGCGGCGGCATTCCCGACAATATCAAATATACCGAATATTCGCTCGACCGCCACCGCATCGGCGCGACCGGCGCGTTCGACTGGCACCCGAACGACCACCAGACTTTCTATATCCGCGGCGTCTATTCGAAGTTCATCGAAGACGAGGTCCGGCCGCGCTATCGCCTGGACTTCGCGACCGCAGGGGGGCTGGGCGTTACGGATACAAGTCCGACCATCAAGGCGCCGAACGTCCACCTCAATCCGGACGGCCTGACCGGTTATGTGACCGACACCGATCCGCTGTGCGGCAAGCCCGTCGCCTGCACCGCGCCGGAACGCCGCGAGGATCTGCGGCTCGACTATAAGGCGAAGTGGCTGGCGACCGGCATGATCGGCGGCTCGACCGATCTCGGCGCGCTCAAGCTCGACTATGAAGGCGCGTACAGCCGCAACGAGACGCTCGACAAATTCCCGATCTGGCAGTTCCGCTGCAACCCGGGTCGGGTCGATTTCGACTTCACGCAAAAGGTCTATGCGGCGACGCCGGCGACCGAATGCACCGCGAACCAGATGCAGTTCCGCCAGTTCACCAAACAGCATCAGCTCAACACCGAGAAGATCTGGCAAGGCCGGTTCGATGCCACCTATCAGCTGGACGGCGTGGGCGAGGGCAGCTTCCTGAAGGCCGGTGCGAAATACCGCGCGACCGACCGCGATTTCGACCAGGACAACCCGACCTGGGTTCGCGGATCGGCCCCGAACCGCTGGACGCTCGGCCAATATAATCTCGGCGGCCCCGCGGTCTGCGTCTATCCGAACAGTGCGGATACCGACCAATGCTATAGCAACAACCCGACCTTCAACATTCCGGCGCTGCAGCAATTCACCGATGCGCATCTGGGCGATGCCCTGATGCCGCTCGATCCGGTCGCGACACTCGCCAACAACACGCTGTCCGACTTCCAGCTGACCGAGAAGGTCGCGGCGGTTTATGCCATGGCGAACCTGAACTTCGGCGACATCACGGTGACGCCGGGCCTCCGGTACGAGCATACCGCGCTCGATATCATGGGCTTCCAGCTCCAGAACGGCACGACGATCACGCCTGCCGCCCGTAACAGCAGCTATGACGATTTCCTGCCCTCGCTGGTGGTGCGGATCAAGCCGAGCAGCAACACGGTGTTCCGCCTGGCCTATTCGACCAGCCTTGGGCGGCCCGAATACAGCACGCTCTCGCCGGGCGGATCGATCGACACGGTCAATGCCCAGGTGTCGCTCGGCAATCCGGACCTGAAGCCGTATCGCGCCCAGAACCTCGATGCGACGGGCGAATGGTATTTCGCCAAAGGCGGCCTGCTGAGCGTGGGCGTGTTCGCCAAGTTCATCCGCAACCCGATCTTCTCCCGGGCAACGGTGCTGACCAACACGACCTATAACGGCGTCGCTTATTCGAACTTGACCATCACCCAGCCGTTCAACGCCACCGATGGCGACATCATTGGCATCGAGGCGCAGTATCAGCAGCAATTCACGTTCCTGCCGGGCCTGCTCTCGGGCCTCGGCGTCCAGCTCACGGGGACCCTGACCAGCTCGACGCTGACCGTACCCAACTCGACGCCGACGTCGATGGACGGCCGCAGCTCGACCTTCCCGAACCAGTCCAAATATCTCTATGGCGCCGAGATCTTCTATCAGAAGGGCCCGGTCGAGGCATCGATCGCCTATCACAATACCGGCAAGGCGCTGCTCGCGATCGGCAGGCCTTCCTATAACGACCAGTATAATGACGATCTTCGCCGGCTCGACGCCAAGATCAGCGTCGGCGTGTTCGAGGGCGTCCGTATCTTCGCCGAGGCGCAGAACCTGACCGACGAGGCGACCCGGCAATATCAGGCGGGCAATCCTGACTGGCTGATCCAGAACGAACGCTATGGCCGGACCTTCTACGCTGGCGTATCGGCCAAGTTCTGATGCGCACGCTCCTCCTGCTCGCCGCCGCCATGGCAATGATCACCGCTTCGGCTGGTGGTGCGCAGGAGGTCGCGGCCCCGGCGCTGGCGGCGGCGCCCGAGCTGCGTGCGGCCGAACCGGTCGCGCGCTGGACCGCTGAGGAAGCGCGGCAGGGCGTCGCGGCCGATGCCCGTTTCTTCTATCCGATGACCAACAACCGCATCGGCAAATACGACAAGAAGACCGGCAAGCGCGTCGCCCAATGGGAAGGCCCGCGCGCGCTCTATCCGCACATGAATTCATGTGTGGTCGACGGCACGCAGCTGATCTGCGCTGCCTCCAACTACCCTGCCGTGCCGATGTCGAGCGCGATCGAGATTTTCGATACAGCGACCCTCAAGCATGTCCGCAGCATCGCCCTGCCCCCGTTGGCCGGCTCGCTCACCTGGATCGAGCGGCGCGGCAAGGACTGGTATGCCGGCCTCGCCAACTACCCCGCCGACCATGGCGGCGAAGTCGGGCACGACCATCGCTGGACGTTGCTTGTGCGGCTCGACGCCGAATTCCGCCCGACCGCGTCATGGCATTTCCCGGACAGCGTGCTCGCGCGCTTGGCCCCGATGAGCTGCTCGGGTGGATCATGGGGCGATGACGGGCTGCTCTATGTCACTGGCCACGACCGGCCCGAGCTTTATGCGCTCCGCCTGCCCGAGGCTGGCACGGTGCTCGAGCATGTCGCGACCATCCCGTTGCCGACCGGTCCCAGGCGATCGCCTGGGACCGTTCCGCGCCGCGCACCCTCTGGTCGCTCGACCGCCAGACGCGCAATGTCGTGGCAAGCCGGATACCCGTCGTTCGCTTGCCCTAGCGCGCCGGGGCCATGGATCGCATCGCGCTGGTCATCGGGGCGGGATGGCCGTCGGAGCGGAACTGGAAGACGAAATAGGGCGGGATGCAGATGCCGCGCTGATCGCCCTTGCCGGCGTTGCGCGACAGCCAGGCCTGGTCGGGCTTTTGCTGTCCGAAATCCTTCGGATCGTAGATGCCGGAGACGATTTTCTGCCGTGCCGCGAAATTGGCGTCGCCATTGGCGGCATCATAGCCCATCGGCCTTAGGCAGATATAATCGTCACGGCACGGGGTCGCGACGTCGCAGGCGCGCATGCCGGCATAGGAAGTGCGCTGCGCGAAGCACTGGTTGAGCGTCTTCGTGCCCGCCTTCACCTCGTCCAGGCAGACGTTGAAGCCAGTCGACGCGGTCAGGCCGCAGGTCGATTCCGGCGGCAGACCGAGGCATTCCGACAGGCGCAGCATGCCGCTGGGGAAGCCGCCGGTCAGCGAATCCCGCTTGATCCGGAACTGCTCCTGGGGCGGCAGGCTCGGGTCGGGCGGCGATACGCCTTTGTAGAATTCCTGATGCGCGCCGAAATAGCTGTTGCCGGCCGGCGGATTGGCCGGGAGCATCGCCGCCGGAATCAGCGTGTCGCGATTGGCGCGGTCGTTCCAGTTGCCGACGGGCGCCGGCGTGCTGCGCAGATAGCTGTCCTTGCGATAGCCGCTGCTCGTCACCGTGCCGATCTGCAGCGCGTCACCGATCTCGCGCCGCCCTTCCGGCACGCACACGCCCATGCCCGGCGCGTTGCGAGATTCGAACAAAGCGGTGCAACTATAGCCCGTCTGGCAATCCCATTGCCGCTGGCTGTTCGATCGCTGCGCGGGCATCAGGCAATTGCCGCCCCAGCCGCCGATCAACTGCGTGCCGGCAAGCTGCGGCTTGAACTTGTTCAGCGGCCGCGAGGCATAGCTTTGCGCGAGCTGGTAGCGGCTGAGCGCCTGGCCGGCGGCCAGCTCATCAAGGATCAGCTTGCGCCGTAGTTGATCGCCGTAGAAATGCGGCGAGCCCGGGAGATAGACGGCGTTGGAGACTGGCGTTCCCGCCCGGTCTGCGCCGGGAAAGTGGAAGCCGGCGATCGCTCGCGCCTGGTGGCAGCCGCTGCAGCTCAGCTCGTTCAGCCGCATCCGCACATCCTCGGGCGAGCGCATGAAGCTGAATTGCCGTTGCCGCGTCGATGCCCGCCGGAGCGCAGCGGCGATCAGATTGTCCGTCACCAACTGCTCCTGCGGGGTCGTCGCATCCCAGTAGAGCGCGTTGCCGGATCGGGCCGCGCCGCCCGGCGATACCGATGTCGCGCGGCAGGCGAGGAATTCCTGCGGGATGTTGAGCGTGCCATTGTCGACATCCGACAGCACCACCGGCGAGAGCAGGAAGGACAGGAAGCGGTTGCGCGACATCGGCCGGTTGATGCCCGGATCGCAGGAATTGGCGTCGCCGCGCGGATTGCCCATCAGCCGCGCACGATCGATCTGGTTGGTAAGGAAGCTTGCGGTGAACATCTTGCGGTCCGGATTCCAGCGGAACACGCGGATGACATATTCGGCGGTGCTGCCGAGATCGGTGACGTCAGCGCCCGCGCTGATGCGATAGGCCTGGATATTGAGCTCGACCCGCTCGATATCGCGCCCGCTGAGCGGGGCGACGATGCCGGTCTTCGGATCGGTAAGGTCGGCGACGACCTGTTCCGGCGAGCGTCCGCGCGGGCGACGCATTTCGGCGACCCAGCGCTCCGCCACCTCGCGGCAATTGGTGATGCCCGAGCGGTCGTCGCGCGGGATGGCGGGCAGCACCACGTTCATCGTCACCGGCAGACGCGAGGAGATCGCGCCCTGGCGCAGCGAATAGGAGAAACGATAGACCAGGCTGATCTCGCCGCAGCGGCGATGATCCTCGTCGCCGGGCACGACATCATGGATGAACTGGCGGTCGATGCGGTTGACGATGCCGACCAGTTCCATGCGCGACCCGTTATTGCTGAGGAAGCCGGGGTTGATCTGTTGGCTCGGCTCGATCCCGCCGCTGTTCTGATAGCCGGTCAGGTCCTGTTCGATCGTCTGGCGGATATCCTGCGCCACATTGAGGTTGAACGGATTGGCGAAGGCGCCGACCGGCGCCTCGTGCCGCTCCGCCGTCGAGAGCGCCTGGATCAGGCAGCCGAAGACGAGTGGCCCGGATTTCGCGCAGTCTCCCCCCGGATCGGTGCGGTCGAGCAGGGTCACCACTGATGGGTCAGCGATATAGGGTCCGTCCGATATGTCCGTCGCCGGCGGGGCCAGCGCGACGACCGGCGCCGGCAGCGGCGCTTCCTGGCTGGTACCGCGCGTCGAAGAGGCGGCGATCGCCAGGATCCCCGCGACGATAACGACAACCGAACCTGTCCCGCGGATCATCGGCTCCCCCCTTCCGATCGCGCACGAGCCCGTTTCCCCCACGGCCGCGTGCGCACCTGTCCCAACCGCGAGGATATGCCGCTATCCGCGCGCCGCCACAGGAGATGAAGCCGCTTTGGCGGGAACCCGGCGCAAATTGCCAAGCGCCGCCAAACGCGCGACACTCAGTGAAAGGCCGATGGAAAGCGGTCGCGAGAAGGGGAGAGCGGGTTTGGTCTATATCCTGGGCGGATGGCAGAGCGACTTCGCGCGCACCTGGAGCCGCGAGGGGATCGATATCGCCGATGCCTTTGTCGAGACGGTACGGCACGGCCTCGACGCGACCGCGCTCGATGCCGACGAGGTGGAAACTGGCCATGTCGGCAACTTCACCGCTGAGCTGTTCGCTGGGCAGGGCTTGCTCGGCGGGTTCTTCGGGCTGGTCGATCCGGTGTGGGATGGGCTGCCGACCGCGCGGCACGAGGCCGCCTGCGCCTCGGGCAGCGTCGCGCTGCTCGCGGCGACGGCGGAGATCGAGGCGGGGCGATACGACCTCGCCTGCGTCGTCGGGATCGAGCAGATGCGTAACGTGCCCGGGCGGGTGGCCGCACAGCATCTGGGGGCGGCGGCGTGGAACGGGCACGAATATGGCGATGCCGAGTTCGTCTGGCCGCGCGCCTTTTCCGATCTCGCCGAGGAATATGACCGCCGGCACGGCCTGAAATACGAGCACCTGATGCGCATCGCCGAGATCAATTTCGGCAATGCCAAACGCAACCCCAACGCCCAGACGCGCGGCCACAGCTTCACGCCGGCGCATTTCACCGCCGACGACGAGGCCAATCCGGTTGTCGAAGGACGGACGCGCAAGATGGATTGCGGACAGGTGACCGACGGCGCAGCCATGGTGTTCCTCGCTTCGCCCGAGCGCGCCGCCGAATACGCCCGCAAGCGCGGCGTACCGCTGGAGAGCCTGGCACGGATCAGCGGCTGGGGGCATCGCTCCGCGCCCATCCCTTATGCGGCGAAGGTGCGGGCGAGCGAGGGCGAGCCCTATGTCTTCCCGCAGGTCCGCCGCGCGATCCTCGACGCGCGAACGCGGGCCGGGGTGGATATCGCGGGCGTAGACGCGGTCGAGACGCATGACTGCTTCACGGCGACCGAATATATGGCGATCGACCATCTCGGCCTGACCGGACCTGGCGAGTCCTGGCGGGCAATCGAGGACGGATCGATCGAGATCGGCGGGCGGATGCCGGTCAACCCGTCGGGCGGGCTGATCGGGCTTGGCCATCCGGTCGGGGCGACAGGGGTGAGAATGCTGCTCGACGCGGCGAAGCAGGTGACCGAAAGAGCGGGCGATTATCAGGTCGAAGGGGCACGTCGCGTGCAGACGCTCAATATCGGCGGATCGACCACCACGACCGTCAGCTTCATCGTCGAGCGCACGGCGGCATGACCGCGGTCATCCTGCTCGCCACCAACGCAGCGTTGCTGGTCGCGCTGTTCGTCCTGCTATGGCTGATCTGCCTGAAGACGCGCGACGTGACGCCGATCGACAGCGTCTGGGCGCTGGGCATGGTGTTCCTCGGCGCGGCGAGCTTCCTCCACACCGGCGGCGACCCGACGCGCAAGGCCTTGCTGCTAGGCTTGTGCGCGGTGTGGGGGGTGCGGCTCGGCTTTTATCTCCTCTGGCGCTGGCGCACCCAGGGGCCGGACCGGCGCTATGGCAAGATGTTCGCCATGGTGGAGGAAGCCAAGGGCTGGGGTTTCGCCCGGGCCTCGCTGCTGCTGGTCTTCGCGACTCAGGCGCCGTTGCTGTTCATCGTCTGCCTGCCGGTGCAGCTCGGCCAGATCGATGCCGGGCCGCCGGTCGGTCTGTTGGGCCTGGTTGGCGCGGGCGTCGCAATCGCCGGCATCCTGTTCGAAAGCGTGGGCGACTGGCAGCTGGTGCAGTTCCGCCGCGATCCGGCCAATGCGAGCAAGGTGCTGGCGACGGGGCTGTGGCGCTACACGCGGCACCCCAATTATTTCGGCGATGCGCTCACCTGGTGGGGCCTGTACCTGATCGCCGCCGAGAGCGGGTCGGGGATCTGGGCGCTGCCCGGGCCGGCGCTGCTGACCTGGACCTTGATTCGATGGTCGGGCGTGCCGACGATCGAGGGGCGGCTGAAGCGCAAGCGGGCGGGCTATCAGGATTATGTGCGGCGCACATCGGGGTTCGTGCCGTGGTGGCCGAAGGCCTAGCCCACCGCGCCAACCCACGCTTCTGTCGTGTCGCGCAGGTGAGTCAGTTTCGCACCTACCCCCACGCGCCAGTGCGGTTGCTCCACGCCGTCGAGAAGACGAAGCGCCTCCTCCACCTCGGCGAGATCCCCCTCCGGCGAGCCCAGATATCCCAACGGCAATTCATGCTGGGCATTTTCGACATGCCCCACCACCCAATCAATAAAGGCCCGGCGAGCGCCTTGATGATCCGGCGCGAGTTCGATCGCTCGGCGGAACCAGTCGAGCGGACCTGGCTCGTTCTCCGATACCGTCCAATCGCCGTACCGGCCTTTGAGGAAATATGCCTCGGCGTCGTCGGGTTCTCGATCGCGCCACTCATCCACGGTTGGGACGATGATCCGCGCGATCACCGGCTGCGGCGTCAATAGTCGCGAATCCACCAACCCATTGGGCGCCGTTACCCAGCGGACAAAAGCGCGCCGATGATCGAAGTGCCCTTCTTCCGTCGATACAATGAACCGATCGAGCTGCTCGAGCGCCTCCCGTCGTCGCCCGCTCGCACGCAACCGGCAATAGTCGGCGAACGCGCTCGACACATCTTTAGTGTCGGGCGCGTCCGCTATTGCCGCGAGAGCATCCAGATCGGCGTTGTAGGGCACAGGACCGTCGCGCGAGCCTTATCGCGCCGCTCGCAGCACAGCCCGTTCCGCCCAATGCGCATGCGTGCCGCTGCAAATCTTGTGCGGCAGCGCGATGCGGCAAACCGGGCCGTCCTCGAATCGCTTGCAGTCGATCAGCACGCATTCGGAGGTGCCGCGGTTCTCGTCGATGATGAAACTGACGAGATAGCCGTCATCCTCGTCGATTGCGCCGGTGCGCGGTGCGAAGGGGGCTTCGCTGGCGTAGCGGCCGTCTTCCAGCATCAGCTCCCAGGAGTCGCCCGTCTCCAGGTCGTGCTTGACGAAGCCGTTGAACAGGAACCAGCCCGGCTTCGAGGTGGTCGAATAGATGTAACGATGCTTCCGCCCGGCGACACGCTGGTTGATCATGCCGAATTCGAGGATGCGCTCGTCCAGCCGCTCCTCGCGGGTCGTGCCGTCGGCCAGGTTGAAGCGCCAGCGGTGCAGCTTCGGGCGGAAGCTGTGCTCGTCGACATAGGCCATGAGATGCCCATACCCATCGGCATTCTCGAGCGGCGCGGGCGTCGGATCCTCCTGGAAATAGCCGTCCATCACCACCTCGTCGCCTTCCTCATAGGCGTTGAGGAAATGGAGGACATAGGTGGGCTCGGCCTCGAACCAGCGGATTTCGTCGGGACCGCCATGGCGCGGGATCAGTGCGAAGCGGGCGGGCACGCCCTCGTGCAGGCGGGCGGCGTGGATATCGCGCTTGAGCAGGTCGGCATCCCAGAACACCGGCAGGTCGTTCATAATCGACCAGTTCTCGCTGAAGGTCATGTCGTGCGGCAGGCGCGGGCCCGGGAGCGGCACGGGGATATAGTGCGTCAGCCGTTCGTCCCGATCGACCACGCCATAGTGCATGAAGGGCGCGTGCTTCGAGTAGTTGAAGAACATCAGCTCGCCGGTGCGGTCGTCCACCTTGGGATGCGCCGAGATGCCGTCGAGCGGGACCCAGGGCGCTATGCCGTGCTGCTCGAGCGTCTCGGGATCGAGCACATAGCCTTCGCCGCACTGGTAGAAGGTCGAAATCGCCTTGCCGGCATGGACGATGATGTCGGTGCTGCTGCTGTCCTTGAGCGACCCATGCGCGCCAAAGCCGGGGCGAAGCGAGGTGCCGGCTCGATCGGCCAGCCCGCCCCAGAGCGACCCGCCCGCTTCCTGCTCGGCCTGGAAGCAGCGGGTGCGCACGAAGCGGTTGCGATAGGAAGCCGTGCCGTTCCGGAAATCGATCTGGTGGATCATTCCGTCGCCGTCGAACGGGTGATAGCGGCCGAGCGGCTGGTGGAGCTGGTTCTCGGTATTGCGCAGATAGACGCCGTCGATGTCGTCCGGAATCACGCCCTCGATCACTTCGAGGTCGATCGCCGTCACTTCCTCATGCAGCGGCGTCCAGGCCCCGTTGAGATAAGGGTGGTTGCTCGGGCGCAACGAGCCCTGCACGGGCGCGCGGTCGACGATCTGCATGGCGGTTCCTCTCCACGGCACCTGACTCAGTCAGTCTAGGCATGGAAATCGGGATCGGCCAGAGCGTCACCGCAGCGGGAGCGTCATGTCCTGTTGCCGCCCCGTGCCGTGCACCACGACCTTGTCGGCGAAGAAATCGAGCCGGGCATAGGAGGTCTCCTCCGTGTCGAGCATCGCCTTCAGGTTGACATAGTGGATGCCGGCGCGGGCGCCGTAATTGCCGTCATGGTTGTGGCCGTCGAGCCAGATCTTCGCGGAGGGGTGGCGTTCGAGCAGCGCCATCACCGTCGAGGCATTCCACAGATTATGCGGGTTCTCGGGATAGAGCGGGAAATGGTTGAACAGCATTGCCTTCAGCCCGCGCTTGTCGGCCTCGGCGAGTTGCGCGTCGATCCAGTGGAGCTGGGCATCGCCGATGCCGCCGTCCCATAACGGCTTGTCGGCATAGAGCGCGGCATGTTTGTCCATGCTGGTTTTCAGCTCGGCGCTGCCCTCGGGCCAGGCATAGCTGCTGAGGTCGTTGCCGTCCGTGACGATGAACATCCAGCCATGCTGCACGAAGCTGTGATAGCGCGCCTTCATGCCGAGCTTGGCCGGGACCAGCGGCTTGTGCGCGTCGTCGATCGCGAATTCGTGATTGCCCAGCACGAACTGCCAGGGGTGTTTCAGCTTGCGGGCGACCGGCAGGATCAGATCGTAACTCGCCCAGTCGCGGTCGATGAAATCGCCGAGATGGACGACGAAGGCCAGCCGCCGCCGGCTGAGATCGGCGACCGCGGCGGCGAGCTTTGCCGGAGTGGTGTGGTAGAGACGCTGGCCGCTATCGGGCTCGACCGCATATTGCGCATCGGCGATCGCGCCGATGCTGAACAGCGGCCGTTCCGCCTGTTGGGCGGGGGCCGAGCCGGCCAAAGCGAGCGCTGCCATCGTCGCCATCAGCATCGCCCTGCGCATGATCCACTCCTGTCACCAAAGGGCGGGGCCTTAAGGGCGGCGCGTTACAGTAAAGCGACGGGCCTGCGCTTCATCCGCGCGACTGTCACTTATGGGTCATGGAGCGCGCCTAGAGGGACGGGACTCGTGTAGATCCAGGGACGGGAGCGACCAATGACCGGCATGCCGCACCGCCGCGCCCTGCCCGCCCTTGTCGGGTGCAGCCGATGAACGAGCTGTCGCCCATCGCCGCGCGCGGGCTCGCGCGGGACGAGATCGACCTGCGCCACGCGCTGCAGCGCTTCGTCGAAGGGCGGCTGCGCGATCGCAATGACGGCGAGGATATCGTCCAGGAAACCTATGTCCGGCTCTACAGCTATCGCCGCACCCGGCCCGTGGTGGATGTCGGTGCCTTCTGCTTCGCCGTGGCGCGCAACCTGGTGTTCGACCATCTGCGCCGCCGCCAGGCCCAGCCCCAGACCGCCGAGCTGGCCGAAGACATTGCCTGCCCCCAGCCTCGCGCCGAGGAAATCCTCGATTATCGGCAGCGCGTCGATATCCTGGTGCGGGCGCTGAAGGTGATGCCGCCGCTGCGCCGCGAAGTGTTCCTGCGCCGACGGCTCGACGGGATTCCGGCGGCGGTGATCGCGAACGACCTGCAGCTCAGCATTTCGGCGATCGAGAAACATTGCAGCCGAGCGCTGGCCGATCTGCGCGCCGCGCTCGAACGGCGCGGCCTTCCCGCGGGAGCACGCGCATGAGCCGCCGCAGCGCCCTGCGCGATGCCGCCCGCTGGGCGCTGACCGAAGACGAGGCACCCGCCACGCCGCCGCCGCTCGCCGGTGCGGTTCAGGCGACGCTCGACGATCCGGCCCTGGCGGAAGCGCTGGAGCAGTCGGCGGGGTTCGGCCGGCTTTCCGATGGCGACATCCTGGCGATGCGCGCGGCACGCCGTCGGGGGATTGCGACGCTCGGGACGGCGGTGCTGGTCGCCGCGGTGGGCGTCGGCGGCTGGTCGAGCGGGTGGTTCCTCGGCGCTCCGGCCCCGATCGTCGCGCATTACGAAACCGCGCGCGGACAGCAGAGCGACGTGACGCTTGCCGATGGATCGACGCTTCATCTCAACGGCGCGACCAGCCTCGACGTGACGATCGACGACAAAAAGCGGCACGTCGCGCTCAACCGGGGCGAGGCCTATTTCGACGTCGCGCACGAAAAGACCCGTCCGTTCATCGTCCAGGCCGGTGCCTCGTCTACGCAGGTGCTCGGCACTGCCTTCGATGTCGACATGGCGCGCGGCGAGGTGAAGCTCGCGGTGTATCGCGGGCGCGTGCGGTTCGGCGGCGTCGGGGCCGGCGCACGGAGCGTCGAGGTACCGGCGGGCTGGCGCTCGCGCTTCGAGGGCGGGGTCGCGCAGGCGCCGACGCGCTTTGATGCGACGCAGCAGGATTGGCGGCAGGACTGGCTCGACACCGATAATATGCGGCTCGCCGACCTGGTGGATGCGCTCAACCGGCGCGGCGGGCCGATGATCCTGGAGCCGTCGCCAGCCTTGGGCAAGATCGCCCTGTCCGGCCGCTTCAAGCTTGATAAACCACGGCAATTGCTTGGTGCGATCGGCGGCGCCTATGGCTTCGAAGTGGTGGACGAAGGCGACAAGCTGCGGCTCGAGCCGGCGGCGGAGTGAGTACCGCTTTCGTCACGCCAATGTCATTGCACTGCAACAAAATTCTTTTGTCCGGACCGGGTGCCCAACCCCGTCCTCCGTCCGAGGCGAACAGACGCCTGAGCGGAGGAATATCATGGATCGCACAAAGGGACTTTCATTGATCGCGCTGGCAGCGGCGCTTGCCGCGCCTGCCATGGCGCAGGCCAAGCCTGTCGAGGGTACGCTGGCACGGCAGATGCGCTTCGACATCGGCGCGTCGGACCTGCGCACCGCCATCTCGCAATTCTCGCGCGCGACGGGCGTGCAGGTGATCGTGGCGCCCGACGTCGTGGCGAAGCGCCGCACCGCCGGCGTGCGCGGCGCGCACAGCGTCCGCGAAGCGCTCGACCTGATGCTGCGCGGCACCAACCTGTCGGCATCGATCAGCGACGGCGTCGCAGTGCTGAAGCCGATTGCGGCCGCACCCGCCGCCCTGCGCCGCCCCACCCATGCCGTGCGCGAGATCGCGCAGGTCGAGACTGCGGGCGCCGCGCCTGAGCAGGAAGCCATCAGCGAGAGCGACATCGTCGTGTCGGGCTATCGCCAGAGCCTCACCCGCGCGCAGGAACTGAAGCGCGCCGCCGTCGGATCGGAGGACGATATCCTGGCGCAGGATATCGCCGCCTTTCCGGACCTGAACCTGGCTGAATCGCTCCAGCGCGTCGCCGGCATCACCATCACGCGCGATTCGGGCGAAGGCCGCCAGATCGCGCTGCGCGGCCTCGGCGCCGAGTTCACCCGCACCCAGCTCAACGGCATGGAAGTGCTGGGCAACACCGCATCGGGCATGGACAATCGCGGCGGCGTCAGCCGGTCGCGCTCGTTCGATTACAGCCTGTTCGCGTCCGAGCTGTTCAACCGCGTCTCGATCCAGAAATCCTATGCGGCCGAGCAGGACGAAGGCGGCATCGCCGGCACGGTCGGACTGAACACCGCCAAGCCGTTCGATTACAGCGGCTCGAAGATCGTCGTCTCGGCCAAGGGCCAGACCAACACCAACACCAGCGGCATCACCCCGCGCGTCGTCGGCCTCGCCTCGGGGCGCTGGGGCGATTTCGGGGCGCTCGTCTCGGTCGCGTACAGCCAGATCAAGAGCAACGAGTACGGCTATCGCAACTGGGGCTGGGGCACCGTAAAATATGCGCCCGGCAATATCGGCCCCAATATCGACGCCGCGACCTCGCAACTGCTGCAATCGGGCAACATCGTGGCACCCCAGGCTGAATCACCTTCGACCTGGTACACCGACCGCAAGCGGCTGGGCGTCACCTCCTCGTTGCAATATCATCCCGGCGACCGGTTCACGCTCGACGTCGACTTCCTCTATGGCCGGTTGTGGGATTACCGCGACGACTACGCCATCGCCAGCGCCGGCAGCAACGCGCTGACCGGTTCCGCGGTCAGTGGCAGCCAGATCATCCAGTCGGCGGTGATCGACGGCAACACGCTGCGCGCGGCGAGCTATACCGGCATCGACCAGCGTTCCGAGCACCACATCGTCAAGAACCACACCGATTTCTACCAAGGCGTGGCCAATGCGAGCTGGAAGGTGACCGACCGGCTGACGATCAACGCGCTGGGTGGATACGAAGAATCCGATTTCAGCCAGCCGGTGTTCGACAAGGTGTTCATGGAGGCCAAGAACATGGCCTTCAGCTTCGACACCCGGCCGACCATCCCGGTCAACACCTATGGCAAGGACCTGACGGACCCCAACAACTGGACGCTGCAGCGCCTGGACGTGCAGGAGAACGGGATCACCAGCAAATATGCCAATGGCAAGCTGAGCGCTGCCTTTGCGGCGACCGACGCACTGACCTTCAAGGCCGGCGGCGAGTTCAAACACTTCAGCAACAGCGGCTATATCTACGTCAACAAGGTGTTCCACAACGTCCCGGCGAACCTGGCGATTCCGAACAATCTGAAGGACGTGATCGGGCGGGATTCGCTGCTGCCCTATATCGTCGGCAATGTGGACGGCGTGTATGCCTATGTCGGCGATCCACGGGATCTGTCGGCGAAGTTTCTGCAAGCCGGCAGCGACTATCTGGTCGACGAGAAGACCTGGAGCGGCTTTGCCCAGGTTGATCTCGACACCCAGGTCGGCGGCATGCGCCTGCGCGGCAATGCGGGCCTGCGCTATTATTCGACCGACCTGACCTCTTCGGGCCATCTCACTGCGCCGGTGAACGGGATGAATACGCTGGTACCGGTGGAGATCGGGACCAACAGCCATGGCTGGCTGCCCGCCGCCAATTTCGCGCTCGACGTCGCCAAGGATGTGGTGGTGCGCCTGAGCGCGAGCCGCAACGTCAACCGCCCGGCGCTGGGCGACCTGGCGGCGGCCGGCACGCTCACTACCCGGCCGAACGGCGGGAGCGCCAGCTTCGGCAATCCCTTCCTGAAGCCGTACAAGGCGACCTCGATCGAGGGTTCGATCGAATATTATATGGATCGCACAGGCTTCGCTTCGGTGGGCTTCTTCTACAAGCATATGGACAGCTTCATCACGACGAGCAGCACGACGATCCCGTACAGCGAGACGGGTCTGCCGCTGTCGCTGCTGATCCAGGATCAGACCGGCGCCACGCCCTATGATGTGAGCCGGCCCGTCAATGGGCCGGGCGCGGATATCAAGGGCATCGAAGTGGCGGTCCAACACGACTTCACCTTCCTGCCGGCGCCATTCGACCATCTCGGCATGGTCGCCAACGGCACCTGGTTCGACGGGCACCAGAAGGCGATCTACAAGGTGGGGGACATTACCAGGATCGAGACCCTGCCGCTGCTCAACCTGTCCAAATGGGCGGCGAACATCACGCTCTATTATGAGGACAAGGACTGGGGCGTGCGCGTGTCGGACGCCTATCGCAGCCAGTATCTGACCAATACCGGCAATACCGCCAACACCGGCGACGGCATCAAGGGCACCAACAACATCGACTTCCAGGCGCATTTCAACATCACGCCGAAGATCCGGCTGGTGGCCGAAGGCATCAACCTGACCAATGAGGCGATCCGTCAGTTCGCCGACATCAATGCCGACCGTAGCGAGGTCTACACGACCAGCGGCCGGACCTTCACCTTCGGTGTGAGCGCCGAGTTCTGATGCGCATGCCCCCGCGCGGCCGATGCGCGCGGGGGCAGCCATCCGGGGTTTGGCATTCGGCGGCTTGGCAGAGCGCGCGGCGACGCTCTAGGCTGGAGCCATGTTCAAACGATTCGCCACGCTCGCCGCCCTGCTGCTGGGTATCGGCACTGCCACCGCGCAGACCGCCACGCCCGCAGCGCCACCCGCTACCGTCCGCGTGGTGCTGACCACCAGTGAAGGCCCGATCACGCTCGAGCTGGAGAAGGACCGCGCGCCGAAGACGACCGCGAACTTCCTGCATTATGTCGACACCAAGCGCTTCGACGGAATCACCTTCTACCGCGCGATGAAGCTCCAGCCCGAGCTTGGCCTGATCCAGGGCGGCCTGCGCAACGACCCGCGCAAACTGTTCCCGCCGGTGCCGCACGAGCCGACCACCCAGACGGGCCTGACCAACAAGGACGGCGTGATCTCCATGGCGCGGGACAAGCCGGGCAGCGCGACCGCCGACTTCTTCATCGCGATCGGCGACCTCTCTTCGCTTGATGCTAAGCCCGACCAGCCCGGCGACAATCTTGGCTTCGCGGCGTTCGGGCATGTGATCGAGGGGATGGACGTGGTGCGCCGCATCGGCACGGCCCCCACCTCCCCCACCGAGGGCGAGGGCGTGATGAAGGGGCAGATGCTCGCGCCGACGATCCGGATCATTACCGCCCGCCGCGTACCCTGACCAGAGGGGCCGAATCGGCTCCGTGACTCATCGCCGGTTCAGCAACGATATGGTATGACCCTCGCCAACACTCAAACGAACGAGGGTCCCTATGCGTATCTCCTCAATGCTACTGGGCGCCGCGCTGATCGGCATGGGCGCCACGGCACCGGCCACGGCACGCGACCACCGCGAAAACAGCAAGGCCGAGGCTCAGCTCGCCAAGGCGCTCGAAGGCCGCGTCGCCGGCAAGCCGGTGAGCTGCATCAGCCAGCACAACATCACCTCGTCGACGGTCTATGACGGCACCGCGATCGTCTATCGCATCGGCAGCACGCTGTACGTGAACCGTCCGCGTGTCGGGCAGACGTCGCTCGACAGCGACGACATCCTGGTCAGCAAGACCTTCGGGTCGCAGCTGTGCAGCCTCGACACGATCAAGCTGGTCGACCGGGCAGCGCGTTTCCAGACCGGCTTTGTCGGCCTGGGCGAGTTCGTGCCCTATGCCAAGCCGAAGGCCGTAAAGGGCTGATCGCATCCGGCGGCGTCTCCGGTCTCGCACCGGTGACGCCGCCGCCCATTCCGGAGCCCGCTGCGTGACCGATTCGACCGACGACCTGATCATCGACACGCCGGACGGGCCGATGACCTTCGCCGCATGGAAGAAGAAGCATCCGGTGCAGATCCCGTCGCGGCGGACCAAGGGCAAGGACCTGCCGGTGAAGGTCAAGCGCTTCACCGACAAGCCCTGAAACTGGGGCGGATCGACCATTCAGCCGTCTTATTCCTCTCCAGTGGGAGGAGGCGGTCTGTGTGAATGTCGATCTGCCCTAACGGTCGAGCATCGCCATCCCGGTCTTACCGTACCGTTCGCCCGCGACGACGCCGGGGCGCAGCGCTTCGTCGAGCCCGGCCAGCTCCGCTTCGCTCAGCGCAATATCGGCTGCGGCGACATTCTCCTCCAGATAGGTACGCCGCTTGGTGCCGGGGATCGGCACCAGATCATCGCCCTGATGGAGCAACCAGGCGAGCGCGATCTGACCCGGCTTCGCGCTTTTCGCCTCGGCCAGCGCGCGCACCGCATCGGCGGCGCGCATGTTCGCGGTGAAATTCTCACCTTGAAAGCGCGGATCGCCGTGGCGGAAATCGCCCTCGGGATAATCCTCCGCCCGCATCGCCGTGCCGGTCAGGAAGCCGCGGCCAAGCGGGCTGAATGGCACCAGCCCGATGCCGAGCTCGCGCAACACGGGTAGGATCTCCGCCTCGAGCCCGCGTTCCCACAGGGAATATTCGCTCTGCAATGCCGTGACCGGCTGCACCGCGTGCGCGCGGCGGATATTGGTCACGCCCGCCTCGGACAGGCCGAAATAGCGCACCTTGCCCTCGCGGATCAGCGCGCCGACGGTGCCGGCGACATCCTCGATCGGCACGGCGGGATCGACGCGGTGCTGATAGAGCAGGTCGATATGGTCAGTGCCGAGCCGCCTGAGCGAGGCTTCGGCAACCTCGCGGATGTGCTCGGGCCGACTGTTCACGGCGCCGGTGCGGTTCTCATGCTGCAGGTCGAAGCCGAACTTGGTCGCAATCATCACCTTGTCGCGTTTGCCCTGGAGGGCGCGACCGAGCAGTTCCTCGTTCGTGTAAGGGCCATAGACTTCGGCCGTGTCGAACAACGTCACACCCAGGTCGATCGCGCGGTGAATCGTGGCGATCGATTCCGCATCGTCGAAGCTGCCATAGGACTGGCTCATCCCCATGCAGCCCAGGCCCAGTTCGGAAACCTCAAGACCCTGACTCCCAAGGGCGCGTCGCTTCAGCATCTTCTGTCTCCGATCATGGGTGTGCAGCGGATATGGGAGACGCCACCGCGCAAGAAAACCACACGAGCGCCTCGGGGCGCTGATTTTTGCCCGCGAGCATCGGCAATGATGCTTGAATCCTATATCATATTGGACAACAGTCCCGCGGAACGAAAACAGGCGCAATCCGGGGAGATAGAGATGTCGAAGATCGTGAAACTGGCCGCAGCGCTCTCGCTGTTCGCAGCGGTGCCTGCCTATGCCGCCGATCGCACGCCCGAACAGGTCGTGAAGGATCACGTGGTCTCGATGAAGACCGCGGACGTCGACAAGGTGATGAACGATTATGCCGACGATACCGTCGTCATCACGCCGCCCGGCCTGGTTCCCGGTCAGACCCCTGCAAATGCCCCGGGCGTCTATTCGGGCAAAACGAACGCGCGGAAAGTGTTCGTCGTGCTGACCGGCAAGGGCAGCATCGACGGCATCCGCGCGATGGAGACGGTGGTCGAGCCGCTGGGTGGCGACGTCGCCCTGCTGCGCTGGATGCAGTTCCGCGGCACGCCGCAACAGGTGTCGGGCGTCGACGTGTTCGTAGTCCGCCATGACAAGATCGTGGTGCAGGATATCGTGCTGGATACCGCCAAGCCCTGATCGCCAAGGCTTGACAGAAACGCCGCTACGTTGCCTTTTAGGCTCATGGGGACCGCGATCTCCCCATGAGGCGACAGGCTGAAGTATCGCGTCCCTTATCGTTTGAGGACGCATCATGCCCGCGATCAATGCCATTGCCGCCGACAAGCTCATCAAGCTGATCGGCACCCCCGGTTGCCCGACGATCGTCGATATCCGCAGCGAAGCCGAATTCGCCGCCGAGCCGCGCCTGATTCCCGGCGCGGTGCGCCGTTCTTTCGCCAGTGCTGCCGACTGGGCCCTGGCTCATGCCGGACAGGCGGTCATCGTCGTCGCCGAGAGCGACACCGTTAGCCACGGCGTCGCCGCCCTGTTGCGCCAGGCCGGCGTCGATGCCGATGCCCTGGAGGATGGTGTTCCCGGCTGGGCGGCCGCCAGCTTTGCGATGGTCGACCAGGCGGCGGTGCCGCCGCGCGACGGCGCCGGCCGCACGCTCTGGGCCACCCGCGCGCGGCCCAAGGTCGACCGGATCGCCTGCCCCTGGCTGATCCGCCGCTTCGTCGATCCCGCCGCGCAATTCCTGTTCGTACCTGCGCCCGAGGTCGCCGGCGTAGCCGTGCGCATGGGCGCGACGCCGTTCGATGTGGAGGGTGACGGCGTACGCTGGACGCATCGTGGCGAGCTTTGCACCTTCGATGTGATGGTCGAAGGCTTTGGCCTGGGCGGGATCGAGGCGCTCGCCCACCTCGCCACGATCGTGCGCGGCGCGGACACGGCGCGCCCCGACCTCGTCCCCGAAGCGGCCGGGCTGCTGGCGATATCGCTCGGATTGTCGCGGATGTTTGCCGACGATCTGGCGCAGCTCGATGCGGGCATGCCGGTCTATGATGCGCTGTATCGCTGGTGCCGGGATGCGACCGGCGAGACGCATGACTGGACATCCCACAAGCCGGCGAAAACGCGGAGCCCGAAATGACCGCCGCCGCAACGGCGCCGGCGGCGGCGGAGCACGTCTCGATCGGCGAGGCCTTCCGGGTGTGGCTGCGCATCGCCGCCCTCTCCTTCGGCGGACCGGCCGGCCAGATCGCGATGATGCACCGCGTGCTGGTCGAGGAGAAACGCTGGATCGGCGAGCACCGGTTCCTGCATGCGCTCAACTATTGCATGGTCCTGCCCGGCCCCGAGGCGCAGCAGCTCGCCACCTATATCGGCTGGCTGATGCATCGCACGAAGGGCGGCATCATTGCCGGCGGGCTGTTCATCCTGCCCGGCGTGATATCGATCATGGCGCTGAGCTGGATCTACGCGATCTACGGCAAGCTGGGCATCGTCACGGCGCTGTTCTTCGGGCTGAAGGCAGCGGTGCTGGCGATCGTGCTGCAAGCGGTGGTGCGGATCGCGTCGCGAGCGCTGAAGAACCGCGTCATGCTCGCCATCGCGGGCGTCGCGTTCCTGCTGATCTTCTTCGCGCGTGTTCCCTTCCCGCTGATCATCCTGGCGGCGGGTGCAATCGGCTATGCCGGCGGTCGTGCGGGGCTTGGCGTGTTCCAGGTTGGCGGCGGGCACGGCGCGTCGAAGGGGGCGATCGTCGAGGACCGCGACACGCTGCTCGGCGAGGATCTGCCTGCCCATGCGCGCATGGGCAAGGGCGAGGCGCTTCGGATCGCCGCGATCTGGCTGGCGCTCTGGCTTACGCCTGTCGCAATCTTGCTGCTGTGGCTTGGGCCTGACGATGTCTTCAGCCAGATCGCGACCTTCTTCTCGGCGATGGCGATGGTCACTTTCGGCGGCGCCTATGCCGTCCTCGCCTATGTCGCGCAGGAAGCCGTGCAATCCTATCGCTGGCTTCAGCCGGGCGAGATGCTCGACGGACTGGGCATGGCGGAGACGACGCCGGGGCCGCTGATCATGGTGCTCCAGTTCGTCGGCTTCATGGGGGCCTATCGCGATCCGGGAATGCTGCCGCCACTGCTCGCCGGCACGCTGGGCGGGCTGCTCGCGACCTGGGTCACCTTCATCCCGTGCTTCCTGTGGATCTTCCTGGGGGCGCCATTCATCGAGCGGCTGCGCGGCAATGCGGCGATCGCCGGTGCGCTGTCCGCGATCACGGCAGCAGTGGTCGGGGTGATCCTGAACCTCGCCATCTGGTTCGCGGTCCACACATTGTTCCGCACAGTGCGGCCGTTCGAGACCGGCCCATTGCGGTTCGACCTGCCGATGCTGTCGAGCGTCGATCCATGGGCGTTGCTGCTGTCGGCTGCGGCAGTCGTCGCGGTGTTGCGCTTCAAGACCGGCACGATCCCGACGCTCACAGCGACCTCGGCGGCGGGCATCGCGCTCTATCTGGCCGGGGTGACCGCATGAGGGGCGCCGTGACGGTCGCCTGCCTCCTGTTCGCCGCCACGCCCGCCTTCGGCCAGGCCGGGCCCGGAAAGCCGGACGAAGGGTTCGATCTGAGCGGCAGCATCCGCCTGCGCTATGAAACGATCGACGGTCAGGCACGTACGGGGTTCAATAGCAGCGACGAGTTGATCAACCTGCGCACGATCCTGACCGCGCAATATCGCCACGGACCGGTGCGGATCGCGGCCGAGCTGTACGACAGCCGGGCCTATCTGGCCGATCGCGGCACGCCCGTCACCACCGGCGAGGTGAATGCGGCCGAGCTGGTGCAGGCCTATGTCGCGGTCGACGCCCCCAATGCCTTTGGTGCCGGTACCGCCCTTTCGCTGCAGGGCGGGCGCTTCCTGCTCAACATCGGCTCGCGCCGGCTGGTCGCAGCCGACGATTATCGCAACACGACCAATAGCTATACCGGCCTGCGCGCCGACATCGCCGCCCGCGGCGGGGTGCGCGGTACCTTCATCTATGTCCTGCCGCAGGTTCGGCTGCCGGACGACCTGACGTCCCTCCTCGACAACCGGTTGAAGGTCGATCGGGAGAGCTTCGACCAGATCCTGTGGGGCGGCACCATCTCCCGCGCGAAGACGATCGGCCCGGCGCTGGCGGAACTGTCCTTCTACCATCTCGGCGAGCGTGATGCGCCGGGGCGACCCAGCCGCGACCGATCGTTGAACACGGTGGGCGCCCGCATCGTACGGGACCCCAAAGCCGGCGCGTTCGACTATGAGGCGGAAGCGATCTACCAGCTCGGCCATATCCGAAGTGGCCTGGCGTCGGCGGCCGCCATGCTCGACGTGAGCGCCTCCTTCGTCCATGCCGAGATCGGTTACACCTTCGCCCAGGGATGGAAGCCGCACGTCTCGATCGAATTCGACCGGGCCAGCGGCGACGGGCCGGGACGGACCTATGGCCGGTTCGACACGCTGTTCGGCATGCGCCGCGCCGATCTCGCCCCGGCCGGCCTGTACAATGCAGTCGGCCGCGCCAACATCCTGACGCCGGGCATCCGCCTGGAGGCGGTACCGAACAAGGCGATCGACTGGTTCGTGACTTACCGGCCGATGTGGCTGGCCGATCGCACCGATAGTTTTTCCACCACCGGCGTGCGCGATGTGACGGGGCGATCCGGCAGTTTCGCCGGCCATCAGGTCGATGCGCGGGTGCGATACTGGTTGATCCAGGATCGGCTGCGCGCCGAGATTGATGGGGTGTGGCTGGCCAAGGGCCGATTCCTGCGCGACGCCCCGAACGCGCCAAAGTCCGGTGACACCAAATACCTGTCGACCAACCTGACCGTGAGCTTCTGATCGCGACCGCTCGACCTGACGCGAGTCCGTCGAGCGCCGTGACGTCAGCGCGACGCGACCTTTGCCGAGCCGCTACCGGTCGCACGGGCAACCAGGGCGTCCTTGATCGGCCGCACATGTGCGAAGGCGCCGGCACGGCATGCGGCGATATCCCACTGCTCCTCCGTCGAGGTCTGGAAATAGGAACCACAGGCAGCCTCGACAGCGCGCGCGATCCGGCGATCTAACTCGACGCGACCGGCGGAGCTCGCCAGGTCGAGATCCGCATGGCGCACCACGAGCGGATCGGCGGCGGCCGGCGTCGCGGCACACATCGCGATCGCGGCGGCGGCGATCGTCAAGGTCTTCATCATCCTTATCCTCCACAAGAGCCGGGCCGAACCGTCGCGCCGGACAAGGCAGACATTGCCCCGCGCCGCGCTCGCCCGAGAGGATGAGGACCTGATGATTGGCCGATGAAATGCCGATCAAGAGCCGATATGGCAGTTTACAGGCTCGACGCGGCCGATGCGTGATGGAAAGGGCGATGGGGTGACCGACCGGATCGATCTTGCGCACGCGGCATCGTTTCGGATCGGTGCGATGGAGGTCCGGCCCGATCTCCGCCAGGTGACCGCCGAAGACGGCACGCACGAGGTGGTCGAACCGCGCGTGATGCAGGTGCTGGTGGCGCTCGCCCTCGCGGACGGCGCGGTGGTCAGCCGCGACGACCTGATCCGATGCTGCTGGGAGGGCCGGATCGTCGGCGAGGATGCGATCAACCGCGTGATCTCCCGGTTGCGCAGGCTGGCGGACGGGATCGGGCGCGGGACCTTTGCGGTCGAGACGGTTACCAAGGTTGGCTATCGCCTGACGGTGGATGTCCCGACGTCCCCGCGACTGCCCCCTGACGCTAAGGCGGAAATGATCCCCCCGAGCCGTCGCAATATCGTCATCGGCGTCGCCGCCACCGCCGCCGCGGCAGCGAGCGGGGCGCTGCTGTTGCCGCGCCTGACTGGCCGCAAGCGACTGCCCGCCAAGGTCGGTCTGCTCTATGAACAGGCAGTGATGGCGCTGGGCCAGGGGACGATGGAGGGCAATAGCCAGGCGATCGGCCTGTTGCGCCGCGTGACCGAGGGCGCGCCCGATTATGCCGATGGCTGGGGCATGCTCGGGCTTGCCTATGCCGGCGCTTCGATTGCCCGCGCACCGCAGTTCGAGGCCGATCTACGGGCACGGGCAGTCGCCGCCGCCAGGCGCGCCTTCGCGGTCGAACCGACCAATGTCTATGCGGGGGCGGCACTCGGGCTGCTCAGCCCGGCGATGGGTCATTGGGGGAAAATCGAGAAGCAGCTCCACGCTGGGCTCGCCGCACGGCCCGACCAGCCGATGCTGCTCAGCGCACTTGCCGGCCTGTTCAGCGATGTCGGCCGCTGCCGCGAATCCGCGGTGTTGGTCGACAAGCTCTGGCCGCTCAGCGTGCCGACACCCGGCACCGCCTATGCCCGTGTCGTGGCATATTGGGCAGCGAACCGGCTCGATGAAGCCGATCGCGCGATGGACGAGGCGTTCGACCTGTTCCCGACCCATTTCGCGGTGTGGTTCACCCGCTTCTACCTGCTGCTTTATACGGGACGGGCGGGCGAGGCGATCGGCTTCGGCGCCAATGTCGAAGGGCGGCCGATCGGCATTCCCGACTGGGATTTCGCGATGCTGCTGCAGGTCGCGCGCGCGATGCGATCACGGGCGACGGTCGACATCGATGCGGCGATCGCCCTCGCGCTGGAAGCCGCGCACCGGGGCGTCGGCTATGCCGAGAATTCGATGCAGTTCGCTGCCGCGCTCGGCCGGCCGGACACCGCCTTCGCGATTGCCGACGCCTATTTCTTCAACCGAGGTTTCAATGTCGGCATGCTGCGCTACTCGCCCGAGCAGCGCATCTACAGCCGCACCGGGCGCCGGCATTCGCGGACGATCTTCCTCCCCTCGACTGCAGCGATGCGGGAGGACCCGCGCTTTGACCGCCTCGCCGAAGAGCTGGGGTTGACGCGATATTGGCGTGAATCGGGCAGTAAACCCGACTATCAGGCACGCGGTTGACATCTACTAATGTGTTAGTACTATAAGCGTCGTACCCGAGGAGCGACGCGTGAATCCACATCCTACCGAAGGCGAGCTGGCGATATTGCGGGTGTTGTGGGCGCATCGCGGCCCCAGCACCGTGCGTGAGGTTCACGAGGCGCTCTCCCGCACCAAGGACACCGCTTATACGACGGTGCTGAAAATGATGACGATCATGTCCGAAAAGGGCCTGGTCAGCCGCGACGAACGCGAGCGGACGCACCTTTATGCCGCGGCCCATCCCGAGCCGGCGGTGCAATCGGCGCTGCTCAAGGACCTGATGGCGCGGGCCTTTTCCGGATCGGCCGTGCAGCTGGTGCAGAGCGCGCTCGCCACCGACGCCGCCAGCCATGAGGATCTCGACGCGATCGAAGCAATGATCGCCGAGGCGAAATCGCGCCGCGAGCGGCCGGCATCATGAGCCAGGCGATCGAGGCAGCCCTCGCTTCCGCCTTGCTGCAGTCGCTGTGGCAGGGCGCGGCACTCGGCCTGATTGCCGCTGCACTGTTCGCGCTGCTCGCCCGCCGCAGCGCCGCACTGCGCCATGCGCTCGGCATGGTCGTGCTGGTGGCGATGGCAGTAGCACCATTGCTGACCTTCGTGACGATGATCGGTGCGCCAAGCGATAGGGTTGCCGGGGACCTGGCAATCAGGCCGGCCGGTGTGCCGCTCCCGCCACTCGCCATTCTGTCGGGAACGACCGCGGTGGGCGTGCCGCTCTGGCTGGGGTGGCTGTGGATCGCCGGCGTCGCGCTGATGGCGGCAAGACTGGCGGGCGGCTGGGCGATGCTTCGCCGGCTCGACACCAGGGCGTTCGAATCGTTGCCGCCAGCCTGGCAGGCGCGTGCCGACTCGCTGCGCCGGACTCTCGGCATTCGCCGGCAGGTCGCGATCCGGCTGCTGCACGACAGCGTCCTGCCCTGCACTGCGCGCGCGCTGCGGCCGGTGATCTGGCTGCCGGTATCGATCCTGACCCGATTGTCGCCCGAACAGATCGAGGCGCTGATCGCGCACGAGCTGGCGCATATCCGCCGGCTCGACTGGATCTGGAACGGCCTGCAATGCGCGGTCGAGACCTTGCTCTTCTATCATCCTGCCGTCTGGTGGCTCAGCCGCCGCATCCGGGCCGAGCGCGAGAATGCGTGTGATGATCTTGCCGTCGCGGCGTGCGGCGATCCGATCGTGCTCGCCGAGGCGCTGAGCAGGCTCGAGCGGTTGCGCATGCCCGGTTTCCGCTTCGCTTTGCCTGCCAATGGAGGTCTTCTCATGAATCGCATCAAACGCCTGTTGTCACCGGAGGCGCCGCCCACGCTGCGCTGGGGCGTGCCCCTTGGCCTGATCGCGCTGGTCGGCACCGGCGTGGTGCTCGCCGGCCAGGCAGGGCCCGCCGGCGCCCGCGCCAGGGACGGCATGTCCTTCTGGGGCCGGCTGGTCGGCAACACCATGGAGATCCACGATACCGTCGATGGCCGGCAGCGCCTGTACAAGCGCTCCACCGATATCCATGGGCGCACCTACGAAAGCTATGAGGTCGATGGCCGCCCGGCGCCGATCGATGCAGGCGTGCGCCGCTGGGTCCACGACGCGCAGATCGTCCCCCCGCCGCCGTTGCCGCCCGAACCCCCGCTGCCCCCGCCCCCGTTCATCGAGACCGCCGCCTATCAGGCCGCAGCCACCGCAGTCAGCAGCGATCCGCGCCTGATCAAGGCGATCGGCCAGCCGGTCAGCGTGCTCGGCACGAAAGGCCCAAGCTATCTCGACGACAACCGCGCCGACATGACGATCGCCCTGTGGGGCCCGAAGGGCGAGGCGCGCCTGCATGCCGTCGGCACCCGCAAGGGCGATGCCTGGGAATTCCAGCAGCTCGAAGTGCGTCCGGAAACCGGCGTCGGTTTCGACCTTGCCACGCCGCGCTGAGCCCCCCTTTTTTGCTCAAAACTACTAATCGATTAGGAGATACAATGCGCCTGTCCCTTACTCTTTTGTCCGTGTTGAGCGTCACCGCGGGAGCTGCCGCGCCGGCCCAGACACCGCCTGACGCGCCGGTCACGGCCGCCACCCGGGCCGCCGTGGTCGAGACGCTGGGCCGCGAGCTCAAGCGCCAATATGTCTTTCCCGACACCGCGGCCAAGGTCGCCGCCGCCTTGTCGGCGAAGCTGCGGCACGGCGACTATGAGGCTGCCGCGAGCAACGCAGCCTTTGGCGAGGCGTTGAGCAACGACCTGCGCGAGATCGGCAAGGACGGGCATTTCCGGGTGCGTTTCGAGCCGGAATTCAGGCCGGGCCCGGCCGAGGACAAGCCGATGACCGCCGAGGAGATCGCGCGGAGCCGGCAGGAGGTGGCGCAGCGCGCCTTCGGGATCAACCGCGTGCAGCGCCTGCCGGGCAATGTCGGCTATCTCGATATCCGCGGCTTCGGCCCGACGGCGTTCGTGGCGGAAGCGTATACTGCGGCGATCACCCTGTTGTCGGGCACCGATGCGCTGATCATCGACCTGCGCCAGAATGGCGGCGGCGAGCCCGAAAGCGTCGCGTGGCTGCTCAGCCATTTCTTCGCAGAAGGGGATGCCCGACACCTGAACGATATCTACAATCGCCCCGACGACAAGACCCGTGCCTATTGGACCAGCCCGGTGGCGAGCGTGCGTTATACCCGGCCGATCTATGTGCTGACGTCCCACGACACGTTCTCGGGCGGGGAGGAATGCGCCTATGACCTGCAGACGCAGAAGCGCGGCGTGTTGGTCGGCGAGACGACCGGCGGCGGCGCCAATCCGGGCGATTATGTGCCGCTGGGCCAAGGGTTCGTCGCCTTCATTCCGACTGGCCGCGCGATCAATCCCGTGACAGGGACCAATTGGGAGCATGTCGGCGTGAAGCCCGACGTTGCGGTACCGGCCGCAAGCGCGATGAAGACGGCCTATACCACGATCCTCAAGGACCTGGCCGCCAAGGCGACCGATCCGCGCGACCGCCAGGGGCTGGCCGCGACTCTGGCGAGCGTCGAGAAGGACGAGATCCAGCTTCCGGTCTATACGCCCCGCCGCTGAGGCGGCTCGCCCGGCGGCCCGTCACATCATGGCGGGCCGTTCGGGTTGTTCGGATTCTGCCCGGGCGGATAATTGGGTGACGGCGTCGGAGTGGGACTGGGTACCGGTGTGGGAGTCGGGCTGGGCGTCGGCGTATAGGTCGGCGTTGGCGTGGGCGTCGGAGTCGGCGCCTGGATGCTGTTCGGGCCGGCTCCTGGCGTCGGTGTCGGGCTTTGCTGTACGGTCATCGGCCCCGACTGAGTCTGCGGTTGCGGCCTGCGGGTCCGCTCGAAACCCCCTTGCGGCAAGGACGGGATATAGCTGCCCGGCCCCTGCGGCCCGGGAGTCGAGCCGCCTGGATAGTCACCCGGATACCCGCCGGGATAACCGGCGGGCCCGCGCCCTGGCACGAAGGGCGGGAGCGGGCGCGAGCGGTCCTCGACCGGATAATAGGGCTGGCCGGCCATTTCCGGCGCGAGGCCGAAGCGCGGCGCCAGCGAGGGGAAGATCAGCGCCTGGACCTCGCGGAGTCCCTCGGGCGAGATGATGAAAGGGCCGATCGGCGCAGCGCCGGGACGCGGCACATAGACGGCACGCATCGGCCGGTCGACCGTCACTGTTCGTCCGCCCGACATGACGTCGATGATGCCCGGCTGCACCCTGCCCTGTGCACCACGCCCGGGCCCGCGCAGGATGATCAGCGAGGCGGTGGCGGGATCGCTGCGGACGTTAGGGCCGACGCCCCGCTCCCCGGCGGCGATGCGCACCGCATCCTCACCGACCACGCCGTCGACGATCGTACCGCGGATGCCGATCGTGGCGACCGGCGTACGAATCGAGGAACTCGCCTTCGCATCGGGCCGGCCCGACATGAAGCGGAAGGCGCCCTTGACCACCGAGGCGCCGACCGACCGGGCACCGCGCGCGGGATCGTAGACGAAGCGATCGATCGTCAGCCGCGCGTTCGCGCCGACGGTGAAGGTGGATTTGTCGAGCAGCAGCACCTGGAGCTGGCTCTTGCCGCCGGTCTGCACCTCGTCGGCGAGCGCCACGCGCTGCCGCACCACCGCAGTCCGCGCGACCGCCGTGCCGGCGGGACGGATCCTGACATTGTTGAGGACGGCCGCATTGATGCCGATCACCTCCGGCGCGCCCGCGGCGAACGAACCGCCGGCAAGGGTGAGCGCCGTGGCGGCGAGGAGCGTGCGCGCGGTCGCGCTGCGGGGCACGAAGCGATTCATGGCATCAACCTCCCGTTTCGGGTCGCGGCATCGGGCCGCAGGCCGCTATCATCTCGGCCCAGGCCGGACCCGGCACCGGCCGGTCGAGCGCGGCCAGCTCGGCGCGGGCGCCGTCGCGATCATCGAGGCGGCAGAGCAGGGTCGCGTGAAGCAGCAAGGCGGCGTCCGCATCGCCATGGGCCATCAGCACGCGTTCGAGCGTGGCGACCGCGGCCATGAGATCCCCCTCACCGATCTGCCGGCGCGCGAGCGCGATGCCCGGCCCGGTCTGGACCGAGTCCCGCGACAACATGTCGAGCTCGGCGGTGGGATCGGTCTGGGCGGCGATGGGCGCAGCGGTGCCAAGAGCACACGCCATTGCGATGCAGATCGGTAGAATGCAGTTCCGGACAGCCATGGTCTCGCCCCGCAATCGCCGCCCGCGATCGGGGCAGCGCGTGGATCCTATCATTCTTTGCCCATGGCGCGAAGCGGCACGGGCTGACGGATGCGACCATGTTATGCTGACTATACGTCCCCAACGGCGATACGGATGCAAGCCCCTTTCGACGCCGTCGATTGACCGGCCCGGCAAGCTGTGGCAGGCGCCGCGCACCATGAACGTCCAGAGCCACACCAGCTATCGATATTACCGCGTCGACTGACGGGGCGTGATCATGCGTCCCGGGAAGCGGGACGATCTGGATTGGCGAAGCATCGGCTTCAACTCCCTTCGGAAAACCGTGACCCGGCCGCGATCTCGCGCTGCCCGTCCAGTATGTTTTCCGGGAGGGTAAAGCCGGTAGTTCCGGCAGCGGGTCTGTAAAACCCGTCCTTCGGGGAGTGGAGCGTAACCACACCCTCCCACCATCATCGACTATCGATAGAAGCGCACGAAATCGCCCTGTGTCGCGACGTCCAGCCGCTCGCGATAGTCGCGATGCTCCGCCGCGCCCGGCGCAATACGTCCGATGACGGGATCGGCCTCGCCACTGAGCTTGGCCAGCGCGATCGGGCAGGCGACCGGCACGAGCTGCGAGCCGGTGCCGACCTGGAGCGTGGTCAGCACGCCGTACAGCGCGCCCTCGATCGTCGGGCGGCCGAGGATCGCCATGCGGTGCTGCCCGGCGACGTTGGTGACGAGATAGATATGGCCCGACAGGTTCGGCATCGAGACATGCCCGGCCTGTTCGAACCGCGCGTCCATGCGCTGCGATTCCGCAAAGCCGAGATGCCCTGCCTCGTCGATCCAGCGGATCGTGGTGACATAAGCGAAGATGTCGCCAGGGCTGCCGAAGCTGGGCCTGAGCGTCAGATAGCGGCCTTCAATCCAGCGCACTGCGGCACGGGCATAGGCGCCCATGGTTTCGGGCGCGAGATCATGGGACGGGGCGGGTGGCAGCGGCGCGACGGGGCGGAGCGTGACGCCCAGCGCTTCCTCCAGCCGGATCGTCGTCGCGAGCGTGAAGGGGCGGCCGCCGGACAATGCCTTTTCCAGGGTCGACAAGCTGATTTTCGCCATATCCGCAAGCGCCTGGCGCGAGATGCGGCGACGCGCGATCTGCTCGCGCACACGCCGGCCTACCTCGCGCGTCTCGCCTTCCAGAAGATCACGGTCCTGCATTCTCTCCCCTTTTTCGATGCGCGATTATCCGCACGTTTCCGGGCGTTTCGTCAACTGCCCTGTGCCATGCCAACGCACCAAAACGCAGGGATTTTTCCCGAGTCGGGGCGGTTGATTCAAACTCCGATCCGGCTGGCCTAATCCCGCTGCATGGCCATCAGCATCACCGTCTGCAACCTCGCCCTTGGCGAGCTTCGCGCACCGCCCATCGCCGATATCGACGAACCCACCACCGAGGCGGCCGAGTGCCGGCGCTATTACGCGCATTGCCTCAAGCTGCTGCTCGAACGCTTCGACTGGAGCTTCGCCACCAGGGTCGCGACGCTTGCCGAACTCAGCGTCAATCCGCGGGCGAGCGAATGGGCGCACGCCTACGCCCTGCCAGCGAATATGGCGACGGCACAGCGCCTCGTGCCACCCGTTGGCGGCTGGCCGGGCGGGGCGGCGAGCCTGCCCGCCGTGCCGGTGCTGGCCCAGGCCTTCATCATCGAGGATGGCGTGCTGTTCAGCCAGATGCGCGGCGCGATCCTCGAATATACCACCCGGGACGTGGCCGAGGCTGAGATGCCCGGCCTGTTCAGCGATGCGCTTGCCTATGCGCTCGCCGCCCGGCTTGCCGTGCCGTTGCGCGACAGTCGGGAGACCAAGGGGCAATTGCTGCAGCAGGCCGAGGTGGCCGCGCAACGCGCCATTGCCGACGACATCAACCGCCAGCCCCATCGCGATGCGCGAACGCCCGACGAAGTGGCGGCCGTGCGCGGCGCCGGGAACGGCGGTGGTATTGGAGCGAACTGATGCCGCTGCGCACCGGACAGCCGAATTTCTCCAAGGGCGAGCTTGCCGAGGACCTGATCTCCCGCGTCGATGTCGCTGCCTATGCGACGGGTCTCAGGCGCGCGCGCAATGTCATGATCCTCAAATATGGCGGCGTGACCAAGCGGCCGGGCACCCGGTTGGTGGCCGAGGTCTTTGACGATTCCGCACCCGTCCGGTTGATGCCGTTCCAGTTCTCGCTCACCCAGACCTACGCGCTCGAAATGGGCCAGGGCTATATGCGTCCGGCTGCGCTCGGCGGCATGGTGCTGGAGGAGAAGCTGACGATTGCGGGCATCACGCTCGGCACCGCAACGACGATCCAGGCCGCCTATCACGAATATGCTGTTGGCGATCAGGTCTATTTCCAGGGCGTCGAGGGAACGACTGAACTCAATGGCATGATCGGTCGCGTGACCGCCGTCGGGGATAGCGCGCACTTCACGGTCGATATCAATTCGACGGGCTTCACCGCCTTCAGCGGGGATACCGGCGGAATCACGCGGGTTGCGGCGCCTCCTCCGCCACCGCCGCCTCCCCCTGTCCCGCCGCCGCCGCCGCCGCCGCCGCCACCCGATACCGGTGGCGGCGGCTATGGCGGCGGGGGCGGCGGCTGCGTGGTGGACGATACGCCCGTCCTCATGGCCGGCGGGATCGAACGCGAGGCTCGCTTGCTCAAGCCCGGCATCCTGATCCACACCCAGCACCGCGACACGATGGAATGGGGCGACTATCCGGTCGCCGCCATCACGCTGATCTGGCGCCGTGTCTTCAAGGCGGACGGTTATCCGCGCGCGACAGGCGACCACCGTTTCTGGATCAACGGCGCGTGGATTCGCATGGACGCGATCGGCGAACCGGATGGTGAAGCTTGGGTGGCGCGCATCACGGTGGATGACGCCAGCACTTACGTTTCTGCCGGCGTGCTTTCGCACAACAAGGTAGCGGAGCCGGACCTATGAGCGTCGCCCGCCTCTACCGCGTCGGTTCGCCCTTCAACGGTGCCGAACTCCAGGAGGTCGACTTCGAACAGTCGGCAGACACGATGTATTTCGCGCACCTGAATCACGCGCCGACCAAGCTGGTGCGGGCCGATCATGTCGACTGGACCTTTTCATCGATCGATTTCACGCCGACGCTGGCGGCACCGACCGGGCTCGGGGTCACACCCATTGTCGGCAACTCGGTGACCAGCGGCGACTCCTATTTTCCGCAGAGCGCGAACTACGTCGTCACTGCGGTCGACGACGTATCCGGCCAGGAGAGCCGGGCATCGGCAACCCAGACGGCCACCAACGACCTGACGCTGAAGAAGAACTACAACTTCCTCGGCTGGTCGGCCGTGGCCGGCGCCAGCCGGTACCGCGTCTACAAGGCCGACAACACGCAGGAATATGGCTATATCGGCGTTACGACCTCCGCGAGCTTCACGGACGACAATATCGGCCCGGATTATTCGGACGGCCCGCCGGTCGGGAACAACCCTTTCCCCGGCAGCGATGACTACCCTTCGACCGTGACCTTCTTCGAGCAGCGGCTGCTTTGGGGGCGGACCAACAACCGCCCGAATGCGATATGGGGCTCCCGCTCGGGCAGCTTCGAGAATATGGATATCTCGCGTCCCCTGAAGGCAAGCGACGCGCTGTCCTTCGCGCTGGTCTCCGGCCGGGTGAATGCCGTCAACCAGCTGGTCTCCACGACCAGCCTTCTGGCGCTCACGTCCGATTCCATCTTCAAGATCGAGGGCGGGCAGACGGGCTATCTGACCGCGACGGATTTCGTCACGCGCCGCCAGAACGGGCGCGGCTCGTCGCGGCTCTCGCCGCTGGTGATCGACAGCGTTGTTTTCTACCAGACCAGCGTCGGGAACAGCGTGCGGACGCTCGGTTATGAATTCTCGACCGACAGCATCAATTCGAACGACGTCACGATCTTCTCCCCGCACCTGTTCCGGGGCTTTGACATCAAGGCCTGGGCCTATGCGCAGGAGCCGCGATCGGTGATCTGGGCGGTCCGCAACGACGGCAAGCTGCTGTGCTTCACCTGGGAGCAGGAGCAGCAGGTCTGGGGCTGGACGCTGTGCGAGACAGCCGGGATCGTCGAGAGCGTGTGCGTGGTGTCGGAAGGGGCGGAGGACCGGCTTTACCTGACGGTTCGCCGCGGCGAGAAGCTGTTGATCGAGCGCATGGCCGCCACCCGATGGGACGCCGTCGAGAATAGTTGCTTCCTCGACAGCGCAGTGACCTATCAGTTCGAGGAGCCGCAGACGGTGCTGCGCAATCTCGGTCATCTCGAGGGCATGACCGTGTCGGCGCTCGCGGATGGAGGGGTCATCACTGGCCTTGTTGTGACTGATGGCACGGTCGAGCTGCAAACCGCCGCCATGACGGTGACGATCGGCCTGCCCTACACGGCCCTGATCGAGACGCTACCGCTGGCGTATCAGGGCCAGGCCGGCTGGACGATCGCCAAGCCGCAGACCCAGGCCAAGGCCGTCATCCGGCTGATCGACAGCCGCGGGGTGAAAGCGGGGCCGACCGAGGCAAAGCTCGAGCAGCTGCGATCGCGCATCAACGAGTTGCCTGGCCAGCCGCCCGCGCTGATGACCGGCCTGTACGAGACCTATCTGCGCGCCGACATCAATGGCGGCGCGCGCATGGTGGTGCGATCCGACGACCCACTGCCGATGACCGTGAGTGCGATCTATCTCGACCCCTCCGTCTCCGAATAAGCGGATCGCGCTGATCGGCGCCACGCCGGTCCATGTCGGTCCGATCGCGTCGCGGATGCGCGCGGCGGACAGGGTCGAGTGCGCGGCGATGGGGCATTCGCCGAGACAGGCACTCCGGGCGGGGCTGCTGTCCTCCTCACTGTGCCTGACCGCGACAGTCGATGGACGGCCCGAGGCGATGTTCGGGCTGGTGGTGACCAATGCCCTGTTTGGCGAGGGATCGCCCTGGATGCTCGGCTCTGACGCGATCTACCGGCACCCGCGCACGATGCTGCGCTGGGGGCCGCACATCTTGTCGACGATGTTCGATTCAACTCCGATGCTGGAGAACCTAGTAGCGGAGGACAATCACCGCGCCGTCCGCTTCCTGAAGCGGATCGGCTTCACCATCGGAAAGGAGGTGATCATGATCGCCGGCACCCGCTTTATCCCCTTTACGCAGGAGCGCGCTGATGTGTGATCCCGTCACGCTCGGCATCGCCGCGACCGTCGTCTCGACCGCCGGCGCCATCACCTCCGGCATCGGCCAGGCCCAGCAATATCGCTATCAGGCGCAGATCGCCGATCAGAACGCCAGGCTGGCCAATGACCAGGCGCGCGATTCGATCGAGAATACGAACCTCGAAGCACGACAACGCTCCCGGCAGATCGCTCAGACCAAGGGCGCCCAACTCGCGGCGATGGCTGCGAACGGTGTCGACCTGAATTTCGGATCGCCGGTCGACATCCAGAAGGACACCGCGATGATCGGTGCCGAGGACATCGCCCAGATCTACAAGGGCGGTAACGAGCGGACCCGCGGCTTCGACATCAATGCCTTCAATTACAAGTCACAGGCGGCGGCGAACCGTGCGCAGGCGAGCGGCGCGCTGGTGAAGGGAATCTTCGACGGATTTTCAACGGCACTGGGCGGCGCATCCCAGGCGGGCTTTATGAACGCTCAGATAAAGGCGCTGAACAAGCAGAGCTGACGGCGCTTCGGAATGAACTCGGTGTCAGCCGCCCGACGGCTCGAATACCGACCAGCCAGTCCGCTGCACCAGCCGTTCCAACGCCAGTGCGCCAAGCTGTGAGGTGCCACGCGGGTTGAGTCCCGGAGACCAAACTGCGATCGACGCCTTGCCCGGCGCGATCGCCAGGATGCCGCCGCCGACGCCGGACTTGCCCGGCAGGCCGACGCGGAAGGCGAATTCGCCCGACCCGTCATAATGGCCGCATGTCATCATCAGCGCGTTGATGCGCCGTGCACGCTGAGTCGACACGATCGAATGACCGGTCGCCGGGTTGATGCCGCCAGCCATGAGGTAACCGCCGGCACGGGCAAGCTGGTGGCAGCTCATCGCCAGCGCGCATTGGTGGAAATAGACGCCCAGGGTCCGCTCCACCGGCTGCCGGAGATTGCCGAAGGCGCGCATATAGTTGGCCAGCGCGATGTTGCGGAATCCGGTCTCCTGTTCCGCCCGGGCGATGCGTTCGTCGATGAAGATGCTGTCGTCGTCCGCCAGCGACCGCACGAAGCGCAATATCTCGCCGATCGCCTCGATCGGTTCGTGCGCGCCGAGGATCATGTCGGCGACGACGATGGCACCCGCATTGATGAACGGGTTGCGCGGGATGCCGGATTCGGTCTCGAGCTGGACGATCGAATTGAACGCGCTGCCCGATGGCTCGCGCCCGACCCTGTCCCATAGCCGGTCACCGATCGCGCCCAGCGCGAGGGTCAGGCTGAACACCTTGGAGATGCTCTGGATCGAGAAGGGTTCATCGGCATCACCCGCCTTGTGGCAGGTGCCGTCCGCTTCGATCACGGCGATGCCGAACCTGCCCGAATCGATTTCGGCAAGGCCGGGGATATAGTCCGCCACGGTGCCGCGGTCGGGCGCATCCGCCATCTCGGCCGCGATATCGGCGACGATCATTTCGAGGGAAGCCATCAGGCGTCGTTAGCGAGCCCGGCTCGCATAATCACGCAGCTTCAGTCGAACTCGACCGTCAGCGATTCAGCAAAGGCACCGCTCTTGCGCAGCTTGCCCGCCGCGCCCGGCGCGCGGCGCAGATTCTGGCGCTTCAACAGCGGCTTCAGCATCAGGTGCAAGGTCGCGTTGTTGATGTGGATGCCGAAGCACTGGTGCAGGTCATAGCCGAAGTGAATATATTCGTGCGGCAGGCGGCGCGGGTCGAACCGCTCCGGATCGGGCACGCGGCGCCCGTCGCGCATCCCCGAGGCGAAGGCGGCGAGCACTGTCGAGCCGGCGGGGACCAGCTTCTCGTGCTTCGTGCCCTTCGCGATCGTCCAGTCCTGCAGCGTGATCCGCGGCAGGCCCGGCGCCAGCGGATCGAAGCGCATCGCCTCGCGCACATAGCCGGCCAGCAGCGCATCGTCGTCTGCGCGCGCCGCCGCCTGGGCACCGCCTAGCGCATCGGGCCGGCGCAGTAATTGCTCCATCGCCTGCGGTACGACCATCGGCGGCTGGGGCGGCCCGCCGACGATGAACCCCATCAACGCAGTACGGATCTGCGCGTCGCTATACCCGGCCTCGCCCGCCTTTTGCAGCGTCAGGCAGCGGCCGAGCACATCGTCGGTGCCGGGCTTGGCGCGACGCTTTTCGATCTGGTTCTGGATATGCGCGCGGAGCGCCGGGGCGATCACCTCGACCTCCGCCACCAGCGGCGCATCGCTGGCCACGAACTGATATTCGAACAGGCGCGTTCCCCACACGCGCAGGTCGCCACCGGGCGGTTCCGGCACGCCGAGATAGTCGGCGAGGAAATCGAAGGTGACGCGCCGCACCAGCGTGTCGACCACCTCGATCCTGCCGCCGGCACCCGCCACGATCGCCTCGGCGCGTGCCTCGACATCAGCGGCCAGGTGCGCGAGGTCCTCACGGCGGACGACCTTGCGCATCGCGGCGGTATCCGCCTGATATTGTGGGGTGTTCGCCATGCCGAGGAAGAAGGGCTCGCCGCCCATGATGACGTCGAGCTTGTCCTTGTATGTCACGCCGAACGCCGGATCGGTCGCGAACACCTCCCGCACGTCATCATAGCGGGTTACCGCGTAGGTCTTGCCGAAATGCGGGATCGGTTTCAGCCAGCGGAGTAGCCTGAAGGCGAACGGCATCGCCGCCATCACCTTCGTCATGAGCCAGCGCTTGAGACCCGTGGGCCCCGGCCGCAGGACCTGAGTGGAGGACAGGATGCTCATAGCAGCGCCAGATATTGGAGGGCCGGGATGCTCGGCAGGAAGAAATAGTCGCCGCCCGCCATGCGGATGAAGGTTTCGACATCGACGATCCGGCGTAGCGGCTTTTCGTGGATCGTCATCTTGCCCTTGGGGCCGACCAGAGGATCCGTCTCGTCGAACAAGGTCGCGAAGTTCGGGTTGAGCAGCCAGGTCTGCTGCACGAACTCGAACTGACGGGCTATATCCGTGTTGAGGCAGATGAAGAGCAGACCGCGATCGACTCCGTCCTCCTTGGGCGGCACGCTGATCGTCGCGCCGTATTTGCGGCCGCGGCGTAGGATGCGGTGGTTGTTCGCCGCGTCGAGCAGGGTCTGTTTTTCCGCCGGCGTCGGCGCAAGGCCGTCGCGCGGGTTGGAGCGGCGGACATGCGATCCCGCCGGGCAGCCGACACCGTGCAGGTCGCGGTCATAAAAGCCGAAATCATTCTCCGGCATGTCATAAGCGTCGGGCGGCAGATAGCCGGCGGGGCAGAGCAGGTCGCCCTTGGTGTTGCGGCCGACCACGCGCTCGGCGAGCCACGTGGTGGTGACATGCGCCGAGCCAGTCGGATCGCGTTCGCGAATATGCGCAGCGTTCGCGCGCATCGATTGCCAGAAGGCGACGACATCCTGTTTCAGCTCGCGCACGACCATATAGCTGCCGTCGAGCCCAAAATCGAGAAAGCCCTCCGCCAGCGGATGCGCGGGCAGGCCGGCGGCCTGGCCATTGGCGTCGTCCGGCACGACCGGGCCCGGCGCCTTTTCGTGATGGCCGTTGGTATGGCCGAACAGGATTTCCCCGAGCGGAACGCCGTTCCAGTAATCGCGCACCGCGGGCGCGCCGGTGCTGAGCACCACCGCGTCGTCGTCGAACGGGACTGGTTGCGAGATGCCGTCCGCAAAGCCGAAATGCTCGCGCGCGACACCCTTTTCGTCGGGGCGCAGATCGAGCGGCAGGCGGTGGACGACCTGCACGTCGTGCGGCTTCAGCGCAGCCTCGACCTGCCCGGCCCAGGCTTCGGCGCTGTCCTCATCCTTGTCGTAGAGCAGCAGCAGGGCGTGGACGGTAATCGGCGTGACGATCTGTTCCTCGCGGTGCCCGGTCGAGGTCTTGGCGCTCGACTGGGTTTCCTCGACCGTGGTGAGGGCGGCGCGCTGCCGCGCGTTCGAGCTCCATTTCGGTCCGCCCTCGATCACCGTGCCGAGCCATTCGCCCTTGCGCCGATCGCCGAGGCGACGAAGCCGGTCTTCCTGGAACATGCCCTCGCGGAACGGGGCGGCAAAAGATTCCAGCGCCGATTTGGGCAGGTTCATCTTTTCGAGGCCCGCATAGGCGAAGGCGATCGCCGTCGCCCGCGCATCGCGCCCATCGGCATCGGTGACCGGCGCAAGCTCCTCCACCGTCTTGAGCCAGGCGCCGCCGCCCTTCCCCTTCCAGGTGAATTCGAGGAACAGCGCCCGCCCCATCGGCAGCGAGGCAAAGCCGCTAACGGCCAGGCCCTGGGTCAATGTGCAATGCGGCGCCTTCAACTGCCAGCTTGGCGGCTTCTTCCGCGGCGTCCCGCTCACAGGTCGTTGATCCACGCGGACGCCTCCTTCGTGCTGAGCGACGGCTTGCGCAGGCCGTTGGCGATGCGGTTGTTGCGTTCGACCTGGTCGACGGTCAGGTCGCTATAGGCGCTGTACCAGAAGCGGCTGACCGCCATGGAATGGCGCGCCCAGGCCTTGAACTTGCGGCCATGGCTGGCGCCGTCCTGAATCAGGAAACGAGTCGGCGGGAAACCGACGCCGCAGCCCCAGGCGAGGGTCAGGCCGGCATGTGCCTTCTCGATGAAATCGTCGAGATAGCTTTCCCAGCTCTGGTCGAAATTGCTGAAGAACATCAGCCGGCTGCCATTGTTGACGAACGCCCAATGCGCGAAATGCACCGTGCGCATGCTGCCGAGATAGCCGCGCACGCCGCTGTTCGGCATTGCGCGGAGCACCAGGCCGAGCCCGTGATGGCCGGCGCGGACGATGAGGGTGCGCAGCACGCCCGGCTTGATCAGCACGACCGAGCCCATATGGTTCTGCGGGATCCAGTCCTCGCGCTGCGCCATCTGGCGCACCGTCTCCTCGTCGATCGGCGGAGCATCCTGCGAGGAATCGCGCCGTTCGAGATAGCGCAGCCAGCACAGGATCAGCAGCACCGAGAAGGGCACGCTGAGCACGCCGAACAGGGTGATGCGCGGCGCATGGGCCTGCGCCTGGGCGAGCGGCAGGCCGGTCATCAGCGAGATGGCGATGGTGATCAGCGGGGCGAGCACGGCGTAAAGCGCCCCGCCCACCAGGATCAGGATGAGGGTCTGCGGCTTGAACAGAGCGCTGATCAGGTTGAACTTGCCCGCCGTGTCGGTGCCCGGCAGCGGCTCGCGGATCATGTAGAGGCGGATGCCGCAATAGATGATGCCGAAGGCGAGCAGCAGGTAGAAGCGGTTGTCCGGCATCATCGGCGCGAGGATCAGCCCCGGTAACGCCAAGGCCAGGAAGACGAAGAGGGCAAAGACCGCGACCTTCAGATAATCGCCGCAGCGGGTGAGGAACGGGACGCGCGCTGGCGCGCGCTCGGCGAGCCAGGGGAAAGCCGGCAGCAGCGCGGCGCGGAGATGGCGATGGATATCGGCCGGGGTCACCTCGCCGCGATAGGGGCTCGGACCTGCGCCGTTGGCGGTCGCGATCTCGGTGCGGGTCGCGCGGAACAGCGCGCCCTCGGTCAGGATGCGGTCGCGGGTCATGCCGCGATTGCCGTGGTGATAGACGCTCGGCTCGATCGAGCGGGCCTCGAAATAGGGCGCGATGGGCGCGCGGGAATCGGGTGCGGTCACCGCATCGTAAAGCGGACCGTCCGGATCGAGCGGGCGCTTGCAGCACCGCAGCATGCCACGCAGATCGTCCCCGATCGCCGCCTCGAGCTGGCCCCAGAACACGCTCGGCCTGCCGTCGAAATTGGCCTCCAGCACGAACAGCGGATCGTAATCCTCGCCGGGAAACACGCTCATCGACAGGAAGTGGACGGAGGGCACACCGGCCATGAAACCGGCATAGTCGCCGGCGGCCGCGCTGCCGGTCGAGCCGCTGTCGTGCAGCCGGTCGATCAGCGCGGACAGCTTGTCATGGCTCTCCGGCTTGACCTCCAGCGCCACGGACAAAGTAGTTTGTCGCATCCGGCCGCTCCCCATCTTCGCGCCACCGTCCTCGCATGGACGATATAAGCCTTCAAGGAGCCGTTCCCGCCCGAACGTTTCGCCCCCCGATTCGGAAGGATTACTATGTCACAGCTTTCAAGGACGCACAGACAAACGCCATAATAGGTCGCATTCTGGATCTATCTCCGGCCGTGCCGGTCGATTCAAGATATGTTCTCGCCGTCCTAAGCCCTCCTTCAAACCAAGGAGGAGCCCATGGCCGCCATTTCCCCCAACACGCGATCGGCACACTGAGATGCCGACGGTCCCCACAGAGCAGAACCGGGTCGGCATTGCCGGCCTGACCGACGCCAGGCTCCAGGCTGGCGATTATTCCGGCACGGGCCTGCAGGCGCTTGGCGCCGGGATGCGAACGCTTGGCGCCGCGGGCGCTGAAAGCGCCGAGACCATGGTCAGGGCGCGGAAAATAGCGGCCGATGCCGCCCGGCAGCCGGTCGTGCCAGGCACCGTGGCGCAGGCGATCGACACGACCAGCCACGAGGCGCTGCACGCGTCGATGCCGCATCCCTCCCCGGAGGAAATCCGCGACGACGCGATCTGCAAGATCGGCTGGAATCAATTCTCCTCGGTGTGCCGCGGTGTGTGGGCGGAGCTGGAGGGGCAGAAGGGCTTCGGTGCCGTCCTGTCGGTCGAACCGGCGATCGAGGCGCTCAATGCCGAGTACAAGCGCGGCCTGGGCATGCTGCCGGCCGAACTGCATCCGGTCTATGAAGGGTCGGTCGGTGCGCGCCTGCCGATGGAAGTCGCGGGGCTGCAGGCTTTTGGCGCTGCGCAGAGCGCGGTCGAACAGGACCGCCAGAGCCTTCTCGCCCAGCAGAATGCCGCGGACGACGCGGTGCGCCATGCCGACAATCCCGACATGTTCGACCGGCATGTCGAAACCGGCGCGGGGTCGATCGCGACCCAGGGCGCCTTGCGGGGCGACGACCCGGCAACGATCGACGGCGCCATCAGGGCCTATCGATCGGGCATCAACCGCCGGGTCCTGGAGGAGATGACCGAAAAGGACCCGATGGCGACGGCCTTCCGGTACGGAGCGGTGCGGGAAAGCATGACGCCGGATGACCAGCTCGCGGTTGAGAAGGGACTGTACGAACCACTGATCCACGCGCAGGCGGCGAACGATGTCGATCGCTTCCTGCCCCCACGGGAACGGGGGCAGCCCCCTTCTCCCCTCAGCCCCGAGGCTCGCGCCGCTGCTCAAGCGGCGATCGAAGCAGAGCCGTGGAACGAAGCGCGCAAGCGTTATGCGCTGGACGACTTGGCGGAGCGCGGCTCGATGCATGAGCGTTCGCGCAAACAGGCGGAGGACGCAGCCCGGGACAGCGGGTTCGCCACTGCCGAACAGATCGGGTCGGGCTTCACGTCGATCACGCAGATCCCCGCCGCTGTGCGCCGCGATCTCGACGAGGAAACCGATCGGGCGTTGCGGAGCCTGGCGCAGGCCAATCTCGACCCGACGCCAATCGCCCCAGGCGGCGAGATGTCATTGATGATGAACATCATCGCGTCGGAGAACCCGGCCGCGTTCGCGAAGGAGGATCTGCGACTAATACGCGGCAAGGTGACGCAGGAGGAATATGGCAAGTTTCAGCGCTTGCAGCGCGGCCTCGGCCAGGAAACACCCTCAGGCGTTGCGGCCCTGCAGCGGCGTGTCGCTGACGTCATCGGGCCGTATTTCGGCCTTGCTACCCAGATTCGGGGGGGTGGCGTTCTGAGGAACGCTTCCGCCGGCGCGGACAAGCGGATCACCTTCGACTCGAACGGCCGCCCCACGGTTGGAACGGACGGCAAGTCGGTGCTGGAAACTGTGCTGTCTCCCCTATTCCCGCCGCCTGCGCCGGCCGGACGGCAGCGTTCTGTCGAAGAGCTGGAGAGGAAGCGGCCAAGCAATTCGGCCGGCCTCGATTACACCGGATTTCCCGCTTTCTGGGAAGCGGAGCGTAAAAAGGGCGCGGCATTGCCCAAATTTGTTCCAGCGCCAGCCTGGAAGCAGAATCCCGATATCGAAAAGGAGGTAGACCTTGCTGCAGACGATGGCGCTTATGATAGAATTACGCTTCATCACACGGGGTCGCTGAATACGCCGCAGGCTGTGGACGATCTTCATCGAGGCCGGGAAACCGCTTGGCACTATGCGGCCCGATATGCCCGGAATTTGGGGCCGCCTGAGCCCTACGACACGATGGGCGACGTCGCTTATCATTTCTTTATCGACGAAGATGGAACGATCTATGAGGGGCGCTCCCTGAAATATATGGGTGCCCACGTATCCGGCCAGAATGCGCGCAATATCGGAATTGCTTTTCTCGGTAATTATTCCGATCGCGAACTGAGTAAGGCACAATTCAACTCGGCGAAGTTCCTGATCATGGAGCTCAACAAAGCTTATAATGTCGGCGGAAACGCGAAGGGAAAGCCCTATATCTTCACTCACACTGATCTCGCGGTATCAGCCAAGGGCCATCATAAGCGTGATGCGGAGCTCATAGGAGCGAAGCGTCAAACCGACGCGCTGAAAACCTGGAGCTTGCCTATTGCTCGGAAGCCCACTAGACCGACAGCCGGTCGAACAAAACGAGTACGCACGCCATGATTGGCAATGCTCGCCGTGTCACATGTCATGTCATTGTTGCCGTTGTCTCGCTCCTGAGCGCAGCGTTCATGTACGTCGTCGTCTTCGAGGCGAGTCCGAGCTGGAACAGGAAATTTATCGAACTCGCACCCAGCAGTGTAAGGACGCGCTATTTCGACTCTGTTTTTTCGAATCTCGATACGGAATGTCGAGGATGCAGGTTTCGCCTAAGCACTGCGCTGGATGCCATTAAAGATGATCTTTATGAATCATCCGATTCATATGAATATGACTATAGTAAGATTATACCGTTTATCCGCAATGATACATATGGTGGATACGAAGAACCAATTCATAATACAGCTTGCCTGATTATCATTCGGAAAAATGACAGGCCTCTGTTCCTCAAAATGGCCGGCATGTACAAGAAGGATTCAGGCGTACTACGAAGCTGCATATATAATGGCATGTATTGGGTTCGGGATGCCGAACCCACCGTGTTTGATCTGGTTTACGAAAATCTTGCTTCCATCCCGGCGCTTGCCCCTCATCTTCAGCGCGTTCCAGCTCCACCAGGAATGAGTGAGCGAGAAAAAGTCAAGTAGACGGTCGAGGTTGGCGGACGGCGCGAACTCCGAGGCCGGAGCATCGAATTTCGGGCTGCTGTGCTTGGTGGATCTGAAATAACGGTGACACGTGCAATTACCCCTTTACTCCGTGAGGCGGGGTTTCTGGTGTAAGTGTAACGCCGGACTTCCCCGCATCGTTTTTTCGCTTTGAAGAGACAAAAGTCGAACGGAGTTTAGGGATTGTTGCACGTGGCACCGTAATTACAGCTCGATACCGGTCTGAGCTTTCCGGCGTCGTTGCGCTGTCAGGTTCTCGCGCGACCTCCCGCGGGGTGACGAAATAGGGAATCGAAAGTACCGCAGCGGTCGATCTCCCGGGCCGGCCGATCGATTCAAACCTTTCCCGCCACCGCGTATCCCACCTTCATCACAGGAGGTGCCGCGTGGCCGCAATCAGTCCGAACGTTTCGAGCGAACCCCAGCTGGGCACCGGCTCGAAAACCGATTTCGCCTTCAATTTCTCGATCGTCGCCGCGACGGACATCGGCGTCTATGTCGACGGGATCCGCAAGGCCCACCCAGCCGACTATAGTGTCACCTTCGGCGACGTCTCCGGCACGGTGACCTTCACCTCGGCGCCGGCCAATGCGGCGGTGATCCTGCTCATCTCCGAGCCGGATTACCTCCAGGCGAGCGAGTTCGCCGATCAGGGCGCCTACAACCTCTCGACGGTCAACACGATCAACCGCCGCGCGGCGATCCGCGAGCTGGTGAACCATGATCTCGGCACGCGCGCGCTGAAAGTGCCGCGCGGCGAGGACGCGGAGGGGCCGGAGATTCCGCTGTCGGACGTCCCCTCGATCGTTGCGGTGGGCGACAGCCTGATTGCCGGAAGCGACATTCCGAGCGTGGCAGGGGCGCTGACGAATATCGGGCTGGTCGCGGGGTCGATCGCCAACGTCAACACCGTCGCGGGCATTCATGCGGCGGTCTCGACGGTCTCGGGTGTCGCGGCAGCGGTTTCGACGGTGTCCGGCATCTCGGCGAATGTGGCGACTGTTGCGGGCATCGCGGCCAATGTCAGCACGCTCGCGCCCGTAGCGGCGAATATCGCGACCGTGGCCGGCATCAGCGGTAATGTTACGACGGTTGCGGGGGTTTCGGCCAGCGTCTCGACCGTGGCGGGCATTGCGGCGAACGTGACCTCGGTTGCGGGTATCACCGCCAACGTGACCACTGTCGCCGGCATTGCCGCGAATGTGACCTTGGTCGCGGGGAATGCAGCCAACATCAACACGGTCGCTAGTGCCATCGCGAATGTCGGAACGGTTGCAACGAACATCGCGTCGGTCAACACCTGCGCGACGAATATTGCGGCTATCATTGCCGCGCCTGCTGCGGTCGCTGCCGTGCAGCCAATTTTCAATGACCGGTTTGCGCCGATGCGGATGCGCATCGATAGCTTGGACGGACTGTTAGCTTATACGTCGCTGACAACGGCCGGCACGGGTTCGATCGCGCAAAATGGCAGCGCACAAACCGTTGTCCGCCTCAACCCGGCCGACCTCGCTCGGCGAGATGCGGGCGGCACTTTCACGCTCATCACCCGTCTGACGGGTCTTCCTTCGGTCCTCCCCACCTATGTTCGATATCAGGAGCGGGACGCCAGCAACACAGTTCTGGCGACGCATGACCTGACGCTTGAGGGCACGAATTATTTCAAGCGGGACGTCGTGCTGCAGGCGACAACCGACAATTTCAAAACCGAGATCAAGGCCGCCAATAGCGCCGGGGGCGCGATGACTGGCGTGCATTTCCCTGAATATGCGCGCGGTATCCCGGCGCTGATCAACAATACCGAGGACACCCGATCGACAAATGGCTATGTGGATAGCGTGATGAATCGGGTTGCCCCGGTGACCTTCACGTCCACGATCCCAAGCCCAAATATATTGACCGTCATTGCGACCGGCACGGGTCTGATCCGAAACTATTTCGCTCCCATAGTGCAGGGCGAGAATTACACGATTCGTTTCCGGGCGACCAATCTGTCGACCTCCTTCTATCTGTTGAAGGCGCTTGCAAACGGCTCGTTTACGCAGGCGTTCGATGCGCCAGGCGTGCGCCCCATGCTGATCCACACGCTCGCCGACGGGAGCGGCGTCTACCAAGCGACCTTCCCTGCCAGCGGTGCTACAGTGTCTGGGACGCCCTACGATTTTACGGGCATCGTCATCAACATCTACAATGCGACGACAAACCCGGTGACGGTCGACAACGTCACGGTGGCGCGGGGGAATTTTATACCACCAATGGCGGAAACTCCCGTGGTGATCACCCGCGATGTTGCCGCTCAGATCACGGCCGCGCTGGCAGCGGCGACCGGGACGGTGCTCGGTCAGCCGCTCAATCTGGTCGACATCTGGGGCAACAGTCTCATCGACTATAACCATGCCGCGGGGAGCGTATCGGCTGAACTACAGACCCTGCTAGGCGTGGCGGTCACCAACAACGGTGTCGCAACGCAGACCGCAGGCCAAATCTTCATGCGCGCTGGCGGCTCTCCGGTGCTGCTTTCGCTAATCGGCGATGAAATCCCGGCAACGACCACGGCCGTGGCGATCCGCAACTTCAACGCGACCAACTCGCCGATCACGATCGCCTGCAACTCGACGAATGGCACGGATCCGCTTGCCGGGAGTTTGGGCGGCGTCGCGGGTGTTCTCACCTCGGTGCGGCCCGGTGGCGCAGGTACGGCGGTCACCGGTCTGACCTTCACCCGCAACGCCGGCGGCACTGCGGTCAAGATCAACCCGTGCACACCATTCATTCCGACGCAAGCGGAAACGAGCCGGAATCGCTACCAAATATTTGCCGGCATCCTCGAAAACAACATCGCCGGCAGTGGCGTAACGCAGGCAACCGACGTGGCTGACATGATCGACCGGCAAATTACGCGCATGTTGCCGGTCGACAGGCGATATCTGGTCGGGTCGTGCAACGCGGGCAACCAGGTGTCATCGGCCGGCGCTGTCATCATGGTCGATATGAACCAGACGACGAAGAAGCGTTTCGGCGCCTATTTCGTCGATCTGACCTCAGCGCCGACGGTGGAGGAAATGGCGACGATCGGTTTTTCGCCGACCTCGGATGATACGTACGACATGGATGCTGTGATCAGCGGCAGCGCCACGGGTGGCGTGCTAACGGTCTCGGCCGTGGCGAGCGGTACAATCACGGTGGGCAAGTATCTCGACCCTGACGTGTTCGGCGTGACCGCGGTCATCGTCAACCAGACCGGCGGTACGATCGGCGGGGCGGGCACCTACACGATCAGCTACGCCAGCCCCATCGCGGCCTTTACCAGCCAAACACTGAAAGGCTTTATTCCGCGCGGCATGCGCAGCGGCGGTTATTCAAGCGGAGCCGGCGTCAATCCGCCTGGCGGTGATCAGCTCCACGGCAACAGTTATTTCAACAAGCTATGGGCACTGCGCATGTTCCGGATGATCCGACAGCGCGGGTGGCTCTGATGATCAGAACCAGAAATGGGCGTCGCATTGCTGGCCCGGCTTGCAGTCGGGGCACGGTCCGGAAAGCCAGCGCCAGATTGATTGGACGATGCGAGTCACTCACCCCCAATAGCCCCACCCGCGCCCGAGGTCCAGCATGACTGCCTCATCGACGTGCCCGGAGAGCCTGAAATGACAACCGTGGCATTCCAAACCGGGGTGGAAGTGATGGGTGTCGTCCGCTATGCGCCGCTTTGGAGCGGGGGCGGGATTGACCAAACGCACGACATACGAAACGCTGAATGGCATTCGCGGCGCCGCTGCGATCTGCGTCGTGATCTTCCACATGCATGCATCATTCTGGCCGGAGCAGGCCCTGAGCGGCTATCTCGCGGTGGATATCTTCTTCGTGCTGAGCGGCTTCGTGCTGGCGGACGCGTACGGAGCAAAGTTCGCCGAGGGGTCCTTGTCCACGGCGCGGTTTGCGACGATGCGCCTCATCCGGTTCTACCCGCTATATCTGGCGGGTCTGGCGCTTGGGATTGTGAAGGTCTTGGCGCAGCAGGGAACAGGCAGCGAGAACGCGCTACCGATCGCCAGTGTGCCCGGCGCGATTGCGTCGGCGCTCCTCTTCTTGCCGGCGGTCGGAACGTCGCTCACGAACATCGCGCCGCTCAATGTGCCAGCCTGGTCGTTGCTGTACGAATTCTGGGTGAACGTCGTCTGGGCGACGATCTCGCGGCGCTTCACGGCGCCAGCGCAGCTGGTAACGGCGCTGATCGCTGGCGCGGTGTTTGCGGGCTTCGCGATCAGCGCTGGCAACGCGAATCTTGGGCCGAGTTGGGACGGCATTGTCGGAGGCATCGCTCGGACGATCTTCTCGTTCACGATGGGACTCCTGATCTACCGTACGAGGGCGGCCGTGGGGCGCTCGAGCGCGCCATGGTCGATGCTGGCGCTGCTGGTCGTCTTCATCTTGCTCTTTGCGGCACCGTCACCGTCGCAGCGTGTGGCGTACGACGTTGTGACAGCCCTGATGCTATCGCCCGTGATCGTGTTCGCAGCGTCGCGCGTCGAGCCTTCGGAAGCGTTTCGACCGCTCTTTGCCTGGCTGGGCGCGATATCGTTCCCGCTTTACGCGATCCACGCCCCCCTTATTGCGATGGGGATATTCGTGGTGCGGAAAACCCACGTCATGCCTCAACTGGGCGGCGCTTCCCTGCTGATCGCCCTGCTGGCAACCGCTTGGTTGGGAAGCCTAATCGACGGCTGGCTGCAAAAGCGGTTGAAGCCCATCACGGCGCGACGCCCCCCTCTGGCCTGACACTTCCCAATTTAGGATCCTGCGTCCTCGACCACGGGGATGTGGCCCCATGACCGACCAACTCGACACCACCGGAATGATGCTGGGCGAGATGAAGGGCCAGCTCCGCGAACTCATCCACAACCTCAACACCATGTCGGCCAAGATCGACAGCCTCACCGAACGGGTGGCCGGCGCCGCCGGCCTGCCCGCGAAGGTCAAGGGACTCGAGGACCGGATCATGATGCTGGAGGCGGACAAGAACAAGCGGGACGGCGCGATCGGATTGGGCAGCTGGCTCATCCGGTCTCCGGTGATCGCATGGCTGGCGGCGGGTGGTGTGGCGCTCTGGGCATTGTCGAAAGGCAGGCTGTGATGAACGGAATCGATTCCGGCACAGAGGCCGCGAAGGCCGCACCGATCAGCGCGATCAACATGCCCGACCACTGGATCCGCGAGCGGGCCTGGTATCAGATTTTCGTGCGGCTGGCGCGGCCCACGCTCGACTGGATCACCAATGCGACGGTCGCCTGGACGATGATCCTTCAGCCGCTGATGTTCGGCCGGTTCGACATCACCGCGGCGGGCATGTCGCTGGCCTGGGCGGGCACGGTCTACGGCTTCAAATTCGCCGAGAAGATCAAGGGGGTCGCATGATGCCCGGACTCCCCACCGCCACATGGGTAAGGATCGCGCTGGCCGCGGCTCTGATCGCCTTGTTGGCCGGCTTGTTCGCGCTGCGATCGTGCAACAGCGCGCGCACGGCCGGCGCCGAGGCGCGTCTCGCGGCCGGTCAGCAGGGCGCCGCGATCGCAAGCGGTCATGACGCCGTCCAGACCCTGGGCAATACTCAAACGGCTGAGGAAGCCATTCACACGACCGTGAAGGAGGGAACCGATGCGATCAACCAGGCGCCTGGCGGCAACAGCAACGATGCTGCCGATCGCGCTGCTTGCCGGCTGCGCTCATACCGTCATTCAGGCAAATGCGTCGCCCTGCTCGGCCCTGTTGCCGACTAGCTGGCTCAGCGGCGTCCCCCCGACGGTGATGCCCGAAAGCGCCAAACTGCCCGATGGGCATGACGATGCGCGGCCATGGCAATCGGGCTTTGTCGAGCAGACGGGCCGGCTGGAAACCGCGAATGATCGCTATGGCGCGGCGATCGGTATCGTCAGCCGCTGCGAGGCACGAGATGCCGCGGCGGTAAAAAAGACGCGACCACGCTTGTTGGGGATTTTCTGAGTGGTCGTATGAGGCCCAGTCCGGTTAAGAGCCCCCATCCACCCAGGGGGTAAGCACGTTGAGAGATTCGTTCCAGCGCCTGATGTCGTGGCACGCCGGCACCCGGGCTCCCCTTAGCGACATGCTGTACCGCTTCAGCCGGCGCTACATCATGGCGTGGAGCAACATCGAGAACGATCTCGGCGCCAATGGTGAGGGATGGGTCCTCCGGACAATCCTCGCCCGCCGGACGGAAGCACCCGTGATATTCGACGTCGGCGCGAATATCGGGGACTGGAGCGCCATGGTCGTGCCGCACCTTCCCCAGGCGCGCCTCCTTGCCTTCGAGCCCGTTCCCCCGGTGCGGGAGAAGCTGAAAAAATCGCTCGCGGGGACCTCGGCGGAAGTGCTGAGCTACGCCTTGTCGAACGAGGCAGGCAGCGTGACCATCAACTATACGCCCGACAACCCCCATCTCTCCTCGCTGGTGAGCATGGAAGGCGATTCCGCGATCGCGGTCAGCTCGGTCGAGGTCGAGCGCCGCACCGGGGACGATCTTTGCCGCGACCTCGGCATCGATCGCATTCGCTTCCTGAAGGTGGATACCGAAGGACACGACCTGGGGGTGCTGCAGGGCTTTGCGCGCATGATCGCGGAAGGACGCATCGACGTCATCCAGTTCGAATATAATTACATGTCGATCTATTCGCGGACCTTCCTGAAGGACTTCTACGACATGCTCGCACCGGGAATGGCGATCGGTCGGCTGCTTCCCAACCGGGTCGAGTTCGCGGAGTACGACTTCGCGGCGGACAATTTCATCCAGTCGAACTGGATCGCCGTTCGCGCCGACCTGACCGAAGACCGCGCGGCCCTGAGCCGGTGACAATTGCATCCCCAAGGAGCAGCGATTAGGCATGCCCGACATGAACGCACGCAGCGACTTCGTCTTCGCCGCCCCACCACCGGCGGGCCTTTTCGGCAAGCTGGCGCGCTATCGCCAGCGTTACGGCACGGTCCACGCGCTGGCGCGGTTCGCCGCGACGAAGGTGCCGGGGATCTGGCCAGTGATCGGCCCCGCCGTCACCCGCGGATATCGGGAGCGATGGAAGCGGAAAGAGGGCGTGAAGCTGCTCAACCTCGGCGGCGGCGGCAACATCATCGAAGGCGCGCTCACGGCCGACCTCGATCCCCGCGCCGATACCTATATGAATCTCGCAAGGACGCTTCCTTTCGCCGATGCGTCGATCGACCTCATCTTCACTGAAGAATTCATCGAGCATATCAGTAAGGCGGATGCCGCGATCATGCTGCGGGAGTGCCACCGCGTGCTGAAACCCGGCGGCGCCCTGCGTATCGCCACCCCCGATCTCGATTGGCTGGGCGCCAGCGTGAGCGCCGGAATCATCCCGTGCGATCTCGTGAATTCGACCTTCTACGAACACGGGCATCGATATATTTATTCCCGCGCCGAGATGCTGAGCGCCTTGGCATTGGCGGGTTTCAGCGATGCGAGGCACTCGACATACAAGGACCCTGCATCGGAGCTGGGGTTCCTCGACAGCCATGCCGACCGGTTCAACCATGATCCGCTGTTGTCGCAATATGTGGAAGCCAGGCGGTCGGAATAGTTGATCGTCAGCCAGTGCGAGGCTCGGGATGCGGCCGCAGTGATGGAGGCGCCACGGATCGCGCTAGGTATACTCTGATCCTAAAATCGACCTTGCCCGCCACCCACGCCGCAGTGAGCGCAGCCGCCAGCACGATCACCCCGGCTGCGAAAGGCGGGATATGCAAATACCGGGTCACGACAATTCCTGCGGCAATCACTGGCATATGAATGGCGTACAGTGGAAAAGAGAGCTCGCCTAGCAAAGCAAATGCGCGGCGAAAGGCGGGTGGGGGCTCCATCGTTGATGCCAAAAAGACAATGAGGGGCGAGAGGGCGAGCGCGAAAACGAGGTCGTAAGCCAACCTGAAGGCATCTGTCGGCTTGAAAAACAACAATGCCATCAGAACAGCCATTAGAATGATCGCCCATCCGGTCTCACGGCCATGCGCGCCGTCCCTATATCGATAGATCAACACCCCCCCTAAGAACGAGAAGACCGTCTTGGCGATACCGCCCGGCAACGTATCCCATGTTACTCCCAACCCAGCATCCCCCTTTACTGCAGCGCACCACACAAACGCCACGCCCGCCGCGATGAGGATGGCTAGGTAAACCCAACCAGACGCGCGCTTGGCGATCGGCGCCCATGCGACGTTCACCCAATACTCAAATAATAGAGACCATGATGGACCATTGAGGGGTGTTATGAAGTAGCTGTAATTCCCGAATGCCGGCATGAAAATGAGGGCACACACGAATGCCCAGCCGATCGAATGCAGCGGAATCGTACTGCCAAGATGTAGCAGGTTCTCCGCAACGGCCTGAGCAACCCCCAAGCCCAAGCCCACCAGATAGAGCGGGTAGAAGCGAACGAGGCGCTTCATTGCAAAGCTTCTTACGGTCAGCGATCCCGAAGCCAGCTTGGTTTGATAAGCGCCAGCCACGACAAAGCCGCTGAGCACGAAGAAGAAATCGACGGCCAAATATCCGCTTGCAGCGGTCGCCGACCAAAAAAAAGAGAATGTGTGAAATATCGCGACTGCGAACGCCGCGACCCCCCTCAGCCCATTCATGGTTTCATAGGTGCGCTTCGACGCGGTCATGAGGTGCCTTTGCGTGCTGACCGCAAGGTATGCAAGCCTCTTTGCAAACAGGCAGGCGACCCAGTGGATCGGCGGTTTACACCCGGCAACCGGACGTAATGCATCGGCCGTTGATAGCAGCCACGAAAGCTCGGGCCTCTCCCATCGGGCCTCTCCCATTCGCGTATCGTTTTACCTCTGCACAGACCACTTCCGACCTACTGGAGGGCCTAAAAGCTAGCGCAACGGCTCGAACGATGCCTTCACATCGGCAATTCCGTTTGCCGGCGAGCTATCCCGTCTGCTAGCTGGGGCCAATGCGCGAAGCGATAGGCCATCTGTTTTCTATGCCTCGTGCCACCAGAGAACATTTTCACGCGGTGGATCTGTTGCGCGGGATAGCGGCGTTGGCGGTCGTGCTTTTCCATTATCTGAACTTCTTCATACCACCCGGCCAAGACCAGGCGGTCGCGAATTTCCGTGAGCTGGAGCCGCTTGGCAGCATTTTTTGGCCCGCATATGGATATGGCCTCTGGGCAGTGCAGCTCTTTTGGCTAATCTCGGGCTTCGTCTTCGCCGCCGTCTATGTGGACACCGGAATATCCACGCGGAAATTCGTCCTGGCCCGCATCGCGCGGCTCTATCCCCTGCATTTGCTCACCCTGTTGATTGTCGCCGTACTCCAGTTCTGGCGGCTGGGGTGGTTGGGCAATTTCCAGATATTCCAGTTCAACGATCTCTACCATTTCGTATTGAATCTGTTTTTCGCATCGAGCTGGGGGCTTGAACGCGGCCTTTCGTTCAATGGTCCGGTCTGGTCAGTGTCAGTAGAAGTGGCGATCTACGCTGTGTTCTGGATAACACTAAAACCCCTCTACCGCCTCGGCGTACTGGGGCCGTTGGCTCTGGCCTGTCTGTTCACAACAGGCTCCATATTCAATCTTCACGGCACCGTATTCTGGCAATGCGGCTTCTATTTTTTCATCGGGTCAGCGATTTACGTTGTCTTTTCAACCCTCCGGGGCAGCCCGTGGGTATTCTTCCTCACCGGCCTGTTATCTCTTGCAATGGCGAGCCTTGCCGCCTTGCGCATTCAGTTTGAACATTTGATGCCGATCATTCTTCCCGCGCTGTTCCTGCTCGCCTGCGGTGTTGAAGCCGCGGGATGGGTTCGCTCGTCCCAGTGGACCGAACTCATCGCTAACAATACCTACGGCGTATATTTGTGGCATATCCCGATCCAGCTTGCACTCCTGATGCTGCTGGATGGTGTCGTTGGCGATCGATCGGTTGTAACGACCGCATGGTTCCTGGCGCTGTACCTGGTCTTGGTCATCGCCATCGCGAGGCTATCCTATTTGAACATCGAGCACCCCGCGAGCCAGGCCATTCGCAAACTATAGAAATCCCTGGCGCCGTCGCCGGGACGATGATCCGCCTCGTCAGCCCTCACGGGCCTCACCCCATCCCCTAAAGCAGCCCCAGCTCCCGCATGCTCGCATGCCCGCTGGTCGACATGATCAGATGGTCGTGCACCGCGATGCCCAGCGGCTGGCCGGCGCGGGCGATGCGTCGCGTCAGGTCCACGTCGGCGCGGCTCGGCGTCGGGTCGCCGCTGGGGTGGTTGTGCACCAGCAGGATAGATACCGCGTGAAGCTCCACCGCGCGGCGGATCACCTCGCGCACATGGATCGTGGCTTCGTCGATCGTGCCGCGGGAGATCACTTCGTCCAGGATCAGCCGGCCTCGCCCGTCGAGATGCAGCACGCGGGCGATTTCGACCGGGCTGAAGGCATGGGTCAGGCGCAGATAATCGAGCAGGGCGGGCCAGGTATCGAACACGGGCCCACGGGAAAAGCGCAGGGTCGCGATGTGGGTCAGGGCGGTGTCGAGGCCGGCGATCAGGGCGTCGAGATCGGGTCGATTCTCCAATACGCGCAAGCGCGCGTGCCCGCTCGCCGCCAGCACCCCGGGCAGCGAGCCGAATTCCTCGACCAGCCGCGCCGACAGGCCGGCGGCGCCCGCGCCCGCTACGGGCTGAAGGAATCCCTCCAGGACCTGTCGGCACCGTAGAGCTGAAGACGCTTCCGGTGCCGCCACGCGCCGAGCGCCACCAGCAGCAACATCGGATACGCCTCGAACGAGACCAGGAACTGGTACCCCCTGGGCAGCGTGCTCGCGTCGATCGCCCGGACCAGGTGCCCGATGACGGCGAGAAGCTGCAAACCGGTAAGCCATAAAGGCCAGAACCGCGTGGAGACGAGCGCCAGCACGAACAGGCCGACCAGCAGCAGCAGATCGATCACGAACACCCAGACCTGCACCTTGAGAAAGGAGCCGGCGAAGGGCTGCGCCTGCGTTGCGAAGCTGGCGACCGAGGCCGCCAGCATCATGGCGGCCGCGGCGCGTTCCGGCGCACCCCCCCGTGCCAGCGCGTAGACGCAGCACAGGATCAGAATCATCTCGTAGAGGATGATGCGCAACATGGCCGGAGCGGAGCATTCAACCGGGCCTCTCGTCAACCGCGATCAGGCGGCCGTGCCGATCGGCACCACCACGGACGCACCGGTCGGCGCATCCTCACAGGGGATCTGATCGCCGAACCAGGCCTTGAAGCCATCGAGCCCGATGTCGCGCTGCACGGTACGCAGAGCCCCGTGCACCAGCGCGATGCTCGACCAGGCCTGGGCGAGCGCGACATTGGCGTCGGCATTGTGGCGGAGCGCATCGCTGGCGATCGACAATGGCAGCCGCGCTTCCTCGCGCGCCGCCAGCATGGCCAGGGTCAGCTCGGCATTGCTCCGCAACGAAGCATCGAGATTGCGCTCGGCCGGGATCAGGATCTGCGCGACCTTGCGCGCCGCGGAAAGACGATCGTTGAGCATAAATTCCCCCGAAGCGCCGGCGCGGCGCGCGGGCGCTCAACAAAATGATGTCAGAAAGCGCGGTTCAGGATGGTGCCGATGAACTTGCCGGCCCCGTTGACCACGCCGAACCCCAGAAACAAGATGGCCATCACGGACGTCGCGATCGCGAACGGCCAGGCCAGGCGTTGCATCGTGCTCAGGTCATTGCGTTGCCCTTCCCGTGTTGGGATGGGCCAGCGCGCCTCCGGTCCGATCGGCGCCAGTCGCGCGCCCGGTCGGGGCCAACTGTCGCGAACCGAAGCGGAGGCTTGAACCGGCCCCTCCTCGTCCGGAAACGGGATTGCACCGGAATCGGCTGCATCGGGGAGATCGGATGGACCATAGTATGGTTCGACCGAACCCTCCCAGCCCTCCCGCGCGGCGACCATCAGCACGGCGGCGCGGGTGGAAGCGACGCCGAGCTTCTCGCGCGCGCCGCGCAGATGACCCTCCACCGCGCGCTGGGAAATCCCGAGCTCGAACGCGATCTCCTTGTCCATCTTCCGATCCCATTTGCCGCGAAGACATTGCAGCTGGCGGGCGGTCAGGCCGTCGAGTCGATTCGGTCCCATTTGGAGCAATCTACTTTATGGTAAGCGCTTGGAAAGCATTCGCATGCCCGAAACGTGTCTTCCGGTGACAATGCCGGAAATCGAGCCTGCCGTAACGTCGCCATGGACTCTTTGCCGAGAGAAGGCGATGGCATCTCCCCACAAATCCTATAGGATATCAGGAACCAGCAAGCCGTCGTTCCGCAGGAGAGAGCCGATCGTGTCCCGCATCCCAACCATCGCCATTGCGCTCCTCGCCCTTTTGGCCGCGGCGAGTCCGGGTGCCGCCGCGCAAGCCGAGCGCCGCGCCTTCGGCACCTTGCAGGACGGCACGACCATCGAGGCAATCACGCTGACCAACAGGCACGGCGTGAAGGCGACCATCTTGACCTGGGGCGCGACGCTTCAGTCGCTGCTCGCGCCCGACCGCAAGGGCAGGCTCGCCGATGTGGTGCTCGGCTATGCCGACATGGCCTCCTATGAGCGGAACAACAGCTTTTTCGGGGTGACGGTGGGCCGGTTCGCGAACCGGATCGCCGGGGGCAGATTCGTGCTGGACGGGCGCACCTACACCCTGCCCAGCGTCAATGGACGCGTCGCGAACCTGCATGGCGGCACGCGCGGTTTCGACAAGATCGTCTGGCAGGTGGAATCGGTGAAGGACGGCCCGAGCGCGAGCGTGACCTTCAGCCATGTCAGCCCCGATGGCGACCAGGGCTTCCCCGGCACGCTGACGGTCCATGCGACCTTCTCGCTCGACGAGCAGGACCGGCTGCAGATCGAGTACCGCGCGACGACCGACAAACCGACGATCGTTTCCATGACCAACCACAGCTATTTCACCATGGCGGGCGAGGATGCCGGGCACGGATCGGACAACCGGCTGACCGTGTTCGCCGACGGTTATACGCCGGTCGACAAGGATCTGATCCCGACCGGGAAGATCGTGCCGGTCGCCGGCACGCCGTTCGATTTCCGCACGCCCCGGTCGGTCGATGCGCGGGTGCGCGACGTGCGCGATCCGCAGATCCTGATCGGCCGCGGTTACGACCATAATTTCGTGCTGCGCGACGGGCATGGCGCGGTGCGGCTCGCGGCGCGGCTCAGCGACCCGGCATCGGGGCGCACGCTCGAGCTGTCGACCAACCAGCCGGGGCTGCAGGTCTATAGCGGCAACGGGCTGAACGGCGCGCAGATCGGCAAGGCGGGTCGTGCCTATCGCCAGGGCGACGGCGTCGCGCTCGAGGCGGAGAATTTTCCCGATGCGGTCAACCATCCCGACTTCCCTTCAGCGCGGCTCGATCCGGGCGGGGAGTATCGCAACCTCATTGTCCTGAAGCTGTCGGCGGCGCCCGCCGGCAAATATTGAGCGCCGCACGGGAGCGGTTTTTTTCACGCAAGAACGAAAGGTATTTCATGGACGTCGGATTCATCGGGCTGGGCCTGATGGGCAGCGAGATCGCCGCCAATCTGATCAAGGCGGGTCACAAGGTCACCGTGTGGAACCGCAGCGCCGACAAGGCCGCGCCACTGGTGGCGGCGGGTGCGACACTGGCCGCGACGCCCGCCGAAGCAGCACGCAACCCGGTGGTGATGAGCATGCTCGCCGACGACAAGGCGCTCGACGCCGTCGTATTCGGCGAAGGCGGCATCCTCTCCTCCGGCGCACCGACCATCCATGTCTCGATGAGCACGATCAGCGTCGCAATCGCCGACCGGCTGGCCGAGGCGCATGCCAAGGCCGGCCAGAGCTATATTTCAGCCCCCGTTTTCGGCCGCCCGCTCGCCGCCGCCGCGCGGAAGCTGTTCGTCGTCGCCGCGGGCCCGGCCGATGCGGTCGCGACCTGCCAGCCTTTGTTCGACGCGGTCGGCCAGCGCAGCTTCAACCTGGGCGAGACGCCGCACAAGGCGAACATCGTCAAGCTCAGCGGCAATTTCCTGATCATGACGGTGATCGAATCGCTGTCCGAGGCGATGACGCTGGCCGGCCGCTACGGCGTCGACAAGGGGACGCTGCTCGAGACGCTGACCGGCACGATCTTCGGCGCGCTGGTCTATGAAGTGTACGGCAAGGTGCTGGTCGAGGAGAGCTATGAGCCCGCCGGCTTCACCCTGCCGCTGGGCTTCAAGGACATGAACCTCGTCGCCGAGGCCGCCGTCGCGGCGGGCGTGCCGATGCCGATCCTGTCGCTCGGCCGCGACCGGCTGATCGCGACGATGGCGCGCGAGCGGCCCGAGCTCGACTGGGCGTCGATGGCGAAGACGGTCGAGGCCAATGCGGGGTTGTGAGACCGGGTTGCGGAACAACCTCCTTTGCTTGCAACGATCGGGCTGCGGACGAACGACCGGCAGGCAAAGCGGACATCATATGAGCCAGCGCATCCAGCATCGCTTCCACGCTGCAGCGCGCGAGGCGGGGATGAGTGCTTTGCGCCCCGGCCACCCAGCGGCCCGTAAGCTGAACCCGATAGCCGACATTCGTTCACGTAGCGGCGTTCGGCTCGAATGGAGGAAAGCGGCATGGCCGCTTTCGGACGCCGCTCGACGGATTCCCGTCATTCGTTAATCGAGTTGGGCGTTGTTTACCGAGGCTGCTGCACCGCTTCTCTCCCAACCCAAGCAAGAGAGCGTCTTTTACGGACCTGTATAGACCCGGCTGCAAGATACTGGTCGATCTCGACGTTGCCGTTCAGCGTGAGGGCGAACGAAAGAAGCGTGGCGGGAAAGGCGCTCCTGGCGGTCCTGCCGGGTCGCGCAACTCGTTGCGCTCGCCGGCATCGGCGCTGAGCGGGATCTGCATGCCGCCGGTCGTTTCGAGCAACTCGAAGAGCTTGGTGCTCATCCGTTCGGCAAGTGCCTCATGGCCGGGACGCGCCAACAGATTATCGCTCTCGTGCGGATCGGCGGCCAGGTCGTAAAGCTCGTCCAGATCCCAGATGCCGTGGAAATGAACATATTTGTACCGATCCTCACGCAGCGCGTGGACAGTCGGCGTCTGGGGGAAATTGCGCTCCCAATAATATTCGTAGAGCAAATCCTTGCGCCAGGGCACCGGTTTGCCCGCGACGAGTGGCAGCATGCTCGATCCCGCCATGCCGGCCGGCGCTTCCAGTCCCGCGCAGGCGAGCATGGTCGGCGCGATGTCGATGTTGGCGACGACCTGCTCGACCGTGCCAGGCTCGAACAGCGACGGGCAGCGTGCGAGCAGGGGAACGCGCATTGATTCCTCGTAGGCGGCGCGCTTGTCGATCAGGCCATGCTCGCCGAACATGAAACCATTGTCGCCCATGTAGACGATGAGCGTATCGTCGAGCTCGCCGCGTCGAGCGAGCAGGTCCATCACCCTGGCGAGGCCTTCGTCGACCGCAAGAAGCGTTTCCATGTACCGCTTGTAATAATCGCTCACGTCGAGTTTGCCGTGATAGGGATAGTCGACGCCGTGCCAGCTGTTGCGCTGGTTCTCCACCCACATCGGCCGACCGGGCACATCCGGCTTCATGGTTGCGGGGTAACGGAAGACTTCCTTTTCATAGCGGCCTTTGTGGCGCTCCGCCGGAATGAATTCCGAGTGAACCGCCTTGTGCGCAAGATGCATCATCCATGGCCGCTTGCCGTCGCGCTTCCCGATCCAGTCCAGCGCATAGTCGGTCAATTCGTCGGTGATGTACCCCTTTTGCGGCACGTTGCGGCCGTTGACGTTGAGGCCGTTCTCCTCGGGCAAATAGCTTCCCTGACCCTTGAAGCTGACCCAGTGATCGAACCCCGGCTGCGGCCGATCGGTTTCCACCCCCATGTGCCATTTTCCGATGAAGGCGGTCTCGTAGCCCGCGCGCTGAAGATATTGCGGGTAAAAGACGAGGCCGGGCGGGATCGGATGGTTGTTGTCCACGACGCGATGCTGATGCGCATACAGCCCGGTGAGGATCGAGGCACGGCTCGGCGAGCAGAGGGCGGTGGTAACGAAGGCGTTGCGGAAATGAACACCCTCGCGCGCCAGCCGGTCGAGCGTCGGCGTGTCACCGAACGACTGCGTCTTCATGAAGCCCAGCGCGTCGTAGCGGTGATCGTCGGTGAGGACGAACAGGATGTTCCTCGGCTTTACGCCCGCTTTTCGCTTGAGCGCCGCGAGCGGTCGCGGCGCGGCCGCCTCCGCACCCGCGGCCCAGCTATAGAGACCGAACGCCCCGAGGCTGCCCGCGAGCAGGACGCCGCGACGATCCGGCGCATCGCTCATTCGGACTTGCCGACATGGCTGTACGGGTCCGTCTGGCCGGCGAGCCAGGGGTCCCTGGTTGCCGCACGGCGCGCGCGCAGGCGCTCCGCCAGTTGTGCCCGCACCGAGGCGTACCCGGGATCGTTCGCGACGTTCGTCAGCTCGTTCGGATCCCGCCTCAGGTCGTACAGCTCCTCAGCCGGCCGCTTCAGATACGAAGCCTGGGTCCGCCTGCCCAGCCTGATCGACGGATCGGCAACGATCGCCCGCCAGCTCGGCGATCCCGCAACATCGCCCGCAATCGGGTAGTCGAGCGGGTGCGCGAGATTGAGGATATAGCTGTGATCGCGCGTGCGGATCGCGCGCATGGGATAATATTGATTGATCTCGTGAAAATCATGGCTGGCGAACACCGCGTCGCGCGCCGCATCGCCCGACTTACCAAGCAACGGCAGCAACGACTGGCCGGAGAGCTCGTAGTCAGGTCCTTCCGCACCGGCCCAGGCGAGGATGGTCGGCGCGATATCGACCCAGCTCACCATCGCATCGTTGACCGAAGCGCCCATACCCGGCGCGCGAACGATCAGCGGCAGGTGGAGGCCCGGGTCGTAGAGGTTGGTCTTGGCACCAGGGAAAGGGCGACCATTGTCGCTCAGGAAGATCACCAGCGTATCGTCAGCGCGGCCCATCGCGGCGAGATCGTCGAGCAGCATGCCGATGCCGCTGTCGAGACGGCTGACCGACTCGTAATAGGCCGCCAGATCCTGCCGGACCGCCGGCAGGTCCGGGAGGTGTGACGGGATCGGAACGCGGCCCGGATCGTATCGCACCGGCTTCACATCCGGCCAGACACGGTCGTTGCCGTAGTCCACCGCGGCACGATGCGGATCGCTGTAGCCGATGGTCACGAAGAACGGCCGGTCATCGTTCGAGCGGATGAAGCTGGCCGCGGCGACCGACAATTCGTGCACGTCGCGGATACCGCCGCGTTCCGGAACCAGTTCCGCCTCATAGGGGAAGGCGACATCCGGGCCGACATGCTTCTTGCCGACCAGGGCGGTGGCATAGCCTGCGCGGCGCAGCATTGCCGGCAGCGTCTCGATCCCCGGCAGCAGCGACTGGTGATGCACATCGTGCTCCAGCCCGTACATGCCGTTCTGATGGGTATAGAGGCCGGTATAGATCGACGCCCGGCTCGGGCTGCACGACGATACCGTGGCATAGCCCTGCGAAAAGCGCGTCCCTTCGCGCGCCAGCCGGTCGATGCGCGGTGTCTTGATATCGACGCCGAAGCAGCCGGCATCGAGGCCCTGGTCGTCGGAGATCAGCAGCAACACGTTGCGCCTGGGAGGCGCGGCAATCGTCGCACGCAGCGGTGCCGCGGACATCGCGGCGGCGCCTGCAATCGCCTTCAGGACATTACGACGATCCACCGGCGTCTCCGTCTTGGGGAGAAAGCGACAGGCGACCCGCTTCCGGCCGGGCCGGAAGCGGGTCGACCAGATCAGAACTTCACGGCCGCGCTGAAGCGGAACGAACGGCCGAGGATCGGACGCGCCAGTACAACGCCGGAGCCCTGCGAACCGATGACGCGCGGGTTACCCTCGGTCAGGCCGAACTCGTTGGTGAGGTTGTTGGCGCTCACCTGCAGCGTCACCCGGTTCATCACCTCGACCGACACACCGGCATCGAGCTGATAATAATGCGGCAGCAACTGCTTGTTGTCGGGATCCGAGAAGCGGTCGCCGGTATACTGCACCGTCGCATACAGCGACGGCTTCAGCCCGGCGACGTTCACGTCGATCGCCGGCGTCACGCGCCAGGCCCAGCGCGGCTGACGCTGCACCATGTTGCCGGTGTCGTCGTTGAGACCGTTGTTGGAGAAAAAGTTCTGATAGGTGCCATCCAGATAGGTGCCGGACGCGGAAACGCTGAACCATTGTACCGGACGCACGATGCCTTCGAGCTCGACGCCGGTGGCCTTGGCGCCGCCGATCGCACTGGTCGGCACGTTGTTGACGATCCCCGTGGTGGCCAGGCCATCGAACTTGTTGTGGAACACCGTCAGGTACAGGTTGAGCATCTGGCTGGAGAACTTGATGCCGCCTTCATAGGTGTCGACCTTGGCCGTGACAGCCGTGGCGGTGTGATTGGCGATCTGTGCCGCCGACAGCCCGCGAAGATTGTCGAATTGCGGGAAGCTGTGCCCGCGGCTGTAGCGCGCGAACACGCCGAGATTGCGCGACAAATCGTAATTGGCGCCCGCCGTCCAGGACCATTGGGCGTCGCTATAGTCGATGAGCTGCGGCGCCACCGCCAGCACGTTCGAGGCATTGTCGTACAGCGTGTTCGCGTTGCCATCGACATTGACGGTGCCGCCCGGCGTACGGACCTGGCCGTTCACCGTGTGACGCTGCCAGCGGATGCCGCCATCGATGCGGAGTTCCGGCGTGATCTGAAACTCGTCCACCGCGTAGAAGGCGTAGTCATTGCCGGTGTAGCTGCCGTCCACGAGGAAGCCCTGGCCGCCGCTGAGGCCGGTCGCGCTCGACGCGACCCGACCATCGGCGAGTGTCAGGCTGAGCAGGCGCGCATTGGGCGTGGCCGTCAGCAGGACGTTGTTGCCGAGCGCCCAGTTATCGCGTGTCGTGTAGTTGGCAAAGTAGAAGCCGCCGGTCAGCGTGTTGCCCCCGCTCTTCCATTCGAGCGCCGAGTCGGTAACGAACGACGATATCTTTTTCCGAACGTTCCACACGCCGGCCTGCATCACTGGCGTGCTGGCACCGGTCGAGACCGCGCCGCCGCCATTGGCGTAGGTGAGCGAGCCGACAGTCGAGCCGGCGCCGCCCAACGTCGCGGCCATTGCCGCTGCCGTCGTCGGCGCTGCCACGGGGACGAGGCCGTTGGTGTCGGCGTTGCCGCCAAGATAGGCGGTACGCTCCCGCACGCGCAGTCCGTCCGCAAGCTCATATTCGAAATTGATGCCGGTGTTGAAAACCTTGGCGCCGCGGCCCTGCGACAGATCGATGCGGCGGCCTGCCACGTTCGTGACGACCTTCGTATCCGGGCCGATCAGGCTGTTGCTGTTGCCGGTGAAGCCCGGATACTGGCCGATCTCGCTGCCGTTCTGCATGACCGGGATCGTCAGCAGCCACTGGCCATGATCGTTGAGATAACGACCATAGATCTCGACCGAGCCGCGCCCATCGAAATCATGATGGATATTGGCGGTGATCTGACCGCCTTTTTCCGCATCGAAGCCTGGATTGCGGATGCCGTGGCCCTGGGCATAATAGCCGCCCACCATGAAGCTGGTGTTGCCGCCGAGCGGCCCGGAGACCCAGGCGTCGCCACGCTTGTCGCCGTAATCGGTGATGGAGAACTTCGCGAACCCCTTCAGCGTATCGCCGCCGATGCGCGGCACGACGTTGACGGTCAGGCCCGGCTGGCCCGCCGAGAAGAGCGATCCGGTGCCGCCGCGCACGGCCTCCACGCGCTCGACCGTCTCGTCGAGTCGGATGAGCTGCGAGTTTTCGAGGAACGACAGCGTCGCAGGCGGGAAGATCGGCACGCCCGCCACCTGGAACGTCACGAACTGCGCATCGCCACCCGCCGGATAGCCGCGGACGAAGATGTTCGCGCCATTCTGGCCACCCGAGCTCTCGGTCATCACACCCGGGACGGTGCGCAGCAGGTCTGCCGTGCTCGTCGGCGCGGCGCGTGTGATCGCGGCGTTGCTGAGCGTGGTGACGGCAAAGGCGGCGTCCTGGCGCCGCGTGCCGGCACCGGCCGTACCGACGACGACGATGTCCTGTTGTTCCGGTTCATCCGCTACCTGCGCTGCCGAGTCGGCGGGGGCTGCGGGGGCTGCGGGGGCCGACTGGGCGTGAGCGATTTGAGCGGAAAGCGCCAGCGGTGCGGCGCTGAGCAGATAAAGAGCGGTGCGGATCATGAATCCTCCCCTTACGGATAAACCGGCATGATTGCCTTGGCAGGGTTGCTTGCTAAATCGTTATGAAATGCATTTCAAGAGCCCAGTGAAGCGAGATGTTGCAGGCTTGCCACACCGTCCCGCGCTCGCCTACGGTCCCAACCTATGAGCGATGATCTGCCGAAAGCGCCGGGGCGTGGTGCGCGTGCCGCACGCCCGACGATGCAGGACATTGCGCGGCTCGCCAATGTGTCGATGCCGACCGTGTCGCGCGTCCTCAACGACAGTCCGCTTGTCACGGAAGAGACGCGCGCGCGCGTTCTCGAGGTCGCGCGCGCGCAGGGTTATGTCGTCAATCGCAACGCGCAGAAGCTGCGCAACGCGCGCACCGGGACCGTCGCGGTGATGCTCGATTTCGCCTCTCACCGGCACGGCGCGATCGGCGATCCCTTTATTTTCGAGCTACTTGCGGGCGTCTCCGAGGCACTGTCGATCCGCGACCAGGAATTGCTGCTGTCGCCGCCCGGCCTCGATGACGCGCGCGCCTTTGAGGATTTTTTCCGCGCCCGCGGCGCCGACGGCTTCATCATCCTCGGTCAGGGAACGCGCGACGCCATGCTGCGGACCATGGCGCAGCGCGGCGTGCCGATGGTCGTATGGGGCGCTGTGCGAAAGGACTCGGGCTATTGCGCGGTCGGGAGCGACAATATTCGCGGCGGTCGGCTGGCGGGCAAATATTTCCGCGAGCGAGCCCGCAAGCGCTGGCTGTTTCTCGGCGATATCCGCCATGAAGAATTACGCCTGCGCTATGAGGGGCTTTGCCTGGAGGCGGAGGCAGCCGAGGGCGTGACGGTCGATTTCCTTCCCATCGTCTCGATGGCGTTCACCGCGACCGCGCAGACGGTCTCCTCCTATCTCGTCGGCGGCGCGCGACCTGACGCGGTCTTCGCCTTCTCGGACACCGCGGCCATGGCGGCCCTTGGCGCCTTTCGCGAGCATGGCCTGACCGCGCCGCGCGATTTTTCTCTCGTTGGTTACAATGACATACCCCCGGCCGCGCATTTCACGCCGGCACTCACGACGATCAACCAGAAGACCGATGTGGCAGGCGCCCTGCTCGTCGAGAAACTGATGCAGCAGCTCGACGGAGCGCGCGCGCGATCGACCCTCCTCCCGACCGAGATGGTGATCCGCGAGACCTGAGCACCTATTTTCTTGAAATGCATTTCATGGCAACCTAGGCGTGAAGAAAGACGCGAGGAGCATCCGCTCCCGCACGCTGGGGAGGTTGTCGATGAAAAGTGCCCGGCTGGGAGTGTTGCTCGCCGTTGCGGCGGCCGTGGCACCATCGACCGTCGAGGCGCAGGTGGTGCCGGCTTTCACTATGCCGCCGTCGAGCCAGCTGAGCCCGGAGGCGCTGGCCATCCTCAAGCGCATGGACTCGGCGACCGCACCGGCCGACATTGCCGGAAAAATCCCGAAGCAGCGCGCTTTCTACCAGCGGTTCAACGACGACCGCCTTGCCGAGATGCGGCGGCGCTTCAGGACGATCATACGCCACGAGACGATCGGCGGGGTCGCGGTCGACGTGGTTGAGCCGGCCGAAGGCGTCAGCCCGGCCAATCGCAACCGTGTCCTCATCAACGCGCATGGCGGCGCATTCCTGTGGGGCGCGGGCAGCGGCGCGTTGGTCGAAGCGATCCCGATCGCGGCGACGATGCGGGTGCGCGTGGTAACGGTGGATTACCGCCTCGCGCCCGAGCATCTTTATCCGGCCGCGTCGGAGGACATGATGTCGGTCTATCGCGCGCTTCTCGAGACCTATCGACCGAAGGCCATCGGCCTTTACGGCTGCTCGGCGGGTGGTGCGCTGGTCGCGCAGACCACCGCCTCGCTTCATCTCGCGAAGCTGCCCCTCCCGGGTGCGATCGGCACCTTCTGCAGCACCGGGGCACCTTATACGGGCGACAGCCTTGCTCTTTCAGGGCCACTTGCCGGCAACGCGCCGGTGACGACGTCGCCGGTCAGCCCCTATCTTGCCGGCGTCCTGGCAAGCGACGTGCGCGCCTATCCGCTGCTGTCCGACGCAGAGACCCGCGCCATGCCGCCGACCCTGCTGCTGGCCGGCGGCCGCGACTTCGCCGCGAGCACGCTGACCCTGGCGCATCGTCGTCTTGCGGCCGCCGGCGTGCCCTCCGAGCTTTATCTCTTCGATGGCCTGCCGCACGCTTTCTTCATGTGGCCTGACATGCCCGAATCCATAGAAGCGTTCCGCCTGATCGCCGGCTTCTTCGATCACCATCTCGCGCAGGGAAGCCTGAAATGAACCGCATCCGCGTCATCGTCGCGCTCGCTCTCACCTACGCGCTGCTCGGCGTGATGATGAACAGTGTCGGTGTCGTCATCCTGCAATCGATCCGGCACTTCGACGCGACCAAGCCGATGGGCTCCACGCTGGAGGCGTGCAAGGATCTGACGGTAGTCGCGGCGTCGTTCCTGGTTGCGACTCGCGTGCCGCTGTTCGGCTTTCGCCGCGCGCTGACCGCCATGATGGTGCTGATGGCGTTGACATGCTTCCTGGTGTCGTTCGCGGGTAGCTTCGTCATGATGCAGGTGCTGTTCGTCGTGATCGGGTTCAGCTTCGCGATCGCCAAGGTCGCGACCTATGCGACGATTGGCCTGCTTGCACGCGACGCCAGCGACCATGCCAGCATCACGGGCATCGTCGAGGGCGTGTTCATGGTGGGCATCCTCGCTGGCGTATGGCTGTTCGGCTGGTTCATCGGGCTCGACGACAGCGGCACCGGCTGGCTGCGCATTTATTGGGTGCTGAGCGCGGCGTTCGCGTTGATGGCACTGGTGTGGAGCGCAACGCCGATCGACGAGAGCGCCGCCGCCGCGCCCGACGGGGCCGAAAGCGCGCATTGGGGTGAAATGGCGCGCCTGGCTGTCCTACCCGCCAGCGTGGCGGTCCTTGCCGGGCTGTTCTTCTACGTGCTCATCGAACAGAGCGTCGGCACCTGGCTGCCGACCTTCAACAACGAAGTGCTGCACTTGCCGCCGGCAATGAGCGTGCAGCTGGCGAGCATCTTCGTCGGCGCCTCGGCGGTGGGCAGGCTGGCCTCGGGCGTGGTGTTGCGGCGTGTCGCCTGGTTGCCTGCGCTGCTGGGCTGCCTCGCCTGCGTCGCGGCGCTCGTGCTGCTGTCGTTGCCGCTCGCCCATGGCGGGCATCCGAATGGCGTGATCGACTGGTTCCACGCGCCACTCGCTGCCTATCTCTTTCCGCTGCTGGGGCTGTTCCTGGCACCGATCTACCCGACGTTGTGTTCGGTCGCGCTGAGCGCGCTCCCACGGCACCGGCATGCCGCGATGATGGGGCTGATCGTGATCTTCTCCGCGCTTGGCGGGACGATCGGTTCGTTCATTACCGGCATGTTGTTCCAGCATCTGCCGGGCACGCTCGCCTTCTATTTCACCCTGGTGCCGCTGGGGCTGATCGCGCTGATCCTGCCCATCATCCGCCGCCGACAGGATAGCGGAGTCGCTGCGTGACGCCGTCGCCTTCCGATATCTGGGGAGCCTTGTTCGCAGCCGTGCAGGAGCGGGGGCTGTTCCCCGACTCCAAGACCTTCGCCGACGCCGTCCCGCGTCGCCCGGCCGAGGCAATCCTGGCGGACTGGGCGCGAACCCAGCATGACGACGCGGCACTCGAGGCGTTCGTCCTGGCGAACTTCATCCTGCCGGAAGCCGATGCGAGCGTACCTCCTCCCGATGGCCTGCCCCTCGCCGAGCATATCACGGCCTTGTGGCCGAGCCTGACTCGCGAGGCGGACCGGCCGGACGAGGGCGGCTCGCTGCTCGCGCTGCCGCGTCGCCATGTCGTGCCGGGCGGGCGATTCCGCGAGCTATATTATTGGGACAGCTATTTCACGATGCTCGGCCTCGCCCGATCGGGGCGCCAGGATCTCGTCGAGGATATGATCGCTATCTTCGGCGACCTGCTGACCCGCTATGGCCACATCCCCAATGGCACCCGCAGCTATTATCTCAGCCGTTCGCACCCACCGGTCTTCTACCTGATGGCGGCCTTGTCGCAGGACCGGAGCGAGGCGGGTCGCCGGCAGCGCCTGGACTGGATGCGGATCGAGCATGAATTCTGGATGGCGGGCGAAGAAACGTTGGGGGAACCTGGCGCGCATCGCCGTGTCGTGCGGCTCGCCGATGGCGCGCTGCTCAATCGCTATTGGGACGATCGCGCCACGCCGCGCGACGAGTCATGGCGCGAAGATGTCGAACTGGCGCGTGCGGCACCCGATCGCGACGCCGGAGAGCTCTGGCGCGACTTGCGCGCCGCGGCCGAGAGCGGCTGGGACTTCAGCGCGCGCTGGCTCGGCGACCGTGCGACGCTCGCGACGATCCGCACGACGCGCTTGCTGCCGGCGGATCTCAACGCGCTGATCTACGGCCTTGAATGCGCCATTGCGGCAGAGGCCGAAGCGCTGGGCGATGCCCCGACCGCGGGAGCGTTCGCACGGCGTGCGGCCAGCCGCGCCGCTGCATTCGATCGGCACCTCTGGAACGACCAGGCCGGCTTCTATGCTGACTATGATCTAGACCTTGGCGCCTGTAACGACATGTTGACCGCAGCCCTGGGGTTCGCGCTCTTCACCGGTATCGCACCCGCCACGCGGGCGAACCCGATTGCCGATGCGCTCCGGCAACTGCTGCGGGCTGGCGGATTGGTGACTACGTGTTCACGCACCGACCAGCAATGGGATGCTCCGAACGGCTGGGCTCCGCTGCAATGGGTCGCGATCACTGGCCTGCGCGGCTATGGCCTGGATTCGCTTGCCGACACCATCGCAGAGCGATGGCTGCGCCTGATCGACGCCTATTACCGCGAGACCGGTCAGTTGCTCGAAAAATACGATGTCGAACGCGGTACTGCCGGGGGCGGCGGCGAGTACGGCACCGAGATCGGGTTCGGATGGACCAACGGTGTGACGCTGGAATTGCTTGCGCGATCGGATGCTGGCGAGCGCCTGCGCGGTGATCGTGCGCCGTACGGCCGCTGATCGCCCCGGCGGCGCAGCCGTGCCGCCCGGCTTGCAAAAAACGATGATGGGAGGATGATAGATGAGGAAGCCGGTCGCCGTTTTGCCTAAATCGCTCGCTCGGACTGCAACGTACCTGCGGCGATCAGGTTTGAAACGCGGTGTGTCCGCTGCGCTGGCGCCGGCAGTCCTCCTATGCCTGACACCGTGGCCGGTTGTCGCTCAGTCCAGCAAATCCACGCCGGTCGGTACGGCGGCAGGCACGCTTCCGGCATGGTCGAAAGGGTATTTCGACATCCACCACATCAGCACAGGGCGAGGTAATGCCACTTACTTCGTCTTCCCGGACGGAACGACATTGCTGATCGACGCAGGCGAAGCCGATCCCGCGTTCGTCGAGCGCGTACGCCCGCTGAAAGCGTTCCCGCCTCGCCCGAACGGGGAACATTCCGCTGCCTATTGGATCGCGGACTATATTCGACAGTTCGCGCCCACCGGGCAGGCGGTGAAGCTCGATTATGCGCTCATCACGCATTTCCACACCGATCATCTGGGTACGATCACGGCCGACAAGCCGGTGTCGAAGACCGGCGCCTATCGACTTGCCGGCATTACCGAGGTCGCCGATCTCATCCCGATCGGCACGCTCCTCGATCGAGCCGCGCCGGCCTATGATTATCCCGTCGATCTACGGCAGTGTAGCAAGGGCGCGGATGGCGTGCAGGACTCCGATCAGCTCTCGCTGGCGAACTATCTCGGCTTCACGGCTTATCGGATGGGCCATGGTCAGACGGTAGCGGGTCTCAAGCCGGGCGCGCTGGACCAGATCAAGCTTGCCCAGGCGTCGGCGTTTCCGACCTTCCACATTCGCAACATCGCGTCGAACGGCGTGATATGGACAGGCGCACGCGACGAGACACAACACTATATCCCGAAGGGTGCGGTCTCGGATTGCCATTTCGACGAGAACCCGTTCAGCAACGTGCTGAGATTTTCCTATGGCCGCTTCACCTATTATTCGGGCGGCGATATCCCCGGTGTCCCGAATTACACGCAGCCCTGGTGGCGCGATATCGAGACACCCGTTTCTGCGGTGGTGGGACCGGTCGACGTGATGTTGCTCGATCACCACGGGAACAGGGATTCGACGAACGAGAATATCCTTCGGAACCTGGCTCCGCGCGTCATCGTGCAGGAAAACTGGCTGTCGCCGCAGCCTGGCGAAGAAGTGGTCACCAGGATGGCGTCGAAAGGCCTTTATGCCGGCGATCGGGATGTTTTCTCCACCGGGATGAGTGCGGAGAGTCGCATCGTGATCGGCCCTGTCATGGACAGCATCTACAAGAGCTACGGCGGCCATGTCGTGATCCGGATTGCTCCCGGCGGCGAGCAATATGAGGTCTATGTCCTCAACGACACCGACAGCGACCGCTACGTCACGATGCGGTTTGGGCCATACCGATCGAAGTAGATTCGTCCGCTGGTCCTAGTGTTTCGCTCTGCTCGGCGCTGAGGAACGGATAAGCACCCCATAATCGGCTATTCATGGCGCTCCGCGGATCAGGCCCAATGCTGATCCAGGATCTCGCGGCTGTCCTCACCCGGCTGGATCGGCCAGGAGCGGATGCCCGAATTTAAGCGAGTAAGTCGATTGCCCAATGCCCAACGACAATCCTTCGGTAGGCCGCTTTAGATCGTCGATCTCTACCGCCAGACTCGGCCGGCATTTGAGCTTGCCCGCGAGTCGATCGGGCATGCCGATAATCTCAAGCTGCTGATGGACAAGCTGGATGGCCCGCTAAAGGCGTTCCGTTCGCTGCCCGCCGCCCCCTATCGCGACAAGGTCGACTTGATGTTCAAGCGCGTCCGCAACGAGGAGGGGTGACGCTCCGCCTGCTCTCCCCAAGAGCTGTCAGTCAACAACCGGCCCATTTTCTGTCAGTCGGAGATATCTGTCAGGCAAACGCTGATTGTCTACTTCTGGCAGGACCCGTCGTTCGACCCGTCGCGAGGGAATGGCTGCTAAGTCCCATTTCTCGCCGTTCGGCGCCGGTGTTCGGCGTCGCAGACGGGCGATCAGATCGGATGAACGAACGTCTGAAGCTAGGAAGCGGGCAGCTCGCTCTGAACGTCCACAACTGGGTCCTCACCGCCGCGAAGTAGCGGCCGGGAGTCGACGATCAGTCGCCGTTTGCGTCTACCATGAAAACCATCGGCTTGCCGCGGGATGCCGGCTCCCACCCCGCCGATAATGCTGCGCGAACGCCCCGGGCGGCAATCGCGTCGTTTATTTGGGAACGACCCTTGGGTAACCCTTTCAACAGGCGTTTGGGCGTGGGGAATTCCAGGTGCGCCTCGCGCTGGGTATCCATCTGTCGCAATGAGACTGTCATGCCCTTCCAGCCGTCCGCCGTGAATTGCGGCTCCCGCTGGAGCTGCCACTCATATTTCAGGCCGTCGATGTCGACGATGCCAGCCAGACTATTCGTATGAACCATGACGCAACGTAGCAGGTATGCGGCTTCTTTCCACCAGAGCAGGCCGTTCCGATCGCCGATCGCGCGCTCCGGAAGCGGTCGACCTGAGCCCCGGTGACAATCCACTTTATCGACCAGGCCGACGCTCGCTGGTGCCAGTCAAGTGGACTGTCACCGGAATGCGGGAGGTTGCGGGCAGCCGCGCACCCTTGAGCGACCTCTCAACCCCGGCGTGGGTTGAGCGTCATCAATATTTCACAGGAAGCGCCTTTGGAGGCCCATCTGCACTCTTGCCGATTCGGCCGGCAGCAATTCAACGGATCACGACGGCTGGCATCGAATGGGTGATGAGCACGACATCATTTCGGCGTGGATCGGGAGAGAAATCCTCCCGCACGAAAGCGCTGTGCGCACCTGGCTTTCGCGTCGCTGGCGGAACGTCGTCGATCCAAATGACGTGATCCAGGAAGCCTATTGCCGCATCGCGAACCTGACCTCCGTCGACCATATCCTCAATCCTGCCGCCTATTTTCATCGGACCGCCCAAATGGTGGCAACGGACATCATGCGCCGTTCCCGCATCATTAATTTCACGTCCATGACCGAAAACGAATGGTCGAACGTCATGGATAGTGAACCTTTGGCGGATCGGGCGATGGTGGCGGATCAGGAACTCAAACGAGTGAACGGGCTGCTCTCCGAACTGCCCGATATCTGCCGCCAGGCAATCGAACTGCGGCGAATCGAAGGCGTGTCGCAAAGGGAAGCTGCCCAGCGCCTGGGCGTGAGCGAGGATGTCATCCGGAATCATCTTGTGCGCGGGGTGCAAAAAGTCCTGAAACTGCTGGTGGCTCAGGACATGCGCATGAGCGGCGACGAGCAAGAGACTATCGAGCAGAAAGCGGAAGCGGTTGGCACTCCCCGATCCCTCTAACAGCATCGACGACCAGGCCGCCCATTGGGCGGTGGAGGCCGCCTATAGCGACATGTCGCCTGAAAGCCGCGCCGAACTGGATGCGTGGCTGGCGGCAGACCCGCGCCATCGCGGGGCCTTTGCGCGGGTTCGTGCAGCGCTGCACGTGATGGAGCAGGCGGTGGTCGACGCGCATTCGGCGCCGGTACCCTCAACGCCTGGCCGTTCAGTGTCCATTTCCGACAACGATAACGATGTCGCGGCCAGCCATGACGAAGTCGCGCCGGACCCCCTGCGGAGAGGCTTTTCCCGGTGGGGCGGAAGAGCCGCCGCGGGCGCCGCTGCGCTGGCCGCGTCCGTGGCGGCGCTGGTGATGGTCGGCGTGCCTGCCCTGGCGCCGTTCAGACCGGCCGGGATTGCCGCTGCCGAGAAGGTGGTGCTGCTCAGGGATGGTTCGGTCGCGACCCTCCGCCACGACGCGACGCTGGAAGTCGCGCTCTCCCCCAATTTCCGCAAGGTCACCTTGTTAAGCGGCGAGGCCCTGTTCAAGGTCGCGAAGGACAAGTCGCGGCCCTTCGTGGTGCGGTCCGGCGATGTCTATGCCCAGGCGACCGGAACCGTCTATTCCGTTACCCGGGTCGGCCCGACCGGCGGAACCGTGAAGGTAACGGAGGGAAGCGTGCTGGTCTGGTCGCGCGACGAGCGCGATCAGGCGGTTCTGCTTCATGCGGGCGACGCCGTGACGCTGGACCTGGGGCCGATAGAACCGCCCGCCTCCAGAGAGATGGCCCCGCCATCGCTGCCGCCGCCCGAACTGGCGCAAATCTCGCTCGACAATGTGCCGATCAAGTCGGCCATAGTCCGGTTCAATCGAGTCAACAGCACCAAGATCGTCATCACCGATCCGGCGATCGGCGACATCAGGATCGTCGGCCTGTTCAGGGCAAATGACGTCGAGCAGTTCGCGCAAGCCGCCGCCGCCCTGTCAGGCGGAAAGGTCGCGCATGAGAAAGGACGAATTGAAATAAAAAAGAAATAAAAACGCACAAAAAGATTAATTTATCCAAGATGACCGAAATCAGGATTTTCCCCGTCAATAGGTTTGAGAACATCAACCTGAGGGACAATCCCAATGAATTCTTCCTTCTTTCGGCTGGCGTCTTCGGCGACAGCAGTCGCCCTGGCGATATCATTTCCCGCAGAGGCGCAAACCCGCAGTTTCAGTATCCCCGCACAGCCCGCATCGAGCGGTGTCCGCGAGTTTGCCCGGCAGGCCGGGATCCGGGTCATCGTCGCGGGTCGCGACACCGACGGGCGCACGACCAACGCCGTTCAGGGGAAACTCGATACGCGCGACGCGCTTGACCGGCTTCTTGCCGAAACGGGCCTGGCCGTCCGGTCCCTCGACGGGGGTGTCGCCATCCTCGGCGGCGTATCCGAGCAGCATGCGGAGACGGAAGAAACGGTGTCCGACATTCAGGTCACCGGAACGCGCATCGTGCGCAACGGCTATGACGCTCCCACGCCCACGACGGTGCTGAGCGAGGAGGAGATCGTCCGGAAAGCGCCCGAGAACATCGCCGACGTCCTCACCTTGCTGCCAGCTGTCGCCGCGGGCAATTCCCCGGCGCAGAACACCGGAACCACCAGTTCAGGCTATACCGGCGTCAATTCGCTGAACCTCCGGAACCTCGGGTCCAGCCGCACCCTGGTCCTGCTCGATGGCCGGCGCCTGCCCGCCGCGACCGTCAACGGTTCGATCGTCGACATCAACGTCATTCCCAATGCGTTCATCAAGCGCGTCGACATCGTCACCGGCGGTGCCTCGGCCGCATGGGGATCGGACGCCGACGCAGGTGTTGTGAACTTCGTGCTCGACAAGGAATTCACCGGCGTCAAAGGCAAGATCCAGGGGGGCGCCACGACCTATGGCGACCGGGCGAATTACACCCTGTCGCTTGGCGCGGGCGCCAGGTTCGCGGATGGTCGCGGGCATGTTCTTCTCAGCGTCGAACATTCCTACATCGATGGCATCGATGGCCTGCCCCGCTCCTGGTATACGGGGTACCGGACGTTCGCCAATCCGAACTGGACGGCGACCAATGGCCAGCCCAAATATCTCTCGCTGGACCATGTCGGCTATGCCTCGATAACGCCGGGCGGCGTCGTGACATCCGGTCCGCTTCGCGGCGTATATTTTGGCCAGAACGGCACGCCGGGGCAGCTCAATTACGGATCGCTGCTGACGTCGGATACCTTTGTCGGCGGAGACTGGAAGTACACCGACTGGTCGGCCAATACCCAATCCTTTCTCAATGCCAATTCCCGCCAGAGCGCCTTCGCTCGCGCCAGTTTCGATCTGACTGACAATATTCAGCTGTTCAGCCAGTTCATCTTCACGCGCTCGCATGTCACCTCGGCTGCGCCGCCAACCATCACGGGCAGCACCATCGGCATCGGCAATGCCTTCCTGCCCGCCAGCATCGTCGACCGCATGAATCTACTTGGGCTCAAGACGCTTACCATCGGGTCCTCGAACGCCGATCTCGGCAAGCGGACGTACGAAAGCGATCATTCGCTTTATCAATATCTTGTCGGTGCCAATGGATCGTTCGACCTGTTCGGGAAAGGATTCACCTGGGAGGTTTCGGGGTATCGCAGCATCAGCAAGATCGGCCAGGACGTCCTGGTGCCGGAAAGCGCAAAGCTGGCGAAGGCGCTGGACGCCGTCCGCGGGCCCAACGGCACGATCGTCTGCAACTCGACGCTGACGAACCCCAATAACGGATGTGTGCCCTATAATGCGATGGGCACCGGCGTGAACAGCAGTGCGGCCGCCGCCTATTTCATGGGAACCGACTGGGTGCGCCAGACAATCCATCAGGATGGCGTCGCGGGTACCTTGCGCGGCGAGCCCTTCTCGACCTGGGCCGGCCCGGTATCGATCGCCACCGGCGTCGAATACCGCCGCGACAAGGCCTTCGGCACCGCGAACCCGATCGGGCTGGTGGATGGCTTCGGCAACGCGAACTACAAACCGATCGCAGGATCGGTGAACGTGACCGAAGGGTTCATGGAAGTCGTCGTTCCGCTCATCGAGGGCGGGATCTTCAAGTCGCTCGACTTCAATGGTGCCATCCGCGGTACGGATTATAGCTCGTCCGGGTTCGTCACCACCTGGAAGACCGGCGTGACGTTCGAGCCGATCGACGATCTGAAGCTTCGGCTCACGCGGTCGCGGGATATTCGTGCGGGGAACCTGTCCGAGCTTTTCGCCGCGGGTTCCACCGGTTCGGCGGTCGCGTCCGACCCATTCCTCGGCGGTCAGACCTATACGGTGCAACAGATCACGACGGGAAACCCGACGATCCGACCGGAAAAGGCCGATACGATCACCTTTGGCGCCGTTCTCACGCCTCGTTTCATCCCCGGCCTGTCCCTGTCCGCGGACTATTGGGACGTGAGAATTCGCGATGCCATCACGACGGCATCCGGCAGCTCGACGGTCGACCAATGTTTCAAGGGCGACCAGGATCTTTGCGACAATATCGTTCGAGGCGACGATGGCAGGATCAAATATGTCTATGTCCGGCCCGTTAACCTGGATCTTTTCTGGGCGAGGGGCATCGATTTCGAGGCGAGCTACCGCCTTCATCTGTCCGACCTCTCCTCGTCTCTCGGATCGGGACAAGTCATGCTCAGAGCGCTCGGCACGCTCAATCTGAAGAACGGAAGCGAAAGCGGCATAACCGGCATCTTCAATTCCAGTCTCGGGGAGGGTGGCGCTCCAAAATTCAGATATCTGCTTGATGTAGCCTACAAAAATGGGCCGCTCGACGTGTCTCTGACCGGCCGCGGGCTGAGCGCCGGCGTTCGCGACGTCACCTATGTCGAATGCAGCACGAACTGCCCGGGCGGGAACAATACCATCAACAACAACCACACCGACGGCGCCTTCTATATCGACGCGTCCGTTGGGTACGGTATCACCAAGAATGTCGACGGGTTCGTCGTCGTCACCAATATCGCCAATCGCGCACCGATCGCGTCGGCCGACGGGCCGGGATTCAGCTCGGCGCAGTTCGGCTATAACCGCACCTATTCGGATACGGGCCGCGCCTTCCGGGCAGGCATTCGTTTCAAGCTCTAGGCGGCAGGCGAGGGCGGGCACCATTCCCGCGCCATCGAATGAATGGCGCCCGCCCTCGATCATGCTCCGCCGAACACCCCCTCATCCGTCCTGGACGGATCGGAGATACCCCATGAAACGCAGAGACTTTCTACTTGCCGCCGCGCTGTCCTCGATCGTGCCGCTCCACGCAGCGACCGCGCAGCAGCAGGTAAAACCGGAGGTTGTGGCGACGCCGTTCAAGCAGCGCTGGCCCGATGCTCCTTATGCCCGAAACATCTGGACGATGCAGGTTTTCGAGAACCGGCTGTATTTCGGCACGGGGAACAGCTCGAATTTCGGCCCGTCGTCCAATGCTGGCCCCGTTCCGGTCGTCTCCTATGACGGCAAGAAGTTCGCCGAGGAATATACCGTCAACGAGGAACAGATCGCCCGTTACTATCAGGCGGGCAAGGTGCTGTTCGTGCCGGGGCACGACAGTCGCGACGACTGGTCGTACGGCAACCTCTATCGCCGTGTCGGCGGCACCTGGGCCAAGCTGCGCACCATTCCCCATGGCATCCATGTCTACGACATCCGGCACTATGCCGGGCGCCTGATCGCGGTCGGCGGCGCCTATAACCAGCCCATTTCCGCCTGGATATCGGACGACGATGCGGCGACGTGGAAAGCGGCCGCGCTGCTTCCCAATCCTGCACTGGCCGGATCGGAAATCCCGGCCGGCAGAAACACGCGCGTCCTCGACCAATCGGCCCGGGTGGTCGGACGGTTCTGGACTCTGTTCGAGATCGGGGACTCGCTGTACGCCAGCACCACCGCGCCGCTGGGCCATGCCCTGGACGATGCGCACCCTCAGACGGCGACGCTGTTCCGCTTCGACCCCGCCAGGAACGGCTTTCAGCCTCTCGCGTTCGGCCACCTGTCCACGCTCTTTCCGGGAAGCTCGGCCAAGGGCGACCAGACCGGGCTGGTCCAGCGCTGGGCCAGGTTCGGCAAGGAGACCGTCTATATCGGCGGCTGGCAGCACAACGATCACCAATGGCTCCCGATCGGGCTTTTCGCGGCGGCGTCGCCCCAGAAAGCCCACCAGCTTCCTTTGCCGTCAGGCGAGCGGCCCTGGGACATCCTCGTCAGGGATGGGCGCCTTTACTGCCTTTCCGCAAGTGACGAGGGGCAGGGCCAATCCCGCATCTCCGTCACGCGCTTCGATCGCGACCTCAAGAAAGGAACGGCGGTGCTGAGTTTCACGGCGCCCACCTTCGCGAGATCCTTCGCGGTGTATCAGGGGCGCTTCTATTTCGGCCTGGGTACCGAGACCGAGATCAGCACCTCGCTTTCGGAGGCGGCCGGCACGGTGCTGAGCACGCCCTTCATCCCATGATCGGCGGCTACCAGGGCCGCGAACGTCAACTATCCAAGGGAAGCAAGGTCATGTCACGATCAGCTGGATTTTTCCTTCAACTCTTCGGCGGCGTCGCGAAAGGCAGGCGATCAGCCCTGGCCCCTGCGCTGGGGATGGCGCTGTTGTGCGCAACCGGGCCGGTCGAGGCGCGACCGGCGCGCAACGTGATCCTGTTCCTCGGCGACGCGGGCGGCCTGCCGACGTTGAGCGCCGCCGGCATCTATGCGCACGACCGCCCGCAATCTTTGTTCATCCAGTCGATGCCAAATATCGGGCTGTCGGACACATCCGCGCTCAATCACTGGGTCACCGATTCCGCGGCCGGCATGACGGCGATCGTCAGCGGCTACAAAACGAACAGCGGCATGAACTCGGTCATTCCCTCCGCCGACGGAAAGACCGTAAACCCCGTCAAGACGATCCTGGAATATGCCGAGCAACGCGGACTCTCCACGGGGGTCATCACCAACATGCCGATCTGGGATGCCACGCCTGCGGCGTGTTACGCGCATGTCGGGAAGCGTTCCGAGAAGGACGAAATCTTCCGGCAGATGCTGGCCCCGCGCTATGGGAACGGTGTCGATATCCTGATCGGCAAGGACCGCGCAGCGGCCGAAGCGGCATTCGCGACGTCCGGAAAGACCGCCGCCCAGGCTTTTGCAGGCGCCGGCTATCTCTTCGGCGACGATCCGTCGGTGCTGACACCGGAAACCCGCCGGGCGGCGATCATCCGGGATCAGGACTATGCCCCCATCCCCGCGGTGGAGGCGGCCATCTCCAGCCTGAAGCGCAACAGGAAAGGCTATTTCCTGATGGTCGAGTGGGACATGCACACCAACAAGCTCCAGGACGGGCTCCGGCATGCTGTCGAAATGGATGACATGATCCGCAAGATCAGCGCCACTGCCGGCAAGGACACGCTGATCCTGTTCGTCGCCGATCATTCCTATGACCTCAAATTATTGTCGGGCACACGCGACCGGCCTCTGGCCGATCAGCTATCGGCGCCACAGGGCGACAGGCCGGTGATTGCGGCGGATTCGAAGGGAGCGCACGCAGGAGAAGAGGTTGTCGCGGCCGCGATGGGCCCCGGGGCGGAGGGCGTGAAAGGGTTCTTCCCCAACACATGGCTCTTCAAGGTCATGATGGCGGCTTTTGGATGGAAGGCCGACTGACGCACAGGATGCGGCAAGCGCCGTCACGGATGGCGAAGATGGTCGAGGCCAATGCCGGCCTGTGAAACGGGCCGTTAGCCCGGCCTTTTCGGGGCATCCGCCCAAAATGAAGCAGCCGCAAGTGGTTCTACCGGACCGGATATTCAGCTTTGGGTAACCGACGCTCGGCAATGGTGCATACAAGAAGAGGGCGCGCCATTGCCGAACGAAGACGATCCAGACGGCGGCTGCGACGCCGCCGAACGACAGCGCCTCGAATGCCTGAGGCGGTACGGCCTGGACGGCACGCCGGGCGAGCCGGATCTCGATCGGATCGTGCGCCTGGGCGCGGAATTGTTCGGCGTACCGATCTGCGCGATCACCCTGGTCGGCCGGAGCGAGGTGTGGCTGAGGGCCAGATTCGGCGTCGAGATCGCCGCGCTCCAGCGCGAAGGCTCGTTCTGCGCGGAGGTCATCCGGGGAACCGATCCGATGATCGTCCCCGATGCGTCGCTCGATCCGCGTTTCGCCGACACCGACCTGGTCGTCGGCGCCGGCATCCGCTGCTATGTCGGCGCGCCGTTGATCACCCGGGACGGGGTCGCGCTGGGCAGCTTCAGCCTGCTCGACGTGGTCCCGAAGCATGATTTCTCCGCCGCGCAGCAATCCCTGCTGGTGCAGATGGCGGCGATGGTCGTCGATCTGTTCGAACGGCGCCACGCCAGCCGCACGGCGGATACCCTGGTCGCCTTTGCCGATGTCGCCCACCAGGCGCTGATCGCGACCGACGGCGAAGGCCGCATCACCTACTGGAATCACGGCGCGCGGACGATGTTCGGCTATGCGGCGCACGAGGTCGAGGGTCAGTGCGTCGAGTTGATCGTGCCGGAACGCTTCCGCGCCGCGCACCGCGACGGGTTGCGGCGGATCGCGGGCGGCGCGGCGTCGCAGATGACCGGTCGGCCGGTCGAAGTCCTCGCCGTCCGCCGCGACGGATCGGAATTCCCCGCCGAGCTGTCGCTGTCGGTGTGGAACGGGCCGCCCGGCCCCGGTTTCGGCGCGCAGCTCCAGGACATTTCGGAACGCCGGGCGCGCGAGGAGCGGCTGCACCACCTCGCCAATCATGACGATCTGACCGGCCTGCTCAATCGCAACAGCTTCAAGGAGCGGATCGAGGCGCAGATCGACAGCGCCGGCACCGCTACGGTGATGGTGTTCGACCTGGACGGCTTCAAGGACGTCAATGACGGGCTCGGCCATGCGACGGGCGACACGTTGCTGCAGGCGCTGGCGCTCCGGCTGGCCGCGTCGCTCGGGCCGGACGACGTGCTGGCCCGGCTGGTCGGCGACGAATTCGCCGTGCTGCTGCCGAGCGAGCGGGATCCGCTGGAGATCGCCGCGCGCGCCGATGCCCTGCTCGACCTGATCGGCCGCCCCTTCTCGGTCTGCGGGCATCAGCTTCATCTGTCGGGCAGCATCGGCGTCGCGCTGGCGCCGTTCCATGCGCAGGATGCCGATGAGCTGGTGGTGCGCGCCGATCTCGCCCTGTTCCGCGCCAAGAGCGAGGGCGGCCGGCGCTATCGCCTGTTCGACACCGGCATGGAGACTCAGCTCGCGGCCACTCGCGCCTTCCAGGACGAGCTGCGTTACGCCTTTACCGACCGGCAGCTCGAACTGCATTTCCAGCCGCAGATCAGCCTTGCCACCGGCAGGCTGATCGGTGCCGAGGCGCTGCTGCGCTGGCGCCACCCGACGCGCGGCCTGCTGTATCCGATGGCGTTTCTGCCCGTGCTGGAAACCCATGCCCTGGCGTTCGAAGCCGGGTGCTGGGTGCTCGACGAGGCCTGCCGCGCGCTCGCCGGCTGGCGCCGCGCCGGGCTCCCGCCGATCCGGATCGGGGTGAATCTGTTCGCCGCGCAGCTTCGCGCGGGGACGCTGGTCGATGTGATCGAGGGGACGCTCGCACGGCACCAGCTGGCGTTCACCGATCTCGAGATCGAAATCACCGAGACGATCGCGCTGCGCCATGACGATGACGACCTGCAGCCGCTGCGCGAGCTGCACGCGCGCGGGGTCAGCATCGCGTTCGACGATTTCGGCACTGGCTTTGCCTCGCTCAGCACGCTGAAGGATTTCCCGCTGTCGCGCCTCAAGCTCGACCGCAGCTTCGTCGAGGATCTCGGCGTCGATCCGCACAGCGAGGCGATCGTGAAGGGCGTGGTCGCGATCGGCCACAGCCTTGGCCTGGACGTCATCGCCGAGGGCATCGAGACGCCCGAGCAGGAAGCGATGCTGCGTGCCTGGGCGTGCGACGCCGGCCAGGGCTATCATTACGGCAAGGCAGTCCCCGCGGCCGAGTTCATCGGCACTTTCGGCGCCGCCTTTTCGGTCGCGACCGCAGCACCGCTCGCCAATACCGGCTGAGGCTTCGCGCCGCCGCCCAGCAGCGCGTCGCGCAGGCCGGCATAGAGCAGGTCATTGCCATGGCCGCTCAGGTGATCGGCATCGAAAACCTGCGGGCGGCCCCGCGAAGGCAGGAACCCAGTCTGGGCTCCCGCCTTCGCGGGCGCGCAACGAGGCAGGGCATGTCGCTCCGAGTATGTCGCCAACTTGCTAGAAGGGGTTAGGCCGAACACGTCCGGCGTGACGAAACGGGGTTGGGAAGCCCGGGTACTTATTGACGGATGCGGCGCGGCAGCAGCTTCCAGGCGTCGCTGACCACCTGGCTCAGCCGGCCGGGAAACAGGATGCAGTGTACCGCCAGCACGATCCAGTCGGCCGGATGCCCCAACGCCGAGGCGACCAGCAGCGAGACGGGCAGGAACACCTCATAATAGCCGTTGAGCAGGATCAGCTGGCGTGGGCGCGGCTGGACGATCGCTGCGTGCATCTGGAACCGCTCGAGCTTGAAGATCACCAGGAAGGCGTAAAGCACCAGCGCGATGAACGGGACGCGATCGTCGAGCAGCCAGAGCATGGCAAGCAGCGCCGCATATTCCAGCGGGAAGGTCACGCATGATCCGATCGCCCGCGCCCACCGCCCGCCATGCCGCTGAACGAAAGTGCGAACATGGGCGATCCGGTCGGCCTCCTCGTCGCTCAACTGGTGCCACAGGATGCCGCGCACCCCGAACGCGCCGGCCCATAGCGCAATCAGCCCGACCCAGACGTGGTCCGGCGCGGCGTTCCCCGCGCGAAAGGCGAGCAACGCCGCGACGAGCGCCGGGAAGAGATGCGCCCCGCTCGCATCGGCCATCACGCCGAGCAGCCCGCGCGTCTTCAAGCGCAGCGGCGGCAGCGAATAGGCGCTGAAGGCGCACCAGGCCCCGCCATAGGCCGCGAGCAGCAGCGGATCGCCACGCCAGCGCCACGCCATGGCGATGCCGATCAGCACCGGCACGGCGATCAGCAGGCCGATCACCACGGCCGACCGCCCCTCGGTCCGGTTCGGTTTGCCCGCCCGCCTGTCCTCGTCGCGGTCCGTGAGATCGTTGATCACGCTGACATAGACAGCGCCCGGGGCGATCGCGATCAGCAACTCGAGCGCCATCGGCCAGGCGGCGGCAATCGACGCGTGGCGATAGGCCAGGGTCGCGTAGAACACGCCGAGGATCGGAAGCAGCTTATATTCCCACCACTCGGTCGCCCGGATGATTTCCCCGATCCGCACCTGATTCATCCCCCTGGTTCGGGCGATCATCGCCGATAAATCGCCCCCGCATAACCGCCTTGTTTGGAAAATAGTGAGATTTTCCATTGACGGAGCAAAGGGGCGGCGTGGTAGCGACACCCGCAACAAGGGGACGCGATTTGAAGAGTGCCGATCCGCGCCATATTGCCTTCGTCAGCTGCAATGAAACGCATTGGGGCGGCAGCGAGGAACTATGGGGCGCAGCAGCAGCCGAACTGGCGCAGCGGGGCCACCGCATCTCGGTCGCCAAGCCGAACCTGCCCAAGGGCGAGCCGGCGATCAAGCGGCTGCACGATGCGAAGTGCAAGCTGCACGATCTCGCCAAGTTCCCGCTGCTGCCCAAGAAACTCTACGGTGTCTTCTCGCTGATCAGCCGCGCCGCCGGGCTGAGCTGGCAACTGGTGCGCCTCGACGTCGCGCTGCGTTTCTCCCGCCCCGACCTGGTGATCCTGTCGCAGGGCGGCAATTGGGACGGCTTCCTCTATGCCGGCGTGCTGCGGCGGCTGGGCATTCCCTATGCGCTGATCTGCCAGAAGGCGACCGAGCTGTACTGGCCGTCGGACTGGATGCGCGCGCGGTGCAAGGCGATGTATGCCGAAGCGCAGGGCGCCTATTTCGTCTCGCGCCACAATCACCGGCTCACCGAAGAGCAGATGGGCATGGCGATCCCCAATGCCGAGGTGGTGCGCAATCCGTTCCTCACCGCCTGGGACGCCCCCCTCCCCTGGCCCAAGGTCGGCGATGGGCTGAAGCTTGCCTGTGTCGGCCGCTTCTTCCCGATGGAGAAGGGGCAGGACATGCTGCTCCGCGTGATGGCGCTGCCCAAATGGCGCGAACGCGACGTTCACGTCTCCTTCTTCGGCGCGGGCGACCGCGCCGAGGGGTTGAAGGAGATGGCCGCGTTTCACGGGCTGGACAATGTTACCTTCCCCGGCTTCGTCCGCAACGTGCCGGGCGGCATCTGGGCCCAGCATCACGCGCTGATCCTGCCGACCCGCGCTGAGGGCCTGCCGCTGGTGGTGGTCGAGACGATGATGGCAGGGCGCGTGACGATCACGACCGATGTCGCGGGCAGCGCCGAGGTCTGCACCGACGGCGAGACCGGCTTCATCGCCGCCGCGCCGACCGAGGCAGCGATCGACGAAGCAATGGAGCGCGCCTGGGCCGCACGGGCCGACTGGCCAGCGATCGGCGCTGCCGCCGCAGCGAGCATCCGCACCCAGGTACCGCCCTGCCCGGCCAGCGCCTTTGCCGATATCGTCCTGCGCCTGGTCGGTGGCGGCACCGTGCCGGCGGAAGCCGCGCAGCCTGTCGCGGCATTCGCCAAGGCGGCCGAATGACGGCATAGTCCAACCAGGTCAGGCAACGCCCATGTCCGGCACAGGGAGCAACGGCATCACTCAGGAGGTCCCGTCACGCGATATCGCCGATCTCGACGCCGCGCGTTTTCACGAGGAGATCGTGGCGGCGGCGACGCCTGTCATCTTGCGGGGCCTGGTCGCTGACTGGCCGGTTACGACTGTGGCGAGAGAGGGCATCGGCCCGCTGGCGACATATCTCAAACGCCTTGACCGCGGCAGTCCGATCACTTTGAAGGTGAAGCCGCGAACCGGGCCTGGCCGGTTCATCTACGACCATGACCTGAAGACCTTCGATTTCAGCACCGCGGAGATGACCGTCAGCGCGGTGCTGGACAGGCTATTGTTGGCGGCGGCGCAGGACGATGGTGACTATCTCGCAGCCCAGGGCGGGATGGCGGAACAATCGATGCCGGGCTTCACCGCAGCCAATCCTATGCCGCTAGTATCGGAGTCGGTGGCGGCCCGACTGTGGCTTGGCAACGCGGCGATAGTCCCTGCGCATCACGACTCGATGGACAATATTGCCTGTGTCGTTGCTGGACGGCGACGGTTCACCCTGTTTCCGCCCGATCAGGTCGCCAACCTGTATCTGAGCCCGTATCGGACGACTGCCAATTCCGCCGTCAGCGTCGTTGACTTCGACCAGCCGGACCTTGCGCGGTATCCGCGCTTCGCCGACGCGATGGTGACGGCGCTCATCGCGGATCTCGGCCCTGGTGACGCCCTTTACCTTCCGGCCCTGTGGTTTCATCACGTCCGCTCCATCGAGCGCGTGAACATGATGATCAATTATTGGTGGCGCGCGCCGGCCGCCCATCATCTACCGGCAATACCGGCGCTGTTTCACGCAATGCTGGCGATCAAGCACCTCCCCGAGCCGCAGCGGGACGCCTGGCGGGCGTTGTTCGATCACTTTGCCTTTGCGAAGGGCGGGCCACCAGGCATGCACCTGCCGCCCGAACAACGCGGCATACAGGGAGAGGTAAGCGCCGAGATCCTCCGCGGCTATGCCGACGTCATCACCCGCTCGCTCGAACAGCCCGCGCTTCCCCGCGAGGAACGGCGCGAGGGACTGGCCGCACGACTGCTTGGCCGCCTTGGCGTGCGGCGCCATTGAGTCAGTCGACGAACCCAGCGCATCCAGGCCAGGTGCGCTTCAGTCGTTAGGATCCGGCTTCAGTCGATGCTCGAACAGATAGTCGCGAGCGAAAGGCGTAAAGATCGGGTCGGCCGCCAGCCCGTCGGAAAGGCCACGCGCTGCTTCGAGCACAGCGTCGGTAACGATCGTTCCGTCGACCGGTTTGGCCGGCGACAGACGATCGAGCAGCGCGATCAGCGGGGCCAGCCGGTTGTCGAAGACGAGACCGAGATACAGGCGCGCCATCCGTCGACGAAACGGCAGGCGCCGGGCCAGCCGCGCCATCCGCGGATACCAGCGCAGCTCGATGGGCGAGAGGGCGCGATTGACCACGGCGTCCTCGAAATCGAACGGTGCGACGCCGAGCCGGCGCGCCATCTCGCCGCGGAACGCGACCGGATCGCGCGCCAGCAACTCATAGGGCAGCACGATCACCCGGTCGCCGAACCGGGCGCGGTACATCGCGATCGCCTCGTCATAGCGCCAGGGATTCTCCCCGCCCTGCCAGATTTGCGTCTCCAGGTCGTCGGTGCCGCCCACCCGGACATATTGCGAATAGGAAGACAGGATCATCGAGCGGAATCCGCGCGTGACGATCAGCACATGCGCGTCGGGAAACAGATCGGCCAGCAACGCGCAGGCCCGTGCCTGGCGTTCGGCCGGGGTTCCTTCACCCGGCCAGGTGAGGTCGATGTTGCGCTTCCCGGCGTCGGGAAAGGGCGAGGCGAGCGCCTCGTGGCTGGTCACCCGCCACAGATAGTCGGTCTCCCCGGCCGCCGCTTCGGCGACCATCGCATAGAGGTTGCGGAACCCGGCGATGCCGCCATGGACATAGGCGATCTGGGGATGCGCGGCGAACCAGTGCTGGAGGAAGGTCGAGCCGGTCTTGGGATAGCCGATATGGATCAGGTGACGGGTCATGCCGCCGCCGCCGGCAGCGACCGCTTGAGCGCCTCGATGCAGAAACCGGTGGTCATCTCTTCCGATCCCCAATGCGGCGTGTCCGGGTGTGCGGGCGCGAGGCTGCCGTCACGGCGCCGTTCCCGCCCCCCGAAATAGACCGGCGCGCGCGGCCAGCTTCCGTCCGCCGACTGAGCGGCAAGCAACGTCTCGATCAGGCTCCCCGGTGGTGTTGCCCCGCAATAAAGCCGCGCTGCGATGGACAGCGCCAGTTCGAGTGCGCTCCCGGGCGCCGCAGCATCAAGCCTGGCGAGCAACAACTCTCGCGCTTCCGCCGAGCGGCCTCCGAGTGCGCGGGCGAAGAAATACCAGAGCACGAACCGGTTCTCATACCATTTGTCGGCATCGGCCTCGCCGCCCTGGCGGAGGATCTCGACCAGCCGCGCGACCACGCGCTCCTGGCCCGGGAAATCGCCGAGATAATGCAGGCAATTGGCGTTCACGCCCGCATCGACATCGCCCGGTGCCGCCGAGGTTTTCTTGAAGAAGAACCAAAGCGTCACCAGGTGGCGAAGCTGGGGCAGCGTCACCCGCATATGCGTGAGCCCGGTCCAGCGGGCGCGCGGCATGATCCAGGTCAGGAACATGCCCTCTGCATCGCGGTTCGCCAGCAGCAGCGCCGGATCCGCGATCTCCGCCGATCCGCCCGCGGCGAGCGCCGCCGACACGCAGCAGGTGTCGTCCATGTCGGGCGGCAGCTGGCGGAAGAAAGGATGGTCCTTCGTCCAGTGCCGCCACAGGCCGTGGCGATCGCGCTGGGTGAGCAGGAACGCCAGCGCGCGCTGCCGCATCGCTTCGGCTTCGGGCGTGAAGGACAGGCAATGGGCGACCAGGGCGGTCGGGAAGATCGACGGGTCGGGCTCGCAATCGCCCGCCATGTCCCGGCGGAGCGAGGTCACCACGCGGAATTCGCCGCTTGGCAGTTGCGCGCCGTCGAGAAAGGCCAGGGCCTTGTCCAGCGCCGCTTGCGCCTTCGACATCACAGGGTCCGACCCGTTCCGGACGCTTGCCACGATCGTCATTCCCCCGCGCGGGGCCGCACCTCTGCGCGCCGTCGCCATCATCGGCTGCTTAGCCACTCGCCCTTTGCCTGTCGACGGCTGGACCGCCAACGCCTGAGCGGCTAGCGCCCCATCATGGACGCGGAAACTTTCGGCACACGCTATGACGCTCTCCTCAAGGCGCCGCGCATGCGCGCGCTGTATCGCGAGAGCGGCTATTTCAACATCGGCTATTGGGAAGCCGGCACATCCGACCTGGTGGCTGCCTGTAATCGCCTCGTCGACGAGCTTGCCTCCACGGTCCCCGACGACGCATCCTTCATCCTCGACATCGGCTGCGGCGTCGGCGGCGGGACGCGCCGGCTGACGGATCGCTTTCCCGACGCGCTCGTGCTCGGCGCCAATATATCGCACTGGCAGCTCGCCCAGGCGAAACAGCGCGGGGTGACGGTGGCCGTGATGGATGCCGTCCATCTCCCGATTGCTTCCGGATCGGTGGATGCGGTGATCGCGGCCGAATCCGCGCAATGCTTCGACACCCGCGCCGACTTCTTCGCGGAAGCGTACCGCGTGCTGCGTCCGGGCGGCACACTCGCGGTGGCCGACATGCTGTTCCACGATACCGGCCCGACCGGCAGCTGGCTGATCCCGGCCGCCAACCATGTCGACTCGCTCGAGCAATACGGGGCGCTGATCACCGCTGCGGGCTTCGCGCTCGGCTCGGTGCGCGATACCGCCGGCTCCTGCTGGAGGCCGTATTGCGCGGCGATGCGCGGGGTCTTTCCAGGCCACGAATCCCGGGTCGACGAGATCGAGGCGTCGCTCGCCTTTTACGCGCTCGCCTTCGCGACCAAACCCTAGATCTTGCGCGCCGCCTCGATCAGCAGGACGGGGATGCCGTCGCGGATCGGATAGGCGAGGCCAGCCTCGTCCGAGATCAATTCGCCCGCGGCCGCATCGTAGCGAAGCGGGGTGCGCGTCGCCGGACAGACGAGCTTGGCGAGCAACGCTTCATTGAAATCAGGCTGCATTCGAAAAACTCCTTCGGGCCGATCGCCCGCTTAGCGTTGCACGCCATGGGGCCCCTCCCATTCGGCGTCCAGCCGCACCAGCTGGTTCACCCAGGTCTGTATGGTCAGAATCGGATCCGGATCAGTCCGCACATCGATATGGCATTCCCGGTTGGACGCATTCTCGATCGCCAGCGGATACATGGTGTCAGCGTCCAGAAGGCTGGCGCGGACGACGTAGCGCCCGGCGAGGAGCGCCAGGTTCGGCAGGGTACAGCGCAGCGCGCCGCGGCCCGCGTCGAGGCGGCGGGCCACCGGATCGGCCGCCCCGCCGATGCAGGTCCAGCGATCCTCGGTCCAGATGCTGAGCGCATAGATCACCTCGCTCGGGATGTCCGCCTCGTAATGGACCGTTACCTCGAGCGGCTGGCCCGTGCGGATATCGCCGCCATCGCCCGATCGGACACTGACCCCACCCATGCGCACCGGCCCGTCAGCGGCGAAGTCGCCAAGCTGGTTCGAATCGGCGAGCGGCCGTTGCTCCAGCATCCTGCTGATCACGTGCGCCACATCGCCTTCATGGACGACATGGCCTCGCTCGATCAGGATCGCGCGGTCGCACACCGTCTGAACCTGCCGCATATTGTGCGACACCAGCAGCAGCGACCCGCCGCCCGAAACGAACTGCCGCATATGGCGGATGCATTTGTGCTGGAAGGCAAGGTCGCCGACCGCCAGCGCTTCGTCCACCAGCAACAGATCCGGCCCGAGATGCGCCGCGAGCGAATAAGCGAGGCGCGCCTTCATGCCCGAACTGTAGGACATCAGCGGCGCATCGATGAATTCGGCGAGCTCAGCGAAATCGATCACCACCTCGAGCAGGCGCGCGGTCGCGTCCGGATCCAGGCCATGCAACGCGGCACCGACCTCGACATTTTCGCGGCCGGTGAGCAAGGGGTTGAAGCCCGTGCCCAGCTCGATGATCGCCTCCGACCGGCCGGCGATGCGCACCTGCCCGATATCCGGCTTCAACAGGCCGTAGATCACGCGCAGCAAGGTGCTCTTGCCCGCGCCATTGCGGCCGATCACGGCCAGCGCTTCGCCGCGCTTCACCTCGAACGAGAGATCATCCAGCGCCCAGAACTCGCCGGGCCGCAGGCGATGGGCTGTCGTCTGCCGTCCCGAAAGCTCGCCGGCGATGTCGCGCAGGCCGTAGAACAGGGCCTTTTTGAGATCGCCGCAATATTTCTTGGACAGGTTCGACACCGACAGGGCGGTTCCGCCCTGGTGCGAACCGGTGGCGTGATCGGCGGGAAGGGCTGCGACCTCCATGGCTCAGCCCAGCCGGCTGACGACGTGCGGCCGCGCCAGCCGGTACCAGAACCAGGCGATGGCCAGCCCGGCCAGGGCACTGGCGACGACGATGAAGAAGCCGGCCGACATGTGCCAGCGGCCAAGCAGCCAGGCGCGGCTGGCGATGAGCAGCGGCGCGACCGGGTTGAGGTACAGCAGCCCCCGGGCGGGCAGGGGATAGACCACCGGGGTCAGGAAGAACCAGAAGGTCGTCGCCAGCATGACCACTCGTCCGACATCGTCGTACAGCAGCCCGAGCGGGGCCAGCGCCAGCCCGATGGCGAAGCCGAGCAGCACCAGCGCCGCGACGCCGATCGGGATCAGCAGCATCGTCGGGGCGAGCGGGACCCAATAGACGATGACCAGCATGAGGATCGCGACACGGACCGCCGCATTGACCGTCACCTCCATCACGCCGGCAAGGATGATCGCCTCGTGCGGCACGCGGCTCCGCGTGATGAGCTGCCGCGCCGCGGCCAGATGCTGCAGCGGCGCGTTGATCGCGTCGATGAAGCATTGCCACAGGATCATGCCGGACAGCACGAACAGGGGATAGGGCAGCTCGGTCGGCGGAATGCTGATGATCCGCCGCGACTGGATATAGCTGCAGATCAGCGCCGTGCCGATCGCCGGCAGCAGCAGCCAGAGATAGCCGAGAAAGGTCCGGCGGTGTCGCACCCGGAGATTGCTGCGGAACAATCGCCACGCGATCATGCCCGAAGCACGCAGGTCGGCCATCGCCTTGGCCGCGAACTGGCGCGGCCGGCGCAGCTCGGGGCTCGCAGTGTAGACCATGTCTTCCATGACCGGGCTATGGCGCAACGGGGCGTGCAACGATAGCCGCCCTATCGGCCGATCAGCCGCTGGAACTGCGCCCGCGACACTGCCTGGTTGCGGTTCGGCACGAAGCCAAGGCTTTCCGCCGCGCCTGCACTGCCGGCCAGGCGATCGGCCACTGCCTCCATCCCCGCGCCGTCCATCGCGAACAGCTCGAACCGCGTGCCGCCCCCGGCACGGTCCAGCGCATAAGTCACCGCGCGCGCCGCTGTCGGGATGCAGGCGGAAGAGATCGCCGGGCGCGGCCGGGACGTGCGATTGGCGCGCGATCCGTGGATGGTCTTGTAGTCGAAGATCACTGCCTCGCCCGCGCTCAGCGGCAACGAGACCGACAATTCGGTGAGCAGATCGCCATAATCGGCGAAGAACGGCCGGACATGCGCCGCCTCGATATTGGGGACGAGCCGATGGCTGCCGGGCAGCAGGGCGAGCGCGCCATTGCCCTCATCGACATCGATCAGCGGGCACCAGACGTTGAGCGCGACCTGATCACCGTCAGGCAGCATCGTCCAGTCGCGGTGCATCGACAGCGGCGCGGCACCCGCGGGCTTCACCAGCAGGCCGCCGGTCAGCAAACGATAGCCCGTCAGGACATGGTCGAGCGGTTCGCCCAGCGCGTCCTGCACCAAGGCCCAGGCCGTCTGACGATAGGCGATGTCGGGATCGAGCAGGCTGACATGATAGGCGTGATCGAGCGTCGACGTATTGGGCGTGAAGTCGAGCGCCGGCCTGATCGCCGGCAGTTCCGCGGCAAGGGCGGCCGCCTTCTCCGGCGAGAACAGGCGAACGACGGTATAGCCGTCCCGATCGAAATCGCGCTGCCGGTCGAGATCGGCAAAAATGCGTTGCGTCATCAGTCCCTCCGCGACCCGCGTCGTGCCGGTACTGCCTCAATAGTGGCAATATCGAGCGCGGTACGCACGATCCGCTCGATACGACAGCCCGCCCGCGCCAGCGCCGCCGCGGTCCTGGGCTCCTGTTCCAGCATGTCGGTGAAACCGAAATCGGCGACGACCTGCACCGCGCGCGCCACGACATGGGCGCCGGCCAGACCCAGCACCTGGGCACGCATGCTCTTGTCCGTCACAATCCCACCTGAAGGCTCTCCGGCGACAATGCCGTCTCCGTTGCGAAATAGCGGATCTCGTCGAGCGGGCGGATCGAGCGCAGAGCGGAGGACCGCCTGAGCAGAGTCGCCACCGCGATATTGACCGTCGCGCGGCCGATCTGCGCGCCGATACAGGCATGGGCGCCCGAGCCGAACGCGAAATGCCGGCTATTGCCGCGATCGAGCCGAAGCCGGTCGGCCTGGTCGAACTGGGCGGGATCGCGATTGGCCGCGCTCACGCATAGCCTGATTTCCGCCCCTGCCGGAATCATCACCCCGTCCAACTCGACATCGGCTCGCGCCACACGCGGCACCATATGTTCGGGCGGGTGGAGCCGCAGCACTTCCTCGACGAACGGCCGGACCAGGGCGGGATCGGCCCGCAATGCCTGCTGGTCCCGCTCGTCCTCGATCATGCGCAGGATCGCGCGAGAGATGACGCGCTGGGTGGTCGTCGTGCCGGCCAGCCACATCAGCCGGACGAGGCTCCGCGCCGACTCCTCCGGGACCTGGGCATCGATCAGCGCGTCGAACATCGAGGAGCGGTGCGCCATCGCATCAAGGCTCGTAATGAAATCGGCGAGCGGGTCGGCCGTGCCCATGGAGCGGATTTCGGCAGCGACGATTTCCTCCACGCCCGCCGCGTCGAGCCCGAGCAGGTCGGCGGTGACGCCGCGGCTGACCGGGATGCCATAGTCGGAGACCACGTCCAGCTCGGGCCGCACCAGCGCATCGGCCAGCCGCGACGCCGTCTCCTCGAGCCGCGCCGTCACCGCGGGGGAGAAGAGCTTTGCGACGGTGCGCCGCATGGCCGTCTGCTCCGGCGGGTCGGCGGCGAGCAGCACTGCGTCGATATCGCGATAGGGCGCGTTGGAGAAATGCTCGGGCCGGGAAAAGGCGGCGCGGGCCGCCTCGTGGCCGAGCACGATCCAGTAATCGTGCCTGGGGAGGAACAGCACCGAGCCCTCCCGCCGCAGGGCCTCGTAGTGAGGGAAAGGATCGCCGACGATCTCCGGTGCGCGCAGGTCGATCGTCGCCGCCGACAGGGGCGGCGCGGCCGGCGGCCGGCGGCGCAACAGCGGCCGTACGCGGCGCGCAACGGCGGCGACGTAGCGCCTCATCCCAGGCCCCCGAGGTCGAAACGGCGGGCGCGATCGCGACACTCACGCTTCGTCGCACACATCGATCCCGCTTCCTCGTCCGGCCCGCCAGCCCGATCCATAAGGTGGCGGCCGGTCATTGCCGATCCCCTTTTTGCATCGGCCCACCCAGACGCAAGACCGCGCGCAGACCAGGGTAGAGCAGCACATGGCCGCGACCGTTCAGATGATCGTTATCGGTATAGATCGGCCTTCCATCCCGTAGAGCGCTACACTCGGCACCCGGGCACAGGATCGCCAGCGGATCCCAGATCTCGACGCCAGGAACCGCCTCCGCCAGCCGCCGCATGCGCGCGAGCATCGGGCCCCGCATCGTCTCCAGCCAGTGGCGATCCACCGTCAGGCCGGCGCGGCAGACCGGGTGGTACCGGTTGAACCAATCCATGCAGCGGAACGCCGGACTGCTGAAAATCGGCTCAGGCGCCTCGATGATCACACGCGCGCCGGTGGCTGCCAGGCGACGTGTCAGAGCGACATATTCGGCTTCCGTGCCAGGCGGCGGCGATGCGATATTCGCGGCAAAGCTCTTCTCGTCCGTTGCGGCCGCCGGATAGCGCAGTGACGACAGGAACAGGACATCGCCTGGCTTCAGCGTCCGCAACGCATAGCCGATAGCAGCTGCGTAAAACGCCCTGCAGCCGGGCTTGAGCGCCATCGGGGCCGACAGCGCCGGGAAGTCACAATTGCCGTGAGTCACCACGCTTGCCGCTACCCTGGTCTCAGCCACATAGCGGGGTATGACGGCCCTCCAGCGGTTCGCGTGGGAATCGCCGATGACGACGAGCTTTCCCGATCCGCGCGACGCGGCACAGCGCGGCGCCCAGGAGAAGATCCAGCCACCGGCGACCCGGACCACCGCCGACACGGGAGCACAAGGCGCCGAACTGACGCCGAGGATATCGACCGGCTGATCGTGCCGGCTCAGCGTGAGCGCGGGCTCGGCGCGGAACAACAGCGTCGTGACGACGGCACACAGGGCCAGCGCGGCTACACCGATGGCGACGATACGCCAGCGTCCGAGCGGCGAGGCTTTTGCGGCGCGGCGAAACGGCTGCTCGATCAGGTGATAGGACGCCATTGCAAAGGCAAATGACAGCGCCAGCGCGGCAAGGGCGTTCGCCCATCCCTGAAGCCCGATCGTCCAGTCGAGCAGCACGATCACCGGCCAGTGCCAGAGATACAGCGCGAACGATATCCGGCCGATATAGAGCGCCGGCGGGATCGACAGCATCCTGGCCGCAAGGCCCGCCGGATGGAGGCATATAAGCGCGATCAGGCCAAGCGACGCGGCGACGACCGGCAGTGCGCCAGGCATGGGAAACGCGCCTGTCGGGCGATAGAAACACAACAGCAGAACTGCACCGCAAAGCACCGCGCCAGCCGTCGCCGCCCATCCCGGGACCTTCAGCCCCTTCCACCGGTCGAACGTCAGGCACAGCAGCGCGCCCGCTCCCAGCTCCCAGAAGCGGGTCGGCATCATGTAGAAGTTCAGGGTGGCGGATCCTCGCGGCAGCAGCACGCAGATGAGGATCGACAGGGCCGATGCCACCGCCACCGCCGCGACTGTCCGGCCCGGGCGGCCACGCCGGAGATGGAAGAGGAACGGGAAGACCAGGTAGAATTGCTCTTCGACGCCGAGCGTCCAGGTGTGCAACAGCGGGTTAAGCCCGGCGTTGCGCACCGCATAGGGGTCGTCCCAGATTGCGAGGAAGACGTTAGCGGCGCCGGCGGCAGCAGCAACGGCTGTCCCCCGCACCAATGTCTTCTCGGCCGCCAGGGGGATGAGCAGCACCGATGCGAGCGCGGTGACCAGCAGCATTGCAACGAGCGCCGGAACGATCCTGGCGACCCGGCGGGCGAAGAAGCCCCCGGCCAAGGCTCCGAACGATTCGGCCGGGCGCCGCATCAGCGAGGCAGTCACGACGAAACCGGAAATCACGAAGAACAGGTCGACCCCGGCGAAACCGCCCGGCAACCGCCCCGGCCCCAGATGGTACGCCACCACGGCAGCGATCGCGACCGCCCTGAGCCCGTCGATCGCCGGGACGTAGCCGAGCCCCGCCTCATCCGCTTTCAAGAGTCGGTCGTCCCCCATCCCGGGCACGTCTCGCACCGGCGCGTGCGGTGCGCAATCCGCCTCTGGAACCTGGTGCCGAATAGCGGCGGCGAGAAGAAGATTGAATCGACGCCGTGGCCGGGGTCGAGCGACAGGTTTGTCGGAAATGTCAGTAGGGTCGCTGACATTTCCAGTCGGGCCACCCGATATTACTATTATATATCAGTGACTTATCTTTTGAGACAAAGGACGGCCCCTGACATTTTGCCAGCAGATCAGTGAAGCGCCGCACGCGCGCGCCCTCAAAAATTCGAGCTGCCCCCTTTTTCCTGCCTGGACCTGACGGCCGCCGTCGCACCGGGTTGACACAGTAGAGCAGCCTTGGCCATTCCACGCATCCGGGACATAAAATAACAAGGGACATTGCTCATGCGGTTCGGGTTCGCGCTTCTCGCCACGACGCTCCTTTCCTCCATGGCGGTCGCTCAGTCGACGCCGCAATCAAGTCCGGGCAACACGCCAGCCAAGGACGCATCGGCGCCGGGCGGCGACATCCCCGCCAAGTTCACGCCGCCCACCGCCGACCAGGATTATGTGAAGCGCGAAGTGATGGTCCCGATGCGCGACGGGACGAAGCTCTACACCGTCATCGTCTATGCCAAGGGGCTGACGAACGCGCCGATCGTGCTGACCCGCACGCCCTATAACGCCAAGGGTCGTGCCAATCGCATGGATAGCGCGAGCGAACTGTCGACCCTGCCGCTCAGCGACGAGATGTTCGTCAAGGCCGGCTATATCCGCGTCTATCAGGACATCCGCGGCAAATATGGCTCGGAGGGCGATTATGTCGTCACCCGGCCAGTGATCGGCCCACTCAACCGGACCAAGGTCGATCACGTCACCGACGCCTATGATACGATCGACTGGCTGGTGAACAAGGCGAACCTGCCCGAATCGAACGGCAAGGTCGGCATGATCGGCTCCTCTTATGAGGGCTTCACCGTCGTGATGGCGCTGCTCGCCCCGCACCCGGCGCTGAAGGTCGCTGCGCCGCAAAGCCCGATGATCGATGGCTGGATGGGCGACGACTGGTTCCATTACGGTGCCTTCCGCCTGACCAATATCGGCTGGCTCGGTGGGCAGACCGGCTACAAGGGCGCGGGCAAGGCGCCGCCATCGGGCGGCTATGACGATTACGAGAATTTCCGGAAGATCTCGGCCGGAGACTGGGCGAAGAAATCGGGGTACGACCAGCTGCCGTACTGGAACCGCATGGTGCAGCATCCGGCCTATGACGAATTCTGGTCGGGCCAGGCGCTCGACAAGCTGCTCGCCGCCAGCCCTTCCAACGTGCCGACGCTCTGGGAACAGGGCTTGTGGGACCAGGAGGATATGTGGGGCGCGATCCACAGCTATGAAACGCTGGTCAAGGCGGGGCATGCATCGAACAACTACCTCGTGATGGGCCCGTGGCGGCACAGCCAGATCAACCGCGAGGGCCGCAGCCTGGGCCCGTTCAACTGGAACGGCGACACCGCAGCGCAGTATCGCGAGGACATGGTCCTGCCCTTCTTCAACCAGTATCTGAAGGACGGCCCGGCGGTGACGCTGCCGGCGGCGGCGATCTACAACACCGCCGCAAACCATTGGGACCGCTTCAGCAGCTGGCCGCTTGCCTGCGAGAAAGGCTGCGCCACACCGCTGACGCCGATTTATCTCCAGGGCGACAAGGGCCTCGGCTTCGACAAGCCAGCGGGTGGGGGCGATTCCTATCTCGCCGATCCCGCCAACCCGGTGCCGCATCTGCCGCGCCCGGTGAATTTCGACGACGGGCGCTGGGGCGACTGGCTGGTGCAGGATCAGCGCTCGGTCGACGGGCGGCCCGATGTGATGAGCTACACCTCACCAGTGCTGACCAAGACGGTGAAAGTATCGGGCGTGCCGATGGCCGATATCTTCGCGAAGACGACGGGCACGGACGGCGATTTCGTCGTCAAGCTGATCGACGTCTATCCCGACGAAGTCGCCAGCAATACCAAGATGGGCGGATATCAGCTGGCGATCAGCCTCGACATCTTCCGCGGGCGCTATCGCGACAGCTTCTCGAACCCGACTGCGATTCCCGCCGGCAAGGTGCAGGAATACAAGTTCAGGCTGCCTGCCGTGAACCATGAATTCCTGCCGGGGCATCGCATCATGGTGCAGGTCCAGTCCTCGCTGTTCCCGCTTTACGATCGCAACCCGCAGACCTTCGTGCCGAACATCTTCCTGGCCAAGCCGGGCGATTACAAGAAGGCGACCGTCTCGATCGAGCGTGGCGGGGCGACTGCCAGCGCGGTGCTGCTGCCGGTGGTTTCCGGGGCGGAGTGAGGTGCAAGGGGCGCCCGGAGATTCGACGATCCCCGGGCGCTGCTCGCTGGTGCCGTGCGCCTATGCCGAAGGGCGTGACGCTGCAGCCTGATCAGCCGGCAGCAGCAGCCAGGCAGCAAGCGGAACGAACGTGACGAACACCAGCGGCAGATACAGGTCCGAATAGAGCGCGTCGAAGCGCGGACCGAGGACGTTGACATCAAACATGCGCAGGGCGAGGCGGGCCGCGTTCAGCCCGAAGGCGAAGCGGGCCAGCCAGTCGTATCGACCGCCACCCAGCGCGAAGCAGAGCAGCAGGCTGCCCAGCAGCCAGGACAGGCCGAGCGGGAAATAGACGGCGCTTTGCACGGCGGCGAAGACGCCCGGAATCCTCAGCAGCCATGCCTGGGTCGCGGCGTCGGTCGCGGCCTGATATTGCGCGGGCAGCTGAAGGTAGATGTAGAACAGCTCGACGGCGCGCAGCTGGATCTCGAACAGGCAGAAGGTGAAAAAGCCCAGAAAGGCCAGGATCGAAAGAGCCGGCCTGCGACGGAAGGTCGCCGCGCAGCAGACCAGGAAGAGATAGATCAGCCCGAAAAAGGAGAGCAGCATCAGGATCGCGCGCGCGACGTTGAGCGGCGCTGTACCTTGCAGCAACTCCTGTACTGGACCACTCGCCGGCGGCAGCTGGCCGAACACGAACCACTGGAAGGACTGGATCGCGATATAGCCGATCGCGACGGCGGCGGCCGCGACGCGGTGCTGCTTCGACTCTACCATCTGCACTCCCATGCGTCGCCCGGAAGCTGCCGGTCGCCTGGCGATGGTGGTGGATGGTGGAAGCAGCGCGATCAATGTCAACGGCGCAGGGTGTCTGTTTTAGCGGTTCACCGTCTTCAGCTCGACGTCCGATGTCGTTGTTGCGTAACGGACCAATTGCAGGAATTCGATCTGAAGGTAGGATGTCGGAATGATCAAGGTCTATCCGGACAGCTTTCTTCCAAACGCCCTGATCATCGGCATCGTGTTCGTCACCCTTGCGATAGCGGCGTTCTCCACCATGCGCTGGAACTGGAAAGCACTGCCCCTGGTGCTGCTCGGCGGGCTGATCACACCCATCCTGGTGCCGGTGGTGGCGATGATCGTCAGTTATTGCATCGATATGCACAAAGGCGAGGCAGGCAGCTTCTCTTTCCATCTCGAGGAGTTGATCTTCTTCGTCGGTCTCCCATCGGCTTTGATCGGGTTCGGCGGTGTCTTAGCTGTCCGACGCTTTCGGTCGCCTATCCGCTGACCACCAGGCGAATACCTCCTCCTGCAGTCCGCGCACAAAGGCGAGCGCCTCGGCCCCGGTCCACGGCCCGTCATAACCATGCCGCATCGCGATCCCGCCAACCCACCAGCCCTGGCCGGGCAGCCCGTCGGATTCGCGCACGACCAGCACCGCCAGCCCCGGCTCCTCCGCCTCGGCGCCCGCGCTGTCGACCGCGTCGAGCGTCTTGCACACGGCGCGCATCTTCGGCCGGGTGAAGCGGTGGCCGAGTTCGGCGAGCAGGTGCGAATAGCTGATCGGCTCGCCCGCTCTGGCCGAAGCGATCAGGATGGCGCGGACCCGAGCCACGTCGCCGATCGCGTTGTCGGCGGGCGTGGGCGGGTGCGCGGGGCCGTCCATGGCGGTGCGGTGCTTGCTCATCGCTGCGGATCATGGCGCGTGGCGACGGGTTTCGCGAGCCTCGTCTTGATCGCCCGAACGGGCGGCTCGTGGCGAGCCGCCCGGCAGGTTCAGGCAGCGGCTGCATAGGCCGCGCGCGGGCGGTGGCTGAATTCGAGCCAGGCAAGCACTGCCACCACCAGCGCCTGGGCGATGATGAATGCCGTGCCGAACAAGGTCGGCTCCGTCATCAGCACGACGGCGATGCTGGCCGCGACCCAGCCGATATTGCCGATGACCGCGAGCATCACCAGCGGGCCGCTCAGCAGCGCAGTCTTCGCCATCCAGCCGAACAAAGCGGCGACCGGGAACAGGCTGACTCCGGCCACCAGCAGCAAGGTCGGGTGGAGCCCGGTCGGGCCGGCGAGCAGGCCGGCGCCGAGGCTCATCGCCGCGCCCGCGACAAGGCAGGTGAGCGCGTCCAGGCCCAGGATCGTGCGGATGGTTTTGGTCGTGTCGGTCATGGTTACCTCCTTCATGTTGGTGCAGCGCTTTTCGGCGAAGGAGGTAGGCGCGTCGATTACCTGTGAGGTAATGGTGGCGCGATGAGCGCCGGGCCATGGTCCGGCGCAGATGGAGGAAGGACATGACGCCTGCGCGGAATATCGGGGATCATCTGCGCGAATGGCGCCGCATCCGGCGGATGAGCCAGCTCGATCTCGCGCTGGAGGCGGAGATCTCCTCGCGCCATCTGAGCTTCCTCGAAACCGGCCGCGCGCGGCCGAGCCGGGAGATGGTGCTGCGCCTGTCCGAGCAGCTCGACATGCCGATGCGCGAGCGCAATTTGATGCTCGCCGCCGCCGGCTTCGCGCCGCTGTTCGGCGAGCGGTCGCTCGACGACCCCGCCATGGCCGGGGCGCGCCGGGCGATCGACCTGATCCTGGCGGGGCACGAGCCCTGGCCCGCGCTGGCGGTCGACCGGCACTGGAACCTGATCGCGGCGAACCGCGGCGTCGCGCCATTACTGGCGGGGGTCGACGCCGCCTTGCTGGAGAAGCCGAATGTGATGCGGCTGGCGCTGCATCCGCTGGGGCTCGCCCCGCGCATCGTCAATCTGGCCGAGTGGCGGCACCATCTGATCGCGCGGTTGAAGCGGCAGGCGCAGGCGGCGGGCGACAGGGAGCTGGATGCGCTGGTCACCGAGCTGGAAGCCTATCCTGCCCCGCCCGCCTCCGATGCACGACCGGAGGATCTGGGCGGGATCGCGGTGCCGCTGAAACTGCTCGCGGGCGACCTGATGCTGAGCTTTCTCAGTACCACCACCGTGTTCGGCACGGCGCAGGATGTAACCTTGGCGGAGCTGACCCTGGAGACGTTTTTTCCGGCCGATGAGGCCACCGCCGAGGCGGTGCGGGAAATGATGGCGTCCTGACATCCGTCACCCCGGACTTGTTCCGGGGTCCACGGTTCCGCAAACCAAGCGGCCAGAGAGCGTGCGGGACGGTGGATGCCGAAACGAGTCCGGCATGACGAATGCGGGAAAATCCCTACCCCACCTGCTCCACCGTCAGGCTGCCCGCCGGCAGCGCATGCAGCACGTCCTTCGCCGGCACAGACGGGTCGAGCCAGTCCACCCAGCGCGAGCGATCGAGGATGGCGATCTGGCGGTCGTGATAGGGCGCGATGTCGGGGCCGGGCTCCATCGTCAGCATGGTGAAGGCCTCGCCTACGTCGCTGGTGCGCCACAGGCCGGCGATGCAGAACCAGGGCTGGTCCTTCATCGTGAACAGCCATTTGTCCTTGCGCTTCTTCTTCGGGTCCTCGGGCGTGGTGAATTCATAGAAGCCGTCGGCGAGGATGAGGCAGCGGCCGCTTGTGAATTCGCGGCCGTCGGAGCGGAAATTATAGACCGGCTTGCGGTTCGGCCCGGGCCAGCTCCAGCGGCGCTGCACCAGCTCGCCCGCGGCGCGCGTGCCCGTCACCGAACGGACGATGGGCGCCGTATCGGTGATCTTGATGTCGGCGCGCGGCTCGATATTGGGCAGGCCTTCGGGGAAGCGGATGTCGATCTCCAGCTCGGCAAAGCCGTCGATGATCGTCGCGCCTTCGATCTCGAGCCGATAGTCGTTGCACATGGGTGCTGCATAGCGCTGCTGCCGGCGTCCGGCTATGCTTCGGGCGATGGGCCAGGGGATTTCGCGACGAGCAGCAGTTTGGGCGAGCCTCGCGCTCGCTTCCCTGACCGGCACGGCGGCCGCTGCGCCGGAACCCGGCGATTCGGCCTGGTACGTGATCGTCGCGCGGGACGGCGCGACGATCGGCCACAGGTCGCACGAGAATGTGCCGGGGCCGGACGGGCGCCGTATCGTCGACGTCCAGCAGATCGATCTGGTCGAGCAGCATCATGGCCCGTTGCACCTCTCGCGCCGGAGCGAAGTCCGGGAGGATGCCGCCGGCAGGACGATCGCCATCAGCGAGGAAACGCGCGATGGCGAGACCTGGGTGCGCAGCGAGGCGCGTATCGCCACGGATGCAGCGGAGATCGTACGTACCTCCCCGTCCGACCGGCGAACCGTCCGCGTCGCCCTGCCCGCCGGGGTGCGCTTCGACGATGGCGACGATCTCCTGCCCGGCTGGAATCCGCTGGGCGCACCGCTCGACTTCCGGAATTTCGACATCGGCGCGATGGCGGTCGAGCGCGTGGTGATCGAACGGCTCGACCCCGCACCCGATAGCGAGGGCAGGATCGCGGTGGCGCGCCGCCGCTATGACGGCGAGGCGCTACGCGGCGTCGCCAGGCTGGTGCTCGACCGCGACCGGCGCATCGTCTCGATCAGCCAGGCCATGCTCGGCGGCTCCATCACCCTGCGCGCGACCGACCGGGACACCGCGCTGCGGAAGCGCCCGGCGCCCAATGTTCCACTGGAGCTGAGCATCACTTCGCCGTTCCGCATCTCGGACGCGGCGCGGCGCGGGCATATCCGGTACCGTTTCTCCTTTATCGACGGGCTTGCCTTCGGCCTGCCCGAGACCGGGGAGCAGCGCGCGGCGCCAGCGAACGGCACCGCGACGATCGACATCTGCGAGACCTGCGGCCCGGGCCTGCCCGACACGCCCGATGCCCTGGCCGATGCCCGCAAGCCGACGCCCTGGCTGCAGAGCGACAGCGCCATGATCCGCGCGATCGCGGCGCCGGTCGCCCGGCTGCCGCTGTCCGATGCGGGCAAGATGAAGCTGCTGGCGAAGCGGGCGCGCGAGCATCTCAAACGCGTCGAGGTCTCGGGCCATTATTCGGCGCTCGACGCGCTGAAGCGGGGCGCGGGAGATTGCACCGAGGATGCGGTGGTGCTCGCCGCACTGGGCCGTGCGGCCGGCATTCCCACGCGGGTCGCGAACGGGCTGGTCTATGCGCGGCAACGCTTCCACGGCACCAGCAATGCCTTTTTGCCGCACAGCTGGACCCTTGCCTGGGCCGATGGCGCGTGGCGCAGCTTCGACCTGTCGCTCGGCGATTTCGACGCGACGCATATCGCGCTGACGGTGGGTGATGGCGATGCGCGGTCAGTCATGGCGGCGAACCAGCTGGCCAGCCTGTTGCGCTGGGACGCGATGACCGAGGTGAGGCCCCGGCCCGCCTCGCGATAGAGCCTAGCCGCCGTTGCGCCGCGCGGGCATTTCCCTTGCGCCGCGCGCCGCGCTTGCTTTGGACGGCGCCGGCGCCACCGCGCGGGCCGGACGCGCCGCGGGGGCGTCCTCATAGACGGCGGGCAACTCGGGCACTGCCTTGTCGGCGGCGACCTCGACATATTTGACATTGTGCAGGTCGCGCACGCCGCCGACGACGATGTCGTAACTGTCGTCCTGCGCCGCGACGGCCATCGGCATGGCGACCGCCGAGGCAGCGAACGCCACTGCAGCCAGCGCCGGACGGATCGGCAGACGATAGGAGACGCACACTTCCCCGACACAGGCCTGCATGAAGGCCACCCGCTCCTCGTCGCGCATGTCGGTCAGGTCGAACACCTGGCGCTTGCACATGCGGCACATGTCGCCGTCCATGATCGCGGCGAGATTGCTCTTGTAGGGGCAGGGACTCTGGATCTTCGGGAAAATGGCCATGGCACCTCTCCGATATTCGTCCCGCATCCTATTCGATCGACCGCAGCAAGTCGACACCGGGCCGCGCGGCCGTGGAACTCGGCGGGAAGCTCTGCCATTATGCCGACGGACTCGGGAGAGAGACGATGGCGACGGTGACCGAAGACCTGCCGACCGCGAACGAGCTCGCGGCGCGGAGCCGCAGCCGCTACCCCAATGAGAGCGCCGACTATCGCCGGGCACGCACGGCGCTGCTTGCCGAGGAGATCGAGCTGCGCCGGCGGATCGAGCGGGTCGCCGAGCATCGCCGCAACCTGCCGCCGGGCGGCGAAGTGCCGCGGGACTATGTGTTCGAGGGCGAGAACGGCCCGGTCAGTTTCAGCGCGTTGTTCGGCGACCATGATACCCTGGTCGTCTACAGCTATATGTTCGGGCCCGAGCGCGAACGGCCCTGCCCGATGTGCACGGCCCTGCTTGGCCCGCTCAACGCCAGCACGCCCGATCTGCAGCGCAACATCGCCGTGGCGGTGGTCGCGCGTGCGCCGATCGAACGGCTGCTCGCCTTCAAGCAGGAGCGCGGCTGGCGGCACCTGCCGCTCTATACCGATACGAGCGAAGCCTATGGCCGCGACTATCTGACCTGGTTCGACGGGGGTGACGGCTCCGGCATCAACGTCTTCACGAAGCGCGACGGCGTCATCCGTCATTTCTGGGGCGCGGAGATGGGCGACGAGACCAAGGATCCCGGCGAGGATCCGCGCGGCGCGCCCGATATGACGCCCTTGTGGAACATGCTCGACCTTACGCCGGGCGGCCGTGACCCGAAATGGTATCCCAAGGTCGACTACGACTGATTTTGTCGCAAGGATCGAAGGTCTTTCCGACCCCGATCGACCAATTTCCGCCACCTGCCGCGTTGCCGGCAGGGCGATCCGGCACAATGCGCTAACTTGGATCAAGAATGGGGCGGGCCGGTTACTGGCGGATGCGCATGGCTTGCTTTCACATACGCCGATTCAGGCTCCGCTCATCTCGAAAAATTCAGTAGCTGTTGAGAAACGGTGCGGTATGTTGCGCATCGCGAGGCCGGGGGGCCGAACGAGAACCTTGGGGTGGGGAGAGTGTCAGGGAGCTGAGCTTGAACATCGAGACCCCTCGCGAGTCGCTTGACCGCCGTCAGATCGTGTCCGCCCTGCGTGCGCTCCGCCGCGGCGATTTCACCACGCGCCTGCCGGAGGATTTGCACGGCCCCGATGCCGAGCTTGCCACCTTGTTCAACGAGGTTGTCGGGCTGAACCAGCAGATGACCGAGGAATTCGAGCGCCTGTCACGCGTCGTCGGCAAGGAAGGCAAGATCACGCAGCGCGGGCGCGTGAAAGCCGCGACCGGCGGGTGGGAAAGCGCGATCCGGTCGGTCAATGAGCTGATCGAGGACATGGTCCAGCCGACCGCCGAGGTCGCGCGCGTGATCGGCGCGGTGGCGAAGGGCGATCTGTCACAATCCATGACCGTCGAGATCGATGGCCGTCCGCTGCGCGGCGAATTCCTGCGCATCGGCAAGGTGGTGAACACCATGGTCGAGCAGCTCGCTTCCTTCGCCTCCGAAGTGACGCGCGTGGCGCGCGAAGTGGGCACCGAGGGCAAGCTGGGCGGACAGGCCACCGTGCGCGGCGTGGCCGGCACCTGGAAGGACCTGACCGACAACGTCAACGCGATGGCGACCAACCTGACGGGGCAGGTGCGCAACATCGCCGAGGTGACCACCGCGGTGGCATCGGGCGACCTTTCCAAGAAGATCACGGTGGAGGTGAAGGGCGAGATCCTGGAGCTGAAGAACACCATCAATACCATGGTGGACCAGCTCAACAGCTTCGCCTCCGAAGTGACGCGCGTGGCGCGCGAGGTCGGCACCGAGGGCAAGCTGGGCGGGCAGGCGCGGGTGGAAGGCGTGGCCGGTACGTGGAAGGATCTGACTGACAACGTCAACCTGATGGCCGACAATCTCACCGGCCAGGTGCGCAATATCGCCGAGGTGACCACCGCGGTGGCGTCGGGCGATTTGTCGAAGAAGATCACCGTCGACGTGAAAGGCGAGATCCTCGAGCTGAAGAACACCATCAACGTGATGGTCGATCAGCTCAACGGCTTCGCCTCCGAAGTGACGCGCGTGGCGCGCGAAGTCGGCACCGAGGGCAAGCTGGGTGGGCAGGCGCAGGTGCCGGGCGTGGGCGGCACATGGAAGGACCTGACCGACAACGTCAACCTGATGGCCGACAACCTCACCGGCCAGGTGCGCAACATCGCCGAGGTGACCACCGCCGTGGCGTCGGGCGATTTGTCGAAGAAGATCACCGTCGACGTGAAGGGCGAAATCCTCGAACTGAAGAACACCATCAACACCATGGTGGACCAGCTCAACGGCTTCGCCTCCGAAGTGACGCGCGTGGCGCGCGAGGTCGGCACCGAGGGCAAGCTCGGTGGCCAGGCGCAGGTGCCGGGCGTCGCGGGGACCTGGGCCGATCTGACCGACAATGTGAATTTGATGGCGGCGAATTTGACCGGCCAGGTCCGCAACATCGCCGAAGTGACCACCGCCGTGGCGCGCGGCGATCTGTCCAAGAAGATCACCGTCGACGTGAAGGGTGAGATCCTCGAGCTGAAGGACACCATCAACGTGATGGTCGATCAGCTTAACGGCTTCGCCTCCGAAGTGACGCGCGTGGCGCGCGAGGTGGGATCGGAAGGCAAGCTCGGCGGGCAGGCGCAGGTGGAAGGCGTGGCCGGCACCTGGAAGGACCTGACCGACAACGTCAATCTGATGGCGGGCAACCTCACCGGCCAGGTGCGCAACATCGCCGAAGTGACCACCGCCGTGGCGCGCGGCGACCTTTCCAAGAAGATCACCGTCGACGTGAAGGGCGAGATCCTCGAGCTGAAGGACACCATCAACGTGATGGTCGATCAGCTCAATTCCTTCGCCTCGGAAGTGACGCGCGTGGCGCGCGAAGTGGGGTCGGAAGGCAAGCTTGGCGGTCAGGCCAAGGTGGAAGGCGTCGGCGGGACCTGGAAGGACCTGACCGACAATGTGAACGAGCTGGCCGCGAACCTTACGGGACAGGTGCGCAACATTGCCGAGGTGACGACCGCGGTGGCGCTGGGCGATCTGTCCAAGAAGATCACCGTCGATGTGAAGGGCGAGATTTTCGAGCTGAAGGACACCATCAACACCATGGTGGACCAGCTCAACTCCTTCGCCTCCGAAGTGACGCGCGTGGCGCGCGAGGTGGGTACCGAAGGCAAGCTCGGCGGGCAGGCGCAGGTGCGCGGCGTCGCCGGCACCTGGAAGGACCTCACCGATAACGTTAATTTGATGGCCGACAATCTAACCGGCCAGGTTCGCAACATCGCCGAGGTGACCACCGCCGTGGCGAAGGGCGATCTGTCGAAGAAGATCACCGTCGACGTGAAGGGCGAGATCCTCGAGCTGAAGAACACCATCAACGTCATGGTGGACCAGCTCAACGGTTTCGCCTCGGAAGTGACGCGCGTGGCGCGCGAAGTGGGTACCGAAGGCAAGCTCGGCGGCCAGGCACAGGTGCCGGGCGTGGGCGGCACGTGGAAGGACCTGACCGACAACGTCAACCTGATGGCGACCAACCTGACCAACCAGGTGCGCGGTATCGCCGACGTGGTGACCGCGGTGGCGCAGGGCAATCTCAAGCGCAAGCTGGCGGTGGACGCCAAGGGCGAGATCGCGGCGCTCGCCGACACGATCAACGGCATGATCGAGACGCTCTCCACCTTCGGCGACCAGGTGACCAACATGGCGCGCGAAGTCGGCATCGAGGGCCGGCTGGGCGGCCAGGCGCGCGTGCCGGGCGCCGCGGGCCTGTGGCGCGACCTGACCGACAACGTGAACCAGCTCGCCGCCAATCTGACCAACCAGGTGCGATCGATCGCCGACGTGGCGACCGCGGTGACCAAGGGCGATTTGACGCGATCGATCGCGGTGGAAGCCTCGGGCGAGATGGCCTCGCTGAAGGACAACATCAACGAGATGATCCGCAATTTGAAGGAGCAGACGCTGAAGAATGCGGAGCAGGATTGGCTGAAGACCAACCTCGCCCGCTTCTCGCGCATGCTGCAGGGCGAACGCGATCTGACCACGGTCTCCAACCTGATCATGACCGAGCTCGCGCCGCTGGTGAACGCGCAGTACGGCGTGTTCTACGTCACCAACCGCGACAATGACGAGACGGTGCTGGAACTGGCCGCAAGCTATGGCGCGGAGAATCGCAGTGCGCTGAAGTCCGAGTTCAGGCTCCGCGAAGGGCTGGTCGGCCAGGCCGCGGCGGACAAGCGCCCGATCCTGCTGCAGAACATGCCGGCCGACTTCATCCGGATCGGCTCCGGCCTCGGCCATGCCGCGCCGACCAACGTCAACATCCTGCCCGCATTGTTCGAGGACGAAGTGAAGGCAGTGATCGAGCTCGCCTCGTTCAGCGAGTTCAACGAGACGCACCAGACCTTCCTCGACCAGCTGATGGAATCGGTCGGCATCGTGCTCAACACCATCGCCGCGACGATGCGCACCGAGGGGCTGCTGAAACAGTCGCAGTTGCTGACGCAGGAGTTGCAGGCGCGCCAGACCGAGCTGACGACCAAGCAGGAAGAGCTGCACGCGACCAACGAGGAGCTGCAGGAGAAAGCGCAGCTGCTCGAGAATGAGAAGAAGCAGGTCGAGGCGAAGAATCTCGAGATCGAAATGGCGCGGCGTGCGGTGGAGGAAAAGGCCGAGCAGCTTGCCCTCACCTCCAAATACAAGTCCGAATTCCTCGCCAACATGTCGCACGAGCTGCGCACGCCGCTCAATTCGCTGCTGATCCTGTCGAAGCTGCTGGCAGACAATCCGCAGGGCAATCTCAACGAGAAGCAGACCGAGTTCGCGCGCACGATCAACTCGGCCGGGTCCGACCTGCTCAACCTGATCAACGACATCCTCGATCTGTCGAAGATCGAATCCGGCACCGTCTCGATCGAGGTCGGCGACATGCCGATGCACGCGCTGAAGCAGCATATGGAACGGACCTTCCGCCAGCTCGCCGCCGACAAGAACCTGGAGTTCAAGGTCGAGTTCGACAGCGACCTGCCCGCCACGATCCGCACCGACGAGAAGCGCCTGCAACAGGTCGTGCTCAACCTGCTGTCCAACGCGTTCAAGTTCACCGCGCAAGGATCGGTCACCTTGTCGGTCGGCAGCGCCCGGGCGGGGTGGAGCAGCAACCACCCGGTGCTGCGCAACGCCGACCATGCGATCGAGATCGCGGTGACCGATACCGGCATCGGCATCCCGCAGGACAAGCAGAAGCTGATCTTCGAGGCGTTCCAGCAGGCCGACGGCACGACCAGCCGCAAATATGGCGGCACTGGCCTCGGCCTCTCGATCAGCCGCGAGATCGCGCGCCTGCTCGGCGGCGAGCTCAAGGTACGCTCGACCCCGGGCGAAGGATCGACCTTCACCCTGTTCGTGCCGCTCCAGGCAGTGGATTCGGGCACCGGCCAGGCCGCGACGACCACGGCGCGCTACGACAATAGCGGCGCGATCGTGCCCAACGCCCTGCCCGCGCCGCTCGACGTGACCGACGACCGCGATGCGCTCGGCGATTCACCGTTCGTGCTGATCATCGAGGACGATCCGACCTTCGCCTCGATCCTGCTCGACATCGCGCGCGAGACCGGGCTGAAGGGTGTGGTCTCGACCACCGGTGCCGGCACCCTGGCACTGGCGCGGAAGCTCCAGCCCAATGCGATCACGCTCGATCTCGGCCTGTCGGATATCGACGGCTTCGTGCTGCTCGATCTGCTGCGGCACGACCCGAAGACCATGCACCTGCCGATCCATGTCATCTCCGGCGCGGACAAGCTGGCCATGGCGATGGACATGGGCGCGTTCGGCGTGACCGAGAAACCGGCCGCGCCCGAGGCGCTGTCGGCGGTGTTCCGCGATCTCGCCCGTGTCGCGCGCAGCCAGCCGGCGGCGCCGGCCGTGACCATCGTCGATGGCGCGGAAGCCGTAACCGGCCTGCCCGAGGTGCCGGAACTGGCGGGATCGAAGATGCTGATCGTCGACGACGATATCCGGAACATCTACTCGCTCACGAGCGTATTGGAGAGCTACGACGTCGAGGTCGTGCACGCCGAGGGTGGCAAGGACGGCATCCTGATTCTCGAACAGACGCCGGGCATCGATCTGGCGCTGATCGACATCATGATGCCCGAGATGGACGGGTACGAAACGATGCAGCGCATTCGGGCTCTTCCCGAGCTTGCCGATATCCCGCTGATCGCGGTGACCGCCAAGGCGATGAAGGGCGACCGCCAGAAATGCCTCGACGCCGGCGCCTCCGATTACATCGCCAAGCCAGTCGATATCGAGCTGCTGCTGGCCTTGCTCCGCGTCTGGGTCGCCCGCTCGCGCGATCGGGCGCCGACCAAGCCGACGCGCCGCCCGACCGTCCGAACCGCCACGGCGGCCGAGTGACCGGATGCCGCGCAAACTCCCCCTCGCGGTACAGCCCGTGACGGTCGCCGAGGCGCCGCCACTATTGAAGGTCGTGCCCGAGCCGGCAGCGCGCGCGCGCATCCTGGTGGTCGACGACGACGAGCATAACCTGCTCGCGATCCGCACCGTGCTCGAGGATGTCGGCGATGTGATCGTCGCCAAATCGGGGCCGGAGGCACTGCGCGAATTGCTGCGCGGCGATTTCGCGGTGATCCTGCTCGACGTCTATATGCCCGGCATGGACGGCTATGAGGTCGCGCAGATGGTGCGCGGCCGCGAGCAGACCAAGCGCATCCCGATCATCTTCCTCTCCGCCGTCAACAAGGAGACCGAGCACCTGATCCGCGGCTATTCGATGGGCGCGGTCGATTATGTGTTCAAGCCGGTCGAACCGATCGTGCTGCGATCCAAGGTGGCGGTGTTCGTCGACCTGTTCCAGATGACGCTCGAGATTCGGCGCAAGGCCCAGGCCGAGCAGGCGCTGCTCGACGCGACGATCAAGGCCAATGACCAGCGATTGAAGGCGGAACGCCAGCTGCGCCTCGCCGAACAGCGCCAGGGCGCGATCATCCAGTCGCTGCCGATCCTGCTCTATCTGGAGACCGAAGGCGTCTACCCGCGCGTGCCGAAGCTGATCAGCGGCGATTTCACCGCGATGACCGGGTTCCCGCTGGACGCGGTACGGCGCACCCCGACCCTGTGGCACGACCGGCTCCATCCCGACGACAAGGACCGCGTCGAAGCGACGCTCAGGGGCCGGGCGCACGGCGCGCCGCTGGCGATGGAATATCGCTGGCAGCATGCCGATGGGCGCTATCGCCATGTGCTCGACCAGGCCGTGCTGATGCGCGACATGGACGGCAAGCCGATGGAATATGCCGGCACCCTGCTCGACGTGACCGACCGCAAGGACCTGGAGACGCAGCTGCTGCATGTCCGCAAGATGGATGCGATCGGCAAGCTGACCGGCGGCATCGCGCACGACTTCAACAATCTGCTCGCCGCGGTGATCGGCGGGCTGGGCATGATCGAGCGCCGCGTGCCCCTGGCCGAGGAGCACCGCAAGATCCTGGCAATGACGCAGCATGCCGCGGGCCAGGGCAGCGAGCTGGTCTCCCGCCTGCTCGCCTTTGCGCGCAAGCAGAAGCTGGAGCCGGCGGCGATCGACCTGACCTGCCTGTCCGATTCGGTCAGCAACCTGTTGTCGCACACGCTCGGCGGGCTGGTGGAGATCGCCTGGGACATCGAACCCGGCGTCGCCCATCCCTATGCCGACGAAGCCCAGCTCGAACTGGCGATCATGAATCTCGCGATCAACGCGCGCGACGCCATGCCCGAAGGCGGCACGATCCATATCTCGGCGCGCAATGCGCAAGTCGGCGCGCGCGACGATCTCGATCTGCCGCCGGGCGATTATGTCGTGCTGACCGTCGGCGATACCGGCTGCGGCATTGCCCCCGACATGCTCGAACGCGTCATGGAGCCGTTCTTCACCACCAAGGATGTCGGCAAGGGCACCGGGCTCGGTCTCAGCATGGTCTATGGGTTCGCCAACCAGTCGGGCGGCACCGTGCGGATCGACAGCCGCGAGGGCGAGGGCACCAGGGTCGCGCTGTGGCTGCCCCGCGCGGCGGCATGCGCGCCGAAGCCGGTACCGGCCGAACCGGCCCAGGCACTTGCGGAAGGCACCAGCCTGAACATCCTGCTGGTCGACGATCATGAGGGCGTGCGGGCGACCACTGCGGCGCTGCTCGAGGACCTGGGCCACGCGCCGGTCGCTGCCGCGGACGGCCCGGCGGTGCTCGAGCTGCTGGACCGCGATCCCGACAAGGTCGACCTGATCATCAGCGATTATGCCATGCCGCATGTTTCCGGGACCGAGGTGATCCGCCGGGCGCGCCAGATCCGGCCGGCGCTGCCCGCGATCATCATCACCGGCTATGCCGACAACAGCGCGCTCGACCTGACGGGCGAACATGTCATCGCCGTCAACAAGCCCTTCTCACCCGCCCAGATGAAGGACGCCATCCGGCGCGCGATGGAAGCAACCATAACGGATGGTGCCTGAGCGCAGGGCACAGCGTGGCCCTGAAAACCGCGACTTAAACATCTCCGAAACGGTTTCACCGCTTTTTAACGCGCTTGCATACATAAAGGGCAATCTTGCGGTGCCTGCGTGCGCCGGGCCCTTATGCGGAACCACGTCAGATGATCGACGTCGCCCTGTGCATCGCGAGAGACCATGACCCATGGCTGGTGCTGCTCGCCGTATTCGTCTGCTGCACCGGCGCCTTCGCCATCGCCCAGATGTTCGGCCGCGCGCAGGCGACGACCGGCGGCCAGCGCTTCGGCTGGCTGTTCCTGACCGCGGTCGGCGCCGGCGCGACGATCTGGTGCACCCATTTCGTCGCGATGCTCGCCTATAAGGCGGAGGTTCCGGTCAGCCTCGATCCGGTCCTGACGATCGTCTCGCTGATCGTCGCCATCGCCGGCACCGGCATCGGCTTCGCACTGGCAGCGTGGCGGCGGAACCTGGTCCGGTCCGCCCTCGGCGGCGGCGTGGTCGGCCTTGCCATCTCCACCATGCATTTCACCGGCATGGCAGCCTATCGCGTCGACGGCCTGGTCACCTGGCGCTGGTCCTATGTCGCCGCCTCGGTGCTGTGCTCCGTGATCTTCGCCGGCGCAGCGCTGGCCGCACTCGGCTCCCGGAAACTCGGCCGCTACCGGGTCGCGACGGGCACCGGCCTGCTCGTCACCGCGATCGCGACCTTGCATTTCGTGGCGATGACAGCGCTGGAAATCACCCCGCTCCGGCTTAGCGAAACCCCGCTCGACCCCGGCCAGATGCAGGCGCTGGGGCTGGCCACCGCGCTGGTCGGGCTGGTCGTGATCGCGACCGGCGTGTTCGCCGCGCTGATCGACCGCTGGACAAGGTCGGACGCGATGGAGCGTCTCCACCACATGGCGATGAACGATGCCCTGACCGGGCTGCCCAACCGGGTGAGCTTCCAGGAGCAGCTCGCGCGCCAGCTCGATATCGCGCGCGCCGGCGGCGGCCAGCTCGGCGTGGTTGCGATCGATCTCAATCGCTTCAAGGAAATCAACGACGTCCATGGCCACAAGGCCGGCGACGATGTGCTGGTCGCGCTGGCGCAGCGGCTGCGCGGTGCGATGAGCCGGGGCGAGATGGTCGCGCGGCTGGGCGGCGACGAGTTCGTCGCGATCACCCGCTTCAGCGACCGTGCCCAGCTGGTCGGCTTCACCACGCGGATCGGGGCTGCGCTCGACACGCCGGTCTCGCTCGGCGCGTTCGAGGCGCGGGTCGGCGCGAGCATCGGCGTCGCGGTCTATCCGCAGGATGCCGCCAACGCGCATGTCCTGACCAATAATGCCGATCTCGCCATGTACCGTGCCAAGAGCGAGGGCGCGGTGGCGCCGTGCTTCTATGACGCGGCGCTGGATGAAGCGATCCGCGAACGGCGCGAGCTGGCCAATGATCTGCGCGTCGCGATCGACGGCAATCTGCTCGAGGTCCATTATCAGGTCCAGGCCTCGGTCACGACGCATGCGGTGACCGGCTATGAAGCGCTGGTGCGCTGGAAGCATCCGGTGCGCGGCAACATCTCGCCCGAGATCTTCATCCCGATCGCCGAGGAGAACGGGCTGATCCTGTCGCTCGGCGAATGGGTCATGCGCCGGGCCTGCACGGACGCGGTGAGCTGGGAGCACGACTCCAAGGTCGCGGTGAACGTGTCGGCGGTGCAGCTCGCCCATGCCGACCTGCCGCGGCTGTTCCACCAGATCATGCTTGAGACCGGCCTGCCGCCGCGCCGGCTCGAGGTCGAGCTGACCGAGACGGCGATCATGTCCGACCGGGTCCACGCGCTGCACGTGCTGCGCCAGATCAAGGCTCTGGGCGTCGGCGTCGCGCTCGACGATTTCGGCACCGGCTATTCCTCGCTCGAGACGCTGCGCGCCTTCCCGTTCGACAAGATCAAGCTCGACCGGATGTTCGTCTCGGAGCTGGCGGATAGCCCCCAGGCGACCGCGATCATCCGCGCCGTGCTGGCGTTGGGCAAGAGCCTGGCCATCCCGGTGCTCGCCGAGGGTATCGAGACCGAGCAGCAGCTCCAGGTGCTCCAGCGCGAGGGCTGCGACGAAGCGCAGGGCTTCCTGCTCGGCTATCCGCACCCATTGCCGGTGACGGGCCGATCGCCCTTCGCCGACCGGCCGCTGGACGTGCCGGCGGTCGAACCCGATCGGAAGAGCAACGCCGCCTGAGGCCTTACCGTACGAGCAAGGTGAACGGCGGCACATAGGCCATCAGCATCACCACGACACCGACCAGCGACGCGAGCACGATGCTGTGCAGGAAGACATAGCGCAGGATCCGTCCCTCCTGCCCGAACCACTGCGTCGCGGTGGAGGCAACGACGATGCTCTGCGCGTCGATCATCTTGCCCATCACGCCGCCCGCGCTGTTCGCCGCGGCCATGAGGGTCGGCGACAGGTTGAGCTGTTCCGAGGTCACTTTCTGCAGGCCGCCGAACAGCACGTTGGAGGCAGTGTCCGATCCGGTCACCGCGACGCCGAGCCAGCCGAGCATCGTGCCGAAGAAGGGATACATCACGCCCGTCGCGGCGAAGGCCAGGCCCATGGTCGCGTCGAGCCCCGAGAAGCGGGTGACGTTGCCGAGCGCGAGCATCGCGGCGATGGTCAGCAGCGAGGGGATGACCATGACGAAGGCGCGGCCATAGCTCCTGGCGATGCCGGCCGGGTTGAGCCCGAGCAGGAAGCCGCTGAGCACGCCCGCGAGCAGGATCGCCGACCCCGTCGCCGAGAGCGGGTTGAAGTTGAAGATCGCCGGCTCGGCTGCGGCGGTCGCCACGACCGGGGGCACGCGCATGATGACCATGTCGAGGCCGGGCACATGAATGGCGAGCTTGAAGATGCCGTCGAGTGTCGCCTTCACGGCGGGCACACCCCACAGGAACACGATCACCGTCAGGATCAGCCAGGGCATCCAGGCCTTGCGCATCGCCGCCGCGCTGACCGGGCCGGTGTCCGTGACCACCGCATCCTCATGTTCCGTCACATGCGCCGCGTCGGTTGTCGGGACGCGCTCGTCGCCCTTGGCAAGCGGGGCTTCGTTGACGTGCATGATGTCGCGCGGCTTCCACACCCGCAGGAAACCGACCAGCACGACCAGGGTTACCAGTGCCGAACCGATCGCCGCGAGCCACGGCCCGTGCAGGTTGGAGATCAGGAACTGCGTGCCGCCGAACACGACGCCGACCAGCAGCACCGCGGGCCAGATCGCCAGCGTCCGACGCCAGCCGCAATACGCGACCAGCAGCCAGAACGGCACCATCAGGCAGAAGGGCAGCATCTGCCGCCCGACCATGGCCGACAGATCCTCGAGCGGCAGCCCGGTGACCGTCGCGAGCGTGACGAGCGGGGTGCCGAGCGCGCCGAACGCGACCGGCGCGGTGTTGGCGATCAGCGACAGGCCCGATGCCTGGAGCCGGGTGAAGCCGAGCCCGATCAGCATCGCGCCGGTCACCGCGACCGGCGTGCCGAAGCCCGCCGCCCCTTCGAAGAACGCCCCGAGGCAGAAGGCGATCAGCAGGAGCTGGAGCCGGCTGTCCTCGGTCACCGTCGCGATCGAATCGCGCAGGACCTGGAACTGCCCCTGCTCGTTGGTGAGCTGGTAGAGGAAGATGATGTTGAGCACGATCCAGCCGATCGGCAACAGGCCATAGGCAGCGCCATAGCCCGCCGCGCGGGCAGCGAGATCGGCCGGCATGCCGAAAGCGAGCACCGCGATCAGCAGGGCAGCGGCGAGGCCGAGCAGTGCTGCGATATGCGCGCGGACATGGAAGAACCCGATACAGCCGAGCAGCACCACCAGGGGTGCGGCGGCGAGCACGACCGACAGCCAGCTCCCCAATGGATGATAGTCTTGTGACCAGGTCATCGATGCGTCCCCTCGCTATAGCGTGCAGTGTTGGTCGGCTCCCTCCGGCGCGATCAGGATCGCGCGCAGATCGTTGACGTTGGTGCGGGTCGGCCCGGTGACGATCAGGTCGCCGAGCGCCTCGAAAAAGGGATAGGCCTGGTTCGCGTCGAGCATCGCCTGCGCGTCGAGGCCGAGCGTGCGGGCGCGGGCGAGCGTGTCGGGCGCGACGATCGCGCCGGCATTGTCCTCCGTGCCGTCGATGCCGTCGGTGTCGCAGGCGATGGCATGGATGCGCGGGGCGCCGTCGAGCGCGATGGCGAGGCCAAGCAGATATTCCAGGTTGCGGCCGCCGCGGCCGTCGGGATTGGTCACGCGCACCGTGGTTTCGCCGCCCGACAGGATGGCGTGAGCCCGACCGTCAGCCGCGAGCTGGAGGGCAAGGGCGGCGTGCTCTGCGCCGAGCTGCCTGGCCTCGCCTTCGAGATGATCGCCGAGATCGGTGACCGCATAGCCCTGATCCTCGGCAAGGCGCGTTGCCGCCACCAGCGCATCGCGGGCACGAGCGACGACCAGGACCTCCCCGCGCACCATGGCGGGCGCGGGGGTCTCGTTGGCGGGGTCGTCCAGCGCGGCTGCAACGTTTTCGGGCAAGGCGATACGGTGGTGGGCGAGGATTTCGCGGGCCGTTTCCAGGGTCGTGTGGTCGGCCACCGTGGGCCCGCTGGCGACGAAGCTCGGGTCGTCGCCGGGCACGTCGGAGATGATCAGGGTGGTGACCCGCGCCGGCGCGGCGGCGACGGCGAGGCGGCCGCCCTTCACCGTCGAGAGGTGTTTGCGCACGCTGTTGATCTCGGCGATGGTCGCGCCGGAGCGGAGCAGCGCGCGAGTCACCGCCTGCTTGTCGGCGAGCGAGACGCCAGGGACCGGCAGGGTCAGCAGGGCCGAGCCGCCGCCGGAGACCAAAGCGAGCAGCCGATCCTCCGGCCCGAGCCGCCGCACCAGCGCGAGCGCGCGGGTCGCCGCGGCGAGGCTGTCGGCGTCGGGCACGGGATGCCCTGCCTCGATCACCTCGAAATCGGACGGGAGATGGTGGGGCGGTCCGGAATGGCCATGGCGCGTGATGACCAGGCCGGACAGCGACCCGGGCACCATGCCGGCCGCGACCGAGGCCATCGCCGCGGCCGCCTTGCCGACCGCGACGATCAGGGTGCGGCCGGCAACGGGTTCTCCAACACTGTCGGCTGGGATGCAGCGTTCGGCGGTGACCGCATCGACCGCCGTATCGAACAGGGCCCGGAGCAACTGGCGCGGCGGCATCGCCGCGTCGGGCACAGCCGTCACCGGCGGCGTGTCCGCGCGGGATTCAGGCATGGCCCCGATGGCGGCAAACGCATCTCCTGTCCCTTTTCCGCCGCACCTCTCGGGGGCGGACCAGCGGCACTTTCCGTGAAAGGGCGGGCGACTGCAATGTCAGTGTTGGCGGGCGGGCATTATTCCGACAATTGTTTCAGGCGCTGCACGGCATGGGCGTTGTTCGGGTCGAGGTCGAGCGACCGCTTGTAGCTGGCGATCGCCGCTACCTTGTCGCCGTTGAGCGCATAGGCGTCTGCCAGGCTGTCATGGGCGTTGCCGCTTTGCGGGAACAGCTCGGCGCCGATCTTCAGCACGGCCAGCGCCTGCTGCGGCTTGCCGAAGCCGAGCAGGCGATAGCCCCAGTCGTTGAGCTCCTGCTCGTCGACCCTGAAGCCGGGGTCGCGCCGCAATCCGGCCAGGACGTCCGCCGCCTTGTCATAACCCTGCCGGTCGAGCGCCGCCCGGAGCGCGGCCACGCCCTCCAGCCGCATGCCGGGGATGAAGAGCGCGGCGATCTCGTCGACCATGTCCTCCGGCGCGGCGCCGGCGAGGTTGGTGAGGACGACCACGCCGACATGGTCATCGGGATAGAGGAACATCGCCGAGCGCGACCCGCCGGTCATGCCGACGCTGCGATGCTGCGCCCGGCCCATCACCAGCCAGCCCATGCCCCATTGGCCGGGCGCTCCGCTGGTGAAGGGCACGCGCGTCCACATCGCCTGCCGCGCCGCCGGGCCGAGCAGGCGACCGTCGAGGATCGCGTTCATCCAGCGCGCCATGTCGGCGGCGGTGCTGTCCATGCCCGAGGCAGCGCGATGCCTGGGCGAGAAGGTCTCGAACAGGCCGCGCCGCACGCCGTGGTCCAGGCCGTAGACGGCGGCCTTGCCGGGCACCACGTCGCGGCCGTCGTGAAGCCCGGTCGCGGGCATGCCGACCAGCGTGGTCTGGGCGAGCACCACCGGATCGTCGAGCGGGCGGCCGTCGAGCTTGTTGAGGATGTTCTGGACTAGCGCGTAATTGGTCTGGCTGTAATCGAAGCGTTCGCCGGGCGGGAACCGGACCGGCTGGGCGAGCGCCCAGGCCCAGGCCGCCGCTTCGTCGCCCTGCCGGCTGCCCGCGCTCCCCGCGAAGTTGGGCAGACCCGAACTGTGGCTGAGCAATTGCCGCACGGTCACGCCGCGCCACGCCTCGGGCAGGCCGCCCAGATAGTCGCCGACGCGCTTCGACAGGTCGAGCCGGCCCGCCTCGACCGCGCGCATCGCGGCGACGCCGGTAAAAGCCTTGGTGATCGAGTTGATCGAGAAGATCGTGCCGTCAGTGACCGGCACCGGCGTCTGCAAATTGGCGACGCCATAATGACGGAGCAGCACCACCCGGCCGTTCCGGACCACCGCGAGCTGGGCGCCCGGAATCTGCCGCTCCGCCATCGCGCGGCGCATGATCGCATCGACCTGGACGCCCGGGTCCGGCGCTGCCCGTGCCGGTGCAGCGGCGAACGCCAGCAGCGCGAACGCGTAGCAGAACAATGCCCTGATCCGCATCAGGCGCCTGCCTGCGCGGCAGCGCGCGCCGCGCGGTAATCGAGCACCTCGCGCACCGGCAGCTTCCGGTGCGTGCCGACCATGCGGTAGGGCAGCTCGCCCCGGGTCAACAGCTTGACGAGGTGCGGGCGCGACATGTTGAGCAGGTCGGCCGCCTGTTGCGTGGTCAGCTCGGCCTCGACCGGGACGACCGCGACGGCATTGCCCTTGCCCGTCTCCGCCACCATCCGCAGCAGCGCGCGGAACACCGTCGCGGGCAGCATGATCGCCTCCCGGCCGGACCCGGCGCGCAGGCTGACCGAGTCGTCGCCGCGATCGAGCCGGGACAATTGGTCGGCCGCGGCGCGCGCGGCATCGATCTCGGCGCCGCTGGGCGGGCGGACATCGGCCATGTTCAGCGCCCATTCGGCCATTGCGCTCCTGCCCGACGTCATTGGCGGGCACCTTGCGGAGAGGGGGTCTCGCGTCGCATCGCTGCTCCTGGGATCGCGGACAAGCCGGGGGCGTCCGCCGTCGCACGGTTGGTCAATTTTCGGGTAATGCGAGGGGGTTGTTAGCCCGCCCCGTCGCCGGCGCCGTGCCGTTTGTCGACCTCGTCCATGCGCTGGCCGATCAGGTGCCACAGATCGATGTCCGGCCGCGCCCGCCGCGCCGCGGCGGCATAGGCCGGGGTGACGCCCAGCCTGGCGAGCTGGACGAGCTTCCTCGACGGGATGCCGTCGAACCCGGCCTCGCGCATGCCGGTGACCAGCGCCGGCGTGACGCCGTAGAGATGGTAGCCGACGAAATCATAAAGGTTGGGCGGTGCCGCGCCCACGGCACGGAATGCCGCGACGTCGCTGGCGCGGGCGCCGTGCGACCAGAGGATCTGGAGCTGCTTCGCATTGGGCAGGCCAAGCCCGAGCGCCGCGATCGAGCGCAGATAGTCGGGCGTGATGCCGTCCTTCTCCAGCAACGGCAGCGCGCGCAGGTCCCCGCCATAGCCCGCACGGAGCATTGCCGACTCATAGGATTCGGCGACCGGCGCGGGCGCGGGCGGGGTCGGATCGATGCTGACCGCCCCCACCGCAGCAACGACCGGCAGCGGCTGAGGCACCGCCGGCGCGATTGCCTCCGTCACGCGCGTGCTGGCCGTGAAACGCGCGGTGCCGTCGATCGCGACCCGCACGATCGGCGCCGGCTTTGCCCGGACCGGCGGCACGACGGACGCTCGCGCCCGGGGGAGGAACGAGACGGTGCACAGGCCCAGCGCAGCGATGCCGGCCAGCATCAGCGGCGCCGCGCGGCGGGGCGCCGGCACGGTCTCGCCCAGGATATGCGCGACCCGGAGGCGCAGCGCCGAGGCGGGCCGGTGGCCGTCGATCGCAAGGGCGAGCGCGGGGGCGAGTGCGGGGGCGAGCGCGGGGCCGCGTGCTGCCTCGAGCGCGCACAAGGCAGTGGCGAAGGCGAGCGGGTCGCCGCACGCCGCCAGCGCGAGATCGTCGCAGCAATGCTCGCGCTCCTCGCGCAGCCGCCGGCCGATCCACCACACCGCCGGATGGAAGAAGAACAGGGTCTCGACCAGCGTTTGCAGCAGGTTCCAGAGATAATCGGCGCGGCGGACATGGGCGAGCTCATGCGCCAGCACTGCCTCGAGCTGATCGGGCGTCAGCGCGGCGAGCGCCGAGACCGGCACGACCACGACCGAGCGGAACAGCCCCATGACGAAGGGGCCGGACGCCTGCAGGGACAGCCGCAGCCCGACCGGCCGCAGCTTCATCCGGGTGCAAAGCCGCGAAACCATCGCCGCCAGGGGCGCGGGCACCGCCAGGTCGGCCGCGCGGACGAAGCGGCGCAGCACGACCCACCCGCCGATCGCCCGGGCCGACAGGAACGACACGCCGGCAAGCCAGGCCATGTCGAGCCAGAACAGCAGCGCGCCGTGCTCCGGCGACCAGGCCGGCCGGAACGTCGCCCCGGCCTTCATCGCGGCGAGCGCCAGGGGCACGTCCTCCTCGGAGATCGGGATGGTAAGGGGCAGCCCGACGACCCGAGCCAGCGCCTCCTGATGGATCAGGGTGGCAATCGCCGTGGCGACCATCGCCAGCAGCGCCGCCAGCGCCAGCCCGTACCGCGCCCGGCTGCTCATGCCGGAAAGCGCCCGATCGATGCCGCCATAGACAAAGGCGATCGCCGCCGCCTGCCAGCAGAAATGGATCAGGGTCCAGGCCAGTGCGTCGGCGTGCAAGGTCACGGTTTCGGCCTCTTCGCGTCGATCAGCTTGCGGATCTCGCTGAGCTCGTCGGCGTCGACCGCCTCCATCGACAGCGCATGCATGGCGAGCTGCGCGGCCGATCCGGCGAACAGCCGCGTGGTCAGATCGCGCAGCAACTGGCTCTGGGTGTCGCTCTGGCTGGCGGCGGCGCGGTAGAGATGCGCCTTGCCCTGCTCGGTCCGCTCGACCAGGCCCTTCTCGGTCATGATCTGCAGCGTCTTGAGCACTGAGGTGTAGCCGCGCGGGCGATCCTGGCCGAGGCCGTCGAACAGCTCGCGCACCGTCGCCTCGCCCTTGGCCCACAGCGCCGCGAGCAGCTCCAGCTCGGCCTCGGTGGGTTTGGGAAGATCGGGCTTCGTCATGCCCGACTCTCTATACGAAGAACTTCGTAGGTGTCAACGAAGACTTTCGTAGGTTGGTTTTGGGGCGGCGCCTCAGCCATAGCCGCGAGGGCTGAAATCAAGGACCGGGAATGGCGGGGCCGGTTTCGAGTCAGCGGCCGGTGGCTGTGGCGATTTCGGCTTTGGCTTCGACTTTGGGATCGGGGCGACCGGCGTTGGTGCCGAATCTGTATCAGGGGCTGTGCCTTCATCCGGGCATGAGCGGGGTTCCGACTCCAGGCCGGCGTCCGGCGCCACCTCCTTCGACGGCGGCTCTCGCGGGGGCATCGGGGTGGCGCGCTTATGCTCCTCCGCGCGGGCGAGCGCCTTTTCGACCATCCGGGCGGCGCTGAAACCGTCTTGGTCCTCCGGCTGCTGCGCGCCCCATTTCTTCGGCTGGCGCACACGGAGCCATTGCAGCGCGGCGACCGGATCGGGCGGGAGGTGATGCAGATAGCTCGCATAGACCGGGTCCTCGCCGGCGTGCTTGAACACCCTGGTGCGCTTGACCGTGCAACCGACCGCGCGGGAATAGAGCGCGCGCTCGACGCGGGCGTCGGCATGGTCCTTGCCGACGACGACTGCCTCGGCGAATTCCTCATGCATGTTGCGCCAGCGATAGATGGTGCGGACGCAAACCGCGAAATAGTCGGCGAGTTCCTCGTCGGTGGCGCCGCGGCGGCAAAAGTCACGGGCATCGTCGGCGAATTCTGGTTTGTACCTCATGGTGCCGGGATAGCGGTGGTGGGGTGAGGTTTGAATCGATGGGGTGGGCGGTCAAAATGTCAGGGAGTTTGCTGACATTTTCGATGGCGAGAGAAAATGCATATTATTTATATTAATCAATATCCTAATGAAAATTTGACTAGCCTTTCAGGCCGCTCTCCGAGGTGCGAGAAGCACCTCGGTCTCGACATGCTCGTTGAAGAGCCCGGTCGGATTTACGCTCAGCAATGCCTGAGTCAGCGCTGTTTCGAAGGCCCCGGCGTCGTTGCCGAAGAGCGGTCGAGAGGAGCTCGATATCGAGTAGATGCAGCCGATTATCGAGCCGATATCCCTCGTGATCGTGCCCGGGAATTCGTGACAGGTGAATTCCGAGAAGTGGTGCGATCGAAGAAGCGCGGGCTCGTGCCGCGGTTCCTGGGGATTGGCTTTCGGGTGACGAAGTCGCGGCCCCAGGAACTTCTCGACGATCTTTTGAGCCAGCGGTTCCCAGCTCTCCTGGGGACGGCGCCTGCCTCCATTCACCAGCGCCAGCCCTCCACCGTCCGATTGGAGGAGCGCAAGTTTCCGAAGCACCTGATCGCGATCCATCCAGTGAAAGGATTGACCAAGCGTCGCCACCCGGAACGGACCGGCTTCCAAAGAGATGTGCTCAGCCCTGGAGTGGCACCAATCGATATTCCGGCCCCCTCTCAACGCGGCCAGGCGGCGCCCTTCGGCGATCATGTCCGCGTCCGGGTCCACCGCAAGGACTTCGGCGACCCGATGCGACAGGGGGATCGCTATCGTGCCCGGTCCGCATCCGAGGTCCAGAGCACGTACCGCAGGGCTGAGGTCATAGGCTGCGGCAATGAAGTCGAACGCCGCCGGCGCGTAAGGCGCCCGGAAGCGATCATAATATGCCGCCGTTCCGGCAAAAGGCGATGCATCCAAAGACCCGGGCATAGTGCGGCAAAAGCACGGAGGGCCCGTTGCGGGCAAGAGCGGGATTGCGGTCGATGGCGTCATATCGGCAGGGCATCGGGAGTCCGCAGCTACCGTGCCCAATGCGCGAACCGCACCTGCGGATCGGTGGATAGTGTCTCCGAAATTCCCGGCGCCTTCCGGCTCGGTCGAACGAGGTTCGTCATCCCCGCCCGGGCCAGTGGCGGGCGGGGATGACGCTGCCATCAGACCCCAGTCATGCGGGCCGCCCTGGTCGCTTTGGTCCACCAGCTCAGCTCGTCGAGCGCGGCGGTGGCGGACTGGATCAGATTGGCCTCGATCGTCTCGATCGGCCGATTGCCGAAATACGGGTGGATCGCCATGAAGTCGCCACCGCCGATATGGACGGCGGATTTGGTCGAGACCATCTGCAGCTCGACCCCGATGCCGCGCAAATGCTCGACAGCGCGCGTGGCGCCCGTGCCGCCATAGCCGATCGCGGTGAACGGCTTGCGGTTCCATTCCTTATAGGCCTGGTCGAGTGCGTTCTTCAGCACGCCGGTGATCGAATGATTATATTCGGCAACGACGAAGATATAACCGTCATATTGACCGATCGTCTGCTGCCAGCGGACCGCTTCCGGGCTTTCGCTCGGCGCCCAGAGGTTCGACATTGCCTCGTCGAAGAAGGGCATGGGATGATCCCGCAGGTCGACAAGCTCGACATCCATGTCGTCGCGCGCCCTGACCTGCTTCAGCATCCACTGGGCGGGCGTGTCAGCGAAGCGGGTCGGGCGGGTGGACCCGATGATGAGGGCGATCCGGGGCTTGGCAGTCATTGGCAATCTCGCATTCGGTGGTTTCTTGAGGTAACCTAATTACGTATCGTTACCGGGACGGGACAAGGAGGCACCTTGGCGACACTAGATAACCGCAGGGAAACCGGCCCGCATTGCGAGGCGGAAAACGCGTCGGCGTGCGAGCACATCAGCCGCACGCTCGCGCGGATCAGCGACAAATGGTCGATGCTTGTCGTGCGGGTGCTCGGAAAAGGTCCTTGCCGATTCAACGCCCTCAGGCGCGAAATCGGCGAGATCAGCCAGAAGATGCTCGCGTCGACGCTTCGCGATCTGGAAGAGCATGGATTCGTCTCGCGGACCGTGACGCCGGTGACGCCGCCTCAGGTCGAATATGCGCTGACCGACCTGGGCCGCGAGTTTCTGGAACCGGTGCGGGCACTTGCCGAATGGGTGATGACGAACGCCCCCCGGATGGACCGGGCGCGCGCCGCCTATGCAGCGCGGCGCGCGGGCCCGTAGCGTGGTCGGCGCGGTCTTCCGCTGGCAGCACGGCGACCGTTTAGGGATTTGGGGGCACTATCCCTGACTGGGCACCTCGTTCGCGGAAGAGCTGGCCATGGAGCGTTGCAGGTAATTCAGTATAGCGCCCTCAAGATCTCATTTAGTAAACTGTCACCGTAATTGCACCGTAATTGCACCGTAATTGTAATATTGTCACCGTAGTAGGCGGATGGGGATGATGGAAAAAATTGTTCGAGATCGCATTCCGGATATCATGCGCGCCGCCAACAAGGTACCGCGCTTTCGCGTCGCCGCGTCCGCTGAACGACATCCTCTCCTGCTCGCAAAGCTATACGAAGAATGTCGTGAATTCGAACAGGACCGTTCGGTAGCGGAGCTGGCTGACATTTTGGAGGTTGTTTACGCACTTGCAGCCTGCCTGGGCGCGACATCGGAAGAATTACATCAAATACGGCACGATAAGCTCGCCGAGCGCGGTGGATTTCTCGAAGGATACGTGCTTGAAATATAGCGACCGCGAGAGGAGGGTGCGTGGAAGCCGGCTGTACGTTCTGCCTCGAAATTGAAGTCGGCCGGAGCCGCGTCACCTCAGCGGAGTCCAGCCCTTATTTTTTCTGGGAAGGCGACGACGTATTTGTCGTTGCCGACATTGCTCCAATCGTTGCCGGGCACATCCTGATCGTATCGAAACATCACCGGACAAATTTCTGGGACGATTGGCGGACCACCGGCTCGGAACTCCACAAGATCATAGCGCTCTACCGTCGCTTCAGCGCCAGCCATTTGGGCAAGGCCGTAGTCGCGTTCGAGCATGGAGTAGCCGGGTCGCTGCGGGAGGAGAGGGGCGCATGCATTGATCATGCGCACGTCCACCTGGCGCCCATCAACGGTACATTGTTGCCGCAAGCCCGTGAGGCCGGTGCGTGGCTGACCGACTGGCCGGACGCGCGCCACCAGGGGCCAGAAGCGCAATGCTACCTGCTGAACGACACCGACGGCGGCGAATACGCCCTCGCCACAGAGCATTTCGAGAGTCAATTTTTTCGCTTCGTCCTTGCCCGACACGCCGGATCAGCCTTTTGGGACTGGAAGGATTTCATCGATTTTCGGGACGCGTTGGGTGCCAAGACACGGTATGCCGAGACAGTGGCCATCCTGCGGCGAGCGCTGGGCGATCCGGATCATGGCGGGTGTGATTGAGGGGGGCGGATGAAAGAGTTTCTGAAGCGATATGTCGCCATTCCGGGCGCCGCCAGCCTCTCTACATTCGGCGTCCTGTGGACTTTTGCCGACTCGCTGGGCGTGCCGCCCGGCGCAAAGACCGCCTTGATTACGGCTGGGCTGGCTGCGCTGGTTTCGATCTTTTCGATCCTGGTCCGACGTATTTCCACTCTAGCGGAAGAGGTTGTCCGCATGGAAAGCGCGCTTCAATCTGCCGAAGCACGGAAAAGCTATTGCTGCGTCATGGACCAAAAAACGCCAGCCTGCCCCCTTGGTGTATCGCGAATCGTCACGCATTCCGAAGACACTATTCGCCCGAGCCTGCAAAAGGCACAGCGTTCGCTTCGCTGGTTTGGACTAAGCGCCTTCAACGTTCTCCATAATAACTACGACATATTCGAACAAAAGCGCGACGTCCGTTTTGAATTTTCCATTTTATCCAAGAGCAATACTGGATTGCACCGCGAGGTGGATCGTTACTTTGGCGACGTTCGAGGAAAACTGAACGCCAAAGAGCTGATCATGGAGAGCGAAAAGCTCATCCGTCGGGTGGAGAAGGACCTCAATGCCAAAGTGAATGTCGTATGGCATAATCAGATGCCTACATTTCGAATAATCTCGATCGACGGAGATTTGACATATGTCTCATTCTATCAACGCGGCGTGGATGCGTTGAAATCGTTCCAGCTTGAACTGACGCATGACCCGGCGATTCAGTTTCCCATCAAGGACTGGTTCGACGCGTTCCTGGACAAATCCGCCATCACGGAGCGATACAATGGCCTCGGAGAGGAGTGATTCCCAGTCCACGCGGGAGGTATATGATGCGATCGCCGAGCATTATGGCGATCGGCATTCCGGTATCTCCAATCCGTATCGCAAGTTGGAGCGCTTTGTTCCCTCAGCGGGGCGCTACGCACTTGATGTTGGCTGCGGCCCCGGCCGCGACACGCTTCAGCTCGCGAAGCATTTCGATCGCGTCCTGGGCCTGGACGTATCCGAAAATATGGTTTCGCTCGCTCGGCAAGCGGCGTTCAGCCCGAACATCGAATTCAGAAGACTGGATATTCTCGACCTTGATGATGGGCCTTTCGACTTCATCTGGGCGAACGCCATTCTCCATCACCTGAATCCGGACGAGCTGCAACGGTGCTTCGATGTTTTTTCCAAATGCTCGAGTGACGCCTGCTCGATCGCGATCACCGTTCGAACCGATATCAAGCATGGCTTCGATGATGAATATCCAGGCCATCCGCGCCTCTATTTTGGATACAGCGCCGATGAGCTGGCAGCTCTGGCGGAAAATATCGGGTGTTCGGTTACATTTCAGGAAGAGCAAAAGACCAGCCGCAAAGCGTGGTTGTTTGTCCTTCTGAGCAAAGGCTGAGCTCGCCGGGCGAGCTCCGTCGCGGTGGGAAAGATGCCCCGCCTCGATTCTGCGCGATCCCGAAGGTACGAATGGGGGCCGACCGTGGGAACGTCATTCGACCATGATGCCGGGGCCGGCAGGCGGTCGCCGGCGATGCCGTCTATTGTTTTTCCTTCGGCTGCCACAGCTCGATCTTGGTGCCGTCCGGGTCGAGAATCCAGGCGAAGCGGCCGCTCGGGTCGCTATCGTCGCGTTTGAGGATCTCGACGCCTTTTGCCTTCAGACGCGCGAGGAAGGCGTCCATGTCGTCGACGGCGAAGTCGAGCATGAACTCGCGGGTGGACGGCGCCAGATAGGTGCTGCCCTGTTTGAGCGCATTCCAGGCAAGAAGCGGCGGATGGCCCGGCGCGTCGTAGCGCAGCATCGCAACGCCATACGCCTCCACCTTGATACCGAGCACGTCGCGGTACCAGGCAGCGAGCGCCTTCGGATCCTTGCTCTTGACGAAGATGCCGCCGACGCCGGTGATCCGTCCGGCCTGTTGAGCCTGCGCCGCACCGGGCGCGCCCAACGTCATCAGCATCGCCCCTACGCCGATCGCCCACCGCATCGCACTCTCCCTGCTTCGACTCGGCCCTTCTTAGCATGAGATGGAAAAGAAGCGCCGCCCCCGCCCTGAGGCGGAGACGGCGCAGATGCCTCAGAACTTCGCGCGGAGGCCCATACTGACCACTCGGCCCAGCGGGCTGGCGCCGTAGGAGTCATAGCCGGGCGACCCGTTGTAGAAAGGCGGGTCGCGATCGAACAGATTCTCGACATCGACATAGATTTCGCTGTCGCCGAGCAAACCGCCCTTCGAGAAATTCCAGGCGAGATGCGTGTCGATCGTCGTGTTCGGGCGAACCCGGTCGCCGCCGGCACCGGTGGGCGCGCCACCGGCCACCACCACCGGGCTGACCGTCGAGCCCGACCAGTTGCGATAGCCGCTGACGTGATTGGCGAAGATGCTCGCCGAAATGCCCTGATATTCCCACATCAGATAGGCGCGGCCCTGGGTACGGATCGACGGGAAGGTGGTGTTGAAACCCGTCGTGCCGAGCACGCTGAAGGTACGGCCACCGGAGAAATTCTGGTCGTACTTCAGGAACTGGGTGACCGAACCGCCCGGCGTGAAGGTGCCGATGCCGGTCGGGATGCGCCAGCTTGCGGCGATGTCGAGGCCCTGGATCGTCAGGTTCAACGTGTTCCGCTGACGGAAGTCGTAGATGTAGTAGATGCGCGTCGGCAGCGCAGTGGTGATCGGGACGTTGCCGATCGCCGCCGCGACGATCGGATCGGTCGGCGACAAGCCGGCGGGATAAAAGACCAGCAGGTTGTTGATCGACGCCGAGTTGATGATCGCCGAGAGCGGGGGCGAGGTGATGCCGCCGCGCAGCTTGTTGTTGAACAGGGTCGTCGAGATGCGCAGCCCCGTGAGGAAATTCCGGGGTGCGAAATCGAAGCCGATCGACCAGGTCGTGCCCTTTTGCGGGTTGAGCGCCGGGTTGCCCGTCTGGATGCGGATGCCCGGGGTGAGGCCGCTGATCTGGCAGAAGCCATTGGCGCAGGGGATGCCCGGGATCAGCGCGACGTCGGGAAAGGACGAGACCGGCACCTGTTGCGTGTCGGTCAGCTGGACGACGGCCGATTCATTGTAGAGGCCATTGGCATTGGGATCGCCGAGTGAGCGCAGCGACGGCGCGACGAACGATTTGGACCAGTTGCCGCGGATCTTGAAGCCGTCGAACACTTCCCAATTGGCGGCGATCTTCGGGTTCGAGGTGCTGCCGAAGTCATTATAATGATCGTAGCGGCCGGACACGCTGATATCGAACTGGCGGATCAGCGGCACGCCCATGTCCGCCCCGATGACGGGCACCAGGATTTCGCCATAAGCCGACTGCACCGACCGGTGAGTCGGGAAGAAGAAGCTCTGGTTGGCGAGGCTCGACGGGCCGGTGCCGTTGGGGCGATCGACCGCCGTGTCGAGCGTGTAGCTGAGCAATTCGCCGCCGAGCGCGATGCGCACCTTGCCGGCGGGCAGATCGAAGACCGACCCGTCGATGCCGATGCGGCCCTGCTTGATGACGTTCTTGCCGCGCTGCGCCGAACGGCTGTCGACGAGGCGCGCCAGCACTGCCGCCGAGGTGCGGTTGCCGGCGGGGCCGTTCCACACATCGAGCGCATTGGCGCCGGTCAGGCTTTGCTGGACGACATCGGTGCGGCCGGGGTTGGACTGGTTGGCGACACCGTTCGCGTTGGTCGTGCCGTTGAGCGCGAGCAAGGCGCAGGCGGTGCAGAGCGTGCCCTGGGTGAGCGCGAGCGTCTCGTCCTGGCCGATCATGCCGAGCGCGGTGATGCGGAAATTCTCGCCCAGGCGATATTCGGCGTTGAGCGTGGCGAACCAGGTCTGCGCCGAATTCTCGCTGGTCGCGCCCGGGCCGAGCAGCTGATCGGCGTTCCAGCGGATCGTCTGGGTCGTGCCCGCCTGCCCCGGCGGGTTGATGAAGAAGGGATTGGCCTGGTCGATCGCATTGGCCGGATCGCCGGCACTGTTGGCGCCGTCAGTCTGGAACACGCGGGCGGAGATGCCGCCGCGCGCGACGCGCGACAGGTTCTTGCGCTTCGAATAGTTGAAGTCGCCCGTGAAGCTCAGATTGTCGCCGACATCCTGGGTGATCTTCACATAGGCGGTGTGGCGAGTCTCCTTGCCGAGACGGTCGGAGAAGATGGTGGTGTCGCACGGCGCGTTGGCGCCGGTGTTCGGAACCGATGCCGTCGCGGTGGGCGACAGGAACACCGGCGCCGAGCCGGACGTGCCCATCTGGATCGTGGCGGGCGAGCAGTTGAAGCTCTGGAAGCTGGTGCCGCCCTCATCGATATGGTTGGGTTGGAGGAAGGGCCGTGCGGCGTAATCGTTGACCAGCGGGCCGGCCTGCGAGAAGCCATAGGCGACCAGCACCGATCCGGTGTCCCAGCGATTCCCGTAGAGCAGGCCCGCGCTATAGGTGCGGTAACCGCCATCGGCGAAGCCGATCTGGCCATTGGCCTGGAAGCCCTTGTAGTTCTTGCGCGTGATGAAATTGACCACGCCGGCGACCGCATCCGACCCGTAGGTCGAGGAGGCGCCCTCGGCGAGGACTTCGACGCGCTCGATTGCGATGGTCGGCAGCATCGAGGGATCGGCCAGCGCATGGTTGGTGCCGCCGAGCGGGAGGCGATGGCCGTCGATCAGGGTCAGGGTCGAATTGGACGCCGACGAGCCGAGGCTGTGGATGGTAGGGGCATAATAGCTGTTGCCCGCGGTCTGCCCGACGCCCGCGCCGCCCAGGCCCGTGATCGAGGGGACGGTCTTCAGGATCTGCTGGACATTGACCGAGCCGGTCTGCTCGATCGATTCCCGGCCGACCGAGACGAGGTTCGCGCCGACCGGCGCGACGCCGCGGATGCTGGTGCCGGTGACGACGATGTCGGCGGTGGGTTCGGCGTCGTCCTGCGGCAGTTGTTCGGTGACCTGAACCGGCGCGGCGGGCGCCGGTGTGGATTGTGCCCAGGCGGGCAAGGCGATCATGGCCCCCATGATCAGCAAAAGGGCTGATATCCTGCGGATCAGCCATCGCATCGGTTGGATCATTTCAGTCTCCCCTGATGGTGCATCGCGCGCATTGCGGATCGGCAAAGCACCACCGCACGCACGCCTCCCGGACCCCACGCCTTCTTGCGGGCGCTGAAGCTTTGTCGTTTTCGAAGCTCGTCGTTTTTCACGGAAATATGGGCGGCGGCCTGCCTGTCCCGCGCGTCTCCTCTCCCTTTTTCCGCCGTTCGGTTCGAAGGACCGAATCGGGCGTTCGGGGATTAGATAGGATGACAGATAGGATATAGGATAGCGAAAACTTGCATACACACTCGAAAAACCGCAACAAAATTCGGCTATTCTCGGACGTTGCGCAGCAATGTTACCGGACACATCGCCCCGCGCCGCGAACGGTCGAGGCGCCAAAAGTGCGGATTTTCGTCAATCGGCGCGATCGGACGGGTTTACCGCTCTCCCGCCGCGAAGGCAGCGATGTTTGCGTTAACGTCCGAGCCGATCAGCCGTCCGATCGGATCAGCTTGATATCGCGATCCGCCGCCCAGGCATGCATGTCCTCACGGCGAAGCGCGGTCGCCATCATGTCGGGGAACTGATCCGGCGTGCAGGCGAACACCGGCACGCCGAGCGCCGCGACCCGGGCCGAGAGCTGCGGGTCATAGGAGGGCCGGCCGCTGTCGGTGAGGGCGAGCAGGACGATGACGTTGACCCCCATCACTGTCAGCCGCGCCAGCCGGTCGACCAGGGAGTTGGCGTTGCCGCCCTCATACATGTCGGAGATCAGGATGAGATGCGCCTTGGACGGGCGTTCGATCCGGCCCTCGCAATAGGCGATCGCCCGGTCGATATCGGTGCCGCCGCCGAGCTGGATGCCGAACAGCACTTCGACCGGATCGGCGAGATCGTCGGTCAGGTCGACCACGGCGGTGTCGAAGCAGACCAGCTTGGTCGCGACCACGGGCAGCGAGGCCATCACTGCCGCGAAGATCGAGGCATAGACGACCGAGCTCGCCATCGATCCGGACTGGTCGACGCACAGCACGACTTCGTCCAGGTCGACGATGCGGCGCTGGTGGCGGCGGAAGCCGACCAGCCGCTCGGGCACCACGGTGCGGTGCGCGGCCTGGTAATGGCGCAGATTGGCGTGGATGGTGCGCGGCCAGTCGATATCGGCGAAGCGCGGCCGGCTGGTCCGTTTCGACCGGTCGAGCGCGCCGCGGATCGCATCCGCGGTGCGGCGTTCGAGTCGCTCCATCAGCTCGGCCACGACCTTGCCGATCACCGCGCGCGCCGTCTCGCGGGTCTTTTCGGGCATCACGCCGCGCAACGAGACAAGGTCGGCGACGAGGTTCACGTCCGCCTCGACAGTCGCCAGGAATTCGGGCTCGAGCAGCATCTGGCGCAGGCCCTTGCGCTCGAACGCGTCCTTCTGGACGACCTGCACCACGGGCGCGGGGAAGAATTCGCGGATGTCGCCGAGCCATTTCGCGACGCGCGGCGCTGAACCGCCCAGGCCGCCGCGCCCCTTCTTGTCGTCCTCGCCATCGCCATAGAGCGCGGTCAGCGCCGCCGACATGCGGCGATCGCCGTCGGACAGCGCCTCTTCCCCATCCTCGACACCGAGCGCGAGCGTCCAGCGGCGGTTGCGTTCGTCGGCCTCGCTCATCGCGGTCCTCCGACCAGCAGGTCGAGAATACGCGCCTCATGCGCTGGCCAAATCTCCGCCGCGCCGGGCATCAGCCGATAGCCATCGGCCGCCCCGCTGCGCCGCGCGAACAGCGCGTCCATCAGCCGCCGCCGCTCATTCTTGTCGAGGATCGAGAAAACGCGGCGGAACAGCGGCAGGTTGGCAGTGAAATCCTCCTCGGCCAAAGTCATCAGCCAGGCATCGACTGCCTCGCGCAGCGGCGCGTCATGGATCAGCCGCTGGCCCGCGCCGGCGAAGAAACCTTCGAAGAAGCCCGCCGCTTCGGCGACCGGCGTGCCGGGCGACAGCATGCGCGAGAGCAGCCCGGCGGCATCCTCCGCGGTCAGCAGGTCCGCCTCGTACAGCAGCCGCGCCGCAACGCCCGCGATCAGCCGCGTCGCCTGGTCGTCCTCCAGCAAGCGCCGCAGCGCGCGGTGCCATTGTTCGTCGACATCCTCGTCGAGCTCGGCGAGCTGGATCGCCTTGTCGGCGGCGAGCAGCGTGTTGCGCAGCGCCGTCGCCGCATCATTATCGAGGTTGCGCGCGGCATAGGGCAGCGCGAGGGCTGCCTCGACCACGATGCGCGGCATCAGCGCGGCGAGATGCTCGGCCGCCCCTGCCCGCGCCTCGCCATACCGCAGCATGTCGGCCATCGGCGGGAGCGCGGCGAGCAGGGCCTGGCAATCGCTGGTCAGCGCTGCCTTCTTCTCCAGCGCGGCGATGCCGAACTCGATCGCTTTCGCCAGATCGGCGACCATCGCGTCGCGCGCCAGCTTGGCCAGCGCGCCGAGATCGGGCTCGGCCTGCATCGCCTCGATCACTCGGCCGGCGGCGGCCTCGGCGATGGTCGAGCCATAGACGAGATGCTCGACCAGCCTGACCGCGAACTCAGGCTCCCAACAGAGCCGCCAATTCTCGCGGAAAGTGCCGCGGCTGCGCCCGGCATCGGCGAGCCGGCCCCAGGGCACATCGAGCGCGGTCAGCCGGTGCAGCAGCGTCGATCGCATCAGCCCGGACTCGCTGCGCAGATCGAGCGTCAGTTCGCGTTCCAGCGCTTCGGGTTTCAGGCGGGTCGCCTTTTGCTGGCGCTGCAGATCCTCAAGCAACGGCGCGAGCGGCGTCGCGGCGGGGATCGATCCGACGCCCGATCCGATCAGCAATTCGGCCGCGACATCGTCCCACACCGCGCGCTCGCCGAAGCAGAGACAGGCGATTGTTGCTTCGCGCAGTTCCTCGAAGCCGGGCGCCGGGCGGCCGCGCAAGGCCGCAAGCGCCGTCCCGAGCCGCTGCGCCTCGATCACTGAGGCAGTCGAGACGAAATGCCCGCGGTCGCGCATCACGCGGGCGACCTTCGCCAGCCAGATACTGTCGCGGTCGACGTCGCCACGCGTTTCCCACAAATGGCCGAACCAGCCGGGCGCCGCCACACCGGCGCCATAGCCGCTTGCCCGGGCGAGGCGCGGCGCGGTCCAGGGCGCCCAGGTCGCCTTGATCTTCACCTTGTGCCGGCCCTTCAGTAGATCGCGGTCCGCGGATAGGCTGTGCTTCGCAGCGAGCGCGGGCACGTGCCAGGCGCCGCATACCACCGCGACCGGGCCGTCGGTTTCCTTCGCGGCGCGCGCGATCTCGATCCGCATATGCGCTTCGCGCGCCGCCTCGCGCATGGAGAGATGCTCGGTCTCGGCGCGGAGCGACGTCATCGCATCGGCGACCGCGGCGAAGACCGGGCCCGAGGCGGGGTTCTGCTCGATCACGTCGGACCACCAGGATTCGCCGTCGTCATAGCCGGCGGCATCGGCCAGCACGCCGATCGGGTCGCGGCTGATCGGGTCCATCGAGGCGAGAAAGCCGCCCTCGTCTTCGGTCTCGCCGCCCGGCCCGGCGAGGCGATCCGAGGCGGGGAGATCGATGAAGCGGAGCGTGGCGCCGTGACGCACCGCCCAGATCGCTGCCTGATATTCGGGGGAATATTCGGCGAACAGGTAGAAGCTGGCGTCGGAGGGATCGTCCTCGGCATAGGTGAGCAGGGCGACCGGCAGAGTCATCTCCGGGTCCACCAGCATCGGCAGCAGGTCCGACGCGTCGGCGGGGCCTTCGATCAGCACGGTGGCGGGCGCGAGCGCGTCCAGTGCCTCGACGAGGCGACGCGCCGAGCCTGGGCCGTGGTGGCGGATGCCGAAGAGGGAGACCTCGCCTGCCATCACCTACCTCTCAAACCCCTCCCCTGAAGGGGAGGGGTTTGAAGAAAGAAGAAGGGCAACATCAAATCAAATCCGTCAGCGACGCGTAATACCCCTCGAACCCCCGCCGTTTCTTCAGCACCGTCTCGAGATATTCCCCCAGCACCGCGCGGTCCTGTACCGGATCCTTCACCACGGCGCCGATCATGTTGCTCGCCAGGGTCTCGGGCGTCAGCGTGCCTCCATTGAAGAAGGTCGCCTGGCTGATCCCGCCGACCATCACCGCGATCGCCTCGGCGGTCGACAACCCGCCCGACGGGGTCTTGAGCGCGACCTTGCCGTCCTCGGTCGAGCCCGAGCGCAGTTCGCGGAAGATCGCGACGACGCGCGCCACTTCCTCGGCGACGTTCTTGGGCGCCGGCAGGTCGAGGCTGTGCGCCATTTCGCCGACGCGCTTGACGATGATCGCGATCTCCTCCGCCGCGGTGTCGGGCAGCGGCAGGACGACCACGTTGAAGCGTCGCTTGAGCGCCGAGGACAGCTCGTTCACGCCCTTGTCGCGGTTGTTGGCGGTGGCGATGATGTTGAAGCCGCGCGACGCGTAGACCGCGCTGTTGAGCTCCGGGATCGGCATCATCTTTTCGGATAGCACGGTGATCAGCGTGTCCTGCACGTCGCTGCCCATGCGGGTCAGCTCCTCGAACCGGCAGAGCTTGCCGCCCTCCATCGCGCGCATCAGCGGGGTCGGCACCAGCGCCTCGCGGCTCGGGCCGTGCGCGAGCAATTGCGCATAGTTCCAGCCATAGCGGATCTGGTTCTCGTCCGTGCCGGCGGTGCACTGGATGACCATGGTCGAATCCCCGGTGATGGCGGCGGCGAGATGCTCCGACACCCAGGATTTCGCCGTGCCCGGCACGCCGAGCAGCAGCAGCGCGCGGTCCGTCGCAAGCGTCGAGACGCAGGTCTCGATCAGCCTTTTGTCGCCGACATATTTGGGCGAGATGACCGTGCCGTCGGCCGCCTTGCCGCCCATCAGATAGGTGACGACCAGCTTCGGCGACATCGCCCAGCCGGCCGGGCGATGTCCGCTGTCGCCGGCGATCAGCGCCTTGAGCTCGCCGGCATGGCTTTCCTCGGCGGGCATGCGCAGTTTCTCGGTCATCAATGTCCCCTGTTTTCCAGCGCGGCGTTCAGCCGCAGCATGTCGAGTCTCGGATCGGCGGCGAGCAGGCCGGCGCGCGCCAGCCGTTCGAGCGCCCCTTGCGCGGCGCCCCGCGATGCAATCAGCCCAAGCGCGTGCAGCTCGGCGGTGACGTCGGCGCGCTTCGCCGCATCCTCCGCCTTCAGCGCGCCGAGCAGGGCAGTGCCGGCCGTCGTGTCGATCGCGCCGTCGATCGGGCAATCGCCGCCGGTCATCGCCAGTGCCATCTGGAAGGTGCCGCCATTTGCCCGCAGCATCTTCTGCGCGAAGCCGCGCCTCTGCGCCATATCGAGCCGCGGCATCAGGGTGAGCATCGCCGGTACGTCGACCGTGCCCAGCGCCAGCAGCAGATCGTGCAAGCCGGCGACCAGCGTGTCCGAACCCGAGCGCTCCGCCATGCCGACCAGCGCCTGATCGGCCTGGCGATCGTCGTTCCACGGCCACATCGCGATCAGCTCTTCCGGCGCCAGATCGAGCGCCCGCGCGAAGCCCGCAAGATCGACAGCCTCGAACAGGACATGCCGCCGGTTACGCTGCGCCGGCGTCTTGATCGGCCGGGCCGCCACCACGCGGGTACGGCGGATCAGCCCCTTGGTCTGGAGCTCGAAGAACCCGGCCAGTTCGCTCGCCTCTTCGCCCACCGCCGAGCCGTAGCCGAGCCGCGCAAGCAGTGCCGCCGCCAGCGCCTTGACCTTGGGCGCGCGGTCCGCCGCCAGGCTTTCGAGGAACGACCGGTCGGCATCCGACAGCCGCGTCGCGAGCAGCCCGACCAGCCGCAGCCGCACTTCGGCACCCTCGCCCGCCAGCTTCGCCGCGAGCAACGCCGTCGCCGCATCCGGATCGCGCCGCCGCAGCGCGGCCAGTGCCACGCCGCGCGCGGCAGGCCAGTAATCGTCCCAATTTTCCGCGGTCAGCCCCTCGCCCGCCGCGGGCCGCGCGACTACCGAGCCTTCGGCCCAGTCGCGCCACGGCGCATAGACATCGGGGATGTCGTCCTCGCTTGCCGCCGGCATCCAGTCGCCGGGATGCAAGGTCCAGCCGCGCCCGGCGAGGAAGCGCAACAGATCGCGGCGCGCACCCGCATCGCGGATGCTGCGAAGGAGGCGGCGCGCGAGCGGGCGTTGCGTCTCGGGCAAGGCCGGCATCGCCAGCACCGGCACATCGGGCAGCGGCTTTAACCCCTCGGGTGGTGCGGGCGTCACCAGCACGCCGAGGAACTGGCCCGACAGCGCGAGCAGCCGCAGCTCCGCCTCGCCCACCTCATTCCCGAGATGCGCCGCCCAGCCCGGCGGCGCGACTGGGGCCGCCGCCCCGCCCATGGTCCAGCGCGTCAGCGCGGCCCCGAGCGCATCATAGATCGCCTCAGCCATGCGCGCCGATCCGGCCCCAGGGCGTCTGCGCCGCGAGGATCTCGAGCCGCCCGCCCGACCAGATCGCCGCCGCGCGCGTCAGGTCAGTGCCGCGGATCAGCCCCTCCGCTTCGCCTGCCATGGGCAGCACGATGTCGCCCTCGGTCGCGCGCCACCAGGCCCGACCCGTGCCGTCGACCGCGACGCGCCCGCCGGGCAGCAGCACCGGCACATCGATCGTCCAGGGTTCGGCGAGCAAAGGCGCGCTCAGCGTGTACGCCAATGCCGCTTCGGGCACAGGCCATTCGGGCGCCGGCGCCTCGACCGCCGAGCGGTTGATCAGCAGCGCGCGGAGCGGCAGGCGCCCGGGATAGAAGACGAGTTCGCCGCTGAACTGCTCGCCCGGCGTGAACACCGATCCGCGCTTGCCCGCGCTTGCGGGGAAGAAATCGAGCAGCATCGCGAAGCGCGGGCCTGTCGCACCAAGGTTGAGCAGCCAGGTCGTCTGCGAGACAAGCCCGTCGCGCCGGGTCTGCACCTGTTCGGCCAGCACTTCCCAGGTTGCGGTCAGGCGTAGGGCCTCGGGGTCGACGAGCACTGCTTCACGGCTCTCGGCCGATGCCACCGCGCGGCGGATATCGGTATCGCGCGGCGAAGCGCGGAAGGCGCGGGCCAGCAGCACCAGCTTGCCCAGCTCGACCACGGCGCCCCGCGCGCGGTCACCCGAAGGCAGCGCCAGCAGGCGCGCCGGCAGCTCGTCGACCCTTCCGGCTAGCATCGCTGCCTTGCCGTCGACCAGCCGCGCGCCGATCCGCCGGCACCGCACGGTCGCATCGTCCACGAACGCGCCGAGGCCGAGCCGCAACTGATCCCCGATCCATTGTTCCAGCGCGTCGAGAGCATCGAGGATCGCGCGTTCGGTATCCTCAGCGCGCTTGGCGCTCGCCGCTTCGCGCCGCGCCGCTGCCTTGGGATCTTCGGGCGCTTCCGGTTCCACGGCCAGCGCCGCGCGGACGTCCTTGGCCGCCGCCAGCGCGCCCGGTGTTGCGGGTTTCGCCGCGACCGCACCCGTCCGCCGCCGGCCGAGCCAGTCGCTCACCCAGTCAGGCGTGTCGGCCGCACCGAACGGCACGACCGCCTCGGCCCTCAGCCACAACAGCGCGAGCACGTGCTTGCACGGGAATTTGCGCGACGGGCAGGTGCATTTGTTGCCGAGGTCGCGCAGGTCGGCCATCACGCGGTACGGGTTGGCGCCCGATCCGGCGCATTCACCCCAGATCAGATGACCGTCATGGCTGGCGCCGATACCCGACCATTTGCCCGGCTTGGCGAGCCCGGCCGCTGCCTTCAGCGAAGGTTGATCGGTGGCGAGCCGCTCGATTGCCTGGAGATCGATCGCCACTGTCCGTCGTCACCCCGAAGCAAGCCTGCTCGGGAGGATAACCGGTGGATGTGAAAACTCAACGTCATGGTTTGCGAGGGGAAAGGGCCGCCCCAATCACCGCCGTCATGCCGGACTTGTTCCGGCATCCACCGCACCGCATGCATCACGCTTGCTGAATTTGCGGAACGGTGGACCCCGGAACAAGTCCGGGGTGACGTTGTGGTGGTTGGGGACCGGCAGCAACAACCACCGGCCCCTCTCCGATCAGAACTTCGCCGTCGCGCCGGCGTAGAAATAACGGCCACGCGGCTCATAGATGCCGGTGAACTGGCCCACGCCCGTCGCGCCCAGCGGCGGGCGCTGGTCGGTCAGATTCTCGACGCCGAGATAGAAGGTGTAATCCTTGCCCACATCGAGGCCGAGCTTCACATTGTGGTAGAAGACCGCCGGATATTTGGCCGGCAGCGAATAATCCGCATTCTCCGGCGGATTGCCCTGGAAGCCGTACAGATCCTCGTAGAAGTTCACCACGGCCGGGCCGAGATAGCGCATCTGATAGGCGATCTGGACCGGGCCGGTCTTCAGATCGACATTCCAGTTGAACTGGTCCTTCTGGTCGCCGACTTCGCCGAGGATCCGGTCGGCCTGGGTCGGGTCGGCGGGGTTGAGGAAGGTGTCGTTCTGCAGCACATGCGTCCACACGAAGTGGGTGCCGAGCCGCCCGATGCCGATATCATGGCTGTAGGACAGATCGACATCGATGCCGCGCACCTGAAGCGAAGCGTAATTGAGCTGAGTCTGCTGCAGGCTGCCTTCGAGGATCTCGAACGGGATTTCCCCGGCCGGCCCGCCGGCTGCCCCGGCGCGCTGGAACAAGCCGCAGAACGGGTTGGTCAGGCTTGCCGCGTCATAACAGGCATCGACGATCTCCTGCGCCGACGGCGCCGTGATCACGTCCTTGACCTTGATGTTGTAATAATCGACCGACAGCGACAGGCCCGGCACGAAGCTCGGCGTATAGACGCCGCCGATCGTCCAGGAGTCGGACGTCTCCTCGCGCAGGTTCGGGTTGCCGCCGCTGACGATCTCGAGCGACTGGACGTGCACGAAATCATAGCCGGTCGGCCGGCCCGCCGCGGCGCAATTGGCCGCGCGGGTGGAAGAGCCGGCGCCGATGTTGCGCGCCGAGCACGGATCGGTGAAGCCGGCCGGGCTGAAATTCTGCCCCTGCGGCGTGTAGAGATCCACCTGGTTCGGCGCCCTGACTGCGCGCGCATAATTGGCGCGGAAACGAAGGTCGTCGATCGGCCGCCAGTCGCCGCCGACATTGTACGCGAACACCGTGCCGGTCTTGCCCTGATAGCCGGCGACGCGGCCCGCGGCGTTGATCGTCAGATCCTTGATCAGCGGCAGATCCTTCAGGAGCGGCACGCGAAGCTCGCCGAACGCTTCCTTCACGACGAAGGCCGGGGGCGCGAAGGTGGGGATCGAATTGTAGAAGGTGAGGCCAGCCTCGATCAGTGGATCTTCCTTGAAGAAGGCCGTCTCGCGGCGATATTCGGCGCCGACCGCGAAGCCGACCGGGCCGCCCGGCAGGGTGAGGAAGCCGCTGCTGTCGCCCGAGACGAAGCCGCTCGCGACGAACTGGGTGATCCGGCCGGTCGAGACCGTGTCCTGCACGACATAGTTGCGGGCGGCGTCCGAGATATTGCCTTCGCCGAACAGGTTGATCGGCACGCACTGGGCGACGTCGTTGGCCAGGTTGCCGGCGGAAATCGGATTGCCCGGATCGAGCGCGATACGCGCGGTGGGATCGATCGTCGCGCGGCAGACGATCTGGCCCTGGGCGTTGCGGGTCGCGTCATTGGCCATGAAGAAGCGCTGGAGATTGAGGTTGCCCAGTACCTTGGTCTTCTCGTCGAACTGGCCGTAATTCGCCGACAGCTCGTACCGCCAGTCGTCGTTGAATTCGCCCTTCAGCCCGGCGACGATGCGCCAGGTCTCGCGCCGTGCCTCTTCCTGGCGGAAGCCGAGCCCGGTCAGATTCTCGCGCAGCGAGAAGCGGCCTGAATCGCTGACATTGGCGGCCGGGTTGTTGGCGAGCGTCGCCGCGGTGATGACCGCGCGCGCCTGGGCGCTGAGGAAGGGGTTGTCGAAGCGGATGCGCTCACGCACGTCGCCGCCGAGCGTCGTGCCCTGGATGAAGGCCGGGCCGCTGACGCTGCGCAGCGTATCGGTGCGGACATATTTCGCCTCGAAGAAGGGCACCAGCGCCGGCGAGATCTCGTAATGGCCGAGCACATTCGCGCTGTAGCGGTCGAGCTTCGGCAGGATGCCGAGGATACGGCCCTCGCGCCCGGTCGAGCCGTTGCCGCCGAGGAAATTGCCGTTGGGCGCGATGCCGACGCGCGTGCCGGTCTGCGGGACCAGGCTGCCGTCGGGCTGGAACACCCAGGTGCAGTTGAACGGCGCGCCGGTCGCGTCGCGGCCGCAGGCGCCGGACGGGCTGGCGATGTTGATCAGGCCGCCATTGGCGAGCGTGGCCGGGCGGACATCGCCGAACAACAGGCGATCGGGATTGCCGTCGCTGCCGTTCGGCGTGCCGGCGGGATCGGTATCGACCACGACGAAGGCGGTGTTGGTGCGCAGATCGTCGCGCTGCGACGCGTAGAAATCGCTCTGATGGGCATATTCGAGATTCACCGCGATATTGCCGCGACCTTCAGCGAAATTCTTGCCCGCGACGATGCTCCCGAAATAGGCGCCGGCGTCGCCGCGCTGGCTGATGCCGCTCTGCGCCCGCGCGGCAATGCCGTCATAATGGTCCTTGAGCACGAAGTTGACCACGCCGGCGATCGCGTCCGAGCCATAGACCGCCGAGCTGCCGCCGGTGACGACGTCGACCCGGTCGATCAGATCGGTCGGGATGGTGTTGATGTCGGGCGAGACGGCATTGCCCAGGATGTCGGCGCCGACATGGCGGCGGCCATTGACCAGCACCAGGGTACGCTGCGTGCCGAGACCACGCAGATCGAGCAGGTTGAGGCCAGCGGTACCGAGGAAGCGGGTCGAATTCTGCTGGCTGAAGGTGTTGTGCAGCGCCGGCAGGTCGTTGAGCGTGTCGCCGGTCGAGACGCGACCGGTCTGGCTCAGCTCGTCGGCGCTGAGCGAGACGATCGGCACGGCGGACTGGAGATTGGGCCGAGCGATACGCGATCCGGTGACGACGATGTCGCCGCCGCTGTCATCGGGCGCGTCGGCGGCCGGCGCGACCGCGTCCTGCGCATAGGCGGCCGGCGCGACCGCGCAGCCAATCGCGGCGATGGCGACCGATCGCAGGATCGTCGTGGTGAGATAGTTGGTCTTCTTCATGGTGTCGCTCCCGTTTGCTGGAGCCGGTCCTCGAAGGGACGGGCCCGGCTCGCCGCACCCCGGCTGGCGAGCCAATGGGCGGTCAGTGCAACGTCGAACGGACGAGCGACAAGCAAATTCTAGTACGTTTCGTACTAAAATGAACAAGTGATGCACGCGTGCAACAAGATGCTCCACTAGCGAATTCAATCAGCGGGATTTCGTGGCTATTGGTGCTTTACGGTCCATTTTTGCGCACATTGAGCGGCAAAAACGCGGCTTTGGGTGCCGTTCGTCCGTAGAATCGTGCCATTGGGCGGCCCCGGGCGACGGTGGCGACACGAGGCCGGACGCTCGGCGCATTCCGGCCGGAGCGGTCCTGCCTTCGCGATAGGCCTGATCGCATGGAAGCCGGATGCCCCAAGACCCCGTCGGGCGCGAAATCCGCGCCCGTCTCGGACAACCCGCGTCGTGACGCGGCGCGGGCACCGCGCGCGCCACAGCCGGCGCGCCATCCTGCCTGGGTCGGGTTGCCGCCGGGACTTTATTGAGGAAAGGCTAGCGCGGGATGCGCAGCAGGATCGTCGGCTGCTGCGCCACTGCGCCTGGCGCGGGCGCCTTTTCGTACAGATCCCATTGCGCATTGGCGACGACGAGGAGCACGCCGTCCACGGTTGCCGCGACCTGGGTGGGATTGGAAAACCTGCCCGCGCGCGCCAGCACCCGCGCCGCGACGGCCCGCTGGCCTGAGGCATCAAGCTCGATCGCGATCAGCCGCGCCGGCTGCCAACCATTCTGGACCGCCACGATGCGGCCGTCCCGCCAGGCGAGGCCATCCAGCCCGTCGATCGCCACGCCCGGTGCAGTGCGCAGCGGCCGGGCAGTACCCGTCGCTGGATCGACGATCGCGACGCCGTATGCATAGTCGGCGACATAGAGCCTGTTGCCGTCGGACGAGAGCAGCATGCCCTGGGCGCTGCGCAATACGCCCGGGACGACCACCGTTTCCAGCGCGGTACAACCGGGCCGGCAGCGATAGACCGCGCCGCTCCTGCCATCGCCGGCATAAGCAGTCCCGTCGGGCGCGATCATGACATCGCCGATCGCAACGTCCGTACCGCGGAGGGTGATGAGGCTGTGCGTCCGCCCGTCGAGCGAAAGCTTGAGCAACCCGCCTTTCCCCGATGCCGGCGCGCCGGGCGCGTTCGGATCGAGCCCGGCCCAGAGCGTGCGGTGCCGCACGTCGATCGCAAGCGCCATGGGCGATCCGAGATCGGACGTCAGGCGCAAAACGGCGGCGGGTGCGGCGCCGGTCACGCGATAGATGGTCCGGTCGACGACGCTCGAAACATAGGTCGAGCCGCCGCGATCGTCATGGGCGACGCCCTCGATCAGGCGGATCGTCGCGGGCAGTGTCGCCGCAACGCTACCGGTGTCGAGCGGCGCGCCATTGGCGGCGAGCATGGCCAACAACGGATCGCCCGCCAGCGCGCCCAGCGCATTCCCGATCTCTTTCACTTCCTCGCCAGGCAGCGTGCCGCCCTGCGCCGCAAAGCGCGTCAGCAGGGTCCGGGCGCGCTCGCGATCCTGCGCGCGGAGCGCGGCTCCGGTCGCCGACAGGAGCAGACCGTTGTTGCCCGGAGAGGCAGCTATCGCCCGATCGAACGCCGCGGCGCTGTCGACGGGATGCTCCGCCGCGGCCGATCGCGCGCTTTGCCACAAGGCCCGCACGCCGAAGAAACCATCTTCGCCACTGCCTGCCGCAAGCAGCAGCGGCGCGGCTATCGCGATCAGCGCCCGTATCCCCATGCTGCGGTTGAACCCGATCGCCGGCAGCGCAGCAAGCATGGATCGGCGAGCGGCTTGCTGGCGGCGTCGCGGTGCTGCTAAGCCGCGTTCACAGCATGGGGAATGCCGTTGGTTGATCGCGACCTGAGCCTTACCGATCACGAAGGCACTTTCTTGGCGCTGGTGCTGCGGATCCAGCCGGTCACCGCCTATCTCGTCTCCAAGATCTATCACGGATCGCCCGTCAGCAACTTCAACACCAGCAAGGGCAAGATCTATCCGCTGATCCGCCGGCTGGCGGAGCGTGGGCTGCTCGACAAGCATGTCGTCGAAGGCGACGCGCGCGGTACGGAGCAACTGAGCTGCACCGCCGACGGCGAGGAAGCGGTGCGGGCCTGGGTCAGGGAGATCAGGCCGAGCCATTTGCTGCTCGAGGATCCGCTGCGCACCAAGGTCCAGTCCTTCGGCCTGCTCAGCGAGGCAGAGCGGATCGAATGGATCCTCAGCGCCAAGGACCAGCTCGCCGCGCAGATCGAGGGTCTCGAACGCTATGAGGAAGGCGTCTCGGTGCCGTTCAAGGCGTTCGTCCACGACAATGCGGTGCGATCGATTCGGGCGCGGATCGCGTGGCTCGATTCGATGCTCAGCCATTTGCTGCGCGGGGATATGGGGGCGGATTAAGGGCTGTTCCTTCTTCTTAGGGCCGCTCCTTCTTCCTTCCCCGGCGGAGGCCGGGGTCCAGTCGGGATGGTGGAGGCAACTTCCCGCGACGCCCACCAATTCCTGTCCCCCAACTGGGCCCCGGCCTTCGCCGGGGAAGGAAGAGGTGGGGAACAAGAGCCGATCAATCCGACGGAATCCGGTCGTTGGCGATCATGTCGCGGACGATGCGACGATAGCTGCGCCCGACCGGCAGCTTGTTCCCCGCATCGGTACCGAGCTGATAGCTGCCCGTCGCCATCCGCCTGACCGAGGCGATGCGGTCGCGGTTGACGATGTAGGAGCGGTGGATGCGGGTGAAGCGCTGCGGATCGAGCTGTTCGAGCAGCGCGGTCAGCGATTCGCGGTGGAGATAGTTCGCATCGCCGACATAGAGCCGGACATATTCGCCCTCCGCCGCGACCCAGTCGACCCGGTCGAGATCGACCCGCACCGTCTCGCCGCGCCGCTGGACCCAGATATGGCGGGCCTCCACGACATCGCCGCCGGTCCGTTCGAGGCGCAACGCATCGAGCTGGCCGGCCAGTTCGTTGAGCCGTGCACGCGCGCTGCGATCCTCGATCGAGCGGCGGATCCGGTCGACCGCGATCTGCAGCCGGCCGAGCCGGATCGGCTTGGTCAGGAAATCGATCGCGCCCGTCTCGAACGCGGTCGCGGCGAAATGCGGATAGGCCGTGACGAACACGATCAGCGGCGCGGATTCGCCGGCGCGCGCCAGTTCCTCGACCACGTCGAATCCGTCGAGCGCGGGCATTTCCACATCGAGCAGCACCGCATCGGGCGCCAGCGCCGCGATCTCGGCCAGCGCCGCCGTGCCGTTGGCGGCAGTGCCGACCACGTCCACACCCTCGATCCGGCCAAGCAGGTCCTGCAGCCGCTGGATCGCGAGCAATTCGTCATCGCACAGAAGAAGTCTGATCATCGCCCTCAACCCGCCGTCGACCAGGGAAGTTCGATCACCACCAGGAAACCGCCATCGCCCTGGCGCTCGGCCAGGAACAGGCTGTCCTGCGGAAAGCGCGCGCGCAACCGGTCAGCGACATTGGCCAGGCCGACCCCGGTGCCCTTGCTGCACGGCAGGCCGCCGATCGGCGCGCTGTTGCGCACGGTGATGCGCAGCCTCGAACCCTCGTGCCGCGCAACGATCGACAGCAGGATCGGCTCGAGGCTGGTCGCGACCGCGTGGCGCACGACATTCTCGACCAGAGGCTGGGTGACCAGGCTCGGCACCAGCGCGCCGCGGACATGCTCGGGCACGTCGATCTCGACCTTCAGCCGGTCGGGAAAGCGCAGCTCTTCGATCGACAGATAGAGCGATTGGAGCTCGATCTCCTTTTCCAGCGGAATATCCTCGTGCGGATCGAGCGACAGGCCCGCGCGCAGGAAGTCGGCGAGGTTCTCGACCATTGCCTCGGCCCGCTCCGCCTCGCGCCGGGAGATCAGCGCCGCGATCGAATTGAGCGTGTTGAACATGAAATGCGGGTTGAGCTGATAGCGCAGCGCACGGAGCTGGGCGGCATGAGCGACGCGCTGCAGATGCGCGATCCGCCGCTCCCGGTCGCTCAGCTCGAGGCTGGAGGTGACGGCGAGCAGCAGCGCGCAGAGCGCCGCATAGGACCAGAACCATTGCAGCAAGGCCGCGAGGTACAGCCCGATCGAGAAGGAATCCATGTTCGATTCGGGCACGAGCAGCTCGAAGATGGCGAGGTTCGCGGCGCCGTGGATGAAGCAGCCGATGATCGCCATCGCCACCGCCGCGCTCAGCTTGACCCGCATCGACCGGCTGGCCAGCCGCCGCAATTGCTGCGCGATGACGAAGGACAGGCCGATCGCCACCACCGTCACGCAGAAGCGCGGCAGCAGATAGGACAGCTTCTCCTCTTCACCCATGTTCAGCCGGCGCATCAGCGTCAGCATGGAGAATTGAGTCGTCCAGAACAGCAGGATGAACCAGGTCATCGTGCGACGGATCGCGCGGATGCTTTCAGTCTCTTCCGGCAGGTTTTCGATCTTCACGTGCATCAGCCATCGTAGCGAGCGACACCTTAAGGGGTAAACAGCACCACCGTGACGTTGATCGGCCTCAGCGTGCCGTTCGCACCATTTATGCCGTTCGCCTTGGCCTAAGCGCCATTCGCGGCATCCCGGATGAGACGCCGTGTCGCATGGCTATCATACACCTCATGCACGGCACCGCATCCCGTTCCGATATCGCATCGCGCAGCCCCGTCGCGCCACCGATGACGGGTGCGGAAGGGCGCCGTCCGCTGATCAAACGCGGCGCGCTGACCGCGACCTTCGACCCGCTCGAAATCTGCTGGAACGGCAGCCGTGTGCCGCTGTCGCCGCTCGAGGCCGCGATCATGGCCCGGCTGATCAAGCGCGAGCGTGCCGCGTGGTCGGACCTGCGCGGGCTGCTCGCCGAGAGCAATGCCCGGCCCGATACCTGCGAGGTGCTGGTGTTCCGCATCCGCCGCAAGTTCGCCGCGATGGGCGCGAGCAACCCGATCGAGACGATCCGCGGCTGGGGCCTGCGCCTGCATGTCGAACGCGACGCCCGCGGATCGCGCTCGCTGTGGATCGGTGCAACAGAAGTTATGGACTGGTCGGCCGGACTGTGAATAATGGCACCATGCGGTACGCGTTCACCTTTGCCCTGATCGCCACCTGCGCGGCGCAGCCGGCGCTGGCCAAGCCGTGCACCTATCCGATGACGCGTCTTGCCTCCGTGCAGGCGGACGCACGCCGCCCGGCACCTGCCGCACCCCGCGCCAAGGAAGATCGCAAGCCACCCTGCACGATCCTGCAGAAATGGATGCCGGGCAAGACCGACCAGCTGCAGGTACTGACCTAGATCCTCGTCGTGCGCCGCCCTCGGGCGCGCCATCCCGATCCAAGCCGACTGACCGCTCGGGCCCGAACCGGGTCGTTGCGAGCGTGCAACCAATCGCCTAGGCCAGTGACACGACGTCACCGGCCCGGGGGGATCGATGCGACGGGGGTTGTTCGGCATCAGCGTGATCGCCCTGACAACGGGCAGCCAGGGCCAGGCGCTTGCGCAGGCGGTGCCGCGGGTCGCCCCCATCTCCGGCGCGATCGTCGCAGCAAAGGGCGGCGAGCAGGCGACGCTGGTACCGGAACGGCATTGGCGGCCGGCAGTCACGCGCCAGCAGCTCAAGGCCGGCGACGTGCTGCGCACCAACGGAGCAGGAACGCTGGCGATCGTGTTCGCCGACCGCACCCAGATCAGGCTCGGTCGCAATTCAGTGCTGGCGGTGAAGGCAGTGAGCGCCGGCGTGCCCTCCTCGCTCCAGCTTCAGCAGGGGCGCGTCTGGGCGCGGAGCCCGAGCGGACGGACCAATTTGTCGGTCGAGACGCCCTCGGCGACCGCCGCGATCCGGGGGACCGAATGGTCGCTGGCGATCGAGGGCGATGCGACCGCGCTGCAGGTGTTTTCGGGCGAGGTGCGTTTCTTCAACGAGGCCGGCACACTCGACGTGGCGCAGGGCCAGGCGGCGAGCGCGCGGGTGGGCCAGGCACCGACCCGCACGATCCTGGCCGATCCGGTCGGGCGCGAGCAGATGCTCTATTTCCTCCGCCCGGAGGACGGCGTGTCGATGATGCGCGGGCGGAGCCCGGCCTTTGCCGCCTATGTCCGCGCCCTGCGGGCGGGTGAAAGCCCGACCGACCCACCATTCGATCCGGCCGATCCCTTGTCCTGGGTCGGGGCCGGATTCCTCGCGGCCTATCGCGGCGACCTGGCCGATGCGCAGCGGATCGCGGTCGACGGCCTTCAGCGCTTTCCGGACGAGCCCGGGCTGTACGAGCTTCAAGCGCGCACGGCCTTGCTGCGCGGCGACGGAGCGCTCGCTGCCCAAGCGGTCGAGTCAGCACTCGAACGCAATCCGAGAGACCCGGCAGCACTGGCGATCCGCGCCGAGATAGAAGCGGGTTACGCTGGCGAACCCTATGCTGCGCTCGCCAGCGCAAAGGCAGCGGTCGCCGCCGATCCGGGGCGCGCCGCTTCCCATGCGATCCTGAGCGACATTCGCGCCGAACGCGGCGCCGGGCGGGAAGCGAATGCCGCGCTGCGTGCCGCGATCGCGATCGAGCCCGACAATGCCGCGCTCCATGCCAGGCTTGCGTCGGCATTGCTCCAGCAGAACCGGGTGCGCGCGGCGAAGCGCGAGATCGACAGGGCGACCGAGCTGGATCCGTCGCTGGCAATCGTCGGCACCGCGCGGGGGCAATATCTCGTCCAGACCGGCCATGCCGCCCAGGCCGAAGCGGCGGTGCTCGCTGCCTCGGCCGACAATCCGGGCTATGCCCGGGCGCTTGTCCAACTGGCCGAGATCGACGACCGGCTCGATGACGACAAGGGCGCCGCGCAGCAACTCGATGCCGCCGACCGGCTCGACCCGGACGATGCGCGCGTGCCGCTCGCCCGAACCGCGATCGCGGTCGACCAATATTCAGCCGGCGCGGCAATCGCTTCAGCGCGCGAGGCGATGCGGCGCTTCCAGGCGCGCGGCGGCGTCTATTCGAGCCTGTCGGAGGACCGCACCACCGGCAGCCAGGTCTCGCGCGCCTTCCGCTTCGGCGGCATGGACGATTGGGGTCGCTATTATGGCGACCGCGTGTTCGACAGCTTCACGGCCTCCTCCTATTTCGACCAGGCGCTCAACCGCACCCCCGATCCCTTCGTCGGCGTGGACGTGGTGTCGGTCGGATTCGATGCCGATAACGGCAAGGACCTGGGCCAGCTTTCCAGTTTCCTGCAGGGACTGGCGATCGATCCGCTTGCGGTCACCGCGCCGCGCCGGCACGTCGCCTTCGCGCACGAGGCTTTTGCCGAAGAATCGATCGGCGGCAGCTTTCGGCAGGACCGGTTCTTCAATTATCCCGCAGCCGTCGCGACGGCCGATGGGCTGACGCACACACCCTTCCCGCTCGCCTATAGCGTGACTGCAGGACACAGCCTGGCGCGGTTCCGCGGCGAGGATGGCGGGCTGGGCGAACTCAACCTGGATTCGGCGCGCGGCTGGATCGGGCTCGAACCCGGGCCGTACGAGAAGCTGGTCGGCTTCGTGAATTACGAGCGTAGCGACAACGACTATGACGAACGAAGCGGCATCACGCCGGTCAACATCAGCACGAACCGGCGCAACCTGCTCGCCTTCGGCTTTGCCAGCCATGAATTCGGCGCGCGCAACACGCTGACGATCGGGGGCGGCTATGGCGACAAGACGACCGACGGGCTGGACCGCGAGCTCGATCCGCAGCCAAGCCCGTCGCTGGTGGCGCGCGGCTTCGCGCAGCGCAGCCGCTTCATCTTCGCCACCGCGAGCTATGCGCGGTCGGCCGGGCGGCTCGACTTGGAAGTTGGGGCCGAGGCGATCTGGTCCCGCACAAGCAACAATCTGTTCGACCGGTACGACTTCGACCAGTTCGGCATCGTGCAGATCGACGACCCGTCGACGTCGCGGTTCCGCCAGCAGCGTTATTATGCCGATGCGCGCTGGTCGCCGCGCGGGAGCCTGATCGTCGAAGGGCAGATCGCCTGGGTCGATTCACGGCTACGGAGCGAGGGCGCCAATTTCTTCCAGGTCGACGCGCTGACCCCGACCGATACCGCAAAGCTGGATTTCCGGATCGGCGCCGCGTTCGAGCCGCGACGGGGGCATTGGCTGCGCAGCGCCTTCCTGCGCGAGACATCGTCGGAGGTGCCCTTCACCTTCGCCCCGACCGGCGCGATCGGGCTGCGCGGCAATATCGCGCCGGTCAATTTCGCCGGCCAGGCGGACAGCGCGATCCTGCGTTGGGACGCGGAATGGGACGCACATGTCTTCACCAGCATGGAGTATCAACACCAGGCGTTCGGCGCGCTGATCATCCCGACCTCCGACGACCAGGCCTATCTCGGCTTTCGCAACGTGCGGATCGACCGGGTGCGCGGCACGGTGAATGTCTGGCCGGGCGGCAATGTCGGGCTGGCCGGCACCTATGCCTTCACGCGAGGGCGCGGCGATGAGCTGGCGTCGGCCGGGCTGGTGCGCGACACCCTGCCCTATCTGCCCGGCCATTTCGCCCAAGGATCGGTCAGCTGGACTTCGCCCGCGCGCGTGAAGATCGCGGTGAAGGAAAGCTGGTCAGCCAATCAGCGCGATTTCTTCCATGTCATCCGGCCGGCATCCTTCCTGACCGATGCCGAGCTGACCTGGGAGCCGTGGGACAAGAGGATCCAGATCGCGCTGTCGGTCGAGAATATCTTCGGCAGCGAGAATACGCCGCGGTTCAGCATCGGGCGGGTGATCTCCGCTTCGCTGGCGTATCGTTTCTGATGGGCGCGCGGCGCAGCCTCCGCCTGCGCGCCCTGCTTGCTGCGATCATGGTGGCTTTGGTCTGCGCTGCCGGCGCGCTGAAGCTGTTCGAGCCGGTGGACGGGCAGGCTTTCGACCGGCTTTCGACCCTGGCCGCGGCGACACCGGCAGCGCCCGGCGCACTGATCGTCGCGATCGACGAACCGAGCTTCTCGGCGATCGGCCAGCAATGGCCCTGGCCGCGCGGCCTGCATGCGCGACTTCTGACGTCGCTGCGCCGCGCGGGCGCAAAAGTGGTGGCGCTCGACATCGTCTTTGCCGAACCGACCCAGCAGGATGCGGCGCTCGCCGCGGCGGCGGGCAAGGATATCCTGTTCGCCGCCGACGAGACGATCGTCGAAGCCTCCTACGGCACCAGCCTGGTGCGCACCGAGCCCGTGCCCGCCCTGCTTGCCACGGGCGCACTATCCGGCATCGCCAGCCTGTCGATGGACGGCGACGGGGTGATGCGCCGCATGCCCCGCTATCCCGACGGGTTCATGGCCCGACTTGCCGCAATGACCGGCGCCAGGCCCGACATGACACGCCAGGGCGGGCGGCTGATCCAGTATTTCGGGCCGGCCGGCAGCTATCCCCGTATCTCCTATTACCAGGCGCTGGAGCCGGAAAAATATCTGCCGCCGGACATGCTGAAGGGCCGAGTCGTGCTGGTCGGTCAGGCGCTGCAGGCAAGCCCCAACGCCGGGACGGGCGGCAGCGATGCGTTCGAGACGCCGTGGACTGCGGCGACCGGCACGCTCAGCGCCGGGGTCGAGGTGCAGGCGACGATCCTCGACAATCTGCTGTCGGGCCTCGCCATCGCGCCGGCGCCGGGCTTCGCGCTGTATCTGCTGATGCTGCTCGGCGGGCTGGGCGGGTGGTTCGCGTCGATCCCCAAGGCGCCGCTGCGCAAGGCGTTGCTCGCGCTCGCCGGGCTGGCGGGGCTGGTGCTGCTGTCCTGGCTGACCCTGCGCTTCGGGCGGGTCTGGGCGTCGCCGGTCGCGCCGGCGGCGGCGCTGGCGGCGGTGGTAATGGCGCTTGCCGCGCTCGACCTGTCAGTCGAGCAGCGCCGCCGCCGCGCGATCCAGGCGGCGTTCGGCCACTATGTCGCGCCAGCCGTGGTCGAGCGGCTGATCGCCGATCCGGCCTTGCTCAACCTCGGCGGCGAGACCCGCGAGATGACGATCCTGTTCGCCGATATCCGCGGCTTCACGGCGATCGCCGAGGCAATGAAGGACGATCCGCAGGGGCTGACGCGGACGATCAACGCGATCCTGACGCCACTGTCCGAGATCGTGCTCGAGCATCGCGGGACGATCGACAAATATATCGGCGATTGCATCATGGCGTTCTGGAACGCGCCGCTCGACGATGCCGACCATGCGCTGCACGGGTTTGAGGCGGCGCGGTCGATGCTCGGGGCGATGGAGGCCATCAATGCGAACCTGCGCAACGCGGGGCGCGACCTACCCGAAGTGCGGATCGGCATCGGGTTGAATTCGGGGCAGTGCGTGGTCGGCAACATGGGGTCGGCCGCGCGCTTCGATTATTCAGTGCTGGGCGACGCCGTGAACATCGCCGCGCGGCTGGAAACGCTGTGCAAGACCTATGAAGTGCCACTGGTGATCGGGGCGAGCACAAGAGCAATGCTGCCGGAGGACACCGCACTATGCGAGATCGACCGGATTGCAGTGCGCGGGCGCATCGGGACCGAGGCGATCTTCACGCTGGAGCCGAATCAGGCGGCCGGATAGCGGATAATCACGCGCAGCCCGCCGTCGGTGCGGTTGGCGAAGATCACCTCGGCCCCGTCGCGGCCTGCCAGTGCGCGCACGATCGCCAGCCCGAGCCCGGCACCCCCGGTCTCGCGATTGCGCGAGGCGTCGAGGCGATTGAACGGCTCGCCCAACCGCGCCAGCACTTCGGGCGGAACGCCGGGGCCATCATCCTCGACGATCAGGTCGGCGCGGTCCTCGGCGGACACGAGATGCACCCTCACGACGGTGCCGTAACGCAGGCCATTGTCGATCAGATTGCCGAGGATGCGCCTGACCGATTGCGGCGTCGCGCGGACCGGGAGCGGGCCGGCCGCGTCGAGCGTGACCGCATCACCAAGCTCCCGCCGGACCGCCACCAGCGCCTCCGCTGCCGCCGCCAGATCGACTTCGACCGTGGGCGTGCGATCCGCCTCGCCCTCGGCAAGAAACAAAGTGTCGTCGAGCAGTGCTGCCATTTCGTCCAGATCGCGCACCGCGCCATCGCGGTGGCGCGGATCGTCGATGAACTCGGCGCGCAGCCTGAGCCGGGTCAGATAGGTGCGCATGTCATGCGCGATGGCGGCGAGCACGCGGGTGCGCTCCGCCATCAGGTCGCGGATGCGGCCCTTCATCTCGTTGAACGCCGAGGATAGCTCGCGCACCTCGCGCGGGCCGGCGACGGGCAGGTCGGGTGCGTCGAGGCTGGCACCGAACCGCCGCACCTCACGCGACAGCCGGACCAGCGGGCGCGTTGTCTGCCGTACCGCGAGCGCGAGCGCCGCCAGCACGATCAGGCCGCCCAGCGCGCCGAGCCAGGAGCGCGAGCGGAAATAGCGGCGCATCGAGGGCGATGGCTGGCTGGTCAGCACCACGGCACCGCCATTGCGCAAACCGATCGCGACGGTGACGGGCGCGAAGAAGCGCGCGGGGCGCGGACGCGATCCGATCAGCCGGCCGAGCCGGGGCCGCCGGCCATCCACCGCGATGTCCCGCCCGGGCAGCGCGCGGGCATAATAAAGCGACAGCAGCTCAAGGTCGGGCGTTGGCGTGGCGGCCGCCGCGGGCAGACCCGGGGCGAGCGATACGGTGTAGAGCCCACCGTTGAAGGCATCGAGCAGTGACGGGCGCTGGCCGGCCGGGGCGCGATCGAGCGCATCGACCATTGCCCGCGCCTGGGCGGGGAGCGGCAGATTGTAGGGGCGACGATCGTCGCCGCGCGACGGCAGGGTGGTCGCGGCGACAATCAGCAATTGCAGCGCGACGAACCCGGCGAGCAGGATGGCGGTGATGCGCAGCGACAGATTCGACGCGATCGTCATGCCCGTTCGACGCCGACCGTGAATTGATAGCCGCCACCGCGCACCGTCTTGATCAGCACAGCGCCGCCCGGCCTGTCGGCGAGCTTGCGCCGCAAGCGGCTGAGCTGGACATCGACGGCGCGGTCGAACGCGGCCGCATTGCGCCCCCGGGTCCAGTCGAGCAGCTGGTCGCGGTTGAGCACGCGCTGCGGATGGGTGACGAAGCACAGCAGCAGGTCGAACTCGCCCGCGGTCAGATCGACCTCTTCTTCCGTCGGGCAGGTCACGCGCCGCGCGCCGACATCGATCGCCCAGCCGGCAAAGCGGTAGCGCTCGACCGGCAGGGCCGCCGTCACCCGGTGCTGCTCGCGCGTCCGGCGCAGCACGGCGCGGACGCGTGCAACCAGCTCGCGCGGGTTGAACGGTTTGGGCAGATAATCGTCGGCGCCGATCTCCAGCCCGACGATCCGGTCGATATCGTCGCCGCGCGCGGTGACCATCAGGATCGAGACGTCGCCCGCCGCCCGCAGCCGACGGCACAGCGAAAAGCCGTCCTCGCCCGGCAGCATCACGTCAAGCACCGCGAGATCGACCCGTTGCCGCTCATGCAGCTGGTCGAACTCGGCGGCGGTGCGGCAGCCGATCGCCCGGAATCCCTCGCGCGCGAGCAGGTCGACCACCATCGACCGAATCTCGCGGTCATCCTCGACCACGGCGATGCAGCTATTCTCCATGGCCGCCAGATTGCCCTGCCCGGCCCGTGCGCGAAAGAGGCGGCGGCCCCGCTGTTACACTCTGTAACCAAGTGACACCTGATCGACGCCAACGGCTTACGCTATGGCTGCATAAGCCGATGCGCGGCGGCCGGATCGCCGCCAGTGCAAAGGAGTAGATCATGTACAAGCATATGCTGGGTTTCGCCGCCCTCGCCGCCGTCCTGGGCGCGGCTTCGGCGACGCCCGCCGAGGCCCGCCAGCGCGGGCATGTCCTCAGCATCCAGGGCGCGCATGGCCGCGGGCTGGTCCAGAGCCGATCGGTCAGCCGCCAGCGCGGCGCGACGTCGGTCAATCGCAGCCTGCAGACCAATGGCGGTCGCGGCTATGAGGCGTCACGCAGCCGGGAATACGGTCCTGGCCATTATTCGAGCGACCGCAGCATCCACGCCAACAACGGGCGCGGTTACGATACCTCGCGCGACGCGAACTGGGGCAATGGCAGCTATAGCGGCGGCCGCACCACCACGACCGGCGACGGCCGCACCGCCGGCCGCTCGACCAGCGCGACCAACAATGGCGACGGCACGGCGAGCTACAACAGCACCGTGACTCGCCTCAACGGCAACACCCGAACCGTCAGCGGCACCGTCCCCCGCCCCTGACGCCCCGGCGGCCGTGCCGTCCCCTCCGGCACGGCCGCCCTTTTCGAAGGACCCGAGATGACCAAGACTTTCCTGATTGCCGCCCTGCTCGCCACGACCCTCGCCGCGCCTGCCGGGGCGCAGATGTTCGGCGGCGGCGATGCGATGGACCCGTTCGCCGATGCCGACGCCAATGGCGACGGCGCGATTACCCGCGCCGAATTCCTGACCGCACGCAGCGCACGTTTCGCCAAACTGGACCGCAATGGCGACGGCGCAGTCGCGCGCGACGATTTCGGCCGGCTGCTCAAGCTCCGCCCCAAGGCCGGCGAGCGCCTGGACACGCTGATCGAGCAGATGGACAAGAATGGCGATCGCCGGGTGAGCCGCGAGGAATTCACCAATACGCCGCCCATCCTGTTCGACCGCGCCGATGCCAATGGCGACGGCAAGATCGACCAGACCGAACTGGCGGCGGCGAAACAGCGCCTCGAGACGCTCAAGGCGCAGCGGAAAGGCTGATGACGATCGAACGCTCCCCGGCCTGGCTGGCGGCGATGCTGACGCTCGTCCTCGCCGAGGCCGGGTGGCGCCTCGCGCGCGGTCATGGCTATGACGGCCGCGCCGCGCTGACCAGTATCGGCCTCGCGGCGGGCAACATTCCCTTTGCCGCGCTCAATGCGCTGGCCATCAGTGCGGTGTTCGGCCTGGCGACGCAGATCGCGCCCGTGCACTGGCCGATTCGCGACTGGCGGACCTGGGCGGCGGGCTTCGTCGCGGTGGAGTTCGCCTATTACTGGTTCCACCGCGCCAGCCACCGGGTGCGCTGGCTCTGGGCTTCGCATTCGGTGCATCATTCGGCCGAGCAGATGACGTTGCTCGCCTCGCTCCGGCTCGGCTGGACCAATCTCTTCTCGGCGGGCTGGGCATTTTATGTGCCGCTGATCCTGCTCGGCTTCCCGCCGCTGGTGGTGATCGTGCTGCTCGCCTTCGACCTGCGTTACCAGTTCTTCCTGCATACCGAGGCAGTCGGGCGGCTCGGGCCGATCGAGTGGGTGTTCAACACGCCCGCACATCACCGGCTGCACCATGCATCCAACGACGCATATATCGACCGGAACTACGGCGGCGTGCTGATCGTGTTCGACCGGATGTTCGGCACCTTGGCGACGGAGCGAGCCGACGAACCGATCCGATACGGCCTCGCGCACCGCGCGCCGACCGCCAACCCGATCCGGATCGCCTTTCGCGAATGGGGCGCGATGCTGGCCGATGCCCGGCGCGCCCACAGCCTGCGCGCGCTGGGCCGGGCCCTGTTCGCGCCGCCGGGTGCCGTGGAGAAATCATGAAGACCCTGTTCCTGGCCGCCGTTGCGGCAACGTCGATCGCGGCAGCCCCGCCGCCGCAGTCCGCCGGCACGATATGCGAGGCGCAGTGGCGCGATGCCGCGCGCAACCGCATCGTGCCGGTGCGCATCCGCATGCCCGCCGGCACCGGCAAGGTGCCCGTCATCCTGTTCAGCCATGGGTTGGGCGGCTCGCTCGATGCCGGGACGTTTTGGGCCGAGGCCTGGGTACGCGATGGCGATGCCGTGATCCATCTCCAGCATGCGGGCAGCGACAGCGGCATCATCGGCACGGGCGGAATCCGCGCCGCCATGTCGATCGAGCAAATGCGCGCGCGGGCCGACGATGTGCATTTCACGATCGACGAGCTGGCGAAGCGCAGGCGCGAGGGCGGGTGCGACCTGACACGCCTTGACCTGAGCTGGATCGGCATGTCCGGCCACAGTTTCGGTGCGCAAACGACGCTATCGATCGCGGGGCAGCATTATCCGATGGCGGGTCTGAACTTCGCCGACAGCCGGGTGAAGGCGGCCATCGCGTTCAGCCCGCAGCCGCCTGTCACCGCGAGCGATGCGAGCGCGTTCGGCGGCATCACCATGCCCTTCTTCTCGATCACCGGCACCAGGGACGAGGTCGCCTGGCTCAACAAGGTCACGCCGAAAGATCGCGAGCGGCCGTTCCGCGCCATGGCGCCGGGCGGCAAATATCTGCTGGTGATGGAGGGCGCGAACCACCGCATGTTCAGCGGGCAGGACAATATCCCGCTGCCCGGCAGCACGCCGTTGCCGCATGTGCGGGAGGTGGTGGCGCGTGCCACGACGCTGTTCTGGCGCTGGACCCTCCGCGGCGACATGGCGGCGAAGGCAGAGCTCGACCGGCTGGGCGCGACTCTCCCGCCGGGTGATCGTTTCGAAAAACGCTAAGCCCGCCGGCCGCCCTCAGGCGGCCGGTCGTGGCGTTATTTGGTGGCGATGTCGCCGGTTTCCGCCTTGTAGGTCTCGCGCACGAAGGTGCGGGCGGCCGTCTGGGTGCGGAACGTGTCTTCGAGCAGTTCGGCCGACACGAGCGGATAGCCTTGCGAATTGTAGCGCGTGGTCCGCACGGTGACGCGGAACACGCCGTCCTCGTCCTTGGCGACTAGGAACGGGCGAACGGGGATTCTCGACATAGATTACTCCTCAGGAAGGCGCGGGGCCGGTCAGGCCGGGTCGGTGACGGCGTCCGCGATCGCCGCTTCGGTGGTGAGCAGCAGGCCGGCGACCGATGCCGCGTCCTGCAACGCCGAGCGGACGACCTTGGTGGGATCGATCACGCCCGACTGGACGAGATTCTCATATTGCTCGGTCTGGGCATTGAAGCCCATATTCTGGTCGTTGCCGTCGATCAGCTTGCCCGCGACGACGCCGCCGTCATGGCCCGCATTCTCGGCGATCTGGCGGAGCGGCGCCTGGAGCGCGACACGGACGATATCGATGCCGCGGGTCTGGTCGTCATTTTCGCCCTTGAGATTGTCGAGCGCCCTCGATGCATAGAGCAGGGCAGTGCCGCCGCCGGGGACGATGCCTTCCTCGACCGCCGCGCGGGTCGCGCTGAGCGCGTCGTCGACCCGGTCCTTGCGCTCCCGCAGCTCGACTTCGGTGGACGCGCCGACCTTGATGATCGCGACGCCGCCGGCCAGCTTGGCGAGACGCTCCTGGAGCTTCTCCTGGTCATACTCGCTGTCGGTGTTCTCGATCTGCTGCTTGATCGCCTCGACCCGGGCGGCAATCGCTTCAGGCGCGCCGGCGCCATCGACGATGGTCGTGGTGTCCTTGTCGATCGTCACGCGCTTGGCGGTGCCGAGCATCTCGAGCGTGACGCTTTCCAGCTTGATGCCGAGATCTTCCGACACGGTCTGCGCCTTGGTGAGGATCGCGACATCCTCGAGCATCGCCTTGCGGCGATCGCCGAAGCCGGGCGCCTTGACCGCCGCGACCTTGAGGCCGCCGCGCAGCTTGTTCACGACGAGCGTGGCCAGAGCCTCGCCCTCGATGTCCTCCGCGATGATGAGCAGCGGGCGGCTGGTCTGGATCACGGCTTCGAGGATCGGCAGCAATGCCTGGAGGCTCGACAGCTTCTTCTCGTGGATCAGGATGTAGGGATCGATCAGTTCGATCGACATCTTCTCCGGGTTGGTGATGAAATAGGGGCTGAGATAGCCGCGGTCGAACTGCATGCCGTCGACGACTTCGAGCTCGAAATCGACGCCCTGCGCGTCCTCGACCGAGATCACGCCTTCCTTGCCGACCTTGTCCATCGCCTCGGCGATGCGGCGGCCGATCTCTTCGTCGCCATTGGCGGAGATGATGCCGACCTGGGCGATCTCTTCGTTATTGGCGACGGGCTTGGAGCGTGCCGCAAGATCCTCGACGACGCGCAGCACGGCGATGTCGATGCCGCGCTTCAGATCCATCGGGCTGACCCCGGCGGAGACCGACTTCATGCCCTCGCGCACGATCGCCTGGGCGAGCACGGTGGCGGTGGTGGTGCCGTCACCGGCATGGTCGTGCGTCTTGGACGCGACCGCGCGCAGCATCTGCGCGCCCATATTCTCGAACTTGTCCTTGAGCTCGATCTCCTTGGCGACGCTGACGCCGTCCTTGGTGATGCGCGGGGCGCCATAACCCTTGTCGAGCACGACGTTGCGGCCCTTGGGGCCAAGCGTGACCTTCACCGTGTCGGCGAGGATATCGACGCCGCGCATGATCGATTCGCGGGCGTCGCGCGAGAATTTGACGTCTTTGGCTGCCATGATGCTGTTCCTTGAAATGGGGGTGCGATCCGTGCGGACCGCCGGAATTACGGGAGCAGCCTGATCAGCCGACGACGCCCAAAACGTCGCTTTCCTTCATGATCAGCAGGTCCTCGCCGTCGATCTTGACCTCGGTGCCCGACCATTTGCCGAACAGGATCTTGTCGCCGGCCTTGACGTCCAGCGGCGTGATCGAGCCGTCCTCGGCGCGCACGCCGGTGCCGACGGAGACGATCTCGCCTTCCTGCGGCTTTTCCTTGGCGGTCTCGGGAATGATGATGCCGCCAGCGGTCTTCTCGGCTGCCTCGATACGGCGGACAAGGACTCGGTCGTGGAGCGGTCTGAAAGTCATGCAGGGAGCCGATTCGTCGCTGGGTCGCGACGAAATCGTCGCTTTCACAAGCGGGAAGCCAGCGCTGCCGATTTGCGATTTGGCGCTCCCCGAGGGAGAGTGCCAGCCACCCCCATGTGGGCGCTATTGCCGCTGGTGGCAAGGGCGGCCCGCCCGAAACGGCCCCGCTCAACCGCCGATCAACGCGATCAGGTCGATCATCGCGCGCGCGGCGGGCAGGCCGGGTGGAGTCGCGACATAGCGCGGCTGCCAGTCGGGATGGAACTTCGCCTTGAACGACCGCAGGCCAGCAAAGCCGTACAGTGCCTCGGCATGGCCGTAGATCGCGTGGCCGATCCGCGACCAGCCGGGGGCGAGCCGCCCGCCGCCCAATCCGGACAAAGGCGCCATGCCCAGGTTGAAGCGGCGATAGCCCTGTACGGCACCCCATTGCATCAGCCGGACGAGCAAGGAATCCATCGTGCCGTAAGGCGTGTCGGGCAGATGCCGCATCAGGTCGACCGACAGTTCGCCCTTGTTCCGCGTCGCCCAGATATTGGCGAAGGCGACGATGCGGCCCTCCTGCCACAATACGGCGCAATCGAAGCGAGTGACGTAATCGGGGTCGAACCGGCCGATGCTGAAGCGCTTCTCGCCGCCTGCCTTGCCGCGCAGCCAGGCATCGGACACCTGCTTCAGCGCCGGGCCATAAGCGGCGATATCGGCGGCGGGCAGAATCTCGAAGCGCAGGCCTGCCGCATCGGCGCGGCGCACCGAATGGCGCAGCGACTTGGCCGCCGGGCCGTCAAGCGTGAAGCGATCGAGCGGGACATGCGCTTCCTCGCCATATTTCATCGTCTGCAGGCCGAGCTCGACCAGCAAGGGCAGCATCTCGGTGCTCGCCTGGTAGAAGCAGAGCCGGCCATGCGCCGCATCGCATTCGGTCCGGATCCGCCACACCAGTTCCGACCAGGCGGCGACCGGGCCAACGGGATCGCCCATCACGACCCATGTCCTTCCCTGGACGCGGTACATCAGGAACGCGTCGGCCGAGGCCGAGACGATGAAATGCTTGTCGCCAGTGAAGGCCAACGCCGAATCCGCGCGCGGCGCGACGGCCAGCGCGCGATCGGCCACTTCGCGTGACAGCACGCTTTCGCCATGCGCCCGCACCGGCGCAGCGAGCAGCCGCCACGCCGCCACCGCGACCAGGATGACCATCGCGCCGACGCTCGCGCGCAGGAAGCGCGGGGCATTGCCCTTCCAGGCGAACTCCCACCATAGATCGGTCGAATAGGGCACATGCTTGTAGGCGAAGAAGCCCGCCCAGAGGCTGAGCGCGAGCGCGACCATCGCGGCGGCGAGCCACAACCGCTGGAACGGCGCGTCGAACACGCCGGCGCGGCGGTAAAAGGCCGGGCGGCAATATTGCAATATGCCGGCGATCACCGTCAGGATCGCCGCTTCCTCATAGTCCACGCCCTTCAGGATCGAGAAGACGGCGCCGCCGACCAGCAGCAGCCGCGCTGCGATGAAGCCGCTGCGCAGCCGGGCGTTGATCGCGGGCGAGACCAGGATCAGCGCGGTGCCGGCGAGGCTCGCCGAGAAATGCGAGGCCTCGATAAAGGGCAGCGGCAAGATATCGGCCAGCCAGAAGATGCGATCATGCACCGCAGGCAGCGCGCCCGACACGAGCAGCACCAGCCCGCCGGTGAAGACCAGGGCGGCGAGCAGCGGCGGCGCCAATGCGCGGCTGGCTTGCTCGACCATCGACACGCCGACCGCGATCGGCCGGCGCAGGCGCCGTCCTTCAAGGACCCCGAGCAGGCCGGCGGCGGCGGCGAGCGGCAGGAGATAATAGATGACGCGGTAGAGCAGCAGCGCTGCGAACAGGCCGGGCCGGTCGCCCGGGACTATCGCCAGCATGACCGCCTCGAACACGCCGATGCCGCCAGGCACATGCGTGACCAGCACGGCGACGAGCCCGACCGCATAGGCGACCAGGAACAGGTCGAGCGGCGGCGCGGAGGCCGTAGGGATCAGGACATAAAGCGTGGCGGCAGCGAGCAGCAGATCGAGCGCCGCCACGCCGACCTGCGCCGACATGATCGGCAGCGCCGGTACCGGCAGCATGAAATCGCCCCGGCCGATGCGCTCGCGCCCGAAAGCGCGTGCGACGAACAGCAGCGCAACGATCAGCAGCAGCGCCGCGCCCACGACATGCCCGGCAAGCGGCGCGATGGCGACGACGCCGAGGTCGATCGGCCCGCCTGCGAAAAACAGGGCCGCCGCGCCGACAACGGCCACGCCACCCCAGAAGGTGGCCGAGGCAAGCAGGGTCACCCGCGCCACATCGCCGAGTTCGAGCCCGGCATTGGCATAGACGCGGTAGCGCGCCGATCCGCCAGTCAGCAGCGACAGTCCGAGATTGTGGCTGACCGTATAGCTGGTGAACGACGCCAGCGCCGCGGTGCGCCACGGCACCGGCCGGCCGATCGCCCGGAGCGCCAGCAGGTCATACAGCGTCAGGCAAAGATAGCTGCCGATCGTCAGTGCCAGCGCCAGCCCGATCCTTTCATCCGGAATGTCGTGCAGCGCGGCGCGCACTTCCTTCAGCCGCACCTCGGCGAGCAGCGCATGGAGCGCCGCGAAACCCAGCGAGGCGACGACCAGCACTGCCAGCGCGACCAGCCAGCGACGGTGCCGCAGCATCCACTGCGCCGCGCCCGACCGCGCCGGAGCGCGGATCAGACGCGTTTCCAGATCTGCGACTTGCACAGGAATCCTCCGATCAGGCAGCCGGAGATCTTCAGCGTATCGGGCGAGAGCCGCTCGATCCGCGAGGAGAAGCTGTGGCCCATGTCGGGCACATAGACGGTGCCGGCCCAGCGATCGGGCCCGATCCTGCGATAGTCCTTGAGCAACTGGATGCCGATCAGCTTGTCGACTCCGGCATCGCGCGCATCGGCTTCGGCCGTCGGGGTCGCGGCGGCGATGGCGCCGCACAAGGCATCGCCGCACGGCGCGGTCCGCACCCGGAGCGTAGCCTTGGGATTCTGCCACAGGCCGATCGGCAAATCGCGCGTCGCGGTCATGCCACCGCCGCCGGCCGGCGCGCCGGCGAGCATCAGCAGGAGCGCGGCGATCATGCGTGAACCCCCGACAGCACGGGGCGCAGCGCGCCGAGGATCGTCGCGATCAGCCGGCGCGGATCATTGTCCAGGAAATGCCCGCCCGGCAACGCGATCCGTTTCACCGGTGCCGTGAGCAACGGGCACAGGCTGTCGGTCTCGCGCGCGCCATAGATGCAGGTCAGCGGCGCCCAGGACAGGGTTCGCGCCGCATCCAGCGCTTGCGCGTCGGGTGTACCGCGATAGGCGAGGCTGGTGGGGTCGGCGCGGAAGAACACAGTCTGGCCCGGCACCACGAGCACGATCGCCGCGACCTTCGATTTCAGGTCGGCCGGCAGGCGCGCGGCGCCAGTGCCAAGCACGTCCGACCCGAAGGACTGGCCGATCAGCACGACCCGATCGGCATGCGCCCGCGCAAGCGCCCCGCGCACGGCGTCGGCGACCAGCCCGTCAACCTCAGCCCGGCTGCGGTGCCGGCCGAAGACCGTCGGGGAATTCACCCCCATCACCGGGATGCCGCGCACGGCCAGCCCCTGCGTGACATGCGGCCCCATGCCGAAACGCAGGCCCAGGTCGCCCGAGAAGAACAAGGCGACGACCGGCACGCGCCCGCGCCCGAAATCACCGAACAGGCGGATCGGATCGCGATCGAAGAAGCCGGCGATTGCCGCCACGACCAGCAGCGCAGCGGAAGCGACCAGCGCGATTCCGCCGATCCAGCGGAGCGCCCTGGGCGAGGAACCGCGGCGGGACGCGGAGCCGGGGAGGATGGTTTTCATCGCATGCCCCTATGCCCACCCGTCTGACGCCGTGATGGATGGAACATGAAAAACCCGTCATCTGAAGCGGTGCTGCTCATCCTGCGGAAATGGGAGCAGTCCGCGGCAGGGAGAATGCAGACTTAGGTTTGGGGGCAAATCCGCGCCCCGGTTAGTCGCGCTTTCGGAGCGACAAGGCGAACTTGGCTTTTTATATCCTACCTAACTGATAGGAATATGGCGCGTTGAGCAAGGCGAAGGTGCGATATGTTGATGGCCGATGATTCGATCGACAGCGTCGTGCTGGGCCTCGCCTCGGCGCGGCGGGACTGGCGCGCCGCGCACCAGCGCCACGCCAGTGCCGGCACGGCGCGCTTTCCCTCGCGCGTGGCGCTGGAGTTCATGCTCGAGCATCTCGAGGCGGCGTTGTTCCCGCAGCGGCTCGGCCATTTCGAGGGGACGACCGAGGATGTCTTCGTCCGGCTGCGGCTCGAACAGGCGTTCGGCCTGCTCGAAGCGGAGATCGCGCGCGAGCTGCGCTATTGGGAGGCGGAGACCGGCGACCGGTTCGAATGCGATCACGGCGACACCATCGTCCGCCTGTTCGCCGCCGCGCTGCCCGAGATCCGCCGGCTGATCGACAGCGACGTCGCCGCGGCCTTTCAGGGCGACCCCGCCGCGCGCAGCGTCGACGAAATCCTGATCTGCTACCCTTGCGCGGTCGCCGTGATGTACCACCGGCTGGCGCACCAGCTGTTCGAGCTGGGCGCGCCGCTGGTGGCGCGCGTCATCTCGGAGATCGCCAACGCGCGCACCGGCATCGACATCCATCCGGGCGCGACGATCGGGCCGAGCTTCTTCATCGATCACGGCACCGGCGTGGTGATCGGCGAGACCGCGATCATCGGCGCACGCGTGCGGCTCTACCAGCATGTCACGCTCGGCGCGCGGCGCCTGCCGCCCGAGGACGGGCACAGCGTGCGCGAACGCTTCGCCCGCCACCCGATCGTCGAGGACGATGTGGTGGTCTATGCCGGCGCGACGATCCTCGGCCGGGTCAGGATCGGCCGCGGCGCGACGATCGGCGGCAATGTGTGGGTGACCGAGGATGTCGCGCCAGGCGCGCTGGTGATGCAGCCGCCGGCCCTGTCGTTCGCTGAAGGAGAGGGGCCAGCGCTGTTTCCGGAAGGGTGAGACCCCCATTGCGCAACCTTGTGCAAGGGCAGACATTGAGCATCGAGAGGAGATCGCCATGGCGACCGCTTTGAACATCCGGACCGACCTGCAGGAACGCGCGGCGTCGCGCGGGATCGTCATCATGCCCTCGACCCCGACGATCGGGGCGGAGATATCGGGCGTCGGGCTGAACCAGCGGCTCGACGACAGCGTGGCCGAGATCGTCCGCGAGGCGTGGCTCACCCACAAGGTGATCTTTTTCCGCGATCAGGATATCGACTATGAAAGCCATCTCCGCGTGGGCCGGCTATTCGGCGAGCTGGAGGGCCATCCGGTCATCCCGCATGTCGAGGGCTATCCCGAAGTACTGGTGATCCGGGGCGTCGAGGGCGTGCAGCTCACGTCCGACACGTTCACGCCGTTCAAGGCCTATAACAAATGGCATACCGACGTGACCTTCCGCGAACGGCCGTCGATCGCCTCGGTGTTACGCGCCCGGTTGCTGCCGGCGCTGGGCGGCGACACGATCTGGTCGGATACGGCGGCCGCCTATGAGGGCCTGCCCCAGCCGGTGAAGGATCGCATCGCGACCCTCGACGCGGAGCACGACATCGTCGCGAGCTTCGGCGGGCGGGTGAGCGAAGAGAAACGGGCGCAGCTCGCCCGCGATTTCCCGGCGGTGGCGCATCCGGTGGTGCGCACGCATCCCGAGACCGGCGAGAAGATCCTCTACGTCAACTACACCTTCACGACGCGGATCCTCGGCATCCCCGAGGAGGAGAGCAAGGAGCTGCTGCGCCTGCTCTATGAGCGGATCAAGGTGCCCGAATATCAGGTCCGCTTCCGCTGGACGCCGAACGCGATCGGCATCTGGGACAATCGCTCGACTCAGCATTATGCCGTCGGCGATTACTGGCCGGCCGATCGCGTGCTGGAGCGGGTGACGGTCTCCGGCGATGTGGTGACGCGGTAAGATGTTCATACCCGTTCCCGTGCTGATCGCGATCGGGGTCGTCTTCCTGGTGGTGCTTGCCCTGGCCCTGCGATCGGGGCGCGGGCGCGATCCGCTGATGGGCGGCGCACGGGCGCCGGCCTATCGCGCGCCGCCGGTTGCGCGAGGCACTCCGATCGACGCGCCGACTACCTCTTTGCCGCCCGAGGTGGAGGAACAGGTTCGCGCGCTGCTTTCCGCGGGGCGCAAGATCGATGCGATCAAGCTTGCTCGCGATGCGACGCATCTGGGGTTGAAGGAAACCAAGGACCTGGTGGAGTCGCTCGAATAGGCGAGTCGCCCGGCTCAATCACTCCCGTCACCCCGGACTTGTTCCGGGGTCCATCGTTCCGCAAACACAACGCCTGTTGCGCGCGCGGAAGCATGGATCCCGGAACAAGTCCGGCATGACGGTGGGAAGTGGGGGCCGCTCTACCGCTTCGTCACCTCGGCAATAACCGCCTTGCCCTGGTCGATCGCCGCCGCAGTGGTCAGCTTGCCCGTCTGGATCTGATCCGCATAGTCCATCAGCCGCTCGCCCGAGGCTGACCCGGTCTCGGCGACTTCGGCGACCGAGACCCCCTTATCCTTCGCGATGGCCGCGTCCCACGCCCCGCGGATCGCCGCCCAATAATCCTTCGTGGCGGCCCAGTAATCGTCGGCCGCCTTCACGTCGTACTTATCGTCCTTCGCATAGGTGTTGAGCACCGTTTCCTGCACGAAGGGCACGATCTTCCCGTCGACCGGGCCCATCTTGATATTGTCCTGCCAGTGGATCCAGCCCGCCGGCGAGGGCGAGTGGCGGTTGATGGCGAGATAACGATCGTAGCGCGGGTGGCGCACCGCGTCGCGGCGGGCGAGCGGGCGCCAGGTCCAGCTGCTGCGCCAACGCCGCACGCCGCCGTCGTCGGTCCATTCGCCCCAACCGCCGTAACGCGGGGAATCGTCGGTCTGCCACACGGTCTGCGACCAGCGGCTCTTGCGCATGCGGTCCGGGATCGCTTCGACATTCCAGCGGCCATTGCCGGCATAAGCGAGGAACGAGGCGGGCTCGAAGCTCCAGTCCTGGCGCCAATGCTTGATCACCATGGTTTTGCCCTCACTGGTGACGACCAGCATGTGCTGCAGCACGATGTGGCGACCGCTGTCCTCGATCACGCGGACGCTTTCATGCCCACCCGAGATCTTGGCGGGAATCGGGGTGTAATCGGCGCGCCAAGGCGTGGTTTCCTTCATGTCGAAGGTCACCTTGTAATTGCCAGCCATGGCGAGGATCGCAGCGCGATCCGCCTCGAACGCCGCTTTTTCCTCGGCAGCGCTGCGCGGCACGACCGGGCCGTCGGCAAGCGCTGGCGCGAGCGGGAGAGCGAGCAGGCTGGCGGCGAGCACCAGGCGAAACGAGAATGTCTTCATGAGCATGGCTCCTCGATGTCTGGACAAGAGGGGGAGAGAAACAGTCCCGGGGGGCAAATCCGGGGGGTGCGACTGCTTCTCTCCCCAGCCCCTCCCGGAGAGGAAGGGAGGGGGAAACCGGGTTAGAATTTTGCCGTCAGGGACACGCTCGCGTTGCGGCCGGGCTGGGTATAGGCGTCAGTGACCGCCGAGCTGGCGGCGAGGCCGCGGACGTCGCTCCACCAGGCATATTTCCTGTCGAAGATGTTGAAGATGCCGGCCCTCAGAGTCAGCACCTTGGCGACGCGGACATAGGCCGTCGCGTCGACGATCGTGAACCCACCCGGGCGGAAGCAGCCGCCGACGCCGGTGCAGATGCTCGCCGGGCCGCTCGTGCCGACATAGGTCGTCGCGGACTTCGGCTTCTGTGCGGAATGCGTGGCGACGATCTGCCCACCGAAGCGGCGGTCGGACGCATCATAGCCGATCCCGCCGACCAGCTTGACCGGATCGATCGTCGACAGCGGCGACTTCGCGCCGCCCGTACCGGTGACCGTCCCCTTGGCGTAGCTGGCCGCGAGCCGGCCGCTGAAGCCGCCGCTGCGTGCCTCGAGCTTGCCTTCGACGCCTTCGATCTTCACCCGGTTGAGGTTGATGAACTGGAACACCGCCGGATTGGCGGGCGTGAAGCCGCCGCTCACCACTTCCTGGCTGATGAAATCCTTGTACCGGCCGGTGAAGCCTGTGACGTCCGCGTTGATCGGCCCGGTACCGAGCTTGACCCCGCCTTCCCAGGTCTCGCTCGTTTCCGGGCGCAGATTGGGGTTGGGGATCGACGTGTAGCCTTGCGACAGGTTCTGGAAGAACTGGTTTACCTGAGTCGGCGAGGGTGCCTTGAAGCCGCGCGCATAATTGGCGAACAGCCGCACACCCTCCACCGGCCGCACCACCAGTCCGAGCTTGGGCGAGATGCGGGAATCGCTCTGCTCCGCTGCGGCGAATGCGGGCAGCAACGGGTCGTTCTGCGGATCGAGACTGTAGTGGTCGAAGCGTAGCGCAGGATGCAGCGTCACCACCCCACCGCCAATGCCGATCTCGTCGGCCAGCCACGCACCGGCCAGCGTATAATCGGTCACCGGGAAGGCCCGGGTAGGGAAGACGTCGGGCGGCGTCGGCACGGTGCCGTCGCGCAATCCCTTTTGCCGGGTAAAGCTGGCATCGCCGCCGTAAACCAGCTTGTGCGTCAGCGACCCAGTCGAAAAGTCGCTGCGCACCTCGACGCTCGCGCCATAGACCCGGTTCTCGAAGGTGTTGAGCCGCGTGCGGTCGGCGGCGGTGTTGCGGTCTTCCGCAGTGAACTGGCGGTTCTCGCCATCCTGATACCAGGCGGTGAGCTGCGCCGAGGCGATCGCGCCAGTGCCGGTATAGCGCCAGTCGACGCTGACGCGGTTGCGCCTGGTGTGGTCGCTCGCCGTCAGACCGATCACGCCGGTCGCCGGGATCGTTGGCGCGTTCGAGATACCACTCAGCACATTGGTGCGCACATGGCCGTCGAGATGATCATAGGTGAGGCGAAGGCGGTTATGGCCGTCGGGCGTCCAGACGAGCTTGGCCAGCACCGCATTGGAGTTGGTGTCCTGCGGGTTCGGTGCGGTGCGGTTCGCGTTGGGTGATGTGTTCGTGCCCTTGTTGTCGAGCTCCTGTCCGTCGCGGCCGGTATAGGCCAGCATCGCCGACCAGTTGCCGATCGCGCCGGCGACGATGCCGGTTTCGGAGAATTGGTCGTCGGCCGAATCGAAGCCGGCACGGGCGATGCCGCCGAAGCTCTTGCCGCCGGTGAGGAAATCCTGCGGGTCGCTGGTCACGAAGCTGACCGCGCCGGCCAAGCCGTCGCTGCCATAGAGCGCCGAGGCCGGGCCGCGCAGGATCTCGACCGACTTGATCACGCCGAGATCGACATAGTCGCCGCGCCCGGCGCTCTGCGCGCCGAATTCGAAGCCGTCGGGCACGCGCACGCCATCGACCTGGATCAGCACGCGGTTGCCCTCGAGCCCGCGAATGTTGAAACCGGCATTGCCGTCACGCCCGGTGACACCCTGCGCCGCACCGAAGCGGGCGGGCGCGCGGCGGACGCTGACGCCGGGTTCGAAGCGGACCAGATCCTTGACGTCGGAGGCGAGCTGATCGGCAATCGTGTCGGCTGTGATCACGGTGACGGTGGCAGGCACGTCCGCGACCGGCTGCGGGATGCGCGTCGCTGTGACAGTGACGAGATCCTTGTCCTCATCGGCCGGGCGAGCCTCGTCGGCAGCGTGCGCCGTGCCGGCGGCCAGCACCCAGGCGATCGCGAGCGCGGCCGAGCCCCCGCGGATAGCCCCGCGCGGCGTGGTGATATGGTCGATCATGGTACCCCCGAGATGTCGTGCTAGATGCTAATGCGAGTGATTCGCGTTTGCATCTGCTAGGAGCGACAGAGGCGGGTGTCAATTCACTGCAATTCCTCCCCGGCACGGGGAGGGGGACCGCCCGCCTTCTTCAGGCGGGTGGTGGAGGGGGACATCCCCAAGCGTACCGTCTGCGGAAATCCCCCTCCACCATTCGCTGGAAGAAGCGAATGGTCCCCCTCCTCGTGCCGGGGAGGATTTTTGAGGTACTGGACGTTTACGGAAAGCGCGCTATATACCGATCGGTATGGAACAGATTCTCGCCCCGGCAGCAGTCAAAGGACGGCCCCGGGAATTCTGCGTGGAAAGCGCGCTCGCCTCCGCTCTCCGGGTCTTCTGGAGCCGCGGGTATGAGGGCGCGTCCATGTCCGAACTCACGGCCGAGATGGGCATCACCAAGCCGAGTCTCTACGCTGCGTTCGGCAACAAGGAAGCCCTGTTCCACAAGGCGCTCGACCTCTACGAGCGCGAAAAGCTTGCTTATATGCGCTACGCGCTCGACGCGCCGACGGCGCGCGGGGTGGCGGAGAAGCTGCTGCGCGGCGCGCTCGAAATCCAGATGAGCACATGCGATCCCAAGGGGTGCCTTGGCGTGATCAGCATGAGTGCCTGCGGCGTCGAAGCCGAATCGATCAAGGCCGAGGTGGTCAAGCGCCGTGCCTCGTCCGAGGCCGCGATGATCGCGCGGTTCGAGCGGGCTAAGGAAGAGGGCGACCTGCCCGAGACGATCGAGCCGGTCGCGCTGGTGCGTTATCTCACCGCGCTGCTGCAGGGACTCTCGGTCCAGGCGGGTTCCGGCGCGACCTGCCAGGAGCTGAGCCAGCTGGTCGAAACCAGCCTGTCGGTCTGGCCCACTCGCTGATTGAAATTAATTGTACCCACCGGTATGAAAGGCGCTTGACGCGCCGCAGCATAACGTTATATACCGATTGGTATTGAATGCGGGTCCTTCACCGGCTCGCCATGGCGGAGGGAAACGCCCATGACCAAGTCGGACTGCTGAACCACCTGCGAGCGGCCTGAGGCCAATCGCGCATCATCATTTTCGAGGATCGACGAACGGACGGCGTGAGGCTGTCCTTTGCCGACCTTTCACGCCCCGAGCGCATCCGCCCGCAAGACATGCCGTCTTCGCGATCGGGGTCCCGTGGCCAATCATTCAAAGGGAATCGCCATGGCCTATCTCGACATCGACAATATGTTCGCCGCCCCCGTCCGCAGCCGCGCCATGGAGGTGTCGGTCGCGCCGGACGGCGAGACCGCTCGCTTCTCGGCGCTCGAATGGAGCGTGATCGCGGTGTCGCGCCGCGACAGCCTGTCCAGCCTGGAGGAGCCCGGCCGGGTGTCCCGCGCGCTCGGCGGCCTGTTCGGCATCGGCACCCGCTCGCGGCTGGCCGACAGCAAGCTCGAAGCGCTGCGGCGGCTCGCCGTCCATGCCTGGCGCCGTGGCTATGCCATCGCCCAGGCCGAGATCGACCGGTTCCTCGACGCCGGCTTCACCCTTTCCCAGGCCGAGACCCTGGTGGCGAGCGTCACCGGTGACCGTGTCGGCCTCGTCCAGATCTACGCCAATCCAAGGATCGCCGCATGAACATGATCACCCCTATCGAAAGCACGACCGCGCGACCGCTGGTCGACGGCTTCAACCGCATGTCGCGAACGCGGCGTGCGGCGATCGTCCTTATCCCCCTGGCGCTCGTCGCCGCGGCCGGCACCAAGCTGGCCGGTGAGTCCCCGGCCGTTGCCGCCGCCCCTCCCCCTCCGGCGGTAACGGTCGCGGCACCTCTGGTGCGCGACGTCAGCGAATGGGACGATTATGTCGGCCGCTTCGCCCCGAGCCGCACGGTCGAGATCCGTCCGCGCGTGGCGGGCGAAGTGACCGGCATCCACTTCCGCGACGGTGAGATCGTGCGCAAGGGCCAGTTGCTCTTCACCATCGATCCCCGCCCGTTCAACGCAGCGCTGGCCGAGGCCCGCGCGAATGCAGCGAGTGCCCGCAGCGCGCTGGCGCTGGCGCAGGCCGATCTCGGCCGCGCTCAACGGCTGATCGCCGATGAGGCAGTGTCGGCGGGCGAAGTCGACTCGCTCCGCGCGCGTGTCCAGGCGGCGTCGGCGGCCGTCGCCGCGGCCGATGCCCGGCTCCGGGCTCGTGCGCTCGACGTCGAGTTCACGCAGGTCCGCGCGCCGATCGCCGGGCGCATCTCCGACCGCAAGGTCGATGCCGGCAACCAGGTCGCGGGCGGCGAAGGCACCAACGGCTCGGTGCTGACCACGATCAACGCGCTCGACCCGATCTACTTCACCTTCGACGGATCGGAGGCGCTGTACCTGAAGACCCAGCGCGCCCGTCAGCCCGGCGCCGAGCCGGCCGCAGTCGAGATCCAGCTGCAGGACGAGACCGAGCATCGCTGGAAGGGCCGCCTGGACTTCACCGACAATGGCCTGGACCAGCGCAGCGGCACGATCCGCGGCCGCGCGGTACTGTCCAACCCGGGCTATTTCCTGACGCCCGGCATGTTCGGCAATATGCGCCTCGCCGCCGGCGGCAAGGCCCAGGCCCTGCTCGTGCCCGACACGGCGATCCAGACCGACCAGGCGCGGAAAATCGTGCTGACGGTCGACGCGCAGAACCAGGTCTCGGCCAAGCCGGTCGAGCTGGGTCCGGTAGTCGACGGCCTGCGCATCGTGCGGTCGGGCCTGAAGTCGACCGACCGGGTGATCATCGCCGGTAACCAGATGGCGATGCCCGGCGCGAAGGTCGCACCCAAGGCGGGCCGGATCGGTGCCACGGCGGCGGCCACGACCGGACCGGCGGTGTCGCTGCCGGTCGCCGGTGAGGCGACGATCGCGAACTAAAGGGCTTTCACCCTCACCCTTCCCACTCGGCTGCGCCGAGCGGGCCCCTTCCCTCTCCCGGCGGGAGAGGGAAGGAGGCGCGAAGCGCCGGAAGGGTGAGGGCGACACGAGACCCGAACAAGCGACCCTTTTTTCAAAGGACGAAATCCATGCGCCTCTCGCGCTTCTTCATCACGCGCCCGATCTTCGCCGCGGTGATCGCGGTCGTCATCACCCTTGTCGGGGCGATCGCTTACTGGTCTCTCCCGGTCTCGCAATATCCCGACATCGTCCCGCCGACCGTGACCGTCAGCGCCGGCTATCCGGGCGCCTCGGCCGAGACGGTCGCGGAGACCGTCGCTGCGCCGATCGAGCAGGAGATCAATGGCGTCGACAACATGCTGTACCAGTCGTCACAATCGACCGGTGACGGCAAGGTCGTCATCACCGTCACCTTCAAGCAGGGCACCGATCTCGATGCCGCGCAGGTGCTGGTGCAGAACCGCGTCGCCATCGCAGTGCCGCGCCTCCCCGAGGAAGTGCAGCGGCTTGGCGTGGTGACGCGCAAGACGTCGCCCGACTTCCTGATGGTCGTGAACCTGATCTCGCCCGACAACAGCCTCGATCGCGGCTATATCTCCAACTATGCGCTCACCCAGGTGCGCGACCGGCTGAGCCGGATCGACGGTGTGGGCGACGTGCAGCTGTTCGGGTCGCGCGACTATTCGATGCGCGTCTGGATCGATCCGGGCCGCGCCGCCGCGCTCGACCTGACCGCCGGCGAGATCGTCGCAGCGCTGCGGGCGCAGAACGTGCAGGTCGCCGCCGGCACGCTCGGCCAGCCGCCTTATGCCAGCGGCAATGCGTTTCAGCTCAATGTCGAGACGCAGGGCCGCCTGACCGACCCCAAGCAATTCGCCGATGTGGTGATCCGTACCGACCCCGATGGCCGCCAGGTCAAGGTGTCGGACGTCGCCCGGGTCGAGCTCGGCGCGCAGGATTACGGCACCAATACCTATCTCAGCGGCCAGCCGACGGTGATCGTCGCAGCGTTCCAGCGCCCCGGCTCCAACGCGCTCGCCGCCGCACAGGGCGTCGAACGCGAGATGAAGGCGATGTCCGCCCATTTCCCCAAGGGGCTCGAGTACAAGGTCATCTACAACCCCACCGAGTTTATCGCCCAGTCGATCGACGCGGTGAAGGACACGCTGTTCGAGGCGGTCATCCTGGTCGTGCTCGTCATCCTGGTGTTTCTCCAGAAATGGCGTGCGGCGATTATCCCGGTGGTCGCGATCCCGGTCTCACTGATCGGTACCTTCGCGGTGCTCGCCGCGTTCGGTTACTCACTCAACAACCTGTCGCTGTTCGGGCTGGTGCTGGCGATCGGCGTGGTGGTCGACGACGCGATCGTCGTCGTGGAGAATGTCGAGCGCAATCTCGAGCGCGGGCTCTCCCCGTTAGAGGCGGCGCGCACGTCGATGGACGAAGTGTCGGGCGCGCTGGTCGCGATCGTGCTGGTGCTCTGCGCAGTGTTCGTGCCGACGGTGTTCCTGACCGGCCTGTCGGGCGCCTTCTACCGCCAGTTCGCGGTGACCATCTCGACCGCGACGATCATCTCGCTCGTCCTGTCGCTGACCCTGTCGCCCGCGCTCGCCGCCCTGCTGCTCCGCCACAAGGAGAGGACGGACGAGGGCAACCGGTTCCAGCGGATCATCGGCCGTGCCGGCGATGCGTTCAACCGCGGGTTCGAGCGGATGAGCGTCGGCTATGCCAGCCTCACCCGCAAACTGGTCAATGCACCGAAGAAGATGATGTTCGCTTATGCGGGCCTCATCGCGCTGACCGGCGGGGTGTTCTGGATCACGCCGACCGGCTTCGTGCCGGCGCAGGACCAGGGCTATTTCCTCACCGTGATCCAGTTGCCGCCGGGCTCTTCGATCGAGCGGACCGACGCTGTGATGCGCAAGGTCGCAGCCAAGATCCTGCCGCTCAAGGGCATCGAGGGTTCGGTGATGCTGGCCGGTTTCGACGGCCCGTCGCAGACGCTCGCGCCCAATTCGGCCGCCGCTTACTTCCCGCTGAAGAGCTTTGCCGAGCGCGAGAAGCTGGGCGTCACCTTTGCGGGCATCATGGACGAGGCGCGCAAGGCGACCGCGGACGTGAACGAGGCGCGGCTGCTGATCGTGCCGCCGCCGCTGATCCAGGGCATCGGCTCGGCCGGCGGATACCGCATGATGGTGCAGGATACCGAGGGGCGCGGTTACGCCGATCTCGGCAAGAACTCCTATGACCTGATCGGCAAGGCCAATCAGACCAGCGGGCTTGCGCAGATCTACACCTTCTTCGACACCGCGACGCCGCGCATCTTCACCGATGTCGACCGGACCAAGGCGAACATGCTCGGCGTGCCGCCGGAGCGGGTGTTCGAGGCGCTGCAGGTCTATCTCGGTTCGGCATTCGTGAACGATTTCAACCTGCTCGGGCGCACCTACCGCGTCACGGCCCAGGCCGATGCGCCGTTCCGTAATACCACTGCGGACATCGCGAACCTGAAGACCCGCTCCAACTCGGGCCAGATGGTGCCGATCGGATCGGTCGCGACCTTCCAGGACAAGACCGGGCCGTACCGGGTCGTGCGCTACAACCTCTTCCCCGCGGTCGAGGTGGATGGCGATACGGCACCGGGTTTCTCCTCGGGCCAGTCGCTGGTGACGATGGAGAAGCTCGCCGACTCCACCCTGCCCGCCGGTTACTCGCATGAGTGGACGGGCATCGCGTATCAGCAAAAGGCGGCAGGCAGCACGGCCGGCATCGTCTTCCTGATGGCCGTGGTGTTCGTCTTCCTGGTGCTGGCGGCGCAATATGAGAGCGTCACCCTGCCCCTCGCCATCGTGCTGATCGTGCCGATGTGTCTGCTCGCCGCGATGACCGGCGTGAACCTGCGGGGTATGGACAACAACGTCCTGACCCAGATCGGCCTGGTCGTGCTGATCGCGCTGGCCGCGAAGAACGCGATCCTCGTGGTCGAGTTCGCCAAGCAGGCCGAGGAGCAGGATGGCCTGTCGCCGGTCGAGGCGGCAGTGCGGGCAGCACAGACCCGTCTCCGCCCGATCCTGATGACCAGCTTCGCCTTCATCCTCGGCACGGTGCCGCTGGTGCTGGCGAGCGGGGCAGGCGCCGAGCTTCGCCAGGCGCTGGGCACCGCGGTGTTCTTCGGGATGATCGGGGTCACGGCCTTCGGCCTGCTCTTCACGCCGACCTTCTACGTCGTCTGCCGGGCGCTCGCGGTGCGGTTCTCCCGCCGTCGCGAGCATGACCTGCCAGCGACCCTTCAGCCCGCCGAATAAGGAGCGGCCGTCATGAAACAGCTATTGCTTGCATCGATCTCCGCGCTGGCCCTGTCAGCCTGCGCGGCCGGCCCCGACTTCGTCGCGCCGGTGGCCCCGCCCAAGGCGGCGGGGCAGTTCATCGGCAGCGCCAACCCCGGCGTCTCGACCGCCCAGGCGGACGACCGCTGGTGGCAGCTCTACCGCGACCCGACGCTCGACCAGCTCGTCGCCGACGCGCTGGCCGCCAACACCGATATCCGCGTGGCGGTCGCGCGGCTCGACAAGGCGCGCGCCTCGCTGCGCGGCGTCCGGTCGGACCGGCTGCCCCAGGCGACGATCGGCGCGACCAGCGGCTATGGCCGCACCCCCGACGGCCAGCGCCTGCCCGGCACGGCGTCCGAGGGCGAGTCCTATGATGTCGGCCTGAGCGTCGCCTATGAGGTCGACCTGGCCGGCCGCGTCCGCCGCAACATCGAGGCAGCGCGCGGCGACGTCCGCGCGGCGGATGCCGATGCGGACGCCGTGCGAGTCGCGGTGGTCGCCGCGACCACGCGGGCCTATGTCGATGCCGCGTCCTCGGCCGAGCGGCTTGGCGTCGCCAAGCATATCGTCGAGCTGCTCGACAAGTCCGCGACGCTGACCGGCAAGCGGGTCGAGGCCGGCCGCGCGGCCAAGCTCGACCAGGTGCGCATCACCACGTTGCGCGACCAGCGCGCCGCGCTCGTCCCCGCGATCGAGGCGCAGCGCCAGGCGGCACTGTTCCGGCTGGCGACCCTGACCGGCCGCACGCCGCAGGAACTGCCCGAGATCGCCGCGGCGCGCACCGACACGCCGCATCTCGACCAGCCGATCCCGGTCGGCGACGGCCAGGCCCTGCTTGCCCGGCGCCCCGATGTGCGCGCGGCCGAGCAACGGCTGGCGGCAGCGACGGCGCGGATCGGCGTGGCGACGGCCGAGCTTTACCCGCGCATCTCGCTCGGCGGATCGATCGGGTCGAGCAGCGCCAGCATTGGCGATCTGTTCACCGGCGGCGCGCTGCGCTTCCTGGTGGGGCCGCTGATCAGCTGGTCCTTCCCCAATCAGGAAGCGGCCCGCTCACGCATCGCCGGCGCCGAGGCAGACAGCCGCGAGGCGCTTGCGTCGTTCGACGGCACGGTGCTCCAGGCGCTGGAGGAGACCGAGACGGCCCTGTCCGCCTATCAGGGCGAGTTGCGGCGCCGGGCCGCCCTGCAGGCAGCGCGCGACGGCGCCGAAGCGGCGGCCCGCATCACCCGCGCCCGTCAGCGCGAGGGGCAGATCGACTTCCTCGAAGTGCTCGATGCGGAGCGGACCTTCGCAGACGCGGACGCCGATCTGGCAGCCGCGGATGCTCGGATCGCCAGCGCGCAGATCGACCTGTTCCGGTCGCTCGGCGGCGGCTGGCAGCGGCCGGTGATCGCCGCACGATAAACCCCTCTCCCAGCGGGAGAGGGAGGGAGCGCGAAGCGCGGAAGGGTGAGGGTGACCCGAGCGATTCCGTTCACCCTCACCCTCCCACCGCTTCGCGGCGGGGCCCTCCCTCTCCCGCTGGGAGAGGGTTTTCGGCGCGCCGCTTGCGTCGACCTCGCCCAACCCCTAGCTCGCAGGGGCTTCACCCCCTTCGAGCGAGCCCGATGCGCCCGATTCTCTCCCTTTTCGCCCTCGTGGCGCTGGCAACTGCGACGCCAGCCATGCCGCAACAGCACCTCAACCGGCCCGCACCGGGGACGGTGCGCGTGCGGATCGTCACCGCGCTCGGGCCGATCGTGATCGCGCTCGACGCGAAGCGTGCGCCCAAGACCACCGCGAACTTCCTCGCTTATGTCGACGACAAGCGGCTGGACAATACCAGCTTCTACCGCTCGGCGCGGAGCAAGGCCGACCCGACCTACGGTTTCGTCCAGGGCGGGATCGGCACGGATGCGCGGCGTATGTTGCCGTCGCCGGTGCCGCTCGAGCCGACCAACCGGACCGGCATCCGCCATCTCGATACGGTGATCTCGATGGCGCATGGCCGCGACGAGAATGGCGCGACCGGCAATTTCGCGATCATGCTCGGCGCGCATCCGAGCATGGACGCGAAGCCGGGGTACACCGGCTACGCCGCGTTCGGCCGGGTCGTCGAGGGCATGGAGGTGGTGCGCAAGATTCTCGCCCAGCCGATCGGCGCAGGATCCGGCCCGATGAAGGGGCAGATGATCCTGAAGCCCGTGCCGCTGATCCGGGCCGAGCGGATCGACGGGACGCCCAAACCGACCGGCGTGGTGCAGCCCTGGCTGATCGGAGTGAAATAGCGGCGTGGTGACGGCTGGCCTCCCTGTTCCAGGCCGATAACAGGGCGCAGTTTTTTTCTGGCGAATTAACAGGGAAAAAGTTGGATTTTTCGGCAATTTTTAGCCGGGTATTTCAATAGATTGGCCCGCCTTTTCCCTGTTATGGAATTAACAGCGGAAATTTCCCGCGTAACAGCGGGCTAAAATCAGGAAACAGGGACGGTCGAAGCGTAAGCAATCGGCCATCATGAGAAACAGCGCGGCCGGAATTGTCGCGTCCCGACCGGTGTGCGCGATGCATCGAATGGGCTCGCGGTTGAATCGATCGCGCCTGGGACGACATAAACCCGCATCCGGTCCGTCATCGTCGAAACATCCATTCAGGCGCCATTCGCCGCCGGGCTTCGTTGACCATGCACCCCGCAAGGTGCAGCCTCGCGCCGACGCTGACGGGGGAAAGCGCAATGGGCATCGACTCGCGTGACGGCCTGGATCGGGGAACGGACGGCGGCACGCTGGTCGTCGTGCTGCATGGCCTGAGGGGATCGCCGCTGAAGATGGCGGCAGTGACCGCGACGGTGCGCGCCACCTGGCCCGACGCGACGATATTCTGCCCCCGGCTGCCTTATGCCTTTCCCCTCACTGCCGCGCGGCCCGAGCTGATCGCGGCAAAGGTGGTCGACAAGATCGACGGCCTGATGCAGCGCCAGGATCATGCGCGGATCGTGCTGGTCGGCCATTCGATGGGATCGCTGATCGCCCGCAAGGCCACGATCATCGCGCATGGCGAGACGGCCGATGCGCCGTTCGAACCGGGGCTCGAAGATCATGTCGAGGCCAAGCCATGGGCCGGCCGGATCGACCGGCTGGTGATGCTCGCCGGCATGGCGCGGGGCTGGTCGCTGAATGCGGCTGCCAATCCGGTGATCGCGGCATGGTGGGCCTTCCTGATCCTGATCGGCGATATCTTCCTCAACGGCCGCTGGACCCTGCTGCGCATTCGCCAGGGCGCGCCCTTCATCGTCCAGACCCGCCTGCAATGGCTCGCCCTGACCCGGCGGCGGCGGGAGGCGCCGATCCAGGTGGTCCAGCTCCTGGGATCGCAGGACGATACCGTAGCACCCGACGATACGATCGATTTCGCGGTCGACCTGACCAGCGACAGTTTCGTGCTGATCGAATTGCCTCATACCAACCATCCCACTGCGATCGCGATGGACGATGCGGGCAATCGCGACCGCAAATGGCGTTTCATGGCGGCGCTGCGCGAGAGCCCGGCGGAATTGCGCGCGCTACGCGACGCGCGCGGCGATCCGGTCGCCATTCCCAACAGCTTCGCGGTGAACGGCGCCGCGCCGGACGGCGACCCGACGGTTACCGACGTGGTCTTCGTCATCCACGGCATCCGCGACCGGGGCTTCTGGACCCGCAAGATCGCACGCAAGATCATGGAGCGGGCAGCCGACGCAACGGCGACGGGCACACCGCGCAAGGTCCGCGCGATGACGCTGAGCTATGGCTATCTCGCCATGGTGCCGTTCGTCCTGCCCTGGGTTCGCCGCGCCAAGGTGCGCTGGATGATGGACAGCTATGCCGAATGGCGGGCGCTCTATCCCAATGCCGATTTCTCCTATGTCGGCCACTCCAACGGCACCTATCTCGCCGCACGCGCGCTGGAGGATTATCCCGCCGCCCGCTTCCGCCGGATCGTGTTCGCCGGCAGCGTGGTGCGCCGCCAATATGACTGGCACCGCGCCATCACCGGCAAGTGGCGGCAGGTGGACGCCGTGCTGAACTATGTCGCGAGCAAGGACTGGGTCGTTGCGATCTTCCCCAACGGTCTATCGCGCCTCAAGGCGCTCGACCTGGGCAGCGCCGGGCATCACGGCTTCGACCAACTTGCCCAGCGCGATGCCGTGCCGGTCAGCGGAGCGCGGATCAGCTGCGTGACGATCGGCGCGGCGCAGTCACACCAGATCGATTATGTCGCTGGCGGGCACGGTGCCGGCATCCGCGAAAGCCAGTGGGACGATATCGCCCGCTTCGTCGTCGACGGCCTGCCGCCGCAGGGCCTCGATCTCGATTATGTTCCGCGCCAGGCCAGCTGGGCGATCGCGCTGGGCTGGCTGCCGCCGCTGTCGCTGGGTCTGATCCTGGGGCTGGTGATCGGTCTCGGCGCCGCGCTGTTCCTGTTCGCGGCGGCTTTTGCCGGGCTGCTGGGCTGGATCGGCTTCGGGCTGTATCTGTTGCTGCTCTATGTCGTGATCACGCGGCTGTAACGGACCGATCGCTCCGGCGGCGCGCAGGTGGCCAGGGTGGCGAGAAGCCGAAGGAGAAGGGCGGCGCACCATCGTCAGGCTCGTGATGCGTGAATGCGCGTCACGACCTTCTTCCCACGGACACGGCACCGCAGGAAAGCTGACCGCAGGGCGCCCTGGTGGATCAGATCGGCGCGAGCCTGTCGCGGCCCGTCATGATGCCGCTGAGATCCTCGGTACGGGGCGTCTGACCGCCTGGCGCCATCCCGGCCGCAAAGGCGATCCGCATGACCGCGGGAAGCGACCGCACCTGAAGCTTGTGCATCAGGTTCGCACGGTAAATCTCCACCGTGCGCGCACTGATATCCAGCGCAAAGGCGATGTTCTTGTTCGCCAGGCCATCGAGCAAGCCCATCAGCACATCGCGCTCGCGGCCCGACAGCGTGTCGATCTGAGCCTTGGCCTTGTCCGCGCCGGCGATCGCTTCCCGTTTCAGCGCGAGGTCGGCATGGGCGGCATCGACGGTGTCGAGCAACTGTTCGACCGGACAGGGTTTTTCGAGGAAATCGAACACGCCGTCGCGCATCGCATCGAGCGCGCGCGGCACGGTGCCCATGCCCGTCAGGACGAGGACGGCGAATTTGCCGGGAAAGGCCCGAAGCGCCTGAAGCACCTCCATGCCGCCCAAGCGCGGCATGTTGAGATCGAGCAGCAGGACGCCGGGATCGACCTCCCCCGCCACATCGAGAAAAGCTTCTCCGCTGCCGAAATCCAGAAGGGTCTGATCCGGCTGAAGGTCGAGCAGGCCGCGCATCGCATTGCGGACGGCGGCGTCGTCGTCGACGAGATAGGTTGTGCGTGTCATTGCCGGTATCCTCAATGAGGAAACGCTGGAAACTACAGTCGACCTTCCCCTGTTGAGAGTACGGCCTGTACGGAAAGCGCCTTCCGCCGATGAGCGTGTTGCGACCCGGAGCAAGTTGGTGCGATAAAACCCACGCCATCCCAGAAAAATTGATCTGGATTAGTACAACATATGTCACGAATGGTTCGTTCCATTGAAGAAACGAATTCTACTGAATCATTTCGACGACAACGGAATATACTGGTCGATTTACTGGATTCATTGAAGATTCATCGCACCATTTCCTGACGCGAGATGCCCATCTTGGGGTGCCGCCTATTATACCCGGGACAGCTGGTAAATTACCCGGCGTTGCGATGGAGGTAGGCCCGGAACGCGGCGAGCCCTTCTGCCGTGCCGGCGCGGCCGAAGCCGATGCGGAATCGGTCGGTCGGCGTCGGGCAAAGATCCGAGCTGTAGATGCCCGAGGGCAGGAGCAGCACGCCGGCTTGCTCGACCAGGTCCGCCGCGAAATCGTCGACGGTGCCGGGCCCCAGATAACGGGGATAGCCGACACAGCCGCCATCGGGCCGGCGCCAGTCGAACAGGTCGGGGAATTCAGCGAAGAAGCCGTCGAGCAGATCGAGATTGTCGCGGACCAGCGCATTGTTGCGGGCGAGGATCGCCGCGCGGTTGCGCAAGCCAATGATCGCGAGCTGCTCGCTCGGCGCCGAATTGCAGATCGAAAGATAGTGCTTCATCCGCTCCATGCGGACGAGCAGGTCGCGATCGGCGCAGGCGATCCAGCCGATGCGCAGGCCGGGCAGGCCGTACGCCTTGGACATCACGTTCAGCGACAGGCCGCGCTCGTACAGGTCGGCTACCTGCGGCACCTGCCTGGCGGGGTCGGGGCCGAGCAGGCGATAGACTTCGTCGCTGAACAGCCACAGGCCGTGCTGGCGGCAGAGATCGACCAGCCCGTCCAGCAGCGCACGATCGATGATCCGGCCAGTCGGGTTGTGCGGAAAGTTGATCGAGACGAGCTTCGTATCGGGCCGGATCGCCGCGGCGACGCGGTCGAGATCGAGGCTCCAATTGTCCTCCGGATCGAGCGGTACCCCGGTGACGGCGCAGATCGACAGCGGCACCGTCTCCGCTGCCTGGTAATTGGGGGTGACGACGATGGCGTGATCGCCGGCCTCGAGCAGCACGTGGTTGGCGATGTAGATGCCTTCCTCGGCCCCGGCGAAGCAGAGGATGTCGGCGGCTTCGCGGACGTCATAGGTGCGGGCGATCTCCGCACGCAGCGCGGGCGCGCCATAGGTTTCGGTATAACCGAGCCAGAGGCGGTCGAACCCTTCCCGGTCGGCAGGATCGGCCATGGCGAGCAGTTCGCCAAGCGTCATGCTCTGCGCATCGGAGGCCGTCAGATGATAGCGTGCCGCGAATTCCCACCGGGAGAAATAGGTCTCGAGCCGGAAATCCTGGAGGGCGGGCATGAAGGGGGCCTTTGTTGCGGGGGACGGTTGAGTGGCGATAGACGCCTGCCGCGCGGATTTCACCCGGGATCAGCCAACACCGTGCTTTCGGCGTGCCGCGTGCCACAAAATAAACGACACTATACGTGCCGATTTATTGCAAATCCTTACTCTCCGTTAAGGACTTTCCCCTAGGGATGAGGCATGAGGGGAACGCAAAGCGGCGGGCATGCGCGGAGAGAGGGGCCGCGCGATGAAGGTTGAATGGATCCGGCAGGCGCCGCAGATCGGAATGCTGGGGGGCAGCCGATCGGAAAACCTGCTGGATCGCGCCACGGCGCTGGCCGGGATCGGCGCGTGGAGCTGCAACCTTTCGGACGATTCGTTGAGCTGGACTTCCGGCATCTACGACCTGTTCGGCCTGCCGCGCAGCGCCCGCATCGACCGGCGCGAGATCGCCTCCATGTATGCCGAGGAATCCCGCATTGCGATGGAATGCTTGCGCGCCGATGCGATCGTGCGGCGCCGGCCCTTCACCATGGACGCGAAGATCATGCGCACCGACGGGGCCGAGCGCTGGATGCGGCTGACCGCCGATATTGTCTGTGACGGTGAGCGGCCGGTCCAGCTTTATGGGCTGAAGCAGGACATCACCGAGGAGCGGGCGCGGCTGGAGACGTTGCGGCGCATGGCCGAGCAGGATCCGCTGACCGGGCTGGCCAACCGCCAGATCTTCCAGAGCCGCTTCCTCGATTGCGCCGCGCCGATGAAACCGCTGGGCGCGCTCATCCTGTTCGACATCGACGGGTTCAAGCTGGTCAACGACCGGCACGGTCATGCGGCGGGCGATGCCTGCCTGCAATCGATCGCCGACCGGCTCTGCGCCGGCTTCAACGACGCGCTGATGGTGGCGCGGATCGGCGGCGACGAGTTCGCCGTGCTGATCCCGCCCGGATCGCCCGACAGGCGGCTGGAACTGCGGGTCGAGCGCCAGCTGACGCGTCTGTCGACGGCGATCCACTGGCGGGGCGACTTGCTGAAGGTCAGCGCATCGGCCGGCATCGCCGAGGTGCGCGATCCCTATGCGTTCGACGCCGAGGCTTTGTTCGCGGCGGCCGATGCAGCGCTGTATGCGGCCAAGCATGCCGGACGGAACCGGGTGCGCCGGGCACTGCCCGAGGTGCCGCACGCCTGTATGTAAGGGCGCGCTACTCCGCCGCCTTGGGGAATAGCGGCAGCTTTGTCACATCGCCGGATTCGTGCTGGATGATGACGGTCGCCTTTTCCGCGGTGGCCAGAGCATCGAAGCGGCGCATGCTCTCTGCCGTCTTTGCCTGATCGGCATTGCCCTTCGAGACCCGCTTGTCGCGATATTGGTCGCTCGAATGATAGAGGTCGCCGCTGAGCATGACCGCGCCGAAATGCGGCAGGCGGACGAGCAGCGCATGATGGCCGAGGGTATGGCCGGGCGTCGCGACCATCATCACGGTGCCGTCGCCGAAGACATCCTTGTCACCGGGAACTGCCTCCATCGATGCGCCGCCCTTGATCCAGGACGCGAGACGGACGGGCTCCAGACGGCTGTCGGGCTGGGGCGCGGTGAGCGCTTCCCAATCCTCCTTGCCGATCAGCAGCCGGGCCTTGGGGAAGCTCGCCGCTTGGCCGAGATGGTCCCAGTGCAGGTGGCTGATCGCGACCACGTCGATCCGGTCGGGCGTGATGCCGAGCCGGGCGAGCTGCGACACGAGGCTGGTGGGGACGTTTGTCGAGCGCGTCTCGGGCGAGAGCGGCTTGCCGACCCATTCGCCGGGGAAGCCCGCGTCCCAGATCATCAGCTTGTCGTCATGGCGGATCAGGTAGCAGCTGTTGACCAGCGACTTGGGGCCGAAATCGCCGCAGTCGATGCGCCAGAGCTGGACCTTGGGTTTCGCCGGGGCAGCAGCGGTGGTGAAGGCCAGCGCTGCGGCGAGCAACATCGTACGGATCATCGCGACCATCCTTTGCAAAGGATTTACGGTAAAGCGCGCCGGAGACACCATCCCTCCGCTGGGGGAGCGTTCCGGTTCAGCGGTTGACCGGAACGGGCAGGTCAATTTTCACCGCCTGAGTCTTGATCGGCATGAGCAGGATGAGACCGGCGCAGACCGCGCCGAGCAAGCCCATCGCGCGCTCGCCGCGACGGAAATCGCGCACTGCCTGCCAAATGCAATAAACTGCCACCAGCAATAGTGCGAATGCCCAGATTCCCGCCAAGAACATGCTCCGTCTCCCCCGTCCCGGCGCTCAGCGCGGCGGGATCGTCAGTTCGAACGGCGTGACCGGCAGGCCGCTCGTGTCGGTGAGGGTACAGGTCGGGCTGTCGCCCCAGCAATAGCGGATACGCGTCGCATCGGTGGCATCGGCCTTCACCACCACGGTCGTGCCGTCGATCCGGGCATCGGCGTAGCGGCACGATCCGGCAGCCGGGCCGCATAGTTCGAAGGCATTGGGCTGGCCGCTCCAGGCGGCGAGCGTGCCGGTGATCTGGCCGAACGGGACGACAACGCCATCGGCGGTGCGTCGCGCGACACCCGGCACCGCACCGGCGGCCGGTGTTGGATCGCCGTAGACGGCGTGGCGCGCAGCGATGGCGAGGCGGCGGCCGATATCCTGCTTGTTGGAGGGGTGGAGATTGGTCGCGTCGCCGATGTCGACGGTGACGATATAGGCAGCCTTCGCATCCGCCATCGCCGCGCGGCGCTGCGCTTCGCGGACGTCGGACCAGACCGATTCCATCGGCGCGGTCGGGCGCGGGCCGTAATTGGGGATCTGCACGATCAGGAACGGCAGGTCGGCGCCGAAGCGGTCGCGCCAGTCGCCCATCATCGCGGTCAGCGTCGCCTGATACTGGCTGTTGAAATAGATGTCGGATTCGCCCTGATACCAGATCGCGGCCCTGAAGCCGTAGCCGCCGATCGGGGCGATCATGCCGTAATAGAGCTGGGTGACGCCGTGGGTCGGACCCCAGGGGAGTTGCGGCGCGATGAGGCCGTTCGGCACCTCGGCGTAGCGCCAGGGGTTGGACAGCGGCACCGCGCCGCCGTCCTTCAGGCGGATCGCGCGCGTCTCGGCCGGGCCGCTCATCCCGCAATTGCGCCAGCTGCAGAAGATGTTGGTGACGATGATGTTGGCGCCGGCATGGAGCACGCCCGCAGGGATGTCGTGCAGCGCCTGTTTCGACCAGCTGGTACCGCCGACGCCCTTGCCGTTGATCCAGCTCTGGTCTTCTTCATTGACCGAACCGAGATCGAGCGTCGCGGCCTGGGCAGCCTGCGCCGCGGTGAGATCGACGGTGGTGCGCAGCCACATCTGGCCGACGAACCCGTCGGGCGAAGTCCCGGTCCAGAGCGCCCAGGGGCCGAGCGCGGCCGGCGCTGTCTTCCAGTCCGTGACGGGATAGGCGGGTTCCCAGGGGTTGCCCTTTGCCGCCGCGGCCCCGCTGGCCTTCCACCAGCTTTCCCAGCTTGAGTCCCAGCGGCGCTGCGCGGCCTGCGGGTTGGTGCGGTAGAGGGCGAGCATATCGAGATCGGCATTGTACTGGCCGAGCTTGCGCAGGTTCGGTTCGCTCACCCAGTCGCGCACGCGGCTGCCGCCCCAGGCGGAGACGACGAGGCCAACCGGGGCATTGGTGGTCTTTTTGATTTCGCGCGCGAAATAATAGCAGCTCGCCGAGAAATTGCCGACCGTGTCGGGGGAGCCGACCGTCCAGGACACCGGGGTGGCGAAAGTGGAGAGCGGGGTCAGGCTGTCCTTGGTCGCGATGCCGAGCTGGCGGATCTGGCCGTCGGTCGCGGCGCGCATCTCGAAGGTCGCGTTGCCCGCGGCGCGGACCGCGAGCTGCATGTTCGACTGGCCGGTGCAGAGGAACACGTCGCCGATAAGGACGTCCTGGACGGATTGGGTCGTGGTGCCGCTGCGAGCCTCGAGCGTGTAGGGACCGCCGGACGGGAGTGCTGCGAGGGTGGTGCGCCATTGGCCGGTCTTGTCTGCCTTGGCCGTGGCGGTCTCGGTGCCGAGTTTGACGGTGACGGTCGTGTTCGGGGCGGCCTGGCCATAGACCGGGATCGGCTTGTCGCGCTGGAGGACGGCGTGGTCCTGGAACATGACGTGAAGGATTGGCGCGTCGGCGGCGATGGCCGGTGCCGCAAGGCCGAGGCCGGCCAGGATCAATGCGCGGAATGGGCCCTTCATCGTCGCTCTCCCCCGTCCGCTCTTGCGCGGATCGTATAGGATATAGGAGCAGTGTTTGAGGGGGTTGTCCAGTGGGCTACTCGTTCCTCCCCGAGCTTGCTCGGGGAGGAATTTATTTGCAGATCGCTTCCAGCTCCGGGCCGTAATTGTGGCGCTCCGGTACCGGCAGGCCTTTTGCCTGGAGCTGCGATTCCGGGCGGCCCGGGGCATCCGGTTCGCGCGGGTCCATATAGCCTTTGTACCAGGGGTCGCGCTGTGCCTCTTCCAGGGTCACGAACTTGAAGCCGCGACTTTTGTAGAGGTCGAGGAGTTGCGGCAGCATCTCCGCGTCGAGACCGCCGACATGCATCAGCAGGACATAAGGGATGTCGCGGCCAAGCAGCGATTTGAACACGCCGCGGCCATAGGTGATGCTCTCGTCGGCCGCGTCGAGATAGGTCTTCTTCAGCCAGGCGATCGCGTGCTCGTCCTTCTTCGCGACGCAGCGGGCATAGGGTGCGTTCCACATATAATCGCCGAAGCTCATCGTGACGCCAGCGATGCGGTAGCCGCGATCGGCGAGCAGCTTGCGCACCGCCGCCTTCTTCTCCGGCGTGTCGCCTTCCGAGAGATTGGGATAGCGGAACCAGTGCCAGTTTTGACCCTTCATCCGATCGGCGACGACGCCCTCGCCCTTGATCACGTCCTGCTCGAACTCGCCCGCCGTGTGCGTCGCGAGGTTCATGTGCGACCAGGCATGGTTGCCGAGCGGCAGGCCGGCGGCGCGCCAGTGATCCAGCATCGCGGTCGAGTCCGGCTCCTCCTCGGTGCGCACGCCGTTGACGAAGCCGTAGACCGGCGGGAGCTTGGCCGCCTTCCACGCGGCGATGATCTTGTCGCCGATCTCGACGCGCGTTGTGCCCTCGGGCAGCGCGCTGTGCGAGGGGAGATCGTCCCAGGTGAAGGCGATCTCCTGCGCGGTCGCGGTTCCGCTTGCCGCGGCCGTAAGGGTCGCGGCGATCATTATGCTGCGCAGCATTGTCATTCTCCGGATCAGCGGAACAGGTCGAGGTCGATGGAGTCGCCCATCGCGCGGTAGCCGGCATCGCCGGGATGCAGCGCGTCGCCGCTGTCATAGGCCTTGGCCATGCGCAGCGGATCGGCCGGGTCGGCGACGGCCTTTTCGAAATCGATCACGCCGTCGAAATTGCCGGGCGTGCGGATCCACGCATTGACCGCGATGCGCACGGCGTCACCCTCGGGGCTGTAATAGCCGGCGCCCTTATAGGGGATGACGGTCGCGCCGATCACCGTCACGCCGCGATCATGCGCACGGTCGATCATCTGGCGGTAAGCGCCGGTGATGTCGGCGACCGTCGGCAGGGGCGTCTTGGCGCGGGTCGCGCTGCCGATGTCGTTGATGCCTTCGAGGATCACCACATAACGCACGCCGGGCACCGCCAGCACGTCGCGGTCGAAGCGGGCGAGCGCAGCCGGGCCGCTGCCGGTGTTGAGCAGGCGGTTGCCCGAGATGCCGGCATTGGCGACTGCGAAGCCGGTCTTGCCTGCCTTGGCCAGCCGCGCGGCCAATATGTCGGGCCAGCGGTTGTTGGTGTCGCGGGTCGATTGCGCGCCGTCCGTGATCGAATCGCCGAGGGTGACGATCGTCGCGGTGGCGGGGCCGCCCGAGACGTCGATGCCGGTGAGCACGAGACGCATCGTATTGGTGGGGCCGCCGGGCGGGAAGCTGGCGGCGGCGGTCTGGTCGCCCGGGGCGATCTGCGTGGTCGCGACGCCCAGGGCATGGACGCTGAGGGAAATCGTGTCGCCGGGCACGTAGATGCTGACCACGACATTGGCGAGCGGGCCGGTCTTGAGCGCTACGGGATCGCTGACCGCGGGCGCGCCGGCGGGGATGACCGGCGAGGCGTCGCCATCGAAGGTGACGACACGGTCGCTGCCAGCGACGACCTCGCCATTGGGACCGGCGAGCCCGACATGAACGGCGCCGATTTGGCGCGGCTCAGTGCCCGTCTCGTTGGACAGGCGCAGCCTCAGCGTCGAGCCGCCGGCCGAGAGGTGCGCGACCATGCGATAGGTGACGTCCGAGGTGGGGACCGGCACGCCCTGTTGCGGCTGTGGCGGCGGCGCGGGCTGGCCCGGCGCCGTAGGTTGGCCGACTTGCGCCGGCGGGGGCGGAGGCGGCGGACGAAGGCCCGGACGCTCCATCGGCACGGCCTGCCAGCTTCTTGTCCAGGCTTTCGACTGGGCGGCGGCGGCGAGCGGCTGAAGCACCAGCGTCAGTGCGGCGAGGGACAGATAGGGACGGAAGCTTCTCAACATCTTCTCCTTTTGTCGTCTCGCCGCCTTGTGACGGTCACTCTTCCCTGATCTCGGCCGGTGCCGCGATAGCGGTACCATAGCGAGCGTTATCCGCGACTCCAACTGGCCCGAATCGGGCGTTTCGGGCGGAAAACATCGTGCGCACGTGCCCCTTGCCAGCGGCCCCGGACAGCGAGATAACCGCGTCCAGAATCATATAGAATATCAGATATATCGAGGCGGGAGAGGATGCATGAAGAGATCGCATCTGTTGTGCGGTGTGCTGCTGAGCGCCATGTCGGCCGGCGGCGTTGCCATGGCTGCGGGCCAGGACTTCGTGACGCCGGTGATTCCGAGCGACTCAGCCGCCCGGCCGCGATCGCCCGAGGCGCAGGCGGTGCTCGATGCCTCGACCGTCGAACTGGTGCGCGAGATGAAGGCGCAGGGCATCACCGCGCTGCGCATCCCGAAGAACGCCGTGATCCCCGGCCGGCCGGACTTCACCAATTACGATGAGGCCAAGGCAAACCCGTATCCCAATCTGCCGGCACTGATGACGCTGCGCGACGGGACCAAGGTGACGACTGCGGCCGGCTGGGCGAAGCGCCGCGAAGAGATCAAGGCGCTGTTCGACGAGCATGTCTATGGCAAATATCCGGCGCATCTGCCCAAGGTGACCTGGACGGTTGCCAGCACGACGCAGCAGGACGTCGAGGGCATCCCGGCGATCGTCAAGCATGTCGTCGGCCATGTCGACAATGCGGCGTATCCGGCGATCAGCGTCGAGATCGCGGCCGATATCGTCACGCCCGCCTCCACCAGGGGGAAGAGGGTGCCGGTGATCATCGGCGGCGGATCGCTCCGCCCGCGGCCGATGCCGCTCGCCCCGCCGACCCGCGCCACCACCGGCATGTGCATGCTGAGCGGGCCGGTCGTGGACTCGTCGGGCAAGCAGTTGCTGGAGAAGGGCTGGGGCTTCGTCTCGGTCGACAATGGAGCGGTGCAGGCGGACAATGGCGCCGGGCTGACCAAAGGCATTATCGGCCTGGTCAACAAGGGCCAGCCGCGGTCGATGGACGATTGGGGCGTGCTGCGCGCCTGGGCGTGGTCGAGCAGCCGAACGATGGACTATCTGCTGACCGACCCCGATGTCGACGGCAGCAAGGTTGGCGTGATGGGCCATTCGCGTGGCGGCAAGGCGGCTTTGGTGGCGTTGGTCGACGATCCGCGCTTCGCGATCGGCTTCATTTCCTCCTCGGGTGCGGGCGGGGGGAACCTGTACCGGCGCAATTACGGCGAGGCGCTGGAGAATGTCGCGGCGCCCAATGAATTCCACTGGATGGCGGGCAATTTCCTGAAATATGCTGCGGTTGGGCACACAGCGGACGAGATGCCGGTCGATGCGCATGAATTCGTCGCCCTGGTCGCGCCGCGCCCGATCTTCATCGGCGGCGGCGGGCTGATCATGGATCCGCCCTGCGCCATTCCGGGCGATGCGTGGCAGGATGCGCAGGGCATGTTCCTGTCGGCGGTCGCGGCCAGCCCGGCCTGGGAGGTGCTGGGCAAGAAGGGCATCGGCACGTCGACCTTCCCCAAGGTCGAGACGCTGATCGATACCGGTGATGTCGCGTTCCGCCAGCACCCCTGGGGCCATACGCCCAACCCCAACTGGCAATATTTCATCCAGTTCGCGCAGAAGGAACTCAAATGATGCGCGAGGCGGATCTCTCCCGCCGGGGCGTGCTTGCGCTGGGCGCGGGCGCCGCTCTGACCGCAGGGGCGGGCCCTGCCCTTGCCGCCGGCAAGCTTACCGCGGGCGACGTGATCGAGCGGATGAAGCTGCAGATCGGCGGTCCGTGGCGCGACGGCGGGGTGGACGGCTTCAAGGCCGGCGGTCCCGACACGGTCGTCACCGGCATCGCCACCACGATGATGGCGACGTTCGACGCGATGAAAGCAGCGGCACGCCAGGGCCTGAACATGATCATCACGCATGAATCGACCTGGTTTTCGCATCAGGACCGGCTGAGCGGGATCGAGGACGATCCGCTTTACCGAACCAAGCTGGCCTATACGAAGACGCACAATCTGGTGTCGTACCATCTGCACGATCACTGGCATGCGCTGCGCCCGGTCGACGGGATCAACCTCGGCACGATGCAGCTGATGGGTTGGTCGAAATTCATGCATGCCGACAACCAGCGGCTGTTCACCATCCCGCATACGACCCTGCTCGCGCTGTCGAAGGATTTCCAGAAACGCATGGGCGCGAACACCATTCGGGTGATCGGCGACCCAGCGCTGCCGGTGTCCATCGTCTATGAAAGCTGGGGCAATTGCAGCGCCTTTCCCGGCATCAATTTCCTCAACAGCGAAGCCGATGTGCTGGTGATCGGCGAGACGCAGGACTGGGACCTGATCGCCTATGCGCAGGACCTCGTCGCCTCGGGCCGGAAGAAAGCGCTGATCGTGCTCGGCCATGTGAAGTCGGAGCAATGGGGCATGAAGGCCTGTGCCGAATGGCTCGGCGGATTCGTGAAGGAGGTACCGGTCAAATTCGTGCCGATCATCGAGCCATATTGGAACGTGCGCCGCCCGGTGTTCGAGATCGATACGAGGATCGCATGATGCAGGCGGCCCCTCCCCTTCCCGCCCGTCCGCCGCTCCACACCGGCCCCGTCACGGCGCTGCAGCTGGTCGATCGCATCCTCGAAAAGTCCGGCGCGCCGGGCCGGCCGCAGACGGTCGACCGGATCGTCGCGGGCGACCCTACCACCGCCGTCACCGGCATCGCCACCACTGCGATGGCGACGTTCGATTGCCTGAAGGCAGCGGCGGCCAAGGCCGCCAATTTTATCGTCACCTTCGATCCGCCCTTCTGGTCGAGCAATGATTCGCTCGACCGGCTCGAAGGCGACGCGCTGTTCAACGCGAAGCGCGACTTCATCCGCGCGCATGATCTGGTGATCTTCAACTTCCACGATCACTGGCGCGATCGCACCCCCGACGGGATCGCGACCGGCATGGCGAAGGAGCTGGGCTGGTCGGGCAATCTCGCCGATCCGGCCAATCTCAATCTGTTCAAGCTGCCACCGACCACCCTGCTCGGGCTGGCGCAGCAGCTTCACGACAGGCTCGGCGACCGCACCATGCGCATCGTCGGCGATCCGAAGCTGCCGGTGACGACGGTCGCGACGAGCTGGGGCAATGCCTCGCAGCTTCCCACCATCGCCTTGTTCAACAGCGCGGTCGATGTCGTGATCTGCGGCTACACCCGCGAATGGGAAGCGGTGGAATATGCCCAGGACCTGATCGCGGCGGGCGACAAAAAGGCGCTGATCCTGCTTGGCCAGGCGAAATCGGTCGCGGGCGGGATGCGCTATTGCGCGGAGTGGCTGAAGACGATTGTCGACGAAGTGCCGGTGGAGTTCATTCCCGAGGTCGAGCCCTATTGGAATCCGGACGCGCCTGTTTTTGAGATCAATACGCGCTAGACTTGCGCAAGGTCGTAGACTGAGCGCAAATGGATCCCGCGACAGGGGGAACCGATGGACAATTTAACCGCGAAAAAAGAGGCATGCAGAGAGCTTGGCGATGCCGTTGACGATGGATCGATGGGAAAGATCGTCGCCAAACATGAAGCGATGATCTTGGAGTATTACACGGACGTTCAGGGTCAAGCTACTAAAAGCTTCGCTGCAGCGAAGGCATTTGCGTATGCCGGACTTGCGATTTTTTCTTTGAGCCTCATTTACATGCTCACATTTGATGCCCTTAGTAGACTCGGCCTGACGACCCCACCGTCATCGAATTCAATAACTATATCTTCTCTGTCGATCATAAGCGGTGGTGTAATGGAACTCGTCGCTGGGGGTGCGTTCTGGCTCTACGCGCGGAGTGCGAAGCAGTTCGGCGCATTTCACATCTGCCTTGAACGGACGCACCGCTACCTGCTCGCTTTCAAGATTGCGGAGCGGAGCGGCGATGAAAAGGATAAGGTATTGCGCGACCTGGTTTGCATCATGGCGAATGCTCCCATGATTTCACACGATTATCGCAATGAGCCGATCGAACCCACCAAACGAGAATAGTGGCTAGCGTCAGGAAGAAGACAGGTTCGATCGGCAAACGTCGCTTGCATCGCGCCGCCGATATAGCATGGTAGCGATACCGCCAACGAGCGGCTGGGGGAGAGTGGGATGGCCGATTCAGAACGTCTGGCGCGGATCGCGGCTGATCCGCGATATCTGGCGCTGACCCGCCAGCGCGGCCGGTTCACCTGGACGCTGACCTGCGTCATGCTGGTCGCCTATTTCGGCTTCATCCTGCTGATCGCCTTCGACAAGAGTGCACTTGCCGCGCCGATCGGATCGGGCGTGACCTCGATCGGCATTCCTGTCGGGCTCGGCGTGATCCTGCTCGCGATCGGGCTGACCGGTCTGTATGTGCGCCGCGCCAATCGCGATTACGACGCCCTCGTCCAGAGCCTGGTCGAGAGCAAAGGCGAATGAGCCGCATCGCCCGGGCAATCGCCCCCATCATCGCTATCGCTTCTGCGGTCCTGATGATCGCCACCCCTGCCCTCGCCATCGACGCCAGGGCGCCGAAGCCGCAGCCGACCAACTGGACTGCAATCGTGATGTTCGCGGCGTTCGCGATCCTGACGCTCGGCATTACCCGCTGGGCCGCGCGGCGGACGCGCACCGCATCCGATTTCTACACCGCGGGCGGCGGCATCACCGGATTCCAGAACGGGCTCGCCATTGCGGGCGATTACATGTCGGCCGCGTCGTTCCTCGGTATCTCCGCACAGATCTTCGCCGATGGGTATGACGGGCTGATCTATTCGATCGGCTTCCTCGTGGGCTGGCCGATCATCCTGTTCCTGATGGCGGAGCGGCTGCGCAATCTCGGCCGCTACACCTTTGCCGATGTCGCCTCGTTCCGCTTCGCGCAGACGCCGGTCAGGACCTTCGCGGCGCTGAGCACGCTCGTCGTCGTGCTGTTCTACCTGATCGCGCAGATGGTCGGTGCGGGGCAGCTGATCAAATTGCTGTTCGGACTCGACTATGCCTATGCCGTGATCATCGTCGGCGTGCTGATGATGCTGTACGTCCTGTTCGGCGGGATGACCGCGACGACCTGGGTGCAGATCATCAAGGCCGTGCTGCTGCTCGGCTGTGCGAGCTTCATGGCGTTCATGGTGATGGCGAAGTTCGGCTTCTCGCCCGAGGCGCTGTTCGCCCGCGCGGTGGAAGTGAAGACCAATCTTGCCTCGATGAGCGCCACGACGTCCGCCGAAATCGCGGCAGCGCCAGAGCGCGGGCGATCGATCATGGGGCCCGGCAATTTCATCAAGGACCCGATCTCGGCGATCTCGTTCGGCATGGCGCTGATGTTCGGCACCGCCGGCTTGCCGCATATCCTGATGCGCTTCTTCACCGTGCCCAACGCCAAGGCGGCGCGCAGTTCCGTACTGTGGGCGACGGGGTGGATCGGCTATTTCTACCTGCTGACCTTCATCATCGGCTTCGGCGCGATCGTGCTGGTGGCGACCGATGCGAGCTATATCGATCGAGGTGGAGTCCTGCGTGGCGGCGCCAATATGGCGGCGATCCATCTGGCGCAGGCGATCGGGGGGAATATCTTCCTCGGCTTCGTCTCGGCGGTGGCGTTCGCGACGATCCTGGCGGTGGTGGCGGGGCTGACCCTGTCGGGCGCCTCGGCGGTGAGCCACGACCTTTATGCGACGGTGTTCCGCAAGGGTGAGGCCGATTCAGCCGCCGAACTGCGCGTGTCGCGCCGTACGGTGCTGGTGCTCGCGGTGGTGGCGATCCTGCTCGGCATCTTGTTCGAGAAGCAGAATGTCGCGTTCATGGTGAGCCTGGCCTTTGCGCTGGCAGCGTCGGGCAATTTCCCGGTGCTGCTGCTGTCGCTGCTGTGGAAGGGCTGCACGACGCGGGGCGTGGTGGTGGGCGGATCGGTCGGGCTGGTGACAGCCTTGGTGCTGACGATCCTGTCGCCCGCGATCTGGGTCGCGATCCTGCATCACGACAAGGCGATCTTCCCCTATTCGTCGCCGGCGATCTTCACGGTGCCACTGGCGTTCTTCACGATCTGGCTGGTGTCGAAACTCGACACATCGGCGCGCGCGGCGGTGGATCGGGGGGCGTATCTCGAGCAGCGGGTGCGGTCCGAGACTGGGATTGGGGCCGAGGGCGCGTCCAGCCACTAGCCTTTCCGCCCGTCATGCCGGACTTGTTCCGGCATCCATGTTTCCGCAAGCGCCGCGACGGTGCGTGTGCGGAACGATGGACCCCGGAACGAGTCCGGGCTGACGTTTGGGTTAAGTGGCGGTCATCCCCATCACCTGCTCGGCAAGATCACGCAGGCTGTCGCGCAGTTCCACCGGCTCGATCACCCTCACCTCGGGTCCGAGGCCGAGCAGAGTCAGCGCGGCCTTGTCGGCCGTTTCGATCGGCAGACTGACGATTGCCCATCCGTTCTCGTCCGGTGCCCCGGCCGCCGCCACCGCTTCGGCCGCATAGGCGCCGAGTTCCGCCAACCTGCGCCGGCCCAGCGCCGAGAGCCGGATCGACGCGCGAGCCGGACGCAGCTCCGTCTCGAAGCGCTCGAGCGAGGCAGCCCACCAGGACGACAGGTCGAAATCGGCCGGCCGTTCGAACCGATCCTCCGTCACCTGCTGCGTGCGGATGTTGGAAACGCGAAAGGTCTGCACGCCGCGCCGGGCCGTCGCCACCAGATACCAGGCGCCCGCCTTCAGCACGAGGCCGAGCGGCTCGACGCGCCAGTCGCGCAGGCCCGACCAGCTTTCATAGGTCATCTCGATCGCCTGCTGATCGAGCACCGCGCGGGCGATGGCGGGGAGGAACGGCACTGCCTCATCGGCATGATACCAGTCGACCGGATCCAGATGGAAGCGCGTGCCGATCCGCCCCGCGCCCTCGCCCACCGGCGGCGACAGCGCCGCGAGCAGCTTGCCGCCCGCCCTCGCCGCCGCTGCGCCCAACCCGAGCGCCGCTGCGGGACCGGGCATGCCGATCATGAACATCGCTTCGGCCTCATCGGCAGCGAGGCCAGTCAGCCGGGTGCGATAGCCGTCGAGCAACTGGAAACCACCGCCCGGCCCGCGATCGCCATAGACGGGCACGCCCGCCGCGCTCAGCGCATCGACGTCGCGATAGACGGTGCGGATCGAGACCTCGAATTCCTCGGCCAGCGCCTCGGCGGTCATCCGGCCACGCAGCTGGAGCAGGATCAGGATCGAGAGGAGACGGCTCGCGCGCATCGCCATGCGATAGCAGATAAATGCTGACGGTACCTGTCAGGATAGCCGTCGTACAGCCGACTCCGGCGCCGTGGCGCGCTTTCGGGAGGCAGGACATGACAGGCACGGGAATGGGGCGGCGCGCGATCCTTCAGGCAGCGGCGGGGCTGGCGGCGAGCCAGTTCGTGCCGGGCGTTGCGGCAGCGCTTCCGACGCGGACGCCGGGCAAACCGGGCGATTTCGATTTCCTCGCGGGCAAGTGGAAGATCGCGCACCGGATGAAGAAGGGTGCCGACTGGGATATATTCGAGGGCGAAGCGATCTGCTGGACGATCCTGGCGGGTGTGGGCAGCGTCGAGGAATTGCGCATCCCGGCGCGGGGCTTTTCCGGCATGGGACTGAGGCTGCTCGATGTGGAGAAGAAAATCTGGTCGGACTTCTGGGTCAACGCGAAATCGGGCGTACTGACCACGCCGGGCATGCCCGGATCGTTCGAGAATGGCACCGGGACCTTCACCTCCGAGGATATGGAAGACGGCAAGCCGATGATCGCGCGGGGCGTGTGGGACCGGATCACCCCGAATTCCTGCCGCTGGCGTCAGGGCGTATCGCGGGACGGCGGGAAGAGCTGGGACGAGGGCTGGTTCATGGACTGGACGCGGGTTTGAAAGAGTTCCTCTCCTTTGGGAGAGGATACGAAGCCTTATGAGCGTAGCGAATTAGGCGAAGTTGGTGAGGGGCTCCGGCGCTATCGATAGCTCCCGAAGCCCCTCACCAACTGCGACTAGCGAGCAAACTCGCAAGTCTCCGTATCCTCTCCCATTGGAGAGGAAGAACAGATCAATCAGCAGCCACGGCCACCGGCTTCGCGCCCCATAGCGCGTAGAACAGCACGTAAAGCTCGCACGCGGCGGTCAGCAGGAAGGACAGTTGCAGGCCGTACGCATCGGCCAGCCAGCCCTGCACGATCACCAGCGCGCCCCCAGCGATCGCCATGATCAGCAGGCCTGAACCCTCCTCGGTGAGCGGGCCGAGGCCGCGGATGCCGAGGGTGAAGATCGTCGGGAACATGATCGAGTGGAACAGGCCGACCGAGATGAGCGCCCACATCGCGACGGGGCCGGTGGTGAAGGTCGCGATGAGCATCACCACCAGCGCGCCCACGCTGAACGCCGCGAGCACGGTTTCGGCCGGGATGCGCTGCATCAGATAGCTGCCGAGGAAGCGGCCGACCATCATCCCGCCCCAGAGCAGGAAGAGATAATGCGAGGCCTGTTCGTGGGTGAGGTTGCCGATCTCCGGCGTCGAGACGAAGTTGATGAAGAGGTTGCCGACGCCGATCTCGGCGATCAAATAGATGAAGATCGCTGGCACGCCGAGCACCAGGTTGCGATGCCCCCAGAGAGGGTGCCGCCAAATATGCCACCAGGGGTGCAGCCTCTCGCGCGCGACACCACGGGTTGAGGCGTTCATGTCGGGAAGGCGGAAGCGGGCGATCGCCACCGCAAGCACGACGAGCACCGCCGCGACGATCAGATAGGGCAGCTGCACCGACTGCGCGTCGGCTAGCCGCTCGGCCGGGGTGAGCACCGCGCCCGCCGCTGCGGTGCCCGACGTGCTGCGGCCGAGGATCAGATAGCCGCCGAACAGGGGCGCAAAGGTCGTGCCCATCGAATTGAACGCCTGGACCAGGTTCAACCGGGACGATGAGGTTTCGGGCGATCCGATCACCGCGACATAAGGGTTGGCCGCGACCTGCAGCAAGGTGATGCCCGCCGCGATGATGAACAGGGCTGCCAGCACGACGCCATAGGAGGGAATCATCGAGGCGGGCACCATCAGCACCGCGCCGAACGCCATGATGACCAGGCCGGCGACGATCGAGGCCTTGTAGCCGATCCGCTCGATCAGCTTCGCCGAGGGGATCGAGGCGATGAAATAGGCGATGAACCAGACCGACTCGATCAAGGTTGTCTGGGTATAATTCAGGTCGAACACGCTGCGCAGGTGCGGCAGCAGCGTGCCGTTGATGACGGTGATGAATCCCCACATGAAGAATAGCGTGGCGAGAAGGCTGAGCGTCGCGCGGTAGCCGGGGCCTGCGCCCGTACCCGCCCCCAGCGGCGCCGTCGTATCGAGTATCGGTGCGGCCATTCTCACGTCCTCTGCTGCGTCGCTTGTTTTTTGTCTGAGTATATGTAAGCAAAATCGCGGTCAACGCCGCCGGTTCGAGCGGCCGCAGTGGAGGGCGATTTTCATGCACAAGGCTTTGATCATGCTGGCGACGATTGGCGCCGCTACGGCGACGGCGGAGGCTCATGCCGCATCGGCGGCGCGCGAAACCGTTGGTGAGGTCGCCGGCGCCAAGGTCGAGGCGATCACCCTGTCCAATGCGAAGGGCGTGACGGCGCGCATCCTGAGCTATGGCGCGACCCTGCAATCGCTGATCGCACCCGACCGCGACGGCAAGCCGGCGGACGTGGTGCTCGGCTATGACGATCTGGCCGGTTATGTCGACAAGCCCAATTATTTCGGCGTGACGGTGGGCCGCTATGCCAACCGCATCGCCAGGGGGCAGTTCGCGATCGACGGCAAGAGCTATCAGCTGCCGATCAACAACGCGCCCAATTCGCTGCACGGCGGGACCAAGGGCTTCGACAAGGTCGTATGGCGCGTCGTCTCGGTGGAGAACGGCCCCGTGGCGCGCGTGACCTTCGGCTATGTCAGCCCGGACGGCGACCAGGGCTATCCCGGCAAGCTCGACGTGACCGTGACCTACGGCCTCGACGAGAACGGATCGCTGTCGATCGAGTACAAGGCGGCAAGCGACAAGCCAACCATCGTCAACATGACCAACCACGCGATCTTCGATCTGGGCGGCGAAGGATCGCCGATGGGGGCGATGGGCCACAGGCTGACCATGCCGGCAAAGGCCTATACCCCGGTCGACGCGACCCTGATCCCGACCGGCGAGCTGCGCCCGGTCCAGGGCAGTGTCTTCGATTTCCGCAAGCCGCGCGTTCTGGCCGAAGGGCTGCGCGACGGACGCGATGCGCAGATCGTCGCCGGCCGCGGTTACGACCATAATTTCGCGATCGATGCCGGGCTGACCGCCGAACCCAAGCTGGCCGCGCGGCTCGAGGACCCCGTGTCCGGCCGCGTGCTCGAAGTGCTCAGCACCGAGCCCGGGCTGCAGCTCTATACCGGCAATTTCCTCGACGGCACGCTCGTCGGCAAGCACGGCCATGTCTATCGCATGGGCGACGGCGTCGCGATGGAGCCGCAGAAATTCCCCGATACGCCCAACCAGCCGGCCTTCGGCTCGGCCCGGGTCGATCCGGGCAAGCCTTATCGCCACCTGATGATCTACCGTGTCTCGGTGGCGCCACGCTGATGACGACACCACCCAAGGGGCTGCGTTCGCGCGCCTGGTTCGACAATCCTGCGAACATCGACATGACCGCGCTCTATATCGAGCGCTACATGAATTTCGGCCTGTCGCAGGAGGAGCTGCAATCGGGCAAGCCGATCATCGGCATCGCGCAGACCGGTTCCGACCTTTCCCCCTGCAACCGCCATCACCTCGTGCTGGCCGAGCGGCTGCGCGAGGGCATCCGCGAGGCGGGCGGCATCGCGATCGAATTCCCGGTCCATCCGATCCAGGAGACGGGCAAGCGCCCGACCGCCGGGCTCGACCGCAACCTCGCCTATCTGGCGCTGGTCGAGGTGCTGTACGGCTATCCGCTCGACGGCGTGGTGCTGACGATCGGTTGCGACAAGACCACGCCGGCCTGCCTGATGGCGGCGGCGACGGTGAACATCCCGGCGATCGCCCTGTCGGTCGGGCCGATGCTCAATGGCTGGCACAAGGGCGAGCGCACCGGATCCGGCACGATCGTGTGGAAGGCGCGCGAACTGCTCGCGGCGGGCGAGATCGACCATGCCGGCTTCGTCAAGCTCGTCGCCTCGTCGGCGCCGTCGACCGGCTATTGCAACACCATGGGCACGGCGACGACGATGAACTCACTCGCCGAAGCGCTGGGCATGCAGCTGCCCGGGTCGGCCGCGATCCCGGCGCCGTACCGCGACCGGCAGGAAGTGGCGTGGCGCACCGGCAAGCGCATCGTCGAGATGGTCGCCGAGGACCTGAAGCCGAGCGACATCCTGACGCGCGATGCCTTCACCAATGCGATCGTGGTCAATTCGGCGATCGGCGGGTCGACCAATGCGCCGATCCATCTCGCCGCGATCGCGCGCCATATCGGCGTCGACCTGCCGCTCGAGGACTGGCAGACACACGGCCATCACGTGCCGCTGATGGTCAACCTCCAGCCCGCCGGCGAGTATCTCGGCGAGGATTTCTACCATGCCGGCGGCGTGCCCGCGGTGGTGGCGGAGCTGATGAAGCATGGGCTGATCCGCGAGGACGCGATCACCGCCAACGGCAGGACCATCGGCGACAATTGCCGCGACGCGACGATCGAGGATGCGGACGTGATCCGCCCCTTCGCTACGCCGTTGATGGCGGATGCGGGGTTCGTCGTGCTGAAGGGCAATCTGTTCGACGCCGCGATCATGAAGACCAGTGTGATCTCGCAGGAATTCCGCGACCGCTATCTCTCCGACCCGGCCGATCCCGACGCGTTCGAGGGGCCGGCGGTCGTATTCGACGGGCCGGAGGATTATCACGCGCGGATCGACGATCCGGCGACCGGCATTACGCGCGAGACCTTGCTGTTCATGCGCGGCGCGGGGCCGATCGGCTATCCCGGCGCGGCGGAAGTCGTGAACATGCGGCCGCCCGCCTATTTGATCCGCGAAGGCGTGCACGCCATGCCGTGCATTGGCGACGGACGGCAATCGGGGACCTCGGGATCGCCCTCGATCCTCAATGCCTCGCCCGAGGCGGCGGCCAATGGCGGGCTCGCGCTGATCCGCACCGGCGACCGGGTGCGGATCGACCTGCGTGCGGGCACGGCCAATGTGCTGATCGACGACGCGGAACTGGCCGAGCGCCGCCGCGTGCTGATGGAAGCGGGCGGCTATGCCTATCCCGCCTCGCAGACGCCGTGGCAGGAGATCCAGCGCGCGATCGTCGGGCAGCTCGACAGCGGGGCGATCCTGGAAGGGGCGGAGCAGTATCAGCGGATCGCGCAGACGCGTGGGCTGCCGCGGGACAACCACTAACCTCCACCTCCGTCATGCCGGACTTGTTCCGGCATCCACTGTTCCGCAGGAGCAGAAGCGTGTTGGTACGCGGCACGGTGGACCCCGGAACAAGTCCGGGGTGACGGTGGTATTTGGGGCCGCGACTCCTTTCCCAAAAAAAAGGGCCGGCGCAAAGGCCGGCCCGAAGGGGGGAGGGGAGGAAAGGGTTCAGAATTTGGCGCGGACGCCGAACAGGATCTGGCGGCCCGGATAATAGACGCTGTAGGTCGCGTTATCGTAGCCGAAGGTCGTGCGGATCGGCGCGTTGGTGATGTTCAGCACGTCGAGTGTCAGGCGGAACGCCTTGTTGGCGAACGGCAGCTCATAGCCGGCAGACAGATCGAGCTGGCCGCGTGCATCGTTGATTAGGCCGACCGGCAGATTGTTCTGCGGCCCGTTCGCCGCGACCGTCTGGTCATTCCACACATAGTTGAGGCTGAGCGACACGCCGTGGCCTTCGTAGAAGCCCTGGAGATTGTAGCTCCACGGCGCCACGCCCGGCGCGAACAGGCCGCTCGACGAGCTCTGCTTGATATAGGTCGCGTTGGCCGAGAAGCCGAGGCCCTTCACCGCGAAGTCGAGCGGCTGGACCCAAGTGCCCTCGATGCCGTCGAGGATCAGATTCTGCAGATTGACCGGGCGGTTGACCGTCACCTGAGCGACGTTCGGGCCGCCGCGCAGATCGATCGCCTGCTGCTGCGTGGTGTTCAGATCGCTATAGGCGATGCCGAGCGAGGTGAATGGCACGGTAGATTGCTGGACCACGGTGAAGCCGTCGACATTCTTGTGGAACGCCGCCAGGCCGACATAGCCGATGCCGCCGGTATAATATTCGCCGCCGATATCGATATTGTTCGAGGTATAAGGCTTCAGGTCCGGATTGCCTGCGGTCGCGATCTGCGCCGAGGGGTCGGAGAAGGTCAGGCCCGGCAGCAGCTGGCTTGCATCGGCGCGGGTCATGCTGCGCGAGGCCGCAACGCGCAGCTTGAGCCGGCTGGTCAAATCATAGCTCAGGTTGAACGAGGGCAGGAACTCGTCATAGCTGGTTTTCAGCGAGACATCGACCAGACCGGACGCCGTCTGGGTCGGGCCGACCACCGTCTGGTTGGTGTGGATGTAGCGGATGCCGGCATTGATGCGCAGATCCTTGCCCGCGACTGTCGCGACGGCGTTGGTCTCGGCATAGGCACCGAAGGTCTTCTCGTCGATGTCGCCGGTCGCGCCGCCCGTCACCGCGCCGCTGCTCTCGGGCGCGCTGTCGCGGAAGGCGGCATAGTTGGTCGCCTTCTCCAGCGCCGCCAGATTGGGGATGATCATGCTGGTGTAGCCGACATTCCCGCCCGCCAGATGGCCGAAATTGTCGACGCTCCAGCGCGACAGATATTGCGCCACCGCCGAATTCGGCACCGAGCCGGTCAGGCCGTCACAGGTCGCGCCGCACACCGAGGTCTGGAAGGCGATGCTGTTGTCGTACGCGCGGATCGAGCGCGAGGCCTCGTCATAGGCCAGGCCGAACTTGAAGTTGGTCGTCTTGTCGCCGATCGTCGTGTCGAGATGCGCGCCCTTGGTCGTCGTCTCGCGGCGGACATTCTGCACGTTCACGCGGTACCATTGCCAGCCGAGATTGGGATCGCCCAGATCGCGGTTGGTGGTGATGATCGGCTGCGCCGCGCCGGTGCTGTTGTCATAGGTGACCTCCAGGCCGGACTCGCGCGGCGTCTGGAAATCGAACTGGGGCTGTTCGCGGAAGAAGGTCGAATGGCCGTAATTGAGCTGCGCGTCGATCTTCACAGTGTCGGACGGCTGCCACGAGACGTTCGGGTTCACGTTCCAGAATTCGGTGGTCTGGTGGAACACGTCATTCTCCAGGAAGAAGCTGGAGTTGGCGAAGGTGCCCTTGGTCACGACATTGTTCTGGTCGACGGTCAGGTCGATCGGCACCATGCCGCCGGTCGAGGTCGGCGAGGTGCCGGGCCCGGAATTGCGGACATACCAGTTCATGTTGAGCCGGTAATAATCGCGGACCGACTTGGCGTAGATGGCGTCGACGGCGAAGCTGAGCGTGTCGCTCGGCCGCCATTCGACCGAGGCCAGCGCCGAGATGCGCGAGCGCGTGCCATCCGTGAAGCTGTTGCGGCCGAGGCGCGGGATGATCGCCTTGGAAAGCTGGTCGAGCGACAGGCCCGAGGTCGCGGCGAGATCGAGCGGCGTGCCGGGGGTCAGGCCATGGCCGACATTGTTCGGCGTGACCGAGGCATAGGAGAAGCCGTTGCCGCCCGCATTGCAGCTGGCAGTCGGGCAGGTGAGGTTCGCGTCGGTCCAGCCGATCGATTCGAAGCCGTCGATCCGCGTCTTGGTCTTCACGCCCGACACGCCGACCAGCACGCCGAAATTGTCCCAGGTCTTGCTCGCGACGATCGCGCCGCGCGGGCTGATCCGCTGGTTGCTGTCGGTGTACTGGCCCTGCGCGATCAGGGTGACGTGCTGGCCGGGATTGTCGAACGGGCGCGCGTTGCGCAGGTTGACGGTACCGGCGATGCCACCCTCCAAGGTCGAGGCGACCGGGCTCTTCGCCACGTCGAGGCGCGTGAACAGCTCCGACGGGAAGAAGTCGAGATCGACCTCGCGATTGGAACTGCCGCCATTGGTGCCGCCGTCCGACGCGATCGCGATCTGGGTGTTGTTGAGCAGCACCTTGGAGAAGCTCGGGCCGAGGCCGCGGATCGAGACCTGCAGACCTTCGCCGTTGATGTCGCGGTTGAGCTTGACGCCGGGGATGCGGTTCAGCGTCTCCGCCAGGTTGGTCGCAGGCAGCTTGCCGATGTCCTCCGCGAAGATCGAATCGCCGAACCCGACCGAATTCTTCTTGGCGTTGGTCGCGCTGCGCAGCGAGGCGCGGATACCGGTGACGACGATGTCCTGGCTTGTGTCGTCAGGCGTCGCGGCGGCGTCATTTTGCGTCGCAGCGACAGTGTCCGGCGCAGCATTTGTACTCTGAGTATTTATGGCCGGAGCGGCCGTTTCCTGCGCAGATACAGTTCCCGCGATCGTCAGGGCACCGATACCGGTGGCGGCCAGCAGGGCGGCTCGCAGGGACTGATTACGCAGAAACATAAAGGTTTACCTCTCCGAAGGCGCCCGCTCGTCGACGGATCGCCGGATTACACAATGCGCTGGTAGCGCTACCAATGCGGGCCGCTAATTGTCCGTGTAAAAACTGTCAAGCGACGATATTCGATTGAGCGCGGAACCGGAACGGCTTGGCTCTTTCGGCCATGCGCAGCGCTGGCAGCCTCCCCTGGGAGGCCGCTCCAGGCGTCGGCGATGCCGGTAGCGTTACCTCGCGGCTACGCTCTTCAGCGCGATCGTGGCGCCCTTGAGCGCCCCGGATTGGGCATGCAGGGTGATCGCCCCCGGCTTGCTGCCGGCCTTGGCCCGCACCACCACCAGCGCAAGGCCGTTGAACGCCTTGCGCGTCGGCGACTGGAAGGAGTCGAAGCTGGTCGGATCGCCATTGTCGGTCGCGACGATCTCGCCCGGGCCGTCGATCGTGAAGGTGACGGCGTTATCGGCGCGGGGCGCGGTGAGGCCGTCCTTGTCGGTGATGCGCACCGTGACGAAGGCGAGGTCACGGCCATCGGCGTTGATCTGCGCGCGGTCGGGCGTCGCCTCGAGCGCGGCAGGGACGCCGGCGGTTCTCACGACTTCCGTCGCCCAGGGCTTGCCGCCCTTCCAGGTAACGACCTTCAGCTCGCCGGGCTCATAGGTGACGTAATCCCAACGGAAGCGATATTCGTAGGGCGCCCGCGTCTTCTTGCCCTGCGACTTGCCGTTGACGAACAATTCCGCTTCGTCAGCCGAGCTGAACACATGGACCGGCGTCACCTGGCCTTCGCGGCCGGGCCAGGTCCAGTGCGGCAGGACATGCGCGAACTTCAGCTCCGGGCGCCAGCGTGCCTGGTAGAGCCAGAAGCGGTCCTTCTTGAAACCTGCCAGATCGATGATGCCCGAATAGGAGCTGCGCGCGGCATAATAGGGCGTCGGCTCGCCGAGATAGTCGAAGCCGGTCCAGACGAATTCGCCCGCGACGAACGGGTTCTGGTCGTTCGAGGCAAAGACGCGATCGGGCGAAGAGCCGAAATCGGCGGCGTGCAGCTCATAGGCGCTGACCTGCATCTTGTCCGGATCACCGCCCGAGCCGGGCCGCACCGGGCCGCTGATCGCGCCCGCCACCGGGAAGAGATATTCGCCGCGGCTGCTGAGTGCCGAGGCGCTTTCGGTGCTCATGATGACCTTGTCGGGATATTTGGCGTGGAAGGCAGCGAACTGGCCGGGATAGGCGCGCACGCCGGTGCCCTGGTAATTGAGGCCGATCACATCGACCGTACCGGGCAGCGCCATGTCGGGCTTGGCATAGTTCATCGCGGTGGTGGTGGGACGGGTGGGATCTTCCTCGCGGACGATCTGCACCAGCCCGCGCGAGATCGCGGCGCCCTCCTCCGCGGTATATTGCTCGCCGACTTCGTTGCCGACGCTCCACAGCACCACCGACGGATTGTTGCGGTCGCGGCGCAGCATCGAGCGCAGATCGGCCTCGTGCCAGTCGGGGAAGATCAGATGGAAATCGAGCGGCGTCTTCTTGCGCTCCCACACGTCGAACACTTCGTCGATCACCAGCAGGCCCATGCGATCGGTCAGTTCGAGCAATTCGGGCGCGGGCGGATTGTGGCTCATGCGGATCGCGTTGACGCCCATCTCCTGCAGCATCTCGAGCTGGCGTTCCGCCGCCCGGACGTTGAACGCCGCGCCGAGCGCGCCGAGATCGTGATGGTTGTTGACGCCCTTCAGGTCGATGCGCTCGCCATTCACGAACACGCCCTTGTTCGCGTCGAAAGTGACGGAGCGGATGCCGAACGGGGTCTCGTAGCGATCGACCGGCTTGCCGCCCAGCGTCACGGAGGTGACGGCGACGTAGCGATTGGGCTGTTGCGTCGGCGGGGGGCCCCAGAGGCGGGGATTGGCAAGCATGGTCGAGCCCGCGACCCTGGCGCTGCCGCCCGCGGCGACGCGTACGCTGGTTGGTGCAATACGGGCTACCGCGGCACCCGTCTTCCGGCCGGAAGCGTCGAGCGCATAGATGTCAGTGCGAATGCCGGCGTTCGCCTCGACGCGGGAATCGTTGTCGACCGAGACGTCGAGCGCGATCGCCGCCTTGTCCTTCGAGACCTCGGGAGTGGTAACGCGCGTGCCCCATTGGCCAACATGGACGGGAGTCGTCTTGGTCAGCCAGACGTTCCGGTAGAGCCCGCCCCCGGGATACCAGCGCGCGGATTCGGGCGGGTTGTCGAGGCGGATGACCAGCTCGTTCCTGCCGCCGAACGCGAGATAGGGCGTCAGGTCGAGCCGCCAGCTATTGTAGCCATAGGGCCAGCCGCCGACGAGCTTGCCGTTCAACCAGACCGCCGAATAGGACATGGCGCCCTCGACATCGAGGAACACCGACTTGCCTCTGTCGCGCGCGGGCACGTCCAGTGCCTTGCGGTACCAGCCCACGCCCCAGCTCTCCAGCCGGCCCATGCCGCCATAGGGGCCGGTCTTCAGAAAAGGCCGCTCGATCGCCCAGTCGTGCGGGAGCGTCACCTTCTGCCAGGCGCTGTCGTCGAAACCGGCCTGGACGAAGGAGACGTCGCTGCCAGGGTTGCCCGCGGGCCGGACATGGCGCTTCGCGGGATCGCTGATAAAGGCATTGGCGCTGGGCAGGATCCAGGGCTTAAGCACTGGCTGGCTGACGGCGGTGACGGCCTTGGCCTCGTCGGGCTTCGCATCGGCGGCCTTGCCGTCCTCGCTCTTCCCGATCTCGGGCCGCACGTCATAGGACAGGCCGGTCGCGCCGGCGGGATCACCCATATGGAAACGCCAGCCGCTGTTGATCGACACGCGTTCGCGCGGGGCGGTCTGGGCCTGAGCGCCCGGCAGCGCGAGCGTTACCGTGAGCATCAGCGCTGACAGCCGCGCCAGGGTTTGAGCCAGATTTGCCACGGACATCTTCTCCACGCGCGGCGACCTTGGCGATCGCGTCGTTCCCGAAACGGCGTGACGCTATGGCGCGAGCGGGGCGTGGGTCAAGAAATTTGTAGGAGTTATTCCCGTTTCTCCGCCGCCCCTCAGGCCGCCCCGGGCTCCATCGACAGCTCCGTATCCTCCAGCGCGTGGCGGATCAGCTCCGTCATGGCGGCGCGCGCCGCGTCCGGGTTGGCATTGGCGATCGCGTCGTACAGCGCCTGATGCTCGGGCAGCGGATCACGCGGCAGCTTGCGGTTGCGCTGCTTGAAGATGGTGGTCCAGCCGACTGCGGCCGCGATGGTGCTGGAGAGCGTAGTCAGCGGCTCGTTGCGCGTCGCCTGCAGGATCAGGTGATGGAAATGCTGGTCCGCTGCGCGGCCCTCCGGCGTGGCGAGGCCGTACCGCCCCATCTCCTCCAGCGCATGGCCCATCTGGGCGAGCTCGCGGCCCGTCCGGCGTTCCGCGGCGACGGCGGCCGCAGCGGGCTCGACGATCATGCGCAGTTCGAACAGGCTGCGGATGAAGGCCTCGCTCGGCTCACCCTCGAACATCCAGGCGAGCACATCGGGATCGAGCAGGTTCCAACGGCTGCGCGGGCTGACGCTGGTGCCGGCCTTGGGGCGGCTCTCGACCAGACCCTTGGCCATCAGCATGCGCACTGCCTCGCGATAGACGCTGCGCGATACCTGGAGTTGTTCCGCGAATTCGATCTCGCCCGGCAGCACGTCGCCCGGCTGGTAGACGCCCGTGACGATCTCCACGCCCAGATCATGCGCGATCGTGCCGTGAATCCGGCGTCCCCCTGGCTGTTTCCCCGGCGTCACGTGTCCCCCATCCGCCTTCTCCCTGTCGGCCCTCCCGTCGTCGCAGCAAGGCTCGTCTGTCGATAGCCTATAGTATTCGTATCCGAACATCACGCGCCGGCTCGATCGCGATCGAATTGCGCGCCGGCAGGCGGAAAGGCGCCGCCTCGATCTCGAAGACATCGCCAGGTTCGGTTCGGATCCCTTCCGAGAAGGACAGGGTCGCGGTGCCGAAGAAATGGACGTGCACGTCGCCGGGATGGCGGAACAGGTCGTATTTGAAATGGTGATGCTCGAGATTGGCGATGCTGTGCGACATGTTCGCCTCGCCCGTAACGAAGGGGCGCTCCCAGATGGTCTCGCCGTTGCGCACGATGCGGCTGGTGCCGCGGATATCCTGGGGCAGGTCGCCGAGCAGCAATTCCGGGCCGAGCGCCGCGGCGCGCAGCTTCGAATGGGCGAGCCAGAGATAATTGCCGCGCTCGGTGACGTGATCGGAGAATTCATTGCCGATCGCGAAGCCGAGCCGGACCGGATTGCCCTCCGCGTCGATCAGATAGATGCCGGCGATCTCGGGCTCTTCGCCCGCATCGAGCGCGAAGGCGGGCGAGCGCAGCGGCGCGCCCGGCGCGACAAGCTGCTCGCCATTGCCCTTGTAGAACCATTCGGGCTGGGCGCCGGTCTCGCCGTCAGCGGGCTTGCCGCCCTCGACGCCCATCAGGAACATGCGCATCGAATCGGTCTGCTGCGCGGCTTCGGTCATCGAGCGGTGCATCTTGTCGCGCCCCTCGGCCGATCCGAGATGGGTGAGGCCAGTGCCGGTCAGCAGAAGATGCGCCGGATCCTGGTGATCGATCGGCGACAACAGCGTGACCGAATCGAGGTCGACCTCGCCGGCATAGCCGGCCAGCGCTGCCTGATCGGCCAGGCTGTTGCCCGCTGCCAGTGCCGCCTCGGCGAGCGCCCGGATACTCTCAATCCCAGCCAATCGTTGCGGCGGTTCAGCGCCATGCAGCACGGCCACGCCACGCGCGCCTCCGGCCTGGATGAACTGCACCAGCGACGTCCGCATTACCCTCTCCTGATTACCACTTGCGCAATCATATACTCAGACAATAAGCTAAAGCCAGCCGTCATGGAACGGCAGATGAGAGGATCGGGGCGATGACGGCAATCATGGGGTTGAAAAGGGTCGCATTGGCGGCGGCGCTGACGCTCGCGTCGGGCACGGCCTGGGCGCAGGCGCGCGAGGCCAGCATCACCGTGCATGCCGACAAGCCCGGCCCGAAGGTTCAGCGCGAGATCTTCGGCCAGTTCGCCGAGCATCTCGGCACCGGCATCTATGGCGGGCTGTGGGTCGGCAAGAATTCCCGCATCCCCAATACCGACGGTTTCCGCAACGACGTGATCGCGGCGCTCCGCGCGATCAAGGTGCCGCTGATCCGCTGGCCGGGCGGCTGCTTCGCCGACGAATATCATTGGCGCGAGGGCGTGGGCGCGAAGCGGCCAGTGAAGGTCAACACCCATTGGGGCGGCGTGACCGAGCCCAACACGGTCGGCACGCACGAGTTCATGAACTTCACCGAGATGGTCGGTGCCGAGGCCTATGTCTCCGGCAATGTCGGCAGCGGCACGCCGCAGGAAATGGCCGACTGGGTCGAATATATGACCTCCCCGACCAGTTCGACGCTGGCGAACGAGCGCCGCGCCAATGGCCGCAAGGAGCCGTGGAAGCTGCCCTATTTCGGGCTGGGCAACGAGCTGTGGGGCTGTGGCGGCAATATGAGCCCGCAATATGCCGCCGACGTGACCAAGCGCTATTCGACCTTCGTCAAAGTCCCGCAGGGCACGAAGACGCTGAAGATCGCCAGCGGCGCCAGCGACGACAATTACGACTGGACCGACGTGATGATGCGCGAGACCGGGCGTACCGTCGACGGCATCGGCGTGCATTATTACACCGTGCCGGACACCTGGCAGAAAAAGGGATCGGCGACCGGCTTCGACGAGGCGGACTGGGCGAAGACGCTGTCCAAGACGCTGAGGATGGACGAGTTCGTCACGAAGCACAGCGCGATCATGGACAAATACGATCCCGCGAAGCGCGTGTGGCTCGCGGTCGACGAATGGGGCACCTGGTACGACCCAACGCCGGGCAGCAATCCCGGCTTCCTGCAGCAGCAGAACAGCCTGCGCGATGCGCTGGTGGCGGCGATCAACCTCAACATCTTCACGCACCATGCGGACCGGGTGAAGATGGCCAACATCGCGCAGATGATCAACGTACTGCAGGCGATGATCCTGACCGACGGCGACAAGATGGTCGTGACGCCGACCTATCAGATATTCGGCATGTACGTGCCCTGGCAGGACGCGACGCAATTGCCGGTCGATATGACCAGCCCCTGGTACAACAAGGACCAGTGGACGATGCAGTCGCTGAGCAGTTCGGCGGTGCGCGGTGCGGACGGCGTGGTGCACGTGTCGCTGGCCAATCTCGATCCGGTGAATGCGTTGACCGTGACCCTGAACGTCGATGGCAGCACGGCGTCGACCTTGACCGGCAGCGTGCTGACCGCCGACAGGATCGACGCGCATAACCGCATCGGCGAACCGCTGGCGGTTGCGCCGCGCGACATCGCTCCGGTAGCGGTGACGGGCGGCAAGGCAGTGCTGACCCTGCCGGCCAAATCGGTGACCGTCGTGGCGCTGAAGTAAGGAATATCGATGCTGCCGATCGCCATTATCGGTCTGGGCAAGATCGCGCGGGACCAGCATGTCCCAGCGATCCGCGCCGATGGCCGGTTTCAGCTGGCCGGCGCGGTCGATCCGCATGCCCAGTCCGACGACGTGCCGGTCTATCCCGACCTGCCAGCCCTGCTCGCTGCCGGCGCCCCGGCGGCGGTGGCGATCTGCACCCCGCCCTTCGCGCGCGTCGCGATGGCGCGGGAGGCGATCGCAGCGGGGCTTCATGTGCTGCTGGAAAAGCCGCCCGGGCTGACGGTCGACGACGTGACCGGCCTGGAAAGTTTGGCGCGAGAGGCGGGGGTCACCCTGTTCACCGCCTGGCATTCGCAGGAAGCCGCCGGAGTCGATGCCGCGCGCGACTGGCTGTCGCAGCGGACGATCGAGGCCGTGCGGGTGATCTGGAAGGAAGACATCCGCGTCTGGCATCCAGGGCAGGAATGGATCCTGGAAGCGGGCGGCTTCGGCGTATTCGATCCCGGGATCAACGCGCTGTCGATCCTGACCGATATCCTGCCCGCGCCGCTGGCGGTGGAGTCGGCGGAGCTGGAAGTACCGGTGGGGCGGTCGCAGCCGATCGCGGGCACGCTTGCCTTGCGGAGCGGCGACGTGCCGGTCTCGGTCGAGCTCGATTTTCTCCATGAGGGCGTGCAAAGCTGGGACATCGAGATCGATACGCCCGACGGCATGCTGAAGCTGGCGATGGGCGGTGCGGAGCTGACGATCGCGGGCGAAACGATCACGGTGGGCACGAATGTGGAATATCCGCGGCTTTATGCGCGGTTCGCCGAGTTGGTGGCGCGCGGGGACAGCGATGTGGATCTGGCGCCGTTGCGGATCGTGGCCGAGGCGCTGGAGGTTGGGGTGCGGCGTGAGGTTGAGGCGTTCGCGTTCGAATAGCCCGCTCCTCTTCGCGCTTCCCCGGCGGAGGCCGGGGTCCAGTTGGGTGAACTCCTCGCTCAATCGCTGAAGCCTTCCCGACTGGACCCCGGCCTTCGCCGGGGAAGGTGAGGTTGGGCTCAGGTGCGCCATTCCGCGATCAATCCGGCGAACGGGCCTAGGCGCCATTGCTCGACCTCGCCGATCTGCTCCATCACCTGCCACGAGTCCGCATCCTCATGCGCCCACTCCCGCGCCTCGGCCGTGAAGTTGAACACGCACAGCAAGTGCTGCCCGTCCGACTCCCGCTCGAATGCCAGCAGCGTTTCGGACGCTTCGATGAACCGGATCGCCCCCGTCCGCAGCGCTTCGTTCGCCTTGTGCATCGCCAGCAGCCGGCGCGTCAGCGCCAGCATCGACGCCCCGTCCCGCTCCTGCCGGTCGACCGCCAGTGCCGCATGGTCGGGGCCGAAGGGAAGCCATGGTTCGGCCGTCGAGAAGCCAAGCCCCGCCTCCCCCGCCGACCACGGCATCGGCGTGCGTGCCCCGTCGCGGCCGAGGGTCAGCGGCCAGTTGGCGATCGCTTCGGGGTCGCGCAGGCGGTCGAACGGGATGTCGACCTGAGTGAGGCCTAGCTCCTCGCCCTGATAGAGGAAGATGTTACCGCGCAGCGCCGTGAGCAGCAGCATCTTCATCCGCGCGAAGGCAGCCTCATGCCCCGGCGGCGCCCAGCGCGAGACGGCGCGGGGCGCGTCGTGATTCTCGAAGGCCCAGCTCGGCCAGCCCATGCCCGGGCTATCCGGCCAGCGTTCGAGCACGTCACGCACCAGCGCCGGCGTCAGTGCCTTCGCGTAGAGGAAATTGAAGCCGTATGCCGTGTTGAGCCGGTGATCGCCCTGGGTGAAGCTTTGCATCTCGGGCTCGACATTGGGGCCACCGACCTCCGCCACGGTGAAGCGATCCGGATAGCTGTCGGTCAGCGCGCGGACTCTTTCGAGGAACAGCGGGATGTCGGGATGCGACTGATTGTGGATATGGAACTGGAAATCGAACGGGCGCGTGCGGCGGCTGTTGCTGGGCGGGCGCGCGGGATTGTCGCGCAACGCGGGGTCGACCATCGCGCAGCTGATTGCGTCGAGCCGGAAGCCGTCCACCCCGCGATCGAGCCAGAAGCGCGCGACATCGAGCAGCGCGTCCTGCACCGCGGGCAGATGCACGTTGAGCTGCGGCTGGCTGCTCAGGAAATTATGCATGTAATATTGGCCGCGCCGCGCGTCCCACGTCCAGCCGGGGCCGCCGAACACTGACTGCCAGTTGTTGGGCGGCGTGCCGTCCGGCTTGGCATCGGCCCAGACATACCAGTCGTGGCGCGGGTTGGTGCGGTCGGACCGGCTCTCGGCGAACCAGGCATGCTCGTCCGAGGTGTGGGCATAGACCTGATCGACGATCACTTTCAGCCCCAGCGCATGCGCGCGGGCGATCAGCGCGTCGAAATCGGCGAGCGTCCCGAACAACGGATCGACGCCGCAATAATCCGACACGTCGTAGCCGAAATCCTTCATCGGCGACGGGTAGAAGGGCGAGAGCCAGACCGCCTCGACGCCGAGCGACGCGACATGATCGAGGTGCGCGGTGATGCCGGCAAGATCGCCCACGCCGTCGCCGTTCGAATCGGCGAAGCTGCGCGGATAGATCTGGTAGATCGCCGCGCCGCGCCACCATGCGCCCGTCTCGTCCGATCGCGTCACAGCCCCTCCCCTACGGTTTCCGTCCTTTTGCGCGCCGCTTCGGGACGAAAGCAACGGCCGTGCGCAAACGGGGATTGCCGGGACGCCAAGTCACTGACATCCTGACCGGCAGAAAATAAAAAAATATACAGGCAGGGGTGGATAGAGTGACCGGACGGCCGCGCCAGTCCTTGGCCGGACTGTGGAACATTTCGTTCGGATTCTTCGGGATCCAGGTCGCGTTCGGCCTGCAGAACGCGAATGTCAGCCGCATCTTCCAGTCGCTCGGCAGCGATGTCGACAGCCTTGCCCTGTTCTGGATCGCCGGGCCGATCACCGGCCTGATCGTCCAGCCTTTGGTCGGCCATTTCAGCGATCGCACCTGGGGCCGGTTCGGGCGGCGGCGGCCCTATTTCCTGGTCGGAGCGGTGCTCGCCGCGATGGCGCTGACCGGCATGCCGCACGCGCCGGTGCTGATGGCCGCGGTGCTGCTGCTCTGGATGCTCGATGCCTCGATCAATGTGTCGATGGAGCCGTTCCGCGCCTTTGTCGGCGACATGGTCGGGCCGGCGCAGCGCACCATGGGCTATGCCTTCCAGACCGCCTTTATCGGCGCAGGCGCAGTGCTCGGGTCGCTCGCGCCCTTCGCGATCACCGCCATGGGGGCGAGCAATGTCGCGCCGCCGGGCGTGATCCCCGATGCAGTGCGCTATGCCTTTTACCTCGGCGCGGCGGCGATCCTTTCCGCAGTGCTGTGGACCGTGCTCGTCACGCGCGAATATCCGCCCGAGGCGCTGCGCGCGTTCGCCGGGGAGGATGCGACGCCAGCGTCCGACGACGGGAAGGTCGGCAATGCCGTGGCGCAGATCCTGCGCGACATCGTGAACATGCCCGGTGAGATGAAGCGCCTCGCAGTCGTCCAGCTCTTCTCCTGGTCGGCGCTGTTCATCATGTGGGTCTACACCACGCCGGTCGTCACCCGGTACGTCTTCGGATCGACCGACACGGCGTCGAAAGCCTATAATGACGGCGCCGACTGGGTCGGCATCCTCTTCTCGGTCTATAATGGCGTGGCGGTGCCGGCGGCGTTCGTGCTGCCCCTGCTGGTGCGGCGGATCGGCTGCGCCAGGACTCATATGATCTGCCTGCTGATCGGGGCCGGGGGCTTCGCCGCGATGCTCGGCATCCGCGATGCGCAGATGCTGATCCTGCCGATGATCGCGATCGGCATCGCCTGGGCGTCGATCCTGACCATGCCCTATGCGATGCTGGCGAACGCGCTGCCGTCGGGCAAGCTCGGCGTCTATATGGGCATCTTCAACTTCTTCATCGTCCTGCCCCAGCTGTTCATCGCCGTCGTGATGGGACCGGTGATCCACCGTTTCTTCCCGACCGAGCCGATCTGGACGATCGCGATCGCGGCGGTGCTGATGGGGTGTGCTGCGCTGGCGATGCTGCGCCTGAGCGACCGCCCGCAAGAAGCCACCGGAATCCGTGCCGACCCCAATTTGGCGCTTTGACAATCCTATAGGATCGGCGATACGCTCCTCGATAGCGCTACCATCAGCGCGGCCCCGATGACGCCCGAGACGCGGTGCACCGGCCAGGAGAGGAACGTCGCGATGCGCATCACGCGTAGGGATATGGTCGTCGCGCTGAGTGCCGTAGCGGTCACCTGCTCCGCCGGCGTGCTGGCTCAGGCCCAGACGAAGAAGATCATCGGCCCGTCCGTGTGGGACTGGAATGCGATGAAGGTCACCCCGACGGATGTCGGCGAAGTGCGCAGCCTGGGCAATGGGCCGACCGCGACGCTCGACGATCTCGAGATGCACGTGACCACGCTCAAGCCCGGCCAGACATCGCATGCGCCGCACAAGCACCCGAACGAGGAACTGGTGATCATCCGCGAGGGCACGGTCGAGACCTTGTCCGACGGCGTGTGGAAACGGCTCGGGCCGGGATCGGTGATCTTCAACGCGTCCAATTCGCTGCACGGATTGCGTAATGTCGGCACCACCAACACGACCTATCATGTGATCAACTGGACCACCCCGGCGACGCCCAGGAACTGAGCGCCACCGCCAAGGAGAGACACGATGAATCCGATCGACCGCCGTTCGATGCTGACCGGCGCCGGCGTTGCCGGGCTTGCCGCCGCCCTGCCGGGCGACGTGATGGCGCAGGCGCTGAGCGGCAATGCCGTTCCCGAGACGGTCAATACCGGCGCGCCGACCGATCCGCGGCCGAAGCATCACATCAAATTCGCGGTGATCGGGCTCGACCACAACCATATCTATTCGATGACCGCAGCGGTGATCCGCGGCGGGGGCGAGCTGGTCTGGGTCTACGCCACCGACGCGAAGCAGCTCGCCGCTTTCCAGAAGCTCTTTCCGACCGCGAAGCTGGCGCGAAGCGAGGCGGAGATACTGGAGGACAGGTCGATCCAGCTGATCGCGGGCGCGCCGATCCCCGATCTGCGCGCGCCGCTCGGCATCCGGGCGATGAAGGCGGGCAAGGATTATCTGGGCGACAAGCCGGCGATCACCAGCCTGAAGCAACTCGCCGATGTGCGCGCCGCGATCAAGGCAACCGGACGCAAGTTCGCGATCATGTATTCGGAACGGCTGGAAGTGCCGGCCGCGATCAAGGCGGGCGAGCTGATCGAACAGGGCGTTATCGGCCGCGTTGTCCAGACGATCAACATCGCGCCGCACCTGGTGAACCCGGCGAGCCGGCCCGACTGGTTCTGGGACAAGGCGCGTTACGGCGGCATCCTGACCGATATCGGCAGCCACCAGGCCGAGCAGTTCCTGTTCTTCACCAAGAGCAATCGCGCCCAGGTCGTCGGCTCGCAGACCGGCAACATCAACCATCCCGACAAGCCGTTGTTCGAGGATTTCGGCGACATGACGATGAGCGGGAATGGCGGCACCGGCTATCTGCGGGTCGACTGGTTCACGCCCAAGGGGCTCGGCACCTGGGGCGACGGGCGGCTCTTCGTGCTGGGCACCGAGGGCTATATCGAGCTGCGCAAATATGCCGACCCGGCGGGCAAGCCCGGCGGCAACCATCTGTTCGTCGTCGACGGCAAGAGCGCGCGCTATCTGGATTGCAGCAAGGTCTATCTGCCCTTCGGCCCGCAATTCGTGACGGATATCGTCGAGCGCACATCGATCGCGCAGGACCAGGAGCAGGCGCTGCTCGCCGCCGAATTGGTGCTCAAGGCGCAGAAGAACGCAACCCGGCCGATCACGGCCTGACGGGGAGACATTCTCATGACCAAAGGTTTCTCGCGGCGCGACCTGATCAAGACCGGGGCGATTGCCGCGGTCGGCTTTCCGTCGATCGTACCCGCCAGCGTGTTCGGGCAGAATGCGCCGAGCAAGCGCATCAATATCGGCGCGATCGGCGTGGGGCGCATCTCGCGCATCCACGACATGGCCGAGGTCTTCAAGTTCGACGACGCGCATATCGTCGCGGTGTGCGACCTCGACACGCGGCGCGTGCAGCAGGGCATCGAGCTGGTCGACAAGACGTACGGCGAGAAGACGGGCAAGCCCTATTCGGGCACGCGCGGTTACGCCGACTATCACGAACTGCTGGCCAACAAGGACATCGACGCGGTCATCGTCTCGACGCCCGACCACCAGCATGCGCCGAATTCGATCCATGCGGTGCGGGCGGGCAAGGATGTGTACTGCCAGAAGCCGGCATCGCTGACGATCGCCGAGGGGCGGCAGATGGCGGACGCCGTGGCGAAGACCGACCGCATCCTGCAGATCGGATCGCAGCAGCGGTCGCAGGACCCATGGCCGCAATTCCACCGCGCGTGCGAACTGGTGCGCAACGGGCGGATCGGCAAGCTCACGCATGTCGAGATCGGCCTGCCCGGCGACCCTTCCGGGCCCGAAGCGGCGGCGATGCCGATCCCGGCCAATCTCAATTACGACGCCTGGCTCGGGACGACGCCCGAGGTCTATTATACCGAGATCCGGGTGCATCCGCAGGACGGCACGTTCAGCCGGCCGGGCTGGCTGCGCTGCGAGCAGTTCGGCGCGGGCATGATCACCGGCTGGGGCGCGCACCATGTCGACATCGCGCATTGGGGCATGGACACCGAGCATAGCGGCCCGATCGAAATCTGGGGCAAGGCGGAATTCCCCAGGAGCGGGCTGTGGAACGTGCATGGGCCGTTCGAGACCTATGGAAAATATGCGAACGGCGTGGAGATGAAGATTTCCGGCGCCTTGCCCAATGGCGTGAAATTCATCGGCACCGAGGGATCGATCTTCGTCACGCGCACCGGCGGCGGGGTGACCGCGAGCGACCCGGCGATCGCCGCGGCGGGCACGAGCGGGCTGCTGGCGAGCAACCCCAAGATCCTCGACAGCGTGATCGGACCGAACGAGATCCACTTGCCGCGGAGTCCCGAGCAGCATCGCAACTGGATCGATTCGATCAAGACGCGGAAGCCCAACATCTCGCCCGCGGAACTGGGGCACCGGGCCTGCTCGACCTGCCTGCTGCACTGGACCGCGATGCGGACCGGGCGGCGGCTGCACTGGGATCCCAAGGCTGAGCGTTTCATCGGCGACGACGCGGCGAATGCGATGCTGAGCCGGCCGCAGCGCAAGGGTTATGCGATCTGATGTCGCCTCCCTCGTTCGCCCTGAGCTTGTCGAAGGGCTGTTTTTCTGACTGCGGGCGGAAAGAGAAGAACAGTGCTTCGACAAACTCAGCGCGAACGGAGAGATGGTAGCCCAATGAGATTCACGATCGCACTCGCTCCGTTGTTGCTCACAACTGGCGCGCTCGCGCAGGATGCGAAGACCGGAGAGGTGATCGGCCCCAGTTACACCGATGCACCCGAGATGGCGGTCAATCCGAGCCAGCCGATGGGCACGCTGCACGGCTTCGTGATGCTGTCGCAGGACTCCAAGATCTATCCCGGCATCCGGCAGTTGCAGAACGAGACCACGGCGAAACGCGACGCCTTCGGCAACCGGATCGCGGCCAAGGCCGAGCTTCAGTCCGAACCCGCGCCGTATCGGCGCGAGGTGATCGTCTACATCCCGGCCGGCTACAAAGCCGGGACCGAGACGCCGTTCATGGTGGTGCAGGACGGGCGGGATTATGCGACGCGCGTGGCGCTCGCGCTCGACACGCTGATTGCGCAGAAGCGGGTGCCGCCGATGGTCGCGGTAATGATCCAGTCGGGCGGGGGCGATGCGCAGGGCTCCGAGCGGGGGCTGGAATATGACACCGTCTCCGGCCGCTATGCCGAGTTCGTCGAGACGGAGGTGCTGCCGCTGGTAGCGCGCAATTACCGGATCGCTTTCACGAAAGACCCGGAAGGACGCGCGACGATGGGCGCGAGCTCCGGCGCGGCGGCGGCGTTCAGCATGGCGTGGTTCCACCCCGAATGGTATCGTCGGGTGCTGTCCTATTCGGGCACCTTCGTGAACCAGCAGAGCCCGCCCGATCCTGCGACGCCCGAGGGCGCCTGGGACTATCACGCGCACCTGATCCCCGAGAGCCCCAAAAGGCCGATCCGCCTCTGGATGCATGTCGGCGAGAAGGACCTGCACTTCGACGACCCGGAATCGACCTTCCACAACTGGCCGATGGCGAACCAGCGCATGGCCGCGGCGCTGAAGGCGAAGGGCTATGCGTATCATTATGTGTTCGCGAAGGACTCGGTGCATGTCGACCAGCGGGTGGTGGGCCAGACCTTGCCCGGGGCGATCGAATGGCTTTGGCAGGGATATCGGAAATAACGGATCGCGCGCATGAGCGGCGGCGCAGCAATCGGCCTGAACAGATGTTGGGAAATGCGCGGCTCTGCGCCATTCGGCCGAATATTCGTCGAATTTCGCGGGGCACCTGCGAGCAGGGCAGAATCGAGCGGTTCTTGAGGGCTGCGCGCTGAATATTGAAGGGTGCTGTTGGAAGGGCGGATGAGTAGGCGAATCCGGCGATTCGGCCGCACGCGGCAATTGCCGCGATAGTGGTATTTTACTCGCCGAATTATGCGAGGGGTATCGGTTCTTCATGGCGCTTTTCTTCAGGCTGAACTCGAATACTCGCAGCGCTGCGTGCGCCGGGAGGGTCAGGGAGTTCAGCACGAATGGCCGCCGGCTTGAATCGGCACGCGCGCCTTAGCCGCTCTTCGGCAGGAGCGGCCGGAAGAAGGAGCGATCGTAGCGCCGGAAACACCGGTTCTCGGTCGCGAAGGCCATGGCCCTGGCGACATCGGGGTCGGTACTCGCGTCCTTGCGATATTGTTCGTAGGCCGCGAAGCTGGGGAAGCTGAACGTCGCCAGCGCGATATCGCTCGCCCCCTCCGACGGCAGGAAATAGCCGTGATGCGTCCCGCCGAAGCGCGGCAGCAGCTCCAGCCACATCTCGGCATATTGCTCGAACAGGGCAATCCGGTCAGCGTCGAGTTCGTATCGGATATGACAGGTGATCACCGGCGGGCTCCATCATCGTGAGAGGCGGAGCCGGTCATAGACATGCCCGGCGTGTCGATCACGCGCGGACGCTATATGGGCGCGAAAATGGCCGGTGAACGCACCGGCAGCGATCAATCCGGGATCAGCGCGTATCCGCGAAGCTGGAGGTTCGCGAGTGTGGTCAGCGCGGAATCGTCGACCACGACGTCGGGGCTGACCTCGCTTGGATCATAGCCCTGCCCCGCCAGCGCCTGGGCGCAGACATGCACCTGCGCTCCCGCTGCCCTCAGCCGGGCAATGAGCTCCGCATCGGGATTGGTCCGGCCGGGGAAGTGCTTCGCAAAGGCCGTATCGCTCAGCACGATCGAGGTCGCCTCGTGCTGGACGATCGGCACGACCTTGCCGGCGGCGGGGCGGATGCCGTCTTCGCCCAGCAGGTTCAGGAAGCGCGCGACCTTGCTCAGGCTGACATTCTTCGCGCCGTTCGGCGTGGCCCTGGTGATGTTGAACACCACCTTGTAATCGAGTTTCGGGTCGGGCCGGTTGGCGGCGGTCGGGCTCGGCTTCACCCCACCATAGCCCTGGATCACCGGGAAGACGCGGTCCTGCGCCGGCGCTCCGGCGGCGAGAGTCAGTGCGACGAGGCCGGCGAGCAAGGTCCTGTACGGTCCGGTCATGCGTCTCTCCTCATCCGCGGGCTCGGTCGGCAATATCCCATGAGGATAGCAGAGCGCCGCAGAGGCGCCGATGTCGTTGTTCGGCGAGCGTCCAGCGGGGGATTTCCGCTCAGAGCCTTTCACCCACCGAATGCGGCGGCGGAACACGACCGCCGGTTCGGTTGGCGAAACCTTATCGGAATTGCCTGAGCGCGGAAATCAATCGCTGGGGCCGCAAGGGCTTCGAGAGTACCACCGCATAGCCCGCAGCCAGCGCCCGCTCGCGGAGCTGGAGCGAAGGGCCGTCGATCGCGATGATGGCGTGGCCTTCCCAGCCGGTCCGGCGCAATTCTTCCAACAGCGCGAATCCCTCACCATCGGGAAGGCGACAATCCGACACGAGATATTCGGCATCGGCGACGGCAGTGTCAGCAAGGAACAGCATAGCGCAAGAATAGGAGCGCACACTGAAGCCTTCATGGGTCAGAATCAGATGCAGTGTACGGCGCCCATCATCATCCTCCTGAATGAGGACAAGCCTTGGTTCGCGCTTCAGCCCTGTCCTGGAGAGTTCTGGCATAATCCGATCCATTTCGGTCGGATTATCAAGAAAGCCATTGGGCTGTCTTTACGTGTTTCTCCCAGCTAGGAGGCGGCGAGGGCTATAGTTCCTCCAGCAAGCCGGCCGCAAACGCGATCCGGAGCGCCTCCGACAGGCTCCGCACATGCAGCTTGCTCATCAAATTCGCCCGATAGACCTCGACCGTACGAGGCGAGATACCGAGATCATAGGCGATCAGCTTGTTGGGCCTTCCACGCACCAGCCCTCTGAGGACATCCTGTTCGCGCGGCGTCAGGGCCGCGATGCGCACTTCCGCGTCATGCCGAGCCTTCGCCCCGGCCCCCAGCTCGGCCTTGTCGAAAGCGAGCTCGATTGCATTCAGCAAGACGTCCTTTTCGAACGGTTTTTCGATGAAATCGGACGCGCCACCCTTCATTGCCGCGACGGCGGTGCCGATATCGCCGTGCCCCGTCAGCACGATCACCGGCATCTCCGAGCGCCGGGCGTTGAGTTCGGCCTGCACCTCCAGTCCATCCATCTCGGGCATCCGGACGTCGAGCAAGATGCATCCGTGCGGCTGCCCCTCCAGCTGAGCGAGAAATTCGATTCCGGACGCGTAGGTATGCACGTCAAACCCGCACACCCGCAGCATGAAGCTTGCGGCGCTCCGAACGGATTCCTCGTCGTCGACGACATGGATAACCTGAAGGTCTGCGCTCATTCTTCCCTCCCCTTCACGATGGTGAAGTTGAAAATGGTGCCGCCGCCCGGGCGGGTATCCGCCCAGATCCGACCGCCATGCGCCTCGACGATCGTACGGCAGATCGAAAGACCGAGGCCCATGCCGCGCTCCTTCGTGCTGGTGAACGCCTCGAACAGTCGATCCTGAACGACCTGCGCCAGCCCAGGCCCAGTATCCGAGACCGAGACACGCACCATCTGTCGTCCTTCGAGCCTTGTCGAAACGACGATGGTCCGAACCGCACTCTCCGACATCGCTTCGATCGCGTTGCGGATCAGGTTGACCAGCACCTGCTGGATCTGGACCCGGTCGGCCAGCACCAGATCCGCCTCGGGCGCGAGCTCATACTCGGCGCGAACGCCTCGCTCCGTCGCGCCGACCAGGGCGAGGCGGCTCGCCTCGTCGATCAGTTCGGGCAATTTCTCGATGTGCTTCTCGACATCCCCGCGCGACACGAAATCGCGCAATCGCCGCACGATGACTCCGGCGCGCAATGCCTCCTTGGCCGACTGGTTGACGGCCTCACGGAACATCCCCTCGATCCGGTCATTTCGCTCGGCTCGGTCGAGAAGCTCGCGCGCCGCCTCGAGATAGTTCGCGATCGCCGTCAGCGGCTGGTTGAGTTCATGCGCCAGCGTCGATGCCATGGTTCCCATCGCCGAGAGGCGCGAAACGTGGATCAGTTCGGTCTGCAGTTCCTGCAGCTTCAATTCAGCGCGCTGCTGCGCACTCAGATCGCGAATGAAGCCGGTGAAGATACGAAAGCCGTCGGATTCCACGTCTCCCACCGACAGTTCCATGGGGAAATCGGTACCGTCACGTCGACGGCCAACGACAATGCGGCCCATCCCGATCACGCGGCGTTCGCCCGTGGTCAGGTACCTGGAAAGATAGGAATTATGCCGGTCCCGATCGGGCGACGGCATCAGCATCGAAACATTATGGCCGACCACCTCGATTTCCGAATAGCCGAACAGGCGCTCGGCGGCGGCGCTGAACGACTGAATGACGCCGAATTCGTCGATGACCACCATCGGGTCCGGGACGGTCGCAAGAATGGATCGGAGATGCAACGCACTGCGCTCAAGCGCGGCCTCGGCCGCGCGGCGATCGGTAATATCGAGGATGATCTGCCCATATCCGCGCAGCGCTCCATCCGGATCGCGAAGGGCGGTGATCGTCACATCGGCAAGATATTCCGAGCCGTCCTTCCGCCGCAGCCAGGTTTCCTCCTGTATTCCCTGAGTCTCCGCGGCGCGGATGAGATTTGCGGCAGGCTTGTCGCCAGCCACGTCGCGCGGCGTGTAGAGGATAAGTCCGGGCTGACCGATGGCCTCATCAGCGGCCCATCCAGTCAACAAAACCGCACCACGATTCCATGTCTTGATCGCGCCGTGCGTGTCCAGGAGAAACATTGCCCGATCGACCGCACTCTCGGCAAATAGCGCGAGCGACGTGTCGTCTTTAATGGTGCGGCGCAGCATTCACCCCCCGGGACAATTCCTATTTTTCTACGGCACATCGTCCGTGTATCAACAATATGCCTATTAAGTAGATTCCCCTAGCTTCAGCCCTCCCCTGTTTCCGACGCCCCTTGTCCCACCTGACCATGAGCATTGATCTTCATGTTGCATGACTCGAAGGGCAGTACAATCTCTGGGCATCAGTAGTGCCACATTCTGCGAAGAATCCTCCTTATTCAGTTCTACATTTTTCTTCACCGATATGGACGTCCTTTACATCCAAATTGGACACGATCTATTCGGAAAGACTATGATCATTGAAAACGGTGGCGGAATTCCGATTGCAGGCGTCGAACTCATGTTGGAATCCGACTGTCGCTCCGGTCGGTCAGCGTCAGGCGGCCCAGCGCGACCGATGTTCGGCCACCGGCTCGGCCTCGTGCAGATGCAAATAGAGGGGCGAGAAATCGGCAAAGGCTTCGAGCCGTTTCCAGTCGGTGCTGCCGTAACGATGGCCGCTGCGCGTCACGAGGCCCTGCTCGGTGAGCGAGCGCAGCACCCGGTTGAGGTGAACCGCGGTCAGCCCGCGCGCATCGCCGATCTGTTCCTGAGTCATCGGCAATTCGAAACTGTCGCCGCCGGGCAATCCGGCGCGCACCGTCCGCAAGGCGAATTCGCAGAACAGATGCGCGACCCGGACGATCGCGCCGTGGCCCATGTCCGGTTCGGCGACGCGGTCGACATACGACCATAGCCGGTGCGCGTTGACCGAGGTCAGGCCGCCCCCTCGTCGCCCGCACAGCCCGGTCGAACGCAGCGGTCCGCTGCGGACCCTTGACGCTCCCCGCCGACGCGCCCACGCCGCCGCTTCCAGCACCTAACCTTAAAGCCAGGCCTGCCGGTGTATCTGCGGCCACCCTTCGAGTGATTGATTTTAAATGCGATTTCCTAGCCTGTTCAGCCGATCGTCCAATGACATGGCGATCGATCTCGGGACCGCCAATACCGTCGTCTATCTGCGCGACCGGGGCATCGTGCTCAACGAGCCCTCCGTCGTCGCCATCGAAACGCTGAACGGGGTCCAGCGCGTGCGCGCGGTGGGCGCCGAGGCGAAGCTGATGATGGGCAAGACGCCCGACACGCTCCGCACGATCCGGCCGATGCGCGACGGGGTGATCGCCGACATCGATGTCGCCGAGCAGATGATCAAGCATTTCATCGACAAGGCGCATGGCGGGAAGAGCCGGTTGCCGCGCCACCCCGAGGTGGCGATCTGCATCCCTTCGGGCGCGACCCCGGTCGAGCGCCGTGCGATCCGCCAGGCAGCGGAGAATGCCGGCGCGCGGAAGGTGCATCTGATCGAGGAGCCGATGGCGGCGGCGATCGGCGCGGGGCTGCCCGTCACCGAGCCGATCGGGGCGATGGTGGTCGATATCGGCGGCGGCACGACCGAAGTCGCGGTGCTGTCGCTGCGCGGGCTTGCCTACAGCACCTCGGCGCGGGTCGGCGGCGACCGGATGGACGATGCGATCGCCTCCTATATCCGGCGCAAGCACAACCTCATGATCGGCGAATCCACCGCCGAGCGGGTCAAGATCGAGATCGGCATGGCGAGCGAGGAAGCCGCCTCGAACAGCCTGATCATGCGGGTGAAGGGGCGCGACCTGGTCGCCGGCGTGCCCAAGGAAGTCGAGGTCACCCAGGCGGAGATCGCCGGATCGCTCGCCGACCTGGTCGGCCAGGTGGTCGAGACCGTGCTCGGTGCGCTCGAGCGGACCGAGCCGGAACTGGCCGCCGATCTCTACGACCAGGGCATCGTGATGACCGGGGGCGGATCGCTGTTGTCGGGGATCGACGAAGCGCTGGCCAAGGCCACCGGGCTGCCGGTGATCGTTGCCGACAATGCGCTGATCTGCGTGGCGATGGGCGCCGGGCGGGCGCTGGAGGACCCGGTTTATAGTGGGGTGATGACGACGGCCTGAAACCGGGCGCGGCTTAGCTGCACCAAAGCTCCATCCTGACCAAATGCGGTTTCGGACAATTCTTTTTCGGCACCGGCATGGCGGTGCCGGGTCTCCATAGACCAAGCCGATGCTGGATGTTGGGCATCTCGGAATCGTTGACCGACAATGGATTGCCGTCGGCGTACCGGGTGGCGCTGCGGAAGCGGATCACCTGTTTATAGGTATAGGCCCTGGTGAGCCGGTTGACCGTGATCCAATAGCCGAAGGGCGCGTTCCCGGTTGGCTCAGCTGAGATCACGGCGCCTTCAAGCGGGCCGTCGGTTACGAAGCGAACATCTTCGTTGTTGTTCCGCCCGGTCAGGTTTCCGTAGATCGACCGGAACCGATCACGGGATCGATCATAGGCCAGAATCTGCGTGGCCACGCGCTGGTTGCCATTGGCGCTGTGAAGACTGGCAAGTTGCACAAGCAGCAGCGCCCGCCCGCCACGGGGTGTCACGACCTGAGCCTTGCCCAGGAAATGGGGTTGCGAGAAGAGGTCTTCACCCTCAGACGGGCGCAGTATTCGTTGCAGATCGGGGGAACAGGATCGCCCACCGTCGTTACTGATGCACAATGCGACGGCACCCGGCGCTTTGCCCCCTTCCCGGAGCGAATCGTCGAACTCCGGACCCTGAACGGCCGTGAAGCGCCATGCCGAACGCGTGACGAATGGCCCGGACAGATCAATCGCCGCAATCTCGCGCAGCTTCGGCGTCGCCGCGCCCCCAATGCTTGAGGTCCATATCAGAACGAGAACGGCTGACCGGGCTAAGCGAATGGACATGGCGTGACCTGCCTGCAGGAGTGTTCAACTCGGGTCGTTCGGCTTCGCGTGGCGCGGTAGGTTCAGCCCGCCGGCACCCGGTGCAGCCCGCATAATTTATTGCCGTCGGGATCGCGCAGATAGGCGAGGTAGAGCTTGCCGAAGCCGCCTTCGCGGATGCCGGGCGGGTTCTCGATCGGGGTGCCGCCATGCGCGATACCGGCCTGGTGCCAGGACTCGGCTTCCTCGGGGCTGGCCAACGCGAAGCCGATGGTGCCGCCATTCGCGTGGCAGGCATCCGCGCCGTCGATCGGTTTGGTCACCATGAAGATGCCGCCCTTGTGCAGATAGATCAGGCGGCCGCGATCATCCTCAATGGCGGGCTTGCCGCCGATCGCGTCGAAAATGGCGTCGTAGAAGGTTTTGGAGCGGGCAATATCGTTGCTGCCGACCATCATGTGACTGAACATCGTGTCTCTCCCCTTTTTTGGACCCTCGCCCGGCGGCGGGGGCGCGTCAAGACGGTCAGCCGGGTTGATCCACACGCAGCAAAATCGCGCCGGAAATCCTTTCGACATAGTTTTTGTAAAAAGCACTTGACTCGGACCTGACTCTTTTGACATATTATTTGTCGAAAGGAGGCGCCGTGCGCTTACGCGAACTCATCGACCGGACCGGAGTGGCCGAACGCCAGATCCGGTATCTGATCTCGGAGGGCTTCATCCCCGGCCCCAGCGGCGGGCGAGCGAAGGCCGATTATGGCGAGGAGCATGTGGGCGGCATCCGCCGCTACATGCGGCTGCGCGAGCTGGGCTTTCCGCCCGCGGCGATCAAGCTGCTGCTCGACGCACGGGAGGGCACGCCCTTCCCCATCGTCCCCGGGATCACCCTGCTGGTCAGCCCCGACATGGTGGCGAGCGGCGCGCCGGTCGAACCCCTGATCCGCGAGATCGAAACGCTTTTGACGAGAATCCTGAAGGAGGCCGACCATGACCACGACCGCGCAACCGATGATTGATCCGCTCGGCGTGTTCATGCAGCGCCTCCATCAGCGCAGCGACGCGCGCCCGATTCCGCTGGTCTCGACCAGCTTCGATATCGCGATTGCCGCCGGCCTCGCGACCGTCACCACGACGCGCCTGTTCCGCAATGCCGAGGCCGTCGCGATCGAGGCGATCATGACGTTCCCCATGCCGGTGCATGCCGCCCTGTTCGGGCTGGAAACGCGGATCGACGGCCGCGTTCTGCAGGCGAGTGCGCAGCGGCGCGACGCGGCACGCGAGACTTATGAGGACGCCATCCAGCAGGGCAAGGCGGCGGTATTGCACGAGGAAGTGCTGCGCGGCATCCATATGCTGTCGGTCGCCAATCTGCGGCCGGGCGGAGAGGTGGAGATCGTCACGCGCTGGGCCGCGACGCTCGCCTTTGTCGAGGGCAATGGGCAGTTGCGCATCCCGCTGACCGCGGGTGACGTCTATGGCTGGTCGGGCCTGGCCGATACCGACGAGCTGGTGACCGACGGCAGGACCGGGCAACGCGCGCAGTTACGCATCCGCAATGCCGATGGGCCAGTGACGGTGGCCGGCGTGCGGCTGATCGACGGACAGGCGGAGATCGGGCTCGACCGGCCAATCGATATCGCCGTGCCAGGCTGGGCCGCAGCGTCGCTGGTCAGTCGCGCCGCCGATGGCCGCCGGGTCGAGCTGACCGTCACCCCTGCCCCGGCCGGTGCGACGCGCGCGGCGATCGCGGTGCTGGTCGACGTGTCGGGATCGATGGGCGAGCGCTTCACCAGCGCGCGCACGCTGATGACGAACCACAGCGCGGCCAAGGCCGTGGTGCGCGATGTCGCGGCGGCACTGGCTGAGGGTGATGCGCTCGACCTGTGGGAGTTCAGCACTGCCGTGCGGCAGGTCGGCGCGCTGTCGCGTTTCGACGGCGGGTCGATCGACGGCCTGCTCGACAAGGTGTCGAGCCCGGGCGGCGGCACCGAGACAGGACGGGCAGTCGAGACGGTGGCGGCGGGGTCCGACACGCGCGACATCCTGCTGATCACTGACGGCAAGAGCCATGCGCTCGATGTGCAGAAGCTGGCCGGGCTTGGCCGGCGGGTGAGCGTGCTGCTGATCGGCGAGGACAGCCTGGAGGCGAATGTCGGTCACCTCGCGGCGCTGACCGGGGGTGAGCTGTTCATTGCCGCCGAGACCAATCTCGCGAGCGTCGCCCGGGCGATGATCGCGGCGATCCGCACGCCCTATCTGCAACCCGAGCCGATCGCCGGGCAGCCCGAGACGTTGCTGGCGCGGCGTGGCGGCGTGACGATCGCGGCGCGCTGGACCGATGCGGCAGCGCCGGCCGACCCCGTGGCGGGCGTGAGCGCGGTGGCGGCGGCATTGGCCATGACGGCGATGGGCACGGAGCGTGCGGCGGCACTGGCTGAAGCGGAAGGGCTGGTGACTCATCTGACCAGCCTGGTGTTGGTCGATGAGGCGGGCAGCGTCCAGGAAGGCGTCCCGTCGATCCGCAAGATCGCGCTGGAAGCGCCGGCGGTCGCGGGCGCGATGCTGGCCATGAGAGCGCCGCTCGATCGTTCAGCCAGGGCTGGCGGCGCCGCCAAGATGACCCGGAGCCATGGCAGGAGCAATGCCGTGGTGGAGGAGGTCCGGCGCAGGCGCGTTATGCCCGGTGCGGATGCCATGGCCGCCGCGCCGGCGGTGCCGCCTCCCGACCATGGAGCTACGCGCATCCTGGCGTTTCTGCAGATTCTCGCGAGAAGCATCGACTGGAGCGAGCATGGGCCGTCGCTCGCGGCGGGGGATATCTCCGGGCTTCCACCGGCCCTTGCCCGCCAGATCGAGCCAGTGGCAACGCGCCTGCTCCGGTCCCGCGCCGATGCGCTCGGGATCGATACGCGGCTGTTGACGGTCGCGCTCGCTGCCCGGATCGCGGGCGAGACCGACCGGGCGGCGATGCGGGTCGCGCGGATGCTGCTTGGCCGCTTGCCGAAAGAGGCGGTCGATGCGCTGCTGCGGGAGTTGGGGATGCAGCCCTGACCGCCGATTTCAGGCGGGTTGGGCGGCGGCCGGATCGGGGCGGAGCTCGGCGCGGGCCTGGCCGATGATCTGGGCCCCGCCCCACAGGCCGAGCCCCGCCATGATCGCGGCGACGATCAGGTCAGGCCAGGCGGTACCGGTGCCGAATACGCCGAGCGCGGCGAGCATCACGGCGAGGTTGCCGATCGCGTCGTTGCGCGAGCAGATCCACACCGAACGCATGTTCGCGTCGCCGGTGCGGTAGCGGTAGAGCAGCGCGGCAACCGCGGCGTTGGCGATCAGGGCGACGAAGCCGACCACGCCCATCACCTCGGCTTTGGGCGTGGCGCCATGGAAGGCAGCCCAGAGCGTCGCGGTGAGCACGGCCAGGCCGAACGCGACAATCGTGCCGCCCTTGACCAGCGCAGCCCGGGCGCGCCAGGCGAGTGCCATGCCGGCGACGCCGAGGCTGATCGCGTAATTGGCGGCATCACCCAGGAAATCGAGCGCGTCGGCCTGAAGCGCGCGCGAGCCGCCGGCGACGCCAGCGCCCATCTCGCCGACGAACATCGCGACATTGACCGCAAGCGCGATCCACAGGATGCGGCGCCAGCGCGGATCGTTGGTCGGTTTCGTCTCGCGCGCGCAGCTGGTGCAGGCCATCGGCATTCCCTCGACAGGTTCGGAGTCGGACGGGCATATGCACCCTGTAGCAACTACAGGGTCAAGCCATGGCGACGGCATTCACGATCGGGCATCTGGCGAAGGCCACCGGCACCAAGGTGGAGACGGTGCGCTATTATGAGCGGATCGGGCTGCTCGCCGCGCCGGGCCGGACCGAGGGCAATTACCGCGCATACGGGACCGAGGCGCTGTCGCAACTGAGCTTCATCCGCCGGGCGCGCGACCTGGGCTTCTCGATCGACCAGGTGCGCGACCTGCTCGACCTGGCGGGCCAGGCGCAGCGCGACTGCGGGTCAGTCGATGCGATGGCGACCGGGCATCTCGCCGAGATCGACCGCAAGCTGGCCGACCTGACCGCGCTGCGCCGGGAATTGAGCACGCTGATTTCGTCATGCCGGGGCGGGACCATTTCCGACTGTCGAATCCTCGAGGCGCTGGCGCCGCGCGCGGGGTGAGTCAGATCATCGGCAGGCTGCGGGGTTTGCGCCCCAGCGGGAAAGCGGCATCGAGCCGGGCGAACGCCGCTTCGTCGAGAAGGAGGTCGCCCGCGCCGGCATTGTCGATGGCGTGGTCGGGCGAGGAGGCCTTGGGAATGACGAAGGCATGGCGGGCGAGCGCGGCCAGCGCGACCTGACGGACGCTCGCACCGTGCGCGGCGGCGATCTCGGCGAGGACGCGACCGCCCGGGCTCGACGGCGCGGGGAAGTCGCCGCTGCCGAACGGGCTGTAGCCGACCACGGCGACGTCGTTCCGGTCGCACCACGGGATCACCGCATGTTCGATGGCGCGTTCGTCCAGATGATAGAGAACCTGGTTGCAGGCGATCCGGCCCGAACCGGCGATGGCCAGCGCCTCATCGAGATCTTCCTCGTCGAAATTGCTGACGCCCCAGGAGAGGATCTTGCCATGCTGCACGAGCTGCTCGAAGCCGGCGATGGTCTCCTCGAGCGGATAGCTGCCGCGCCAGTGGAGCAGATAGCAATCGAGCCGGTCAGTGCCGAGGCGCGCCAGCGAGCGCTCGCACGCGACGATCGTGCCGGCGCGCGAGGCGTTGTGCGGCAGGACCTTGGAGACGAGGAAGACCTCGTCGCGGCGACCGGCAATCGCTTGTCCGACGATCGGTTCGGCATCGCCGTACATCTCGGCGGTGTCGATGTGAGTCATGCCGGCGTCGAGGCCGCGACGCAGCGCCGAGACGGAGGAGGCGCGGTTGCGCTCGTCCATGCGCCAGCTGCCCTGGCCGATGATCGCGACGTCGCGCGCGGTGCTGCCGAAGGGGCGGAAGCGCATGGTCAGGCGAGCGCCTGCTCGATCCAGGCGACGATCTGCTGCGTCGGCATCACGCCCGAGGTGCGGGCGATCTCGCGGCCCTTGCGGAGCATGATCATGCTGGGGATGCCCTGGATGCGATAACGCGCGGCGATGGCGGGCTCGGCCTCGGTATCGAGCTTGGCGAGCCGCACCTTCGGCTCGAGCCGCGCTGCCGCCGCTTCGAAGGCGGGGGTCATCATGCGGCACGGGCCGCACCAGGCCGCCCAGAAATCGATGACGACGGGCAGGTCGCCCTGCACCGCGTGCCGGTCGAAGGTCGCAGACGTCAGATCGACCGGCTTGCCCGCAAAAAGCGGCCGGTGGCAATTGCCGCAGGACGGGTTCTGATCGAGCCGGGCGCGCGGTACGCGGTTGAGCGCGCCATCATGCGGGCAGGCGACAAGCAGGGTTTCTGTACTGGCCTCGGCCATGCGCTTCTCCTTGCCGTGCCAACCCTGCGGCGCCCACCCGGTTCCCCGATCAGCCGGTCAGGGCAGCCGTGACGGCGAGCATCGGCGGGGTGAAGGCGAGCGGCCGCATCAAGGCCACCGAGAGCGTGATGGCGCCGAAGCCCCAATAATAAGCGGGATGGATCTTGCCGCGCGTGACCAGATCATAGGTCACTGCCACGCCGATATAGACAAGCATGACCAGCCAGATCGACCAGATGATCCAGGTGCCCAGCAATGGCAGCGGGAGCAGCCGGCCAACGCCCGGCGTCATGATCTGGATCGCGGCGCAGAGCATCAGCCGGCGATGCCAGTCAGTGCGGTAGCGCATGCGCGCGCCCGCCCAGGTGAGGCCGGCAAAGACCAGCACGGTCAGCCAGTCCATCACCAGGAAGACATTGGTCTCGAAAAAGGGCGGGATGCGGTGGTGAATCGCCGCCAGCGTGTTCACGCTGACCGCGACCAGCACCATCCAGCCGACATAGACGGCAGCGAACCGGCCGAGCCGGCGGTGCAGCGCGAGATTGTCGCGATAGACGAGCAGGTTCTGCACCACATAGATGCCGAGCCAGCCCATGAAGGTGATGCCATGGACATGCACCCACCAGGGCGAGGCGAAGCTCGACCGGCCGGCAGCAAGCTGGAGCGTGAAGCCCGCGACCACCGTCGCCGAAATCGCCAGCGCCATGATGAGGAAGAAACCACGGTCCCTGACGACCGCATCCGGCCTGACGCCGCCTGCCATTGTTGCCATATCGCCTGCCCCCAAACGTTGCGGCAGACTATCAAAGGGCGGCGGTGCTCGCCAGTGCCGTCATGGACCGGCCGGGATGGTGATGCCGCCTTGGGTTCGGCGGCGATGGAATATCCTGCGTAGCGGCTGCTCGATCAGCAGATAGGCAAGGATGCCGCCACCGAGCGCAGCGATGATGGTGACGATAGCAAGGATGGCGAGTGGCACGGGGAAGTGCGCGCCGAGACGGAAAATCACGAGCAGTGGGAAGAGCTGCCACAGATAGATCGAATAGCTCGCATCTCCGAGCAACCGGAGGGCGCGCCATGTCGGGACGCTCCCGCGGCTTTCGAGGAACAGCACCACCGCCACGATGAGCGTGGCCAGGACGCCGATCCGCCCCGTCGGGACAAATAGCCAAATGGCCATGGCGGGAAGCATGAGAGCCAGGATAAGGCGCCGCCGCTCGGGCCGAACCCACGCCATGCCGAGCCAGCCGCCGGCGACAAATTCCAGCATCAGCGGATTCGTCCAGACCGAGACAAGGCCGGTCGGGCGAAAGGCAAAACCGGCCAGGACGAGGCCACCCAGCACGCAGGTCAGCACCGCCATACGGTAGCGGGGCAGGAAAAGGATGAGCGCGAAGACCGAGTAGAACAGCATCTCCATGTTCAGCGTCCAGCCAACGGGCAGGATGGGCAGGGCGATATGTCTGGCATTGACCTCGCCATAGGGAATGAAGGCGAATGAGGTCGCGATCCGGGCCGGATCGAGCGGTATGCCGGGCGCGATACCGACCAGACCGACCAGGACCAGCGTGGCTGTCGCGATCCAGTAGAGAGGTGCGACGCGCAGGAAACGATCCTTGAAGAAAGACCAGGGCCGCACACCGCGGTCCGTGATCGCGATCATCAGGAAGCCGCTGAGCACGAAGAACAGGTCGACGCCGCGTGCACCGAGGCCCCAGGGCGCACCCGCCGCTTCGGTCGCGTGGAAGAGGACGACGCCGGTCGCGGCAATCGCGCGCAGATATTGCAGGCCCACAAGCTGGGGGCGCTCGGGCGCGGTCTGTTCCCGGATCGTCATGGCGCCATTCCCCTTTGCGCGACGATAGGGAGCGATCGACGCGGTCTCAAGCCGCGATCCGGCATTGACGCTAGCGCCTCTCTATAATAATGCGACGCACTCGCAATAAGGAGTCGTCATGTACCGCTATCTCGACCGGGCGATCCGCCGGCTCGACGAGCCCGAGCAGTTCCTGCTCGTCGTGATGCGGACATGGGTGGGCGCGGCGCGCGCCGGCCGATGCTGTTGTCACGCCCTCCATGCCGGCTTCGCGGGGCGCGGCATCGCCGAGGCGCTGCCCGATTTCAATATGATGATGGTGACGCTCGACCAGGACGGGTTCGGCCATATCCGCTTCGGCGCCGCCGGATCGGCCCGGGTGACCGACGACGAGGCGCGGATGCTCGCCTTGTTCGCGGTCGCGCGGGAAGGGCCGATCGCGCGGCTCAAGCGGGTGGCGGCCGGGCTGGTCGTCGAGGGTGCGGTGGCGCGGCTGGCCCAGTCGGCCGATTTCGTCGCGACCGCCCTGGGCGCCGGCACGACCACCGGCAACGCCACCGGTACGGGGGCCGACCGTTCATGAACATGCCCGTCCGCGCGCCGCGCACCATTGCCGACCATGCCGCCTTCCAGACCGTGCCGGTGCGCTGGGTGCGGCACTGGAACGAGCATCTGTTCAGTTTCGCTGTGGAGCGGCCGGCGAGCTTCCGTTTCCGGTCGGGCGAATTCGTGATGATCGGGCTGCCCGGCGACGACGATGCCGGCGGCCGCCCGCTGATGCGCGCTTATTCGATCGCTAGCCCCGCCTGGTCCGACGAGCTCGAATTCCTGTCGATCAAGGTACCCGACGGCCCGCTCACTTCGCGGCTGCAGGCGATCCGGCCGGACGACCAGCTCTATCTGGGCAGGAAACCCACCGGCACGCTGGTGCTCGACGCGCTGCTCGGCGGGAAAAGGCTGTTCCTGCTGTCGACCGGCACCGGGCTCGCGCCGTTCCTGAGCGTGGCCCGCGACCCCGAGGTCTATGACCGGTTCGGGCAGGTGGTGATCGTGCATTCGGTGCGGCGCGTCAGCGACCTCGCCTATCATGACGAGTTGACCGCGCAGCTGGCCGGCGACCCGCTGGTGAGCGACCAGGCGCTGCTGCAATTCCATTATGTGCCGACCGTGACGCGCGAGCCGTTCCGCACCAGCGGGCGGATCGATGCGCTCGTGGCGGATGGGCAATTGTTCGGGCCGCCTCTGGCCGGCGCGAAGGCGTTCGACCCGGCGCAGGACCGGGTGATGCTGTGCGGCAGTACGGCGATGATCCGCGATACGGCGGCGATGCTGGAGGCGTGCGGGTTCGAGGAGGGGTCCAATGCGAAGCCGGGGCATTATGTGATCGAGCGGGCTTTTGTCGGGTGAGGTGATGCTGCCCCCATCCGTCATGCCGGACTTGTTCCGGCATCCATGTTTCCGCAGGCGCCGCGTCCGTTGCGTTTGCGGGACGATGGACCCCGGAACAAGTCCGGGGTGACGGAGGGATTTGGGGGCCGTCATTTTGCCAACTCACCCTTAGATAGGGGGTGCGGTTGATTGTCGGGTGGGCCATCCCGATCTGCACGGCGCGGCGGTATTTCGCGCCGGGTTTCGATTGCGGAGATACAAGATGGCGGGACCCAGGCTGTTCGAACCCAAGGCGGTCGGTGCACTCACGCTCTCCAACCGGATCGTGGTCGCGCCGATGTGCCAATATTCGGCGGTCGATGGGTGCATGACCGACTGGCACCAGATGCATCTCGGCACTCTCGCGCTGTCGGGCGCCGCGCTGCTGACGATCGAGGCGACCGCGGTAGTGCCCGAGGGCCGCATTTCCTATGCCGATGTCGGGCTGTATGACGATGCGACCGAGGCAGCGATCGCACGGACGATCGAAAGCGTGCGCCGCTGGTCCGACATGCCGATCGCGATTCAGCTCGCGCATGCCGGCCGGAAGGCATCGACCGACCTCCCGTGGAAGGGCGGCGCGCAGATCGCGCCAGACCATGCGCATGGCTGGCAGACGGTGGCGCCCTCCCCGATCGGTTTCCATCACAAGGACCATGCGCCGCTGGGGCTGGACAAGGTCGGTCTCGACCGGGTGCGCGACGCCTTTGCCGTCTCGGCACGGCGCGCGGCGCGGCTTGGGCTGGACGCGGTGCAGCTGCACGGCGCGCATGGCTATCTGCTCCACCAGTTCCTCTCCCCGCTGTCGAACCGGCGCGAGGACGATTATGGCGGCAGCCTGGAAAACCGGATGCGTTTTCCGCTGGAAGTGTTCGATGCGGTCCGCGCTGCCTTCCCTGCCGACAAGCCCGTGACGATGCGGCTGTCGGGCACTGACTGGGTCGAGGGCGGCTGGGATGTCGCGCAGAGCGTGGCCTTCGCCGAGGCGCTCGAGGCGCGCGGTTGCAGCGCGGTGCATGTGTCGAGCGGCGGGCTCGACCCGCGGCAGGATATCCCGGTCGGACCGAGCTATCAGGTGCCGCTGGCCCGGGCGATCAAGCAGGCGACCGGCCTGCCGGTGGTCGCGGTGGGCATGATCACCGACTATGAGCAAGCCGAGGCGATCATCGGCACCGGCGATGCGGATTTCGTCGCGCTGGCCCGCGGCATCCTCTACGATCCGCGCTGGCCCTGGCATGCCGCGGCGCATCTCGGCGGGAAGGTCAAGGCGCCGAACCAGTATCTCCGGTCGCAACCGCGCCAGCATCGCGACCTGTTCGAGGCGTAGGCGCTACATCGCTACCATCGCTACCGCGGCAGCGGCCATCACCGCCGTCGCGGCCCAGCCGAAGAAGCGCAGGCGCAGCGACGCGGTGTACTCACCCATGGTCGAGCGGCGCGATACGACGATCATCATCACCGCCATGATCGGCACCGCGACCACGCCGTTGATCACTGCGCTCCAGAACAAGGCCTTGATCGGATCGATCGGCGACCAGTCGATGCCGATGCCTAGCAGCGTCGAGATCGCGATCACCGCATAAAAACCCTTGGCCTCGAGCGGCTTGCTTTCGAGGCCGGTCTTCCAGCCGCGCGATTCGCCGATGGCATAGGCAGTCGAGCCCGCCAGCACGGGAATGGCGAGCATCCCCGTGCCGATGATGCCGAGGCTGAACAGCAGGAAGGCGAACTGCCCGGCGACCGGCTTCAACGCACTGGCCGCGTCGGCGGCGGTGGCGATGTCGGTCTTGCCCGAGGCGTGGAGCGTCGCCGCCGTGCCGATCATGATCGCCAGCGCCACGAGGTTCGACACCGCCATGCCGGCAAAGGTATCGAAGTTGATCCGGCGGAATTCCCCCGCCGCTTCATCGGGCGCATCGTTCAGCGCGTGCTTGGCCTCGTCGCGGTCGACCTCCTCCACTTCCTGCGAGCTTTGCCAGAAGAAGAGATAGGGGCTGATCGTGGTGCCGAAGATCGCGACCACGGTGGTGATCGCGCTGACGCCGGCGATGCTCGGCCAGACCAGGCCCCAGCCGACCTGCGCCCAGTCGACATGCACCATCAGGACCAGCGCGACATAAGCGAGCAGCACCAGGGTCAGCCATTTCAGGATGCCGGCGTAGCGATGATAGGGCACGAAGACCTGAAGCAGCAGCGAGACGATCGCGAAGATGGCGGTGAAGACGTGATCGCCGGCGCCGACGACGAGCTCGGCCGCCGCGCCCATCGCCGCGAGATCGGCGCCGATGTTGATCGTGTTGGCGACGAACAGCAACGCGACCAGCCCGGTGACGATCCAGCCGGGCAGGATCTTCGCCATGTTGCGCGCGAGGCCCGCGTCGGTGACCCGGCCGATCCGCGCGCTGACCAGCTGCACCGCGGTCATCAGCGGATAGGTGAGCACCAGGGTCCAGAGCAGGCCGAAGCCGAATTGCGCGCCGGCCTGGGAATAGGTGGCGATGCCGCTGGGATCGTCGTCGGCCGCGCCGGTGATCAGGCCGGGGCCGAGCTGTCTGATCAGGCCGGGTTTGCCGTTCGCTTTTTCGGGATTCATGAAGGGTCCTTGGAGCGTCGGCGGCCAGTGGCGCGCGTCATCGGATCAGGTTTTTTCGGCGGCGTCCAGCCGAGGGGCGGCGTCATCCGTTGCTGACTCGTACCGAGGCCCATGCGGCCGGGCTGCTGGCGAATCAGTCCCGAGGTGTCGGCGGCCGCCGCATCCTCGGCCGAGGCACCACCGCGCAGCAGATTGAGCTGGTCGCGCAGGCGTTTGGCCTCTTCGAAATCCAGCGCTGCGGCGGCTGCCTCCATGCGGTTCTGCAGGTCTTCGATCTCGGCGCTCATGGCCGCATAACGTCGGACACCGGGAATGGAGCCGGACAATCAACCTGCCTTCCCCGGCGAAGGCCGGGGCCCAGTCGGGAAGGCCCATGTGGTTGCGCGCAGCACCCATTTATTTTCGTCCCCCGACTGGGCCCCGGCCTCCGCCGGGGAAGGTTTAGAAGGCGTGTCAGGCGACTGGCCCCAGCACGACCTGGTCCAGCGCCAGCCAGTCGGCCATGCGCCGCAGTTCCAATGTCAGTCGCTCCACCGTCTCGGCCGGCGCGCCTGGCTCCAGCGTCACCCGGTGCGCGAGCAGGCGCGACGTCTGGCGATCGGCCTTGAGATCGACGCGCGCGACGAGGCGGTCGTCGAGCAGGAAGGGCAGGACATAATAGCCGTGGATACGCTTCTCCGCCGGCGTGTAGATCTCGATGCGATAGCGGAAATCGAACAGGCGCTCGGTCCGGTCGCGTTCCCACACCAAAGGATCGAACGGCGCGAGCAAGGCGGCCGCCTCGAGCCGGCGCGGGCGCCTCGCGTCACGGTGAAGCCAGGCCTTGTACGTCCAGCCCTTGACCGCGACGGGGATCAGCACGCCCTGCTCGGCCAATTCGGCGACGGCCCGGCTCGCGTCTTCCGGCTTCTGGCGGAAATAGTCGCGCAGATCGGTGGTGGTGCCGATGCCGTGCGCGCGGGCGGCAAGCTCGATCAGGGCGCGGTGCGCGTCCGCCTCGGGCGGAGTCGGTAGCGACAGGATACGGTGCGGGATGACCCGTTCGGTCAGGTCGTAGACGCGCTCGAAGCTGCGCCGCCGGGTCGCCGTGGTGATGTGCCCGGCCCAGAACAGCCATTCGAGCGCATGCTTGGTGGCGCCCCAGGCCCACCAGCCGGTGCTGCTCTTGCCCTCCTCGAAATCCGATGCGGCGAGCGGCCCTTCGGCGCGGATCCGGGCGAGGATCGCTTCCGCCTCGGGCCGGCGTTCCCCGGCAAAGGCGCGCATGCTCTTCCAGCCGGCCGTGCCCGATTCCGCCCGGGCCATGCGCCAGCGCAGCAGGGGATGGAGCGCGAGCGGCAGCAGCGATGCTTCATGCGCCCAATATTCGAACAGCCGCCGTTCCGACTTGCGGCCCCAGGCAGCGGTGTCGAGCAGAGACCGGTCGTAATTGCCGAGGCGCGAGAAGGCCGGGAGATAATGCGCGCGAACGAGCACGTTGACGCTGTCGATCTGGTGCAGCGCCAGCCGGTCGATCGTGCGGCGCAGGCTGCCCCGATCGGCACGCGCGGGATGCGCGGGGCCGAAGCCCTGCGCGGCGAGCGCGATCCGCCGCGCCTGTGCGAGCGAGATCGTCTCGGTCAGGATTGTTCAGCCCGGTAAGCCGCGCGGGCATAGGCATGGGCTGCCTCGCGCTCGCGCGGCGTCTTGAAGGCCGTCTCGGGATCGGGCGCTTCGCCCAGCGAATGGAGCAAGGCCCACAGCGCGAAGCGGCGACCGGGCTCCCGCTCCGTCCAGAAGGCGGTGCCGAGCTTTTCCAGCCCGAGTTCGATCGCGGCGTCGTCGAGCGTCTCGATCTCGGTCGTGCCGAAATAATGATAGAGCAGCGCGTCGAGATCCAAAACCATTCCCCTGTGTACCGTCGTGCGGCGGCAGGCAGACCATGCCCTGCCCCGCGCCCGTCGCCAAGCGCCCTTCGCACGGGCATTTTCCACGCTATTCCAAAGGGTCACGCGGCACTGTCATCGCTGTGTAACTTCCGTTCCATTACAACCATTTCCGTTGCATAAAACTCGCCGATCCTGCCCTCGCTCAATTGCCTTTGAAGGTGCCGGGTTTATCCTCCGCCGCATCGCGGACGCCTGGTTCCAGGTCCGTTGTCGCGACTGCGTACAGGCGTAACCACTCTCGAAAAATGGAGAAGGACATGGGGTATTCCTCGGACCGCGCGCAGCTGAACGACGAGCTTGTCGCGAAAGCGATGAAGGACGATGCGTTCCGCCAGCAACTGGTCAGCGATCCCAAGGGCACGATCGAGCGCGAATATGGCGTGACGCTGTCGCCCGACACCAACATTCACATCCATGACGAAACGGCGCGCGACCTGCACATCGTGCTGCCCGCCGCGCCGAGCGCGACGACCGAGCTGCAGTCGGAAGAAGCCGATGCCGCCGACTGCAGCGGCTGGAGCTCGGTCGCGAGCTGCACGCTCGAATGCACCCAGTGCGGCAACAACGGCACCACCTGCGCACCTGGGCCGACGGAAGAAGGCGGCTGATCGGCGCGGCTTGATGGCCCTTGCCGATACGCTGGCGCCCCGGGCCGGGGCACCGGACATGGTACCGACGACCGACGACATGGCGCGCGCCGCGGTGCGCGCCATGACCGTCCATGAACGTGCGCGCCTGCCGCTGAGCGGAGAACCGGGCAAGATCGCGGCGCGGCGCGAAACGCAGTGGCGCGAGACCGCGGCCAAGGGCGACGCGGCGACATTCAGGCGACGGCTGGTCGAGGACGGCTTCGACCCTGACCGGCTGGCGGCGCTGCTCGGGGATGCCGCGATCGTGCCGGATGCTCCCCTGCCCGGCTGGACCGGTTTCATCCGCGATGCGCTGGCCGCGGCTGCCGAGTGGGACGAGGAGCAGATCTTCGCGGCGCATCCGGAGGAGGCGGGTAACCCGCCTTTCTACGCGCTGGTACGGCCCTTTGCTGAACACGCGTTCGCGCAACTGCGCGAGGCGCGGCCGGAGCTGGCAGACGAGGCGCGCTGGGCCAGCCTCTCGTCAGCACGGGCGACGTTGATCCATCAGCTCGCGCATCATGCGGCGCCGGCGTTCAACCTGGAATTCACGCTCTATCGGTCGCGGCGGGAATCGGGCCTGTCGGCAGTATTGCGCCGGGCGCGGGGCGAGGTTTCGACCGATCTGTACCGCGCCTTTATCCGCGACTTCTTCGACGGGCACTGGCCCAGCTTCGTCAGCGAATATGCCGTGCTGGCGCGGCAGATCGCAGCGCTCGCGACGGGCTGGATCGAGTCGGTCGTCGAGCTGTTCGCGCGGCTCGAGCAGGACCGGTTCGAGCTCGAGCAGCACTTCAACGGCGGCGTGGCGCTGGGCGATCCGGTCGCCCTTTCTTTCGGCCTGTCCGACCGGCACAATGGCGGGCGCGGCACGGTGATTCTGCGCTGGGCCTCGGGCCGGCGGATCGTCTACAAGCCGAAGCCGCTCGATACCGACCTGCTGATGGGCGAGCTGATCGACTGGATCAATACGAGCGCCGGATTGTTGCCGATGGCGAGCGCTGCCTCGATCAATCGCGGCACTTATGGCTGGCAGGAGTTCATCGAGAACGAGCCTTGCGCGGATGCCGAGGCGGCGGCGCGATTCTATGTCCGGGCCGGCTATCTGCTCGCGCTGACCTATGCGCTCGAAGGCTATGACTGCCATCACGAGAATCTCGTGGCGCGCGGCGAACAGCCTTACCTGATCGACACCGAGACGATCTTCAATCCGTACAAGGAAATGGATGCGGCCGGGGGCAATGCCACGCTGCTGGCCAATGAGACCGTCTATTATTCCGTAATGCGCACCGGCATGCTGCCCAACTGGAACATCCGGGCGGACGGCGCCAAGCGCGACACCAGCGGGCTGGGCGGTGCCGCGGTCGCTGGCAATGACGACCAGTCGGTCAAGGCCTGGGTCGGCATCGGCACTGACGACATGAGACTCGAGCCGCGGAAGATTCCGGTCGCGGCGATGACCAATCAGCCATTGGTCGCGGGCGAGACAGTGCAGGCCGACGGGCATGTCGATGCGATCGTTACGGGGTTCCGCGCCATGTACGGCTTGCTGGTCGAGCGGCGAGCCGAGCTGTCGGCGCTGATCGGCCGGCACAAGGACATCCAGGTCCGCTTCGTGCGCAAGGCGACCAATGTCTATGCGCAGCATCTGTGGAAGCTGACCGACCCCAAATATCTGCGCAGCGGCGTGGACTGGAGCATCGAGACCGACCGGATGGCGCGCATGTATCTCGGCGCGAGCGGCGACGGGCCGACCCCCTGGGGCATGCTGCGCGCCGAGCATGAGGCGATGATCGACCTCGACATCCCCTATTTCCGCGTGCCGGCCGATGGGCTCGACATCGTTGACGGAGCGGGCGTGGTACGCGCGCCAGGCTATTTTTCGAGCGGGTGCCTTGAGCGGCTGGGGCACAAGCTCGACCGGCTCGATGCCGACGATCTGACGCTGCAGGAACGTTATATCGCCTGCGCCTTCCACGCGCGGGCGGCGCGCAGCTATCATGACGATCCCGATGCGGTCGCCGCGCTCACTCAATTCGACAAGCAGCCGACCGGGCATCTTGCGCCGATCTCAGCCGAGGCGTGCCGCGCGGTGGCGGACGAGGTGGCGCAGGAACTGGCGCGCGAGGCGATCCAGGCGGGCGACGGCAGCGCGGCGTGGATCGCGCTCGAATATCTGAAGGAAGCCGATACCTTCCAGTTCAAGCCGATCTCCTACAATCTCTATAGCGGGTCGATGGGGCTCGCCTTCTTCCTCGCCGGCGCGGCGAAGGTGGGCAAAGACGCCGCACTGGCCGATCTGGCGGCGGCGGCGATCCGGCCGGTGCTGGGGGCGATCGAGACCGACCTGGACGGGTTGCTGCGCTACGGCACGGTCGGTGGGGGCAACGGGCTTGGCTCGGTGGTCTATGGGCTCGCCTCGATCGCCGATTTCCTGCCTGGCCATAAGATTGCCGCCGAAGCGATCGAGGCGGCGATCGCCTGTACCGACCGGATCGATGCCGCCCTGCTGGCGCGCGACCGCAAGTTCGACGTGATCTTCGGCAGCGCCGGGCTGCTGCTCGGCCTCGCCAAGCTGCACCGGGTGAGCGGCGATGCCGGAGTGGTGAAGGCAATCGCGCTGACCGCCGACCATCTGCTTGCCAATCGCAATAATGATGGGCTGGTGCCGACCTATGAAGGCACTGTGGTCACCGGCGCATCGCATGGGTCGTCGGGCATCGCGCTGGCGTTGATGCGCGCCTATGCGGCGACCGGCGATGCGCGCTACCGCGACGCGGCGATGGTCCATGTCGCGTTCGAGGAAGCGCTGTTCGATGCCGAACGCGGCAATTATCCCGATTATCGCAGCACGGCCGAAGCACCCGCCTTCCAGACCGCATGGTGCCACGGCGCCCCCGGCATCGGCCTGTACCGGCTGGCGATGCACCGCATCACCCGCGACCCCGATCTGCTCGACCAGGCCGGACGGGCGTTGCGCATGGCGGGCGGTTTCACGCTCGACCATGTCGATCATAGTTGCTGCGGCAATATGGGGCGGATCGACATGCAACTCGACCTTGCGCTGGCGATGGGCGACTCAGCGGCGATCGAGGGACTGCGGCGCGATGCCGCTTATGTCGTCGAACGCTATCGCCGCGACGGGAGCTTCCGGCTGGTGCTGAACGTGCCGGGCAAGCTGTTCGCGCCGGGGCTGTTCACCGGGGCGGCGGGGATCGCGTACAGCCTGCTCCGTCTTGCCGAGCCCGAGGCGCTGCCCTGCTTCCTGACCTATGACTAGAGACTGGAGCCTGGCCGGGCTGCTCGGGCCGGTCGGGCGCGACGAGTTCCTGGCGAAACACTGGCAGATCGAGCCGTTGCATGTCGCACGCGGCGAGCCCGGCTATTTCAGCGAGCTGGTCGGGCGGGAGCAGGTCGACCATTTGATCGCGAGCCAATGCGGGCGCGCCGACTTCCCGATCTCGGTAATCGGTGAGCATCTGGAGAATAAGGAGGCGCCGGAGCCTGGGCCGGCGGCGCGATCGTCATGGACGCCCGAAGCAGTCTACAAGAGGATCGGCAAGGGTGCGACGATCCGCATCGGGAACACCAAACATTATATCCCGGCGATCCGCCGCCTCGCTGCCTGCCTGGAGCATGACCTGAGCAGCGACATCGCGATCAACCTGTACATGACGCCGCCCGCGGCGCGGGCGTTCGGCGCGCACTACGACAATCACGACGTGTTCATCCTGCAGGTCGAAGGCGAGAAGCTGTGGACGATCCGGTCGCCCGCCGCCGAGCTGCCGCTGGAGGTGATGTTCCGCGGACGGGAAGAGTGGCTGAAGCGACCCTTGCCTTATGAGACGAGCCTGAAGACCCTGCCGCCGGAGCACAGTTCGCGGACGATCCGGCTGGTCGCGGGCGACATGCTCTATGTGCCGCGCGGGCATGTGCATGAAGTGATGACCGGCGACAGCGCGTCGCTTCACCTGACCGTCGCGGCACCGGTGGTGACCTGGTACGAAGTCGCGGTGCATGCGCTACTGGCGGCGGCGCGGCGGAGCCCGGCATTGAGGACGGCGCTGCCGCCGGGGTTCGCGACCGACGCTGCGATACGGACCGAGGCAGCGAAGCGGGCGCCGGAGATGGTCGCGACGCTGGCGGCCCATTTCCATCCGGACGATCTGGCCCGTTCGCTCGACACGCTGGCCGACCAGTTCGTCCATTCGCGCGAGGGGGATTGGCAGGGCGCCGGGGCCGATATGCTGCGGTTGGGCACAATCGGCATCGACACCATGCTGAAGGTTCGACCGGGGCTCGGCTGCAACGCGCATGCCGGCGGGGCCGACCTGATGCTGTTGTTCGCCGGAAGATCCCTGAAGCTGCCGATCCGTGCTGAATCGATGGTCCGCCATGTCCTGGCGGTGCGGACGTTCCGCGTCGGCGACCTGCCAACCCAGCTCAGCGACGAAAGCCGGATCGTGCTGGCCAAGCTGCTGGTCGAGAACGGGCTGCTGACCTTCGTCGATTCGGGCTGAGGCGCATGGGCGATTTTGCCGAGCATCTGGCGCCGTTGCTGACCCCCCTGCCGCCGGAACTGGTGGGGGAGGAAGCGCGCGCGCGGATGCTGACGGTGGGCGCGCTGCTGCCGGCCGCGTTCGTGCGTCAGACCTTCGGGTTCGAATGTCCGCTGCATGAGACGGCAGCACAGGCGGATATCCTCGTCTCGGCAGTGCGGGCGAGAGACGGGGCAGCGACTCTGGCGGCGGCGTATGAGTTACAGCCCGCATGGGCGTCGGTCGGGGCGCTCGGGCATCTGGCCGACGCGGCTCGGATCGACGATGCCTGGCTCGAGTTCGATTTGTTCGGGCCGAAGCCGGAGGTGCCGAACCTGTTCTGTCGGCCACTCTATCGCGCGGGCGATGTGCAGGCATTGCGCGACATCGTCACGGAGGCTGGCGCGGCGCTGGCAGGCGCACCGGTGCAGGAGGATCTGATCGAAGCGGTGATGCGTCTGGGGGCGGCGCTGCCACCGCAGGCGGTGATCTTCCAGCTCGGCGCGATGCGCGCGCGGCCGTTCGCGGGTCTCCGGCTTTGCATCAACCAGATCGCGCTGGACGGGATCCTGACCCTGCTCGCAGCGTGGGGGTATCCCGATGTCGACGGGGTGCGAGCGCTGCTGGTCAGGTATCAGCCGTCGGTCGGCGATGTCACCCTGTGCATCGATCTGACGCCCGACCTGCTGCCGAAGATCGGGCTCGAGGCCTATTTCGCACCCTCGCGGGCCGGGCGCGCGCCGGAGATATTGCTCGATCGCTTCCTCGCGCGTGCGATCGAGGATGGCGCCTGCCGGGAGGGCAAGGCCGCGGCGCTACGGACCTGGCAGGCCGCCGGCGATGTCGTGCGGGGCGACCGCCGATTCCAGCGCGGCGTGCATCATATCAAGCTCGTCCACGAACCGGGCCTGCCTTATCGGGCCAAGGCCTATCTTGCGCTGCGTCAGGCGCTGGCGCGCTGAGCCGGCAGGTCGAGCAGGCCCGGGGCGAGCCGGCCCGAAGGGTCGAGCTGGTTCTTCCACTCGCGGAAACGCGCGAAGCACTCAGGCCCGAAATGAGCGGCGATATCGAAGCCGGGATAAAGCAGCTCGGTCTGGGCGTAGCGGCGAAAATCCGGATGAGCGCGTAGCCACAACGTGAAATCCGCGTCGAGGGCGCGGACCGCCGCGTGATCGAAGCCACCTTCCGGTGCCTCGCCCCAGATGCCGACCGCGACCAGATCCTGCTGCGCCGGATGGATCAAAGGCGGGGTGAAGCGGCCAAACGGCAAGGAATAGGCATAGGCCGGGCGGGCCTGCCACATGTGACCATGCCGTTCCCCGATCGCCGCCAGCGCGCGCCGGGCCTCGCCCCAGACCGGGCGCGGCACGAAGGCGGAGAACCAGATCGTCTTTTCCCAGGTGTGACGGCTCGCCGGCACACGCCCGCGCTTGCCGAGCGGAAAGGTGGCGTCGCCCCCCGCGCGCGGCCGGACGGCCAGGGTCGCCGAGACGATGATGCAGAGTTGGCCCATCGAACCGAACAGCCAGGAGAAGAGCGGATCGGCCCGTGCAACCGTGCGCACCGCGCCTTCGAGCGTAACGATGTCGATGCTCTCGACGCTTTCCCAGAAGCCGCCATGACGCCAGCTCTCCGCGCCGAAGCCGCCCGCCGAGACATAGCCGCCCACGGTGGACGCAGGCGCGTTGCCGTCGTTGAGCACGAGCAGTTCGTAGCCGAGCGGCTCAAGCAGGCGCTGCACGTCCCACATCGTCGCGCCGGCCCCGACGGTGATCGTGCCGGGGCGGGTGAAGACATAGGAATCGAGGCCCCTGGTCTCGATCAGCACCTCGCCCGACCGCGGAATCGAGGAGCCGTTCATCGAATGGCCCGCCCCGCGGACGCGCACCGCCATGCCGCGCGCCTTCACTTCGGACAGGCCGGCCCATAACGTCCCCACATCCTGGGGCACGAAGCGCCAATAGATGCCGTTACTCTGATGAAATCCGCCATAATCGGTCATCGGCCGCGAAGTCGGTTCAAACATCGGCATGGCACGGAAAATGTCACATTCTGCCGGGCCGCCCAAGCGCAGGTGGCCCCAATGTCGTTTCAATTCGTCGCGTTGCACTTGCTGTAGATCAGGATGAATCCCGGGAACGGCTTGGTTGGCGAAACGTCTTCCCCCGGCAATGTCACCACCCAGCACCCCCCTTCATCCCTGGCAGCACCATGCACAGGAAGAATTGCAGACGATGATGCACGCCATGGTCGACGATCCGGGCTTCCCTTGCGTCGGCGCCAAGGCAGCGCTGGCGCGCGGTACGTTGCAGGTGCTGGCCTGCAACCGCATCAACAGCGCGTGGGACGATCTGCGCATCCATGACGGGCTGATCGCGTTCGCCGGTGCCTATCGCGCGGCGCCTGCGCTGTTCCGCAGCTTCGCGGTGGTATTCGAGGGCCCCGAGGACCTGGCCGAGGACCGGTTCGAGGCTGCCTTGTGGGAACGCGTCCAGTCGCTGTCGAACAAGGATGTGTGGCGCGGCCAGGATTATGATCCGGCGGTCAGCCCCGACCCGGAGAACCCGCATTTCTCGCTGAGCTTCGGCGGCGAGGCGTTCTTCATCGTCGGGCTTCACCCGCATGCCAGCCGCCCGGCACGGCGCTTCGCGCGACCGGCGATGATCTTCAACCTGCACGACCAGTTCGAGACGCTGCGCGCGCAGGGCAAATATGAGGGCATGCGCGAGAAGATCCTGGTACGCGACGAAGCGCTGGCCGGATCGCGCAACCCGATGCTGTCGCGGCATGGCGACACGAGCGAAGCGCGGCAATATAGCGGCCGTGCGGTGGGTTCGGACTGGGCGTGCCCGTTCCGCTATGCAGGGGATGCCAAGTGAGCGACGTGACCGAGATTCCCGAGCGTAGCGGTACTGCCTTCCGGTTGGCCAAAGGCGAGACCCTGGTGGTGATCGACCCACGCGGCGAGCAGGTGGCCGACCTGCTGGCCTTCAACGCGGCGGATGTGGACGAAGTGATCTCTTCGGGCCGGACGCTGGATTATGCCTCGCGCATCTATCTCACGACGGGCGACAAGCTTTATTCGAACCGCTCGACGGTGCTGCTCGAAATCGTGGAGGACACGGTGGGGCGGCACGACTTCCTGTTGACGCCCTGCTCGGCCGATACCTTCCGGCTGCTGTATGACGACCTGACGCCGCACCGGGGCTGCTTCGGCAACCTCGCCGAAGCACTGGCGCCCTATGGCATCGTGCCGGACCGCATTCCGAGCGCGTTCAACTGCTTCATGAACGTACCGGTCGACGGCGAGACCGGCGCGTTGAAGGTCTTGCCGCCGATCAGTAAGGCCGGCGACCATATCGCCTTCCGGGCGGAGGCCGACCTGATCATCGGCCTGACCGCCTGTTCGGCGCCGGACTCGAACGGCGGGACCTTCAAGCCGATCCACTACCGGATCGAGCCGGCCGGCTAGTCTCGGGTCACGAAGGCGATCAGCCTGCTGTCGGGCGACCAGGCGGCCTTGTCGAGCGAGCCGGTGCCACCCCGGAACTTCGACAGGGTGATGGCCTTGTCCGGCTGAGGCACGCCGTCCGCGACCGGCATGCGGCGAAGTGCCACATCAGTCGTGGCCGCGAGGGTGCGGGTCGGCGCCTCGGTCGCGAGATAGACCAGCCATTTGCCGTCGGGCGATAGCCGTGGATCGAAGGCGCTGCCCTCACCCGTCGCGATGCGGGTACGCCCGGTGCCGTCGGGACGGGCGCGCCAGAGCCCCGAGGCCGATCCAGCCGGACCGCTGGAATAGACCCAGTCGCTGGTCGGGGTCGCGGCAAGCGTCGGTGCAGGACCGGCAAGCTTTGCGACCCGGTCGCTGTCCCAGCCGGTCGCGCTGTAGAGAGCGCCGCCCGTGCGGTAGACGATGTCCTTGCCGTCGGGCGACCAGCCGGCGACCGCGATCGGGCCGGTAGCGCGGTGGAGGACGGTCTGTTCGAACTCGTTGGCGACCTGGATGGTCTGGAGCGCCGTGTCGTTCGAGCGGCCCGTCGCATTGGCCGGGAGCGGCGTGATCTTCACGTTGCGAAAGGCCATGGTCTCGCGCGTGCCATTGTCATGCGCGCAGACGCCGAGGCCGATATAATAGGTGCCGGTGATCTTCAGCTTGAACGAGCCACCCGCCCGGCGGAGCTTTCCGTCGGGGCCGGGCACCGAGAGATAGGCATAGTCGCCGATCTTCTCGAGCTTCACGCTGCCCAGCCGGCCGGTGTTGATCCAGATGAGCCGGGTCGGCCCGCCCTTCACTTCGCGATACTGCAGCGAAAGCTGGTCGTTGCTCATCCGGATCGCATCGACATAGGCCGAATCCGGATCGAGATCCTGGCGCAGCACCACGCCGCCCTTGCGGTGGAGGAAACCGCCTGCGGTCGGCGCCGGCTTGGGGCTGGTGAAATCCAGATCGGTCTGCATCGCGATGTTGCCGGACATCGGCTTCCACATGAACTGGAAGTCGTCATGCCCGGCCCACATGTTCGCGCCGCCGCCAGTGACCGTGTAGGTGCCGGTTTTCGCGTCGTGACTGGAGGAACCGGGGAACTGGGGCGTGCCGATGTCGCGCTGCTCGACGAACTGGCCGACCGGCTGCGGCGTTGCCGCCCCCGCCGCTACCCCGGCTGCAAGCGCAATCGACATGGCTACCCAGCGCGACACCGTCATTCGATAATCCTCCCCAATGCAGCGGCAATTTCCGCCTGCCAGGATCATATAGCATATCTGATTTGTAGCGCTAACACGCTTTGCATCGTTGCGGATCGCCGCTATCGATTACAACTGTAATCGATGTTGTCGGAGACCCTTGTGAAGACGCTGCTCGCCCTCGCTGCCTTGTCGCTTGCCATTCCGGCCCATGCCGGAGAGGCGAACAAAGGAGAGCATTGGCTGGTTGTCACCGACATGTGGGGCACACCGGCCTATTCCACCATGACTCTGATCCGCGAGGAAGGCGGGCTCTCCGGCGAGTTGGACGGCGATCCGGTCAGGGGCGACGCGAAGGGCAAGTCGCTCCGCTTCGTCGCGACCGACGCGAAGGGCACCGAATACCGCTATGCCGGTATGCGCGATGGCGCAGCGATGTCGGGCGAGGCCGACTTCGCCGATTCAAACACGCCGGGCGCACGGGCGCGACATCGCTTCACCGCGCGGCGCCTGCCCGAGCGGCCGGAGGGACTGCCCCGGACCTACGACTTCACGCCGACTGATTATTCCAACCTGTTCAGCGCCGATCGGGCACCGGTGCTGACGATCTGGCCGGGCGACACGGTGCGCACCAGCACGGTGGATTCGGGCGGGGTCGATGCGGCGGGCGTCACGCGTGCCCTGTTCGGCAACCCGCAGACCGGGCCTTTCTATGTGGACGGCGCGGTGGCAGGCGATACGCTGGCCATCCATATCAAGCGCCTGACGCCCAATCGCGACTATGCCGACAGCCTGGACAGCATCGTCGGGCGGGCGCTCGGCACGAGCCTGGTCGCCAAGGCGGGCGATCTCGGCAAGCCGGTGCGCTGGAAGCTCGACCGGGCGACGGGCCGGGCCACCCCGGAGGGGACGGGGGCACTCAAGGACCTGTCGGTGCCGATGCGGCCGATGCTCGGCGGGCTCGCCGTGGCGCCGGGTTTCGGATCTGCACCGATGTCGACCGGCGATACCGGCCGCACTGGCGGCAATATGGATTTCAACGAAGTGGTCGCAGGCAACACCGTCTTTCTGCCGGTCCAGCAACCCGGCGCCCTGCTTTATCTCGGCGACGCGCATGCGCTGCAGGGCGACGGCGAGACATCGCAATATGCGCTGGAGACGTCGATGGACGTCGAGTTCGGCGTCGAGTTGATCAAGGGCCGGTCGATCGGATCGCCCCGCGTCGAATCCCCCACGCAGATCATGGTGCTGGGCCAGGCCGGGTCGCTCGACGAGGCGACGAAGGCGGCGAGCACCGGGCTGATCCAATGGCTGCAGCAGGATTACGGCCTGACCCTGTCGGAAAGTGCCCAGTTGATGGGAAGCGCCGTGCGCCTCACCATCGCCAATCTGGCGGGGCGCAGCGTCGGCGTCTCCGCGCGGATCGACAAGGCTCTGCTGCCGGCAAAGCGCGTGCTATAGGGGAGACGCACGGCACAGGAGCGCGGGATGGACGACGAGATCCCCGAAACGAGCAAGCTCACCCGGTCGAAACAACGCTGGGCGAGCGAGGGCAAATTCCTGACCGGCCACAGTGCGCGACCCGACGCCGAGCGCTTGCCGCCGGGCCAGCATCTGGTGCGCGACTGGCCGGTGCTCGATCTGGGCCAGCAGCCCGACGTGCCGACCGAGCGCTGGATGCTGACGGTCGGCGGGCTGGTCGACCATCCGGTCGCGCTCGACTGGAAGGCGTTCATGGCGCTGCCGCAAACGAGCATCCGCACCGACATTCACTGCGTTACGACCTGGTCGCGTTATGACAATGACTGGCAGGGCGTGCTGACCCGCGACCTGCTCGACCTGGTCCAGCCCGGCGACGATGCGCGCTTCGTGCTGCTGCACGGCTATGACGGCTATAGCACCAACATCCCGCTGGCCGATTTCGCCGCGCCCGATGCGATCCTGGCGCATGGCTGGCAGGGCAAACCGCTCGCCCGCGAGCATGGCGGGCCGGCGCGGCTGGTGGTGCCGCATCTCTATTTCTGGAAGAGCGCGAAGTGGATCAAGGGGATCGACTTCCTGGCTACAGACAAGGCGGGGTTCTGGGAGGTCAACGGCTACCATAGGCGCGGCGATCCCTGGACCGAGGAGCGCTATAGCTGACCCCCGGCATCGCGCACTTCGCTCCATTTCGAGCTTCAGTCTCATTGCGAAGCGGGTCGCCCCTGCCTAGGGAGGACAGGAGGGCGCGGGGGCCAGTTATGCGTAACATATTGAGTTTTTTGACTGTCCTGCTGCTGGCGTTCGCGGCACCGGCCCAGGCCGAATGGCGGCAGGCGCGGACCGACCATTTCATCCTGACAATCGACGATACCGAGGCGAACGCGCACGACTTTGCGCTACGGCTCGAGCGTTTCGACACGGCGATGCGGCGGCTCTACGGCGTTGCCGACAGCCCGGATCGCCGCGCCCGGCCGATTGCGATTTATGCCTTGCGGGCCGACCCTTTCAACGCGGCCTGCCGGTGCCCGAACGCGCTTGGCTTCTACCAGCAACGCGCCGAAGGCTCCTTCATCTTCAGCCTGCACGATCCCGACGCGGACAAGAAAAGCAAGGTCGGGTCCTGGAGTTCACAGGCTTTGCTGCTCCACGAATACAGCCATCATTTCACCTTTTCGAGCTTCCCGATCGCCTATCCCTTCTGGTTCGTCGAGGGGTTCGCCGAGTTCAACGCCAATACATCGTTTGAGCCCGATGGGTCGCTGATCATTGGCTATCCAGCGAACTATCGCGCCGAAGCGGTTCAGAACGGCGCGCTGTCATCGAAGCAATTGTTCGATCCGGAGCGCTACGGTTTCAACGAGAACGGCATGGACCGCATTTACGGACGCGGCTGGCTGCTGACGCATTTCCTGATGCTCAACAAGCAGCGGGAGGGCCAGCTGGCGACCTATCTGAACGCCATGAACAAGGGCGCGCTGAGCCTGGACGCGGCTGGGCGGGCCTTTGGCGATCTGAACAAGCTCAACGCGCAGCTCGATGCCTATCGTCGCGGCAAGCTGGCGGCACCGTTGCGTATCCCACCGCCGGCAACGGAGCCGGTGGTGACCGTGACGACCCTGCCGCGCGGGCAGGCCGAGATGTTGCCTGTCCGCGCACAGGCCTTGGTCGGCATGGCGAAGGGTTATTGGCAGCGCGTCGCGATACCGGCCGGACGGATCGCCGCAAAATATCCGGACGACGCGGTCGTTCAGGCGCAATGGGCGGAAGTGGAATATCGTGCGGGACGCCTCGACCGCGCCGACGAAGCCGCCGACAAGGCGCTCAAGCTGAAACCCGATCTGGTCGATGCGCTTGTGACCAAGGGCCGGATCGCGACGAGCCGCGCAGTCGAGGCGAAGGCGACCGACCCAGCGATCTGGACAGTCGCCCGGGCTTGGCTGCTGAAGGCGAACCGGGCCGATCCGAACGCGGTCATGCCACTCTACCTCTATTATCTGAGCTTCGAGCAGGCCAAGGCCAAGCCCAGCGCCGGCGCGATCAAGGGACTGATGCGCGCCCAGGTGCTGGCCCCCGAAAGCAGCGCCGTCCGGATGTCGCTTGCGCAACAGATGCTGCTCGATGCAGACCCGGCAGCCGCTCGCGCGCTGCTTCAGCCGCTGGCTTTCGCGCCGCATCGCGGCACCGGCGAGAATGTCCCGCGCAAAGTCGTCGACCTGATCGATGCCGGCAAGATCGAGGATGCTAAGGCCGCGATAAAGGGCGACGAGGAGGACGACTAGGGTCGCCTATCCCCGAGGATGGCGCTATTCCTGAACCGTGCCGTCAGTGCCAGAAGGCGGGGCCGTGACCCGCAAGATCATTCATGTCGATATGGACGCCTTTTACGCGTCGGTGGAGCAGCGCGACGACCCGTCCCTGCGCGGCCGGCCGTTGGCCGTGGGCAGCCCGAGCGGGCGGGGCGTTGTCGCGGCGGCGAGTTACGAGGCGCGGCGGTTCGGAGTACGCAGCGCAATGCCCTCGGTCACCGCGCTCAGGCGTTGCGCGGAGCTCGTGTTCGTGCCGCCGCGCTTCGACGTGTACCGCGCCGTCTCACAGCAGATCCGGGCGATCTTCCTTGATTACACCCCGTTGGTGGAGCCGCTCTCGCTCGACGAAGCCTATCTCGACGTGACGGAGAATCTGCGCGGACTCCCTTCCGCGACCGAGACGGCGGCGGAGATCCGGGCGCGGATCTTCGAGACGACGGGGCTGACGGCGTCAGCGGGCATTTCCTACAACAAGTTCCTCGCCAAGCTCGCCTCGGACCAGAACAAGCCCAATGGGCAATGCGTGATCACGCCGGGCGCGGGCGCGGCGTTCGTCGAGAAGCTCGAGGTCGGGTGGTTCCACGGTGTCGGCCCGAAGACCGCGGAGAAGATGAACCGGCTGGGCATCTTCACCGGTGCCGATCTGCGCGCGCAGGAAATGGCGTTCCTGCAGGCGCATTTCGGCAAGGCAGGCACCTGGTACCATGCGATCGCGCGGGGCGAGGACGACCGGATCGTCAATCCCGACCGGCCGCGCAAATCCTCGGGCTCGGAGACGACCTATACCGAGGACCGCGAGACGCCCGAACAGGTCGAAGAGGGCGTGCGGGCGATGGCGGATGACGTGTGGGCCTGGTGCGAGAAATCGGGCGGGCGGGGGCGGACGGTGACGGTAAAATGCCGTTATGCCGATTTTCAGACGGTCACGCGCAGTCGGACGCGGAACGCGCCGGTGAACGACCGCAAGACGCTGCACGAGACGGCGGTCGCGCTGGTGCGGACATTGTACCCGCTGCGGGCGGGGATCCGGCTGATCGGGGTGACCCTGTCAACCTTCGACGGGGGTGAAGACGAAGCCCAGCTCGATTTGCTGGGATCGTGAGAGCGGACATTGAGAAAGAGCGCCGGCGGTTGCGATTGTCGGAGCAGTGTCTCTAGCGGCGGATGCTGGTGTTTTGGATCGAACCTCGCGCGGCAAAATGTCATGCAGTTCACTGACATTTTGAGCGTTGGTTTGGAGACGCAAAAAGGCCCGCGAAGCTGTTGCTTTGCGGGCTGCTGTGTTCGGAAATGTCATGGAGTTCACTGACATTTTGGGGTGTGTTGTGGACGCAAAAAAGCCCGCGAGGCTAGGGGCCTGCGGGTTTGACGTTGGTTGCGGGGACAGGATTTGAACCTGTGACCTTCAGGTTATGAGCCTGACGAGCTACCGGGCTGCTCCACCCCGCGCCAAGGTTCTTGCCTCCCTTGGTTGGGAGGGAAGGACATG
>NZ_JBAZTU010000002.1:0-1194265 GCF_041661825.1 Sphingomonas sp.
GGTGACCGCCCGTCACCCCCACCGCCGCAATCGTCTCGGCGCGGAGCTCGTCCGCCAACTGCCGAAGCTTCGCCGCAGGTAGGGCCCTCAGATCGGCGGGCGTGTGCACCGTGTCCAGCAACGGCGTCTTGAAATCAGGATTCATATAAAACCGGATCTCCTCATCCCTCCTTCCTAATCGAAGCGACCGCGCGCGCAACGCAAGACGTCACTCTGTGACAAGAATCGGACGCAACGGCTGCTCCCGGTATCGCTTCCGCCTGGCGATTCGGGTCGCCCCACCCTTTCGGGAGCATTGACAATCCGGTCAGATTTCGGAGTTCGCACACGAGCGGTTTTGGCACGGCGACTCGGTCGCCGACACGCCTGACCGCGGCCAAATGCTTGTGGAGTAGGAATGATGTTGCGCTGGGAGCGAGAGCAAAGCCTCGACAATGCCGAACGGGCATTCAGCGGTGACCTATGCGTCGGAATGATCGGTCCACTGGGCCACGCCCCCGGCGCATGGTGGTATACGCTCGATGGTGTCGTCATGAACCGACTGACACGATGCGACGGTCACGTCACGAGTGCGGGTGAAGCCCGGACCGAAGTGGAAAAAGGGTGGAGCAGATGGTGCGCCGCAGCCGCCCTGGCCCCGCGCTCCGGATCGCCCACCGGCTGAGCTGGGTGCGCGCAATTGCTCAATCGAAGCGCAAGCCCACCTCTTGCCGCCACGTCCAGACGATAGGGTGATGGCTTCCCACCCCGGGCACTTCTTGATAGCAGGCGCGCCTCGGCGGTCCCTGTCCGAGCGGGAGTGCGCGTCACGTGCGGTCGATCCGGGATAGCATCTCGCGACTGAAGCAAACACTCGTGCGGCGCGGGGTGTCGGTGCACGACGCGGAGGATTTCGTGCAGGAAGCATATCTGCGGCTCGAGGAACGCGCCCGCGACGGCACGGTGGTCGAGCATCCCGAAGGCTATATCGTCCGCGCCGCGCTCAACATCGCGATCGATTCCTCGCGGCACCATCGCCGCTGGCAGACCGCCGATACGCCGGTCGAGGAACTGGGCCTCACAGATGAATCGCCATTGCCTGATGAGGTTCTGGCCTCCCGCAGACGTCTATCTCATTTGAGTGCCGGATTCGAGGCGCTCGACTCGGTGACGCGGGCGATCGTCGTCGCCAAGAAGATGGAAGGGTTGAAGGTCGCGGAGATAGCGGAGCGTCAGGGACTGAGCGTGAGCGCCGTCGAGAAACGGCTCGCCCGCGGCATGGTGTTCCTGATGGCCTGGATGGAAGAACGATGACGAGCGGAACGGCCAGCATGGCAGCGGAGGACGCACGCGCGGTTGCAGCGGCAGAGTGGCTGGCGCGGCGCGTGCTCGGCGAGTCCGCGCGCGACGAGGGCTTTTCCGACTGGGTCGGGGCGGATCCGGCGAACCAGGGCGCCTATGGCCGCGCGGAAGCGATCTGGGCCGATCTCGATTCGGTCGTCCGCGCGCCGCGCGCCAGCGCCAATGTGGTCCCGCTTCACCCCGCGGCCCAGGCAAGGCGGCGCCCGGCCTGGCTGGCGCCCACCATGGCGATCGCCGCGACCTTGCTGCTCTGTCTGGTCAGCGTGCTGTCGCTGCGCCGCGACGGCCAGACTTTCGATACGCGTGTGGGCGAGCGGCGGGTCATCGTGCTCGAGGATGAGTCGCGCGTCACGCTCAACACCGACACGCGCATCGCGGTCGCTTTCGACAAGACGGATCGCGTTATCCGGCTCGAACGGGGCGAGGCGCTGTTCAATGTCGCGCATGATGCTGGCCGGCCCTTCTTCGTCCGCGCAGATGGCGGCGAGGTGCGCGCGATCGGCACGCGCTTCATGGTGCGCCGCGACGGCGCACGGCTTGCGGTAACTCTGCTCGAGGGCAAGGTCGCGGTGCGCAAGGATGCGCTTGCGCCCATCCTGCTCGAACCCGGCGACCGGGTGGTGCTCGGCTCCGATGCGGTCGCGCTGCGCGATCGTCCGCAGATCGACACGGTCACTGCCTGGCAGCGCGGCGAGCTGATCCTGCGCCACACGCCGGTCGCCGAGGCCGTGCGCGAGATGAACCGGTACAGCCAGTTACGCATCGAACTGGAGGCGCCCCGCGCTTCCCAGGCCCGGCTGACCGGCGTGTACAAGCTTGGTCACAGCACGGAATTCGCCCGCACGCTCAGTGCCTTGTACGGCCTGCCGCTGCGCGAGCGCGGCGACTCGCTGACGCTTGGTGAGCGCCCGCAAAAAAATTGATGCGAATCGGTGCGGTTTCCGCCGCGCCGGTCGTCTACTTCGATAGGCACGATAAAAACAGCGATACGGCGCGGTTGCGGCGTAGGCGAGAAATGTCGCGTCAGAGAATTACGACGACTGCAAGTTGTACTTCGAGTCACCTCGAAGTCGAAAAGTCATAAATAAAAGAATAGATCTCCCGTACCATTTCGGCATGTTTTGCCGAAGTGGCAATTGGTGTTAAACTGTCCATAAGTTAGTCTAAGTACTGGAAATTTTCTCTGAAGAATTACGCAAGATTGTCACAATAGCGACCTAGTTGACCCTGACATCGAGTCGAAGAACAGCGCTCAAGCGGTTCGGGGACGGGGGAATGCTTCACGTGAGACGTCTTTGCGGCGCGGCCGGCATCATTGCCGCCGTCAATCTGGTTCACGGGTCGTCCGCATGGGCGCAGCAGGCGACTGGCGAAAAGCCGGCGGTGCAGGCCGATGCCGGCGCGGCGCCCGCTGCCGACGATGGGCAGCCGCAGCGTCTGATCGACATCATGAACTATCGGATCGAGGGCAACAGCGTGCTCGATCGCCGCTCGGTCGAACGCGCGGTGCTGCCCTATCTCGGCCCGCAACGCAGCACCGGCGATGTCGAGCTGGCCCGCGCGGCGCTTGAAAAGGCCTATCGCGATGCCGGTTACGAGACAGTCGCGGTCGAGATTCCCGAACAGGAAGTTCGCAAGGGCATCGTCCGGCTGAACGTCACCGAGCTGCGCGTCGGCCGGCTGCGCGTCACCAATGCCCGCTGGTATTCGCCCGAGGACATCAAGGACCGCGCGCCGTCGCTCGCCGAGGGAAGCGTGCCGAACTACAAGGCAGTGGCGCAGGAGATCGCCGCGCTCAACAAGTCGCAGGAGCGCACGATCACGCCGGCTCTGCGCGCCGGCGATACGCCCGGCACGGTGGACGTCGATCTCGACGTCGACGATCGCATGCCCTTTCACGGCAGCCTCGAGATCAACGACCGCACCAGCGCCCGTACCAAGCGGCTGCGCGCCAGCGCTTCGGTCCGTTACGCCAATCTGTTCCAGCGCGATCACAGCCTGAGCCTGCAGGGCCAGTTCGCGCCCGAGGATCCCGGCCAGTCCTGGGTCGTGTCGGGCTCCTATGTCGCGCCGATCGCCGGCACGCCCTTCACGCTGGTCGCGTACGGCGTGCATTCCAACAGTGATGTGGCTGCGATCGGCGGCATCAACGTGCTCGGCAGCGGCGACATTGCCGGCATCCGCGGCATCTATAATTTCCAGAGCAGCGACACGCTGTTCCACACGATCACGCTCGGCGCGGACTACAAGTCGTTCGGCGAGAATCTGCTGCTGGGCGACAATACGGCGAAGACGCCGATCGATTACATCCCGCTGACCCTGCAATATGCCTTGGCCCAGCGGACCAAGAACACCGATCTGGACTTCAACGTCTCGCTCAATTTCGGCCTTCGCGGGCTCGATGCGGACGATATCGAATTCCAGCTCAAGCGCTCGGGCGCCAGCGCCAGCTATGCCTATCTGCGCGCCGATTTCGATTATCTGTGGCGCCTGCCGCATGATTTCCGGTTCAACCTGAAGCTCGCCGGCCAGATCTCCGGCCAGCCGCTGATCTCCAACGAGCAGTTCGGTGCCGGCGGCCTCGACAGCGTGCGCGGCTATTATGAGAGCCAGGAACTGGGCGACGATGGTTATTCGTTCCAGGTCGACGCGATCTCGCCGTCGCTGCTCGGCGACACCAAGGGTCGCCACGAGCTGCGGCTGTTCGCCTTTGTCGACGGTGCATTGGTCCGGGTCAACGAGCCGCTCGATCCGAGCACTGCCAGCGCGTCGCTGATGAGCGTCGGCGGCGGCATCAACGCGCGCTTCTTCAACCGCTTCAATGCGAGCGGCCTGCTTGCCGTACCGCTGCGCCGGCGCAGCACGACACTCATCGATTTCAACAACAACGTCCGAGCCCAGTTCCGGGTCTGGGCCGATTTCTGACTTTTTGATCAATCGTTTCGGGGGAGCAATCACCGTGAAGAAGAAGCTGCTGGCCTTGGCGTTCCTGTTCCTGCTCGGCATGCCGGGCATGGCGAACGCCTGGTGGAACAAGGATTGGGCGGAACGCCGCAAAGTAACCCTGGACGCAAGCGTGCTGCGCGGTGTCGATGGGTCGACGGCGCGGGTGCCGGTGCTGATCCGGCTGCACAGCGGCGTGCTGGATTTCAGCAAGGTCCGCAAGGACGGCGCCGATCTCCGCTTCGTCGCGGGTGACGACAAGACCCCGCTCGCCTTCCATATCGAGCGCTTCGATCCTGCCGCCGAGCTTGCGCTGGTGTGGGTCGACGTACCGCAGGTCGCCGCCGGCCAGCGCCAGGAGATCTGGCTCTACTATGGCAGCGCCAATGCGAAGCCGGTGGCCGATCCCGCTGCGAGCTATGATGGCGAGCAGAGCCTGGTCTATCATTTCAGCGACGGCGCGCTTCCGGCGGATTCGACCGCGAACCGCAACAACGCGACCGCCTTTACCGGTCAGCCGACCGTCGAGGGGCTGATCGCGGGCGGTGCACGCTTCGCACCGGCCAGCCAGCTCCAGGTGGCGCCGAGCCAGTCGCTCGCGATCGCCGCCAATGGCCGTGCGACCGCGTCCTTCTGGATCAAGCTCGCCAATGAGGCGCCTGCACAGGATGCTGCGGTCTATACCAAGCTCGGTGCCGGCCAGTCGCGGCTGGTCGTCGGCCTGCGCGCCGGCGTTCCTTACATCCGCGTCGTCGATGCGGCAGGGGCGGTGCGCGAGGCATCCTCGACCGCACCGCTCGCGGGCGGCCAATGGGCCCATGTCGCGATCAGCGCGGGGCAGACGCTGGCGCTTTATGTCGACGGCACGGCGGTTGCGACCCTGCCGGGCGGCCTGCCCGAGCTTGGCGGCGGCGAGATGATCGGCGCAAACGACCAGCAGGCGGGCTTTGCCGGCGATGTCGACGAGTTCGGCCGCGCCAATGTCGATCGCTCGGCCTCGGCTATGGCGATCGCCGCGCAGAGCCAGGGCCGTACGGCGACCTTCGCGCAAGTCGCGAACGAGCCCGAGGAAGCCGGGTCGGAATCGACCAATTATCTCGGCGTGCTCTTCCGTGCGCTGACCCCGGACGCCTGGGTGGTGATCGGCCTGCTCGCGGTCATGCTGGTGCTGTCCTGGGTGGTGATGATCTCCAAGGGCCTGACGCTCTCGCGCATCCGCAAGGCCAATACCGGCTTCCTCGCTGCCTATCAGAAGGCAAACGATGGCCGGGGTGCGCATGACGGCCTTGCCGATACCGATGTGGCCCGCTGGTCGGGCGACAGCTCGCTGGCCCGCCTCTTCTCGATCGGCAGGCGCGAAGTGAACAATCGCCAGGCCGAACAGGGCACGAGCCGCTTTGCGCTGGCGCCCCAGTCGGTCGCGGCGATCCGCTCGGCGCTCGATGCCGGCATGGCCCGCGAGGGACAACTGCTGCACCGCCGGCTGGTGCTGCTGACGATCGCCATCTCGGGCGGCCCGTTCATCGGCCTGCTCGGCACGGTGCTCGGCGTGATGATCACCTTCGCCGCGGTTGCCGCGGCAGGCGACGTCAACATCAACGCGATCGCCCCGGGTATCGCCGCGGCACTGCTCGCGACGGTTGCCGGCCTCGCGGTCGCGATCCCGGCGCTGTTCGGCTACAATTACCTTCTCTCGCAGGTCGACGAGGTTGCCACCGACAATCTGATCTTCGTCGACGAGCTCGAGAAGCGCCTGGCCGAGACCTATCGCCCCGCCCCCACCCTCATGGCTGCTGAATAGGGGGCGATCGTGCAGGTAACGTCCAAGAAGAAGCCGTACGACGAGATCAACATCACGCCGATGCTCGACCTAGCGTATGTGCTGCTCGTCATCTTCATCATCATGACCACCGCTGCGGTGCAGGGGATCAAGGTCAACGTGCCCAAGGCGAGCTCCTCGGTGAGCCTCGCCAAGCCGACCACCAAGGCGATCACGGTCGACCAGAACGGCCAGATCTACCTGGATACCTATCCGGTCTCGCTCGACGAGCTGGAATCGCAGCTGCGGTCGTTCAAGGCGGTGACGCCCGACTTCCCGGTGGTGGTGAAGGGCGACCGGGTCACTCAGTTCGGCCGGGTCACCGAAGTGCTCGACGTGTGCGGCCGGGTGGGCATCTCCCAGCTCGGCATCGTCACCGAGCGCGTGAAGAAGGGCTGAGCCGTCATGGCCGCATCCCTTCCCCAGCCGCAGCGGTTCGACTGGCGGCTCGCGGCGATCGTCACCGGCGTGGTGCTGGTGCTCGGCCTGCTTGCCTGGCTGCTCTGGCCGACGGGCAACACGCCGATGCGGCAGCGGGTGATCCAGGAGATCACGCTGGTGCAGCCACCGCCTCCGCCGCCGCCCGAGCCCGAAGAGAAGATCATGGAGGAAGAGGAGATCGTCCAGCCGACGGACAAGCCTCAGGAGCAGAAGGACGTCGAGCCGCCCAAGGACGAGCCGACCAACGACAAGCCGGTCGAGCAGGCGAGCGAGCCTTCGGGTCTCGACAAGCCGGCCGACACTGGATCGGACAGTTTCCGCCTCGCGGCGGGTGGTGGCGGCGGCCTGTTCGGGCGCGGCGGCGGTGGCGGCGGCAGCGGTGATGGCGGCTGGGGTGCCTATGTCGAAACGCATGTGCGGCGCGCCCTCCGGCTCGATCCGCGGACGCGCTCGGCGCAGGGTTCGCTCCGGGTGACGCTCAACATCGAGCCGTCGGGCCGGATCAGCGGGGCGGCGCTCCGCTCGAGCACCGGCAACGCCGACCTCGATGCCGCGATCCGCAACGTCCTCTCGTCCCTGCCCCCGCTTGCCCGGGGCCGGCCCACGGCGATCGGCGGGCTCACCTACACGACCATCGACATGAAACGGATCAGCGGCTGACCCCGCCCATCAGGACCAAAGGAATACCCTCATGTTCGCACGCAAGCTTGCCCTGCTGACGGGAGCCTCGCTCCTTACAGTATTGCCGACGGCCGCTCAGGCCCAGGCCAGCGACGATATCGGCGTCGAAATTCTCCAGCTCCTGGTCGATGAGGGCATCGTCCCCGCCGCCAAGGCGCAGGACCTGCTCGCCCGCGCCAAAAGCGCCGCGGAGCTGCGCAAGCAGCGCGAGGCACCGTCGACCTCGCAGACGATCGACGTCGGGTACGTGCCGCAGACGGTGCGCGACGAGATCAAGGAGGAAGTCCGCAAGGAGCTGACCGAGGATGCGAAGAAGCAGCGCTGGATCGCCCCCGATATCCTGCCCGGCTGGCTCGACCGCATCAGCCTCTCGGGCGATTTCCGGCTGCGTCACCAGTCCGAATTCTATGCCGACGGCAATTTCAACCAGTTCCCCGACATCAACGCGATCAACGCGGCGGGCGGGGTGAATAACACCAGCTTCCCGCTGCTCAATTCGACGGTCGATCGCAAGCGCATCCAGTACCGGGCGCGGATCGGCGTCGACGCGCAGCTTTCGAAGCATGTCCGCGTCGGCTTCCGGGTCGCCTCGGGCGACGACAATGGCCCGGTCTCGACCGATGCCACCTTCGGCGATTATTTCCGCAAGGACGGCCTGTATATCGACCGCGCCTTCATCAGCGTGAAGCCGGTCGACCAGCTCGAGCTGACCGGCGGGCGCATGCCCAACCCGTTCGTCTCGACCGACCTGGTCTGGGATCAGGACATCAATCCGGAAGGCGTCGCGCTTTCCGCGCATTATGATTTCGGCGACGACCTGATGGGCCTGACGGTGTTCGGCACCGGCGGCGCTTTCCCGCTGCAGGAACGCGGCGGCGGCAAGGCCAATCGCTGGCTCTATGCCGGTCAGGCCGGCTTCTCGGTCGCGCCCGCGGACGATGTCGCCATCAAGCTCGCCGGCGCCTATTACGACTTCCAGAACGTTCAGGGCGAGAAGGACAAGCCGGCGTCGCGCGCCAATGATTTCACCGCGCCGCCGTTCCTGGCCAAGGGCAACTCGATCTTCAACATCCGCAATGACGGGCTGACCTCGCTCGCCGGCCTCGCCTCGCGCTTCGAGCTGCTCGATGTGACGGGCAGCCTGAGCTATACCGGCTTCGGCCCGATCAGGGTCGCGCTGACCGGCGACTATGTGCGCAACCTCGGCTATAACCGCGCCGAGATCGCCGCGCGCCGCATCGGCGAGCCGGGCAGCGTCCCCTCGGGCAATACCGGCTTCCAGGCGCGGCTCGACGTCGGCCATCCCGATCTGACCAAGTTCGGCGACTGGCAGGTCTCCGCCGCGTACAAGCGGATCGAGACCGACGCCGTGCTCGACATCTTCACCGACAATGATTTCGGGTTCGGCGGCACTGACGTCGAGGGATACATCCTGCGCGGGTCGCTGGGCGTCTACAAGAACACCGCGCTCGGCTTCTCCTGGTACAGCACCAAATCGATCGAACGCGCGCCGTTCGACATCGACGTGCTCCAGCTCGATCTCACCGCGAAATTCTAGGAGCCGCCCCGATGCTGATCCCGATCATGATCGCGGCTGCCTTGCAGGCCGCGGTTCCCGTCCCCCAGGCGGAATCCCCCGCCGGCGCCGCGCCCGTTGCCGCGCCCGAAACGCCAGCTGCCGAGATCGCGCGGCTGCGTGCTGAAAATGCCGAGCTCACCGTCCGGATCGCGCGCGCCGACATGATCGCCGACAATGCCCGCCAGCAGGTCGAGACGCTGCGGGACGAGGCGAAGCTGAAGGACGAACTGCTCGTCCTCGGCCGCAACCGCAATGCCGATCTCTACAAGCTCGGGTCCGAGATCCTCGATCAGTATCAGCACAAGGGGCTGGGCAAGGTCATTTCGGGCAATGAGCCGTTCCTCCAGACCAGCCGGGTCAAGCTCGAGAATCTCGTGCAGGACTATGAGGACAAGCTTCGCGCCGCGCGCTTCACCGAGACGACGCTGCCGCCCAGCGTGGAGGAGCGCATGAAGCGCGATCTCCAGAAACCTGCCGGGGAAACCCCCGCCGCGACCCCGCAAAACTGATCCTTCGGTCCAGCCAGACCAGACCCTGGAGCATATCGTGACTCATCCCCGCCTTACCCGCCCGACCGACCGCCAGCGCAGCCCTTCCGGCGCCAAGCTGCTCAACAGCGCCAGCCTTGCCGCGCTGGCGGTCGCCGCGAGCTTTGCCGGGGCCGGGCGGGCGGGCGCGCAGGATTTCAACTCGATGGTCGCGATGCAGGCCGGCCGGGTCGTGCTGCCCGACGGCACCGTCTCGCAATGGTCCGGCGCGAACACCCCCTCCACCGGCATCGGGGCCGATGGCCGGCCGACGATGACGATCCAGCAGACCAAGGCCAAGGCGCTGCTCGATTGGCAACAGTTCCAACTCAAGACCAACGAGGTGCTCGAATTCCAGCAGCAATCGGCCGACTGGATCGCGGTCAACCGCGTGCACGGCACGGCGGCGGCGCGGATCGACGGCGAGATTCGCGCGCCGGGCCGGGTGTTCATCTTCAACGACAATGGCGTGCTGATCGGCGACGGCGCGAAGATCAACGTCCGCCAGCTCGTCACCGGCGCGGGCGTCTCCGACGTCAATGTCGACGGCAAGGTCACGACGATCGTCCAGTCGCGCGACAAGGCGATCCTCAACTGGTCCGACATGTCGAGCCAGGCGGGCGACGTGCTGCGGTTCCAGCAGGAGAAGAAGAACTGGATCGCGCTCAACCGGTCGCTGGCGCAGGGCACCACGGTCCTCAGGGGCGATATCAAGGCGGACGGCGAAATCTATCTCGTCGCGCCGCAGGGCCTTTCGATCGACGGCAAGGTGCAGGCCCAGCAGGTGATCGCCTCGGCGCTCGACATCCGCGATGCGCAGTTCAATGCCGGGCTCACCACGTTCCTCGGCGATGCCAACAACCGCTGGGACCCGACCTTCAGCAACAGCTGGAACTTCAAGGGTATTTTCGGCGGATCGCCCTATACCGACATCCTCACGCCGCCGCCGCCGGTCGACGATCCCAATGATCCGCTGCGCTACAAGCTGACCATCGGCAGGAACGGGTCGATCGAGACCGGCTCGTTCGGCAAGGTCATGCTGTTCGGACCCGCCGTCACCAATCGCGGCCTGATCAGCGTGCGCGACGAGGGCCAGGTGATCCTCGCCGCAGGCGATAACATCTATCTGACCGGCGACGGCAAGAATGTGAACGCCGTCGTCGGCGCGTTCAATCCGATCTCGTTCATGCGCGTCAACATCCCCTATATGGGCCTGGGCAGCATCAACAGCCAGCAACAGGTGGATTTCTGGAAGCGGGTCGCCAATCTTGGCCTGCATATCGGCGACTATCTGCCCGACGCAGGCCAGCGCTATTTGGCCTATCTCAATCAGATCCAGTACGACCGCGAGGCAGCAGTCGGCTTCCATGCCCGCAACGAGGGCATCATCCGCGCGACGGGCGGCGGACGCGTCGACTTCCGGGGGCTCCAGCTCGAACAGATGGGCGCGATCGAGATGACCTCGACGGCGCTGTTCCGCGCATCGGTGAGCTTCCTCACCACCGCCTACGACTATCAGGAATATGTCAACAACGGCGAGAATGGGCCGATCGCGCCGGGCAATGGCGATGTGATCTTCGGCAAGGGCAGCCTGACCCAGATCACGCCCGATCTCGATGCGATCGACACCATTCCGCTCAGCTCGGGCGCACAGTCGGTCGGGACGATCCGGATCAATGCGGCGCGCGTGCACATGCAAGAGGATTCGATCCTCTACATGCCGAGCGGTACGCTCAACGTGCTGCTCGACGACGCCGGCTTCGTCTTTGGCGGCAACCGCGGCGCCGGTGCGAACCAGAACAATGAAAGCGGCACGCGCTTCCTGATGGACCGCGGCGCGACGATCGACCTGTCAGGCTGGCAGGAGACGATCCTGCCGATGGGCTTCCACCAGGTCACCGGCAAGCTCTTCGCGGCACAGCTCGCCGATTCCCCGCTGCAACGCGACGGGCCCTTCTACCGCAAGGAGATCACCGTCGATCGCCGCTACGGCACGAACCTGGCCAATTGGGAGAGCTTCGACAATCTCAACCAGGGCACGCTCGCCCAATTCCTGATCAATGGCGGCACGTTCACGATGGACGTGGACGACGACTTCATCATGAAAGCGGGCTCGGTCATCGACGTCTCGGGCGGCAAGGTGACCTACCAGGCCGGCTATATCAACACGACCCTGATCCGCACGCTCGACAACCGCGTGATCGACATCCGCGAGGCCGATCCCGACCAGCTCTATATGGGCTTTGCCGACCAATTTGTCGTCTACGACACCAAATGGCGCACCCAGAAAAACTATTATATCCCGTTCATGTCGAGCACCATCGGGCGCTACGAGGACGGCTATGTCGAGGGCGGCAACGCCGGATCGATCACCATCATCGCGCCCGATACCCTGCTTCAGGGCACCTTGCTCGGCGGCGTGACCGTCGGCAAATATCAGCGCAACAATTTGCCGACCGCCGGCGCCTTCTCGCTCAATGACGTAGGCGAGAGCGAAGGCGAATATTCCAGCAACAACGTGATCGTCGCCGCGATGGAAGCGGCGCTGCCGGACAATTTCGGGCTCGATACCAAGCTGAGCGACAGCTTCGGCGATACCTTCGGGGTCGAGTTCGATCCGGAGACGCAGAAGCGCGGCACTTCGGGCCGCACGTCGGACAATACCACGCTCACCTCGGCCAACATGTTCAACCGGTCGACGATGGGCAGCTATTATTTCCGGCAGCAGAACCGCGTCGCCGAGAATCTTCCCAATTTCCCGCCGGCCGACGGCACGGCGGTCACCGTCGAGGCCGGCGCGAACCTCAACCTCGCCAATGGCGGCTCGCTGACCATCGCGGCCGGCGAGCGCGTCGAATTCCTCGGCAGCTTCCGCAGCGAGGGCGGCGCCTTCTCGCTCCGCGGCATCAGCGTCAAGTTCGGCGCCGACACGCGGATCGACACGCGCGGCTCCTGGTACAACGACACCAATGCCGACGCAGCCGGCCTGCTCCTCGCGCCGCGAGTCAATGGCGGCAGTATCAGCATCACCGGGTCGAACGCCGGCGAGCATCCGGTTGGCGACGCGAGCTTCATCCTGCCCGATACGATGGTGCTGGACAGCTCGGGCGGCGGCTGGGTCGATGGCGACGGCAAGCTGAAGCTCGGCCGGGGCGGCGACATCGCGATCGGCATGGCCTATCAGGCCGACGACGCGGTGGATCTCTCCGCCCTGTCGCATGCCCGCGCTTATGGCCTGGGCGGCAACGGCGCCTATTCGCTCTCGATCAACCGCGCGGTCTATATCGGCGATGCGCTGCCGGACGAGGCCCAGGGCGGCCTGGCACCGCTACTGCTGACGCCGGATTTCTTCGCGAACAGCGGCTTCTCGAAGATTAGCCTGAGCGCGCCGACCGTCACCATCGGCGACGGCGTGAAGGTCGAGGCGCGCAGCGCGACCTTGCAACTCGGCTATCCTTCGCTCGACGGCAGCGGGACGAGCTATCTCGACTTCAGGTCGGGCACCGACATCTATGACGTCGCGACCATTGGAACCTTGCCGGTCGAGCAGCGCAGCGCGGCGCTCCGCCGCGGCATGGACCTGAACTTCGGCGGCTTCACCACCCTCGGCGAGGGCGCCTATCTCGGCGTCGAAGCGGGTGGCAGCATCGTGCTTCGCTCCAGCGACATCGCCGGTACGCTGTCGGCGCCGGGCGGCAAGATCGACATCCAGGCAAGCAATGGCAGCATCAACATCCACTCCTCGGCGCAGTTGCTCGCGCCGGGCGTGGCGCTGATCACTGACCGGTCGCTATCGGCCGAGGGCCGCGAACTGCTGAGCGGTATCGTGATGCCGGGCGGCACGATCAGCCTGGGCGCCAAGAGCCTGATGATCGGCGACGGCGCGATCCTCGACGTGTCGGGCGCGCACGCATTGTTCGATCTGCCCGGTGCCGGCGGGGCGCGGCAGCCGACCCTGGTCGGGTCGAACGGCGGCTCTATCCTCGTCGCGGGCGCCGTGCTGTCAGTCGACGGCGCGGACTACCGTGCGGCGGCGGGGGCGCCGGGCGCGCGCGGCGGCGCCTTCTCGATCAATTGGGGCGTACCCTATGGCGCGCCGTCGAATAACGGCCCAGGCGCAAACCAGATCTACGACTATTTCTCCTATCTGTTCGACTACGGTTATGTGGTCGACAAGGACGGCAACACCCTCACCAGCTTCTTCGGGACCGATCTCAGCAACATCGATTGGGACAGCCAGTTCGGCATCCATCTCGATTTTGCCCCAGGCTTCAAGGTCGAGAGCCGCGCCGCGTTCGAGGAACTGCTCAACCGCTTCAACGGTGCCGCGGCCGGTGCGCCGCCGCTGTTCCTCATCGGCGACAATCTGACTCCGCCCGTGCCGCAGATCGGCCCGCCGGTTCTGGTCGACACCGGGCTTCGCCAGTTCCTCGAAGTGTTCGGCTATATCTTCCCGGAGACCAGCACCACCGCACCGTCGGTCACGGTGTTGTCGACCGACAGGATTGCGCGGGGCGGCTTCTCGACACTCTCCATCTCGTCGAGCCCGGCAGTGATCTTCGCCGGCGACACCACGCTTGGCGGGCGCCGCGCCGATGGCAGCTTTGTCTTCGACCGGATCAATTTGAGCGCGCCCGTCCTGACCGCGACGCAGGGCTCGGACGTGCGAATCGAGGCGGGCATCGTCTCGCTCAATCAGAGCGGCGGGTCAGTCGACGGCGCGGTCGATATGGCGACCTATATCAACGCGCTCACGGCGAACGGCGTCTCGGCCAGCGGTGCCGACACGCGCCTTACCATCACGGCGGGTCCGCTGCTCGAGGTTCGCGGTGCCGAATTCTACGGTATCGGCGACACGTTGCTGGCGAGCGCCGGCGACATCCGCCTGATCGCGGTGCCCGGCCCGACAACTCAGGGCATGGGCCAGATCCATTCCACCGGCACGCTGTCGTTCAAGGCCGACCAGATCTACGCCAACACTGCGGCGATCTTCACCATCGCCTCCGATCGCGCGATCAACATCCTGCCTCAGGATGCCGGCACGTCGATCAACGGCACGCCTTATGAGGCAGCCGCGCAGCTGACCCTGCACGCGCCGCGCATCACCCAGGGCGGCACGCTGCGCTCGCCGCTCGGTACCATCACCTTCGACGCCTATGTCGATGGAACCGCCGGTTCGGGCACGCTCACCCTGCTCAGCGGCAGCATGACCTCAGTCAACGCCGATGGCCATGTCATCCCCTACGGCGTGCTGCAGAATGGCGACACCTGGATCGATCCGATCACGGGCAAGGAACTGCGCTCGCTTCCCGCCAAGGCGATCAACCTGAAGGGCGACATGGTCGACCTGCAGTCGGGGGCGATCCTCGACGTCGCCGGCAGCGGCGATTTCTACGCGCGCGAATTCATCCCCGGCATCGGCGGCGGCTATGACTGGCTGACCGGCTATCGCGACCAGGATTACAATTGGGTGGCGGACGGCAGCCAGGTCTTCGCGGTGCTGCCCGATTATGAGGGCGACATCGCGCCGTTCGGCCTGGGCGGCAACAGCCTGGGCATCGGCGACAAGATCTATCTCTCAGGCGGAAGCGGCCTGAAGGCGGGCTATTACACGCTGCTGCCCGCTGCCTATGCCATGCTGCCCGGCGCATACCGCGTCAGCGCCAACCAGCATTATGCTGGCGACTATACCGATATGGCGCTGGGCGAGGTGAAGCAGAATCTCGACGGGTCGACCATTCAGGCAGGCTATCGCTTCACCGCTGGCTCCAGCGTCCGCGATCCGTACAATACCGGCTATCTGGTGATGAACGGCGCAACCTTGCGCACGCGCTCCGGCTATCAGGAAGCGAACGCGAGCACCTTCTTCATCTCGCCCGCGTTCCTGAAAAAGGCACTGCGGACCAACAGCCCGCTCGGCGAAATCCCGCGTATCCCGATCGACGGCGGCAGCGTGGTGATCGAGGCGGGCAAGCAGCTGGTCCTCGATGCGACGCTCAAGTCGAAGGCTGGCAAGGGCGGCCGCGGCGGCTTCGCCGACATCAAGGCCGGCAAGATCGCCGTGATCGGCGCCGATACCGATGTCAGCAAATATGACGGTTACCTGCTGCTCGACAGCGACCGGCTCAACGGCTTCGGCGCGGAGAGCCTGTTACTCGGCGGCGTCAGGCACCAGGGCGCGGTCAATCTCGAGCTCACCATCGGTGCAACCGATGTGGTGGTCGACAACAAGGGCTCCGTGCTGAGCGGCCCGGAAATCCTGCTGGCGGCGAGCAACGGCATCCGCGTCGAGCAGGGCGCGGCGATCAAGACCGAGGGGCAGATCAGCGGCAGCTCGGGCGATCTGCGCATCCTGCCCGCGATCGCGGCTTTCAAGGACGATATGGGGACGCCCTGGGATTATGACGATGTGCCGATCCACGGCGTGCTCGACCAGGGCGCCGTGCTGCGCCTGTCGTCGAGCGAGCAGGTCGACATCCTGCGCAACATCGCGGCGGTCGATGACCTGAACGCGTTGTTCGCCGATCCGGCGCGGCTCGCTACGGTCAACGCCGTGCGCGTATCGAAGGGGCTTGCCCCGCTGGTGCAGGGCGGCAACCTCGCCATCTCCGACGGGGCGAGCCTCTCCAGTTCCCGCTCGCTCGCGATGGATGCGACGCACAACACCTCGCTCGCCAGCGGCGCATCGCTGTCGGCGCGCCAGATCAGTGCGGCGTCGTCGCGCGTCAGCGTAGGCGACGTGCCTGCCGGTACCGAAGGCCTGGTGTTCGCGGGCGGATCGCTCGGCGCGCTCCGGGCGGCCGAGGATATCGCGCTCAAGAGCTATTCGACGATCGACTTCTTCGGCGGCGCGACCCTGCGCGCCGATGGCAGCCTGACGCTCGACACGCGCGAAGTGCGGGTGCTGGCGGCCGACGGCAAGACCGTGACGATCGCGGGCAAGACGCTGACGCTCGCCAACAGCAATGGCGGTGGCGCCACCGCCGCGATCGGCAATGCCGACCTGCTGCTGCAGGGCGACAATGTCTATTTCTCCGGGGGCGACAAGCGCATCTCGGGCGCCCGCTCGGTCTCGATCGAGGCCACGCAGCGCGTGATCGGCCAGGATGACGGCACGCTGTTCGTGCCCGGCACGCTCTCGGTCAAAGCCGGCGCGATCACTGCGGAAAGCGGCTCGCGGCTGTTCTTCGATGCCGGCGGCGACGTCGATCTCGCCACGCTCGGCGGCGCGAAGCTCGCCGATTTCGAGACGTTCGGCGCGACGCTCGGCATCACCGGCGCCGCGATCCGCAGCCAGGGCAATATCGCGCTGACCGGCGGCACGGTGAACCTGCGGGCCCGGTCGGGCAATGTGATCCTGGCCGACGGGTCGACGATCGACGTGACCAGCAACATCAGCCAGATCTTCGACGTCAAGGTCGGCGTCGGCGCGGGCACCGTGTCGCTCGTCTCGGACCGCGGCGACGTGACCCTGCTCGGCAATGCCGGGATCAACGTATCGGGCACCAGCGCGGGCGGCGATGCCGGCCTGTTGAGCATTTCGGCCGGCCTTGGCGCGGTCACGCTCGGTGGCGGGGTCAAAGGCACCGCCAATGACGGCTATCGCTCGGGCAGCTTCCAGCTCGTCAGCAAGTCGCTGGGCGACTTCACCGGCCTCAACGCGGCGCTCGATGTCGGCGGCTTCCGCCAGGCGCGGCATTTCGAATTCAACACCGGCGACGCCGTGATCGACGGCGTCATCAAGGTGCGCGATTTCGCCATGGTCGCGAATGATGGCTCGATCAGCCTTGCCGGGACCATCGAGACGCTCGGCGACAATGGCGGCCGGGTCCAGCTTTCGGCAGCGAAAAGCGTGAACCTGCTCGCCGGCAGCCACATCGTCGCCAGGGCGAACAGCGCGACCGGATCGGGCGGCAACGTCTTCCTGGAGACGGTGGGGCGCGATGGCGGCAAGATCGATCTCGCTACGGGTTCGACGATCGACGTGTCCGGCACGGGCGAGGGAGGCCGCCTGGTCCGCCTGCGCGCGCCGCAGATCGGCAACGACATGGCGATCGGCGGGATCGGCAGCACGATCACCGGCGCTCGTTCGGTCGTCGCCGAGGCGTTCCGCACCTATGACGGCATCACCAAGATCGATCGACCGCTGATCGACCAGGTCTCCGCCGACGCGACAGCCTTCATGGCGAATGCCGGGGCGATCCGCGCGCGGCTCGGTTCGGGCGTCACCGTGGCGCCGGGTATCGAGCTCCGCTCGGACGGCGACATGGAGCTGGCGACGGACTGGGATCTCCACAATCTGCGCTTCGACGGCGCGGCGGGCGTGCTCACGCTTCGTGCCAGGGGCGATTTGCTGATCAATGCCAACCTTAGCGACGGGTTCGACGGCAGCCTGCCGACCGCGACCTTGCTCGACGGGCAGAGCTGGGCGTTCAACCTGACTGCCGGCGCGAACATCATCAGCCCGAACTCGCTCGCGGTGCTGCCGCTCGGCCAGCTCGCTTCGGGCAAGGGGTCGCTGATCGTCGGCGGCACCGCCGATACGATCGAATATTATTACGACCCGGCGCACGGCAACGAGCACCGGCTCTACCTGATGGATGGCGAAGGCCGGTTCGTGCAGAGCGGTGGCGAGAGCTACCATCTCGGCTGGATCGAGCTGGAGCGTGACGCCGACGGCGATTATCTCGATCCGCTGACGGGCGCCAAGATCGCCAAGGATCCGGTGACGGGCGACTATGCCGATACCACCACCTATGCGCGCCGGCCGCTGCCCTGGATCTATTTCGATCAGGGGGGTGCCTATGACCGGATGCGCGACGACGGCGCGATCCCGGGCTTCTACAACGACAATTACGGCCAGCCCTACCAGACCGCGCGCCGCTATATCCAATATGACAATTCGACCGGTTACATGGTCCGCACCGGTACCGCGGGGATCAACATCGCGGCCGGCCGCGACCTCGAGCTGAAATACCGGCCATCGGTGATCTACACCGCCGGGCGCCAGGCGCCCGATCTGCCCGGCTTCTATGCGCCGGCCGGGTCGAGCTATGCGGTCAATGGCGGCGACATCGATATCTCGGTCGCCGGCGACATCATCGGGTCGACCAGTCCCCAGCTGCCCGGCAACTGGCTCATGCGCCGCATCAGCATGCTGCCCAACGGGCTGTTCGCGCCGGTGGCCGATCGCGCCTTCGACCAGAGCACCTGGTATATCAGCTTCGCCAACTACCAGTCCGGTATCGGTGCGCTCGGTGGCGGCAATGTCGACATCACGGCGGGCGGCGACATCCTGAACCTCTCGGTCAACCTGCCGACCACCGGGCGGGTGACTGGCAATACCCAGCCGAACGAGGCGATGGCGCTGACCACCTATGGCGGCGGCGACCTCAACATCCGCGCCGGGGGCGATATCGGCAGTGGCAAGTTCTTCGTGGCCGACGGGCTCGGCGCGATCACCGCGGGCGGTGCCTTCACCACGTCCACCAGCGTCGCAACCAACGACATCCGCGGCCAGGGCTATAACGACCTCTATTATTACGATTACGGCCCGCAGAGCTTCGTCCAGCATGCAGTCTACACCACGCTGTTCACCACCAATGGCGAATTCCGCCTCCAGAGCGGCGGCGATCTCGACATCGACGCCGTGCTCGATCCGCTGCTGCCGGTACCATATGCCTCCGCCGGCTTCCTCGGCTACACGCCCAATGCGAAGGTGAATCTGTTCTCGGCGGGCGGCGACGTGACGCTGTGGAACAACTCGACCAATATCGACATGCAATACCGGTTCGGCATCTATGCCAACCCGACCTATGTCGCGGGCACGGCGGAATATCCCTATTCCGGCGCCGCCAACGCCAATTGGGAGCTCTGGCCGAGCGAGGTGAGCGCAGTGGCCGCCTCGGGCGACATCAACATACTCGGCGGGCTGCTGCTGGCGCCGGCCCAGGACGGCTCGCTCGACCTGCTCGCGCGCGGCAGTGTCTTTGTCGGCTACAACACGCATGCGCAGGACGATTTCCAGGTCGATCCGCGGCTGGGCGACCGCTCCAATTATCGCAGCGGGTTCGAAGGCATTTTCCTCAGCCAGGCGAAGCCCGAACTGCTGCGGACGGCACTCAACCCGTTCTTCAACGACGATTACGGCGGCAATCTCTCGCGCGACCAGTTCCTCCAGGCCGGCCAGACGTCGCTCGGCACGGTCGGCTTCAGCCGGCTCGTTCCGCCCGACCTGCATGTCGGTGATACCAAGCCGGTGCGCATCTATGCCGGCGACGGCGACATCGTGACCTCGGCGGGCCTGACCATTCCGAAGTCGCTCTGGCTCCAGGCCGGTGGGAACATCTATTTCCCGAATTATTCGATCCAGCACAACAACATGAACGACCTGAGCCTGATCCGCGCAGGCAAGGGGCTGTATCTCGGCGACGCCTCCTTCATCTCGATCGTCGGCCCGGGCCGGCTCGAGATCGAGACCGGCACCGATCTCTGGATCCCGAGCAACGCCAGGGGGATCACCAGCGGCCAGGTCATGCTGCCGGACGCGAACCCCTATGACACCGTCCCCGCGGAAATCCTGAACCCCGGCCAGAAGGGCGCCGATATCGGCATCTCGGTCGGCTATAATCAGCGGCCCGATTACGAGGCGTTCGACTCCGCCTATCTCAGTGGCGAAGGCATGGCCGACTATCTCGTCAAGGACGACGGCAAGGGCGGCACGCGGTCGATCTACCTGTTCGACCGGCTCTATTCGCGCGGCGACCGTGAGCCCGACGTCGCCTTCATGAGCCCCGAGCTGCGCGAAGGCTTCGTCAACTGGGTGCGCGAGCGCCAGGGCCTCGCGCCGCTCGAGACCGAGGGCGAGCGCAACGAATATCTCCCTACCGCCTATCAATATTGGAGCGGCATCCCGACCTCGGAGACGACGCCGTACGACATGTTCTTCCCCAAGGGCGCCGTGGCGCTGGCGGGGGCCAAGCCCGAATTCTACCTGCCGGAGGAACGCCAGGGCCTGGTCAATTATGTCCGCGGGCTCCAGGGCCTCGCGCCGCTGGCCACTCAGGCGGAACAGGTCGCGTATCTCGACACGGCATTGTCCTATTGGGATGGCCTGGCCGACGCGTTCAAGGTGCCTTTCTACCGCGAAGTCCTGACGATGGAGCTGCGCACCACCGGGCGTGAGGTCAATGCGACCGAAAACCCGCGCTCGGGCACGACCTTCCGTGGTTACGAAGCGATTGCGACGCTCTATCCGGGCGCCGAGAAGCGCGCCGAAGAAGCGCTGGCCACGGGTGAATCCCGCTGGACCGGCGACTTCGAGACCTATGCCAGCCGTGTGCTCTCGACCGGTGGCGGCAGCATCGCGGTGATGGCGCCGGGCGGTTCATTGAAGCTCGCCAACATCGCCGCGCTGCCGGAACAGGTCGGCCAGCCGCCCGCCAACAATGGCCGCGGCGACGCGACCCGGTCGGGCCTGCTCTCGGTCAATGGCGGCGAGATCAACGTGTTCACGCACGACAGCGCGATCGTGAACCAGTCGCGCATCCTGACGGCCAAGGGCGGCAACATCTTCATCTGGTCCAGCTATGGCGACATCGCCGCGGGCAAGGGTGCCAAGACGTCGATCACGCCGACCTTCTTCGACTATACGCTCGACGGCTATTTCCTGATGAACCGCACGCCGGTCGGCCTGCCGAGCGGCGCGGGCATCGGCACCGTCGCCAGCGTGCCCGGCGCGCCCGTCGCCGATGTCGACCTGATCGCGCCGAACGGCATCGTCGATGCCGGTGACGCGGGCATCCGGGTGTCGGGCAACTTCAACGTCTTTGCGGTGCAGATTCTGGGCACCGACAATATCGACGTTGCCGGTATCGCGACCGGCCTGCCGCTGCCGCCGGCGGTGCCGCCGATCCAGCTCGACGACCTGTCGGCGAAATCGAACGACGTGCGCAAGACGATCGAAAGCGCGATCGAGGGAGCCCGGCGCAATGCCACGGTCAAGTCGCCCTCGCTGATCGAGGTGCACGTCACCGGCTATGGCAAGGGCGATTGCCCGGACGAGAGCGTGCGCTGCGATATCGAGCCGGCACCGAGCGCCAGCGCCTCGGAACCCGCGTCGGTCGCTTCCGCGGCACCGGCCGGCACCATGCGCCAGTCGGTCAGCTATGCCATGAACGACGTCACCTTCGATCTGCCGAGCCAGCGCGCGAGCGAAGCGGTGCAGGCGATCGGGCGGCGCGCCAATGTCAGCGTGATCTACGATTCGGGTACGCTGGCCGATCGCAAGCTGCCGCCGTTGCGCGGCAAGATGACGCCCGAACAGGCGCTGACCAGGCTGTTGCAGGGCACCAATGTAACGGTCGAGCGAGTCGGCCCCAGCACGATCGTGATCCGGCCGCGCCGGGTGACCTGAGGGTCCCCGGCCAGTCCATCATCTTATCGGAGAGTATGTGATGTCGTCATCCACCAGCGACGCAGCGGCGTCGCCCGGCCGCTTGCCGCTTTTCTACCGCGATCCCCAGCCGCTTTCGTCCACGCATCATGCGGACTGGCGGCTGAGTGAGGGCGATCTCGCTTTCGCCGAGGAAGCGCCGTTCGTGCCGATCGTCAACGGCGAGATGGTCTCGGCCGCGCGCTGCTATCCGGTGGTGTTCGCCGCGGGCGATGCGGCGCCGGTCGCGGTCCTCGGGCTGGAGCGCGGCAACCTCTTCGCCGCGGACGGGCAATGGGCAGAGGATGCCTATATCCCCGCTTATGTCCGACGTTACCCCTTCGGCTTCATCGCGACGACCGAGCCGGACGGCTTCGTGCTGGCGATCGACGCCGGCTCGCCGCGCGTGCTTCAGTCGGGCGACGAGGGCGGGGCGCTGTTCGAGGATGGCCGGCCGAGCGCGCTGACGCGCCAGGCGCTGCAATTCTGCGACGGCTTCCGCATCGAGGCGCAGGCCACCGAAGCCTTTGCTGCCGCGCTAAATGAGCAGGACCTGCTGATCGAGCGCCGCGCCGACGCAACCCTGCCCGACGGCCGCAAGCTGGGCCTGCACGGCTTTCAGATCGTCGATGTCGAGCGCTTCGCGACGCTCGACGATGCGACGGTGCTGGCCTGGCACCGCAATGGCTGGCTGGCGCTCGTCCATTTCCACCTCGCCTCGCTCGAACGCTTCCCGGCATTGCTGGCGCGGCAGGCGGCGTCCGGCGCGAGTCATCATCCTGAAACCGATGGCGGCCAAGCCGCCGCCGCGCCCCTCGAACCGACAAAGGCCTGAATCCATGTCCCGTATCACCTGCGTAACCCTCGCCCTCGCTCTCCTTGCCGCCAACCCTGCCTCGGCGCAGACCGCCGCCCCGGCCAGCGCCGGCAATGCCGGTCTCGGTGGCCCGGTGGTCGCCGGCGTGTGCCTGTTGTCGCGTGAAGCGATCTTCGCCAACGCGAAGATCGGCGTGGCGGCCTCCACCCGGCTCAAGCAGATTTCCGACGAAGCGCAGGTCGAGGTCGATGCCCAGCGCAAGCCCGTCGACGCCGACGTCCAGGCGTTCCAGAAGGAAGCGGCCAAGCTCACTCCCGAGCAGCGCACGACGCGTCAGCAGGCGCTCGCCACGCGGCTGCAGCCGGTCCAGCAGCTCGCGGCCCAGCGCTCGCGCGAGATCGAGGCAACCCGCAACAAGGGCCTGCAGCAGATCTCGACCGAGGCCCAGCCGGTGATCGCCCAGGTCTATCGCCAGCGTGGCTGCGGCCTGCTGATCGACCGCAGCACCGTGATGGGCGGCAATTTCGCCAATGATCTCACCGCCGATGTGGTAAAGGGGCTCGACGCGAAGGTGACCACGATCTCGCTCAACCGTGAGACGCTGCCACCGGTCGCTGAGGGCGCCACCAGGCCCTGAGGGACTAGCTGCCGCGAGAACCAGCCGGACCAGGCCTATTCGGGTCGCATCCTGCTGACGTGCGCGAGCAGCCTGTCCGGAAGGATGCTGATACCCAACCCCGGATTGTCGGGCGCAGACAGGTGACCGTCATGCAGCTCGATCGGCTGCTCGATCACGGCGTTGCCGATCGGATTGCTGCCGATCCAATATTCGCAGACCAGCGCGTTCGGCATCGCCACGGCAAGATGCGCGCTGGCGGCGACATGGATCGCCGAGCCGATGCTGACATGCGGCTGGTAGGCAAGGCCGAAGCAATCCGCCAGTTCCGCGATCCGGCGGCACTCCGTGATCCCACCGGCACGGCAGACATCGGGCTGCACCACATCGATCGCCCGATTGCGGATCAGCTCCACCGTCTCGTGCCGGCTCATGATCGAATCGAGCGCGATCGGGATGGCGAGCTTCTGTGCGAGTTCGGCATAGCCCTCGACGTCCTCCGGCGGGATTGGCATCTCGAAGAAGCCGATATCGAGCTCTTCGAGCGCCTGGCCCAGCCGGAGCGCATCGGCGCGCGAATAGACGCCGGCTGCATCGACATAGATGGCGAAGCCGTCGCCCATCGCATCGCGCAGCGCCCGGACGACGCGCAGATCGCCGCGCACGCCGCGACCGATCGCGACCTTCACCCCGGTATAGCCTGCCGCTTCGAGCGACTTCGCCTCCGTCACCAATTCGGCGATCGCCGCGTCGGGCGCTTCGAGCGGGAGTGAGGGAATGCCCGACGCATAGACGCGCACGGACTCGCGCATGCGCCCGCCAAGCAGGGAGCAGATCGGTGCATTCGCGGCCTGGCCTGCGAGGTCCCAGAGCGCGATGTCGACGCCAGCGATCGCCTCGAGGTAGAAGCCTGCGCGGTGACCGCGCACGCGCATGCCGGCATACATCCGCTCCCACAGCACCGTGACTTCACGGGGGTCGGCACCGATCAGGATCTGGGTGAGCAGCAGGTCGATGATCGTCGCGGTCGCCTGCGGCGCTACCGGTGCCTTGGCCTCGCCCCAGCCGATATGGCCGGTGTCGGTCTCGATCCGCACCACCACCGTATCGATCGTGCGCGAATAGAGGAAACGGCGGCGCAGCGGCACGGGATATTCGGTCGAAAGCTCGGCCTGGCCGGCCGCGCGCTCGGTACCCCAGGCGCGGCTGCCCCAATAAGGGCGCGTGTCGGTTGGCTCAGCCTGGATGGGGAAGGCCTGGACCCTGACGATCTTCATGCGAACTCCTGGCACAAGGCGAGCAGCAGGGGCCCCTGCCCCCAGGGGAACACGCCGAACGGGCGTGTGGCGTAGGTGGCAAGCGCGCCGACCGGCGTCGCGTCGCTAACCAGCGAGAGCGTGCCGTCGGGCGCGATCTGGGCATGCATCGCGGCGCGGGCGCGACGCTCCATGTCGCCATAGGCGGCCGCATCGAGCAGACCGTGCGTGAACCCCTCGCGGAGCGCATAGGCCGCCATCGCGGCAAGGGTCGATTCGAGATAGGTCGAGGGTTCGTCCAGCACGGTGTGCCACAGACCACTCTCGTCCTGCGTGCGGGCGAGCGCGTCGGCCAGCGCAATCGTGCGCTGGTGCAGCTCCGCCCGGGCTGCGTGCTCGCGCGGCAGCGTCGCCAGCGTATCGACCAGCCCCATCAGCGCCCAGCCATTGCCACGGGCCCAGAGCTGGCCATTCCGGCCGCAGTCGCGCTCGAAACCGTGCATCAGCAGCCCGCCCTCGCCCTGGAGCGCGCGGGCATAGCCGAGCTGTTCTTCCGCTGCCTGATCGAAATAAGCTTGCTCCCCGGTCTCTCGCGCGAGCTCGGCGAGGAACGGACCATCCACGTCCATGCAATCGACCCAGATCTGCCAGCGCCAGCCAGGCGTGTCGCAGCGATGGTAGCGTGCGCCGGTCGGCCCCGGGGGAAAACCGGCGTTAAGCGCGGCAAGCGCTCGCGCGGCGTCGAGGAACCGCGTGTCGCCGGTGCGGCGATAGAGATCGACCAACTCGCGACCGGCACCGACATGATCTTCGTTGCTACGCGCAACGCCCCGGCCGAGCCAGCTACGCAGGATACCGTGGACGAAACCAAAGGGCTCGAGGTCGCCGAGCAGGTCGCCGGCACGCAGCAGCCCGCGCAGTGCGATCCCTTCGCCAAAGCCCCAGACGCGGAAGTTCCACCGCATCGTCACCGCTAGTACGTCGCGCAGGCGCTCGTTTCTCGCGTCCGTCACACGCCCTCCAGATCGATCGCAAAGAGTCCACCCGACCCACCATGGTCAGCCAGTTGCTGCGGACTCAGCCGCATGCGTGACGTGGTGACGAACAGGATCGAACCTGCGAGGCAGAGGCTGCTGATATGCGGCGCCGGAATCGCGAGCGTTTCCAGTAGCGCGCCATCGCCACCGATACGGACGACGCAGGAGCCTCCCCACATCGCAACCCAGAAGCTGCCATCGGGGGCAAGCGTCATCCCGTCGGGCTTGCCCGGCACATTCATGAAGTCGGTAACGATCACCGGTTCGCCCAATCCGCCGCCAAGCACCGGAAGGGCGAGCAGCGTACGCGCGAGCGTGTCGATCACGAACAGCGTGCCGCCATCCGCCGAGAAGGCCATGCCGTTGGGCACGCCGAATCCCTCCGCGACACACAGCGGCTCGGCATCAAATGTGCGTGCGTGGAAGAGCGCGCCGCGCGCGGCGAGCACGCCCTTGTGCATCGCGCCCGCCCAGAGGCCGCCTTTGGAGTCGACCGCCATGTCGTTGAACCGGCAACCCGCACGCACCGCAGCCGCCGGCCCAGGTCGAATGCCGCCATCTGCGCTGACCGTGCAGAAGCCGCCATCGAGTGTAGCGGCCAGCGCACCCGAAGGCGTTGCGGCGAGCGACCATAAAGGCCGGACGAGCGGGGTTTCCTCAAGCCGTCCATCACAAAACCGCAGCAACCGTGGCGTGATCGGATCGACCCAGATGATGCCGTCGCCATCGGCAACCGGAGACTCGCCAATCGCCGCCTCGGGATTGCAGACGAGACGCGCGGGAGTCGCGTACAACCTCACCGCCGCCGCCCGATCATGCCGCCCGCGCTTCGTGCAGCGCACGAAAGCCGGTCAGGCAGGCGTCGCGGGAATCGACCACCCTGGTCGAAACGCCGATCGAGCCGAGCGCGCTCGCATAGAGCCGGCAGAGCGCAGGGTTGCCGACCAGCGGCACGCTGGAACTTGCAAGACCCGGGTTCAGCGCGAGCGCATCGGCAATCTCCGATCCGATCAGCAGCCCGCGGATATAGGAAGCAGCATCGGCACGGAGCAGGTCGCCCCGGATCACGCGCGCGCGGGCACCGAACAACAAAGTGCCAAGACCAAGTCCGCCCGCCCTGCCCGCCGCGACACCGTCAAGAAAGGCAGCGCCGTCTACCGCCTCGCCCTCGACGATCGAGGCGAGCAGGCCCTGGGCGGTCAGCCGATCGAATATCTCACCCGACATGCTGGTAAAAAAGTCGAGGATCCGCCCCCCTTCCAGCCGCGCCCATTTGGTATGCGTGCCCGGCAGTGCGACCAGGCCATCGCCCCCGGCCAGCCCGAGCAGTTCGATCTCCTCGCCGCGCATGATGTCCGGCGCCCCGTCGAACGCCCGGCGGCAGGCGATACCTGGCACGATCCGCACCGTCGCCGACCCAATCTCGGCAGGCGTCGCCGCCCCGGCCAGTTCGCGCAGCCCGGCGGGCGCCTCGGCATAGGGTATCTCGGTCCAGCCGATATTCGATCCGATCATGCCCGACGCATAGATCGGCCCGTGATCGGGCCAGCGCGCGACCAGCATGTCGACCTGTGCCGCCATGCCGGAACGATCGAGCGCGGCGACGCCAGCGGGCGCCGCATAGTCGTCGATTACCGATCCATCCGCCGCGATACGATAGGCGCGGAAGTTCGAGCTGCCCCAATTGATCCCGACGATCTCGCCAGCGTCATCGCCGCGTGACACGCGCGCCTCCGTCTATCGGATGGACGGCGCCGGTGATCCACGACGCGCGATCGGATGCCAGGAACAGGGCAAGCTCGGCAACTTCTTCAGCCGTCCCCAGCCGGGCGAGCGGGTGGCGCAGCGCATTCTCCGCACGGGCGCGCTCGGGATCGGGCTGCAGATCGAACGATCTCCGTAACAAGGGTGTGTCAATCGACGCCGGCGCGATCGCATTTACCCGAATATAGTCGGGCGCGAATTCCAGCGCTGCCGTCCGAGTCAGGCTATCGAGCGCCGCCTTGGACGCCGCATAGGCCGCCAGCGTCGGCGTGGCGAAGTCGGCGTTGATCGAGGAGAGCAATATGATCGCCCCTCTTCCGGCCGCTCGCATCGGCGGAACGCACAGCCGCAACAGTCGCACCGCACCGATCAGGTTCACGTCATAGATATCGGCAAATGCCGCCGGATCGGTGTCGATGGCGCCACCGGGAACCGAGGCGGCCGCGGCATGGACGAGAATGTCCGGCGCGCCGAGCCTCTCAGTCATTCGCGCGAACGCCTCTGCCAGCGCCGTGTCGGACCGCAGGTCGGCAATCAGATCGAGGTCGCAGGCCGCGGACGGTGCCACGTCCAGCCCCGCGACCCTGGCGCCCTCGGCGCGGAACCGGGCGGCGATCGCCGCACCGATTCCGCTTGCCGCCCCGGTCACGAGCGCGACCCGTCCGTCAAGTTCGCCGGCCACTCGTTTCTCCCTCACCCTGCGCTGCGAACGCCTCAAAACTTGGCGCTGACGCTCGCCTTGAACATGCGGCCGAAGAACAGGTTCGTCCGCAACGCCTCCGAGCTTCCGTCATAGGTGCGCTGCTTCTCGTTGAGGAGATTGTTTACTTCGAGGCCGAGCGAAAGGTTCGGCGTGAAATCATAGCGGAAGGTCGCCGACAGATCTGTATAGGTATCGTTGTAGATACCGGTGTTGGCGGCCGACAAGCTGACCAGATAATCGTCGCGCCAATTATAGGCGACACGCAGACTCACCGGGCCCTTCTCGTAATAGCCGATGAGGTTGACGTTGTTCTTCGACAGCCCCGGGAAAGGCAGCACGCGCCCGACGCCATCCCGCATCGGCGTGGTCGAGTCGATATACGAATAGGTGGCGACCATGCCGAAGCCGTCGAGCGCCCCCGGCAGGAAGTAGAAGGGCAGCTGCAACAGCCCCTCGATACCCTTCACCTTGGCACCGGCACCGTTGATGCGGCGATTGATCAGATAGTTGACCCCGGCATAGGTCTCGGCGCTTTGCTGCGAGACGATGAAGGTCGAGACGTCCTTGTAGAACAGCCCGACCGACACGAGCGCCTGCTTGCCGAAATAATATTCGAGCGAGGCGTCGATCTGGTTCGCCTTGTAGGGATTGAGGTTCGGTGCGCCGCCGTTGCCGGTGCCCGGCGTCACCTGCACGCCACCGACGAACACCGCGGTGTTGAACAGGGTGAGGCCGTTGTTGAGGTCGGCGGTGTTGGGAAACGCGACGACCTTGGCCGCGCCCAGGCGGAACAGCATGCCACCGCTCAGGTCGAGCTTCATCGTGGCCGAGGGCAGCCATTCATCGTCGCTGCGCTTGAAAACGGTCGGCGTCGCTGCACCGGACGTGCTGATCAGGTTGCCGATCGAGTCCATGTCGCGGTGCAGATATCGCACGCCGACGTTACCGCTCAGGTCCATGCCGCCAAGCGCCGTCCCGAAATCCACCTTGCCATAGCCTTCGAGGAACTTCTCCTTGATCTCATAGGTGCCCGCGAGCGCATTGGTCGTGCCTGTCGGATTGAGGCACGCGGCCGACTGCGACACCGCCGGGAACGCAGTGAACACGCTGCATCCCGGAGAGACCGCTTCGCTCGAAGTCAGGAACGAGCGCGGCAGGCCCTGGAAATCGCCCGATGCGAAATCGGGGTTCGAATGGAGCGTCAGGAAGGAGGCAAGCTGAGTCGCCGGGATGCCGCCGGCAGGACGGATATCCGCCAGAGACGGCCGGGTCTGCGTATCGAGATTCTGGTAGCGCGCCCCGAAGCCCAGATTCTTCAGGAAACCGCCGCCCAGATCGACGTCCCAATCGGAGCGCGCGGCGGTCGCCTTGGTCTCTGCGCGGTAGAGGTTCTGGAAGAAGATCGTGAAGCGCAGCTGCGCCGGATCGGTCAGGTCGATCCCGCTGATATTGTACGATCCGAAATCGCCCTGCGAGAGATCGAACTGGACGTTAGGTGTGATCGACGCGATCGGCTGAAGGCGGAAATAGATCTGGCGATAGCTGGACGAGGAACGATTGTAGGAGACTTCAGCACTCGCCTTCACGCCGTCGGCCACGTCGAACTTGCCGCGCAACGCCGAGGACCAGGTATCCGCCTTGGTGTCCGCGAATTCGGTGTTGGTCAGCACCGGCGTCGCCGCGGTGCCGGAGAGCAGCACATTGTTCGGCGAATATTTCGCGTTGCTGAGCCCGGTGAGCGGATTGAACGACAACCAATAGCGATCACGGTCGGAAGTGAGCTTCGAATAGAAACTGTCGAGCGTGAACTCGACACCTGGCGAGGGCTTCCACTGGATCACGCCATCCAGGCCGATCTTGCTTCGGCGTTCGTCGATCTCTTCTGGGCGGACGTCCGAATTGCCGAAATGGGCGACGCCGCCGCCATCAGTGAAGCGCGTATAGCCGGCAAAGGTATCGAGGCCCTGCTGCGACAGACGACGCTTGCCCCATGATGCCGAGAGCAGCACGCCCAGCGTATCGCCCGCAAATTTGTGCGAGGCCAGGCCGAACAACTCGTAGCTCGGCTTCTCGCTCAGGTCGTCATAGGTGATACCGGCTTTGGCGGCGATCTGATTGGGCCCGTCGAGCGGCTTGCGGGTCTCGATGTCGATGACGCCGCCGAGCGCGCCGGCGATCTGGTCGGCGCCCGCGAGCTTGGTCACTTCCAGCCGCGAGATCAGTTCGGAGGGCACCAGCGCGAGAATGCCGTAGGTCGAGCTGCCAAGCTGGTCGAGGCCCGTGCCGCCGCGGCCGGTCGCATCGACGATCTCACGCCCGTTGAACAGATAGACATTCTGACGAAGGCCTCGCACCGAGACGTTAGTGCCTTCCGCAATGCCGCGATCGACCTGGATGCCTGAGACGCGGGCGAGCGATTCGGCCACATTACGGTCAGGCAGCTTGCCGATGTCGTCAGCGACGATCGCATCGACGAATTGCGAGGAATCGCGTTTGATGTCGCGCGCGGCACCCAGGCTCTGGCGGATGCCGGTCACGACGATGTCGGGACCTTCCTGACCAGCCGGGGCCGCCGTGTCCGACGGCGCGCTGGCGGTCTGGGCCCAGGCGGGCCCGGCAACCACGAAGGCCGACGCCAATATAGTGGTCGCCAGCAGTCCCTTAACGGCGCGATTCTTCATGCCTCTCCCCTTTCATCCTCTCACGAAGGGCGCTGCGCTGTTACGCTCTGGCGCCCTCGATACGTCTCTATTAAAGCAACAACTATGAACACGCAATACCCTCGATATGGTCCATATTGGCCTTTAGATTGCTGCAACACTGTAGTTGACACTGCGCCCCAACCGCGCAAAGATTACATATATAGCAACACAAAGATGGGAGTGGACGTGGCTGAGCTAAAGGGGGTGCTACCGATTCTGCCGACGATCTTCACTGCCAACGGCGCAGTGGACGAGGCCGGCATGCACCGCGTGCTCGACTATATCGTTTCGGCCGGGGCGCAGGGCGTGGTCTTCCCAGGGCTTGCCAGCGAATATGATACGCTCACCACGGAAGAGCGCCTGCACCTGACCGCCCGAATCGGGGAATGGCTGGATGGACGCCTCCCTTTCGTGGTCGGCGCGAGCACCGGCGACACGAAGGAGGCGATCGCCTTTGCTGAGGCCGGCGCCCGGGCGGGTGCGATGGCCGCGATGATCCTCACCCCCAAGACCTTTGCCGGCGATGCCGAGGCGATGGCCGGATTCTTCCGTGCGGCGCACCGGGGCTCGGGCATCGCGATCATGCTGCAGAACGCCCCTGCCCCCATGGGCATCGGCCTGCCGCTCGAGCAGGTCGCGGAACTGGCGCACCGTGTCGAGGGCATCCGTTTCGTCAAGGAGGAGGCGCCGCCTTCCGGCCAACGCATCACGCGCCTCACCGAGCTTGCCGGCGACTCGCTCGACGCAGTGTTCGGCGGCGCGGGCGCGCGCCATGTGATCGACGAGCTGGTCCGCGGCGCGCGCGGGACCATGCCGGCCTGCGAGATCACCGAGCTTCATGTCCGGATGCTCGACGCTTTCGCCGCGGGCGAGCGTGAATCGGCGCGCGACCTGTTCGAGCGCACGCTGCCACTGCTCAACATGCAGGCGATCTTCCGCTGGCGGCTCACCAAGGCAGTGCTCCAGCGGCGCGGCCTCATCGACAACGCTTTTGTCCGCGCGCCCGGCCCCGAGCTCGACCGCCATGATCGCGCGGAGCTGGACGCCTTGCTGGCGCGGCTGGCAGACCTGCTGCCGTCCGAAGCCCCACAGGGAGCCCTTGCCTGATCATGCGTATCGCCGCGATCGACACCTTCATCGTCACCGTCCCGCGCGACACGCCCTATCTCGGGCCGCTCGGGCCGGATGAAAGCGTCAACGCGCGCGGCTATATCGTGCGACAGGGCAACGGGACGATCTATCCGACCGTCGACCGCTCGATCGTCGTGCGGGCCACGGCTGAAGACGGCAGCATCGGCTGGGGCGAGACCTACGGAATCTGCGCGCCACGTGCGACCTGCGAGATCATCAACGACCTGCTCGTCCCAGCCCTGATAGGGCATGACGTGGTCGATATCGGTGCGACCTGGGACATGCTGTATGGCCTGATGCGCGTGCGCGGGTGCTGGGGCGGCTTCCATGTCGATGCGATCGCCGCGATCGACATCGCGTTGTGGGACCTCAAGGCCAAGAGCGCAGGCGTTCCGGTGCGCGATCTGCTCGGCCCGTCGGTACATTCGACGATCGCCAGCTATCTTTCCGGCCTGCCGGCCGCCACGCTCGAGGAGCGCGTGACACTTGCCCGCGAATGGCAGGCACGCGGCGTCAGCGCGTTCAAGTTCGCGGCAGTGGTGAGCCATGAAGGCGTGATCGAGGAAATGGCCGCGCTGCGCGCCGCGCTCGGCGACGACGCCGCGATCATGGTCGATCTCCATTGGAAGTTCGACGTCGCGGCCGCGCGGGATCTGCTCGCGTGCCTGGCCCCCTTGCGCCCCCATTTCGCCGAGGCGCCGGTGAAGCCCGAGGACATGGCCGGTCTCGCGCGTCTGGCATCGGAGAGCCCGGTCCCCATCGCGGCCGGCGAGGAATGGTACACCGACTATGAAGCGACCAACCGGCTCGCCGCGGGGCCGCTGGCATATATCCAGCCCGAGATGGGCCATACCGGGATCACGCAGTTCCTGCGGATCGCGAAGGTGGCGGCCGCGCACGGCGTGGCGATAGCGCCACACGCGACGATCGGCACGGGCATCTTCCTCGCCGCGAGCCTCAACGCGTCGGCGACGATCTCGCAGCTCTGGAAACATGAATGGCAGCATTCGGTGTTCGAGCGGAACCTCGCGCTGCTCGATACCGACATGAGTCACGACAACGCGGGCTATAAGCTCCCGACCGGACCGGGCCTGGGGGTCGAGCCCAATGCCCGCTTCTGGCAGCATGCCGAGCAGGTCGCGTGAGCGCCACCACGCTTCGTTTGGCGGGAACCGCGCCTTGGTGCATAGGATGCGACCGTGCGACCTAAACTCAACGCCCAGCCCAATCAGAGCCTGATCGACGGCATCACCACGCTCCAGGCGCTGGCGACATCGCCCGAGCCGGTCGGCTGCCGCGAGCTGGCGCGACGGCTCAACGCCGATCCGACCAAGATCAACCGGCTGCTCAAGACATTGGCCTATCTCGGCATCGCCCGACAGACCGCCAACCGCAAATATACCGCGGGTCCGGGGATGCATGTGCTCGCCGCTCAGAGCCTGTTCGCATCGGGCCTGATTCGACGTGCGCTGCCGGTGCTCGAGGGCTTGCGCCGCTTCGGCCATACGGTCGCGCTCGGCGTGCTGTGGGGCGACAGCGTGAGCTATCTGTTCCACGCGCCACCAGGCATCGAGGCGTCGCGCGGGCTCGGCCGTATCGGCCTGTTGCCGGCGACGACGAGCGGCATCGGCATCGTCCTGCTCTCGGAACTTGAGGACGATGAGGTATGCGAACTCTACAAGGATCGCGAGATCCCGATGTTCCCCCAGGGCATCGACCAACTCCTCGCCAAGCTCGCCGAGGTGCGGCGCCTCGGCTATGCCCGCGTCCATGTCGCCGATGAGCGCGACCATCATGTCGTCGCTGTCTCGACTGGCGATCCAGCGCATGCCGGCATCGCGCTGTCGGGCTGGATACCCGAATCGGGAACCGAACAACTCGTCGCCGCCCTGCGTGAGGCCACGCCCGAGATCGGCGGCTGAAAATGACAGGCGAGGCCGCGCAACAGGTCGGGCCGGCCGACGAGGTCGCGGCGGCCGGTACCGCGCCGCGCGGCGTGAGCCGGATGCGCTGGGCGATCCTGGCGCTGCTGTTCGCCTCGACCGTGCTCAACTATGTCGACCGGCAGACTCTCTCGATCCTGGCGCCGCTCGTCCAGCGCGACCTCAATATCTCGGATCTCGGCTATGCCCGGATCGTCCAGTTCTTCCTGATCGCCTATACGCTCGCCTATCTCGGCGCGGGTTGGGTGACCGACCGGCTCGGCACGCGGCTGTCGCTGGCGTTGTTCGTCGGCTGGTGGTCGCTCGCCAACATGGCGACCGGCCTGGTGAACAGCGCGATGGCCCTTGGCGGCGCGCGCGCGATGCTGGGCCTCGGCGAGGCCGGGAACTACACCGCCGGCCCCAAGGCGATCTCCGAACATTTCCCACCGCCCGAGCGCGGTTTCGCCTTCGGCGCCTATACCGCGGGCGCGATGGTCGGCGCGACGATTTCACCACCGCTGATCGGCTGGCTGGCGCTGACTCATGGCTGGCGCGCCGCCTTTGTCGCGACCGGTGCGCTTGGCTTTGTGTGGCTGGTCGCCTGGCTCGCCATCTATCCACGCGACCGGCAGGCGCACGCAGTCGCGCGCGAGCCCACGCCCTGGGCGGCCATCCTGCGGGAGCGGCCGCTCTGGGGTTTCGCCCTGGCGCGGCTGATCGCCGACCCGGTCTGGTATTTCTATCTTTTCTGGTTCCCCAAATATCTTGCCGACGAACGCGGGATGGATCTCGCGGGCGTCGCCGCCACTGCCTGGATCGTCTATCTCGCCGCTGATTTCGGCAGCATCGGGGGTGGGCTCTTCTCCGGCTGGCTGATCCGTCGTGGCATGACGCCGGTCCGCAGCCGTCTCACCGCGATCGGGATTGCCGCAGTGCTGGCGCCGCTGGGCATGCTGATCTCGACCACGCCGGCCGTCCCGTTGACGCTCGCGGTCGCCGCCTTGGTCGCGTTCGCGCACCTGATCTTCCAGATCAACATGGGTACGCTGATCGTCGATCTCTATCCGACACGCGTCGTGGCGACCGTGTTCGGCTTCGTGGCCGCAGGCAGCGGGCTGGGCGGCATCTTCTCGACCCAGATCGTCGGCCAACTGGTCCAGTCGGGTAATTACCCGCAGATCTTCCTGTTGATGGGGCTGCTTCACCCAGTCGCAGCGCTGGTCGCCTGGGGCGCACTGCGCAGCCAGCCGCGCTCGCGGCTCCGGCCCGCATAGGCGGCTTCAGGCCAGATTGTTTCGCACCAGCCACTTCCGCGCGAGGGTCGGCCAGTCCGACATCGGCCAGGCCGGATCGCCGCGAAATCCCAGACCGTGCGCGCCTTCGTCGAACAGGTGCAGGTCGATGACGCCGCCTGAGGCGCGCACCGCCGCGAACAGCGCCAGCGACTGATCGACCGGCACGACGCGGTCGTGCACGGCATGGACCAGGAAGATCGGCGGCGTGATGCCCGGCAACGGGCCGTCGAGCGACCATGCGGTCATGTCGCTTGCGGAAGGGCTCGGTCCAAGCAGGGCGAGCCGCGTGCCGGCATGGCCAGCCGGGCCCATCGACACCACTGGATAGAGCAGGATCGCCCCATCAGGCCGGGTCAGCAGGCGGTCGGCCTCGTCAATCGGCGCATAGGTGCGGTCATAGACCTTGACGCACAGGCTTCCCGCAAGATGACCGCCGGCCGAGCCGCCCATCACAACCACGCGTTTGGGGTCGACGCGCCAGCGCCCTGCCCCGCCTACGCGGATCAGCCGCATCGCGCGCTGCGCGTCCTGCAATGCTACCGCCGCCCCGGCACCCCAGCGATCTGCGGGGAGCCGGTAGCGCAACACGAACGCGGCAATACCGAGCGACGCGAACCAGCGTGCGCATTCATACCCTTCGCGGTCGATGCCCACGCGCGAATAGCCGCCGCCCGGACAGATCAGCACCGCCGCGCCACTGGGGTTGGCGGGCGCGAAATAGGCGATGGTCGGTCGCGTGACGTGCACGCCAACCCGGTAGCGCAGGCCAGCCGTGTCCCATTGATCGTCAATCGTCTCGGTGATGGCCGGGACTGGGCCGCCCGGCATCTTGCCCTCGGGCCAGAGCGGCATGACCAGATCCGGCTCGCGCGGATCGATCGAGAAGGCAGTGAAGGGCGAGACGGGCGGGGCCTCCTGTGCCTCCGCCCGGCCCGCGATCGCGACAAGCGGGAGCACCCCCGCCCCGGTCAGGAAACGCCGCCTCGATCCGCTCATGTCGCTCGTCATTCGCTCATTCTCTCATTCAGATGGCAGGCAACACGCCGAGATCGGCATAATTGGGCGCGTTTGCCTCTCGCGGAGCCGGTGGATCGACTCCCGAATTATAGCGGTTGCCGGCCTCTGCCGGTTCCGGCGGCGTCGGGGACGCTACCGGAACCGGCGTGATAACCGCTACGGGGTAGCGTGCCGGCGCGGCGACGACACGGATGGCATCCTGCTCCACGATCCTTTCGGAACGAGCGAGCAGGAGACCAGCAGTCGCCCCTAGAACAACCACCATCGTTCCCAGGGCAAACCCGCGCCGCATGGTCGTCGCCATCTGCTACACGCGAACGAACTTGACCGCCCCGGCGCGCTGACAGCCGGTATGGACGGTGTTGGTTACGCCGATCGCGGGGTTGGTCGTGCCGGCATTGAAGCTGTGGGTGCCAAGATCCACCCAACCCGAGGTGCCGGTCGTGAAGTTGATCGTCGTCGTGGTGTTTCCCGAGGCCGCCTGGACCCGGACTTCGGCTTGCGTATCGGCGTTCGCGTTGACGGTCTTCCAGATATAAACGTGATAGTCGCCCGACTGGTTGAATCCCGGCGCGAAGATCGCCTTGGCACCCGCTGTGCAAGAATAGCGCTGCGGCATCAGGCCGAAACCGGCCAGCGTGCTGTCCAGCCAGCCTGTGCCACTCTCGCTATATCCATAACGGCCGTTCATCACATATTGGTCGCGTTTGTAGAACCGGACCGTGTCGTAATATTGCGGCGTGCCGCCGACCGAGACGGGCGCGCGATAGGCAATGGCAGTCAGCCAGATGTTCACCGGATCCTGACGATACTGCGTCGTCGAATAGGCGACCGTGCAATATTTCGTACCGTCGAGATAAAAGTCGACCGCGCCTTCGCGCCAGTCGGCGCCATAAGTGTGATAGGCGGCCGTCAGGTTCACACCGGGCGCATAGGTGGCGCAACGCGGGCCGCCGATATTGGCGCCCGAACCCGCCTGGCCATTCCAGATCTGCAGCCCGCTCGGGACATGGGTCTGGTCCGCCGTGTCGATCTCCGCCTGGTCGATCTCGAGATAGCGGCCCGCGGCAAAGGTATCGCTGCCGTCGCCCGCCATCATCCAGAAGCTGTTGTGCCAGCCGGTGTTGGTGGTGTTCTTCGCGCGGACTTCGTAATAGCCATAGCCGAACTGCTGCTTGCTGATGACGCCGGCGCCGGTATACGCCTTGCCGCTCACGCTCTCCTGTTTCATCAACAGGCTGAGCTGGCCATTGTCGATGACCGCATTGGCGGCCAGCTGTGCGCTCAGCGCTTTCACATCGGTGCGAAAATTCCAGCGGCTGGTGTCGACCGACGTGCCGCTGAAGGTCTCTTCCCAGGCGAGTCCGTACAGGGTCGATGGCGGATCGGCCAGAGCCCCGGCCGGCGCGATCGCCGCGGCGACGGCTCCCAGAGCAAGCACCGGCCGCAAGGTGCGGCGGGCACGGGACGCGAAAATGCTATTCATGTCGCTTCTCCTCTCCTGCCGGCTTTTATCGTCGGTGCCGGCTTCCCGATCTCTTGCGTGGAGATCGAACACAGTTGGAACGCGACGGAGCAGTCATGCCCTCCGCGCGATCGCCTCACACAATGATGGTGGAAATTGCGCGCGCCGGTTGCGGCCGTGCCGGGATCGGAATGGCCATCAAAGGCCGGTCGCTGACGCTATCCCTCTCCCTGCTGCCTATTTCAACGCGGCAACACTTATAGCTAATTCAGCAACACAACAAGTGCGCCCGTAGGGAGTATACTAAGGAAAAGCGATAAATAGAGCCGGTATGAAGCAACAATGTTGCTATGTGCGATACATTTTCATGGAAGGCACGTCGATCACGGAATGCACGGGCGGCAGCGATAAGGCGCGGCGCTGGTTATCCCCGCCCGACAAAGGGCATCTTGGTCGCCATGATCGTCATGAACTGCACGTTCGCGTCCAGTGGCAGGCTGTCCATATAGGCAATCGCCTCTCCGATCCGCGCGACGTCCATCACTGGCTCCGCCGCGATCGACCCATTGGCCTGGCGAACCCCGGCGGTCATCGCTGCGGCCATGTCGGTCGATGCGTTGCCGATGTCGATCTGCCCACAGGCGATGTCGTATTTCCGGCCGTCGAGCGAAGCGCATTTGGTCAGCCCGGTGATGGCATGCTTGCTCGCGGTATAGGGGGTGGAATCGGGGCGCGGGCTATGCGCCGAGATCGATCCGTTATTGATGATGCGTCCGCCGCGCGGCGTCTGGTCCTTCATCGCACGGAACGCAGCCTGCAGGCACAGGAATGCGCCGCTTAGGTTGACGTCGATCACCCGACGCCATGCATCGAACGACAGATCCTCGATCGGCTGTGGCGCGATGTTGGTGCCTGCGTTGTTGAATAGCAGGTCGACGCGCCCGAACTGGCCGACTGCCTGGTCGAACAGATCGCTCACCGCCTGCGGATCGGTGACGTCGGTCGGCACGATGAGCGATCGTCCACCGGCAGCATCGACCAGCCTGGCCGTCTCCCGCAAGGTGTCGACCTTGCGTCCGGCGAGCACCACGCCGTAGCCGCGCCTGGCCAGCGCGATCGATACCGCGCGCCCGATTCCGCTTCCCGCGCCGGTCACAACCGCGATCCGTCCCGACATCATGGTCTCTCCCTCAATCAGGGCCGACGATAGCGGATGGCCGCAGCCTTTCGAAGCGTTCGATTGAGCTATCGGCCATATCCACCGCTCCGATCGAACGATAGCCGTGGCGCTCGGCGAGCTTGATCGAGGCCAGATTGTCAGGGGCGATCAGGCAGGTGGTGCGCGCCATGTCGAGGTCGCCATCGGCCTGTGCAAGGATCGCGTCGAGCGCCTCGGCGGCGAAACCCCGCCCCTGCGCCCAACCCACGAGCGCCCAGCCTGCTTCAGGATCGTCCAGGCTATTGGCGCGCCGTTGATAGGCGATTCCCGCCTCGCCCACGAAGCGACCCGATGCTGCTTCGCGGATGATCCGATAGCCGAAGCCGAACAGGGCCCAATGCCCGACATATTTGAGCAGCCGCGCCCATATCTCCTCGCGCGTGCTCGGCCGTCCGATATGGCGCAGCAGATCCGCGTCGCTCCACAGGGACAGCATGTCGGCGAAGTCGGGCTCGCCCGGCGGACGCAGGACCAGCCGCGGCGTCATGATTTCCCCGAAGGTCATGTCCGTTCCCCGATCAGTTGCAGGATCATCGGCCGCAGCAGCAACGCGGCGCAGACTCCGGTCGCCGCGATGCCGGCATGGAGCAGCCAGAAGAGCGCGGGGCCGAGCGGTTCGTAGAAGCGCCCGAGCCAGCCGACAAAGATGTTGGCGAGCGCGATCGACATGATCGACAGGCTCATCATCAAGGTCGCGTGCGACGGCGGCGCATGGGTGGAGACGAATGCCCGCAAGGGTGGCTCGCCCCAGATGAAGCTGAAATCGAGCAGCACGAAAAAGGCCAGCACCCAGAGCAATGCCACCGGCCCCGCGGACAGCGCTGATGCCGCCGCGAGGATCGCGAAGGCGCCGCAAGTCATCGCACTACCGATCGCCATCTTGGTGAGGCTGCCGGGCTCTCGCCCTCGCGCCTGCAGGGCCCGCCAGAAACGCACCGTCAGCAGGATGCCCGCCATGGTAGCGATGCCGTCGAAGGTGAACATCCAGGTCACCGGGATCGTCGCGCGCCAGACCTCTCGATTCACGTGCGCCGACGCCCAGACCGGGAAGAGATTGTAGGCCTGATAGACCGCACTGAACATCAGCAGATAGGGAATGAAGGCGAGGAACAGGCCGAGGATCGCACGTCGTTCCGCAATCGTGAGCCGCAACCGCGCCTCACGCAGCCGCCGCACCGGCAGTTCGGGCGGCAGGTAGCGGCGACCCGACAGGTAGATCACCAGCGCGGCCGCCATTGCCAGCGCGGCGACACCGAAACCGTAATCCCAGCCCAATGTCTCGCCCAGGGTCCCGCAGATCAACGGTGCGGCGAACGCGCCGAGGTTGCGCACGAACATATAGATGCCGAAACCACGCGTCCGGCGGGGGTCACTGGCCTCGTAGAGATTGCCGATCTGCACCGCCATATTGCCCTTGATGCACCCCGCCCCGAGCACCAACAGCAACAAGGCGAGCAGGAAAAGCCGCTCCGACGTCATCGCCAGATGCCCCAGGGTCATCAGCACCGCGCCCAGCACGATCGTCCGGGTCTGCCCCAGCACCCGGTCGCCCAGCCAGCCACCCAGGAGCGGGGTGGCGTTGACCAGCCCGGCATAGAGCCCGAAGATTTGCGACGCGAAGGCGATCACGGTCATCTTGCCCGTCGCACCTTCCAGCAGCGCGCGCAGGCCGCCGAGCCCGGCGACATGCTCGAAGTGCCCCGGCTGAAGCAGCTGGCTGACCATGTAGAGCACCAGCAGCGCCTGCATGCCGTAATAGGAGAAACCCTCCCACACCTCGGTGAAGGCAAGATAGCCGAGCCCGCGCGGGTGGCCGAAAAAGGCGGTGTCCTCCGTCTTCCCCTCGCGCATCCGCTTCAGCCCCCTTTCGCCTTTTGCACCGATACGGTCGAAATATCGGTTGACTGTGTATCACTGGAATACAATATGTATACATGGATTTGCAGAGATTTGCGGGGGCGGGAGAATGAATCGATCGTGTCGTGGGGAGCGCCGCCGCGCCCTGCCCGTCCCTGCCGGCATCCGGGAATAGATCGATCGTGCTGCCCATCATCGACAAGCCGGCATCTGCAGACTCCGACTCGATCGCACACGACGCGATCGAGATTCTCGCGCGGCTGGTGTCGTTCGACACCACCTCGGCCGATTCCAACCTCGCACTGATCGAATATGTCGAGACGTACCTGGCGGAGCACGGCATCACCGCGCACCGCGTGGCCAACGCCGACGGTTCAAAGGCGAACCTGCTGGCGACGATCGGCCAGGGTACCGCGGGCGGGATCATCCTGTCGGGCCATACCGATGTGGTACCGGTGGTCGACCAGCCATGGAGCTCCGATCCGTTCGAGTTGGTCGAACGCGATGGTCGCCTCTTTGGTCGCGGCACCAGCGACATGAAGGGCTTCCTTGCCCTCGCCATGGCTGCGGTGCCGTTGCTCGCTCACGAGCAGCTCGAACGGCCAGTGCATCTCGCCTTTTCCTATGACGAGGAGATCGGCTGCCTCGGCGCGCCCGACCTGATCCGCAGCATCCTCGATCTCGGCTATACCCCGATGGCGGCGATCATCGGCGAGCCGACCAACATGCAGATCGTCAACAGCCACAAGAGCATCCAGCTCTATGAGGTCGTGGTCACTGGTCGCGAAGCGCATTCGAGCCTGGTCACCGAGGGTATCTCGGCCAACATGGTGGCGATCGACCTGCTGTCGACGCTCGCCCGGATCGCCGAGACGGAAACGCACCACCGCGATCCGCATTTCGATCCGCCCTGGTCGACGCTGACGGTCGGCACCATCCATGGCGGCACCGCGCCCAACATCCTCGCGCGCGAGTGCCGCTTCACCTTCGACCTGCGCTGCGTGCCCGATCGCGATGCCGACGAAGTGCTCGCACCCTTCTGGGTCGCGGTCGAGCAGGCAAGTCAGCGCCTCGCCACCGAGGGCGACGAGACCGGCATCATGGTAGAGCGACTGGCCAAGGTACCCTCACTCCGCCGCGAGGAAGACGGCGCGGCCGAGCGTCTGTCGGCGATGCTGAGCGGTGCGAATACCCCCGGCACTGCAGTTTCCTATGGCGCCGAGGCCGGGCAGTTCCAGGAAGCGGGCCTTTCCACTGTCATATGTGGCCCGGGATCGATAACGCAGGCACATCGACCGGACGAGTTCATCGAACTCAGCCAGATGGAGGCGGGCGCCCGCTTCATCTCAAGGCTGGTGTCATTCGTGCGGGTTGGTTGAGGGGCTCAGGGATGGCGAAGAACAAGGCCGTTGAACCGATCGAGATCGAGGACGGCGAGGACGAGGTCAGGCAGTCGAGCGGCCAGCGCGTCTACTCGCTGCTGCGCGAGCAGATCCTGAGCCTCAAGCTTCCCCCCAATGCCGAGCTCGACGAGGTACAGTTCAGCCGCGAGCTCGGCTTTTCACGCACCCCGATCCGCGAAGCACTGATCCGCCTCGCCGCCGACAGTCTCGTCGTGCTCGCCCCCAATCGCGGCGCGCGCGTGGCGCCGCTGGATTTCGACCAGGTGCCGCAACTGATCGAGACGCTGGAGCTGTACGAACGCGCGACGACCCGGTGGGCCGCGCAGCGCCGCCTGCCGCTCCATCTCGTCGCACTGGAACGCGCGAACAGCGACTTCGCCGCCGCTTGCGAGACGGGCGATCCGCGGCTGGTGGTCGAGACCAACTGGGCCTTCCACGACGCGATCAACCAGGCGTGCGGCAACCAGTATATGGCGGCCGACTGCTCGAAGATGCTGCGCGGCGTGATGCGCCTCTCGCTGCTCGCTTTCCGCCAGAACGATACGAGCCTCGCCGACTATGACATCGTCGTCGCGCAGCATCAGGAGATGATCGACGCGATCCGAGCGGGCGACGCCGACCGGGCCGAGGAGCTGGCCTATCTCCACTCCGACGAGTTCCGCGACCGGATGAAGACCTTCATCTCCGGCAAGCCGACCTCGGAACTGTCGCTCGGCGAGCGGAGGGCGCGTTAGTCCTCCATGTCCGCCGGCATGTGCCGCGCGGCGAGGAAGGTGACGATTGCGGTCGGAATGGTCAGCGCCATCACGATCAGCAGCGCGTAGCGCAGCCCTTCCGGACCATGGCTCGCGCTGAACATGTCGCTGAGCGCGCCCGTCACCACCGGCCCGATCCCGAAGCCGAGCAGGTTGCTGAAGAACAGCAGGAGCGCGATCGCGGTTGCGCGCCGCGCACTGCCGCACACCGCGTGGATTGCCGCGAAGGAGGCGGGCAGCGAGGCGTAGAGCAGCACGCCGCCGACGGTGCTGACGATCAGGAACCAGCTCAGGTCGTCAATCAGGAACATCGCCATGCACGGCACCGCGGCCAGTCCGAACCCGATCGCGGGAAACCACGCCGTCCAGCGCCGGTCGCGCCGCACCAGCACATCGCACAGCCAGCCGCCGACAAGGCTGCCGACCAGCACCGCGAAGGCTGAGCTCATCCCGTAATAAAGGCCCGCAGTAGCGATTGGGCTGCCGACCACGCGGATCAGATAGGAGGGCACGAAGACGAGCGAGCCATAGGCCGCGAAGCTGTACAACGTCTGGGCGATCAGCAGCCGCACATAAGCCGGCTTCGCCGCCAGTTTCCGGATCGAGACCCCGAAACTCTCGCCGTCACCCGCCTCTTTCGCGCCCGCCTGCCGCCTCGGCTCGTCGAGCACGAAGAAGACGATCGCCGCGATGATCAGCCCCGGCAATCCGAACGCGACCAAGGTCACGCGCCAGCCGAACGCCGTCACCAGCTGCGATCCGACCGACAGCCCGAGCAGATAGCCGGCCGTGCCGGACGTCGCGAAGATCCCGATCGCCCGCGCCCGCATATCGGCCGGGAAATAATCGACGATCAGCGATTGCGAGGGCGGTGTCGCCCCCGCCTCGCCCACGCCAACCCCGATCCGCGCTGCGAGCAGATGCCAGAAACCCGTCGCAGCGGCGCAGAGCATGGTCATCACGCTCCACACGCTGATCGCGGCGGTGATCAGCAGCTTGCGATCGCCGCGATCGGCATAGCGCGCGATCGGCACGCCCAGTACTGAATAGAGCAAGGCGAAGGACAGGCCGCTGAGCAGGCCAAGCTCGGCATCGGACACCTGGAACTCGTGCTTGATCGGCTCGAGCAGCACCGAGATCACTACCCGGTCGACCGAGCTCGACGTGCCCACCAGGAACAGCACCGCGAGGAAGATCCAGCGCCGCAACGGCGTGTAGCGGTGCGACGCGTCCGCCACCGTGGGCTCAGCGCCTGCGATCGCCCCCATTGCGGTCCTCCCAGGTCCTGAACCAGCGCAATACGCGCACGCCCTGGTCGATCTGCGCCTCGAGCCGGGCCGCGGCATGGCCTTCCTCGGGATAGAGCACCAGCTCCGACGGCACGTCGCGCAGCACCAGCGCATGGTGGAACTGAGTCGCCTGGGTCGGCGGCGTGGTCTTGTCCATCTCGCCCGCGATCAGCATCGTCGGGGTCGAGACCTTGTCGGCGTGGCGCAGCGGACTGCGCATGTCGAAGATGCCGCCGACCTCGTAGGGGCCGCCCTTCGAATAGATTTCGAGGAATTCGGGGTGATGCGCGGTGAAGAAGAAGGAGCGCATGTCGCTCAGCGGCGCGATCGCACAGGCAGCGCTGAACCGGTCGGTCTGGGTGACCAGCCAGGTCGTCATATAGCCGCCATAGCTGCCCCCGGTAACGAACAGCCGCGCGCCGTCCACTTCGTGATGCGCGATGACATGGTCGATCCCGGCCAGCACGTCGTACCGGTCCTCGCCGCCCCAATCGCCGATCACGCGGCTGGCGAAATCCAGCCCGCGCCCCGAGCTGCCGCGCGGATTGGGGAAAAGCACGGCATAGCCCTGACTCGCCAGCAGGGCGGCAAGTGGATTGTCGAAGGTCCAGCTATCGCGGAAGAGATGGGAGGGCCCGCCATGGATGAACGCGACGAGCGGCGGGCGGGTCACCCCGGCCGGCTTCATCAGATAACCGTGCACTTCCAGCCCATCGCGGCCTTGCCACCGGATCGCTTCGGCCGATCCGATCGTGTCGATCAGCTCGCCAATGCCCGGGCTGGCGAGATCGAGCACCATCTGCTCGCGCCCCTCCTCGACCCGCAGCAAATGCGGATAGCGGTCCGATCCATGGCCCGGCACCAGCACGCCGTGCTCGCCCACCGGACTGGCATACGGCACCTTGCGGCCGGCAGTGCCGCCGGATTCCCACTCGATCGTCGCGACGCCGGTCATAACATCGAGCGTGCCTGCAACCGTTCCCGGTGCGCGGAACCCCGTGAAGAATAGCGCCTTATCGTTGCGCCAAGCCAGCGCGGAGATTTCCGCCCCAACATCCGGCATGGTCGGTTCGCCGCCATCGCGGTCGTAGAGAAGCAGCGTGCCCAACGCGACGGTGCGGTGGAAACGCCCCTGCACCACCGCGATCCGTCGCCCATCGGGCGAGGCACAAACCTTGGCCAGTTCAAGATCCGATGTGGTGAACGGCACGAACGCGCCGCCCTCCGCCGACGCGATACTGATTTCGGTCTGGTACCACCCGCCCTCGGTCGGTCTCGCCGACAGGATCGCCACGACCGCGTCGGGGCCGCACCATTCAGCCTCCCACACATTCTGGCCCGCGACACCCAGATCGGTGAGCGTACCGCTCTCCACATTCCAGATCCGCGCGCGGCGCCACAGATTGTCGTGCCCGCCGGTCTCGACCGTCGGCATCCAGGACGGCCGCGCCTCTTTCGTCGCACTGCCGATCCGCGCGGTGCTCGCCGAACCCGCCGCATCGGCGCCCGCATCGGCGCTCTGGATCAGGATACGGCGCCCGTCCGTCGACCAGGCAAAGGCCTCGACTGCCTCCCCGATCAGAACCGGGCCAGGCTTGCGCGACGCGAGGTCGCTCGCATCGGCCAGGCAAAGCTGGAAATTCCCACCGCCATGCCCACGATCCGACAGGAACGCCAAGGTGCAGCCGTCGGGCGACCAGTGCGGATCGGTATCGTTCGCCCCGTCTTCGGAGAGCAGCGCCAGCGCCCCGTCCCGCCCGATGACCCCGATCCGCGTGACGGGAAAGCCCCCGCCCGCGTCGTAGATCGGTCCGGCGATGGCAATCACACCGCTCGCCGGATTCTCCACCGCATGGACGATCGCGTGGAAATGCTGAGTCCCAGGCCGATAGATCGTCTCGAAATAGCCCGCGACCCTCTCGCGGATCGCCGACTCCATATCCTCACGCATTGCCGGTCCCATCGTCAGCACATACCGGTCTTAACCGCTGCAGGGACCGGCCAGCCACCCCTCAAAGGTGGAACTCGAACTGCAGGCCCACGGTGCGCGGGCGCTGGCGCATGAACAGGCTGATGTCGCTCGGCGGCTGCAGCACGCTGTGATCATTGGTGATGTTGTCGATGAAGAAGGTTGTCGTCCAATTGGCCGGCGACTTGAGCGAGAAAGCCGCACGTGCCGTCAGCGGCGCATCGCTGACATAGAGCCGCGACACGCCGGACACGAGCGCCCGCGCCGGGATCGCCGACCGATAGTTGATCGATCCCTCGAGCCGCCCTTCCAGCCCGCCCAGCGGGAAGCTGTAATCGGCAAAGCCGCTCGCGGTATGCTCGGGCGAGAAGGACAGGCGCTCGCCCTTGTTGAACAAAACGACCAGGTTCGACACCACCTGCTCGTCGAGCTTCAGCCCGCTCCAGCTATAGGTGCCGCCAATCGCGAAGCCGGGTGCCGGCCGCGCGGTCAACGACAGGTCGATACCGAACCCGCTCGCCGACGGCCCGTTGACCGAGGCCGCGATCGGCGCACCGAGGTAGCGCAGGGTCAGGTTCTGCTGGATGTCGTTCCATTTGATGTAGAATAGCGCGGCGTCAAAGCTCAGCCTGCCGTCGAGAATGCTGCCCTTGGTGCCGACTTCATAATTGTGCAGCTTGTCGGCCTTGACCGAGGGTAGGTCCGGCGCGGTACGGATGACCGACGGGCTCTGGTTGAATCCGCTGCGGAAGCCTTGCGAATAGGAGGCATAGGCGGTGAAGGTCTTGCTTGGCAGCCAGGTGAGCACCGCACGCGGCGTGATCGCCTCGAACGTCTCGGTCTTGTGCGCAAGCACCTGTGCCGGATTGCCCGTCGTCGGTGTCAGTTCGATCTGCGAGACTCGGTCGTTGAAATAACGCAGGCCACCGGTCAACTCGATCGTATCATCCATGAAGCTCTGGGTAAGCTGACCGAACACAGCGAAGGACTTCGACTTGTCGTTGGTGTTGATCGGCGCCGGCAGCACGAACAATGTCTGGTAGAGAAGGTCGGTCGCATCGCGGTAGAAACCGCCGACCGACCATTTCAAGCTGCCGGTTCCAGTCGAATTGAGCAGCAATTCCTCAGTGAACACCTTGGATCGGATCTCGGTGAACAGCCGCTGCCCCGCGCCGAGCGAGGTATAATCGCGCTGGCTGAGATTGGTGAATTCCAGATAGCTGGTCGCACTGCTGATGCTGACGCCCGGCAGCTCGTATCCGAGCTTCGCGCTGTACGCGTCGAAGTTCAGCGTCTGCGGCAGCGGCACCGGCGACGATTGGTTGCCGTTGCCGTCGGCGTAGTTAGGCGCATCCTGGTCGATCCTCGAAATCCAGGCCGACAGGCCTACACTGAATTCGTCGGTCAGCTGCGCATTGAGCTTCGCCCGGAAATAGCGCGACTGCTGGTCGTTGGCGTTGCGCTTGTTCTGCGCGGGCTGGTCGATCCAGCCACCCGCTTCCTCGGCACCTGCGACGACGCGGAGCGCAAGCTTGCCTGGAACCAGCGGGATGTTGACCGCCAGGTCCCCGCGATAGCTCATCTCGCCGCCGTCAGTGGTGGAAAGGCCGGCGCGCGTCTTCAGCTCGAACTTGTCGGGATTGGCGTCATTGGTGATCAGCCGCACAACGCCCGCCAGCGAGTTCGCGCCGTACAGCGTGCCCTGCGGCCCACGCAACACCTCGACCCGCGCCATGTCATAGGCATTGGTGTCAGGCAGGATCGCCGACTTCACCAGGCCGAACGGCACTGAGTCGATATAATAGGCGGCCGTGCTCGATCCCGACAGCGTCGCGCCGGCGGCGGCGACGCCGCGAATGGTGAGTTGGGTTGCGCCACCCTGGGCCGTGCTGGTGATCGACAGGCCCGCGACATTGCGCAGCGCATCGGTGACCCCGCCGGTCGACTGGCTGTCGAGCCTGTCGCCGCCCAGAACCGAGATGGAGATCGGCACGTCCTGCAGCCGCTCGCTGCGCTTCTGCGCGGTGACGACGATGTCTGGCTGCTCGTCCGCCGCTGCCGGCTCGGGCACCGGCGCGGTCTGCGCGCTGGCTGCCGATATCAGCGCCCAGGGCAGGACCAGAGCCGCGCCGTACTTCAACCCCATCGCTCGCTTCGTGACCATCGAATTCCCCTTTTCCCCGTCTCGCGCCTCTGGGCACGTTATGAAATACGCGGTGAACACATCCTGTATAATCTGTGTAGACAAGTCAAGCGATCAACTTTAACCCCGCTTCGAGGCTGATCGAAGGGAGCGGAAATGGACGACGACGCGGTGGGCACGGCAAGCGGGATCGAGACGTTCCGCGGCGTCGTTTTCCCATGGCATTGCGACATGATGGGCCACATGTCGGTGCAGCATCAGATGCCGCTGCTCGACAATGCGGTCTATCATCTGCTCGGCGCGTTCGGCCCTTCGGTGATGGAACAGGGCGGCCGCCGCATCGGCTGGGCTGATGTCTCGCACGAGATTCGGTACCTGCACGAGCTCGTCGCGGGCGACCTGCTGATCCTCCGCTCCGGTATCGTCTCGGTCGGCACTTCGTCGCTGCGCCACCGCACCATCATGGCGCGCCGAACCGATGGGCGCGCCTGCACGATGATGGAGGGCGTGACGGTCCGCTTCGATCTAGGCGCGCGCAAATCCACCCCGCTCTCGGAGGAGGATCGCGCAGTCGCCGCCCGCCTCCCCGCCCCCGACCTTTCATGACCCCGAACACAGGAAAGACGATGGAAAGAATATTGGTCACCGGTGCCGGCGACAGTGTCGGCCGCGCGATTGCCGAGCGCTTTCTCGGCAAGGGCCACAAGGTCCATATCTGCGACATCCGCGGCGATGCCGTCGCGGAAACGCTCGCCGCAAATCCTGGCATGAGCGGCAGCGCAGTCGACGTCGGCGTGCGCGCCGATGTCGACCGGTTGTTCGATGATGTCCGTGCGTCGGTCGGCGAGCTTACCATCCTGGTCAATGTCGTCGGCATGGCGGGGCCCCGCGCGCCGATCGAGGAGATCGACGAGGACGAATGGGACAAGACCATCGCGGTCAACCTGTCCGGCATGTTCTATTGCATGAAGCGCGCGGTGCCGATGCTGAAGGCCAATGGCGGCGGATCGATCGTCAATTTCTCGACTTGCTCGACCCGCACCGGCATCCCGTTCCGCGCGCCGTACATCGCCTCAAAGGCCGGCGTCGAAGGCCTCACGAAGAACAGCGCGCGCGAACTCGGGCCGTTCGGCATCCGTTGCAACGCGATCCTGCCCGGCATCATCAACAATGATCGCTTCCGCTTCATCGTCCAGCGCAACGTCGACGCGACGGGCCGCAGCTTCGAGGAGATCGAGAACGACTATCTCAAATATGTCTCACTGCGCACCAAGGTCGAGCTGAGCGAGTTCGCCGACATGGTCGAATTCCTCACCTCGGATGCAGGCAGGAAGATCACCGGCGAGACGATCGCGGTCAGCGGCAACATGGAATGGGAAGAATAGAGATGACCGGCAACAAGACCATCCTCACCTGCGCGGTCACCGGCGGCGCACCGTTCAACCCGAAACACCCGTCGATGCCGATCACGCCGAAGCAGATCGCCGATGCGTGCATCGAAGCCGCCTCGGCCGGCGCCAGCATCGTCCATATCCATGTCCGCGACCCTGAAACCGGCGCCGGCAATCGCGACCGCGCGCATTTCCGCGAAGTGGTCGACCGGGTCCGCCAGACCGGTGTCGATATCGTGCTCAACCTGACCTGCGGCATGGGCGCCTATTTCCTGCCCGATCCCGATCGCGAGGGGCATATGCTGCCCGGCAGCGACGTGGTCGGCGTCGACGAGCGCGTGGCGCATGTCGAGGAGCTGCTGCCCGAGATCGCCACGCTCGACATCGTCACCAACAACCAGGTCGAGGGCCCGACCGACTATATCTATTTCAGCCCTACCCATACGCTCCGCGCCATGGCCAAGCGCTTCCAGGCAGCGGGCGTGAAGCCGGAACTGGAAGTGTTCGGAGCGGGCGACATACTCTTCGGCAACAAGCTGCTCGAGGAAGGGCTGATCGACGGCCCGACGATGATGCAGATGGTGCTCGGCGTGCAATGGGCTGCGCCGCACGGCGTCGATACGATCCTCTACCAGAAGGGACTGATGGCGCCCGGCACGCACTGGGGCGCCTTCGGCATCGGCCGCGAACAGATGCCGATGCTCGCCCAGACCCTGCTGCTCGGCGGCAATATCCGGGTGGGGCTGGAGGACAATCTCTACATGTCGCGTGGTGTCTGGGCGACCAACGGCCAGCTGGTCGAGCGCGCTTACTCGATCGTCAATGCGATCGGCGGCTACAGCGTCGCGACCCCGGCCGAGACGCGCGACATCTTGCAGCTTCGACAGCCCGGACGATAGGGAAGCTCATGCAGCGCTCGATCCCCTATCTCGACGCCGAAGCGGTCGAGCGCAGCACACCGATGCCGGCGCTGATCGCGGCGCTGCGCTCGGCCTTTGCTGAGGGACGCCATGTCGCGCCCGCGCGGCTTGCGGCCGAGATGAGCGAAAGCTCGACCCTGCTGGTGATGCCCGCATGGCGCGGCACCGACAGCCTCGGCGTCAAGATGGTCGAGATCGATCGGGAAGCGAGCCCGGCGGTCCGCGCGACCTATGTCCTGATCGATCGCACGACCGGTGCGCCCAGAGCCTTGTTCGACGGCGCGGCGCTGACCCGCCGGCGTACCGCCGCGGCCTCGGTGCTCGCTGCAACCTGTCTTGCCCGGCCGAATGCGAAGCGCCTGTTGCTGCTGGGCACCGGTGCCCTCAACGCGCCGCTGATCGAAGCCTATGTCGGCACCTTCCCGATCGAAGCGATCCAGATCTGGGGCCGCGATCCGGCCAAGGCCGAAGCGGCGGCGGGCGCTGCCCGCGCGCTCGGTTATCCGGCGGTGGCGACGCCGCAGATCGCCCCTGCCCTCGCCCGCGCCGATATCGTTTCCGCCGCCACCCTTTCCACCACGCCGCTCATTGCGGGCGACAAGCTTGCACCCGGTACGCATGTCGACCTGATCGGCGCCTTCCGCCCGGACATGAGCGAGGCTGATGGCCGCACCTTCGCCCGGTCGCGCGTGTTCGTCGACACGATGCACGGCGCATTGGAGGAAGCGGGCGACCTGCTTCAGGCGATCGCCGGCGGTTACCTTGCCGCGAGCGATATCCAGGGCGACCTCGCCGCCCTCTGCGCCGGTGCCCATCCGGGCCGCGATGGTGACGAGGCTGCCATCACCCTGTTCAAGTCGGTCGGCACTGCGATCGAGGATCTCGCCGCGGCTGAACTCGCCCTAGCCAGCACGCAGCGATGATCGCACTCGAGCCTATCGACCGCGCCCTGCTCGACGGCGCGCATGGCGCCGCCGCGGCGCGCGCGATGGCGATCCTGATGCGCTATGGCGAGGCATCGGGCGCGCGCCGTTTCGTCTCGGTCCAGTCGGCGCATATCGACGGCTGCCTCTATCACGGCCCGTCGAGCATCGATTTCACCCGCCGCTTCGTCGATCTCGGCGGGCGGGTGCACGTGCCGACCACGCTCAATGTCGCCGCGGTCGATGTCACTCATCCCGAATGGCATTGCGGACCGCCCGAACTGATCCCCGCGCAGAGCGAGCTGACCGAGCTGCACGAAAAGCTCGGCTGCATCCCCACCCTCACCTGCGCGCCCTATCAGCGCATGCTTCGCCCCCGCGTGGGCGAGCATGTCGCCTGGGCTGAATCCAATGCGATCGTGTTCGTGAACTCAGTGCTCGGCGCACGCACCGATCGGTACGGCGACTTCGCCGATCTATGTGCCGCACTCACTGGTCGCGTTCCGATGGTCGGCCTGCACTGTGACGAGAATCGCCGCGCGCAATGCATTGTCGCCATTCCCTCCCCCGATGCCGCCGCGATGCCGCGCGATCTCTATTTCGCGGCGATGGGCTATGTCCTGGGCCGCCGCACCATCGGCCAGGTACCACTGCTACGCGGGTTGCCCGGCGATACGACCGAGGACGAACTCAAGGCCCTTGGTGCGGCCGGTGCATCATCGGGCGCCCTCGCCCTGTTCCATGCCGAAGGTGTGACGCCTGAGGCAGATGAGCAGGATATCGATGGCCTGCCGATCCTCGCGATCACCGCCGAGGACCTTCAGGCAGCGGTGACCAGCCTTTGTCCGGTCGAACCCGGCGAGCGCGTCGCCGCGATCTGCCTCGGCACACCCCATTATTCAATCACCGAATTCCACGCGCTCAATGCTGCCGTACGCGGCAGAACGCCGGCGCCATCGATATCCACCTTCGTCTCCACCTCGCGAGAGATCGCGGCAATGGTCGAGGCCGATGAGAACTTCACCCCGCTGCGGGCGTTCGGCGTGCGCCTGGTGGTCGATACCTGCACCTATCTCGCCCCGGTGGTCGCAGAGCGAAACGGTGCGATCCTCACCACCTCCGGCAAATATGCGCATTACGGCCCCGGCAACCTCCAGCGTCGGATCGGCCTGATGACGCTCGACCGCTGCATCCGCTCGGCCGAACTTGGCACGGTGGCGTCATGACCATCGACGCGCGCGCGCTGACGCCAGGCCAGGCTTCCGGCACGATCCTCAAGCTCGATGTGCCGCTCAGCTTCTGGGGCGGGGTTGATCTCCACAGCGGGGAGATCATCGATCGCAGTCACCCCGACTGCGGCAAGCGGATCGCCGGCCGCGTCCTGGTGATGCCGAGCGCACGCGGTTCCTCTTCTTCCTCCAGCGCCCTGGTCGAGCTTGCGCGCTCCGGGCTGGCGCCGCTGGCGATTATCATGCTCGAGCACGATCCGATCCTGGTGATCGGCGCCCTGGTCGCAACCGAACTCTATGCGATCGACATCCCGATCGTGATTGTCGCCAAGGCCGATTGGTCGTCCCTGCGCGGTGGCACCCACGTCTCTTTACTGGTCACCGGCGACCGGGCTCGAATCAGCTCAGTATAAGCGCGGCTTTCGACCCTCTCACTATGTTCGGGCGAACGGAGAAACGTAGATCGCCCTAACCATCGACGCCGAAATATCGATCGATTCAACGTGCGTCCGGATCAGTGCAGCATAGCGTCGGACCAAGGTTTCGACTCAGGCCCTGCTCTTTCTCATGAACGGTCACGTCCCCGACGATGCCGTTCCCTGTTCCAGACGGGAAATTCCCTGTTATCCCGGCGGAATTCCCTGTTATTCAATAACAGGGAATCTTCTATTAAATCTATGATATAAGACGATAATTATGGGAGAAAATCGCCCAAAACAGGGCCAAAAAAAACAAATTCCCTGATAATTTCCCTGTTAATCGCCAGGAACAGGGAAATCCCGACGCTCCGTCCGGCCCCTATGGCTTGGCAAATTTCGCAAAGACACTGGTCGGCAGCCAGCTTGGCCGCACCGGATCATTGGCGATCTCCACCGCCAGCGCCGCCACATAGTCGTCGAGCCTGATCGCTTCCTCGCGCAGCACACCGGGCTGGTTCAGGTCGTCGCTAGGCGAATGATACCGGTTGGCGCGCCAGTCATGCTCGATCTCGAAGGCCTTGCTGCCCGGCGGGAAACCGAACTTGAAGGCGAGCGACGGGATGCCCGCCCGCACGAACGCATATTGATCGGTACGGGTGAAGCTGTTGCGATTGGGCAGCGGGTCCGGGATCAGCGACAGGCCATGCCGCGCTGCCACCGCGCGCGCCGGATCGCCCAGGCTGCTTTCCTGGTCGCCCTGCACCAGCACCGTCTCCAGCTTCCACAGCGGCAACGGCATGTCGAAATTGAGATCGGCAACGATCGATCCCACGGGCACGGTCGGACGGCGCGCGAAATAACCCGAGCCGAGCAGTCCCTTCTCCTCCGCGGTGACGATCACGAACAGGAAGGATCGCTTCGGCCGCGGCCCGGCCTTCAGTCGCGCGGCAATGTCGAGCACCGTCGCCACGCCGGAAGCATCGTCCATTGCGCCGTTGTAGATGCGGTCTCCGTTGATCGGCGCGCCGATGCCGATATGGTCCAGATGGGCCGAGACGACGACATACTCCTTGCTCAGCACGGGGTCCGAGCCCTTCAGCGTCGCGACGATGTTCGGCGAGGTGAGCAGGCGCCGATGCGTGACGATCATTGCCTTCAACCGCAACGGTAGCGCGAACGTCGGTATCTTCGCGGACTGATCGGACGCTGCTGCCAGCTCAGCAAAGCTATGGCCCGTTCCGGCGAACAACCGCTCGCTCTGTTCGGGATCGAAGCTTGCGGTGAGGAAACCGTTGGGCGTCTCGCGGAGCGGCCCGTCCGCCAGATACATGCCCGGCGCCGGCGACAGCAGCTTCTGCCGTTCCCATGGTATCTCGATCTGCTTGGGCGGAGTCAGCGTGATCAGGCCGACCGCGCCGGCCTTGCCGAGGAAGGCGGTCCGGTCGGATCGATTGCTCGCCTTGACCGGTCCCGGAATGTCCCCCGGCCCGCCGGCGATGGCGACAGCGATCTTACCCCTGAGGTCGAGGCCGGCAAGATCGTCATGCCCCTTGGCGGGCAAGTTCAGCCCATAGCCGATGAACACCAGCGGCGCATCGACCATCGCCGGACGCGGGCCGCCGCCCGAGGAGATCAGCATATCCACGCCGAGCTCGAGCGACATCACCTCGCCCTTCGCGCCGATCAGTTGTGCTGACGAGGCGGAATAATCCACCCGCTGCTCCTCGAAAGCGACATCCTGCCGGAAACCCGTGTCGCCCGCCGGGGTCAGCCCGATCGCGCGCAGCCGGCCTTCGACATAGTCGGCCGCGCGGAGATAGCCGGCCGATCCGGTCTCCCGTCCCTCATTCGCATCGTCGGCAATGGTCGCGATGTCCGCCCACCATTGATCTGCCCGGGACAGCGTGGGCGAGGATGCCGCGGCAAGCGACAGCAGGGCGAGCGAAGCAAGAGCGCGGATCATTGAGCAGGTGTAACTTTATGCATCGAGGGCCGTCCAACGCTTAATTGACATGTCCACACAGATTATACAGTTTGGCGAAAATTAGGGGAGGCGCAAGTGATCTGGCAACGTCTATCGGTAATCGCTGCGCTCATTGCGGGGTTTTCGCCCGCGCAGGCACGTGCGCAGACCACCCCGGCGTCCGCCCCTTACGTCATGCCACGCTCCGAAGTGCAGGCCATGATCTCGAAGGCCGGCGCCCCCTATCGCATCTACATCGCGTTGCCCGAGGCGCCGCCGCCGCCGCACGGCTATCCGGTGCTCTATCTGCTCGATGGCGACGAGAGTTTCGCAGCGACCGCGGAACTGGCCAACCGCTTCGGCCGCTATTGGGCACTTGAGCCCGGCATCGTCGTGGCGATCGGCTATCCCTCGGCGTCGCGACGATCGCTCGACTACACGCCAAAGGGCGATCCCGGTCCCGACGTGCCGGCCACGCGCCCGACGGGAGGTGCCGATGCCTTCCTGTCCTTCGTCGCCGACGAGTTGGTCCCGACGATCGACGCCGCGTACAAGACCGATCACGGCCGCCGGGACCTTGACGGGCTACAGCCTGGGCGGATTGTTCACCCTCCACACCTTGTTCAACCGGCCCGAGCTGTTCCGTACCTATGTCGCGGCGAGCCCTTCCATTTGGTATGCCGACAGGGCAGTGCTCACCGCCCTCCCCGCCTTTGAGAGCCGGATGCGCAAGGGCGGGCAGAAGGTGGATCTGTTCCTCAGCGCTGGCCAATATGAGCAATCCCCCGCCCCCGGCATGGAAAACGATCCGGCTTGGCTCGAGATCGCGGCCTTCAGCCTCAAGGCGCGCATGGTGGACAATGCGCGCGAACTGGCGGGCCGGCTCGCGCCGCTCCGGGGCGCCGGCCTCTCCATCGATTTCGCTGTGGTGCCGGGCGAAACCCATGCGACCGGCGATTTCCCCGCGATCCGCGAAGCACTCCGGCGGGCCTTCGGGAAAGCGCAGCCCTAGGGACACGGGCTTGTCGCGACGCCGTCAACGACCTTGTCGCCTTCCTCGAGGGCTGGCCTTGTCCAAGCGGACGCTTGCCTGGGAGCGTCCGGGCCGGCTCATCTCAAGGTGAAGTTCATCGCACCCGCGAACCACCGCGCGCTCGTCGCTTCCGGTTCGATATCGCCGCGCTTCGATCGCGCGAATATGGTCAGCCCCACCATCGTGTTGAGCGCGGTACAGCCAGTATCGGACACCACTACCTGCGTGGCGCGCCCGCCCGGAGCCACCCGGACGGCGAACCGGACCTCGATATCGAACGACTTCTCGGTCTGGCCCGCAAGCTTGCACTCACCTTTCTTCAGCAACTCATCCACGGCTAGAACGAGCTGCGTGTACGGCAGGCGCCCACGAAGATTGAGGGCCGGCAGTTTCTCCCAGACCGCGGTGCCGATGGAGATGGATTGATCGGGCGCCGGCTGATCGACCTGAAGGGCGTTCTCGTACGAGTAATCGTCCTCGATGCGCCGCTCGACGCCTGAGCCATTCCAGGAACCTTGTGTGCGGCAAAGGATGCGCTGCTTCAGGATCGAGCCGGTTTGCACCGACTTCCGACACACCACCTTGCCCGGATTGTTGCGCGCACTCTCCGCCCGATCCGCAGTCTGGAGGGACGCCGGCGCCAACGCCAACACAAGGGCCGTACCGACTGCAAACACCTGGATCTCCGTACCGCATCCGCAAGTCGTTCGAGAAAACGAACGAAAACATACTCCTGATAGCCGCCGTTGCCACATTATGGGCACTGCGGTCTCGCGCAATTTGACGGTACTGGAATCGCGAGGGCGACCGTGCTCAACGCGACAGGGACCGCGCTCCACGGAGGCGGCCCCTGTTTTGCCCGGAGAGCGACTGTTTTGCAGGCCGCCCCTGTTGATCCGACAGCTATTTCTGGAAATACTTCTTGTTCGCCAGCCGCACCGCCGCAACCTGGGGCGTCGGCAGGCCCGCCGTTTCCGGTGTGAAGCCGCCTCCGTTCACCCCGAAGAACAGGAAGCTGAAATCGAACCCATTCTGGGTCTGGGCGATACCATGACAGCCCTGGCACCCGCCACTCGAGGTCAGGGTTGGGGCTAGGGTCGAGGCCCCGGTGTGATAGTCGATGACGTTCACCTGGTTGCGGATATTGGTCAGCGTCGGGACCTTGGTCTTGGGGTTCGGCGCGATCGGCGGGAAGCCCCGGAACAGCTGAATGCCTGGCTGGCTGCTCTCGACCACGATATTGGCCAGATAGAAGTCCCTGGTGGTTTCATCATTGGTCGGGACTGCCTGAACACCCGTCAGCTTGTAATATTGCCATTTGAAATTCTGGTTGAAGCCCGGAATTCCCTTCATCGCGGTAAGCGCCTGGCCGTTCACCGTCGCGACCTCAGGCACGGTCGGGACCGGCGAGGTCACCGGAATGGCCACCCTGCCGCCCGACACCGGCTTCGCGCCGGGGAAGCCCAGGGTGTTGCCGAGCGGCAAGGCCACGCCGCCCTGCACGCCGTAAGGCATCGCCTTCGGCGCCGCGGTGTTGAAGCCGATGTTCGGATTCTGCACCGTCTGGCCGCTGGGCGGGAAGGTCGTGGTGGGCGGAGTCGTGTAGGCGACCGCGCCATAGGCCGGCACATAATAGACGCCGGTCGGCTGCCCCGTGGTCTGGTTCGTGAAATCATCGACCTGTTCGAAGGTCGCGAAGATGAAGGAGGGATAGTTGGGCGTCTTGTGGATGATGTGCAGCGCGATGAGCGCATAGGGCACCACCTTCGGCACTGGTGCGGCGTCGGTGCCGGCATAGGTGAGCACGTTCGCGATATGATAGCGATAGCGCTGGTTCGACGGGATCGACGACACCGGGCGCCAGGCTGCCTTCACTTCCACCGTCGTGTTCGGGAGGGTGATTCCCGGGGACAGGTGGAACGGGCCGAACTTCGGAATGAAGCTCGCATAATTCTGGTTCACATAATTGGATTCATATTGGTTCACCTTGGCCTCGAACAGCACCTGAGCATCGGTGTTCGGCTGCGGCTTTCCCGGTGTGGTCGGGTAGAACAGCGTGTTCTGTCCGATCTGGTTGGCTTCATCCAGATTGTTGAAGGGAAGCGGCCCGCCGCCCGGCAGCGTGATGGTGCTGCAGAGCTGCGTGCTCGAGGCCGTCGTGACATATTTGGGAGGCGCGCCCCAAGGCTGCGGTGCAATCGGCGACGTGGTCGGGCCCGTCGGGGAACTGACTGCATTGCAGGGGAGCAGTTCGGTCCGGTGCTGATAGGTTTCCCAGACCAAAGGCCCGTTGCTGGCGCCGCTGCCCGAGGCCGCGAAGCTGCCGCCGGGCACGCCGCGAAGGCCATTTGCATTAGGCGATACCGCGGAGATGAACTCGAGCCAGGCGAAGGTCGCCAGATCCTGATGCGCGACCGCGCCACTACGGTAGATATCGCCGGGGATTAGCGGATTGGCGTTCGTCATATCCGCCGTCTGCAGAGTCCGGCCCGGTCCAACCGCTGGCCCGAACGGCGGCGGTGGCGGCGCGGCGGACGAAGATGACGAAGAGTCCTGAGCCACAGCGGCGACAGCCGCCAGCGATCCTGCGCACAGCAGCAAAGTAAGAGCCTTCATAACGGTCCCCATTTTAGAGAGATCGATAAGCGCCTTTAAATTCTGAAAATATCTATATTGCTGCAGCCTATAATGAGGCCCCACTGGCAGCAATCGAAGAAGAGGCCAGAATGGCTACATCCGCGAAGGAAACTCTTGCCCGATGGTAACCGGATCGGAAATCATTTGATCCGGATGCCGTCGACAGCGGCGATCCATCGGCCCGGCGCGATCGGCCAGGCGTCGACATGATGCATGCCCTTGCCGTTCCATCCCGCGCCCGCCGGGCCCAGGATCGGGCTTTCGGCGCATTCCCGCTCGGCATAAAGATCGGGCGTCAAGCAGGTGATCTCGAGCATCCGTACACCGCTGCCATAGCGCGGCCCGCAATCCTGCGCGAAACGGTAGAGCCGGCCATCGCAAGCGACCACGCGCCCGCCCGGCCGGGACCTGCTCCTGTCGCCGGTCAGCAGCGGACTGGCGGGATGTTCGCGCCAAGGACCTTCAAGGTCATCGGCGCAGAACAATGACAGCGCATCGTGGCTGGACGGTGCCGGACAGGCGAACATCCACCAGCGCCCCTCGAACCGGAACGGCGTCGGATCGGCCAACCGGCCCGGCATCAGATCGGCGACCGGCACCCAGCGAGTCGGAAACGGGTCGGCGCGGTAGAGACGAACCGCACCGGCATCGAGCGTCTCGGGGACCATGAAGACCTCGCCCTCATGCTCGAATATGCAGGGGTAGGACAGATGGAACGGTTCGCTCAGCGCGATCCCGCGATAGGTCCAAACGATCGCATCGGGGCTGCTCGCCCAGCCGATCTCGCCCGTTCGGCGGTCATGGTTCAGCACCTCGAAGAACAGGTGCCATTCCCCCCGATAGGGCAGGAGGAACGGGTCGGCGACAAATGCGGCCGTCACGTCGGTCACCTGTTCGCGCGTCATGACCGGGTTCGCGAGTCCGGGTGGCGGCGCGAGGTGAAGCGGATCGGGGCCCGCATAGAGACCGATCGACCAGGGGTCCTGGGGAAGCGCGTCGGTCATTCCAGCCGCCCGATCTCGCGGCGGCCGGAGCACCAGCGCAGCTTGTAGGTTTCGAGACCGCGGAGATAGTCAAACTCGGCCAGGCCCAGCGCGCACGCCTCGCGCACCGCGGCATCGGCCATCAGCATGCCGGGGGAATAAGTCGCGAAGTCGGCGACGAACCCCGCATTCCAATTGCCGAGACTATCGGCGCCCAGCATGCAGATGTTCATTCCAATCAATTGCTCCCCGGCCCAGAGCCCGAACAGCGGTGCGGTGCCTTCGCGCCACAGCGCCGGAAGCATGGTGGTGGCAAAGGCCCGCGCCGCGGGATCGCGCAGGAACAGGCTGCGCTCGCCAAAACGCGCGCGCTGCATCTCGAGGAAGAAAGCACCGAGGTCGACCGCCGTGTCACGCGCGGGATCGAGGCGGCGAGCGATGAGGCCGTTGCGCGCCGCTCGGCGGACGACCAGCGCCAGCTCGCGCCGGAAGCCCGGGGTCCGCGCGGCGAACCAGCCGTCATAGCCACCGGATAGGTCAGCAATCGGGCAGGTGAATTTCTTGTCGACGAGCACCGGCGTCCTGCCCTCGGCCGTCGCGCAGTTCGCGTCGGCGCGGATGCAGGTGAGGTCGAGGCGCGGGAAGTGGTGCCGCGCGAAGATCATGAGCCGCCGAGCAGCCGCCACGTCGCCGTCCGCCACGATCAGGTCGTTATAATCACTCAGCAGCGTGGCGAAGCGCGCCGTTTCATCCTTCGGATCCGAGACCAGGGGGAAAATGCCGGCAAGTCGCCCGGCTCGCCGAGCGGTGATCACTCGCGGTGATAGCTCCGGCCAGGCGTCGAGCGCCGCGAGATACCAGGTGTGCCCGCCAAAGGCACGGTTGCATCGCGAGCGCCCGATCAGCGCGCGCCACTCGGGCGCGATGGCCTCGACCGCGTCGCGGCAGTCGAGCAGCTCGCAAGCGATCCCGCCCGTGACAATCTCGAGGTCGGCCGAAACCATGTCCCGGTCAGCATGGATCAGCGTGACGACGCCCGCCACGGGAGGCTGGGGCTCCCCGGGCGGGGCGTTCCAGACAATGCGCTGGGCGGAAGGAAGATCTTCAATCTGCCCCCTGAGACGATCGTCGCGCAGCAGCGCCATCGCGGTGCCGCTCGCCAGCGTGTAGCGCCGCGAAATACCGTCGAGAAAACCCGTCGGATCGAGCACGGATTGTACCAGCAGGTCGAGCTGGCTGGTCCCCGTCGCCGCCCGACACATCAGATGCGCCGGGGGGCCGCCATGCAAGCGGGCGCCGATCTCCACCAGGGCGGGGCCATCCTTATCGACGATCACCTCGCAATGCCCGGCGCCGTGACGGATCTCCAGCGCATCCAGAACGCGCACGGCAAAGCCGAACAACATATCGGCCAGTTCACCCTGCGACGGCAGCAACTCCTTGGTGGAAAGGAGGCCGATCGAGTCGAAGCCCGGCGCCGGCTTGCCATAGGCCCACAGCGCCGCGAGGCGATGGCGCCCGTCATGGCTGACGGTGTCCACCACATATTCCCGGCCGACCAGGAACTCCTGCACCAGCACGGTCTCGTTGCGATAGCCGAGCCGGTCGATATGGTCGTGAACGGCATGAAAGGCGCGCGACACTTCCTCGCGTGTCGCGCACAGATGTACGCCGTCCGATCCTTTCGCCAGCCGCGGCTTGAGCACGGCGGGCCAGTGGCCGCCGGCATCGATCCAGGCCATGATGTCATGGAGGTTGCCGGATTCGATCTGCCGCGGCACCCGGACGCCGGACCGGCCGACCGCCTCGATCATGCGGGCCTTGTCGCGACGCGCCTGACTAAGGCGCGTGCCGTTGCTCGCCACGCCCAACGCCTCGCTCAGCCGATCGGCCAGCATCACGCCGCGCTCCGAGCCGGCGAGGACGTGACTGACCCCATGGTCGCGGAGCACGGCGACAGTTTCGGCGATATCGCCGTGCCAGAAGAGCAGGTCGCGAAAGGCGGTGGGATCGAACGCCGCGCGCGCTTCCGAGGGGACCTCCGCCGCGCTTCCCACCATCACCGCGGCAACGCCGTGCTCGGCAAAGGCGGGGGCGAGCATCGAGCCCGCATCATAAGGATCGACAATGGCGACCGCGCGCACTGTCACGATTTCCGGAAGGCCCCGCGCCAGACATTCTTGATCGGGTTGCCGTCCGGATCGAAGCTCGTTGCCGGCTCCAGCACAAGTTGCTCCCAATCGGCGAGCAGGGCCTCGCACGTATCGCGGCCGAGGAAGTGCATGGTCTGGCCGCCGGCCAGGACATAGGATCGGGCCCCCAACTGACGTTCGGGTGGCTGCACCGCGAGCCGCCGTTCGAGATCCTCAGTCGAATTGGCGTGAAACAGGAAAAGCCCGCCCGGCCGGAGGATGCGATCGACCTCGTCGACGATGCGGCGAAGCGCAATGTCGTCGAAACTGTGCAGCACCAGATTGCTGATCACCGCGTCGAACGCCGCATCCGCATAGGGCAATGGCATGCCGACATCGCCCTGGCGGAAATCGATCTCCAGCCCCTCGCTGTCAGCGAGCCGCTTCGCCTGGTCGATCGCGACCTGCGCGAAATCCATGCCCTCGACCTGGAATCCCCGCCGCGCGAGCGCCAGCGCGTCATAGCCGGTGCCGCAACCGAGATCGAATACGCGACGGCAATCATGCTCGTTCAGCAGCGGCAGGAAGGGTTCGAGCCATTGGCTCGACCGATCCGGCTCGCCCTCGACAATGATCCTGCGGAAGCGGGTATCCCAGACGCTTGCCGCGGCATAATGCTCTTCGATCGCCATGACAGGAAGAAGGCCCTTTCTCCGACACCGCGAGCGCGGCTACACTTCCCGCTCGAACAGTTCATGCCTTGTTGGCGCAGTCCTCCCTGGAGCGAAAGATGACGAAACCACCGGAAGCGGTTCGATTCATCATCTTGAATGCCACCAGAACCGGCAGCAATTTCCTGTGCACGGTGTTGAATTCTCACCCGGGCATCCTGTGCCATCACGAAATCTTCAACCCGCACGTAATCGGGGTCGCCCGGCATCTGCAGGGCAGCGATTTCAGGCTGGGCAGCATGGAAGAGCGGGAAAGCGATCCGGTGGCATTCCTCGACCGGGTCTGGCGCACGGACCTCGGGCGCGCCGCGGTGGGGTTCAAGATGTGCCTCTGGCAGCACGAACCCGCCTATCACGCGGTCGTGCCCGACGCTTCGGTGCGCAAGATCATCCTCAAGCGGCGTAACCGGGTGAAGAGCTTCGTGTCGCTGCTGTTGGCGCGGCAGACCGGGGAATGGGTCGTCTATGATGATCGCGGCGCACCTGCGCCCCGCCCGAAGGTCCATGTCGATCCGGCGGCATTGTTCGAGAACATCGCGCTGCACGAGCGCTTCTATGCCGAGACCGAGCGCGCGCTGCACGAGACAGGTCAGGAGCATGTACTGCTCTGGTATGAGGACCTGTTCTCTCCGACCGGGGTAGAGCCCGCCCTCGCCTTTCTGGGCGCCGAAGGCCGGCCCGCGCAGCCGGAAGGCCAGACCTGGAAACTGACCCCGGTCGCGCTGCGGGAAACCATCGCGAATTTCGATGCACTCAGCAAGGAACTGCGGGGCACCGTGCTCGAAGCGGAATTGCATGAGACCGCGCGCTAGAGCGATTCCAGATAGCGCGCGAAATGGCCGGCATCGGTCTTCGGCAAGAAGCGCAAGGCTGCTTCCCGGGAGAGGCTCGAACAGCGTCGATACGTCTCGCCGTCCGACAACAGGCCGTGCAATGCGGCCTGCCAGGGTGCGATGTCCTGCGGTGGCGCGGCATAGCCTGTTGCCGTTCGCCGGGCGGGCGCGACTGGCAGGATGAAATCCAGCCCGAGCTTGGCTTCCGGCTGGCCGCCGAGATTGCCCGCGAGCACCGGAATGCTGCGCAGCATTGCGTCGAGCGCAACATAGCCGAAGGTTTCCGGAACCAGCGACGGCGCCACCAGAATCCGGGTGTCTCGGAGCACGGCACCGACATCGTCGGCGGGATCGAGTATCGTCATGTTCGGGAGATGGGAGAGCTCCCGCAGAACGGCCGCATCGCCGCCCCAAGTCGGCACCGCGGCGAAGGGGGTGTCCGGAAAGAGCGCTGCCAGTTCGAGGAAGATCGGCAGCCCTTTGACCAGGCAGGGGTTGATCATCGTCACATAGCCGGAGTCGGGATGCTCGGGCGGCTCGAACGGGCCGTCGCCGAAGACCGGGAAGTGCAGAACGACCGAGTCCAAGCCCCCGAATTCCCGCAGATAGGCGCGGCTGTGTTCGCTCACCGCGACGATGCCCCACACGCGTCGCAAGCGCTCATGCTGCGCGGAATCATGGGTTTCCGCCTCCGGGCCGAACGGCAGGTGGAAATGGGTGTGGACCAGCGCCACCACCCGGTCAGGCGCGCAGGCCAGCGCGATGTCGAGCAGCATCGCGGGACGATCGTCGGAGACGAGGATCCAGTCGGGCTCGATCCTCCGAATCACTTCAGCGGTCCGCTCGGCCGCTTCGGGGGCGCCGAGATCGAGTGCCTCAACGCTCACGCCGTCGTGGCGATAGGACATGCTGCGCGGGCCGGTTTCGACCTCGATACCGCGCGCAGCAAGAGCCTCAGCGCTGAATCGGTCGGACAGGACCCGACCAGCGGCGGGCATCCGCGACACGGCGTGACAATCGAAACCGCGCGCGGCCAGCGCCGCCAGCAAGAGGCGGTTGGCCTTGTTGCCCCCGCCATAGGACGGAAAATACGCGGCATCCTGCAGCAGAAGTATCGTGGCGCCCATTGCCCGCACTAGGCCTTTGGCCACGCGCCGCGGTCAAGTCGGGTTACCGGTCAAAATGGGGGCATCGACTATGCGTCTCGCCCGATCGGGCCGGTAGAGTTCGGCATCGACCTGGGGAGAGACATGTGCGCGACCTGATCTGCGGATTGCTCGGTTCACCGGAAAGCGCGGGTGCAGGTGCGGCGGCGGGCCGGGCGCGCGACCTCACCGTATCGTGGCTGCGCTGGCATTATTTCGGCGAGATCATCGAGGATGCCGATCTCGGCACCATCCTCTCTCGCGCGCGGCAGACGGGCTGCCGCTATTGTCTCGTCCAAGGTTACGGCCATGTCGTCGCCGAGCATGCCGGCCCGAATGGGGGCAAGGCGCGCAGCTTCTTCGACGCGCTGGAGGAATGGACCGGCGACCATGAGTTCATCTTCGCCGGCGTGCCCGGCCGATGCCTGCTGGTCGATCTGGATGCGTGGACGCGGAACGGAGAGCCGGGCCTCGACGCCACAACGCCGTTCGGGCCCGGACTGGAAGGGCATCTGATCGACCTGCGGCCCGACCTCACCAACGCGGCGGGATTCCTCGGCTTTCTCGACGAGATGTCCGAAAAGGCGAGTCGCGGCGTGTTTGTGCTGAACTATGAATCCTATGACGATGTCGCCGAACCCCCACCCGGCTTCGCGGCGCCCGTGTCGACCCTCTATTGCGTCGCCGCCGGGCTGAAGCCCAACCGCATCCTCGCGACACATGGTGTGGATGCGGACAGCCAGGTCGTGTTCTTCGACTACAGCCAACAGGCGCTGGATTTCCGGCGCCGGCTCGACGGCGAATGGGACGGGCGCGACTATCCCCATTTCCTGCGCGGCCTGTTCGAGCAGCAAAACGGCGCACATTATTATCTCTGGCCGGGTGCCTCGCCGGACAACATGGATTGGGCCGAGCTCGAACGGCTATGGGCCGCCGAGCTGGCGCGCTGGGGTGGTGTGGAAAGCTTCGAACATCATTGGCAGCAGGTCCGCACGCTGAAGCGCGAGTATCTGCTCTGCAACATCCTCGAAGCCGACGCGCTGCTCGCGCGGATTCGCAACGAGCCCGGTGCGCTGATCTGGTGGAGCAACGCCTTTTGCACGATCTTCAGCGCGACGCATTACAGCCTGGAGCAGAAGCGCCGCATCTATGAGGACTGGATCGTCCGCCTCGCCGAGACCGCGCCGGACATCTTCCTCTACGGATCGGACCACAGCAACAGCAGCGTCAACGCCATCACCGCGGGCGACTATCACGACCGCTATTTCGCGCATGGCGGCGACCCCCTGCTCGCCCGCGCTTTCCATCGGCATTCGATCAGGTTCTGACCCCGCCGCGAACGGCGGGGTCAGGGTCAGGTAAGGATCAGCGGAACGTCACTGTGTTGGGGAAGACGTGGCTGACGCTCGTCCCCTGCGTTCCGTTGAAGTCGCCATGGCAGCTGAAGCAGTTGCTTGCCGTTGCTTCGGGATCGGGGTTGCCCGGCCGCACCTGCTGGAAGGTCTCCATGGTGGTGTTCGCCACGAACAGCGAGCCGATCTGCTTGCTGCCCGGCTGGGGCGGGATGATCCGGTTGCTCCAGAGCGCGCCGACCAGGAAGTAATTGGACAGCGCCTTGCCGGCACCACCCGATGCGGCCAGCTTCGGCTGGAGCGACTGCATCAGCGAGACGAGCAGGGTGTTGTTGAGCACAGCCGGATCAGTTGGTGACGGCGTTGCCGGCTGCTGGCTCCCCCATGGATTGAGGCGCGCCACGCTGGTTGCCGTCAGGGTCGCGCCAGCCGACACGACGCTGCTGTCGTCGCCGGACGACGCCGTCTCGGTGATCACGTCCGGTGCGGTCGTCGCCCCCTTCGGCCCGTTATAGAAAATCGAGGGCTGGCTGCTCGTCGTGCTGAAACTGACGGTGTTGAGGCAGGTCGTGCCCGATTTGCACGCCTTGGCGGTCGGATCGTAGTTCTGGTTGAGATAGGAATAGGTCGCATCGGGGCTGTTGAAGTTCGATTCGAACGTCGCCCAGACCATTTCCGGGTGATGGTTGACCGATCCGACGACATGCATGCCGACCATCGCCAGGGTACGCGTGACCATGGTCTCGCCGTCCCAGCTCAGCACCAACTGCCCCTTGCCGTTGAGCGACTGCGTGAAGGCCGGGACGTCCGACTTGATCCGGATGAGGCTGCCGGCCTGGGCGGTCGTGAGATAGGCAGTATCGACCCAGGCGCTCTTCACCTCGATCGCCAGCTGGCTGAGATTGGGAAGCGTCTTGCCCGAGGCCTTCTGGATTTCCTTGGCCTGGTCGAGCGTGATCGGGAAATTCGTCTTGTTCGGGCCGGCCCGATAATAGGGCACCTTGCGCCAATCCTCCTTCAGCGCGGTGAAGACGTCACTCTCCTGGATCGCATAATAGACGACCGGATAGGTCGAGAGGCCGGGCTTGCCAGGCGCAGCGATGGGCGATCCATTGACGACCAGCACGCCGCCGCCCGCCTGGCCGGTCGAGTCGGTGTCGCCCGCCGGGCCAGCGGCCAGGTTGGTGGCGGTGTTGGCTGATTTGAGCAGCAGCACCTTGGCCTTGTTGACGCGCACCCGGAACGAGACGTTGGACTTGCCCTGGGCATCGAGGCCGGTGCTGTTGACCAGCTGGAAGGCACCGGTGCTGACATCCTCGACCGCATTGTCGAACTTGGGCGAGAACATCAGCAGGTTACCGCGCGCGTCCTTGGTCGTCAGCCACAGGAACATCTGCGACGACCATTTGTAGAAAGCGCAATCGGACGACGGATCGAAGCTGGCGCTGTCCGGCGGGATGAAATTGCCACCGGCCTTCCAGCCGGCGAATTCCGTGCTGCTGACCGCGCAGAGCGGCGCGGGGCCGACCGGCGTCTGGGACTGGACGGATGATTTGGCGGCGACGCCCACGAACAGAAACAGGCACGCCGACAATAGCCATTTGCTCGGTTTCATTTCGTTTGCTCCTTCAAGAACCGATGAAAATCTGGGACGCTGACACGATTGGGCGATTGCTGCCGGGCTAGGTGCCGCCGACCCGCTGAGTCATCGCGCGGTAGACGTTGCGCACGGCGAGATCGGAGATCGACACGAGATAGACCCCGCCGTCATAGGAGGAGGCGACCAGCCCATCGCCACTGCGCGACAGCGAGCTGATGCCGTTGGCGGCGATGGTCTGGCGGGTAACCCGGCCGGTGCGCAGATCGGCCTTGACCAGCGCGCCCCAATAATCGCCGACGATGACGGTATCGGCGTCCCAGAAGCAGAGCGATTTGGGGGAACGGCGGCCAAGCTCGATCGAATGAGTCAGCCGGGCATCAGCCACGTCATAGACGTTCAGGGTGAAATCGCGCGACGCGCTGGCGATCCGGTCGCCCGTCGGCGAGATATCGACATCGTCGACGATCGCGGTGTGGCCGGGGAAATGGTTGAGGATCTCGCCGTCGAGGGTCCAGGAAAGCAGCCCGCCATCGGCGCTGCAACTGACGCCCAGCGCTTCGCTCGGATGCAGGCGGAGCGCCTTCACCGCACCGTCGTGCAAGGCATGCGCCTGCACATCGCGCCCGTCGGGCGAGACGCGGACGATGGCGCCGCTATAACAGGCAGCGAACATCGCGCCCTCATGGCCGGCGCACTGCGCCACCCGGATCGAATTGATCGGCCCCTGCCCCAGCGCCACCTCGACCTGGCTTTCCAGCCCGGCACCGAAGACATGCAGCTTGTGGTCGTGCGTCCCCGCGATCACCCGGCCCGATCCAGGATCTCGCGTGATCGCGTTCATCAGCCGGCGCCCGCCCGGCGGTGCGGTGCGCGCGACGAGGGCGGCCTCATGATCGGTCAGGCGGATCAGTCGCACCATGCCATCGTCGGCGACCAGCGCGACGCTGCCGTCCGATGCAGCGGCGGCCTCGTTGAAACAGGCATTGCCCTGGTCGCCCGGCGCACCGCCGATCTCGCGCAGGATTCGGCCGGATGCCGCATCCCATTGCACGACGGTGCCGTCGAAGGTGCCGGCCAGGATCGTGCAGCCGTCGGGCGACCAACCGAAGGACCGCTCCCATTTTGCAGCATGGTTTTCCAGATCGCCCTTGGGCGAAAAGGTTGCCGCATCCCAGATCCTGATCCGCTGGTCATAGGCGCAGGACAGGATGTCGCCATTGACCGGCGAGACGGCGACCTTCTTGATCCCCGATCCATGCGCTTCGATCGCGGCCAGCGCCGTGCCGTCGCGGCTGTCGAAGATGCGAATGACGCCGTCGTCGCATCCCAGCACTACGCGGCCGTTGAGCATGTCGATGGCGCAGGTGTCGGTTTCGGTCTCGAACGGCCCCCAGGTGCGGATCAGCGCGCCGGTGGCGAGATCCCATTGCCGGAGCGTCATGTCGTCGCCCGACGAATAGATCAGCCCATCGCGGCAGGCGACCGACAGCACGTCCTTCTCATGGCCCTCGATCGTCCGGCGGATGGCACCGGTCACGAGATCCCACACGATGATCCGCCGGTCGCGCGAGGCGGAGACGCCGGTCGACTCGTCGACAAAGGCGAAGCCCTCGACGTCGTCGCTATGCCCGCGCAGCACCAGAGCCAGCTTCCGCTCGCTGAGGTCCCAGACATGGATGTCGTAATCGGAGGAGGAAGAAGCAGCCCAGGCGCCGTCGTCGCTCACCGTCACGTGATTGGCGAGGTGCCGGTGATAGCCGAGCAGTTCCGCGGTGCCGGCATCCAGGTCGAACAGGGAGACCGCGCCGTCATAGGCGACCGCGACTGCCGCGGCGCGGCCTGGAATGGCGGCGACCGAGGTGACGGGCCCGCGGTGACGGGTGAAGCCATCGGCTGCGATCGGGGCAAGACTGGCGTTGAGCATCGGCGGCGTCCTACGGCGTGAAGTCATGGTGATGGAGTTCGGGCATGTCGCGGCGGTAGAGGTCGTCGAGCAGCGCCGTTCCCCGCAGGGCGCCGGCCAGCTCGTCGAAATTCTCCACTACGGCACCCAGATCGGCTGGCCCGCGCTTGTGGCTGGCGGCCGACAGCGACGCTTGCGCCTTTACCCCGATGAAGGAGAGGATCCGGGCCATCTCGCCGGGATCGTCCAAAGTCTCATAATCCGTGTCGAGCCAGGGCTGTCCGGTCGCGCTGAGCGAGTCCTCGATCGCAGCATAATAGACCGCGTTCAGGGCGCTGTGCCGGATCAGGTCGTCCACCTCGACATGCACCGCCGGCAGCGACGCATCGCTCGCATCGTAGCTTTCCCAGATGCCGGTCAGTTTCGCGATCTCCTCGGACACATAGGTCCGCACGCGATTGCGCCGTCTGAGCAGTATCTTGCGCACCGTCGGATCGCGCAGCAGGGCACCGACCGCGTCGTCATTCTCGTCCCGGTTCATCTTGAATCCGATCGCCCGGGCGTCGCCGCCCGAAGCCCAGACCGAGGCGATGAACGCCGCCGGATCACGATCCCGATCGGCCATGCTGCCACTGCCCTGCCAGTCCCGCGCCCAATGGATTCCGTCGGGATTGAACAGGCCGTGATGGCACAGCATTTCGGGATGCGCGTTCAACAGGCTGCACAGCAGGTTGCTGCCGGTGCGTGGCGCCGCGAAGATAACGAACCGGACCGGCTGGCCAGCGTTCATCGCCCCACCCCCGCCGCGACCGCAACCTCCACATTGCCGGACTCGGGGCCGGACTCAAGCAGGAAGCCCTCACCGAAGGCGCTTGCCCGAAACGCGACGGGCAAGGTGCCGAGCGTATCGCGAGCGCCGCGGTCGGCGCCTTCCGCATTGCCGGCGCGGACATAGATCGTCACCCGGTCGGCAAACCCCTGGTTGAAGAAGGACCGCAGCAACGTGGGGCCGCCCTCGACCAACAGGCTTTCGATGCCGTGATCGTAAAGCGAGGTCAGCGGCCCGTGCAGGTCATGGCCGCTCATCGTCAGCGCGACAGCGCTCGGGTCGACATGGTCGTGCGAGCTGATCACGAAGGCGGGCGCCCCGGGGTGCGACATCGCGCAGGGCTGCGACCCGGCGAAGATGACCCGGTTCGGTTGGCGGCGCGGCTCGCGGCCGAGTTTCTCCGGGCGAACCGTCAGCCGCGGGCGATCGATGTTCCAGGTCTTCCCGCCGACGGCGATGGCGTCGTAGCGTTCCCGCAGGATGTGCACCCGGTGCCAGTCGGCGCCGCAGGAGATGTTCCCGGAAATGCCCTGCGGCCGGGACACGCTGCGCACGTCTTCCGTGGCGAAGTTGATGTGGATGAAGGGCCTCCGCATTCACTTCTCCAATGCTTTTCCGTCCAGGAGCACCGTCGCCGGTGACAATGGGCTCTTGAAGGAAACAGGGCACCACACCGGGGCTGGATAGCATGGAGAGAAAAGCGAGAAAGAAGTGTTGCAACCACTTTAGAATGAAACTGCGCATTGCCGGCCAAATGTGACTACTGCGTCATAGTTGATCGGGATTTTACCACCATTTATGTGATATATTACCGCCATTCATGTGACATCTTGTATAGACTTTCGCTTGCTTATTTGCAGCGATCATTTCCTACTATATAGATATACATTAGGCTGCCGTGCCGGACTCCTTCAGTCGAAGGTCGGTCGATGAGCCGAATCGATCGCGCGGACCTGTTATCACCTGTTTTTCGGCCGAATTTTTTTCTGCACCTGTTATGTTGGATTCGACGTGCCGATTTATCGTGTTGATCGAAGGCCTTATGCCCCGCCACCTGTTATTCGCGGAACAGGCGGGAACAGGTGCGATAACAGGTGAGATCGCCGCCGGAACAGGTGCGGCTTGATTCAAATCATCGGCGGAATGGGGTCTGAAGGCGGTGGGATCAACCATGGCCGGAACGATGACATGACCAGGCACAGATTTGAATCAAGCGTCGACAACGCGGATGACGACGATGCGCCGCGGGCGCTTCGCGTCCAAGGGAGGTTCGCCAAGGGCAGTTCGGGCAACCCGGCCGGGCGACCGCCAGGGCGGCGCGCGACGGGTGCGCCGGGCGATCGCCTGCCTGGATCGGATCAGCCGACACGCGCGATGATCCTTGAGGAAGCCTATCGCCGCGTGACGATGAGCGACGGCGCGACCGAGCTGCCGGCGCATCGGGCCGTCTTCCGATCACTGACCGAGGCCGCGATGAAGGGCAACCAGGCCGCGCTGCGCCGCTGGACCCAGATGGTTCAGCAGGCCGAGAACGACCAGATGCGCGACCAGCTCGCGTTGTATAATCTCATGGAGCGGGCGCCTTATGGCCGCGAGCCGGAGGCTTCCTATGAGGATGATATCCTGGTGGATTCGCGCTCCGGTCGCGTGGTGATCAGGGGTGCGTCGGGTGAGGAGGGCGATGGGTAGATCGCTTTAATCCGAGCGATCGGAGCGCGCCGCGGCCCTTGCTCTTCTCCGGCGAAGGCCGGGGTCCAGGTGGGATGGCAGAGGAAACGGCGCGCAACGCACCTCGCCAGCGTCCCCCACCTGGACCCCGGCCTTCGCCGGGGAAGAATAGAAGGAGGCTCGTGGGCAGCGCGCCCTACCCGCCGCAGGATTCCCGGACGATCAGCTCGGTCGGCAGATAGCCGGGCGAGCGGTCCTGGCTCGGCTCGAGGATGCTGGTCACCAGCAATTGCCCCGCATGGAAGGTGTCCTGCCGGATCGTGGTGAGCGCCGGCGTGCTGAGCCGGCTGAGCAGCATGTCGTCATAGCCGACGACCGACACGTCGGACGGGACCGACAGGCCCGCCTGGCGCAAGGCGCGGATCGCGCCGAGCGCGATGAGGTCGCTGGCCGCCACCACGCCGTCGAACGCAATGCCGCGGCGCAGCAGCCGGGTGATCGCCGCCTCGGCGGATTCCAGTTCGAACTCGACCTGGGCGACGAGCTTCGGGTCGAAGTCGATTCCGTTTTCCGCCAGCGCCTCGAGATAGCCGCGCCGCCGTTGCTCGGCCTCGGGATCGCTGCCACCGATAAACAGGATCGCCTTGCGGCCGAGCCGGGCCAGATGCGAGGTCGCGCGCCGGCCGCCGAGCAGGTTGTCCGACCCGATCGAACGGTATTTCTGCCCCGGCATATGCGCGCCCCACACCACGAAGCGGGCGTTGGTCTCGGCGAGTTGGTTGAATTCCTCGTGCAGCATGCTCTGGCCGAGGAAGATCACGCCGCTGGCGCGGCTGGTTGTGGTCGCCAGCACCAGATCGTCGAGGCTCGCCGGCGCGACATGGCTGACGGTGAAATCGCAGCTGCGCGCGCGCGCTGCCTCGCCGATGCTGGCGAGCAGTTCGAGGAAGAAGGGGTGCGACAGCGGCAGCGCCCGGCCGCGCATATGCGGCGTGACGATCGCGATCGAGCCCTCCGCCCCGATCGGTGCGGTCGGCATCGAGGCGCGGAACGGATAATTGTGGTCGCGCGCCAGCGCCCAGATGCGCTGCTTGGTGCGCATGCTGATCAGGGGCTGGTCGTTGAGTGCGCGCGACACCGTGGAGATGGAGACGCCGGCGAGCCGGGCCAGATCCTCGAGGGTCGTTTTGCTGTTGCTGTTATCGGTCATTGCGATCAGTTTGAACCGTAAGAGGATGAGGACTTAGGACACCGAAGGGGCGGCTTTGCAAGCGGGGGCGGCGTCGGAGCGCGAAGCCGGAAATCCGGCCACCAGACCAGCGCTCTCGCGGATCGCGCTGGCCAATATGTGCTGCGGCCTGCTCGGCGTGCAGATCGTCTGGGGTCTGCAGAACGTCAACACCAGCCGCATCTTCCAGACCTTGGGCGCCAATCTGGACGAGCTGCCGATCCTGTGGATCGCGGCGCCGATCACCGGGCTGCTGGTGCAGCCAATCATCGGCCATCTCAGCGACCGGACCTGGGGACCGCTCGGCCGCAGGCGGCCCTATCTGCTCGGCGGGGCGCTGGTCAGCGCGATCGCGCTCGTGCTGATGCCCAATGTGCAGAGCGTGTGGGCGGCCAGCGTCATGCTGTGGCTGCTCACCGGATCGATCAACGTCGCGATGGAGCCGTTCCGCGCGCTGGTCGCCGATGTCGTGCCCGAGGAGCAGCGCACGACTGCCTTCTCGCTGCAGGTCGTCTTCATCGGCGTGGGCGCGGTGTTCGCCTCGGCCATGCCGTGGATGCTGTCGAACTGGGTCGGCCTGTCCAGCGAGGCACCGCCCGGCATCCTGCCGCCCTCGCTCCGCGCCGCTTTCTATATCGGCGCGGTCGGGTTGCTCGTCAGCGTCGGGATCACCGTCGCGACGACCCGGGAGCGACCGCCGGCAAGCCTTATCGCCGATCCCGCCCCGCTCGCGCGCGCCGAATGGGCGAGCGGCAGCCAGGCCTCGCTCGTCCGCAACGGGGCGCTGTGGCTGCTCGCGGGCGTCGCGATCGCGCTGGCCACCGGACTCGAGGGATATCGCCGCGAGCTGTATCTGGTCGCCGGCATCATCGGGCTGCTCGGGATAGGGCAATGGGCCACGGCCTGGAGCGCGCGGCACGGCATCCGGCCCACCGGCCTGCTCGAGATCGTCGACGATATCATCCATATGCCCGACGTGCTGCGGCGGCTCGCGGTGGTGCAGTTCTTCACCTGGTTCGGCCTGTTCGCGATGTGGATCTATGCAGTGCCTGCGATCGCCGTCGACAGCGGCGCGGGCAGCGATCCGACCAGTGCCGCCTATAATGCCAGCGCCGACTGGGTCGGCGTGATGTTCGCCTTCTACAATGGTGTGGCGGCGATCGGGGCATTCGCCCTGCCCTTTCTCGTCGCGCGGATCGGCCGGCGCGAGGCGCATGCCGCCTGCCTGTTGCTCGGCGCAGCGGGGCTGCTCGGCCTCGCCCTGATCACCGATCCGCAATGGCTGTGGGTGCCGGCGCTGGGCATCGGCATTGCCTGGGCATCGATCCTGTCCGCACCCTATGCCATGGTCTCCAGTGCGGTGCCGCCGAGCCGGATGGGCGTCTATATGGGCATCCACAATGTGTTCCTGGTGCTGCCGCAACTCGTCGCGGCCGCCCTGCTCGGCTGGACGGTCGATCGCCTGCTGGGCGGCGAGCCGGCGCGCGCGCTGGTGCTTGCCGGCGTTTCGCTCGCGCTGGCCGCCGTCATCGCACTGACCATCCCCGATCGCGCCGGCCGGCCCCGCGCCCGCGACTGAGCGCGCAGGCCGGGTGCGCGGCCGGCGCGCGCCGGCATTCCCGTCGAAAAGAGGGATCGACTTCATTCCTGCGCTTTACCGCGACGCTCCATTTTATGCAAACTTTTGCATAAACTCCGTTTCTGGATCGATCCTGATGCAAAGCAGCGTTGCATTTTTGCCGCACGACTCGACCTGACCGAGCGTGATTCTTGTATTATCCATCTGATAACAAGTCGCTAAAATTGAATCTCGCAATTACGCTTGCGCAGAAAGCAAATTTGCGCAAATTTACGCAAATAGAATTGAGCCGCGGCAGATTCGTCTTTCGCGCGCCAACAGCCCGACAAGGGCGAAAAAGAGAGGGGAGAGGGATGAATCGCATCGTTTCGACGCGTCGCTATGGCTTGCAGGGCAGTGCTTCGCTGCTGGCCATCACCGCGATGGCGCTTGCCGCACCGGCTTTTGCCCAAACGGCCGACAATTCGGCCCGGCTGCAAAAGATATCCGCCACCACCGCGCCGGAAGACGACCCCGCGCCGGAATCGGACATCGTGGTGGTCGGCGTGAAGCAGGCCCTCGCCACTTCGCAGAACATCAAGAAGAACGCCGACACCTTCGTCGATTCGATCACCGCGACCGATATCGGCGCCTTCCCCGACAAATCGGCCGCCGAGGCGCTGCAGCGCGTTCCCGGCATCACCGTCAACCGGCTCCAGTCGGCCGATGACAGCACCCATCCCTCGGGCGAACCGACCGGCGTGCTCATCCGCGGCCTCACTCAGGTTCGCACCGAGTTCAACGGGCGCGACAGCTTCTCCGCCGATTCAGCGCGCGGGCTGAACTTCAACGACATCTCGCCCGAGCTTCTGGCCGGCGTCGATGCCTACAAGAACCAGACCGCTGAGATGATCGAAGGCGGCATCGCCGGTACGGTCAATCTGCGCACCCGCATGCCGCTCGACCAGAAAGGGCTGGTCATCGCGGTCAACGCCCGGGCCACCTATGCCGATCGCTCGGGCAAATGGACGCCTGAATTCTCCGGCCTGATCAGCAAGACCTTCGAAACCGGCATCGGCCGCTTCGGCCTCCTCGGCGATTATGCCTGGTCGCACGTCATCACGCGCACCGAGAGCGTGATCATGGACAAGATCGACACTTATTGCACGACGGGCGCGGTCGACGGCAACGGCAAGGCGATCGTCGTCAACGGCGTGCCCCAGTGCGGCGGCAATCCGTTCGGCGGCAGCAGCTGGGCCTATGTCCCGGACGGTGTGCGTTTTTCGGAAGTCGATTACGACCGCAAGCGCCATGGCTTCGTCATCGCCGGACAGTTCGAGAACACGGCCGGCAATTTCCGCGCGTCGGTGCAATATACGGACTCGCAATATCGCAATGCCTGGCTCGAACGCGCGAGCCACACGATCTTCGAAGGGGGCTATTTCAACACGCCTTCCTATAATCCACGCACGGGAAGCGTCCTGGGCGCGGCGGACGGGACCCCGGCCCTGTCCTTCGGTGCCGACGGCATGCTGCGGTCCGGCGTGCTTACCCGGCCGCACGGCGATTGGGCGGGCTCCTATTCAAGCGTCCAGGACGCGATCAATACGGGATCGGCCGTCCCCGGCATGCCGTTCGTGAATTATTGCGGCGCCGGAGCGAACTGCGCCACGCTGCGCGACGGCCTGTATCTGCAGAATGAATCGCGCGATTTCGATCATCGCGAGGGCACCAGGGATCTGTCGGGCAACATCCAATGGGATGTCAGCGACCGGCTCCACGCCAATCTCGACGTCCAGCGCATCACCGCGTCGACCTATAACAACGACATCCTGGTCGCGACGGGCTCGATCGCCAATTTCGACTATAGCTTGAACAAGGACGGTACGCCGCAGGTCAAGATGCTGCCGGGTTCCAACGTGAATTATGCGGCCGGCGGCCTGGCCAACCCGCACAATTACTGGATCCCGTTCATCCAGGGCCATGTCGAGGACAATGACGCCGAAGAATTCGCGATCCGCGGCGACGTTGCCTATGATTTCGCCGAGGGCGGCTGGCTCGACTCGCTGAAGGTCGGCGTGCGGTATGCCGATCGCAAGCAGACGGTGCGCTATTCGACCTTCAACTGGACGCCGATCGCGGCGAACTGGAACTGCAACGGCCCGGGCTTCAATGCCGACAACACGACGGGTGGCGCCTATCCCGCCTGCGCCGCCGGGCATGCGCCGTTCAAAGGCTATGGCGCCGGCATCTTCGGCCCCTATCCGATGGGCGGCCTGTACGACGGCAATGTCTTCCCGAACGGGTCGCTCGCCTTCGTCAACCAGAACATGCTGACGAATTATCAGGCGCTGATGACGGGCCTGAGCGGCGCGACGACCAATTCTCCGCTCGGCACCGGCTATACGCCGATCTGCGACCGCCCCGAGGCGACCGTGGACGAATGCTTCACCCCGTCCGAGGTGATGCATCTGCGCGAGGAGACCCAAGCGGCCTATGCGATGCTGCGCTTCGGCGGAGACGACAAGACGATCTTCGGCGGTGTCAGCGTGCTCGGCAATGTCGGCGTCCGCGTGATCCGCACGGTGGAGCATAGCGACGGCGCAGCGGGTTTCCCGCAGAGCAACATCTTCGACCAGCTTCAGCCCTGCGGCACGCCCCTGTCGGGCAACAGCGTCGTCAATCCGAGCTGTTATGTCACCCAGGCGCTCCGCAACTTCGCCAATGGCGGCGGGGCACCGAACACGTACAAGAGCTCCTTCACCAACTGGTTGCCGAGCTTCAACGTGCGGTTCGGGCTGGACGACAAGAACTTCGTGCGCTTCGCCTATTCGAGGGCGCTGTCACGGCCCGATATCGGCCTGTTGCGCAACTATGTCGCGATCAACCCGCCGACCTACAACACCACGCCGGACTCGCCTTATGTCGTCTATAGTTCGCCGACGGCGGCGCATATTCCGGCCAATGTCACGGGCTATAACTTCGTCTTCTCGGCCAATGCCGGCAACGCCGCGCTGCGGCCGATGATGGCGGACCAGTTCGATCTCTCGTTCGAACGTTATATGGGCAACAGCTCGTCCTTCACGATCGACGCCTTCTACAAGAAGCTGAGCAACAGCATCGCCTACGGCCAGTCGTTCCGCAATTTCACCAACAACGGCACGACTCAGCTCGTCCAGGTGAACGGTCCGCAGAACGTCAAGAACGGCGGCGAGCTGTACGGCTTCGAGGCGTCGTACCAAACCTTCTTCACTTTCCTGCCCGGGTTGCTGAACGGGTTGGGCGCGCAGCTGAACTACACCTTCGTGCAGCAATCGGGGATCAACAACTCGAACCTGATCAACGCGACCTCGGGGGGCGACGTCGGCGCGGTGGGCATCGGCATCCCGGCTGCCGGCGGTGCCGGCCCGGTGATCGACTCGCACCAGCTGGCGGGCATCTCCAAGCACACGTTCAACGTGGTCGGCCTCTATGAAAAGGGCCCGATCGGCTTCCGTCTCGCTTACAACTGGCGGTCGCGTTACCTGACCCAGAATCTCGACTGCTGCATCGGCCTGCCGGTGTTCCAGAAGGCTTCCGGGTTCCTCGACGGGTCGCTCCGCTTCTCGGTCAACCGCTATATCGAGCTGTCGGTCGAGGGCACCAATTTGCTGAATACGACCAGCGTCTATCAGCAGCAGATCTTCGGCGACTCCCCCGTCACGCCCGGCGCGAAGCCGGTCTACCGCGACTCCGCCTGGAGCAGGGTCGACCGCCGCTTCCAGTTCGGGGTGCGCGCGAAGTTCTGATGAGGCACCTCCCTAACTGCGCTGTCGTCCCATGGACGGCAGCGCAGCCCTTGTGAGAGGTTAGTCTGATGCAGGACACTCGATATCGCATCGTCATCATCGGCGGCGGGACCGCCGGATGGATGACCGCCGCGGGCCTCGCCCGGCAATTGCCCGGGGCCGACTATAGCGTCACCCTGGTCGAATCCGACGAGATCGGTACCGTCGGCGTGGGCGAAGCGACGCTGCCGCACATCAAGCTGTTCAACGACATGCTCGGGCTCGACGAGGCGCAGTTCATGCGCGAGACCCGGGCGACCTTCAAGCTGGGCATCGAGTTCTGCGACTGGGACCGGCCTGGCGACCGTTATATCCATCCGTTCGGGGCGTTCGGCGAGCCCTGGGGCGGGGTCGAATTCCAGAACCACTGGCTTCGCGCCCGAGCGAGCGGGCGAGCGGGCGCGCCGTTCGAGGCCTATTCCTATGCCGTCGCCGCGGCGCGCGCCAACGCGTTCGAGCTGCCCGACGAGAACCCCAAGTCGATCCGGTCGACCTATTCCTACGCCTATCATTTCGATGCGGGTCTTTATGCCGAGTTCCTGCGGCGCTGGGCGACCGCGCGCGGCATCACGCGGATCGAAGGCCAGGTGAACGCGATCGACCGCGATGCGACGTCGGGCGCGATCACGCAGGTCACGCTGAAATCGGGCCAGTCGATCCCGGGCGATCTGTTCATCGACTGCACTGGGTTCCGCTCGCTTCTGCTGGCGGGTCAGTTCGACGTGGGCTGGGAGGACTGGACCTCTTGGCTTCCCTGCGACCGCGCGCTGGCGGTGCCATGTGCGCATGGCGGCGACTTCACGCCCTATACCCGCGCGACCGCGCGGCCGGCCGGGTGGCAATGGCGCATCCCGCTGCAGCACCGGATCGGCAACGGCTATATCTTCTCGAGCAACTTCCTGTCGCAGGAGGCAGCGCAGGAGACACTGCTCGCCCATCTCGACGGCGCGGCGCTCGCCGAGCCGCGATTGCTGCGCTTCTCACCGGGTCGCCGAGCGCTGTCCTGGCGCAGCAATTGCGTCGCGATCGGGTTGGCCAGCGGGTTCCTCGAACCGCTCGAATCGACCAGCATCTATCTGATCCAGGCGGCGGTGATCGACCTGATCAATTTGATGCCCACGCCGCGCATGGCGAAGGACGGCATCGATCCGCGGCTGGCAGACGAGTTCAATCGCCTCACCGTGATGCAATATGAACGGGTGCGCGACTTCCTGGTGCTGCACTACATCGCCAACCGGCGCGAGGGCGAGCCGTTCTGGGATTATCTGCGCCACATGCCGATCCCGGACAGCCTGGCGCACAAGCTCGAGCTGTTCCGCGCCCGTGCGACGGCGCCCAATTACCAATATGGCCTGTTCGCGCGGGACAGCTGGCTGTCGGTGCTGGTCGGCCAGGGTGTGATGCCCGAGGGATATGACCGGCTGGCCGACACGTTCGATCTCGACATGGTCGCGGCGAGGCTCGACGATTTCGCGGGGCGGATCGGCAGCGGCGTCGCGGCGATGCCATCGCATGCCGATTTCATCGCGAGCTATTGCGCGGCGGAAGCGGTCGCATGAGCGGCGCGCCGACCCGCCTCGTCATCGTCGGCCGCGACGCGGCGCTGTGGCTGAGCGCGACGGTGTTGCGGCGTGCGCTCGCGCAGGCGGGGGTGTCAGTCGTGGCGGTCGAGCTGCCGACCGAGTTGACCCCTGCGAGCGCTTATGCGTCTCTCCCGCCGCTTGAGGCGCTGCACAACAAGCTCGGGCTGGACGAAGCCGCGCTCCTTCGCGCGACCGGCGGGAGCTTCTCGCTTGGGCAGAATATCGTTGGTCCGTCCCGCCCCTTCTTCCTCGCCCATGGTTCCTATGGCGCGCCGATCGATGGCGGGGGCTTCTTCCCCTTCTGGCTGAAGGCACGGCAGTTCGGGCTCGAGGCAGCGTTCGAGGATTTCTGCCTGACCGCGATGGCCGCGCGGCAGGGCCGCATGCTGTTGCCGGACGAGGAGACCGAGCTCTTCGGCCGGACCGATTACGGCTATCACCTGCCTGCCCTCGCCTATGTCGCCACCCTCAAGGCGCGCGCGTCGAAGCTTGGCATCCGGGTGCGCCATAGCCGTGCGATCGACGTCGAGCGGCAGGCGGAGAGCGGCGCAATCGGCGCGATCCGGCTTGACGACGGCACGCGTATCGAAGGCGACCTGTTCGTCGATGCAAGCGGCGCCGAGGCGGTGCTGACCGACCAGTCCGTCGACAGCTGGCGCTCCGCCTTCGTCACAGACCGCCGCCTGACGGCGCGCGCCGCACCTTTCGCGTCGGTTCCGGCCTATGCCGAGATCCGGGCGGGCTCGTCCGGCTGGGCCGCGCTCCATGCGACGCAGGCCGGGACCTATGTCACACACGCCTTCGCTTCCCGCGATCAGGACGACGAGGCGGCGTTCGCTGCCGCCGAGGCGCTGACCTGCCTGAAGCTGTCGGACGCGTCGATTTCTTCCGTCGAACCGGGCATCCGGAACCAGGCCTGGACTGCCAATTGCGTGGCGATCGGCGCTTCGGCCTGCGTGTTCGATCCGCTGTTCGATGTCGAGCTTCACGCGATTCAGCTCGGCATCGTGCATCTGCTGTCGCTGTTTCCGGTGGCCTCCACCGTCGCCGCCGAGCGCACCGAATATAACCGCATCACCCGATCCGCGTTCGAGCGGGTGCGCGATTTCCAGTCGGCTTTTTATGCGGTCAATCGCTTCGGCTCGTCAGGCTTCTGGTCGGCCGCTCACAATGCCACCGCCCCCGCCTCGGTCGCGCACAAGATCGCAACGTTCCGCGCGCGCGGCGACATCGCGCCGATGGAGGATGAGAGCTTCGCGCCCGACCTCTGGCAGGCGCTGTTCATCGGGCTGGGGGAAGTGCCGGAGAGCTGGCCGCCGGCGATCGACCGCACGCCGCCGGAGCGCATGAAGGAGGATTTCCGCCGCATCCTGAGCTTCATCAAGCGCAAGGTGCTCGAGCAGCCGACTCACGACGTCTATCTGCGCAGCCTGTGCCGGAGCGAAGCGGCATGACCGCGGCGCTCGCCACGCCCGTCGATCCACTCGACGCGTTGCCACCGGTAGCGAGTGCGACGGTGCAATCCGCCGCGGATATCGACGCATTGCTCACCGCCGGGGCGCCGGTGATCCTCAAGGGACTGACCGAACATTGGCCGGCGCTGGCCGCCGGGCGCCGTTCGCCGGCGGCGCTCGGCGCCTATCTCCGGGCGATGGATCGCGGTGCGCCGGTGCCGGTGATGGAGGCGTCGCCGGCCAGCGGCGGACGGTTCGGCTATGCCGCCGATCTGCGCGAGTTCAGCTTCACCAAGCGCCAGCGCCCACTCGGCGAGACGCTCGACCGGATCGAGCGTGCGACCACCGCACCCGGCGGGCCTTATATCGCGGTCCAGATGCTGCCGCTCGCGACGCAGCTGCCGGATTTCGTTCGCGACAATCCGATGCCGCTCGTGCCGCCGGGGACCGAGCCGCGGCTGTGGCTTGGCGGGGCGGTGAAGACTCAGATCCACAATGACCGCGACCATAATCTCGCCTGTGTGATCGCAGGCCAACGCCGCTTCGTGCTGTTCCCGCCAGAGCAGGTGACCAATCTCTATATCGGCCCGATCGACAATCCCCCGCCACTCTCGCTCGTAGACCCCGAGGCGCCCGATCTCGATCGCTTTCCGCGCTTCCGCGAGGCGCTGGAGGCTGCGCAGGTGGCGCATCTCGGGCCGGGCGATGCGCTGCTGATGCCGCGCTACTGGTGGCATCACGTCACCTCGCGCTCCCCGTGGAATGCGATGGTCAATTATTGGTGGGGCGATGTGCCGCGCGGGCTCGGCCATGCGCAGGACGCGTTCCTGACCGCGATCCTCGCGATCAAGGCACTGCCGCCGGGCGAGCGGCAATATTGGCGCGCGATGTTCGAGGCGCATGTGTTCGACGATGGCGGCGAGGCCGTTGCTCATATCCCGCCTGCCCTGCGCGGTCCGCTGGGGGACATGCGCGCCGACCAGCGGGCCGAGCTCAAGCGTCAGCTTCGTTTGACCATCCTCAAATCCTCGTGATCGCCGATGCGTATCCGTAACCGGGAGTTTTCCATGTCCGTATCGAGCCTGTGCCTGCGTTCCCTGCTGCTCGGGACGGCGATGGTCATGGCAGCGCCCGCCCTGGCGCAGGCGGGCCAGGCCGCGCCGACGGGTCTCGCGGCGCGGCCGGACTCCATCGAGGTCCGCCAGGGCCGGATGCTGTTGAGCGTGAAGGCACTGACCGACTCGATCCTGCGGGTGCGGATCGGGCGCGACGGCACCCTCCCCGAGGATGCGAGCTGGGCGGTATCCAAGGATTTCCGCGCGCAATCGGTTGCCGTCCAGCGAACGGCGGACGGCTTTGCGACGGCGGCGCTTCGGGTTCATGTCGGCCCCGACCTGCGCCTCAGGATCGAGGACAAGGACGGCAAGCTCATCACCGCCGATGATGCCGCGCCGATCAAACTCGACGGCAAGGGCTTCACCTTGCGCAAGACGCTGGCGCGGGCTGAGCATATCTTCGGGCTGGGCGACAAGACCGGCGGGCTCGACCGCCGCGGCAAGAGCTTCGTCGACTGGAATACCGACGCCTATGCCTTCACCGGATCGACCGATCCGATCTACAAATCGATCCCTTTCTTCGTCAGCGCAGGCGGCGCGGGCGGCAGCTACGGCGTGCTGCTCGACAATACCTGGCGCGCCTGGTTCGATTTCGGCCACCGCGAGGATGAGGTCACCGCCTTCGGCGCGCCCGACGGCCCGATCGACTATTATGTCATCGCCGGGCCAAGCACCGCCGAGGTGGTGCGCCGCTATACCGACCTGACCGGCAAGGCGCCGCTCGCCCCACTCTGGTCGCTCGGTTACCAGCAGTCGCGCTACAGCTATATGTCTGCGGACGAGACCCGCGCGATCGCCGACCGGCTGCGCAAAGACGCGATCCCGACCGACGTGGTTTGGCTCGACATCGACTTCCAGGATCGCAACCGGCCCTTCACGATCAACCGCACTGCCTTTCCCGACCTGAAGGGGCTGACGAGCGATCTCGGCAAGCAGGGTATCCGCCTCGTCACCATCGCCGATCTCCATGTCGCCGCCGCACCGGGCGAAGGCTATGCGCCGTACGACAGCGGTGCGGCGGGCAATCATTTCGTCCACAACCCCGATGGCTCGAATTTCGTCGGCAAGGTGTGGCCGGGGCCTTCGGTGTTTCCCGATTTCACCGATGCGGCCACGCGCAGTTGGTGGGGCAAGCTCCACGCATCGCTGCTGGACGACGGGGTCGCGGGCATCTGGAACGACATGAACGAACCGTCGGTGTTCGAGTCCCCGAACCTGACGATGCCGCTCGATACGGTGCACAAAGTCGCCAGCGACGATTTCGCGCCGCGTTCGGCCAGCCATGCCGAGATCCACAATGTCTATGGCATGCAGAATACGCGGGCGACTTATGACGGGCTACGCGCGCTGAAACCAGATGAGCGCGCCTTCGTCATGACTCGCGCCAGCTATGCCGGCGGCCAGCGCTATTCAGCCACCTGGACCGGGGACAACAGCGCGACCTGGGACCATCTGAAGCTGTCGGTGCAGCAGTTGATCAATCTGGGCCTGTCCGGCTTCTCCTACGCCGGCGCGGATGTCGGCGGCTTCACGGGCGGCCCGAGCCCGGACCTGCTGACTCGCTGGTACGAGATCGCTGCCTTCACGCCGGTCTTCCGCAACCATTCCGCCAAGGATACGCCGCGCGTGGAGCCGTGGCTGGACGGGCCGGAGCATCTCGCGATCCGCCGCCGCTTCGTCGAAGAGCGCTATCGGCTGATGCCCTATCTCTATGGACTGGGCGATGTGAATGCCCGCACCGGCGATCCGATCATGCGGCCAGTGTTCTACGATTATCCGCAAGCGCTCACGGCGCATTGCGACCAGTCGATGGCCTTCACGCTCGGCAAGGCGCTGCTGATCGCGCCGCCGCCCAAGCCCGAATCGCCGCAGCAATATGACATCTGCCTGCCCTCGGGTGGCTGGTATGATCTTTGGACCGGGATGCCGGTGACCAAAGCGGCTGCAGGTGGCGCGGCGTTCGATACGATCAAGGAGACGCCGAAGCTCGACCGCTTGCCGGTCTATGTGCGAGCCGGCACCATCCTGCCCCGCCAGCCGCTGGTGCAAAGCACGTCGGAAACGCCGTCCGGGCCGCTGACGCTCGATGTCTATCCGGGGCCCGATTGCACCGGCACGCTCTATGCCGATGACGGCCACAGCATGGCGTTCGAACGCGGCGCCTATTTGCGCCAGTCGATTCGCTGCGAGGTGTCAGACACCGGGCTGCGCATCGCCTTCGCCAAGGGCGAGGGCACCTACCGTCCGTGGTGGCGTGACGTCGCCGTCACGGTGCATGGCATGTCGGCAAAGGCCAGCATCTCCGTGCGAGGAAAGATCGTCGCGGCACGCCATGACGGTGCGGCACAAACGCTCGGCTTCACCCTGCCCTATACGCCGGGTACTTCGGAAATCGTCATCGGCGGTGTGAAGTAGGAGCGATCAGCCTTCCAGGTGACCGCGAATCCAGGTCGCCAGCGTAAGCCCGTCCGAATCGAGCGCGACGAGATCGGCGGCGTATCCGGGGGCGATGCGGCCATGGCTTCCATCGAGGCGCAGGAAACGTGCGGGATTGCGCCCCGCCATGGTCAGCGCCTGCGCCTGGGATACGCCCAGCATGGTTTCGGCGTTGCGCACGGCCTGGGCCATGTCGAGGTCCGACCCGGCAAGCGTGCCGTCCTCATTGACGCAGACCCCGTCGATCACCTCGACGCGGTGGCCCTGCAGGATGAAGTTCTTGTCGGTCTGCCCGACGCTCGGCATCGCATCGGTGACGAGCATGATACGGTCTGGTTTCGCATTCACCGCCACGCGCATCGTCGCGGGGTGGACGTGCCGTCCGTCGACGATCAGCCCGCACCAGCTTTCCCGGTCCTCGAGCGCCGCCCCGACCGCGCCGGGCTCGCGCGAGGCGAGCGGCGACATGGCGTTGAACAAATGGGTGAAGCCGGTCATGCCCGCATCCAGCGCAGCGCGGATCGCGTCGTAGCTGCCGTTGGTATGGCCTGCCGCGACGATCACGCCGGCTACGGCCAGTCGCACGATCATCGCCGGGCTGGTCTTTTCCGGCGCGAGCGTGACGAGCGTGACGCCGTTCTTCAGGCCAGTGACCGCGGCAAAACCCTCATCGTCCAGGGTGATGATCTTGTCGGGATCGTGGATGCCCTTGCGGTCGATATTGAGGAACGGGCCCTCGATATGGATGCCGAGCACGCCGGGCACGCCCCGCGCAATCGCCTCGTCCACGGCGGCGACGGCGGCGCGCACCGTGGCGAGATCGTCGCTGATCAGGGTCGGCAGGAACCCGGTCGTACCGAAGCGCCGGTGCGCAGCGCCGATCGTCGCGATCGTCTCCACCGTCGGCGCGTCGTTGAACAGCACGCCGCCGCCGCCATTGACCTGCGTATCGATCAGGCCCGGCGCCAGCACCGCGCCGTTCAGATCGTGCCGTTCGGCCGACACGGGGATGTCCCGCTCGGCGATGACGGCTGCGATGGAGCTGCCTTCAACGAGGACGGCCAGGCCGTCGACCAGCGCGTCGTCGATCAATATGCGGCAGTTGAAAAGGGCAGTGGCCATCAGACGGTTTCGGTCACTTTGCGCAGATGGGGTGGCGAATCGGGATCGAACCCGCGACGCACCGATAGCGCGTTGACCGCGCGGTAGAAGGACTGGATCTGCAGCATCGGCTGGATCGCCGGTGCCGCGTCGACCGTCGGCAGCGTGACCGCGCCCGAAATATCACCCCCGGCGCAATAGACGGCACCGCCCTGCCCCAGTGCCTCGCGCACCAGATCGTCGATGCCAGGCGCGGTCTCGTCGTCCTGGCGGAACACCAGCACGGGAAAGTCGGGGCCGATCAGCGCCATCGGACCGTGCCGCACCTCGGCCGCGCTGAACGCCTCGGCATGAAGCCCGCAGGTCTCCTTGAACTTCAGCGCGGCTTCCTGCGCGACGCCGAGACCGAGGCCGCGCCCGATCACATAAAGGCCCCGCGCGCCGGCGAGTCCGTCGACCAGCGGACTCCAGTCCGCCTGCCAGGACCGGGTCAGCAAGGCCGGCGCTTCGTCGAGCGCCGCCGACAGCGCGCTGTCCTCGGCCCAGGCGGCAACAAGCCCGACGATCGCCGCCAGCGAGGCGATATAGCTCTTGGTCGCCGCCACGCTCTTCTCCGCGCCGGCATGGAGCGGCAGCGACGCATCGGCTAGTGCCGCAAGCGGCGATGTGGCGTCATTGACCATCGCCGCCAGATAGGCGCCGCCGGCCTTGCCCGCTTCGACCATGCTCAACAGATCGGGGCTGCGGCCGGATTGCGAAATGGCAAGGAGCAGCGTGTCGTCGAGCTGCGCCGCGGCATGATAGACCGAGGAAACGGACGGCGCGGCCGAGCTGACCGGCACGCCGATCATCGTCTCGATCAGATATTTGGCGAAGGTCGCCGCGTGATCCGAGGAGCCGCGCGCGCAGGTCGCTACCGCGCGTGGCGGCGCGGCGCGCAGCCGCGTCACAAGGGCATCGACTACGGCGCGATTGGCCGAGCGCTGACGCGTGATCACCACGGCCGATTCGGCCGCCTCGGCGAACATCAATGTGGAATCGGGCGCGATGCTCATGCCGTCGCGTTCAGCTCTGCGACGAAATCATAAGCGTCACCCCGATACCAGCTATGCGTCATCTCGATCGCACGGCCATCCTCCAGGAAACCGCGGCGCTCGATGAACAGGCCCGGCGCGCCGGCTTCGATGCCGAGCAGCGCCGCCTGGTCCTTGTCGAACAGCACCGCCCGCAAGCGCTGCAGCGCGCGCACCGGGCGGTGACCGGCGCCTTCGAGCGCTTCGTAGAGCGACACGCCGACCACATCGAGCCCCGGCAGACCGAAGCCCGGCACCGTCGAATATTCCAGCGCCATGGGTTGATCGTCGGCATAGCGGATGCGGTGGAAGCGGAACACGCGCGATCCGGGGCTGAGGCCCAAAGTGAGCGATTCGTCCGAGTTCACCGTGCTCTCGGTCTGCATGATCCATTCGCTGCGCGCGGTGCGACCACGCGCCGCCATGTCCTCGGAAAAGGACGTGAGCTTCGAGAATTGCTTCTCGACTCGCCCGCCGACAAAGGTGCCCGCGCCCTGGCGTCGGGTCAGCATGCCGTCGGCAACCAGCCCGTCGACTGCCTTGCGCACCGTGATGCGCGAGATGCCGAATTCCTTGGCGATATCGCGCTCGGGCGGCAGCGCTTCCTGCGGCCGCAGCGACCCGGTCTCGATCCCGCGGCGCAAGGCATCCTGCATCTGCTGATACAGCGGCGCCCGCGCATTGCCGTCAAGCGACCCGATCCTGTCGGCCAGATTGGTCATCCGCGCATCCCCGCTCCTGTTCGCCGACCACTGCCGACACAACCTCTATAAGACCAATCAAATACCATTTTCCACAAGAAAATTGCACCAACTCGACTGGACTTGCAAAAATCCTGCTTGACGCTGTCATTGGTATGACACATGTTTCAATAATTGGTCTGCGATTGGTCCGCAATTGGCATGCCAACAGGGATAAGAAGGGGAGAACGGCAATGACCGCAATACGACTTCTGGCTGCATCCGTGAGTTCGTTAGCATTGGCCGCCACCGCGCAGGCCCAGAGCACCGCCAACAACACACAGCCCGGCCCAGTCCAGACCGCAGAGGGCGATACCGCCGAGCCCGACATCGTCGTCACCGGCATCCGCGCATCGGTCCAGGCATCGATTGCCGCCAAGCGCGACTCGAGCGTCATCTCCGATGTGCTCACGGCCGAAGACATCGGCAAATTCCCCGACAAGAACGTCGCCGAGGCGCTGCAGCGCATCCCCGGCATCGTCATCAATCGCGAATTCGGCGATGGCGAGCGCGTATCGCTGCGCGGCACTGCGCCGAACCTGACCAAGACGCTGGTCAACGGCCATTCGATCGCCACCGCCGACTGGTTCATCCTCGATCAGGTCGCCTCGACCCGCAGCTTCAACTATCTGACCCTGCCCGCCGAAATCGTCGGCCAGCTCGAAGTGTACAAGAGCCCGCAGGCGGATATCGAGGAAGGCGGCGTCGGCGGCACGATCAACGTGCACACCCGCAATCCGCTCGACCTGAAGCCGCTCACCCTCTCAGCATCGGTGCAGGGCGTCTATTCCGACCTGTCGGGGAAATTCGATCCCCAGGTTTCCGGCCTGGTGAGCTGGAAGAATGCCGATGAGACGTTTGGCATCCTGATCGGCGGCATCTACCAGAAACGCCAGACGCGCCGCGACGGCATCGAGATCTTCGGTTACGCGCCCTTCGCGATCGGCGGCGGCGCGACCGCGAATGTGCCGACGCTCATCGGCTCGACGATCTTCCAGCAGGAGCGCGAGCGGTACGGCGGCAATATCGGCATCCAGTTCCGCCCGTCGGACGCGCTGGAGATCAATGTCACGGGCCTCTATTCGCGGTTCGGCGCCGACAATTTCAACCAGAACTATCTCGCCTGGCCTGACCGGGCGCTCGGCAGCGGCGGCACGATCACCAATGTGACCGTCCAGAACGGCACCGCCGTGGCCGGTACCGTCACTTCGACCAACAATGCCGCCGGCGGCGCGCGTGCCATGGTGTTCGACGCGATCGATCGCCAGGCCTTCGCCGAAACCTATTCGGCCGATCTCGACGTGAACTACAAGCCGACCGACCAGCTGACCGTGCATCTCAAGGCGGGCTGGACCAAGGCCACCGGCGAAACGTCGAACGAGAATTTCCTCGAAACGGCGTCCACCGGCTCGTTCACCTATGATCTGCGCGGCGGGACGCCCCAGGTACACTTCACTTCGCCCAACCCGACCTCGCCGGCCGGCGCACTGATCGATTTCGCGCGCATCCAGTCCGTAACCAACAAGGACGAGGAAAAATACGCTTATCTCGATTTCGAACAGCAGGTCGATTGGGGCCCGATGACCGCCCTGAAAGTCGGCGTGAAATATACCGATCACGATCGCACGGCGCTTCGCCTTGCCACCAATGGCGGCGCGCTCACGCCCGGCCTGGTTTGCAGCGGTGCGCCCTGCACCGCCGCCAGTTTCGCAAGCGGTCACGGCACGCCGGATGACTTCCTCGACGGTATCGGGGCGTCCGGAACGCTGAAGGACTATTGGACGGTCGACCCCGCCCGTCTCCGCCAGATCTACGGATCGCAGGCAGCCGCGATCAGCGGGAAGTTCGTCGTGCCCGGCAACACCTATTCAATCAACGAAAAGGCCTATGGCGGCTATGCCATGGCCAAGTTCGGCGGCGAGGGATGGCGCGGCAATGTCGGCGTCCGCGTGATCAAGACCGACCAGACATCGACCGGCAGCCTGATCGGCGGCGCGAACCCGCAGTTCACCAACCCGTTCGGCGGCTTCACCCCGATCACGTCCGACCGATCCTATACGGACGTGCTGCCGAGCGCGAACCTGTCGATCGACCTGTCGCCGAAATTCGTGCTGCGCTTTGCCGCCGGCAAGACGGTGACGCGACCGGACTTCGTCGACATCACCCCGGGCGTCGACCTCAACGGCACCCTGCTCACCGGCCAGGGCGGCGACCCGAACCTCCAGCCGTATCGCGCCAATCAATATGATGCGTCGCTGGAATGGTACCCCGACAACGAGACGATCGTAGCGCTGGCGGTGTTCTACAAGGATATCCAGTCGTACATCGTCAACCGGACCTCGACCGAGACCCTTCCCGGCGTGTTCGTCCCCGGTACCCAGCCCGCATCCTGCGTGGTGGCACCTGGCGGTAACCCGAACCTGTTCAACTGCCCCTATCAGATCAACCGCCGCTCCAACGGCGCCGGGGGCCGGAACCAGGGCTTCGAGTTCCAGATCTCGCGGCCGATCTGGGGCGGGTTCGGCGCGATCGCCAACTATACCTACTCCGATGCCAAGGCGAGCAACGGCGACCAGATCCCCGGCAACAGCAAGCATTCGGCGAACGTGACCGGCTATTACGAGAACGACCTGCTCACCGCCCGGCTCTCGTATAATTACCGTTCGGCCTTCTTCATCGACATCGATCGCTCGGCACCGCTCAACCAGGCGGCACTGTCATCGCTCGACGCGTCGCTCGGCATCAACGTGACGAAGAACATCACGTTGACGGCCGACGCGGTGAACCTGACCAACCAGAAGATCGTGCAATATTCGGGCACGCGCGACCGGGTTCGGGCGATCTACGACAATGGGCGCCAGTTCTTCGTTGGCGCGCGCTTCAAGTTCTGATCTGAATAAGCGGGCCGGCTGTGCCGGCCCGCTATCCTAGGTTCGTAAAGGCGCCCGGCGTGTCGAGCATTCAGATCCTCCGGGCCCTTTCGCTAGTCGGGGCCTTTCTCTCTTCCGCTGCGATGGCGCAGCCGGTCGCTTTGCTGCCCGCACCCCAATCGTTGAGCCAGGCGGAGGGCGGCTTCACGCTGACGGCGACCAGCGGCATCTTCGTTCCACCGGGCGACAGCGGCGCACGCAACGCGGCCGACCGTCTGATCGACCTGCTGTCACGTACTGGCGGCCCCAAACTCTCGGTGACGAGCGGTGGCACGGTCCGTTTCGAACGTATCACGGGCCTTCCCGCCGAAGGCTATCGCCTGAGGACGTCGGCCAATGGCGCGACGATCAGCGCCAGCAACGATGCCGGCCTTCTCTATGGCGCCGTCACGCTCTGGCAGCTCGCCAGCGCCGGCGAGGCCAGCCCCTTCATTCCCGCCGTCACGATCGACGATGCGCCCCGCTTCAAATGGCGCGGGCTGATGCTCGACAGCGCGCGGCATTTCCAGTCGCCCGCCTTCGTCAAGCGCCTGATCGACGCGATGGCGGCGAACAAGCTCAACACCTTGCACTGGCACCTGGTCGACGATCAGGGCTGGCGCATCGAGATACCCAAATATCCGCGCCTGACCAGCGTCAGCGCATGGCGCCGCCCGGCCACCGCGCCCGGCGCTCCCGCCCTGCCCGTCATCGGCGGTTTCTATACCCGCGCGCAGATCCGTGACGTGGTCGCTTATGCCGCCGCGCGCGGCATCACCATCGTGCCCGAGATCGAGATGCCGGGTCACGCGCTGAGCGCAATCCGCGCCTATCCGCGGCTCGGCATGGGCGTTCCGATCCCGCCGGGCACGGAGAGCGACTGGGGCGTGTTCCCCTGGCTCTACAACACCGACGACGCGACCTTCACCTTCCTGCAGGACGTGCTCGACGAGGTGATGGCGCTGTTCCCGTCGCGCTATATCCATGTCGGCGGCGACGAGGCGGTGAAGCAGCAATGGGCCGCCTCGCCCGCGATCCAGGCGAAGATGAAGGCGCTCGGCGTCACGTCCGAAGACAAATTGCAGAGCTGGTTCATCCAGCGCATCGGTCGCTATCTCGCCGCGCATGACCGGCGGCTGATCGGCTGGGACGAGATCCTCGACGGCGGCATCATGCCTGACGCAACCGTGATGTCGTGGCGCGGTCTGGATGGCGCGGTCGCCGCAGCCAAGGCCGGCCATGATGCCGTGCTGAGCCCGGCGCCGACGCTTTATCTCGACAACCGCCAGGGCGTCAGCGCAGCCGAGGGCACCGGGCGCGGCAATCTCATCACGCTGGCGACCGTCTATGGTTTCGATCCGGCGCCCGCCTCGATTCCCGCAGAGCAGCAGCGCCATATCCTAGGCCTTCAGGGCAACATCTGGGCCGAGCATCTGCGCAACGAGTCCCTGGTTGCGGCCGCTGCCTTCCCGCGCGGCGCAGCGATAGCGGAACTGGGCTGGTCGAGCGGAAAGCGCGATTTCGGCGATTTCGTCCGGCGCCTCGCGCCACAGATGCAACGCCTGAGCAAGCTCGGCATCGAACCAAGTGCCGCGGTGTTCCGTCCGGTGGCGAGGCTTGCCCCGGACGGCGACGGCGCGAAGGTCATCCTCAGCGGCCAATCGGACCTGCCGGTTCGCTATACCATCGACGGCACTCTCCCCGGGCCCGCATCACCGCTCTATTCAGGGCCGGTGACGCTGAAGATGCCGGCCCGCCTGCGTGCCGCGACCATGCTGGACGGCGCGGCGCTGCCGGGTGCGATCGACCTGCCCCTCACGCCCGGGTCGATCCGCCGACGCGACGATACGCAGCTCAAGCTCTGCTCGCAGGGCATCGCGCTGCGACTGGCCGACGATGCGCCGGCCAGGGAGCCGCGCGCTGCGCTGATGATCGACGTCGCCAATCCTTGCTGGATCTACGATGCCGCACCGATGGACGGGGTGCGGTCGATCGCCGTCTCGGTCGGGCAAGTGCCGTTCAACTTCCAGATCGGCGCGGACAAGGACAAGATCAGATTCCGCCCGCCCGCCACGCCCGCCGGCGAGATCGAGATACGCGACGGCTGCGACGGTGCGCGTATCGCTACCCTCCCGCTTGCCCCGGCAGCCCTCCGGCCGGGGATCACGCGGCTGACCGCACCGATCGCTCCGCTCAAAGGCGATCATGACCTGTGCGTCACCTATACCGCCAAAGGCGTGAACCCGCTCTGGGCGGTGAGCGCGGTGCAACTGGTGACCGCGCCGTGATCGTCCACCTGCACGCGCCCATGGCCGGCTGGGCGCTCGATCTGGCCCAGGTGCCCGATCCGGTCTTCGCCGAGCGCATGATGGGTGAGGGTTTCGCGATCGACCCGCTCGAGGGAGTCATCCGGGCGCCCTGCGACGCCACCGTCATCGCCGTCGCCCCGACCCGCCACTCCGTCACCCTGAAGCTGGCGAACGGCGCCGAACTGCTGATCCATGTCGGGCTGGAGACGGTGGCACTGGCCGGAGACGGTTTCACCGCCAGAGTGCGCGACGGGGAAACGGTCACGCTCGGCCAGGTGTTGCTGGAGGTCGATCTCGATCCGGTCGCAGCGCGTGCCAGGAGCCTGATCACCCCAATCACCGTCACCAGCGAAGGTTTTGCCGTTACGCTCCACGGCCTTGATGCCCGCGTGAAGGCGGGCGACCCGCTTGCCGATATCGCCCCGCTCGCCACCGCCGACGTAGCGGCCGACCTAGGTGAGGACACTGCCCGCTGCACGATCCGCGTGCCCCTGCCGAGCGGCATCCATGCCCGCCCCGCTGCCCGCATCGTCACCGCACTGAAGCCTTTCACCGCCGAGGTGACTCTCTCGGCGCACGGCAAGACCGCCAATGCGCGCAGCATCGTCGCATTGCTGTCGGCGGGCATCCGCCATGACGACGAGATCGAGATCGCCGGACGCGGACCCGATGCCCGCGCTGCCATCGCCGCGCTCGCCACCTTGATCGAAAAGGGCATGAGCGAGGAAGCGCACCAGCCTGTCGCGCCCGTCGCGGCGCCCGCGCCCGACGGTCTGATTCACGGCGTCCGCGCCGCTCCCGGCCTTGCGATCGGCCCGGTCTTCCAGTTCCGGCCCACTGACGTCGCCGTACCGGAACAGGGCAACGGTGCGCCCGCCGAGAGTGGGGCCCTCGCCGCCGCCCGAACGCAATTGCAGGCCGCCGGAAATGGCCATGGCCCCGGCGCGGACATCGCGGCCGCGCACCGCGCCTTGATCGACGACCCGGAATTGCTCGCCGCCGCGCAGCGCCTCATCGCTCAGGGCAAGAGCGCCGCCTTTGCCTGGCGTGGCGCAATCCGCGGCCATGCCGAGGCGATCCGCGCGACCGGCGACCGCCTGCTGATCGAGCGCATCGCCGACCTGAAGGATATCGAGCGCCAGATTGTCGCGCTGCTCGTCGGTGCCGATACCGCGATGCCCATACCGCCGCGCGGCGCGATCCTGATCACCGACGAGCTGCTTCCCTCGCACTTCGCCGCGCTCACCGACGCAGGAGTCGCGGGCATCTGCACCGCTTATGGCGGGCCGACGGCACACGCCGCGATCCTTGCCGCATCGGCGGGCATCCCGATGCTCGTCGCGACGGGAACGGCCGTTCTTGAGCTGGAAGAGGGCAATGAAGTCCTGCTCGATGCCGATCGCGCCACACTCGATCCAGCGCCCCAGCCCGCCGCGCGTGACGCAGCAGCCGCGCAGCTGCGTCGTCAGCGCGACCGCGCCACCGCCGAGACCGCCGCCGCGCAGGACGAGTGTGTCATGGCCGATGGCACGCGGATCGAGATCTTCGCCAACCTTGCGGCCAGCGCAGACGCGGCGCCGGCGGTGGCGCTCGGCGCCGAGGGCTGCGGCCTGTTGCGCACTGAATTCCTCTTCCACGATCGCAGTTCGGCCCCCGACGAGGAAGAGCAGCGCGCCGCTTATGCCGCCGTTGCCGCGGGGCTCGCCGGCCGCCCGCTGATCGTCCGGACCCTCGATATCGGCGGCGACAAGCCGGTCGCCTATCTCCCGTTCCCGCACGAGGAGAATCCGGCGCTCGGCGCGCGCGGCATTCGCTTTTCGCTGGCCAATCCCGGCCTGCTCGCAATCCAGTTCCGCGCGATCCTGCGCGGCGTGCCGGCAGGGCAATGCCGCATCATGCTGCCGATGGTGGTCGATGCCGGCGAGCTTGCCGCCGCGCGTGCGATCCTGAACAGGGTGCGGGCCGACCTCGGCATCGACATCCCCATCCCGCTCGGTGTGATGGTCGAGACGCCCGCCGCCGCACTCCTCGCCGACAGCCTCGCACGAGACGCCGATTTCCTCTCGATCGGCAGCAACGACCTCACCCAATATGCGCTGGCCGCCGATCGCGGCAATCCGGCGGTGGCGGCAATGGTCGATGCGCTTCATCCGGCCGTGCTCCACCTCATCGCCCGTGCCGCCGAAGGTGCGAAAGCGCATGGCCGCTGGCTTGGCGTGTGCGGCGGCATCGCCTCCGATCTGGCCGCCGCGCCGATCCTGATCGGCCTCGGCGTCACTGAACTCTCGGCAACGCCCGCGACCATCCCCGGGCTGAAGGCAGCGGTCCGCGCGCTCGACATGCCCACCTGCCGCGCCCTCGCGGCAAAGGCGCTGTCGATGTCCACCGCCGCCGGGGTACGCAAGCTGCTGGAAGGAACCGGATGATGCGCCTGCGGATCGACGCCCTCCAGCCGCTCGGCCGCGCGCTGATGCTGCCCATCGCGGTGCTGCCGGTGGCGGGCCTGCTGCTCCGCCTTGGCCAGCCGGACATGTTCGACATCGCCTTCATCGCCGCCGCGGGTGAGGCGATCTTCTCCAATCTCGGCCTGATCTTCGCGATCGGCGTCGCGGTCGGGCTGGCGCGCGAGAATAATGGCGCAGCGGGCCTGGCCGGCGCGGTCGCCTTCCTCGTCACCGTCGAGGGCGGCAAGGCCCTGCTCACTGTCCCGCCCGAGGTAACCGCCGCCTTTGCCGACCAGGCCGCCCGCGATCTCGCCACCGCCGCGTGGAAAGCGAAGGAGCTGGGCAAGCTCAGCGTACCGGCGGGCATCCTCTCGGGGCTGGTCTCGGGCTGGCTCTACAACCGCTATTCCGGAATCAAGCTGCCCGACTATCTCGCCTTTTTCGGCGGACGCCGCTTCGTGCCGATCGCGGCGGGGTTCGCGGGGCTGATCGGCGCGGCCTTGTTCGGTCTCGGATTCCCGGCACTCGAAACCGCGATCGATACGCTGAGCCGCTGGGTGGTCAGCGCTGGCCCGGTCGGCCTGTTCATCTATGGCGCGCTCAACCGGCTGCTGATCGTCACTGGCCTGCACCATATCCTCAACAATATCGCCTGGTTCATCCTTGGCGATTTCAACGGCGCGACCGGCGACCTGAAGCGTTATTTCGCGGGCGACCCGAGCGCGGGCGCGTTCATGAGCGGCTTCTTCCCGGTGATGATGTTCGGCCTGCCCGCTGCCTGCCTCGCCATGTACCGCTCCGCCTTGCCGGAACGGCGCAAGGCGGTCGGCGGCATGCTGCTCAGCCTCGCGCTTACCTCGCTGCTGACCGGCGTGACTGAGCCGATCGAGTTCACCTTCATGTTCCTCGCGCCGCTGCTCTATGCGGTGCACGCAGTGCTGACCGGGCTGGCGATGGTGATCATGGACGCGCTGGGCGTCAGGCTCGGCTTCGGCTTTTCGGCGGGGCTGTTCGATTATGTCCTCAACTACGGCCTGGCGACACGTCCGCTGTTGCTGCTCCCGGTCGGCGCTGCCTATTTCGCCATTTATTATTTCGCTTTCCGCTTCTGCATCGTCCGCTTCAATTTGAAGACGCCCGGGCGCGAAATGGAGGTGGACAAGCCAGCCGGCTCCGGCACCGCGGGCGACCAGGCGGCCGGACTGGTGCTTGCGCTGGGCGGTGCCGCCAATCTCCAGTCGATCGACGCCTGCACGACGCGCCTGCGGCTGATCCTTGTCGATCCGGCCAAGGTCGATGAAGCCGCGCTCAAGGCGCTGGGCGCGCGCGGTGTCGTGCGTCCCGGCGGCAATGCGCTGCAGGTCGTGCTCGGCCCCATCGCCGACCGGGTCGCCGGTGAAATGCGGGCATTGGGGAAAACCACCCCCGTCATCGAGGCAAAGGACGACATGTGGCTGGCAGCGCTCGGCGGCCGGCAAAATGTCCTGGAGATTGCAGTGAACGCGGGGCGGGTGCGAGCGCGGATCGCCGATATGGCAGCGATCGATCGCGCGGCGCTGGACAAGGCCGCGCAGCGGGGCTGGAGCGAGGTATCGCCCGGTATCGTACACGCCTTGACGTGAGCGTTTTCGAAAAAAGTTACGGATTTTTCGTTCTCGCCCGTCTATGATTGCGCCAGCGATGAAGAATCGCGCCGTCGAAACGAGGACCACCGGACCGTGCAGGGCATGTTGGCAGTGACGAAGAAAGCAGCGGCTTCCGCCCTGTCTTCGCACGCCCGAATGCCCGGCGTCCCCGCTCGCGCCTCGATCCGACTTATTATCCGGACCCGAATTATGACCGGGCAGATCGCGACGATCTGACCCCATCGGTCACAGGCGCTGGCGCGGGACGCATCCGCCACGCCGACTTATATAATTCAGTGATTCCCGGAGCTTCATCATGGACTTTTCCCGTGCGCGTGACGCGCATCCGCCCGAACAGGTCGTGCGCCTGCAGGATTCCGCCAGCGGCCTGGACGGCGTCATCGCCCTTCATTCCACCCATCTCGGCCCCGCCGCCGGCGGTTGCCGTTTATGGACCTATCCCGACTTCAACCATGCCACCCTGGACGCGCTCCGCCTCGCCGAAGGGATGAGCTACAAGAACGCGCTGGCCGGCCTGCCGCTCGGCGGCGGCAAGGCAGTGCTGCGCCGCCCCGAGGGCGATTTCGATCGTGCCGCGCTGTTCCGTGCCTTTGGCGAAGCGGTCGAGGAGCTTGGCGGCCGCTATGTCACCGCCGAGGATGTCGGCACCACCGTCGGCGACATGGCCGAGGTGGCGCGACAGACACGCCATGTCGCGGGCCTGCCGCCGCAGGATGGCCGGCCCGGCGGCGATCCGTCGCCCTGGACGGCGCTCGGCGTCTTCCGCGCGATGCAGGCGGCGGCCGAGCACCGGCTCGAACGGCCGATCGGCGACTGCACGGTCGCGATCCAGGGGCTCGGCTCGGTCGGCGCGGCGCTGGCCTATCTGCTCCATGATGCCGGCGCACGGCTGATCGTCGCCGAACCCCGCTCGGCTGTCGTCGCCGCGGTGGCGACACGCACCGGCGCTGACGTCGCGTCGCTAGGTGGTGTGCTGGAGGCGCGGTGCGACATCTTCGCGCCCTGCGCGCTGGGCGGCGTGCTCAATGCGCGGAGCATCCCGAAGCTGCGCGCCACCGTAGTCTGCGGCGCGGCGAACAACCAGCTCGGCAACGAGGAGGACGGCACGGCGCTGGCCGAGCGCGGCGTGCTCTATGCGCCGGACTATGTCGTCAATGCCGGCGGGATCATCAATGTCTGCGCCGAATATCTCGGCTGGGACAGCGCGGAGGTCGCCGCGCGGATCGACGCGATCCCGGATCGCCTCCACCAGGTCTGGGCCGATGCCGAACGCAACGGCCTCGCCGTCAACGTCGCCGCCGACCGCCTGGCGCGCGCGACCATCGCGCGTGGCCGATCGCCGGCCATGGCGCTTCCGTGATGGAGCTTCAGCGCCCCGTCGCGCGGTACCGGGTGCACGGTGCCGACGATCCAGAACTGGTCCCACGCGTGTTCGGCCAGTTCGCGCGGCGCGGCCTTGTGCCTGCATTCGCGTTGATCCGCCGCTCAGCCGGGCTGATCAGGATGCAGATCGAGGCTGACGTCGCGGACTCTCATACCGCGCATATCCTCGCAGAGACCTTGCGTTCCCAGTTCCTGATCGAGGAAGTAACGCTCGACTATGGTGGAGATGGTGGAGATGGTGGAGACAGTGTGACGGCATGATCAGGAACGCGCTTGAAGCAGATGTCACCGCCCTCGCCCGTTTGTGGTTCGATGGCTGGCAAGACGGCCATGCCGCCGTGTTGCCGGCTGAACTCGCGCGGCTGCGCACGCTGGAGAGCTTCCGCAAGCGGCTCGTGGAAGCACTAACCAGCGTGCGCGTCTGCGAGCGCGACGGGAAGATTCTCGGCTTCTCGATGCTCAAGGGCGACGAACTCTATCAATTCTATGTCTCGGCCGAAGCGCGCGGCAGCGACGTTGCCCCGTCGCTGATGGCGGATGCGGTGGAGCAGTTGCGCGCGGCCGGCGTGGAGGTTGCATGGCTCGCCTGCGCGATCGGCAACGACCGCGCGGCGCGCTTCTACGAGAAATCGGGCTGGCATCGCGCCGGTGTCTTCACCAGCGAGCTGCCGACCCCGGACGGCATCTTCCGCCTCGATGTCTGGCGGTACGAAGTCCGCCTCTGACCATCATAGACTGGCGAAAGGCCGCATCAGAAGGCAGAAAGACTCCATGCCCTTCTCTCCCACCGACGCTCCGCGCATTGAGACGTTCACCGGCACCGCGGCGGAGGCAGTCGCGTTGCTCCTGCCGCTCTGCGAGGCAGTGTTTCCCGGTTTCGACCCCGGCTATCTGGCCAATCGGCTGCCACATGTCGCCGATCCGCATTTGCTGCTCGCCCGGCGCGAGGACGGCGTGCCCGTGGGCTTCAAGCTCGGTTATCGGCGGGGCGAGAGCCTGTTCTACAGCTGGCTTGGCGGCGTCGCACCGGAGGCGCGCCGTATCGGCCTCGCCGCGCTGATGATGGAGCGGCAGCATGAGGAGGCCCGGGCGCTGGGCTATCGTCATGTGGAAACCCGCACGCGCGCCGCGAACAACCCGATGATCCTGCTCAACCTGCGCCACGGTTTCCATGTCGCCGGCTTCGAAGTCGACGGGCATGGCATTCCGGTGGTGACCCAGCGCAAGGCGCTCGAAGAATAGCGCGGAGCCGTGCTGGCCCCGCGCCTCCTTCAGCTTAGCGCGCGGCGACGATGATGATCTCGACCTTGTACTCGGGCGTCGCCAGCTTTGCCTCACCGGTGGCCCGCGTCGGGGCGCCCTGGCCGCCGATCCATGCGTCCCACACCGCATTCATTTCGCCGAAATCGGCCATGTCGGCGAGCCAGATCGTCGCCGAGAGAAGCTTCGACTTGTCGCTTCCGGTGCGCGCCAGAAGATCCTCGACCTGCGCCAGCACTGCCTTGGTCTGCGCCGTCACGCTCTCGCCCGGCGCACCGACCTGCCCCGCGAGATACACGGTATCGCCGTGAATCACGGCCTGACTCATCCGCGAGCCCGAGTCGATGCGAGTGATAGTCATGCTTCAAATCTCCCGGCGCAGGGCGCTCTCTTACAAGTGCAACGGACGATCGCGCGATTCCGCGAGTCGATCGCGCGCTGCCTGCCGGAGATGCCATCGGCGCGCAACGCCCCTGACGGGGGATAGGCGCACGCGCCTGTAGAATTGAAGGGGTGATCCCGCGCGCTGGAGCCGCTGGCGGAAATATCGGCAGCGTTGCGATCTTGCCACACTGAGCCTGGGAGGAAGAACGGGGTAGAACAATGTGGCGCCGCGTCGTTCGCGGTGCGGTTCATGTCGCGAGCAACACGCCAACCCGCGCAATTGTGCGGGATTTACACTGACCGGCGCGTGCCATGGCCTTTGCTGCGCACGCTAACTTTTTTCGATCAAGGCTGATCTTCCGGAAAAACGTGGCCATTCTGGTTTTATTACCGCCGCAAAACCCGATTCCGCCGGATTGACAACGTCAGACATTTTGGTACCGTTACCATCAAGCAGCGCGAATCCTGCTTGCAGAAAACAATATCGGCCGCCTTCGCAGCGCGCCGTTGAGGAGGGGTAATATGAAAAACTTTGGGCGTTCGTCGGCGTTTGCGCGGTCCACATCCGCAATCGCGGTCGCTGTATGTCTGATGATGCCGGGTGCGGCGCTGGCGCAGGCCGCGCCGGCGGCAACGGCCGATGGACAGGCCGGCGATGGCGAGCAGGACATCGTTGTCACTGGCATCCGCGCCAGCCTGGAGCGCTCGATCGCGATCAAGCGCAACTCGTCGGGCGTGGTCGATGCGATTTCGGCCGAGGACATCGGCAAGTTCCCCGACACCAACCTGGCGGAGTCGCTTCAGCGCATCACCGGCGTGTCGATCAACCGCACCAACGGCGAGGGCGCGCTGGTCACGGTGCGTGGCTTCGGCCCTAACTACAACCTCGTCACGCTCAACGGCCGCACCCTGGCGACCTCGATCGTGTCGGTGGTTGGCGGCGACCAGAACTCCGACGGTGCGCAGGGCACCAGCCGCTCCTTCGACTTCTCGAACCTCGCCGCGGAAGGCGTGAAAACGCTGGAGGTCTACAAGACGGGCCGCGCCGCGATCCCGTCCGGCGGCATCGGCGCGACGATCAATGTGGTCTCGCGCCATCCGCTCGATGGCCCCTCCGGCATTTCGGGCAGCATCGGCGCCAAGGCGGTCTACGACACCAGCGTGAACGGCTGCCTCGACTGCGGTTCCAAGGTCACGCCCGAGGTTTCCGGCGTCCTGAACTGGACCGATCCGTCCGAGATGTTCGGCGTCTCGCTGTTCGGCAGCTATCAGAAGCGCAATTATACCTCGATCGCCGCAACGTCGAACAACTGGAACATAATTCCGTACAGCACCTTTCTCTCGGGGGGCTTCGTACGCACCAAGCCCGGGCCCAATCCGAACGATGCCCCTGTACCCTCAATCTGCGCCGGCAGCACGCCGACCGCCGGCTGCACCGTCGTCAACGGGGCGCCGACCAACGCGAACCAGCTGGTCGCGATCCCGAACGACAGCCGGTATCACTATGCCGAGGGCACGCGCGAGCGCTTCAACGGCCAGGCGGTCCTGCAATTCCGCCCGACCGATTCACTGACGCTGACCGCCGACGCTCTCTATGCGGAGAACAGGCAACGCGAAGTCCGCTCGGATCTGTCCAACTGGTTCAGCCGGCCGTTCGATGTCGTGACCTTCGACGGCAACTCGACGGTCGCCACCGCCACCTATCTGCATGAGACGATCAACGGCCAGAAGGACGAGGGCTTCGAGGCGCAGAACCGCGCGCAGCGCAGCAAGCTCCAGGATTATGGTCTGAACGCCAAATGGGACTTTGCAGAGAATTTCTCGCTGAACCTGGACGGTCACATCAGCAAGTCGTCGAGCCGGCCGGACAATCCGAACGGCAACAGCTCGACGCTGGTCGGCATGGGCGCCAACGTCGTTGCCGCGCATTCGGTCGACTATGGTAGCGGCGGCATTCCGCGGCAGGCGATCACCATCGGCAGCAACGGGAACGGCCAGCTCGACATCAACGATGTCGGCTCGCAGGTCGGACGCACGTTCCGGTCGACCCAGGATCAGACGATCCGCGAGGGCCGCGCCGATTTCGGCTGGGATCTCGGCGGCGGCAGCCGCTTCGATTTCGGCGGCAATTATCGCAGCTCGGACATGCACCAGACCTTCGTCGCCACGCAGCAGACGCTCGGCGACTGGGGTATCACCCACCCCGGCGACGTGAACCAGCTTGCGCCGGGCGCGCTCCAGAGCTTCTGCCTGGAATGCAAGTTCAACCAATACAACCCGGGGGGCGACCCGGCGTCGCAGATCGCGTTCCGCGGCAATGCGTCCGACATCTATTCCATCCTGTCGCCTTATTACGCCAAGGCGGGCAATGCCGTCGGCGTCACCGCCAATCAGGACAACCGTGTGAAGGAAACCATCTGGGCCGCCTATGGCCAGATGACGTGGAAGGGCGAAATCGCCGGGCGCAAGGCCGCCATGGTCGCCGGCGTGCGCTATGAGAGCACGAAATCGACATCGACCTCGCTGGTTGCCGTCCCCGCCGCCATCAACTGGGTGTCGGACAACGACTTCACCGTCGTCATTTCGAACCAGAACAGCTTCCTGACGGACAAGGGAAGCTACAACAACCTGTTGCCTTCGTTCGATTTCCAGATCGAGCCGGTGGACAACCTGATCGCACGCTTCTCGTTCAGCAAGACGATCGCCCGGCCCAATTACAGCGACCTGTTCACCTCAACCACGGTGGGCGGACCGCCGCGGCCGATCAACAATGGCGGCGTTGCCTCGGGCAATACCGGCAACGCACGCCTCTCCCCGTTGACCTCGGACAATTTCGACGTCTCGCTCGAATATTATTTCAAGCCCGACAGCTACATCTCGGTCGGTCTGTTCGAGAAGCGGGTGCACAACTTCATCGGCCGCGGCCAGTTCACCTCTGACCTGTTCGGCCTTCGGGATCCCAGCTCGGGCGCGGCCGGGACCCGTTCGGGCGCCGCCAAGGCGGCGCTCCAGGGGCTTGGGGCTGATACCAGCGACGTGAACCTGTTCGCGATGACGGCGCTGATCCAGAGCACCGGCTCGGTGGCAGCGGCGACGGCCCAGTTCAATGCGCACTTCAATCCCGTGACGCACTCGCTCGACGACGCCTATGTCCAGACGATCAACAGCACGCTGGACGTGAACGCGAACGCGACCGATCCGCTCTACCAGTTCCAGGTATCGCGCCCGATCAACAACAAGGACGCGAAGATCTGGGGCATCGAAGTCGCCGGCCAGTATTTCCTCGGCGATACCGGTTTCGGTGTATCGGCGGCCTATACGATGGTTCGGGGCGATGTCGGCTTCAACCTGGGCGCCAGCCCGAGCGAGGACCAGTTCGCGCTGCTCGGGTTGAGCGACACGTTCAACGCGACGCTGATCTACGACAAGAACGGCCTCTCGGCCCGGCTTGCCTATAACTGGCGCGACAAGTTCCTCTCGGGGATCAATCGCCAGGACTCGCGCAATCCGGAGTTTACGGCACCGTTCGGTCAGCTCGACATGAACATCAGCTATGACGTCACGAAGAACGTGTCGGTCACGCTGGAAGCCATCAACCTGCTCGAGGAAAGCGTCCGCACCTATGCGCGCGCGAAATCCGAGCTGTGGTTCGCGCAGGAACTCGATCGTCGCTTCATGTTGGGTGCCCGGTTCAAATTCTGATCCGAGGTTCCGACACCAGGAGGGGGAGAAAGGCCGCTGTTCGCAGCGGCCTTTTTTCCCGCCCGGAATTGAGCTTCGCCGCCCTTTGTCCCATCATGGCCGCAAATGCCCGTCCAGGCGGTTGGAGAACCGCCCGGTTGCATGACCGAACATTGCATGGGCTGGATAGTATCGCATGACCAACCGCGTTCCGCTGAACAATGTCGATCACCCGGACCTGAAGGTGATCGCCCATCATCGGGCCGAGTTCGGCGACAGCGTCAACCAGGTGCTGGTCTTCCCGACCGAGTTCGAGGAACTCCAGCGCGAATATCCGATCTTCTTTCGTCGCGAGGAAAGCGGCATGTTCCAGGCAGTCGCCCTGCTCGGGCTCGACCGCGACGAGAATCTCTTCCTTGGCGAGACGGGCTGGCAGGGCCGCTACGTCCCGGCCACGTTGCAGCGTGGGCCGTTCCTGATCGGCTTCAAGGGTGGCGGGACAGAAGGCGAGCCGATGATCCATATCGATCTCGACCATCCCCGCGTCAGCCATAGCGACGGGCTGCCGCTCTTCCTGCCTCATGGCGGGAACGCACCCTATCTTGAACATATCGCTGGAATTTTACGGACGATCTATGCCGGAATAGAGGCCAACCAGCCGATGTTCGACATGTTCGACCGGGCTGGTCTGATCGAAGCCGTAGCAGTCGAGATCGAGCTGGACGAGACGCGCAAATATGTCCTGCCCGATCTCTTCACCATCTCCCGCAACGCCCTGGCGCAGCTCGACGGCGCCCGGCTCGAGCAGTTGAACGCCAGCGGCTTCCTGCCCCTCGCCTTTTTCGTGATCGCTTCCATGGGCAATATGAGCCGTCTCATCGATCTCAAGAACCGAAAGGCCGGCGCCGCCTGACCGGCGCGAACAGATCATGACCAGCCTCCGCAAAACCAGGATGATCGAGGGTGTCGCATCGGACGATATCCCGCTCGACGCGCTGATGGAGGCCCAGGAGCCGGTCATCCTGAAGGGTGTCGCCCGCGACTGGCCGCTGGTGCGCGCGGGACTGGACTCGCCGGAAGCCGCGATCGCTTATCTGAAATCCTACTACGGCGGAAACCCGGTTGTCGGTTTTGTCGGCCAGCCCGAGATCGAAGGCCGTTTCTTCTACAATGACGACGTGACGGCGATGAATTTCGAGGCCGGCCGCGTGCGCCTCGACGAGCTGCTCGACCGGCTTCAGGCGGAATGGCACCAGGACCGGCCGCCCTCCTATTATGTCGGCTCCACTGATCTCGACACCTATCTGCCGGGCTTGCGGCAGGAAAACGACCTCGGCCTCGATCAGGCGGAGCTTGGCGACAGCCCGCCCATCGTCAGCATCTGGATCGGCAATCGCACGACCGCGTCGGCGCACTACGACATGTCGAACAACATCGCCTGCTGCATGGTCGGCCGGCGCCGCTTCACGCTCTTCCCGCCGGAACAAGTGCACAATCTCTACCCCGGGCCGCTCGAGCCGACCCCCGGCGGCCAGGTCGTCTCCATGGTCGATTTCCGCAATCCCGATCTCGATCGCCATCCCCGCTTCGCCAAGGCGCTGGCGGCGGGCCAGGTGGCAGATCTGGAGCCAGGCGACATCCTCTTCTACCCGGCGCTCTGGTGGCATCATGTCGAGGCGCTCGATCGCTTCAACATACTGATCAACTATTGGTGGAACGCCTCCCCCGCCTTCATGGACACGCCGCAGAATACGCTGCTGCATGCGCTGCTCAGTCTGCGTGACCGCCCGGAGCCGGAGAAGCGCGCCTGGCGCGCGCTGTTCGACTATTATGTCTTCGGTCCCGCCGACCAGGCGGGCGCTCATCTGCCCGAGGCGGCCCGTGGCAACCTCGCCCCGCTCGACGAGATCAGGGCGCGCCGCTTGCGCGCCATGCTGCTCAATCGCCTGAATCGCTGACATGGAAAGCCCCGGCATGGACGGACAAGTCGTACGCAAGGTCGTCATTGCCGGTGGCGGCACTGCCGGCTGGCTCGCCGCCGCCGCACTCTCCAAACAGCTCGGCGGGCTGCTGGACATCACCCTGGTCGAATCCGACGAGATCGGCACGATCGGCGTAGGCGAATCCACCATCCCCACCGTCCGCGCCTTCCACTCGCTGCTCGGCATCGACGAGCAGGATTTCATGCGCGCCACCCAGTCGAGCTTCAAGCTGGGCATCGTTTTCGATGACTGGAGCAGGGTCGGCGACCACTATCTCCATTCGTTCGGCGTGCTCGGCAAGTCGACCTGGATGGCCGATTTCCACCATTTCTGGCTGCAGGCCCGCGCCGAAGGCTTTGGCGGCGAGATCGGCGACTATTGCTTCGAGCTGCAGGCAGCGAAAGCGGGCAAGTTCGCGACGGGCGAGAATAGCCAGATCAACTATGCCTATCACCTCGATGCGACGCTTTATGCCCGCTTCCTCCGCGCCCGCAGCGAAGCGGATGGGGTCAAGCGCGTAGAAGGCAAGATCGCCAGAGTCGCACAGGACGCAGAAACCGGGTTTATCCAGTCACTTGTGCTGGAGTCCGGACAAATCGTCCCGGGCGACCTGTTCATCGATTGCACTGGCTTCCGCGCGCTGCTGATCGAGCAGACGCTTCAGACCGGTTATGAGGATTGGGGCCATTGGCTCACCACCAACGGCGCCTATGCGGTGCAGACGGAATCGGTCGGCCCCGCCGTCCCCTATACCCGTGCGATCGCGCACCAGGCCGGCTGGCGCTGGCGCATCCCACTGCAGCACCGCGTCGGCAACGGGCTGGTCTTCTCCAGCGACCATATGGCCGATGAAGACGCCAAGGCCCTGCTGCTCGATCAGATCGAGGGCGAACCCTTGTTCGATCCGCGCCTGATCCGCTATCGCACCGGCGCGCGTCGCAAGGTCTGGAACCGAAACTGCATCGCCCTTGGCTTGGCCAGCGGTTTCATCGAGCCGCTCGAATCCACCAGCATCCACCTCATCATGATCGCGGTGACGCGGCTGATGCAGTCCTTCCCGTTCAACGGCTTCGATGAGGCGCTGATCGACCGCTACAACCAGCTCTCGCGCACCGAGCTGGAGGGCGTGCGGGACTTCGTCATCCTTCATTATTGCCTCACCGAACGCGACGACAGTGCCTTCTGGCAGCGATGCCGGACCATGGAGCTTCCGGAATCGCTGGTGCGGCGCATTGCCCTGTTCCGCGAAAACGCGCAGGCCTATCAGGCATCGGACGAGCTGTTCCGGGTGGATTCCTGGGTGCAGGTCATGCTTGGCCAGCGGATCGAGCCGCGCGGCTATCACCATCTTGCCCGCCTGATGCCGCCGGGCCAGCTCCGCCAGGCGCTGGGAGACCTGAAGACCGGCATCTCGGGCGCGGTGGCGAAGATGCCAAGTCACCAGGATTTCCTTCAGCGCTACTGCGCCACCGCCGCGTAAGGCACGTCTGCGATTTTCGCGCTGGTTTGGCGCGAAACTGGGCATATACGACAGGAAAGCCGGGCGTATCGTGACGCGCGGCGAACCAACTTTACCGATCGGCGTTGCACTACGCACATGATCAAGGTCGCCAGCTACAATATCCACAAGGGCATCGGCCTCGACCGCCGTCGCGATCCCAACCGGATCCTCGAGGTGCTGCGCGAGGTGGATGCCGATATCATCGCCCTGCAGGAGGCGGATCGCCGCTTCGGCACCAAGGCCGGTGTCATCCCCCTCCACACGCTGGAGGAGCATAGTCCTTGGAAAGCGGTGCCGCTCGGCGCGCACAGCGGCAGCATGGGCTGGCACGGCAATGTCCTGCTGATCCGCAAGGATTCCGTCGTGATCGACTGCGAGGCGATCCACCTCCCCGCGCTCGAACCGCGCGGTGCGGTGATGGCCGATGTCCGCGCTGATGGCGTGCCGGTCCGTATTGTCGGCATGCATCTCGACCTGTCGGGCCTGTGGCGCCGCCGCCAGGCGCATGCGATCCTCGCTCATGTCGATTCGAGCACCAAGCGCCGCCCGACCGTGCTGATGGGCGATCTCAACGAATGGAGCGCGCAGAGCGGTTGCCTGCGCGATTTCGGCCGCGACTACAGCTTCGCCGCCACCGGCCCGAGCTTCCACGTCCGCCGCCCGGTCGTCCGGCTCGACCGCATCATGGTCTCGTCCGACCTGCGCATCACCGATTGCGGCGTCCATCACAGCGCCACCGCGCGCAAGGCATCGGATCATTTCCCGATCTGGGCGACGGTGGAGCTGACCTGATGCGGCAGAAAGAGCTTCGCCTTGCGCTGGTCTGCTATGGCGGCATCAGCCTTGCCGTCTACATGCATGGCATCACCAAGGAGATCTGGCGCCTCGCCCGGGCGAGCCAGGCCTTCCACAAGGGCGAGACGCCGGCGGGCGGCAGCCAGGGCGTCTATCGCGACCTGCTCCAGGAGATCGAGGAAGAGACCGGGCTGCGCATGCGCGTGCTGGTCGACATCATCGCCGGTGCCAGCGCCGGCGGCATCAACGGCGTGTTCCTGGCCCAGGCGATCTCGACCGGCCAGTCGCTCGAGCCGCTGACCAAGCTATGGCTCGATTCGGCCGATATCGAGGCGCTGATCGACACGCACCAGGCGCCGTCCTCGCGCTTCTCCAAGATATGGGCATTGCCGATCGCCTGGTACGCCGAGAAACGCAGCGGCGACAATATCGACGAGCTGGTCGAGGCCGGCGCGCGCGATGAGGTGCGCGCCAAGCTGTCGCACTTCATCCGCTCGCGCTGGTTCGAACCGCCCTTTGGCGGCGCGTTGTTTACTGGCCTGATCCTCGACGCGCTCAATGCGATGGCGTCGGCGCCACGCGGCGCGCGCCTGCTGCCGGAAGGCCAACCGCTCGACCTGTTCGTCACCGTCACCGATTTCCGCGGCCATCCCGAGCGCCTGATGCTCAACTCGCCACCCGAGGTGCTCGAGACCGAGCATCGCCTCGTCGTCCCCTTCACCGATCACGGCACGGCCGGCGACACCCTCGCCCATCCGGCCGAGCTCGCCTTCGCCGCGCGCTCGACCTCCAGCTTCCCCGGTGCCTTCCCGCCCTTCATGGTCGGCGAGCTCGACAAGGTGCTTAAGCATCGCAAGGTCGAATGGCCCGAACGCGCCGATTTCCTGAAGCGAGTCCTGCCGCGCCAGTTCGCCGCCAATGCGGCCGACCAGGCCGTGCTGATCGACGGCTCGGTGCTCGCCAATGCGCCGTTCCGCCCCGCGATCGAGGCCCTGCGCGAGCGGCCCGCGCGCCGCGAGATCGACCGCCGTTTCGTCTATATCGACCCCTCGCCCAACGTGAAGCTGCGCTTCGGCCCGCACAACCCCAACGCGCCGGGCTTCTTCCAGACGATCATCGGCGCCGTGTCGGAGCTGCCGCGCCAGCAGCCGATCCGCGACAATCTGGAGGATATCGCCGAGCGCTCCCGCACGATCGAGCGGATGCGCGGCATCGTCGCGAGCATCCGGCCCGAAGTCGAGGCACGCGTCGAGGCGCTGTTCGGCTATACCCTGTTCCTCGATTCCCCGACCGTTTCGCGTCTCGCGACATGGCGCGCCCGGGCGCAATCCGCCGCGGCCAAGGCCGCCGGCTATGGCTATGCCGCTTATGGCCATCTCAAGATCGCCGGCGTGATCGAGGCCCTGAGCTCGTTACTCTACCATGCCGGCGGCGAACCGGGGCCTCAGCGCTGGGAACGCATTCGCGGCCATATCGCCGACGCCGTACGCGAACGCGGCTTCGACGATCTGAAGCCCAGCTTCTCGGATGGCGCGAGCGCGGTCACGATCGGCTTTCTGCGCTCCTATGATCTCGGCTTCCGCATCCGCCGCCTGCGCCTGCTCGCCCGCCGCCTGACCGAGCTGGAAGCCGATCACGACGAGGCCGATCTCGAGCCGATCCGCGACGCGGTCTATGCCTCGCTCGCCGACTATCTCGAATGCAAGCGCACCGACCGCCACGCGCATTTGCGCAAGGATGTGCGACTGCTGCGTGGCGATGCCGGCCCGCTGCTCGACAGGCTCGCCGAGTCGCTCGACCTGAAACAGCTCGATACCGATACGGAGGAGCGCCTCGCTGCCGCCTTCACTGGCCTGGCGCGCGAGCTGAAGCGGCCGATCCTGCTCACCTATCTCGGCTTCCCCTATTTCGACGTCGCCACCCTGCCGCTGCTCCAGGGCGAAGGGCTCGACGAGTTCGATCCGATCAAGGTCGATCGCATCGCGCCCGACGACGCCAAGTCGATCCGCGCCGGCGGCGCCGAGGCGACGCTAAAGGGCATCCAGTTCAACAGCTTCGGCGCCTTTTTCAGCCGCGCGTACCGCGAGAACGACTATCTCTGGGGCCGCCTCCATGGTGCGGAGCGGATGATCGACATCGTGCTGTCCTCACTCCCCGCCACCGCCAATCTGAAACCCGGCCGCGTCGCCGCCATCAAACGCGCCGCCTTCTGCGCCATCCTCGACGAGGAGGAACCCAAGCTGCAGGCAATCCCGGGCCTGATTGCGTCGCTGCGCAAGGAAATCGGCTAGCCACTGCCTCTCCACCCGTCACCCCGGACTTGTTCCGGGGTCCATCTCTCCACTCGCGGTGACGGCGCTTGTGGCACGATGGATGCCGGAACAAGTCCGGCATGACGAACTTGGGGGCTAGGCTGGTCAAAGCGGCACCGGAGACGTAAGAATTACCCTATATGGGCAATTTTGGAGGCCACAGCGCTCGATGCAGTTCCTGAAGATCCTGTTCTGGTGCCTGCTCGCCTTCGTTGCCGCGGTGTTCACGCTGGGCAACTGGACCACGGTGCCGATCAAGCTATGGGGCGGCCTGATCGCCGAGGTGAACCTGCCGCTGCTGCTGTTCGTCACCTTCCTGATCGGCCTGGTGCCGACCATGCTCTATTACAACGCGATCCGCTGGCGGCTGCGCAACCGGCTGGCCACCTCGGAACGCACTCTCGCCGATCTGCGCGGCGTGCTCGCCCCGGCCGCGCCCGCCTCGCTCGAGCCCGATGCGCCGGTCATCCCGCCTGCGGCCGTGCCCACTGCCGTTCCGCCGGGGGGCGCATGACCAGCCGCATTTTTGTCGCGCTCGACACGCCTGATCTCGAACGCGCCAAGGCGATCGCCCAGCGCGTCCATCACCATGTCGGCGGCATCAAGCTCGGCCTCGAATTCTTCATGGCCAACGGTCGCGCCGGCGTGCGCGAGATGGCCGAACTCGGCCTGCCGATCTTCCTCGACCTGAAATTCCACGACATCCCCAACACCGTCGCCAAGGCGATCATGGCGTTGCGCCCGCTCGAGCCGGCGATACTGACGGTGCATGCCGCCGGCGGCCGTTCAATGCTCGAGGATGCCAAGGCCGCCGCGCCGACCGGGACCAAGGTCGTCGCGGTCACCACGCTCACCAGCCTCGACGCGCGCGATCTCGCCTCGATCGGCTGCCCGGACGATCCGCACGATCAGGTGCTGCGCCTGACCGAGTTGGCGATGAAGGCTGGCGTCGATGGCGTGGTCTGCTCCGGCGCTGAAGTGGCAGCAGCCAAGGCGTTGTGGCCCAAGGGCTTCTTCGTCGTTCCCGGCGTCCGCCCCGCCAATGGCGCTGCCGGCGACCAGAAGCGTGTTGTGACGCCGCGCCAGGCGCTCGATGCCGGCGCTTCGATCCTGGTGGTCGGCCGCCCGATCACTCAGGCCGAAGATCCCGACACCGCCGCGCGCGAGATCGGCGCGACGCTTTAAGCCATGTCCGATCCCGTGATTCGCCTTGCCGTGCCGGACGATCTCCCGCGCCTGCATCCCGTGATCGAGCGCGCCTATCGCGGCGACACGGCCCGAGCCGGCTGGACGCATGAGGCCGATCTGCTCGACGGAACGCGCACTGAGCTCGCCACGCTCCAGGCCGCTCTGGCCAACCCGGCCGAACGCCTGCTGATCGCGCTCGACGGCGACACGCCGATCGGCTGCGTCGAGGTCACCGATCGCGGCGACGGCCTCGCCTATCTCGGCCTGCTCTGCATCGAGCCCGTGCTTCAGGCAGCCGGCCTCGGCAAGCAGCTGATCGTGGCGGCGGAAACGCTCGCCCGGGACATTTTCGGCGCCTCGACGATGGAGATGACCGTCATCGAAAACCGGGCAGAGCTGATCGCCTATTACGAACGCCGCGGATACCACCGCACAGTGGAGCGGCGCGACTTCCCGGTACTGGTCGAGCCCCCACTCTACATGACGGTACTGGTCAAGCCCCTCGCCTGACGCCTATGGCAGCGCCATGCCCGTCACCGCCAAGATCTGCGGCCTTTCGACGCCCGAAACCCTCGATGTCGCAATCCGCGGCGGTGCGAGCCATGTCGGCTTCGTCTTCTTCCCGCCCTCGCCGCGCACTCTCAGCCGCGAACGCGCTGCGCAGCTCGCCGCGCGCGTGCCCGGCCATGTCACCCGCGTCGGCGTGTTCGTCGATCCCGACGATATGTTGCTCGAAGCCTCGATCGGCGCCGGCCAACTCCAGGCGCTGCAGCTCCACAATACCAGCCCCATTCGCGCCGCGGCGATCAAGGCGCGCACCGGCCTCGCCATCTGGGCGGCCGTCGCGGTCAAGACCCGCGCCGATCTCGCCGCCGCTGCGACCTATGCGGGCGCCGCCGACCGCATTCTCTACGACGCCAAGACCCCGCCCGGCGCAACCCTGCCCGGCGGCATGGGCGTGCGCTTCGACTGGACCCTGCTCCAGGGTTTCCGCCACCCCCTCCCCTGGGCGCTGTCCGGCGGGCTCGACCCGCTCAATCTCGAGGAAGCCGTGGCGGTGACCGGCGCGACGATGGTCGACGTATCCTCAGGCGTGGAATCCGCGCCCGGCATCAAGGACGTGACGAAGATCGCCGCCTTCCTCGATACCGTCAAAACCCTCTGACGCGGCCGGGCTTCGCCGGCGAAGAGTTTTACTCAACTCGACACGCTCATCCGAGGTGCTAAAGCGCCCGCACCATGAACGTCCCCAATTCCTTCCGCGCCCAGCCCGACGAACGCGGGCATTTCGGCGAATTCGGCGGCCGCTACGTCGCCGAGACGCTGATGCCGCTGATCCTCGAGCTGGATCAGGCCTATCGCGCCGCCAAGGCCGATCCCGCCTTCACCGCCGAGTTCGAGGATCTGCTCGAACATTATGTCGGCCGCCCCAGCCCGCTCTATTACGCCGAGCGGCTGACCGAGACGCTCCGCGAAAGCGCGCCCGAGGGCAAGGGTGCCCAAGTCTGGTTCAAGCGCGACGAACTGAACCACACCGGCGCGCACAAGATCAACAATTGCGTCGGTCAGATCCTGCTCGCCATGCGCATGGGCAAGACCCGCATCATCGCCGAGACCGGCGCCGGCCAGCACGGCGTCGCCACCGCCACGGTCTGCGCGCGCTTCGGCCTGCCCTGCGTCATCTATATGGGCGCGCGCGATATCGAGCGGCAGCAGCCGAACGTGTTCCGCATGAAGCTGCTCGGCGCCGAAGTTCGCCCGGTCACCTCCGGCGCGATGACGCTGAAGGACGCGATGAACGAGGGCCTGCGCGACTGGGTCGCGAACGTCCACGACACCTTCTACATCATCGGCACCGCCGCCGGCCCGCATCCCTATCCCGAGCTGGTCCGCGACTTCCAGAGCGTGATCGGCAAGGAAGCGCGCGCGCAGATGCTGAGCCGCATCGATCGCCTGCCCGACCTGCTCGTCGCGGCGATCGGCGGCGGATCGAATGCGATCGGCCTGTTCCACCCGTTCCTCGATGACGCCGATGTCGCGATGCTCGGCGTGGAAGCGGCCGGCCACGGCCTCGACAAACAGCATGCCGCGAGCCTTGCCGGCGGGTCGCCCGGCGTGCTCCACGGCAACAAGACCTATCTGCTTCAGGATGAGGACGGCCAGATCGCCGAGGCGCATTCGATCTCGGCAGGCCTCGACTATCCCGGCATCGGCCCGGAGCATTCATGGCTCCACTCGATCGGCCGCGTGCAATATACCAGCGCGACCGACACCGAGGCGCTCGACGCCTTCCAGCTGCTCTGCCGCACTGAGGGCATCATCCCCGCGCTCGAGCCGAGCCACGCCATCGCCGCCGTTGCCCGCGTCGCGCGCGAGATGGATCGCGAGCAAATCATCCTGTGCAATCTGTGCGGCCGCGGCGACAAGGACATCTTCACCGTCGCCGAGGCGCTGGGGGTCGAGATATGAACATCCCGAACCTGCTGACCGGTGCCGTGGTGGGTGCCGCGGCTGCGCTCATCGTGCGCGAGCTGAACCAATATGGCCTCGCCCTTTCCGATTGGCGCCTGCCGCTGCCCCGGGGGCTTGAAGCCGTCGAAATGGGCGCCCTGGTCGGCATTCTCTCCCAACTCTTCAGCCAATGGCGCTCCGCACGATGACTCGCCTCTCCGCTGCCTTCGACCGCGCCCGCGAACAGCGTCGCGCTGCGCTCGTCACCTTCGTCACCGCCGGCGATCCGGCACCCTGGACCAGCGGCGCGATACTCGATGCGCTGGTCGCCGGCGGCGCCGACGTGATCGAGCTGGGCATGCCCTTCACCGATCCGATGGCTGACGGCCCCGCGATCCAGGCCGCCAATCTGCGCAGCCTCGCCGCCGGCACCACCACCGCCGACATCCTCGCCATCGCCAAGGCCTTTCGCGAACGCCATCCTGGCGTGCCGGTCGTGCTGATGGGCTATGCCAACCCGATGCTCCGCCGTGGTGCCGACTGGTTCGCCAACGCCGCGCGCGATGCGGGCGTCGACGGCGTCATCTGCGTCGACCTGCCGCCCGAGGAGGATGACGAGCTCGGCCCGAACCTGCGCGCCGCCGGCATCGACCTGATCCGCCTCGCCACCCCGACCACCGACGTGGCGCGCCTGCCCAGGGTGCTCGATGGGGCAAGCGGCTTCCTCTATTATGTCTCGGTCGCCGGCATCACCGGCCTGCAACAGGCAGCGCAGGATTCGATCGAGAGCGCCGTCGCGCGCCTCAAGGCGGCAACCGACATCCCCGTCGCGGTCGGATTCGGCATCCGTACGCCGGATCAGGCGGCCGCCATCGCCCGCGTCGCCGACGGCGTCGTGGTCGGCTCGGCGATCGTCGAGCTGGTCGGCCAGCACGGCGATGGTGCAAGCGCGCCCGTCGAGGCCTATATCCGTTCCCTGTCCACGGCGATCGCCGCGGCCCGAAAGGAAACACTATGAGCTGGCTCACCAGCGTCCGGAACGCACTGTCGTTCGTCGTTCCCAAGAAGGATTCGCCCGACAATCTCTGGCACAAGTGCAAGGGATGCGGGCAGATGGTCTTCGTGAAGGAGCTGGAGGACAACCTCCATGTCTGCCCGAACTGCCAGCATCACGAGCGTATTGGGCCGGTCCTGCGCTTCCAATATGTCTTCGACGCCGGCAGCTACACGATCATCCCGCTGCCCCGGGTGCAGGACGATCCGCTCAAGTTCCGCGATACCAAGCGCTATGTCGATCGCATCAAGGCCGCCCGACTTGCAACGTCGGAAGGCGATGCGCTGATCAACGCGCGCGGCACGATCGAGGGCCGCAAGGCCGTGGTCGGCGTGCAGGATTTCGCCTTCATGGGCGGCTCGATGGGCCTGGCGGTCGGCGAGGCGTTCGTGCGCGGCGTCGAGAACGCGATCGAGGACAATTGCCCGTACATCATCTTCACCGCCGCCGGCGGCGCGCGCATGCAGGAGGGCATCCTCAGCCTGATGCAGATGCCCCGCGCGACGGTCGCGATCCAGATGCTGCACGATGCCGGCCTGCCCTATGTCGTCGTGCTGACCGACCCGACCACCGGCGGCGTCACCGCCAGCTACGCGATGCTCGGCGACGTGCAGATCGCCGAGCCCGGCGCGCTGATCGGCTTCGCCGGCCAGCGCGTGATCGAACAGACCATCCGCGAAAAGCTCCCCGAGGGCTTCCAGCGTGCTGAATATCTGCTCGAGCACGGCATGCTCGACATGGTGAAGCACCGGCGCGACCTGCGCGCCACGCTCGCCAGCCTGATCGATTATCTGTGCGCGAAGAAGGCGGCGTGACCTCCTTCCTCCCCTCCCGCTTGCGGGAGGGGACCGAGGCGCGGGCGCCCGGCTTCAGTAAGCGCGCCGCCAGCGGACAGCGGATGCCCACCCCCAGCCCCTCCCGCAAGCGGGAGGGGAGGAAGTTTTAGAATGCTCGACTCCGCCACCTCCACCTCCCCCGCGGTCCAGCACCAGCTCGACCGCCTCTGGTCGCTCTCCCCTGGCGCCGACATCCTCGGCCTGGAGCGCATCACCGAGCTGCTCGATCGCCTCGGCAACCCGCAGGACAGCCTCCCGCCGGTGCTCCATGTCGCGGGCACCAACGGCAAGGGCTCGACCTGCGCCTTCCTCCGCTCGACAATCGAAGCGGCCGGCCTGACGGTCCATGTCTATACCAGCCCCCATCTCGTTCGCTTCAACGAGCGGATCCGCATTGCCGGCACGCTGATCGAGGACGACGCCCTCGCCGCCCTCCTGAAAGAAGTACTGGATATCGCAGGCGATATCGGCGCGAGCTTCTTCGAAGTCACCACCGCCGCCGCCTTCCTCGCCTTCTCGCGCACGCCGGCCGATGCCTGCATCGTCGAGGTCGGCCTGGGCGGCCGGCTCGACGCGACCAACGTCATCGCCCGCCCGCTCGTCACCGGCATCGCCCAGCTCGGGGTCGATCATCAAAGCTTCCTCGGCGACACCGCTGAGGAGATCGCCGGCGAGAAGGCCGGCATCGCCAAGCCCGGCGTGCCGTTGGTCACCATGCGCTACCCCATTCCCATCGCCCAGCGCGTCGAAACGGTCGCGCGCGCTGCCCGAGCGCCCGTATCGGCGGCGGGCGACGACTGGTTCTTCGCCGCGGACGACGGCAAGCTCGGCTACCGTGATGCCGCGGGCCGCATCGAAACCCCGCTGCCTAACCTCGCCGGGCCCCATCAGCCCGAGAATCTCGCCCTCGCCATCGCGATGCTCCGCCACCAGACGCCCCTGGTCATTCCGCCCGAGGCCTATCGCATCGCCGCCGAGGCGACCCGCTGGCCCGCGCGCATGCAACGCCTCGGCACCGGTCCGCTGGCAGAGCTGCTCCCTCCGGGGAGCGAGCTCTGGCTCGACGGCGGCCACAACCCAGCCGCCGCCGCCATGGTCGCCGCGACGCTCCGCCAGATCGCCTTTCCCGGCATCGGCCGCAGCGAAGTCCACCTCATCCTCGGCATGTTGTCCAACAAGGATCCCGGCGGTCTGCTCGCACCCTTCGTCGACCTTGCCACGACGCTTCACGCAGTTCCGGTGCCCAACCATGAGCATCATACGCCCGAGGCGTTGGTCGCCATCGCCCGCGGCTTCGGCATGATCGCGAACACCGCCACCGATGTGCCGACCGCGCTCGCCGACATCACTGCCGCCGCCGATCCGGCCGAACCGCCGATCGTCCTGATCCTCGGTTCACTCTATCTCGCCGGCGTTGTGCTTGCCGCAAATGACGAAGCGCCGACCTGATCCTTATTGCTATTGACTTGCAATAACCGAAACGCGACGCTGCTGACCCAGCAGACGGAGTCGCGTATCATGACGGTCACCCCAGTCCCGGCCCCTACCCAGATGTTGCCGCACGCCATGCCGACTTGCCCCAATGGGCGGCTCGCGCTGTTCGCGATCCGGCGGATCGGCGCGCATGGCCTGGCCGATGCGCATGCCGCGCACGCCATGCTCAACGGTTTCGGCGAAGGCTTTCGCCGCCCGCTCGTGCTGATGCGTGCGCTGATGGCCGATCTGGCGACCACCGCGAACGGCCCCATCTCGATCGCGCCCTGCTGCTGCATGCGCATGACCGCTGCGGAAAGCGCGGTGCTGACCGTTCTCGCCCGCGCCGAGACAGCGCCTGAGACGGCGCGGCTGCTGCTCGCCGACCTGCTCGGCATCCGCCGTATCGACGGCGTGCTGGCCAGCGCGACCGTCCTTGCCGCCGCCTTTGCCGATGCGGGGCGCCCCATCACGGTGTGAAGTATCGGCCAGTGTGGATTTCCGGACGGCCTGCGTCCTCGCTGAAAGGGGGTTCGTGACGAGACCCGGCTTTCAAAGGGTGACAGGTGCGCGATCTGCTCGGGTTCGGAACATCCCATCGCGCGGCGCTCTGCTGCGGCTTGACATTGCTCGCGTCGGGGCTGGCCTCGGGCGCCGGGGCGCAGACGCTTGAGCAGCCCCCGACGCCACCCGACTCCGCCCCGCAGGCGAAGATGCCCGCCGATGTCGTCGTGACGGGCGAACGCGAGCCCGATGTCGCGCCGATCGCGGTGCTCGATGCGGCCGATATCGGCACCTATGGCGCGGATTCCGTCGGCGACCTCCTCGCCGCGCTCGCGCCGCTGACCCGGTCGGCCGCGGGCGGCGAACCGCCCATCGTCCTCATCAACGGCAAGCAGGTATCGGGCCCGGCGGAAATCGCCACGCTTCCGCCCGAGGCGCTGCGGCGGACGGAGATCTATTCCGAGGAAAAGGCGCTGCGGCTGGGCTTTCCGCCGAACCGGCGTGTGGTGAATTTCCTCGTCCTCAAGAAATTCCGTTCGCTCAAGGCCAATCTGGTCGCCGCCACCGCTACCCGGGGCGGCGGCGGCTCGCGCGAAGCTTCTCTGGTCTATTCGCGGATCGACGAGGAGCGACGAGTCGGTCTCGGCCTCAGCTACAAGGGTGCGGACGCGTTGTTTGAAAGCCAACGCGCCGTGGAGCCTCCCACCCGCCCGCCCTACACCGGCATTGGCACCCTGATCGACACGAGCGGCACACTGGTCGGCACGGCCGATGGCCCCGATGTGGATCTCGCATCGACTCGCACGCTACGCGGCGCGACCGAGACTCTCGGCTTCAACGGCAACATTGCCGGCGACGTGGGCGGCACCGCCTTGTCGTTGACCACCACATTGTCGGCCTCCTGGAACCACTCGTTTCAAGGCCCGGCAGTGGCGGCGCTCGCCATACCGGCCAGCAATCCCTTCTCCACGCTCGGCGAGGACGTGACCCTCTACCGCTATCTCGGAGAGGCGCGCCCGCTTCGGCAGGCCAGCCGTACCGTCGCGGCCAGCCTCGGCCTCGCCGCCGACGGCGCGTTCGGCAAATGGCACTGGAACGCGATCGCGCGCTACGATCGCAACCAGTCGCACAGCATCGTCGAGCGCGGCGTGGACATCCGCCCGCTCCAGGCGGCGATCCTCGCCGGCGATCCGTCGATCGATCCGTTCGGGCCGCTGCCCATCGGCCTGCTCGGCACGCGGCTCTCCGATCGCGGCGACTCCACCAGCGATATCGTCACCGCCAACGCAATGCTCAACGGCCCGGTCGCCAAGCTGCCCGCTGGCGACATCTTCGCGATGATCAACCTGTCCGGCATCGCCAACCGTGCCGATGCGACCAGCATCCAGGCCGACACCGTTTTCCGGACGGAACGCGCGCAGGACACGGAGATCGGCATTTTTCGCCTGCTCCTGCCGCTGACCAGCCGCCGCGCCGATTTCCTTCCCTGGGCCGGCAGTCTCATCGCCAATATCACTGCCTCGGCGACCCGCATCTCGCACTATGGCGTGCTCAAATCGATCGGCTATGGCGGCAATTGGAGCCCGCTATCGGCGGTTCAATTCTCGCTCGCCATCAACGACGAGGAGGGCGCACCGCCGATCGACCAGCTGGTCAGCCCGACCATTCGCATCCCGAACGTGCCGGTGTTCGACTATCGCACGGGCACCTCGGTACTGGTCACCGCGATCGCGGGCGGCAATCCCGATCTCGCGGAGAATCGCAAGCACAGCCTCACCGCCGGCGTCACGCTGACGCCCTTTGCCGACAACAGCCTCCGCATCAGCGCCAATTATGTCGAAAGCACGCTGCACGATCCGGTCTATGCATTGCCGGCGGCCACGCCGGCGATCGAGCAGGCCTTTCCCGAACGCTTCGTGCGGAATGCGGACGGCACCCTGCTTTCGATCGATAGCCGGCCGCTCAATATCGATCGCGCCGACCGGTCGGAATGGAATACGACCCTGTCCTTCTCCTGGCCGCCCGCCGCCGCCGCTGCGGCCACGACCAACGCCATGGGCCTGACATCGGCCAGGAAGGGCGACAAGGCCAATATCGTGGTCGACCTGTCGCAGGTCTGGCGCCTGCGCGACGATGTCCAGCTTCGCCTGGGCTTGCCCAAGCTCGACCTGCTGGCCGGCAATGCGATCGTCGCGAGCGGCGGGCAACCACGCCATGAACTCATCCTCAATGTCCGCGCTTCGCGCGCCGGGATCGGGCTGGGCCTGGAGGGCCAATGGAAGAGCGGCACGCGCGTGGTCGGCGACGACCCCGCCGGCGACCTGCGCTTCAGCGATCTCGCTACGCTCAACGCCCGCCTCTTCGCCGATCTCGGCAATCTGTCCGGCCTCGACGATCAGGCATGGGCGAAGAGCATGCGCGTCACGCTCGACGTCACCAATGTCTTCGATGGTCATATCGACGTGCGCGACGGCACGGGCGCGGTGCCGATCCCCTATCAGCCCGGCTATCTCAACCCGCTCGGCCGGGCCGCGACCCTGTCGCTGCGCAAGCTGATCTGAGGTTCAGCGCGCCGCGCGCAATTCCCCCAACCGGTCCATCGCCCAGCGATACATGTCGGCCTCGGCCGCGCGCTGCTGCCGGTCGAGCCGCTTCATCCGCGCCTCGACTTCCTCCAGCACGGTCCGCGCCTTTTTCTCCCAGCCCTGGTCGAGCAGCAGCGCGGCGTAGCGGCACCGCCCTTCCTCGCCCGGCAGGCGGGTGACGAGGTCGGCATAGAGCGCCAGCGCCTCCTCCTTGCGCCCGAGCGCCTCCAGGATGCGCGCGCGGAGCAGCCCCTGGCGATCGCGGTCGCTCTGCGCGCTCGCCGGATCGTTTGCGTCGAGCACCGTCAATGCCTCGGCCGGATCACCGGTTTCGAACAGCGCCCGCGCCAGCTTCTCGCCAGTACGCATATCGACCGGTCCGCGCTCGATCGCCTCGCGCAGCAGCGGCAGCGCCTCGCCATACCGGCCCAGCGCCGCCAGCGCGTCCGCCAGCCGAATGCGGTTGGCAGCGGTATCGGCCAGGTCGAGCGCATCGCGCGCCGCCCGCACCTCGCGCTCCGGGTCGAGCGCCGCCACTGCCTTGGCCCGCGCGGTGCGGACGTGGCGATTGCCCTGCAGCCGCGGATAGACCTCGATCACCAGATAGGCGATCGTGCTGGGCCCAGGCAGGAACATCAGCGCCATGATCCAAAGCTGGTTGCGCCCGTTGCGGATGACGTCGATCACCAGCATCACCTGGATCGCCAAGATCGCGAGATAGATGATCATGCTGCGGGCGGCTCCGATGCCCCCGCAACGACGGGACCCGCGCCGGGCACCGGCGGTTCGTCGCCCCCGCCGGCACTGCCGATCGACCGGTCGACCAACCCCGACCGGATCATCCACCAGAACAGGAACACGCCGGGCAAGGCGATCAATGTGGTGAGCAGGTAGAAGTTCACATAGCCGAAGGTCTCGATCAGCCCGCCCGCCGTGGTGCCAGTCACGAACCGCCCGACGATGCTCGCCGCCGCCGAGATCAGCGCATATTGCGCGGCGGTGAAACGCAGGTCGGTCAGCGCCGAGAAATAGGCCACCACCGCGACGCCGCCGAAACCGCTCGCGAAATTCTCGAAGCCGATCGCGCCCGCCATGCCCCAGTTGGAATGCCCCGCCGCGGCGAGCCCGGCAAAGCTGAGGTTCGACACCGCCATCAGCACCAGCGACAGCAGCACCGACCGCTTCATGCCCATCTTCGCATAGAGCACGCCGCCGACGAAGATGCCGATCAGATAGGCCCAGAAGCCGATGCCGACATCGTAGAAGGCGATCTCGTCATTGGTGAACTTCAGGTCGTCGAACAACAGACGGAAGGTCAGGTTGGCGAGCGTATCGCCGACCTTGTGGATCAGGATGAACGCCAGCACGATCGCTGCGCCTTCGCGGGTGAAGAATTGCGCGAACGGTCCCCAGATCGAGGTGAGCATGGCGCCGATGCCGCGCCGTACCGCGATCTCGCGGTGTCGCGCCGGCTCGCCGACGATCAGCCCCGCCAGCATCGCCGGCAGTGCCAGCATCGCGCAGGCGAGATAAGCCCATTCCCAGCCGCCCCGCGCGGCAATCACCAGCGCCAGCGCGCCGGCACCGGCCGATCCGATCCGCCAGCCATATTGCGACATGCCCGATCCGACACCGAGCTGGCGCGGTTCGAGGATCTCGATGCGATAGGCGTCGATCACGATGTCGAAGGTCGCGCCCGCGGCGCCCACCAGGATCGCGGCGATCGCCGCCGCCATGATGTCCGCCTTGGGATCGATCAGCGCGAGATTGGCGACCGCTGCCATCACCAGCACGCCGGCGAGGAGCAGCCACGATACGCGCTGCCCCAGCCGCCCGATGATCGGCAGCTTCACGCCATCGACTGCCCAGGCCCAGATCCATTTGAGGTTGTAGACCAGGAAGGCCAGGCTGAACGCCGTCACCGTCTTCTTGTCGATGCCATCCTGAGCGAGACGCGTCGTGAGCGTGGCGCCGATCATCGCATAGGGAAAGCCCGAGGAAATGCCGAGCGCCAGCGCCGCCAGCGGGGCCTTCTCGAAATAGGGCCTGACGCCATCCATCCAGCCGCCCGGCCGCTCGATTTCCAGCTCGCTCATCCCGCTCTTGCTCCCCGGCCTTATCGCGCAGACACTAGCGTCAAAAATCGGGAGAGGAAGGCGAGATGAACGCGCCCGCGAAGATTACCGTGCCGACCCAGGGCCAGCTCGCGCTCGCCGCGCAGCTTGCCGCCGGCGGCACCCGGCCGAAGCTCGGTATCACGCATGTCGATGCGCGCGCCTATACCGCGCCCGAACGCCATGCCGCTGAACAGGCGCGTATCTTTGCCAAGGCACCGCTGGTCATCGCGCCCTCGGCCCTGCTGCCGCAGAACAACATGGCCGTGCCGCATGACGGCTTCGGCAAGCCCCTGCTCATCGCCCGCGACAAGTCGGGCAAGGCGCAGGTCTTCCTCAATGTCTGCCAGCATCGCGGCACCCGCCTGGTCGAAGGCAGCGAACCGGTCTGCGCGCCGCGCCTGATCTGTCCCTATCATGCCTGGAGCTACACGCTCGACGGCGCACTCGCCGGCCTGCCGCGTCCGGACAGCTTCCCCGGCCTCGACAAGAGCGGCTTCGGTCTGAAGCGCCTGCCCACGCGCGAGGCGGGCGGCCTGATCTGGTTCGCGTTCGACGAACATGCCGATTTCGCGGAAGCCGAAGCGCTCGGCCATGATTTCGACGCGTTCGATCTCTCCGGCCAGCATCTCTTCCGCCGCCGCACGCATGACGTGGCGGCGAACTGGAAGCTGATCATGGACGCGTTCCTGGAGAGCTATCACGTCCAGCGGCTCCACGCGGAGACGATCGGCCCCTTCTTCAAGGACGGCGTCTCCACCGGCGACCATATCGGCCCGCACCAGCGCTCCGCCGTCGGCCGCGAAGCCGCGCTCGCCGCCTGCTCGGCCGAGGACTGGCCGACACTTCGCTCGGCGATCACCTATACCTATCAGATGTTCCCGGGCACCGTGCTGATCGTCAGCCCGGATTACATGAACCTGATGGTGTTGATGCCCCAGTCCGAGGGCCGGGTGCTGGTCGAGGACTTCATGCTGATCCCCGAGGCGCCGACGACCGAAAAGGCGTTGGCGCATTGGGAGAAGAGCTGGAATCTGCTCGACGGCGGCGTCTTCGCGGCGGAGGATTTCCGGGCGGCCGCACTTGGTCAGGAGGGGCTTGCCTCGGGCGCGATCGATCGGGTGACACTCGGAACGCTGGAGACCGGAATCAGGGCTTTCCACGACCAGGTCGAAGCGCGCCTCTGATCCCTTCTCCCTCATGATGCCCCTGTCTCACGGGGAGAGGGAGATTTGAATCAAGCCGCCTTTTCGAACAGGCTGAACCCGTTCGGCAGCTTTTTGGGCTTCTTGCCCTCGATCACGGCTTCGATCGCGGCGATCGCCGCCAGCAGATCGCGTTGCGCATAGGGTTTCGACAGGCATCCCGCTGCGACGTCGCGCGCGCCTTCCGGGCAAGCACCGGTCACGAACAGCACCGGGATGCCGGCGCCATGCGCCTCGTGCGCCACATCGAGCCCGCTGCCATCGGCCAGGCTGATATCGACCAGCACCAGGTCGATATCCTCCGCGGTGCGAATCACTTCCACCGCCGTGGCGACGCGGTCGACCGTCGCGACGATCTCGAATTCCGCCTCGCGCAGGAAATGCTCCGTATCGAACGCGACGAGAGGCTCGTCCTCGACGATCAACAACCTGCAAATGCGTCGTTTCTTCTTGCCGAACAACATCGTCCGGTATCCGCCTTTTTACTGGGCCGCTGGAAGCAACTTCCCCCGACCTTGTTACGCACCCGTCCCTTAACGCGCGGCTTCGGGATCGGGCGCAACATTTTTTTCATGTCGTCGCGAAGAAAAGCGGTATCAGCGCGTCCGTGTCCATTTTCAGAGAATCCAAGGAGCAGCAGCGGATCGCCAAGCTGCTCGCCCGCGCCGGCGTCGCCTCGCGCCGCGAAGTCGAACGCATGATCGCCGAAGGGCGCGTCGCGCTCAACGGCACCGTCATCGATACGCCGGCAACCATCCTCACCTCGCTCCACGGCGTGACGGTCGACGGCGAACCCGTCCAGGCCGCCGCGCCCGCGCGCCTCTATCTCTATCACAAGCCGAGCGGCCTGCTCGTCACCGAGCGCGATCCCGCCGGCCGGCCGACCATCTACGACAAGCTGCCGAAGGACTTGCCCCGCCTCGTCCCCGTCGGCCGGCTCGATCTCAACACCGAGGGGCTGCTGCTGCTCACCACCGACGGCGAGCTGAAACGCCAGCTCGAACTGCCCGCGACCGGCGTCGAGCGTGCTTACCGCGCCCGGGCCTATGGCGCCGTCACCCAGGCCCAGCTCGAGGAGCTGATCCACGGCGTCGAGATCGAAGGCGTGCGCTACGGCTCGATCAACGCCAATCTCGAACGCCGCACCGGCGCGAACGTCTGGATCGAGATGATCCTGACCGAGGGCAAGAACCGCGAAGTCCGCCGCGTGCTCGAATATCTGGGCTTGCGCGTCTCGCGCCTGATCCGTACCCGCTACGGCCCGTTCGTGCTGGGAGACCTGCCGGTGGGCGAGGTCGGCGAAGTGCGCCAGGTCGACGTCATCGCCTTCCGCAAGAACCCGACCAAGAACATCACCCCGGACAATTCGCCGCCCGAGCTGAAGCGCCACGCACCGGCGCCGTCGCCCGTCCGGCTTGGCCCCCAGAACCCGCGCGCGCCCCGCCATGGCGAGCGCCCGGCCGCCGCCCGCGACGCGCGTCCCGCGCCGGCCGCGCCGAAGCGCGATGTGCGCCCGGCCCGCATCACCCGCGACGATGCCGCAAAGGCCGATCGTGCCGCCTTCGACGTCCGTCCGGCCCGCCGCGCGCCGCGCGATGGCGACAAGCCTTCCACCTGGTCGCCGCGCGACAGCCGCCCGGCCGAGGAACGCGCCGCGCGCCCGGCAGCCTCGCCCGCAGGGGTGAAGCCCAAGCGCTTCTACGACGCCAAGCCGAAGGGCGGCGGCAAGGCCGTGCCTCCGGGCGAGACCCGCCCGGCCCGGGTATTCAACCCGGAGCTCGGCCGCAACGTCCGCGCCAAGCCGCCGCGCCCGCCGCGCGACGAGGTCCCGTCGGACGCCCGCGCCGCCAAGCCCGCTGGCAAGCCCGCCGGCAAACCCCGTCCCAAGGCCGGCTGGGCCAAGCCCAAACCCAAACCCCGCACCCGGAAATAAGTCATGCGTATCATCTCCGGCCTGTGGCGCGGCCGCGCCATCGTCGCCCCCAAGGGCGACGCCACCCGCCCCACCGCCGATCGCACGCGCGAAGCGCTGTTCTCGATGCTCACCAGCCGCCTCGGCAGCTTCGAGGGGCTGGCGGTCGCCGATCTGTTCGCCGGATCGGGTGCGCTCGGGCTCGAGGCCCTGTCGCGCGGCGCGGGCTCGTGCATCTTCGTCGAGCAGGACCGTGCGGCGATCGACGCGCTCAAGGCGAACATCGCCAAGCTGGGCACCAAGGCGGACGTCCGCGCGCAATCGGTGCTGGCCCTGCCGCCCGCCACCCAGCCGCTCGACGTGATCCTGATGGACCCGCCTTACGGCACTGGCGCCGGCATGGTCGCGCTCGACCGGCTCAACCGGCTCGGCTGGGTGAGCGACGCGACCTGGATCAGCATCGAGACCGCCAAGACCGAGACGGTCGAGGTCGAAGGCTTCACGGCGGACGCCGAACGAACGCATGGCAAGATGAGGATCACCCTGCTGCGGCGTACCGCCTAATATTCCGCCACAGTCTGCGGGGCGCTGTCCGTATTCGTGTTGGGCGCAGCGGGCGCACCCGCAAATAATGACGGAATTATGCGACCCACTTAGGAGGGGACGAAAATCGAGCGATATTTGGCGGCTGCGCGCGACCTTGCCACGAGGCCTTTCGCTGTTCGAGGCGGCTCTGCACGGCATAGTGACGAGTATTCAACTCCCTCCAACAGCGTTTCGGGCAGATGACTTGCCGAATTACGCGAGGGGTATCGGAATTTCTTCCGGCTTTACTTGAGGCCCTCGCGGCACGCGCATCCACGGGTCTAGCGCCCGCGTCGGAGAGTTTGAATCGTCAGCGCGGCTTGCGCAGCAGCGCCAGCCCGCCGAAGCTGAGCAGGCCGGCCACCATCAGATACACCCCGACCAGCCCGAGCCCGCCCTTGGCCGCGAGCCAGGACGCGGCGATCGGCCCCAGCGCGCCGCCGAGGATGCCGCCGACATTGAAGGTCATCGACACGCCCGTATAGCGCACCTCGGCCGGAAACAATTCGGGCAGCCAGCCGCCGAGCGGGCCGTAAGCAAAGCCCATCACGAACAGCGCGAAGGCAAGCCACAGGAATACGATGAAGAGCGACGCGGCGCCGAGCATCGGCCCCATCAGCAGCCCCGCCACCGCGGCGCCGGCAAAACCCCAGCGCAGTATCGCCATCGCGCTGTGCCGATCCGCCAGCACGCTCGCCACGATCACGCCCAAAGCGAGGAACAGGATCGCCGCCAGCTCGACCGCAAGGAAGGCCTGACGGTTATGGCCGAGCGTCGTCGTGCCGTAGCCAAGCGCAAAGGCGGTCGCGAGGTAGAAGAGCGCGAAACACGCCACTACGCCGAAGATACCGGCCAAGGTCGGGCGGAGATGATCGCGGAACAGCGTGACGATCGGCACCTTGGGGAGCTTCTCCTCCTTCGCCGCCTCCAGGAAGGCCGGCGTCTCGGTCAGCTTCAACCGCACCCATAGCCCGAGCGCGACCAGCACCGCGCTGGCGAGGAAGGGCAGCCGCCAGCCCCACTCCCGAAACTGCGCATCGGTGAGCGTGGCGCCGAGGATCAGGAAGAAGCCGTTCGCCGCGATAAAGCCCACCGGCGCGCCGAGCGGCGGGAACATGCCGTAACGGTTGCGCCAGCCCGGCGGCGCGTTCTCCACCGCGAGCAGCGATGCCCCGCCCCATTCGCCGCCCAGCCCGAGCCCCTGGCCGAAGCGCAGGATGCACAGGATCAGCGGAGCGATCCAGCCGATCTGGGCATAGGTCGGCAGGAACGCGATCGCGACGGTCGATCCGCCCATCAGCATCAGCGAGGCGACGAGCGTGGATTTGCGTCCGATGCGATCGCCGAAATGGCCGAAGATCGCGGCGCCGACGGGACGGGCGATGAAGGCGAGGCCGAAGCTGGCATAGGACAGCAGCAATTGGGCGCCCTGGTCCTCCGCCGGGAAGAACAGCGGCCCGAACACCAAAGCGGCGGCGGTCGCGTAAATGTAGAAATCGTAGAACTCGACCGAGGTGCCGATCAGGCTGGCGAGCAGCACGCGCTTGTGCGCGGTCATGGGGAGCGAGGTCATCCCCGCTGGTTCGCGCGGGCGATCCTTTCGGTCAAGAAACTATTCCCTTTCCCTTTCACACCTCTCCCAACGGGAGAGGGAGGGGCCCGCTCGGCGCAGCCGAGTGGGAGGGTGAGGGTGATCAGGATGAGCGACGGTCGCCCTCACCCTTTCCGTCGCTTCGCTCCTCCCTTCCCTCTCCCGCTGGGAGATTTAGGGAAGAGGGCCCCCTCACCGCGTCGCGAAGGCATCCAGCAGGGTCAGCATCAGCCAGTACAGCCCGCCCGCCAGCAGCATCGCCGCCGGCAGGGTCATCACCCAGGCCAGCGCCATGCTGCCGATCGTCCGTGCGCGCAGGCCCGCGCCGTTCGCCACCGAGGAGCCGGCCACGCCGCTCGTCAGGATATGCGTGGTCGACACCGGCAGGCCGTAATGCTCGGCCGCGAAGATCGTGCCCGCCGCGACCAGCTCGGCCGAAGCGCCCATGCCATAGGTGAGATGCGTCTTGCCGATCCGCTCGCCGACCGTGACGACGATCCGCTTCCAGCCGACCATCGTGCCCAGGCCAAGCGCCAGCGCGACGGTGATCTTCACCCAGAGCGGAATGAAGCGCGTGCCCTCTTCGAGATGCTTCTGATAGCCGCCGATCGACTTCAGCTCGGGTTCGGAGAAGGTCTTCGCCGCCGCCGGATCCTTGGTCACCAGCCGCGTGGTGTCGAGCACCAGATACATGTCGTTGCGCAGGTTCGGCGTCGCCGCCGCCGGCACCTTGTCGAGCGACCCGAAGCCGCTGATCCGCTGGCTCACGTCGCGCGACAGCGTGTCGACCGCGGCATAGACCTGCGGGCTCGCCGCCTGCTTGGTCTGGAGCGCCCGGGTCAGGGTATCGCGCGCCACGCCGACATCGTTGCTGGCGGCGCCCGCGGAATGGGTGCTGAATGCCGAGGCCGCGCTGGTTGCGCTGGCGACAAAGGCCGGCGTCGCGCTTTCGGGCATGGTGCGGTTGAGCGCATAGGCGGTCGGCGCGCAGCCGATCAGGATGAGCATGATCAGCCCCATGCCCTTCTGCCCGTCATTCCCGCCATGCGCGAAGGAGACGGCCGTGCAGGTCGCGATCAGCAGCGCGCGGATGCCCCGTGGCGGCGGCGCATTGGCCTCCGGCTCGCGGTAGAGCTTGGGGTTGCGCAGCACCATCCGCATCACGAACAGCAGCGCCATCGCGGCGAAGAAGCCGATCAGCGGCGCCATCCAGAGACCGGTCAGGATCTTGTAGGCTTGGCTCCAGTCGACGCCCGACGTGCCGCCCTTGCTTGCCGAGAGCAACTGGTTGGCGAAACCCACGCCCAGGATCGACCCGATCAGCGCGTGGCTGGAGGAATTGGGCAGCCCGACATACCAGGTGGCGAGGTTCCAGATCACCGCGGCGAGCAGCAGCGCGAAGATCATCGCGAAGCCCGCATTGCTGCCGACATGCAGGATGAGATCGACCGGCAACAGAGTGATGATCGAATAGGCCACGGCCCCGCTCGAGAACATCACGCCGAGGAAATTGAAGAAACCCGACCACACCACCGCGACATGCGCCGGCATGGAATTGGTGTAGATCACCGTCGCGACGGCATTGGCGGTGTCGTGAAAGCCGTTCACGAACTCGAAGCCGAGCGCGATCATCAGCGCGAGGCCGAGGAACAGGAACACGCTGGTCGCCATCTGCTCGCCGACCTGCGCGGTATCGGTGAAGATGCTGAACCCGGCATAGGCCAGCCCGCCCAGGAGCACGGCGAGGAACAGCCAGCGCCCTGCCGGGTGCATCGAATGATCGAGCCGGGGCCCGCTGGACGGGCGCTCCGCCGACTCGGGGAGCGCTGAAACTATCGTTGCCATAGTGGAACCGCTTTGCGCGCTTATGTGACAGGTTGATGACAGGGCGGATCGACTCGGGACCGTCGGCTCTCCGCCCGCCCTTGTCCGCCGTTCGCGCCGCATTTAGTGCCGGGCGTGCGATTCCGCTATAGCTTTGGTCGGCTTTCGCCAGTCCCGGAGATATCCAGCCTCAGAGATAGGGTGCCGGCTTGACCGTCACCTGCAACACCCGCCCGCCACGCCGGAGCGACAGCGGCACCGGCGCGTCGCCGCCCTGCCGCCCGCCGAGTTTACCGATCAGCGGCCCGAACCGCTCGCCGACGATCTCATCGCCGACCTGCACGCCCGCGTGCTCGCCCGGGCTGCCGCGGCCGACCTGCCCCACCACCACGCCATCCCCCTTCCGGTCGATCCAGATGCCGGACATGGCATAAAGGTCCGGAACGGGCGGCAGGCGGTTGGGCTGGACCCACATGATCCCCGTCTTCACGTCGCTCGCCAGGTTGAGCCGGCGCAGCAAGGGCAGGCCGATATAGCCGTCAGCGATCTCGGTGCGGCCGACCGACCCACTCTCGACCACGACCAGCGGCGCATCGAACCGCGTATCGCCGATCTGCAGGCTTCCGGCGCGGACGAGGCGGCTCTCATGATCCCCGCGTGCCGGGAGCGGCACCCAGGGCCTGGCATCGTCCCACAACCCGCTCCTGCGCGAGGCAGGCCCATAGAGCCTCGCGGCAACCGGCGCGCCGGTGTCGAGCAGGAAGCGATAGGTCTTTCCGTCGAGGGTCGCGTCGGCGAAGATATAGGCGGATCCGTTGGCCAGATTGTAATGCCGGATTTCGGAGGCGAGCCGGACATAGCCGGTCCGGTCCTGGATGCCGTCGCGATAGATCCGCCACTCGCCCTTGCCGAAGTCGAGCTCGCTGTCGAAGGCCGTCATCGCCCCCGCCGCGAGCGACCCCGAGACGTCGTCGCCGAAGCTCACCCGCTCCGTTCCCGCCAGCGCGACGTCCTTGTCGTGCAGGCTCCCGCCGATGATGAAGTCGCGGCCCTCATAGATCGGATAGGACCGGCTTACGCCGCCGATAGCGAGATTGGCGCTGATCCTTTTCTTCAGCCCCAGCCGCCGGGCGAGATCGTCCCGGATCAGGCTCACCACGCCGCCGGTGTCCATGGCGAAGAAAAAGGGTCCCTGCCCCGCCAGGCTGCACGCGACGAGCACCCGCCCTGCGTCCAGCGCGATGGAGATGGTCAGGGCCGGCCCCGCTTGCGCCGCGGCACGGAGCGATCCCGCGGGCAGGATCGCTGCGGCGGCCATTCCTCCGAGCAGGTTTCGGCGTGAAATCATGATGATGCGACTCCGGATGCTGGTGCTTTGTAGCCGAATGAAAATGACGGCGTGAAGACTGTCCCTCTCCCAGCGGGAGAGAGTGTCGGGTCGGTCATGCCCCGGCATGACCTGAACAGCGCGGGGCGCTGTTCACCCGACACTGGAGGAGCGAAGCGACGGGAGGGTGAGGGCGAGCTTGAGCCGCATCATCCCGTCACCCTCACCCTTCCGCCGCCTTTGGCGGCTCCCTCCCTCTCCCGGTGGGAGAGGGAGAAGAAGGCGCCCCCAACTCCAACACGCGCTTGCCCCGAACCGCCGCGTTCCCTACCTGTTCACTGATGAGTCTCCCCGCGCCTTCCCCCCAGGACCCGCCCTATCTGGCCGGCCTCAACGCCCCGCAGCGCGAGGCCGTGCTCACCACCGAGGGCCCGGTGCTCGTCCTGGCCGGCGCCGGCACGGGCAAGACCGCCGCACTCACTGCGCGGCTGGCCCATCTGCTCTTCACGAAGAAAGCCTGGCCGTCGGAGATCCTGTCGGTCACCTTCACCAACAAGGCCGCGCGCGAGATGCGCGAGCGGGTCGGGCGACTGGTCGGCGATGTGGTGGAGGGCATGCCCTGGCTCGGCACCTTCCATGCGATCGCGGCGAAGATGCTGCGCCGCCATGCCGAGCTGGTCGGGCTGCAGAGCAATTTCACCATCCTCGACACCGACGATCAGCTGCGCGTGCTGAAGCAGCTCATCCTCGCCGCCGATCTCGACGAGAAACGCTGGCCCGCGCGCCAGCTCGCCGGGCTGATCGACCAGTGGAAGAACAAGGGCCTGACCCCGTCCGATGTGGATGCCGGCGAAAGCGAGCTCTACGCCAATGGCCGCGGGCGGGAGATGTATGCGCAGTACCAGGCCCGGCTGAAGGCGCTCAATGCCTGCGATTTCGGCGACCTGCTGCTGCACATGCTGACCATCCTGAAGCGCGACCGCAGCGTGCTCGCCGATTACCAGCGCCGCTTCAAATATATCATGGTGGACGAATATCAGGACACCAACAGCGTCCAGTATCTCTGGCTGCGCCTGCTCGCGCAGGAGAGCAAGAATCTGTGCTGCGTCGGCGACGACGACCAGTCGATCTATTCGTGGCGCGGCGCGCAGGTGGAAAATATCCTGAAGTTCGAAAAGGACTTCCCCGGCGCCAAGGTGATCCGGCTCGAGCAGAATTACCGCTCCACCCCGCACATCCTGGCCGCCGCATCGGGCGTGATTGCCAATAACAGCGGTCGGCTCGGCAAGTCGTTATGGACCGATGCGAGCGAGGGCGAGAAGGTCAAGGTCCTCGGCGTGTGGGACGGCCCGGAGGAAGCGCGCCGCGTCGGCGAGGAGATCGAGAGCTGCCAGCGGGCGGGCAAGAGCCTCGATGACATCGCCATCCTGGTCCGCGCGCAGCACCAGACGCGCGAGTTCGAGGAACGCTTCATCACCATCGGCCTGGCGCACAAGATCCTCGGCGGGCAGCGCTTCTACGAGCGGCTCGAGATCCGCGACGCGATCGCCTATCTGCGCGTCGTTGCGCAGCCGGCGGACGACCTCGCCTTCGAACGCATCGTCAACACGCCGAAGCGGGGTCTTGGCGACAAGGCGGTGCAGAAGGTCCACCAGCTCGCCCGCGCCGAGGGCGTGCCGCTGACCGTGGCCGCCGCGCGCATCCTCGACACCGACGAGCTGACTGGCGCCGCGCGCCGCGCGCTGGGCAATCTGGTCGGCGACATGGCGCGCTGGCGCGGTATGGCGGGTGAGATCCCCCATCCCGAGCTTGCGCGGCAGATCCTCGACGAGAGCGGCTACACCGCCTTGTGGCAGAACGAGAAATCGGCCGAGGCCGCCGGGCGTCTGGAGAACCTGACCGAGCTCGTCCGCGCGATGGAGGAGTACGAAAACCTCGGCGCCTTCCTCGAGCATGTCAGCCTGGTGATGGATAACGAGGCGCAGGCCGGCGAGGCGCGGGTGACGATCATGACGATCCACGCCGCCAAGGGCCTGGAATATGACACCGTCTTCCTGGTCGGCTGGGAGGAAGGCCTGTTCCCGTCGCAGCGATCGCTCGACGAGGGCGGCATCGCCTCACTGGAGGAGGAACGCCGCCTCGCTTATGTCGCGATCACCCGCGCCCGGCGCCGCGCGATCATCCTCCACGCCGCCAATCGCCGCATCTACGGCCAATGGACGTCGAGCATCCCGAGCCGCTTCGTCAACGAGCTGCCCGAGGCGCATATCGAGCAGGAAAATTCGATGAGCGGCGGCGAAAGCCTGTGGCGCGCCAACTGGTCCGAACGCGCCGATCCCTTTGCGGATGTGGCGCGGGGGACGGGGCGCGGGCCGGGCTGGCAGCGGGCGGCGGGGGTTGCGCCGAATGGTGGCGGGTTCACCAGCCGGACGTTTACGCGGGAGCCTTCGCGGGTGGTGGAGGCGCGGGCGAGCGCGGTGAGTATCGGGAACAAGGGGCGCGACGATCTGTCCGTGGGGATGCGCGTGTTTCACCAGAAGTTCGGGTACGGATCGATCGCGGAGATCGAGGGGAACAAGCTGGAGATCGATTTCGAGAGTGCCGGGCGGAAGCGGGTTATGGATAGTTTTGTGACGTTGGGGTGATGGAGCAGCGCAAATGAAATCCGAAGGTTTGGTGGCCTGCACCACCGAAATCCGCGCAAACGTCGAGAGTATGTTTCGCTATGCTCAAGGCACCCCGGCCGAACGCGAGTTTCGAATTCCGGTGACAGTGCATTTAATTGCCCATCGGTGTTCCGGTGACACTCCACTTATCTCACCTTGCAGGCGCCGCCCCGCTCAGGCGCGGCCGCACCGTCAATGCGGCGGCCGGATTGGTGACCAGCAACAGGTGGATATCGGCGGCCGTGAAGCCCTTCGCTTTTAATGCCGGGACAAAATCCGCGATGAGGATTTCATAGCTTCGCGGGGTTCCTCCATCCGGCTTGGCGACGTCGTACCAACCGGCATCCTGTGAAATCAGGGTTCCGGTGCAGGGTTCCGGTGACAGTCCATTTAATTGACAGAACTCGCTAGCGCCACTCCACACCAAGATATCGCTCCCGCACGGACGTTTTCACAAGTCCCAACGCGCGCCCGACGACGTCGTCGGCGCCGTTCGGCGTTCGATCCCGCTTTCGATCGTACAGTTTTTCATGAAGGAATGACGCGTCGCATTGCCACGCAGGTTGGCCGCTGTTCAACCAGCAGCCCATGACCGGCTGGGGGATCCACGACAGCGGGTCCGCCCATCCCGATCGCAGGACGATGGCTCGGCCGTCCGGCGTGGCGACCACGATATCCTGGGACGCGCGCGTGGTGAGGCCCTTGCTCTCCACCTGAGGCTGCGGCCGGATCCGGATCGTGGGCCGCTGCGGTTTCGAGGGGGAAATGAAGAGGCAGAGATTCCGGGCGAAAGTCATCTTTCTGCCCGTGCCGTAGCCGCCGTCGATCAGCCTTTGCCATGTCCCGCCGCCAGCAGCACCCGCACCCATCGTTCCGGGGCATTGCGTCGCGGTCAGCTCGTATCCTTGAATATCGCCAGGTGAAGGGCCGATTACCTGATAGGCGCGAGTGACTCCAAACCATTTGACCATGACATCAGGCGTAAGGGAGCTGCCATTGGAGCTATCCCGATGATCGGGCTCGATCAGGATGTCATATTTCTTCTGGTCGAACGAAATGTGCTTGTGGGCATTCGCCGCCACGATCGTCGCATTGAAATTATGCGCTTGCCAATGGCTCACCGCCGCGACGCAGAAGTAACCGCCAAACCAGAGGGCCGGAAAGAGCATCAGCCAGCGAGGTTGGGCTCCCGTCCAGCTGTCGCGGATCATAAGGGCAAACGCCAGATTTATGAGCAGCACGGACCAGTAGGGGGCCGCCAGCATCATCAGGAATATGCCGGTGTACGGAAAGAGCTGAAGCACGAACACGATGCCCGTGAGAACGAAACATCCTTGCCAGCTTCTGAACATCGCCACCTCTTCCAGATGGTCTTCTGATCGACAGTCATTTCGAACCGATTAAGTCCGGTCGGAACGACAGTGACGGCACATTCAAGTGCCCATCCATTTTTTTGCGCTTGCACCGGAACAACAGTGACAGCGCACTTGATTGGTCGTCATCCGCCGCGGTTGCGCCCTCTGAGTCCGAGATAGGCCCTATCACCGGAACCGCATTTCAGCCCCGCTTTACGGCGTTAACCGCGGCATCGCGTGGAGCATCGCCTGCTCATGCCTTTGCGGCCCCGCTCAGGCGCGGCCGCACCGTCAATGCGGCGGCCGGATTGGTGACCAGCAACAGGTGTATATCGGCGGCCGTGAAGCCCGTCGCTTTCAATGCCGGGACAAAATCCGCGATGAGGACTTCATAGCTTCGCGGGGTTCCTCCATCCGGCTTGGCGACGTCGTACCAACCGGCATCCTGTGAAATCAGCACATTGTCCAGCAGCCCGGCTTGTTTCATGGCGCCGACCAGCTCGACATGGAGCGGCAAGGAATCGCGGTCGATCCCGTCGAACTCGACCCAGGCGCCGCGCCGCGCCGCCTCGACATGGCGCGCCCGGTCCTTTTCGTTCTGGGCGTGGATCCAGATCCACGCTGACGGATCGACGCCTTCCTGCTCCAGGATCGCGAGCTGTTCGAACGCGGAAACGGCGGGCCCCGTGTGCGCGCCGATGGTGAGCCCGGTCTGTCGGTGTGCCATCGCCGCCGCGCGGATCAGCTTCTGCTCGACGGCGCTGAGCTTGCCCTCGTTGAAGCCGAGCTTGATGAAGCCAGGCCTTACCTCGGTTCCGCCGATGCCGTTCTGCCATTCGTCGATCCAGCGCCCGGCGAGCTCCACAGGCGTGAGATCATGGACCCAGGGCGGCAGGAACCGGTTGTCGAAGGCCGCATAATTGCCCGTGACCGTCAGGATGTTCAGGCCGCTTTTCTCCGACAAGTGCCGCAACAGGACAGGGTCTCGCCCGAGATATGTGGCCGTCGCATCAACGAACGTCCGAACTCCCTGATCGGCAAGGCGGCGCATTCGGGGCAGCACGACGCCGGTGACCGTATCCAGATCATAGGGGATGGGTGCGCGGCTCCAGGATTCATAGCCCTGGAAGTTCGCCAACGCGTGTTCATGCATCAGAGTCGTGCCGAGCGTGGCAGCATCGATCCAGCCGCGCACGGTCATGATCCCGTTCGTCGGCACGGCGCTTTGCGGCTCTGCCAGCGCGCTTTTTACCGGAAAGATTCCGAGCGCGGCGATTCCTCCGACGGCGTTCAGAAAATCGCGCCTGCGCATCGGTGCTTCCCCGTCAGGATCATTGAGCAGCGAGGTGATGGTACTGGCGCCTGTTGCGTGAGCGCAACCCCGGAACTGGTCGAAACCGTCCAATGCCCCTTTCTGGCGGGCCGCCGCGCGGCGCGGGCCTTCACCCGCATTTTTTCGACGGCGGTCGCGTGCCTAAACCCCACGCCGGGGCCCGACGCAGAGATAGAACAAGGTCCCGCTGTTTAACCACGATGCGGCCTTACGCGCCCCGCCCGGCCATGGCCTCTTGCGGCCGGCTCCCCGGACCGCGCCGCACCGGCGCTCCCGCGAGCCCCATGGAGGTGCTTATGAGCGACGCGCAACCAATGAGCGACACGCCCCCGACCGATCAGCCCACCGCCATCGGTGCGGATTTCACGTCCACCACATGCGGCGCGTCAACCGGTGGCTCAGCGCTCACCGGCACACCGTTGATGCCCGAGGCGGGCTGGCTCGCGATCAACGGCAACAGCAATCTGGAGGGCTGCGTGATCGGGTCGTCCGGCGCCCTGGTCACCAGCGCCTATGTCACCAATCAGCCGCCAAGGGGCTATGAAAGCTACGCATATGGCATCTGGGTGTTCGGCCAGGGGCCGGCGGGTTTCCAGTCGGGAACGCTCGCGCTCAGCTTCACCGATGAGGGCGGATCCGATTACAGCCTGAGGCTCTTCTCCTCCACGCCGGCCTGGCATTACGTCAATTACAATTCGGATTCTCCGGGCATCATCGAGATGCGATGGGAACCGTCCACGATTGCCGAAGCCTAGGGTACGGCCACAGCTACCGTTATGCGCACCGAGATACCCCATCCGCTATTCTCGCCGGTCCGGCGGAACGCATGACTGCCAACGGCCACCGTCGCACCATCGCCAATCGGTGACGAACCTGCCGAGGGTGCGGCGGGGACGCCCCTCGTGATCGGTCGCCGGCAAGAATATCGCCCTGCTCGACAGCAACGGGCACATCGCGTCTGCCAGGGAACTGGTCGCATTGGTCCGAGTGACCTTGCAGTTCTCGACGGTGCCGCGCTCGCTCACCTCGAAACTCAAGGCAACGCGCCCGGTCAACATTTGATGCCGGGCAATCGGGGGATAGTCCGCATAGGTGATCCAGCCCGGGCGTCCGATCGGAACGGCGCCTCCGAACTGATCCTTGCCGGCGTTTCGACGCCAGCGAACCAGAAAATCGTAGGTGGTGGCGGTCAATTTGCCCTCGACCGTACGCAGGCCGAATATGTTGCGGCCAACCACAAGATCGCAGCTGGTTCGGCGAAGCGACCCCAGGTCGGGCTCGCTGTGCGCGGAGCAACGAATTTTGCCATCTACATCGATGGCGAGGGTGACCGGCACGTCCCCCTCGATTCCCTTGGCGCTGTCGTCGGCCGGATAGGCGTTCGCGCCCGGCTCGATCAGCAGAGGGATCGGGTCGACCGCGCCAAGCGCCAGGAGACCGCTCAACGCCACACCTGCGGTTATCGCCCTTCGCATCAGCTTCCCCTGTCACCCGGCGTCGATTGATGACGATGTCGGCGAAGACCCGCAAGCCGCGACCGACCTCGGGGTCCTCGAATGCACCGGCGGGCTTCGGCCCTGATTCAACCGGGTTCAGCCTCGGCATGCGATCGTCCCCGCTCCAACTGGCTGCGCATCCACTCGGCGAAGTGTTTCTCGATGAAGGTTTTCCGGAGACCATCCCTCTCCCCGGCGTCGAGCCCCTTCTTCGGCGCGAACCGATACGTCCAGGTGACATGCGTCATGCCAGAAGCGGCTTTGGTGCTGAAGATGTCGCCCACCGCATACTCGACGTCGCGAAACTTCGGGCTGGTATAGTTCCAGACCATATAGCGAAAACGCCGGCTATCGGCGCCAGCCTCGGTCAACAGCACTTCCTCGACGGCCGTGGATCCGTCGGTGAGGCAGACCAGCCTGCGCGAGCCGACGCTGCCATAGCCAGTCGCCGACAGCCTGAGCGTCCCCGCGACGCCGGGCAGGTCCCTGGTCGGCCTTATGGCTTCCTCCAGCGGGCGGTTGCGCGCCGGTGCGGCGAACGGCCGTGCGACATGGATCTCCTCGACATGGCCCAGCAACGCGTCGAGCGGCGCGATGTCCGGACGAGGCGTGTCGACGAACCCGGCGGGCAAGGTACAGGCCGGACTTTGGCCGGGAAGCACCATGGCGGACAGCATCAGTGCGATGCGAAGCGGATATCTGAACCTGTGCATGAAGGCTATTGTGGCCGAAACCACGTCGCGGGAATATTCGCATATGAAACGGACCCGGGCGGATTCGCTGAGCCCAAGGAAACAGCCGCGACAACGCCGCTCGCGCGTCACGATCGACACGATCTTCGAGGCGACCATTCAGGTTTTGCTCGCCAACGGCCTGGACAACATCACCACGATCCAGATTGCCGCCCGGGCCGGGGTTTCCGTCGGCTCGCTGTACCAATATTTCCCGAACAAACGCGCCCTGCTCGCGGCGGTCGTCGGCCGCCATGTCGGCGACGTCGTCGACGCCACGATTGCCGCCTGCGCGTCAGTGCATGGCAAATCGGTGGCCGAGATGTGCGCGACGATGATGCACGCCTTTGTCGCGGCGAAGATTCGCCGGCCGGACGTCTCTCGCGCGCTGTACCTGCCGACGGCGATGGTGAATGCCGATGCCATCGTCAAACAGGAGTCGGCGCGCTGCGCCCGGGCCGTGCACGACATGCTGATCACCGCGAGCGACGCTACATTCGCGCAGGCCCAGGAGGTGAGCGCGGTACTGGTCGCCTCGATCGTGGGACCGACACGAGCGGCCATCGAAGGACAGGGCGACCGCGACGCCTTCGAGAGGCTGAAGCATCACCTCACCGCGCTTGGCGTGGGATATTTGAAAGAAATGGCGACGACCGCGACAGCGAATTCCGGTGACGGTCGCTCAACGGGAAACGGGCAGGCAGCCCATTGATGGTTCGCTTTCGGGGAAGCGATCAGGGCTCCTTGACGAAAAGCAGCGCCATCATGCGCCAGCCGGACGGCGTCTTCATCACCAGCGCTCGATCCGTCCAGATGGCCCCCGACGGCGATTTGAAGGACCAGCGTGCCACGCCGATCGATCCGCGCGCATCGATGTTCCGGTCGATCTCGATGGCCGCGCTGCCGGGGGACGTTCGCCGCCGGTCGACATAACGCGCCTGCCACTCGGCCAGGGACGCGGCGACCAGCTCTCCCTTCTCGACCGACATGATCAAGGCCCGGTCGTCGATGCTTTGCGCGAGCCGATCCGCATCCCATGATCGGTCGGACGCCATTTTCGTGTCTACCACGGCACCGACCGCGACGGCCGATGCCTCATCGGGTTGAGCGCGGTCCTGGCAAAGCTTTCCGACGATCCGCCACACGCCCGCGAGGCGGGCCAGCAGGATATAGTCGGTAAAGGTCTTTGCGCCGCGCACGGCCGAGGCGCGAACGAGCGCGGTCGTCGCCCCCGCATCCCGCCATTCGATATGCGTCGCAATGGGCAGTTCCGGCGGGCCGCCCGATTCCAGCCTGTCCTGCCACTGGGACTGATATGTCCCGCGAATGTCGCGGCCGTCCGTGCAGTACATCATGGCGCTTGGCTGGAAAGCGGCGCGCAGGTCCGCCGCGCTGCCGGTGGCGATCGCCCTCCCATATCGATCGACCGCCTCATCGGGCGTCGATTGGGCTGGCGGCGCCATCAGGGCCAGCAACGCCGCGGTCACGATCATCTCTTCTCTCCGACTATCGCCCGATCTGCGAAAAACGGGTATCGTTCGGCTTTCCGCTATACAATTCACAAGACTGCGCTCTATTATTCTGTGGAGTGAACGATTGGCCGATTTACGGTATGCCGCCGGCTTCCATGCCGTAGCCGTCGCCGGCGGGATCAATGCTGCGGCGCGCGTGCTGGGCAGATCGCCATCCGCGGTGCATGCGGAACTGCGCCGGTTCGAACGCCTCGTCGGCGTGCCCCTGACCGAGCGCGCCGGCCGCGGGCTGCAATTGACGCCTGAAGGCCGCCGGCTGTTCGAAACGGTCGACCGTGCGCTCGCCGAGATCGACCGGGTCAGCACCGGCCTGCGCCAGCCGGAAGGGACGCTGCCGCTGCGGATCGGTACGGTCACCGGCTTTGGCCGATATCGGCTCGCCCCGCGGCTCTTCGCCACGATACCGCCCGAGCGCCCCGTCGACTTCCGGTGCGGGACGCATGACGAGGTCCTGTCAGCCCTCGCGCAGGGCGAGATCGATCTCGCTATCACCTACCGGCCGGTCACCTCCTTTCCCATCGAAACCATGGTGGTGGCGCAAGAAGAGATCGCGCTCGTCGGCGCCGTGCCGTCTCATGCGCTCCCGGACCTGGAGCGGCATCCCTGCATCACCTATCTCGAATCGGATTATGTGTTCGCGCACTGGTTCGCCGCGATCCATGGCCGCCAGCCTGTTTCGCTGCTGCCCCATGACCGCTTCGACGAACTCGAGGAGGCGCTCGCCAGTGTTTCCAACGGGCGCGGTTTCACGATCGCGCCTGTCGATGCCTGCAGGGCATTCGGGCTCGCGCCGGTTGGGCCGTCAGCGATCAACACCATGTTCCTGTGCGGCACTGCCGGGCGTCTGACCTCGCCGGATGCCGCCGCCGTGATCGAGGCCCTCGCACGGGAAGCCTAGCTCTTTCGGAAAAAGCGCTGGCGATCGCCTCCATTCACATCACCGTCGCATACCGCCGCTACCGGGCGCGCATCCAGTGCGGATGAGCCGAAAAGCCCCGGAGGCGACACGACATGAGCCGCAAGACGATACGGACCGCCCTGACGGCTGCCTCCCTGCTGTTGCTGAGCCTGACCGCGGCCGCCGCGCAGCAGGAGAGCACCGACCCGATCCAGCACGCGCAGCTCGTGGGGACCCTCCCCCTCGACGGCGAATTGTTTCACGTCCAGGGCGTCGACCTCGACAGCCGGCACATCTGGGTCACCTCGGTCGATCTCGCCGGCCACAGGGGCTATCTCCATCAATTCGACCGGCACAGCGGCAGGTTGCTGCGGCGCCTGGAGCTGACCGACGGGCCGCGATATCATCCGGGCGGGCTGTCGCTCCATGAGGGGTCGATCTGGGTGGCCGTGGCGGAAATGACGGCGAACAGCTCCGCCACGCTGATGGAGATCGACACGGAGAGTTTGCGGGTACGCCGCAGGATCCCGGTCGCGGACCATCTGGGGTGCGTCGCGGTCGCGGGCAGCACCCTCATCGCGGGCAATTGGGACAGCCAGTTGCTGCGCATCTTCGACCTGCCCAGCGGGAAACAGATCCGGGTCGTGCCCAACCCCTTCCCCACGCGGTATCAGGACATCAAGTTCGTCGACGGTCAGCTCGTCGCGAGCGGCGTGGTGACGCCGATCAGCGGGACGATCGACTGGATCGACTGGCCGTCGATGAAGCTCGTACGGACGGCCCGCACTGGCGTCACCGACCGCGCCAGAGCGTATACGGGCGAAGGCATGGCGGTGAAGGGGCGCGACCTGTTCCTCGTGCCCGAAGACGGCCCGAGCCGGTTGTTCCATTTCAGGCTCAGGGATCAGGAGCCGGAAGCCCGCAGCTAGCCACCGCACCTCTCCTTGCCGCATCGCTCCCCGAAAGCGCGCGGCCACCCTGGTCTCAGGCGGCGCGCATGTTCAGCGCCTTGATAAGGCAGCCTGTTTAACGAATAGGCTGCCAGCGGATATTTCGAAGCGGGGCAAATTGTGGAACGTCCGAAAGCGATCGTCTGGTTCGAGCGCTGTTACCTTGGCGCGTTCGCCATCAAACTCGCGTTGACGATCGTGAACTGGGACAAGGCGGATAGTGCGGCGACGCAGATTGGAACGACGATAGCCCTGCTGCTCTGGTTCGGCGTCGTGTATCGCCATTCCAATATATCCAGATGGATCATCATCATATTCGCGCTGATCGGCGCAATCTGGACCTGCATCAGTGTGGCGTCCGGCGCTTATGGCTGGGGCACGATTGTTCTGATGGTCGTGGCATTGATGCTGAACCTTGGCGCCGCCTTGCTGTTGATAGGCGCGAAGGTTGAGCCCTGGTTCGAAAAGCCCGCTACCGACGATCCTACCTGACGCTTCCGCAACAGCCCGGGTCAGCCCTACGCCGCCCCGATCCGCTGCAGCTTGGCCAGCAAGGTCTGCTCGTCGAACGGCTTGGTGACATATTCGTCCGCGCCCGCGCCGATGCCCTGGTAGATGTCGGGCGTCTCGGACTTGGAGGTACAGAACACCACTTTCGGCCCCGCCCCGCCGTCGAGCCGGCGCAGCGCGGCGACGAACTGGACGCCGGTCATCACCGGCATTTCCCAGTCGAGCAGGATCAGGTCGGGCATCGCCGTCTTGCAGCGGGCGAGCGCCTCCTCGCCATTCTCTGCCTCGATCACCTGATAGCCCAGGCCCGAGATGATGCGGTGCGCGACCTTGCGGATCACCCGCGAATCGTCGACCAGCAGGCAGCGCCGCTGGCGTGGCGGCGCGGCGGGCTCGGGCATCGCCGCGGCCGGCTCGGAGGGATCCGCGGGGAGCGGCGCGGATCGGCCGATCGCCGCCGCGCTCCCCAGGCGCTTGATCAGACCGTGAATGGCTGTGGCTCCCTCTGGCTGAGGACCTGGCTCGCCGCGGCGACCACGGCCTGGTCCGCATCGGTCATGCGGACATGGATATAGGGCACCCAGACGTCGCCGAATTCGGCCTTCTGGTACCACACGTCGATGACATCGTACGACGCCCAGAAACCGTCCGGCTGGCGCAGCCGCAGTCCCTCGCCGATCCGCGGGACTGAGGTGAAGCGCAGCCCGATCTGGGTCTGGTGTGTCTCGTTCTGGACTTCGATCTCGATCAAGGACTGCAGCCTCCAGTGCGCCGGGGCACCTTAATCCGTAATTCTTGCCGAAAAGCGAATGCCGTCGCGGTGCCGGGCTCGGCGGTGACAATGTCGACAACCGCTACACCCTGCGCGGCCGGTCGCTGACATGACCACCATCCACACTCTCATTTTATCTATTTGAAAAATAAAGACAAACTATTTTACGGCAAGGCGTGAAAATGTCAGTGACCCTACTGACATTTCCAACGCACGCTCGATTCAACCACCGGGCCATACCGCCTAGAACCGCATCATGGCGAAGGCCCGCGCCCGATCACCGATACCGCATCTCGGTCCTCACCCCATATTCCACCGGCGCGAACGCCCGGTCGATCCGGATCTCGGCCGATTTCGTCTTGCCGTCATAGGACAGGATCGTGAAGAGCGCGCCAAAGGCCTCGATCGTCCGCGGCAGGGCGCCGCCGCCCCTGAACAGCGTCTGCCCGTTGCTGAACGCCAGCGGCTTCCCCTCTTCGACGACTTGCATATGCGTGCTCAGATTCCCGATGATGCCGACTTGCCCGTCGAAGATCATGCGGACCTCGCTCTCGCCCGGCATGCGCGCGATCCCCAGCTTGCGGATGGGGACTGGCTGGATCTCGACCGGCGTGATCGGCTCGCGGTTCGAGGTATCGGCAACGAACGCCTTGTCCGCGGTGCCGTCATTGCCCGCATCGATCAGGCAGGATTGAGTCCGTATATGCCGAAGCTTGGCGATCGCATCGAGGTCCATGCCGACCGCACCGATCTCGGACAGCCCGACGACCCGCTTCTTGCCGGTCGGTTTCGCGACCGTGCAATAGAGTTTGTCGCCGCCGCGGATCAGGCTGGCGGCCATGCCCGACACGCTCGACTGGATGAGCTGCTCGTCCTTGCCGATCGCGACCGCCTGGCCAAGGAACGAGAAGCTGACATCCGCCTCCAGCGCCGCCGCATGCGACCGGCCCAGCGGCTGGCGGTAGAAGACCTCGCCTTTCCGCGCGGTCACCACCGCTCCCGGCACCACCGAGCCGCCATCGGCCAGGATCACGTTGCGGGCCTCATCGACCAGCACATTCAACTGCGCCATCAACGGCACCGCCAGCGGCACCAGGAGCAGCGCGCGCAGGCGCCTGTGACGATTGCCGGCCATTGCCTCTCCCCCCGTTTGCATTCCCCGGGGAATGCTACGCCTTCCTCCCATGCTGCGTCGAGACCGGATTGAATGACGGGAAGCATTGACATACGGAGCGTATGCGAACACAACTGACATACGAAGCGTATATGAGTCGGCTCGGGAAGATCGAACCCGCGATACGCGCAACGTTCCCGCAACCGCTACCGATGAAGGCACAGACATGTCCCACCGCGACGCCATCTTCCCCGCCGACCGCCATGCCTTGTACGAAGCGCATCTGTATTCGGCCGCCATCCGTTCCGGCGACCTCCTCTTCGTCTCGGGTCAGGTCGGCAGCCGCGAGGACGGCTCGCCCGAGCCGGTGTTCGAGGACCAGGTCAAGCTGGCATTCGCCAATCTACGCGCCGTGCTGGCCGCGGCCGGATGCAGCATCGACGATGTGGTCGATGTCACCACCTTCCACACTGATCCCGAGGCGCAGCTCGAGACGGTGATGGCCGTGCGCGCGGCCGAGATCGGCGCGCCGCCCTATCCGAACTGGACCGCGGTCGGCGTGACCTGGCTCGCCGGCTTCGATTTCGAGATCAAGGTCATCGCCCGGATTCCCGCAGCGGGGTAGGTACCGCGATGCCTGCGCGAAATGTCAGCAACCCTGAGGCGCGAGGACGTTGCAACCGTCGGACGCGCCGCCTATCCTCCCGCAATCCGGGGGGAACCATGAAGCGCGTCCTGTTTTCCATCATCCTGCTGGCCAGTCCGGGCTCGCTGTTCGCGCAGGCCGCGCCAGCGCCACCGCCCCTGGACGATGCGCTCCCCGATCTTGCGGTACCCGCCAAGCAATGGGGCGATGACCGCAAATATATCGTGTTCCACAAGCCGGGCGGGACGGTGGAGCAGGCCAGCGCCGATCTCTCCTTCTGCTGGCGCTTCCTGCCGCACGGCGTGTCGCGGTCGTCGCCCTCCTTCGTCCCCTGGCGACGGAACGACGCGACCCGCCAGGTGTCCTATGACGGCGGCAGTTTCGGTCTTGTCGGTTACGCGATCGCCGCGATCATCGCGGGGCCGCTCGAGCGGAGCATCCGTCAGTCGCGCCTCTACCGGTGCATGGTCCCGCGCGGCTATGCCCGCTACCGCACCTCGGAGGATGTCTGGAAGCTGCTCAACGAGGGCGAGGACGTCCCGCGCGCGATCCGGCTGCAGGCCAGGATCGCGGCCGGCCCAGTGCCCCCCACGCCGAAGGTCGAGCCGTGATGAAGCCTGTCCTGCGCTGCCTGCTCGCCTGCCTCGTCTTCTGCGCGAGTCCGCTCGCCGCGAAGGAGAGCAGTGAGATCCGCCAGATCGTGGCCGGCGAGCCGATTCAACTCGCCCCCGCCAGGGCCTATGTGCTGGTTCGCCTCGACACCGACTTCAGCAAATTCTCCGCTCATATCCTGCGCATCCCCTCGGACGAGGAAATGCAGGCCTATGAGACGGCAAAACGCGCTGCCTTCGACAAGGCCGGGAAAAAGAAGGGGCCGTACGAATCCTTCGTCTTCGATTATGAGGGCCGGCCCAATTTCCTGTCGCTCATACCCAAGAAGGTCGTCGCCATGGCCGGCAAGCTGGCGGTCGTCCTCGCCGAGATTCCGCCCGGCGACTATGTCCTCTACGGCGAGGGGTTCAACAACTACCTTTACCAATGCTTCTGCTTCGGCACGGTCGGGTTCAGCGCGCGCGCCGGCGCGGTGACTGATCTCGGCACGATGTTCTTCGCCAAGGCCTGGGCACCTTCCCCCATCCCAGAGCTCGCCGGAGAGGTCGATCTGGGCCGAACCGCAGTGATGGATTACGGGCTCTTCGCGGTGGCGCTCCGGCCGAAGCGCGCCGACGATGCCATGCCGGCCGGCCTCGATCCCGCTTCCGTCTCGCCTGCCACGTTTCACGCGGTGGGCCCGTTCGTCGACACCAACACGCTGCTGATGAACCGGCTCGCCGCCATCCCCGGCGTGCTCGCCTATGATGGCGGACGAGTCATCAATGTAGCGGACGGCAAGGAAGCCCTGCCGAACTAGGCGGTCGTCGCCGGGCCCCGGCGCGCCTGCGTCGCCTTTGCGAACAGCGCGCCGGAAACCAGCCACAGCAGCGCGAAGAACCCGTTCAGCGCGAACAATCCCGCTGGCCCGGAAGGTTCCTGCGCCGCAACGGGTCCGGTCGAGACGATAACGCCAAGCATGATCTGGATCGCGGCGACGCTGACCATGGTCCGCGCCATTCCCCTGGCGCGGCCTTCGGCGGCAAATGCCCCGACGGCGGCGACCGCGACCAACCCGAAAAAGCTCAGATTGACCGGATTGTCCTCTTCGCCGGCAATCCCGACGGCAAGATTCATCCAGGTGATCAGGAACGCGGCGGCAATCGCCAGCGCAACGCCCGCCCGGTAATTCCAATTTCCGCTCGCCACAGCCTGTCTCCCTTGACGGTTTGGCGACCGTCTACAGCCCGGGAATGGACGCGGCATGAGGAAGATGTGGGGATTCCGTGGAGGCACGGACAACATCTTTCCCGGGTCGCTTCAGCCTCCCGGAAAACTCAGTCGTCCAGCGCGATGGGGATCGCCAGGCTGCGCTTGGCGACACCAAGCGCGACATTGGTCGTGAACCGGCGCACATTGGGATTCTCCGCCACCAAGCGGCTCATGAACGCGTCATAGGCCTCGATGTCCGGCGCGGTCACGACCAGGATGAAATCCGCCGTCCCGGTGACATAGAAGATCTCCTGGATGCATTCCTCCGCCGTCATCCACTGCCGCAAGCGCCCGATCAGCTCCGGCCGTTCGCGCTCGATCTCCAGCGCGACGATGAAGAAGGCGGGTTTGCCCACCCTCACCGGATCGACCACCGCGACATTGGCCAGGATCACCCCGTCCTGCCGCAGGCGCTTCAGCCGTCGCAGCACCGCCGAGGCGGACAGGCCGACCCGCTCCGCGAGTATGTCGGCGGTCAGGTCGTTCTCCTGCTGCACGATCTGCAGCAGCTTGCGGTCGAATCGATCCAGGTCAGTCTTCGCCATGATCCGTCATCTATAACGATATTGCGCCGAATTCCGGCAATCCGGCCCTCGCCTTCGTCGATTTCCGGTGCGTGTCCGCGATATCCTCCCCACCATGCAATACCCCTCCGCCACTGCCATCGCCGCCGCCCGAGAGTCGATCGACCGGGTCTTTCTCGACACGCCGATGCGCCGTGCCACCTCGCTCGACCGCGCGCTCGGCATCACGGTGCAGTTCAAGGACGAAACGGCCACACCGATCCGCTCTTTCAAGGGGCGCGGCGCCTGCGCGTTCGTCGCCGGGCTGGCCCGGGCGGAGCATCTGGTGTGCGGATCGGCCGGCAATTTCGGCCAGGGCCTCGCCTGGGCCGCACGCCGCCGCGCCATGCCGCTCACTGTCTTCGCCGCCACTGGCGCGGCCGCCTGCAAGGTCGCCGCCATGCGTGATCTCGGCGCGGATGTCAGGCTCGCCGGCCATGACTATGACGCCGCCAAGGCCGAGGCCGAGAACCATGCCCGCCGCACGGGCCGGGTCTATGTCGAAGACGGCGCGGCGCGCTCCATTGCGGAGGGTGCGGGCTCGATCGGCATGGAATTGTCGCGCGATGCGGACGCCTTCGATCACATCCTGCTGCCGCTCGGCAACGGCGCGCTGGTCTCGGGGGTCGGCGCCTGGTTCCGCCACGCCGCGCCCGGGGTGCGGATCGTTGCCGTCGCTGCCACCGGTGCGCCCGCGATGGCGCAGGCCGTGCTCACGGGCGAGGCGGCCATGGGCACGCAGGCCGACACCATCGCTGACGGCATCGCGGTGCGTGTGCCGATCCCCTACGCCGTCGAATGCGTCCGCCGCGTTGTCGACGATGTTGTGCTGGTCGACGACCACGCGATCCGCACCGCGATGGCGCTGATTGCCGAACATCTCGACCTTGTCGTCGAACCAGCCGGCGCGGCCGGCCTCGCTGCCCTGATCGCCGAGCCGGACCGGTGGCGCGGGCAGAAGGTCGTCATCCCTCTGTGCGGCGGCAATGTCGACGCGCCGCTCTCCCTCTCACGATCCCAAGGAAGACCATCATGATCGACCATCTCGAACTCAAGACGCGCGATCTCGCCGAAAGCGTGCGCTTCTACACTGACCTGCTCGGTCCGCTCGGCTACAAGCTGACGGTCGATGGCCCCGCCAAGGGCTTCGGCGACGGCCTGTCGCTCGATCTCTTCCTTCTGGAGGGAAATCCTTCGGCGAATGTGCACTTCGCCTTCCGCGCGACCGATCGCGCTACCGTCGAGCGCATCTGTGCGCTCGGCCGCGACGCCGGGCACAAGCTAGACCGCGAACCGGCCCTCGCCCCGCATATCCACCCGAATTATTATGCCGGCTATCTCCGCGATCCGGACGATCGCCTGGTGGAATTCGTCTGCCACGCGCCGGAATGAGGAGAGGCCGCTGCCTCGACGCCCATCCCAATCGACGTCTTGGAAAACTCGCTGGGTAATATCCTGTCGAAGCGGGCGCCGCCATCCTGGCCGGTGGAACGACCCCACGTGAGATGTCCGAAGTTGCAGGCGCCGAATCTTCATCATATAAAGATATAAAGATATCTTTATATGATGAGTCGCACCATGATCGCTGAAGCCTTCGCCTTTGTCCTGGCAGCCACCGCCCTCCTCGGATCGCCGGGGCCAGGCATCACTGCGCTCGTCGCCGTGGGGCGAAGCTTCCCACGTCGCGCGGCCGTGCGATTTTATGGTGCGATGCAATTGGGCCTGGCGATCGCGGCGGCAGTCAGCGTCGCGGGACTAACCGGCGTCCTCAGCGCCTTTCCGGTCTTGCAGACTGTGCTGATGATCCTGGCGACGATCTATCTCCTCTGGCTGGCCTGGACGATCGCGTCGGCTCCGGTCGGCGGCACCGTGATCGGCGACGCTCCGGGCGGATCGCTCACCAGCAAGGGCGCTTTCTTCCTGGGTGTCGCCAATCCCAAGGCCTATCTCGCCTTCGCGTCGCTGTTCGGCTCGTTCGCCTTGCTGCCGTCATCGGCGGGGCTTGCTGACGGCGCGCTGAAATGGCTGCTGTGCGTTGCGGTGATGGTCGTCGTGGACCTGGGATGGCTCGTCCTCGGCATGGTCTTCGGGACGATCGCGCTGTCGCCCCGGGGGGAGCGCCTCTTCAACATCCTGATGGGCACAGCCGTGCTAGGCGCCTGTGTCGCCACCTGGCTGTAAAAAAGGGGTCAGCACGGCCCGGCGCCACTCACCGGCGCAGCTTCGGCGCGAGCATGCCGACCTCGTCGCGATACTGGACATAATGATCGCCGAACATGCCGACCAGATCGCGCTCCTCGTGCCGGATCGCGATCAGGATATAGACGAACATCGAAGCAGCGAGCAGCAGATGCCCCGCGGTCATCACCGGGATCGCCCAGAAGGCCAGAATGAAGCCGCTATACAGCGGATGCCGGACGAGCTTGTAGAAGAAAGGCTTCCGGAACACCGGCGCGGACGCCGCAGCGTTCCGCGCATGGCCCCAGACCTGCTTCAGGCCGAACAGCTCGAAATGGCTGATCAGGAAGGTGCTGAGCAGCACGATCCCCCAGCCGGTAGCGAACAGAGCATAGATCGCGATCACGGCCGCCGGATTCTCGACCGACCAGATCACCGTCGGGATCGGCCGCCAGAACAGGAACAGGACGATCAGCGCGAGGCTGGCCAGCAGTACATAGACGCTGCGCTCGATCGGCTCCGGCACGATCCGGGTCCATTGCCGCTTGAATGCAGGCCGCGCCATCACGCTGTGCTGCACGCCGAACAGCGCGACCAGCGCAAGATCGACGATCGCGGCCAGCCCCGCACCGCCGACCGGCCCGCCGCGATCGACCGTCAGCGGCACCCAGGGCAGGTTGCCGACAAAGGCGACGAGATAGAGGAAGGTGGCAAAGAAGATCAAATAGGCGGCGAGGCCGAACAGCAGGAAAAATCCGCGGGTCATGATCGCGCTCCGACGGCAATGACGCACTATCAGCGACGGCGCGATGCTGCGACCGATCAGCGCCGGAATATAGGCGGGAATCGACATCGGGCCCGAGCCGGCGTCCTCTGGAACAACAAGACACGCCACCCCATATCCGTCGCCGAAACGGAGGTACCCAATGACCGAGTATCGCAAGACGGCCGAGGCCGTCGCCGCCCTCACCCCGGAAGAATTCTACGTCACGCAGAAAAGCGGGACGGAACGCCCCGGCACGGGCAAATATCTGAACAACAAGGAGCCCGGTATCTATGTCGATATCGTCTCCGGCGAGCCCTTGTTTGCGTCATCAGACAAATATGAATCCGGCTGCGGCTGGCCGAGCTTCACCAAGCCGATCGAGCCCGCCAACGTAAGCGAGCTGCGCGATGCCAGCCTCGGCATGGTGCGCATCGAAGTGCGCTCGGCGGGTGGCGACAGTCATCTCGGCCATGTCTTCGACGACGGCCCGCGCGATCGCGGTGGCCTGCGCTATTGCATCAACTCCGCCTCGCTTCGCTTCGTCCATCGCGACGAGATGGAGGTGCAGGGTTACGGCGCGTATCTGAACCAAGTGGAGGAAGTTGCATGAGCCAGGAAACCGCAATTCTCGCCGGCGGCTGCTTTTGGGGCGTGCAGGATCTGGTGCGCCGCCAGCCCGGCGTGATCTCGACGCGCGTCGGCTATTCCGGCGGCGAAGTTCCCAACGCGACCTATCGCAACCATGGCAATCATGCCGAGGCGATCGAGATCGTCTTCGATCCCGAGGTGACGAGCTTTCGCAACCTGCTCGAATTCTTCTTCCAGATCCACGATCCGAGCACGAAGAACCGTCAGGGCAATGATGTCGGCGCCAGCTACCGTTCGGCGATCTTCTATACGAGCCCGGAGCAGAAAGCGGTCGCCGAAGACACCATCGCCGATGTCGACGCCTCCGGTCTGTGGCCCGGCAAGGTCGTCACCGAGGTGACTCCAGCCGGCGATTTCTGGGAGGCCGAGCCCGAGCATCAGGATTATCTCGAACGGCTTCCCAACGGCTATACCTGCCACTTCGTCCGCCCGGGCTGGAAACTCCCGCACCGCGCCGACGCTGCGTAAACCGCCGCCGCGGGGAGCCATCTCCCCGCGGCGATTTTCAGCTTCCATTCGCCGGTTCTTCGGTCGCCGACGTTGCCGCCGCGGCGCGCTCGCGCGGCCGGAAACGCCGCCACGCCAGCCAGCCGAGCAGCACGACGATCCCCGGCGGCCCGAAAAAGGCGAGCAGGCCAAGGATGACGGCGATCGTCACCTGGACCGATCCAATCGCGGTATCGGCCGCGCTGGTCAGCGGCGAGCTTGCGTCGAAGCCGCGGACGGCCTTGCCCGATCCGTAATCGAACACCATCGGCGTGTCGGCCAGGCTCTCCTGCTGCTCCGCCGTACTGTCCTTGGTCGCCTCGATCCTCTGCGCGATCTCGGCACGCTGACGCTGAAGCTCGACGCGCTCTTCCTCGGAGAGCTTGGGTTTGGCCAGCTCGGCATCGATCCGCTTCAGTTCCTCGCTCGCGCGCGTCCGTTGGGTATTCAGCCGGCCGATCGCGGCGCCGGCATCTGTGCCGGTAATCTCGGCATCGACCAGCGTGCCTTCGGCCGCCTCGACCACGCCGATACCCTTTTTGCCGAAGTCGCGCGCGATCGTGGGATCGAGCTTGAAGGCAAGCATCGCCTCGACATTATTCTCCCCGAGCAGCCGGTACCGCATGCCGGTAATACGGCAACGCGCGATACCGAGCTTCTCGCACGCCTGGGCATGCGCTTCCTGCGCGGCCGCGATGCGGGCCGAGGGCAGGCGGAAAGCATAATGATAGGAAAAGGCGACGCCCGGCGCGGCGGTCACCCCGATCCCACCGGGCGCGACCATGGCGGGTGGAGCGGCGACATCATAAGTCACCGCCCGTTCGGACGTCGCGGGCGCCTGCATCTGAGCGGAAGGGGCGGAGGAGGTCGACGCGGAATCGGCCTCCCTGTCGGAGGGTCTGCCACAGGCCGCGAGGCAGAGGCAGGTCGTCGTCAGCAACAGGGTACGCATCGTCGATCTCTCCCGTTATTTGATACATCATCACATCAGGGGAGTATCAAAGTCAATGGAGGTTGTGTCGATGCAGATCGAGGTTTACCTTGATTTTCAGACAGGATTTCGGGCCCGCCCCGTGCCGAGGTCACGTTCGCCGGCACGCCCCGTACCTTCGATAGAATGCGGAACCGGCAGATCGCCGCCCCGTTCACTGGACGAAACGCAACGCATGGAGGCAGATATGTCCATCAATGGCGCACACTGGGACAAGGAACTTCGCGCTCTACTCGACCAGATTCAGGCGCGTCCTTCGCGGGACTGGACGGCGGAACGCCAGCGGGTCGCCGTCCTGAAGAACCTGATGACGGCGCGGGGCAAGGCGGCGGTCGCGGCGTGACGGCGGCGATTGTCTAGGACTCGGTCGGCCAGCCTCGCTGCGCCGCCCGGGTCAGATAAGATTTCACGATCACCCGGTGAAATGGCGCGATCACCGCGAGATACGCGCGCCCCAGCATATTGTGGCAATGCACAACGGTGATCGCGACCAGTTCCCGCCCCTCCCCGCTGGCCGCATTGCGGACCAGCGTGGAGGTCCGGAAATCGAGATGCCGGTCGTCCTCGCCCAGCACCAGCTCACGCGGCGACCGGTCCAGCACCGGGAAGAAATCGATCCGCTCGCCCGGCTGGCCCTGCGCAATCGCAGCTGATGTCTTCACCCCCAGCGGCGCCATCACCGTATCGCGTATCCGCATCAGCGTGCGCGCCCAGCCCGCTGGCTGTCCCAGTACGGCGCGTGCCAGTCGCTCGATATCGCCCGTCGCATCGGCCGGCAGCGCGACGGCATAGGCGTCCACCAGGTCGGCGCCCGGGTAGAGCGTCGCCAGCATGCTGTCGGTCGGGGCGGGTACCGCGCGGGCCTTGATCATGACGTTGCGTAGCACGAACCCACGGCACGGCCGAAACAACCAATTCGCGCAACATCCAGTTGACCGCACCGCGCCGGCGCGCGACCAATGCCGTGCGATAACGCCATGAAAAGAAGGACCTTAGGTGCGGACCCTGCCCATGCTTGCCGCGCTCGCTGCCGGCGCCGTCGCCCTTCCCGCTTCGGCCGAAACCAAATGCTCCGTCGGCCAGATGCTGCAGCTGCCCGTCACCATGTCCGGCCTCCGCCCGATGGTGCCGGCCAGGATCAACGGTCACGATGTCAAATTCATCGTCGACAGCGGCGCCTTCTACAGCAACATCTCGCCGGGCTCGGCGGCCGAACTGGGATTGAAGCTCAGCGACGCGCCGGGGAACATGCGGGTGATCGGCATCGGCGGGGAGACGCGCATCTCGATCGCCCGGGTGAAGGATTTCGGGCTGGGCGAGGCCAATCTGCACAATATCGAATTCATGGTCGGTGGCGGCGAGATGGGCGGCACCGGATTGCTCGGCCAGAACGTCCTTGGCATCGGCGATGTGGAATATGACCTTGCCGGCGGTGCGATCCGGCTGATGAAGTCGAAGAACTGCGGCAATGTGAACCTCGCTTATTGGGCGGCGGAAAAGAAGCTCGCCGTCTCGGTGATCGAGATCGAGACGCCCACGCCGGCCGCCCCGCATACTGCTGGCACCGTGATGCTGAACGGCGTGAAAATCCGGGCGATCTTCGATACCGGTGCCGCGACCACGATGATCACCAAGGGCGCCGCGGCCCGCGCCGGCATCAAGCCGGATTCGCCCGGGGTCGAGCCGGCCGGCGAGTCAGGCGGCATCGGGCGGCGCACCTACGCGAGCTGGATCGGCCCGTTCCAGAGCCTGAAGATCGGCGACGAGGAGATCCGCAAGATCCGCCTGCGCTTCGCCGATATCAACCAGACCGACTTCGACATGCTGATCGGTGCGGATTTTTTCCTGTCGCACCGCGTCTATGTCTCGAACGCGCAGCGCCGCATCTTCTTCACCTATAATGGCGGGCCGGTCTTCGATCTCAGCGTCAGGAAGGCCGAAGCAATGGCCGCTGCGGACGCGAAGACCACCCCGGCGGATTCTACCGGTGCGGTCGCCGGCCCGGCGACCGCACAGGACTTCAGCCTTCGCGGCAATGCCCGCGCCGCGCGCAGCGACTTCAGGGGCGCCCTGGCCGACCTCACCCGTGCGGTCGATCTCGCGCCCGACAATGCCGAATATCGCTACCAGCGCGCGCTGGTCCTGATCCGCACCGAGAAACCCGGCGAGGCGCGGACCGACCTGGATCGCGCACTGACCCTGAAACCCGCCTACCCTGAGGCGCAGCTGATGCGGGCAGGCGTGCGGTTCCGCGCCGACGACAAAGCGGGGGCACGCGCAGACGTGGACGCGGTCGAACACGCCCTGTCCGAATCCTCCGACCTGCGCCTGTCTCTCGGAAGCTATTACGAATCGCTCGACGACCCGGGCGCCTCGGTAGCGCAATATGATCGCTGGATCGCCGCTCATCCGGCCGACAACCGTATGCCGATGGCGCTCAACGGCCGCTGCTGGGCGCGCGCGCTTGCCGGCAAGGACCTGGACAAGGCGATCGGGGATTGCGACCGCGCGCTCAGGCTCCGCCCGAAGACGGCGGCCTTTCTCGACAGCCGGGGCCTTGCCCGTCTGCGCAACGGCGATCTCGACAAGGCGCTGGCAGACTATAACGCCGCGCTCGCGCTGGAACCGAAAATGGCTTGGTCGCTCTACGGCCGCGGCCTGGCCGAGCACCGCAAAGGCATGACCGCCCAGGCCAAGGCGGACATCGCCGCCGCCATCGCCCTGCAGAAGGACCTGCCGGACAAGGCGAAGAAGATCGGGCTGAAGGTGCCGAACTAACGGCGATCATGCGCATGTGGAATGCGCACCTCACCAAAGATGCTTGCCGTCCAATACCGTCACCGGCCAATCCGCTGCCTCGAAATCCTCGAATAGCCGCGCGTTCACGGCGACCCGTCGGGTCTTGCCATCCCAACTCCCGTCCGGTTTGAAATCCGGGCTGTCGGCATAAAGGTCGCAGCCGCACGCGCTGCAGAAATGGTTGGCGACCGTCCTGGAATTCCAGCGATACACCGCGTCGCTGTCCGCCTGAGTCACCTTTAGCTGCGCGGGTTCGTAGTAAGCGTATAGATGCCCGCGCTTCGAACAAAAGGAACAGGTACAGCGGGTGAGCTTCTCGGGCAGTTCCCCGTCAATCTCGAAGGCATTGCGTCCGCAATGACAGCGTCCGATGAGCGCCATGTCGATTACCCACGCTGTTGGGCGAGGCGTTCGGGCTGACCTGGAAGAGGCACCGGGCCGTCGCCCGCGGCGCTGTCGCTGTCGTAATCCTCGCCCGAACTACCGCCCCCCGCGCCCACGCCGCTGCCATGAACTTCGCCCGTCGCTGAATCGATCGATGCGCGCTTGCCGTTTTCCGGCGGGATATCCGGGGTGCCGCGAACGGTCTCGGTCATGGCTCTTCTCCTTGCGCACCTCAACGGTCGGGAGGAAAGGCCGTTCCGGGGTTGCCCGAGTCTCCGCGCTTCAGCGTCTTTGCGAGGAAGGCATCCGTCTGGGCCAGCAGGTCGGCGCGGACCTTGCTGTCGTCGAGCTGGTGGTCCAGCCCCGGATAGACGACCAGCCGGGTCGATTTCCCCGCCGCCCGCAGCGCCGAATCCATCTGCCGCGAATCCCTGATGTCGACGTTCAGGTCCTGATCGCCATGAAACATCAGGACCGGTGCCTGGAAGATGTCGGCGTGCCGCACTGGAGACCCCTCGGCCGCATTGGCATTCGAGCCGACGAATTTCGAGACGAGCACGGCATTCTGATGGTCGCGCTGATCGCTTCGCAACGCTTGCAGATCAGTGACCGGCGCCACCGCGACTACCACCTTGAACAGGCCCGGATCGAGGTAATTGACCTGCAACGCCGCATAGCCGCCATAGGACCAGCCGAAGATGCCGAGCCGATCGGGATCAGCAATGCCCTGTTTGGTCAGCCATCGCCCGGCGTCGATCACGTCACCGACTGCGATGCGCCAGGACTTGAATCCGCTCTCGCTCAGAAAGGCGTCGCCATAGCCGGTAGATCCGCGGAACTGCGGTTGCAGCACGGCATAGCCGCGCGCGGCGAAGAACTGGGCCAGCCAGTCGAACCCCCACACGTCGCGCGACGCCGGCCCGCCATGCGGCATCACGATCGCGGGCAGCCCCTTCCCGGTCGATCCGACGGGCAGGGTCAGATAGGCGGGGATCATCGTGCCGTCCGCCGCCGGGTAGGAGATCGGGCGCTGCTCGGCCAGCTTGCGGGTATCGAGTTGCGGACGCGCGCGCAGCACTTCGGTCAGATGCTTGGTGTCCCGGTCGAACAGATAATAATGCCCGGCATCCACGTCGCTCGCGGCGAACACCAGCAGCTTGCGCTCGTCCGCGCTTGCCCCCTCGAACACGATGGTGGGCAGCTTGGGCAGAACCTTGGTCAGGCTCGCCGCCAGGGTCCGATATTCCGGATCGAAATAGACCGCATGCTGCTGGTCGGTGATGTAGCTGTACCCGATCGGCCGTTCGTGCCGGCCGATCGTCTGGACTCCGCTCACATCGACCTGGGGATGCGCGAAGACGAGCTCGGTCTTCATCGAGCCATCCAGCGCGACGCTGTACAGCGCATCTCGCCCATCCAGCTTCTGAAAAGCGTAGACGATATTCTTCTGTGCATCGACGACCGCGGGCCTCAGGCCTTTTCCGTCGACATCGATCCGGCTGAAGACCTGCCAGTCGCCATCGTGCCCCGGCTGGTAACGATAGGTCACCTTCCCCGTATAATTGAACTGGTTGTTGAAATTATACTCAGCGGTGAAGCGGACCGTGCCGTTCCCGTCGGTGATATAGCTCCCGGCGTCGGGCGCCTTGACCCGCTCCCCCTCAGCCGTCCGCGTATCGACCCGTTCCAGGCCCATCACGCCGTCCTTTCGGAAGCGGATCATCAAGATCTGCGCATCGGCGCCGGACAGCCAGTCGACAACGCGGCCGTCATAGGTCCTGGGGCCGTAATACATCGCCCGGTTGGGCTTCCCCATCGCCAGCGCCTTGGTGCCGTCGGCGTCGACCGCGACGATCCGGTTCCAGCCGAGCTTGCGATCCTGCAGGTCCGATACGCCGTAAAGCTCGCACACGAGCCGGTCGTTGGCGGACCAGCCGCACCTGGTGATCCGCAACGGCTTGCCGTCGGCGTAGGTGACGGTCTTCATCTCGCCCGTCGCGACATCCTCGACCACGGCCGTGTTCATCGGCCCCGCACCGGGCGAGACGAACACGACATGCTTGCCGTCCGGCGAAAGGTCGACGCTTTGCACCCAGGGCTGAGCGCCGAACGCCTCAGCGATCTTCACCGGATCATCGGCGGCGCGCGCCGCTACGCTCCCGACCTCCGCGATCACACCGAGCGCCGCCCATCGCCACAATGTCTTCACTGGAATCGTCCCCGCAACCAGCGAAGACCCTATTCTTCCGGCAAATCCGGCAACAATGAATTCGGCGTCACAATCGAACGAAATCGCTGCGATACCAGGTGCATGTCAGATCAAGAACGGCTTGCGCCACTGCGAACAGGCCCCTTGCCCATCCGCGCTGTTCGGCAGACGGCGCACCACAGGGTCGCGCCGGATCAGTGCCAGAAGATCAACAGCAGAATGATGATCGGGAGCGGAATGCCGATCAGCCACAGCAAGATCCCTTTACCCACGACATGCTCCTCTCGATTGTTTCGCTGGTAATACAACCATCTCGCCGGCCCACCGTTCCACTTCACCACCGCGCTTCGGATGCATTTTTGTATTTGGGGAGAATTGGCTGGCTACGTATTTTCACGATGCCCCCCGTCAACACCTTGGTTGCCGTCCTTCCGCTAGCGTGGAGCCAACACAAGGGGAATTGAATGCCGATCGCCAAGCTGGAAGCGGAGCACCGCCGGGTCCTGGAAATGGCGGATACGCTCGACGCCATGGCCGCCGGCCCGTTTCCCGAGGCGCCCGGCATCTTCACCCAGAAGCTGTGGAGCTTCACGCGCGAGGTGATGGCTCATCTGTCCAATGACGAGGCGCTGGTGGTGGTGCCGTTGATGGACGACCGGCGCCCGCATATCGCACAACTCGCCGTCCAGTCGCTTGCGCAGCTCCGCGCCCTGCACGCCGATTTCGAACGCCACATGGCGGACTGGAAAGGTCTTCCCGGAGCAGAGGACTGGCCGGGTTATCGTCGCAGCGTCCAGACGCTCATCCGGCGCCTGCGTGCCCGCGTCGCGGCGGAGGAATCGGGCATCTATCACTTCATGCCGGTGCAGCGGGTCGATCGGCAGCCCGATCTCCCCGCCAATTGCACCGGCGCAGCCTCGAAAGCGGCCTAGACCGTCACTGTCTCGAGCGTCGTCGTTTCGGGCTTGGGCAGGCCGGACGCCTTGTAGGTGGCGATCAGCTCCTCCTTGCGGGCACGGAGTTGGTCGCCCAGCGCATCCATGTCGAGCCCGGCATGCCGCGCCTGGGAGAACATGCCTTCCATGCGCTTCTCTTCCTCCTCGACATGGTGCTCGATCTGCTCGGACAGCACCTTCACCTTCGCGTCGTAATAGTCATCGTCGGGGCTGCCCGCTTCGATCTCGGCGATCAGCACCTTCGCCCCGTCATGCTCGACATAGGCTTCCTTGAGCAGGTCCTCCTCGATCTTGCCCTCGCAGGCCGGATAGAAGATTTCCTCCTCGATCTGGGCATGGACGGTCAGCTCGAGGCAGATCTGCATCGCGATCTTCTGCTTCTTCGCGGATCCGGTCGCGCTTTCGAACTGCTCGAACAATGCCTCCACGGTGCGGTGATCCGCCTTGAGGAGAGCGATTGCATCCTGTTTCGTATCGGCCATGAGAACCTCCTGTTTGTCGCGGGATCAACCGCAGCGCAGAGAGTTCGTTCCGCGATCTCAACCTGTTGCGAGTCGTTAGCGGCCGGCGTTGATTCAGATCAGGTCGCTTGCCTCCGATCGACAAGTTCATGCAGACGTCACGGACAGTTCACGCTATCGTCGGCACATCACGGCGATCGTGAATCACATCACAGGCTCGCCGCTCACGGCGCCCCCATCCGAGGCACGCGCTTGCTCCACTTCTCCCGATCGACCTTCCGGACCGCCCGCCTCCAGAACGCCTCACCAACCAGCGCCGCCGCCCATGCGATCCCTGGCACATGGGTAACGGCCGGCACCCTGCTCAGCCTCGCCGCCCTGATCGCGCTGATGGCGTGGCAGGACCTCCGGATCGATCCCTGGGCGCGCAGTACGCTCGCCTTCTCCGCGCTGGGCATCGCCGCCGCCACCACGCGCTACGCGCTGCGCCATCCGCCGACCAAGGGGCGCCGTATCGCGCGCGACGTGGCCGAGTATTTCGGCCTGTTCACCCTGATCTCGCTGATGGGCGCAACCGCGACCTATCCGCTATCGGCCGGCAGTCACGGCTTCATCGATCCCACCTTGCAGCAGATCGATGCGATGCTGCGCTTCAACTGGATCGCCTGGTACGATCTGGTCGCAGCGCACCGCTCGCTGCAACTGCTCGGCATCGCCGCCTATCAGAGCATCTTCGTGACGCCCGTCATCCTGCTCGGCTATTTCGCGTGGCACGACCATCGCGGCGCGGCGCGCTCGTTCATCGCGTCCTTCTGGCTCGCCGCGGTCATCTCGCTGATCCTGTTCCGCTTCATTCCGGCGGAAGGACCGCTGGCGTTCCTGTGGCGGGGCCCGATTCCCTATATGCCGGTCAGCCAGCTCTCCGAGTCGACGATCATTCCCGCACTGCGCCTCCACGCGGTGAGCCATGTCGATCTCGGCGACCTGCGCGGGCTGGTGTCCGCGCCCAGCTTCCACACTGCCAGCGCGGTGCTCTACATCGCCGCCGCCTGGCCGTTCCGCCGGCTGCGCTGGCCGCTTACCATCCTCAACGTCGCGATGCTGCTCTCCACCCCGGTCGAGGGCACGCATTACCTGTCGGACATGATCGCCGGGGCGTTGGTGGCCCTCATCGGGATAGTGGCAGTCCGGCTGGTGGCAGTACGTCGCTCATCCTTAGGGATAATGGATAGAGTCGTCATGCCGACCTAGATCGTGGCCATCGCGGACGGGGGCCCCGGCCCGCGATCATCTTCATTCCCCGAGGAGATACCGCCATGAGCACGATCACGACCAAGGACGGCACCGAAATCTTCTACAAGGACTGGGGCACCGGACAGCCCATCGTCTTCCATCACGGCTGGCCGCTCGCGTCCGACGACTGGGACGCCCAGATGCTGTTCTTCCTCGCCCAGGGCTTCCGCGTGATCGCGCATGACCGCCGCGGCCATGGCCGGTCGAGCCAGCCATCCTTCGGCAACGAGATGGATACCTATGCCGATGACGTCGCCGAGCTGACCGCAGCGCTAGACCTGAAGGACGCCGTCCATATCGGCCATTCGACCGGCGGTGGCGAAGTCGCTCGCTATCTCGGCCGTCACGGCACGTCGCGCGTCGCGAAGGCCGTGCTGATCGGCGCAGTGCCGCCGATCATGGTCAAGAGCGACACCAACCCCGAGGGCACGCCGATCGAGGTGTTCGACGGCTTCCGCGCGCAGCTCGCCGCCAACCGCGCACAGCTCTACAAGGATGTGCCGTTCCCCTTTTACGGCTATAACCGCGAAGGCGTGACGCCCTCCCAGGGCATCATCGATCATTGGTGGCTGCAAGGCATGATGGGCTCGGCCCAGGCGCATTACGAGTGCATCAAGGCTTTCTCGGAAACCGATTTCACCGAGGATCTGAAGAAGATCGACGTGCCCTGCCTGATCCTGCACGGTGATGACGACCAGATCGTGCCGTACAAGGACGCGGCGTTGCTCTCGGCCAAGCTGGTCCAGCAGCCGACCTTGAAGATCTATCCGGGCTATCCGCACGGCATGTGCACCACGCATCCCGATGTGCTGAACGCCGACCTGCTGGCCTTCATCAAGGCATGACCGACGCCACCGCCCTCATCGCCCGGCTGGGGCTGGAGCCCCATCCCGAGGGCGGGTGGTATCGCGAAACGTTTCGCCAGCCCGCGTCCGACCAGGGCCGTGGGCTGGCGACGGCGATCCTGTTCCTGCTCGATCTCGGCCAAAGCTCGCACTGGCACCGCGTCGACGCAGCGGAGCTGTGGCTGTGGCACGCCGGCAGCCCCTTGCGACTGCTGATCGACGACGGCACGGCGCAGGAACATCTGCTCGGCGGCGACGTGCTGGCCGGCCAGCTTCCCCAGGCGATCGTCCCGGCCAATGCCTGGCAGGCGGCGGAGGCGCAGCTTGGCTGGGCGCTGGTGAGCTGCATCGTCACCCCCGCCTTCGAATTCTCCGGCTTCGAGCTCGCTTCGCCCGGCTGGTCGCCCCGCTAGGGCGCTGCGATCAGGATCACGACTCGGCGGTTCTCCTGACGGCCCGCCGCGGTCGCGTTGGTGTCGATCGGATAGCGTTCGCCCAGCCCCTCTACCAGGACGTTGCCGCGCGGCATGCCGCCCGAGGCCATCGCATCGGCCACGGCCGACGCGCGCCGCACGGACAGCGCATCATTGTGCCGCACGGTCCCGGTATCGTCCGCATGCCCCTCGACCTGCGCGCGGCGAATCCCGACCGCTACCAGCCTGCCGGTGATGCGGCGAATGATCGTCACCTGTTCCGGCCGAATGTCGCCCTCATCGGTCGCGAACAGCAACCGGTCCTGCATGCCGAACTCCCAGCCGCGCGGCGTCTTCACGAAGCCGTCGGAGCGGAGCGCAGCAATCTGCGCCCTGGTCCAGCCGCCATGATTGGCCATGGTCTGGCATGCCGCCAGCAGCAACAGGCTCATGCCGAGCAACATCCTCGGAAGCAGTCGTGGCATCATGGTCGAACCGTCCTTGATCATGATCGTTGCGTGCGTGCCAGTTTGCTGGCGTACATCCCGGCATCCGCCGCTTCGAGCAGCGCCGTCGCATCCCTGCCGTCCTCGGGGAACACCGCGGCCCCCACGCTCAGCCCGAGAACGAGCGCCTCGCCCGAGGACAGCGCGATCGGTTCCGCCATGCGCTGGGCCAGGCTATCGCATATCCGCGTGACGGCCTCGCGACCGCTCGGCGCGGGCAACAGCACGGCGAACTCATCGCCGCCGAGCCGTGCCGCGATGTCCTGGGCTCGCACTGATGCCTTCAGCCTTGCCGCGATCTCCACCAGCACATGATCGCCCGCCGCGTGGCCATAGCGGTCGTTCACGGCCTTGAAGCCGTCGCCGTCGAGATAGAGGATCGCAAAGGGTTCGCCGTCGCTGAGCCCCTGCTCCAGCGACACAGCGAGACGATGCTCGAAATCGGCTCGATTGGGCAGGTCGGTCAGCGTGTCGTGCCGCGCCTGGTGGCTCAACTCCTCATGCTCGCGCCGCAGATGCGCGTGCCATTTGTCCAGCTCGCCGAGCAGGGCGTTGAAGTCGTCACCCAGCGCGTCGATCTCCGCGATCTCGGCTGGCGGCGCGCGGCGGCCGAAGCTGCGCTCTTCCCGTACGCTGTGCGCGACGGCCGCGATCTCCCGCAGCGGGCCGATCACGCTCTGCTGAAGCCGGCTGGCCAGGAAATGGGTCGCGATCGCGGTGATCACAAGGCAGGCGAGCGCCCCCGCCAGGCCGCTGCGGATATAGCCCGCGACCACCGTCGGGTCGCCGCGCACCCGCACTTCGCCGATCGTGACACCGCGGTGCACCACCGGCGCCGTGACGATGGTCGGGAAGACCAGCCGCTCGGTCAGCCCGTCGATCCCCAGCATGTCGCGCTCCTCGCGCCCATGCCCCAACCGGACCAGCTCGCGCCCGCCCCGCGACGCAACGACGGTGATCTCGGCCACGCCATTGGCGGCGGCGAGCGGCGCGATGCTATCGCGCGCGGCATCCGGATCGTCGAAGATGACCGCCGGCGCGACGGTGTAGCTGGCCGATTGCGCGATCAGGTGCAGATTCTGCTGGGCATAACCCGCGATCGTCGCGAAGCCCGCCAGCAGCACCGTCAGCCCGGCCATGCCGACCGCGAACAGCGTGACGCGAAAATGTACCCGCGCGAGCACCGCGCGAAGCGTCGGGAGCTGGCGCGGGGCGGCGCTCACGACTCATCTCCATTGGCATCCGACAGGCGCAGCACGCGGGGGTCGACCCGCACCGTCCCCCGCGAAATGGCATCGACGCTGAGCCGGAACGATATCTCCAGCGGGTCGATCTCGAGGCAGAACATCGCGCCGCCCCGGCACGAGGGATCGGACTCGGCGATGGACAATACCCCCCGGCCACGAATCGAGGCGATCGCACGCTGGCTACCACCAGCCGCCATCGTGCCGAGATAGAGGACGTCGCACCCCTGGCCGACCGTCGTGGCCCCGACCGCAAGATAATTGACCGAGACGGTGCGCCCGACGACCTGACCCGCCTCATCCAACCGGCCGGCGAAGCGCGCCTTGCCCATCACGCACAGCCGTGTCGCCGCGACGGGCTCGCCCGGCCAGCGCGTATAGCTGATGATCCCGCCGACCATGCGCGCGACAGCCCGGGCCTGCTGGTCGGGGCCGGGTGCGATCCGGGTCCGGACGGGGAAGCCCGCAGCGGTCGGCAGCGTCGAGAACAGGTACGCGATCAGCGCGATCGGGGTCAGCATTGCGGCAGCCCTGCCACACGCACGACCGCACATTCCCGAAGGAGGTTCGCGGATCGCGTAAGGTGGATGGCTGGGCTGGACAACAGGCTGGATGAACTTGGTTACGCAACTGGTTACGATATCGTCACAGCCTTACAGGCGCCTGCCGACGACTGGCAAGCGCATCCAGCACTGCCCGGCCGGCAATGCGACGAAACCGCAGTTGGGAGGTCTCAGCCCGCGCCATTGATCTGCTGGATCAGCGCGCGGTGCGGCGGCAGGTCGAGCGTCGCGCGCTCGCCGAAATTGCGGATGCGCGCGAAGGTCTTTTCCGCCGCGCCGACATTCGGGAAGTCGCTGCGGCTCGGCGCCAGGTCAGTCCTGAATTCCATGCCGTAGAGGATGTACTGGTAGTTGAAGAAGGCGAAGGATTCGAGGTCGAGCGTGAAGTCGAACCGCCCGGGCGGCCGGTGCCGCCACTGGTCGAGCATCTCGGTCAGGCGTTCGGGGATCGAGGCCGGGTCGGCATTGTCGCGCCAGAAGGGCTCGCTGCGCTGGCTCAGGCAATAATGCAGCTTCAGGAAATTGACGATATTGTCGTAGCGCGCGGCCATCAGCTCGTTGAAACGCCGCGCCGGGGCGTCGATCGGGCCGTTGTGCGGGAACATCTCGGCGATCATGCCGATCGCTGCCTCGATCACCAGCACCCCGGTCGATTCGAGCGGTTCCAGGAAACCGCCCGACAGGCCGACCGCGACACAGTTCTTCACCCATTGCCGCTCGCGATAACCCGGCTCGAACAGGATCCGGCGCGGTACGATCTCGTCGGCACCCGGCCCGATATAGTCGCGCAGGATCTCCGCGGCGCGATCGTCCGACATATGGTCGCTCGAATAGACGCAGCCGATTCCGCGCGCACCGTTCAGTCCGATGTCCCAGGTCCATCCCGCCTCGTGCGCGGCGGCGATGGTGTAGCTCTCGATCGGAGCGTCGGGCCGTTCATACGGGATCTTGCAGGCCAGCGCCCGATCCGTGAACAGGATCGATCGGACCGATTTGAACGGCACCTTCAGCGCACGCCCGATCAGCTCGGCCCGGAATCCAGTGCAGTCGATATAGAGATCGGCCTCGAGCCGGCCCTGCTCGGCCGTGACGACATGGTCGATCGCGCCGGTCTCGCCGACCTCGACATGATTGACCAGGCCCTGGAGGTGTACCACGCCGAGTTCGCGCGCGCGCTCCGCCAGGATGTTCGCCAGCATCGTCGCGTCGAAATGATAGGCATAGCTGAGCGGGCCGGAGAAATCGCCCTCGCCCGGCCCCTTGGGTCCGCGTTGCGCCTCGGCCACGCGGTTCTGGATCGTCATCGCCTCGGCGAAGGGCCGGCGCGTCTTCTCGTCCTGCAACAGCCAGTAGGGCACGAGGCTCACGCCCTCGACATGGAAGGGCGCCTCGAACGGATGGAAGAAATGGCTGTGCTCCCCCTCCTTCGGCGTATGCACCCAGTCGACGAAGCGGATGCCCTGTTTGAAGGTGGCGGAAGTCTCGCGAATGAACCGGCTCTCGTCGATGCCGATGAATTGAAGCGTGCTCCGGATCGTGGGGAACGTGCCCTCGCCCACCCCGATGATGCCGATCTCCGGCGATTCGAGCAGCCTGATCTCGAGCCGTTCGTTGCCGGATAGCTCGAGGAACTTGGCGAGATAGGCCGCCGTCATCCAGCCGGCCGTGCCGCCGCCGACGATCAGGATGCTGCGCTTCCGGTCCATGCTGCCGTCTTGCCCCATGATCATGCCCTGACGAACAGGTTTTTGAGCCAGAGTGGCCCGGCCTTCGCCGCCTGGCGCCAGTCGCCATCCTCGTCGGCCGCCTCGGGCGTGTAGGTCCAGGGGTTCAGCAGCTTGACCCGGCCCGCCTTGAACGCGCCGGGATAGCGAGTCGCCAGGGTGAGCCCGTGTTCGACGGCGGTCGCGGCGAGCAATCCGTCGCGCGGGTCGGTGAAGGGCAGTTGGCCGCGCCGCCGCACGATCGCCGTATCGACCGGCAGGATGCGCCCGTCGAATGCGCCGAGCACCTGGTTGTCGATCCATTGGCGCAGTGCGGCCCCGGCAGCCTTGTCGCGCTTCGCCGTCCGCGCCACGCCGCTGTCCAGCTCGAGCAGGGTCAGCGCTGAAATGAACAGGCTTTGCCGGGCAAGCCCCGCAGCCCAGCTCGCGAAGCACGGGTCGGTCTGCCCGGCGCGCGCGTTGCGCAGCTCGAAGACCACGCCGGTGTCGAGCAGATACATCAGCCGATCCCCTCATGCCGGGTCCACGCTTCATGGGCACTGCCTGCCAGGTCGATCTCCGGCAGGTTCGGCATCGCCAGCAGGTCGACGATCGTCTCGGTCTGGCCGGTAAGCTGTCGGAAGGCGTCGATGCTCATCAACACGTGAGTCGGTTTGCCGCGATCCGTGACGAACACCGGTTCGAGTCGCGCCGCCCGCTTCGCAGCGGTCACATCCTGGTTGAAATCGCGGCTTGAGACGAGCTTCATCGTGCCGATTCCCATACCTACATCACTACAATGTTCACGCTAACTTGTAGGTACATTACTACTCTGTGTCGACTTCGCAACACCTCAGAGGCTCCGGCCGGAAAAATGACAGCGTGAGGCATCCCGGCTGCATTTTCCAGTTGCGCCGGACATATGATTTCGCCCCCATCATAAGCAGGCAACTGGAATTGCCGCGGGAAAGACCCGAAATTCAGGAGGGGGAATTCATGGCCGAAGGGGTCATCAACAGTATCTGGTCGACGGCGAGCGGCATCTTGTCAGCGCATGGTCCGGCCGTCCCGGCATCAGCCGCGAGCTATACGCCGGGCGACTTCAGCGTTCATTTCTTCCTTCAGCTCGCGGTCATCCTGCTCGCCTGCCGGGTCGTCGGCTGGGCCAGCAAGAAGTTCCTCGGCCAGCCCCAGGTCGTCGGCGAGATGATCGCCGGCGTGATCCTCGGGCCGTCGCTGATCGGCCTGCTGTTCCCGGGCCTGCAGGGCGCGATCTTCCCCAAGGAAACCCGCAACGTGCTCTATGCCGGGTCGCAACTAGGCGTCGGGCTGTACATGTTCCTGGTCGGTACCACGCTCCAGCTCGACAAGTTCAAGTCGAAGGCGAAAAGCGCGATGAGCGTGTCCTTCGCCGGCATCGCCGCGCCGTTCCTGATTGCCTTCCTGATCACACCCTTCCTGCTCGGCGTGCCGGGCCTGTTCGCGCCGGGCATCTCCACCGCCAATGCGACGTTGTTCATGGGTGCCTGCATCGCGCTGACCGCTTTCCCGATGCTCGCCCGGATCATCAACGAACGCGGCCTTGCCAATACCTCGCTCGGCACGCTCTCGCTGACCGCCGGCGCCTTTGACGATGCCGTTTCGTGGTGCGTGCTGGCGGTCGTGCTGGCCACCTTTGGCGGTGGACCGGGCGTGGCCGTGCTCGCGATCGGCGGAGGCCTTGCCTATGCGGCCTTCATCATCATCTTCGGCCAGCGCCTGCTGGCGCCGCTCGGCCGCGCGGTCGAGCGCGCCGGGGAGATGAGCATCACCGTGCTCGCCATCACCCTGATGCTGTTCTGCATGTCCGCTTTCCTGATGGACGCGGTCGGCATCCATGCGATCTTCGGCGGCTTCATCCTGGGCGTGGTCATGCCGCGCGGCCTGTTCGTCGAGGAACTCAAGAAGAAGGTCGAGCCGCTCGCGGTCGTCCTGCTGCTGCCGATGTTCTTCACCTATTCGGGTCTCAACACCCGGCTGGACATGGTCAACTCGCCCACCTTGTTGCTGATCGCGCTCGGCGTGCTTGCCGCGTCGATCCTGGCCAAGGGCGGCGCCTGTTATCTCGCGGCACGGTTCGCGGGCGAGGACAACCGGACCGCACTCGGCATCGGCGCGCTGATGAACTCGCGCGGACTGATGGAGTTGATCATCATCAATATCGGCCTGCAAAAGGGCATCATCGGCCCGACGCTCTTCTCGATGTTGGTCCTGATGGCGATCGTCACGACGATGATGGCCGGGCCGCTGTTCGAGCTGGTCTATGGCCGCGAAGCGCGCGCCTCCGGCGAACTCGGCGCAATCGATGGCGGCCTCGTCGCCAAGCCGGCCTGAGAGCTTCTCCCCTGGAGCGGGCGGTCCCACCCCCGCCCGCTCCATTTTTCCGGATCGAAGGATTGCCCATGAGCAAGACGATGACGCGGGCCCTGGGGCTCGCGGCACTGGGCGCCTGTGCTCAGACCGCCCACGCGCAGGACGTGACGCTGAAGCCGCTGATCGACGCACGCCTCCGTTACGAACATGTCGATCAGGACGGCATCGCCGACCAGGCCGACGCCGCCACGCTCCGCGTCCGCAGCGGCGTACAGGCGAGCACCGGCCCCTGGTCGGCGCTGGTCGAGAGCGAAGCGACGATCGGCATCGCCAATCATTACAATGACGGGCTGAACGGCCGCCCCCTGCCCTTGGTCGCCGACCCGCAGAATATCGAGATCAATCGCGCCCAGATCCGCTACGCCGCCCACAAGGCAAGCATCACCGCCGGGCGGCAGGTTCTCGACCTAGCCGATCAGCGCTTCGTCGGCCCTGCCCCCTGGCGCCAGAACGAGCAGACCTTCGACGCGGTGCGCGTGACCTGGGCGGGCCTTCCCCGGCTGAGCATCGACGCCAGCTATGTCTGGAGCGTCCGCACCGTGAACGGGATCGACGGCACCGGCGCGCGGCCGACCGCGATACCGGGCAGCAACTGGTTCGGGCTGGTCAGCTATACGGCGCCGATCGGCACGCTCACCGGCTTCGCCTATCTCGTCGATCAGAATCTGGCAGCGGTGCAGGGCTTCCGCCTGTCGAGCCAGAGCTACGGGGTCCGCTTTGCCGGCAGCCGGCCGATCGCCCCGGGATGGAAGATCGGCTATATCGCCAGCGCCGCCCGGCAGAGCGATTATCGCCGCAACCCGAACCGCTATGCCGCGAGCTATTATCTCGCCGAAGCCAATGTCAGCGGCAAGGTGCTGGCAGCGACGGCGGGCTATGAGGTGCTCGGTGCCGATCACGGCACGGCGCTGACCAGCTTCCAGACGCCGCTCGCCTCGCTGTTCCGGTTCCAGGGCTGGGCAGGCAAATTCGGCACCACGCCGCCCAATGGTATCCGCGATCTCTACGGGACGCTCGGCGCCAACTGGAAGACGAAGGGGCTGATCAGCGGCGTCGGTCTCGGCGCGACCTGGCACCATTTCGACAGCGACCGCCTGTCGCAGCATTATGGCGATGAGCTCGACCTGCTCGCCCAGGCCAAGCTGAAGCGCTTCACCGTCGCGGCGCGACTCGCCCGCTACAAGGCCGACCGGTTCCAGACCGATACGACCAAGGGCTTCCTGTCAGTGGAGTGGGTGCTTTAGGCCGCTTCGACCGCGATCAGCGCTTCGACATATTTCGAGTCGTTAGCGTGGAACAGCGTGCTCGCGGGGAATTCGCGCTCGATCAGCTTCAGCTCGTTGAGCCCGGCGAGCTTGAACGTGCCGATCTTCTCCTCGCGCGGCGGCTTGCCGTCCTTCTCGATCGCCACGGCGTCGATGAACAGGTCGCCATGCTTCGTGTAGATCACGTGCGGCGCGAGCGTCATGGTGACGCGGTTGTAGGTCGCGACCACGCAGCGCTTGCGCACGATCGCCTCGAAAATGGTCGGGACCGGGCCCGCCGGGGCCGCCTTGTCGCTTTCGATGGGTAGCTTCATGGATATAGTCATACAATAAAATGCTGCATCGCAGCAAGTGCAGATCGACGAACCGAGTGCCCGATTTGGGGGAACCTCGGCAATTCCCCACCCGTTCGGACGCGGCAACATGAAGGAAACCGCCATGCCCGACACCCAGGACATCACCGCCAGGTTCTGGAAAGCGCTCCGTTCCGACATGACCCTGATGTTGGGTCTCGACGGCGTCGAGGACGGCCGCGCCCAGCCGATGACCGCCCAGCTCGACGGCGACGGGGATCACGGCCCGATCTGGTTCTTCACCTCGAAAGAGGCCGATCTGACGAAGGAACTGCGCGACGGCCACGGCAACCGCGCGCTCGCCCATTTCGCCTCCAAAGGGCATGATCTGTTCGCCAGCATCCATGGCAGCCTGTCGCTGTCCGAGGATCGCGGGGTGATCGACCGGCTCTGGAATCCCTTCGTCGCTGCCTGGTTCGAAGGCGGCAAGGACGATCCCAAGCTCCAGCTGCTTCGCCTCGATCCGGACCGCGCACAAATCTGGCTCAACGGCTCGAGCCTGTTCGCCGGCGTGAAGACGCTGCTCGGCCGCGATCCGAAGCAGGATTACAAGGACAAGGTCGCCGAAGTCTCGCTCGCCTGAGCATCGCACTTCCCCCGGGGGCGGCGCACCAGCACCGCCCCGGTTAGAAAAATTTCCCACAGCCGCCGATTTTGTCGCATAGGCCGCGCGTGACGACTCCGCCCTCCCCTCCCGCGGACACCGGCGCCGCCGGGACTTCAGGTGCGCAAGGCTATGCGCTCGGCTTCTTTCGCCGCCAGCAGGAACCCGACAAGCACAATACGGGCGATGGCCTCCCGCTGCCGCGCCGCTATGTCGCCATTGCCGCCATGTCGTTCGGCTCGGCGCTCGTCATCATCGACGGCGGCGTCGCCAATGTCGCCTTGCCGACCATCGCCCGCGATCTGGGCGTCGGGCAGAGCGCGGTCGTCTCGGTCGTCACCGTCTATCAGGTGATGCTGGTGATGCTGCTGCTGCCCTTTGCCGGCCTCGGCGAACGCATCGGGCTGAAGACCGCCTATCAGGCCGGCCAGGCGATCTTCACCATCGCCACGATCCTGTGCTTCTTCGCGAAGAGCCTCCCCTTCCTGCTGATCGTGCGCGCCGCGCAGGCGATCGGCGCCGCCGGCGTGCTGAGCGTATCCTCGGCGCTGATCCGCCAGATCTACCCGTCCAACCAGCTCGGCCGAGGGCTCGGCATCAATTCGGTCGTGGTGACCAGCTCGGCCGCGATCGCACCCACGCTCGGCGGCCTGATCCTGTCCGTCGCACCCTGGCCCTGGGTATTCGCCAGCGCGGTACCCTTCGCGCTCGCCAGCCTGGCGCTGGGCCGCGCAATCCCCAATCCACGCGCGCGCCATGCGACGTTCGACGTGTTCGGCGCGGTGCTCTGCGCCGCGATGTTCGGCCTGGTGATCGGCGGCCTGGAAAGCATGGTGCATGGCGACAGCCCGGTCGTCTCCGCGGCGATCGTGCTGGTCGGCGTGCTGGTCGGCATCTATTTCGTCCGGCGCGAGCGCGGCGAACCCAACCCGATTCTGCCGATCGACTTGCTGGTCCGCCCGGTGCTGGCCTTGTCGGCAATCGGCGGGTTCATCGCCTTCACGGCGTCGATGACCCTGCTCATCTCCACACCCTTTCGCCTCCATGCTTTGGGGTTCACCGCCGCGGCGATCGGCGCTGCGATCGCGCCCTGGCCGCTCACCAACATGATCGTCGCGCCGGCGGCGGGTTTCCTGTCGGACCGGGTGCCAGCCGGCATCCTGGGCGGCATCGGCATGGCGATCTCGGTTATCGCCCTCTCGCTGCTGGCCTTCATGCCTGCGGATCCCACGCTGTTCGATGTCGCCTGGCGCATGGCGCTGTGCGGATCGGGCTTCGGCCTCTATCTGCCGCCCAACGCCCGGCTGCTCGTCGGCTCCGCCCCGCGCGAGCGTGCCGCCGCGGCGGGCGGCCTGGTCTCTACCGTCCGCCTCTCGGGCCAGACCACCGGTGCAACCCTGGTCGCAGCGCTGCTCGCGCTCGGCATCGGCGAAGGCCGCATCCCGCCGATGGTGTCGGCCAGCCTCGCCGTGATCGCCGGCCTGTGCAGCATCGCCCGCCTCCGCCCCTCGATCCGCAACCCGAGTCCGGAAGAGGCGGAGAACGTCCAGCCCGAGGCGCAGAACCGCTAGGGTTTGGCCACTGCCTTCTCGTTCGCGAGGTAATTGGCGCTGAGCGTCGCGTGCGTCGTCGCGACGGGCAGCAGCGTCGGGTAGAATTGCACGAAGGTCGTATCGACCGCCGCATTCGCCTGGTGGCAGGCATAGCAGCTCGCGTCGTAACCGATCATCGCCGCGGGCTTCTTCCCGTCGAAGCCGAAAAAGCCCCAGCCGCCCTTGAAGCGTTTGCTGTCATGGACATGCGCTTCGATCGCCAGCGGCTCGCCCGACTGGAAGGCACCGCTCTTGTTAATCGATCCCTTCGAGGTGCTGCCGCGAATCTCGAGCACCAGCACCGTCCCCTCGGGCCAGTGCCCCGCCTTCACGAAGGCGGCATGAGCTTGCGGATTGACGAAGACATTGTCGAACGGCCCCTCTGGCGAGGCAGCATTGGCGGTGGCGTTATAGCTCATCGCATGGCCCGAGGTGAGGAAGGTCCAGCTGCGATAATCGGCCGGAAACAGCATCTCGCCCTTGTCGTTATACTGCGCCGCGTTCCCGGCCCCAGGCGCGTCGGGCACCTTCGCCAGGGCGACCGACAAGACGAGGACCGCTGCAGCGCCCGCCGGCACCAGATATCGTCCGAACCGCATGCCATCCTCCCGCCTCGACCAGACGAGAGGCATAAGGCGCAGCCGGGCGCGCAAGGATGTCGACTATCCTGCCATTCCGGACATGCGCCGCCGGTCGCGCGTCACTTCGGGCGGCTCGCCATGCGCGCGCGCATAGGCGCGGCCGAACGCATCGGGGCTGCGATAGCCAGTCAGCCGCGCGACTTCGCCAACCGGCACCGCGCTCGCGCTGAGCATGTCGTGCGCCGCCGCCAAGCGCAGTCGCATCACCAACGCACCGGGACTCTCGCCCAGCCCTTCCCGGAACATGCGCGACAATTGCCGTTCTCCGATCGCCGCGCGTTCCGCAAGCGCCGGCAGCGACAGGTCGGCATCGAGATTGCTCCCGATCCACGCCACGAGATCGGCCAGCCGCCGCGGCGCCCGCGCCTGGGCGCGGAGCGGCTCGGAGAATTGCGCCTGCGGCCCGGCGCGCATGCTCGGCACGACCATCTCGTGCCCGACCGCCAGCGCCAGGGTCGGCCCCAGATCGGCGCGCACCATCGCCAGCGCCAGGTCGATGCCGGCGCAGACCCCACCCGAGGTGAAGCACGGCCCGTCCTCGACATAGATGCAGTCGCTCTGCATCCGGATCGCCGGGAAACGCCGCTGCACATCCGCGATGAAGCGCCAGTGCGTCGTCGCCCGCCGCCCGTCGAGCATACCGGTCGCAGCCAGCCCGTAGATACCAGTACAGACGGATGCGATCCGCCGGGTCGTCGCCAGCCGCGGCATCAGCCACGCCACCACCGCCGCATTGACCCCGGCATCGCGCAGGCCCGCCCCGCCCGGCACGATGATCGTGTCATAGGCGGGCGCATCGGCGAAGGTGCAGCCGGGCAGGATCCGCATGCCCGCCTCGGTCGTAATCGGGTCGAGCGACGCGGCGACGACGTCCACCGCATAGGCCGGCCGCACCGGATCGGCCGCTGCGGCGGTGGCGAACACTTCGAGCGGCCCGGTCAGGTCGAAACCGTTGACCTGGCCGAACCCGATCAGGCCGATCCGCCGTGCGACGGAAAGGCCGGACCCGCTCAAAACACCGCTTTCCCGTCACCGCCCATCATTGCCTTGCGCACCAGCGGGATCGGCGGACCGCCATAGCTCAGGAACTGGTCGTGGAACGCCTTCCACCCCTGTCGCCCGCCATGAGTCGCGGTCCAGTCGTCGCGCAGCTTGCGGATCAGCAACTTGCCCATCGTGTAGTTGAGATAGGCCGGATCATAAGTGCCGCGCGCCGCCTGCTGCCTGGCATTGCCCTCGTCCTGATAGCATTCGTCGCGGAACATCCGGTACGATTGCTCCTGGGTCAAGCCGCGCGCATGCAGTCCGATCGCCGAGAGATAACGGCAATTGCGCAACAGCGCGTTGGAGAGCTGGCCGACATGAGTCTCCGGGTCGCCATTGTTGAGGCCCGCATCCCACATCATCTCCTCCGCATAATGCGCCCAGCCCTCGGCATAGGCATAGCCGACGAACAGCCGCCCGAAGAGCGACGGCGACTTGTTGGCATGGCGGAACTGCAGGAAATGCCCCGGCATCACTTCGTGCACCGAGGTGAACAGCAGGTCCATCTTGCCGGGCACGAACGCGTCCTGCACTGCCTTGGTCCAGGTCGGATCGGGCGGCGAGATATAATAGACCGAGGGGATGCCCTTCTCGAACGGCCCCGGCGGATCGATATAGGCGGAATTCTGCCGGTTATAGGGCGGGCTCTCCTCGACCAGCGCCTGTTCGGCATCGGGGATCGAGACGATGTCCTTCGCGATCACGAAGGCCTTGAGCGTCGGGATCTGCCGCCGTGCCTCGGCGACCGGCCCGCCCTCGGGCTTGTTGGCGTTCATCTTGGCCATGCAGGCGGGGATCGTCGCGCCCGGCGCGAACGTCGCACAGGCCGCCGTCAGCGCATCCTGGTTGCGCTTCAAATCCGCCTTGCCCGCCGCTTCGAGCTGGTCGAGCGGCACGTCGACGCCCTCGGTCATCTTGACCATGCGCGAGAATTTGTCGGCGCCCAGCGCAAAGTCCTGCGTCGCCGTGGCGCGCTGGCCATCGAGATAGCCGGCCAGATCGTGCATCGATTTGGCCGCGGCACCCGCCACCTGGTCGAACTCGTCCTGCAATGCCGGGCTCTTCACGCCGGCGAATGCCTTCTTGGCGTCGCCGGTATAATAATCGGCGAAACCGTTGAAGCCCGCCACGCCGTAATTGATGAAGCTCAGCGGCATCGGCGTCTTCAGGTTCGCGCGGATGTTCGCCGCCGCGCCCGGGATCTGGCGCAGGAACTTGATCATCGCCTTCATCCGCGTCGGCGCATCGGCATAGTTGCGTGCGATATAGACGTTCGGGTCGAGCCCGTTGCCGATATACCAGGCCGGGCTGGTGTGCGGCTGGTCGGCATCGGTCAGCCAGAACAGCTTCCCCTCGGCGACATTCACCAGATAGTCGCGCTCGAACGCATCCTGCTTGCTCAGCTTGCCCGCATCGAAGGCGGATGCCTTGACGACCGAAGCGCGCAGGAAATCGGCCTGGCGCTTCAGCCCGGCCTCGCTCCAGTCGGCCAGCCCGCCGTCGAAATCATGCCGTCCCTGATAGACCGCATTCGCCGGATCGAGCTTGAACCAGCCTTCGATGAACGCATCGCGAAACGCCGGCCAGTCGGTCGTCGGCAACGCCAGCTCGGCATCGTTGGTGATGGGCTTCGTCCCAGACGGCCCGCAAGCCGTGACCGCCAGCAAGGCGATCCCGGCAAGCAATATCCTGCGCATACCCGCTCCTTTTGATTCGTCTATGGCGGGATGCTGGCAGGTTGAATCGAGCCGCGCCAGCCCGTCGCAGGGCCGTCTGAAGCGCGGAGCGGCTATTTGCCCAGGTCGACGATCATGTCGTCAGGGTGCACCACGTTGAGCTTCTTGCGCGCCAACTCGTCGACCATGTCCGGATCGGCATGGCGCGGATCGAGCAACGCGACGCGGTTCTTCAGCTCGGCGCGCTGCTGCTCCAGCACGGCAAGGTCGCTCTGGCGCTTGTCGAGCTGGCGCTGGATGTCACCGTACGCGAGCGCGCCGTTCGGACCCATGATCGCATAGCCGCCGAAAAACGCGCCCACGATCAGCAACGCAGCCGGCGGACCGGCGCGGCGGAGTAGGGTGCGAAAGGTGGAACGCCTGGCCATTCCACGATTCTCGCAGGTCGCGACTCGTGGATCAAGCAGGAATTTTACCTACTCAACCTGAATCAAGCACATAATTACGCCCGCAGAATCGAACGCCCCGCATAGACCGCCGCTTCGTCCAGTTCCTCCTCGATCCGGATGAGCTGGTTGTACTTGGCGAGCCGGTCCGAGCGCGCGAGGCTGCCCGTCTTGATCTGCCCGCAATTGGTCGCGACGGCCAGGTCGGCGATCGTCGCATCCTCGGTCTCGCCCGAACGGTGCGACATGACCGCGGTATAGCCCGCGCGGTGCGCCATCGACACGGCCTCGAGCGTCTCGGTCAGGGTGCCGATCTGGTTGACCTTCACCAGCAGCGAATTGGCCAGGCCGTCCTTGATGCCCTGCTTCAGCCGCTTCGGGTTGGTCACGAAAAGATCGTCGCCGACCAGCTGGACCTTGTCGCCGATCAGGTCGGTCAGCGCCTTCCAGCCCACGAAATCGTCCTCGGCCATGCCGTCCTCGATCGAGAAGATCGGGTAGCGGCGAGTCAGGTCGGCGAGATATTCGGCCATCTCGTGGCTGGAGAGGATCTTGCCCTCGCCCGAAATGTCGTAGCTACCGTTCTTGAAGAACTCGGTCGCGGCGCAGTCGAGCGCAATCATCACATCGTCGCCCGGCGTATAGCCCGCCTTCTCGATCGAGCTCATGATGAAATCGAGCGCATCGCTGGTCGAGGCGATGTTCGGCGCAAAGCCGCCCTCGTCACCAACCGATGTCGCCAGCCCCTTGTCGTGCAGGCCCTTTTTCAGCGTGTGGAAGATCTCCGATCCGCAACGCACCGCCTCGGCGATCGACGAAGCGCCGACCGGCACGACCATGAATTCCTGGAAATCGATCGGATTGTCGGCATGCTCGCCGCCATTGATGATGTTCATCATCGGCACCGGCAGCACATGCGAGGAGACGCCGCCGACATAACGATAGAGCGGCAGGCCGCGCGCATCGGCCGCTGCCTTGGCGACCGCAAGGCTGACGCCGAGGATCGCGTTGGCACCAAGCCGGCTCTTGTTCTCGGTGCCGTCCAGTTCGATCATCGCGCGGTCGACATCGCTCTGATCCTCGGCCTCGAGCCCGAGCACCGCATCGGCGATCTCGGTATTGACCGCCTCGATCGCCTTCAGCACGCCCTTGCCGAGATAGACGCTCTTGTCGCCGTCGCGCAGTTCGACTGCCTCATGCGCCCCGGTCGACGCGCCCGAGGGAACGGCGGCGCGGCCGAACGACCCGTCATCGAGCAACACGTCGACTTCCACGGTCGGGTTGCCCCGGCTGTCGAGGATTTGGCGCGCATGGATGTCGATGATTGCGGTCACGTTATGATCCTTCTAACGATTGAGGCCCCAGGCAGACGGGCGTGCCTCTATCGGCTATCATCGGCGGCGGCAAATCGTCTCGATCGATGGAACCGCGGACTGTGCTGACCGGTTGAAGTTGGACAAGCGAGGAAAGGGCAACAGCAATGGCTGACGAAACTCCGAAAGGCCCCAAGCCGGCCAAACCGGTGAAGAAGGCCGCGACCACCGCTACCCCGCGAAAGGCCGTAGCCGCCCCCAAGGCCTCGCCTGCCGCAAAAACCGCAAAGCCGGCTCCCAAGCCGGCCAAGCCGAAGAAAGGCCCGACCGTGGACACCACTGCAGATACCGCCACCCCACGCTTCAAGGCCGAAACCAAGGCCGCGACCCAGACGCTGAAGGACAGCGCCTCGAAGCTGACGAAGGACGCCGGCGACAAGGCCCGCGCTTATGCCGAGGACGGCAAGGCCCGTGCCGGCGGCGTGCTCGACGAGCTGGCCAAGATGATGACCGAGGCCGCCGGCACCGTCGACGAGAAGGTCGGCCCGCAATATGGCCAGTACGCCCGCACCGCCGCTGACGCGGTTTCCGGCTTCTCGGAATCGATCAAGCAGAAGAATCTCGACGATCTGATCGAGGATGCGCGCGGCTTCGTGAAGAAGAGCCCCGCCGTCGCGATCGGCACGGCCGCCGCGATCGGGTTCGTGCTGGTGCGGCTGATCAAGTCGGGCCTCGATGCCGCCGACCGCGACGACGCCTGATCGACAGCCCCGGGGGGAACATGGCCGAGCGACCGCCGGAAGAGCATGACAGCAACAGCATCGCGGCCCTGTTCTCGCGCCTGATCGACGATGCCGAGCGCTTCGTGCGCGCGGAGATCAGGCTGTACCGTGCGCAGTTCCTGAGCCGCGTCGGCGAGGCGCGAACCGCGATCGTGCTGGGCCTGGTCGCGCTGCTGCTGGCGCAGTCGGCGATGATCGCGACGGTGCTCGGACTGCTGCTGATCCTGCGTCGCCCGCTCGGCGAGGTCGGGGCGACCATCCTGGTCGTCGTCCTCTCGCTCGGCGTTGCCGCGCTGCTCGTCCGTCTCGCCATCGCCAAGGTGCGCAAGATCACCGACATCCCGGACAAGCCCGAATGAGCCCGCCCAAAAACCTTCCCGAAGCGATCGACGACGCCACCGATCTGGCATCGGCGAAACGACGGGCCACCGCGGCACGGGCGCGACTGGCGGGGACGCTCGTCGATCTCCAGGCCCGGCTCAACCCGAAGGCGCTTGCCCGCGAAGCGATCGGGGAGTTGAAGGAGGCGGCACAGGAAATCGGCCGGGATGGCCTCGAAAGCCTCAAGCGCCACCCGCTCACTCTCGCCGGCGGCGCGGCGGCAGTCGGCCTGCTTCTCGCCCGCGGGCCGCTCAAGCATCTCATCGAGGTCTATCTCGATGAAACTCCCGAGCCTCCCGCGAGTTTGAAACCCAAACGGGCGCGTGCCCGACGGAAAGGACCCTCCGAATGAACGCCCCCACCACCGACAAGCCCGCCACCGCGAAGCCGACTCCGCGCACCGCCGCCGAGAGGGCGCTCGACACGACACGCGACACCGCGCGCGAAGCCGTCCGCCGCACCGCCCAGGGCATCGAGGCCAATCCGCTCGCCGTGCTGGTCGGCGGCGTCGCGATCGGCGTGCTCGCCGGCGCGGTGATCCCGCGCACCGAGCAGGAGGGCAAGCTGCTCGGCCCGGTCGGCAAGCGCCTCACCGACACTGCCGCCGGCGCCGCCCAGGCAGCGAAGGAAGCCGGCAAGGCCGAGCTCGACGCGCTCGGCCTCAACAAGGACGCAGCACGCGATCAGGTCGGCAAGCTGCTCGACGGTGTGGTCAAGGCATTGTCGAGCGCCGGATCGGCCGCTGCCGCCAAGGCTTCCAGCAAGTAACAAAAAGCCGCTCAGGCGGTTCACCTCGTGGAATTCCCGCTCTAAGGACGAGGCGACTCCTCCCTTTGGAAGCCCGATCCATGAGCAAGCTCCACCTGGTCTTCGGCGGCCGCGTCAAGGACCCCCGCCATCTCGATTTCGACGATCTCGATTCGATCGAGATCGTCGGCGTCTTCCCCGATTATGCCAGCGCCGAAAAAGCCTGGCGCTCGGCCGCCCAGCGCACCGTCGACGATGCCGAGATGAAGTTCGTGGTGGTCCACCTCCACCGCCTGCTCGAACCCGACGTGCTGGCGCCGCCCAAGGCCTGAGCGTCAGGTAAACACAAGCTAGCGGTGAAAGGTCAGGTGGATGGTGCCGCTCGGCGCCGTCTCGGTCTTGACCGCGTAGCCAGTCTCCAAACCGCGCAGATCGTCCCACAGGCATATGCCGCGCCCAAGCAAAATCGGGGCGATAGCAACATGGAGGCGATCGACGAGCCCTGCCTTCAGATACGCGCGCGCGACGGAGGCACCACCGCCGACCCGAACATCCTTGCCGTCCGCCACACCGATAGCCTGCCGGAGCGCATCGGCTGGCGTGGTGTCGATGAAATGGAAAACGGTCCCGCCCGCCATCTCAATCGATGGCCGTGGTTTATGGGTCAGGACGAAGACCGGAACGCGGAACGGTGGCTCGTCGCCCCACCAGCCACGCCAGTCGGGATCATCGGGGAAATTGTGGAGGCCGAACATGCCGGCGCCCATGATCTCGGCACCCACATTGGCGAAATACGCCTGCGCATAGTCGTCGTCGACACCGGTGGTTCCTGCTCCCGTGCCGTCCTTGAAGACGCGCTCACGCATAGTTCGCGTCGCAGCATAGGCGCTGACGAGACGCATCCAGTCCTCGCCGAACGGCTTTTCGGGCGTCTGGTCCGTCGTCGTCGCGAAACCGTCGAGTGAGATGTTGAGGTCGATTCGAACTGCCACTGGAGCACTCCCGATACGTGGTTGCATGACCGCCTTGATGTCGGCTGGAGCCTGATACTAAGGCACATGCCTTCGTATTGACGGCCAAACACTAAGGCAAGTGCCTTTTTATCCTTGATCGGCCTCTTCGACCAATTTACGTAAGGCCATGCCTCACCACTCGACCCCCCTCGACCTTGCCTTTCACGCGCTCAGCGACCCCACCCGCCGTGCCGTGCTGTCGCGGCTGGCCATGGACGAGCTGCCGGTCAGCACCCTGGCCAAGCCCTTCGACATGGCGCTGCCCTCCTTCGCCCAGCATCTCAAAGTACTGGAAGATTGCGGGTTGATCGTCAGCGAGAAGCGCGGGCGCAGCCGCTGGTGCAAGCTGGTGCAGTCGCGCTTCGACGAAGCGGCGGACTGGATGGAAGCCGAGCGCGGGCGCTGGGCCAGACGGTTGGATCGGCTGGAAGTCTATTTGGACAAGACCGAAGAGGATGAGGCAGGACATGGCAAACCCGTTTGAGACCTGGGCGCTCGATCGCGAAATCGTGCTGATGAAGCTGCTCAACCACCCACGCGACAAGGTCTTTGCCGCCTGGATCGATCCCAGGGCACTGGCCGAGGTGGGCGTGTTCGAGGGCCGGGAGCAGCGCTTCGCGAACCTCGTGCGCTTTCTGGAGATCGTGCCGAACGAACGGATCGTGATGGACCATGGCTCGCCCGAGCCCGACGATCCCGATCGTTTCCGCGTCACCGTAACATTCGACGAGCAGACTGACGGCAAGACGGTGCTGACCATGCGCCAGCTCCACCCCAGCCGCGAACGGCGTCGGGTGGTCATCGGCTTCGGCGCGGTGGAATATGGGCTGCAGACGCTGGACGGCCTTGCCGCCTGGCTGGACGGCTGAGCCCCTGACCGCTCAGCTATCACGCTCGTCAGCTGGCACCTCGGGATCGGTCGCGCAAACCGCGCCACACCACGCCGCCCTGATCTCCGATCACGCAAACATGCGCCGTCTTGTCAGGCAGGTTTTGGGAATCGTTGACGACATCCCACCTGCCTCAAAGTCTAGCCGTTTGCCGCGAAAACCCCGTAGCGCTCGCGCCACGCGGCCACTTCGTCCTGTAGATGCGCAGGCGCAGCCTCTCCCGAGAGGACGAGCGAAGCGACCTCATTCTCGGGGTGCATCAGCATCTTCCTCGACCCGTCGCTGAACCAGACGGGGACCAACTGATCGCACAGGCTGTCGAGGATGGTCGCAGCCATGCCATTCTCGATCGCATCACGCCCGGCGATCGCGCGGACATGGATCGACACCCCTTCGAAGCAGTTGCGCGGCGCACGCTCGAAATTGATCGACACGAGAAGACCCGACCGGTCCGGCCGGGCTTCATCGGGCATGTCCGCAACCCGTCGCCAGGCGCAGAACCATGTCCGGCAGATATGCGGGCGCACCGCATGGATGCCGCACCCACGCGAACAAAGGTGCGTGCAGGGCGTCCCCGCCGGCTTCTTGAAATCGGGCGTATCGACCGTGAGCACGGTGCAGCACGCCACGCAATCGCCGCAGTCGCGATCGGCGAGGACCGGTCCCAGCAGGATGGTTTCCAGGTCAGTCTCGGTGTGCATCCGCGCAGGAGGTGCCTCGACCCCGGTGGGAACACAAGAGTCCGGCGCGGAATGATATCGGGGCGCGGCCCATGGCGAAACCGGTGGCGACAAATCCGCGATGCCGCCATTCGCCTTTCGGCGAGCCGGTCGGTTGAGCGGCTTGAACCGGCACATGGCATTCCGGCGACCGACCACGGACCATCAGCCTGATTTCGGCTTCTTCCCTGAAGCGAGCGGTTTCAACGCGGCTTGCGACATCCATGAAATTACCTGGGCTTCGTGCAGCTCCTCCGTCGATGCCAGCTCGACGCCGCGCGTGGCTTTGCCCATTCCAATAGGCGCTACCGGAGGCTCGGGGCTGATCTCGGTGCCCCGTATGAACATCAGCTTCACATGACCGACAAAAGCGCCGGACGAGAAGCACCAACCGTCAGGCACACCATAATAGGCCATGCCCCACTTCACCGCGCGTTTGAGGTCAGGCACTGCCTGCATGGCCAGTGCGTCGATACGCTCGGCGATATCGCGCTGCGGCTGCGGCAAACTGGCGATGTAGGCGAACACCGGCTTGTCCCCTTCCGCGGTCTTGGCCGAACTGGCTTTGCCCGTCATGGCGACAAGGAGTTCCGCCTCTCTTGTGTCGGCAGGCTGATTGCCCGAAACTTTTGTCATGGAATGTTCCTTTCGCGTGTTCGGTAGGCAAAGGACGACTACATCCCGGCCATCGCGGCCGGCGTGCCGTCAGACCAGGTCGGCGTGCCGACCAGGACGACCGAAACCGGCGGAAGCGCCGCGGCTTCGGCCGCGTGCTCCGGCAGGAAGAACCAGTAATTGCCGCCAATGACGGGCGATCCGGCCGCGTTGGCGCCCCAATCGGTTCCGTCCTTGAACGGGATGTAGAACATCACATGAGCCATGCCGTGGGTGCCCAGATCGGTCAGGTACGCCGTCTTCGACATCATGAAGCACATCGCACCCGCTTCCAGCGGCGGAATGTCGCCGCTGCGCAACTTGGCTTTTATGCGCTCCATGATGTCGGCATCGGTGCGACCGGCAAGCGTCATCGCTGTACGAAGCCTGGCGATCGGGGTCATCGACCGTGCAGCCTGGGGATTGTCGCAACCCGCCGCCCGAATTTTCGGATTCCATCGTTCGGACCAGTCGCTGGCACTGGCGAAGCCGCGGGCCACCCAGCAGACAAAGCCATTGGTTCCTGAAACGGCGGTTTCGTAGCCGGTCGGGGTCATGACGAGAACGGTCGCATCTTTCGAAATCGAAGCGGGCGCTGCGCTCCTGGCGAGCGCGATTTCCTGGTCGCGGTCCATCAGATAGGCGTCGATCGGGGCCATGCGGGAATATGTTTCCGCCGGCTGGGCCGTTGCGCCGGTGACCACAAACAACGCGGACGCCATGAATATCGCCCTGGCCGCCAGCCTGGCGACCGAGCTCACCGCCGTTGCATTCCAAATCGAGCGGCGGAAGAGGCTCTCGCCATCAGTGGCTTTTTTCCGAGACATCATCAAACGCATCGTCTTGCCTCCGTTTTGCAGGCCTCTCCCGTGGAGCGGCATCGGAACGACGAATGAGCGGATCGATATTCGACATCGTCTCGTAATTTTTTCTACAAAAGATGCGGACGACGAATGGCTACTTTTTGGGATCGGCGCCAATTTCATTGATTGACCGGATTGGGCGCAGAGCGGCTGCTGATGACCGGTCCGGGGCGCAATGATACCGGAGTGCGACCCATGGCCAGCCTTCGGGATCGCGCGCCGAATGCCTGACGCCTGGTAGACGTCGTGAAGCGCCGAACGAATTTGGGATGCCAGACCTCGAAAGCTGAGGCTTGCGACGAGCCTGGGTGCGTTCGGCAACCCCCTGCATAGGGCCTGCGAGCCCTGTGTTGACTCTTAAATCTACATATGTAGTACTCAATCATGCTCCGAAAACGACAACCCTCGACACAGATGCGTACCCTCCTCGACGCGCTATCCGCGCAACGACAGGAATGGCGGCATGGATATGATCTCATGAAGGAGACCGGCCTCTCGTCCGGAACGCTCTATCCCTTGCTGATGCGCATGACCGATCAGGGGCTCGTCGAGGCTGAGTGGCGCGAGCCGGCGCAGCCCGGCCGGCCCGCCCGTCACGCCTACCGATTGACCGCTGCCGGCTTTGCGCTCGCGCTGCAGCTGCCCGGCGATCGCGGAACTCTTCCTTCAAAGGCCTCGCTCGCATGAAGGCGACGGTGTCACGTGCGGTGATGGCCCTGGCCGTGTGCTGCCTGGACGAGAGCCGCCGGGAATGGTCGGCGGCGATGCTCGCGGAGTTCGAGGCGGCGGTAACGGACGGAAAGCCGCTGCTGTTCGCGATCGGCTGCCTCGCGGCGGCATGGCGCGAGATGCTGACGCGGGAGCGAGGCCGCTTCGTCCTGACCAACTACGCCCTGGTGCTCGGCGTGATGATCCCGATGGCCGCCCTGCAAATCGGATGCGCCCTGCTTGGCCTTCCCTATCTCTATCCAGGACAGCACGGGCTTTCGGGCGCGTTGCTTGAAGGAGGCACGCATGAAGGCCTTCTGCGCGGCGTCTATCAAGCGGCCATTCCTTCGCTTGCGTTTCTCCAGCTGTTGATCGGCCTCGGGCATCTTCGCATCGCCTGGGTGATGCTGAACCGCGATTGGGCTGGTGTCACGCGCTCGGGAATGCGGATGCTGGCCGCCGCTGCGACGCTCATCCTGTTCATGGGGGTGCTCTTTCTCGACAGCACCCAGGCGCTGCTTCAGGGCGCCGTGCTGGCGATTGAACTGGCAGCTGTTTCGATGGTGGCGCGGTGGCATGTCCAGCTCTCCCCCGCGGCTGGGACGCAACAGCCCGGGTAACGATTCCGGCCCCTTTGTTTGCCGGACCTTCGGGAGCACCGCCCCGGAGATAGAGGCCGTGTGCCTGCAGACGGTGCCGCGATGCGACGCGACGTTTTTCGCTGGAAAATCAACGCAGAGGCCATGCCTCCAGACCAAGGAGAGATCACATGCAATACTCCCGTCCACGCTTCGGAGCATTGCTCCTCCCCGCAGCCGCTACAGCCTTACTCCTTGGCGGACCCGCCCCTGCGCAGCCAGGGAATGCGCGTCCGGCGGCGGCCGGGCAGTCGCCCTTCCTCGGGGCGTGGGAACTCGACCTGACGCGAATGCCCGATTCCTATGGCCCGCCCCCGAAGCGGGTGACCTTTACATTCGAAGACGCCGGCTCGGGCCAGTGGCGAACGGAGATCGACATCGTCGCGCCGAACGACAGCGTCAGGCATTCGGCGGTCCAGTATCGGCGCGACGGCAAGATGGCGCCGGCCGAAGGCGATACGAATGAAGCGGACAGCGCCGCGTTCAACTCTCCGGCGCCCAACGTGCTCGTCATGGGCCTGGCCAAGAACAAGGTTCTGGGGGCGGTGCGCGTCTATACCATTTCGGCCGATGGCAAGGAGATGACCGAATCCGCCACCAACGTAGATACCACGGGTGCACCCTTCGTGCGCAACTTCCACTTCAGGCGCATTCGCTAAGGTCCCTGGCCGATCTCCCAGCCCTTACGCCCCGCGGATCTATCTCGATTCAGCGGGCTGGAACGCCACGGAAATCGGCCAGAATGCTCGACACCCGAAAGCGCCGTCCCAACCTCATCCCCCGCAACCCTCACCCCATTTGAATCGACGGCCATCGCCGGCTCACGCCTTGCGATAGGTCCACGCCAACATCGGTTTGGCCAGCGCGATGCCCGCAAGCAACCCGCCGACCGGCTCGACGATCGTCACCGACACCGCAAAGCTCTGCGCGATGACGGCAAAGGCGATCTGGATCGCCATCCAGACGGCCGCGAGGATCGCGATCTGGGTCAGCCGGTTATGGTGCCGCGCGATCGGAATGGCGTCCGGCACGCCGTACAGCATGAAATAGGCGCCGATCACCGCAAACACCGGCGCGTCGAGCCCGGCACTGGCCAGCGCCGATCCCGGCGTCAGGATCAGCCGCGCCAGCGCGCCGCCATAGGCGCCCGCGACGAAGATCACGCCCAGCCCGAGCGGCTTGATCGCCTTTTCGACATAGCGGCCGGCGATCAGCAGGAAGATCAGGTTGAAGATCGCCGAGACGAAATCGCGCGCCAGGAAGGCGGAGGCGAGCGGCGAGAGCCAGGACCGGATCGGATCGTTGCTCCACCCGCCGGCCAGGAAATCCCCGGGCGTGAAGCCAAACCAGATCGCGGCCGCATCCAGCCCGAGCACCGCCGTCGCGAGCAAGACGGTAAAGACCGACAGCGCAACCAGCGCGTCGGTGAACCGGCCCCGCGGAAGATCGATTCCGTTCAGATGAATTCGATCTTCGAGACGACGTAATAACGGTCGCCCGACGGCACCGTCACTTCGACTTCGTCATCGACCTTGCGCCCGATCAGGGCACGGCCGAGCGGCGAGTTGTACGAGATGCGCCCGCCCTTGGCGTCGGCCTCGGTCTGGCCGACGATCTGGTAGCGGATCGGCTTCTCGTCCTCGTCGAGCAGGGTGACGGTCGCGCCGAACACGACCTTGTCGCCCGACAGGTCGCGCGGATCGATCACCTGCGCACGGCTGAGCTTGTCCTCGATGTCGGAGATCGACGCCTCGATCTGCCCCTGCCGCTCCTTGGCGGCATGATATTCGGCGTTTTCGGAAAGGTCGCCGTGCGCGCGCGCTTCCTCGATCGCGTCGACGATGGTCGGGCGCTCCGCTTTCAGCCGCTTCAGGTCCGCATTGAGCTTTTCATAGCCCTCCTGCAGCATCGGCATCTTGTCGACGGTCGCCATCCCTTTAGGTCCTTCGTCAAAAAATCACTTGAAGCCGGCCCTCACGGACCCGCCCGCACGTCTTCTCTCATGTGGGAAATTATTTGTGCGAGTGCGAATAATAGGATTGCAAAGGCCGCACTTCAAGGCTGCGTGTCGCGAGCGCCACGATCGCCTGTGCCGCAGCGACACTGGCGGGGGCCGTGGTGAAGTACGGGATCTTCTGATTTAGCGCCGAAGCGCGGATCGGCTGCGAGTCCTTCAGGGACTGCCAGCCTTCCGTCGTGTTGAAGATCAGGTCGATCTGGCCGTCCTTGATCCGGTCGACGATATGCGGCCGGCCCTGCGCCACCTTGTTGACCCGCTCGACCAGCACGCCGTGCGCCGACAGATAATCCGCCGTGCCGCCGGTCGCGACGATGGCGAAGCCATTCTCGGCAAGCAGCTTCACGCCCGGCAGGACGACCGGCTTGTCGCCGTCCTTCACGCTGACGAACAGGGTGCCCGCTTTCGGCAGCACATTGCTCGCGCCGAGCTGCGACTTGGCGAACGCCATGACGAAATCGCTATCGATCCCCATCACTTCGCCGGTAGACTTCATTTCCGGTGAGAGCACCGGATCGATGCCCGGGAAGCGATTGAACGGAAACACTGCTTCCTTCACCGCGACATAATCGATCGCGCGATCGATCTTCGGCAGGTCGGCAAGCTTCTCGCCTGCCATCACCCGCGCCGCGATCTTGGCGATCGGCGCGCCGATCGCCTTGGCGACGAACGGCACCGTCCGGCTGGCGCGCGGATTGACCTCGATGAGGTAGACCAGGCCGTCCTTGACCGCGAACTGGATGTTCATCAGCCCGACCACCGAAAGCGCCCCGGCGAGCAGGGTCGTCTGGCGCTCGATCTCGGCAATGATCTCGTCGGACAGGCTGTAGGGCGGGATCGAGCAGGCGCTGTCGCCCGAATGCACGCCGGCTTCCTCGATATGCTGAAGCACGCCCGCCACCGTCACATCGGTGCCATCGGAGATCGCATCGACATCCACTTCGATCGCGTCGCGCAGATACTGGTCGATGAGGACGGGCGAGTCGCCCGACACCTGCACCGCGGTCTGGATATAATCGTCGAGCTGTGCCGGGCCGTCGACGATCTCCATCGCCCGGCCGCCCAGCACATAGCTTGGCCGCATCAGCACCGGATAGCCGATCCGCTCGGCCACCTTGATCGCCTCGTCGCGGCTGCGCGCAATGCCGTTGGCCGGCTGGAGCAGGCCGAGCTTGGTGATCAGCGCGGCGAACCGCTCACGGTCCTCCGCCAGGTCGATCGCGTCCGGGCTGGTGCCCAGGATCGGGATACCGGCCTGTTCCAGCGCATGCGCCAGGTTGAGCGGGGTCTGGCCGCCGAACTGGACGATCACGCCCACCAGCGTGCCGTTCTGCTGCTCTACATGCAGGATCTCGAGCACATCCTCGGCGGTCAGCGGCTCGAAATAGAGCCGGTCCGACGTGTCGTAATCGGTCGACACCGTCTCCGGGTTGCAGTTGACCATGATCGTCTCATAGCCGGCGTCGGCCAGCGCGAAGCAGGCATGGCAGCAGCAATAATCGAACTCGATGCCCTGCCCGATCCGGTTCGGCCCGCCGCCCAGGATGACGATCTTGCGCCGGTCCGACGGCATGGCCTCATTCTCGGGTTCGCCGAAGCTCGGCGCCTCATAGGTCGAGTACATGTACGGCGTCTTCGCCTCGAACTCGGCCGCGCAGGTGTCGATCCGCTTGAACACCGGGCGCACGCCGAGCCTGTGGCGGAGCTTGCGCACCTCATCCTCGGTCACGCCGCCGGTCATCGCCACCACGGCGTCGTGGATCAGCCCCGACCCGCGCGCGATGCCGCGGTCCATGCCGCCATGGAGATTGGCGGATTTGAGCGCGAGCCAGGCAAGCCGCTTGTCGCTGAAGCCCATCGACTTGAGCCGGCGCATGCCCACCGCGTCCTGCGGCAGGCCGCCCCGGCACACTTCCTCCTCGGCGTCGATGATCTCGGCGATCCGCTCCAGGAACCAGGGGTCGTATTTCGCGATCGCATGCACTTCGGCGACGGTGAAGCCTTCGCGCAGCGCCTGGGCCGCGACCAGCAGCCGGTCCGGCGTGGCGCGGGCCAGCGCCGCCTCGATCGCATCGCGCGGTGCGCCGACCAGCGCATCGACCTGATTGAAACCGCTCAGGCCCGTTTCCAGGCCGCGCAGCGCCTTCTGCATCGATTCATGGATGTTGCGGCCGATCGCCATCACTTCACCGACCGATTTCATCGCGGTCGACAGGATCGGCTCGGCGCCCTTGAACTTCTCGAAGGCGAAGCGCGGGATCTTGGTGACGACATAGTCGATCGTCGGCTCGAACGAGGCCGGGGTCGCGCCGGTGATGTCGTTGATGATCTCGTCGAGCGTGTAGCCGACCGCCAGCTTGGCCGCGACCTTGGCGATCGGGAAGCCCGTCGCCTTGGAGGCAAGCGCCGAGGAGCGCGAGACGCGCGGGTTCATCTCGATCACGACGAGGCGCCCGTCCTTCGGATTGACCGCGAACTGGACGTTGGAACCACCTGTTTCCACACCGATTTCACGCAGCACCGCGATGCTCGCGTTGCGCATGATCTGATATTCCTTGTCGGTCAGCGTCAGCGCCGGCGCGACGGTGATGGAATCGCCCGTATGGACGCCCATCGGATCGACATTCTCGATGGAGCAGATGATGATGCAATTGTCGTTGCGGTCGCGCACGACCTCCATCTCGTACTCTTTCCAGCCGAGCAGCGATTCCTCGATCAGCACTTCGGTGGTGGGCGACGCGTCGAGCCCCTTGCGCACGATCTCCTCGAACTCGGCGCGGTTATAGGCAATGCCCCCGCCCGATCCGCCCATGGTGAAGCTCGGGCGGATGATCGCCGGGAGGCCGGTCGTCTCGAGCCCGGCCACTGCCTCTTCCAGCGTGTGCGCAATGGCGGAGCGAGCGGATTCGAGCCCGATCCTGTCCATCGCGTCGCGGAACTTCAGCCGGTCCTCGGCCTTGTCGATCGCCTCGGCATCGGCGCCGATCATTTGGACGCCGTATTTTGCCAGGGTGCCGTCGTTGAACAGCGCCAGCGCGGTGTTGAGCGCGGTCTGTCCGCCCATCGTCGGCAGGACGGCGTCCGGCCGCTCCTTCTCGATGATCTTGGCGACGATCTCGGGCGTGATCGGCTCGACATAGGTCGCGTCGGCCAGCTCGGGATCGGTCATGATCGTCGCCGGGTTCGAATTGACCAGGACGATGCGATAGCCTTCCTCGCGCAGCGCCTTGATCGCCTGCGTGCCGGAATAATCGAACTCGCACGCCTGGCCGATGACGATCGGGCCGGCGCCGATGACGAGGATCGAGGAGATGTCGGTGCGTTTTGGCATTATGTGGTGCTTTGGTCCTTCGCGTCTTCTGCTGGCTCGGGCGGATAGACGTTGGGTTTGTCGGTCATCAGCGTGTCGACGGCGGCAAAGGCCTCGCCGAAGCCGGTCATCAGCGCCGCTTCGGTCTCCGGCTTGACCGCGCAGGTCTTGGCGAAGTCGCTGAAAGCCTCATGGACCTGCTTGCGAACCTCCGCGGCGCGATCCGCCGGCGGATCGCCGAAGTCGAAGCCCGAATTATAGCTCAGGCCCTTGCAGCCGTTGATCGCCTTGAACTCGGCCTGGATGCTGCCGGCAGTGTTGCTCTCGCTCGGGCGGTAGATCAGGTCGATCTCGGGGATGACCTTCTCGATCGTCACCAGCCGGTCGCTGTCGTCGCCGGGCTTGTGGCCGACATCCGCCATCTTCCAGCCCGCCGCGATCGGGGTCAGGCTGTCCTGCGCCATGCTCGCGCCGGCGCACAGGAACAGGCCGGCCGCGAGGGCGGCGTTGGAGATGGCGGCGCGCGCGATCATCAATGGGCCGGCCCGGTCTCGGCCGCGCAGCCCCAGCCCTCATATTCCACGTCGTACAGGATCTCGATCTGCAGGCATTGCAGGGTCAGCGCCTTGATCGACGCGGCATCGGCCTTCTGATGGCGCGCGAGGAACAGCGAGATGCCGCCATCCTCATTCTCTTCGCGCTCGATCACCGAGAAGCCGAACTGCCCGGCTTCCTCGGCGAGCTGGTCCAGCGCGTCTTCCTCGCCGGCAAAGCTGACATCGACCAGCCGCTCCAGCTCGGGCCGGTCGCCGCCCTCGGCGAGCCGCGCGAGCACGTCCTGGTCGCCGAGCCATTCCTGCTCGAACCGGGTCTGGTCCACCTCGGGCAGGCTCATGCCCTTTTCTCCAGCGAGCTGACGAACTTTTCGAACAGATAAAGGCTGTCCTGCGGCCCCGGGCTCGCCTCGGGATGATATTGCACGCTGAAGGCCGGCCGGTCGGTCAGCTCGAACCCGGCGTTCGATCCGTCGAACAGCGACACGTGAGTCTCGCGCGCCGTTGCCGGCAGCGTCTCGCTCATCACTGCGAAGCCATGGTTCATGCTGGTGATCTCGACCGCGCCGTCGCTCAGCCGCTTGACCGGATGGTTCGCGCCGCGATGGCCCTGGAACATCTTGGTCGTCTCCGCCCCCACCGCAAGGCCGAGCAGCTGGTGGCCGAGGCAGATGCCGAACAGCGGAATGCGCGTCTCGAGCAGCTGCTGGATCACCGGCACCGCATACTCACCGGTCGCGGCGGGATCGCCCGGGCCGTTCGACAGGAAGATGCCGTCGGGCTTCAGTGCCATGACCTGCTCGAAACTGGCGGAGGCGGGCAGCACGCTGACCTTCGCACCGGCTCTCACCAGATTGCGGTAAATGTTTCGTTTGGCGCCATAATCGATCGCCACGACATGCGGCCGCGCATCCCCCGAATCCATGGTCCCGTATCCGAACCCCAGCCGCCAGATGCCGCCCTCCCAACCATAATGCGTCTCGGTGGTGACCGAGATGGCGAGGTCCATGCCCTCCAGCCCCGGCCATGCCTTGGCCATCTCCAGCAGCAGCGGAAGATCGAACTTGCCGTCCGCCCGGTGCGAGATCACCCCATTGGGCGCCCCGCCGGTGCGGATGCGGCGGGTCAGCGCGCGCGTGTCGATGCCGGACAGGCCGATTCGGTCGTGCCGCTTCATCCAGTCATCGAGCCGCTCGACCGAGCGGAAGTTGGACGGCGCGGTCACGTCCTCGCGGACGATGATGCCCAGTGCGTGCGGGTCGTTCGCTTCGATATCCTCGGGGTTCGCGCCGACATTGCCGATATGCGGGAAGGTGAAGGTGATGATCTGTCCGGCGAAGGACGGATCGGTCATCACTTCCTGATAGCCGGTCATCGCGGTGTGGAAACATACCTCGCCCACCGCCTCGCCTTCAGCGCCGAATCCGCGCCCCCACGCAATGTCCCCATTGGCGAGGACGAGGACTCCCGTCGCTCCTTCGGGCGCAGTTACGGGTTTGGCGTCGGCCATCGTGGCGGGCACTCCTTCGGGTTTCGATGTCGCTAAGCGGCGGTCGCTAAGCCTCGCGGGGCGGAGCGTCAATCTGTTAAAGATTCCCCCGCCGCGCTATCGGTGTGGATTACCGAAAAGGACCGACAATGATTCGCGACGACATCAAGGCCGCGCTCATCACCGCTATGAAGGGCGGAGACAAGCAAGGCACCGCCGCCCTCCGCCTGATCCAGTCAGCGATCAAGAACCGCGACATCGAGGCGCGCACCGGCAAGGCGCCCGAGGACGACGATACGCTGGTGGTCGAGGTGCTGCAGAAGATGGTCAAGCAGCGCCGCGAATCGATCGATATGTTCGTGAAGGGCAATCGCCAGGAACTGGCCGACGCCGAATCCGCCGAGGTCGCGGTGATCGAGCGCTTCCTGCCGCAGCAGATGAGCGACGCGGAAACGTCGGCCGCGATCGAAGCGATCAAGGCCGAGCTGGGCGCGACGGGCATGAAGGACATGGGCCGCGTGATGGCGGAACTGAAGGCGCGTCATGCGCAGAGCCTCGACATGAGCAAGGCAAGCGGGCTGGTGAAGGCGGCGCTGGCGTAAGGTGGAGGATGTCCCGCCTCTTCTTCCTCTCCTCCCGCCTGAGGGAGGAGAGGAATGAGCCTCTCCCCCCAGTTCCTCGACGAGCTCCGCACCCGCACCCTGCTTTCGGCGCTGATCGGCCGTACCACCAAGCTGCAAAAGGCCGGCCGGGAATTCCGTGCCTGCTGCCCGTTCCACAACGAGAAGAGCCCAAGCTTCTACGTCAACGACGACAAGGCGTTTTACCATTGCTTCGGCTGCGGCGCGCATGGCGATGCGATCCGCTGGATGACCGACCAGCGCGGCCTGCCCTTCATGGATGCAGTGAAGGAGCTGGCCCAGGCCGCCGGCATGGAACTGCCGGCGATGGACCCGCGCTCGGCCGAAAAGGCGGAGCAAGCCAAGGGTCTGCATGACGCGATGAAAGCCGCGGCCGACTGGTTCGAAGCGCAGCTCGGCGGTCTCGATGGCGGCGAGGCGGTGGCACTGCTCAAGCGCCGGGGGATCACGGACCAGGCGCGGCGGGATTTCGGCCTTGGCTTCGCGCCCGATTCGCGCGGCAAGCTGCGCACCGCGCTACGCGACTTCGGCGATCCGATGTTGGTCGAGACGGGCCTGCTCATCAAGGTCGACGACAAGGAACCGTACGACCGGTTTCGCGGCCGGCTGATGATCCCGATCCGCGATCCGCGCGGCCGCACCATTGCCTTCGGCGGCCGCATCATCGGCGACGGTGAACCAAAATATCTCAACTCCCCCGAGACGCCGCTCTTCGACAAGGGCCGCACGCTCTACAATCTCGACCGTGCCGCCCCCGCGTCGCGCAAGTCCGGCCGCGTGCTGGTGGTCGAGGGCTATATGGACGTCATCGCCCTCGCCCAGGCCGGCTTCGGCGAGGCCGTCGCCCCGCTCGGTACCGCGCTGACCGAAGCACAGCTCGAACGCCTGTGGCGCCTCAGCGACATCCCGATCCTGTGCTTCGACGGCGATTCGGCCGGACAAAAGGCAGCGATGCGCGCCGCCCATCGCGCGCTCCCCATGCTCGCCCCCGGCCGCAGCCTTGCCTTCGTCACCCTGCCCGAGGGAATCGACCCCGACGATCTGGTCCGCATGAAGGGCCCGGCGGCGTTCGAGGAGCTGCTCCGCACGCCCGAGCCGCTGGTCGATCGCCTCTGGGCGCATGAACTCGCCGCCGAGCCGCTGAACACGCCCGAACAAAAGGCCGGGCTGAAAATGCGCCTCAACGAAATCGCCCAATCGATCGCCGACAAGAATGTCAGCATCGAATATCAGGCAGAATTCCGCCGCCGCTTCGACGATCTGTACGCCCGGGTCCGCGAGCCCTTCCGCGCCTTCCAGCCCGGGCCGAAGCGCAAGCCCGGCCAGAAATGGAAAGCGCCCGACCCACCCGTGGGCGAGGTCGCCAAGGGCGTGCGCGCCACCGGCATCGACCGGATCCTCGCCAAGGCGGTGCTCGCCGGCCTGATCCGTCATCCGGCCGAAATCGCCCGTCACATGGAGGTTCTAGGGTCGCTGAAACTGGCCGATGGAGCGCTCGGGCGGCTATTCGAGGCGGTGGTCGATCTCGCCGTTGAAGATCAGGCGCTTGATAGCGAGGGCTTGCTCACCATATTGGCGAAATCAGGATTCGATAACATCGCCAGCAATCTGCTACGGGCCGACCAATTATCGTGGTCGTTCACGCTGAAAGGTGCCGAACCCGCGAGAGCGAGGGAGGACCTGGACGAAGCCATCGCCATTCTGGTGGCACGGCCGGAAGTGGATGCGGCACTGGCGGAAGCAACGGCAGCGCTCATGGCGCGTTATTCGGACGAAGCCTTTGAACGGCAGGTTTCGCTGGTGAAGGAACAACAGGCGCTCGACGCACGACTTGCAAATCTGGTGCAAGCGAACGAAGACGCCAGAGCTTTAGGTACCGAGGGCAATTAATGGCGAAAACGGAAATGGCGGACGTCGCTGATACGACCGAGAACAGCGATGCGCCCCTGATCGACTTGAACGATGCGTCGATCAAGAAGCTCGTCGCGCGCGCCAAGAAGCGCGGCTACATCACCTATGAGCAGCTCAACGAGGCGCTGCCGCAGGATCAGATGTCATCGGATCAGCTCGAGGACGTGATGTCCGCGCTGAACGAGATGGGCATCAACATCGTCGAGAATGACGAAGCGGGCGAGGACGGCGAAGAGGCCGATCAGCCTGAGGACGAGGTCGAATCGGTCGATTCGTCCGAGGAAAGCGCGCCAGCGCTCGACGTGAAGAAAAAAGAGGTCATCGATCGCACCGACGATCCGGTGCGCATGTACCTGCGCGAGATGGGCGCGGTCGAGCTGCTCAGCCGCGAGGGCGAAATCGCCATCGCCAAGCGCATCGAGGCTGGCCGCGACACGATGATCCTCGGGCTCTGCGAAAGCCCGATCACCTTCAACGCGATCATCGACTGGTCGACCGCGCTCAACGAAGGCACGATGCAGCTGCGCGAGATCCTCGATCTCGACGCGATGCTGTCGAAGGACCCGGCGCCCGAGTCGCTGACCGACGACGATGCCGAAGGTTCGGGCGAGATTTCCGAAAAGACCGCAGGCCCGTCGTTCAAGGAAGAGGAAGAGCCTGAAGAGGCCGCCGCCGACGAGGACGAGGATTCGATGACCGAGCGGCGCACGCCGCGGCCGTCGGACGATGAGGAGGAGGACAACACCCTCAGCCTCGCCCAGATGGAGGAACAGCTCAAGCCGCAGGCGCTTGAGCGGTTCGCCAATATCACGGCGATCTACAAGAAATTCTCGAAGATGCAGCAGCAGCGGCTCGAGGCGATGGCCGCGGGCGGCGAGCTGTCGGGTGCCGAGGAGCGCAAATACCAGAAGCTGCGCGAGGACCTGACTGCCGAGGTCGAGAGCGTCCAGTTCCACAATGCCAAGATCGAATATCTCGTCGATCAGCTCTATGCCTTCAACCGGCGCCTGACCGCGCTGGGCGGCCAGATGCTGCGCCTTGCCGAGCGCCACAAGGTGCCGCGCAAGGACTTCCTCGACCGCTATATCGGCCATGAGCTGGACGAGCAGTTCCTGACCAGCGTGTCGAAGCTCGACAAGAAATGGACTGCCTTCGTCGCGAACGAGAGCGATGCGGTCGACCGTATCCGTATCGAAATTTCGGAGATCAGCCAGGCGACGGGCATGTCGCTCAACGAGTTCCGTCGGATCGTCAACATGGTCCAGAAGGGCGAGCGCGAAGCGCGTATCGCCAAGAAGGAAATGGTCGAGGCCAACCTGCGGCTCGTGATCTCGATCGCGAAGAAATACACCAATCGCGGGCTTCAGTTCCTGGATCTCATCCAGGAGGGCAATATCGGCCTGATGAAGGCCGTGGATAAGTTCGAATATCGCCGCGGCTACAAGTTCAGCACCTACGCCACCTGGTGGATCCGCCAGGCGATCACGCGCTCGATCGCCGACCAGGCGCGCACGATCCGCATCCCGGTGCACATGATCGAGACGATCAACAAGCTGGTGCGGACCAGCCGCCAGTTCCTCCACGAGCAGGGCCGCGAGCCCACGCCCGAGGAAATGGCCGAGCGCCTGTCGATGCCGCTCGAAAAGGTCCGCAAGGTGATGAAGATCGCCAAGGAGCCGATCTCCCTCGAAACGCCGATCGGCGACGAGGAAGATTCGCATCTCGGCGATTTCATCGAGGACAAGAACGCCGTCATTCCCGTCGATGCGGCGATCCAGGCGAACCTCAAGGAAACGGTCACCCGGGTGCTTGCGTCGCTCACCCCGCGTGAAGAGCGCGTGCTGCGCATGCGCTTCGGCATCGGCATGAACACCGATCACACGCTGGAAGAGGTCGGTCAGCAATTCTCGGTGACGCGCGAGCGAATCCGGCAGATCGAGGCGAAGGCGCTGCGCAAGCTCAAGCACCCGTCGCGGTCGCGCAAGATGCGCAGCTTCCTCGACCAGTAAGACCGGAAACGGTTGTTTCTCGCAAAAAGCGCCCCGGACCCGTTCCGGGGCGCTTTTTCGTGCGCCGCACCGGTGAACGGAAAGAGAAATGCGCCCGGCCGAGGCTTCAGCCCGGCAAAATCGTCGTGGTTGAGACAGGCTTAATCGCCTCTAAACCAGGTCTTTACGCCCTTCGGTATATTCCCTGCCTTCATTGATGAATTCGCGCCGGATTGGCCGGCGCTTTCAAACAGAAACCCCGGGGGGTCATGGCTTTCGATTCGGCACTTGGTCAACGCATCGGCGGCAGCTGGGGCACCATTGCCACGCTGGCGTCGGTCGACGGGACCGCGACTCATCCGATGCCGCGCGCGCTGTCGGGCACCACCGTCGCCGTACGCGACCTGACCGACGCGGTGCACGCGCTGTGCTGGCTGCACGGCCGTCACCCGGGCGTGATCGACCACGCCGCCGCGCATAGTCATCAGCCTGCCGCGCAGGACTGGCTGGAATCGGCCGCCGCCGCCTTTACCGAGGAACGCACCTATCTCGCGCGGCTCACTGCCGCCGCCGGCCCCCTGCCCTCGACTCCGGGCCAAGCCGAGTCGGAGGCGGCCGTCGCCGGCCAGCGCCATGCGCTCGACATGCTCGCCCAGTCGGATCGTACCGGCTGTGCGACCGGCGCCGCGATCGCCCTGGTGCTGGACTGGGCCGCCGTGCGCGTGATGCTCGACGCTGCCGCCCGCCGCTTCGGCGTCGAGCCGCCCGCGTCCGACCTGCCCGACGAGATGGAGACCGCCTCGCTGGTCTCCGCGCTCGCCGAAACCCCCGCGATCGAGCGCGCCATGGCGTTCGGCGCGCAGCAGATCCTGGCGCAGCATCGCGGCCTGTGGGACCTGCTCGAAGCCCGCGCGAGCGCCCGCAACCACCAATAACACCGGCTTGCGCCGGGCCCTTAATTCCCTCTATCCCCAAACCCGATATTCGAAACGGGATTGGACGGCTGGATGAAGCGCTTCGAGGGCACGCAAAGCTATGTCGCGACGGACGACCTGAAGGTCGCGGTCAACGCCGCCGTCACGTTGCGCCGCCCATTGCTCGTCAAGGGCGAGCCCGGCACGGGCAAGACCGTCCTCGCTTATGAGATCGCCAAGGCCGTCGGCGCGCCGCTGATCGAATGGAACATCAAGTCGACCACCAAGGCGCAGCAGGGCCTGTACGAATATGACGCGGTCGCCCGGCTGCGCGACGGCCAGCTCGGCGACGAACGAGTCCACGACATCTCCAACTATATCCGCCGCGGCAAATTGTGGGAGGCGTTCACCGCGCCCGAGGTGCCCGTCCTGCTGATCGACGAGATCGACAAGGCCGATATCGAGTTCCCCAACGACCTGCTCCAGGAACTCGATCGCATGGAATTCCATGTCTACGAGACCAAGGAAACGGTCCGCGCGGTCGAGCGCCCGATCGTCGTCATCACCTCCAATAACGAGAAGGAGCTGCCCGACGCGTTCCTGCGCCGCTGCTTCTTCCACTATATCAAATTCCCCGATCGCGAGACGATGCAGGCGATCGTCGACGTGCATTTCCCCGGTATCCAGAAGATCCTGGTCTCCAGGGCGATGGATATTTTCTACGACGTCCGCGACGTGCCGGGCCTGAAGAAGAAGCCGTCGACCAGCGAATTGCTCGACTGGCTCAAGCTGCTCCTCCACGAGGATATGCCGCTCGAGGTCCTGCAGAACCGCGATCCGACCAAGGCGATCCCTCCGCTTCACGGCGCACTGCTCAAGAACGAGCAGGACGTGATGCTGTTCGAACGCCTGGCGTTCATGGCGAAGCGGCAGGCGAACAAGGGCTGACGCCGCTACCCTGTCCTTGCCCGCCAGGGGGCAAAAAAGGGCGCATGCCAAAACATGATTTACCTCCTGTAAACCACTGTCGGATACGCAAGCTTTGGGGGGGCACCATCAAGGTGCCCGTGTATGCGTATCTTTTCCTCGATTGCCGTTCTGGCGGCGGCCTGTGCCCTGTCGCCCGTCGGAACAATGTCGCCTGCCAGCGCGGCCTCCTTGCTCGATTATGTCGGCGAGTGCGTGCCCTTTGCTCGCGCGGCCAGCGGCATCCAGATCTATGGCGACGCCTGGACCTGGTGGGACCAGGCTGACGGCAAGTACAGGCGCGGCGACACGCCCAGGGTGGGCTCGGTCATCGTCTTCGCCAAGACCTCACGCCTGCCCCTCGGCCATGTCGCGGTGATCAGCCGGGTCGTCACGTCGCGCGTCGTGATGGTCACTCATGCCAATTGGTCACGCATGAACGGCGAACGCGGCCATGCCGAGCAGGACGTGACCCTGACGGACGTGTCGCGCGACAATGACTGGAGCGAAGTACAGGTCTGGTACCGCGACCGCGACGGGCTCGGGACGACAACCTACCCGGTCTATGGCTTCATCTACGGCACGCCCGAGGCGAAACAGATCGCCAAGGCCCGCCCCGCGTCCGAGCTGACCGGCGACGATCCGGACTATGTCGGCGCGATGATCGACGTCTACGCACGCTGAGCTTGTTCCTGCCGTCCCGCGTGGCATGATGCCGTAAGGGAGGGCCATATGCTCGTTGCGCGCACTTTTCCGCTGTTGCTTTCATTGGCTTTTGCCCAGCCGGCCCTGGCCCAGGTCGATCCCGGCGCCGGCGCGTGGAAACTCGACGGCCCTTTTGCCACGGTCACCGCAGGCGGCATCGGTATTCCCGCGGTGGCGGGCGCGCTTTCCCTGTCCCAGACGGGCGAGGCATCGCTCAAGGGCAAGGGTGTCGACAATGTCGCGCAATATGAATCGGACGACCATGAGATCCAGGGGACGATCTACGTCTTCTACCCACGCTATGCTGATACCGCCCTGGCGACCTGGGCAACGGATCGCGCGATTCGCGAACGCTTTGGGCCGAACGTCACGCTTGCCGCCGACAGCGTCGTCACCGTGGGCGGCGTCCCGCACGCTGGTGTACGGCGCATCTATCAGAAGGGCGAACTCACGGCCGGGAAACCCCTGACGACGGCCGCGGGCTTCGTCCGGGCGGGGAGCTGGATCATCGCCGTGCGGGTGAGCGGCCCCTCGGCACGAAATGCCGATGTCGAAGCCGCGCTCGACGCCCTGCTTGCCGGCATGCGATTTGACGGCAAGGACAAGCCGATGGAAGCCTCGCCGCTGAACCTTGCGGCGCCCTGCCCCGCGGTTGAAGGAAAGCGCGCCAAGCTGCTGAAGGACAAGGCCGCCTCGAGTAACACGTTGTTGGCCTCGTTGCTCGGCGGATCGATCGTCATCGACGACAAGACCGATGGGACCGTTACCAGGGCGACGCTGCTCGCCTTTCCCCAGAACGGCGCAAAGGCACTGTGCCTTCGCGGCGTCGTCGACACGGGGCAGCGAAAGCTCGACGTACTGTCGCCAGCGAACGCCGATGACGGCCAGATCGCGTTGATCCTGCTCGACGATGCCGGCGGCACTTTCGCAGTCGAGCCCGCCCTGCTGCTGGGCAAGGGTTTTGTCGTGAAACACTATGGCATCGGCACCGTCGATGTCCTCGGCAGCTATGACGCCATGCCGACCCTGGCGCAGATCGGCGACATCATGAGCGGTGCCGACAAGCAAGGCGGCATCATTCGGTCGAGCACGACCTTCACACCCGACGGAAAATCGACCATCAACATCGATCCGGACACCCTGAAGTGACTCCAAAGGCGCGACGATGTTCCTGAACTTCCTCGACGAGCTCCGCGCCGCCGGCATCCCGGCGAGCATGAAGGAGCATCTGATCCTGCTCGAGGCGCTCGACCGCGACGTGATCGAGCGCACGCCCGAGGATTTCTACTACCTGTCCCGCGCCGTCTACGTGAAGGACGAGGGGCTGCTCGACCGGTTCGACCAGGTCTTCGCCAAGGTGTTCAAGGGCATCTCGACCAGCTTCGCCGCACAGAATGCCGACATTCCCGAGGAATGGCTCCGCGCCGTTGCCGAGAAATATCTGACGCCCGAGGAGATGGAGGCGATCAAGTCGCTCGGCTCCTGGGAAGAGATCATGGAGACGCTGCAGAAGAGGCTCGAGGAACAGCAGGGCCGGCACCAGGGCGGCAACAAATGGATCGGCACCGGCGGCACCAGCCCGTACGGCAATTCGGGCTACAACCCGGAAGGCGTCCGCATCGGCGGCGAGAGCAAGAACAAGCGTGCCCTGAAAGTGTGGGACCAGCGCGACTTCAGGAATCTCGACAACACCAAGGAGCTCGGCACCCGCAACATCAAGATCGCGCTGCGCCGCCTGCGCCGCTTCGCCCGCGAAGGCGCCGCGGACGAGCTCGATATCGACGCGACCATCGACGGCACTGCCCGCCAGGGCTGGCTCGACGTCGTGATGCGGCCCGAGCGGCACAATGCGGTCAAGCTGCTGCTGTTCCTCGATGTCGGCGGATCGATGGATCCCTGGGTGAAGCTCTGCGAGGAGCTGTTCTCGGCAGCGACCACCGAGTTCAAGAATCTCGAATTCTTCTATTTCCATAATTGCCCGTACGAGGGCGTATGGAAGGACAATCGTCGTCGCTTCACCGAGCGCACGCCACTCTGGGATGTGCTCCACAAATACGGCCATGATTACAAGCTGGTGCTGGTCGGCGACGCCTCGATGAGTCCGTACGAGATTACCCATCCCGGCGGTTCGGTCGAGCATTTCAACGAGGAATCGGGCGCGGTGTGGATGCACCGCCTGACCACTACCTACCCTGCGGCGGTGTGGCTCAATCCCGTGCCCGAACAGCAATGGGGCTATTCCCAGTCGGTCCGCATCCTCCGCGAGCTGATGAACGACCGCATGTACCCGCTGAGCCTGGCCGGGCTCGACGATGCGATGCGCGAGTTGACGCGCAAGCGGTGAGGATCAGGGTTTGGCAGCGGAGGCTTCCTTGACCCCCTTCGCGATCCGGCTGACCTGATAGTTGAGCGCCCGGTTGCCTGGCATCGCATACAGCGCCTTGAGATAGGCGACGTCAGTCTCCGTCACTGATTGCGGCGGCGTCGTGGAATCGAACAGGGTCAGGATCGTGCCGATCCCATCCGTGTCTTCGACCGGCCGGGTCCGCGCCAACGCACGCATCGTTGCGTAATCGGCAAGCTGGATTACCGTCTTGCCCGAAATCACGCCTGAATCGACCACGACCGCTGACGCGTCGATCACCTGCTTGCTCGACGGGTTGATGAAGGACGCGCTCTTCACCTCGAGCGTCGGCGGGTCCTGCAGGTTCCCGCTCCGTGGCATGCCGAGACGCCGGCCATCCTCATTGACCACCGCCGTCGCCGCCCAACTGCGCACCGGCCCCTTGCCCGCGACGACGCGGCGTATCTCTGCCGGTTGCATCCCCGCGAACAGATCCGGCCGGCTCAACCGCAGCCCCTTAACCAGCGCAGCGCCGTCGTCGGTCGCCACCAGCACGACATTGCCCTGGCAATCGGGCTTTGCAACCTCGGCACCCACTGCCGTCGCCACCCGGCGGATGCGCGCGACGATCAATTTCTCGAACTCGGGCGTAAAGCCGATCGCGAGCGGGCACACCTCGGCATCGAACCGGGCGATCTGCCCCTGAGTCGCCGCGCTGATCTGATGGACGAAATGCCGCGCTTCCTGCGCATCGAGCGGCTTGCGTGCCGTGACGACCACGTCGTCCTGCTTTTCCTGCGCCTGCCCGTCCTGCGCCAGCACGCCCATCGGCACCGCCAGCCCAAGGGCCAGCATGAGGCCCAATCCTGTCCTACGCATCACTCGCATCCCCAAATTCGTTGTATGCTTTTTCTGAACCCGCGCTGGCAATGTTGCCAATCGTCCGGCCGACAATGCTTCAGCCGGCATCGCCCGCGCCATGAACGTCCCGTCTCAATAGAGTAGATAGGGCTTTCGCGCATTGATCCAGGCGTCTTCGTCCGGCGCCGTCACGGCATCCAGGTCGCCCGCCACCGCCGCCGCGTCGTCGACCCATTCGCGCAAGCCAGGCCCGCCATTGATCACGTCGATCGCCAGCTTGCCGAATTCATATTCGTACGGGAAATCGCGCCACAGGTCATAGTTCGGATAGAGCAGCCGGATCGCCTTGAACCCGAGCGCCTGCACCCGCCACGGCCGAAAGGCGTGATGGTCGTAGAACGGCCCCTCGGCATGGATATGCACACCGTTGCACAAGTACCCGACATGCTTGTGGAAGGTCGGCTGGAACCAGATATCGCGCAGCGCGCAGCCCCGCAGCCAGTCGGGCGCGAGCCGCCGCATCTCGGCGATCACCGCGCGGGCATCCACATCGGGCGCGCCGAACAGCTCGAGCGGGCGCGTGGTACCACGCCCTTCCGACAGATTGGTGCCCTCCAGCATCACCGTGCCGGCATAGGCGCGCGCCATGTTGACGTTCGGCGCGTTCGGGCTCGGATTGATCCAGATGCGGTCCTCAGGCCAGCCGAATCCGGGAGCAGCCTCGGGCGCCCAGCCCTCCATCTCGATCACCCGGTAATCGACATCGAGCCCTTTCAGCGCGACGAACCAGTGGCCGAGCTCACCCAGCGTCATGCCGTGCCGCATCGGCATCGGCCCCGCGCCGACGAAACTCTCCCAGCCCGGCAACAGCGTCAGCCCCTCGACCGGACGCCCGGCGGGGTTGGGCCGGTCGAGCACCACGACCGTCTTGCCATGCTCGGCAGCCGCCTCGAGCACATACAGCAGCGTCGTGATGAAGGTGTAGATGCGGCACCCCAGATCCTGCAGGTCGAACAGCATCACATCGAAGGTGCCCATCGACTGGCCGGTCGGCCGCCGCACTTCGCCGTACAGGCTGAACACCGGCATGCCATAAGTCGGATCGGTGAAGTCGGGCGACTCCATCATGTTGTCCTGCAGGTCGCCGCGCACCCCGTGCTGCGGACCGAACACCGCCGTCACGTTCAGCCCGCTCGCCACCAACGCATCGAGCGAATGCGCGAGGTCCGCCGTCACCGAGGCGGGATGCGCGAGCAGGGCGATACGCTTCCCCTCCAGCGGCTTGCGCAGGGCGGGGTCGGCGAGCAGTCGATCGATACCGAATTTCATGCTCGGCGGGGTGCCGCGAGCCGCGCCGTAAAGCAATCCCGATCGTGGAAATCCTCGGGACCCGCCGGATGTGCCAGCGCCCAGAAGGATTTGGTGCCGTCGCGCTCCTCGATCACCGTGGTCAGCGCGACGTCCCAGTCGACACCCGCCAGTCCGGACAAGTCGGCGGTCGCCCGTAGTTCGGCAACATCCTCTGCAGGCTGCCACACCACCTCGCTCACCGCCGCACCGGCCGCGCGTCGCATCCCGGTACGGTGGTCGTCGAAATCATAGGCGGCCCACTCAGTCGACGGGGCGATATTGAGCTCGACATAACGCGGCGTTCCTTCGTCCCCGACAAAGGCCTCGAAACAGCTATGCCGCCACAGCTCGTCCCTGAAGCCGGGCGCCGCCGGCACCGGCCACAACACATCGCCGATCGCGCCGGCCACGCGATAGGTCAGGCTGAGCCTGTCCCCGTCCCGTCGCGCTGTGACCGCAATCGATCGAACCGCACGGCTCGGGCAATCGGGATGCGGGACGAGGGTGAGAGTCTCAGCGCCCCTCGTCTCCTCTTCCTTCCCCGGCGAAGGCCGGGGTCCAGTCGGGATGTCGGTCATGGTTGCGCGATCCGCTCGTAAAGGTCCTCCCAATCGGGATTGAACCCCTCGATCTCACGCACCTTCCACGCCCGCTTCCATTCCTTCATCCGAACCTCCCGCACCCGCGCCGATTCAAGATCGGCATGCACTTCGTACCAGACCAGCAAACGGCAATCGTACTTCTTCGTGAACCCTTTAATGACGCCGTTGCGATGTTCCCACGCCCGACGGACGAGATCGTTGGTCGAGCCGATATAAATCGCCCCGTTCCGCCGGTTCGTCATGATGTAAACGTAGAACTGCTCTTCCAAGCCGGCGTCCCCAACTGGACCCCGGCCTTCGCCGGGGAAGACCCCTAGGAAGGTCCTCAATGGCTTCTCACAGCAGCGCGAAAACTACCCCCATCACCGAATAGATGACCAGCCAATACCCCGCATCGATCATGAACAGCCGCAGCGACTGGCGGGAAAACAGATAGTTCACCCCGATTGCCGGCACGATGAAGCCCAGCGCGACGCCGCTGGAGATCATCACCGACAGGCTCAGGTCCGGCGCGCCATAAGTGGTCAGCGTGTGATCGAGGATGAAGGCCGAGAACAGGTTGAGCAGGAAGGTCAGGCCGAAGATCATCGGCATATTGGCGTTCTTCATCGCATCGTCGCTCAGGCCGCGCGCTGCCTGCCACGCCTTGCCGAAGATCGGGCCGTACCACAGCCCGCCGACAAGGAACCCCGAAACCGCGGCGACCAAGATCGCCAGCCAGTGCACTTCCGTTCCCATGGTGCTTCTCCCCTTTTGTCCGCGCCACGATATGCCCGATCGCCCCCTACGGGAAGCAACGACTGGAAAATCCCGCGCAATGCGCCTATGTGGCGCGTTCCCCATGGCAACAATTCTCCCCACCCCGCCGAAAATCGGCATGGTTTCGCTCGGCTGTCCGAAGAATCTGGTCGACAGCGAACGCATCCTGACCAAGCTCCGCTCGGACGGCTATGCGATGTCGCCCGACTATGCCGGCGCTGACGTCGTGCTCGTCAACACTTGCGGTTTCCTCGATTCCGCCAAGGAAGAAAGCCTCGAAGCGATCGGCGAAGCCATCGCCGAGAATGGCCGCGTCATCGTCACCGGCTGCATGGGCAAGGAAGCGGAAGTCATCCGCGCCCGCTTCCCCAACGTCCTCGCCGTCACCGGCGCGCATCAATATGAGGAAGTCGTCGGCGCGGTGCACGAAGCGGCGCCGATGCCGCCCAGCGCTTTCCTGAACCTGGTCCCCGAAAGCGGCCTGAAGCTCACCCCGCGCCACTACAGCTATCTGAAGATCTCGGAGGGCTGCAACCATCGCTGCTCCTTCTGCATCATCCCGTCGCTGCGCGGCGATCTGGTCAGCCGGCGCCCCGACGCGATCCTGCGCGAGGCGGAAAAGCTGATCGAGGCCGGCACGAAGGAGCTGCTGGTCATCAGCCAGGACACCTCGGCCTACGGCGTCGACATCAGGCATCACCCGCGCATGTGGCACGGCCATGAAGTCCGCGCCCACATGACCGACCTGTCGCGCGAGCTGGGCAAGCTCGGCGCCTGGGTGCGGCTGCACTATGTCTACCCCTATCCCCATGTCGACCAGGTCATCCCGCTGATGGCCGAGGGGCTGGTGCTTCCCTATCTCGACATCCCGTTCCAGCACGCCTCGCGCGCGGTGCTGAAGGCCATGCGCCGCCCGGCCAACGAGGCCAAGGTCCTCGAGCGCATCAGGAACTGGCGCACGATCGAGCCCGATATCGCGATCCGATCGACCTTCGTCGTCGGCTTCCCCGGCGAGACCGAGGATGATTTCAGATATCTGATGGACTGGCTGGAAGAGGCCCGTCTCGACCGCGTTGGCGCGTTCCGCTTCGAGCCGGTCGAGGGCGCAGCCGCCAACGACCTGCCCAATCCAGTACCGGAAGAGATCAAGGAAGAGCGCTACGCCCGCCTGATGGAGCTGACCGCGCGTATCTCGGCGGAAAAGCTGGAGGCCAAGATCGGCCGCACGCTCGACGTGATCATCGATGCAGTCGAGGGCGACGGCGCGACCGGCCGCTCCAAGGCCGATGCGCCCGAGATCGACGGCGAGGTCCATCTCCGCGATGCCGGCCATCTCAGCCAGGGCGATATCGTCCGGGTCGAGATCGAGGATGCCGACGAGCACGACCTGTTCGGCGTGCCGCTCGCGTAATCAAAAAAGGAGGCAGCGCCCTTGCGGTCGCCACCTCCCCCTTTTCGATCGCGGCTAGCCCTTGTTGGTCATCCCGCCGATGCCGTCGACGATACTACCGACCAGCACGCCGCCGGCAAACCCGGTCAGGGCGCCGGCGAAGAACCCGGCATCGCCGATGATCGGCGTAAATGCCGTGCCCGCTACGATGCCGCCGACAGCGCCGGCCAGGCCGACCACCCACCACCAGGGATCCGGCTGCGGAGGCCGTGGACCGCGCCACCAGCCCGGCCATTTAGTTCCGCACCACCCCATCATCGCCAAGAATGCGTATCCCATGGACAACCTCTCCTGCGTTTCAAATGGCGGACATCGGTCCGACTGGCCGGTGTCTCGCGCGCAGCATCCTCTCATTTCGGACTGATTCAAGACATGTTGGCACCGATCTGAGGGTTGTCGGAGCATGACTGTCGTTCAACATCGCCCTTACTTGGGTCCCCTTCGACCTGACCTTTTATCGCAACCACCATTTTGAGGGTTCCGCTGCGTTGACAGTGTATTGTGCAAACAATACACTGTGGCGGCGACAACAAGGGGATGAAAATGGTCAAGACAGCGGCCCTGTTGGCGGTACTTGCGACCACCCTCACCGCCTGCGTCCCGGCCAGGTTCGACGAGCTCGCTTATTCAGTCGATGTCGATGCGGACCAGAGCGTTGCGCTCTTCACCTGTCGGAAATCGTCGAGCGGCAATTGCGTCTTCCGCTTCGACGGCAATGCCAGCCCCGCCACCGCGACCATAGCGGTGAACGAGACCGGGACGGTCAGCGCGGTCGGCCCCGGCACCAGCTATTGCGCGACCTCAGGCGCTGACGGCGCAAAATGCTATCCCCAGACGCTCCAGATCGGGAAACAGACCGTCCGCCACGTCAAGCGCAGATCCTAGGCGGTTCGCTCGCTGCGATAATAGGCAAAGGTCAGCCAGGTCGCGACCGCGCCGAGCAGATGCCAGGCCGCATGTCCCTGGATCAGGCTGGCGGGCGCGCAGGCCAGCCCGTGCTGGTCCAGGTTCCAGATGGCGAAGGCGATCGCATTGACCAGGATCCCGGCCAGATAGAAGCGCAGGCGCACCCCGGGCCGGCGCGGCCGGGCAAGACCAAGCTCCAGGACGATCGCTGCGAGCAGCACCACCGCGAACAGCCATCGCCGCACCTCGGGCACCATGATCAGCACCGCGACCAGCGCGGCGCACAACAGCACATAGAGCAGGATCGCACGCCGATCCGTCATGCCTCTCCAGCGAGCGAGCGCGCTCACCAGCAGGAACGACCCGACCAGGTACATGCCGAGCACGTCGAAGAACTGCCCCCACAAGGTCAGCGTCGCGTGGAGCAGTACTGATCCCAGGCCGACGATGATCGCGGTGATCCCGAACGCGGTCGCCGCGACCGGCGTCATCGCCGAATCCCGGTCCGCCGCGCGTGCGACCACGATCATCAGGAACCCGACGAACACGAAACCCAGCGACGACCAGCTATTGGCCGGCTGCAGGATCAGATTCCCGATCCGCGGCATTTCGCAAAAGCACCGCGTCGCCGTGCAACTGGCCGGCGCATAGACGCTCCAGTCCGGCCCCAAGGCCATCAACAGCCAGACGAGAGGTCCCGCGATCAGCAACGTGTAGCCGGCCGCGATCTCCAACTGGCGCGCCCGTATCGGCTGCATCGCTCACTCCCCGCTTTTGGGGAGGCTAGCGCGTGCGAGCCACCACGCCAAGCGCTCGGAAGTCTAGACCAGGTTCGCCTTGTACAGCTTGAGCAACGCGCCCCAGGCCTTCTCGGCCGCCGCCTCGTTATAGGTCTGGCTCCCCGGCACGCACCAGCCATGGTCGGCCGGATAGACCTCGACCGTCGCCGGGCGACCCGCGGCTTCGAACGCCTTTTTCAGCACGTCCTTCGCCTCGGGCTGCCGCGCATCGTCATTCTGCGCGACCGCGACCAGATAGGCCGCCTTGGTCTTCGGGATCAGCAGGTGCGGGCTGGACGGCTCAGCCGTGACCAGCCCGCCCCCATGGAAGCTGCCCACTGCGCCGATCCGGCCCGATACGGCAGCGGCCGTGCGGAACGACAGCGGCCCGCCCATGCAATAGCCTTGCACGCCGACGCGCTTCTTCTTGTCGGTCTGCGGCTGAAGATCGAGGAACGCGAGGAAAGCGGCCGCGTCCGTGTCGACGGCGGCATCGGTCATCGCCTTGCGGTAGCCCATGACCTTCTCCCGGTCCTCGGGTTTGCTGAAGTCGAAGGCGCCATCGACGACCGGCGCACGCTTGCTGCGATAAAAGGGGTTCGGCACCAGCACGACATAGCCTTCGTTCGACAGCCGCCGCCCCAGCTCGCGGAACACCGGGCGCAGGCCGAGGATATCGGGCCAGACCAGCACCGCCGGCCACGGCCCCTTGCCCTTGGGATAGAATAGCGCCGCGTCGGCCTCGCCGTCCGCCGTCTTCACCGTCACGTCGGTCTCGACGACATTCTCGGCAAAGGCCGACGTCGCCAGCCCGGCAACCGCCACGCCGGCCATCACGAACGCCCGGCGGGACAGTTCGGAGGTCTCGACCAGCCCTTGATGGATCTCGCTGTCACACATGCCGGCTCTCCCATGTTTCGATCGGCGCCATTCGACGGACGGCACCCGCGCCTGTCAAGGCCTGCGCGCCGCAGAACCGGTCAGGCGCTCATTTCAGGGGAGGAACGTCGCCGCTCCCGATCTGCGGCAGGGCGGAAAGCACGCGCTCCAGATAGGCAGCCTCGCGCGCGAGCCCCGCCGGCAGCATGCCCTGCGCCGATGGATCGGGCCCGAGGGCCCGCCATACCGTGAGATAGCGTTCGGCGATCTGGCGAAAGCGGCTGGCATTCTCCGTCGGTGGCGCGAAGCGCTCGGCCCGGATTAGGAAGCCGAGCGCATAGCTGCGCTGCCGCCGCTGCTCGTCGTCGGCCAGCACCGGGTTGCTGTTGGCGACCGTATCGGCGGCGGCATTCTCCGCCTCGAAGCGCTGGAGCAGCAACGCCGCCAGATCGTCGGCCGCTTGCTCGCGGATGCTGTTCTGGGCGGCCTCCCAGGGGGCGCGAAGCTTGTGCATCAGCAGCTTCATCGCGAGCTCGAAGCCGCGCGCGCGTTGCTGGACGGGGCCGTCGCCGAGCAGGTCGAGCTGCGCTCGCGCCCGCCAGTATCGCAGGACGCGTCCTTCGAAATCATTCTCGTCGTCGCAAGCCTTTTTGATCTCCGCCAGATGCTCCTCATCGCCGACGTCGCAGACGCCGTCGCCATTCTCATAGGCATTCTCCGCGGCCTTGCGCAGCAGCGCCACGTCCTTCGCGTCGAGCATCGCCTTCGCTGCGGCAAGGTCCGCCGGCGCGCGGCTCAAACGCGCCTTCAGGATCGCGGCGCGCATCTCGAAATCGCGCACCTCGTTCACCCGGTATGGGGGCAGTGGGACATCGCTGTCGTCGGCCATCGCGATCGACGCATCGCCGGCGGTGACGCGCAGGGTCTCGCCAGGCGGCTTGAGATAGATCGCCGCCTTGTCCAGCAACGTGGCGGAAGAGAAGAATTCGGCGGCACGCAGATATTGCCCGGCCAGCAGGATGAAGCTCTCGGTCGTTTCGCGTCGCGTGAAGACCCGTCGGACCGCCGGATCGCGGCCGAAGGCGATATCGGCATCCCTGCCCGGATGCAGGGCACGGCGCGCCTCGGCCGCCTGATAGGCGACCAGGTCGCGCGCCCACAGCTTGTCCAGATCGCGCATGAAGACGCCTGCATCCGGCACCTTGAACCGCGGCGATTGCTCGAGGTAGCGCAGCGCCGCGGTGGTGCTGCGCTCGTCGCCGAACGACAGGTTCCAGGTGATCAGCGACGGCACGTCGAGCGAGTTGCACGGCCCCCCGCCCAGCATCCGGCGATAGCTCTCCGGCACCGGAACGGCGGCGATGTCGCGCACATCCTGCAACCCGCCCGACCAGAGCGTGAGGATGGTGATGCAGATCGTCTCTTCTTCCGGCGCTTCGGCCGCCACTGTCTGGGCGGATGCCGTTGTGGACATGGCGAAGAGGACGAACAGCCCGCACAATGCTTTCCCAAAGCCCGACATCGCGACCCTCTCCGGCTGCCCCGGCCCACGGACGTACCGGTCGATCCTTAACAAAGGACATGACAAAATCCTCATCGCCGCCCCCTTCCCTTTGCCGCGCGAAGATGAAAAGACGGGCGCCCCCGCCGCTGGAAGGTGACCGATCGATAATGCTGCTCCGCTCCACGCTGACGATGGTTGCGCTGTTCGCCGCCACCCCCGCTTTCTCCCAGGCACTCACGGCGGAGGAACGGACCCAGGTCGACCGGATCGTCGCCGATACGCTGAAGGCGACCGAAGTCCCTTCCGCCTCGATCGCGGTGGTGCGCGGCGGCGAGATCGTCTTCGCCAAGGCCTATGGCAAGCAGGCCGAGACGATGCCGGCCCCGCGCGACGACGCGCCCTATCAGATCGCCTCGGTCTCGAAGCAGTTCACCGCCGCAGCGCTCCTGCTGCTCGAGAATGACGGCAAGCTCAGCCTCGACGACAAGGTCGCGAAATACGTCCCCGGCATCACCGATGGCGACAAGATCAGCATCCGCCAGCTGCTCAGCCACACCTCGGGCCTGCAGGATTACTGGCCGCAGGATTACAGCTTCAAGGCGATGGCCACCCCGGTCACACCGCAGGAGATCGTCGATCGCTGGGCGAAGAAGCCGCTCGACTTCGCCCCCGGCACGCAGTGGCAATATTCCAACACGGGTTATGTCGTCGCCGGCATGATCGTCGAGAAGGTCGCCGGCATCCCGCTGCTCGATTTCCTCAAGCTGCGCATCTTCAAGCCGCTCGGCATCACCGCCTACGACCAGGATCTCGCGATCGGCAAGGGTTTCCCCCAGGGCTATGGCCGCGCCGCGATGGGGCCGGTGCGCGTCGCCACGCCCGCCGCGCATGGCTGGCTGTTCGCCGCGGGCGAGCTGGCGATGAGCGCGCGCGACCTCGCCAAATGGGACGTCGCCCGGCTCGACCGCAGGATCCTGACGCCCGAGGACTGGATGCACCAGGAAACCCCGGTCAAGCTCAACGACGGCACCTCGACCGGCTATGGCCTGGGCGTCTCGATCGGCAGCGCCAATGGCCGGCGCTATATCGAGCATACCGGCGAGGCAGTCGGCTTCCTGTCCGAGAACATCGTCTTCCCCGACGAGAAGGCCGCGATCGTCGTGCTGACCAACACCTGGTCGAGCGACGCCTTTATCACGATCGGTCAGGCGCTCGCCAAGACGCTGCTCCCCGCGCCGCCCCCGCCGCCCGTCGACACCGCGGATGCGCAGGCGCTCGGCACGGCGCGGCAGGTGTTCGACCAGCTCCGCGAGGGCAAGCTCGACCGCGGCCTGCTGACCGAGAACGCCAATTATTACTTCACGCCCGTCACCATCACCGATTTCAGGGACAGCCTCGCCCCGCTCGGCGATCCGGTGACCTTCGCCCAGACCGGCCGCGCCCGGTTGCGCGGCGGCTTTGTCGGCCGCTCCTTCCGCATCACTTATGGCAACCGCGCGCTGACAATCAGCAGCTATGCCGACCAGAGCGGCAGGATCGAACAATTCCTCATCGCCCCGGTGCAACGCTGATGCCGACCAAGCTGCTCCAGGCCGATCGCGGCCAGCCCGCCCATGCGATCGAGATCGTCGAGACCGCCGGCTACGAGGCCTGGCTCAACGGCCAGCCGCCCCGCATCCGCGCGGCGGTCGCGGCGCAGAAGCTGACCGGCAAGCCCGGCGGCAGCGCCACCCTGCCCGGCGAGGCGGACGACTGGTCGGTCGTGCTGGTGGTGAAGGATGCGACGCTCGGCGTCTGGGATCTCGCCAGGCTGGCCGAGACCCTGCCCCAGGGCAGCTATCGCCCCTCCCGCGACGCGGGCGCCGCGATGCTCGGCTGGGTGCTCGGCCAATACCGCTTCGACCGCTACCGCAAGCCCGAAGGCGAAGGCCCGCGCGTGCTGATCTCGGGCGAGCCGGCGCGGATCGAGGAGACCGTCCGCGTCGCCGCCGCGACCTGCAAGGTCCGCGACCTGGTCAATATCGGCGCGTCCGATCTCGGCCCGGCCGAGCTGGAAGCCGAAGTCGCCGCGCTGGCCGAGGGGCACGGCGCGACGCTCCATGTCACCAAGGGCGAGGCGCTGGTGAAGGGCTATCCCATGGTCCACGCCGTCGGCCAGGCCGCGGCGAAGGGCCGCGAGCCGCGCCTGATCGAACTCGAATGGGGCGACCCGAAACACCCGCGCATCGCGATCATCGGCAAGGGCGTGTGCTTCGATTCCGGCGGGCTCGACATCAAGCCGAGTTCGGGCATGCGGCTGATGAAGAAGGACATGGGCGGCGCGGCGCATGCGCTGGCGCTGGCCGGGCTGGTCATGGCGGCGCGGCTCAAGGTCCGCCTTCACCTGCTGATCCCCGCGGTCGAGAACGCCATCGCCGGCAACGCCTTCCGCCCCGGCGACGTGCTGAAGACGCGCAAGGGTCTGACGGTCGAGAACACCAACACCGATGCCGAGGGGCGCCTGATCCTCGGCGACGCCCTGACGCGGGCCGGCGAGGACAAGCCCGAACTGATCATCGACTTCGCCACCCTCACCGGCGCGGCGCGGGTCGCGGTCGGCCCCGATCTCCCCGCGACCTTCGTCAATGACGAGCCGCTCGCCGAGGCGCTGTTCGCTGCGTCGCGCGACGTGGACGACCCGCTGTGGCGCCTGCCCTTGTGGGACGGCTATGACGAGATGCTCAAGTCCGACATCGCCGACATGATCAACGCGCCCGACGGGGGCTATGCGGGCGCGGTGACGGCGGCCTTGTTCCTCCGCCGCTTCGTGCCCGAGGGCACGCCCTGGGCGCATCTCGACACCTTCGCCTGGCGCCCCGCAGCCAAGCCCGGCCGGCCCAAGGGCGGCGACGCGCTGGGCCTGCGCGCTGCCTGGGCGATGCTGAAGGCGCAATATAGCTGAGGGCCGAGCGCCAAGCGCTCCCGCCGTTCAGCACGAACGCCGAGAGCCTCGCCGCGAACCGCTATTGAACCACGATCTTCCCGGTCATCCCGAAGGTCGAGTGCATGAAGTGCGTGCAATGCGCCTCATAGGTCCCGGCTGCGGGTGCCGTCAGATGCACATCCACCGCCTGCCCGCCACGCAGCTCCACCTTGCCCTTGGCGACCACGGCACGATCCGCCGGCGCGATGCTCGCGGCGTCGAAAAAAGCCCCGGCCTCGAAATCATGCCCGCCCTTCGCCTGATTGACGAAGTGCAGCACATAGGGCTGCCCATGCTGCAGCGTGATCGAATCCGGCGTGAACCTGAAATTGGACAGGTCGATCTCGACCTGCTGGGCGCTGCTTTGGGCGAGAGCCGGCGCCCCGGCCAGGGCGAGAAGCGCGATGGCGGACAGGATGGATTTCATGTGACGATACTCCGAACAGACGGCCCCTGTGCGCCGTAAGTGGGGGTGACCGGTGGAAGCGTTCAATCATATTCAGGTATGCACTGCGTCCGCTCGTGGCCGCTCCCGTTGCGATCGACGGGCTCAGCCATAGCCGAAGCGGACGGGCTCGATCGGGAAGCCGGGTGGAATGGGCCTGGGCGGCGGCGCCGGGGGCGGCGGCGGATAATCGTCCTCGTCCGGACAGGTGCCGGGATCGTGGGCGGGAGTCGACTCAGGGCTGGGGCCCGGCGCGACCTCCTCCAGTGGCGGCTGTCCTGCGGCCATCTGTTTGGCGGCCTTGTGCTCCCGCGCGCGGGCGAGCGCCTTTTCGACCATCTCGGCGGTGATGGAACCGGGCTTGTCCTCTGCCTGCCCGCCCCATTTCTTCGGCTGGCGGACGCGGAGCCATTGCAGCGCGGCATTGGGATCGGGCGGCAGGTGATGCTGGTAGGTCGCATGGACCGGGTCTTCGCCGGCGCTCTTGAACACTTTGGTGCGCTCCACGGTGCAGCCGATAGCACGGGAATAGAGCGCGCGCTCGACGCGGGCGTCGGCATGCTCCTTGCCGGCAACGACCGCCTCGGCGAATGCCTCATGGGTGTTGCGCCAGCGATAGATGGTGCGGACGCACACCTCGAAATGCTCGGCGAGTTCCTCGTCGGTGGCACCCAGGCGGCACATAGTGCGGGCCTGATCGGCAAATTCGGGTTCGTAGATCATGATGCCGGGATAGCGGCGCTGGCGTGGAGTTTGAATCAAGCGGGCGGTGTTGGGAATGTCACTAGGGTCGCTGACATTTTTTGGGCGGTTGATCCGCGGCTATGGTGTCACCCAATTATCGTGTCTCACTCAAGGGGTGCAGTCCAGGACTGTCACCGGAACCCTAATTCTTAAATCATCGATAGCCACGATCTGAGTATGGATCCTTGAGCGTCTCTTTTATTGCAATGACTGAGAGCCACAGTATTTTACAGTATATAGCAACGCGAGAAAATACTGAATTCGAAGCATCAAGTTCAATCGTATACAAGATTCTCTTAGCAAACATCTGACCTTTGATTGCGGCACCCCGCAGAATTACTACCGCCTCTTCGATATTTTTCTCGCCACCTTCTCCTTTTGACATCATGTAGCCGTACCACGCCAGACATTGAATATTTCCACCCTCCCCTCCTTCGATAAACACCTTGCGCGATTCGACAAATTTTCCCTCATCATATAGCAAACGTCCTAGTTCAAAGAATCCCGCGCCAGCTCCCAACGCAGCCGCCCTCCTATAACAGAGTGCGGCGAGCTCTGCGTCTCGATTACCGATCTTACCGGAATCATAAATCCATCCGAGACTCAACAGCGCATAAGGCGAGTTTTGATCGGCCATAGAATGAAGTATAGGCACGGCGCTTTCATAGTCTCCCGCATCCAACAATTGCACAGCATATGTTTGATCTTCAGGAATGGTCATTACATTTAGCCCATTATCGATATTTTAAAGGTGGCGGAGGTGGCGGGGGTGGCGGCGTCGGGGGCCGTGGGGTCACGGTCACCGTCACGGTCACTTGCGGCCCTGGCGGTATGGGCGCCGGAGGAGGAACTGGATCCACAGTGACCGTTGACGGCGGCGTTGGCGGCGGGGTTCCGGTGACAGTCCACTTAATTGGCCCCGGCGGGCTTCGGCCCAGGCTTGCGGGGCTTGAGGACGCGGCCAGTTTCGCGCTCGAGCCGATCGAGAAACGACGGCTCGCCAATCGGCCTGCCGATCCGCTCCGCCTTGCGCAACCGTGCGACCATTTCCTCTTCCTCTCCCGCCGCCAATAGTGCCGCGAAATCGGGATAGCGCAACCGTACGGGCTCGGTGCAGGTAATGCCGTCATCAATCCGGCCTAGTTGCGCATGGACGCTCGACCAGGGCCACTCGGCCGCCCGTTCAACCATCCCCGCCCGCACGGGATTGAGCGCGACGTAGCGCAGGGCAGCGCCGAGATGCGTCTCGTCCATCGCCACGCAACCGAAGCGGCCCTGCCAGAAATGCCCGGTCCGCTTCAGTCGCGCATGGATATGGCCGGCATAGCGTCCGTGCACCACCGACAGGGCGCGGCGCAGGCCGTCCTCGTCGCCGGGCACCAGGACAAGATGGACATGATTGGGCATCAGCACCCAGGACCAAATCTCCACGCCAGCCGCCGCGCAGTGCCGGCCCAGCAGGTCGCGGTACAGCGCATAATCCTCATCGTCGAAAAAGGTCTGCGCGCGACCGTTGCCACGCTGCGTGACATGATGGGGGTGGCCCGGAAAAACCGCGCGTGCCAGGCGAGCCATGCAGCATCCTATCGCGCTGTCGATGACCGGTCAATTAAGTGGACTGTCACCGGAACCAATTAAGTGGACTGTCACCGGAAGAAGCCAAACTCAGCCACTCCAACAACCATCAAAACTATGGCAATATCGCGCTGTCACTCAATTAGCTATGTCTCAACTCAGGGGTGCACTCCACTCCACTCGAGTGGACTGTCACCGGAACTCCGTAATTCACTCAGATTACTGATCTTCATGGAAATAGGTAACGACTCCATCAGATTTTCTGACTCCAATCTCCATCAATCGATCGTCCCACCCGTCGGGAATTACGTCAATGTCGACTTTCCACTCCGCACCGTTATCCGTAATTCTTTTCGCGCGCATTTCCGAAATTGTTATTCTCGGATCGTGGTCATGAGCGTGCCGTATGGCTATTTCTCCGGCTTTTCTTGGAGAAACAGTCGCAAGGTTGCCGTTAGAGCAGGATGAAATAATGCAAGCCTCGCTTATCAAAATGGCCGATAGCAACAGTACGCTCTTGTTGATGCGCATCATCGATCCTTCACCTAGGGTTCCGGTGACAGTCCACTTAATTGGCCCCGGCGGGCTTCGGCCCAGGCTTGCGGGGCTTGAGGACGCGGCCCGTTTCGCGCTCGAGGCGATCGAGAAACGACGACTCGCCAATCGGCCTGCCGATCCGCTCCGCCTTGCGCAGCCGTGCGACCATTTCCTCTTCCTCTCCCGCCGCCAATAGTGCCGCGAAATCGGGATAGCGCAACCGTACGGGCTCGGTGCAGGTAATGCCGTCATCAATCCGGCCTAGTTGCGCATGGACGCTCGACCAGGGCCACTCGGCCGCCCGTTCAACCATCCCCGCCCGCACGGGATTGAGCGCGACGTAGCGCAGGGCAGCGCCGAGATGCGTCTCGTCCATCGCCACGCAACCGAAGCGGCCCTGCCAGAAATGCCCGGTCCGCTTCAGTCGCGCATGGATATGGCCGGCATAGCGTCCGTGCACCACCGACAGGGCGCGGCGCAGGCCGTCCTCATCGCCGGGCACCAGGACAAGATGGACATGATTGGGCATCAGCACCCACGACCAAATCTCCACGCCGGCCGCCGCGCAGTGCCGGCCCAGCAGGTCGCGGTACAGCGCATAATCCTCATCGTCGAAAAAGGTCTGCGCGCGACCGTTGCCACGCTGCGTGACATGATGGGGATGACCCGGAAAAACCGCGCGTGCCAGGCGAGCCATGCGGCATATTATCGCGCTGTCGATGACCGGTCAATTAAGTGGACTGTCACCGGAACTCCCGGTCAATTAAGTGGACTGTCACCGGAACTCCTGTCTCACTCAAGGGGTGCAGTCCAGCACTGTCACTGTAATTCGAGCGCACTTCACCGCAATTCTGACATGCCTCAAATCACCGTCCACTCAGATTCACGTACATTCTTATTTTCGCCTCCAGCATCAATGCGCATCTCATCATCGATAGCTAAAATACTAATGTAGATTTCTTCAATCTTAATATATATCGCAGATATAACGCCCCCATCTCCAGAGAAGCCACATTCCTCAACATTTTTATTGGAAAGGTCGGCAAAATTTATACCGTTCCACTCATTTATAAACGAGACTTCGCCGTAACCATTCATATGAACAACTTGCACCTTAACCGGGGCGCTTATCAAGCCATGACCAATGCCGGAAATCCTAATCTCTCCTTCCGCGCGCTCGGTTTTAATGAATAGAGATATGGGGTATACCTCATCATCTACTGCCGAGACAAAGCATTTTACATAAATCTGCAGCGATCTAGATCCAGATACCGCACTCAAAAAATCAATTACGCTACCATCCATGCAAAACCTCCTAGCAAGAGACCTTCTTAAGTATCGATCCCGTGCAGGATTTCGATATTGCATTTCTAACATTAGGATTCTTTATCCCATCCTTAAGTATTGTGATAAAGTCGCCTTTTCTACTCGTAACAACCACGTCTGCACCTTTTATTCTAAATTGCGCCGCTATGCGCCCACCAGGCCCGCCACCCGAGAATGTCCCATTTACGACGGCATCCGGGCGACTGCCGATGCTTTCAACAATTCCCTTGAATGCCGCCCTGTCTGTTGCATTTGCAATATCCATTCCGAAATCACCAATGTGCTGAGCCATTTTTTTTCCGAACTGCCCGTTGGATAGCGTAAATTTAACAGACATTCCCATTAACGCTCTTAGTCCAGCAATACCACCGCCCCGGAATGCGATCCATCCCGCCTTGATCGAGCTAGTTGCCAGGGTTCCGGTGACAGTCCACTTAATTGGGGGTTCCGGTGACAGTCCACTTAATTGGCCCCGGCGGGCTTCGGCCCAGGCTTGCGGGGCTTGAGGACGCGGCCAGTTTCGCGCTCGAGGCGATCGAGAAACGACGACTCGCCAATCGGCCTGCCGATCCGCTCCGCCTTGCGCAGCCGTGCGACCATTTCCTCTTCCTCTCCCGCCGCCAATAGCGCCGCGAAATCGGGATAGCGCAATCGTACTGGCTCGGTGCAGGTAATGCCGTCATCGATCCGGCCCAGTTGCGCATGGTCGCTCGACCAGGGCCAGTCGGCAGCCCGTTCAACGATGCCGGCCCGCACGGGATTGAGCGCGACATAGCGCAGAGCGGTGCCGAGATGCGTCTCGTCCATCGCCACGCACCCGAAGCGGCCCTGCCAGAAATGCCCGGTCCGCTTCAGTCGCGCATGGATATGGCCGGCATAGCGTCCGTGCACCACCGACAGGGCGCGGCGCAGGCCGTCCTCGTCGCCGGGCACCAGGACAAGATGGACATGATTGGGCATCAGCACCCAGGACCAAATCTCCACGCCGGCCGCCGCGCAGTGCCGGCCCAGCAAGTCGCGGTACAGCGCATAATCCTCATCGTCGAAAAAGGTCTGCGCGCGACCGTTGCCGCGCTGCGTGACATGATGGGGATGACCCGGGAAAACTGCGCGTGCAAGGCGAGCCATGCGGCATCCTATCGCGCCATCGCTGACCGGTCAATTAAGTGGACTGTCACCGGAACTCGGCGTTGGGATCGGGCGGCAAATGATGCTGGTAGGTCGCATAGACGGGGTCCGGATCGCCGGCGCTTTTGAACACCCTGGTGCGCTCGACGGTGCAACCGACAGCGCGGGAATAGAGCGCGCGCTCGACGCGGGCGTCGGCGTGCTCCTTGCCGGCGATAACCGCTTCGGCGAATTCCTCATGGGTGCTGCGCCAGCGATAGATGGTGCGGACGCAGACCTCGAAATGCTCGGCGAGTTCCTCGTCGGTGGCACCTAGGCGGCACAGGGTGCTGACTTGATCGGCAAAGTCGGGTTCGTAGATCATGACGCCGGGATAGCGGCGGTGGCGTGCAGTTTGAATCAAGCGGGCGGTGTTGGGAATGTCAGTAGGGTCGCTGACATTTTCGCGGCGATCGCTCCTCGGTTATCGAGTCACCTAATTATCGCGCCTCACCTCTGAATTGCAGCCCAGGGAGGGGGTACAGTCCAGTACTGCCACCGCAATTCCAGACATAGGCCTAGCTCTTATTTAATATCCATTAACTCATTACAATAAGGCGCCTCCGGGAAACCCCTAGCAAACTCTTCCCTCAAATGCTTAACACTTCTACAATCCATACAGTTTTTGTCAATCACAAAATATCCATCAACGCTCAACAGATTAGCTACATTTACCTCGCCTATTGTACCAAAAAGCAACACTTCTCCTGCTCGCTTAATATCATCCTTATCTAATATCGGACTCGGGGGAAACAGTACCTGCACCGTCAATCCATTACAGTCTCGCTCAACCTCTCTCCATTTCCAACTCCATCCTTCGACCGGTATAACATCACCATTATCTTTTTCTATCTCAAAATACCCTTGCCATGATTTTGGCGGCACCCCCACCACTATTCTCCAACAATCTCCTACGACTGGAAAATCAATATCCTTCTCCAAATCTTTCAGAAGTCCTTTATCTCCGTGACAGCTCAATGCTAGAACTGTTACGGCATAGTCTATCGGATCTGGCCCAATCTCCCACCCAATGAATTCATTCCCTTGCAGAATTTCAGTCAAAATTTCCTGAATACCCTCACTTGGCAATGCGTCAAGATTATCCATGAGGTGACGGAGGTCACTCAGGTTGAGTTTCATCAGCGATTCCATTTCATATCGCATGTCATTTGGGAGGGTCTATACCGTACTTCTTCCAGTGCTTTTCAGAGACAGCATTAATTTTATTATCGACCTTGCCTACTCCTCCATCCGCATTAATTTGACGCTGCTCCTGCACCTCTCGTTGCCGCCTTGTTGAACCCGGCATCTGCCGCGTTGTGTCTTGCGCCTGACGACTACGCCCATCCCTGCCATTCCCTGCTCTTTGCGAGGGATCACCTCTCCCCGTCGAACCATGATAATCTTTGCCGCTAGGTGTGCGTGAACCCGGCACAGTGTATGCGCAGGAGTTATGCACCCAAACTCCCGCCTCACCAACGAAATAGGTATGAAAGTCCGCAACCTCCAAATTGTACGTAAGCGCGGTTCTGTCAGTTTCGGCAGCGCCGACAACCCTCACACCTACCCCATTAGCGGTCGCTAACATGGTGCCTGGAGTAAGCTCGTCGGTGCGCCTCCAAGCCCGCGCCTCCGAGCTCCACCACGGGTGATCGTCAGTGGTCTCGAATATCGCCTTCGTGCCGTCAACTTGCTCTACCTCGACCTTCCAGATCACCCGGTCATGCCGCTGGATCAAATCGACTATCGGCTTAAACCCCTGCTCGCTGGTACCTAAGTCTTTGGAAAGAACTAAATCGCCTACCTTAATCTGCTCGATCGGCTTCAAGCCTTCTCGTGTCGAAACCAAGGTACCGGCCACGAAACAACAAGTGCGAGTAGCAGCGCGCGTTGCTTCTCGTCCTCGCTCGATACGCCTGACAAGTGCTCCACCGGCCCGGACAGCCGCCCCGCCGCCAGTCAAGCCCGGAACCGCGGCGCTTATGACATTCGCCCCTAGGGAGAGTCCGTTAGTCCAATTGAGGCCGTTTTGGCTTATATCGGCGACATCTGCGGCAATAGATATCACATCGACAATCGTATCGAGCCACTTTCCCGTAGGATCGCGCCCATCGACTGGGTCGTTGCCTACATATGTATAGAGATTGTTCTGATCGGCGTATCCAACGGGATCGACTTGCAGGAACCGCCCTAGCTTCGCAGAGTAGATCCGCGCCTTGTAATAATACATCCCCAGGTCCGGCAGCCAGGCCTGCCCGGTATACTGAAACGCCCCGACATCACCGCCGCTCGGCACGCCATATTCGTCGTACGCCTTGATCGCGAGCATCGCGCCCGAGGCATCCGCCGACGACACGATCGAGCCCTGATGGTTGCTCTGCAGGCTGCGCCGATCCGTGAGGCCTGAGCCCTCATACCAAAGCTGCGGATCGTCGTCCCCGGGCCCATGGACATAACGCCGCAGCAGCCCGGACGCGCCGTTATACTCCGCGATCCGCTCATCCCCATCATACAGGAACTGCCGCGTGATCGAGCCGCCGTCATTGGTCTGGAACAACCTGCCCAGCGGATCATAGACCATCGTCGTGTTCAGCGTGCCGGCCGCCGATACCAGACGGTTCTCCACATCATAGGTGAAGCTGGTCCCGCCGTTCGAGGCCAGGTTGCCGTTGGAATCATACCCAAGCGAGCCGGCGCCGACCGCCGTGTACTGGTTCAGGCCGTTGACCGCATAGGCGTTGCTCGCCGTCGTATAGGCAGCATAGGCGTAGCCGGTGTTGGAGCGGCCGAAGCTGGTGATCTGGCCCGCATAATTATAGCCGAACGACGACGCGATATCGGCTGTCGTCCCCGACAAATCGTCGCCGAGGCTGGTGAGGCGCGAGACATCGTCATAGCCATAGGTGGTCAGCACGGCGCCACGCGCCGCATGCCAGCGCTGCGTCTTCCAGTCATAATCGTAACTGGCGACCTGGGTCCCGCCATTCTGCCGGATCGCGCTCATCCGGTTCAGTCCGTCATACTCATAAGTGAAGTAGTTGCCGTCCGGATGAGTCACGCGGATGCGGTTGCCGTCCGCGTCATAGAGACGGCCGACCGATCGGCTCACGCCGCCCATGCTGACGGTGCTCGAGGTCAGCCGCCCGAAGCCGTCATAGACATTGACCACCGCATCCGTGCCGCTGGCGCTGTCGAACCGGGCAGAGGTCACCTGCCCCCGCGCATCGTAGCCGGAATAGACATTGCGCACCGCCCAGCTTGGCGGCGTGGTGCAGGCATAGCCGGATACGCACGCACCGCTCACCGTCTTCACCGTCGCCCGGTCAAGCGCATCATAGGTGTAGGTCAGCGTGCGCCCGTCGCGCTTCCGTAAGGACGTGCGGTTGTCGTTCGCGTCATAGCCATATTGCTCGAAGTCGGTCGTGCTCGGGGCGCCGGGCGTCGTGGTGCTGGGGAACGCCCAGATCGTCAGCCGGTCGAGCCCGTCATAAGCATAGGCCGCCCGGTTACCATTGGCGTCAGTGACCGAGGCCTGTTTGCCGTTCGGCGTGTAGCTGTATTTGACATAGTCCTGCTGCAGCGCGGTGCCGTACGCTTTCTGCACGGTCAGCACCTGGCCGGCATCGTCATAGACGTTGCGGGTGATCCGGTCCTCGCCGTCGGCGCCGGCGGTTCCCGGCGTGCAGGCGCTCGACGGCAGGCTGGCAAACACGGCCGGATTCAGCCGCACCGCGGTGCACTGGGGGCGCCCGACCACATCGTAACTATATTGGGTGACCGCGTAAGGCGTGACGGTGAAGGTCGGCGCCGGGCCGACCCCGGACACCACTTCCTTGATCTTCCGATCGAGCAGATCATAGGTCGTGTCGATCCGCTTCGCGACGACGAAGTCGGTACCCCAGGCCGAAGGCAGCGTGCCCTCGGGTTTCCAGACCTGCAGTTCCCCGCTTTCGACCAGGACGAGGCGCCCGTCGATATCATAGCTGTTGCGCGTCGCCGCATGCTTCAGCGGCCCCGCCCCGTCAGGATCGGGCGCGATGGTGCCGACCACGCGGTGCGCGATGTCGTAGCGCGTCGCCGTGGTGAAGGGCGACGCCGCACTCTGCGCCGCGGCCGGGACGGCCGATAGCAATCCGAGCAAGGCGGCAAGCCCGAAGGCCAGGCGATCCAGCATGATGCGCATCTCTTCCGCCCCGCTCACGAGCAGACCGCCGAGGCCGTGCCCCGCGGACTGGTTTCCCAGATCTTGTTGCTCTGCGCGTCATAACCGAAGCAGGTGCGCAGGCTGACGCCGCCCGAGGTGACCAACTTGCCGCGTACCAGCAGATTGTCCGCCGTGCCGTTGGCGCCATATTCATAGGTGGTGACGGTGATCGGCGCGCCGCTGTCGCAGGTCGGCGTGCTGCTGCCCGCGACCGTCTGGCACAAAGTCTCGGTGTCCGGCACCCAGATCTGGTTCGGCCCGGCCACCAAAGACCCGCCCGAATTCTTGATATAAGGATATTTTTGGACATAGGTGTTGAGCTTCAGCGGTCGCGCTGCGCCCGCGGTGGGGGCAGGCTGCATCTCCGTCAGCAATCCGCCCCAGCTTGCATAGGTGAAGTCGGTCTGGTTGCCCTTCGCGTCCTTCGTCCAGATCGGTTTGGCGCAATTCTGAAAACTGCCGGGCGAAAAGCAACTTCCATAACCAAGCGTCTCCACCTGGTCGGCAATTCCGCTGCCGGGCTTGGCCACCATCGTCCGCTTGGTGATCGCATGGAACGGGCCGTTATATTCGGCGAGGTATTTGTTCCCCTCGGGCAGGGTCGCTTCGACCAGCAGGGTGCCGTCGTGATAATCATCGATGAACGGCTCGAAATAGACCGCCCCGGTGAACCGATAATTGGTCACCTGCCCGTTCGGATCGGTGATCGAATAGGGAGAGGACTTGGTGAAACGGAAATTCGTGACCTTCCCAGCCGGGTCGGTGACGGTGCCGCTGCCGTCACCATCGGATGCCGAGCTGCCCGGATCGTTGATGACGTCGGGAGAACCGGAGGCAATGTTCCATTCCGCCCCGTCCGCCATGGTCTGCTTGAAGATCACGCTGCCATTATAGCTCATCGCCATCTTGCAGGTCGCGTAACCCGGCGGCTTCACACAAGTGATGCCCGCCTGCACATTGTCATAAGTGGTAGTCTGGCCGCTCGTATCGACGACGCTGTTCAGATATCCCGAGGCGTAACCATAGGTCGCCTTCAGGGCGGCACCCGTGCAGGTCGACGTGGCCGTTACATAGGTCTGCGCGGTGTCGAAACCGCACGCCGCGGAGACATCTCCGGCGGCGTTATAGTCGAAGACGATCGCGTAGCCGGAACTGTCACTGACCAGCTTGAGCTGGTTGCTCGCATTGTACGAGAAGGTCTGGGTGCGCCCCTCGGGGAAGGCGATCTCGGCGATACGCTGCGACCCGCCCAGCGTGACGACATTCGCTGCCGGCACGCTGCTCGAGAAGGTGTAGATCGTGCCGCTACTGTCCGTGTAGACATAATGGCCGGTGGCGAAGGTCGAGCCTCCGGCCCATGTCAGATTGCCCGAGCGCTCCGCGTCGATGTTGAACGCGCTGATGGAGGAGGGAGTCGCGTCGAGCTGCGTGTAGGTGCCGCTCGCCGAGCCGCCAAGATGCGCGATCGGGCGGTGAGTTGCCTGATTTGCTGGCGGTGGAGACGGCTGCACATTGTTGTGCGCGACATAAATGTCGAAGTTGTGGGTCATGTTGAAGCCGAAAAAGGGCCTGTTCGGCTTGCGCAGCCCCGTCACATGGGACCGCTCGAGCTTCAACGGCCCGATCGCGAGGTCGGTCTCCGAATAGACGAACGACCCATCCGCCACATTCACGCCGCCGGGTGTGGTCGAATAGACCTTGGGCGGAATGACGTCCTGGGCGCACGCCGGCTGCGCGGCGGCGATCGCCGCCAGAACCACGGCGTTGCCGAGCAACATCCCTCCGCGTGCAATCACCGATGGCAGCATAAAGGCAGGTCTTCCCTTGTGTGGATTACGCATGATTGAGAAAGCAGGATCGGGCATCACAAAGGCGGCTCGCGACAGGTGCCCGAGGGGCCCGTGAAGGTGGCGCTCGCCTGGCCGATGGCCGTCGCACCGGTGCTGTCGGTCACGATGTAGTTGAACGTGTAGGTGCCCGGCCAGGTCGAGACGAATTCGGCCGATGTGCTGCTGACGATGGTGGCGAAGGCGGAGCCGCTCGTCGCATCGATGCTGGTCAGCGTCAGCGGCACATTGTTATCGGGATCGCTGTCGTTCGCGATGAGGTTGGCGGTCAGTACCGCGGAGCAGAGGCCGCTCACGGAATCGTTGACCGCGACAGGCGGATGGCCGGTCGGCGTGGGGGTCGGTGTCGGCGTAGGAGTCGGTGTGGGCGTCGGCGTGGCGGGCGGCGTGTAGGTTGGCGTCGGCGCCGGTGTCGGGCAGGTGGCCGGCGCCGATCCCGCAATGTCGTAGCGCATGCGGTTGCCGGCCCGATCGAAACAGGTTCCCATCTGGATGCCAGTGCTCGGCCCGCCGATGCGGTTGCTGCCGATCAGGCGACCGAGCGTATCGTAGCGATAGGTCGTGGTTTCCTGTGCCGTGAGATACTGGCCGGCCAGCAGGACAGAACCTGCCGCACCGGCAAGCAACAACGAACGCGCGCGCATGCAATTTCCCCCCCGGGGTTGAACGGAGGCAGGCAATGAATCGGCGCCTTCCCCAGCGCGCTGATCGTGTTAGGCGGCTATCGCGGGGTCAACCGGAACTCCGGTTTCGGTATGTCCGTTTCGGATCAAACGGCGCGGCGACGCGGATGCTTGTGCGGCTGCGCCATGCCCTTGTGGACTCGACCGCTCGAGCGACAGGATTTACAGCCAGTTCGGCGCAATCTGCCAAACCCCCGTAAAAGGGTTACGGGAAGCGTTCGTCGTGAAACCTCGTGAACGGAATTACGGTGACAGTGCACTTTTAGCGCTCTTCCGGCCGCGCCTGGCCAGCAAGAAGACCCTGCCGCTCTCGCGCTCCAATGTTTCTACAAAGACCGAGTCCCCGACGGGTCGGCCGATCGTCTCGGCTTTGCGTAGCCGGGCGAATGCCTCCTCTTCCTCACCCGCCTCGATCAGCGCGCGGCGGCGCAACGGTGGTGAGCCCGTCATTCGCGACAGCGCCGAGATGGGCATGGACGCTCGACCATGGCCAGTCGACCGCATGCTCCACCAGCCTCGCCCGGACCGGATTGAGCGCGACGTAGCGTAACGCCGCGCCGAGATTCGCTTCGTCCATCGCAGCGCAGCCGAAACGGCCTTGCCAGAAATGGCCGGTCCGCTTCAACCGGGCATGAACACGGCCCGCATAACGGCGATGCACCGCCGCCAGCGCACGGCGCAGGCCATCATGATCGCCCGGCACCAGGATCAGATGGACGTAATTGGGCATCAACACCCATCCCCAGACCTCCACGCCCGCCGCAGCGCAGTGATGCGCAAGCAGATCGCGATAAAGCGCAAAATCCGCATCGTTGAAGAAGGTCTGCGCGCGCCCGTTGCCGCGCTGCGTGACATGATGGGAATGACCCGGAAATACCGCGCGTGCTAGACGTGCCATCCCAGCAGGCTAGCGTGAGCAGACGGTGAGCACAATTAGTGCACTGTCACCGTAATTCCCGTAATTCTGTACATCTATACTTGGTACTACTTAAATTACACGGCATTATATTTATAGAGATAATATTATAGTGTGAGCTTTGTGCAAATCGTTTGATAATTTATCTATCGATGTAGGAATGTGAAGTTCATACCCTTCTTTATAACTATCACCATCGATAAAATAAATTGATATACAAAATTTTGAATTTCCGTTATCTTTAATATCAATCTGATAGCAGTCATTCTTCAAATTTGTTAGATACAAAAATCTACATTCTCGCCCGCCGAACTCTTTAAAAATGGGCACATTGAGAGACGTAGCCCAAGATTGAAGAGTGCGATCTATTTGATCGTATGCCATTTTCACTCACAAATATTATAGTATTATATTACGATAAATCTCTAATAAGCAGAGGGAATTAAGCATATAAGAGCACATATTATCACTCCAACGATTCCAAATCGTATTGCGGTCGTTGGTGAAATTCCTGAAGTTTTCGCCGGACCTTGTCTTCCCGCGGATTTTTCTTTTGCAGTCCAGTCCGGATGAGCTTCACTCTCCGATATGGGGTGTCCTTCGAGGCTATATCTCTGTTCTGGGGCTTTCCAATATCCTTTAGAGCCACCGGGCCCGCCCTCTGATTCAGGGGGAACATATGTAATTGTAGGGCGAGGTCCAGTGGCTTGCTTTGGCCCATAAAAAGTTCCTGGCCTTTGCCCTGGCCCAGCAGGGGTGTAAGGACCGTTCGGTAGATCGGAGGGCGGTTCGGGGATCGAAGTCTCAGGAGGTTGGCCAGTTCCTGCTTGAGCGCCTTTCCCTACTTCCGGCTTCGGCCCTTTCCCGGTCGGATTGGGAGCCGCATTGTTCGTAACGATGCTGGTACTGAACATGCTGCAATTGCCGGAGCAGCCAAAGCGCGACGGAGTGACATTCGAAAATAGGGATCCCGTTGCCAAGCCCGTACTATCAGCGGCGTTGACCGGATCATTGCCGACATACGCGTAGAGATTATTCTGATCCTTATACCCAATCGGATCAGTCTGCAAAAACCGCCCAAGCTTCGCTGAGTAAATCCGCGCCTTGTAATAATACATCCCCAGGTCCGGCAGCCAAGCCTGTCCGGTATACTGGAACGCACCGACATCGCCCCCACTGGGCACGCCATATTCATCATAGGCCTTGATCGCGAGCATCGCCCCCGAGGCATCCGCCGACGACACGATCGAGCCCTGATGGTTGCTCTGCACGCTGCGCCGGTCGGTGAGGCCCGAACCCTCATACCAAAGCTGCGGATCATCATCCCCCGGCCCGTGGACATAGCGCCGCAGCAATCCGGACGCGCCACTATATTCCGCGATCCGCTCATCCCCGTCATACAGGAACTGCCGCGTCACCGAGCCGCCGTCATAGGTCTGGAACAGCCGCCCCAGCGAGTCATAGACCATCGTCGTGGTCAGCGTGCCGGCCGCCGACACCAGCCGGTTCTCCACATCGTAAGTGAAGCTGGTCCCGCCGTTCGAGGCCAGGTTGCCGTTGGAATCATAACCGAGCGAACCGACCCCGACCGTCGTGTACTGGTTCAGCCCATTGACCGCATAGGCATTGCTCGCCGTCGTATAGGCGGCATAGGCGTAGCCTGTGTTCGAGCGGCCGAAGCTGATGATCTGGCTCGCATAATTATAACCGAAGGACGACGTGATATCGGCTGTCGTCCCCGACAGATTGTCGTCGAGGCTCGTGAGGCGTGAGAGACCATCATAATCATAGGTCGTCAGCACGGCGCCGCGCGCCGCATGCCAGCGCTGCGTCTTCCAGTCATAATCATAGCTGGCGACCTGGGTGCTGCCATTCTGCCGGATCGCGCTCATCCGGTTCAGGCCGTCATAGTCATAGGTGAAGTAATTGCCGTCCGGATGAGTCACACGAATGCGGTTGCCGTCCGCGTCATAGAGACGACCGACCGCGCGGCTCACGCCGCCCATGCTGACGGTGCTCGAGGTCAGCCGGCCGAACCCGTCATAGACATTGACCACCGCATCCGTGCCGCTGGCGCTGTCGAACCGGGCCGAGGTCAACTGCCCCCGAGCATCATAGCTGGAATAGACGTTACGCACCGCCCAGCTCGGCGGCGTGGTGCAGGCATAGCCCGACACGCAGGCACCGCTGACCGTCTTCACGGTCGCCCGGTCGAGCGCGTCATAGGTGTAGGTCAGCGTGCGTCCGTCACGCTTCCTAAGGCTCGTGCGGTTGTTGTTCGCGTCATAGCCATATTGCTCGAAGTCGGTCGTGCTCGGGGCGCCGGGCGTTGTGGTGCTCGGGAACGCCCAGATCGACAGCCGGTCGAGCCCGTCATAGGCATAGGCCGCCCGGTTGCCGTTCGCATCGGTGACCGAGGCCTGCTTCCCGTTCGGCGTGTAGCTGTATTTGACGTAATCCTGCTGGAGCGCGGTGCCGTACGCCTTCTGCACGGTCAGCACCTTGCCCGCGTCGTCATAGACGTTGCGGGTGATCCGGTCTTCGCCGTCGGCACCAGCAGTTCCCGGCGTGCAGGCGCTCGACGGCAGGCTGCCCCACACGGCCGGGTTCATGCGCACCGCTGTGCACTGGGGGCGCCCGACACTATCGTAGCTATATTGAGTGACCGCATAAGGCGTGACGGTGAAGGTCGGGCTCGGGCCGACCCCGGACATCACTTCCTTGATCTTGCGATCGAGCAGATCATAGGTCGTATCGATCCGCTTCGCGACGACGAAGTCGGCACCCCAGGCCGAAGGGAGGGTGCCCTCGGGTTTCCAGACCTCCAATTGCCCGCTCTCGACCAGGACGAGGCGCCCGTTGATATCATAGCTGTTGCGCGTCGCCGCATGCTTCAGCGGCCCCGCCCCGTCGGGGTCGGGTGCGATCGTGCCGACCACGCGGTGCGCAATGTCGTAGCGCGTCGCCGAGGTGAACGGCGACGCCGCACTCTGCGCCGCAGCCGGGACGGCCGGCAGCATGGCTAGCAAGGTGGCGAGCCCGAAGGCCAGGCGGTTCGGCATGATGCGCATCTCCCCCGCCGCGCTCACGAGCAGACCGCCGAGGTCGTGCCCCGCGGACTGGTTTCCCAGATCTTGTTGCTTTGCGCGTCGTACCCGAAGCAGGTACGCAGGCTGACGCCGCCCGAGGTGACCACTTTGCCGCGTACCAGCAGATTGTCCGCCGTGCCGTTCGCGCCATATTCAAAGGTGGTGACGGTGATCGGCGCGCCGCTGTCACAGGTCGGCGTGTTGCTGCCCGCGACCGTCTGGCAGAGTGTCTCGGTATCCGGCACCCAGAGCTGGTTCGGCCCGGCCACCAAAGACCCGCCCGAATTCTTGATGTACGGGTACTTCTGGACGTACGTGCTTAGCTTCAGCGGCCGCGCCGCGCCCGCGGTCGGGGCCGGCTGCATCTCCGACTTGATGCCGCCCCAGGCATAATAGTCCAGATTGGTGACGTTGCCTTTCGCGTCAGTCTTCGTGATCGGCTTGGTGCAAGTCGGCGTCAACGTGCCGCCCGGGCAGGAATAGCTGATGAGAACCACAGTGTCGGCCAGGCCGCTGCCCGGCTTCGCTTGAAAGGTCTGTTTGCTGATCGTCGTGTACGGGCCGTAATTCTCGGCCAGATATTTATTGCCTTCGGGAAGCGTGACCTCGGTCAATATGCTGCCCGCCGCGGTTGCCGGGGCCATCGAGTCATACTGAATAGCGCCAGTGTAGCGGTAGGATGTCGTATTCCCGACCGCATCCGTCGCCGTATAGGGCGTCGAGCCGGTGAAGTAGAAGGTCGAGGTCTTGCCCGCCGGGTCGACCAGGTTGGTCTGATTGTCCCCGTCCGATGGGATAAAGTCTTCGTCCTGTTGAAAGACACTGCCCCAGTACACGGTCCAGACGGAACCATCGGCGTGCGTCTGGACCAGCGTCTGGCCGTTGGGATAATTGTTCGCGACCTTGCAGGTCGAATAGCCCGGCGGCGTGATGCAGGAGAGATAGGTGGAAACATACGCGCTCGAATAGGCATAGCTGGTCGTCTGCCCGGTCACATCGACCACGCTTGTCAGCAGGTTGCCGGTATATCCGTAAGCAACCTTGAGCGTTGCTCCCGAGCAGGTTGAACTTGCCGTCACGTAATTCTGCGAAAGATCGAAACCGCAGGCGGCGGTGATCTTCATGTCCGATGAGGATGTCGATCCGTAATCGAAGACGATCGCGTACCCGGTGGAGTCAGCCACCATCTTGAGCTGTCCGGACGCGTTGTAGGAGAAGGACCGGACGCGACCATCAGGATAAGCGATGGTTCCGATGCGCTGCGCACGAGACGAATAGACGCCCGCATTGACGCCCACCACCGGCACCGCAGGATTGAAGGTATAAACCGTGCCCGATTGATCGGTGTAAATGTACGTGCTGGCGCTGACGAACTGCAGAACGCCATTCTCCGCTTCGCCGCTGTTCGGGATGACCGTCGGCGTGGTGGTGAAATTGGTCTGGCGGTAAACGCCGCTCGCCGCGGAGCCCATATGCACGATCGGCCTGGAATGGGCCGGGATGTTGAAGGGAAGGCCTGTTGCCGGCACATAATTGGGCGTCACGAATATATCGAAGTTGTTGCTGGTGCGCATTCCATTGAACATCGCGTCGGGATCGAGCGCTGTGCCCGGGCTCATATGATAGAAGCGCTCCAGGGTCAGGGTCCCGATCGACAAATCGGTGACGTTGTAATTGTACGATGCGTCGGAGATGCTGATGCCCGTGGGCGTCATCGTCATCACCTTGGGCGGGATGACATCGGCTATGGCAGCGGAACTCCATAGACCTGCCAAAGCCGCGAGAGCGCCAAAGCGCCCGATGCCCAGGATGCCATTCGACAGAGCCGGTCGACGCATGCGTATATCGCCCTTTGCTTTTCCGATGGGGGTGGCGCGGCCGATCATTGGCCTTCGCCCGGATTTCCGGCGGACCTGCCAAACTCGCAGTTAGGGCTGCCCGAGATCGCGATCGACGCGGTACCGGTAGCGGTCGCGCCGTGCGTATCCTGGATCGTATAGGTCAGCGTGTCGGTGCCGGTATGGTTGTTCGACCAGTAATCGATCAGCCCGCCGCCGGTATCATAGGCCGTGCCATAATAGCTGGAGTTGGAGAAGCTCACGAAGCTGATGGCGTCGCCATCGGGATCGCTGTCGTTGGCCAACAAGTTGATCCATACCTCGGAGCAGGTCGAAACCTGAACGCTGTCATTGACCGCTACCGGAGCATGGTTCGTGGGGGTCGGGGTCGGGGTCGGTGTGGGGGTCGGGGTCGGTGTGGGGGTCGGCGTGGGCGTGGGCGTGGGTGTTGGGGTCGGACAGGAAGCCGGTGCCGATCCCGCAATATCGTAACGCGTGCGGTTACCGGCCGGATCGAAACAGGTCCCCATCTGGATGCCGTTGCTCGGGCCGCCGGTGCGGTTGCTGCCGATCAGGCGACCGAGCGTGTCGTAGCGATAGGTCGTCGTTTCCTGTGCCGCGAGATATTGTCCGGCAAGCAGGACAGAGCCTGCCGCTCCGGCAAGCAACAACGAGCGCGCGCGCATGCAATACTCCCCCGGTGCGCAAAACGTAGGAAACGTTCCGCGAATCCGCGCGCCGATCCGACGAACGGATGTGATGGAGATGCGGCATCGTCGCACGCAACGCGATGGAATCTACAACCGATCCGGAGCAATCCGCCGAAAAATATCGTAAAAAATTGGTAACTTACCCGGAATGATCGCTCTTGGAGCCCGTTTGGAACAGGTTTGACGCCGCACCTCGTCTGGGCATGGACCAGATCAATTCAACCAGCCTCCGCGCCGGCATAGACTGCCCATGCCGATGGCTGCTCACGGCGCCCCAGGGATATGCGATGACACTACAGGCATCTCACCGCACCTATTCGCAAGTAAAGCCGACACTAATACTGATAGGGGTCGCGAAATTCGGCAAGAACGCGCCAAATTTCCTTGCCGCACCTTTTCGTACCCGGCGCCACGGCTCACGCCGATCTATAGTATCGAATATTCCGATCCCGCCGCAGGCCGCAAGTACCGTCGCGATTCGGCCCTCTCGCAGGTGGGTCGCGAAAATCAGCGACTATTGCCGGGTGCATGCAGCTTCCAACACGGATATTTCGCCTTTACTTCAGCGCCGCGCCCGCCTCGATAATCGGCACGAACTTCGCCGCGGTCAGGCTCGCGCCCCCAACCAGCGCGCCGTCGACATCGCCCGCCCCCAGCAGCTCCGCCGCATTGTCGCCCGTCACCGACCCGCCGTACAATATCCGCACCGCCTCCGCCTCGGCCCCGATCAGCGCGCGCAACCGCGCCCGGATCGCGCCGTGCATCGCGGCGACGTCGCCCACCGTCGGCGTACGCCCGGTGCCGATCGCCCAGACCGGCTCGTACGCGATCGACAGCCAGCCGGCCGCCGCGCCCGCGGGCAGCGAGGCGGCGAGCTGGCCCGTCACCACCTCCTCCGCCCGGCCGGCGTCGCGCTCGGCCAGCGTCTCGCCGACACACAGGATCGCGCTCAGCCCGCCGCGGTGCAGCGCCTCGGCCTTGGCCTTCACTTCTGCGTCGGTCTCGTGGCAGTCCGCGCGGCGCTCGCTATGGCCGACGATCGAGAAGACCGCGCCCGCTTCCTTCACCAGCGCGACCGAGATGCAGCCGGTATGGGCGCCCTTGTCCGCCGGGTGCACGTCCTGCGCGCCGATCGCGAAGCCCGGCACGCGGGCGGCAGCGGCAGCGATCAGGGTCGCCGGCACGGCGATGGCGACATCCACGCCGGGCGCCGCCACGGCGGCCGCGGCGATGCCGTCCAGCTCGGCCAGCGCGGCCAGGCTGCCGTTCATCTTCCAATTGCCTGCGATCAGCCTGCGTCGTGCCAAAGCCCCGTCTCCCGATGTGCTGGCGCAGCCGATAACGCGCGTTCAGAATCGCACAAGCTTGAAGGAGCGGGTCGCTCCCCGTAAAGCGTCGCAGTTCGTTTCCTGTCAGCCCCCATAGATCGGCTCTTCTCGACCATGCTCAGTCTCATCCGCCGCGCCGTCAATTCGAAGGTGGGTGTCGTCATCACCCTCGGCGTGCTTGCCGTGATCGCACTCATGTTCGGCATGGGCGACATCACCGGCCTGGGCGGCAGCGGGCGCGTGTCGGGCGATTCGGTCGTGAAGGTCGGCAAGATGGAGATCAGCGAGATCGCGCTGCGCGAACGCGCCCAGAACCAGCTGGACGCCCTGCGCCGCGAGCAGCCCACGATCGACATGGTCCAGTTCGTCAACCAGGGCGGGCTGGATTCCACGCTCAACCGCAGCATCGATATCCTGGCGTTCCAGGAATTCGCGCAGCGCCAGGGCCTGGTCGCGTCGAAGCGCCTGATCGACGGCCGGATCGCCAGCCTGCCCGGCGTACGCGGGTTCGACGGCAACTTCAGCCAGTCGGCCTATGAGCAGTTCCTTGCGCGCAACCGCCTGACGGACAAGCAGGTGCGTTCCGACCTGCTGAGCGAGACGATGGCGCAGTTCGTGGTCGTGCCCGCCTCCGAAGGCTATGTCTCGGTCAAGGTCGCCACGCCCTTCGCCTCGCTGCTGCTGGAAAAGCGCGACGGGCAGGTCGCCTTCATTCCCACACCCGCCATGGGCAAGGGCGCGCCGCCCACCGATGCGGAGCTCGCCGCCTTCTACAAGCGCAACCTCGCCCGCTACACCGTGCCGGAGCGCCGCATCGTGCGCTACGCAACGGTGACGATGGACGCCATCAAGGCCAGCGCGATCCCGACCGAGGCGGAGATCGCCAAGGGCTATGAGCTGCAAAAGAAGAAGTTCCAGGCGACCGAGAAGCGCGACATCGTGCAGGTCGTCGTGCCGGGCCAGGCAGCGGCCAATGCGCTGGTGGCCAAGGCGAAGACCGGCTCGCTCGAGGAAGCCGCCCGCGCCGGCGGGTTCGAGCCGAACACGCTGAAGGGCGCCGAGAAGCCCGCCTATACCACCGCCAATTCACCCGAGATCGCCAATGCCGCTTTCGCCGCCGCGAAGGGCGCCGTGCTTGGGCCATTCCGCACCGCGCTCGGCTTCACCGTGCTGCGAGTCGACGGGATCGAGAAGGTCGAAGCGAAGTCGCTCGAACAGGCCCGGCCCGAGCTGATCGCGCAGATCAGCGCCGAAAAGGCGGTGGCCCTGATGCAGACCAGGCGCGACGCGATCGACAATGCGATCGGCAACGGCTCGACCTTCGACGAGATCATTGCCGACCAGAAGCTCACCGCCGCCAATTCCGTCCCGCTTACCGCGGCGGGCCTCAACCCCGACGATCCCGCGTCCAAGCCCGATCCCGCCTTTGCCCAGGCGCTGATTGCCGCCTTCGCCGCCGAGCAGGGCGACGATCCGCAGCTCGTGCCGGCCGGCGAGGACGGCAGCTTCTCGGTGGTGTCGCTCGCCCGCGTGGTGCCCGCGGCACCCCGCCAGCTCGCCCAGATCCGCGAGAAGATCGCCAGCGACTTCGTCATCGACCGCGCGCAGCGCCTGGCGCGCCAGGCGGCTGTCGAGGTCACCGCGCGCGTTAACAAGGGCATGCCGCTCGCCCAGTCCATCGCCGAGACCAAGCTGGGCATCCCCGGGCCGCAGCCGGTCCCCCCCATCGCGCGCGGGCAGATCGAGAATGCCGGGGCCCAGGTGCCGCCGGCGATCACGCTGATGTTCAGCATGACCGAGAAGAAGGCGCGCATGATCGAGGCGCCCAACAAGAGCGGCTGGCTCATCGTCTATCTGAACCATATCGAGCGCGGCAACGCGGCGGGCCAGAAGCCCGTGATCGACCGCGCCCGCGCCCAGATCGGCCAGACGATCGGCCGCGAATATATCCAGCAGCTCACCGAGGCAGTGCGCCGTTCGGTCGGCGTGAAGAAGAACGACAAGGCGATCGGCGTGGTCCGCGCGGCGCTCACCGGCCAGGGCGGCTCCAATTAATCCTGGGGCTTCCGCGATGACTGGGGCCGCAATCTCCGCCCTCGCGGCGGGGAAGCCGGCGCTCGTCTGGCGCCGCCAGATCGCCGACACCGAAACCCCGGTCGCGGCGGCGCTCAAGCTGATCGAGCCGGGCCGGGGCGATTTCCTGCTCGAATCGGTCGAAGGCGGCGCGACGCGCGGCCGGCACAGCCTGATCGGCCTCGCCCCCGACCTGGTGTTCCGCGCGGAAGGGGCGCGTGCCGAGATCAACCGTCACTGGCTGACCGACAAGGCAGCGTTCGAGCCGTGCGCGGCGCCGACGTTGGAGGCGTTGCGCGCGCTGGTCGCGACCTGCCGCATGGACGTGCCGCCCGAGCTGCCCCCGGCGCTGGCCTGCCTGGTCGGCTATTTCGGCTATGAGACGGTCGGGCTGGTCGAAAAGCTCGATCGCCCGGCGAACGATCCGCTTGGCCTGCCCGACATGATGTTCGTGCGCCCGACGGTGGTGCTGATCTTCGACCGGCTGGCCGACGCGCTGTTCCTCGTCGCGCCCGTCTGGCCAGATGCGTCGCGCCAGCCGGGCGCGATCGTCGCCGAGGCGCAGGACCGGATCGACGCGGTCGCAGCCCGCCTCGCCACCGCCGCGCTCCCCGCGCCGGTGCGCGCGGTCGACCTTGCCGAGATCGCGCTCACGCCGGTGCTGCCCGAGGGGCGCTATGCCGAGATGGTCGCGCGCGCCAAGGACTATATCGTCGCGGGCGATATCTTCCAGGTCGTGCTCGCCCAGCGCTTTACTGCGCCCTTCGCGCTGCCCGCGTTCGAGCTCTATCGTGCGCTGCGCCGGATCAACCCGTCGCCCTTCCTTTACCATCTCGACCTGCCCGGCTTCGCGCTGACCGGGTCGAGCCCCGAGATCCTGGTGCGCGTGCGCGACGGCGAGGTCACCATCCGCCCGATCGCCGGCACCCGGCCGCGCGGCAAGACGGCGGCCGAGGACGAGGTCAACCGCCAGAGCCTGCTCGCCGACCCAAAGGAACGCGCCGAGCATCTGATGCTGCTCGATCTCGGCCGCAACGATGTCGGCCGTGTCGCGGAGGCGGGTTCAGTCAAGGTGACGGCGAGCTACACCACCGAACTCTACAGCCATGTCATGCACATCGTGTCGAACGTGGTCGGGCGGCTCGACAAGAATCACGACGCGCTCGATGCGCTGTTCGCGGGCTTCCCGGCGGGCACCGTCAGCGGCGCGCCGAAAGTGCGCGCCTGCGGCGTGATCGCGGAGCTGGAGCAGGAAGTGCGCGGCGCCTATGCCGGCGGGGTCGGTTATTTCTCGCCCGACGGATCGATGGACAGCTGCATCGTGTTGCGCACCGCGGTGGTGAAGGACGGCGTCATGCACGTCCAGGCCGGCGCCGGCATCGTCGCCGACAGCGACCCCGCGTACGAGCAGCGCGAATGCGAAGCCAAGGCGGGCGCGCTTCTCGCGGCGGCGCGCGAAGCGGTGGCGCAGGCCTCGTCAGTGGGGTTCGGGCAATAACCCTTCCTCACCCCTCCCTTTCAGGGAGGGAAACAAGGATCAGGGAACGACGCTCTCCTGGCGCTTCTTCTCGGCCCGCTCGGCCGCGAATTGCTGGTTCATCTTCAGCGCGCAACCCGTCTGGCCGCCCGACCCGACCGGCGAGCAGGTATCGGGCAAGCCGCCCGCCTCGCGCCCGACTTCGTCGAGCGTGGCGGCACGATTGACCCAGCTGTTGGTCGCCGCACTCTTCTTGGTCTCGCGCAGCGCCTTCGGGATGCGATAGGGCTCCTCGAGCGTGCTGCACACCACGACTTCGCCATCGACCGGCTTGGGACATGATTCAGCGCCGGTCAGCGTCACGTTGCGAATGCGCTCGGGCGGCTTGCCGGATTCGGCCTGCTGGTCCTGCGCGCTCGCCACACCGGGAAGCATGAACAAGGCGGCAATGGCGATGGTACGAAACATAAGGGCGACCTCCTGGGCGGTATCAACGTCCGCGACTGGCGATTGCTCCACCCTGAATGGAGCGGCAATTGGCCATAATCTAGGTACGATAAAGGCATAGCGCTATGCTTCGTAACGCATACCTTGGTGCGATAGCCCGATTTCGGAGGCGCCCCGTCCCGGCGACAAGCAAAAGCACGGCCGCCCCAAGATCGGGCCGATTGTGGTTGCCCTGCAAAAGCGTTAGCGCCCTCGCGCATGATCCTCGTCATCGACAATTACGACAGCTTCACCTGGAACCTGGTCCATTATCTGATGGAGCTGGGCGCCGAAGTGAAGGTGGTACGCAACGACGCCCTCACCGCGCGCGAGGCGATCGAGAGCAACGCGCAAGGGTTCCTGATCTCGCCCGGTCCCTGCACGCCGAACGAGGCGGGCATCAGCCTCGACCTCGTCGCGGCGTGTGCGCAGGCGGAAAAGCCGCTGCTGGGCGTGTGTCTCGGCCATCAGGCGATCGGCCAGCATTTCGGGGGCCAGGTCGTGCGCGGGGGGCTGATGCACGGCAAGACCTCGCCCGTCTCGCACGATGGCACCGGCCTGTTCGAAGGCCTGCCCTCGCCCTTCACCGCGACCCGCTATCACTCGCTGATCGTCGAGGACATTCCCGCCGACCTGATCGTCAACGCGACCGCCGACGACGGATCGGTGATGGGCTTCCGCCACGCGACCCTGCCGATCCACGGGGTGCAGTTCCACCCGGAGAGCATCGCGACCGAACATGGCCATGCGCTGCTGGCGAATTTCGTGCGGCTTGCGGGTATCGACGTGAAGGCGCTGGCTTGACCGTCTTCACCCCGCTCCCCGACCCCTCCACGCCGCTTTCCCACGAAAGCGCGGCGCAGGCGTTTGCCGACATCCTCGACGCGAAGACCTCGGAAGAGGCGATCGCCGAATTCCTCATCGCGCTCAGCGACCGGGGCGAGACCAGCATCGAGATCGCCGAGGCCGCCAAGGCGCTGCGCGCCCGCCTGATCCCGATCGACGCGCCGCACGGCGCGATCGACGTGTGCGGCACCGGCGGCGACGGGCACCACACGCTCAACGTCTCCACCGCCGTCTCAATCATCGTCGCGGGCTGCGGCGTGCCGGTCGCCAAGCATGGCAACCGTGCCGCGTCGAGCAAGGCCGGCGCCGCCGACACGCTCGAAGCGCTCGGCCTGAACATGGAACGCGCCGGCCTGAATGCCGAGGCGAGCCTGCGCGATATCGGCATCGCCTTCCTGTTCGCGGCCAACCATCACCCGGTGATGAAGCGCATCACGCCGATCCGCCGCCATATCGGCCGCCGCACCATCTTCAACCTGATGGGGCCGCTCGCCAATCCGGCACACGTCACGCGCCAGTTGATCGGCATCGCCCGCCCCGATTATGCCGCACCCTATGCCCAGGCGCTGGAGCAGCTCGGCACCGAGGCGGCGTTGGTCGTGTCGGGCGAGGAAGGCCTGGACGAAGTCTCCGGCGCCGGCCCGACCATCACGGTCAGCGTCGGCAGCCTCTCGATGCCGACGCGCATCGTCCCGGAGGATGCGGGCCTGCCCCGCCACGCCATCGCGGCGATCCGCGGCGGCGACCCGGAATACAATGCCGCGGCGCTGCGCCGCCTGCTCGCCGGCGAGCAGGGCGGATACCGCGACGCCGTCCTGCTCAACTCGGCTGCCGCGCTGATGGTCGCGGGCAAGGCCGCCGACCTGGTCGAAGGCGCGGCGCTCGCCGCAGAGGCGATCGATTCCGGCGCGGCCAACGCCCTGCTCGATCGCTGGATCGCTTACCCATGACCGATATCCTCGAACGTATCCTCGAAACCAAGCGCGCCGAAGTCGCCGCGCGCAAGGCGACCATGCCGCTGTCGGAGATCGACGCCTGCATCGAACGCCAGTCGAAGCCGCGCGGCTTCCGCGCCGCGCTCGACGCAAAGGCGAAGACCGGCCATGCGCTGATCGCCGAGATCAAGAAGGCGAGCCCTTCGAAAGGCCTGATCCGCGCCGATTTCGATCCCCCGGCCCATGCCCGCGCCTATGAGGCCGGCGGCGCGGCGTGCCTCTCGGTGCTGACCGACGAGCCCTGGTTCCAGGGCGCTGACGCCTATCTCACCGCGGCGCGCGACGCCTGCAGCCTGCCGGTGCTGCGCAAGGATTTCATGGTCGATCCGTGGCAGGTCCCCGAATCCCGCGCGATCGGGGCGGATGCGATCCTGCTGATCATGGCCGCGCTCGACGACGGGCTGCTTGCCGAGATCGAGGCAAGTGCGATCGACTGCGGCATGGACGTGCTGGTCGAGGTGCACGACGCGAAGGAGCTCGAGCGCGCGCTGAAGCTCAAGTCGCGGCTGATCGGGGTCAACAACCGCAATTTGCGCGATTTCAGCGTCGATTTCGACAACACCTATCGCCTGATCGGCAAGGCGCCGGCGGACTGCACCTTCGTCGCGGAAAGCGGCCTCACCATCCGCGCGGATCTCGACCAGATGGCGGAACACGGCGTGCACTGCTTCCTGATCGGCGAGGCGCTGATGCGCCAGCATGATGTCGAGGCGGCGACGCGGGCCCTGGTAGGGTAGCCGGATCGCGAGATTTTCGCGCCCCCTTCCCCTCCGTCATGCCGGACTTGTTCCGGCATCCATGTCTCCGCAAGAGCTGCCGCCGGTGCGTGTGCGGAGCCATGGACCCCGGAACAAGTCCGGGGTGACGGTCAGTGTACTTGGCAAAGCGGGTGAATCAGGGAGCAAAGACCCGATTTTCCTTCCGTTCGTTTCGAGCGTAGTCGAGAAACAGGGCGTGCAGAATGATCGGCGGAAGATGACCAACCTAACCCATCTCGACGACACCGGCGCGGCGCACATGGTCGACGTCTCGGGCAAACCCGTCACCGCCCGCGAAGCCAGGGCCACCGGCCGCATCGACATGTCGCCCGAAGCCGCCGCCGCCATCCGCGACGGCACCGCGCTCAAAGGCGATGTCCTGGCCGTCGCTCGCGTCGCGGGCATCATGGCCGCCAAGCGCACCGCTGAGCTGATCCCGCTCTGCCATCCCCTGCCCCTCACCCGTGTCGCCATCGACCTGGTCGTGGACGAAACCGGCGTGACCGCCACCGCCACCGCCGCGACCGAGGGCAAGACGGGCGTCGAGATGGAAGCGCTCACTGCCGTCTCGGTCACGCTGCTGACGATCTACGACATGGCCAAGGCGATCGACAAAGGCATGACGATCGGCGGCGTCCGCCTGCTGACCAAGACCGGCGGTAAATCAGGCGATTGGAGGGCCTGATTCCATCACCGCTGCTTGAACGAAGCCGACACCGGACGCGCCAGCCGCTATGGAAATCAAGCGAGTCCCAAACCTAGAAGACCTCATAGGCCAGCGACCGCGGCATTGCGCCACCATTGCAGGTGACGCCCGGACATGCAGACAGGCCGATGGCAAGGTCCATCTCCGCACGGAATGTCACGGATTTCCCCGGGGATGTCGTCGGGGGCAGAATCGTGAGACCACCGTCGCCCGAGACCCGGGCGTTCATGAAAAAGTTGAACGTGGGTGGCAGCGGGCGGGGATCAACGCCGATGCTCTCGAGCGCCATGCACAGGTTGTCGACGCAGTTCGGATGGTCGCCGACGACATGATATTCGCGCCGATACATTTCGACGCTGCAACTGGCGTAGAGAAAATCATGCTTGCCGACATCGTCCGCGACGATCGTGAGCATGGGGTTGCTGAGGTCCGACCAAAGGACGTTTCCGGTCGAGAGGTAGATCGTGCCCTCATAGTCGAATGACCGACCATTCGAGAGACGCTCTTTCCCATCGGCGGAGAAGGCGACGAGATCACCCGTTTGCCCGCCTTCGCTGTCTATCACCCGCAATTGCTGACCTTCACTCAGCCAAAGCGCTGTGCCGCCCGCGGCGGGGACGATCCCGTTCCTCACTGATCGCCTCCTTCGAATACCCGTTTTTCCGCTATTCTTTCCTTCAGGTCCACTTCACAGATGTAAACGATCATGTAAGAATATCTTGATGTTTGACCTTGCTCGCCTGAGGCTGCTTCGGGAGCTTGCACGTCGCGGAACGATGTCGGCGGTTGCCGAGGCGTTCGGCCAGACGTCCTCCGCGGTCTCGCAGCAGCTCGCGGTGCTCGAGCGCGAGGTCAACGCATCGTTGTTCGAAAGAATAGGCCGTCGCGTTCAGCTCACCGACGAAGGCAAGCGGATGGCAGCTCATGCGGAGGCGATTCTGCAGATTGCGGAAACGGCACGCCTCGACATGGCGACGGACAAGGGATCGCCCAGAGGCGAAGTGGCCATCGCGTGCTTTTCATCCTTTGCGAAGGCCCGCCTCGTACCCGCCATCGTGCGCGCGAAGGCACGGTATCCGGACATTCATGTGGTGGTCCATGAGCTTGAGCCAGCGGATGCTGTCGCTGCGGTTCGCTCGGGCCGCTGCCATCTTGCAATCACCTTCAGCTATAATCTCGTGCCCCGGCCAGGAACCAGGGACCTCGTGGTCGAGCCGCTGCTGGATGAACCGGTGCTGCTTGCCGTGCCGGGCACACCTACCTCTCGACCGCGCGCCGTTCGATTGGAGCAATTCGAGGAAGCCGAGTGGATTGTGGGCTCCCGCCATGCATATGACCGTATACTGCTCGATCGCGCCTGCGCCGTAGCTGGCTTCGCGCCGCGCGTGACCCATGAAGTCGATGATTATGAGCTCATCCTCAGGCTCGTGGCGGCCGGGCTGGGTGTCAGCTTCGTTCCACAACTGGCGGTTCAAACACCTGGGGCTGACTCTGTGGAGTGCAAGATCCCGACAGGCATGACGTTGCGACGTCAAGTTCAGGCCATCACTCGCCCGGCCCTGGTCGACTCGCCGCCCGTTCGTGCCTTGCTTGCAGAACTCGCGGCGAACAGCGAAACCGCGCCTGCCCAACACTAAAGCTATTGCCTAACTATTGTCGTCGCGATAGTTAGGCATATGCTTAACCAACACGATTCGCTCGATCTCGCCTTCAGCGCCCTGGCCGACCGCACGCGCCGGTCGATCGTCGAGCGGCTGTCGCGTGGCGAGGCCTCGGTCAGCGAGCTTGCCCGCCCGCTCGCCATGTCGCTGCCCGCGGTGATGCAGCACCTCTCCCTGCTCGAAAGCTCGGGGCTCGTCCGGTCGGAAAAGATCGGCCGGGTGCGCACCTGCAGCCTCGATACCGCGGCGCTCGGCCAGGCGGAGCAATGGATCCAGCAGCGCCGCGTCGAATGGGATCACCGCCTCGACCGGCTCGGCGACTATCTCGAAACGCTCATGAACAAAGGAGAAGATCATGGCACAAAAGGCTGAAACGGCTGAACCCCTGCGCATCTCGCGCGTCTATCCGGTGCCGCGCGCGCTCGCGTTCGAGGCTTGGAGTACGGCCGAGCATGTGAAGCAATGGTTCGCGCCCGCGGTGTTCACGGTCCCCGAGGCGACCGTCGACATGCGGATCGGCGGCACCTTCGACGTCTGCATGCGCGGGCCGGACGGCACGGAGCATTGGTCGCGTGGGAGCGTGGCCGAGCTCGTACCGGACGAACGGTTGGTACTCGATCTGCGCGCCGAGGGCGGCGACGGGAAATTGCTGTTCAACGCGTGGACCGAGGTGAATTTCTCGGACGAGGCCGGCGGCACGCGGATCGACGTCGTGCAGACCTATGTCTTCGCCGACATGACCTTGGCGCCGATGATGGTCCAGGGCGCGCCGATGGGCTGGAGCCAGACGCTCGACAAGCTGGGCGAGGAACTCGCCCGCATGGCCGGCTGAGCAAATACCGAGCGCCGCCCGTCAGCACCAAGGTGCGACGGGCGGCGATCAGGTCACAGTGCTTAGCGGAACTTGCCGCTCACCGAGATGCCGATGACGCGCGGTTCGTTGAACACCGCCGCCATGTAATTCTCGATCACACCCTTCAGGTTCTTCTCGTTGGTGATGTTGCGGCCGAACAGCGCAACCTCATAGGCCCCGCCCGGCGCGGTGTAACCGACCTTCAGGCCGCCCTCGAAGGTGCCGTCCGAATAGAACTCCTTGGTCTTGTAGAGCACGAAGTTCGTATAGCCCTGCAGGTTCCAGTCAGTGGCGAGGAAGACCTTGCCGCCATTGCCCAGCGGCACATCGTAGCGGCCGTTGAAATTGACGGTATATTCCGGCGCGTTCGGCAGCGGCTGGCCGTCGATCTGCGCAAACACCGCCGGCGACCCGAAGACGGGCACCGTGATCGTCGGGTTCTGCACGGTGCAGACCACCACGCCGTTCAGCGCGCAGACCTGCGCATAGACGCGCTTGTCCTTGATCTCGCTGTGCAGCAGGCTGAGGCCCAGGCCGAGGCTCAAATTGGACGTGGGGCGGAACTCCGCCTCGGCTTCCAGGCCGTATGCCTTGGCCTTGTCCGCATTGAACAGCACGCCGTTGCCGTTGGAATCATTGCCGTTCAGCTGGATGTCGTCGACCGTGTAGGTGAAGGCCGTCGCGTTCAGGCTCAGCATGTTGTTGAACAGCCGGCTCTTGAAGCCAGCTTCCCAGGACAGGATCGTCTCCGAATTCGCCGTGGTGAAGTCCGAATTGAACACGGCCGAACGGCCCTGGATGGTCGGGCCGCGGAAGCCGCGTGCGACGCGGGCATAGAGGCTCAGGTCGGAGCTTGCCTCGTACAGCGCGCTGAAATCCCAGCTCGGCTGCGTGTCCTTCAGCTCGACGAAGCGGCGGCCGGTATAGGTCACGGCGTTCGCCGCGGTGTTGGCCGTCTTCAGCAGCTGGGTGGTCTTCTTGTCCTCGGTCACGCGGCCGCCGGCGGTGAGCGTCAGGCCCGGCAGGATCTTGTAGCTGACCTGGCCGAACGCTGCCCACGAAGTGTTCACGTCATGCAGGCGCACCCAGTTGTTCGGGTTCCGCGCGGCGGTGGTGAGGAAATAGGCGCGCTGGTAGAAATCGGTGATGTCGCGCTGGTCGAAATACATGCCGCCGACCTGCCACTTGAAGGGGTTGTCGCCGTCGCTGGCGAGCCGGACTTCCTGGGTGAGCTGGTCGAGGCTGCGGACATTGCCCTGCGATTCACCGAAGCCGGTGCCGCCGAAATTGGCGGCCGCGCCGCCATCGGTATCGCCGCGGCTATACCCCTGGGTCGTCTCGTACGCGCTGATCGAGGTCAGCACGACGCCGCCGAAATCATAGGCGGCGCGAACCGACTCGCCATAGGTCGTATAGGCCTGCGGGTTGTTCATCGCCTCGTCGAACGCGACCTTGTCGCGCGGCTCGGCATCGACGCTGTTCGAGCCCTTCTTCAGCGCGGCGCGGTGGAACAGGGTCGACGTGCCGTCATAGTCGCGCGCGTGCGCCGAGATATTGACCGAGAAGCGGTCGCCCGGGGTGAAGAGCAGCTGGAGACGGACGTCGCGCTCGTCGAAGCCGCCCATCGCATCCTTCTGCGGCGAGACGGTGCCGTCGGCGCTGACACCGGTGAAAGTGTTGTCGACCCAGTTGTCGCGGTGCTGGTAGAGCGCCGAGACGCGGAACGCGAGCAGGTCCTGAACGATCGGGCCGCCCACGCCGGCATCGGCCGTGATCGTGTTGTAGCTGCCATAGGAGAATTGCCCGCGGCCTTCGAACTGCTGGGTCGGCTTGATCGTGTCGAACTTGATGATGCCCGCCGTGGTGTTGCGGCCGAACAGCGACCCCTGCGGACCGCGCAGCACTTCGGTCTGCGCCACGTCGAACACCGGGTTCGACTTCAGCACGACATGTTCGAGCACGACATCGTCCTGGATGATCGACACCGGCTGCGACGCGCCGAGATAGAAATCGATATTGCCGAGGCCGCGGATGTAGAAGCGCGGGAAGATGCGACCGGTCGTGGTCTCGGCATAGAGGCCGGGCACGCGGCCGGAGAGCGACAGGATGTCGTCGCCGCCGGTCTGGAAGGAGCGCAGCGAATCACCGGTGAGCGCCGTGACCGACAGGGGCGATTTCAGCACCGTCTCGGGGCGCCGCTCCGCCGTCACCACGATGTCGTTCAACCCGGCGTCCGTCGACTCCTGCGCCGCCGGCGCGGCGGCTTCCTGGGCGAAAGCCCCGGTCGAACAGAGCAGCGCGCTGATAGCGGCGCCGAACAGGAGCGAAGATTTGGCAACGGTCGATCTGGACACGGGGAATCCCTTTTAATCTGAACAAGGCGCGCGGCTTTTCCCGAACCGAGACGAACGTCACGGTCCCTCGAATCGTTATCGATTTCGCTGGACGAGCCCCACGGGTCGGGGCCCTAGGCCCGGAATAAGTCCAAGGAATGACAGGGTGATTTCGGTGGCGGAACGATCGGCTCGATTCAACCGGGAAACAATCTGTGCGAGCGGGACGCCGCCGGGAATCCGGCGCTCTTTCTCATCGTAGTCCTGAATGTTGCTGGCTCGGCTAGCGCGTTACAGCGGAAAACTTCGTCTGTTTCGCCAGAATCAGCCGATTTTTTCCTCTGTTATCCGTAACAGGGAAAACGCAGCCTAACGCGCTGGAAACAGGTCGAAAAATCGAGCCGAAAATCCAACATAACAGCGGAAGAAAAAATAATACCGCTGAAACGGCGATACATCCGAGTCGTTGTTGGAAATCCTCAATCCAGCTTGCGGCCGGCGATCCAGACCTGCTCCAGGCTGTGCGTGTTGCGGATATCGGCCAGCGGATTGGCGCCGAGCACCAGCAAATCGGCCTGCCGCCCGGGCCTGAGCGTGCCGACCATGTCGTCGATCCGCATCACCTTGGCGGCACCGCCCGTCGCGGCGACCAGCACCTTCATCGGCGTCAGGCCGGCTTCGACCATCATCTGCATTTCGAGATGCTCGAAATAGCCCTGCCAGCGGCCGGTGGGGGCGCCGGTATCGGTCCCCATCGCGATCTGCACGCCGGCATCGGACAGCAGCTTGAGGTTGCGCTTGGCCTGTTCCAGCGCCGGCTTGATCGCCTGGGCACTGGCGCTCGCCTTCACCCTGGCCTGAGCCTCCGGGTCGAGCAGCGGGGCGAGCGGGGCGCGATAGGCCGCTTCCTTCGTGAAGAAGGGATCGGTCGTGAAATCGGGGGTGGATTCATAGACGAATACCGACAGGTCGCGCGTCAAGGTCGGGATATAACCCACGCCGTTCGCCTTGATCGCGGCGATCAGCGCCGGATCGGCATCGCGGTCGCGGATGCTGTGAGCGAGCAGGTCGGCGCCGGCATCGACCACGCCCTTTGTCTCGTCGGCGGTGAACATATGGACGGCGATGCGCAGCTTCTCGAGATGCGCCTGGTCGATCATCGCGCCATAGACGGCCGGGGTGCGGATCGGCGCGTCGGGTGGCCCTTCCAGCCGGATCTTGATGATGTCGACGTCGCGCGCGGCATTGGCGGTCACATTGGCCCGGCCTTCCTCGGGCGTCTTCGCATTGAGCACTGGCCCCGAGACATAGAGCCGGGCCATGCCGGGCCCGAACGGCGCGGTGCGCAACTCGTCGCGCAGCTTCACCGTCTCCACCCCGTCATCGCCCAGGCTGTAGACGGTGGTGACGCCGTACCGGGCATAAAGCGCGAGTTGGTCCGTGAGCTGCGTGCGCGGCGGCACCGCCGACTTCGCGTCGAAGAACAGATGGCCATGCGCGTTGACGATGCCGGGCATGATCGTCTTGCCGGTCACGTCGATCACCGTGGCGCCGGCGGGGACCCGGGTCCCCGCCTTGGTGCCGACTGCGACGATCTTGCCGTCGGTCACCACCACCACGCCGTTCGCGATCGGCGCCTTGCCGGTGCCGTCGATCACCCGCGCGCCGGTAAAGGCGATCGTCTCGGCCTGGACCGGCGCCAGTGCGACCAGCGACAAAACCCAGAGACCAAGCCCGCTCAACAACCGCATGCTCTTACCTCTTCGCAGCCAAAGCCGGAGCATAGCAGCGCGGCGGCGCTTGGGTAGCGCGGTCAGTCGTCTCCGCCGCCGAGCCGGCGTTTCCGTTCGAGGATGCGCACCACGCCGAAGATCACGAACAACACGACCGGGATCAGCGCCACGACCTGGAAGGAGCGCGTCGCCGCATAGGCCAGCACATCGTTCAGCACCGGCCCCGGCTGCAGCGCGGCGAACGCTGCCTCGCCCCCTGCCCGCTCCAGCTTGGCCTTGTCGTAGATCGCGCCGAGCTTGGGCAGCACCAGCTGGATTGCCATCGCGCCGGCAAAACCGACCAGCCCGATCGTCCAGGGCCCGCCGCGCGGATAGCGATGCGACACCGCCGCAATCATGGTCGGCCACATGAAGGCGACGCCGACCGCCCATACCGTCGCCGCGACCAGAGCGGTGACCGGCGACGAGGCGACGCTCAGCAGATACAGGCCCAAAGCCGCCGGCACGGTGCACAGCCACAACAGCCCCATGTCGGAGACGCGATGCGACAGCACCCCGGCAAAATGCCGCATCACGAACATGATCGCCGAGACATAGACGAGCAGGAGGATGCCCTTCATGCCTACCGTGTGAGTCAGCGCGACATCGACCCAGGACCCCGGCGCCAGCTCGGTCGAAGCGGTCAGGAACATGATCGCGAAGAAGATCCAGAAGGTCGGCCGCTTGAACGGCACCGCGATCATCTCGCCGAACCCGACGCCCAGCGCAGCGCTTTCGGTCGGCGGGAATTTCTGGGTGAGCGTCCACAGGCCGAAGGCGATGCCCGGCACCATGATCAGCGCGATGTCCCAACGCCAGTCGAGCCCGATCTGCCCGACGCCGATGCTCGCCAGCCCGCCGACGACGATGCCCGCCGGCCACCAGGCGTGAAGTACGTTGAGCCGGTGCGTCTTGTCGGTCGGATAGAGCGCCGCCGTCATCGGGTTGATCGAGGCCTCGGTGCAGCCCCAGCCCACGCCGGTAAGCGCCATGCCGAGCGTAACGAGCGTGCCGATGCCGGCGCCGCTACCCATGCTCGGTGCCAGCACCATCAGCAGCGATCCGCCGACAAAGCTGCACGCCGCCAGCAGCAGCACGCGCTTCGCCCCGATCACGTCGAGGAACGGGCTCAACACCAGCAGCGAGAAAGCGAACCCGCTGAACGCCGCACCGAGCGCGCCGCCGATCATCCGGCCCGAATTGGCCGGGTCGATCGGGTCGAACACCGCCTGGCGGATCGCATCCGACGCGGCGGTGCGCATCGAAAAGGCGACCGCGGCGGTGAACAGCGCCAGCACGCAGATCCAGAACAGGGCAGTACGGTTATAGGCGTCAGGCGCCGGTGCTTCGGTCATGCATCTTCCCCCGTGACATAGCCTGCGGCCATGCGAAGCACCCCGCCGACTTGTCGCGGCCGGTCTGCTACCGAAGCGATTGCTATAACACTCGTTTGCAAGATGGTAGCGGTAACTGACGCGCTTGCCGTCTCGACCCCTGCCGCCCCCGCGGATAGGGAAGCAGGATGATCTCCGTCACTGAAGCCCAGGCCCGCCTGTTCGCGCTCGCGCCTCCGATCGAGACGGAGACGGTGCCCCTGCGCGACGCCGCGGGTCGATGGGTGGCGCAGGACATCGTCGCCGTTCGGACTCAACCCGCCAGCGATCTCTCGGCGATGGACGGCTATGCGATCCGCTTCGCCGACCTGCCCGGCCCCTTCACCCTGATCGGCGAAAGCGCGGCTGGCCGGCCCTTTACCGGCAGCGTCGGCGCGATGGAGACGGCGCGCATCTTCACCGGGGCCGCCATGCCATCGGGAGCCGACACCGTGCTGGTGCAGGAAGAGGCACGGCAGGAGGGCGACCTGATCCTGCTCACCGGCGAAGGGCCCAGCGCGAAGGGCAAGAGCGTCCGCCGCAAGGGTCTCGATTTCTCCACCGGCGACCTGCTCATCCCGCAGGGCGCGCGCCTCACCCCGGCGCGCATCGCGGTGGCGGCGACCGGCGGGCACGGCGCCCTCCCCGTCACCCGCCGCCTGCGCGTCGCGATCGTCGCGACCGGCGACGAGCTGGTCGCACCCGGCACCGCGCTGACCGAGGCGGCGCTGACCGAGGCGGCGCTGCCCGAGTCAAACGGCGCGATGCTGGCCGCCCTGCTCGCGGACCTGCCCGTCGAGGTGGCCGACCTGGGCATCCTGCCCGACCGGCTGGACGTAACCACCGCAGCGTTCGCTTCAGTCGATGCCGATATCATCGTTACCACCGGCGGCGCCTCGGTCGGCAATCACGACCTGGTCCGCCCCGCGCTCGAAGCGGCGGGCGGCAGCATCGATTTCTGGCGGATCGCGCTCCGCCCGGGCAAGCCGATGATGGCCGGGCGGCTGGGCGACGCGGTGGTGCTCGGCCTGCCGGGCAACCCGGTCTCGGCCTTCGTCACGGCCTTCCTCTTCCTCCGCCCGCTCATTGCGACCATGGCCGGGGCGCTCGATCCGCTGCCCCGCACCGCCACCGCGATCCTCGGCGAAGACCTGCCAGCCAACGACCAGCGCCAGGATTATCTCCGCGCCGTCACCCGTGACGGCCATGTCTTCGCCGCGTCCATACAGGACAGCTCGATGCTCCTGACGCTGGCGCGCGCCGACTGCCTGATCGTCCGTCCGCCCCACGCACCAGTACTCGGCGCGGGAGAAGTGGTGGAAATCCTTCCATTCGCTTGACACGGCGGCGGAACATTGCATAAACGTTCCCAGTCTGTTCCGACGGAGGAATTGGGATGCTTACCCGCAAGCAGCACGAGCTGATCTGCTTCATCAACGACCGGCTCGAGGCGAGCGGCGTTTCGCCCTCGTTCGAGGAAATGAAGGAGGCGCTCGACCTCAAATCCAAATCGGGCGTCCACCGCCTGATCAGCGCGCTCGAGGAACGCAAGTTCATCCGCCGCCTGCCCAACCGCGCCCGCGCGCTCGAGGTGCTGCGCATGCCGGAGCGGCCCGAGGCAGTGCGCAAGGGCGCTGCTGCCGTTGCCGCACCGACCGGCAATGTGAAGAAAATCCCCGAGCCCGCGAACGACGTGATCGAGATCCCGCTGCACGGCCGAATCGCGGCCGGTGTGCCGATCGAGGCGTTCGAGGGGCAGTCGATGCTCGCGGTGCCCGCCGCGCTGCTCGGCGGCGGCGAGCATTATGCGCTCGAAGTCTCGGGTGACTCGATGGTCGATGCCGGTATTCTCGACGGTGACTATGCGCTTATCCGCCGCGCCGACACCGCGCGCGACGGCGAGATCGTCGTGGCGCTGATCGAGGAGAGCGAGGCGACGCTCAAATATTTCCGCCGGGAGGGCGCGATGATCCGCCTCGACCCGGCGAACCGCGCGTACGATCCCCAGCGTTATTCTCCCGATCAGGTGCGCGTGCAGGGTAAACTCGCCGGCCTGCTCCGCCGCTACGTCTGACCGGTACCGGCGCCGCCACCCGCCAGGGGTGGCGGTCGCCCGGCTGGAGCACGGTGACGACATGGCCAGTGCGCAGCGTCACTGCGACTCCGCCGGTCCTGGCCAGCATGTCGCGGTCGAGCCGTAGCCAGCGCGGGCGGCAGCCGTCGGGCAGCCAGCGTTCACTGACCACGATATCGGCAGTGGCGCATGCCGCGATCAGCTCGCCCGCCGGCACCAGATAAGCGCTCCGCGTCGCCAGGATCCGCCAGGTCCGCTCGCCCGCCTTCTGCTCGACCAGACAGAGATCGCGGCTGCAGCGCGCCTCGGGCTGATCGGAAAGAAACAGGGGCTCGCCGTCGACCCCGCTATTCTCGGCGAGCATGTCGGAGGTGTAGTCGCCGACCCGCTCACGCAACAGCGCCAGTCCGCCCCGCGCCGTGCGGATGGCGACATGCCGGCCGTCGCCGGTAACGAGCAGGTCGGGCGTCGGCGTCGACAGCGCCCAGGCCGCCCCCAATGCAAACGGCACCGCGCCGAGCCTTCGCCAGCGCGTTCGCCAAAGGGCGACCCATAGCCCGCCGAACGCCATCAGCCCGAACGCCCCGCCCGGCATCGCCGGGAGTGCCGCGACCGATCCGGGGATGCTCGCCGTGACATGCGCGATCCACAGCAGCAGGTCGAGCGATCGCGCCGTCAGCCACCACAGAGGCGCGCCGATCCCGGCCAGGTCGAACAACAGCGCCAGCGCCTCGAGCGGCATGACGATGAAGGTCGTCAACGGGATCGCCACGATATTGGCGACCGCGCCATAGATGCCCGCCTTGTGGAAATGGAACAACGCGATCGGGATCAGCGACAGCTCGACGACCACGCCGGTCAGCAGCAGCGACAGCAAGGTCCGCCCGAGTTTCTGCCACCACCTCTGCTCGCGCGGCGCGAACCACGCCTTCACGCGCGGATGCTCGTGCAGCGCGACGATCGCCGCAACCGCCGCGAAGGACAGCTGGAAGCTCGGCCCGGCGAGCGCCTCGGGGAAGAGCAACAACACGATGAAGGCGCCGGCCGCGACCAACCTCAAGGTGATCGCCTCCCGCCCCATCGCCATGGCGATCAGCACCAGCAGCGCCGCGACGCAGGACCGGATGGTGGGAACCTCGGCGCCCGTCAGCCAGGTATAGCCAATCGCCGCCACGGCACCGGCTCCAGCAGCGATGAGCGGCAAGCGGAAGCGAAGCGCCAGCCACGGGCTGAGCGCAAGCAGCCGCAGCACCAGCAGCATCACCGCCCCGACGACCGCAGTGATGTGCAGCCCGCTGACCGACAGGAGATGCGCCAGCCCCGACCGCCGCATCGCTTCGGCATCTTCCTCGGAGATGCCGCCCTGGTCCCCGGTCGCGAGCGCCGCGGCGATCGCCCCGCCGCCGCCCGGTGCGCTTGCCTGGATATGTTTCGACAGCCGTTCGCGCAGGCCAGCACCACTCGACGCCCCCGGGCTGACGATGGCGACCGGCCCGAACCCGCGCCCGGTCGCACCGATTCCGTCGAACCACGCGACCCGGGCATAGTCGTACGCCCCCGGCACCGCCGGCTGGGGCGGCGGCATCAATCGTGCGCCAAGCCGGATCGTCGCGCGCCGCGACAGCCCCGCCGGTACGTCCGCCTCGGCCAGATTGACGCGGACGTGCTGGGGCAGAGTCGGCAGCGGTCGCGTATCCTTGCGTCCTGGACGCGCGGGAACGGCAACGACGCGGATCGGCGTCAGCCGCAACCGAACCAGGTCACGCGACGGCAGCGGCTCGACCCGTTCCACCCGCGCCTCGAAGGTCGCGATCACCGGCCGGGCCAGCACCTGCCCGTCCGAGCTCACCGCCCGCCACCAGATCAGCGCGAGTCCCGCCGCGGCGAGCAGCGACCCAACCGCCACCACGCGCCCCGCCCGTCCGCCTCGTGCAATGGCGACAGCAAACAACGCCACGCCGGCCAGCGCCAGCACCACCGTCCACCACCACGCCGGATCGGGCAGCATGAACCACGCGGCGATCCCCGCCCCGAACGATACCGGCACCCACAGGAAAAGCTGATCGCGCTCCGCCTCGAGCCACAACTCGATCGATGCCTTCACCTTGCGCAACCGATCGCCGGCCACGATTTGAAGCCACGGGGGTCGCGTGCTAGGGGCCTCGGCGGCTGTACTGGCCATCGATTTTCAAGTCTGGGAGCAAGCGCGTTTGGGCGCAAGGTCTGATACCGCGGCGGCCGATACCGGCACGCCCGATACGTCCGCAGTGGTGACGCGCTTCGCGCCGTCGCCCACCGGTTATCTGCATATTGGCGGCGCCCGCACGGCGCTGTTCAACTGGCTGTTTGCGCGCCATCACGGCGGCAAGTTCCTGCTGCGCATCGAGGATACCGATCGCGCCCGCTCGACTCAGCCGGCGATCGACGCGATCCTCAGTTCGATGACCTGGCTCGGCCTCGATTGGGATGGCGACACCGTCTACCAGTTCGAGCGTGCCAAGCGTCACGCCGAAGTCGCCTATCAGATGGTCGAGCAGGGCAACGCCTATCGCTGCTACGCCACGCCCGACGAACTGACCGCGCTGCGCGAGAGCCAGAAGGCCGCGGGCAAACCGATGCGCTATGACGGCCGCTGGCGCGACCGCGACCCTTCCGAGGCGCCCGAGGGCGCACCCTTCGTCGTCCGGCTGAAGGCGCCGAAGGAAGGCGCGACGACCATCGTCGACCGGGTCCAGGGATCCGTCACCGTGCAGAATGAGGAGATCGACGATCTCGTCCTGCTGCGCTCGGACGGCACGCCGACCTATATGCTCGCGGTGGTGGTCGACGATCACGACATGGGCGTCACGCACGTCATCCGCGGCGACGACCATCTCAACAACGCCTTCCGCCAGCTGCCGATCATCAAGGCGATGGGCTGGCCCGTGCCGGTCTACGCACATATTCCGATGATTCACGGCAGCGACGGCGGCAAGCTGTCGAAGCGCCACGGCGCGGTCGGCGTCGAATATTACCGCGACGAGCTCGGCATCCTGCCCGAGGCGCTCGGCAATTATCTGCTCCGGCTCGGCTGGGGTCACGGCGATGACGAGATCATCAGCCGCGAGCAGGCGACTGAGTGGTTCGATCTGGCCGATGTCGGAAAATCACCAAGCAGGTTCGATCTGAAGAAGCTCGAGAACCTGAACGGTCATTATATCCGCAGCAGCGACAATGCGCGGCTGGCCGAGCTGGTAATCCCCCGTCTCGGTTTCGAAATCACCGAATCGCAGGCCGAATTGCTTCAGCGCAGCATGGAATCGCTGAAGCCCCGTGCCGCCAATCTCAACGAGCTTACGACCGGCACGGCCTTTCTTTTTCGCACGCGCCCACTGGAAATGGACGCGGATGCAGCATCGCTCGTCTCGGGCGACGCGCCGGCGTTGCTGGGGCGGCTGCATGCCGCTCTTGACGCGGTTGGCAACTGGGATGCAGAGGCTCTCGAAGACGCGGTCCGCCGGGTCGCGGACGATGCGGGGGTGAAGCTTGGTCAGGTCGCGCAGCCGTTGCGGGCGGCGCTGACCGGGCGCAAGACATCGCCCGGGATCTTCGATGTGCTCGAGCTGCTCGGGCGCGACGAGAGCCTGGGCCGCATCGCCGACCGGATGGCTGCCTGACGGGTTCGAGAAAGGACATATCGATGAGCAACACCGCGAAGCTGGACGTGGCAGGGACTGCGCACGACTATGCGGTGATGTCTGGCAGTACCGGGCCCGACGTCATCGATATCCGGCGGCTTTATGCCGATACCGGCATGTTCACCTACGATCCCGGCTTCACCTCGACGGCAAGCTGCGACTCAGCGATCACCTATATCGACGGCGACGAGGGCGTGCTCCTCCACCGCGGCTATCCGATCGGCCAGCTCGCCGAGCAGTCGAGCTTCATGGAAGTGTCCTATCTCCTCCTGAACGGCGAGCTGCCGAACGCGAAGGAGCTCGAAGGCTTCAGCTACACCATCTCGCGCCACACCATGCTGCACGAGCAGCTCGCGACCTTCTATCGCGGCTTCCGCCGTGACGCGCATCCGATGGCGATCATGTGCGGCATCGTCGGCGCGCTGTCCGCTTTCTATCACGACTCGGCCGACATCACCGATCCGCACCAGCGCATGATCGCCAGCCACCGGCTGATCGCGAAGATGCCGACGATCGCGGCGATGGCGTATAAATATTCGGTCGGTCAGCCCTTCCTCTATCCCGACAACAGCCTGTCCTACACCGGCAACTTCCTGCGCATGACCTTCGGCGTTCCGGCCGAGCCTTACGTGGTGAACCCGGTGGTGGAAAAGGCGCTCGACCGCATCTTCATCCTGCACGCCGATCACGAGCAGAACGCGTCGACCTCGACCGTGCGGCTCGCCGGCTCGTCGGGCGCGAACCCGTTCGCCTGCATCGCGGCCGGCATCGCCTGTCTCTGGGGCCCGGCGCATGGCGGCGCCAACGAAGCGGCGCTCAACATGCTGCGCGAGATCGGCACGGTCGATCGCATCCCGCATTATATCGAGCGCGCCAAGGACAAGAACGATCCGTTCCGCCTGATGGGCTTCGGCCACCGCGTCTACAAGAACTACGATCCGCGCGCGACGGTGATGCAGCAGACCGTGCGCGAGGTGCTCGCGGCGCTGGGCGTCAACGATCCGGTGTTCGACGTGGCGCTCCATCTCGAGGAAATGGCGCTCAACGATCCGTACTTCATCGAGAAGAAACTGTTCCCGAACGTCGATTTCTATTCGGGCGTGATCCTGTCGGCGATCGGCTTCCCGACGACGATGTTCACCGCGCTCTTCGCGCTCGCCCGCACCGTCGGCTGGGTCGCGCAGTGGAACGAGATGATCTCCGATCCCGCGCAGAAGATCGGCCGTCCGCGCCAGCTTTACACCGGGCCGACTCAGCGCGATTACACGCCGGTCTCGAGCCGGTGATGCGCGCCGCAGTCACCATCGGCGGCCTCCTGGTGTTGCTGATGGGGCTGCTGTGGATCGGTCAGGGCACCGGCTACATCCAGTGGCCGGCGTCCAGCTTCATGATCGATCAGCGCATCTGGGCGCTATGGGGCGCGTTGCTGGCGGTTGTCGGCATCGTGCTGATCAGGATCGGGCGGCGATAACAAACGCAGCTGGTCGCCTCCCCACCGTTCGGGCTGAGCTTGTCGAAGCCTTGTTCTTCTTTTCGCGCAAGAAAGGGCAGCCCTTGGACAAGCTCAGGGCGAACGGAAGTTGGGCCGTCGATTCAACTGAAGTATAATTCGCCGCAGGATAGCGCTGGACGGAGCTTTCGGGCACCGACCCGCTCTTTCTCATGGTCGCAGAAATGGATTTCCCTGTTCTGGCAGGAATTTTCCCTGTTATTCCGGCGAAATTCCCTGTTATTCGATAACAGGGAAATTGCCATTAAGTAGCTGTAAAAGAAGCGATATTCTACGCCAGAATCACGCTTTCAAGCCAAAAATAAAAGAATTTCCCTGTTATTTCCCTGTTCCTGCAACGGGAACAGGGAAATCCTGACGCAGCGATCAGTCCCGATAGGGTAGCGTGAACACGAACCGGGCGCCCTGCCCCGGCGCGCTGTCGACCGTCACGTCGCCGCCCATCGCGCGCGCCAGCTTGCGCGCGATGTAGAGTCCGAGGCCACTGCCGCCGGGCTCGCGCGGATCGACGCGTTCGAATTTCTCGAAGATGCGCGCCTGGTCTTCCAGCGCGATGCCCTTGCCCTGATCGGCGACTATCACCGCGGCGATGCCGTTCTCGCGCTCGGTGCGGATCCACACCATGCCCTCGCGCGGCGAATAGCGGACGGCGTTGCCGATCAGATTGACCAGCACCTGCAACGCGCGGCGGAATTCGCCCGTCGCAGACAGCATGTCCTGCGGCGCCGGCTTGTCGATGCGTACCTGCGCCTCGGACGCCCGCACGCCGAGCAGGCCCGCAGCACGGCGCGCGACATCGGCCATGTCGACCGGCTCCTGCGCGACGACGAAATCGGGGCGCTCGATCGCCTGGAGATCGACCAGATCGTCGACCAGCCCCATCAGATGCCGGCCAGCGCTCGCGATGTCCGCGGCGTAATCGGCATAATCCTGGCGCAGCGGCCCTTCCGACTGGGCGTTGATACTGTCGGCATTGGCGATGATCCGGCCGAGCGGGCTGCGCAGCGCCTGGTCGAGCCGCGCCGCGAAGGCATCGGTCAAATCCTCGGGGCTCGCCTCGGGTTGCGGCGTAACGAGCGGCGCATCCTCGATCATGTGCGCCGCGCCGATGAAGCCGGCAAAGACGCCGGCCGCATCGGTGCGCGGCGTCGCCGACAGCCGCACGGTGCGGCCGGTCGCGCGAATCGTCGCATTCTGGCCATCGAACCGCTGGTGCATGGCGAGACCGCCCAGGATCGGGAAGGATCCTTCCTGATCCTCGCCGAGTGCGAACAACCGGGTCAGCGGCTGGCCGAGCATCGATGCCGAATCGAACCCGTGCTTGGCGCCGGCGCTGATCGACAGGAACGTGATGCGCAGCGCCGAATCCGTCTCCCACGACCAGTCGCCCGCGCTGCGCAGGAAATCGCCCTCGCGTTCGCCCTGCGCGGCCTCGGGATACCAGGCCGCGCGGCTGCGCCAGCCAGTGATCATCAGACGGACGCCGGCCTTTTCGGGCTCGGCCCTGACCCACAGCTCGACATCGTCGTCACCGTCGGCCGCGACCACACCGCGCGACACGAGGATGCCGAGACGCTGTGCGAGCCGCGCCAGATTCGCGATCTGTGGAATCGCGATCGGCTGACCGATGCCGCCACCCGCACGGATATTGAGATCCATCAGCCGCTGGTCGGCCTGGACCAGCCGGCCCTCGCGATCGACCAGCCCGCGCACCGGCGGCAGCATCGGTTCGTTCACGTTCATGCCCGTGCCCCTCGCGCAAGGGCGAGCAGGGCGCCGCGATAATCGGGATGCAGCAGCAACGGTGCGAGTGCGGCGCGCGCATTGGTCGACGGTGTGGCGGCGATGCCGTCGAGCGCCTCGGCAAAGCTGTCGAGATCGCGGCGGGGATCGGCTTCGCTCAATGCCAGCCCGATCCGCGCGATCGATTCGCGATCGAGCTCCAGCGCGCGCAACACCAGCCAGAGGCGGTCGCCGCTGGGGTCGAGCACGATCTCGCGCGCATCGGCATAGTCCAGGCCGAGCGCATGACCGATCAGCGCCACGAACAGCGAGAGGCGGCGATCCGCCAGGGATTCGACCAGCAGCGGGGCGAGTTCGTCGGCACGCGGATCAAGCGCAGCCGCGAGGCGCATCGCCACGGCTTCGAGCCGATCGCCTTCGTCATGCGAGGAAACGCTGCGCATCGCCGCGTCGATGAGCGCGCGATCGAGCACTGAAAGGCTGTCGCCCGCAATGTCGATGAAATGTTCGCGAAGCGCCGCCGCGGTCCACCAGGTCAGGCGATGATGCAGTTCGGCGGGAAGATCGGTCCGCGTCGCCATCGCGTCGGCATCGCCCTGACGTCGGCTTTCGGCCGCCAGCAGCGCCATGGCCGCGCCGGCGACCACGCCATCGCTATTCTGGATCAACCGCGCGAGCAGGCTGGCGCGATCGGGATCTTCCGGTGCCGTCACCGGCAAGGCGCCCGCAAGTACCTCCTGACGCGCACGGCCGACCAGTTCGCGCATCAGCTCGGCATCCCGCAACAGGCCGGACGAGACCAGTCGGCCCAGGACAAGCGGCTCGCTATTGGCCAATGCCTCGGCAAGCGCCGGTGCCTCACGCGCGGCGAGCAGACGGGCAGCGTGCTGGCCCACTGCGCCTTCGACGGCGGAGACCAGTCCGGTGAGTGTTCCGCCAAGGGCGGAACGCGACCGTTCGTCGAGCCGCGATTCGGCGGGAAGAAAGAAATCGTCGATGGCGACCGCCAACCTTTCATCGGCGCACAGGTCCGCAGCCGCCGCGCGAGCGAGCAGCCGGCCGACCCCCCATTGGGTGCCATCATCCATGTCGCCAACATCGCTCGACATGCGCCTCTGCTACGGGATTTGTCGTTAAGACCAGCCTAAGGCTTTTCGCGAAATGCCTCAATGGCGCCGCCAAGTGTCGTAAAAGCATAGATTCCCGCGGCGACGAGGGCAGCGAGTGGCTGTCCGACGGCCACCAGGGGCAGCATCAGCATCGGGTAAGCGGCCGGGCTGGCCCACCAGCGGCGACGGATTCGCACATTGCCGGCCCGCTCGACCAGCCCCGCCGCGACGATGACGGTCCCCGCTGCAACGAGACCCACGACCGAATCGCGGCCAAGCAGCAGTACGGACAGCGCCGGGACGGTCAGCGTGGCACCTTGCTGGATCCGCAGTTCGATCGTCTCGTCACGCAAAGCCGATGCCGTCGCGCCGACCGCGAATCCCGCCATCGCCAGGATCGTCAGCACGAGGCCGGTAACCGGCCAGGCAAAATACAGCGCAGCAAATCCTCCCAGTGCGAAGGCGAAACCAAGCGCGGTGAGCGCGATGCTGGGAATGTTGCGCCCGACCAGATGCGGCAAGGCGAGGCGCGCCAGCGGCGCCAGCACATAGCGGTCTGCCCAGGGCGTCGGTACCGGCGCGAGCGCTGACAGGATCGCCCTGCCCCGCTCGGCCAGCCGCCGCGAATCGCGTTCGATGCCATGTGCGCCGCCCGCCGCACCCGCGGGCAGGCGGATATTCGCGGGGCCGGCCTGTGCGGCAACGCGCAACAGGGTCGACTGGAAATCATAGTCCTTCGGCATCGCTGCCACCTCGGCGATCCGTTTCGGATCGAGCAGGGCCAGCCCGGCCCAGGCAGTCAAGGCGCCGACTCGCTCGAAGGGGGTACCGCTGCCCTGATCGTCGGTGACGAGCAGCGCGTCGCCAGTTTCCGCCGCGAGCGACGTCACGACCTCGCCGGTCGTCATCACGCCGTCCGCGACGACGAGCACGCGCGACAAGGGATGGAGTTTCTCCATCGCCTCGGCTGCAGTGCGGACGGCATCGACGGCGACGCCGCGCCGGCCGATCCGGTTGATCGCGCCGAGCAGCTCCGGTGTGAGCCGGGCAATGACGAGGATGATCTGCGATGCGCCCGCCGCGACGAGCAGCCGCGCCTGGAACTCGATAAGGGTCAACCCGCCGAACGGCAGGGTCGCGGCAAGCGTTCCGGGCCGGTCATCGGCATCCTCGGTCGCAAAAATCAGCCCGGCCAACATGCTGGGCTGTTAGGCGGAACGACCGCCAATGGCAAAGGTGTCGGAAGGGTGCGCCCGTTTAAAGGCGCTCGGCTGCCCGGCGCAGGCGGCGAAGCAGGTTAACATCCTGCGGCACCGCATCGGCTGCCTCGGACGCGATCGCCATCAGGCGGATCGCCCCGAAGCTCGCGGCAAGCCCCTTGAGGCGCGCCGCCGCGCTGCGCCATTCGTCGCCGCCACGGGCACGCTCGAGATTGTCGAGACCGCGGCGGACGCCATCGAGAAAGGCTTCGCGCAGCTCCGCAATCAGCTGGGGTTCGTCACCCACCGCCGCCGCCAGAGTCGCATCGATTGCACCAGGATCATAAGCCATGCCTGTATTTCTACAGGGAAGCGCTTAAAGGAAGGTTTCGCTATTCGCTTCCCGCAGGCGGAAATCATGGTAAACAGCTGATATGAACGGGGGTTCGCGCATCATCGATCTTCGGCCAGGGACCGGCCCCGCCGCGTCCTCCGAAGATGTGTCCTCACCGCGCGCTGAAGCGGTGGAGCCGCTGGAGCTGTACCAGGCCATCGAAGACCATGAAGACGAGCCGGAGCCGCAGCGCGCCCGCTGGATCGCCCCCACCCTCGCTATTCTCGTCTCGCTCGGCTGGATCACGGGCATGCTGTGGTTCGCCTGGCCCAGCCTGCAACGCGCGCTGCCGATCGAACTGACCGGCTTCATCGCCGCTCTGTGCGTGCCCCCGGCGCTGATCGGCATCCTGATGCTGCTCGCCCTGCGCACCAGCACCGCCGAAGCGCAGCGCTTCGGTCGCACCGCCCGCGCCATGCGCGCCGAGGCCACGAGCCTGGAACGCACGGTCGCGACGCTGTCGGAAGCGATCGAGGCCAACCGGGCGAGACTTGCTGAACAGACCACCAGCCTGATGGCGATGGGCGACGGCGCGGTCGCAAAGCTCGCCGGTGTCGGGAACGGCATTGCCGAACAGGTCGATCTGGCCAACGCACAGGCACACAAGCTCGCCACCGCCGCCGCCGCCGCGGAAAACAGCCTCGGCATCCTGCTCGCTACCTTGCCCAGGGCACATGGCGAGACCGAGGGCCTGGCAAAGCTGCTCGAACAGACCGGCATTTCCGCGGGCCAGCATGCCAGTGCGCTCGACGCGCAACTGGTCGCGCTCGCTGAACGCGGGCGCGAAGCGGATGCCGTCGCCGGCGGCGCCGCGCAGAAGCTCGCGGCGCACATCACCCGCATGGAATCGACCAGCGAGACGGCGGGCGCCCGCCTCGAGGCAGTTACCGGCGAAATGTCGGCTGCGGTCGACGGGCTGCTCGGGCGCACCGCCGGCGCGGTCGACGAAGCGCGCAAGGGTATCGCCGCGCAGGGCGAGGCGATGCTGGCGATGCTCGGCACCAACCAGGCAGCGCTCGACCGGGTCAGCCGCGACAGCGCCGAAGCGCTTGCGGCCCGTATCGGTGCGATCGAAGAGATCATCGACCGGATCGCTGCCCGGCTGGGCGAACAACGTGTGTCCAGCGAGATGGTGATCGGCGAGCTCGATACCGGCCTGACCCGGGTTTCCCGCCAGCTCGACGCGCTCCATGCGCAGGGCGTCGATCGCACCCAGACCCTTGCCGCCTCGATCAGCGCGCTCGGCGGCTCGGCCGATGCCATGACCGAAGCGCTGAAGACCGGCGACGCGATCGCGACCACGGCGATCGATACCACCGACCGGCTGCTGACGGCGCTCGATGCCGCGGCGCGCGAGATCGACGAAACCCTGCCCGATGCGCTCGCGCGGCTCGATGCGCGGATTTCCGACAGCCGGCGCGTGGTCGGCGACGCGAAGCCGGAGCTGCTGGCGCTCGTCACCGCCGCCGAAAGCACGCACGACGCGATCGAAGCGATCGCTCATGTCATCGCCGGCCAGCGCGACACGGTCGACAAGCTGTCGAGCAAGCTGATCGAGACGCTCAACAGTGGCCGCACCAAGGCCGACGCGCTTGGCGACATGGTCGAAGAGACGATCGGCCGGACGCATCGTTTCGCCGAGGAAGCCGCGCCGCGCCTGGTCGAGGCGCTGCTGCGCGTCCGCGACACCGCCAGCGCCGCGGCCGATCGCGCCCGCGAGACGCTCGCCACGGTCATCCCGGAAGCCGCCATGGCGCTGGAGAATGCCAGCGCCGAGGCAATGCGGCGCGCCTCGTCGGTGGCGCTGGATCAGCAGATCGCGGCGATCACCGAAGCCGGCGACGCCGCGGCCGAGGCCGCCCAGCGCACTTCCGAACGGCTGACCCGCCAGATGCTGGCGATCGCCGATTCAACCGCAACGGTCGAAAGCCGGATCGAGGAAGCGCGCACCGAGCGCGAGAATGCGGACAAGGACACCTTCGCCCGCCGCGTCTCGTTGCTGATCGAGTCGCTCAACTCGGCCTCGATCGACATCACCAAATCCTTCTCGACCGAGGTGTCGGACAGTGCCTGGTCGGCCTATCTCAAGGGCGATCGCGGTGTCTTCACGCGGCGCGCGGTGCGCCTGCTCGAAGCCGGCGAGGCGCGCGAGATCGTCCGACTCTATGACGACGACGTGGCGTTCCGCGAGCAGGTCAACCGCTATATCCATGATTTCGAGGCGATGCTGCGCGCGATCCTGGCGCAGCGCGACGGGTCGCCGCTGGGCGTAACCTTGCTGTCGTCGGATATGGGCAAACTCTATGTCGCCCTCGCCCAGGCGATCGAGCGGCTGAGAAACTAGGGAATTAGAGTGCGCGGCGGCCGAAGGCGGCGGGCCGTCGCTCGACCAGCGGGTTCGATTCGCGCTCCAGCATTGTCAGCGTCTTGTCGAACAGCGGCCGGAGTTCGACTACTGACTGCAGCGCCTGATCGGGCGTGTCGCGATTCTCGACGCAATCGCGGGCGATCGTCTCGATCTTCTCCGCCAGCTCGCCCAGCGGCTCGGCCCCGAACTGCCGGGCCTCTCCTTTGAGCGTGTGTGCGGGCAGGACCATGGCAGCAGCGTTCAGCGCCCGCATGGCCGTCTCGATCGCTGCGACCGACTTCACGCCGTCTTCCCGGAAATATCCCAGGATGCGCACGAAGCCAGCGCCAAGCTCGCTACGAGCCTGCGAAAACACCGTCCAGTCGATCAGGCCAGGATCTTCGAGTGACACCGCAATCTCCCACTCCGAGGCCACCAAGACCGCGAAGATATACCCTGCTCTTAGGCAAACGGGGTAAAGGATGGGTTGACGCGGCGATGCGTATTCGACCGGATGAGCCGGTAAATCACTGTTTAATCTAGTTCCGCAGCCGCAGCCGCCGCTTTCAGCGGTCGAACGGGTTCTTGGGTGCGCGCAAGGTCAGCCGCACCGGCACCGCGCCAAAGCCAAGATCGCGGCGGATGCCGTTGATCAGATAACGCTGATAGCTTGTCGGCAACTGATCGACGCGGGTGCCGAACAGCACGAAGCCGGGCGGCCGCGTCTTGGCCTGAGTGAGGTAGCGCAGCTTGATCCGCTTGCCCCCGGGCGCCGGCGGCGGGTTGGCCTCGATCGCTTTTTCGAACCAGCGGTTGAGCTCGCCCGTGCCGATTCGGCGCGACCAGGCCTCGCGCGTCTCGAACGCGACCTTGAGCAGGGTATCAAGGCCCTTGCCGGTCGCCGCCGAGACGGTGAGCACCGGAATGCCCTTTACCTGCGACAGGCCTTCCTCCAGCGCCCCGCGGATGCCGTTGAACAGGCTGCTGGCGTTCTCCGCCACATCCCATTTGTTGATCGCAACGACCAGCGCGCGGCCCTCCTGCAGCGCCGCGTCGGCAATGCGCAGATCCTGCGCCTCGAGCCCGCGCGTCGCATCGAGCAACAGCACGACCACTTCGGCGAAGTCGATGGCGTGGAGTGCATCGGCGACCGATAGCTTCTCGAGCTTGTCCTGCACATTGGCGCGCTTGCGCATGCCCGCCGTATCGATCAGCCGGACGGCGCGGGCGTCGCCCTCGGGATCGTGCCAGGTCCAGTCGATCGCGATCGAATCGCGGGTGATCCCGGCCTCTGGCCCCGTGATCAGCCGCTCCTCGCCGAGCATGCGGTTGATCAGGGTCGATTTGCCCGCATTGGGGCGACCAATGATGGCGAGCTTGAGCGGGGCATCGAGGCTTTCCTCATCGATCTCCTCGACGACTGCTTCGGGGTCTTCGTCTTTCTCGACGTGCGGCAGTAGTGCCTCGAACAATTCGACCATGCCCTCGCCATGTTCCGCCGACAGCGCGACCGGATCGCCGAAGCCGAGCGACAGCGATTCGAGGATGCCGCTCTCGCCGGCGCGGCCTTCGGCCTTGTTCGCGACCAGGATGACGGGCGTCTTCGATCCGCGCAGCCAGCGGGCGATCTCTTCATCGAGCGGGACGAGGCCGACACGGGCGTCGATCAGGAACAACGCGACATCGGCCTGGGCGACGGCCGCCTCGGTCTGCGCACGCATGCGGCCGGGCAGCGAGGCCGCGTCTTGGTCTTCATAACCAGCGGTGTCGATAACGCGGAATTCCATGCCGACAAGCGTCGCATCGCCCTCCCGCCGGTCGCGGGTGACGCCTGGCCGATCGTCGACCAGCGCGAGTTTCTTGCCGACAAGGCGGTTGAACAGAGTCGATTTGCCGACGTTGGGCCGGCCGATGATCGCGACCACGGGAAGATTGGGCATGGCGCGCCTTAGCCTGCCGCGCCGCATTCGTCACCCCGGAGTCGCACCGGGGTCACGAAGCAGTCGCCGCCGATCAGCGATAGGCGGAGATCCGGCCCTTCTGATCGAGCACGTACAGCGTGGAATTCGCCACGATCGGCGGGAGGCTGTACGATTTGCCACCCTCGATCACCGTCCCGGGCTCGCCCGTATCCGGCGAGGCCGACACGATCTCGCCGCGCGAGTTGGTCAGGATCAGGCGGTTGCCCGCGAGCACCGGACCATACCAGGTGATCGGGTTCTTCTTTTTCTTCTCGCTGCCATAATGGCGGAGCTGCTGGATCCAGCGTACCTTGCCGGTCGCGCGGGCGAGGCAGACGAGCCGGGCGTCGTCCGTGATGAGGAACAACCACTCGCCCGCGACCCAGGGGGTCGAGATGCCAGCGAAATTCTGTTCCCAGATGCGCTGGCCCGAGACGATTTCCAGTGCGACCATGCGGCCGCCCTGTCCGACCGCGAAGACTAGGCCGCGATCGATGACCGGCGACGCGTCGATATCGGCGAGCGACGACACCGAGGTGGAGATGGTGGAACGCGACAGCGCGTCCTGCCACAGGGTGCGGCCATTCTCGTAGCGATAGGCGTTGAGCTCACCGGAAGAGAAGCCGGCGATGATCGTGCCCTGGCCCATTGCCGGTGCGGCAACGCCGAACACGCCCTGCGTCTCGAGCGAGCCGGACTGAGTCCAGACAACCGCGCCGGTTGCCTTGGCCAGCGCGAAGAGCTGGTTGTCCTGGCTCAGCACGTAGAGATTGTCATTGTCGATGGTCGGCGAGCCGCGTAGCGGGCCGCCCGGCTTGGCGCGCCAGACCTCGGCGCCGGTCGCGGCGTCAAGCGCCACCACGTCGCCGAGACCGTCCGTCGCATAGACCTTGCCACCATCGAAGCTGACGCCGCCGCCGAAGCGAGCGCTGTTCGTCTTCTTGTCGCCCTTGGCTATGTTGGTGGTCCAGACCTGCGAGCCGCTATCGGCGGTGAAGGCATGGACATTGGCGTCCACGTCCATCGCATAAAGCCGGCCGTCAGCGACGACGGGCGGCGCGGCGAGCCGCTGGCGATTGGAGCCGCCGTCGATCGAGACGCTCCAGGCGCGCGAGAGCGTGGCACCCAGTGCCAGCTGGCCCATCGACTTGGAGGCATTGCCGCCGGGCTGCGCCCAACTGTCGTTGACCTCGGGCGGGGGCAACAGCACCTGTACGTCGGCGAGGCTCTTGTCCGAAGTCACTTCGGATTCAGCCATCAGGATCGGCACGCGATCGCCCAGCACGGGGGTCTTCTTGCCGCCACCCTTGAAGATGCCGCAGCCGCTGAGCGCGAGGAGCGCGACGCCGGCCAGCACCGCCCGGTTCTTGTACATCATTGCGCTTTCTTTTCCTCAACCGGGCCGACCGCGTCGATGCCCATGGTGCCCGCGATCTGAACCGCGCGTTGACGGATCGTATCGGGTACCGTCTCGTCCCGGGCGATCTGCCCGAAGAGCGGTGCCGCGAGATCGGGCTTGTTCATTTGGAGATAGGCCGCACCGACGAGCTCGCCCGCGCTGCCGAACCAGGGATTGCCCTTCACCGCCAGCGGCCGCAGCCGGTTGACGACGACGTCGGGCTTCAACGTATCGAATTCCGCCGAGGTCTGGCGGATCAGCGCCAGATCGCGCAGCGGCTGGCCGATCGAACCGTCGGCGGCGATCGCACCGAATTTGGCGGCAGCGCCCTTCACGTCTTCCTTCTTCAGCAGGAGATCCGCCTGCGTAAACAGGGCCATCGCGCGGTAGCCGGCGATGCTTGACCCGGCGAGTTCAGCCAGCCCCTTTTCGGCGCTGCCGATCTTCTGCACGGCCACGTCGTCATAGACCGCCTGCAGCTTCTCGCCTTGCTCGCCCGCAACCTCCGCGCTGTGATGCTCCCAGTAAAGGAACCCACCGAACGCAGCGAGACCGGCGACGATCGCGACGATCAGCCAGCGGCCATAGCGCGTCCACATGCTCGCGAGCTGATCGCGGCGAAGTTCCTCATCGACCTCACGCAGGAATGCTTCGTCGGTATTCGGCGTAACGGCCAAGTGATGCTCCATGTGAAGGCTGGAAAGGCGCGGACCTTAGCGATGGCCGCGCACAAACGGAAGGGATCAATCCTTGGGGGCGTAGGTCTGCTCCGGACCCGGAAAACTGCGGGATCGGACGTCAGCCGCATAGGTTTCAACCGCGGCGGAAATGCGGCCGGCCATGTCGTCGAACTTCTTCACGAAGCGCGCGGTGCGCTCGAACAGGCCGAGCATGTCCTCCGCCACCAGCACCTGCCCGTCGCACGCGGCCGACGCGCCGATGCCGATGGTGGGGCACGCGACCTTCTGCGTGATCTCGATGGCGATCGGCTCGACCACGCCCTCGATCACGATCGAGAAGGCACCGGCATCCGCCACCGCGACCGCATCGGCGACGATCTTCGCGGCTTCCTCGGGCGTGCGACCGCGCGCGCCATAGCCGCCGAGGACGTTCACCGCCTGGGGCGTGAGGCCGACATGACCCATCACCGGAATGCCGCGCTCGACCAGGAAACGGACAGTCGGCGCCATCGCCTCGCCGCCTTCCATCTTCACGCCCGCGGCGCCGGTCTGCTTGAGCAGCCAGGCGGCGCTCTCGAACGCCTTTTCGGGCGAAGCCTCGTAGCTGCCGAACGGCATGTCGATGATCACCACCGAATGATAACTGCCCCGCACCACCGCCGCCCCATGCGCTGCCATCATCTCCAGCGTGACCGGTACCGTCGAAGGCAGGCCGTAGACGACCTGGCCAAGGCTGTCGCCGACGAGCAGCAGATCGCAGTGCGGATCGAGCAGCTGCGCCGTGCGCACCGTATAGGCCGTCAGCATCACCAGCGGCGTGCCGCCCTTGGCCTTGCGCAGGGCCGGGATGGTGAGCCGCTTCATCGGTGCCGGCGTGGGATTCGCGCGGCTGGTCGAGGTGTCGATCGTGAAGGTCGTGGACATGGCCCCGCTGTTAGCGCCGCCGCCGGTGAGACGCCAGCCACAGCGAACGCCAGGGCCGAGACAATGTTCTCATTATTTGACTCAATGTTAGATATATTTTACATCGAGTCGCATAAGCCTGACATTGGAGGTCGAGAATGGCGTTTCGGGAAAAGATGATGTGGGGCTCGGTCGCGGCAACGATCGTGATCTGGGGCTGGTATTTCCTGGGGTTCATGCGCGCGCTGGACGGACCGCGTTTCAACGTCGGCGCCGAGGTGGGCAATTTCATCTTTGCAGTGGTGGCGCTGACCGTCGTCCAGGTGGTGGTGGCAGTCGTGCTGGCGATCCTCTCGCCGAAAGAGGCGAGCGCGCCGGCCGACGACCGCGAGCGGGAGTTCGCGCTGCTGGCCTATCGGCCAGCCTTCGTCACTCTGAGCGCACTCGTTGCAACGCTCACCGTGGTGGCGCCGCTGACCATGGCGACCGCCCCGGCCTGGCTGAACGGCAAGCCCGTCACGCTGGTGCCGATCGTGATCAGCAACGCGCTGTTGCTGGCGCTGGTCCTCGCCGAACTGGTGCGGGCCGGAACGCTGTTGTTCCTGTATCGCCGGGGGAGTTGAGATGACCCAGTTCGCACCTCAGTCCGGCACCGCAGACGCCGGCACGCCCTTTCGCGAAAAGACCGCGTGGATCGCGGTGGTGGCGATGGTGGTGGCCTATGGCCCCTATTTCATCGCGGCGAGCATGGTTGAGCAACGGGGCGAGCCGCACGACACGCTCACCCTGGTCGCGCTGTTCGCCATCGCCACGGCGATACGATTATTGATTCTCGCTGTCGGGACGATCGTGATCAGGGCCCGATCTGGCGCCGACGCTCGCCTGCCGCCGGATGAGCGCGACCGGGCGATCGCCGCACGGTCAGCCGCGACCGCATATTATGCGTTGATGGCAGGCATGATCCTGGTCGGGATCATCATGCCGTTCGAAGCACAGGGCCAGGCGATCACCAACACCGCGCTGTTTGCGCTCGTGACCGCCGAGATCCTGCGCTACGGCGCCGCCATCTTCGCCTATCGCCGAGGCCGGCATGGCTAACACCCCGATCACGAACCAGATCCGCACCCTGCGCTTCATGGCGGGCGAGATGACTCAGGCCGATCTCGGTGCGCGGATCGGGATGACGCGACAGACGATTGCCGCGATCGAGGCGGGGAAATATTCTCCCTCGCTCGAGGCGGCGTTCCGGATCGCCCGAGTGTTCGGCAAGCCGCTCGACGATGTGTTCCAGTGGGAGGAGTGACCCTCCTCCCACCAGCATTGCCCCTCAGGGGCGCAGATATTCCCGCTTCTTCGCGAGCCCGGCGAACCAGACCGAGAAGATCCCGATGGCAATGATCAGGATCGGGAAGGGCAGCGTCGCGCCGGCACCCTTGTGCGCGATGACGTCGGTCGTCGCGAAGAGATAGCCGAACTGGATGACGGCCGCGACCAGCGAGACGATGAAGAGGATGCGTACCGCCCGCGAGCGGGTGAGCAGGCCGATCGCGCCGAGCAGGCCGGTGATCACCGCGAGCGCGAAGACATAATTGTACCAGGCAGGCATGCTTGCGTAGAGTTGGAGATCATATGCCGTTGCGGGACCCATCGCTTCGGCGCCGTGGATGAACTGCATGTAGCAGAAATAGCAGCCGATCGCGCTCCAGAGCGCCAGCACGCCGCCAACGACATAGTACCAAACAGGTGGCTGTTCGCCGTCCTCTGTCATGACCTTCTCCCCTCCATTGGTGAGAAGAAGGATGGTGCGCCTTCCGGGGCGAAATGGCAATATTTACAGCTGAATCGGACCTAATCCGACGAGATCTTCCAGCCCCTCCGTCATCTTCGGGCGACATGGCCTAATCGACCTGAACGCCCTTCCAGAAGGCGAAGCGGCCCTTGATTTCCGCCGCGGCAGGCAGGGGATCGGGGTAGAACCAGGCCGCGTCGGGATTGCGCTTTCCGTCCACCACGATCGATTTGTAGCTGGCCTCGCCTTTCCACGGGCAGTGCGTGTGCGAGTCGCTCGCCTCAAGCAGGGCCGCGTTCACGCTTTCGGGCGGGAAATAATGATTGCCCTCGACCACCACCGTATCGTCGGATTCAGCGATGACAGTCCCGTTCCAGCGTGCGGTCGGCATTCAATTTCTCCCGGATTATCCAAGCCCTGCCGCACTATAGATGTCGGGCTTGAAGCCGACCAGCAGCTTGCCGCCGCTATCGAGCACCGGCCGCTTGATCATCGAGGGATTGGCCAGCATCAGCGCGATCGCCTTGTCCTCGCCGATATCCGCCTTGTCGGCATCGGGCAGCGCGCGGAAGGTGGTGCCGGCGCGGTTGAGCAGCACTTCCCAGCCCACCTGCCCCGCCCAGCCGCGCAGGGTCGCCTCGTCGATGCCGGCCTTCTTGTAGTCGTGGAAGTCATAGGCCACGCCGTGCGCGTCGAGCCAGGTCCAGGCCTTCTTCATCGTGTCGCAATTCTTGATGCCATAGAGCGTGGCAGCCATTGTCAATCCTTCAGGAATTTGCCGAGCGTCACGACCTTTTGCGGTTCGAGCCCGAGCGCTTCGTAGAAACCGAGCGCGGCGTGATTGTCGTCGCGCACCATGAGCTGAATCTTGGGGGCACCGCGAGCGCGAAGCCAGGCCTCCGCCTCGGCCATCAGGATACGGCCGAGACCATGCCGGCGGTGATCGGGCGCGACCGCGAGATAATAGACCCAGCCGCGATGCCCGTCGAAACCGACCATGACCGAACCGGCAAGAGGCCCCTGCCCCATGATCAGGATCGTCGAGATCGGGCCGGCGAGTGCGCGGGTGAAATCGGCCAGCGGGTCATTCCATGGGCGGGTGAGGCCACAGGCTTCCCAGAGGGCGATGACTGCGGGCGCGTCGGCGGGGGTCGCTTCGCGGGGCGTGGGTTCGGACAGATCCGGCATCGCCGCGCTGTCGCCCAGCAGCGCGCGCGGCGCAAGGTTTCGTGAGGCAAGAACCAGATGCAACGATGAGAAAGAGGCGATGCGCGTGCGCCGCCAAGCCACGGGTCTATCGGGCTTTGCGGACGGTTTTAATCGGGAGCGCGTGTTGAGAATGTCAGTAGGGTTGCTGACATTTTCGCCATCTTGATCGTCCTATATTATACTTATTTATCAGTATCTTAATAGACAATCCGCGATGAGGGAAAGATTGTTTCGGTGACCGAGCAGCGCACATCGTCACCTTTGCGCCGGCGTTAGACCAGCCGCACGGAGATGCCCCCGTCGACCAGCATGGGGGATCCCGTCATGAAGCTGGAGCGGTCGGAGAGGAGAAACAAAGCGGCCTCGGCGATTTCACGGGCGTCCGCCATGCGTTTCATGGGGTGCAGCCTTGCGATGAATTCCAAGGTCGCGGGATCACCCTCACCGCCGCTCGGCGTGATCGTTCCGCCCGGCAGCAACGCATTCACGCGGACGCCATCCGCCGCGTGATCCGACGCCAGCGACTTCACAAAGCCAATCAGGCCCGCCTTGGATGCGGCATAGGCAGCAATGCCGGGCATGCCGCCATTGCTATGGCCGACGAAGGAAGACGTGAACACAATGGAGCCGCGCCCACGGGCCACCATCGCCGGTATCTGAGCCTTTGCGGCGAGGAACGCGCTGGTGAGGTTGGTCGCGATTACCTTGTTCCAATTGTCGATCGGCATCTTCGACACGGGGCACATATCCCCCACCACTCCGGCGTTGTTGAAAGCGCCATCAAGGGCCCCGAATTCGCTCCTCGCGAGATTCACGAGCGCGTCGGCATATCCCTCGTCGATCACATCCCCGCTGAGGATTGCCACATTGCCGCCTTGCCCGCGGATCCGCGATGCGATCGCTTCCAGTTCGGCGGAGCGACGAGCGCCAAGCACAAGATTTGCCTTGGCGTCGGAAAATAACAAGGCAGCCGCCGCGCCAATACCGCTGCTTGCGCCAGTAATAATGATCGTCTTGCCACGCAAATCCATCGAAATAACTCCCGGCTGTATAATGCCAGCGTACCGGGTTTGGACTTGGCGACATCCCGTGCCTTGCGATCAAACCCGTTCTATTCCAAAAAAAAGCGACGGGTGTTCGCGGCGGCAAGAGGCCGGCGGGCATATCGACGAGACAGGTATCAATCGCAGGCAGATCGACCGGCCCAATTATCCTTGGCGGGAACGTGGCTCGATGAGGACTGGCAACGGAGCTTGCCGGTGCGGCCAATCCGGGTGCCGCTTGCTTCACCCCTTACCGGTTTAGTCCTCTCCCCTACATCGGCGGCATCGTGGCGAATGCCGGCAGCGCCGGATCGAGGCGATCCCAGGCATGGCCGCGCACCGTATAGGTCACCGCCTGCGGGCGGTAGCGGCCGGGATCGTCGAGACTGGCGGCGTGGACGGTGAACAGATCGGGCATGGCCGAGAAGCCGAGATAGACCGGCGACCCGCAGGTCGGGCAGAAGCCGCGCGTCTTCACATTGCCGCTGTCGCCGACCATGTCCCAATGAGTCGCCTCGCCGTTCAGCGTCACATCGGCGCGCTGCGCGAAGGTGAGGTAGGAGCCATGGCCGGTGCCGCTCTTGTGCTGACAGTCGCGGCACTGGCAATCGTTCTGGAACATCGGTTCGGCGGCGATCGAGTAGCGGATCGCACCGCAAGCGCATCCGCCGGTATAGGGTTCGCTCATCTTCTTCCTTATTCAGCAGGAGGTGGTGGTCGGAATCGGGCCTTTTACGAATCCAGCTCGCCGGCCACCTTGGCCATGGCCGGCACGACCTTCTTCCAGCCCTGGCTCATATTGGAAAACGCGCTCTCGTTCTTCGGCAGATCGAAGCCCGAATGGACCATGCGAACCCGGGTGCCGCCCTCGGCCGGAGCGAGCGTCCAGGTGACGATCGTGTCGAGCGGCGATCCATAGCCCCTGTTGCCCTCGTGCCCGCCCTTCCAGGCGAAGGCGAGGTGCTGGTTCTCGACGACCTCAAGCACCTGGCAATGGATGACGCCGTCCCATTCGCCCGCCGGGGTAGTCTGGAAGGTGAAGCTGGTGCCCTCCACCGGCTCGAACCCGGTCGGCGCCATCAGCCAGCGGCCCATGACGGGGCCGTCGGTCAGCGTCTTCCAGATCGTCTCGGGCGCATGGGGGAAGACCTCGTCGACGACGATGTCGCTGGTTCCGGCCCGGGATTCCCGGGTCTTCTGGGCAAGCTGGTTCATGGGTCGATTTCCTTGAGCAGGGAGCGGAGGTCGGCGAAACGGTCGCGCCAGAAGACCCCATAATGGTCCATCCAGTCGACCAGGGGCGCGAGGCCGTCGGGCCGGGCGCGGTAATAGACGTTGCGGCCCTCGGGTCGCTCAGCGACGAGACCGGCCTGTTTGAGCGATTTGAGGTGTTGCGAGATGGCGCCCTGGGTGACGCCGCTGCCTTTGGTCAATTCGGCGACGGTGATCTCATCCGCGTTGAAGACGCGCTCGAAGATGCCGCGCCGCGTGGGATCGGCAAGGGTGCGCATGACGGCGGTGATGGCGGCGGCTTCGAGCATGCGCGAATCATTAGTCACCACTAATGCATTAGTCAATACTAATGCATCTTGCGCCTAACGCAGCGGGGCGCGGAGCGATTTAAGGACAGCGTTCGCTACGGCGGCGGCGGGCCCGTCTCCGGTCAGCGCGACCGCCACGATCGTTCGGTCGGCGGGTGACCAGGCCAGCATCGCACTGGCGCCAGGGGCGCCGCCGGCATGGCCGAGCCATATGTCAGTGCGCGCGCCGTCAGTGACGTCGAGGACCATCACGCCGAGCCCGTACCAGGTGCCGGGATCGAACATCGGATGGAGCTGGCCGAACATCTGGTTCATGGTCGCAGGGCGGAGCAGCCTGCCCCCAAGCAGAGCGCTCCAGAAGCGAACCATGTCCGCGGGATCGCCGGCGATCGGGCCACCCGCGCCGACCGTGGAGACATCAATGGGCGTGCCGCTCGACAATGCGGGCGGAACGACGTCCGGCGTTGGCTGGCCGGCGCGCAAGGCGACGATCGAGGTGAGGCCGAGCGGCTTTGCTATGCGCGCCGCGATCGCCTCGGGCAGCGGACGACGATCGACCGCCTCGACGATCATCGCGAGCAGATCATAGCCGCTGTTCGAATAGCGCCAGTTCGAGCCCGGACAGAACATCGCACCATGGCGGCGGAGGATCGCCAGCGTTTCCGCGGGCGGCAGGTAATGCGGCTTGGCGCGGATGCGCAGATCCTCATTGGCGCTGAACACGCCGCTGGTATGGGCAAGCAGGTCGCGCACGGTGACGGCGTCACCGTTCGGCACGCCCTTGATCCAGCGCGAGGCTGAGTCGTCGAGCGAGAGTTTGCCTTCCTCGGCGAGTTGGAGGACGACGACCGCGACGAAGGTCTTGCCGGCACTGGCCCACCAGAGGCGCTTTCCCGCGGGTGCCTCGATGCGGGACCAGAGTCCCTCCCCTGTCCGGCCGACTGCGATGCCGAGCGCCTGAGCCCTGGCAGCGCTGCGCATGGTGTCGAAGAGGCTGTCGAGCTGAGCGGCCGTGGCGGACGGCAGCGCGGTTTCCGGGATGGCGCCTTCCAACACTGGCGTCACTGGCGCATGGAGTGGGCGGCCTTGCCAGAGCTGGTGTGCAGTGCAGGCGACGGGCTTGTAATCCTCGGCCAGCGCGGGGCTCGCCGTGACGATCGTTGCCGCCAGGGCGCCCGCACGCCACCCGATTGAACGCGCCATAAAGCCACCCCTGTCGATTCGATCCAGCCGCAGGGTAGCGAGGCGCTTCTGAACGATGCCGAAACGAGCGGGGGGAAGAGATGGCGCCTGTGCGCGTTGATCGACCTCAGCGAACGAGCTTGCCGCCTTTCATGACGTGATCGACCTTTTCGAGCACACCGATATCGGCGACGGGATCGCCCGTCACCGCGATCAGATCGGCATAATGGCCGGGGGAGACCGCACCGACATCGGCGGATTTGCCCATCAGCGCGGCAGCGCTGGTGGTGGCGGACTGGATCGCCTGCATCGGCGTCATGCCGTAGCGGATCATGTACCGGAATTGCCGCGCGTTCAGGCCGTGCGGATAGACGCCGGCATCGGTGCCGTATGCGATCTTCACGCCGGCACGAACGGCCTTGCGGAAACCGTCGCGCTGCGCGTCAGTGGTTTCGGTGTTCTTGCGCAAGATCTCGGCGGGCCAGCCGTCGCGCTTGCCGACCTGATCGATATAGTCGCCATCATAGATGTCCATCACCAGCCAGACGCCCTTCGCCCTGGCCAGCGCAATGCCTTCGTCGTCGATCAGCGAGGCATGCTCGATCGAGCGCACGCCGGCGCGGATCGCCAGCTTGATGCCCTCGGCACCGTGCGCATGCGCGGTGGCGTAGCTGCCGTTGCGGACGGCTTCGGCGACGGCGGCGCGCATCTCCTCCTCGGTCAGCTCGGGCGCACCGGGCTCGGTACCGGCGGCAAGCACGGCACCGGTCGCGATCAGCTTCAGGAAATCGGCGCCGCCCTGGAACAGGCGGCGCGCCTTGACCGTCATGTCCGCCGGCCCCGTGACCACGCCCATGCGCATGATCGCGGGGACCTCCACATCGGGCGCCATGCCGGTGACTTCGCCGCCGCCACCGGGGACGGTGAGATAGGCGCCGGCGACGCTCATCCGCGGGCCCTCGACCATCCCGGTATCGATCGCATTGCGCAGCGACACATCGCCGAACGCACGGAAGGTGCCGACGTCGCGGACGCTGGTGAAGCCGGCAGCGAGCGTATCGCGGGCGTGCTTCGCACCGAGCAGCGCAATGTCGGCGCCCGAATGGAGCAGCGGCTCGGCGACATTGGCCGATTGTTCGGTGTCGGCGAGATGGGTGTGTATGTCGATGAGGCCGGGCAGTACCGTGTATCCGCTCCAGTCGGTCAGCGCCGCGCCCGGCGGCGGCGGCGCCCAGGGCGTCACGGCAGTCACGCGGCCGTCGTCGATGCGGATCAGGCGGTCGGGAAGGACCACACCCTTTTCGGTATCGACCAGCTTTCCGGCGCGGACATAGAGCGTTTCCGCCAACACGGGTGACGATGCCGCTATCACGGCCGCCAGCCCGAGGACGCGCACAACCAGCCTGGACATCATTCCCTCCTGCTCTTCACCGCTTGTTGTTCCCGCTTGTTGGACGGTCGTCAAACAGGAAATGGGATCAGGGTTTCGCCGGCTTTGGCTTCAGCGAGGCGAGATAGGCAGCGAGGTTCAGCATGTCGGCCTGACTCATCGGTGCGACGACAGGCTTCATCGGTTCCGCCGAAGGGCCGGAACGCGCGCCGGAACGGAAATCATAGAGCTGGCGGACGACATAGCTGGGCGACTTGCCAGCCAGCGAAGGGATCGCGTCAGTGCCGCCGAGATCGTCGCCGTGACAGGCGGCGCAGGCCGGGATGCCCCTGGTGTCGTCGCCATTTGCGAGCGCTTTGCCCCGGGCGATGCTGCCGGGCGGCACATAAGCGAGGATCGGGACATGGGCGTCGCGTTGCTCGAAGCGTTCGAGGTCGGCGGGCGTCTCGACGATGCGGTCGCCGAGCGGTTCAGTGCCGCCGTCGGGCACCGGGGTGAGCAGCCAGCCTTTGGCGACGGTGCGCGGGACGGTCGGGGTCTCGATGACCGAGAGGTGCGATCGCAGCGGCAGCCTTGCGAAATAGGCGGCGGCACTCCGGACTTCCCCATCCGTCGTCACCTTGCCGATTTCCGCCATCCAATCAGTGGGAAGACGATGCGGGACCGACGATGTGCGCGCGCCGCTTTTGAAGTCGGCCATCTGCTGGACGATGTAGGATTCGGGCAGGCCGGCAAGCGGGGCGTTCTCCGGACGGCCGTCGCCGCTCGGCAGGTGGCAGAAGCCGCAGGCGCGTACGCCTGGCGCTCGGCCATGCACGACCACATCGGGCATCGCCGGATGATCCCCCGGGTACCAGTCTGGCACGGCGAACAGGTTGCGCAGTTCCTTGCGGGCGAAGGAGACTGTGCTGTCGGGCACGCGCAGCTTTTCGTCGGCGTCCTGCGGCGGCTGCGCGGCACCGGGAACATTGCCGGGATAGGCCCAGACGGGTGGCCCAGCATCCACCGGCGCATCGGCGCGGGCGACGGCCGCCGCGAGGACGCACGCGACCAGGGCAAAAGGAAGCGAGGCGCTGCGACGACTTTCGATCTGCATTGAAGCCCCCTGCTCCCGGATGGCCCGGCGTAAGGCAATCGGGATCGGGCGGCAATCAGTGCCGCACCAGCAATTCGCCACAACGGTGCGCCTTGCTCTCGACGAACTGTCCACGACGGAGCCGAGTCGAAATGTACTAATACGGACAATCCAATAGATCAGTCATTCAATAACTTAAGTGATGAATGTCGATTCCTTACAATTTTATCCATCCGGATTCGGATGTATAATCATCAATGATGATCAATAGTTACGGATTATATTTGCAATCTAGAATCTGTGGGAGCAGCATTATCGACCTATTGCGAGCCCGTGCCGTTTGACGGCCTCTTGCCGGCGGCACTCACCAGCGTTGGAGGGATTCATGCCCGAGAAACCAGGCGCCGCCGAACGTCAGGCAACCCCGCTGCCATGGCCCAAGGAGCCACCGCCCGGCTGGCCGCCCGAAGCGCCCTGGCCGCCCATCTTCGCCGCTGGCCAGAAGAAATGCATCGAAGCGTGCATGGCGACAGGCGTTCCATTGCACCTCTGCGCAATCGCTTGCGCGATCCTCGACGGGGTGGACCCGTTCGCCAAGCCTCCAGCGGCTGCCGGCGCCCCACCTGGCCCGCGCCCCGCGCCGACGGTGGGCGACGGAGTCGCGCGCGCCATCCAGGCGATCGACGACGAGATCATCCTGGAGTTGAAGCAGGTGGCGCAGCACCGCACCAATGCCGTCCTCGAGCTTCAGAATGCCGCCAGCAACCGCCAGCAGGGCAATGACCAGGTGGCGGACGCCCTGACGCGCAGCGCCGAGGCGCAGATGGCCCGGGCGCATGAGATCGAGATCGAGATCAGGGGCAAGGAACGGGCAAAGGCACGCGTGCAGGGCGTGAGATAGGGGTACCGGGTCGGAATCCTTCAGGCCCGGTCGCTCCGCGTATCGAACGGCGAGCGCCAGACTTTACCCGCAGCCGCCTCCGGCGGCGCCGGATGTCGCCAGAACGGGACTATCTCCAGGGGGCACGCAAGGCGGCAAGACCGCGACACGCGCCCAATCTCTATGACAAGCCGATTGGCAGGCAAGAGTCCGACAGCAAGGCTGCTCGGCTGCACACCCACTTGCGCGTCACCGTTTAAACTATTCACGAAGTACTCAGTAAAAATACAGAAGCCGTCGAAGCATGAGCATGATACAACCAAATCTCGATGTTTTTATTATCTTGTCACACCAGGAAATTAAGTCCCAACATTAAGTCTTTTCCGCTGATTATCATAATCAACGTGATTCTAGAGTTATTACCGAAGCGATCGCCTGACTCTTGACTAAATTTAGAGGCGCGTTCTAGCTCAGAAACAACTTTGGGAGGGATTCGATGATCAGAAATGGCAAAGATATCGCCAGCGGTTCTGTGGTTTCCACTCAGATATGCATCATCGGCTCCGGCCCCGCCGGTATCACCGCGGCGTGGTATCTGCAAAAGGCTGGCCTGAACGTCACCCTGATCGAGGGAAGCCGCGATTTTCGCTCAGCTGGCGACTATCGTGCGAGCTGGCCCGACAAGGTCTTCCTCTACAACGGGACGTCGGATGGCCTGTTCGCGACCAACGAGCCCGAGTTCCTGCTTCAGCCCTATTACGGACCGGGCAACAGCGCCTGGGAACGCGAGCGTATCTTCGGCGGCACCTCTTCTCACTGGGGCGGCCAATCCCGCCCGCTCGACCCGATCACCTTCGAAGAGCGGCCCGGTTTTCCCGGATGGCCGATCAGCCGCGCCGACCTGGACCCCTATTATGCGAAGGCCGCCGCTTTCTGCGCGCTCCATAGTGACGATTTCAGCGCCGAATATTGGGCGGAAGTCCTGGGAGCCGAGGTCCCCCATCTTTCCGGCTTCGACACCGAGATGTACCAGTTCATGGGTTCCAGCTATCTGAATTTCGCGACCCGGACGTTCGATGGAATCACGATCGGCGAGAGCGCAGTCGATGTGATCCTCAACGCCAGCCTGCTCGATATCGATCATACGCAAGGTAGTGTGCAAACCTTGCGAGTGGCCAGCATGGACGATCAATCGCCCCCGCAAAAGGCGACCGAGTTCACCATCAAGGCCGACGTTTTCGTGCTGGCATGCGGCGCGGTCGCGAACGCCCGCCAGCTCCTGCTTTCGAACGCGGGGAACGAGCACGACCAAGTCGGCCGCTATTTCATGTGCCACCCGCTCTCCGCCAGTGGCGTCGTCTCGATCACGGGAAATTATCTTACCGACGGCGAAACCAGGCTGATGAACGGCGAAACGCTCGCCGGAGCCCGGCAGGGTGACGGGTGGAAGGACAAGAATGGCGTAACGGTCACGGGCAGATTTTCCCCCAATGCCGATCAGCAAAGGGCGTGGGGCATCGGCAGTTGCTGGTTCTGGGCCGGCGGTGGCCAATATTATTTCGAGATGGCGCCAAATCCCGACAGCCGGGTCACGCTTGCCGACACGCTCGATCCGGTCTTCGGCCAGCAACAGACCCGGATCACATGGGAGCTCGGCCCAAGGGACGAGGCGACCTACACCAAGTCGACCGAGCTGTTCAAAACCGCCGTCAACGCCCTGAACGGCGACGTGTACTTCCCCTCCTGGGGAAGCGTGAAGGACCAGCTGATCGTCAACGGGCACCATATCGGAACGACGCGCATGTCGGCCGATCCCACCCAGGGCGTGGTCGATGCGAATCTCAAGGTGCACGCGCTCGACAATCTCTACGTCGCCGGGTCCTCGGTCTTTGCGTCGACCGGGATCTCCAACCCGACCTTCACGATCATCACGCTCTCGATCCGGCTGGCCGAGCATCTGTGCGGGGTGTTGGGGAAATAGCGCAGGCATGCGGCGCAGCCCGTGCCGGCTCCGCGGCAAGATCGATAGTCCGCACCACACGGGCCAGGCACGCGATGCGCCTGGCCCGCTTCAGCGGCAGTATCAGGCGACGCCGAGCTTCCCGCGCTCTCCATCACGCGGCGTCGCGAGTTCCTCCGGCGTGATGAACTCGGCCAGATCCGCCGCCTCGTAGAACGGCCGAATCTCGATCACGCTCCGGCCCTGCATGGCATTGGGGCTGCGCTTCGCCCATGCCACGGCCTCGTCCATGTCCTTGACCTCCCAGATCGAGAAGCCGGCGACGATCTCGCGGCTCTCGGCGAACGGTCCGTCGATGACCGTGCGGCCGGGGCCCTCGCTGACGATGCGCTTGCCCTCGGCGGTGGGCTTCAGGCCGGCACCGGCCACCATCACGCCGGCACTGACCAGTTCTTCGGTGAACCGGTCCATCGCCTCCCACGCCTCGAGTGCCTCGGGCGTGGGGGCAAGGCCCGCTTCGCTGTCCTCGGTGGCTATCGCAAACACCATAACCCGCATCGTCTGTCTCCTTGTTCGAGCCCGCCCCTTTGGCGTCTCATCGGGACGACGAACGAGATTGTCGGGAATCGACGCGGTCCTGCAATTTTTTTCGACGCTGGAAGCGCGCCGCTCGACGCGAGTGCACGCCCGCCGTTTATATCCTCATTCCCACTCAATTGTTCACATTACAGGCAACAATCTGATATTAAATGATATTTATTAAAATTACGACGTAATCCCGACTGGGAAGCCGTCAAAAACTACGCTTTTTGATTTACAAGGAAAAAGCGGGAAGAAGATATTTTTCAGATTCCGGAGACGTTCGGCATCGATCGCCCGAAAATACCTCTGATACACCGAAGGGCCGTGGATTTGACCGTCGGACGCTGGCACCGCTTCTATAGAAACGGTTCGCCTGCCTAGCTCGACGTCTCGCCACCCAAACACGACGGCATAGACAGTATCTATGAGATACATACTTTAACGGCATCTGGCGTGATGGATGCGTTCTCACGATGCTGAACCTATTGCGGACATCATCCTCGTCCCTTGGCGGGCCGGACAAAACCGCGAGATAGGACAAGCATTGCGAGAGCACGCATATGGACGGAGTTCGCGTAGGTAAAAGGCTGATAGGCACCCAGTCGCCGGTCACCGTGGGGTGGGAAAACATACCCCGGGTGGAAGGCGGCCCGGTGAAGCAGTTCGTCTTCACCTGGTTCCAGCCCGTAGCGTTGTTCGCGCTGATCGCGTTCTGGTATTACGCGCCCAATTCCATTGCAAAGGCATCGACCGCCGTTGGCATCGGCATCGGCTTCAAGGTGCTGCTGCTGGCGCTTGAGTGGGTCAATCCACGCTACGAGAGCTGGCGCCTGACCTGGAAGGAGGCGGCCACCGACCTGTTCTATGTCGGGCTCACCTATACGCTTATCCGCATGGTCGACGGCTATATCGGCAGCGACGCCGTGATCGAAGCCGTCCAGCACAATTTCAACTGGGAGAAGCTGGCATGGTTCACCGGCTTGCCGCTGCTGGTGCAGGCCTTGCTGATCGCGTTGATCGTCGATTTTGGGCAATATTGGATGCATCGCGGGATGCATAACTGGGAGCCGCTATGGCTGCCCCATTCGGTGCATCACTACATCACCCAGTTGAACATCAACAAGGGTGCGGTCGGCAACCCCGTCGAACTTTTCCTGATCGGTCTTGCGCTGGACGGATTCTTTGACTTCCTGCCAAGGGCAGCCCTTCTCGCCGGCGCATTGGGCCTGGCAATCGGGACCTATCAGCACATCAATGTTCGCTTCAACACGCCGCGCTGGTGGCGCTTCCTGTTCAACACCACCGAGCATCACAGCCTGCACCATTCGCAGGACTATGAAGCCACCCGCTGCAATTATTCCGGCACCTTTATCTTCATCGACCGCCTGTTCGGTACCTGCATCGACGGCGAGGCGGAACTGCTGGGCATGGAAGGCGGGCGCCGCATGTCGATCCGCGAGCAGATGACCTATCCCTTCACCGAGGGCTGGAAGTCGATCCAGGCACGATTTGGCAGGGAAGGATCTGGCCAACCGGAGGCGGTGCCGGCCGAGTGACGGAACTGCTCTGCCCGCACACCCTTCCGCTACTCATTCGTGCTGCCCAGGCCCGGGCCGCCATCAGCGGCTTCCTGAGCCTTGCCGCTTGAGGCCCGCCACCTGAGCTTTCCCGCCCTGGGCCGGCATCGAAAAGCCATCTCAACAGGAGATCATGTGAACCGGCGCTTCATCGACTGGATCTGGCACATCAGGGGCAGCCTGGAACTCGCCCCCGGGCAATCGGGCGATGAAGCCTTTGGCAGGCTCGATACCCTGTTCCGCCAGGCCGGCACCAGCCACGATCGGACAAGGGACACGCTGACTTTCCGCAAGAAGGACCAGGCGGCCCAGGACAAGATGTCCATTTTCGATGGTGGCGTCCTGCAAATCGAAAAAGGCGCGGCCGGGCCCGTGCTGCGCTATCATCTGACCAGCCGGGCACTGCTGTTCTGCTTTCTGGCGCCGCTGCTGTTTCTGGGCTTCGCCCAGATCACCATAGCCCTTGGCAAGCTCAACAAACCGTCAACCGAAGCAGCGGGCAAATCCGGCAAGGCTTCGGACGCGTCGAAAAAGCCCGAAAAAAAGCAGGCGGCACTGCCGCAAAACCCGATAGACAAGGCCCTTGGCTCACCCGCACCCGAAAAGCCCAAAAAAGACGGCGCCGACAAGGCCGAAAAGGAAAAGAAGAAACACTCGCCCACGGCCGCCTATGTCTTTGCGGGGATCTTCGCCGCTCTCTATCTCATCGGACGAATCCTCGAGGCTTGGTTGGTCAAGAGGCTGTTCAAAAAGCGGTTGCTGGGCGCATAGCCCTGTTCAGGCCGCATCGTCGGCCCGACTGGTTACCCTGGCAAGGCGCTCGTCGGGGTTACGGAGTGGATCGAAACCGACGGATCATTGGGGTTACCCTCGGCCCCGGCTCATGGGCGCTGCCGGGGCGCAACGGACCGCGCCGGCGACAACTTCGATGAGAGAGCGGATAGGCGCCATGGCACCGGATAAATGATGAAATGGTCATGGACCTGCGAGCGTTCCGGGATATCGAGCGGCGCCCGCAAACCGATTTGCAGCTCACGGATACTCTCCACCGACAATTCGAGGCGATGCTCGTTCGGGTGCTCCGTCACGGCTTGAGGATAATCGCGCCCGGGAGTGCGTGACATCTCTATATGCGCTCCCAGCAGCGCACGAATACGGTGCGTGGCGGCAAAGGCAGCGACGCGATCGATGCTGGCGCGCTCTTCGGCCATGTGATTGACCGGCACGTACAGGCGACCGGGATAAAGGACGTCGCCAGACAGAAGAATCTTCAATCGGGGGTCGTAAATCATGATGTGGGCGATTTGGTGCCCTGGGGTCGGAATGATGCTGAGGGCGCGACCACCGAGATCGAACTGGCCAACCTCGTCCGGCCAGTTCCTGATGCCGAAGAAACCGGCCACATCCGCGGGCTTGAGCCCGACGACGACGGTATTCGGACGGTCTCTAAATGCGCTGTCGCCTGCGATATGGTCGCCGTGACTGTGGCTGTGCGCGACGACGAGCGGAATAGCATTGCGATGATGCGCGGCCAGCCAGTTTGCCACTAGGCGGTCGATGACCGGCCTTATGTTGCCGTCCTCCGCCCCGGTATCGACCAGCAGCGCCTTGTCCCGCCCGAAGATGAGGTAGAGGAAAGGCGCCTCGAAATTGGTCTTGACCGACTGCCGAATGACATAAGTGTCGCGGTCTAGCGACTGGACCTGCGCCTCCGGTTCGGAGCCGCCCGTGCCGTCGATCCACTTTTCGTGGAACAGCGCAGGAACCGGGGCGCTCCGCGCCATCACCTCCGGAGCGATCAGCACCCCATTGGCGAGCATCCCAGCCAAACAGACATTTGCCTTCCAACCCGATCGGGAAAATACCGCGCCCAGCCCCATTTGAGTCGTACTCCTCACGAAATATAAGCCACGTCCGCGCGACGGCTCGACCTGGCCTGTTGGCCACCCACCAGTGGGATCCGGAGCGGGCGTATTTGTGGCGAGCGCGGCACCAGCCTGGCCGATGGGCTAGCTGACCACCGACCTGGATTGGGCTTGTTTCTCTTTGATCCTCGCGATCAACGGCCGGGCAGGGAAGATGAACTGTTCCCAGATCGACAGTCTTTTGCGTTCGTCCTGGCCCACGATCGCCGATTCGCCGTCGCGATATGTGCCGAATATCCGATCGATCAAAATCAGCGAGTTGCCGTAGTTGCAGCGCGTATCTTCATAGCTCAAGGCAGTATGATGAAGGCTGTGATGCTGGATCGTCGTGAAAAAGAATGCGTACCATCGGGGTGGGTCAGACCGCACATTGGCGTGTGCGAACGTGGAAATCACAGTCAGGACGTTCAACGCGCAGAACACGGCAGCTTGTGGCAAATCAAACAGCGCGACCACACTGAGGCTGATCAGGAACAACTCAAGGGGGTTGCCCACTGCACCCTTCATTGCGTTCAACTGCGTGATATGGTGATGCGGCGCGTGCGTCGACCAAAAGAATGAATTATTGTGCATCAGCCTGTGCAACCAGTACTGGCCGAACTCGATAAGGAAAACCACCAAGGCAACCTGCACGAGAAACGGCATGTGCATGGCCCATTCGGTGGTAATGCCAAGAGAATGCTTGGCTGCCTTCAGCGGATCCTCGGCCAGCTTGGTCGAGGCCCACGCAATTACGGTATAGCTCAGGATCACATAGAAAAGATCCGTCGCAAATTCGCGCTTGTTCAGCCGCCAGCCGACATGCCGCTCGTGGATCCCCTCAAGCGCTTGCACGAACGCCGTTATGAGGGCGCCCGCCACGACGAGCGACCATGGGCTTGCGATCCAGGACGCGGGGCCGAACACCCAGAACAATATGACCATGGCGACCGTCGCCGGAGGTACGAGGTTGAAGAGCTTTTGCTTCATGCCATTCCTACCTTGATCAGGCCCTTGCCCAAGAGGGCACGCTCAAAATTTTGGATCGAACGGATATGTCCAGCAGCTATGCCAGGCCTGTCGCTGGCCTTTCAGGCCTGGCATTCGCATCAATAGTGGAAGCGGAAGTCGATACCCACCCGGCGCGGCGTCAGCACACCATAGGCATAATAGCGCTCGACCACGTCGGTCCGGACCTGATTGAATGAGCTGACGTCGTTCTCGACCGCGATGACCGCATATTTGTCGAAGATGTTGTCCGCGAAGACGCTGACATCGACCAGTTTCGAACGATAGGTGATCGAGGCGCGGTGCGTGGTATAGTCCGGGATGATCTCGCCGTTGCCCGCAAGGCCAATGCGCGAATAAATGTCTCCCGTATAGGTTGCGGTCCAGTTGAACTCCAGGTCACGATCGTCGGCCAGCGGGTGGGTATAGGTGATCCCGGCACTGCCCGAGTGCTTGGTCGATCCGGGCAGGCGACCACCGTTCGGGGCGTCATATTGGACACCCTGGCTGACGACCACGCCCGGCGCGGTCTCGGTCAGGTGCGCGTCGGTGTAGGAATAGGTGCCTTGCACCAGGAGCCGCGGCGTGACCTTGAACTGGCCGGTGAACTCCACACCCTGCGATACGGCCTTGCCCCCGTTCACGGTAATGCCCACGGCGCCGTTCACCGTCTGGCTCGCGACCTGGATGTCGCTCCAATCGACGTGGAAGCCGTCCAGGCTGAACTGAAGGCGCTTGTCGAACAGCGAGGCGCGGACACCGATTTCCAGGTTGCGCGTCTTGTCCGGCCCATAGGCTAGCTCGCTGGGAAGCGCGCAGACGTTCTGGCCCGGCGGCAACGGCAGGATACAAGGCGCGACGCGGTTCACATTGCCGGTGCGATAGCCGGTGCTGTAGGTGAAATAGGCCAGAAGGTCGTTGCTGAACTTGTAGGACGTGTTCGCCTTCCAGACGACGCCGTCATCGCCGGTGCTGCCCGACTTGATACGACTCGGCGCGAACTGGATCAGCGGATAGGGCGTACGGGTAAGACCGCCACCGAACAGCGGCGTGTCGGTGCCTCCGGTCGCGAACGCATCATATTTGAAATAGCGGATGCCGCCGGTCACCTGCCACGCATCGGTGATATGGAAGGTGCCCTCGCCATAGGCCGCCTTCTCCTTGGTGCGTGTATTGACGAAAGAGATATATTCGAGATCGTCCGGTCGGTTGACCCCGGCGAAGTTGGCGAAGCCGGGCGTGTGTTCCTGGTAGTTATTATAGTATCTCAAATTATTGTAGAACCCGCCGATGACCCAACTAAACGGACCGCCATGCGATGAGACCAGGCGAACCTCTTCGTTGAACTGGCGATAATAGGCGGTCGAGTCGTTGTAGGACGAGAAAGCGGGGAAAGCCTCGTAGCCATAATCGAGATCGAGCAGCAGGTCGGTATTGTCGCGGTGCGAGACGATCTTCTGGTTCGTGTAGGCGGTCGTGCTGACGAGCTGCGCGAAGCCGAAGAGATTGATGTTGAGCTCGGCCGCGTAGAGATCTGCCTTGCGGTCGGTGGGCTCGAGATAGCGCCACGGACCTTCATATTCACCGGTGCCCAGGACACCGGCACCATTGGCCTGGCGCCCTCCGGTCGCGGTCTGCTGATGCGCATAGGTCAGGTAGAGTTTGATGTCCGGATTGGCTTCCAGAAGGAGCTGGTTGCGCGTCGTGAAGGTCTGTTCGTAGTTCACGTCCTTCTTGCGGTAGAAGTTGGCCGCTTGCTGGGCCGCCGTGCCGAACGAGCCCCCCGCGCCGGTCGCGCTGCGGCCCGGCTGCGGGTCCGATATGCCCGGTTTCTGAAGCAGATAATTGTAATCGATAAAGCCGGGACTATCGAAATAGCCGGTAGCGGTGCGGAAGGCGATGTGGTCTGTCACAATCGGCACGTTGACCGCCACGTCGCCGTTGAAGCCGAAGCTCCCGCTATGCGACATGCCGAACAGGCGGCCATGCGCGTCGACCGACCAGTCGTCAGTGTCCGGACGATTGGGCATGTAGCGCACCGCACCCGCAAGCGTGCCGAGACCGTAAAGCGTGCCCTGCGGGCCCTGCAGCACTTCGACGCGGCTGATGTCGATCAACTTGAAGTCGTAATAAAGCGGGACTTCTCCGAGATATACCCCGACCGCGCTCTCGCGCTGCGAGCCGGTGACGCTCGTGTCGCTGGAGTTGATGCCACGCATGATGATCGTGCCGGTCGAAGCGGGCCCAGTGTCAACCACCGTCATGCCCGGCGTGAAGACGGCCAACGACCTGATATCATCGATGCGCTGTTTGGAGAGTTGCTCCGAGCTGACCGCGCTGATGTTGATCGGCGCGTCCTGCAGCGTCGTCTGGCGGCGGCTGCCGGTCACGACGATCTCATTGGGGTCGCCCTCGGCGCCGCTACCGGCGGGCGCATCCTGCGCGAACGCAGACGTGGTTCCGACGCCCATCAGCATGGTCGCGCAAAGCAATGTGTTGCGAATCAATGTCATAGTCACTTCGACCCCTTCGATAGAGCCCGTCGAAAAGTGACATCCCTCCCATTGGCGCTCTGGCTAAGCCGGCGCCTTTTCGGTCGATTTGCGTCCTGTCGTCTTCAATATTCCGCGGCCCCTGCCACTGCGTGCGACAGGTTTGCCGAGGCTCCGCGAATCCCCCAAAAACAGGTCGTGCATGCCTGGACGGTCGCATGACCAACCAAGCCGGCCCGCGCGCCGCGCATCGCCGACGACCGGCGGCAACTTGCCCATTAGTGCAGCATTGCAGACCAGCTTCCGATCCACGGAACCCCCACTTTCAGCCGGCGATGACGGCGTTGCCGAACCCTTTCCTCTCCGCCGCCTCACGGAGCAACCATGGAAAGGTATGGATATTACGGAATACGTCAAGCGTAATAATTTTGCAGTTGCTCAGTATGAAGTCTGGATGCGCTGCGCTGCACAAAACTGTCACATTTCAAACGACACCACCCGGTCGCCACTGGCGTTGCCGAATGCGCACCGCTCCCGATCCATCCGTCGAATCGCTGTCCCGCTCTCCGATTCCCGAATCATCGCAAAGCCGAGTCGCCCGGGATGGTGTTATCCGCGTAAATTGGCGGAGGTGATCTGAACGAGCGCCGCACCGGCATCTCGTACCCGTCCGGCTCGATGGGCCGGGAGCGGTCGTTACAACAGCTTGCTTCCATCGATAAGGTATTACCTATGCTGTAGTCCGTAATATTTTTAATGGACAAACCTCTCGATTGCAGAGATGCTGCAATGCGAAAGGGGATCGAATCATGATCAAGGGGTTTGGCAGGGTGAGCGGAGTGGCGCTGATGGCCGGAGCGCTTCTGGTCGCGTCGTGTTCCCAAGCGCCGGGCGGTAAATCCGAGCCGCGCCACGAGTTCAATATCGGGTGGTCGATCTACGCCGGCTGGATGCCCTGGCCCTATGCCCAACAGGCCGGCATCGTGAAGAAGTGGGAGGACAAATACGGGATCAAGATCCACATCGTTCAGGTGAACGACTATGTGGAGTCGGTGAACCAGTACACTGCCGGCAAGTTCGACGGCGTGACCGTCGCCAACATGGATGCCCTCACCATCCCCGCCGCGGGCGGCAAGGACACCAGCGCCATCATCGTCGGGGACTATTCGAACGGCAACGACGGTATCCTGCTCAAGGGCGCCGACCAGCTCAGTGCGATCAAGGGTAGGCAAGTCTATCTGGTCGAGTTGTCGGTTTCCCACTATTTGCTGGCGCGCGGACTGGAATCGGTCGGTATGAAGGCGACCGACGTCAAAACGGTGAACACGTCCGACGCCGACATCGTCGGCGCCTTCGGCAGTCCGGACGTCAAGGCGGCTGTCGCATGGAACCCGCAGCTTTCGGTGATGAAGGCAGAACCGGGCGTTAAGCAGGTCTTCAGTTCCGCCGACATTCCCGGTGAAATCCTCGACCTGCTGGTCGTAGATACAGCCACGCTCAAGGCCAATCCGAACCTTGGCAAGGCGCTCGCCGGGATCTGGTATGAGACGACGGCCCTGATGAAGCGTCAGGATGCCAAGGGCAAGGAAGCGCGCGCGGCCATGGCGAAGCTGTCCGGCACGAGTCCCGAGGCGTTCGACAGGCAGCTTGCGACGACCTACCTCTATTCCGACCCCAAGGCCGCCGTGGCGGCGACATCGGCTCCGTCACTCGTGAAAACCATGACGCTGGTGCGTGATTTCAGCTTTTCCAAGGGGCTGTTCAAAGGAGCGTCGTCTGCCGGTGCGGTCGGCATGGCTTTTCCGGGCGGAAAGACCCTTGGCGATCCCCAGCATGTGACGCTTCGATTCGACGAGAGCTTCATGAAGTTGGCGGCCGACGGGAAGCTCTGATCGTCTTTGCTCGGCTTTATCGCCCCCTGCTCATCGAAGGTAATGTGAGGACATGCGTTGGGTGAATCGTCAAGTTCGCCGGAGCGACCGTATCCTTCTGGGGTCGCTGCCGATCCTGCTTCTGGTGCTGCTTTATCTCTTCATGGCGGCGCAGCGCCACGCCGCGAATCCGGCAGACAAAATCTTCCCATTGCCCAGCGGCATGGCCCAGGCCATGGCCGCGCTTCTTTTCCAGCCGGACCAGCTTTCCGGTCAGCTGCTCTTCTGGGCCGATACGTTGGCCAGCCTTCAGCGGCTGGGTATCGGGCTCGGGATCGCGACCTTGGCGGCGCTCGCTATTGGGCTCGTGCTGGGCATTCTGCCACCGGTACGCGCCACGCTGGGGCCATTGGTGACGGCCATCGCCGTGATCCCGCCGATCGCCCTGCTTCCGATCCTCTTCATCGCCTTGGGATTGGGCGAAACGGCAAAGATCGCCCTGATCGTCATAGGAATAGCGCCCGTCATGGTGCGCGACATCGCCGCCCATGTCGGCGCCTTGCCGAGAGAGCAAATCGTCAAGGCCCAGACATTGGGTGCAAGCAGCTGGCAGATCATGATCCGCGTCGCGCTGCCGCAGGCCATGCCGCGTCTTCTCCACGCGGTGCGCCTGTCGCTCGGTCCGGCTTGGGTGTTCCTCATATCCGCGGAGGCGATCGCATCCGACGTGGGCCTGGGCTACCGGATCTTCCTCGTTCGCCGCTATCTCGCCATGGACGTCATCATCCCGTACGTCGCCTGGATCGCCGTCCTGGCAATCCTGCTGGACGTGACGCTGGTCTTTCTGAGCGAGCGCCTGTTTCCCTGGGCGCATGGAACGAGCCATTGAGCGCGCTCCTCGGCCTTCGCAACATCTGGGTCGAATATGGCGACAAGATCGTCCTCGAGAGGGTGAACCTCAACGTCGAGGCCGGTTCCTTCGTCTCGATCATCGGGCCTTCGGGGGCGGGCAAGAGCAGCCTTCTACGCATCATTCTCGGGCAGGAGGTGCCTACCCGCGGAACCATCCTCCTCGACGGGATTCCGCTCTCGCCGGAGTGCGGCCCGGATCGGGGCGTCGTTTTCCAACGCTATTCGGTGTTTCCTCACCTGTCGGTATTGCGGAACACGGTTTTCGGGCTCGAATGCGCAAAGGCTCCGCTTTCGGCGCGACTGTTCGGCGCGGCGCGGCGTGCGGCGATGGACGAAGCGGTCGAGATGTTGAACGCAGTCGGTCTGGGCGACAGCCTCCACCTCTATCCCGCGCAGATGTCCGGCGGCATGCAGCAGCGGCTGGCAATCGCCCAGGCCCTGATCAAGCGCCCGCGCATCCTCCTGCTCGACGAGCCGTTCGGCGCACTGGATCCCGGTATCCGCGCGGACATGCACGCGCTCATCACCCGGCTTTGGCGCGACTATGCGCTGACGATCATCATGGTGACCCACGACATCCACGAGGCCTTCGCCCTGGGAACGCGCGTGATCGCGCTCGACAAGCGCCGTCACGATCCGCACGCGCCCCACCGGTTTGGCGCGACGGCCGTCTACGACCTTCCGCTCCGGAACAGGGCCGGCCGCACGGCCGATGAAGAGCCCGGCATTCCAACAAATGAAATATTATCAATCAGTTGAGGATTGGACATGAGTACCGAACCCGTCGGCCTGGCCAGGCTCAGCATGAGCCTTCCCGGGGATTTGTTTCGCCAGCTGGATATGATGGTGGAGGAGCGCGGACTGCCGTCGCGCTCTCAGCTCATGGCGGAACTGATCCGTCATGCCCTTGCCCAGCACGAGGCGTTCACCCGGCCCGACGATCTGCTCGCCGGCACGATCACGATGGTCTACCGCGGCGATCGTGGCCGCGTGCGGCATCAGCTGGCCCAAACGCAGGCCCGTTATCTCAAGGAGGTTATTTCCTCCCAGCACGTGTTTCTGGAGGATGACCAGTCGCTCGAGGTTCTGCTGGTGCAGGGCCCGGCCGTGAGGCTGAAGGAATTGTGCGACGCGCTCCGGCGCGTCCGGGGCGTGCAGCAACTCGAACTCGTCGCGACCACCGCGCTCCTGCCGCCTCTACATGAGCAGGAGGCCGAGAACAGCAAGGCTGCGGGAGCCGCCGCATGACCGATACCCTGGCGAATCCACTGGCTGCGCGCGACCATGCGCGCGGCATGGCGGGCACGGTGGTGGAAGCGATGCCGGTGCTGCCGCCGGTTGCGGACGATCTGCCGGCGGGCGTGCCCACGGACGCATTGCTGTGGGAAGAAACCATCGCGGCAGGCGGCTATGCCACGCGGCGCCTCTCGCGCGGTGCTCGCCTGCGACTGATCGACGTCAAGGGCGACGCGTGCGCTTCGCTGCTCCTCTTCAACGCCGAGATGCCGACTGAACGGCTCAACGTCGCGGACACGGTGAAGGTGCAATGGAACGCCTATCTCGGCCAGGGCAAGCTGCTGCTGTCGGACATGGGCCGCGTGCTCGTGAGCATTCTGGAAGACGATGCCGGCACGCATGACAGCTTTTGCGGGACCTCCAACGCCGCGACCAACGCTGCCAAATATGGGAATGGCAGCAATAGCGGCCCCTGCCCCAGCGGACGCGACCGGTTCCTCCTCGGCGTGGCCAAGCATGGGCTTCAGCGCCGCGACGTCCATCCCTGCGTGACGCTGTTCAAGGGCGCCAGGATCAAAGCCGACGGCGTGATCATGCCGCAGATCGGGCCGTTTCCGCCGGGCCGGACAATGGTCCTGCGCGCGGAAATGGACACGATCGTCGTGATCGCGAACTGCCCGCATGTTCTCGATCCGCGCACTGACTGGACGGTGACCCCGTTACGCGCAACCGCCTGGCGCGGTCCCGTCACGCCCGCCGACGACGCCATCCGCAACGCGACGCCCGAGGGTCTGCGCGCCTTCGAGAATGTCGAAGACTATTTCCGCCGTTAATCAAGGACCATGCCCGAATGAGCGTTGATCCCCATCTGTCCGGCCTTCCGGGCACCGTCGTCCACGATGTCGTCGTGCCCGCGCGGGCGCCCTGGCTGCATCATGTCGCGGCCGGCCAGATCCTGCGTATCGTCGATCTGGAGGGCAACCAGGCCGTCGACTTTCTCCTCTACGCCGCCGCCGACGATGCGGAGCGCTACAGCGCGCAGGACACGGTCGCAGCGCAGGGCAATCTGTTCCTTCGCGAGGGCACGGTGCTGCGATCGAACGAGGGCCGGCCGATGATGACCATCGCCGCGACGTCCGTCGACTATCACGACACCATCGGCGGCGCCTGCTCGTGCGAATCCAACACGCTGCGCTATGGTCATCACACCAGGGCCGAGCATGCCTGTGTGGAAAACTTCCTCGAAGCGAACCTCTCCGAAGGGAGAGGCAAGCGCGACATCGTCTCCAACATCAATTTCTTCATGAACGTGCCGGTCGAAGAGGACGGCTCACTCGGGATCGTCGACGGCATATCCGCGCCCGGGCTGACCGTGGACCTACGCGCGGAGATGGATGTCGTCGTCGTCGTCTCCAACTGCCCGCAGATCAACAATCCCTGCAACGGGTTCAACCCGACGCCCGTCCGGATGATCGTGACCGCATGACCTTCGATACCGTTCTGATCGCCAATCGGGGCGCGATCGCTACCCGCATCATCCGCACGCTGCGGCGAATGGGCCTGCGCTCGGTCGCCGTTTATTCCGAAGCGGACGAGGGCTCGCTCCACGTTTCCCAGGCAGACGAGGCCGTGTGCATTGGCGGCGCGCGGGCATCGGAGAGTTATCTCAACATCGCCGCGATCCTGGAAGCGGCGCGCCGAACGGGCGCCGGCGCCATCCACCCGGGATACGGCTTCCTCGCGGAGAATGTCGATTTCGCGGAGGCCTGCGCCGCCGCCGGCATCGTGTTCATCGGCCCCACGCCGGACAATATCCGAACCTTCGGCCTGAAGCACAGCGCGCGCGCGCTCGCCGCCGCGCACGACGTTCCGCTGGCGCCCGGCACGGACCTGCTCACGGATGAAGCCGAAGCGGTGCTGGCCGCGCAGGATATCGGTTTCCCGGTGATCCTGAAGGCCACCGCCGGCGGCGGCGGCATCGGCATGCGCATCTGTGAGGACGAGGAGGCCGTCCGCGAGGGATTCGCCGCCGTGGCCCGCCAGGGCCTGGGCAATTTCGGCGATGCGGGCGTCTTCCTCGAACGCTATGTCAGGCGGGCCCGGCATATCGAGGTACAGATATTCGGCGACGGCAAGGGTCGGATCGTGCCGCTCGGCGAACGCGACTGTTCGCTTCAACGCCGCAATCAGAAAGTCGTCGAGGAGGCTCCGGCACCGCTGCTGCCCGACACCGTGCGCCAGGATCTCATCGCAGCCGCTGTCCGGCTTGGCGAGGCCGCGCAATACCGGTCGGCGGGTACGGTCGAGTTCCTCTACGACGCCGGGCGCGAGGAGTTCTTCTTCCTGGAGATGAACACCCGCCTCCAGGTCGAGCATGGCGTCACCGAGGAAGTGATGGGCATCGACCTCGTCGAATGGATGATCCGCGGCGGGGCCGAGGATTTCGCCTTCCTCGATGCCGAGCCGCCCAGGCCGCAGGGGCATTCCGTCCAGGTCCGGCTCTACGCGGAGGATCCGGCGCTCGACTATCGCCCCACATCCGGCACGCTGACCGCCGTCGAATTTCCCGCTGACATCCGCGTCGAGACATGGTGCATGGCAGGCAGCACGGTCAGCGCCTGGTACGATCCGATGCTGGCAAAGCTGATCGTACACGCGCCGACCCGCACAGAAGCGGTTCTGGCCGCGCAGGCGGCCGTCGAGCACAGCCGCGTGGACGGGATGGAGACGAACCTGCGATGGCTCCGCGAGGTGGTGCGATCGCCGGCGTTCGTCAGCGGCGAGGTTTCGACCCGCGTTCTCGACGATATCGCCTACACCCCCCGCAGCATCCGGGTGATCACCGGCGGCACGGCGACCACCGTGCAGGATTGGCCGGGCCGGCAAAGGCTCTGGGCGGTAGGCGTCCCTCCGTCCGGGCCGATGGACGACCAATCCTTCCGTCTCGGCAACCGGCTGCTCGGAAACCCGGAAGGGACGGCGGGCCTCGAGATCACCTTCACCGGGCCGACTTTGTCCTTCACCGCGCCCGCGCGCATCTGCCTGACAGGCGCTGACTTCGGCGCGACACTCGACGGCGTTCCGCTTCCGCGCGGCGAGGCGATCCACGTCGGCACCGGACAAACGCTGGTTCTTGGCCGCGCCTCAGGCGGCGGTATGCGGGGCTATCTGCTCGTCGCCGGTGGGTTCGACATCGCGCCCTATCTCGGCAGCCGCAGCACGTTCGAGCTAGGCCAGTTCGGCGGCCATGCCGCCCGCCGGCTGCTGGCTGGTGACACGCTGCATCTGGCCGGCGAGGCCACCGGGGAGCCCCTCCCCTCGGTAAAACTCCCCGAGTTGTCGACCGACTGGACGATAAGGGTGCTTTACGGCCCGCACGGCGCGCCCGACTTCTTCACGGATGATGATATCGACGTGATCGTGGCCGCCGAGTGGCAGGTCCACTACAACAGCAATCGCACCGGCGTCCGCCTTGTCGGGCCCAAGCCGCGATGGGCCCGCGCTGACGGCGGCGAGGCGGGCCTGCACCCCTCCAACATCCACGACAATCCCTACGCGATCGGCGCCATCGACTTTACTGGCGACATGCCGATCATCCTCGGCCCGGACGGCCCCTCTCTCGGCGGCTTCGTTTGCCCCTTCGTGATCATCGCCGCCGATCGCTGGAAGATCGGCCAGCTGGTCCCCGGAGACAGGATCCGCTTCGAGCCGGTCAACATCGGCGATGCGACCATGGCGGACACCTTGCAGCGCAAGCTGATTGCAACGGGCACGATGCCCGGGTCGGGTCCCGCCAGATCCCTGGAGACGCTCTCCCCCATCCTTGCCGAGATCGCCGAACGGCCGCGCTGCCCGCGCACCGTCTATCGCCAGCAGGGCGACCGGAACATTCTCGTCGAATATGGGCCGATCGTGCTGGATATCGAGCTGCGCATCCGGGTGCACGCCCTGATGACGGAGCTGGAGCGGCTCGCGTTGCCCGGCATTGTCGATATCGTCCCGGGCATCCGCTCGCTGCAGGTCCATTTCGACGGTGCGGTGATGACCCAGCGTGCGGCGCTGGCCGCGCTGATCGCCGCCGAGGAGCGGCTAGGCGACCTTGAGGACTTCGCCATCCCCTCTCGCATCGTCCATCTTCCGCTGAGCTGGCGGGATCCGGCGACGATCGAGACGATCGAGAAATATATGGGTGCGGTCCGCGCCGACGCGCCCTGGTGCCCGGACAATATCGAGTTCATCCGGCGGATCAACGGCCTGCCCGATGTCGCTGCGGTTGAGAACCTGATCTTCGAGGCGAACTATCTCGTCCTGGGCCTGGGCGACGTCTATCTCGGTGCCCCGGTAGCGACCCCGGTCGATCCGCGGCACCGGCTCGTCACGACCAAGTATAATCCGGCGCGCACCTGGACGCCGCCCAATGTCGTGGGCATCGGCGGCGCCTATATGTGCATCTACGGCATGGAAGGCCCGGGCGGCTATCAGCTCTTCGGCCGAACCATTCAGGTCTGGAACACCCATCGCCAGACCGACGCCTTCATCGAAGGAAAACCGTGGCTGCTGCGGTTCTTCGATCAGATCCGCTTCTATCCCGTGAGCGCGGAAGAACTCACCGACTGGCGCCGCGACTTTCCAACCGGCAGGCGCTCGATCCGCATCGAGGAATCGGAATTCCGTCTCGCCGACTACCGCGCCTTCCTCGCGCAGAATGCGGAGCCGATCGCAAGTTTCGAGGCACAGCGACAGGTCGCGTTCGAGGAGGAGCGCAGCGAGTGGCGGCGGCGTGGCGAGTTCGACCGGATCACCGACCTGGCGGAGGTCGAAGCCCCTCAGGCCGATCGTATCGACATCCCCGATGGCGCCGACCTCGTCGAGGCACCCTTCGGCGGGAGCGTCTGGAAGCTGCTCGTTGCGGTCGGAGACGAAGTGAAGGCCGGTGATACGATCGCCGTCCTCGAGGCCATGAAGATGGAATGCGCCGTCGGCAGTCCCACGGCGGGAACGGTCGCGGCGCTTTACGTCCGGGAGACCCAGTCGCTCCAACCCGGCGCCCCGATGGTGGCGCTCACGAGGCAAACATGACCGTGATGGATCGTCGCAGCGCGGCGGGAATCGCCGCCGCCGTCAACACAGGGCGGACGAGCGCCGTCGCGGTGGCCGAAGAGACGATGGCGCGCATCGCTGCCTATGATGCGGTCCAGCCGCAGATCTGGATCAGCCGGGCGACACAGGAAGAGTTCGTTGCGGCCGCCCGCGCCGTCGACGCGCGCGTGGCCGCCGGAGAAGTCCTGCCGCTGGCCGGCGTCCCGTTCGCGGTGAAGGACAATATCGACGTCGCGGGGTTCGAGACCACGGCGGCCTGCCCTGCCTTCGCCTATCGCCCACAAGCCTCCGCCACGGTGGTAGAGTACCTGCTGGCGGCCGGGGCCCTGTGCGTCGGCAAGACCAATCTCGACCAGTTCGCCACCGGGCTGAACGGCACGCGCAGCCCCTATGGCAGTCCTCGCAACGCCTATAACCTCGCCTATGTCAGCGGCGGATCGAGCGCCGGCTCGTCGGTTGTCGTGGCGGCCGGGCTGGTGCCTTTCGCGCTCGGGACCGATACTGCGGGTTCGGGCCGCGTTCCGGCGGCCTTCCAGCATCTGATCGGGTTCAAGCCGAGCAAGGGGCGCTGGAGCACGCGAGGCCTGGTGCCGGCATGCCGCACGCTCGACTGCATCACTGTCTTCACCGACGATATAGCGGATGCCCGCCTGGTCGATCAGGTGATCGCATCGTTCGATCCGGCCGACCCCTATTCGAAGGTGCTGGCGGACCGGCCGCTCGGGCGCAAGACCATCGGCGTGCCGCGCCGCGACCAGCGCGTCTGGTTCGGCGATGCCGAATCCGAATATCTCTACGACCGTGCGCTCGACTCGCTCGCCGGCCTGGCGGAGATCGTCGAAGTCGATCTGGAGCCGCTGAAGGAGACCGCGCAGCTCTTGTATAGCGGCCCCTGGGTAGCTGAACGCGCCGCTGCCATGGCGGGCATCCTGGCCAACAATCCCGATGCCGTCGATGCGACGGTGCGCGCCGTGGTCGAGCCGGGTGCGGCTATGAGCGCCGTCGAGCTGTTCAACGGCATCTATCGCCTGGCCGAGCTCAAGCGCCACGCGGACACGCTCTGGACAGACATCGACATGCTGGCGTTCCCGACCACCGGCACGACTTACCGCGTCGCCGAGATCCTGGCGGCACCGATCGCGCTCAACAGCAATCTCGGCTTCTACACCAACTTCGTGAACCTGCTGGACATGGCCGCCGTCGCCGTGCCCGCCGGGATCCGCGCCAATGCCACCGGCTTCGGCATCACGCTGATCGGCCCGGCGGACAGCGACATCGCCCTGCTGGACGCGGCCGATGCGTACATCTCCGTGGCGGATCTTCCGTCACCACCAACACTCGAGCTGGAGGGTAAAATGCAGACCGTGAAACTCGCCGTTGTCGGCGCTCATCTGAAGGACATGCCGCTGCACTGGCAGCTCACCTCCCGCGAGGCCAAATTCGTCGGCGCCTTCGAGACCGCGCCGACCTACCGGCTCTACGCCATGGCGGACAGCGTCCCGCCCAAGCCGGCGCTGGTGCACAGCGAAGATGGCGGGGCGATCGCGGTCGAAGTCTATGAGCTGGGGGTCGCCGAATTCGGCAGCTTCGTGGTCGAGGTGCCGGCACCGCTCGCCATCGGCACCGTGACGCTGGCCGACGGCAGCAGCGTGAAGGGTTTCGTCGCCGAGCCGCGCGCGCAGACGAATGCCGAGGACATCACCAGCCTTGGCGGCTGGCGTGCCTATATCGCGCAGCGCAGCTGACGACTGACCAATAGCAGCCACCGGAAACGAAGGGGGGAAGTCATGCAAAAGCTCAGGGGAATGGTCATGGCAATGGCAGCGGGCTGTGTGTCGATTGCGTCCGCTGCCGGAGCGCAGACCGAGCAGGTCATCACCGTGCCGGGCTTCGCGGACTTCCTGGCGGTCGAGGGGAAGACCGTCTGGGCCACGAACCAGGGGCGAGTCGAGCGCTGGTCGAGGCAGGGCAAGCTCGCTGAGGTCGCCATGTCCCACCCGTGCGGCGCTATGGCTATTACGCATCACACCTTGTGGGTTGCCGATTGCAAAGACGGCACGCTCAACCGGATCGATACGCTGAGAGCGGAGAAGACTGCCACAATCGCCACGGGAATCGCCAATCCCAAGGGGGAGCTCAATGTTGTGGCGGGGGCGGGATCGATCTGGGTCGCAAGCGACGCCAAGGGGGTGATTGCCCGCGTTGATCCCGTCAGCAATCGCGTAATCGCCTCCATTCCCGTGGATCCGGGAACCTATTATCTCGCGTTCGGACATGGATCCCTCTGGGCGGTCAGCAGCGAACGCCAGTCCATTCAGCGCATCGATCCCCGCACCAATACTGTCGTCAAGAGCACAGCCTTGGGGAAGGAACCCGGCTTTCTCGCCGCCGGCGCTGGCGCGGTCTGGGTCCAGGAGCAGGGCGACGGTACCGTCGCCCGCATCGACCGTCGGACCGGCGAAGTATCCGGCCGGGTCAAGGTCGGGGCGGCGCTGAAATACGGGGACATCGACACGGGTCGCGGAATGGTGTGGCTGCGCACCACCGAGGATCAGACCTTCGCGGTGATCGATCCGAAAACCATGGCGGTTCGCGCCCGTGTGGGAAAGCCGGAAGGGAGCGGCGCGCTGCGCTACACGCATGCGGGTCTGTGGACGTCAGCCCATGACGTCCACACCCTGACCTGGTGGCCCAAGCCGGCGCAATTCGAGAAATGACCTTCCGCAGCCCGGGCTCCGGGCTGCGGACGAGGCCGTTAGCTTAGCGGTTGGATGCCAGGTGGACCGGCGACGCGGTCGCGGCGTGCGCCGTGCGGGTTTCGATCTGGGCGCGGACATCCGCGATCACGGCGGTGCGGCAGTCTTGCGCCTGACGTTCGAGGGCAAGGTGCACGCTCGCGAGACGCTCGCCGCATACTGCGCGCGCGGCCTGGTCCATGCGGATGGCGAGGCGCTGCTGTCCATCGGAGGTCGAGAGATCGAGCCCCTTGAGGTTGAGCGTCGCCTTGTCCTGGGCGAAGGGGTTGTCGGTCGCGCTTGCGGATGCTGAGGTCACCAAGGCGAATGCGGCCAGGGCCATGAGGCCAGTTTTCATCATCTTCTCCTGTGCGTAACGGGCGTCGCTCTCCGGCGACTACGGCTCACATAGTGTCAGGCAATGAAAGTTACAATACTGGTCCGACATTTATGATTTTATTACTTGGCATGGGCCTGGTTATTACTTCGCGCTGACGACCAGCACAGCAAGATCGACCTGTCCAAGCAATCCGATCGGCAAATCTACCTCCGCCGTGGCGTCGGTTCGGGTTTCAGCGTCGACCACCGAAATGGTGATCGTCCGCGCGAAGGGGGCGGACCATTCGCGCACGGTATCGACCGGCACGCGGACGCGCCATTTGCGCGCCCCTTCGGCGGGAACCGCGCGCCCGTTGATGCTCACGGCCGATGCGGTGTTCGCACGGTACCCTGTCACGAGCAGGCAACTTCCGGCCTCGCAGGCCACCAGCCGCGCCCTGGGCTCCGTCGCGGCATATGCCGGCGAGGAGAGGGCGGCGACAAGGCCAGCGACCGGGATTGCAGCCAGCGCCAATATCCGCGCGCGAGAGAAAAACGGCATGGACATGGCGCGTGCTCCTTTTCAGTCGAGATCGATGCCGGCTTCTTCGAAGAAGCGCTGGACCGGCTCCAGGACCGCCGCGTGCCGCTTCCACCGCGCGACCGAGTCCCGGTAGATCGGTCGGCGGACTTGCGCGGCGCTCGGGGTCGAAACCGGGGCATGGTTGGTGTGGAACGACAGGCAGTCGTTCGACCAGACCAGTCCGCAATGGGCCAGGAGGCGCCGGGTTTCCCCCTCCTGGTCGGCGACCAGATCCTCGTAGCGGACTTCGATCACGCGGCCCGGCAAGGCCTCGCGCCACAGGCTCATCAGCCGATCGAAGCGGACATAGTAGGCGGCGATGTCGAGGAGGTCGTAGCTATAGTCGTAGTAGCGCGAGCTGACCGCGAACAGGTTGCGGAAATTGCTGAGCACGGTGTCCATGGGATGGCGGCGCAGGCAGACGATCCTGGCCAAGGGCAGCGCCTGTGCGATGAACCCCGCATACTGAAAATTGCCCGGAAACTTGTCCGTGAACCTGAGGCTGGGATCGCGTCGGTGATGGCGTGCGCGCTGCAGGTAATCGCGCCCGACCGCCCCCATGTCGCTGATCGTGGCCGCGGCGATCGTTTCGGGGTCCATGACCGTGGGGCTGAGCGTGCCCGCCGCCTTCTTCACCGCGAGGGGCATGGCCTGCAGCTCGCCCGCGCTTTCGACTTCCGGATGCGACGAGAGGATTCGGTCGACCAGAGTGGTGCCGGTGCGCGGCATGCCGATGATGAAGATCGGCGCGTCGGAGGGCCCCTGGGTCGCAGGCGCCGCCGCCTGCTTCGGCCAGTTCGCTTCGATTGCGTCGAAGACCGCCGCATCGCGCGCAAAAGCGTAGGGCAGCGTCCTGCGATGTTCGGCATTCGCCGCGCAAAGCCTGTCCAGCGCCTCGTCCGGCTGGCCGACATCCTCCAGCTCCTTCGCAATCGCATAGCCGAGCAGCAGTCTCCCGCGCCCGTCCCGCGACCCGGCATGTGTCCGAACGAGCCGCCCGACGTGATTTCGCTCCGGCGTCTGCTTGCGCAGCCCGGCGAGGAGGTGATGGGCGCGGGCATCCCCCGGCGCCATAGCGATCAGCGCCTCCAGCGCGGCGTCGGCCTCGTCGGTCCGGCCCAGAAAGTTGAGGGTGGCCGCCAAATTGTAGCGATATTCGGTGTTTCGAGGTTCAAGTCCCACAGCCTCGGCAAAATGGGGGAGTGCAGCGGCGTGGTCACCGAGCCGGGCATAGACGCAGCCCATCGTATCGCGGCTGAGCGCATCGGTCGGCAGCGCCTGTTCCGCATCCCGCAACGTCGCAGCGGCGTCACCATCGCGTCGGACAAGCGTGAAGAGTTTCGCGAGCTGCGCCCGATATTCGCCTTGCGGATCCAGCATGACGGCTCGGCCGACATGCTGGATGCCGGCCTGGACACGCCCCGTGCTCGATTCCGCGATGCCGAGCAGAAAATGGCCTTCGGCATCCTCGGGATCGGCAGCCACCTGCGCGGCGGCAAACTTGTGCGTCGAGTTAAGATCCCCCCGGAACAGTGCACTGCGCGCTGCGCTGATCTGCCTGACGCGCGCAGCCGTCATGCCGCCGTTGCGCCTCGTGCGGTGTCCGGATGTAGGCTGGCCGGGGCATCGCTATGCCTCTCCGGCTTGCCCCGGAGCTGAACAATCGCTTTGTGGCGTAGTCGCAGACGCGCCTCCATTCAGTGTCGCGACGATGCGCCAACGCGCGCCATGGAGGCAGGCGCTAATTTGCAATGAACGGCATAGATCTACATTATGACCTGCGCTGCGCACGTATGCGCCTGACCACTTCATCCAGGAAAAGCTGCGTAGCTGTGTCCCGCGCCGGCTCGGAGCGCGCGAGGAGGAAGATGTCGTAAAACGGCTCGGAGTCGGCATGGAGCATAGGCCAGAGCCTTCCCTTGACCACCTCCTGCTCGACAGCGAGAATCGGGAGAAACCCGATGCCTACCCCCTGGACGATGAGCCGCCGCGCCTCGTTTATATCCTCAGCAAGCCCGCTTACATGGGTGCCGAGCCGATAGCGGCGGCGAAGGTGGGTAACCGTCTCGATCTCGTCGTCGCCGGTAAGGACGAATCCTTCGTCCTTAAGCTCGTTGAGGCGACTTACGCGATGCCCAAACAAGGGGTTGCTGCGTGCGCAATAGAGCTGCTGGCGCTCTACGAACAGCGGCTCGTACACCAGACTACCGCGAACATCGCTGTCATAACCCACCCCGATCTCGACCTCGCCGCGCTCGAGCGCATCAAGCACCTGACGCCACGGAGAGACGCGGATCTCGATGTGAATATCGGGATTGCGCCTGTGGAAGCTGGCTATGGCCTCATCGAACTCGGGCGAAACGAGGCCCGATACAATCTGAATGCGGACAAAGCCTTCGACACGTTTCGTCGCCTGCGCGATCTGGTGCGGCATCATCCTCGCCGACTCCAGCATGTCCTCGCACAATGTCATCATGGCCTTGCCGGCGGCCGTCATCTCCACGCCAGTGGCCGTACGATGCAGGAGGGCGGCTCCGACATGGTCTTCCAGCCGTTTGAGCGCAGCGCTGATGCTTGGCTGTTGCTTGTTGAGTTGCCGGGCAGCCGCCCCAATACCGCCGGCCCGCACGATATCTACGAAGGTGCGCATCAGGTTCCAGTCGACGCGGCTCGCGAACTTCTTGTCTGTCAACGGCGTCGGATCAGGCATGCGTCGCCTTTCTGCTGAGGCGGGTTTCGAATCAGCCGAATTGGATATGCCCGCATTTCAAGGATAATGCGGGCTTGGTCTCGGACCATAGATGAAATTGATGCAAGGGTGCGCGATGACTGCGTCCACCGCTATGCCCTATTGGACGTCGTATCGGGGGCCCGTGTTTAGGTCCACTCGGCGCGCCGGAATACCGTCGCCTATCGGAGGGCTCTACCTCCAGGATTTCCGCGAGTCCCGCGCCGGCCTCCCTCAAAGTAGCAAATTTTACGCTAGATAGTTGCTTTATCACGATATTTATGGACCAACCTCGCCGAGGTGGAGGACCATAGATATGGGACAAAGGTGGCGTAATATATCTCCCGCCGTTCTCCCCCACAGCCCATTTTGCCGGCGGCGATTCAATCATAAAACCGGATATGGCATGCCACTCCTCGCCGAATGCCGGGCTGGCGGTGCAGATCGGGTCGCTACCGTCCTGTCATACGGTTGCGCAACCTGGCGTGACGGTGAAGCCGCACCGTTCGTCCGGTGCCTGCCATACTGCTCGTCGTGTCTTGCTCGCTATCCGGACGGGCGCGTTCGGACAGCCTGCCTTCCGGGCGTTCCGGGGGATGGGATGGCGAGGCCCGCCCGCGCCATGAACATGCGGTACAGTTGTTCGCGCGCCGCTATGAAAAACCGGCGCGCCCTGCTTCGCGACCGCATTCCTTCCGGCTCCTCCCGCGATGCGGCTGCAGTCAGGACCTCCCGGTCGTTCATCTTGCCCCCCTGTATCGGTCATAAAATTATGGGAGGCGGACGGTATGCCATGCTAGTGACGGAATTTCGATGAACCCCATAGATTTTGATTATGACTGGGGTCGGATTTGCAAAGCGCCGGATGATCTCCCAGTCTGAAGCCCGTTGAGATTCAGGATTCCCGTTGGGCGGGATGCTGACTCAGACCGGGATCGACAGGCCTGTTTTGCCGAGCGGCAAGTCGCTGCGAAGGATGTCGGCCAAGCTGGAAAAACTACGCCGCTCCACGCCACGGTATCCGTCACTCCCACTCCATTGTCTGATTGCAATATAACATGTTGAAATAACACGCAAATAATTTCCGTCCGGGAACAAATCCCGACACGGGAACCGACAAAATGTTATGCTGTTGATTTTAAAAGAAAAGTCGGACGAAAATTTATTTTCAGGTTCCACCAACGATCGGTGACAGTCGGACGTTTTTCTCACCTTTCGACGCCTAGCACCGCGCCCGACTCTGCATTCGGAAATGCCGTCAGCGGGTATATCACTCTTCAGGCAAGAGCCAAGCCGTCCAGCTCAGGCCGCGGTCGACGTCTCCGAACTGCCTGTTCCGAACGAGCCTGTTTGTAACTGTCGAGTACGGCTTACATGTCGGCAAGGGCGTGTTTGCGAGCCCTTGTATCTCGGATTTTGCGCGAGCTCCCGTTTCAGACTTGTTGCGGAATTGGTGTAGCTGTCCTGCAGTTGCTGGCACGGGTCCCGGTTCGCGCAGCCGGCTTCGCCGGAGCGTGATGATGACCAGAACATGAGCGATTTGGCGGCATACCTTGAACCGTTCGGTTCGTTCAATCGCATCTGACAGCTACCGGCACGCCATCGCCCAGCGCAGAAATGAGCCTGCCGGTCGCATATAAGCCTGGCACGACGGCGTATTCAGCATTCCGCCAAGAGACCTTTCGTAATCGGCAATCCCGGACGAGGTCCTATTTGGTCAGGAGCGATTATGCGCAGGGTTTGGAGTGTCATTGTGCTGGGCGCGAGCCTCATCGCAAGTGGTTCGGCCAATGCCCAGAGTTGGAGCGCTTATGTTGGAACAGGTGGCGGGTATCCCCGCTACTATCGTGACCATGACGACAACGATGATGGCTTGGCGCGGGTCATCTGTTCGGGGCAGCGAGCCCATATGCTCGAGGATCGACTTCGCCACGAAGTTGCCGAAGACGAGATCGATGACGATGATGCCGATCGCATCCACGGAGCGATCGATCGCCTGGAGGACAGGCAGCGCCACGAGTGCCGCGAGGGAGACCGCCGGGCAATCGGCGACATAGCGGATCGCTATGATCGCATCGCCCGGTGGATTGACAGCGAAGCACATCGCAGCTGGTAGGCGAGCGACGAATGTCGCCTGAGATGCACTTTATCTTGTAGTCTCGCATCGCGTCGATTGCCGTCTCGAACACCGGCTCGCGGCTGTCGCGCACGCCGTAGAAAAGATGGATCGCACGATCGGGCTGGTTTGCAAGCGCCTCGCGCGCCTTGGCGAAGAGCGGCGTGCACTGGTCGAGCGTATCGTCTTCACAGTCGCGGCGACTTACGCGAAACACTCGAAGGCCTGCCAATGCCGCCTCGCTCTCGCTCGGGCGGATGTCTGCGTTCGCGGCATCCGCTTGTACTGTCGGAGCCCTGCGATGAAGCGCCACGGCAACGGCAAGCGCCACCCGAAGCAGCAAGGCCGTGGAAATATAGCCGAGAAGCGCAAGCGCGGTCGCTCGCGCAATCGCCGGGAAGGTTTCGCCCCCGCGTCATGGACGTCGCCCGACATCACACCGCCGTCCCGACAACCCGCCCGATGCCGGCGGTGAGCGCCATGGCCAGGGCACCCCAGAATGTGACCCGCAAGGTCGCGACCCACACCGGGGCTCCGCCAGCACGCGCGCCGATCCCACCCAGCAGCGCAAGGAACAGCAGCGATGCGACGGCTTCGGTCATGACCAGCCAGCCACCGGGCGTGACGATCACGATTCCCAGCGGTAACGCGGCGCCAGCAGTGAAGGTCGCGGCCGAGGTCAGCGCGGCCTGAATCGGCCGCGCGGTCGTCATCTCCGAAATGCCGAGCTCGTCACGAGCATGGGCGGCGAGCGCGTCATTCGCCATCAACTGGCGCGCCACGGTGTCGGCGGTGGCTGGATCGACCCCACGCCCGACATAAATGCCGGCCAGTTCGTGCACCTCGAACTCGACATTGCCCGCCAGCTCGCCGCGCTCGCGCGCAAGATCCGCCCGCTCGGTGTCCGACTGGGAGCTGACCGAGACATATTCGCCGGCCGCCATCGACATCGCCCCGGCGACGAGACCAGCAACGCCCGCCACCAAGATGTCTGCCGGTTTCGCTGCCGCCGCCGCGACGCCGATGATCAGGCTCGCGGTCGAGACGATGCCGTCATTGGCGCCGAGCACCGCAGCGCGCAGCCAACCGACCCGCGAGACGAGATGGCGTTCGGGATGGAGGTGAAGTCTAGTCATCGTCATGCTCGCCCTATGCAGCCTCGCCACCGCTCCGTTCGGCAGCCCCGGCATGCGCACCCGGGGTAAAGGCTAGGGGGTCGATCACCGTCGCTCCATAGGTAGTTCCCCCGATCGCGATCACCGCGAGCGGTACCGCCAGCGTTGCGGGCGGCCGGGCATCGGGCACACCGGGATGAAGGCCTGCCCGTTTCCTGCCGGTAATGAAGGCGCCGATGAGATTGTCGCGGGTGAGCAGCGACATGGCGATGACAGCTGCGACATGGAGTGTGATCAGACCGAGCAGGATGTTGGCCAGCGTTTCGTGCAGGCCTTCGCCCCCCTCGCCCTGCATCGTCGCGCCGGAATAGATGATGGCGCCCGTCGTGCCGAGCAGAGCGACGATCGCCAGGCCGCCGAGCGCGTTATGGCCGACCGACCGCTCGGGTTTGCCTCTGAACAGGCCGCCGAGATGATGCGCGATCTGGCCAGGCTTCAGGAAATTGACGAAGCGGGCATGCTCGCCGCCGACCAGGCCCCAGACCAGGCGAAACGCGATCAGCACGGCGGCGACCCAGCCAGCGGGGACATGCCAGCGCGCGAGCGCGCTGTCTTCTTCCGAGGACAGAAAGGCCGCAAGGATCGTGGCGACCAGCAGCCAGTGGAACAGCCGAACGGGCAGATCCCATACGCGGACAGCTGTAGAAGACGGGGGATGGGGAATCGACAGGTCGGACATGATCACCTCCATTGTTCGGTGACCCTGGTCCTGACTCCTGACGAAGGCCTGACGGGTCAGGTCCGGTGTGGCGGTTCGGGTGCCGCAAAGGTGACGCGGAACAGCGCGCCACCAAGAGGCGCATTCTCGACTGTGATCCAGCCGCCATGCGCCTGCGCGAGCCGCTGGACGATACCAAGGCCCAGCCCGGCACCATCGGTCTTGCGGCGGTCCTTGCGCCAGAACCGTTCGAATATATGCGGGAGGTCTTCGTCAGCAATGCCGTGGCCATAGTCGCGTACGCTGAGCTGGGGCCCGGGGCCCGCAGTCACGTCGATCGGGGTTTCGCCGGGCGCATGGGCGAGCGCGTTGTCGATCAGGTTACGATAGATGCGAGTGATTGCCTCGGCATGTCCCAGCACCCTGGTCTCGCCGATCGCCTCGAATCGCAGATCACGGTTTGCGGCGAACACCTTGGGTGCCATCGCCGCGACGACGTCGCGTCCGATCTCGGCGAGATCCACCAGCCCATGGGGTTCGACCGCCAGCGCATCGGCCTGGGCCAGATCGAGCATCTGCCCGACCAGCCGGGTCATATGCTGGGTATCGGCCTGCAGTTCGTCGCGCACCTCGCTCGGCGGCAGCCGGTCGAGCGACAATTGCATGATCGATAGCGGCGTGCGCAGTTCGTGGGCAGCGTTGGCGGTGAAGCCGCGCAGGATCGCCATCGATTCATCGAGGCGCGTCAGCGCGCGGTTGACCGCACGCACCAGCGTATTGACCTCGCGCGGCTCGGACACTTCCGAAAGGCGCGACAGACCATTCTCCGGGTCAAGCGCATCGACCTCGGCTTCCGCGCGCTTGAGCGGGGTGAGAACCCGCCGGACCGCGACAATGTTGAACAGCAGCAGCAGGACCGATAGCGGGATCAGCGGCAGCGCGACATGCTGGACGATCTCGTTGACGATGACGGGAACATAGGGCCGGATGCCGTCGCCTTCGAACTGCATGAACAGCCAGCGTCGCCGGCCATCCTGAACGACCGAACGGACGCCCGAAATCCGATAGCCCTCGGGAATACGTTCCCGCCGCGTCCAGTCCATCAACGTACCGGAGACCGCGCCCGATCCGGTAGCCGGCGAGGCTGCGGCTTCGTCGGGTTGATCGACATAGCGCGCGGACCAGCGTTCGGCACCCGGGGGGCCGGCGAGAAAGTCAGGCGCCCGGGCGGTCGCCGCCTGCGCCTTGCCAGCTTCCAGAGTCAGCAACTCCTGGGCGAGCGATTCCGGCTGGCGGCTATAAGTGATCACCACGATCGCCACATCGAGCAGCGCGAACAGGAGCGTGAACCAGATCAGCCGGGTTGCAATCTGACGGAACAGTGTCGGACCCATCGGCCCGCGCTTGCGATTACCGGCGCTATCCATCGACGGCGACGGGTGCGAACAAGGCATAGCCGACCCCATGGACCGTGCGGATCTGCACGTCGGCGACCGCCGCGGTGAGGCGCTTGCGCAGCCGCGACATGCACGCCTCGAGCGCGTTCGGCGTCACCTCGGCATCCATCGAATAAAGCGCGCCCTCGAGCGCCGGTTTGGCGACGACATGGCCCGCGCGCCGCAGCAGGCATTCGAGCAGGTCGACCTCGCGGGGCGAGGCGTCGATCGGAATTCCGCCAACCGTCACGGAGCGCTCGGCGGAATCGAGGATGACATTGCCGACGGTCAGATGGGTGCCGAGCGAGGCGCCGGGACGCCGCAACAAGGCGCGACAGCGCGCGGCCAGTTCGGGGATCTGGAATGGCTTGACCAGATAGTCGTCGGCACCGGCATCCAGGCCCATCACCCGATCGTCGAGTCCACCGCGGGCCGTCAGGACCAGGATCGGCATCATGTCCTTCCGGCGGCGAAGGCCGCGGACGAGATCGAGACCCTCGCCATCGGGCAGGCCAAGGTCGAGCAGCATCAGGTCATAATCATTGATCCGGAGCGCATGCTCGGCCCCCTCGACGGTTTCGCACCAGTCGACCGCGAAACCCTGGCGATCGAGACCCTCGCGGATCAGGCTTGCCAGCCGGGCATTATCTTCAACGAGCAACAGGCGCATGATCGATATCAGTCCCCTTGGCGGCCCGCTTGTAGCCGGTAATCATCGCGAGCGGCAGATTCTCGCGGTGGCGCACGCTCTCGACGATCGCACCGGTCACATGCAGCGCGACGGCACCGATCAGGATGTTCGCCGTCACCTCATGCACTGCCTCGACCCAGGCGACGCCCCAGAAGGCATCGAGTCCCATCATCCAGCCGGTCGCGCCGATGATCGCGAGCAGTGCCATCAGCAGCACGATCATTGCTGCGCCGGCCGGATTGTGCCCGACATAGCGCGGCTCGCGACGCGCCCGCATCGCGCGAAAATAGGCGATCAGCCCACGCCGGCCCGGCACGAAGCTGGCAAACCGGGCATGTCCGCGGGCCAGGAAACCCCAGGCGAGCCGGGCCAGCAGTGCCGCGACCACGGCATAGCCAACATAAATATGCGGTTTCTCCTCGTGGCGGAGAAAAGTCAGGTTGGCGATGACGCCGGCCGCAACCGCCCAGTGGAACAGACGGACGAGCGGGTCCCATACCCTGACCCGGGACGCGCCCGGATCAGGAGGAACGACCGGGGTGGCGGCCTTGTCCATGATCAATCGATATTGTTCTGGACGACGGCGCCGGTCACCGGGTTGAAATAGACCTCGGCGCGCTTGCCGTCCTTCGTATGCGCATAAATCTCGTAGCAGCTGCCCGAAACCTGGAAGACCTTGATGTCGCGATACCCCATCGTCGCGATCTTCGCCTTCATCTGCGCCGGCGTCAGCCATTTGGCCTGGGGCAGCTTGGTGCAGACAGGCGCGGCAGCGGCCATCGACGCGATCGACAGGGCGGCGGTGGCAAAGAGGATCTTGAACGGGGCGGAACGCTTCATGGCGGATATCCTTGATCAACAGGTCGGACATGCTTGCCCGGCCCGATCGATCTGCACCGGGGGCCTGACGGAAACCTGACAGGCAACGACATTTTTCGGTCGACTCGAAAATCCGGCTTTCTGTGCCCCGCGTCAGGATTGTGTCAGGAGCCTGGCCGACAAACCGGTCGTCGCCCCTCCCACGGCGCACCGGAGATTTCATCATGAACCATATCCTGCTCTCGGCGGCGGCCGGTGTTGCCGCTTTTCTCTCCACCGGCGCGATTGCCACTCCCCCAGAGACGAAGCCGCTCGCGCCGCAAACCCGGGCCAATCTCGAAGCCGCGATGCACGGCGAGGCCTATGCCAATCTCAAATATCTGCGGTACGCCGACCAGGCCGAAGCCGCCGGCCGGCCCGAGCTCGCCAGGCTGTTCCGCGATTCAGCGAATATCGAGGCGAGCGAACATTTCGATCGCGAGGCGCAGGCGTTGCAACTCGGCGGCGCTGACGCGGCCAATCTCGAGGATGCGATGGCCGGCGAGCATTACGAGAACGTCACCATGTATATCGACTTCGCAAAGCAGGCCGAAGCGAACGGCGACCTGAAGGTCGCGGCGATGTTCCGTCAGATCGCGGCCGATGAAGGCGCGCATTATGAGGCTTACAAGGCTGCGCTGGCCAAACTGCCCCCCCCGTTGAACCAGCGCTCGGTGCCGGCCGGCTTCCCCTGGCTGGCCGGCATCGAATAAATGTCCTCCACTAAATGACCTCGGAGAGCTCCGGCAGTTCACCGTTGTGGATGGGACGGCCATGTGCGAGCCCTTCGAGCGCGGTGACGCCAACCGGGGGCGTGGCCTGCCAGGGCACGAAGAAGAGCCTCTTCGCCATCGCGCCGCGTATGCGATCGATCTGCTTCCGCTCTCCCGCGAGCCGCTGGCGCAGCAGCACGTCGTCCGAGCCGGCCGCCAGCAGGCTCTTGTTGATGATCCACGCATAGGGTTCGATTTGCGCGCGCCGCAGATCGTCCTGCAGCGCGCCGGCCTGCGAAACCGGCGTGGTTTCGGCGAGGGTGACCAGCAGGATTCGCGTGTAATCGGAATCCTGGAGCCGCATCAGCGGCGTGGTGATACGACCGGAAAGAGCTTGCATAGCCGATTGGCGCGTCATCTGTCGGTGATAGGCGCCGGTGGCGTCCATCAGCAGCAGACTGTGCCCGGTGGGTGCCGTGTCCAGCACGACGAACGCGCTGCGCGCCTCGGCAACAATGTGCGAAAAGGCGTGGAATACGGCGACCTCCTCCGTGCAGGGCGAGGCCAGGTCCTCCCGCAGCAGCGCTTGCCCTTCAGCATCGAGCGTGCTGCCGCGCTGTTCCATGATCTTGGCGATGTAGCGCTCGGTTTCCACTTTGGGGTCGATGCGATCCACCAGAAGGCCCGGGACATCCCCGGCCATCGTCATCTCCAGGTGCGCGGCGGGATCGGTGGTACTGAGATGGACGCCATGGCCGCGCTCGACCAGCCCGATCGCTATGGCAGCGGCGATGGTGGTCTTGCCCACGCCACCCTTCCCCATGACCATGATCAGCCCCTTGCCCTCCGCCGCGAGCAGGTCGATCAGTTGATCGAGAGCAGGCAGGTCGCCGACCCATGGCGCAGCGATAGCGGACCCAGCATCACGCGCCGACCACGGACGAGACTGCAGCAGCGAACGCAGCGCATCGAGGCCCATCATCTCGAAGGGCCGGAGCGGGATGTCGTCACGCGGAAGCGCTTGAAGCACGGCCGGCATTTCGGCCAGCGCCTGCTGCCCCTGGGCCTCCAATGACCTGGCTGTCGCATCTGACGGGTCGCTCGCGTGGAACAGGCCGTTCACGACCAGGTGCTGATTGCCGAGCCCCAGCACGCGCAATTCGGTCGAGGTCCGGCCCGCCTCCACGATCGCCCCGCGTTCCGGCCGGGTCACAAGGACGACGGTCGTAACCGACGGATCGCACAGCGCCGTCATTGCCAATCTGAAGCGCTGTTCCTGTGTCTTGAGTCCTGAATGCGGTCCCAGGCACGACGCACCCTGGTCGTTGTCCGCCAGGAAGCCGCTCCACGCTTTGGGCAGGCTGAGCAGTCTCAGGGTATGCCCTGTCGGCGCGGTGTCGAAGACGATGTGATCATAGGCGCCGTCCCCGTCGGCAAGGCGTCCGACAAATGCATCAAACGCAGCGATCTCGGTGGTGCACGCCCCGGAAAGCTGTTCGCGAACCGTGTCGCGCTCCTGCGCACTTGTCCCGACATCCATCTGCGCCAGCACCCGCGCGCGATAGGCTTCGGCCGCGGCAGACGGATCGATGTTCAGGACATCCAGACGGCCAGCATTCGGTACCGCGACCGGGTGATTCGTCAGCGGTGCGTCCAGTATCTCGTCGAGATTGGAGGCCGGATCGGTACTGACCAGCAAGACTGACTTGCCCCTGTCGGCAAGCGACAGGGCCGCCGCGCACGCGACCGAAGTCTTGCCCACGCCGCCCTTGCCCGTGAAGAACAGGAAGCGAGTGGGCCGGCTCATGAATCGCGGCAAACCGAGCGGGGAGGTATCGTTCATAGACTGACCCAATCTTCCATCACGTCCGGATTGGCTTCTGCCCGTCAGCGACAATGCAATTGCCGCGACGCCGAGCGGTCCGAATTCGAGCGTCTACAACCCCTTCGTCACGCCGGGGATACGTAGTCTCACGGTGCCGTGAGACTACGACGAGGCAAACAGCGCGCGGCGCGACGCCACAGAGACTCCGGCGCGGACAGATGCAGTATCATGCAGTGCTGCTCAATGGCGGGACGGTCAGCCGAAACCCGATCCTCGAGGCGGCCTCGAGGCCGGCAAGGAGGCGAATCTGATCGACGTCCACAGCGGCTATCTGCGCCACAGGCTCGGTGCGATCGACGAACATTGCGAAATCGCGACCGTACGCGGCGCCCGCATGAAAGGCGCCGCAGCCGTCACAGCGGATCGCCACCGAGATCGCGAACGCCATGACCCCCGGCCATGGTGTCGAGCGCACCATCGCCGAAAAAGCATTGGTGACCTCCGGGCTTCCGGGCCGCACTTCCTTGATCGCAACCCAATAATACCGCAGCCAAGTCGGGGCCGTTCCCGCGCACCTGCGGATCCCCAAAGATGATCGTCAGGCCCGGATCGCAATCCCGCAGACCCTGGCGGCCGTCAGTCGGCCAGTGCGCATCGACTAGGCACACGCGGTAACGAACCACGCCCGCGCGGGCATCGAGATCCCGTCGGGACCGACATGCTGCGCGAAGAGCGCGATCAGCTCACCAGAAACCGCCGATTGAACGGCCGGCGCGGCATCCGCGAGCAGTTCGCCGAACGACAGTGCTTCGAGAACGAAGGCAACCGCGCTTTCGGGGCTCGACCCCGCACCGCCGACCTGTAGCATGCCATCCCAGGCGGCGATGTCGATGTCGACGAACCCGGCGCCGCCCAGCAAGGCGCGAATGTAATCGGGATCATCGAGGGCGAAGGGGCCGGGCGCGCGGAGTACGGGGGCCGGCAGTTCTAGATATCGGCCGAGCACCCCCATCATCGCCGCAATCCACAGATTGTCGCGCGCCGGTGCCCAGACCGCGAGGTCGGCCCGGCCGCCCGGCCGGATCAGCGATTTCAGGTTACCGAACGCCCGGCCGGGCTCGGCAAAGAACATCGAGCCGAAGCGCGAGAACAGGCGATCGAAGGGCGCGCCGGACGGTGACGCGACCGACGCGTCGGCCTGTGCGAACGAAACATTCCCGGCGCCGGCCGTCCGCGCGCGCGCCGTGGCGTAGGCGACCAGGTCCGGGGAGATGTCGAGGCCCAGGACTGAACCGTCGGGGCCGACCTGCGCGCCGATGGCAATGCTGGTCCCACCGCCGCCGCAGCCGATGTCGATGACCCGCTCGCCGGGCTGGAACGCCGCGCGCGCAAGGAACGCGGCGCCGACCGGCGCGATCATGCTCTCGAAACGGTCGATATTGGCGAGCCACTTCACGCCCATCGCGCCGGCTCAGTCCTCCGCGTTCAGTTCATCGCTCGTCGGTATCGATGCGGTCATGATTCCCTCCCTCCCGTTTCGGCTAGAGCGCGTTCCAGCTCTTCCAAAGCATATAGGCCGCGACGACGAAGATCAGCGTCGCAAACACCCCGTTGAGCAGACCTTTCCTTGTGGCCAGAGCCCGCGATGCCCAGGCGCCGACAAAGCCGCCAAGCACCCCGCCGCCGATGAATATGGCGGCGAGCGGCCAGTCGACCAGACCCGACCAGGCATAGTTGAGCGAGGTCGTCAGCCCGAACGCCGCGACCGCGACCAGCGACGATCCTACCGCATAGGCGATCGGCATGCCCGTCGACGCCATCAGGCCTGGGACGATGAGGAAACCGCCGCCGATCCCGAAAAAACCCGAAAACAGTCCCGTAGCAGCACCATAGCCGACCACCCTGGGTGCGTTTTCGCGGTAGCATTGCACATCGGCGTTGCCCGGGTTCCCGCGGCCGCGCAGCATCAAGACGCCGACCACGACCATCAGCACCGCGAACAGCACCAGCAGCTTCTGGCCGTCGATCGCCTTGCCGATCGTCGAGCCGCCCAGCGCGCCGAGCACGCCGGCGGCGGCGTACATGCCCGCGCACCGCCATTTGATCATGTGCCGGCGGGCGTGCGGGATCAGATTGGCGCCGGCATTCGCCGCCACCGCCAGCGCGCTGGTGCCGATCGCGACGTGCGGATTGGAGACGCCGACGAGATAGACCATCAGCGGCACGGCGAGGATCGACCCGCCGCCGCCCACCAGGCCAAGCGTGAACCCGACCAGACCACCCGACAGGGCGCCCAGTACATATTGGACTGTGGTCAGCATCGGCCGTCCATCGTCACAGCGCGTCGATCGGTATCTTGAGGTAGCGCACGCCGTTCGCCTCCGGCTCGGGGAACCGGCCGCCGCGCATGTTGACCTGCACCGACGGCAGGATCAGCCTTGGCATGTCGAGCGTCGCGTCGCGCGCGGTCCGCATCGCGACAAAGGCATCCTCTCCAATGCCGTCATGGACGTGGACGTTCCCGTCCCGTTCGGCGCCGACCGTCGTCTCCCAGGCATAGGCGTCACGACCGGGCGCCTTGTAATCATGGCACAGGTAAAGCCGCGCCTCGCGGGGCAGCGAGAGCAGGCGCCGGATCGACCGGTAGAGCTGGTGTGCGTCGCCGCCTGGAAAATCCGCACGCGCGGTCCCGAAATCGGGCATGAAGATCGTGTCGCCGGTGAATACCGCGTCGCCGATCACATAGGCGAGGTCGGCGGGCGTATGCCCCGGTACGTGCAGAACCGTCGCCGCGATCGAGCCAAGCTCGAAAGACTCGCCATCGTCGAACAGCCGGTCGAATTGCGATCCGTCGCGCGGGAAAGCATCGCCCGCGTTGAAAATCCTGCCGAACGCTTCCTGTACGCGGGTGATGTCGCGACCGATCGCGATCGCGCCGCCCAGCTTCTCTTTCAGATAGGGCGCGGCGGACAGGTGATCGGCATGCGCATGGGTCTCCAGAAGCCAGAGGACCTTCAGGCCATGCTCGTCGACATGGCCTATAATCGCGTCGGCCGAACGGTGGCTGGTCCGACCTGACGCCGGATCATAGTCCAGCACCGAGTCGATGATTGCAGCAGCGCCGGTCGACGGATCATGGACGACATGACTGGCGGTAAACGTCGCCTCGTCGAAGAAGGTTTTGACCATTGGCGTCGGCATGCCGCCAAGGCGGGCCTCGCTGACGATCCTTGTGGCCGAATTCATCGCATGATCGACGTGGAGATCGTTGCCGGGCATCGGGGTCTCCCAAAGAATTATTTACTCGATTACGGAAACCATATAAGTATGTAATCGTGTTGCGTCAATTCAAGCCTCATGCGAGCCAGCGAAAATGACAGATCTGAACCCGCCGCCACTCCCCTCCCCCGTCATCACCGCCCCGCTCCGTCTGGGCGACGAGGTCCCCGGTTTTACCGCGCGCAGCACACAGGGGCTGTTCTCGCTCGCCGATCTGCGCGGCCGCTGGGTTGTGCTCTTCTCGCATCCGGCCGATTTCACCCCGGTGTGCACCAGCGAATTCGTCGCGATCGCGAGGGCGGCCGATCGCTTCGCCGCGCTCGATTGCGCGCTCGTCGCGCTGTCGGTCGACAGCCTGTTCTCGCATCTCGCCTGGATCCGGATGATCCATGACCGGTTCGACGTGAGGATCGACTTCCCGATCATAGAGGATCCGTCGATGGTGATCGCGCGCGCCTATGGGATGCTCGGACCCAAAGCGCAGGACGCATCGGCGGTGCGGGCGAGCTATTTCGTCGACCCGGACGGCATCCTCCGTGCAATGACCTGCTACCCCGCCACGGTCGGCCGGTCAGTCGACGAGATGATCCGGATGATCGCAGCCTTGCAGCGCGTCCATGCCGGCGACGTCCTCGCGCCGGCAGGATGGACGCCGGGCGCGGATTTGCTTCGGCCACCCGGCGAGACCGCCGAGGCCGTGCATGGCGCGCCCGATGCGACTGACTGGTTTTACGCCCCGGTCCCCGACGAGCCGGGCAAATGAACGCCGATATTGCCACGCTCGATCTGGACGCGACCGCCGAACTGCTCCGCGCGCTCGCGCACGGGGTCCGGCTCGACCTGATGCGGACCCTGGTCGGGGGCGAGCGATCGGTCGGCGAGATCGAAGGGATCACGAAAATCGGACAACCGGGCCTGTCGCAACAACTCGCGATACTCAGAAAGGCGGATCTGGTCCTGACGCGGCGCGAGGCGAAACTGGTCTTCTATCGGCTGAACCAGGCCAGGATCGCGGATGTGAGTGCGCTGCTGGACGCCTTTGCCGGCACCGTCGCCGTCACCCACGCGGAAGCGGCGGCCGCCCACCTGCGCAGCGGTGGCGGGGCGGCGGTTTTCGCACGCATGGAATAGCGAGCAGCAATTCGGTCGCTGCAATTTCGCGCGTGCGCCCTCGATCACCGCGATGAAGCAAACAGCCCGGTGAGCCGGTTGTCGTGCCGGCCCGAAAACCGCCGACAAGGTTGACGCGCGCCGACGCCGGACAGCACTGTGCAGCCTGGATGTTCAGTACCTGCAAGCCAGAGTTCCCGCCATTCTCCGACCGTCGCCCTCCCTTTGCGGCCGGAGACGCCGCCGCACCCGCCCCCCGGGTGCGGCGGCACCCACCGAGCGAGGCGGAACGGCTATTGTGGTCGTTGGCCGAGCATCGACCGGGTCCAGCCAATGATGGTTGCGCGGTCCAGCGCCCCTGATCGCCGCGCGACCTCCTTGCCGCCTGCGAAGAGGATGAGCGTCGGTATCGACCGGATCGCATAGCGCGCCGCCAGATCCGGCGCCTGTTCGGTATCGACCTTCGCCAGCCTGACCAGTGGCTCGAGTTCGGCTGCCGCTGCGGCGAAAGCCGGCGCCATTATCTTGCACGGCCCACACCAGCTCGCCCAGAAATCGACCAGGACAGGCTGGCTGCCGGACATGACCAACCGGTCGAACAGGGCCGTATCGGCGGCGACCGGGGCACCGGTCAGCAGCGGCTTGCCGCAGCGTCCGCATTTCGGTCCGTCGGCCAGCCGCGCTTCGGGCAGGCGATTGACCGCCCGGCAGTTCGCACAGACGATATGAGCTTCGGTCATATCATCGCTCCCCGATCGGACGGCTCGCGTTGCACAGCGCCTCGATCAGCCGATGCATCCGGGGATCGGCGAGACTGTAATGGCGGGTCTGCTGTTCGGGGCGAACCCGCACCGCGCCCGCTTCGCGAAGCACGGCCAGATGTTGCGATACGCTCGACTGCGAAAGGCCAGTCACCGCGACGAGCTCGCCGACTGAGGCTTCGCCCGCCGCCAGGCGGCACAGCAGGAGAAGCCGGTCGCGGTTGGCCATGACGCGAAGCCGATCGGCGACCTCGGCCGCATTGTCATAAAGCGCCTTTATGGCTTCACTGCTGATCATTCCGTAACCGTGGCGGGGCGCCCATCATCGCGCAAGACGATGTAGATCGCCGGGATCACAAGCACCGTCAAAATCGTCGAGGAGGCAAGCCCGAACAGGAGCGAGATCGCCAGCCCCTGGAAGATCGGGTCGGTCAGGATGACGGCAGCGCCGATCATCGCCGCCGCCGCGGTCAGCACGATCGGCTTGAACCGGATCATCCCCGCCTCCAGCAATGTGTCGCGCAGCGATTTTTCCGGACTCCGCGCGTGGCGGATGAAATCCACCAGCAGGATCGAGTTCCGCACGATGATCCCGGCCAGCGCGATGAAACCGATCATCGAGGTCGCCGTGAAGGGTGCCGCGAAGATCATGTGGCCGATGACGATACCGACCAGCGTAAGTGGGATCGGCGTCAGGATCACGAGCGGCAGGGTGAAGCTGCGGAACTGGCCGACGACAAGGACATAAATCGCGAGCAGCGCGACCATGAAGGCGGCGCCCATGTCGCGGAACGTCACCCAGGTGATTTCCCATTCGCCGTCCCACAGCAGCGACGGCTTGCTCTCGTCGGTCGGCTGACCGTTCATCCGGATTTCCGGCTTGACCAGCCCATGCGCCTTCCAGTCGAACTTCCCGATCGCGTCATCGACCGCCATCAAGCCGTAGATCGGCGCCTCATAGGCCCCGGCCATTTCGGCGGTGATCATGTCGGCGGCCCGACCGTCGCGCCGGAACAGCGCGTGGCTTCCCTCGGTCATACGCGCGTCGACGACCTGACCCAGCTCGATCAACTGCGGACCCGATGACCCTTGCGTCGCCGCGACCGGAGTCGAGGCGAGCGCCGTCGACCAACTGCGCTGCGACTGATCGAGCGCGATCTCGATCGGCAGCGGATCGCGACCGTCACCGCGCGGCGCATAGCCGACGGTCTGTGAGCCCATCAGCGCGCGGATGCTGTCGAACACCTGGCGCTCGGACAGACCATAGGAGTCGAGCTTGGCGCGGTCGGGCGTCAGGCGCAATTCAGGCCGCAGCTGGCCGAAGCTGTTGTCGACATCGACGATATACGGGACGCTATGGAAGATCTTTTCGACCTGGGCGGCGGTCGCCCGGCGTGCGGCTTCGTCCGGACCGTAGATCTCGGCGAGCAGGGTGGCGAGCACGGGCGGCCCCGGCGGCGTCTCGACCACCTTGATCGACCCGCCCGCCGGCAGTGCCACGGATCTGAGCCGATCACGCAACGCGACCGCGATGGCGTGACTCGACCGCGAACGATCGCCCTTGGCCTTCAGCGTCACCATCAGGTCGCCCATTTCGGGCTTGGCGCGCAGGAAATAATGGCGGACTAGGCCATTGAAGTTGAACGGCGCCGAGGTGCCGACATAGGCCTCCATTGCGGTCACCTCGGGCACGCCGCGCGTCACCGCCGCGGCCTGCTCGAGCACGCGCGCCGTCCCTTCCAGGCTCGTTCCCTCGGGCATGTCGACGACGAGCTGCACCTCGGACTTGTTGTCGAACGGCAGCAGCTTGACCGTCACCGCCTTGAAATAGAACATCGAGCAGGCGACCAACGTGGCGACGCCGACCGCGATCAGGAAGGTTCGCGCCGATTTGCGGCTGCCGATCACACGGCGCGCGACTCGACCATAGAGCGCGCCGAGCTTCCCGCCATGCGCGTCGGCATGGTGTCCGTCGCCAAGCGTTTTCCGGGCGAAGCGGACCATCAGCCAGGGCGCGATGATCACTGCAACGAAGAAGGAGAAGACCATCGCCGCCGAGGCATTGATCGGGATCGGCGCCATATAGGGCCCCATCAGCCCCGACACGAACAGCATGGGCAGGAGCGCCGCGACCACCGTGAGCGTCGCGACGATCGTCGGATTGCCGACCTCTGCAACGGCGTCGACCGCGGCGTCCACTGGGGTTCGGTCGTCGGCCATCGCCCAATGGCGGGCGATGTTCTCGATCATCACGATCGCGTCGTCGACCAGGATGCCAATCGAGAAGATCAGCGCGAACAGGCTCACCCGGTTGATGGTGAAGCCCATCACGTTGGACGCGAACATCGTCAGCAGGATCGTTGTTGGAATGACGATCGCGGTCACGCCGGCCTCGCGCCAGCCGATCGCGAAACCGATCAGGATGACGATTGAGACGGTCGCGAGCGCGAGGTGGAACAGCAGCTCGTTCGCCTTCTCGTTGGCGCTCTCGCCATAGTTGCGCGTGACCGTCACGGTAACGCTGTCGGGTATGAGACTCCCCTTGAGCACCGTAACGCGACCGACGATCGAGCTTGATACCGTCACGGCGTTGGCGCCGGCGCGCTTCGCGACGGCAAGGCTGACGGCGGGCGCCATCGCCCAGCCGCCATCCTCGGCGCGCGCCCAGCGCCACGAGCGCGCCTGATCCTCGCCCGGACCCTGCTCGACCCGTGCGACATCGCGCAGATAGACTTTCTCGCCGCGCACCGAACGGACGGTCAGCAGCCCGACATCCTCGGCACCCTGCAGCGTGTGCCCGGCGATCACGGTAACGGCCTCGCCGCGCTCGCGTACGCCGCCGGCGGGAAACGTCCGGTTGGCCTGGCTTGCTGCCTCGATCACCGCGCCGAGCGGCACACCGTACAAGGCGAGGCGGGCGGGATCCGGCGCAATCCTGATGCGCTCCTGCTGGCCGCCGACCACTGAGGTCAACCCGACATTGTCGACCTTCGCCACCTCGGTGCGGAGGCGCGAGGCCAGCGCATAGAGCGACTGATCAGTCCATTGTCCCGGGGCGCCGGCCTTTGGCGTCAGGGTCAGCACCACGATCGGCACGTCGTTGATGCCGCGCACCGTCACCTTGGGCGGCGGAATGCCGACCGGAATCCGGTCGATATTGGCCGCGATCTTCTCGTTGATCCGCGTGGCGGCGGCCTCGGGGTTGGACCCGACGAGAAACCGCGCCGTGACCATCACGCCATTGTCTTCGGCCTGGGTATAGACATGTTCGACGCCGTCGACGCTCTTGACAATCGTCTCGAGCGGCTTGGCGACGAGCTCGACCGCATCGCTCGCGCTGAGGCCGGGCGCCGCCACCTGGATGTCGACCATCGGCACGCTGATCTGCGGCTCTTCCTCGCGCGGGATCGTCATCGTGGCGATCAGGCCGATCAGGATCGCCGCCAGCAGCATCAGCGGCGTCAACGGAGACCGGATCGTGGCGCGGGTCAGCCGCCCCGATATGCCGAGGGTCATCGCGGCGAAGCCCTGGCCACCAGCGTATCGCCCGAACCGACGCCCGAGAGAATCTCGACCTTGCCCGATTCGGCTGTCGGGGTAATCTGCACGGGGACGGTGGATAGCTGACCGTCCTTCGCGATCACCGTCACATAGTCGATCCCATAGCGCGTCGTGACGAATGTCCTCGGGACAATCAGTGCCGTGCGGGTGCCGATCGCGATCCTGGCGGCGACGCGCCGCCCGATCAGCGAGCCGTCAAGGCCAGGCATCGCCACATCGGCGCTGATCTGTCCGGCCTGAACCGATGGATAAACCTTGGTGACGGCGCCGGCCACGCCGTCGGCAAGGACGCGGGATCCGACATGCACTTTGCCTGCAAGGGACTCGGGAAGGTCGAGGCGCAGGACAAGCGGCCCCGCCGTGATTCCGGCAATCGACATCCCCGGCGTGACCGCCGAGCCGGCGGGAATGTCGGCGGTCAGCACGCGCCCATCGGCAGGCGCGACGACGGCCCCCTGCCCGGCAACCGCACCAACAGCGGATTGCTGCGCACGAGCGGCCGCGACCTGCGCGCGGGCGGCCGCGGCGCCGGCCTGGGCCTGGTCGAGCCTGGCCTTTGCATAGACGCCATTGTCATAGAGATAGCGAATACGTGCGAGCTCTGCCTGGGCCTGGACGGCCTGCGCCTGAGCGGCGGCGGCCTGGGCGCCATAGGCGCTGCCTTCATAGGCCAGGCGCGTGTCGACGATGTGGCCGATCACCTGGCCCTTGCGCACCATGTCGCCCTTGCGGACGGTGAGACTCTCCAGCACGCCCGGAATACGGGCGCGCGCATCGGCCCGGTCGGTGGTCGTGAGTTCCGCGCCCACCTCCTTCCACTCGGTCGTCTCGACAGCGCGAAGGGCCAGGCGCGGTCCCGCGGGCGCCACGACCCGCGTCGTGTCAACCGCCTCCTTGCTGCCGCATCCTCCCAGCGCGAGAGCTGCCGGCAAGGCGAGCAGGATTAGCGTGCGGTGTCTGACCATCGTCAATCCTCAGTGGCCGAAAGCGATGGGCAACCTTGCATGCTGCCACGCCGAAAACCCTCCGGTTATATGCGTATCGACCGGAGCCCCGGCCTTCGCACATTGTGCAAGGGCCGCAGCCGAGCGTCGGCCAGCGGCACAGTTCAGGACCAGCAGCTTACCGTTCGTCTCGGGCAGGAAGGCAGGATCGAATCGCGACAGGGGAAGATTTGCGGCGCCGGGAATGTGGCCGGCGGCGAATTCGTCGGGCTCGCGCACATCGACGACGATGGCCGCGTCATTCTCGAGCAACCGCTTGAGGTCGCCCACCGCAATTTCCCTGGCGACCGCTTGCTTTCCGAAACCGAGCATTGTCTGAGCCTTTCAATTTAATGATTGCGTGTATCGTGTAAGTGTAATATTCGTCAAGCACAATCAGTTGGAGAGAGCCGAAATGGCGCAATCGCAGATCATCATATTGGGCGCCGGACTGGGCGGAACGATCGCCGCCTATGAGATTCGCGCCGCCCTCAAGGGAAAGGCCGAGGTCACAGTCGTCTCCAGCTCGGAGGATTACTGGTTTGTGCCGTCGAATCCGTGGGTTGCGGTCGGCTGGCGCGAGCCCGACGCGATCAGGGTGCATCTTCCGCCGGTAATGGCCAAGCACGGCATCGGCTTTACGGCAGTCGGTGCGGCGCGGGTTCATCCGAAGGAAAACCGAGTCGAGCTCAATGATGGCACGTCACTTACTTACGACTATCTCGTAATTGCGACGGGCCCAGATCTCGCCTTTGACGAGATTCCGGGCTTCGGCCCGGCCGCCAATACGCTCTCCATCTGCCAGACCGACCACGCCGCCCACACCTTCACCAGGTTCGAGGAGCTCTGCGCCGACCCCAGGCCGATCGTCGTCGGCGCGGTGCAGGGGGCGTCGTGCTACGGTCCCGCCTATGAGTTCGCGATGACGCTCGACACCGAGCTCAAGCGCCGCAAGATCCGCGATCGCGTGCCGATCACCTTCGTCACGCCCGAGCCCTATATCGGCCATCTCGGCCTCGACGGTGTCGGCGATACCAAGGGGCTGCTCGAAAGCGAGATGCGCAACCGCCACATCAAGTGGATCACCAACGCAAAGGTGACGAGCGTCGATCCTGGCATGATGCACGTCGAGGAGGTCGACGAGGACGGCAAGCCCAAGCGCACCCATGATCTGCCGTTCGGCTTCTCGATGCTGCTTCCCGCCTTCCGGGGCGTGCCGGCGGTGCACGGAATCGAGGGCCTGACCAATCCGCGCGGTTTCATCCTGATCGACAAGCACCAGCGCAACCCGGCTTTCCCCAATATCTTCGCGCTCGGCGTCTGCGTCGCGATCCCGCCGGTCGGCCCGACGCCGTTGCCAGTCGGCGTGCCCAAGACCGGGTTCATGATCGAAAGCATGGTGACCGCCGTCGCCAAGAACCTGCGCGAACTCCACACGGGTGGCGAGGCAAAGCACGAGGCGACCTGGAACGCGATCTGCCTCGCCGATTTCGGCGATGGCGGCGTTGCGTTCGTCGCCGAGCCGCAAATCCCGCCACGCAACGTCAACTGGTCGTCCGAGGGCAAATGGGTGCACCTCGCGAAGATCGGCTTCGAGAAATATTTCCTGCGCAAGATCCGCAAGGGCGAGAGCGAGCCCTTTTACGAGAAGCTCGCCCTCCACGTCCTCGGCGTGAAGAAACTGCGCTTCTGAACCGCCATTCCAACAGGAGAATAGCCATGAATCTCGATCGTGCCGTGCTGGCCTTTGCCGGCCTCGTTGTCCTCGCCGGGTCGATCCTGTCGGTGACCGTCAATCCGTGGTGGATCGCGCTGTCGATCTTCGCCGGCGCCAATTTGCTGCAGGCGAGCCTCACAGGCTTCTGTCCGGCCGCGATGGTGTTCAAGCAGTTCGGGGTGCGTCCCGGCAATGCGTTTCGCTGATCGCCATCAATGACTGCCCGCTTCCTGTTTCCGGCCGTCGCGCTGGCGCTGCTCGCGGCGGTGCCTGTTTCGGCCCAAAGCCTCGACGACGTCATCGCCGCGGCCATGGCGCATTCGCCTCAGCTCGCCGCCGCGAAGGCGCGCGAATCCGGGGCCGAAGCGAGGCTTGACGGTGCCCGCGCCGAACGCGGCCCGTCACTGCGGGTCGAAGGCCAGGTCGGCGTCGGCAGGCTCGATCCGCAGGGCTATTTCGGGCTGTCGGCCGACAACGTGACGCCGCGCTCCGCCCAGGCGGTCGCCGAATTCCCGATCTGGACCGGCGGCCGGGTCGCGGCGGCCGAGCGCCAGGCCGGCGGCGGCCGCGATATCGCGCGGCTGGAAACCGCCGCGCTGATCCTCGACCTGCGGGTTCAGGTGACCCAGGCCTATGCGAGCGCGCTTGCCGCGCACCAGCTCGTCCAGCGCTACGAGCATTTGCAAGCCTCGCTCGACGAGCTCGTCCGTCAGGCCGGGCTCCGCTTCAAGGCGGGTGAAGGCACCAGCACCGAGATCGCCCAGGCGCAAGCGCGTCGCGCCGAAGCCGCAGCTGGCCTCGCCCAGGCGCAGGGTCAGGTCGCGACGGCGAATGCGAGGCTGTCCGCGCTCACCGGTATGACGGTTGCAGCCCCCGCCGGCTTGCCGAACCCGCCGGTGACGCCGCTCACCGCCGATGATGCGGTCGATCGTGCGATCGCCGGCAATCCAAGGCTCCAGCAGGCGCAGAAGACGACTGATGTGGCGCAGGGGCGCGTCGATGCCGCGCGCGCCGAGCGAATGCCGATGATCGGCGCCTTCGCCGAAGCAGCCACCGTGCGCGACCAGTTCTTCCCAGGCTACAAGGCCAACTCCGCGACGGTTGGGCTTCGGGGCCGGTGGACGCTGTTTTCAGGCGGCCGCAATGCCGCCAGCATTCGTGCTGCAAGCGCCGACGCGACCGCCAGCGAGGCCGACGCGCGCGGCGTGCGGCTCGCGGTGGAAGAGCTGGCGATCGAGGCCTTCGAGGCGGTGCGCACGGCCCGCGCCGTGCTCGAGGCCGCCCGGGCCCGTGTCGCCGCGACTGAAGCAGCCCTTGCCGGTACAAGGCTCGAGGTGAAGGTCGGCGCCAAGCCGCAGCTCGCCCTGCTCGACGCGGAACGCGAGGCGATCGAGGCCGAGAGCATGCGGATCAGCGCCGAGGGCCAGCTTATCGTCGCCAGCTATCGACTGCGCGCCATCGCCGGCATGGACTGACCGGCCCCGCACCTGCGAAGGGCGTGCGGCAGCGTCGACACCATGGCGCGCCAATCGGCTTACGGAACGACAGTCGGTGGCGTTCTGCTTGGCGGTGACGGACCGCCGAAAACAACGCGATTGAAATAGCGCGCCCGCGCGCCGACGATGCTGCCGACAAGGGGGCGCGGATGGGTGTGTATTCTGACTTTCGACCGTCGATGTGCGCCCGATGAGGCTGGGTCCGGCGCATCTCGCCGTTCTGATGCTGCTTGTAACGCCGGCCGCAGCCAATGCCTATCTGGGTCCCGGCCTGGGCCTCGGGGTTCTCAGCGTCGCCATTGGCGGCTTCGCCTCCGTCGTCCTCGGCTTCCTCGGGGTTCTCTGGTACCGATAAAGCGCCTCGTGCGGCGCCTGCGTCGCAAGCCGCCGCTCGCGTCCATTGTCCGGGGGGAAGGCGATGACGAGCCGGTCGCATAGGCCAAGCGAGTCTTGCGATCAGCTTCATCGCCGCGGTGGCGGGCTGCGCGAGGCCGGAAAGTCCGGCTCGGTCGGTAGCGGCGGGCGGAGCAAGCCGGCGGCACAGCTTCTCCGGCGCTACGAGTGATCTCAGCTCCGATCAGACCAACGTGAAGACACGCTGCACGAGCTCGAGCATCGCCGGCCGGTGTGACACCAGGATCAGGCCCTGTCGTGTCCGGTCCAGCCAGTCGTCGAGCCGGCTGACCAGCTCGGCCTCGGTCGCGCCGTCAAGCCCTTCGCTTGGTTCGTCGAGTAGCAGCCATGGCCGGCCTGCCAGCAGGCCGCGCGCAAGCGCGAGTCGTTTGCGCTGCCCGCCCGAGAGACGCGCGCCGTCGTCCCCGATCCATTGGGAGAGGCCGTCCGGCAGCGCCCGTATCGCGTCGTCGAGACAGGCGGTGTGGAGCGCTGACCAGATTTCGTCCTCCGCCAGACCCGACCGGGCGAGCCGCAGATTGTCGAGAACCGTGCCGGCAATGAGTGTCGCCTCCTGAGGCACTAGAGAGAAGATCTGGCGGAGCCGGAAAAGCCCGAGATCGGCTGCCGGCACGCCACCTATCGTCGGCCGTTGCGGCGCATCGGCGCGCAGGCCGGCCAATGTCTGGAGCAGGCGGGTCTTGCCCGTCCCGGACGCACCGAGGATTGCGACCCGCTCGCCACGCGAGAGACGCTCGACCACGCCGCCAAGGGCGATGCCGATGTCGGCCTCAGCGAAGCGCACCGACGGCCGGTCGACCAGGTCGATCGCGGCAAGCTCGGCGAGGCGCCGGCCGGCAGCGTCGACCGACGGCGCCCGGATCTGTCCGCGGGCAAAGCCGAGCAATGCTTCGCCCGACGCGGCCGCCGCCAGCGCCGCCATGGCAGCGAGCGCGGGGCCGTTGTTCGCGCTCGCGATCGCGAGCGCGGCGCCGATGCCCGCAGCGGCGGGAAGGATGGCGCCGATCAGCGCCTCGGTACGGGCCTGGCGCCGCAGTGCTTCGTCGTGACGGCGGGCGAGCGACTCGAGCAGGCCGGACACGCGACCAGCCAGACCATAGACCGCGATCTCCGCCGCCGAGGCGGTATAGTCCGTGACCGCCACTTTGAGCTCGTGCACCGTTGTGGCAACATCCCGGGCACGCAGCGGCAACCAGTGCCGCGCCAGAGACCGGGTGGCGATGCCCGCGAGCGCGAGCGCCGTCGCAACCAGGAAAGGCGGCCATGGTCCCGCCAGGGCGGCGAGCGTGACGGTCAAACCCGCGCCCGCGACCGCGCCCGCCTGGGCCGGCGTCCGGACCAGGTGGTCCTCGAGCTGGTCGATATCCTGGACGAGCAGCGTCGCGGCGTCGCCGCCGGAGAGTCTCAGGCTGCCTTGAGCCTCGGCCATGGCCGCCTTGCGAAACAACAGGCTGCGAAAGCTGGCGAGCGTGGAAAGCGACGCGCGGTGGCTGAGGAGCCGCTCGAAATAGCGCGCCGTCGTCCGCACAATGGCAAGCAGCCGGATCATCGCGCTCGGGATGAGATAGTTGAAGGTGCGCGCTGCGATCGGTCCCGCGGCGCCGGCGATCGCCGCGGCGGTGATGAACCAGCCAGACAAAGCGAGGAGGCCGATCGTCGTCACCGCGACCGCGACACCTGAGGCGACGGCCAGGCGGCGCGTGCCGCGCCAAGGCCTGCCGGAGGCAGCGAGCGTTTCAGTCACGCCGGGCATCATCGGATCGCGACCTCGCGATTGGCTGCCACGATTAGCGACATGTCATGGGTCGCGACGATCACGGCCCGTTCGACCGCGACCGCCTTTAGCATGGCGATCAGCGCGTCGGCGGTTTCGCGATCCAGGTCGGCGGTGGGCTCGTCAAGCACGAGCACCGGTCGGTCCACCAGCAATGCCCGGGCAATCCCGATCCTGCGCCTTTCCCCACCGGAAAGGCCCGAGCCGCGCGCATCGATGACGGTATCCAGCCCCTCGGGGCGCGAGCCGAGCAGGCCCGCCAGACCTGCGCGCAGGGCGGCGCCGCTGATCCTGTCCAGGGGCGCATCCGGCCACGCCATCGCGATATTGTCGGCGATCGTGCCCGGCAGCAGCATGACGTGCTGGCCGGCCCAGGCGATCACCTGATTGAATGCGCCGGGCCGCATGTCCGTTCCGCCGAGGCGCAGCCGGCCGCTCGAAAGCGGCGCAAGGCCGACGATCATGCCGAGCAGCGATGACTTGCCGCTTCCGGTCGGGCCCGTCAGCGCTACCATCTCGCCGCGATCGACCGTCAGGCTGAACGGGCCGATGGTCGTACCGTCCTCATAGCCAATGACCGCCTGCTCGATCGCGAGGCCGTGCGCGTCCTGCGGATCGACAATGGCGATGACGGGCTCGGCCGGCAGACTGGCGCAACGCGCCTCGATCGCGGCCAGGGCCGCCTCGCCGAGCTGCTTGTCGTGATAGGCAGCGGCAAGCCGGCGCAGCGGGAGATAGAATTCGGGCGCGAGCGCAAGCGCGAAGAAGGCGCGGGGCAGGTCGAGATGTTCGGGCACCGCGAACGGCAGCAGCCCGAGCAGCTGGAAGCCGCAATAGACCGCCACGAGCGCGACCGAGAGCGCCGAGAAGAATTCAAGTGTGCCCGACGACAGGAAAGCGATCCGCAGAACGCCATAGGTGCGGTCGGCAACCTCCTGGACGGCAGCATCGACCTGGCGTGCGACGCGGTCCTCGCCAGCGAAGGCGAGAATGATCGGCAGAGAGCGCACGCGATCGACGAACAGACCCGACAACCGGCCCAAAGCCGAGACCTGGGCGTCCGCGGCGCGGCGGGCAGCGCCGCCCGCAAGCGCCATGCCGAGGCCGAAGGGCAGCAGCGTGGCGATCAGGATCGCCGCGGAGACCGGGCTGGCGAACGCCACCATGGCCGCGATGAGCAGAGGCGAGACGATCGCTGCTCGACGCAGCGGTTCGAACCGCCCGAAATAGGCGGTCAGCGCCCCGACCTGGTCGACCGCTGCCGCGACATCTTCGCCGAGCAGGCGACCCGGTGCGCGCCGCGCGCGAAGCAGCGCCGGAAAGAGACGCCCGCGCACGACAGCCTTGGCCCGGCCGGCAGCGGCAATCCCGCTGTCCTCGACCCGCGCCTGGACCCAGGCGCGGGCGCCTGCCGCGGCAGCCATCACACCGGCCCAGACTAGGGATAAATACGAAGTGCCGGCGAGCAGGAAATGGAGTGTAGCCGCAAGCGCGAAGGAAAACAGCGCCGCCAACAATGCGTCGAGAATCCACCATGAGAGAGGCCCGGAACCGATGCCTGGCTTGGGGGAAATATGGTCCATGCGCGGTCTATTTACACACTTTCGTTCATACAGTAATTGAAACCTGTGCCCCGGCGCTGCCGGACCGAGTCTAGAGAAGGACGCCAGCGATGGACATGGCCGTAGTCGAGCTTTCCCGGCTCCAGTTCGCGCTGACCGCGCTCTACCATTTCCTGTTCGTGCCGCTGACGCTTGGCCTGTCCTTCATGCTCGTCATCATGGAGAGCCTCTATGTGATGACCAACCGCCCCATCTGGCGGCAGGTCACCCGCTTCTGGGCGAAGCTTTTCGCGATCAACTTCGTGCTCGGCGTCGCGACCGGCCTGACCATGGAGTTCGAGTTCGGCACCAACTGGGCCTATTATTCGCATTATGTCGGCGACATTTTCGGGGCGCCGCTCGCGATCGAGGGCCTCATGGCCTTCTTCCTCGAGGCGACCTTCGTCGGGGTGATGTTCTTCGGCTGGGACAAGCTCTCCAAGCAGGCGCATCTGTTCACGACCTTCATGGTCGCCCTGGGGTCGAACCTGTCGGCGCTCTGGATCCTCGTCGCCAACGGCTGGATGCAGCATCCGACCGGCTCCGCCTTCAACCCCGCCACGATGCGCATGGAGATCACCGACTTCGCTGCGGTCATCTTCAATCCGGTGGCGCAGGCGAAGTTCGTTCATACCGTCAGCGCGGGCTATGTGACCGCGTCGGTCTTCGTGCTCGGCGTGTCCTGCTATTTCATGCTCAAGGGCAAATGGCTGCCGCTTGCGCGACGCTCCTTCACGGTGGCGGCAGCGTTCGGCCTCGCCTCGTCCCTCTCGGTCGTCGTGCTGGGCGACGAGAGCGGCTACGCGCTGACCGACAACCAGCGCATGAAGCTCGCCGCGATCGAGGCAATGTGGCACACCGAACCCGCGCCTGCCGGAATCGATGTGTTCGGGCTGCCCAGCAACAGCCGGCATGAGACCGCCTATGAGATCAAGATTCCTTATGTCCTGGGGCTGATCTCGACGCGCAGCCTGACCGGCGAAGTGACCGGCATCACCGAACTCGTCGCCCAGGCCCGCGCCCGTATCGGGCATGGCATCCTTGCCTATGATGCCGTCGAGCGGCTCAAGAAGGACCGTGGAGACGTTGCCGCACGGGCCCAGTTCGAGGACGCCAAGGGCGATCTCGGCTATGCCCTGCTGCTCAAGCGGTACGTCGCCGACCCGCGCAGTGCCGACGCGGCGACGATCGACAAGGCGGCCTGGTCCACGGTGCCGAACGTGCCGGCGATGTTCTGGGTGTTCCGCGTCATGGCGGGCCTGGGTTTCGGGTTCATCGCCTTTTTCGGCCTGGCCTTCTGGTTCGCGACCAAACGGCAGTTCGACCGGCGCTGGTTCCAGCGCATGGCGCTCTGGGTCATCCCCCTCCCCTGGCTGGCCGCCGAGTTCGGCTGGGTGCTCGCCGAGATCGGCCGTCAGCCGTGGGCGATCGACGGCGTGCTCCCGACCTTCCTCGGCACGTCCGATCTGAGCGTCGCGCAACTCTGGGCGACGATCGCTGGCTTCACCCTGCTGTACGGCACGCTCGCGGTGATCGAGGTCAGGCTGATGCTGCACGCGATCGGCCAAGGGCCGGAACCGGTCGCCGAGCCCGCGGGTGACACCGCATCCCCCTATCCCGGTGGCTATGTGCCGATCGCGGCGGAATAAGGAGTTCTTCAGATGACCATTCCCCTCGATTATGAAGTGCTCCGCGTGATCTGGTGGGCGCTGATGGGCGTGCTGCTGATCGGGTTCGCGCTGACCGACGGTTTCGATCTCGGTGTCGCGACGCTGCTGCCGTTCGTCGCCCGAAGCGATGCAGAACGCCGTATGGTCATCAATACGGTCGGCCCGACCTGGGAGGGCAACCAGGTCTGGTTCATCCTCGGTGGCGGGGCGATCTTCGCCGCCTGGCCGTTCGTCTATGCGGTCAGCTTTTCCGGCTTCTACCTGGCGATGTTCCTGGTTCTCGCCTCGCTGATCCTGCGCCCGGTCGGCTTCAAATACCGCTCCAAGCACGAGGACGCGGCATGGCGCTCGCGCTGGGACTGGGCGCTGTTCGTCGGGGGCTTCGTGCCTACGCTCGTGTTCGGGGTCGCGGTCGGCAACGTGCTGAGCGGGGCCCCCTTCCGCTTCGACGACGATTTGCGTCTTCACTATGCGGGCGGCCTGCTCGGCCTGTTCACACCCTTCACGCTCGTCGCCGGACTGCTCTCGGTCGCGATGATCGTGCTCCATGGGACGGGCTGGCTGATGATGAAGGTGGAAGCCGGCGCCGTGGCTGACCGGGCTCGCCGGTTCGGCAAGATCGCGGCGGTCACGGCGATCCTGCTCTATGCCATCGGGTTCGCGATGATCGCCTTTACCGATCTCGGCTACCGGATGGGCGCCGGCATCGATCCGCGCGGACCATCCAATCCGCTGGACAGCGGCACCGTCCATGCCGCCGGTGCCTGGCTCGACAATTACGCCCTGCATCCATGGATGATCGCAGCACCTGTTGCCGGATTTGTCGGCGCGGCGCTTGCCTGGCTCGGGCACCTGCGCCGCGCGCCAGCCATGGCGTTCACGGGTTCGAGCCTCGCGACGATCGGAATCATCGCCAGCGTCGGCGCCTCGATGTTTCCCTATATCCTGCCGAGTTCAATCGATGCCCGGTCAAGCCTGACAGTCTGGAACGCATCGTCCAGCCACATGACCCTGTGGATCATGCTGCTGGTAACGGTCGTCTTCCTCCCGATCGTGCTGTTGTACACGGCATGGGCCTACCGCGTCATGTTCGGCCGGGTGACGGCCGAAGCTGTCCGCACCAATCCCGACTTTTACTGAGGAGCGCGCCGTCATGTGGTATTTTGCCTGGATCCTCGGCCTCGGCCTCGCCGTCGTCTTCGCGATCCTCAACGGGCTCTGGCACGAAATCCATTCGGTGCCCGAAGAGGAATAGTCGGCCCGCTTGCAACTGGTCGTACGCATTTAACGCCAACGATCTATTCGATCACGGCGATGGCCCAGCGCTCCGGCACCGCATGGCGCACGGCCTGTTGAACCTACGGTTCTTCACCGGCGCCGATGTCAGATATGCCTGCTGGCTGCTGCTCCGGCTGTGCCTGCTGCCCTTGATTCCCCCACGCCGAAGAGGTTCGCCGCCGATTGGGCGAACCGCCGACGCAAACGCGGGGGTCAGGCCTTCCAGCTGCCCGGGAACAGGCGCCGCAGCGCCTCGACCTTCGGCCGATCGTTGATCACGATATACGGGTAGTTCGGGTTCCGCGCCATGAACGCCTGATGATAAGTCTCGGCCTGGTAAAAACCCGGCGCGCGTTCGACTCTGGTCACGATCGGCCCCGCAAAGACGTGCGCGCGCGACAATTGGGCGAGATAGGCGCGTGCGATCCGCACCTGACCCGGCGTCTGCGGGAACAGGGCCGAGCGATATTGCGTCCCCTCATCGGGGCCCTGCCGGTTCAGCTCGGTCGGATCGGTCACCACCGAGAAATATATCCTCAGCAGGTCGGCATAATTCACCTGGCGCGGATCGAACACCACCTTCACCGCCTCGGCATGCCCGGTCGTTCCGGTCGACACCGTCTCGTAGTGCGCCGTCGCGGCGCTGCCGCCGGCATAGCCGGCCGTCGTGGACACGACGCCCTTCACATGAGCGAAGACACCCTGCACCCCCCAGAAGCAGCCTCCGGCGAAGATCGCGGTCTCGCGCGTGCCGGCGACCGGAGCCTTTAAGGCAGACGCCGGCACCTGCTTGACCGCCCCGGCAGCGACGCCGGGATTGCTGAAGGCGACCAGCGCGCCACCGGCAAGCAACAAGGCGGCGATCGATTTCGGACCAAACATGGCAAGCACTCCTGCGGGAAATTCCTTCATTCATTCGTTGCGCAGCGCGCTTCGGTTACTGCCGGCAACAATTGTAACCGGATCGGCGCCGCGCGCGAATTGCCCTACATGACCGATATCCTCGCCCCGAACCGTCGCGACCTCCTCACATGCCTCAGTGGCGGTGCGGCCGTCGCCTTTGCCGCCATTGTTCTGCCAACAGGCAGATCGACGGCAGCCGCGAAGCCGGCGGCCTTCCAGCTCAGCGATGCCCAGTGGCGGCAGCGCCTGTCACCGGAAGGCTATGCCGTGCTCAGAACGGCCGCGACCGAACGCCCCTATTCGAGCCCGCTCAACGGCGAGCACCGAAAAGGCGTCTTCGCCTGTGCCGGATGCGACCTCCCGCTGTTTGCGTCTGCCACCAAGTTCGACAGCGGCACCGGCTGGCCGAGCTTCTATGACCATCTCGCTCATGCGGTAGCCGAACGGAACGACACCGATTTCGGGATGACACGAACCGAAGTTCATTGTGCCCGATGCGCGGGGCATCTCGGGCACGTCTTCAACGATGGCCCCAGGCCCACGGGGCTGCGCTACTGCATGAACGGTGCCGCCCTGCGTTTCAGCGCGGCCTGACGGCAAAGTGCGCGCACCTCTGTAACCAGATGCCGGGTCGCGACGAACATCCAGATGGTGGCCACCGTCTGGAGATTCCCCGTCATGAGCAGCACGACGAGGATATGCTTCGACTGCACGCAATGCGGGCGATGCTGCCACGATCTGCGGCTCACGCTCAGCCTTGACGAGGCGATCGTCTGGGCCGGCAACGGCCATCAGGTCCAGGTTCTGTGCGAGGCGATCCCCTGGCCGCGCGACCCATTGCCGGACGAGCGCGAACTTGCCAGCCGGCGTGACACCTCCTTCGCCGTCGAGATCGGCGGCATGCCCTTTCGTATCCATGTGATGCTGGTGGCCTACCATCAGGGGGCGTGCCCGCATCTCCAGGCAGACATGCGCTGCGGCAATTATGCGAACAGACCCCGAATCTGTCGGATCTATCCGCTCGAAAGCCGTCCATTCACACCGATGGCGCCGGCGTCCCGAAAATGCCCTGACGAGGCATGGGCCACCAAAGCCCCTGTCCTGCTGGAGGACGGCGTCATCGCCGACCGGGCCACGCAGGAGATCGTGGCGGCACACCGTCAGGCACGGATCGACGACTCGGCCGCACTGGAGGCGGCGTGCGCCCAGCTCGGCATCTCGGACGCCGCCTTTGCCGGCGATGGCATGGCGGTCCATGCGCCCGACCCTGCCATCCTGGCGGACAGCCTGGGCCGGGCGCGCGCGTCCTCCGATGCACTCTCCGGTATCGGCCATTGGGAGATCGTGACCAACCGACAGGCGACGCTCGAGCTGCTGCGCGAGGCTCAATGCCCGGCGCGCCTGGTGTCATCGGCCGCGGCCTTTCTCGGGTCGTTCGAACCCGATTCCTGATCAGCCGGCCGGATCGATCAGCGATCGCCGCCGCAGCAGCAAATAGGCGGCGGGCACGACCAGCATCGACAGCAAAGGTGCTGTGAGCATGCCGCCGATCATCGGTGCCGCTATACGGCTCATCACCTCGGCGCCGACGCCGTGCCCGATCAGGATCGGGAACAGGCCGGCAAGGATCACGGCCACCGTCATTGCCTTGGGCCGCACGCGGAGCAACGCGCCTTCGTGGATCGCTTCCTCGGTCTGGGCGGCGGAAGGCTCCGGTCCGCGCGCCGCGAGTGCCTGTTTCAGATAGATCAGCATCACGACCCCGAACTCGGCCGACACGCCGGCGAGCGCGATGAACCCGACCCCGGTCGCGACCGACTGGTTGTAGCCGAGCAGATAGAGCGTCCAGACCCCACCGGTCAGCGCGAACGGCAATGTCGCCATGATCAGCACCGCCTCGTCGAGCCGGCGGAACGTCGCATAAAGCAGCAGGAAGATGATCAGCAGCGTCGCCGGGATCACCAGCTTCAGCCGTTCGGCCGCACGCTCCAGATATTCGAACTGGCCGGTATAGGCGATGCTGATACCGGGCGAGAGCTTCACGCCCTGGGCAACCGCCTTCTGGATGTCGCCGACCACCGACGCCAGCGCCCGTCCGCGCGTGTCGATATAGACCCAGGTGGTCGGCCGGCCATTCTCGCTGCGGAGCATCGGCGGCCCCTCGGTCACGCGGATGTCCGCCACGGTGCCGAGCGTGACCTGCTGGAGCGACGGCGTCAGCACCGGCAGGTTGCGCAACGCATCGACGCTGTCGCGCAGTTCGCGCGGATAGCGCAGGCTGATCGGGTAGCGCGCCAGGCCGTCAACGGTCTGGCCGACCGTCTCGCCGCCGATCGCGCCCGACACCATGCTTTGCACATCGGCGATATTGAGCCCGTAGCGCGCGGCCGCCGCGCGATCGATCCTCACATCGATATAGCGCCCGCCGGTCAGCCGCTCGGCGAGCGCCGAGCTAACGCCGGGCACGCTCTTCGCCACACGCTCGACGTCGCGCGCGACGCGGTCGATCTCGGTGAGGTCCGACCCCGATACCTTGACCCCGATCGGGCTCTTGATGCCGGTTGCGAGCATGTCGATCCGGTTGCGGATCGGCGGCACCCAGAGATTGGCGAGGCCAGGCAGTTTCACCGTCCGGTCGAGTTCCTCGACCAGCTTTTCGGGCGTCATACCGGCGCGCCACTGATCGCGCGGCTTGAACCGGATCGTCGTCTCGAACATCTCGATCGGCGCCGGGTCGGTCGCGGTCTCGGCCCGGCCGGCCTTGCCGAACACCGACTCGACCTCCGGCACCGTCTTGATCAGCCGGTCGGTCTGCTGGAGCAGGCGCGACGCCTGGGCGGTCGAGATGCCCGGCAAGGCCGAGGGCATATAGAGGAGGTCGCCCTCGTTCATCTGGGGCATGAACTCGCCGCCGAGCTGGCTGACCGGCCAGGCCGTGGTGGCGAAGACGAGGGCGGCAAGGACGAGCGTGGCCCTGGGCCGAAGCATCACCCAGTCAAGCGCCGGGCGATAGATCGCGGTCAGCCAGCGGTTGATCGGATTGCTGCGCTCGGCCGGGATGCGGCCGCGGATCAGCCAGCCCATCAATACCGGCACCAGGGTCACCGACAGCAAAGCCGCGCCCGCCATGGCATAGGTCTTGGTGAAGGCGAGCGGCGCGAACAGCCGGCCTTCCTGCCCCTGGAGGCTGAACACGGGGATGAACGAGAAGGTGATGATGAGCAGGCTGAGAAACAGCGCCGGCCCGACCTCGCTCGCCGCCGTCGTGATCACCCGCCAGCGCTCCTCGCCCGCCAGGGTTTCGCCGGGATGGTCGTGCGCCCAGCGTTCGAGATGCTTGTGGGCGTTCTCGATCATCACGACGGCTGCATCGACCATCGCGCCGATCGCGATGGCGATCCCGCCCAGCGACATGATATTGGCGTTCACCCCCTGGAGGCGCATCACGAGGAACGCGATGAGCACCCCGATCGGCAGCGTCAGGATCGCGACCAGCGCCGAGCGCGCATGCCACAGGAACAGCGCGCAGACGATCGCAACGACCAGGAACTCCTCGAGCAACTTGCCCTGGAGATTATCGACCGCGGCGTCGATCAGCGCGGAGCGATCATAGGTCGTCACCAGCTCGACGCCGGTCGGCAGGCTGCGTTTCAACTCCTCCAGCTTCGCCTTGACCGCGCCGATCGTCAGCCTCGCATTCTTGCCCGAGCGCAGGATGACGACGCCGCCCGCGACCTCGCCCTGGCCGTTCAGCTCGGCGACGCCGCGCCGCATTTCGGGCCCGATCTGGACCGTGGCGACCTCGCCGAGCGTGACCGGCACGCCGCCGGCCGCGGTCTTCAGCGGCACGCCCCGGAAATCGTCGAGCGTCTTCAGATAGCCGCTGGCGCGAACGGTATATTCCGCCTCGCCAAGCTCGACGACCGATCCGCCCGTCTCCTGGTTGGCGCGCTTCAGGGCATCGCTCACCATCGCCTGGGTGACGCCGTAGGACACCAGTTTGGCCGGATCGAGCACGACCTGATATTCACGGACCATGCCGCCGATCGCCGCGACCTCGGCGACCCCGGGGACGCTTTTCAGCTCGTAGCGCAGGAACCAGTCCTGGATCGATCGCAGCTGCGACAGGTCATGCCGGCCCGTCTTGTCGACCAGGGCATATTCATAGACCCAGCCGACCCCGGTCGCATCGGGTCCGAGCGAGGCGGTCGCGCCCGCCGGCAGGCGTCCCTGCACCTGGGAAAGATATTCGAGCACGCGACTGCGCGCCCAATAAAGGTCGGTACCATCCTCGAACAGCACATACACATAGCTGTCGCCCGTGAAGGAGTAGCCCCGCACCACCCGCGCACCCGGTACCGACAGCATCGTCGTCGCCAGCGGATAGGTGATCTGGTTCTCGACCAGCTGCGGCGCCTGGCCGGGATAGCTGGTGCGGATGATGACCTGCACGTCGGACAAATCGGGCAGCGCATCGATCGGCGTGGAGCGCACCGCGACCAGCCCGGCCGCCACCAGCACCAGCGCGGCGAGCAGCACCAGGACGCGCATCCGCACGGCCCCGCGAATGACCGCCGCGATCATCGCCGCACGCCCGCAGGCGTCATCGGGACGCCGCCAAGTGGCCTGGCGTCGATCCCGCTCAGGTTGGCCTCGGAATCGAGCAGGAACTGGCCCGAGGCGACCACCTTGTCGCCCTGGACGAGACCGGCGAGGATCTCCGTCCTGCCGCCCCCTTCCCGGCCAATCCGCACTTCCACCGGCCGGTAGCGGCCCCCGGCGCCGGCAACCATGACGAGCACCCGCTTGCCCGTGCGGATCACCGCCTCGCTCGGGACGAGCAGGCCCGATCCGCCTTCCCCGCCGAGATGAACGGTCGCGAACATGCCCGGCCGCAGGCGGCGGCCCGGATTGGGAAGCTCGATCCGCACGGTCAGGGTGCGGCTGTCGATCTGCGCCGTCGGGAGGATCGCGACCACCCGGCCGGCGACGCTTTCGCCCGGGAACGCGGTCAGCTCGGCGCGCACCGGTCGCCCGACCCGCAGCAGCCCGGCCTGGGCCTCGGGCACAGCGGCATTGAGCCAGATGGTCCCGAGCCCTGATATCTGCGCCAGCGTCTGGCCGCTGGCGAGCGTCATGCCCGCGCGTACCTCAAGCGTCTGGATCACCCCGCCTATCGGACTGCGGATCGTCGTCATTCCCCGCCCGCCGGCACCGCCCGCGCCGAGCAGGCGGAGGCGGTCGCGTGCGGCCGCGATCAGCGCGGCGTCGCCGGTGCGGCGCACCGCCTGATATTCGGCCTGCGCTCCACCCCATTCCGGCACGAGCATATCGGCAAGCGGGGCGCCCGCCGCGATCACGTCGCCCGGCGCGCGCGCATAGACGCGCTGCACGAACCCACCTGCCCGCGCCTGGACGATCGCGACATCGCGCTGGTTGAAATCAAGGCTGCCGGTGACGGTGAGATCGGACGCGAGCGTGCCGCGCTCGACGGTGGCGAGACGGATGCCCAGGCTCTGCACCGCCGCCGGATCGACACGGACGCCCGGCGGCTCCTGTCCCGGTCCCCCGGCGCCCCCAACGCCTTCGGCGTAGCGCGCGACCAGCTCCATATCCATGAAGGGCGACTTGCCCGGCTTGTCGAAATGCTGCGCGGGCACCATCGGGTCGTAATAATACAGCACCTTGCCCTTGCCCGATGCATCCGCCATCGCGGGCGAGCCCTGGGGCGCGGTCAGGCGGGCGGCGGCAAAACCGATCGCGCCGCTTGCGACGATGGCGAGCGCCACGGCCCGGCCGGCCGGGTTGGTCGGGATGAGATCGCGCGGGGTCATCGTGTTTCGCTCCGATAGGTCAGGGTGAGACGCGCGCCGTCGATGGCGACCAGCGCCTCGCGGTCGAGCGTCGCCAGCAGGGCGTCGGCCAAGGCGATATGCGCCTCGACCACATCGACGAGGCTCGCGCGGCCCGCGCCATAGCTCGCCGTTTCGAGGGCGACACGCTCGCGCGCCAGCGGTTCGAGTGTCTCCTGCGCGCGCATCCACTGCGCATGGTGCATCACATGGTCGGCGATCGCGGTGTCGAGACCGGCGGCGAGCGCGCGGCGCGCCGCCTCGCGCTCGGCCCGCACCCGGTCGGCATCCGCCTGTCGCGCCGCGATCAGCGGTTCCTGCCGGTGCCGCTTGAACAGCGGCAGGCCGATCGTCACGCCCGCCGACACATAGTCGCCAAAGCGCGGGTCACGGCGCTGATAGCTGATATCAACCCCGAAATCGGGCCGCCGCCCGGCCTGGGCAAGCCGGACGTCCGCCTCGGCCTGGCCAACCCGCGCGGCGATGGTCGCAAGCGCCGGGTTAGCGTCGAGTGCTGCGCGAAGCCGCGCGCCATCGACGGCAAAATCGGGCATCGCCCCGGCAACGACCGGCGCCGCGTCGCCGGTCCACCGGACAAGATCGGCACGCGCGCGGGCGACAGCCGATACCAGCTCGTCGCGACGGTCGGCGAGCATGGCCAGCGCCTGCTGCCCGGCCAGTGCCTGGGCCGGTCTCGCGCGGCCGGATGCGACCGCGCCCGGCGTCGTCGCGACGAGCCGGTCGAGCCGCATCCGCACCGCATCAAGCGCGGCCAGCCTGCGCTCCGCGAAGGCGAGCGTGATCCAGGCGACCGCGGTCTCGACCTCGACGGTGCGCGCCTCGGCCAGCGTCTCCGCGTCCGCGGCGACGATATCGGTATCGGCCCGCGCCTGCTGGGCGTGGCGCTTGGCGAGGTTGGGGAAGTCCTGCGACACTCCGATGCGCGCCCAGGTGAAGTTGTCGCGCGACGGCGCGAACGCCAGTGGCCCCGACACCGGAAAACTGTCGACGCCGAGCGACAGTTTGGGATCGGGAAGCGACCCGGCGGCCAGCCGTGCCGCCCGGCTGGCGTCCGCCCCCCGCGCGCTGGCCTGGAGCGACGGGGCATTGGTGCGGGCGCGGGCAAGCGCCTCGTCGAAGGTAAGCGGCCCGGCCTGCGCCGGAAGGGCCGCAAGAGCGGACGCGGCCAGCGCCGTGCCCAGCAAAGGGTATCTGATCATGAGAATCCCGATCGGTATCGGCGCCTGGGCGCGGAAGGCGAGAGGACCGGCGGGGCCTGCGCCCCGCCGGTCGGTCGTCAACGTGATGCGGGGATCACGAGCCCTGGGAGGAGGGCATGCCGGCAGCACGGCCGGATTGGCTCATGCGGTGATCGCATGATGCCATCCGGTCGCTGGCCGACGGGGACCCAACCCAGACGCGGCGTGGCGCCGCGATCGGGGCACGTGGTCCGGCTTGCGGGGCGGCCCGCCATTCGAAATGGCCCTGGTCCGGCGTCGTGGCTTGTGCCGGTGAGGCCAGAGCGGGCGTGGCGGACAGAAGGGCGGCTGCGGCGACAATCGCCATGGTGATGGGATTCGACATGATGTTTCCTTGATCTGAGCATGGTCGCTGGTCGCGCGCTTCGAGACGAAGCGGCACGATCAACGGATTCCGGGTGTCAGATCAGGAAGCTGGGCGGGTCGGGTTCGGGACCGTAGGAACGGCCGGACAGGGCGGCAACAACCACCGGGCCGTGCAGGACCCGACTGGCGGGGCCCATTGCGGCCAGCGGCGCGGTAGGTGCGATCGCGGCTGGCGTCGCACAGCCCATCGCGGCGATGCACTGCCAGGTCATCTTCTTGCACGGGGTGCCATCGGGCATCGCGCCCGTCGCCATGTCCATACAGTCCGTGCCGGCCATCGACGCCTCGGCCGACGACATCGCAACCGCCGGCCCCATCGCCATCGCGGTCGACTGGCCAACCAGCCCGACAAGGGCCATGGTCAGCAGGAAAAGGCGCAGGATGCGGGTCACGATCCGTGCAACCTGAGGTCCGCACCGCGGTAAGTCAATTCGGGAAGCCCGACGAGGGAGCGCCGTCATCCCGCTCTGGTGCTCTTTCGACCACCACAGCGCAAATCGGCAGCCAGCGCGGTCGGCGTGCTTGGGCATCGAACGGCGCCGACGTCATTCGACGACGATCATCCCCGTCATGCCCAGTGACGCATGCAGGAAGTGGCCGCACTTCAGCGGATAGGTCCCGGCGGCAGGAACGAGAAGGACGTCGCGCACCTCACCTTTCCGCAAGGAGACCTTCCCCCCGGCGACCCCAGGCCGATCGCCGTCGCGGATGTTGGCCGCACGAAAGAAATCCGGTGCGGTGAAATCGTGACCGCCAGAGCCAACATTGGCGAAATGCAGCTGATAGACATGGCCAGCGCGCAGGCGAAGCTCGGACGGCGCAAAGGCGAAGTTGCGCAGGGTCACATCGACTCGCTCGGGCTTCAACCAGTCCGGGACGGGCACGGCAGCGCCGAGTGTCACGCAGGCAACCACAAGCAGCGCCGCCCTGCACGCGGCGTCACGATAATGACGGCCCGGACCTCCAATCATGATGCCGCACGCGCAAAGGCCTGGTGGAACAGCTCGAGGTCGCCCGGATCGATGTCCGACACCGCCCAGAATTCGAGCCCGCCGCTCGTCCAGCGCACGAGGCTATAGCCCTCGCGCCGTGTCGCGATCCCGACCGGCGACGAGAAGGTGCCTGCGGGGATCACGAACAGATTGATGGTGTGCAGCCGTCGATGATAGACGATCGCCGGTACGACCCGGCCATCGAGATAGTCCAGTCGCCCGCCGACCAGCGGAAAGCCCTGCGCCGCCAGCTCGGGCACGGGCGGTGCGAAATTGATGCGCCCGTTGAACCAGGGTTTCACGACATGACGGTTCGAGGTCGCGACATCGGTCAGGTGGTTCGCCAGCAAGGAGCGCACATGGCTCGCGACCAGCTGGTCCTGGGTCGTGCCCGTCGTGAGTTGCGGCACGGCGACGAGCAGCGCCAGGCTTGCCGCCATCGCGCTGAACGCCCCGCCTGCCAGCCACGGACCGGTCGAACGGCCGCGGCGCGGCACGTTGCCCAAAACACGCCCGGGACGTTCAGCGGCGATACCGGCCTCGATCCGCGCGCGCAGCGATGCAGGGGCCTGGTGCTGCAATGCCGGGTCGCTGACCTGGGCGTGCACCGCCTCCAGGCGGGCGAATGCCTCGGCACAGCCGACACAAGTCTTCAGATGCGCCTCGATCGCGACGCTGTTCACCGCATCCAGTTCGCCGTCGAGCAGCGCGTGAAGCTGGAGCAGCCGGTCCTCGCATGCGTTCATGCGCGTTCCTCCCGCTGCGCGTCCGGCTGGGGCAGCAGCAATGTCGCCAGCATGTCGCGCGCCCGCGCCAGGCGGGACATGACGGTCCCGATCGGAACCTCGGTCACTGTGGCAATCTCCCGGTACGATAACTGGTCCATTTCGCGCAGCACGAGCGCCTCCCGGAACGGCTCCGGGATGGCGGCGATGACGGTACGGACATTCTCGACTTCCTCCTGCCGGAGCACGGCAGCTTCAGGCGATTCCCCGTCATCGGGATAATTGTCGAGTGCCGCCGCCTGGCCCTCGGTCAAGCCGGCATGGTCCACCAGGACACGGCTGCGGCCGCGTTCGGCGCTCGCCCGGTCGCGCCAGCAATTGCGCACGATCGCGAACAGCCATGCCTTGGCCGAGCCGCCCTGATAGGTTCCGAACGCCCGGAAAGCGTTGAGAAAGGCTTCCTGGACGATGTCCTCGGCTGCCGTCGCGTCGGCGGCAAGGTAGCGCGCCAGGGAATAGGCCGCATCGAGATGCGGCAGCATAACCTCGCGAAAACGCCGGGCATCGTCGGACGCGGCGGCGTCCGCCGCCCGTGCCCGCCCGCCAGGGACGAGCCGGGGCCGAAAAATGCTGCCGCGTCTGCCCATCACGCCACGCCACCGCGCATCAGCGCGCCTCCCTCAAGCCGAGACAAGAACCTTGCCCGTCATATGCGGGTGGAGCGAGCAGAAATAGGCATAGGCGCCCGCCTTGGTGAAGGTGAAACTGAACGTGTCGCCAGTGTCCAGAACCTTCGACTTGAACACCTTCGTGCCCGAAGCGACGGTGTGCGGGATGTCGTCGTCATTCACCCAGGTGACGGTCTGACCTACCTTCACCTTCAGCGCCTGGGGACCGAAAGTGAAGTTCGAGATATGGACCATCGGCGCGGCGGTGGCTGCCTGGGCGGCCACGGGGCGGCTGGCGACGGGCGCAGCGACGACGCCGGCGAGCGCGGCAAGCAGGACGATAGAATAGCGGAACATGATGATAATCTCCGGGATCAGGCAGAAAGCGTAGTGTCGACGAGGGCGATCTGATGCTCGCCGCGCTTGAAGGTCGCCTCGGTGATGCCGAGCAGGCCGCGCAGCTGCCCCGCCGGCACGACCTGCGGGCCGGGCGACGGCGCGGTCCCGGGCATCGGCTGCGGGAAGGCGGTCGAGCGCGCGGTATGGAAGATCATGTTGCCTTCCACCTTCTGGGCGATCTGGTGGATATGGCCGTTGAGAATCGTGACCGAGCCGAAGCGGCGCAGATGGGTCAGCGCCTGGGCGGCGTCATCGGTGCCCCAGCCCCATTCGGCGTAGAGCATCCATAGCGGGATATGCGCGAAGATCACGATCGGGGTCGAGGATGCATGACCCGCCAGGTCCCTGGCCAGCCAGGCGATCTGTTCGGCGCCAAGCCTGCCTGCCCCGCCCGGCTTCAGGTCGGCGACATTGACCAGCCCGACGAAATGGACGCCCTTATGGTCGAAGCTGAACCAGCCCGCCCCCTTGCTGCCCTTGCCGTAGCGGGCCAGGAACGCCTTGCCATTGCCTTCGTCGAGCATGTCGTGCTCGCCCGGGACATGGAAGGTCTGGATACCGGCTTCCTTCAGGATCTGGTCGGCATCGTCGAACTCCTGGTCGCGCGACAATTGGGTGATGTCGCCGGTATGGATGATGAAGTCGGGCTTTTCCGGCATCGCGATCACCTTGGAGATGGCCTCACGATAGGTCGCGCGCGCATCGGGATTGGCCGGCTTGGCGAACCCGACATGGCTGTCGCTGAGCTGCAGGAAGGTGAAGCTCGGAACGGCATAGGCGCCAGCGCGCTTTCCGCCAAGCATCGTGCTCGAGGCGACGCCGCCCGACATCGCCCAGAGCGCGCCGGTGCCTGCCCATGCCATGCACCTGAGGGCATCGCGGCGGTCGGTCGGGTTATCGAAAAGGTCCATGTCCAGCACTCCAGATGGGGGTCGGAGAGCAAGACGGGAGATCGCCGGCGTTTATTCCCAAACCGCACAAAAAGTCTGTTTCCGCATCCTTCCGAGTATTCAGGAGGGGCCCCACACGGCGCGATATTGGGAAATTGCCGGGGGAGGAAGTGGCGAGACCTGGGCGCTGTCTGAGGTGGTCCCGGCATCTTCGACAGTTTGCTGGCGGAGTTAACCTTATCCGGGTTGTGGTTCATGCCCCATTCTGGTCATCAGATCATGGGGGGCATGACCCCATGATTTGAAGAGCCGATCCGCCGACCGGCCAGCTTTCTGGCGAGATCCGCCATTGTGCCGGGGCAATGAGGAACAAACCCATCGTATCGGATCTCGCTCGATCATCCTCCGGGTGCGATGGCGACTGGGGCGATCATCGCCCTATGAACGTCGCTGGGCCGAGTCGACCAACATCCGAACTTAATCGGAGCAGATCAACTTTCCCCTATCTACCGGGAGATTTTCTCGATTATCCGATCGCTACACGGTCTGTTCGATACCGCCGCCGATTTCTTCAAGAGCCTCGCCGACGCGCACCGCGTGCCGATCCCCGTGTGGTTCGGCCGTGCCACGAACTGACCGGCGCGCGGTTCTGGTGGGGCAAAGGCCATGTCAGCCCCGAAGATTTCGGGACAGTGTGGCGCTTCACGGTGCGCTACCGCGAGACACCCATGGTGTGCATAATCTTCTTTATGCGTTCGTGTTCGACGATGAAGCCGGGTATTTCCAATTCTATCCAGACGGCGACCAAGTCGGCCTGCCCGGGTTCGACGATTATCACAGCATCACCCCCCCGGCGACGCGGGCAGTCTTCGTTCGGCGACTGGAGGATGTGGTGCGCTGGGCGCTCTCGGGGCAAGCTTGCCGCGCTCACTGAAACCGGGCTCGAGGCCCTGCACGATCCCGATTGGTGGACCGGTACGTTGTTCCCCGGCCTGAAGGCTCGCGACGACACGCGCAGGATCAGCGACGTCCTGGTCTGGCGCAACGCCAACCCAGCCAACGACCGCAAGGACCATCTCTACGCGCCCTATGCAGGACAGAAGAGCGCCGCAGATTTCGTGCGCTTTCGCAGGGATCCTTTGATCGCATTCGAAGGCGATGTGGATCTTTCCGCGCCTGGGCCGGCCCCACGCCGGCAATGAGTGTCTTCCCATGTCGAAGCGAGGAGCTGATCGGACGCGGTCATAGCCTCAAAACCGGAAACGTGCGCCGACCTCGACCGAGCGCGGCGCGCCGGGCGCGTAGAAAGTCGAGCCTTGCAGCGGTCGTTCGCCATCGATCACAGGCGCAGCAAAAGGCCTTGCCGCGAAATTCCCCTTTGTGTCGAAGGCCGTGGCAGCAAGCTGGGCGGCGGTTGCATAATCCTTGTCCAGCACGTTGCTGACCTGCGCGAACAACGCCAACCCCTTGACCGGCCGCACTTCGACGCCGGCATTGAAAACGGCATAGCCCCGGGTGCGCCCTTCACCGAGATAGTAGATGCCATCGGGCTGATGGGCATTGTTCTCGTTACCGCGCGCATAAACGCCGGATACCGCGATCATGTCGAGACTCAACGAGACCTGCCGGACCGGATCCCAACCGAGCGATGCCTTGGCAATATGGCGGGGAACCAGCGGAATATGATCGCCCCTGGCGATCTCGATGTCCCCTTCAAACCCTGGCGCTGGGCCGTCATTGCTGCTGTTGCCGGCACCGCCGACAATTTCCGCGCTGCGATAGGTCGCATCCAGAAAGGTGTAGTGCCCGGAAAAGCGAACCGGCCCGACGGTACCGCCCAGATCGGCCTCCACACCCTGCCGTCGCGTGCGGCCGAAGTTGCGGAAATAACCGAACCCGGAGGCATCGTCCGCGACGAACATGATATCGTTCCGGTTCACGGTCCGGAAGACGCCAAGCCGCCATGCAATCCCGGATCGGGTTCCGCGAATGCCTGCCTCAACCGTCGTCGCGACGACCTGCTTCAGGGGAGGATCCCCAGCCAGCGCGTTGGGCAGCCGGCAAGGGCTTTCCGGATCCGAGCAGCCTAGTTCGATCGCCGATGGCGCCCGGCTGGTTTGCGCGATCGCCGCGTCCGCACCGAACGATGCGGAGGGACTCCACGTCAGGGCAACAGCGGGATTCAGCTTGTCGAAGCGGTGATCCCCGTCGAGTGATCCAGTCCCGCCACCGGGCGTTATGCGGTCCCGGTTATGGATCGTGGTCCGATCGAACCGTCCCGAAAGGTCTATCTTGAGGGACGGTGAAAGATCGATCGAATCGACGCCATAGACGCTGAAACCGGTGGTATGGCCATGCAGGTCCACCCGGGCGTCGAACGCATTTTCCGAATCCTGCGTGCCGTCGGCGAAGGCACCGGGACCGGTAACCGCGACGATTCCCCGATCGGACGTCAGATACCCGAATTGCGAGGTCTGGATGAAGTCGGCGCGGCTATCGACATATCCCACGCCGAAGGTGAAGCGGTTCGCCACCCCACCGATCGAACTGTTTAGAGTGAACTCGCCGGTCGCTCCCCGTTCCTGCTGATCCGTCGCGGACCGGTTGATCAGCCCATTGCACTTCTCATTGGGTTCGCTGTTGAGCAACGCATTGGCGATACAGCGAAACCTGGGGAATGGCGTGTTGGCCTGAGTCTCGCCGCTCAGCGGGAAGCCAGTGATGCCTGCCGCCGTCAACGCCGCTCGTTCTGCCGCGCTCGGCTGGTAGACATTCTCCCCGAGCGCATCGTCGTTGATGTCGCCATTGAAGGTGCGGGTCTTGATCTTCCGCCAGAACAGATTGCCCGAGAAGGACACTGTATCGGAAAACATATGCCGACCGGTCAGGTTGACCAGACCCGCACGGTTCCGCGTATTGTCCGGCTTGGTATAGGCACTCGTCCGGTCCGCAGCGAGGAGCCGCTGCTCCTGCAACCCGTTTCCGTTGAGGTCGGTATCGGCATAGCTTCCAGACAGGGCAATTCTGGTGGTCACGTTCGACCAGCCGAGCTTGCCGAAACCCTGCCCCGCCTCGCTCGGCGAAAATTGCCGCCAGCCACGCTCGCGGAAATAATCACCGCTGGCGAACAGGTCGAACCCGCCGCCGATCGCACCGCCGGCCTGCGCCTCCAGCGTGCGGCGGCGGAAGGAACCGAGGCTTGCCTCCAGCTCCACGCCCGGATCGGACAGACCGTCCTTGGTGCGAACCGACAGGGCACCGCCCAGCGAATTGCGCCCGAACAGGGGATTCGAACCGGGGACCAGGCTCACGGACCGGATCGCCGATTTAGGGATCAGGTCCCAGCTCACGACATCGCCAAAGGGCTGGTTCAGCCGCACGCCATCCATATAGACCGATAGCCCTTGCGGGGTGCCGAGCAGCGGCGACGCGGTGAAGCCGCGATAGTTGATATCCGGCTGCAGCGGATTGTTCTGTACGTCGTTGACGAACACGCCGCCGGTCATCCGCCGCAGATAGTCGGTCAGGGTCCCGTGCGACGCTTCGATCTGCTCGTCGCTCGCAGTCTGCGCCGGAAAGGGCAAGGCACCTTCCCCCACATCTGCGAGCGGAGTCTGCGCGGTGACGACGATATCGGCCGGCTGTTCCTGCGCGTGCGCGGCATTCGCGCAAAATATTGCCACCGTGGCGGCGCTCGCCAGAAGAAGTGCCCTGCTCATCTCGTCCTCCCCGTTTCCCGCCGCGTTCGGCGTTGGCACGGGCCTAGCAAGGGAGGCATCGGCGAAACCTGAGAAGCTTCTCAGATTTCATAGGACTTTGGTTCAAGGTCTCACTGCGCCCGCATCGGCACCGGCGCGATGTTCGTGAAGGCCGTGACGTCGCCGAAGACAGCCCCCGCCTCTGGCGACCCAAGCGCGCGATCGATCGCGGCTGCGTCGCTGAACTCCAGAAGGGCGATCGCCGCATAGGCGGGCGCGACCTCGTCCGGGATCAGCGCCCGCGCATCGGTCAGGCCATGCTTGCTCCATGTGTCGCGAACCAGCGGCAAGTGCCGGTCGATATAATAGTCGAGGTCGAAGTGCGCACCGTCCTGCGCTGGATAGGTGACGACCAGGGTCGCCATCTCACTTCGCCTGCGCGAGGAGTGGTGCCATGCGTCTGGCCGCGAATGGGGCCAGCTTCACGGCGCGTGCGGCGGCAAGATTGGTGGACGGCCCGTCACCGACCTGCACGAGCGCGACCATGCCCATCGAATAATGCGGCTGGCATTTGATGCCGTATACGCCGGGTACGCTGGCCTTGAGGATGAATTCCTTGCCGATCGCCCCCTTGGTCGAGACGACGGTGGCAGGCAGCATCGTCGGGATCGTCTCGGCATTGTGTGTGAGGCTCGTCGGAACGAACTTTACCGTGTCGCCTGGTTTGACCTTCACGAAGGCGGGTTCGAACACCATCGCGCCGGCGGCGCCCTGGTCTTTCATGTGGATGATCACTTCCTTCGCCTGCGCCGGAGCGACGATTGCGACAAGACTCGACAGGGCAGTGATCAGGGCGATGCTTTTCATGAATGTCCTCTCTCGCGCCTCGACAGGCGCCGGCCTGGTGCGATGCGCCACGATGGCGAGACTCGACCCGTTCGCCAATTGCCCATTGGTGCAATGGCGCCGGCCGCGGGAATCCTCACAATGGACAGCGAAGGCTCAGGCGCCAACTACGGGGCCGGCCGCATCACAAGGAGAGACAAGATGCTGCTGCAGGCGCTGCAAGGACTGAAGGGCGATATCGCCATCCGCTCCCGCTACGACAATTTCATCGGTGGGAATTGGGTCGCCCCGGTCCAGGGACGATATTTCGACAACCCCTCGCCGGTCACGGGCGACAATGTCTGCCAGATCGCCCGGTCGAGCGCCGAAGACATCGAACTCGCCCTTGACGCTGCCCATAAGGCGAAGGACGCCTGGGGCCGCACCTCCTGTGCCGAACGAGCGCTTGTCCTGAACCGGATCGCCGACCGGATGGAGGAGAGGCTCAGTCTCCTGGCCCTTGTCGAGACGATCGACAACGGCAAGCCCATCCGTGAGACGACGGCCGCGGACATCCCGCTCGCGATCGATCATTTCCGCTATTTCGCCGGGTGTATCCGCGCGCAGGAAGGCGGCATCTCGGAAATCGATCACGACACAGTCGGCTATCATTTCCATGAGCCGCTGGGTGTGGTCGGCCAGATCATCCCGTGGAATTTCCCGATCCTCATGGCGACCTGGAAGCTCGCACCCGCCCTTGCTGCCGGCAACTGCGTCGTGCTCAAGCCGGCCGAGCAGACGCCGATGTCGATCATGGTCCTGGCCGAGATCATCGCCGATCTGCTGCCGCCGGGCGTGCTCAACATCGTCAATGGTTTCGGCGTCGAGGCGGGCAAGCCCCTCGCGCAGAGCAAGCGCATTGCCAAGATCGCCTTCACCGGCGAGACCACCACCGGCCGACTGATCATGCAATATGCCACCGAAAACCTCATCCCCGTGACGCTGGAACTCGGCGGCAAGAGCCCGAATATCTTCTTTGCCGACGTGATGGATCGGGACGATGACTTCCTCGACAAGGCGCTCGAAGGCTTTGCGATGTTTGCCCTCAACCAGGGCGAGGTCTGCACCTGCCCGAGCCGGGCGCTGGTCCATGAAAGCATCTACGACCGCTTCATGGAAAAGGCGGTGGCCCGGGTCCAGTCGATCAAGATGGGTAACCCGCTCGACTCGACGACGATGATCGGCGCCCAGGCCTCGAACGACCAGCTCGAAAAGATCCTGTCCTATTTCGACATCGCCCAAAGCGAAGGCGCCAAGATCCTGACCGGCGGCAAGCGCGCGCAGCACGGCGGGGACCTCAGCGACGGATTCTATGTCGAGCCGACGATCATCTCCGGCAACAACAAGATGCGGGTGTTCCAGGAAGAGATTTTCGGGCCGGTGGTCGCCGTCACGACCTTCAAGGACGACGCCGAGGCCCTCGAGATCGCCAACGACACGCTGTACGGCCTCGGCGCCGGCGTCTGGACGCGCGACGGGACGCGTGCCTATCGCATGGGTCGCGCCATCCAGGCCGGCCGGGTCTGGACCAATTGCTATCATCTCTATCCCGCCCACGCGGCTTTCGGCGGATACAAGCAATCGGGCATCGGTCGCGAGAACCACCGCATGATGCTCGACCATTATCAACAGACCAAGAATTTGCTCGTCAGCTATAGCCCCAAGGCGATGGGGTTCTTCTGATCAAGGCAGGATCGGCCGGGACTCTCTCTCCCTTTTCATCTCCCGGCTTCTGCGGCGGGCCTTCGGGTCCGCCGCCTTTCTCATCCGAGGAAATCACGATGACGCCCGCTCGAATATTGGCCACGCCGGCAGCGGTCGGCTTGATGGACCGCCTCGCCGATATCCATGGTCCGCTGATGTTCCACCAGTCGGGTGGCTGCTGCGACGGATCCGCACCAATGTGCTATCCCGCCGGAGAGTTCAGGGTCGGCACGCAGGACGTACTGCTGGGCCATGTCGGCAGCGAAATTCCGGTATGGATCGGCGCCGCGCAGTTCGACTATTGGCGGCATACCGAGGTGACGATCGACGTGGTGTCGGGCCGGGGAGCAGGCTTTTCCCTCGAAGGACCGGAGGGAATGCGCTTCATCATCAGGAGCCGCGTTTTCACGGATGCAGAAGTGGACCTGCTGGACGCGGCGGGTGAGCCGGCCCGCGGCGGTTGAACCGATGGATCGTGACGCGGGATCAAGGGCATGACATCATGCCGGTCATGATCGACGATCGTCCAGGACATGTCAGTCGCGATGCGGTGCGGACGGCAGCAACCAGCATCGCCGATCCGGACGCCGCCGCGCAGGCATTGTTCGCGGAGCTTGATCCACCCAGCCTCGCCGGGCTCGTGATCTTCAGTTCCAGCCGGTACGACCTCTCCGCATTGGCCGAAGCGGTGAATCGCCGCAGCGAGGGCCTGTGCGTCGTGGGCTGCACCTCCTCCGGAGAAATCACCCCTGACGGCATTGCCGAAGGGACGATCACCGCGATCGGCTTTCCTTCAAGCGATTTCACCTTGAATGCGGTCCGCTTCGATCATCTCGACAATTTCGATACCAGCAACGCCCAAAGCGCGATCCGCAGCCTCGTTGCCGAGGCATCGGAGGCATCCCGCAACCTGGGCCCCAACGTCTCGCGCGCGGCGATCTTCCTTGTTGACGGGCTGTCGCACCGCGAAGAAATGCTGACGGTGACCGTGCAGGATGCGCTTGGCAACATACCCCTTATCGGCGGATCGTCCGGCGACGGTCTGGATTTCAAGGAGACCTTCATCTTCCAGGGCGGCGCGTTCCGGCGCGACGCAGCGCTCGTTGCGATCCTTTCCTCCTCCCGCCCGATGAAGGTGTTCCGTTCGCAGCATTACGAGCCGGGCACGGTGAAGATGGTGATCACCAGCGCCGATCCAGTCGGGCGTGTCGTTACCGAAATCAACGCCGAACCGGCAGCGGCGGAATATGCCCGGCTCACCGGCGTTTCGCTCGACCAGCTCGGTCCCAGCGTGTTCGCGTCGCGCCCGCCGATGGTGCGCGCCGGCGGCGAATATTATGTCCGGTCAATCCAGACCGCGAACCCGGACGGCAGCCTGACATTCTATTGCGCGATCGACGAAGGGGTGGTGCTGACGCTCGGCGAGGGCCGCGACATCCTGGCCGGGCTGGAAAGCCTGTTCGACGATCTTGCCGCAACGGTCGGTGGCATCGACCGCATCCTCGGCTTCGATTGCGTGCTCAACAAGGTCGAGGTCGAACAGCGCCAGCTGACGCGCAAGGTTTCTCAGATGTTCGTCGATCGGCGGGTTGTCGGCTTCAATACCTATGGCGAGCAGTTCCATGCCCTCCATGTCAACCAGACCTTCAGCGGTCTGGCGATCGGCCGCTGATGGCCACGCGTGCGGCTTCTCAAGGCGATCGGGAGTCGGAGCGCATTACCGCGCTCGAAGCCCAAATCGTCAAGCTTAAGCGGATCAACACGGCGTTGATGGACCGGGTCGAGCGCTCGACCGATCTCCAGGGCAACGCTTTTTCGCTGTTCGAAACCGCCATTTCGCTCGAGGGCAAGGTGCGCGAGCGCACTACCGATCTCGAGCGCGCGCTCGGCGAGCTTGCACAGAGCAACGCCGCGCTGGGTGTGGCGAAGGAAGCCGCCGACGATGCGCAGCGCCGCCTTCGAGACGCGATCGAGAGCATCAATGAGGGCTTTGCCATCTTCGATGCCAATGATCGCCTCGTGCTGTGCAACCAGACCTATCTCGGCCTCTGGCCCAATATCGCGTCCAAGCTGGTCCCAGGCATCTCCTTTGCCCAAATCTGCAGCCTGATCGGTAAGGACGGCACGACCCTCGGCGCCATGGTCGCGCCCGATCGCTGGGTATCGGAACGGATGGCCCAGCGGATGGTCGCCAGTGGCGGACACGTCCATGCACTGGCCGACGGACGCTGGATCCAGATCAACGAACTCCGCACCAGCGAAGGCGGGATCGTTGGCGTCTATACCGACATCACCGAGGTAAAAGCGGAGGATGCGCGCGAGCGGACGCGCGAGCTGGCCGAAAAGAGCGCGATCCTGCAGGCGACGCTCGACACCATTCCCCAGGGTGTCTGCGTTTATGATTCCGATCACCGGCTGGTCGCCTGGAACGATCCGCTGCTCGCAGTGATCGGCCTGCCGCCCGATGCCATTGCGCTGGTGACGACACATGACGGCCTTCTCACCGCCTGCGCCGACTTGAACGGCCCGATGGAGCCAGACGAGCCGCTTGCGTGGTTGCCGCACGGGGCGCCCGAAGAGGTATCCCGGCGCGGCTACCGTAACGGAAAAGTGATCGAAGTGCGCCGCGCTCCGATGCCCGATGGGGGTATGGTGATGAGCTTCGACGACATCACCGAAAGCCTCGGTGCCGCCGAAGCTTTGCGCGAAACCAACGAGACGCTCGAACGCCGGGTCAATGAACGCACCGCGGACATCGCCGCGGTCAACACCAAGCTACATCAGGAAATCACCGAGCGCCTGTTGGTAGAGGCAGCGCTGCGGGATGCGAAGACCGCCGCCGAGCAGGCCAATATTTCGAAAACCCGCTTCCTTGCTGCCGCCAGCCACGATCTGCTCCAGCCGCTGAATGCCGCCCGTCTGTTTGTCGCGGCGCTGGGCGACCGGCGCCTGGCGCTGCCCACGCGCGCGCTCGTCAGGCAGACCGGCTCGGCGCTGGATTCAGTCGAAGATCTCCTCGAAGCACTATTGGAGATATCGCGGCTCGATGCCGGCGCGATCACGGTCGAGCCCATCGATTTCGCGATCGACGAACTGCTGCACAGCATGAAGGCCGAGTTCGCGCCCGTTGCGCGCGATCGTGGCCTCACATTGCGCGTCGAGGAAAGCGGCGAATGGGTTCGGTCCGATCCGCGCCTGTTGCGACGCATTCTTCAGAACCTGATCTCCAACGCCTTGCGCTATACGACAGCGGGTTCGGTCGACGTTATGTGCCGGGTGGACAGCGATCGGCTGCACCTTGAGGTGACGGATACCGGCCCCGGTATCGCACCCGAGCATCATCTCGAAATTTTCGAGGAATTCCGCCGCCTCGACGACGGCAATCGCGATCGTGGTATCGGCCTTGGCCTGGCGATCGTGCAGCGCGCCGGACGGATGCTGCACCATGAACTGACGCTGGTTTCCGCCCCGGGCGAGGGATCGAGGTTCGGCGTCTATGTCCCGGTCGGCGAGGCCATGACGGCGATCGAGCGCACCACCCCTCCAGCGCGGCGCGGCCAGTTGAACAATCAGACGATCCTGGTGATCGACAATGAATCGTCGATCCTGGAGGGCATGGCGGTATTGCTGGCTGGCTGGGGCTGCACGGTTCACGGTGCGTTGAGCGAAGCCCAGGCCGTCGAGAGAACCACGATGGACGGCATCGTCCCCGATATCGTCATCGCCGATTATCATCTGGATGACGGCAAGACGGGGGACGCCGCGATCGACGCAGTTCGCGCCGCATGCGGAAAGCAATTGCCCGCCATCGTCATCACGGCCGACCGCACGCCCGAACTGCGCGACTATCTCGTCAGGAACGGGCTGCACATCCTGCAGAAGCCGGTGAAACCCGCTCAGCTCCGCGCGTTGATCACGAGGCTGACCCACTAAAGAAGCGGAGGCGAACGCATACGACTCGATCCTCCGCCCTAAACCGCCGCGTTCCATGGCGGAAAGCAGTCAAAAAAAGGGCCGGCTCAATGGGCCGGCCTTGAAAGTTTTAGGAGAGGATGCCTGAAAGGCCTGATCGTTGTGCAGCGCAGCATGAGACGATGCAACTGCATAGATTCCCGTGGCGATTGTGCGTTCTGCAACTGCAGCCTTTAGCCGCCGCTGCCGAACTTCACCTTGTTGGCGAGGATCACCGCCTGGGTACGACTGAACACGTTCAGCTTGCCCAGAATCGCTGATACATGCGCCTTCACCGTGGTCATCGACACGTCCAGATCAAAGGCAATCTGCTTGTTGAGCTTACCCGCGACGAGCAGTTTCAGGACCACCTTCTGTTGCGGCGTCAGGGTGTCGATCCGCCGCGCGAACTCTGCATCTTCCGCATTCGCGACCTGCTCGGCCTCGTCGATCTCCGGGGCGTAGATATTTCCTGCCAGCACCATCTTGAGCGCATCGACGATCGCACCGCGCCGCAGCGATTTCGGGATGAAACCGGCGGCTCCTGCTGCAAGCGCCGCGCGTGCCAGCCCCCTTTCCTGCGCCGCCGAGACGATCACGATCGGCACGGAAGGGAAACGCTCACGCAACTCGATCAGGCCGGAAAAACCCGCGGTCCCGGGCATGTTGAGGTCGAGCAGGACGAGGTCGAAATCACCCTCCCGCTCGATGATCGATGCCGCCTCTTTCAGCGAAGATGCCTCGAACAATTCGCAGCGGTCGAACGCAACGGCGATGACGGTGCGCAATCCATCGCGAACCATCGGGTGGTCATCGACGATGAGTACCCGTTCCACGTCGCCTCGCCCTCCTTCACGCTCAGATCGTATCCCAAACTGACGCGAGAGGATATCGGGAGCGGCATACGCCACCCCCGACCCGATCAGGCTCACGATTTCGGCAGCTTGAACACCCATAGCGAACCGCCCTGGTTGATGTGCTGTACGGCCTTGGCGACCTCGCCGCCCCAAAGCGGCACCGCGCCGCCCCAGCCGGACATCACCGCCACGAATTGCTCGCCATCCTGCTCCCATGTGATCGGAGAGCCGACCACACCCGAGCCGGTGTTGAATTTCCACAATTCCTTGCCGGTCTTCGCATCGAACGCCTTGAGATACCCCTCCGGCGTGCCGGTGAAGACCAGATTGCCGGCGGTGGTCAGGACTCCGCCCCAGAGCGGCGCCTTGTTCTTGTATTCCCACATGATCTTGCCGGTCGTCGGGTCCATCGCGCGGAGGACGCCGATATGGTCCTCATAGAGCGGCTTGATGGTGAAGCCGGCGCCCAGATAAGCCGCACCCTTCTTGTAGGCGATCGGCTCGTTCCAGATGTCCATGCCCCATTCGTTCGATGGGATGTAGAACATGCCGGTCTGCTGGCTGTACGACATCGGCATCCAGTTCTTCGCGCCCAGAAACGCTGGTGCTGCGAATACGCTGGTGCCTTTTTCCGCCGTTGGCGGACCGGGGCGGTTGGCGTCGACATAGATCGGCCGGCCATTCTTGTCGAACCCCGTTGCCCAGGTTGTCTTGGAAACGAACGGAGACGCCGACACGAACTTGCCGTTGGTCCGGTCGAGCACGAAGAAATAGCCGTTGCGATCGGCCTTCGCGCCGAGCTTCATCGGCTTGCCTTTGATGGTCGCGTCGAACGGGATGAACTCGTTGACGCCGTCGAAGTCCCAGCCATCATGCGGCGTCGTCTGATAATGCCATTTGATCTGGCCGGTGTCGGGATCGATGCCGAGCGTTGACGCGGTGTAGAGGTTGTCGCCGGGGCGCAGATGGCTGTTCCACGGCGCGGGGTTGCCGGTGCCCATATAGATCAGGTTGGTGTCGGGGTCGTAGGTGCCGCCGAGCCAGGTCGCGCCGCCACCGGTCTTGTACTGGTCCCCCTGCCAGGTCGCATTGGTCTTGCCGGTGATGCCGTTGGGCTGCCCCTTCAGCGTACCCATATTTCCTTCGATCGTCGGGCGAGTCCAGATCAGCTCGCCGGTGTTGACGTCGCGTGCCTGGACTTCGCCGATCACGCCGAACTCGCCGCCCGAATTGCCGACGATCACCTTGCCGTGCACGATCATCGGCGCCGCGGTGAAGCTGTATCCGGCCTTGTAGTCGGCGATTTCCTTGTTCCAGATCACCTTGCCGGTGGTGCGGTTGAGCGCGACAAGGCGCGCATCGAGCGTGCCGAAGATGATCTTGTCGCCATAGATCGCGGCACCGCGGTTGACGACGTCGCAGCACGGCACGATCGCGTCGGGCAGACGGGCGTTATATTCCCATTTCTCCTCGCCGGTGCGGGCGTCGAACGCGAACAGCCGCGAATAGGATCCAGTGACGTAGATCGTGCCGTCATAGACCAGCGGCTGCGATTCCTGGCCGCGCTGTTTCTCGCCGCCGAGCGACGAGGCGAAGGCCGGAACCAGCTTGCTCACATTGTCGCTGTTGATGGTCGTCATCGGGCTGAAACGCTGCGCACGCGGCCCCATGCCATAGGTCAGGACGTCGCCGACCGAGCTTGCATCGGCCATCAGATCGGCATCGGTAGGCCCTGCACCTGCCGCGGCGGCGGGCGCCGGCGGTGTCGCCGGCGCGGCATTCTCGCTGGCGGCCGTCAACGGCGCCGCGAACAGCCCCCCTGCAAGCGCCCAGGCAGACGCGTTTCGCATAAACCGTTTCATCTCATTCTCCCCTAGTTGTTCTTGCGCCGGCATGATGTCGACGGTCCGGCTGCCAGGCCGCAGCGCGATGGAGGACACGGTATCAGGGGAACGCAGCGCGCCAATTGGACCTTGGAACGAGCCGCGCGGCTCACGAGGCGAGCGGCTGACGCAACATGACGCCATAGCGGTCGAAGATCGCAGGGATCGTCTTGTCGGCCACCAACTCCGACATGAGCGACTCCAGCCGGTCGCCCAGATCGCGACTATCGTCCTTTACGGCGAGCGCGATGTCCCAGCCCGGGCTGGTCAGCGCCGGCAGGGGCCCCTTGCGTTCGATGAGCGCGTCTCCGCCTTTTGCCAGCGCATGCTCGATCTGCGCGCGCGTCGCCATCGCGACTTCGCTTTGCCCGCCGCGCACTGCCTCAAGGGCCGCCATGCCGCTTGGCAGATGGGTGACGTCGGCGCGGAGGACCCCACCAAAGGACCCGCTCATGTAGAAGTCTGGGATCGAATCGAGTTCGACCGCGATCTTGCGCCCCTTATATTGCGGCGGCGGCAGTTCGCAGTCGATCGCCCGGCGGTCGCAGGCAAGCGAAAAGCCCTCGCGATAATAAGGTGCGACGATCACCGCGCGATCGTTCCGCTGGGCAAAGACACGGTCATAGGGAACGTGCATCATCACATCGGCGACCCGCCCGCCGGTCGCCGGGCCTTTCCACACCATGTTGCGAAGGTCCTCGTCGACATCCTCGCCCGCCAGGAAATCGATGAATTCGGCGCGGACTCCGATCTTTGCCGCGATCGCGATCCCGATATCGACATCGATCCCGCGAAGGGTAGCGCCGTCGAACCAGGCCCAGGGCTCGAAATCGCGATAGACCGCGATCCTCATCACGCCGGCCGCCCGCACCTTGTCCAGCGACATGGCGCGAACGGGGCAGGCCGGAAGCAACATGGCGGTGGCGAGACCGCCCAGCATCGTACGCCTGGAAAGGATCGTGCTCATTCCTCGTGCTTGGTGTCGAGCCACGCCCGGATCGCCCAGCCGGCTTTCTGGCCGAGCACGTCGCCAAGCGGCGGCATATAGACTTTGCCGTCGCGCACCGAGCCGTGCTGGTAGCGCTGAATGAACCATTCGTCGCCGGTATCGCCCAGTTCGAGATAGCGAAGGTCGGGCGCAATGCCGCCGGAGATCGCCTCCAGCCCGTGGCATCGCGCGCAATTCTGGCCGTACGCGGACTCACCGATCTTTATCGCGACCGCGTTGCCGCGATACGGGTTATGCTGCAGCCATGCCTCGCCGATATCGGGCAATGCCGACGTGTTGACCGGCTGGGGGAGGATATTGCCGTGCGCGAAGACGCTGCTGCCCACAGCGGCGACCGCGATCGCCGTCGCCGCAGCGAAGGTGACCAGCGACAGTCGGGGCTTCTTCATACGCATACTCTCCCTAAGCCATGGACCCGCGTCGAACGTGCGGATTTGCACCTTGTCTAGGCGGGGGTTGCGTTGTCGCCCTATTGGACTTTGGTACAGCATGAAGCTCGAGCAGCCTGGGCTACGCTGAGGCCATGCGCACCATCCTGATGAGCCTCGCCCTTCTCGCTCCCGGCATTGCCCAGGGCGAAACGATCTATGTCTCCAACGAGAAGGGCAACAGCATCTCGGTCATCGACGCGGCGACGCTTCAGGTCACCGCGACCTGGCCGGTCGGCAAGCGCGCGCGCGGCATCATGCTCTCACGCGATGGCAAATTCCTGTATCTCTGCGCAAGCGACGACAACGCGGTGCAGATCATCGATCGCGCCACCGGCAAGGTCGTCGCCGATCTTCCTTCCGGCGAGGATCCCGAGCAGTTCGCGCTTTCGCCGGACGGCACCTTGCTGTTCGCGGCGAACGAACGGGATGCAGCCGTCACCGCGATCGATGTAGAGAAACGCAGCGTGGCCTTTCAGGTCGATGTCGGTGTCGAGCCCGAAGGCATGGCCGTCAGTCCCGATGGCCGGTTCGCCGTGTCGACCGCGGAGACCGACAATGCGGTCCATTGGATCGACATCGCTAGTCGGACGGACATTGCCCAGACTGAGGTTGGCGACCGCCCGCGTCACGCCGAGTTCACTGCCGACGGCATGGACCTCTGGGTCAGTTCGGAAATCGGGGGCATCGTGCAGATCGTCGATACCACGACACGCCAGGTGACCGGCACGATCCATTTCGAGATACCGGGAATCTTCGCGGACAAGATCATGCCTGTGGGCATCCGGTTCACACCCGATCGGAAGACCGCGGTGATCGCGCTCGGCCGGGCCGATCATGTCGCCCTAGTCGATGTCGCGACCCGGAAGGTGCTGGCCTATGTGCCCGTCGGGCGCCGGGTATGGCACACCGCGATCGATATGGCGGGCAGACGCGCCTATGCGGCCAATGGACTTTCGGACAATATATCGGTGATCGATATTGCCGCCGGCAGCGTGATTGCGACCGTTCCCGTCGGTCGCGCGCCTTGGGGCGTCGCGATCGCCCCCTGACCGCTACGCGACCATAGTCCAATTTCCCTGCCAGTCCCGCACCTCCAGTTTCAGGTCGATTGGCGCCGCGACACGCGGGCCAGCGACAGGGAGGATATCATGAGGGGCAGAACCAGTTTGTTGCACGCCGCGGGCGCGATAGCACTGATGATGGGCGCGACGCCCGCCTTCGCGCAGGACGACACGACCAGCCAGTTGCTTCTTCGCCTGAAGGAGAAGGGCATCCTCACCGACGAGGAATATAACCAGCTCGTTGCGCGCAAGGCGACCGAGCCGGCCGCGGTCGCCACCAATGCGCCGACCGAACCACAACAGGCCGCGGCACAGGCCCTCGACGACAAGCATCTCGTGCGGATGGCCGACAGCGGCGTGGGCATGCAGGTCGGCGGCGTGACGGTGAAGTTCTCCGGCTCGATCAATGGCTTCTACACCCATGAAGCGGGCGACAAAAGCACAGCGGGTACAGCCGTGGCCGGCGGCCTTGCCGGCGTCGGCAAGAACAGCTCATCCGTCCGCAACGGCCTGCTTCCGGGCTTCCTCAAGGTCGATGTGACGACCAACCAGGGCGGCTGGGACGTCGGGGCGCATTTCGGCCTTTATCCAGGCATCAACAGCGTCTCGAACGTCGGCGGCGCCAACTCGGCCGGCACGCCGCAGGCGCTGGCAACATCCGGCATCGATTTCCGTCAGACCTATCTGACCTTTGGCCGGCCCAACATCGGCGAGATCAAGATCGGTCGGGATATCGGCCTGTTCGGTTCCGATGCGATCCTGAACGACATCACCTTGCTGTCGGTCGGCTCGACCGGCGGCAATGTCGCGCCGTCGAACACATCGCTCGGGCGGATCGGCATCGGCTATATCTACACCGACTTCCAGCCGCAGATCACCTACACCACGCCGAAGTTCGGCGGCTTCCAGGCCTCCGTCGGCATATTCCAGCCGCTGGTGACGATCGGCAATAACGAGGTGAACGGCACTCCCGGCTTCCAGGGCAAGGTGACCTATGATTTCACCGCCGACAAGTTCGGCGGGCATCTCTGGGCGTCCGGCATCACCCAGAAGCATGACGGCGTGGGCGGTTTCCCGAGCTATACCGGTAGCGGGTTCGATGTTGGCGCGAAGCTCACCTATGGTCCGTTCAGCGCGCTCGGCTATTATTATGACGGCTCAGGCATCGGCACCACAGGCCTGTTCATCCTGTCGACCGATGCCCTTGGTCGCAAGCGCGACAGCAACGGCTTTTACGGTCAGGCGACCGCCACCTTCGGCAAATTCACCCTGGGCGGCAGCTATGGCGAAAGCCATCTCGATCTGACCAACGGCGAGATCAATCCGACCCTGCTCGACAAGAACAGCAGCTGGGTCGGCCAGGGTCGCTACGGTTTGACCAGCTGGGTCACGCTGGTGGGTGAATATGTGCACACCAAGGCTGAGGCGCACGGCACGAACGAGGCGACCTCCGACACGATAGCGCTGGGCGCGATCCTGTTCTTCTGATCGGGCCCATAAACGGGGGCGGCTCGGCATGGGCCGCCCCCTCGCATATCCGCACTGGACCTTCGACCATGCGCTTCCGCTACCTGCCGTTGCTTTCGATATTCGCCGCCCTTCCAGCCCAGGCGCAGGAACGGGACGCCGCATCGCATGACGACATCGTCGTGCTCGGCCGCGGCCTGCCCCTGCCCCCGGGCACCCCGGCCTATGGATCCGTGGTGATCGACCGCGACCGGCTCACCGGCGACGCGTCCGGCCGGCTCGAAGATGTACTGGCCGATGTCGCGGGCCTTCAGCAATTCCGCCGGTCGGACAGCCGCTCGGCCAACCCTTCGGCGCAGGGGGTCACCCTTCGGTCGCTCGGCGGCAATGCGTCGAGCCGGGCGCTGGTGCTGCTCGACGGCGTGCCACTGGCCGATCCGTTCTTCGGTCATATCCCGTTCAACGCGCTGGTGGCCGATCGCTTTTCGGGCGTGCGCGTCACAAGAGGCGGCGGCGCCGGAGCATTTGGCGCGGGCGCCGTCGCCGGAACGATCGAACTGGCCAGCGCGACCCGCGCCGACCTGCCGCTCGTCTCCGGCAGCGCCTTTTACGGCAGTTACGATTCCGAGAATATCACCGGCACCGTCACACCCGATCTCGGCGGCGGCTATGTTTCCATATCGGGCAAATGGGAACGCAGCGACGGCTATCTCACGGCGCCCCCGTCGCAGCGTACGATCGCCGATTCCCCCGCGCGCTTTCGCGACTGGTCGGGCAGTATTCGCGCGGTCACGCCAATCGATGCCGATACGGAAATCCAGACGCGCGGCCTCCTGTTCCGCGACAACCGCACCCTTCGCTTCAAGGGCGCTGACAGTTCCTCGGAGGGAGAAGATGCCAGCATCCGCCTGATCCATCGCGGCGCCTGGGCGATCGACGCGCTCGCTTATGTCCAGGCGCGCAACTTCACCAACAAAGTCATCAGTTCGACCAACTTCAAGCTGACCCTCGACCAGCGCAACACGCCCTCGACCGGGGTTGGCGGCAAGATCGAGGTGCGACCGCCCCTGGGCGGCGATCATGTCGTGCGCATTGGCGTGGATGCGCGCCTCACAGACGGTGAATTGTTCGAGGACGCGTATAGCACGGCAACCGGGCTGGTCACCGCACGGCGCAATGCCGGGGGCAGGAGCAGTACGATCGGCGCGTTTGCCGAAGACGACTGGACGATCGGCAGGCTGGTCCTGACGGGCGGGGTGCGCGGCGACCGCTGGACGATCACAGACGGTTTTTTCCGCGAGCTGGCCGCGAACGGCGCGGTCAACAGCGACAGGCACTATGGCGATCGCGACGGGTTTCGGGGCACCGCTCGGGTCGGCGCGGTGCTTCGCCCGACCAACGCGATTGCGTTGCGCGCCGCCGGCTATACCGGCTTCCGCCTCCCGACGCTCAACGAGCTGTACCGTCCGTTCACCGTGTTCCCGGTCACTACTCAGGCAAACGAAAAACTTGGGCTGGAAAGGCTCAAAGGCATTGAGGCCGGGATCGATATCGCCCCGACGCAGGGCGTCTCGTTCGGTGTGACCGGGTTCTACAACCGGCTCGACGGGGCGATCGCCAACGTCACGATCGGCACCAACCTGCGCCAGCGCCGCAACGTCGATGCGATCGTCGCCAAAGGCGTTGAGGTGACGGCACGCATGGTGCGCGGCGCGGTGTCGCTCGATGGGGCCTATACATTCAGCGACAGCCATGTCCGCGCTTCGGGCACATCCGTCCGGCTGAACGGCCTGATCCCCGCGCAGAGCCCGCGGCACAGCGCGAGCGCCACTCTCGCCTGGTCGCCGAAGAACGGACCCGGCCTGTCCACCACGCTACGCTATATCGGCAGGCAATATGAGGACGATCTGCAGACCGACATCTTGCCCGATGCGCTGGTCGTGGACGCCGTTGCCCGACTGCCGATCGGCAGGCGCTTCTGGATCGTCGCGCGCGCGGAGAACCTGTTCGACGAGACAGTGATCACCCGCAACCAGGGCGGATCAATGGATATCGGCACGCCCCGCACCCTGTGGATCGGCGTAAAATTCAATCTGGGAGAGTAGAGTGGACGACCTGTTTCCGGTCCCCGAGGCCTGGGCGCGTGACGCCAAGATCGATGCCGCACGTTATGCTGCCGACTATGCCCGTTCGCTCGACGACCCGACCGCTTATTGGCTTGAGCAGGCGACCTCGCTTGACTGGATATCACCACCGACCGTCGCGGACGAAAGTTGTTTCGACGAAGCGAATTTCGGCATTCGCTGGTTCGCCGACGGAGTGCTCAACGTATCGGTCAACTGCCTGGATCGCCATCTAAACACACGCGGCGATCAGGTCGCGATCATCTGGGAACCCGATGACCCCTCCGCGACGCCGCGACGCATCACCTATCGCCAGCTCCACGCCGATGTCAGCCGCTTCGCCAATGCCCTGAAGGCGCAGGGCGTGCGCAAGGGCGACCGAGTCACGCTCTATCTGCCGATGATCCCCGAAGCGGCGGTGGCGATGCTCGCCTGCACACGGATCGGCGCGATTCATTCGATCGTGTTCGGCGGTTTCTCGCCCGACGCGCTCGCCGGACGCATCACCGATTGCGACAGCCGCATCGTGGTGACCGCCGACGAGGGTCGACGCGGCGGCAAGAGCGTCCCGCTCAAGGCCAATGTCGATGCGGCGGCCAAGCTGGTGACGTGCCTGGACACGATCATCGTCGTGAAGGCGACGGGTGGCGCCGTGGAAATGCGGCCCGGCCGGGACCATTGGTACGGCGATCTCATGGCAGCGGCCGACGCGGACTGCACGCCGGAGCCGATGCATGCAGAGGATCCGTTGTTCCTGCTCTACACGTCGGGATCCACCGGAAAGCCCAAGGGGGTCCTTCATTCGACCGGCGGCTATCTGCTCTGGGCCAGCCTGACACACGGCTTGGTGTTCGATTATTGCGAGGGCGACGTCTATTGGTGCGCCGCCGATGTCGGCTGGGTCACCGGGCACAGCTACATCGTCTATGGCCCGCTCGCCAACGGCGCGACCACGCTGATGTACGAAGGCGTGCCCAATTGGCCGACGCCGGCACGGATGTGGGAAGTGGTCGATCGCCACCAGGTAAATCAGCTCTACACCGCCCCCACGGCGCTCAGGGCATTGATGCGCGAAGGCGATGGCCATGTCGCCGGCACCAGCCGCGCGTCGCTCCGACTGCTCGGTTCGGTCGGCGAGCCGATCAATCCCGAAGCCTGGCGCTGGTATCATGAGGTCGTCGGCGGCGGACGCTGCCCGATCGTCGATACCTGGTGGCAGACCGAAACCGGCGGGCACATGATCACTCCCCTGCCCGGCGCGACCGCGTTGAAGCCCGGCAGCGCGACCCACCCCTTTTTCGGCGTCGAACCCAAGCTGGTCGACGCCGCCGGCGCGGTTCTGGAAGGTCCGGCCGAGGGCAACCTCGTCATCGCCCGGAGCTGGCCTGGGCAGATGCGGACCGTCTGGGGCGATCATGAGCGCTTCTTCCAAACTTATTTCTCGGCGTATCCCGGAGTATATTTCACGGGCGACGGATGCCGCCGCGATGCCGATGGCTATTACTGGATCACCGGCCGCGTCGATGACGTTATCAATGTCTCCGGCCACCGCATGGGTACGGCGGAGGTGGAGTCCGCCCTGGTGCTTCACCGCAATGTCGCCGAGGCAGCGGTGGTCGGCATGCGGCATGAGATCAAAGGCCAGGGCATCTATGCCTATGTCACACTCAACGCGGGCGACGCCCCAAGCGAAGCGCTCCGGACCGAACTGGTGAAATGGGTCCGTAACGAGATCGGGCCGATCGCAACGCCCGACGCGATCCAGTTCACCCCCGGCCTGCCAAAGACCCGATCGGGCAAGATCATGCGCCGCATCCTGCGCAAGATCGCCGAGGGCGATGTCTCCAGCCTGGGCGATACCAGCACTCTGGCAGATCCTTCGGTAGTCGACGATCTGATCGCCAACCGGCTCGGATAGGTCGCGCCTCGTACCAAGGTACAATGGCCGATGCATGGCCGGTGGCCGACAGTCCCGCCGGACACGGAGAGACCGGTGCGATCGAGAGGAAGCTTCAGGCGCGCGCTGATGGTTGCAGGATCGGTCGTGCTGGCGTCATTGGCCGGTATGGCGCTGATGCTCGCACTGGGGCTGGCCCGGGCGGACCGGCTGTTGGACAGGGTATCGCGCTCCCAGACCCAGCTCGCGCTGGTCACGCGCCTTGAAGCGGACACCAACGCCCTTTTCCTCGCTCCAGCGGGTGAACAGCCGATCCTGGCCGGGCGGATCGCAACCGGGATCGCCGCCTATCGCCGGACCGTCATTGCGGAAATGCCATTGGTCGGCGCCGTCGCCCAAACCGCCGAAATCGCGCGCGCCGAACAGCTCTCGACAGCCTTTCGCCAGCTCCGCGCGATGTCTCGGACACCCGCCGATAACGCCGCCTTCCGGGTGCTGGCGCGGCGCATCGTCGCTGCGGAACAGATAGAGGCGACCGAGGCGATCACCGCGATGCGCCATCTTCGCCAGACGGGCACCGTGATCGCAATCGTCGTTCCGGCAATGCTCGCTCTTCTGGGTGCGGCTGCGCTGCTGACCATGCTCGCCAACCTGCTTGGGCCGATCCGCATCCTGCGCCGCGGCATAACGCGACTGGAAAAGGGCGATGCCGTCGGGGCATTGGAGGTAGCCGGGTTCAGCGATTTCGACGAGCTTGCACAGGCCTTTTGCGGTATGGCGCGGCAGATCGTCACGCAACGCACCGCGCTGGCCGACGCCAACAGCTGCCTGGAACGCGACGTCGCGGATCGCACCGCGGCCCTGGCCGAACGCAATGATCGGCTCGCGGCGATCGACGCCAATCGCCGCCTGTTCTTTGCTCAGGTCAGCCACGAGCTGCGCACGCCGATCACCGTGATCATGGGTGAAGCCGAAGTCGCGCTCCGCGACGACCGCGCCGACGCCGATGCGTTGCGCGACGCGCTTCGCCATATCGTCGCCAATGGCGAATTCGCCCAGCGGCGGCTGGAGGACCTGCTCGGCGTTGCCGGTGCCGAGGATGGGCGGCTGACGTTGCACCGCGAAGCGATCGATCTTGGCGATGTCATGCGCACCGCTACGGCGCGCGCGCGTCCTTATGCACGCTCGAGCGGTGTGACGATTACGGAACACAGCCCGACCGGCCCGGTCGAGGCTGCCGGCGACGCGAGCTGGCTGCAGCAGGCATTGCTCGCGCTGATCGACAATGCGGTCAAACACGCCTCGAGCGGCTGCGCGATTCGTATGTCGCTCGAGCACGACGGCGCGAACGCCGCTTTCTCCGTGACGGATGACGGCCCGGGCGTTTCGTCGGAAGATCTCCCCTTGCTGTTCGACACCTGGCACCAGACCGCCGCGGGCCGCCGGCGCGGCGGATCCGGGCTCGGCCTGGCGATCGCGCGCTGGGTGACGGAGGCGCATCACGGCAGCATCGCCGCTCATAACCATATTGGAGGAGGACTGACCGTGCGCATCAGCCTGCCGCTCGCCGCGTGAACATCCTGCTGGTCGAAGATGACCCCGGCATCGGCCGTTTCGTCAGCCGCGGTCTCAGCGCCGAAGGGTATAACGTCGAATGGCAGCGTGGCGGGGCCGGCGCTGCGGCACGTTTGGCAACTGCCGGGTTCGCCGCCGCCGTGCTCGATCTCGGCCTGCCCGATATCGACGGCATCGAGCTTTGCCGAGCCCTGCGCCGCGACGGCATCGACACGCCCGTCCTAATGCTCACCGCGCGCGCGACACTGGAGGACCGCTTGGACGGATTTCGCTGCGGCGCCGACGATTATCTGCCCAAGCCTTTCTCGTTCGACGAGCTGGTGCTGCGGCTCGGGGCACTCACGCGACGGGCCGGTGCCGCCGCCCGGACTATCTCGCTCGGCGCCATGGCAATCGACACTATCGCCCGCGTCGTCACGGTGGATGCGGCGATCGTACCGCTCTCCCCGCGCGAATTCGACCTGCTCCTGTGCTTCGCTGGCCAGCCCGATCTGGTCGTGACCCGAGCCGAGCTGCTCGATCGAGTGTGGGGCGCGGAGGCGGAGATCAGCGACAACAGCATCGACGTCTATGTCGGTTATCTGCGGCGCCGGCTGGAACGGTTTCCAGGCGCGCCCATGGTGCGGACGATACGCAGACGCGGTTACCGCCTGGACATTCCACCCAGCGACGGCTCACCCCGAGAGGCGTAAAGCGGTGCGATCAGGTCGTCGCGCTCCCTAACGACGCCTGGTGTCGATCCGCGGAAACAACGTCGCTTCCAGCCCGGGATAGAGGTGCGAGACCGACCGCTGCAGCTCATATCGCGCGGCCCGCATCCCCGCGAACCGTGTCGGGATCTCCATGGCCCCCGCCTCGACCATGTCGCGCCCGTCGGCCACGGCGGCGCGCAAGCTGGTCTCGAGCCAGTCGAGCCAGTCGCGCGTCTGGTCGATCGCAGCGGTGGGCGTAGGATCGACCGGACCATGGCCGGGAATGGTCGATTGATGCGCGATCCCCCGGAGCCTCGCGAGCGCCGCGCGCCATTGATCGAGTTCCGCATGCGGTGTCGATGGCGCACGATCGTGGAACACCAGATCCCCTGCGATCAACGTGCCCGTCCGGTCGTCCAGGATTGCCAGGTCCGCCGGGCTGTGTCCGCTCAGCGGCAGCAATACCAGTCGGCGGTCACCGATCCGCTCCTCGTCATCCTGTAGAATCCTTCCCGGCGGCCTGAACTCCGTGCCGCGCATCCAGTCTCCCAGCAATCGGTACATGCCGTCCGAAAAGCCCGCTCCCTCGCTCGCCAGCAAGGCCGCGAGTTGCGGAGTCGCCGCGACGATCGCCTGGTCGAACGCCGCAGCGCCATAGATATGATCAGGATGGAGATGGGTGAGGTAGACCCGAACCACCGGCTTGCCCGTCAACCCTTCCGCTGCAGCTTTCAACGCCTGGCCATAACGCAGCGACGGGCCGCAATCGACCAGAACCGTGCCCGCCGACGTCGCGATGATGGTGATGTTGGCGATCGCCCCGCCGTTCGCCATTTCGATCGGCGCATCCTCGCCGCGCACCACCCACAAGCCGTCGCCAGAGGCAAGCGGCCGGATGGCATAACGCAGCGGTTGCGCCCGGACGGGCATGGCGATCAGCCCGGCCAATCCGGCCATCACGGCTCGGCGATCGAGCATCAGCGCGCTGCGAGCACAGCCGGGGCTTCGGTCACCGTCAGGCTGCCACCATAATCGATCCCGTTGGTATCGTTGCCTGCGATGATGATCGTATCGCCCGTCGCGGCATCCGCGATGATGGTGATTGCGGGGTCCTCGGCAACCGATGCCTCGATCTGCATCTCGCCATAGCTTTTCCCGCCCGGCCCGGTCAGCGCGACATGCTCGAGATGATAGGTGGGGATGTTGGCGACGAACCCGGTGTCCATCGGGTGGCGGAATGTCAGCCGCACCCGCGTGCCGCCGGCCTGGCGCAGCGCGATCCCGCGCACTTCGCCGAGATGGTCGGCCCAGTCGCCTTTCACCCGACTCACCGGCGGCGCGGAGCATCCGCCCCCCGCCGCGTCGATCCAGCCGCCGCTTACGAGCCAGCTGCCGTCGGCGAGCTGCACCGCGCCGCGCACCGGCGTACGCTGGTCGAGCTTGATCCGCGTCGACAGGAACGGCTGGGCAGCATCCGGGCTGTAGTCGATCGCCAGCGGGATCGGATTGAGATCGGCAAACAGCAGGATACGCGTCACGCCGGCAATACCTCGTGCATCGATCGTCACTGGAAAGCTGTGCTGGTCCTCGGCAATCGCGGGGAAGCTGACCTTGACCCGGTCGTCGAACCGGACGGGATCGTCCCCGAACAGCGTCTTACCCAGCGCCTGCCAGGTCGGAGACGCCAGCGGATCGCGCGGCAGCTCGGCCGCGACCGGCACTGCCATCACTGCGAGCAGGCCCGCCATGGCCAGCGATATTCTACAGATCATGTCCTTCTCCCAAAGGCCAAGATAGCATCAGTCGCCTCTCTGCTACATGAGACTAAGGACTAAGCGAGACCTGACGATGCACAATGCGATCACGACCATCGTGGCGGCGCTGACCCTGTCGGCAATGGCCGCCGCGCAGACGGCCGAGCCCCTGTTCGATCCAGTGCGGGGTTATCGGATTGCCCATTATCGTGGCGTCGTCGGCCCCGCGCCTGAGGGCGTGGCGCGGATCGATACGACCCAGGCTTTTAGGCTTTGGCGCCGCAAGGCCGCGATCTTCATCGATGTGAACCCCGCACCGGGGGCGGTGCGAGACGCCGCGACAGGCCGCTGGACGCTCGCCGAGCCCCATTCCTCCATCCCCGGTGCGCACTGGTTCCCGGAAAGTGGGCGAGGCCAGCTCGCTCAAGGCATCGCGCCATGGCTCCTGGACGGCGTGCGGCGGCTCCACCGCGCCGCGCCAGACCGTCCGGTCGTGATCTTCTGTCTTGCCGATTGCTGGATGAGCTGGAACGCCGCGCTGCGGCTTCACCGCGAGGGCTATAGGGACATCCGCTGGTTTGCAGAGGGGATCGACGGCTGGCGGGATGCGGGACTTCGCCTCGAACCGGCGGCATGCGTCGGAATGTGCGCTTCGCGCCGAAAGAACCGCGGCATTCGACGCTAAACGGCCGGCGCTAGTTTCCCCAAGCCCATCCGCGCGAGCTGGCGCCGTCGGTCGACGAACTGATGTTTGAGGGCACCCGCGATATGGAGCAGGAGCAGGCCGAACATCATCCAGGCACCGAAAAGATGGAAGTCCTGGATCCGGTCGCGCAACGCGCGTTGCCGTGCAACGCCCTCCGGCTCGCGACCCAATTCGGTAATCGGGGAAAGCAGCGGCAGCTTGAACAAACCGAGGAATGTAGTCGGCCCGCGAAGTCGTTTGGGGGGCGTTGCGGCGTTCGCCGGCAAGGAAGCAGCGGGCTGATTTGCGAGGCTCCAGGCTGCGCCCGCAGATCCCATCGGCGGTTTGGCGGATACCATCGCCCAACCCGAAAAAGGCACGATGAGCATCGCGACATAAAGCAGGCCGTGGACGAGACGGGCAAGCCTGCGCTCCCACGGATTCAGTTCGAGAAATGCCGGCGGACGGTGCGTCAAGCGCCAAATCACGCGCGCGATACTTAGAGCAAGGATCGATATACCGGCAGACACGTGAAATTGGAAAACGTCGTGCGGAAGGCGATGCCTCAACAAGCCCGACGCCAGGTTGTAAAAAATCAATGCAGCCAACATCCAATGCAGTATGACGGCTACGGTTGAATAGCGGATCGCACCCTTTTGGCTTCCTGTATCATAATCATGCTTAGACATTTACACCAACCGATCTTTAACTGACGGCATTTACGGGGTCGAAAACCCACGTCAATTGCCCAAAAGTACAATCCATCTATTGTATACAGTCCATTCGGTGCCAAATTATCTAGAGGCCTTCAAAGGCAAGCGTCGCTCATGCAATGCAGAAATCCTCCCGCGAGAGCGAGAATAGAGACAGACGCCTCAAGAACCCGACCATCCTACCGAGCAGGACGTCCGACGTGCGGTTTACGAGGCGACCCGGCCGAACAATGGCGCGAAGTCCGCGGACTGCACGACATGCCACGGGGCGAAGGATTTGCACTCTTTCTGAATGGAGGAAGGTCGCATTCAGGTTCTTACTCTCGTCCCTCGCCCGTCTCCGCCTGCTTCCAGGGCAGCATCGATTGCAGCACCTCGTCCCTGACCACGACGCGGTGGAAGACCGCGGCGAGTATATGCAGCGCGATCAAGACCAGCAGCAACCAGGCGGCGTACTCATGCAGCTCGTGGAAGAGGTGGGTCATGTCCAAATCCCGCTCCATGACCGCCGGAACCACGCCGCCGAAGATCGCAAAGGGCTTTCCGCGCGTAAAGCTCTGCGCGAGGCCCGTCAGCGGCTGGGCGAGCAGCAGGGCATACAGGCCATATTCGCTGAGCCGCGCCGCCCATTGCTGCAGCGGCCCCATCGTCGCTGGAAAGGGCGGCAGGACTGCGCGCCCAAGGCGCCAGCCGATCCGCACGACGGCCGTGATCCACAGCAGCACACCGAGCGAGCGATGGAGTGTCAGGAGGAAGGCAGCGGTTTCCCCGTCCTCGACGGATGCGAGGCTCCAGATACTGGCGAACAGCCCGATGAGCAGCAGCACGGTCAACCAGTGCAGCGCGATCGTCACGACGTCGAAGCGTCGCGGGCCTGCCTGCTCGAGCAGGAAATCGTCGGCATCGAAAGTCAAAGATGTCATGGCGGGTCCCGGCGCGGGCGATCGGCCCGTCCTTGATTGGCACCGGGAGATGCTGCGCCTGAACAGAGACGGAAAAGCGCGGACTTTTATTCCCGTCAGGAGCCCGCAAGGCGCCACTCAATGCCGGGAGCGGCAGTCCCTCCGTCATGTCCGCCATGTACGAAACGCCGAAAGTAGCGCGCCATCGTCCCCGCCGGGAGATAACCCTGACGGCCTTCAGCCGTCATACGGGACGTTCTGGGCAAGAAAGGCCGTCATGGCCGCGGCGCGATCGGCCATCATCGTGCGGATGTGCGGGCGTTCATCCATAAGGGCCATGTAATCGACCGCCATCGGGAGATGGCGCTCGATCATGTCCTCGCCGTAGATCGCTGACGATGCCAGCCTGATCATCGTGAAATGGACATAGGCGACGCAGTCCGCGGCCGTGAACGCAGCGCCGAAGATATAGGGCGAGAATTTCGCGAGCCTGCCAGCGGCCGCCAGGCCGACAAGCAGCCGCCCAAGCGCTTCGCGCTTGGTTTCGTCCGACACGGTGCCGCCGAAGAAACATTCCTTGTAGAGCCGCCGCGCGACCCATTCGGCGTTGAGTTCGAGATGCTGGATCAACTCGCGGCACTTGGCGCGCTCATACGCCCCGGTCGGATAGAGCGGGATCGCCGGATAGCACTCCTCAAGATATTCGAGGATCACCTGCGATTCCGAGAGACCACCATATTCGGTCTCGATGAACGGGATCTTCCCCAACGGGGACGCCTGAAGGAAGCTATCTCGCTCCCATGGATAAACGACACGTTCCTCGAACGGAATCTGCTTTTCGAGCAGGATCAGCTTGAGTTTATTATAATAGTTGCTGACGCCGAAGCCGCACAACGTGATCATTGGATTCGCCCCCGCGATCGTCAGACAGGATGTTCGTACACGAGCAATGCCGGCCTGGCCCGTTCAATCGACGAGCGTGCCATTTCCTCGAACCGGGTCTGGCCTTCCCTTCAAACTGCTAGCGGGTCGCGCGATTGGCCCGGTCGGGAACATCGATGGGCGACCGGGCGGTCAGGTCCAGCCCTCCAAAATGGTCCCGCGCGGCCTCGACGAACGCGCGCACATTCACCGATGCCCGGCGGTTGGCCTGATAGACGAGATGAACCGGGACAGGGGGCGGAGCCACATCGTCGTGCAGTGACACCAGCGTGCCAGCAGCAATCGCATCGATCGCCTGGTAGGACAGGACGCGCGCGATGCCCATGCCATCGACAGCAGCGGCGATCGCAGCGTCAGCGGTGTTGACGATCAGGCGCGGCTCGATCCGGATCGCCGGCTTGCCGGCCGGCCCGAACCGCCATTCGGGGGACCGGTCGATCTCGGCGAACGAGATCAGGTCATGGGCGTGCAGCGCTGGGATGTTCGCCGGCATGCCGCGTGCGGCAAGATAGGCGGGGCCGGCCACCAGAATACGACGCACCTCGGCGACCTTGAGCGCGTGCAGCGAACTGTCGGACAAGTCGCCGATCCGCACCGCCACGTCGATTCCCTCATCAACCAGCCTGACCACCCGATCGATCAGCGTCAACGAGACCCTGAGAGCTGGATGAGCGCGCAGCAGACGGTTCACCAAAGGCAGGATGTGCAGCCGCCCGAAGGTGACCGGGGCGGTGATGACCAGCGTCCCGCCCGGCGTGGCGCCATCCCCCCGCAACGACAATGCGGCATCGTCGAGCTCGACCAATGCAGCCCGACAGCGCTCCAGATAGGCGGCACCCTCCTCGGTCAACCGGACCGACCGGGTCGTCCGGCGCAGCAGCGCCGTGCCCAGCGACGCTTCGAGCGACGCCACCGCCCGACTTGCCGCGGTCGGCGATATGCGCATGTGGCGCGCAGCCTCGGCGAAGCTCGCCAGGTCGGCGACCATGACGAAGGTGCGCAGCTCTTCCAGACGGTCCATGATTATCCCGATATCGGCATGAGTGAAATGTATGATGAACGGATTATCACAAACATCCAGGAGTGACATCTTCAATGGGCAGACGGCATTCAGCCGCTCTCGCCGGAGAAGATTCCATGTCCCGCCTCGCCATCCCCGCCCGTGAAGATGCCCCCGCCGCAGCCCAGCCGCTGCTCGATGCCGTCGAGAAGCAGCTCGGCGGCGTCCCCAATCTGTTCCGTCTGGTTGCCAGCAGTCCCGCCGCACTCGAAGGCTATCTCGGCCTCAACGCAGCGCTGGGCCGCACGCTCGATGCCAAGACGCGCGAGCGGATCGCCATCACCATCGCCCAGGCCAATGGCTGTGACTATTGCCTGTCGGCGCATAGCTATCTCGGGCTGAACCTCGCCAAGATCGACGAAGCGGAGATCACGCTGAACCGTGCCGGCCATTCGGGCGATGCCAAGGCGGATGCCGCGATCGTGTTCGCCCGCCAGGTTCTCGCCGCGCGCGGCAAGGTCAGCGACGCCGACATCGCCGCTGTGCGTCTCGCCGGCTTCAGCGAAGCGCAGGTGATCGAGATCGTCGCTTCGGTCGCGCTCAACGTGCTGACCAACTATATCAACAATGTCGCCGAAACCGAGATCGACTTCCCCGTCGTCCTCGCCGCGCAAGCCGCCTGATCCCCTTGCCGTCGGCGGGCTCCCCCAGCGCCCCCCAGCCCGCCGACGGCATCCTGTGCTGCGGAACCGCTCATGCCTTATGGCTTTCTCGACATCGCCACCACGCCAAGCGTCCATGCAGCGCAGGTCGCCCATGGCAGCGCCGGGCTGTACGAGAAGGTCGGGGCGAACCGGGCGTTCGATCGCTTCGGCCCGACTGAGGAGGCCTTCATCGCCGCGCGCGACAGCTTCTACATGGCGAGCGTGTCGGAGACGGACTGGCCTTATGTCCAGCACCGCGGCGGCCCGCCCGGCTTCGTCAAAATACTCGATGACAAGACGCTCGGCTTCCCGGATTTCCGGGGTAACCGGCAATATATCAGCCTTGGCAACACGGCGACGAACAACCGCGTTGCGCTGATCCTGATGGACTATCCAGCGCGCAGGCGGCTGAAGCTCTACGCCCGGATCGAGGCGCGCGATCTCGCAGCCGACCTCGCCCTCGCTGAAAAGCTCGCTTTGCCCGGCTATCGCGGCGTGCCCGAGCGCGCCTTCCTGCTTCACCTCGAAGCGTTCGACTGGAACTGCCCGCAGCACATCACGCCGCGCTTCACCGAGAGCGAGGTTGCCGCCGCGGTCGCGCCACTGCGCACCCGCCTCGCCGAACTCGAAACCGAAATCCAGGCACTGCGCGACACGCTATTCAACCCCGGAGATTATATATGACGGTGGAACTTCCGCGCGCGCCGCTGCCGCCCTTCACGCGCGAGACCGCGCTGCTCAAGGTCCGTGCGGCGGAAGACGCCTGGAACAGCCGCGATCCGGCACGCGTGGCGCTTGCCTATACCGTCGACAGCGAGTGGCGGAACCGCGACAGGGTGCTCCGGGGACGAGCCGAGATCATCGACCTGCTCACCGCCAAATGGGCGCGCGAGGAGGAATATCGGCTGGTCAAGGACCTCTGGGCGTTCACCGACAACCGCATCGCTGTCCGCTTCCAATATGAATGCCGCACCGATGCCCAATGGTATCGCTGCTACGGCAACGAACAATGGGAGTTCGCCGAGAACGGCCTGATGCGCCGGCGAGAGGCCTCAGTGAACGACGTGCCGATCGCAGCAAGCGACCGTCGCTTTCTGTGGATCGCACCGGCCCCGCGGCCCCAGGGTCATCCCGGCCTGGCCGGTGTGGGCTGATGGCCCGGGTGACACGCATCGTCGCCTTGTCGGGCAGCCTTCGCAGGCAGTCGGTCAACACAGCGCTCCTCCGGGAGATTGCGGCAGGCGCGCCCGACGGCGTCGCCGTGGAGATCGTGTCGCTCGAAGCGCTGCCGCTGTTCAATCCCGATCTGGAGCCGGACCTGCCGCACGCGGTCACGGCGTTCCGGGGCCGTATCGCGGCGGCAGACGCACTGGTCATCGCCAGCCCCGAATATGCCCATGGGGTCAGCGGCGTCATCAAGAACGCCCTCGACTGGCTGGTGGCCAGCGAGGATTTTGCCGGCAAGCCGGTCGCAGTACTGAACGCCGCCCCGCGGGCGCACCATGCCGATACCGCGCTGCGCGAAACCCTCTCGACCATGGCGGCGCGGGTCGTCGAGAAGGCCTCGGTCACTGTCCCGCTGCCGAACGCCGCGCCGTGCCACCCCGCCACCAACGAAATGCTGACCGATGCCCTGGCGGCGCTCGTCACAGCCACGCGCCGGACGATGCCGGGCGAAACGCACGACCAACCCCATAACAACGCAACCGAACAGGAATCCCACCAGCACGCTCCAGCCAATGAGGGAACAGGACAATGACCATGATACGCGCACTCAAGCTGCTATCACCGCTGCTGCTGATCGGCGCGGCGAACGCGAGCGACGCGCCCCGCTATAACGGCGCTGGCGAGCTCGTGGTCCCCGCCGACTATCGCGACTGGATCTTCCTGACCTCGGGCCTGAACATGAACTATGGCGACGAGCCGATCGCCGGGCACGATATTTTCGACAATGTCTTCGTCGATCCGGTCTCCTGGCGCGTCTTCAAGGCAACCGGACGCTGGCCCCAGGGCACGATCTTCGTGAAGGAAGGGCGCCGCGGCGCGACCAACGGGTCGATCAACCGGACGGGGCAGTTCCAGACCGAGCAGCGCGCCTATCTCGAGCTTCACATCCGCGACGCAAAGCGCTTTCCGACCGGCTGGGGATTCTTCGAAGTCGCCGGCGACAAGCCCGCGAAAGTGCTCCCCACCTCGGCGAGCTGCTATGCCTGTCACCAGCAGCACGCCGCGGTCGAGACGATTTTCGTCCAGTTCTACCCGACAGCCAAACCCATCGCGGTAAAAGCGGGCACGTTCGATGCCAGCAAATAGCCCCCCGCTGGTCTGGACGACCCTCATGAACTGGGCGCGGCGATGGTGGCCAAGAACGCCAACAGAGAAGGCCGGCGCGCCCATCCATGGTGCCGCACCGCCAGCTGGAGAAGCCGCGGATCCCGCGCTTCCTCCGGTGCTCGTGCCCCGCGCCTTCTACCGCCACCGGTTGCCGACGCGACTGTGGCACTGGACGAACGCGGTGACGCTCACCGTCATGCTGATGAGCGGACTGATGATCTTCAATGCCCACCCCCGGCTCTATTGGGGACAGGCGGGCGCCAACAGCAATGCGCCGTGGCTGGCCATCGGCCCGACCGCACATGGCGGGCATCTCGTGATTGGCCCCGTCGAGGTGCCGACCGGCGGCGTGCTCGGCCGCTGGCGGGACCAGCAGGGCGTCGAGCGAACCCGGGCCTTTCCCTGGTGGCTGACGATCCCGTCCGGCTACAGCCTCGCCGCCGCACGCCGCTGGCATTTGTCCTTCGCCTGGATCCTGGTGCTTGCCTCGCTCTGCTATCTGGGCGTCGGCCTCGCCAACCGGCATCTCGCGCGCGACCTGATACCGGCCCGGCGCGAACTGTCTCCGCGCCATATCTGGCATGACGTGGTCGAGCACGCCAAACTCCGCTTTCCGACCGGTGCTGCGGCGATGCGCTACGGCATCTTGCAGAAGCTCTCTTATGGCGGGGTCGTGTTCGTGCTGATCCCGCTGGTCATTCTGACCGGCATGACGATGTCGCCCTCGTTCGACGCGAATTTTCCGGTGCTGCCCTTTATCTTCGGCGGCCGGCAGTCTGCGCGGTCGATCCATTTCCTCTGCGCCTTCGGGCTGGTCGCCTTCACGGTCGTCCATCTCGTCATGGTCCTGCTGGCCGGGCCGCTGAACCAGGTTCGGTCGATGCTGACCGGACGATTTGTCATTCCCGTATCGGAGGACGAGACATGATCACGCGCCGCTCACTCATCGGCTCGCTCGGCGCATCAGCCGGCGGCTTGTTGCTCTCCGGATGCGACCGGATCGCCGCGACGCCGGCGGCGCGTCGCTTCTTCGAAGGAACAGAAGCACTCACGCGCGATCTCTCGCGCCTGACCGCATCACGCCACGCGCTCGCCCAGGAGTTTCCCGACGCCCAGATATCGGCGACCTTTCGCTCGAACGGCACCAATCGCCCCGGCAATGCGGACTATGCCGAGCTCGCCGCGAACGGCTTTCGCGACTATCGCCTGAGGGTTGACGGGCTGGTGCGCCGGCCGCTGACCCTGTCGATGGACCAAATCCACCGGCTGCCGCGGCGAACCCAGACGACGCGCCACGACTGTGTCGAGGGCTGGAGCGCGATCGGCAAATGGACCGGGACTCCGCTTGGCGGATTGCTGCGCGACGCGGACCTGATGCCCGCCGCGCGCTATGTCGTGTTTCACTGCGCCGACGATTACGGCTCGAGCAAATATTATGAGAGCATCGACCTGCTCGACGCGTTCCATCCGCAGACCATCATGGCATGGGGATTGAACGGACACGCCCTGCCGATCGCCAATGGCGCCCCGCTCCGGCTCAGGGTCGAGCGCCAGCTCGGCTACAAACACGCCAAATATGTGATGCGCATCGAGGTCGTGGACAGCCTCTTGCGGATCGGCGCCGGCAAGGGCGGTTATTGGGAAGACAGCAACGACTATGCCTGGTTCGCCGGCATCTGACCCGTCACACAGCGATTCCCGACCCTGGCAGGGAGATTAATCCATGAGCGTCCTCAAGATCCGCGACCTGCGCAAGCGCTATGGCGGCAAGGTCGTGCTGGACGGCGTCTCGCATCGCTTTCCGACGGGACTCACCCTGCTCGTCGGCCCTAGCGGCGCCGGAAAATCGACCTTCCTGCGCTTGCTGGTGACCGCGGAAAAACCATCGGGCGGCCAGATGTCGTGGAACGGCGCTGCCCTCCCGACCGCACGCCGAACGCTCAGGCGCACACCCGGCTATGCGCCCCAAGCGGTCGATCTTCCCGAAGCCCGGACGTTGGAGCGAGACTGGGAAGAGGCGCTCGCAGCCGAGCAATCGCTTGGGGCGAGCAGCAACCCGCCCTGGCGGAAGAGCCCGAGCATCTTACCGAGGTCGACCGCGACGCCATACGGCAGTTGCACAGGATATCCCGGCACTTTGGCGCGCGGCATCGACGACGCCACGAGATCGCCAGACCATTGCGCGCATGATGCAGCGTGTCGAGGTCCTCGATTGATCATGCCGACGGATGACGATTCCCGGCACTTGCCAGCACCTTCGAGCAATCCGGCATGACGGTCTTGCGACGACAAACAGGCGAGATTATCGCGCGGGTCGGCGTGAGCGACGCCAAGGTCGGCCTTCGGGCATCGGGATTCATCAATCTCTTGCTCGGTGGCGCTTATCTGGAAGCCGCACTCGGGCTCGACAATCCGGAGCGCGACGCCAAGTTCGAACAGCAAATTGCCCAGGCGGTGCGGTTCGCTATTGCGAATATCGCTGGGCCTGAAGCCGCGGCGTGGTCGTAACGCGATCCTATCAAAGTCGATGCCTTCACCTCTTGACGCCATGATCAGATGCTTAATGGGGGCGGGTCCGCGAAACTGTCGCGGCACGGCACTGGGGGAAAAGGCGCAAGCCGATCCGAATAATGCTTGCGCGACGGCAGAAAAACTAGAGCGCTTCTGATGGCTCCAGCTGCATAGCCAGACACCCGGTTCTGCGCCTCGGACCCTAGCCCGAGTGAAAGAGACCCCGGTTGGGAAGTCGCCGGGCCGCACATGTGTTAGAACGGGGCTCAGCCGGATTTATTGAATGAAAGCACCAATTCGGCTTTCATCTAAATCTCATCGCGCTTGCTCCGGATCGTAGACGATCTGAGCGCAGCTTTCGCCTTGCGCGGCGCGCGATCGGGACGCCTGGTCTTGGCCGGTTGCCTTCCGATCGCGGGATCGACCCGAACGCCTATGGCGAACGGTCGCCTTCATCCGCGAATCCGCCCGCGCAGCCTGGCAATCGCCGACGGCCGCCGCCGGTCGCCTGGTGGACGCGGTCAGCGCCGATATGGTACCACCGCTCGTATAATTGGTCATGTAAATTGGTATTCAGATTACCTTGCGCACTGGCCTCGATATTGTTAGGCCATGGTGATCGACCGTTAGAGCCGGGAGAGGGAGGAAGGCATGCGCGCATTGATGATGACCATCGTCCTGCTGACGCTCGACACACCGGCCGAGGCCCGCGATGTTCTCGTCCACGACCAACCCGCCTACACCGCCGCGGCGAAGCATCTCCAGCCTGGCGACCGCATCATCCTGGCTGACGGCGAGTGGCGCGATTTCCGAATCCATTTCGACGGTGAGGGCACCGAAGCCGCACCGCTCACGCTGACGGCCCAGACGCCGGGCAAGGTGATCCTGACCGGCCAGTCCAGCCTGAACCTGGCCGGCCGCCACCTCATTGTATCGGACCTCGTTTTCCGCGACGGCCATCCCCCGGGCGAAGAGCTGATCGCCTTTCGCGACGGGACGAGGCGCGAGGCCGACGACAGCCGGCTGACCGGCATCGTCATCGACACCTTCAGCAAGCCGGACCGCGCCGACACCGATCACTGGGTCTCGCTTTATGGCCGCAACAACCGCGTCGATCATTCGCATTTCGTCGGAAAGACGAATGGCGGCGCGATGATGGTGGTGGTTCGTGCCACACCGCTCGACAACCATCACCGCATCGACCACAATTATTTCGGGCCACGCCCCGAACTGGGCGAGAATGGCGGCGAGACGATCCGCATCGGCACGAGCGAGCAATCGCAGAGCGACTCGTTTACGACCGTCGAGGACAATTTCTTCGAGCGCTGCGACGGTGAGGTAGAGATCGTCTCGGTCAAATCCGGGGCGAACATCATGCGCCGCAATGTCTTCGTCGAGAGTCAGGGCGCACTGACACTTCGCCACGGCCACGGCAATCTGGTCGAGGACAATGTGTTCTTCGGCAATGGTCTGCCAAAAAGCGGCGGCATCCGCGTGATTAACGAGCGCCAGACGGTGCGGAACAATTATCTTGAGGGGCTGGCCGGCACCGGCTCGTTCAGCGCGCTCGCGCTGATGAACGGCGTGCCCAACTCGCCGCTCAACCGGTACATGCAAGTCCGCGCCGCGTTGATCGAGCATAACAGCGTGATCGACGCGGCGCGCGTGACGCTGGGCAGTGGCGCGAACCAGGAGCTGACGCTGCCACCGGTCTCGACGCGCTTCGTGGCCAATCTGTTCGTGAACCGCAACGGGCCCGATCCCTTCCGCGCGCATGCCGATATCGGCGGGATAAGCTTTTCGGGCGACCTGCTTTACGCCACCGGCGCGCCGGCGCTGTCGATCCCGGTCGAGCGACGCACGGTACCGCTCGCGCGCGCCGCCAACGGGCTGCTCTATCCGACCGATCCAGCGCTCGCCCGGATGGGCACCGCGCGCACGCTGCAGCCCATCCGGCGCGAGGAGACGGGCGTCTCCTGGTACGCCAAACCCGCCGCCTCGCCGCTTCCAGGGAACATCAAATGAGCCGTATCGCCATCCTCCTCGCCGGTGCCGCCTTGCTTGCCGCGGCACCTGTAACGGCGCAGTCCGCCCCCGGCGCGCAGCCGACCCTGTTCCGCGCTGACGAGATGGCCGCCACGGCCAGGGCCGGGGGCAGCTATCCGCTGTTCGCGGCCGAGATGAAGCGGGTGCGGCGGGAAGTCGACAAGGCGATCAAGGCCGGGATCATCGTTCCCGTCCCCAAGGATCCTGGCGGCGGCTACACTCATGAGCAGCACAAGCGAAACTATACCGCGCTCTATGGCGCGGGCCTGCTCTACCGGATCACCGGCGAACGCCGCTACGCCGATTTCGCGCGGGCGATGCTGCTCGACTATGCCCGGCTCTATCCAGGCCTCGGCCCACATCCCGCGCGCCAGGGCAAGAGCGGCGGCCGGCTGTTCTGGCAGAGCCTGAACGACGCGGTATGGGTGGTCTATGCGGTGCAGGGCTATGACGCGATCCGCGATACGCTGAACGATGCCGACCGCGCCACGATCGACGGCAAGGTGTTCCGGCCAATGGCGACCTTTCTGTCCGACGGGCAGCCAGAAGAGTTCAACCTGATCCACAACCATGCGACCTGGGCCTGTGCCGCAGTGGGCATGATCGGTTATGTGCTGCGCGATCCCGCGTTGGTCACCAAGGCGCTGAAGGGCGGCGCGGGCGACGGCAAGAGCGGCTTCCTGCGCCAGATCGATCAGCTCTTTTCGCCCGACGGCTATTATACCGAGGGACCTTATTATCAGCGCTACGCGATGCAGCCCTTCGTGCTGTTCGCCCGCTTCATCGAGGCCAACGAGCCTGAGCGACAAATCTTCCAATATCGCGACGGCGTGCTGCTGAAGGCGATCCGCACCTCGATCCAGCTCACCTATGACGGCTATTTCTTCCCGCTGAACGACGCGATGCCGGACAAGAGCCTGCGGACCGACGAGCTCTATCAGGCGGTGGCGATCGGCTATCAGGTAACCAAGGATCCAAGCCTGCTTGCGATCGCCGAGTGGCAGGGGCGTACCGTGCTCACGCCCGACGGCGTGGCGGTCGCGCGCGACCTGGTGGCGGGCAAGGCCAAGCCCTTCCCGTTCATGTCGCAATTGTTCCGCGATGGACCGCAAGGCGAGCAGGGCGGTCTCGGGGTGATGCGCTCAGGCCCTGGCGACAATGCCGAGGTGCTCGTCGCCAAGAACAGCGCGATGGGCATGGGCCATGGCCATTTCGACAAGCTCTCCTGGATCCTTTACGACGATGGCCATCCGATCATCGTCGATTACGGCGCGGCGCGCTTCCTCAACGTCGAGAGCAAGGATGGCGGGCGCTATCTGGCAGAAAATAATAGTTGGGCGAAGCAGACCGTAGCGCACAACACGCTGGTCGTGGACGAGACGAGTGATTTCGGTGCGAAATGGCAGGCCGGTGAAAAGCTCGCGCCGCGCCAGCTCTTCTGGTCGGGCGACGGCCCGACCAAGGTCAGCACCGCGGAGATGACCGGCGCCTGGCCCGGCGTCACCTTCCGCCGCACCCTGATTCAGCTCCCGGTCGACGGCGGTGAAAGCCCCCTGATCGTCGATCTGCTCGACGTGCGCGGCGACAAGCCCGCCACTTACGACCTGCCGCTCCATTATGCCGGGCAGATCACCGACATCGGCTTCCCGCTGCGCTCGCATATCGCCGAGCGCCCGGTGCTCGGCACCGCCAACGGCTATCAGCACATCTGGGTCGATGCGACCGGCACGCCCGGCATGGGCAATGCGACGCTCAGCTGGATCAACGACAAGCGGTTCTACACCTATCGGATGCTGCCGCCCGCCGGCGCGACGGTGATCCTGGGCGAGAGCGGCGCCAACGATCCGAACTTCAACCTGCGCCGCGAGCCGCTGCTGATCGAGCGCGTGACGGGCGCGACGGACGCGCAATTCGTCAACCTGCTCGAGCCGCACGGCGTGTACGACGCGTCGGAGGAAAAAACCGTCGCCAGCAAGAGCCGGGTCACGCAGCTCCGTCATATCCGCACCGCCGATGCGGACCTGATCGCAATCGATTTCATCCACGGCGGCCGTGTCCTGCTCGCCATCGCCCTTACCAGCGATGGGGCGACGGCACACAGTGCGACCTTCGATGGCCAGAAGCTCGACTGGAAAGGACATTTCGCGCGCTTCGACACCGGGGCGTCAGCGAAATGAGGGCGGTGCGCAAGATCAAAGGCTTACGCTGGCTCATCATCGCGCTGATCGCCTCCGCCACGGTCATCAACTATATCGACCGCAATGCGCTTGCCGTGATGTGGCCTGCGGTCTCGCGCGAGATCGGCGCCGACAAGTCCGATTATGCCTTGCTGGTCACTGCGTTCATGCTCGCTTATGCCGCCGGCCAGACGCTGTTCGGACGCCTGCTCGACACGATCGGCACGCGGATGGGCTTCGTCCTTTCCATCTCGATCTGGTCGGTGTCGATCGGGCTCCATGCGTTCGCCCGTTCGCTGGGCGTGCTGACGCTGTTCCGCGTCACGCTGGGAGTGAGCGAGGCGGGCAACTGGCCCGGCGCGGTCAAAGCCAATGCGTTGTGGTTCCCGCAGCGCGAGCGTGCCCTGGCGCAAGGCATCTTCAATTCGGGCGCCGCGATCGGCGCAATCATCGCCGCGCCTGCGGTCGCCGCGCTGTACGGCGCCCTGGGCTGGCGCATGACATTCCTCGTGATCGCCACGCTCGGGCTGCTCTGGCTCATTCCGTGGATCGCGGTCTATCGCGGGGATCCCGATCGGCATCCCTGGCTGAGTGATGCGGAACGCGCGTTGATCGCCGCGCCCGCGGCGGACGCCGAGCGCGGGCGCGGGGAGGCTCCGGCGCCCGGCATGCTGGCGCTCCTGCGCTACCGCCAGACCTGGGCGATCCTGCTTGCGCGCTTCTTCCTCGATCCGGTCTGGTGGCTGTTCGTCTCCTGGCTGCCGATCTATCTCGCCGAGACCTTCGGCTTCGACGTGGTGCAGATCGGCCTGTTCGGCTGGGTTCCATTTGTCGGCGCGATGCTCGGCAGCCTTGGCGGCGGCTGGTTTTCGGGCAAGCTGATCGCGCACGGTTGGCCGACACTCAAGGCGCGCAAGGTGACGATCACCATCGGCGGCGCGATCATGTTGCCGGCCCTGATGCTTACCGCCCTGGCGTCGACGCCGCTTGCCGCGGTGTTGCTGATCGCGCTGATCCTGTTCGGCTTTCAGGTCGCCATCAACAATATCCAGACGATGCCGGGCGACTATTTCGCCGGCGGTGCGGTAGGGTCGCTCGCCGGGATCAGCGGCACCGCTGCGGTTGCCGGCACGCTCATCACCACCTGGCTCGTTCCGGCGATGACGCGGCACGGCTACGCGCCAATCTTCGCGCTCGCGGCAGCGATCGTTCCACTTGCACTGCTTTCGGTCTGGCTGCTCGGTCGCGGGTTGCCCCGCGGTCCGGGCGCCCATTCATCCAATGTCGACAACCAACGGGAAACAGCATGAGATTCAAGGACAAGGTCGCCATCGTGACGGGCGGCGGACGCGATATCGGCAGGTCGATTTCGCTGCGGCTCGCAGCCGAGGGCGCCAAAGTGGTGGTCAATTACCGCAGCGACCGCGCCTCGGCGGAAGCGACCGTCGCCGCAATCGAGCGAGCCGGGGGCACGGCAATCCTGGTCGAGGCCGATGTGGCCAGCGCCGATCAGGTCGCCGCACTCATCGCCGCCACCACCGCGGCGTTCGGTGACCGGATCGATGTGCTGGTCAATGTCGCGGGCGGCATGGTCGCACGCAAGCTGCTCGCCGAGATGGACGAGGCATTCTTTGACCAGGTCATGGCGTTAAATCTCAAATCCGCCTTCCTCGTAACCAAAGCGGCGCTGCCACATCTTGGCGAGGGCAGTGCGATCGTGAACCTCTCCTCACTCGCGGGCCGCGATGGCGGCGGGCCGGGTGCCTCGATCTACGCGACCGCCAAGGGTGCGTTGATGACGCTAACCCGCAGTCTCGCCAAGGAACTGGGTCCGCACGGGATCCGCGTCAATGCGTTGTGCCCCGGCCTGATCGGTACCACTTTCCATGACACTTTCTCGAAACCGGAGGGCCGCAAGGCAACCGCAGGCAACACGCCGCTGCGGCGCGAAGGCCATCCCGACGAAGTCGCCACCGCTGTCGCCTTTCTCGCATCGAGCGACGCCGCCTTCGTCACCGGGGTCAATATGGACATCAACGGCGGTCTCGCCTTCTCGTGACGGACCGCAGCATCCTAGGAGGGACGCAATGCTGAAATATGGACTTGCACTGCTGGCGCTCGGCATGCCCGCAATCGTGATGGCGCAGATCGGTGCCGAGCCGACGGCACGACGAGAGCCGCGCGTCGATGCGCCGCCGATCAAGGCCGACAAGCTTATCCTGGTCGGCGATTCGACCATGGCGCCGGGGAGCGGCTGGGCCTCGGTCTTCTGCGCATACCATGTGAAGTCGACGCTCGCCTGTCTCAATCTTGGCCGCGGCGGGCGCTCGACGCGGAGCTACCGCGCCGAGGGTTCATGGACCATCGCGCTCAACGAGGCAAAGGCAGCAGGCTATGGCAAGGTCTATGTGCTGATCCAGTTCGGTCATAACGATCAGTCAAGCAAAGGCGAGCGCTGGACCGACCTCGCCACCGAATTCTCCGCCAATCTGAGCCAGATGGTGACCGACGTTCGCGAGACCGGCGCGGTGCCGGTGCTGGTGACACCGCTCAGCCGCCGCGAATTTCGTGACGGCAAGCTGCAGAACACGCTCGTCCCCTGGTCAGACGAGGTGCGCAAGGTCGCCAGTGCCATGCAGGTGCCGTTGATCGACCTCAACCGTGACAGCGCCGCAGTGGTCCAAAAGCTCGGGGCGGCCGACGCGACCGAGCTCGCACAGGCGCCCCCCCTCCCCGAAGAGCTCGAGGCGGCGCGCAAGGGCACCACGCTTAGGCCGCGACCCGCTGTCGAGGCGCGGGAGCCGGCAGGAGAACCGCCCGCTACGGGCCCGCGCGGGCGTCTTCAGCCAAAATTCGACTACACGCATCTCGGCGAGGCCGGCGCGCGGGTAATCTCGAAGATCATCGCCAATGATCTCGCCGTCACTGTGCCCGGGCTGCGCAGTCAACTACTGCCCTGAGCCAGCGCCAGCGACCATAGCCGAATGGGGTGCGCGCCCGTGTGGCGCGCCTCCCTTTCCCACGGTTCAGCGACGGACATCGCCTCCTTCGACCGCGAACGCCGCCAGGTCCTCACGCCCGAACAACGCAACATCGCCCGCCACGCTATGCTTGAGACAGCCAAGCGCCAGCCCGAGTTCGGCGGCCTCGCACGCCGCCTTTTCGAGCATCAGTCCGTGCAGCACCCCCGCGGCGAATGCATCTCCGCTGCCGATCCGGTCGATGATGCCGGTCACCCTCACCTCGCACGTCTGGTGGCTGACCTCGCGACCGTCGATCCGCGCGGCGATGCGGTGGCAGCCGACCGTTTCCACATGCCGTGCGGTAGATGCGATCAGCGAAAGGTTCGGAAAGGCCTCGAATCCCACCAGCGCGGCCTCGCGGCGCCGCGTCTCGTGATCGCTCGAGAATTCCCGATCGAGTAGTAGGGTCATGTCGCGGTGATTGGCGAAGAACAGGTCGGCATGGGCGACCAGTTCGTACAGGATATCTCGCGGGCGGCTGTCCCAACGTTCCCACAACCGCGGGCGGTAATTGCCGTCGAACGAGATGCGGACACCAAGCGCGCGCGCCGCCGCCATGGCGTCGCGGGTCGCCACGGCGAGCTGGGGACCAAGCGCCGGTGTGATGCCCGAGACATGTAGCCAGCGCGCGCCCGCGAGGATCGCGCGCCAGTCGATAGTGGACCAGTCCGTCCGGGCAAAAGCGCTGTCCGCTCGATCGTAAAGAATCTCGGAAGGGCGCAGTGAGGCGCCGGGATCGAGGAAATACAGGCCTTGTCGTCCCGGGCAACGGAAGGCGTCGCGCAAATCCACCCCGGCACCGCGCAGAAAATGCCATGCCCCGTCGCCGAGTGCGCCTTCGGGCACCGCCGTTACCAGCCCTGCGCGGTGACCGAGCGCGACAAGCGCGACGGCGACATTCGCCTCGGCCCCGCCGACATGAAGGTCGAGTCGCCCCGCAGCCGCCAGCCGCGTACCGCTTGTGGCGGAGAGCCGAGTCATCACCTCGCCGAAGCAGACGATCTCCGGAGCACCGCCATCACCTTGTTTTCCAGCCAAGTTCGCTCCCAAACCCTATGTGCTATACCAATATGGGAGGAGCACCATGAAATTGGTATTTACTTTTTCTCGACTCATTGGCAACATCTGGATCATAAAATTGGTATAAACATAATGGGGAGGATGGAATGGCTGCTTTATCGGGCTGTGGGGCCAGTCGTGGCGTGAACCGCATGCGTCTGGCGCTGCTTGCCGGAGCCTCAATCGCGACGCTCGTCGGCGGCGCGCCGGTACGAGCGCAAAAGGCCGGCAGCACCGTGCCGGACAAGGCAGCCCCTTTGCCGCAGGACGACCAGGCTGCTGCGGCTGACATCATTGTCCACGGCATTCGCGAGACGATCCAGAATTCCATCCAGACCAAGCGTACGTCGGACACGATCGTCGACGCGGTCTCTTCCAGGGAGATCGGCGAACTGCCCGGCCAGTCGGTCGGCGAAGTGATCGCGACGATCACCGGCGCGACGATCGACCGCGCCAATTACGGCCCCACCGAAGTCTCGATCCGCGGGCTCGGCTCGGGCCTCAGCCTGACCACCTTCAACGGACGCGAGGCGACCAATGGCAGTGGCGACCGCGCGGTGAATTTCGGCCAGTTCCCGGCCGAGCTGTTCAACGCGATCAAGATCTACAAGACCCAGCAAGCCGATCTGATCGAAGGCGGGGTCGCCGGTGTCATCGAGCTCGAGACACGCAAGCCGCTCGATTACCACCGCCAGCAAATCCAGGCCGAACTCAAGGCCAACTTCAATCCCTATCAGGATCGCATCACCGGCCAGGGTGCGTGGGGCTGGCGCGGGACAGTCAGCTATATCGACCAGTTCAAGGCCGGTGCGCTCGGCGACGTCGGAATTTCCATCGGGTACCAGCGCAACGTAGTGAACGATCCGGTCGAGCGCTTCTATACCAGCAGCACCTGGTTCACCTGCAACGCGGCGATCGTCTCGACCAGCAATTGCACCGAAGTCAGCCGCCAACAGGGCAATTCGGGCACGCCCTTTTTCCATGCGTCCAACTCATATCTCTATCGCCAGATGATCACATCGGACCTGCGCAACGCCGTGTTCGGCACGTTGCAGTGGCAGCCGAGCCCGACGGTCAACGTCAATCTCGACGTGCAGTATTCGCGCCGCCAATATAGCGAGACGCGCAACGACTTCGGCACGGCCGAGGGCCGCTTCAATCTCCACAATGTGGTGATCGGCGACAATGACCAGTTGCTCTCGGCCGATGGTTCGGCGACGCTGCAGACCATTTCGGGCCTGTTCGTCCGCGATGAGAAATATCTGGGCCTCGGCGGCAACGTCGAGTGGAAGCCGACCGAGCGGCTGACGGTGGGTGCCGATGTCGGCTATTCCCATACGACGCGCCTCGACATCACTCGTCAGGTCCGCCTGCGTACCGATCCTTTCAACATTTTCGGCACGCGCACGGCGATCAACAACCAGCGCATCCCTTATCATGTCGATTTCACCCAGAGCTTCCTGCCGACCTTCACCTATGATCCGCGCTTCAGCCCGACCGATTACACCGCGTTCAGCGACGATACGCGGCTGACCCGTTCGCAGGACGGCCGCGACGACGAGATCTATTCGGCGCGCCTTGACGCCAGCTACAAGCTCGACGGCTTCATCGAGCGCGTTGATATCGGCGGCCGCTGGGCGCAGCGAAAGTTCTTCGGCTACAGCAATGACGTCAATATCGACCAGGCCGATCTGGCAGTGGACCGCACGGTCAACATCGCCTGCCGCACGCCGTTCCCCGAGCGGGGGTTCTTCTCGGACGCGCCGAGTGCCGCGATCACCAGCTACGCGACCTTCGACGTCCTTTGTCAGTTCCGCAATTATCTGGGCACCGAGGATCCCGGCAACAGCGGCGACCTGCGTGCGGTCGAGAATGCGGATGTCACCGAAGAGACCTTGGCCGGCTATGCGATGGCGACCTATTCAGGCCATCTCGGCAACATTCCCGTCCGCGGCAACTTCGGCATCCGGGGCGTCCACACCGAAGTCACCGCGCGTGGCCTGCGCAGCGGCCTCGATGTGATCAATAACACCGACGGCTCGATCAGCCTGCGCGCGAATGGCAATTTCGCGACCACCGAGGTCAAGTCGGGCTCGCTGCGCTGGCTGCCCAGCCTCAACGCGATCTTCGACCTGAGTGCGAAGAGCCGCCTGCGCGTCGGCCTTTATCGCGCCATGTCGCGCCCGGCGCCCAGCGCGCTCGGTGCCGGCCGTCAGATCACGCTCGAGACTGGTACCGGCTTCCCGTCGGTCGCCGACGCGATCAACTCGATCATCGCCACCGGCAGCCCGCGTCTCAAGCCCACCATGTCGTGGAACGCCGACATGGCGCTGGAATATTATGCCAACAAGGACACGCTGCTTGCCGCGACGGTCTATTATAAACGCTTCACCGGCGGCCGGATCCCGATCGAAACCAACGAGGACTTCACGATCGGCGGCACCAATTACGCGGTGCCGGTCACCCAGACCACCAACAGCAACGATCAGAGCGACCTGTACGGCCTCGAACTGACGCTTTCCAACCAGTTCACTTGGCTGCCTCACCCGCTCGACGGGCTGGGCGCGAAGCTGAGCTACAATTACGCCTGGTCGAATTTCAAGACGCAGGACATCCGTTACGGCGACGTGATCGATGCTTCGGGGAACCTTACGCCGGGCCTGATTCCGCCGGCAGGCCTCAGCGGCTATTCGAAACACGTCTTTTCGGCACAGCTCTTCTACGAGCTCGGCCCCGTCTCGCTCCAGGGCATCTATCGCTATCGCTCGCGCTATTATCAGGCGTTCACGAGCGATAACACGCAGCTGCGCTATGTGGAGGGATACAACACTTTCGACGTGAATCTGGGCTTCAAGCTCAACAAGATCGCCGACATTCGTTTCCAAGCGCTCAACATCTTCAACGAACCACGTGTCGAATATATGCCTGTGGTCGGCAGCACGCGGAACGTGGAATATTACGGGTCGCAATATTTCCTCAGCTTGCGCGTCCGTCTGCGTTGAGCGATGACTAGCGCGGGTTTGCGGACCAATTGCCTATTCCAAAGCGGTGCGGACTGAGGCATGTCTGGCAAAGGACCCAACTGAACTGAGGATATTATGGCCGAACGCCGTCTCTTCCAGGACATCGCCGAACGAATGGCGACAATGATCGCGGAGGGTGCCTTCCCCCCCGGTTCGCGGCTTCCGGGCGAGCGGGAAATGGCGGAACGGCTCGGCGTCAGCCGGGTGACGATCCGTGAAGCCGAGATCGCGCTACAGGCGCAGGGGCTGGTGCGGATCAAGACCGGATCGGGCGTTTATGTCTGCGATCGGTCTGAAGTGGGCGTCGGGGCGCTGCCCGTCGTCAGTGCGTTCGAGTTGACCGAAGCGCGTTCGCTTTTTGAGTCGGAGGCAGCGGCGTTGGCGGCGCCGACCATCACCGACGAGCAGATCGAAGTGCTGGAGATGCTGCTCGCGCAAATGTCCGAAGCCGATGACGGCAGTGCGGCGGCGACCGAGGCGGACCGCTCCTTCCACCTGACGATCGCCTCCGCCTCGGGCAACGAGGCGATCATATATGTGATCAGCACGCTGTGGCGGATGCGCACCGAAATTCCCGAGATATGTTCGCTCCACGCCTCGGTCTGCCAGCATGACGAAGGGACACGTCATGATGAACACGCCGCCGTTCTCGAGGCGCTGAAGAAGCGCGACTCCGTCGGCGCCCGGCAGGCCATGCGCCAGCATTTCAGCCGATTGCTCGAGGCAATGCTCGACGTGGCCGAGGAGAAGCAAATCAGCGAACTCCGTCGCAAGGTGGACGCAAGCCGGGCTCGCTTCCTGATCACCGCCCAATTTCCCTGATCAGGTGCGTGGGAGCGATGATCTGCGGTCATGGCCAGCCAATATCGGGCTTTCGCGCGACATAACTGACGAGGCATGCCCGACAAGGAGATTTACAGGATGAGCCTCCCGGTTCCTTCGGCCCGGTGGTCATGTTAGTCCCACGGGTGATCGTCGTGGACCGTCTTGAGGCCAGGCCCCGAAAGCACGCGGAATAGCCTGAACGTCGCGGCTTTTTCCAAGGTCGCGACGGCCCGAACTTTACGCAACCGCGCCTTCGCGCAGCGGGGCGAAGTCGATAAGGGGCGCCGGGATCGTGATACCCTTGGCGACCGCAGGCCTGGCCGACATTCGCTCGAACCACGCGCCGAGATTGGGATAACCCGCGACGGGATAGAAGGACGCGACCGCAGTGTTCACCCAGCCGAAATGGGCAATGTCCACAGTGGAAAAATCACCGCAGAAATAGTCGCGTCCCTCAAGCAACCTGTCCATCACGGCCTCAAGCCGAGCCGCTTCGGCGTCGTATCTTGCGGCGCTGGCCGAAGATCGGACCAATGGACGCGGCCTGGAAGAAGAGAAGCTGGAGCGCGTCGAAGCGGCGGGCGGCGTCGGTTGGCATCGGCCGTCCGGCCTTTCCGGCGAGGTAAAGCAGGATCGTATTCGACTCATAAACGGTGAGGCCGCTATCGGTATCGACAATGACCGGGATCTTGGCGTTCGGACTCAGCGCGACGAACTCAGGTGCGAACTGCTCGCCGACAAATGTGTTCACCGGCCTGATGACATAGGGCAGGCCGAGCTCCTCAAGCGCGATGCTGATCTTGTGCCCGTTCGAGGTGTTACGGGTGTACAATTCTATCATCACGATACCCAGGCTGGGTTGGAGGCGAATTTCTGGAACGTGATGTCTATAATATCAATGAGGCTGGTATACTGCAGATGTCGGTCATACCCAAGCAAATGCAGATACTTGATAAGACCCTTCACCGCTTTCCGCATGGGCAAACACCTGATAAAAGAACGATAGGGATGTATTAGGGAAGCCCCGTGGTCGGCCACGTGAGTTCGATACGGACGTCGCGCTCGAAAAGGCGATGCGCCTCTTCTGGACGCAAGTGTACGAAGCAACGACGATGTCGGACATCGTCCGCACCCTCGAACTCAGTCGCGCCAGCCTCTACGCTGCCTTTGGTGACAAGGAGGCCCTGTTTCTCCTGATTCTGAAGCGATATGCTGACATATTCTTCGCACGTCCCTTGTCGGCGCTCTCCGAATTTGCCGATCCCAGAATGGCGGTCGGCACCTTACTGGAGCGCACCGCTGAGCTTTTGATCGATGCTCGGTTGCCCAGCGGATGCCTGCTCTCAAACACGGTGCTCGAATGCGCCGCCGGACCACCCGCGATCGCGCGTACGGCCACCGCTGGCGTCAGTGGCCTCGAGGACGCTCTCTATCAGACGCTCCACCGTGGACGCAGCGCCGGGTATCTCGAAGCCGAGGTCGACATTCGGGCGCTTGCTCGGTTCTTTACTGGCGTCGCCCAAGGCATGGCGCTCGTGGCGCGCGCAACGTCCGACGCGTCCGGCGTTCGTGACATTGCCATAACCAGCCTCCAGGCTTGGCCTTCCCCGCCTGCTGCATGACAAGTCCGCCGACGGCTATCGGGAAGGGAAAATCGACTGTTTCTTGTCTGCCGGTATCTCACGGGATTGCTGACGATCGCCGTTGCAACGCGGTGAGCTGAAGCCACCCTTCCGACACCGGGCGATCGGCCACGGCGTCCGTGGCGTCGCGCCGAATCCTGCCGTCTCCGTCTTCAGCCTGGACGGCTCGCCCGCACTCGGTGTCGTGCCAGGCCCCGGTCATTGTAACCGATCGACGGCAATCGACGAACTAGGCAGGACCCAGGGCGCACAGGGCGAAGGATCGCGATTTTGGACGGCACTCCAGGGAGCGGTTACGTAAGCCTGCCGCGCTGTTTCAACTTCGCCCACAAACGCGATACGCAGCCGGAACGTCCACGCCTGCGGATCCAGCTCGACGATCGCCCGGCGGCGGCACTCGCGGCACTGCTTCCGCTCCTCGGATGCGGCGAGGAAGCAGCTGAAATGGCATTTGGCTGTCTTGCGGAATGCCAACTGAAGGATAATCGCGCCGCCCCGACCCTTCGCGCCATCGCCGAGGAAGAACGACTGCACGACCTCTTGATCCGACAGCTGCAGCGCGGCCTGCCCGAGGCAGGGCAGGATGCGGTTCAGATCGAGGCAGCACGCCGGTTCCATATCGGGCTGGTCCGCGGTGGCACCGCACTGCATCTCGCCCGGATCGCGGCGCTCGATTCTGCCGTCTGCACGATGTTCGGCCGACTGCTGCGGCAAGGTGAGTCGATCGCCGCCGACCCCGCGGTCGCCTCGATCCTGCGGCGGATCCACCGTGACGAGGCGCGCCATGTGCGCGTGGCGCGCAGGCTCGCGCTCGAAACGGGATCGGCTCCGGCGATGCGCGACGCTGCGGCGGCGGCGCGCGACGGTCTTGCCGATATCCTGCTGCTCGCCCGCGACGCCTTTGAGGATCTGCAGGTCGATCCTGCGTCACTCGACCGCGATATCAGACGGCTGCCTGACGGGCTGCTCGTGGCATGATCGCCCCGATACTCCCGGACCGGGCCTGGCTGTCGCGTGGAAGGGTGACGGTGCTCGGCACAGGCCATGTCTTGCCCGGCCCGGCGTTATCGACCGAGATGCTGCTCGACCGGATCGCCGCGCGGTTCGATCTTTCCCGCCGCCGCGAAGCGCTGGCGGTAGCGCGGCGCATGGCCATCGACACCCGTCATGTCTGCCGCGATTTCGCCGCTGCGACGGAGGCCGCCCGACCGGGCCAGTCCAATCCCGACCTCGCGGCGGCGGCGGTCACCCGGGCGCTGTCGGACGCAAATCTCGCGATCGACGATATCGGTTATCTGATCGGCCATACTGCGACCCCGTTCCAGCCGCTGCCCGGCAACATCGCCTTTGTCGCCGATCGGCTGGACTATCGCGGCCCGCATCTCGAGTTGCGCCAGGCCTGCACGGGCTTTGCCAACGCGCTGATGATCGCATTCGGACTGCTGGCGGCACCAGATGCCCGACCGGTGGCGATCGTCGGCTCGGAGACCGGCTCGCTATTCTTCGACCCCGGCCGGATCGCGGAAGATTCAGGGCAGCTGGTAAACATGGTGCAGATGGGCGACGGCGCCGGCGCGATTGTCCTTGGGCCGGCGACGAGCACCAGCGACAGCATTGAGGCCGCATGGTTTGGCGCAGTCGGCCTCGGCCGTGCGCCGGGCCTGCAGATGCGCGGCGCGGGCGCCCGCGAGTTCGATCATGACTTCGCCGCGATCCTGTCGTCGGGCGCAATGCTGTTCGATGCCGGCAGGGACGCAGCGAGCCGGCACGGCGTCGCGCTCGACGCTGTCGACACGATCATTCCGCACCAGGTGAGTGGCCGGATCGGCATGCAGAGCGCCGCGCATTTCGGCCTGCCCGTCGAGCGCTTCTTCGTGAACGCCGACCGGCTGGGCAATACCGGTTCGGCTGCGATCTGGCTTGCGCTCGCCCAGCTTCGCGAGGCTCGCCCCGCCATGGGCACGCGCGCGCTCATCCTCGGCGCCGAGGCGACCAAATATATGCATGGCGGCTTTGTCTATGAGCATGGCTGAGCCGCTGATCGACGTCGCCGGCCTCGCAAAAAGCTACGGCTCACGCACGGTCGTGCGCGATGTGACGCTGCGCCTGATGCCGGGCGCGATCGTTGGCCTCGTCGGCGCCAATGGCGGCGGCAAGACGACGACGCTGCGCATGTTCGCCGGACTGCTCCGGCCGGACCTGGGCAGCGGCACCATAGTCGGCGACGACATCCGGCGTCCTGGCGCCGCGCGCCGCGCCCGGATCGGCTATATGCCGCAACGGCTTTCGCTCTACCCCGAGCTGACCGTCGCCGAGAATCTGCGGTTTCGGGCCGATGTCCATGGGCTGGTGGCCGCAAGGGACCATGTCGCGGCGGCGGCGGCGCGCTGGGGTCTCGACCCTGTCCTCGCGACGCGGTTCGAGCGCCTTTCCGGCGGCTGGGGCCGGCGCGTGCAGTTCGCCGCGACGATGCTTCACGCACCACCTCTGTTGCTGCTCGACGAGCCGACCGCGGGTCTCGATGTGGTCACCCGCACCCACATCTGGCGTTGGCTGATCGAACTGGCCGGGCGCGGCCACAGCGTCGTCATCGCGACGCACGACCTGGCCGAGGCCGAGCGCTGCCCCATGATCCTGCACTACCGGGACGGCCAGGTGGAGGGCCCGATCGCGCCGTCGGACCTGATCGAAAAGAGCGGGACCGCGACGCTCGAGGCGGCGGTCGCGGCGCTCGCACCCGCAGCGATGCTATGATCGCGCTGCGACGCATCGCGGCGGTCGCCCGTGTCGAGCTGTTACGGCTGATACGCTCCCGCACGACCTTCACCTTGCTGGTCCTGGTGCCCGCGCTGCAGGTCTTGCTGTTCGGCTATGCGATCCACCCGACCGCCGCGAGCGTCAACGTCGCGGTCGCTGCGCCAACACCCGCCAATGCCGCCGACGCGGCCCGGGCGCTGCGCCGCCTGCCGGGACTGACCGTCATCACCGGGCCGTCCAGTCCCGGTTCGGCTGAAAAGGCGGTGCGCGCCGGTCGCGCACTGATCGGCATCGAAGTGCCGGCGCTCCGCTCGTTCGCCAATCCGACCCAGGTCCAGCGCCCCTTGCTGATCGTCGTCGACGGGACGAACGCCGCGCTGACCAATGCCGCGGTCGCGCGGATCGAGGGCGGCTATTGGCGGGGGCTGGCCGAGCGCGCAGAGGCCGCCGACAGCGGTCCCGGCATCGCCGTCGAGCGGCTCTACAATCCCGAGGCGCGCGCCGACTGGACTTTCCTGCCATCGCTGATCGGGGTGACGGTGATGATCGCGATGGTCATGCTCGGCAGCCTGAGCCTCGCGCGCGACCGCGAATCCGGTAGCTGGGAGGGATTGCTCGGCCTCCCGCTCGCCCCGCCAGAGATCTTTTTCGGCAAGCTCCTGCCTTATGCGGTGATCGGCACGGCACAGGGTCTGCTGGTCCTGGCGGCGGGCGTCATGCTGTTCGACCTGCCGACGCGCGGCAGCGTCGTCGCTCTGATCCTGTTACTGCCGCTGTTCGCGTCGGCGCATGTCGCGCTCGGCTATGCGATCTCGGTCAGGGCGAGAACCCAGCTCGCGGCACTACAAGGCGCCGTCGCCTTCTATCTGCCCGCGATGCTGCTGTCGGGCTTCCTCTATCCGTTCGAGACTTTGCCGTCATGGGCGCGCTGGATCGGCAACGCCTTTCCGCTCACCCATTTCATCCGCGCCGCGCGCGCGGCGCTGCTGCAGGGCGCGGGGGCCGCCGAGGTGCTGGCGCGTGGCTGGCCGATGATCCTGTTCCTTTTCGCCGCGACCGCTGCGGCGCTGCTGGCGCAGGCACGCCGGCTCGACTGACCCGGCACTGTAACCGGATCTCCGGTCAAACCGAATGGGACATGAAGACCCCGCTGGGTCGATCCGGGAGATTCACCATGTCGTTCCTTCGCGCCGCCGCCATCGCCCTTGCCGCGCCCGTCGCGCTTGTCGCCGCCATGCCGGTACAGGCCGCCGAATTCGCGGATTTCGACCGCACCGCCTTCGAGGCGGCGCAGGCGCAGGGCCGCCCGATCCTGCTCGACGTCCATGCCTGGTGGTGCCCGGTTTGCGGATCGCAGGCGCGCACGATCAAGCGCCTCGCGACGCCGGAGGCCTATCCCAAACTGATCGTCTTCCGCATCAACTATGACAAGCAGAAGGAGGTCTGGCGGAGCTTCGGGGTGAGCAAGCAGGCGACACTGATCGCGTTCCACGGCCGCCGAGAGACCGGCCGCATCGCCTTCATGACCGACAAGGCGAAGATCGCCGACCTCATCGCCTCGACCGGCCGCTGACCCATGGCAAACGGCCTCAGCCCCCTGCTCGCCTTTGCGGCGGGCGCACTCACGATACTGTCACCCTGCGTATTGCCGCTGGTGCCCATCGTGATCGGCAGCGCCGCCCAGCGCCATAAATGGGGACCGTTCGCGCTTGCGCTCGGGCTGGTCGCGTCATTCACCCTGGTCGGCTTCGCGGTCGCGGTGCTCGGTGCTTCCTCAGGGTTCGACGGCGAGATCGTGCGCCAGGCGGGCGCCGTCATTCTGCTTCTGGTCGGCGCCCTGCTGCTGGTCCCGCAGGCACAAGACCTGCTCGCGCGTGTCGCGGCGCCGCTCGCCGGCTGGGCCGGGCGCCGGCAGTCGGGGCTCGAGCGCTTCGGCCTGGCTGGACAGGCCGGTATCGGCGTCCTGCTCGGGCTGGTGTGGAGCCCCTGCGTCGGGCCGACCTTGGGTGCAGCGACTGTGCTCGCCGCGCAAGGCCAGGATCTGGCCGAGGTTGCGCTGGTGATGGCGGCGTTCGGGGTCGGCATCGCGACCATGTTGTTGCTGATTGCGACCGCGACGCGCGGTTTCCTGACGCGCTGGCGCGGCCGGCTGATGAGCACCGGCCATCGCGGCAAGCGCTTGCTCGGCAGCCTGCTCATCCTGGTCAGCCTGCTCATCCTGACCGGTGGCGACAGGATGTTCGAGGGGCTGGTGGTCAGCATCTCGCCGGACTGGCTGACCGATCTGACGACCTCCATCTAGCCAGCGGCACCGATCTCCTGCCTCCGAACGCGTCACAGCAATTATCTCTATCTGCAAGGAATCCCTCATGTCTTTTTCCCGCCTTCTTCCCCTTGCCGCCGCCCTGTGCATTGCCGCCCCCGCCACGGCCCAGCCAGTCAGGCCGTTCAGCCTGGCCGCGCTCAAGACAGCGCAGGCGCATGGGCAGTCGGTGCTGATCGACGTGTTCGCGCCCTGGTGCCCAACCTGCCGCGCCCAGGCACCGACGATCGACGCGCTCGCGACCGACCCGGCCTATGCGAAGCTTCTCATCCTCCGGCTCGATTATGATCATCAGACAGCGGAGAAAAAGGCGCTCGGCGTCACCCGGCAGAGCACGCTTATCACCTATCGCGGCACGAAGGAGACCGGCCGCGTCCTCGGCATCACCGATCCCACCCAGCTCAGGACCTTCGCGGCGACCGCGCTCCGCTAGGGCGACGCGCCATGTTCACCCGCCGCAGCGCTATCGCCGCACTCGGAATCGGCATCGCCGGTGTCACCGTACTCGCGGACGCTCGCGAGGCGCCGGGCTATGACGACCCCGACGATCTGTATGCGGCGCTCCGCGACCAGCCGGTCGAGCGGATCGTCCTGCCGGGCGGCGAGATCGCACTCGTCTTCGCCGACGGCGCGCCGGGGCTCGATCGTGACCGGGTGCGCGCCTGGGTGCGCGACGGGGCCGACGCGGTCACCCGCTATTTCGGGCGCTTTCCGGTAGAGCATTATGGCCTGCTCGTGATCGCGGAGGATGGCGATAAGGTCGGCCACGCCACGACCTTCGGCTATGCCGGTTCGGCGACGCGGATCCATGTCGGGCGGTTCGCCGACCGCCCGGCGTTCGCGCGTGATTGGGTCCTGACACACGAGATGCTGCATGCCGCGCTGCCCGACCTGCCGCGGCGCGCGCTCTGGCTGCAGGAAGGCAACGCCACCTATGTCGAGCCGATCGCCCGCGCACGGGCCGGTTACCTTGCGGCGAGCGACGTCTGGCGCCAGTCGCTGGCCGGCATGCCGAAGGGCGAGCCCGGACCGAATGATGGCGGCATGGACGGCACGAAAAGCTGGGCCAGGCTCTATTGGGGCGGCGCAACCTTCTGGCTGCAGGCAGAGATCGACATTGCGCGTGCGAGCGCCGGCCGGCATTCGCTTCAGGACGCCATGCGCGAGATCAACCGGCAAAGCGGCGGCAACAACACCGACTGGACGCCGGAGCAGCTAATGGCAGCCGGCGACACAGCGACCGGCACCGACGCCCTGAGCCGCCTCTATGCACGTTTCGCCGGGGAACGCGTCGCGACTGATCTGGATGCCCTGTTCGCGAGCCTCGGTGTCGCTGATCGAGACGGTCAGGTAAGGTTCGACGACGCAGCGCCGCTCGCGGCACTGCGTCGCGACCTCACGCGCCGCGCGCGCCGGCTGGCCTGAACAGGCAGCCGCGCTCGATCGGGAGGAGCCGCCGCGCCTCGCGGCGCGGCGGCCACGAGCAATCAGGGCAACAGCACCAGCTTTCCCATGGTAGCGCGCTGCTCGAGCGCCTGGTGCGCCTCGCCCACGCGCTCGAGCGGATAGGAACCACCAATGGTGACACGCAGTTCGCCGCGCGCGGCCAGCTCGAAAAGACCGCCGAGCTCGGCCCTGAGACTCGCCGGGGTCAACAACGGCGCCAGCGCAAAGCCGGTCAGCGACTGGTTCTTGAAGATGAGCCCGAGCAGGTCCGGCACGCCCAATGCGAACTGCTGGATGTTCAGCGCACCATAGACGATGATCCGGCCGAGCGGCGCCAGTGCCGCGAGGCTCGCCATCGTGATCGCACCACCGACGGACTCGTAGATGATATCGGGGCCCTCCCCATCCAGCGCAGCGCTCATCGTCTCGGTCCAGTCGGGCTGGGTGTAATCGATCCCGATATCGGCACCGAGCGATCGGGCGAAAGCGAGCTTGTCGTCACTGCCGGCTGCGGCGACGATCGTCTTCGCGCCGGCCTTGCGGGCGAGTTGCACGAGGATCGAGCCGACCCCGCCGGCGGCAGCATTGACCAATATCGTCTTGCCGGCCGGCGACGCCTGTTTCAGCAGATAGGCAGCGGTCAGCCCCTGGATCATCAGGGCGGTCGCATCCTCGAACGACAGATCATCCGGCAGGAGCACGACGAGTTCGGCGGGGATCACCACATGGTCGGCATAGCCTCCGGAATGCAGGCCAGCAGCGAACAGGGGAGCAGCAACCCGCGCGCCAAGGTCGAAGCCGCTGACATCCGGACCGATGGCAACGATCTCGCCGGCCGCCTCGACGCCCGGCACCGAGGGCAGCGGTGGTGTCATCGCGTAGCGATCCTCGCGCATGAGCGTCTCGGCGAAATTGACCCCGGCCGCGCGCACGCGGACGAGAATCTGGCCAGGCCCCGGCACGGGCGTTGGCAATTGCGCCAGCTGGAGCACCTCGGGCCCGCCGAAGCGGGTCAGTTGAATGACTTTCATGATGGATCTCGCATTGGGGTTGTCTTGAGCACCCACATTGGCAATATCCCGCCCTAGGGTTCTACGCACCCTTTCGTGCCATACACACCTGGAGGTAACCATGGCGGACCCGATCAAGCGCCTGCCGGTATTGCCGGCCGAACGCGCGCTGAAGGTGATCGCGGGGCGCTGGAAGCCGATCATCCTCTATCATCTGTTCGACGGGCCCAGACGCCTGTCTGACCTGAAGCGGCAGATGCCGGAGATCAGCCAGAAGGTATTGATCCAGCAGCTTCGCGAAATGGAAGAACATGGCATCGTCCACCGCGAGGTCTATCGCCAGGTGCCGCCCCGGGTCGACTATAGCGCGACGCCGCTGGGACTGAGCCTCGAACCGGTGCTGCTGGCATTATGCGACTGGGGGCGCCACCACGCTGCCGAGCTCGACGACCTCGATCGGCTCGCGGATTGCGCCGTCATGCCACCGCGGCGGCGCGCGGAAGCGCAGCGAATGCCCGCCGGTGGAACGCGGCTGCCGGTCGGGCAAGCCTAGCAGGCGGGGAAAGCGTGAACCGGCCAGGCATTTTGCCGGTCGTGCGGAAAACGACACGACCGCTACGGGCGGCGGGCCGCCGGTCCAGGTGCCAAGCGCATCGAGTGCGTGGCCGACATTGCGGTGAGGCAAGGTCCGCCCGCGATTTTCTCCCGCACGAAGTACTTGACCATATGCGCAAGACTGCGGACGAGCGGCATCGGGACTCAGCGCGGAAAGGGATTTCCTCGATGGGGCACCGCAGGAATTCGAAGCTCTGATGGGAGATCGCATCTTGTCTGACACCAACGCGACGCTCGCCGAACTTGATGAACGAATCGCGATCATCGAGGATAACCTGCGGGACCTGGTGGAACAGGCGGCGGCCTATTCCGGCGGCAACGACGAGGAGCGGTCCTCAGACCGTATCGCCGAACAGCAACAGGAACTCGACGCCTTGAAGAAGCAACGCGACGCGCTGCGCTGATCGACGCTCGACCTACCTCGCACGAATTGACACAACAAAAGTGTTGTCCTAAAGATGATTCCCGAGTGTGACGAGCGCGGCTACCTGCCCGCAGGAGTGCATGATGCGAGCTGGCAGGAGTTTGCTGAGCGCTACGCGGTCACCGAACATCGCCGGGCGCTGACCGACAAGCTGGCCCTTCTCGTCCGGCATTTGAAAGCGGTGGGCTGCAGGGCGCTATGTCGACGGCAGCTTCGTGACCGACAAGGCCAAACCGAACGACTATGACGCCTGCTGGGACGTACAAGGGGTCAAGATCGAGAAGCTCGACAAGGCGCTTCTCGAGTTCAGCCATGAAGGCAATGCGGCGATGGAGGTCAAATATGGCGGCGACATTCGTCCAGACGCGTTTTCGCCGACCGAGCTCGATGCCTCCTATCTGGAGTTCTTCCAGATCGACCGGAACGGCGAGCGGAAGGGCATCGTACGGCTTGTTTTGGCGGAGGTTGAGCCATGATCAAGAATGAGCGCCAGCTGGCCATCACCAAGCAGCAGCGCGATCGACTGACGGGATCGCTGGCGGCGCTGGGCGACCGGCGCACGCCCGATCCCCTGAAACGCGCGCGGATTGCCGCGCTCGAAGCGGATATCGGCAAGCTCGATGCCGAGGTTGCGCGCTATCGCGAGGCCGTCTCGGGCCGGGTTGATTTCACGGCCATCGGGCATGTCGCAACGGTGGGCGACGACCTTATATCGGCGCGGATTGCGGTCGGCCTTACCCAGGAGGAGCTGGCCGCCAGGGTCGGCTCCAAGGCCCAGCAGATTCAGCGCTACGAGCGCGACCATTATATGAAGGCCAGCCTGAAGACGCTGGCCAAGGTCGCCTCGGCGATCGTCGCGTCGCACCGCGAGCGCGAAGAGGAGGCGCGTGTCACGCAATAGGCCAGGGTTTCGCTCTCGTCCCGCTGGCCGCGAGCCAGCCAATCTGTACGACCGCGCGGGCCACCAACTCGAATGGCTCGCGAAGTGCGCCGTCCTAGCTGGCAGGGCAAGCAAACCAACCACGCACCGCACCGGGCACGCAGAAGGCAATGCCCCGGCTACAGGCGGTGGGCGGCCAGGATCCTGCCGCCCCTGCCCTCCTGCACGAGAACTGCCTCGCGCAAATTGCTCTGGGCTGGCTGGGTGATCCGGTAGGATTGCGCGCGGCCGGTCCAGCTGCCGAGCGCTTCGAGCGAGCGGACGACATTGCGGTGGGGCAGTGTGCGCCCGCCATTTTCGCCGGCGCGGATGGGCACGAGCTGCGTCCGCGGATCGTAGCGAACGAGCCAGACCGTCGCCGGCCGCAACACGCTTCCGGCGGCGACGGTCACGCTTCCGGCAGTACTCGAAATGGCCGGACCGGCTTCGCCACGACCGCTGCGCCGGATAACCGCCGCGAGCTGCTGTGCGTCATTGCCGACCACGGTATCGCGGCCATCCACGATCACTTGCGGCGTCGCGACCTCGCCACGCCCGCCGGCACGAGCATAGTCCCATTGCCGCGCGGTGAAGGCCGGCTGCGCGAACGTGTCCTTCCAGCCCAGCTGATCCCAATAGGTCACGGCGAAATTCAGGGCGAGGATATCGGGGCGGTCGGCGATCGCGTTCAGGTTCGCGTTCGCCGGCGGGCAACTTGAACACCCCTGGCTCTCGAACAGCTCGACCACTGTCGGGTGCGCTGCGTCCGCCGCGCCTGCCGCCGCGGGAGCCACCGAACCGGCGGCGACCAGCAGAATCGCCAACGCGGTTCCAGCAACCGCGGCCAGGCTGAGGCGAGAGGAAAGGCCAGTCATCATCGTTCTCCGGCATGGAAAAGGGAATGGCGCGGCACCGCGCCGTTTCGCCGCGCGCCGTCGATTCGCCCCTTGCGGACGCCCGCTCGGCGAAAGCTGCTGGGATCGGCGCCAAATGCGGCGGAAAAGACCCGGCTGAAATGGCTGCGGCTGGCAAAACCGATATTGGCCGCGATCATCTTCACCGGAAGCCTGGTGCCGCTCAGCAGGTCGGCGCCCTGCTGAAGCCGCGCCCGTACGACAAAGGCCATCGGCGTCATCGCGAGGTTGGAGGTGAACTCCCGGGCGAAGGCCGAGCGGCTCATCGAGGCCTCTCCCGCCAGGCTTGCCACGCTGTGACGCGCTGCCGGGTTTCCGATCACCGCGGCAATTGCCCTGCCCAGTCGTGGATCGCGCAGCGTACCTAACAGGCCAGAATCGGGTTCACCGCGCGAAAAGGCCCGCCGCAGCGCCATCACGACGCAGACCTTCATCAAGGCGTCGGCCAGAACGCGCGACTGGTATCCCGCCTCGACGAACTCGGCCAGCATCAGGCGGCAGCTCTCGCGGATCAGCGCGGAATCGCCCAGGTCCTCGGCAATGGGTGCGCTGACCGAATCCAGCAACCCGAACGCCCCGCACACCCGTGCCGTGATGGCGCCTGTCGCGAGGAGGAGGCCCGGTTCATCACTGGCCTCCCCGGCCCCTGCGCCGGACCCGGCGTCAAAGGCCGGCCTGATCGTCCGCTCGAGCCCGGGCGGCAACAGCACCAGCGTGCCGGGTCCGCACAGGATATCCTTCTGCTGGGCAACCTCGAGGCACATCGTCCCCGCGAGAACATAATGGACCGCGATACCGCCGTCACGATTACCGGTCAGCGAATGACCCTGCTTCAGTCTCACCCTGAAGAAGTTCTGTACGGCGACGCTCATCGTCGTCAGCATCGTGTCGAATTCGGCCTCGTTCATCGTGTCCTCCGAACAACCAATTCGTCAGCACGGGCTCGTCGGTTACAAACGCCGATCGATTCCGAGCAGATTGTCGAGCGACCAGGCACCGCCGCCCCGCGCGATGAGCGGCAGCAACAGCGCGGCCCAGCTCAGATGCGTCGGCCAGGCATCGGGATAGACGAAGATCTCGATCACGAGCGTCATGCCGAGCAGGGCGGCCGCCGCAGGACGCGTGAACACGCCGAGCACCAGCAGGACCGGGAAGAAATGTTCCGAATAAGCCGCCAGTGGCGCCGCGATCTCGGGCGAGACGAAGGGCAAAGCGTAATCGGTCCGGAACAGCTCATAGGTGGAATCGGTCAGCGTCAGGACGCCCTCGACCTTGGTGCGTCCCGAGAGGAAGAAGATCGCAGCGATCGCCAGACGGGCGAGCAGCAACAGCAATGCGGTCGGCACCAGCCGGTCAAGCGCGGCGCCAAGGCGGCGATACAGGTCGAGGATCATGAAAGGCTCCCGTCATCGGTGGCATAAGTGAAGGTGCCGGCGTCGATCAGCGCGCCGAATATGGCCGAAAGGTCAAGGCCAGGGTCGACCGCCAGCGCCGCCTCGGCCGCCGCCACCATGGTGTGTGAAGCGGCGATGGCACCGACAAAGGCAAGCCCCGCGGCGCTGAGCGGCGCGATGCCGACAGTCTGATCGTGGCGGGTGACGATCACCGCCTCGGGCCGCCAGTCGATCGTCTCGAGGGCGCCGGGATCGCCCTGGTCGTGCGCCCGCCAGATGCTCGCGGCCGGCGACGCGAACTGCGCGAACCTGGTCGCGGGGTGGAGCGCCACCTTCGTCCCGTCATCAAGACCCAGCGCCAGGAGCGCCTCACCATCGAGCACCACCGCATCGGCGGCGAACAGGCTCTCCAGCCACAGGTGCTCGAGCGCCGCGACATCGCCGATCCAGGGCAGGTCACCGGCGGACGGATAGGTGCCAAGAAACGCCGCGAACGACGCGCCGACATGGCTCAGTCTCGGATCGCGCGGCGGGTGCGCCTGCAGATAGCTTCGCGCGCACGCCGCAAAGGGCTCCTCGCCGAACAGGGCGCGCACCACCGGATAATTGGCGGCGAGCGCATCGATCGCCGCGCGGGCGCCGCTGTTACGATGGACAGCAAGCGCGGCGGCCCCGGCGACCTCGGCTGAGAACAAAGCCGCGGAGAAATCACGCTGAAAATCGGCCAGATCATGCATCGATCAGGTCCGCATTGGCACGCAAATCCGTGAGCAACGCCGCGGCGCGACCGCGCTCGATCATCAGGTCGTCGAACGGTGGCAGGCGGTCGTCGCGCTCGATCAGCGTCGGCCGGGCACCGATACGATCGACGAGGCGGGCATAGAGCGACCACACCGTCTCCGCGACCGGCGCGTCGTGCGTGTCGATCAGCAACCCGGTCGCGCCGTCAGGGTCGGCGGAATGACCCGCGAGATGGATCTCCCCGATCGCCGCGGCCGGCAGGGCATCGAGAAAGGCGGCCGCGTCGCCGCCAAGATTATGCGCCGACACAAAGGCGTTGTTGACGTCGACCAGAAGCCCGCATCCGCTCCGGCGCACCATCTCGGCAAGGAACGATGCCTCGTCGAGGTCATGGCCCGGCAGGTCGAGATAAGTGGAGGGATTTTCGACCAGGAGCGGCCGTCGCAGCACGTCCTGGACGCGCTGGATATTGTCGACGACGCAGTCAAGCGCCTGGCGCGAGCGCGGGAACGGCAGGAAATCGCCATGCTCCACGCCTTCCCAACGCGTCCAGGCGAGGTGATCCGACACCGCGCAGGGTTCGATCCGCGCCGCGAGGCGGGCGAGCCGTTCGACATGGCCTGGGTTGGGCGGTGTGACCGAGGCGAGCGACAGGCCGACGCCGTGCAGCGAGACCGGATGCTCGCGCCGCACCGTCTCCAGCGCGGCGAGCCTCGGCCCGCCGTCCATCATGTAATTTTCGGAATGGACCTCGAACCACAGGCCCGGGTCGCGCGCGGCAAGCGCCGCGTCGAGATGCTCGAGCTTGAGCCCCAGGCCTGCGGTGAGCGTCATGCGATCAGGCCTTGGCGGTCAGCGAGCCGAAGCCCTTGGGCGTCTTGATCTTGGTGCAGGTGCCGGCCGGCACCAGCTTCCAGGCATCGCCCTGATAGTTGCGCACCGAGGTGCCGGCGCAACTCGTGCCCGCGCCCGCCTTGCAGTCATTCTTGCCGGCAAGGCTGACGCCGTAGCATTTCTCCATTGGCTTGGCGGCCTTCTGCGCCTGCGCGGCGCCGGCGCCGAGCGAGGCGACGAGCAACGCGGTGAGCGCGAGGCTGGAACGGGACGTCATGGGATAATCTCCTTGGAAATAGAAAAGGTGTGGACAGCGCCTGCCGTGCGACGATCGAGGGGGGAGGACGATCGCCGCACGGGAGGCGGGAGACCGCGGGCGAACGGTCTCGATCGCTATTCGCGGACCGGCGCCGTGCGGTTACAGCGACAGGTGCGATTGAAACCCCGCCCTCGGGAGACAAGAAATGTCTCGCGATTCGGACGGTTCGATGTAACCAGCCGGCGGGACGACACGAATGGACATCAGGAGTGCACGTGCGGGCGAGTGAAGAACAACTGCGGGCGATGATGCTCGGCGGTCTCTCCGGGGACGCCAAAGCATATCGAGCTCTGCTCGATATCCTCGCCCCGTTGCTCCGCTCCTTTTTTGGCCGCCGCCTTCGCGACGCCGCGGAAGATGTCGAGGATCTCGTGCAGGAAACACTCATTGCCATTCACACCAGGCGCGCAACCTACGACACCAGTCGGCCCTTCACCGCCTGGGCCTATGCGGTCGCGCGCTACAAGATGGTCGACCATTTCCGCCGACGGCGGGTGACCGTCCCGATCGAGGGGCTGGAGGAGATCCTGGCGGCCGAAGGCTTCGAGGACGCGGTGTCGGCGCGGATGGATGTCGACAGCCTGCTCGAGACGCTCCCTGCGAAACAGGCGCGCGCAATCCGCGAGACCAAGGTCGATGGCCTCAGCGTGGCGGAAGCCGCCGACCGCCATGACATGAGCGAATCCGATGTGAAGATTTCGGTGCACCGCGGGCTGAAATCGCTCGCCGCCCGGCTGGGACTTTCATGATGAACACCGACGATCTGATCAACTCGCTCTCGGCGGGCGTCCGCCCGCTCGCGCGCCACGCCGTCGAGCGCCGGCTGGGCGCAGCACTTGCCCTTGGCGGCGCGATCACCGCCGTGATGGTCGTGCTCGGCCTCGGCCTGCGCTCCGACTTCGCGACCGCCGTCCATGGCTACGCCATCTGGATGAAATGGGCCTATACGCTGTCACTTGGCGTGATCGCGATCCTCGCGACGCGCCATCTCGCCCGGCCCGAGGCGACGCGCAGCGACTGGCTGTGGCTGCTCGTCATACCTGTTGGCCTGCTCGCCGCCGTCGCCGCGACCGAACTCGCCCGCGCGCCGCAATCGCACTGGCTGGCGATGTGGCTCGGCGACAGCTGGCGGCAATGCTCGATGCGCGTGCTGCTATTGTCGGTGCCGATCTTCGCCGGGTTGATCTGGGCATTCCGTCGCTTCGCGCCGACCCGCCTGCGCCTGACCGGCGCGGCGGCAGGCCTCGCGTCGGGCGGCTGGGCCGCACTGCTCTACAGCTTCCACTGCGGCGAGACTTCCGCATTCTTCGTGCTCACCTGGTACACGCTGGGCATGGTCGCCGCCGCCGGTTTCGGGGCGCTCGTCGGACCGCGCTTGCTGCGCTGGTAGAAATAGGTTCGGCGCGGGCTGTAACCTGATCGCCCGTGCCCCCGAATAGGGAAGTGCCACTTCGGCAAACCTATTCGGAGACAAGCTCATGATCAGTTTCAAAGCCGCCAGCATCGCCAGCAGCGTCGCCCTCGTCGCGATTGCCGGCGTTGCGGTAGCGGCACCCGCCCAGGCCGCCGGCAAGGTCGTTCACTGCTACGGCGTGAACAGCTGCAAGGGCACGTCGGACTGCAAGTCGGGCGCGCATGAGTGCAAGGGCCAGAATGAGTGCAAGGGCCAGGGCTTCAAGGCGCTGACCACCAAGGCCTGCAAGGCACAGGGCGGCAGCCTGACCGAGCCGAAGTAATTTCGCAGGCCCGGACTCCCGGCCGGGCCAACGACACCGGGGCCATCCGATCGCAAGAGCGACGGAGTGGCCCCGTGCTGTCCCTTTCCTGCGATCGATGGTGAGCCCGATGCCCGAGCCTATCGCGCCTTTCCGCGGCTTCGGCCTCGGCCTGCGCCCGCAACATTATGACGACTTCCTGACGCGGCCCCTGCCGCTCGATTTCGTCGAGGTCATTTCCGAGAATTTCATGGTCGATGGCGGCCGCCCGCTGGTGATGCTGGAACGCATCCGCGAGCGCTGCCCGGTCGCGCTGCACGGCGTGTCGATGTCGATCGGATCCGCCGACGGTCTGGACGAGGAGCATCTGCGCCGCCTGTGCTCGCTCGCCGACCGGATCGATCCGCTCTGGGTCTCCGATCATTTGTGCTGGACCGGCTATGGCGGCTTCAATTCGCACGACCTGCTACCCCTGCCCTATACCGACGAGGCGATGGAGGTGGTGTGCGCCAATATCCACCACGCCCAGGAAGCGCTTGGCCGCGCGCTCGTCATCGAGAACCCGTCGAGCTACCTCACCTTTCCCGGATCGAACCGGACCGAGTGGCACTTCATCGCCGAGATGGCGGCGCGTACCGGCTGCTATCTGCTGCTCGATGTGAACAACATCTTCGTCAGCGCGAGCAATCACGGCTTCGACCCGATCGCCTATCTCGACGGCATTCCCGGCGACCGGGTGCGCCAGATGCACCTGGCCGGGCACAGCCAGGGCAAGAACCTCCTGATCGATACCCATGACGCCCCCGTGCCGGACCCGGTCTGGGCGCTTTACGCAGAGGCTTGCGCCCGGTTCGGTCCGGCGGCGACGATGATCGAGCGCGACGACCGCATTCCACCGCTCGACGACCTCTTGGTCGAGCTCGCCATCGCCCGCGAGATCGCCGGCGTCCGCGAGGCGGTCGCCGCATGAGTCTCGCAGGGCTACAGCGCGATTTCACTGCCTGGCTGGTCGATGCGCCGAACCATGTCGCGCGCCATCTCGGCGCGAGCGCTGAAGACGGGCTTGCCGTCTATCACCACGCCTATCGTGCCCAGCTCGTCGACTGCCTGCGCGACACCCATGAGAAATGCGCCGCCTGGCTCGGCGAGGACGCGTTCCAGCAGGCGGCGCTGCACCATATCGAACGGCACCCGCCCAAGAGCTGGACGCTAGGCCGCTACGGCCACGACTTCGCCGCGTCCCTATCGACGCTTTATCCCGACGATCGCGAAGTCGCGGAGCTGGCCTGGCTGGACTCCACGCTGCGACAGGCATTCGATGGTCCCGACGCCGCGCCGGTGGATCTTGCCACCTTGCCCGAACTCGACTGGGAAACTGCCATCCTGCGCTTCGTGCCGACGCTGACGATCGGCCGGTCGCTTACCAACAGCGCGGCGATCTGGTCGGCGATCGCCCAGGGCGACGCCCCACCGGCGGCAGAGATGTTGCCGCGCGCGGGCGCGCTGCTGGTCTGGCGCCGCGACCTGTCGCCGCATTTCCGCAGCATCGAGGCGCATGAGCAAGCGATGCTGACGCTCGCCCTTGCCGGCAGGCCCTTCGGGGCGCTGTGTGCAACCCTGGTCGATGAACTCGGCGAAGAGGCCGGGGCGGCCACGGCCGCCGAGCTGCTACGCGCCTGGCTTGGCGACGGTCTGATCACCGAGATCGCCTGACCCGAGCGGGGTCAGCGCTTGCCTACCGGGCTCCCGCTGAAACCCGCGCGGTCAGCGCGTTGCTCATTGACCAGGATCGGCGCCATATCGAGTGTGAGCAGGCGCTCGACATAGTCGCGGAGATAGCTTTCGCGCTCCGCCGCGCCGATACGACCCGGCCCGTAGACGGCGAAGGGCTCGATCACGCTGAACCCGGTAAAGGCGAAGATGCCGCGGTGGATCGGGAACAATATGTCCTCGATTCTCGCATAGACACCATCCTCCGAGTAGACATCTTCGAGGCCACCGACCGACACCGCGCACATCGCGCGTTTGCCGGCGAAGAACCCGCCCTCGAACCAGCGCCCACCGCCATAGGCGCGGCCGACCGCGAACACACGATCGACCCAGCCTTTGAGGATCGCGGGCAGGCCGAGCCACCAGATCGGGAACTGGAACACCAGCGCATCGCACCAGGCAAGCTTGTCCATTTCGGCCTGGAGATCGGGCACGAAGCCATCATTGGCACTGGCATACGCCTCTTCGGCCTGCTGGCGCAGTTCATCGGGGTTGGCGATGGTCAGGAAATTGCGGCGGTCCGACACGGGATCGAAGCCCATGGCGTAGAGATCCGACACCTTCACCTCATGCCCGGCGGCGGTCAGCGCTGCGACACCGGCACGCAGCATCGCGCCGTTGAAGCTGGTCGGCTCAGCATGGGCGAAGACGATCAGAACCCGCATCCAAGCCCTTTCATCACGATGGCCGCAATTTGCTCAGGCAATGCCGGCAAGGGCAAGCACCGCCTCCATGCCCGGCGCGACGATCGCCGGGCCCGGCTCGATCGGTTCGCGTGGCACGCCGAGCCGATTCACCCAGGCGGTGCGATAGCCGAACCAGGCGGCACCGGCTGCGTCCCAGCCACCAAAGGCGGCAAAGCCGATCCGCGACTTCGGCAGGCCGAACGCGTCGAGCGCCATCGCATAGGCAGCCCTGGCGGGCTTGAACTGGCGGACACGGTCGGTGCTCAGCACCTGTTCGAACAGCTCGGCAATGCCACTGCGCGCCATGTTGGCGCGTAGCGTCGCCTCGCTGAGGTTCGAGAGAAAGGCGAGCCGGACACCGGCGGCTCGCAATTTCACCAGTGCCGGGCGGACGTCAGGCCAGATATCGAGCTGGGCATAGGCGCCGACCAGCGCGCTGCGATCGCGGTCGCTGAGCGCGAGCTGCAGCGCCTCGGCGGTGTAGCGCAAGGACGCGTCGGCGAGCGCGTCGAACCCGGCATATTGCCCGGCGGACGTGTAAAGCCAGGCATAGCCGAACAGCTTGGCGCTCCACTGCTGGGCGAGCGCCTCACCGCGATCGGGAAACAGCCGTTTCGCCAGCGCGCCGACCGGGCGCGGGTCGAAGATCGGGAAGCCATCGAAGGCGATGGCATGGACGATCGTGGCCGGTGCGGCATGAGCGACCCTGGGCAGGATCGCCGCACCCAGCGCGAGCGCGCCGATCGCGTCACGGCGCGAGAGCGAGGTTGAGGTTGGATGATCGGGCATGGCTGGCTTTCTTCTGGTCACAGGGATCTGGTTTCGCCGCCGTCCATCCGCAGGCTCGATCCGGTCATCCACCGGGCGGGCGGCGACAGGGCAAAGGCAATGAGCGCGGCAATGTCCTCGGGCTGGCCGAACCGCGATATGCTGGCTTCGCGCGCATAGACGTGCAGCGCGTCCTTGAACGCGAGGCCGCGGCTCGCGGCAAAATGTTCGATCATCGCCAGGCGCCGGCCGGTCATGACCGCACCGGGAAGGATGGTGTTGACCTGGACATTGTCGGCGACGCCGCGGTCGGCAAAGGCCTTGGCGAGGCCGGAGATCGCGGCATTGATCGCGGAGACCCCGGCGAGCAGCGCCCTGGGCGTTTCGGCGGTCGCGCCCGACATGAAGATCAGCGAACCGCGCGACGCCACGAGATGCGGCCAGCCAGCCGTGGCGAGGCGCCGGGCGCCGTGGAATTTGAGCGCGAGCCCATCCTCCCATTGCGCGTCGGTCATCGCCAGCAACTCGGCCTGCGGCACGGCGCCGGCGATGTTGACGATCGCATCGATCGTCGCGGATTGCGCCAGCGTGCCGGCGATCACGTTCGAGGCGGCATCCAGGTCGCGCAGATCCTGCACGATCGGCAGCGCCTTTGCGCCTGCCGCGCGGATATGCGCGGCGCAATCCTCGAGATCGGCTTCGCTTCGTGCCACCGAGACGACGAGGTCGAAATCCTCCGCCAGGCGGATCGCGGTCGCACGGCCGATGCCGCGGCTCGCGCCGGTGACGATGACGGTGCGAGGCGCAACCGTCACCGCATCGCCCGATCGACGAGCAGCGTGTCGGTGAACTGGCGGAAACCGGCGAGCTTGCCATCGCTGACCATCCAGAGATGGGCGAAGGCGGCATTGAGCGTTTTTCCCGTGGTGCGGTGAACGCCGCCGTAGCGGCCGGTGGCGACGACGACGTCGCCCGCGTCGAGGATGGTCGCGGGCGTGACCGCCAGATGCTCCCAGTCGGCCATCATCGGCGCGAGGATCCCTTCGGCGACCGCCGCCGGACCGCGCCCGGTCGCGCGATAGGGCCAGCCGTCCATGCCGATCCAGCTGATATCTTCCGCCATCGTGCCCAGCGCGGCTCCGGCATCTCCGGCGGCCAGTGCTGCATAAAAGGACGCGACGGTGTCGCGATTGCTGCTCATGTTGTTCTCAATCCATCTGACGGTCGCACAGCGCCGAACATTTGCTCGAACAACAGCTGGCGAACCGGAACAAGGGGTGCGTTGCCGGCGGGTTCCAACGGGGGACGGAACCGCACCGGCAACGCTTTGCCGGACAGGCGTTGGGCGTCAGTGCCCGGCAAAGGCGGTCTTGATCTCGCTCGCCACGAGCGGCACATTTTCCTCGAGCGCAAAATGGCCGCCGTCGAGCCAGACGAGCTTGGCCTTGGACAGGTCCTTGGTAAAGGCCTCGGCGCCGGCCGGGATGAAGAACGGGTCGTTCTTGCCCCAGACGATCAGTGTTTTGGGCTGGTACTGCCGGAACGCGGCGTGCCAGCTGTCATAGAGCGCGACGTTGGTCTTATAGTCGGCGAGCAGATCGAGCTGATAGGCATCGGTACCGGGCCGATCGAGCAATGCCTGGTCATGCACCCAATTGTCCGGGCTGATCGCCTCGGGGTTCTTCGCGCCGAAGCTGTACTGGAACTGTGTCGTCTCGGGCTTGAGGAAGGTCCGCGCCGCCGCCTCGGTGGTCGCGTCGCGCTTGGCCCAGAGCGGCAGGAAGACCTGCTTGGGCATGTCGCCGACGCCTTCGAGATAGCCATTGGCGTTCTGGATCACGAGACCCTTCACCCGGTCAGGGTGGGCGGCGAAGATGCGGAAGCCGATCGGGCCGCCATAATCCTGCATGTAGAGCACATAGGAGGTCAGGTGCAGCTGATCGAGCAGCCCGGTGACGTGCGCGGTCAGATTGTCGAAGCTATAGGTGAATTCGGTGTTCGACGGCGCGGCGGACTGGCCGAAGCCGATATAGTCGGGCGCAATGACGTGAAACCTGTCGGCCAGCGCAGGGATAAGGTCGCGATACATATGCGACGAGGTCGGGAACCCATGCAGCAGCACGATGGTCGGCGCGTCGGGGCGCCCCGCTTCGCGATAGAAGACCTTCAGGCCATCGACCGTCGCGGTGCGGTAGAAGGTCTGCGTCGATGCGGGCGCGGCAGGCGCGGCTTCGGCGGGGAGCGGAGTCGCTGCAAGCAGGCCGGCGGCCGAAGTCGCCAGCAGCGCGCCGGCGGTGGAACTGAGTGGATTGGTCATGGCATTTTCCTTGTAACCGTTGTAATGACCTTTTAAAGGTGTCTCTTTAAAAGCCACCTGTCAAGACCGATTTTATCGGTTACAGCTGAAAATCGTCGCCACCCGGCGACGGACACAGGATGCCCTACCAATGCACCAGGAGCCGTTTTCCGGAGAATTTCGCGAGGGGATGCCCTTCCTGGGCGGCAGCCTGTGGATCGACTTCGTCAACACAACGCCGGTCATCAAGGGCACGGCACTCGACCTGATCGGCGACGCCTCAGGGCTGGCTCACTGGGCTAGGCAGGCCAATATCGAAACCGCCCTCGCAAGCGAGCCCGATGATCCGGCCACCCTGCATGACCTGCGCGCGCAGCTAGCGGAAGCGTTCGACCGGCTCGCGGCGTCCAAGCCGCTGTCGGCAGACCTGATTGCGACGATAAATCACCTGATCGAGCACTCGGCGATCAGGCGCCGGCTCGCCGATGCCGGCGCCACCACCACAGTGGACGAGCATGTCGAGCTCGCCGGACCGCCGGTCGCGAGCGCGGTTGCCTGGGATTTCGCGCAGTTCCTGGGCAACTACGAACATCAGCGACTGCGGCACTGCGACAACCCGGCCTGCACCATGCAGTTCTACGATGTCGGCAAGAACAACCGCCGACGCTGGTGCACCATGTCGCTGTGCGGCAATCGCGAAAAGGTGGCCCAGTATCGCGGCAGGAAGGCGGCCGGTCGCGCGGACTGAGGCAAGCTAGTCCGCCAGACGCTGCTTCAGGCGCGGCACCGCGAAGTCGAGAAACGCCCGCAATTTGAGCGGCACCAGCCGCGCGCTCGAATGAACCAGGCTAAGCGGCGTCGGCTCTGGTTCAAACGCGCGCAATACGGTCACCAGCCGCCCCTGCTTCTCCGCCTCGACGACCTGATAGCAGAGCGCCCGAGTCAGCCCGGCCCCGGCGATCGCCGCCTCGATCACCGCTTCCGCCGTCGTCGCAGCAAGCCGGCGGCGGATCGGGAACGACCTGATCGCCTTACCGATCCGAAACGGCCAGGTGTCCGGCGTCGCCAGGAGCTTGCCCGATACGCAGTCATGGCTGGCCAGGTCCCCTGGATGCAATGGCGTGCCGCGCTCGGCCAGATAGGTGGGGCTCGCGCATACGACGTGCCGGATGTCAGCGATCTTCGTCGCGACCATGCTACTGTCGGGAAGCCGGCTGATCCTGACCGCGAGATCGACCTGCTCATCGCCGAGATGCACGATCTCGTCGGTCAGCCTGAGGCTGATCTCGACCTCGGGATAGGCGCGCAGAAAATCCACCACGATCGGCAAGAGGTGCATCCGCCCGAACACGATCGGCGCGGTGATGACGAGCTCGCCGCGCGGCGCACGATACTCGCCCGAGGCCGCGCGTTCGGCCTCAGCCAGCTCGTCGAGCAGGCGGCGGCATTCGGGATAATAGGACTGGCCGCTTTCGGTCAGCGATATCCCCCGCGCCGACCGGTTGATCAGGCGGACACCGAGCAGATTCTCCAGATCGGAGACCTTCCGACTGATCGTCGCGAGCGGCATGCGGGTTCTTCGAGCGGCGGCGGAAAATCCTCCGTCTTCCACCGTTGCGACGAATGCCGCCATCGACTCGAGTCGGTCCATGATCTCTTCCATATTTTAGGAGGGTAGTTCTCATAAATAACGGATAGCTAACGAGATCGGAAGACTGCACATCGGGAGGATCAGCGACATGGCGGGTGCGCCGCCAAGCGCCCTACCCCCTTTCGCCTTCCCAGTCAGTGAGATCGATGATGATGAAATTTGCCCTGGCCGCAGTCGCGGCCGCCCTTCTGCCGGCCGCAGGCTTCGCCAACACGCCGGGCGCGGCCACCCCCTCTGCGGTCGCGGCGGCACCCGTCGTCACCTATCATACTGCCAAGGTGCGCGGCCTCGACATCTTCTACCGCGAGGCCGGGCCGGCCTCGGCTCCGACCGTGTTGTTGCTTCACGGTTTCCCCAGTTCGTCGCACATGTTCCGCGACCTTATCCCGCTTCTTGCCACGAAATATCATGTGATCGCGCCGGACTATCCCGGTTTCGGCCATTCGAGCGCGCCATCCCCCGAGGCCTTCACCTACGACTTCCCGACGCTTGCCAATGTCGTCGACGAGTTCACCGCGACGATCGGGCTGAATCGCTATGTCCTCTACATGCAGGATTATGGCGGCCCAGTCGGCATTCGCCTGGCCATCATGCATCCCGAGCGCGTCCGCGGCCTCGTCGTGCAGAATGCCGTCGCCAATGTGGACGGATGGAATCCGCAGATCGTCGGCAGCTTCGCCCCGGCCTGGAAGAACCGCACGCCCGAGACGGAAAAGGCCTTTCGCGGTGCCTTCACACCCGAGTCGACCAGGTTCCAATATGTCGAGGGCGTAGCGCGTACCGACCGGATCGACCCCGACGCCTGGATATTTGACCAGACGCTGATCGACCGTCCCGGCAACGACCGGATCCAGGTCGAGCTACTTTACCAGTATCAGCACAATGTCGAACTCTACCCGCAGTGGCAGGCGTTCCTGAAGGCGAGGCAGCTGCCGACCTTGGTGGTGTGGGGCGACAATGATCCGATCTTCACGACCAAGGGCCGCGACCTGTACAGGACGCTGGTCCCGTCGACCGAAGTTCATTCCTACCAGGCCGGCCATTTCGCGCTGGAGACCCATGCACCCGAGATTGCGGCAGCGATGCTGGCCTTTCTCGACCGCCTGCCCGAAACCCCAACGCGATGACGCAGAGGCGCGCATCGGCGAGCGGCGGCGAGCCTAGCTCCCGTCGCTCGCGGCGCGCCGGACGGTCAACCAAGCAAGCAGCCGGGCGATGCTGCCGCCCTGGACGATCACCGAGAACAACACGACAATATAGGTCGCGGTCAACGCGATCGAGCGCGCCGGCCCTTCGGGCAGGCCGAGCGCGAGCGCGACCGATATGCCGCCCCTGAGCCCGCCCCAGATCAGCGTCGGCAATGCCAGCGGGCCCAGCGTCAGAAATGGCCGCATCGCGGCAAGGGGCCCCGTCACCGAAATGGCCCGCGCCAGCAGGACCAGCGGTATCGCCGCCAGGCCGAGCACGATCAGCCGCATATCGGACGGGATCGTCACCACCTCCAGCCCGATCAGGACGAATAGCACCGCGTTGAGAATGTCATCGATGAGCGACCAGAATTTGAGCAGATAATCCCGCGTCGTGTCGCTCATTGCCGTCGCGACACCTTCGTTCCCGATCAGCAACCCGGCGACCGCCATCGCGACCGGGCCGCTGACATGCACCCACCCGGCCAAGGTATATCCGCCCATCACGATCGCGAGGCTGATCAGGACTTCAAGCTTGTAGTCGTCGATCGAGCGCATCGCCCGGTAGCCGATCCAGCCCGTGGCGAGTCCGAGCAGGACGCCGCCACCGGCCTCCACGAGAAACAGATGCGCGGCACGACCGGCCGAAAAGGGCTCGGTGCCTAGCGCCGTTGCGAGGATGATCGCGAAGACGACGACCCCGACACCGTCGTTGAACAGGCTTTCACCGGCGACCGTCGCCTCGAGCGTCGGCGAGACAGCGGCGCGCTTGAGGACGCCCATCACCGCAACCGGGTCGGTTGGGCTGATCAGGGCGCCGAACACAAGACACCAGACGAACGGGACATCGAGACCGACCAGCCCGGCGAGCAACCGGAACCCGCCGCCGATCAGGACCGTGGAGATGAGGACGCCGATCGTGCTCAGGATCAGGATGGGCCAGCCGCCGCGCTTCATGTCGCTCCAGTCGACATGGAGCGCGCCGGCGAACAGCAGGAACGACAACATTCCGTTCATCAGCGTGTCACGAAAGTCGATGCTGGCGACAAACCGAACGATCTCCGCCGCAAACTGGCTCCCGGGAACGAGCAGGTCGATCCCCACGACGATCAGCGACGCGATTGCGCTCATCATGGTGAGCCCGACCGATTGGGGCAGGCCAAGAAACCGGTGGTTGATATACCCGAGCAACGCCGCGAGGACGATCAGCACGGCCGCTGCATCCAGTGGGGTGATGACGAGGCCGTGGATCATCGCGCCATCTCCAACTGGGCCGCGCGCAAGGACGGGCACGGACCGGTACCCTTGGTTCCCGGTAACGGCTCGACGAGCATTGGCGATTCTCCGATTGTCGCGGACACGACTTCCCGCGAAACGGGTCACCAACCTCATGGGACAAGGGATCCCTAATTCCAAGAATTAGCGTGCATGATCCAGCCCGCCGGGCGATTATCGGCGCGCGAGCCAAACGGATCATTCCCCACGTTGACTCCCGCTCGTCACCGGGTGACGACTGGCGCAGGGGGTATAGGAACGATGGACGATGCAACGGAACGGCCACTGTTTGGCTCGGTTCCTTCCGACCTGTTCAAGATATTTGCTGGCCCAGCCCGGCATTTCTACGCCGATCTCCTCACCCAGCTGGTCGACGATCCGTTCGGGCACAATGGCGAGATTGCGACCCGCAGCCGAGTGCTGGACGCGATCGCGGAGGTGATAGACCGGACTGGCCGGGCGCTGGTCGTGAGCAAGCTGTCCGAAGAGGAGGGCAGCGACTTCGTTTTGCAATCGCATCAGGCAGCCTATCGGCGCTTGCGGGCGACTGGCTGGCTGGTCGAGTATCGAGACCGCTATCGCCGTGTCGTCGATTTCGACCCCGCCGCGCGGCTGTTGCTGCACACGCTGCTCGACATTCAGAACGGCCGCGTCCGCTCCTATGGCGGGGCGGTTCTCAAAGTACTCACACTGCTGCGCTCGGTGATTGACGATCCCGATACCAATGCGCTCAATGCTCGGGAAGCCGCGCTTGCCGCACGCGGTTTCATGAATCACCTACATACCGTCGCGGGCACGATGCGGAAGATCGAAGATCTGATCATGAAGCAGCCGAGCGCGACCGCGCTCGTGCGTCGCTTCGTCGAGGACTTCATCGAATCTCTTGTTGTTCAGGACTATCGCAACCTGCATTCGCGCGAGAGCCCGTATCGCTTTCGTAGCCAGATCGTCGATGTCGGCGAGGAGCTCCTAGAGGATGACGACAAGCTGGCCCGCGTCGCCCGAGGCTGGGTTGCGGGAGGCATCGCGCGCGAGGCGGCGCAGGTCAGGGACCAGGTCATCGCCGATATTCGCGAAGTGGTGCGGGTCTTCTCGGCCATTGACGATCATGTCCGCGAGATCGAGACGACGACCTACCGGATCGAAAAGCGCATGACGAACGTCGTGCGGTTCAGCGACCGCATGGCGACGATCAGCACCGGGAGAATCCTCGAAGCCCTTTCGCTGCTAGGATCATCAGGCCTTCCGCCGCACGCCGAGATGGACGTGCGTACCAGGCTTCAACTCCTTCCCCTCCCGATCGGTCAGGCCCAATTTTACAGCCCGCCCCGGCGCCGTGCGGAGGCGACCGAACGGGAAATCGAGGTTCGTCCGCCAGATCCGGCGCTCTCGCGATATCTCGCGGCACTCGACCTGTTCGAAGGCCGCGTGGGCATCACGCCCGAACGGCTTGAACGCTATATCGAGGCTGCACTTGGCGAAAACGACGCCCTGCCCGCTTCCGATTTTCCGTTGCGCGATATCGACGATTTCCTGACCTTCGAGCGCCTTCATGAGGCGGGATTCGGCCCGCTGGCCGACCGGTTCGAGCTGGAGCCGGTCGATGGTCGCCTCGCGAACGACTGGATCGAGCGCGACGACTTCGTCCTGCGGCGAAAGGCCAGGGCCAATGGCTGATCTGCTCCAGGTCTCGCAGATCCTCGACAGTGGCAAGGTCGACGAGGAGGACCTGCAGGCGGCGCTTCAGGCGATCCTGTTCCACCAATGCTTATATGAAGACTGGCCCTTTGCGCCCGCATACCGGCTGCTCGCGCGGCACCTGCACCAGGTGCAACCGATCCTGGGTGCTTTCGGCTACCGGCTGACGCACCATAGCGTCGCGCGGATGCTGGTACTCGAGCCTGTGAAGGCGATCTACGGCGTGCATATGAGCCGGCTGCGCAAGGACGAGACCACGATCCTTCTCGCTCTCAGGCTGCTCTACGCCGAAGGCGTGAGTTCGCTCGACGAGTATGGCCGGGTCGAGTGCGACAGCGACGAACTGCACGATCGCCTGCGATCGGCAGGCGACGAGCCCCCGCCGCTACCGCGACTGATCGAGATCCTGAAGCTCCTGCAACGGCGCGGCCTTGTCCGGGTCGGTGAACGAGACGCGAATGAGCAAATCCTTCCGTTGACGATCATGCCGGGCATCACGGTGCTGGTGCCGGACGTCTATGTGGAAGCATTGGTGCAGTGGCTGGAAAACCGGGAGCCGACACAGGCGCCCGCGAGCGGATTCGTCGCGATCGTGGCCGGACACGCCGACGATGTACCTGCGGAAGATCCTTACAACACGTCCGCGGCGGAAGACATGACAGCCGAGGAGGACCCCGATGTACTCGCTTGAGCGCCTGGTCCTCTATAACTGGGGCAGGCTCGAGCCCCAGGATATCGAGATCAGGGGTACAACCGCCATCCTGGGTCCGACCGGGGCCGGCAAGAGCACGATCGTCGATGCGATCCAGGTCGTGGTGACCGGTGCCAATAGCCGCTATTTCGACCTCAACAAATCGACGGGTGGCAAGAACGCCCGGACTGTGCGCGATTATTGCCTTGGGGCCGACGATCATATCTCGCCGGACGGCCCGGCGCGCGAGGTAGCCGACACGCTGGTCGCGCTGGCCTTTCGCGACCGAAAGACAGGCGAGCTGGTCTCGATCGGCATTATCTTCTCCGCCAGTCGGACAGAAAGGCGCGAGGAAGTGCGCTGGCGCTTCGTCGCGCGCAATTACGGCATTTGCCTCAATGATCTGACGGATGTGCGGGAGGGCGGCAAACGCTTCATGCCGCAGGCCGGCCGGATGGTGGAGCGTCTGAAGGAGCGGTGCCCGGCTATTCGCTTCCACAACACCGGCATTGCCTATGTCGACGATTATCTCCACGCGATGCGTAAGCACGGCGCCGCACCAGACAGTGGCCAGGTGCTGAGAAATTTCCGGGAATCGATCGCCTTCCAGCCTATCGACGATCCGACCGAGTTCGTGCGGCGTCATATCCTCGAAGAAGACTTTATCGAGGTCGAGGCGCTGCGCGGTTCGATCGAGCGCTACCGGTTTTTCGAGCAGGAGGTTCAGCGCCGTGAGCTGCAACTGGCCGAGATCGGCGAGGTCCGGCGACGAATGCAGGTCTGGGCGCAACACCTGGTGCGCCGTAATGTGCTCGAATTCACCGTCGCGCATGCAGAGAGGCGCCGCCTTGAACTGGTCCGTGCCCGCTATGAGGAGCAGCGGACCGAGCTCGGCGAACGCCTGCAGCGCGAACTCCAGGCAAAGCTTCGGAGCGAACAGGCGATCACACAGCTTCAGGAAGACATTCTTCGGCACCGCGCAACCATGACGCAGCTCCCCGAGGCGATGCATTTGCGGGCGCTCGACGCGGAGCGGGCAGCGATGACGGAACGTCAGGCCGACGCACTCGCGGCGGCGCAGCGACGGCTCTCGACACTTGCCAGGTTCGCTGGGCTGGACAAGCACCGGGACCGGGTACCGATCCATCTGGCGGATGCGATGAAAGCCGTCACGGAGTTGCAGATCCTGGTCCGCACACGCACCGTCGACGCACTTCTCGCAATCGATGACGATCTGGTCGCGCTTGAGCGCCGCGTCATCGCACTGGCGCAGGCCGACGGCAGCTTCGAACGACAGATTGAGGCACTGAACGCCGACAGCGTCGATCAGAAACGCCGGCTGGGCGAACTGGAGCAACGTCTTGCCGGGGGACAGACCGGCCAGATTCTCTCGTTCAAGACGGTGCGCTTCATCGCCCTGTTGAAAGAACAGGGTATCGCCGCGCAGGCGCTGCCGGATCTTGTCGAGATAAGCGATCCCTCCTGGGCGATGGCGCTCGAAATGCTGCTCGGCGCGCACCGCGAGGCGCTGCTGATTCCGGCCGCGCGGCTGGGGGACGCCTTTGGACTCCTGTACCGCGAGCGGCGCGACTATGACAGTTGCCGGCTGATCGACACCCGCAAGACCGCACAGTGGCAGTCAAGACTTCCCGAACGGTCGATCGCCCGGGTCATCACGACAGAGAGCGAGGATATCCGCGCATATGTCGAGCGGCAGGTCGGCCGCTTTTTGATGGCCGATTCCGAAGGCGAACTGGAAATACTCGACCAGGCGATCACCAAGCGCGGCAAGACCACGCAAGGCATGGCGCTCAGGGTGTACCGCGACATCGAGCCGATCCTCGGCAAGACCGCGCAACGTACCGCGCTCGTGGCCGCACGGGAGGAGTTCGAACGGCTATCGGCCGACCACGCCCATACGCTGGGGGCCTTGCAGGCGCTGATGACCGCCCGCGCGGCGATCGCGGAAGGCGGCACCACTGACGATGCGTCGCTTGCCCTTGCCCTTGGCCGGATGCGCGACGCGGCCAGCGCGCTGCGCGGGATTGCCCAGTCCAGAAGCGGCGTTGCCACCGGTCAGAGCACCGGGCTCGATGAAGAGATCAAAGCGCTTGAATCGGACATAGCGGGCCATCGCGACGAGATCGCGCAGGATATTCTGCCGTTGATCAAGCAGCTCCAGACCGATGAGGTAGCGCTCCAGGTCAAGCTGGCGACAACCGCGCAGGACCATGGCCGCAGGGTCACCGAGGAAGAGGCAGCTGAAGAACGGTCCCGCGCGGAGCCAGTTGCAACTCTCGTCGCCATGCTGCCGGAGGCGGAACGGATCGAACAGGCGCGGTCGCGCGTCAGTGTGGCCGCCGAGCTCGTCCCGGAAGGACGGGACCCGGCCGCCCAGCTGAACGATCTGGCCGTCCAGGCAAAGGCCGATGGCGAACCGCTTCTCCGGCTTGCCGAACAATCGGTGCAGCGCGGGCGATCACTCTTCATGCAATTCGTGCAGGATCATGTCGGCCAGTCACCGATGGCCGATCCGACCGACGTCCTGATCCTGCAATGGTGCCTGACCAAGGAACGTAAGCTCGAGGATGACGAGCTGCGGCAATATCGCGAGCAATTCATCAGCGCACGCGAGAAGATGGAAAGCGACCTCACCGAAGGGTTGATCAACCGCCTTTCCGACAAGTTCCAGAAGGCGCGCACCCAGATCGAGCGCCTGAACCGCAACCTCGCGGGCAGGCGCTTTACCGGGCAGACCTACACCTTCAGGTACCGCGTGAACGAGGCACTGAAGCCCATCCATGTGTTGGCGGAGGCCATCGCCGAGGCGCCCGGGCGGGGGCTTTCGATCCTCGACGATGACGGTATCGACCCGCGCGTGAAAGCGGGATTCAGGGATTTGGAAAAGCGCCTGGCTGACGAGGACCTCGTGAAGGACCTCAGGGACTATCGCAAATTCTTCGATTTCGACCTCCACATGCGCAACGACGCCGGCCAGGAGACTACCCTCAGCAAGCGCTCGGTGACGGGTTCGGGCGGACAGAAGCAGGCGCCCTATTATGTCGCGGTCGGCGCCGCGATGGCGGCCGCCTATTTCCCCAAATCGACCGGCATGGAACCCGAAGGCCTTGGACTCGTCGTATTCGACGAGGCGTTCAACAATCTCGATGCGCCGAACACGCGCGCCCTGCTGGAGTTCTTCAACGCGCTCCACCTCCAGGTGCTTGTCGCAGCGCCTGACAAGGTCAGAGCGATGTTCCTTGAGACCGTCGACACCATCGTTTCGGTTAACCGGCGCCCCGACACGCAGGAGCCGATGATCACGGTTACCCGTCCAACTCCCTATGCGCGCGAGGCGTTGGCCGGGATCAACCCCGTCAATCGCGGCGTCGAATATTACAGGCCGGAGGCAGCAGCGGCAGAATGAAGCGGCACGGCGATCCGGGAACCCTGCTCCGGCGCCTGCTTGAGCGGCATGAACGCCGAACGGATGACCGCCATCTGATTGAGCGGCCAACACAGGTGTTCGACGGGACGGAAGACCGCAGGGCGCTGAACGATGTGCTGGCTGCAGCCGAGGTTGCCGGCGCGGTTCGGCTGTTCTGGGACCGTGATGCGCCGCATCTGATCGAGCGTGTGCTACTCCTCGATGCCGAGCTCCTCTCCCGCTTCACCGGCCACGTCCCTCGATCGCTGACGGTGGAGGCTGGGGTCGCGGCGCTGACCGCATCCGGTGCCACGACCGACATGGCGCGGCGGCTTGTGTCGGACCTGACCGACGCATGGCGAAGCAACCGAAAGGTTGCTGGATTGGGCCCCGAGCGACCCGATGCAGCGCTCGCTCTGGTCCTGGCGACCGAAGCCGCTTTCACTCCACTGCCGCCCGGCGTTCCGCTGCGCACCCGCTCCGCGCGGCTCCTTGGTGACAGCAAGGCGCTCGAACGCAGCCTGGCGCCGCTCCTCACCTATCTGCGCCTGATCGGAGCGGTTGATCCACAGCTGTCCCGGGACGAAGCCCTGGGACACCTAGGCCTGTCGAAATTTCCGCAGCCGGTGCTGGCAGCGGGCGCGTTCAGCATTGGCGGTGCCGCGATGGCCGGTTGGCCATTTGTGGGAATTCCTCCTGAGCTTATCGATACGGTCGAGCCGGCTGGTCGGGTCAAATCGCTCCTGACCATCGAGAATCTCGAGAGCTTCAACCGACATGTTCGCGAGGCACGGCATGGCGGCGATATCGTCGTCTATACCGGCGGCTTTCCGGCACCCACCGTGGTCTCGCTCCTTGCCCACCTGGTGGGATTGGCGGGCGTCGAGCGGCTCCATCATTGGGGCGACATCGACCCGGGCGGCCTGAGGATCGCGCTCTTTCTGGAGTCAGCCCTGTCGTTGAGCGTTGTGCCACATCTGATGGACCCCGACCTCGCCGAGCTTCGCGGCAGCACGCCTTCATCCAGGCAGCAAGTGCCGCCGGCCACTCCATTATCCGGCTTCTGCAGGCTGGCCACCTATCTCGCCGGCGAGGATGCCCGGTGGCTTGAGCAGGAGATGACAGATCCCGAGCCCGTGGGTTAAGCGCGTCGAGCTGCGGGCGGCCTGATCCAGCAATTCTGGCCGATCTCCAATCCGCACAATATACTGCTAATTATCAATATTATTTAGCTCTTCGCAAAATATGGCCGATCTTTTGGCCGATCTCTCAGGCCCGATCGCGCCAGCCCTGCCACGACGGCCAAGTGGCTCCGACATTGCCGTTGGAGGTCAGCGCGAACCGGCCCTGACGACAGACTGCCATTGCCTGGACCGAGGTCGCGATGACCGGGCCCGTCAAATCGGGGCGCCTGCTGCGCCCGGTCATCGATCCTTGCGGCGAAGGCAACACAGTCCGCGAGTCTCGGCTCACCGGGCGGAGTTTCAATACCCGCTGCTGCGCCATGATTCCGAAACCGTCCCAACCTTTGCCATCGCTGTGGAAACCGTCGGCGAGTCGGACTAGTCGCTTGCCGATGAAGACTTCGCTCAGCCGACGGTGGCGGGTGCTGATCCGGCGCCATGGCCCGACCTCTCCGTTATGGCGCCGCCGGATCGCCATGGGCACCGGGGCGGTCTCGATCGGGCTTGCAGCACTGTTCTTCGCGCGCGTGGCCGATGGCGCCAACGACCTGTTCCTGCGTCTCGTTGCTTCGATCTGTTGGATTCCATTGGTGATGACGCCGCTCGGTTTTGCCGGAATCGCCTGGGCTACCAGGCGCTTCGCCCCCGAAGCGGCTGGCTCGGGCATCCCACAAGTCATTGCCGCCGCCCATGACCCCGACCGGGCTGTCCCGATGCTTATTTCGCTGAAAGCCGCCGCAATCAAGTTCACCCTTACGATCGCCGCCTTGCTGTGCGGTGCCTCGGTCGGACGGGAGGGACCGACGGTGCAGATATCGGCGGCAATCCTGAGCTGGCATCACCGCTTCTTCCGCGCGCCGCTGCGCGCCTCGATGATCATCGCGGGGGGCGCGGCCGGGGTCGCGGCAGCGTTCAATACGCCGCTGGCGGGCGTCACCTTCGCGATCGAGGAGCTGGCCGACGCCTATGAGCAGCGCGTGGCCCTGCTGGTGATGACGACGATCCTGATCGCCGGCATGGTCAGCCTCGGGCTGGCGGGCGACTATGTCTATTTTGGCGAGGTCGGCGAGCATCTCAAAGTAGGCGCGGTACTGCGCATCGCACCCGTCGCCGGCGTCCTGGGCGGGCTGAGCGGCGGCCTCTTCGCGCGCCTGTTGCTCAGCATGGGCGCCATGCGCGCGCGCTGGCTGCCAACGCTGGCCAACAGGCCGATCTTATGGGCGCTTGGCTGCGGTGTGATCGTCGGAACGCTCGGCGTCGTGACCCATCTCACCTGGGGGACTGGTTATTCGTCCGCGCGGCAGATCATTGACGGTACCAACGCGCCCTATTGGTTCGGGCCGGCCAAATTCGCGACGACACTGGCGACTGCGGCATCGGGCATGCCGGGCGGTATCTTCGCGCCGTCGCTGGCAACCGGTGCGGGACTCGGCGCGCTGCTCCGGCCAATGTTCCCCGGCGACCCGGGCGGTGCGGTCGTGCTGCTCGGCATGGTCGCCTATTTCACCGGTGTCGTCCGGGCACCGCTGACCGCGGTGATCATCATCGTCGAGGCGACGGCGAGCCGCGGACTGATCCTGCCGCTGTTCCTCGCGGCATTGATCGCGCACGCCGTGTCCGCACTCGTCTGCAAGGAACGCCTCTATCATGGGCTCTCCAAACCGTGGCGCGAGGCATTGCGGGGCGGCGAGCCACAACGCCATCGGCCCCGGCTGATTGAGCCCTGGTTGCGCCTGACTGCCTCATGGTGCGGCGTCTGTTCTTCCGGCCCGCTAGTCGCACCAATTTTTCCGCTCACGAACTGCGCCTTCGCAACGCTGGCTTCCGCGCGGCGACATCTCGGCCCCCGCTCGAACGATGATCGGCGCGACATCATTGCGGCTTTGCGCCGCGTGCGACCTGCAATTCAATGCGCTTCAACTCGCGCATCAGGCGGTTGGTATGGATCTGGGGCCAAAGCGCCATCTTGATCATCAGCGACATCAACAGCAGCACCGCCGCCGGCAATCCCCAGCGCAGCGCGTCCAGGACTTGGTCTGCCGCGAAAAAGCGCCACGCCGCCCACGCGCCCGCGACGAAGGCTGCGCCCTGAACGATGATCAGAATCAGACTCACCCAGCCGAACCGGCCAGCGAAAATCCCCATTATCTGCTCGAAATAGCCCGGTTCGTCGCCGATCGAATGGAGCAGAGCGCGCTCTTCCGCATCGAGCGCTTCGTCGATCAACCTGTCGATGTCCTTCATCACTCTTCTCCTCCAAATTCCTCACGCAACTTCAGCCGCGCATGCATCAGGCGGGTCTTGACGGTGCCCGCCGGCACGTCGAGCGCGACGGCCACCTCGGCCACGCTCATGTCTTCGAGATGGAACAACGCGATCGCCGCGCGCTGCGCGGCGGGCAGTCTGCGAATCGCTGCGCGGAGAAGGGCAATATCCCGCCCACCAATCTCCGCACCCTGCGCGACCGTTTCGGGTTCAAGGGCGACTGCGTCGCGCAGCGCACGCCGTCTGACATTTCCCGCAATGTGGCGCGCGCAGCGCCGTGAAACGATGCGATAGGCCCAGGCCGGGAATGCCCGGTCGTCCTGAAGTTGCCCCAGGCCGCGTACGATCTCCGTCCAGCCCTCCTGCACGACTTCGCGCGCGCTCTCGGTGTCGCCAAGGAGACGCCAAGCATGCGCGACGAGTTTTCGCTGCCAGCGCTCTACCAGCGCGCCGAATGCCCCGCGGTCCCCCGCCTTGGCCGACGCGACCAGATATTCGTCGAAGACGCGGGCCTTTGTCCGAGTCACGCCGATTCCCCCTTCTGTCAGCTAGAAGGTGACTCGATGACGACGCCCGGTTCAATCCAGCTGTCGAAATATTGCTGCCGGACCTGGCACCACCTCCGGACGGGATCACACCTTTACGAGGAACAGACTCGCCAATGGCCCCGATTCAAAGCCATTTTGGAGGTTTAATCGTTTGACGTCATATATTTACCCTCGCCAATCAGGCGGCAACAATGTCGCTCTGTCGGTGGCCCGTGAGAAGCCGTCCGGCCAGGAGCCCGAGAAGGTCGTTTCGCAAAGCCCGGCGTTAGGGCCGGCCTTGCGATCGGTGCGGGTCGTTATGGCAAGGCTGGCGATCGCCGATGCGTTCGTCGACAGCGCACGCGCTGCGAATTCCAAAGACGAGTTGTTCGCCCTGCTCGCGCAATGCTGCGAGGCGATGAAGGTCCGGTATTTCGCACTGGTGCAACATGTCGATTTCATGGCTGCCGGCAGTTCGGGCATCCGTCTGCACAATTACCCGCCAGCATGGCAGCACTGGTTCGACGAAAACCGCCTGGGTCAGGCCGATCCGATCCACCGCGCCAGCCATGTAACGGGTTTCGGCTTTCCATGGTCCGCCGTGCCGAACATGATCGGACTCACACCAGCGGACAGGAGCATCCTGTCCCAGGCCCGCATTATCGGCATCGGCGACGGCTTCACCGTTCCCGTCCACGTACCGGGCGAAATCAACGGGTCGTGCTCCTTCGCCATCGACCCTGGAGACCCTTTTCCCAAGGAACTGTATTCGGTCGCTCAGATCGTGGGTGGCATTGCCTTTGAAGCAGCAAGGAGACTGTCCCATATGCGCGACCTCTCGCCCGCGCCGGAGCGACCGCTCACCAATCGCCAACGTGACTGCGTGCTGTGGTCGGCACGCGGCAAGACGGATTGGGAAATCTCCCAGATCCTCGGCATCAGCCATGAAACCGTGATCAAGCACCTGCAAAACGCGCGCCAGCGCTACGGGGTACATAACAAGGCAATCCTGGCGATCCGGGTCCTATTCGACGGCCTGATCAGCTTCTCGGAAATACTGATCCACTGAAATACCAAGTTCTTGGAATAGCCGGTGTGCGTGACCGGCGCGACAAGGTCGGCCTCTTCTCACTGGAGGCCTCCACATGGTTCAACTGCTTGATACAGATATGGAAACGGCGGGCGATGCCGCGCTCAATGCGATGTTCCTCGCGCGCAAGAGCGTCTTTGTCGACCTGCTCAAATGGGACGTCCCGGTCCGCGATGACTGTCACGAGATCGACCAGTTCGACGATGCGCACGCCCGCTACCTGATCCTGCTTGGCGATGACGGTCGGCACCTTGGCTCGGCGCGACTGCTCCCGACGACCAGGCCACACATCCTTGACACGCTATTTGCCGGCCTGTGCGAGCACGAGCCGCCGCGCGGTCCGCACGTCTACGAAATCACCCGGTTCTGCCTTGACCGGAGCCTCAGGGCGATCGAGCGACGCAAGGTTCGCGACCAGCTCGTCACGGCCCTGGTGGAACACGCCCGGAGACACGGCATTGCAACCTATACCGGCGTCGCTGAAATGGGCTGGTTACAACAGATTCTGAGCTTCGGCTGGGAATGCCGGCCGCTCGGCCTGCCCGTTCATCACGGCAGCACAATGCTCGGCGCGCTTGAGATCAGGATCGAGCCCCGTACCCCGAGCTATCTTGCCGAGGCCGGCATCTGGTCCCCGGTCGAAAGCAGCGATCTTACGCAAAGGCGCGCCGCCGGCGCGAGAGGGTGACCGATATGACGCTCGATCATGCTTCGCCAAAGCCCGCCGGATTCGAGACCGCCTCGGAGGCACTTCGCGGCCAGGGCTGGTGCCTGCTGCCGAACCTCCTCCCGCAAGACAAGGTCGCAGCGCTCGCCGCGGATTTCGATCCGATCTTCGAGGCCACGCCCTTTTGCGAGGGCGATTTCTACGGCGCCCGCACCAAACGCTTCGGCAGCCTCCTGAAACGCTCTACGCACGCCGCCGACTTCGTCCAGCATCCGCTCATTCTCGCCCTGGTCCAGGAAATGCTTGGCCGATGGTGCGACACACTCCAGCTGAACCTCACCCAGGCCATCGAGATCCATCCCGGCGCACCAGCGCAATTCCCGCACCGCGACCAGGACATGTGGCAAGCAGAGAAAGGTGAGATGGAATATCTCGTCAACGTGATGTGGCCGCTCACCTCCTTCACCCGGGCAAACGGCGCGACCCTGATCTATCCGGGCACGCACGGCGAACAAGCGCTGGTCGACGAGCCGCCGGGCGAGCCGCTGGTCGCATCCTGCTGCCCCGGAACCGCGCTGCTGTTCCTCGGCTCGACCCTCCACGGCGCCGGCGCCAACACCGCCATCGAGCCCCGACGCGGCGTGATCATCAGCTACTGCCTGGGTTGGCTCAAACCCTATGAGAACCAGTGGCTCGCTTATCCACCCTCGGTCGCCAGGCGGTTCGATCCCGAGCTCGCAGGCCTTGTCGGCTATCGCCAGCACCGCCCCAATCTCGGTAATTACGAAGGTGTCTGCCCGTCGGCCCTGCTGGGCGACGATCTACCGGATCATCTCGGCGCGATCGACGCCCTGCGTCCCGACCAGGCCGAAGCGGTGGCGGCCCATCGCCGCGGACAGCATGGCAATGGTGACGACGCGTGAGCCCGGTCCAGGCGATGGATCGCAGCTATGCGACACTCAAACAGATGCTGCGCGAGGGCGTTTTCTCGCCCGGATTCCGGCTCGAGGCCAACCGCCTCGCAGGCGATCTCGGGGTCAGCATGACACCGGTGCGCGACGTGCTCCACCGGCTGGTGGGTGAGCGGCTGGTCGAAGCCAATAGCGGTGAAGGCTTTCACGTGCCGACCTTCACGGAGGAGGCGCTTCGGGATCTCTACGAGTGGAATGCCGCACTCCTGTCGATCGCGGCCAGAACGGCGCGGTCACCCGACCCTGGCAATCACCCCGGCTCGACCCCACCGCTCTGGGAAGTCGCGGCGGGGGCCGACCGCGTGGCGGCCTTGTTCATCAGGCTTGGGGCAGCATCGCCGAATCGCGAAATCGGATCGGCGATCGACAGCGCAAATGACCGCCTGCACCCGTTCCGGCTGATCGAACCCGATGTGCTGGAGAGCATTGATGGCGAACTCGAGGCGATCGTCCTGCACGGTCCGGGGCAGGCCCAGGCCATCCGCCGCTACCATCTGCGCCGGATGCGCGCCGTTCCAGCGCTCCTGCGCGCGCGCCGCAAGACCTGACCGGGCGGACTCGATTATAATCCGATTATAATGTTCTTATAATCCTCCGACGGGCTGATCCTCCTCCTGCCGCATGATCGCGGCGATCAAGGAGACCGAAGATGAACCCCGAAACCAACGAGACCATCGACCTCATCGATCTCGGCGCCGCCAGCGTCGAGACCCAGGGTCAGGGCTTCACTGTGCTGGACGCGGTCGGCCTGCAGCCGATTGCCGGCCTGTCCGACGAGGACTGATTTCCAGGGCGTCGGCGCGGCGGGCCGCGCCGACGTACCGCCTGCCCCGGGGGAAATATTGGAATGTTCTGGCGCGTCCTGCCACACGTAACCGCGTGCATCGCCTCAAACCGGGTCGTGTTGCTCGACATCCGGCAAGACCGCTATTTCCTCGCGCCACAAGCTGTCAGCGATGCCATGAAGGCCTGGTTTCAGGCGACAAGCGCTGGCCCGCCAGAGATCGTCATGACCATGTTCGAGCGGAGCCGCATCACGCGTTCGGGCGAACAGCCGTCCTGCACCGTCGTTGACGTTCCGGCGACACCTCAAACGCTTGTGCCGCCGGGATGGGGATCTGGCAACGTCACCTCGACCGATCGCTTGCGTGTGGCCGCGATCGTCACGAAGACATGGATGGAGCTGAGGCTGCGACCGCTCCAGGAGATACTGGACCGTCGCGCAGGCCGCGGCGCGGAAGTGGGCGTCGACGAACCGGAGACCGTGATCGCGCGGGCGAGCGCGTATGACGTGGCCCGGCGTGCTAGCCCCTTTGCTCGCAACTGTCTGCTGGACTCGCTTTCGCTCCATGCCTGGCTCGCGCGCATCAATCGCGATTGCCGCCTCGTCTTCGGCGTCACGGCCCAACCCTTTTCCGCCCATTGCTGGCTTCAGACGCCTGACGCGATCCTCAATGACAGTTACGACCGTGTGTCGCGCTACGCGCCGATTCTCGCCCTGTGAACATCGCCCCCTTCGTCGCGCTCGTCATGGATCGGGACAGGCCTCGGTCCGACCGGATCGACCATTTCGTGGAAGTTTCGTGCCGTAGCCATGGGCTTGTTCCGCTCGTCCAGCGCGAGCGGTTGCTCGTCCTGGGGGCGCCCGAGGCTCCGCACATCGTCATCGCCGACGGAGCGGGGCTGGTCTGGGGCCATCTGTTCGACCGCCATGGAGGCGAGCGGAGACAGACCCTCGCCGGCACGACCGACCTAGGCGGCGGCGCCAAGGAGTTTCTGCGGCGTTATTGGGGCGGCTATGCCGCGCTATGCGCGACGGCCGACGGCATGACCGTCCTGAGGGATCCGTCCGGCGTCGTGCCGTGCTATCATGCCCAGGTGGACGGCGTGCAGATCCTCACCTCGCGTCCGCAGCTCCTCGTCGAAGCCGGCCTGATGCGTGCTGAGATCGACTGGACCATCGTCGTGCAAGGCCTCGCCTATCGCGACCTGCGACCCACGCGCACCGCGCTGCGCGGTATCAGCGAACTGCAACCCGGCATGGCGGCGCGGCTGACGCCGGGTCGGATCGACACGAACTGCGCCTGGTCGCCCTGGCAGTTCACCGGGCCGGAAAGTGAGCTCGCGGATCGAACGGCGGCGATCGGGGCGGTCGGAGAGACGGCGCGCATGTGCATCGCGGCCTGGGGACGGGCATTCCAGCGCCCGATCGCGGAAATCTCGGGGGGACTGGATTCCGCCATCGTCGCGGCCGGGCTGAAGCTGGCAGGTTGCATGCCGGCGTGCCTTACGTTCGAGCCGGCGCAGGGAGATCCCGACGAGACTCCCTATGCACGCGCGATCGCGGACCATCTCGGGGTGCCACTCGAGGCCGTTCCGCTCCGGATCACCGACATCGACCTGATGCGGTCGCAGGCGTACCAGCTGCCGCGACCATCCGCGCGGAATTTCGCGCAGGCACTCGATCGGCCCAATCGGGAACTGGCGGCGAAGATCGGGGCTGACGCCTTTTTCAGCGGTGGCGGTGGCGACAATGTCTTTTGTCACATCCAGTCAACGGCGCCGGTCATCGACCGTTTCAGGCGACAGGGCCTTGGCCGCGGCCTGTTCGAGACCATCGATCATGTCGCTCAGCTCGCCCATTGCAGTAGCTGGAATGTCGCCAGGGTCGCGGCGCGGCGAATGATCCGCGGCGCTGGGGCGGAGCGCTGGCCATCGAACACCCGGTATCTGTCACCGCAAGCGCTCGACCGCCTTCCCTTCCCTGACGGCCATCCCTGGGTCGATGCACCGCCGGACGCACTGCCGGGCAAGCGGGACCATGTAACGGCGCTGATTGCGATCCAGAATCATCTCGACGGCCTCGAACGCATCGGAGTGGCACCGATCATCTCACCCTTGCTTTCCCAGCCGTTGATGGAGGTCTGCCTCGCCATTCCTAGCTGGCTATGGTGCGATGGTGGTAACAACCGTGCGATGGCGCGAGCGGCATTCCGCGACGTGCTGCCCGCTTCGGTTATCGCCCGGCGCAGCAAGGGTGCGTTCGATGCGTTCGCAGGTCAATTGCTCGACGCGAACCGCGCGCTGCTGCGCGAGATGCTGCTCGACGGTCTGCTGGCGCGCGAGCGGCTTGTCGATATAGACGCGATCGAACGGGACCTCGGCCCGACCCTGCCGGCCAGCGACGCCATCGTCCGGCTGCTATCGCTGGCTGACGTCGAGGCATGGAGCCGCACCTGGCAAGGCGATGTCAGTTTCGGCGCGCCTGCATCCCGCTCCTGAGCGCCTCCCAGCGCGCGACCTCGGAGCGCCTGTCCGGGTCTTCGGAGGCCTCGCCTTTCAGCCAGAAGTCGAACCAGTCGATGGTGCGTTCATAGACCGCGAGACGGTGCGCGGGGTGCCATTTCACATGATGCTCGTCCGGATAGACATACATCTCCACCGGGGCGCCGTGATATCGCAGCGCGGAGAAGCTCTCCAGGCCGAGGCGATATTCGGCATCGGCTGCCTGGATCAACAGCGGCGTGCTGAACCGGGCGGCATTGGCCTCGAGCGACATCGGTGCCCAGAAGGCACTGCCATCGGCGCCCGGCGGCGGATAGCCCGACGCGATGACCGCGTCGCGATAGGCTGGTCCTACCGCGAACAGGGCGCTTGGATCGTCGCAACAAGAACTGATCACTGCCGCCCTGAAACGGTTCGAGCCGTTCAGCGCGAACTGGGCCGTGACCGCGCCGTCGCTAAGGCCGGTCAGTCCGATCCTGCCCGGATCAACGACGCCGCGCGCGATCGCAGCATCGATGCCGGCCTGGAGCGAGGACACGATCATGCGACGTTCCGCCCAGTCCCTGATATTGATGCGCTGCACCGCATTGATGTCGATCGCGGTGGCGGTGGCGGCGAGCATCGCCGGACGCTGGAAGCTCAGGACCGCATAGCCTCGGCTCGCGAGCAGATGGATGGGATATTCGTCACCGGTACCGCCGCGCAGAAATCCCCTGCTCTGATATTGCACCACGATCAGCGGATGCCGCTCGCCGGACCGGTGCGTCGGCGGCAGAGCGAGGTCGCCATAGCTGTGCACCCCTTGGCGATCGTTCCAGGTGAGCCGCTCGACCTTGCCGAGCTGGACCGACCCGAACTCAGGGTTGGGATCGAACAGCGTGACCGTCCGGCCCGATTGGGGGGCCAGTCGCACCAGGGCGCGCGGCTGAACCGCCGTCTCCCGGGCACAGATCAGCCCCTTGTCGACCAGGGAGCAGCCAAGCAGCGCATCGGTCGTGTCGAACAGTCGCGACGGCGCGCGGTCGCGCCCGACCCGCCATCGGTAGAGCTCGATCCTGCCGCCATTGGCGGGGCTGCCGCCGCGCATGAACAGCAGCGTGTCCGGGCCAGTCCACCACAGGGCCGCGACATGGTCATCGCAGATAGCGGGACAAGCGACTGCTCGCCCCCTGGCCTCGATGTGCAGCCGCGGTTGGCCGAAGGTCCGGCGCGGATCATCATAGGCGACCCACGCCCGAAACCCGGCGGTCGAGCGCGCATAAAGACCCGCTCCGGCGGGCGGATCAGGCGTCGCGCCGCGCTCAAGGCGGTCCGCTTCCTCCGACGTCACCTTATGGGTCGCCCCACTCGCCACCTCGATCGCTCGGATCTCGACAGGGAGCGGCAAGGCCGGCCGCGGCCTGCTTTCCGACAGGGACCAGAACCGGCTGTCATACAGAAAGCCGGATCGCCCTTCCCGGTCGATCGCTGGCTCGCCCTCAGCAAGCGCCGGACGGGTCGTGATCAGCAGCGTAGTGCCATCGGCTGCCCAGGCGACATCGAGCGCATCGGTGGGCAGGCGGCTGACCTGCTCGGCCGGCCTCCCGTCCAGTCCGACACGCCAGGCCTGGGTCACACCGCGATCGCGCCGCAGATAGGCCAGTGAGCGGCCATCGGGCGACCAGATCGGGGCGCCCGAAGCGGAGGAGCCGTTAACGATCGCCGGGATGCCGCGGATGTCGTTCACCATCGCGATGAACTCGCCGCCCACATCGAGCAATCGCGACCTTGCCTTTCTGTCGAGCGACACCAGCATGACGCCGAAGCAATAGTCATCGACATCCGCGTCCGCCCGCCTGAGGATCAGCGCCGCCCAGGCACCATCGGGCGAGACGGTGAACGGCGCCGGTCCGCCCACGCTGGTATCGACCCGCCCGAAATCGCGAAGCTCGATAAGGTCGCGTGCCGTGACAGCATGGTCCGCGGTCGGCGGCGCCGGCATTAGTCGCTCGGCACAAGCGGGCGCCGCCTGCACCGCCGGCACCCAGCCAAGCGCGCAGAACACCCCCGTCATGACGACGCGCCTCACCACGCTTTCGTGACCTGGAGCGAAACCACCCGGCCGAGCGGGCTGGCATTTTCCGGGTCATAGCCGCTGGTGAACAGGCCGATATAATAAGCGGCATAAGGCGGATCGCGGTCGAACAGATTGTTTGCGTTGAGCGCAACGTGCAGGCCCTTCAGCGCGCCGCTTTGCTGCCGGAAGCGATAGCTCAGCTGCACGTCGAAGGTCGTCCAGGAGGCCACCTTCTGGGATGTGGCGTTGGTGTTGTTCACATAGCTGTCGACATAATTGGCGAAGAGGCCGGCAGCAAAACTGTCGGATGTCCAGCTCAACCGTCCCCGCGCACGAAAATCGACCGGATTGCCGAGAATGCCCACCACATTGGTCGTCGGGGCCGTCGCGGTGAGCGCCTGGTCGATATGGAAGATATAGGTCCCCGCCGCGCCGATCTCGGCTCGGCCGCCCGCCATGCCGAAGCCATAGCCCAGGTCGATATCGAGACCGGACTGCCTGACCACCGACAGATTCTGCTGCCGCGCATCGACCACAGCGGCGAACGCCGCATTTTGCGGGATGTTCAGGAAATTGACGAAGATCGGCGAGCCATAGAGCTCGGCAACCCGCGCGGCCGTCGGATTGGACTCGATGATGCCGGCATAGGTGTCGCGGTTGACGAGAAAATTGAACAGCTGCGCCGCGGGCGACGCGATCCGGTCGCGATAGTCGATATTGAACCAGGTGAGGCTCGCGTGAAGCCCCGGCAGCGCCAGCGGCTTCAGGTCGGCCCCCAGCGTCCAGGTCGTCGCGCGCTCGGGCCGGAGCTTTGGATCATTGCCACGCAGGACGATGACGTTGGACTGGCCGCCCGCTGCGCTTGGGTCGGGAATGGTGTAGGAAAAGATCAGCTGCGAGCCGGGGTCCTGGCGGAGATCCTGGGAGCTCGGAGCGCGGAAGGACTTGCCGTAGCTGCCCCTGAAGGTGAGCCCGGCAACCGGCTCCCAGGCAATCCCGAACTTCGGATTGGTGGTCGCCCCGACGTCGCTGTAATGCTCGGTGCGGACCGCGGCCGACAGGTCGAGCCGGTGGAAGCCCGGTAGCGTCGCCGACCCGCCAAAAAGCGGCACGAGCAGTTCGGCATAGCCGGCCGCCACGCGGCGGCCATCGCCAAGGGCAATCGGGGCCGCGACACGTGGTGTCAGGCTCGACGTGTCCGTGATCGTGCCGTGATCGCGGTAGCGCTCCTCCCGATATTCGCCGCCGATGGCGAGTCGTACCGCGCCGGCCGGAAGAGAGAAGAGAGGACCATCTGCGCGGACCGTAGCCGACCATACCGTGCCGCTGTTGGCGCTCAGCGTCGAGCCGCGAACGCGATCGATCGTCGCCCTGTTGGTCGATGGCCCGTCACCGAACAGATTATAGGCCGTGGCGGGATTGGTGTCGGCGAGCGCGACGGCGAGCCGCGCGGTGTTGATCCGGTTGATGAGGTCGGAATGCTCGATCTGACGGCCCCAGGTGCCATGGCCGTCGATCACCCATTTGCCGAGACTGGCCTCGATTCCGGCCGTGCCCCCATAGGCGCTCGCCCGGCCGCGGGCCCGCTCATTGCCGAGGTCGCGCACAAAACTATACTGCACGGCGACCGGCTGACCCGTGCCGATCGGATCGACATAAAAGGGATTGGTGACCGATACGATCCGCCGCGTGTCAGCGCTCGGGCGGACTGCCTGGTCGAAATCGCGGATCGACAACAGTCCGTGAGCATAAAAGCGCAGACCCCCGCCAAGATCCTGGCTGACCGCCGCGAACAGCGAATGGCGCCGCTGTCGCGGAAGGATGTCGACGCCGGCCCAGCTATCGCCCCGGTTCACGGTTCCGGGCGTGAGCGCGGCCGCGGTCAAGCCAACGCCGTTCTGCCCCCGCGGGATCGCGAAGCTCTGGCCACCGGCATAGATCGTTCCCGGACTGGCATAGCCGCCACGATAATCGGGACCGCCGAAGCGCCGAAGATCGTCGGTCGCGAAATCCCGGTCTGCCGCGCGAAGTCGATCGCGTTGGTAATATTCATAGGCGATCACGGCATGACCGCCCGACCAGCGCGTGCCGAGCAGCTGGCTCGCCTGATATTCCTGGGAGTCGCCGTCCGCCGTGCCGATCCGGAAACTGCTCTCGGCACCCTTGAAGTCGAGCCGCGGCACGATGTTGACCACGCCGGCGACCGCGTCCGAGCCGTAGATGGCGGACGCGCCATCGGCGACGATCTCGATCCGCTCGATTGCGGAGGCCGGGATCATCGAGAGGTCGGAGAACGCGCCGGCAAAACCGCCCAGCGGCGGCCGATCGCCATTCAACAAGATGAGTGTCGACGACGCGCCCAGTCCGCGCAGGTTGAGGCCCGACCCCCTCGCCCCGTTGAGCGAAGCCTCCTGGCTGAGCGTGCCGCTTCCGGCGGTCGCCTCATTGGGCCCACCCCCGAAATTCTGCGGGATCGACTGCGCGATCTGCTGCGTCGTCGCAAAGCCGCTCGCGTCGATCGCCTTGCGGTCGATCGTGATCACCGCGGACCCTACCGGCCCCTTCCCCCGGATGCGCGTGCCGGTAACGAGAATGTCGCCATCGGGGGTATCCCCCGAAGACCCGACCACCCGATCACGCTGCACGACAAGCGCCCCGCCGACCAGGACAGCGCGCAGTCCGCTCCCCCGCAGGACCTGTTCAACCGCGTCCTCCGCGCTGAACCGCCCTTTGAGCGCTGGCGCCCGCAGATCCGTCACCAGCTCGGTGGCGACGATCACCTGCCGTCCCGACACGGCCGCGACCTGACGTAGTGCGGCACCAAGCTCCTGGGCCGGCAAATCATAGTCCCGCGCGTCATTGGCCTGCGCCGCGGCGAGCGGCGCCGCCACCAGCATCACGCTCGTGCAGGCGGTCGCTGCCAGATATTTTCCCAAACGCATTTGTTCTTCCCCTTTGCTCGACGCCGTTCTGGCGGCTGTCGAAAGGGCAAGACGACGCGGGTCAGCCGACCCGCCCAAAATAGTTCAGCGAACGCAGAACAGCGGCGCGTCAGCGCGCGTGAAGGACGATCTCGCCTTGGGGCGAACGCTCGAGCCGCAAGTTAAGGGCAGCCGCGAGAATGGCCGCGAGGTTTTCGGTTGGCGTCGCGCGGAAAGCACCCGTGACACGCAATGTCGCGAGCTCTGGCTCCCCCAATCTGATCTTGCGATCCGAATAACGATTGGCGTCGGCGACGACGACCGCGAGCGGTGCCCCGTCATAGCTCAGCATGTACCTGACCCACTGGTCGGCCCCACCTGGCGCCGCGGACACCTGCGCCGCACCGGCAGCGGGCGCGTCAGCAAAGACCTGCCCCGGCACAAGCCGCGCGACCGGTGCAACGCCGCCCACCGGAGAGGCACGATCCCTGATCTCGACCGCCCCGCGCAACAGGGTGACCTTCACCCCTTCCCGGCCCAGCGCCACGTCGAACAGGGTGCCGCGGTCGATGATGGTCCGGCCGCCCGCCTCGACCATGAACGGCCGCCCGGCATCGTGTGCGACGTCGAACCTTGCACGCCCTCGCACCAATCTCACGACGCGCAGCTGATCGGTGAATGCCGGCTCGATCGCGCTGTCGGTGTCGAGGATGACGCTGGTCCCATCCGCGAGACGGATGCTGTGGATCTCGCCCAAACGGGTTGCGAGCGGTGTGCCGGTGCCGGCGGCGGCGACGGAAGGTCTTGCCGCGCCCCGCCACAGATGAACGGCACCGGCGCCAACCAGCAGCGCGACGACAAGACTGGCAAAGGCGACCCGCGCGCCCGGCCCCGCAAAGAAGGACGGAAGCCGGCGCTTCTGGTGATGCGCGCGCCCGAGCGCGGTCTCCCCGAGACGCTGCGACAGGCGCGATATCTGCTCCATTTCCGCATAGGCGGCGCGGTTGCGAGGGTTGCGCGCACGCCAGCGCTCGAAATCAAGCCGCGACATCTCGGAGTCGGGCCCGCGCATTCGCGCGATCCACGCCGCCGCTTCCTGGCGCGCCTCATCGCCTGCGTGACCGCCGCCGCCCGACCCTGCCATCACTGCAGGCCCGTCAGCCTGTGGATCTGCTCGAACGCACGCGCCATCTGCTTTTCGACGCCCGACACCGAAAGCCCGGTACGCGCGGCGATCTGCGCATAGCTCAGCCCTTCCAGATGGTGCGCCATGAAGATTCCCCGAGTCTTTGGTTTCAGGGACTTCATAGCAGCTTCGAGACGCACCAGGCTATCGCGGGCCTCGAGCCGCCCCATCTCGTCGACGCCGGCAAGCTCGACATCATCGGCGTTCACATGTGCGTCCGCCGCATGACGCCGCGCCGCCTTCGCACGATCCCGTAACAGATTGCGCGCGATCTGCCGCAGATACTCGGCGGGCCGCAGGATCGATCCGGAGCGGTTCAGATCGATCCGTGACAGCCGCAGGAATGCCTCCTGGACGAGATCCCGAGCATCTTCCGGGCTGGCGCGATAGCGCGTGAAGAAGCGCACCAGCGCATGCTGCTCGTTGCGATACAGCACATCGAGTTCGACCATCGTCGGCACGGCGCCGGGCAGCGCCTCCTCCGCTGTGCCCGTCTCCCCGGCACGGTCAGCACGTCCCGCCATCACATCGAACCCGGACACAAGGCGAACGCAGCACAGCTGCCGGACCATTCCGCCCCCTGCCCTCGCGCAGCATTCGCGCAGCCCATCATCCCGCCTCCAGCAAGCGAGGCGGGTCCGGCGAAAAGCCGGGTGGTGAGAACAAGGGTTTAGGCCTCGCGCCGACGCCTTTGGCCGCAAGCGGCTTGGACATACGCGTCGGCTACCCGGCCGCTGACGGACCTGGCGATATCGCTTCTAAACCAAGGTTCTCACGCCTCGACGCCGCCTGCAAGGCAGCGCGGAACGAGTCTAGAACGGGACCGTTCCAAAAGGCAAGCGCCCGAAAAAGACCGCGATTCCATCCATTTCGGCGCAGTCTTGCCAACGCAATCGTTTCAGCGACCGGCGGCAAGGCGCGCGCGCCACGCCGTACGAGGAGACACTGAGACCGAACCCTGGCGATGACGCGAAAAAGGCTCTTTCTGTCGCGATTTTCATGCGAACGCCCGGCGATAAACACGCCGCCCAATCTTGTCCCGGATCGTGCCGAAGACGTGCTTGTCCGTCCGTTCTCATGGCGAGCGCGCCCGATATCGCGCCGTAAGAGCCATTCGGCGAAAAATTCGCCGTTCCTCGACGACGCCTGTAACCACCGCGTGCCCGGCGGCGAACATAGCCGATAGTGGATGCGGTGGCAGTCGAGCTCCCGCTGCCACACTCGCGCGCCCGTTCCCACCGAGAGGACAGATCATGATCCAGTTCTATTATCACCCGTCGCCCAACCCGGCGAAGATCGCGCTGTTCCTCGAAGAAGCCGGCCTCGATTACGAGGTGATCCCGGTCGACACACGCAAGGGCGAACAGTTCGCCCCCGCCTATCTGGCGATCAATCCGAATGCCAAGACGCCCGCGCTGGTCGATGGCGATGCGGTGCTGTTCGATAGCACGGCGATCCTGCTCTATCTGGCCGAGAAGACCGGGCAGTTCATGGGCGACAGCGCCCCGGCCGTACGCGCGCAGCTCCTGTCCTGGCTGATGTTCGTCGCGACCGGAATCGGCCCCTATTCGGGCCAGGCAGTGCATTTCAAGCACTTCGCCCCCGAGCCCAAGGGCTATGCCGTCAACCGCTACGGCTATGAAGCCGAGCGCCACTGGGGCCTGATCGAGGCCCAGCTCGAAAAGCGACGCTATATGGTCGGCGACACCTACACGATCGTCGACATGTCGGTGTGGGGATGGGCGCGTGCGGTGCCGTTCATCTTCGGGCCGGATGCATGGACCATGTTCCCGAACGTCAAGCGACTGCTCGACGATGTTGGCAGCCGCCCCGCCGCCGAGCGCGCCGCCGCCCTGGCAACCGCCCACAGCTTCAAGTCCGAAATGGATGAAGAAGCCCGGGGGCACATGTTCCCGCAGAACAAGCGCCTCATCGCCGCGGAATAGCCATCGCGCCGATGTGCGCCTCGTCACCCGAGGGCTCGAACGGGAGCCTCTCGCCAGGAACGGGCGGGAGGTTCCGTCTCAGCTTGCGCGTACGGCCGCAGCAAGGCCCAGTCCACGCGTGCATCGCCCATATCGGTGCTACAAGGCGCTCCGCCCTGATCACCCTTTGCCCAGCCAGAAATCGACCTCGCGCGGCCGATGTTGATCCCGGGGTTTGGGCGGCCGCACGCACGGATCGATCCACCAATCTTTGATCAGCGCATCGCTGCCCCCTTCGAAGCGACAGGGAAAGGCGGCTGAAGAAGACCCGCGATCTTTTCGGCCTGGCTTCCGGATGCAAACTCTTGGCCCAGCGCAGATCATGAGTACCAGGTGGTCGGAAAATTCGGAAAATTACGCAGATTGTTTGTAACCACTGGCGCCCCCTCGCCGAATTGATGGCGTGCCCCGGCTTTCACTTGCGTTCTTTCCGATCAACGCGCGGTCCGTCGCCCCTTGCGACCGTGCGATCGCGGGCATCCTAATCGAAGAAACGGCCATGCGCTCCGCTCAAGCCAGTTTGGCTGCGACCCTTGGCCTTACTGTTGCAGGGACCGCACCCGCCGAGCCGGCCACGGCTCCCGCCAAACGGTCGACGGTACCGGATCCCCGGGCAGCGATTGCCCTCGGCGAGCCGGTCGACTGTCAGAAGGTCCAGCGCTTGGTGGAAATAGACCGGTGGCTTTCTCCGCCGGCACGCGCGACCAGCCGCGGAGCTTTCTCACGTACCGCAGCCAGGACGCGCGCGAACGTCTTGTGAATCGGTTCGAATTATTCAGGGGTGCGTATGCAGGATAGCGACCTAGACCATCGCCTGATCACAGGCTCGATCCGCTCTGGCCGCGACGTCTTATCGACCGAGATCGACGGCGAGGTCTTCCTGATGAGCATCGACAATGGCCGCTATTATGCGCTGGATGCAGTAGCGACGGCTATTTGGCGGAGGCTGGATTCGGGGCCGACCGGCGAAGCGCTCATTGCCGGGCTGATCGCCGACTTCCAAGGCAACCCGGGATGCATCCGTGCCGATGTGCTGGCGCTGCTGGGCTATTGGTTTGAGGAAGGCCTGGTCAGCGTCGATGCATGACCCGATGCGCGCACCCACCGCTCGCGGCGCTGCCTGGCGCTATCGCATCTTCGGCTGGCAGCTGGAAAGCGAATTGGAGCTGCCCAATTTGCCGACAGGTGACACTTCGGACTGCGTCGATGTGACCTTCCGCCTGGGAGATGCTCCGCCGCTCGAGGATGCGATTCCGCTTGGCACGCTGGTTTCGTACAACCGCAACGGTTGTGCCCGCATCGAAATTCCGGGCGTTGCAGCGTTCGTGGTGCGCGACGGTCGGGAAGTCGTGATCGCGCCGCAGATGGCGCCCGATGCGCCAGATATAGGTGTCTTTCTGCTCGGCAGCGTTATTGGCATCCTGTGCCATCAGCGCGGGGAGCTGCCGCTGCACGCAAGCTGCGTCGAAATCGACGGCCGGGCCGTGGTCTTCTCTGGCCTGTCGGGCACCGGCAAATCGACGCTGGCCGCGGCGATGGTCGCGCTTGGCACCAGGATGCTTGCCGATGATGTTGCGGTTGCGACCCGCGCCGACGACGGTTTTCGCATCATGCCCTCGTTCCCGGGACAGAAGTTGTGGCGTGATGCGCTGACGGCGCTCAGGCTGCCGGCAGGACGCAAGCTGCGCAGTACCGGCGATGCCGAGAAATTCGAGCACCGGGTCGGCGACGCCTTCTGCCCCGATCCGCGCCCGCTGGCGCTGATGTGCCATCTCTACCGGGAGCGCGACGCTGCCGCGCTACCGGCGCTGTACGCGGATCGCTTCCGGGCGCTGCTGGCAGCGAACGAGTCGGTCTATCGGCTGAGCATCGGCCAAGCGCTCAACGGGCAGCGGATGTTCGACAGCGTTGCCGCGCTGGCGAAGACCGTGCCACAGCTCGCGCTGCCGGTGCCGGATGAACTGGAGGAGTTGTCGTCGTTCGCGGCGCGCCTTCCCGCACTGCTCGGCCGCTACAGCGAACGCTGACGTGACGTTTCGAGCGGCGGCGCGACTGTATTGGATCGCCTCCTACCCCAAATCCGGCAATACCTGGCTACGCGCCGCGTTGACCAGCCTGCGCCACGGCGGCGGGGTCGTCGACATCAATCGGTTAGACGGAGAGCGGATCGCCTCGTCACGAATGCTGTTCGACCGCTATACGAGCGTCGAGGCATCCAACCTGACCGACACCGAGATTCAGCGGCTGCGCCCAGCGGTGTTTCGCAGCCTGGCGCAGGCGCAGCAGAAACCGGTGTTATGCAAGGTCCACGATGCCTATGCCCGTGCGGGCGATGAACCGCTGTTCCCCGCCGACGCGACGCTGGGTGCCGTCTACATCGTTCGCGATCCGCGCGACGTTGCGGTGTCGCTGGCGCATCACCGGCAATGGTCGCTGCGGCGCGCCGTCGATTTCCTGTGCACACCGGATGTCGACATGGCCGCGTCACGCGATCGAATGAACCGCCAGCTGAGACAGTCGCTTGGGTCGTGGAGCCAGCACGTTCAGAGCTGGGTCGCGCCGGACGGTGCGGCGGGCGCGTTTCCGGTACGGGTCGTGCGCTATGAGGCGATGCACAGCGACCTGCTCACCATTCTTGGCGATATCGCATCGGACATGGGTTGGAGAGTCGACGCGGCACAGCTTGGCGGGGCCGTTGCGGCCAGCGGCTTCGACCGGCTGAAACGCCAGGAAGACGCGGGCGGATTTTCCGAGCGGCCAGCAACGATGCAGGCGTTTTTTCGAAAAGGGCAATTCGACGGTTGGCGCGAGGCACTGTCCCCAGCACAGGCCGCGCAGATCGAGGATTGCCATGCGGAATGGATGGAGCGGTTCGGCTATCGTTGAGGCAGGCCGCTGTCAGAGCACCGCGCCAAACTGGTCCAGATAGTCCAGGAAGCGCGCATGTTGCAGCGCGCGATGCAGATACTGAACGCGGTCGACCTCGTCCGGTGCCGCGTCGCCGACCCGGTTCAGCTGCGCGCGGATTCTCGCCAGGTCCAGACAATGCTGCACGAGCGGCGACGCCGCATGGCGATTCAAATCGGCCAGAAGGCGCGGCGCCTGCGCCACGACCCGCTGCACGGCTTCGGGGCATTGCCGCCCGCGCAGCCGGTTTTGCACGATCGACGCTGGCAACCGACCCGACAATACGCGCCGAGCAAGATACCGCGCCTCGCCATTTCGCAGATATTGCTCCGGGGGTATCGCCATGCAGAATTCGATCAGGCGCTGGTCGGCGAGCGGCTGTGAGAATTCGGCGCGCCAATAGCGTTGCAATGGCGCGTGCAGATGGCGTTGACGCTGGCTGCGGCCGATATGCCAGGCGCGATGATCGGCGCCGCCCGTGGGGATCGGCGCGTCGCTATCGAGTTGATAGCGCAGCCAGCCCGAGGCTTCGGTGAAACCGTCGCTCAGAAATGCGCGCTCGAGGCGCTGGCGCGGCCACAGGCTCGGATCGCGGCGTTGCTTGCGATAGCGGCTGAGGTAGCGACTGTTGGCGAGGGCATTGCGCGCGATCTGGCGGCCGGAACGCCCGTCGCTGGAGGCAAGCGCAGCAAGCTCCATGGTGAACCGGATCAGCCTGCCCTGGTCGAGCAATGCCGGGAGCAATGCGGTGCCGTCATAGCTAAGCGTTATGTTGCCGAAGCCGCCGGTCAGCATGCTGTGCACGCCGTACCGTGCGGCCGCCTCATAGGCCGGGCTGAGCCACGCCGCGTTCAGGCTGTTGTTCAGCGGCATACCGCCAAGCCGGATGATCGCCGCATTGATTTCATCTTCGGCGTCCGCTGCACTTGATGCGTGCACTGCGTGCAGCGACGGAAACTGCTCGCTCAACAACCGAACATAAGGGCGTTCATCATTATATTGGTGCGGAGCATGCGGCAGCGCGGTGCCGGGCGCCGGCACCCCGGTAAAGCCGAACAAGGCGGCGCCGGGCGCGGCCTTGGCCGTACATGCCGCGAGCCCGGCGCTGTCGAGGCCGCCGCTGAGCGCGAGGCCGATCGGACCGTGCGTTGGCAGGCGGCAGCGCACGGCTTCGTCCAGCAACGCGCGGGCGGCATCGACATAGTCGCCGTCGCGGGCAAAACGAAGCCTGGTTTGCGGTAGCTGCCAATAGGGTCGCGCGTCGCCGTCGCCGTGCGAAAACCAGGCGATGCTTGCCGGGGCGACCGCGTGCACATCGCGCCAGATCGTGCGATCTGCAGGCGGCAGGCCGTCGACCAACACGTCGGCAAGTACCTGCGGATCAAGCCGGCGCGCGTCGGGGGCAAGTGCCAGCAGCACCGGAAGCGAGTCCGCGAAAAGCACGCGATCCGCCTGCCGTAGGTAATAGAGGCTGTGCCAACCGCCGACGTCTCGTGCCAGGCACAGGCGGCGGTTGCGCCCATCCCATACCGAATAGGCGAAATCGCCCAGCAGGTGCGCCGGTGCCTCGTCGGTCCAGTGTCGATGCGCGCCGGCGACGATTGCCGCCGGGTCCGGATCCTGCGATTGGTCGAGCGTGGCGACCAGCGCCGTTGAATTGTCCAGGCGCCCCACGAATCCGGCCAGCCGGACGCCGTCATGGGCCAGTGTAGCCGATTTGCGACAGCTTACCGTCCACTTGTCGCGCGCTACGGCGAAAGTGGCGCCCGCATGGGTGCGGGTTTCGATACCGGGATAGCCGGCCGCGGAAAGTGCGCGGTACAGCGCATCGGCATCGGCCTCCGCGCTAGTGACGGCTGCGGAATCCAAGTTAACGATGCCTGCGATTGCGTACACGATGACTCCTTAGCCGTGGGGGCCGCGCCGAAAAACCCGACTAAGTGCTTTTATGAGCGAACGCTGAAAGCAGGCACGTTCGCGACGCTCGCGCGGCCGAAGCCGCGCGAGCGCCGTCGCTTAAGGCAGCCATCATATTGCTCCGTTTCCACGGGAAACGGCGGCATCGACAGGCAGGCGGCGCGCGCAGTGGGCTGCCGGTTGCCGGCCGACCGAAATCAGACTGTTCGGTATGGCCTGGATACACGAAGGTTGGCTCAGCAGCGCGAATCACCGTCACTCGCACTGTCCGAGCGATTACCTCCTGCGCGCGGGTGCTCTGGCTATCAGTTACGAGCCGAACGAAGTCGGTGCATCGAAGTTCGAAAACCCAGCGGTTTGTGTCAGCGTGTTCATCTCGGCAACAATCACCGTCGGCGTGTTCCAGACCGGTCGGGTATCGATCACGGTATCGCGATCCAAGTCGTTCGAATTGAAATCTGTCATCGTTTTCGCTCCCAATCGGATCGTCGTAGATTGGGATTCCTGACCGCGCCACCGAATTTGGGCAGTCCAGCGGGACGCTTGGCCGATATCGTCCACGGATGGGTCGGCATCGTCCCGACACATGGGGACGACACGATATCCGACTTCCTCGCAAGCTATGACCGCATGATCGGTCCGCAGATATTTCCGGATCGGCCACTCGCTGTACGGTTTGCGTGTGCCTGGCGGCAAATCCGACCCAGCTCGACCATTTCCTCGACGAAGCCGTCGGCCGCTGGCGGCCCCAGAGCTTCGGCGCAGGGGGGCTTCCCGCCGCTCGGCGCACCTTGCAGTGCGGCGCGAAACCGCGGAGATCATCAATGACCGGTGTGTCCCACACAATAAAGGCGTCATCGACGCCAGCATTGGCCTTTACGGCAATTGCGGTTGCTCATCCCCCCAACGCCTGCCGGCTGCGATATATTACCAAAAGACTGCCACGTTGCACCGAGAGAAGGGTCCGATTCGACCGATTTGCTTTGCTGGCCGCGCTCCGCGCTTTGTTGCAGTCCCAAGTTCGCGAACGCCCCAACAAGTTTGGTGACGAACGACGGGAAGATGGGTGTGGGTAGAGTTGCGGGCGGCAACGCGAAACAGGCCTATCCTGTGCGATAGCAACGGTCGAACGCGACAGCCGGTACCCGAACTCCAACTACTTCACTCCAATGGCGTGGCCGCTGGTGGCGCTGCCCGGTCCTACGCCCCCTTGCGGAAACGCCTCATATTTTTAGGATCGCAAGGGGTAGGTGCGATCCATAGAATCGAAATCCAACTTGCCTATCGCCCCTGACCAAGTCGTCAATAGCTGTTGGCGCGAGCCACGCATGTGACCTTACCCGGCGCGACCAGTTCAGGGGCGGCATTCGTATCATCGCCTTGAACAATGAAGAAAGATTCTTTCGTCAGGCCGGCGCGAAAGGCACCATTTCCCAGCCGCAGTTCGCTCCGCGTCGCGCGGTCATGCTAGGGTGGGGTCGATGCGGTCCTCCCTGGCCTGATGCGTGACGCCGGACAATCACCCCGAGGCCTGCCGATGTCCCTTGATCGTCGCGTGTGCGTGCCCGAGCAGACCGTCCACCTGCGCACGGGTCAGTACATGGCGCGGCGCATAGCGCAGGCCAAGCCGCGTCGTATGACGCCACGCGTCGAAATACATGCCTTTGCCATGACCGAAGGTGGCCGCGACGTGGCGGCCAAGCACCGGATGCGCGAACCGCGAATAGGCCGTGCGAAAAAGCGAAATGTCGGCGACATATGCCCCGATCATCACCCAGACATGGCCGTCCCAGTCGAGATCGCCCTCCGCGAACGATGCGGCGCCGTCGAAGGGCGCGTCGCCACCGAAAACGCGGGTACCGTCTGCAAACAGCGACCCCGCTACAACTTGTATGGGAGCCGACAGGACGCGCTCCAGACCTGCGGCAAAGGCCGCGCTCATCGGTGCGCAGGCGCCGATCGTGTCCGGGTAAATATCGAGCAGGTCCCGCGCGAGGTTGGCGACGGTCGCCTTGTCCGCGTCGGTCGGGCAATAGGCCTTGACGGCCTTCGCTGCCGGCCAGCCCTGACTTGCTGCGATCATGGTTCCGAGCGCGGCGAGATCGGGGGTACCCGACATGAAGGCGGACCTTGTCATATGTGAAGTATGTCGAGACGCAACGCGGACGTTTCGACGGGCACCCACGCTATGTTCCACCGTCTCTCTCGTGTCGAGGCCAGGATCAATCAATCCAGATATTCCCGTCGCGATGCTTGCAGGCGACCGCGCCATCGGACCACCTACCCTCCGTCACACCGTTACGCGAGGGCAGGAAACGCCAGGAAACGCGGATGGCCGGACTCGTCCTCGATCATGCCGAATATGTGCGCGACCGTCCGTTTTTGGGCGCGCAGGACGTCGCTCCTGTGGTCACGACTGGTCGTCACAACGTGAGCGACTAGGGCGGTGGCATGACCATTTTCCCGGCGGCGAGCCAGATGGCCAACGAGATGCGGCGGATCGCGGGGCAGTACCTGAGCATCTGGCAGATGCGCTGTACGAAGCCCCAACCTGCGCGCTCGCCGCCAACGCATTTGTGCTGCGCCTGCCGAGCGGGATCGCCTATTATTACCGCCGGGGCGAAGGCGTGCGCATTGATCGTCCCACCCATCCAGACGAACGTGACGTTATCTGCTGCGCGATCCCCGGGACGTGGCAGTCTCGAATGCCTTCCACTCAGGCCAGGATCTGCAGCGCGCCGTTGACCGACTCTGCGACCCCGACGCAGCGATGGGCGGATCGAGCGGCGCGCAGCTGCGCCAGCGGCTCGGCAGCTGGAGTCAGCATGTCGAGAGTTGGGTCGATCAGCGCGACATTCCAGTGCTGGTGGTACGTAATGAGGATATGCTCGACGATGCGGTCGCGAACTTGCCCGCGTGCTGGCATTCGCCAGACCAGGGATATCGATCGACCCCAAACGGATCGCGGGCGCGGCTGCGGAAACCACGTTCGAACGCCTGCAGGAAGCCGAGACCCGCGCCGGCTTCAGGGAGCGCTCACCGAAACAGGCGCGGTTCTTCCGCAGCGGTCGCGCGGGCGACTGGCGCAACCATCTCACAGCCACACAGGCCGAACGCATTCGCGAGCACAACGAGGCGATGATGGCGCGCTTTGGTTATGCGCGTGGCAGCGCGAACGTATGCGTGCGTTGAAGGCTCGCCACTACGTGGATTTAGGATCAAACAACCTTGCGCCAGCCACATCCGCCCGCCTGCCGGGCAATGCGCGACACTGGATCGCGAAATGCTGATCGGGTGTAAGCGTGTTCTGATCAGGGAACACGTATCAATACGGAATTGGGCAGAGGGATACCGTTAAGCTTCCCGGTTCACACAGCCTGATGCACGCTAGTCACTCCATTGAGGTCGATGCCGAGATCGGGTTTGTTCGCTACACGTTGGCGGGCTTTTTCGACGAAGCATCGCTGACCTCCCTTCGCACGGAACGCGCTACAATGCTTCCGCGTCTTAAGACGCGGCCTAACCAACATGTTACGCTGTGCGACGTCTCGCAATGCTCCATCCAGTCGAAGGAATCGCTTGCCGCGCTGCGCGTGATGCTCGCGCAACCGGAGTGGCGGGCCCGACGCCTTGCTTTCGTAGTCGGCGGAGCGCTGGCGCGCATGCAGACTCGCCGGATCGTGGACGACATCCCCAATGTGCAGTGGTTCGGCGACACGGCGAGCGCCGAAGCATGGTTGGCGGAAGCAAGTCAGCCATGAGGCCGAACCGTGTGGCGTCCAAATTTGACCCGTCAAACGCGGATGTCGGAATCGGGGGGCACAAAATGGCCTCGAAACCACGGCCCATGTGGTCGAGAGTGAAGTGAACGTCCCGGCTTATGACCATTATTGCTGGGGCAGGATAATATCCGGCAATTTTACTCCGGAAATACAGACCCTCGCTACGCGCCTACTTATAACTCGCCTTCGGATAGAGGTGAGAAATAGTAGCACGAGCCTGTCGGATGCGACCTTCACGCTCCACAACTTCTTTGCAACGAACAGATTCGCACACCGTGACCTCGCTGCGATCTCAGGGGCCTGATCGATGAAAAATGCATTTCTTCCGGTGGGGCCAGCGGCGGAACTCATTGCATCCGGCGCGACGCTGTTCATATCGGGACCGGAGGCCCTGCTTCGCGTGCTGCCCAGAGGAAACTGGATCGGCGGCACCACCGCCTATTTCATGACGGAGGGTGGAGGGGTTTCCCGGGAAGATCGGCTGTTTTGTACAACCTTTCATGAAGCCATCGGGGTTCGAACCGCCATCCTGCCCGCCGATCAGCTCTCCGATCTGACCGCTCATCGTTTCCAGCACGGTTTCACCTGTATCGTTGCGCCGGCATTCAGTTCCACTCTCCAACGTTATGCAATCGAAGGACCGGGTCTTCCCGGACTTTACAACCAGCCGGTCTTCGGATGGGTTGCCGGCGTCCGTCTTGACAGGGCCGGCACAGAAACACCCAAGGTCTTTGATGGTGCAACTGGAATGATTTCGGAAGATGGCCTTGCCGCGCTATGGATCGAGCTACCTGAAAATCTCGACGTCGATCTGGACATCGTCAATCTATTCACGACCGGCGATGGGGATGAAATCACCTTCCCGGAAGCCGGTTTCGAAGTGACCGATTGTCTGATCGGTGACGCTCCTGCCAATTTCGCGCGGTATGTTGTGGAAAATGACCTGGACACCAATCTCCCGCTGGTCGCCGACTATGCAGGGGCGATGATCAATGTCTCCTTCCAGACCGTGGATGTCGAGAATGGCCGCGTGCGCCTCTATGCCCCGGTTGTCCCGGGCACGATCTATCGCCTCGCGCGTGCCGTGTCCGATTATGCTCTGGCCTATGAAAAAGCGGCGAACGTCGGAAGCGCGGCGGACATGCTCTCATGCAATTGCATCCTGAACTATCGCTATGCTGGCCTCGAAGGTCATCCGACCGGCGGATTCGTCGGCCCGGTAACCTTCGGCGAATTCGCCTATATCCTGTTGAACCAGACGCTTGTCCGCTTGTCTGTACCGGCATTGTCGCCCGCTCAAGGGGTGAGTGGTATTCAAGGTTGAATGAACGCAACTTTTCGTATGGGCTGCCACTACCCACACTTCCGGGAAGGCTACGGTTTTTTTGGGGCGGGGCGGAGGGCTGACGATGCATTCCACCACAACCGACGGCGCATGGCCCTAGTCATCCGTGGACGCCACACAGGACCGAAGAGCGGCCCCGGCACCCAAATCCGGGCTTCGCGCCGCCTCCCTGCCATGGCGACAGTGCCGATTGCCCGCGCACTCGGCGATGCTGGAAACAATCATTGATCCCCCCCCCCCCCGCGCCTTCAATTCGGCGCATCGGGAGCGCTTCTCACAGGCTTGTCCGCCTAAACCGCGCGACCCTGATCCATCCTGTCACCGACCAGGCCTCCATGCGGCAGAGGATGGCGCGGGTGCCGCCGAGATGCTGCACACCGAAGACAGCCGCGGTGTTCAGCCAGCGGACTGGCCCCAACGGCTGTGGCGCGACCGGGAGGCGCTGACGGCGGAACTCGACCGACTGGCGAATGATCCGGCCATGGTGACCCGGTTCGATCTGCCCCGCCTCCGCGCCGCGCTCGACACATGGAACGGCAAGCGGCCCGGGCATGGCACGCCGGAGTTGAACCTGCTCCAGGTTGCCCTGCCCCGCGCGCTGACGACGGCGCGCTTCATCCGCTTCATCGAGGGCCGCAACACGGACTGACAAAATCGCACCCGGCCCATCGATGAAGGCGAGCAACCGCGACGGTTCTCACCGGAGAGCGGCTCGCGCGCCAGACATGGTCCAGCCCCCACCGGAATTGGCTGGGCATCGGCGCCCGCTTGTTGGCAGGACATACCCATAGATGCGTGACCAGCTTGACCACCTGCCTGCCGGCAAACAGTGCGAACTCGCCCATGTGGCGCGCGTGTTGTTCGAGGAATTCAGTGTCCGGTCGGCGCATCGCCGGATGTGCGAGCGCCGTTTTGAGATTTCACTCATACTGCTGCGGCCGACCGACTTCGACGAGACGGTCGAGACTGCCCATATAGGCGTGACAGAACGCGACTGCATCGACCCGATAAAGCCAGAAGGCGTCGAGCCGATCCTGCACCCCCTCGATCTTGACGACGACGAAGCGATCGCGACCTCCGTCCAACAGCCGTTCGCGACGCTCGGCGACGAGACGCTGACCCGTGAGGTCGAGGCGCAGCTCGTCCGGTAGCTTCGCCCGGAATATAATGATGTGACCTTCGAGAATTACCCCGAAATCAAGGGCGGCACGCGCTCAAAGGGATATAGCTGGAGCTATCTCGAGATCGACCGCCTGCCCGCCTCGCTTTACACCGATCATGGGTTGATGGAGGGGAAGTCCGTGTTTGGCGCGAGACAATCCGAGCCACCAGACGGAGACACCGGCTAGGGGCTCCGCGCCCTAGCCATCGGAGTCGGCCTGCATGGCCAGCCGCAAGGCGTCGACAATCGAAACCCGCCACGCATCCTGCAGGCGGTCGGTGATTGCTTGGGCGGTAACCTGCGCGACCTCCTGGGTCTCGAACCAGGTGCGCCAGATATCGGCGACGTCGCGCTTGTAGCCGGCCCCGAGCCCGTAACGCTGCGCGCTTTCAGTCCATACCTCCCCCTGCTCGGCCAGCACGGTGCCATAGGCATCACGTCCGATCGTGCGGGCGGTGGCGAGGAACTCCTGGCGACGCTCGGCCAGCCGGGCGCGCAGCATGGCGATGCTCTGCACGACGGCAACGAGGTCGGAATATTTGTTCTCGAGGTCATCAAGCTTGTGCTCGATGCGCAGGACCAGGTTGGCGGTTCGCTGATTGGCATCGATGCGCACACCGTGCCCCAGAATATGGGCAAACTGAAACGGCGCCCAGTCGCCGCGCCGGGCGATCGAGGCAGCAATCGAGCTGTGATGGCCGACGGCCATTTGCTCGATCAGATTCTGATGCGCCGGACGAAGGCTCTGGGGAAGCGGGGCGACCATCTGCAGGATCCGCTCGACTTCGTGTTCGACATCCTGGCGTGCGGCGCCGGCGCGCACATCGTCGACATTTTCCAGCAGGTTCGTGACGCCCGCCGCGGCGGTGCGCGCGCGATCACCATAGGCCGCGCGCATTGCCCCGATCTGGGTGCGCAGCGTCTTCCATATCTTGTCGGGTTCGTCGTTGCGCGCGTCGAAGAAATAGACCGGTGTCCTGGGGAGATTGGCGTTCGCCAGGGACTGTTCGACCTGCTTGCGGCGGATCGCATAGCCCTGCTGGCGCGAGGCGAGCGGCTCGTCGGACCCGGACATTTCGAGCGCCTCGTCACCGCGCGGCAGGACGAGGATGCACTGGCGGTGGCGCCGGGCGGCATCCGACCCGGTATCAAGCGACTCCTGCAACTGGCGCTGCACCGTGGCATTGGGCGCGTCGGCGAACTTGGTGCACAGCACCACCAGGGCACGAATATCGTCGCCGTGCCGGGCAAGGTCCTCGCGCTGGGTGACGCTTTCGATGCCGCGCGTATCGACGACCTGCAGCGTCTGCCCGTCGGCGCTAAGGTTTTTCGACGGCATCAGTACGGTGATCCCGTCAGGCACGCTGAAACGATGGTCGAGGCCATTGTTGATGTTCGACACGAGGCGCGACACCCAGAGAAGGCCATCATCGCTGCCTTCGGGCAGAATGAGCTGGCGCTCCTTGCGGTCGGCAAGCTTCATCGCGGCCACGGTGCGGTCGGTGACCTCGTCAACGCCGAGGCCGCCGGCGAGAAGGTCGGCGATCGGATCGGTCGACACCGGCTCGTCATCGACGATCGTGTTGATCGCCTTCATGCCCGACATGTTGCGCAGCACGCGGTCCATTTCAGCCGACACGCCGACGCCGGCGGCGCCCGGCACCAGGCTGGAGACCAGATCGCGCGTCAGGCGCAGCACCGCCTCGTCCGGAACCGCATCGACAAGGACACCGAAGGTCGGCGCGACACGGATGGCGGTCTCGCAGACGGTCGTGCGGCCCGGGCCGACCGGAAACGCGGGCTTGCGACCGCTCCGGCCGTCCCCGACCAGCAGGCCGACGGCATAGGTCAGCGCGGTGGTCTTGCCGACGCCGATATCGCCCACCCATGCCACGACATGGTCGCGGCGACGCAGATAGGCCTCGGCCGCCCGCAATTCGCCATGAAGCAGGCCGATCGGCCCGCGCAGGATGGGATCGTCATTCCCGGCCTCGAACGCGGCAAGATCCTTCAAGGCCTGGTCGACCACCCATAGCTCTTCGCTGTCGGGGTGCAGGAAGGATGGGGGCCTTTCCTGGAACCAGGCGCGCGCGTAATAATCCTGCACCGCCTGGGCGAGGTCGGACGCGATCGCCGTCAGATAGCGCTCAGCCATTTCCGGCTCGGCCTCATCGGCTTTTTCGAGCTTGGACAGGACGCTGGGAACCGTACCCATCCGCCTGGCCAGTTCTGCCTGGCTCATGCTGCCCGCATCGCGAACATGCTTGAGGACGTCGGTGGGAATGGGATAGGCCATCAAACGCTCCATTTCTCATATTCAGATCGCATATATCGCGAATATTCGCAATATAGAATTCCATTACAAGAGATTATGCGCGCAAATGGGTGATTTTTCGCCGCGACCCGATTTTTTCGCTGGCATCTCCGCCCGTTCGCCCTAACTTTGGCGCATCTGAGATACGAGAAAGTCATGCCGCTACATCTGGTCGGAGAAACGCTGGACAAGCATCGCGCGCATGCCGCGGCGCAGGCCGGCGAGCTCATCAATCTGCACCGTGGCATCTATATCGATGCCGCTGACGATATCGACAAGACGGTCATGGAGCATGCGGTGCGGATCGCCGCCTATCTCTATCCCAAGGCCTATCTGTCGGGCGCGAGCGCGCTGCGCCTGGCCGCCACAGAAGATGGCAGGCTCTTCCTGAGCGGACGGCGCAACAACCGCACGCGGATTCGCGCGCTCGAGATCATCCAAAACGAGGCGCCGCCCAAGGCCTCCACCAATCCGGTCATCGTCGGCGACGACATGGGTGAGCTGAACCTGACCGCCTCCTCGCCCCGGCAGCGGTTTCTCGAGGCCTTCCGGCAGCGCAGCGAGCATGCCAGCGCGATCGATCCGCAGATGCGCCGGCAGATGGCCGACCGCCTGCTTGCTGAATTCGGCGATGCCGAAAAGGCCGCCGACGCGCTCTGGGTCCTGGGTCGGGCCAATGGATGGCACCGAGAAGCGGAAGCCGCCGAGCACTATCTGCGCACCGACATTCGCGTCCCCCAGATACCCGTCAACAAGGCCGCACTCGATCTGCTGGTCGCTTGGCACGGCGAACCCATCGGCCGCCTCGCCCATGACGGCGCCGAATGGCGCTGGACGCCGGCCGAGGGTCGGCGCCCTGCCCTGGTGCGCGAAACACGTCCGGGCAGCCTGCCCGCCTTCATCGAATCCCTGCTGCCCGAAGGGTGGCTGGCGCGGGTCCTCGACGAACGCGACGAACGCGAGACGTTGCGCAGCGGAAGCCGCTACACGTCGAACGTGACCATCGTTGCGAACGAAGCGGAACTGGCCACCCTTCCGGCCGATATCCTCGAAGGCCGTCTCGCCCAGTTCCAGAAATCCGGCCTGTTCACCGGGCGCTATCTGGGGCCGGCAAAACAGACGTTCGAGGATTCCTTCCAGGAGCGCCTGGCAAGCATCTTCGCCGCCGGGCGCGCGCCGCGTCTGTCGGGCGTCCAGATCAAGGCGCCGATGTGCCTGCGGCGCGACGGCGACCTCATCGCCGCGATCGACGCCCCCTTCACCCATATCCTCAAGCCTGCGGGCACCAATGGCTTCGAGGATATCCCGGTCGTGGAGTGGATCTGCCTGACCCTCGCGCGCGCCGCCGAATTCGATGTCGCCGAGGCCGCGCTGGTCGAGATGCCCGACAGCATGGCGCCCGCACTCCTCGTCGAACGCTTCGACATCCGCAGGACGGGCAACGACACGCGACGCCTGGCGCTCGAAGACTTCTGCTCCGTTCTCGACCAGCCCGCGAGCCGCAAATATGACGGCACGATCGAGCGGATGGCCAGGGGCTTGCGCCCGCTATCGACCGACCCGGTCGCCGATCTGGAAATCCTGTTCCGCCGCGCCGTCTTCGCCTGGCTGATCGCCGACGGCGACATGCACCTGAAGAACCTCGCCTTGCTGAAGATCGCCGATGCGGGCGAAGATCACATGACCGCGGTGCGCTTTGCGCCGGTCTATGACGTGGTCACGACCAGGGTCTTTCCCGGGCTCGAGAACGACCGCATGGCGCTCAAGCTCGCCGGCAAGGATGACCGCCTGTCGCCCGACGACTTTCTCACGCTGGCGCGCACGATCGAACTGCCCCAGGCGCGCGCCTCGATCCTGATGGCGACCTGCGCCAGGCGGCTGGTCGACGCGCTCCCGACCCTCGCGCTGCCGGCGCCGCTCGCCCGTGCCGGCGACCGCATGCTCGACCGTATCCGCACCATCGTTGCACAACGCGCCGAGCCCTTCGTCTAGTGATCGGCGCGACGAAAATGGATGCTGGAAGCCCCCACGATCCCCATGGATCGCGGCGAGCGGTCAACCCATGATCCAGCGACACAAGCCAGGCAGCGCAACCACTTCGCCCGTCCGGACCAGTGGAAATTTGCTGTCCATCACAGCGCACCTGTTGGTAGACAGACCCAGCCATGCGTGACCAGCTTGACCACTTGCCTGCCGCCAAACAGCGCGAACTCGCCCATGTGGTGCGCGTCCTGTTCGAGGAATTCGAGGCCGCCCATGCGCTCGGCACCCAGAAGTGGAAGAAGCAGGGCCGGATCCTCAAGCTCGTGCTCTACGGCTCCTATGCGCGCGGCGACTGGGTCGACGACCCGGTCGGCGGATATCATTCTGACTATGACATCCTCATCATCGTCAACGACGAGCGCCTGACCGACTTCGAACTCTGGTCGGCAGCCGAGGACCGGTTGATGCGCGACGTGACGATCAACGAGGCACTCAGCGCGCCCGTGAGCTTCATCGTCCACACGCTCACCGACGTGAACCAGCAGCTTGAGCGCGGCCGCCCGTTCTTCGCCGACATCGTGAAACAGGGCATCGCGCTCTATGAAGCCGAAGGGTTCCCGTTTGCGGCACCACGTGACCTTCCACCGGAAGAGGCCCGAGCTGAAGCGCAGGCATATTTCGACGAGTGGTTTCCAAGCGCCACTAAATTCATGCGCGCCGCCGACTTTCTAGTTTCGGACGATGGACCAAAAGAAGCCGCGTTCGCTTACCACCAATCGGTCGAGCGTCTTTATCACTGCGCATTGCTCGTGTTGACTCTATATAGTCCGAAATCCCACAGGCTAAATTTCCTTCGTTCTCAATGCGAACAGATTGCACCCGGCCTGATTACCGCTTGGCCACGCGACGACAAATTTAGTCGCCGCTGTTTCGATTTGCTGCGTCAGGCCTACGTCAATGCGCGCTATTCACCGCATTACGAAATCACCAATGAGGAGCTCAGATGGCTTGGCGCGCGTGTCGCCGAATTGCGGGCTCTCGTTGCGAGGGTTTGTGATGAACGCCTCTCCACCTGATGTTCGCGCGCGGCCACGGGCTCGTATGGCCGCAATGCACCGATTGTGTTGAAGAAGTCCGGTCGCGTTGGGGCGACAACGGAGCGAGGACTCAGTTTCTCTGTCAGGCGGGAGCCGGTTTAGCGGGCATTGGTAACATCTTGGCCATCTTGCGGAGTTTTGGGCGGTGGCGGCGAGGAGAACTCGTCTTTTGCTCCGTTGAGCCTGCGTCCCGCGTGTGTGACGATTGCCTACCTCCGTATCACTTTTCAGAACTGGTATCCGCGTGGGACAGAGTTCTCGCCAAAATGGCGGTATTCATTTCTCGCGCGTAACGCATTCCTGAGTTAGCCTCGGCTGAAATCAACTAGAGCTAGCTCGCCGTAACCTCGTCTCGCGGTGGACCGAGTGGCCTGATAGAGCGGGATAATTCGCCATCGGGGAGGCGGCAAATGACTGACATCAGCCTATTCGAACTGCGGGACCCGACGTCCTGCCACCCCCCTATGATCCCACTTCAAGACGCTAGAGGGCGGCCGGCGAGATCAATGCTGTGAGCACTCCATCGGAGGAGGCGCCGCAGCTTCTGGCCAACCGCTACATGCTCACGGAGGTCGTCCGAAAGGGCGCCCAAGCGACCGTGACACAAGCTTTCGATTCGAAGCGCGCGAAAATGGTCGCCATCAAGCGCGTCAAATTCGGCCCCGACGACGCTCGCGGTCAGGCCGGATTTAATCGTGAGGTCGAACTTCTGCAGCGCCTCGAGCATCGCAACATCGTCGAGGTGATCGACGTCGATCGCGACGAGAACGGCCATTGGTTCCTAGTGCTCGACTGGGTGCCGATGAACCTCGAGGATGTCATCGAACGCGACGGCCCGATCCCGTGGCAGGAGTTCTGGGACCGGTTCGGCGAGCCCCTACTCGAGGCAATCGCCTTCGCCCACAAGAGTAAGATCGCACACCGAGACGTAAAGCCGAAGAACATTCTGGTGACCGAGGACGGCACGGCCAAGCTCGCCGACTACGGCATCGCGAAGCTTCTCGACAACGGCGGATCGTGGGCACCGGTCGCCGGCATCACCTTTCGATTCGACCGGACGCCAGGCTACACGCCGGAGAAACCCGAAGCGGATCACGCCCTCTCGCGGGACTGCTACGCGTTCGCCGCCGTCGGACTGTCATGCGTGACGGGGCGGGCGTTCGACAGCGACGCCGATCTGCTTGCGGCCCTCCAGGAGGCAACGCTGCCCGCGAACGTCAGGCCGATCATCGAACGATGCCTCAGTGCGGACGCGGCGCAGAGGCCGCCCCTCGCCTCGCTTCTGCTCGAGCAGCTCCGACTAGCCGGTGCGGAAGAGGGCAAGCGAGGAGGTCTGCGCCTCGATCTGCATCTCCGGCTCAACAACAAGACCAAGATTGGGCTCGAGCGGCGACTAGACACCGATGACATCAACATAGTCGAGCGGTTCATTATCGAGGAGCTGGGCGAGACGTGCGCGGTGATCGCGCGTGCCAGCGAGGACGGCGAACTCCCCCGCATCGACCTGATCAGCGGCGCATGGAAGTTCGAGGCGCTGGTGGCGGGTCGAGAGAAGGAACTCCTCCACATCATCTCGGCGAGCGAGCTCGGCGCGGGGCTGGCCGCCGATCTGCGCGAAGGCGGGCTCATTAGGAGCGTGAGGGCGCGGTTCGTCCGTCCCGACGACGAGAAGCGCGCCGGTCAGCAGCTTCAACTCCTCATTTCGGAGGCGCGCAGCCTTGAGGCACGTCTGCGCGAGGAGCGGGCCGCGCGCGCCACCCAGCGGATCTTTCGCGTTTGGCGCGGCTACCTGCGCGATCGTGCCGACCTCGAGGCCAAACGCAAAAGCGCCATCAGGTACATCCACAGGAGTGGCAGCCAAGACCGTGTCGTCTTCACGACGGAGATCGCCCAGACCGAGGATATCGTCGGCCAGGATCGGTTGGTCGAATCTGCGGCCGGCAAAGTCTCGGGTCGGATCGTCGCGGTGTCCTTCAATCTCGTCACGATGGAGATCACCTACGGCGACGCCGCAAGGCTTCCTTCCCGCGGCGAGCTCGCAATCAATACGATCGCGGCCACGCGCGCGCTCAACCACCAGACACAGGCGCTCAATTCGGTGATGTTCGATCGCGCGGTCGATATCGGACTGAAGCCGATCATCCTCGATCCGCGGACCGCCACACCGTGTATACCGGTAAGCGACGTCGAACCGACGGACCCCGACTTCGACCACGAGAAGCTGATGATCCTCAAGAAAGCGCTCGGCGTCCAGGACGTGCTTGCCATCGAGGGCCCGCCGGGCACCGGCAAGACGAAGCTCATCACCGAGATCGTCGTGCAGTGGCTCAAGAAAAACCCCAAGCACCGCATCCTCCTATCGTCGCAGACCCACATCGCGCTCGATAACGTCCTGGAGCGGGTGACCCAGCTTGACGCGAAGCTGGACGTGATCCGTATCGGCCGAGCTGACGAGCCCCGCATCTCGATCGCGAGCAAGGAGCTTCTCCTCGAGCGCCGAGTCGAAAAGTGGATCACCGAGGTCCGTAAGGCCGCGGAGGAGGACATGAACCGCTGGGCGACAGAGAACGGTGTCGACCGGTCGACCGTGGCGATCGGCATGAAGGTGGAGCGCCTCCTCCAGATTCGGAGGCGGCAAGAGGAGACGCAGGCCGCGATCGACAGGCTGAAGGCTGAAAAGGAAGAGGTTCGCGCCGAGGGCGAGCAGGACTCCTCGACGTTGGATGAGCAGGAGCTGGACGAAGAGACGACGCAGCTCGACACCGAGATCGGCGAGCTTCAACGCGCCATGGCGAAACTACGGGAGAGCGAACGCAGCCTGCTCGGGGACATGGATCAGATGGGCGGCTATGCCGCAGAGCTAGCGAAAACCGGGGACTCGAACGAATTGGCGGACTGGGCGGTGCACTTCCTGCAGGGAAGCGATGTCGTCCGGGCATGCCGCGATCGTCTGACGCTTCTGGAGGACTGGCAGCTTCGGGTGGGTCGCTCGCCCGACTTCAACGCAGCGATGCTCTCAGCCGCGCAAATCATCGCCGGGACGTGCGTGGGGATCGCCGGCGTGAAGGGTATGGAGGATGTCGCCTACGATCTCTGCATAATCGACGAGGCATCGAAGGCCACTGCGACCGAGATCCTCATCCCGATGGCGCGCAGCAGAAAGTGGATCGTCGTCGGCGATCCACAGCAACTTCCGCCGTTTTTCGAGGAACTGGGAGACGACCTGCTGGATTCCTTCGACGAGAACGAAGTGAAGCAGACGCTGCTGGACCGCTTCCTCGACCCCGAGGACGGGCTTCCGGCAGGATGCAGGGACAAGCTCCGAAACCAGTACCGGATGGTCAAACCGATCGGAGATCTCGTAAGCACATGCTTCTACGATGGCGATCTCGACAGTCCGGTCACGACACATGGACTGAAGCTCGCACCCGCGATCCCGAAGCCTGTGACCTGGTATTCCACGCACGCGCTGCGGCAGTTTTCCGAGAAGCCGGAAGGCCAGACGTTCTCCAACCCCACCGAGGTCACGGTTGTGCGCAACCTCCTGCTCAAGATGCAGTTCCTTGCCAAGGCGCAGAAGAAGCGCATCTCGGTCGCCGTGATCGCCGGCTACACCGCGCAGGTCGAGGCGCTGAGGGAGATGGTATCGCAAGGCATAGCCGAATGGTCGGACATCGAGGTCGCCTGCAATAGCGTGGACGCGTTCCAAGGAAGGCAGGCCGACGTCTGTATCTACTCGATCGTACGGTCGAACACGGCCAACAGGCTCGGCTTCCTCAAGGAGAAGCCGCGGCTAAACGTCGCGCTGTCGCGCGGAAAGAGCGCCCTCCTCATCGTCGGGGACCAGATGTTCTGCCGTTCGGCCAAGGGCAGGAACCCGTTCCGGAGGGTCCTCGACTATATCGACGCCAACGAAGGCACCTGCGAGATGGAGACGCTGTCGTGAGGGCCGAGGACGTCGCACGGGACGCTCAATTTCGTGAGGGCTTCACGCTCGTGGATTACGCCGAGGTCGGTCTTCCGATCTTCCGGCTGACGATCGAAGCCGTGACAACGACAACCCGTACCCTACCGACGATCCAAGAATTCGCGATGCGCTGCATGGCGCTCGGCGAGACAGAAGAGGCCACGATCGCACGCATGCTCGGCCTCAAGGAGGATATCGTCCGTGGGGCCGTCGATTCGCTCGTCCTCGATGGATACGTCGCTCGGACGGCGATCATCTCCAGCTTCAGCAGTTTCGCGTTGACCCAATCCGGCCTCGATAGGCTCGGGCAGGAGGCGCAGGAGGTGGTTCAAGAGGAGATGATCGTCGTCGACTATGACGCAATCCGACGCATGCCAGTTAAGCTGGCCGGCGAGAACGTTGTGAGGGCCGCCGAGCTGAAGATCTTCGGCGCCGTCGAGATACGGCCCTACCCTTCAGATCCACCGAACGTCTCCGAACTCTCGATCCCGGACGTCCGTCGCGTCATACGCCGGCAGAGCGGCGACGACTTCCGACACAACGTCCTAGCACTGAAGCGCGTCGTCCGCCGAAACAACGTGTTCCGTGAGGCTGTCGCCCTCGTATTCGCGGCCGACAAGGGTGACGAGGTGCAGGTCGCCTTCGCGATCGACGGGCGCTTGTCCGAATCGCACGAGCATTCCTTTGCGGAGAATGGCGGTCCTCGGAAGATGGGATTTGTGCGCATGATCGGCGACGACGGCGCGCGACGTAGACTGGACCGTCTGGTCGGACGCGATGCCGTGCGATCACTCCCCGATCCGCAAAGCCTTAGAGGTGTACGCAAGGAGGAGGCCGAGGCGCGTGCGCAGGTACGATCCATCGAACCCGCGGTGGAGACCGGGCGCTCCCGTCGCTCCGCAAATCCCGCCGTTCCGGCGCTTGCGGCGGCAAAGGAGCGGTTGGCCGTCGCGATGCACGAGCTCGATACGATCCAACTGCGGCCCCTCGCCTGCTACGAGCAGGGGGAGCTTCTCGCCGAGGCGATAGCGAATGCGACGAAAAGCCTGCTAGTGACGAGCGCGGGTCTGCAGTCATCCATATTGACGCAGCACATCATGCGCGACCTCGAGCGACTCGCCGGGAGCCGGGTGGCCATCACCGTGGCGTCGTTCCTCAAGCCGCAGCTCGAACCGCGTGGCGGTGACTTCTATGATCCACTGGCAGAAATCTCGAAGCAGGCGCAGAAGGGCCGCATGCAGATCGCGACCACGCCCAGATCGGACTTCTTCTTCCTGATCCGGGACCAAGACTTGGCCGTGATCTCAAATCGCCCCTTCCTCGGCGAGATGGTCCGGCGATCAGGATTCCAGCGTGTCGAAGGCTTCGTCACGCGGGATCGATCCATTGTCGAGAAGATCAAAGCAATGGCGGCGGACGCCGCCGCGCCTCGTCGTCGTGCCTGAGAAGGCGCGCCTCTACGCGTCCACTCACGTGGGCCATCTGCGAGCGAGCAACGAGGATCGCTGCCGCACGCCTGACTGGCGGACGGATGGCGGAAACGCGGACTGGCAGGGTCCAGCCGACCGGACTGATGGTTGGGCGCTGATCGCAGATGGAATGGGAGGTCATGGCGCCGGCGAGGTCGCGAGCGAGATCGCGGTCGAATTCCTGGCAAGGCATCTCTCGACCGCCTCCACCACCGAATGTCTGGTCGACGCGATCCAGGACGCTAGCGGCTCAATCTACGACGCCATGTCTACCGGTCTCGGCCGACCGGCCATGGGTACGACGGTCGTCGGCGTGATGCTGCACTCTACTAGCTGTACATTCTTCAACGTCGGGGATAGCCGGGCCTACATCCTCCGGGGACGATATTTGAAAATGCACAGCGTCGACCACACACCGGTCGACAGTCGCGTTCCGGGATCGCGGAGCCACGCCCTGACACAGTCACTCGGGGGGACCCTCGATAGAAGGAAGCTCGTCCCACATATCGAAGAGGTGGCGATCGCGCCCGGCGATGTGATCGTTCTGTGCTCCGACGGCCTGACCGATCTCGTCGACGAGGACGCCATCGCGCTCGTCCTGCGCAGCGGACCTGCACATCCGGCGACTGCACTCGTCAACGCCGCACTCTCGGCAGGTGGTCGTGATAACATTACCGTGGTTGTGGTGAGCGTCTAGGATGAAGCGGCGAATCAGCGATCCAGCTCGTCCGCGCGCGACATCGCTGGACCGTGGTTGTCTTGTCGCGCCTTCGCGCTTGTCCCATTACTCCTGGATGGGGAAAGCGAAACCGAGTCGGGTTGAAAATCTGCTTTCGAGCTGGTTTGGATCCCAGTCGATGGTCTGTGCGCCATGGTGACGATGCCAGTCCTCACCGGCCTGAGCGTGATGGACTACGGGCTGTTCCCAGGGGATCCATCCGGCTCCGGCGTGACCCAACCGTTCAAGGCTGGTCTCACCGTGATCGCGGGAATCAACGGTCTAGGTAAGACGACCCTCCTCACGGCGATCCTCCGGGCGTTCACCGGTCCTTACGACCTCACCGGCGACGGGGCCTCCACGGAAATGAGCGTGTCGATGCCGGAGAACCCGGTGAGGCTCAAGTCCAAGCCGATATCGTTCTTCCGGCAGCGGGTGGCCGACAACGCGGTGCGCGCGTCCGTAGTCCTGACAGCGACGTTCGGCAGCAAGCGATTCCTCGTCGAACGCGCACTGTCGGATCTTTCGCTGTCGAAATTCGAGATCGATGACGAATCCGCAGTCACCGGACGGAATCGAGATGAACGTGAAGCCTCATTCCAGGTGGCGCTTGCCGATCTAATGGGACTGGGTTCATTCACCGATGTCCTCCTGGTGCTTCATCACGTGATGCTGTTCCACGAGAGCCGTCCCGGCGCACTGTGGGACGAGAACGCTCAGCGCCAAGTGCTTCGCGCACTCTTTCTCGACAAGGACGACGCCCGAAAGGTCGCGCTGCTTGAGAGACAGGTGCAGAGTGCCGACAGCCAGGCCCGCGGAATTCAGGCGCGGATCACCGCGACCGAAGACGATCTGAAGGAAGCTAGAAAGGCGGAGGCCGGATCGGAAGCCGCAGCGGCTCAGCTCGACGCCGAACAGAAGTTGCTCGATGCCGACCTCATCGAGAAGGCCCGGTTCGACGAATCGCTGTCGAAGTACGAGGAGCAGCGACAGTCGGTCCGACTTGAGCACGAGAAGGCGAAAATCGCGCGCGAGGAGGCCTCGGGCGCGGTCGAACGGATCAAGTATTCCTCGTTGGCCACACTCTACCCTGACATGGACGAAGCCTCGCGCCTTGTCATCGCCCGTATCCTGACCCGCGCCAAATGTCTCGTGTGCGATGCGGACGCGATCGGCAAGCAAGAGGAGCTGGAGGCGCTGCTGGCGAAGGGCATGTGCCCCGCCTGCGGCTCTCCACCGGAGGAACAGCACAACGTCGTTGGGAAATACAAGTTCGAGCAGGCCAAGCTCGACGCGGCTCAGGCGGCTGCGAAACTCGCTGAGATTGAGGTGTCTGCGAAGGCAAAGCAACTCGAACAGATCGCGACGAACTACGATCGAGCGCTGGACAAGTCGATTGCACTGCGAATCTCGATCGAAGACCGCAAGGCCCGGAATCGGCGACTTCGCGCCCAATTGCCCGACGGAGTGACCAGCAAGGAAATCGAGACGACGCTCGTGACCCTGCGCCGCCAGCATGCGGAATGGAGCGCTTCGCTTGCCGAGCATGTTCGTGAACTCTCCAACCTCCTCGCGGACAAGGAAGATCTCATCTCGTCCCGGGCCGCCGAGGTGATGCAAAACTTCGCGGAGCTGACCGAGAACCTGCTCGCCGAACCAGCGCGGCTCGCGGAGGTCAAGCTCAAACCCCGCTACACCCAAGCTGAAAAAGCCACTGGCGAAAGCCGGTTGAGCTTTCCCGCATACAAGGCGGAGATGGTGGCCGCGAACCGTCCGGGTTTCGTGCGTCGCGACGACCCGAGCGACGTGTCGGAATCGCAGCGCGAACTGATCGACCTCGCCTTCAGATTGTCGCTGGTACGCGTCGCGGCTCCCGGTAATTCAGCGACCTTTGTGATGGAGACACCGGAAGCCAGCCTTGATGGCGTCGCGATGGTCCGCGTCGGCAGGGCGCTGGCGGAGTTCGGCTCCGTTTCCGACAACCGGCTCATCGTCACGAGCAATCTATCCAACGCGGGGCTGATCACTGGTCTTTTCGGTGGCAAGTCGAAGTCTGACGCGGAGACGGAAGCTCGACGTGAGCGCGTGCTGAACCTGCTCAAGGTGGCCGCACCCAACAGAGCGCTCGAGCTCGATCGGGCCCAATACGAGAAGTTGCTGGAACAGGCGATCACCGGTGATCAGTGAGCAGCTCAACCCGTCCGACATCTCGCGCGTTCGTCGCCGCAGCCGCCTCGTCATGCTGCTTGACGCCGCTGAACGCGCAGCCATCACGCCGTTGGCATCCCCGCGTCTGCATGCCCTTGCCTACCTCGCGGACGTGCTGAGCCCGGTTTGGGGGCTGCCGGCGTTCGACGGCAAAATCCTGAAGATCGACGGAGGACCGCACTACCCAGATCTGCAGGAGGAACTGGATCACCTCGTCGTCATGGGGCTCGTCGAGATATCCAATCTCGACTACGTCGGCCGCGGTCCGGACGACGTCGGCGCACGGCTCGAGGGTTGCTACGCGCTGGACTTCGGTTCGCCGCGACTAGCGGACCTCCTTGCCGCGCTCGGCGCCGAGCCACTGCGCCGGCCTCTCGACCTGGAAGATGCGAACGTGCACGGCTTCCTAGTCGAGCTGGCAGGGGCTCTCGCCACGCTCTCCGATGAGGAACTCAATCGAGCAACGTCTTCGGACGTCACGTATCGCTCCGAAGGACTGGGTGAGAACGTTATCGATTTCGCTGCGTGGACTAAGAACCCGTGGGCCGCGAACCCCAGCTGGCGTACAGCCGAACGCTTCGAACAATTCCTTCCCGACCAGGCGCATCTCACGAGCGGAGAGAAGCTGTTCCTATACGCAAACTACCTTGGACGGGCCGTAAATGGCTGAACCGTCTCCGGTCGAAGGCGTCGACGACAAGGACCTGGTTCAGGCGGCGGCGACGCTGCTCACAATGCCCAACACGCGTGCGGACGATCCCGACCGCTTCGCTCAAGCTATTCGAGCGCTTGTCGAACGACGTGCACAGAACGCCTGGCCGGGCGAGGCCGCCGACCACGAGGTCGCCGCATTCGTCATGGTTGCGCGGCCGCGCGAACATCAGGCGACATTCTCATCGGCTCCGATCGCCGATCCGGCGGCTACAACCAAGCCTCTGCTGGGTAACGTGCTTCTGCTCACTCGCGACGGCGCGCACGGACAGATCTTCCCCATGCCCTGCGAGCCGGATGGACTTCTCGATTGGTTGTCGGACAAGGGCTTCGGTGAATCCCCGCTAGTAATCGCCTATCGGCCAACCGCCAAGATGACCGTGAGGACCGCCGGCGTTCAGGCAGCCATCACGCGGGAAGATCCGATCCGAAGCGTCCCCCCGGTGGCGACCGTGGAGGCACTGCGCGAAGCACTCGAGCGCTTCCGTCTCGATCAGCTTCTAACGCCCGGGCACTGCGAAAACGGAGTGTGGGAGCCGAAGCGGGCGATCGCATATGTTCCCGGTGCTCGGCCAGAACTGGCCATACAAAACGGCTTGAGCCGGCATCTCAGTTCTTGGTTCCAAGGAGTCATCAAGGTTGTTTGCGAGCACAAGACGAACATCGGTCGGATCGACGTCAAGCTGCTCACCAACGCGAACGGACAACCGCTCGCCTACTGGGCAATCCTCGAGCTCAAGGTGATCAGGACCTTCGCTCATGCGACGGGCAAAACCAAACCGGGTGACATCAATCGGTCCGAAAACATCGAGGCCGTCAAGAAGGGCCTTCGGCAGGCCTGGGGCTATCAAAAGAACAGCAAGACCGAACATGGACTACTTGAGGTCTACGACATGCGGCGAGACAAATCCGACGACCTGTTCGGGGATGCCGATGTTCTCAAGCAGCTAGCGAGACTCTCTCCGAAACCGGAATATAACGTGCGTCCGATGTACGGTTCCCCGGAAGACGCCCGGCTCGCTGGGGAGTCTGGCGTCTAACGGCGTTCGAGGACGACGAGTGATTCCGCCAATTCGGCGCGGCCACCCTGCTGCGGCGAGGCACGCATTGATCTGCACGGCTCAACCCTGACGACCTCGAAGCCGATGCCCGGGCTGATCTGCGCCAGGATTGCCGCGACCGGGACGTCGATTCCGGCGTAGCGACTGTCCCCGACCACCATGTAGGTCCGGCCGGCCGGTCGCATACGCGCGGCGATGCCTCGAAGCACGGTCGCCATGTCCGCCGTGTAGGCCGCCACCATCGCTGGGATGTTCTTATTCCATAGGTGGCCCGCCACGTTCTCCAGACGCCTCACGGTCTCGCTGAGCAGGCCGCTCTGGATCCCTGTCGCGGCCATGTCGCGATGTATCTGCACATGGCTGCGCAGGGTGCTGTTACGCAGCGCTAGGTTCGCCGCTTTCCCATCGAGGTATCCCATCGTCCACAGCTCGACGTTGTAGACGTCGGTGTAGTCGAATGAATTCGGATACGGAGGGGAGAAGACGGCCAGGTCGTGATCCGGTAGTTCCGCGACGCGCTCGCGGGCGTCACCACGAAGCAGCGTGTAGTCGATACACGCGCGGTCGCCATAGAGACGCAGATCATACAGCGCCCTGAGGACGCCGTCCCGGAACCAGTCGTCGATCGTCGCCGGATCAATCAGGCGCTTCTGCCAGCCCCGCCGATAACGCCGCCCCTTCCCGCTGACGACCACATTGCTCGCGGGCACCGTCGCTGAAGCCAGCACCACGGTGAACAACCTGCGGATATCAGCACTCGCCTCGTCCGCGATCGCCTCGCGGTAGGCGGTGATCCTCTCGGCCACCAAACGCGAGAAGAGAAATCGGCCCTTCACCCCCGGCTCGACGAACGTGGCTGGCGCGCCCGGGAAGATGCCTGCTGAGTGCGCTTTGGCTTCAGCGGCTCGTTCGACGACCCGCCCAAAAGCCGCCGCCGCCGCATCCAGGTCGATGGTGGCGATCTTCGCTTCGATCAGGTCAGCGAGATAGGGGTTCACCTCGATCGTGGTCGGCTTGATCCCAAGAAACTGAGCGGCGAGTGCCGTGGTCCCGGACCCGCCAAAAGGATCGACTATCGCCGCGACTCTGCCCTTCGTCTCCGAGACCGCGAGTTCGATCAGTTCCGGGGCGAACGCCTCCTTGAAATGACGCCAGTCCTGAAAGGCGAGTGCTATCGAACCGGTGTTCGTGCCGATTGTCGCGACCTCGCGTTCGCGGGTCCAGTCCTTGAACCCTATGTGACTGTCGATGCCCTGCGTGATCGGATTCAAAGCTCATCTCCCAGTCTCTTGATTGAATTATGCCAGTATGCCAGTCAAAGTAAATGGACGATTCGGACTTCATCTCCAGTCTCGCTGACAAGCTCCGCCGGATTCGTCGAGACGGGCTCGCAACACAGAAAGACATTGAGACCGCGACGGGCATACGCCAGGAGACGATCTCCAAGGTGATCAACGGAAAACGACATCGCCGAAACGCCACTCTTATCGCACTGAATAAATATGCCGATATGCTTATTTTGAATCCCAAGGTGTCAACGGAGGTAACCGATGCCGTCGTCGAATTCCTGACCTTCGGCACGGAGGCAGATCTGGTTGCCTCGATCAGGATGTGCGCGAGCCTTGCTAGTGGGCGACCACTGAACAGCAAGTAAAGGTTGGCGAGGCCGACGGATGGGCTGCTGACGATCATCACCGAAAGTCCCGCGACTTGACCTTGATCCCTTCGGTCTGCTGGCCGGGAATAATCCGAACCCCAACCCAAAAACTGCAACGTAGATTCCGCGTGGTGCACGACCTAGTAGCCGCTCGGGTGTATCGCGCGGGTCCTGACCCATGCTGCGCTTCACTACGCCGCCGATCGCCGATCTCCTGAACGAAGGTCAGCCATCCGCAGTCGCACGCCGCAGCGTCGGCCAACCGGCATCGGCCTTCCAAGGCGCCATCAATATCATCACCATCATTGGATTGGCCGTTCGATCGCCGCACTCATTCCAGGCCGCGCCCAGCGCGGCCACGCGCCAGCCGATCGTCACCTCCGGCCGAGACCCGCAAGCGGGGCTCGGCGAAGCCTGGCGACGCGAAGCGTGCCTGGCGAAGTAGAGCGCGGCCGCGCCGCAGGCGCGGGACGTCCCCATCGGCGGCCCAAGCGGAACAAGCCGCATCGCAATCCACTCAGCGAGAACGAGCCTCCCATCCCAAGCTGGAAAGCCTCGCGCGCCAAAACACGCGATATCGCCGCACTCTGCCCATTTCTTGGAATAGCCCCGCACCCCAATCCCCCTATTTCTCCCCAACCCGCGAACGACCGGCCGACACGACGATCGACCGGCGCGCGGCAAAGGGCCGTGAATGATCGAAGTCCACCTCCTGCGCTACGCGCTCGCCGCCGCCGACAGCGGCAGCTTCAGCCGGGCCGCCGACCAGTTCGGCATCAAGCAATCGACGCTGAGCAAGCGCGTCCAGTATCTCGAAGACCGTCTCGGCCTACCGCTGTTCCGGCGCTCCACGCGCGGCGTGGTGCCAACCGATCCCGGCGAGAGGTTCCTGCGCCGGGCGCGCCATATCGTCGAGGACATTGCATCGCTCGACCGGGAATCCCGCGCGCTCGCCCGGGGAGAGACCGGTCGGCTCAGGCTGGGCTTTCACGGCTCGCTGGCGGGCGGCGACCTGTCCGCCGCGCTCAGGGCCTATCGCGCCGCCTGGCCCGACGTCGAGATCGAGGCGAGCGAAGACAGCCGCGACCGGCTCCTGAACGCGCTGGACAAGGACAATCTGGACCTCGCGATCCTTGCCGGCCGCTCGGATCGTCCCGCCATGCATTCGCTGAGCTTCTGGAGCGAGCCGCTCCTGCTCGCTTTGCCCCCGGGGCATCCGCTGGCCTACGCCGACACGCTCTACTGGACCGATCTGCGGGGCGCCTCGTTCGTCGTGACAGCGGCGGACCCCGGTCCCGACATCGGCGCCATGATCACCGCCCGCCTCTCCGGACCGGGCCACAGGCCACGGATCGCCACACAGGATGTCAGCCGCGACAATCTCCCCTCCTTCGTCACGGCCGATCGGCTCGCGGTCCTGGCCGGTGTCCCTCCCATTCCGCCGTTCGGCACCGACATGCCGATCCTGCGCGAGGTGCACGACGCGTACGGCGCGACGACCCTCGACCAGAGCGTCCACTGGCGCCGCGACAACGACAACCCAGCGCTGAAACACTTCCTCGACCTGCTGTCCCGGCGCTACGCCCGACCCATCGCCAGCGATTGAAACCAGGGCGGCGGCCTCCCGTTCGACCGCACCCGCCATGCGATATCGAAGGGCCGTCACGACAAGGGAAGCGTGACGGCCCTCCCCGCTTGCCGGGCAGGCCCTGGGGGCGCGGGCCCGCCCGGCGCGGATCCGGTCAGCGCGCCGTGAGGACGGTGTTAATCGCCTGGTTGCCCGTCGCGATCGCAGCGAGCTGGTTGCCGGTGATCGACAGCGCGCTGCCGGTCACGGGCCCGGCGGCGACGCGGTAATTCGCTCCGGTCACCAGCGCGGTGACGGGACCGTAATTGGCCTGGACATTGACCAGCGCCGCGGTCGGCAGCTGGCCGATCGAGCCGATCGTCACCTGATTACTCGCGGCATTGCCATAGGCATTCGCCGAGACATTGTTGCCCGTCAGCGCCACGCTCGACGCGGAGAAAGGCGCAGCGGCGAGATTGAGCGGAACGCCGTAGCTCGTCGCGCCCGCCGACGCGGTGACGGCGCCATAATTGGACTGGCCGTTGAGCAGCAGCGCCGCGGCACCGGCGGTGCTGTCGAAGCGACCGATCCGAACGGCCGGAACCGCGGACGAAACAGCCGCCCCCGCGCCACTCAAGCTGAGCTGGTTGTCGGCCACATTACCCCTTGCGAGGGCAGTGGTGCTGTTCCCGCCGATCGCGATCGACGAACCGGATACCGTCGCGCCGGGCGCGACGGCGAACACATAGGCCGCTGTGGTGACGGCTGAAGCGGTCACGTCCGCGACACTCATCTGGCTGCTGGCGAGGCCGGCATTGGCCTGCCCGGCAGGGCCGGCGCTCACCGAGACCTTGTTGATCGCCCGATTGGCCGAAGCATCGGCACTGGTCCCATTGCCCGCGATCGTGAAACGGGACGCGTTCAGCCCGGTCGTCCCCGCCACGTTCGCGATCGACGTCCGGGCCGAGGCGGTGGCGCTGCCGGTCGCGAACTGGGTGCTGGCCAGGACATTGTCGCCGGCGATGCCGGCCGAGCCAAGCGAGCCGATATCGCCCTGGGCAGCGCCACCGGTGACGCTGCCGGTCCCGGCCGCGTCGATGGCAAGGCCGTTATCGACATCGTTGACCGCTGCCAGCGCCTGGTTGGCATTGCCCGACAGCGACACGCTGGACGCATCGAGATCACCCTTCGCGGTGAGATTGAGGTCGGAGGTCGAACTGATCACGGCCTCGCCATATTGCGAGGAGGACAAAGCGGTCCCGGCCGCGGGGGCCCCGTCCGCGGCCAGCGAGGTTGCGGACACCGTGAGGCGGTTGACCGAGCTGTTGCCGAGCGCATTGGCGCGCTGGGCGTTGTCATCGACGATCAGCGACGAATGATCGGTGGCGCCGCTGCCGGTTATGCCGAACTGGCCATATATCTCGCTGCTGACATGCGCGGCGGAACTGCCGTCGATGCTCGGTTCGCCGAGCTTCTGGTTGTTCGCCAGCGCGAAGGTCGCTGCCGCCCCATAGCCAGCGGGCAGTGACCCGGCCTCGGCATCGTCATGGCCGCTCCCATCGGCGATCAGGTTCGCGGCGACGGCCAGGCTGTTGGTCGCCGCATTCCCCAAGGCGGTCCCGGTCGCGCTGTTGCCGCTGGCCGACAGGGTCGAGTCAGACACCCCGCTTTGCGGCGCGACGACCGCTCCGGCACGGCTGGACAGCTGTCCCAGTACAACCTGCACGGTGCCATCACCGGTCTGGAGACTGTCGACATCGGCAGCGCTACGCAGCGAGGTCGCCTCGAGTGTCGCACCATTGACCGCCATATTGCCCGTCGCGGCGGCGGTCGCGAGATTGCCGTCGGCCACCAGGGACGCCTCGCTCACGCCATTTTCCGCGACCAGCCGGACGCCGCCGTTCAGCTGCATGGCGCCGACAAACCCATGGCCGAATTCCTGAACGCCAAGCACACTGATCGGCGCGCTCACACTCGCGGTGCCGTCGCCGGAAACCACGGCCGTTCCGACCACCCCGCCGGACAACGGATCACCTCCCGGCACATCGATCGTGTCGGCCTTCACGGTCAGCAGGTTGCCGCTGGCGAGGTTGCCGGTCGCCTGGGTCAGCAGGCTGTTGCGTGAAGCCGAAAGCCCGCTGGCGGCCACCCCGCCGAGCACATCGGTAACGGTCCCGCCGAGCGACAACGCGACGACCCTGGAATCGTCGATCCGCTGCACGCCGGTGACATTGGCAAGCGCGCCGCCGTCGCCAACCGCGCCGCGGACGACTGAGGCTGCCGCGAGATCGAGGGCATTGGCCGAACGGTTGCCATAGCCCGCCGCGACGACGGCATTTTCGTCATTGCCGACCGACGATGCATAGAGATCCCCGGTCAGGGTGACGCCGAACGAGGCGGACGCATTGTCGTCGCCGGTGCGCGCCTTGACGGTCGCGCCCGTCTCCTGGTTGCTGAGGACGGCATAGGCGGCATTGACCGCAGGATCGCCATCGCCCCCCGCGGGAACGATCGCAGCGGCATCGCCATTGGCCGGCACCGCGACGTTGATGCCCGTGGCGCTCAGCGCATTGTCGACCGAATTGCCATAGCCGAGTGCGCGGACGAGATTGCGGCTCAGCGACAGGTCGCTTGCCTGGACCTGCCCGGCGGTCAACCGGGTCACGCCAAGCGACCGCGCGGCGACGGGCGACGTGGCATCGTTCTTCTGCAGCGCGACGATACCACCGCCGCTCAAGCCGCCAGTGAGCGACAGCGCGCTCATGCCGGCATTGCCGAGCGCGTCGGCCTCCTGGCTGTTGGCGGTGATTGCGAACCGGCTGGCGGTGACCGAACCGGCATCGAGCGCGTGGCGCGGCGCCAGCAGGACAGCCTGCACTTCCGAGCCGAGATTGCGTTGACTGCTCGCAATGAGGCTGTCGGCGCGCGCGACCACACCGCCGCTGCCGGCGGCGAGATGGCTCGCGGCACCGTCGCCGGCCGCCGTCAGTGCATCGGGTGCCAGGCTGTCGGCCAGGCTGTTGCCGCGGGCCGCGGCGCTCACGGCATTGCCTGAGACCGATATCACCGAGCCCTGGACGGTTGCGCCGGGGACGATCTGGATGATCGTGCCATCGCCGTCGGCGAATGTCGGAGCGCCGCGATTGGCCTGGTCGCTGGCAAGGGTGTTCGGACCCGATGCCTGGACCTGGCTGAGCTGGGCCGAAGCCGGTGCCGCGGCCAGCAGGGTCGCGAGCGTGAGCCCGGCGCTGCCGAGCAGACGCCGCGAGCGGCGTGAAGGAGCATGTTTCATGATGGATTTCCTGTCGGTTGGAGGATGATCGAAAATCGGGATCGAAGGCGGTTGATGGCGGGCACCTCCCCTGTTTCGAGCGCTCGGTGGCCGGATCGGCTCAGTGGCCGATGCGCAGCCGGGCGATGTCCTGGAGGCCGGGGGCGTTGCGGTGGACCGCGCTTTCGGCCGAATCCGCGCGCCACAGCAATGTCACCGCGCCAGCGGCAATGCCGCGGGCCGCAAGTGCCGCGATCAGCGCGGCGATCCGCTGGTCGGCAAGGGCATCGCGCTTGCCCGGATCGGGCGTCTCGGTGTCGCGCGCGACGATCGCGACCTCGACCGGTCCCGTCGCCTGGGCCACGACGATGCGGTCGACCAGCGCCAGAGCGGCGCCGGCGAGTTCAGCCGAGCCGACCTCGAACGGCACCTGCACTACGCCATCGCCAGATCGGCCGCTTCCGGCCGGGGCGGCATTGAAGGCGGCCCCGATCATGGTCGTCGGCGAGCGGGCAATATCCGCCCCGCGCGGCGCCGTTCCGGCAGTCGGCATCGCCGCCCAGCTTTGACTGGCAAGGCAGGCCCCGGGCTCTATCCTCGTCACGGCCGCGACCAGTCGCAGCGTCGCTTCTTCGAGCGCGGTGCGGATGCCGAGCTGAAGCGGCTCCTGGCCCTTGGCGCCGGCATTGATGTCGAACAGGTCGGAGCCGAAGAAACGGAACAGGTTGAAGCCGACTTCATAGCCGGTGAACTGCTTGGTCAGGCTGACCGTCTTCACGACGAGCAGCGAACGGGTATCGACGATGCGCAGGTCGATCGCCACGCCTTGCGTAAATATCCGGGCCTTGGGTCCGAGCTGACCGACCTCAGTATCGATCCCGCCCGAGCGGATGTCGTAGTTGAGCTCGGTGATCCCGCCGACGATGTAATAGTCGGAAAGGCGGATCGTGCCGCCATAATAAGGCAGCCACGGCACCTTGCCGGTACCCGTCTGCCCGGCGACATCATGGATCTCGCCGTCGCCGAGCTGGCGACGATCGGTATAGCCCAGTTCGCGCTCGGCGATGGTCGGATCAAATCGCTCGGCAAGACCGACCGCGCCACCAAGCTTGCCGAGCGCCGACGTCACCATCAGCGCGCCGCCCTGGGTGATCGCATTGCCCTCGCTGACCGAATATTTGCCGGTATAGTCACGCACGTCGCCGACCCCGATCACGGGCGGCCGCGCCTTCGCGGCAACGATGGCGCCGGCAAGGCAAGCCAGCGCCGGGTCCATCGGCGTCCGGTTGTCGCGCACCGCCGGCCCGATCAGGGTCGGCGCCTCCCCCACCCCGAGCCGCGCCTGATGCAGCTGAACGCAGCCCGACAGGGCAGTCGCCAGCAACGACACGCCAGCGGCCCGCCTCCCCTTCCCGGCCGATCGCCCGGTGCGAACATTCACAGCGCGCATCAGTTGAGCGCCGCGAACGCGCAGGCACGGCTGTCCTGCACGCTGGCGGTCTGGTTGCCGCTATTTGCCTGGTCCGAATTGAGCGCCTGCGACGCGGTGCCATGGACATTGGTGACCGTCGCCCCGGTGACGCCCGAGGACACCGCACCGCTGTTGCTCTGACTACCATCGACCGTGGCACCACCATGCCCGTCACCGATGGTCGTCGCGTTGGCGTTGCCCGTCGCGGTCGAGGTCGCGCCGGCGACGCTCGGCGAATTGGCCAGCGCGGTCTGCGCGCCGCTGTTGCCGGTCGCGGTCGCCGCGATCGAGCAATTATACTGGCGGGCGATATTGGTGTTGTAGATTGGCGCCGCATAATAGCCGCCGCGGCGCTTCTCGATGAGGTCGAGCACCGCTGCCTGGTTGGCGCGATCCGTCGACGTCTTGAACTGCCAGGCGAGGCTCTCGCCATGGTTATTGGCGAACACCGGCGCTGGTGCCGCCGCGATGGCAACGATGATGGCGGCGGACATGAGCCGGCATGGCCACCCCTGCTCCGAAGTCCTTGAATGAATAGTGGTCACGGGATCCTCCCCTTGGCCGGCCGCGTGATGCGCACCGGCGTCGGGGGCGAGTAGAAGGGGCGGTAAATGCCCTGGCGCAACAAGGATCCGGCGCAATCGTAGCGTGGCGATGAAAGACAGGAAATCGGCGGGACCGCGTGCCGGGCCCTCGCCATTCCGCGGCGGTTCGAGCCGCGCGCGCGACCAGTGACCCTGTTCGGGGCCGGCATTTTGTTCTACTAATGTTCCGCAATACCGACTCAACGAGGGAAGAGCACAACCATGGCCACAGCGACGGACGAACGATATCTGGCGTCGGCGCAACCCTTCGGGCGCTGGTTGCTGGCACAGGTCGCGCGCGAGGATGCGATCGGCGACCTTGCCAGATCAGCCAAGGCGGATTCGAGATTTCCGAGGGACGGCGATTTCGAGGCAATCTCTCGCCGGCTCAACGAGCTCCAGGCCGAAAGCGAGATGCATCTCGCCCTCGAGGACGCCGAAGGCGCCTGGCTGAGCTCATAACGCTTGTCCGAACCGGCGTTTCCCCACCACGGCGCTATCTGACGATCGACTGGCGGTGGTGTAGCGCTCTTCCAGGTTTGTTACAAAACCTCGGACTTCATGGCTCAACCTCCGAGAAAACATAACGGCGCCTTTGCCGCCTCGCAGCGCGAGCGCGCATACAGTACGCGGCCTGGCCCGCAGCGACATCCAATACCGCTGCGACCGGCGCTACCTATGTAGGATTGATCAGACTGGCGACGTCAGAAGAGACGAGGCACTACCGGTATCGTGCCAGTGAATTCAGCACTCCGTAGAGATCGATACCGACCTGCCTCGCGGCATGCTCGACCTTCCACGCCGCGACACTTCGGGTGACCTGGTATCGTTCAACCGCCTCGTCCAGCACCGGACCAAGACCGGCAGCGATAACCGGACTGCCATGCCCCTCCCACAAGGAGTGCGCCAGGCGGGTTGGGAACAGTAGTTCGCCGGCGAAGGATTGCGCTCGACTCTCCACTGCGGGGGGCATGCGACCACTGAGAACATCGACGGCAGTGAACGAATGCTCGCCATCGAGGATCAGATGGCACAGCTCATGGGCGAGCGTGTAGCGCAACATTGCCTCCCTCGACGCCGACTTCGCGTGGAGGAGATGGCTGCTTCGTCTGTTCAACAGCACACCCGGACCATGATGGGCACCGCAAATTGCCAATCCCGCCATCGCGCTGATCGACAGCCCGTGTTCCTTCACCTCGATGCCAAGCGACCCGGCAAGGGCGCGAACGTCAAGCACACCGTCAACGTCGATCTGAAGAGATTTACGAAGCAGGCGCGCCGCCGCTTCGCCCTGATCGAAGGGCTTGGCATCTGCAAAGGCGGTAGCAAGATGCTCCCGCGTCGCCCTGCCGAGCTTCGCAAGGGGCTCGCTTGGATGTAGCGCAAACCCCTTGGCCAGGTTGATGATCCGCTTGATATCTTCCAGCGGCAGCGCGCCGGCCATCCGGGCTGCGACCACGATTTCATCATTGTCGTTCGCCGCCTGGACGAGGTTCTCGGGCGCCGCGAGATATCTTGCCTTGATCAGGGCCTGGGCCTTGTCGGTTGAGAGCCCTGCGGAGAGCTCGACCATCCGAACGCCGCTGGCCTCCTCACGCGCACGCCATGCCTGGACGAGCGAGGCCTTCACTCCCGCCTGTTCGAGCCGGGACGCGATCTGGTCGCCAAGCATCGTCAGCGCGGCAGTCCCCTGCTCGAAATCCACCCTCGCCAGTCGTTCGCCGGTATCGATGATCAGATCTTCGCGATCACGAAGGAGCCAGAGAGGTGGCAACGCGAACTGACCATCAAAGCAGCGCGCGAGATTATGCGCCTCTTCAAAGGCCGATACGCGAGACTGTTCTGCCTCGACCTGACTTTCCGGAAATTGCAGCCAACGAGATGCAGCGGCAGTCGCCAGGGCGGTCGGGCGCTCCGGCGGTTCTGTAAAGGCGAGTGGATAGGTCTGCCGAAGCAGCAGCGGCATCCAGAAGTCTGTGAGATAATCGAGAATATCGTCGATAAATATCTCGACCGCCGCCTCGTCGTCACACGCGACCGGCCAGAATCCCTCGCCGTCCAGCCCAACGCTGAAATGGACATAGGATGGCGCGTCGGCGTCAAGCGGGTCCGACAACCGGAATTCCAGGCCCTTGCTCACGGCTGCCAGCTGCCATGCGCGGTGATGTGATCGCGGACCCATTTGTCGAACTGGGCCTCCATCTCGTCCTCCACGGCGTACTTCCTCAACTCTGCGACCAATGCCTTGGCGAGCTTACCGTGGTATGGATATCCATGATAGGTCTCTCCCCGATCGCTGGTGGCAGCCTCGTAAATGGTGCCGTTGTGAACGGCATATCGGTGTTTCGCGTAGCTGCCGGGACGATCGCCCCGGGGACCAGCCAGGGATCGCTTGAGGATCGCCGCGGCCTGGCGCTCAAGCCCCTTGGGGCATTTCCCGATCAGCTTGCGCGGCTGGTGGGGATCGAGTTCGATCACGGGCTCGCTCGTCGTGCCGACATGTTTCTTGCGTCGGTCACCCTTGTCGTATTTGAGTTCCTGGTCCGTGGCGACTGGCGCAGGCTCTGCGGTCATGGGTCGCTCCTGACCGCTCATCTCTGCCAATTTCTACCGTTGTACCTGCCCAGCACTTAGCAGCCTGCATCGCGAATGGTAGCCCGGTCCGGCATCACGTCAAAATTGCGGACGGGATCGCGCTGTGACGGCCAGTGGCTCAGGCCCTCTTGAACGCCCGATCCGTGGCCATGAACCGCTCGAGCATCGGCGCGACGAGCCTTTCGGGTGTCACCGGTGCCTGCCCGGTCTGCGCACCGAGAGCGGCGGCGTAACGGACAAGGTCGCGGTGGACCGGTCCTGGAAGCTCAAGGGTGACCCGTACGGGCTTGTCCTCCACCAGCGGACCCAGCTTCAATCCGGCCATCAACGGTCTCCCTGCGCCAGCGGCGCCAACACCAAATCGCGGGTAACGATGACACGCAAAGGATAGCCCGGCCGGATAGTCAGCGTCGGCTGGACGTTCAATTGCCGCCGGACGATCTGCTGACCAGCCTGGTTGATCGTGTCCGACGTTCCCTCGCGGATGGCGCGGGCCAGATCGTCATTGCCGTTCGAGCCGGCCTGCGCGCCGATCCCAAGCGCGGTCGAGAGCAAAGCCGCTTTCGCAATCCCACCCCAATGATAGTTGGTGCTGTCCTGCAATCCGGCGAATCCGGCCCCGTCCGCACCGGGCAGGCGATCCAGGGATATCGACCGTCCATCCGGGAGGATCAGCCGATCCCAGGCGAGCAGCACCCGGTTCTGGCCGAACGACACCTGAGAATCATACGCGCCGACCAGCTTCGACCCTTGCGGGATCAGCAGGATCCTGCCCGTCGGGCTGTCATAGATATTCTCGGTGACCTGGGCGGTGATCTGCCCGGGGAGATCGGAGCGAATGCCGGTGATGAGCGCCGCGGCGATGACGCTACCGGCCTGCAGGACATTAGGCGATACGGGTTCCACGAGCCGGCTAGCGCTCGTCGCCGGTCGGTCGGCTCCCTCTTTGAGGAATGCCCGCTTCGCCGCCTGTCCGTTTTGGGCCACGTCTTCGGCTGGCGGCAAAGCAACCGCCGGCGTCGCACCCGTGCCGGACCCGACAGTGCCGAGGCCGCCGGGCAGATCGGATGACGCCGGAACATACCCGCCCCCTGAGGCACCGGCTGCGGTCCCGAGGAACAATTTGCTCGTGCGCGCGGCATCATGCTCCTGCCGGATGCGCTGGCGGGCCGCCAGGGCGGCATTCGCCGCCGGACTTGCCGCCGCGCCAGCGGGCGGCGCACCGACACCCGGCCCGAACGACGGCGCCGGCACGTCGGTGCCGCGTTGCTGCGCCGAGAGGATCGGGCGTCCAAGGTCTCCCGGCAGCGGCGGCCCGAGTTTTGGCACCTGTCCATAATCCTTCGGCGCGCTCGCCACGCTGTCGGCCGTCGCGCGGCTGTCGGTATTGTAGAGTTCCTCCGCCGCCTGCCGGTGCGCCGGCCGCAGCGCGTAGAAGAGCGATCCACCGATGCCGGCGCTGGCGAGAAGCGCCAGCACCATCAGCGCCCGGCGCGACAGCCGCATCACGCGGGGCGGGTCGCCGCGAAGCCGGAGATCCGGAAGCGCCGGCGCAGGCTCCACCCCCTCGCTCATCGCCGCCCCTTTCCGGCCCTGCGATCGTCGTTCCGGACGATACGCACCCTGGTCTCGCTCTTCTTCGTGCCCAGGCGTAACTCAGCGGCGGCGAACAGCCGGTCGACCACCATATAGCGGTCGCGCACCCGGTAGTTGACCAGCTCACCCTGGCCGGCCTCGCCGACCACGAACAAGGGCGGCATCTCACCTTGCGCGATGCCGACGGGAAACTCGATGAACACCTGGCGCCCGTCGTCGAATGCCCGCAGGGGGCGCCACGCCGGACTGTCGCCCTCGATCGCGTAGCGGAAATTCAACGACGCAAGATCGACACCCGCCGCGACCGGCGCCGCGTTCGCCGCGGCTGCGTTCTCGCCGCGTAGTGCGATCAGCCGGTCCTGCGGATAGGTCCAGGAAACCGAGGCCATATAGGTTGCGGACGTCGCCCGCAGTTCGAGATGATAGGTGCGCCGGTCGGTATTGATCACCAGATTGGTGGCGAGGTCGGCGCGGGTCGGCTTGACCAGGATATGGACTCGGCTGTTCGGTCCGCTGCCACTCACCGTGTCCCCGATGATCCACCGTGCGGTGTCGCCCGCCGCCACCGGCCCCGCACCGACGAGCTGTTCGCCTTCCTGCAGCGCGATGTCGGTCACCTGTCCCGGCGCCGCATAGAGCTGGTAGAGCGCCCCGTCGCTCCAGGGATATTGCTGGATCGCATTCAGGAACCCGTCCCGGGCCGGCTGGATGCGCGCCGCCTCATTGGCGGCGCCGATGCGCGATTTCGGGTCGGTGCGGTCCGATCGAGATGTTTCCACCGATAGAGGCTTCAATTGTCCTGGAAGCGGCAACGGTGTCGGGACCGCGACGACCTCGACCGGCGCGGCCGGAGGCGATGCCTGTACCGCCGGCACGGCATCGTCATAGCTGATCGCGGGCAGCTTTGCCGATGCTGTCGCGCACCCTGCGAGCGCGGTAGCGAGCAGCAGTGCCGGAATGGCGGATTTACGGAAATGCGGCGCGGTCATTGGCCCAGCTCCTTCGACCAGTTGATGGCGTTGACGAAGAGCCCCAGCGGGTTCTTCCGCAGGGCGTCAGGGGTGCGCGGCGGTTGAACGGCTACGGTCAGGATCGCGGACCAGCGCTCGGTGCGCTCAAGGCTCCCATCCTGGTAATGGCGCTCGGTCCACCCCACCCGGAAACTGTCCGCCGAAGCGCGGATCACACTCGAGACATCGACCGCGACCTGGACCTTGCCGATCTGCGCGAAGGGATCGTTGGTCCGGGCATAGTCATTGAGCGCCAGCGCGCCCTTGTCGGTCGTGAAGTCATAAGCCCTGAGCCAGTTCTCGCGAACCACGATCGGGTCCGCGGCGATCCCCCGCACCTGCTCGATGAAGCGCGCGAGATGGAAAGCGACCTGGGGATCGGTCGGCCGATAGGCAGCGGTCGCGGGCGACACGGCCTGCGCCTCGCCGAGCTTGTCGACCTCCACGACCCACGGAACGATCGTGCCGCGCGCGCCCTGCCAGACCAGGCCGCCGGCAAGGCCTCCCGCCAGCGCCAGGGTGCCGAAAAAGGCGAGGCGCCAGCTACGCGCCTGGACCCGCGCCGAACCGATCCGGTCGTCCCAGACCTGGCCGGCTCGCTGATAGGGCGTCTCACTCTCGGGCGCATTGCCGTAGCGGATCGTTGGGCGACGAAACATCGATCAGTCCTTCTCGCTGACATCGATCGCGGCGCCGGCACCGCCGCCGTCGCCCGAGCGCAAGGTGTGGGCGGCGACGGTCGCCGCATGGGTCACGGCCTGGCGGCGCTTCATGGCGGCGGCCCAGGCGGGCTGGCCACCCTGCGATGGGCCCGAGGTCTCACCGCCGGCTGGCGACCCCGCACCACCCTGATGGCCCGACTTGATGGCGTCGGCAGCCTTACGCAGGGGTGAGATTGCCGCGCCAAGAGCAGCCTTGCCGACACCGCCAAGGCCTCCGGCAACACTTGCCCCACCGGTCTTGCCGGCAGCGCCGAGCCGGTACGCCGCTGCCCCACCGCTGGCGGCACGAGCGCCGGCGGCCGCCAGGCCGGTCACTGCCCCGCCGGCAGCGCCCGCCGCCAGGCCCGCCGCGGCCGCACCGCCCGCCACGACGCCGCCCGCGGCAAGAGCGGTCCCGGCTGCGGCACCAGCGCCTAGCTGGGGGCCGCCCGAGACGATGCCATTGGCGATGCCCGGTCCGAATATGCCGAGCCCAAGCAGCGTCAGCGACGCCAGCACGATCGTCATCGCATCCTCGATCGTCGGCTGGGCGGTGCCGATCGCCGAGGTAAACTGGTCGAACAGGGTCGAGCCGATGCCGATGATCACGGCGAGCACCAGCACCTTGATGCCCGACGAGACGACATTGCCGAGCACGCGCTCGGCCATGAACGCGGTCTTGCCGAACAGGCCGAACGGGATGAGCACGAACCCGCAGAGCGTCGCCAGCTTGAACTCTATCAGCGTGATGAACAGCTGGATCGCCAGCACGAAAAAGGCGAGCAACACCACCACCCAGGCGAACAGCAACACGACGATCTGGATGAAATTCTCGAAGAAGCTGACATAGCCCATCAGCCCCGAGATCGATTCCAGGATCGGTTGGCCGGCATCGAGCCCGACCTGCGCGACCCGGCCCGGCTGGAGCAGCTCGGCGGCGGTGAAGCTTGTGCCGCTCGCCTTCAGGCCGAGCCCGGCAAAACTGTTGAAGACGATCTTCGCCAGGGCGTTCCAGTTGCCAATGATATAGGCGAAGACGCCGACGAACAGCGTCTTCCTGATCAGCCGCGCGATGATGTCGTCGCCCTCGCCCATCGTCCAGAACAAGGCGGCCAGCGTCACGTCGATGACGATCAGGGTCGTGGCGATGAACGCGACCTCACCGTGCAGCAGGCCGAAGCCTGAATCGATATAGCTGGTGAAGACCTCGAGAAAGCGGTCGATGACACCCGTGCCACCCATGTCAGTGCTCCTCGCCCGGCGCTGAAGCGGAAGATTTTGCAATGGCCATGGGCTCGTCCGCAGGCTGATTTGCGACCTCGGCGGCATCGACCTGATCGGGCAACCGCTCCCGCGGCCTTGCGCCCGGTGCCAGAAAGCGCCTGCGATTCTCCGCCCAGGCACGCAGGCAGGCGGCGTCGGTCGCCCCCGCCTGGCCGATCGCCTGGCAGCGGATCAGCGCGCCGCGAAACGGATCACGCTCGCGCGCCGTCGCCGAAATTGCCACCGGCTCGGCAACCGGAGTCCGCGCGTCCCGCATCTCGATCGCGGTCATGGTGATCGCGATGGCGATGAACGCGACAGCGCCGATCCGGGCGATGGTCTTCATGTCCGCCAACCCTCGTGTCAGTTGTGGAACATCGAGACGGTGCCGGGCTGATAGCCGGTACCGGGGGCCAGGAACCGGCGGAGCTGTTCGCGGGCCTGGTCCTGGGCCGCTGCGCGCTGCGCCGCGTCCAGCGCCTGGGCGCGGCCTTGCGCCGCCATCAGGGCGGTCAGGTCTGACAATTGCTGGGACTGAAGCGCGAGCAGCTGGTTGCCGGCCTGTGCCGCCTGCAGCGCTCCGGTCGCGGACTGGCTCGAGGTGACCAACGACGACATCGTCTCGCGCGCGCCATCGATATTGCCGACCACGCCGGCCTGAACCTTGAGCGCGTCCTCGAACGCGGCGACCGAGTTGCTCCAACGGTCCTTCGCGCCATCGACGAGCGCCTGATCGGACGATGCCAGGCTCACCCCCTTATATTGGGCAGTGAACGTCTTATCGATCGACTGGACGTCATAGGCGATGCGCTGGGCGCTGCCCAAAAGCTGCTGGGTGCGCTGGACCTGCGCCTGGAGCTGGGCGATCGACGAGAAAGGCAGTGAGGCCAGGTTCCTCGCCTCGTTGATCAGCGCGGTCGCCTGGTTCTGGATCATCTCGATCTGGTGGTTGATCTGCTCGAGCGAGCGCGCCGCCGTCAGCACATTCTGCGCATAGTTGCTCGGGTCGTAGACGATCCCGCCGAACTGCGCTGTTGCCGGCTCCGCGCTCGCGACAGCGAGCGCGGCCATAGCGACGGCGGACATGATGCGCCGCCGAACGAAAAACCTTCTCATGACGACATCTCCTCAATGATACCGGGCAGAAGATCCGCAGCCCAGTCGAGGCCGCGCGCGCGCAGCCAGGTCTCGGCAAATCCGCGCGCGCCACCCGTGTCGGTCAGTTGCGCGATGCGCAGCTGGTCGGCCTTTGACGCGGCAGCGACGAAGGCGAGCGCGACGTCGCCGAGCCCCAGTTCGAACAAGCGGTTGCCGCGCCGCGACTGGCAGTAATAGTCGCGCTTGGGCGTTGCCCGGGCGAGGATTTCGATCTGGCGATCGTTCAGCCCGAAGCGCCGGTAGATGGCCATGATCTGCGGTTCGACCGCGCGCTCGTTCGGCAGGAAGATGCGGGTCGGGCAGCTCTCGACAATGGCGGGCGCGATGGTCGACGTCTCGATATCGGCGAGGCTCTGGGTGGCGAAGACGACGCTCGCATTCTTCTTGCGCAGTGTCTTCAGCCACTCGCGCAGCTGCTGGGCGAAGGCCGGGCTGTCGAGCACCAGCCAGCCTTCATCGATGATGATCAGCGTTGGTGAACCGTCCAGGCGACCCTCGATGCGGTGGAACAGATAGGACAGCACCGCCGGTGCCGCGCCGGTGCCGGTCAGCCCCTCGGTCTCGAACGCCTGGACGCTGCCATCGCCGAACCGCTCGGATTCGGCGTCGAGCAGCTGGCCATAAGGTCCACCAACGCAATAGGGCGCCAGCGCTTGTTTCAGGGCCTGTGCCTGGAGCAGTACGGCGAGACCGGTGAGCGTCCGCTCGGCAACCGGCGCGGACGCCAGCGAGCCGAGCGCCGACCAGAGATGCTCCCGTGCCTGGGGATCGACCGGCACGCCTTCCGCCGCGAGGATCGCGGCAAGCCATTCGGCCGCCCAGTTCCGTTCGGCCGGATCGTCGATCCGCGCCAGCGGCTGCAGCAGCACGCCGCCGCCCGTACCGTCGTGCAGGCTGTGGCCGAGATCCTGCCAGTCGCCGCCCATTGCCAGCGCCGCGGCGCGGATCGACCCACCGAAGTCGAATGCGAAGACCTGGGCGCCTTCATAGCGGCGGAACTGCATCGCCATCAGGCCGAGCAGCACCGACTTTCCCGCACCGGTCGGCCCGACGATCAGCGTATGGCCGACATCGCCGACATGCAGCGAGAAGCGAAACGGGGTGGACCCTTCGGTGCGGGCGAAGAACAAGGGAGGCGCACCGAAATGCTCGTCCCGTTCCGGCCCCGCCCACACGGCCGAAAGCGGGATCATGTGCGCGAGGTTGAGGGTCGAGACCGGCGGCTGGCGGACATTGGCATAGACGTGGCCGGGCAAGGATCCGAGCCACGCCTCGATCGCGTTCAGCTTTTCCGCGATCACGGTGAAGTCGCGGCCCTGGATGACCTTCTCGACCAGCCGTAGTTTCTCGCCGGCGATTGCCGGATCGGGATCGGACACGGTCACGGTGGCGGTCACATAGGCCTGGCCGATCATGTCCGAGCCGAGTTCCTGCAGCGCGAGATCGGCATCAGCCGCCTTGTTCGACGCGTCGCTATCGAGCAAGGTCGAGGCCTCGTTGGTCATCACCTCCTTCAGGATCGCGGCGACGGACTTGCGCTTCGCAAACCATTGCCGGCGGATGCGGGTGAGCAGCTTCGTGGCGTCGGTCTTGTCGAGCATGATCGCCCGCGTCGACCAGCGATAGGGAAAGGCGAGCCGGTTGAGTTCGTCGAGCAGGCCGGGAAAGGTGACCGTCGGGAACCCGGTGATGGTGAGCGTGCGCAGGTGATGCCTGCCGAGCCTCGGCTCGAGCCCGCCCATCAGCGGCTCGTCGACCAGCAAGGCATCCAGATGCATCGGCGTCCCGGGGACGCGCACCCGCTGCGCTTTTGTCGAAATGGTGCTGTGCAGATAGGTCAGCGTCTCGCCGTCACCGAGCCAGCGGACATCGGGGACGAACCCCTCGACCAGCTGCAGCACGCGTCCGCTTCTGTCGATGAAACCCGCGAGGATCTCGCGCGGATCGATGCCCGCCTGGGCCCGTCCCTCGAACAGCCAACCCTCGGCGCGCGCGGCGTCCTCGGCCGGCGGCATCCACAGCAACGTCAGGAAATAGCTGCTCTCGAAATGCGCGCCTTCCTCGGCGAACTGCTCCGCGCGCTCGCGATCGACCAGCGCCGACGCTGGATCGGGGAAACGGCTCTGAGGATAATGCTGCGCAGCATAGCGCTGGGCCTCGACGAAGATCGCCCAGCCCGAGCCCAGCCGCCGGAGCGCGTTGTTGAGGCGCGCGGTCGTCGCGACGAGCTCCGACGGTGTCGCTGAATCCAGGTCCGGTCCGCGAAAACTGGCGGTGCGCTGGAAGCTTCCGTCCTTGTTGAGCACCACGCCCTGAGCGACCAGTGCCGCCCAGGGCAGGAAATCGGCCAGGCTCGATGCCCTGTTGCGATATTCGCGGAGCGACAGCATCTTTGGCCTCAAGCCCGGAAATAGCTGGGGTAACGCAGGTGCCGACGCGCGACATCGACGAACTGCGCGTCGCGTTTCGCGGCCCATACCGCCGCGACATGACCGATCCCCCAGATGACGATGCCGGCGAGCCAGAGCCTGAGACCGAGACCGACCGCGCCGGCGAGCGTGCCATTGGCGATCGCCACTGCCCGCGGCGCGCCGCCGAGCAGCATCTGCTCGGTCAGCGCACGGTGCACCGGTGCAAAATAGCCGGACATGGTCTCGCCAGTGTCCATCAGACCAGTGCCCCGCCACCGAAGCTGAAGAAGCTGAGGAAGAAGGAGCTGGCCGCGAACGCGATCGACAGGCCGAACACGATCTGGATGAGACGACGCCCACCGCCGGACGTATCGCCAAAGGCGAGCGTCAGGCCGGTGACGATGATGATGATCACCGCGATGATCTTCGCCACCGGCCCCTCAATCGATTCGAGGATAGACTGAAGCGGCGCCTCCCACGGCATCGACGATCCGGCGGCATAGGCCGGGCGGGTGATAGCAAAAGCGACGAGCGCCACGCCGGCAAGCGGCGCGACCCGGGATCGCATGCGGACGAGGAAGCGGCTCATGATATGGCTCCGTTGCTGGGGGTGGGAAGGAAGCTGAGGCGATAGTCGCCATCGGGCCCGAGCCCCTCGACCCGCGCCAGCTCCGCAAGGCGCCGGCCAGGGCCGTCGCGGACCAGCACGGCAATGAGATTGATCGTCTCGGCAACGAGCGGCCGGGGTACGGTGACGACGGCTTCTTGGATCAGCTGCTCGAGCCGGCGCAGCGCGCCGATCGCCGTGCCGGCGTGGATCGTCCCGACGCCACCCGGATGACCCGTGCCCCAGGCCTTGAGCAGGTCGAGCGCCTCGGCGCCACGCACCTCGCCGATCGGGATGCGATCGGGCCGAAGGCGAAGGCTGGAGCGGACGAGATCCGACAGGGTCGCCACGCCGTCTTTGGTCCGCATCGCCACCAGATTGGGCGCGGCGCATTGCAGCTCGCGAATATCCTCGATCAGGACCACGCGATCATTGGTCCTGGCGACCTCGGCGAGCAGCGCATTGGTCAGGGTCGTCTTGCCGGTCGAGGTCCCGCCGGCGACGAGGATGTTCAGCCTGCCCGACACCCCGGCGCGCAGCGCCTCGGCCTGCGCCAGTGACATGATCCCGGCCTCGACATAGTCCTCGAGCGTGAAGATCGCGACTGCGGGCTTGCGGATCGCGAAGGTCGGCGCGACGACGACGGGTGGCAGCAGTCCCTCGAACCGCTCGCCGCTTTCGGGAAGCTCGGCCGAGACGCGCGGAGATCCGGCATGAACCTCGACCCCGACATGATGCGCAACCAGGCGAATGATGCGCTCGCCGTCGGCCGCAGACAGTATCTGACCCGTATCGGAAACGCCTTGCGCGAGGCGATCGACCCAGAGCCGGCCATCGGGGTTGAGCATCACCTCGATCACGGCCGGATCCTCGAGCCAGGCCGAGATCGATAACCCGAGCGCGCTGCGCAGCATTCTGGCACCGCGCGAGGAAGCCTCGGATCGGAACGGATGCACGGTCAAAGTGGTCCCCTTCGATACGCCCGCACGGCTGATCCGGCTGACGGGGACAATTAAGAGAGGTGCAAATCCGTTCGAGGCAACAAGGATTTATCCACCTCGTAGCGTGGCGTAGAAAGACAAAGGAACGGCGGTTCTGATCGAACGCTCATCCGTGACCGACACTGCCGGACCACCGATCCTGCCGCCCTGAAGCGAGCTTGGCATTCTCCGGACAATGGGCAATCTGCATCGACTTGCGAATCGAGGGCGGATGCCAACAACCTATTGGGCAGCGATATTTGTGCCGGGTGCTGAAACCAGCCCGCGGCGCGTGATCGGTGAGGATCCGATCGACGCTGCCGGCGCCTTCGCGCGAGCAATAATAGAGGACACCGAGGGCGAATGGCACCGGGGCGGCGTCATCGTCTGGGAACAACATGCCAGTATCACGACGGCCTGTTTCTTCGATGTCAGCGCCAGCATTGTTCCCTGCGAAGATGCGGGGACCGGCCCGGGGGAGTTATCCTGCCAGGTGGAGGTCGTCGGCCGATATTGAAGCCACCACGCCTTCAGCCTCAAACCCGTGATGCGTTCGGACGCAAGATCGCCCTTGTCGTGCTGCCAATGCCTTGTCGATACCCCCAAACGCGTCCGGCCAAGTCCCGTGTCGCAAATGGCCGTCTGCTTGCGCATGCGGGGATCACGCCTCAGGTGGCTCAGTCGAACGCTTTCGAACATCTTGCGAAAGCTCCCGGGCTAACCTCGGCCCCAACTCCATCCGCCGGTTCAGCGATTCCACGAAGCGCTCCCAACGCTCCTTTCCCATAGCCTGCGCGGCGGCGAGCGCGGTATCGGGCAGCGGCGCGTTGCTGGTCAGCCAGAAGCGGATGAACAAGGCGAGCGTCTCGTTCGACAATTCCACATGCCATTCGAGCCGGTCAGCCTGGCGCGTCAGCCGGTCTAGCCGGCGGCTCACCGCTGCCTCGAGTCGGTCGGCGCCATCGGGCGAGAGAAACGATGCGAGTGCGGCCTCGACGATCGCCACCTGCGAGACCCGCCGCGACCGGGCATGATCCGCCAGCTGCCGCGCGAGATCGGCCGGCAGGCGGAAAGTATGCTTGACCCTCGGCCGCGGGGTCACAGTGCGATCCCGTCGTCGGGGTCGAGCGACGCCTGGCGCGCCACGCCCGACATCCGCTCCTGAAGCCTGCGGTTGCGCACTGCATCGGCGTCCTGATCGCCGTCGCCATCGCCAAAATCGAATTCGCCGGGCTGCTGGATCGGCCGGGCGACGATCTCCTCATGCTCAGGAAGATCGGGCTCGCGACGGATGCCGGCATTGGCGGTATCGACGGGCGCCGCCTCGTTCGTCGCCGCACTACCGGGATCGGCCACCGGCGACACTGGCGGTACCGGGACCCTGGCGTCGCTTCCTACGCTCTCCTCCCCGCCGACCGGTCTCAATTTCGGGGCGGTGGCCGCCGCGATCGGCGGTCGCGCGGTCCAGTCGTCGGCCGGCCGCTGGTCCGCCGGGAGTGGTTGCGGCAATGGCGGCGGGACCAGTCGTTCCGTGAAACGATGGTCCTGGTAATAACGCGCCTTTCGCGCACGGATCGGCGCGAGGCCGGCTGCCATGACGATCTCGTCGTCGGGCGGCAGCTGCATCACCTCGCCTGGCGTCAGCAGGGCACGTGCCGTCTCTGACCGCGAAACCATCAGATGGCCGAGCCAGGGCGACAGCCGGTGCCCGGCGTAATTCTTCATCGCGCGCATCTCGGTCGCGGTGCCGAGGGCATCCGAAATTCGCTTGGCGGTACGTTCGTCGTTCGTCGCGAACGAGACTCGAACATGGCAATTATCGAGGATCGCGTTGTTCGGGCCGTACGCCTTCTCGATCTGGTTGAGCGACTGCGCGATCAGGAACCCCTTGATCCCATAGCCCGCCATGAAGGCGAGCGCGCTTTCGAAGAAGTCGAGCCGCCCCAGCGCGGGAAACTCGTCGAGCATGAGCAGAACGCGGTGCCGCCGTGCCTTCGGCGTCAGCTCTTCCGTCAGTCGCCGCCCGATCTGGTTGAGGATCAGGCGAACGAGCGGCTTGGTACGGGAGATGTCGGACGGTGGCACCACCAGATAGAGGCTCGTCGGGCGCTCGCTGTCGACCAGATCAGCGATGCGCCAATCGCAGGCGCCGGTGACACGGGCGACGACCGGATCGCGATACAAGCCGAGGAACGACATGGCGGTCGAGAGCACCCCCGATCGCTCATTCTCACTCTTGTTGAGCAGTTCGCGCGCGGCCGAGGCAACCACGGGATGTACGCCCGCCTCGCCGAGATGCGGCGTGGTCATCATCGCGCGAAGCGTCGTCTCGATCGGCCGGCGCGGATCGGAGAGGAAGGCGGCTACACCGGCGAGCGTCTTGTCGCCTTCGGCATAAAGGACATGAAGGATCGCCCCGACCAGCAGCGCGTGACTGGTCTTCTCCCAATGGTTGCGCTTCTCCAGACTCCCTTCGGGATCGACCAGCACGTCGGCGACATTCTGGACATCGCGAACCTCCCATTCGCCTTTGCGAACCTCGAGCAGCGGATTGTAGGGCGACGATGCCGGGTTGGTCGGATCGAACAGCAGGACCCGCCCGACGGTCGCGCGGAACCCCGCAGTCAGCGACCAGTTCTCGCCCTTGATGTCGTGGACGATGCAGCTTCCCGGCCAGATCAGGAGCGACGGCACGACCAGGCCGACGCCCTTGCCCGACCGGGTCGGCGCGAAGCACAGCACATGCTCGGGCCCGTCATGGCGAAGATAGCGCGCCCCGAGCCTGCCGAGCAGGACGCCATCCTCGCCAAGCATGCCGCCCGCCTCGACCTCGCGCTCGCTCGCCCAACGTGCCGAACCATAGGTCTGCGCCCGCTTCACTTCGCGCGCGCGCCACACCGACATGCCGATCGCGACGGCGGCAGACGTGATGCCGCCCGACGCGGCGATATAGGCGCCCTTCAGAAAGATCGCCGGGGCATAGGCGTCGTAGCTGAACCACCACCAGAAGAAGGCAGGCGGCGGGTAGATCGGGGTACGCCCGAACATGAACCAGACCGGCTGCAGCTCCGGCTGATAGGCGAGCGCTGCGGCTGTCCATTGCGTCGCACCCCAGACCGCGCCCAGGGCAATCAGGAAAACGACAATGATCTGGCCCCACAGGATCTTGGTGGCCGACATCAGAAGGACTCCCGCGGTGAGGTTGAGAAAGTCGTCACAAGCCGAGCCCCCGGGTTCTCCCCAAGTTCCAGTCGACACCGCCGCCGGGCGACATCGTGCCCGTGATGTGGCGGCCAAGGTGCTGATCGAGCGCCGGGCGCCAGGGCACGAGCTGGAAGCCAAGCCCATCGTCGATCATCGCGAACCGGCCGGACGCCAGCGTTACCCGCTCGCGAAACACGCCGCTGACATGATCGCCCGGCGCGGAAGGCCGATGCGCCAGTCCGGTACGTTCCGCGATCCGCGTGATGGTGTCGTCCAGGTCGCGGGTCTTGAGGGTCTCGATCATGCCGTTCGCAAAGGTGATCCGCTCGCCCTGGCGCCGCGCGAGGCTCTCCCTGACAAGGTGGTCGGCGCGCGCTTCCATGGCGTCGCGGATCTCGCGCCCGAACCCGCTGCCGGTAGCTACCGGCTCTCGTGCGACGAGCTGGCGGTCGAGCCAGGTCGCGCCGGGCGCCTTCACTTGTTGATCGAGCGGGATATCTGATCGGATTGCGAGCGACAGACGCGGATTGCCCCTGGTGTCCGGCCAGCTACGCAGCTCGACGATCGCACCGGCCCTGGCATCTCCGGTCATGTCGATGTCGTCGAAGCGCACATGGTGCGCGCGGCCGTCCGCGCCGTCGATCACGGCATAAGCGCTGCCGGTCAGTTCATCATGCAAACCGCGCTCAACAAGTCGGCCGATAATCGGCTCGACGGGGACATCGCCGTGGAGTGCGAAGCTTGCCAGATCCGGCGCCCGATCGCCGCCCGCCATCGCGCGGTGCATCGTCTTGATGATGTCGGTGCGGATGGAGAGATCGCGAAGCGTTTGCTCGATCCTCGGCTTCAGGGTCCAGCAGGCCGGATCGATCCGGTCCGCCAGGCCAAGCCGCTCAAGCTTCGCCGCACGGCCGAGCATCAGCCGCCGCGCGTCCGGATCGGGGCCACGGCCGCCGGGCCGCAGATCGACGATGCCTGCCCCTTCATCCGCCATGCGCTGTAGCCGGCGATCGAGGCTCGTCCAGCGATCTGCCTCGACCTCGCGTTCGAGCGATCCCTGGATCTCCCGCTCGCTGCGCGGACCCAGTTCGATTGTGACGCGCTCCTCGGCCCGGGCGCGCATCCCTTCCCGAATATAGTCTCGGTCGATGACCAGATCCGCGCCGTCGGACGCACGGCCCCGCACCAGCACATGGATATGGGGATTGTCGGTGTTCCAGTGATCAACCGCCACCCAGTCCAGTTCGGTATCGAGATCCGTCGCCATGTCGGCGATCAGCTCGCGGGTGAAGGCGCGCAGGTCGGCCATTTCACCGGCGTCCTCGGGCGAGACGATGAACCGGAAATGATGCCGGTCATCCTCGCAGCGTCCGGCAAAGGCATCCCCATCGGCCCGCTCGGACCCCGCATCGAAAAGGCTGGCGGCGCCGCCATCGCGGGTCACGCCGTCGCGCTCGAGATAGGCGATATGGCGCGCGAGCGACGCGGCCCTGAAGCGGGCACCGTTGTGGCGGACCACCCGCGCCATGATGACGACGCGCCGGCTGCCGGGTGCCCGGCGCGCCATGAGCCGCGCCCGCCCGCCGCGACCGTAGCGCCCGGTCCCGCCGCCGCGCCGCGCGTGCGGTCCGGCATGCGTGTACCCGGCCTTCATCGCCGCTCGCTTTACCTGGGCGGCCAGCGTCCTGGCCTTCCGGCCTGAGCCAGAACCCCCATCCCTTGCCCTTCCCGGCCGGATCCGGAAGTCCTCGCCATCGGCGCTCATCGGACCGACACCGTGGCCAGAAACCCATGGGCCAGACAGCAGTCCCTTGTAATATCATCATAAATCAGGAAACGCGCCAGCCGCTTAGTGAACGCGCCAGCCGAAATTCTCCTGCCTGTCCAACCACATGCGCCCCGGGAGACGGCGGCGCTTTTATCTTGCCATCGCTTTTTCCTAGTGATCTCAGAAGCCTGCGATTCCGCCAAAACAGCGATGGAGCACGCCATGCCACGCCAGAGGCCGCCATGCCGCGTCACCGCGAGATGTTGCCGGAAAGAGGGACGAAGAGGCCGGTCGAAACCGGTGCGTGCGCGTCGATATCGCGCGGCCGGCGGGTGGCGGGCTGCGTCTCGGATGCCGGCTCAACCGCATCCGCATCGCGATCGACCGGCGCCTCCGGCCGCCTTGCGAACAGCGCCGCACGAGTCCAGGCGCGCGGATCGGCTGCAGCAAATGCGGTGCGGCCAGGCGCCGCCCCACCGATAATCGGCGCCAGCCTGTTCACATAGGCAATGGTCTCCGCAGGCAGCGATCGGCCGGTCGCCAGGTGACTTTCGTAGCGACCGGGACCGGCATTATAGGCGGCGAGAAAGCCCGGAACACCGTAGCGATCATAGAGTTCACGCAGAAACGCGGCACCCGCGATGATGTTGTCGCGAGGGTCGTGCATGTCGCCGCCGAGGCCGTAACGGGCACGCAGATAGGCCCAGGTATCGGGCATGATCTGCATCAGCCCGACCGCCCCTTTTGGCGATACGGCGCGCGGATCGCCGGCGCTTTCGACGCGCATCACCGCATAGATCCAGCTCTCCGGAATCGAGAAACGGCGCGCCGCCTCCGTCACATAGCCGGCGACATCGTTCGCGCTGGGCGAGACGCGGACGGCCGGCGCGAGCGTGCTCGCCGACGCCGTTGCCGCGGTAAAGCCGGCAAGCAGGATAGCCGCGGAAAGGTCGAGCAAGCGCACGACATCAGCTCCGCGGGCCGGTGCGCGAGGCGCGATTCCACAGCAGATGATGCTCCTGGCCATCACGGTTCGATTGGAAGAGGTTCGCATTGATCGCATGCGGCAGCGCCGGATCGTCGATGAGCAGCGAGACATAGGCGCCGGCACGCTCGCCGACCCGTTTCCATCCCGCGCCGACCTCCAGGCCATCGCCGTCCGCGCCGAGATGGATCCGATAGTCCGGCGCATTTTCCGCGTCGGCATCGGCCGGAACGAGGCAGAGTTTGACGTCCAGGCTGAGCGTCTGGAGGCGCCCACGAAAGCCGTCCGCGGTACGGTCGAAGCGGCCAATCTGTGTCATCATATGCTCCTGTTGTTTGCGATCGGGTTGGGTTTCAGCGGGTGGATTTCGGCGCGGCGTCGGCGCGCGGAATCCAGATCGGCGACAGGCGGCCGACGATCGTGGCCGTTGGAAGCGGCCCGAAATATCGGCCGTCAAAACTGTCGGGCACGTCCGGATTCATCAGGAAGATGTCGTCCGCCGAGAGCGAGCGGCACCCGTCCCAGATGGGCAGCGCTCGGCCGCGACGATCCCGATCGCGGGCATCGCCGAGATATTTGCCGTCAACCGTGATCCTGGTGCCGGCCCGACAGACGCGCTGCCCTGCGACGGCCGCGACATGCTTCAGCATCGGTACGTCGAGCGGCAGATAATGGCGGTCGGCGAGATAGGCGCCGAGCGCCTTTGGCGGCAGCACGGCGACCAACTCGCCGACCTTCGGCGAAGAAGACGGGCGTAAGCGATAGAGACCGACCGGCACGCTTGCACTGGCGTTCCAGATCAGTCTGGGCTGCGGATGAATGAAGGCGGTGATGATCGTCGCCATCGCGGCGAAATAGGCCGCCATTACATAACCGAACCGGGTCATGACCGCAGCTCCCGGCGCTGGAGCCAGGCGCGGTGACGGTCGATCGAATAGACCCGCGGCTCGAGGCCGGCCGTCAGCCGATTATGCACATGGCACCAATGCTCGGGCGCCGCGTCGCATGCATCCACGCCGATCGCCTCGACGGCATCGATCGCGCGCAGGACGCGTTCTACCTTCGGCCAGCCATGGATCGACAGCAACAGTTCGCCGCCGGGGCGGACCGAGGGCAGTGTCGAATAAGGCTCACCGCGCGAGACGGCGCGAACGATGTCGATGCGCGACCGGATCGTGCCGAAGCAGTTCGACGACCAGCGAACGAAAGCAAAAACGGCGTTCGATCGAAAGCTGACGGCGCGGCGACGGCGATCGATAATCCGCTCCTGGGCCACACGTCCGAACCGGATCCAGTGTTCGATCCGCTTCTCGATCCAGACCAGTTCGACATGGGTGAGTGTGCTGCCCGGAATGCCGGGTGGAGACGCGCTCGAATGCTCGGAAACGCGGACTCGATCGTTCATGATTGCACTCCATCAGAGGCGGAAAGCGCATGCACGATCGGACCGTGCAGCACGCGGCGATGATTGAGGCGACGGGTCACGGCCCGGCCGGATCGAGCGCAGGACCGGGCCAGGCGAAGCCGCGGGACCGGTCGACACGGCGGCCGGCGATGCCGTCGCCCCACGCGCCATCCGTCCATAGATCGGTCTCGCGCCCGGAGCGTTAGAAAGAATCCGAAGGATTCTTTGTTAGCTAAGTTAGGCGCGGGATTCGGGCTGACAAAACCGTGACTTAGATACGATTCCGGTTCCCGATAGGACGACTCCCCGGTTCCGGATAGGACGACTCCAGCGGTTCCTGATAGGACGACTCCCATCACCTCTTACCCACAGGTGCGAGGCCGACGCGGCGCATCGCGACATCGAAGGAATCCTCGGGGATGGGCACGAACCGCAGGCGCTGCCGGCCGAACTCGGTTTCGAGTGAGAGGCGGTAGCCGGGAAGCGGCTGGCGGCGCACAATGCCGCGCAGCTCGAAGCTGAACCGCTTCAGCGGCGAGAGCACACCGGATTTGAGGTGAAGATGGGCGAGGTCGAAACTCCAGCCGCCAAGCTGCCGGCCACCATGTTTGCGCACGATCCGGTAGAGCCAGCGCTCGATGCCACCGGTGAGCTCGAAATAGGCCCGGTCGATCGTCAGCACGAGCGCCTGGTCCATGACGCCCGCGAAGAACCAGTCGGGCACGATCATCTCGATACCCAGCGGCCGACCGTCGCTATCGAGCCGCTCCTTCCATTCGTTGATCCAGGAGAAGCGGTGCCGGCGCCGCTGCAACGGCTGGCGGATCGAGGTCGCGACGGTGGTCGACTGGAGGCGGTCGAGCGCGGCTTTCAATCGGTCGTAATTGTCGCGGCCGGTGCCGCGGCCGATAAAGGTCAGAATCTCGTGTGGGGTGGTCGCCATAAGCCGCGAGGTCGGGCGCCCGGCATCGCGCGCCTCGACGATCTGGCTAGCCGCCCAGATCAGCACATCGGCATCCCAGATGGTCGCCATGCCGTGCTCGGGCGTCGCCTCGACCACGATCCAGGTGTCGCCCATGCGGAAGTCGATCGGCGTAACGCGCTTCGATTTTGCCAGGCTGAAAAAGGGCCACGCCATCAGGTCCTGTGCATCCCTCGGCGCGATATCGCCTGGGATCGACCGGAACAGGTCGAGCTGCGCCCGTTCACTGCCAGACCGGATGACCGCCATGGTCAACGCCGCACCGGACCGGTCGCGCCGAGGACGGCGGGGTCGAGGCGTTTAGCGGGATGAACCACGCCGTTGCCCGGATCGGAGGTCGAGCGCCGCACCCCCTGGTCGGCCCAGGATTGCAGGTCCTCCAGCGTATATACCACCCGGCCGCCGAGTTTGTAGAAGACGGGACCCGTGCCGTAGCAACGATGCTTCTCGAGCGTCCGCGCCGACAGGCAGAGAATGAGCGCGGCATCGGGCGTGCGTAGATAGCGTTGGGCCGTAGGGGTTTCCGGCGTCGTCATGGGTGACCTCCAGCGGACGACGGGCGGTGATCGCCAGCTCCATCCAATCGCCGGCATGGATGGGCATGTGGCGGAATGGCCGGAAGGTCCGGATTCTGCGCCTTATCCGACCGTGACGGGGAGAGCCTGGCCACCTGTTTTTGCCGCGAAGTGGCGGGCGTTCGTCCGTTTGCGACCACCTTGGGCGGCCCCAGCGGAATATGCCCGGATCGGATTATCCGTCCGGGCGGGGAAGCCTCTCCCGCTGGAAGGTGGATCGGCGAGCGCCGGCGGGGGTGAGCTTGGCAGTCAAGCCGCAGCGGTAAGATCGCCTGGCGCCAATGCCGTTCAATGGACTTGCAAGCCCTGCTGTCAGGGCGGGGCGCTAGCCGTGATAAGCGGTCGCGGCCGCTCCTTCCTCGTCGTCGCCCGCCGCATTCTCCGCGGGCATATGGTCCCCATTTTCGCGGGCATGCGCGCGCACTTCGGTCGCTCGCTCGGTCATCTCCTTGACGAAGATATCGAGCATCCCGCCGGCGCCCGCCGGCATGACCGCCACTTCCTCGGCCGCTGCGGGCAGCTCGCGCAATATGCGTGCGGTGACCTGCTCGACCCGCTGGACCGTTCCCCTGCCGCCCAGTCCAGCGGCTTCTGCCATACGACGCCAATGGCGCTCATAGATGTACCGCCCCCGGCGCTGGCCGCCGACTTCCTGCGCATGATTTGGCGTGATCCCGTCCCATGCGAGGCCAGACATCAGGTCGTAGAGTGGCGCCAGTCTGGCGCCATCGGGTTCAAGCAGCGCGGAATAGTTCTTGGCGTGCGAATCCACATTGCCGATCGCGATGTTGAAGATCACGGCGTCGAGCAGACGGGTGATGTCGCGACCGGTCATGTGCTGGCGGACCACGCCGAATATCTCGGCAAGCGATGGGCCGCGGGGGCCGGTCCTGTTGAATTCATATTTCGCGCCCGGCGGGCGCCCGAGCGCCTGGCAGAAATCCTCCTGATGCAGGCGGCGGACCGCATTGCCATCTTCGCTGCGATCATAGCGCGTCACCAGCAGATAGCTGCGCCCGCCCGCCCTGCCGGTGATGACGGGCGCCACGTCAAGGCCAACCCGATGCGCAAGCACCATGCACAGGGCTTCGTTCTGGACACTGTCGATCAGGCGCGGATTGTCGGGCTTGAGGATATGGGTCGAGGCAGCGCCGTTGACCGGTATGGAGAGTTCGCCTCCGCGAAGCGCTACGGGAAGCTTGTCCTGCGCACCCGCGAGACTCATCGACACCCCCTCCTCGTCGACCAGGAATGGCCGCGCGGGCAGGTCGGTCAGGATCCGTTCGAGCGTCTTGGCATCGGAAATCTCCCGGTAGCCCGGCGCGCCCGGAAAAGCCTGTGGCGCGATGGTGAGCGCGCCGGCCAGGTCGTTGCCAGTCTCGATGATCAGGCCCAGCACATCCTCCGAGGCCGTGCCAAGCACGCGCATCATGGCACGGAGCGGCTCGCCCTCGGGCAGCAGATTCATGAGCCAGGGTAGCACCAACTCGGCGGAATAAGGCTGCTCGCGGATCGGCATGGCGAGCGAGATGGCGAACCGATCGTCCGCGTCGCGCCAGGCTTGCGAATAGACCAGTTCGGTCCGCGTCGCATCGGCCGTGATCATGGCAACCAGGCGGTCGTCATACAGGACCGGTAGTTCCATGGTCATCTCGGTGCCGCGACCGATGCCGACAGACGAAGCCCGACCGCCTTGGCGGCGGCAAGCGCCTTGCCGAGCTGGGCGGTCGCCTTGCCGGCCTCCAGGTCGACGATGAAACGCTCGCCGCTGTTGATCACCAGGGCAAGCTCGCGCTGCGTCAGGCCGAGCGCCTTGCGCGCGCTCGCTACTGCTTCACCGAATTGCTGTGCATTCTCGATCATATCATCTTCCCGAACGGGAAGATTCCACATCACAAGCTCAAGATCAAGGCGTTTCTTACCGATCGGGAAGAATGGGCTCTCAAATCCCTCGCCTTCGTCAAATCTTACCGATCGGGATGTAGATCGCCTGTGCTATTTGCTCACACTCGTTGACAACCACTTTCGATATAGAACGCCGCGATGCCCCGCCCGGCACTGCCGGGCGGGGCGACCCCGTTCGGGTCAGTCGTTGGCGCGGCTCGGCCGCGACCAGATCAGGCTGTAGGTGTCGCCTTCCTCGTCATCAAAGAGATTGGCGAAGATCGGTGCCGTGAAGCTCGGATCGTCGAGCTTGACCGAGAGATAGTCCCGCTGGCTGGCCGAGCGCTTGGTCCAGGCTGCGCCGATTTCCGCGCGACCGACAAAAACCCGGTGGGTGGGCGCGTTCTCGTTCTGGCGGTTGTCTTCCAGAACGATCCGGACGCCGCGGGCCTGAACGCCGAGGCTGACGATCTCGCCCTGATATTCCAGGCCGACCTTCTTGAAGCTGCCGATATTTGCCATGATGATATTCCTTCGCTGTCTCGATACCGCCCCATGCGGCCTCGATGGCCAGCAAAGGCCGGGCGCGATCGACGACGCAGCTTTGCCCGAGCGAAGCGCTGGACCGCGGGACCGGCTCTTTCTTGCCTCGCGAGGAATGGGCGCCAGCCCAGGGGAAGAAAGTGCCGGGACCGAGGTTGCGGACAGGCGATCGAGGCGCAGCCGTCGTCCGGCTAGCACAGCCATCAACGAGGTCGTGTGGAGCGCTACCGCGCCGCGAAGGCGACATCTGTCAAAGCCGCGAAAAAGGTCAGCCTGATTGGGCGGGCACCCGGCAAGACCGTTCAGACATGCTCCTCATCACCATCGCTTCCGACAATCGCGGCGAGAAGTCGCACACGGAATTTGTCAGTCCGTGCCGGTCGGCCATCCCATCGCTCCCGGCTCAGCCGGTCAATCAATCGGCAACGGGTCGATCCGCACGATCGGTGAACCGCCGCCATGCCGCCATCCCCACGAGAAAGGCTGCAGCGAATGCCAATGTCTCGCGCGGCGCGGTCCCGACGACGTGATCGAACAGCCCCGACACCGCATGATAGGCGGCAACCGCCGCAGGTGCCGCGAAGATGAGGCCAATCGACAGGCGCAGCATCGGCGACCGCGCGCGTGAAAAGGCGATGGGCCCGACCATCGCGACGGCGATCCCGACCCTCAGGCCGGCGATCAAGCCGCCCGCCGCACTGCCGCTCCAGCCCAGGACGAGCAGCCCGGCGGATACGCCCGAGAACAGGGGAAGCGCGTTGACGGCGAGCGATACAAGCGCCCAGCCCAGGAACAGGCTGACGGCAATCAGGATGGGAACAGCAAGAATCATGAGCGTCCTCCTTGACGAACAAAGTCGTCGGACGCGCTCTCCACCACCACCACAGCGCAACTGTCCGACCATATTAGCAACGGAAAAGGCGCCCGGGAAAGACCAAATGGCCTTCCCGGACGCCTGACGGGGTGAATCGTTCAGCGGTCGAACGGATCATATTCGCGCACGATGCTCAGCGGGTCGCCGTCATATTCACGCGCTTCGGCGACGCCGAAAATCTGCTCATTGATTTTGAAGATGACGATGCAGGCCATCATCGTACGGGCGAGGTTCCAGGCGTAGGATTGTGCGAGGTTCAGCGGCATGATCGAAGCTCCTGTCCGGGAGCGAGGACCATCCCCGCTCGACAGGCGCCCGAAGTGTCGGGGGCATGGCAGCAGTCACCGCGCAGGCGCAGCCGGCGCGGCAGCACGCTTGCGTAGCAGACCCTTTAGGGTTGATGGCGTCAGGCCATGCACTGGACCAAGGGTAAAGCCTCAAAGAGCGGGGTGGGCCTCGCTTCCGGACAGGACGGCCAACCAATCGATTTGCCTCGTCTCAATCCTATGCCTGCTCCTGTACCGCGCCGAAGAGCACCTCCGACGCGTCAGGTTCGATGAGCCGGCTCACGCTTTGCACAACCTGCGGGGACAATGAGCTCCAGATGCCTTCAGCCAAATCCAGTTGTTGACCAGGTTCCGATCACCCTCCTCCCTTCGGGCGATAATCCATCGGACGAATACCCATCGCCCTTGCCTTGTCGGCGAGATTGTCCTGGATGCCGGTGCCCGGAAAGATGATCACACCGATCGGAAGAACCGCCAGCATCGCATCGTTGCGCTTGAACGGCGCTGCCTTGTTGTGTCGTGCCCAGTCGGGCTTGAACGCGATCTGGGTAACCTTACGCGCATCGGCCCAGCACGCAGCGATACGTTCTCCGCCAGTGGTAGAACCGCCGTGCAGGAGCACCATGCCGGGGTGCTTGGCATGGACCCTGTCCAGCACCTGCCAGATCAACTGGTGATCGTTGAACGCATTGCCCGCAGTGAACGCGATCTTCGGCCCGGCCGGTATCAACACCTCGCGGTCGGCCAGCCGACGTGCGCTGATGAAATCGCGGCTGTCGATCATCGAAGCGGTCAGCGCCTTGCGATTGGCGACCGAACCCGAGCGCGGCGTCCAGGGCTTGCGGAAATGCAGGTTGAACTGCTCGATGGCAACCTCGCGGAAAAACTCCATCGTGTCGCGGCGCTCCAAGATCGTCGTGCCTTCGCGCAACAGCCGCTCCAGTTCGACCGATTTGACCTCCGAGCCGTCCTGCTCGCGCTGGCTGGCGCGCTGCGCCACCTCGTTATCGTCGAGCTCACGTTCGACCCGCTCGACCGCGCGGTGGAACACATTGGTCACGCCCCAGAGCAGATCCTCGAGATCGGGTTCGATCCGTGTGTCGTGCAGCGCCGAGACGAATGCGTCGAAGGTGTCGACCACCGCACCGATCGCCATCTGGTCCTCGGGGAGCGGTCGGGGATCCGGCTCGTCGGAGAATGGCCGGTAAGCGTAGAGCGACAATTCCTGGAGAATGACGCTCGTGGGGGACTCCTGATGCTCGGGTTCGTGATCGTCGTGATCGGTTGTCATGATGCTGCCCTTCGATATCGAGCCGCGCCCATCGCGGCCTTCGCAGGCGACGAAAGACGGCGGGCGGACCGGACCTGCATCCGAAGGGCCCGAGCGAAGCGGGGGACGGCGGGCGAGGCTTTCTTGCCTCGCGAGGAATGACGGCGCAGCCGACAGGGGAAGAAAGGTGAAGACCGCGGTTGCGGGGCAGGGACGTTTGCCGTCCCGATCGCCCTCTCAGAAGGCCGAGAGCGCGGCTTGGTATCGAACCCCCGGCATCATCTCAGCGATCCCGGCGCAGGACGAACCTGGATGCCCTGCCCCGCCACTGCGCCGTTCAACCCGGAGGTACGAGATATCGGTTTCCGTCGTCGCTCATGAGCTGCTCCCGCACGGCCGCGCACAGGCGTGCATCTCCCAGGAGTTGGAGATCCTCGTTGAAGTCGCCGAACAGTGGTGACAGCGGAACGACCTCGATCCCGGCTGCCATGGCGCGCCCGGTCAATGCCCCCAGCGCCGCATTACCGGCGGGGTCGTCGTCCCGGGCGACATAGAGACGCCGCAAGGTCGCCGGGAACAGGATGCCGGCAAGATGGGCGGACGACAGACCGGCGATCATCGGCATGGCGGGCATGATCGATCGCAGCGAACCCATGGTCTCGATCCCTTCCCCCGCCGCCATCACCTCGCCCGCAACGCCGAACCGAACGCCGTGACCAAGGAGATTCCCCATCGCACGCCTCGGGGTCGCAATCGGCGCCTTCTCGAACGTCGCAGGATCGAGCCAGGTGCGATGGACGCCGGTCATGGTGCCATCGCCATCGGTCACGGCAGCGATCATCGCCGGCCAGGCGGCCCTCGTGCCGGCCGCATCGTCCTCGGACGGCCGGTAATAGCAATGCGGATGGAAGCGCAGCATGTCGTGCCCGCGCAAGTCGGCAAGCCCGCGTTTGCGCAGATACGCTTCCACGATCGTCCCGGTGATCGGCTTTGATGCGGCGAACAACCGGCGCGCTGCTTCGGGAGTGCCCGTAGGCACCTTCCCGAGGCGAGGACGTGGCACGTCGGCTGACGGCTCGGGCAAGGGCATGCTGAGAAAGCGCCGTGCCTCGTCCAGCGCGTCGCGTAACTGATCATGGCCACCCGACAATGCAATGATATCGAGCAGGTCGCCATGCTCACCAGTCGCGGCGTCGGTCCATTTGCCAGCCGCGCCACGTCCATCCGGCGATGCGGCGAGACGGACATAAAGGCTGCGGCCGGGCGTATTGCGAGCGTCGCCAACAAGCCAGTAGCGGCCTTCGCGACGCCCTTGCGAGAGATAGCGACGGCACACCGCCTCGGCATGGGAAGCGAGGCGGTGGGCGATGTCGGTGGCGGGCTTGTCCATGGGGCGCATCCTCAAGCGGCTTTCGCCGGGTTGCGCTCGGCGACCTTCCGGAGCGGATATCGCTCCAACAGCCGCGCGAGCGCATCCGCGCCGTCGGCCCCCGTCGGCACGAACAGCCGCAGTTTCCACGACACGATCTCCGAGATCAAGCCGAACGCCTTCAACCGCTGCAGCGCGAGATCGTCAAAGCCGGTCAATTCGATCCGGTGGACGCCCATCGCGCGAACCCGGGTGAGGACCTGCCCTTCGGCGAGATGAAGCGAGACGTCCCCTGCCAGCAGCATCGGCCAGGCCTGCTGCGCCGAGAGCGCGGGCACATCCACATCAAGCGTCGCCGCGACCCAGGCGGGTGAGACACGCCGTCCGACGACGCGCTCGCCGTCATCGGTCTGGAGGCGATAGACGCGCGAAGACTGCTTGGGCAGGCGTTTCCAGATCGGGAGAAGGAGGCCGGCGACGATATGCATGGTGCTCGTCTCGAATTCGGGAATCGTCGCGAGCTCGGCATGCCATGCAGCGGCGAACGCTGCCGGGTCTGCCTTTTCCCACTGGGTTTCGGCCATGGCGCCCAGCGGCATAGTCGGTGCCTCCATCGGGCGGACCAGCCGCACCCGCCGTTCGAGACTGCCGTCATCGAGCAACAGGCTGCGCGACGGCAGCTGCACGGCTGCGCGGCCCGACTTTGCATTCACCAGCAACAAGACATCCGCACCCTTGCCGCGATCCAGCGCCTGGTCGAGCTGGAGCGGCTGATTGCGATCCTGCCGCTCGATCGTCAGCAGCGCTGTCTCAGCGCCGGTGCCCGGATGAGCGTAGATCGTCCGGCGATCGGAGATGACGAAGCTCTCCGCCATCAGCGTTTCCAGGCCAATCTCATAGACCCCGCTGGCAATCGCGCCCTCGACGCGGGCGGCAAGCAGGCCTTCAAATGCCGTGAACAGGACATCCTGCAGGGCAATGGTCAGCGCCAGCATGCGATTGAGGAAGGTGGTGATCGGCGGCAGTTCGTCCCTCAGACCACCTTCGTCGGTCAGCGAAAGACCGGTCGCCTGCTCGAACAGCATGAGCGGGCAGCCCTCGACCTTGCCCGCCACCAGCAGACTGTAGAGCTGCCGCAACGCGTCGCGGGCATAATGGGATTCCAGATTGTCCTCGGGCCGGAACATGTTCTGCCCGCCGGTCTGGCGCTGGCCGCGCGTGATCGCGCCCATCGTGTCGAGACGCCGGGCGATGGTCGAGATGAAGCGCTTCTGCGCCTTCACATTGGTGGACACCGGCCTGAACCGCGGCGGCTGTGCCTGGTTGGTGCGGTTGGTCCGCCCGAATCCCTGAATGGCGCTGTCCGCCTTCCAGCCGGATTCGAGGAGATAATGAACACGCAGCCGCTGGTTCACCACCCCCAGATCGGCGTGATAGGAACGGCCGGTGCCACCGGCATCGGAGAAGATCAGGATACGCTTCGAGTCATCCATGAATGCCTGGGTCTCGCCGAGATTGGCGGACCCTGGCCGGTTCTCGACGGCGAAGCGCACCCCGCCATCGTCGTCGCGTTTCGCCACGATCCGGCGCGTGCGGCCAGTTACTTCAGCAACCAGGTCCGTCCCGAAGCGGTGGAGGATCTGGTCGAGTGCGGCCGGCACGGGCGGCAAGGCGGCCAGATGCTCGATCATCCGGTGCCGGCGCTCGACCGCATCGCGGCATTCGGCCGGCTGGCCATCGATATAGACGGGCCGCGAGAAGAGATTGCCCTCCCCGTCACTGAACGGCTCATAAAGCTGCACCGGAAAGCTGTGCGCGAGATAGTCGAGCACATATTCGCGCGGCGTGATGTCGACCTGGACATCGCCCCATTCATCGGTCGGGATTTCGGCAAGGCGCCGCTCCATCAGCGCCTCGCCGGTCGAGACGATCTGGACGACCGCAGCATGCCCCTCGGCAAGGTCGCGCTCGACGCTCGCCACGAGGCTCGGCGTCTGCATCGCGGTGATCAGATGATTGAAGAAGCGCTGCTTGGCGCTTTCGAACGCCGACCGTGCGGCCGATTTGGCCTGGCCGTTGAGAGTACCCGTCGCGCCCGTGACATTCGCCGCCTCGAGCGCGGCGCTGAGGTTGTTGTGGATCACCTGGAATGCGCCGGCATAGGCGTCGTAGATACGAACCTGCTCCGGTGTCAGATCATGCTCGAGCAGTTCATATTCGACACCGTCGAACGAGAGCGAGCGCGCCGCGTAAAGGCCGAGCGCCTTCAGGTCGCGGGCCAGCACCTCCATCGCCGCGACACCGCCATCCTCGATCGCCGCGACGAATTCAGCACGCGTGGCGAACGGGAAATCCTCGCCGCCCCACAGGCCGAGCCGCTGCGCATAAGCGAGATTCTGCACCGTGGTCGCGCCGGTCGCCGAGACATAGACGATCCGCGCGTTTGGCAAGGCATGTTGCAGCCGGAGGCCGGCACGGCCCTGCTGCGACGGCGTCTGGTCGCCGCGCTCGCCCTTGCCGCCGGCTGCATTGGCCATCGCATGCGCCTCGTCGAAGATGATCACACCGTCGAAATCCGCGCCCAGCCAGTCGACAATCTGCTGGAGCCGACTCACTTTCTCGCCGCGATCCTGCGAGCGGAGCGTGGCATAGGTCGTGAACAATACGCCCTCTGCCAGCCGGACCGGCGTTCCCTGACGGAAGCGCGACAGCGGCGTGACCAGCAGCCGCTCCTGTCCGAGCGCCGACCAGTCGCGCTGCGCATCCTCGAGCAGCTTGTCGGACTTGCTGATCCAGAGCGCACGCCGGCGACCCTTCAACCAGTTGTCGAGAATGATGCCCGCGACCTGACGCCCCTTGCCTGCACCGGTGCCGTCGCCGAGAAAAAAGCCGCGCCGGAAGCGAACGCTCCGGTCGGCATCGTCACGCGCGGCCGAGATGACACCCCAGGTCGCATCGACCGACCATGCACCCGTCAGAAAGCCGTCATGGGCTTCGCCCGCGTAAATGACGGTCTCAAGCTGGGCGTCCGACAGCAGCCCATCGACAACGAGCCCCGCGGGGAACTGCGGCCGATAGGACGGCCTGGGCGGTGCGACCGACGCCATCGCCGCCGACTGAACCAGCGGGGTCGGATGCGGTTTCGCATCAGGGATCCGGACGGACTGGAGCATGTGAGGCTCGTAGATCGCATCAGTCAGGCGTTCAGAGTCCGACGGCGCCCAATCGATCGTTTCATAGGTGAGCTCGACGGCGTGGGCCGCGTCTTGCGTCGCGATCGCGGCAGCGCTTGCGGCACGACCCGACAAAGCTTCCCGCGCCGCCGCTCGGCCAGCAGGCATAATCGGCAAGGCAGATGATGGGGCAGTCGGCGCGGGTGCGCGCGGCGGAACCAGTTCGCGAACCCAGGCCAGCAGCGTTGCGGCATCCGCCGCGGTCCCGGGCGATGCGGGAAAGATATGAGGATCGTCGGCGGGAAGGCGATCGATGACGGTCAGCCGCGTGTCGACGCTGGTGCCGTGTCGCGCATAGACGCGGCCGTCGATCGCTGCCGAGAAGACGATGCGTCCGCGGCCCTGCAGTGTCGCGAATGCCTCGGCCCAGGTCGGGTTGAAGGGGGAGCAGGCGGCACCGGTCACGACGACGAGGCGGCCACCGGGTGCCAGTCGGGCAAGCGCTGACGAGATGTGGCGGAGCGCGGCATCCTTCATCGCCCTGCCGACATGGGCGACCGCCGAGAAAGGCGGATTCATCAGCACAACGGTCGGCTTGATCGACACTGCGAGGTAATCGTCAATGTTCGCCGCGTCATGACGCGTAACGGTGATGCCGCGAAAGAGGCGCGCGAGCAGTTCGGCTCTTGTCTCGCCCAGTTCGTTGAGGATCAGCCGCCCACCGGCTGCCTCAGCGTGGACTGCAAGGAGGCCCGTGCCGGCCGAAGGCTCGAGCACCAGTTCGTCCGGCCGGATCGATGCCGCAGTAGCCGCAACGAAGGCGAGGCCCGCTGGCGTGCTGAACTGCTGCAACGCCTGACTCGTCTCCGAGCGGCGGGTGTGAGACGGCAATAGCGCGGACAGCTTTTCGATCATGCCGAGGGAAGCGGCCGGCGATGTGGCATTACGGAACATCGCCTTTCCGTATTTGCGCAGGAACAGAACCTGCGCGGACTCCCCGGCGTCATAGGCGAGCTTCCAGTCCCAAAGCCCCTCTGCATCCGAGCCGCTGAATGCGGACTCCATGGCAGCGCGCAGCATCGAGGCGTTGATGACACGGCCATGTTCGAGCTCGGCGAGGATCGTCTGGCCGGCGCGGAAAAGCGCGTCGGCCGTGGCGGCGAAGCCACTGGTCGCGGGCGGATACAATGGCGCGCGCGGCGAGGGAGCAGTGTCGTCCAAGGAAAGTCTCCGGGAGAGCGTGGGAAGGAGGACGCCTGCCGGGCCACTCTCTCTCGCCCGCCCAGGCTCGCTCCTTCCGGGCTCACCTCTCCCTCTGGCAGGATCGCGGTCACGCGGTCCCTGCCATTGCATGACGACAGGTCACGATCAGTCCTTCGCGCGGGCCGGTGCCGGAAAGGGCATCAGGGGCGAAGCTGCCACCATGTCTGCAATCGGGCACCGGCCGGGAAAGATGTCGTTACATCCGCAGCGCCGACCCAAGCGTTTGAATCGAAGCACCGCGACATCCATCGGCCTGGCCCGCCAGATCGTCGAACGATGCGCGATCACACGCCGCGACTGATCGAGCATGGTCGCGGGGCCCTGCCCCCTTTCGCCTCAAGCGTATTGGGCGAGGCCGTGGCCGAGGGACCAATTCTCCTTCGCGACCTCGACAAGGTTCACGAACACGTCCTCCGGCCGGATGCCGGGGCTTTCCCCGAGCAGCTCCGCGATCCGCCGAAACAGCGCCTTCTTCTGCTCCACCGTGCGCGTATTGTTTGCGGCAATCTGGATGAACACGAGCTCGTCGCTTCGGGCGATGCCAAGATAGGACGCGCCGTAACGGAAATTTGCAGCGTCATGCTCCGTGATGGTCATGAACTGGTCATCTTCCGGCACGTCGAACGTATCGCGCAGCGCTTGGTAAAGGCTGTCGAAGATCGCTTGCCGGTAAATCTCGGGCTTTCCGGCGCGCAGTGAAATATGAAGCAGCGGCATCGCCGGCCCTTTCGTTCTGAGAGAATGCCGACCGGAGTTAATGACGCCCAATGCAGATTTGAACCATCTGCAACGCCTGAAAGCGATCGATCGCGTTTCCTGGTCAGCCTCTCGCCGGCCGTCTGACGAGGGGAGACGGGCGCTCGATATGAATTGGGGATGATGGGCGGGGCGACCGTGGCCGCCCCGCCGATGCGACCGCATTATTCGGCGGCGACCGCATATTCTGGCGGAATGTCGCCCTCGCCGGCGGGAGGCTCCTCCCCTGCATCGAGAAAGGCAGGAAGCAGGTCCGATTCACTTTCTGCGTCCGCGACTGGTCGCGCCTCGGGATCGGCGGGACGTTCGATCACGGGGGTACGCAGCGGTTCGGGAAGCCAGCCCGAATCGTCCAGCAGGCGCGCGGCCTCGCGTGCCATGTCGCCTTTCTTCAGATGGTCGATCAGGCCGGCGGTCTGCTCGCCCTTTGCCTCGGTCACCGCTTCGAGAATGCGCGGCTTGGTCACACGGCCGAGATAATTATCGACCGTTGGCTTCCAGCCGGCCGACACCATGTCGAGCCCGACCGTGCGTGCCAGGATGTGGCTGTGCTCGAGCCGTCGCTCGACCGCGTGCGCCGAGACCCGACCATCATATCGGCTGGTCGGTTCCCACAGCGCGTTGACGCCGTACGCCGCGCAATGCGCAAACAGCGCGGCCTGATCCTCACTGTCGAACAAGGCCAGGGCGTCCCAAAGATCCTTGTCGGATTCCGGCAGCCGATCTTCCCACAGCTTGTGCCGTGCGCCGATCGACTTCGCCGAAGGGCTGTCCTTCATGCCAGGCTCCTGGTGCGGGAAGGTCGCCCGATTGATCGAGATCCCAAGGCAGGATTCTCGGCTGGCATAGTAGAAGATCGACAGCGCCATCGCATGCAGGACAGCCATGAAGGCAATCGAGGGGCTGGCCGCGAACGCGTCGCGCAGGGCAAGTGTGCGATACGCCGTCAACTCGCCGATCAGGCGATCCGGCAGCGGTCTGACGACCTCGTCGTCATCCTCCCCCGCGTCCGCGCCGATAGTGACCGTAGCGCCTTGGGCCGGGCCATCCGGCTGTTGCGGCCCGTAGGACATAACCGCCGACGTTTCCCCGCCCTCGATCCGATCCGCCGCATCCGACGGCAACTCGTCCTCGGGCCGGACGAAACCCCGCTCTATATAGAGCGCTCCATCGTGATCGAGGCTCACAAACGCACCGGCACGCGCCATCTCAGCCGGATCATAGACGACAGGCCGTTCGAGGATCCTGGCGAGCTCGTCATCGATCGCCTCTATCCTGGCCTCGACTTCGTCGGGGATGTCGGTGGCATTTTCATATTGCGCCTCGATCGCATCGGCCTCGGCCTTCAGCGCATCGATCCGTTCCTGCTCTGCCGCGCTGATCTCGGCTTGGGCCCCCTCGATCTCGCGCAACCCATCGGTTTCGCCATAGGCAAAGTCCGTCGCCACCGCGACCCACTTCCAGCCTTCGGCACCGATCCGCTCGCCCTCGGCGCCGAGCTTTTCGACAACGAGCTGGTCGAGCAGGGGGATGTCCTGGAGCCAGCCGCCATTGTCGGCCTCGAACAGGTCGCGCATGACGGCTCCGCCTGCTGCGAGATAGGCATCGAGCCCGACGAACTGCACACGCCGGTCCGACGCGCGCACCGTATCCTCGGTCAGTTTCTGCCGGATATAGCCGCCGCTCTTGTTCCAGCTATGCTGGAGCAAATCCCAGACCTGTTCCTGCCGCGCGCGGTTTTCGCACACCGAAAAGGCCATCAGCTGTTCAAGCGTCATGCCGTCCTCGGCATAGATCTCGTGCAGTTTGGGCGAGACGGATGCGAGGCGCAGGCGCTGCCGGACCACGGCGGGCGTCGTCATGAAATGGGCAGCAACCGCGTCGATGTCCGAGCCCTGGTCGACCAGGGCCTTCATGGCGCGGAACTGGTCGAGCGGATGGAGCTGCTCGCGATGGGTGTTCTCCGCGAGCGAATCCTCCTCGGCGGTCGGATCGCCGTCGTTCACAGTTACCCGGACGACGCACGGAATGGGGGCGTTGCGGGCGAGACGCTTCTGGGTCACGAGCAGTTCCAGCGCGCGGTAGCGCCGGCCGCCGGCCGGCACCTCGAACATGCCGGTTTCCTGACCTTCGCCGTCCAGCACGGGCCGGACATTGAGGCTCTGGAGAAGGGTACGGCGGACGATGTCCTCGGCAAGCGCGCCGATCGAGACGCCGGACTTGATCCGGCGCACGTTTGACTGGCTGAGGATGAGCTTGTCGAAGGGAATATCCCGCGACGGGCTCAGAACGAGCTTGAGATTGGGCTTTGCCATGTAGGGTCTCCATGACGGACCGCCGGGAGACTCTCTCTCGGCCCGAAGCCCGTCACGAGGCCGGAGGCCCATCTCTCCCTCTCCTCCCGACGTTTCCGCCGGCGAGACGCCGCAGCGAGCGCAGCCTCTTCACGCTCGGCCGCCGCTGCTTCCGCCTCCATCCGGTCGGAAGCCGCAGCCTGGGCGTCGTGGCGCGCGAACAGATAGGCTGCGGCGGCGCCGGCGGCCCGCACGGCATGGCCGAAGATCCGGTCGTCGGCCCGCAACAGATCGATCCAGCGTTCGACGCTGTCGGGATGACGGAGCGACGGCGCGATACCGAGCGAAGCACAGACGGAGGCGGCGGCCATCTCGGCGATCAGATCCTCAACGCCGTGCCCGATCGATCCGAAAACCAGCGGCAGCTCCCGATCGAGGCGGGATGGATGGCCGGTCGCATGGATGAGTTCGTGGATCCAGTCGCGCAGGTGATCAGCCGGATCGCAGCCACGCCAGTCCGACAAGGCGATCATGTCGTCGCCAGGACTGTAGAATGTCCGTATCGCGCCAAGTCGGAAGTCGATGCCCGTCGCGGCGAACAGGTCGAGGAACGCGGCTTCGACATCGCCGCCATTGCGGCACCGAATGTCTGTCGCGTCCGGGGTATCGCGGTTGAGCCAGGGTATCTCTCCCCGCTCCAGCTGCGCCAGAACCTGCTCGTTGCTGGGGTCAAACAGATAATCCGGACCGGGCACGCGCCGGTGGATGAATGCGTGGGCCATCGCGGTTCTCCGCGACGGGTCCGGGCCGGGCCACTCCCGATCCCTCAACCCGTCACGGCCGACCCGGCCATCCCTCTTCCTCTCGGGGCGTTGCGGGGTATCCCCGCAGAAGGGGTATGCCGGGGCCCTGGGCCCGGCATCAGGGGAAAGCCTTCCCCATTCACGCTTTTTTTTGAAATCCGTCGCGGGCGAGCGTCATAGACGCCGCGTGATCGGTCACATACCCAGCGTCCTGGCCAAAGCCGCGGCCCGCTTCGCCACGCCGGTCTTGGGGTTGATCGCCAGCGCCTGCCGATAGGCCGTGAGCGCGGCGCGATCATCGCCCGCCTGCTCCTCGATCTCGCCGAGCAATCGCAAGCTGTCGGCCTTGAAGCGGTCGTCGGGGTTATCGATCGCCGTGTTCGCGCCGCGGCGAAGGTCGTCGAAATTCAGGCCTGTCACGGCCTCCCCTTCCTTCAAGGCGTCCCGAATGACGTAGTAAGTGCCGCGCGCGACTTCCCCCCGATACCATTTACGCCGGTCGATAAAGTCGCCCTGCAGCGAATAGTCGATCGGCGCGCGGTCGCGACGCAGCATCCGCACCCGATCCCCGCCTGCCGGGAACTCATACGCATCCGCCCAGCCAGATTGCGGCGACCAGCTTGCAACCTCCTGTCCTGCGACAAGATCGAACACGCACAGAATCGAACTGTCCGAAGAGCCCGGGGCATTGCAGGTTTGGCTAACGGCGAGACGGCCGTCGTCCGACAACCCATTGTTGAGCAAGTTGGCGGTGAAATGGCGCGAGAGAATCTCGCGGCCATCGGGTGCAAAGGCATGGAAGGTGCCTGCTAGCTCCTCACTCGAACCCCAGTCATTGAGGATGAAGACGCCGTCATTAGCGACCTTGCCATCCTGCGGCCGCGCCATGGCTTCGTCGAGGACCAAGCGCCGATTGTCGAGCAGCACATACCGGCCACCCTGGAGAACATCATTGAGTATATAGCGGTCGCGCCACAGCAGCGTGAAGCGCCCATTGGGCGATTGCGCGCATTGACCGGTAAAGTCGATCTCGCGAACCGACACGATATGTCCGCCGTAACGCTCGACGGTTAGGCGATCTCGTTGGGGCTTCACGGGCACCGACACCTTCGTGGTCGGAGTCGCCGCGTCGATGCCGAGCAGCTTTCTCAACCAGGTCATGCCATCCCCTCTCCCCCCGTTGCGAGCCGGGTCCGCCTTGTGCTTCTATTTGCACGCCAGCGTACGCCCTGAGCTTTATGGGCTTCCGTTGCGGGAGGACAATCGGCTTCAATCGCCAGCGATCAAAAGAACGGAGACATCCGATGGCGCATGGCGAACCACTACCGATCAGGCGCACCATTCGCCGGGCACAACTTCGCGACATGGTGCCGCTGGCCGACAGCACCATCTGGGAGATGGAGCAGCGCGGTGAGTTCCCGCTGCGCTTCGCGTTGTCGCCGCGATGCGTCGTCTGGGACCTGGCTGAGGTTGAAGCCTGGCTTCAGGCGCGCAGGTCGAGACCCGTGGGCCGAGCGTTCACGCCCAACCCTAAAAACCGGCGCGCAGGCCCAGTCAAAGGCGCGGGTCAGCCTCATATAGCGGCATCGAGGGAGGAATGAGCGTCGGGACATACCGCTGGCCGGCGACCCATGCATCGATGAGATTCGACCATTCCTGCATCATGTGCCGGCGCTGAATCTCATATTCGGCCTTGTTATAGACCCCCCGCGACGATCGCCCGTCTTCATGGGCAAGGCACTTTTCAACCCAGTCGCTGTTGAACCCAAGTTCGTTCAGGAGCGTCGAGCCGGTACGCCGCAGGTCGTGGACCGTGAAAGGCTCAAGGGGGAGCCCTTCGGTCTTCGCGCGCTCCACAACCGAATAGGTAACGCGATTGAACGTGGCCCGCGACATCGGCGCATCGGCATCATAGCGCGACGGCAGCAGATAGCGTGAATTGCCGGCACAGGTCTTCAGCGCGATCATGATGTCGAGTGCCTGGGTCGAGAGATAGACATTATGCGCCTTGCTGCGCTTCATGCGCTCCGCAGGGATCGTCCAGACGGCGTTCTCAAAATCCACCTCGTCCCAAATGGCATCCTGCAGCTCGCTCTTGCGCACCATCGTCATCAGAAAGAGCCGCATCCCCAATCGTATCGTCGGCAGGGTCGCGACGTGATCCAGCTGCTTGAGCATGAGCCGAATTTCGGTCGGCGACAGCGAGCGGTCCTTCGCCACAAAGGTGGCAATCGACGCCGGACCGACCTCGTCGGCGGGATTGTCGACTTTCTCGCCGTACAGCTTGGCGAAGGCGTAGATTTGTTTGGCAATATCGCGCGCGTGGATCGCTGTCGCCGGCGCACCGCGCTCCACGATGGCGAGACATAGCTCGCGAAGGTCGCCCGGCATGATCTCGGTCAACAGGCGCTTGCGCCAAACGGGGAGCAATTCGCGTTCGAAGATCGCACGCCGCATCGCGCGGGTGCTCTCCGCCATGACAGCGGTCTTGAGATATTTCTCGCCGAACTCCCCGAAGCTCTTCGCTTCCTTCATGCGACGCTTGTCGCGCTGCTTCTCGATTGCCGGCGATTTGCCTTCATTGATCGTCCGGCGCGCGTCGATGCAAAGCTCGCGCGCCCGTGCCAGCGACAACCCGCTCGGCCCGTATTTCCCGAGCGTCAGCGTCTCGCGCCGACCATTCATTCGGTAGTCGAGCTTGAACGACAACGTACCGTTGGTGGTGACCAGCACATACATCGCGTCCCGGTCGGTGACCTTGTACGGCTTATCCCTTGGTTTCAGTGATTTAAGTGCAGCATCCGTCAGCATATTGCCCTTCTCCGCGAAAAAGACCGTCACCCTCAAAACACACGTCTCCCGCAAGGAAATCGCTTTCCTTTCAGATGGTTACGCGACCAAAAAGACCGTCACTTGTGTTTGAGAGCCTGACGGTACTTCGAAAAGCGACGCCGTCAACAGGGGGGCGCAACCGTCAGCACCGCCGTCAGGCGCGAATGCTGCCTACCGAACGTCCCCGAACGTACTCGATAAGAAATAATTATTTTATAAACACTTACGAGCAGAACCCCGATCGTAGTCGGAGGTCTTCAAACGCTCCGAATCATTCCCACTCGATCGTCCCGGGTGGCTTCGACGTATAGTCGTAGGTCACCCGGTTGATGCCCTTCACTTCGTTCACGATGCGCGTCGCGACGCGCGGAAGGAAGTCGCCGGGGAACTGGAAGGCGGCCGCGGTCATGCCGTCGGTCGAGGTGACCGCGCGGAGCGCCAGCACATTGTCATAGGTGCGGCCGTCGCCCATCACGCCGACGCTGCGCACCGGGAGCAGCACGGCGAAGGCCTGCCAGATCGTGTCGTAGAGCCCCGCTGCGCGGATTTCCTCGAGATAGATGGCGTCGGCCTTGCGCAAGATGTCGCAGCGCTCCTTGGTCACCTCGCCGGGGATGCGGATGGCGAGGCCGGGTCCCGGGAACGGGTGACGACCGACGAAGATCTCGGGCAGGCCGAGTTCGCGGCCGAGCGCGCGAACCTCGTCCTTGAACAGCTCGCGCAGCGGCTCGACCAGCTTCATGTTCATGCGTTCGGGCAGACCGCCGACATTGTGATGGCTCTTGATCGTGACCGAAGGACCGCCAGTGAAGCTGACGCTTTCGATCACATCCGGGTAGAGCGTGCCCTGGGCGAGGAAATCGGCCCCGCCGATCTTGCGCGCTTCCTCTTCGAACAGGTCGATGAACGCGCCGCCGATGAACTTGCGCTTCTTCTCCGGATCCGTGAGCCCGGCCAGGCCGCCAAGGAACCGCTCTTCCGCGTTCACATGGACCAGCGGGATGTTGTAATGGTTGCGGAACAGGGTGACGACCTGGTCCGCCTCGCCCGTGCGCATGAGGCCGTGGTCGACGAACACGCAGGTGAGCTGCTCGCCGATCGCCTCGTGGATCAGCACGGCGGCCACCGCTGAATCGACGCCGCCGGACAGGCCGCAGATCACCTTGCCCTTGCCGACCTGGGCGCGGATGTCGGCGATCTTGGCGGCGCGGAACTCGGCCATGGTCCATTCGCCGGACAGGCCGCAGACGTGGCGGGCGAAATTGGCGATCAGCTTGGCGCCGTCGGGCGTGTGGACGACCTCGGGATGGAACTGCATCGCGTAATAATGGCGCTCATCGTCAGCGATGATCGCATAGGGCGCGCCCTTGCTGGCGGCGACCGGACGGAAGCCGGGGGCAAGCGCGGTAACCTTGTCGCCGTGACTCATCCAGACCTGATGGTTCTCGCCTTTGCTCCACAGGCCGTCGAACAGCGCGCAGCTGTCGGTCACCTCGATCACGGCGCTGCCGAACTCGCCGCTGTCGCCCAGGGTGACGGTGCCGCCGAGCTGCGCCATCAGCACCTGCTGGCCGTAGCAGATGCCCATGATCGGCAGGCCGCTATCGAGGATTTCCTGCGGGACGCGAGGGCTGCCCTCTTCCAGCACGGAAGCCGGGCTGCCGGACAGGATGACGCCCTTGGGCTGCATCCGGGCAAAGGCTTCGGCGGCGGAGTTGAACGGGGCGATCTCGCTATAGACCCCCGCTTCACGGACGCGGCGGGCGATGAGCTGAGTCACCTGGCTGCCGAAATCGACGATGAGGATCGAGTCGCTGGGCTGTGTCATGCGGCCAGATAGCAGATGCGGCCCGGGGGGGAAGCCCCGCCAGGGCAGTGGCGCGGCGTTTAGTTCGCCGCGACCGCCGGGCCGTCGATCGTCACCTGCTCCACGCCGCGCTCGCCGACGCGGCAGGTGAAGTCGCGATGCTCCGACGCAGTGTCGCGATAATCCTCACGCAGGCCGAGCGTGCCGCGAATGATCCAGTCGGACGCGACCGCATCGACGATCGTCACCTTGTCGATCTTGGCGATGCGGGCGTAGCGGCGCCCTTCCGATTCGGCGGACGAGACGCAGGCGTCGACCGCGGCTTCCTCATCGGTGCGGGCTACCGAGACGGTGCGGTTTCCTTCCTCGGGTCCGATGACGGGAGTCGGCTCGACCTCCTCGGGCGCCTTCTTCTTGCCGGCACCCGACAGGATCGCGAACAAGCCGCCAGCCAATACCGCGCCGAGCAGCACGTCGCCGCCATCGATCCGGTCATTATTGTTGTGGCGGCGGTGGCGCTCCGCCTGGGCGGGGACTGAAGTGAGGCTCATCGCCACCAGCGCGGTCGCCGCGACTGCCTTGCCGAAAATCGTCATGTCCCCGTCCCTTTCGATTCGATGTCGTACCGATAGGTGAGTCGTGCTGTCGCGTCGATGAACCGCCCGCTTGGACAGAGCGCGCGCAACGTGCGAGGGGCCGCGGATGACGGATGACGGCAAGCTGGATGAAATGGCGCGAGCCGGATTCGAGGATCGGGTCGCGGCAGCGCAGGGCGACGGCCTGCAACTCGCACAACTCGCGATAACGGCGAGCCGGATCGGCCTGGGTCCGCGCGTCTATGCGCTGGCGCGCGAGGCGCAGGCGCTGGCACCCGACGATGCCGATGTCGCGAGCATGGCCGGCGAACTGATCTCCGCCGGCGTGCCCGGCTGGCATTTCTACATGGTGCTCGACGAGGCCCGGAACACAGCGTTCGAGGCAGCCATCAAGCGGGCGGTGACGCCCGAGACGCGCGTGCTCGATATCGGCGCGGGGACCGGGCTGCTGGCAATGATGGCGGCCCGGGCCGGGGCGGCATCGGTGACGAGCTGCGAGATGAACCCGGCGATCGCCGATGCGGCGACCGAAATCGTGGCGCTGAACGGCTATGCCGATCGGGTACGCATCCTTTCTGCGCCGTCTACAGCGATCGGGCCTGAGGATCTCGGCGGCAAGGCGACGCTGATCGTCTCGGAGATCGTCTCCAACAATTTGCTGTCCGAAGACGTGCTGCCGACCATGGCGGACGCGGTCGAGCGGCTGCTCGCGCCGGGTGGCAAGATGATCCCCGAGGCCGGGCAGATCGTCGTCTCGCTGGCCGACTGGGACGGTTATGGGCGCGACGGCATGGAGGATGTCGCGGGGTTCGACATGCGGCCGTTCAACCGGCTGGAGCAACGCCCGCTCCGGCTGAAGGTGGGCGACCGGGGCATCGAGCTGCGCGGCGATCCGGCCGACCTGTTCGATTTCGATTTCACCACCGGCGGCCCCTGGCCGGACGAACAGTGCAGCGTCGATCTGGTCGCGGACGGCAATTACATCAACGGCGTGATCCAGTGGATCCGCCTGAGGGTGGATGCGAAGAGCAGTTACGAGAACCGGCCGAAACCGGAAACCATGTCGAACTGGGCGGCCCTGTTCGTGCCGTTCGGGCGCGAGATCGTGCCGCCGGCGGGCACGATCATCCGCGTCTATGGATCGCACGACCGGCACAGCGTGCGCATCTGGGTCGACGAGCAGATGATCGGGGCGGATCGCTAGCGCACCGCGTTCCTCGGCCGCATACGTCGCCCTTGGCAATCATGTTCCGACAATCAGAAAGAGCGTGCCGGTACAGGTCCGGCGAGGGACGGCGTGCCAGATGCTGGGTCATGATTGAATCGACGCCGGCGAGAATATGCGGGAGATATGGGACACCAAGGATGTCCCATATCTCCCTGTCTCGTGAAGCGGGTTCGATAAATATTATTATATATCAAATATTTAATTGACAACGCGCGTTGTTAGGTAACGCCTGATACGGGACACGTGAAAAGCTTCGAGCGCCCGGAAAGTGGCGCAAAATGCAGCTCAGCGACTCTTCCTGCTTCCCCGGCGAAGGCCGGGGCCCAGTCGGAATGGCCTTCGTGACTACGCGCAGCATCCGTTTACCGACGTCCCCCAACTGGACCCCGGCCTTCGCCGGGGAAGCGCGATGGGATAGGCGGCGTATGCTACCAAGGCACGCTACGTTTCCCGCGTTAGCGGGGCGCTTTCACCGTCATGCCGGTCCACGCCGCGGCGAAGGCCCAACTGTCGGCTGCCTCGGCGATCACCTTGTCGGTCGGCTTGCCTGAACCGTGCCCCGCGCGCGTTTCGATGCGGATGAGATGGGGCTTGGGTCCGATCTGCGCCGCCTGCAGCGCAGCGGTATATTTGAAGCTGTGGCCGGGCACGACGCGGTCGTCGGTGTCAGCGGTTGTCACCATGATCGCCGGATAATCCTGCCCTGCCCTGATGTTGTGATAGGGCGAATAGGCGCGGAGCACGCGGAAATCGGCTTCCTTCGAGGGATAGCCATAATCGTCGACCCAGTAGCGGCCAGCGGTGAAGCGGTCGAAGCGAAGCATGTCCATCACCCCGACCTGCGGCAGCGCCGCCGCGAAGAGATCGGGGCGCTGGTTGACCACGGCACCGACCAGCAAGCCGCCGTTCGAGCCGCCCTGGATGGCGAGCTTGTCCTTCGACGTCACGCCCTGAGCGATCAGGTCCTCGCCTGCCGCGATGAAGTCGTCGAAGACGTTCTGCTTGTGCGTCAGCCGGCCGCCATCGTGCCATGCCTTGCCGTACTCGCCGCCGCCGCGGATATTGGCGACCGCGAGTACCCCGCCCTGCTCCAGCCACGCGATCCGGGTCGCGGAGAAGGCTGGGTTCATCGAGACGTTGAAGCCGCCATAGGCGTACAGCAATGTCGGCGCCGGGCTCGCTGGCAGGTCCTTGCGGCGGACGATGAACATCGGGACCTTCGTGCCGTCCTTCGACGCGTAGAAGTGCTGTGAGACGTCATACAGGCCCGGATCGAACGCGACCTTGGGCTGGGCCCAGGGCGCCGCGGTCCCGGTCTTCAGGTCGTAGCGGTAGATGGTGGTGGGCGTCGCGAAGCTGGTGAAGGCGTAGAACAGTTCGTCGTCGTCGGCCGCACCGCTGGTGCCGGCAACGCTGCCGATGCCGGGGAGCGCGACGACGCCGTCGGACTTGCCGTCCAGGGCGTAGCGCCGCAGCTCCGACTTCACATCGACCAGATAAGAGGCGATCAGCTTGCCGCCGACGATTCCGGCGCCCTCGAGCACTGCCTTGTCCTGCGGCACCACCTCATGGATCGCGGGCGCGGCCTGGCGCACGTCCATCGAGACGATGCGCAGGCGCGGCGCATCCTTGTTCGTCGTCCAGTAGAAAGTCGAGCCGACATTGCCGGCGAGCGACCATTCATTCTCCAGGCCCTTCACGATCGTGCGCGGCCTGGCCGCCGGATCGGTCAAGTCGAGGATGGTGATCTCGTAGCGATTGTCGGTGCCCTCGGTGGTGGTGATGACCAGCCATTTGCCGTCCTCGGTCACCTGGGCGCTATGCCCGCGCTTCGGCGCGTCGGGCGTGGCGTAGATCAGCCGGTCTGCGGACTGGGCAGTGCCGAGCTTGTGGAAATAGACCTGCTGGTTCTCGTTCAGCGCCTGGAACTTGGCGCCCTCCGCCGGCGCGGCGAAGCGCGAATAATAGAAACCCGAGCCGTCCTTCGCCCAGGACAGGTTGGAGAATTTGACCCACTCGACCGTATCGGCGGCGATCGCACCTGTCGCGACGTCGAGGATCTTCACCGTGCGCCAGTCAGTGCCGCCATCCTGCACCGAGTAGAGGATATGGTTGCCATCCTCGGACGGGACCCATTCGCCCAGTGCCGTCGCACCATCCTTGGCCCATGCGTTGGGGTCGATCAGGACCCGGCCGGCACCCTCGAGTGAATCCCGAACGTAGAGCACTGCCTGGTTCTGCAGGCCGCTGTTGCGCATGTAGAAATAGCGGCCACCTTTCTTCACCGGCACACCGAACCGCTCGTAATCGAGCAGCTGCTTCATGCGCGCGGCGAAGATGTCGCGCCCCGGCAGGTTCGCGAGATAGGCGTTCGTCACCGCATTCTCGTCGGCGACCCATTTGGCCACCGCTGCATCGGTGCGCACGTCATTCTCCAGCCAGCGATAGGGGTCGGCAACCCTCACGCCGAACTGCTCGTCCACCGTGTCGCCACGGGTCGTCTGGGGATAGATCATGCTGGGAGCCTTGGTCTGAGCGGCGGCTGAAGTGGCGAGAAGGAGCAAGATCAGGGGCAAAACGCGACGCATCAAGGGCTCCGGACAAGAAAAAAGGAGCCGCACCCTATCAGGCGCGACTCCTTTCTCAACTCCCTGATCGGGCGCGATTTACGCGGCCTGATCGTAATCCTCGTCGCCCATCACCGGGCCCGAATCCTGGCCCTTGGCGCTGACGTCGCGATCGACGAACTCGATGATCGCCATCGGCGACGCGTCCGAGGCGCGGATGCCGGCCTTGATGATGCGGGTGTAGCCGCCATTGCGATCGGCATAACGCGACGCCAGGACGTCGAACAGCTTCACCAGCTGCGCATCGTCGAGCAGCCGCGCGTGCGCCAGGCGACGGTTCGAAAGGCCGCCCTTCTTGGCGAGCGTGATCAGCTTCTCGACATAGGGGCGAAGCTCCTTCGCCTTGGCGGTCGTGGTCATGATCTGCTCATGCTTGATGAGCGCTGCCGACATGTTGCGGAACAGGGCAGTGCGGTGAGCCGAGGTCCGCTGAAGCTTACGGCCGCCTACGCGATGGCGCATGGTATCTTTCCTTCGTTCGTTAAGGGGCCGTTTGACGGAACCCCAGACCAGGCGGTGTTAAAGGCCACCGCCAATCGCCTATGGGCAAAGCGGGTCGGAGCATCGCCCCGACCCGTATCGCTTAACCCATAATCTCTTGTTCAAGCTTCTTGGCCATCTCTTCGATGTTCTCAGGTGGCCAGCCCGGGATTTCCATCCCGAGACGCAAGCCCATCGACGACAGCACTTCCTTGATTTCGTTCAGCGACTTGCGGCCGAAATTCGGGGTGCGCAGCATCTCGGCTTCGGTCTTCTGAACCAGATCGCCGATATAGATGATGTTGTCGTTCTTGAGGCAGTTGGCCGAACGAACCGACAGCTCGAGCTCGTCGACCTTCTTGAGAAGGTAACGGTTGATCTGCTGGGTGTCGCCCGAGACCTCGCCGGCCGAAGACGGCGCGGCATGGCCGATCGGTGCCGATGGACGGACCGACGAATCGTCGAAGTGGACAAACAGCGCGAGCTGGTCCTGCAGGATGCGACCGGCATAGCCGACAGCGTCCTCAGGGGTGATCGTGCCGTCGGTCTCGATGGTGAGCGTCAGCTTGTCGTAATCGAGTTCCTGCCCGACGCGAGTGTTCTCGACCTTGTACGACACCTGCCGCACCGGCGAGTAAAGCGCGTCGATCGGGATCAGGCCGATCGGGGCATCCGCCGGACGGTTCGCAACCGCGGCGACATAGCCCTTACCCACGTCAGCGGTCAGCTCCATGTTGAGCGTCGCGCCCTCGTCGAGGTGGCAGATCACGAGATCGGGGTTCATCACCTCGATGTCGCCCGACACCGCGATGTCGCCGGCCTTCACGTCGGCCGGGCCGGTCGCGGAGAGCTGGAGACGCTTCGGGCCTTCGCCCTGCATGCGCAGCGCGATCTGCTTCACGTTCAGGACGATGTCGGTCACGTCTTCACGCACGCCGGCGAGCGACGAGAATTCGTGGAGAACGTTCTCGATCTTGATCGAGGTAACGGCAGCACCCTGAAGCGACGACAGCAGCACGCGGCGCAGCGCGTTGCCGAGCGTCAGGCCGAAGCCACGCTCGAGCGGTTCGGCCACGAAAGTCGCCTTGCGCTTGGGATCACCGCCCGGCTTCTTTTCGAGGCCATTGGGCTTCTTCAGTTCCTGCCAGTTCTTAGCATTGACGGACACGGGCTTCCCCTTGGTTTTGGGCCTGAGCGGGGTAACTCAGACCATGTGGGAATCGTCCGCGCGGCGCGATCAACCGCGCGCGGACGAGACGGAAATCAGACGCGGCGGCGCTTGGAAGGCCGGACGCCATTGTGCGGGATCGAGGTCACGTCGCGGATCGAAGTGATCTGGAAACCAACCGCCTGCAGCGCACGAAGCGCCGACTCACGGCCCGAACCCGGACCCTTTACTTCCACTTCGAGCGTACGGACGCCGTGCTCGGCGGCCTTCTTGCCGGCGTCCTCGGCTGCGACCTGGGCCGCATACGGGGTCGACTTGCGGCTTCCCTTGAAGCCCATCATGCCGGCCGACGACCACGAGATCGCGTTGCCCTGGGCATCGGTGATCGTGATCATGGTGTTGTTGAAGCTGGCGTTCACGTGCGCGACGCCAGAGGTGATGTTCTTGCGCTCACGCCGCTTAATGCGCTGAGGTTCGCGTGCCATGTTGAAATCCTAACCCTGTAGCTGGAAGGCGAGCCGCCCCGAAAGGAACGGCTCAGCGCATCACTTCTTCTTGCCGGCGATCGGCTTGGCCTTGCCCTTGCGGGTGCGCGCATTGGTATGCGTGCGCTGGCCGCGGACCGGAAGGCCCTTGCGATGGCGAAGGCCGCGATAGCAGGCCAGATCCATCAGCCGCTTGATGTTCATCGCGGTGTTGCGACGGAGATCACCCTCAACGGTGTGATCGGCGTCGATCGTTTCGCGAATCTGCAGCACTTCCTGATCGGTCAGGTCCTGCACGCGGCGCTCAGGGGCGATGCCCAGCTTGGCGGTGATTTCCTTGGCCTTGGTGTCGCCAATGCCGTGGATGTAGGTCAGCGCGATAACGACGCGCTTGTTGGTCGGGATGTTGACACCCGCAATACGAGCCATGAAATTTATTCTCCTGCTCCACAGGGCGTGCATGGCTGCAGCCGCCCCATCTCAACGCGTTGCCATCCGAACGCAAGATAACGGCGTGCGCAAACAAGCGCCGCCGGGACCCGGTGTTTCGGAATAATGGCCAAATAGGTGGGCGAGTCGTTCGTGTCAAGGTCGGCAGCGACCGTTACGGACCCATTGGTCCGGATCATGCGAGAATGTTCACCGCTCTCGCCGCGACCAGCGCGATCGTCAACAGCGAGATCGCGGATTCGATCATCATCAGCATCTTGGCGCGGCCCGACAGCGGCAGCGTGTCGGTCGGCGAGAAGGCCGTGGCATTGGTGAAGGACAGATAGAGATAGTCGACGAAGCCCGGCGACCAGGTGCAGGGCTCGCGCGGTTCGCCGATCGTCATCTGGGGATAGAGGAAATCGCATTTCTCGGTCTCGATCAGGCCGCGCGCCGCCGGGCCGCCATGATCGATGTTCCAGAACCACAAGGCGAAGACGATGACGTTGGTCGCCCAGATGTTGAGCGCATCGAGCAGCAGGGTCTGCCCGATCTTCGTCGCGCTGCCGGCCAGCAGCGCATGGACCAGCGCGACCAGCGCGCCCAGATTGATCACCGTGATCAGCGCCGTCAGCGTCACAGCGGCGCGGCGGATCATCCGGCGCTCCCAGGCGACCTGCAACCAATGGTGATCGGCCGCTGCGTCACGGGCATTGGCCTGAGTCCAGGCGGTCGCGGCCGACAGCGGCAACAGCAGCGCGATCTCCAGCCCCGGCGCAAGCCAGCGCGGGCCGATCGTGAGGTCGTTGAACATGAGCAGTTGGAGCGCGGCCACCAGCGCGACCGAGGCCCGGGCGAACCAGAAATCCCAGGCATGGGTGTGGATCGCCTTGAGTGCCCAGCTCATCCCTGCGTCCCCCCGGAAACCGTCACGCCGGCAGCACGATCGCCGCGATCAGCCCGGGTGCGTTGTCCCCCAGCTCCAGCCGTCCGCCATGGAGCCGCGCGACTGCCTCGATCAGCGACAGGCCAAGGCCAGCGCCGGGCGTGCTGCGCGCATTGTCGAGCCGGCCGAAGCGGCGCAGTGCCTGGTCGCGATCCTCCGCGGCGATGCCGGGCCCGCGATCCTCGACCTGGATCCGCACCTCACCCCCCTGCCCCGTCAGCCGCAAGGTCACCTCGCCGCCCTCGGCGCCGTGGCGCAGCGCATTGTCGACCAGATTGGCGATCGCCTGAGTGATCAGCTCGCGGTGGAGGATCAGACGCGGCGGATGCGTTTCCAGCACCGTCGCGAAATGCAGGCCGGCATCTTCCGCCACCGGATCGTAAAGCTCGGCGATCTCCTCGATCAGCGCCGCCGGGTCGATGCTGGCGAAACGATCGCGCGAGACCGATTCCGACCGGCTGATCTCGATCAGCATGGTCAGCATGCGCATCACCATGTCAGTCTCGGTCAGCAGGCCGCCCAATGCCGCCTCGCGCTGCGCGGGATCAGCGAGGAGGACCGCATTCTCGGTCTTGGTCCTGAGCCTGGCGAGCGGCGAGCGCAGGTCGTGCGCCAGGCTGTCCGTGACCAGCCGCAGCTCGACCATCAGGCGCTCGACCTTGTCGAGCATCGCGTTGAGCCGCGTCGCGAGCCGGTCGAACGCATCCCCGCCGCCCGAGGCATTCGCGACGCGGCGTGTCAGGTCGCCATCGGCCACACCCTCGATCACATCGGCAACGTTGTTCAGGCGCCGCCCGACATAACGGGTGACAACCAGGCCGCCAACAATCCCGAGCCCGAGCGACAACAGCATCGCCAACAGCAGCGCCCGCTCGATCCCGCGCTGCACCTGTTCCCAATCGTCGAGCATGCGACCGCTGACGAGGCGCAGCGCACCGATCCGTCGCACCGAATAGCCGGCGTCGCGCAGCGACCAGGGCGGCGACGCACCGATGCGGCCAATATGGAAATCGACCGAGCCGGCCGGGCCAATGGTAGCGACGGGCGGGCCGATGCCCGCCACACGGCGCCCCCGCGCGTCGATCACGGCGATGATGAGCGACAGGTCGCCCGGCGCGCGTGCTTCCTCGATCGTCTGATCGAGCGCGCGCAGGCCGCCGGCACGCCACACCGAGACGAGGGCATCGGCCTGCTCGGCGGTGTCGCGGCGCAGCGAATCGATCGCGTCATCATGCACCTGGCGCCAGATGAAGGTCACCAGGACGAGATTGGAAACAAGGGCCAATGCGATCGCGAGCAGCGCGATGCGCGCCGTGACCGACAGCCGCCGCATCAGGCGTCGGCCGAGAGCCGGTACCCCGCGCCGCGCACCGTGTGAAGAATCGGGCTGGCAAAGCCTTCCTCGATCTTGCGCCGCAGCCGACCGATATGGACGTCGACCACGTTCGATCCCGGATCGAAGTGATAGTTCCAGATCTTCTCCAGCATCATGGTGCGGGTCACCACCTGCCCGGCATGGCGTGCGAGGAACTCAAGCAGGTTGAACTCGCGCGCGCCGAGCGCGATCGGCCGGCCATCGCGCGCGACGGTGCGGGCGAGCAGGTCGATCTCCAGATCACCGACGATGAGGCGGGTCGTCTGGGTTTCGCCGGCGACGCGGTCGGCGCGACGGAGCAGCGCCTCGATCCGCGCGGAAAGCTCAGCGAAGGAAAAGGGTTTGACGAGATAATCGTCGGCGCCCGCATGCAGGCCATCGACGCGGTCGTCGACCGTCGCGAGAGCCGACAGGATCAGGATGGGGGTGCGGATGCCGGCGGCGCGGATCGCGCCGACCATCGCCAGCCCGTTCAACCCGGGCAGCATGCGATCAGCGATGATCAGATCGAAAATACCCTCGCTGGCAAGGAACAGGCCGTCGCGCCCGTCACCACAGGTTTCGACCGCAAAGCCAGCCTCGCCCAGGCCCTTGGCGAGATAGCCAGCGGTGGCGGCGTCGTCTTCGACGATCAGGATCTTGCGGGTCATCGGCGGCATTCCGGGCGGTGCCTTTCTGCCTTTACAGCAAAATTGGCCGGCGGAAAGCGAACCTTCCGCCGGCCACGGCGCCCCCGGGAGTGCGGACGCCGATTCAAGGAGTTTGGTGCCCGGCGCGCTGGGCACGGACCCTGATTAGCGGGCAGCCGCACACGGTCCGATGACGGCGATGTGAAGAATTTGTCATGGAGCGCCGAAGGGTGTGCGGAGAAATTGGGCGGACCGATATTCACGCAGACGATCGTTCCTCTCCCACTCGAGAGAACGAAGGCAGCGCATCTGAATGTCGATCCGCCCTAAGGTCCTAGCGCTGCGGCGTCGGGGCAGGCGGCGGCGGAGCCTCGGCGGCGGATTTCAGGTTCAGCACCTGCAGCGCCAGCACTTCGTCGACCTTGGGCGCGAGCGTGTCGGCACCGGCGCGGACATAGCCGCTGACGATATAGCTGAGCGTCAGCCGAGTCGCGTTCGACCCTTCAGGCGCAAGCTTGAAGGTCAAGGTGCCGACCACTGCCTCGGCCTGGAGCGGCCCGAGCGCGCCGGAGAGCCGGATCATCTGGGGCGGCTGGATATAGAGGATGCGGGCATGCTCGACGCTGCCCCGCCGATCGGGAAAGCGCTCGCAGAAGCAGCCGGTCGCCTGGCCGTCCATATAGAGGTTGGCCGAATCGTCGGAATAGGTGTGCTCCTTGCTCCACCAGCGCTGCGGCGAGCGCAGCGTATCCCAGACCCGGGCGATCGGCGCGTCGACCGTGACGACCTGGCTGATCTCCATCGTGGTCGGCGTTGCGGAGACGACTTCGGATGCTGCCGGGGCAGCGAGCGAGAGCGCAAGCGCAGCAGCGCCCAAAAGACCGACAGACTTCATCGACGCGCTCCCCACTGACCCGCGCGCATCATATGCGCTGCGGGGCGAACGGCAAGCGACGCCGTTTCTACTTGCCGTCGAGGATCGCCTCGATCGCCTGAGTCACCTGGTCGATATCGCCCATGCCATCGACGCGCGCCACCAGGCCGCGGGCCTCGTAGATCGGCAGGATCGGGGCGGTCTTGGCGCGATATTCGGCCATGCGGGTGCGCACCGTCTCGGCATTGTCGTCGGGGCGGCGCTTGAACTCGGTCGAGCCGCACACGTCGCACACGCCAGCCACCTTGGGCTGCTTGTAATGATCGTGATAGCCCTCGCCGCACTTGGCGCAGGTGTAGCGGCCGACGATGCGATCGACGAGCGCGTCCTCGTCGACGCTCAGCTCGATCACATGGTCGAGGGTCCGGCCGCGCGCCTCGAGCAGCGCGTCGAGCTGCTCGGCCTGAGCCGCGGTGCGCGGATAGCCGTCGAAGATCACGCCATTGGCGGTATCCGGCATGTCGAGCCGCTCGCCGATGATGCCCGAGACGATTTCGTCCGAGACGAGCTCGCCCGCCTCCATCACCGACTTGGCCTTGAGGCCAACCGGGCTGCCCGACTTCACCGCCGCGCGCAGCATGTCGCCGGTCGAGAGCTGGACCATCCCCCGGTCGGCCATCAACCGGCTCGCCTGGGTACCCTTGCCCGCACCCGGCGGACCCAGGAGGATGATATTCAAGGCCGTTCCCCTCACTTCGATGTCACCCCTCTCAGCGGAGGCGGCCACCCTTCAACTTCGCCTTCTTGATCAGATCGCCATATTGATGCGCAAGCAAGTGGCTCTGGATCTGAGTGACCGTATCCATCGTCACGTTGACGACGATCAGCAGGCTGGTGCCGCCGAGATAGAACGGGATGCTCAGCGCCGACACCAGATATTCGGGCAACAGGCAGATGATCGTCAGGTACGCCGCACCGATCACGGTGATGCGCGTCAGCACATAATCGAAATAGGTCTCGGTGTTCTTGCCGGGACGAATGCCGGGAATGAAGCCGCCATAGCGCTTCAGATTGTCGGCCGTCTCCTCGGGATTGAACACCACGGCGGTGTAGAAGAACGAGAAGAAGATGATGCCGGCACCGTAGAGCAGCATGTACACCAGCGACCCGTGCTGGAGATACTGGTTCAGGCTGATGACGACATCGCCCCACCAGCTCTCACCCGCCACGCGGTTGCCCGCGAACTGAGTGACGGTCAGCGGCATCAGCAGCAGCGACGAGGCGAAGATCGGCGGGATCACGCCGGCGGTGTTGAGCTTCAGCGGCAGATGGCTGCGATCGGCCTGCATGCCGCGCTGGGTTTGTCGCTTTGGATACTGGATCAGGATGCGACGCTGCGCGCGCTCCATGAAACAGATGAAGAGGATCAGCAGGACCACCGCCACGATGATGCCGATGAAGCGCACCGGATCGAGCGACCCCGAGCGGCCGCCTTCGAACAGGTTGTACAGGGTACGCGGCAGGCTGGCGACGATGCCGGCCATGATGATCAGCGACATGCCGTTACCGATACCGCGGCTGGTGATCTGCTCGCCGATCCACATCAGGAACATGGTGCCGCCGACCAGGCTGACCACCGCGCCGACGCGGAACAGCATGCCCGGCTCGATCACGGCCTGCATGCCGTTGCTGGCGCCCAGCGCCTCGAGCCCGATGGCGATGAACCAGCCCTGCACCGCGGTGAGACCGACGGTGCCGTAGCGGGTATATTGATTGAGCCGCTTGCGGCCGCTCTCGCCTTCCTTCTTGATCGCGGCGAGCGTCGGCGACAGCGAGGTCGCGAGCTGCACGACGATCGAGGCAGTGATGTAGGGCATCACGCCGAGCGCGATCAGGCTCATCCGGCTGAGCGAACCGCCCGAAAAGGCGTTGAAGAAATCGAGCACGCCGCCCGAGGTCCGCTGCGACAGCTGCGCCAGCACGGTCGGGTCGATGCCCGGCAGCGGCACATAGCTGAGCATGCGGAAAATGATCAGCGCGCCGATCGTGAACCACAGGCGCTTCTTGAGATCAGTCGCCTGCGAGAATTTCGACAGGCTGATGCCGGAGGCCATCGAGTCGGCTGCGGATGCCATAGTTGTGATCGTCCCAAAAAAACCTGGGGGGAAACAAAAGCGGCGGGAAACGTTTGACCGCCCCGCCGCTCATATAGGGGCCCGATCGGGCTTGTCTAAGGGCTTTGATGCCGGATCTGCGACAACGGCGCAAAGCCGGTGCAAAAATCCGTCGCGGTGCCCGGCTTGCGCCGGGCCCGCAGGGATCATGCCTTGAACGAAGCCTTGTGCGCGATGCGCTCGAGACGGGCCACGCCCTTCTTGGCCTTGGCCTTCTCGGCCGCAGGCACGACGACGAGCACGTCGACCTTGCCGCCGGCCTTCTCGACCGCTTCGATCGCGCCCTTGGACGCACCGGCAACGGTGAAGCTGAGCTTCGCGGTGATCGCGCCCTTGCCGAGCAGACGGACGCCGTCCTTGCCGCCACGCGCCAGGCCAGCGGCCTTCAGCGTCTCGTGGTCGAGCGACGCACCGGCTTCGATCTTGCCGGCATCGACTGCCTTCTGGATCGCACCGAGGTTCACCTCGGCATAATCCTTGGCGAAGATGTTGTTGAAGCCGCGCTTCGGCAGACGCATGTGCAGCGGCATCTGGCCGCCTTCGAAGCCGGCGATGGACACGCCCTCACGGCTCTTCTGGCCCTTGATGCCGCGGCCGCCGGTCTTGCCCTTGCCGGAACCGATACCACGGCCGACGCGCATCTTGGATTTGCGCGAACCGGGATTGTCGCGGATTTCGTTCAGTTTCATGTCGTGCACTCGCTTTCGCTTTTGTCGCGCTGATTAAAAAGGCTGAGGGCGGAACACCCGAACCTGCGTTCGAGCCGTTCCGCCCCTCACCCTCCCCTGACGGGGAGGATCATTGAGGTCAACCCTCGACCGATACCATGTGCGCGACCTTGCGGATCATGCCCCGAACCTCGGGGCTGTCCTGCAGTTCGCGCGTCTTGTGCATCTTGTTGAGGCCGAGACCGATCAGCGTTGCGCGCTGATCCTTCTCGCGGCGGATCGGCGAACCCGTCTGGGTCACCTTGATCGTGCCGCCGGCGGCGGCTTGCTTCTTCGCCATCTGTCTTACTCCGCGATCGCTGCGGCGTCAGCCTCGGCGGCCTGCGAGCCACCACGGCCGAGCAGGTCGGCGATCTTCTTGCCGCGACGCTGCGCGACCGACTTCGGGCTGACCTGAGTGGTCAGCGCCTCGAAGGTCGCACGGATCATGTTGTACGGGTTCGACGTGCCGACCGACTTGGTCACCACATCGGCCACGCCCAGGCTCTCGAAGACGGCGCGCATCGGGCCGCCTGCGATGATGCCGGTGCCCTGCGGCGCCGAACGCACGGTCACGAGGCCGGCGCCGAAATGGCCCTTGCCGTCGTGATGCAGCGTGCGACCCTCACGGAGGGGAACGCGGACCATTGCCTTCTTGGCAGCAGCCGTCGCCTTGGAAATGGCTTCCGGCACTTCGCGCGCCTTGCCATGACCGAAGCCGACCCGGCCCTTGCCGTCGCCGACGACGACGAGTGCCGCGAAGCCGAAGCGCTTGCCGCCCTTCACCGTCTTCGAGACGCGGTTGATGTGGACCAGCTTCTCGATCAGCTCTTCGCCGCCATCGTCGCTGCCGGGGCCACCGCGACGGTCGTCGCGACGACCACGGTTGCCGTCACGGCCGCCACGATTCTGGCCACCGCCACCGGGGCCGCCACGGCCACGGCCGCCACGCGGGCCACGGCCCTGCGGCGCGTCCTGCGGTGCGCTCTCGGCGCCCGCGGTGACTTCCGTCGGGTTGATTTCGTCGGCCATTCTTAGAACTCCAATCCGGCTTCACGCGCGGCTTCCGCCAACGCCTTCACGCGACCGTGGAACAGGAAGCCTCCGCGGTCGAACACGACCTTGGTGACGCCTGCCTGCTTCGCCGCTTCGGCGACGCGCTTGCCGACCAGGACGGCTGCATCGATGTTCGCGCCGGACGTGCCACGCACGTCCTTCTCCAGGGTGGAGGCGGCAGCGACCGTCTTGCCCTGGGCGTCGTCGATCACCTGAGCATAGATGTGCTTGCCCGAACGGTGCACCGAAAGCCGCGGACGGCCGGCAGCACGACCGCGGAGCGCGGTGCGATTGCGAAGGCGACGCTTCGCAAAGAGGGAGAGACCTTTGGTGCTCATTACTTCTTTTTCCCTTCCTTGCGGAAGATGAACTCACCGTCGTACTTGATGCCCTTGCCCTTATAGGGCTCCGGCTTACGCCACTGACGGATCTCCGCGGCCAGCTGACCGACCTTCTGCTTGTCGGTTCCCGAAATCTCGACGGTCGTGTTGTCCGGCGTCTTCACCTCGATGCCTTCCGGCACGTCGATGTTGACGTCGTGGCTGTAGCCGAGCTTCAGGTTCAGCACCCGGCCCTTGGCGTCAGCACGATAACCAACGCCGTTGATCAGCAGCTTTTTGGTGAAGCCGTCCGACACGCCGGTGATCAGGTTTTGCACCAGGGTACGCTGCATGCCCCAAAAGGCACGGGCGCGCTTGGTGTCATTCGCCGGGTTCACCGAGATTCCGCCGTCCTCAAGGACGTAGGTGATCTCTTCGCGCAGCGGCATCGACAAGGTGCCCTTCGGCCCCTTGACGCTCAGCTGCTGGCCTTCGATCGTCGCGGTCGTACCGCTCGGGATCGCGACCGGCTTTTTACCGATGCGGCTCATCAGAATACCTCCGCCAGCACTTCGCCGCCGACATTCTGCTCGCGCGCTTCCGCGTCGGACAGAACGCCGCGAGGCGTCGAGACGATCGTGATGCCCAGGCCGTTCATGACGCGGGGCAGCTCGGTTGCGCCCGAATAGACGCGGCGACCGGGCTTCGAGACGCGCGCGACATGCTTGATCGCAGGCTGGCCCTCGAAATACTTCAGCTCGATGCGGATGCCCTTTGCGGGACCCATCTCTTCTTCGCTGTAGCCACGGATATAGCCCTCGCGCTGAAGCACGTCGAGCACGCGGGCCCGCAGCTTGGACGCGGGCGACAGGACGGAGTCCTTGCGCGCGCGCTGGCCGTTGCGGATGCGGGTGAGCATATCACCCAGGGGATCGGTCAATGCCATCTCGTGATCCTTACCAGCTCGACTTCGTAACGCCCGGGATCAGGCCCTTGTTGGCCAGATCGCGCAGCTGAATACGGCAGAGGCGGAACTTGCGGTAATAAGCGCGGGGACGACCCGTCACCTCGCACCGGTTGCGGATGCGCGTCGGGTTACCGTTGCGCGGGATTTCCGCCATCTTCAGGCGAGCGATCAGGCGATCGCCGTCATCGAGCGAATTGTCCGCCGCGATCGCCTTCAGCTTCGCATAGGCACCGGCGTATTTCTTCACCAGCAGCTTGCGACGCTCGTTCTTGTTCACAGAACTCTTCTTAGCCATCTTATGCCGCCTTCTTTTCGTCGCTGGCTTCGATCGGGAACGGGAAGCCGAACAGGCGGAGCAGCTCGCGCGCTTCGTCGTCGGTCCTCGCCGTGGTCGTCACGATCACGTCCATGCCGCGGATCTTGTCGACCTTGTCGTAGCTGATTTCCGGGAAGATCAGCTGCTCCTTCAGACCGCAGGCATAGTTGCCGCGACCATCGAAGCTCTTCGGGTTCAGCCCGCGGAAATCGCGAACGCGCGGCAGCGCGATCGTGATGAAGCGGTCGAGAAATTCGTACATGCGCTCGCGGCGAAGGGTGACCTTCACGCCGATCGGCATGCCTTCACGCAGCTTGAACTGCGCGATCGACTTCTTCGCCTTGGTGACGACGGGCTTCTGACCAGCGATCAGCTCCATCTCGCCAGCGGCCTGCTCGACCTTCTTCTTGTCCTGCGTCGCTTCGCCAACGCCCATGTTCAGGACGATCTTGTCGAGGCGCGGGACCTCCATCACGTTGGTGTAACCGAACTTCTCGGTCATCGCCTTGATGATGCGATCTTCGTAGATCGCCTTCATCCGCGGCTTGTGCGCCGCCTTCTGATTTGCATCAGCCACTGATCGTCTCCCCGGACTTCACGGCCACGCGGACCTTCTTGCCGTCCTTGGTTTCAAAACGAACGCGCGTCGGCTTGCCGTCGGCAGTCACATGAGCAACCTTCGAGGCGAACAGCGGCGCTTCCGAACGGACCAGGCCGCCCTGGGGATCACCCTGGCTCGGCTTGGTGTGACGGACCGCGATGTTCACGCCCGACACGATGACCTTGCCGTCCTTCGGCATGGCCTGAGTGACTTCACCGGTCTTGCCCTTGTCCTTGCCGGACAGGACGATGACGCGGTCACCCTTCTTGATCTTCGCAGCGGCCATTACAGAACCTCCGGCGCCAGGCTGATGATCTTCATGTGCTTGCGGGCACGCAGTTCGCGCACCACCGGGCCAAAGATACGGGTGCCGATCGGCTCCTCGTTCTTGTTGACCAGCACGGCCGCGTTCGAATCGAAGCGGATCACGGTGCCATCGGCCCGGCGAATGTCCTTCGCCGTACGCACGATGACGGCACGGTGCACGTCGCCCTTCTTCACGCGGGCACGGGGTGCCGCTTCCTTGATGCTGACGACGATGATGTCGCCAACGCCTGCCGTCCGGCGCTTGGATCCACCAAGCACCTTGATGCACTGCACCCGCTTCGCGCCGCTGTTGTCAGCGACCTCGAGATTGGATTGCATCTGGATCATCGATCCGGTTCCTTCTCACATGGGGTCCGATTCCGACCGGGCCCCGCCTAAAACTCGGCCTTAGCCGTCGATGGTTGCCCGCTCGGGGGTCGCGTGGGTGTTGACCCGCTCGATCACCTTCCAGGTCTTCAGCTTGGAGATCGGCGCGGTCTCTTCGATCCGCACGGTTTCGCCCTGCTTGAACTCGTTGCCCTCGTCATGGGCATGGTACTTCTTCGTACGGCGGATGATCTTGCCGTAGAGCGGGTGCTTCACCTTACGCTCAACGTTCACCACAACCGTCTTGTCGGTCTTGTCCGAGACGATCACCCCGGTCAGCACGCGCTTCGGCATGTCGGTCTTCCTTACTTGGCTTCGGCCGAGCGCACGCGCTGGCTCTGCAGGGTCTTGATGCGAGCGATGTCGCGGCGGACCTCACGCACCCGGCTCGGCTTTTCGAGCTGGTTCGTGGCTGCCTGGAAACGGAGGTTGAACGCCTCGCGCTTCAGGTTGCCCAGCTCCTCGTCGAGCTGGTCTTCGGTCTTCGCCGTGAGGTCGGAGCGACGGGTGTCGATCTTGCTCATGTTATGCAACTCCCAGATGCGAGGTGTCGCCGAGACGGGCAACGACCTTCACCTTGATCGGCAGCTTCATCGCGGCGCGGCTGAACGCCACGGCTGCGATATCGCCAGGGACACCGTCCAGCTCGAACAGAATCCGGCCGGGCTTGACCCGGGCGGCCCAATATTCAGGCGAGCCCTTGCCCTTGCCCATGCGGACTTCGGCGGGCTTCGACGTGACGGGCACGTCCGGGAAGATGCGGATCCACAAACGCCCCTGGCGCTTGATGTGACGCGTGATCGCGCGGCGAGCCGCCTCGATCTGGCGTGCGGTGATCCGCTCCGGCTCCATCGCCTTCAGCCCGTAAGAGCCGAAGTTGAGGGTCGTGCCGCCCTTGGCGTCGCCATGGATCCGGCCCTTGAAGGCCTTGCGGAACTTGGTCTTTTTCGGTTGCAGCATTGCTCTTGTTCCTTAGCGCGCCGGACGGACGCCGGAGGTTTGAGCCTCCATCATGATCCGGTCCTGTGCCATCGGGTCATGGCCCAGGATTTCGCCCTTGAAGATCCAGACCTTCACGCCGCACACGCCGTAGGCGGTGTGTGCCTGCGCTTCGGCATAATCGACGTTCGCGCGCAGCGTGTGCAGCGGAACGCGGCCTTCGCGGTACCATTCGGACCGGGCGATTTCGGCGCCGCCGAGACGACCGCCGCAATTGATCCGGATGCCCTCTGCGCCAAGACGCATCGCCGACTGCACCGCACGCTTCATGGCGCGGCGGAAAGCGATACGACGCTCGAGCTGATCGGCGATGCCTTGGGCGACGAGCTTGGCGTCGACTTCGGGCTTGCGGATCTCGACGATGTTCAGCGACACGTCGGACGAGGTCATCTTGCCGAGGAGACGGCGCAGCTTCTCGATGTCCGCACCCTTCTTGCCGATGATCACGCCAGGGCGTGCGGCATAGATGGAAACGCGGCACAGCTTGGCCGGACGCTCGATCACCACCTTGGAGATCGCGGCCTGGGGCAGCGTCTTCATGATGAAGGTGCGGATCTTCAGATCCTCGAGCAGGAGGCGGCCATAATCGGCGCCTTCCGCATACCAGCGGCTATCCCAGGTACGGTTGATCTGGAGACGCAGACCGATCGGATTGCTCTTTTGACCCATTATGCTTCTTCCTGCTCGCGCACGACGATCCGCAGCCGTGAGAACGGCTTGAGGATGCGCGTCGATTTGCCACGACCGCGGGTCGCGAAACGCTTCATGACGATCGACTTGCCAACCGAGGCCTCCGAGACGACGAGCGCGTCGACGTCGAGGTTGTGGTTGTTCTCCGCATTGGCGATCGCCGAGGCGAGAACCTTGCGGGCATCGACTGCCATCGCCTTGGTCGAGAAAGCGAGGATGTTCATCGCATCCCCGGCCTTCTTGTTGCGGATCAGCGCCGCGACGAGACCGAGCTTCTGAGCCGAGCCGCGAATCTGCGTACCGACCGAGAGAGCTTCCTTCTCACCGACCTTGCGGGGGGATTTTGCCTTCGACATCAGCGCTTGCCCTTCTTGTCGGCGGCATGGCCGGGGAAGTAGCGGGTCGGCGCGAACTCGCCGAGCTTCATCCCAACCATGTCCTCGTTGACGGACACGGGCACGAACTTGCGACCGTTATAAACGGTGAAGGTCAGGCCAACGAACTGCGGCAGGATCGTGGAGCGGCGCGACCAGGTCTTGATCGGCGCACGCGCGTTGGTTTCCTGCGCGGTCTCTGCCTTCTTGAGCAGATGGAGGTCCACAAAGGGACCCTTCCAGACGGAACGAGCCATTGCGGTTAGCCCTTCTTCTTCGCGTGACGCGACCGGATGATCATCTTGTCGGTCGCCTTGTTGTGACGGGTGCGAGCACCCTTGGTCGGCTTGCCCCACGGGGTGACCGGATGACGGCCGCCCGAGGTCCGGCCTTCACCACCGCCATGCGGATGGTCGACCGGGTTCTTGGCGACGCCGCGGGTCAGCGGGCGCTTGCCCAGCCAACGGTTGCGGCCGGCCTTGGCGAGGTTGGTGTTGCCGTTGTCCGGGTTGGACACCGCACCGACGGTCGCCATGCAGTTCGAGTGGATATAGCGCTGCTCGCCCGAGTTGAGGCGAACCATCACCATGCCCTTGTCGCGACCCACGACCTGCACATAGGTGCCGGCCGAACGTGCGAGCTGACCACCCTTGCCGGGCTTCATCTCGACGTTGTGGACGATCGTGCCGACCGGCATCTGACCGAGTTCCATGGCATTGCCAGGCTTCACGTCGGTCTTCTTGCTGGCAATCACCTTGTCGCCGACGGCGAGGCGCTGCGGCGCGATGATGTAGGCGAGTTCTTCGTCCGGATACTTGATCAGGGCGATGAAGGCGGTGCGGTTGGGATCATATTCGATCCGCTCGACCGTGCCGTCCACGTCCCACTTGCGACGCTTGAAGTCGATCAGACGATAGCGCTGCTTGTGGCCGCCGGCGATGCCGCGCGAGGTCACATGGCCCTTGTTGTTGCGGCCGCCAGTCTTGCGCTTGCCTTCGGTCAGCGCCTTGATCGGGCCGCCCTTGTGCAGACCGCTGCGGTCGACGAGGATAAGTCCGCGTCGTGCCGGGCTGGTCGGGTTATAATGCTTGAGTGCCATGTTACTGGACTCCCGTCGTCACGTCGATCGACTGGCCGTCCGCCAGGGTCACGATGGCTTTCTTCATGTCGGAGCGCGTGTAGGGCGTGCCCTTCCACTTCTTCGTCTTGCCCTTCTGGACGATCGTGTTGACCCCCAGGACCTTGACGTTGAACAGCGCCTCGACGGCCGCCTTGATCTCAGGCTTGGTCGCGTCGTTGGCAACCTTGAACACAACTGCGTTCTGCTCGCTGAGCAAGGTTGCCTTCTCGGTGATGTGCGGAGCGACGATCACGTCATAATGACGAATGTCGATCTCGGCTTTCTGCTTCTTAGCCATTGAAGCGCGCCTCCAGCTTTTCGACAGCAGCGCGCGTCAGCACCAGCGTGTCATGCTTCAGGATATCGTAAACGTTGGCGCCGGCGGCCGGCAGCACGTTGATCTCGTGGAGATTGCCCGCGGCGAGCGCGAAGCTCGTCTCGACCATGTCACCGTCGATCACCAGTGCCGTCTTGCCGAGGCCGAGCTTCGCCCAATCCGCGATCAGCGTCTTGGTCTTGCTCTCGGCCACTGCCAGGCTGTCCATGACGACCAGCGAGCCAGCCTTGGCGTGGCTGCTGAGAGCCATGCGCAGGCCGAGTGCCCGGATCTTCTTGTTCAGCGACGGATTGAAATCGCGGACGCGGGCGCCGTGCGCCTTACCGCCGCCGACGAAGGTCGGAGCGCGGCGATCGCCGTGACGCGCCGTACCGCCGCCCTTCTGGCGACCGAACTTCTTGCCGGTGCGGGCAACGTCGGCGCGTTCACGCGTGCCGCGCGCGGTCGCACGACGCTTCTCGAGCTGCCAGGTGACGACGCGGTGCAGGATGTCGGCGCGCGGGTCGAGGCCGAAGACCTCGTCGTTGAGCTCGATATCGCTGGCTTTCGCCTTGGCGTCGAAGGACTGAATCTTGACCTTCATGTTCAGCCCTCCTGGCCTTCGGTCGCTTCCACGGCCTGGACGTCCTCAGCGGGCGTCTCGGCGGGAGCGGTGTTGCTGTTCGCGGCGGCCTTCAGGCCGGCCGGGTACGGCGCATCGGCGTGACGGGCGACCTTGACGGCGTCCTTGACGAGCAGCCAGCCGCCCTTCGAGCCGGGCACCGAGCCCTTGACGAAGATCAGGCCGCGCTCGGCATCGGTCGATACGATTTCGAGATTCTGCTGGGTGCGGTTCTTGTCACCCATCTGGCCGGCCATCTTCTTGTTCTTGAAGACCTTGCCCGGATCCTGACGCTGACCGGTCGAACCGAGCGAACGGTGCGAGACGGACACGCCGTGGGTGGCGCGCAGACCGCCGAAGCCCCAACGCTTCATGCCGCCCGCGAAACCCTTACCCTGGGTCACGCCCTGGATATCGACGATCTGGCCGGCGACATAATGGGCAGCCGAAATCTCGGCGCCCACTTCGAGCACGGCGTCGTCGGAGACGCGGAATTCGGCAACCTTCGCCTTCGGCTCGACTTCGGCCTTGCCGAAGTGGCCGCGCTGCGGCTTGGCGACATTCTTCGCCTTGGCGGTGCCAGCACCAAGCTGGACAGCGGTATAACCATCACGGTCGGCCTCGCGAACGGCCACTACCTGCAGATTTTCCAGTGCCAGGACGGTGACGGGCACATGGCGCCCATCGTCCTGGAACAAGCGGGTCATCCCCATTTTCTTCGCGATCACGCCAGTGCGCATGATCAATGCTCCTATTACAGAGGCCCGCCGGAACAATTTCCGACGGGCGTGTCAGCCCAAAATATAATGCGTGCCCCGTCCCGGGCTGGTGTCCCCGCGGAAGCAGGGACGTGACGGGGGACGCAGACCCGGGCAAGCCCGGCGGTATCCCTATCAGGCTCCGCTTGCGGCGGAACCGAATCTCGTTTGGAGCGCGGCCTTTAGGCCAGCTTGATCTCCACGTCTACACCTGCGGCGAGATCGAGCTTCATCAGCGCGTCCACCGTCTGCGGGGTCGGCTGAACGATGTCCAGCATCCGCTTGTAGGTACGGACCTCGAACTGCTCACGCGACTTCTTGTCGATGTGCGGTCCGCGGTTCACCGTGAACTTCTCGATGCGCGTCGGGAGGGGAATGGGGCCGCGGATGAGTGCGCCGGTGCGGCGCGCCGTGTCGGCGATATCGCCGGTGGCCTGATCGAGCACACGATGATCGAATGCCTTCAGACGAATCCGAATGTTCTGCGTTTCCATAACCCTACCGATGCGAAAGAGCGGGTTGCCCGAGAGCAACCGAACCATTGTTCACTGAAATAGCAACCGCCCGACTCCCTGGGGAATCGGGCGGAGGCGCGTCTATATTACTTCGAGATGCCGCTGACAATACCCGAACCGACGGTACGGCCACCTTCACGGATCGTGAAGCGCTGGCCCACGTCCATGGCGATCGGCGCAATGAGCTTGACGCCCAGAGCGATGTTGTCGCCAGGCATGACCATCTCGGTGCCCTCGGGCAGCTCGACGGTGCCGGTCACGTCAGTCGTACGGAAGTAGAACTGCGGGCGATAGTTGGCGAAGAACGGCGTGTGACGGCCACCCTCGTCCTTCGACAGCACATACACTTCCGACTGGAAGTCGGTGTGCGGCTTGATCGAACCGGGCTTGCAGAGAACCTGGCCACGCTCGACCTCTTCACGGCCCACGCCGCGGATCAGCGCACCGATGTTGTCGCCGGCCTGGCCCTGATCGAGCAGCTTGCGGAACATTTCGACGCCCGTGACGGTGGTCTTGCGGACTGCCGGGTGGATGCCGACGATCTCGACTTCCTCGCCGACCTTCACAATGCCGGTCTCGACGCGGCCGGTGACGACCGTGCCGCGACCCGAGATCGAGAACACGTCCTCGATCGGCATCATGAACGGCTTGTCGAGCGGACGCTCGGGCTGCGGCAGATATTCGTCAACCGCCGCCATCAGCTTGAGAACGGCGTCATGGCCGATCTCGGGCTGCTTGTCGTCGAGCGCGCACACTGCCGAGCCACGGATGACCGGGATGTTGTCGCCGTCGAAATCATACTTCGAGAGCAGCTCGCGGATTTCCATCTCGACCAGCTCGAGGATTTCCTCGTCGTCGACCAGATCGACCTTGTTCATGAACACGACCATCGTCGGCACGCCGACCTGACGGGCGAGCAGGATGTGCTCGCGGGTCTGCGGCATCGGGCCGTCGGTGGCGGACACGACCAGGATCGCGCCGTCCATCTGGGCGGCACCGGTGATCATGTTCTTCACATAATCGGCGTGGCCCGGGCAATCGACGTGCGCATAGTGGCGCGCGGTCGTCTCGTACTCGACGTGAGCGGTCGAGATGGTGATGCCGCGCTCGCGCTCTTCCGGAGCCTTGTCGATGTTGGCATAGCTCGTGAACGTAGCGCCACCGGTCTCAGCCAACACCTTGGTGATGGCGGCCGTCAGCGACGTCTTGCCGTGATCGACATGGCCGATCGTGCCGATGTTGAGATGCGGCTTGGTCCGCTCGAACTTTGCTTTAGCCATTTTTCCTACCTTCTAGAATCAGATTCGCGGCCTTCAGGGCACCACGCGAACGCGGCCCCTTAACGACCTATTTCAAGTTACGCCAGCTTAGCCTTCACTTCTTCGGCAACGTTGGCTGGCACTTCGTCATAATGCGAGAACTGCATCGTGTACTGAGCGCGGCCCTGACTGAACGAGCGGAGCTGGTTCACATAGCCGAACATGTTCGCCAGCGGCACGATCGCCTCCACCGCAGTCGCGTTGCCGCGGCTGTCGGTGCCCTGGATCTGGCCACGACGGCTGTTCAGATCGCCGATCACGTCGCCGAGATAATCCTCCGGCGTCACGACCTCGACCTTCATGATCGGCTCGAGCAGCTTGATGCCCGACTTCTGGGCCGCTTCGCGCATCGCGCCGCGGGCACAGATTTCGAACGCCAGCGCCGACGAGTCGACGTCATGATATTTGCCGTCGATCAGCTGAACCTCGAAATCGATGATCGGGAACCCGATCAGCGATCCGGTCTCGGCCGTCTCGCGCATGCCCTTCTCGACCGACGGGATATATTCCTTCGGAACGTTGCCGCCCTTGATCTGGTCGGAAAAGACGAAGCCCGAACCGCGCTCGCCGGGAATGACCTTGATCTTGATCTCGGCGAACTGACCCGAACCACCCGACTGCTTCTTGTGGGTGTAGCTCATCTCGATCGGCTTCGCGAGATATTCGCGATACGCCACCTGCGGCGCGCCGACATTCGCTTCGACCTTGAACTCGCGCTTCATGCGATCGACCAGGATCTCGAGATGGAGCTCGCCCATGCCCTTGATGATGGTCTGGCCGCTCTCGATGTCCGACGTCACGCGGAACGAAGGATCCTCGCGAGCGAGACGATTGAGCGCGACGCCCATCTTCTCCTGGTCGGCCTTCGTCTTCGGCTCCACCGCGACCTCGATGACGGGATCCGGGAATTCCATGCGCTCGAGGATGATCGGGGCGTTCTGCGCGCAGAGCGTGTCACCGGTCGTGGTATCCTTGAGGCCCGCCAGAGCGACGATGTCGCCGGCGAATGCTTCCTGGATGTCCTCGCGGCTGTTCGCATGCATCAGCAGCATGCGGCCAACCTTTTCCTTCTTGTCCTTCACCGAGTTGGTGACGATCGATGCAGCGTCGAGCTTGCCCGAATAGATGCGGGCGAAAGTCAGCGTGCCGACGAAGGGATCGTTCATGATCTTGAACGCCAGCGCCGAGAACGGCGCATCGTCGGCCGGCGGACGCGAATCCGGGGTCACGCCGTCGAGCTTCAGACCCTCGACGTCCTTGATGTCCAGCGGCGACGGCAGATAATCGACCACGGCGTCGAGCAGGGGCTGAACGCCCTTGTTCTTGAACGCGGAGCCGCACAGCACCGGCACGAACGAGAAGTTCAGCGTGCCCTTGCGGATCAGCTTCTTCAGGGTCGCGACGTCGGGCTCGTTGCCCTCGAGATACTGCTCCATGATGTCGTCGTCCTGCTCGACGGCCATCTCGATCAGCTCGGAACGTGCGGTCGCAGCCAGGTCGGCCAGGTCAGCCGGGATTTCCTGATATTCGAACTTCGCGCCGAGCGACTCTTCGAGCCAGATGATCGCGCGATTCTCAACCAGGTCGACCAAGCCCTTGAAGTCGCCTTCGAGGCCGATCGGCAGATAGAGGACGGCCGGACGCGCGCCGAGGCGGTCCTTGATCATCTGCACGCACATGTTGAAGTTCGCGCCGGTGCGGTCGAGCTTGTTGATGAAGCACATCCGCGGGACGTGATACTTCTCGGCCTGACGCCACACCGTCTCGGACTGCGGCTCGACACCGGCAACGCCGTCGAAGCAGGCGACCGCGCCGTCGAGCACGCGCAGCGAACGCTCGACTTCAATCGTGAAGTCGACGTGGCCGGGGGTGTCGATGATGTTGATGCGGTGATCGTTCCAGAAGCACGTCGTTGCAGCCGACGTGATCGTGATCCCGCGCTCCTGCTCCTGCTCCATCCAGTCCATCGTGGCGGTGCCCTCATGGACTTCGCCGATCTTGTAGGACTTGCCGGTGTAATAGAGGATGCGCTCGGTCGTCGTCGTCTTGCCGGCGTCGATGTGCGCCATGATGCCGATGTTGCGGTACATGTCGAGCGGATGGCTGCGGGCCATGATCGGATTTTCCTTAGCGATGTAGGAGGCCGGGGATCGCCCCCGGCCTTCACAATATAGGAGGTATTTTTACCAGCGGTAGTGGCTGAAGGCGCGGTTCGCCTCGGCCATACGATGGGTATCTTCGCGCTTCTTCACCGCGTTGCCGCGGTTGTTGGCGGCATCCATCAGTTCGCCCGAGAGGCGTGCCGACATGGTGTTCTCCGACCGCGCGCGCGCGGCGGTGATCAGCCAGCGGATGGCCAGCGCCTGGGCGCGCTCGGGGCGCACTTCGACGGGGACCTGATAGGTCGCACCGCCGACGCGGCGCGAACGGACTTCGATGCCCGGCTTCACATTGGCGAGCGCCTCGTGAAACACGCCGATCGGATCCTTCTTCGCGCGCTGCTCGACGGTCGAGAGGGCACCATAGACGATCAGTTCGGCGACGGACTTCTTGCCGTCCAGCATGACGCTGTTCATGAACTTGGAGAGAACCTCATCCCCATACTGGGGATCAGGCAGGATGACCCGCTTTTCGGGACGACGACGACGTGCCATTTCAATTTCCTTCTAAACTTCAGCCCTGTGAGGTCGGCATATGCAGCCGACCGGCTTACTTCGGACGCTTTGCGCCGTACTTGGAACGCGACTGGCGGCGATCCTTCACACCCTGTGTATCGAGCACACCGCGGAGAACGTGATAGCGGACGCCGGGAAGGTCGCGAACGCGGCCGCCACGGATCAGCACCACCGAGTGCTCCTGGAGGTTGTGCCCCTCGCCGGGGATGTAGCTGATGACTTCGCGCTGGTTGGTCAGGCGAACCTTGGCAACCTTGCGCAGAGCCGAGTTCGGCTTTTTCGGAGTCGTCGTGTAGACGCGGGTGCAGACGCCGCGCTTCTGCGGGTTCTGCTCCATTGCAGGGACCTTGGACTTGGCCTTCTGCGGGTCGCGGCCCTTGCGGACCAGCTGGTTGATCGTCGGCATGAATCTCTTCACCTTGGGTACGTGGTTACTTTGCTGGAGCCATGACGCTCGGGAATACAAAAAGGACCGCTGGGTGGACTTTCGACCCCCCGGGCCCTGGAATGCATCCAGCAATGTTCAAGCTTGTCCCGACAGGTATGGTCCCGTCGGAGCAGCGGCGCCTATACAAGCCGACTCGGGGGTGGTCAATGGTGAGTGCCGGGACTCTTCCGATCGCCCGTTCCCGCCCGGTGCGCTGTCGCCCCCAATATGACATTTCGAGAAGGCCGGATAGAATATTTGGGCCGGCGCCGCGGCTATCCAGCGCCCGCGGCTGTGGTAACAGCGCCTGATGACTTACGACCTTCTCATCATCGGCGGCGGCATCAATGGCTGCGCGATCGCGCGCGAGGCATCTTTGCTCGGGCTCAAGGTCCTGCTGGTCGAGCGCGACGACCTGGCGGGGCATACCTCCTCTGCCTCGACCAAGCTGATCCATGGCGGCCTGCGTTATCTCGAATATTATGAGTTCAGGCTCGTCGCCGAGGCGCTGCGCGAGCGCGAGCGGCTGATCCACGCCGCGCCGCACATCATCCGCCCGCTGCTGTTCGTGCTGCCGCAGGAGAATTCGGTGCGGCCCTGGTGGATGATTCGGCTCGGCCTTTATCTCTACGACATGCTCGGCGGGAAGATGTCCCTGCCTCGCTCGCGCGGCCTGCGCGCCAGCGACACTGCCTATTCGGCACCGCTCAAGGGCGGCAATCGGGGCTTCGTCTATTCCGATGCCGCCGTCGACGATTCTCGCCTGACCGTGCTCAACGCGATCGATGCCGCCGACAACGGCGCGGAGATCGCGGTCGGCGTGGCGCTCGAGTCGGCGCGGCGGAACGGTGACGTCTGGCAGGCGACCTTGTCGGACGGCCGCACTGTGGAAGCGCGGGCGGTCGTCAACGCGGCCGGGCCCTGGGTCCACGGCATGCTCGACGACCTGGGCGTCAGCGCGAAGAGCGGCGTCCGGCTGGTCAAGGGCAGCCATATCGTCGTGCCCAAACTCTATGAGGGCGCGCACGCCTATATCCTGCAACTGAGCGACCGCCGCATCGTATTCGCGATTCCCTATCAGGGCGCGTTCACCGAGATCGGTACGACAGACATCCCGGTCGATCGTCCCGAGGACGCCAGGATCAGCGATGACGAGATCGCCTATCTCTGCGCGGCGGCCAACACGCATTTCGTGAAGCAGATCACGCCCGCCGACGTGACGTCGAGCTGGTCGGGCGTCCGCCCGCTCTATGACGACGGCGCAAGCGAGGCCAAGGCGGTCACCCGCGACTATGTGCTCGAACTCGACACCGACGGCCCTGCCCTGCTCAGCGTGTTCGGCGGCAAGATCACCACCGCGCGCCACCTCGCCGAGGAAGCGATGGGCAAACTTGCCAAACCGCTTGGCCTGACCGCTCATCCGGCAACGCGCGCGCGCGTGTTTCCGGGCGGCGCCATTCCCGACTTCGCGCTGTTCCTGGCGCAGGTCCGCACGACCTGGCCCTTTCTCGGCGAGGCGCGCTCGGCGCGCATGGCGCACGCCTATGGCACGATGCTCGCCGAGATGCTGGACGGCGTGACTGACGAGGCCGGCCTGGGTGCGGATCTCGGTGGCGGGCTGACCGAGATCGAAGCGCGCTGGATGAAAACCCGCGAATGGGCGCGGACGCCCGAGGACGCGCTGATGCGGCGGAGCAAGATCGGCCTGCACCTGACCGACGCCGAGCGCGCCATCTTCGCCGAGCGCTGGAACGCGCTCAGCTGAGAAAGCTCGCCAGCGCGTTCGGGTGGATTGCCCAGCCGGCAAAGCCCGCGACGCCCATTACCAGCCCGAACCCACCGAACCCCCAAGCTGACACCAGCAGCCACCGCGTCTCCGCCAGCGCTGCGACCGCCGCGAGCGAGATCGCGATCGAGATGAGCGCGTCCGACATGTCGAACTGATCGTCATGAGTATTCAGCGCGTCATATTGCGCATCGTCCGCCTCGGCCTTCGCTTTCAGCCGTGGCGTCTCCGCCGCGTATTTCGTCGCCTCGGCATCCATCGAGACCAGCGCCGTACGCGCTGCGACAGAGGGAGTCGCCCCGGCGATCACCGCGATCTCGGCCTTGGCCGTCTCGACGATATGCGCCTTGGTCTTGGTCGCCTGATATTCGGACCAGGTGTCGATCGCATCGCTCTTCGCGAGCTGCATCGCCTGGACCAGATTGTCGTCCTTGATGTTCGCCACCGCCATGAAGACCGAGAGGATGACCACCGTCATCGCCACCAGTCGATTCAGCATCCGGTCGCGGCCGCCCTCGGGGAGATCATCCTCCATGCACTGTCCTTCGTCATGAGCATTCTCCCGGGACGCAGAGAGTGGTGAGCGCGGCGGCGCGGCGCAATGGGGCAGTACCGGTTTTGACGGGAGGGGCCGGGATACTCTAGCGGAGCCGTCATGGCTCCTCTTCGCGTAACCGCTCTTTACCGTTTCGCCCGCTTTCCGGATCCGGCCGCGTTGCGCGAGCCGCTCGCGAACCTGTGCGAAGAGAACGGCGTCCGAGGCACGATCCTGCTCGCGAAGGAAGGCGTCAACGGCACCATCGCCGGCGCGCCCGACGCGATCGAGCGCGTGCTCGACCATATCCGCACCCTGCCCGGCTGCGCGGATATCGAGGTGAAGGACAGCCATGCGGAGAAGATGCCGTTCCACCGCATGAAGGTGCGCCTCAAGCGCGAGATCGTGACGATGGGCGAGCCCGATATCGATCCGCTGGAGGAAGTCGGTCATTACGTCCCGCCCGCCGAATGGAACGCGCTGATCGATGCGCCCGGTACGATCCTGATCGACACCCGCAACGATTATGAAGTCGCGATCGGCACCTTCTCCGGCGCGATCGCCCCGAAGACCCACAGCTTCCGCGATTTCCCCGCCTGGTTCCGCGCGCATCGCGACGCGTTCGCCGAGGCGCCGAAGATCGCGATGTTCTGCACCGGCGGCATCCGCTGCGAGAAAGCCACGGCCTTCCTCAAGGCGGAGGGGCTGGACGAGGTCTACCACCTCGAAGGCGGCATCCTGAAATATCTGGAGGAGGTGCCGGCCGAGCAAAGCCGCTGGGAAGGCGAATGTTTCGTCTTCGACCAGCGCGTGGCAGTGACGCACGGACTCGAGATCGGCACGCATGCGCTTTGCCATGCCTGCCGCATGCCGGTCAGCCCGGAAGACCAGGCGTCCCCACTCTATATCGAAGGCGTGAGCTGCCCGGCCTGCCACGCCTCCCGCAACGAAGAACAGCGGGCGAGCTATGCCGAACGCCACCGCCAGGAACGCCTCGCCGAGGCGCGCGGCGAGGTGCATGTCGGCCGGCGCTTTTCCGACGACAGCGCGCCGGAATAATTTTTCGCGACTCCTTTGCCCACGCTCGCCCGTCATGGCGTCGGACAATGAAGGAGCATCCCATGGAGTTGAACAACAAGCGCGTGCTGGTCACCGGCGGCAGCCGCAGCCTTGGCCTCGGAATCGTGGAGGCGCTCGTCGCCGAAGGAAGCAAGGTCTGGGCAGTGGCGCGCGGTGCCCGCGATCTCGACGCGGTGCGAACGCGGCTCGGCGTAGAGACGATCTCCGCCGACATCACCGATGCGGGCGCGGCGAACGACATCCTCTCGACCGTCCGTCCCGATATCCTGATCCTCAACGCCGGCGCCATTCCGCAAATGGCGCGGTTCGACGAGACCAGCTGGGAGAAATTCACCGCGACCTGGGAGACCGACGTCAAGGGTGGCCTTTACTGGATGCAGGCGGCGCTGAAAATGCCGCTCGCCCCCGGCAGCCGGGTGCTGGTCAGCTCGAGCGGCGCCGCGATCCAGGGCTCGTCCATGTCGGGCGGCTATGGCGGTGCCAAGCGCATGCTGTGGCTGATGGCCAAATATGCCAGCGGGCTGTCTGAAGAGAAGGGCCTGGGCATCCGCTTCCAGACCATCGTGCCGATTCAGATGGTCCGCGGGACGGGCGTCGGCGGGGCCGGCTCCAGCGCCTATGCCCGGGCGATGGGCATCGAGCAGGAGGCGTTCCTCGCGCGCTATCCCGAGATGCCGCCGCGCGACTTCGGCGATCATGTGGTGCGCGTGCTCACCGATTCCGCCTATGAGTCGGCAATCGCCATCGGCATCAGGGGCGACACGGGTGCCGACATCATCGAGGAGCAGGCGGCTTGAGCCAGCGACCGATCTCTGACGTCGACGAAGCGCAGTTCCTCGCACTGGTCGGCGAGATCCGGCCGGCGCTCCACCGCTATTGCGTGCGGCTGACGGGATCGGTCATCGATGGCGAGGATGTGGTGCAGGATGCCATAACGCGGGGCTATCAGACGCTCGACAGCCTCAACGCGATGTCGGCGCTACGCCCCTGGTTGTTCCGAATCGCCCATAACCGTGCGCTCGATCTGCTGCGGAGCCGCGCCCTGCGTGCGGCCGAGCCGCTGGAGGCAGCCTTCGACATGCCCGACGAAGAAACCCCCGATCCGTTCGAGGCGCTGATGCGCCAGGAAGCGATCTCGACCGCCATCTCGCGCTTCGTCGAGCTGCCGACAGCGCAACGAAGCGCGGTGATCCTGAAGGACATACTCGGCCAGTCGCTCGATGACGTTGCCGGCCTGCTCGATACCAGCATCGACTCGGTGAAGGGCCATCTGGCGCGCGGCCGGGCACGGTTGAAGGAGATCAACGCCCGGCCGCCCTTGCCGCCGCGGCCCCGAACGCCCTCGGCCGAGAACCGGCTGTATGTCGATCTGTTCAATCGGCGCGACTGGGATGGCCTGCGCGCCCTGTTGGCGGAGGATGTGAAGCTGACCCAGGCGACGCACCCGCCCCGCTCGGGCGCCGATGTCGGCCTGTTCTTCACCATCTACGCCCGCAACACGGCAGTCCATCTCGCCCCGGCATGGCTGGGCGAGCGGGAGGTGATCGCGGTATTCGAGAACGGCCCGGCGGCTCGGCCGCATCACATCATGTGGCTGGAATGGCGCGACGACCGGATCGTCACGATCCGCGACTATCGCTACGTCCCCTATGTGCTCGACGGCGCGGAGCTGATCCTCGAAGGCGCTCGCGAAAAATAATTCCGGGCCCTGTCGAATCCCCCGCCCCTCGCCCGTCTCCGCTATACGATCGCAGGACGCGATCGCTGATGGAGGACAGACCGATGCAGTATATGCTCCTGATCTATGAGGACGAGACCGCTTACGGCGACAAGCATGACAGCCCCGCCGTGATGGAGATCGTCCAGCGCCACATGGCGTTCGGCGGCGAGCTCGGCGCGCAGCGCAAGGGCGGTGCGGGGCTGATGCCGACCAACATGGCCACCACTGTGGTCACCCGCTCGGGTGCACAGACCATCCATGACGGCCCGTTCGCCGAGACCAAGGAGCAGCTCGGCGGCTTCTACATCATCGACGCACCGGATCTGGATGCGGCGATCGCCATCGCGAAGAAGCTCCCGATCTATGCCGATGGATCGGTCGAGATCCGACCGCTGCTCGGCGGGACCGATTGAACAACGCGCTGGACCGGGCCGCGCGCGATCACGGCGCGCGGGTGCGTGCCGCGCTCGCGGCCCGGTTCCGCGATCTCGACATCGCCGAGGAGGCGTTTGCCGAGGCCTGCGCCCGGGCGGTGACGGCCTGGGCGGCCGAAGCGCCGCGCGATCCTGCGGCCTGGCTCTACCGCGTCGCCGACCGCGCCGCGCTCGACATGGTGCGGCGGCGCGCGACACGATCCGGCGCCACGCTGCCCGAACCAGAACCGCCGCCCAGCCCGGAGGAGGAAATGATGGCCGACACCAGGCTGATCCCCGACGAGCGGCTCAAGCTGATCTTCGTCTGCTGCCATCCGGCGATCCATCCCGAGGCACGCGCGGCGCTGACGCTCAAGCTGGTCTGCGGCCTGTCGACGCAGGAGATCGCGCGCGCCTTCCTCCTGCCCGAACCAACCCTGGCGCAGCGCCTGGTACGCGCGAAGAACAAGATTGCCGGCGCCGGCGTGCCCTTCGAGGTGCCCGGCCCCGACGCCTGGCCCGATCGGCTCGACGCCGTGCTGAGCACGATCGAGATCGCCTATGCCAAGGCGCATGAGGATGGCGGCGGCAGCGGCCGGCATGCCGGCTATGCGCAGGAGGTGCTCGGCATCACCGCCACGCTCGCCGCGCTGGCGCCGAACGAGCCCGAGGTGCTGGCGCTGGCGGCAACGGTGCGCTTCGCCGAGGCACGACGACCGGCACGGGTGGATGCCAATGGGATGATGGTTCCGCTCGCCCGGCAGGATCCGGCGGCATGGAACAAGGCGCTGATCGCCGAGGCACGCCCTTATCTCGCTCGGGCGCTCGGTGCCGGGCTCCCAGGCAGGCGCGCCCTGCAGGCGCTGCTCCATGCGGAATGGTGCGCGCGAGCGTCGCTGAAGGAGCCGGCGCCGTGGCGATCGGTGCTCGCGCTGTATGATGCCCTGCTCGCGCTACGCGACGACGCGATTACCCGGCTCAACCGCGCGGTGGCGCTCGCCGAGATTGCCGGGCCGGAAACGGCGCTGGAGGAGGTCGATGCACTGGACGCGCCGGGTTTGGCGGATTTCCTGCCCTATCATGCCGTCCGTGCCGATATGCTCGCGCGAATCGGCCTCACCGATGCCGCGCGGGAGGCCTATGACGCAGCGTTGAGGCTGGGGCCGGAGCGCGCCGAACGACTGTGGCTGGAAAGTCGGCGCGCGAGGCTGTGAACCCTTACCCCTTCATCTGCCGCGCAACCGCCTTCATCGTCGCCTTCCCGTAAGGCGGCTTGAGCCCCGCGATCTTCGCCACGTCGAGCTTCACCTGCTTGTAGACGCTCTTGGCATGGCTGAACGTCCGGAACCCGTCGAGCCCGTGATAAGCCCCCATGCCCGAAGGCCCGACCCCGCCGAACGGCAAATCCTCCATGCTGATATGGAAGATCACGTCGTCGAGCGTCACCCCGCCCGCAATGGTCCGGTCAAGCACCTGCCGCCGCTCCGCCTCGTCGCTGCCGAAATAATAGAGGCCGAGCGGCCGGTCGCGTCGGTTCACCTGGGCGATCGCGTCGCCGATCCCGTCATAGCGGCGCACCGGCAGGATCGGCCCAAAAATCTCCTCCTGCATCACCGCCATGTCGTCGGTCACGTCAGTGACGATGTGCAGCGGCATTTTCCGGGCGTTGGACGCGCCGAAATCCTCGTTCGCCGGATTGACCGTTTCGACCTTGGCGCCCTTCGCCCGAGCATCGTCGAGTAACCCGTTGAGCCGCGCGAAATGCCGGTCGTTGATGACCGAGGTGTAATCGGGATTGGCGAGCAGGGTCGGATACATCGCCGATGCCGCCGCCTTCAGCCCGCTGATCACTTCCGCCTCCTGTGCTGCCTCGACCAGCATGTAATCCGGCGCGAGGCAGATCTGCCCGGCGTTGAGCATCTTGCCCAGTGCAACCCGTTCGGTCGCCTTGGCGAGATCGGCCGACTTGCCGATGATCACTGGCGACTTGCCGCCAAGCTCCAGCGTGACGGGAGTCAGATTGTCGGCGGCGGCGTGCAGGATATGCTTCCCGACCGCTGTCGCACCAGTGAAGATCAGATGGTCGAACGGCAGTTCCGCAAACGCCTTGCCGACCTCCGGGCCGCCCGAGACGAAGGCGAGCTCATCGGCCGCGAAATAATCGCCTACGATCTCCTCGAACAGCTCGGCGACGCGCGGGGTATATTCGCTGGTCTTCACCATCGCGCGGTTGCCCGCCGCGAGCACCCCGGCGAGCGGCGACATGACGAGATTGACCGGGAAATTCCACGGCGCGATCACGCCGACCACCCCCTTGGGCTGATATTCGATCCACGCCTTTGCCCCGAGCAGGCCGAGCGGGAACAGCACCGGCCGCTTTTCCGGGCGCGCCCATTTCTCGACCGATTTGAGCGCATGGTTGATCGGCGCGATCGAGCTGGCGATGTCGGTCAGCATCGATTGCTCGCGGCTGCGATGCCCGAAATCCTCGCTCAGCGCGTCGCAGAATTTCGCGGCATTGTCGCTTACCATCGCCGCGGCGCGCTTCAGCCGGTCCTTGCGGACGGCCATCGACACCGGCAGTTCCTCCATGAACGCGACGCGCTGCTTCGTTAGGATTTCCTGCATCGTCGCCATCGTCTCTCTCCCCTGCCCGCCATTCGGCGTGGCCTATGCAGCGCAGCCAACCAGCCCGGCCACCGGCACGATGAAGCTATCCTGACCGGTCCGGTCGATCCTGAGCGTCGCCTCCGGCACCGCGGCGCCGTCCTTCAGGTCGCCGCGCGTCACGATCGACATGGTCAGCACCGCCGTGACGTCGCCCGCCTGATATTGAGTCGTGCCGGCAAAGCCGAAGCCGCCCGCGTCATGCTGCTCGGTGCGCGGCAGGTCAGTCAAGGTGCCGCCGATCGACAGGCGGATCTGCGCTGGATCGGCGCCCGCCATCGCGACCAGCGCGCGGCTGCCGGTCGCGGTCCACAGGAACGCAGCGCAGCCCGTCGCCGGCATGGCCTGAGTCGGGATCGCGCCGATCGGCAGGCCGTCGATCGAGGCCGGCGGCGGAGTCTGGGCGGAAGCGGCGCCGGCGAACAGCAACGGCAGGATCGCGAAAAACCTCATCCCGCCCATCCTAACAGGAACAACCATGCCGGGTAAGCGGCGATCGCAAGCAGCGCGCCGAACGGCATGCGGTCGTCGAGCTTCGCGGCCCGCCCGCGCACCATCCCGACCATCACGAAAGCGAGACCGGTGAGCGCCGCGAGCAGCAGCACCGCCGGCAGCATCCGCCATCCGAGCCACAGCCCGATCGCGCCCAGCAGCTTGGGATCGCCCCCGCCCAGCCCTTCCCGGCCGCGGAGCCGCTTGTAGGCGAAACCGATCAGCCAGAGCGATGCGAAGCCGGCAGCGCCGCCGATCAACCGGTCGGCCAATGACGGCTCGACTCCGGCGACTCCCGCCACCAATCCGCCGAGCGCCAGCGCCAGGGTCAGCGGATCGGGCAACCAGAAATCGGTGACATCCAGCGCGGCAAGCGTGAGCAGCAGCCAGCCGAACACCGATCCCGCCAGAGCTTCCGGGCCCGGCACGACCAGCCCGGCAATCACGCCGATGCCGAGCGCGGCGAGCTCGATCTGCCAGTGCAACGGGTCGATCCGGGCGTCACAACGGCGGCACCGCCCCCGCGCCAGCGCGGCGCTGACCAGCGGGATCAGGTCGCGCGGCCCCAGCACCGCATCGCACCCGTCGCAATGCGACCGGCCCTTCAACACCGACCGGCCCTGCGGCCAGCGGATCACGATCGTGGCGAGGAAGCTGCCGATCACTCCGCCCAGCACCCCCAGCGCGACCGGCCAGAACAACCAGTCAGCCATTGAGCTTCTTGCGGATCAGATAGCGATAGACGCCGAACAGGTTGATCCCGAACAGCACGACATTCTGCGTGCCGAGCGCGAAGTCCTTGGTCAGTACCGATCCGGAGATCCAGGCGACCGATGACGCCAGGAACAGCACGAAGCCCCAGCCCGTCACTTTCCGCCCGAGATCGAGCGAGACCATGGCCGCCGCGATCATCCCGCTGCCCGAGGCGAACCATTTGAGCACGGTGGTGAGCGTGTCTTCCATCGCATGGCGATACCCGCCCCCGGCCCCCGCGTCATGCCCAAGTTGGTGCGCCGAATCTTTACGACGAATGCCCGCGCTTCGCTCTCGCTAAAACTTGCCGTTTACGGTAAGGTAAGCCCCATGCCCGATCCCATTTACGCCTCGCACAGCTATGCCATCGCGATCGATGCAGCCGACATCGATTTCATGGGGCATGTGAACAATGCGAGCTACCTGAAATGGGTCCAGGAAGCCGTGATCAACCATTGGCAGCGTTTCGCACCTGCCGATGCGGTCGCCGGCCACCTCTGGGTCGCGCTGAAGCATGAGATCACCTATCGCAAACCGACCTTTCTCGACGACGACGTGATCGCCACCGTGCTGCTCGAAAAGGTCCAGGGCGCCCGCGCCTTTTACGAAACGATCATCAAGCGCGGCGAGGAAGTGCTCGCCGAGGTCAAGTCGAGCTGGTGCTGCCTCGACGCCGAAACGCTCCGCCCCGCACGGATCGCGCACAACGTGATCGAGCGTTTCTTCAAGGACTGAGCCGCCCTGCAAAACCGCAGTGCCGCCCTGCACGGCGCCGGTTTGTAATCGCCCCCGCAGGCGCCTAGATCGCCGGCATCTTCTCCCAACCGGAGCAACCGCATGTCCGCCGATCCGATCGTCATCCTGTCCTATGCCCGCACCCCGATGGGTAGCTTCCAGGGATCGCTCAGCGGTGCGACCGCGACCGAGCTGGGCGCGACCGCCGTCGGCGGCGCGGTCGAGCGCGCGGGACTTTCGGGCGAGGCTATCGAGCGCATCTATATGGGCTGCGTCCTGCCCGCCGGCCTCGGCCAGGCGCCGGCGCGCCAGGCGGCGCTGAAGGCGGGCCTGCCGAACCATATCGAGGCGACGACGGTCAACAAGATGTGCGGATCGGGCATGCAGGCCGCAATCATGGCGTCCGACGCATTGGCGGCCGGCTCCGCCGACCTGATCGTCGCTGGCGGCATGGAGAGCATGACCAACGCGCCCTACCTCTCGCTGCGGCATCGCGGCGGCGCGCGGATCGGCCATGACCGGCTGATGGATCACATGTATCTCGACGGCCTCGAGGATGCCTATGAGCCCGGCAAGCTGATGGGCAATTTCGCCGAGGATACCGCCGCCGACTATCAGTTCACCCGCGGACAGATGGACGATTTCGCCATCGCCTCGCTCGAGCGCGCGCAAAAGGCGCAGGCTTCGGGCGCGTTCGACCGCGAGATCGTCCCGATCGAGATCGCCGGCCGCAAGGGCCCGACTCAGGTCACCCAGGACGAGCAGCCGGCCAAGGGCGATCCCTCGAAGATCCCGACGCTCAGGCCCGCTTTCTCGAAGGACGGCACGATCACTGCGGCCAATGCCTCGTCCATCTCGGACGGCGCCGCCGCGCTGGTGCTGACACGCGCCTCGGTCGCGGAGAAGCTCGGCCTCGATCCGGTCGCCCGAATCGTCGCGCACGGCGCCCACGCCCATGCCCCGGCGCTGTTCACCACCGCTCCTGTCTTCGCCATGCGCAAGGTCCTGGAAAAGGCCGGCTGGTCCGCTGACGATGTCGACCTGTTCGAGGTCAACGAGGCCTTCGCCGTCGTCGCGATGATCGCAATGCGCGATCTGGGCATCAGCCACGACCGCCTCAACATCCATGGCGGCGCCTGCGCGCTCGGCCATCCGATCGGCGCTTCGGGTGCCCGCGTGCTCGCGACCCTGCTCTCCGCGCTGCAGACGACAGGCGGCAAGCGTGGCGTGGCGTCGCTGTGCATCGGCGGCGGCGAGGCCACCGCAATGGCCGTGGAGTTGATGAACTAATCCCGAACGACGAACGTCGCCATGCCCCCGGCACAATCATAGGCGCTGACGTACAATTCGTTCATCGTCGTCGAGGAGGAGGACGCGATCTCAACCTTGTACTGGGAGCCGTCATATTCGATCGCTTTGATCCAGGATCTGCCACCGTCCCGGCTGAGCATCACCAGGCTCTTCGTCCCTTCAAAGCAGGAATCATGGAGGACGGTCCAGATTTCGATTCCCTGCTTGCCTGATCTGAGCGCCATGCCGAGGATCGGGCATCTTCTATAGGGGTCGGGCAGCGCCGATTTGGCCAGCCTTTCGCCGTCGTGACTTTCGATGATGAAGTTCGTTCCGCCCATATAGTCGGTTCCGAACACCATCTTGTCGCGATACTCGACAAGCGCGGTGTATCCGCCGGTCTGGATGTGGAACCTGTTGGTCAGGCGCCATTTCATATGTTTCAGGCCAGACAGCCCGTTCATCGGCCGGCCGATCCACAATTGCTTCTTGTTATCGCCGTCGGTCAATATCACTGCGTCGATGGTCCGGCAGTACCGCACCATATGGACATGCTTGTTGACGCCCTCCCTTTTGAGGAAATCGCAGACTTCCCACGACGCGCCGTCATCCGTGCTGCAATAGAGGAAGGCGACGCACTGAAATCCGGATTTTCGGTCGACGACGGTCCCATACTCTCCAGCGAACAGTTCCTTGCGCCCCGTTTCGGTGATGCCGTGATCGAACCAAATCCAGCTGTTGGCATGACTGAGTTGCAACGACGGGGAGAAGCTTTTGCCCCTGTCGGCGCTGCGCAGGACAAGCCCTCCCTTCAGCGACACGAAGACCATGCCCGTCGAAGAAACGAACATGGACATTACATCCGATTCGAACACGAACGCCGTGGAGGAACCGTCCGACAGGGAACAGCGCAACTCGGCCGGGGCCGCATCGAAACTGGCATATCTGTTTCCGGATCGATCGACATAGATCATCCTCACACAATCGATCCGGCGAACGTCGCATGACAATTTGCCGGCTAACGCACCCTCTTCTCCCGCCCAGCGATGGTCCGGGATAACCGGTGCAGCGTCCGTAAAGTCGACATAACGGAACAGTCTGAGAGCGTGCCGTATCTCCCACACGATGAAGGATGTGAGCTCAGCCAGCTTGCCGCTCTTCCAGATCGTCCACAGAAAAGGTCCAATGGTCCGGGCAATTCTCGACCATCTTCCTCCGACGATATGAGAGAATATTCTTGATATATTCGCTTGTCGGGGCGCTCTATCCATGCCGTTTCTTCCAGCACACAAGGGCGGTGAACCAGGCGACATGCCGCATAACGGGAAAAAGTCGGAACAAGCCATTGTCGACGCCGGCAAGAAGACCATCGACTTTCCGCACTGCCACGCCCCGGCCCAGCCATCTTCCCAGATAGATCGACGCGATCCGGAAGAAATGAAACTCGCGATGGACGGAGGAAATGAACTTCTCCGCAAGCTTTTCCGCCTGCTTCACCGTGATATAGCCGTAAATGGAATTTACATACGCAATATCGGCCGGTGATCTTGCCGTGTATCTGCGAAACAACCTGTAGAAATTGATGATAGGGCTATACCGCAGATTCTCGATTATCGCGAGAACACCGTCATCCTTCAATATCCTCATATATTGAAGGATGATCACGTCATATTTCATATATTGGATGGTGCTGCGGGAGAATATGACATCGACCGAGCCATCGGCGATCGGCATCTCTTCCGAATTGCACGTGACGAAGAGAAGACTGTGCTGCGCATGATATCTCCCGGCCAACCGCCGGGCGTCGCCTAGCGCAGCCTCTCGCTTGTCCAGACCAATGACCTGAGCACCCTCGAGCGCGAACAGGATGCCGATCTCTCCGGAACCGCATCCGTTATCGAGAACAAGCTTGCCGTTCACATCTCCGACATTGGCAAAGACGAACCGAACGGCATCGCCAAAATAGGGATCCACAAACAGGTCGTGCCGCAGCTGTTCTCTGGAAGCAATCGCCATGAGGCTTACCCCAAAATCGCCTATGGGAGAATATCGCTACCTTGGCGACGACATCCAGGCCCGGCGATTTCATTAAACACTATGAGAATTGACCGTCGCAAATACAGCATTAGTCGCATTACAGGGCGCATACCTGTACTGCGCCCCACGAATCGCCTCGGAAGCACGCATATCTCAAGACTAGTGACCGACTCGTAGAGCTAAGTCATTCTTTGACGGAAGAATTTGACGGACGCCAGAATTTAAACCACGGATTTGGACCTATCCGCGGGACAGTATCTTCAAAGACACCCGCTGGTGTCATGGATCATGACTGTCACCATGCGCGGCAGCCGCGCGGTAGCGTCTGCGGATCTGTCTAGCGCGAGACGATCATGAACGGCGCCCAAAGAGCTGGGTTCGCGGCCCCCGGCAGCTTCTTGTCGCGCATCAGTTTCAGCATCGCCATACGCAGCGCTTCTGGGCCAGAGCGGCCGTTGCGTGCCTCCCGGATCGTTTCGACGGTCAACCGTGCGGAAACATCGTCGCGCACCGGCCAATGGGATGCCAGAATCTGCCGCCCCCCGGCAAACAGGAAGGCGCGCGCAAGCCCGCTATATCCCGCCGCCGACAATTGATCCCCAGACGCCGTGTTGCACGCCGACAGGATGACCCATTCGGCGTCGAGATGGAGCGTCGCCGCTTCCGAGGCGGTCAGCAGCCCATCGCCCGCCGCGCCCGGCACTGTCGCGTCGGGAGCGAGAACCAGCGCCGGCTCGGTCAACATGTCGAATTCGCCAGACACGATGCCGTGAGTCGCGAACACCAGGATGCGCGTGCTCACCTTGGTGGCAGCGCGCAGCTGAGTCTCGGTCGCGTCCACGCCAGTCAGCAAGGTAGTGTGCCGACCACCGATCGCGCGCTCCATCGCGCGCAATTCGGTCTCCGCGCCGGGGAGCGGCGGAAGGTCCGACATCGACGTGGCGAGCCTCGTCGTGCCGGCCGTGACTGTGGCGGTCGTCGATGTTCGTGCCGGCGCACCAATGCCGACGAACCCGTCGCTGGGCATGGGAACGGCGTCTGACCGCCCAAGCGCCGCGATCGCGGGCACCGCGCGCAACGCGACCCGCTCGATCAGCCATGGTGCCCGCGGCCCATGGCCCGTCGGCAACAGGCCCAGCGGTATCGTACTCATCACGTCGTCCGACGCGATCGAGAGCAGGTTGGCCCTGGCCGCCAGTGCTGCCACGTTCGGGGTGAAGATGGCGGCGTACAGGTCGGCGGCGGCGGCACGGTCGAACCCGGTCGAGGCTGCGGAATCGGTCGCCGCTTTGTCCCGCCCCGCCCGGATCGCGCCCGTTGACGGCATCGCCAGACGGACGCGTTCGATCAGGTTACGCACGCCCGTGCGAGACAGGGATGACCGCCCCCAGGCCACCCGATCGCGGCTCACCGCGAAGGTATAGAAGCCGTGATAGGTCGTGACGGGAACGACCAGCACTTCGCCGGGCGCGATTCTTTTCTGGACTGCTGCCAGCGGCCCGGGCGCGGGTCGCAGCAGCTTGTCGAAACCGGGGAAATCGCGCGTCAACGCCGCTTCGATCGAAGCGATCTCGGCATCGATCGGTGTCAGCTTTCCATTGATCTCGGCCACGGCCGTGGCATCGGTGATCTTCGAGAGCCGCTGCCCATCCAGGTCTATCCGCTGACCCAGCAGCTCGCGCCGGCGGTCGAGCCGTTTCGCCGTTTCCGGGTCGCGTGCCGAAAGCTTGGCCAGTGTGGCAAGTGTCGCACGCCCCGCGTCGGACTCGGTCAGCACTTGCGCCAGCATGAAGCCGAATTCGGTATCTCCCGCGAGATAGGCCGCGTCCATCGCCTGGCCGTAGCTTTCGAGGTTGGAGGTGATCGGAACCACCCGGGTTCGGGCGATCTCGAGTTCACGGTTTCGGCGAACGATACTCTCGACGATGGGCCTGATCCGCGCCGATCCGGCCTTCGCATCGCCATTCAGCGCCATCAGCCAGCCAAGTTCGATCTCGGCATAGATCCGCTGGGGATGGCTGGGCGGGCGAACCTTGGCGATGACCTCCAATGCCCGCGTCTGAGTCGCCAGCGCTTCTGCGGCACGCCCGTTCGCGGCGAGCGCGATCGCCTGGGTCCCTTCGAACAGCGCGGTGGCCATCGCCACGGGCTGTTGCAGCCCCCTGGCCGTCGCCACCGCCCTGTCCGCCCGCACGAGCGCGACGTCCGGCCGATCGAGCTGTCGGGCGGCATTGGCCGCCTGGGTGAGCGCTGCCGCCGACGACAGGGCCTGGCCGAATTCCTCGAAATTCTGCGCCGCCGCTGCCGCCAGCGACTCCGTCTCTTCGGGTCGGTCGAGCTGCAGGCTGACCAGGGTCGCGCCCATCAACGCGTCGGCGAGCACCGACTTGTTGGTGCCGTTGGCGGCCAGCATCGCAATGCTGTTGCGATGCACGACCATCGCGTCGATCGGTCGTCCGACCGCCGCCAGCGACGAGGCCAACTGGCTAACCATCTGCGACATCAACGGATGGGCAGCGCCAAGCGGCTGGCCATCGGCGATCAGCCGGCGCAGCAATTGCTCGGAATCGGTCATCCGCTGCAGGCTGTAATAGATGTTCGCCAGATAGACTCCGGCGACCAGTCGCGATGGGTCGGCGGGAGGCCTCGCCCGGGATTGCACGGCAAAGCTGTGTTCGAGCGCCTTCAGTGCAGCGGGAAAATCACTGAGCTTGGTCAGCTCGAGGCCAAGGTCAGCCTCGCTCGTCGCCGCGTCGACCGATTCAGGTCCGTAGGTCTTTGCGTGCAACTCCATCGCCTGCCGATGATAATCGCGCGCCTTCGGCCATTGGCTCTGGCCATCGGCACCGTTGCCGAGCGTGGTGAAAAGTCCAGCGCGCACGATGTCGGCGTCTCGGCTCGTATCGAGCAGCAAAAGCGCCGCCTGCGCTTCGGCAATGGCTTCTTCGGTGCGGCTCAGGCTCAGCAGGGCATCGGCACGTGCGCGCATCGCATTGGCAACCTCGGCTCGGCGTTGCGGCTTCTCGGCCTTGAGCGCGGTCAGGGCGACGGTCCACGCGTCGAACGTCTTTTGAGGATTGGCGATCGCGTCCATCTTGCCCGCGGTCAGAATCAGGGAATCAGCCGGTCTCGCCGTTTGTGCAGACGTTGGCACCGCCACTGCGAGCATCGCAGCAGCCGCGAACAATTTCATCTTCATCTGGCCCCCCAGTTCTCACGCTATTGATGGAAGGACGGAGCGCCCTTGGCAAGCCGCAGGAGCGAGGAAATGACGACGAAGAATTGATCGGATGCAGAGACCGTCACCGCTCGCGCCCAAATTCCCACTCCATTTTCGTCCATTGATTCAACATCGCAAAAAACGCTGCAATCTGGGTCGGGCGAATGCTGCCCGTATATCGCTTCGCTCCTTCTCATGACCCACATCTGTTGGAAGATGCCGGGTCCCTGTTCTTCCGTCGCGCCTCCCTGTTCCGGCGAAAACCCTCCCTGTTAATTGGGTTTCCCTCCCTGTTATCGAATAACAGGGAGGACCCTCATCAAGCCGTTGATATATCTTTGAAATATCGTACCAAAATAGCCGAAACAGGGAGGATATTTTTCTCTCCCTGTTTCTTCCCTGTTACGCGCCCGGAACTGGGAGAATCCGTCGTCGATCGCTGCCTACAGGTCCAGCCGGTAGTAACGGCTGAAATCGGTGTCGACATAGTCGGCGAATGGCCCGCAAGGCGCGAACCCGGCCCGCTCGTACAGTGCCCGTGCCGGCGCGAAGGGGGCGTTGTTGCCCGTCTCCAGGCTCAGCCTCTTATAGCCTCGCGCCCTGCCCTCGGCGATCAGGTGGTCGAGCATGGCAGCCGCCACCCCCTTGCGCAGATGCGCCGGCGCGGTCCGCATCGATTTCAGCTCGCCATGATCGTCATCGAGGCGCTTCAAGGCGCCGAGGCCGAGCAAATCCTCACCGTCCCAGGCCGACCACAAGGTGACAGCCGGATCGCGCAGGCCCGTCAGGTCGAGCGCGAAGACGCTGCCGGGCGGCGAATTCTCGAAGGCGGATCGCAAATGGAATTCGAGCAGGGCGATGACATCGGGGTGAGTCAGGTCGTCGCGAACGATGCGCATGGTCGAAGATCAGCTCAGCGTCTCGTCCGCCGTCACGCCCCAGAGACGGTTCGCCTCGACATACCCCCCCTGCCCGCGCACGTCGAAATAGCACCAGCCCCGCGCGCATTTGCTCAGCCGGCCGACCACCCCCGGCTCGACCCGCCAGACCACCCGGCCACCATAACGCGGCGAATCGCGCAGCTCGGCGATAGTGCCCATTACCAGCCCGGTACGGGTGTCGCTGATCAGCGTGCCCATCATCCAGCCCTGCGTGCCGCTCGGGTCCTCGATCTTGATCCAGGCGCCGCGATCATAGATGTCGATCACCTTCACCGGCAGATCGGCGCGCTGATACAGCCAGCTCGCCGGATAGGTCTTGCCCGGGCCGGTACGCATCCGCGCCTTGCCGGCCACGATCGAGGCGAAATAGGGCGTCTTCTTCTGGACCAGAGCGGCGAGCGCCGGTGCGACCGCTGACGCGGCCAGGCTGGCCGCGGTTGCCGCAAGCACGATACTCATCCCGAAACGCATATTTGGTCTTCCCCTGATCGGGATTCGTTTACCCTGTTCGGCGTGCGTGCTTCAACCAAGTTGACGAGGGCAAAAGCCTTCGCCAAGCCGGATTCATGCCCGAAATGAGACGCGTCCCGAACCCGAAGGTAAACGTCACCCGCGAGCTCGCCGATATGGTGATGGAGCGGATGGAGCAGCTGTTCGACACGACGAACAACCGCGGCGACTTGCCGATGGACCGTGCGCGGCTGGCCGAAGCGATGGCGGATTGCGACGTGTTCGTGCCGACCGTCACCGATTCGATCGATGCGGCACTGATCGAGGGCGCGGGCGAGCGGCTGAAGCTGATCGCCAATTTCGGCGCGGGCGTAAACCATATCGACCTGAAGGCGGCGCGGGCACGCGGCATCGTCGTCACCAACACGCCGGGCGTGCTGACCGAGGATACCGCCGACATCACCATGGCACTGATCCTCTCGGTGCCACGCCGCCTCGCCGAGGGCGAGCGGCTGGTGCGCGACGGCCTCTGGAAAGGCTGGGCGCCGAGCGGGATGCTCGGGCATCGCATCGGCGGCAAGGCGCTGGGCATTGCGGGCATGGGCCGGATCGGCCGCGCCGTCGCCAAGCGCGCGCAGGCCTTCGGCCTGTCGATCCACTATCACAACCGCCATCGCCTGCCCGAATCGGTCGAGGCCGAGTTCGGTGCGATCTGGCACGACATGCTCGACGGCATGCTCGAAGCGATCGACATCCTGACGATCCACACGCCGCGCAACGCCGATAGCGAGAATATGATCGACGCGCGGCGGCTCGGGCTGATGCGCCCCACCGCCTGCATCGTGAACACCGCCCGCGGCGGCATCGTCGACGAGGATGCGCTGATCGACGCCCTGCAACATGGCCGGCTGGCTGGCGCGGGCCTCGACGTGTGGAAGTTCGAGCCGGAGATCGATCCGCGCATGCTCGCGCTGCCCAATGTCATGCTGATCCCGCACATGGGCTCAGCGACCTATGAGGGCCGCATGGCGATGGGCGAAAAGGTCATCGCCAATATCCGCATGTGGGCCGACGGCCACCGGCCGCCCGACCAGGTGCTGGAGGGCTGGGTCTAGGCCCTAATTCTTGAGTTTCCAGCCGCTCCGCAGCAGCCGGTAGCAGAGAATCCCGAGCGCGACGTCGAGCGCCAGGATGATGATGCTGCCGAGCAGTACCGGCGAGTCGGCCGTACCGAGGAAGCCGTAGCGGAAGCCCGAGATGATGTAGAAGAACGGGTTCACATGGCTGAACACGCGGAACGCCGGGGCGAGATGATCGACCGAGTAGAAGGTGCCCGAGAGCAGGGTCAGCGGCGCGATGAAGAAGTTCTGCACCGCGGCGGCATGATCGAACTTCTCCGCCCAGATCGACGTCAGGATGCCGATCAGCGCCAGGAACACCGATCCGAGCAGCCCGAACCACAGGATCGCAATCGGGTGCAGCGGGAAGACATGGACGCCCGGCCACAACAGCATCGCGAGAAACACTGCCCCGCCGACGCAGAAGGCGCGGGTCACGGCGCCGCCCACCATTGCGGCGAGCAGTTCCGAGGTCGACAGCGGCGGCATCAGGTAATCGACGATCGTGCCCTGGATCTTGCCGACCAGCAGAGAGAAGCTCGCATTGGCGAACGAATTCTGCAGCATGCCCATCACGATCAGGCCCGGCGCGATGAAATCGGCGAAGGGAACATCGACTCCGCCGACATGAACCGGGCGTTTTCCGCCCGTCGCAACGGTGAAAATGATCAAAAACAGCAGCGTCGTGATCGCCGGCGCCCATACCGTTTGAAGCTGCACCTTGAAGAAACGGCGCACCTCCTTGATATAGAGCGTTCGAAGACCGCCCCAATTGACGTTTCTGATCACGGGAACGCCGGGGGCGTTCATCACCGCCGACTGGATTTCGCCGATTGGGGGCTGGCTGCTCATTGCGGACGCGCTAATAGCTGCCGCCGCCGCCCGCAACCCGGCAATGCGACTTGAGGAATAAAGATGGCCTGGACCGACGAGCGAATCGATACACTGAGGAAGATGTGGGAAGCTGGCCAGACCGCCAGCCAGATTGCGGAAGAACTGGGCGGTGTCAGCCGCAACGCCGTGATCGGCAAGGCGCATCGCCTTGGCCTGCAGTCGCGCCCGTCGCCCGTGAAGCCGAACGAGCCGGACAAGGCGGCCGCAGCAGCGGCCGCCGCCAACGCGGCACCGGCGGAACCCAGGCCCATCCCGCCCAAGGCCCCGGAGCGCGCGCCCGCACCTGCGCCGATCGTGGCCAAGGCCCCGGTCGAGGTCGACGAAGAGGATGACGACGATGATATCGACGGCGATGTCGCGGTCGTCGCGGCGCCCCCCGCGCCGCCCCAGCCCATCATGCGCTCGGTCGGCCCCGGCGGCTTCCTGCGCCAGGCTCCGGGCGAGCAGCAGGCCCCGATCACCCCGGCCCCGCCGCGGCGCCTCGTGCCGGCCAAGCCATCGGCCGACATGGCGGGCAAGACAACCCTGCTCGATCTCAACGACAAGATCTGCAAATGGCCGCTCGGCCATCCCGGCGAGCCCGATTTCCACTTCTGCGGCGACAAGGTGAACCCGGGCTTCCCCTATTGCGTCGCGCATTGCGGCCACGCCTATCAGGCGCAGCTCCCGCGCCGCGATCGCCGCCCCCCGCCGCCCCTGCCGTTCGGCGGCCCGCGGGTTCGCTGATTCAACTCCCTCTCCCCCTTGTGGGAGAGGGAGGGCGCCATCCTTCTCCCGCCGAGAGAAGGATTCTTGCGCTCCTGACTCACCGGACCCTATAGCTCTTCCATGGCCGAAGACCTTTTCGCTTCCTCATCCAAGACGACCACCGACTACGACGCCTCCTCGATCGAGGTGCTGGAGGGGCTCGAGCCCGTCCGGCGGCGTCCCGGCATGTATATCGGCGGCACCGACGAACGCGCGCTGCACCACCTCGCCGCCGAAGTGCTCGACAATGCGATGGACGAAGCCGTTGCAGGGCACGCGACGCGGATCGAGGTCACGCTCGAACCGGGCAACCGGCTGACCATCGTCGATAACGGCCGCGGCATGCCGGTGGATCCGCACCCGAAGTTCCCGGACAAGTCCGCGCTCGAAGTGATCATGTCGATGCTGCATTCGGGCGGCAAGTTCGACGGCAAGGCCTATGCCACCTCGGGCGGCCTGCACGGCGTCGGCGTCAGTGTGGTCAACGCCCTTTCCTCCGACACGACGGTCGAGGTCGCCCGCAACCGCGAGTTGTTCCGCCAGCGCTTCTCGCGCGGCATCACGCTCGGCCCACTCGAATCGCTCGGCGGCACGCCCAACCGGCGCGGCACCTCGGTCAGCTTTGTCCCCGATGAGGAGATTTTCGGGCCGGAGATGCACTTCAAGCCGGCCCGGCTCTACAAGCTGGCGCGCTCCAAGGCCTATCTGTTTGCCGGCGTCGAGATCCGCTGGAAATGCGCGCCCGAGCTGGTCAGCGACGATACGCCGCCCGAAGCCGTCTTCCAGTTCCCCGGTGGCCTTGCCGACCATCTGCGCGAACAGATCAACGGGCGCGAATGCGCGACGGCGGACTTTTTCACCGGCAACCAGGAATTTGCCGACTCGAAGGGCCGGGTCGAATGGGCGGTCGCCTGGCCGCTCTGGAGCGATGGCAGCTACAGCTGGTACTGCAACACCATCCCGACCCCCGATGGCGGCACGCACGAAGCGGGGCTTCGCGCGGCGCTGGTCAAGGGCATCCGCGGCTTCGGCGACCTGGTCGGGCAAAAGAAAGCCAAGGAGATCGCGCCTGAGGACGTGATGACCGGCAGCGAGCTGATGCTCTCGGTCTTCATCCGCGAGCCGCAATTCCAGAGCCAGACCAAGGACCGGCTGACTTCGCCCGAGGCGGCCGTGCTCGTCGAGAAGGCCGTGCGCGACCATTTCGACCATTATCTCAGCAACAATATGGAGCGCGGCAAGGCACTGCTCGGTTATGTGCTGGAGCGAATGGACGAGCGCCTGCGCCGCAAGCAGGAGCGCGAGGTCAAGCGCAAGACCGCGACCAGCGCGCGGAAGCTGCGTCTGCCCGGCAAGCTCACCGATTGCTCGGCCGACGACCCCAAGGGCACCGAGATCTTCATCGTCGAGGGCGATTCGGCCGGTGGCTCGGCCAAGCAGGCGCGCGACCGCAAGACCCAGGCGATCCTGCCGATCCGCGGCAAGATCCTGAACGTCGCCTCCGCCACATCGGCCAAGATCCTCGCCAATCTCGAGATCGCGGACCTGATCCAGGCGCTGGGCTGCGGCACGCGCAAGGACTGTGTGCCCGACAATCTGCGCTACGAACGCATCGTCATCATGACCGACGCTGACGTTGACGGCGCGCACATCGCGACCCTGTTGATGACCTTCTTCTTCCAGGAGATGCCGGAGCTCGTCCGGCGCGGGCACCTCTACCTCGCCCAGCCGCCGCTCTACCGCCTGACCGCCGGCACCAAGAGCCTCTACGCAATGGACGATGCGCACCGCGCGTCGATCGAGGCGAACGAGTTCAAGGGCAAGAAAGTCGATGTCGCGCGCTTCAAGGGTCTCGGCGAGATGAACCCGATGCAGCTGCGCGAAACGACGATGGATCCGAAGACGCGCGGCATGCTCCGCATCACCCTGCCCCAGGAATATGAGGAGCGCGCGGTGGTGAAGGATCTGGTCGACCGGCTGATGGGCAACAACCCGGCGCACCGTTTCGCCTTCATCCAGGAGAATGCGGCGCGGATGGACGAGGCCGCGATCGACGCCTGATTCAACATCGGCGTGGTTTGGGCTCTATGGGCCAGCAAGATATTCCGCAGGAGACTCGCCATGTCACGATTGATCGCCTGTGTCCTTTTGCTCGTCGTCTCCCCAGCTGCCGCGCAAACGCCATCGCCAACGCCATCCGCGCAGCAGACTGTCGCTGATCCGTCGCTCGAGGCGCGGGCGAAGGATGTCGCCGCGTTCCTGGCGGGCAAGGGCGACTATGACACTCTTTTCTCGCCGGCGTTCCGGGCCCAGGTGCCCAGGGCGCAATTCGATGCGGTCACCGCGCAACTCACGACAGCGTCCGGCGGCGTGACGGGCATCGAAAAACTGACTCCGGTCACGGCCTTCGGTGGGACACTGGCGATGGGTTTCGAGCGCGGAGTCGTGACGATGCAGGTCGCCGTTGATCCCACCGCGCCGCACCAGATCACCGGGTTGCGTATCACTGGTACGAGTGCGCGTGAGGCGTCGCTTGACGCAGTCGTCGCCAGCCTCGCGGCGCTGCCCGGGACCACAGCCTTCACCCTGACGCGACTCGGCGGTGCGGCTCCGGCCATCATCGCATCGCGCGAGGTGGATCGACCCTTCGCGATCGGATCGGCGTTCAAGCTCGTTATCCTTGCCGAATTGGTACGAGGCGTCGCGGCGGGCGAGCGACATTGGGACGATGTCGTGACGCTCGATGGCGCACCCCTCCCCGGCGGCCTCTATGCCGGCAAGCCGGCAGGCACCAAGGCCACGCTGCGCGAGATTGCCGAGCGGATGATCTCGGTCAGCGACAACAGCGCGACCGACATCCTGCTCGCCACGCTCGGCCGCGAGAAGATCGAGGCGATGCTGCCGGTGGTCGGCTTCACCGCCGGGCACAACCGGCCGTTTCTTGGCACTCTGGAGGCCTTCAAGCTGAAGAGCGGCGCACTCGGCACGCGCTACGCCGCGCTCGACGAGAAGGATCGGCGTGCGCTACTCGACGGCGAGGTTAAGGCGATGCCGATCTCGGAGATCCGGGGCGACCTGTTCGCGCTCGGCAAACCGATGGCGATCGACACGATCGAATGGTTCGCGAGCCCCGCAGACCTGGCACGCACGATGGACTGGCTGCGGCGCCATACCGAAGACGGCCCGGCGGCCGAAGCACGCGCCATCCTGGCGAAGAATTCCGGCATCGGCCCGGCGGCAAGCGCCTGGAACTATGTCGGTTTCAAGGGCGGATCGGAGCCGGGGGTCATCAACATGACCTTCCTGCTGCAGGCGAAAGGCGGCATCTGGTACGCGCTGTCCGGAAGCTGGAACAACCCGGCCGCCGCGGTCAATGAGGGCCGCTTCGCTGCGCTGATGCGCCGGGCCATCGAACTCACGCCGACGAACTAGGCCTTGGAATCCGAGCTCTTCATGCGCTGCTGGTGATAGCGCGTGCGAAGGGCGATCGCGGCCAGCATGTTCAGCACGCCGAGCGCCAGCGCCGCCAGCGGGATGGCGGAGGGCATCTGCGGCGCCCATTTGCTGCGGATGATCGCCAGCACCGCCCCCAGAAGCGCGAAGGCGACGCCGGTATAGCGCAGTGGCTTGGCCACCCCCTGCAGCTCACGGCGATAGGCGGCGCGCTGAGCGGGGTCGTTCAGGTCGGGCTTGGTCATGACTGTTTCCACTCCTCCGCGAGCAGGCCCCAGATCAGGCTGTCGCGGACACCGATATGCGTTTCCCACTCCCCGCGCAGCCGACCTTCGAGCGTGAAGCCGAGCCGGGTGAGCAAGGCGTTGGAGGCTTTGTTGTCCGGGTCGGTATCGGCGAAGACGCGGCGCTGGCCCGAGGCGAAGAGATGGCCGATCAGCGCCGACACCGCCTCGCGCGCGATGCCGCTGCCCCAGGCGGCGCGTTCGAGCACATAGCCGATCTCGCTGACCTTGCCCTGGCGCTTCTCGCCCGTCGCGACATAGCCGATGGCGCGGTCGTCGCCCTTGCGGGTGATCGCCCAGGCATGCCAGCCCGACCAGAGCTCGCCAGGCGCGAAGTTCTCCCGAACCTCTTCGACCGTGGCGAAGGGCGCGCGCGACCACCAGGTCATCAAGTCGGCATCGGAGAGCGTCGGGAAGAGCGACTCAGCATCGCCGGCCGTGCGCTCGCGCAGGCGCAGCCGTTCGGTCTCGATGACCGGAAGCTCGCTCACGCCGTCAGTGCGTCGACCAGCGCCCGCACCTTCTTCTGACGCCATTGCGGCAGCGGGGCGACGATCCAGTAGCCGAGTGCCGACGGCCGCGCGTCGCCGATGATGACGACCCGGCCCGATGCGAGGTCGGCGGCGGCCAGCAGTTCGGGCACGGTCGCGCGGCCGAGACCCTGCGCTGCGGCGTCGATCGCGAGACCTGCATCGCCGACCCGCACGAGCGAGACATCGGGATCGTTGAGACAGCCCGGCCAGGAGATGCGCGTGTCGATGCCGCCACCGGGGCGCTCGATCGTCACCATGCCCTCGGATTCGAGCGCCTCGCCTTCATGCTCGCCCGGCCCGTCGCCCCAGCGGATCGCAAGATCGAGGTTCGCTTCGGTGAAGTCGATATCGTCGTCGGCGGAGACCAGCACGAAGCGCAGCTCGCCGTCGGCGCGCGCGATCTCGGCGAGGCGCGGCATCAGCCATTTCTCGGTCAGATCGCGCGGTGCGGCGATGGTCAGCGACTTGGAGGTCTGGCCCGCCTGCATCGCACGGACGGCCTCCTCGAACTGGAGGAAGCCGTGACGGAGCGCGGCAAGGCCCGCCTCGCCCTCCGGCGTCAGTTCGAGACCCTTGGTAGTGCGGCGGAACAGGACGACGCCGAGCGTATCCTCCAGCGCGCGGATCTGCTGACCGACCGCGGCCGGCGTGACAGCGAGTTCGTCGGCGGCGCGGGTGAAGGACAGATGCCGCGCCGCGGCGTCGAGCACGCGCAGGCCGTTGAGCGGGAGATGAGTCCGCTTCACGCCCCCACCGCCGGCGCCAGCAGCGCGAATTTGGGGATGTCGACGTCGAACGCCGAGCCGTCTTCGCCGAGCATGTGATAGCTGCCCTGCATCGATCCGGTTGGAGTCGCCAGCGGGCAACCCGAGACATAGTCGAAGCTGCCGCCCGGGAGGATCAGCGGCTGCTCGCCGACCACGCCCTCGCCCTCGACCGTGTGGCGCGCACCGCGACCGTCAGTGATGATCCAGTGACGGGTGAGCAACTGCACCGCCATCTCGCCCTCATTCTCCAGCCGGACATGATAGGCCCAGAACCAGCGGCCGCGGCCGGGCTCCGACTGTTCGGGGAGATAGCTGACCGAAACGCGTACGATGACGCCACGCGTTTCCGCGACATTGGGGAAGAGCGCCTTCACAACCCCACCGCCCGGAGCGCGCCGTCGAGATCCTCGATCACGTCCTCCGGATCCTCCAGGCCGACATTGAGGCGAAGCATGCCCTCGGTGACGCCCATCTCCAGCCTCTTCTCCTCGGCCACGCCCGAATGGGTGGTCGAGGCAGGATGCGTCATCAGCGAGCGCGAGTCGCCGATATTGTTCGAGATATCTACCAGAGTGAGCGCATCGAGCAGGCCGTGTGCCTGCTCGCGCCCTTCGACCTCGAAGGCGAAAATCGGGCCGCACGCGTCCATCTGCGCCATGGCGAGATTGTGCTGCGGATGGCTCGGCAGGCCGGGATGGAGGATGCGCGGCACGCGGCTTTCGAGGAAGGAGCCGACCTTCAGGCTGTTCTCGCTCTGGCGGCGGATACGCAGGTCGAGCGTCTCCAGTCCCTTGAGTACCACCCAGGCATTGAACGCACTGAGCGTCGGGCCGGTGTTGCGCGTGAAGGGCAACAGCGTGTTGTTGATGAAATCCTCGGTCCCGCACACGGCACCGGCGAGCACGCGGCCCTGCCCGTCCATCATCTTCGTCGCCGAATAAGCGGTGACATCCGCGCCGAACTCCAGCGGCCGTTGCAGCGCCGGCGTGGCGAACGCGTTGTCGACGACGCTGAGGATACCGTTGTTCCGGGCAATGTCGCACACCGCCTTCAGGTCGACCACGTCCATGGTCGGATTGGCGGGCGTCTCGAAGAAAAACAGCTTCGTCTCGGGCCGCACCGCATCGGCGAATTGCTGCGGATCGCGCGCATCGACGATCGTCACGCCGATGCCGAACTTGGGCAGCAGGGTGTCGGTGAGCCAGCGGCACGAGCCGAAGGCGGCACGCCCTGCGACGATATGGTCGCCGGTCTGGAGCTGGCAGAGCAGCACCGCGGTCATCGCCGCCATGCCGGTCGCCATCGAACGGCACGCCTCGGCGCCCTCTAGCAGCGCGATCCGCTCCTCGAGCATCTGCACCGTCGGGTTCTGCAGGCGCGAATAGGTCATGCCGACCTGGTCGCCCGCGAAGCGCGCCGCGGCATCACCGGCGCAGTCATAGGCATAGCCCGAGGTCAGGAAGAGCGCTTCCGACGTCTCGCCCCATTCGGAGCGCGCGGTGCCGCCACGCACGGCCTGGGTGGCGGGGCGCCAGTTGCTGGTGATCGAGCGGTCTTGTCCGGTATGGCGTTTCATGCGGGACGCTTTGCCGGGACGGATTGCCCTGCGTCAATGGCCGACTCTTGAAAGGGCGCCGCCGAAGTGGGAATGGCACGGTAATGACCGCCGAGTCGCCGCCCCGCCCGTACCGCGCCGCCGCGATCATCGGCCTCGTCGCGCAATTGCTGTTCAGCTTCCGACTCACCACGCCGCACAAGCTGGTGTTCGACGAAACGCATTATGTGGCGGCGGCGCGCGTGCTGATGGAGATGAGCGGCCCGTCGAACATCGAGCATCCCCTGCTGGGCAAGGAACTGATCGCGCTCGGCATGCTGATCTTCGGCGACAACAGCCTGGGCTGGCGGATCATGTCGACCTTCGCGGCAACCGCCGTCGTGCTCGGCATCTTCGCGATCCTGTGGCATTTGTTCCGCCGCGTGCGGACGGCGACGATCGGCGCGATCTGCGTGCTGCTCAACATCACCGTGTTCATCCAGGCGCGGATCGGCATGCTCGACGGCTTCATGGCGGCTTTCGTCGTCACGGGGATTGCCGCCCTGCTCTGGGCGATGCGTGCGCCGCCCGGCAAGACATGGCGGCGCTGGCTGCTCGGCGCGGCGCTGCTCGGCCTGGCGGTGGGCACGAAATGGGCAGCGGTGCCCTATATCGCCTATGCGGCGATCGCCCTTGTCACGGTCCGGCTGATCGACGGGCGTGCGCGCAAACGGTCGATCTACGCCGCGCTCAACCCCGGCGACCAAAATTATTGGCCCGGCCTTCCCGTGGTGCCCGCGCTGTTCGCGCTCGGCGTGGTGAGCGTCGCGGTCTACAGTCTGACTTTCCTCCCCGCCTTTTTCTACACGCAGTTTCCGCTGACCGCTGGCGATTTCATCCAGTTCCAGGCGCGGATGTACGCATCGCAAACCCAGGTCCTGCCGCCGCATACCTATCAGTCGAGCTGGCCGACCTGGCCACTGATGATCCGGCCGATCTGGTATCTCTACGAACCGGTCGACGGAGCGGTGCGGGGGATTTTCATGGTCGGCAATCCCGCGATCCTGTGGGGCGGGCTGATTGCGGTGGCGGCGTGCCTCTATGCGTGGATGCGCGACGGATCGGGGCGGATGCTGGCCGTCGCGATGCTGTGGATCGCTTCCTACGCGGTCTGGGCCGCCATCCCGAAGTCGCTCGGTTTCTTCTATTATTATTACCTGTCGAGCATCTTCCTGGCCCTGCCGCTCGCCGCTGCATCCGACCGGTTCGCCAAGGGGCGTTATGCGCATTGGGACGAGGCGTTCCTGGTCCTCGCCTTTTGCCTGTTCGCCTATTTCTACCCGATCATCTCGGCGATGCCGCTGAGTAACCCACAAGATTTCAGGCATTGGATGTGGTTCCCGACCTGGCCCTGAGAGCCAGTCAGCAAGCGTTCAGCGGCCCAGCTACAGCTTGGCGTCAGCGAATCCGGTGAGGGAGCACCCGATGCGGGCGATAGTGGCGATCGGCATGGTGGCGATGCTGTGCAGCTGCTCGACCTTCGACAGGCCGAACGAGCCGCCCTATCCGCCGAGGGAAGCATCGACCCGCAAGCCGCCACGCGAACCGAAAGTGGAGCGCTGGACGCAACAGCAGCGCGATTGCGAGGTCGGCGATCGGAAGGATCAGCGTCGCTGCATCATGCCCTACCCGGATGAATAGGGCGCCCGCGCCTAATAGCGTCCCCACGTAAACCGCGAGGACAGCGCGTAATTCCACACCGCGCCGACCATGATTCCGGCTAGCGCCGAGAACGCCCAGGTGTCCGACTGTGCGTCATAGAGGAACGCCGCGACGCCGACATTGGCGATCGCGCCGACCGAGCAGACCACGCAGAACGACACCCAACCCTCGAACAGCTGCTTGGCGCCCTTCAAGCGCCCGTCGCGATAGGTCAGCGCGTTGTTGAGGAAGAAGTTGAAGGTCATTGCGACGATGGTCGCGATGATCGTCGAGACGAGGAAACCGAACTCGAGTTCCTTGAACAACGGCCCGAGCACGAGGAAATGAACGCCCGCGCCGAGCGCTCCGATCGCCGCGAACATGGCAAAACGCACCGGCACGACCCGACCGAACATCCGGTCATAGATCGCGATCAGATATTCCATCGCGACGACGTGATCGAGCTTGCTCTCGCCCTCAGTGCGCAGCCGGAAAGTGTAGGGCACTTCCTCGAATTTCAGCGGTCGCGGATTGGACGTCATGATGTCGAGCAGGATCTTGAAGCCGATCGCCGAGAGATGCGGCACGGCGTCGCGCACGAGCTGGGTGCGGATCATGAAGAAGCCGCTCATCGGGTCGTTGAGATCGGCCTTCAATATCTGGCGTGAAAGCTTTGTTGCGAAGGCGGATTTCGCGACGCGGTCATGATCCCAGTCGCCGGTCCCGCCGCCTTCGACGAAGCGGGAGCCGATCACGAGATCCAGGCTCTCGTCCTGCAGCAGCCGGTCGAGCATCGCCGGCAGGATCGTCTCATCATGCTGCATGTCGCCGTCGATCACCGCGACGATCGGCGCGGCAGTGGCGCACATGCCTTCGATACAGGCCGAGGAGAGGCCTCGCCGGCCGATGCGCTGAACCACGCGGACGCGCCGGTCGATCCGCGCGATCTGGCGCGCCACGCCCGCGGTACCGTCCGGGCTGTTGTCGTCGACAAAGATCGCTTCCCACTCGTGACCCTGGAGCGCGGCATCGAGCTTGGCGATGAGCAGCGGCACGTTGCCCGCCTCGTTGAAGGTCGGGATGACGATCGCGAGGTCGAGCAACGGTGCGGTCATGCAAGCGCCGCCAACACGGCGTCGGCCATACCGCGGGTCGAGAGCGTCCCGCCGAGATCGGCCGTGCGCGCACCATTCGCCAGCGCGGTTGCGACCGCCGCCTCGATCCGGTCGGCGGGCTCGGGCATATTCAGCGAGAAGCGGAGCATCATCGCAGCGGACAGGATCGCGGCCGCCGGATTGGCCTTGCCCTGCCCTGCGATGTCGGGCGCGCTGCCGTGGATCGGCTCGTACAGGCCCTTGCCGTTCGCATCGAGCGCCGCGGACGGCAGCAGACCGATCGAGCCGACGCACATGCTCGCCAGATCGGACAGGATGTCGCCGAAGAGATTGCCCGTCACGATCACGTCGAACTGGCCGGGATCGCGCACCAGTTGCATTGCCGCATTGTCCACCAACATGTGCGTCAGGGTGACGTCCGGATATTGCGCCGATGTTTCGATCACGACATCCCGCCACAATTGCGACGTCTCCAGCACGTTCGCCTTGTCGATCGAGCAGAGCTTGCCGCGCCGGCGCTGCGCCGCCTGGAAACCGGCATGCGCGATGCGCGAGACCTCGCTCTCGTCATAGCTCATCACGTCATAGCCTTCGCGCAGGCCCGCGGGCGTGGTGCGCATGGCCTTTTCGCCGAAATAGACGTCGCCGTTGAGCTCGCGCAGGATCAACAGGTCGATTGTCCGCGCGATCTCGGGGCGGAGCGAGGACGCGTCCTCAAGGCCCGGGAAAAGCTTGGCCGGGCGCAAATTGGCGAAGAGCGTCAGTTCCTTGCGCAAGCCGAGGATCGCCTGTTCGGGGCGAAGGCCGCGTTCGAGATTGTCGCAGGTCGGATCGCCGACCGAACCGAACAGGATGGCGTCGGCGCGCTTCGCGAGATGGAGCGTCTCGGGCGGCAGCGGATGGCCGGTCGTGTGATAGGCGATGCCGCCGACGAGCCCCTCCTCGAACGACAGGCCGAGATCAAGTGCCTCGAGCACGCGGCGTGCCTCTGCGGTGACTTCGGGGCCGATGCCGTCTCCGGGCAGGATTGCGATCAGGGGCACGAGGACTCCGTTCGGGCTGGGCGTGTCGAAGCTCCGTTCTTCTTCGACAGCGGACAGGATGGCCCTTGTTCAGGACGAACGGAGTCAGCCGCCCTTTGCCGCCCGGGCGCGGCTCACGCAACCGCCCTTTTCAGCCGGTCGATCAGCCGCGCTCGCGCTGCGAGCGTTTCGGCGCGGCGATCGGTGAGGATATCGCTTTCCAGCGCCTCTCCGGTGAGGCGGAGCGCGGCGAGGATATCGGGCCAGTCCGCTTCGCCGCCGGTGCGCAGGATATCCGGCAGGCGATCGGGTTCGAGGCCGTAGCCGAGCTCGGCGAGCAGCAGCAGTTCGTACCGGGCAAGCGCCACCGCCCAGCCGCGCGCGGCGGGTGCTGCCTCGATCGCGCCGATCACGCCGTCCAGCGCGCCGTGAAGGCGCGGATAGGGTTGCGCCTCGGGCAAGGCGGTTGCGGTCAGCGCCGTGACCCATTCGAGCGCCGCGGCGGGGAGCGGTTCGGCGAAGAGCGGGGCGCGGCTGTGGATCAGCTCGACGGTGAGGCCGGCAAGCTGATCCTCGGTGCGGGCGCGCCATTCGCCGAGGATGAGGTTCGCCGGCTGCAGGATCGGGCGGATGTGGCGCGAGCGGCCGCCGCGGACATATCCGGGTTGCAGACCATGTTCGGCGGTGAGCGCACGGACGATTGCGCCGTGCTCGCCATGCTGGCGGATCGCGAGGACCAGGGCTTCGGCGCGGAGATGCATTGACTGCCCTTAGCGCTCTCCCGCTGGAAAAGTGAATCAGGAGCGCCGGATCTTCTTGGCGAGCTGCTGCAGGCCGAGCTTCTCGACGGTGCGTTTGCCGAAGGCGGCCGTGCGGTCGAACGTGCCGAGTGCCATGGTCGTGAGGCGGTTTGCCAGGCTCGCGCGGAGGAGGAGCATGTCGAGGCAGTCGACGCCGCCGGTGGAGAACTGGCGCTTGTGCTGGCCGTCCCCTTCCGTGAAGTCGAAGCGGCTGAGCCCGGCGCCGAACAGGTCGCGCATCGCCTCCAGGTGAAGCACGCCGCCCGGGGAGAGATCGGAAAAGGCGGGGTCGTGCCCGACATGGTCGTAGCGGACGACGCCGGCATTGATCGGGCAGTAGAGATAGGCCGCGGGTTCGCCGGCGATGTAGAGCAGCCAGCCGCGCACCGAATCCGCCGCCGCCAGCTGGTACATCGAGCGGAGGAAGGCCGAATCGTCGGGCAGGCCGTCGCCGAGCAGCTTCTCCTGATAGGTGCGCATCGAGATGCGCCGCGCGACGTCGTGGAACGCCGTCATCTCGTCTGGCGTGCGAAAGCGGCGGATGTCGAGCTGACCGCCCGAGACGGTCGCGACCTTCTTCGCCTTGCGCTTCAGGCTCGAGCGCGCGTTGGACGACATGGTGTCGAGCCAGGCGTCGTAGCTGGTCGTGAGGTCGGTATAGCGGCGGGTGTAGCGCTGCCGCACGAAGGCGATCATGCCGCCGGCGGCGAAGGCCATCGCCTCCAGCCGATCTTCGGGTAGCGAGGTGATCTGGTAGCCGTGGGCGCTGCGATCGAGCGGCGGCAGGACGGGCAGCCGCCCCTCCAGCGCTTCATCGAGCGTCAGCGGGACGCGGACGAGCTGGCGCTGGATCGAGGCGAGCGTGCGCGCGCCGATCTGGAAACGGAGCGGCATCGGGACCGCGTTCATGCCGCGCGCTCCTCGACCATGTTCGACCAGAGCTGCTCGGCCTGGCGCCAGCGGGTGCGCAGCGAGTTGGGGCCAAGCGGGGCATCGGCGCGGCCGAGGCGCAAGGCCGGGCGGTCGGCGAAATGGGTGGTGGGGAGCAGCTCGGCCCATTCGGCGAGCAGCGAGCACAGCGCCTCGAAGCGACGGACATGGACGGCGTTGGCGCGGGTGCCGGCGCGGTTGGCGAGCTCGAAGCCGTGGCTGACGATCGTCACCGCGGCGTGATCCTCCATCGCGGCATGCTCGAGCGCGGCGCGCTGCTCGCCGGCCGACAGGGCGCAGATCTGGAAGTTGCGCAGTGCCCCCGGGCGATCCTCGATCAGCGTCACCGGCACCTCGGTCAGTCCCTCGCGCTCGACCGGCGCGATGTGCGTCGGCGGCAGTCCGATGGCGCTGGGCCAGGGATGCTCGGCGCCGTTGTGGCTGCTGTCGTACGCGAAGCCAAGCCGGGCCAGCGCACGGAGCGTGTCGTCGTTCGCGCTGTAGCTGCCGGCGCGGAAGGCGATCGGGTCCGGGGCGCCTGCCGCGATCAGCAATTCCGTGGCGCCGGCGATCAGATCGTGCTGCTCGTTCTCCGAATAGTCGATCATCTCGAACCGGCCGAAGCTCGCGCCGCCGTCATCCTTTTTGGCGCCGGTCCAGTGCGGGTGGAGGTGGAGCTGCACCTCCTGCCCCGCATCGAGGATCGTGCCGACCACCCGCCGCGTCGGTTCGAGCCCGAAGATCAGCGCGGGCATCGGATCGACGAAGAAGCACGCCTTGAGCCCGTGCCGCGCGAGCATCTCGAGCTGATAGGTCACGCCGACCCCGGCGGGCTCCATCGAGCGATCGTAGATCGCGGCGCGGTCGAGCCCGTCGATATGGTGGCGCCACATCAGCTCGGTATCGACAGTGAGGAAGACGGGCGTAGGCATCGCCGCCGACTTCTAAGGGGCGCAGGTGAAAATTCTTTCAACGTCCTTTCCGTTTACGAAGCAGCAACACGATTTTGCGGTCAGGGCACGATTCCGTACTTGGCGTAGGTGCGGTCGATCTCGGGCGTCATCATGCGCGCTGCCGCCAGATCGCCCTCGCTTGCCTTGGCGTCGCCCATGCGTTTGCGCACCACGCCGCGCATATACATGCTCGCGGGGAGGCCCGGCTCGAGATCGAGCGCCGCGTTGAGATCGCTCAGCGCATCCTCGAAGCGGTTCATGCGGAAATAGACCATCGCGCGGCTGTCGAGGATCGACTGAGGCGAATCGCTCAGCTCGATCGCCTTGGTGCAATCCTTCAGCGCGGTGTCGAGCATCACATTGAGCGTGCCCTTCACCCAGCAGCGCGCGTTGAGCAGCACCGGGCTGCCCGGAGTCGCGGCGATGGCGGCGTCGATCGTCGCGATGGCGCCGTCCTTGTCGCCGCTGTCGCCGAGGATCTCGGCCTTGGCGGCCATGAAATTGGGCTTGTCCTTGCCGCCCTCGTCGATGCGCTGGTCGAGCAGAGTCAGCGCCTGATCCTTCTTGCCGTCGTCGGCGAGCAAGGAGGCGAGCTGGTTGATCGCCGCGCCCGATGCCGGATCGACCTTGCGTGCAGCGTTGATGTCGTCGAGCGCCTTCGCCTTGTCGCCGGTCGCTTCGTAGAGCCGCGCGCGCCACAGATAGAAATCGACATTGGGGTCGATCGCGATGGCGCGCGTCAGATCCTCGATCGCCGGGCCGCGCTCATAGATGCGCTCGAGGAACCAGGCGCGGTTGCGATAGGGCTCGGCCTTGGCCGGATCGTCGGCGATGCCCTGCTTGTACTGCGCGAGGATCGCATCGAACCTTTTGGCCTTCTTGCCCGCTGCGACGATCTGGTACGGCGCGGCATAATCGGCCGGGGCGACCACGCGCAGCAGGTGCTGCTTCGCCTGATCGAGCCGCTGGCGCTCGGCGCCGATATCGGCAACCGCGATCTCGGCACCGGTCGACATCATCCGGTCCTCGGTCGTCACCCAGCCATCGGCCAGCGTCGTCGTCCGCTCCACCTTGGTGCCGGCCAGGGTGGCCGACAGGGCCTGATTGCCTTCGAGCGTGAAGCCGGTGCCGCCATCGGGCAGGCGGATCTTCGTGCGGATCACGAAATTATGCGGATTCTCGGTCGCGACCGGGATGTCGCGCCAGGCGGGACGGGTACGGTCGGGCTGGAAATTGAGCTGGGTGACGGCACGGTCGAGCGAATCGCGATAACGCTCATTCTCCTTGTCCCAGTCGGGATAGGCGACGCCCGCCGCGTGAAGCGTCGCGGTGCCCGCGGCATCGTCGAAGCTGATGTTGCGCGTCATGATCGTCGGCTCGTCGAGATAGGGCGCGATCAGCTTGCCCGCCATGTCGGCCAGCTGGTCCTTGCTCGCCTGGAGCGCGCCGGCGCGGAACAGCTCGGCGAGCTGCCCGCGCACCGTGACCGCGACCTTGAACGGCGCGGGGAAGTTCACCCCGGCGGTCTCGTCCAGCTCGATCTCGGCGCGCAGCTCCGGCCGCGCATCGGGCCGCAGCGGCACCGGGATCAGCCCCGACCCCGCCACGCGTACGGGGAGGACGAAGCGGAAGGGCGGCGCATCGTGGATATCCTCCAGCCGCGCACCGCCATCGGTGCCGTCGAGCCACAGTGCCTCGCCCGCCACGGTCGCGCGGACAAAGACATGGTCGAACGCGCCGGGCGTCGGCAGGCGATCCTGCAACAGATCGCCGAGCTGGCTGCTCGCCAGCACAGGCTCGGCCTCGATGCCGAGTTCGTGCAGGATGGCGAGCAGCAGCAGGGTCTTGGCCTTGCAGTCGCCGTAGCGCAGGTTCCAGGTCTGGGTCGGCGTCTGGGGCACGTAATTGCCGCCATCCATGCCCTTGAACAGATAGCGCACCTTGCCCTGCACCAGCTGGAGCGCGAGCGCGGTGCGCTTCAGCGGATCCGTCTCGGCGGCCTTGATCTTGGCGATCTCGCCGGCGAGCGGGCTGCCCGCCGCGACGAGGCCGTCCGTCGCGTAGAGCGGCGCCATCACCTTCGAGATGGTGTTCCAGCTGTCGAAGCTGGTCGCCTCGAGCATCGGCGGGCGGCGGAAGCGCGCGGGGGCGTCGGCGGGCATCTCGGCCGGCTTGGCCAGAGGCAGCGCGATGGTCAGCTCGCGATAGCCGCCCGCGGTGGTCACCAGGGGCTGGGCAGCGCCGATATTGGCCTTCCAGCGGATATCGACGCCCTGCGGCCAGATCAGGCGGCTGCGGGCGAACTGAATGCGCAGCGGCTCGGTGGGGAGCAAGGCGAAGGCCTGGACATTGCCCTTGAGCGTCGCGTCCTTCTCGGTGGTCGAATAGCTCAGGTGCAGCACGTCGCCGACGCGAAGCCCCTCGACCGCCATGGTTGCGGTGAGCATGCCGTTGAGCATGCGCTGCTCGAGCTGCTCCTCGCGGCGCAGCACCGAGAAACGCTCTCCGGCGGCGAGCAGGTCGATATGCTCGGTGCCGCGGATGATCTCGGCGCGGTGGACGATCAGGTCGCCCTTGTCCGGCGACCATTGCAGCTTCACCGTGCCGAGCGAGTCGAGAATCTGAGTCGAGCCGACGCGGGCCGCGGTTTCGACGTAACCGGTGACCTGCCCGTCCTTCAGCCGCTGCTGATTGTCCAGGATCAGGTAGACGGGGGAATCGTCCTTCACGGTCGCCGGGTCGAGCGGCGGGGCCGGCTTCACCCAATCCGGCGTCGGCGCATAAAGCGGCTTGTCGCCGGCATGGGCGGCAGAGCCGGCTGCGAGCAGCGTGGCGAAGAAGATCGGCCGATACATGATGTTACCCCTTGTCCTGCAACGACTCTAGCGTGGCGCGCGGACGCGACAAGCGGGGGCGGAAAGGATTTTTAGCGCGCGAATGGTGCGAAAACGGGAGCGGTCCGGTGCGATTGGAGCGCAGTTTTTTTCTTCCGCTGTTATGTTGGATTTTCGCCCCGAAATAAGCGTGCGATTTCAAGGGCAAGATCCCCGTTTTCCCTGTTACGCGATAACAGCGGAAAAACGGGCCGAACAGCGGCGGAATTTTCCGCTGTTCGCGACAAAATCGCGCCGAAAATTCCCCTGCTTGATTCAAATGTTCGCCGGGATCGGGTCTTGAAAGGGCGGGATGGTCCATAGCGAGTGCATGACATGGCGGAACGGCAGATTGAATCGGGCGACGATATGGCGGTGGCAGAGGAAGGCGCCGAGCCCGACGCCTATGCGGTCGGCAAAGGCAGGCCGCCGATCGGCAAGCGCTTCGCCAAGGGCAAGTCGGGCAATCCCCGGGGGCGGCCGAAAGTGCGCGGCGGATCGGGCGCGCCAGGCGATCGGCTGATCGGATCGGACGAGCCGACGCGGGTGATGATCCTGGAGGAAGCGTATCGGACGATCACCGTGCGGGACGGCGAAGACGAGGTCGAGATGACCGCGAACCGGGCGGTGTTCCGCGCGATGATGGAGCGCGCGCTGAAGGGAAGCAGGATCGCGCAACGCAAATGGATCGAGATGGTGGAGGCCGCCGAGGCGCAGCAGAAGCGCGACCAGCATGTGCTGTACAATGTGCTGGAGCTGCCGAAACGCAAACGTGTGATCCGGCCCGGCTGGGGACCGGTGCTGGATATAAAATGGACGGACGAGATCGTGGTCGATCCGAATATCGGGCGGACGGTGGTGCGGCGGGTGGAGGAGGAGTGAGGCGGGGCTGCCGGTATGGGGTGGCGCGCCAAACTGGAGATAAGTGGAGTGTCACCGGAATACTGGAGATAAGTGGAGTGTCACCGGAATACCCACCGGAATACCGGACTCCTGATAGCGCTGTGTACCGGACTCGACACCGGCTTCCCTACTCACGACGGGATTTGAACCCGCGACCTATCGCACGTCATTCCAGCGATCGCGCTACCACCTGCGCCACGTTGCACGGTCGTTCCTGACGAGGGAACTGCGCTTCCTTCAGCGCCGCCACAGCGGGTGGATGATAGGCGGATTAACTAATGGCCGCAATCTGAGGGATTCCGCGGCGAAATGATTGTGAAAAAAGCCGCATTCCCGTAGCGGGAATCGCGCAAGAAACATCGTCGACTGAGCAACACCTATGTCGAACCTGAAGATGGATTTCCGCCAACCCCCTGCCCGGCTGGCCGATCATTTCTCGTTTTTCTACCATTTCCAGCAGGACGATGAGCGTTTCGAGGGAGTCGACCGCGCCGATTATGCGCAGTTTCGCTTCATTCTGCGGGGCGACAACGCACGCTATCGCTTTGTCGACGGCACCGAGCAGGCGATGCCGGACATCTATGTGCTGGGCCCCACCACTGGATCCTCGAGCCTGAGCTGCGACGGCGCGGCCGAGGCGATCGGCGTCGGGCTGATGCCGCATGGCTGGGCCGCGCTGGTGCCGATGGATGCCTCGGCGGCGGCGAACCGGCTGTTCGACGCGAAGGATCTGTTCGGCCCCATCGTGACCGAGGTTTTCGGGAAACTGCGCGCCACGCAGGATTTCGATGCGCGCGTCGCGATCCTGGAGGAGATGCTAGTCACGCTGATGATGCGGCAGAAACCGGTATATCAGGCGTTCGTCGGCCAGGTGAACGAGTGGCTCGCGGGTGCCGCCGCGCCCGACATCAACGACCTGGTCGCGCTGACTGGCCTGTCGCTGCGGCAGGTGCAACGCAGCTGCAAACGCTATTTCGGGTCGCCGCCCAAGGTGCTGGCGCGCAAATACCGGGCGCTGCGCGCGGCGGTGGCGATGACGCATCGCGACCCCGAGCTGGACGAGATGCTGGAAGAGGGATTCTACGACCAGTCGCATGTGACGCGGGAGATCAAGCATTTCACCGGCATGACGCCGCGGGCCTTTGCCGAGCATCCGACGGAGCTGAACCGGGAGATCGCCAAGCGGATTGCGCTGGAGCGGGAGAATCCGATCAGGCGCAGTGGTGTGATTACCTGAGGCAGGTGACTCTGCCGATGGTTCAGTATTGCGTCCCCGGAATATCCTGCCGGTATGCGCAACGGAACTTCGCCTCGCCTCGCGTTACACGACCGATGAACGGCTCGAACTCGCCGAAAAGGTCGTCAACCCGGCCGCAGCCACGAGGGATGCTTCGCTTTCTAGAATAATTCTTCGATAACCGTGTAATAGACTTTCGCGTTCAAGTTTCGCGTGCGAAACGATCTGAATCAGCGAGAGGAAGAGATCATGGTCGCGAAGGGAATCGATTATTATCTTTACTCGGATTCGGAAGATCTCCGCACCGATCTGGCCGTGCCGCAGACTCATCGTTCACACGGCCCCGAGGCCAATTTCGAGCACAACAACTTCCAGGTCCGATCGGACATGATCCCCGATCCGGTCAACTATACCGGCAGGCTGGAATGGGTCACGACCGATCGCGGCAAGGAGATGATCAGGCATTGGCAGAACATCAGCTCGCTCGACGGCAACCTCTACACCGGCACGATGCACAATATGTTCAACTCGCCGCCGCGGATCGGCAATCCGACCGTGTGCTGGGGCCTCTACGACGCGGGATCGGGCAAGATCTCGGGGATGACCAACCAGCATCAGTTCTACGTCTATGCGACGCGCGATCAGCGCCGCTGGATGGGTGATCTCGCGAAGCGCAATCCGCGTGTCGCGCGCGGGCCCTTCGCCCGGTTCGCGCTGCCCGGTTCCCATGATGCCGGCATGTTCGACATGCGCCCGGTACGGAAGGTGGTGCACAATCCCGCGTTCGTCCTCGCGCTCGGCGCGGCGATGGGCGTGGCCGCCGCCGCGCTCGGGCCGCGCGCCATCGCCAATCTCTCGATGACGCAGAAGGACGATATCCGCACGCAGCTCGATATCGGCACCCGCTATTTCGATTTTCGCCCCGGCTGGATGCATCCCGCGATCCGCCCTTTCTTCGGGAACACGCTCTACCACCAGCACGGACTGGTCCCCGGATATCCCTATGTGGATTTCCTGGTGGACGTGCTGCGCTGGCTCGAGGCCAATCCCGGCGAGATCGTGGTGGTCAACCCGAACACCCAGGGCTTTGCAGCCGATGCGATGAAGCCGACTGCCCAGGCCGTGAGGGACGCGCTCAATGCCGCGATCGCCAGGGTCAAACCGCCCCGGCCGATCGGCATCGGCATGTCCACCGATCTCGTCAGGAGCTACGATGCGCTGATCCGCGACAATACCCGCCTGATCTTCTCAAACGAGATCCAGAACGGGAACCGCTTCTACAACAGCTGGAGCGGGGCCTATGCCACGTTGAGGCCCGCCCCCATCATCAAGGCCTTTGAAGGCATGAAGCGCGACATGCCGGCGGGCGCCAACCATGTCGTGATGCAGATGCAGGCGACGGCGACCAAGATCGGCGCGGTCGTCGCGGCCTCGGTCGTCACGTCGAGCGACGCCTCCTCGCCCCTGCTCGCGACCAAGCCGGTAATGGACGCCGCGACCAATCCCTGGCTGCGCGCCAACGCCGCCAAGCGGCTGTCGCCCGATCACCTGCTGGTGTTCCTCAACGACTTCGTCGACAATTGCATGGTCGAGACCGCGATCCAGGTGACCGAGCAGCGCGCACGGGATTGAACGCGGCGCCTGGGTTTCTGCTACGCCCTGCCTTGGTCCAAGATAACGATGACAGTGCATTCAATCGACAGGTCAAGCGGGGCGGCGGCGCTTGGGTGAGTAATTAAATGCACTGTCACCGTAATTCCAATGTGATGCAATCCGTCAGGCTCTCATTTGTAGCATCCACCATATTAATGTATGTTTTCTCATCGCTAGCCAACAAATGAGGCTCTAGCGGCTGAGAGACTGAGTGCTCCCGCCTTGAGGCTGGAGAACACTATGCCCCGATACTTCTTCGACATTAAGGACGGTCACGACTTTCCAGATTTGCAGGGATCGGAGTGGAAGGATTTGGCTGAAGCGCGAATCGAAGCCGTCAGATACGCGGCCGAGGTTCTGAAAGAGATGCCCGAACGATTCTGGCATGCGGAACTGTGGACGATGTCGGTCCTGGATCACAATCGAAACCCACTATTTACGCTCAAGTTCTGCGCTGAATCGACTCACATATTGTGATCGCTGGCCGACCACATTTTCTCTTATTCCCTGCCGACATGGCCTGAACAAAATCAGGCCATCATCGCCTTCCTCGACTATGAACCCTGGCCAGAGCCAAAATCGCCTGGAGACAAAATATACACAGAGCGACGGCGATGGGCTGGTCGATCAACCGGGCTGCCATATCGATCGGTGTGGATGAAGGCACGTTCGTAGCTGGGAGAGGTACCGACAAAGCTCTGCGGGATAACCGCATTCCAAGCAGCAGAAGACGGAGAATTGGGATGAGGCTTTTGGAAAAGCATCGCAGAGTAAAGGGGTTATTGCACCCGTCACCGTAATACCACCGCGACCCCGAGCTGGACGGGCTGCTGGAAGAGGGATTCTACGACCAGTCGCATGTGACGCGGGAAATCAAGCATTTCACCGGGATGACGCCGCGGGCCTTTGCCGAGCATCCGACGGAGCTGAACCGGGAGATTGCGAAGCGGATTGCGCTGGAGCGGGAGAACCCGATCAGGCGGAGCGGGGTGATCACGTGAAGTCGATCGCGCTGTGGATAGTTTAGTATAGTGCCCCGAAATACCGCTCTTAAATGAGATGATTATTTCATACTCGAAAAGGTATCGGCTTTGACGCCGGGCTAGCGAGCTAATTTACCAGTAAATCGCGACCACTTCGACATCGAGAAGGTTTGCTTCTTCAACTTGGGCTTCCGTATCTCCTACGTCTGCCACAATCCGCCCAGTTTGCGAAGGCTGCGGGAACAGCGGAATCTCCAGGCTCCTCCGAATGCTTTCGCGCAGTTCCAAGTCTGCGGCCGAATCGATTGTATGACCTGTGCGACTTTCGATCGTCGCTTTGACGGCCGCGAATGCGGACCTCTGTCCCTCAGCAGTGGCGCCATCAAACTGGAGGCTAGCGATTTCGCGATCCAGTTCAGAGACTTCATCGACCGTGAGGCAATGATCAATTTTCCCAAGCAATTTGTCTTGATATCTGAGCAGGGCCAAACTCAGCCTAGCAGCTGCGGGTTCTACATTTTCGTAATTTTGACCATTTGCCGATTGCAACATTGCGGTCCGGCTAGATACCTCAATCTGCTTGGCGATATCTGGGGCAAACTCTTTGAAGATATCGGCGACCTTAATAGGGTTCCAGGCTTTCTGGATACCATTCTTCGATAGCCTACACAGCATGATGAATTCGTTGTCTGCGAACAAAATTCTACGAATATCCTTCCAATATGCCAAATGCTCGGTGACGCCTACGATCCTCAGTGGTGAAAAATTTACTCTAATGCCCTTGATCGAGTCCTTATGCGTAATAAACTTATCTTCTCCGAACGGAACAACAACATAATCCGAGACAACACCATCAACAGGTACTAGTCCAGCTAATAGCTTAGTAATTATTTTGTTTGCATTCTTTGCTTGGTATAAATCACTAAAATTTACACTTTCCATAAGCAGGACAGGGCTTTCGTCAAACATCTCCGAAAATTCAGCCACCATGTAACTAATCTGAAAAATCCACGACGCCGATAATTTTACCTTGAATTCTACTAAGTCACCCCTCATTAAATATTTAACGTTGTGTACTGCCCCCGTAAACGCCTCCGAAAGTAAATCCTCGAACGATTCCGCTTCTTTAATGATTTGTATTGGCTGTATTTTACGGAGGTTGGGCAGCTTGTGCAGCTCGCGGAAGAGTGATTGAGCGGTAGCCTTTCGCAGAGTTTGTAGAGCGTTGCTATTGGTGGTCTGAAAACGGGAGTTAATCTCCGTAGAAAGTAGCATTGGGCTATTGGCGGATATCTTACCACCAATTTCAGCGATTTGCTCGCTCCCCATCTGCGATGTGATGTTCTCCGTTATCTCGCCCTTTTGCGAGGCCAACAGACTGCCGAGGCTGACTTCGTCCAGATAGACAAACTCCCTCAGGGGTTCCGGAGCTTGGTCCGGGCCAAGTCCAGATTGGACGTTCCTGCGTCCTATCCATGGAAATTGACGCTTGAATCTAACCATCTACGGCCGACCTTCCATTTTGCGATCAGGTCGGCGAGCAACTCGTTCGTAAGCCTGCGCCATATCCTCCGCAGCTATCTGCTTGCGCCTATCTGATGCGGCGATCATGGCGGCCTCCGTCCAGATCGATGTCAGGCGTGCAGCGGACCAATCATGCGATCTTATGGCGATATCGATAAGCGGAAGGTCTTCCGAACATTGAATTTTGCGGGTACCGATTTTGAGAATTGCGAGGCGATCTAGCAGGGTAGGAAGCCCGAACTCTATCTCCCAGTCAAAGCGGCCAGGTCGGGTTAGAGCGGGATCGAGCGCATCGGCTCTGTTTGTGGCGGCTATGACGACCGTCGCGCTTTTGCTTGAGTCGAAGCCATCCATGAGAGTCAGAAACTGCGCCACCAGCCGACGAGATGCCTCGTGGGAATCTCCTGCTCTACTTTCTGCTATACTGTCTATCTCATCAAAGAAGATGATCGACTTTCCAGATTTCGAGCTTTCTGCGTGATCGAAGATCTTGCGAAGCAAATCTTCCGTGTCACCAACCCATTTGCTGACGATCGATGGGCCGCTTATGTCGTAAAAATTTGCACCGGCCTGGTTCGCGATAATCCGAGCCAGATGTGTTTTCCCAGTTCCCGGTGGACCAGTGAAAAGTATGCCCTTGACGGGGCGCGCTCCAATTGCTTCGAGTTCGGCGCGTCGCTCAAGCTGGGTCTCAATGAGTTCCTTTGCACGAAGGACCACATTTTGGTAACCACCAAAATCGTCGAACGTCAAACCATCGCTCTGAGGCTTGACCAAAAATGAGGCTGGAGAAATTTGTTCTTCTGCGGGATGTTGACGAACGCGGATAGGCTCCTTTGCGATCACGCGGTTAATTGCCGACGTCGAACTATCGATCTCGACGGTAAATTCTGGCTTAATGTCCAAGTCTTCCGGGTTTCCCAACACCAAAAGTGCGTTTCCTGATTCTCCGAGGATCGTACCGTCGTCCAAAATTGTTCGGACAACCGATGTCAGAAAAGATCGAGGCCACACCTCTTCTGGGAGTTCCGGTGACACTTCACTTAATTCACTGGCGCACCGGTGTGTTGGGTAATTGAGTGGAGTTTCACCGGAACCCCATACCGGGCGAGCATGAAGCTCGATAGCGTGCTTATGCCGGTGCCGAGCACACCTCCGCCTAGACCGATCAACGCGCTCGAAATCTCGTTTCCCATGATGGCTCAGCGCTGAAAGTCAGTCTCGCACGCGTCACGCGGCAAGATTTTGGCGGCACCCTTCAGGGTGAAGTTGGTGGATTGCCCGGTACTCAATCGAACGCGCATATTCGCTCCGGCACGCATCGCGGCCCACCACGCCCGAAACGTGTCATAACCAACATGGCTTGCGGTCTCCACGTAGCCATCCTTGCCAAGTTGAACCTCGAACTCATCCGGGCCAATGGTCACGATGGCGGATTGCCCCTGCTTCGGCTCGACACCGCCAATTCGAAGGCTAATGTAGGTCCGATCCTGCATACACGCGATGTAGAACTCATCGCTCCCGGCGCTGTCATTCTTGATACCGTATTCGAGGTTCCCTTGCCCAAACCCGGACCACCAGCGGCCCGTTGGCTCAGCTTGGGCGGGGAGGCAGGCGAACAGCGCCAACACTAAAACAAGCCTCTTCATCCCGCCCCCATCGAAATCTGGTCCCGGCCCCAAGCAGCTTCTCAAGGCTGTGCGGCGAACCGCACCGAGACGGCGATCTTGGCCGGTTCCAACCGCGAAGCCAATAGGGAACCGATCGACGCTGTCGTTCATTCTGAAGATTGGGAAACGAGGTCACTCTAACTAAAAAGATATAGTGGTGAGTCGCGGTTGCTGCAAAATCTCGTGAACTGCGGCTCTCACAAGCCTAAGCAAAACCCAAGCGCAATCACGCGTTCGGATTTATGATTATGAGCGATTTTCTTACCGTTGCCTTCAACACTGCTACCGTCGTCATCGGCGTGGCTACTGTAGCCGTCGCTTATGCACAGCTGCGGCGCACGCCAAAGCCGAAATTCATAGCAGAGCCTGAGGCCGAAGCGCCCTACGCTCCGTCCACCCTCTTCTTCGAGACGGTGAAGATGCGGGAGCCTGACAACCTGCCCGGCCACTGGCGCTAAGCCAGCCCATAGGAACGGCAGTATCCAAGCCTGCCCCAAAAGAAGAGTTGAGCGGCCGGAGTTAACACATCAGTTACAGCCCGCTGCGTCATTCCAGCACGCTCTAACCGTTCAGAGTTTCAGTTTTTCAAGTGCATCGATCGCCTCATTCGTCGGCAACTGCATCTCGTCCACGAAGTCCTTTAATTCACTACGGCAGATTGCAAGGGCGGGCTCGGTGACGTGCCGCCCACGAGCTAAGCTCTCTTCGCTCCCCAATTTGACCCGAGCCGCCTCGTAATCTTGCTTGAGCGTGTCGAGCGCCATGAACAGCTTGATGTCGGTGATCCGGTAGCTCTGCCGCGCGTACTCCAGCGAGCCATAGGCGTTCCGGAGAATTTCAAAGTGGGCCGCGGTCTTTAGAGCACGCTGTTGAAGGGATGCGTCTTCCGCGTCCGGCGCGACGATCGCGGTTGCCATATTTCGAAAAGTGATCAGGGCGCTTTTGAGCAAACGTTGCTCCTCCATACGGTCGCGTTTCCGCTTCCGCTCTTCTAGCCAGAGCGTACCCTGAATGGTGAGAAAGACTCCGACGACCGCGGCTAGCGCCTGGAGCCATTCTCCACCCGAGATTCCCGTGAATCCGGCCCAAACAGAGGGCCTGGATATGATGATCGCGACGACGAACGCGACGACGCCGCCGGTCACGCCACCGAGGACGGCTGATACGATGGGACTGATGGGCTTCACGCTTGCAAGATCACCTGACCGCACTCTTCTGGCAAGTCGTAGCAGCTGCTCTGACCTCAAAACCAAGGAGGCGACATTAACGGCTTGATCCGAAACGCTCTTCCGTAACTTGGCACCTTGCGCGCTTTGTCGTCAATGCCCTGCCGTTTTCCCTACCGCCCATGATAAAAATCATAAACCTGCCGCGCCACCAGCGCCGAGACCCCCGGCGCTTTCTGCAGGTCCTCCAGGCTCGCATTGCGCACCGCCCGGCCAGTGCCGAAATGCATCAGCAGCGCCTTTTTCCGCGCCGGGCCGATGCCCGGGACCTCGTCCAGCGGGCTCGCGCCGATGGCCTTCGCTCGCTTCGCCCGGTGGGCACCGATCGCGAAGCGGTGGACTTCGTCGCGCAGGCGCTGGAGGTAGAACAGGACGGGCGCGTTGGTGGGCAGGGTCAGCTCGCGGCCGTCCATCAGGTGGAAGACCTCGCGGCCCTCCCGCCCATGGTCCGGGCCCTTGGCGACGCCGACCAGGCAGACATCCTCGATGCCGAGTTCCTCCAGCACGCCCCTGGCCGCATTGAGCTGGCCGCGGCCGCCGTCGATCAGCACCAGATCGGGCCATTCGCCTGAATCCCGATCGGGATCCTCGGCCTGGGCGCGGGCGAAGCGGCGGCCGAAGACTTCGCGCATCATGCCGAAATCGTCGCCGGGGATGGTCTTCGCGTCCTTGATGTTGAACTTGCGATACTGGCCCTTGCGGAAACCCTCCGGCCCGGCGACGACCATCGCGCCGAGCGCGTTGGTGCCCTGGATATGGCTGTTGTCGTAGATCTCGATCCGGTCGGGCGGCTCGGCCAGATCGAACAGGTCGGCGACCTCGCGCAGCAGCTTCGCCTGGGTGGTGCTTTCGGCGAGGCGGCGGTCGAGCGCTTCCTCGGCGTTGCGCTTCGCCTGATCGAGCAGGCGGCGGCGGGTGCCGCGCTGGGGGATGGAGATGGCGACCTTCGCCCCTGCCCGCTCGGCGAAGGCCTCCTGCAGCAGCTCGGTCTCTTCCAGTTCGCGATCGACGAAGATGATGCGCGGCGGCGGGACCTCCTCGTAGAATTGGGTGAGGAAGCTCGCCAGCACCTCCGCCTCGGGCACATCGTTGGTGTGGGCAGGGAAGAAGCTGCGATGGCCCCAATTCTGGCCGCCGCGGATGAAGAAGGCCTGGATGCCCATGACGCCGTTCTTGTTGGCGAGCGCGAAGATGTCGGCGTCCCCCACGCCTTCCGCGTTGATCGCCTGGCTGCCCTGGATGAAGGTGAGCGCCTTCAGCCGATCGCGGATGATCGCGGCCAGCTCGAAATCCATGTTCTCGGCCGCCGCCTGCATCTGGCCGCCGAGCTTGGTCTGCACTTGAGTCGATTTGCCGGCGAGGAAGGCCTTGGCGTCGCCGATCAGCTCGCCATAATCCTCTTTCGAGATGCGATCGACGCAGGGGGCCGAGCAGCGCTTGATCTGGTAGAGCAGGCAGGGCCGGTCGCGCGTCCTGAAGAAGCTGTCGGTGCAGGAGCGGAGCAGGAACAGCTTCTGCAGCGCGTTGAGCGTGTTGTTGACGCTGCCGGCGCTGGCGAAGGGGCCGTAATAATTGCCCTTGGCGCGGCGGGCGCCGCGATGCTTCTGGATGCGCGGGAAATCATGATCGGCGCGCAGCAGGATGAAGGGGAAGCTTTTGTCGTCGCGCAGCAGGACGTTGTAGGCGGGGCGATAGCGCTTGATCAGCTGCGCCTCGAGCAGCAGCGCCTCCGCCTCGTTGTTGGTGGTGACGATGGTCATCGAGCGAGTCTGCGCGACCATGCGCTGGAGGCGTTTGGGCAGGCGATCGACCTGGGTGTAGTTGGTGACGCGGTTCTTCAACGCGCGGGCCTTGCCGATGTAGAGCACGTCGCCCTTGGCATCCTGCATGCGGTAGACGCCGGGGCGGGCGGGCAGCGTCTTCAGGACATTGCGGATCGCCGCCACGCCGGCCTCCAGATCGGGCACGTCCGATCCGCGCACGGTGAAGGTGGCCTTTTCCTCGTTGAATCGATCGGGGGTGTTGGGAGACGACATCGTGGTTCCAGTTAGGACTCCGGGGCGCGCGCAACAACGGGTATATCGTGCTCAACAGGGGAGCTGGACATGCAGTTGAAGGGCAAGACGGCGGTCGTGACCGGGGGCAGCGACGGGATCGGGCTGGAGATTGCGCGGCATCTGCTGGCGGCGGGGGCCGAGGTGATCGTGGTGGGGCGCGACGTGGGGCGGCTTGCCGCGGCGCTGGCGGAGGGGTTCGATACGATTACCGCTGACCTGTCGGATGCGGCGGGGTGCGATGCTTTGGTGAGGGAGTTGAGCGGGCGGGACATCGACGTGCTGGTCAACAATGCCGGGATGGGGGCGACTTTCCAGGTGGGGGTGCCGTTCGATGTGGGCGAGATCGACCGGTGCATCTTCCTCAATCTCAACGCGCCGATCCGGCTGATCGCGGGGTTGCTCGACGGGCTGCGGGCGCGGCCTGAGGCGATGATCGTCAATGTGACCTCGGGGCTGGCGATCGCGCCCAGCGGCAAGGGCCCGGTTTATTGCGGGACCAAGGCGGGTCTGCGGAGCTTCACCATGGCGTTGCGGGCGCAGCTGGCGGGCACGCGAGTGCATGTGATGGAGGCGCTGCCGCCGGTGGTCGAGACGCGGATGACCGAGGAGAACCGGCACAGGAAGATGCCGGCGGCGGAATGCGGGCGGCAGATCGTGGCGGCGATGGCGGGCGGACGGAACCAGGCGAATATCGGGATGACCGCGGTGCTCAACGCGGTGTATAATTTGTCACCCGCCATCGCACGGCGGGTGATGATCCGCTATTAGGGCTTACTTGATCGCCGCAAGGTCTGCCTTGACCTTGGCCAGTTGCGCGTCGGTGATCGCGCCGTTGGACAAGGGCTGGACCGCCGCGAGCGACAGGACCTTGAACTGCTCATAGGCCGGGTGCGCGGTCATGCCGGGAAGATCGGCGTCGAGCACGGCCTTGCCGGCAGGGTCTGCCGCGATCGTCTCGATCGGCGTGTCGAGGGTGAACTTCGCGGCGGGGCCGGCGTCCGCGGTTGCTGCCGGCGCGGCGGCGGGAGCTGCCGGGGCCGGTGCCGCGGGGGCGTTCTGTGCCAGGGCAGGCGCCGCCGTCATCACGAACAGGGCGGCGGTAAGGGCGGCAAGCTTCATGGGAACTCTCTCCAGTGCAGGCACGCGACTCGGTGCCCCGGGCCCGGGTGTAGCCGGGATCGAGACACCGTGAAACGGCAGGAGTGCTGACTTAAGAGAGGTTTAGTTGAGGCGCCCGAGACCGGCGATGGTCTGATCGACCAAAGGCTTGTCTGCCGTAGCGTCATGCCGCTGCGCGATGATCGCGGAAGCCGCGCGGGTGGCGGCATCGGCGGCCGTGGCGCGAACCTCGGCGATCGCAGCGCGCTCGGCCGCGGCGATCTTGTCCTCGGCCATCTTGCGACGGCGGGTGACGAGATCGGCCGAGTCGCTTTCGGCCTTGGCGATCATCTGCTTCGCTTCGGCTTCGGCATGCGCGATGATCGCAGCGGCATCGCCGGCGCTCGCCGCGTTGCGGGCCTTGGCTTCGGCAAGCTGCGCCTCGGCTTCGGTCCGGAGGCGCGTGGCCTCTTCGAGCTGGGTGCGTATCGTGGCGATCCGCGCGTCGAGCATGCCGGCGATCATGGCCGGCACCTTCTTCCAGATGATCAGGCCGATGACGACGAGCATCGACAGCGCGACGAAGCCGGGCGCCGAAATGCCCAGAGCCGTGGGCTCGTGATGCAGCTCGGTCGTGCCGGTTGCCGCCGTCAGGCTCTCATGATGCGCTTCAGCCATGCGCCAGTTCCGCCTTCACTTGCTGTTCGATCGCCGAACGATCGACCGCCACGCCCGAAAGCTTGGCGACGATGTCCTGCACCGCGTCCACGGTCGCCGTCTCGATCTCGGCCATGGCCGTGGTCTTGGCGGTGCCGATGCGGGCGGTGGCGGTGGCGAGCGCTTCGGCCATGGCCGTATCGCCCGCCTTCACCTTGGTCTCGGCCGTGGCCGCAGCCTTGGCCTTGGCCTCCGTCACCGAGCGCAGGGCCTGGGACCGGGCCGAGTCCAGCCCGGTCTGATATTCAAGCTCCGACGCGCGGGCGGCGGCATTCGCGGCCTCCGCCGCGGCGAGGTCTCCGCCGATACGGGCGTTACGATCGTCGATCGTGCGCTCGATCTTCGGGACCATCGCCTTGCCGATCCCGAAATAGATCAGGGCGAATACGATCGCGAGCCAGAACAGCTGCGACGCGTAGATCTCTCCGATTTGGGATAGCTGCGGCATTGAGGTCGCTCTTCGCTTAACGGACGACGAAGAGGATGAGGATCGCGACGACGAACGCGATCAGGCCGAGCAGCTCGGAAGCCGCGAAGCCGATGAACAGGCGGCCCTGCTGGCCGTCTGCAGCGCCCGGATTGCGCAGCGCGCCTTCGAGGAACGAGCCGAACACGTTGCCCACGCCGAGCGCGGCCAGGCCGACGCCGATCGCCGCAAGGCCGGCACCGATATACATTGCACCAAGATCAGTCATGATAAGCTCCTTAGAAATACGATAGTTAGACGAAATTCGAATGACTTAGTGCAGGTGCACCGCGTCGTTGAGATAGAGCGATGTCAGCAGCGCGAAGACATAGGCCTGGATCGCGCACACCAGCAACTCGAGCGCGCTGACGCCGATGATCATGATGAAGCTGAGGATGCTGACGAGGATGCCGAGGCCCCCGCCCGCATTCAGGCCCTGCACCACGAAGCTGCCGAACACTTCGAGCAGGATGTGGCCGGCGGTCATCGCGACGAACAGTCGCAGACCGAGGCTGAACGGGCGGACCATGAACGACACGAACTCGACCGGGATGATGACGGGCATCAGCCAGCCGGGCGCGCCGTGCGGCACGAACAGCGAGAAGAAGTGGAAGCCGTGGCGCCAGAAGCCGACCGCGAGCACGATGCCGAACGACAGGAAGGCCAGCACCGCGGTGACGGTGATGTGGCTGGTCACGGCGAAGGTGTGCAGGCCCGGCACGATCGCCAGCGGCAGCACGCCGACCAGGTTCGCGAACAGGATGAACATGAAGATCGAGAAGATGTAGGGCGCGAACTTCTTGCCTTCCGGCCCGATGTTCACCTGCATCATGTTGTCGATGAAGCCGACGACCGATTCAGCGGCAACCTGCCACCGGCCCGGCACGAGCTGACGCTTCATGCCGCCCCACATGAACAGGAACAGCAGCGCGAACACGACGACCATGAACAGCGCCGAGTTCGTGAAGGACACGTCGTATCCGAACAGATTGAGATGCCGGCCGAGCACAGGCTCGACCAGGAACTGTTCCATCGGGTCAATTTTACCGGCCACGATCGCCTTACCCTTGTGCGTTGCTGTCGGAAGCGACGGTCATTCCGCGCGCTCCTTCGAGATCTTGTAGATATTGCGGCCCGCCGCGACGATGGCGAGCACGAGGAAGACGAGCAGCAGCCAGTGGCCGGTGCCGAGCCAGGAATCCAGTACCCAGCCGAGCAGCGCGCCGCCCGCCGGAACGCCGATCATCTCCGCGAGCACGCGCGATCCCTGGCCATAGCCCTTGGCGGGCTTTGCCGCGGGGTTCCCGGCAGTACGCGCCTCTTCGACCGCGCGCGCTTTCGCGATACGGCTTTCAAGGTCATCGTTCTGGCGGTCGTCGGCCAACGCGAAAGCATCCTGATAAGAAAACGCCGCCGGGCTTGCGCACGGCGACGGAAAACATGGGGCGAGCCCCCGTTGCGGCGCCCGTTTAGAAAAGGGGTCGGCTTGAGTCAACCTTAACCCCCGGGTGGGTTTCGCGATCTTCGTCCATCGCTTCGGCCCAGGCGACGGGCTGGACGCGCCCGATGTCATGAACGCGGCATGGTGGCCTCGCTGCGTGACTTGAATCACCGTGTCAGCGCGTGCGCCTCGCGCACGGACACCGTCCAAAATGTCATGAGGGTCACTGACATTTTGGGCGGCCGATTGACGAGCCCGCCCCAGCATAGTAATTCGTCTTTATGCGAAATAGCGAATCCATTGAACCCGGCAGGCTCGACGCCCTGAAGGCCCTTGCCAGCCCTGTACGGCTTGCCGTGCTGGAGTATCTGAAGGATCCGACGGGCAATTTCCCGCCCCAGGTGGACGGCGACCCGGTCACCGACGGCATTTGCGCCGATTTCCTGCGCGACAAGCTCGGCATCGCACCGGCGACGGCGTCGCGGCACCTGACCCTGTTGGTGGATTGCGGTCTGCTGATCGCCACGCGCAAGAAGGGCTGGACCTTCTACCGGCGAGACGAGGGGGCGATCGCCCGCTTCACCGCTGCGCTGGCGGCGAGCCTCTGATGGCCGCGCTTTCCTATCTGCACGTCGATGTGTTCGCCCCCCGGCCCTATGCGGGGAACAGCCTGCCCGTGTTCCTCGATCCCCCGGCGCTCGACAGCCGGCAGATGCTGGCCATCACGCAGGAGCTTCGCCACTTCGAGGCGATCTTCCTGACCGGGACGGATGAGGCGGACCGATATCGGACGCGGGTTTTCGACCTGTTCGAGGAACTGCCCTTTGCGGGCCATCCGATCATCGGCGCCGCGGCGGCGCTGCATCACCGGGACGGCAGCGACGGACCCCGAACCTGGACGTTCGATCTCGCCGAGAAGAGCGTGACGGTCGTGACCGAGCGACGGGGGAACGGGTATTTCGGCCTGCTGGATCAGGGGCCGGCGGCGTTTCTCGGCGAGGTGGCGGCGCGCGACATTGTCGCTGCCGCCTTCAGCCTGTCGGGTCGCGACCTGGATCCGTCGCTGCCGCTGGCGGTGGTGAGTACCGGGTTGCGCTATCTCATCGTTCCCGTCCGGCCCGGTGTGCTGCCGCGTGCGTCGATCCACGCCGATATCTCGACGCTGCTGCAGGATTTCGGCGCGCAGTTCGCCGTGCTGTTCGACGAAGCGGCGCTGGAGATACGCCATTGGAACAATGACGGGATCGTCGAGGATATCGCCACGGGTAGCGCCGCCGGCACGATCGGCGCCTATCGCCTGCGCCATTGCGGCGCGGTCTCGGGGGGAGCCTTTACCCTGAACCAGGGCCGCTTCACTGGCCGGCCAAGCCAGATGATCGTCGAGCCTCATGGCACCCCGGAGAGCGTCCATTCAGTCAAGGTCGGCGGCGAGGTGGCGATCGTGGGGAGCGGACGGATCGAGGTGCTGCCGTGATCGCGCGGTCATGGAGCGGCAAGGTGCCGGTCGACCAGGCCGACGGTTTCTACCGCCATCTGCTCGCCACCGGCATCAGCGACTATCGGGCTCAGCCGGGCTGTCTCGATATCGGCCTGTGGCGCCGCGACGCGGACGGCTGGGCGATCTTCACGCTGACCTCCCTCTGGCAGGACATGGACAGCGTGCGCGCCTATGCCGGGGAACGTCCGGACGATGCGGTGCTGTATCCCGACGACGAAGTCCATGGCCTGGTGCCCGACCTGACCGTGCAGCATCACGCCGTGCTGGACACCGCGCCATGAGCGTGCCGATCATCGACCGGGAGCAGCTTCAGTCGCTGGTGTCGTTCGAGGGTCTGATCGAGCCTGTCTCCTACGCGTTCCAGCAATCGAGCGCGGGGAAAGCCGAGAACGGCTTCGTCGCCATGTTCCCGATCGCCGACCGGACCCGGGGCGACGTCTATGTCAAGACGGGCACGCTCGACGGAGCGCCGGTCCATATCGTCAAGGTCGCGCCGTGGTTCGCCATCAATGTCGAGCAGGGACAGCCGCAGGGCGGCTTCCTGGCGGTGTTCGACAGCCGGACCGGGCATACGCTGGCCCTGCTCGACGACCGGCATTATCTCTCGGACATCCGCACCGCCGCCGCCGGGGCGTTGGCCGCGCGGATGCTCGCCCCGGCGCGGGTAGGAACCGCGAGCGTGCTCGGCTCGGGCGTGCAAGCTTATTGGCAGACCCTCGCGCTATATGGCGAACGGCCGTTCGAGATGTTGAAGATATGGGCGCGCGACCCGGTCAAGGCCGAGGCGCTCGCGCACAGGCTGCTGGCGCGGCTGCCGGGGATCGAGGTGCAGTGCCACACCGACCTGCGGCACGTGGTGGAAGCCGGCGATGTCGTCCTGACGACGACGCTGTCGCGCGAGCCGATCCTGCGCGGCGAGTGGCTGCGGCCGGGACAACATGTCACCGCGGTCGGTGCCGACGATCCGAGCAAATGCGAGCTGGACGCGGCGGCGCTGGGGCGTGCGCGGGTGTTCGTCGATTCGATCGAGACGGCGGTCGCCAATGGCGATGTCCATCGCGCGATCGCTGCCGGAGCCTATGAGCGCGACGCCATCGCCGGCGAGATCGGCGACGTGCTCGCCGGACGGACGATCGGGCGCCGGGGTGCCGACGATATCACGATCGCCACCTTCGTCGGCATCGGCGCCCAGGATCTCGTCGCCGCGCAGGCCGTGGTCGAGAAGGCCGGCATTCGCGTCTAGCGGCGCTGGAAAATCACTTTGCCCCCCTTCTTCTAGAAGTTCTTCCTGATCCCCGCGAAGACGCCGCGCCGCGCGCCATATTGCGGCGCACCCACCCCGACTCCCGATCCGTCGCGGATCAGATAGCTCCGGTCGAATAGGTTGGTGACGTCGAGGCGGATCGACAGGCCCTTCAGCACGCCGGGGCCGTCGAGATTCTGCGCGATGCCGACATCGGCGGTGACATAGGAGGGCAGCTTGCCGCCATTGGGGACCAGGCCGGCCGGATCGTCGGCGCGCAGGCCGTCGCCATAGAGGAAGGACATGGTCGGCACGAGCGTGCCGATGCCGTCCCTGATCGTGACGCTGCCCCCGCCCGACGCGGTCCAGCGCTGCGAATGGTCGGTGAAGATGCTGTGGCCCGCAATGTAGGCGAGTTCGTCGGGCGCGAAGAAATACTGGCTGGAGACGATGTTCCGCCCCTTTTCCTCGCCGCGCGCGACGTTGGCGTAGAGATCGAGCGCGCGGTGGGTGTAGTTGGCGCTGAGCTCGACGCCCCAGGCATAGCCCTTCGCATAGTTGAACGGGGACAGCACGAGCGACGGGCCGAACTGCCCCTCGTCGAGCAGGTTGCGCTTGATCTTGTAATAGGCGTCGAGCCCGACCTTGAAGCCCGGCGCGATCGCCTGTTGCACGCCGCCGTCGAAATAATGCTCGCGTTCGGCGCGCACCGGATCCGCCGTCATGATCTCGGGCGCCTTGGTCGTGCCCGCGAACAGCGCCAGCGTCGGTGCGGCGATCAATTCCTGCGGCGGCGGGGTGAAATTGCGCGCATAGCCGAGATGGAAGGTCGTCCCCTCGCGCGGCTTCCACACCATGTTGACGCGCGGGCTGACCTGCTGCTCGCGCGTATAGGCGCGGACGGCGTCGAACCGGGCGCCGTAGTTGAGCGTGAGCGTCGGGGTGAGCGACCATTCGTCCTGGAGATAGATGCCGTAAAGCTGGCCGTTGCGCCGGGCGGAATCAGTGATCGACAGCGGCGTATCGGATGTCTGGACGACATCGCCACCGGGAAGCGTATCGATCGCGAAGACGCGCGAGGTGACGGTCGAACGCGTCCGCTCGTTCTGGAAGAACAAGCCGAAGCGCAGCATGTGGCTGTCGGAGAGCTTGTAGCTGCCGTCGGCCTGAACGCCGGCCGTGAGGCTCGACAGCCGCGAATTGTCGGCGACGCCGCCCAGGATGAGATCGCCGCCCTGCGGATCGGGCGTGAAGCGCGTCTGCGAATAGCGGACGAAGGGCGCGATCTGGAAGTTGAGGGCACCGCCGGCATATTGATAGGCGAGGACGCCGTAGTGCGTGATCTCGCGCTGGTTCTGGTCGAGCGTCGCGGAGTCGAAATCCGATTTGCCCTCGAGGTTCCAGTTCATGCCGCCCGGCCCTGCCCCGCCCTGGCCTGGATTGTTGGGGATCTGGAAATAGCCGATCGAGGTGCCACCGAACGCGGTGAGCCGGCTCGTGTCCGACAGGATGTCGGAGAGGTAACCGAAGGCGCGGTATTGCCGGGTATGGTCGTGGATCGCATCGCGCGTGGCGATCGGGTTCTCCACGCCCAGATCATTCTCCTGGAAGCTGCCCGAGACGAAATAATTGAGGTTGCCGCTCGATCCGTGGAGCGACCCGCTCGGCTCGACACTGCCCCGGCTGCCGCCGTAGAAACCGACATCGCCGCCATTGTCGAACGCGCCCGACCGCGTCTTCAGGCTGACCACGCCGGAGGTGCGATAGCCATATTGCGCGGGCAAGGTGCCGGTCACCAGATCGATCGACTGGGCGATGCGGGGATCGAAGGTGGAGCCGAAGCCGGAGATGCTCTCCGGCACGATCACCCCGTCCAGCCGGTACTGGAGATTGGCGTGCTCGTTGCGGACATGGATCGCACCATAGCTGTCGAGCGTGACGCCCGGTGCCTGGAGCAGCACCTGGGAGAGGCTGCGGTCGACCCCGCCCGGCTGCTTCTCCAGCATGGTGCGGTCGAGGCTGTAGTCGCTCGCGCCGAGCGACGGCAGGATGGCGTCCCGCGCGGCATCGAGCTTCTGCGCAGTGACGACGATATCCTTGGGGACCGCGTCGTCTGCAGGCGTGGTGGGCGCGGGAGCGGCGGGCGCGTCCTTGGCCCAGGCCGGAGACGCAACCAGGAGCCCCAAGCCGCACCCCGCGAGCAACATCGACCGAACCATCACAATCCCTTTCACCTCATGCTGCCAGCCCGCGCTGACGGAGCAGGCCGATAGAGGTGAAGATCGATGTTACATCATTACATTGTTGTCATGATCGCAAAGTGACGGTGAACCGGTCGAAAGCGTCGATGGAGTGATGCGAACGGTAGCGCGACCCTCCCCTCCCACATATCCGGCGCGAGAAAAAATCATTCCGCCCCCCTTTTCGGAATCCGACCGCGCCGGGCTTTTGCGGCATTCACCGCATCGTTTCGGTCCTGTATGCGTTAGACTGCTCCAAACCGGGAGCGCATCAGCGGCGGCGCGACCGGCGGGTAAGCGAAAGGGACCAATGGTTATGGACATATCTGACGAACTGGAGATGTCCCGACGCGGCATCCTGGTCGGTAGCGCGGCGCTGGCCACGCTGACCACCGTCCCGCAGGCCGTCGCCAGCCCGGCCATGCCGCAGCCCGCGCCGACGATGATGAAGGTCGCGCTGCAGGTGAACGGCAAGCAGCGCGAGCTGGAGCTGGATACGCGCACTACCCTGCTCGACGCGCTCCGCGAGCATCTCCAGCTGACCGGCACCAAGAAAGGCTGCGACCATGGCCAGTGCGGTGCCTGCACCGTGCTGGTAGACGGCGTCCGGATCAATTCCTGCCTCACCCTCGCGGTGATGCATGTCGGCGACAAGGTCACGACGATCGAGGGGCTCGGCACCCCGGGCGACCTTCACCCGATGCAGGCGGCCTTCATCAAGCATGACGGATACCAGTGCGGCTATTGCACGCCGGGGCAGATCTGCTCGGCGGTCGCGGTGCTCGACGAAATCCGGTCGGGCATCCCAAGCCATGCCAGCGCCAGCCTGACCGAGCGTCCGAAGGTCAGCAACGCGGAGATGCGCGAACGGATGAGCGGCAATATCTGCCGCTGCGGCGCCTATTCGAACATCCTCGAAGCGATGGCCGACGTCGCGGAGGCACGCGCATGAGGCCCTTCAGCTACGCGCGGGCGACGACCCCGGCAGAAGCCGCTGCTGCGGTCGCGCAGACGCCCGGTGCCAAATTCATCGCCGGCGGCACCAATCTGCTCGACCTGATGAAGCTGCAGATCGAAACGCCGGCGCATCTGATCGACGTGCAGGACCTGAAGCTCGACCGGATCGACAAGACCGACGATGGCGGCCTGCGCATCGGTGCGCTCGTGCGGAACACCGCGCTGGCGGCCGACGACCGGGTGCGGCGCGATTATGGCGTGCTGAGCCGCGCCCTGCTGGCTGGCGCCTCGGGCCAGTTGCGCAACAAGGCGACGACCGCGGGCAATCTGCTCCAGCGTACGCGCTGCCCCTATTTCTACGACACCAACCAGGCGTGCAACAAACGCAAGCCGGGCAGCGGCTGTGCCGCGATCGGGGGTTTCAGCCGGCAGCTCGGCGTGATCGGCGGCAGCGAGGCGTGTATCGCGACTCACCCCAGCGACATGGCAGTGGCGATGCGGCTGCTCGATGCGACGGTCGAGACGGTGCAGCCCAACGGCACCGCGCGCAGCATTCCGATTGCCGCGTTCCACCGCCTGCCGGGCAATACGCCGCATATCGAGACTGCGCTCGCTCCGGGGGAGCTGATCACGGCGGTGACCTTGCCCAGGCCGATCGGCGGCACGCATATCTATCGCAAGGTGCGCGACCGCGCCTCCTATGCGTTCGCGCTCGTTTCTGTAGCCGCGGTTGTGCAGAAAGACGGCAGCGGGCGGATCGCCATCGGCGGTGTCGCGCACAAGCCGTGGCGCGTCGAGGCGGCCGAGGCGGAACTGGCGCGCGGTGCCAAGGCAACCGCCTCGCACCTTCTCGCCGGTGCCAAGCCAACCCGTGACAATGCATTCAAGGTACCGCTGGTCGAGCGTACGATCGCCGCGGTCCTCGCAGAAGCGAAAGCCTGAACCGATGAAGTTCGACACTCCCGCCGGGCAGAACCCGATCGACCAGCTGAAAGTGATCGGCAAACCCACCGATCGCATCGACGGCAAGTTCAAGACGACGGGCACCGCGCCCTATGCCTATGAACGACACGATGTGGCGGCGAACCAGGCCTATGGCGTCGTCGTGGGATCGGCGATCGCCAAGGGACGGATCCGGTCGATCGACCTGGCCGATGCCAAGGCGGCGCCGGGCGTGCTGGCGATCGTGACCGCGGAGAGTGCGGGCAAGCTGGGCAAGGGCGACTTCAACACCGCCAGACTGCTCGGCGGGCCGGACATCGAGCATTATCACCAGGCCGTGGCGCTCGTCGTGGCGGAGTCGTTCGAGCAGGCGCGGTCGGCCGCGGCGCTCGTGCGGGTCGACTATGCACGCGCCTCCGACGGACGGTTCGACCTCGCCGCCGCCTTGAAGACCGCGCCGCTGAAGGGCGATGACGAGAAGAGCCCACCGATCGCCCGGGTGGGCGATTTCGACGCCGCGTTCGCGTCCGCCGAGGTGAAGCTCGACGCCCGCTACAAGACGCCCGATCACAGCCACGCGATGATGGAGCCGCATGCCAGCATCGCGGCCTGGGATGGAGACCGGCTGACGCTCTGGACGTCGAACCAGATGATCGCCTGGGGCAAGGGTGAGGTCGCCAAGACGCTTGGCATTCCGAAGGAGAAGGTCCGGTTGGACTCGCCCTATATCGGTGGCGGGTTCGGTGGGAAATTGTTCGTGCGGGCCGATGCCATCCTCGCCGCGCTCGGCGCGAAGGCGGCCGGCCGGCCGGTCAAGGTCGCGCTGGCCCGGCCGATGATGTTCAACAACACCACGCACCGCCCGGCGACGATGCAGCGCATCCGCATCGGCACGACAAAAGCGGGCAAGATCACCGCGATCGCGCATGAAAGCGGTTCGGGCGACCTGCCGGGCGGCGGCCCCGAGACCGCGGTATCGCAGACCAAATTGCTCTACGCCGGCGAGAACCGCATGACCGCGATGCGGCTTGCCGTGCTCGACCTGCCCGAGGGCAATGCGATGCGCGCGCCGGGTGAGGCACCGGGGCTGATGGCGCTGGAAATCGCGATGGACGAGATGGCGGAGAAGCTTGGCATCGACCCGATCGATTTCCGCGCGCTCAACGATACGCAGGTCGACCCGGCCAAGCCCGAGCGCAAATTCTCCCAGCGCCAGCTGGTCGAATGCCTGCGCCAGGGCGCCGACCGCTTCGGCTGGAAAGCGCGCAATCCGAAACCCGCCATGGTTCGCGACGGACAGTGGCTGGTCGGCATGGGCGTCGCCGTCGGCTTCCGCAACAATCTGCTGATGAAGTCGGCAGCGCGGGTGCGGCTCGACGCGAGCGGCATCATCACGGTGGAAACCGACATGACCGATATCGGCACCGGCACCTACACGATCCTGGCGCAGACCGCGGCCGAGATGATGGGGGTCGATCTCGATCAGGTGAAGGTCGTGCTGGGCGATTCCGACCACCCCGCCTCGGCCGGGTCGGGCGGGCAATGGGGCGCCAACAACTCGACCGCCGGCGTCTATGCGGCGTGCGTCAAGCTGCGCGAAGCGGTGGCGCAGAAGCTTGGCTTCAACTCCACCGACATCGTCTTTTCCGACGGCAAGGTACGATCGGGGAACCGCAGCGCGAAGCTGGGCGATGCGGCAAAGGGCGGCGAGATCGTCGCCGAAGACCACATCGAATATGGCGATCTGGACAAGAAATTTCAGCAATCGACCTTTGCCGGCCATTTCGTCGAGGTCGGGGTCGATGCCTATACCGGCGAAGTGCGCGTGCGGCGGATGCTCGCAGTGTGTGCGGCCGGCCGAATCCTCAACCCCAAGGCAGCGCGCAGCCAAGTGATCGGTGCGATGACGATGGGGGTGGGCGCGGCGCTGATGGAGGAACTGGCGGTCGACCACCGCTTCGGCTTCTTCGTCAACCACGACCTCGCCGGCTATGAGGTCCCGGTCCATGCCGACATCCCGCATCAGGAAGTGATCTTCCTCAATGAAGTCGATCCGATCTCCTCACCGATGAAGGCCAAGGGCGTGGGCGAGCTGGGCCTGTGCGGTGTGGGGGCTGCTGTGGCCAACGCCGTTTACAACGCGACCGGCGTGCGCGTGCGCCAGTATCCGATCACGCTCGACAAGCATCTGGAGCGCCTGCCCCAGATTACCTGACCTCAAGCCCGCCCCCGGAACGAGGGGGCGGGAAAGAACGTCAGACGCAGCGGGAATCGCGTTCCGGAGCACCCGCGCCGCGGGTCGCCCAGGTGCCGCCCGGCGTCTTGTACTTTTCGCCCGGCGCCGTTTTCAGGATCAGGTTGCAGCCGCTGGCGAAGGCCATCTGCTCGACCGTCGCGCCTGCGGCGGCGCTCTCGGTGTACTTCGCCTTGCGCTGGATGTTGATGCTGTTGACCAGCGCGCGCAGATCGGGTGTGCCCGCGCCGACGATGCCGAGATAGCCATCGGGCTGCTCGCCGACCTGGCCGGCCGAGCGCGCGGCCTGATAGGCCGGGTCGCGCTGCGCATAGGCCGCCGTGGCGAGGCCCGCCAGTGCCAGTCCCGCTGCGATCATCGTGAATTTGGCCATCGTCTTCATCAGAAAATATCCTGGTTCTGCTGGATCAACTTCTTCGCCTCGCCATCGAGCCGATAGACCACCTCCTGAGTGACGTTGATGTTGAGGTTGATCTCGATCGGCTTGTCCGGGGCGGTCACGTTGACGCAACCGGTAGTCGCGGCGCTGGCGCCCAGGGCCATGATCGATATCATCTTCTTCATCACTGTACTCGTCGGTCTCCACTTCCGCTTCGTCAATCCTGTTTCGGTCATGGCAGTTTCTCGCTTTCGGCAGGCTGAATGGGCTGGATCGGGGGCGGGACCTCCGCAGGCGGCTTTGCGCGCTTGCGCTGCTCCTCGAGCAGGGCCGGCAAGTTGCGCTGAATCAGGCGCTTCGGATCGTAGAAGGATGCGGTCGCATCGATCAGGCCGCGGAAGGGCGCCCTGATGCGGACGTTGAAGATGAAGGGCAGCTTCTGCAGCCGGTCGAGGATGAAGTTGCGCTTTGCCCCCTCACCCTGCCCCACGCCCTCGAAGCGCACCTCGGTGACCATCTCGCCTGCGAGCGGACCGTTCATCACCAGCTCCAGGCTGCGATAGCGCAGCGATTTCAGGGCCTGGAAAGCGAGATTGCCCCAGAAGCCGGTATCCTCCTGGCTGACCTCGCCCACATAAGCGAGCGTGCCCCCGCCGAGGCGCACCTTCAGCTGGCCATTCTCGATCCGCCCACCCTGTTCGTCGAACACCATCGGCAAGGTGCCGTCGAAGATGCCGGTCGCGTTGAGATTCTTGAACTCGAACTGCTGAAGGAACTGGCCGGCATCCATGCTGGAGACGGTGAAGGTCATGCGGCGTTCGATGCTCTGGCCGAAATCGAGCATGGTCGGCTCGAGCGCCAGCGCCCCGCCGGCGAAGGGCCAGCGCCCGTCCTCGATCTGGACGCGGGTGCCGGCGAGCAGGCGGTAGCGGATCGTGCCGTCATTGACCGCAATGCCGGGGTTGATCGTCTTGATCGTGGCAATCTGGCCGGGAGCCGTCTCCAGGTTGAGCAGATCGGTGAAGCGGATTTCGCCCGCGATGCCGGTGACCGGGCCGAGCGCGGCGGCGAGATCGGTGCCGGGCGTGCGGAACACGCCGTCGCTGGTCACGCCGGCCTGGTTCCAGCGGATATGGCCCTCGCCCGAGACGGTACCGACCACATTGGCGATGACGCCTTTGGTCAGCCTGGTGAGCTGGTCGGGCTGGAGCGCCTCCCCAAAACCGATGCCGGGCACGCTGAGATCTGCATGGCCGGTGCCGTTCGACAGGTCGTGCTCGATCGCGACGCCGCTGATGAAGACATATTTCTCGGGCGTGCTCAGCCGCCCGGTGACGGTGATCCGGTTGTCCGCCAAGCGCAGGGCCACCTCGCTGCCGGCGAGCGGCTCGAAGCGTGGTGTCGGATCGGCATCGGCGACCTTGAGCGTGCCGCCGGTCAGGTCGAGCGCACCCTTGGCGAAGGTCCAGCGCCCCTGCGCTTCCGACATCAGCAGCGGCACGTTGGCGATGTGGCCCGAACCGCCCTCGATCGTACCGGCCATAGTGCCGCGCGACAGGCCGCCTTCGACCCGCGCGAAGGAGAGTTGAGTCACGCGCTCGGGCGCGCCGATGCGGACATCGACGTCGCGGAGATCGGCGTGGGTGTCGCGCAGGCGAAGCATCAGGCCGGCGGTGGAGAGCGTGAGCGGTGAACTGCCGATCGTGCCCGACAGCCGTAGTGCGCCGGACTGGACGCCACCGCCAATGCGGCTGCCATCGAGACGGAACATCGCGCCATCGACCGGGCAGAGCGTGGCGGAGGTCTGGCGCAGCCTGAAACTCGACACCGCGAGCGCACCGATCGACAGCGGCGCGCAGGTGCGATTGATCTGGAGCCGGTCGTGGCCGTCCCACAGGCCGTTCACCGGCAGGACGAGATTGTCGATCCGGCCATCAGCGAGCGGCCCCGACAGCGTGACGCGCGTCGCGATGCGGGTGGTGCCGCTTGACGTCGCGGTAAAGCTGACCGGCGTCAGCGCGAGGCGAGCATTGCCGGCGGCATAGGGCTGCATGGTGGCGGTGCCGCTTACCGGGCCGCCAGGCACTGCCTGGGCGATACGGATGGTGGCGGTCGGCAGGTTGCCGCCGCCGAGATCGACCAAGCCGTCGAAGCGCACGCCGCCGCCGGGCCAGGCATAGCCGACACCCTCGCCGCCGGAGACGGTCGCCCAGGCGCCGGACGCGGTCGCGAGCTGGAGGCGCGAGACCCTGGCCTGGCCGCGTCCGCCGTTGAGCGAGACGGCGATATCGGCGTCGAGATCGGCGGATTGCGCCGCGGCCACCGCTGCGTCGACTGCCTTGTGGACGAGCGGTCCCACCGGCGTGCCGGCGCCCGTGTCGCGATACGCGGCGAGTCGGGTGCGCATCAACTTGCCCAACAAAGCATGGCGGGCACCTACCTTGCCCTCGAACGCGATGCCCGCCGTGCCGACCCGGTAGGTCCCGGCGAGCGTCGCCGAATCGGCCGCGACGCCCCGGGCCGAGGCGATGCCCGATTTGAGATCGAGCTTGCCCGCAGTGCCGTCGGCCTTGCCGGCAAAGTCGATCGTGCCGGTCAGGGTGTGGAGTTCGGCGGAGGGATGGCGGATCTTCGCCACCGCGAGCTTCGCGTCACCGCGCCATGCGTCCAGCGCCTGCTCCAGCGTCACCGAGATATCGGCGCCGGCATCCGTCACGACAGTGTCCGCGCACTCCAGATTGCCAGTGTGCACCGGGCCGCGCAGGGTCGGGCGCGCCGAGGCGATACTCACCGCCAGCACTGCGGTGGCCGGGCCGCTGACGCAGCCGCCGAGATCGAGCCGCTCGGTGATCGCCGCGACCTGGCCGGCAAAACCGTTGTTCAGCCTGCCCTTCCCGCTCAGCTTGAGTCCGATCACGCCCTGCGGCGCGACCAGCCTGATCCGCACATCCTGCACATCGGCAAAGAGTGCGGGCAGCGCGAAGGGCTTGCCGGAAGGCGCGGGCATCAGCTTGTCGAGCGCGCCGAGCGAGAGCTTGCCGTCGACCAGCCGCGCGTTCATCCGGACATGGCCGGCGCGGATCGCCGTGACGGTGGCGCCGGACAGGCCGATACTGGTGCGCAGCTCGACCCAGTCAGCGACGAGATCGGGATGCGCCGGATCGCCGATCGACACATTGGTCAGCCGCTGGCGGTTGAAGCCGAGATCGGCGATCTTGTAGCGCGCGGGCACGCCATAGCCGGTGAGCGCCTTGTCGATATAGCCCGACGCGATCGGCTTGCGTTGAGTCCATAGCGCGATCAGCCCGCCAAGCAGGACCAGCGCGACGACGAGCACGACCCGACGCGCCCGACGCCAGCGGGGCCTGTCCTCGATCGCTTCTTCCAGACTCAGCTTGCCACTCCCGATTGCGGCACAAGGCCACGCCTTTCAGCATGGCCCCCAAAGCACGCACAATTGCGCGTGGCCAGCCCCCGCACTAATCCTTCAACCGCAATGAGCGTTCCCGAACCAGACAATAGCGGCCACCGCGCCCGCCTGCGCCAACGGCTCAACGAGGGCGGATCCGACGCGCTGCTCGATCATGAGCTGATCGAATATCTGCTCGCGCTGACGATCCCGCGGCGCGACACCAAGCCGCTGGCCAAGGCGCTACTCGCGGAATTCGGGGGAATCGGCGGGCTGCTGACTGCGGACCATCAAGCGCTGGCGCGAATCAAGGGCATGGGCGAGACCCAGATCGCGGCCGTCAAGGTCGCACATGCCATCGCGCTGCGCCTGCTGCGTGCCGAGGTGGCGGAGCGGCCGGTTCTGTCCAACTGGCAGGCGCTGCTCGATTATCTGCGGGCGGACATGGCGCATCACGTCAACGAGCGGGTGCGGGTGCTTCACCTCAACACCAAGAACATGCTGATCCGCGACGAGCTGATGAGCGAAGGATCGATCGACGAAGCGGCGGTCTATGTCCGCGAAGTGATCAAGCGCGCGATGGATCTGGGATCGGCGGCGATCATCCTGGTGCACAACCACCCGAGCGGCGACCCTTCACCGAGCCGCGCCGATATCGAGATAACGCGGAATATGGTGGAGGGCGGCAAGCGTATGGGGATCACGGTGCACGACCATATCATCATGGGGACGAGCGGGCATTCGAGCCTGCGGGCGCTGGGGTTGATGTAGGGGCGGATTCGGGCGGCATCATCCGGGTCACCACGGGCTTGTCCCTACTGGCGCCAATTAAGGACAGGCGTTTTACGGATCGACATTCGCGCAGACTCTCCTCTCCCACTGGAGAGGTGGCGCTTGCGGAACGGTGGATGCCGGAACAAGTCCGGCATGACGGTGGGGAACGTTGGCTCCATGCCCCCTCTCAGCCCTTGAGGAGCACCAGAGGCGGTCGATTGACGTCGCGATTCCCGGCCGGATAGCGTTGCCCGATCCGAAATCATGGGCCGAATGCCATGCGTCGTCGCGATCTCCTGAAAGCGCTCGGCGCCGTTGCTCTGTCGCCGCTGTTCAGGGCGCTCGATGCCCTTGCGGCACCCGCGCGCGGGCTGGTGAAGATCAGCGCGATCAAGGCGGTGCGGCTGAAGGAGGGGCAGACCCTCATCAAGATCGAGACCGATGCCGGGATCAGCGGCTATGGCGAGTGCGGTGCGGACGGGCCGACGGCGCGATCGGTGATCGCGGCTTACAATGGCGGCGGGCGGCTTCCGCATCTCGGGCTGATCGGCAAGGACCCGCTCGCCATCCAGGTCCATTTCCACAACATGTTCTACGCCTATGAGCAGCGCGGTCGGGCGATCCGCGTACTGAGCGGGATCGACATGGCCTTGTGGGACCTGGCGGGGAAAATCCTGAAGCAGCCCGTGTCGAAGCTGCTCGGCGGCAATTTCCGCGAGGAGATAGAGCTTTATTCGCACTGCCCGGGCGGCAATTATCTCGACAAGGCGGAGTGGCGCGACCGGGCGCAGCGGCTCGCGGCCGATCCCTGGGGGTTCCAGGCGTACAAGGTCGATACGCATCACGTGCTCGGCGTGCCGATGCAGCAATACACACCCTCGCTCGGCCCGCAGGATTTCCGGAAAATGGAGCGCGCCTATGCGATGGCGCGCGAGGCGTTCGGCGACGACATCGACATCCTGGTCCACTGCCACTGCGAATTCGACGTGCCGAGCGCGATCGGCATCGCGCGCGCGGTCGAGCCGATCCGCCCGCTTTATTTCGAGGACCCGCTCGCTCCGGCCTGGTCGGAGGGGTGGAATGCGCTGCGCCGCGCAACCCGGGTGCCGATCATGACAGGCGAGAATATGGAGCTGGCGGAATATGCCGTGCCGTTCCTGGAGAATCAGGCAGTCGACATCTTCCAGCCCGATATCATCAATTCGGGTGGCATCACCGGCACGCGGATGATCGCGGAAATCGCCGGGCGGTATCGGATCCCGGTCGCGCTGCACAATGTGAGCGGGTTGCTGCTCAACATGGCGTCGCAGCAGCTGGCAGCGGCGTTGTTCAATTGCCCGCGGATCGAATGTTCGCGGCGTGCGGTCGATTTCAAATGGGCGAAGGCGAACCCGCTGGTCATCAAGGGCGGTCGCATGGCAGTGTCGCAGGAGCCGGGGCTCGGGCTCGATCTGGACGATTCCTATCTGCGCGCGAATCTTGCGCCGGGCGAGCCATGGTGGGGGTGATCGCCTGAAACGGCGAACGGCCGCCGGGCCCGAAGGTCCGACGGCCGCCCCGGAGGGACTGCGCGTCCCGCTAGGATCGCTTACGAGCCCTTGGTCAGGAACCCGGTCAGCTCGGTCTTCGACAGCGACTTGTTCTTGTCGGTATCGGCGCTGGCGAAGGCCTGGTTTACCCAGCTCTTGGTCGCGGCGCTTTCCGCCTTGGTCGTCGGATCGCTCGCCGTCTTCAGCGCGACCATCCACGAGCTGAACTCGGTCTCGTTGAGCGTGCCGCTCGCGTCCTTGTCATAGGTCGGGAATTCGGTGCTCACGACCTGGGCGATCTGATCGGCACTGGTCGCTGGCTGGGCGGCAGCTGTCTGGGCAGGCGCCGCGGCGGCAGGATCGGCCGGAGCCGGGGTGGTCTGTGCCGTCTGGGCGGGTGCCGCCGACGGATCAACCGGAGCAGGTGTGGTCTGCGCGGTCTGCGGCGCGGCCTGGTCGGTGACCGGCGTCACTGCCTGCATCGCCTGGTCGACGGGCGAGCCCGTGGCGGGTGCCGTAGCATCAGGCGCGGCCGGAGTCGCTTCCGGTGCAGTCGACGCCGGTGCGGTTTGCGTAGTCGGCGCCGCCTGTGTATCCGCAGGCTTATCCTGCGCAAGAACAGGGACAGAAATAGTCATGGCGCTTGCAAGAAGAATATATTTCAACATGGTTCTCTCCGTTGGTGTTACTTCAAGACACATAAGCCGGCCATTTTTCCCGTTGACCGAAACTTGAAGATAGAACCCCTCAGCCATCGAGATAGTTCATTTTTTCTCGATTTGAAGCTTCGCCCCGTCCCTGCTAACGCGCGGCTCATCGCGAGTCCGTTCAGGATTCGCGGCGAACCGAAACCGGAATTTCAGGAACCGTTGCAATGGTGCCACGCTACTCACGCCCCGACATGGTCGCCATCTGGACGCCCGAAGCCCGATTCCGCATCTGGTTCGAGATAGAGGCGCATGCGACCGACGCGCTCGCCGAGCTTGGCGTGGTGCCGAAAGAAGCCGCCAGGGCGATCTGGGAGAAGGGCGCGTTCGAGGTCGACCGGATCGACGAGATCGAGCGCGAGACCAAGCATGACGTGATCGCGTTCCTGACCAACGTCGCCGAGCATGTCGGGCCCGAGGCGCGCTTCATGCACCAGGGCATGACCTCGTCGGACGTGCTCGATACCTGCCTCGCGGTGCAGCTTGCCAAGGCGAGCGACCTGCTGATCGCCGATATCGATGCGTTGCTGGTGGTGCTGAAGCGCCGCGCCGTGGAGCACAAGCTGACCCCGACGATCGGCCGCAGCCACGGCATCCATGCCGAGCCGGTGACGTTCGGCCTCAAGCTCGCCCAGGCCTATGCCGAGTTCGACCGCAACCGCGCGCGGCTCGTCGCAGCGCGGGCGGACATCGCGACCTGCGCGATTTCCGGCGCGGTCGGCACTTTCGCCAATATCGATCCGTTCGTGGAAAGCTATGTCGCCGAGAAGCTGGGGCTGAGCGTCGAGCCCGTCTCGACTCAGGTCATTCCGCGCGACCGTCACGCGATGTTCTTTGCGACGCTGGGCGTGATCGCCAGCTCGATCGAGCGGCTCGCGACCGAGATCCGCCATCTGCAGCGCACCGAAGTGCTCGAGGCCGAGGAATATTTCTCGCCGGGACAGAAGGGCTCGTCGGCGATGCCGCACAAGCGCAATCCGGTGCTGACCGAGAACCTCACCGGCCTGGCGCGCATGGTGCGGGGTTATGTCACGCCGGCGCTGGAGAATGTCGCGCTGTGGCATGAGCGCGACATCAGCCACTCGTCGGTGGAGCGCTATATCGGGCCGGACGCGACGATCACGCTCGACTTCGCGCTGGCACGGCTGACGGGGGTGATGGACAAGCTGCTCGTCTATCCGGCGCGGATGGAGAAGAACCTCAACAAGATGGGCGGCCTGGTCCATTCGCAGCGCGTGCTGCTGGCGCTGACTCAGGCCGGGGTGAGCCGCGAGGACGCCTATCGCCTCGTCCAGCGCAATGCAATGAAGGTGTGGGAATCGGACGGCGAACTCTCGCTGCTCGAGCTGCTCAAGGCCGATCCGGAAGTGACCGCGGCGCTCTCCCCGGCGGAGATCGAGGACAAGTTCGACCTTGGCTATCATCTGAAGCATGTCGATACGATCTTCGCCCGGGTGTTCGGGGATACGGACTGACGCCGCCGCCGTCGGCAGGCGCGAGGCGAACCGTTTCCATTCGTCGATGAGACGAGTGCAAATGCTGCAACTGCGAAGGCCTGTAATAATATTGCGTGAGTCCGCAACAATCTCCACATGGGGGGCAGCCGGTATTTTCCGGCTCGGAGACCCTACCATGCGCTTTTTTGAAACCGTGATCAGCACCGTGCTGACCTTCACGGCTCTTGCGCTGGTGGTCGAGGTCGTAGCCCTCTGATCCATCGGCCCGCCCACCCCTTGTCAAAGGGGTGGCTAGGCCGGCGGGATCGTGGACCAGTTCAATCCGTCCATGACATAGGTCGCGAAGTGGAAATCGCGGATCGCCGCGATCCGATCCCCGCGCCAATCGAGCAGGACGACAAAGACGGGTGCGCCTGTCTCATCCCCCAGTTTCCGGATCAGCAATGCCGGGCGACCCTCGGCAATGCCAACGCTTGCCCGCCAGTCGGGCAGGGCGGCGTAGCGCGTGAAATAGACCGAGACGTCGCGCGCACCGGACAATGTGCTCCGGTTCGCGAGGTCGAGCTTCACATCGTCGGCTAGCAAGGCGCGCAGAGCGTCCCAGTCATGTGCGTTGAAGCGATCGGCATAGGCGCGCAGGCGCTCACGCTCGGCGGGCACGATGACGGCCGTTACCTCGACCTGCTGCGCCAACGCGCGCAACCTGCCGCGACCGCGATGGAGTGCTGCCTTCACCGCCGGCACCGTCATGCCGAGGATCACCGCCGTTTCGGCAAGCGAGTGGCCGAGCACGTCGATGAGCGCCACGCTCGACCGCTGCGCGGGGACGAGGTGCAGGAAATTACCCAGTCCCGCCTCCACCGCGATCCGGCGATCGGCTTCGTCGGTCGACACGTCTTCGGAGACGGCAAGGGAATCTCGCACCTCCTGCCGCCTCCTGCGGCGCAGTGCGTCGAGCGCCGCATTGTGGACGATACGGAATATCCATGCGTCGGGCTCAGCCACCTGGGCGCCGGCCCCAAGCGCCTCCGCCGCCTTGGCGAGCGCATCCTGCACGACATCCTCGCCGTCGAAAGCGGAACCCATCATGCGCGCGGCGTAGCGGTGCAGCCGCGGCCGCACCTCGCCCAGCCAGTCGTTCAACCGATCCGTCACACGCGCCTCCGCTTTTCCCTTATCCCAAGGACGCCGCCGGAAGCGCGAAGGATTCGGGTGCAGATTCTTTTTTCGGCAGCCGAATCCTTTGCGGAACCGGCGCCGTCTTTTTCTCCGACGCCATACTGCGTCGATAAAGGACCCACATCATGCAGAGAGTGACGATGGTACGCTATGCGACCAAGCCCGAAGCCACGGCCGAGAATGAACGGCTGTCGCGCGCCGTGTTCGACGAAGTGCGGACGACCGCGCCGGACAAGCTCGGCTATGCGCTGTTCCGGGATGGGGATGAGTTCATCCACCTGCTCGTCAACCTGGCGGGCGACGATGCGGATGCGCTGACCGGGCTCGCGTCGTTCCAGACCTATCAGGCGGATCTGGCAGCGCGCTGTGCCACCCCGGTGGAGCCGGTGCGGTTGTCGGTCGAACTGGTCGATAGTTTCGGGATTGGCTGAGACCGGACAGGCCCTCCCCTAACCCAGTTTCAGGTGAACGATGCCCCGCATCGTTCAGGTCAGGCTGGGAGCCTGACCGACCTGAAACTCGCAAGCGGGAGGGGGATCCAAGGAGTCAGCCCAGGGCGCTTTTCACTTTCTTGAAGAAGCTGGTGGTCTGCGGGTTTTCCTCGCCTGTCTCGGTGGCGCGGAATTGCTCGAGCAGTTCACGCTGCCGGGCGGTCAGCTTGGTCGGGGTTTCGACCTCGACGCGGATCACCAGGTCGCCGCGGCCGCGGCCCTGCAGTACGGGCATGCCGGCACCGCGCTGGCGCAGTTCGCGGCCGCTCTGGGTGCCCGCAGGGATCTTGATCGTGTGGCGCTCGCCGTCCGGGCCCGGAATGCGAATCTCCCCGCCCAGCGACGCGGTGGTGAAGCTGATCGGGGCGCGGGCGAACAGGGTCGTGCCCTCGCGCTCGAACAGTGCGTGCCGTTGCACGTGCAGGAAGATGTAGAGGTCGCCCGAAGGCGCCCCGCGCGCGCCGGCCTCGCCCTCGCCGGTCAGGCGGACGCGGGTGCCCTCATCGACGCCGGGCGGAATGTTGACGGTGAGCGTCTTGGTCTTCTCGACCCGGCCCTCGCCGCGGCAATGGCCGCAGGGGTCGGAGATGACCTGGCCGGCGCCGTGGCAGCTCGGGCAGGTCCGCTCGACCACGAAGAAGCCCTGCTGCGCCCGGACCTTGCCATGGCCGCCGCACGTGCCGCAGGCCTTGGCGCTGGTACCGGGGTTGGCGCCCGTGCCATGGCACGGATCGCACGACGCGGAGACATCGACGGTGATCTCGGTCGACTTGCCGCGGAACGCGTCCTCCAGCGTGATCTCCATGTCGTAGCGCAGATCGGCACCACGACGCGGTCCGCGCGGGGCGCGCTGGCCGCCCCCCATGAACTCGCCGAAAATATTTTCGAAGATGTCGCTGAACGCACCGAAATCCTGCGCGCCGCCGGCACCACCGGCGCCCGCGCCGTTACGGAAGGCAGCGTGGCCGAAACGATCATAGGCCGCGCGTTTCTGCGGGTCCTTGAGGCAATCATACGCCTCGCTGATCGCCTTGAACCGGGACTCGCTGTCCTTGCACCCGTCATTCTTGTCGGGGTGATATTTCATCGCGAGCTTGCGATAGGACGCCTTCAGCGTCGCATCGTCCGCAGTGCGCTCGCATTCGAGCAATTCGTAGAAATCGACTTCGGTGGTCATCTTGGGCCCCCGCCCTCCCCGTTACCCCTGCTTTCGCAGGAATAACGGGGGGAACGCAACAAGTTACGCTTTGGTATCGTCAACTTCCGAGAATTCGGCATCGACCACGTCCTCGGCAGGCGCTTCCTGCGCTGCCTCGGCGGCGGGTGACGCCTCCGACTGAGCCTGCTTCTCGTAGATCGCCTGGCCGAGCTTCATCGCGACCTGCTGCAGCGCATTGGCCTGCTCGCGCATCGCTTCCGGATCGCCGCCCTCGACTGCCGTCTTGGCCGTCGCGACCGCAGCTTCGATCTCCGCCTTGAGCGAGGCATCGACCTTGTCGCCATTGTCGGCGAGCTGACGCTCGGTGGTGTGGATCAGGCTGTCGAGCGTGTTCTTCGCCTCGGCCGCCTCGCGACGCTTCTTGTCCTCCTCGGCGAACTGCTCGGCATCGCGGACCATCTGGTCGATGTCGCGATCCGACAGGCCACCCGAGGCCTGGATGCGGATCTGCTGCTCCTTGCCGGTGCCCTTGTCCTTGGCGGACACGTTGACGATGCCGTTGGCGTCGATGTCGAAGGTGACCTCGATCTGCGGCACGCCGCGCGGCGCCGGCGGGATACCGACCAGGTCGAACTGGCCGAGCATCTTGTTGTCGGCGGCCATCTCGCGTTCGCCCTGGAAGACGCGGATCGTCACGGCCTGCTGATTGTCGTCAGCGGTCGAGTAGACCTGCGACTTCTTGGTCGGGATCGTGGTGTTGCGATCGATCATGCGGGTGAACACGCCACCCAAGGTCTCGATGCCCAGCGACAGCGGAGTCACGTCGAGCAGCAGCACGTCCTTGACGTCGCCCTGCAGCACGCCGGCCTGGATCGCGGCACCCATCGCCACGACTTCGTCCGGGTTGACGCCCGAATGGGGCTCCTTGCCGAAGAAGTCCTTCACGATCTGGCGAACCTTGGGCATGCGGGTCATGCCGCCGACCAGCACCACTTCGGCGATGTCGGCTGCCTTGAGCCCTGCATCCTGCAGCGCCTTGCGGCACGGCTCCAGCGTGCGCTGGATCAGGTCCTCGACCAGCCGCTCCAGATCGGCGCGGGTGATGGTCTTCACCAGATGCTTCGGGCCATTCTGGTCAGCGGTGATGAAGGGCAGGTTGACCTCGGTCGTGGCAGCCGAGCTCAGCTCGATCTTCGCCTTTTCCGCAGCTTCCTTGAGGCGCTGCAGGGCAAGCTTGTCCTTGGTCAGGTCAATGCCTTCGGCCTTGCGGAAATCTTCCGCCAGGAAACGCAGGATCTTGTCGTCGAAATCCTCGCCGCCGAGGAAGGTGTCGCCATTGGTGGCCTTCACCTCGAACACGCCGTCACCGATCTCGAGCACCGAGATGTCGAACGTGCCGCCGCCGAGATCGTAGACCGCGATCGTCTTTCCGTCCTGCTTGTCGAGGCCATAAGCAAGCGCCGCCGCGGTCGGCTCGTTGATGATGCGCAGCACTTCGAGGCCAGCGATCTGGCCGGCGTCCTTGGTCGCCTGGCGCTGCGCGTCGTTGAAATATGCCGGAACCGTGACGACTGCCTGAGTCACTGTCTCGCCGAGATAGGCCTCAGCGGTTTCCTTCATTTTCTGGAGCGTGAAGGCGGAGATCTGCGCGGGCGAATAATCCTTGCCGCCGGCCTGGACCCATGCGTCGCCGTTCGGGCCCTTCACGATGTGATAGGGAACCAGCTCGGTGTCCTTCTTGGTCACCGGATCGTCGAAGCGGCGGCCGATCAGGCGCTTCACCGCGAATACCGTATTCTCTGGGTTGGTCACTGCCTGGCGCTTGGCCGGCTGACCGATCAGCCGCTCGCCATCCTTGGCGAACGCGACGATCGAAGGCGTGGTGCGTGCGCCTTCCGCATTCTCAATGACCTTGGGCTTGCCGCCTTCCATCACGGAAACGCAGCTGTTGGTCGTGCCCAGATCGATACCGATTACTTTAGCCATGGTCCTCTTCGGCCCCCGTCTTCAAAAAAATTGCCTCTCGGCCGCGCCCCCGAACTGAGCGACGCGACACTTACTGCTGGCGATATAGGGGGGCTTTCGCTTGCCGCAAGATTTTCGACTCCCTAGAGACGCCCCAAGATTTCCCGAAGCGGGAGAATATGATGCGTATCCTACCCCTCCTTGGTGTCCTGCTGGCGCTTGCCGGCTGTGAAAGTCCCAAGGAAATTCACGTCACCAACGCCTGGGTGAGGCTCGCCGCAGTGCCGCGCGGGCCGGCGGCGGCCTATTTCACGCTGCATGGCGGACCGGCCGACGCGACTCTGGTCAGCGTCACCAGCGATGTCTCGATCCGCGCCGAGATGCACGAATCGATGACATCAGGGTCATTGGCGGGATCCATGGCCTCGATGAAGCCGATCCAGCAGGTCGCCCTGCCCGCCGGCGGCGAGATCGCTTTCGCGCCGGGCGGCAAGCATGTGATGCTGTTCGACGTGAACCCCGGCATCAAGCCCGGCGCGCCGGTGCCCTTGCTGCTCACCTTCGCCGACGGGCAGCGCGTCACCTACAAGGCCACCGCGGTCGGCGCGGGCGAGGGCGCGCCGGGCAGTTGAGCGCCGACCGGACCGGACGCCCGCTGACCCCGGGCGAGATCGCGCTGGCGCGAAGCGTATTCGGCGACGCGATCGATTATGCGCCGGTGCGCATCGCGCGACGCAAATGGGCGTTCTTCCAGCCCCGCGAGACGGTGATGGCGCCGACTGGATCGATTCATTTCCACCCCGAGGGCAGCCGCTACCGCGATGATTTCGCGGCCGGGTCGCTCGATGACCAGGGCCTGTTCATCCATGAGATGACTCATATCTGGCAGCACCAGAAGGGCATCAGGCTCCCGATCAAACGCCATCCCTTTTGCCGCTACGACTATGCCATCCGGCCCGGCCTGCCGCTGCACCGCTATGGCATCGAGCAGCAGGCGGAGATCGTGCGGCATGCCTTCCTGCTGCGCCATGGCCGGCAGGTGATCGGGGCGCCTGCGCTGGCGCGCTACGAAAGCATCCTGCCGTTCGGAACCTAGATAGTAGACCGCGAACGGGAGGAAGTGGTGGGAAGCGGAACAGCAGCTTCCGACTGGAACTTGAAGAAAGGCGGACTTTCGAGCGCCCTGAACGCCAATTGCGCTTCCCGACGTTCGATGAGGAGCGTATTCAGCCCGTCAAAGCATCATTTTGACGCTTGGCGTGCAACGCTAGAATCACCTCTAAAATCCCTGCGCCGATCACCACCCATAGTGCGATATCGGAGGTCTGGCTGGAAAAATCGGTGACAAGAAGGGTGCAGAAGCCGGCCATCTGAACCACCAAAGCTGTGATTAAGATGATTTTCGTCATGACTCTGCTCACCGCCCACACTCCCAAGCCACGTCGTTAGCACCACAACTTGCACGAGATTGAGACGTCCGCAATTGGGGTAACTAGGCGCCACCGCTGAATGACTGATGTTGGGGCGATAACGGCCATTCCCATTTGCGGATTCACGACCTGGTTCGTGCCGGGAGATTGACCCCGAAGTCTTGTCTGCGAACCGGTTTCGCCGCAAAGCGCCCTCATGATCCGCTCCCCCTTGCTGCTGTTCGCCCTCCTGCCGACCGCTCTTTCAGCGCAGGCGGTGTCTCCCGGCAACTGGGACGTGAAGTCGACCGCCGTCGAACTCGTCGTGCCCGGCACGCCCGGCTTCATGCTCCGCATGATGAAGGGCCGCTCGAAGACCGACCATAAATGCGTGGCGCCCGAACAGGCCCGGGCGGGCGCCGCCGCGCTGTTCTCGCCCGATCCCAAGGCGAAATGCAGCGTGGAACGATCCTCGGTCGCCGGCGGCCGTGTCGACCAGGTCATGATGTGCCCGCAGAAAAAGGGCGACCCGGTGCGCGTCACGCGCACGGGCACCTATAATGGCGCAAGCTTCACCGCGCGCCTCATCATGTCGGGGCAGACGCCCAAGGGGCCGTCGCGGGTCGTCGTGGACCAGGTTGGGACCCACACGGGCGCCAAGTGCCGATAACGCGTTTCGTCTGAAATCCCGTAGCCGCCGGCGTCAGGCGGCTAGCTCCTGCTGCTCGGCCACCGCCGTCGCGAGGGTCAGCACCGCGACGGCACCCCTGCCCTCGCCTTCGCTCTCCAGCCTGAGCGAACCCTGCATCGCGGTCATGGAATTCGCGCACCAGTGCAGGCCGAACCCGCCGGACTTGTCCTTGCGGGTCGAGAAGCCGCGCTGAAACAAAGTCGGCGCGCGGTCGATCGCAAAGCCCTCGCCATCGTCGCGAATGGCGATGACGGTCTGGCCGTTCCCTTCCTCGATCGTCACCCCGATGGTGCCGCCGCCCAGTTCCATGGCGCCGATCGCCTCGGCTGCATTGGCGAAGAGATTGCCAATCACCTGGCTGAGGATCACGCGGCTGCCCATCACACGATAGGGGCGCGCGGGGAAACTGAAGGCAATCGACAATTCGCCCGAATAGCGTGCGATCGTGGCGTTCCTGGCGATGATCTCGGTTACGTCGCACGGTTCCAGCTCGGGCCGGCCGTTGGCGGCATGCTGCTGCTCGCCGATGATCTCGAGCACATGGCTCATCGCTTCGCGGCCGACCTGGAGCTGGCGGCGGCGTTCCTCGCGGTCCTTCGCCTCGGCCTCGACTGCCGCGGCGACGAAGGCCACGAGCTTGGCGCGCCGGGCCGGAGGAATGTCGTCCTTCGCCAGCTCGGCGACGGCACGATCGAGCGTGCCGCGATCCATCGGCGCCGGCTGGGCGATGCCCTGGCTGAGGATCGTGCTGATCGGGTTGAGCGCGTTGCGGACATTGTGCATCACCGCGACGGCGCTCTCGCTGCGGCCGAGCGCGAAGCTCTGCACCTCGAGCTGCTCGCGCAGATCCTTCAGCTGGCGGAGCATCGCGTTGAAGCTGCGGCCGAGCGAGCCGATCTCATCCTGGCGCGCGGCCTCGTCGGGCAGCAGGCCGAGCGCGCCCGAAGCCCGGACGACCTGCATATGATTCTCCACGCGGCGCAGCGGGCGCAGCACCAGCCGGCCGATCATTCGGCGCAGCATGAGGAGCACGACGAGCAGCAGGATCGTCGAACCCGCCACCGCGAGGATCAGCATGCGCCGGCCGAGCACCGATACGTCGCGCGGCACGGTGAAGGCAGCGCTCGCCACGGCGTGACCGGCCGGGCCGAGGATCGGCACCGCGATGCGCATCGTCTCCCGGCTGGGGGTGATCAGGTTCGTATCGGTGACGTTGGCGAGATCGAGCCCGGCGGTGAGCTGAAGCAGGCCGGAAAGCTGTTGCGACGTGATGCGGCGCGCCATCAACACATAGCCGCGCGGGGTTCCGCTGCCGTCGCTGCGGCGAACCTGCGCAACGCCGACGGCCGAGACGACGGGGCCGAGCCGCACGAAGAAGCTCGCCGAATTGCGGGAGCCGAGGGCCTTGCGGAAATCGATCTCGCGAATCTGCGCGATCAGCGCCGCGCGCATGCCGGAATCGTCCTTCTCACCATCGCGCCAGCGGGCGATGACGATGCGACCGTCCCTCGCGACATAGGCCATGCCGTTGACGCCGAGATTCGCCATGGCGAGGGGCGAGAAGGATTCCTGCTCGAACGCCTCGGTCTGGTTCGCCATATAATCGTAGCTGGAATTCCAGTCGCCATAGTCGCGCACGGCGCTTTCGACCTTGGACGCATATTCGCCCAGCGCCGCGCGGGTGCGTTCGACATGCGCATCGACCGACCGGGATTCGAGCTGGTTGAAGCTGGGCACGATGACGCTGGCGAGCAGCAAGGTGATCGCGGCGGAGCCGATCAGCCCCACTGCGGTCAGGATCAGGACCAGCTTTGCGCCAAGCGAGCTTGGATTGCGAAACGCCCCGATCCGGCCGCCAAGGGCACGGAGAACAGGGGACATCAGCCGTGAGTCCCGTTACCCAGTTCCGGTTCGAGATATTCTTCCTCGAGCCCCGACGGATCAGGGATGAAGCGTGCCAGGGCCATCTCGCGCGCCGCGTCGGCCGCCACCGGGCGCGAGAAATAAAAGCCCTGGAGGTGTGACGCACCGGCAGCGCGGAGCGCCATGACCTGGGCTTCGGTCTCGACACCTTCCGCAATCACGCCCAGCCCCAGCGCGCGGCCGAGATGGATGATCGAATGGACGATCGCCGCGCTTTCGCGCTCGCGGCCCATGCCATCGATGAAGCTGCGGTCGATCTTCAGGCAATCGAGCGCGAACTTGCGGATGTTGTAGAGGCTCGAATAGCCAGTACCGAAATCGTCGAGCGCGATGCGGAAGCCCATCTGGCGCAGGCGGTACAGCGTATCGGCCGCCCGGTCCGCATCGTCGAAGATCGCCGTTTCGGTAATCTCGATCTGGACGCGGTTGGGTTCGACGCCAGCGCGCTGGACGCATTCCAGCACATGGCCGATGAAATTGTGCCGGCGAAACTGGCGCGGCGAGAAATTGACCGAGACGTACTGGCCGGGCCAGTCCTTCAGCTCCTTGACCGCCTCGCACAGCACCCAGGTGCCGAGCTCATGGATCAGGTTCGATTCCTCGGCGATCGGGATGAACATCGACGGGCTGACCGGTCCGAATTCCTCGGTATCCCAGCGCAGCAGGGCCTCGAAGCCGACGACCTCGAGCCCGTCGCGGGCGACGATCGGCTGATAGACGAGGTTGAGCTCGCCCTTCTCGATCGACTTGCTGAGACCGCCCTCGATGCGGCGGCGGAAGCGGATCGATTCGTCCATCGTATCGTCGAAGGTGCGGACCACGCCGCGGCCGGCCTGCTTGGCGGCGTTGAGCGCGAGATCGGCGCGGCGCATCACGTCGACCGGATCATGCTTCTGGCCTGCCTCGACATAGACGAAGCCGGCAGAGGCGCCGCACTGGACCGAATGGCCGAAGATCTTGAAGCTGGCGGAGCACAATTTGATCAGCCGCTCGACCACCATGCAGGCGGCCTGCTCGCCGGGCGATTCGAACAACAGACCGAATTCGTCGCCGCCCAGCCGCGCGACCATACCGCCGTCGGGCATAGCATCCTGCAGCACGACGCAAATCTGGCGGATCAGGTCGTCGCCGGCGAGATGGCCGAGCGTATCGTTGACCAGCTTGAACCGGTCGAGATCGACCATCGCGGTGGCGAAGCTTTCATTGCCGCGAGTCTTTTCGGCCAGCGTGCGCAGGAAGGCGAGACGGTTAGGCGCCTCGGTCAGCGAATCGTGATTGGCGATATGGACCGCCTTGCTCTCGTTCGCGGCGAGCTCCAGGCCCTGCTCTTCGAGGATCACGATCTTTTCGGCGAGCGCGGCGCGAGTCGCGGCCAGTTCGCGGTCGAGCTGCCAGCGATGCGACAGCGCCGACGCCATCTGAGTCACCTCGGCGACCTCGAACGGCTTGGCGATGTAGAAGATCTTGTCGGCAGGACCGGCGGCCTTGCTGATCTCGATCGGCGAGAAATCGGAATAACCGGTGACCATCACCAGGTTGATGTCGGGATCGAGCGCACGGATGCGGGTGGCGGTTTCCTTGCCGTCGATGCCGGGCGGCATGCGCACGTCGATGAAGGCGACGGCGAAGGGATCGCCATCGGCGATCGCCTTTTCGATCGCAGCGACGCCGGCGAGGCCCTGCATGGCGTGCGTGAGCGCGAAATCCATCGCAGTGCCGGGCTCTGCCGGAGCGTCGTCATCGTCGCCGAACAGTTCCGCTGCCATCGCATCGAGGGCACCAGCATCGGCATTCCCTATCGGCGCGAAGCTGCGCCTGTAGGAATCATGCATCGCAGGTTCGTCGTCGACGATCAGAATGCGCATGGAAACACCGCCGTGGTTAATCATTGAGGGCGCGTCTGCCCCTTGCCACGGCGTAACCGGACGCGGTTAAAGCCGTGTAAACGACGTTGCGACGGGACGAAGCGCCCGGATGCCGAGTTCGATCGCGCCGAGCGGCCCCGCATGGTTGCCGAGTGCAGCCGGGACGACATAGTCCTCGACCGGATCGAGACCCGGCGCGGCGACATAGCCGCCCAGGCTCGCGACCAGCTTCTCGCGGATTCGCGGGAAGAGATGCGGCGTGCCGGTCATCACCCCGCCGCCCATCACGATGCGGCGCGGGATGCCGGTGAGCACCAGCGTGTGTGCGAGCTGCGCCAGCGCATGGGCGACACCGTCCCATACCGGATCGTCCTCGGCGAGCTGCTCCGCCGGCTTGCCCGCCCGGGCCTTGATCGCCGGGCCTGAGGCAAGGCCTTCGAGGCAGGCGCCGTGAAAGGGGCAGGCGCCGGCCCAGTCGTCTCCGGCCAGGCGCACCGGCCGGATATGGCCGAGTTCGGGGTGCGTGAGGCCGTTAGTCGGGTCGCCGCCCATGACCAGGCCGATGCCGATCCCGGTGCCGACGGTGACATAGGCATGGTCGCCAACGTCCTGCGCGGCACCCCAGCGCCCCTCGCCCAACGCGGCGCCGGCGACGTCGCTGTTGAAGCCAAGCGGCACATCGGCGTGGCTGGCAAGCCGGCGGCCGACATCGGTGTTCGACCAGCCTGCCTTGGTCGTCGCCGTGATGAAGCCGTAATTCGCCGCCTCCGGATCGATCGAGACCGGGCCGAAGCTGGCGATGCCGAGCGCCTGGTAACCCGACCAGCGGCCAAGCACTGCCTCGACCGCTGCGAGCGTTTCCTCCGGATTGGTGGTCGGGATGCGGACTTCCTCGCGGATATCGTCCGGGCCGGAGCCGAGGATGCAGATGCACTTGGTTCCGCCGAGTTCGATGCCGGCGATCAGGGGACTGGTCATGCCGATGCTATCCGCCCCGCGCCCGAATACTGTCAATCGTACGTCAATGCGCCGATCGGCACATTCTTGCGACAAATGGAGTCTAGGGCTCCGACGGTGATTCGAGTTGGAGTAACCATGCGGCGTATCGGCATCCTGTTCCTGTTGGCCTCGGCCAGCGCCCCGGCCCTGGCGGCGGCCCAGGAAGCGACGAGCGCTGCGCCAGCCGCCGCGCCGACGGCGCAGACCGACGACCAGGCCGATGTGGAGGAGCCGGACGTCATCGTGCGCGGGCAGCGCAACCTGCCCGGCGCAGTGATCGGCGACATCCAGCCCGAGGAGCAGCTCGGCCCGGCGGACATCCGCTCGTACGGCGTGAGCTCGGTATCCGACCTGCTCAACGAACTGGCCCCGCAGACGACCAGCGGACGCGGCAGCGGCGGCGCGCCGGTGGTGCTGCTCAACGGCAAGCGCATCTCCGGCTTCTCCGAAATCCGCGACATCCCGACCGAGGCGATCGCGCGGGTCGATATCCTGCCCGAGGAAGTCTCGCTCAAATACGGTTACCGCGCCGACCAGAAGGTGGTGAACATCGTCCTGCGCCGCCGCTTCCGCGCGACCACGGTGGAGCTGGCGGATCGGGTCCCGACCGCGGGCGGGCGCAACGATGCCGAAGGCGAGCTCGACCTGCTCCACATCCGCGGCGACGGGCGCTTCAACCTGCACCTCGGATATGAAGCGCAGTCGGCGCTGACCGAGAACGAGCGCGATATCATCGATCCGGATCCCTATCGCAGCCTGCTCGGCTCGAGCCGGGATTTCACGGCCAACACCATCTATGCGCGACCGATCGGCAAGATCTCCGCGACGATCAACGGCCGGGTGGAATATACCGACGGCACCCGCACCAACGGCTTGCCGGACGGCGTGACCGATCCGGCACTCAACGGCGTATTGCCGCTGCAGCAGCGCAATTCCACATTGACCGCGCATCTCGGCACCACCTTGAACGGCTCGATCAGCCCGAAATGGCGCTGGTCGGTGACGGGAAATTACGATCGCAGCGACACCAAGACCTTCAGCGAGACGGGCGTCGACATTTCCGGCACCGGCGGGATCAGCGCGCGCGCGGCCAACCGCGCCTATGGCATCTCGAACGACGCGGGGCTCGACGCGCTGTTCAACGGCCCGTTGTTCAAGCTGCCGGCGGGCGATGTTTCGACCAGCATCAAGCTGGGCGCCGATACCAGCGGGTTCGACACGCGGTCCTATCGTATCACCGGGAACCAGACCGGATCGGTCTCGCGCGACACAGTCAACGGGCAGGTCAATATCGACATCCCGATCGCCAGCAAGACCAATGGCTTCCTGCCCTTCCTCGGCAAGCTCTCGGCCAATTTCAACATCGCCGAGGACCATCTTTCCGACTTCGGCACAATGCAGACGCTCGGCTATGGCGCGAACTGGATCCCGGTCGATGCGATCCGATTCATCGTCTCGCATACCGACCAGGAGCAGGCGCCGAGTGCGCAGCAGCTTGGCAATCCGGTGATCACGACGCCGAACGTGCGCGTGTTCGACTATGTTCGGGGCGAGACGGTCGACATCACGACGCTGACCGGTGGAAACCCCAATCTGCTCGCCAGCAACAATCATGTGACCAAGATCGGCCTGACCCTGAAGCCCTGGTCGCAAAAGGACCTGAGCCTTACCGCCAATTACGTCACCAGCCGCACCGAGAACCCAATCACCGGCTTCCCGAGCGCGACGGCGGCGATCGAGGCGGCGTTTCCGGGCCGTTTCGAGCGCGACGGGTCGGGCCAGCTGACCCGGATCGACATGCGGCCGATCAACTTCGCCGAGAGCAGCCGGTCGCAGCTGCGCTGGGGGATCAACTTCTCCAAGGCGATCAAGTCGAAGGTGCAGAAGGAGCTGGAGGCGTTCCGCGCGGGCACCGGGCCGAACCCGTTCGCGGGGCTGCAGCCGCCCGGCGGCTTCAGGCGACGGAACAGGGACGGCGCGGACGCCACGCCCGACGGGAGCGCGCGCAACGGCGGCACGCCGGCAGGCGAGACGCCGGCCGGGCAGCAAGGCGGTCCTCCGCCGGGCGGCGGGCCCGGCGCGGGCGATGGCGGCCCGCGTCAGGGCGGCGGCTTTGGTGGACGCGGCGGCGGCTTTGGCGGGCGTGGCGGCGGATTCGGTGGCGGCGGCCAGGGCGGCGGGCGGCTGAACTTCGCGCTCTACCATACCTGGCACTTCAAGGAGGAAGTACTGGTCCAGAATGGCGGGCCCCGGCTCGACCTGCTGAACGGCGACGCGACCGGCGGCAATGGCGGCCAGTCGCGGCACGAATTCGAGGCACAGGCCGGCTATACCAACAACGGTATCGGTTTCCGCCTGTCGGGCAATTACCGCACCGGCACCGAGGTGAATGGCGGCACGCCCGCTGCGCCGCAACAGCTGGACTTTTCGGGGCTCGGCACGCTCGACCTGAGGCTGTTCGCCGATTTCGGCCAACGGCTCGACCTGATCAAGAAGCATCCCTGGCTGCGCGGCACGCGCCTGACGATCGGGGTGACCAACATCTTCGACGGCAAGCAGCGCGTGACCGATGCGAACGGGATAACCCCGGTCAGTTACAACCCGGACTATCTCGACCCGCTGGGGCGGAGCGTGCGGATCAGCATCCGGAAGCTGTTCTTCTGAGGCGTGTTGGAAATGTCAGTAGGGTCACTGACATTTCCAACAGAGCGGCCCTTATTTATCAATAACTTAGCAAATCAGAAATTCACCCGGAAGGTGGCACCCGCCGTGCGCGGCGTGCCGAGCTGGCCGGCATAAGCGAAGGGCGATGTGCCGACGATCGCCGTGGTCGAGAGGTTCTGGAAGTATTTCTTGTCGAACGCGTTGTTCACCCAGGCCGACACGTCGAACTGCCCGTCGCGGAAGGACGTGCCGACGCGAAAGTTGAACAGGGCGTAGGGGTCGATCCGGCTATAGGGCCCGGCATCCGCGGTGCCGAAGGTGCTCGAGCGATAGCTGAACTGAGCGAGCGCGTAAGGGCGCGCACCGTTCCCGAGCTGGATGTGATAGTCGATCGAGGCATTCGCGACCCATTTCGGCGCCTGGAACAACGGTTTGCCGGTGAGATCGCACACACCGGTGACACCCACCGGGCATGGGGCATTGGCATAGCTTTTGTACTTGGCGTCATTGTACGATCCGTTGGCGTCGATCGTCAGATTGTTGGTGACCTTGAGCGACGCATCGACCTCGACGCCGCGTGCCCGCACGTCGCCGACATTGGCGAGATAGGAGCGGTTGCCGTTGGTGGGCACGATATTGGCCTGAAGCCCGGACAGGTCGGTCGAGAAGGCGCTGAGGTTGAAGGTCAGGCGCCGGTCGAAGAACTGAGTCTTCAGGCCGAGCTCCCAATTCTTCACTTCCTCCGGCGCGAGAACAAGCGGCGTACCCGCCGAGACGGCCGCATTGAGGTTCAGGCCAGAGCCCTTGTAGCCGGTGGAATAGGATCCGTAGAGCAGCACGTCCGACGTGATCTTGTAGGATACGCTGGCGAGGTAGGACACGTTATCGTCGCTCACTGAGGTGTTGTAGTGAAACGGAATCGAGGTCGCGGGATTGGGCGTGCCCACCGTCGAGGTGTCGGACCGGCCCCAGCGCTTGTCGTGCGTGTAACGGATGCCGGCGGTGAGGGTCAGCGCGTCCGTGACCGAGTAGTTGGCCTGTCCGAACACTGCGACGCTGTCGACCGTCGTGCGGACGTCATCGAGATATTGCGAACCTGGCGCGATGGTGATCGCGGCCGCTGCCGGGTTCGCGAGGCGGGCATAGGTGGTGTAGAAATTGCTCGCGTCGGTGCCGAACTGGTTGAGGATGAAATGGTCGCGCAGAACCTGGTGGAACAGGTAACCGCCGACTTGCCAGGTGAATCGTCCCGGCTTTGAAGCGATGCGGACTTCCTGCGAAAACTGGTCGTCCTCGGTCTGGGCGACGTTGACCTGGATGACGTCGAGCGGCGTGCCGTCGCTGTCCTGAAGCGGGTTGAAATGCCAGTAACGCCAGGCGCTGATCGAGGTCACCGTGACGGGCCCCAGATCCCAGTCCGCCTGGAACGACACGCCCTTCTGGTCGGTCTTCATGTTCTGGAGCGAGTTGTTCTGGGTGTAGTCGAGACTCCGCTTCGGCACATAGCCAAGCGCGGCGAGCGCCTGAAGCGTGCGGGCGGTGGTCGCGCTGAGGCTTGCGGGCAGCACCAGCTTGGTCGCGCTGACGCAGCAGGTGTCGTCCTCGATCGAATAATCGCCGATCAGCCGCAAGGTAAGGTTGCTGGCGGGCGTCGCCAGGAACTGGACACGCGCGCCGCTGCGCCCGACGCTGTTGGCGTCGACTCCGGTCTTGATATTGTCGAGCACGCCGTCGCGGTGGGTGTTGAACCCGGTGACGCGGAAAGCGAGCAGCCCGTTGATGATAGGGCCAGTGACGCTCACGCGTTCCTGGTTGTAATTATACGTGCCGCCGGAGATTTCCGCCGTGCCCTTGAATTCGAACTCAGGCCCTCGCGTCGTGATGTTGAGCACGCCGGCCGAGTTGTTGCGCCCAAACAGGGTCCCCTGCGGACCGCGCAGCACCTCGACCCGGTCGACATCGATCAGGTCGGACAGCGCCATGCCGGGGCGGCCGAGATAGACCCCGTCGATATAGACGCCGACCGACGTATCGAGCCCGTCCGAGGCCGACGAAACGCCGATGCCGCGAATGCCGATCGAGGAATTGCGCGGGTTGGAATTATAGGCGGTGAGGCTGGGCGTCTGAAACTGGACGTCAGTGAGCGTATAGCCGCCCTTGCGCTCGAGCGTCTCGCCCGAGACCACCGAGAGGGCGATCGGCACGTCCTGGGCGCGTTCCGAGGTGCGGCGCGCCGTGACCACGACATCGGCGCCCTCATCGGGGGTTGTGGAGGCGGGATCGGGTTCCGCCGCCGCAACGGCTACCGCTGCCCCCGCCTTTGCGATGGCCTCCTCCCCTTCCGGTCCGGCGCCATGGGCGAAGGCCGGCTGGGCGAGCCCCATTCCCGCGATGATCGATGACAGCAGAAGTGACTGGCGGAATGTCTTCATGGTGGCCTCCCTTGCCCCGGTAAACACGTGATCGACCGGTCGCGGCCGCCCCTCTCCAAAGGCGGCCCGGCAAGGGGCCGGCCGTCTCTCGACGCCATGCGATGCGCATGCCGCGGGACGGCCCGACCCGCCCAGATCGAAGGCCCAAGGCTGATTCCTAATTCCTATCGAGTCAATGGGAATTGATTCTTCGGCGGCGCGAAGATTTTCTAAAGCCGCCTCGTTTCGTCGCTCCGCAGGAGCGCCCCGCCGACGAACTTATCCATTGCAGGATAACAAGTTAGCTGGAACTCCGGCCATTGATAGACGGTGCGCGCGAACGTCCATGCCCGAAAACGGTTCCACCTCCTAATTCCCATTAGTTAGATATGGATTCTACCTCAAAGGATAGATATCCTACGTTCGCCGATCGACCGCTCCGAGGCAGTCTTTGGCTTCAACAACTCGTTCGGGGACCAGAGATGCCATCCATTGGAAAGCTAGACGTCAGCCCACAGGGCTTTGGTGCGATGGGGTTGTCGCACACCTATGGGCAGGCCGACGACGCCAGTTCGATCAAGACGCTGCACCGCGCGATCGACTTGGGAATCACCTTTTTCGACACGGCGACCGGCTATGGCGCCGGGCATAACGAGGAGCTGCTGGGCAAGGCGATCAAGGATCGCCGCGACAGCCTGGTGGTCGCCAGCAAGTTCGTCCACCGGCCCAACGGCGGTGGCGCTGCGGTCCCGGCGGTCACGCCGCGGGCCGCCGTCGAAGCGAGCCTCACCCGGCTCGGCCTCGACCATATCGACCTCTATTATCTGCACCGCGTCGATCCCGATATCGCGATCGAGGAGTCGATCGGCGAGCTCGGGCGGCTGGTCGAAGAAGGCAAGATCGGCGGCGTCGGCGTGTCCGAAGCATCAGCCGAGGGCATCCGGCGCGCTCATGCGACCTACCCGCTCACCGCGCTGCAGAGCGAATATTCGCTCTGGACCCGCGACGTCGAGGTCGAGATCCTGCCGACGATCCGCGAGCTGGGCATCGGCTTCGTCGCCTATAGCCCGCTCGGCCGCGGTTTCCTCGCCGGTGCCGAGGTGAGCGATCCCGACGATCGCCGGCGCCAGCATCCGCGCTTCCAGCCCGAAGCGGTCGCAGCGAACAGCCTGCGCCGCGCGACGATCGAGCAGGTCGCCAAGCGGGTCGGCGCAAGCGTCGCCCAGGTGAGCCTGGCATGGGTGCTGTCCAAGCAGGTCGTGCCGATCCCCGGCACCCGCCACATCAACCATCTCGAGTCCAACTGGGCGGCCAATCATCTCGAGCTCGATTCAGAGTCGCTCGTGGCACTGGAGGCGGCCTTCCCGCGCGGCGCAACCACTGGCGCCCGCTACCCGGCCGAAGCGCTCAAGCTCGTTCCGCCTGAGCCCATCGCCGCCTGAACGACCCGCCGAAGGAGCCCCATCATGAACGCCATCACTGCGCTTCGCCCCGATACCAACCGCGACCGCTTCTCCTATGACCACATCACCGTCGAGGCAGTGACGCCGACGATCGGCGCCGAGATTTCCGGCGTCGACCTGCGCGAGCCGATCACGCCCGAAATCGCCGCCGACATCCAGCGCGCGCTGCACGACTGGCGCGTCGTGTTCTTCCGCGACCAGGATATCAGCAACGATCAGTTGAAGACATTCGGCCGCGCGTTCGGCCCGCTGACTCCGGCGCACCCGATCGCCGAAGGGCTGGAGGATCACCCCGAGATCTGGGAGCGCACGGTCGACGAATATCGCACCCGGCGCGAGCGCAACTTCGCCCTGCCCCCCGGCCGCGAACCGCCGCGGGATTACAAGGGCTGGCACATCGACATCACCTTCGTCGCCAACCCCAATCGCTATTCGATCCTGCACGGCGTCGAGATCCCGCCCTATGGCGGCGACACGCTCTTCACCAATCTGATTGCGGCCTATGAGGGGCTGTCCGCGCCGATCCGCAACCTGATCGACGGGTTGCAGGCAGTCCACCGCACCACCGATTATGACGGCGGCACCCGCGAGCCGCGCCGCGATGGGCGCAGCAAGGGCCCGTTCGTGGCACTCCATCCGCTGGTCCGCATCCATCCCGAGACCGGCGAGAAGCTGCTGTTCCTCAACCCCGGCACGATCAGCCATATCGTCGGGCTGAAGGAGCCGGAGAGCAAGGCGCTGCTCGACCTGCTGTTCTACGAGGCGACCCGGCCCGAATATCAGGTGCGCTTCCACTGGCGGCCGAAATCCCTGGTGGTGTGGGACAACCAGGCAGTCGCCCATGCCGGGCCGATCGATTACGCGCAATTCGACCTGGCGCGCGCGGTACGCCGCATCACCGTCGCGGGCGAACAGGCCCGCGGTCCCGACGGCTTCGTCTCGCAACAGCTCGAAGGCGAGCTGTTCAACGTGCTCGGCTGATGCCGTCCGCGGCCAGATCGAAGCCCTGGGGTGGTATCGCTCTGGCCGCGTTCGTCGCGGTCACGATCGGCCTGCTGGTGCTGTTCGCCCCCAACCGCCAGGCCAAAGCGGCGGGCGGGCTGGCACTGTCGGCACCCCTGCCCGACACCATTCCGGACGGCACCGTGCTGACGGTCGGCGATCCGGTGACGGAGTGGGTGGTCCAGCATAATGGCTGGGACAAGGACCTGAACTTCACGATCAAATGGGTCCAGATCACCGGAGGTCCCGATGTGACCGAGGCGTTCCACGCCAAGGCGCTCGATGTCGGGCTCGGCGCGAACGTGCCGCCGATCCACGCGACCTGGGTCGGCCTGCCGGTCAGGATCGTCGCCACCGCCTATCGGCGCGATCCGCTGAATCACCCGGCCTTCGTGCTCGGCATCGCACCCAAGGCGAATATCCGGACGATCGCCGACCTGCGCGGCAAGAGGATCGCGATCAGCCCGAGCCAGGTGCAGGGGCAGATCGTGCTCCAGACCCTGAAGACGGCGGGCATCGCCAAGAGCGAGGTTACGCTGGTCGAGCTGCCGTCGAGCATCGGCGGCGACGTCTATACCAGCGCTTTGGCCAGCAACGCGGTCGACATGGCGCCGATCGGCGGCGGCATCGTCGCCGAACGCTATCTGCGCAAATATGGCGACGACGGCGCGACTGTCCTGAAACATCCCGATTTCCGCGACGATCCGGTCTTTGCCTATGTGCCGGTCGACGTGCTGGAAAACCCCGCCAAGGCGGCTGCGCTGAAGCAATTCGTGGCCTTGTGGGGCCGGGCATGGGCCTGGCGCCAGGCCCATCCGGAGGAGCTGACACGCGGCTATTATGTCGGCGAGCAGGGCCTGAAGCTGGAAGATGCGCGGCTGATCGTCACCGCAGCGGGCAAGCCCGATATCCCGGCCGAATGGGCGGATGCGATCCAGTATCAGCAGGCGTCGATCGATATCCTTGCGCCCGAGCTGGGCAACCCCCGCTTCGAGGCCGGCACGCTGTTCGACCGCCGATTCGAGGCCGTTGCCGCAGGTGGATTCACCGGGGCGGCCCCTTCCCTCGCCAGTTCCAAATGACCGGAGGTGTCATGAACGCTCCCTTCCCCCAACTGGTCGTCGCGCGCCCCCGCCATTTCGCCCCCGCGCAAATCGCGCCGAGCCAGCAGCCGGGCCTGCGCCGGCTGGGTCTCGGCGCGCCGCTCGCCTGGGGCTGGGTGCTGGGGCCTGGATTGCTGCTGCTTTACTGGTCGGTGCTATCGGCTACCGGCTGGCTCGACCCGCGGGTGCTGCCGGCGCCGTGGACCGCCGTCGAGACGGCGATCGAGCTGATCCGCGACGGCCGGCTGCAGGACAATCTGGCGGTGTCGGCCTGGCGCGCGGCACAGGGTCTTGTCTTCGGCACCACCGTCGGGGTGGTGCTCGCCTTGCTGTCCGGGCTGACCCTGCTGGGCGGCTATGTGATCGATGGGCTGGTGCAGTTGAAGCGCGGCATCCCGGTGCTGGCGCTGATCCCGTTCATGGTACTGTGGTTCGGCGTCGGCGAAGGCATGAAGGTGACGGTGATTGCCGTCACGGTGTTCGCGCCCGTGTATATCCAGACTCACACGGCGCTCCGCGCGATCGACCTGAAGCAGGTCGAGCTTGCCGAGACGCTCGAGCTGAGCCGCTGGGGTTTCATCCGCCATGTCGTGCTGCCCGGTGCGCTGCCGGGCCTGCTCACCGGACTGCGCTTCGGCGTGACGGCGTCCTGGCTGGCGCTGGTCGTGGTCGAGCAGCTCAATGCGACGAGCGGGATCGGGTACATGATCACCCTCGCGCGCAACTATGCGCAGACCGACATCATGCTGGTCGGGCTGGTCGTTTATGCCTTGCTCGGCCTGACATCCGATGCGGTGGTGCGGCTGATCCAGCAGCGCGCGCTGCGCTGGCGCCGGACGCTCGCGTCGTGAGCGCGGTCGTTCAGGTCCGCGGGCTGGTCCGCCGCTTCACGAAGAAGGGCGTGCTCGAAGGCATCGATCTCGACATCGCCGCCGGCGAGTTCGTCGCGCTGCTCGGGCGCAGCGGATCGGGCAAGAGCACTTTGCTGCGCGCGCTGGCCGGGCTCGACCATGAGGCCGAGGGCACCGGCACGATCCTGGTGCCGGAGCGGCTGTCGGTGGTGTTCCAGGATGCGCGGCTGCTGCCGTGGAAGCGCGTGCTCGACAATGTGCTGCTCGGGCTGACCGGTGCCGACCGCCGCGAACGGGGGCTGAAGGCGCTCGACGAAGTGGGGCTGGCCGGGCGCGAGACCAGCTGGCCATACGAGCTTTCCGGGGGCGAGCAACAGCGCGTGGCGCTGGCGCGGTCGCTGGTGCGCGGGCCGGCGCTGCTGCTGGCGGACGAGCCGTTCGGGGCGCTCGATGCGCTGACCCGGATCCGCATGCACGCGCTGCTCCGGCGCCTGTCCGAGGTCTATAACCCCGCCGTCCTGCTCGTGACGCACGACGTCGACGAAGCGATCGAGCTGGCCGACCGGGTGGTCGTGCTCGACGACGGCAAGATCGTCGCCGATATCCGCGTCGCCCTGCCCCCCGACGGCATCGCCCGGCGCGAACGGACCGCAGCGCTTCAACACGAGCTTCTCGGCCTGCTCGGCGTCGCGGTCGATGCCGCCACCTCTCCCTATGCCCGCAGCGAAAGGATTCCCGCATGACCACAGACAGAAAGCTTCGTCTCGGCGCCTTCCTCCAGGCGACCGGCCATCATGTCTCGGCGTGGCTGCATCCCGATACCGACGCCGATGCGGGGCATAATCTGGAGCATTACAAGGGCCTCGCGCGCACCGCGGAGCGTGGCAAGTTCGACCTGGTGTTCGTCGCCGACAGCCCGGGCGGCTACGCCGATTTCACCGACGAGGCGACCTTCCGCCAGAACGCCAAGGCAGCGCATTTCGAGCCGGTGACGCTTTGGGCCGCGCTGGCGCAGGTGACCGAACGCGTCGGCTTCGTCGCGACCTCCACCACCACCTATGAGGACCCCTATACGACCGCGCGCAAATTCGCCTCGCTCGACTGGGTCACCGGCGGACGCGCGGCGTGGAACGTCGTCACCACCGGCGCCGATGTATCGGCCAATTTCAGCCGGACCGAGCATCTCGAGCATTCGAAGCGCTATGAGCGCGCCGAGGAATATATCGATGTGGTGAAGGGTCTGTGGGACAGTTACGAGGACGATGCGTTCGTGCGCGATCGCGCGGCGGGCGTGTTCCTCGACACCGACAAATTCCATGTGCTCGGCCACAAGGGCGAGCATTTCCAGGTGCGCGGGCCGCTCAATATCGCGCGGCCGCCACAGGGTTATCCCGTGATCGTGCAGGCCGGCGCGTCCGAGCCCGGGCGCGAGCTGGCGGCGCGGACGGCGGAGGTGATCTTCACCGCCAATCTGCTGCTGGAGGATGCGCAGGAATTTTACGGCGATGTGAAGGCGCGGCTCGGCAAATATGGCCGGCGGCGCGAGGATCTGCTGGTGATGCCGGGCATCTTCGCCGTGCTGGGCGGCACCGAGGCGGAGGCGCAGGCGAAATATGAGGAGCTGCAGTCGCTGGTGCACCCGGCGGTCGCCTGGGGTATTTTGAACCGGCATTATCAGGGTGTCGACCTGTCCAGCTACACGCTGGACGATGTCGCGCCGCCGCTGCCGGGCGACACCAATGGCAGCAAGAGCCGCCTCAAGCTGGTCTCCGACCTGGTCGAGCGCGAGCGGCCGACCCTGCGCCAGCTCTACCGCCAGGTCTCGACCGCGCGCGGGCATCTGACCACGGTCGGCACGCCCGAGCAGGTCGCCGACCTGATCCAGACCTGGTTCGAGACCGGCGCGGCCGACGGCTTCAACGTGATGCCGCCGATCCTGCCGACCGGCCTGACCGATTTTGTCGACCAGGTGGTGCCGATCCTGCAGCGGCGCGGGCTGTTCCGCGAGGGCTATGAAGGCAAGACCTTGCGCGAGAATCTGGGGCTGAGGCGCCCGGAGAACAGTTTCGCGGGCCGCGTCCCTGCCGTGGCGGAGGCGTCGTGAGCGAGGCCCTTCAGGCGCGCTATCGCCATGACGACAGCGCCGCGATCCACCGCAACCCCGCGATCGACCTGCTGATCGAGCACCGGTCGGTGCGGGCCTATCTGCCCGATCCGCTGCCCGAGGGAACGATCGAAACGCTGGTCGCTGCGGCGCAATCGGCTGCGTCCTCCTCCAACCTGCAGGTGTGGAGCGTGGTCGCGGTGCAGGACCCCGAGCGCAAGGCGCGGCTGGCGAAACTGGCGGGATCGCAGAAGCACATCCTCGAGGCGCCGTTGCTGCTCGTCTGGCTGATCGATTTCGACCGGCTGACTCAATTGGCGACCTCGCGCGGCGTGCCGGCGGAGGCGCTCGACTATACCGAGACCTTCCTGCTCGGATCGGTCGATACCTCGCTGGCGGCGCAAAATGCGGTTGTCGCGCTGGAGTCGCTCGGGCTGGGCTCGGTCTATATCGGCGGCATCCGCAACCGACCGGCGGAGGTTGCGGCGGAACTCGACTTGCCACCGCGAATGTTCCCGCTGTTCGGCCTGGTCGTCGGCAAGCCCGATCCGGACCGTCCGGCCTCGATCAAGCCGCGCCTGCCCCAATCGTCCGTGCTGTTCCACGAAACCTATGCCTGGACCGACCGGCAGCATGACGGTGCGCAGGCCTATGACGACAGGTTGCGCGCCTTCCAGCGCGAACAGGGAATGGCAGAGCGCGGCTGGACCGAGCTCGCCGGGGAACGGACACGCGGGCCGGCCTCAATGGCGGGGAGGCATGTGCTGCGGACCGTGCTGGGCGACCTGGGATTCGAACTGCGTTAGGGCGGATCTAAATCGACATGCGCTGCCTTTTTCCTCTCCAGTGGGAGAGAAGGACGGCGTCGCGAATATGGTCGACAGCGGTAACGGAAAACGACCCTAGTCACCCCGTGCTTGCAAGTCGCGGATTTCACTGTCGCTTTGGTAAGGAGTTCGCGGCAGGATGCCTCCGGTTCAACCGGGGAGGACGCGATGGATCGAGTACGCAAGATTGCCTGGGGCTATTTCGCCGGCTTCATCGCCGTGGTCGCGATCGGCTATGTGCCCGGATTCCATGATGCGGACGGCAATCTGTTCGGGCTGTTCAAGCTCGATCTCTATGACGACAGCCTGCATCTCGCCTCGGGCATCTGGGCCGGCGTTGCCGCCTGGCTCTCCTACCGGGCATCGCGCGGTTATTTCCGGCTGTTCGGGCCGCTCTATTTCCTCGACGGGGTGCTCGGACTGATCACCGGCAGCGGCTATCTCGACGGGGGCATCTTCCTCTACGGGCCGCTCGACCTGTCGTTGACGATCCGGTTCTTCGCCAACCTGCCGCATCTGCTGATCGGCGGCTTCGCGATCTACACGGGCTATGTCCTCGCGCGGCAGCCAGCCGCGGCTTCATGAAACGGCGCTGGAAGATCGCGATCGGGGCCGGCTGCGTGCTGGCCGCGACGATCCTGATCCCGATGGCCTATATCGAGGTCGGCTGCCGCTCGCCGATCGCCGGGTTCGACCCGGGCGCGCCGTACAAGCCGATCCTTCGGCCCGCCGAGCGCCGGCCCGAGGCCCGGACCTTTCTGACCTATCCCGAATGGCACATCGTCTATTCAGCGGAGAGCTATGGCCGGCATTTGACCGCGGCGCAGCGGCCGAGCGGCTATGCCTTTGGCGGCGATATCGGCGGTTTCTGGTCGAGCTATTGTGCGCTCAACCGCGCGACGGCGGGCGGCGATGCGGGCGACGCCAAGATGATGATCTACACGATCGGGATCAGCTATTCAGTCGAGATGCTGGTCAAGGCGGCGTATGAGCGGCTGATCGGGCGGTTCTTCGAATGGACCGGCGGCTGGCAGAGCGCCGACGACCGCTACGCCGCCGCCGTGCAGCGCGAATATGGCCAGTTCATGCATGAGACGCCCTGGTACATGTTCCCGTTCGGCAAGGCGTTCAGCGGCGAATGGCGGACGGCGGACAGCAAGAACCGGTTGCGGCATGTCGAACGGCGGTTTGCCTTGAGTGCCGAATATGGCGTGAAAGCGGGCTATGCGAAGCTGATCGGATCGGCCGCGGGCGCGACGATGGACCCGGCGGCACCGAAGCTGTGGTTCGTTGCGAAGGGCTCGCCGGCGGTAATCCAGGCGATCGATCCTCGGTTGAAACCGACCCGCACGGCGGGCGGGCTGACGGTGGTCGAGGCGCCGCGTTATGCGCAGTTCACCGATCTGCTGGGCAAGCTGGCCGCGTCGCCGGTGGAGATCGTCGAGATTTCCGGGAATGACGACATCCTGGTCACGACTCTCGCCCCGGACGCTGCCGCGCCCAGAGCGGAAGATGGAACGGTGTTGATCTCCCAATCGCTGGCCGACCGGCCCGGCTGGAGACGCTATGGTATCTCGACCAAGGTGCCGAAGCTGCTCGCGTTGCTGCGGGCGGTGAAGGCGCGCGGCGGGGCGGTCGAGCATATCTATGATTATTAGGGCCGACCTCGACCAACCGAATTTCCGTCACCCCGGACTTGTTCCGGGGTCCACCGTACCGCAAACCAAGGCCGCGACGAGTATGCGGAACGGTGGATCCCGGAACAAGTCCGGCATGACGATGTGGTTGTGACCACACCCAAAACCCTGCTCCGCATCACTACGCGCGTCGCGCTGGTGCTGGGCGGCTGGACGGCGATCATGCTCGCAATGCCCTTTGTCGGGCCGGCACGGCAGGTGGCCGTGGTCGGCGATCGGACACGGGCGTTGCGCGCCATTGCGGCGGCGGGCGGGACGGTGGTGGAAGTACGGGATGGCGCGACCCTGGCCCGGTCCGACAAGCCCGGCTTCGTCGCCGCGCTTTACCGCAACGGCGCGCGGCTGGTGATCGAGGGACGGATCGGCGCGGGCTGTTTCAGCTCTTCGACACGGGCGCGCTGAAGGCCGGGGCGTAACGGGCATACCAGCTGTTGCTGAACAGGCCGTCGGGATCCCAGCGCCGTTTCTCCGCGAAGAAGTCGCCGATCTGCGGATAGGAGCGCTTGAGCTGCTCCGGCGTGTAGTGGAGCTGATAGGGCAGGAAAAAGCGCCCGCCCTCCTTCACGGTCAGGTCGATCAGGTCGCTGGTCAGCTTCGCCATCGCCTTCGTGCCTTCGGCATCAGTCTTCTGGTTGAGATAGAGCACGATCGAGAAGGCGGGTGCGGGTGCATAGCTGAGCGCGTTGCTCTCGGTATCGACCGCGCGGATCGAGGCGTTGACCAGGTTCGCGTGCTGTTGCTGGAACAGCGTGCGCATTGCATCGATGAAGGGCACGATCCGGTCGCGCGGGATGAAATATTCGTGGAGGATGTCAGTCTCGGCCGGCAAGGCGTTGCGCAGATAGGCAACGCTGTCGTGCATCGGATCGTTGCGCGAGACGAGGCACGCCTCCCCGTCCTTCATCGCCTGGGCGCGGGTGATGGTGCAGGTTTCGAGCCGGTGCTCGATATGCTTTTCCGACCACCATTTGGCCGACGCGAAGAAGTCGTTGCGTTTGGCGAGGTTGACGGTGAGGCGCCGCAGCTTGGTCGAGCTGACTTCGGTCAGCGGCGCGCGCGTCAGGCCCTGATCTTCCGGTACCTTGCGATAGCTGTAGACCAGCGCCTCACGCAGCAGCGAACCGGGCGCGGTGGAGAGATGCGTATAGGTCAGCCCGACCGCGGGATTGGCCTCGAGCGCGGCGAAGGTCTTCGGGAAATCGCGATAGTCGATCATCGCGCGTTCGGAACGGTAGACGTCGTTGGGCACTACATCGAGCTCGGCCGAGAGCAGCACGCCGAACAGGCCGTAACCGCCGACGATATGATTGAAGAGATCGGGATTCTCGGTGCGCGACGCCGCGACGATGCGCCCGTCGGCCAGCATCACGCGCAGGCTGCGGATCGAGCGCATCACCGCGCCGGCGCGGTGATCCATGCCATGCGCATTGACCGAGATCGAGCCGCCGACGGTGAAGATGTCGGTCGACTGCATCGCCTTGACCGCGAAGCGCGGGTGGATCGCCTTCTGGATATCGTGCCAGGTCGCGCCGGAACCGACGGTGACGGTCTGCTTCGCCGCGTCGAGCACGATGGCGCTCAGGCCCTTCATGTCGAGCACCACCCCGCCCCTGCGGAAGGCGTGGCCGCCCATGCTGTGCTTCATCCCGGCGGGCGAGATGGTGAGGCCGTGCGCGCGGGCATAGGCAATCGCGCCGGCGACATCCTGTTCGCTGCGCACCGCGACTACGCCGGCAACGGGCGTGCGGCTAAGGCAGCTTGCGTCGTTGACGGTGCCGCCGCGCTGCGCCCAATGCGGTTCGGGCACGCTCGCCGCACGGCCCTTTAGCGCGGGCAGCGGGGGCAGGATGTCGCCGCAATCCTTGGCGCCGACCGGATCGGCGGCGAGCGGCAGCGCGTAGATCGTCGCGCTCGCCGCGATGAGCGCGATCACCGAGACAGTGATCAGCAGCTTCTTGCGTTTCATGGTCGTTCCTCGATGGCGCGGTCCAGCGCGGGCAGGAAATGCGCCGGATCCTCGATATGCGGGATATGCCCGATACCGGGCAGGCGCTGGAGCGGCGCATGCAGGATCCTGGCGAGCTGCTCACCCTGGGCGATCGGGGTGACGGTGTCGGCCTCGCCCCAGATGATCGCTACCGGCGGTTTCATCGCGGCGAGCTTGTCGCTCCGCCAGCTCCAACCGCCGTCATTGGTCGAGAACAAGGCCGGCGCCCAGGCGGCATAGGCAGCGGTCGAGCCGGTCCGGCGCATCGGCTGACGGATCGTCTCGATCCAGGGATCCGCCGCATCCTTGCGCGCGAGCAGCGATCGCATCAGCGCCGGCAGCGCCCAGGGGTTGGTGAGCGAAGCGGCGATGGCGGGTTGCATGACGATCGGCTGATGGATCAGGCCGCCCGAGGCGGGAGCGCCCGGCGGATCGAGGATGCCCAGCGCGGCATCGACCAGCACCAGCCGCCCTATTTGTCCCGGTGTGCGCAATGCCAGCTCGGTCGCCGCGCCCGCGCCGAAGCTGTGCGCGACGACGATCGCCGGGCGATTGGGCGCGAGGGCCTTCAGGACAGCGGCGAGACGTTGCGCCTGCGCAGCCCGGTCGTAGCGCAGCTGCGGGTCGCGGTCGGAATAGCCGAAGGGCGGGAGATCGACCGCGATCACGCGGTAGCCGCGCCCGGCGAGATGGCTCGACACGTCGCGCCAGAAGCCGCTCCAGCCCGCGGTGCCCGGGATCAGCATCACCGGCGTACCGGCGACCGGCCCCGACAGCGCGACCGCGACGCGGCCGAGCGGTGTCGCAACGAGGGTGGAGGTGGCCGGCACTGCCTCGCTCCGTTCCCGAAAGGCGGCGGCAACACGGAACAGGAGCAGCAGGACGACGATCAGCACGACCAGCCCGAGCGCTAGCCGCCAGAAGAAGCGCCAGGCGCCGCCGATACTGATCCCCCCGGTCATCGGGCGGCACTATAGGCTTATCGGTTAAACTTTCGCTGATTTTGTCGATCCGACAGAGCGTGTACGGCCGCGACAAGGTCGAGAAATCCGGCTAGCGCCCGCTTCACCGGCGGCGGCAAAGGGGTATTTTCCCATGGCGGACTATGAATATTACACCGTGGACGTGTTCACGGAACGCCGCTTCGGCGGCAATCCGCTGGCGGTGTTCCCCGCCGCGGCCGGCCTCGATACCGCGACCATGCAGGCGCTGTCCGCTGAGATGAACTATAGCGAGACCTCCTTCGTCCTGCCGCCCGCTGATCCGGCAAACGATGCGCAGGTCCGCATCTTCAACCGCACTTCGGAGATGCCCTTTGCCGGGCACCCCAATGTCGGGACGGCCTTCGTGCTGGCCCAGCTCGGGCTCGCACAGGGCAGGACTCTGCGCTTCGAGGAGATCGCAGGGCTGGTCGAAGTTCGTCTGACAGAAGAGGCAGGCGCGGTGATCGGGGCGGAGATCGACGCGCCGCAGCCGCTGAGCCTCCAGGGCGAGCTACCCCCCGCCGAGATAGCCGCCTGCCTTTCGGTGCCGACCGAAGCGATCGTGCTGGCCGAGCACACCCCGATCCGGGCGAGTGTGGGAGTCAACTTCGTCGTTGTTGCGGTCAAGCCCGACGCGCTCACCTCCGCGACACCGAATATCGCCGCCTATCGGCGCCTCGCGGACGGCATGCCCGATCTCGGCGGGCGGCTGTCGATCTTCGTTTATGCTCCGACCATCTCGGGTGTCCGTGCACGGATGTTCGCGCCGCTGGCAGGCACGTGGGAAGACCCGGCGACGGGCAGCGCCAATGCAACGCTGGCGGCGCTCAGGCTGTCGCTCTCCGGCGAGGAGACGCTCGCCTATGAGGCCATACAGGGAGTCGAGATGGGCCGCGAAAGCCGGCTCGCGGTCCGCGCCTGGCGCACGGACGATGGCATTCGCGCCAGCGTCGGCGGCCGCTGCGTCAGCGTGTTCACCGGCAAGGTGTCGCTGTAACCGGCCGCAGCTATCCGACGACTTCTTCTACCTTCCCCGGCGAAGGCCGGGGCCCAGTTACGCAACGAACCTTGGCCAAGTGTTGCGCTGTCTTACCTGGGCCATCCCAACTGGGCCCCGGCCTTCGCCGGGGAAGAAAGTAAGGTTGCCGGCGACTATTCGACCGTCACCGACTTCGCCAGGTTGCGCGGCTGATCCACATCCGTGCCCTTGGCCACCGCCACATGGTACGCCAGCAGCTGCACCGGCACGGCATAGACGAGCGGCGCGATCAGCGGGTGGACCTTGGGCATCTCGATCGTCGCGATGGTGTTCTCGCCGGCCTGGGCGATGCCGTCCGCGTCGGAGATCAGCACCACCTGCGCGCCGCGCGCCTGGGCTTCCTGCATGTTGCTCACCGTCTTGTCGAACAGCGGGCCTGACGGCGCGATGACAATCAGCGGGACCTGATCGTCGATCAGCGCGATCGGCCCATGCTTCATCTCACCCGACGCATAACCTTCCGCGTGGATGTAGCTGATTTCCTTGAGTTTCAGCGCTCCCTCGAGCGCCATCGGATAATCCGGGCCGCGGCCGAGATAGAGCACGTCGCGCGCCACCGCGATCTTCGGCGCCATCGCCGCGATCTCCTCGTCATGCGACAGCGCGTGACTCATCGCCTCGGGCACGGCACGCAGATGGGCAACGATCTCGCGCTCCGCCTCATGGGTGAGCTTGCCCTTGGCGCGGGCGAGGTTGATCGCCAGCGCAGCCATCACCGCAAGCTGGCAGGTAAAGGCCTTGGTCGAGGCGACGCCGATCTCCGGCCCGGCATGAGTCGGCAGCAACAGGTCGACCTCGCGCGCCATCGAGCTGGTCGGCACGTTGATGATCCCCGCGGTCGTCAGCCCCGCCGCCTTCATGTGGCGGAGCGCTGCAAGCGTGTCGGCTGTCTCGCCGCTCTGCGAAATGACGATGCCGAGCATGTTGGGGGTGAGGACCGGATCGCGGTAGCGGAACTCCGACGCGACATCGACTTCGACCTGCAGGCGAGCGAACTGCTCGATCCAGTATTTGCCGATCATGCCGACATAGGATGCGGTGCCGCACGCGACGATCGCGACGCGCTCGACCGATCCGAGATCGAATTCCATGTCGGGTAGCGCGACCATTTCCTCGAGCGGGCGGAGATAGGAGCGCAGCGTCTGCGCCACGACCACTGGCTGCTCGTAGATCTCCTTGAGCATGAAGTGGCGGTGGTTGCCCTTGTCCATCAACTGGCCTGAGGCGCCCGAGTTGACGATTGGCCGCGTGACCGGGTTGTTGTCGCGGTCATAGACCCGCACGCCCTCGCGCCTGATCACCGCCCAGTCGCCTTCGTCGAGATAGGCGATGCGCTGAGTCATCGGCGCCAGCGCGAGCGCGTCGGAGCCGAGATAATTCTCGCCGTCACCATAGCCCACGGTCAGCGGCGCGCCGAGCCGGGCGCCGATCAGGAGATCGGGCTCCGACTTGAACATCACGCCCAGCGCAAAGGCGCCGTGAAGCCGCGGCAGCACATTCGCCACCGCTTCGCGCGGGGCGAAGCCGCGGCTCAGCTCGCGGTCGATCAGATGCGCGACGACTTCGGTATCGGTCTGGCTCTGGAACTCGCGGCCCTCGGCAATCAGCTCGTCCCGCAGCGGCTTGAAATTCTCGATGATGCCGTTGTGGACCAGCACCACATCACCGACGATGTGCGGATGGGCGTTGTCGACCGTCGGCGCGCCGTGCGTCGCCCAGCGGGTATGCGCGATGCCGCTATCGCCGGGGAGCGGATCCTTGGCCAGCTCGGCGGCGAGGTTGAGCAGCTTGCCCGGCGCGCGGCGGCGGTCGAACGCGCCGTCATGCACGGTGCAGATGCCGGCTGAGTCATAGCCGCGATATTCGAGGCGCTTCAGGCCGTCGAGCAGCCGATCCGCGACGGGGCCTTTGCCGAGAATTCCAACGATGCCGCACATAACTCAAAATCTCCCCCCTCCCTTTCAGGGAGGGGCTGGGGGTGGGTCAGCGGCGGTGGAGGCTCGATGCCTCCACCGCCGCTTTTACGGTGAGGGTGGAAGGCTCGCTTCGCTCGCTACCCACCCCCGACCCCTCCCTTTCAGGGAGGGGCGAAGTCACTTCTTCGTTGCCGCCTTCTTCGCCGCCATCACGTCGCGGAAGCGCTTGGCGCGGCCGGGCCGTGTCTCCTGCTTGCCCCGGGCGATGGCGAGCGCATCGGCTTCGACATCGGCCGTGATCACCGATCCCGCACCGACGATCGCGCCGGCACCGATCGTGACTGGCGCGACCAGGGCGCTGTTCGATCCGATGAATGCGCCTTCGCCGATGACCGTCTTGTATTTGAAATAGCCGTCGTAATTGCAGGTGATCGTGCCGGCACCGATGTTCGCGCCGGCGCCGATCTCCGCATCGCCCAGATAGGTGAGGTGATTGGCCTTTGCACCGGGGCCGAGCACGGCCTTCTTCATCTCGACGAAATTGCCGACCTTCGACTTCTCGCCCATCACTGCGCCGGGACGCAGGCGGGCGAACGGACCGACCTCGGCCTTGGGCCCGATGGTCGCGCCCTCGATATGACTGAAACCGTGGATCGTCGCGCCGTCGGCGATGCTGGTGCCGGGGCCGAAAAACACATTGGGCTCGATCACCACGTCGCGACCGATCTGCGTGTCATAGGCGAACCACACCGTCTCGGGTGCGATCAGCGTCGCCCCCTCGGCCATGGCCCGCGCGCGGCGGCTGTGCTGCCAGCTCGTTTCGACCGCGGCCAGCTCGCCGCGACTGTTGACCCCTGCCACTTCGGTCGCGTCGGTCTCGATTACCGCGGAGGACCGGCCGTCCTTGCCTGCAAGCGTCACGATATCGGGCAAATAGAATTCGCCGGCGGCATTGTCGTTGCCGACCAGAGCGAGGAGCGCGAACAGATCCTCACCACGCACTGCCATCAGGCCCGAATTGCACAACGTCTCGGAGCGCTCCTCGGGCGTCGCGTCCTTATATTCGACCATCTTCGCGATGCGGCCGTCGCCATCGGCGATCACCCGGCCATAGGCGCCCGGATCGGCCGGGCGGAAACCGAGCACCACCGTCGCCGGCTGGTCGGTGCCGTGCAGCCGATCGAGCATCCGCGCCATGGTCGCGGTAGTGACGAGCGGCACGTCGCCGTACAGGATCAGGATATCGCCCGCGAGACCGCCCATCGCTTCTTCGGCCTGATGCACGGCATGGCCGGTGCCGAGTTGTTCGCCCTGCACCACCGTCATCACCCCAAGCGGCGAGACCACCGCCTCGACCTGCTCGCGCCCCGCACCCGTCACCACCACGGTGCGCTCGGGCTTCAGCGCTGACACGCTGTCGATCAGGTGCAGCAGCATCGGCCGCCCCGCGATCGGGTGGAGCACCTTGTGCAGGTCGGATTTCATGCGCGTGCCCTTGCCGGCGGCAAGGATGATGGCGGCGATGGGTCGGTTGGTCACGATGCCTGAAACCTACTCCGTTCGAGCCGAGGGCGAACGGGAAAAAAGAGCCCTGTAAGCGCGGCCCTGCCATGATTGTCTTGCCAATTCCATAGCGCGGCTGGCAGTCGCGCACGCCATGACGAAGTTTTCATTCGATATCGTCGGTTTCGACCTGGACGGAACCTTCCTGGACACGATCGGCGATCTGCGCGCCGCGGTGAACTTCACGCTTGGCGAGGCCGGGCGGGCACCGCTGACGGTCGAGCAGGTCAAGCCGATGATCGGCGCCGGCGCGAAGATCATGCTCGAGCGGACGCTGGCGGCGACGGGCGGCTGCAGCGACGAGGAATTCCGCCGGCTCTACAAACTGCTGCTCGGTTATTACGAAGCGCATATCGCAGTGGAGAGCCGCCCCTTCCCCGGCGCGGTCAACGCGATCGAGGCGCTGCGGGCGATGGGGGTGAAGACCGCCATCGTCACCAACAAGTTCGAGGGGCTGGCGGAAAAGCTGCTGACCGAACTCGGCCTGCGCGACCGGTTCGATACGCTGATCGGCGGCGACACCATGGGCAAGGGCTTCGCCAAGCCGCACCGCGCCCCGATCGATGAGATGATCCGGCGGCTGGGTGGCGGACGCGCCGCGTTCGTCGGCGACACGGTCTATGATATCCAGGCAGCGAAGAACGCCGAAGTGCCGGGCATCGCGGTCAGCTTCGGTTTCCTGCTGGGTCCGGTCGAGGAATTGGGTGCGGATGCCGTGATCGACAGCTATGCGGAGCTGATTCCGACACTCGAAAGGATCGCTGTTTGACGGGTCGCACGCTGGCGGCAAGGCTCGCCTTCTGGGGTTCCCTGATCTTTGCCGTGGTGATGGCGGTCCTGCCCCACCCGCCGCACACGCCGATCGACCAGTTCGGCGACAAGGCCGGGCATATGCTCGCCTTCGGCACGCTCGCTGCCTTCGCCGCGGCCGGTTTTCCCGATACGCCGCTGTCGCGGATCGGCGAGCGCCTGTCCTTCCTCGGCGCGATGATCGAGGTGGTTCAGTCGATCCCCTGGATCCACCGCGACTGCGACATCATGGACTGGGTGGCCGACACGACGATGATCGTCCTCGTGCTGCTGATCGCCGGCCAGTTCCGGCGCATCAACGCGGAGCGTCGCGTCCTGCGGCTATAGCGGCCCCAGCGCCTGCTCGATCCAGCCCGTGCCGCTCACGGCATCGCCGGCATAGTGACCGGTCACGGTCGCCACCCCTTCATAGACCGGCGCATATTGGCTCGCGAATTCCTGGTCGGGCATCGAGCTGACAAAGGTCAGGCACGCCCCGACATCCTCGATATTGACCTGATAGGTCAGGCAATAGGTCACCCCTTCCGGGCTCTTCCACACGGGCCCGAGCGGCGTCGTCAGGCTCTTGAAGAAGGTCGAGTTGCCGTCAGGCGTCAGGATGGTGACGAAGGACGGCGTCTGCTGACCCTCGACCGGCGGAGTCGAGGCGAAGAAGCTCGACAGGTGCACGCCATTGTCGAGCTGGGCGTCCTGCAGCACCCAGGCCTGGGCCGCGGCGAAGGCACCATATTCATGGTCCATCCATGTCACGCCCTTCACCTGCCAGGTCTCGGATCCGACCGTGATCGTCCCCGAGGCCTGCAGGTTGGTGAAGGAATAATAGTAATTATAGACCTGCAGCGGATCGGTGCCGCTGCCGACCGGCTGGGGGCTGACCCCGTCGCCCCAGACGAGCAGGGGCTGACCTTCCTGGCGCATGTTCAAGTCGAACGACACCGTATCCCCGCTGGCGACGTCAACGAAGCTGGCCGAGACCATCATCGTCTCGATATTGCTCGCCAGCGCGGTCATGGAGATCGAGCCGTCACCGTCCGCAGCGTCTAGCCGGCAATACCACGGCTTGGATTGATCGGATTCGGCCCACGCCGGATCGAACGGGACCAGGGTAGTTTTCTGATAGTGTTTCTGGCCCTGCACGTCCGTGAGCATGATCTGGCTGAACGAGACGGTCTCGCCGATCACGCGCGTCGCCGCGTTGATCTCGAACCCGAAGACCCGGTCGCCGGCGCTCAGCGTGCCGATATGCCACCACCATTCATTGGGCGCGTTGGGGTGGAGATACTGGTCGCGGGGAAGCTCGATTGCGTTGGTGACAACCATTGGCGCGGCATCCTCTGTTCGGATCGATTTGCCGGAAGCTAGCATGACCGGTCGAGCGGGCGCGGAGTCTCGCAACCGATCCGGTGCCAGTTGCCGCGCGCTCGTCAGATCGCACCGCTCAAAAAATCGTCGCCGATCGATTCAACGTCGCTCCGGATCGGTGCACTATGGAGAGTAGCCGGGGTGCGAAAAAACGCCGGCCCGCTCTTTCCCATGACGGTCGCGGCCTCCTCGCCTCATCCGTCCCTGTCACTGAGAAAACCGCCCTGTTAACGGCGCGAACCCTCCCTGTTCCGTCCAGATTTCTCCCTGTTATTCCAGAACAGGGAGAAAGGGCAGTAATATGTTGAGATACAAGCAAGAAATCTCCAACAAAGTTGGAAATAACAGGGAGAGAAAAAATCCTCACCCTGTTCCGCCCTGTTAATCGCCAGGAACAGGGCGAACGGTGCTCGCCCGCTGTCGGCGGTCCAGGGAATTTGGGCGGTTTGCAGATAGGCGGCTGTCGGCAGTATCCTTCAGATAGCGGTCCTTCTGCGATCTCTCACTGCGCAGGATTGAAGAAGAAATAGTGTTCGATCAGTTTCCCGTCTTTCTCGCGGGCAACATCGACGCCGGTCACGGTGATTTCACCGGGCGGGCCCCCTTTCCACCGCGCCGTAGCGACGCCGTGATGGCCCAGGCCCGGCCCATCGATTTCGAAGCGGAACCCGGGCGGCATGTCGGCAAGGACGCCCGCCACGACCTCCGAGATGGCTTGATGCCCGGTGACGGCACGTGCCGGCTCGAAGATTGTTGCATCTGTGTGATAGATCTCGTCGATTGCAGCGAGCCGGGCGGTGTCGTCGCGCTCGTTCCAGACGCGCTGGATGCTCGCGTGCAACAGTTCGACCTCTGGCGCTTCCGACAAAATTTCCTCCTGCGTTAACATGCCGGGCCGCCCATCACGTGCCCGCGAACGTAGCATTGGACGATGCAGCGCCGCATACTCAAGTCATTCCGAAGGAGAGGCAAGTACCAAGCCGCTCGATCTCGAACTGGAACGGCGGCAATGTCATCGCTTCCGGCCGGTCGTCCGCTTCTTGAGCTGCGCTCTAGACGCCTCCGCCCCGATGCCCGCCGCGCCATTTGGTCCACAGGTGCTTCGCCAGCATCGCCGGCGGCATGCGCAGCCAGTGCGAGCGGACATAGAAGCCCAGACGCGTGAAGGGGCGCGTCGCCCTGCCCCAGCCGTCGCGGGCGGTCAGGCGGCGGAGGTAGAGATGGTCGGCCGGGTTGAGCCGGGCACCCTCGCCATAGAGCGCAGCGGATAGGCGCAGGGCGCGGACGACTTCGCGGGCGAGGCCGTGGTGCGCGGCGCGCTCGGCAAGGCCTATCGTGCCGAACTGGTCGACGAGGCAATGGATATCCCACAGGTTGCGCATGCCACCCGCCAGATCGCCATCGGCGAACAGATGCGCCCCGGCATGGACCAGCATGTCGTTGGGCGAGAGGATCCGCACGCCTGGCTCCACCTCCACGCTCCACGCCAGCAGGCCCGCTGCGTCGGGCGTGATACGGGCGGTGAGCGGCAGGATGGTGTGGTGCACGTCGATCATCCGATCGCGCTCGCGGTGGATCAGCGGCGGCAGCTCGTGCATCCAGCGGCGATAATAGGCGTCGTCATAGGGATCGGGCTTCACCCATTCCCAGCCCGCCGAGATCAGCGCTGCTTCGACCGCATCGATCCGGTCGCGCGGCACGAGGATGTCGAGATCGCCGATCGACCGCCCCTGCCCCGCCTTAAGATCGGCCGCGACAAAGGCAGTTCCCTTGAGCAGCACCACCGGCACGCCGATCGGCGCCATCGCACGTCGCGCGGCCTCCGCCTCCCACAGGGCGGCGACACGGCCCTGCGCGGCAGAGGCACGGGCATCGGCGAGCAGACGGGCGGCCGTCTGCGGCACGCGCAAGCCGTCCAGCCGGTGTGCGAGGGTGCCAATCATCTGCTCGGCGCGCGCGGTCGCGATCAGGGCGGTCCAGCCCTCCGCATCAAGCGTCAGGATGCTGTCGGGCGTGCGTAGCGCGCGGGCGAGGAGCCAGCCGTCGGTCACAGGTCGCGCCACAGCGCCTCGACCTGCGCCAGGGCGCTGTCGGTATCGGGATAGTCGATCGCCCGAGCCGGCACGGTCGTGACGAGCCGGGTCAGCGCATCGAAGCCGCGCTCGCCCATCGCGACATAATTGGTCGATGCCTGGGTCAGCCGGACGAACACCTCGCTCGGCGCGACGGGGCGCTCAGCCGCCTCGAAGCCGAAGCGCGGGAACAGGATCAGCGCCGGATCGGCGGGGCGGTCCATGCCGGCGATGGCGGCCGCGTTCGGCACGAGATGGCGGATATCGCCCTTGGGCGTGCCGGGCAGCAGCGGACCGAAGATGCCGTCAGGCACCGCCGCCTCAGCCACGCCGATCGCTGCATTCTTCAGGCTGATCAGCCGGGGAAAGGGGTGGATCAGCCCGGTCTCGGGATCGAGCAGCGCGAATTCGTCGCCCATCAGCCGCCAGCCGCGCGTGCCGAGCAGCGCGGCCAGTGTCGACTTCCCCGCGCCCGAGATGCCGGTCATCACCAGCGCCCGCCCGTCGCGTTCGACGACCGAGGCGTGCAGCAGCAGATAGCGCCGCTGGCCCAGCGCCATCTGCAGGTTCATCCCCATCTCGGCGGCGAGCAGCCCCTGGGCGAGCGGCAGCGGCGCGGCCTCGGGCAGCACGAAATCGCCGCCGATCATCACTGATGGCCGGACGACGCGCCGCCACGGCCGCGCCGCGAACAGACGGACGTTGAAGTCGGGCACGCCGTCATGCGGGCCGGGATAGTCCGCATAAAGGCTTTCCATCTGCGCGATCGGCGCGCGCCAGTCGGAGCCGATGCGGAACCCAATGGGCCCGATCCTGACGGAGAAGACATGCCTCATGCCGCCGACACCAGCCCGGCCGCGACCAGCTCGTCGAGACGCGCGGCGAGCGCACCCGCCTCGAGGTCGCCGAGATCATAATCGGCCGCGAGCCGTTCGGTCAGCGCGGCGAAGCTCATGCCGGCCTCGCCCAGCGTCGCCAGGATCTCCGGCGCGGGCGCCGTGATCAGATGCGTGATGCCGGAGCTGCGGTGATAGACGGCGGTGAAGCTGTCGAGATGGACGATCCTCAGGCTCTCGGCCCGCGCCATCCGGTACAAGGGGTCGGACAAGTCCTCAGCCGCGGGGCATCTGCAACGAGGCGAAGCAGGTGAAGCCGCTCGTTCCCGACTGCAGGCGGCGGATGTAATTGGTATAGGCGCGGTTCTGGTCGTAGGTCGTGCCGGGCAGCTGGCCGCCGCCGAGCGCGGTCTTCACATCCTGGCCCTTGAACGGCTTGGCGGCGGGCGCGAACGCCCCGACCGTGCCGCTCGGCACCAGCGAACCGTCGGCCGCGATATAGCTGCCGGCCCGGGCCGGATCGGGCACCGGAATCTCGCAGGTGATGACGGACGCTGCGGTCTGGGCAAGCGCCGGGCGGATCGAGACGATCGCGGTCGCACCGACCGCGCCGAGCATCAACGCACGGCGGCGATTCACGCCGTCCTGCGGCATCATGTCCTGCTTGTCGTCACTCATGATCGCGCCCTTTACCACCTTAGCCCTTTCACATTCGCAAATGACTGGCAAGCAAGGCTGGCCCGGTTAAGGATGAATGGCTAGAGCAGCCGCAATGCTTGGGTTCGGCCACCGTACGTTTACCGCCATCGTCATCGCCATCGTCGCGGCGGTCGCGGTGCTGCTGATCTCGTCCGACGTGCCGGCAGCCCTTATCACCCTGGTCGGCGGGATCGCCGCCGCCTTGCTCGCGGCGGGCGCTGGCGACGAGACCGCGGAGGTCGTTGATCCAAGGGTGGATGCAACCGAACCCGCGGTGCCCGAGATCGCCGAAGTGATCGAGGCGATCGTCGAGCCGGTGCTGATCGTCAACCAGGGCCGGGTGACTCATGCCAATGCCGCGGCGCGCGCGCTGCTTGGCGGGCATATCGTGGGCGAAGATGTGCGGCTTGCCATCCGCCACCCCGCCGCTGCGGAACGGCTCGCCAGCGCGCCGGGCGGCGTGCCGCAGGGGCCGATCGACCTGGTCGGACTCGGCACGCTCGATCAGCGCTGGCAGATGCATGTCGGGCGCGCCGCGGGCGGCCAGCGCATCGTCCATCTGATCGACCAGACCGGCAATTACGCCGCGGAGCGCATGCGCGTCGATTTCGTCGCCAATGCCAGCCATGAGCTGCGTACGCCGCTCGCCTCGATCCTGGGTTATATCGAGACGCTCGAAGAGGAAGCCGGCGCCGACAAGGCAGTGCGCAGCCGCTTCCTCAAGATCATGTTCGACGAATCGCGGCGCATGCAGCGGCTGGTCGAGGATCTGATCTCGCTCAGCCGGATCGAGGCCGAGAAATACCGGCTGCCCGACAGCGCGGTCGATCTGGGCAACCTGATCGACGAGGTAAAGACCGAATTGCTCGATGCGCGCGACTCGCGCGGCAACGAAATCGCGGCCGATATCGGCGCTGAAGTGCCGCCCGTGGCGGGCGACCGGGCGCAACTCAGCCAGATGCTCCACAATCTGATCGGGAACGCGATAAAATATGGCCGGCCGGGCGCGCCGGTCGCGGTGCGGCTGTGGCGGGACCAGACCGGCATGGTGCGGATCAGCGTGACCGATGAAGGCGACGGCATCGCCGCCGAGCATATCCCCCGGCTGACCGAGCGATTCTACCGGGTCGATGCCGGGCGCAGCCGCGCGGCGGGCGGCACCGGCCTGGGCCTGGCGATCGTCAAGCACATCGTCGAGCGGCATCGCGGCCGGCTGGACATCGCCAGCACTGTCGGCAAGGGCACGACCGTCACGGTGCTGCTGCCCGCCCACGGAACCACTGTCATCAAACGGTAACGCGATTGTCACACAGGCGCGTTGATCGCGCTGCTAGCGCGACTCAGGAAATTGCTCCCGAGGAAACCGCCAGTGACACGAATCGCCCTGATTCTCGCTTTCTCAGCGCTCGCCCTTTCGGCGTGTGAGGATCAGGCGAATGGCGGCGGCGCGGGATCGCGCGACCAGATCAAGGCGGTGGGCTCCTCGACGGTCTATCCCTTCACCACTCTGGTCGCCGAGCAGTTCATCAACTCCAGCCCGGATGCCCGCACGCCAGTGATCGAATCGACCGGTACCGGCGCGGGCATGAAGCTGTTCTGCGCCGGCATCGGCGCCGCGCACCCCGATATCGAGGCGGCGTCGCGCCGGATGAAGGCATCCGAATATGCCACCTGCAAGGCCAACGGCGCCGGCGACATCCTCGAGATCCAGGTCGGCATGGACGGCATCGCCTTTGCCGAGGCGAATAACGGGCCGAAATTCCAGCTGACTCCCGTCGACCTGTTCAAGGCGATGGCGGCAAGCCCGATGGGCAAGAAGAACAGCGCGCGCACCTGGCACGACGTGAACCCGGCGCTGCCCGCCACGCCGATTCAGATCTATGGCCCGCCCGCGACCAGCGGCACGCGCGATGCGCTAACCGAGCTGATCCTCAACAAGGGCTGCGAGACGGCAATGCCGGAGATGAAGGCGCTGAAGGACACCGACAAGGACGGCTACGCGAAGATCTGCAGCCGGGTGCGCGAGGACGGCGCCTATATCGATGCGGGCGAGAACGACAATCTGATCGTCCAGAAGCTGCAGTCCAATCCGACCGCGATCGGCATCTTCGGCTATTCCTATCTCGAGGAGAATCGCGACGAGGTGAACGGCGTGCCGCTGAATGGCGTCGAGCCGACCTATGAGACGATCGCGCAGGACCGCTATCCCGGGTCGCGCCCGCTGTTCCTCTACGTGAAGAAGGCGCATCTGAATGCGATCCCCGGCCTGCGCCGCTTTCTCGTCGAATATTCGAAGCTGTGGGATCCAAGCGGACCGCTGGTGAAGCGCGGCCTGATCGCTTCCCCGCCCGAAGTGCGCAAGCAATCGGCGTCGATCATCAAGAACGAGACCCTGCTCGACCCGGGCAAGCTTCACTAGATGTCGGCCCTTGCCCTTCTGTTCCTGATCGCCGGGCTGGGGCTGATCGGCTGGCTGACCGCGCGCGTCCGCGCCGTCAGCTTCCGACGCGACAGCAGCGCGCGGTTCAGCTCGCTCCCCTCGCATCACGGCACCTATGTCGCGATGTGGACGGTGCTGCCGGCTGCTCTGTTCCTGGCCATCTGGTCGTCGGTGTCGCCTGCGCTCGTCACGGATGCCGTGCTCGAGGCGCCCGCCGCGGCGCAATTGCCGGCCAACAAGTTCGAGCGCGCGTCGGTGCTGTCCGAGGCACGCAACCTCGCCGCCGGACGGAGCTTCGGCACGTTCAACCCGCTCTCGCAAACGCTCGCACCATCCTATGCCTCGGCGCAGAAGCGCTATGACTGGATCGGTAGCGCGGCCGCCCTGTTGCTCGCCTTTGCGACCGGTGCCTGGGCGTTCACACGCGTTCGCCCCGCCTTCCGCGCGCGAACTCAGATCGAGCGGGTGGTGATGCTGCTGCTGCTCGCGGCATCGCTGATCGCGATCCTGACCACACTGGGTATCGTCGCGTCGCTGCTCTTCGAATCGGCGCGCTTCTTCCGCATGGTGCCGATCGGCGACTTCCTGTTCGGCACGCATTGGAGCCCGCAGGTCATACCAGCCAACGATCCAGGCTCGGCCCTCGGCGCGGTGCCGTTGTTCTGGGGCACCTTCTTCATCGGCGCGGTGATCGCGATGATCGTCGCGATCCCGTTCGGGCTGATGAGCGCGATCTATTTGACTCAGTATGCCGCGCCCCGGGTGCGTGCCTGGATGAAGCCGATCCTCGAGGTGCTCGCGGGCGTGCCGACCGTCGTCTATGGCTATTTCGCCGCACTGACCGTCGCGCCCGCGGTGCGCGATCTCGCGGTGTCGCTGGGCGTGACCTGGGCGTCGTCGGAAAGCGCGCTGGCTGCCGGGCTGGTGATGGGGGTGATGATCATCCCCTTCGTCTCTTCGATGGCCGACGATTCGATCGCCGCGGTGCCCTCCTCGATGCGCGACGGCAGCCTCGCCATGGGCGCGACCTCGTCCGAGACGATCCGGCGCGTGCTTCTGCCCGCGGCTTTGCCCGGCGTGGTCGGCGGCGTCCTGCTCGCGGTCAGCCGCGCGATCGGCGAGACGATGATCGTGGTGATGGCCGCCTCCGGTGTCGCGACCATGACGCTCAACCCCTTTGCCAGCGCGACCACCGTCACCAAGCAGATCGTCGACCTGCTCACCGGCGAGGCCGAGTTCGACAGCCCGAAGACACTCGCCGCCTTTGCGCTGGGGCTGACGCTGTTCGTCGTGACCCTGCTGCTGAACATCATCGCGCTGACGGTCGTGAAGCGGTACCGGGAGGCGTATGAATGAGTAGCCCCCTCATCGAGAAGACGCCGACCGACTGGCGCGCCGACGTGATGCAGCGCCGCATCCGCCGCCGTTATCGCGCCGAGCGCCGTTTCAAGCTGCTCGGGCTGGCAGCCGTGCTGATGTCGGCCGGCTTCCTCGTCTTCCTCCTCGCCACGATGCTGGCGAACGGCATCGGCGGCTTCAGCCGGACCGAGATCAAGCTGCCGGTCGACTTCCCCAGGGCCGGGCTGACGCTCGATGCGACGCGGCTGGCGGGGCCGGGCGCCGACCTGGCGCTGGCCGGGGCTGGCATCCAGGGCGCGACCGACGGCGCGGCGATCGCCGCCTTCGGCAAAGATGGCGGCCGGCTGATCTCTGACGGCGCATGGTTGAGCGTGCGCAGCGCAGTGAAGGCGGATCCGGCGCTGCTGCGCGGCCTCGCGACGATTGCGGTGCCCGCATCGGACTCGATCGACATCGCCGCCAAGGGCGAAGGATCGCCCGAGGCCGAGGCGCAGGTGGCCAAGCTGAAGGCGGCGGGCGTACTGACCACCGGCTTCAACCTTTCCTTCCTGCAGGAAGCGGATTCGACCGACCCGACCATGGTCGGCATCTGGGGTGCGCTGAAGGGATCGATCTACACGATGATCGTCACGCTGCTGCTCGCCTTCCCGATCGGCGTGCTTTCCGCGCTTTATCTCGAGGAATATGCGCCGCAGAACCGCTGGACCGACCTGATCGAGGTATCGATCAACAACCTGGCGGCGGTGCCCTCGATCATCTTCGGCCTGCTTGGCCTCGCGGTGTTCCTCAACACCTTCCATCTGCCGCGCTCGGCGGCGATCGTCGGCGGGCTCACGCTTGCGCTGATGACCATGCCGGTGATCGTCATCGCCGGGCGCAACGCGATCAAGAGCGTGCCACCCTCGATCCGCGACGCGGCGCTCGCCGTCGGTGCCTCGCCGGTGCAGGTTGTGTTCCACCATGTCCTGCCTCTGGCCCTGCCCGGCATCCTGACCGGCACGATCATCGGCATGGCGCGCGCGCTGGGCGAGACCGCGCCGCTGCTGATGATCGGCATGCGCGCCTTCATCGCCTCCCCGCCCGAGCGGCTGACCGATCCGGCGACGGTGTTGCCGGTGCAGATCTTCCTCTGGTCGGATCAGGTCAATCGTGGCTTTGTCGAGAAGACCAGCGCGGCGATCATCGTGCTGCTCGTCTTCCTGCTCGCGATGAACGGCGTCGCGATCTACCTCCGCAATAAATTCGAGACCCGCTGGTAATGACCCAAATTCTCAAGATGACGGCCCACAACGTCAACGTCTTCTACGGCAAGAAGCAGGCGATCAACGACGTGTCGATCGACATCGACCAGGATCTCGTCACTGCCTTCATCGGCCCGTCGGGCTGCGGTAAATCAACTTTCCTGCGCACCCTCAACCGGATGAACGACACCGTCGCCAGCGCGAAGGTGACGGGCGATATCCGGCTCGACGGCGAGGACATCTATGCCCCCGAGATGGACGTGGTGCAGCTCCGTGCCCGAGTCGGCATGGTGTTCCAGAAGCCGAACCCCTTCCCCAAGTCGATCTTCGAGAATGTCGCGTACGGCCCGCGCATCCATGGCCTAGCCTCGAGCAAGAGCCAGCTTTCCGGCATCGTCGAGCAGTCGCTGAAGCGCGCCGGCCTGTGGGAGGAAGTGAAGGACCGGCTGCAGGACAGCGGGACGGCCTTGTCGGGCGGCCAGCAGCAGCGGCTGTGCATCGCCCGCGCGATCGCGGTCGACCCCGAGGTGATCCTGATGGACGAGCCCTGTTCGGCGCTCGACCCGATCGCGACCGCCAAGATCGAGGAGCTGATCCACGAATTGAAGGGCCGCTACGCGATCGTGATCGTCACGCACAACATGCAGCAGGCGGCACGCGTGTCGCAGCGCACGGCGTTTTTCCACCTGGGCACGCTGATCGAATATGGCGCGACCTCGGACATCTTCACGAACCCGCGCGAGGAGCGCACGAGGGACTATATCACAGGCCGGTACGGCTGAGCGACGGGACAGAGGCAGTGAGCGAACATACGGTAAAGGCTTTCGACGACGATATCGGGCAGCTCCGCGGCCTGATCGCGGAAATGGGCGGGCTGGCCGAACAGGCGATCCGCGCCGCGATCGAGGCGCTGCAGCGCCACGACCTGGAAGCCGCCGCGCAGATCGTCGCCGAGGACAAGAAGATCGACGCGCTGGAAATGCAGGTCGAGCAGCTTGCCGTGCGCATCATCGCGTTGCGCGCACCGATGGCGGTCGACCTGCGCGAGGTGGTCGCAGCGTTGAAGATCGCCGGCGTGGTCGAGCGGATTGGCGACTATGCCAAGAACATCGCCAAGCGCGTGCCGCTGATCGACAGCCATAGCGACATCGAACCGCTGTCAGTGCTGCCCGCGATGGCAACGCTCGCCGCCGCGCTCGTCCACGACGTGCTCGACGCCTTTGCCGCACGCGACGCGGAAGCCGCGGTCTCGGTGTGCGAGCGCGACAAGGCAGTCGACGATTTTTACAACAGCCTCTTCCGGGTGCTCGTGACGCACATGATGGAGAACCCGAAGACGATCGGCCAGGTCGCCCACCTGCTGTTCATCGCAAAGAACCTGGAACGCGTCGGCGACCACGCGACCAATGTTGCCGAAATGGTATATTATGCCGCAACGGGCACGCACATGGCCGAGCGTGACCGCGCGACGATCGAAACGATCTGAAGGAGCAAGACCGATGGCCCGAGCGAAAATGCTGCTGGTAGAGGATGATGCGGCGCTTGCCGAACTCCTGATCTATCATTTCAAGCGCGAGGATTTCGAGGTCAAGCAGACCCCGGACGGCGAGGAAGCCCTGCTGCTCGCCAAGGAGCAGACCCCCGATATCGTGCTGCTCGACTGGATGGTCGAGGGGCTGTCCGGCATCGAGGTGTGCCGCCGCCTGCGCCGCATGCCCGAGACGGCGAACGTGCCGATCATCATGCTCACCGCGCGCGGTGAAGAAGAAGATCGCGTGCGCGGACTCGAAACCGGCGCGGACGATTATGTGACGAAGCCCTTCTCGCCGCGCGAGCTGGTGGCGCGGGTCGGCGCGGTGCTGCGTCGCGTGCGGCCGGCGCTGGCGGGCGAGCAGCTCACCTACGGCGATGTCGAGATGGACACGGTCGGCCACAAGGTCCGCCGTGCGGGCGAAGTCGTGCCGCTTGGCCCGACCGAGTTCCGCCTGCTGAAGCATTTCCTCGAGCATCCGGGCTGGGTCTTCTCCCGCGAGCGGCTGCTCGATGCGGTGTGGGGGCATGACTCCGACATCGAATCGCGGACCGTCGACGTTCACATTCGCCGTCTGCGCAAGGCGATCAACGGGACGAACCGGCCGGATATCATCCGGACAGTGCGGTCCGCAGGGTACGCGCTGGATTCAGGCGCCTGATAAATCCCCCTCCCCGAAGGGAGGGGGATTTCTTGTCGAATCGCCTGCGAAACAGTGGAGCCATGCGCCCGCCCGCGCGTTGGGGGCGGGCGCGGCGATAGCCTGCGCCTATAATGCAGGAGACAGTGATGAAACTCATGCTCTTGGCCGCTCTTGCGGTCGCGATGCCGGCGGTGGCGCAGGAAACGCCCGCCCCGCAGACGGCAGCCACCACCGATGCGGCGACGACGCCCGATCCGGTCGGCGGCTATCAGCCCAGCCAGCCGGCACTGTCGGGTACGCCCCAGCCAGGCGTGAAGCCGACCTTCGTCCAGGCGCCCTCGCCGGACCAGGCCTTCCCCCCGCCGCCGCCGCTCGCGAAATACCCGATCTGCAAGCGCGGCCAGTTCGACAAATGCATGCAGCGCGGCGGACGCTGATATGACAGGCGGGCGCCCGGGAGCGCCCGCCCCTACCGCCGCTACTTGCCTTGGCGGTGCGATAGAATAGGAAGCGCTTCATCATCTTTGGGAGCGCCCGCATGACCATCAGTTTCAAGGACCGCGTCGCGATCGTCACCGGCGCAGGCGGCGGCCTCGGTCGCGCTTATGCGCTCGAGCTGGCGAAGCGCGGCGCGAAAGTCGTCGTCAACGATCTGGGCGGATCGCGCGACGGCACCGGCCATTCCGACGCAGCGCTGAAGGTCGTCGCCGAGATCGAGGCGGCTGGCGGCGAAGCGATGTCGGACGGCGGCAGCGTCACCGAATATGATCACATGGTCGAGCTCGTCGCCAAGACGAAGGAGAAATGGGGCGGCGTCCATGTCCTGATCAACAATGCCGGCGTGCTGCGCGACAAGAGCTTCGCCAAGATGGAGCCGGCCGATTTCCAGTTCGTGGTCGATGTCCATCTGATCGGATCCGCCAATGTCACCAAGGCGGTGTGGGAGACGATGCGCGAACAGAATTACGGCCGCATCCTGATGACAGCGTCCTCGACCGGGCTCTACGGCAATTTCGGGCAGACCAATTACGGTGCCGCCAAGCTCGGCCTCGCCGGCTTCGCCAAGACGCTCTATCTCGAGGGCGCCAAGAACAACATCAAGGTCAACACGATCGCCCCGACTGCGGGCACGCGCATGACAGAAGACCTGTTCCCGCCCGAGGCGTTCCAGGCCTTTGCGCCGGAGAAGGTCGTCCCCGCCGCGCTCTATCTCGTATCGGAGGATGCGCCGACCAACATGATCGTCGGTGCCGGCGCCGGCGTGTTCCAGGCAGCCTATGTCACCTTGACCCAGGGCAAGCTGCTGACCGGTGAGGATCTGAGCCCCGAGGGCATCGCGGCGCACTGGAGCGAGATCGTCGATCGCACCGGCGAGATGACCCCGCAATCGGGTGGCGAACAGGCCATGTCGATCCTGAAAAAGCTTCAGGGCGGTTGAACCGTACCGGTGTATTGCAATGGCAATACACTAGTGGTATTCCTCCCGTAACAAAACAGGAGGAATGCCATGTACAGCGAGAGCGATCTTGACGACGCGGTAGCGGCGGGGGCCATCTCCCGCGAAGCTGCCGCGGCCTTGCGCAGCCATGTCGCCAGGAGCCATTCGGCACCGGCGGTGGACGAGGAGCATTTCAAACTCCTCAGCGGATTCAACGACATCTTCGTCGCCATCGCAGTCGGGCTGGTCCTCGTCGCCCTCGCCTGGATCGGCGAGTCGATCTTCACGCCGCTCGCCGGCGCACTCGTCGCCATCGCCGCGTGGGGGCTCGCGGAATATTTCACCCGGCAGCGCCGCATGGCACTGCCCAGCATCCTGCTGCTGATCGCCTTTGTCGGCGGCGTGGCAGCGACCCTGGTCGGCATGATGGTCGAGATCGATCCCGATCTCTCCGACCGCACCAACGCCGTGATCGGCGCAGGTATCGGCCTGGTCGCGGCCGGCGCGGCCTGGGTGCACTGGAAGCGCTTCATGGTACCGATCACCGTTGCGGCCGGCGCTGCATCGCTGGTCGCGGTCGCGGTCGCGCTGACGCTCGCCGCGATCCCGGCGGCGAAGGATGCGATCTATCCGATCCTTCTCGCCGGCGGCCTCGCGGTGTTCGCGCTGGCGATGTGGTGGGACATGTCGGACCGGGAGCGCCGCACGCGCCGCTCCGACGTCGCCTTCTGGCTCCATCTCGCCGCCGCGCCGCTGATCGCGCATCCCGTGTTCCATATGCTCGGCGTGTTCAACGAGACCATCACGCTCAACACCGCGGGAATCGTGCTCGTGCTGTACCTCGCCTTCGCCTTCGTGGCGCTGGCGGTCGACCGTCGCGCGCTGCTCGTCTCCAGCCTCGCCTATGTCCTCTACGCCATGTATTCGCTGTTCGTCACTGCAGGTGCGGTCGAACTGGCCTGGGCCTTCACCGCGCTGGTGATCGGTTCCGCGCTACTGACGCTCTCGGCCTTCTGGCACCCGATGCGTCGGCTGGTCGTCGGCACCCTGGGCGGCCTGAGCGAAAAGCTTCCGCCAGTCGGGGCAATGGCCACCGCCTGACGCAAGAACCTGCCAAGCCAAACTGCCCCCGGCAGCCCATGGGCCGCCGGGGGTTTCTTTTTGTGGCGCAGGCCGCGTACGATTCCCCGGTGGATGTCGCGCCGGCCAGTAGCCACTGTCATGCGACCAAAAAGGGGGCGGCGCAGCGCTTCCCGGCTTTGTGACGATATTGGCTGTTATCGAATAACAGCCGGCAAATTCCGCTATGTTAATTCGAGCTGAGAAAGAGCGGGGGACACCCGGAAGGGTGCTGCCGACCCGTGCATTGCCAGCATCCGCGCAGATCTTGAATCAAGGGACGACCGGCGCCAACGCCGATCCGCCTCAATCGACGAGCTTCATCAGCCTGCGCTCGAGCGGCGCCAGCACCGGTACTAGCTCGTGCCCACGTTTCAGTACCACCCCGGCCTCGTTGACCAACGACCACATACCTTGGCGGCTACGCAGCGCGGGGTGCTTCTGGATGCGGTACTCGGGCCGCTCGGTTGCGCGGCGGAAGGCGGCGAAGACCGCTGCGTCGCGACCTAGTTCAATCGCATAATCACGCCAATGGCCGGCCGCAACCATCCGGCCGTAGAGATCGAGGATACGAGTGAGTTCGAGGCGTTCGAAGCCGACCTGGCCGGCGCGCCCCTGCGGCAGCGGAAAAGGGGTTACCGTCCCCATCAGCGCTCAGCGCCCAGGCCGTCAGGCACGATCGCGCACGTTCTTGCGCTTGGGTTCGGATTCAGCGAGCAGCGCGTCGAGCCGCTTGCGCATCGTGTCGAGCTCGCAGCGGAGCAATTCCAGTTTCTGCGTCTGCGGATCGAACATCTCGCTGCACGGCGTGCCGTAAGCGAGGAATTCCTGTGGCTTCTGCCCACCCTCGACCATGGTCGCGCGCGCCGGGATGCCGACCATCACCGCGCCCTCGGCGACGTCGCGAGTCACCACCGCATTGGCGCCGATACGCGCGCCGCGGCCGACGGTGATCGGCCCGAGCACCTGCGCGCCCGACCCGATGATCGCGCCCTCCATGATGGTCGGGTGGCGCTTGCCCGCCACCCCATTGTCGGGGCTGGTGCCGCCCAGGGTGACGCATTGATAGATGGTGACGTTGTCGCCGATCTCCGCCGTCTCGCCGATCACGACGAAGCCGTGATCGATGAAGAAGTTGCGGCCGATCTTCGCACCCGGATGGATGTCGATCGCCGTCCAGGCGCGCGAGAAGTGATTCACCAGCCGAGCGAGGAAATAGAGGCGCGCCTTGAACAGGCGATGCGCGACGCGGTGCCAGGCGAGCGCCCACACCCCGGGATAGGTCAAAATCTCCAGCCGAGACCGTGGCGCCGGATCGCGCGCCTTGATCGAATCGAGATAGGCGATCATCCGCTCCATCATCTCGCTCCCCTTTGCAGCGCCGATATCTAGGCGTTCAATCGGGCGAATTAAAGGACCAGACTGTCGCGAACTTTCGCGGCATAAACCCTATCTTGCTTGTAGGATTTCGCAGGAACGGCAATTCGGCACAAATCGGTCGCGGAGAGTTCACCCTGATGTTCGACGTAACGCTGGCGACCGTTGAAACTGTGCTGCCCTATATCGCTGTCGGTTTTGCCGCGCAGATGGTCGATGGGGCGCTGGGCATGGCGTTCGGCGTGATCAACAACACGCTGCTGGTGAGCTTTCTCGGCGTGCCCCCCGCGCTCGCCTCAGCGAGCGTCCACGCGGTGGAGACTTTCACCACCGCCGCGTCGGGCGCGAGCCATATCTTTCACAAGAACGTCAACTGGAAACTGTTCCGCCGGCTGGTGATCCCCGGGGTGATTGGCGGTGCGCTCGGCGCTTATGTGCTGAGCAATGTCGATGCCGCGGTCGCGAAGCCGTTCGTGATGGCGTATCTCGCCTCGATCGGTCTCTACCTGCTGTACCGCGCCTGGCGTGGCCGGGTCGAGCCGCGCGAACCCAAGATCATCGAGCCGCTCGGTCTGGTCGGCGGTTTCCTCGATGCAGCGGGCGGCGGCGGCTGGGGCCCGGTGGTGACGTCCAACCTGCTGGTCCAGGGCGCGAGCCCGCGCAGCACGATCGGCACGGTCAACACGTCGGAATTCTTTCTGACCGCGACCATCTCCGCGACCTTTATCGCGACCATGGGGTTCGCGGCGTTCACGCTGCAGACGGTGGGACTGCTGATTGGCGGGCTGATCGCGGCGCCGTTCGGTGGGCTGCTGGCAAAACGCGTGCCGGCAAGATTGCTGATGGCGATGGTCGGGGTGCTGCTGACGGTGACCAGCGCTTATACGATCTGGGCGGCATTGACGAAATGACGCTTCTCCCCTCCCCTTGAAGGGGAGGGGCTTTGGGAAAGCTCAGTTCACCGCTGCGTGCACCGTCGCAACCGCCGTCATCACGGCACCGATGCGCACTGCGGTCTGGATCGCTTCGGCAGTGGCACCGGCTTTCTTCAGCACATTCTCATGCGCGTCGATGCACATGCCGCAGCCGTTCATTGCCGAGACGGCGAGGCTGAACAGCTCGAAATCGACCTTGTCGATGCCCGGCGCGCCAATCACGTTCATGCGCAGCTTGGCCGGCATGGTGAGATATTCCTTGTTCCCCGCCAGATGGGTGAACCGGTAATAGACGTTGTTCATCGCCATCACCGCCGCCGCCGCGCGAGCCGCATTGGCTGCCTCGGGCGAGAGCTTGTCGGCCACTTCGGCCTCGGTCGCGTCGACCAGCGGCTTGTAGCCCGAGCCATGCGCGCAGGTAAGCAGCAGGCCGTATTTCTGCTGGTCGGGCAGATGCGCCTCGTTGAGCAGCGAGCCGACGTTCAGCCGGATATCCTTGGCGAAGTCAGGCAGCGTGCCCGCGAATTCCTTGAGCGACATGATGTACTCCAATCAAACGAAGGGGCGCGGGGCCGCTGGCCCCGCGCCCCTTCAAACTTCGTCAATTACGCGGCAACCTGGAGGACGTCGTCGCCCTTGTTCCAGTTGCACGGGCAGAGCTCGTCGGTCTGCAGCGCGTCGAGGACGCGGAGCGTCTCGGCGGGGTTGCGGCCGACGTTCAGACCGTTGACCTGCACCGCCTGGATGACATTGTCCGGGTCGATGATGAAGGTCGCGCGATAGGCGACATGCTCGTTCGCATCGAGGATGCCGAGCTTCGACGCCAGAACTGCGCCATTGTCCGCCAGCCAGGGGAAATCGGCTGCAGCCAGATCCGGATCCGACTTGCGCCACGCGAGATGGACGTGCGCGGTGTCGGTCGAGGCGCCGATCAGCACGGCGTCGCGATCGGCGAAGTCTTCCTTGAGCGCGGCATAGCCGACGATCTCGGTCGGGCAGACGAAGGTGAAATCCTTCGGCCAGTAGAACAGGATCTTCCAGCGGCCCGGGAAGGCGTCGTGGCTGAGCGTCTCGCCGGCGGGAAGCGCGTCGATGCCCTGCTGGACGGGAACGGTGAATTCGGGGAGCTTGTCACCGACAGTAAGCATATTGGCCTCCTCAGGAATTGGGTCGGCCTTCGGCATCCTCGCAGGTGCAGCGATTGATTCGCCGTCTGTGCGGGGCTGCATATAAGGCTGGCATTTAATCGATCCAACAGGTTATTTAGACCGAGTTGATCGACTGAGGCGATTATGGCCACCTACCTGCCCACATTGAAACAGCTGCAATATCTCGTGGCGCTGAAGGACCATGGCCATTTCGGCCGGGCGGCCGATGCGTGCTTCGTCACGCAGTCGACGCTCTCGGCCGGCATCCGCGAACTGGAGACGCTGATCGGCGTGACGCTGGTCGAGCGCACCCGACGCGTGGTGCGGTTCACGCCGCTGGGCGATCGCATCGCCGACAAGGCGCGCCGGGTGCTGCGCGAAGCGGAGGAGCTGGGTGACCTCGCGCGCGCCGCCGGACGGCCGCTGTCGGGCGAGATGCGCATGAGCGTGATCCCCACCATCGCGCCGTTCATGCTGCCGCGCATCCTGCCGCGGTTGCGGCGCGACTATCCCGACCTGAAGCTGTTCCTGCGCGAGGAACCGAGTGGCGCAGCGTGCGAGGGCTTGCACAATGGCCGGACCGATTGCGTGCTGCTTGCCCTGCCCTATGCTTGCGGCGAGGTGGCGTCGCAGTTCCTGTTCGAGGATCGGCTGTTCGTCGCGGGGCCCGAAGGCGAGATCGGCAGCGCTACGAGCGCGATGCATGCCGACGACATCAATGAGGACCGGCTGCTGCTGCTCGAGGACGGGCATTGCCTGAAGGATCACGCGCTCGCCGCGTGCAACCGGCCCGAACTGCGCGCTGAAGCGACGATGATGGGTACCTCGCTCCACACCATCGTCCAGATGGTCGACAATGGACTGGGCGTGACGATGCTGCCGGAGATGGCGCTGAAGGCAGGCATCCTGGATCATACGGGACTCACCGCACGGCCACTGGATGCCGCAAATCCTGCACGCCGTATCGCGCTGGTCTGGCGCCGCGCATCGCCGCGCGAAAAGGATTTCCACCTGCTCGCCGAGGTACTTGCCGAAGCGCAGTAGCCTGCGGTTCTGAAACCATTCAGCCGCCGGACCGTATCTTGTCATGCGCGTTCCCCGAGGGACCATTTCCCTTGGGCGCATTCGATATAGCTGGAGAGACTGATGAGATTTTCCACCAAGCTTCCGGTTGTGGCGATGTCCGGCCTGTTGATGGTCGCCTCCGCCACCGAAGCTCGTCCCCCTCAGGCCGCCCCTGCCCCCGCCGCCCCGGCGGCCCAGGCAGCACCGAACCCCGCCGTCGGCGGCGCGGCGATGGACGCGACCAAGCCGATCACGGCCAACGCAGCGGCCGCCCCCAATTTGACGACCCTGGTCAGCGCGGTGAAGGCAGCCGGGCTCGACGCAACCCTGGCGGGCCCCGGCCCGTTCACCGTGTTCGCGCCGACCAATGACGCATTCGGGCGACTTGCCGCCGGCACGGTCGACACGCTGATGAAGCCCGAAAACAAGGCTACATTGGTCAAGGTGCTCAGCTATCATGTCGTGCCTGGTGCCATCACGCTCGAACAGCTGAAGCAGCAGATGACTGCGGGCGGCGGCACCGCGAAGCTCACCACCGTCGAGGGCGAGACCTTGACCGTCACCGATCTCAACGGCGCGATCCAGATCACCGATGTCAACGGCAACAAGAGCTATGTCGAAGTGCCAGACGTCCGCCAGTCGAACGGCGTGGTGCACGTCGTCAACGGCGTGTTGTTGCCCAAGCTTGGCTAAGCCGGCCTAGGGCTTGTCCCACCGCGCGGCGGCATGCGTGTCACCGTCGCGCGGTTCGACCCAGCGGGCCTCGTCGCCGCGGGTCTCGCGCTTCCAGAAAGGCGCCTCGGTCTTCAGACGATCGATCAGGAAGGCGCATGATTCGAGTGCCGCGCTGCGATGCGCCGCGGCCGTGCCGACGAATACGACCAGTTCGCCCGGCTGCATCACGCCCACCCGGTGCACCACGCTTGCCGCGGCAAGGCCCCATCGGCCGGCGGCCTCTTCGGCCAGGCTGCGCAAGGCAGCCTCGGTCGCTCCCGGATAATGTTCGAGTTCCAGCGTGGTCACGCCATCGTCGGCGCGGACCACGCCAGCGAAGGTGGCGATCCCGCCGACGCCCGACGCCATGATCGCCTCGAACTCTGCCGCTTGATCGATCGGCTCGTGCTGGACGATCACGCGGATCATCCCCCGGTCACCGGCGGGAAGATCGCAACCTCGCGCGGGCGCCCGAGCGGCGAATCGAGGCCGACGAAGATCTGGTCCACCGCGGCGCGCAGCCGGCCGCGATCGGCCAGGGCGCGGGCATGGCCCTCGCTGCGTGTCGCGAGCCAGTCGATCAGATCGGCGACGCGCGCTAGCCCCTCGGGCGGATCGAGCGTCTCGCTGCCCGTGCCGATCGCTTCGCGCACCCAGGAGAAATAGAGCAGGTCGATCGCCATCGCGGCGCTCAGTCCATGTGCTTCAGGCCGACCCGCAGATAGTCCCAACCAGTGATCAGGGTCAGCACCGCGGCGCCCCAGAGGGCGGCGATGCTGAGGGTCTGGATCCAGGGAAAGGCGGGCAACGCGCCGGCAAGGATCAGCCCGCCGAGCGAGACGAGCTGCAAGGTCGTCTTCCACTTGGCCAGCTTCGACACCGGCACCGAGACCTGAAGCTGGGCGAGGAACTCGCGCAGGCCGGAAATCGCGATCTCGCGCAGCAGAATGATGATCCCCGCGATCAGCGACCATCCGGCGATATCGCGCGTCGCCACCAGCATGAGCACGACGGAGGCGATCATGATCTTGTCGGCGATCGGATCGAGGAAGATGCCGAGCTTCGACACGGTGCCCTTGGACCGGGCCAGATAACCGTCGAAATAATCGGTGATGCCCATCAGGCAATACAGCGCGAAGGCGACCGCATAGCCGGCCGGCCAGGCCGGCCACCACAAAAAGCCGACGAGCAGCGGCACCGCGAGAATCCGCGAGAGGGTGAGGATGTTGGGCAAGGTCAGCATTAAGGACAACCTAGGGTCCGGCGCCTTCCCCCGCAATGCTCGAGTCGCGCCTCCATCGGGCGGCCGGGAGACGGTAACCGACTATTCGGTTGCTGCGCCATCGCACGCTCGGCTATGCGTTGCCCCTATTTCGCCACATGTGAGGCCGTTTCCCATCATGCTCAATGCGCTCGGCTTGCTGAAAGAGCGCCGGTTCATGCCGCTTTTCATCACCCAGTTTCTCGGTGCCTTCAACGACAACCTCTTCAAGACCTCGATGGTGCTGTTCGCCACATACCAGGTGTTCAACGACCCCAAGGTCGAACAGAGCTTCAATGCGCTGGCGACCGGCCTGGCGATCCTTCCCTTCTTCCTGCTGTCCGCGCTGTCGGGGCAACTTGCCGACACGACCGACAAGGCGAAGATCATCAGGATCGTGAAAACGGTGGAGATCGCGATCATGCTGCTCGGCGCCGCCGGACTGATGGTCGCGAGAGCCGGATTCTGGACCACCGGACTAGGTCTTATGCTGGGTGCCGTGCTGTGCCTCGGCGCGCATTCGACCTTTTTCGGGCCGATCAAATACGCGATTCTGCCGCAGCATCTGAAGCCTGACGAGGTGCTCGCAGGGACTGGCCTGGTCGAGGCAGCGACCTATCTGGCGATCCTGCTCGGGACGATCTTTGCCGGCATCCTGTCGGTCGAGGGTGCCGCGATCATGGGCATCTGCGTCGCGATCGTCGGCTGGATCACCGGCCGGATGGTGCCGCCGGCGCCCCGCGCGGGCGCGGTACTCTCGATCAACTACAACCCCTTCACCGCATCGTGGCGGCTGATCAACGCGACGATGCATATCCCGCGCCTCTTCCTCGCGATCTGCGCGATCAGCTTCTTCTGGACGATCGGCGCGGTACTAATCGTCACCTTCCCGCCGCTGGTGAAGAACGTGCTCACCGCCGATCCGCAGGTGTCGAGCATCGTGATCGCGCTGTTCTCGATCGGGATCGCGATCGGATCGATCGCGATCAACACCATGCTCAAGGGCCGGGTCTCCGCGAAATATGCGCCAGCCTCGGTGATCGCGATGGGCTGCCTGGTCGTCGTCTTCTCGCTGATGATCCGCGCCTGGCCGGCCGCGCCGGAGGGCACGCTGTACGACTGGATCGCCTTCTTCCAGATTCCCCGGGCCATCCCGCTGGTGCTGGTGCTGATGGGGATTGCGATCACCGGCGGGATGTTCGTGGTGCCGCTCTATACCTTCCTCACCACGACCGTGACCAAGGATCAGACGGCGCGCACCGTCGCCGCCAACAATGTCGTCAATTCGGGCGCGATGGTGGTCGGGACGCTCTTGGTGCTGGGCGCCTCGGCGCTGGGCGTGACACCCGACAACATGCTGTTCGTGGTGGCCGGCATGTGCCTGGTCTCGGCCTGGCTCGCGCAGAAGCTGCATCTGGCCTGCGACTAGACGGCCCGTACCGAGCGAGGGGAATTCCCTGTTAATTGCCCCGGAACAGGGAATTAACAGGGAATTTCTTTTTTTTGAGCAGTTTTTCGCCGAATTATCTGCAATATTGTTTATATATTAGAATGTGTTATCGCTAAATTCCCTGTTATCGAATAACAGGGAATTCCTTCCCGGTAACAGGGAAAAATCTGCGCGGAACAGGGAAATCCGCATTCGCCGACGATGAGAAACAGCGGGATCGACGCCACAGCGCCCTCCGCCATCACCTTGCGATGATCGACTATATATTTGAATCGACGCGTAGCGGCGACGCGCCGCCTTCAGAAGATGAAGGTGTAAATGCAGATGAAGAAGGCAGTGAAGCTCAGCGCGAACAGCTTCAGATCCTCATCGTCGCTGCGCGCCCGCGCTGGCTTGCGGGGCAGCGCCTGAGGCTGCACCAGGGCGAGCCGCTGGCGGAACGGGTGGCGGGCGGCGGTGGCCGGAAGGGCGAGGTGCTGAGCCATGCGCAACAGTTAACGCCGCGTTTACGATTCGAGCCAGCACGGAATTCGGTTAACGCGCGTCCAATACCGGGACAGTGGCGGGCGCGACATTTTTCGTGCCTGTCGAGCGAGGTTGGACGGGGGCTTCGTGCAGGTTAGGATGACGGTGTGACGTTCTTCGAAAGCCTGATCGCGCTGCTGCTGATGGCGATCCTGCTGCTGCAGGTGGCGCGGCGGACCTGGATTCCCTATCCGACGATGCTCGCCGCCGCCGGGGTGATCGTGGCGCTGATCCCGGGCAGCCCGGTGATCCGCCTCGACGGGCATACCGCCCTTGCCCTGTTCATCGCACCGGTGCTGGTCGACGCGGCGTTCGATTTCCCGCTGGCGGCGATCCGCAGCCTGTGGCGCCCGCTGCTCGCGCTGGCGGTCGGCGCGGTCCTCATGACGACCGGGGTGGTCGCGTGGATCGGCTGGGCGTTCGCGGGGCTGCCGATCGCCGCCGCCATCACGTTGGGGGCGATCGTTGCCCCGCCCGATGCCGCGGCCGCGACGACCGTGCTGCGATCGGCCAAGCTGCCGCGGCGCACGGTCGAGGTGCTGACCGGCGAGAGCCTGCTCAATGACGCGACCGCGCTGCTGCTGTTCAGCGCCGCGCTGGCCGTCCAGAGCCATGGCGGGATCGATGGCGGGGTGGCGCTGCGCCTTGGCCTCGCGGTACCCGGGGGCATTGCGCTCGGCATCGCCTGCGGCTGGGTTCATCGTTATGTGGTGCCGTACACGCGCGGAACGCTCGGCGGGAACCTGCTCGAGTTCGTCAACACCTTCCTGGTATGGATGATCGCCGACCGGCTCGGCCTGTCCGCCGTGCTGTGCGTGGTCGCGATGGCGATGTTCCTCGCCAATTCCCCGATCGTACGCGCCAGCGCGCGGAGCCGGATCCAGTCCTTCGCGGTGTGGGGCGGCGTGGTGTTCCTGCTCAACGTGCTCGCTTTCCTGCTGATGGGCATGCAGGTGCGCGAGATCGTCGGCGACATGCCGCCGGAGCGGCTGCAGGAAGCGCTGAAGTTCGCCGGCCTGGTGGTCGCCGGCGTCGTGGTGACCCGCATGGCATGGGTAATGCTCTACAACCGGCTTGCTCAGCGCTTCGCGGTGATCCGCGGCCCCTTGAAGGCGCCGAGCCTTGCCCAGAGCATCGTGGTCGGCTGGTGCGGCATGCGCGGGCTGGTGACCATGGCGACCGCTTTCGCTTTGCCTACCGATTTCCCGCACCGCGACATGATCCTGCTCGCCGCGTTCGGCGTGGTGCTGGCGACGCTGGTGGTTCAGGGCCTGACGCTGACGCCGCTGATCCGCCTGCTCAAGCTGCACGACGGCGGTGCGGAGGAGCGCGAGATGGCCGCCGCGCGCAAATCTCTCGCCGACGTTGCCCTGGAGGCAATCGCCGATGCCAAAGGCACGGTCGCAGAGGAAACGCGCCGGCAGCTCGAGATCGACCGGGATGCGTTGGTCGACGCCGCCGCCTGCAAAGCTTTCGAAGAGCGCCAACGACTGAAGCGCGCCGCCATCGCCGCGCAGCGCGACAGGCTTTTCGCGCTGCGCGACGAGGAAAAGATCGGCGAGGACGCCTATGAGGTACTCGAGGAAGAACTCGACTGGCGCGAACTGGCGGTCGGGCCGGAAGATATCCGCACGATCGAGGAAGGCTGACCGCCATGCCGCGCCCCTCCCTCCCCAGCCATGCCGGGATCGGGGCTGCGATCACGCAAGGCGTGCGGCGCGGCCTCGTCAGGCAGGTGCGCGCCGTGCTCAACGACACCAAGAAGGGCGAACGCCCGGTGATGCGCAGCGATAACGCGCTGTTCGATCCGGGAACGGTCGTGTGGCGCGTGCACGGCGATGTGACGACGATGATGGTCGGCGGGGTCGCCGCGCTGCTGCTGCAGATGCTGCATCCGGCCGTGCTCGCAGGCGTGTGGGACCATTCAAACTTCCGCACCGACATGCTCGGGCGGTTGCGGCGTACCGCCCGGTTCATTGCGATGACCACCTATGGCGGGCGGGACGAGGCGGAAGCCGCGATCGCGCGGGTCCGCGGCATCCATGGCAAGGTCGATGGCGTGCTGCCCGACGGTACGCCGTATCGCGCGGCTGATCCGAAACTGCTTGCCTGGGTGCATGTCAGCGAGGCGACCAGCTTCCTCGACGCCTGGATCCGCTATAGCGAACCGGGGATGTCGGCCGCCGACCAGGACCGGTACTTCGCCGAGTTCGCGCGCATCCCCGAAGCGCTGGGCGCCGATCCGGTGCCGCGCAGCCGGGCCGAAGCGAACGCGCTGATCGCCGCGATGCGGCCCGAGCTGACGGCCGACGCGCGGACGCGGGAGGTTGCCGCGCTGGTGCTGAAGCAGCCGGCGCGCACCTTGTCTTCAGGGCCGGTGCAGGCGATCACCTTCCAGGCGGCGGTCGATTTGCTGCCGGACTGGGCACGGGCGATGCACGGGCTTTCAGCGCCGCGACTGACCCGGCCGCTGGTGCGCGCCGGGACCTTCGGGATCGCGCGGACATTACGCTGGGCGTTCGGCTAGGGATTTTTCCGGCGGCGCGACGATCCGCAGCGCCCCTGCCCTGATCCGGAAATGCAGCGGGAATTCGAGTTCCTGCACTTCGCCGTCGAGCCCGACATCGACACGCGTGCGGTGCGCATGGACGGTCAAGGACTCGCACTCGCCATATTCGACGAAATCCTTGTGATGATCGGCGCGTCCGGCCACCGCACGAAGCGCGAACCAGAGCAGCGCGAACCGCCCCGGCGCAGCGAGCGCAAAGACCGACAGCTTGCCCTGCTTCAGCGAGGCCCGCTCGCCGATCTGCCCGCGTTCGAGCGAATAGCGGTTGTTGCCGACGAACAGCAACGACGTGACCAGCGGCCTCTGCCCCTCGCCCATGTCCAGGCTGAGGCGGTAGCGCCGCAGCCGCGTCCAGGCACTCCACGAGGCGGGAATCGCGGCGAGCCATTTCGGCACGCCCAGCCTTTCGCGATAGGCGTCGCGCCGCCGCACCATCATCGGATACAGGCCGATCGACGCGTTGTTGGCGAAGACATGGCCGTTGACCTCGGCGAGATCGATCGAGGTCGCGGTGCCGCTGGCCGCCAGCGCCGCCGCCTCTTCCAGCGTTGCAGGAATGCCGAGATCACGCGCGAGATGGTTCAGCGTGCCGAGCGGCAACAGACCCATCTCCACATCGCTGTCCGCCAATATGGCTGCCGCGCAGGCCGCGGTGCCATCACCGCCGCCGACGACAACACGCCGACTGGTCGCGGCCGCCTTCCGCACCACGTCGGGCATGTCGGGTCCATCAAGCAATCGCACGGCGATATTGGTACCGGCAGCGGCGAAGGCGTCGATCAGAGTGTGTTCGAGATCCTCGCCAGCGGATGCGGCGGTGCCTCCCTTGCGGTTGACCAGAACGGGGAGCGGCGATGTCGACACAGACGCGTAACGACCGAGCGTGCCGGTTGTTCAGATCATGCGCGCCGGCCTTGCGACGACATCATCCGTCACCGCACGCGACGTCCAGCCATCGACGGCGACGACACGTCCGGTTTCGATACCGTCCCATCGCATTTTTTCCTATTAAACGCATGGGAATTGAGCCATGGAGGCTGCGGACACACACCAGGACGGAACGGGTGACGATCGACGTCTCTCCGTAATGTCCTGAATCAACCACGGAGAAATCGTCCATGAAGAAGTTCGTTATCCTGCCGCTCATCGCCGTCGCCTCGCTCGGCCTCGCCGCTTGCGACCCGAAGCCGGCAGCCGTCGATAACAACAGCAGCGAAGTTGCTCTGAACAGCGAAGACACGCTGGACGTGAACGCGACCGACGAAGTGCTGAACGTGACGGACAACGCGACTGTGGTCGACAACGCGACTGCTCCCCTGGACAGCGCCGAGAACGTTGCGGCTCACTGAGCCGCACTCCGGCGTTCCCAAGCGGCGCCGGAACAGGGCCGCGCGACCAGCTGGTCGCGCGGCCTTTTTATTGCTCCGCGTGATCGCCTGGATTTCGTCCCCTGATTTCGTCTGATCACGAAGGCGGACTATCGCAAAGCAAAGCAGGTCTGTATTTCCCAGTCATCTGATAGGGATTAGATAAGCATTGCGTTGATGCTCCCTAGCAAGACGTAACCTGCGGCCCGGCACTCATGTGCCGGGTCGCCCCTTTTCCCCGAATCCGCCGCACCCCAAACGATCGCAGGAAATCATTGCCGTGCTGTGCGGCGATATGGCGGCATTTCAGCCATGCCTATGTGATGGATGCCGTGCTCAAGCCCGGACTTGTGGTCGAGCACGGGCGGCCCACCGCCAGACGCATGGCGCGATCTCGAATCGCTTTATTCAGGAAAATGGTGGAGCCGTGGGGGATCGAACCCCAGACCTCTGCAATGCCATCGCAGCGCTCTCCCAGCTGAGCTACGGCCCCATCGTCGCGGGTCTGGAATTTCCCGCGAAGGCGTCGCCCCTACCGAGGCGATGCATGCTTGGCAAGCGGCTATACCGGTTGCCCTATCAAAAAATTCAGTCCCGGGATTTCCGGGCGCCCCGGCCGAGGCCGGGGGCGCCCATCAATCGATCAATGCTCGTCGTCGTCCGTCGGCGCTTCCACGCCGAGATCGTCGTCACCGCCGAGATCGACCTCGTCGTCGGGCGAGGGCTCCTCGTCTTCGCCGGTGTCGATATCCTCATCGTCGTCACCGACCAGGTCGGCATCTTTCTTGACGAGTTCGGGCTTTGGCGCGTCGAACGGCAGCGGCTGTTTCGACTTCAGAATAGGCTCGGGCACCCAGGTCGACCCGCAGGAGATGCAGGTGACCGGATCGTCCTTCCCGAGATCGTAGAAGCGCGTTGCGCATTTCGGACACGACCGTTTCGTGCCCCATTCCGGCTTGATCATGCCGATTCGACCTTTCGAAGAAAATGGGAGTTTTGCGAGATGACCCGCAAAGTGGGGCGCGCCTTGCCATAGCGCAAGCGCACTGTCAAAAGCCCGCGCCAATGCCGCACCCCCTGCCCCGCCCGCTAGAAATCCACCGCTCCGGCCCGCTTACCGGCACCGCCGTCGTGCCCGGCGACAAGTCGATCAGTCATCGATCGCTGATGCTGTCCGCACTCGCCGTCGGCGAAAGCCGGATCGAGGGGTTGCTGGAGGGCGAGGATGTGCTCGCCACCGCAGCCGCGATGCGAGCGATGGGCGCAGACATACGATGCGGGGACGATGGCGCGTGGCTGGTCAATGGCGTGGGCGTCGGTGGCCTGCTCCAGCCGGAAGCCGCGTTCGACATGGGCAATTCGGGCACCTCGACAAGACTGCTGATGGGGCTGGTTTCCAGCCATGCGATCACCACGACCTTCACCGGCGACGCCTCGCTGTCGAAGCGGCCGATGGGCCGGGTGATCGAGCCGCTGTCGCGCATGGGCGCCGAGTTCACCGCAAGCCCGGGCGGTCGGTTGCCGCTGATGGTGCGCGGGCTGAACCCGGCGGTACCGATCGAATACACCCTGCCCGTCGCCTCGGCTCAGGTGAAGTCGGCGATCTTGCTCGCGGGGCTCAACACGCCGGGTATCACCCGCGTGATCGAGCCGGTCGCGACGCGCGATCACAGCGAGCGCATGCTGCGCGGCTTCGGCGCCGAGCTTAGCGTCGAGGAAACGAATCAGGGCCGGATCATCTCGCTCGTCGGCGAGGCCGAGCTGAAGCCGCAATCGATCGTGGTGCCGGGCGACCCCTCCTCCGCCGCCTTCCTGGTGGTTGCCGCCTCGATCGTGCCGGGATCCGACGTGCTCGTCATGAATGTCGGCCTGAACCCGACCCGCGCCGGCCTGTTCGAGGCGCTACGCATGATGGGTGCCGACATCGTCGAGGAGAATCCGCGCATCGTCGGCGGGGAGCCGGTCGCTGATCTGCGCGTGCGCCATGCGTCGCTGCGGGCGATCGAGGTGCCGATGCATCTCGCGCCGAGCATGATCGACGAATATCCGGTGCTGTTCGTCGCCGCCGCCTTTGCCGAGGGGCGGACGATCGCCCGCGGCGCGCATGAGCTGCGCGTCAAGGAATCGGATCGGATCACGGCGATGGCCGATGCGCTGGGTGCGTGCGGCGTCCTGGTGGAAGAGTATGAGGACGGCGCCGCGATCCAGGGCAATGGCGGCGGACCGATCGCCGGGGGCGCGACCATCGCCTCGCAACTCGACCACCGCATCGCGATGAGCATGGCGGTGGCGGGCCTCGCCGCGAAATCTGCGCTTACCATCGACGATGTCTCGCCCATCGCAACATCCTACCCTATGTTCCTCGAAACGCTGGATGCGTTGAAGGGTACAGAAGTGGTTGCAGGCTCATGATCATCGCCGTCGACGGACCCGCCGCATCGGGCAAGGGCACCATCGCCCGCGCGCTCGCCAAGCGCTACGGGTTGCCGCATCTCGACACGGGCTTGCTCTACCGAGCGGTCGCGGCGAACGTGCAGCGGCTCGAACTCGACCCGACGATCGAGGCCGATGCGGTCGCCGCCTGCGATTTCGACGATCATCTGCTCGAGGATCCCGAGCTGCGCAGCGACGAAATCGGCAAATATGCCTCAGTCGTGTCCGCGCATCCGCTAGTACGGGCGGCTTTGTTCCACCGCCAGCGTCGCTTCGCCCATCAGCCGGGCGGCGCCGTGCTCGACGGGCGCGATATCGGTACCGTGATCGCGCCCGATGCCGATGCCAAGCTGTTCATCCGCGCGACGCCGATGATCCGCGCCAAGCGCCGCCATGCCGAGTTGCGCGAGCGCGGATCGCAGGTCAGCCTGGATCGCGTGCTGGCGGACATCCGCGCCCGCGACCTGCGCGACTCGACGCGGGGCATCGCGCCCATGGCACCGGCGAACGATGCCGCCTTGCTGGACACCAGCTTTCTCTCTATAGACGCCGCCATCCAGCGGGCCGTTGCGCTCGTGGAGGCTCGGACAGCGGCGCAGGTGGAATCACCCTAGCCGGGGCGAGGCGCGAAGCGGAAACGGCTCATCCGGCAACGGATGGTAACTCGCCGGTCCTGCTTACGCGCCCTTTTCGCTTTGTCATGATCTTTCGCGAGGGCGATGGACGTTGGGCGTCGCGACCGGCAATCGGCCGCCGCGGCATATAGGCCAAGACCGCCGGAGACAACCGGCTGGCCGGAAACATAGTACTTAGGAATCAGAGATTTATGGCCACTTCGGCATCCCCCACGCGCGATGATTTCGCGGCACTTCTGGAAGCCACGCTCGGCGACGCAGACGGCTTTGAAGGCCGGGTCGTCAAGGGCACCGTCACCGCGATCGAGAATGATCTCGCGGTCATCGACGTCGGCCTCAAGTCGGAAGGTCGCGTGCCGCTCCGTGAATTCGCCATGCCCGGCCAGAAGGCCGATCTGAAGGTCGGCGACGAAGTCGAAGTCTATGTCGACCGAGTCGAGAATGTGCACGGCGAAGCGATGCTGTCGCGTGATCGCGCCCGCCGCGAAGCCGCCTGGGACAAGCTGGAAACCGAATTCGCCAAGACCGCTCGCGTCGAGGGCGTCATCTTCGGCCGCGTGAAGGGTGGCTTCACCGTCGACCTGAACGGCGCCGTGGCGTTCCTGCCCGGTTCGCAGGTCGATATCCGCCCGGTCCGCGACGTGACCCCGCTGATGGACATCCCGCAGCCGTTCCAGATCCTGAAGATGGACCGCAAGCGCGGCAACATCGTCGTCTCGCGCCGCGCCATCCTGGAAGAGACCCGCGCCGAGCAGCGTTCGGGCCTGATCCTGTCGCTGGCCGAGGGCCAGGTGATCGACGGCGTCGTCAAGAACATCACCGATTATGGTGCGTTCGTTGATCTCGGCGGCATCGACGGCCTGCTGCACGTCACCGACCTGAGCTACAAGCGCGTCGGCCATCCGAGCGAAGTGCTGAACATCGGCGACACCGTCCGCGTTCAGATCATCCGCATCAACAAGGACACGCAGCGTATCTCGCTCGGCATGAAGCAGCTCGAGAGCGATCCGTGGGAAGGCGCCGCCGCCAAGTATCCGATCGGCGCCAAGCTGTCGGGCCGCGTGACCAACATCACCGAATATGGTGCGTTCGTCGAGCTGGAGCCGGGCATCGAGGGTCTCGTCCACGTCTCCGAAATGAGCTGGACCAAGAAGAACGTCCATCCGGGCAAGATCGTCTCGACCTCGCAGGAAGTCGATGTCGTCGTGCTCGAGGTCGATCCCGACAAGCGCCGCATCAGCCTTGGCCTCAAGCAGGCCCAGTCGAACCCGTGGGAGGCCTTCGCCGAAGCGCATCCGGTCGGCTCGACCGTCGAGGGTGAAGTCAAGAACGCCACCGAGTTCGGTCTGTTCATCGGCCTCGACAACGACGTCGACGGCATGGTCCACATGTCCGACATCGCCTGGGGCGTTTCGGGCGAGGACGCACTCAACCTGCACCGCAAGGGCGAGATGGTTCAGGCCATCGTGCTCGACATCGATGCCGAGAAGGAGCGTATCTCGCTCGGCATGAAGCAGCTCGAGCGTGGCGCTCCGGCAGCTGGCGGCACGGCAACCGCTTCGAGCGGCAGCGGTACGGGCGGCCTCAACAAGAACGCGATCGTCACGGTCACCGTTCTCGAAGTCCGCGACGCGGGCCTCGAGGTCCAGGTCGGCGACGATGGTGCGACGGGCTTCATCAAGCGCACCGATCTCGGCCGCGACCGCGACGAGCAGCGTCCGGAGCGTTTCCAGGTCGGCCAGAAGTTCGATGCGATGGTGACCGGTTTCGACCGTTCCAAGAAGCCGACCTTCTCGATCAAGGCGATGCAGATCTCCGAAGAGAAGCAGGCCGTGGCACAGTATGGCTCGTCCGATTCGGGCGCGTCGTTGGGCGACATCCTTGGCGAGGCCCTCAAGGCCCGCAGCAGCGAAGCCAAGAAGTAAAAGACCCCATTCCGGGCAGGTGGCCACGTCCGCCTGCCCGGAAAATGGCGATTTTTTACAAATTTGCGTCGATTCGATCCTATTCGCCGCGCGACGCTTGAGCTACACAATAGGTCCGAGGCGGTCATTTGTCCGGAACGGGACTAATTCGCCAAGGCCTTCCGGGGGGAAGGTCGAGCGCCGTGAGGTAGCTCGATAATTTGGGGTTAGAAGGAGTCGACGACGCCATGATCCGTTCCGAACTTGTCGAAATGCTCGCCGCGGACAATCCCGATCTGGCGATGCGTGACGTGGAAGCGATCGTCACCACCTTCTTCGACGAGATTTCGAAACGCCTCGCGACCGGCGGCCGTGTCGAGCTGCGCGGCTTCGGCGCCTTCTCCACCCGGGCGCGTGACGCCCGGATCGGCCGCAACCCGCGGACCGGCGAAGTGGTCGAGGTCGACGCCAAGCGCGTCCCCTATTTCAAGCCCGGCAAGGAAATGCGCGTTCGATTGAACGTCTGAGGGCCGGCACGGCTTGACGCCTGCCCGCCCATGCGCTTCGCAGGGCATCAAGCGGACGTGGCGAAATTGGTAGACGCACGGGACTTAAAATCCCTCGCCCGCAAGGGCATGCGGGTTCGAGTCCCGCCGTCCGCACCATCAGCATTTGACACAGTTGCGTTTCATTCCGGCCTTGGTCGAATGTGACCGGCCACCTCGCAATTCACGCGCGGCAAGAACTCCCCCGGCTCGCGCCTTTCGGACCCGAACTGGTGATGCCGAGGGGAATCACCTACCTCGCCGTGATCACGGACGCCTCGCGCCTCAATGGCCATAAAAATCAGGGAGTGGTCGGCACGCCCGCGCCCCCATCGCCGTCATTTTCCACCTTCGGATCGATAACGTCGGGCTTGTAGCTACCGTCTGGCTGCAGGAAGTCCACGGCGAGCCCGTATATCTGCTCCGCGTTCGCCCCAGTGACTACACCGCTCAGCACTACGCTAAATGCACAGAAATTTGGATAACCCTGGACCCATTCAGAGCTGTACAGCAACCTGCCAACAGCACCAAATTCTTCCATGATGCCAATAGCCCGCCCACCTTTCGTATCCGCTTCACGAAAGCGAGCATTTTTATCAACGATCTCAAATATAATAAAAGCGTGAGAACTGATGTTGCACTCAAAATCGTAATTTGTATCGGCGCTCGAATTTGATACGCCTGCAATTTCATCGATAAGGCTCTTTGTGATGCCTGATTGCGGGGTGGGGCTTGCCATTCGATAGGGTTCAAACATGTCAATTCTTGGGCTGATCTTGTCGCATACATTTATGCGCACCAGAAATGCGTAATTGAGATGTGTCGGCCCGTGCCAAGGCTTCAAAGGAGCAGCCGCAACCGGCGACGCCCTCATAAAAAATTTTTCCGTGGTGGGAACCGCATTACCGTCTGCCATAACAACCTCCTCTATCATTTCACCGATACGCCTGACTCACGGCTGCGAAGTGCTTCGCACAGCTGTAGCTCTTCATTTTTGCCGGCAAGAGCGCCGGGTGTCGCGCATGCATGTAGAGCGGCGGCGACGATAGAACGCGCCTTGCGCGCCTGACTCGGATCGGCGCCAAGAAGCCCTGCCAACCGCACAGTCACGCCTGCCTTTTGGCGGGCGAATGAGCGGTTTTCCGGATCCCCTGCGGCAAGCGGTTCGATGATCAACCTGGCGCGCTGGAAGTGCGCGATGGCCTCCCCCGTACTGCGTAATTGCGCCGCGGCGCGACCAAGCCCGATGAGGCAACCAACCAAGTTCCGTCGCAGCAACGCATTGCCCGAATCACGCGAAAGCAATCCCTCCACTAACGACAATTGACGTAGTCGAGCGGCATGTGCTTGCCCGAACCCACCCTGTTGGTAGAATGAGTCGGCCACCCAACCGTAATTGTCCGCCAGCTGGCGCGCCGCCTCGTCGTCATGCGGCGCCAAGCGGCGCGCTGCCTCGAAATGCGCACCCGCATGTTCGAACAACGTTTGCGCCAGATCCGGGCGTTTCTCGTCCGTCAACGCGAGCGAAGCGAGGTTGCTGGTGGCATACCCCGCTTCCATCTGCCAATCCTTGTTACGCGGATCGCCCGCAACCAATCGCTGTGCCAGCCTCGAATATTGCTGAAAATGGCGGCGTGCAGTAGCAAAGTTGTCGACTTTCCACGCCGCGCTGCCCAGCCAGAATTCGCTTTGCGCGTGAGCAAATAGTCGGTTGGTGTCGTTCGGCCGGCGCGTGAGCAGCATTGCAGTGACGCGATGCGCCTCAGTAAACTTGGCTAGCGCCGCCTTGCCTTGATCGCGTTCCTTGTCGTCCTCGCCCATCGCGTGAAGGATGCGCGCACGCCGGAGCAGGCTGTCGTCGGGGAGGCGCGAGAGGTCGCCTTGCGCCGCGTAATAGGCCATGGCGCGTTCGTTGACCCGCTCCATCACGTCGATATTGCCGACGCCCCGCAGCTTCTCTCTGAGGTCGGTCAACATGAACTCGATCAGCCCTTCTGCCTGGTTGCGTTCGCTCACCGCCTGTGCCCGGGAAACCAGGGCGAATGCGGTGACTGCAATCATCAGTAGCGCGACCGCCACGGCACCAAGCGTGATCGCCATCACGCGCCGCAAACGTCGTTGCGCGTCGCGCTGGACCAGCGCGTCGAGCGGCACGCCGACCAAAGCTGCCACGATTTTCAGGAAGGCGAGGCGCTCTCCATCTCCGTTCGCGCGGAAATCCGCGGCAAGAGGCTCGATACCGCCGACGACCAGCGCGGTCGGCAAGGCAACGCCCGGTTCTCCTCGCGCGAGCGCCACCAGGACCAGAGACTTCGGATGAAGCTCGCGAAACAACTCAATCTCGCGCGTGACCCAATGCGACCCCACCGCGTCAGGCGACGCGACGACGATCAGCGCGGACGAGGCGGCGATCGCCCCACGCACCGCGGCGGACAAGTCCTCCGCAGCGGACAGGTCGTCGCGGTCGCGAAAGATCGGTCCGATCCGCCCCTGCCCTTGGCCCGGCAGCGGCGCGACCTGATCCGCCAGCCTTCGGGGAAGCCGATAGGCTTCGAGCCTTCTCTGGAGTCGCGCGGCAAAGGCCGCGTCGGCATGGCAATAGCTCACGAAAGCCCGAAACGGCCTGACCGAGTCCATAAGATGCCCCCCATACAGTCCCCATCAGGGAGCATGCGCCGACTGCTCGGGCCGCCAAGGGAAAATGTCCCCGATTCGGTTTAATCTATCGGAGCATCATGTGGAGGGCATTGTACCAGAAAATCGCGGGAATTAGCCCGTTACGGTCGCTATGCCGCTCCGACGCCATCTTCCGGCGACCAGCGCGCTTCTTCGATTTTCTTCCAAATCCGATGCATCGTCGCGCGGGGTGCGCCCAGACCGACGCTGTCGGTGGTCTCACGCCAGCGATCCGCCCGCTCGAGCAACTGTGCAACGCGCGGCCCGGGCGTCTGTTCGGCTCCCCAACTCGTAATTGCATTGGCATTGGTCAGCGCGAGCGACAGCGTCGCCACACCGATGACGATCGCCGTCCAGCGCAGGGCGCGCTCCTGCCCCGCCGGGCCGGGCAGATCGACGGGGAATTCCTGTGGCCTGGACATGCTCTCTTCCTAGAAGCGGTAATAGATGAACGGCGCGACGCCCTCGAAACGCATCGCATCGATGACGAGGATCAGCGCGGCCAGGCCGACACCGACCAGCGGCGCGGGCATGGTGCGGATACGGATGGCCATGCCGCCCATCCACCGCGTCGGTACGGCATGGATTGCCAGGCCGAGGCCTATCAACAGCACGATCAACGGCGAGGCGGTGAAGCCGGCCGGGCCGCCGGACGGATCAAGGATCCCGCCGAGATACGCCATCGCATCGGCGAAACTCGCCGCGCGGAAGAAGATCCAGCCGAGCAGAACGACATGGAAGGTGAGCAGCAGCTTCGCCCAGACCGGGAGCGGCGGCCAGTGCTTCGGCACGTAGTCGGCCCAGAAGCGCTCCACCGCCAGCGCGCCACCATGCAGCCCGCCCCAGATGACGAAGGTCCAGCTTGCGCCATGCCACAGGCCGCCGAGCAACATGGTCAGCATCAGGTTGCGATAGGTGGCGATCTTGCCGCCCCGGCTGCCGCCCAGCGCCTCGATATAGAGATAGTCGCGCAGCCATTGCGACAAGGTGATGTGCCAGCGCCGCCAGAAGTCCTGCAGCGACGTTGCGCGATAGGGCTGGTCGAAATTGCGTGGGAAGCGATAGCCGAGCAGCGCCGCCAGCCCGATCGCCATGTCGGTATAGGCGGAGAAGTCGCAATAGATCTGCACCGCATAACCATAGGCGGCGAACAGCAGGTCAAGCGCCGAGTGCGAGGCCGGATCAGCGAACACCGGATCGACGAAACCGACCGCAAGCTCGGACGCGATCACCGTCTTCTTGAACAGGCCCCAGACGATCAGCAGCAGCGCCATCGACACCATCGACCGGTCGAGCTTCGGGCGGGTCTGGAACTGCGGCACCAGATCGGCCGCGCGGACGATCGGTCCGGCGACGAGGTGCGGGAAGAACGACATCAACAGCAAGATGTCGAGCAACGCCGCGGGCTGGACCCGCCGGCGATAGACGTCGACGACATAGCTGATGCCCTGGAAGGTGAAGAAGGAGATGCCGATCGGCAGGATCACCCTTAGTATCGGCAAGTCGCGCTCGAACCCGATCGCGGCAAGCGTCGCGCCGATCTGTTCAGTGAAGAAGTCGAAATATTTGAAGAAGCCGAGGATGATCAGATTGACCGCGACGCCGCAGAGCAGGAGCAGTTTGCGTCGGTCGGCGAAACGATCGTTCGCGAGACCCGCGGCAACCGCCCAGTTCATCAGCGCGGAAAAGATCAGCAGCGGCACGAAGCGCCAGTCCCACGCGCCGTAAAAGACCCAGCTCGCGACGAGCAGCAGGATCTTGCGCCACTCGTTGGAGCGCATCGACCAGACCAGGGTGAAGACGAAGAGGAAGAAAACGCCGAAGGTGAGCGTCGGAAACAGCATGGTTATTCCGCGGATGCGGCTCCCCTGTCGAGGTCGGCCTGAAGGCGCCGTGCGATCTCCAGTCCGCCCGCGGTGTTGAAATGGACATGGTCGCCGCGCATCAGCGGCGTTTCGCGCTGGACCCAGTTGCGGGCGGCACAGGGGCCGCCCATCCGTGCCTGCCAGTCCCACCAGGCCAGACCCATCTCGCCCGCCACCCGGCGCTGGATATCGCGCGCAGCGGCCAAAGCTGGCGGGGCGAACAATGTTGGCAATTCACCCCCGCCCCCGCACCCGATCAGGGCGCCGGGTGCGTTGGTGCGCAGCATGGGCTGCCGGCTGAGCGAATCCGGCGCGCCGAGCAGCAGCACCGGAACATTGCCCGACAGCAGGCGCAGGCGGGTGACCTGCGAGCGCAGCACCGCCTCGAACGCGACCGGATCGAAGTGCGGGGCGAAGCCTTCGTTGGTACCGAAGGCGAGCACGATCAGATCGGGCCGGTAGGTCTTCAATTCCTCCGCCACGACCGCATCGTCAGTCCGCGCGAAATGCGCGAGCTGCGACCCGACCACGCCGAGATTGGACAGTGCAACGCCGCCATCATCGCGAAAGGTCGCCCAGGAGGTGATTGTGAGGCCCCGGGTATCGGCGATGATCTCGACCGACATGCGCGACATGGCCGAGCGGATCGTCCGGCAGATCGGGCGCTGCGACGGGGCGGTGAAATCCAGCTGCCCCTGACCTTCCCCATCAAACCGGACGGCCACGCCGCCCATATCCGGCCCGCCGATGGCGCAGAGCACGAACCGGTCGAACGCCATGCCCGGCCCTGCGTTCAGCGCCATGCTCGCACCGGCGCGTATCGCCGTCATGCTGAAGCCCGACAGGCCGAGCAGCGGTCGCGGCGCGACCGCCCCCTTGCCGAAGGTCGCACCGACCGCCCAGCCGGACGACATGGAGGCCGTGACGCCGCGCGTGATATAGCCGTCATAGGGACGGCCCGGCGGCAGCACGCCCCGGCCCCCGCCGCCGAACCGCACCTGCAACATGTCGCGCCACGCGCCGGTGATCGCGTCGCCTGCGGTATGGCTGTCGCCGATCTGAAGGATATGGACCGGCGCTATACCCGTCGCGCCGCGAGCAGCTTCGAGCCTGGCGAAATAGGGCGCCAGCGCTTCGGGATTGCACATCGGCCCGGCGCAGTTCGACGCGACCGCGGTCGTCGAAAGCGCGGCCAGAGTCAGCACGGCGAGTTTCACTTCGCTGCTTCCCCGCCCCCGGTGGCGGGCGTGCCGGCGACGGTGCGGGCAGCGTCCGCATAGTTGCGGATCCGACCAGCCAGCCCGCGCGTGATCCAGAGATAGCCGGTCATCGACATATGCACGCCGTCCGCGGCGCGGATCAGGGTGCGCTTGCCCGACTTCGGATCGTTCAGATAGGTCGCGAAATTGCCCTGCGCGTCGGAGGCGACGGGGCGGGTGTCGATGAACGGCACGCCGAGTTTCGCCATGCGCTCGGCATAGAAATCGTTGATCGCCGTGACATCGGCATCGAGCGATTCCTTGCCGATGCGCGGCAGGCCGACCCAATAGACCATCGCGTGATGGCGCCGCATCAGCGCGACGTAGCGATCGAGGCGTCCGCCGACTTCCTGCTGCCAGAGCGGCCCCATGAACTTGGCATATTTGCCCTGGGGTGTGATGATGCCCTGCGCATCATTGGCGCCGAACGAGATGATCGCAATGTCGAGCGGCGCGTCGCCAAGCTGTTCCGCGGCGTGGGTTTCCAGGTTCAGGCTCTTGTAGCGCGTGAAGCCGGTGGCCGGCTGGCTATACTTCACGACCTCATAGCCCGCCTTGCTGGGCAGCTGCTGCGCGAGCCCCCACCACACTCCGTCGCCGAAGCTGTCGCCGAACACCCCGACCTTGATCCGATCGCCGGTCGCAACCGTCTTCACCAGTTGCTGGAACGGCGCGGCATATTGGCGGATCAGCGCGTCCTCAACCTGGGCCGATACCGGCATCGGCCGGGAAACGGCCGGCCTGGGCGACAGCGCCGCCGCGGCGGATGCGCTGCTGCCCGCCTGAAAGGCCCAGCCGATCGCTGCCCCCACGGCCGTGCCGAGCAGGAGCACCGCCGTTCGGTCGAGCAGGATGCGCAGCGAGGGGCGATTTGACGAAGAAATCAGGTCGATATGACGCGCAACATCCTGCGGCGCTTGCACTGTACCCTGCAACACGGCGTTCATACTTTCAATAGGAGCATGTATTCTAACGTACGATGCATTCATGCGCCTCATACATTCGCCTTGTCTATAGATGCACGCGGTATTGCAGAATTTTACGGCAATCTGGCAACTTTGTACGCTATACCCGCAAGAAACTATGGATAGTATTACTTGGATATTTCTTGTTCACGCTGGCATAGATTGACACCACAGACGATACCGACGAGATTCCGAATAATCATCCAGGCCGGATCGGATAATTTTCATGGATAGAATAGATACGAATTTCAATCCGATCTTCGTTCTCAATAGCATCGCCAAAAAGGGTGACGCTCTTCATCAAGCCTCACAGTGAACGTCGTGGATTCCATCTGGATTCGCTGATCGAATTCGACCGGAATGGCTATTGTCCCCTTCTGTTCCGGCGAGAACCGCAAGCAGGTGGAAGCCCGGCGCGCAAGACGATAGGAACGGACGTGGTTTCCCCCTCGCCTCTCCAGAATCGCCCCGGTCGCGGGCCTCAGCGAAGACCCTGTCGCCTTCTCGTCACGGCCTTGTGCGTCACCGCGCTGACCGGCGGCTGCAGCCGGAAGGAGCACGGCGCGCATACCGCCCTGGTCCGGCTGTCGGACGATGAGGTCAAGAATCTCGATCCGCAGAAAATCTCCGATCTTACCTCGCTTCGCGTCGCCGAAGACCAGTTCGAGGGGCTGACACGGCATCGCGGCGACGGGCATGCCGAACTGGGCCTGGCGAACACAGTGCGCTGCACCGCGGACAAGCTTTCCTGTCGCTTCACCTTGAAACCAGGCCTGTGTTTCTCTGACGGCACGCCGATCACCGCCGCGACCTTTGCGGCCGGTTTTGCCCGGCTGCGCGACCCGAAGACCACCGCGCCCAACGCGAAGCTGTTCGAGGGCATCAAGGCCATCGTGGCCGACGATCCGGCGACCGTCACCGTCACCCTGCACCGTCCTTTGCCCTGGCTCGACGAACTGCTCGCCCAACCCGCGCTTGCGGCGCTGCCGATGCACCGGATCGCCGCGGCGGAGGACCGCTGGACCAGCGACCGCCCGCTCGTCACCTCGGGCGCCTACCGGCTGACGGGCTGGCGGCTCGGCGACCGGCTGACGCTTGCCCGCAACCCTTTCTGGCATGATCGCCCTGCCCCCACTCCGATCATCGTCTGGCAGCCAGCCGAGGATAAATTGGCGGCGCTGCGACGCTTCCGCGGGCGTGAGGCGGATACGATCAGCGACATTCCGGGGAGTCGGATCGAATGGGTGCGCAAGCACCTGCCCGGCGCGGCGCGGATCGCGCCTTACGCCGGCACCTATTATCTCGCCTTCAACACCCGCAAGCCGCCGTTCGACGACGTCCGTGTGCGCCGCGCACTCTCGATGGCGATCGACCGCGACTGGATCGCGACCCGGCTGATGGGTACCGGCGAGACTGGTGCGCTCGGCCTGGTGCCGTCAGTGCTCGGCGGGCGCGACCCCGACGTCTTCGTCGCACCGGATCGCCCAGCCGCAATCCGGCGCTTGCTCGCGGAAGCCGGATACGGCCCTGCGCACCCGCTCGTCTTCGATGTCCGGTTCAACAGCGGCGGAGACCATCGGCGGATCGCGGTGGTGCTCGCGGCGATGTGGCGGCCTTACGGCGTCGAGGCGCGGCTGCTCAACAGCGAGGCAGCGCTGCATTTCGCCGCGCTGCGGCTCGGCGATTTCCAGCTTGCCCGATCCGGCTGGATCGCCGACGTGCCGCGCGCGGAGAATTTCCTCGCGGTGCATTTGAGCGGCGCGGGCGCGGTCAATTATTCGGGTTATGCCAATGCCGAATATGACCGGCTGGTCGCACAGGCGCTCGACACGGTCGATCCGGCCGCCCGCGCCGCGCTGCTGCAGACGGCGGAGGAGCGCCTGCTGCGTGCCGCGCCGATCCTGCCGATCTATCATTATGTCAGCCGCTCGCTGGTGGCGCCCGACGTTCAGGGATGGCAGGATAATGCAATGAACATCCATCCCAGCCGCCTGCTGTACCGGGATTCGCGATGAAGATTGGCGCGGTGCTCCTCGTCGCGCTGCTGCTGGCGGGCTGCGGTCGTCGGTCGGATGCAGGTCCGGTCGTGGTCAGCGCGATCGGCGAGGCGCCCGCACTCGCCGATTCATCGCAAGGGCCGCTCGGCACGCCCTCCCGCCTGTTGGTGGATTCCACCGCACAAGGTCTGGTCCGCTTCGATACCAGCGGGCAGATCGAGCCGGGCGTCGCCGAGCGCTGGATCGTGATCGACGACGGCATGAGCTATATCTTCCGGCTGCGCGACACCGAATGGAGCGATGGTCGGCCAGTGAGCGCTGACGAGGTGGTGGCGATCCTCCGCCGCCAAATAAACTCCCGTTCGCGCAATCCCCTGCTGCCCTTTCTGAGCGCAATAGACGAAATCGTCGAGATGACGCCGCAAGTGATCGAAATCCGGCTGAAACGGCCGCGCCCCGACCTGCTCAAGCTCTTCGCCCAGCCGGAGCTCGCCCTGTTCCGCACCCGCCCACCGGGCGGCAGCGGCCCGTTCCGCGTCACGGAAAGCTATCACGACGGCGCGATGTTGCGCCCGGCCTTCGATCCGGCGCGCTCGCCGGACGACGAGGCTGCGGAGCCTGGCCCTGAGCAGAATGTCCGCCTGATCGGCGAGCGCGCGGCACGCGCCATCGCACGGTTTGCCAAGCGCGATTCGGACATGGTCACCGGCGGCAGTTTTGCTGACTGGCCGCTGCTCGCCACCGCCGAGATCGCGCCCGCCAACCAGCGGGTCGACCCTGCCGCCGGGCTGTTCGGCCTGGCGATCGCCAGCCGCGCGGGATTCCTGGCCGAGGCCGCGAACCGCGCCGTGGTTGCCCGATCGGTGGATCGCCAGGCGATCGTCAGCGCCTTCGCCCCCGCCTGGAATGCGACCGCGCAGCTCCTGCCCGACCGGCTCGATTCAGCGGCACCGCCCACCCCCGGCTGGGTCGCGTCCGCCACGGATACGACACCAGCGATCGAGCGGGTGCGCGCGTGGCGCGCGACGCATGACGGGCCGCTGGTACTCCGCATCGCGTTGCCGCCCGGGCCGGGTTCGACGATTCTCTATGGTATCGTGGCATCGGGGCTGCAGCGGATCGGCATCGATACGCAGCGGGTGGCGATCGACGCGGATGCCGATCTGCGTCTGATCGATGCAGTCGCCCCTTATGACAGCGCGCGCTGGTATCTTGGCACTGCCTGCCAGCCCTGCGGCGCCGACGCGCAGGCAGCAGTGGAAGCAGCCCGCGACGCCCCGACACTGGAGCAACGCGCGGCCCGGATCGCTGAGGCGGATGCCGCGGTGGCAGCCGATATCGCTTATATTCCCATTGCCCGGCCGCTACGCTGGTCGCTCGTCGCGCTGCGGCTGGGGCAGTGGCAGGGGAACTCTCGTGCCTGGCACCCGTTGAATCACCTGCGTAACGACACCAAATGAGGTGACATGGCGAACCGTGCGACCCGAATGACCCCAGACCCCCTCGGCAAGATCGCGGGCAGCCTGACCGGCAGCGACGCCGCGTCGGTGCGCAAGCGCATCGTGGCGATGGAGCATCTGCTCGAGGGTCTGTTCACCATCCCCGGTATCAACCGTAAGGTCGGGCTCGACGTGATCCTTGACGTGATCCCGATCGGTGGCGGTGCCATTGCCGCGCTGATGGGCGCCTGGATGGCGTGGGAAGCCCGCAACCTGGGCATGTCCAAATCGCAGGTCGCGCGCATGGCAGGCAATATCGGCGTCGACTTCCTGCTCGGCCTGATCCCCTGGGTCGGCGCAGTCCCCGATTTCTTCTTCCGCTCGAACACCCGCAACCTGCGGATCATCAAGCGTCACCTCGACAAGCACCATCCTTCGACGGCGGTGATCGATCAATAGCAACGCACGGATCGCGCTTCAGCGGGATCCGCGCCAGATCTTCAACGCGGCCGTCGCCGGCAAGCCGCCGCTGCCCGGCTTGCAGCGCTCATAAGCGAAGCTTTTGTCGAGGCAGATCCACAACTCGTCGAGCCAACCCTGACGGTTGGCGGTCACCCGGATCGCATTCGCCGGCAGGCCGGGGTTTGCCTTGGCCATGGCCGCCGCGAATCCGCCCGCCGTCGGATTGGCGCGCGAGAGCGTGTCCATGTCCGGATAGCGCAGTTTCGCGTAGAGCCCGGTCGAGCGGGCGAAATAGTCGGCTGGCGTGGTGCGCATGCAGGTGCCGTGCTTGGCCCATTCATGCTGCAGCAGTTGTACCGAGGGCGTTGCGCAAAGATGCTTGCGGATCACCTGGCGCGGCAGGATCGCGGTTGCAGTGCAATATTGCGGCCATTCCTTGCCCACGCCATCCGGCCATAGGCCATGGAGCGTAAAGCCGAAGCGATTGCCGCTGCCGCACTCGAGCCGTGCCGAAGCATTGCGGGCATGGTCGTGGCAATATTGCGGGGCCCAGGTGACGGCGAGGGTATAGCCGCCGATCGGCAGCACCCGTTTCGGCTCGCTTCGGCTCGGCAGGTCAGGCCGCGGGCGCGCAAGATTGGCGGGAATCGCGCATTTATAGGCCTGAGCCTGAGCGACGCTTGGAACCGCGGCAAGCAGGGCCGCGACGAGGAGCGCCGGCTTCATGCGACCACTCCCGCTTTCGCGCCGAACCAGGGCCTGGCGTCGGGGCGGAACAGCATCGCGACTGCATAGGCCTGAAGCACGGTCGAGAACAGGCCGAGCAGGCCGCTCAGCCCCATCGAATAATGCCCGGTCGGGATCGCATAAAGCGTCCATGCCAACGCCAAAGCGACGAAGATGGTGACGACCCATTTGGCGATCATGCTGCCGTTGCGGGCGACGAAGAACCACAGGAGCACGGCGATGCCGAACCCTAGCGCGGTTGTCAGCGGCAGGGTCGCGTTGCCGAACATCTGCGGCGTCAGCAGCGCCCGCTCCTCCCGTTCGGACCAGGACAGGGCCGTGTTGACCACATCGACGCCGATCGCGGCGAGATAGAAACGTTCGAACTGGATGATCGAATTCGGCCTGCTCATCGATGCGTTCCCCCCGGTTGATTCGATATGCCGGGCGACCCCCGGGACTCAATGGTGATTCAGACGCTCTCCGCCGGCTTCTCGCCGAACCAGACCGGCGTGTCAGGGCGGAAAAGGAACCAGATCGCAGCGATCTGGAGGATCGGCTGGACGATGGCAAATGCGGTGCGGATCGGATCCCGCGACCCGATCGACAAAAGGGTGATCGCGGCGATGATCACGCCAAACGCGACCAGAACCGTCGCAATCCACTTCGCGATCACGCTGCCCCGCCACGCGATGAAGAACCAGAGGAGCAGCGGTATCGCGAAGCCGATCGCCGTCGATACCGGCAGATACCAGCGCCCCAGCCCGATCGTCAGGAACCTCAGAAGCGGCCAGGCGAGTATGATACTCACGACGTTGATCACGAACGCCGCAAGATAGAAGCGCTCGAACATCAATATCGATCGTGGTCGTTTCACCGAGTCGCACCCCTCCGCCTGTCGGCAGCTTAGTCCTCTTTTGTTCTCATGCAACCGTCAGGCGGCGGCAGTGAAATCGAGCCCGATATCCGCGGCCGGGGCCGACTGGGTCAGCCGCCCGACACTGATGAAGGTGACCCCGGTTTCAGCGATCGCGCGGATCGTGTCGAGCCGTACGCCGCCCGACGCCTCGGTCGGCACGCGCCCGCCGATCAGGGTGACGGCGCCGCGCAGCATCGGCGGGTCCATATTGTCGAGCAGCAGGTGCGTGGCGCCGGCGGCAAGCGCCGGCTCGATCTGGTCAGTCGAGTCGACCTCGACAATGATCCGCGCAATCCCCGCGACCTTCGCGCGCCGCACTGCCTCACCGATGCCGCCGGCAACCGCGACATGATTGTCCTTGATCATCGCCGCGTCCCACAGACCCATGCGGTGATTGGTCGCCCCGCCCATCCGCGTGGCATATTTCTCCAGCAGGCGCAGGCCGGGGATGGTCTTGCGCGTGTCGAGCAAAATGGCGCCCGTGCCGAGGATCTTGTCGACATAGCTGCGCGTCAGCGTGGCAATGCCCGACAGATGCTGGACGGTGTTGAGCGCCGATCGCTCGGCCGTCAGCATGGCGCGGGCGCTGCCCTCCAGACGCATCAGATCGGTGCCTGCCGCGACCCGGTCGCCATCCTGGACCAGCCGCTCGATCCGCACGTCCGGATCGAGCGCGCGGAAGAACGCCTCGGCGATCGGCAAGCCCGCGACGACGATCGCGTCGCGGCTGTCCATCACGCCAGTGAAGCGCGCATCGGCGGGGATGACGGCGGTGGAGGTGATGTCGCCGGCATCGCCAAGGTCCTCGGCCAGTGTGGCGGCGACAAAGGCAGGCAGGTCGAAGCCGGGCAAGATCCAGTCAGTCGGACCGACCTGCTGTGCCGGAGAAAGAGTGTCCGACATCATCATCCGCTCCGCAACTGCCACGGTTCAGCTTTGTCCACACAACGGAGCGAACGCAAGCGCCCAGCCAGAGGATCATATGGATAACTGACCGTTAACCATCGCCGCCTATCGTCGGACCGACAAAGCGGGCGGAGACATTCACCATGGCGCACGGCGCATTCATCGAACCCAATCAGGCGCTGGAAGACCTCGCCAATCCAGCCGAGGCGCTGAACATCCAGATTCATTCGGGGTTTCGCGCGGCCAAGCATGCCCGGCACCTGAAGGGCCAGAATCGCATCTTCGACCAGATCATCGCCCGGCTTTCCAAGCTCGATCTTCCCTATGAAGATCAGTGCTCGACCGAATATTATTTCGACCTGGTCCGTACGCTGCGCGATTTCAACGGCGAGTTCGATCGCCTGGTCGAAGTCGGCGTCTTCATGGGCGGTTCGTCCGGAATTTTCGCAGGCTGCATCGGCCCGTTCGACGTGGACCTGGACATGGTCGATATCAGCGCCAACTATCTGCAATTCGCCTATGAGCGCGTCCGTCGCATGTATCCGGAGAGCACCGGCCGCATCCGCCTGTTTCACGGCGACCTGCCCTCCTATGTGCGGACGGTGATGCTGGAAGAGCCGGTGCGCACCATCGTCCATCATGACGGCGCGCATGATTTCAACCAGGTCGTGCGCGACATGGCGGCGCTGTCGTTCGTGCGCGAGCAGCTCGTCGCGATCATCGCGCAGGACACGCATCTGCGCGGGACAGTGCACCACATGAATTTCGTCGACATGGCGATGTACGCGGTGTTCGGTCTCGACTTGAATTATGCCCCGATCGGCAAGCGCTATCCCGAAATGGATTCGCGGACCGCGCCGAACAAATATCAGGGCAACTACTTCGTGCCCGACGCTGCGGAAGGGTTCGTCCTGCCGATGGCGGTCAACGAATTCCACTATCCGCATCCGGATCTATCGATCGACGATTTCCTGCCGGCGCCGACGCTCAAGCTCGTGGCAAACGGCTAGGATTGTTTCCAGGGCTAAGCCGGCCTCGCCCCGGCGCACGATCAGGGGCGTTGTGTGGTACCGCGCAACGCCTCGATCCGAAAACAGGGCGATGCGTCCCGGGTCTGTTCGAGCCGCCACTTGCCGGCGACTGGCGCGAAACGGAAGTGCAGGCGGGCAAAACGATCGGCACGTGCCGGGTGGCTTTGCCACTGGTCCTGCAGTTTTTCACTATCCTCGCTCGACAGCGACGACAGTTCGACGCAGTCGTTTCCGACCCAGCGATCTACTTCATATACTTGCCCGGATGGCAAATCTTCGGCACTGACATAGGCCAGCCGAACGATGCTGTCCCGCCGGACCTCCCAAACGCCGATACCCACAAAATCGTCCTGAGTATTCGGATCGACCTGTGCGGACGCGATCCGGCTGCGGTCCTCCGAAAAATCGGGCAGGCCACCGACATCGACGTTTGCTCCACTGAGCCGATCGACCACCTGATGCCCGGATGCCTCAAACCCGGAATGACCGAAATCGAGAAAGCGTTTGTCATCGCTCAGGGTGACCTCCCTGATTTCAGATATCCAGCTTAGCGCCACGCATGCCGGCTTGCCGGCGAGACCCTGGATGGTGATCACGGTTTTCGTCGAACTGACGATGTCGCGATACTCCCGGGGAATCGAAGGAGCCTTGTCGGCCTCTCCATAATCTTTCCCATCGTTCGGCGGATACCATTCAGGGCAGGTCTGACGCGCTGCACGAACCGGTGCTGCCGGTATCCCGAGCTTCGTGATTTTCGGATCCTGAGGAATCGGCCCTGACTTCTCGGATCCGCAGGCGGCGAGCAGCAACGCCGCAATGCACGCAGCCCTACTGGTCCCGACTGCCCATCCAGGTCGATAGGTTGCCATTATGTTCCATATATGCCGCGGACGGGAGGCCCGAGCAAGAGGACTTGAAGAGCGACAAAGTCCGCTATTCCTCCCGCAGGAGATGCCCTTCGATCGCGACCGGGACCGCCTCGATGAGGACGAACACCACGCGACAGGGTTCTGTGCCGGGATTGCGCCAGAGATGGCTCGTCCCGCGCTGGACGACGATATCGCCTGTCTCGAGATGCTCGACCTCGCCGCCGTCGAGCTGCAGTTCGATCTCGCCATCCAGCACGATCGCGTAATCGATCGACCAGCTGCGGTGCATCCGCGATTTGCGGCCCGGCAGGAAATCGACGACGCGGATCATCGAGCCGCCTTCGTCGCCCGGCATCCGGTCGCCATCGCTGTCGTCGTTGAGGTTGGCGGGCACTTCGGGGGTCGACCAGACCTGGGCCAGCGCCGCCTCGCCCGTACCGCTGGTGACCGGGCGCAGCGTGTCGACGCTCTGCAGGATCGACCAGCCGGCATCGTCATGCCCGGTCACGATCCGGCGGAACGGTGTCGTCACGGCCGGCCCGTCGGCCAGGCCCTTCGCCTTTTTCTTGCGGAAGAACATGGTCCTATTTCCCCTTCCGCGCCGGCGGCCTCAGTCGCCCGTCACCTTCACCGGGCCCAGATCGCCCATCCCCACCGTCGCGCTCGCCATCGAGAGCATGGCGTCGAGGCTCTTCTTGGCGCGGAGGCGAAGGCCCTCCTCGATCTCGATACGTGGTTCGAGATCCCGCAACGCGACGTAGAGCTTCTCCATCGTGTTGAGCGCCATATACGGGCAGATGTTGCAGTTGCAGTTGCCGTCGGCACCCGGCGCGCCGATGAAGTTCTTGTCCGGCACCGCCTTCTGCATCTGGTGGATGATGTGCGGCTCAGTGGCGACGATCAGCGTGTCGCCCTCCATCGCCAGCGCATATTCCAGGATGCCACGGGTCGAACCGACATAATCGGCGTGTTCGAGGATGTAAGGCGGGCATTCCGGGTGCGCGACAACGGGCGCGCCGGGGTGCTTTTGCTGGAGCTTGAGCAACTCCGTCTCGCTGAACGCCTCGTGCACGATGCACACGCCGGGCCAGAGCAGCATGTCGCGCCCGGTCTTGCGCGCGAGATAGCCGCCGAGATTCTTGTCTGGGCCGAAGATGATCTTCTGGCTGGCCGGAATCTGCGAGAGGATCTTCTCCGCCGACGAGCTCGTGACGATGATGTCGCTCAGCGCCTTCACCTCGCAGGAGGAGTTGATATAGGTCAGCGCGATGTGATCCGGATGCGCGGCGCGGAAGGCGGCGAACTGCTCGGGCGGACAGCTGTCCTCCAGGCTGCATCCAGCGTTCATGTCGGGCAGCACCACGATCTTCTGGGGCGAGAGGATCTTCGCGGTCTCGGCCATGAAGCGCACGCCACAGAAGGCGATGACGTCGGCATCGGTCGCTTCCGCCTTCTTGCTGAGATCGAGGCTGTCGCCGACGAAATCGGCGATGTCCTGGATTTCCGGCTTCTGGTAATAATGCGCGAGGATGACTGCGTTGCGTTCCTTGCGCAGCCGGTCGATCTCGGCGCGGAGATCGAGGCCGGTGAGTGTGCCGCCAATGCCGTTACGTGCGTCCATGGTTACTTCCTGTTCCCCAGTACCTGGTCGAGCGAGCGCGTGGTGTCCCACACTTCGCTATTGTCCTTTGCCTCGTCGGCGAAGCGCACCTTCACCGTCACATCCATGCCCGCCGCCTTGAGCGGCATGGCGAAGCTCCGCTCCACTGCCCGCCGCGTCGCATCGCGCGCCAGATTCAGCGGCACCGCTTCATGCGCCTGGCGCACCAGTTCCTGCTGCCCCGCACGGCGATTGGCGTCCTGCAGTTTCGCATCAGCGTCAGTAAAGGCCGACAGGATGCCGCCCTCGCCATATTCGCGCATCTGGGTCAGGTCGATCTGCGGCTGAGAGACCTCGACCGGCGGCAGCACCACGCCCAACGTGCGGGTGCCGGCATCCCAGGTCACGTCCTTCTGCTGCAGCTTGGCGAGATCGACCTCGTAGCGGACCATGCCGGGCATGATCAGCGTCTTCTTTGCGCTCAGCCCGAATTGCGACTGAGTCGAGGTCGTCACCGCCACGAACCGCGCGGCGAAGGCGGACAGGCGGTTCTGCTCCTTGAGGCCCTGAAGTGAGGCGCTCGCGATCGTCACCGGATCGGGGCCCTTCATCTTGCCGCTGACATAATAGCCGAGCGCCCAGAAACCGCCCGCGATGAACAGGGCGATCAACGCCAGCGCACCGGCGAACTTGCCGAGGAACTTCATGCGGCCATCTCCCAGTCGTCTCCTTGCTGGGAGACAACGCCCCGGTCGCGCAGATCGATCAGATGGGCAAGCACGGATCGCTCCGCCGCGGGGAAGAGCCGGGGATCGATACCGACATACATGCGCTCGACCATCGCCGGGATCGCCTGGGGCTCGCTGCGGAGCAGGCGCAGGATCTGGCCCTCGCGCTGCTTGCGGTGGCCGATCATGCCGCGGACGAGCCGGCGGGGATTCTCCACCGGATCGCCATGCGCGGGATAATAGATGCGGTCGTCGCGGTGCATCAGCTTGTCGAGGCTGGCCATATAGGCCGCCATGTCGCCATCGGGCGGGGAGACGATGGTGGTGGACCAGCCCATCACATGATCGCCCGAGAACAGCGCCCTGGTCTCGGGCAGCGCGAAGGCGAGATGGTTCGAGGTATGGCCCGGTGTGGCGACGGCGGTGAGCGTCCAGCCTTCGCCCGACACCGACTCCCCATCGGCCAGCACGCGATCAGGCGCATAGTCGCCATCGAACGAGGCATCGGCACGCGGGCCGAGATCGTCGAGCGCGAGCGGGGCGCAGCCGATGATCGGCGCACCGGTCGCCGTCTTCAGCGCGCGCGACGCGGGGCTGTGGTCGCGGTGCGTGTGGGTGATGACAATCGCGGTGACCGGCCGGCCGGCGATCGCGCGGATCAACGCCGCGACATGGCCAGCATCGTCGGGCCCCGGATCGATCACGGCGAGGTCGCTCGTGCCCACCAGATGAGTCTGGGTGCCGGTAAAGGTGAAGGGCGACGGATTGGGCGCGAGGATGCGGGTGACGAGCGGTTCGAGTTGCTCGGCGACGCCTGGTAGTTGCTCGCTCATGCAGTGCAGATGGCCGCTCGGCGCCGGTGGCGCAAGCCTGTCCCTGCTTGGCGGAGGGAGAGTCTGGCTTCGGGCCGATGCTCCGTAATTGCAGTGGTGAGGGCCTTCCCGCCGTTGCCAGGAAGAAGGACCCTCACCCCTGCCCTCTCCCTGGGTGAAGGGAGAGGGAAGAGAGGAAGAAAAGCGGTTTCCTTCCTCAGTTCGGCTTGGCCATATCGGCTTCCATGTCGCGGATCGCCTCGTCGATCGCCTTGATCGCTTCATCGCGGGCTTGCTCGCCCATCGCCTGGTCGGCGCGCATCCGCGCCTGGGCGCTGCGCAGGCCTTCCAGCGCGGAGCGATAGGCGTTGCGCTCGATTTCCCTGCTGTTGGCCGCCACCGCCGCGCCCTCGCGGGCTGCCCGCTCGATGCGGTTGGTGCAGATGATGATGACGCGCTTGTCGCCCTTCTTCTGGTTCATCACCATCTGGTGACGCTCGCCATCGCCCGGGCAATTGCGCGACGAGATTTCGGGAATCTCGGGGATCGCGGGCATCCCGGCAAAGTCCTCGGTCATCATCTTGCCGTCCTTGTCACGACGGACGATGCGGACAACCTTCCGCTTGGTGACCTTGCCGTCGGGCGAGACCGTAGTGGTGACACCGTCCTCGTCATCGCCCCATACCGGCGGCGCGGGAGGAGCCGGCGGCGCCGGCGGCGCGACCGGCGCAGCACCAGCCTCCTGCGCCGGCATCGGCGCTGGGACGGCACCGACTGCGGGAACCGGTGCGACCGCAGGAACAGGTGCGAGTGCCGGCACGGGCGCCGGGGCGACGAGCGGTGCCATCGCGGCAATTGGGTTCAACTCGGCGAGGTTTACGCCGGTCGCCTTCTCCATGCCCGAGCGGACGCGCTCGGCGGCCTGGGTGCCGGAGGCGGTGACGCCCAGCCCGGCCACGGTCAGCATCGCGACCGCGGCACAGCCGCTGACGAGGCGCAGACGCGACGTCTTGTTGGTGGTCAGCATTCTCAGTCTCCCTTTCAGATCCTCTATGGTGTGCAGGTGACAGGCGGCCGACACGGCGCCACCATGGGCCGCCTTGACGATCGCGCAGGCATAGGTGTGCCGCATCATCGGGTTCTTCCCGGCAAGGACGCGGGCGTCGTTGGCGATCTCCTGGTCGGCGCGGAAGGCGCGGAAGGCACGCCAGGCGATCGGATTGAACCAGTGGAGCGCGAGCACGACCAGCGCGATCCAGTTGGCGATCAGGTCGCCGCGATGGTGATGGCCAAGCTCATGGGCGAGCGCGAGATCGCGCTCCTCCAGATCATAGCGCTCGGTAAAGTCGCGCGGAAAGGCGACGTAGCGGCGCCAGATGCCGAAGGCGAGCGGGCCGCTCGCCGCATCGGTCTCGATCAGCTGGATGCCGCCCTCGATCTCCGTCTCGCGCGCGGTCTGATCGAGCATGCGGCGGACGAAGCGAGCGTGCACCGTCGTGTGCCAGGCAATGAACGCCGCCGCGCCCAGCACCCATAGCGAGACCAATATGGGGCCAAGCGAGGGATTTTGGGCGACGGGCGCAGCGGCGTCTCCGCCGAGCGGTTCGATCACGTAGACCGTGATCTGCTCGCTCGCACGGATCACCGGCGCGACTGCGATCTCGCGCCAGGACTGGGGTAAGGGCGGCAGGAACAGCCGCAGCGCGGGCAACGCCCAGAGCGCATAGGCGATGTCCGGCCCGAAGGCGCGGCGGACGGGGCCGCGGAGCAACAGCACCGCGACCATCAGCACGGCGGAGGCGATCAGCGCCTCGATCGCCCAGGCCGTCACGACTTGAGGCCCTTGAGCAGCGCCTCGATCTCGGCGATGTCTTCATTGGTCAGCGCGTCGCGCTCGGCGAGATGCGCGACCAGCGGAGTCAGCTTTCCGCCGAACAGCCGGTCCATCAGGCGACGGGATTCACCCTCGACATAGTCGCCGCGCGCGACGAGCGGACGGTAGAGGTAGCGGCGGCCATCCTCCTGATGTCCGATGATGTTCTTGGCGAGCAATCGGCCGAGCAGGGTCTTCACCGTATTGGCCGACCAGTCGCGCTCCGGCGGTATGCGCTCGGCTACGTCCTGCGCGGTCAAAGGCGACTCATCCCAGAGCACCTCCATCACCGCATGTTCGGCATCGCTGATCCGTTCGCTCACGACTCGCTCCCCGTAATGACCACAGTTGTAATCGTATCGATTACATCTGTAGTCAATTGGCTGAACGGTCGATGAATGATGCCGCTCGACAGGTCAGTGCGACATCGGCAAGCTCGCCGAAAACGGGAGAGGCATATGTCCGCATTCACCACCGTCGCCACTGGGCTGCGCTTTCCCGAAGGGCCCGTGGCGATGCCTGACGGCAGCGTGATCCTGGTCGAGATCGCGGCGGGCCGGATCACCCGGGTGAAGCCCGACGGATCGACCGAGACAGTGGCCGAACCGGGTGGCGGGCCGAACGGGCTGGCAATGGGACCGGACGGCAAGCTCTATTGCTGCAACAATGGCGGCTTCACCTATGTCGAGCGCGGCGGGCTGCTGATCCCGCATGGCCAGCCCGACGACTATTCCGGCGGACGGATCGAGCGCATCGATCTCGCGACCGGCACGGTGGAGACGCTCTACAAGGACGGCGATTTCGGCTGCGTGCTGCGCGGGCCGAACGATATCGTGTTCGACGCGCATGGCGGCTTCTGGTTCACCGACCATGGCAAGAACCGCCCCCGCGAGCGCGATATCACCGGCATCTTCTATGCGAAGGCCGATGGCAGCCATCTCGAGGAAGTCGTGTTCCCCAGCGAGAACCCCAACGGCGTCGGCCTCTCGCCCGACGGCACCATGCTCTATGCGGCGGAGACCTATACCTGCCGGCTGATGGCGTTCCAGGTCATCGCGCCGGGCAAGATCGATGCGACCGCTGGGCTCGGCGGCGCGGGGATCCCACTCTATCGGCCTGCCGGATACAAATTCTTCGACTCGCTCGGTGTCGAGGAAGGCGGCAATATCTGCGTCGCGACGATCGGCGAGAGCGGGATCAGCGTGATTTCGCCGGCGGGCGAACTGGTCGAGTTCGTGGCGACACATGATCCCTTCACCACCAATATCTGCTGGGGCGGGCAGGACCGGCGCACCGCCTACATCACCCTGTCAGGCACGGGTCAGCTGGTCAGCATGGACTGGCCGCGCCCCGGCCTGAAGCTGACGTACTGATTCAGCCGGCCCATTGCGCCGCTAGCTGTGCGGCCGTGCCGTTGAAGTGATCGAGATCGAGCGCGCCAATCCCATTGCCGGGGATGCCCGGGATGTTCGCGACCTTCTCGGCATATTGCCACAGCCAATAGGTGGCCCAGCTTTTCTGCACGACCGCGGTCGGACCATATTGTGCGAGCCACAGCCGGTGCGCGCCGAAAAAGGGATCGACGCGGGTGCCGAGATCGGCCTTGGCCAGCTCCCCGCTGTAGATCACCGCCTTCCGGCCGAGCTTCTGTTCGATCAGGGTGAGGAATTCGCGGGCGATATCCAGCGTCATCTGATTGCCGTTGGTGCGCTCATAATCCAGCGCCACCAGAGTCTTGTCGTCGGGCTTGGCCCAGCCGAGGAAATTCTCGACCTGCTGCTTGGCCGGCGCGGCGGTGCCCCAGTGATAGGCGCCCCACAACATCCCCGCCGCGAGCGCAGCGGGTCGGCGATCGTCATAAAGCGAGTCGCGACCCGTGCCGCCCGTCGTCGCCTTGTGGATGATGCCGCGCACGCCGGCCGCGAAGGCCTGAGGAAAGCTGGTCACCACATCGCCGTGATAGATGTCGAGGACGAGCGGTACCGCCGGCGGGAACGGAATCGCCGCGGCAGGCGTGACCGGCGTGCCGGTCTGCGGCACAGTGGCGGGCGCAGGCCCCGGCTTGAAGGGACCGCAGCCACCGCTCCAGGCGAAGGCGTCCTCGGCGACCTTGTACCAGAGCGGGTTGCCCTCGACCGAGTCGCCCGCAACGATCGCGGAGACGGCCAAGGTGGTGCCCGTTTGTGCCTTGCGCAGGACCGGCGCGGTCGTCGATGGCGCGCCCTGGCGGAGATTGACCGTAGACGTGGTCTGCACCTGTCCGGTGACGAGGATTTGCGCGACCATGTTCAGCCCACCGATCCGTCGACCGCGGGCGGCGTCGCTGTGGCAGGCGGGGGCGGCGTTCCCCCGGCATCCGGCCCCCCCGCTTCCGGCGTTGTGGCAATCGTCACCGCGACCTCCTGCCGGGACATGAACCCTTCGACGAAATCGGCGCCCGAATAGCCTGCCGCCATCAGCATGAAGATCTGCTGCGAGCTGACATGAGCGAGGTCAGTGATCAGGCTCACCGCCGCGAGCGCGCCAGCAATGAAGCCGATACCGAACGATATCCAGATCCGGCTCGGCTCGATCAGATCGCTGGTGCTTGCCGGCGTGCCGTTGGCGGCGTCGTTCAGCTTCTTGATGCCGACGATCGCGCGGATACCCTGGCCAAGCGCCCCCATGGCTCCGCCAAGGCCGATGACCTGCAACCAGCTAACCGCATCAAGCGTGGCGGACATCGGCCCCTCCCCTCAAAAGTCTTCCCGTACGACTTCGGCGGCATGCTTCAGGAATAAGGCTGCCGCGCCAAGCGCAACTAGCGTCGATTCGAGTATATCGTCTCACGCCGAACTTGAATCGACGGCGGCGGCACCGGACCGAGGGAACGAAACGATGATCCGACACCGTGAAAGACACCTGGTCCAGCGGATCGGCTGGATGCGCGCCGCGGTGCTAGGCGCGAATGACGGCATCGTTTCCACCGCAAGCCTGATCGTCGGCGTTGCGGCCGCCGATTCGAGCCGGTCGGCGATCCTGTTGACCGGCATCGCCGGGCTCGTCGCCGGCGCGATGTCGATGGCGGCGGGTGAATATGTATCGGTCAGCACCCAATCCGACACCGAGAATGCGGATCGCGACCGCGAGAAGCGCGAGTTGGAGGAAGAGCCTGAATCCGAACGGCGCGAGCTTGCCGCGATATACCGGACGCGCGGGCTCGACCCAGCGCTTGCGTTGCAGGTCGCCGATCAGTTGATGTCGCACGATGCGCTCGCGGCCCATATGCGCGACGAGCTGGGTATCCACGAAGCGACGGTTGCGCGACCGGTGCAGGCGGCGTTCGCCTCCGCCGCGAGTTTTGCCGCAGGCGCGATCCTGCCGGTCCTGACGGCACTTGTCTTCACCGGTATATGGCTCGTGGCGGCGGTGACGATCGCATCGCTGATGCTGCTGGTTCTGCTCGGTGCAATCGGCGCCCGGGCGGGAGGGGCGAATATGGGGCGGGGCGCATTGCGCGTCGCCTTCTGGGGAGCGCTGGCAATGGGAGCGACCGCGCTGATCGGCAAGCTTGCCGGTACGCAGCTCTGACATTGCCTCCGCGAGTGGGCCGATTGCATTTCCTGCACATGCACTTGCAGCCAGCGCCTGATTGACCGGCGGACGCGCCAATGGCTTATGCGCGCCCAAGAGGATGTTTGCGGAGACCATGAGATGAAGAAGCTCTATCCCGATGCAGCGGCAGCGCTCGAGGGGCTCCTGTTCGACGGCATGACGATCTGCGCGGGCGGGTTCGGCCTGTGCGGCATTCCCGAGCGGCTGATCGACGCGATCCGCGATGCGGGCACGAAGGACCTGACCATCGCCAGCAACAATGCCGGCGTGGATGGCGAGGGGCTGGGCAAGCTGCTCCGCACCCGCCAGGTCAAGAAGATGATCTCCTCCTATGTCGGCGAGAACAAGGAGTTCGAGCGGCAATATCTGGCGGGCGAGCTGGAGGTGGAATTCTGCCCTCAGGGGACCCTGGCCGAGCGCTGCCGCGCGGGTGGCGCCGGCATTCCCGGCTTCTACACCAAGACCGGCGTCGGCACGCAGGTGGCCGAGGGCAAGGAAGTGAAGGTCTTCGACGGCCAGGAATATATCCTGGAGCGCGGCATCCGTTCCGATATCTCGATCATCAAGGGCTGGAAGGCGGATGAGAGCGGCAATCTGATCTTCCGCAAGACCGCCCGCAACTTCAACGCGCCGATGGCGACCGCCGGCAAGATCTGCGTCGCCGAGGTGGAGGAAGTGGTGCCGGTCGGGTCGCTCGATCCCGACTGCATCCATCTGCCGGGGATCTATGTGAAACGGATGATTGTCGGCGCGCCGTACGACAAGAAGATCGAGTTTCGCACGGTGCGCGAGCGGGTGGCCGCGTGAGAAAGCCTCTTTCTCTTAAACCCCTCCCCTTCAGGGGAGTGGTTTGGGGTGGGGCATTCCGACAAGACCGGCGCGTGCCGATTGTGGAGTCCCCCACCCCAACCCTTCCCCTGAAGGGGAGGGGCTTTATTATGGCGTCGGCACTGATCCTCGCCGGCTGCGCGCATGCGGAAACGCCGGTGCAAGTCGCGCCGCCTGCGCCGTATGTACCGCCGGTAGAGGCATCACCGCCACCGCAGCCTCCAATACCTGTGCCTCCCCCCGCCCCGACCGTCCCACCCGGCATGCAGTACCTCTACGGCTCCGGCGAAGGCTCGGCGATCAGCCTGCAGGCGTGGCGTGGGCTTACCGGCTATGTTGCGCAGCAAGTCCGCAAGCGGCCGCGCGACAGCGTCGTGCTCGCGTCCGGAGCGACGCTTGTCGCCCCGAGTTTCGTACCGTGCGGCAGGAAGCCCTTCGCCGCGGTGTTTGATGTGGACGAGACCGTCCTGCTCAACCTCGGCTTCGAATATTCCGAAGCCGCCAATCCGCGGCCCTATGACGAGGCGGGCTGGCAGGCCTGGGAGAAGACCGGCGCCGACAAGGTCGCTGCCGTCCCCGGTGCGGTCGACGCGCTCAACCGGCTGCGCAAGCTGGGCGTGACGGTGGTGTTCAACACCAACCGCTCGGCCGGTAGTGCCGCCCAGACCAGCGCCGCGATCGAAGGCGCGGGCCTTGGCCCGGCAGTGCATGGCGAGACCATGTTCCTGTCGGGCGACGACGCCCTGGGTTCGAAGAAGGACGGCCGCCGCGCCGTGATTTCCGCCAAATACTGCGTGCTCGCGATGGGCGGCGACCAGCTCGGCGATTTCAGCGACCTGTTCAATGCCGGCCTCGCCCCCTCTCCGCGCCGAGACGCAACGCTGGCTGCGCCGGTCGTGGCGAAATGGGGCGCGGGCTGGTTCGTGCTCCCCAACCCCGTCTATGGCAGCGGCCTCAAGGGCGGGTTCGACGACGTATTTCCTGCAGACAAACGCTGGGCAGCGCCCGCGACCACGGAGAAGTAAGACATGGCCTGGACCCGTGACGACATGGCGGCGCGTGCCGCGCGCGAGCTGCAGGACGGATTCTACGTCAATCTCGGCATCGGCATCCCGACTCTGGTCGCGAATCATATCCCCGCGGGCGTGACCGTCACGCTTCAGTCCGAGAACGGCATGCTCGGCATCGGGCCGTTCCCATATGACGACGAGGTCGATCCCGACCTGATCAATGCCGGCAAGCAGACGATCAGCGAGCTGCCGCAATCGGCCTATTTCGGATCGGATCAGAGCTTCGCGATGATCCGCGGCGGGCATATCGACCTGACCGTGCTCGGCGCGATGGAAGTCGCCGAGAATGGCGACATCGCCAACTGGATGATCCCGGGTAAGATGATCAAGGGCATGGGCGGCGCGATGGATCTGGTCGCCGGGGTGAAGAAGATCATCGTCGTGATGGAGCACACCAGCAAGAACGGCGACCCGAAGTTCATCCCCGCCTGCACCCTGCCGCTGACCGGCAAGAATGTGGTCGACATGATCATCACCGATCTCGCGGTGTTTCAGCGCCCCGGTCACAGCTCCCCCTTCCGGCTGATCGAGACGGCGCCGGGCGTGACGGCGGATGAGGTGGCGGCGAAGACGACGGCGCAGTATCTGGCCTGATGGCCTATACCCTCATCACCGCCAACCGGAACTATTCGAGCTGGTCGCTGCGGCCCTGGCTGTTGATGAAGGCGCTCGGCATTGCCTTTGAGGAGCGGTTCGAGCCCTTCGCCAAGCCCGACAATTACGAGGATTTCCGCGCCTTCTCGCCGAGCGGGCAAGTGCCGGTGCTGATCGACGGCGATCGCACGATCTGGGATTCTTTCGGCATCGTCCTGTACCTCGCCGAGCGGCATCCGGGCGTCTGGCCAAAGGATGAGGCGGCGCGCGCCTGGGCGATCTGCGCGACGGCGGAGATGCATGGCGGGTTCGGCGCGCTGCGCAACGACTGCACGATGAATGTCGGCGTCCGCGTCGCGCCCAACCCGCCCTCGCCCGCGCTGGCGCGACAGATCGCGCGGCTCGGCGAGCTTTGGGCGGAGGGCCTGTCGCGTTTCGGCGGGCCGTGGCTGGCGGGCGCGGATTTCTCGGCGGTCGACGCCTTTTTCGCGCCGGTCGCCTTCCGCGTGCGCACCTATGGCCTCGATGTCGGCGCGGCGGGTGCCGCATGGGTCGCGCGCATCCTCGATCATCCGGCGATGCTCGATTGGGAAAAGGTCGCGCTGACCGAAAGCTGGCGCGAGGCGGCGCATGAGGCCGAACTCGCCGCCGCAGGGACGATCACCGCCGATTTCCGGGTGTGATGCGGCGTGCGTTCGCTGCCGCCGCGCTCCTCATCATCGTCTCGCTCGGGCTGACGGTGGCGTTCGTCTCCCCGCCCGGACTGCTGAGCCTGGTTGACGGCACGATGGGCGGCGGCAGCGGTGCGAGCCGGCCCGGGAGTGCCCTGCCCTTCGGCACCCATGGCCAGACGCTCGACGTGTGGCGACCGGCCGGCAAGGCCAGCGCAACACGACCGGTGCTGATCTTCTGGTATGGCGGCGGCTGGGTGAAGGGCGACCGCCGCGCCTATGCCTTTGCCGCCCGCGCCTTCGCCAGGGCCGGTTTCGTCGTGGTCGTGCCCGACTATCGCAAGGTGCCCACCATCCGCTTCCCCGCTTTCCTGCAGGACGGCGCCGAAGCCGTGAAATGGACCCGCGACCATGTCGCCGAGTTCGGCGGCGATCCGTCGCGCATCGCCATCGCCGGCCATTCCGCCGGCGCCTATACTGTCGCGATGCTGGCCCTCGACCGGCGCTGGCTCGAGGCGGAGGGCGTCGACCCCGGTATCGTCAAGGCAGCGATCGGGCTGAGCGGGCCCTATGATTTCTATCCCTGGACGTCGCCGCGATCGGAAGCGGCGATGATGGGGGTGGCCGATCCGGCCATGACCCAACCGATCCATTTCGCGCGCGCCGATGCGCCGCCGATGCTGCTCGTCTCCGGCGACAAGGACATGACCGTCAGACCGCGCAACGCCGTGCATCTCGAGGCGCGGCTGAAGGCGCTCGGCGCGCCGGTGACCTTGCGCATCCACCCCGGGCTCAATCACGAGGATGTGGTGATGGCACTGTCCAAGCCATTCCGTGGCAAGGCGCCGGTGCTGGCGGAAAGCGTCGCTTTCCTGAATACTGTGCTTCAATAACCGCTGTATTGCGGAGATAACACGCGCGGGAGTAGGAGAAGGCGCATGAAGACAGCGATCCTCTTGCCGTTTCTCCTTGCCGCCGCCCCCGCCGAGCGCGACTGGTCGCAGGCGCTCCGTCAGGATGCGCAGGCGCTGCATGACGATGCCGCGACCAACCATCCTGGTCCCATCAACACGCTCGATCCGGACTTCGCCAAGCGCAACGACGAAGGCCTTGTGCTGGCGCTGAAACGCGCTGGGCAGGTGCATGATTTCGCCGGCTATTGGTATGCGATGCGGGCCTATGTCGCCTCGTTCGAGGACGGCCATATGGGCTTCGGCACGACCAGCGACGCGCCGAAGTTCGACACGAAATGGCCAGGTTTCCTGACCGGCTTCGACGCGACCGGTGCGCAGCGCGTGATGTCGCGCGCCGACGATGCGCCGCTGCCGCTCGGCGCCCGGCTTGCCTCGTGCGACGGCATGCCGGCGGACTCGCTTGCGGCGGAGAATGTCGGCGCGTTCGAAGGCCGGTGGTTCATGGCGTCGCGCCATGTCTGGCGCGGCGGCGAGGTGTTCGTGGACCGCGGCAATCCCTTCATCAGACGGCCCACGACCTGCGTGTTCGAGGTTGGCGGCAGACTCGAGCAGGTCAGCCTCACCTGGAAATCAATCGCGCCCGAAGCGCTCACGCCGCGCCTCGCCGTTACCAGCCAGGTGATCCGACCGCCGGTCGGCGCGCGGACGCTGGCTGACGGGACTCGCTGGTACTCGCTCAGCGACTTCAGCGGCGACCCGGCCTCGGATGCCGGGCGCAATCTGCCGGGCGTGATCGCTGGAATGAAGGCGAACCGTGCGGCGCTGCAGACCGCGCCCGCGATCATACTCGACCTGCGCGGCAATAACGGCGGATCGTCCGACTGGTCGCGCCAGATCGCCACGATCCTGTGGGGCGAGCAGCGCTTCGCCGGGCTCGATATCGATCCGGACTCGGTCGAGTGGCGCACCTCCGAGGCCAACATCGCCTCGCTCGTGCAGACACGCGAACAGCGCAAGGCGATCCTGTCGACCGAATCGATGAAGTGGTTCGATCGCACCATCGCCGGCATGCAGGCAGCCCGCGCCAGGGGCGAGACGCTGTGGCGCGACCCCGAATCGAAGGAGCCGCCCGTTCCTGGAGACCCTCCCCTTCCGCCGCGCGGCCCGGTCTATTTCATCACCGATGCCGGTTGCGGATCGGCTTGTCTCGACGCGGCCGATTTGTGGAAGGCGCTGGGCGCGATCCAGATCGGCCAGCAGACCAGCGCCGATACGCTGTATATGGACGTGCGGCAGGACGTGCTGCCGAGCGGCGTCTCGCGCCTCTCCGTGCCGATGAAGGTCTATCGCGGGCGCAAGCGCGGATCGAACGTGCCGCTCGATCCAGTGCATGCCTTCCCGGGCAATCTGCGCGATACGGCAGCGCTGGAGGCGTGGGTGGCGACCCTGCCCGAACGGAGGAAGTGAATGCATATCCTGCTGACCGGATCGAGCGGCTGGCTCGGACGTTATCTCGCGCCCCGACTGCGCGCGCTTGGGCATGAGGTGACCGGGCTCGACGTCGCGCCGGGGACCGATACCGATGTGGTGGGCAGCGTCGCCGACCGCGCGCTGATCGACCGTCTGTTCGGCGAACGCGGGATCGAAGCGGTGATCCATGGCGGCGCGCTGCACAAGCCGGACATCGTGCGCTATCCCAATCAGGCGTTCATCGACGTGAACAGCAGCGGCACGCTCAACCTGCTCGAGGCCGCGGTCGCCCACCGTGCGAGCCGCTTCGTCTTCACCTCGACCACCTCGCTGATGATCTCGAGCACGATCCGCGAAGCGCGGGGCGAGACGGCGGTGTGGATCGACGAGGAGATGGCGCCGCTCGAGCCGCGCAACATCTACGGCGTGACCAAGCTTGCCGCCGAGCAGCTGTGCCGGCTGATCCATGCCGATCATGGCCTGCCCGTCATCATCCTACGCACGTCGCGCTTCTTCCCCGAGGATGACGACACGCACCTGGCGCTGTCGGGCGAGAACATGAAGGCGAACGAGCTGCTCCACCGCCGGCTGACGGTGGAGGATGCGGCAAAGGCGCATATCGTCGCGCTGGCGCGGGCGCCGGAGATCGGGTTTGGCACCTTCATCGTCTCCGCCCCCACCCCGTTTGCGCGCGACGAGGTGGCCGCGCTGAAGGCCGATGCGCCCGCGGTGATCGCACGGCATTTCCCCGACGCGGCGGCGCTCTATGCGCGGCGCGGATGGCAGCTGCCGCCATCGATCGACCGGGTGTACGATGCGAGCCTTGCCGAAGGGGTGCTGGGTTTCCGGTGCGAGACCGATTTCGCGGCGGTGCTCGACGCGTTGCGCCATGACGCGGAACTGCCGTTCGCGCATGACGCCGATTATGTGTCGCCGAAGGAAGTCTTTGTCGCAAATTAGTCGCCCCAGTCGCGCGACCGCAGCACCGGCTGGCTGTTCCTTCTAGGCGCCCCGCTCGATTTTTTGAGGAAGCGGGGAAGTTGTCGTGCGGATAATAAAGCGGATCGGCCTTGGGCTGGTCGCGATCGTCGTGCTTGCGGTTGTGGTGCTGTACGCGGGATCGGAATGGACGTTGCGCCGCGGCTATGACGTGGCGCTGACGCCGGTCGCGGTGCCGCATGACGCCGCCTCGATCGCCGAGGGCGCGCGGCTCGCCAAGATCACCGGCTGCCGGGATTGCCACGGCGCCAATGGCGGCGGCGCAGTGCTGCTGAAGGACCCGATGCTCGGCACCATCGCCTCGCCGCCCTTTTCGCAGGTGGCGGCGCGCTACAGCGATGCCGAACTGCTCCGCGCGATCCGCCACGGCGTGCGGCGCGACGGCAGCGCATTGTTCATCATGCCGACCGATGCGCACACCTATCTGGCGGACGACGATGCCGCGCGGATCATCGCCTGGATCCGCTCGCTCAAGGCACAGCCGACCGATTCGCGCGAGACGATGCGGCTGGGGCCGCTGGGTCGTGGGCTCGTGCTCGCCGGCAAGGTGCGCCCGAGCGTCCAGATCCCCGAGGTCTCCGCGCACACCCGGCCAGCGGATGTCGGCAAATACTTCGTCGATATCTCCTGCGCCGCCTGCCACAAGATGTACGAACCCTCGCCCGCGCATCACGGCAACCAGATCGTGCCGGCGCTGGCGCCGATCGCCGCGGCCTATGATCCGGCTGCGTTCCGCACCCTGTTGCGGACCGGCGTGGGCGCCTCGAAGCGCGACCTTGGCCTGATGCGGATGGTCGCGGTTGCCGGGATGCACGCGCTGACCGACGAGGAGATCGCGGCGATCCAGGCCTATCTGACGGCGGAAGCCGCCAAGGTGCCGGCGCAATAGGAGCGAATTTTTTTCCTCCCTGTTATCTCCAACTTTGTTGGAAATATTATCATTATATATCATAATATTATGCGGCATTCTCCCTGTTCCTGAATAACAGGGAGGAAATGGGGCGGAACAGGGAGGCCGTGCTGTAGAAAACAGCGAGGCGGCCGGCGCCCAATCGGCGGCTTGATTCAAACGTCCGGTGAAACCTGCTTTCATGAGGCATCCTTCTTCCATGGGACGCTGACATGACGGAACGTAAAGTTGAATCGAGCAAGGCGGCGACCGCGAGCCGGCAGATCGGACCGGGCAAGCCGCCGGTCGAATATCGTTTCCAGCAGGGACGATCGGGCAATCCGGCCGGCCGGCCGCGCCGATCGGGCGCGCCGGGCGACCGGCTGCGCGGCGCGACCGAGCCGACGCGCCAGATGATCCTCGAGGAGGCGTACCGGACGGTGGAGATCCGCGAGGGCGACTCGGTCACCAGCCTGCCGATGAACCGCGCCGTGTTCCGCGCAATGGGCATCGCCGCGCTGAGCGGCAATCCGAGCGCGCAACGCCGCTGGGCGGCGATGGTGCAGGAGGCGGAGGCCATCCAGAAGCGGGCGCAACTGGCGATCTACAATGTGATCGAGCGCGAGGCGAAGGAGCGAGCGGCCAAGCGGCGCGAATGGGACGAGACGGCCGGGGAGCATGATCCCTATGCCGAGGATATCCTGGTCGACCCGCGATCGGGATCCGTGGTGATCCGGGATATCGCTGACGACGAGCCATGAGGCCGCTCGCGCTACGGCCGCACGACCTCGCCATCTTCTTTCGTGAACTGGTCCGGCGTGCGGTCCAGCAGCGGCAACACGGCCTCGGACGGACGGCATAGCGCCGTGCCTTTCGGCGTCGCCACGATCGGCCGGTTCACCAGGATCGGGTGCTCGACCATGGCATGGATGATCGCGTCGTCGGACACCGAGGAATCGAGCAACCCGAGCTCCGCCGCTGGCGTGCCCTTCTCGCGCAGGATGTCGCGAGGCTTCGCGCTCATGGCCGCCAGCAAGTCGTCGAGCACCGCCCGCGTCCAGCCGGCCTGGCGATAGTCGACGATCGTCGGCGCATATCCGGCCGCTTCGATCATCGCGAGCGTGTTGCGCGAGGTGCCGCAATCGGGATTGTGATAGATCGTGATCGGGAAGGCGTCAGTCACGGGTGGCTCTCCTCTCGCAACAACCAGCCGAAAAAGGCGACAGCCGCGAGCGTGCCGACAAGCTGCCCGGCGATGAAGAGGGCGATCGACGCGGGCGCGATCCCGGCAAAGCTGTTCGACAGGCTTCGGGCGATCGTGACGGCGGGGTTCGCGAAGGATGTCGATGCCGTGAACCAATAGGCGGCGGTGATGTAGAGCCCGACCGCCGCCGGCGTGACTCCGGGCCGGTTGCGTTGCGTGCTCAGGATCGTCCCGATCAGTCCAAAGGTGGCGACAGATTCGGCGAGCCCCTGCGAAAGGCCGTCGCGGGCCTTGCCCGATATCTGAAGGATCGGCTCGGCGAACATGGCGTGTGCCGTCCATACGCCGAGGATCGCCCCGGCCAGCTGCGCGCCGGCATAGAGGATCGCAACCCGCGCCGTGGTTTCGCGCTTCAGCAGGACGACCAATGTCACTGCCGGGTTGAAGTGCGCGCCGGATATCGGCCCGAACATGTGGATGAGGACGACAAGCCCAGCTCCCGTCGCCATCGTATTGCCGAGCAACGCGACCGCGTCATTCCCGCCCGCAAGGCGCTCGCCCATGATCCCCGAACCGACAATGATCGCGAGCAACATTGCCGTGCCGACGACCTCGGCAACGATCCGCCGCGACAGCGTCATGGACAGCACGCAGCATCGGTCGCGAGGTCGCCAAGCGACCCGCAGATCTCCGGGCGCCCGGCACAACAGTCGGCGACGAGGAAGCCGAGCAGATCGCGCATACGATCATAATCGGCCGAATAGATGATCGATCGCCCCTCGCGGCGGGACCGGATCAGCCCGGTATGGCCGAGGATCGTCAAATGCGTCGACAGCGTGTTCGGGAGCGCCCCGACTTCGCGGGCGATATCGCCCGCCGCCATGCCCTCCGCGCCCGCCCGCACGAGCAGGCGGAACACGGCCAGGCGGCTGGCATGAGCGAGCGCTGACAGCGCCTCCACGGCGATGGGCAACTGCATCAGCAGCACGCCGTCTTCGCAGCCGCCGGGAATATTTCGTCTTCGCCGTACGCGGTCGCTTCGCCGTGCGTGAAGAAAGTCTCCCAGCGAACGCCGGCGGTGTCCGTCACCCATGACTTGTCGGATTTGGCGTAGCAGCAGGTCGTTGCCGCCTGATCGAACGTGGTCGATCCCGCCGCCTTCAGACGCGTGGCAAGCTCGGCAAGTTCTTCGGCATTATCGACCTGCACGCCGACATGATCGATCCCGTTCGCCCGGGCCCGCGACGATATGGCGAGGTTGACGCGCGGATCCTCGAGCATCCACTTCGCATAATCATGCTTCACGACGGACGGCGGAGCGTCGAACAGCGTGCTGTAGAACGCGATGGCCTGCTCGATGTCCGGCACGCTGACATGCATATGAAGGCGCTTCATGACCGCTGTCTCCTTTGCTTCTATATTTCGAATATTCCCGAAATATCGATTCGGCAAGCGGTAAATTCGGCCCTCCCCCGCGTTCAGCGATCCTGATCCGGGCCTGGAACTTCCTGATAGAAGCTGGCGGCATGCGGGATATAGCTCGCCTCCAGCGCGTCGATCTCCGCTGCGTCGAGCGAGACCGACAGCGCACGGTGCGCATCCTCCAGATGCTCGATCTTGCCCGATCCGATAAGCGGGCTGGTCACCCCCGGCTTCGAGAGCAGCCAGGCAAGCGCCACCTGCGCCTGTGAGATCCCCCGCGCCCGCGCGATCGCGCCGACCGCCGCGACGACCCGCCGATCAGCCTCCTCCGTCGCCTGGTAGAGCAACGCGGCGGTCCGATCGTGGCTGACGCGATCGGAGCTCGACGGCGCGTCCCACGGGCGAGCGAGCCGCCCCCGCGCGAGCGGGCTCCAGGGAAGCACGCCGATGCCTTCGGACAGGCACATCGGGATCATCTCCCGCTCTTCCTCGCGGTTCAGCAAATTATAGTGCGGCTGCACCGAGACGAAGCTGGTCCAGCCGGACTGGCGCGCCACATATTGCGCCTTGAGCAATTGCCAGGCGAACATCGACGATGCGCCGATATAGCGCGCCTTGCCCATCTTCACGACGTCGTGAAGCGCCTCCATCGTCTCCTCGATCGGCGTCTCTGGGTCCCAGCGGTGGATCTGGTAGAGATCGACATGGTCGGTCCCGAGGCGGCTCAGGCTGGCATCGATCGCGGCGAGGATCGCCTTGCGCGACAGGCCGCGACCGTTCGCGTCCGGCCGCATCGGATAGAACAGCTTGGTCGCGATCACGATCTCGTCGCGCGGCACGAAATCGGCGATTGCCCGGCCCAGCGCGATCTCGCTTTCGCCCTTGCCGTACATGTCGGCGGTATCGAACAAGGTGATCCCCAGATCGAGCGCGCGCCGGATCACTGCGCGGCTCGCCGCTTCGTCGACTCGCCAGGCGCGGGCTTCCACGCCGAAGCTCATGCAGCCGAGCGCGAGACGCGAGACCTTGAGGCCCGAGCGGCCGAGATTGACATAATGCATCACGAATTCCTCGATGGGTTCAAGTTGCGGGACCGGCGACAGGCCGCGCCGGGCGGTGAAGGGCGACACCAGCGGCGATCATCGCGATCCCCGAAAATTCGGACGGCCACAGCTTCTGGCCGAGGATGAGCACGCCGATCACCGCCGCCATCGCCGGCAGGAGGGCCAGCATCAGCGCGAAGCTGTTCCTGGGCAGCCGCGCCATGGCGAGCTGATCGGTCACATAGGGGATGACCGACGAGCTGACCGCGACGCCGACCCCGGCAAGGATCAGGATCGGCGATGCCAAAGCAGGCAGGCTCGGCCCGAGGCACAGCGGTGTGGCGGCGATGGCCGCCACCACCATCGCGGCTGCGACGCGGTCGATGCCGGCTGCCGATCCGTCCGCCGCCGCGCGGTGGCCGAGCACGAGGTACAGCATGAACAGCGCGCAATTGGCGAAGGCGAAGAGATAGCCGAGCCGCTCGCCCGAAAAGCGCACGCCAGTCAGCAGATAGACGCCGACCGCCGCGATCAGCAGCGCCAGCCAGTTCCGGCGGTCGCGCAGTCCCGTCGCGGCGACGGCGATCGGCCCGAGAAACTCGATCGCGCCGACGGTCGCGAGCGGCAGGCGCGCGATGGCCAGGTAGAAGCAGATATTCATTGCAGAGAGGGTCAGGCCAAGCGCGCCGGTCAGCTGCCAATCGCGGCGGGTCATCCCGCCCAGTTTCCGCCAGGGCCGCCGCCATGCCGCGAAGATGATCGCCGCAACCGTGATCCGCAGCCAGGCGACGCCCAGCGGTGCAATGACCGCGAACAGCAAGGTGGCGAAAGCGGGGCCGAGATAGTGGAAGATCCCGCTGACGAGGAAATAGAGATAGGGCGCGACCCCGATTGTGGGCGCGTCCGTCGGCCGGGCTTTGCCGGCACGGCGAAAGCAGGCCAGCAGATTGGCGGCCGCACGGGCCCTGTGGATGCTGTCGCTATCGAAGCGATGACCGGGATCGACGGGTGGTCTGGACGCTGAATTGGCCATGGCCCGGAGTCTAGGCTGCGTTGCCCGGCGCGCCATGGTCAGATAAAGGCAGACCAGCCTCTTTTCTTTCCACTTCGCAGGAAAAATTGGAAATGACCTACGCACCCAGCAAGTCGCTCCGCGACCCGACCGATGTGGAGATATTGCGCCATCTCGTCGAGGACCCGTGTCTGGCGACCACGCAACTCGCCCGCAAGGTCGGCATGTCGGCCCCCGCTGTGCGCGAGCGGGTTCAACGGCTGGAGGATATGGGAGTGATCGCCGGGCGTCAGCTGATGCTCGACCCGCGCGCGCTTGGCTATACCGTCATGGTATTCATCCGCATCCGGCCCAATCCGGGCAGGCTTCAGGCGATCGCCGATATCGCGCGCGAAATGCCCAATGTCGTGGAATGCCATCGCATCACCGGCGAGGATTGCTTCATCGTCAAAGCCTATCTGCACGATCTCGACGAGCTCGATGGCGTGATCGATCGGTTCCTGGTCCATGGCCATACGACCACGTCGATCGCTCAATCCTCCCCTGTTCCTGGGCGCCCGCTGCCACTTCCTGCCACCTGAGGGCTGACAGCCCATCGCTCGACAAGGCTTGATCTGAGTGACTATGTAACATAACATTAGCCTGAGAATTGTCGCAAATGGTAGGTCAATGACGGCGGGTGGTCAGTCGAGCGTGCGCTCCGGGCGCAGAAGGGCGCCACAGCTTCGCGCCCGGCTCGATGGCGCCGTGGCGCAACCCCTGTTGCCGTCGCGCATCCGCGCCGGATGGCTCGCTTTCCTTCTCGCGGTGACCCTTGCCCTTTCGTGGCAGAGCTTCCTCACCCAGACGCACCAGCATTTCGCTTCCGCCTTCACCACGGCAACGACGCAGGGTGTGGGCACCGCCACGGCGCTTCCGGACCGCACGTCTCCCGATCAGCCGGCCACTTGCCCGATCTGCCGCGAAATCGCGCATGCCGGCTATTATCTCTTTCCCACCCTGGCCACCATCGACGCGCCGATCGCGACGACATTCGACTTCGGCGCGGCGGTGGTGCTTCGTCCCGTCCTCGTCCGGCGATCGCACGCCTGGCAGAGTCGCGCGCCTCCCGTCCTGCTCCAAGCCTGAGGAACCGCCACCCGCGAAAGGGGGACGCGCCTGTGCGCGTCCACACGCGTGGCGTTTCCATCCGTCCTGTCGACAAGGTTCCTGGAGTTCATTTTCATGCGTCATCTGTATCTGCTGAGCGTCGCCTCGATCGCGCTCGCCCTCCCCGCCGGCGCCTATGCCGCGCCAAACGACACGCCGCCGGATGCCGCCAATGCGGCCCCGGCCGATTCCGCCCCTGACGGGCAAAGCACGACCACCAACCAGGGCGAGGACATCGTCGTCACGGGCGTGCTCCAGCAAAGCGAGAAGGACGTGCTGTCCGGAACCTCGATCCTTACCGGCGAGGAACTGACCCGCGACCTGCGGCCGAGCATCGGCGAAACGCTCGCCAGGCAGCCAGGCGTTTCGGCCACCTCGTTCGGACCGAGCGCGTCGCGCCCGATCCTGCGCGGTTTCCAGGGCGAGCGCGTGCGTGTGCTGACCGACGGCATCGGCTCGATCGACGTATCGAACACCTCGGTCGACCACGCGGTCGTCATCGATCCCCTGCTCGCCGAGCGCGTCGAGGTGCTGCGCGGCCCGTCAGCGCTGCTGTACGGCTCGTCCGCGATCGGCGGCGTCGTCAATGTCATCGACAGCCGGATCCCGCGCAGCGTCCCGGAGAATGGCTACCGCGTCAACGCGATCGCCAGCTATGGCTCGGCCGCGAACGAACGGTCGGTCGGCGGGGCCGGCGACGTCGCGATCGGCAGCAAGATCGTGCTCCATGCCGATGGCTCCTATCTGAACAGCGACGACCTGCACATTGGCGGCTATGTGCTCTCGCCCGCCGCCCGTGCCCAGGCCTTGGCCGCGGCGGCCGGCCAGACCACCCCGGACGACCCCGATTTCGCGGCGACGGCGGCGCTGAAGGACACGCTGCCCAACACCGCCGCCAAGACCTGGACGGCGGGTGTCGGCGCATCGATCATCACCGATACCGGTAGCCTCGGCGTCTCCTACAGCCATTATGACAGCTTCTACGGCGTGCCGATCCGCTATGCGACAGCGTCCGGCGAGGAGCAGGAGGCCCCGCGCCTGAGCCTGTTGCAGAACCGCTTCGACCTGCGCGGCGAGGTCGATACCGGCGGCGGTTTCCTCAAGCAGATCCGGCTGCGCGCCGGCTATGCCAATTACCGGCATTTCGAGCTGGAAGAGGATGGATCGGTCGGCACCGCCTTCTACAACAAGGGGATCGAAGGCCGGCTGGAACTGGTGCAATCGACCCGGGGCGGCTGGAGCGGCGCCTCCGGCGTGCAGTTCTTCAACCGCGACTTCAACGTCGTCGGCGACGAGGCTTTCCTGCCGAAGAACTCGACCAGCCAGATCGGCCTGTTCACCTTGCAACAGGTCGAGGTGGGCGCGCTGCGCGCCGAGGGCGGCGTACGCTACGAATCGAGCGATCTGGAAGCGAACCCCGAGGATGGCGATCTCCGCTTCTTCGCGGGCAAGCGCCATTTCGACGCCGTCTCGGGATCGGCGGGCCTGTCCTATGCGCTCGCCGAGGGCGTCCGCCTGGGCGTCAACGTCTCCCGCACCGAGCGCGCGCCCTCGGCGGAGGAGCTGTTCGCCCGTGGCGGCCATGCCGGCACGCAATCCTGGGAAGTCGGGAGTCCCGATTTCAGGCTCGAAAAATCCTGGGGCATCGAAGGCACGCTGCACGTCCACCGCGAAGGCTTCAGCCTCGACGCCTCGGCCTATTACAACTGGTTCTCCAACTATATCTCCGAGAACCAGGTCGACCCTTCGGTCTGCGAGGCAGTGGCGGCACCGAGCGGGCGCGAGGTCGACCTGCCCTGCTTCCAGTTCCAGCAGGCCGATGCCCGCTATTACGGGTTCGAGGCCGATGCGTCGCTGCGCATCGCGCGGATCGGCGGCTATACGATCAACGTCGATGCGCTGGGCGATTATGTCCATGCCAATATCGTCGATATGGGCCCGGTGCCGCGCATCCCGCCGATGCGGGTGCTCGGGGGCATCGAGGCGCAGTCGAACCGCGTGACCGGCCGCGTCGAGGTCGAACATGTGTTCGACCAGGACCGGATCGCGCCGTTCGAGACGGAGACCAGCGCCTATACGCTGGTCAACGCGTCGATCGGGTTCAAGCCGATCGCCGGCAACGACAAGATCTCGCTGCTGCTCAGCGCCAACAACCTGTTCGACGTCGATGCCCGGCGCCATTCGAGCTTCCTCAAGGATTTCGCGCCGCTCGGCGGCCGCGATCTCCGCGTGACGGTGCGCGCCGGCTTCTAAAGCGGCAGCAACGCGACGCCCGCCCGTGCCGATGTCCTCCTTGTTGGGGGCTTGAGCACGGGCGGGGGCCGCCGACGAACAGAATTGGAGACTATATGCACTGCGGACCGCAGGCAGCCGGCGCGCCCGTCACCGACTGGGTCGAACGGGCGGCGGTCGGCGCGTCGATCCTGTGCCTGATCCATTGCGCCGGGTTGCCGCTGCTGCTGGCGGCGCTGCCGGCGCTGTCCCGGCTGATCGCGCTGCCGGAACACTTTCACCTGTGGATCCTGATCCTGGCGATACCCGCCTCCGGTATGGCGCTGCTCCTGGGCACCAGGCGACATCGGAGCTTGCGCCCGCTGGCCGCCGGGTGCGTCGGCCTCGCGTTGCTCTCGGCCGGCGCGCTCCTCCTGCTCAGTGGCCCGTACGAGACTCCCGTCACGATCGCGGGGAGCCTTTGTCTCGTCGCGGCGCATATCGGCAACTGGCGGCTGCGCCATCGCCGCCACCGCCATGGCTGAGAACAGGCGCCGCGCCGGTTATCTGCGGGAGACGGTCCTCCAGGCGCTGCACGCCGCACGCCGGCCGCTGAGCGCGCTTGAGCTGAGGCAGATATTCCACCGGCAGGGGGACCCGATCGGGCCCAACCTGATCTTCCGGGGGATTCGGCAGCTCGTCGAGCGCGGCGCGATCCGCAAGGTCCTGGTTGCACGAGGCTATGCGCCCGGAAGCGGCGAGTGCAGGGTGACCCTGTTTTGCCGCCAATGCGGCCAGGTGACCGAGATCACCTGTGCTGACGCCTTCGATGCGCTCGACGAGGTTGCCATGGCGGGCGGCTTCGCGGTGTCGCGCCACATCGTGGAAGTCTCCGGGGTCTGCGGATCGTGCGTGGCGGAAACCTCCGGCGACGGACAGGACGTCTGACTTTCCGCGCGAGGCCAAACCCAGGCTATGCGCAACTAAATGCCGCACGTGCTTGATTGCGCGCAAGAAAGGGCTAGAGCGCCCGCATGGCTTCCCGTCCGCTCACCCTGTACGAAAAGATCTGGGCCGCTCATGTCGTCGAACGGCGCGATGACGGCACGTGCCTGATCTATATCGACCGCCACCTGATCCATGAGGTCACCAGCCCGCAGGCCTTTGCCGGCCTTCGTGCGGCCGGGCGCAAGGTGCGCCGGCCCGATCTTACGCTGGCGGTGCCCGACCATAATCTGCCGACCACGGCGCGGCTCGATGCGGCGGGCAAGCGCCTGCCGATCCTCGATGTGGAGAGCGCGGCGCAGCTCGACGCGCTCGAACGCAACACTGCCGAGTTCGGCATCGACTATATCGACGCGGTCGCGCCCGAGCAGGGCATCGTCCATGTCGTCGGCCCCGAACAGGGCTTCACCCTGCCCGGCACGACGTTGGTCTGCGGCGACAGCCATACCTCGGCGCATGGCGCGATGGGCGCGCTGGCGTTCGGCATCGGCACCAGCGAAGTCGAGCATGTGCTCGCCACCCAGACCTTGCTGCTGAGCCAGTCGAAGACGATGGAGGTCCGCGTCGACGGATCGCTCGGCTTCGGGGTCAGCCCCAAGGATGTGATCCTGGCGATCATCGGCAAGATCGGCGCGGCCGGCGGCACGGGCTATGTCCTGGAATATACCGGTGAGGTGATCCGCGCGATGTCGGTCGAGGGCCGGCTGACCGTCGCCAACATGTCGATCGAGGGCGGCGCGCGCGCTGGCCTGATCGCGCCCGACGAGACGGTCTTCGCGTATCTGAAGGGCCGGCCGATGGCGCCGAAAGGTGCCGATTGGGACAAGGCGGTCGCCTGGTGGAAGACCCTGCCGAGCGATCCCGCCGCGACCTATGACCGCAGCGTGCGGCTCGATGCGACCGATATCGCGCCGTCGCTGACCTGGGGGACGAGCCCGGAGGATGTCGTGCCGATCACCGGCGTGGTGCCCGATCCCGACAGCTTCGCCGACCCCGCCAAGCGTGCCGCTGCGCGGAAATCGCTCGACTATATGGGCCTGACGCCGGGCACGGCGATGCAGGACGTGACGGTCGGGCATGTCTTCATCGGCAGCTGCACCAACAGCCGCATCGAGGATCTGCGCGCCGCGGCCTCGGTCGCGAACGGCCGCCATGTCGCCGACGGCGTGCGCGCGCTGGTCGTGCCCGGATCGGGGCTGGTCAAGCGCCAGGCCGAGGCCGAGGGGCTCGACCGCATCTTTGTCGACGCAGGGTTCGAATGGCGCGAGCCGGGTTGTTCCATGTGTCTCGCAATGAATCCGGATAAAGTGCCGCCGGGCGAACGCTGCGCTTCCACTTCGAATCGGAATTTCGTAGGGCGTCAGGGGCCTGGAGCGCGGACGCACCTGGTTTCACCCGCGATGGCGGCAGCAGCGGCTGTCACCGGGCGGCTGAGCGATGTCCGCGACCTGATGGGAGGGTCGAGACCATGAAGAAGGCACTTGTACTGTTGATCCTGGGCACCGTGCTGAGCGGCATCGCCGCCTATGCCGCCACCGCCAAGGCGAGGCCCGCCGACGGAACGATCGCGAGCCAGTAATGAAAGCCATCAGTCAGGTTTCCGGCCGCGCCTATCCCTGGGGCGCGAAGAATATCGACACCGACGTCATCATCCCGGCGCACTGGCTGAAGACCGTGACCCGCGAGGGCCTTGGCAAGGGCGCGTTCGAGACGGTGCGCGCGCAACCCGACAATATCTTCGACGATCCGCGCTATGCCGGCAGCCCGATCCTGATCGCGGGCGACAATTTCGGCTGCGGATCGAGCCGCGAGCATGCCGCCTGGGCGCTCGCCGACATGGGCATCGTCGCCGTGATCGCGCCGAGCTTCTCCGACATCTTCTCGGGCAACGCCTTCAAGAACGGAATCGTACCCGTCGTTCTGCCGCAGGACGCGGTCGACCGGCTGGTCGAGGTGGCGAAGACCGATCCCGTCACCATCGATCTCGAGACGATGACGGTGACCACCCCCTTCCAGGACCGGTTTTCCTTCGAGCTGGACGCGTTCCGCCGCCAGTGCCTCATGGAGGGGCTGGACGAGATCGGGCTTACGCTGGCAAGGGATACCGCGATTTCGAAATATGAGTCCGGTGTCGACGAGCACCGGCCATGGATGAGCGGAGACAGGATCTATGCGGGCATTGTTGTCGAAGGCGCCGGGCGGCCCTGATACCCTCGTCATCGACGACCTTCCCGATCCCGTGGCCGGCAAGGGCCAGGTGGTGGTCGCGGTCAAGGCGTGCTCGATCAACTATCCCGACGTCCTGATCATCGAGGACAAATATCAGTTCAAGCCGCCCCGGCCGTTCGCGCCGGGCAGCGAGATCTCCGGCGTGATCGAGAGCCTCGGCGAGGGCGTGACCGACTGGGCCGTTGGTGATCGGGTGATCGCCACTACCGGATCGGGCGGCCTGGTCGAGAAGATCGCGCTCAATGCCACCAGCCTGTTCCGCCTGCCCGAGGGGCGCAGCTTCGCCGAGGGTGCGTCGCTGCTGCTGACCTATGGCACCACGATCCATGCGCTGCTCGACCGCGGGCATCTGGCCGAGGGCAATACGCTCCTCGTGCTTGGCGCTGCCGGCGGCGTCGGGCTGGCCGCGATCGAGCTGGGAAAGGCGTTTGGCGCGCGTGTCGTCGCAGCGGTCTCGTCCGAGGAGAAGGCCGCCGTCGCCAAGGACGCCGGCGCCGATGTGACGCTGGTCTATCCGCGCGCGCCGTTCGACAAGGACCAGTCGAAAGCGCTGGCCGACCAGTTCAAGGCGGCGCTCGGGCCGGGCGGTGCCGACGTGGTCTATGATCCCGTCGGCGGCGACTATGCCGAGCCGGCGCTACGCTCGATCGCCTGGGAGGGGCGCTATCTGGTCGTCGGTTTCCCGGCGGGCATTCCGAAGCTGCCGCTCAACCTGACGCTGCTGAAGAGCTGCGACGTGTGCGGCGTGTTCTGGGGCGCCTTCGCCGCGCGCGACCCCAAGGCGAACCAGGCACATATCGAGCGCCTGTTCCGGCTATGGAAGGACGGCCGTATCGCCCCCCGCGTGACAGAAACCTTCGCGTTCGAGGATGGCGGCAAGGCGATCGCCCGCATGGCCGCGCGCCAGGCGATCGGCAAGCTGGTGGTGACGGTGGCCGAATAATCGTTCCTCCTCGAACTTGCTCGGGGAGGGGGACCGCCCGCTTCTTCAGCGGGTGGTGGAGGGGCTTGGAGCGCGGAACATCTGACCCGCGCTCCAGCCCCTCCACCGCCTTCGGCGGTCCCCCTCCCCGTTCCGGGGAGGAATTGGTGGTGCTCACGCGGTTGCGTCGCAGCACCCTCGCCCCTATCTCGACCGTAACAATTGGAAACGCCCAAGGGGAACGAGCAACCATGAGCACTTTCGACGATCGCGAGCGGGCTTTCGAAACCAAATATGCGCGCGACGAGGAAATGGCGTTCCGCATCACGGCGCGGCGCAACCGGCTGCTCGGCCAGTGGGCAGCGGCCCAGATGAAACTCACCCCGGAAGAGACCGATGCCTATGCCAAGGCAGTCGTACAGGCCGATTTCGAGGAAGCCGGCGACGAGGACGTGATCCGCAAGCTGGTCAGCGACCTGAACGCGGCCAGCATCGAGGTCGACGAGGGCGCGGTGCGCCGCGCGATCGAGGACCACACGATCGAGGCGCGGCGCCAGCTGATGCAGTCCGAATAAGATGGGGGCCGAGTAACCAGCATGGCGATGGCAGCCGAAGAGATCGAGGCGCTGATCACCGGGGGTATCCCCGATGCCCGGGTCGAGATCACCGACCTCGCGGGCGATGGCGATCACTATGCGGCGCGCGTGACGTCCGAGAGTTTCCGGGGCTTGCCCCGGATCAAGCAGCACCAGGCGGTCTATGCCGCGCTGGGCGGTCGGATGGGCGGCGTGCTCCACGCATTGCAGCTCACCACCGCGGTTCCAGAGTAAGCAGGAGTAGAACCAGTGACCGATGACGCACAGGCCCGCATCGCCGAGCTAGTCGCCAAGAGCGACGTCCTTCTTTTCATGAAGGGCAGCCCGCTCTTCCCGCAATGCGGCTTTTCCAGCCGCGCGATCGCCATCCTCAACCATCTCGGCGCCGAGTTCGACAGCGTCGACGTGCTGCAGGACCAGGGTGTGCGCCAGGGCATCAAGGCGTTCTCGGACTGGCCGACCATTCCCCAGCTCTATGTGAAGGGCGAGTTCATCGGCGGATCGGACATCATGATGGAGATGTACGAGAGCGGCGAGCTTGCGCAGCTCTTCGAAGAGCAGGGTGTCGCTCAGGCAGGATAAAGAGGGAAAAAGGGACGGCACATGTTGTACGAAGCGGATTTCGCGCGCGGTGAAAACCGCGGGCGGACACCTCTCCTCGTCTGCGACCTGACCCAGAGCTACTCCCCCGCGGGCGGGGGAGGCATCAGCACGTATCTTCGCGAGAAGCGCGATTATGTGCTGACTCATACGCCGCATCACTTGCTGCAGATCGTGCCGGGGCCCGAGGACCGCATCACCGTCAACGGCCGTCACATCTTCGCCGAAGTCGCCGCCCCACAGGTGCGCGGCAGCCCGAACTACCGCTTCATCTTCCGCACCAACATCGTCCGCGACCTGCTGGCGCGCTACCAGCCGGACGTGATCGAGTCCCTGTGCCCCTGGGTGCTGCCCTGGACCGCGATCAACCATCGCCGTGCCTTTCCCGAGACGACCCTGGTCGCCGGCTATCGCACCGATTTTCCCAACGCGCATATCTATCGCGTCGGGGTCGAGCTGTTCGGTGCGCCGATCGCGGGCGCGCTCAGGGCGTTGTCCTATCATTATGCCAAAGCGACCTATAACGCGTTCGACCGCGTCTATACGCTGGGCGAACCCGCGCGGCTGACGCTGGAGCAGCACGGCGTGAAGCGCACCGACGTGCTGTCGCTCGGAGTGGACACCACGCTGTTCAACCCCGCGGCGCGCGACCCGGACTATCGCGCGCAGCTCGGCTTGCCGGGCAAGGGGCCGCTGCTCGTCTATGCCGGGCGGATCGACAATGAGAAGCGCGCCGACAAGCTGATCGACATGTTCCGCCGACTGCCGCCCTCGCTCGACGCGGCGATGGTGATGATCGGCAACGGCAAGCTCCACTACCGGCTCGTCGCCGAGGCCGCCGGCCTGCCGATCGCCTTTCCGGGTTTCGAGAAGGACCGGGCGAGCCTGGCCCAGGCACTTGCCTCCTCCGACATCTATGTCTCCGCCATGGCGGACGAGACGTTCGGCATCTCAGTGCTCGAGGCGCAGGCGGCCGGCCTGCCGGTGGTCGGCGTGGCGAGCGGGGCGATGCCCGACCGCGTGCCGCAGGGTCTCGGCCTGCTTGGGCCGGTCGACGATGTCGATGCGATGGCCGCCAATGTCATGAAGCTATGGCAGGAAGGCCCGGCCGCGATGAGCCTCGCAGCGCGGGCGCATGTCGAGCAGAATTTCAGCTGGAACGCGACCTTTGGGCGGCTGTTCGGCGAGATCTACCCCAAGGCGATGGCGCATGCCGCCGCGCGCACCAAGGGCAAGGCGCGGCAATATGCCGGTTTCGGTCAGCTCGAGAATGCAGGAATTTCGAAGGCCGGGTAATTGAGGCCGGGTAGGACGGACCGATGCGAGATCGGAGGGGAGCATCGGTCCGTCCTGCTGAAGCGATGAACGCTCGGCATGCTTCAGACTATGCAGTCGGCATGCCAGTCCGGGCCAGCGACGTAAATCCGGGCATCTCGATGGTTAACGCCCCTCCCCGCCCGGCGCCGACTGTAAATCCTTCCGACAGTTCAGCCGCCGATGGTGACGGCGACCTCGTACAGCCCGGGATGCGCGGTCCCCAGCGCGGCGTTGCGCGCAAAGAAGTCGCTCGCCCTTAGCCGCGCCATCACCCGATCCTGCGCCGGTCGGTCGCGTACCTGGGCATAGTTGACCACCCGATCGCCCTCGAGCCCGCGATGGATGCTGGCGGACATCCAGCCTTCCACGTCGCTGACCGAGCGCGCGCCTTCCGCGAGCAGCGCGATCAGCGCCGCCTGATTGGCGGGATCGCAGGTAAAGACGTTGATCTGGGTGATGACCCCGGTTCCGCTGATGATGATCGGCATGTCGTTTCTCCATACAGGCCCATTGGGGCGCACCCCGACAGGCCGGGAACGCGGATATCGCGTCCCTTCCTGTCGCGGGTTCCGCCGGAGCGGATACGGAGAGCACTCTCGCGCACGAGAGCGGTGGCCGGGCTTACCGATACCGGCCTGCTTCTTTTCGACCGGCACGGGCTAGCAAATTGCCGCTGGCCGGTCCAGGAATCGCAGCATGACGAACCCCCATACCGACCGGCGCACCGGCGGCCGCATCCTGGTCGACCAGCTCGTCGCGCAAGGCTGCGACCGAATCTTCACCGTCCCCGGCGAGAGCTTCCTCGCCGTGCTCGATGCGCTCCACGACACGCCGGAGATCGACCTGGTGGTGTGTCGGCAGGAGGGCGGCGTCGGCTTCATGGCCTGCGCCGACGGCGCGCTGACCGGACGGCCGGGCGTCGCCTTCGTGACGCGCGGGCCGGGGGCGACCAATGCGTCGATCGGCGTCCATGTCGCGATGCAGGATTCGCAGCCGATGCTGCTGTTCATCGGCGATGTCGATCGCGGGACGAAGAATCGCGAGGCGTTCCAGGAGATCGATTTCCCGGCGATGTTCGGGCCCGTCGTGAAATGGGCGGCGAAGATCGACGATGCGGCGCGCATCCCGGAATATGTCGCGCGGGCGTGGAGCATCGCGATGTCGGGACGGCCTGGGCCAGTGGTGCTGGCGCTGCCCGAGGACATGCTGCTGGATGAGGTCGTCGCCGTCGATCGGCCGCGCATTACGCGACCGGTCCAGGCCAGCGACCCGATCGTGATGTGCCAACTGGCTGGCGTACTCGGCGGGGCATCGCGGCCGGTCGCCATTGTCGGCGGGGCCGGCTGGGATGCGGACGCGACACGCGACTTCCAGGCTTTCGCCGAACGCAGCGGATTGCCGGTCGTAGCGGCGTTCCGGCGGCAGGACGCCATCCCCAACAGCTCGCCCGCTTACGCCGGCAACCTCGGCTATGGGCCCAATCCGAAGCTGGTGCAGCGGATCAAGGATGCCGATCTGCTCCTGGTCGTTGGACCGCGGCTCGGCGAGGCGACGACCGATGGCTATACGCTGATCACGCCGGACCATTCCGGCCAGACGATCGTGCATGTCCATCCTGACCCGAACGAGCTCAACAGCACCTATCGCGCCGATCTCGCCATCTGCGCCGGCATGCGCGAATTCGCCGATGGCGTGCTGTCGATCGATATCCCACCGCTGAATGCCGCCGCGGAAGCGCGGGCCGATTATGAGGCATGGACCACCCCCGCCCCGCGCGACATCAAGCTCGATCTCGGCCCCTGCGTCGCGGCGATGCGCGAGGTGCTGCCGGCCGACACGATCATCTGCAACGGGGCGGGCAATTATTCGGGCTGGTGGCATCGTTACTGGCGCTATGCCGGTCCGGGCTGCCAGCTTGCCCCGACCGCCGGGGCGATGGGCTATGGCGTGCCCGCCGCGACGGCGGCCGCGCTGCGGCATCCGGATCGTATGGTCGTGGCGCTGGCGGGCGACGGATGCTTCCTGATGAACGGCCAGGAACTCGCGACCGCGGTCGGGCATGGCGCCGATATGCTGGTGCTGGTGATCGACAATGGGGGGTACGGCACGATCCGCATGCACCAGGAGCGCGAATATCCCGGGCGCATCTCCGGCACCGAATTGCGCAACCCGGATTTCGCCGCGCTGGGCCGGGCCTATGGCTGCTGGGCGGAGACGGTGGAGACGACCGAGGCGTTCGCTCCAGCCCTTGCCCGCGCCATGGCGGAGACCGGGGTGCGACTGTTGCACCTCAAGACCGACCTTGAGGTGATCACGCCAGCGACGACGATCTCGGCGATCCGGAAGCGTTAGTCGCGGCGGACCTGGCTCCCGAAGGCGATGATATAGCCGTCCGGGTCGGTCACCTCGAATTCCCGATTGTTGTAGAAGGTGTCGCACAGGTCGCTCACTTGCGCGCCGCGTGCCTTCATGTCGGCGTGGAGCGCATCGGCGTCCTCGATCCAGACATGCGCGTCCCAGACACCGTCCATATAACCCCGATTGGTGCCGGGAATCGGGTTATCGCCATTGCCCTGGAGCATGAACTGGACGCCGCTCCGGCCCATGAACGCCATCACCGGCGGATCGCGGAAGGTGCCGATCACCGCAAAGCCCATGCGATCGCGCCAATAGGGGATGCTGATCGCAAGATCGCGCACCACGAGCACCGGGGCCACCTGCCAGGCTTCGATCAACATGCCGTGCAATCTATTCGCGCTTCATAGAATAGAAAAGGCCGCCCCGGTTACTCCGGGGCGGCCCTTCAAACAATTGGCACGCATCGTGTCAGATATCGTCGCCGAGCGCGCCCTTGATCTTGCCGATCGTCTGCTGGGCCTTGCCCTTGATTTCCTGACCGGCACCTTCATCGCGCGTATCGGGATTGTCGCTCTGCTGCTTGACCTTGCCGACGGCTTCGTTGACATTGCCTTTGATCTTGTCGACGAGTTCACCCATGTGCTTGCTCCTTGATGTCCGTGCGGCGCCGAAGGCCGGCGCCAGCCACTCCCGGAACAAGAACGGTTGATCGCGCCCGCAGTTCCTGCGGCTCGCCGCGCACCTGCCTCGCAACGCATTGAAAAACGGCCCGGGAAGCTGCTGTGCCGGACCGCATAGTCGATCATTACGAGCGCCATGCACATGCTTTCGATCGCGATCGGACGCACGGTTTCGTCGAGCGGTCGTGGATCGAACGCTTCGTGATGCCGCTGCCGCGCGGCGGGGCGATCCTGGATCTCGGCTGCGGCGGTGGGGAGCCGATCGCGCGCCATCTCGTCGATCACGGCTTCGCGATGACCGGAATCGACAGCTCGGCGACGATGATCGAGCTCGCCCGTAAGCGCTTCCCGCGCCATCGTTGGCTGCAGATCGACATGCGCAGGCTGGCGATCGCGGATCGGTTCGAGGGGGTGATCGCCTGGAGCAGCCTGTTCCACCTCGAGCATGACGACCAGGAAGCGATGATCGCACGGATCGCGACCTGGTTGAAGCCGGGCGGGCGCCTGTTGTTCAACAGCGGGCCGAAGCGCGACACCGTAACGGGCGATTATTGCGGCGAGCCGGTCTATCACGCCAGCCTCGACCCGGCCGAATATCGCGCGGCGTTCCTGAAGGCCGGGCTCGTCGAGATGGCACATGTCGCCGAGGACCCCGGCTGCGGTGGGGCGACCGTCTGGCTGGCGCGGAAAGTCTAGGGCAAAGCTGAGAAAGAGCGTGTCGATGCCTTGAAGGGCGCCGTCGAACGTCACACTCTCATTGTCGGCGGCAGTGTTGAATCGACCACCCCGCCGTATCGATCCCTCTTAGGGCGCGACCTTCTTCAGGAAGGCCATCACTGCCGCCCAGTTCGCCTCTGCGCCCTTGGGTTCCTTCGCCGCGATCAGCATCGACGAGCCGTGGACAGCCGCCGCCGGCACATATTGCTCGGCCTTTCCGGCCGGCACTGCCGCTGCGATCGCCTTGGCTTCGGCAACCTCTTCTGGATCGCTCGCCGAGGTGACGAATACCGGTACCTGCACCTTGGCCGCCGCAGTTCTCACCAGGGCCTTGTCCGGGAAATATTCGCCGGGGGAGAAGGCCAGGATCGCCCTGACCTTGCCGGGGTTCTCGGCCGCGAGCGGGAAGACCAGCGAGGAGGAATAGCTGCTGCCCCACAGGATCACCGGCAGCTTCAGCGCGCCCGCGAAGGTGAGCGCGGCCTGCAGGTCGCGTTTCGCGTCGAGATAGTCGGTGCTCTTGCCGAGCAGCGCGACGGTCTCGTTGTCGCCATAGAGCTTGCCGCCGGAGCGCTGGTCGATCGCGATGGCGGTGTAACCCGCGTCGCGCAGCCTGGGGGCGATCTCGGTGTATTCGCCCTTGCTCGATTCCGCCTGGTGGAACAGCAGGATGACCGCCTTGGGCCTGGCCGCGTCATAGCGGCGCCCGAAGACCGTCAGGTCGTCATCGGCCTTGAAAGTCACGGGCGCCCAGGCATGCGCCGCGGTGGGTGGCACATTGTTGTACTTGGTCTCCGGCTTGTCGCACGACGACAGCGCGGTGGCCGCAAGCAATAGCAGTCCGAAATGCACCGACTTCATCAGATCAACCCCGCCAAAGGACTTGAAGGATCAGCATACAGGCGCTTGCCCATGCGCCCGGCAAGATAAGCGAGCCTGCCCGCCTCTACCCCGGCCTTCATCGCCGCCGCCATCATGATCGGGTCCTTCGCCTCGGCGATGGCGGTGTTCATCAGCACGCCGTCGCAGCCGAGCTCCATCGCCGCCGCCGCGTCCGACGCCGTGCCGACGCCGGCATCGACCAGGACCGGCACATTCGCGCCCTCGACGATCAGGCGGATCGTCACCTTGTTCTGGATGCCGAGCCCCGAGCCGATCGGCGCGCCCAGCGGCATGATCGCGACCGCGCCGGCATTCTCCAGCCGCTTCGCCGCGATGGGATCGTCGACGCAATAGACCATGGGCAGGAAGCCCTCCTTGGCGAGGATCTCGGTCGCGCGGAGCGTCTCGACCATGTCGGGGTAAAGCGTCTTCGCTTCGCCCAGCACTTCGAGCTTCACCAGATCCCAGCCGCCCGCCTCGCGTGCCAGGCGCAGGGTGCGGATCGCCGATTCGGCGTCGAAGCAGCCGGCGGTGTTGGGGAGATAGGTGACTTTCCTCGGGTCGATGAAGTCGGTCAGCATCGGCGCGTTGGGATCGGAGACGTTCACGCGACGCACCGCAACGGTGACGATCTCGGCGCCCGAGGCCTCCAGCGCGGCGGCGTTCTGGGCAAAATCCTTGTACTTGCCGGTGCCGACGATCAACCGCGAGCGGAAGGTGCGGCCTGCCACCGTCCAGGTGTCGAGCACGGGCGTGACGTCGCCGCCGCCGACGAAATGCACGATCTCAAGCTCGTCGCCGTCCTCGACCATCACCTGCCCGAGGGTCGAGCGCGGTACGACCTCGAGATTGCGCTCGACCGCGACCTTTTCGGGGACGAGGCCGAGATCGGCGGCAAGCTGCGCAAGGCTGAGGCCCGCGGCGACGCGGCGGTGCTCGCCGTTGACGCGGATCGAGACGGTGTGGTCGGTGTGCAAGATACCCTCAATTTCCGTTCGGGCTGAGGACGCATTTGATCGCCAACCCCGGCTCATATAGGAAGCACCGGCACGTGCCCGCAACCGAAAGGCTCTTCCTTGGCCGATACGATCTTCGTCCTCAACGGTCCGAACATGAACCTGCTCGGGCTGCGCGAGCCGGAGATCTACGGCAGCGACACGCTCGACGATATCGCCGGCCAGCTCGAGGACCGCGCGCGGGAGCTCGATCTGAAGATCGACATGCGCCAGTCGAATCACGAGGGTCACCTCATCGACTGGCTGCACGAGGCGCAGGCGAGCGGCGCGAAGGCGGTGATTCTCAATGCCGCCGCTTTCACCCACACCTCGGTCGCCCTCCACGACGCGATCAAGTCGATCAGGACGCCCGTGATCGAGGTGCATCTTTCCAACCCCCACAAGCGCGAAGACTTCCGGCATCTGAGCTGGGTAGGTCGTGCCGCACGGGGAACCATCGCCGGCTTTGGCGCGCTTTCGTACCTGCTTGCGCTTGAAGCCGCCGCCCGTCTCTGACAGGACGCTCGCCCAATAAGGGAGAACAGGGGTCGCATGGCCGAAGAAACGAATTCCGATCCGATGCGGATCGATGTCGAGCTGGTCCGCCAGCTCGCACAGATGCTCGATGAAACCCAGCTGACCGAGATCGAGGTCGAGGACGGCGGGCGTCGTATCCGTATCGCCCGCAAGGCAGCCGCTGCGGCGCCGGCGGTGCAATATGCGCCGGCACCCGTTGCCGCGCCCGTGGCAGCCGCCGCCGCGCCGGTCGAGGCGGTAGCGGCGGTTCCTGCCGCCAATGCGGTCAAATCGCCGATGGTCGGCACGGCTTATCTTTCCGCCGAGCCGGGCGCGGCGCCGTTCGTCAGCACCGGCAAGACCGTCGCCGCGGGGGACACGCTGCTGATCGTCGAAGCGATGAAGGTGATGAACCCGATCCTCGCGCCCAGCGCCGGCATCGTCCGCGCGATCCTGGTCGAGAGCGGCCAGCCGGTCGAGTTCGACCAGCCGCTCGTCGTGGTTGAGTAACGCACCTTGGCTGAAATCAAGAAGCTCCTGATCGCCAATCGCGGCGAAATAGCGCTGCGCATCCATCGCGCATGCCATGAGATGGGCATCAAGACGGTCGCGGTGCACTCCACCGCCGACAGCGACGCGATGCATGTGCGGCTTGCCGACGAAGCGATCTGCATCGGCCCGCCACCCGCGACCGAGAGCTATCTCAACGTCGCCAACATCATCTCGGCGGCCGAGATCAGCCATGCCGATGCGATCCATCCCGGCTACGGCTTCCTCTCCGAGAATTCCCGTTTCGCCGAGATCGTCGAAGCGCATGGCATCATCTTCGTCGGGCCCAAGCCCGAGCATATCGTCACCATGGGCGACAAGGTGGAGGCGAAGCGCACCGCGGGCGCCCTCGGCCTGCCGCTGGTACCCGGTTCGGACGGCGCGATCAGCGACGTGGTCGAGGCCAAGGCGATCGCGCGGGCGATCGGCTATCCGGTGATCATCAAGGCCGCCTCGGGCGGCGGCGGGCGCGGCATGAAAGTGTGCGCGTCCGAGGATCAGCTCGAAACGCTGATGATGCAGGCGGGCAGCGAGGCCAAGGCAGCGTTCGGCGACGCGACCGTCTATATGGAAAAATATCTCGGCAACCCGCGCCACATCGAGTTCCAGGTGTTCGGCGACGGCCAGGGCAATGCCATCCATCTCGGCGAGCGCGACTGCTCGCTGCAGCGGCGCCACCAGAAGGTGCTGGAGGAGGCTCCCTCCCCCGTGCTCGGCGCCGAGGATCGCGAGCGGATGGGCGGGATCGTCTCCAAGGCGATGTCCGACATGGGCTATCGCGGCGCGGGCACGATCGAGTTCCTGTGGGAAGACGGCGAGTTCTACTTTATCGAGATGAACACCCGGCTTCAGGTCGAGCATCCGGTGACCGAGATGATCACCGGTCTGGACCTGGTGCGCGAACAGATCCGCATCGCCGAGGGCCATCCGCTCACCCTGCGCCAGCAGGACGTAGTGTTCCGCGGCCATGCGATCGAATGCCGCATCAACGCCGAGGACCCGCGGACCTTCGCGCCCTCGCCGGGGCTGGTGAAGCAATATCATGCGCCGGGGGGCATGAACGTGCGCGTCGATAGCGGGCTTTATGCCGGGTACCGCGTGCCGCCTTATTACGACTCGATGATCGCCAAGCTGATCGTCTACGGCACCACCCGCCAGGGGGCGATCCGTCGCCTGCGCCGGGCGCTGGAGGAGTTCGTGATCGAGGGCATGAAGACCACGATCCCGCTGCACCAGGCACTGATCGAGGACCCGGATTTCCAGGCGGGCGACTATACGATCAAGTGGCTCGAGGAGTGGCTGGCGCGCCAGGAGGACTGAGTCCGCGCGTCGCCAACGTGACTGCAATGACACTCGACTCGTCATCCGGTGCGGCCTAGCCTCGATGATCGATTGGACCGGCTGAGGGGAAGCCATGATCCGCAAGCTCGTTGACGCGGCGCCGCCGCCCGCTCTGCCTGTCGTCGCCCCCGAGGATCTCGAACGGGCGATCGATGAGGCATGTCGCGCGGCGCCACGCCCCGACTCGATGCTTCCGGCGCGATTCTGCCCGATCTGCGACCGGCAGCTGCTCGACGAGGAACTGACCTGCCCGCCATGCTGGCTGCGCGGCGGCCCCGGCAAGACGGGCTTTGTCCGCGCCGCCATCGCGTCCATCACGGCGGTACTGAAACGCTGACGCCGCCAGGCGGCCGGCCGGGAGAGCGAACATGTTCATCGGCCACTACAGCGCTGCCTTTGTCGCGGCGACATCCCCCAGGGCACCGCGACTTGGCACGCTGTTCGTCGCGGCCCAGCTGGTCGATCTCGCCTTTTTCTCCTTCGTGCTGCTCGGCGTGGAGCATATGCGGCTCGTCCCCGGCATCACCGCGACGAACCCGATGGACCTGTACGACATGCCCTGGACTCACAGCATGGTCGGGGCGCTGGCCTGGTCGGCGGGGTTCGCGCTGCTGATATGGCTCTGGCGGCGGAGCAGCGTGACGGCGCTGATCGGCGGTGCGGTGGTGTTCTCGCACTGGCTGATCGACCTGTTCGTCCACCGGCCCGACCTGACCCTGGCGGGCGGCCCGCCACCCTTCGGGCTGGGCCTGTGGAATTATCCGGCGATCGAGATGCCGCTCGAGCTGATCCTCGCTTACGGAACGCTTGCCTGGTTCGTCGCGAAGACGCGCGGGCCATGGGCGCCCGTCGCGGCGCTGGCGGTGGCGATGGCCGCGTTCCAGGCGTTCAACTGGTTCGGGCCGGAACCCAAGACGATCGTCGATCCGCCGCCGCCATCGCTCGCCATTCTCGGACTCCTTGCCTATGTGCTGCTCGCGCTGCTTGCCTGGTGGGTGAGCCTGACACGAGAGCTGAAGGTTGGGAGTTGAGGGTTGAAGGCGACGATCTGGCATAATCCGCGCTGTTCCAAGTCGCGCGAGACACTGGCGATCCTGCAGGAGACGCCCGGCGTCGAAGTCGAGGTGATCGAGTATCTGAAGACCCCGCCGACCCGCGAGAAGCTCGCCGCGCTGTACCAGCGGGCCGGCATGACCCCGCGCCAGGGCCTGCGCATGGCCGAGGATGCAGCGCGCAGCCTGAAATATGCCGATGGCGACGCGATCCTCGATGCGATGATGGTCGACCCGATCCTGATCGAGCGGCCACTGGTCGAGACCGAAAAGGGTGTCAGGCTCGGACGGCCGCCGGAGAAGGTGCGCGAGATCCTGTAGATCGGAGCACCGATTCTCCAACTTTCCCAGCGTTTGGGGGACTAGTTTTTTTCTTCCGCTGTTATGTTGGATTTTCGGCACGAATTTCCTCTTAACTTTCAGGTACTTGGAATGGGTTTTCCCTGTTATGGATAACAGCGGAAAAACAGCGGAAGAATTGCACGAAAACAGCGGCTGTTTTCCGCTGTTCCCGGCAGATTTCGTCGCCGATATTTTCCTTCATGATGTCAAAGAGCCGGCCGAGGCGAACCGCGTCCGATGCCATGCTGGAGAGATGTCGGCCGAAGTTGAATCGATCCGCCCGCTTGCCGGCCGGTCAGACCGGCGCGAGCATGGTCCGATCGGCGATCCATGCCCGGAGCGACGGGCGATCCGGTAGTTCGATCCGGCCGTAGCGCCGCCTCACGAGCTGATCCTTTTCCAGGCCCCGCAGCGCCGTGCCGATCGCCACCCGCGAGACGCCGAACCGCGCCGCCAGTTCCTCATGCGTGGCGGTGACCCCGTCCTCCCCGGCCGTCGCCAGCAACAGCTTGGCCAGCTGCACCCTGAGCGGCAGGCGGCGGAGATCGTCGGCGAATTCGAGCAGCGCGTAGAGCCGCCGCGCCATCATCGTCATGATCGCGCGGGTCAGCGCGGGGTTCGCCTCGGCGAAGCGCTCGTAAGCGGCGGGCGAGACAAGATCGATCAGGGTGGCGCCCTTCGCCACGGCGTCGTGGGTGCGCGGGAGGTCGGCGAACAGGGTCATCTCGCCGAAGCAATGGCCGGGGCCGAGGATCGAGGTGATGACGAACGACCCGTCGAGGCCAGGATTGCCGATCTGGACCGCACCGTCGCGGATGATCGACAGGCCGGGCCGGGCATCGCCGCGGGCCTGGACCAGTGCGCCCTCGGCATAGGACATGCGTGTGCCGGAGGCGCAGAGGCGTTCGAACATTCCCGGCGGCAGCATCGAGGCAAGGCCAGGTGCGTCGAGGAAAACCAGACCAGCCACGCGACCCTTAATTGCAACGGACTTGGCGATTGTGCCGCTTACAAAGCGTGCGCGGTCAGTGGTCGTAGCCATCCGTCCCGGGATTTCCAATGCCATCCGGTTTTTCGGACGTGTCACCTGAGCGGACATGTCCGCGAATGCCGCGAAGGACCAGGACGACCAGTACCGCCAGGATGGCTAATGCGATCAGGCCCGATGTCATTCCGACTTCTCCGATTGCAAAGAACTTGTCATTCATACGCGCGCGGCTCTGCTACCACAAGCTTGAGAGCGCTCCACCAGGAGCGCCGGGGAGAGCGCCATGAAGGTCGAGCTGATCGCGATCATCGCCATCTATGTCGGGTTCGCGCTGGCTGAGGCGATCTCCACCGGGTTCTTCCGCAAATCGGGCGCGACGCGGCAGGATGCGGTGGTCGAGGTGATCGGCACGACCGTGCTGCTGGTGGTGACTCAGCCGCTGGCGCTCGCGGGCGGGATCTTCCTGGCCCATCTCGCCGCGCCCGAGGCGCAAGGCGCGCTTTCCGGCTGGCCGATCCTCACGCAGATCGCCTTGCTGCTGCTGTGCGACGACATGATGCAATATTGGTGGCACCGGCTCTCGCACACCGTGCCGTGGCTCTACAATCTGCACCGGCCGCACCACAATGCCGAGTATATGTCGGTGCGGATCGTCTATCGGAACAACATCTTCTATTATCTGCTGATGCCGTCGCTCTGGCTGTCGGGCGTGCTGGTCTATCTCGGGCTGGGCTGGGTCTATGCGGGGTACGTCGTGGTCAAGATGGCGGTGATCATCGCGGCGCATTCGGACCGGCGCTGGGATGCGCCGCTTTATCGGGTGCCATGGCTGTCCCCGGTGATGTGGCTGGTCGAACGCACCGTCTCGACGCCCGCGACGCATGCCGCGCATCACGGCAAGCATGCCGATGACGGCGTGACCCACTATAAGGGCAATTTCGGCAATCTGCTGTTCTTCTGGGACGTGCTGTTCGGCACGGCGAAGATCACGCGGCGCTATCCGGAGAAGATCGGGGTGGAGAATTTGCCGGCGACCACGGCTGCGGCGCAGTTGTTGTGGCCGCTGGTGCCGGCGCCGCGTGACGGGAAACCCAAATAGCTTCGCCCGCTACCTGCCTTTTGACGCGGATTCGCGACAGTGGAGATCAGCGGCGTAGACGCGCCATCCAGCGACGGTCGCCGCACGTTCGCGATCTGAGCCGCCGTTCACGATCGATCCGAAGCTCGCCCCGGTTATCTGGTTCAGGATAGCGTCCAGCGCATCTACGACGAGTTCGGGTCCATAATGCCGCGTCCCCTCGAAAGCGTCCGCAGCGTGGTTCACCAGAGAGATCGACTTCTCCGCGAGCGGACGGCGGTCATCCATCTGCGATACGAGCGCCGGGACCGCCTCGGGGCCCAGCGCGACCAGCCGGTCGAACAGCTGTTGCTGCGCCCCGCCCTTCACCTGGCCGAGACGGGAGAGGAGATCGCGAACCGCCCGCTCGTGAGGGGCTGACGGGGTCGTGCGCCAGACGCGCAGTATTTCGTTCTGACGGGCGACCTCGGCCGTGACGGCCGCAACCTCGCTTTCCGATCCGGGCCGCAGCGCAGAGGGCGTATACCCGGCGAAATAGAGGCCGGCCTCCCCCTCATCCACCCGTGTGAGGAAGAGAAGGGACGGAGCGCCTGCCAATTGGAGCAAGGCGGCATTCGACGGCTTATATGTTTCGTCGACCGGGTAGACGCGGACTATAGCCTTTTTCGAGTCCTCGCCTTTCAGCGTGCGCGTGACCTCGACCGGGATGTTCAACCACTCGGGCGCTTTCTGTTGCGCTCGCCTGGAGAGTTCTGCTGTCGGCAGGTCCATTCTGCCGAGGACAATCAAATCCGAGCCGGCCGCCAAGTCGCTTAGCCCCTGGTCGACCGGACAGGCCGTCGCGATCATTCGATCCTCTGCGGCGACCGCAGCTACCGGTGTGCCGAGCATCGCTATCGCGATCGCGATCGAACCTGCAAGCCAGGTCATTCCGTTTCCCGTTCCCGTCACTTCAGCGGTCTATATACAGCGCGAGTTCGGCAGTCTGCTGTTCTTCCGGGACGTGCTGTTCGGCACGGCGAAAATCACGCGGCGGTCTCCGGAGAAGATCGGGGTGGAGAATTTGCCGGCGACCATGACAGCAGCGCACTGTCCCTAATTATCGTGTCTCATCTCAGGGGTACACTCCAGGGGGCGGTCCACGTAGAATTTAGTATAGTGTCCCCGAATCTAAATCAGGTGATACCTAGCGCACCAACGGACCACGCCGCTCCAAAATTTCGGTCGACATAGTTAGTGTCCCCGGACGCCCCTTGATGCCGTCCTCCGGCGCCTGCAAACTCGACCGGGATCGAGCATGCAGGAGCCGCGATTGACTGACCGTGTCGCCAGCCTTTCGGAGCGGGAGCGCGCGGTGTTGCGCCTGTTGTTAGCCGGCCATGACGCCAAATCCGCGGCGAATGCCCTTGGTCTATCGGTGCACACCGTGAACGAGCGGCTGCGGGACGCGCGGCGCAAGCTTGGGGTGTCGAGCAGCCGCGAGGCGGCGCGCCTGTTGTGTGCGTCGGGTGCTGGCGACCCCAAATTCCTTGGGGACAAGGATATCGGGGTTGGCGACCAGGGCTCCACCATGGCTGTTCGCCCCCGGGACGCGATGCGGACCGCAGGCGGCAACCGCCTGTTTCTCTATGCAGGTGGAGCAATCCTCATGATATTCCTGACTCTGTCCTCGATCCTGTTCTGGGTCTCTGCGCCCGACCAGAAGAGCGAAGGCCCGGCCCCAGCCGCCGCCCCAAGAGTCGTCGCGACCTATCCGGCACGGGGCGACACGATCCCCTCCGGGCCGCTCACGCTCTCGGTCACGTTCGACCAGCCCATGCGCGAAGGGAGCTTTTCCTTCGTCCAGATGTCGGCGGAGACCTATCCGGCGTGCGAGCCGCGGCCGCAGGTTTCAGCGGACGGGCGGACCTTCACGCTCCGTTGCACGACGCTGCCGGGCCGGCGCTACGAGATCTGGTTTAACCGGGCGCCCTATATGAACTTCAAGTCCGTGACGGGCATGCCCGCCCAGCCCTTCCAACTGGTGTTCAGAACGCGTTGACGAGTATTTCGGTGACGTCACCGAAAATGTGACCATCGCGTCCGGGAAAGCTGAGCGGGAGACATCTTCATCGTTTTACGAAACGCCCGGAATGCCTGGTGATGCCTCAGTGCGTCGAACAGACCACGCCGCTCCAGAATTTCGCGTGGCATCCCCAAACGAACCGCGCGTCTGATCCTCCGTGCGTTTCTATCGAGGAGAAACCGATGGGGATTGCCGCCGAAATTGGGATAGTCGAACGGTGAGGGGTTTCCCCCCGCTGCCGCGCAGCGGCGCATTGCGCGCCAGACGGATATGGACTGCCGGCTGGATACAGCAGCAGCATGGCCCCGCTTTTTTCCGTCCCGCGAAAACCCCGACTGCCACGCAAACTGGTAAAAAAGGCAACCCGGATCAGCATATCTATTCACGACGCCCCCCTTTTGCATGCCGTGGTCAGGACGCACTGACGAAGGGATCGGTCGCCGTCGCGTAATGCGCCATCGCCATGGTGGTGAGCTGCGCGTTCACGCGGATGCAGCTCGAAAAGGTGCTGGCGTCGGTGACCAGCACGTTCGCGGTGCCATGGACGCGGCAATCCAGGTCGACCACGCCCTTTTCCGGATCGGCGTTGCGGGCGTTGCCGCCCTGGGGGTGCGAGCTGGACAAAGTGACGTCGTCCGCCTCGCCGATGTGGCGGTCGAAAAAGGCGTCCACATCCTCGCCCTTGCGTAGCGTCTGGCCGCGGGCGAGGGCTGGATAGACTTCGGTGGCACCCGCGGCGAAATGGACTTTCGCAAGCGTGCCGAGGGCGCGGCGGAGCAAAGGCAGCTCGACATCGGCGCGCAGCTTGAAGTGAAGCGTGCCGCCGATCAGCCGGCCCTGGCGGTCAGCGGGGAAGAGGATGCCGGCGGAGGCGAGCCTGTTGTAGTTGAGCATCCGATTTGCATGGCGGCCGAACCAGCCGGGCATCAGGGTCGACATGCTCATCGGCGGCTGGAAGTGCGATTCGAGCAGGAAATCGCCGCGATCGACATAGGTCGCCATCTGATCCTCGTCCCAGGCGCGGACTTGCCCCGGCATCAGCGCGACCACCGGGCAGGCGATGTTGAGCGAGATGCCCTGCCCCGTGCCCTCGATGCCGCTTTTGTCGAGGATCCGGCTCGACGCCATCGTGCCGGCGGCGACGACCACGCCCCTGGTCGCCTGGATCGTGCGGCGGGTGCCATCGGGGAGCAGGACCTCCACGCCGGTCGCGACGCGGCGCCCGTCGCCATCGGGATCGCCCCAGACGATCTTCTCGACCCTGGTCTCGGCGAGGATGCGCGCGCCCGAGCGGCGCGCGTCGATCAGGAAGGACTGGGCCATGCCCTGCTTGCGGCCATAGGGGCAGCCGGTGTTGCAATAGCCGCAATAGGCGCAGTCCGCCTTGAGGCTGCGCGGGCCGTAATTCTTGCTGAACCAGAGCGCTGGCGCGGCGGTGTCCATCGGGTCCGTACTGGCAGCGGCATGCGCGGCCCAGCCGTTGAGCAGATGGGTGCCGTTGTTGCGGCCGCTTCTCGGGTCGATCGGCTCGATGCCGAGCCGGGTCTCGACCGCGCGATAGGAAGCCTCGAACCGCGCCGTGTCGACCGGCGCGCCGAGCGCGGCCCAGGTGGCGAACACGTCGTTCGCCTGCGGGTGCGTGAGGCCATCCTGCTTCACGCGCAGCGCGATGCCGTTGTTGATGACGGTCGAGCCGCCCACACAATGGCCCTGGAAGACGACGATGTCGTGGTCGCGGCTCGTCTGCACGCCGCCATCGACGAAGAGGCGCGCGGTCATGCGGCGTTCCTCGTGCGTGATCGCGCCCGAGGGGAAATGCGGGCCGGCCTCGATCACCAGCACGTCGTGATGGCGGGCGAGATTGGCGGCGGAGACAGCGCCGCCGGCGCCCGAGCCGATGACGATCACGTCCGCGGAAGCGGGCGCCTCGCTGGGGTCGAGCACATCGTCATGCGCGAGGTCGCGGCCGGGAAACGGCTCGATCTGCACTTCGCGGACGCCACGCTTGCGCTGATGAGGCAGCTCGAAACCGATCGCCTGGAGCACCGGATTGGCATCATTGTCGACCTCGGCCGCGCCGATCCAGTGGCCGTAATAGCCGGCATAGACGATGCCCCGGATGCGGGCGAGATCCTGCATCAGATTGTTGCGGCTGCGCTGGAGCCGCTTCGCCACGCGCCGCTTGCGCCAGGCCGGGCCCATCAGCAGGAAGAGCGGGCCGCCCATGAGCAGGCAGATCAGATAGAGGGTGAAACCGATCTCGCGCGGCTTGCCGCCTTCGACCATGCCGAACTGGTGCTGGAGATTGGCGACGACGCGCTCGGGCGGGATCTTCATGTCGACGCCGTGGAACAGCGCCTCGGTCAACGCCTTGAGGATCGCCGCCTGCAGCGGATTGAACGGATCGCGCATCGTCGAGTGTCCCCCTGTGTCCCGGCGGGATCGTAGCGGCGCGATATTGCAGCGGCGAGTCGGACCACAACCAAGACCGCGCTATTGCCGGCGCGCCGCGAGAACCTGTTCGGCGATGCGGTCGAGATGGGTTTCCCAGGTGCCGCAGCATCCACCCCACACATCGATATGCGGATAGCGTGCCGCCAGTGCGCCCATGCGTCGGCCGAGATCCGCGGGGTCGCCGCTTTCCAGATGGCCGAGCTGGCAAAGCTCAATCTTGTCCATCGAGACTGCATTGGGCCTGAGGCTGCGCAAACGGAGAATCCAGTCGCCGGGTTCGAGCGCCGGTTCGAATTCGAGCGGGTGCGAACAGTTGATGCCATAGAAGGCGGGGCGCGATTCTCCGGCCTGTGTATCGACCGCGTCGATCGCCTCGCGCAGCGACGGGCCGGAGTTGAGCCTGCTCGCGGCATCGAGCGAAAAGGACAGCGACAGCGGCAGGCCGTATGTCGCGGCGGCGCGCGACAAGCCGACTGCCTCCGGCACGGAATTGAAGGTCATCGCGCTGACGATGTCCACACCGGTTCTGGCCAGGGTCTCGAGTTGCGCGCTGTGATAGTCCTCCGACTCCTCCTCGGTGATGGTTCGATTGATCGAATAGGCATCGCCGCGAGGACCGATAACGCCCGCGATGCGGATCGCGGGAAGCTGGCCCTGATAGGGTGCGGCCGTGTCGTACAGGAAATCGATGCAGCGCAGCTGTACTTCGGCAAGGCCCGACGCCGAATAGCCGAGCAGCGCGGCCCAGTCGGGGCTCGCCCGGTAGTCGAGCCCGCCCATCAAGGCCCCAAAACCATGGCGCGCCGCAGTATCGAGATAGCGGCGATACATGCCCTGCAGTTCCCCGACCGCGGCCGGATTATCGAGCAGGGTGAACATCGCGAAGTGCGGCAGATCATAGCCGAACTTGTACATGATCTCGGTTTCCTGGCCGCCCTCCGTCAGGTACAACACGCCAGGTTCCGGGGTTGCGAAACGTGCGTCCATCCTGCCCTCCCTCGATCCGTTTCGCCCATAGCATGATTCGGACCGATCCGGCACCTCTCGGAAGGCTCTAGCCCGCTTGGCCATGCCCCGCTAAAGCCCGCGGGCATGAGCCAGATCACCCCCGAGATCGTCGCCCAGCATGGGCTTTCCGTGGAAGAATATGAGCGCGTGCTGCACGCCATGGGGCGCGAGCCGAACCTGACCGAGCTCGGCATCTTCTCGGTGATGTGGTCCGAGCATTGCTCGTACAAATCCAGCCGTATCCATCTGAAAAAGCTGCCGACCACCGGCCCCCAGGTGATCTGCGGCCCGGGCGAGAACGCGGGAGTCATCGATATCGGCGACGGCCAGGCCGCGATCTTCAAGATGGAGAGCCACAACCATCCGTCCTACATCGAGCCCTATCAGGGCGCGGCGACGGGAGTCGGCGGCATCCTGCGCGACGTGTTCACCATGGGTGCGCGGCCGGTGGCGAATCTCAACGCGCTGCGCTTCGGTCGGCCCGATCATCCCAAGATGCGGCATCTGATCGCGGGCGTCGTCCATGGCATCGGCGGATACGGCAATTGCGTGGGCGTGCCGACGGTCGGCGGCGAAGTGAATTTCCACCGTGCCTATGACGGCAACATCCTGGTCAACGCGATGACGGTGGGCGTCGCCGAGCAGGACAAGATCTTCTATTCGGCCGCGTCGGGCATCGGCAATCCGATCGTCTATGTCGGCTCCAAGACCGGGCGCGACGGCATTCACGGCGCGACCATGGCCTCGGCCGATTTCTCCGAGGATTCGGAAGAGAAGCGCCCGACGGTGCAGGTCGGCGATCCGTTCACCGAGAAGCTGCTGATCGAGGCGTGCCTGGAGTTGATGGCGTCCGACGCGATCGTCGCGATCCAGGATATGGGCGCGGCGGGGCTTACCTCCTCGAGCGTGGAGATGGCGTCCAAGGGTGGCGTCGGCATCGAGCTGGTGATGGATGCGGTACCGCAGCGCGAGACCGGCATGACGCCGTACGAGATGATGCTGAGCGAGAGCCAGGAGCGCATGCTGATGGTGCTCAAGCCCGGCCGCGAAGCGTTTGCCGAGGCGATCTTCCACAAATGGGAGCTGGATTTCGCGGTGATCGGCCATGTCACCGATACCGGGCGCATGGTGCTGAAGTGGCAGGGCGAGACGGTCGCCGACATTCCGCTCGGGCCGCTGGCCGACGAAGCGCCGGCTTATGACCGGCCCTGGGTGAAGACCCCGCCGCCGGCGCCGCTGACCAATGTGCCCGACACGAGCGATATCGCAGCCGATCTGCTGACGCTGATGGCGTCGCCCGATATCGCCAGCCGCCGCTGGATCTGGGAGCAGTACGACCACATGGTCGGCGCCGACACGGTGCAGCGCCCGGGCGGCGATGCCGCGGTCGTGCGGGTGCATGGGACCAACAAAGGGCTGGCGATCACCACGGATTGCACCCCGCGCTATTGCTTTGCCGATCCCTATGAGGGCGGGAAGCAGGCGATCGCCGAGGCCTATCGCAACCTTTCCGCGGTTGGCGCGAAGCCGCTCGCCACGACCGACTGCATGAATTTCGGCAACCCGCAGCGGCCCGAGATCATGGGGCAGTTCGTCGGCTGCATCGAGGGCATGGCCGAGGCGTGCGCCGCGCTCGATTTCCCGATCGTGAGCGGCAATGTGTCGCTCTACAACGAAACGAAGAATGACGACGGCACGGGAAGCGCGATCCTGCCCACCCCCGCGATCGGTGGCGTCGGGCTGCTCGACGACTGGTCGAAATCGGCGACGATCGCCTTCAAGGGCACTGGCGATGTCATCCTGCTGGTCGGGACTCGCTCCGGCCATCTCGGCCAGTCCTTGTGGCTGCGCGAAGTGCATGGCCGCGAGGAGGGCCCGCCCCCGCCGGTCGATCTCGCCGCGGAACGCCGGAACGGCGAGTTCGTGCGCGCGCATATCGCCTCGGGCGCATTCACCGCGGTGCATGACGTCTCCGACGGCGGCGTCGCGGTGACGATCGCCGAGATGGCGCTGGCGAGCGGCATCGGCGCGATGCTGCATGCCCCCCTGCCCTGCGGCGTGGCCTGTTCGCTGTTCGGCGAAGACCAGGGGCTGTATGTCGTGACGGTCGCCGACCATGCGCTGCTCGACACGCTGGCGGGCGCTGGTGCTGCCGGGATCGACGTCGAGCGGATCGGGCGGACCATCGCCGGGCGGCTGATCTTCGAGCTGCATGACGACGACCATGTCGTGACCTTGGCCGATCTGCGCGCGGCGCATGAGGGGTTCTTTCCGACCCTCATGGGCGACACGATCGTATAAATCACAATCGTCATGCCGGGCTTGTTCCGACATCCACCGTGCCTCACAATCGCCCGTGCGTTTGGATCAGTGGACCCCGGAACAAGTCCGGGGTGACGGTTAGGGGCAGGCCATGACCGCAGGATATTCCGGCACGCCGCTTGCGCAGAAGCTCGGGCTCAAACCGGGCATGCGCGCCTGGTTCCTCGACATGCCGGACAGCGTGCGGGCCGAGATCGGGGTGGACGCGCTCGGGCTGTCGGAGCAGGCGGCACCTTCCGCCGGGATCGAAGCGGCGCATATCTTCGTGACGCGGCGCGCGGACCTGGTCCGCGAGGTAGCGGGCTTGCGCGACCTGCTCGCGCCGGCGGGCTTCCTCTGGGTGTCCTGGCCGAAAAAGGCGGCGAAGACCGATACCGACATCACCGAGAATGTCGTGCGCGAGGTCGCGTTGCCGACGGGGCTGGTCGATGTGAAAGTCTGCGCGGTCGACGAGAAGTGGTCCGGATTGAAACTGATGATCCGAAAGAGCCTCAGGACGGCGTAGACCGGGCCGATTGCGGCCGATAGCTTCTCCCCAACGGGGCAGGAGCAGGATCGTGGAGTCCAGCTATTCTTCAAAGGCGCTCGCGCGGGCGATCGTGATCGCGACGGTGATTGCGGGGACGCTCGAGATATTGTCGGCGTTCGCCTTCGCGATCATGGCGGGGGGATCGCCGCTGGGCGTACTGCGCGGCGTCGGCGGAGCGATCCTCGACAGCGAGGCAGTCGGGCCGGTCACGCTCGCCGCGGGCGGCCTGGTGCTGCATTTCGCGATCATGACGGTGATGGCGGCGGTGTATCTGGTGCTCGCCGGGCGCATCGCGCTGCTCAACCGGCTCGCCGTGCTGAGCGGGGTCGGATACGGCCTGGTGCTGTGGAGCGTGATGTACTGGGTCGTGCTGCCGTGGCGCTGGCCGACCATGTTCCCGGTGATCGATCCCACGGAAGTGGCAATGCAGCTGTTCAGCCATGTCGTGCTGGTCGGCATCCCGATCGCACTGGTCGCCCGATCGGCGACCCGGTGGCGATTCACCTCCGACTTGATGTAAGCTGCCGCACGCGCTGCACCGGGGGACTGCATGACGACGACGGAAGAGATGGCGACGCCCGCGACCGGGCCGCGCAGGATCGCGACGCTTGACGTGATCCGCGGGGTCGCGGTGATGGGCATCCTGATCATGAACATCGTCGCGTTCGCGATGCCCGAGGTCGCCTATATGAACCCGGCTGCCTTTGGCGGACACACGGGCGCTGATCTGGCGGTGTGGGCGTTCAATTTCGTCCTTGTCGACGGCAAGATGCGCGGGCTGTTCTCCTTCCTGTTCGGCGCCTCGACCTTGCTGGTGATCGACCTGGCGACGGCGAAGGGCGAGAGCCCGGCCAAGGTGCATTTCTCGCGGATGTTCTGGCTGTTCCTGTTCGGCGAGGCGCACATGATCCTGTTATGGTGGGGCGATATCCTCCACCATTATGCGCTGATCGGCTGCATCGCGTACCTGTTCCGCAAGGCGGCGCCGCACAAGCTGGTCGCGATCGCGATCATCCTGTTGCTGGTCGAGTTCGCGTTGATCTCCTCGGTGACGATGAGCGTGCGCGCGAGCGAGATCGCGATGCAGGCGCCCAAGCCGAGCGCCGAGGCTGTCCGCCAATATCAGGAGTTCCAGCGCGGATTCGGCGTGCCGACGCCCGAGGCGCTGGCGAAGGACCTGGCGCTGCATCGCGGGCCCTATCCGGCGCTGATGGCGCACCGGCTGGCCAAGGCGCTGACGACGACCTTGCAGACCGTCGCCTTTGTCGGGGCGGAGACGCTGGCTTATATGCTGCTCGGCATGGCGTGCCTGAAATCGGGGATGCTGACCGGCGACTGGGATCGGAAGCGCTATCTGCGCTGGATCGTCATCGGTTTCGGGACCGGCGTGCCGGCCTATTCGGTGCTTGCCTGGTATGTGGCGTCGCGGGGTTTCGCGATGTTCCCGCTGATGCTCGGGTCGCTTGCATTGCCCGCCCTGTTCCGGCCGCTGATGATCATCGGCTGGGCGTGCCTGATCGTGCTGCTCGCTCGGTCGGGCGGCGCGATCGTCGCGCGGATCGGGGCAGCGGGGCGCATGGCCTTTTCCAACTATCTCGGCACCAGCATCCTCTGCTCGACTCTGTTCTACGGTTATGGGCTCGGCTGGTACGGCCATTTCTCGCGCGCGCAGCTCTATCCGGTGGTGATCGGGGTGTGGGTGCTGATGCTGCTCTGGTCGAAGCCCTGGCTCGCGCATTTCCGATTCGGTCCGCTCGAATGGCTGTGGCGATCGCTGGCGCGAATGCGGTTCCAGCCGATGCGCGGGGCCGCCGGGGGCGATTGAGCCTTCTGCGAGTGATGCGCAAAAGCGCTTGCGAGTAGTTCGCATTAGCCCTAGATCATGGTCAGGCGAGGGAGCACCCATGGTCGTTTGTATCTGTAATGCGATTCGTGAGCAGGATGTGCGCGAGGCGGCACGCGGCGGGGCGAAAAGCGCCTGCCAGGCCTATCGCACGCTTGGCCGCCAGCCGAAATGCGGCCAGTGCGTGCCGTTCGCGCGAGCCATTATCGATGAAGAGCGTGCGGCTGCGTAGCGTTCGCAAGCCCAGAAAACCGCAGATTTCCGCCATTTTTCGCCTGTTCGGAGTCCCTGTTCTGCGCTAGATTGCGCAGGCATCACGGAGACACGACATGAAGGGCGACCCCAAGGTCATCGACTATCTGAACGAGGCGCTCAAGAACGAGCTGACCGCGATCAACCAGTATTGGCTGCATTATCGGCTGTTCGATCACTGGGGCGTGCGCAAGCTCGCCGAGTTCGAGAAGCACGAATCGATCGACGAGATGAAGCATGCCGACATGCTGTCAGAGCGGATCCTGTTCCTCGACGGCCTGCCCAATTTCCAGCTGCTCGGGCGGTTGCGCATCGGCGAGACGGTCGAGGAAGTGCTGAAGGCCGATCTCGCACTCGAGATGGAGGCGCTGCCCCTGCTGCGCGACGCGATCGAACATTGCGAGAAGGTCCGTGACTATGTCAGCCGCGACCTGTTCCGCCGCATCCTCGACAGCGAGGAAGAGCATGTCGACACGCTCGAGCGCCAGTTCGAGATGATCGAGCGCATGGGCATCGCCAATTATGTGCAGCTGCAGAGCAAGGCGGCTGACGACGACGGTTGAGTGACCTCCCCTCCCTGCAAGGGAGGGGCCGGGGGTGGGTTAGCGGCGGCGGGGGCTCGATGCCCCCGCCGTTGCTGTTTGTAATGACGGTGATGAGTCTTTGAGCGCGCAGACGCGCGCACCCACCCCTAACCCCTCCCTTTCAGGGAGGGGAATTAAGAAGCGGCCTCGTTCGACAGGCCGTAGAAGTCCAGCGTCTGGGGCGTGACCCAGCCGTAATAATAGTTCAGCAGGAAGATGCCGAAGAGGATCGTCGCGACGATCGTCACGCGCAGTGCCGTGCGCCCCACGCGGAATTCATGGGGCGCGCTTTCGGCCTGGCCGGGCACGCGTTCGGTTCCTGCCTCGTCCGCCGTCCTGACTCCGAAGGGCAGGACGAGGAAGACCGAAAAGGCCCAGAACAGGAAGTAGATCGCGAGCATCGACGGCCAGCGCATCGGATCAGGCCTCGATCAGCAAGACGTCGACGATGGGCTTCTTGCCCGTCCAGCGCGTCGCCACCCGGCGGGCGGCGAGGCGGATATCCTCGCGCAGCTTGTCGCGGTCGCGGCCGCCCTTGCGGGTCGCCTCCGCCACGGCATCGACTGCCTCGTCGAGGAAGGGATCGCGATCCTCCTCGACCGGGATGCCCTGCAGGCGAACCTGGGGCTGGCCGATCATCTTGCCGCCGCGATCGATCGCCACCGCGACCGAGATCTGACCGAACAGGCCGAGCTTGCGGCGCTCGTTGATCGTCGCGCCATCGCCGGGCAGGATCACGTCGCCGTCGAGCACCAGGCGGCCCACATGGGCATGACCGAGCTTCTCCGGCGCGCCGGGGGCGAGGCGGACGATATCGCCATTGGTCTGCACCAGGGCGCGCGGGATGCCTTCCGACAGGCCGAACCGGGCCTGCTCCATCAGGTGGCGCATCTCGCCGTGCACCGGCATCAGGATCTCGGGGCGGATCCAGCGGTACATCGCCGCGAGCTCGGGGCGGCCGGGATGGCCGGAGACGTGGACATGCGCCTGGCGCTCCGTGATCATCTCGATACCCTTGGTGGCGAGCTGGTTCTGGATGCGGCCGATGGCGACTTCATTGCCCGGAATCTGCTTCGACGAGAAGACGACGGTATCGCCGGCATCGAGGCTGATCGGGTGCGTGCCCGAGGCGACCCGCGCCAGCGCGGCGCGCTCCTCGCCCTGCCCGCCCGTTGCGACGATCAGCACCTTGTTGCGCGGCAGGCGCATCGCGGCATCGGGATCGACCGTTTCCGGGAAATCCTTGAGATAGCCGGTCGCGCGGGCGACCTTCAGGATGCGGTCGAGCGAGCGGCCGGCGACGCAGAGCTTGCGCCCCGTCTCGCGCGCGACCAGCCCAAGCGTGTGCAACCGGGCTGCATTGGAGGCGAAGGTGGTGACGAGCACCCGGCCCTTGGCCTTGGCGATCACCTCGGACAGGCCGACGCGGACTTCGGCCTCGGAGCCCGAGGGCTCGGCGTTGAAGACGTTGGTCGAATCGCAGACGAGCGCGAGCACGCCCTCATCGCCGATCACTTCGAGCTGCTCCGGCGTGGCCGGCTTGCCGAGCACGGGCGCGGCATCGAGCTTCCAGTCGCCGGTGTGGAAGATGCGGCCGTACGGCGTATCGATCAGCAGCGCGTTCGCTTCGGGGATCGAGTGCGACATCGGCACGAAGTTCACGCCGAACGGGCCGATATCGATGCGCTGGCCGGGCTTCACGAGGTTGAGGCGGACGCGGTCGGCGTTGCCCTCTTCCTCGAGCTTGCCGCGGATCAGGCCGGCGGTGAAAGGCGTCGCGTAGAGCGGCACGCCGAGGTCTTCGGCGAGATAGGGCAGCGCACCGATATGGTCCTCATGGCCATGGGTGAGCACGATGCCGACGAGATTGTCGATCTGTTCCTCGATGAAGGCGAGATCGGGCAGGATCACGTCGATGCCCGGATATTGGGGGTCGGCGAAGGTGATGCCGCAATCGACCATCAGCCATTTGCCGCGGCAGCCGTAGAGATTGACATTCATGCCGATCTCCCCCGACCCACCAAGGGCCAGGAAGAGGAGTTCGTTATTGGGAGTCACGTAGTTTTTGTTCTTTCTTGTCGTGGAGTCCGCGCGACTGCGGGGACGTACTGGATGCGCGGTCAGCGCTGAATAATGTCGCGATGGGGGTGGCGGTAACGCCACGGGATCCCTTGCCGGGATCGCACATCAGCCCCCTATATGGGCGCGATCCCACAACATCGCCAGCCCCTGAATGGTGAGGTCGGGTTCGATCACGTCGAAAACGTCGGTCTGCTTCTCGAAAAGCGTCGCCAGGCCGCCGGTCGCGATGACCTTTACCGGGCGGCCGACCTCCGCTTTCATCCGGCCGACCAATCCCTCGATCATCGCGATATAGCCCCAATAGATGCCGATATGCATCTGGCTGACCGTGTCGCGGCCGATGACCGACATGTTGCCCGCCGGGGCTTCGATCGCGATGCGCGGCAGCTTGGCCGCTGCGGTGACGAGCGCGTCGAGCGACAGGTTGATGCCCGGCGCAATGATCCCGCCCTTGTACGCGCCGCGGAAGTCCGAGAAGTCGAAGGTGGTCGCAGTGCCGAAATCGATCGTGATCAGGTCGCCGGCATGGAGCGCGTGCGCCGCGATCATGTTGACCGCCCGGTCCGCGCCGACGGCGTGCGGCTCCTCCACGTCGAGCTGCATGCCCCATTCGACCGGCGGCTCGCCGGCGATCAGCGGCTCGCCGCCGAAATATTTGCGCGCGAGCGTCTGGAGATTGTGGAGCGCGCGCGGGACGACGGTGGCGATGATCACGCCGGTGACCGCACCGCGGTCATAGCCTTCCAGCGTCAGGAGTTGGCTGAGCCAGACGGCATATTCGTCGGCAGTGCGGCGCGGGTCGGTCGCGATGCGCCAGCGCGCCTTGATCGTCCCGCTATCGACGAGCGCGAAGACCACGTTGGTATTGCCGGCATCGATCGCGAGCAGCATGTCTATCGGCCTCAGATCAGGAAGACGTCGGCGGCGTGAATGACACGGCTCGATCCGTCCGCCAAGCGCAGGATGAGCGCACCATCGCCGTTCAGGCCTTGGAACAGGCCGTCGATCGCGCCGCCATCGGGCAGGCGCGCGGTGAGCGCGGTGCCGGGGGCGTGCGCGCGTTCGAGCCAGCGGGAGCGGATCGGGGCAAGACCCTCGACGCGCCAGATGCCAAGCCAGCGTTCGAACGCGTCGGCAAGGGTTTCTAGGAAGTCGGCCGGGTCAGGGGCGGCGCCATGCGCTGCGAGGCTCGTGGCGGGGCGTTCGAGGTCGGTCGGGTGGTGCGCGAGGTTGACGCCCATGCCGATGACCACGGCATCCCCAGCGCGCTCAAGGAGAATGCCTGAGAGCTTTGCACCGTCCAGCAAGAGATCGTTGGGCCACTTGATAAGCGTTCCCCGGCGAAGGCCGGGGCCCAGTTGCGGGCGGCCCGATGCTGGGCCCCGGCCTTCGCGGGGGAACAGGTAAGCAGAAGTGACCTCCTCGAGCGCCACAGCGGCCACCAGCGCCAGCGTGGCAGCCTGCGGGTCGTGCGGGCGCAGCCGCACCAAGGTCGACGCGTAGAGATTGCCTTCGGGCGAGGACCAGGCCCTGCCCTGCCGCCCGCGGCCGCCGGTCTGGCGCTCGGCGCGGAGCCAGAGGCCCTCGCCTGCCCCGGTGCCGGCAAGCATCAGCATGTCGGCGTTAGTCGACCCCGTCTCGGCGACGGTACGGATCGTATGCGTCAGAACAGCGCCTTGGCGGCGGCCGCGGCCCATATCCCGAGGCACGGGATGGCGAGATAGCCGATCGGCGAGACGAAGGTCGCGGCAACCGCGATCAGCCCGCCCTCGACCTTGCTGCCGACCGGCGCGAAAGCCGTCGCAGCATCATCGAAGTACATCGTCTTCACGACACGCAGGTAATAATAGGCACCGATCACCGAAGCCGCGATGCCGGCCACTGCAAACGGGAACAGCCCGGCCTGCACGGCCGCCTGGAACACCACGAACTTCGCGTAGAAGCCGAGCAGCGGCGGAATGCCGGCCAGGCTGAACATGAACAGGCCGAGCGCCAGCGCGAGGGCGGGCTGAGTCTTGGACATGCCCGACAGGCTCGCGATCGTCTCCACCGGCTGGCCGCTCTGGTCGCGCATCTGGAGCACGACGAGGAAGCTGCCGAGCGTCATGGCGACATAGATGGTCAGGTAGATCAACACCGCCGACACGCCCTCGGCCGTGCCGCAGGCGAGACCGACCAGCGCAAAGCCGACATTGTTGATCGAGCTGTACGCAAGCAGGCGCTTGATGTTGGTCTGACCGATCGCCGCGACCGCGCCGAAAATGATCGAGGCGAGCGAGGCGAAGATCACGATCTGGCGCCACTGGTCGGTCGCCGGGCCCATCGCCTCGACCGCCACGCGCACCGACAGCGCCATCGCCGCGACCTTGGGGGCGGAGGCGAAGAAGGTCGTCACCGGGGTAGGCGCGCCTTCGTAGACGTCGGGCGTCCACATGTGGAACGGGAACGCGCTGATCTTGAAGGCGAGGCCAGCAAAGACGAACACCAGGCCGAAGGTCAGGCCGAGCGAATGGCCTGCGCCGTATGCGTCGGCGATCAGCGAGAAGAGCGTCGTACCGCTGAAACCGTAAACCAGGCTGATGCCGTAGAGCAGGATGCCGCTCGCCAGCGCGCCCAGCACGAAATATTTGAGGCCCGCTTCGGCCGACCGCGTGTCGCGGCGCATGAAGCTTGCCAGCACATAAGCGGCGAGGCTCTGCAGCTCGAGACCGACATACAGCGTCAGCAGGTCGCCGGCCGACACCATCATGCCCATGCCAATGGCGGAGAGCAGGATCAGGACCGGATATTCCGGGCGCAGATCGTCGCCCGAAGTCTGCTGGAAGAAGCGCGGGGCAATGATGATCGCCACCGCGGCGGCGATGTAGATCAGGACCTTCGCGAAGGCGGCGAAGGCGTCGGCACGGTACAGACCGTCGAACGCTTCACCACCCGACGAAGCCGGGCCGCACAGCGCGATCCCGGCACCGATCAGCACCGCGACCGAGGTCCAGGAAATCGCCTTGGTCGAGGCCTGGCCGCCCCAGGCGGCAGCGAGCATCAGGATCAGCGCGCCAGCGGTCAGCACCAGTTCCGGCAGGGTCATCAGCAGCGAGGCGTTCATTGATGTGCCTCCCCATGATGAGCCGACGGAGCAGCGGGCTTGCCTGCGGTCGGCAACGAGTCACCGGCCGGTGCGGCACGGGCAATGCGCGCCTCGAGCGTGGCGACATCACCGCGCATCGGGGCGAGGAAGCTTTCCGGATAGACGCCCATCCACAGCACCACCGCCGCAATGGGGGCGAGCAGCGCGATTTCGCGCAAGCTGAGATCGGGCATCGCGCGGACGTCATCCTTGGTCAGATCGCCGAACACGACGCGGCGGTAGAGATAGAGCATGTAGGCGGCGCCGAGGATGATCCCGGTCGTGCACAACAGGGTGACGGTGGTCGAGACCTTGTAGGTGCCGGCCAGCGAGAGGAACTCGCCGACGAAGCCGCTGGTGCCGGGCAGGCCGACCGACGCCATGGTGAACAGCATGAAGAACAGCGCGTAGCGCGGCATGTTGATCGCGAGGCCACCATAGCGGTCGATCTCGCGAGTATGCAGCCGATCGTAGATCACGCCGACGCAGAGGAACAGCGCGCCCGAGACCAGGCCGTGGCTGAGCATGACGACCATCGCGCCTTCGATGCCCTGGCGGTTGAACGCGAACAGGCCAATCGTCACGATCGCCATATGCGCGACCGACGAATAGGCGATCAGCTTCTTCATGTCGGACTGCACCAGTGCGACGAGCGAGGTGTAGATCACCGCCACCGCCGACAGGCCGAAGATCAGCCAGACGAACTCGGCCGACGCCTCCGGGAACATCGGCAGCGAGAAGCGCAGGAAACCGTATCCGCCGAGCTTCAGCAGCACGCCGGCCAGGATGACCGACCCGGCGGTCGGCGCCTGCACGTGCGCGTCGGGCAGCCAGGTATGGACCGGCCACATCGGCATCTTCACTGCGAAGGAGGCGAAGAAGGCGAGCCATAGCCAGGTCTGCGCATGCGCCGGGAAATCGGTGTTGAGCAGGGTCGGGATGTCGGCGGTGCCGGCATATTGCGCCATCCACAGCATCGCGATGAACATCAGCACCGAGCCGAGCAAGGTGTAGAGGAAGAATTTGTACGACGCGTAGATGCGGTTCGCGCCACCCCAGATGCCGATGATCAGGTACATCGGGATCAGGCCGGCTTCGAAGAAGATGTAGAACAGGAACAGGTCCTGCGCCGCGAAGGTGCCGATCATCAGCAGCTCGGTGACGAGGAAGGCGCACATATATTCCTGGACGCGCTTCTCGATCGCGACCCAGCTGGCACCGATGCAGATCGGCATCAGGAACACGCTGAGCATGATCAGCATCAGCGCAAAGCCGTCGATGCCGAGCTTCCAGCCGATCGGGCCGAACAGATTCTCGTGCGCCTCGACGAACTGCCATTGCGGCCCGCCGATATCGAACTGCGCCCACAGGCCGATGCCGAGCAGCAGATCGGCCAGCGTCGCGATCAGCGCGATCCAGCGCGCTGCGTTCGCGCTGACGAACAGGCACGCGACAGCGGCGATCGCCGGGATCGCAAGCATCAGCGACAGGATGGGAATACCGCTCATCGTGTGATCGCCCAGGTAACAGCGGCGGTCAGGCCGATCAGCATGACGAAGGCATAGGTGTAGACATATCCAGTCTGGACCCTGCCGGCGACGCGCGAGCCGAGTGCGACGACCCAGGCCGAGCCGTTGGGCCCGAAGCGGTCGATCGTCTTCTCGTCGCCGCGGTGCCAGAAGAGGCGGCCAAGGGCGAAAGCGGGGCGGACGAACAGGATGTTATAGAGCTCGTCGAAATACCATTTGTTGAGCAGGAAATCGTAGAGCACGCTGAACTGCCCCGCGAGCTTCGCCGGGAAGCCCGGGTTGCGGATATAGGCCATCCAGGCACCCCACAGGCCGAGCAGCATCGCAATCGTCGCGGAGAGCTTCACGCCCAGCGGCACCTCGTGCATCGAATGCATCAGATGCTCGCTGAAGGCGACGCTGCCCCTCCAATAATGCTCGCCCGCGGTCGGCTCGATGAAATAGCCGTGGAAGACGAAGCCGGCAGCGACCGCGCCGATCGACAGCAGGATCAACGGGACCAGGATCGACAGCGGGCTCTCATGCGGATGATAGCCGCCGGTGCCCCCATTTTGATCTGCTGGGCCATGATCATGCGCATGACCATGATCGTCGTGATGCGCGTCATGGGCATGCGCGTGATCGTCATGGCCATGCGCATCATGCACCGCGTGCTGGATATGCTCGGACTGGATCCAGCGCGGCTTGCCCCAGAAGGTCAGGAACATCAGGCGCCAGGAATAGAAGCTGGTCAGCAGCGCGACGATCATGCCGACGATCGAGGCGCCGCCCTGGCCGGCCGCCCAGGCTGCCTCGATGATCGCGTCCTTCGAATGGAAGCCGGCAAAACCGATCGCGAGCGGGTTGCCGAACACGGCGGGGATGCCGACGCCGGTGATCGCGAGCGTGCCCGCCATCATGCCCCAGAAGGTCACGGGGATGTGTTTCCGCAGGCCCCCATAATAACGCATGTCCTGCTCATGGTGCATCGCGTGGATCACCGAGCCGGCACCGAGGAACAGCAGCGCCTTGAAGAAGGCGTGCGTGAACAGGTGGAACATCGCCACATTGTACGCGCCGACACCGGCGGCGAAGAACATGTAACCGAGCTGCGAGCAGGTCGAATAGGCGATGACGCGCTTGATGTCGGTCTGGACCAGGCCGACGGTCGCGGCGAAGAAGCAGGTCGCGGCGCCGACCGTCATCACGACGTGGAGCGCGAACGGGCTCGTCTCGAACATCGGCGACAGGCGGCAGACCATGAACACGCCGGCGGTGACCATCGTCGCGGCGTGGATCAGCGCCGAGACCGGGGTCGGGCCTTCCATTGCGTCGGGCAACCAGGTGTGCAGGCCGAGCTGCGCCGACTTGCCCATCGCGCCGACGAACAGCAGCAGGCAGATGATCGTCATCGTGTCGAAGCGATGGCCGAGGAAGCCGATGGTCGACCCAGCCATGCCGGGCGCGGCGGCGAGGATCTCGGGGATCGAGACGGTGCCGAACACCAGGAAAGTGGCAAAGATGCCGAGCATGAAGCCGAGATCGCCGACGCGGTTGACGACGAACGCCTTGATCGCCGCGGCATTGGCACTGGGTTTCTTGAACCAGAAGCCGATCAGCAGGTACGAGGCGAGACCGACGCCTTCCCAGCCGAAGAACATCTGGACCAGGTTGTTCGCGGTCACCAGCATCAGCATGGCGAAGGTGAAGAGCGACAGATAAGCGAAGAAGCGCGGCTGATCCGGATCCTCCGCCATATAGCCCCAGCTATACAGGTGGACGAGCGCGGACACCGAGGTGATCACCACCAGCATGACCGCGGTCAGCGCATCGACACGAAGCGCCCAGGCGACATTCAGATCGCCTGAGCGGATCCAGTCGAATACCGGTACTACGACGCCGCCGCCCGGAATGGCGTTCGCGTCGAAAACCATTGTTCCGGAGCTATAGCCTGCCGTTAGAAACTCGATGAAAATCGGCCAGCTCAGCAGGCACGAGACGAACAGCGCGCCGGTCGTGATCGACTTGGCGACGGTGTTGCCGAGTGCCCGGTTGCCCAGGCCTGCGACGATCGCCGCGAGCAGCGGCAGGAAGACGATGAGGAGGATCAACGAATTACCCCTTCATCCGGTTGACGTCGTCGACCGAAATCGTGCCGCGTCCGCGGAAGTAGATGACCAGAATGGCGAGCCCGATCGCGGCCTCGCCGGCGGCGACGGTCAGCACGAACATCGCGAACACCTGCCCGACCAGATCGTGGAGATAGGCGGAGAAGGCGACGAGGTTCAGGTTTACCGCGAGCAGGATCAGTTCGACCGCCATGAGCATGACGATGAGGTTCTTGCGGTTGATGACGATGCCGAGCACGCCGAGCGCGAACAGGATCGCCGCAACGACGAGATAATGCGTCAGGCCGATCATAGCTCGATCCCCTGCCCTACGCCAGGCTGGGTGTTGCGGGTCGCATCCTGCGGCCGGCGCGAGACCTGGCGGTTGATGTTCTGCGGGCGGGTGCCGCCACGCTCGCGGTGAGTCAGCACGATCGCGCCGATCATCGCGACGAGCAGGACGAGGCCGGCCCCTTCGAAGATGAACAGGTAGCGGGTGTAGAGCAGGTTGCCGATCGCCACGATGTTGGGCACGTCATCGGGAATCGGCGACGCGCGGCGGCTCAGCTCGATCGCGCCGGCGCCGTAAGCGCCGATCGCAACGATGATCTCGGCGGCAAGGCCGATCGCGAGCACCAGCCCGATCGGCAGGTAGCGCGCGAAACCGCTGCGCAGCTCAGCGAAATCGATGTTGAGCATCATCACGACGAACAGGAACAGCACCGCGACCGCGCCGACATAGACGATGATCAGCAGCATCGCGATGAACTCGGCGCCGAGCAGCACCATCAGCCCCGCCGCGTTGAAGAAGGCGAGGATCAGCCACAGCACGGCATGGACCGGGTTCCGCGCGGTGATGGTCAGCGCTGCCGACAGCAGCACCATCACGGCGAACAGATAAAAGGCGAGTGTCTGTATCACGGAATCAGGAGGCCCCTCGGATTCGGCTGGCGCTTAACGGTACGGTGCATCGGCGGCAAGGTTCGCGGCGATCGCGCGTTCCCAGCGATCGCCATTATCGAGCAGCTTCGCCTTGTCGTAGATCAGCTCCTCGCGGGTTTCGGTGGCGAATTCGAAATTCGGCCCTTCGACCACGGCATCGACCGGGCAGGCTTCCTGGCACAGGCCGCAATAGATGCACTTTGTCATGTCGATGTCGTAGCGCGTGGTGCGGCGGCTGCCGTCCTCGCGCGGCTCGGCCTCGATCGTGATCGCCTGGGCCGGGCACACCGCCTCGCACAGCTTGCACGCGATGCACCGCTCTTCGCCATTGGGATACCGGCGCAGCGCATGCTCGCCGCGGAATCGCGGGGAGATCGGGTTCTTCTCGAACGGATAGTTGATCGTCGCCTTCGCCTTGAAGAAATACTTCAGGGTGAGCGCGTGCGCCTTCACGAATTCCCACAGGGTGTAGGATTTGATGATCTGGCCGACGTTCATGACGAAACTCCAAAACGCGTCAGCATCAGGAAGCCCGACACCAGGAACACCCAGAACAGCGACAGCGGGAGGAAAATCTTCCAGCCCAGCCGCATCAGCTGATCGTAGCGGTAGCGCGGGACGGTGGCCTTCACCCAGCTGAACACGAAGAAGAAGAACAGCATCTTGGCGAACAACCAGATGATGCCGGGCACATAATAGAGCGGCGCCCAGTCGACCGGGGGCAGCCAGCCGCCCCAGAAGAGCGTCGCGTTGAGCGCGCACATCAGGATGACGTTGGCATATTCGCCTAGCCAGAAGAGCGCGAAGCTCATCGAGCTATATTCGGTCTGGTAGCCGGCGACGAGTTCGCTCTCCGCCTCGGTCAGATCGAACGGCGCGCGTTGCGTCTCGGCTAGCGACGAGATGAAGAACACGATCGCCATCGGGAACAGCAGCGGGTTCAGGAAGAAGCCGTTGAGGTGAAGATAGACGTTCTGCTGCGCCATCACGATGGTGGAGAGGTTGAAGCTCCCTGCCCACAGCACGACCGAGATCAGCACGAAGCCGATCGCGACCTCGTACGACACCATCTGTGCCGCGGCGCGGATCGCCGAATAAAAGGGATATTTCGAGTTGGACGACCAGCCCGCCAGGATGATGCCGTAGACGCCGAGCGACGACGCCGCGAGCACATAGAGCAGGCCGACATTGATGTCCGCCAGCACCACGCCCGCCTGGAACGGGATGACCGCCCAGACGATCAGCGCGACCGTGAAGGTGATGATCGGCGCGAGCAGGAACAGGCCCTTGTTCGCGCTCGTAGGGATGATGGTTTCCTGCAGGAAGACCTTCAGGCCGTCGGCGAAGCTCTGCAGCAGGCCGAACGGGCCGACCACATTGGGGCCGCGGCGCAGCGCCATCGCCGCCCAGATCTTGCGATCGGCATAGATGATCATGGCGACCGCCAGCATCAGCGGCAGCGCGATGACCAGGATGCCGATGATCGTGGCGAGGAACCACGCCCAGCCGTAGTTCAGGCCCCAGGATACGAAGAGGGCGGTCATTCTGCCGCCTCCGCGAATTCCACCCCGTGGATCAGCTCGGCGGAGCAGCGCTGCATCGTCGGGGACGCACGGCAGATGGCGTTGGTCAGGTAGAAATCCTTGATCGGATAGCCGACGGGCCCCTCGCTCTTGGCGTCGAGCGCTGGCGCGTTCCAGGCGAAACGGCGCAGGCCGAGCGTGGCGAGATCGGGCGTGTCGACGCCCATCGCGGCGCGCAGTTCCTCGAGCGTGTCGAACGGCAGGGTCTTGCCCAGCACCGCGGAGAGCGCGCGCAGGATCGTCCAGTCCTCGCGGGCGTCGCCCGGCGGGAACACCGCGCGCTCGCCACGCTGGACGCGGCCTTCGAGATTGACCCAGGTGCCCGACTTCTCGGCATAGCTCGCGCCCGGCAGCACGACGTCCGCAGCCGCGGCGCCCTTGTCGCCGTGATGGCCGATATAGACCTTGAAGCTGTCGGCGAAGGCCGAGAAATCGGCCTCGTCGGCCCCGAGGAAGAAGGTCAGCTTCGGCTTGGCCGCGACGATATCGGCAATGCCGCCCTTTTGCGCGAGGCCGAGCATCAGGCCGCCCATGCGCGACGCCGCCATGTGCAGCACGTTGAAGCCGTTCCAGCCGTCGCGCACCAGATCGAGCGACTTGGCGAGCTTGAGCGCGGCGCCATGGCCGCCCTTGAGCGCGCCGCCGCCGACGATGATCATCGGGCGCTGGGCGTTCTTGAACGCCTCGGCCGCACTTTTGGGGAGCTTGCCAAGCAAGGTCAGGTCGTTGCCGAGCCATTCGACCTTGTAGGTCAGGTCCGTCTCTTCGCCGATCGCGAAGACCTTCGCGCCCTTCTTGATCGCCTTGCGGATGCGGGTGTTCACCAGCGGCGCTTCCCAGCGCAGATTGGTGCCGACCAGCAGGATCGCGTCGGCCTCTTCGGCGCCGGCGATCGTGGTGTTGAAATTGACCGCGGACAGCGACGAGGCATCGTAGGCCATGCCGGTCTGGCGGCCTTCGAGCAGGGTCGAGCCCATCGCGCCGAGCAATGCCTTGGCAGCGTAGAGCGTCTCGCAATCGACCAGGTCGCCGTGCACCGCGGCGACGCTGGAGCCGGCGTTTACCGCGGCGATGGCGGCGAAGGCTTCGTCCCAGCTCGTCTCGGTCAGCTTGCCCTGCTTGCGCACGAACGGGCGGTCGAGCCGGCGGCGGACCAGGCCGTCAACCGCGTGACGGGTCTTGTCGCTCGCCCATTCCTCGTTGACGTCCTCGTTGATCACGGGGAGCGCGCGCAGCACCTGGCGGCCGCGGCTGTCGAGGCGGATATTGGTGCCGACCGCGTCCATCACGTCGATGGTCAGCGTCTTCTTGAGCTCCCAGGGCCGCGCCTCGAAGGCATAGGGCTTGGAGGTCAGCGCGCCGACCGGGCAGAGATCGACGACATTGCCCGACAGCTCGCTCGTCACCGCGCCTTCGAGGTACGAGGTGATCTGCATGTCCTCGCCGCGACCGATCGCGCCGATTTCCTCGACGCCGGCGACTTCCTCGGCGAAGCGGATGCAACGCGTGCACTGGATGCACCGCGTCATCACCGTCTTCACGATCGGGCCCATGTACTTTTCGGTGACCGCCCGCTTGTTCTCGTCATAGCGGGAATGGCCGCGGCCATAGGCCAGGCTCTGGTCCTGCAGGTCGCACTCGCCGCCCTGATCGCAGATCGGGCAATCGAGCGGGTGGTTGATCAGCAGGAATTCCATCACGCCTTCGCGCGCGTTCTTCACCATCGGGGTGTTGGTGAAGACCTCCTGGTTCTCGGCAGCGGGCAGCGCGCACGAAGCCTGAGGCTTGGGCGGCCCCGGCTTCACCTCGACCAGGCACATGCGGCAATTGCCCGCGATCGACAGGCGCTCGTGATAACAGAAGCGCGGGATCTCCTTGCCGGCGATCTCGCACGCCTGCAGCACCGTGGCGCCCGCGGGCACCTCGATCTCGATTCCGTCGACTTTGAGCTTTGGCATGCGTTTCGTACTTGCTAGCTGCGCCGGCCGGCCGCGGGGCCGTCGACAATGGCGTGATAAAGCGGTTCGGCGATCATCAGGCGGAGCTGATCGCGCTTCATGCTGATCGGCTTGCCCTGGACGACACAGCCGGGTAGCGCCGGCCGGATCGCGGCAAGCGCCTGCGTTTCCTCGGCACTGCCGGCCTTGGACCGCACCAGCTGGAGCGCACCGTCGGGCGCCGCCTTGACGACGCACGTGCCGAATTCCTGCATGCCGAGCGAGACGGCGTCGTAACCCGAGCCCGGCCTCTTTCCGGTAATCGCATAGCTATACCAGGCGCTCGCCTCGCTCAGGCGCGCGACATTGGTGCCTCGCTCGTCGGCGGCAGCCGTGGCTGCGGCGGCGGCCATCGCCGGCCGGCCATTATAAAGGCTCTGCGACCAGCGGCTGATCGTCAGCGCATATTTGTCGCCACTGCAGGCGGTGTAGATTTCCCCAAGATCTGCAGCGACGCTGCTTTCGTCGCTGGAGCCCGGCAGGGTCCGCAACAGCGCCTTCACCATAGTCGGTTCCTGCTCCACGACGCATGCCGCCGTCGCGTAGGTTTCACGCTGTTTCGCCGTGTCATCAGCCGCGGCTGCGCCGGTAGCGATCAGCGGCAGCGCAGCGGCCGCAACGGCAACGATGATAGCCCTCATTTCGCTCTCTCCTTGACAGATGTCGCGCCGCGCCTGTGCATCACTTGCCCGCCACCCGAGTGGTCCGCCCGAACGGGTCCCTTGTAGAGTATTTCCGCAAACATCAGCGTGACCACGCGCTGAGCGGCGGAGCGACGTCGACGCGGTAGACGATCTCCGCCAGCACGCCGGTCAACGTCGCCCGATTGACGGCGAACTGTTGGCCGCCGGGTAGGCAGCCCGAAAGCTGGGGCGCGAGCGCGGTGAGCCTGGTGTTCTCATTCTCCGATCCGGGAGCAGCGCGAACCAGATCACGCACGGCGTCAGGCGCCTTGCCGACCAGGCACGATCCAATCTGATACCAGCCGACCATCGGATCATCGGCCGGAAGCTTCGGGGCCCAATTGTTGATCACGTTCGCCGCCGAGCGCCCGGCAGCGGGGCCGAATTTCGTGTATGCCGCCCTGAACAAGGGGCCACGCAACGAAGCGGCGGAAGGCACCGCACCGTCATTGCACTCCTTGGTCGCCAGCCGCGATACCGCGGCGTCGAAACGCTCGCGGGATTCCGGCTCAAGCACGCGTCCCACTCGAGTCGAGTTGTGTCTGACCAGGCACTGCGCATGAGCCACCATCGGAAAAGCGCTGGCCGCCCCCTCTTGCGCCAGTGCGGTACCGTGGCAGCCGGCACCAAGCAGCGATGCGAACGCGATGAAGCGCGAGACGGCGTTGCCGTCACATAAAGGCCAGGCGTGGCGCCTCATCACTCGGCGGCTTCCATCATCGGGGCGAGATCGCCGCCGCGTTCCTTGATCCGCCGCTCCAGCTCGGGCCGGAAATGCTTGATCAGGCCCTGGATCGGCCAGGCCGCCGCGTCGCCGAGCGCGCAGATGGTGTGGCCTTCGATCTGCTTGGTGACCTGCTGCAGCGTGTCGATCTCGCTGATATCGGCATCGCCGGTGCGCAGCCGCTCCATCACGCGCCACATCCAGCCGGTGCCCTCGCGGCACGGCGTGCACTGGCCGCAGCTCTCGTGCTTGTAGAAGTACGAAATACGCGAAATCGCGCGGACGATGTCCGTGGACTTATCCATCACGATGATCGCCGCGGTGCCGAGGCCCGAGCCGAGCGCCTTCAGCCCGTCGAAATCCATCGGGCAGTCCATGATCTGCGCCGCCGGTACCAACGGCACCGAAGAACCGCCGGGGATGACCGCGAGCAGATTGTCCCACCCGCCGCGGATGCCGCCGCAATGTTCCTCGATCAGCTGGCGGAAGGGAATGCTCATCGCTTCCTCGACCACGCAAGGGCGGTTCACATGGCCCGAGATCTGGAACAGCTTGGTGCCGCGGTTGTTCTCCGCGCCGAAGCTGGCGAACCATTCGGGGCCGCGCCGCAGGATCGTCGGGACGACCGCGATCGACTCCACATTGTTGACCGTGGTCGGGCAGCCATAAAGGCCCGCGCCCGCCGGGAAAGGCGGCTTGAGGCGCGGCTGGCCCTTCTTGCCCTCGAGGCTCTCGAGCATCGCGGTCTCTTCGCCGCAGATATAGGCGCCGGCGCCGCGGTGGACGAACACGTCGAAATCATAACCCGAACCGCTGGCATTCTTGCCGATCAGGCCCTTGTCGTACGCTTCCGCGACGGCCGCGAAGAGCACCTCCGCCTCGCGGATATATTCGCCGCGGATGTAGATGTAGGCGGCACGCGCGCGCATCGCGAAGCCGGCGATCAGCGCGCCTTCGATCAGCTTGTGCGGATCGTGCCGCATGATCTCGCGGTCCTTGCAGGACCCGGGCTCGGATTCGTCGGCGTTGATGACGAGGAAGTTCGGCCGCTCGGGCTTGGGCTCCTTCGGCATGAACGACCATTTCGTGCCGGTCGGGAAACCCGCGCCGCCGCGGCCGCGCAGGCCCGATGCCTTGACCGCGTCGATCAGGGCGTCCTGGCCACGCGCCATCAGGCCCTTGGTGTCATCCCAATCGCCGCGCTTGCGCGCCGCGTCGAGATTCCACGGCTGAAACCCGTAGACGTTGGTGAAGATACGGTCCTTGTCGGCGAGCATCTATTTGCCTTTTCCCGTCGCGCCCTGAACCATGAAATAGACGACCACGCCGATGCCGATCAGGATCAGCAGCGGGATCAGGCTGAAGGTGATCCGCAGCACCCAGCCCAGCACGACCAGTCCGCCGATGACGGCGAGGACTGCGACGATCGGATTCACGCCCTTCATGCCCATTCTCCCCGGTAATCATGGTTGTCGTCGACCATTTCCTTGAGCGACGTGGGGCCGCCCGCCGGGCAGCTGTCGCGGCGGCCGGTCTGCGATCCCGGCGCCGGCGTCTTGCCTTCGGCCAGCGCGTCGAGGATCGCGGCGGTGCGATCATAATCCAGGTCTTCGTAATTATCGTCGTTGATCTGGACCATCGGCGCATTGGCGCAGGCGCCGAGGCACTCGACCTCAGTCAAGGTGAACAGGCCGTCGGGCGTGGTCGCGCCCTTGACGAGACCGCGATTCTTGCAGGCGGCGAGCACATCGTCCGAGCCGCCGAGCATGCACGGCGTCGTGCCGCAAACCTGGACATGATAGCGGCCGACCGGCGCCATGTTGAACATGGTGTAGAAGGTCGCGACCTCATAGACGCGCATGTACGGCACGCCGATTTCACGGGCGACATATTCGATCACCGGCACCGGCAGCCAGCCCTGGGTCTTGGTCTCGGTGCCGACCTGGCGCTGGGCGAGATCGAGCAAGGGCAGCGACGCGGACTGCTCGCGCCCCTTGGGATAGCGGCCGAGGATCTCGGTCGCTTTTTTGCGGTTCTCGGCCGTCCAGATGAACGCGCCCCAGCGTGCGCGGGTCTCGGCCTCGTCGGGGATCTTGGGTGATTCAGCCATGCTTCAAATTCCAACCGCGAATGAATGCGGCTATTTGGATAACGACACAGGAGGCAGCGCTGATGGTGATCCCCCACGTCGCGGCGATGGCGAGAAGGAAGAAAACCGACGAATACCCAATCAATGTCGACAGGGTCGCCACCGCATAGAGCGCTATGCTGCCCAAGAGCGCGGCTCGTGAAAATCTAAGTGCGCTCACCGGTCGCACTCCCCGAACACGATATCCATCGCGCCGAGAATGGCGGTGGTATCGGCGAGCATGTGGCCCCTGGCCATGAAGTCCATCGCCTGGAGATGCGAGAAGGCGGTCGGGCGGATCTTGCAGCGATACGGCTTGTTGCTGCCGTCCGCGACCAGATAGACGCCGAACTCGCCCTTGGGGCTCTCTGTCGCGACGTACACGTCGCCGGCGGGGACGTGGAAGCCCTCGGTGTAGAGCTTGAAATGGTGGATCAGCGCTTCCATCGAGCGCTTCATCTCGGCGCGCTTGGGCGGCACGACCTTGCGGTCGAGGCTGGCGATCGGCCCTTCGGGCATTTCGTTTAGGCACTGCTTCATGATCCGCACCGACTGGCGGACTTCCTCCACGCGCACCATGAACCGGTCGTAGCAATCGCCGCGCGTGCCGACCGGCACGTCGAAGTCCATCTTCGCATAGACATCATAGGGCTGCGATTTGCGCAGATCCCACGGAATGCCCGAGCCGCGGATCATCGGGCCGGAGAAACCCCATTTGATCGCATCGTCGCGGCCGACCGTCGCGATGTCGACGTTGCGCTGCTTGAAAATGCGGTTGTCGGCAACGAGGCTGATCGCGTCCTCGAAAATGCGCGGCAGGCGATTGTCGAGCCAGTCGGCGATATCGGTCAGCAGCTTGAGCGGCGTATCCTGGTGCACGCCGCCCGGCCGGAAATAGGCCGAATGCATGCGCGCGCCGGAGACACGCTCGAAGAAGTTGAGGCAATCCTCGCGGATTTCGAACAGCCACAGGTTCGGCGTCATCGCGCCGACATCCATCACATGGCTGCCGAGGTTGAGCATATGGTTCGAGATGCGCGTCAGCTCAGCAAAGAACACGCGGAGATATTGCGCGCGGATCGGCACTTCGAGATCGAGCAGCTTCTCGATCGCGAGCACGAAGCTGTGCTCCATGCACAAAGGCGAGCAGTAATCGAGCCGGTCGAAATAGGGCAGCGCCTGCATGTACGTCTTGTATTCGATCAGCTTCTCGGTGCCGCGGTGGAGCAGGCCGATATGCGGATCGACGCGCTCGACGATCTCGCCGTCGAGTTCCATCACCAGGCGCAGCACGCCGTGCGCGGCCGGATGCTGCGGGCCGAAATTGATCGTGTAGTTCTGGATCGCGACATCGCCGACTTCGGGGTCGGCGGCATCGGTCCTGCCCTCGATCGCTTCGAGATGATCGGCCATCAGAGCGTTTCCAGCTTTTCGCGAGTCATGTGCGAAGGCGCGACGCCGGTGTTCGGCTCGCCTTCGCGGTCAATCAGCAGCACTTCGGCCTCCTGCTCGGCAAAGGGCCGGTGCTCGGTGCCGCGCGGCACGACGATCATCTCGCCCGCACCGATGCGACGCACGCCGTCGCGGAACTCGATGCCGATCTCACCCTTCACGACGAGGAACAGCTCGTCGGTGTCGGCATGGCTGTGCCAGGTGAAATCGCCCTGCAGCTTGGCCAGGCGCAGCTCATTGCCGTTGTACCCGCCGACGATGCGCGGATTCCAGTGATCGGCAAAACTGCCGAACTTCTCGCCCAGATTGATGACGGAAGGAGCGCCCATCATGATGCCTTCGGCTTGCGCGGCGCACGCGGCTTGGGTGCGGTCGGCGCGTCGCCCGAGGCGGCGGGCTTGGCACGCGCGGCGCGCGGCTTCTTCACCACATCGGGATCGGCGGGCTTGGGCGCTGCATCGGGCGAGGCCTTGCCGGCACCGGTCTGCGCCGTGCTCTCGGTGACCTTGGGCGTCGCCGGAGGCGCAGCGGCGGCAGTCTTGGCCGCATCCGCCTTCTGGATCTCGTCGGCCTTGAGCGGCGTGGGCGCGCCCTTGGCTTCGGGGAGCTTGGCCTTTTCGTCGCCGGGCAGGATGTACTCGGCGCCTTCCCACGGGCTCATGAAGTCGAAGGTGCGGAAATCCTGGGCGAGCTGGACGGGTTCATAGACCACCCGCTTCGCTTCCTCGGAATAGCGCAGCTCGACATAGCCGGTCAGCGGGAAGTCCTTGCGCTGCGGATGGCCGCGGAAACCGTAATCGGTCAGGATGCGGCGCAGGTCGGCGTTGCCGGAGAAGAGCACGCCGTACATGTCGTACACTTCGCGCTCGAGCCAGCCGGCGACCGGCCAGATGCCCGTGACCGATGGCACCGGCTTTTCCTCGTCCGTCTGCACATGCACGCGGATGCGGTGGTTGCGGGTCAGCGAGAGCAGGCAATAGACCACTTCGAAGCGGTCGGGCCGCTCCGGATAGTCGACCCCGGCAATTTCCATCAGCTGCTGATATTCGAGGCCGGGCGTGTCGCGCAGCGCCACCATCGTCTCGACCAGCGTCTCGCGGTCGACCGTCAGCGCGACTTCGCCCACTGCGTCGAGCGACGACAACAGCTTCGCGCCCAGCAGCTCGCCCGCGCGATCGATGATCCCGTCATTGGCCGTGTAGGCCGGCGCCGGCGCCCTCACCGTTCGATCGTTCCGATGCGGCGGATCTTCCGCTGCAGCTGCATGATGCCATACAGCAACGCTTCCGCGGTCGGCGGGCAGCCCGGGACATAGATGTCGACCGGCACGATCCGGTCGCAGCCGCGCACGACGCTGTAGCTATAATGATAATAGCCGCCGCCATTGGCGCAGGAGCCCATCGAGATGACGTATTTCGGCTCGGACATCTGATCGTAGACCCGGCGCAGCGCCGGGGCCATCTTGTTACACAGCGTACCGGCGACGATCATCACGTCGGACTGGCGCGGCGATGCGCGCGGCGCGGCGCCGAAGCGCTCCAGATCGTAGCGCGGCATGTTCACGTGGATCATCTCGACCGCGCAGCAAGCGAGGCCGAAGGTCATCCACCACAGCGAGCCGGTGCGGGCCCAGTGGAACAGATCCTCGGTCGAGGTGACGAGAAAGCCCTTATCGGTCAGCTCGCCATTCAGATCGTTGAAGAACGTCTGGTCGGGCGGGATGATCGCGCCACCGGAGGCGGCTGGTGTGAGTTCTACTCCCACTCGAGCGCTCCCTTCTTCCATGCATAGACGAGGCCGAGCGCGAGTTCGGCGATAAAGCCCATCATCGCGAACCATGCCGTCCAGCCGAGCGAGAACACGCTGACGGCCCAGGGATAGAGGAACGCGGCTTCGAGATCGAAGATGATGAACAGGATGGCGACGAGATAGAAACGCACGTCGAACTGGCTGCGCGAATCCTCGAACGCGGGAAAACCGCATTCATATTCGGTCAGCTTCTCAGGCGTCGGCTTGTGCGCGCCGGTGAAGCGCGCAGCGATGATCGGCAGGAACACGAACGCGCTGGACAGCACGATCGCGACGCCAAGGAACAGCAGGATCGGCAGATATTGCGACAGGTCGACCAATGGGTTTCTCGCAGGTGCGAATGACTGGCGCGGCTTTAGGACGATGACCCTAGTTGGGCAAGGCCGCGAGGAGTGAGAATCACTCGCAAAAACAATCCTCCCCGAGCCTGCTCGGGGAAGAAAAAGGATCAGCGCAGCGCGTTCGCCAGCAGCTTGTGCAGCTTCGATTGAAGCGCGTCGTTCGCGGCCAGGAATTCGCCGCGTTCCATCATGCGGTCGCCGCCGCGGAAATCGGTGACGAAGCCGCCCGCTTCGCGCACCAGCAGAATGCCGGCAGCGACGTCCCAAGGCTTCAGGCCAGATTCCCAGAAACCGTCGAAGCGACCCGCGGCGACCCAGGCAAGGTCCAGCGCGGCCGCGCCGATCCGGCGAATGCCTGCCACTTCCGGCGCGATCGCACCGAAGATTCGGCTCCACTCAGCGAAATTGCCATGGCCGAGGAAAGGAATGCCAGTCGCGATCAGCGCGTCTGGCAGGTCGCGGCGCGCGGAGACGCGCAGGCGTTGCTCCTGCATCCAGGCGCCCCGGCCCTTTTCGGCCCAGAAGCTGTCGTCCGTGATCGGGTTGTAGATGAGGCCCGTGGTGATCTCGCGCTTGCCGTTGGCGAGCGGCTCCTCGACCGCGATCGAGATCGCGAAGTGCGGGATGCCGTGGAGGAAGTTGGTCGTGCCGTCGATCGGGTCGACGATCCAGCGCGGCTTGTTAGGGTCGCCGGCTACTTCGCCGCGCTCCTCCATCAGGAACCCCCAGTCGGGGCGCGCCTTGGACAGTTCCTCGAAGATCGTCTGCTCGGCGCGCTGGTCCGCCATGGTGACGAAGTCGGCCGGGCCCTTGCGGCTCACCTGCAGGTGCTGGACCTCGTTGAAGTCACGACGAATCCGCGGCGCTGCCTTGCGCGCGGCGCGATCCATGACGGTGATGAGGCCTGAATGACTAACCAAAATGCTTCTCCACCCCTCCCTGCAAGGGAGGGGCAAGGGGTGGGTTAGCGGCGGCGGAGGCTCGATGCCTCCGGCGGCGCTTTTATCGGTGAGGTAGGAAGGCTCGCTTCGCTCGCCACCCACCCCCTGCCCCCTCCCTTGCAGGGAGGGGAAGAACAGGCTCAGTCAGCGCGCCTTACATAGGTCTGCTCGTACACATCGACCACGATACGCGTGCCCGCGCCGATATGCGGGGGGACCATCACGCGAACGCCGTTCTCGAGGATCGCGGGCTTGTAGCTGGACGAGGCCGTCTGGCCCTTCACCACCGCATCGGCCTCGACGATCAGCGCTTCGATCGTGTCGGGGAGCTGCACCGAGATCGGGCGCTCCTCCCAGAGCTCCATCACCACGTCCATGCCATCCTGCAGGAACGCTGCCGCATCGCCGAGGATGCCGGCGTCGAGCGTGATCTGCTCGTAATTGATCTTGTCCATGAAGGTCAGCTGATCGCCCTCGCGGAACAGGAACTGGAAATCGGTGGTTTCCAGCCGCACTTTCTCTAGCGATTCGGCCGAGCGGAAGCGGACATTGTTCTTGCGGCCGTCGATGAGGTTCTTCATCTCGACCTGCATATAGGCACCGCCCTTACCCGGCTGCGTGTGCTGGATTTTCACCGCGCGCCAGATGCCGCCTTCATATTCGAGGATGTTGCCGGGACGAATCTCGACCGCGTTGATCTTCATGGGGATGCCTGTGATGGAAAGAGCGAAGGCGGGGCCTTTAGCGTTGAGAGGGCTTTCCGGCAAGGTACGGGTAAGGATTGACGTCCTGCGCCTGGTACCAATGCTGTTCGGGCGTGGTGCGGCTGAGCCCGAAATGGAGGTGGAAATTGCCTGCCCCGGCATTGCCGGTATCGCCGACATAGCCGAGCGCATCCCCGGTCTTCACCACCTGCCCTTCATGGATTCCCGGCGCATAGGCGGCGAGATGCGCGTAATAATAGACCCATGACCGGTCCGGCGACCGGACATAGAGCGTCGTGCCGCCCGCCACGCTCTGGAACAGCTTCTCGATCGTGCCCGGCGCCGCCGCGGTCACCAAAGTGCCGCCGGGCGCCATGATGTCGGTGCCGTGATGCTGGCGGGCGCCGCCCTCACGCGGATCTTCCCAGCTGTCGGCGATCGCGCTCCGCGCCACGCCTGCGACGGGAATGGCGAGCGGCCCGCCCGGATCGGCCACGACCTGGCCCGGCGCCGATGTCGTCGCGGTCGTCGTCACCATCGCCATCGCCACCTTGGGCTGCTGCTTCGCGTCGGGCAGCGCCCGACCGAACAGCAACAGGGCCACAAAGATGCCGGCAACGCCGCACACCAGCATCAGAAGGCCGCAGCCGAGCTTTCTCATCGCGTCATTCCTGGAACACAGCCGGCGTGCCCGGCTTCACCATCAGCGACAGGCGCGCCGCATCCCAGTTGCTGAGGCGGATGCAGCCATGGCTTTCGGCGCGGCCGACCGTGCTCGGCTCGGGCGTGCCATGGATGCCATAATGCGGCTTGGACAGATCAAGCCAGATCACCCCAACCGGGCCATTGGGCCCCGGCGGCAGCCTGGCGGCCTTGGCGCTGTCCTTCGCATCCCAGAACAGGTCCGGATTATAATGGAAGGGCGGGTTGTAGGAGGCACCCTGGATCTTCCAGGTACCGACCGGCAGCGGATCGTGCGTGCTGCCCATGGTCGCCTGGAACTGACCAACGAGCTTGCCGTCCTTGTCGAGCACGCGCAGCACCTCGTCCGACTTGTCGACCACCACTTTCGCTCCCTCGGGCTGGTCGGCCGACACGTTCAGGTCATTGAGCGTCTTGCGCCAGTCGGCCGGCAGTTTCGCGTCATAGGCGCGCGACAGCGGCAATGCGTTGGGGAAGGTCACCATCGTGCCCGGTTCAAGCCGGGTCTCCGGGTTATTCAGCGCGACCAGCACCGCAGGCGTGGTGTGGAACATCTCCGCCAGCTTCTCCATCGGCGAGCTATAGCCGAGCGCGAGGAGCTTCGCCTGTTGCTGCGGGTCCTTGGGAAACGGGTAGGTGAAAGGCCCGGCCAGCGTATCCGCCGTGAGCGCCAGCGTCCGCGTCGGCCGCCAGGCGCGATAGGGATGGAGCGCCCACAGGGTCGCCTTGTCGATTTCCCCGGTGACCTTGAGGCCGCGATTTTCCTGGAACCCCTTCAGCGCAGCGGTGAGCGACTTGCCGGCCCGACCATCAAGCATGCCGGGCGAGAAGCCGAGATGATCGAGAATCACCTGAACATGCAGGGTCGAGCGATCAACCGTTTGAGCATTCTTAAGCTTTGTTCCCGGGTCGGCCGCACTAACGGGGCCAATCGAGGCAAAAGCGAGACAGGCCGCAGTGACCGTTATTTTTCTCATAGTTTCAAGTTCCTAGATTAGTCGTCATGCAATCAACGATGGACAGCCGGCTTGTTTCCGGCCCGGAACAAGTCGAGGGCCCCATCTTCTCGCGACGCGCCCTGATCGGCGGCGCGATGGCGGCCGGCGCGGCGCTCGCCTTTCCCCTGCCCGCAATGGCCGCTGGCAAGGAGCTACGGCTGGCGATCCGCAACGTGCACAACAACGAGAGTGTCGACGCCGTTTTCGCGCGGGGCGGCAGCTTCGTCGCCGATGGGCTTGCCGAGCTGAACCACGGCCTGCGCGACTGGCGGACGGGCCAGATCCACCCGATGGACCGCAAGCTGCTCGCGCTGCTCGTCCGGCTTCGCGAGAAGCTGGAAGTAAGCGGCAGCCGCAAGATCGACCTGATTTCGGGCTATCGCTCCCCCCAGACCAATGCGTCGCTGCGCGCCCATGGCGGCGAGCGCACCGGCGTTGCGAGCCAGAGCCAGCACATGCTCGGCAAGGCGACCGATATCATGATCCCTGGCGTGTCGCTGGAGCGGCTGCGTGGCGCGGCGCTCGCGCTGGGCGGCGGCGGGGTCGGCTATTATCCGCGCGACGGCTTTATCCATGTCGATACGGGCCCGGTGCGTCGCTGGCAGCAGACATAAGCGCCGACCCATAGTATAGCCGCCGCGACCACGACCCTGGGGGCCGCCATTTCCATGCTTCGATTCGCAACGAACCTCGCCCGGAAGCTCACGCCGGACGCCGTCCGACCCTATCGCTACTTCGCCGCGCTGGCGCGCGACCGCACTGGACAGCAGGTGATCGACGGCCCGTTCAAGGGCCTGCGCTATATCGATCGGTCGGTCGGCAGCGCCTATGTCCCCAAGCTGCTGGGCATCTATGAGCGTGAGCTGGCGGCGGTGGTCGAGAAGATCATTGCATCGAAGCCGTCGCTGATCGTCGATGTCGGTGCGGCCGAGGGCTATTATGCCGTCGGCCTTGCCTCGCGCCTCCCCGACACGCAGATGATCGCGTTCGAGATGGAGGCCAGCGGCCGCACCGCGATCGCCGAGATGGCCGCTGCCAACAATGTCACCGACCAGGTGACCATCCTGGCGACGTGCGAGCCCGAGGGCCTGAATGCGGTGCTCGACGGGAAGAGCGGCGCAGTCGTGATCATGGATGTCGAGGGTTATGAGAGCGTGCTGCTCGACCCGGCAAAGGTACCGGCGCTCGCCACCGCGACCTTCCTGCTCGAGCTGCACGAGTTCGCGGTGCCGGGCATTACCGAGATCATCGCCCAACGGTTCGAGAAGACTCACGACCTCCAGCACATCTGGGCGGAGGACCGCAGCCGCGCCGACTTCCCCTGGCGCACCACGGTGACCAGCTTGTTGCCCGGCAGCTATATCGACGGCGCAGTCAGCGAAATGCGGCCCCCGCGCATGTCCTGGTATTATGCCAGGCCCAAGGGTTGAATCGACCTGGGGTTATTTGACGAGGACTGCCTCGAACGCCTTGATCGCGGCAGCCTCGTCCCCGCCCCACACAGCATTGGAAACCGCCAGGAAATCGGCGCCCGCTTTTACCAGCGTCGGGGCGTTGGCGGGCGTGATGCCGCCGATCGCGACACAGGGTATTTCGAACACCGTCGTCCACCAGCTCAGGATCGAGGGATCGGGGTGGTGGCTCACCTCTTTGGTGGTGGTCGGATAGAAGGCGCCGAACGCGACATAGTCGGCCCCGGCCTCGCCTGCTTCCATCGCCAGGTGGCGGCTGTCGTGGCAAGTTACGCCGATCTGCGTCGTCGGCCCGAGCACCGAACGCGCCTCGCGCGGATCGCCATCGCCCTGCCCCAGATGCACGCCATCGGCGCCGAGCCGCTTGGCGAGCGAGATGCTGTCGTTGACGATGAACGCCACCTCCCGCTCGGCACAGATTGCGCGGAGCGGCTCGCCCAGGCGGGTCGCTTCGTGCTGATCCACATCCTTCACGCGGAACTGGAACGCCGCGACCGGCCCGGCATCGAGCGCGCGGGCCAGCCGGTCGGGGAAGGCACCGCCGACGTCGAGCGGGGACACCAGATAGAGCTGGCAGGGCGGCCGCCGGATGTCGCGGGTGAACTTGGCCGCGAAATCGGGATCGAGCGGGCCGAGGGGATCGTCTTCAGTCATTCGGCGGCGCCTAGCACGGCCAGCAGGAACCCGTCCCACTTCTTTGCGCCGACCGTCTGGACCGCCGTCGCGTTCAGCCGGGGCTCGGCAGCGACTGCCTCGAACAGCGCGCGGGTGCCCCGGATGCGATCGTCGTCGCTATCCGCGTCGAGCACCCCGCCCTCGCGCACGACATTGTCGACGATGATCGTCGAACCGGGGCGCCCGAGTGCCATCGCCGCGCGCAGATAGGCGACATTGCTCGGCTTGTCGGCGTCGATGAAGATGAAGTCGAACGGCCCCTCGCCGCCCGTGATCATCGCGTCGAGCGACTCGATCGCCGGGCCGACGCGGACGTCGACCTTGTCGGCGAATCCTGCCGCTGCGATGTTGCCGCGGGCGACGTCGGCATGGTGCGGTTCAAGCTCCAGCGTGACCAGCCGGCCGTCTTCGGGCAGCGCCCGCGCGAGCCAGATCGTCGAATAGCCGCCAAGCGTCCCGACCTCCAGAATGCGCCGGGCGCCGGCCATGCGGGCGAGCAAGTGGAGCATCTTGCCCTGCGCCGCGGACACGTCGATCGCGGGCAAGCCGCCCGCCTCGTTCGCGGCAAGCGCCGCATCGAGCACCGGATCGGTGCCCAGCAAATGGCCGACGATATAGTCGTCGACGGCGGTCCAGGCGGCGTCGCTCATTTGGTCGCGCCCGGCACGCCGCTGATCGGCCGGGTCTGCGCGCCGCTTTCGAAACCGGCGATCAGCGGACGGCCCTTGGCGATCGCCTCCTTCACCGCGGGCAGGGAGAGCGATGCGTCATGCGCGGCCTTGCTCTCCCATATTTCGGTGATCCAGAGCGCGTCGGCATCGGCGAGATCCTCGGCGACGACATAGCTGATACAGCCCGGCATCGTCTCCGAGCCGCCCGCCAGCAACGCCGCGAGCGCGTCACGCTGGCCGGGCTTGGCCTTCAGCTTGCCGATGAGTCCGAACATCGCACCGTCCTCCGCCATGAGGGGCGTGGCGCTGCCGATCATCGCGATCGCCACCGCCCCGCCGACAAAGCCGCGCCGTCCGATGACCGGCGCGTCGCTCATTCCTCGTTCTTGTAGATGCGTACCAGCTTGTCGAGCATCGCCAGCGCTTCGTCGCGCGGGCGCTGGAAGGTGTTGCGGCCGATGATCGAGCCGTTGCCGCCGCCGTCGCGGATGTCGCGCGCATCCTGATAGACCGCATCGGCCCCCTTGGCCGCGCCACCCGAGAACACCACGATGCGGCGCCCGGCAAAGCTCGACTGCACGACGTGCTTCACGCGGTCCGACTGTTTCGACCAGTCGGTGCCCTCGTACATCGGCTTGGCTTCCTTCTGCTCGATATGATCGCTGGGCAGCTTCACCTTGATGATGTGCGCGCCGAGCAGGGCGGCCATGTGCGCCGCATAGGCGCCGACATCGAGCGCGAGCTCGCCCGACTTGGGCAGCGCGCCGCCGCGCGGATAGGACCAGATGACAGTGGCGATGCCGAGCGCCTTGGCCTCGGCCGAGAGCTCGCGGATCTGGCCGATCATCGAGAAGAGATCGTCCGAGCCGGGATAGATGGTGAAGCCGATCGCCGAGCAGCCGAGCCGCACCGCGTCCTCGACGCCGGCGGTGACGGCCTGGTTCGCGCCCTGGGCCCAGCTGTTCGAGCTGTTGACCTTCAGGATGGTCGGGATCTGGCCGGCAAAGGTCTCGGCGCCCGCCTCGATCATGCCGAGCGGCGCTGCGTAGGCGGAGAGCCCGGCGTCGATCGCGATCTGATAGTGATAATGGGGATCATAGGCCGCGGGGTTGACCGCGAAGCTGCGCGCCGGACCATGTTCGAAACCCTGGTCGACCGGCAGGATGATGAGCTTGCCGGTGCCACCGAGCTTGCCGTGCATCAGGATGCGGGCGAGGTTCGCCTTCACGCCGGCATTGTCGGACTCGTACTTGTCGAGAATGGCCTTCACGGTCGGCGTCATCGCGATCCCTTTGCTGCTGCAGATGCTGCGCGGCTGTTAGCTTGCGATCGCGCCAGGGGCAACGGGCGTGCCGCGGCGGGGAACAGGCCGTGCCGGCCCCTCCCCTCATATTGACGCGGCCTCTCGCCTGCATCAGGTTCGCAACAAAGGGGAAAATATCATGAGGCCGTCCTTCTCGCACTGGTTGAAGCTGCTCGGCCTGGGCATGGGCGCCCTGTTCCTGACCGCCGCCAAGGAGCCCAAGGTCGGTGACGTCGCCCCCAATTTCGAGCTGACCATGATCGACGGATCAAGGGTGACGCTCGACCAGCTCCGCGGCCAGGTGGTGGTGCTCAATTTCTGGGCCACGTGGTGCGTGCCCTGCCGCGAGGAACTCCCGCTGCTGGATCGATATTATGACATCCAGCAGAAGGCGGGCCTGAAAGTCTTCGCGATCGCGACCGAGGATTCAGTGCCGCTGTCCCAGCTCAAGAAACTCTTCGCCGTGATGCACATCCCGTCGGCGAAGCGGATCAAGGGCGGCTATCCCATCCTGAAAGGCGTGCCGACCAACTACGTCATCGATCGGTCGGGCCATATCCGCTACGCCAAGGCGGGGGCGTTCGATCTCGATGCGCTCAATCAGATCATCGTGCCATTGCTCAGGGAGCCGGTTCCGGCAGCGGCAGTCGCCACGAACTGAGTCCCCTCGCACACGCGAATAGCGGGAGCGGCGCTGCCGCCCAACGCCCGGCAGGATCTGCTGAGGCGGCATCGTCACATGATTGTCGCGTCCGGGGTTCAAGATGACCCCGGCGGGGAAATCGCATGGAGACTCCGACATGACCGATGCACCGACGGACAATGAAATCGACATCGACGATATCGAAATCGACGAATCGGATTGGCTCATCGCTTCGAACAAGATCGAAGGCACGGCCGTCTTCAACGAAGACGGTGACAAGCTCGGCACGATCCACAACTTCATGGTCGACAAGCAGTCGGGCCAGGTCGAATATGCCGTGCTTACCTTTGGCGGACTGTTCGGCCTGGGCGCCGATTATTATCCGCTCCCGTGGGAATCGCTGACCTACGAGCCCGAGCAGGGCGGGTATGTCGTCGATATCGACAAGGAGATGCTCGAAAAGGCGCCGCGCTACGGTGCCGATGAAGAGCCGAGCTTCGACCGCGCCTATGGCGAGCAGGTCTATACCTATTACGGCCTCCCCTATCCCTGACGCCGAGCGCGCATGGCCCGCCCGGCCGGGCAGTTTTCAAGCTTCGGAGCGGCGTTGCCGGGTGCGCCCTCCAGATTTTCCAGGGCGGCCCCGCGGCCATGACGCGCGCGGTGCCAGTGAAGCGTTTCGGAATGACGGGTTTACGCCGCGTATCGGGGCCAGTTGTCGCAGCGATTCCAACAATAAGAGGGAGGGCTTCCTGTGAACGCAAAACTGCTCGCCGCGGTCGCGGCACTTGGATTGTTGAGCGCCTGTAGCGGAGAGGCCGCGTCGGAGAGCGCCGCGGCGCAGGCCAAGGCAAGCGTGTCGGGTGCCGGCGCGACCTTCCCCGCACCGCTCTATGCCAAATGGGCGGAAGCGTATCGGACCGAAGGCGATGTCGCGGTCAATTATCAGCCGGTCGGCTCGGGCGACGGCATCAAGCAGATCGAAGCCGGCAAGGTCGATTTCGGTGCGTCGGACCGGCCGCTCCAGCCGGAAGAGCTGGACAAGAATGGCCTTTATCAGTTTCCGACCGTCATCGGCGGCGTCGTGCCGGTGGTCAACCTGCCGGGCATCCAGCCGGGCCAGGTCAAGCTCACCGGTGCCGTGCTCGGCGACATCTATCTCGGCAAACTGGAGAAGTGGAACGCACCCGAGATCGTCGCGCTCAACCCCGGCCTGACCCTGCCCAATCTGCGCATCACCCCGGTACACCGGTCGGACGCGTCCGGGACCAGCTTCCTGTTCACCTCCTATCTGGCGATGAAGAATCCGGCCTGGAGCGCCAAGGTGGGCGCGAGCGACTCGGTCACCTGGCCGGCCGGTATCAGCGGCCAGGGCAATGAGGGGGTCGCGTCATCGGTGCAGGTCGCCCCTGGCTCGATCGGCTATGTCGAATATGCCTTTGCCAAGCAGACCAGGGCGATCCACGTCCTGCTGCAGAACAGTGCCGGCGCTTATCCCCAGCCATCCGCCAGGTCGTTCGCGGCCGCTGCGCTGGGCGCCGACTGGGCGCACGCGCCGGGCAATTATCTGCTGCTGCTCGATCAGGCGGGCGCACCGAGCTGGCCGATCACGGGGGCGACCTTCATCCTCCTGCCCAAGAACAAGGCCGATGCCGCCAAGCGGGCTACGGTGCTCCAATTCTTCGACTGGGCGTATCGAAACGGCGACCAGGCCGCCGGACGCCTGGATTATGTGCCGCTGCCGCAATCCATCAAGGAACGCATGCGTCAGCAATGGGCGTCGACCATCACCGCGAACGGCAAGCCGGTTTATACGATAGCGCCCTGACCGCCCAAGGCTTGTCCGCGGGGATTTCCCGTCAGTCGTGGACCTGCGAGCCGGTGAAACCACGCAGGTTGATCGTGAGCTGGAGGTTCAGCGCGTGGTCCATCTGTGCCTGAGCACCGCCACGACCCGGGCGATACTGGTTGAGATAGCCGATGTCGCTCGTGACCGCGCGTCCGAGCGGCAGCGTGACGCCGACGATGTTGCGCATCCGTTCATACCCGGCGCGCTGTCCCCATCTCGTGCTGTTGGGGAGGAAGAAGCTTTCATGGCTGGCGAACAGCGCCACGCCCTTGGTGCCGAGCCGGTGATTGTAGCGGACGAGCGGGCGGACGCGGAAACCCACTTCGCCGCCGCGCGGGTTGAAACGCTCGTCGACCCGGAAACGGGTCGTGACGGGTCCGAACGTCCCCACCACCTGCTGACGCAGGCGGTTCTCATCGGCGGCCGTGTTGCCGTTATGCGCACCGACCCAGCGATAGCCGAAACCGAATTCGATCCGTTTGGAGGTGCGATAGCCCAGCAGGCCGCCGAACTCGGTCTGGTACAGCCCGTCCTGCCGGTCGCTGAAGCGCGCGATCTGCTCCAGCGTAATCCGCACCCGATCCGTGAGCGGTACGTTGGTGTTGATCTGCAGCCATAGCTGCTCGTCCTGTTGCTGCGCGTGTGCGGGCATTGCCGCCGACACCAGCGGTGCGGCGAGGAGCAACCGGCACAGGGCGGCGCGTTGAGGGCGGGCGAGCATGCGCAACCGTAGCGCGATCCGTGCAGTTGTCATGTGCCGACCAATCGCCTCCCGTTGGAACCGTGACGGAAAGCCCGCCTTCCTACGCCGTGAGCGCCGCAACCCCGGGCAACTCCTTGCCTTCCATCCATTCGAGGAACGCCCCGCCGGCAGTCGAAACGAAGGTGAAGTCGTCCCCTGCCCCGGCCTGATTGAGCGCCGCCACGGTATCGCCGCCGCCCGCCACCGAGACGAGCGAGCCGTCGCGGGTGAGCGCGGCTGCGGTGCGCGCAAGTGCTACCGTCGCCGTATCGAAGGGCGGCGTCTCGAAGGCGCCGAGCGGGCCGTTCCATACCAGGGTGCGGCAGTTCTTGAGCACATCGGCCAGCGCCTCGACCGCAGCGGGGCCGACATCGAGGATCATCTCGTCCGCCGCGACCTCGTGCACGTTGACGGTGCGGACTGGTGGGTTGGCGCGGAATTCCTTCGCGACCACCACATCGTACGGCAGATGGATGGTGCAATTGGCGCGTTCTGCTGCCTCGAAGATCTCTTCGGCAGTGCCGGTCAGGTCATGCTCGCACAGCGACTTGCCGACATCGACGCCGCGCGCGGCGAGGAAGGTGTTGGCCATGCCGCCGCCGATGATCAGGTGATCGACCTTCGCGACGAGATGCTTGAGCACGTCGAGCTTGGTCGAGACCTTGGCCCCGCCGACCACTGCCGCGACCGGATGTTCGGGATTGCCCAGCGCCTTGTCGAGCGCGGTCAATTCCGCTTCCATCGCGCGGCCCGCAAAGGCCGGGAGGACATGCGCGAGACCCTCGGTCGACGCATGGGCGCGGTGCGCGGCGGAGAAGGCGTCGTTGACGTACAGGTCGCCGAGCTTCGCCATCTCGGCGGCCAGTTCGGGGTCGTTCTTTTCCTCGCCGGCATGGAATCGGGTATTCTCCAGCACCGCAATGTCGCCGTCCTTCAACGTCGCGATCGCCTCGGCGGCGCCCTCGCCCACGCAATCCTCGATGAAGCGCACCGGGCGACCGAGCACCTGACTATAGGGCTTGGTCACCAGCGCGAGCGACATCTCCGGATCGCGCTTGCCCTTGGGGCGGCCAAAATGGGCGAGGATCAGGACGATCGCACCGCGGTCCGCCAGCTCGGTCACGGTCGGCAGGGTCGCGCGGAAGCGGGTGTCGTCAGTGACGGCACCGTCGGCCATGGGCACGTTCAGGTCCTCGCGGACCAGCACGCGCTTGCCGGACACATCGCCCATGTCGTCGAGCGTCTTGAATGGCTTGGTCATCTCGTCCTCGCTAACCCCGTGGTTCGATTCCGCGCCCTTACAGGAACGCGGCCATCGCGCCGGCGGTGTCGACCATGCGGTTGGAGAAGCCCCATTCATTGTCGTACCAGCTGACGACGCGGACGAGCTTGCCGTCGAGCACCGCCGTCTCGAGGCTATCGATCGTCGAGCTTGCCGAGGTGTGCATCAGGTCGATCGAGACGAGCGGCTCGTCGGTGTAATCGAGGATGCCAACCAGCGGCCCGCTTTCCGATGCCGCCTTGAGGATCGCGTTGACCTCTTCCTTGGTCGTGTCGCGCTTCGGCGTGAAGGTCAGGTCGATCAGCGAGACGTCGGGCACCGGCACGCGGATCGCCGAACCGTCCAGCTTGCCCTTGAGCTCGGGCAGGACCTCGCCCACGGCGCGGGCAGCGCCCGTGGTGGTCGGGATCATCGACATGGCGGCAGCGCGGGCGCGGCGCAGGTCGGGGTGGATCTGGTCGAGGATCTTCTGGTCGTTGGTGTAAGCGTGGATCGTGGTCATCAGGCCGCGCTCGATGCCGATCGCATCGTTCAGTACCTTGGCGACCGGCGCCAGGCAGTTGGTCGTGCACGATGCGTTGGACACGATGTTGTGGCCGGCCTCGAGCTTGTCGTTGTTGACGCCGAACACGACGGTCAGGTCGACGCCCTTGGCCGGGGCCGAGATCAGCACCTTCTTGGCACCCGCATCGATATGCTTCTGGGCGCTCTCGCGGTCCGTGAAGAAGCCGGTGCATTCGAGCACGATGTCCACGCCCAGCTCGGCATGCGGCAGCTTGGCCGGATCGCGCTCGGCGGTGACGCGGATGCGCTTGCCGTCAACGACCAGGTCATTGCCCTCGGCCGAGACCTTGCCCGGATATTTGCCGTGCACCGAGTCGCGCGAGAACAGCCAGGCATTCGACTTGGCGTCGGCAAGGTCGTTGATCGCGACGAGCTCAAGTCCCGTATCGCCCCGCTCGAGTACCGCCCGTGCAACGAGGCGACCGATACGCCCGAAACCATTGATCGCAACCTTCACCGTCATCGCAATTACCTCCGTCGCGGATACCGGGCGCGGCGCTGATATGCGCGAAAGGGCGACCGGCGAGTCTGATAAGCCGCGCGGTCTTTGCGGTGGGCGGACCCGCCCGTCAACCGCAGGACGCCAAATCGATCTTGCCCGCCCGTAAAGCCATGCTATCCGGGAGCGATGGCAGACGAGACGCCTCCGCCCGCGCTCGACCGGATCGATCGCGCGATTGCTAGAATCGAAGCAGCAGTGGCTGAGCGCGATCGTGTGGCCGAGGCGGCGGTGCGCCGTCACGCGGTGCTGCGCGCCAGGATCGAGCAAGCGGTGGCGACGCTGGACGACGTCATTGCGCGTGGCGAAGGCGGATAATGGCCGACGTCACCCTCACCATCGGCGATCGCCGCCACACCGTCGCCTGCCGCGATGGCGAGGAGCCGCAGCTGCGCAAGCTGGGCGAACTGCTCGACAAGCATTGGTCGACCGCCGCGCGCGCCTCTGGCGGGCTGAACGGCGAGCGGACGATGTTGTTCGTCGCACTGATGCTGGCGGACGAGCTGGACGAGGCGCATCGCCGCCCGCCCGAAGGCGCCGGAGCGGTGATGCTGGAACAGGTCGCCGAACGGCTGGAACGACTTGCGGCGGCCCTTGAGAATTAACCCCTTGGGGCCTATATCCGTCAGTGGCGGGCACTGCCCGGTACGAGCCTTACCGATTATCCCTGAGGCGATTATTCTTCCTAGGGGGTTGTCCCTGCGCTGGCCCTGGCCTGTCGTACACGATCCCCACCTGATGCTAACGGCGTCAGAGGATATTCAGGCAAACGGCCATGGCGGTCCCGCCACCGCTCTTGATGGGGCGTGGACATGAACCCCGAAAAATCCGCTCTGCGCGCCCGCATCCGTGCCGAGCGCGACCGTTTCTTCGCTGGCGGCCCGCCCGCGATCGACCCACCCCTTGCCCTGCTTGCCCGGCTCGAACACGGCCTGACCGTCGCCTCCTATGTGCCGATGGGCAGCGAGATCGATCCGTCGCCGCTCGCCCGCGCCGCGGTCGAGCGCGGGTGCGCGATCGTGTTGCCGCACGTCACCGTGCGTTCGCAGCCAATGCGGTTCCTTGCCTGGGACAGCGAGGCGGCGCTGATCGACGGCCCATTCGGCCTGTCGCAGCCGCATCACGAGGCAGCGGCGATGGCGCCCGACATCATCCTGACGCCGCTGCTCGCCTTCGATTCGGCGCTGAACCGACTCGGCCAGGGCGCCGGCTATTACGACCGCGCCTTCACGCAATTCCCGGACGCGTGGCGCGTCGGGGTTGCCTGGTCGGTGCAACAGGTCGAAAGCCTGCCGCAAGAGCCGTGGGACGTGCCGCTCCACGCCATCATCACCGAACGAGACTGGATCACGCCGCAATGACCCCTTCCTGGCGCAAACCCGTCGGCATGCTCGCGATCCTCGGCATGATCCTGGTCTGGGTGGTGCTGGTCGCCAGCCTGTCGGGCGTGATCGGCCAATGGCACGTGCTGCTGCAGCTCGGTTTCTATCTGGTGGCCGGAATCGTCTGGCTGTGGATATTGCCGATGCGCCGCATGCTGCGCTGGATGGAGACGGGGATCTGGTGACGCCACCGCGCGGCGACGGATTGGTGCATCGACTTGGCGCCGGCGCGTCGTTACGCTCCTCTTCGCATCGCGACGGAACGGCTCCCCGGCTCTGAGACAAGCGGTGTCGGGGGACAGCCGATGGTGGGCGAGACGAAACCGGCGTGGGCCGCGGTCCAGCAACTGTTCGACGACCTGGTCGACCTTCCTCCCGCCGAGCAAACCAGACACCTCAGCGGAGCTCCGGCGCAACTCGCGCGGCAGGTGGCGGCGTTGCTCGCCGCCTCGGCCGATCCGGGTATCCTGGACATGAAGCCGCCAGTGCTCGGCGACGCCGACGCCGGCGCGGGGTACAGCTCGTTGAGCCCCGGCGATCCGATCGGCGGATTCGTGATCGATCGGCTGATCGGCCGTGGCGGCATGGGCGAGGTCTATCTCGCCCACCGCGCAGCGGCCGATTTCGAGCAGCGCGTCGCGCTCAAGATGCTGCGCGCCGAGGCCGCCGCGCGCGGCGACATGTTCGCCCGCGAACGCCGGTTGCTCGCCCGGCTCGAACATCGCGGCATCGCCCGGCTGATCGACGGTGGCATCGCCCCGGACGGCCGCGCCTATATGGCGATGGACTATGTCGACGGCGCGCCGATCAGCACCTGGTGCAACGATCATGGCGCCGACCTGAGCCGCAGGCTCGCCCTGTTCCGCGAGGTGTGCGAGGCCGTCAGCTACGCGCATGCCAATCTGGTGGTGCACCGCGATCTCACCCCGTCGAACATCCTGATCGACCATAACGGCAATGTCCGCCTGCTGGATTTCGGCATCGCGAAGCTGCTCGACGAAACCAGCATCATGCCGGCAACCACCCAGGCCATGCTCACGCCCGATTATGCGGCACCCGAACAGCTCGATGGCGACGACGCGACGGTCGCGACCGATATCTATGCGCTGGGCGTCATCCTGTACGAGCTCGTGGCCGGCAGAGGCCCGTGGCAGCGGGAAGGAAGCTCCATCCCCGCGATCATTCGCCGCGTGCTCCATGACGATCCGCCATTGCCGAGCAAGGCCGCCGCACGCCCCGGCGCCCCGGTTCCGGCCGCGCGCATCGCCGGCGACCTGGATGCCATCATCCTGAAGGCGATGCGGCGCGAGCCCGCCGACCGGTATCGCAGCGTCACCGAGCTGGCGGACGACGTGCGGCGCCATCAGGAACTGAAACCCGTGCACGCGCGCGGCGGATCGACCCGCTACATGCTGGGCCGGTTCGTGCGTCGCTATCGATGGGCCGTCGGGGCGAGCGTCGCGACGCTGGCGGCGATCCTGATCGGTACCGCCGGCGTTGCATGGCAGGCGCGGAAGACGGCGATCGAGCGCGACCTGGCACTGGGAGAGGCGCGACGTTCCGAGGCGATCGTGCGCATGTTGACCGTGATGTTCCGCGATACGGCCGACACCGACAAGGGTAGCGAGGCGACGGTCAAGCAGATGCTCGACCAGACGGCGACCCGGCTGGTGGACTCGCTCGATACCAGCCCGAAATCGGCAACGCTGATCACCACCTTGTCCGACCTGTATGTGAACCTCGAAGACGATGCCGGAGCGGATTCGCTGCTGCAACGCGCACTGGCGAAGGGCATCGGCAAGGGCGATCCCGTCGCGACCGCGCAGATCAAGGTGCGCCTCGCCTCGTCGGCGGCCTCGCTCAACCGGACGGAGGACATGGCGTCGTTGCTCGATGCGGCCGAGGCAGTGTTCGGGCGCGACCCCGAACGGTTCCGCAGCGAACGGCTCGACATCGCGAGCGTCCGCGCCCAGCTCGCTCGACGCAATGGCGATTACGACACGGCGATCCGCCTGCTCTCCACCAACCTGCCGCTCGCCGAGCGCGTTTATGCCGAGAATCACCGCGACCTGCTCACGCTCTACAACAACCTGCTGGTCTATATGGTCGAGGCGAACCAGCTGGACGCCATGCCGGCGGTATTCGCCCAGGCCGATGCCGTACTGAAGCGTACCGGCCAGGAAGGCAGCACGACCGGGCTGGCGATCGCCTCGCTCAAGGGCGGCCGGTTGCTCAAAATTGGTCAGACGACGCAAGCCGAAGCGATTTTCCGTCAGGTCGCGGCCCGGCGCCGCGCCGTGTTCGGTGAATCTGCCGGGCTGGCGGTCGATCTCCTCCAGCTGGGCCGCACCGAACTGGCGCTCGGTAAATTTGCCGAAGCGCGCCGGACTCTGGAGCAGGCACGGCCGATTGCGATCGACAATCTCGGGCCGCGCGCGGTGATGAGCCTGCTGATCGAGGCTGGCCTGATCGAGGCAATGGCCGAGACCGGCGATACCGCGAGCGCCGAACATTTGATGGCTGAAGTGAGCCCGCTTTTCGCGGCCATAACGAAAGTCGGCCTGCCGCACGGCATATTGGCGCGGGCGCGCGCCATTACCTTCCTGAAACTGGGCCGGTTGAACGAAGCGCGCGTCGAGGTCGATCGAGGGGAGGCGATTCTCCGGAGTCTGGGCCCAGCGGGCGAATCCTACCTCAAATCCTTCCAGACATTGCGGCAGCGGATCGCCAGGGCCGGCTGACACCGCCGCGGCAACGGTCGAACCCTTCGGCTATGCCGCCATCTCGTGATGGATCCAGGCGCGGGCCTGGACCCACCAGCGCCGCACGGTCCGGTCGCTGACGCCCAGCACATTGGCGGTCTCCTGCTCGTCCAGCCCGGCGAAGAAGCGGCAATCGACCAGCAGCGCCAGGTTGGGATCGACCGTCGACAGCGTTTTCAGCGCAGCGCCCAGCCGCACCACCTCATTGTCGTCCGGCACGGCGTTGGCCAGTGAATCGAGCCGCTCGGTAAAGGCGAAAACCTGCCCGTCGCGCTTCGACGTCATCCGGGCCCGCGCCGCATCGATCAGGATGTGGCGGATCGCGGTCGCCGCGCAGCCCAGGAAATGCGTCCGACTCTCCCAGCCCTCGCGTTTGCGCAGCTTCACATAGGCTTCGTTGATCAGGGCGGTGGGCTGCAGCGTCTGCGGAGCGCCCGCCCGGAAATGCTCGCGGCGTGCGATGGCCCGCAACTCGTCATAGAGCGAGGCGACCAGCACATCGACCGGACCCACTGAATTCATGTCGGAGGGCGTGTCCGGTTCGATGGTTTTTTCTCGTCTTGCGTCGCGTCTCTCGGATCGAACGGCACTCCTATGGATGCCGCCGGTGCGAGGCAAGCGCAACCTCGTGCCATTGGCGCGCTGGCGGCGTGGGGCACGGCGCGGGGCTCAATCATGCGTCACCCCTTGGGTCGAAGTTTCTCAACCAGAGGCGGCCGCAGGCCGCGAACAAGGGAATGGACGATGCGCACTTCCACCAAGCTTCTCACCACCGCCGCGCCGCTGGCGCTGATCGCCAGCCTGGCCGTCGCCTCGCCGGCCGCCGCCCAGAACGTCGTCTGCGAGGATACCAACGGCAACCCGTCGGGAATCATCGCCGTCGGTGTCGACGGCTCCGTCGCCTGCGGTCCTGCAGCGACCGCATCCGGCAATGTCGCGGTCGCCGTCGGCGAGTCGGCGAGCGCCGAGGTTCGCGGCGTGGCCGTCGGGTATCAGGCCACCGCCGCCGGCGACGCCACGGCGGTCGGACGGGCGAGCTCCGCCACCGGCCAATATTCGCTTGCCCTCGGCAATTTTGCCGAAGCATCGCAACTCGCGGGGATCGCGATCGGCCAGACCGCAAAGGCGCTGCAGCTCCGGGCAATCGCCCTGGGCTCGTTTTCCATAGCCGGCGGGTATCAGGCGATGGCATTCGGCACGAGCGCGGCGGCCAATGGCAGCAACAGCATCGCGATGGGATCGGATGCCGAATCGAGCAGCACGAGCAGCGTGGCGATCGGCGAGAGCTCCAAGGCGACGGCGGACTATACGCTCGCACTTGGGCAGGGGGCCAAGGCCGAGGTCGCGGACAGCATAGCGATCGGCCACAACGCCCATGCCGTACTCACCGGCGGTGCGGCGGTTTCGGTGGCGATCGGCTCGAATTCGACCTCCTCGATCGGTGGCGTCGCGATCGGCCCGGGCGCCACCGGCGTGGTCGGGGGCACGGCGATCGGCATGAACGCCTCGGCGCGCGACGACAGCGTCTCGCTGGGCACGAACTCAACCGACCTGGTCAACATCGGCGGCGGTTCGGCGTCGACACGGTACAGAGTGGTGTCGGTCGGAAGCGGCACCGACCTGTTCGGTCAGACCATCTTCCAGCGCCAGATCATCAATGTGGCTGCAGGCACCGAGGCATTCGACGCGGTCAACAAGGCGCAGCTGGACGCCGTCGCCGCGCTCGCCAACAATCCCTATATCCGAATCAACAGCAGCGGCGCCGGTGCCGGCGCGACAGGAAGCGACGCCGTCGCGATCGGTTCGGCCAGCGGCGCCGCGGGGACGTACAGCACTGCGCTCGGGACCGCGGCGCAGGCGCTCGACGAACGCTCCATCGCGATCGGAACGGCCGTCACGGCGGGCGGCTCCGGCAGCGTCGCGATCGGGGGCGCGGTCGAGGTGGGCGGCTTTGGGCACAACACCCGGACATCCGGCGACAACGCGGTCGCCATCGGCCTGGGCGCCAAGGCCAATGGCACCGGGGCAGTGGCGCTGGGCGCGTTGACCGATGCATCGTTCAACAGCGTGGCCCTCGGACAGGGCTCGACCACTTATCTCACCAACGGCACCTCCCGCGACAATACGGTGTCGGTGGGCAACGCCAGCACCAATAACGGTGCGGTCGCGTTCCAGCGCCAGATCATCAACGTCGCCGACGGCACGGAGGCAACCGACGCGGTCAATCTCCGCCAGTTGAACGCCGTTTCAGGCGTCGCCAACACGGCACTGGCCAATGCGGCAACGGCCCAGACCACTGCCGATCAGGCGCTCGCGGCGGCGAACAATGCCGGCGCGAGTGGTGCCGCCGCGCAGGCGACCGCGAATACCGCGCTGGCCAATGCCGCCGCGGCGCAAGGCACGGCCAACACCGCCATCGTCAACGCTGCCGCCGCTCAAACGACGGCGAACACGGCGCTCGCCAACGGGGCCTATTTCCGCTCCAACGCGACCGGCCCGGGGCCGCAGGCCACCGGCACCAATGCGATCGCCGTCGGTCCGTCGAGCGTCGCCAGCGGTACCTCCTCGGTAGCGATCGGCGATGGTGCCCGGGCGGTCAACGGCCAGGCCGTGTCGATCGGCGCCGGCAATACCGCGTCCGGCAACGGCGCGGTGGCGATCGGCGACCCCAATGTGGCGACGGGTCAGGGCGCCGTCGCGCTCGGTCACGACAACACGGCAACGGGCCAGGGCGCCGTTGCGATCGGCAACAACAATAGCGCGACCGGCCAGGCCGCCGTCGCCCTGGGCAACAACAGCAGCGCAGGGCAAGCGGGCAGCGTCGCGATCGGCGATGGTGTGGCGACAACGCGCGCAGGCCAGGTCGCGGTCGGCAATTCCAGCACGACCGTCACCGTTGCCGGGATCGTCTCGTCCGCGAGCAGGAACGCGCAGGCCGGCGCGTTGAGCCTGGTGACCACCGATGGCCTGGGCAATCTCGCGACATCGGCGCTCGATATCGGCGTGCTTTCCGGCCTCGGTGGCCGGACCACGGCGCTCGAGGGACGGGCTACGGCGCTCGAGGGGCGAACGACCTTGCTGGAGGGCCGCGCGTCGGCGCTCGAAGGGCGAACCGCGACACTGACGCGCCAGGCACGCCAGGCCGAAGGCGGCATCGCCGCCGCGATGGCCCTTGGCGGAACGCTGCTGCCGCCCGATTCGAAGTTCGCGATCTCGTTCAACCTGGCGACCTATCGGGGGCAGCAGGGCTTCTCGGGTGCCGCGGTGGCCAAGGTCACCGATCGGATATGGATGAGCGGCGGCATCGCCGGATCGACCGTCAAGGGATCGAGCGGCGGTCGCGTCGGTATGACCTTCGGCTGGTAAGCGCTGGATGAAACGGGCCGGGCCCGAGCGGGAGAGACGACCATGAACACCAGAAAATCGATCGCGGGTGCGGCAACCCTGGCCATCGCCCTCGGTGCGGGCGCCGCACTGGCACAAGCCGCAGGCGTTCAGCCCGGCCAGTGGGAAATCGCGATCACCATCAACTCGATGGAGATGAAGGGTGTGCCCCCCGGCATTGCGAAGATGATGATCGGCAAGACGACCCGCGTCAGGCACTGCATCACGCCCGAGGCCGCCGCGCGCGGCCCCCAGGACCTGTTGAAATCCGACAAGTCCTGCGTGTTCACGCGCTATTCGATGGTCGGCGGGCGGCTCGATTCGGCGATGAGCTGCCGGCAGGGCGGCGGGACGATGACGGCGGTCAGCACCGGCAGCTTCACGCCGACGGGGTTCACTGCGACCGGGCGATCCGTCACCAGCGGCGAGATGGCCACCACCATGACGAGCACCAGCGTCGGACGCCGGATCGGCGACTGCAAATAACGGCGCCCCGCCGCCGCGCGATCGGATTCTCACGACTCATCGGAGCAACGGACATGACCAGGGCAAGCGTGGCGGCAATCGGTGTGGTTCTGCTGGGGTTGGCCCTGGGGCTGGCCGGATGTGGCGAAAAGCAGTCGGCCGCCAGCGCCACCGCCGGCAATGTCGCCGCACCGGCGCCTGCCGCCGTAACCGCTGCGCAAGCGCCGCCCACCGCGGCACCGTCCGACGATCTCTTCGCTTATGCGGCGGGCGCGCAATTCGTCCAGATTCCCGCCGGCAACGACTATGGCGACCTGAACTACGGGCCGATCAACATGATCGACGAATCCCTGGTGACCGACTGGACGTCGGAGGCGGCGGGAAAGCCCGCGATCCTGGTGCTCGAACTCGCCGAACGGACCGCGATCTCCCGTCTGGCGTTCGACACCGCCGGCATGCTCCGCGACGAGAAATCGCCCAGGAAGATCACGGTCGAGATATCCGATATGTCAGCCGGCGAAGGCTATAATACGGTGCTGGCGACCGAGCTGAAGAGCGGCGTCAACGGCCAGTCCTTCGCGGTCTCCGCTCCCGCTGTGGGGCGCTATGTCAGGCTGACGATATCCAGCAATTATGGTGACGACTATTACGGCCTGACCGGATTTCACGGCTATGGCGAGCAACTGACGCACAGCGCGACGATCGCCGATGTCAGCGGCACCTATGAGGGTGCGAGCGGCTGGGGCAAGGTCCGTCTGAAGCAGGAGGGATCTCGTGTCACCGGCTGCTACGACTATCGCGAGGGGCTGATCGCCGGCGGAGTCGAAGGCCGGTTGCTCAAGGTCGAAATGACCGAGAAAGTCGATGGCGGCGGCACGGACAAGCAGCTTGGGCTGTTCTATTTCTCGAAGGACGGCAAGTTCACCTTCGGCCTTACCCGCCAGCCCGGCGAAGATGCCTCCCGCAGCCTGGCGGCGAAATACAGCGCCAACAAGGTCAGCACTGACATCGGCGACTGTCCGGCCATCGCCGACTGGCACGGCAAGGCCGCACAGTCGCAGCTTTCGGCAGAGCTGCGCGAGGATGGCCGGGCACGGCTCGACGGCGTCAATTTCGATTTCGACGCGGCGACGATCCAGCCCGGATCGCGATCGCTGCTCGATCAGGTGGCGCGGATGCTCGACGAGAACGCCGCGTGGCAGGTCACGCTAGAGGGCCATACCGACGATGTGGGCGGGGCAGCCTTCAACAAGGATCTTTCCGAGCGGCGCGCGGCGGCGGTCCGGGCCTATCTCGTCTCGGCGGGAATCGCGCCGGACCGGTTGTCGGCCGTCGGCTTCGGACTCGAGCGGCCGGTGGCGTCCAATCAAACCCAATCGGGGCGCGCGCAAAACCGACGCGTCGAGATCGTCCGCAAGTAGCGGGAATGACGGTGCGCATCCTGATGGGGAAGGCGAGGCCCGACGCGACATCATCGTCGTCGGGCCCGATCCAGGCGGCAGCACATCGCCATCGCGACGGCGCCGATCCTCTTCTGATGGAGAAGAATGGCGCGAGTGACGGGGCTCGAACCCGCGACCTCCGGCGTGACAGGCCGGCGCTCTAACCAACTGAGCTACACCCGCTTGGAAAGCGTGAGGCGGCGCAACTAGGCGAGGTGTCCAAGCCTGTCAACGCTCGTTTTCGCCCCCCGCCCAACTATGCGCTCAACTATTCCCGGCAATGGCTCCGGCAGGCAGGTCCGGCCGCTCGCGCAAAGGCCGGAACGCGAAATAGACGCCAGCCGCGACGATCGGCAGGCTCAGCGTCTGGCCCATCGTCAGGCCCCACCACAGATGCTCGAGGCCCTTGTCGGGCTGCCGGACGAGTTCGAGCAGGAATCGCGCGGTGCCGTAGATCAGCAGGCCCGTGCCGAGCAGCCGGCCGGGCCGGTTGCGGGCGTTGGTGAACCAGAACAGCCAGAACAGGGCGATCCCCATCACCAGCCCTTCGAGACCTGCCTCATAGAGCTGGCTGGGGTGCCGCGGCAGATCGTCGCCCGCGCCGGGGAAGACCATGCCCCAGGCCAGGCTCGTCGGCCGTCCCCAGAGCTCGCCGTTGACGAAATTGGCGAGTCGCACCAGCACCAGCCCGAATGGCGTGGCACAGGCAACGTAATCGCATACCCGCACCATCTTCAGCCCGTGCTTCCAGGTGAAGACGCCGAGCGCGATCAGCACGCCGATCAGGCCGCCATGGAAGGACATGCCCCCTTCCCACAGCTTCAGGACCTCCAATGGGGTGCCCCATATGTCCGGCTTGTAGAACAGCGAATAGCCGATCCGCCCACCGGCGATCACGCCGATCGTCAGGTAGAAGACGAGATCGTCGACATGCTGGCGGGTCATCGGCGCCCCGGGCTCAGCGACCAGCCTGCGCAGATACCACCAGCCCAGGCCGATCATCGCGAGGTAGCTCAGCGCGTACCAGCGAATGTCGAACGGGCCGAGATGGAAGGCGACCGACGAGAGGCCTAGGTCCTGCCACCGCCAGGGGGCGTGGGCGCCGTCGCTCATCATGCCCCTCATCCCGATCTGGTATCAGTCCGCATCGTCCCGCGCCGCGCGTCGGTCGCGCCGCTGCTGGGTCAGCGTGCCATGTTCGAACAGGAAGCCGGCGATGTCGGGCTTGCCCGCGGCGCCGATGATCGTCTGGATGATGATCAGCAGCGGCACGGCGAGCAGCGCGCCGGGCGTGCCCCAGACCCATCCCCAGAAGCTCAGTGAAATGAGGATCATGATCGGGTTGATCGTCAGCCGGTGGCCGACGATGAACGGCGTGATCGCGTTCGCCTCGAGCAGATGCGCGCCGATCATGATCGCGGCGGGCAGCAGCGCCACCCAGATATCGGGGAAGGTCATCAGCCCGCCCAGCGCGAGCAGCAGCGCGGCGACGATCGGCCCGAAATAGGGGATGTAGTTGAACAGCGCGACGATGCCGCCCCACATCAGCGGATAGGGCATGCCCAGCAGCCACAACGCGAAGGCGATGACCAGGCCGAGCGACAGGTTGATGATGGTGATCGTGCCGAGATAGGCCGAGGTGTCGTCGACCACGTCCTGGATCACCCGGGCGGTCGCCATCGCGCCGCCGAAGCTCGACCGGCTCGTGATCGTCCGCCGGCGCAGCCGCGTCCAGCCCGACAGGAAGAAATAGACGACGAGGATGCCGAAAAACACCTGGACGATCGCGGTCGGCGCAGAGGTCGCGGCAAGCTCCAGGATCGAGCTGGGCGGCGCGACGGCAGTGGTTTGCGGCGCATTCACCGGTCCGCTCGCGGCGAGATGCCGCACGGTGCGGTTCACATATTTTTCGAGGTTCGAATAGAGATCGAGCACCGGCGCGATGTTCATCTGGATGCGGTCGATCCGGTCGGGCAGCTTGCGGAAGAATTCGGTTGCCGGAACGATGATCGCGGCCAGCGCGATGTTCGCCGCGACGAGGAACAGCAGCACGCAGGTGAGCGAGGCAAGCGCCGAGGGCACGCGGTGCCGCTCGAGCCATTCGAGCACCGGCACCAGCGCAATGGCGATGACCAGCGCGGCAGTGGTCGGCAGGAAGAATTCGGCACCGGCTTTCAAGGCGAAGGGCGTGCCGAGCGCGAGGCCGATGCCGGCAATCAGGGTCAGCGCGGCGAGCAGCCTGTCGCGGCGTTGCCCGACCCGTGCCTCGTCGCCCGCTTCCTCGCCGTCGATCGGCAAACCGAATGCGCCTTCACCGGGGGCCTTGCCTGCGCCCTGTCCGGAACCCTCCGCCACTCGTCCGCCCCCTCTACGCTACAGTCTTCGCGGACAACCTAGCCGCATTCCCCTCGCTTGTAATCCCGGCTAGCCTGATCGCATGCGCGACCTGATCCTGGTTATCGACGAAGGCACCACTTCCACTCGGGCGATGCTGTTCGCGCCCGACGGCACCTGCCTTACGAGCGAATCCGCCGAATTGATCCAACATTATCCGGAGAGCGGCCGCGTCGAGCATGATGCGGCGGAGATCTGGGACAAGACGCTCGCCGTCTGCCGCGCGGTGGTCGAGCGCGGCGGCGGCGCGGAGCGGATCGCCGCGATCGGCATCACCAACCAGCGCGAGACGGTGGTGTTCTGGGACCGCGAGACCGGCGAGCCGCTGGCGCCCGCGATCGTCTGGCAGGACCGGCGTACCGCCGCAATCTGCCGCGACCTGCGCGAGGCCGGGCACGAGCCGGTGGTGCAGGCCAGGACCGGGCTGCTGCTCGATCCCTATTTCTCGGGCTCGAAGATCGGCTGGGCGATGGCCAACTGGCCGCAGCTCCGGGAGGCTGGCAACCGGCTGGCCGTGGGCACGATCGAGAGCTGGCTGATCTGGAAGCTGACCGGCGGGCAACACATCACTGACGCAACCAATGCCAGCCGCACCGCGCTGATGGCGATCGGCAGCGGCCAGTGGGACGACGGGCTGATCGACCTGTTCGGCGCGCCGCGCGCCGCCTTGCCGGAGATCGTCGATTGCGCCGGGCAGTTCGGCGAGACCACCCTGTTCGGCGCGGCCATCCCGATCTGCGGTATCGCCGGGGACCAGCAGGCAGCCACGATCGGCCAGTCCTGCCTGAAGCCCGGCGAGACCAAAGCGACCTTCGGCACCGGTGCCTTCGTCCTGACTCAGGCGGGGCCGATTCCGCCGACCTCGCGCAACCGGCTGCTCTCCACCATCGTCTGGCAGTTGAACGGCCGCCGCGCCTATGCGCTGGAGGGGTCGGTGTTCGTCGCTGGCAGCCTGGTCAAATGGCTGCGCGATACGCTCAACCTTATCGGCAATGCAGCGGAGACCGAGAAGCTGGCGCGCAGCGTGGAGTCGAGCGGCGGCGTCTATTTCGTGCCGGCTTTGTCGGGGCTCGGCGCACCGTGGTGGGAACCCGATGCGCGCGGGACGATCTCCGGCCTCAGCTTCTCCAGCGAACGCGCGCATATCGTCCGCGCCGCGCTCGAATCCATGGCGCACCAGGCGAACGACCTGAAGACCGCCTTCGCGGCCGACGGTGTCGACTGGAAGACGCTGCGCATCGACGGCGGCATGGTTGCGAACGACTGGATGGCGCAGGACCTGGCCGACATGCTCGGTGTGAGCGTCGAACGGCCGAAATTCGCCGAGACCACTGCACTCGGTGCGGCGATGCTCGCGGGCGTCGGGTGCGGGCTGTTCAAGAGCCTCGAAGAGGCAGCGGTCATGCGCGGGGCGGTCGAGATGTTCGAGCCCGAGATGGCGGCCGAGGTGCGGGATCGACGGCTGACGGGTTGGAACAAGGCAGTACGCAGCGTCATCGCCAGGGAGTGAGGCGGAACCAGAGGAGTTGGATATGCGCGGATCGACGATCGGATGGATGGCCATGGGCGGCGCGCTCGCATTGGGCGCCTGCTCCCCCGGCTCCCGGGACCCGCGCGGCGTCGCGCACGACGAAGTGCTGCTTCAGGTCACCGCCAGCGGCCAGGCCGAGACGGCGCCCAACGAGGCGCGGTTCTCTGCCGGCGTGTCGTCGATCGGTGCGACGGCCGATGCGGCGACCACCGCCAACAACACGATCATGAACAAGGTCGTGTCCGCGCTGGAAGGTTTCGGCGTTGCCAAGGCCGACATCCAGACTCAGCGGCTGACCGTCTCCCGGATCGACTGGGGTCCGAACAAGAACAAGTTCGAGGCGAGCAACGTCGTCTCGGTCCGCATGCGCACCGTCGACAAGGCAGGCGCTGCCATCTCGGCCGTGACTCAGGCGGGCGCGAACGTCCTGTCCGGTCCCGACCTGCGCGTCGCCGATCCCGAAGCGGCGAGCCGATCCGCCTATGCCAATGCGTACAAGGCCGCGCGGGCACGGGCGGAAACCTATGCCCAGGCCGCCAATCTCAAGGTCGCCCGAATCCTCACCATCCGCGATGGCGGCGCATCGGCCGTGCCGATGGCCTATGAATCGATGGCGATGATGGACAAGGTCGCGCCGCAAGCCCTGGCCGCGCCGCCAGTGATGGCGGGCACCAATACCAGCCAGGTGAGCGTCAGCGTCGATTTTGCGCTCGCGCCGAAATAGCACCGGCTCGATTCAACATCGCGGCGGTCACGATATCGGGGCACCGGGCGGCGCTCCGTTTAGAGCACCGCCCCGCTCTTTCTCAGGTTGAATATCGTTGGAGATCGCACCCGCTGTTTTGCGCGCGAAACAGCGGAAAAACCCGCTGTTATCGCGTCGTTTTTCCGCTGTTATGGATAACAGGGAAAAACACGCGCAAGTACTTTAAAGAAAACCGCAAATTCCGGTCGAAAATCCAACATAACAGCGGAAGAAAAAAATTCCGTCGGTAACAGCCGAAAACAGCCGCCGAATCGCGCCGCCCGCTACTTCGCCGGCTTGACGAATTTCAGCGTCATGCGGTCGCTCTCGCCGATCGCGGCATATTTCTCGCGATCCTTGTCGCCCAGGCGATAGCTTGGCGGCAGGGTCCAGACGCCGTCGGCCCAGTCATGCGTATCCTTCGGGTTCGCATTGACCTCGCTCGATCCGGCGAACTGGAAGCCGGCCGCTTCGGCCAGCGCGCGGACGGTCGAGACCTTGATATAGCCGCTCGTCTTTTCCCGGGCGCTGTCGGCGTCTTCCGGCAGGCGGTGATCCTCGATGCCGAGCACGCCGCCCGGCTTGAGCATCGCATAGATCTCCTGGAAGGCGGCGGCGCTGTAGTCGGTCTTGTCGGGGCGCAGATAGCCCATCCGCCAATTGTGCACGTTGCGGAAGGTCAGCACCTTGTCGACCGTGCCGGGCGCCACGCCCGTGCCGCCGAGCGCACTCGGGAAATTGGCGCGGGCGACCTTGCCATAGGTGGCGGCATCCTTGTCGAGCTTGGCGTTGATTCCTTCCGAGGGGCGTCCCGGCGGCGAGACGACGGTCAGCTTGCCGCCTGCCGAAAGATAAGGCGCGAGGATTTCGGTATACCAGCCGCCGCCGGGCCATATCTCGACCACGGAATCGGTCGGCTTCACCCCGAAAAAGGCGAGCGTTTCGGCCGGATGGCGATGCGGGTCGCGCGCGACATTGGCGGGCGAGCGGGTCGAGCCCGCCACGGCGGCGGTCAGCGCCGGCTCGGACTGGAGAAGCGGCATGGAAATGGCGGCGCCGGCCAATGACAAGCAGGCGAACGAAAGGGCGATGAACGGCAAACGCATGATGGCTCTCCCTAGGCGAGATCATGGTCTCGCGACTGACATCTGGCGTGTCGGCGCGGATCATAGCGTGCGGCCCGAGGATGGGGCAAACGTTAGAGTATTGCTGGATTGTTACACCCGCTCCTTTTCATCATCCGGTTGATACGGTGCGAGCGAGATGCTTGAAGCCGGCCATCCCGCAGAGGAGCTTGCGTCGTGACGATCGAATATGCCTCCCGCCGCGGGGAAATCTGGACCTGGTACTGGCGCGCCTGGCGGCAGCGGCTGTGGAAATCGCACCTGCGGATCTTCCTGATTGTCTCGGTGCTGGCGGATCTGATCCTTTTCGGCACCGCGTCGCCCCATCTGGCCGTCCCGATGGCGATCGGCGCCATTCCGGTCGCCCTGCTCATCCTTTATCCGCAAATCCGCTTCAAGCCGCAGACCCGCACCATCACCATCGGCACATCGGGCGTCACGACGGTCGTCGGGCGCAAGAGCGGCAGGATTTCGTGGAAGAATATCCGGTCCGTCACCGAAGAGCGAGGCTATGTCGTCGTCGAGGGCAGCAGCGGAAATGCCTTCATCATTCCACCAAGGGCATTCGATACGCCGGAAACCCAAGCGACCTTCGTGGCGACCGCGAAGGAGCGTGTCGCGGCCGCGCGCTAGCAAGGGTCAGGTCATGCGGCCTGACCGACGCGGTCCTCGAACAGCACTTTCAGATCCTTCTTCAGGATCTTGCCATTCGCGTTCCGCGGGAGGGTTTCGTGGACGAAGCGAATCGCGACCGGTGTCTTGAAGATCGCAAGCCGCTCGCGAACCCAGGCCTGGAGCTCAGCCTCGCTCGCTTCCATGCCGGGCGCGAGATGCACCACCGCCGCGGGTTCCTCGCCCAGCGTGCGGTGCGGGATGCCGATCAGCGCACAATCGGTGACCGCGGGGTGGGCGTAGAGGACATTCTCGACCTCGGACGAATAGATGTTCTCGCCGCCACGGATGATCATGTCCTTCGCCCGGTCGACGATATAGACAAAGCCTTCCTCATCGACGCGGGCGAGGTCTCCGGTGCGCACCCAGCCGTCGATGAAGGTCGCCGCCGTCGCCTCGGGCTTGTTCCAATAGCCCTTCACGATCATCGGCCCGCGCGCCCAGAGTTCGCCGACCTCGCCCACGGGCAGCTCGTTGATGCCCTCCTCGTCCATGATCCTGAGGTCGGCAACGGGCACGGGCGGGCCCGCGCTGGTCGGGCGGTTGAGGTAATCCTCGCTCGAATGGCCGGTGACCGTCGCCATCGTCTCGGTCATGCCCCAGCCGTTTCCGGGCAGCGCGCCGAACTCGGTATGGATGCGCCGGACCAGCTCCGGCGCCGAGGGTGCGCCGCCATAGGCGATCGCCTCGAGCGAGGAGAGGTCGTATTTGCTGCGGTCGGGATGTTCGAGCAGCTGCCAGGCGATCGTCGGCACGCCGCCGGTGATGTTGACCTTCTCGCTTTCGATGATCTCCATCGCGCGGACCGTGTCCCATTTGCGCATGAAGATGAGCGAGCTGCCCGCCGCGATCGAGCCCATCATCCCTGCGCTGCAGGCCGTGACGTGGAAGAGGGGGATGACGGTGAGCGTCACGCGCGGCGTCGGCGCCGGGATTTCCTCGCCGCGACGGAGCAGCGAGCGTGCGGCGTTATAGCCGCCCGACATGATGTTGCTGGTCATGTTGCGATGCGTGCCGAGTGCACCCTTGGGATGGCCGGTGGTGCCGCTGGTGTAGAAGATCGCCGCCTCGTCGTCCGGCGCGATCGCCACGTCGGGGAGAGCGGCATCCGGCAGCGAGGCATAGGCACCCGGCGTGCCGATCAGATCCTCGAGCCGCAGCGCACGGTCATCGAGCGCGGTGGAAGCGCGCGAGACGATCATCCGCTCGAGCGCCGGCAGCGCGGCGCCATGCGCCTTCAGCCGCTGATAGCGCTCGTCGTCGACGAACAGCAGCCGCGCACCCGAATCGTCGATGCCATATTCGAGCTCGCCGGCCGTCCACCACGCATTGAGCGGCACGACGATCGCACCGATGCTGACCGTCGCGAAGAAGATCACCGGCCATTCGGGCAGGTTGCGCATCGCCAGCCCGACCCGGTCGCCCTTCGCGATCCCTATGTCCTGCAGCTTGCCCGCCAGCGTCGCAACCGCGCGGAAGTTCGCGTCATAAGTGACGCGCTCGTCCTCATAGATGGTGAAGACCCGCTCGCCATGCGCGCGCGACGCCTGGGCGAGCCAGGCAAGCGAGGGCGGCGCATTCTTCCAGGTCCGCGTCGGCACGCTGTTGATCGTCACCGTCTCCATCTCGAACCGCCCGCCGGGGCCCGTGAGCGCGGCCTCCACCTCGGGCAGAGTCATTTTCGGCCAGGCCGGATCGAGCGCGATGAGCGGTTCGGTATCCAAGACGCATTCTCTCCATGTCTCGTCCGCCGGCACGTGCAGGCGGGACTTGAATGTCGGGTTTGGCTTATCCGCCATTTTTTCCAAGGTTAGTGTTGATTCGCGCGCCGCTCAAGGCAATAGGAAAGATCATGTTTCGAATGAGGGGTATGGGCAACACATGAAGATCGCCAAGCCCGAGTCGCAGGGTTTCGATGCGTCTCGGCTCGCCCGGATCGATGCGTTCCTGCAGGATCGCTATGTCGATTCAGGCAAGCTTCCCAATGCCCAATTGCTCGTCGGCCGTAACGGCGAGATCGTGCATTTCGCCAATCTGGGCGCCGCGCGGGAAGGCGGCAAGACGATCGACGAATCGTCGCTGTTCCGCATCGCCTCGATGACCAAGCCGGTCACCTCGATCGCCTTCATGATGCTGGTCGAGGAGGGCAAGGTCGCGGTGGACACCCCGGTCCATCACGTCATCCCCGAGTTCAAGGGCCTGGGCGTCTACAATGGCGGTGGGGCCGGCGTGCCGTTCCAGACCAAGCCCACGGGTGAGCCGATGCGCATGGTCGACCTGCTGCGGCACACGTCGGGGCTGACCTACAGCTTCCAGAACCGGTCGAACGTCGATGCCGCCTATCGCGAAGGCAAGATCGAGAACTGGCACGGCAATCTCGACCTCGACCAGTTCGTCGCCGCGCTCGGCCAGATCCCGCTCGAATTCTCGCCGGGGGAGGCCTGGAATTATTCGGTGTCGACCGATGTGCTCGGCGCGGTGGTGCAGCGCGTTTCGGGCTTGCCGCTGGCCGAGTTCTTCCGGACCCGCATCTTCGCGCCGCTGAAGATGGACGACACGTTCTTCGACGTGCCGGCAGACAAGATCGACCGGCTGACCGATTGCTACACCTTCGTGCCCGGCAAGGGTCGCGTGATGTATGACCGCGGCGCGGAGAGTGCCTGGAGCCGCGCGCCCAGGCTCGTTTCAGGCGGCGGCGGGCTGGTGTCGACCTCGCTCGACTATCACCGCTTCTGCCGCATGTGCCTGAACGGCGGCGAGCTGGACGGCGCGCGGATCGTCGGGCGCAAGACGATCGAACTGATGACGCAGAATCATCTGCCCGGCGGATCGGACCTGTCTCGCATGTCGAAATCGCTGTTCAGCGAGGCAGCCAATGCCGGCACCGGCTTCGGGCTGGGCTTCGCGGTCAATATCGATGTGGCGCGCTCGATGATCCCGGGTTCGGTCGGCGAATATTATTGGGGCGGGATGTTTTCGACCGCCTTCTTCATCGACCCGGTCGAGCGGCTGACCATGGTGTTCATGACCCAGATGAGCCCGTCCAACGTCTACCCCATTCGTCGCGAGCTGAAGACGATGATTTATTCGGCTTTGACCTGATCCATCCGCCATCCCAAGCAGGAGGGCGAACCGATATTCGAAATTGCAGGAGAGACTCATGACTTCCCCCATCCGTACCGAACGCCATGACGAAGTGTTGGTCATCATCTCGAACAACCCGCCGGTGAACGCGCTCGGCGCCGCCGTGCGCCAGGGCCTTGAGGCAGGCGTGAAGGAAGGCCTGGCCGATGCCAGCATCAAGGCGATGGTGATCCGTTGCGACGGGCGCACCTTCTTCGCCGGCGCCGACATCACCGAATTCGGCAAGCCGATGCAGGAGCCGGGACTGCCGACGCTGGTCGACATGATCGAAGCGTCGGATAAGCCGATCGTCGCGGCGATCCACGGCACGGCGCTCGGCGGCGGCTGCGAGGTAACGCTGGCGTGCCATTACCGCATCGCCGTGCCCTCGGCGAAGATCGGCACGCCCGAGGTGAAGCTCGGCCTGCTCCCTGGTGCCGGCGGCACGCAGCGCATCCCGCGCATCGCCGGCGTTCCGCTCGCGCTGGAGATGACCGCCAAGGGCGATCCGATCTCGGCCAAGCGTGCGCTCGATGCAGGCCTGATCGACAAGCTCGCCGGTGAGGACAACCTCGAGGCCGACGCGATTGCCTTTGCGCGCGAGGTCGCCGACACGACTCCCCTGCCCCGCGCCAGCCAGAAGACCGCAACGCCCGATCCGGACGCAGTCGCCGCGTTCAAGAAGGAGAATGCCAAGCGCTTCCGCGGCTTCGAGGCACCGGCCGCGAACATCGCCTGCGTCGAAAAGGCGTCGGATGGATCGACCTATGCCGAGGGCGTGGCCTTCGAGCGCCAGGAATTCATGAAGCTGATCATGGGCGTCCAGTCCGCCGCGCAGCGCCACATCTTCTTCGCCGAGCGCCAGGCAGCCAAGATCGACGGCGTGCCCGCCGACGTCGCGCTGCGTCCGATCAAGCGCGTCGGCGTGATCGGCGCCGGCACCATGGGTGGCGGTATTTCGATGAACTTCCTCAGCGCCGGCATTCCGGTGACGATCGTCGAAATGGCGCAGGAAGCGCTCGACCGCGGCACCGGCACCATCCGCAAGAACTACGAAGCGAGCGCCGCCAAGGGGCGGATGAAGCCGGAGCAGGTCGAGGCCGCGATGGGCGCGCTCAACCCGACGCTCGATTTCGAGGCGCTCAAGGACTGCGACCTCATCATCGAGGCCGTCTATGAGAATATGGACGTGAAAAAGGAGATTTTCGGCAAGCTCGATGCGATCGCCAAGCCGGGCGCGATCCTTGCCTCCAACACCTCCTATCTCAATATCGACGAGATCGCGGCAAGCACCTCGCGGCCCGATGATGTGCTCGGCATGCACTTTTTCTCGCCCGCGAACGTGATGAAGCTGCTCGAAGTGGTACGCGGCGCGAAGACCGCGCCTGACGTTCTCGCAACGGTGATGGCGCTCGCCAAGACGATCAAGAAGGTCGCCGTCGTGGCGGGCGTCTGCCACGGCTTTATCGGCAACCGCATGCTGATGCCGCGCCAGGTCGAAGCCAACAAGCTGCTGATGGAAGGCGCGACGCCCGAGCAGATCGACCGCGTCCATGTCGAATTCGGCATGCCGATGGGCCCGTTCCAGATGAGCGACCTCGCCGGCGTCGATATCGGCTGGCACCGCGACCCGACGCGGATCGAGAATATCCGCGACGCACTCGCCGCCGAAGGCCGCTGGGGCCAGAAGACCGGCAAGGGTTTCTATGATTATGACGAGAAGCGGAACCCGACGCCTTCCCCTCGGGTCGCCGAGATCATCAAGGAGTTCCGGTCCAAATCGAACCTCGCCAAGCGCGAGATCAGCGATGAGGAGATCATCGAGAAGACGCTCTACACCATGGTCAACGAAGGCGCGCTGATCCTCGAGGAGAAGATGGCGCAGCGCGCGTCGGACATCGATGTGGTGTGGATCTATGGCTATGGCTGGCCGGTCTATCGCGGCGGGCCGATGTTCTGGGCCGATACCGAGGGCCTGAAAAAGGTCGTCGCCGGGCTGGAGAAGCACGGCTTCAAGGTCGCGCCGCTTCTCAAGGAGAAGGCGGAGAGCGGCGGGCGGTTCAATTGAGCGAACGCTCGGCCCTCGAGACCGCCGCGGCGATCCGCTCCGGCGAGACGACCGCGCTCCTCGAATGCGAAGCGGCGATCGCCCGCATCGAGGCGCGCGACGGGCCGATCAACGCGGTCGTCGTGCGCGATTTCGATCGGGCGCGGCACCAGGCGGCGGAGATGGATCGCCGGTTGGCAGCCGGCGATACCGCGCCGCTGCTTGGCGTGCCGATGACGATCAAGGAAAGCTACGATATCGCCGGGTTGCCGACGACCTGGGGCTTCGAGGCGCATCGCGGCCATATCGCGCAGAAGGATGCGGTGGCGGTCCAGCGGCTGAAAGCGGCGGGCGCGGTGTTCCTGGGCAAGACCAATGTGCCGGTCAGCCTGGCCGACCTGCAATCGGTCAACCCGATCTACGGCCGCACCAACAATCCGCACGATCATGGCCGCGTACCGGGCGGCTCCTCGGGCGGATCGGCGGCGGCGCTGGCGAGCGGCATGGTGCCGCTCGAATATGGCTCCGACATTGGCGGGTCGATCCGGGTGCCGGCACATTTCTGCGGCGTGTGGGGGCACAAGCCGACCTTCGGCGTGCTGTCGACCGAGGGGCATTTCTTCCCTGGTACTGACGGCGCGCGCGTCGTCCTGTCGGTGATCGGGCCGATGGCGCGTGACGGAGCCGATCTGGCTCTGGCGTTCGATCTCGTCGCCGATGTGCCGCAGCCGCGATCGACCATCGAAAGCCCGCGAGGCCTGCGTATCCTGCTGTTGACCGAGCATCCGCTCGCCAAGGCGGAGCCCGCGATCGTCGCGGCGATCGAGAATGCGGCATCCAGGCTGGAGGCGGCGGGCGCCGTCGTCTCGCGGTCGACCGACCTGCTGCCCGATCTTGCGAAGCAGCAGGGCGATTATATGCGCATGCTCGCCATCGCGATGGCGCGCGGTGTCGCCCCGGAAGGTGGCGCGGCGACGACCTTGCCGCAATGGTTCGACATGATGGACACCCAGGCGCGCAATACCCGCGTCTGGACCCGGTTGTTCGAGGACTTCGATGTGGTGTTCGCGCCGGCATTGGGCAGCGCGGCCTTCGCGCATGACGATACCGATCTGCGCCACCGGACGCTGACGGTCGATGGCGAGCAGACTGCCTTTGCCCTGCAATTCGCCTGGCCTGGCCTCGCTACCTATCCCGGCCTGCCCTCGACCTCGGTGCCCATCGGCAAGACCGCCGAAGGGCTGCCGATCGGCATGCAGGTGATCGCCGGGCTCAACCGCGACCACACCGCCATTGCCGTCGCCCGGCTTGTCGATGGAGCCATCGGATGAGCAGTGCAGCGCAAGCCGTTTCGCCTGAGCTTTCCGCGCTCGGCTTTCGGCTGAATTTCTTCAAGCTGGTGGTGCGCGACATCGACGCGATGGCTGATTTCTACGCGCGCGCTTTCGGCTTCGAGCAGCGCGGCGAGCGGATCCGGATTCCAGGGATCGAGGAAGCGATGCTGTCGCTGCCGGGCGAGCAGTTCACGCTCGTCCTCTACCATTGGACCGATGGCCGGGAGATCGAGATCGGCAGCGGCCATGGCCCGGTCGGTTTCCTGACCAGCGATGTCGACGCGGCCTATGCCCATGCTCTCGCCAATGGCGCAACGGATATGCGCGCGCCGCTCGACCTGCCCGGGATGCGCCTTGCCTTTGTGCGCGATCCCGAGGGCCACGAAATCGAGATGATCCAGTTCAAGCGGCCCGCAGCCGCGAAGGAGTGACGTAATGAGCGACGACCAATTCCGCGCCGAGACGCGCGCGTGGCTGGAAGAGAATTGCCCCCCAGAGATGCGTGAGCCGGTGCGTTCCGAGAAGGACGCCGTGTGGGGCGGTCGCGACCAGAGCATGCTGACGCCGGCGCAAAAGGCCTGGATGGACCGGATGGGCGCCCGCGGCTGGACCGTGCCCGACTGGCCCAAGGCTTATGGCGGCGGTGGGCTGAGCCCGGCCGAGACCAAGATCCTGCGCGAGGAGATGGGGCGCATCCGGGCGCGCAATCCGCTCAACAGCTTCGGCATTTCGATGCTTGGCCCGGCGCTGCTCAAATACGGCACCGAGGAGCAGAAGCTCGACTATCTGCCCAAGATCGCGCGCGGCGAGATCCGCTGGTGCCAAGGCTATTCGGAGCCCAATGCCGGCTCCGACCTGGCGGCGCTCGCCACCTCGGCCGAGGACAAGGGCGACCATTATCTGGTCAACGGACAAAAGGTCTGGACGTCTTACGCCGACAAGGCCGACTGGATTTTCTGCCTCGTCCGCACCGACAAGACGACCAAGCAGGGCGGCATCAGCTTCGTCCTGTTCGACATGGCGAGCGAAGGCGTCTCGACCAAGCCGATCCTGCTGATCTCCGGCTATTCGCCCTTCTGCGAGACCTTCTTCGACAATGTGGCGGTGCCCAAGTCGCAACGCGTGCACGACGAGAACAAGGGTTGGGACGTCGCCAAGTATTTGCTCGGGCATGAGCGCGAGATGATCTCGGGCATGGGCCTTGGCTCGGTGGGCGGCAATCCGCTGATCGACGGCGCGATCGCGACGGTCGGGCTCGATCATGACGGACGGCTCGCCGACCCGCTGCTGCGGGCGAGCATCGCGCTGTTCGAGGTTCGATCCAAGGCGTTCGGGATGATGTCGGAGCGATTCATTGACGAGCTGAAGGCGGGGCGCGCGCATCCCGCACAGCCGAGCATGATGAAATATTACGGTACCGAGCTGAACAAGAGCCGGCATGAGCTGATGATGGCCGCGGGCGGATCGGACGCGCTCGAATGGGAGAGCGAACGGTCCTCTGGCGGCGCCGGCGCGCGGGCGTGGCTGCGGACCAAGGCGAACTCGATCGAGGGCGGCACCAGCGAGGTTCAGCTCAACATCATCGCCAAGCGGATCCTGGATCTGCCGAGCAACTGACCGGACCAGTCCCCTCTCGCTTTCACGGGAGGGAAGAAGGAAATGAAATGCCTCTCTATCTGAACGACGAACAGACGATGCTTCGCGATACCGCGCGCGATTTCGTCGCCGAGCATGCGCCCGTGTCGCACATGCGCAAGCTGCGCGATAACAAGGATGCGGCGGGCTTTTCTCGCGATCTGTGGAAGAGCTTTGCCGAGATGGGCTTCACCGGCATCCTGATCGGCGAGGATGATGGCGGGCTTGGCCTTGGCCATGTCGATGCCGGGATCGTGCTGGAGGAAATCGGCCGCAACCTTTCGCCGTCCCCCTTCCTGTCCACCGCAGTCGCGGCGGTCGAGGCGTTGAAGGGCAGCGCGCAGGCGGGGCGCTGGTATCCGGGCATCCTTGCCGGCGAGACCGTGGCCGCACTGGCGATCGACGAGGGTGCCAAGCACCGTGACAACGTCGCGCTGAAGGCGGAGCGGTCCGGCAATGGCTTCCGGCTGTCGGGCAAGAAGCAATTCGTCACGCACGGCCATGTCGCCGACCTGATCATCGTTGCCGCGCGTACCGCTGGTTCGACCGACGACACGAACGGCATCACCCTGTTCGCGGTCGAGAAGGGCGCGGCGGGGCTGAGTGCCGAGGCTGAACGGCTGGCGGATTCGAGCATCGCGGCGCGCCTTGAGTTCGACGGGGTCGAGCTGACCGCCGATGCCGTGATCGGCGAAGTCGATGCAGGCCGCGATCCCCTCGCGCGATTGCTGGCGGCGGGGCGCACCGGCGCGTCGGCCGAACTACTCGGTGTCGGTGGCGGCGCGATGGACATGACGGTCTCCTATCTCAAGGAGCGCAAGCAGTTCGGCGTGACGATCGGCAGCTTCCAGGCGCTGCAACACCGTGCAGCGCATCTCTATTCGGAGATGGAGGTCGCGCGTGCCGCCGTGCTCAAGGCGCAACAGCTGCTCGACGCCAGTGACGACAAGGCAGATGCAGCGGTGTCAGTCGCGAAGGCGATGACCGCACTTGCCACCACGCTCAGCGTGCAGGAAGGCGTGCAGATGCATGGAGGCATCGGCATGACCGACGAATATGACATCGGCTTCTACATGAAGCGCGCGCGGGTGTTGGCAGAGATGTTCGGCGATGCGAACTTCCATGCCGACAAGCTCGCACGGGCGGCGGGCTACTGATGGACCTCAATACCCCGCCCGACATGCCCCCTGAAGCGCTCGCCCAGGGGCTGGTCGATCTGCTCGAAATCGAGGAGATCGACACCGATCTCTATCGCGGCAAGCGTCAGCCCGGCGGCGTGGGCCGCGTGTTCGGCGGACAGGTGATCGCGCAGGCGCTGCAGGCAGCCCAGCGATCGACCGATGCGCCCAAGATCGCGCATTCGCTCCACGCCTATTTCATGCGGCCGGGCAACGAGGATTTCCCGATCATCTTCCGCGTGGTGCGTGACTTCGAAGGGCGCAGCTTCGCGACCCGGCGGGTGATCGCGATGCAGCAGGGGCAGCCGATCCTCAATATGGCGGCCAGCTTCCAGGTTCCCGAGGAAGGGCTGCACCATCAGGACAAGATGCCCGACGTGCCGGGCCCCGATGAGCTGAAGTCCGATGTCGAACTGCGTCGCGAGATGATCGACGAGATCCCGGAGAAGTTCCGGCGGCACATGCTGCGGTCGCGGCCGATCGAGATTCGGCCGGTGCATCCGCGGAGCTGGTTCAGGCCGGTAAAGCAGGAGCCGAAGCAGGATAGCTGGTTCCGGCTGGTCGCGCCGATCGGCGACGATGCCGCGATGCACCGCGCGATCCTGGCCTATGCATCGGACATGTCGCTGCTCGGCACCTCGATGCTGGCGCACGGGATCAACTGGATGACGCACAACGTGCAAACCGCCAGCCTGGACCATGCGCTGTGGCTGCACGAGGAGTTCCGCGCCGACGACTGGCTGCTCTATTCCTGCGACAGCCCCTGGGCCGGCCATGCCCGCGGCTTCAACCGCGGCCGCATCTACAACCGCGACGGGCGGCTGGTGGCGAGCGTCGCGCAGGAAGGGCTGATGCGGGTGCGCGACTAGTTCAGGGAACGAGGTCGATCCGCGTCATCGTGTCCTCATCGGCGCGGTTGTCGAACCAGACGGTGAGCATGGCGCGCAGCAGCGGCTCAGCGGTTGCCTCACCGAACAGGGTCAGCGAGGAATGCAGCTTCTTCGCGTCCTGATCGCCGAAGACCATGGCCGGCGTCTCGTCCGAGAACCATGACAGCGCCTCGACGCATTCGCGGTATCGTCCGCCGAGCACGGGGAAGGCGAGATAGGCGCGCGCTTCATCCAGGGAGCCGATGCCATAGGGATCGCCGTCGAGCAGGCGCGGGAAGATGAAGTCCATCTTGTCCGAACACATCGCCCCGCCGCGAAGCAGGGCAAGGGCGTCGTCATACACGCCCTCCTGCGCCGCAAGGAAACGCTGCAGATCATAGTCGTCGCTCATCTTGGCATGCTTCCCCTGGATGGCCTCACGGCCGCGACCTTCGCCGAAAGGGCGCGCCGGGGGTAGTATACGAGGGTGCAGGGCCACCTCTCCGTCGAGGCTATTTCGGGCGCACTGTGTAGCTCATCGGCAGATACAGGAAGACCTCGGTCAAGCTCGCCCGCGCCCATTCGACCGGCCGGTCGAGACCGCGCACCTCGACGCCGTACCCCGCCCCGAATTTGGCCGCATTGGCGGCGGAATCCGCTGCGATCAGATCGACGATCGCGCCGCGATATTGCTCGGGCTTCACCACCGACAAGGTCATGTCGCCGTCGGCCTTCAACTCGGCCCGGCCGACACTCGGCACTGCGGCGATGAATTTGGTGATGCGATCGAGCGCTGCCTTGGCGTCCATGCCGGGTGCGAGCCTCGTCTTGACCAGGAAGGTCGTCGTCTCGGTATCGGCGCGGTCGTCATCGTCCTTCTCAAGTGGCAGATCGCGATAATTGGCGATGGTGAGCGGCTCCACGACCAGCGTGCCGGTGGATAGTTCCACACCATATTTGCCCTGAAGGTCGATCGCGCCGCGGACCATCGCATAGATTTCGTCGCGCCGGCGCGCGGCCTCGCGCGTATCGCCGGTCAGCGTGACGCGCTGGACCGCAAAATCGGCCATCCGGCGCATCGTGACCGAGGGCATGGACGGCGCGACATCGACGAGACCGCGCGAGCGCAGCAGCGAGCCGGTGACGACGATCTCCTGCGCGACCGCCGGTGCCGCACCCGCGACCAAGGTCAAGGAAACAAGTGCCTTTGCCAGGATATTCATGCGCCCCTCCCCGATTTGGCGAGAGGGTGCTGGTACGGCGCGATACTGTCAATCGCCGCCGATGCGCTGGCTTATGCGAGGCCGCCCTGAATGACCGAGAATCCCGGCGGCAGGTGGCGCCGGCCAGACATCGAGTCCTGTTCCTCAACCAGCCGGGCAGCGATCCGCGCGCCGTGATCGGTGAGAAAGGGCATTTCATGGAACATAAGCACGCCGACCTGCCAGTTGCTGACCGTCAGCAGCCCGCGCCGCTCGAGGCTCTGCTCGCTCTGGGTGTCGACGCCGAAACGCCAGCCACGGTGAAGGGCACGCAACGCCGCCCTTTCGGAGTCGCTGAGCGGGCCGTGGTCGAGATCATTGGCGTGCACTGTCATCATAGCTGGCAAATCTCTGCATTTGGGCGATGAACGGGAGATGAAACGCTGGCCGGGCGGAACGTTTTGCAAGATGGACCACACCGCGCCAGTTGCTGGATTTTCGTACCAATGCACCCCTCTTCGAGTCGATGCAGGGCATGTACTTACGGAGCCACCCGATGGTTCCCGGCATTTAGACGATGAAATGCGGGCGGCACGTCGGTATCAACCGCAGTTATGGATTCGGCTGCCCTCGCCTGCTCCCGCAGCACTCGCTTGATGGCGTCGCTCGTCCGCTTGCTCGGCCGACCCCTGAGGACCTCGGAAACGGACTGTGTGGCAAGCGAATGCGCCCGCTCGAACGCCGCAACGGAGCCGAACCTCTTGCGCAGGGCGGCTTTGACGTCTTCCTTGTGCATTCCCTCAAGCGACATCACGTCATACCGTGAACCATGGACCGATATTTCAAACTTATACCGAAATTACGTGCCACGCAATACGCGATGAACAGCGACGAGCAACTTCGCAGGTTTGGCGAGCGGCTGCGCGAAATGCGGATTCTCATGGCCGCGAACCAGCAGGACTTCGCCGCACTGGGGGGCGTGAAGAAGAACAGTCAGGTCACGTATGAGACCGGCAAGACCGCCCCGACCGTCGAATATCTCTACCGGCTGGCCGGGCACGGCGTGGATATCGGCTATATCCTCACTGGCCGGCGCGAGGACGGAAGCCAGGGAGATGAGGAACGGCTCCTGATCGACCTGTTCGCCAAGCTCGACACACGGGAGCGCGACGCGATCATGACGATGCTGGCGAGCCTCACCGGCAAGGCGGCGGACGCTGAGCGGCCGGTAGAACGCCCGTCGCGCACGCTCCACGCTCCGCGCCCGGCTTTCAGGGGCGAGGGCGACAATTGAGCGCCGGACAGCTGCTCAGAGGCAAGGGTGGCATCCAACAAAGATGAAGTTTGCTGGCTGTTCCTGACTTTTATTTTTTTGTGGCTGTTATGTTGGATTTTGACCCCGAATTTACGGTGCGCTTTCAAACGCTTGCGACGATGCTGGCTGTTATCGAATAACAGCCAAGGAACAGCCAGCTATCAGCCAGCAGGAATTCACCAATCGAAGCTGAGAAAGAGCGAGCCGACGCCCCCCCAAGGGGCCGACGGATCGTACATTGCCATCGTTCGGGGAGATGTTGAATCAACCCATGAGCCGCCGCCGAATGCCAAGGCGCCCTAGACGGCGGTCTTGCCATATTCCTGGCGGATCACCGGATGGCTGGACGACAGGCCGCCATCGACCGCGATGGCCTGGCCGTTGACGTAGCTTGCATCGTCCGAGGCGAGGAAGGCGGCAACCTTGGCCAGCTCCTCGGGCTGGGCGCCGCGACGCAGTGGGTTGAGGCGGCCGACCCGGTCCATCTTCCCGGCCTCGCGCGCGTAATCGAAGGTGGGTTTGGTCATGCCGGTCTCGGTCAGGCCGGGGCAGATCGCGTTGACCCGGACGTTCGAGCCCGAGAGTTGCTGGGCGGAGACCATCGCCAGGTTGATCACGCCGGCCTTGGACGCTGAATAGGCCGGGCTGCCGGCGCCGGAGCGGATGCCCGCGACGCTCGCGGTGAGCACGATCGCCCCGCCGCCGCGTTCCGCGATCTTCGGGGCGGCGTGCTTGATCGCGAGATAGGGTCCGATCAGGTTGACGCGCAGCACTTCGGTGATCAGCGTGACATCGGTATCGAAGATATTGGCCATGCCGCCCGAGATGCCGGCATTGGCGAACATCACGTCGAGCCCGCCATAATATTCGCACGCGACCGTCACGGCGCGAATCACGTCTTCCTCGGTTCCGGCGTCGATCTGGATGGCGTGGCCAGTGCCGCCGGCCTTGTCGATCAGGTCCGCTGTCTCGAACACCGCGTCCGATTTGTCGGCGGCGATCACCTGGCCGCCTTCGCTGGCGAAGAGGAGCGAGGCGGCGCGGCCGATGCCCGACCCGGCGCCGGTGACGATGATCGATTTGCCGGTGAAACGCGCCATCTTCTTCCTCCGTCATGCCGGACTTGTTCCGGCATCCACCGGGCGGCTGGGCCCGGCATTCAAAACTCAAGCCGCGCACGCGCGGCACCGTGGACCCCGGAACAAGTCCGGGGTGACGGGTGGTCTAGATTGTCACACCACCGTCGATCACGATCGTCTGACCCGTCATGAACGTGCTGGCCGACGAGGCGAGGAATACCACACCGCCGGCGATTTCCTCCGGATTGCCGATGCGGCGCAGCGGCGTCGTCGCGTTGCGGCGCTCGGCCAGTTTCTCGTCCTCCCACAGCGCACGGGCGAAGTCGGTCTTGATCAGGCCCGGCGCAATGCAGTTCACGCGGACATTGTCCGGCCCGAATTCGACCGCGAGGTTGCGGGCGAGCTGCATGTCGGCTGCCTTGGAGATGCAATAGGCGCCGATCACCGGCGATCCGCGCAAGCCCCCGATCGAGGAGATGATGATGATCGACCCCGATCGGCGCGCGCGCATCTCGGGCGCGACCATCGAGATCAGCCAATGGTTGGAGACGATGTTGTTGTCGAGAATCTTGCGGAACTGATCGTCCGCGATCCCTTCCTGCGGGCCGTAATAGGGATTGGAGGCAGCGTTGCAGACGAGGACGTCGACCTGACCGAACGCGCGGCGCGTTTCATCGACCAGGTTTTGCAACCCGGCCTTGTCGGAGATGTTGGCGGCGACCGCGATGGCAGTGCCCATGCCGTAGCGCGCATTGATCTCGGCGGCGACCGTATCGCAGGCGTCCTGCTTGCGACTGGAGATGACGACCTTGGCGCCATGTTCGGCCAGCTCGAAGGCGCTGGCCTTGCCGATCCCTTTGGAGGAGCCGGTGATGATGGCGACCTTCCCGGTCAGATCGAACTGGCTCATCCTCTTTTCCTTTTCGTCAGGCCCCTGCCCGCTTCGCGAAGCCCCAGGCGGCCGAGGCGAGCCCCGGCACACGCTCGGCAGTTTTTGCCGCCTGGGCGCTCGATGCGGTGCCGTCGACGATGCGTTTCTTGATACCCTGGACGATGCCGGTCAGCCGGAAGAGGTTGTAGGCGAAATACCAGTCGAGCTGCGGCACGCCGTCACGCTTCGTCGCCTTGCAATAGCGCACGACCATATCCTCGATCGTCGGGATGCCGGTTTCAGGCCCGGCCAGCCCCATCACGCCCGATCGGCCCTCGGGCTGGGTGACCCAGTTCATCAGGAAATAGGAGAAGTCAGCGAGCGGGTCGCCGAGCGTCGACAGCTCCCAGTCGAGCACCGCGGTCACCCGCGCTTCGTCGGCAGCGAAGATCATATTGTCGATACGATAGTCGCCGTGGACGATCGAGGTGCGCGTTTGCTCCGGCAAGGTGCGCGGCAGCCAGTCGATCAGCGCCTCGACATCGGGCATGTGCTCGGTCTCTGACGCGCGATATTGCTTGGTCCAGCGGGCGACCTGGCGTTCGAAATAATTGCCTGGCTTGCCATACTCGCCGAGGCCGGCTGCGACATAATCGGTGTTGTGGAGCGCGGCGAGCGTATCGACCATCGCGTTGTAAATGTCGCGCCGGCCCTCGGGAGCCATGCCGGGGAGCGAGCCGTCCCACAGGTTGCGGCCTTCGACCAGCTCCATGATGTAGAACATCGAGCCGATCACTTCGGGATCCTGGCACAGGCCGAACGGCGCTGGCACCGCGAAGCCGGTCGGGTGCAGCCCGGCGATCAGCCGATATTCGCGGTCGACCGCATGCGCCGAGGGCAGCAACTTGCCGAAGGGCTGGCGGCGCAGGACATAGCTCTTGCTCGGCGTGTCGACGCGGTAGGTCGGGTTGGACTGGCCACCCTTGAATTTCGACAAGGCGACCGGGCCGGCAAAGCCCGGCGTGTGGCCGGTCATCCAGCGATCGACCGCGCGCGGATCGATCGTGTCGTCTTCGGGAACCGGGATGGTCCCGACCATGGTGATGTTCGCGTCCTCGCGCCCGATCATGCGAAAGTGATCACCGACCGCGTCGAATCGCCCTGCCGCAATTCGTCGAACGCGTCGTTGATCCTTTCGAGTGGCATGCGGTCAGCGATGATCGTGTCGAGATCGAGCTGCCCGCGCATGTAGAAATCGACCAGGCGCGGGATATCGACGGGGAAGCGGTTCGAGCCCATCAGCCCGCCCTGGAGCTTCTTGCCCGCAAGCAGATCCATCGCCGACAGACCGACCTTCTCGCCGAGCGGCATCATGCCGAGGATCGTCGCCGTGCCGCCGCGGCGGAGCACCTTGACCGCGGTCGCGGCCGATTGCGGCCGGCCGACCGCCTCGATCGCGTGATGCACGCCGCCCCTGCTGATCTCGACCACCTGGTCGGCCGCCGTATCGGACAGCGCGTCGATCGAATGCGTAGCACCGAGTTTTTCGGCGAGCGCGCGCTTTTCCGGCACCGGATCGAGCGCGATGATCTTGCCGGCACCGGCGATCTTCGCGGCGTTGACGGCGGCGAGGCCGATCCCGCCGCAGCCGACGATGCACACCGTCTCGCCCGGGGTCACGTCACTGGTGTTGAATACCGCCCCTGCCCCAGTCGTCACCGCGCAGCCGATCAGTGCGGCGCGGTCGAGCGGCATGTCGCGGTCGATCGCGACACAGGCATGCTCGTGCACCAGCATCTGTTCGGCAAAAGCCGACAGGTTGAGCATCTGCGCGATCGGCTGGTCGCCCATCATCAGACGCGGCGGGGCGCCCTTGGGGCGGCGCACGCTGGGATCGATGCACAGCGACATATGGCCGGTCACGCAGAATTCGCAGTGGCCGCAGAACACCGACAGGCAGGTCACGACATGGTCGCCGACCTTGACGGTCGAGACGTCGCTGCCGACCGCCTCGACCACGCCCGCCGCTTCATGACCCGGGATCGTCGGCAGTGCGTGCGGATAGGCACCGTCGACGAAGTGCAGATCGGACCGGCACACCCCGACCGCGACGGTCCGGATCAGCACTTCGCGCGGACCGGGGTTGGAGACGGTGATCTCCTCAATGCGGAGCGGCGTCTTCGGCTCGAAAAGGACGGCGGCTTTCATCAGCGGCGCACCGCCTCTTTGGCGGCGATTGCCTCTGGCAGGTCAGCGTATTTCCCGAACTCGTTGCGGGCGATCGCCCGGTTGTGGACTTCGTCCGGCCCGTCGGCGAAGCGCAGGGTGCGCATCGCGGCCCAGGCATGGGCCAGCCCGAAATCCTGGCTGACGCCGCCGCCGCCATGCGCCTGGATCGCGTCGTCGAGAATCTGCAGCGCCATGGTGGGTGCCGCGACCTTGATCATCGCGATCTCGAGCTGGGCCGACTTGTTGCCGGCCTTGTCCATCATGTCGGCGGCCTTGAGGCAGAGCAGCCGGGTCATCTCGATATCGATGCGCGCCTTGGCGATGCGCTGTTCCCAGATCGAATGATCGGCGATGCGCTTGCCGAAGGCGACACGGCTGAGCAGGCGCTTGGCCATCGCCTCGATCGCGACCTCGGCGACGCCGATCGTACGCATGCAATGATGGATGCGGCCCGGCCCGAGGCGGCCCTGCGCGATCTCGAATCCCCGGCCCTCGCCGAGCAGCAGATTCTCGACCGGAACGCGCACGTCCTTGAGCTCGACTTCGCCGTGGCCGTGCGGCGCGTGATCATACCCGTAAACCGAAAGCATGCGCTTGATCGTCACGCCAGGCGCATCGAGCGGGACCAGGACCTGGCTTTGCTGGCTGTGGCGCGAGCTCTCCGGATTGGTCTTGCCCATGACGATCGCGACCTTGCAGCGCGGATCGCCAACGCCCGACGACCACCATTTCGTGCCGTTGATCACATAATGATCGCCGTCGCGAACCATGGAGGTCTGGATATTGGTCGCGTCGGACGAGGCGACGGCCGGCTCGGTCATCAGGAAAGCGGAGCGGATCTCGCCGTTCATCAGCGGCTTGAGCCATTCTTCCTTCTGCTCGCGCGTGCCGTAGCGGTGGAACACCTCCATATTGCCGGTGTCGGGCGCGGAGCAGTTGAAGCATTCGGACGCCCAGCCGACCTTGCCCATCTCCTCGGCGCAGAGCGCATATTCGAGGTTGGTGAGCTGCGTGCCTTCGAACTCGAAGCTGTCGTCGACATGGCTCTGGCCGGAGTGTGGGGGCATGAAGAAATTCCACAGCCCCGCCTCGCGTGCCTTGACCTTCATCTCCTCGATGACGGGAATGACCTTCCAGCGTTCGCCTTCATGCGACTGCTCGTCATAGATGTGCTGCCGCGGCCGGATATTCTGGTCGATGAAGGTCTTCACGCGGTCCCGAAAATAGGTCTCGCGCTCGCTCAGCGTGAAATCCATGGTGCATCCTCCATCGCTCTTTCCATGGGCGTTAGACCGTACCGCGTTTTCGGTAAAGCGCCTTTGCGGCCGAAATCGCAGTCGAACGGGCGCGCAGAAAAAACACTGTCTCTTCGAAAAGAAGATGTTACAGTTTCGGTCATGCAAGCTGCCGAAGACGTCCAGGGGGAGGAGGAGGCAGGCACGAAGCGGTTCCGCGCCAAGCGGGATGCGATTCTCGCCGCCGCCGCCGAAGCGATCAATGAACAGAGCGCGAAGGGCATGACCTTCGCCGATGTGGCGCGGCGCGTGGGGCTGAACACCACCAGCGTCACCTATTATTTCAAGCGCAAGGAGGATCTGGCCGCTGCCTGTTTCGAGCATACGCTCGACCGGCTTCAGGCGATGCTCGACGAATCGCAGCAAAAGGCCACGCCGCAGGCGCGAGTCGCGCATTATCTGGCGCTCAACATGGAGCGTTTTTCTCGCATCGAGCGCGGCGAAGAACAGGCCTTTGCCGTGCTGTCCGACCTGCGCGCGATGGAGGAGCCGGTGCGCAGCCGCCTGCTCGCCAGCTGGCAGCGGGTGTTCCGCACCACGCGCAACCTGTTTGGCCCCGCAGCGAACCGTGCCCAGACCGACCTGCACGGTGCCCGCGCGCATGTGCTGCTGGAGAATACCTTCTGGCTGCCGCTCTGGCTGGTCCGGTACGAGCTCGACCAGTTCGGCCGAATCGAGGATCGGCTGATGGACGTGTTCGAACACGGCATTGCCGGGCCGAACCAGAATTGGGCGCCCCAGTTGATCAACCTCGAGCATGAAGAGCCCGAGCCCGGGCGCGAGGCCTTTCTGCTGGCGGCAACCCGGCTGATCAACGAGCTCGGCTATCGCGGCGCGTCGGTGCAGAAGATCGCGTCCGAGCTGAACGTCACCAAGGGCAGCTTCTACCATCATCTCGACGCCAAGGACGATCTGGTCATCGCCTGCTACAAGCGCAGCTTCGACACGATCGCCGATGCGCAGCAGCTCGCCGACGAGCGCGGCGGGAGCCATTGGGAGCGGCTGACGGGCACGATCGCGACTCTGCTCGACGTGCAATTCTCCGAGCGCGGGCCGTTGCTGCGGACCACGGCGCTGTCGGGCCTGCCGCGCACCGTGCGGCGCGCGATGGTCGAGCGCTCCAACCGGATCGCGCGGCGCTATGCGGGCACGATGATGGACGGGATCGCCGAAGGATCGATCCGCCCGGTCGACGCGCTGGTCGCATCGCAGGCGCTGATGGCGTTGCAGAACGCCGCCTTCGACATGCGCAAATGGGCGAGCACCATGCCGCGCGAGAAGGCCGTCGCCTTCTACGCCTCGACCCTGGCGTTCGGGCTGTTCGACGATCGGGTACTGGACCTCTGAAAAAACTGGCTGAGGCTGGACAACAGCCTCGCTCCGCTGGCAGCGAGGCCGCAAGGAGATCAACACATGGCCGGCATGGGCGTATTCGACTGGGCAGACCCCTTTTTTCTCGACGATCAGCTCGAAGATGACGAGCGGATGATCCGCGATACGGCGCGGGCCTATGCCCAGGACAGACTCGCGCCGCGCATCATCGACGCCTTCGCCAACGAGACGACCGACGAGTCGATCTTCCGCGAGATGGGCGAGCTCGGACTGCTCGGACCGACCATCCCCGAGGAATATGGCGGGGTGGGCGCCTCTTATGTCGCGTACGGCCTTGTGGCGCGCGAGGTGGAGCGAGTCGATTCGGGCTACCGGTCGATGATGAGCGTTCAGTCGAGCCTCGTGATGTACCCGATCTATGCGTACGGGTCGGAGGAGCAGAAGCGGAAATATCTGCCGAAGCTGGCGACCGGCGAATGGATCGGCTGTTTCGGGCTGACCGAGCCCGATGCCGGCTCCGACCCCGGGGGCATGAAAACGCGGGCGGTGAAGACCGCCGATGGCTATCGGATCTCGGGCTCGAAGACCTGGATCTCCAACGCGCCGATTGCCGACGTCTTCATCATCTGGGCCAAGTCCGACGAGCATGGCGGCGGCATTCGCGGCTTCGTGCTGGAAAAGGGCATGAAGGGCCTCAGCACCCCGAAGATCGAGGGCAAACTGAGCTTGCGCGCCTCGATCACCGGCATGGTGATGATGGACGACATCGAAGTCGGCGAGGACGCGTTGCTGCCCGATGTGCAGGGGCTGAAGGGGCCGTTCGGCTGCCTCAATCGCGCACGCTACGGGATCAGCTGGGGGTCGATGGGGGCGGCCGAATTCTGCTTCCATGCGGCGCGGCAATACGGCCTCGACCGGGCGCAGTTCGGCAAGCCGCTGGCGGCGAACCAGCTCTACCAGAAGAAGCTGGCCGACATGCAGACCGAGATCGCGCTGGGGCTCCAGGCAAGCCTGCGCGTCGGGCGGCTGATGGACGCGGGCAAGTTCGCACCCGAGATGATCTCGATCATGAAGCGCAACAATGTCGGCAAGGCGCTCGATATCGCGCGGATGAGCCGTGATATGCATGGCGGCAACGGCATCTCGGGCGAATATCAGGTCATGCGGCATCTGATGAACCTGGAGACGGTGAATACCTATGAAGGCGCGCATGACGTTCATGCGCTGATCCTCGGGCGCGCGATCACGGGAATTGCGGCGTTTTGAGGCTGGCGCCCCGCCCATCTTCTTCCCCGGCGAAGGCCGGGGCCCAGTTGGAGCGTCCCGAATTGGCTGGTGCTGCGCTTCGTTACCCCGGCCTTCCCCACTGGGCCCCGGCCTTCGCCGGGGAAGGTCAAGGGTGAGAAGATGAGCACCTCTCCTCTCTCCGGCCTGAAGGTCATCGAACTCGCCCGCATCCTTGCAGGGCCGTGGGCGGGGCAGACGCTGGCCGATCTCGGTGCTGAGGTGATCAAGGTCGAGAGCCCGGAGGGCGACGACACCCGCACCTGGGGCCCGCCCTTCGTCGAGAACCCCGACGGCAGCCGCGACGCCGGCTATTTCCACGCGACCAATCGCGGCAAGAAATCGGTCGTCCTCGATTTCCGCACGCCCAAGGGTCAGGCCGAAGTCCGGCGCATGGTCGCCGACGCGGATGTGCTGATCGAGAATTTCAAGGTCGGCGGCCTCGCCAAATATGGGCTCGATTATGCGAGCCTCAGCGCGATCAATCCGCGGCTGGTCTATTGCTCGATCACCGGGTTCGGCCAGGACGGGCCCTACGCCAGTCGCGCCGGCTATGACTTCATCATCCAGGGCATGAGCGGCATCATGGACCTGACCGGCGAGCCGGACGGGACACCGCAAAAAGTGGGTGTCGCATTCGCCGACATCATGACCGGGCTCTATTCGGTGATCGCGATCCAGGCGGCGCTCGCCCAGCGCGAGAAGACCGGGCGCGGGCAGCAGATCGACATGGCGCTGCTCGATACCATGGTCGGCGTGCTGGCCAATCAGGCGATGAATTTCTTCGTGAGCGGTGTGACTCCGCCGCGACTCGGCAATGCGCATCTCAACGTCTCGCCCTATGCGGTTTTTCCGACGAGCGACGGCTGGTTCATTCTCGCCGTCGGCAATGACGGGCAGTTCGTGCGGTTCTGCGATGCGCTGGGGCTGGACGTGCTGAGGGCCGATCCGCGCTTCGCGACCAATGCCGGGCGGCTGGAGTTTCGCGAGCCGCTGTTCGCGGCGATCCGGAAGGAGACGTCGCGACACGAGCGCGACACGTTGCTCGCGACGCTTGAAGCCGTGGGCGTACCCGCCGGGCCAATCAACAGCGTCGCCCAGGCCTTTGCCGATCCGCAGGTGATTCATCGCGGCATGGCGCTGACGCTCGACCGGGACGGCATGGCCATTCCGGGCCTGCGCACACCGATCGCCTTCTCGGAATCGCGGCTGGCGCTGGACCGCGCCGCGCCAATGCTTGGACAGGATGACCCCGGATGAGCGCACCCCTGGCCGGCCTTCGCATCATCGAGATCGCCGGCATCGGCCCGGGGCCGTTCTGCGGCATGATGCTGGCGGATCACGGCGCCGAGGTGATCCGCATCGGGCGGCCCGACGAGGGCAGCAGCCTTTCCGTTTCTGCAAAGGACCCGCTGCTCCGGTCGCGCCGGCTGATCACGCTCGATCTGAAGAATCCCCTGGCGGTGCTGGCCGTGCGACGGTTGGTCGAGAGCAGCGATGGGCTGATCGAGGGTTTTCGCCCGGGGGTGATGGAACGGCTCGGGCTTGGGCCGGAGACCCTGCTCGCGGACAATCCCAAGCTGGTTTACGGCCGCATGACCGGATGGGGGCAGACCGGGCCGATGGCGGCCGATGTCGGGCATGACATCAACTATATCGCGATCTCCGGGGCGCTGCATGCGTTCGGCGAGGCGGGCGGCAAGCCGGTGGCGCCGATCAATCTGGTCGGCGATTTCGGCGGGGGCGGCATGATGCTCGCCTTCGGCATGCTCGCCGCGATCCTGCAGGCACAGGCGACCGGGCGCGGCCAGGTGGTCGATTGCGCGATGACGGACGGCTCCGCGCTGCTGATGAGCATGATGTGGGGATTCCGCGCGATGGGCCGCTGGGGAAATGGGCGCGGCACCAATCTGCTGGATGGCGGGGCGCATTTCTACGACAGCTATGAAACCGCTGACGGGAAATGGGTGGCGATCGGGTCGATCGAGCCGCAATTCTACAAGGCGCTGCGGGAGGTGATGCGGCTCGACGGGGGAGAATGGGACGCACAGTTCGCGCCCGCCATGTGGCCGCGACTCAAGGCCGAACTGGCCCGGCGCTTCAAGGAAAGATCGCAGGACGACTGGGTCGCCGCCTTTGCCGGGCATGAGGCGTGCTTTGCGCCGGTGCTCGGCTTCGACGAGGCGGCGGCGCATCCGCACAACCGTGCGCGAGGCACCTTCGTCGAGGCCGGCGGCGTGGTCCAGCCGGCCCCCGCCCCGCGCTATTCGCTGAGCGACACCGTGCCGCCGGTGATGGCCGGCCCGGCCGAGTCCGATGCGATCCTGGGGGACTATGGGTTTTCCGACGACGAGATGACCGCATTGCGCGAATCCGGCGCGATGGGCGCCGCCTAGCGACGGTTGGCCTGGTCGGGCACGACTTGCATGGTCATGGTGCAACGAGCGATTCTGCCTCGTGAATCGACCGGCTCCGGCGTCCATTTCAGGGGAGATATGGGACACCGCCTGTCCCGTATCTCTTGTCTCAGGCAATTATGAGAATCCATTTTATATCAACATATTGTCGCGATTTCCTCTCAGGCAGAATTGTGACGTCGGAGAGATCGTTTCGATAACGATATGATTGACTCTGCTCGCTCAAAGATCGGCGAAAACATTGCCTGCCTCGCGCTGTCATGCGATATGGGTTGCAAAGAAGAACCCATAGGAGAAAGCGCCATGGCCACCGCAGTCCTTCGCAATTCGCAGATGAGCGAAGCCGAATGGGAGGCGCGCCAGCAGCTTGCCGCCTGCTACCGTGTGTTCGCGATGCTCGGCTGGTCCGAGATGATCTATAACCACATCACGCTGAAGATCCCGGGCGAGGAAGGCGCGTTCCTGATCAACCCGTTCGGGCTGCATTTCAGCGAGGTCACTGCCTCCAGCCTGGTCAAGATCGACATCGACGGCAACAAGCTGGACGACAATCCCTATCCGGTGAACCGGGCTGGTTTCGTGCAGCATGCGCTGTTCCACCGGCATTTGCCCGATGCTCATTGCATCATGCACACGCATACGACCGCGGGCATGGCGGTCAGTTCGGTCGAGGGCGGGCTGCGTGCGACGAATTTCTATGCCTGCAATTTCTATGGGCAGATCGCCTATCATGATTTCGAAGGCGTCACCGTGCGCGACGAGGAAGGCCAGCGGCTGCTCGAGCATCTCGGCGACAAGCGGGTGATGCTGCTGAAGAACCACGGCATCCTGGTGATGGGTCGGACCCTGCCGGAGGCGTTCATCAAGCATTGGTCGCTGCAGCGCGCCTGCGAGATCCAGGTCGCGACCGCCGGCATGGGGACCCCGATCGAAGTACCGCCCGAAGTGGTGGCCGTGCACCAGCGCGACCTGCACCAGGTCTCGATCCCCGGCGGGCCGGGCAAGGCGGATTTCGAGGCGATGGTGCGGCTGGTCGACAAGATCGACACGAGCTGGCGGAACTGATCCTTCTCCCCCTGTGGGAGAAGGTGGCGCGAAGCGCCGGATGAGGGGGAGTGAGGTTCGGGACCACAACGACGCGTGTCCCCCTCACCCTTCCCATCGCTTTGCGATGGGCCCCTTCCCTCTCCCACAAGGAGGGAGATTTTAGCGGGAGAGGGAGATTTTAGCCGAATCTATAGCCTGAGACGGCCCAGCCGAGCACATGGTCGGCATAGTCGCGCACCGCCGGCCCATCGCCGCCAGCGCCGAGTGCCACCATCAGCGGGAGCAGGTGCTCCGCCTCGGGATGGGCGAACCTTGCGTGCGGCAGTTCCTCCCAGCGCGCGACCCGCTCCGCCCGAGCGGTCGGATCTGGATCGGTCACCGCCGCCGTCAATGCGGCATCCCATTCGTCAGCCACCGGCGTGACCTGGGGGCCGCGGGCGCGGAGGTTGTGGAAGCTCATGCCCGATCCGACGATCAGCACGCCCTCGTCGCGCAACGGCGCGAGGGCGCGGCCGATCGCGATATGCGCGGCAGGATCGAGATCCTTGCGCAGCGACAGCTGGACCAGCGGGATATCCGCGCCGGGCACCGCGACCATCATCGGGATGAACACGCCGTGGTCCCAACCGCGCACGGTTTCCTCGCGCACCGGGAAGCCGGCATCCTGAAGCAATGCCTCGACGCGGCGCGCGACATCGGGGGCGCCGGGGGCGTCCCAGCGCAGGCGATAGGTGTGTTCGGGGAAGCCGTAATAGTCATATAGCAGCGGCTGGCCGTTGCCGGCATGGACGGTTACGTCTTTTTCCTCCCAATGGCCGGAGACCATCAGGATCGCCTTGGGGCGTTCGGGCAGCGAGGCGATCAGGCCGGCGAGATACTCCTGCATTGGCTGCCACATCGGATCGGGCGGGCCGCCCGCCGGATCCATGAAGAAGCAGGGGCCGCCGCCATGCGGCACGAAGAGTGTGGGAAGTGTCATGCGGGGGATATCGGTCTCGCCCCGACGCATCGCAATCGCGCCTGCGGAAACACGCCGTTTCCCAATACCGGCCTTTGCCGTAAGCTGCCGGCATGACCCGCTTCACCGTCAACAACCAGCCCGTCGAATACAAGATGGACCCGAAGACGCCGCTGCTTTGGGCGCTCCGCGACGCCTCCAACCTGACGGGCGCCAAATATGGCTGCGGCAATGGCGAATGCGGGGCCTGCACCGTCGATATCGATGGAGAGGCTGTGCGATCCTGCCAGGCGACGATCGGCGCGATCGAGGGCAGCTTCGTCACCACGATCGAAGGCCTGTCGCGCGAGCGGGCGCATCCGGTCCAGCTGGCCTGGATCGCCGAGAATGTGCCGCAATGTGGCTTTTGCATCCCGGGCATGGTCATGGCCGCGGCGGTGCTGATCAAGAAGAACAAGAATCCGTCCGAGGACGACATCAAGAGCGCAATCACCAATCTGTGCCGGTGCGGGGTCTATCCGCGCGTGGTCGAGGCAGTGATGCGCGCGGCGCGTGTCCAGCGCGGCGACGAGACGATCGATGTCGGCGCCTCGCCCGGGATCGATCCCGCGAGCGCCGCGAAGCTGGTGCCGGCACTGACGCCGGGGGGACGACAGCAACGCTGAAGTCAGGTGGGGTGAATCCTTTCGCAATGCTGACACCGCAATTCAGAAACGGCTCATCGCCAATACTGCAAAAGCCGTGCATCGTTCGGGCGAATCATACGTCCACGTACCGGAAGGACTAAGATGCGTACTTCTTTCATCATCGCGCTTCTGGCGGCGACGGCGGCTATCGTGCCGGCGACTGCCTATGCGCGCGACATGGACCGTCAGGATCGCGGTGGGGATCGCGGCGGCGAGCAGCGCCAGGCGCGCCCGGATTTCCAGCGCCCGCAGACTCAACCCGCACAGCAGCCGCAGCCCCGCGTCGAGCAGCCGCGCGTCGAACGGCCCGCCAACAATGGCGGTGGCTGGGGTGGTGATCGTGGCGGTCGCGGCGGCGGCTGGCAGGGCCGCACGCAGCAGCAGCCCCAGGTTCAGGCGCAGCCGCAACAGCAGCCGCGCCCACAGTTCAACCCGCAGATGTTCCGCCGCGATGGCGCCAATGATGGCCGCCCCGATGCCCGGGGCGGAAGGGGCGATGGCCGCCCCGATTTCCGTGGCGGCAACCGTGGTGGCGACGGCCGGAATGGCGGCGTAGTAGTCCAGCCACAACAGCCCCAGCAGCCCCAGGCCAATGGCGGCCGTCCGGGCGGCCGTGGCGACTGGCGCGGTAACAACAATGGCGGCCGTGGCGATGGCAATCTGCGTGGCAATGACGGCCGGCGCGACGACAATTGGCGCGGAAACGACGGCCGCGGCAATGACGGCCGCAACGGCGGAAGCTGGCGCGGGAACAATGGTCGCAATGACGGCAACTGGCGTGGCAATAATGGCCGGGGCGGTGGCTGGAACGGCAATGACGGCCGCAACTGGAACCGCGGCTGGCGCAGCGACAATCGCTACAACTGGCAGTCGCGCCGCAACCAGTATCGCAACAACTACCATCTGCCCCGCTATTATGCGCCATACGGATGGGACTATGGCTATCGCCGCTTCGGCATCGGCCTGACGCTGAACTCGATCCTGTTCGAACAGAACTATTGGATCGACGATCCGGAATATTACGGCCTGCCGCCGGCCTATGGCCCGTATCGCTGGGTGCGCTATTACAACGACGCGCTGCTGGTTGATATCTATACCGGCCAGGTGGTCGACACGGTCTACGACATCTTCTGGTAAGAGGATGAGATGAAGCGAGGGGTCCGGCGGCATGGTCGCCGGGCCCCTTGTTTTTGGCCCCTTGTTTTTTGGGGGCGTGGCGGCAGATTGCGGCGCGATGTCTCTGTTCTCAAAGAAACCCCTCGTCCCGAAAAAACCGGGCGGCCCCTCCCCGATCCGCAAGCTGGCGGGCGAGACCGTCTCGCAGCGGCTCGACGCGAATCCGGCGGTGAAGCGCGCCAAGATCGACAAGGCGCAGGTCTATTACCACATGGATTTCCTGATCCCGGCGCAGTGCACCGCGCTGATGCGGCTGATCGATTCGAACCGCCGGCCCTCCACCCTGCTTTCCGAATCCGGCGACACGACCTTCCGCACCAGCGAGAGCTGCGACATGGATCGGTGGTCGCCGGCGGTTCAGCCGATCGACGAATCGATCGCCAACCTGCTCGGCCTGCCCCCGGCGAACGGCGAGACGATGCAGGGCCAGCGCTACGCACCCGGCCAGCAATTCCGCGCCCACCACGACTTCTTCCATGAAGGCCAGCATTATTGGGAGGCGATGAAGGCGAGCGGCGGACAGCGCACCTGGACGGCGATGATCTATCTCAACAATGTCGAGGAAGGCGGCGCGACCTGGTTTCCCCAGGCCGGCATCCGCGTGGCACCGAAGCGCGGGCTGCTGCTCGCCTGGAACAATATGCACCCCGATGGCAGCCCGAACGAATTCACCTTGCATGAAGGCATGCCGGTGGTGAAGGGCACGAAATATATCGTCACCAAGTGGTTCCGCGAGGGCGCCTGGCTGAAGCAATAAGGCGGCGCGAGCCGAGTGTCGTCGAGCCAATCATGCGCAAGATCCTGCTTACTACCGTCGGCACCCTGGGCGACCTTCATCCGTTCATCGCCATCGGCCTCGCGCTCAAGCGGCGTGGACATCGGCCCGTGCTTGCGGTGCCCGCGGATCATGTCGCGAAAACGCAGGCGGCCGGGCTCGAAGCGGTTGCCGTGCTGCCGAGCTTCGACGCGATCCGCGAACGGATGGGGATGGGCGAGGACGACGCGGTCAAGCGCGTCATGGCCGACCAGACCTATCTGCTCGAGCAGGTGCTGCTGCCCTGGCTCGAATCGAGCACGGCTGCCCTGGACGAGGTGGTTGGCGGTGCCGACGTGCTGGTCGGATCGCTGTTCGTGTTCGGCGCGCCGATCATCGCCGAGAAGCGTCGTGTGCCGCTGGTCTCGGTGATCCTTCAACCGATGGCCATCCTCTCGGTCCACACGCCGCCCAAGACATCGGATTTCTGGATGCTGATCCAGGCGCCGGGCAGTCCGATCGGCGTCCGATGGAACCGGCTCGCTTATGGCGTCATCCGCAAGATCATGCGGCTCCGTTATGGCCGGAGGGTCGACGAGGTCCGTGCGCACCACGGCCTGAGCCCGGCGTGCGACCCGTCGATGTTCGACATCAGCCGCGAAACCGCGCTGACCCTGTGCTGCTATTCGCCCATCTTCGGCCCGCCCCAGAAGGACGCGCCCGCCAATACAGAGATCGTCGGCTTCCCGATCTATGACAGCCAGGGCGGCGAGACCGAGGCGCCGGACCCTGAACTGGAGGCTTTTCTGGCCGAGGGCCCGCCCCCGTTGGTGTTCACGCTCGGCTCGTTCGCTGTGTACGCGCCGGGCGACTTTTACGAAGAGGCCGCGGCCACGGCCAGGCTGCTCGGCACCCGCGCTGTGCTGCTGACCGGCGAGAGGACAAGGTTGCAGTCCGAAGGCGATATTCTGGTCCGTGCCTATGCACCGCATTCCACGCTGTTTCCCAGGGCCGCTGTCATCATCCACCATGGCGGCATCGGCACGACGGGCCAGGCATTGAGGGCAGGCAAACCCCAGCTTGTCGTGCCTCATATGGGCGATCAGGCCGACAACGCGCATCGCATCCGCAAGATGGGTATCGGACTGGTCCTCAAGGCGCGACGCTTCAGTGCTCGCCGTGCAGCGCCGATGATCGCCGCCCTGCTCGATACACCTGCCTATCGCGCCCAGGCTGAGCGCGTCGGGGCACTGATCAGGCCCGAGAACGGTGCCGAGGCGGCAGCGATCGCGATCGAGCGGCTCCTCCCCCTGCGCGATAGGGCCGAAATGGACATTCAAGCGCCTGAATAGAGGCGGTTTTAACCATCGCTCTTAGCAGCAGCTTCATTGCGACCGCCTAGCATTTCCCCGTCGGAATTCCGGGGGGCCCACGATGTTTCTCAAGACTTTTGCGATCGCCTTGCCGGTGATCCTCGGCGGCATGTACGTCAGCGGTTCGCTCGGCGGTGGCGGCTGGTCACGCGATGTGGCGCGTCCCCAGGCCGAGGTGATGCGCGCGCTGGAGGATCTCGACATTCGCGATCAGCCGGGGTCGCCCGGCACCGATCCGTCGCGATCGGGCGGCGTGACGCCGGTGTTCAACCTGGAGCGTACCGACACGTCCATGCGGTGGAAGGTGATGAGCGGCGACAAGGTCGCGGTGACGATGATCGCCGACTTCAAGCCGAGCGCCGACGGCAAGAGCACGCATGTCACCGCGCATGTCGAGCGCGGCAATGCGCCGGACGATTTCGTTTCCCCCGCCTTCCGCTCGAAGGGCCTTACGCTCGGCCTGTTCTCGATGGCGATCGAGGGCGAGCTCAACGAGCTGACCCTCCCGGCACCGGGCGACCCCGCGACGTGCGCCAAGCTGTTCGAACGCTTCCAGGACGCGAACATGGAGGCGGGTGCCGGTGGACGCCCCGAATCGCTTCGGGGCGCGATCGGGCAGGTCGCTGCGACCGGCATACGGCTGAATGCCTTCGAGGCGGAGCAGCGCCGCCTGGGCTGCCAGCACCGCGACGGCAGCAATGACTTCAAGCCGGTCGAATCGCAGATGGGGCCGGCGGACGGCCCCCGCAGCGCGTCCAGCCCGTCCGGCGATGTCAGCTTCACCCCTGGTCAGCCGATGATCGATCCTACCCCACCGGGCGAACGCCGGCGCTGAACGATCCGCACCCGGATAGCCGAACCGCGATCGAACCTTTCGCGGGGGAGTCATTGAGCGCTACAGAGGGCGGGTGAACACCGTCCTCAACATCTCGCACTCCATCCTCGGGCAACCCTGGCGCTGGCGCGCGCTGGAGACCGACACGCGGGATCCGGGCTTTTCGCCCGACGATCTTGTCACTCAGCTGCTGCTGTCGCGCGGGTGCCCGCGCGAGGCGCTCGACGCGCACAAGGCGCCGAGCATCCGCGGTTTTATGCCGGATCCGTCGATCTTCCGCGACATGGACCGCGCCGCCGAGCGGCTCGCCGATGCGATTCAGGCCAGCGAGCAGGTGACGGTCTTCGGCGATTATGACGTGGACGGCGCGACCTCCGCCGCGCTGATGATCCTGTTGCTGCGCGACCTGGGGCTTGAGGCGCGCGCCTATATCCCCGACCGGCTGATGGAGGGATACGGCCCCTCGGGCGAGGCGCTCGTCCGGCTCAAGGACGAAGGCGCGAGCCTGATCGTCACGGTCGATTGCGGCGCGCAGGCATTCGAGGCGCTGGAGATGGCGCGCGTGGCCGGCGTGGACGTGATCGTGGTGGATCACCACAAATGCGCCGCCGCCCTGCCCCATGCGCATGCGCTGGTGAACCCGAACCGCCTCGACGAGGCCGAGGGCGCCGCGTTCGGCCATCTCGCCGCCGTTGGCGTCGCCTTCCTGCTCGGCGCGGCGCTGATCCGGCTGCTCAGGACGCGCGGCTTTTTCGAAGACCGCGCCGAGCCGCGCCTGCTCGACCTGCTCGATATCGTCGCGCTCGGCACCGTCGCCGATGTCGCATCGCTCAAGGGACTCAACCGCGCCTTTGTCAGCCAGGGGCTGAAGGTGATGGCGCAGCGGCGCAATATCGGGCTCAACGCGCTGATCTCCGCCTCGCGGCTGACGCGCGCGCCGACCGCGACCGATCTGGGCTTCGCGCTGGGGCCGCGGATCAATGCGGGCGGGCGGGTCGGCAAGTCGGATCTGGGCGTGCGTCTGCTCACCACGCGCGATCCGGCCGAGGCGGCCAGCATTGCCGCCGAACTGGATCGCCTGAACGAGGAGCGCCGCGCGATCGAGGCGATCGTGCAGGACGCGGCCGAGGCGCTGGCCGGCGCCAAGGGCAACCGGGCAGTGATGGTCGTGGCGGGGCGCGGCTGGCATCCTGGCGTGATCGGCATCGTCGCGGGACGGCTGAAGGAGAAATTCGGGCGGCCGTCGCTGGTGATCGCGCTCGACGATCAGGGCGTGGGCAAGGGATCGGGCCGGTCGATCCCGGGCGTCGATCTCGGGGCGGCGGTGCTGGCGGCGAAGGACAGCGGCCTGCTGGTCGCGGGCGGCGGGCATGCCATGGCGGCGGGACTGACCATCGCCGAGGACCAGCTCGAGGCCTTTGCCGATTTCCTGGAAGAGCGCCTCGACGCCGCCGTCACCCGGTCGATCGGCGACCGTGCGCTGCTGCTCGACGCGCTGTTGACCGCGGGGGGCGTCACCCCTGCCCTCGTCCAGGCGATGGACGCGGGCGGGCCCTATGGCATGGGCTGGCCCCAGCCGCGCGTGGTCGCCGGGCCAGTACGGATCGTGAAGGCGGATATCGTCGGCAACGGCCATGTCCGCGCGATCGTCAGCGGCGATGACGGGCGCGTGCTGAAGACGGTCGCGTTCCGCCAGGCCGAGACCGCACTGGGCGCGGCCCTGTTGGGCGCCCCGCCGCATCGCCGGCTGTGGCTCGCGGGTCGCGCCCGAATCGACGACTGGGGGGCAAAGCCGGCGGCAGAGCTGCATCTCGACGACGCAGCCTGGGCCGATTGAGGAGAGGGACGCATGTTCAGCCACATCACCTTCGGCACCGATGATATCGAGCGCGCGCGTCGCTTTTACGAACCGGTGATGGCGACGCTGGGCGTCGAACAGCCGTTCGAACTGCCGGGTACGCTCGTGTTCGGGGAACTGGCGGGACTCAAACTGTTCATCGTCAGCCCGTTCGACGGCGGTGGCGCCCACCCCGGCAACGGACCGCATTCGGCGTTCCTGGCGCCCGATCGTGCGGCGGTCGACGCGTTCCACGCAGCAGCGCTCGCCCATGGCGGTACCGATGAAGGCGCGCCCGGTTTGAGGCCGCATTATCACGCGCATTATTACGGCGCCTATGTCCGCGATCCCGATGGAAACAAGCTCCAGGCGGTCTGTCATCGTCGTGCCGATGACGCAGTGGGTTGACCAGCCCTCCGCATTTGCCTAACCGGCACGCCCACACTCGGTAACGGGTATGGCCCCTTCGTCTAGCGGTCTAGGACGCGGCCCTTTCACGGCTGAAACACGGGTTCGATTCCCGTAGGGGTCACCAGTCAAGCGATTTATCGCATTGATCTTACGTGATAAATTTTAGCCCCGCGGAAACCGATACCACAGACGTTCCCACATATTGCATGGGGAGTGATGGTATGATGCGGGCCTTGCCGAGACACTTTTCGGCCGGCAGCTAGCCACTCCCGGACTTTCGACGCTCCCTAGATAAGGTCGTTCACCGCACGGCCTTCCCTGCACGCATACGCCGATTCTATTGAAAAGCCGTCTTGAGGTATCGGCAGTGGAGTGATTCATTCTTCCCAAGAGAGCAGAGGCGCCCGATGATGATGACGTCGTCGACCTTTGCACGCCTCATGACAAAACAGGCCGGCACAACTCGCAGCAGACTTCCTGAGAGAGGGAAACTACGCCCCATCGTGTGCCGAAGCCCACCGGAGGCTAACGCGATGTCTGGTTTGGACAGGGAAAGCGCCTCGCAAGCGAGCAAATACTACTTAGGGTCGACTCGACCGATCGGGGAATCACTGCCGTCGAACTGGCACCGAGGATGGGCACTGCCTTCGATTTGGACGCGTCCACGCAAGTCCGAGCAATGCCCGCATTGGCAAAACCAAAACTCCGATGCGCGCTGGGCAATCACCCCCCGATGCGCAGTCTGGCATTCGTCACGGTGGCGCTGTTGATTCACACCTACTCCGCTGTATGGCAACCGTCGTAGCGTTAGCGCCCATGAGCCTAGCATCTTTCCTAGGGCGTCCGCGAAAAATCCACCAGAATGGATGTATCCATCCGCCCCTATGTAGCGAAATACGTTGCCTGTTCTGCTCAGCTGTCTAAATTTGGGACAGGTGGAGATGACGTCGGCGAATCGCTGCTGACGTTCGGCGCGATGCCTGATCCGGGGGGATAGAATGGGCGCCGACCGAGCGTTGAGTTTGTTGAACGAGACGCTGTGGGCGAGCCTCCTCGTCGCCGGCCCTGTCCTTATCGCAACCCTTCTCGTTGGCTTGTTGATCAGCGTCTTTCAGGTGACGACGCAGCTACAGGAAATGACCCTGAGCTACGTGCCCAAAATCCTCGTGGCCGCGTTCCTCCTCATTGCGATCGGTCCCTGGATGATGGGACGCGTCACTCAATTCGCGACCTCGCTATATTCCGTCATCCCTTCGCTCGGGGGCTGACAAGCGCCAATGGGGGAACTGACCGACAAGGCGATCGCGATCCTGCTGATCAGCCTGCGCATAGCACCGACCCTAGGGTTTTCGCCTCCGTTCACGCTCGTTCGCGTGCCTGCACTCGTTCGTGTCTTTCTCGCCATCGGGCTCGCGGGCTGGCTAGTCGCAGCGCGTCCCGGCGAAAACTGGCAGGCCGATTACCGTACCAACGGGCTATTCCTGACCGCGATCGGCGAACTCCTGCTGGGTATCGCCTTGTCGCTCTCGCTTCAGCTCGCCTTCGCCGCCCTTTTCACCGCCGGACGGACGATCGACGTCCAGGCCGGCTTCGGCATGGCAATGCTGATCGATCCCACGACCCGGACTCAGCTACCGCTCGTCGGAACATTGTTCGCCTATGCGGCAGGCGCGATCTTCTTCGCAACCGAGGGCCCCACCGACCTGCTGGCGATCTGGTCGGAGTCGCTCGACCAGGTCCCGCTGGGCAGTGCGGCCCTTGGCGGCGATATCACTGTCCTGAGCAGTTATATTTCCGCCGTCTTCGTGATGGCGTTCGGTCTTGGCGGGCTGGTCACGCTTGTCCTCTTCCTGAGCGATCTGGCGATCGCCTTCATGTCCCGCACGCTCCCCCAGATGAACGTCATGCTCATGGGCTTCCAGGTAAAGGCAATGGTCATGTTGGCGGTCCTTCCGATCGCGCTGGCGCTATCGGGATCCCTGTTCCTGCGCATGCTGCGCTACGCGCTCGAAACCGCGCCGCGTCTGATCTGAACCATGGCTGAAGCAAGTCCCGAACAGAACAAGAGCGAAGAGGCGACGCCGTTCAAGCTGCAGCGTGCCCGCGAAAAAGGCTCGGTCGCGCGCGGGGTCGACCTGAGCTTCTTTGCCGGCTTGCTCGGACTGGCCGGCTTCCTGACGATCGCGGGTGAAGAGACGGTAAGCCGCCTCGCGCAGATGATGCACCGCGCGTTGGCCGGTGGCATCCGGAGCGCCGGGGACCCGCACGAGGCGGTCAGCCTGGCCGCGACCACCTATTGGCCCACCTTGCAGCCGATAATATTGTTCGGCGGGACGATCCTGGCGATCGTCGGCCTTCTCGAAGTCATCCAGCTTCGCGGCTTCGTTTTCAGCACGCAACCGCTCAAGCCGGATTTCAGCCGGATCAATCCGGCAAAGGGCATCAAGCGCCTGTTTTCCATGCGGCTCCTGAAGGAAGCGCTCAAGAGCGTCCTGAAGATGACCATCTATACGATCGTTGCGGTACTGCTCATTCGGGCGGCCATCTCGGGCGCCGGCAGCGCCATCACCGATGCGGGGAGCCTGGCGCAGGCGATGCGTACCGCCGGCATGCGCATGCTCTGGGTCTTCGTTGTGCTCGCCTTCTTCTTTGCGGTCCTCGACCAGATCCTGACGCGCGGCGAATTTCGCAAGCAGATGCGGATGAGCCGCCGCGAAGTGACGAGAGAGAGCAAGGAGCGCGAAGGCGATCCGCGCCTCAAGCGCAAGCGCAAGCAGTTGCATGCCGAGTTCGTCAAACGCTCCGCGGGGCTTGGCGCCCTGCCCGGGTCGGACATGCTGGTCGTCAATCCCGAGCACGTCGCGGTGGCGCTCGCCTATGACGGATCCGGCGGCAACGCGCCGGTGGTACGCGCCAAGGGGCGCAACCTGCACGCCCTGCTGCTGAAACGCCGGGCCAACATTCTGGGCATCCCCATCTTCGAAAGCCCGGTTCTCGCACGCGCGCTCTATGCGGACTGCGAGGCCGGGCGGGAGATCGGCGAAGACCATTATCACGCCGTGGCCGAACTCTATTTCAAGCTGCGCGCCGATGCCGCCGACCGCACCGACAAGGACGTCGAATGATCAACCGGATTCTGCGCAACAACAAGGATCTCGCGCTGGTGACGGCCATGGTCCTCATTCTGGTCATCCTCTTCTCGCCCATCCCGCCGGCAATGCTCGACCTGGCGATCATCACCAATTTCGGGCTCGGCCTGACGATCCTGCTGCTGACCTTCTATGTCGGCAAGCCCGTGGAATTCTCGACCTTCCCGTCCCTGCTGCTGGTCGCGACCCTGTACAGGCTTTCCCTCAACGTGGCGGCGACACGCCTGATCCTGACCGGCGGCAGCGCAGGCGACGTCATCGCGTCGATCGGGACATTCGCGGTCCAGGGCAACTTCGTCATCGGACTGGTGGTCTTCCTTATCCTGGTCGTCGTCCAATATGTGGTGGTGACCTCAGGCGCGCAACGCGTCTCGGAGGTCGCAGCCCGCTTCACGCTCGACTCGATGCCCGGCGCGCAGATGAGCATCGACGCCGATCTCAACATGGGCCTGATCGACCAGAAGGATGCAGTCCGCCGCCGCGAGGAACTGGAGAAGGAAGCGAGCTTCTACGGCGCGATGGACGGCGCCAGCAAGTTCGTGAAAGGCGATGCCATCGCCGGAATCATCATCCTGCTGATCAACATCATCGCTGGCTGGATCGTCGGCGTCGTCCAGATGGGGATGGCCTGGGACGAGGCGCTCTCCCATTTCACGCTCCTGACGATCGGCGACGGCATCGCGACCCAGCTGCCGGCGCTCATCATCTCCATCGCGACCGGTATCATCGTGACCCGCTCGTCGGCAGACCGCGAGCTCAGCACCGAGGTGTTTCGCCAGCTCGCCTCGGTGCCTCGAATTCCACTGATCGTCGCCGGCGTCCTGCTGGTCCTGCTGCTGCTGCCGGGAATGCCCAAATGGCCAATCGTCGTGATCATCGCGCTCTCGTTGTTCGGCTGGCACCGCGCGCGACGCGCGACCATGGCCGCCGCGACCGAGCAGCGGATCGAGGAAGCCGCGGGCGCGCAAATGGGCGCCACCAGCCACGCCCCTCCCCTGGAAATCCGGCTCGGCGCGGACCTGGGGGAAGCCTGGAAGAGCCAGGAGCCGATCATCATGGACCGGATCGCGAGCCTGCGCCGCCTGCACGAGCAGGATTATGGCATCGGGTTTCCGGCCGTCCGGGTGGCGGACGGCTCCGCGCTTGGGGCACTCGAATATGAGATCCGGCTGTTCGGGTCGCGATTTGCGATCGCCGAGGTTTATCCGGACCGGATGCTGGCGATCCACCAGGACGAGACCGGCAAGAGGATGGACGGCATCGAGACACGGGACCCGGCCTTCGGGCTTCCCGCATCCTGGATCGAGCCAGGGCAGGAGGCGGACGCTCGGGACATGGGTCTTCGCGTGATCGACCCGGTCACCGTCCTGGTCACGCATTTCGGCGAGATTGTCCGGAGCGAGATGCCGACGCTGGTCACCCGCGCGGTGGTCGTCAAGATGCTCGAGGAGGCGCGCACACTGCAACCGGGGCTGGTCGAGGAATTGATCCCCAACGGTCTCGCCATATCGGACGTGCAGCGGGTCGTGCAGAACCTGCTGGCGGAAGGGGTATCGGTCGCGAACTTCGACCTGATCCTCGAGCATCTGCTCGATCTGGCCCGCACGCAGAAGGATCCGGCGGAATTGACCGAGCTGATACGGCAGCGCCTCAGCTACGCGATCTGCCATCAGTTGCGCGGCAAGCACGCCGACCTCGCGGTGCTGAGCCTGGATCCGCGGATCGAGAACCAGATCTCGACCAATATCAACCAGGGCGGCGCGTCCGGATCGATGCTGGTCGAACCGCGCCTCGCCGAGCAGTTGATCCGCAAATTATCCTCAATGGTGGAGGCAATGCATCATGATGGCCGCGCGCCCGTTCTGCTGTGCGGTCCGGACCTGCGTCGCCACTTGAAGGCCTTTACCAGGCGCAGCATTCCGAAGTTGTCGGTGCTGTCCGTGAACGAAATACCGATGCGCATCAACTTGCGCTCTTTCGATGTCGTGCGCGTCGAGGGCTGACATGGCACAAGGCGATATCCGTAGCAGCGGTCACGAAAGGATCATGATGACTGAGGCGAACGCGACACTGCAGGGCCGATTGGAAACGCTGCTGGCCATGCTTGAGACAGACCCCGGCAATCTGATGCTGCTTGCCGACACGGCCGAAGCCGCGCTCGACGATCGCCGGCCCGAGGTCGCGGAAGAGCTCCTCGCGCGCTATGCCGATATCGCCCCGCTTCCGCCACGCGAGATCAATCTGGCCGGCATCGCGGCGTTGCAGGCGCGGGCGTTCGACAAGGCGGCTGCGGCGTTTGGCGCATTGTTCGAAACAGGGGCGCACGATCCCGGTGTCCGCTTCAATCTTGCCTGGGCGAGAGCCAATCTGAAGGATTTCGAGGCCGCGCTTGACGTGCTCGACGATGATGCGGCGCGCGTCCTGCCACAGGCAGCCGAGCTTCGTGTGCAACTACTGCATCAGCTCGGCGACTTCGAGACCGCCGGTGATGTCGCCCGACACTATGTCGAGCTTTTCCCCGATCATCGCGGGCTCATGGCGGCGGTCTCGGTCCTGGCTCTCGACATTGACGACGAGCAGCTGGCCGCAGCGTGCGCGGCAAGAGCCGGCGATCATCCCGATGCCCTGACGACACTGGGAACACTCGCACTCGGCGACGATCATGCGACCGACGCGCTCGATATCTTCGAGCGGGCGATCGACCGCAATCCCAATCTCCCTCGTGCCTGGATCGGACGCGGCCTTTCGAAGCTGATGACCGGACAGGCAGACACCGCAGCCGCCGATATCGACAAAGGCGCCGAGATGTTCGGGGATCACCTCGGATCCTGGATCGCGGCCGGATGGGCCTATTTCGTCAACGGCGACCAGGTGACGAGCCGGGCTCGTTTCGACCATGCGCTCGAGCTCGATCCGACATTCGCTGAAACGCACGGATCGCTCGCGGTGCTCGACCTGCTCGCGGGCGATCTGGAAGAGGCGCGCCGGAAGAGTGATGTGGCGCTCCGACTCGACCGGCAATGCTATTCCGCGGCGCTCGCAAAATCCTTGCTGGCAGCCAGCGACGGCAACCACGAAACCGCGCGGCGAATCTTCGAGCACGCGGCTCGCACGCCTATCGACGGCAGTGGCCGCACAATCGGTCAGGCGTTGGCGAAGATGGGAATGGGCGTCAGCTAGAAGGTTCCGAGAGCTGCCGCATCGCCTGATCGAGCAGGGCTGGACCTTCGGGCGATTCGCTGATCATCCGCAGGACATCACCGGCGATCGCCTCGAACGCCGGATCGCTTCCCAGCGCTTCGCCCAATTGCCGGACCAGCAACGTCCTGACCAGGGCGCGCCGCAGGTCCTCGTCCGAAAGGCCGTCTCGGGCCGCCATCGCGCGCAGCCGAGCCATGGGTTCGGGCGTTGCGCCCTGGACAGCTGAGCCCGGCGCGCGGCGCCCCGATCTTTCCTTGCCGAGCTTGCTAAGCTGCTCCTGTAGCAACAGGAGAACATGGTCGGCACCGGAGACGCGAGTCATGGCGCTCAGCTCGACCGGCGACCGGCAAACTGGTCGAGCAGGAAGCTCGTCGCCGATGCCGTCGGCTCACCACCGCCGTCCGGCATGTCGCGCGGAATGGCGACTACCTGGTCGATGATCAACTGCATGTCGCGGTTGAGCGCAGGGTTTTCCTCATTCGCCGCAATGCCCTCCTGCAGGCGCGCGATCGTCTCCGGAAATTCGTCGCGGATGAGATGGGTCAGCCCTCCGACGAAGAAGCGAAGATAGTGACCTTCCGGCAATAGCACGATGGGCCCCCAAGTGGTCAGGGCATCGACGGCCTCCCCCGATGTGAGCTGGAAGAATCCAAGCTGGAACCGCGCGATCGCGAAATCCGGGGCCAGGTCCACCGCTTTCTTCAGCGACGACAGGGCCTCGATCGGCCTCCCGATCGAGGCAAGGAGTGATCCCCGCAGGAAGTGGAGCCGCGGGTCGTCTGGATAGGATCCGATCAGCCGGTCCACGCGCAGGATTTCGTCACGATCGTCGGACTGGATCGCCGCCATCAGATCCTCCAGTTCGGCATCGTCGCACAGGCCGGTCGTCATTGCTTCATCCCCTTGTCCTTAAGCGTTTGCGCAGCCGCTCGAGCGCAGCACGATGCAGTTGCGACACCCTACCCCGGCTCACGCCCATCAACTGGGCGACCTGCGCAAAGGGTAGCCCATGATCATAATGCTGGCGAACCACGATCGCTTCGCTCTCGGGCAATCGCGCGACCTCGCTCACCAGCAGCGTCTGCGTTTCGCGCCAGGCCAGGCTGTCATAGGCGCTCGGGCGTGTATCGACGGCATCACCACCATCGATGAGGCCGGTGCCTTCGAGCATGAGGCCGACCGCAAGGCCAACCGCAAGCTCCGAAAGGGCGGCGAGCGCATCGGACCCGGACCTGCCGATGGAGCGAAGCCTCTCCTGTTCCATACGGTGCCGGTGGCTGAGCTGCGCATCGACCTCGCTCAAGGTCGCGATTCCATCGGCGATGTTGCCGCTGATCCGCCGGCGGGCATAGGCCCCGAACGGAACACCGCGAAGGGGATCGTACCGGTCGATCGCGTGCAGCAGGCCCTCGCATGCGAACTGGTCGAAATCGCCGCGATCGAGCCTCTTCGTCATGCGCTGCCGGAACAGCCGGCCGGCAATGGCACGCGCGAGCGCGAAATAGCGGTTGAACAAGGTCTCCCGGCACTTCAGGTCGTCCTCGAACCGGAACCGCCGCCACAACGACGCTTCGGCCCGTATCGGGTCCACCACGAGGTCCAGTCCGGTTGGGTCCCTCGCCTGCATCACCGGAAGCTTCCGAGAACCCCTTGCAGCACCAGGCTCCAGCCGTCGATCAGGACAAACATCAGCAATTTGATCGGCAGCGAAATCGTCGCCGGCGGCACCATCATCATGCCGAGCGAGAGCAGGATGGCCGAGACCACCAGGTCGATCAGCAGGAAGGGCAGCAGGATCACGAAGCCGATCGTGAACGAGACTCGAAGCTCGTTGAGCATGAATGCGGGTGCGAGCTTCATGATCTCGACCTGCTCGGGACGCTCGGGCGGCGTCGCATGCGCGATCGCGTAGATCGCCTCGATGTCCGCATCGCGGGTCTGGGCCAGCATGAAATCGCGTAGCGGCGCCGACCCTTTCTTCATCGCTTCCTCGACCCCGATCCGGTTGGCGAGCAAAGGCTGGATTGCCGTTGAATTCACGGCGGTGAGCGCAGGCGACATGACGAACGCGGTCATGAAAAGCGCCAGGCTGACGAGCACGGGGTTGGGCGGGGTTTCGGGCATGCCAAAGGCGTGCCGCACCATCGACAGCACGACCACGATCCGGACAAAGCTGGTCATGCAGATCAGGATCGACGGTATTACCGCCAGGAGGGTCAGGATCAGCGCCGTGCGCACGACGTCCGAAGGCAGGCCGAGGCCTGGAGTCGTCGCCCAGGCCGGTGAGCTGACGAGAAGAGATATGGCCGCCGCACTCGTGTGGGCGACAAGTCGTGTCAGGCGCATGACGCATCATCCCGAGGGGGAACGGCCTGATCGCGCAAAACCTGCGTGCCGCCTTGTTGGAGGACCAGGAGATATTCGCGGCCACCCTGGCGGACCAAGCAGATATCGGCATGAGGGCTCAACCGGCGCGTCTCGACGATCTGAATCTCTCTCGCGCGCGGCTCCATCCTGGCGAAGAAGCCGGCGAGATCATTCCTACCGCTACGCTGGCGAATCAGGAGGATCGCGAGGGCCGCGATGATGATGCAGATTACGAAAGAGATGACGATCCGGCCGAGCGAGACGTCGATCGCCCCGCCACCGCCCAGCCGTGCCGCATGAAGTGGCACCGCGCTGGCGGCGGCCAGAAGAACGAAGGCGAACGGCATCAGGAAGAGATTTCGGTCAGCCGCACCGCGAACCGGTCTCCGACCGCGACCAGCTCGCCGCGCGCCACGACAACACCGTTGAGGCGCAGCTCGACGGGCGCGTTGAGCGCTGCGTCAAGGATGATGACGCCGCCCTCCTTGAGCGCGCTCAATTCCGCCACCGTCATTCTCGCGCTACCGAGAAAACCGTCCAGCCTCACCTCGACGGCATCGATAAGCTTCGTATTGATTCTGCGAACCGGCGCGTTCTGGGCAGTGGAGGGGGCGACGCCCGGCTTGATTTTCTGATCGGTCACGTGTGGCGGTTACCTGATTGGGGGTTCGAGAAGCTTGAGCTGAAGACAGTCGTTCGATTGCTCGACCGAGCACCGCCCGCCCTGGGTTCGGCCGTCGATGGCCAGTGGCAGGGAGGCGTGCGTATCCCGATCGAACACAAGTACATCGCCTTCGCTGAGGTCGGCTATATCGGCGAGCGTGAGCTGGCAACGCCCCAGCACCGCCGCCACGGTTATGGACTGGGCAGCGAGGCCAGAGGCGATCGGTTGCAGCGGACTGCCCGAAAGCGGGGGGATCAGTGCGGACTTGATGGACGTTATCAGCAGATCGGTGCTGGCGACGAACTGAAGAAGCGGAGTCCTCCCATTGACACCGATGCTGCACCCTCTCGGCCGATCGATCGAGGGCCGCAGCCCCGAATCCAGCTGGCTCCAGCGCGCGTCGCCCGACAACCGAAACATCTCCGCAAGGCGCCGGCACAGATCGTCGAGGCCCGCAGCGGCGAGATCGCCGACTGTCTGACGATCCGCATCGGTCAGCGTCGCGTCGTCGATTGGCCTGTCCAGCATCGCGGAAGCGATCGCGATGCGCGACGCATCGGGAACAGCGATCGCCAGATCCTCATCCAGGACCAGCCAGCCAGCCCCGTCAGCGCTCGCCTCAGGCGGCGTCCGATAGGTGATCGAGCCCAGCGGCCGCATGTTCTGACGGGCAAACCATTTGGCTGACCATTGCCGCGTCAGGTCAGCAAGCAACTGCTCTGCCGCGCAGTCTTCCAATGCCGCTTCGGGCAACCAAGATCGATACAGACGCAAAACCCATTCCTCGATCTGGCTGACGTCAGCCCTGGCCCCGGATGCCGAACAGCTGCTGGATCATGTCGTTGGTCACGCTGATGATCTGCGATGATGCCTGGAAGCCACGCTGGATCAGGATCAGGTCGCCGAATTCGCGCGACAGGTCGACGTTCGACGCTTCGAGCGTACGAGATTTGACCAGGCCGACGCGCGGGTCGGTGCTGGCCAGCAGCTGGCGCCCTGCCCCGCCCGAATCGGAGAACAGACCGCCGCTACGCTGCTCCAACGCCTGCGGATCGCGGAAATCGGCGACGGCGACCGCGCCCAGCTGCTTCTTTTGCGCATTCGAATAGCCGATCTCGAGCTCGCCATCCTTGTTGACCGACAGGGAGGTGATGGTGCCGACCGCATATCCGTCCACGGATGCCGCGCTCAATGTGGACGTATTGCCGCCTGCATATGAACCGATGCCGGCCATGTCGAAGGAGACGGTCCACCCTGAGGTGGTGAAGTCCAGCACGGACGTCGCCGGATCGATCCGGCCATTGATGATCGTGAATGTCTTGGGGCTGCCCCCGACCTGAACGCCCTTCTCATCGGTTACGGTGGCCGTCCACTGACCGGTGCTGTTCGCCACCCGTTCGAACTTGGCCTGCCAGACATGCTGGCCGCCGTCCAGGTCGACGACCTTGATGTTGCTGACGAGCTGGGGGACGGTCGAATCCGCCGAGAGATTGTTCGCAAGGACGATCTTGGTAGTCGCCTTTGGCGGATTGGTGCCCAATTGATCGATCGACAGGCTGACCGGCCGGCCGGCCGAATCGAGGGTCGCGAGGCGATAGTCTGAGCCGGAAAGGACGATATAGCCATCCTTGTCGACCTCGAAGCTGCCAGTGCGCGTATAGGCAACTTCGCCGCCGCGCATGAGCATCAGAAAGCCGCTGCCGTCGATGGAAAGATCGAGGTCGCGATCCGTCTGGCGCAACTCGCCCGAGCTCATGTCGAACACGGTGTCGCCCATCCTGACGCCGTGCCCCGAGGAACCTTGGCCGGCCGAATAGGAAAGGCCACCATTCTGTCTGGCCCCGAACAGGTCGGTGAAGGAGACCGTCGAGGATTTGAACCCCTGCGAGTTCAGGTTGGCGACGTTGTTGCTGACCTGCTTCAGCCCGCGCGAATACGCATTAAGCCCGCTGAGCCCGATATAGATCGACCCGAACATCGTTATTCTCCTTAGCGAATTTGCGAGATGCTGCCCAGCGAGATGCCGCTGATCGTGCGCTGGTCGCCGGTCTCGACGGTCAGCAGCGGGCTGCCATTGTCGAAGGCGATCCCCGTGACCTTGCCCGTCACGATGCCGGCCCCGGCACCGATATCGACCGTGCGGCCGAGCAGGCCAGTCGCCTGCGTATTGGCCTGAGCGGTGACCAGCGTCGCAAGCCTCTCGTTGGTCGTCTGGCCGATCTGAATCTGCGAGAATTGCGCGAGCTGGGAGACGAACTGGAAATTGTCCATCGGCTTCAGCGGATCCTGATAGGTCAGCTGAGTCAGGATGATCTTCAGCAACGCATCGAAGCCGAGCCCGAACGCTGATGTCGCCGTCTCCTGCGATCCTGCGCTGGCCGTGGCCGCCGCCGATGAATCCGGCGAAATGGCACCTACCTGCATGTCTGGGATTCCTCTTCTGTCGGGCCGTGACCAGTCACATCAATCTCGCGCCCGACGAAACCGTGGCGCGACAACAGACCGGCGATCCTGTCCCGGAGCCGCACGCGTTCCGTCCGGTCGAGCGCGTCCAGTCGCGCAACTACGCGCAGGCCCTGCTCCACGGCCTGGACCGATAGCTGCGGATTGGGCCCTGCGCCCTCGCGTGCGCCCTGACGGGACAGCAGCGCCCATAGCCGCGACCGTGACGGCCCGATACGTGCCGGCGCGCCATCATTGACCTGTGGCAATCGCGACCGGGGCACCACGACCGCTCCGCCAGGGGTACGCGCGACAAGACCCCGGGCCGCCAGCGCGGCCGCGTCTGTCACCTGGCCCTGGCCGGAAACCACGACCTCCGGTTGTCCGGGGCGGGATAGCCCGACCACGTGCATATCCGTTGCCTCCCGAGCCAGCGTCGATGCGGGCGGCGTGCCGGACCCGGCAATCGACGGACCCGCGACCGATGATGCCTCAATGGCGGCCTCTGCATCGGCAGCGACCTGGTCGCGTTCGGGAAGCCACTGCGCGGCGGCATTCGACGTCGCGCCCTGGAAAAGCCCGTGCTCGTTAAAGATGTCGGCGCCGACATTGGCCTGCGTCTGGTCGCCAGGCTCGTGGGAGACCGCGTCTCCGAGAAACACCGATGGCTCGTTCTGGGCGTGCAGATCCCTCAGCAGGTCACCGAAGCGCGTCGGAACGACGCGATTGCCGGGGGCCGCCGGGGCCGGGGCCGGTGGCGACGGGGGTATCGGCCGAGGCAGAAACGGATTGAGCACGACCGTCATCGCGACACCCAGGCGTAGCTGACGCGGTCGGAAAGCTCCCCGAGACGTCTCTCCTCGCGATCCCGGCTCGCATCGCGCCGGGCGCGATCGAGGCTGGCCTCGGTCAGCTTCACCTGTGCCTCCGACAGGCGCCAGTCCTCCTGGCAATGCAGATGGGCGCGCTCTGCGGCGCGATGTTGCTCGGCGGCCTGGTCGGCGATGGCTTCCCGCGCAACCAGACGGACAGCCAGGGCCCGCATATAGTCGGGTGCGAAGCCGGTGCGCGCGAGGAAAGCGAACCAGTCGTCCTGCGCGGCGGACGCGCCCTCGCGCGCCACGCCTTCCTGCGCCCGCGCCTGTAGCGCGCCGTCGCGCGCTGCGGCGAGCGCCGCATCGGCCGCCGCACGCCGGGCGCGCTGCACCTCGACCAGCTTGGCGATCTGCCGCGGATCGTTGCGCCTACGCATTGACGCGTACACCATCCACAAGGCCCCGCAGCCGCTGAACCGTCTCATCCGGGCGGCTATGTTCGCGCCGTGCCTGGCGCAGAAAGCTCCCGAGCGCCGCCCTCCCCGAAATCGCGCGATCGACCGCGGGATTGGTGCCGCCCTTGTAGACGCCGCTTTCGATCATGACGCGCGCCTCGTCATAGGCGGCGAGCATTCCGGTCGCCGCGCGCATCGCTGTTGCCTGGTCGCCCGACACGAGCCGCTCTGACTGGCGGCTGATGCTGCGTGCGATATCGATCGCCGGAAAATGGCCCTGCTCGGCAAGGCTGCGCGACAGGACGATATGTCCGTCAAGCAGCGACTTCATGAGCTCAACGATCGGATCGTCAACATCGTCGGTTTCGCTCAGCACGGTCATCACTGCGGTGATCGCGCCGCCGCTGCGCACGGCCCCGCACCGCTCGACGATACGCGGCAAGGCGGCAAAGACATTGGGTGTATAGGCCCGAACCGTGGGTGGGGCGCCGGCCGCCAGGCCGATCTCGCGCAGCGCCATGGCCATGCGCGTGACGGAGTCCACCATCAGCACGACATGCTCGCCCCGCGCGCGCCAATAATCGGCGAGGCAAAGGGCATATTGCACGGAGCGTACGCGCAGCGCGGCGCTCTCGTCCGACGTCGCCGCCACAAGGGTGAAGCGCGGCGCGTCCGGGCGTGCCGAAAGCAGGCTCCACATTGCCTCCACTTCGCGACCGCGCTCGCCGACCAGGCAGATGATGCAGCGGTCGCTTCCGATCTGGGTCGCCAGCTGCTCCATCAGGCTCGTCTTGCCGACGCCGCTCGCCGCGAAGACGCCGATGCGCTGGCCGATCCCAAGCGTCAGGAGCCCGTCGATCGCCCGCAATCCGGTCTCGAGACTGCGGGAGGGATCGGCCCGCTCCATCGGCCTCGGCACGATTCCGTCGAGCGGCATGGCTGCAGCGGCGAGGATCTCGGCACCGCCATCGATCGGTCGTCCCAGCGCATCCACCGCACGTCCTGCAAAACCGTCTCCCACCGGCACCCGGCGGTGATGCGGCCGGGCAACGACCTTCGCGTCCGGCCTGATCACGCCGCCGGACTCAAGCGGGATGAGCACGATGCGTCGTTCGTCGACCGCCACGATCTCCGCCGGCACCCAGCGCTCGCCGTGACCGTTCTCCCGCTCGCATTCGATATCGCAAAGATCGCCCGGCGCGGCGATCGGGCCCGTCGCCTCGACGACACCCGCCCCGACTTTGCGCACATGACCATAAGCAGGCGCGAAATCGGCTTGCTCGAGCCGGTGCAGGAACCGGTGCTGCTTCATGCGGCTGGGTCCGCGGCTAGCGCTTCGAAAAAACGATCCAGCTCGCGCCACTGCGGCCGGATGCCCAGGTCGATATGGCCGAGCTGCAGATCGAGCCTGCATTCGCCCGGGTCGAACACGGGGTCGGCAACGACATCGACCGAGCGAATGCCCGCGCCTGCCCGAAGCGCGTCCAGCGCATCGGCGTCCGGAAAATCGCCAGGGCTTACCCGAATGCCGACAACGCTCTCGTTGCGCAAACCGCGCACGCGCAAGGCAATGGCGCGGGTCACGAGATCGGCGAGATCGGCGCTATCGCCGACGATCCTGGCGAGGGCCGAACGCGCCAGCATGGCGGCCAGCGCGTCGAGCGCCCCGAGCCTTTCATGCCAGGCGGCCTCGGCCCGTTCGATGCCCTTCCCGATCAGGGCGAGCCGACGCGCCATATCGTCTTCGGCCTCGCGCCGGCCGTCTTTCCGGCCAGCCTCTCGCGCTTCTTTCTGCGTGCGTTCGGCAAGCGCGCGCGCCTCGATCAGCGTCGTCTGAAGCCTTGATATCTCCTCATGAGCCTCATCGAGCGCGAGTTCGGTCTGCGACCGGGCCGAGGCAACCGGACCTTCGCCACCAGCGCGGCGCGGCGAGCCGGCAGCCAGCGACCGAACGACGGCGCCCGCGGACGCAGCCTTGATGAGTCCGGTCATGGCCGTACCCTTCGCGGCGACAGGAACCCGCCCATCGCGTCGAACAGGGAGCGCCCCGTGGCGCCCTGACCGGATCCGCGCGGACGATCATTGCCGGAGATCCCATCGGCACTGCGCAGCAATGCCTGGCGCGTGGCGGTCGTCAGGCGACCAGCCTCGCCGCCGTTCGGCCCGGCCCGCGCCTGCTCGATGAGCATAGCAAGCCAGGGCGAGAATCGATCCGCTCCGATCGACTCCGACGCGCGAGGGCTGCCGTCGCCTCCGCTTGCGAGCATCTGCCTTTCGACCGAGCTGAGCGACCGCAGGATCGCAGCCCGCGCGCGCGGGGCCATCGCTGCCAGTTCGAGCGCCAAGCTTTCGATCGATTCAGAGCCGGGCATCGTCGACCTCCGCCACGCCAAGCTGCCGCCTCACCCGGCTGACAAAGGCATTCCGGTCGCGCGCCGATATTCCGGGCTGGCGCGCACGCACGACCAGCACAACCGCGAGGCCCGCCAGCACCAGGGCAAGCACCAGCATCCACCAGGAGAAGCTCTTCACGAGTTCCGCCGGCATTGGGGCGCCCGACGTCTCGTTCCGCACCAGATCGGCCGGCGCCGCTGGAGCCGTCGCGATCGCCGGCGCCGGTGCGGGCGCAGTCGTCGGACCAATCTCGAAAATAAGGGTGTCGCCGCGCTGCTCGTTCAGGCCTGTCGCCGCGGCGACGGCACTACGCGCCATGCCCTGATCTTCGGCATTCAAGGTCGTGAGCGTCAGAACGGTGACGCGCAGCTGGAAATTGCGCTGCCCGTCGACAGGGGCATCGCCCTCCCCCGCCACAGGACTTTCTGCGGACCCGGCGCCGGGACCCTGAGCTAGCACCAGGGTTTTCACGTCGAATTGCAGACCGGGCATCAGCTTTGCCAGCGCCGCCTTGGCGCGCGCGCTGTAATAGTTCTGGGCGGCGGTCTGCTCCTCGACATCCGCGGTCGGTATCGCCTGCGTCACAGGCGCCTGGCTGACGATCCGGCCATCGCCATCAAGCACGACAACGTCGGCGAGCGGAAGGTCGGGCACCGCTGACGCGACCAGCTGCTGGATGCCGGCCACCCGGTCGGGCGTGAGCGGTCGCCCGAGCTTCGTGAGCACCTCGACAGCTGCCTTGGGCGTCGAACGATTGCCGCGAAACAGTGATCGCTCCGGAATCGCCAGATGGATGCGCGCGGTTTCGATCCCGTCCATCATCATGATGGTCCGCGCCAGTTCACCCTGTAACGCGCGCTGGTAGTTGATCTTCTGCGCGAAGTCGGTGAGCCCCATGTCGGATTTGTTGAACAGCTCGAAGCCGACCGAACCCTTCAGGGGAATATCCGAGCCCGCCACCGCGAGCCGGACATTGTCGGTCTGGTTCGACGGTACCAGGATCGTCGTGCCGTTGTCGGCCAATCGGTGGGAAATGCCCTTGGCATCCAGCTCGGCGACGATCGCCGACGCATCGGCCGGCTTCATGTCGGTATAGAGCACCGCATAGTCAGTGCGCAGGAACAGATAATATCCCGCGAGCAAGGCAAGGCACAATGCGACAAACAGCGCGACGAACACGCGCCGCTGGCTTGCGAAAATGCCCGAACGAGGAGTCGCCTGGTCAGCCATGAATCGTCAGAGCTGCATGTTCATGAGTTCGCGATAGCCCTCGACCAGCCGCGAACGCACCTGCATCGCCAGTTCGACCGACATCCGCGCTTCCTCGAGCGCATAGGTGACCTGGTGGACGGGTATCGTGTCGTCCAGCGCGAACTGGCGGACGAGGCTGTCGGCGGTGGAGAGCTTTGCCTCGACCTGCTTCATGCCGGCCGCGAGGATGTCGCCAAAGCCGCTGGACTGGGCCGCTTGTACCGGCGGGGCAACGCCCAATTGCAGGATGACGGGATCGCCCGTGACCGCGCCGATCGCGGCGATCGCGCTCATGATTGCCGGCCCAGTTGCAGCGCCTGGGCAAACATCTGTCCGGCGATATTCAATGCGGTCAGATTTGCCTCATAAGCGCGCGAGGTCCTGATCAGCAGCGTCATCTCGGTCGCGTGATCGATCGACGGGTGGCTGACGAAGCCACTCTTGTCCGCCTCGGGGTCGGTGGGATCATAGACCCGGCGAACGCCGTTCTCGATCGGCTCCAGGCCAAGCACCGCGACGCCTTCGGCTCCTTGGGCAGCCGGCCCCTTCGCGATCATGTCGGCGAAGCTCGTCTTCGCGCCCGATATCAGCCGCATCGCCCGGAACGGCGCGCCCGATACCGTCTTGCTGCTGTTCAGGTTCGCCAGATTCTGGGCAATGACCTGCAGCCGTTGCCATTCGACATCAAGGCCGGTGCGGCTGATCTGCATGGGGCTCATCGTCACTACTGCCCACCCTGGACCGCGATCCGCGCGATCTGCATTTCACGGCCGAGCAGATTGAGCAGCGCGGAATATCGCGACGCCGTCCCCGCCGCCGTCGCGAGTTCCAGGTCCAGTCTCGGCTCGTCGCCGAACGCGGATTGGGCCGCCGCGGTGATCGACAGGGGCAGGTCGCGAACTGCCTCCGACCCTTTGGCGGCTGCCGCCCGGAGGCTCTCCTCGAAGCTGACCTGCACCGGCCGGTAATTCCTGCCATTTGCATTGGCGATATTCTGCGCCGTCGCTTCCGCGCGAAGCGCAAGGCCGTCCAGCGCCTTGTTGATGATGACCGAGGAGATCGCGTCCAACTCTTCGCTCCCTATTGTACGATGATGTCGGCGTGCAGCGCGCCGGCGGTCTTGATGGCCTGCAGGATGCTGATCATCCGGCGGGTATTGACGTGAGCGCGCGACAGGCCCTGGACCAGATCCGCAACCGTGGTGTTCGGAAAACGGACGACCGTATCGCCGACGCCTTCTTCGACATCCAGCTTGGTATTGGTGACGACCAGGCTGCGCACATCGCTGGCGAAGCCGGAGAAATAGCCGGGTTGCGACGCGATGTTTTCCGCCTTGATCGTAATCTTGATGTCACCTTGCGAGATCGCGACGCTCGATATCTGCACGTCGCCGCCCGCGACGATCGTGCCGGTGCGCTCGTTCACCACGACACGTGGCGCACTGTCCGGCCGGACCGAGATCGCCTCGATCTGCGCGAGGAAGGTCGTGAGCTGAGCCGGATCGCCAGCGTAGCGAACCTTCACTTCGTCGGCACTCTTCGCGGTAGCCGAGCCGATGCCAAACCGGTTGTTGATAGCGTCGGCGATACGCTGCGCCGTCTCGAAACCCGGATCGCTGAGCAGGAAGGACAATTGCCCGTCAGGCTTGAGGATATGCGCGTCGACCGCGGTTTCGACCGTCGCGCCGCCCTGCAACAGCGCAGTGGTCGGATAGTTGCGCTGTTGCTGGTTGAGCTCACTTTCGAAGCTGTAGCCGCCGGCGACAAGGGCGCCCTGCGCCAGCGCATAGGGGCGCTGATCCGGCCCGAGCATCGGCGTCATCAACAAGGTGCCGCCCGCCAGGCTGCGCGCGTCGCCGATCGAGGAGATGGTCGCGTCGATCCGGTCGCCGACATTGGCTGACGCCGGCAGGGTCGCGATCACCATCACCACCGCGACATTGCGGCTGCTGATCTGATCGTCGGAAACCGTGGTGCCGAGCCGGCTCAGCACGTTGCGCAGCGCCTGACGCGTCACCGCGCTGCGCCGCGTATCGCCCGATCCGGCGAGGCCGGTCACCAGGCCGTAGCCGATCAGCGCATTCTCCCGCCAGCCATCGAACCGGCCGAGACCGCGCAGGGAAACATCCTGTCCTGCGGCCGGCACCGCCAGGCTGAAGGAGAGCAAGGCAAACCCTATCAACGCACGCACAAACACCGGCATGTGCATCAGCCCAATCCGAGGAAGCGGAAGACGCGGTTGATGATCCCCGGCTTGGCGCTGCGCGACACGAAGCCGCGGCCGTCATAGTCGATCTGGGCGTCGGCGACGCGGCTCGACAATATCTGGTTGTCGCTGGTGATATCGGCCTGACGGACGCGGCCGCGCACCCCGATATCGCTGGTCTCGCCATTGACATGCATGCGCTGCCGGCCGGCAATGCGCAGATCGCCATTGGGCAGGATCTCTTCGACCAGAACGGTGATCTGGGTGACGAAGCGTTCGCTGCGCTGGACCTGCCCGCCGCCGGTATAGTTGCCGCCGACGCGCAGGGCACCGGATTCGTTGATCGATCCGGCAGTGAGGCCACCGCTCAGATTGGTGCTCTTGCTCGAATCGCTCTTGGCGGAATTGGTCGCTTCGGCCGACTGATAGACCACCACGGTGAGCGCATCGCCGACCTGGGTCGCCCTGCGATCGGTGCTCATCGCGGCCCAGCCGTTCGGCTTGTACAGATCCTCGGCCTGCACGGCCTGCGCCACCAACAGGGCGGCGATGGCAACCAGTGTAGCGCGCGCGATCATCGTCCGCCTCCGACATCGGCCAGGCGCGCGGAATAGACCTGCCCGTCCTCGTCGCGGACGAAGACCCGCCCGCCACGGCTCGGCTGCATCGCGGTCACGCTCCGTTCGATGCGCACCGGGCCGGCGGTAGAGACGAGCCGCAACGCGGCGCCCTTGCGGATGCCGGTCGCGGCGCGGATGGCCGCACGGCCGAGATAGGCGCCGGCGTCGAGATCATCCACGGCGACGGCAAGCGCGGTCGAGCGATCGAAGGCGAGCCGCACCGGCACCTGATCGCGGCACGGCACCGACTCCACCGCATCAGGCTCTATCGCCATGCCGTGCGGCACCGGGCGGGTCAGCGCATGACAGCCCGGCTGGCCAACCCTCCGCTGCGGCATCGCAGCACGGGCAGGCACCGATGCGGGCGCGGCGGACGTCAGCGTCAGCAAGGCAGCCATCACGATCACGTCGTTACCGCCGCAATCCGTTGGCGATCGCCATCATCTGGTCGGCTGCCTGCAGGATCTGGGCATTCGCGCCGTACGCGCGCTGGACCAGCATGAGCTGGACCATCTCGGTCGTCATCTCGACATTCGATCCTTCGATGCCACCCTGGACGAGCAGGCCGGTGCCATCCTCGCCCGCCTGCGCATCGGCCAGCCGGGCGCCTTCGGCCGCGCGGTACAGGCCGCCGTCGAGGCGGGTCAGCGTGGTCGCGTCGTCGATCTTCACCAGGCCGATCTGGCCGAGCTCGACCGGCGTGGCTCCGTCGCCGGTCACCGCACGCACGATACCGTCCGATCCGATGGTCATGGACGTGGCGTCGTCGGGAACGGTGATCGCCGCCTTGAGCGCAAGGCCGTTGGCCGCCGCGAGCAGCCCGTCCTCGCCGACCTTCAGCGTTCCGCCGCGCCACAACAATGTCTGTCCGGACGGCCCCATCAACTCGATGAAGCCCTGGCCGTCGATCGCCAGGTCCATCGCATGGCCGGTCGTCTGGATCGGCCCGACCTCGTTCACCATCGCGGTCGCATCGACCATCACGCCGCCGCCGTCGAACGCGGCATTGGCAATGTCGATGCTCGGTGTGTCGGTGTCGGCGCGGCGCGCCAGGACCTCGGAGAAACGGATCTCCGAGCGCTTGAACGACGGCGTGTTGATGTTCGCCATGTTGCTGGCGATGATGTCGAGCGCGCGCTGCTGCGATTGCAGGCCGACCGATCCGATATAGAAAGCGCCGTTCATCGCCCGCCCGACCCGAATGCGGTGATTACGCGGCCCAGCAGATCGTCATAGGTCTGCACCAGCCTGGCGCCGGTCTCGGCCTGGCGCAGCGACGCCATCATCGTCACCATCTCGTCACCGACCGAGACGTTCGACGCCTCGATCGTGCCCTGGCGCAGATGCGGCTCGGCCACCTCTTCGCCGACATTGCCGCCGAAGCGGAACAGCGACCCGTCGAGCGGCTGCACCGCCGCGCCATCGGACGGCGAGAACACCCCGATCCGCCCGACCGGACGCTCGCCGTCGAGCACGGTGCCGTCGGCGAGAATCTCCACGCCGGATCCGTCGAGCACCAGATCGCCGCCACCGGCCTGCTGCAGCGCATAGCCCTGCGACGTCACCACCGTGCCGTCGGCCGCGAGCTTGAACTGGCCCTGGCGCGAATAGACGAGGTCGTCGCCGTTACGCAGCTGGAAGAAGCCGTCGCTACCGATCGCAAGGTCGAGCGGGTTGCCGGTGTTGCTCACCTTGCCCTGCGCGAGATCGGCCCGGACACGCATCGCCAGCGCGCCGACCTGATCCCTGCCGCCATTGGCGACAAGGTCGGCAAAGCTCACCTGACGCTTGTATCCAGGAGTGGAAACATTTGATATATTAGACGAAACAACCTCAAGCCGCCTCTCGGACGCGCTCAAGATCGCCGTCGCCGACTCGATGAGTCCCGACATATTTCCCCCGGTGCTGCTGTCTCGTTATGGGACATAAGGGGCCGGATCGGTCAAGCGGGGTAACGTTCAGGTCAAGCCGGCAATTGGCCGCAGACTCGCGGAATTAGGCCGTTGCAAAGGCAGAAAAAAATTGCCTCCGATTTGGTTGTAATGCGAAACGGAGTGGTGCGGACCCGGCAACATACGCGAATCGGTACGGTTGATGTGCGGCAGCGTCGAGATGAACGAGGCCGGTGAATTGGGGCGGCGCGGCGATCGTAGCGGGAGCCGAAGCGGCTGGACTGTTTCAGGCGACCCAAGGCATCATGGTCTGATTGCGATGCTTGCGGGCCGCTCCGGGGCATGCGCCCTTGTTGCAACGATGAGAAGGAAACGAGACGCGAGCGTCCGCCATGATGTCGTTCTATGCGATGCGGCTCAGCGGTTGAATCGAGCGCGCATGTTGGGAATGTCAGTAGGGTCGCTGACATTCCTGGGCGGCGTCTGATAATAATTTATTTTATTTACAAGGAGATATTTATTTCTGCCGCGGGAGCAGGCGGTGTCAATGTTGAAGTGCAACACTGTCGCCAATAGTTTTGCGCTGGCGATCAGTTGCTGGAACACCTCATTGGGCGTCTGGAAGTCGAGGACCTTTCGCGGCCTGTTGTTCAGGCGTTCGGCGATGTCGTTGAGGTCGTCCTGTGAGAGGGGCGACAGGTCGGTTGCTTTAGGAAGATACTGGCGGATCAGGCCGTTGGCGTTTTCGTTGCTGCCGCGCTGCCATGGGCTGTAGGGATCGGCGAAGTATACCTTGATTCCGGTGTTGCGGGTAAGCTCGGTGTGGCGGGCCATTTCGGTGCCGCGATCATAGGTCAGCGTTTTGCGCAGCGTCGCAGGGATCTGGTCGAAGGCGCGTTCGAAGGCGCAGCGGGTGGTCTCGGCATCGAGCGCGTCCATGCGAGCGAGCAGGACGAGGCGGCTGGTGCGCTCGACCAGCGTGCCGACGGCGGAGCGGTTTGCCGCGCCCTTGATCAGATCGCCCTCCCAGTGGCCGGGGATCAGGCGTTCGGCGATTTCCTGTGGCCGTTCAGTGATTTTGACATCGTCGGTGACGAACCCCCGGCGGTCGGTGCCGCGCGAGCGGGGCCGGCGGTTCTGCCGCCCCTGGCGCAAGGCGGCGAGCAGTTCGCGCCGCAGCTCGCCGCGAGGCAGCGCATAAAGCGCGCCATAGATGGTCTCGTGGCAGACGGTGCCGGGGCGGTCATTGGCGTCCATGCGGCGCAGTCTGCCGGCAATCTGCAGCGGCGACCAGCCGTCGCGCAAATGGCTGGTGACGGTATCGAACAGCCTCGTGCCGGGGCGCAACTTGCGCACGCCGGTCCGGCTTTCAGAGCGGCGTCGGACGGCGCCGAAATAAGCGTTCGCGGGATCATAGCTCGCGGCCGGATACAGACAGGGACGCCGCAACTCGCGGCTGATCGTCGATCGATGCCGGTTCAGCCTGCGCGCGATCTCGGCGTTGCTACGTCCGGCGCGATGACCCTCGCTGATCGACAGTCGCTCGACATAGCTTAGATGCTCGTAACGCTCTCCCATCGCTTCGCTCCCATTTCAGCCAACAGGAAGATGCCCTGTTGCGCTTACTTTTGGAACGCGGGGCATTTTGGTGGCATTTTGGTGACAGTTTACTAATTAACCACCTTCGGCTTCGGCCCCCGCCGTTGCGGCGCAAGGGTCCGGCCGGTTTGCCGCTCGATCGCCTCGATCCAGGCCGGACCGCCGAGCGGCCTGCCGGTCGTCTCGGACTGGCGCAACGCGGCATAGGCCGCGGCATCCTCATCATCGCCGAGAAAGGCACGGAAGTCTCCCGTACGATCGAGCACCGGACCCACCTTCACCACATTGTCGTCCTCGCCCGCGAGATGGGCGGCGGCGCTCGACCAGCGCCAGTCCTCCGGCCTGTCGACCAGGCGCGCCCGGACCGGGTTCATCGCCACATAGCGGGCGGCGCTGGCCAGATACGCGTCATCCATCGCGACCGAACCGAACCGCCCCTGCCACAAATGTCCGGTCCAGCGATGTCGGGCGTTGATGATGCCGGTGTAGCGGCGATGGAGATCGGCAAAGGTCCGGCGCAGGCCGTCCGGGTCAGACGGCGTCAGGATGACATGGACATGGTTGGGCATCAGGCAATAGGCCCAGACCTCCGCCCCGGCCTTGCCCGCCGCCTCGCCGAGCAGATCGCGATAGAGCGCATAATCCGCATCCTCGAAGAAGGTCTGGCCGCGCCGATTGCCACGCTGCGTCACGTGGTGCGGGACGCCGGGGATCACGACTCTTGCCAAACGTGCCATGTGCCGATGGTAGCGAACGTCGGCTAATTAGTAAACTGTCACCGTAATTCCTGTGTCACGAAACTGGAAGAGACGGGATGAGCTACAGTCATTTGAGCTATGTCGAGCGGCTTGAGATCGCCGATGGGCAGCGCGCTGGTTTGAGCCTTCGGGCGATCGCCCGAAGGCTCAAACGCGACCCCGGGACGGTCAGCCGGGAGTTGGAGCGCAATGCCCTGCCGGGGTACGGTCGCTACGACGCCTGCGCCGCGTTCTTCGGCGCGCTTGCGCGGCGCAGCCATGCCCGGCGAGGTCACCGCAAGCTGCGGCCTGATACGCCGCTGTTCGCGCAGGTCGCGACCCATCTGCGCGAGGGCTGGTCGCCCTCGCAGATCGCAGGCAGACTGCGCCGCATGGACCCCGAGGACCGCCGCGCACGCGCCTGCCATGAAACCATCTATGTCGCGCTCTACGCGCTGCCGCGCGGCGAACTGCGCCGCGAGCTTCTCGCCTGGCTGCGTCAGGGGCGCCAGACGCGGCGGCCACGCTCGCGCGGCGCCGATCGCCGGGGGTTCGTCCCCGACGATTTGAGGATCGCCGAGCGGCCCGAGGAGATTGCCGAGCGCCTCATCCCCGGCCATTGGGAGGGCGACTTCATCAAGGGCGCCCACAACCGCTCCGCTGTCGGCACCCTCGTCGAACGCACCAGCCGCCTCGTCAGGATCGCCCGCATGGAAGGCCTGGATGCCGTCGCTGCGCGGCAGGGCTTCGAAAGCCTGTTCCGCCAGGTGCCCGAGCCCATGCGCAAGACCATGACCTATGATCGCGGCACCGAGATGGCCCGCCACGCCGAGCTCACTCAAAACACCGGCGTCAAAGTCTACTTCGCCGACCCCTACTCACCCTGGCAGCGCGCCAGCAACGAGAACATGAATGGTCTCATCCGTCAGTATCTGCCCAAGGGAACCGATCTCTCATCCTTCTCCCAGGATGACCTCGATGCCATCGCTTACCGCCTCAACTCCAGACCCAGAAAGACCCTCGACTTCCAGACACCCTATGAGGTCTATCATCAGCTCGCCGAAACCGCCGCCAGCTCAGCGCCAACTGTTGCACTTCAAAATTGACACCGCCCTCTAATTTGCACTGTTACTCATTTGCGCGGCTTTCATTCCCTGCTCTATTAGATTTTCTATTTTATCGAGATCGCCATCACTAATCCACTCGGCAATAATGGTGGCAATCTCGCGCTCACCTCTTTCTAGCGCGAAGGCAATAGCGTCCATACCTTTCATGCTCTCACCAGTATAATGAACATTGCTGTCAACGCCTTCTTGGAGCAGCATCCGAACAATGTCCGGAGAGCTTCCAATAATTGCGGCAAACAATGGATTCCTCTCTGGAGCTTCAACATCCATCTTTGCCCCATGATCGAGAAGATACCTTGCTACCGCGTAGTTTCCATATGAGCTTGCAGAAACTAGCGCCGTATCGCCTGCAACGCGGCCCGCCTTATTTACTTCAAAACCTATCTCAATCATTGCCTCAATCAGGTCAGGTCCTTGCCTACTGGCAGCTAAATGTAGAAATGTCCCACCACCAAAAGGAATGAAAGAATTGATCATGTCAGGATAGCGAGAAAATAAATACCGAGTTTGGTCAATATCGCCCCTAGATATTGCTTCCCAAATTTCTGCAGTGGGAGATTTGTTTTCCGACATCGTTTTCACCTTCTTGCCGCTGCCAGCTTACCATTACGCGTCAAAATTTCAACCATAGCATCACGACTCAGGCCGAATTGCTGCGCTTCTCGCAGTTCTGTAACGACCGTTCTCAATGGTCCGATCGCGTGCTGGTCAGCCACACGCATAGGCGCCCACACTAGGTTTTCGGGGCCGGTGATTGGATCGATACCGACACTTCGCAGTATACCCTGCCCCTCTGCAACCAATGCCTTCTGGGCAGCGCCATTTCCTGCTTGCAAAACGATGTGATGGGCATGAGGATCAAACATGCCGTCTGGAGCTGGCCCCTTCATCCTGGTCAGGTATTCACCCCACCCTTCAGAAGCCCCTTTGATGAAATCCGGCTTAATGGGTCCGATGAACTTCGCATCTCCCGCAACCGGCAAGCGAAGCGACGCCTCCTCTGCGGCCAGAGTGCCAGTTCGCACGCCTGCGGCGGCTCCCCTCTCAAGACGAGCCAAAGATGCGAGCGGACTAACGATGCTGGCGGCGGTTCCAACATGGCCGATAACTTCACCTCTTGTTATAGGCGATTTGTAGGTCGGAGGAAGGTCTGGAGGGCCAAACCCCATTCCTTGGGCAACCATCATGCCACGGGAAAGTGCGGGATCTGCTGGAAAATAGGTTCTCGGGATTGGCTTCGTCACTGGCGTATTCATCCATCGCATAGTCCCTTGTCCGATCGCGACAGCGAGGCGGTGATTGGCCATCTCGGCTTCGGCACGCGCCTCGTAGGCCTTATTTGTGGTGCCATCCCAGGTCCGACCTGAGAATATGTTGCCCAGATGCCAGAAGAAGCCGTGCTTGGCATCGTATTCACGCTTCTGCTCCTCGGTCATGCGCTGGCCGGTGACGACGACGTCGGGCTCCACTTCATCCGCTGGGGCGGAGGTCATGCCGAAGGGATCGTCGCTTGGTAGAGATTCCGGCACGTCCTGAAGAAAGCTTGCGTTGCTGAGAGTGCCGCCACCCGGAAAACGTCCCGTGAGGGCGGCTAAGCCAGCGTACGCTCCTTCGGCATCCGATCCATCGCCAGCGCCGGCGGCCGCTGGACCGGGTGCTACAACCACGTCGGGCGAGGTGTCGTATAAGCCCTCGGGAAGCAGGTTTATGGGCTTTCCGTGCTTTCCGATGCTGGCAATGCCGCCAGCCACTATATTGCCTATCGTCTGTCCGATCACATCCGGCAGTGCGGCCATGACGTTGTCGCCGAAGCTGGTGCCCTCGACGATGCTTCGCGTGCCCGCACTGGCGATGGCACCGGCGGCGCCTGCAACACCGGAGCGCAACGCATTGCCGACCGACCGTACGCCGGCTTGCACGCCGACCGCGCGCCCGACCACGTCGATCACCCCGCCTGAGATCGCCGCCGTGGCCACACCGGTCCAGTCGAAGCCCTTCTGCAAGCGGGTGGCAATCGCAATGCCCTGTGTCGCAACATTGCCGATCACCGCGCGGCCGATGGCGGAGGTGACCGACCTTAAGCCGGTCACGGCTGTCTTTTCAGTGCCTGCCAAAATGCCGTCGAGGCCCTTGATCTGGCCAACCCCGCCGCCCACAGCCCCTGACAGCGCCGCCAGCGCCACGCCTTTCCAGCTGAACTTGTCCTGGATACGTGTCGCAACGCCGACGCCCTGGCTGACCACGCTGGCAATCGCCCCCGTAACGGCACCGCCCACGATCGCGCCACCGATCGCGCCCGCGCTACCCGCTATCACCGCACCGGTCCCCGTCAGGCCGCCGAGCACCCCCTGGAAGAAGTGGATCGCTTCGGGCCCCACAAAATAGGCCACCGCGACCGCGATCACGGCGAGCAGGATCATCCCGAACACGCCGCAATTCTTGTTCTTCGCGGCTGGCTTGGGCGCGGTGGGCGACAGGTCGCCCTGGGCGACGCTCGGATCGTAGGGCCGGAAGGTCGAATCGCTGTTGCTGCTCGAGCGGACGCCCGCCGGCACGATCAGGCTCATGCCGGCGACGAGCGTCTCGGAGCCGGTCAGGCCGTTGGCCTGGGCCAGCTTGTACCACAGGCTGGCATCGCCCCAGAGCTGGGTCGCGATGCTCGCCAGCGTGTCGCCGGTATTGACCGTGTAGCGGCTCGCCGCCTGCGCATAGTCCAGCCCGTTGATCGGATCGTAGCTCTGGTCGAAATCGGCGTACGGCACGCTGGTCGCCGAGCCGCCCGCGAACGGGCCGGTGCCCGGCACGCCGGTGCGCTGGGCATTGGCGGCGACATAATCGACGCTCGAGGAGCCGTTGTTCGAGATGTCGCCGATGCGCTGGCCGTTGAAATAATAATGCAGCTGCCGCGGATCGCCGGTGCCCAGGCTGTCCGATTCGTCGCGCGAGAGGATCTGCCCCTCGGCATTGTTGACGAAGCTCACCGTCCGGCTGCGCCCGTCCTGGATATAGACCGACTGGAGATGGCCGGCATCGTCGTAATAATAGCTCGAATTGTTGGTCGTGCCCGGGCTGGCGATATTGGGGGTGAAGGTGACGTGGCTCGCCTGGGCGCTGTCCCACCAGACCAATGTCGTCTTCGTGTCGGTGGTCGGCTGCGACACGCCGCCCTTGGTGGTGGTGGTGACGCTTTGGACGACCGAGCCGCCCTGATAGGCGCCGGTCCAGACGCCCGAGCCCGCATAGGTCTCCGCGCGGTAATCATAGGTCGTGACCGCATGATAGCTGCCGTCCGAGCGCGCCGTGTCGGTGGTCTGGCTGGTCAGCGCGTTCAGGTAATCATAGGTCGAGGTCGCGCTGTAATTGGGCGCGGTATAACTCGTCGTCCGGCCCATGGCGTCGCGGACATAGGTGCCCGTCGTGCCCGCGCCGCCCATTTCGCCGCCGACGACCGACGAGCCCGACCCGTGGCCGACCTGCGTCGCGGTCGTGACACCCATCAACTGCCCGTCGGCGCGATAGGTGTAGGTGTCCTGATAGGTGCCCTGGAACGTCGTCGACGCCTGGAGCCAGATCACGCTGATCGGATCGCCCCAATCGCCTTGCTCGTCTTCATACCAATAATAGGAGGTATCGCCCTTATTATGGGCCTTCCAGCCCGACCAGTTCAGCGTCGTCGTGCCGGTCGCGGTCGCCCGCCTGCCGGCCTGGTCATAGGTGATGTCGATGCCGGTCGCGCCGCGCGTGATCGCGCCGGTCGTGCCGCGGGTGCCGGTGAAAGTGCCCATGGTGGTGACGAACCGGTCCATGCTGTCATAGCGGTACCAGTAATCCTGGGTCGTCGCGGTCCCGGCGACGTTGCCCTGCGCATCGAGCGCGCGATAGCTTGCACCCATGTGCCGGACATTGCCGACCGCGTCATATTCATAGACGATCGAGGCGGGTGCGCTGCCGCTGGCGCCGCTATCGGTGAAGCTCACCATCCGGTTCATCGCGTCCCAGACGGCGGTCGCATCCTGGTGGGAGGTGGTATAGGCATAAGCGATGCCGTCGTAATAATCGTACCAATAGCCGGTGACGGCATGGTTCTCACGCGTGCGGTTGCCGTCCACGTCGTAGGAGTAGAGCGAGGTCGCTGTTTCGCTCGAATAGCCGTTGTCGGTGCCCGTCACGATCTTCGCCAGACGGCCGCTATTGTAATAGCTATAGGCGATGTTCGCGCCGGCATTGTTGGTCTGCGCCGTCAGGCGGCCGGCATAATCATAGACATAGCTGAAGACATGCCCGCCGAAATCGGTCCGGGCGAGGACATGCCCGAAATAATCGTCATTCTCGGTCGCGGTGAGGCCGGCGGTGTTGACGGTGGTCTTGGTCCAATAGCCAGCGCCGCCGTTCGCGACCCATGCATAGCCATAGGTGGTCGTTGCCGCGTCCGGCGAGCCGGACGAGATGACCTGGGAGATGACCCGGCCCTGTCCGTCGTAATTGGTCAGGTCGAGGATCGTCGGGCTGGCGGGGTTCGTATTGAACTGGCTGTTCCAGTGCCGGGTGCGCTGGCCGAGTTCGTCATAGCCATAATAGTCGGTGAGCAGGCCGCCGCGATGCGCGACGGTGAGCAGGTTGCGATTGAGATCATAGGTTTGCGTCTCGGCATTGCCGAATTCGTCGGTCAGGGTGCGGGCATTGCCGAACACGTCGTAGGCGGTAAGGGCGCTCCAGCCGTCCGCATGGGTATCCGTGACGACCAGCGCGGCACCGCCGCCATAGCCGGTCCCGGCGAGCAGCACGCGCCGGCTGGTGTGGTCGTTCGCGTCCTTCACCGCCACCAGGCGCCCGGAGATATCGTAATAATTGTCCTCGGTCGGGCGGACCGAGCTGATCCCGCCATTTTCAGCGGTGACGCTGACGGTCGGGTTCTCCTTTTTGATCACCCGGCCCATGGTGTTGTAGGTGTAGTTGGTCACGTTGCCGCGTGCGTCCGTCTCGCTCGCCACCTCGCCGAACGCGTTGTAGCTACGCTGGTGACGGATCAGCGCCGTATCGTAGATCGCCGGGTTGGATATGTTGGGGTTGACCTCGCGGAACGCTTCGCGCGTGTCGATATCCTGGTTGCGCTTGTCGAACACATCGATCGTGACGACCGCGCCGGTTACGGCAATGCTGCCCGCCGCCGACGCGCCGGTGTTGGTGACGAGATTGAGCGCGGCATCGAGCGTGTAGGTGGCGAGGTTGACGCCGCCCGACGAGGCGATCGTCAGGGTCGCGTCGCCGCCCTTGTCGTAGAGATAGATGCGCGCGCTGCCATCGCCCGAGTTCGACCGCCAGACATGGCCGGCCGCATCATAATCATAGGTTTCCTGCCATTGGCCGTTCATGCCGCGCGCGGTGACATCGCCATAGGCATTGTACTGGATCTGGTTGGTATCCGCGTCGAAGATCCAGGTGGATGCGCCGACCGCCTTGTGCGCGACGGTCTGATACGTCAGCCGACCGGCCGTGTCGTAGCGATAGTTGATCGTCTCGTTGAACGCGGCGCCGCTTCCCGGCGTGCGGGTATAGCTTTCGCCGAGGGTGCGACCGGCGGCGTCATAGGCGTAGCTGCGGGTTTTCCCCAGCGCGTCGGTTACCGACGCGAGACGCCCGCCGATATTATAAACATAGGTGGTGCCATGCTGTTCGCCGCCGGAATGGCCAAGCGCGTCGCTGACGGTGACGCTCAGGACGTTGTTCAGGCCGTCATAGGTGTAGGTGGTCAGCCGGGCGACCGCCTGCGCGCTCTGGTTATTGTAGCCGGGATCGGTCTGGGTGAGCGTGCGGCCGATCGCGTCATAGCCATAGGTCGTCGTGTCGCCGTTCGCCTCGCGCTTGGTCAGCACTTCACCCAGCCCGTTATAGGTGTAGACGATCTGCGAGTCCTGCAGCGAGGTCGTCGGCGTCCCGCTGGTGTTGGCCAGGGTGACGACGCCGATGCGCGTCTCGGTCAACCGGCGTGCGGCGAGATCATAGGTGAAGGTCGTGGTGCGGTCAGACGTCGCGTTGGTGCCGGCGAGCGTCTGGAGCGCGGCAACGGTGCTCGTCGTCGTGAAGGCGCCGGTGATCTTGTTGGCGTAGCGTGTCTCGCTGGTGACGTTGCCGTTCGCGTCACGCACCCAGGTGGTGAGGTAATTCTCCTGATCGACCTGGGCGAGTTGCTGGCCGAGCTTGTTGTAGAAGGACCAGGTCTTGTTGCCGCGGCCGTCGGTCTGGGTGATGATGTTGCCGGCCGCGTCATACTCGTTGGTCGCGACCGCGGCATCGGTCGTGATCACATAGCTGGTGCCGTTATAGCCGCCCATCTTGATCGCCGGACCGGTCGTCGTGGTCAGCCGGTTGTTCTTGTCATAGGCATAGGTGGTGGTGCGGGCGTTGGTCGGGGAGACAGGCGCCGGCGGCGTACCACCCGGACCGGTCGGCGTCACCGCGTCGCCATAGACCGTCGCGGTGAGCGTGTTGCCGTTGGCGTCGTAGGTCCATTTGCTCATCGTGCCGAGCGCGTCGATCTCGGCGATCTTGCGGTCGGCATCGTCATAATAGGCCCAGGTCGCAGCGCCGCCGCTGCCGCCGACCTGCGCCGTCACCGACTTGATGACGTTGCCGCGGCGATCATAGGTCAGGACGTCGACCGGCGTGACCAACGAGGTGGAGGACAGGTCGCTCGTGCTGACCGTGACCTGGTCATGCGTGGTCGTCGTCAGCCGGTCGAGCTTGTCATAGGCGTAGCCGGTCGTGCGCGGCTTGGCCGTGCTGCTCGCCTCGACCATCTGAGTCAGGTTGCCGCGCGCATCGTACGCGTAGGTGTTGGTGATCGTGCTGCCCACCGCGACCTGAATGACCTCGGTCAGCAGCAGCCCGCGCTTGTCGAAGCTGTTGGTGGTGAGCCCGCCAAGCTTGTTGGTGACGCTGGTCCGGTCGCCAAAGGCATTATAGCCATAGCTCTCGGTGATGTTGTGCGACGGCGTGGTATCGATGACCTGTGCCGTCGTGAGCACGCGGTCGAGCTTGTCATAGGTGAAGGTCGAGACTGCGTCCGAGGCGGGCGTGGACACGATAGTGGGCGGCGCACCGATCGCCGGCGTACCGGTCGGCTTGACCGCATAGCGGGTGACCGACGCGGTCTGGCCGGTGAAGGTGTAGCTGGTCGCGGTGGCATAGCCCTCCGGATCGACCTGCAGGACCAGCTGGTTGTGTGCGTCGTAATAGAAATAGCCGCTATTGCCGCGCGGATCGACGATCTTCACCAGATTGCCGAACGCGTCGTAGCTGTTGGTGGTCACCGCGTTCGTGCTCGCATCGAGCGGCACGGTGACGGTCAGCACATGGCCCAGCGCATCATAGGTACGGGTCACGGTGTTGAGACGGCCATCCTGCTCGGTGAGCATGTTGCCGATCGAATCATAGATGAAGGTGCGGGTCGTCGCCTCAGGCTGGCCGTAGCCGCGCGTCTCGGTGAGCACGCGGCCGAGCGCGTCATAGCTGTTGGTCGTGACGCTCTCGTCGGCGGTGCCGTAAGCGACCGCCGTGCTCAGCGCCTGGCCGAGCTGGTTGAGCGTCATCACGGTGCGCGTGCCTTCGGGATCGACCGTCTCGGTCAGCCGGCCCGCGCTATCGTATTTGAACTCGGTGATCGCCGCAGGGGCGGTCGGAGTCGCGGCGACATTGGCAATCGCCTGCGCCAATGTCGTAGCGTCGGTGAACGCAGTGAATCCGCCGGTGCCGTTGAAGCGGTCAGCGTAACGGACGGTCGTGCGGACGCTGCCGGCGGCGTTGTAGGTGTATTGGGTGACATAGCCTTCGGCATCGACATCGAACCGCAGCTGGCCGTTCTGGTCGTAGATCGCGCGCGAGATCCGGTCGTTGGTCGCGTTGCCGTTGCTGGCGAGCCACGTCGCCATCGCGGCATCGGTCGGGTCGCCGGCAGTGACGTAGTTCGCCGCCACCCGCTGCTGCTTCACGACATTGCCCTGGGCGTCGTAGGTATAGGCAGTGACGTTGCCGAGCGCATCGATCGTGAAGCCGCGCTGGTTGTCGGCATTGTAGACATTCCGGATGATCGGCGAAGCGACGATCGCGGGGGCGCTCATCCCGGCGATCTGCGTGGCGATGGTCGCCATGGTGTAGGTGGGCGCCGATGCGATCGCGGTCGAATAGGCGATGCTACGGATGGCGTTGCCGGCGGCGTCATAGACGAACTCGGTCAGGAAGTTCGCGGCATCGACGCTGAAGCGGAGCTGCCCGTTCGTGTCATAGACCGATCGGGTAAGCTGGTCGTTGCTCGAGGGAGAGACGCGCGCGGCCAGGGCAGCGGTAATCGCGGCGGTGGTGGTGATCGTCACCAGGCCGGCGAGCGAGATCGCACTCGCATAGGCCTTGCTCAGGATCACCCGGCCATCGGCGTCATAGCTGTTCTGGGTGACGCCGCCGAGCGCATCGACCGTGTAGATCAGCCGGTCGTTGCCGTCATAGGTGTAGCGCGTGATCTGACTCATCACGTCCTGGACGGCCGCCAGGTTGCCGCGCTTGTCATAGCTGTAGGTCGTGGTGTGGCTGAGCGCGTCGACCAGGGTCTTGAGCCGCCCGTTGCGGTCATAGCTGCTGGTCGTGACCTGGCTCGCGGGATTGGTCAGCGAGACGACCCGGCCGAACGCATCATAGCCATAGGTCGTGGTGAGCGCCTTGCCCCCGCCCGCCGAATCCACCACCTGCGTCTTCAGCAGGCCGCGCCGGTCATAGGTGCGCGTGGTCTGGATCGTGGTTGCCGGGCTGCTCTCGAGCGGATCTACCTCGGTGACGATGTCGCCGAACGCATTGAGCGTATAGCTGACGACCGCCCCCAGCGCGTCGGTCGAGCCGAGGAGACGGCCGACCTTGTCATAGAGGAAGCTCGTCGTCGCATCGCGCGCGGCGTCCGCGGTGAAGGTGGGCTGGGTCGTCACGGTGACGCTGCCGGCATTGTTCGCCTTGTTGTACCAGCGCTTGACCGAGGCGAGCTCGCCGAACACCGTGTAGCTGCTCTGCGTGCCGTACTGCCCGGCATCGTAGCTGAGCGTGACCCGGCCAAGAGTATCGTAATAGCTGAAGCTGACGTTACCGCGTTCGTCGGTGGCTTTCACCGCCTCGCCGAACGCGTTGTACTGATACGCGACCGCGCCCGAGAGCGGGTTGATCTCGCTCAGCACCTGCCCCAGCCGGTCATAGGTGCGGGTCGTGACGGCAGCGGCCGGATCGGTGACCGTCAGGACATTGCCGAAACCATCATAGGTGAACCGGGTGATTGCCACCTCGGCCGTGCCGTACGCGTCGTACCGGGTGACCACCCGCCCGGCATTGTCGTACTCATAGACGGTCTTCGCCTCGTCGCTCGTCCCGGTCGCGACCGTCGTCCAGAGCAGCGTGCCGTTGGCGTTGTAGACATAGCCGGTGACGACGCCTTCGCCGTCGGTCCGGGTGGCAACGCGGCCGTCCATATCGTAGCTGGTCGCGGTGGTGGCGTAGGTGCCGGTCGCCAGGGTCGCGACGTTGGCGATCGTGGTGCTGTCGCTGGCGGTGATAGCCGTGTCCCACCGCGCAGTGCCGATCGTCCGACCCTCTGCGTCATAGTCGAAGCGGGTGACATACCCTTCCGCATCGACCGCATAGCGGAGCTCGCCGCGCGCGGTGTAGTAGTTGCGGGTGACGCGATCTGTCGTGGCGCTGGTATTGGCGGTCTGCCAGGAGATCATCGTCGCAAGATCGGGCAGGGTCGCGGTCGACCGCGTGGTGGCAAACCGGACGCTCTTGGTGACCTGGCCGAGATTGTCGTAGCTGAATCCGGTGACCGCGCCGGTGGCGTCGATCGCATAGGCCAGCCGGTTGGATGTGTCGTAGACCGCCCAACTCTTGCGATTGTCGGGGTTGCTCGCAAGCGCCGCCACCGCCATCTTGACGGTTGCGATCTTGTAGTCACTCAGCGCACCGATCGTGCCTGCATATTGAATCGTCTGCCTGACGACTCCGATCGCGCCCCCGGCAACGCCTGAATCATACACATATTCGGTGACCTGGTTCAGGCTATCGATCTGGAAGCGAAGATAACCCTGCCCGTCATAGACATAGCGCATGATGCGATCGGCGGGGTTCGTGACCGTCGTGACCGAGGTGACCAAGGCGTTGAAGCTGCCCGTCGCGCGCAGGCCAGCCGTGGTGATCGTCGCAAACGCCGTCTCGACAACCTTGCGGCCGCCAGCGTCGTAGGTGATCCGGCTGAGATAGCCTTCGCTGTCGAGCACACCGATCAGCCGGCCGGACTTGTCGTAGAAATTACGGGCGACGCTGTCGCGTACGGCATCCACGGTCGGCAGCACGGCGCTGGATGGCGGCGTTGCCTTGATGGTTGTGACCTGAGTCGAGGTCAGCTTGTTGTAATAGCTGACCGTGCCGATCAGGCGGCTCTCTCCGTCATATTGATAGGTCGTGACCCCGCCGTCGCCGTTGATCGCCTCCACGACGCGTCCCTCGGCGTCGTAAACCGTCCATGCCCACATATCGGTCGCGGCCGCACTCGGCCGAAGCGTCGACATCTCGACGTTCGACAGGGGATTTTGCAGCGTCGTGAGCTGGGTTGAGGTGATCGCGGTAGCATAGCGGATCGTCGTGACCAGCAGGTCATTCGCGTCGTAGCGATATTCGATCAGGTTTCCGTAGTGATCGACATCGGCCACCTTCCTGCCCGTCTTGTCATAGACCACATAGCTGTTGTGGTTGGTCGCGTCGGTCGTGATGCGCAGTTGGCCGCGCTGATCATAGGCGTAATAGGCGGTACCACCGGTGACGTTGCTGCCGGAGTCGGTGAACGACACCAGTTCACCCGCCTTGTTATAGACCGAGGTCTGGACATAGCCGTTGGTGAGCGTGACCACCGTTTGCATCGTGGAATCGTTGAACACGAAGCTGGTCGTGTTGCCGTTCAGGTCGGTCGATGCCGTGATCCGGCCCAGGCCGTCATAGACGAACGTCTCGGTGCCGAGCCCGGTGATCGTCCGGCTGAGCACCTGTCCGGCCTGGTCGTAGATATAAGCGGTGCGGGAGGTATCGGTGCCGGAATCGATTGCTGCGAACGCTACGTCGAACGACGCACCGGTCGATTGCATCGTACAGTCGAAATAGAAGGTACCCGTCGCCCCTGCGACCGTGCGAAGGCTGCCTGCCGCGATCGCTGCATCCAGCGTCGCCCCCTTGTAATAATTGATGGTGGTCCCGGTCCTGACCAGCCAGAACGTATCGCCGACTGCAAATGACGGACTCAGCAGAAGCGCGTTACCGCTATCCGCGCTGTTGACGTTGAAGCCCTGGAAATAGAAGGCATATTGAAGGCTGACGTTCGAGGTCGAGCTGCTCGGGTTTTGCGACACCCCTACCATCAGATTGGCGTTGGTCTGATTTGGCTTTATCTGGAGGGCGAAATCCCCGCTCGCGCCCATGGTTGAGGACGCATCGGCGTCAAACGCAGTAGTGCCGCTCGTTTTTGTAATGCGGGTCAGGCCACTCGTTTGCAGACTCGCCGTGGTACCCGCCCCGGCCTGGATTCCGGCGGGGTCAGACATGAACGCTACGTCGAACGACGCACCGGTCGATTGCACCGTACAGTCGAAATAGAAGGTACCCGTCGCCCCTGCGACCGTGCGAAGGCTGCCTGCCGCGATCGCTGCATCCAGCGTCGCCCCCTTGTAATAATTGATGGTGGTCCCGGTCCTGACCAGCCAGAACGTATCGCCGACTGCAAATGACGGACTCAGCAGAAGCGCGTTACCGCTATCCGCGCTGTTGACGTTGAAGCCCTGGAAATAGAAGGCATATTGAAGGCTGACGTTCGAGGTCGAGCTGCTCGGGTTTTGCGACACCCCTACCATCAGATTGGCGTTGGTCTGATTTGGCTTTATCTGGAGGGCGAAATCCCCGCTCGCGCCCATGGTTGAGGACGCATCGGCGTCAAACGCAGTAGTGCCGCTCGTTTTTGCAATGCGGGTCAGGCCACTCGTTTGCAGACTCGCCGTGGTACCCGCCCCGGCCTGGATCACGGAGACGTCTCCTGGAGCGGTTCCGCCCGCTGACAGGACACCATAGCTCGTGGTGCTGATTGGATCTCCTCGCAGATTATATGCGGTATCCGTGCGTTGTACCGTGCTGCGATCCGCCAGCCCCACCACCCATGCGTTAAGGGACGTCTCCGGGACAGGCTGGGTGCTTGTATATCCCGAGAGACTAAATTTTTGATCGGTATAGACGAGCTGCGACGTCTCCCGACCAAGCGCGTCGTAACGATATTCGGTCACTTCCCCCTCTGCCGAGACCGCATATCGCAGGAGATAATTTGTGTCGTATGCATAGCGCGTGGTGTGGCTAACGCTCGCCCCACTGGCATCCGATCCCGTCCGGGTCTCCGTGAGCAACTCGTTCTTCGCACTATAGGTGCGGGTGACCACGTTGCCGAGGCGATCGGTCGAGGTCAGCATGTTGCCCGACGCGTCGTACGTGAAGGTGGAAGCGACACCGAGCGCATCGGTCGTCGTCAGGACATTGCCGCTGCCATCGTAGCCGAACTGCGCGACCTGGGCCGCCGCGCCGCTATAGGCCGGAGGCGCGGTGACCTTTTTCAGCGACCCGTCGGCATTGTACTCGAGCGTGGTCACCTGCATCAGAGGATCGGTGATCGTCGTCGAGCCGGCGCCGTACACGATCGACGTCATTCGCGTGACGCCGCCGGCGACCGCCTGGGTGAAGGTCGTGACGCGGCCTGCACCATCATAGTCGACCGAGATCGAGGAACCGTCGGTCTGGGCGATCGTCGCAACCTGGGTGAAGCCGGGAGTTCCGGCGGTAGCAGACTTGTAGGTGTAGGTAGTGACGTACGTCTTGCCATCCGCAATGACATTGTCGTTAGGCGACAGATCGACCGTGACCGTCGTCAGCCGGTTGTACGCATCATAGCCGTAGCGTGTTCGGGTAAGCGTCTGGTTCGCAGCGCCCGTGGCCAGGTTAGTATAACCCGTCACGATCTGGCTGATATGGCCGCCTGACCAGCTATATTGCTCATAGCTGCCGTCCTGGGTGGTCACCTTGTCCAGGGTCGCGCCGGCATAGGTGAAGGTAAGCTTCTGGCCAATCGTGTTGGCCAGCTCCGTGATCCGCCAGTTCGCGCCGTTGTTGTAATAATATTGGGTGAGCGGGGTGCCGCTGTTCGACCAGGTCCACACCCCGCCCGCATAGGTCAGGTTGTCGGTGCTGGCGGTCCCCGCGCTGACGATATATTTCGAGGTCGCGGTGTCCCAGGTATAGGTGCTGCTGGTGCCATCGGCCTTGATGCGCGTGATCGTGCTGCCGGTCGTGTTGACCGTGCCGGTCAGGCCATAGACGCCGTGTGCTGCGTATTTCTCGGTGAACTGGCTGGCACCGTCCGTCCAGGTCCACACGCCCGCGGCATAGCTCAGCGTGTCATGGGCACCGTCGCCGTCGGTGGCGACATAGGCGGAAGCGGTTGCGTTCCACGTGTAGGTGATGTCGGACCCATCGCCCGAGGTGCGCTTGACGGTGCTCCCCGTCGTGTTGAGCGTGCCGGTCAGGCCATGGATGCCGCGCGTCGTGCCCTGGCGCCAATGATCGTTGTTGTCGCCGTCCGTGACATCCTCGAGGCTGTTGTAGGTCCGCCCGATCGGCGAATCCGGCCCCAACCCCACCAGGAACTCGTCGCGCTGGCCGATCAGCAGGTTGCCGGTCGCAGCGTTCAGCGAGACCTGCTCGTTGTTGCGCCCCAGCGAACCCGACCCAAGCAAGCCCGAGGATCCCAGCGTTGTCGCCGATCCACGCCCGAAACCAGCGCCGAGCCCAGTGAAAATCGAAACCATCTCGCCCCCATCCGTCACACGCAGCCCCAGCAAACGCGGCACGTCCGCGAGGCTGTTCGAAAGGGGTGATCAGGAGATCCGTCCGATAGTTTAGCGTTTTTTCTGCATTGAGCGTTGCCTCGATGCCGGCCCGGGCCGCTCCGGTGCCTGGCACGGCGGCGGCACCTCGCCGCCCTTGTGTTCAACGCCTGGAGGCGCCTCGGCCGCATCCCGGTTCGCTGGGTCTGACAGGCTGTCCGCCGCCCACGAATCCGCCGCGAACTGCCTTGCTCTCTTAGGGAATAGCGAGCGCGTGGCCGAGCGCTGCCCCAAGCTCCTGGCGGGCCATAAGCGTGCCGCTATTCGACAGGTGACGGGCGTCCTTGAACGTCATCCGTCGATCGGCATCCACAATGCGGATCGATCCATCCGGAGCGAGGAAGTTGTCGGCGGCCTCGACGACGATGACGCGCTCGCTCTGAAAGGATTCGATGATCGCGTTGGCCGCCATGCGACGGCGCGCCTGATCGGGCGGCTCCCTAAACGGCCCGCGCAGGCCGGCCCGGATTGCTTCGCGGCTGACGTTGTCGGGGAGTATCGGTGGCTGCGTGACGATAACGACGCGTCGGGCGTGAGCGAGACTAAAAGCTATTGCCTGCCGCAACGGCTCCGCGCTCGTGAGTTTCGCTGACCAATCGTTGATGAGCACGACGACATCCGGCTTTGTCTGTGCGATCAGAGTCTCGACGGAGGGCCAAAGGGTCTGGTCTGCACCGGGAAGCTCGTTCTGGCCCGCCACACCGACCGCATAGAGCGTAAAGGCGCGCTCCCGAGCGAGCGATCCGAGTTCCGCCCCGTACATTGCCGCCTCGCTATCGCCTGACAGCAGAACTTTCCCTCCACTGCCACCGGAGACGACTTTCCCCCCTGCAGCAATCGATCCAGGCGGCACATCGAAATAGAGAGACGACCGCATCTGAAAGCCCGCTACGCCGATCGCTCCGACCAGAGCGAATGCGCCTGCAAAGACATACCAGCGGCGCGCCGGAGAGTTCAGGGCGATCCTCGCCGGCGTTTCAACGAAGCGATAGCTGCACTCGGTCAAGGCCATGGTGAGGCCAACCTTCAACACAGCGCGCAAAAGGTCTCCGTCCTGGAAGAACTGGTAGTCGACAAGCGAGAAGACCGGCCAATGCCAGAGGTATAGCGAGTAGGATCTGACGCCAATCGCCACCATAGCCGGCTGAGCGAGAAGCTTGACCGGGCCGAATTTCGTTCCATCGGTAGGGGCGATCAGCAGGACCGCCCCAAGAACCGGCAACGCGGCCAGCCAACCTGGAAAGCGCGAGGCCTCATCTATTACAAAAACCGACAATACGATCAAAGCGAGACCAGCCCACGGTGCCCACCAGCCGCTCGTCCCGTCGCGGTGCGCGCCATGACCGACATAGAGCGCCAGGCATGAACCAGCGAGGAGTTCCCATGCGCGCGTAGGCAGCATGTAGAACGCGATGGTTGGATAATATGCCGTCACGAAGCCGCACAGCACGTAGCTGAGAACGGTCATACAGAACATGGCGCGTAGCGGACGAGCGACGAATCGCATCAGCAGCCAAAGCAGCAGCGGAAAGACGAGATAGAATTGCTCTTCGACTGCGAGAGACCAATAATGCAGGAGCGGCTGCGCGTCCGCCGACATCACGAAATAGCCGTGCTGCGACAGGAGCTTGAAATTGATCAGCGACACCGCCGCCGCCGCGGCGGTGACGCCCAGCGATGCCAGATCCTGATCAGAATAGATTTGAGATGCTGCCAGAGTCGTCACAAGAATGACGAGTAACGCGGCCGGAAATATTCGGGATATACGGCGCTGGTAGAAGCGGCCAAGAGAGAAGCGGTCGTTCGAGATATCGCTCAGCAATATCGAACTGATCAGAAACCCGGAGATGACGAAAAATATATCGACGCCGACAAAACCGCCGGGCAGTAGCGATCGATCGAAATGGAATAGCAGGACGGCTGCGACAGCGACGGCACGAAGCCCGTCGATCTCCGGGCGATAGCTCACACGAGAGCGGCTGGCCGCCCGTTCTTGCGGTCGTTCGATATTCATGCAGCCCCCATGCTTCGCAGCATAGCCAGGCCGTCCCCTTGATGAAAGAGGTCCGCTGCATCGCTTGATGCCGCCCGTACCTTTACCCGACCACTGCTCCAGCCTATGTCTTGCGGCACGCTCAGCAGCATAGGGACTCGTTCGATGACAACAGGCACGACTGAGTCGTCCTTCGGCACAACCGGTCCGACCTTGTTGGCCATCGGGGTCGGGATGATCGTGGTGGCATTAATTTTCGGGTACGTGTTCGTTAAGGTGCGCCGTGATGGCTGGCGTATCAGGCGCAGAGGGAAGCGGCGTGGCCATCAGGATTTGACCGGAATCATCAAGCACTGAGGGAATCGGCGCCGCTTCCTGGTGCACTAAAGAGTGCGCCAGGAAGGGTCAACGGGAGTCCCTCCCCGCCGACTTGGAAAGGCCGCCGCAGAAATCGCGTAGCCGACGCTATCTTCGGACAGACGAGCCATCGACGCCGCAAAATCATATCCCTTGGCCTCGAGATTAGCGAAGTTGGGGTCGGCGCGTTCCCCGATCTCCATCTGCGAGTCGATAAGGCAATCCCAGCTTTGTTTGGGTCGCCATCTTTCAGCAGGATGTAGCATTCAAGCTTGTTCACGGCAGCCCATGCCAGATGCCGCGCATCCTCATGAGCGAATCGACATAGGTCGAAGAGGAGAGAGGACAGGAAGGAGTCACTGCGGCCGGCCACGTAGCTGGAGCGGCCCGGTCGCCTCACCTTCCGCCAGCCCTCATCCTGATCATGCATCGCACAGGCTGCTTGACCTTGCTGGCGGCCTGTTCGCAGACGTCGATGGCCTCGCGGTTATCGCGCCGCATCTCGGCGGCGTCCGCGATGGCCCGCCAAGCCTCCGGGCTGTCCGCGCGCATGATCCGCGTTCCCGCTTCCCATAAGGTCGGCTCGCCGACCATATGGCGCGCCATGCGCTCGGGCATATGCCAGCCCTCAGGTAGCGTGCGGGCCACCACGCCGGGAAGGAACGACCACAACAGGCATCCCGCCAGCACGCCGCCGCCTGCGGCCCATAGAACATGCTTGAGCTGCTCGTGCTTCTCGCGGACCACTCCTGCAAGGTCGCGGATAATCCTCGCCGCTTCCTGATGGGCCTCCCGCGCTTCACGAAGCGTCGCGCTGTCGGCGCGGCGGGATTTCTCCGCCGCCGCGTCCATCCGCGCCGCCAGCCCTTCCGGTGTCAACAGCATGGCGGGTTTTTCGGCAATGTCAGCCAGCTCTTCCGCGATGGCGGCAAGCCGGGTGTTCATCTGGCCCAGCGTGGCGCTGTAGTCGGGAATATCGATGCTCGCCCGCTCGGCGGCCAGATGCTCGACCGCGCGCGCCATCATGGCGATCCGGCCATCCAGGCGCGCGAACGCCTGCGCGGCAGTTTCCGGTGCGGGTTCCGGCTCGCTCAGCAAGGATTGTTCGTCGGGCATTTCTTCCTCCTATCGGCTCATTCCAAGGCTGCGGGACTGTTCGAAAGACACATGATCCACGAGGTCGCGGGACAGGTTGCGGCTGATGTCGGTGCCGATCCCGAGTTCATGGCGTCGGCCGCGCAGCAGCGATTCCACCTGCGCGTCGCGCTCGAGGCTCTTCGCCATGCCCGCCATCTGGCCGCCAACCTTGCGCGCGCCCCGAAAATCTCCGTCGCGCTGCAAATCCTCGCGGTGGCGCTGCAACTGCTGCCACCCTTCCACGAACTTGTCGGCACGTTGAAAGGGATCGGTGCGGATTTCGGACTCAAGCTGCATCGCGCGCATCGCTGCCTGGCTGCGGCCTTTAGCGGCCTCGCCGACAAGCTCCGGGCTATGCTGGAAGGCCGCGCGCAGATCGGTTGAGGCATTGGGCCGGATAGCGTCCAGTGCCTCTCTGGCGCGCTCCAGCGCCTCGCGCTGGTGCGGCATCACGGCCGAGCGAGATTCACGCGTCCGTTCGATCTCGTGGAGCACCTTAGCATAGCGCTCGATCGCACCACGCTGTCCCCCGACGCGCAACAGCTCGGGCTTTGCCGGTTCCCGCGGTTCGGGCCGGAAATCCGCGAACATGTCCTGTTCGCGCGGCGCGGGGATCTTCGGCTTGAAACTGTCGAAGATCCCGCGCGCTTTCTCTGCCCCGACGCGGACGATCTCGGCAACGCGCTCGCGGAACGTGATCCCGCGCCGTTCCGCGAATGCACGCGCCGGATCGGCGCGCTCGTAATCGCCCGCCATGTCCTTGGCGCGTTCGCGAGATAGCGTGCGGCCAAGCCGGGGCTGATCGGCGAAGTCGTCGCGACCGTAGTGAAGCTCGACACCATCCCGATGGCGGGAGAGCGCGACATAGCTTCCGTGGGCATCCATGCCTGGGGTTGCGAGGACATGCGCCTGGTCCACGGTCATGCCCTGCGCCTTGTGGATCGTTGCCGCGTAGCCGTGATCCACATGGGCATAATCCTTCACATCGAACGCGACCGATCGGCCGTCATCGGTGCGGACGGCCATGCTCTGCGCGCTGACCTGTTCGATGGTGCCCAGCGTGCCGTTCTTCACGCCAAGGCCACGCTCGTTGCGCAGGAACATCACGCGGTCGCCCGACGCGAAATCCCGCTCGCCGCGTTCGACCTTCACCCGCACATCGTCGCCCAGTTCGCCGGCATCGCGCATCCGGCCGCGCGCCGTCTCGTTGAGATCGCGCACCTCGTCATTGGTGTGGGTAAGGATGATGCGTGAATCGCCGGGATTGGCCTGCCGCTGTCGGTCCCAGCGATCGACAAGTTCATCGCGCGCCTCACCGCGTGTGGCAGCCGAATGGACCGCGCCGTGATCGCCATAGTCGCGGATCGCCTCGCCGGTCCTGCCAGTGGCAAGATGGCGCGTGGCGTCGCGCTGCCAGCCGGTGCGCTGGCGGCGAACCTCGGTGATCTCGACACCACCATGCCGCTCATGGATCGACCGGAATGCAGCCCCTGCTTCGATCGACTGCAATTGCTGCGGATCGCCGACCAATACGACCTTCGCGCCCGCGTCGGCCGCGTGGGACAACACGCGCTCCATCTGGCGCGTGCCGACCATGCCCGCCTCGTCGATCACCAGCACGTCGCGGGCCGTGAGCAAGTCACGGCCCTGCGCCCATCCATGTTCCATGCTGGCAATGGTTCGCGAGCCGATGCCGGAGCCGTTCTCCAAGCCCTCGGCGGCGATCCCTGACAAGGCCGCGCCGCGTACATTGAGGCCCGCCGATTCCCAAGCCTCGCGCGCTACGCCCAGCATGGCGCTCTTGCCGGTTCCCGCATAGCCCACGACCATGCTCAAGCCCCGCGCATCAGTCGCATGGTCGAACGCCGCCCGCTGCTCCCCCGACAAGCCCAGCCCACGTTCCTGCGCGCCCGCCAGCGCCCCTTCCCGGCCGCTCTCCGAAACGCGGTGCCGCGAGCGTTCCGCCATCAGTTCGGCGGCGCGCTGCAACCGCTGTTCGGCCTCAATCATCTCGCGGCTGGTAAGCCGATCTTCGCCGCGCCCGCCCTTCCCCAGGGCGACGAGATCAGGCGAGCCGCGCACCGCGTTCATCGCGGCGTCGAACTGCTCCTTCCCGTCACTGTGGCGATGAATGAACATCGCCATATCGCGGCGGGTGAATGTCGCCTGTTGGTGGGTGATCGCATTGAGGGCGACGCGCGGTTCCGCAATGATGCGTTCGCCATTGCGCCGCGCGATCTCGCGGTGATCCTCGATCCGCTCCGATTCAAGGTCACGCTCGCCCATGCGCTGCGCGGCCGGGCCAATCTTGTCTTGCGGCTCAAGGTCGATGCCCTGCGCTTCCAAGGAGCGGTGATCAATGCGCGCATCGATATCGAGTTCGGCCAACCTTTCGTTGACGTGTTCGGCCCAGCGCTCGCGCCACTGCTCGACAAGTTCGGTGCGGTTCCAGTCGCGAACCTTCGCGCCGAACCCGTCGTCGCCAACCTCGCGCATGGTGAGCATGACATGGGCATGGGGCTTGGCCAGCCCATCCGCGCCGATGTCCCAATGCACATTGAGGTCGGCGATCATGCCGCGATCAACAAACTCGGCCTGCGCGAAATCGCGGGCAAGCTCAATGCCCTGCGTCTGCGTCATCTCGCGCGGAATGGCGGACTCGACCTCACGCGAAAGCTGCGCGTCCTTCCGCTTCTCGAACGCCTCGACATCGTTCCAGAGCCGTTCGCGGTCGTGCCATTCCTCGGGCGCGTTCTCGGGCAGCAGCACTTCGCTGTGCACGACGCCCGATTTGTTGGTAAAATCATGGTCGCGGTCGAGCCGCTCGTCGCGCAGCCGGTCGCCCGCGCGATAGGCGGCAGCGGCGACGGCGCTGCGCCCGCTGGCGCGACTGATGACTTTGACCGAGAAATGGTAGATCGCCATAGCGACGTACCATCTACACTTCTGAGCGCACGTCGGCACGACGTATAAGCGCGCCCTCACTCGAAAAATTCCGGTGAGGGACTAGCGAGTGCCACACTGTCCCGGTGACGCTACAGCATTACGCCCTGCCCTCTATTATCATGGCCGCATCATCTCTCAAGGAGACTTTCGATGCGCAAGCCCCGTGACTTCGATTCGGAACTGAAAGCCCTCGCCGACAAGGCGCGGCAACTCAAGGAACGCCGGGTGCGTCAGCTTGGCGAACTGGTTGCGGGGACTGGGGCGGATGCGCTCGACACCGATATGCTCGCGGGCGCGCTGCTCGATGCTGTCGCGATGAAGGACGCTGCGACAAAGGAGGGCTGGCGCAAGCGGGGCGCGGCGTTCTTTCAGGGCCAAACACGAAAGCCTGCGCCGCGAACTCAGCGCCAGCCGAGCGGCACTTTACCGCTCGACGGCGGCGCGGCATCGGCTTGAGGCAAAGAAGGCGCGAACCGACATGCGCGAATGGGTCGTGAAACGACGGGAGCGAACGCGGCACCTGATCGAGCTCGGCGGCCTGATTGTGAAGGCGGGGCTGATCGATCTGACGGATGATGATCGCGCCACACTTTACGGCGCGTTGATCTCGATCTCGGACAAACTGCGCGGTGAGGATCGCGATCACGCGCTCGCCGTTTGGAAGCGCAAAGGCACCCGTGCGTTCGCGGCGGAACAGGCAGGAGATTCGCCCCTCATGCGGATCGACGCAAAAGGGGAATTGCCCACCGGCGAGCGGTAAGGAATGGGACTTTCCCGCCGGCCAGCTTTCGGTGGGCGCGGTGTCGATAGCTGCCGGACTGCTTGTTAAAAACCGGCCGTTCTGCTCCCGCCCCAGTTGTTGCCGTTCAGTGAAAAAATTGCTCCGCTGAATTCCGACCGTCAGCTTTTTCGAACCCCACAGAGCGCCTCGGCCAGCCCTTTCAATCGGCGTGAAATGAAAAAAGCCGGAACCAACCGTGACGAGCGCGCATTTTTTCGCACGCCGTCCGCGTTCCAGTTCATTTTCCCGCAAGATTCCAATTGCGGATCACCTTAGCCTGGATATGAATATTGTCATGGGGGACAAACTCATGGCGCCAATATTCGTGTTGAGGAGGCGCGCGCTTGTAGTGCGGCTGCTCGCGCCTTTGCTGCTTTTTCTCGCGGGGACCACACCTTTATTGGGCCAATCCACCGGCGCGATCATGGTCGACAGTGCTCCCGGCACACCGGGCGCGGTGATGGCTCTGCCGAGAAGCTATGACGCACCGCCCACGCCGCTGAGCTCAGCGAGCCGTGCGGCGGCAGTGACGGCTGTGACTACGATCCTAAAATCTGGTGCACCGACGGCCTTGCCCGGCGCGCCCGATATGGAGATCGTCGGCATCAGCGCCCCGTCAACATTTCCCGGCGTCCTAGCTTCGGATGTCAACATGGCGGACCGGATGCACACGGAACTGACCGGATGCACGGCGCTGTCGCCGGAGGATATTGGTCCGGGCGTGATAAAGCCCGATCGGGTCTATTTTCTGTTCCGACTTGTGTGCCCGACACTAACGGATGATGCGCCGGTTCGACTGTTAGCCATCGGGGTAAAAGACAACATCGTTCGCTCAATCTACCTCAATCTAACTTTAATACCTGTCAAAGCCGACTTTCCGTCCAGTGGCGGGTTGCTCGGTGACCCCGAGAAACGTCTGTACGGAGGACCTTGGGACGGGCTGAGGATCGGTGATGTGACCCGTCCTAACGGAAAGCAGCAACGCGGCCTCATTCCTGCGGCGCCGGGTGCCTCTCCCCTGCCGGAGACCGAAGCTAGGGTGGTCGCGGCTTTTCTCAACGCTTATCGCAGTGGAACTGTGGGAAGGTTCAAATCCACTGTTGCCCTGGGGCCGAACAATCGAGCCTGCTCCGCTGCAGGGCATTTGGAATGCACCCTGCTCGGCGATTTTGATGGTCTTCCCTTCGGAGAGCAAACCGTACCCGCCGCGCCCTACTACCTGAAGGCAAGCGACCGCATTCGCATCGAATGGGTATACAAAGGAATGCTCTACTATATCAGCTGGCTTTCTGTTCGGAACGGCAAGATCGTGGAAATCTACACGTCGCCCGCTGATATTCCGTGGTTCTTCTGAAGCGTTGCATCCTCGAAGACTCCGCTACTCGTCACGGCAATTACGAACTACGTCGATTGATAGTTGGTGTTGAGTGGTTCGCATAAGCATCCGCTTTCGCCCGAGCCTGTGCAAAATCGGACGTTCCCCTTCCCACCAGACCAAGCCGTTCGACGGTCGGGACACCATGCTCTGTGAAGATGCAAAGCTGCCGGTCAGTTTTCGGGAGCGGTGCCCACCCGCCTAAGCGGTAATATTTGGGTCTCAATCCGCCGCTCAAATGCCTCGCAACCATCGCTCGAACGACACTGGGCGCTGAGCGACGCGATAAATCGCGCGGAGCATTCGCCTGCGCACAATCCATCGGAACGTCCCCATCCGCTTGGCAATCTGCGTGCACGTCAGGTTCCCGGTCTCGCTGAGGATAAATGTCTGCAGCACTGCAGATGGCATCGATTGTATCATCGCCCGCATCACGGCGACGTCGTCATCTTCGCCGTCATCCCAATCAAGCGGCGCGGGAATGTCGAGCGCGCGGAGCCTCCCTTCGCAATAGCAGCGATAGCGCCGGCTCAAGAGCGCATGAGCGTCGGCGAGAGCCTCGGGCATGGCGCGCTCGGCGGTGTCGCCATCGAGAGTGCAGCACAACCGATACAGCGCGTCAGCCAAACCACTTTCCACGGCCGAAACGCCGATCGAGAGGCGGCAAGCGATAGCTTCATAGGAAAGGTCGTCCACGCGGTGCAGCAGGAACACCACGCGCGTTAGCGGGAGCAGCGCCTCGGTCGCAGTTTCAAGAGCAACAAGCGTGGCCGCATCATGGTCCGGCGCATTCGCCATGACGCGCTTCATTTACCACCCAGGCGCCGCCGCCAGCCGTTCGGCCGGGTATGACCTGTCACCTCATGCACGCGGTCTAGCAGCGCGCGAAGCAGCGGACGCACCTGATCTCCCGTAAAGCCGTCACTGGATGGTGTTGGATCATTCCATCGCGGTTGGCGCCATTTCCAGTAGGGCGTTAGCACCGCCGCCAGTCGCGCCAAGTGCGGACAATCATGGCCCAGTCCGGTAGCCTCGGCGTAGGCAAGAGACTTGGCCACGCGCAAACCGATGAATCGCGCGCACCATTCATCCTCAAAGCCGATGTCGAGCAAATAGCTGCTCAGCGCCAGTTGGGCGACGATACCGGAATAATAGAAAACATCGTCATTGGTCGTGAGAATTCCGGCTTCGAGAGTCTGAAAGAAGCTCTCCGCCCGATGATAGCGGAACCTGCTGAGGCACCGCCCTTCCCTGCTGCGACAGAGCAATGCCGTTTCGTCGTCGTGCTCCTTGTGGAGCCTCACCAGGGCCTCGCCCCAGGCCGGGTTCACAAGGGAAGCCGCAACCGGGGTTACTGCCAGCGCCCGAATCAGGGCGCGGCGTGATGTGCGGGGAGCAATCGACGAATCATCGAGAGGGAGATTGCGTGGAGTCATGGTGCTGCCTTCCTCGTCTGCTGTCTCGAAGGCGGCGAATTCCGCCCAGAGCCATAAGCGGCACCGCTTATTCTGCTTCCGATTGAAAGCTCCCTTTGCGCGGTTACGACGCGAGCATGGGAAGGCCGTCGCTCAAGGTGAAATCGACCAACATTCGTTTGCCGGAGGGTCTTGGCGAGCGCATCAACAAGCTTGTCGGGCGGCAGCGACGAGCTGCATTCATCCGAGAGATCATTGAGCGCGAAGTCGAGCGCCGCGAAAAGCTGGACGAACAAGCCGCCCTGTCGAGCTAAGAGAAGCTGGCGATCCGATGACGCTTCCGGTTGTGCGCGGAAGGGCTTTCGCAGCGCAAAGGCTACCGTAACTGCGCAAACCGGCACGACAGTGCCGCCACGGTTTCGCGCCGGGAAGGACTGACGTAGCCTGATCGATGGCGGGCAGACCATCGACCAGGATGAAGCGCCATGAAGAACCGATCGGAGCAAAGCGCAACGCGGCTTAAATCGCGGCAAAACCGCGCCGGCAGACGTGACACAAAAGCAACGCTGGGACAGAAACTGCGCTGATGCCAATCGGCAGCTGTTTCCGCCAAATCACGCCGCCTTCCGCCATAGTCCGCCACGGACCGCCGGTCTTCACCGGCGCTAGCACTTGTGAGTCAACCAGCACCCAACACGGCACTTGCCTGGGACGCCAGGCTATCCGATGCAAGTTCATGGGGGCGTTTGAAAACCCGTGACTTGAAAGACACGCCCATGTCCAACCCTGATCGCATCATTCGTCTGAAGACCGTTCTCGATCGTACCGGGCTCTCGCGCTCGACGCTTTATCGCAAGATGGCCGATGGCACCTTTCCCGATAAGGTGCGGATCAGCATTCACGGCGCCGGCTGGCACGAGTCCGCCGTCAATCGCTGGATCGCCAATCCTGTAGCCTACCGCGAAGATCGCGCCGGGCGCGCGGGGCAATGATCGCCCCGCCCTCTCCAGATCCGATCTGCGTGCGCGTCAATGACGCCGCCCGCATGATCGGCATCGGCCGCACCAAGCTGTACGAGTTGATAGCGGCTGGCGAAGTCGAAACGGTTAAGCTCGGCAAGTCCACCCGCATCACCACCGCCAGCCTACATGATCTGGTCAGGCGGCGGCGCGGAGCGGCATAGGCTCGGACGCCGTGGGGCCGGCGTCCTTGCTCACCTTCGCGGGCACGCGATCCAGATACTCGGCCCAACGCGCCATGAGGCTGCGCCGCTTTTCGAAGAAGTCCGTCCGACGATAGGCGGCTTCCACCTTGTTGGGCAGCTTATGCGCCAGCGCCTTGTCCGCTACCTCCTTGGGAAAACGCGTTCTCTCCGATGACCAGTCGGTGAAAGCGGAGCGGAAGCCATGGACTGTCACGCCCTTGATTCCGTCATCGCGCAACAGCTTGGTCATGGTCATGTCGCTGATCGCCTTTTCCCCATCGGCGGAGAAGACGAGACCGGTATCGCTCTCGCGCTCCTTCCACCGCTTGCGCAGTAACGCCACGGCAGGCGACGGCAGCGGCACGACGTGAGTTTCGCCCGCCTTCATCCGCTCGCCCGGAATGGTCCAGATACCCTTGTCCAGGTCGAATTCGGTCCACACGGCAAAGCGCGTCTCGTTGGAGCGCACCGCATTGTAGATGGTGAACCGCAGCGCATCCCGCCCCGTGGTCGGCGACGCTGCGGCCAGCTTCGCCATGAACGCAGGAACCTCGGCATAGGGCATGGCTTCGAGATGCCCGCCCTTATCCACCTGACGCGGCAAACCCTTGCGGACAGAGCGCAGCGAGGTTTCTTCCTTCCGCCATCCTTTGATGTGCGCGAAGTCCAGCACCGCGCCGATGCGCTGCAAGATGCGCCGCGCGGTGTCGGCAATGTCGAGCCAGATGGGGGACAGCACCTCCACCACGCACGCGCTGTCCACCTCGTTCACAGGCTTTGTTCCGATCAGCGGAAAGACATGGTTCTCAAGGCTGGATATCCAGCTTGCATGACGCTGGTTCTTCCATCCTTCTTTCATCGCTTCGTAGCAGGCCCGCGCCGCCGTTTCGAAGCTCGGCACCACCTTGCGCGACTTTCGCCGCTCGGCGACCGGATCGACGCCCTCGCGCACCTGACGGCGCAACGCCGCCGCCGCGTCGCGTGCCTCGGCCAGCGACACATCCAGCGCCGATCCCAGGCCATAGTCGCGCCGCCTGCCGTTCTTCTGCATCCGCAGCACCCATGTCCGCGCGCCGCTGTCCTTGACCAGCAGACACAGCCCTCGACCATCAACATGGCGGCCGGGTTTGGCGTTCTTCACCCTGAGCGCAGTAAGAGCCATCGGTTCTATTCCCTGCCTGAAATGATCCCACAATCGTTCCCACTTTTTGATGGGAATTCAGGCAAATCAGGGCGACCGACCGCGAACACGCTACAAGACAAATCCCTGATTTTACAGGGGACTTAGGGACACCCTGATATTGCTTGAGAATAAAGTTCTACTCTCGTAGGGGTCACCAGCCTGTTTAATGGCTCGCGTGAAGGGTTGCGTCTGGAACGCAGCATGTCGGAAACTGCTCGTCTCGCGATCAATGGAAAAGGCGCTCAGCGCTACGCGGGAAGGTACAATTTCCGCCCTCGGCGATCGGATCTCGCCGGATTTAATGAGTTCGTTGCCGCGGGGCCGGCTGAACCCGGCCATCGCGATCGCTTGAGGGATGCACATGGAGATCGGTGCCATCACCGATTCGGGCGAGCCCTCGCCGCCGGAACGTTTCATCGAGGCATTGGGCCAAGCACGTCCTTGCGCGAGCGAAATCGCGGTCGGAGTCAGGGAAAGCTGCAAGCACTGCCGGTTGCGAGCCTTCGGATTGCACAAGGTCCGGGCAAGAAACAGGCAACACGCCGGGGCACTCGGTTCCCGGTGAATCGGGAACGCCCCTTATTCGGGAAAAATTGGGGCGGGCGTATCGCGCCCGCCCCCTCGATTAGAACTTCATACGCGCGCCGACGGTGAAATAGGTGCCGATCGCGTCATAGTACAAAGCCTGTGCCGGCGTGATCGGCGGCGCGGAGTTGAACACGTTGTTGACGTTGGCCGACAGCGTGAAGCGGTCCGCTACCTTGAACTGCGCGCCGAGATCGAGATAGGCGCGCGCGGCGATGTCGTTATTGACCAGCCCTTCCAGGGTCGTCGTGGCGGGATTGTCGACGAGCAGGTGGTTGTGCTTGCCGCCTCCGACATAGCGGACGCGGGCATCCAGCCCCATCCAGTCGTCCTGATAGGTGAAGCTCAACGTCCCACGCCATTTGGGGATCGTATTCCCGGTGCCGCTGCCGACATCGCCGGCGGTATCGACCCGGGTCGCCGTGGTGCCGGCCGGCGGGATACCGGTGTCGAGCACGAACTCGCGCACATGAGTTGCCAGTGCGCGGATCCGCAGCGTGCCCGGGATCGAATTGGCGACATCTGACAGGCGCACGAGATACGACGCCTCGAAATCCAGGCCGGACGTCTCGAAGATCGCGAGATTCTGCTGGTTCGACAGAACTTCGACGACCGTCCCGGTCGCATCGCGCGTGATCCGGCCGCACGCCGCGGCACTGCCGTTGCGGCACGCGGCCGTCAGGTTCGACGCGGAGAGGGCGGTGATCGCACCGTTGATCTCGACGTCATAATAATCGACCGACAGATTGACGCCAGGCAGGAAGCGGGGTGTGAAGCTGGCCCCGATCGTCGTGGTATGGCTGATCTCGGGCAGTAGGTCCTGATTGCCGCCGGTGAAGGTCCGCACCTGCTGCGGCGCCGAATTATAGGCCGGGTTGGCGGCGAGCCGTCCTGCGGTATCCTGATCGACCAGCGGCCCAACGTTGAGCGAGCGGACCGCGAACAATTCGCCGATCGTTGGTGCGCGAATATCGCGCGACCGCGTGGCGCGAAGCATGACGGTGTCGAACAGGCTGACGGTGGCGCCGCCCTTCCACGACCAGATTCCGCCGCTGCGGCTATAATCCGAATAACGCGCGGCACCGTTCAGGTCGACCTTCACCACATTCTCGATGTCCACCAGCGGCAGTGCGACTTCGCCGAACGCTTCCTTGACGTTGAAGCCGCCGCTCACCGGGCTGCCGAACAGCGTCAGCCCGCCGAACGCGCCGGCAAGGTCGAGCGCGCCGCTCACCGCGCGCTGGTTCTCCCAGCGTGCCTCGGCGCCGACGGCGACCGTGACTGGGCCAGCCCAGAGCGAGAAGAGATCGCCCTGGATCTCGGCTGCAGCCGCATCCAGCTTGTTCTTCGTGTCGCTGCGCTGCGTGCCTTGGGTATAGGCGAGCGCGTCGGCCGAAGGAGCGTTGCGTCCAAACAGGTTGAGCGGACGGCACGCCGCATCGTCATTGGCTGTCGAAGCGTCGGCGTTGATCGCGCAGACGACCTGGCTGCCGACCTGCACCGCGTTGATCGCATTGTTGAAGCGCGAAACCACGCGCGTGTTGCCGACTCGCTGCCTGAAGTCGGTCTCGCCATGGCTGTAGTGCGCGCGCAGCTTCCAGCTGCTGCCCAGATCGGCATCGATGCCGATCGCGCCTTCCTTCTGTTCGCGCGTGCCGTCGAATTCGACCATGAACGGTCCGTCGAAAAACCGGCCGACCGTGAAGCTCGTCTGCCCCGCGCCCGCGAGCGCAGTGCGGATTTGCGACGACAGGAACGGGTTGTTCGCCTGGACGGTGATGCTCGCCGGCGCCGCGATATCGGGCAGGAAATTATATTTGGAGCGCGAGCGGCCATAGGTTGCGTCCGCCCACAAGGTCACGCCGCCAAAATCGTAGGTGGCCCGCCCGAACGTGCTGATCCGCTCCAGCGGCGTGGTAACGGCCACGACGTCGAACAGGCCCACCCCGTCGAGGCCGCCGATCATCTGCGCGGGGAAAGGCGTCGTCGCGGGATTCGCCGCCAGCGAGGTGCCGCCGCGGAAGGCGCGCAGCGTGCCGTCGTCGTTGAACACCTGGCCGGCGAAGAGGCCGCTGGTGATCAGGCCGCCAGAAGCCACGTTGCCGGAATTGACGTCGCGCACCAGCATCTGGCGCAGGTCTGTTGTGGAGCTCGGGTTGAGCCGGACGATCGCCGCGCTGCCCAGGTTGCGGCGCGAATTTCGGTCGGGAATCGCCTGGTCCCGCACATATTCACCGGCGAACATCAACTGGCCCCGGCCGTCAGCGAACGAGGTACCGAGCGTAATGTCGCCACCATAGCGGGAACCGTCACCGCGCGACGAGACGCCGGACTGCACGCCCACGGTGATCCCCTCGACCTTGTTCTTGAGCAGGATGTTGACGACGCCAGCGACCGCGTCCGAGCTGTAAGCAGCCGATGCGCCGCCGGTGACGACCTCGACTCGCTGCACCAGCCCGAGGGGCACATAGTTGAGGTTGTTCTGCCCGACGAAGCGCCGCCCGTTGATCAAGGTCAGCGTGCGATTGGCGCCGAGACCACGAAGGTCGACCGGCGCGCTACCGCTGGAGGTGTTGCCCGCCGAGACCTGCGTCGTGGTGGTCGGGCGGAATTGCGGGGAATCGTTCAGCACCTGTTGCAGGTTCGAACGCTGACCCTGGCGCAGCTCGACCTCGCCGATCACCGTGGTGGGCGTCGGCTGGTCGAATCCAGCGCGCTCGATGCGCGATCCGGTGACGACGATGGTTTCCTCCGAGTCCGGTTCCTCGACAACGGGATCGGACGGTGGCGACGTTTGCGCCGTCGCAGGCAGTGAGATCAACAATCCCGCCGCCAGGGCGGACAAGCTGCCCCCGTGAGCGAGTACGCGAGCTAGGCTGGTAACGGCTTTATGCATCGATTGACCCCCCGGAATACGGCCGCACTTTTACGGCTCGAACTCAGTCCATTGCTGATATCGGGAATCTGACATATTGTCCTAATCAGGACAAGTCGTTTCATTTTTATCTGATATGATACGAATTTGAGACATTTTATCCTATTATTGACAGGCCCGTCGCATTGAGGTTGCTAGCGCCGGGTGCGCCGAATCGGTTCCGGTGCCGAAATGATGGAGCCTTCCCATGCCGCGCGTGTCTACGCTGTTAGCTACCCTTCTCGCGGCCGCTTCGGTTCAGCCGGCCGCGGCGCAGGATTTGTCGAAATACACGCCCGAAGCGCTCGATCGCGAACTCGCGACGACGGCGGAGTCGCGAGTCGCGGTGATGGTGCCGATGCGCGACGGCGTACGTCTGTCGACCAATATCTACACGCCGCGGGGCGCGCATGGCCGGCTGCCGGTCGTCCTGTGGAAGACGCCCTATAACGAGCATCGCCTGCGCGGATCGTCGCAGCGCTATGCGCTCGAGGCAGTGCGGCGCGGCTATGTCTTCATCGTCCAGAGCGAGCGTGGCCGCTATTTCTCCGAAGGAAAATGGGAAATCCTCGGCCGTCCACAGACTGATGGCTATGACACGCTGAGCTGGATCGCGGCGCAGGACTGGTCGAACGGCAAGGTCGGCACGCTGGGCTGCTCATCGTCCGCCGAATGGCAGCTCGCGCTGGCCGCGCAGAACCATCCGGCACATGCCGCGATGGTGCCGATGTCGGCTGGCGCCGGCATCGGCAAGGTCGGCCGCTTCCAGGAGCAGGGCAATTGGTACACCGGCGGCGTGCCGCGCAGCCTGTTCTTCGTGTGGCTGTACGGTGTGGACAATCCGGCGCGCGCGCAGCTTTCCCCCGACCTGGACGAAGCGACCCGCGCCCGCGCCTCGCTCAACAACGATCTCGCCGCGACCAAGCCCAAGGTCGACTGGTCCAGACATATCCGCGACCTGCCGGTCTCGGCGCTGATGTCGAGCCTGGGCGAGCCGCCGGCGACCTTCGACAGCTTCATCAATCGTACGCCCGCCGATCCGGCGTGGCGGGCGGGCGGCCTCTATCACGAGGATATGGGTTGGGGCGTACCCGCCCTGTGGTTCAACAGCTGGTACGACGTATCGATCGGGCCCAATCTCGAGCTGTTCAACCTTGCACGCATGAACAGCGGCGATGCCGAGGCGAGCGCGAACCAATATGCCGTGATCGCGCCGGTCACGCACTGCGGCTATTCGCGGATGGGGCCGAATACTATCGTCGGCGAGCGGGCGATGGGTGACACGAGCTTCGACATGGACGGCGCGGTGTTCGGCTGGTTCGATCGCTGGCTGAAGGGCAATGCCGCCGCCTTCCCGGACTCGACGCCGCACGTGCGCTATTTCCTGATGGGCGAGAATGCGTGGAAGAGCGCGGGGACCTGGCCGCCGCGCGGCACCCGGCCGCTGCGATTCTACCTCAGCAGCAACGGCGACGCGAACAGCCTCAACGGCGGCGGCAGGCTGGTCGCCACCGCGCCCGGCACGCAGCGCCCCGACCGCTATCGCTACGACCCGTTGAACCCGGTGCCGACGGTAGGCGGCGGCGACTGCTGCAATGGCGGCATCGTCATCCCCGGCGCCTTCGACCAGCGCGGCGTCGAGGCCCGCAACGACGTGCTGGTCTATTCGAGCGAGCCGCTGAAGGATCCGATCGAGGTGAGCGGCTTCGTCGACGCAGTGCTGCAGGTCTCCTCGAGCGCGCCCGACACCGATTTTGCCGTGAAGCTGGTCGACGTCGCACCTGACGGGACCGCATGGATCATCGGCGACACGATCTTCCGCGCGCGGTATCGCCAGGGCTTCGACAAGCTGGCGATGATGCGCCCCGGCGAGGTCTATACGATCAAGCCCTCACCGATCGCGACGAGCATCCGTTTCGGCGCCGGTCACCGCATCCGCATAGAAGTCACGTCGTCGAACTTCCCCAAGTTCGTGCGCAACCTCAACACCGGCGGGCCGAACGAGAGCGAGAGCAAGGCCGTGATCGCCGACAACAGCATCCATCACGGGCCGGGCCGCCAATCCTATGTGGAGCTGCCCTTCGTGCCGTGACCCGTGCGACATCGATTTTCACCAAAATGATTGACGTTTCTAAATAGGATCATATGATCCCGATAAGAAACTCAGGGGAGTCATCATGTTTCTATCCCGTCGTCAGGCGCTGTTCGGCGCCGCAGGCGCAGCCATCGCCGCTCCCTATGTCGCGCGCGCCAGCCTCCAGATAAGCCCCGTAACCAACCGGACCTACTCGAAGCGGGCGGTGGATCTGGTCCACCGCGCGGTGGTCGTGGACATGCTCGCCCCGATCAAGATCGACTTCGACCCCGCATATTACACCAAGGCGCTGAGCGAAAAGGAGACAGCGGACTTCCGCGCGAGCGGCATCAACGCGATCCATCACGCAATCGGCATTGGCGGCCCCACTGCGAAGGAACAGGCGCTGAGCTTCTTCGCGATCTGGGGCAATTTCGTCGCGCGCAACAGCCATGTCTTCACCGGCATCGACACGTTCGCCGACATCCTGCGCGCCAAGCGCGACGGCAAGGTGGCAGTGATCATGGGGCTGCAGAACGCAGACCATTTCAATCGCGCGGCCGACGTCAAGACCTTCTACGAGATCGGGCAACGCTGCGCCCAGCTCACCTATAATTCGCAGAACCGCATCGGATCGGGGTCGACCGACCGCGTCGACGGCGGCGTGAGCGATTTCGGCGCCGAGATCATCAAGGCGATGAACGATGTCGGCATGCTGGTCGACGTATCGCATTGCGGGGACCGCACCACGCTCGACGGAATCGCGATCTCGACCAAGCCGATCGCAATCACCCACAGCAATTGCCGCGCGCTGCTCGATCATCCGCGCGTCAAGACCGACGAGGCGATCAAGGCCCTTGCCGTCAAGGGCGGCGTAATGGGCATCACCGGCGTGCGCAACTTCGTGAGCAAGACCGATCCGACGACGATCGTGAACTATGTCGATCATATCGACCATGTCGTGAAACTGGTCGGCATCGACCATGTCGGCATCGGCACCGACTCCGACCTCTACGGCTATGACGACACGTCGCCCGAAATGAACAAGATGCTGCGCGGCGCCTACAAGGACAGCTATGCCTTTCGCGAGAAGATCGACATCGACGGGTTCGATCACCCGCTCAAGATGTTCGACCTCACCGAGGAACTGATCCGACGCAAATATTCCGACGCGAACATCCTCGCAGTGCTCGGCGGCAATTTCCAGCGGCTGCTGACCGCGACCTGGGGTGGTTGATCGTGACGACCCTGCCCCTTCTTCCGACACGGCGAGCCGCGCGATGAATGCACCCCTTGACGGCATGGTCGGGGCGCTCACGCTCCCCCAGCCCTATGTCCTGTTCCTGGGCGACACCACGATCCCGGGCTTCGCCAAGACCGCGTTCGGACTCAGGGACTGGGCACCGGACAAATGCGTCGGCGAGCTGCGGCTCGCGGGCGCGACGGTCACGACCGGCCTCGACGCGTTGACTCCGGCCGAGGCGCGCGCACGCGGCGCGCGCGCATTGGTGATCGGCGTCGCCAACCAGGGCGGCGTGATCCCGCCGAGCTGGCGCGCCTCGCTGGTCGAGGCGATGGAGGCAGGGCTCGACCTGATCGCGGGCATGCACATGCGCCTCGCCGACATCCCGGAGCTGGCGGACGCGGCGCGACGGCTTGGCCGGCGGCTGATCGACGTACGCGTGCCGCCGACACAGATCCCGATCGCGACGGGGCGCAAGCGCAGCGGCAAGCGGCTGCTTACCGTCGGGACCGATTGTGCGCTGGGCAAGAAATACACCGCGCTGGCGCTGGCGCGCGCCTTCGAGCTGCGCGGCGTGGAAGCGGACTTCCGCGCGAGCGGGCAGACCGGCATCATGATCGCCGGCGGCGGGATCCCGATGGACGCCGTCGTCTCCGACTTCGAGGCAGGTGCCGCGGAACTGCTCTCGCCCGACGCGCCCGCCAACCATTGGGATGTGATCGAAGGCCAGGGCGCAATTACCCATCCTTCCTATGCCGCAGTGTCGCTCGGTCTGCTCCACGGCAGCCAGCCGGACGTGTTCGTGGTCTGCCATGAGCCCGGACGCACCGAGATGCTGGGTACGGCCGGCTACCAGCTGACCAGCATTGAGGAGATCGTCGAGCTGACCTTCCTGCTCGGTCGCCGGACCAACCCCGCAATCCGCTGCGGCGGGTTTGCGTTCAACACGTCAGCGCTGGAAGAAGAGGAAGCGGTCGCGCTGATGGCTCGTGAGAGCTGGCGACTCGGCCTGCCGGTTGCCGATCCGATCCGCGGCGGTCCAGCGTTCGACGCGCTTGTCGACAGCTGTCTCGCATGACCATTGCCGCAGCACCTCTCCGCGCCGCGGATTCTTCAAGCTTCATTCGTCCGGGAGACCTTTCATGACCCGATTCTCGGCCCTGCGCCGTGCGTCAGTTGCCGCTGCATTGCTCGGCTCGACAGTCCTGCCTCCCGCCGCGATCGCGCAGGCACAGCCCGCCACCACTTATGCCGTTCCCGCGGCGCGGATCGCCGGACTCGCCGAGTTCGTCGATGGCGTGATGGCGCAGCAGATCGCCACGCGCGAAGTGGCCGGCGCGGTCGTCACCGTGGTCTATCGCGGCAAGGTGCTGTTCGCGCGCGGCTATGGCTTCGCCGATGTCGACAAGGGTGTTGCGGTCGATGCGCAACAGACGCTGTTCAGGCCGGGATCGGTCTCCAAGATGTTCACCTGGTCCGCGTTGCTGCAGCAGGTCGAGCTTGGCCGAGTCAGCCTCGATGCCGATGTGAACACCTATCTAGACTTCAAGATTCCCGAGTTCGAAGGCAAGCCGATCCGGGTGCGCGACCTGTTCTCGCACACGCCGGGCATGAGCGATGTCGGCGGGATCACCGCGCCGTCGCTCGACAAGCTGGTGCCCTATCGCGAGTGGATGAAGACCCATATCCCGCAGCGGCTGTGGCCGGCCGGCACCGAGGTCTCCTATTCCAATTACGGTGCGGCGCTGGCCGGCTATATCGTCGAACAGGTTTCGGGTGAGAAATTTCCCGACTATGTCGAGCGGCATATCTTCGCGCCGCTCGGCATGCAGTCGACGACCTTCCGCGAGCCCCTGCCGCCCGCGCTGGCACCGCGCATGGCGACTGGATACCGGTACAAGGATGGCAAGCTGCTCGCACAGCCGTTCGAGCTATTCAGCATGATCATGCCGGCCGGCTCCGGCACGAGCAGCGCGCCCGACATGACGAAGTTCATGATGGCGATGCTGAACGGCGGCAGCCTGGGCAAGGCGCGCATCCTCAAGCCGGAATCGGTCCGGCTGCTGATGAGCGACTCGCATGCGAACGCGCCCGACCTGCCCGGCATGGCGCACGGCTTCTTCGTCGTCCGCAAGGCGGGGCCGCGGCTTGTTGGCCATGGCGGCAACACCGGTGACTTTCATTCGAACATGATCCTCGCGCCCGAGGCCGGGCTTGGATTCTTCGTCTCGGAAACCGGCGGCCAGGGCAGCTATGGCGGCCGCACCGAGCTGACCGAGGCACTGATCGGCCGCCTGTTCCCGCTGGCATCGGCACCGCGCGTCGCCGCGCCGGCGAGCGAGAAGCTGCCGCTCGGCGCCTATCGCGGCAACCGGCGCGACTATGCAAAGCCGGCCAATCCCGAACGCGACCTCAAGGTTGTCGCCGCCGGCGCCGATGCGGTCGCCGTCACCAGCGAAGGCCGCACTACCTACTGGGAACGGATCGGCCCGCTGCTGTTCGAACAGGTGACCGGCGCTCGCGCCGGCGGACCCTATGAGCGCCTGCGCTTCTACGGCGAGGACGGGCACCGGCGCCTGTCCTTCAGCTCCCAGCCGCACACTGCCTACCATCTGGTTCAGCCCTGACCGACCGAGGAGAGCACGTCATGAAGCTGTTGATCGCGCTTGCGCTCACCTGCGCGCCCGTTGCCGCCTATGCGCAGGCGGCCGCGACTGCCGACACGCCCGGCAAAACCGCGGCGGGAGTTCAATATGTCCAGCCCAAGGACTGGACCGCGACGATCCAGGGTCCGGTGATCGTGTTCGCCTCACCCGAAGGCGACCTCAAGCTCGCGGTGATCGATGTCGGCGGTGTCGCCGACGCGAAGGAAGCCGCCGCCAAGGCATGGTCGATCTACCGTCCCACCGGTGCGCCGACCCCGCGGCTCACGACGGCGGCCCCTCCGGGCGACGGCTGGGAGGAGCGCGTGAGCGTCGCCTATGAAACGCTGCCGACCGAGCGCGCCACGCGCTCCGCGCTGGCGCTGCGCAAGGGGACGACATGGACCGTGCTGATCGTCGACGGCTCAGCGGGGACCGCCGCCAAGCGCTCGGCGGCAATGTCCGTGGTGCAGGCCGGCCTGCGCCCGGCCGGCTATCGGCAGGAGACCTTCGCGGGCAAGGTCGCCAAGCGGCTTACCCCGGAGCGCGTCGAGCTGCTGCGCAGCTTCGTCGAGCAGAGCGCCCGTCAGCTGGAAGTGCCGGGTGTCGGCTTTGCCCTGATCGATCACGACAAAGTGGTCTGGCAGGGCGGCATCGGCGTGCGCGCGCTCGGCTCGCCCGAGAAGGTCGACGAGCACACCAAGTTCATGATCGCCTCGAACACCAAGGGGCTTACCACCCTGCTCCTCTCGGTGCTGGCCGACGAAGGCAAGCTGCGCTGGGACGAGAAGGTCGTGGATCTCTATCCGCAGTTCCGTCTCGGCAATGACGAGGTCACCCAGTCGGTGCTGGTCAGGCATCTCGTCTGTGCCTGCACCGGTCTGCCGCGCAAGGACTATGGCTTCATCCTCGCCGACAAGGGTGCGCCCGCCGCGGCTACCTTCACGCAGCTCGCTGCCACCATGCCCACCAGCAAGTTCGGCGATCTGTTCCAGTATAACAATCAGATGGCCTCGGCGGCGGGCTATGTCGCCGGGCACCTCCTTTACCCGAAGATGGAATTCGGCGCCGCCTATGACCGGGCAATGGAGGAGAAGATCTTCAAGCCGCTGGGCATGAAGGACAGCACGTTCGACTATGCCAAGGGCATGGCGGGCAACTGGGCATCGCCGCACGGCCTCGACATCGACGGACGGGTGACCAGGATGTCCAACGACTTCAACGCGGCGCCCTATCCTTATCGCCCTGCAGGTGCAGCCTTCTCGACCACTGCCGACATGGTCCGCTACGTCCAGCTCGAGCTGGGCAAGGGCGTGACGCCCGAAGGCAAACGGCTGGTGAGTGAAGCCAATCTGGTCGAGCGTCGCAAGAAGGGCGTCCAGGTCGGCCCGGACAGCTGGTACGGCATGGGTCTGTTTCAGCGCGATGCCTGGGGCGTTCAGGTGGTCACCCATGGCGGCACGTTGCTCGGCTTCCACAGCAACTGGTATGCGCTTCCCGAATCCGGCGTCGGCCTGGTGATCCTCACCAATGCCGATCCGGGCGCGCAGCTGTTCGGCCCGGTCCTGCGTCGCCTGATGGAGGTCCTCTATGACGGACAGCCCGAAGCCGAGCGCGATGTCGCCGCCGCGGCCGCGCGGGGCAAGTCCCAGGCGCAGGCACGCCGCAGCCGGCTGACCTATCCAGGCGATACCGCGGTGCTCGGCAACCTTGCCGGCCATTATAGCCATCCGAGCGTCGGTCAGATCACGGTCAGCGAGAAGGCGGGCCAGAAGTGGATCAAGGCCGGCTTCGTCGAAGGCCCGATCGCCACCCGCAAGAATGCCGATAGCACCATGTCGATCATCTCGGTCGGCCCGGGCAATATCGGCGTCGATGCGCTTGTCGGCACCAGGGGCGGCAAGCGGACGCTGACGATCAACGACGGCCAGCAGACCCAGTATGTCTATGTCGAGGATTGAGGGTTCTCCCGCAAAAGCCTGAATCCGCCAGTTCAAGGAAACCCGCATGACCCGCTCGATCGCGCTCGTCCTTATCTCGTTGCTGGCGGGCGCCGCCGCGCCGGCACCCGACCCCGCTTATGACATCGTCATTCGCGGCGGCCGGGTGCTCGACGGGGCGGGCAATCCCTGGATCACCGCCGACGTCGCCATCCGGGACGGCCGCATCGCTCGTATCGGCGTGATCCAGGAAGCGGGGCGGCAGGAGATCGACGCGCGCGGGCGCTATGTCTCACCCGGCTTCATCGACATGCTCGACCAGTCAGGGAAGACCCTCCTGCGCGACGGATCGGCGGCGAGCAAGCTGCGCATGGGGGTGACCACGCTCATCGCCGGAGAAGGCGGCACCGCAGTGCCCGCCAGCGAGCTCTCCGGCTATTTCGGCACGCTCGAGCGACAAGGAATCGCGGTCAATTTCGGCACCTATTACGGCGCGATCCAAGCGCGTGAGAAAGTGATGGGCGACGGCGCCGGGAGCCCGAGTGAAGACCAGCTCCGCGCGATGGAAGGCGAAGTCCGCGCGGCAATGAAAGCCGGTTCCTTCGGCATTTCGTCCGCGCTCATCTATTCCCCGGCGACTTTCCAATCGACCGGCGACCTCGCGCGGCTCGCGGCGATTCCGGGCAAGTGCGGCGGCTTTTATGCGACGCACATGCGCGACGAGAGCGGCCAGCTGCTCGCCGCGATCGACGAGGCCGTCGCGATCGGCGAGCGCAGCGGCGCGAAGGTCGAGATCTTCCACATCAAGGCGGCCTATGCGCCTCTGTGGGGCAAACTGATGCCGCAGGCGATCGCACGGATCGAGGCGGCACGCGCTCGCGGTGTCGATGTCGGCGCGAACATCTATCCCTATCGCGCCGGCGGCACCGGGCTCGACGTGACGGTACCGACGCACGTCTTCGCCAAGGGCCGCGACGCCGCCTATGCGGCAGTCCGCGATCCCAGGGTGCGCGTGCAACTCAAGAAGGAGCTTGCGGCCGGGCCGCAGCCCGACTGGTCGAACCTCGTCCATGCGTCGGGCGGCTGGAAGAACGTCGTGCTGGCGAGCGGCCAGACCGAGCAGTATCGGCGCTTCAACGGCAAGAACTTCGCCGAGATCGGCACGGCGCTGGGCAAGGACCCGGCCGATGCCGCCTGGGACATCTGGCTCGGCGCGCTGCCGGCGCGCGCGTCCGCGCTCTACTTCATGATGGACGACCGCGACATCGACCTGGCGATGAAGCAGCCCTGGGTGAGCATCGGCACCGATGCCTCCGTATCGGACAGCACGGTCGATCCCGAGGCTCAGGGGCGCCCACACCCACGTTCCTATGGCACTTTCCCGCGCATCATCGCCGAATATGTGGTTGCGCGAAAAGTGCTCACGCTACCCGACGCGATCCGCAAGATGACCTCCTGGCCAGCGCAGCGGCTGGGACTGGCCGACCGCGGCTTGCTGCGCGAAGGCATGCGTGCCGACCTGGTCGTGTTCGACCTCGCGACGATCAGGGATCGCGCGACCTATGAGGCGCCGACCGCCGCGCCCGACGGCATCGGCGAGGTGATCGTCAACGGGGCGCTCGCGCTCGCAAAGGGTCAGCCGACCGGCTCGCGAAGCGGCGCGGTGCTGCGCCACCCCTGCCCCGGTATCTGATCTTCCGGACAGCGGAGCATTGCTGATCCGACAATAAAAAAGAGCGAGCCGGTGCAAGCCCGGCAAGGGGTACATGCCCTATCCTGCCTCATGGTTGAATCAGCGCCAGCGACAGGTTGAGGAGCCGAGCGGCGGAGATATGGGACACCGTCATGTCCCATATCTCCCGCCACCGCCCTATCGAGCCAATCGTGATAATATAGTTGTATATCAAATGCTTAATTAAGAACCAGCGGCGTTGCGTGCTGGACTCGCGGATTCAGGAGCGAGGAGCGCCCGGCCAGGCGAGGATGACGGTCATGCCGGCATCTTCGCCCGCGCATAGGCCTGGGTCCCGTAGGTGAAGACGCGATCGGTGGGCAGGATGGCCTCGATCTCGATATCCGATTGCCCGTCGAGCTCGGTATAAAGCGGACCGAAATCGGTGTTGAGCGTCTGGTCGAGCAGTTGCTCGAAGCTGTCGATGACGAAGTAATTCTGCTGGAAATCGTCGATGCGATATTTCGTGCGCATCAGTCGCTTCAGGTCGAAGCCGATCCGGTTTGGGGACGGATCCTCCAGGGCGAAGACGGACTCAGTGAAGGACGAAACGATCCCGGCACCATAGAGGCGGAGACCCTCGCCGGAGCGGACCAGTCCGAACTCGACCGTATACCAATAGAGCCGCGCCAGCCTGTCGATGACGCCGAGCGCGGCCGCACGCCGGCCACCTTCTCCATAAGCCTGCATATAGTCGGCGAAGACCGGATCAGCGAGCAGGGGCACATGGCCGAACACGTCATGGAAGACGTCCGGCTCCTGCAGATAATCGAGCTGATCGGGCCGCCTGATGAAATTGCCCGCGACGAAGCGCCGGTTGGCCAGGTGATCGAAAAAGACATCGTCGGGAACCAGGCCGGGCACCGCAACCACCTGCCATCCGGTCGCCTTCATCAACCGGTCGGAAAGCTCTTCGAAATCCGGAATGCCCGGCTTCGACAGACGCAGGACATCGAGGCCCTGCAGGAACTCCGGCGCTGTGCGGCCGGGCAGCATCCTGGCCTGGCGGGCGAACAGCGCGTCCCAGGTCGCATGCTCCTGCGGGGTATAGGCGTCCCATCGCTGGGGGATCGTCCAATCCGAAGCGGCGCCTTCGGGGCGGGTGAGTTCTGCGTGGGCCATGTGAGACAAATCGCATGACTCAGCCGGAATTTCCTCTCTATCTTCGCGCGAATGCCATTGTCCGTGAAACAGAATTACGCGATAATGCAATAGTATGAAATCAGACCATAGACTCGATGCCATCGACCGGCGAATCGTCGCACGCCTGCAGGCGGACGCGACGCTCAGCCATGCCGATCTTGCCGAAGAAGTCGGTGCGTCAGCCGCGTCCTGCTGGCGCCGCATCAAGGCGCTCGAGGCCGCCGGCGTGTTCGTCGGCACGGTGCGGCTGGTGAATCCGACGTCGATCGGCAGGGGCGTGAACGTGCTGTGCAACATCCGCATGCACAACCACGCGCTCAGCGCGCGACAGGAGTTCGAAAGCTTCGTCGACGGGCGCCCCGAGATCGTCGAGTGCTTCTCGATGTCCGGCGACTGGGACTATCTGCTTCGCGTCGTCGTGGCCGATGTCGCCGGCTACAATCAGTTCCTGATGCAGACGCTGCTCGGCCATCCGTCGGTCGCGGGCGGTTCGTCGCACTTCGCCTTGTCGATGACGAAATACACGACCGCCCTTCCCGTCTGACGCCGCTTAGCGAAGACCGTCCCTGACGCGCTCCGCGCCCCTCATGACGCGCAGGACGTTGCCGCCGGCGACCTTGGCGACATCGGCATCGCTCCAGCCCCGGCGCATCAGTTCCGCGAGCAACGCCGGGTACGTCGCGACGTCCTCGAGCCCGACCGGGAGCGCATCGCCGACGCCGTCGAAATCGGACCCGAGCCCGACATGATCCACACCCGCCACCTGGGCGATATGCACGATGTGATCCGCCACCTCGGACAGGGTCACGCGCGGCGCGGGATGGCCCTTCAGCCAAAGCGCATAATCGGCCTTCGCCTTTTCGGGCTGCCCGATGTCGAGCCCGTCATAGGGCGGTGAATTCAACCGGGCTTTTTCGGCCATCGAATCCGCCGACCAGCGGCGATAGGCGTCCGACACATAGGCCGGCGCATAATTGACCATCACGACGCCGCCATTCACGCGGACCAGCTTGAGGACTTCATCGGAAACATTGCGCGGGTGGTCGTCGATCGCCCGCGCGCTCGAATGCGAGAAGATGACCGGCGCCTTCGACACGGCGAGCGCGTCGCGCATCGTCGCCTCGCTCACATGGCTGAGATCGACCAGCATGCCGAGCCGGTTGAGCTCGAGCACGATCGACCGTCCAAAGTCGGTCAGGCCATTATGCTTGGGATCGTCCGTCGCCGAATCCGCCCATTCGATGGCCCGCGAATGCGTGAGCGTGAGGTAACCGGCACCGAGTGCGGCATAGCTGCGCAGGACCGACAGGTTGTTGTCGATCTGCCCCCCGCCCTCGACGCCGATCAGGCACGCGATCCGACCCGCCGCATGCGCACGGACGACCTCGTCGGCGGTCCGAACCATGGTGAAGGTCTGGGGATAGCGCGCGGCGATCGACTTCACGAGGTCGATCTGTTCCAGCGTCTGTTCGACCTGCTCCTTGCCGGGGAGCGTGGGAGAGACCCAGACAGACCAGAACTGGCCGCCGACCAGCCCCTTGCGCAGCCGCGTGATGTCCGTGTTGTAGCGTACGGGGCGCCCTGAAAGATCGGTCAGATCGGCCGTCCAGCGCGCGTCCCCTTCGCGTTCGCGCAGTGCCTCCGGCCAGTCATTGTGCCCGTCGATCAGCGGCGTCGTCTTCAGGATGCGCGCGACACGGGCGGTATAGTCCTGTGCCAATGATGCCGTCGGCGCCGCGAGCATCGCGACTGCGGACAACAGGAAGAGGGAGCGCTTCAACGGCTCTTCCTGACACGACGAGCCGCGCCCGGCACATCGACACCGTCGTTCGCCGCGACGGCGCCCTGGCGCTGTTCTTCATGGAGCGTGAGCAGCGACTCCATCAATTCCTCTTCGGCGCTCGACATCACCGCCAGCACCTCGGCCTCGTCGCAATCCTCCGCGGCGAGATAGGCGTGGCCCATGCTCGAATCGATATACAGCGCCTCCCCCGGGCCCAATGTGACCGGATCGTAGAATTCGGTGTGCACCACGATCTTGCCGCTCAGGACGTAGAGGAACTCCTCGCCCGTGTGACGAACGAGGTCGCCGAACTGCTCTGCGGACCGGGCGCGGATCTTCGTGATCACCGGGATCATGCGCTTTCGGCGAAGCTCGGTGCAGAGATAATAATAATCGTAATTGGGCGTCTCGACGCGCACCGAACGCGAGACATCGCCCAGGCTGCGACGCGCGGTGACTGGCTGGGCCGGCTCCTCGTCCGTCTCCGCGAACAGTTCGGACATCCGCAGTCCAAGCCGCTGCCCGAGCAACTGGAGCTTGTCGTAGGTAAGCGTCAGGCGGTCATGCTCGATCTTCGACAGCGTCGATACCGGAATGCCGGTTTTCGCGCTCATCTCTTTGAGCGTCCAGCCCTCGCGTGCACGGAGGCCGCGCAACAGGGCACCAAGGGTCGGTGAAGGAGTCGACAAGGAAAACCTTTCTCAGGTCATTGACGATATCTCCAATCAGGATAAAACAATCCCAATTGGAACAATTGTCCGATGCTACCGAAACTCGGACGGCTCCGCAACGGATAAGGGGAGACGGTCGATGCGTTTGGCTAAGCTGGCCGTGATCGCGGTCGCGCTGATCGGCGGGATCGCGACCGCGCAGAAACCGGTGGCCGCACCGTCGCCCGCCCCTGCGGTGGTCGCAGCGACCGCCCCGGCGCCGGCTGGCGCGCACGAGCTGACGGGTGCCGATGTCAGCACCTGGCTCGACGGCTATCTGCCCTACGCGCTCCACAATGGCGATATCGCCGGCGCGGTCGTGACGGTCGTCAAGGACGGGCAGGTGATCGCGGCGCGCGGCTATGGCTATGCCGATATGGCCAAGCGGCGCCCGGTCGACCCGGCGGCGACGCTGTTCAGGCCGGGATCCACGTCGAAGCTCGTCACCTGGACGGCGGTGATGCAGCAGGTGGAAGAGGGCAAGATCGATCTCGATCAGGACATCAACACCTATATCGATTTCAAGATTCCCGCCCGCAACGGCAAGCCGGTCACCATGCGCCAGATCATGACGCATACCGGCGGCTTCGAGGAAGTGCTCAAGAACATCATCTTCTACGACCCGAAGATCAACACGTCGCTCGAGACCTACCTCAAACGCTGGGTCCCCACGCGGATCTTCGATGCCGGTACCACGCCCGATTATTCCAACTGGGCGACCGCCCTGGCCGGCTATGTCGTTCAGCGCGTGTCAGGCGTGCCCTTCGACGACTATGTCGAGCGCCGCATCTTCGCCCCGCTCGGCATGCAGCATTCGAGCTTCCGCCAGCCACTGCCCAAGACGCTGCAGCCGCTGATGTCCACGGGATACGACCAGGCATCGCTCCCCGCCAAAGGCTATGAGTTCGTCGGTCCGGCACCGGCAGGATCGCTGTCATCCTCGGGCCTCGACATGGCGCGGTTCATGATCGCGCATCTCGACAACGGACGGGGCATCCTCAAGCCCGAAACTGCGGCGATGATGCACAACAGCCCGCTCGACCGGGTGAATCCGATGTCGCTGATCCCGCCGCTCAACCGCATGGAGCTCGGCTTCTTCGAGACCAACATCAATGGGCGCGAAGTGATCGCCCATCTCGGCGACACCAATCACTTCCATACCTCGCTGCATCTCTTCATGGCAGATCATGTCGGCTTCTACGTGTCGTTCAACAGCGCCGGACGCGAGGGCGCGGCGCATGTGGTGCGTGGGCAATTGTTCCAGGATTTCGCCGACCGTTATTTCCCGTCGACCGGGCGCGACGGCCGGGTCGATGCGAAGACCGCGGCTGAACATGCGCGGATGATGGTCGGTCATTGGGAAGTCAGCCGCCGGTCGGTCTCGAACTTCATCAATATCCTCAATCTGGTCGGTCAGGTCGACATCACCGTCGACGACACGGGCAGGCTGGTGGTGCCGGCGCTCAAGGGCCCGGGCGGGGCGGTGATCGTGTGGGACGAGATCGCGCCGTTCGTGTGGCGCGATCATAACGGACATGACCGGCTGGCCGCCAAGGTCGTCGACGGCAAGGTCGTGCGGTGGAGCTTCGACCTGATCTCGCCTTTCATGGTCTATGACCGCGTACCGGCGATCCGGTCGGCCGGCTGGCTGCTCCCAGCGCTCTATGCGAGCCTAGCGGCGCTGTTGCTGACCGTCCTCTACTGGCCGGTGAGCTGGTTGATCCGGCGGCGCTATGCCGCGCCGATCGCGGTGACGGGCCAGGCGCTCAAAGCGTATCGCGCGACGCGGATCATGGCGCTGCTGGTGCTGGCGGTACTGGGCGGCTGGATGGCAGCGATCACGGTGCTGTTCGGCGACATCAGCATGCTGACGGCAAGCGCCGACACCCTGTTGTGGTTCCTGCAGATCAGCGGCGCCATCATCTTTGTCGGCATGGTCGGCATTGCTGCCTGGAACGCCTGGCTGACCTGGCGCGACGGTCGCGGCTGGGCACGCAAGATATGGAGCGTGATCGTCCTCGGTGCGGGGCTGATCGTGCTCTACACCGCCTCGGCCTACAGCCTGCTCGCAATGACGGTGAACTACTGATGGCGCGCCTTTCGCTGAGCGTGGCCACCGACACACTGAACCTGACGCAACCATTCCGCATCGCAGGCTATGTCTTCGAAACCGCCGACGTGCTCGTGGTCACCCTCGACGACGGCAGCCACCGCGGTCGCGGGGAAGCGGCGGGCGCCTATTATCTCGGCGACGATCTGGCCAATATGCGCTCGGCAATCGAGCATGCGCGCAGCGCCGTCGAGGCGGGGCTGACCCGCGAAGAGCTGAGGGGGGTTCTGCCCCCCGGCGGCGCGCGCAACGCGATCGATGCCGCACTGTGGGAGTTGGAGGCGGCGCGAAGTGGCCGGCCGGTATGGGCGCTGGCCGGGCTGGACGCGCCGCCGCGTCCCATCGTCACCACCTTCACCGTGAGCGCCGACACGCCCGAGGCGATGGCAGCCAGGGCGATCGCCTATGCCGATGCGAAGTCGATCAAGGTCAAGCTGACGGGCACCGTGGATCTCGATCTCGCCCGGGTCGCGGCGATCCGCGCGGCACGGCCGGACATATGGCTGGGCGTCGACGGCAATCAGGGTTTCGTCCGTGACGACCTGCCGTCGCTCGTCGCCGGGCTTGTCGAGCACCGGGTTTCCCTTCTGGAACAGCCATTGGCACGCGGACGTGAGGCGGAGCTGGACGGTTTCTCCTCGCCGATCCCGCTCGCAGGCGACGAGAGCTTGTTGTCGCTCGCGGATGTTCCGGGCGCCGTCGGGCGCTTCGATGTCGTGAACATCAAGCTCGACAAGTGCGGCGGCCTCACCGAGGGGTTGCTGATGGCGGCCGAAGCAAGGCGGCTCGGGCTCGGCGTGATGGTCGGCACGATGATCGGCACCAGCCTTGCGACCGCGACCGGCTTCATCCTCGGGCAATCGGCCGATCTGGTCGATCTCGATGGCCCGACCTTTCTCGCACAAGATCGAAGCCCCTCGGTCACCTATGCGGACGGCATGCTCTACGCCGGGCCCGAGATATGGGGCGCGGGAGAGCCTGTCGCGGCATGAACGACCAGCCCACCTGGTTCGGCCAGCCGCGCGGGCTGACGATCCTGTTCCTTACGAACATGTGGGAGCAATTCTCCTATTACGGCATGCGCGCGCTGCTGATCTATTACATGACCAAGCAGCTGATGATGGCCCAGGCCCCGGCATCGGTGGTGTACGGCGCCTATACCGCCTGCGCCTATTTCACGCCGATCATCGGCGGCCTGATCGCGGATCGTTGGCTCGGCAAGCGCCGCGCGATCATCACCGGCGGGCTCGTGATGGCCGCCGGCCATTTCATGATGGCGTCAGAGGCGCTGTTCTATCCGGCACTTGCGACGATCGCGCTGGGCAACGGCCTGTTCCTGCCGAGCCTGCCGAGCCAGATCGACGACCTTTACCAGCCGGGCGATCCTCGGGTCGGCTGGGCGTACAATGTCTATTATGTCGGGGTGAACATCGGGGGATTCCTGGCTCCCCTGGTGTGCGGCACGGTCGGGGAACTTTACGGCTGGCATTGGGGCTTCGGCCTCGCCGGCATTGGGATGCTGACCGGGCTGTGCGTCTATATCTGGGGGCAGCGCTACCTTCCTGCCCAAGCAAAGGCACCGCCGCTCCCGAAACGGGATGCGCCGCGCGCGTCCTTCCCGCGAGAGACCCTGCTGCTGCTCGCTGCAATCGCGCTCTCGGTCACGGTCTTTCGCGGCGCGTATGAGCAGGTCGGCAACACCCTGCCCTTATGGGCGGACGTCGGCGTCGATCGGCATGCCGGCACGGCGATCATTCCGATGACATGGTTCCAGTCGCTGAATCCTTTGCTGGTGATGGTGATGACGCCGCCATTGCTCGCCTTGTGGCGCCGCCGCGCCGCAGCCGGGACGGAGGAGCGCCCTGCGCGCAAGATGGCGGTCGGCGCGACAATCGTTGCCGGGGCATTCCTACTGCTAGCCGCGCTGGCAGCGGTGGGCGACACCGCGCACTGGCTGTGGCTTGTCCTGTTCTTCGTCCTACTGACGCTGGGCGAGCTCCACATCCTGCCGACGGGGCTCGGGCTGTTCGCGCGCCTTGCGCCGCGCGGCCTCGGGTCGACGACCGTGGCCGCCTGGTTCCTCGCGAGCTTCGCCGGCAGTCTCGCGGCAGGTTTTGTCGGCACGCTATGGAGCTGGACCCGCCACGCCGAATTCTTCGCGATCCTGGCCGCCGTCGCGCTCGCCTCGGCCGCGATGCTGCTGCTGATAGACCGATCCGAGCGACGCGTTCGCGTACGGGCCGAATTAGGTTGACAGTTCTCTGATCAGGACAAATACTCCAAAAATATAAAAAACGTGCCCAGGGAATACCTCCGATGAAAAAAATTCGGCTATTTTTGTCCGTTTCCAGTGCGCTTGCCATCCCACTGGCGGCGAGTGCCGCGGCGGCCCAGGACACGCCCGACGCGAAGCGCGCTACGACGGCAGACACCGAACACCCCGACATCATCGTGACCGCGCAGAAGCGCCAGCAGCTGCTGATCGACGTGCCGCAATCCGTGAGCGTCGTGTCGGGTGCCGTGCTGGAGCGCCAACAGGCGTTCAACTTCCAGGACTATGCCAAACTGGTCCCCGGCCTGCAGATTGCGCAAAGCAATGCGGGTGAGGCGCGGATCGTCCTGCGCGGCATCAATACCGGCGGCGTGGCCGCGACCGTTGCGACCTATATCGACGAAACGCCCTTCGGATCGTCGAGCGGGCAAGTGAACGGCGCGATCCTGGCCGGCGAGCTCGACACGTTCGACGTTGCCCGGGTCGAAGTCCTGCGTGGCCCCCAAGGTACGCTCTACGGCGCAAGCTCGCTTGGCGGCGTCATCAAGTTCGTGACGATCGAGCCGAAGTTCGACAAGGTCGAGGTCCGTGGCCGGGCGAGCCTCGAGTCAGTGCAGGGTGGCGACCTGTCCTATCTCGGTTCGGCGATGGTCAACCTGCCCGTCTCCGACACTTTGGCGATCCGTGGATCGGGCTTCTACCGCAGCTATGGCGGCTTTATCGATTCGACCGGGCTGGCCGGCTCGGACGTCGCGAAGAACATCAACGATTCCAAGAGCTATGGCGGTCGCGTGTCCGCGCTATTCAAGCCCAGCAGTACATTCTCGGTCCGATTGACCGCGGTCCTGCAGAATCTCGACAGTGACGCGGCCAGCGTGGTCGAAAGCGACCCCGTCTCGCTGAAGACCCGCTATGGCAATTTCGTCCAGTCGCAATATGTACCGGAATATACCGACATCGCCTATCGGCTGTACAACGGCACGGCCGATCTCGATCTGGGCTTCGCGACGCTCACGTCCTCGACCAGCTACAGCATGTTGAAGGAGTCGCTGCGCGACGACCTTTCGGCTCTCTATGGCAATGCGCTCGGGCTCTATAGCGAGCCGGCTGGTCCCGCCGCGGATATCGGCCTTGTCCAGCACACCGATGTGTCGCGCTTCACCCAGGAAGTGCGCCTCTCCTCCGGCAAGAGCGATAGCTTCGAATGGCTGCTCGGTGGCTATTATGATCGCGAGACGGGCCAGATCGTGCAGCGGCTGGATGTCTACGATCACGGCACGCTGAATATCTTCGCCGGCGTGCCACAGTTGTTCGACGGCGCAACGCACTCGCGCTACGAGGAATTCGCAGGTTTCGCGAACGGTACGCTTCATCTCGGTTCGCGCTTCGACCTGACGGCCGGTGGCCGCTTCAGCCACAACGACCAGGTTGCGGATCAGGGCGGCACGGGCCTGCTTGCGCCCCCTGCCCTCGATTCCGCGTCGAAGGAGGACGTGTTCACCTGGTCGGTCGCGCCCAAGTTCAAGATCAACCCCAATGCCGCGCTATATGCCCGCGTCGCGAAAGGCTTCCGGCCCGGCGGCCCGAACATCGTGCCCCCCGGCGCGCCCACCAGCGTCAAGACCTATCGGTCGGATTCGCTGATCAGCTATGAGGTGGGTCTGAAAGCCGAAACGGCCGATCGCAGCTTCGGCATCGATATCGCGGCGTTCCACATCGACTGGAGCGACATCCAGCTCTTCGCCTCGATCAACAATTACGGTGTCAACGCCAATGGCGGGAAGGCCTATAGTGACGGCGTGGAGTTCACCGCGACGATGCGGCCAACACGCGGTCTCCAGGTGTCGGTGAATGGCGCCTACACACAGGCAAAGCTGCTCGAGGACACGGATCCGATCGTTGGCGGTCTCAAAGGCGACCGGCTGCCCTTCACGCCCAAATACGCCGTGTCGGTCAATGGCGATTACGACTGGAAGGTCGGCGGCAGCGCCACGGCCTATGTCGGCGGCTCGCTCCGTTTCCTCGGGGAGCAGGCTGGCCCCTTCAGCGCCGACTACCGGGCAGCTAATGGCCGCCAGTCGCACATCCCATCCTATGCGGTGGCCGATCTGCGCGCCGGGGTGGAGTTCGGACGCTACTCGGTCGAGGTCTATGCGAAGAACCTCACCAATATCGATGGCAAGACCAACGTCGTCGGCGAAGGCAATTCGCCGTTCGGCTCGGTGGGAACCGGCGTGATCCGGCCCCGCACGATCGGGGTGACATTGGGCGCGGGCTTCTAGGCGTGACAGAACTCTTGTCGCTGGAACGCCCGGTCCGGGAGGGCGGAATCCATGCCCTCCCGGCGCCGTATCTGCTGTTCCTGGGGGATATTGTCGAACCGGGATATGCGAAGACGGCGTTCGGGCTGCGCGACTGGGCGGGCGATCGCTGCCTGGGCGAGCATGCCTTGCCGGCCGCGACGGTCACCACCGGGCTGCGGCGCATGACGCCGGCAGAGGCGGCCGCAAAGGGCGCACGCGCGATGGTGATCGGGGTCGCCAATCCCGGCGGGCTGATTCCGCCCGCCTGGATGCCCGCCCTGCTTGCTGCGCTCGACGCCGGGCTCGACCTGATCGCCGGCATGCATGCCCAGCTGAGCACCCTGGCGCCGCTGCGCGAGCTCGCCGCACGCCGCGGTCGTCGCCTGATCGACCTGCGCGTACCGCCGACCGATCTGCCGATCGCCAGCGGACGCAAGCGCACCGGCCGGCGGCTGCTGACGGTGGGCACCGATTGCGCGCTGGGCAAGAAATACACCGCGCTCGCGATTACCCGGGGCCTTGTTACGCGCGGCGTCGACGCGACGTTCCGGGCAAGCGGGCAGACCGGAATCATGATCGCCGGCGACGGTATCGCGATCGACGCAGTGGTCGCCGATTTTGCCGCCGGCGCAGCCGAGCTGCTCAGCCCCGACGCAACACCCGACCATCTCGATGTGATCGAGGGGCAAGGATCGTTGTTTCACCCATCCTATGCCGCGGTCTCGCTGGCGCTGCTGCACGGCAGCCAGCCCGACCTGTTCGTCGTCTGTCACCAGCCGGGACGCGAGGAAATGCTGGGTGCCGCGGGCTACCGGGTACCGTTGGTCGAAGCGGTCATCGAGCAGACGCTGATGCTGGGTCGGCTGACCAACCCAGCGATCCGCTGCGCAGGCGTGAGCCTGAACACCTCCGGCATGCCTGCGAATGCGGCGGACAGGGCAATCGCCTGGACAAGCGCACATCTGGACCTGCCGGCAGCTGACCCCATCCGCGGCGGACGCGCCTTCGAACGCCTGCTCGACACGTGCCAGGCATGAGCCCCGCGACGATCGATCGCTTCCGCCGGTTCGTGCTCCCGGGCCTGGCCTTCAAGGCCGTCGTCATCGGTGGGGGTTATGCGACGGGACGGGAGATTGCCGAATTCTTCCTGCCGGCGGGGCCGTGGGGCGGGCTGCTCGCGATATTGCTCGCGACGCTCATCTGGGCAGTCGTCGCTGCGGCGACCTTCTCCTTCGCGCATGCCGCCAGGGCGCAGGACTACCGCACTTTCTTCCGGGCATTGCTCGGTCGGGGATGGATCCTGTTCGAGGTCGCCTATGCGATCTTCCTGATCCTGATCCTCGCCGTCTTCGGCGCCGCCGCGGGCGAGATCGCCGCCGCCACGTTCGGAGCGCCGCCGATCGCCGGCACGCTGGCGCTGATGATCGGCATCGCCGCCTGCGTCGCTTTCGGCAATGCCGGGGTGGAGCGCGTCTTCGTGTGGGTTTCGGCCCTGTTGTATGGAACCTACGCCGTGTTCCTGATCCTTGCGCTCAGCGGTGTCGGGGACAGGATTGCCGCGGCCTTTGCCATGTCGCCCCCGCCGCAAGGCCCCTGGGCATTGGGCGGCATCACCTATGCCGGATACAACATCGTCGGCGCCGTCGTCGTGCTGCCCGTCACGCGGCATTTCCGCTCGGGACGGGACGCGGTGACCGCCGGGCTGATCGCGGCACCACTCGCGATGCTGCCGGCACTGCTGTTCTTCGTCAGCATGACGGCATTCCTGCCCGACATCGCAAATGCGGTGCTACCCTCGGACTATATCCTCAGCCGGCTCGGCCATCCGGTCTTCCACATCATCTTTCAGGTAATGATCCTCGGCGCCTTGCTCGAAAGCGGGACGGGCGCCGTCCACGCCGTCAATGAACGCATCCTGCATTCGGGCAGCCGGCGGATCACTCTCTCTCCTGCGGTCCGCGCGCTCGCGGCACTGGCATTGCTGGTGCCCTGCATGCTGCTCGCGGAACGCATCGGGCTCGTGACCCTGATCGCGTCGGGCTACCGCGCGCTCGCCTGGGTATTGATCGCCATCTACGTCCTGCCGTTGCTGCTGCTCGTCGCCTACCGGCGCATCAGGGGCACGGCCCATCAGCCGGAGACGCTATGAAGAAGTTGTCCGCTTTGGCCCTGCCGCTGGCGCTGCTCGCCGCGCCGGCCACCGCCGAGCTGCCCGCCGGCTTCGACGCGCGGGTCGAAGCGCTCCGCAAGGCGTCAGGCACGCCGGGCATGGCCGTCGCGATCGTCGAGAACGGCAAGGTGGTGCTCGCCAAGGGGTACGGCGTCCGCAAGCTCGGCGCGCCGCAAAAGGTCGATGCCGATACGATCTTCACCATCGGGTCGACCGCCAAGGCAATGACCGCCGCGGCGATCGCCACGCTGGTCGATGCCGGCAAGCTCGGCTGGGACGACAAGGTGATCGATCATCTGCCCGGCTTCCAGATGTACGATAGCTGGGTGACGCGCGAGATGACCGTGCGCGACCTGCTGGTGCACCGCAGCGGTCTTGGGCTGGGCGCGGGCGATCTGCTCTACATCCCACGCGGCAGCTATTCGCGCGCCGAGATCGTCAGGCGCTTGCGGTATGTGAAGCCGGCCACGAGCTTCCGCAGCGGTTATGCCTATGACAATGTGCTCTACATCGTCGCGGGTCAATTGATCGAGGAAGTCAGCGGCCAGAGTTGGGAAGAGTATCTCCGCGAGCATGTCTTCAAGCCCGCCGGAATGATGCATGCGGAGGATGAGTTTACCCGTACGTTCACGGTTGCCAATCGCTCGCAGTCCCATGCCCGCTATGGCGGCCCCGTGCGCGGCACGGGCGAAATGCGCATGCTCGACGAGCGCGATCATCTGCCCCAGGCGTCCGGCCCCGCCGGGCTCGTTGCCGCGAGCGCCAACGACATGGCGCGTTGGCTTCAGGTCCAGCTGGCACAGGGTGCAGTGCCAGGCGGCGGGCGGCTGTTCAGCGAGGCTCAGGCCAAGCAGATGTGGACGCCGGTAACGCCGATCCCGATCGCGACCCTCCCCGAACCGGTCGCCGGCACGCAGCCGAGCTTCCAGTCCTATGCGCTTGGCTGGGAAGTGCGCGACTATCATGGCACGAAGATCGTCTGGCACGCGGGCGGCGTCTATGGTTCCACCTCGGTGGTGGTGCTCATCCCGGAGAAGAATGTCGGCTTTTCGATCGAGCTCAACAGCGAAGAGACCGAGCCGCGCCAAGGATTGATGTACGAATTGCTCGACCATTATCTCGGCCGTCCGAAACAGGATTGGCCGGCGCGGTTCGGCGCCTACCGCAAGCAGCGGATCGCCGCGGCCGAAGCGGCGGTTGCCGCCAAGGTGGCGGCACCGGCGAAGATCGGGCCATCGCTGCCGCTCGATCGCTATGCCGGGCAATATGTCGACCCCTGGTACGGCAAGCTGACTGTCGGCGCCGGACCGCAGGGCCTGACGGTCGACTTCGTACCGACACCGCGGATGAAGGCGCGGCTTGAACATTATCAGTACGACACCTTCATCGCGAAGTTCGACGATCCGGGAATCGAGTCGGCCTATCTGACCTTCGCGCTCGACGCCGAAGGGCGAGTGTCGCGGATCACCGCCGCGCCCGTGTCGCCGATCGCCGACTTCAGCTTCGACTATCGCGATCTGGCGTTCGCGCCGGCGCCCGCGGAAAAATAAACGCGCCCGGTGCGCATCGCAAAGCATTTTAAGGGATTGAGATGACGACCACCAAAAGAGGCTTGATTGCGATGCTCGCCTGCATGCTGGCAGTGGCGCCGGCCATTTCGCAGCCGCAACCCATCGGGCCCAAGAGCCCGCCGGTCGTCGCAACGCCGGTCGTCGCCGTGCCGATCCCCGAAACGCCCGCCCTCACCGCGGCCGATGTCGGCGCCTGGCTCGACGGCAATCTCCCGGCCGCGCTGGAGCAGGGCAAGATCGCCGGTGCGCAGGTCGTCATCGTCAAGGACGGCCTGGTGCTCTTCAAGAAGGGCTATGGTTATGCCGATGTCGCCGCCGGGACGAAGATGGATGTCGACCGCACGCTGATGCGGATCGGGTCGACCTCCAAGCTCTTCACCTGGACCGCGGTGATGCAGCTGGTCGAGGCCGGCAAGATCGATCTCAATGCCGACGTGAACAAGTATCTCGATTTCAAGATCACGCCAAAATCGGGCCGGGCGATCACGATGACCGACCTGATGACGCACCGTGCGGGATTCGAGGAGGGGCTGAAGGATCTTCTCGCAATCGACCCGGCACGGTTCAAGACGACCGAGCGGTATCTGAAGGAGAATCCTCGCCCCCAGCTTTTCCCCGCGGGTACGGTGCCGGCCTATTCCAATTATGGCGTGGCGCTCGCGGGGTATATCGTGGAGCGCGTATCGGGCGAGCCGTTCGCGACCTATGTCGAGCGCCATATCCTGCAACCGCTGCAGATGCCCCGTACGACCTTCTTCCAGCCCCTGCCCCCGGCGCTCGCAGCGTCCATGTCCAAGGGCTACTCGCAGAGCAATATGCCACCCGGCGCCTTCGAGTTCGTGACGACGGCGCCCGCGGGCAGCGTCAGCGCCACCGGCACGGACATGGCGAACTTCATGATCGCCCATCTCCAGCAGGGGCGCTTCGGCACCGGCCAGATCCTGCGCCCCGAGACCATGCGGCTGATGCACAGTCCGTCCCTCAAGGAGACCCCTGGCTTCGCTCAGCTGGCGCATGGCTTTTTCTACGAGCACCGCAACGGCAAGCTCGTCATCGGTCATGGCGGCGATACGATCGTGTTCCACACCGACCTGAATCTGCTGCCGGAACAGGGCGTCGGCTTCTTCGTCAGCTTCAACAGCCGCGGCGAGAATAGTGCCGTCTACGGCGCGCGCCAGCGTCTCTTCGCACTGTTCATGAATCGTTATTTCCCGGCACCGCCGGCCACGACTCCGCCGGCGATCGCCAACGCTGCGGCGCATGCCGGCACGCTCGCCGGCCGCTACGAGAGCTCGCGGCGCGTGGAAACCGGGTTCATCAGCCTCTTCTACCTGCTGCAGCAGGACGTGCTGACCGCCAACCCGGACGGCACCATCAGCCTCGCATCGATCGAAGACAAAAGCTTCCGCGAGATCGCGCCCAATCTCTGGCAGGAGGTCGACGGAACGAGGGAATTGCAGGTCACCGATACAGGGGGCCGCCGGACCATCATCGACAGCGAAAATCCCGTTTCCGTGTCGCAGGCGGTACCGCTCGCACGCAATTCCATGCTGAATCTGCTCGTCGGCCTCTTCTCTTTCCTCATCCTGCTGGCGACCGCACTCCTTTGGCCGGTGGCCGCCTGGCTGCGCCGTTCCTATCCGGGACAGGTCAGTCCCGCCGGACAGGCGGCGCGCGTGAAATTGCTGACGCGCGTCGCAGCGGTGGGCGACCTGGTCTATCTGGGGGGTTGGTACATGATGCTCGCGCCCGTCCTGAGCAATCGCTTCTATGTCTACAACGCCGGATTGGACGGCTGGACGAGACTGTTGCAGGTCGCCGCCATCGTCCCGCTCGTCGGAGCGGTCATCGGCGTCTGGAATGCCAAGCTCGCATTCGCGCCCGGTCGAAGCTGGGGTGCGCAAGTGCGCAGCGTGATGGTCGCCATCGCCTTGATCGGCATCGTCTGGATAGCCTGGATGGGAGGCCTGATCAGCGTCGATCTCAATTATTGAGGACCGCGGTGCTGCGCCGAGCACTCCGGACGGCGTCATGGCGGCACGGGCCGAGGTGCAGGCCAAAGCGCGTGCCCTGCGCAACGCCCTTCCCGATAGTCCTTTCTCAGTGGGAGGGCATGTCGAAGGCGATGTGCAAAGGCAGTTCGGTCGTCGATTTTATCTCGGAGAGGGCGACCATGGAATTGACTTCCTGAATTCCGGGAAGCTGGGAGAGTTTGTCGAAAAAGAAGCGCTCATATGCTTCGATGTCCTTCGTGACGATCCTCAGCATGAAGTCGACATTTCCCATCAGGACAAAGCAATCGAGCACTTCGGGAAGCTCCCGGATCGCGTCCGAAAAAGCCGTCATGTTCGCGCGCCCGTGCTGATTGAGCTTGACCTGAGCGAATACCTGGGCGTTCAGCCCGATTTTTTTCCGGTCCAGGATGCTCACCTGCGCGCGGATATAGCCCTCCTCCTTGAGCCGCTGGATACGGCGCCAGCAGGGCGCCTGCGACAAACCAACTTCATTGGCGATCTCGGTCGTCGGCTTCGACGAGTCGCGCTGAACGACAGCGAGGATCTTGCGCTCAAACTCATCAAGGTCCTCAAGCATGGATATTTCCCAATTCTGTTTAATTCCGCATAGATCATTCGATTATCTACCTTGTGCTTCGATAACGCGCAATTTTTATCGCCGCCACACGTGCTAGCTATTCCTCATTGAAGGAGCAGGGCCATGGTTCAACGCGTTGTCGGCAGGAATGATCTTCAGGAGGGACTCCACCTCATCAACGATGAGCGATCGGGCCTCAGCGGGGTCATTGCCATTCACTCGACGGCGCTCGGGCCTGCTGCCGGCGGCTGTCGCTTCTGGCACTATGAATCGGATGAAGCGATGACTCATGACGCCGTACGGCTCGCCCGCGGCATGAGCTACAAGAACGCATTGGCCGGACTTCCCTTCGGCGGGGGCAAGGCCGTGCTCAGGCGCCCGCTCGGCGAATTCGATCGAGCCGCCCTCTTCGGCGCGTTCGGCGACGCAGTCGCTGCTCTCGGTGGCAGCTACATAACCGCCGAAGACGTGGGCACGTCGCTCGACGACATGCATGCTGTCCATCAGCGAACGTCCTTTGTGGCCGGCCTGGAACCGCAGCCTGGGAAAGCCGGTGGCGACCCCTCTCCCTGGACGGCTCTCGGCGTGTTCCAGTCGATACAGGCAGCGTCCAAACTCACCTTTGGCTCGGACGTCGAAGGCCTGACGGTCGCGATCCAGGGCGTCGGCAACGTGGGCGCACATCTTTGCCGCCTCGTAAAGGAGGCGGGCGGGCGCCTGATCATCGCCGATGTCGACCGAGCCCGGGTGAACCATCTCGCCCAGGAACTCGACGCTCGAGTGGTGGACGTCGATGACATCCTCGCGGTCGAGGCGGATGTGTTTGCACCGTGCGCGCTGGGCGCGGTTCTGAATGACTATAGCATTCCCCGTCTCAAGGCTCGGCTGGTCTGTGGCGCCGCAAACAACCAGCTTGCCACCGACGAGGACGGCGCGGCTCTTCTTGAACGGGGCATCGTCTACGCGCCGGATTATCTCGTGAACGCGGGCGGGATCATCAATGTCTCCGCAGAATATCTCGGCGAGACCACAGAGCAGGTCCGCCAACGGGTCGGCCAGATCCCGAACAGGCTGGCGGCCCTGCTGGCATCCGCAGACCGCGACCGGAGGCCCACGCACAGGGTTGCCGACGAAATGGCTGAGCAGATTATCGTCAGTGCGAGGCGGGTCGCTGCGTGAGCGAAGATGGTCCGCTTTACCATCTCCGCCCAGGTCGCGGACGACATTCTCCTGCGGATATTGAATCACTTCGCGCAACGCGGGCTCTGTCCGTCTCGCGTGCAGGCAGTACGGGTCGGCGACACGATGATCATCGATATCGAGCAGCCTCGACTCGACGAACAGGCGGCATCGATCATCCAGGAAAAGATGCGAAACTGCATCGACGTGGCGACAGTCGCCGTGACGAGGCTCGATGAACCATAGGCGGCGGGCCCCGAAATGTTTCGCAATCATCCAGGCCGAAGCGCAACCTTGCGAGAACGTCTCAGGCAATACACCTTGATATATTTCTTCAAGTATTCGAGATGGTTGGCCGAGTGTAGCGGTCGGACGTCGATCGACCCACAAGCAGTCGACAATAGCAAGTTCAGGGCCTTTCTTCGCTCCCCGACTACTGATCGGCGAAGTCGAGATGGGCATTCCCCACAATGCTCGGAAGCGCGATGTCGACGATGTCGCGCAGGAACCGTTCGCCTTCCATACGCCACTCTAGCGCAAGGCGGTGTGAAACTCGATGATGATCCGCCCGTCGGTCCCGCGCCGGCTACCAGTCCACGATCGTTCCGTCGGCGAGCACCGCTTCGCTGGCGTGGATCACTTCCTGCTGGAAGGGGTGGGCGTCGCAAACCGCCTCGTTGACCTCGATACCGAGCCCTGGCGCTTCGGGCAGCTGCCAATGGCCATCCACCATGCGAATGGGCCCCTGCACCACATCGTCATACCAAGGCACCGCACCGACCATCTCTTCCTGGATGACGTGATTGGGCGTTGAGACAGCAAAATGCAGCGCTGCAACACCGGCGATAGGTCCCAGGGGATTGTGTGGCGCGACGCCAACCGAGGCGGCCTCTGCCATCGCGGCAATCTTCTTGGCTTCCAGCAGGCCACCGCAGTGACAGATGTCGGGCTGGATAATATCGACCGCCCGCATCCTGAGCAGGTCGTCATATTCGACCCGGTCGACCAGCCGCTCGCCGGTCGCGATGGGCACGTTCGTCTTTGCAGCCAGCTTGGCCAACGAGAGCGTCTCTCCAGGCGGCAGCGGCTCCTCGACGAACATCGGGCGGCCCGGCGCGAGCGCCTCGATATAGGCCAGTGCGCTGCCGATCGACGCCGGCCGGCCGTGAAAATCCACCATGATGTCGATATCGGGCCCCACCGCCGCGCGCAGGCCGTCCATCATGCGGGAGACATGGTCTACCGTACGTCGATCGACCCCGTAGTGCGAATAGGGGATGAAGACCGCTTTGAGGGCGCGATAGCCCTTCTCCACCACGGCGCGTCCGCGCTCGGCGAGCGCCTCCACGCTGTCGGTCTCATAAACCGCGCGCATGTCGCCCATACCGAGATGGGTATAGACCTTGACCCGGTCCCGGACCTTGCCGCCCAGCAGTCGCCAGACCGGCAGACCTACGGATTTGCCGAAAATGTCCCATAAAGCGATCTCGATCCCGGAAATCGCTGAGCGGCCGATGACGCCGAGCCGCCAGAAGCTGTGCTTGGTCATGATGCGGACGAGTTGTTCGATGTCGCGGGGGTCGCGACCGATGATCAGTGGCTCGAGATCGCGGACCGCGCCATCGACGGCACGAGTCTTCCACTCCAGCGTGGCTTCGCCCCAGCCGTAGAGCCCGTCCACATCGGTATCGACACGCACGAAGACCCAATTCCGCATTTCCGCGTGCACGATCTTCGTTGTCACTCGGGTAATTCGCATGGACGCCTTTCGACAGTTATACGCCAAAAAAAGTGGCCTTCCCGCAAGCGGGAAGGCCACAGGAGAGACCCGGGGGGCACCCGGGAGTCAGAAATTCCCGCGCAGGATCAGCGCGAAGCGCCGGTCCGTGATGAAATAGGAGCGTGGGGCGATCATCCCGCTCGCCGTGTATTGCTGTTCGGTCTGGGTCACCGTGTTGGTGAGATTGACGCCCTGGATGCCGATCTTGATCTGCTTCGTCAGATTGTAGAACACCGAGGCGTCGAGCTGTCCGGTGGCCTTCTGGTAGACCGGGAAATAGGGATAGATCTCGTCGACCGCGGTTTCGAGAAACCGTGAGCGCCAATTATACGCCACTCGAAGCGACACCGGCCCCTTCTCGTAGAAGGCCGTGAGGTTGATATTGTCCCGCGACAGCCCCTCGAAGGGCAAATTGCCGCGCCCGGTCGAGGGTTGGGCCGCCGGAGCGACCGACACGTTCGAGAGAAAGGCGTTGGGCAGCCCCTTGCTCACGACATGCGAGTAGGTGGCACCGGCCCCGAACCCGTTGAGGATGCCCGGCAGGAAATCAAACGCCTGCTGATAGCCGACCTCGAAGCCCTTGATCGTGCCAGTGCCGTTGAAATTGGCCGGCGCGAGCAGGAAGGCAGTCTGGGTCACGCCATTGTTGGTGAAGCTTCGCTGGACGGTGCTCTGATAGAAGAAACCGTCGATGTTCTTCTGGAAATAATCGAAACTGATCGATCCGACCTTCGCGAAGAACCACTCCGCACCGATATCCCATTGGCGCGACACCGCGGGCCGGAGATACGGATTGCCCGCTGTCGCGGTCAGCGGTACCTCGCCGCTATTGACCGACATCGCGACATAGTTGCGCAGGAAGCCGAAATCAGGCCGCTGGATCTGCTTCGACGCGGAGAAACGAAACTGCAGATTGTCGGTCGGGTTGACGATCAGGTTCACGCTGGGCAGCCAGTGACCGAGGTTGGTCTTCACCGTCGCCTGGGTCGAGGCCGCGTTGCTGAAGGCGACGAGGCTGTTGTAGAATGGCTCACCCCGCGCGCAGATCGGCGGCGGCGACGCCCCCGTCTGGCAGATCTGGGCATAGCTTCCGCCGAGCGTGTTCGCCGGGAACTGGATCGACCCGGTGGCGTGATTTCGGGTATCGACATAACGCAGCCCGATATTGCCGCGGATCTTCACCCCGCCGAAGACCGGTTCCTTGGAGCCGAAGTCGAGGCGCAGATAAGCAGCCGTCGTGCTCTCGCCCGAGCTGTCGATCTCGCCCGGGAGATAAGGCGTACCAGGCACCACACCGGCGCGTTGGCCGACCGGGGCCCAGCCACCGGCGAACCCACCGTTCGACTGCTGCCAGACCTTGTTGATGTCCTGGAAGAATTTTGACGCGTCAGCATAATTGTCGAGCTGCTGATGGGCGTAATACCAGCCCTGCGGACCCGGTGTCTTGCCCTGGAAGAAATCGTCGAACTGGAACAGCTCGGCCTGACTCTGGCCCGCCTGGTTGAGATAGACGGCATCGCCCGTCCCGTCCCAGACCTCGCTTACATAGCCCCAGTTATAGGCGGTATAGCGCACGGTCTGCTCGCGGTCGGAATAGCGCACTCCGCCCTGGATCTTCTGGAGGAACGGGATGTCCTCATCGATGTCGTAGCTGACATCGCCCTTGAAGGCCCATTCATCCCCGTCGCTCTCGTCCATATGGTCCATCGCGGCGCGCCAGAAATAATTGGCCGGATCGGCGAAATACTGACTGTCGTTCTGGCCGGCGATGCGCGCGTTGGGCGAGGCATTGTTCAGCGGCTTGTGCGGGATCGCCACCGGCAGGGAGCCGGTCAGGTCGAGTTCCTCGTCAGCGAAGGTGTCGGTATAGGAGGTGAAGTCGAACGATCGGGCGCGCGAGGTGACATACTGGCCGTCGAGCGAGAGCGAGAGCCGCGGCGTCGGCTTCCATTTCCAGTTGAGCGAGAAGTCGCTGGTCACCGTCCGCTCGAACCGGTCGCGCCGCGACAGATTCTGCTGCATGCCGCCGGTCGGGCTCGGCGAATTGGGCTGACCCGACGTCGCGCTGCGCCAACCCGTGCCGGGCTGCGTGATATAACCCTTCTGGAAGACCCCGTCGGCGTCATATTGATAGTCGGTGAAGCCGGCAGGACAATTGGCCGACGAGTTTGCACTCGGCAGGCATCCGGCCGGAAAGGTGTTGTACTCTGACAGACCGCTTTCAGTCTCGAAAGTGTGCTCGGTCCAGGCCCGGGTCGCGAGGGTGCGCAGGAACTGGCCGGTCAGCTGCATCGTGTGATCCGGGCTCTCCCATTGCGCGGCCACCGCGGTGCCGTAGCGCTTGCGATCGGTCTCTTGCGTGCGGAAGCTTGCGCCGATCGGGGCAAACGCGACATTCTTCCCGGGAAGCCGGTTGCGGAGCACGCCCGCTGGCGTGGTCAGCCCGTCGCGGGTCTGGAAATTGGTCGCCTGGATGCCATCCGAGCGGACCTTCAGGTCGGAATAGGAATAGTCGAGCAGCAGGCCGAAGGTGCCGATGCCCGTCTCCCAGGTATCGCTTACCAGTGCCGAGGCCACCGGCGACCATTTGTCGCGGAAGTCGCTGTAAATTCCCTCGACGTCGAACGCGGCGTGGAAACCCTTGCGATCCAATGGCTTCAGCGTGTTCAGGTTGACCGTTCCACCAAGGCCGCCTTCGACCATATCGGCGGTCGGCTCCTTATAGACCTCGATCGAGCTCAGGAGCTCTGCGGGAAAGTCCGCGAGATTGATCGTGCGGCCGAAGCCGGCCGTGAAGCTGTCCCGGCCGTTGACCTGGGTCTGAATCTGGCTGAGGCCGCGGATCTGGACCGTGGTGCCCTCGGCGGAGAAATGGTCGGGATCGTTGCCGCCCTGGAACTTGCTGATCGTGACGCCCGGAATGCGCTGCAGCGATTCGACGACCGACCGGTCCGGCAGCGCGCCAATATCTTGCGCCGTGATGGCGTCGACAAACGTGTCGGCGTTGCGCTTGATCGACTGCGCCGACTGGAGCGAGGCGCGGATACCAGTGACGATGATGTCGCCGGCAGCCGCATCGGCGTCACTCTGCGGGGCCGGATCGGTACCGGCCTGTGAACCTTGCCCGGCCGGGAGAGAAGCCGCTTGATCGGCGTTTTGCGCATGAGCACCTGTGCCGATCGACAAGGCGATAGCCGAAACGCCCGCCGCGAGTGTCCGCACTGTTGCCAGTCGCCGAAGAAGCCCCTTGTCCAAAGCCGTCATGCCGTCCCCTTCCCTTGCCCTGTTCGAGCTGATGCGCGGCAAATATATTGCTCACGCTCGATTCTGCGACAGTTATTAGCAAAGCTATATTATAGTTCAATGCCTAATTTGCACACTATGATGCATATCTCTCCTATCGCATACCTCCGCGACTCTCTCTGACGATGGCAAGGTCCCAAGGCTCCAACATGATCACCTGCCCCGTCCCGACCGGCTTGCCGCGCAACAGATCTGTGCCGCCCGGGTGGCGGTAAGCGATGATCTGGACGCGGGAGGAGAAGTTGAAGAAGAAACGGATGGGGCGGCCGTCGCGACCAACGGCCTCGCGGGTCCGGACGACGTCGGGTCGCACCGGTACCAACGACGAAACCCCGCTTTCGCGCAACAGGTCGCGTACGACGCTGTATTGAAGGCCGTCCGATACGAGGGTCCCTTCATAGGTGAGGGACCCCGCGCCGAAGCGGTTGCGGGTGATCGCGGGCCACCGGGCGAGCGCGGGATCATCGTACCAGGCGAGCGCATGTGCGGTGCCGAGCGCGATGAACTCGGCCCAGGTACCGACCTGATTGGCCTCGCCGGCCCCAAACGGGTCCCCCTTCAACGCAACTGGCCGGTCGAGAGTCGAAAATTCCTGATAGGTGAAGCCAGCGACCTCGGCCAACGGGCCGGGTGCCAGTTGTGCTCGTACAGCGTTATCCTGATTGGCGAAGCCGCTCTTGATCGTCATCAGCGCGTGGCCGCCGCCGCGCACATAGGCCTCGATCCGCTGAAGCAGCCCGTCATCGGCAATGTAGAGGCTGGGAATCAGCACCAGCTTGTAACGCGTCAGGTCGAGCGCCGGGTCGTTCGCCGACAGGAAGTCGACGCCGATATCGGCCTGATAGAGCGCGCGGTGCATCTGGCGCAGCGTGGTTGCATAGCCGCTGGTCTGCTCGGGCTTCCAGTCGCCGCCACCTTCCTTTTGGTACGGCATCAACGAAAGCGCGGTGGCGGAATCCGCGCTATAGAGGATCGCCACCTGGTTTCGAACCTTCAGGTTGGCGATCGCGGGCCCGAGCCGCGCCAGCTCCGCACCGGTACGCCTGACCTCGGCATAAGCGCGCCCGGGCTTGAGATCATGGCCAAGCACCCCCTTCCAATATGTCTCCAGCCCGGCATGCAGCGACGTCCAATGCCAGTAGAGCAGCATGTTCGCGCCGCTTGCGACGTTGGCGTAAAGGTCGAGCCGCAGTTGCCCGTCAAAGGGTGGATATTGCCCTTGCGAGTTCCAGCCGATCGTCTGCGCGCTGGTCTCGGTGACAAAATAATTCTGTCGCTTGAGTGAGCGTGCATAGTCACCCGTCATGGCCTGCCACTGGCCGTCCATCTTGTCCTGGGCGGCGTGATAGACGTTGATGCCGACGACATCGAGGAGGGGAGCGATGGCGAATTCGTCGACATCGCCCCGCATGGCGCTCGCGAAATCGTGCAGGACGATCTGGTCGGGCCGGCGCAGCTTGCGCACCAGCATTGCCTGCCAGGCGAGATATCGGGTGACCCGCGATTTCTGAAAGCGGTTCCACTCGAGCTTGTAGCTCGGGCTGACCGAGAAGTCCGGCCGGGGCATGTCGTCCCAGTCGTGGATCGCCTGACCCCAATAATTGAGGAGCCACGCCCGGTCGAGCGTCTCGGGCGTTCCGAATTTCGTCTTCAAATGCCCGACAAAGGCGCTGAAGATATCGTCGTTGGCGGCACCGTTCGGACCGGTCTCATTGTCGAGTTGCCAGCCGATCACCGCGGGATTGTCGCGGTAGCGCGTCACCAGGCGCGTAACGATCCGTTCCGCATAGCCCCGGAACAACGGGTCGTCATAGTTCATGTTCTGACGCATGCCGTAACCGATCGCGCCGCCGCCCAGCGGTCTCGCCAGCAACTCGGGATGCGCGCGAGCGAGCCAGGGCGGGAGCGAATAGGTCGGCGTGCCGAGGATCACCTTGATTCCTGCTGCGCCGAATGCAGCCACGGCGCGGTCCATCCAGGCAAAGTCGAACCTGCCATCGGCCGGCTCGAAGGTCGCCCAGCTCGATTCCCCCATGCGCACGACGCGGATACCCGCCTGCCGCATGAGAGCGACGTCGGTCGCTATCCGATCGGGCCCCACATCGGCGGGCATATATTCGCTGTAATAGGAGCTGCCATAAAGGATCTGCGACACGCTGGACGACGGCTCCGCGGCTGCCGTCAGCCCGCGCGCCGGCTGAAGCAGCAGCAGCGCGGCCAGACTCAATCCAAATGCCTTCCTCATGGCGGCGTCAGGAGCTCACGGTGTCCTGCCAGGAAATCGGCATGGCGTGGCATGATCGAGGCGACCCGCCGGTTTACCTCGCGAACATCGGACAATCGGTCGAGGGTCGCCTCGCGCGACAGCAAATCCAGTACGGGATGATAGCCGCGCGGTTGGACACCTTGCCCGGCCAGGACGGCGAACCAGCTCGTCTCGGTGAAAAGCTCGTCATTCTCCCGGACGATCCGGCCATTGGCGCCGAACAGGTCGAGCTTGCGCCGCAGTCCTTCGGGCACCGGCAGGTTCTGGCAGTGGCGCCAGAAGGGTGTGTCGTCGCGCCTTGTGGCCTTGTAGTGGAGCACCAGGAAATCGCGGATGGTTTCATAATCCTGGATCGTCTGCCGGTTATAGGCCTCGATCTCCGCGGCGTCGAAGGCGCGCGTCGGGAACAGAGCCATCAGCCGGGCGATGGCCGACTGTACGAGATGGATGCTGGTGGATTCGAGCGGCTCGAGAAATCCGCTGGCGAGACCGATTGAGACGACGTTGCCGATCCAGGGACGCCGGCGATAACCGCTGACGAAGCGTAGCGGACGCGGATCGGCGAGTGGTTCGCTGTCCAGATTGCCGAGCAGGGTCGCTATCGCCTCGTCGTCCGACAGGAAGCAGCTGGAATAGACATAGCCATTGCCGGTGCGGTGCTGGAGCGGGATACGCCACTGCCAGCCCGCGGCGCGGGCGGTCGCGCGAGTATAGGGAATGGGCTCCTCGATCCGCGCCGACGGCACCGCGACGGCGCGGTCGCACGGCAGCCAGTCGCTCCAGTCCTCGTAACCCGAGGCCATCTCCTGTTCGATCAGGCGGCCGCGAAACCCCGAGCAGTCGATGAATAGGTCTCCCTCCACTAGCGAGCCATCGGCAAGCCGGAGCGCCTGCACGAGGCCGGATTCGCCGTCACGCACCACGTCGACGACCATGCCTTCTGTACGCAGGACGCCCTGCGGCTCGGCGATGCTGCGGAGGAAACGGGCATAGAGGCTCGCATCGAACTGGAAGGCATAGGACAGGCGGCTGAGCGGCGACCGCGTTTGCGCCGGGATCGGCCGCACGAACCGCCCCTCGCGCGCCGCGACCGCCGCGAGCGAATAGGCATCGAGCGGCATCGCGTCGCCGAGCAACCTGCCCTTCAGCCAGAAATGCTGGAAATCGACCCCGAGCATCGGCAGTCCGTAGGAGCCAAACGGGTGGAAATAGCGCTCGCCGACCGCCATCCAGTCGACGAACTCGATGCCCAGCTTGTAGGTCGCCTCGGTCGCGCGGACAAAGGCGTCCTCGTCGATTTCGAGCAGCGCGTTGAAGTGCAGCAACTGGGGGATGGTGGCCTCACCGACCCCGACGATCCCGATCTCGTCGGATTCGACGAGTTCGATCGCTACGCCGCCTCCGCCGAGGATCTTGGACAACGCGGCAGCCGTCATCCAGCCCGCCGTGCCGCCGCCGAGGATCACCACCTTGGAGACACGGCCGCCCGGATTGACGCCCGTCATGCGAAAAGCGCCGCGTGATAGGCACCCCCTGCGGGCGGATCGGAGATCGGGCCCTGCGCGTCTTGCGCCTCGACACGATATTCGAGCACGCCGGGCGCGACGTCGAAGGGGCCAAGTGCGACGCTATGCACCGCCCGCCCCTCATGCACAGCCGCCGAGCGCGACCACTCCGGTTGACCAAGCCCGCGATGCAGCAGCGTGATCGGCGTGCCCGGCGCGACACCGGGCGCCACCACGAACAGGCGCAATTTCTCGCCGGCGCGCAGGATCGAGGGCCGGGTCGGCAGGAACAGGCGTGGCGTCGGCGCGGGCGGCGCCAGCGCTGCGACATAGGCCTGCGTCGCTTCCTCGGGAAGCTCGCCGAGGAACTCCTCAAGCGAGAGCTTCAGGCGCTCGACGGCGATGCGCACCAGCTTGTTCTGCATCGAGGCGAGCTGGCCGAGGTCGTTGCGGGTCGCGATCACCGCCTGGAAATCGAGCACGGCCGTACGTACCTGGGGCAGGAGCGCAAGCCAGAGCGACAAGCCCTCAGCCCGGATCAGCGCCTGTGCCCCGGCCATGTCGCCGACTTTACGCAGGGCATCGGCGCGCACCAGCACCGCATCGAGCGCGTGCGCATTCGTGTAGGCGTCGCAATAGGGCACCATGAACTTCACGAAGCCAGCGAGGTAGCCGAGCCGCTCTCGCTCGAGCGCTGAGTCCGCAAGCCGCGCCAGCGCCTCGAACCGGGCCGCCGTGCGGCGCTGGCGCACCAGCATCGCCGGGTCGGGCGTGTTCTCGCGATATTTGAAGGCGTCCTGATAGTCAGCCGAAAGCTCGGCATGCCCGGCATGGCCGTCGGGCGTCGTTTTACCGGTGAAGGTCGACGCGATGGCGCCGCCGGTGTCGCAGTCGAGCATCAGTTCGGCAAGCTTGGGCGCGCGCGCCGACGATGCCTGGGCGCGGGCGAAGCGCGCATAATGCGTGCGCGTGGAGAGGGACGCATCCCAGCCCGCCCTGGCAAAATAGGTCGCAGTGGGATCGACGATCCGGTGCCGCCAATGAATGCCGAGCATGCCCTGGCACCCCAGCGACCTGGCGCGGTGCATATCCCGTTCGACGGTCGACGCGCGGAATTGCGGGAACCACATGGAGGGATCGTCTTCCAGCCAGGGGATCGGCCAGCGCTCGCGGTCCCCGAGCGCGCCGAACGCCTCCGACACCGGATCCCATCCAAGCGTATCACCGAGCGCCGAAAACACGATGTCACCCGGCAGGCTCCGGTGCAGGTGCGTGAAGTGACGCGCGAACCCGCCCCAACCCGCGACCACGAGTCGCTTTTCAGGAGCATGGCGCCGCAGGAAATCATGGGCCTGGACGAAGGCCGTGGTCGAGATCGGCACGTCCTTCGCACGGCTGTCCCAATTGGAGGTCTCGTCCTCCCAGAGCCAGACATGGTCCACCATCGGGTAACGTTCGAGCAGATCGGCCAGCCTGGCCTCAAGCAGGCGCTTGGCTGTCGCGCTTTCGGTGAAACCCGCCGGGTGCGATCGTGCCTCGGGCGGCAGTGCCTCGCCGATCGCCGCCGGGAGCTTGTACGGCTCGAAGCCGATACCCGTGCGAATGCCAAGATCGCGCGCGAAAGAAAGACCATCGCGCAGCAGCGCCGTCGTGCGATCAGCGACCTCCCAATTGTCCGCCGCAAGGCGTGCGGCGTCCGACCCGAAGGTTTCCCGGTCGAACAGCGCCGCCGAGCCCATTCCATAGGTCGATGTCCGTTGCGGCAGATAGCCCCAGCCGCGCGTTGCAGTCGTCTCGAGCTCCGCCTGTTGCCCCGCGCCCGCGAAGCGCACCGACAAATAGGATTCAGTCGGCTGCAGCGTGTCAGTGTAGACATGCATGCCGAACAGATTGAGCCGCATACGCAGCATTGCTGCGAAATAGGCGCGAAAGTCCTCCTGGTTGAACACGCTGATGCAGTTCAGAAAGTCCGGCCAGGGCAACAGCCCCCGGGTGGCGAACGCAGGTGTGGCGCGCCAGGGCCGACCGTTTTCGGGAAGGGTCCAGCCCTTTGCCCTTTCCGGCGGGGTCGTCATTCCGTCGAGGCCGAACACCGCGCCCTGCCGCTCGAGCAGGTCGAACACCGCGTGGAGCAATGCCTGTTCGCTGGCCGCCCGCAACAACACCGCCTCACCGGCTCGAGTGATCTCATAACTCTCGCCGCCCAGCGCTGGAACGATCGAAAGCACAAGTTCGAGACCGGGCACCCGGTCAGGCGATTCGATGATTCCAGGGGCCAGGCCCAGCGCGACGACGCCGCTGTGCAATTCCTGCACAGCCAGCCGGGTCTTTGCCGTGTCGGGGCATTCCCGGCGAACGCGAAGCGCGGCGTTCCGCCCGGCCGCCAATGCGGGATGAACGATCGCGGCAAGCCCAGCGGCAGTGCCGCTTTTGATCAGCGTTCGCCTGTCTATCATGTGCCTCCCCTAAATTCTGGGAGACACCTGTATTAAAGGTTTTGCCGAATCGCAATACAGCTAGGTGACGCCAGCACCCGCCAGGACCCGCACCGTGTCATCGAAATGAGCGGACATCGCATTGCGCGCTCCCACGATATCCTGGTTCACAATGGCCTCGGCGATGGCCTCGTGCTCGACGATCATCGCCTCCCGTTCCGCATGGACGCGATTCTTCCATCCCAGGGGCCAGGTTTGCCGGGTGACCGGCGCAAAGGCCTTGATCATGATCGAAAAGAGCGGGTTTTGGCTTGCATCGGCGATGGCAGCGTGGAGCGCGATGTCATGTTGCCAGATGTCGTCAGGGCGGTCGAACGCGGTGCGCATCGCGCGCGCATGGCCGAGAATGGTTTCGGCCTCCTCATCGGAACGGCGCAACGCGGCGAGAGCGGCAGCGCGGACCTCGAGGCTGCGCCGTACATCGAGCACCTGCTGTACCGTGACATGGCGGGTATGGACCACATGGTCGAGCAGAAGCCCCACCACATTCTCGTCGGGCACGGAGACCCGCGCGCCCCGTCCGTTGCCGACCTCGACGATCCCGAGCGCGGATAGTGACCGGTTCGCCTCGCGCATCACGATCCGCGATACGCCGAACCGCTTGGCGAGCGCGCTCTCGGCGGGCAAAGGGTCGCCCTGTCGAAGCCCGCCGGACTGGATGAGGTCGATGACGGCATTGATCGTACGCGCGACCATCCCGTCGCCGCGCCATGCCACCTCCTTCTCGAGCGGCGCATCAAAATCCGCCATCATTTTCTCCAAATCTCTACTGCAATAACATCTTAGGCTCGCTGACAGATACTGACAACGTTGATCACCAACCGGCATCAACCTCTAGCACATGGCCACTGACCATGCGCGCGCCATCGCCTGCCAGGAACAACACTGCCGACGCGATATCCTCAGGTTCGATGCGCTGCTTGAGGCATTGCCGCTCGAGGACCCAGGCGGCGTAGGCATCGGCGCGATCGCCAAACACGCGCGCCTCAGCCTCCGATACCACTGCGCCGGGCGAGACGGCGTTGACGCGGATGCCGAACGGGCCGAGTTCACGCGCTAGGCCCTTGGTCAGGCCGAGCATCGCGCCTTTCGACGCGACATAGGGAACATAGCCGTCCCACGCGCCGCTCAGCGTCACCGAACAGAAATTGACGATCGATCCAGCACCTTTCGCCTTCATCGCCGGCGCGACTGCCTGCGCCAGCGCGAAGGCCGCGCCGACATTGACCCGCATCTGCTCCTCATATTCCGTCAGCGAGAACGCCTCGAAGGGGCGGTTCACGATCAACGCCGCATTGTTGATCAGGACGTCGATCCCACCGAACGCCTGCGCGAGCGCCCCGACGGCAGCGCGCGAGGCTTCAAGATCGGTGAGATTCTGTTCGACATAGTCGACGCTGCCCGGCCCGGCGCGATCGATCTCCGCGATCACGGGCCGCGTCTCGTCGGCAGATGCCCGGTCCAGCAGCAGCAGCCGCGCGCCAGCGCCGACAAACGCACGCGCCTGCGCCCGCCCCAATGAGCCCAGCCCACCCGTCAGTAGCACCGTCCTGTTCTTCATGCGCTTTTCTCCGCTAGCCTTTGGCGCCATTATTGACATTTCTGTATGATAGGTAGCTAATGTTTTGAGACAATGACCAAGGAGGAAGCGTGGCCAGCATCGAACGGATTCATGCGGGCGGCGATTCAGTCGGAGAAAGCGCCCTGTGGTGCGAGCGGACCGGTCGCATCATCTGGGTGGATATCGTCGGTCAGAAAATCAACGCTCTTACCCCGGTGTCGGGACAATTTGAATCATGGGACACACCGGATCTCCCCACGTCGATCGGATTGTGCGCCAATGGCGAGGCCGTAGTCGGCCTGAGGCGCGCGGTGACCCTGTGGGACTGGCAGGGCGATTTTCGTCCCCTGGCGATTCCGGAGCCCGACCTTGCCGACAATCGCCTCAATGAAGGCAAGGTCGGGCCCGATGGCGCCTTCTGGGTCGGCACCATGCAGGACAATATCGGCCCGGATGGCGAACCCGTCACCATGAACCGCTCGAGCGGCGCGATCTATCGCGTCTGGCGAGACGGGCGGGTCGACGCGCTTACGCCGCGGGAATTCGGCATCTGCAACACCATGGCATGGACCGTGGACGGTGGTTTTCGATGCGCCGACACCCTGGCCGACGAACTCTATTTCTACCCGATGGGCCGCGACGGCCTGGGCGAGCGCCGGCGTCTCCTTGCGGGCGGCGCCCCCGGGCTTCCGGACGGATCGGCGCTGGATCGCGACGGTGGATTGTGGAACTGCCGGGTCGGCGGCGGCTGCGTGATGCGCATCACTCCGGAAGGACATGTCGATCGGGTGATCGAGTTGCCCTGCTCTCAGCCGACGAGCTGCGCCTTTGGCGGCCCCGGCCTCACCACCTTGTTCGTCACCTCAGCCCGCTTCGGCTTGCCGGCGGACGAGCGTGCCAGCCCCAACGAGGGCGCACTTTATGCGCTCGATATCGGCGTCTCGGGCACGCCCGAATTCCTGTTCGGCTAACATCTTTCTCCGGGAACCTTCATGACCTTTCTCCTTCGTCTGCTTGGCGCCGCTGCCCTGGCCCCCTTTGCGACCCCGGCCGTGGCGCAGAACGCAGTCGTCCGGCTCGCCTACGACCCGCAAGCCTCAGCACTGGTCGACGGCGTCAGCGGGGCCCGCGCCCGGATCGACGGCGCTTTCACCATTGCCGACTCCCCCCTCGGCCCCGCCGTCAGGCTTGACGGTGACACCACGTCGATCTCGATGGCGCCGGTCGAGCGGCTGGTCGATGGATCGAGCTGGAGCGTCAGCGCCTGGATCAAGCTCGACGCCCTGCCCTGGAACGAGGCGCCGATCCTCGATCAGGCGGGCCCCGGCGGAAAGCTCTTCCTCGGGTTCGACGCCTATGGGCGTCTGATCGCGCAACGCCGCGACGCGAGCGGTGCGGCACAAAGGATCGTCTCCACACGAGCCATCGGCCCGCGCGCCTGGACATTGGTAGCGCTCAGCTTCGACAAGGCCAAAATGCAGCTGTGGATGAACGGCGAGCCGCTTGCCGCCACCGCGGCCGATGTGCCAGCGGCCGCACCCGACAGTTCCGACACGCCGCTGCTGATTGGCCGGGTTCGAGCGCCGGCCCTGCCCTTCCCAAGCAACGCGATCCATCCGATCCTGCCGGTCCGTTTCAGCCTGGAAGGCAGCATCGCGCGCCTGACCGTGTTCGATCGTGCGATGACCGCCCGCCAGGCGCGCGCGCTGCTGGGCGATGTCCCTATTGCCCAGCGCGCGACCGCACCGGCGCCCGGCCTGCCGCGATGGACGGGCGGGCCGGGGCCGTTCGGCGCTTTCCATGCGACCTTGCGCTACGACCCCGCCTGGGACAGCCCGCGCCGGGTGGCGGATGGCAGCGACGTCGTCGTGCGCTTCGCCGATTCCCCGGCCCAGCTCGTCTTCTGGCAGGGCGCCAATTATATTCCGGCCTGGGTCACCGAGAACGGACGCTGGTACAGCGACCAGTTCATGGAGATCTACGGCAAGCCGCGCTGCCCCGATGGCGAGGATTGCGAGCCGATGTCGGACAAGCATGTCCGCTATTCGCATGTCGAGATCCTGGAGAGCACGCCTGCCCGTGCTGTGGTGCATTGGCGCTATGCGCTGTCGGAAGTCGAGAACGACAAGCTGGCGGACGCTGCCGATCCGCGCAACTGGGGTGCCTGGGCCGACGAATATTGGACGGTCTATCCCGATACGGTGGCCGTGCGGAAGCAGGTGCTGTGGACCGACCATCCCGAGCGCGAGGCGAGTGAGTTCCAGGAATCGATCGTCATGATCCCGGCGGGGGAAACGCCCGAGGACAATATCAATCTGGACGCCCTGACTCTGGCCAATCTGAAAGGCGAGACGAAGACCTATCAATGGCTCAGGCGCACCGCGACCGACTTCGCCAAGCCTCGCGGCCCCGACCATTTCACTGGACTGGACGACCCGATGATCCAGTGGATCAACCTCAAATCGACCTGGAAGCCGTTCGAGGTCGCTGGCGCCGGGCCGGCGAAGTTCGAAGGGATCAACTGGGAACCGTCGATGTCGAGCTTCGAATGGTGGAACCATTGGCCCGTGGCGCAGATCCGGTCGAGCGGGCGCCCGGCGCTGACGTCGGACCGGCCGAGCCACAGCTCGCTCTCGCATATCTATTGGCCGATCGCCGAGAAGGACGACAAGCGCCTGGTGCGGCATCTGCTGACCGGCCTGACCACGCAGGGCGCTGCCGACCTGGCACCCCGTGCGCGCTCCTGGCTGACGGCGCCGGCAGCGAAGGTCGGCGACGGCGGGACGGCGCGCTATGACGCGGCACAACGCGCCTATGTGATCGAGCGCGGCGCGACTGCCGGGCCGGTCCGCATCGAGATCGCCGCCAGCACGCAGCAGCCATTGATGAACCCCGCGTTCGTGGTCGAGGGCTGGCAGGGCAATGCCCGGGTGACGATCGAGGGCGCGCGCACGGGCGATGCGGCGCCAAAGGTCGGGCTGGTCGAGACGCTGCAGGGCCGCAGGCTGGTGGTCTTCGCACCGCTCCAAGCGGAGCAAAGCCTGGTCGTCACCCTCACCCCCGAACCATGACGGCGGCCGAGGCCCGCATATCGCCTCTCTCCGTCGTGATCGTCGGCGGGGGCACGGCGGGCTGGATGACGGCCGCGGCGCTCGCGCGCCTGATCGGCAATTCGTGCATCGTACAGGTGGTCGAATCCGAGGAGATCGGGATCGTCGGCGTCGGCGAGGCGACCTTGCCGCATCTGCGCGGGTTCAACGCGCGGCTCGGCATCGACGAAGCCGATTTCATGCGGGCGACCTCGGCGACCTTCAAGCTCGGCATCGAATTCGTCGACTGGGCCAGGACCGGAGACCGGTATCTCCATCCCTTTGCCCGGTTCGGGCGCGACGCGAACGGCGTGGGCTTTCACCATCTCTGGACACGCGCGCTGCATCGGGGTCTTGTGCCGGGGCCACTCGACGCTTTCTGCCTGCCCGCGGCGATGGCGCGCGGCAATCGCTTCGCGCATCCGGCGCAGGACGACCGCCGCATCGAGGCGGGCTATGGCTATGCCTATCAGTTCGATGCGACGCGCTTCGCTCCCTATCTGCGCGGGATCGCGGAAGCTGCCGGAGCGGTACGCACCGAAGGCCGGGTGGTGGATGCCGAACGCCATCCCGAGACCGGCGACGTCAGCGCGCTGATCCTTGCCGACGGCCGCAGGATCATAGGCGACCTGTTCATCGACTGCTCGGGGTTTCGCGCGCTGCTGGTCGACGGAGCAATGGGCGAACCCTTCGAAGACTGGAGCGCCTGGCTGCCCTGCGACCGGGCGGTCGCACTGCCCTGTCGCACGACCCAGGCCCTCACGCCGTACACCTCGGCCTATGCCATGGCCGCGGGATGGCGCTGGCGGATACCGCTCCAGCACCGGACCGGCAACGGCTATGTCTTCGCCAGTGCCTTTATCGACGAACAGGCAGCCACCGACGCGTTGCTCGGGGCGATCGAAGGCGCGCCGCTGGCCGAGCCGCGCGTCCTGCGCTTCAAGGCCGGGCGCCGCCGCCGCGCCTGGGTCGGCAACTGCATCGCGATCGGCCTGTCCGGCGGCTTTCTCGAGCCGCTCGAATCGACGAGCATCTACCTGATCCAGGCGGCGATCACGGCCCTGCTCGAGCTGTTTCCCGAAGGCAGCGGCTCGCCGGTCGAACGGGACGCGTTCAACCGCACGCTCGACCTCGAATATGCCCGGATCCGCGACTTCCTGATCCTCCACTATCACGCCACCGATCGCGCCGATTCAGCGTTCTGGGACTATGTCCGGACGATGCCGATCCCCGACAGCCTGGTCGAGCGCATCGCGCTGTTCCGCGCGCGGGGCCGGATCGAACCGCATGCGCAGGGCCTGTTCCTCGAACCGAGCTGGCTTGCCGTGCTGATCGGCCAGGGCGTCCTCCCACGCGACCATGACGTCCGCGCGGACATGATGGCCGATGCCGATCTGGCCGCGGCCTTGCGGGAGATGCGCGACCGGATCGCCGCGACGAGCGATGGGATGGCGCCGCACGGCGACTATGTCGCTGACTATTGCCCGGCGGGCCTGGCGTGACCGGGCGGCTGCGCCGTGTCGTGGTCGCCGGCGGCGGTGTGGCTGCCGCGATGGCGGCGGTCGCGCTTGCGCGGCGCCTCCCCTGGATCGAGGTCAGCTGGATCGACACTGGCCGGACACAGGATGCCGTCGAGGATCTGGCCGGCGCGGCGCGGCCATCGCTTGGTGCCTATCATCGCGCCATCGGCCTGGACGAGCGCGACATCCTGCACCGCACGACGAGCGGCGTCCGCTTCGGGACGATGATCGAAGGATGGAGCGCCAAGGCCGTTCTGCGGACGCATTGCCCGTTGCCGCAGGGCAGCGCGGGGGTGCCGATCCACCATCTCTGGCTGCGCCTGTACGACGACGCCGAGGTTCCGGCGTGGAGCGCGATCATCCGAGGCGGATGCGTCGACGGGACGCCCGCGCTTCAACTCGATCTCAATGGCTATCGGGGAGCGCTCCGCGCGCTGAGCGCGCGCGCCGGCGTCGTCCGCATCGAGGCGACGCTTGCCAACATCACGCGGTCGGCCGACGGCGCGGTCATCGAGCGGGTGCGCCTGTCGAACGGCCTTGACCTGACGGCAGACCTCTATGTGGATGCGACCGGCGGGCAACGGTCCCTGACCGGCCGGCCTGAAGCGGGATGGATCGACTGGTCCGCCAGCCTGCCGACGCGCCAGCTCGTCTGGGAACGTCGAAGCTCGGCCACGGCGCCGACGCCATTCGACCGGCTGGTCGCTCGGCCGGGGGGCTGGCAGATGGAAATGTCGCTCGCCGGGGCGATGATCTGGTTGACCGGACTGGCGCAGGACGCGCCCCTCGAAACAGCGCAAGGGCCGCAGCCGGACGAGACGTGCACGCTTGCGCTGGAACAGGGTCGGCTCGCCGAGCCTTTCAGCGGGAATATGGTCGCGATCGGCTCGGCGGCGGTCGCGCTCGAACCGATCGGGGCGACGGCGCTGCATCTGGTCTGCCAGCAGATCGAGCGGCTGATCGGGCTTTGGCCGGGAGGCGGCCTGAATCCGGTCGAGATCGGCCTGTACAATCGCCGCGCCGCGATGGAGGCCGACCGCCTGCGCGATTTCGTCCAACTCCACTATCTCGGCGTGGACCGGTGCTCAGCCGGCCTGTCCGCCGCGCTCGCGGAGGACATCGAGCTGTTCGCCGAGCGCGGCCGGCTCGTGCCGCGGGACGAGGACGGCATCGAGGCGGACGAATGGGTCGGCCTGCTGCTCGGGCTCGGCATCCGCCCGCGCCGGCGCGACGCTCTTGCCAGCGCCATATCGCTTGCGGACGCGCGGCAGCGGATCGCCGCGGCTGTCAAAACCGGGCAGCGCTTCCCGATGGAGAATGTACGATGACAGGGCTGCGCCTCGACAGGATCGTCATCGTCGGCGGCGGAACCGCAGGATGGATGGCGGGGGCGGCGCTGGGACGCTTCATCGTTCCCGGCGGCACCGAAGTGGTGCTGGTCGAATCCGACGAGATCGGCACGATCGGCGTGGGCGAGGCAACGATCCCGCCGATCCAGAAGTTCAATCATTTGCTCGGCATCGGCGAGGCCGAGTTTCTGCGCGCGACTTCGGGCACGTTCAAGCTCGGCATCGAGTTCGTCGATTGGGGGCGGCCCGGGGATCGCTACATCCACCCCTTTGGGCGGTTCGGGCGCGACATCGCGGGAATCGACTTTCACCAGCTCTATCTTCGCGAACGGCAGCGTCGTCCGCTACCGCCGATCGACTCCTTCTCGATCGGGGCACAGGCCGCACTGGCCGGGCGATTCACGCATCCGCGGGCCGACCCGTCCCAGCCGACGCACGACATCGCCTATGCCTATCATTTCGACGCCACCCGCTACGCCCTGTTCCTGCGTAGCTTTGCCGAGCGGCGGGGTGTCGTGCGGCGCGAAGGCCGCGTCGTCGACGTCGCGCTCAATCCCCAAACGGGTTTCGTCGAGTCCATCCTGCTGGCTGACGGCACGCGCATCGGCGGCGATCTGTTCATCGACTGCTCGGGCTTTCGCGGCCTGCTGATCGAGCAGCAGCTGTCGACGGGCTTCGAGGACTGGTCGCACTGGCTGCCCTGCGACCGGGCGATCGCGGTCCCGAGCGAGAACCACGGCGCGCCGCACCCCTTCACCCGCTCGACCGCGCGCGAGGCCGGCTGGCAATGGCGCATTCCGCTCCAGCACCGCACCGGCAACGGCCATGTCTACGCATCCGCCTTTCTCGACGATGACCGGGCAGAGGCGATCCTGCTCGCCAATCTGGAGGGCGCGGCGCTGGGCGCGGCGCGACCGCTGCGCTTTGCGACCGGCCGGCGGCGGCTCGCCTGGAACCGCAATGTCGTCGCGCTCGGGCTGGCGGCGGGTTTCGTCGAGCCGCTGGAGTCGACCAGCATCCATCTGATCCAGCACGGCATCTCGATGCTCCTCGCGCTGATGCCGGACAAGGATTTCGCCCCCACCGAGCGCGACGAATATAATCGCCAGATGCGCGCGAGCTTCGAGGCGGTGCGCGATTTCATCATCCTTCATTACAAGCTGACCCAGCGCGACGACACGGAGTTCTGGCGCTATTGCCGCGAGATGAGCGTCCCCGAGACATTGGCGCAGCGCATGGACCTGTTCCTGCGCCGCGGCCGATATCTCAAGGGTGACAACGACCTGTTCACCCTGAACAGCTGGGTCGCGGTCATGCTCGGCCAGAATGGCTGGCCGTCGGGATATGATCCGCTGACCGACGCGCTCGATCCCGACAAGGTCGGGCGCCAGATCGATCTGGCGCGGACCGCCATCACCGGTGCGGTGGCGGAAATGCCACTGCACATGGACGCGCTGCGCCAGATGAACGCGACCGAGCCGCAGCCCGACGACCATGTTCCGGCTGCCTGATCCAGCCCCCATCGCGGAGTTCGAGGCGGTCGACCGGGCACGCTTCGAGGCCGAGATACGCCCGCTCGGGCGCCCCGCGGTGCTGCGCGGCGTAGCGCGGCACTGGCCCGCCGTGGCGCGGGCCCGGCACAGCGACGAGGCGATCCTGCGCTACATTGCGGATCTGGCTGTCGATGGGCCGGTCGATGTGGTGGTCGCGCCACCGAAGGTGAAGGGTCGCCTGTCGTACGAGCGCGATCTCTCCGGGCTCAACTTCCTGCGCGGTCGATCGAGCCTGGGCAATTTTCTCAATCGGCTGCTGCACGACCGCGACACCGCGCGACCTCATGCGCTCGCTCTGCAATCCGCCGCGGTGCCCCAGCTGCTGCCGGGCTTCATGGAGGCCAACCCGCTCGCGCTGCCGCCGGCGGTGGCGATACCGCGCATCTGGATCGGGAATGCGCTCTGCGTCGCGATCCATGCCGATCTCAGCGAGAACATCGCCGTCAATGTCGCCGGGCGGCGGCGATTCACGCTGTTCCCGCCCGAGGCGATGGACAAGCTCTATGTCGGGCCGGTCGAATTCACCCCGGCCGGGCCACTCACCAGCCTGGTCGACCTGACCGCGCCCGACCTGGACCGCTTCCCGGCCTTTGCCGACGCGATGGCGATGGCGCTGGTGGCGGGGCTCGAGCCGGGCGACGCGCTCTACCTGCCCTTCTACTGGTGGCACCACGTCCAGTCGCTCGACGCGGTGAACGTCCTGATCAATTATTGGTGGGTCGACGCTCCCCGAGAAAAGGTGGCCAATCCGCTCGACGCGGCGATGCAGGCGATGCTGACCATGGCCCGGTTGCCGCCCGACCAACGCCGCGTGCTCGAGGTCATGCTGCGCTATTATGTGCTGCAGGAGGGGCTGCCGCCTGCGGCCCATATCCCGGAACCGGCGCGGGGCGCGCTGGCTGAGATAGGCGATGCGCGGCTCACAGGATTGCGCGGCCTACCGGACGATAATCACGGCATCCAGGACACCCGAACGCCGATCGGCTGAACCGCCCCACCGACAAAGCACCAATTCCCTGTTCCTGGCCATGGAACAGGGAAATAACAGGGAAATCTTTTATTTTTCGAGCCGATCGAGCAGATTTTAGCGTAAATTACAGTTTACAAACAATATGTTAGTTGAATTTCCCTGTTATTGAATAACAGGGAAAAATTTTCCCGGAACAGGGAAATCCATTTCACAACGATGAGAAAGAGCGGGGCGGTGCCAGAGAGAACACCGTCGTATCCCACCCTGCCATGGGTGACCGCCAGTTTGAATCGATGCAACACCCCTCGCTGCGTACCGATCCGTCATGCCGCAGCCTCGTCCAGCCATCGCTCGGCAAGCCGCACGAGCAGCCGCGACTGCTCCCAACGGTCCGAATATTCGCGACCATCAAGGGTGCGCGCATAGAAGATCCGGGACGAGAGAAGTTCCGGCGCGAACGGAAATTCGGCATTCGGGCCGTGACGGTCAAGGAAGCTGCGGAAGACGGCGCCCCAGAGCTGACGGAAATGCTCGACGAACGGAAGCGCAAGCGCGTCCTCGAGCGTACCGAGACCGACTTGAATCGCGCCGCCATCGCCGATCCGCCCGTGCATGAAGTCGATCCTGTCGATCACCGGCCGCATGAAGGCGAGCTTGTGGGTGAAATCTCCGTAGGGGAGCTCGAGGCCGGTATACCAGTGCGAGAAATCCCCGTTGAGGCGCAGCTCCGGGAAGCGCCCGACGAATCCTACGCTCCGCCAGATATCCTGGAACAGGGTCGCCCGGTGGATTTCCACGAACAACGGCAAGCGCTCGACCGACGCCGCATCGAGCACCGCCTCGATCAACCGATACGCCTCGTCGTCGTCCTCGATGCCCCAGCCCAGATGGATCGTCAGGCATTCGAGCCCGGCCGCGGCGCCTTCCGCCGCAAGCCGATACGCATCCTCCGACCGATTGACCCGGCCGCTGCCACAGACGCGGAGTCCCTCGGCGCGCACTGCCTCGACCAATCCTGCGTCGAGCGGCTCGATGAACTGCACCCCATCATAGCCGGCGGCGCGGATCGCCGCCGGCCATCCCTGGGACGGCGTATCGAGCCCATCGAGCGCGAGCCAGTGCATGAAGCTCGCGAGGCGCGGTCGAGTCGCCATGCTCAGGCGGCCGTCAGGCCACGCGCGCTCCGATCGTCCGCATCGTCGAGCCACGCCGCCGTTTCGTCCGTGGTAAACCGCCGCTCGGCGGCCTCAAGGATCGCGCTGTCGGGAACCACCTCGAGCGGTGTGTAGCGCGGGTGGTGCGACTCCTTGTACGGGTCGTTCGACTTCGCATTGTAGCAGCAGATCATTGACCAGCGCGAATGCTCGGACAGGTTCTGGTCCGAGCGGTGCAGCATATTGGCATGGAAGAACAGGATATCGCCCGGCTCCATCTCGACATGGACGAGCTCGTAGCGCTTGAGGATCTCCGTCATGCGCTCGGGGTCGGCACCGGCCTGGTCGCCCGACAGCTGATGCTCGATGCGCCCCAGGCGATGCGACCCGCGGACCACCTGCAGGCAGCCATTCTCCCGCGTGGCGCGGTCGACCGCGATATAGGCGCTGGTCAGGTGCGGCTCGAGCACGCCGTTCTGGTACCAATAGCCATAGTCCTGGTGCCAGGTCCAAGCACCGCCGACGCGCGCATCCTTCATGATCATCTTCGAATGATAATGATAAGGCTCGTCCTCGAGCAGCAAGGCGGCCGAGCCGACGATCGACCGGCACCGCGCCACCATGCCGTAGATCGTGTCGGTCGGATGGTTCCACAGCGACAGGCGGACGACGCCGCCTTCGCCATCGTCCTTCCCGAAGGATTTCTGGTCGAGCACCCGGTCCTCGCGCGCCGCCCGCGCGACCGCGCCGATTTCCTCCGGCGAGAGCATGCCCCGCACCAGGACATAGCCATCTCGCTGATAGGCAGCGACATCCTCGGCACTGACGATTCCTTTAGCCATTACGCACTCCTTTCGATCCGATGGTCAGCGCGGGAGCAGTGAGCTGCCCGTGGTCTGGAATTCCCCCGAGATGCCCTGCGCCTGCCCGCCCGGCTGCCCGCCGCCGGCCCAGAGCTGGTAGCGCCCGGGCTCGACCCGCATCCGACCGTCCTCGCCGGCAAACGCCAACTCGCGCGGCGACAGGGTGAACTGCACTGTCTTCGTTTCGCCGGGGAGGAGATGAACACGCTCATAGCCGCGAAGCGAGCGGAGCGGCGCCGCGGTCATGGCCGGGACGGAAAGATAGAGCTGAACGACCTCGTCGCCGGCCCGCTTGCCAGCGTTGCGCACCTTTACCGAGACACGCTGCTCGCCGCCGGCCGCGAGAGTCGGGGCGCCGATCGAGAGGTCGGAATAGGCAAAGCGGGTATAGCTCAGCCCCCAGCCGAACGGGTATTCGGGCTTGCCGTCGAAATAACGATAGGTCCGGCCTTTCATCGCATAGTCGGTGAACGGCGGAAGCTGATCGGCGGAGACGTAGAAGGTGACCGGCAGGCGGCCCGAGGGATTGACCGCGCCGCTCAGCACATCGGCGATCGCCTCGCCGCCGCGCTCTCCGCCATACCATGACTGAAGGATCGCCCGGGCCTTCTCGCCCGTCGGCCCGAGCGCGATCGCCGAGCCGCTTTCAAGAACGAGGATGATCGGCTTGCCCGTCGCGGCGAGCGCATCGACCAGGTCGCGCTGGGCCCCGGGCAGGCGCAGGTCGGTACGGTCGCCGCCGTCGAAGCCCTCGACCTTCAGCGGCATCTCCTCGCCCTCGAGCCAGGGGATCAGGCCGACGAACAGGATCGCGACATCGGCCTTGCGCGCCGCCGCCACTGCTTCGTCGAGCAGGGTTTGCCGAGGCGCCTTCCAGGACAGTGTGACCCCGGCAGAGAAGCGGGGCGAGCGGTGACTGTATTCGAAGCTGAACCGGCGCGGGCGCGTGTCCGCGAAATGGACGGTCACCGTGCTGCGCGGCTTGCCGAAATCCTCGCAGGTCGAGCCCGCCTGGAAATCCCCGGCGCCTTCGACTCGCAGCGTATAGCTTTCATGGTCTTCGCTCGGGTCGCAACGACGGTCGGCGACTTCGAAACTATAATCGCCCGGCGCCGGCACCGCGATGGTACCGGTCCAGCGCGCCGAAAAGGCGTTGGGGTCGACGCCCGGGGCCGGTGCGACGGCGTTCCAGTCGAAGTCGATCTGCCGATCGGTGCGCCGCGCCACAACCGGACCTGAGAAATCGGTGCCGTTGAAGAATTCGACCTTTAGGCCCTGGCCGAACAAGGTGCGGGGCGCCGGGAGCGCGATCTGGTCGACGAACGGCGCGCCCTGCGCATAGGTCACGCGCGCTGCGCCGAACCTTTTCTCGATCCCGTCCAGCGGAAGCACGGGCGAGACGGGTGTGCCCTTGTAATTGCCTTCGAGCGCGATGAGCGAGGTGGCGCTCGGCCCGATGACGGCGATATTGCCGGCCTTCGCCGCCAGCGGCAGCACGCCGTCATTCTTGAGCAGCACGATCGATTCGCGAGCGGCGCGGAGCGCCAGTGCCTGATGTTCGAGGCTGTGATTGGCGCTGATCGGCACTTTCGAGAAGGGAACGCGCGCTGCCGGATCGAACATGCCGAGGCGGATTCGCGCCGCGAAGAGCCGGCGAAGCGACACGTCGAGCTGACCCTCCGCAATGAACCCCTTGCGCACGCTCTCGCCCAGATCGAGATATTCGTCGCGGAAGGTGCAGGCAGTGTCGGTGCCGGCCTTCACCGCTACCGCGGCTCCCTCGACATTGGTCTTGGTGAAATGATGGCCGCGGGTGATGTCGTCGATCGCCCCGCAATCGGAGGTGACGAAGCCGTCGAAACCCCAGGCGGTGCGCAGCGTCGTCTGCAGCAATTCGGGGTTCGCGCAAGCGGGCGCGCCGTCGACGGCGTTATAGGCGCACATCAGCGAATGCGCCTTTCCGTCGACCACCGCGCGGCGAAAGGCCGGGAGATAGGTCTCGTTCAGGTCGCGCGGGCTCGGGGTGACGTCGAAGCCGTGGCGAAGCGGCTCGGGGCCGCTATGGACCGCGAAATGCTTCGGCGTCGCGATCGCCTGGAGATAGCGCGGATCGTCGCCCTGGATGCCGCGGACCAGCGCGGTGGCAAGCGTCCCGGTGAGGAACGGGTCCTCGCCGAGCGTTTCCTGTCCCCTGCCCCAGCGCGGATCGCGGAAGATGTTGATGTTGGGCGTCCAGAAGGTCAGGCCGAAATAGCGGTCGTGATTGCCCTGCGCCTGGGCGAGATTGTACCGCGCGCGGCCTTCGACGCCGATCGTGTTGCCCATCGCGTGCATCAGGTCGCGGTCCCAGGTCGCCGCCATGCCGATCGCCTGGGGGAAGATCGTCGCCTCGCCGCCCCGGGCGACGCCGTGAAGCGCCTCGTTCCAATATTCATAGGAGGGCACGCCGAGCCGCGGGATCGCCGGCGCGGCGTTCTGCATCTGGCGCACTTTCTCGTCGAGGGTCATCCGCCCGACGAGATCGTCAGCGCGCTTTTCGACCGGGGCGTCGGGGTCGCGATAGAGCTGCGCGTGCGCGAGCGACGGCACGCCCGCCAGTAACAGCGCGACCATCGCAGCGCCTCGGCGCGTCCGGACATTCTTCAGTGCCATATTCTGCTTTCCTCCCGTGAAGATCATCGCCGCGCGCGACCCGTTTTCGGATCGAAGGCAAACCAGGTGATGTTGAAGACGTGCCCGTCGATATCCGCGCCCGAACCTCGCGCGACTAGGACCAGGTCGTGCACCCCCCGCACCGGGGCGTTGATCGTCGTTTCGGCCAGCCGGTAGCTGGTTTGCTCGGCGGTCGGCTCGACCTGGACGGTGCCGAGCAGCCGCCCGGCAGGATGATCGAGCCGCAGCTCGAGCCGGGCATCGCGGATGCCCGCATTTTCCGCACTGACCTCGGCCCGGAAGGTCCGCGCGCCGGTGCCGAAATCCATGTTGCGATAGAGCAGATAGCCGCCCGGCTTCATCTTCATCTGATATTCGCCGGCCAGCCCCGCTTCGCCGGTCGCACCGGTGCGAACATGGAACTCGACCGCTTCCCTGCGCGTGGCAAAGGCATCGAGTGTCAAACGCGTGACCCCCGGTGTCCCGACCCCGGCATCCTGTTCCGGCCGGACGGGGCGCAACGTACCGTCGTTCAGGAACTCCAACCGGGTGACCGCTACTTGCCGGTGATGGTCGGCATAGGGCTGCACATCGTCATAGGGGACGTGATAGGCCAGATAGTCGCGGCCCTTGTACCGGCACATGCCCTGTTGGGTCGATTCATGTCCGCCGGGCGCGGGGTAGATCAGCGTCCGCGGCGCCTCCTGGTCGAACGGCCCGAACATGCTGGGCCCACTCGTATAGCGGACATAGGAACCCTTGGCCTCGCAGCCCTTCGCCCTGATTTCCTTATAGGCGACATAAGTCAGGATCCAGCGCCCGCCCGACTTCAACAGCATCGGGCTTTCGAAATATTCGAGGTTGCCGCACGCGTCGCGCTCTGGAACGCGCAATTGCCGGGGCGCATCCGCCAGGCTCGTCATGTCCGCGGCGAGCTTCGCGATCCACACTTCATGTTTGTCAGTGTCGCCCGAACCCCAAAGGAGATAGGGTTCCCCGTTATCAGCGGTGACGACGTAGGGGCTGAGCGCCTCGATCGGCTTGCCGTCGATGCCGCGCATCGGCCCGGCAAAGACGTCGCGGTACGGGCCGTCGAGCCGATCGGCGACGAACGCGCCGAGCTGGAAGCGGCCGTAATTCTGCTCGCTCTTCGCGTTCACCCGAAACGGCGCATAGGCGTAGAAGCGACCTTGGTGCGGGATGCCCGCATCGCCGTCCCACAGCGCGCCGCCCGAATTCCAGGTCACGTCGCGGCCGGTCAGGATCGAGCCGTGATCGACCCAATGGTCGAAGTCGGTTGTACTGAGCGCGTGATAGGCGAACATGCCGCGGAAGAAGCTGTTGTCGCGCTGGAACGGAACGGTGAACGGATCCTGCGTGGTGAACAGGTAGAAGCGGTCGCCGATCTGGCGGCAGGTCGGATCCGAATTGAACAGATAGCCCGGCGTCACCAGCTTCTGCGCCTCGGCCTGGGTGGCGAGCGCGAGGGACAGGAGCGCGGCGGCGATGCCGATGCGGCGGGAGCGCACGCCCTTCACAGCTGCACGCGACTGGCAGCAAGGCCGCGCACGCCAGGCTCGAGTGCAAGCAGCGCGCCCGAGAGCGGCGCGGCGCGCAGTACCTCGTCGGCCAGCCCGATGCGCGCCGTGGTAATGTAGAGCGTGGCGAGATCCGGCCCGCCGAATGCGAGCGAGGTTGGGCGCGGCACGGGCATCTCGACGACCTGGTCGATACGGCCGTCGGGATCGTAGCGGATGATCCGCCATCCGTCCCAGATCGCACTCCAGACATGGCCCTCGGCATCGACCGTCAGGCCGTCCGGCGCCCCTTCCCCATCCGTCAGTTCGGCAAAGAGGGTTTTCTCACCCAAGGTACCCGACGCGACATCGCAGTCGAACCGGTAGATCGACCGGCGCAGCGAATCCGTGAAGTAAAACATGCTGCCATCCGGGCTCCATCCGAGCCCGTTGGACACGCCGACCCCCTCCAGCTTCGTGACCGGCTCCTGTCCGAAGCTGATTCGGTAGAGTGTTCCGGCAAAGCTACGCTCCGCATCGTCCATCGTTCCGATCCAGAAATTGCCCTGCGCGTCGCACCCGCCGTCGTTCGTGCGCATGCCATCGGCCATCGGCAGCGGCCGGGAAATGAGCGTGCGCGCGCCAGTCTCCAGCGACAGGCACTCGAAACCACGGCTGGTGGCGCACAGAATCGCGTCCGGCGCCTCGGTCAGCGCGAGCGCTGAGACAATCCCGTCGAGCTGCCATGTCCGGTGACCACCGTCCAGGCTCCAGGAGTGCACGGCACCGCCCTTCAGGTCGACGAAATGCACGGCCCTCGTGCGCGCGTCCCAGACCGGCCCCTCCCCAAGCAGGCAGCCGGCATCCCATGCGCATCGCACCGCAACTAGTCCCACATCCACTCCAATATGCGTATGCCTATCGACAATAGTGTGTATCCCTATATTACAGGTAAAGGCAAGATTGTTTGGAGATTCGCATGCGGTCACTGGTGTGTCTGGAACCAGGCTCGCTCCTGCTGGAGGAGCGACCGAAGCCGACAAGGGCGGAGGACGAGGCGCTGATCCGTATCCGGCGGGTGGGAATCTGCGGCACCGACATGCACATCTTCCATGGCCGCCAGCCCTATCTTTCCTATCCCAGGGTCATGGGACACGAGTTCGCCGGGGACGTGGAAGCGGCGCCGGAAGGCAGCGGCCTCACGGCGGGCGATCGCGTATTGGTCATGCCCTATCTTTCCTGCGGGACCTGCAGTGCCTGCCGGCAGGGCAAGACGAATTGCTGCAGCAAATTGGAAGTCCTCGGCGTGCATCGCGACGGCGCCCTCGCTGATTATGTGAGCGTCCCGGTCCAGTTCATCCTCAAGGCTGACGGCCTGAGCCTGGACCAGGCCGCGATGGTCGAGTTCCTGTCGATCGGCGCGCACGCCGTCGGCCGGGCAGCGATCCGCCCCGGCCAGCGCGCCCTGATCGTCGGCGCCGGCCCGATCGGACTCGCGGCATCGCTGTTCAGCGTGCTGGCGGGCGGGCGCGTCACGGTCGTCGACACGCGCGAAGACCGGCTGGCATTCGCGGCGCGCGAGCTTCAGGTCGACCATGTCGTACCGCTGTCGGACGATACCGAGGCGTCGCTGCGTCGCATCACCAATGGCGATTTCTTCGATGTCGTCTTCGACGCCACGGGAAGCCCCAGGGCGATGGAGACCGGCTTCGCTTATGTGGCGCACGGCGGAACCTATGTGCTGATCTCGGTGGTGAGTTCAGCGATCACCTTCTCGGACCCCGAATTCCACAAGCGCGAGACGACCCTGCTCGCATCGCGCAATGCCACGATCGCCGACTTCGAAACCGTCATGCGAGCGATGCGCGAGGGCAAGGTGCCCACCGACGCCTTCGGCTCGCATCGCGCCACGCTGGACGAGTTTCCACGTGCACTGCTCGACTGGATCGATCCGGAAAGCCATGTCATCAAGGCGCTGATCGAGGTATAGACGATATGCGCCTACCGCGGTTCGGTATGGGCTGCAGTGCCCTTGGCAATCTCTATCGGGCAATGTCGGACGACGACGCCATCGCAACGGTCGAGGCGGCCCTTGCCCATGGCATCGGCTATTTCGACGTCGCGCCGCACTATGGCTTCGGCATGGCTGAACGCCGGCTGGGGATGGCGCTGGCGAAACACGGCGGCCCCGCGCCGCTCGTGTCGACCAAGGTCGGTCGGTTGCTCGCGCCCACCGCAGCAGGCGGCACGCGGCACGGCTTTGTCGATGCGGATCCCTATGAGCCGGACTTCGACTATCGCGAGGATGCCGTGCTCGCATCGCATGAGGCGAGCCTTGCGCGGCTGGGCCTGGCGCGGGTCGATCTGCTCCTCGCGCACGATCTCGGCACCCTCACCCACGGCGCCACGGCCGGGCGGCATCTCGACGACTTCCTGGGCGGCGGCTATCCCGCGATGCGGCGCCTCAAGGAGACCGGGCGGATCGACGCCATCGGCATCGGCGTCAACGAAATCGCGGTCTGCGAGCGGCTCCTCGACGAAGTGCCGCTCGATGTCATTCTTCTCGCCGGGCGCTACACGTTGCTCGAACAGGGCGCGCTACCCCTGCTCGATCGGTGCGCGCGCGACGGCGTCAAGGTGATCGTCGGCGGGCCATATAATTCCGGCCTGCTCGTCGAAGCCCCGAATGGCGGCGCGCTGCACTATGACTATGCGACGGCACCCGCGCCCGCCGTCGCCCGGGCGCAGGCACTATGGGCCGCGTGTTCGGCATACGCGGTCGCCTTGCCTGCCGCCGCGCTGCAGTTTCCGCTCGCCCACCCCGCCGTCACGAGCGTCGTCGCCGGCCTGGCCACGCCGGCGCAGGTGGCCGACCTGGCCAGCTGGACAGAGGCCGCCATTCCGGGCGGCTTGTGGCGTCATCTGCGTGCGGCGGGGTTCCTTGCGCCATCCGCGCCGACCCCGGCCTGACGCATCTGGCGCGCGACGCGTCCGTCAATGCAGAAAGATGTAGAGCAGGGCGACTGTCGCGAAGAGCAGCCCGGAGACGATGCGCGGATCGGTAGGTCCCTGGACCGGCCCGCGCAGGAAGGCGAGCGGATGATCCCATGACACGGCGGCGACCCGCACCGGATCCATTGGCGGCGTCGCCAGGCTGACACCCACATAGATCGCGATGCACAAAGCCGCGAGCAGCGGCCCGACGAGCATGAACGGAATCCCGACCCCGTAGTGCGGATCGCTGATCAGGCCACCGAATGCCTCCGCCGGCGCCAGACCAAGCAGCCCGCGCCCGACCGAGGGGAGATCGATAATGAAATAGGCGAGGCCGATCGCCGTGCCGATGAACAGGGTCGCCATCGCGCCCTGGTTGTTGCCGCGCGGCCACAGGATGCCGAGGAGGAACACGGTGGTCACCGCCGGCGCGAATGTCATCGGAATCTTGTTGATCGCCTCGAAGATGGTGCCGAACTGATCGCCCTGGGTCGACCAGGCCATTGCGAGCAGCATGATCACCCCCGTCGCGATGCGACCGATCCGCACGAGCTTGCGCTCGCTCGTTTCGGGCCTGATCCGGCGGACGATGTCGAGCGAGACGAGCGTGGCGCAGCTGTTGAGCGCCGCCGCCATGCAGCTCATCAGCGCCGCGGCCATGCAGGCGGCCAGCAGGCCGCGCACCCCCACCGGCACCAGATGGTTGATGAGCGCCGGCAGCATCGCATTGAAGTCGGGCTGGCTGGTACCGGCAACCACCGGCAACTGGAACGCGCCGTGGCGCCACAGCACGAAGCCGATGATGCCGGGAAGGACCATCAGGAACACTGGGGTGATCTTGAGGAAGCCGGCGAACAGCGCGCCGTTCTGCCCGGCCCGCAGATCGCGCGCGCCCAGCACACGCTGCACATGCGTCTGGTCGGCACACCAATACCAGATGCCGAGGATCGGATAGCCGAGCAGCACGGCGAGCCATGAGAATCCGTTGAGGTTGCCCGCCCCATCGTGGATCGGCTGCAGCATGCTCAACCGTTCGGGCGAGGCCGCCTCGCGAAACGCGGCGACATCGTGCACCCCGATGCCCGGCAAGGCCTGGATGCCGAGCGTCGTGATCAGGATAGCACCGCCGAGCAGGAGGCAGACCTGGATGCTCTCGGTCAGCACGACCGCGCGTAGTCCGCCCAATGCCGTGTAGACGACGGTGAACAGCGACAGCGTGACGATGATCGGGAACATCGGCAGGCCGAGGAAACTCTCGAACAGCTTGGCGGCGGCAAACAGGCTGATACCGATATGCACCAGCAGCGCGCCGAGCAGGCCGATCACCGCCAGGAAGGTGCGGGCAGACGGGCCATAACGCCGCTCCATGAACTCGGGCAGGGTCTGGACGCCCGACCGGATATAGAAGGGCGCGAAAATCAGGGCGAGCAGGATGAGCGTGAACGACGCCATCCATTCGAAATTGCCGATGACCAGGCCGTCCTTCGCCCCGCCAGCAGCCAGGCCCACCAGATGCAGCGTCGAGATGTTCGAGGTGAAGACGGCAGCGCCCACCGTGAACCAGTTGAGCGAACGGCTGGCTAGAAAATATTGCTGCGCACTGCTGTTGCGCCGGTACCCGACGATGATGCCGAAGGCGGTGATGCCAATCAGATACACCGCCATGACGGCGAGATCGAGCCAGTTGAGTGTCATGCGTGCCTCATGAAGATGTTGCGAAGGGACTCAGCGGTCCCAGCCCTGCTCGATTTCTTCCAGACTCTGCCCCTTGGTCTCGGGAAGATTGCGCAGCACGAAGACGAAGCCGCCAGCGCAAATACCGGCATAGATCCAGAAGGTGACCGCGGTTCCGACCGACGCGTTGAGCAATGGGAAGGTGTAGGTGAGTATGAAGCATGCCGCCCAGAGCGCGGTGGTGCAGATCGCGACCGACGCCCCCCTCGCTTCATTGGGGAATATCTCGGAGAGGATGACCCAGGTGATCGGGGCGAGCGTCATAGCGTAGACGCCGATCGCCGCGACTACGAGCAGGAGCAGCGGCCAGCCCTGGAAATGGCCGAAATAGAGCGCGCCGAGCACGAGATAGATCATAGCAAGGCCAGCGCAGCCGATGAGCATGAGCGGCCGCCGCCCCCACCGGTCGACCGTGCCGATCGCGACGAAGGTGAAGATGCACATGACGACACCGGTGACGACGATGTTGAAGAGGATCGCGGAGAGCGCATAGCCGGCGGCCGTGAACACTTCCTGCGCATAGTTGAAGATCACGTTGATCCCGCACCATTGCTGGAGCACGGCGAGCGTGATGCCGATGGCGAGCGCCCGCCGCGTGCGCGGCTGGCGGATCGTGCCCCAGACGTCGCGCGACGGCGCCGCGGCGAAGCCGGCGCGCATCTCCTCCACAACGATCTTCGCCCGGGCGCTGCCGCCGAAGCGCGCGAGCACGGCCTCGGCGTCGGCCCACCGGCCCTTCCCCGCGAGCCAGCGCGGGCTTTCCGGAATGACCAGCGCCCCGAGGAAGAACAGGATCGCCGGAACGACCGCGGCTTCGAACATGTGGCGCCAGGCGGTGTGGCCATTCCAGCTGACGCGGATGGCGTCGATCGTCGCTCCTGCCGCAATGGGTTCGGCGATGAGCCAGTTGACGGTCTGCGCGCCGACAATGCCGAGCACGATGGTCAGTTCGTTGAGGCAGACCAGCTTGCCGCGGATCTCGGCGGGCGCGATCTCGGCAATGTAAACCGGCGACAGGACCGACGCCATGCCGATGGCAAGGCCGCCGATGACGCGCCAGGCGACGAAACCGTCGAAGCTCATCGCTCGCCCCGTGCCGATCGCCGAAACGGCGAACAGAAGCGCCGCGACGAGCAGCGCGCGACGTCGGCCGAGCGCTTCGCTGAGTGCGCCCGACCCCACCGCACCGATCAGGCAGCCGACCAGTGCGCAGCTCATCGCCCACGCCTGGAGCTGGGGCTCGACCACGCCGAAATAGGCTTCGTAGAAGGGCTTGGCGCCGCCTATGACGACCCAATCGTAACCGAACAACAGGCCGCCGAGCGCCGAAACGCCCGCCACGAACCACAGGAAGGCCGAACCGCCGCCCGACCCGATGGAATCGTCGGCGATAATCTGAGCTGTCGGCATTATTCTCCCCGATATCGCACGTTATTCGCTTATCCTGTATTATAGCTTGATCTTCTTCAAGCACAATCGCACGAATTGCGTGAGGAGTTTCATCGCGGGAACGAACGCGCCACGTCGGCGGCGCGCGACATCAAAACATGCCCTGAACGCGCATTCCCGTGAACGCGCGCTAACCGCTATGACCGGCGCCGGCCTGCTGCGGCAACGCAGTTGCATGGCGCCAGCCCAGCCCGGCCAGCACCGGGAAGCTCTCGGCCCGCTCGCGCGCATGCGCAGACGAGGCCGTGCCGCGGATCACCCGCCCCTTGATGCCGTGAAAGATCGCAGCGAGGCGGAAGAAGTTGAAGGCGAGATAGAACCCATAGTCCGGTATCCCGGCCCGTCCGGTGCGGCGGCAATAGGCGGCCACATAATCGGCTTCCGACGGGATATTCAGCGCCGCCAGATCGGCACCGGCGAGGCCCGCCACGATGTGCGGCGGCATATGGTACATCATGGCGTGATAGGCAAAATCGGCGAGCGGATGACCGAGCGTCGACAATTCCCAGTCGAGCACCGCCAGGATGCGCGGCTCGGTCGGATGGAAGATCAGATTGTCGATGCGGAAATCGCCATGGACGATCGCGACATCCTCCCCGTCGGGAATGTGCGCCGGCAGCCATTCGACCAGCCGGTCCATATCGGGATCGCGACCGGCCTCCCCATCATCCAGATACTGACGCGACCAGCGGGCGATCTGGCGCGCGAAATAATTGCCCGGCCGGCCATAATCGCCGAGACCGATCGCCTGCGGATCGATCCCGTGGAGCCGCGCCAGCACCGCGTTCATCGCGTCGAAATAGGCCGGACGCGCGTCTCGCTCGATCTCCGGCAGGGTCGCGTCCCAGAAGATTCGCCCCTCGACCATGTCCATCACGAAGAAGGGCGTGCCGACTACCCCCTCATCGTCGCACAGGCCATGCACATGCGGGACGGGAAAACCTGCCCCACCGAGCGCTGAGAAGATCCGCGCCTCACGCTCGATCGCATGTGCGCCCTTCAGCAAGGCCCCGGGCGGCTTGCGCCGCAACACATAATCGCGGCCGGGGGTGGCGAGACGATAGGTCGGGTTGGACTGACCACCCTTGAACTGCTCGACCACGAGCGGGCCAGCATAACCGGGAATATGCGCCGCCATCCAGTCATTCAGCCGGGCCTCGTCGAAACCATAGCCCTGGCGGACAGCCGTCGTCCCGGTATTCGCGGCCCGATCGGCAGCGATCATCCGGCGATCGGGCGGGGCGTGAATTCCACCGGCAGCGTCTTCAGCGCCCGGGCTTCGCTCGACGTGTAATCGGGCTCGAACCCGTCAGCGATCCGATAGTCGCCGATCCGGCGCAGCACGGTCTTGAGACAGATGTCGATCATCACGCGCGCATAATGCCGGCCGATGCAGACATGGGCGCCGGTGCCGAACGACATATGATCGCGCGCGTCGCGCGCGATGATGCACTGGTCGGGATCGGCGAACTTGGCCGGATCGCGGTTCGCCGCACCGTTGATCGCGAGCACGAAATCCCCGGGGTGGACGATTCCGCCATCGAGTTCGGTTTCCTTCGTCGCGGTACGGCGCAGTGCCTGGATCGGCGTGGTGAAGCGCAGAAACTCCTCGATCGCACCTTCCCAGGGAACCTCTCCCGACAGCAGGCGCTGCTTGTCCTCGGAATGCTCGCCGAGGTGATAGAGCGACCCGCTCATCGCCGAGCTGGTCGAATCGAGTGCGCCGAACAGCGCGAGGATCAGGACCTGATACCCCTCGGTGTCGGTCAGCATGCGGCCGTCGAATTCCTCTTCGATCAGGCATTGCAGCAGGTCGTCGCGGCGCTCGGTCGCGGCGCGCCGTTCGGCGACGAGGTTGGTGAGATAGCCGGCGATCTCGCCATAACGCTGGACCCATCCGTCATGATCGTTGAGGCGGTGGTGCACCATCCACAACAGTTTCTCGGACAGCATCTGCCGGTCGCTGAGCGGCACGCCCAGCACCGGCAGCGTGGTCATGGCGAGAAACGGCCGGGTCAGCTCGTTGACGAGATCGGCGGCGCCCCGCGCGGCGAACGCGTCGATCAGTTCGTCGGCCAGCCCCTGGATGCGCGGGCGGTCCGCCTCGGCCGCTTCCTGGGTGAAGAAGCGATTGAGCACACGGCGCCAGCGGGTGTGGCTCGGCGGATCGAGATCGACCGGCAGCAAACGCACGAGCTGGTCGGGCAACCCGGCCCCTTCAGCCGAAGAGAAGGTCTTGTACTCGGCGAAGACCCGTTTCACCCCGTCATAAGTGGTCGGGAAATAGAAGCCGCCGAGTTCGTTGGAATGGCCGAGCGGGCATTTGCCGCGGACCTCTGCCAGGAAGCTGTAGGGATCTTGTGCGATCTCCGGGCTGTGATGATTATAGTCGGCCTCGGTATGGTTCGCGGTCATCCTGGCTCTCCTGGTCGCGCTTAACGCTGGCTGCTCGGGGTGAGGATGGTGATCCCCTCCATCGCCGCGGTGACATGAATCTGGCACGATAAGCGGCTGCGTTCGTGCACTTCAACGCCGAATTCGAGCATCTCGCGCTCGTCGTCCGATGCCTCGCCGGTCACCGCGCGCCATTCGTCGGGAATGTGGACGTGGCAGGTCGCACAGGCGAGCGCCCCGCCGCACTCGCCCTCGATGGCGACGACGCCGTTACGCACCGCCGTCTCCATCAGGCTCGCGCCCTCCGTGGCCTCGACCACGGTCTCGATGCCGTCCACATCCTTGTACGTGACCCTGACCATCGTCACTCCCTTGATGGCGAGTGACCGGCGGCCAGACCGCCGGTCACCAATTCCTGCCGTTGCCCGGTCCGACCGGTCAACGGTTCTTGAAGCTGACCGTAACGCCGACGGTACGCGGCGGCGCCAGGAACTGGATGTCGCCCAGCGCCTGCTCGGTACGGTTCAGGTAATAATCCTTGTCGAACAGGTTACGGACCCAGAATTGGACGCCGTAGCGCTTGTCGGGCGAGGTCCAGCCGAGCGTCGTGTTGACCACCGCATAGGACGGGATGAACAGCCGGTTCGCGGCCGAGACGAACACCTTGTCGCGATAGGATCCCGTGGCGTTCAGCCCGATGTCGCCGAAGCTGGTCGGAATGCGATAGTCGAGCGACAGGTTGCCGCTGACCCTCGGCGCATAGATCATGTCGTTGCCCGTCGCATTCACGGAGCTCTGCCCGCCGAGCAAGGGCGAGGAGGGCGTGAAGGTCGCGTTGGGGAAGTCGGTATATTTGCCGTCGAGCCAGCCCGCGCCCGCCGAGATGGTGAAGTAGCGCGATGCCTTGATCGTCAGGTCGGCATCCACGCCGTGGACGCGCGCGGCCGCCGCATTGGTCGTCAGCACCGCGCCGCCGCCGGTGATGTTGAAGACCTGGATGTCCTTGTAATCATAGATGAAGGCCGCGATGTTGAAACGGACCTTGTGGTCGAAGAGCTGCATCTTCAGGCCGGCTTCATAGGCATCGAGCACCTCGGGCCGATAGCCGGGTGTGCCGGCGTTGATCATGTTGAAGCCGCCGCTCTTGATGCCGCGATTGTACGAAAGATAGCCGAGGATATCGGATGAGAAACTATGGTCGAGCGCGGCGCGCCAGGTGAGCTTCTTGATGTTCTGCGATTGCGGGCAATGGGTGGTGGCGCCGGGGCATAGCGGATTGGGGGCATGCGGGAACACCACGCCGCCGCTCTCGGTATAGCCGTCGGTATCCTGGGTTTCATAGGTGTAGCGCAGGCCGCCTGTCAGCTTGGTGTCGGCAAAGATCGGGACGGTCGCCTGGCCATAGCCCGAATAGGACCGGGTCTTCTGCGAGCCGAACAGATCGATATTGGGAAGCGGCGCGGCGGCGAAGCCGGCAATGCGCAGCGGCGTATAGGCATATTTGGCGTCGAAGAAATACCCGCCGATCAGCCAGTCGATCGTCGAATCCTTCTTCGAGAGCAGCTGGATTTCCTGCGAGAAGCTTTCGGCGAACTGGTTGATCGTGGCCTGGACGATCGGCGTCGGCGTCGCGTCCTGATCGAGCTGGAATTCGCCCGTGACATGGCGATAGCCCGAGATGCTGACCAGGCGCGCAAAGTCCAGATCCTGATCGATCCGCAGCGAGAAGCCATAGACCTCGTTGTCGGCCGTGTTGCGGAAGTCGGTGTTGGTCTTGCGCTTGCCCGGATAGCCGGTGACGCCGTCCGCGCCGATCACGCCCGGAGCCAGCTGATAGTCGGCGCCGGTCGACTTCAGCCGACTGTAATCGCCCGTCAGCCGGATCTCGGTGTTCGCCCCCGGGGTCCAGAGGATCTTCGAGCGGAGACCGAGCTGGTTGCGGAGGAAGATGTCGGCATTGCGGTTGATGTCCTTGCCATAGCCGTCGCCGTTGCGATCGAAGCTGAAGGCGAGATCGGCCGCCAGATTGCTGGCGAGCCCGCCCGACACATAGGCCTGGGCTTCGAGCGTGTTGAAGGTGCCATAGCCCACACTGGCATCGACCAGAGGTTGCTGGACCGGATCGCGCGTGATGATCTGGATAACGCCGCCGGTGGCGTTGCGGCCGAACAACGTCCCCTGCGGACCCTTGAGCACCTCGATCCGCTCGACATTGTTGAACTTGAAGATGTTGCCGGTGACCGACGGGATATAGACGCCGTCGATATAGGTCGCGACCGACGCCTCGTCGTTCGGGTTGGACTGGTTCGAGCCGACGCCGCGCAGGAACGGCGTCACCGATACGCCATTCTCGCTCAGGGTCAGGTTCGGCACCGCCGTATCGAGGTTGAGCGTGTTCATCACCTGACGCGAGGCGAGATCGCCCGCAGTCACGGCGGTAACGGCGATCGGCACCTGCTGGAGTGATTGCGAGGTGCGCTGCGCGGTGACGATGATGTCCGGCAGCGCAGTATCGTCGGCCTGGGGCTGCGCGCCTGCGGCGGCCGGTTCGACTGACTGGGCATAGGCCGGGGCCGCGACACCAACGGCCAGCGCGACACCTGAAAGCAACATGACACGAGTGTTCATTTCGTCCTCCCCAACCGGGGCCGCTCTTGTCGGCGGTCCTCCTGCCCTCCGGTTCGCCATTGAACCATACGGTGTTAGCTTGTTATCGTCGTTCGCAATGGATTGCAACGACCAGTTTTGGGTCAGCCAAAAGATCGTTTCGACGTCGTGTTCTTTACGCAACCTATGTTTTTCGCAGGTGCGAGATGATCAGGTCGCGACAGGCCACCGGTTGAAGGGCGCCTTGCCGCGATTATGAAACAGCGTTAGGGTAAACCTGCAAAAGCGGCCGACTCAACGGGCCGCAGGGCTGGAGATGTGATGACGGCGGACGAACAGATGCTCGATCGCGTGCGGCGCGGCCGCTTCCTGATCGACGGCGAATGGATCGAGCCCGGGGATCGCACCCTGTTCGAGATCGTCACCCCTTCCGACGAGACGGTCTTCGCCGCGGTGCCCTTCGCCACCGCCGACGATATCGAGCTGGCCGTCAATGCCGCGCGGCGCGCCTTCGATCACGGCCCCTGGCCGCGCCTGTCGCATCGCGACCGCAGCGATTTCCTGGCGCGCCTTGCCGATGCGATCGAGGCGAAGTCCGATCTGTTCGCGCGGATCTGGACGTCGGAGGTCGGCGGGTTGATCGGCTATGGCGGCCACATGGTCGCCGGGTCGTGCACGATGATCCGCGACTTCGCGCGGATGGCGGACGACTTCCCCTTTATCGAGCGGCATGCGCCGACCGCGGGCGGCAATATCGGCCTGCTGATCCATGAACCGGTCGGCGTGGTCGGTGCGATCATCCCCTGGAACGCGCCGATCCTGATGCTCGCCTCGAAGCTGGCCCCCGCCCTGCTCGCCGGATGCACCGTCGTGGTGAAGATGTCGCCAGAGGCGCCGCTGGAAGGCGTGCTGCTCGGCGAGATCGTCCAGGAATTGGGTCTGCCGCCGGGTGTGATCAACATCGTGATGGCGGACCGCGACGTTTCCGAATTGCTCGTCCGCAACGAAGGCGTCGACAAGATCAGCTTCACCGGATCAAGCGCGGTCGGCCAGCGCGTCGCCTCGATCTGCGGCGGCCGCATGGCCCGCGCGACACTCGAGCTGGGTGGCAAGTCCGCCGCCGTGGTGCTCGACGATTCGCCGCTCGATATCGTCGTCAGTGCGATCGCGCCGCAGGTCGGCATGCTCGGCATGCAATTCTGCTCGGCGCTCAGCCGGGTGATCGTCCCCCAGCACCGCCACGATGCCCTGCTCGACGGAATCGCCGACGCGTTGAAACAGATCCAGGTCGGGGACCCGTTCGATCTCGCGACCCAGATGGGGCCGATGTCGATGAAGCGGCAACGCGACCGCATCGAATCCTATATCGAGAGCGGCAAGGCCGACGGCTTCACCCTCGCCACCGGCGGCGGCCGGCCGCACGGCTTCAACCGCGGCTATTATCTCGAACCCACCCTGTTCGGCGACGTGCGCAACGATGCAAAAATCGCGCGCGAGGAGATTTTTGGCCCCGTCATCTCGGTCATCCCGGCGCGCGACGAGGAAGAGGCGATCGCGATGGCGAACGACAGCGATTTCGGCCTCAACAGCTCGGTCTTCACCGCCGATCGCGACCGGGCGATGCAGGTCGCGCGGCGGATGCGCGCCGGCACCGTCGGCCACAACGCGTTTCGCAGCGATTTCGGCATCGCCTTTGGCGGCTGGAAGCGATCGGGCATCGGCCGGGAGGGCGGTCGGCTCGGCCTGCTGCCCTATCTCGAAGCCAAGACGGTTATCCTGGACGAAGAGCCGTCATCGGTCCTCGCCTGACATTTGGGGGTGATATGAAGCGGACATTCATTGGGCTCGCGAGCGGGCTGGCGTTGCTCATGGCCGGCTGCCACGGCACGGGGACGCAAGGAACCGGCGCGACGGGGTCGGACGAATGGCCCTATTACGGACATGATCGGCAGGAGCAGCGCTTCAGCCCGGTCGACCTGATCAACCGCTCTACGGTCGGCAAGCTCGGCCTGACCTGGTCGGCCGAAGTCGACAGCGATCGCGGCCAGGAAGCGACGCCGCTGATGGTGGACGGGGTGGTCTATGTCAGCACCGCCTGGTCACTCGTCTATGCCTTCGACGCGGCGACGGGCAAGCAGCGCTGGGTCTATGATCCGAAGACCCCGCACGACTCGCTGATCAGCGCTTGTTGCGACGCGATCAACCGCGGCGTCGCGGTACAGGGCGGGAAGGTTTATGTCGGGACGCTCGACGGCAGGCTGGTCGCGATCGACGCGAAGAGCGGCAAGCTCGCCTGGCAGGTCAACACCCTGGAAGGCGCGCCATCGACGATGCGCTACACCATCACCGGCGCCCCGCGGGTGGTGAAGGACAAGATCGCGATCGGCAATGGCGGCGCCGAAATGGGCGCGCGCGGGTTCGTCACGGCTTATGATGCGGCCAGCGGCAAGCTCGCCTGGCGCTTCTACCTGACGCCCAATCCGGACGGGAAACCCGATGGCGCGGCGTCGGACGACGTGCTCAAGGCCAAGGCCTATCAGAGCTGGGGCGACGGCGAATGGCGCAGGAGCGGCGGCGGCGGCACCGCCTGGGACGCCATGACCTATGATCCGGAGGCCAACCTCTTCTATATCGGCGCCGGCAATGGCGGGCCGTTCGATTACCAGGTCCGCTCGGGCGGCAAGGGCGACAATCTCTTCCTCTCCTCGATCGTCGCGGTCGATCCCGATACCGGCAAATATCGCTGGCACTATCAGACCACGCCGTCGGACAGCTGGGATTATACCGCGACCCAGCAGATCATGACCGCGACCTTGAAGATCGACGGCCAGCCGCGCGACGTGCTGATGCAGGCGCCCAAGAATGGCTATTTCTACGTGCTCGATCGCAAGACGGGCAAGCTGCTGTCGGCCAAGCCGTTCGCGCCGGTGACCTGGTCGACCGGCATCGACATGAAGACGGGCCGGCCGAATTTCGTGCCCAACGTCCATTACCAGAACGGCCCTGCCGTCCTGCAGCCCGGGCCGTTCGGTGCGCATAGCTGGCAGGCGATGTCGTTCAGTCCCCGCACTGGCCTGGTCTATATCCCGGTGCAATTCACTACCGGCGCCTATCAGAAGCTCGACAAGTTTCAGCACCGTCCGGTGGGACAGAATGCCGGCATCACGATACCCGAATTTCCCGAGGACCAGCTCCCCCAGATCCTCGCCGCGACGACCGGGCAGCTGCTCGCCTGGGATCCGGTTGCGCAAAAGGCGCGCTGGTCGGTACCGAAACGCTGGTTCGTGAATGGCGGCACCTTGGCGACCGCTGGCGACCTGGTCTTCCAGGGCGACATGGACGGCGTGCTCAGCGCCTATGACGCCTATGACGGCAAACCGCTCTGGTCGTTCAAGGCGGGCCAGAGCATCATCGCGCCGCCGATCAGCTACCGGATCAACGGCGAGCAATATATCGCGGTGATGGCCGGCTTTGGCGGCGCTGGCGCGCTGGTCGGGAAGATCGTGCCGAACCAGCCGCGCAGCAACGGGCGGCTGATGGTGTTCAAGCTGGGCGGCACCGCGACCTTGCCCAAGGCACCCGCCGTCGAGCAGGCGCCGATCGACGTCGCCGGGCTGAGTTCGACCGGCAATGCGGATCTCGGCATGGCTGAATATGACCGGACCTGCGGGGTCTGCCACGGCGCCAACGCGTCGGTCTCCTATACCGCCGATCTGCGGCGCTCCGGCGCGCTGCACGATCCGGCGCTGTGGAAATCGGTGGTGATCGACGGCGTGTTGAAGGACCAGGGCATGGTCGCCTTCGACAAGATCCTGACGCCCCAGGATGCGGAGAATATCCGGGCCTATGTCATCCGCCAGGCGAAGAAGGGGGCTGCCGCTCAGGGAGTCGCCGGGAAGAAATAACCGGCAATCGCGCGACGGCACCCCATCTCGCGAGGCCCGCGCCCGGCCTCGCCCAGGATCATCTGTTTCTCATTAAGTATTTGATATATAATAATATTCTTCAAACCCTTCACCGAGGTGGGGGGCGGGAGATATGGGACAAGTGGTGTCCCATATCTCCCGCCGCTCGTCCCCACACCGCAACCGCTCGTCCCCACAACCCTGTCAGAGGCGTCGATTCAACCATGGTACGGGATCCGGCATGTCATCCCTCGCCGGACCCGTACCGGCGCGCTCTTTCTTATGGTCGGAAGACAAGTGTCAGGGGATCGGTTCGAGGTAGCGGCCTTCGGGCGGGCCGGAGAGGACCGCCATCACCGGTGCGAACCCTTCCTTGCCGAGCGCGCGCCCTGCGGCCTTGTGATCGTCGAGCGACCGCCACTCCTCGATGAAGACATAAGTCAGGGAATCGTCGGGATCGGCGTACAGCCGCACCCCTTCGCAACCGGGCAAGGGCCTGACCTTTTCCACAAGGTCCTGAAGAGCGGACCGGAGATCGCCGCCACGGCCGTCGGCCGCGGCCATCCTGTAATGGCGAAGGATCGTCATGCACTGGCTCCGCAAGGTGTTGGTAGCGACCGCTCAATAGGCGATCGAGAAGCGCTTCCGGCTGTGACGCGGCTCTTCCAGCTCATCGACCAGCGCCTTGGCGAGATCCTCATAGGAAATCCGGCTCTCGCCCTGGGCATCGCGCATCAGGTCGTCGCCACCCACCCGGTAGAGGCCGGTCCGCTCACCGGGGCCGAATTGCGCCGCGGGCGAGAGGAAGGTCCAGTCGGCATCGCTCGCCTGGAGGGTTTCGAGGAAGCGCTTGCCGGCGGAAACCTCGGGCAGGAATTCGGCCGGCATGCCCGGCGCATCGATCAGCTGCAGTCCGGGCGCGACGAACAGGCTGCCCGCGCCGCCGACGACCAGCAAGCGCGGCACGCCTGCATCGGCCACGGCGCCGAGGATCGTTGCGGCATCCATCGACACGAACCGGCCGGCGACCATCAGTGCATCGCTGCCACGGATCGCCGCGGCGAGCGCCCCGCGGTCGTTGGCGTCGGCCACCACCATCACCACACCGGTCTCGGCCGGTTGCCGGGCGACACCCGTCACCTGATGTCCGCGCGCGGTCAGTTCGGCGGCGAGACGTCCGCCGACCTTGCCGCTCGCCCCGATCAGCGCAACCTTCATCGCCGCGCGCCGACCAGCTTGAAGATGTTGTTGCGCTGGACCGCGGACGATCCGCCGATGATCGGCATCAGCAGCGCGTCCCGAACGTAACGTTCGGCATCGAAATCCTTCACATAGCCATAGGCGCCGAGGATCGTCTGGCACTCGAGCGCTACCGTCTTGGCCACCTCGGTCGCGAACAGCTTGGCCATCGACGTCTCGGCCGAACAGGGCCGCCGCTCATTTGCCAGCCAGGCGGCCTGGTACAGCACGAGCCGCGCAGCATGGACCTGAGTCTGCATGTCGGCGAGCTTGTGCTGGATCGACTGGAACTCGCCGATCGTCCGCCCGAACTGCCGGCGCTCCAGCGCATAGGCCCAGGCATCGTCGAGCGCGGCGCGCGCAATGCCGATGCCGATCGCCGCCACTTCCAGCTTCTCCACGTCGAGCCCCGGCCCCACCAGCATCTTCCAGCCGCCATTCCAGCCCGCCTCGCCGCCCACGAGATTCCCGATCGGCACCTCGACATTGTCGAAGCTGACATCAGTCGTCGCCGCCCCCTTCATGCCCATCGATTCGATCTTGGTGATCGTAACGCCCGGCGCAGTCGGCGGCACCAGCACGAAGCTGAGGTTGCGATGGCGCTCCTCGGCCGGGCCGGTCCGCACCAACGTATAGATGTAGTCAGCGATCCCTGCCCCCGAGCAGAAGCGTTTGCTGCCCTCGATCCGCAGCACGTCTCCATCGCGCTCGGCACGCGTCTTCACGCTGGCGAGGTCTGCGCCGGCATCGGGCTCGGTCAGGCCATAGGCGAACAGCAGATCGCCCGACACGATCTTCGGCAACAGCTCGCGCTTCTGCGCCTCGGTGCCGCATTCCTCGATGTTCATGCCCGCATAGCAGGCGGCCATGATGTACGGCACCGACACCGCGAGGCTCCGCCGCGACAATTCCTCGATCACCACCATCGTCGCCACGATGTCGCGGCCGTAACCGCCATAGTCCTCGGGAATGGTCAGGCCGAGCACGCCGAGATCGGCGAGTTTCTTGTGCACCTCGCGCGGGAAATGGTTGCGCGCATCCCAATCCTGCGCCGCGCTGCGCGGCATCTCCCGCTCGACGAATTTCTCCAGCGAGTCGCGCAGCGAAGTGACGATCTCGTCTTCGTCGAAGTTCACGTCCCTGCCCTTGCATGGCCGAATACGGGTGCCCGCTTCTCGGCAAAGGCCCGCACCGCCTCCTGGTGATCGGGGGTGTCGTTGGAGCGCGCTTCATAGGCGAGCGAGGCATCCATGATCGAGGTGGCGAGATCGCGCAGCCCGATATTGACTGACATCTTGGTCCAGCGGATCGCCTGGGTCGCCCCGGCGACGAGCTTGTCGGCAAAGGCGTCGACCCGCGCATCGAGCTCGTCGGCCGGCACCGCATGGTTGATCAGCCCCATCTGCGCGGCCTGGTGCGCCGTCATCATGTCGCCGGTCAGCAGATATTCCTTGGCACGGGCATAGCCGATCAGCTGCGGCCAGATCACCGCGCCGCCATCGCCGGCGACGAAGCCGATGCTGACATGCGGATCGCCGATCTTGGCATGCTCGGCCGCGAAGATGACGTCGCAGAACAGCGCGATCGTCGCGCCCAGCCCGGTGGCGTGGCCATTCATCTTGGCGATCACCGGCTTCTCGCAATCGATCAGCCCGAACACGATCTGCTTGGCCTCGCGTGCGGTCTGGTCGAAGCCGTTCTCGCGGTCGATCATCTCCTGCATCCAGCCGATATCGCCACCCGCCGAAAAAGCGCGGCCCGCACCGGTCAGCACCACCACGTCGCTCTCCGGATCGTTCGAGATATCGACGAACACGCGCGCCAGCTCGGCATGGAGCACGGCGTCGGTCGCGTTGAGCTTCTCGGGCCGGTTGAGCGTCACCTCGAGCACGCGACCGCGCCGCCTGAACAGGATCGCCTGATAATCGTCGAACAAGGCCATGATAGTCTCCCGGTCAGGCGGCGATGCGGGTGGCGGCAAGCACGGTATCGTTGACGAGATCGCGCTCGGCGAGCCAATCGGAGATGATCCCGACCACCTGGGTCAAATGCGACTTGCCGTCCGCGCCGGTGAAATAATGGTTGGCCCCGTCGATCGTGATCTTCCGCTTGTCGGTCGAGCCGAGCGCGTCAAACATCAGGTCGGTATGCTCGGGCGGGCAGGCATCGTCGGCGCCCGCGGTGATCACCATGCCGGGCACTGAAATGCGCGGCCCGGCATCGACCGAGTCCACCTGTGCGTCGTCATAGCTCCATTGCGACAGCCAGCCGCGCAATGAATTGAACCGGGCGAGCGCCGCCGCACTGTTATTCACCACGCGTGGATCGCCGAGATAGGTCCAGTTGGGCTTGCGCTGGTTGGGGTCGACCGTCGGATCGATCCAGCGCGGATCGGCCATCGTGCGGTGCACGACGAAGCAGAACTCGCCATGCTCGTCGCCCTTCGCCTTCAGGCTCGCAAGCTTGTCCTTCGCCCAGGCGCTGATCCGCCGGTTGCGGTCGATCTGCGCCTGGCGATAGGTGGCGAGGAAATCGGCCTGGTACGGCGGCTGCGCCGGATTGGCGGGATCGTAGAGATCGAGCGCCGGGTCGCGCCTGTCCGGATCAGCCTCGTCGAGCACGGACGGGTCGATCTGCCCGGTCAGCAATTTATGCCGGCTGCGATGCGAGGCCACCAGCATGATCGCATCGCCCGCGATCAGCGGCGCGCCGGCCAAAGGCGTCTCCTCGCCCGAGGCGCTGAGCTGGATCACTGGCTTCTCGGCCTCCGCCTGGTAGCCCGCCATCAGCGAGCCGCCACCGCTCCAGCCGAGCAGCACCGTCTTGCCATAACCCAGCCGCTCCTTCGCATCCTTGATGCAGGCGCCGAGATCAAGCAGCACATTCTCCATCTCGAGCGGCGCGTCGCCGGTCCAGTAACGCGAGGCGCAGGCGATGATGTGGTGGCCGGCGCGGGCAAGCTGCGCGAACACCGGCAACCAGGCCGGTGCGCCAATCGGATGCATCACGATCAGCACCGTGTCCGACGGATTGGGCCCGCGGATATGCTGGGCCTGCAGCACGATCGCATCGTCGATCGCGCCATAAACGTCCTTGCGCACCCTGTTCTCGCGGTGGACGATCAGGAACGGCGTGCGGCTGTAACGGACGGGCTCTGCCATCTTCGGATCCTTGCTGGTCACACGCTGCGGCTGCCGCCGAACTGGACGCGGAGTGCGGGTTTCGAGATCTTGCCGGTGACGTTGCGCGGAAAGGACTCCACGAGCGCCACGTGCCTGGGATGCTTGTAGCGGGCGAGCTTGCCTTCGCAGGTCGCCCGGAGGGACTCGATCGTCACCTCATGCCCCGCGGTCGCGACCACTACCGCCAACCCGACCTCGCCCCATTGATCGTCGGCGACGCCGATCACGGCGCATTCGGCGACTGCCGGATTGGTCAGGAGCACGCCCTCGACCTCGGCCGAGAAGACATTCTCGCCGCCCGATTTGTACATGTCCTTCACCCGGTCGACGACGTAGAAGAAACCCTCCTCATCCTCCCACACGACATCGCCAGTCTTCAGCCAGCCTTCCGGCCGCTCGATCCGCGCATCGGCACCGAGATAACCGATCGTGACGCCGGGTCCCCGCACCCACACCTCGCCGGGCTGGCCGCGCTCGACATCCTCGCCCTGCTCGTCGACCACGCGCATATCGATGTAGTTGGACTTCTGTCCGCACGATCCGGCCATGACCTTGTCGAGCCGGTCTGGATTCAACGAGGTGACCGGTCCAGTCTCGGTTCCGCCATATTGCGGCACGAAGCGCGCCCCCTTGGGATCGTAAGCCGCGCGCAGCCGTTCCGACACGCGACCGCCGCCGCAAATGAAGCGGCGCAATGTCAAGAAATCGGCCGCGGCGAAGGCAGGGCTGTCCGCCATCATCTGGTACATCACCGGCGGCAGGCAGAGATGAGTGACCGCGTTGGCTGGATCGCCGCAGAACGCCGTCGTGGCGGTCGCATCGAAGCGCGCCGTCACGGTCACCTGGCCGCCGAAGAACAGGATCGGGTTGCTGGCGGTGTTGAGCCCGCCGAAATGGAACAGCGGCATGGGCTGGAACAGATGCCCGCCGGGCTCGGCATTGGCGCAGAACTGCACCTGCTGCAGGGCATAGCAGACCATCGCACCGAGCGTCACGATCGCCGCTTTGGGGGTACCGGTCGTGCCCGACGTGTAGAGGATCTGGAGCGGTGCATCGGGATCGATATCTGCGCTCGCCGGCAGGTAGTGATCCTGGTTGAGCAAGGCATCGAGCCCACCGCCCTTGCCCCAGTCGAGCGTGACCGGGATGCCGGTCTCCGCCGCCACGGCCCGTGCGGTCTCGCCCCAGACGGCATCGGTCAGCATCAGCTGTGGCTGCATCTCGCGGCACGCCCGGCTCAGCTCGACGATGGTGTGGCGGAAGTTGAGCGGCACCCACACCAGGCCTGCGCGCGCGCAGGCGAATTGCAGTTCGAAATGGCGCAGGTCGCCATCGGAGATATTGACGATCCGATCGCCGCGCTGGAGGCCCAATCCGTGCCGGAGCGCATGGGCAATCTGCCCGACCCGGGCGTCGAGCGCCGCCCAGGTGCGCGTCTCGCCGGTATCGAAATTGGTGAGCGCCCGCGCCTCAGGCTGCGTCCGGGCATAATTCGCCACCCAGTCCGCCGCGGCATATTGCATCGACACCCTCCGCCTCGCTGATTTCCACCGCCATGGAGCGGCCTTGTGAGTAGTTGCCTAACACTGATAGTTTTATGAAGCAATTCGTCAAGCGCCGAACTGACGAAAATGATCGCTCCATCGGCCAAGCCCGGCTAGAGCCATACCAGACACGACACGCATTTCCGGAGTAAAGCTGCCCATGGGCCGGCCAAAACAGGCGCTCATTTCCCGCCGCAAGACGCTCGAAGTCGCGTTGCGGATCATCGACGAGGAAGGTCTGGATGCCTTGAGCATCCGCCGTCTTGGCGACGAACTCAATGTGCGCGGCATTTCGCTCTACCATCATTTCAAGAGCAAGGAGCATATCCTCGTCGGCGCTTCCGAGCTCGCTTTGGCCAATGTCCGCACGCCGAACACGACAAACGCCGATTGGCGCGAATGGCTGATCAGTAATGCGATCGAATATTGGAAGGCGTTGCGCGCGCACCCGAACCTGATCCCGATCCTGATGCGCCGCCATCCGCTGCGCATCGGCCTCACCGAGCACAATGCCACGGCCGGGCTGCTCGCGGTGCAAGGCGTCCCGCCCGGCGTGATCATGCCGTTGATGGAAGGCCTTGAGTCGCTGGCACTGGGCTCCGCCGCCTATGAATCGGCGGCCGATGCCGACACCGGCACCGACGATTGGCAGGAGCAGAATCCGTTCCTGTTCCATGTCCGCCGGAACCGCGACATTTCGCGCGCGCGCGTGTTCGAGGTGATGGCGAAGGCGGCGGTCGATGCGGTCCTCGACGAATATTATGCCGCCGCCGGGATGGACGCGCCACTCCAACCCGAGGCGAATGCGAACAAGGCCTGACGATCAGTCGGCGGTGTAGCTGCCGCGGGCGCCGTCGATAAAAGCTGACCGGCCGGCTGAGGCTTCACCCATGATGTTGAGCTCGTAGGTGTAGCTCATCTCGGCCCGGTACAGCGTGTTCAGTTCATGCGCCTTGGTGCTGTTGTTGAGCGACGTCTTCAGCCGCCGCATCGCCTCCGCGCTCTTGCCCGCGACCCTGGCCGCGACCGCCATCGCTTCCGCGGCGACCGCGTCATGGGTCTCCACCAGCCGATAGATGCTGCCGAGCGCGTGCAGTTCCTGCGCCAGCACTGGCTCGGCGGTCATCATCGCCGCGCGGACGCGCTTTTCGGGCATCAACTTCAGCGCCTGGACCGCACCCGCCGTCGCGCCATTGTCGATCTCGGCCAGCACGAACCGCGTGTCGCGCGAGGCGACGAGGATATCGGCGGAACCGGCGATGAGCACGCCTACCCCGACGCAATAATGATGTACGCCGCAGATCACCGGCACCGCGCATTGCAGCACCGCCAGGCTCGTCCGGAGCGAGCCCGAGGACTGGCCGAGAATCCCCTCGAACCCCGACAGCCCCTCGACCTCCTTGACGTCGCCGCCGCCGCAAAAGCCGCGCCCCGCGCTGCGCAGCACGACCGCTCGCACATCCGCCTGGTCGCGCACCGCTTCGATGCGCGCGGCGAGATCGTGCAACAGGCCGATGCTGAAGGCATTGACGGGCGGTCGATCGATGACGAGTTCGAGGACCCCATCGGCGTGCAGTGTCTCGGTGAACATCCTCATTCCTTCCGACGGCGATGATGAAGTGCGCTTCTTGTTCGGGCTCATGCGTCGACCGGTTCCGGCGTCCGCACGATTGCGCTCGATTGCAGCCCGCGCGCGGCAAGATGCCCTTCGCGGATCGCAGTCTGCAAATTCCGCCCCGCAAGCATGTCGCCAATGCAGAGCGCGCTGACGCCTCGCGCCTCCAGCTCCCCGGCAAGGGCGGGTTGACCCGGGCGGATCGGCACCCACACCACGGTATCCGCCGCCACGGTCTCGACGCGCCCGCCGAATTGCGGCCTGACCTCGACGCTGCCGGGCCGCGCGGCGATCAGTTGCGTGCCGACCCGCAGCGCAAAGTCGCCCAGCGCGTGCAGGCGTTCGAGCGCTGACTGGGTGCGGAGTGTGATGTCGATGCCCGGCGCGAACATCTTGTGCCGAGTGACGAAGGTGACCGCCACGCCCTGCGCCAGCAGATGCTCCGCGCTGGCGATCGCTTCGTAGTGACCGAGTTCATCGACGACCACGGCACTACGACCGCGATCCATGCCGCGTTCCGAGAACAGCTCGATCGACGAAATGATCCGCGCGCCGTGCTCCAGTTCAACCGTGTCCGCCGGGAATTGCACCTGGCGCAGCACCGGATCGAGATCGGCGCCGATCGCCAGGATCACGGTGTCGGCGCCTTCCGCGACGATGTCGTCGGCATCGAGCCAACTCGACAGGCGGACCTCCACGCCGAGCCGATAGACCTCCTGCTCGAGCCAGCCCGCAATGTCGCCGATCGTGCCCATGCGCGGGGCGTTGCGATAGACATTGGTCAGCCCGCCAAGGCTCGGCATCGCCTCGGCAAGGATGACATGATGCCCGGCGGTCGCCGCGATCCGCGCTGCTTCCATTCCCGCCGGCCCGCCGCCGACGATCAGCACGCGCTGCGGCCGCGCGGCCGGCGCGATCAGTCGTTCCGCCAACCTGGTCTCGTCGCCGGCCGCGGTGTTCACCACGCAACCGAGCCGGCCGAAGGTCGCGACCCGGCCGATACAGCCCTGGTTGCAGGCGATGCAGGGCCGCACACGCTCGGGATGGCCGGCCGCCGATTTGGCGACGATATCGGGGTCGGCGATATGCGCCCGCACCATCGAGATCAGGTCGGCCTCGCCGGCGCGCAGCACTTGCTCGACCTCTTCCAGCGTGCGGAACCGGCCGTTGAGCAGGCGCGGCAGGCGGCTGTCGGCCACCGGCGGGGCGGTGAAGGGAATCTGGAAACCGGTCGGCGCGTCCATCCCGCCGACCTGACGGTGCAGCGCGTAATAGTCGCCATAGGACATGTTCACATAGTCGATCAGCCCCTCACGCTCGATCCGCGCGGCGACGATCGCCACATCGCTCATCGCCAGAATCCGCGGATCGGCGCTGTCGCTGAGACGCACACCGACGACGAAACCAGGCGACACCGCATCGCGTACCGCGCCCAGCACGCGCATCAGGAAGTGCATCCGCCCCTCCAGGTCGCCGCCATATTCATCCTCGCGGCGGTTGAGCACGGGCGAGAGGAACTGCGCGATCAGATAGCCATGGCCGGCATGGATCTCGACGCCGTCGAGCCCGCCTTGCTCGCACCGCCGTGCCGCGGCGGCATAGCCGGCGATGATCTCGTCGATCTGGCGCCGGGTCAACGGCCGCGGCGCGATGCCGGCGATGTGGCTCGGAATATCGGAGGGCGCCAGCGGCGGCCCGCCATCGGGCGCGGGATAGATATGCCCGCCATGCCAGAGCTGCTGGAACAATCGCATGCCCGTAGGCGCGATCGCCGTCGTCAACGCGCGATAGCCGTCGACGATCGAGTCATCGAGATTGGCTAGCGACAGCAAGGACGAGGGATGGACCCCCGCCGCCTCGAGGATCGACAGGCCGACTCCGCCCTGCGCCCGCGCCGCGTGATAGGCGATCAGTTCGTCGGTGATTCGCCCGCCACGTGCCATCATCGTCGCATGCGCGGTGCGCGCGATGCGATTCTTGACCTCGATGCCACCCATGTTGATCGGGCTCAGCGCGCGTTCGTACATCCTCGCCCCTCCTGGCATTTACTTTTATATCAAACATCGTTAGTTATTCAATCACGCAAAACGGCTATCGAGGGGATCGGATGGCAGACACGTCGGCCATGACGCGACAAGTGCTGAGCGGCCTGCGCGTGCTGGAGATCGGCCATTTCGTGGCCGCGCCGTTCGCGACCCGCCTGCTCGCGGACCTTGGCGCGGATGTCATCAAGATCGAACCGCCCGCCGGCGATCCGGCGCGCCAATGGGGCGAACAGATCGACGGCAATTCACTCTGGTGGTCGATGCACGCGCGCAACAAGCGCAGCATGGCCATCGATCTGAAGCACCCGCGCGCGCGCGACCTCGTCCTGGCGCTGGTGCCGCATTGCGACGTGGTGATCGAGAATTTCCGCCCCGGCCAGCTCGCCCGGCTCGGCCTTTCTCCCGACACGCTGCGCGGCGCCCGACCCAATCTGATCATCGCGCACATCTCCGGCTATGGACAGACCGGCCCCTATCGCGATCGGGCGGCGTTCGGCGTGATCGGCGAGGCGATCGGCGGCCTGCGCCATCTGACCGACCATGCGCCGGGGACCAGCGACCTGCCGCCGGTCCGGGTCGGCGTGAGCATCGGCGATTCGGTTTCCGGCCTCTATGCAGCGCTCGGCGTGCTCGCCGCTCTATGGCAGCGCGATCGCGGCAGCGGCGACGGCCTTGGTCGCACGATCGACGTAGCGCTCACCGAAAGCATCCTCAGCCTGATGGAGGGGATGCTTCCGGAATATGGCGCGCTGGGGAAGATCAAGCAGCCGGCCGGCGGCGGAATCGCCACCGCGGCGCCGACCAATGCCTATCCGACCGCAGACGGCGTCTGGATGCTGATCGCCGCCAATAGCGAGCCGCTCTTTGCCAGGCTGATGGACCTGGTCGGCCGCACCGACCTGATCGGCAAGCCGGGCTATGCCGGCAACCAGGAACGCGTCGCCAATGTCGCGCAACTCGACAGGATGATCGGCGACTGGACCCGCACACTCGACGCCGACACGCTGGAGGCGATGCTGACAGAGGCGGATATTCCCAGCTCGCGTGCCTATACCGCCGCCGACATCGCCACCGATCCGCAATATCGCGAGCGCGGCATGGTGCGCGAGGTCACCGATCCCCGTTTCGACGATCCGGTGCTCCACAACGGTATCGTCCCTCATATCGTCGAAGCACCCGGTGACATACGCTGGGCAGGGCCAGCGATCGGCGCACACACCGATCTGATATTGGGCGACCTGCTCGGGATCGACCCGGCCGGCATCGACGCGTTGCGGCGCGACGGCGTGATCTGACATGGCCAAAGCTGTTCCGCGCACGCTCTACCGCAAGGTCTGGGATGCCCATGCCGTCGCCCCGCTCGGCGGCGACGAATGGCTGCTCTATATCGATCGCCACCTGCTGTACGAGGTGACCAGCCCCCAGGCGTTCGACGGCCTGCGCGCCGCCGGCCGCAAGGTCCGCCGCCCCGACCTGACCTTCGCGGTCGCCGACCATAATGTGCCGACCGAGAATCGCGCTGGCGGGCTGGCCGCGATCCGCGATCCCGAAAGCCACCTCCAGGTCGCGACGCTTGAGCGCAACACGCGCGACTTCGGCCTGCCCTATGCCGAGCTGGACGGGCCGCGCCACGGCATCGTCCATGTCGTCGGCCCCGAGCTGGGCCTCACCCTACCCGGCGCGACGATCGTCTGTGGCGACAGCCACACCTCGACCCACGGCGCGTTCGGCGCACTGGCTTTCGGGATCGGCACGTCGGAGGCCGAGCATGTGCTGGCGACCCAGACCCTGGTCCAGAAGCTTTCCAGGTCGATGCTGGTGCGGATCGACGGACGGCTCGGCCCCGGCGTGACGCCGAAGGACGTGATCCTCGCGATCATCGGCCGAATCGGCACGGCGGGCGCGACCGGCCATGTCATCGAATATGCCGGCACCGCGATCGACGCGATGGACATGGCCGGACGAATGACGATCTGCAACATGACGATCGAGGCCGGCGCCCGCGCCGGCATGATGGCGCCCGACGACACGGCGTTCGCCTGGCTCGAAGGACGGCCCTGTGCGCCGCAAGGTGCGGACTTCGAGCGCGCCCGCGCGGCGTGGCGGTCGCTGCGCAGCGACCCCGGCGCGACCTATGACACCGAGATCGCGATCGACGCGGCGGATATCGCGCCGATGGTCACCTGGGGCACGAGCCCCGAAGCCGTCACCACCATCGCCGGCACGGTGCCCGATCCGGCAGCGGAGGCCGACCCCGCCCGCCGCGCGCAACTCCAGCGGATGCTCGACTATATGGGCCTCGCGCCAGGCCAGACGCTCGCCGGCCTGCCGATCCAGGCCGCCTTTATAGGCAGCTGCACCAACAGCCGGATCGAGGACCTGCGCGCCGCCGCCGAGATCGCCCGCGGCCGCCATGTCGCCGCCGGCGTCCGCGCGTTGGTCGTGCCGGGCTCGGCCGCGGTGAAGCGGCAGGCCGAGGACGAGGGACTCGATACGATCTTCCGCGCGGCCGGCTTCGACTGGCGCGATGCCGGCTGCTCGATGTGCCTGGGTCTCAACCCCGACCGGCTCGCGCCGGGCGAACGTTGCGCCTCCACCTCCAACCGCAATTTCGAAGGGCGGCAGGGTCCAGGCGGGCGCACCCATCTCGTCTCGCCGGCCATGGCCGCGGCGGCAGCGATCGCCGGTGCACTCGTCGACGTACGGGCGCTGGCCTGATGGAACCGTTCCGCACGCTCACTGGCGTGGCCGCGCCACTGCCGATCGCCAATGTCGACACCGACATGCTGTTATCGGCGAAGTTCCTGAAGACGGTGTCGCGTGCCGGCCTCGGCAAGGGCCTGCTCCACGCGCTCCGTACCGATGCCGAGGGCGGGGAGCGGCCCGATTTCATCCTCAACCGCGAACCATGGCGGCAGGCGCGCACCCTCATCGCGCTCGACAATTTCGGGTGCGGCTCGAGCCGCGAGCATGCCCCCTGGGCGCTGCTCGATTTCGGCATCCGCTGCATCATCGCGCCGAGCTTCGCCGACATCTTCTACGGCAATTGCTTCAAGAACGGCATCCTGCCGATCGCCCTGCCCCGCGCGACGATCGACCTGCTGATGGCCGAGGCCGCCGATCCCGCGACGGCGACCATGACCATCGACCTGGCAGCCGGCACCATCGCCCATGCAGCCGGCGTGCTCGACTTCACGCTCGACGCGCAGCGCCGCGAGCGCCTGCTCGGCGGCATCGACGATATAGCCCTCGCACTGACCTTCGAGAGCGCCATCGCCGCGCAGGAAGCACGGACGCGTGGCGACTCGCCCTGGCTGGCCGACGCCCATCTCGAGCGGACCGGATGAGCTATCCCGCTGGCCCGGCGTTGGCCCTGTTCGCCGCCGCCGCGCCGGGCCGCTCCGGCGCGGAGATCGCTGCCGCGCTAGCGATGCCCGGCGTCCGTGTCGGCAAACGCATCGGTGCCGACCTGCCCAAGCGCGATCCCGACACCGGCGCACCGCTCCCCTTGCTGCCCTGCCCGTTCGCCGCGATCCTCCTCGCACCGGGACCAGCATCGGCCAGAATCCCCGCACTTCGCACCACTCTGAATCGCGCGGCTGGTGCGATCGATCTCGCCGGCTCGGTATTGCTGATCGGCATCCAGCATATCGTCACACCAGGCGACGGTGCGATCCTCGTGACGATGCTCACCCGACGCCGCGCCGACTTCACCCCGGCTGCCTATCGCGCCCGCTGGCTGAACGAGCATGCGTCCTTCGGCCAGCGCGTTGATGCCACCGGTTACCGCCAGCTTCATGCCGACAGCGCGACGTGTCCGGGCCTCCCGCCCGCCGACCGTTTCGACGGCGCCGGCATGATCTTCTTCAGTGATCCCGATCAGATGGCGAGCGCCCGTGCCGCCCCCGAAGTCGCGCAGGACGCGACCCGGGACGAGATGCGCTTCATCGACCACGCCGGATCGATGCTGGCGATGTTCGACCTTTCCTAAAAACCTTATCCCCGGAGGATCGGCCTGAGGCGCGGCGCGGTCAGCACCGGCCAGGCACCGACGGGCCCGCTCGGCCGGCCGGGCGTGAACCGCATCGGCATACGGGCATGGCCATTGACCAACGGTATGCTGTCGTACCGCCCGGTTCGTGCCAGATCGACGTCGAAGTCGGGCATGCGTTCGAGGATCTCGGTCAGGAATATCCGCAGGTCGGCGCGGGCGAGATTCTGGCCGATACAGGCATGTGCGCCCCAGCCGAAGCCGAGATGCGGACGTTTCGGCCGCTCGGGGTCGAAGGTCTCGGCATCGACGAACACCGTCTCGTCGCGATTGGCCGAGTTGATCGCGCACAGCACCCGGTCGCCCGCCTCGAATTGAGCGCCCCCGATCTCGGCCGGCGCCGTCACGGTGCGCGCGACGCCGGTGCTCGGCGAATAGAGGCGGATGACCTCTTCGACCGCTGCCGCCATCAGCCGCGGTTCGGCGATCAGGCGGGCGCGATCCTCGGGGTGCTCGGTCAAATGGCGCAGCGCGTGGCCGATCGCGGCGATGGTGGTGTCGGTGCCGCCGAACAGCAGCATCATCGCCAGCTCGCACACCAGCCCGGGGCCGAGCGGCGCGCCGTCGATCTCGGCCGCAACCAGCGCCGCGAGCAGGCCGTCGGGGTCGTAATCGCGTTCCTCGACACTGCGCCGCAGATCGCCCGCCAGCCAGCGCAGGCCGTCGATCGAGCCGCTCGCCTTGGCCACCGCCTCATGCAGCACCCTGCCGTAATCGCGCCAATGCTCGAATTTCAGGCCGAGGATATCGAGGATCAACAGGGTCGGCATCGGCCGGGCGAGATCCTCGACCACGTCGCATTCGCCGCGAGCGATCAGCGTGTCGATCAGCCAGTGCGAAATCTGGACGATCCGCGCGCTTGCCGCCTCGACCGCGGGAATCTCGAACCAGGGCTTGAGCAGCGCGCGCAGCGCGGTCGCCTGGGCGCCATCCATTTCGATCATGCCGATCCGCATGCCGTTCGGCGGAATGGCGACGCCGCCGCCGAGCCGGCCGTCATCGAGTGGGAACCGCCCCGAAGCGAAATGCTCGGCATCGCGCAACGCGGCGCGGTTGTCGGCATAACGGGTCAGGATCGAGAAGCCGCCATAAGCGTCGGAGCGGAGCACCGGGCATTCGGCTCGGGCGTGACGATACAGCGCCGCATGGTCGCGCGCGAAATCTGCACTGTGGTGATCGATATTCCCATCCGGGTCGGTCGGAATCGGGGCGGAACCCGTGGGCATCCGCCCCTCCCCCATCAGAATTTATAGCCGAGCCGGACGCCGTAGAGCGCCGGTTCGTCGGCCGCGCGCCGGTCCGCCTGGCCGGAAGCCGAGACGTTGCGGAAGCGCACTTCGTCCGTGATGTTGCGGCCCCAGATCGCCACCGAGAAACGATCGCCCGGAAGGTTCCAGGTGATGCTGGCATTGGCGACGAAATGCGCCGGCTCGACGATGCGATTGTCGACCGTCCAGTAGAATTTCGACGAATAATAGGCGTTGAACGACGGGACGACCGAGCCTTCGCCGACATGGATCTTGTAGTCCGCCGCGAAATTCACCGTCCAGTCCGGCGAGCGGACATTTCGTTTGCCCGTGACGTTGAGGATCGTCGAGGCGTTGCGGCCATCGCTGCCCGCCACCGGCAGATAGACCTGCGCAGCGGGGAAGCTGGTGAACACGGCATTGAGATAGGACACGCCCAGCTTCAGGCTCAGGTCGCGCACCGGGCGGTAAGTGATGTCGAGATCGCCACCATTGGAGCGCACCTTCGCCGCGTTGCGCAGTTCGATCAGGTTGGTGCTCGGGTTCAGCGCCTGCACCTGCAGATCGCTGGTGATGTAATGGAACACCGAACCGTTGATCGTCACGCCGGGCATCGGCGAGAATTTCAGGCCCGCCTCATACGCGTCCACCTTTTCCGGATTGATCGGCACAGGCGTCGCCGACAGCGCGTTGGCGTTGTAGGCGCCGCTCTTGAAGCCCTGCGAGAAGCTCGCATAGATCATCGCGTCGGAGCTGGGATGATAGGCGAGCACGACACGCGGCGTCGCCGCATTCCAGGTGTGCTTGGCCCCGGTGACGATGACGGCGCCGTTGCGCTGGCCCGAGATCGTCTTGGTCTCGGTGCTGTAACGCAGGCCGCCGGTGACCTCGAGCGCGCCGAACCTGAGCGTCGCGTCCGCGAAACCGGCAAAGGCCTCGGTCACCTGCTGAACAGTCAGGTCCGACATGCCCGGCGTAAAGGTCCTGAGCGGATCGAGCTTACCGTCCTGCCGGAGGTAGAAGCCGCCGACGACCCAGGTAAAGGCGCCCTTGCCGGTCGAGTTCACCAGCACTTCCTGCGTGAAGTTGCTGCCAACGTCGCGGTTGGAGATGGCAACGAAGCGCGTCGGCGTCGTATCGGAATCATAGGCCACCGAGCGCGACAGATAATGCCGCCAGGCCGTTGTCGAGGTCACGGCGATTCCGCTGCCGGCATCCCAGTTGACCCGACCCGATCCGCCATATTGGCCGGTCAGATAGCCGACGTGCTCGTTGCCGATAAAGTCATAAGGGCCGTTGATCTTCAGCCCACCCGGGAGGTAGCCCTGATAGCCGTTGATCGGCTGGATCAGGATCGGGCTGGCGTCGTCGCCATGCATGCCATCGCCGCTGAGCGTGATCTTGAGGTTGGAGGTCGGCTCGATCAGGATCGTGCCGCGCAGCGTCCAGCGCTCGGCATCGCCGACGCGCGCGCCGAAACCATTGGCCGGATTGAGGTTGTGGAACCAGCCGTCATGGCTGTCGTAATTGCCGGCCAGCGAGACCGCGATGTTGCTGGTCAGCCCGGTGGTCGCGAAGCCGTTGAACTTCAGCGCGTTGAAATTGCCGTAGCTCGCCGTGAAGGTACCGGCCGGCTCATAGGATGGCTGGCGCGTGGTGATGATGATCGCGCCGGTGTTGGCATTGCGGCCGAACAGCGTGCCCTGCGGCCCCTTCAGCACCTGGATCGAATCGAGATTGGCGAGTTCATAAAGCTGGCCATTGACCGTCGGCATATAGACGCCGTCGATATAGGTCGCGGCCGAGCCCGGCTCGCCGAGATTGGTGACGGTCGAGCCGACACCGCGGATGAAGGGCTGCACATAGCCGCCGCTCTCGGTGATGGTCAGGCCGGTGACCGACTGGGCGATGTCGTGAGTCGAGGTGATGCCCTGGCTGCTGAGTTCATTGGACGTCAGCGCGGTGATCGAGATCGGCACGTCCTGCAGCCGCTGCGCGCGGCGCTGGGCGGTGACGATGATGTCGTTCCCCGTCTGATCGCCCTCGGCGGGCGCAGCCTCGGCCTGGGCGGTCGCCCTGGCGGGCGTGGTCGCGCCAGCCTGAGTGCCGGCATCCTGCGCTGCGGCCGGCGATGCCGCGACCATGGCGGCGGCGAGCACCCAAGCCGCACTGGTCGTCGAAAACGGATTCATCCTCATATCAGGCCCTCCCGTCCTGTCGGCGGGCCCCCGCATCGGGTGCCTGCGCCGTGCTGGCGCCTCAATCGGGCACCTTGCCATTAAATCTAATGGTGATTTGTTTTCTGTCAAGAAAGATCGGAAAATAGACCTATCTCCCTCAGGAATCTGACCTATGTCACCGTCTGGCATAGGGTTCGCGGCGCTCGTCGCGGGGCAGGAGTGCGCGTTAGGTTCGAATCGGAGGAATCGACCGCCTCAGCGCGTCACGGCCCGCATCTTCGCCTGGAAGCCGCGTCGTGAGACAAGCGCGACGGGCAGGATGATCAACACCATCGCCAGTTCGACGATGACGATACCGAAGCCGAGCGAGCGGTCGCCGAGATTCAGTCGATCGCTGATCGCGCCGACCACCGGCGGACCGAGACCAAGGCCGGCGAGCGTATAAACCATCATGTTGAACGAAGCTGCGATACCGCGGAAGCGATCGGGCGTGAGCAACTGCATCCCGACATAGAGCGCGGGCAGCACGAAGGTGGATTCGAAGACGAACAGGCAGAAGAATCCAGTCGCGACCGGCAGGCTCGACGCGAAGGAAGTGCCGGTGGCGAGGATCACCGCGAAAACCGATCCCACCCCCATCACCACCAGCGGCGCCCCGTCGACGCCGCGGGCGCGGAGGCGGTCGAGCGCATACCCGCCGCTGAAGGTGCCGAGCGGCCCGGCAAGGAGCCCGACCAGTCCGATCAGCTTGCCCGCCTCCGCCGGGCTCAACCCGTGCATGCGGACGAACAGGCTCGAGGAGAAGCTCGTCACCGAATAGCCGGTCACCGCCGTCATCGCGCCGACGACCAGGAAGGGCAGATAGCCGCGCAGATTGGCCAGGATGAAAGCGAAGCCCTCGCGCAGCGCCGCCATGCGCGCGCTCGCGGGCTGCGTCCGCGGCGGCTCGCGCAACCAGAGCAGCAGAATCAGCACCGGCACGGCGGCGAGGCCGGCCGCGATGAAAATCCCCTCCCAGGGCTCGAAATGTGCGCCGCCGGGGAAGGTCAGGCCACCGCGCGCGACCAGCGCCGAGAGCAGCGCACCGCCACCGAGAAAGGCGAAGCCGAGCCCGAAATTGGCGCCCATGCCGAAGATCGCGGTGCCGCGCGCCAGATTGGCTGGCGCGAAATAGGCGGCGAGCAGCGACATGCCCGCCGGCACCAGGCACGCCTCGCCCATGCCGACCAGGAAACGCGTCGCGAACAGCGTCTCGAACGACGTAGCGAAGGCTGCGGCGATCGTCGCCAGGCTCCACAGGCTGATCCCGACCATGATCAGGTTCCGCCGGTTGGTCGCATCGGCAACCGCGCCGAGCGGCACCGCGAAGCCGCAATAGAGCAGGGCGAAACCCGTGCCCTGGAGCAAGCCGAGTTGCAGATCGCTCAGATGCATGGTCGCGCGGAGCGGCTCGGCGACCAGAACCATCACGAACCGGTCGATGATCGCGACGGTGTGGGCGAAGCACAGGACCACCGCCACATACCATTTGTACCCGCCCGTCTCATGGTCGGCGACAGTGCGCAGCTCGGCATCCGGCACGATGCTCGCGGTCATGGTCAGCGTAGCTCGGGCTTGAGCGCGCCCATGTCGAAATAGTCGCGCCACTGAACGATGCGCCCGTCCGCCACCTCGAACGCGCCCATCACCGGGACGGTGATCCGGTCCTCCCCACGCACGAAGCGGTCGACCCGCTCAGTCAGCACGACATTGCCCTTTGTCGCAATGTTGATGACCGCCCATTCGCAGGCATCGACCGGCCAGCCGTCGAGATGCGCCTTGACCGCCTCGCGTCCATGCACCGGCTTCAGCGGCATGTTGTGATAGAAGATGTCGTCCGCCATCAGCGCGTGGATGCGCTCCTGATCGAGCGCGTTCCACGCCGCGACAAAGGCCAGCACGGTTTCCTCGGCACCCATCCCGCTCTCCCAATCGGCGCTGCCGCGCTTGTTTTCCTAACAGCGATTGGTATAACTAGACCCGAAAAACGCGCGGTCAAGCGCCGACGGAAAACAGGAGAGCATTTTGGCGCCACCATCGGCCGAGGCCCTTCAGGAATTGCTCGACAAACAGGCCATCACCGAGGTCCTGCTCGGCTATTGCCGCGCGATCGACCGCCGCGACGCAGACCTGATGCGCCGGGTCTATTGGCCGGACGCGATCGACGACCACGCCGTGTTCAAGGGCGATGTCGAGGCGTTCATCGCCTATAGCTTCCCCTTCATGGAAGGCGTGATGTCGGCGCACAGCATCACCAATATCTGGGTCGACATCACCGGGCCCGACAGCGCCTTTTCCGAATGCTATTTCCAGGGCTTCCACGATTTCCCCGCCGATGGCGGCGGGCGCCTCGAGCGTGTGGTCGGCGGCCGCTATCTCGACCGGCATGAGCGGCGTGCCGGCGAATGGCGCATCATCGCGCGGACGCTGGCGATCGACTGGTACAATGAACGGCCGGGCAATTCGGTGTGGGACAGCGGACGCTATGCGGGGCTGGAGAATCGCGGAGGACCGAAGCCCCGGGACCCGTTCTACCGCCTGCATCCCAAGGGGCTGGCACTCTAAATCCTTCCCCTCTCCCCTTGCGGGAGAGGGGAGCTACCGCACATGCACTTCGCTCGGTGCCAGCGCCCGCTCAGGGCTGTTGATCGGGCATTCCCGGGTGACCATGTCATAAGCGAAGATCAGTTTGGTCCACCCGCTCAGGATCGTCGCGACGAAGCCAAGCTCCAGGATTTGCGCGTCCGAGAAGAACGCGGACAGCCGTGCATATAGCTCCGGCGTCAGCGCACCGTCACCGTTCGTGATCGCGAAAACCTCACCCAGCGCGAGCACCGCCTGCTCCTGGGCCGAGAAGAGCGGGCTTTCCGCATCACCCATCGCATCGATCTGCGCCTGGCTGTAGCCTGCCGCGAGCGCCGCCGGGACGTTGTGCGCATTGCAGACGAAGCAGCCATTGGTCAGCGACAGCTTCAGCCGGATCAATTCCTTCCACTTCGTCTCGACGACCATGTCGCCCTGACCGTTCTGGAAGATCGAGCCGTAGAAATTGCCCTGATACCAGCGATAAAGCGCCGGGTGGTTGCCGAAGATCTCGAGCCGATCGCCGTCCCCGGCCACCGCGATGCTCGATTCGTGCAGGCGCCGCAGATCCTCCGGCAGTTGATCGACAGGTATGCGGCTCAGCAGGCTGTTCGGCATCGGGCATCCTCCCATATCGTTCGCACTAGGCTATGCCGGCCTTGCGAGTCATTCAAGCGATGTATGATTATACGCAGCACGACTCACACTCTTCTGGAAGTTTCAGCACTGGTGCACAAATGAACGATTGCCAATAAGGCGCGACCGGGGTTATCTATCGCCGTAAGTCTGGAAGCCCCAGGCGGTGCGCAGCAGCGGGAAAATCCGCGGGGAGAGGTCATGAGCGGTCGGAGCGCAACCCAGAAGTTGGACGAGGTCGAGGATGTCAGTTTCGCCGACCCCGCTTTCCTCGCCGATCCCTGGACGCCGTTGATCCGCCTTCAGGAAGAAGCCCCGATCTTCTACAGCAAGAACCAGGGCGGCTGGATCATCTCGCGCTATGACGATGTCCGCGCGGCCTTTGCTGATCGTCGGCTGTCCGCCTCGCGTGTCGAGCAGTTGTTCCGCGGCATGCCGCCCGAACTGCAGGAGCAGCTCAAGGCAGTACGGCTCTACACCAGCCTGCTCGTCAATCGCCTCGACGGCCGCGACCTGACCCGCGTCCGCGTGCTGATGCTGAAGGCCTTCGACCGCGGCGCGATCGCCAAGGTCGAGGGCTTCATCAACGAGGTGGTCGACGAGATCCTCGATGAATGCGAAAGGCTCGGCGAGTTCGATTTCTCGTCCGTGGTCGGCGCCGTGCTGCCCACCCGCGTGATGCGCCGGCTGTTCGATCTTCCGGAGGAATATCAGCCGCTGCTGTTCAAGCTCGCCTCGGATTTCACCGCCGCGAGCGCCGCCGCGACCGTGACCCCCGAATTGCTGCTCCAGCTCGACCAGTCGATCCGGACGATGAACGAGGTCTTCAACACCTTCATCCCGGAGCGCGAGAAGAACCCCGGCGACGATCTCATCTCCGGCATGGTCCATGCCCGCGATGGCCTCAACAAGCTGACCAATGACGAAATGCTCGCCCAGCTTCATGGCATGGTCGTGGCCGGCGCAGAGACCACCGCCCATACCCTGGCCACCCAGCTCGTCCGGATCGTCGACAACCCGGCCCTGCTCCAGCGGCTACGTGACGACCCGTCCTGCGCGTTCAACATGGTTACCGAGCTGCTGCGCTATCCCGGCACGGTGAAATGCATGACGCGTTACGCCGCCGAGGATATCGAGATGCGCGGCCAGACCATCGCCAAGGGCGACCTGATGTGGATCATGCACGCGGGCGCGAACATCGATGCGCGCATGTTCGACGATCCCTTCGTCACCGATATCGACCGGCCCAACCAGCGCGATTTCATGTCGTTCGGGCCGGGCCTGCATTTCTGCGTCGGCCATATGCTCGCGCGCACCGAACTGGTGGCGTTCTTCACCCGCGCCTTTGCGCGCTTCGACGTCGAGATCCTGCAGGACGATTTCGAGATGGTGCCGAGCTATATCTTTTACGGGTACAAGAGCCTGCGCGTCCGCTTCACGCCGCGCTGACCGCATGGGACGGCTGGATGGCAAGGTCGCGCTGGTGACCGGCGGCCTGCGCGGCATCGGCCGCGCGATCGTCGACCGGTTCGTCGAGGAGGGCGCGCGCGTATTGGTCGCCGATCTCGACGACGAGGGTGGTGACCTGACGGCGCGCCATGGCGAACGCGCGCTCTACCACCGGCTCGACGTGACTCGCGACGACGACTGGGTTGCCGCGCTCGCGGCAACCGAGGCTCGCTTCGGCAAGCTCGCGATCCTGGTCAACAATGCCGGCACCAGCCGCACCGGCTCGATCGCCGACGCGACCGAAGCCGACTGGCGGTTCGTGATGGACACCAATGCGCTCAGCGTCTTTCTCGGCTGCCACCACGCGGTGCGGCTGATGGACGAGCAGGGCGGCGCGATCGTCAACATCGCTTCCGCGCGGGGCCAGCGGCCCGGATCGACTCAGGCGGCCTATTCGGCCTCCAAGGCGGCCGTGCTCAACCTGACCGAAAGCACCGCGCTCCATTGCGGCGAGAACCGCCTGCCGATCCGCTGCAACGCGATCTGCCCCGGCGTGGTCGACACGCCGCTGATGCGTGCGCATGTCGCGAAATCGGGTAATCACGCGCTGCTGGAGGCAATGGCGATGATGCAGGCGACGGGGCGGCTGGGCCAACCGCGCGAGGTTGCCGATGCGGCAGTATTCCTGGCCTCGGATGAAGCGAGTTTCGTGACGGGGGCAATCCTGAATGTGGATGGAGGATTCCGGATAAGGGATCGGTGACCCCCTCCCCTCTCCTTTCAGGAGAGGGGCAAGCTGCGCAGCAGCGCGGGGTGAGGTTGAGTGCGAGACGCTCAGGCCGGTCACCCTCACCCTTCCCATCGCTTACGCGATGGGCCCCCTCCCTCTCCCAAAGGGAGAGGGAAAATTACTCTCCAACACCCGCCGCAACCCTTCGATCGACGCCGCATAAAAAGCCTCGATCCGCGCCCCGATCACCTCAGGCGGCACCGTAAAATCCGTCGCGTCCGATCGCCACAGTATCTCGGTCCGCCCTGCCCCGAGCGACCGCAGGATCACATTGCCGTGCACTGCCTGTGCCGGCAGCGAATGCGGCGGCAATATCTGGTAGCGCAGCACATGCTTCACCGGGTCGATCGTCTCGAGCCGCTCGCGCACGCTGTTGCCGTTGCGCACGACGGTGCGGATCGCGCCCACACCTTTCCCCTCCACCGAACAGGCGCTGACACCATCCGCCCAGTCTTCCAGCCCGCCGAAGCAGGCGATCCGTGCCCAGACCGTCTCGATCGGGCGATCGAATTCGGCCGTCACGCGCGCATAGGTGATGGATGAACTTGTCATGCGTCTCGACTCCTGCGACAAGGTAAACCTAACAACGCTTTGTTAATGGCGTCAACCGGGAGCGGATATGGGGGCAAGACGGCTCGATGGCAGGATCGTCCTGATCACCGGCGCGGGTGGCGGCCTTGGCCGCAGCTATGCCCGTTACATCGCCGGGCTCGGCGCGCACGTCGTCGTCAACGATCTCGGCGTGGCGATGGACGGCACCGGCCGTTCGCCAATCCCGGCGGAGGAAGCGGTGGCGGAGATCGTCGCTGCCGGCGGCAGCGCGAGCGCGGACGCCTCCGATGTGACCTCGCCCGAGGAAAGCGCCGCTCTAATCACACGCCTGATCGCCGAGCATGGCCGGATCGACGCGCTGATCAACAATGCGGGTAATTTCCTGCCGCCCAAGCCCTTCACCGAGACGACGCTCGCCGAGTTCGAGCGCGTCTGGCGCAGCCATTGCGGCGGCACCTACAATCTCTGCCGCGCCGTACTGCCGCATATGCAGGCCGCGGATGCCGGGCGAATCGTCAATACCTGCTCGACTCAGGGGCTGTACGGCGCCGCGCCAAGCGCAGCCTATGCCTCGGCCAAGGCCGCGGTACAGGGGCTGACCCTGTCGATCGCCGCCGCCGTGCGCGGCACCGGCATCGCCGCCAATTGCCTCAGCCCCGGCGCCTTCACTCGCATGGTCGACGCAACCGAACGTCCGCCCGACTATACCGAAGCGCTCCGACGCAATCTCTCGCCCGATCTGGTGGCGCCGGTCGCGGCGTGGCTCTGCCATCCCGACTGCGCCGACAATGGCGCGATCGTCCAGGCCTTCGCCGGGTGGATCAGCTATGCCAGGATCGGCGATCTCGACGGCTTCTGGGATTTCGCGCCGAGCATCGATTCCGTCGCAGCCGGCCTCGCAACCTTGCCCGCCAACGGCCCCATCACCGGCGCCGCCGACACCGCGTCGCACGCCGCCGCCATCATCGCCCGGGCCGAAACCCGGCGTCCCCGCTGCTAGGAGAGAGACCATGCAAACCTTCACACCCGGCCTGCTCAAGGGCAAGACCGTCTTCATCGCCGGCGGCTCGAGCGGCATCAATCTCGGCATCGCCCACGGCCTGGCGGAGGCCGGCGCCCGTATCTCGATCATCAGCCGCAAGATCGACAAGGTCGAGGCCGCCGTCGCCGAACTCAAGGCCGCCGGCGCCGAGGCGATGGGCGCCGCCGCCGATGTCAGAGACTATGCCGCGGTCGAGGAAACGCTGCGCGCCACCCATGCCGCCTGGGGCGAGATCGACGGGGTCATCTCGGGCGCAGCGGGCAATTTCCTCGCGCCGGCGATCGGCATGTCGGCCAATGCCTTCAAGACAGTGATCGATATCGACCTGCTCGGCACCTTCAACGTGCTGCGCGCCAGTTACGAATTCCTGCGCAAGCCCGGCGCCTCGGTGATCTCGATCACCGCTGGCCAGGCGGTCAACGCGACCTTGTTCCAGAGTCATGTCTGCGCCGCCAAGGCGGGGATCAACATGCTCACCAAGGTGCTGGCGATGGAATGGGGGCCTGCGGGCGTGCGGGTCAATGCGATCGCGCCGGGGCCGATCGCCGATACCGAAGGCATGGCGCGGCTGACACCGACGCCCGAAGCCGAGGCTGCGCTTAAGGCGGTGATCCCGCTACGCGATTACGGCACCAAGCAGGACATCGCCGATCTCGCCATCTATTTGTGCAGCGATTCCGCCAAATATATCACCGGCGCGATCCTCGATTGCGACGGCGGCTCCTCGCTCGGACGCGGGCTCCAGCCCGCCAAGGGGTGAGGGCGATGGGCGACATCCGGATCGAGATTGCCGATCGGGTGATGACGATCATCCTCGACCGTGCGGCCAAGAAGAACGCGATCACCGATGCGATGTACGGTGACATCGCCGCCGCGTTGACCGGCGCGGCGGACGATCCGGCCATCGGGGCGATACTAATCCGTGGCGAAGGCGCCGATTTCTGCGCCGGCAACGACATCTCGATGTTCGCGGCTTCCGCGTCCGGCGAATCCGACATCGCCAAGTCGAATGTCGGGCCGTTCCTTCGCGCGCTCAGCACCTGCCCCAAACCGATCGTCGCCGCCGTCACCGGGCGGGCGATCGGCATCGGGGTGACGATGCTGCTCCACTGCGATCTCGTCTATGTCGCCGCGGACGCGCAGCTCAGCACGCCGTTCATCGATCTCGGCCTCGTCCCCGAAGCCGCCTCGGCGCTGCTGATCCCGGCGCGGATCGGCCATGTCCGCTCGTTCGCGCTGTTCGCGCTCGGCGAGAAGCTGAGCGGTGTCGAGGCCGCGACGCTCGGCATCGCCAACAAGGCGCTGCCGGCGGAGGAAGTCGCAGCGGCTGCATCGGCGGCGGCACGCGCGCTGGCCGCCAAGCCCCTGTCGGCGGTCATCGCCACCAAAGAGCTGATGCGCGATGCAGGGGCGATCGAGGCAGCACTGACCGCGGATCGCGACGCCTTCATCCGGCAGCTCGCAACGCCCGAGGCGGCCGCCGCGTTCGCCGCCTTTGCCGCGCGGAAAGGCCAGCCGGCTTGAGCACGCCGATCCATGTCGTCACCGACGAGAACATCCCCCTCCGCGGCGAGGTGCAAGGACCGGCAACGGCGCCCCTGGTGATGCTCCTCCACGGCGGCGGTCAGAGCCGCCATGCCTGGGCGGGCACGGCGCGACGGCTCGTCGAGGACGGCTTCGCGGTCGGCACCTATGACGCACGCGGGCATGGCGACAGCGGTTGGGCACCGGACAAGGATTATTCCATGCCCGCACACGCCCGGGACCTGGTGGCGGTATTGCGCGCGCTGGGCCGCCCGGCGGCGCTGGTCGGCGCGTCGATGGGCGGGATCAGCGGCCTGCTTGCCACCCCCTCCGTGCCCGATCTTGTCCGCGCACTGGTGCTGGTCGACATCGTGCCGCGCTTTGCGTCGGGCGGGGTCGAGCGAATCCGCGCTTTCATGCAGGCCCATCCCGAAGGCTTTGCCGCGCTTGAGGAAGCCGCGGCGGCGGTCCGGGCCTATAACCCCAACCGGCCCCCCTCGAAGACGCCTGACGGCCTGATGCGCTCGCTGCGCCAGGGACCTGACGGCCGGCTGCGCTGGCACTGGGACCCGGCAGTGGTCGGCGAGGCCCCCGGCCCCGAGCTGACCGAGCTGCTGAGCGAGAGGCTCGCCGGCCTGCCTGCGTCACTGCCGCTGATGCTGGTCTCCGGCGCCCAGAGCGACGTGGTCGATGCCGACGCGATCGAGGAATTCCGCCGCCAGGCGCCTCAGGCCGAACTGGTGGCGGTCTCGCGCGCCGGGCACATGGTCGCGGGCGACCGCAACGATGCCTTTGGCGAGGCGATCAGCGCGTTCCTGAAGCGGACCGCAATGTCATCTCAGACCGCGGGCGCCGCCCCATAGGTCTTCTTCAAGGCCGCCCGGTCGATCTTCAGTGTCGCGTTGCGCGGCATCTCGTCGATCAGGGCGAAATGCCGGGGCTGCTTGAACCGCGCGATGCGGTCGGCGGCATGCGCGAGCAACCCGTCGAGCGTCACCACGGCGCCCGGCATCGGCTCGACGATCGCCATGCCCACCTCCCCCCAGCGATCGTCGGGCACCGCGATCACGGCCACTTCCTTCACGCCCGGCGCGCCGGACAGCGCCAGCTCGACCTCGGCCGGATAGATATTCTCGCCGCCCGACCGGTACACCTCGCGCAGCCGGTCGACGATGTAGAGCCGCCCCGCCTCGTCCTGCCGCCCGCAATCGCCAGTGCGGAACCAGTCGCCGGTGAAATAATCCTCGCGCGGGCGGTTCCAATAGCCCGGCGTGATCGCCGGCCCGCGCGTCCAGATTTCGCCCACCTCGCCCTGCGCCACGTCGTTCCCGTCGGCATCGACCAGCCGCAGCTCGGTGCCCGGCATCACGAATCCCGAACAATTCTTCAGCGCCAGTTCGCGCCCGCCACTCAACACCGAGACGTTCGGACCCTGCTCGGTCGAGCCATAGGAGAGCTGCAGGAAGAAGCCGCGATCCTGCCATTTCTGGTGCACCCACACCGTCTTCGGCCCCCAGCCGCCGAACAGGCCTGTGCGCAACGCCGGGAACTCCGCCGCGTCGAACTGCGGCAAGGCAGTGATCATCTCGTACATCTGCAGCACGCCGCACAAATGGGTGATGCCCACTTCGGGGTCGGTCAGCAGCCGCAAGGTGACGGCCGGGTCGAAGCGCCGCGTCGTCGTCACATGCCCGCCCCAATAGAGCATCGGGTTGGACATGGTGTTGAGCGCACCGGCATGGAACAGCGGCACGATGTTGAGATGATGCCCGCCGCGCTCGGCCATGCGCGACACCTGCGCCTTGTTGAGCGCGTGATGCTTCAGTGTCCCCCAGCTGCACAATGCCCCCTTGGGCAGGCCGGTCGTGCCCGAGGTGTAGAGGACGTGCGTGATCTCGTCCTCGTCATGCGCGGTGACAGGCAATGTCTCGGTCGCCGCCTCGATCATCGCGTCATACCCGCTCGCAGCAAGATCGTCGGACCACAGCACGCGTGGCACGATGCCCACTGCGTCGGCGACGGCATCGCCGGTGGTCCGCCAGGTCTCGTCCTGGAAGATGATCTTCGGCTCGGCATCCTTCGCCAGAGTCACCATCTCGGCCACCGCCAGCCGCCAGCTCATCGGCACCAGGATCAGCCCGGCGCGCATGCAGGCGAATTGCAGCTCGAAGATACGGATATCGTTCTCGGCGATCATCGCCACCCGGTCGCGCGGCGCCAGGCCGAAGCGATGCCGCAGCAGCCAGGCCAGCCTTCCCACGCGCCGGTCGAGATCGCCCCAGCTCTGGGTCACGCCGCGCTCGACGCTGGTCAGCGCCGGCGCCTCGGGCTGGCGCGCCGCGTGATAGGCCACCCAGTCATGCACCCAGGGTTTCATGCGCGCGCTCCGCTTTTTTTGATGAAGATTTCCTGCGCGACCGAGGCGATCAGATTGCCCGCCTGATCGAAGAAGCGCCCGGTGGTGAAGCCGCGCCCGTCCGCCGCGCGCGACGATTCCTGGACATGGAGCAGCCAGCGGTCGACCCGCACCGGCATATGCAGCCAGAAGGCGTGGTCGAGCGAGGCGCCGAACATTCCCCGCGCCGCGATCAGGTCTTCCCACACGATCGGATGCTGCACCGTCACGGCATCGGCCATGGTCAGGTCGCTGGCGTAGAGCAGCACACAGGCATGGAGCAGCGGGTCGTCGGGCAACTCCTCGTCGACGCGCATCCACACGCGGTGGCGGCCATCGCCAAGGACCTTGTCCCACGGCCGGCGATCGACATGGCGCAGATCGATCGGCCAGGGCACCCCGGCATTTTTCGGCAAGTCGCCGTCGTGCAGCGCGATCAGCTCGACGTCGCGCGGCAGCACCGTCTCCGGCGCCGGCGCCTCGGGCATCGGCCATTGATGGCTGATCCCCGACCCCGGTGTCGCGAAGGAGAAGGTGGCGGTGATGATCGCCTGTCCGTCCTGCTCGGCGCGCACCTGACGGACGGAGAAGGACCGTGTGTCGCGCAGCCGATCGACGACATAGGTGACCGGCCGCGCCGGATCGCCGAGCCGCAGGAAATAGCAATGCGCCGAATTGACCTGCCGCTCGGGTTCGACGGTCCGCGCAGCGGCCATCAGCGCTTCGGCGAGACTTTGCCCGCCATAGACCCGGTCGAACGCGCCCGCGGCCGGCTCGATCACGAAGCGGTCCTCGCCCGCGCCTGCGATCCGCCCCATGCGCGCGATCAGGCGGCGCAGCATCGCCACGCGATCCTCGGCTGCGCGGTCGCGAAGCTCCTGCGTGATCTCGGTCAAACCATCCCCTCCGGCATTCTTTCGCGAAACGCTATCATTGCCGGATTCAATAATCAAACGATGTAAGGTAGCCAAGCCGGGCCGGGCACGATATTCGGGCAACATTCCAGGGGAGGATATGATGGACGCTGCTACCGACACCCGATTGCCGGCCGATGCCGAGATACTGGCCCGGCTGGTCGCGGCTCGACACAGTTGCCGTGGGTATCTGCCGACCCCCGTTGCGCACGCGACGATCGAGACGATGCTGCGGATCGCCCAGGGCACCGCTTCCTGGTGCAATTCCCAGCCCTGGCAGGCGATCGTGACCGAGGGGGAAGCGACCGAACGCTTCCGCGACGCGCTCTTCGCGCACGCGACGGGCAATCGCTGGGAGGACCAGAAGACTCGGCCCGAACAGCCCGACTTCGCCTTTCCCGCGCGCTATGTCGGCATCTACAAGGAACGCCAGCGCGAGACGGGCTGGGCGCTCTACAACAGCGTCGGCGTCACGCATGGCGACCGCGTCGGATCGGGCAAGCAGATGCTCGAGAATTTCCGCCTGTTCGGCGCCCCCCATGTGATGATCATCACCACCGAAGAGGATCTCGGAATCTACGGCGCGATCGACTGCGGCGCCTATGTCGCCAATGTCATGCTCGCCGCGCAGAGCCTCGGCATCGCCACCATCGCCCAGGCGGCGCTGGCCGGCGTGTCCGATTTCATTCGTGCCCATTTCGACATCCCGGCGCACCGCAAGATCGTCTGCGGCATTTCCTTCGGTTATGCCGATCCGGAGCATCCCGCCAACGGCTTCCGCACGACGCGTGTCGGGCTGGATCAGGTGGTCACGTTCGAGACGTGAACCTTCATCCTGCGAACCGCGCCGCGCCGCGTCCGGCGATCCGCCCGAAGATCAGTGCATTGCTGATATAATTTCCGCCTCCGACGTAACGCTCCCCGAGCACGCCACCCGCCGTCTCCCCGGCTGCGTACAGCCCCGCAATCGGCCGCGCGTCCGCCCCGAGCACCCGCGCATCGGGATCGATCCGCAACCCGGCCGAGGTCGCGCCGAAACTCGCCGCATGCACCTCGGCGGCATAGAAAGGTGCGGTCTCGATCGTCGTCAGCGTACCGTGTTTGAAGAACTGGTGATCACCCCCGGCCCGCACATCCTCATTGTAGCGCGCGACTGCCCCGGCCAGCCCGACCGGATCGACCCCTGCCTTTGCCGCCAGTCCCTCCAACGTCTCCGCCACCAGCACTCTGCCCTTCGCCGCTTCCTCGGCGAGCCGGTCGCCGGAATAAGCGAAATCGCCTACCCCCAGCTTGTCGGCGAAAGGGTGCCGCGAGGGCGAAGCGGCGCGCGTCGGTTCGTCGAAAATCGCGAAGCATAGCCGGTCGGGCTGTTGTTCGATCCGGTGGCCGGCGATGCAATAGGGCCAGGTTTCGTCCATGAAGCGCTGGCCGTGGCGATTGACGAACACCAGCCAGGGCGGATGGAAATCGGCGACGTCGCGCGAAAAACCCGGCGACGCGTTGACCAGCAGCCGGCCCTCTCCAACCACCGCCGCCCCGAGGTCGCGCGCCATACGGATGCCGTCCCCCTGGCTCGTCTCCGATCCGAAATAGAAGGACCAGCGCACATCCTGCCCGGCGATATCCGGGTTGAACGCCGCGAGCAGGTCGCGATTGGCGCCATATCCGCCCGTCGCCAGCACCACCGCGCCGGCACGCATCTTCGCGCCCTGCGCGACGATGCCGACGATGCGGCCATCTTCGACCAGCAGCGAGTCGACCCGGACGTTGCAATGGATCGCCGCGCCTCGCGCCACGGCCGCGCCGTGCAGATGCTCGAACAGCGCGGCGCCTGAGCCGCGGGTGTGATGCCCGCGCGGCACGTCTTCGACGCCGGAGATATAGAGCCCCTCGACCGGCATCTCGACACCGAGCCCGAGCAGCCATTCGAGCGTCGGCGCGGATTCCTCGCAGAAGCGCCGGATCAACCAGGGCTCCAGGTTCCAGCGGTTGAAAGTCATGTAATAGCAATACATCCGCTCGACATCGTCGGCGACGCCGGCGGCTCGCTGCACGCTGGTGCCGGCGGCATAGAACACCCCGCCCGACAGCGCCGTCGACCCGCCCGCGCGCTTGCCCGCCTCGAGCACGGTCACCGACGCGCCGCTGTCCGCCGCCTCGATCGCCGCGGCCATGCCCGCGCCGCCGCCACCAACGATCAGGACATCGCAGTCACGCATGGGCTATCCTATGCCTGCGGTACCAGCAGCCGGCCCGGATGTTCGAGCAGGTCGACGATCGTCGCGAGAAAGCGCGCGGCCCCTGCCCCATCGATCGTGCGGTGATCGCAGGCGAGGCTGAGAGTCACTTCCTGCACTGCCAGTGGAGCGCCATCTGGGCCCGGCCGGAACACCGCCTGCGGCGCGCCGACGCCGAGCATGAAGCTCTGGTCGGGATCGATGATCGGGGTGAGCGAGCGCACCGCGAACATGCCGACATTGGAGATACCGATCGCCGCCTCGCCCGCATCGGCCGCGCCGATCCGTCCCTGCCGCGCCCGCTCGATCGCGCCGTCTAGCGCATCGGCGAACGTGTAAATGCCGCCCGTCGCCGGCACCACCGGCGCCATCACCCCGCCCGGCGTATCGACCGCGATCCCGATCGCGATCCGCGACAAGGGCTCGGCGCGGTTGCCGCGCCACACGACATTCGCCTCGGGCACCAGCACGAGCGCGCGGGCGACAGCGATCGCCAGGAAAGCGGTTACGCTCAACTTGCGCGGTGCCTGCGGATCGGTGTTGAGATCGCCGCGCAGCGCGTTCAGCGCATCGAATCGCACATCGGCGGTCACGTAGAAATGCGGGATTTCCGCCTTGCTGCGCGACACGCGCGCCGCAATCAGCGGACGAAGGTCGCGGCCCGTTGCGGACGTCGACCGGGCGGGCTTCGCGTGGCGCGCGTCGATCGCCGCCTGGACATCGCGCGCCTGGATGCGGCCACGCGCACCTGTCCCCGCGATCTGCGCAATCTCGATCCCGCCGAGCTTCGCCAACCGCCGGGCAAAGGGTGTGGATCGGATTCGCTGAGCGCCGGTGGATGAGGTTGCGACCAATGCGTCCATGTCCGGCTGCGGCGATATGGCCGCCGCCTCAGCCGGGACAACCGGCGGCGCGCCGACGATGCCCGGCCCGGTCCACATCGCCAGAGGCGTGCCGACATCGACCGTATCGCCGGCCTCGACCAGCAACGAGACGATCCGGCCCGGTGCTGGTGCCTCGATCTCGTTGCTGATCTTGTCGGTCTCGACCACGAACAGGACCTGACCCGCGGCGACCTCATCGCCCGGCGCGACCAGCCACTCGGCGATCAACCCCTCGGACATGGTCAGGCCGAGCTTGGGCATGACGATCGCGGCGGGCGCATCCTCAGTCATAGGTCGCCCGCGCCGCATCGACGATCTGCGCCGCGCCCGGCATATATTCCACCTCGAGCGTGCGCCCGAACGGCACCGGCATGAAGGCGCCGCCGACCCGCACGATCGGCCCGTCGAGCTCGTCGAACCCCACCTGCGCCATTCGCGCGGCGATCTCCGCGCCCACGCCGAACGCCTCGACCGCTTCGTGCGCGACGACCAGCCGGTGCGTGCGCGAGAGCGACTCCAGCACCGCGGCCTCGTCCCAGGGTTGCACGGTGCGCAGGTCGATCACCTCGGCATCGATCCCCTCGCCCGCGAGCGTCTCCGCCGCGGCCAGCGCCTTGTGCACCATCGCGCCATAGCTGACGATCGTCACGTCGCTGCCGGCCCGCGCGATCCGTGCCTTGCCGAGCGGCACTGGCGCTGGCGCGTCGGACAGGTCGCCCTTCATCGGATAGAGCGCCTTGTTCTCGACGAAGATCACCGGATTGGGATCGTCGATGGCGCTCTGCAGCAGCGCATAGGCGTCATCCAGTGTCGCCGGCACCACCACTTTCAGCCCCGGGACATGCGCGAACCACACCTCCAGGCACTGCGAATGCTGCGGCCCGGCGTTGAGCCCGCCGCCATGCTGGGTGCGCACCACCATCGGCACCGCACCCTGCCCGCCGAACATGAAATGGAGCTTGGCCGCCTGGTTGACGACGGCGTCCATCGTCAAGGTCATGAAGTCCATGAACATGATCTCGATCACCGGACGATACCCGCCCAGCGCGAGACCGACGGCCATGCCGGCAATGGCATTCTCGGCAATCGGCATGTCGATCACCCGGTCGGCACCATATTTGTCGAGCAGCCCGCGCGTCACCGCGAAGGTGCCGCCGGCATTGGCGATATCCTCGCCGAGCAGCAGCACCCGGGGATCGCGCGCCATGGCGTCATCGAGCGAGCGGTTGATCGCATGGGCGAAACGGGCCTCGCTCATCGCGCCGCCCCCGCCGCATAGACTTCGGCCTGTGCGGCGCTCAGCGACTCTTCGGTGCTCAGCCGGGCTGCCTCGACTGCCTGCTGGACCCTGGCACGGATGCCTCCCTCCAGCCCCTCGAGTTCCGCGATGGCGACACCGCGCTCCTCGAGCGCCGCGCGCGTGATGCTCAGCGGATCGACCGGCGGCGCAGGGTCGTTGCGATAACGCTGGGAATCGCCCTCATAATGGCCCCTGATGCGCGTCGTGGAGCATTCCAGGACGATCGGCCCACGCTCGCGCCTGATCCGCGCGACGAGATCGGCGGCCAGCGCGGCGACCTTCTCCACATCCGATCCGTCGATCCCGAAATAGGGGATGGTATACGCCGCCGCGAGCTTCTCCAGCGTGAAGGTCACCTGGGTCGAGGTCGGGCTGAATTCCGACCAGCCGTTATTCTCGCACACGAACAGGATCGGAATGGTTTTGAGCTGGGCGATATTCAGGCATTCGTGGATGATGCCCTCGGCCAGTGCGCCATCGCCGAAAAAGGACGCCGCCAGCCCGTCGCCGCCGCGCAGCTTCTGGGCGAGACCCGACCCAAGCGCGATGGCGATCCCGCCGCCGACGATGCCGTTGGCGCCGAGCATGCCGACCGACAGGTCCGCGACATGCATCGATCCGCCGCGTCCCTTGCAGGCGCCATCCGCCTTGCCCATCAGTTCGCGGAAGAAGCCGTCGAGGCCGAGCCCCTTGGCCAGGGCATGACCGTGCCCGCGATGCGTCGAGGCGATCGTATCGTCGGGTCGCAGCGAGGCCATCACGCCGACGCTGATGCCCTCCTGCCCGTCGCTCAGATGAATGAAGCCGGGAATCTCGCCCGCGGCGAACAATGCGCCGCAGCTCTTCTCCGCCTCGCGGATCAGCACCATGCTCCGATACAGCTCGATCAGCGCCGGGCCGCCCTCGTTGCGGCCATGGGGCGGGGTTTCAATCTGAATGCTCACGCGTGCTCCCCATGCCGCGACTCAAAGCCCCTCCCCTTCAGGGGAGGGGCTTAGAAGGTTCAGCCGACCGGCATCGGCGTCGGCGTGGCGCGATATTTCGGCACGGTGGAACGTTCGAACGGCCCCTCGTAATCGGGCTCGGTCGCCGGCGAATTGTCCACCAGGATCTCTTCCGCATATTGGGTGTCGCTCGCGTCGATCGGCCGCGTGTCATAGGTCCATTCGACGAGATTGCCGTCCGGATCGAAGGTGTAGATCGACCGGATGAACTCGTGATCGGTCATCGACACATGATAGCCATTGTCGAGCCAGTTCTTCTTGCGCTGCTGGAGCTCCTCTTCGCCGCCCTTGCAGTTGAAGGCGAAGTGATTGACCCAGCGCGGCAGGCCGAGGCCGGTCGAGATCGCGCCGCGCCATTCGTCGGGGTTGAGCTGAATGCCCTCGATCCCGCGCAAATCCCACAGCGCCATCGTCTGGCCGTCGCCGATGTCGTAGAACATGTGCTTGGTCCAGCCGCCGCCCGGCGCCTGGCGCTTCACGCCCGCGACAAGCGGAAAGCCCATCACCTCGGTGTAGAAATGATGCGAGGTGTCGAAGTCCTTCGCCGCGATCGCAAAGTGGTGAACGCCCATCCCGATATCCTCTCGTTGCTCCGCCGACCGCCTGAAGCGCGGCACCGTTCCGAGTCATAACCTAACATCGACAGAATTGACGGGCAACAGCTTTGTGAAGGCTCTTCTACAGGTGTGAGCGGCCGCTGCAGCACACCCTTTCAGGCGCTGGCCAATCACTGATTACGAAAGCCTATTGCGATTCGAAACATACACTGTAAGAGAAGTTCAAACGTCGATACGGGAGGGATGCATGGAACTCGCACTTATGTCGTTGGGCGACATCATGGACGATCCCGTGACGGGGCGCCGGTTCTCCGCGAGCGAGCGCTATGGGATGACGCTGGACGCGGCCGAGGTCGCCGACCGGACCGGCATCCAGGGCTATTATGTCGGCGAGCATCACGGCATCAACTACACCTTCTCGTCGCCCGCCGTGGTGCTGGCGGCGATCGCCGAGCGCACCACCCGGCTGCGCCTCGGCACCTCTGTGGCGCTCGCCGCCAATCTCGATCCGCTGCGGATGGTGGAGGATTATGCCACCGTCGACGTGATCTCGAACGGTCGGCTGGAGCTGGTCACCGGGCGCGGCAACTTCTTCGAGAAGACCTATGACCTGTTCGGCCAGTCGGCCGCCGATTCGCCCGCCCGCTTTGCCGAGGCGATGGAGCTGGCCTGCCTGTTATGGTCGGGCGAGCCGGTCCATTGGCAGGGGCAGTTCCGCCCGCCGATCACTGGCCAGCATCTCGAGCCGACCCCGATTCAGCGCGAACGCCCCCCCTTCTGGGTCGGCGGCGGCAGCTCGCCGACGACGGCGAAGCTCGCCGGCAGACTCGGCCTCAACCTGATGCTGCCCAGCGCCTTCGGTAAGCCCGACAAGTTCGTCGCGGTCGCCGATATCTATCGCGAGGCGTTCGCCGAAGCGGGCCACAAGCACGCCGCACGCGTCGGCGCGTGCTGGCATGGCTGGGTCGGCAAGACCGATGCCATCGCCCGCGAGCGCTACGAACCGCGTTACGCGGGGTATCACGCCTTCAACCAGGCGATGATCAAGAGCGTGAACGACAACCCGCCCGCCTATCTCACCTCGACCTTCGATTACGAGTTCCTGTCGACTCAGGGCCCGGCGATCGTCGGCGGGCCGGCGAAGTTCGCCGACCGGCTGATCGAACTCAGCAATCTGGTCGGCGCCGACGTCAACCTGATCAAGATGGACATGGGCGGCGTGCCGCGCGAAGAATATGTCGAGATGGTCGAGATATTGGGAAATGAGGTCGTGCCGCAACTCGGCGCACAGCCGCGCCCGGCACTGGCCGCGAACGCCTGACCGTGGCGCAGGCCAGCCAGGCCGGCCGCGGCCCGCTTTCCGGGCTGCGCGTCCTCGATCTGAGCGGACTCGGCCCCGCGCCCTTTGCGACGATGATGCTCGCCGATTTCGGCGCCAGCGTGCTGAGCGTCCGGCGTCCCGATCCGATGCCCTTCGACCCCGCCGTCGCGATGTCGCGCGGCAAGGATGCGATCGGGCTCGATCTGCGCTCGCCCGGCGGGCAGGAAACCGCGCGGCGGCTGGCCCGGTCGGTCGATATCCTGGTCGAGGGTTTCCGCCCCGGTGTGATGGAGCGGCTCGGCCTTGGGCCCGATGCGTTGATCGCGGCCAATCCTGGTCTGATCTACGCCAGGCTGACCGGCTGGGGGCAAAGCGGCCCCTATGCGACGCGCGCGGGGCACGACATCAATTATCTGGCCATTTCCGGCGCACTCAACGTGACCGGCGAGGACAAGCCGACCGCGCCGCCCGGCCTGCTCGGCGATCTCGCCAACGGCTCCTACACCTTGATGATCGGCGTGCTGATGGCGCTGGTCGAACGGCAGCGCACCGGCCAGGGCCAGGTGGTCGACGCCGCGATCGTCGACGGCGCTTCCTATATGCTCGGCGCGATGTTCGGCGAGCTGGAACTGGGGTTGTGGGACGGCGACCCGGCCCATTCGATGCTCATCGGCAAGGCGCCTTTCTACGGCGTCTATCGCTGTGCCGACGACAAATGGTTCTCGGTCGGCGCCATCGAGCAGAAATTCTATGCGGCGATGCTTGCCATCCTGGGGCTGACCGATGTCGATGCCACGGCACAAGCGCAGATGGACCGGTCGTCATGGCCGGCGCTGCGCGAGCGGGTGGCGGCAGCGTTCCGGACAAAATCTCAGGCCGAGTGGACTCCGCTGTTCGCGGCGATCGATTCCTGCGGCGCGCCGGTGCTGACGGTGGACGAGCTTGCCCACGATCCGCACAATGCCGCACGGGCGACGGTGACGGTGGATGACGGGGGCGTACTCACTGCCGCGCCGGCGCCGCGCCTGTCGGGCCATCCCGATCTCGTCACCGCGATCAACCCGCGCACCGCGCGACCGGCAACCGAGATCCTGGCCGAGGCGGGGTTTGAGGCGGCGGAGATCGACGGGCTGATCGCCGACAAGGTGGTCTGGTCGCTATAGGTTGCGCCAGGCCGCAACGGCCGGCGCGTTGGAGAGGTGCACCGTGTCGCTCGATCACATCCTGAGTCCCATCACGATCAACGGGCTGGAGGTGAAGAACCGCATCGTCCGCGCCAGCCACGGCACCAGCTATGGCCGCGGCGTGATCAGCGACGAGTTGATCGCCTATCACGAGGCGCGGGCGAAATCCGGGGTCGGACTCAACATCCTCGAAGCGACGGTGATCCATCGTTCGTCCGCCAACCATACGGTCGACGCGGTCGACGATTCGATCATTCCAGGCTTTGCCGCGCTCGCCAAATCGGGCGCACACTATGGCATGCGGACCTTCGTACAGCTGTGGCACGGCGGCCATCGCTGGGCGCCGGCGACGGGCCAGGCGCCGATCTCTCCCTCCAACGTCCCCTGCCCGCTCGGCCTGGTCAACACGCCGTTCGCGATGACGCAGGACCAGATCGACGAGATCAGCCAGGCCTATGTCGATGCCGCGGTGCGCGTGCAGAAGAGCGGGCTCGACGGCGTCGAGCTCCATTTCGGCCATGGCTATCTGATCCACCAGTTCCTCTGCCCGCTGACCAACCGCCGTGACGACGATTATGGCGGCAGTCTCGACAACCGGATGCGCTTCGGGCGCGACATCGTGCAGGCGGTGCGCGACCGGCTCGGCTGGGACTATCCTGTCGGCATCCGCCTGTCCGACTACAACGCGCCCGGCGGGCTGACCCCCGAAGAGGCCGGCGAGGTCGTCGCGCGGCTCTGCGCCGGCAAGATGGTCGATTATGTCAGCGCGTCGATGGGCAGCCCCTACAGCATCTCGACCATGCTCGGCTGCATGGACCAGCCGGCGGGCTATATGCTCAGCTCGGCCGAGCCGATCGCGAAACGCGCCGATGTGCCGACGATGATCGCCGGCCGTTACCGCACGCTTGAAGAAGGCAACCAGGCGATCAAGGAAGGCCTGGGCGACATGGTCAGCTTCGTACGGCCGATGATCGCGGAGCCCGACCTCGTCGCCAAGACGCTGGCCGGCAATGCCGAGCGGGTGCGGCCCTGCATCGCCTGTAACCAGGGCTGTGTCGGCGGCATCCGCACCGCGCAGCAGCGCATGGGCTGCACCGTCAATCCGGTGGTCGGCTATGAGCGCACCTTGTCCGAAGATCTGATCGTGCCGGTCGCCAACCCGAAAAAGGTGGTGATCGTCGGTGGCGGCCCGGCCGGCATGGAGGCGGCGCGGCTGGCGGCGATGTGCGGGCACAAGGTGGTGCTGATCGAGGCGCAGCCTTCGCTGGGCGGCACGATCAACATCGCCAGGCGCGCGCCCAAGTCCGCGACGATCGGCGACATCACCTACTGGCAGGAACAGGAGCTTTATCATCTCGGTGTCGATGTGCGGCTGTCGACCTATGCCGAGGCCGAGGACGTGCTGGCCGAACAGCCCAACGTGGTGATCGTCGCAACCGGATCGCTGCCGCGCATGGACGGACTGCAGGCCGCACGGCCCGAAGCACCGGTGCCGGGCTTCGGCCAGCGGCATGTGCTGAGCTCGCACGAATTGCTGTTCCTCCCGCCCGACAAGCTCGGCAAGTCGGCGGTCGTGTTCGACGATGTCGGCCATTATGAAGGCATCGCCGCGGCCGAGCAGCTGATCGTCAACGGCGTGAAGGTGACCTTCGTCGCGCGGCACAGTTCGTTCGCGCCGCAGATCGAAGTGATCGTCCGCTCCAGCCCGGCGCTGCGCCGGCTGCGCCAGGGCGATTTCACGCTGGTGGTGGGCGGCCGACTGGTCGCGATCGGCGCGGACAGTTGCACGCTCGGCTATCTCGACGGCGAGCAGACCTGGGAGGTGCCGGCGGAGACGGTGGTGTTCATCTCCTACAACGAAGCGCAGAGCGATCTCTACCGCGCGCTCGGCGGCGGGACGCGGGCGCCGCGGCCGTACGAGCTGCACCTGATCGGCGATGCCAACGCGCCGCGCGACCTGCTGATCGCGATCCGCGAAGGGCATTTCGCCGGCCGCATCCAGGAGACCAGTCATGCTTGACGGCAAGATCGCCATCGTCACCGGTGGCAGTTCCGGCATCGGCGCCGCGACCGCCGCGCTGTTCGCCAGGAACGGCGCGACCGTGATCGTCACCTCCGAACAGCCGCTCGCGGCGATCCAGCCGGTGGTCGACCGGATCATCGCCGCGGGCGGCAAGGCGCATGCCGCGACGTGCGACATCACGGACCGCGCAGCCATCGCCGCGCTGATCGACGGCGTCGAGCGCGACCATGGCCGGCTCGACATCCTCATCCAGAGCGCCGGCGTGTGCTTCTGGGGGCCGATCGAACAGATGAGCGCACAGAGGATCGACCTGATGTTCGGCGTGAACGTGATCGGCCCGATCTCGATGATCCAGGCTGCGCTGCCCGTGATGCGCCGCAGCGGCGGCGGATCGATCGTCAACATCTCCTCCGGCGCGGCGGTGCTCGGCGTCAACGAATTCGCCGTCTATGCCTCGACCAAGGCGGCGATCGCCCATTTCACGCGCACCCTGGCGCCCGAGCTCAGGCGATCGAACATCCGCTGCAACTCGATCGGCCCGGGCTCGGTCCGCACGCCGATGCTCGGCTTCGAAAGCGAGGAGCTGACGCCCGAGCAGCAGGAAGGCATGGTCCGCCGCGAGGCGCGATCGATCAGCCCCTATGGCAATGCGATGATGGAGCCCGACGATATCGCCCAGGTGGCGCTGTTCCTGTGCTCCGATGCGGCAAAGGCGCTGCAGGGGTCGTTCGTGCTGGCCGATCAGGGCATTTCCAGCGCGATGCTGCCTCCGGCGAGCTAGGCATTTGAGGTGGATTGATCCACCGGCGCGTGTCGCGGTTCGATTCAAACTCGACGACAGACCATGGCAGGATGCGATCGGACGACGCTCGCCCTGGGCGGCCGTCCCGCTCATTCTCAGCTTGAAGAAACAGGACGATCGACGTCCGCTGTTTTCCCGGGGAACAGCGGAAATGCCCGCTGTTATTCCGCATTTATTCCGCTGTTATTCGATAACAGGGAAAGCGGACACAAACGCTTGAAAGCAAGCCATAAATCCAACCCCAAAATCCAACATAACAGCGGAAAAAAATTATAAGTCGTAAAACAGCCAAAATCAGAAGCCTCCAGCCCTGCCGACACTCGAGGGGAGCGGCTTGCCCATCACGCTGGCGAACCATCTGTTGACAGCGATCGCCCGGTCGAGGTCGATGCCGGTCGGCACGCCCGAGCGCTCGAATAGATAGACCAGATCCTCGGTCGCGACATTGCCGGTGGCGCCCGGGGCAAAGGGACAGCCGCCCAGGCCGCCAAGCGACGCGTCGAGGATGTCGGCGCCCGCTTCCCACGCCGCCCAGGCATTGGCGACACCAGTCGCGCGGGTGTCATGGAAATGAGCGCGAAGGCGGATCTCCGCCGGAAGCTGCTCGCGCAACGCGCCGATCAGGTCGCGGACCTGGCCTGGCACGGCGACGCCGATCGTGTCGGCGACCGCGATCTCGACCGGGCCGGCCTCGGCGAGGCGGCGGGCGATGTCGAGCACGCGCTGCGGCGGCACCGCCTTCTCGAACGGGCAGCCGAACGCCACCGCGATCGTGACCTGCGGCACCAGCCCCGCGCGCGTCGCCAGCGCCAGCATCGCGATATTCTCGGCGACCGATTCAGCCGAGGTCTGCGCCTGGTTGGCCTTGCCGAAACTGTCGCTGGCGACAGTGACGCAGCCGGCCTCGTCGACGCCGCGCTTGTTGCCGTCACGGGATCGCGCCGCGCGCTCGACACCCTTCAGGTTGAGGCACAGGCCGATATAACTGACATCGGCGCGATCGGGCAGTGCGGCGATCACCTCGGGCGTGTCGGCCATTTGGGGCACGCGCTTCGGGTTGACGAAGCTGCCGACCTCGAAGCGGCGGACCCCGGCCTCGATCATGCGTTCGATCAGCGCGATCTTGTCGGCGGTCGAGACGAGCACGCTTTCATTCTGGAGACCGTCGCGCGCGGCAACCTCGACGATCTGCAGCGTCCGGCTCATGCCGCTTCCTCCTCGGCGACGAAGCCCGGCCAGGTCGCCATATAGTCGATGAAATCACCGCCCAGCCCCTCGGCGGCAAGGTGCGCGCGGCTGATGGGAAGCGCCGCGCTGGCAAAGTCGGCATCCTCGGCGCGCCGGGCGAAATCATGATGCAGGATCGCGCCACGGCCGATCAGCACGAAATCTGCGCCGCGCACGAGGCATTGGCGAGCGCTCGCCGCGCTCGTCAGCTTGCCGGCGACGCCGAGCGCGGTGCCGTGGCGATCGAGATCCGTGAACCAGTCCATCAGCGTGCGGCCGTGCCAGGCGGAATCCTCAGGTTGCTTGAAGGTGTCCCAGCAGGAGATGTCGAGATAATCGATCTGGCCTTCGCGCAGTAGCCGGGCGGCAAGCGCACGGATCTCACCGAGGTCGACGCCATAGCGCTCGGGCGAGAGGCGCACGCCGATCTGGAAATCGGGCCGGGTACGGGCGCGCAGACCGGCAATCACCTCAAGGATCATGCGCGCGCGGTTCTCCGCGCTCCCGCCATAACGATCGGCGCGGGCGTTGCGGGTGTCGAGGAACTGGCAGAGCAGATAGCCATGCGCCCCGTGCACCTCGACGCCGTCGAAGCCGGCGCGTTCAGCGCGCAGACCGGCAAGGATGAAGTCCTCGATCGCCCGCTCGACTTCCCCGGTCGAGAGCGCGCGGACGCCGCGTTTCGGATCGTCCATCGCACCGACGGGATCGCCGGGGATCAGGTCGCGCGGGGCGCGACCGCCGGAATGCTGGAGCTGGACCGACGACAATGCTCCCGCCTTCCGCAGCGCGGTGGCAAGGCGTTCGAGGCCGGCGAGATGGGCGTCGTCGTGCACGCCGAGCTGGCGGGGGAAGCCCTTGCCCAGCGCGTGCGTGCTCGCGGCGCACGTCATCACCATGCCGAATCCACCGGCGGCGCGCTTCACCAGCCAGGCGAATTCGTCGTCGGAGATCGTGCCGTCGTCATGGCTTTGCAGATTGGTCAGCGGCGCCAGCGCCATGCGGTTGCGCATGGCGGGGCCGCGGCGAAGACTCAGCGGCGCATGGAGCGACGGCGCGGTTTCGCTCATTGGATCCAGGTCGAGGGCGGCGTGCTGGTCATCGCGCGGTGCCCTACCACATCGAGTGCGAAGCCCTGCAACGCAACCAGGGTGCGCGGCGAGTTGGTCAGCAGGGTCATGTCGTGGACACCGAGCGCTGACAATATCTGCGCACCGACGCCGTAATCGCGCAGCGCGTCGAGATCGCTCACCGCCGGGCTCTCGTCCGATTTGCGGGCAACGAAGCGGGTCAGCATGTTGGGCATCTGCTGCGTGATCATCACGATCACCCCTGCCCCTTCGCGCGCAATCTCGGCCATGGCGCTCTGGAGCAGGCCATGACGCTCGCCGGCAACCCCGAGCATGTCCGTGAAGACGTCGACCACATGCATACGGACGAGCGTTGGCTTGTCCGGATCGACATGCCCCTTCACCAACGCGAGCATCTCGCTGTCGACCGCCTTGTTGCGGAAGGTGATGGCGGTCCAGTCGCCGCCGAACATGCTCTGGAACCGCGCCTCACCAACTTTCCGCAGATTATGGTCGCGGCGCAGGCGATAGGCGATCAGATCGCGGATCGTGCCGATCTTCAGATTGTGGCGCTGGGCGAAAGCGACGAGGTCGTCCATCCGCGCCATCGTGCCGTCCTCGTTCATGATCTCGCAGATCACACCGGCCGGAGTGAGACCGGCGAGGCGCGCGATGTCCACCGCTGCCTCGGTGTGGCCGGCGCGGACGAGCACGCCACCATCACGGGCGACGAGCGGGAAGACATGACCCGGGGTGACGATCTCGTCCGGGCCGTTGGCGGCGTTGATGGCGACCGCGATGGTGCGGGCGCGATCCGCGGCTGAGATGCCGGTGGTCACCCCCTCGCGCGCCTCGATCGAGACAGTGAAGGCGGTTTCATAGGCGGTGCGGTTGTCGCGGCTCATCAGGTCGAGACCGAGCTGCTCGATCCGCGACTTCAGCATCGACAGGCAGATCAGGCCCCGCCCCTCGCGCGCCATGAAGTTGATCGCCTCGGGCGTGGCCATCTGGGCGGGGATGACGAGGTCGCCTTCATTCTCGCGATCCTCATCGTCGACCAGGATGAACATCCGGCCGTTCTTCGCCTCGTCGATGATCTCATCGATGCTGGAAAGCGCGTTGTTCTTCATGGCTTCAAATCCCCCCGGCGGTTTCGAGCGGGCGGTTGGCCGGCTTGGGACCAGATGCTGCCGCGGCATGGCGTGCGGCGCGGCGGCCCGAGAACACGCCGTCGGCAAGCGACAGGCCGCTGATATAGCCATTGGAGTGCAGGCCGACCGCTGACATGCCGGCGGCATAGAGCCCCGGCACCGCGCTGCCGTCCTGGCGGGTGACGGCGCCGCTGTCCTCGTCGACGGTGAGGCCGCCCAGAGTCATGAACTTGGTGAGGGCGTGGCGGTTCTCCATCGCCATGTTGATCGCGTAGAAAGGCCCCTTGCCAAGCGCGGTGCGGAGTTCCTCGGTCTTGCCGACCTTGTCGGGACGTCCCGCAGCAAGATCGGCATCGTGCGCGGTGATCGTGGAGATGAGCGCTGCCGGATCGATCCCCGCCTTTCGCGCGAGCGCCTCGACGCTGCTGCCGCGGCGGGTGCCGCCCAGGGCATAATTGATCAGCATCGGCACGCCGAAATATTTGAAGCGCTGCCACCCGCAGGTCAGCGCCTCGCGGATCGACGTGCGGAAAGCCCTGGCCGGCACGATCAGCCACGCCTTGCCTTCGGGCTGGCGCGCCAGGACGCCGCCGATCAGGCTGACATAGGCATCCTCGGCGACGAACCGTTCGCCGTCGCGATTGACCAATATGCCTTCGAGCAACGCCTCGGGCGGGGCGATGTTGCGCGCGATATAGACCGAGTCCATGTGCCCGGTCGCGCCGCCGACCGACAAGCCCATCGCGACGCCAGAGCCATCATTGCCCATGGTCGAGAGGCGGTGGCTGACGTCGTAATGCCTGCCTAGCACCGGATCGCTCTCGCCGACCAGATCGCGGCTATAGGCAAAGCCGCCAGTGGAAAGGATCACGCCCCCCCGCGCGCGGATCAGCAGGGTGCGGCCATGCTTCGCCTCCAGCGCCGCCATCGCCTTCGCCGCGCGCTCCGTCTTCGCGTGGTTGTGCGGCACATAGGGGCTGACCCCGGCATAATGCGCCTGATGTTCGGCATGCTTGTCGGCGGGCAGTGCGACCGCCTCGACGCCGAGCACGCGGCCGGTGGCGTCGGCGACCAGCCGGGTGACGCGGGTATGGAGCATCAGCGCGATGCCCTCGCGGATCGCCGCCTTGCGCAGCGCGGCGATATAGTGCGCGCCGCCAAAGCCCGGGCCGACTGCGCGGTGGCCGCGCGGCACGGGTTTCGCTTGGGCGGCAAAGGACGGCGATTTCTCGTTGCCCGAATAATAGAGGTACTTGCCCTCGGGCGGATACGTGATCTTCTCGAGATAGGTATCGGAGGCATAGCCGACGCCGTGTGCGACCAGCCACTCGACATCGCCCGCGCTACCCTCGCAAAAGCGGCGCAAGGTTTCAGGCCGCACCGCATCGCCCACTTCCATCTTCAGATAGGCGTGCATGTTCTCGACGCTATCTTCCAGTCCCGCCTCACGCTGGAAGCGCGTGGCCCCGGCATAGATCACGCCGCCGCTATAGGTGGTGGTGCCGCCGCCACCAAAGCGATCGATCAGGATGACCTCAGCGCCTTCTTCGCGCGCTTGCAGCGCGGCGCTGGCACCCGCGCCGCCAAAACCGATGACGACGACATCGGCCTCGCGGTCCCAGCTGACGGCTTCGGCATCTGCGACCGTGATCGGCGTCATATCCCTCTCCTCGTTAGCCGGAGAATAAACCAACCACTGTTAGATAACAAGCCCGTTCCGATCAGCGCGGTGCCATCCTGATCGCCCCGTCGAGGCGGACGTCCTCGCCGTTGAAATAGCCATTTTCGACCATCATCAGCGCCAGCCGTGCATATTCAGCCGGCCGGCCGAGCCGTTTGGGGAAGGGCACGGAGGCAGCCAGCGCATTGCGGACGTGCTGGGGCGATTGGGCAAGCAGCGGCGTATCGAAGATGCCGGGCAGGATGGTGTTGACGCGGATCCCCTCGCCCATCAGGTCACGTGCGATCGGCAGGGTCATGCCGACTACGCCGCCCTTGGACGCGGCATAGGCCGCCTGCCCCGCCTGGCCGTCCTCGGCCGCGACCGAGGCGGTGTTGACGATCGCCCCGCGTTCGCCGTCGTCGCCAGGCTCCAGCGTCAACATGCCGGCGGCCGATTTGGCGATGCAGCGAAAGGTGCCGACCAGGTTGATCTGGATGATCCGGTCGAAGCCATCGAGCGGATAATGTCTGATGCTGCCGTCCTCGCGCGAGCGGCTCGCCGTCTTGATCGCATTGCCGGTGCCCGCGCAGTTGACGAGGATGCGCTCCTGTCCATGCGCCGCGCGCGCCGCGGCGAAGCCCGCATCGACGCTCGCGTCGGAGGTGACGTCCACTTCGCAGAACAGCCCGCCGATATCGGCCGCCACCGCTTCGCCCTTCTCGCAGTTGAGATCGAACAGCGCGACCTTCGCACCCTTGGCGGCCAGCGCGCGCGCGGTTGCCTCGCCCAGCCCCGATGCACCGCCAGTCACCACCGCGGCGCAGCCTGAAATCTCCATGTTGCCCCCTCCTATCGACCCGTGAATTTCGGCGCGCGCTTCTCGCGGAAGGCGGCCACGCCCTCGCGGAAATCCATGCTTTGCGAGAGCATCACCTGATTGCGGTCCTCGAGCGCCATCGCCGCCTCGAGCCCGGGCGCGTCGAGATTGACGTTGATCACTTCCTTGGTGAGCGCGAGGCCCATTGGCGCAGTGGCGAGCATTGCCTCGAGATAGACGCCCGCGCTTTCCTCCAGCCGCTCGCGCTCGACGACATCGGCGACAAGGCCGAGCCGGAGCGCACGATCAGCGAGCAGGTCGCGGCCGGTGAGCATCAGTTCGTGCGCCAGCGACGCGCCTATGAGCCGCGGCAGGAAATAGCTGACGCCGACATCGCACCCGCCGATCCCGATCCTGATGAAGGCGGCGTTCATCCGCGTATCGGGCGCGGCGAGGCGGATATCGCTGGCGAGCGCGAGGGCGAAGCCGCCACCGACTGCGGCGCCGTGGAGCAGGGCGACGATCGGCTGCGGACTGCGGCGCATCGCCAGCATGATGTTGCGAATCTTGCGCTGCACCCGCATCGACGCGGCGATACCGTCATCGGTAACATGGCGGGTCAGTTCGCCGCCCAGGTCCGCGCCGGCACAAAAGGCACGGCCAGCACCGCGCAGCACGACCACCCGGCAAGCGTCATCGTCATAGAGCCGCTCGAAATAGCGCAGCAGCGCATCGATCAGCGCCGCGTCGAGCGCGTTAAGCCGATCGGGCCGATCAAGCGTGACCCAGTCGACCGCGCCGCGGCGCTCGACGCGGAGCGTTTCGCTCACAGCCGCTCCACGATGGTGACGTTGGCGGTGCCGCCGCCTTCGCACATCGTCTGCAGGCCATAGCGCCCGCCGCGCTTGTGCAGCGCGTGAACCAGGGTTGCCATCAGCTTGGTGCCAGAAGCACCAAGCGGGTGGCCAAGTGCGATCGCCCCGCCGTTGACGTTCAACCGATTGGGATCGCCGCCAGTGTGCTGCAGCCAGGCAAGCGGGACCGGCGCAAATGCCTCGTTGACTTCGTACAGGTCGATGTCCCCGATCTTCAGGCCCGCCCGCTTCAGCGCCTTGTCGGTCGCGAACAGCGGCTCCTCGAGCATGATCACCGGGTCGCCGCCGGTGACGGTCAGGTTGTGGATCCGTGCGAGCGGGGTCAGGCCGTGATCCTTGAGTGCCTGTTCCGATACGATCAGCACGGCGCTCGCGCCGTCGCAGATCTGGCTGGCATTGGCGGCGGAGATCACCCCGCCATCCTGGAGCAGCTTGACCGAACCGATCGATTCAAACGTCGCGTCGTACCGGATGCCTTCATCGCGTCCATGAAGCACAGGGCCGTCAGGCGTCTCGATCTCCAGCGGTACGATCTCCGCGTCGAAATCGCCACGTTCGGTGGCCGCGGCCGCACGCCGGTGGCTCTCCAGCGCGTAGCGATCCAAGTCAACGCGGGTCAGGCCATATTTCCGGGCGATCGCCTCGGCGCCGGTGAACTGGCTGAACTGGATGCCGGGATAGCGATCCTCCTGGCGCGGCGACTTGGCCTTGCCGAGCCCGGCCTGCTCGAACAGCACACCCGGCGAGAACATCGGCACGCGGGTCATGCTCTCCACGCCCGCGGCGATCACCACATCCTGCGTGCCCGACATCACTGCCTGCGCGGCGAACTGGATCGCCTGTTGCGAGCTGCCGCATTGGCGATCGATCGTCACCGCCGGCACGCTTTCGGGCAGGCGCGAGGCGAGCACCGCGTTGCGGCCGATCTGAAAGGCCTGTTCGCCGCCCTGGCTGACGCACCCCATGATCACGTCCTCGACCGCGGCCGGATCCAAACCGGTGCGCGCAATGATCGCGTCGAGAACGGCACCGCCCAGATCAGCCGGATGCCAGCCCGCGAGCTTGCCATTCCGGCGCCCGCCAGCGGTCCTGAGGGCGTCGACGATATAGGCGGTAGGTTTCAGCATCGGGCACTCCAGCTGGGCAAAACGTTAGCCGATGACGTATCAGGCGTTTTATTTCCAATCAATGTTAGATAAACTATCGGCCGATACCGGCAGGTCAAGCGGAGGGAGAGGCATGGACAATATCGCGGGCAAGACGGTGGTGATAACCGGGGCGAGCAGCGGCATCGGCGCGGCGATCGCGCGACGGCTGGCGGCGAGTGGCGCGGCAGTGGTGCTGGGCGCGCGTCGCGCGGACCGGCTCGACGCGCTGGTCGCCGAGATCACGGCGACGGGTGGCAAAGCGCTGGCGGTCACGGCCGACGTGACGAGTCGTGACTCGATGGAGGCATTGGTCGCCGGCGCGGTGGAACGGTTCGGCCGGATCGACGTGCTGATCAACAATGCCGGCGTCATGCCGATCTCGCGGCTCGATGTGCTCGATATCGACGCCTGGGACCGGATGATCGACACCAATATCAAGGGCGTGCTCTATGCGATCGCCGCAGCGCTGCCGTGGATGAAGACGCAGCGGTCCGGCCATATCGTCTCGATCTCGTCGGTCGCCGGGCACAAGATCAACGGCGGATCGGCCGTCTATGCCGCGACCAAGCATGCGGTGCGGGTGATCTCCGAGGCGCTGCGCCAGGAGATGACCGCCAACGGTATCCGCGTGACGATCGTCTCGCCCGGCGCGACCGAGAGCGAATTGTTCGACCGGATCACCGACCCCGCCTCACTCAAGCGGCTCGCCGGGGCGGCGGCGATCGCCCTGCCAGCGGATTCGGTGGCCCGTGCCGTCGCCTATGCGATCGGCGAGCCCGATGCGGTCGATATCAACGAGATCCTGATCCGCCCCCAGGCGCAGGAGATGTGATGGCCGTGTACAAGCTGATCCGCTTGCGCCGCCGTCCGGCCGGCATGACGCCCGACATCTTCCATGCCACCTGGCTGGCCGAGGCGCTGGCGACGGTGGATTCGATCGCCGGACTGCTCGGCTATGTCCAGAACCATTGCCTCGCTGGCGGCTATCGTGCTCGCGAGCCTTTGTTCGATGGGTATGCCGAGGAATATTACGCCTCGGCCGACGCCCGCACCGCCCGGGCCTCGCCGGATGGCGACGATGTGCTCCTGCCGGTCGAGGTGACGGTCATCCGCGACGGGCCGCAGCCGCCCGACGCGATCAAGAGCATCGAGCTGATCCGGCGCCGCCCGGACCTCCGCCATGGTGATTTCGATCGCTATTGGCGCGATTGTCACGGCCCCCTTGCCTGCGCGATCCCGTTCCTGCGCTACGAACAGAACCACCTGACGGCGGCGGCGCGCGATCCCGCGATCGCCTTTCACGGCGCCGCGATCACCTGGTTCGGATCGACCGCCGAGATGCGGACGGTCGCCGGGAGCGAGGCATATCGGCGTACCCGCGCCGACGAGGCCAATTTCCTCGACGGCACTTCCCCCGTGCTGCTGACCACTGCCCATAAGCTGCGTTGACTTACGCGCCGATCGCGGCAAATAACCAATCATCGTTTGAATAAGCATGGAGCGACATCGTGGCAGCGCATAGCCCCCTGATCGTCGGCATCGGCGGCACCACCGGCGGCAGTTCCTCGACGGAGACGGCGCTGCGCATCGCCCTCGCTGCGGCCGAGGCCCTGGGCGCACGGACCCTGTTGTTCGGTGGCGAGGCAATCGCCGCGCTGCCGCACTATACTGCGAAATCGTCGACCCGTACGGCAGGCGAGGCCGCGCTGGTAACGGCGGTACGCGACGCGTCGGGTCTGATCCTCGCCAGCCCAGGTTATCACGGCAATGTCTCCGGCGTCGTCAAGAACGCGCTCGACCTGCTCGAGGAGACCGCGCGCGACGCCCGCCCCTATCTGACCGATCTGCCGGTGGGCCTGATCGCCACCGCTTATGGCTGGCAGGCAACGGGCAGCACGATCGCGGCATTGCGCGCGATCGTCCACGCCTTTCGCGGCTGGCCGACGCCCTTTGCCGCCGCGGTCAACTGCCGACTGAGCCGCTTCGATGCGAATGGCGCGCCGAGCGATCCCGAAGTGGCCGAGCAGCTCGCGCTGGTCGGTCGCCAGGTCGCCGATTTCGCGTTGCGCATCGGCGCGCCGCTCGACATCGCATCCTGACCGGCGCGACCCGGCTGACCACGGGAATAGGACTGGAATGACCAACACCTCAACGCAGAGCGCACGCGATATCGCCGTCCGGGTCGAGGCTTTTGTCCGTGAGACGATCGCCCCTTATGAGCGCGATTCACGCTGCGGTGCGCATGGCCCCTCGGCTGAGCTGGTCGCCGAGCTGCGTGCCCATGCCCGCGCCGTGGGGCTGATGACACCGCACATCCTCACCGATGGCAGCCATCTCGACCACGCCGGGACCGCGATCGTGCTGCGGGCCGCCGGCCTCTCGCCGCTAGGCCCCGTCGCGATCAACGTCGCTGCGCCCGATGAGGGCAATATGTTCCTGCTCGGCAAGGTCGCGACCGCCGAGCAGAAAGAACGTTTCCTCAAACCCCTGATCGCAGGCGAGGCGCGATCCGCCTTCTTCATGACTGAGCCAGCCGACGAGGGGGGCGCCGGCTCCGACCCGTCGATGATGAAGACGATCGCCCGCCAGGACGGCAATCACTGGGTGATCGATGGCCGCAAGGCCTTCATCACCGGCGCTGATGGCGCGGCGCTCGGCATCGTCATGGCGAAGACCGAGCATGGCGCGACTCTGTTCCTGGTCGACCTGCCCGACCCCGCGATCCGCATCGAGCGTGTGCTCGACACGATCGACAGCTCGATGCCGGGCGGTCATTCGATCGTCGCGATCGACGGGCTGCGCGTGCCTGCCGACCAGATATTGGGTGAGCCCGACCAGGGGTTCAGATATGCTCAGGTCCGCCTGGCGCCCGCGCGGCTGACGCATTGCATGCGCTGGCACGGGGGCGCCACCCGCGCCAACGAGATCGCCACTGCCTATGCCTGCAGGCGCCAGGCGTTCGGCAAGCCGCTGATCGATCATGAGGGCGTCGGCTTCATGCTGGCCGAGAATCTGATCGACCTGAAACAGGCCGAACTAATGATCGATTGGTGCGCCGGCGTGCTCGACAGCGGCGCGCCCGGCACGACCGAAAGCTCGATGACCAAGGTCGCCGTCTCGGAGGCGCTGATGCGCGTCGCCGATCGCTGCGTCCAGGTGATGGGCGGCACCGGGGTGTCGGGCGATACGATCGTCGAGCAGATCTTCCGCGAGATCCGCGCTTTCCGAATCTATGACGGCCCGACCGAGGTGCACAAATGGAGTCTCGCCAAGAAGATCAAGCGCGACGCCGCCGCGGCGCGGGGCTGACGGGAGGACCGCGATGGAAACGCTAAAAGGACGCGTCGCGCTGATCACCGGGGCATCGTCCGGGCTCGGTGCCCGCTTCGCCCGGGTCCTGGCAGATGCTGGCGCCAAAGTGGTGCTCGGCGCTCGGCGCGAAACCCAGCTGGCCGATGTCGTGCGGGCGATCGAGGCGACCGGTGGCGAGGCGCTGGCCGTGCCGATGGACGTCACCGACGAAGCCTCGGTCATTGCCGCCTATGATGCTGCTGCGGCGCGGTTCGGCCCGGTCGATACGGCGATCGCCAATGCCGGGATGAATATCGCCGGCGCCGCGCTCGACGTGGATGCGGATGCGATCGACGCGGTGATGGGGGTCAATGTCCGCGGCGTGTTCCTGACGGCGCGCGAGGGCGCGCGGCGGATGATCGCGGCGGGGTCGCCCGATACGGGGCGCGGCCGGATCGTGATCATTTCCTCGATCACCGCCACCGCGATCTCGCCCGGACTCGGGCTCTATGCCGCCTCCAAGGCGGCATCGCTCCAGCTCGGGCGGACGCTGGCGCGCGACTGGGCGCGCAGCGGCATCAACGTCAATATCCTCTGCCCGGGCTATATCGAGACGGATCTCAACGGAGAATGGTTCCACACCGATGCCGGCGCCCGTCAGATCGCCAAATGGCCGCGACGGCGGCTGATGGGAGAGGATTCGCTGGATAGCGCACTGATCTATCTCTGCTCGGATCAGAGCGCCTATGTCACCGGGTCCGTGGTCACCGTCGATGACGGCCAGTCGCTCGCTACATAAGCGCCAGACCCAATCAGTCGCTTGAATCGGACGGGCCCGAGCGCACAGCAGCCCGCCCCGGAAAAGCAAAACTTCGCCGCAGCCAATTTGCGCCAGCGTTGAATATCCCATCAAATTGATGGAGATTAGATCGCGACACTGTGAAAGGTCGCGTCGCCCCTATGAGTCCGTCTCACTCGCCGCTGGAAATCCGCCCAGGCCGCCACCTCGATTGGCCGACCCTCGCCGTCGCAGCGGCGATCTATTCCGGCTGGATCGTGGTGACTGCGAGGCATGGCTCGATCCCCACGCCGCTGCTCGTCCTGAGCGGCGGCTGGCTTCTCGCGTGGCACGGGTCGCTGCAGCATGAGACGATCCATGGTCACCCGACCGGCATTCGGCTTCTCGACGGTGCCATCGGCTTCGTGCCGCTGGCATTGTGGCTCCCGTACCGCCTCTATCGCAGCAGCCATCTCGCCCATCATGCCAGTCCGGCGATCACTGACCCGCACGAGGATCCCGAATCCCGCTATGTCGACCGGCGCTTCGGCCTCGCCTGGCTGGCCGCCCGGCTCCAATCGACCTTGCCCGGCCATCTGCTGTTCGGGCCCCCGATCGCGATCGCGCGGTTTGCCGCCCATGAGAGCAGGCGCGCCGTTTCTGCCCCGTTGCAGGTGGCGCGCGACTGGCTGCCGCACCTGCTCGCGGTCGGGTTGCTGCTGCTCTGGCTCGATCATGTCGGGCTGAGCATCACCCGCTATGTCCTGTTCTTCGTCTATCCCGGCATGGCGCTGACGAATCTGCGGTCCTATGCCGAGCACCGGGCGGATCTCGCGACCAAAGGCCGGGCTGCGACGGTCGAGCGAGGTGGACCGCTCGCGCTGCTGTTCCTCAACAACAACCTCCACGCCGCGCATCATGAGCGGCCCGGCCTGCCGTGGTACAGGCTGCCGTCCTACCACCGCGAGCATCGGGCGCGCCTGATCGGCGACGGCGCCGTCCTCTATGGCAGCTATGGCGAGATCTTCCGCCGCTTTGCCGTGAACGCGCACGACGCGGTGCTGCACCCCCAATATCGCGACAAGAGCGCGTGAGGACCGGCACTGCCTCGCTCGGCATGTACGATCATGCGAGCCAGCGCGACGCAAATGACCGCCTTTGGGCTGCGATCGCGCGTATCCTCCGCGACCGTGGCGTGGCCGGGGTGCCAGACCGGCTCGAACGCGGCCGTTCGGTCCAGGACAGCTGGCATGATCCCGACCTGCTGTTCGGGCAGATTTGCGGGTTCCCGCTGATCACCGACACAACGCTCGCGCTGCGTGTTCTGGCACTGCCAGTCTATGATACGCCGGGCTCCGGCGCCGCGCTGCATCGCAGCTTCCTCGTTACCCGTCAGGGCGATGCGACCACGCTCGACGCCTATCGAGGCCGCCGAGCGGCGATCAACGATCGTCAGTCCAACACCGGCATGAATCTGTTGCGCGCCGCCGTCGCCCCCTTCGCCACCGGCGGCCGCTTCTTCGGTGAGGTGCGCGAGACCGGGGCCCACCGGCAGAGTCTCAGCGCGATCGTGATGGGCGATGCGGACATCGCCGCGATCGATGCCGTGACCTTTGCCGCGATCGCGCGCGCCGAGCCTGAGCTGGCGGAATCGCTGCAGACGATCGGCACGACTGTCGCCTCATCGACGCCACCATTCGTGACGGCGCGCGGCACCAGCATCGAAACCGTCGCGGCGTTGCGCATCGCACTGGCCGATGTCGCGGCAGACCCGGGGCTGGCCGACGTCCGTGCCGCGCTCTTTCTCGCCGACATCGTCCCCGGCAGCGTCGACCGTTTCGTCCCGCTTCGCACGCTGGAGATCGATGCCGCGATCGCTGGCTATCCCGACTTATGCTGACCGGAAGGACCTGCCTCATGCGGTATCTGATGACGTGCCTCGCAGCCATGCTCGCGACCACCCCGATCGCAGCACAGACGATCGTCTTCGATCCTCATATCGACCTTCCCAAATCGGCCGTAGCACCCGGCTGGACCGGCCTATCGGATGCCAGCTCGCAATTCGACCTGGAGCGCGCGCACAACGGCGGGCTGACGACGGCGGCGATCGCGCTGTTCGTGCCGCAGGGCGCGCGTGATCCCGCGTCTCTCGCAGCCGCGCAAGCCGCCTTCGTTGCCCGCGATGCGGCGATCCACGCGATCGCCGACCGCAACCCGACCTACGCGGATTTCGCACGCTCGCCCGCCGACGTCCGCCGGATCGTCGCAACCGGCAAATTCGCGGTCGTCGAGAGCCTGTTGAACGCCTGGCCGCTGGGTGAGGACCTCGATGCGTTCGACCGCTGGTATGCCCGTGGCGTGAGCATCATCGGGTTCGTCCATGCGGGACACAATCAATTCGCCGACTCCTCGCGCCCTGCACTCCAGCTGGGCGATCGTCCGACGGAGCATGGTGGCCTGTCGCCGCTCGGGCGCCAGGCGGTGAAGCGCCTCAACGATCTCGGCGTGCTGATCGACGTGTCGCAACTGTCGGAGGCGGCATTCGACCAGGTGCTTGCGCTCAGCCGCGCGCCGGTCATCGCCACTCATTCCGATGTGCGCGCGCTGGTCGACAACGCGCGCAACCTGAGTGACGCGCAACTCGACGCGCTGAAGGCCAAGGCCGGCGTGATCGGCATCAACGCGTTCAGCGCCTATCTGCGCGCGCGGAGCCCCGGGACGCTGAAGGCAGTCGCCGATCTCCAGGCCGAATATGGCCTGACGCCCGCGGGCAAGGCGCTCTCGACCGAACGCCAGGCCGAGTATGATCGCCGCTATCACGACATTGTCGGCAAGGAACCGGTCGCGACCGTCTCGAACCTGGTCGACGCGGTCGACTACGCCGTGAAGCGCATCGGCATCGACCATGTCGCCCTCTCCTCGGACTTCAATCATGGCGGCGGCGTCACCGGCTGGGCCGATGTCGGCGAGACCGCCAACGTCACCGCCGAACTGAAGCGCCGCGGCTACACGTCGGAGCAGATCGACAAGCTGTGGGGCGGCAACGTCCTGCGGGTCTGGCAGGCAGCGATCGATGTGCGCGACCCGGCCTATCGGCCCGTCAAATGACGGCTCATGCGGAGGGGTTGCGCAACCCGGCGGACACGGCAAAGAGGCCGGCCATGACCGCCAGCCAGCTCCAGGACATGCTCATCGCGCGATTGACCCGCAAGCTGGGCGGCAGCGCCCGCCGCTGGCGCATCGCGATCGGGCCGGTGCATCTGCACGACCTCGCGACCCATGGTCCGTTCAACTGGTCGGTACGACCGAGCGGCACGCCACGCGAGGTTGCGGAGATTGAGCGGTTGCTCGACACCGTCCGGCTGGATCACCCCGTCTTGACTGCGGATTGACCCATGCTGCGAACGGTTGAAGTCTAACCGGGCGATCGCCCGAGCGTTGCCGGCCCGCCGTTCTCGAAGGTGATGGGGCTGAGACGGACAAGACGGTCGTTCATGCGCTTGAACAAATGGAGGCGGCGGTCCTCGATGCTTTCCGCTACGATGAGATCGCTGGATACGAACATCGCGCCTTGAGCCCAGGCGCCGATCTTTGCCCTGTCCACAACGACCAGCCTGCGGTCCCTGATCGCGAGCAATACGACCTCGCTATCGGGTGAGTAGCGCGGGTCGGCGCGGTCGATCGTGCTCATATTCTGGTTCGCGGTGACCACAAAACCGCCATCGGCCGAGCAATCCACGCCTTCCGGAGAAGGCCCGACGCTGACGGTGTCGATCGCCCGGGCTGGTTCGGCGCGCAGGTCGATCAGGCTGATCGTGTCCCTATCGCCCGACACCGTCCCGTAATTGCCCACCACCGCGTAACCGGTGTTGCCGCAGACGGCGATCGATGCGGGATAGAGGCCGGTGCTGATTTCCCGAAACGGCCGCGGCTCGATCTCCGTGCCGTGCCACCGGAACAGCGCGACCCGGTTGCTGCCGGCAAAAGTGATCGCCAGCGAGCGGCCGTCCGGCAGGAACGCCACGGCCAGCGGCCGCGAGCCCTTGTCGAATCTGAGACGGCTCGCGATCTCGGCGCGCTTTCCCGCGACGCGCAGGATCGTGGCGCTGTCGTCGTCGGCGTGGGTGACGATCATCATGGCGCCGTCGGGGCTCAGCGTAGCCGATGTGCCGGCAAGACCAAGGCGTAGCGTCTGCACCAGCCGAGGCGCGTCACCGGATAGATCGATGATGGAGAGCGTATCGATCGGCACGAGTGTCCGGGGAGCATCGGCGACACGGCCGTTTGCCGCCGGCACGAAGGCCAGGCGCCGATCCGGCGTGATGGCGATCGAGGCTGGCGGCCCCTGGAAGCTGACCGGGACATCGATCGTTCCCGATCGCCGCAGCGATCCCGAGACGAGATCGAAAAAAACCACCTGATCCGGCATTATCCGCTCGGGAGGCACTGCGTCGCTTCCGACCAGCCGTGCGTCCGCCTCCAGACCGACGGCGAGGATGGTTTCCTGCGCCGCTCCGGGCGACGCGGCGAGCAGGCACGAAGCCAGGATGATCCGATTCAGCATGCGCATAGTGTCGGCACATCGGGGCGGGAGCGGTAGGTGGTGACAATGACGCGGACTGTTCACTAGAAGTGAGCAATGGAGCGTGAAAATCTTTCCCAACTAAGCATCTTCGTCTCGGTCGCGCGGGTCAGCAGTTTCCGCGAAGCCGGGCGCCAATTGAATCTGTCGTCGTCAGCGATCAGCCAATCGATCGCGCGGCTCGAACGGTCGCTCGCCACCCGCCTGTTCGAACGCTCGACCCGCAGCGTCCAACTCACTCCCGAAGGTGAGCAGTTATTGGCGCAGGTGGCGCCGGCGCTGACGAGCATCGAACAAGCGATAGAGACTAGCCGTACAAAGCCGGGCGAGGTGCGCGGGCGCCTGCGGATCACTGCGCCGCGTCTCTGCACGACCTTTTTGTTGGCAGATCGCCTGGCTGCCTTTGTTCGGGCCTATCCCTCCATTCAACTCGAGATCAACGTCGACGACAGCATGGTCGATATCGTGGGCGCCGGTTTCGACGCCGGCATCAGACTGCACGAGCAGCTCGAACGCGATACGATCGCGATCCCGATCGGCGGGCCGCAAAGGATGGTCGCGGTTGCATCACCTGCTTTCCTCGCAGGATATGCCCCGCCGGCTCACCCGCGCGATCTGCTCGACCTGCCGTGCATTGCGTTGCGGCTGGAGAGCGGGCGGCTGCACCAATGGCAGTTCGAAAAAGAAGGCGCCCCCTTTAATATCGCGGTTCAAGGGCCGCTGATCGTGAATGATGACGATCTTGCCCTGACGCTATGTCGCGATGGGGCCGGTATCGGGTTCCTCTTCGAGGCGAGCCTTCGGGAAGATCTGGCGTCGGGCCGGCTGATTGCCTTGCTGGAGGATTGGAGTCCGGCTTTTCCGGGTTTCTACCTCTATCATACCGGCCATCGCCATGTCCGCCCCCCGCTCCGCGCGTTCATTGACTGGATGCGGCGGCCATTCGCTGCCGTCGTGCCGTAACACGCTATCCTGCCTCTCCCGCGAGGGGCCGCTCGCTGGGAGCGCCGGCCGGACGGCGGGTCAGGAACAGGACCATCGCCAGACCAAGGGCGGAGGTCGCCGCACCCGCAAGGGCGACCGCCGGATAGCCCAGACGCGCTGCGATCACCGCACCGCCGAGCGCCGCGCCGAGCGCGTTGCCGAGATTGAAGGCGCCGATATTGACTGACGAGGCCAGATTCGGGGCATCGGCTGCCGCGGCCATGACCCGGAGTTGCAATGGCGGCACCAGGGCAAAGCTCGCCACGCCCCAGAGAAACACGAGGCCGGCGGTAGGCGCCGGATGGCGCATGAGCAGCGCCAGGGCGATCAGCACGACCGAGAGTCCACCTAGCGTGACGATCAGCGTCCGATCCACCGACCGGTCGGCGAACTTGCCGCCCAGCCAGTTTCCGACCGTCAGGCCGACGCCATAGGTCATCAGCATCGCGGTGACGAAGCCGAGCGACGCGCCCGTCTCCTCGCGCAGGATCGGCGCGACATAAGTGAAGACAGTGAACATGGCGCTCGAGCCCAGCACGGTCAGCGCGAGCGCCGCGATCACCGGGCCACGCGTCAACACGCGCAGCTCCGCCATCATGTCGCCGCCGGCCGGGGTCGGCATGGGCGGCAGGGTCAGGCGGAGTGCCGCCATGGTCACGAGACCAAGCCCGGCGATGCCCCAGAAGGACGCGCGCCAGCCGAGCTGGTCGCCCGCCCAGGTGGCAAGGGGCACGCCCACCACATTGGCGATGGTCAGGCCCATGAACATCGCCGCCACGGCGCCGGCGCGCCGGTCCGGCGGCACAAGGCTCGCGGCTACGACCGAGCCCACGCCGAAAAAGGCGCCGTGGTTAAGCGAGGTGATGACCCGCGCGATCAGCAGCATGCCGTAGCTGTCCGACACCGCCGACAGCAGGTTGCCGATCGTGAAGATGGCGGCGAGACCGATCAGCAGGGTCCGGCGCGGAACGCGGCCGGTGGTCAGCGTCATCAGCGGTGCGCCGAGCATGACGCCCAGCGCATAGGCGCTGATCAGCAATCCGGCCGCCGGGATCGAGACGCGCAGGTCCTGTGCGATCACGGGCAGCAGGCCCATCGGCGCGAACTCGGTCACACCAATGCCGAAGGCGCCCGCCGCGAGGGCGAGAAGAGGAGCATTGAGTTTCATGGAAGGAGCCTCGACGATCAGACCAAAGGCGGGTTGAGGCGGGCAAAGCCCTCCTGCTGCCGATAAGGCGTGTGGGGATAAGGCGGCAGTACGGCACTTGCGGCATCCAGCGCCGCGATCTGCGCGGGGCTCAGCGACCAGCCGACGGCACCGAGATTGTCGCGGAGCTGCGCTTCGTTGCGCGCGCCGATGATGACGGACGAGACCGTCGGGCGCTGCAGCAACCAATTGATCGCGACCTGCGGCACGGTCTTCCCGGTTTCTTCGGCGACGGCATCCAGCACATCGACGACGCGATAGAGATGCTCGTCCTCGACCGGCGGGGCGAAGGCGGCGGTCTGGTGAAGCCTGCTCCCTTCCGGGATCGGGGCGTCACGGCGGACCTTGCCGGTCAACCGGCCCCAGCCGAGCGGGCTCCACACCAGAGCGCCGACGCCTTGATCGGCGGCCAGCGGCATCAAATCGTCCTCATAGGAACGGCCGATCAGCGAATAATAGACCTGATGCGCGACCAGACGTGGCCAGCCATGGCGGTCGGCCGCGGCCAGCGCTTTCATCAGCTGCCAGCCCGGATAGTTGGAGACGCCGGCGTACCGCACCTTGCCCGCGGCGATCAGCATGTCGAGTGTCGCGAGCAGTTCCTCGACCGGCGTCGAGGCATCGAAAGCGTGAAGCTGAAGCAGGTCGATATGGTCGGTGCCGAGGCGCCCAAGGGCATCCTCGACCGCCCGGATCAGGCGCGCCCGGGACACGCCCCAGTCGCCGGGACCGTCACCCATCGGCAGACCGGTCTTGGTGGAGATCAGCACGGCGTCGCGCCGCCCGCGGATCGCTTCGCCCAACACTTGCTCCGACGCGCCGTCCGAATAGACGTCGGCGGTGTCGAACAGATTGACCCCGGCCTCCAGGCAGATGTCGATCAGCCGACGCGCCTCGGCGGCATCGCTCTGACCCCAGGCGCTGAACAGCGGCCCAGAGCCACCGAAAGTGCCGGCGCCGAAGCTGAGGATGGGAACCCGCAAGCCCGTCGAGCCCAATTGACGATAGTCCATGATTGACCCTTTCCGTATCTCCAAGCACAGATGGGCTGCATGGATGGCAAGCAGTAGCGCATCGCAAAGCCAAGGATTTGTGACATGGATGCACAGATGGTTGCCGCGACTGACAGGGCGCGAGCTCTGGAAGTGTTTGCGGCAGTAGCGGCCGCTGGCAGTTTCTCGGGCGCCGGGCGCGCTCTAGATCTGACGCCGTCAGCGGTCGGGCGGACGATCGACCGCATCGAGGCCCGGCTCGGCGTCCGGTTGTTATTGCGCACCACACGAGCACTGACGCTAACCGCCGAAGGACAGGCCTATCTCGGCGCGGCGCGGCGCATTCTGACCGATCTCGACGATGCGGAACAGGCGATCGCCGACCAGGGCGCGCCACGTGGGCGCCTGAGGGTCAGCGCGTCCCTCTCGCATGGCCGGTTATGCGTCGTGCCGCTACTCGGCGCGTTCGTGCAGCGTCACCCGCACATCCTGCTCGACATCAACCTGACCGACGCAGTGGTCGATATCGCGGGCGGCCAGGCGGATGTCGGCGTGCGCTTCGGCCCGTTGACGGACAGCCCGCTGACTGCACGCAAGCTGGGCGAGACGGGCCGGGTGATCGTCGCGTCGCCCGACTATCTCGCGCAACACGGAACGCCGAAGGTTCCGGAGGATCTGCACCGCCATAACTGCCTGAGCTTCAACTTCCGCCGCGCCGAACCGATCTGGCCCTTCCGCCGCGACGGGCAGGAATATGTCCTGAGCGTGCACGGCAGCATTGAGGCGAATAACGGCGAGACGCTTGGGCAATTGGCTGTGGCTGGCGTCGGCGTAGCGCGCGTGGGCGCGTTCAGCGTGGTCGACGACATCGCCGCGGGCCGGCTCATCCCCCTGCTCAATGCGTATAATCCAGGCGATGTGGAGACTATCCATGCGGTGTTCGTCGGTGGTTCGAACACGCCAGCGCGGGTGCGGGCCTTTGTCGACTTCCTGGCGGAACGGTTGCGATAGGGACCGCGCGACGTGCGACGCATAAACTGTTACGCCTTCGCATCGACCCGGATCGCGCGGGCGATAGCGGAAGGGAAATCGGTCATGTCGTGGATTCCGAAAATCGCCGTCGCGCTTCTCGCGCTGGGAAGCGCCACCGCAGCGGACGCCGCGTGCGAGCGCCATATCTACAACAACACCGATTACCGCTGGTTCATCGAATATGTGCCGGGCGGTGTCTCGTCGTCGACGGGCGGTCTCTATTTCGGTGATTTCTGCGGCAACGTCAGAAACGGGAGTTGCTGGCTGCCGCCACATTCGGTGATGACGATCACTTACACCACGACAGCCGGCATGACGGCGGTCAATCTCGGCGTAAAGGACCCTACCAACTACGAAAAGATCTTCTACGCCTATTCCACGGGGTCGACCTGCCCAAAGCTGCAGCATGACGGCAGTACCGGCGGGGCGTCAGTCAACGACCCCGCCGATGGCGACGTGACGATCAGTTCCTATGCGTGGGATACCTCGATCATGCCACCCGTGATGCCCAATGGCGGCGGGGGGCCACCGGACACGGGCATGCACACCAAGCCGATGCCGGCACCGCCGCCGCCAACCGATATGGGAAAGGCGCGTGCCGACTAGGGCGGATCGCGATCCGGCAGCAGGCCGGCCTTGATTCAACATTTCTGCGGATCGTGGGAACGTGGGATCCGGCGGCGCCTATACGGGGTGCGCACCGGCTCTTTCTCAGTTGTGGACAATGAATTTCCCTGATCCGGTGGAAGAATTCCCTGTTATGCCTGGATAAATTCCCTGTTATCGAATAACAGGGAAACCCCATATAAGCCCCTATAATCCATAAGGAAATTCGACCATCTTCGACGCGGAACAGGGGTATAAAATACAAATTCCCTGTTAAATTCCCTGTTATCTCGCAGGAACAGGGAATTTTGGGGTCGCTGGATTGCTATCCGGTGCGATCATATGATGGTCGGCCACGGTTCCAGAGCGGCGCAGTGTTGCGCCGCGGCTGAGGCGAGGACTTGAAGAGCCGGACAGGTTGGACGCTCGACTGCCATTTCGTTGGCCGCAGGGTGAAATCGGAAAAACCCCTGCGTTCATCATCCCTGTCGCGTCCGATTGACACGGCTCCACAAGCTGCCCGCGAGGCCCGGACTGAGACAGGCGACCGGGGGCAAGCGTGCCGTTGCCTCGTGGCAGCCGGGTCGCCGGACAGCATCTGAGCGGAGGCAGGAAGCCGCCTGCCCGATCTCGCAGGCGACACCCTTCACCGGACGTGCTCGCCCGCCATTCGGGCATGACCCATGGCAGGCATCCCCAACGCTTTTGGCGATCGCACGATACGTCGGACGTCAACGACCTGCTCCTTCCGCGGTACCGATCTCGACCAGCGCATAGGTCGCGGGCCTGCGCTGCATCGCTACCTCTCGGGCGCAACAGTCTGGAAGGAACGACATGGGAGTGCTGACCGGCAAGACGGCCATGATCACGGGCGCAAGTAGCGGAATCGGCCTTGCCATCGCCAAGACCCTCGCTGCCGAAGGCGCTCAGGTGATCATATCGGGCCGGCGCCGCGAGGCGCTGGACGAGGCGATCCGGCAGATCGGGTCCGGCGCCCTTGGCCTGGAAGGCGATGTCGCGGAGCCGGCGCATCACGACCATGTGGCGGCGGAGATCGCGGCGCGGTTCGGTGGGCTGGATATCTATATGGCCAATGCCGGGATCAACACGATCCGCCAGTCGGCCGAGGTCTCCGAAACCGAATATGATACGCAATTCGCGGTCAACACGCGCGGCGTCTTCTTCGGCGTGCAGAAGATGCTGCCAATCATGCGCGACGGCGGCGCGATCGTGCTGACCGGTTCGCTGGCGAGCGACAAGGTGCTCGACGGCCATGCCGCTTATGCCGGATCCAAGGCAGCGATCGGCGCCTTTGCCCGCAACTGGGCGATCGAGCTCAAGGCGCGCGGCATCCGGGTCAATGTGCTGAGTCCCGGACCGACCGACACTGCGATTCTGGAGAAGCTCGGCATCCCGCCGGAGCAACTCGGCGCGTTCGAAGCAGCGATGGCTGCAGCAATCCCGCTCGGGCGGCTGGGCCAGCCCGACGAGGTCGCCCGTGCGGCACTGTTCCTCGCCTCGGAGGCTAGCAGCTTCGTCACCGGCATCGATCTGCGCGTCGATGGAGGCATGGCGCTCCTTTGAGCCACCCAGATTCCACGCGTCTCCATCCTCGATCCAGGACAAGATCATGAGCTTTCCATGGGCCAGGCGATATGAGCCGAAGCATCCGGCGATGCGCTGGCTCGACGAGAAGCTGCCGCTGCCGCGCTTCGTCTTTGGGGTCACCGGCGTGGGCTATCCGGTGCCGCGCAACCTCAACTATTTCTGGAACTTCGGGGTCCTGAACGGGACCGCGCTCGTCATCCAGATGGTGACTGGCATCGTGCTCGCGATGCATTATGCCGCAAACACCGGCTTCGCGTTCAACAGCGTCGAGCACATCATGCGCGACGTGAACAGCGGATGGCTGATCCGCTATGCGCATATGAACGGCGCATCCTTGTTCTTTGCGTCGGTCTATATCCACATGTTCCGCGGGCTCTATTTCGGTTCCTACAAGGCGCCGCGCGAGATGGTGTGGCTGCTCGGCCTCGTCATCCTGCTGTTGCTGATGGCGACCGCCTTCATGGGCTATGTCCTGCCCTGGGGTCAGATGAGCTTCTGGGGCGCGCAGGTCATCACTGGGCTGTTCAGTGCGATCCCGCTCGTCGGAGAACCGATCCAGACCTGGCTGCTGGGCGGCTATTCGCCGGACAACGCGACGCTGAACCGATTCTTCGCGCTGCATTACCTGCTGCCGTTCGTGATCGCCGGCATGGTGATCCTGCACATCTGGGCGATCCATACCCCCGGCTCGAGCAACCCGACCGGCGTCGAAGTCCAGGGGCCGCAGGACACCGTCCCGTTCCACCCCTATTACACCGCGAAGGACGGGTTCAGCGTCGCGGTTGCGCTGACCCTGTTCACAATGCTGCTGTTCCTGTGGCCCAATGCGCTTGGCCATCCCGACAATTATGTACCCGCCAACGCGCTTTCGACACCGGCGCATATAGTGCCCGAATGGTATTTCTGGCCGTTCTACGCGATCCTGCGCGCCTTCACCGTCGACTTCATCCTGCCGGCCAAGCTGTGGGGCGTGATGGCGATGTTCGCCTCGATCTTCCTGCTGTTCTTCCTGCCCTGGCTCGACACGTCACCGGTGCGGTCGGGTCACTACCGGCCGCTCTTCCGCAAATTCTACTGGTTCGGGCTGACCCCTTGCGTGCTGACCCTGGGCTATTGCGGCGGCGCGCCGGCCGAGCCGCGCTATGTGATCGTCTCGCAGATCGCCGCGATCTATTATTTCGCGCACTTCCTGATCATCCTGCCGATCATCGCCAGGATCGAAAAGCCCCTGCCCCTTCCGAACTCGATCACCGCGTCAGTGCTGTCGGCGCCCTGATCGGCATTGCCGATTCAAACGCGGACTGATATTATCCGCGTTATGGCTCACCTCACCGTCAGCGTCGAATATGGTGTCCACTGCCTGCTCTGGCTGGCGGGCTCGGGCGACACGCCGCTCAGCAGCCGCGACCTTGCCGACCTCCAGGGCATCTCGCACAGCTTCCTCGCCAAAATCTTCTCCAGACTGGAAAAGGCCGGGATCGTTCGCGCCTCTGAGGGGGTGCGTGGCGGCTATCTGCTGGCGCGCGCGCCGGAAGACATCAGCGTGCTCGCGGTTGTCGACGCGATCGAGGGGCGCAAGCCGCTGTTCGATTGCCAGGAGATACGAGGGCGGTGCGCGCTGTTCGGCAGCGAGCCGCCGCGATGGGCGACAAATGGCGTCTGCTCGATCCATGCGGTGATGTTGCGCGCGGAAAAGGCAATGCGCGACACGCTGGCCGGTCAGTCGCTGGCCGCTCTGACTCAGGCGGTTGCCCGCAAGGCACCGTCCGATTTCTCGACCGAGGTCGAGACCTGGCTCGGCGACCGTGTCCGAAGCCGTACCCGACGGTCGAGCCCGGCCGCCGCATCATCCCCGAACAGGGAGGTTCCATCATGACCGTTGCCGCCGCCGAGAGCGAACGCCCGCTGGTCGTCATCGTGGATGACGATGCGGCGGTCCGCACGTCGATCGAGGAGCTCATGTTGTCGGTCGGGGTCGACGCTACCGGCTTCGGTTCAACCCGCGAGCTGCTCGAAGCAGACTTGCCCGAACGGCCCGGCTGCCTGGTGCTCGACGTGCGCATGCCCGGGTCAAGCGGACTCGATCTCCAGCAACATCTCGCGGCGACCGGCAATGCGAAGCCGATCATCTTCCTGACCGGGCACGGCGATATCCCGATGACGGTCCAGGCAATGAAGGCGGGCGCCGTCGATTTCCTGACCAAGCCCTTCCGCGATCAATCCATGCTCGATGCGGTGACCGCGGGCATCGAGCGGGACCTTGCCCAGCGCGCCGATGCCCGAACGGTAAAGCAGTTTGCCGACCGCTACGCCACCCTGACCGCGCGCGAACGCCAGGTGCTGAAGCTGGTGGCACTTGGCCGCCTCAACAAGCAGATCGCGTTCGAGCTCGGCATTACCGAGGTGACGGTGAAGCTCCATCGCAGCGGCGTGATGAAGAAGATGCAGGCCGCATCGATCGGCGAGCTCATCCGCGCCTGGGAAATGCTTCCCGCCGAGATCCGCGAGCGGACGACCTAGACCATGGTATGGTTACAATGCCCCCTGAATTCAGCGACATCCAGTGGTGGCGGCGCCTGCCGCGTCATTGAGGTCCTTTCGTTTGTCCAACCCACCCGTGATTGCGATCGTGGATGATGACGAGGCCGTACGCGAGGCGCTCTTCGATCTCCTTCAGGTTGAAGGCCTCGCGGCGTGCACCTTCGACGGCGCGGCGGCCTTCCTTGCCGAGGCCAGGCCGGGCCGTTTCGGCTGCCTCGTCACCGATGTCAGGATGCCCGAGATCGACGGCCTCGAACTGCAACGACACTTGCGTGCGCGTGGCTCCGCCATGCCGGTGATCTTCCTCACTTCCTCGACGGACGATGCCACGCGCGCCCGTGCATTGCGCGACGGCGCTGCCGCCTGGCTCACCAAGCCGGTTGCCGACGAGGCATTGCTCGGAGCACTGCTGACGGCGATGAGCCCGCGCGGTACCGACTGACGTGGCGACGGCGTCCCCTTCCCTCGTCGAGGTCGGACGAAATGACAGCGCTACCCCGGCCCCGCCTCGCGCCAGTGGCGACGACGATACGACGGCCTGGTGGACGCTCGACGTGTCGGGCGCACGCGCCACCGTCGCGTCGATCGCGAGCGGAAATGGGCCCGCCAACTGGATTGAGCTGCTTCTCGCCGGCATCAGCATCGCCGATGTCGACCAGAATATCGTGCATCTTGTCGGGCCTTATGCGGGTCGCCGGCAAATGATCGGGCAACCGATCATCGCCTATTGGCCGCCCGAAAGCTGGTCTGCGCTGGCCGAGCTGATCATGGCCGGCGTGGCGGACTATCCGTCGGACGCGGCGCGGACGCGCAAGATCACGTCGCTTGCCTTTGCCGACCCCGTGATCAGCATAGCGACCGACGAAACCGGTGCGCATCCCGACATCGTGTTCCTGTCGATCGCCGGCACGGTGGTCGACCACCGCTCCTTATGGTCGGTGCGGGCCTCGGAGACACGCTACCGCAACCTCATCCATCATCTCCCCTGGGCACTGCTGCAGGTGGACTCAACGCCGATGTCGGTGCTCTTCGACACGCTCCGCCGCGACGGCCTCACCGATATTCGCGCCCATCTCGAGGATATGCCGGACCTGGCCAGCCAGTGCAGCAAACTGGTCCAGGTGACCGATGCCAATCAGAACGCCGTGCAACTCTTCGGGGTGGGCGGTGCCGAAAGCCTGATCGGCTCGGTCGACTTCCTGTTCGCAGCGTCTCCCGACACTGCAAAGCGTGTGATCGCCGCCCATTTCGACGGCCACCGCAACTATGCCGAGACCATGAAGCTACGGACCTTCGACGGACGCCTGCGCGACGTCGAGCTGTCGGTGACCTATCCGACGCCGCCGGAGCGGCTCGATGTGACGCTCCTCAGCCTGGAGGACGTCACCGATCGGCTGCGCACCGAAGCGCAATTGCGCCAGCTGACCGCCGACTACAGCCGCGCGGCGCGGATCTCGATGCTGGGCGAACTCGCCACCTCGATCGCGCATGAGGTCAACCAGCCGCTCTCCGCGATCGTCACCAATGCCGAGACCAGCCTGAGATGGCTGTCGCGCGACGACCCGAATCTGGCAAAGGTCGGGCAGCTCACGGTGCGGATCGCGGAGAATGCCCGGCGCGCGAGCGACATCGTCCAGCGCATTCGCGGCATGGCGGCCCGGCGCGCGCCCGAGCGAGTCCTGCTCGACCTCAACGGGATCGTCGAAGAGGCACTGCTGTTCGTCCGCCACGAGATCGAATCCCGCGCGATCGCCCTGTCGACACGCCTTGCGTCCGGTCTCCCTCCCGTACTCGGAGATCGGGTCCAGCTACAGCAGGTGATCGTCAACCTGCTGGTCAATGCCGTGCAGGCGCAGCATGGCGAGCCGGGCCGGATCGACCTCGATACAGCCACCGGCGAAGATGGTTCGGTCGTCTTCACTATTCACGACAGCGGACACGGCATCGCCGAGGAGAATCTGGACCGCATCTTCGGCAGCTTCTTCACGACCAAGGATGAAGGCATCGGCATCGGCCTCGCGCTTTGCCAGTCGATCATCGCGGCGCATGGCGGCACGATCAGCGTGTCGAACCATCCAGAAGGGGGCGCACTCTTCCAGTTCTCGCTGCCGGCCGCGGTGCCTGAAATCGATTGACTGAAGGTCGGGCCGCACCAGCCCCGGGGAAAAGGGCGCCCTGACGAAGGGAAGAGGCGACAGTCCCAACCACTGCGCCTGCGGCCGGTATCGGAGCGCTGGTCGAGCCGACCCTGTGCCAAGGGACAGGTCCGCTGCCCCTTCAGGGGGACCATGGCGCATCCCTCGGCACGATAGAGGCCGGGGGCCGGATGCGCGATCTTCACTCTCGACCCTGAACCGGCCGACGCCAGTCGCGGCCCGCCAACAGACGAGGTGAAATCATGAAGATCGTGGTCATTGGAGGCACCGGCCTGATCGGGTCGAAAGTGGTCGAGTCGCTCCGCCAGGGCGGCCATGAAGCCATTGCCGCTGCGCCGAACACTGGCGTGAACACGATCACCGGCGAAGGTCTCGCCAAGGCGCTGGAAGGTGCCGAGGTGGTGGTCGACGTCGCGAACTCGCCTTCTTTCGACGCCCAACCAGCGATGGACTTCTTCCAGACCGCGGGCCGCAATGTCGCTGCGGCAGAACAGGTTGCCGATGTGCGCCACCACATCGCGCTCTCGGTCGTCGGTACCGAGCGGCTGCAGGACAGCGGCTATTTCCGCGCCAAACTTGTCCAGGAGCAGCTGATCAAGGCCGCGCCAATCCCCTACACCCTGATCCACGCGACGCAGTTCTTCGAGTTCCTGCGCGGCATCGCGCAGTCCGGGACCGAGGGCGACACCGTCCGCCTGCCGCATGCCCGTTTCCAGCCGATGGCCGCGCGGGATGTCGCCGCCGCGGTCGCGGAAGCGGCGCTTGGCCTGCCGATCAACGACACCGTCGAAGTGGCCGGCCCCGATATCTTCCACATGGACGAGATCGTCGCCCGCGTGCTCGATTTCGACAAGGATCCGCGCACGGTGATCGCCGATCCGCAAGCACCCTATTTCGGTCTCACGCTGGACGACCGGTCGCTAATGCCCGGCCCGGATGCGCGCCTCGGCGCCACTGGCTTCGACTGGTGGCTCGCCAACGTCCCACCGCCGCCGAAGAGATAAGCGGCCGCGGCACCGTCCGCAGCCTCCCTCCAGACAAGGATCCAGCAATGCTGAAACTGCTCTGCCTCATCACGGCTGTCACGCTCGGCGTGGGCGGCCTGGCGAATGGCGCCTTCATGCTTGTGGCCCCGGCCGACTGGTATTTCGCGGTACCGGGCGTCATGACCACCGGGCCGTTCAACCAGCACTTCATCCGCGATATCGGGATCATCTTCTTGTTCGTGGGCGCCGCCTTCCTGATCGGCGCTGCCCGGCCGGACAATCGAGTCCTGTCCTGGGGAGCGCCGACCTTGTGGCTCGGCTGCCACGCACTCTTCCACTTCTGGGAAGTCGCAGTCGGCATTTGCGGACCCTCGGCGCTCGCCCGCGACTTCCCGGCGGTCACCCTCCCGGTGATCCTGGGCACCGCCCTGACCTGGTGGGCCGTGCACGACCGCCGTGCCGCCCGCGCCGCTTGAACCTCCACCCAGCATATCCCCACCCGGAACCACCAGGTTCCTTTCCAAGGAGAAGAAAATGACCCCTCGTATGAACATCTTCCAGGTCGCCCCCGAAGGCTCGAAGGCGATGCTCGCCGTGGAGGCCAGCATCGAGAAGAGCGGCATCGAGCACGGCCTGCTCGAGTTGGTGCGGCTGCGCGCCTCGCAAATCAACGGCTGTTCCTTCTGCGTCTACATGCACGTCAAGGACGCGACCAAGCATGGTGAGAGCGACATGCGTATCCACATGCTGGACGGCTGGCGCGATTCCCCGCTGTTCACTGACCGTGAACGCGCCGCCCTGAACTGGACCGAAAGCCTGACCCGGATCGCCAAGACCCACGCACCAGACGCGGATTATGCACTGCTGCAGAGCCAGTTCAACGAGACCGAGATCGCTTATCTCACGCTGCTGATCGGCGCCATCAACCTCTGGAATCGGGTGCAGATCAGCCTTCGCGCCGTCCACCCCATTGAGGAATCGGTGGCCGCGGCTGCCTGATCGCCCGGGGATGCGCGGTACGTGGCTCCCAACCGTACCGCGCATCCCCACCCGCCAGGGAGGATCGCATGACGCCCTTTCAAACCCTCAGCGCACAGGGCGAAGTCGCTCGCGACCTCTCGGCGGCCGGAGCGGTTCATGACCTCGGCAATTTGATCCAGGTCGCGTCTGCCGCGATCAACATCCTCGTGCGCACGCCCGGCATGCCGACCGTTCACGCGCAGCCGCTGCTCGGCCGCGCGAAGGCCTCGCTGGAGGAAGCCGGCGCGATCGTCCAGCAGACGATCAGCCGGATCCGTGACCATATCCCAGCGGTCGAGGACACCAACGTCATGGCATGCCTCACCGACGTCGCAGCGCTGGTCGGGAGCATGGACGAGGCCGGCCTCGTCATCGAGATCGATGTCGAACCGGGCCTGCCCCAGGTGAAATGCGACCCCATCGGATTGCGACGCGCGATCCTGAACCTCGTCTTCAACGCGCGCGACGCAATGGCGGGCGGCGGCATCATCTCGATCGAGGCGCGCGCGATGTCCCGCAGCGCGCCGGGAGTCGAGATCCGCGTCGCGGACGACGGCGTGGGCATGTCGCCCGGCACTCTTTCTCGCGTCTTCGATCCCTTCTTCACAACCAAGGAAGACGGGCTGGGCGGGATCGGCCTGCCGATGGTCGAACGCTTCGTGCGCGGGGCCGGGGGAGACATCTCCATCGGTAGCGCACCGGGCATCGGCACGACCGTCACGATGAGATTGCCGGCGATCGTCCGGGCTGGATTTTTCCAACAGGAGTCAGACCAATGAAACTCTATTATGCGCCCGGTGCCTGCAGCCTTGCCGGCCGGATCTCGCTTCACGAAGCCGGGTTCCCCGCCGATTTCGAAAAGGTCGACCTCAAGACCAAGTTCACCGAGCAAGGATATGATTTCACCGCGATCAATCCCAAGGGCTATGTGCCCCTGCTCGTGCTCGACGACGGGGACTCGGTGACCGAGAATATCGCGGTCCTGGAGTTCATTGCCGATCGCGAACCGAAGCTTGCGCCGGGCGGCCCGCTGGGGCGCACTCGCCTGCTCGAGATGCTGTCCTATCTCTCGACCGAGCTGCATATCGCCTTCAAACCCTATTATCACGGGGCGAGCGACGCCGAGAAGATCGAGGCCGGCGAAGCCGTCGCGAAGCGACTGGACGTCATCGCCGAGCGGATGCACGAACTCTATCTGTTCGGTCCGCGCTTCACCGTGGCTGACGCCTATCTGTTCGTCATGCTGCGCTGGGCCAAGGCGTTCGGCGTGCGCATGTCACCCGAGATGCTCGCCTATTTCGAGCGCGTCGCCGAGCGGGAAACTGTGCGCAAGGCGCTGGCCGAGGAAGGGCTGGCGTGATGCCCAAGATCGTCGTGATCGGCGGCAGCGGACGCATCGGCGAGAAGCTGGTCAGGAACCTGCGCCAGGAGGATTGCCGGGTCTTCGAAGCTTCGCGGAGCTGGGGCGTCGATAGCGTGACCGGCGTCGGCCTGGCCGACGCGCTGACGGACGCGGAAATCGTGATCGACGTCTCGAACTCGCCCTCGCTGGAGGGGGCGGACGCGTTGCGGTTCTTCGAGGCGTCGGGTCGCAACCTGGTCGCCGCCGGGCGGGCGGCAGGCGTGCGGCACCATATCGCGCTCTCGATCGTCGGCGTCGATGGGCTGGTTGCCAGCGACTATTTCCGCGCAAAGAAGATCCAGGAAGACCTGATCAAGGCATCAGGCATTCCCTTCACGATCCTGCGCTCGACCCAGTTCTTCGAGTTCATCAGCGATGTCGTGCAGGACGGTACCGCGCAGGAGATCGCGATAGCGCCCGCGCTGGTCCAGCCGATCGCGGGTGAAGATGTCGCCGAGACGCTGGCGGACGCGGCCTTCAGCGATCCGTTCGACGCGACGATCGAAGTCGCCGGGCCCGAGCAATTCCGCCTCGACGCGGTCGCGACCGAAATCGCGACCGCGCATGAGGACAGCCGCCGGGTCGTGGCCGATATCCACGCCCGCTATTTCGGCGCCGAGCTCGCGGAAAGGTCGCTGCTGCCCGGGCCGGATGCCCGTATCGCCTCGCTGAAGTTCGACGATTGGCTGCGCCAAAGCCTGCGGCCGGCACGAACGTCGACCCTCTCGGGCTGATCCCTGATCAAAGGAGAATTCCATGTCCAGCTATATCACCGTCCAGACAGAGGGCGGCGCTTTCAGCGCCTATATCGTTCGACCGAGCCAGCCCATCGCACCCGTCGTTATCGTCCTGCACGAAGCATTCGGCGTCAATGCCGACATGCGCCAGACCTGCCACGAGCTCGCAGCGCTGGGCTTCATCGCGTTGTGTCCGGATTTGTACTGGCGGCTGGAGTCCGGGGTCGATCTCGACGTGACCAGCGATGCCGACTGGCAAAAGGCGCAGGTGCTCTACGCCGCTTTCGACCGGAATGCCGCGGTCAGCGACATCGCCGCCACGATAGGTGCCGCCCGCGCTTTGGAGGGCGCTTCCGGCAAAGTCGGCCTGCTGGGCTTCTGCCTTGGCGCCCTGATGACCTTCCTCACGGCGGCGCGGGAGCGGATCGATGTCGCGGTGGCGTATCACGGCGCCGAGACCGAGAGATATCTCGATAAAGCCCCCGGGATCACGGCGCCGTTGCTGATGCATCTGGCCGAAGAAGACGAGTTCATCTCGAAGGCGGCGCAGGCGCAGATCAAGGCAGCGCTCGCGGACCGGCCGGAGATCGACATCTACAGCTATCCAGGCTGCAGCCATGCCTTCGCCCGTCACAACGGCCTTCACTACAACGCGGACGCGGCGGCGCTGGCCAATGGCCGCAGCTGGCGTTTTCTCGAGCGCCACCTGCTCTAGGCGCCCTCCCCCACATTCCTGACCACCATCCACGGAGATGAATATGCGCACTCCGCTTCGCGCCCTGATGCTCACTGCCACGCTCGCCGTTTCCGGGAGCGCCGTTGCCCAGAACGCAGCCCCGCAGGATAAACCCACGATCGTGCTGGTGCACGGTGCGTTCGCGGAATCGTCGAGCTGGGATCCGGTCATCGCGAAGCTCGGCAAGGACGGCTACCGCGTCATCGCCGCGGCCAATCCGCTGCGCAGCGTGGCCAGCGACGCCGTCAACGTCTCGGCCGTCATCCGGTCGATCAAGGGGCAGGTCGTACTGGTGGGCCATTCCTATGGTGGACCGGTCATCACCGAGGCGGCCAATGGCAATGCCAACGTCAAGGCGCTGGTCTATGTCGCCGGGTTCGCGCCCGACACCGGCGAAACGAGCCTCACCCTCGCCGCCAAATTCCCCGGAAGCACGCTCGGGACCAGCCTGACGACGGTGGTGCTGCCTGATGGCGACGAGGACCTCTATATCCAGCCCGAGAAGTTCCACGCGCAGTTCGCCGCTGACGTTCCGGCGGCACAGGCCGAAGCGATGGCGGCGACCCAGCGCCCCGTGACGCTATCCGCCCTGGGTGAACCGTCACGCGTGGCTGCGTGGAAGACGCTGCCGTCCTACATGATCTACGGCACGGCCGACCGGAACATCCCCGCTGCCGTGATGAAGTTCATGGCCGAACGCGCGCATGCCCGGAAGACCGTCGTCGTCGAGGGGGCGTCGCATGTGGTGATGATCTCGCATCCCGCAGAGGTCGCCTCATTGATCGAGGAGGCAGCGCAGGCGAAATGAGGGGCGCCGGGGTTGTAGGCGCCCGGATCAGCGTCATGCGGCCGACCTCAGCTGCCTCCCTGCCGGATATCGGTCGGCAGCGCTTCCCAGATGCGGATAAGGGCGCCGAGCGAACACGCCTTCATCTTGCGCATAACGTTGCTGCGATGGAGCTTGACCGTGACTTCGCTGATGCCGAGGTCGAAGGCGATCTGCTTGTTGAGTCGCCCCCTGGCGACCCAGAGCAGCACCTCGCGCTCGCGCGGGGTGAGTGTGGCGAACAATTCGAGTTGCCGCCTGATCGATCGCGCACTGGCTTGTTGCGCGATGTCGCGTTTGATGCCGGCCGAAACCGCATCGAGCAAGGCCTGATCGCGCACCGGCTTGACCAGGAAATCGACGGCCCCTGCCTTCATCGCCTTGACCGTCATGGGAACATCGCCGTGCGCCGTCAGGAAGACGATCGGCTTGGCGTCGCCCTTGGCCGCCAGCCGATCCTGGAGATCGAGGCCGCTCGACCCCGGCATGCGCACATCGAGGATCATGCAGCCCGGTCGATCGGGAAGGTCGGCCTCGAGCAGTTCCCGCGTCGATGCGAACGCGGCCGCCTCGATCCCCACCGACTCTAGCAGATCGTTCACGCCGTTTCGGATTTCCGCATCGTCATCGACGATGAAGACCAGCGGCCGTCCGTCAACCTTTACCCCGTGATCCATGCTCATGCCGGGATTCCTTCCCTAGCCGATGCGAGCGCCGGAGATCGCGCACCGGACGCCGGCGGCGCTATCCTGCGCATCGGCAGCGCTACTCGCACCTCGAAATCCAACCCGACCCGCACCGCGAGCGCGCCGCCGAGGCACCGGGCGAGGGATTTGGCGATCGCCGGTTTGGCCGCGACGGCGGATGTAGCGTCCGATCCGGTATTTCTGACTACCAGCTCAAGCCCCTTGGCCGCATCTGCAAGCGAGATGGTGATTCGTTGCGGCGTACCGGATCGAGCGTGCTTCAGCGCGTTGGTCACCAGTTCGACGACGAGGAGCAGGATGCCGCGCCCGATCATCGGATCGCCGCCGAATGCGTCCATGCGCACTTCGACGAGCGAGTCTTCCCGGTCGAACGCGCGCAGCAGGTCAGCGCAAAGCGCTTCGCATGCCGGGGCAAGAGAGACATTCGCTTCCACGGGCTCAGCGAGCAGCCGCTGGATCCGGGCCAGCGCCCCGATGCGATCCTGCAGGGCACGCAGCATCTTGGGGGTGGCGCCGCGGCGGATCGTCGTGCCGGCCATGACGGAAATCGCCTGGAGGCTGTTGTAGAAGCGGTGATGCAGTTCGCGAAACAGCATTTCCCGCAGCGCATCCTCGGACTGCACATCGATCGCATCGACCGGCTCATCCCGATCGGGGTTGTGATCCATCAGCATATCGCGATCTCCCAGCACCAATGGGTGCGACATTCCCACGCCCGCCATTTCCGCGAAATCCCGAGGCAGGGCAGCACATGCCGCCCCATTCGAGGGTCATCCGCCAAGATGGATGACGCGGCGGCCGAAAATCCTGGCGTCGAGCGAGTAAGCACCGGCACCCAACACCATGAGCGCGACGCTACCCCCGGCCTGCGCGATCAGGAGGAGCGCCAATCCTTCATGTGACGCGGCGGCGCTCCACGCAGCCGCGCAGCCGAGCACGAAGCTCGCATAGCGCGTGCCCAATCCCGCAACGAGCAGGATAGCGACGATCACCGCCATCGGCATGGCGATGCGCGCGAACAGCGGCAGGGCATTCAAGCCCGTGAGGATCGAAAGCGCTGCAGCTGCGTGGCAAAGTCGGAGGACCAGCAAGGCGATGCCATGGGGCCCATCGGGGTAGGATGAATGGAATTTTGGCACCTCTGGATTACTATCCCCAGGACGTGTCGCCGCTAATCCTCAGCCGGGGGATGACCGAATGCCTCGTTCGGGGGTAGGATTGCCGTGACACCTCGCGGCACATGCGCTCGTTCGCGGTTCCGGGTGCAGTAACTGCCGGGTGGGGAGATCGGCGTTGAGGCTGTTGCACTATCTGGCACCGCTCGTGCCGCTGGCCCTGCTGCCGTCCATTCCAGCCCGCGCGCTCGATCCGGCGCGCAGCATTGCGCAATATCAGCATAGCCGCTGGATGTGGAATACCGGCGTGCCGGCGCCGATCTTCCAGATCGTCCAGGGCCGCGATGGCCATCTCTGGCTTGCAGCCGGCGTCGGGCTCTACCGGTTCGACGCGCTCGGTTTCGAGAAGATCGAGGTCGAGGGAAGCACTGAATCCCACGGATCGGCCATCACGGTACTCGCGGCGCGCAATGGCGACATCTGGACCTGGTTCGCCCGGTCGGGGCGGTTCGCGGTCTATCGCGACGGTGCGCTACGCCTCGTCGCCGCGCCGTCGGTCGATGGGCAGGTCACTCGTATGGTCGAGACACCGGATGGCGCGATCTGGGCCGGCATCGGCGATCTGGGCCAGCCGCTGTTGCGGCGCCATCAGGGGCGGTGGGAACGCGTCGGGGCCGATTGGGGACTACCGCGCGACCAGCTCTACGGGATGGTAGTCGCCACGGACGGCGCCCTGTGGGTGTCCTACATCAACTCGGTCCACCGGCTCGCGCCGGGCGCCCGGCGGTTCCAGCAGATGCTGGCCACGCCCGAGGCCTCGGGAACATTGACCGCGGACAAGGCCGGACAGATCTGGCTTTCGGACAAGAACGGAACGCGCGCGGTCACTGGCCCGGGCGGTGTCGGGCCGGCACCGGTGGTCCGATTTCCCTATCCGACGGACCGGTCTTTACGCCGGGGCAGGCCGATCTTCGACCGGGACGGCAATCTCTGGATCGCGTTGCGCTCGGGTGGGCTGGAACGGCTCCGCACGCCGTCCCCCAACGGTGCTTCCTCGGCCGCTGTGGCCGCTGCGCAGATCGACCATTACCGCGCCGAGGACGGCCTCACCTCCGATCGGACGAACAAGCTGCTCGAGGATCGCGAGGGCAATATCTGGGTCGCCACCTCGCTGGGGCTGGACCGGTTCCGGCCGGCGGCCGTGGCGGTCGAACCGTTGCTGACCAGACCGGCCGCCTATGGCGACATCCTGCTCGGCGCTTCGGACGGCTCGGTCTATGTCGCCCAGGCCGACAGCGTCTACCGGGTCGCGCCGGGCGGCCGCCCGGAGCCTTACATGACGAAGACGGCCGAGCCGGAGGCGATGTGCGAGGCACCCGACCGCACCGTCTGGACCGTGTTCGCCGATCGGATCGTCGGAAGGAAGGACGGCACCACCCATGTGCTGACTCACCCGCGCACCGAGACGGGCGTCTATGACTGCGCAGTCGATCGTCGCGGCGACCTGTGGCTCACCGCGGCCGGGAACGGGATGTACCGCTATCGCGGCGGACGGTGGGAGGCGATGTTCGGTCCAACCGACGAGGCCCGGTTCCATCCGACCAGGATGATCGCCGATGCGCGGCACAGGCCGGTCGTCCTGTGGAACCCGGGCACGATCAGCTGGATCGATCCCCCCAATCGCCAATCGATCACCGTCGGCACGGGCAAGCCGATCGTGAGGGCGTTCGACGAGACGCCCGATGGTTTGCTTGTCCTAGGGAATTTCGGTCTCGCGCGCGTGCAGGCAGGGCGCGCACGACTGTTGCCGATGGCCAGGATTCCCGGCCTCAGGGGCGCGGACGGTATCGTGCAGACGCCGCAGGGCGATATCTGGGCGATGCTCACGGCAAGTGTCGCGCGGATCACGACACGCGACTTCGACAAGGCCCTGTCCAACGGTCGCTACCTGCCGCCCGTCACCGTTGTGGATTTCCATCAGGGTCTGCCCGACCGGCCGACCGCCGAGACCGGCCGGGGCATCGTCCATGGTGGAGATGGGCGAGTGTGGTTCGCGACCCAGGCCGGGACCGTCTGGATCGATCCCGCGAAGATCGACAGCAACCCCGTGCCGCCCGGCGTCGCAATTACCGCGCTGACGGTCGGCGAGAGACGGTATCGCGACCCGAAAACCCTCTCCCTGCCGAGCGGTTCGCCGAGCATCGAGATCGATTTTGCCGCGCTCAGCCTTTCGATTCCGGAGCTGGTCAAGGTGCGGTATCGGCTGGAGGGCGTCGACCAGGACTGGATCGACCCGGGCAAGCGGCGGCAGGCCTTCTACACCAACCTCGCACCGGGGCAGTATCGCTTCCAGGTCATCGCCGCCAATGATGCCGGCGTCTGGAACCGCACCGGCGCCGTCGTGACATTCGAGGTTCCGCCGACCTTCCTGCAATCCCGCTGGTTCGCCTTGCTGTGCGGGGTGCTGGCGCTCCTCGTCGCCTGGCTGCTCTTCCGGGTTCGCCTGCATCAGGTCGCGAACCGCATGCGGCGACGGCTCGAGGAACGCCATGGCGAACGCGAGCGCATCGCCCGCGACCTGCACGACACGCTGCTGCAGAGCGTCCAGGGCCTGATCCTGCGTTTCCAGGCGGTCGCAAACGACATGCCCGGCGACGCGCCCTCGCGGCAGCGGCTGGAAAGCGCGCTCGAGCGGGCCGACGATGTGCTGGAGGAAGGCAGGGACAGCGTCCGCATCCTGCGTGCCCGCGATAATCCGGGTGACCTACAGCAACTGGTCAGGGAGATGGTCGCCAGCACGCTCGATCCCTCCTTGCCGGTGCGTGTCGTCGTCGAGGGGCGGCCGCGCGCCGCCAATCCCCTCGCCGCGCTGGAAATTGCCCGGATCGGCCGCGAGGCGCTGTTCAACATCGCGCGCCATGCCAAGGCCCGCTCGGTCGAGATCAATCTCAGCTTTGGCGCGAAACAGCTTGGCCTTCGCATTCGCGACGACGGCGTCGGCATTCCCGACGAGATCCTCGCCCGGGGACAGGCCGAGGGGCATTATGGCCTGCCCGGCATGCGTGAGCGCGCGGAGGAGCTGGGCGGCAGCCTGTCGATCGACAGCACCCCGGGTGCTGGGACCGATGTGAGCTTCACCATCCCTGCCAGGCTGGCCTATGTCGGCGAAGAGCGGAAAGGGTTCGGCCCGTTTTCCTGGCCCCTGTTCCGTCACGCGGAGACCTGAGCGATGAGCAGCCCAATCCGCATCCTGATCGTCGACGACCACGCCATGCTGCGCGAGGGCGTCAGTGCGATCCTCAACATCGAAAGCGATATGGAACTGGTCGGCGAAGCGCAGGACGGCGCCCAGGCGCTGGAGCGCTTCCGCGCACTTCGCCCCGACGTGACGCTGATGGACCTGAAGATGTCCGGCATGAACGGGCTGGAGACCATCACCGCGATCCGCAGCGAATTCCCCGAGGCCAGGATCCTGGTGCTGACCACCTATGCCGGCGACGTGCTGGCGGTGCGCGCGCTCCGGGCGGGCGCGGCCGGCTATCTGCTCAAGAGCAGCCTGCGCAAGGAGCTGCTGGAGGCGATCCGCGACGTGCATCGCGGCCGCCGGCACCTGCACCGCGACGTCGCAGACGAGATCGCGCTGCATGTGATCGACGAGGATCTGAGCGAACGGGAGGTCGCGGTGCTGCGGCTCGTTTCGATCGGCAAGGCCAACAAGCAGATCGCCCGCGACCTCGGCCTTTCGGAAGAGACGGTGAAAGGGCATTTGAAGACGATCTTCGCGAAGCTCGACGTGGCCGATCGCACCCATGCGGTCACCGTGGCGGCGCGGCGCGGGATCATCGAGCTCTGACGGTCAATCCTCTCGCAATGCCAGTGCCGGCCGCACGTTCAACACCGGCAGGCTGCCGAGCACGCCGATGCCCAGGGTCACCAGGATAGACGCCGCCAGCGTCAGCGCGACCACGCCCCAGTCCGGCGCCCAAGGCAGGTCGAACACCTGCACGATGACGTACCATCCTGCCCCCGCCCCGATCGCCAGCGCCACGCCGGCGAGCAGCAACCCGAGCAGCGCATATTCCATCGCCTGGACCGCCAGCACCTGCGCCCGGCTGCCCCCGAGCAGCTTCAGGATCACCGCATCCATCCGGCGGGCACGGGCCGAGGCAGCGACCGCGCCGACCAGCACGGCGATGCCGGCCGCCACCGTCACGGCCGCGGCGGCACGGACGGCGAAGGCGATCCGGCCGAGCAGCTCGCCCAGCTGCCCGATCACATCGCCGACCCGGATCAAGGTGACCGAGGGCAGGGCCGCGCCGACTTCGCGCGCGATCTGTCCGTCACGGCCCGGCGGGGCATAGACGCTGGCGAGCAGGCTGTGCGGCGCTTCCTCGATCAGGCCGGGCGAGAAGACGATCGCGAAGTTCAGGCCGAGCCCGCTCCAGTCGATGGTACGCAAGGCCGCGATGCGCGCCGGCACATCGACGCCGAGCACGGCGACGGTAATCTCGTCGCCGATCTTCAGGCCGAGCGACGCCGCCGCCTTGTCCTCGATCGAGACGAGCGGCGGGCCGCGATAGTCGGCCGGCCACCACTTCCCAGCGCTGATCGTGTTGCGCGCCGGCAGGGTCGCGGCCCAGGTGATGGTGCGGTCGCCGCGGAGCACCCAGGCGTCCTCGGGCAAGTTCTTCATGTCGGTCACGCGCCGGCCCTTGAGCGCCACGACCGAGCCGCGCAGTGACGGCGTCGCCTCGAACCGCGCATCGGGCGTGGCGCGCTTGACCGCAGTCTGGAAGGTCGTCGCATCCTCGGGCTGGAGGTCGATCGCGAAGAAGCGCGGTGCCTTGGCCGGGGCGGCATTGGCCATCTCGCTCGACAGGCTGGTGTCGATCACCGCCAGCGCGACGAACAGCGAGAAGCCGAGCCCCAGCGCGACCACCAGCCGGTCGGTCTGCGCGCCGGGCCGGTGGAGATTGGCGAGCGCCATGCGCAGCAGCGGTCGGCGTGGGCGCGGCAGCCTGGCGATGCCGCGCCGGAGTGCCAGTCCGATCAGCCAGAGCGCGATGATCAGGACCGCGATGGCGCCGACGAAGCCCAGCGCGAGGATCGGATCCGACGCCGTGAGCACCGCGAGCGCGACCAGCGCGGCGAGCAGCCCGGCCATCGCCCCGATCACCCGCCACGATGGCAGATGGCGCCGGGCGACTGCGCCACGCAGCAACCGTGCCGCAGGGACGCTTCGCGCACGGGCCAGCGCCGGGAGCGCGAACAGGACGCCGACGATCAAGCCCAGCGCCGCCGCGCTCAGCAAGGGCGCGGGATAGAAAGCGAGGCGTGGCGGTACGGGCAGCGCGTCACCCGCGAAGGCAGTGACGATCGCCGGTACCGCCGCGCCGAGGACCAGGCCGCCGCCGATGCCCGCGCCGGCGACCAGGCCAAGCTGGATCAGAAACATCGAGGCGATGGTGCTCGACCGTGCGCCCAGCACTTTGAGCGTCGCAATGATCGGGGTCTTGCCGGCGAGATAGGCGCTGACGCCGCTGCCTACGCCGACCCCGGCGATGGCTAGCGCGGCGAGCCCGACGAGCAGGAGGAACTGGCCGAGCTGGGCAATGCCGCGCCTGAGCCCACCGGCGGCGCTATCGGCGGTGCGTTCCGACCAGCCCGCGCCCGGGAAGCGCGCGGTCAGGCGTTTGCCCAGCGCCTCGACATCCACACTCGGCGGGAGTGCCAGGCGGTAGCGACTCTCATAGAGGCTGCCCGGCTGCACCGCATTGGTCGCATCGAGCCCGGCCATGTCGACGATCACGCGCGGGCCGAAGCTGAAGCCGTCGCCCAATGCGTCCGGCTCCTCGGCGATGATGCCGATCACGGCGAGGCGCGCGGTACCGATGCGGATATGGTCACCGACCTTCAGCCCAAAGCGATCGGCGAGCGCGGGCGCGATGGCCGCCTGGCGCCCGTGCGGCCGCTGGGCAGTGGCGCCCGGGGCGAGCCTGAAGCTACCGACGAGCGGCCAGTGATCGTCGACGCCCTTGAGATCGATCAGGGTCGGCGTCGCGCCGCCCTCCGGCTGGACCATCGCGCGCATACCGACGGTTTCCGCCATGCGGCCGCGGGCGGCGAAGGCAGCGCTTTCCTCGATCGTCGCGCGGCGTTGCGAGATGCGCATCTGCAGGTCGCCGCCAAGCATGGCCCTGCTCTGCCCCTCCAGCGCGGAGAGGATGCTCGCCGACAGGCTGCCGATCCCGGCGAGCGCGGCGGTGCCGAGGAACAGGCACAGCGCAAGCAGCATCAGGCCGCGCCCACCGCGCCGGAGATCCCGCAGTGCCAGCCGCCAGGCGAGCCTCACGCGCGGCGCCGGTCAGCGACGATGCGGCCGTCGGCCAGCTCGATCACCCGGGCGCAGCGGGCCGCCAGTGCCGGATCATGGGTGATCACGAACAAGGTTGCGCCAGTGTCCCGGTGGCGCGCGAACAGCAGGTCCATGATCGCGGCGCCGGTCGCGGTATCGAGATTGCCGGTCGGTTCGTCGGCGAACAGCAAGGCCGGGCGCGGCGCGAGCGCGCGAGCGATGGCGACGCGCTGCTGCTCGCCGCCGGAGAGCTGGGCGGGATAATGGTCGAGCCGGTGGCCGAGCCCCACGCCTTCCAGTTCCGCCGCAGCCCGCTCGAACGCGTCGCGCTCGCCGGCCAGTTCGAGCGGGACGGCGACATTCTCCAGTGCGGTCATGGTCGGGAGGAGGTGGAAGGCCTGAAGCACGATGCCGATCCGGCCGCGCCGCGCGACCGCGAGCGCATCCTCGTCGAGCGTCGCGAAATCCAGGCCGGTTACGCCGACGGCCCCGCTGCTCGGCCGCTCCAGCCCGGCGAGGATCGCCATCAGCGACGACTTGCCCGACCCCGACGGCCCGAGCAGCGCGACGCTGTCCCCGGTGGCGACCGAAAGGTCGATCCCATGCAGGATCTGCACGCGGGCGGGCGGTTGCCCCAGCGCCAGCGTGACCCCGTCGGCAACGATCACGTTGCTTTCGTTAGGTGTGGGGCTATCCGGGATACCGGCCGATGCGGAAGAAGATGATGATGCCACGATTCCCGGGATATGGCGTGCTTCGCCGACTTGTCCAACTCGGCTTGTTGCTGGCGCTCACCGCCGCCGCGCCGGCGCCACCCAAAAAGCTGGTCTGGGCGTTCGGCGACAGCCTGACCGCGGGCCTCGGACTGCCGCCGGACCAGGGATATGTGCCGCAGCTGCAACGGGCGCTTCGGCAAGCCGGCGTCGATGCAGAGGTGCGCAATGGCGGGGTGTCGGGCGACACCGCCGCGCAAGGACGCGCGCGCTTGCTATGGGGCCTGCGCGGACTTGGCCAGAAGCCCGATCTCGTCCTGCTCGAACTCGGTGCGAACGATATGCTGCGCGGCCTGCCGACAGGCCAGATCGCGAGCAATCTCGACCGCATCCTGACCGAGTTGAAGCGGCGCCAGATACCGGTGCTGATCATGGGCATGCGCGCCGCGCCCAATCTCGGCGCAGATTATCGCGGCGCGTTCGAGAGCATCTATCCGCGCCTGGCGAAACGATACGGCATGCCGCTCTATCCCTTTTTCCTCGACGGCGTGGCAGGCAACCGCGCCCTGATCCAGGCCGATGGGTTACACCCCAATGCGAAGGGGGTCGCGATCGTGGTGCGCAAGACCTTGCCGGCGGTGCGGGCGGGGCTTGGGCGGTAGCCCGATTGACCCGTTTTGCTCCCTGTTTCGGCCGATTAACAGGGAAGGAACAGGGAGGGGAAAAACTCCCTCCCTGTTATGTTGGATTCGGAGTGCCTTTTTTCGAAGAAATATCAATGATTTGACCCACGCCCTCCCTGTTATGCGGAACAGGGTGTAAATTCGGCATAACAGGGTGAACCCGCGCCAATAACAGGGTGGGCATGCGGCGTTCCAAGACGCCCTTCGGTCGGTCATGTCAAAGAGCGCGGCGGGTGTCGGGAACCCGCATCCGGAAGCATCATGCAGCTATTTCGATTGGGTTGAATCGACCCGTCATCATCAAAAGGCTGCGCGATCCACCCCTGGGGCATTCCGGTCCCAGAACCCGCGACACCTGCATCGAGCGCAAGCTCTTGACTCGTACATTGCCATATGGCTATATATCTAAATGGCAATGCAAATAGACCCCGGCCTCGATGCCGTCTTTTCCGCGCTCGGCGACCCGACACGACGCGCGATTCTCGCGCGCCTCAGCCTCGGCGAGGCGAGTGTCTCCGAACTCATGCGACCCTTCTCGCTCAGTCAGCCGACCATCTCGAAGCATCTCAAGGTGCTGGAGAATGCCGGCCTGATCGAGGGCGGCCGCGATGCGCAGCGCCGGCCGCGACGGCTGCGCGCCGAGGCGATGAAGGACATGGCCGACTGGATCGAGCCGTTCCGCCGCCTGTGGGAGCGCCGCTTCGACAATCTCGACCAACATCTGGCCACCCAAGCCGCGAAAGAGGAGGACTGACTCATGTTCACTGCCACCGACACCGACAACGACCTCATCAACCCCACCGGCTTCACGATCGATCGCGAAACGAACACGATCCGCTTCATGCGCGCTTTCGACGCCCCTTCCATCCGCGTCTTCGAGGCGTGGACTCAGCCCGAGCAGGTATCCGGCTGGTGGGATCCGACGGGCGAGCGCCTCAGTTCGTGCGAGATCGACCTGCGCCCTGGCGGTGCCTTCCGCTTCGTCAGCGGGCACCATCCCGACCGGCCCTTTTCCGGCATCTATCGCGAGATCGCGCCGCCGCACCTGATCGTGTTCGACGCCAATGGCGCGGTCGGCCGGGTCATGCTCGACGAGGCTGCGGGCAGGACTCGCATGACCGTCGAGATCCAGTGCCAATCGGGCGAGCATCTCGACCAGTATATGCAGATGGGCGTGCATCTCGGCACCAGCCGGACGCTCGACAATCTCGTCGCCTTTATCAGTCGAGGCTGACGGCGGCGCTCAACCGCGCAGCATCTGCATCACATAAGCGCGGATGCGACCGTAATTGTCGCGGAGCGGCCCGAGGATGCCGTGCCGCTCCGGCGGCAGATGCGCGAGCGGATGCCCATTCTCGCGGAAGACATAATGGTCGAACAGCGCCTTCCAGGCGCCGCGTTCGCCCTCGGGCCGGTCAGCGATGGCGATCATCGCGAGCAGCATCGTCGTATAGGGCGCGTCCGGCCCCGCGCTGAACGCGTCCCACCAGTAATTGACCAGCACGTTGAACGGCGCGGTCGATTCGACCTGATGCCACCAGAGCTTGGGGAGATAGAGCCCGTCGCCGGGTTCGAGCTCGGCGACCAGCGCCTGATCGCGAACTGCCGCGAAGCGCGGATAGCGCGGATCGCCGGGGGCCGCCGCGGCGGCGAGGCTGACCGGCTGCCCCGCCATCGTCCGGTCGATCGGGCCGACATAGAGGCTGTCGATCAGTCGGGGATCGTACAAGGTGAAGCGCCGGCGGCCGGCGACGACGCAAGCGATATTGTCCATCGTGTCGTAATGCGCCGCGACATTGGACGCGTGTCCCATCCAGATGCGCGGCCTGATGCCGGGCAGCATGGGGAGCGGGTTGCGATCGGCGAGACCCGGGAGATAGTCGTCGATCGACAGCGAGCCGGCATAGATGCTGTCGGCATCGGGCTTGCCCAGGCCGGCGACGATCGCCTCGAGCGCCTCTGCGAAGCGCATCCGCCGACGCTCGAAATTGAAGCCCTGCAGCGTCTCGTCATAATAATATTTGCCGGCGATACGCGGCGCGCCGAAAAAAGCCTCCATGTCACGCCCTGCATCGAACGGTGCGAGGTAGCGCGCGAACGCGGCCGGCGAGTCAGTCGCCGCCGCGATCGCCGGCCAGTCGCGCACCAGCCCGCGCAGCAGGACCGGGCGGCACGGCTCGACCACATCCCGCCGGAACGCCGCGGCGCCCGTGATGGACCCTACCGGATATTCCTCGACGGCGGGCATGGCCGGCTCAGAACGCTCCGGCCGGGGCCAGCGCCGTCAGCCGGTCGTTGCGGCGGCGCGCCAGCGACGGAACCTGGTTGAGCGAGCCGAGCATCAGCGACGCGGCATGGAGATAGCCGCGCCGGAACAGGTCGACCACCTGTACATCCTCGAGATCGCCCAGCGCATCGCGATTGATCGTATAGGCGCCCGCCACGCTTCTCTTCGTGCCGTCGTCGAAACTCACATCGATATCGATCGGTTCGACCAGCTTGAGATCGAGCATCGTCCGGATGAACGCACGCGTCTCCTCCATGCCCGGCCGCAATTCCCGGAAGGCGGCGATGATGCGCTGCAGATAGGGCGTCGGCTCCCCGACATCGTCGAACACGCGCTCGCCGCCGAAGGCGCTGATCCGTGGGCTGTCGAGATCAATCGCGAGGCCAGTCTCGGTCGCGAAAAAAGGTTCGCGCTCCAGGTTGAGCGGCCGGTAACCCTTCATGCCACCGCCCGGCTCGAGGAACAGATTCTCGCCTTCGCCGAAACCGAGCATCGCGCCGCAGAAAAAGGCGCCAGTGTCCGACTGCTTGCCGAACAGGATCGGATAGTCGACCGCGAGCAAGGCGAATTCCCGCAGGATCACCTGGACGAGGTGCCGATCGTCGCCGTTGCGCGGGGACGCGACGGTATCGATGCGCAGGTCGCGGTGCGCGACGGTGTCCAGTGGCACGATATTGCTCATTTATTCCGCCGCCCTTCCCATGGCCGCGCCGTTCTCACGTCGGCTGACCGATCCGTTTTGGCGATGGCTTTCGCCGCGCCCCTGACCATGGGGCTCGCCATCGCCCGATGGTAGCTGCCGCCATATGCGAAGCCAATGGTGGATGATAGCGCACACAAACTAGATCCATTCCTGTTGTAGATCCGTTCATTTCAATCTTCCGACTGGGCGGCGGCTCGCCGTTCGGCCCTGTAAATGTGGCAAATATGACGCTTGCCCAACAAAAATGTTCGCGCTACCAATATAGGATATATAATATGCGAAAGCGCATATAGGATATGAAAATCGATGAGGCGCGTAACGGCGCGACCTCACCAGGAGGAGGATGAGTGGGGCTTCATTCATCATCGTGACGAAATGCGTCGTCGGGCCCCTGGGCCTGGCGCGGCATGGGGCGTGGTTCGCAGTGACCCGCGCCGACAAGGATGCGCCAACCGGGAAGAATGCCGGGCGCCGAACCAGAAACTAAGCAGGAGAGAAGAATGAGCATGAACAGGGTGGGCACACAACCAAACAGGGGGAGCGCGCTGCCGATACGCAGCCTTCTGCTCCTCGGCGCTTCGACGCTCACGATGATGGCGGCACCGGCCTATGCCCAGGCCGCGGCGCAGCAGGACACTCCGGCCGCCGCCGAGCCAGCATCCCCTTCCGAGGACATCGTCGTCACCGGCATCCGCGGTTCGCTCCAGCGCAACCTCGACATCAAGCGCGACGCGGTGGGCGTTCTCGACGCGATCTCGGCGGAAGACATCGGCAAGTTCCCGGATTCGAACGTCGCATCAGCACTGCAGCGCCTGCCCGGCGTGTCGATCCAGCGCGACGGCGCGCGCGGCGAAGCCACTGGCATTACCGTCCGCGGCTTCGGCGGCGACTTCAACGAGACGTTGTACGACGGCCGTCGCGTTCCGACGACGAACGGCGGACGCTCGGTCGATTTCAGCACGGTCGGCGCCGATTTCGTCGGTCAGCTGAACGTGATGAAGACCCCGGACGTCTCGATCGGCGCCAGCTCGATCGGCGCGACCCTCAACATCCTGTTCCCCAAGCCATTCGACCATCCTGGATTCCGGCTGGCCGCGACCGCATCGGGATCGTACCAGGAATTCGCCAAGAAGGTGGTGCCGACCGGCGGACTGCTGGTCAGCCAGACCTTTGCGGACGATACTTTCGGCATCCTGGCCGATGTGGTCTATACCCGCCACGATACCCAGTCGAACCAGGCCTATATCAATGGCTTCGGCTTCGCGTATTTCGCCCCCTGCCAGCTGGCGGGAAGCACGGCGCCGACCTGCTCGCCGACCTCGGCGCTCGAGGACGCCAACCACGTCCCGACACCAGCCAGCAATTTGACGAGCGTCCGCGGTGCGTTCGAACAGCAATATGGCCTGAGTCAGATCTACACCAAGGATGAACGCATTGACGGGCGCCTTGCCCTGCAATGGCAACCGTCCGACAAGGTTCTGGTAACGCTCGACAGCAATTTCTCGCGTCAGACGATCAACCAGGATTCATTCGGGTTCGGTATCTGGTTCAACCAGGGTGCTCTTCGCAACGTCACGCTCGACAGCAACGGCGTGCCGACGAACTTTACCCAGGCGGGCACGCAGACCGACTTCAATGCCACCACGAACAGCGACGTACGCCAGACGAGCCAGACCGGCCTGAACGTGAAGTGGGACGTATCCGATAACTTCAAGGTCGAAGCCGACGCCAACTATGCCAGGGGCTGGCGCAACCCGGACGGGCGAGTCAACAGCCGCAACGGCGACGTAGGTTATGGTTTCGGCATCGGTCCGTCGCTCGGCATTCTCATCGCCGGCGACAGCACGAATTCGATTCCGACGCTCAACAATTATGGCGTCAACGGTGACGAAGCGCGCTGGACCGATACCTCGGTCATCGGATCGCACGTGACGGTGAACACCGCGAACAAGAACACCGACACCGTCAAGCAGGCTCGCCTGTCGGGTGAATGGAAACAAGACGACTTCTCGCTCAAGTTCGGCGGGACCTATCTCGACGACACGTTCGAAATCCAAACCAGCGACACCTTCGCCAACAACTTCTGGCAGGCCTATTCGGGATATGGACCGCCCTCCGGTGGCACGACGGGCGTTCTGCTCCCGGCGAGCCTGTTCAAGGGTACCGTGAGCACGGCCAATTTCCTTCCGGGCTATACGGGCAATCTGCCACCGACGCTGCTGCGCTATACGGCAGCGGACTATCAGGCGTATCTGACGAGCCTGGGCAATCCGCAGACGAAGAATATCCCCGGCTTCAACTATGGCGATCCGCAGGTCGGGCCGAACTTCAAGGGAACCTTCGACGTTGCGCTCAACCCGGGTAGCGTTCAGGTCATCACAGAGAAGACTTGGGCGGCGTTCGTCCGCGCCAGCTTCGAAACCGAGATCGCAGGGATGAAGTTCAACTTCAACGCGGGTGCCCGCGAGGAAGTCACGAACATCACTTCGAGCGGTATCGGCCGGCTGCCGCTGACGCTGACCCAGGGCATTGGCGATCCGACCCTGTTGTCGGTCGGGTTCTCGCCGAGCCAGGCGGTCACGACGAAGAGCAGCTACGCCTATCTGCTGCCCAGCATCGACATGAAGCTGAACATCACGGACAAATTCGACGTGCGCTTCGATGCCTCGCGTACGCTGACTCGTCCGAACCTCGGCTTCCTGACGCCGGTTCTCAACGTGGGCAGCGGGCAGCGGCTCGGCGCGTTCACGGCGACCGGCGGCAACCCGACGCTCAAACCGTATCTATCCGACAACTTCGATCTCACGGCCGAATGGTATTACCAGCGCAACTCCTACTTCGCGGTGGATCTGTTCGTGAAGAACGTCAGCAACTTCATCGTTGCCGGCGTGACTCGTCAGCCGATCAACAATGTGATCGATCCGACGACCAATCTGCCGGCGCAGTTCTCCGTTTCGGCCCGGGTCAACGGACCGGACGCGACGGTGAAGGGTGTCGAAATCGCCTGGCAGCACGTGTTCGGGGACAGCGGCTTCGGCTTCAACGCCAACGCCACCCTCGTGGATACCAACAAGCCCTATGATCCGAACGACTTCAGCCAGAGCGGCTTCGCCGTCACCGGGCTGGCCAATTCGGCGAACTTCGTCGGATTCTTCGACAAATACGGCTTCCAGGCCCGCGTCGCGGTCAACTGGCGTGACGAATATCTGCTTCAGTTCGGCCAGGCGCAGAACAATGGCAGGTTCGGTGCCGAACCGACCTTCGTGAACCAGAGCACGCAGATCGACTTCAGCACGAGCTACAATCTGACGAAGCAGTTCACGATCTTCGCCGAAGCCACCAACCTGACCAACGAAACGTACAGCACGCATGGCCGGTACAAGAACCAGCTGCTGACCGCCTATGGTTATGGCCGGCGCCTCACGGCCGGTGTTCGGTTCCACTACTAGGAAGAGTCGCATCCCCTGGGGCCGTCGACCGTCACGGTTGGCGGCCCTCTTTTCTTTCATGCTAGGTGCGGCCCGGGCCACACCCAAGAAAGTAACCGACTGATATGGTTCGTCCGGTTCGCAATATCGTCATCGTCGGCGGCGGTACTGCCGGCTGGCTCACCGCGGGCGTTATCGCCGCGCGGCACAAGGGCCGGATCGCGGCGGGCGACTTCACCGTCACCCTGATCGAATCGCCCAACGTCAAGATCATCGGCGTCGGCGAGGGCACCTGGCCGACGATGCGCACCACGCTGCAGAAAATGGGCGTTTCCGAAACCGATTTCTTCCGCGAATGCGACGCTGCCTTCAAGCAGGGCGCGAAATTCGCCAAATGGACCACGGGCGCCGAGGACGACGCCTATTACCATCCGCTGATGCTGCCCCAGGGGTTCAGCGAAGTGAATCTGGTGCCGCACTGGCTGCAGGACGGGCACGGCCGGACCTTCAGCGATGCGGTCTGCCCGCAGGAAGCGATCTGCGAGGCGGGCCTTGCGCCCAAGATGATCACCACCGCCGAATATGATGCGGTCGCCAATTACGCCTATCACCTCGACGCGGGGAAGTTCGCGCCCTTCCTGCAGAGGCATTGCACGAGCACCCTTGGCGTGCGCCATGTGCTGGCCGATGTGACGACGGTCAACCAGGCCGAGGACGGCGACATCCTGAGCCTCGGCACCGAACAGGCGGGCGACATTCCGGGCGACCTGTTCGTCGACTGCACCGGCTTTGCCTCGCTGTTGCTGGGCAAGACGCTGGGCGTGCCTTTTCGCGAATGTTCGGACATATTGTTCTGCGACACCGCGATCGCGATGCAGGTGCCGTTCGACGACCCCGATGCGCCGATCGCGTCACACACCATCTCGACCGCGCAATCGGCCGGCTGGATCTGGGACATCGGCCTGCCGACGCGGCGCGGCACCGGTCATGTCTATTCGAGCGCGCATATCGACGACGAGACCGCCGAGCGCGAGCTGCGCGCCTATGTCGGCCCCGCGGCCGAGGGGCTGACCGCGCGGAAGATCCCGATCCGCGCCGGGCACCGCGAGACCTTCTGGAAACGCAATTGCGTCGCGGTCGGGCTGGCCGCCGGGTTCATGGAGCCGCTCGAATCCTCGGCGATCGTCCTGGTCGAGCTGTCGGCCAAGCTGATCGCGGAGCAGATGCCGGCCAATCGCGAAGTGATGGACATCGTCGCCAGGCGCTTCAACGAGACCTGCCATTATCGCTGGGGCCGGATCATCGACTTCCTGAAGCTGCATTATGTGCTGACCAAGCGGCGCGACACCCCGTTCTGGATCGACAATGTCGCGCCCTCCAGCATTCCGGAGCGGCTGCGCGAGCTGATGCATTTGTGGAAATACCAGCCGCCCTGGTTCTTCGAGGAGTTCGACCGGCTGGACGAGATCTTCCCCGCCGCAAGCTATCAATATGTCCTGTACGGCATGGGCTATGAGACCGAGGCCAATCCGCTCGAGACGGCCTCGACCCGGCAGCGGGCGGCACGGCTGATCGACGAGAATGCGCGGATGACGGCGCGGATGCGCGACCAGCTCCCCCGGAACCGCGATTTGCTGAAGAAGATCCAGCAGTTCGGGTTCCAGGCGATCTAGGTGGCCTTAGTCCGCCGCGATCGGGCCCTTGGGCGGTTGCGGGCGGCGGGTGAGCCAGACCACGAAGATCAGGATCGCGCACAGCCAGGCCGAGACGCGGAACAGGTCGGTCGAGGCGAGCAGATAGGCCTGCCCCACCATCTGGCGGGTAATCGCGCCGGCCGCCTGGACATCGGTCATGCCAAGCCGCCCGAGCGCCTCGCGCGCCGCCTGCAGGGGCGATCCGGTGCCGACGGCTTCCGACAAATGGCTCTGATGCAGCGCCTCGCGCCGGTCCCACGCCGTGGTGATGATCGAGGCGGCGAAGCTGCCCGCCGTGATGCGCGCGAAGTTGGAGATGCCCGTCGCCGAGGGGATGCGCTCCGGCGGGATGCCGTCGAGCGAGATCGTCACCATTGCCAGGAAGAAGGTGCTCATCGCCACGCCCTGGACGAGCAGGGGCAGCATGAAATCCCATTCGCTCGCGCCGGTCGTGTAGCCGGCGCGCATATAGTAGGAGATGCCGAACGCCACGAAAGCGATCGAGGCGAGGATCCGCGCATCGACCTTGCCCGAGGCGCGGGCAACGAACGGCGTGAGGATCACCGCCACCACCCCGCTCGGGGCCGCGACCAGGCCGGCCCAGGTCGCGGTATAGCCGAGCTGAGTCTGCAGCCAGAGCGGCAGGATCAGCGTGTTGGCGAAGAACACCGCATAGCCGAGGCAGAAGGCGATCGACCCGAACAGGAAATTGCGGTTCTTGAACAGGGTCAGGTCGACCGTCGGATTGGCGTCGGTCAGTTCCCAGATCACCCAGCCGGCAAAGCCGATCACCGCGATGACCGCCATCACCACAATCCGGGTGGAATTGAACCAGTCATCGTTCTTGCCGAGGTCGAGCATCATCTGCAGCGATCCGACCCACAAAACGAGCAGGATCAGCCCGACCTGGTCAATCGGCAGTTTCCGCGTCGGCGTCTCGCGGGTTCGCAGGCTCTGCCAGCAGACGAACGCGCAAAACAGGCCGACGGGGATGTTGATCAGGAAGATCCAGCTCCAGTGATAATTGTCGGAGATATAGCCGCCCAGGATCGGCCCCATGATCGGCGCGACCAGGGTGGTGATCGACCAGATGCCGAGTGCGGTGGAGCGCTTCTGCGGCGGGAAGATCGCGATCAGCAATGCCTGGCTGCCCGGAATCATCGGGCCCGACACGGCGCCCTGCAGGATGCGGAAGCCGATCAGCGAGGGCAGATCCCAGGCGATGCCGCACAGGAAGGAAGCGAAGGTGAACAGCAGCACCGAGACGCTGAAGGTCTTCACCACGCCGAACCGGCCCATCAGCCAGCCGGTCAGCGGCACGGCCACGCCGTTGGCGACGGCGAAGGCCGTCACGATCCAGGTGGAATTGTCGCTGCTGACGCCGAGATTGCCGGCGATGGTCGGCAGCGAGACGTTGGCGATGGTCGAATCGAGCACCTGCATGAAGGTGCCGAGCGCCAGCGCGAACGCTGTCAAGGCTAGCGCGCCGCCCCGGAGCGGCGCCTGGGCGGCGCCGGACATCAGCGGTTCGCCGCGATGATCTGCGCGATGCGCGCCTCGACCTTGGGGTCGCCGCCATCGGACGCGCCGTCATGATAGACCTGACGCGCCGGAGCACCCACGCGCGCGCCGCTGGCGTCCGCCGTGTCGATCGTGGCGTTGACCGAGAGGCCGACGCGCAGCGGGTTGCGCTGAAGTTCGCCCCGGTCGAGCGCGATGCGTACCGGCAGGCGCTGCACCACCTTGATCCAGTTGCCGCTGGCATTCTGCGGCGGGAGCAGCGCGAAGGCACTGCCGCTGCCGGCGCCGAGGCCGATGACCCGGCCGTGATAGACGATGCCGCTGCCATACATGTCGGCGATCACCGTCGCCGGCTGGCCGATGCGGATGTCCTTTAGCTGAGTCTCCCGGAAATTGGCGTCGATCCAGACCCGGTCGAGCGGGACAACCGCCATCAGCGGGGTGCCGGCCGCGACTTGCTGGCCGAGCTGGACGGTGCGCTGCGCGATGACGCCGTCGATCGGCGCGGTGATGTGCATATGGCTGTGCGCGATGGACGCGCGGCGATAGGCCGCGATCGCCGCGAGCACCGCCGGGTTGGTCGAGACCGTCGTGCCTTGCACGCCAGTGCGCGACTGGGCCTGCTGGCTGCGCGCGAGGGCGAGATTGGCCTGGGCGACCTTCACTGCATCGGCGGCGTGGCTGAGTTCCTCGCCGGAGACGGCGCCTTCGGCTGCGGCACCGCGACGACGCGAGAGGTCGTTCTGGGCACGCTGAAGCTCGGCCTGGGCCTGGCCGACGGCAGCGCCGGTTTCGTTGAGCTTCGAGAAGTCGGACCGGGTCGAGCGGACCGCGCGGGCCAGCTCGGCTTCAGCGGCGGCGAGGCCGACGTCCACCGTAGCCGGATCGAGATCGAGCAGGGGCTGGCCGGCACGCACCGTCTGGGTATTGTCGGCATGGATGGCAAGGATGGTGCCGGGGTCGCGCGCGGTGATGGAGACGACATCGCCTGCGACATAGGCGTCGTCCGTCTCCTGCTCGGGCTTGGCGAGCACGAAATGGAACACCGCCCAGATGATTGCCGCGATGGCGACGAGGATGGCCAGAATGGTCAGCCCGCGACGGCGCGCCTTCGGGTTTCCACGCACGGGCGGGCTCGGAGGAGCGGCGGGCTCTGGAGCAGCCGGCGTTTCGGCGGGCACTTCGATCTTTTCCATCTTGGTCATTTCGGGTCCTTCGGATCGAAGCCGCCGCCCAGCGCCATGACCAGCGCGACCCGCTGGCTGGCGGCATCGGCCGCGAGATTGGCATCGGACTGCTGCGCGTCGAGCAGCCGCACATCATTGTCGACAAGGCCGAGACGGGATTCGAGCCCGCTCGACACGCGGATCGTGTTGAGCCGCCCGGTCTCGGCAAGGCCGCGCACGACCTCCGTCTGGCGCGCGCGATCCTCGGCGAGGTTGCGGATGCGGGTGAGCGCATCGGCGGCTTCGTGGACCGCGCCGACGACCTTTTCGTTATAGTCGGCGATCGCGATATCGACCCCGGCGGTCGCGCCTTCGAGGCCGGCCTTCAACCGGCCATTGTCGAAGATCGGCAAATGGATCGCGCCGCCGCCGCCCGCCGTGCCGGCGTCGGCGTTGAAGAAATTGCCCACGCCGATCGCCTGCAGGCCGACAAGCGCCGACAGGTTGACGTCCGGATAGAAGGCGCGGCGCGCAGCCAGCCGACCTTGCGAGGCAGCGTCGATCCGCGCGAGGGACGCAGCAACATCAGCGCGGCGGGCGAGCAGATCGGCCGGGATCGTTGCCGGTAACGGCAGGGCCGCATCGAGCTGGAGCCGCGCGGGGACGATGGTCGCGGGATAGTCCACACCGCGCCCAGCCAGCGCGGCCAGCGCGTTCGCTGCGAGTTCCCGCTGCGCCGTGGCGCGGACCAACGCCTGTTGCGCCTGGGCGAGCAGGGTCTGCGCTGCCTGCGCGTCGAGATCGCTTGCCAGCTTGTTGCGGATGCGGACCTGCACCAGCCGGAGCGAGCCCTGGCGAGTGGCGATGGTCTGTTGCGCAAGGGCCGCGAGGCGTTCGGCGCGGGCGAGTTCGATATAGGTCTGTACCACCGAGCCGGCGAGCGCGAGGCGTGCAGCGGTCGCATCGAGCACTGCCGCCCGTGTGGAGGCGCGGGCACCGGCGATCACGGCCTTTTGCCGGCCGAACAGGTCGAGGTTCCAGTTCAGGCCAGCCTGGGCCTGACCGATGAATCGGGTGGTGCCGGCAAAGGGCGGCGGGATCTGGTAGCGGCCGCTGAGGCGAGCGACCTGGGCCTGGGCGTCGAACGCCGCATTGGGGCCGTCCTCGGCGCGCTGGCTGGCGAGGATCGCGCTTGCCTGGCGCACGCGGGCGAGCGCCGCGTCGAGCGTCGGATTGCCGGCTTGCGCATCGGCGACCAGCCGGTCGAGCTGCGGATCGCCGAACGAGCGCCACCAGTCATCGGCGATCGCAGGGAAGGCGGCGTCGGTAGCACCGGTCAGGCCGAGCGCGGAATCGGCGATCGGCGCGACTTCGGGCCGCGATGCGGGGATCGCGCAGCCGGCAAGCAAAGCAGTGGTGGCAAGCGCCAGGGCGGTCAGGCGCATGACGGTTCTCCGACACTTGACTCAAGCGTCGTCCGCAACCGCTGCAGATAGCCGATCAGCTGTGCGGCATCTTCGGGCGACCAACCGGTAAGCCAGCCGTTCCAGAGATCGACCACGCCGTGCATGCAGCGCTCAGCGACCTGCTGGCCTTTTTCCGTCAAAACGAGATTGATCACGCGCCGGTCGCCCTCGTCCCGGTCGCGGGCGACAAAGCCGCGCTCCTCGAGCGAGTCGACGAGACGCGTCGTCGCACCCTTGTCATGCCCCAGGTCGTGAGCGAGCGCGCGGCAGGTCATGCCCCGCTCGAACCAGATCGACACCAGCGCTGACCATTGCAGATGCGTGATGTCCTCCGCGATGAAGATCGGCTCGAGCCCGATCAGCGCCGTCTGGAAGATGCGCTTGGTCAGATAGCCGACCGAGATGTCGGGGTTGAACTTCTCGTGCGAGTAGATCGGCACCTCGTTGCTCCAGCAATGGTTGCTTCGGCAACTAATAAGCGTGCCATCCCACCGTTTCAAGTGAGCGGTACGGGGAAAATTTCGACTCATGCCTTGGTATGAGAGGCAGCCGGAGGCGGGTGTTCGACGTGCCGAGGGAACCAGCGTGGCTTTCGGACGGTTAAACAGGACAAGGGGCCGGGATGGCCGGGTTGTGTCTGGACCTGACCCAGCCCGCCCGATAGGCGCCGCACGGGAAGGTACTTCACTTCATTGGCGCCCGGGGGGACAGGCTGTTTTGCGTTCAAGCTCAAGCTTACTCCTGTTGGCGAGCCTGTATGCCGTTACGCAGCCTGCATCCGCACAGCGCCGCCCCGATCCGGTGGAACAGGCGCGCGAAGACCAGAAGGATCAGGCGGCCAAGGCCGATTCCACCGCGCTCGAAAGCAGCGACCCGATCATCACGGATTCGCAGTTCCGGGAAGCGTTGCCGCCGATCGACGGAGAGCTGAATCAGCCGCTCACCCCGATCGAGAGCATCGATGCGATGCCGGCCGAGCCCGCCGCCCAGCCGACGACGCCGAGCCCCACCGCTCCGCAGACGGTCGCCGCGCCCGCCGCCGACGACCCGACGCTCAACCAGCTCCTGCCCCCGCTTGCCGGCTTCGACGTCGAGCCACCTCCCGCGACAACGCAGACCGAGGTCGCGGATACGCCGCCCGAGCTTCGCTACTCAGTGAAGATCGAAGGGCTCGACGCGGTCAACCTCGAAGGCCCCTTCCGCGCGCTCTCGGCGCTCGACAAGGGTAACGGCAAGGGTGCCAACGGCGCGGTGATTGCCGCACGGGCGAAGGAGGATGAGGGGCTGGCCCAGCGGCTGCTCCGGTCCGAGGGCTATTATGACGGCGTCGTCTCCTCGCTGGTGGAACCGGTGCAGAACCAGCCGGGCCGAGTCACCGCGACGATCAGCGCAGCACCTGGCACGCGCTATACGCTCGGCTCGATCGTCATCGAAGGGCCGGAAACGCTGCCGCCGGGCCTGGTGCGAAGCGCGCTGGCGCTGCGGACCGGCGATCCGATCGTCGCCAGCGCAATCGAGGCGGCGGAGGGCGGCGTCGCACTACAACTACCGCAACAGGGCTATCCCTTCGTGAAGGTCGGGCAGCGCGACATCGAACTGGACGATGCGACTCATCTCGGCGCCTATACGTTGCCGGTCGATCCGGGGCCGCGCTCCTCGTTCGGCACCTATTCGACGACGGGCAAGCTCGCCTTCGACGCGAAGCATGTCGGCATCCTCGCCCGCTTCAAGCCGGGCCAGCTCTATGACGAGCGGCAGGTGAGCGACCTGCGCGAGGCGCTGGTCGCGACCGGCCTGTTCGACAGCGTCGCGGTCGAGCCGCGCCAGACCGGCCGGACCGCGCCAGACGGCACCGAAGTGGTCGACCTGCTCGTGACCCAGAATGCCGGCAAGCCCCGCCGCCTGGCCGCGACCGCGGGCTATTCGACAGGCGAAGGCATCAAGCTCGAGGCGAGCTGGACTCATCGCAACCTGTTCCGCCCGGAAGGATCGCTGACCTTCACAGGCACCGCGGGCACGCAGGAGCAGGGCGTGGCCGCGACCTTCCGCCGCGCCAATGCCGGACGGCGCGACAAGACGGTGTTGCTCGGCATCACGGCGGATCGGCAGGATTTCGACGCGTACAAGGCGCTGACGATCGGCATCAACGGCAAGATCTCGCTCGATTCCACGCCGATCTGGCAGAAGCGCTGGACCTGGGCCTACGGCTTCGAGCTGCTCGGATCGCGCGAAGACACGTTCCAGGCGGCGACCGGCAAGCGCGACTATCAGAATTACGGCATTTTCGGCCTGAATGGCCAGGTCGGCTTCGACAGCACGAACAGCCTGCTCGATCCGACCAAGGGCTTCCGCGCGATGGTCCGCATCAGCCCTGAGACGTCGCAGACCCAGGGCAGCAACTATCGCTATGTCCGCGCGCAGGTGGACGGCAGCACCTATTACCCGGTCTCCGACAGCCTGGTGGTGGCCGGGCGCGTGCGCGTCGCCTCGATCGCCGGCGCGCCGCGCGATGCGATCGCGCCGTCGCGGCGGCTCTATGCGGGCGGCGGCGGATCGGTGCGCGGCTTCGGCTATCAGCAGCTCGGCCCGCGCGACATCAATAACGATCCGATCGGCGGGCGCAGCCTCGTCGAAGGCGCGATCGAGGCGCGATACCGGTTCGGGGACTATGGCATCGTGCCGTTCTTCGACATCGGCCAAGCCTATGCCTCGACTCAGCCGAAGTTCAGCGACCTGCGCTACGGCGTCGGCATCGGCGCGCGCTATTACACCAATTTCGGGCCGGTTCGCTTCGACGTCGCCACACCACTGGGCCGGCGCAAGGGCGAGTCCAAGGTCGCGATCTACATCTCGATCGGGCAGGCCTTTTGATGGCCGAGACCGAGGTCGAAACCGTCGCGCCACGCCGCCGTTTCCCGGTTGGACGCATCGCCAAATGGGTGGCGATCGTCATTGCCGCGCTGCTGGCGCTCGCCGTGCTGGCAGCGTTCGCGCTCAATACCGATCCCGGCCGGCGATTCCTCGTCAGCAAGCTCTCCGGCTATGAGACCGCGTCCGGCCTGAAGGTCGAGCTGGGCCGCCTGGAGGGCTCGCTCTACGGCAAGCTCACCATCCGCGATTTGAAGATCAGCGATCCCAAGGGTGTGTTCGCGACAGCACCACAGGTCGACCTCGACTGGCGGCCCTTCGCCTTCATCCGCAACCATGCGGACATCCGGTCCGCCAGCGCGCCCCTGATCACCCTCGCCCGCCTGCCCGAACTCAAGCCGGTGCCGAGCGACCCCAACGCCCCCACCCTGCCCGATATCGACATCGATATCGGCAAGCTGAAGGTCGACCGCCTCGTGCTCGGCGCGCCCGTCACCGGCACGCGGCGCCTGATGACGCTCGATGCCGTCGCGCATATCGCCGATGGCCGCGCGCAGATCACCGGCAATGCCGCCGCGCTGGATGGCGGCGACCGACTCGCGCTGGTGCTCGATGCGGTGCCGGACCAGGATCGGCTGATCGTCGATGCGCGGCTCAATGCGCCGGCGGGCGGGATCGTCGCAGGGATGGCGGGCCTCACGCAGCCGCTCGTCGCGCGAATCGACGGGCGCGGCAGCTGGTCGTCCTGGCAGGGCCAGGCGCAGGCGATGCTCGGCGGCAAGCCGCTCGCCGCGCTTGATCTCACTGGACGCAACGGCACCTTCACCGCGCGCGGGCCGCTCCATCCCGGGCTGATCCTGGCGGGACCGGTCGAGCGGCTGACCGCGCCGGCGCTGCTGGTCGACCTGACCACTACTCTGGCCCAGCGCCGGGCGAACACGAAGCTGTCGGTCAGGTCCGACGCGCTGGCGGTCACAGCGAACGGTATGATCGATCTGGCGCAGAGCCGCTTCGAGGGCTTGCAGGTCGAGGCGAGCCTGCTCACCCCCGGATCGATCGCGCCGAACCTCAACGGCCGCGACGTGCGCGCGTCGCTGCGCCTTGACGGGGCGTTTGCCCGGCCGCTGGTCGATTACAAGATCAGCGCGGCGGCGATCGGCTTCGACAAGACCGTGGTGCAGGGCCTCTACGCAGAAGGCCGCAGCCGGGTCGACGCCGACCGCATCATCGTGCCCGTCGCCGGCCGTATCGCGCGCGTCACCGGGCTGAACGCGGCGGCCGGCGGATTGCTGACCAAGGTGACCATCAACGGCGAGTTCGCGATCTCGGGCGACACGATCCTTTCGGACAATCTGCGCATCCGCTCACCCCAGATCGACGCGACCGCGATCGTCGTCGCCGACCTCTCGACCGGCATCTACCGCGCCGGGCTGAAGGGGCGGATCAACGATTATCGCATCGAGGGTGTCGGGATCATCAACCTGACGACCGACATGAACCTGGTCACCGTTCCGTCGGGCGGCTTCGGGCTGCAAGGACGGTTCGGCATCGTCACGGTGAAGCTCGACAATGCGGGCGTGGCGGATTTCCTCGGCGGGCGTGCGGTGATCGCCGGCACGATCAGCTTCGATCCCAAGGGCGTGTTCCGGGTCCAGAATCTGCGCGTGGGCGCACCGAATTTCCGCCTCAGCGGAGGCCAGGGCAGCTATTTGCCCGATGGCCGCATCGCGTTCACCGCACAGGGCAATTCCACACAATATGGTCCGCTTGCAGTCGCCGTGTCAGGCACCGCCGAGCGTCCGTTGATCAAGGTCCGGGCGAGCCGGCCCAATGTCGGCGTTCAACTCAGCGATGTCGTTGCGACGATCCGTGGCACGGGCACCGGCTATGCGGTGATCGCGACCGGTGGATCGCCGTACGGGCCGTTCAACGCGGACGTGCTGATCCGTACCGGCGGCGGGCCGCTGACCATCGACATCCACCGGGCGCGCTTCGCCGGGGTCGATTTCGCCGGCACCGTCCGCCAGGCGCCCGCGGGACCGTTCGTTGGGAAACTCACCGCAAACGGTTCGGGCATCACCGGCACGGTCGCGTTGTCGGCGGTCGGCAAGGTCCAGCGGGCGCAGGTCTCGGCCCGCGCCAATGGGGCGCATATTCCAGGGCAGGCCAAGCTGGTAATCGAGCGTGCGATCGTCGAGGCGACGATCACCCTTTACGCCAAGGCGCCGGAAATCCTGGCCGATGTGCAGCTTGCCGGCGTGCGGCAGGGTAATTTCCTGCTCCAGACAGCGCGCGCCAAGGTGAATTACCAGGGCGGGCGCGGCACCGCGCAGCTCGTCGCGAACGGCCAGAGCGGCGCAAGCTTCCGCATTGCCGCCAATGCCCAGCTCTCCACTGACCTGTACCGGATTGCCGCACAGGGTCAGGTCGGCTCGGTGGTTTTCCACCTTGCCCAGCCGGCGGTGATCAGAAACGATCATGGCACCTATGTGCTCGCGCCGGTTGCAATCGTCGTGCCGCAGGGTCAGGTCCGTGTCGCCGGGCGCTATGGCAAGACGCTCGAGTTGCAATCGCGCTTCGACAATTTCGACCTCGCGATCCTCAACACTTTTGCCGCCGGCGCGGGCATTGGCGGCCGGGCGACGGGCAGCCTCGATTATGTCCAGGCCGGATCGGGCGTGCCGCGCGCGGACCTGCGCATCGATATCCGCAGCTTCACCCGCTCCGGTGCGGCGGTCGTGTCGACCCCGGTCGACATCTCGGCGCTCGGCACGCTGCGGCCCGAGGGCGGCACGCTGGCCGCGCTGATCAAGCGCGGCGGCGCAACCATCGGGCAGGCGCAAGTGCGGTTGCAGCCGGTGGGTGGCGGCGACTGGATGACGGCGCTGATGGACGCGCCGCTCGCCGGCGGCATCCGCTATAACGGGCCGGCCGACGTGCTGTGGAGCCTGTCCGGGCTGGCGAACCAGACGCTCACGGGACAGATCGGCATCGCCGCCGATTTCACCGGTCGTATCTCCAACCCGCAATTGACCGGACTGATCCGCGCCAATGCGCTGGCCTATGACAATGAGACCTATGGCACGCGCATCAGCGCGATCCGGCTGACCGGGCGCTTCACCAACGACCGGTTCGAGATCAGCGAGTTCAACGGGCGTGCCGGCAAGGGCACCGTGTCAGCGAGCGGCAGCGTCGGGTTCGGCTCGGACGCGGGCTTCCCGATCGATATCCGTGTGACGCTCCGCAATGCACAGCTCGCCCGCAGTGACGCGCTGGGCGCGACCGTCTCGGGGGAGGTTGCCGTCACGAACAGCAAGGCGAATGGCGGCCTGATCTCGGGCACGCTCAATCTGCCCGAGGTTCGGTACGAGATCATCCGCCAGGGCGCGGCCGAGGTCGCCGAATTGCAGGGCTTGCGGCGCAAGGGCACCAGCCGTGCGCAGGCAGCGCGCGATGCCGCTGCTGCTGCGGCGGGCGTGCCGAGCCTGTTCAAGCTCGACCTGCGCATCCGCGCCGACAATCGCCTGTTCGTCACGGGCATGGGGCTGGAGAGCGAATGGAGCGCCGATCTCCGGGTCGGCGGCACATCGGCCACGCCGGAGGTGGTCGGCAATGTCGATCTGGTGCGCGGCACCTACAACTTCGCGGGCAAGCGTTTCGACCTCGACCAGGACAGCGTGATCCGCTTCGAAGGTGGTTCGGTCGCGAACCCGACCTTGTCGATGCGAGCGACGGCGACCCTTTCGGGTACCGCGATCACGATCAATATCGGCGGCCGGGCGCAGAACCCGCAGATCACCTTCAGCTCCTCGCCGAGCCTGCCGCAGGACGAGCTGCTCTCGCGTATCCTGTTCGGCAACTCGATCACCGAGTTGTCGCCGATGCAGGCGATCCAGCTCGCCTCAGCGCTCAACTCGCTGCGTGGATCGGGCGGCGGGCTGAACCCGCTCGGCAAGCTGCGCTCCGCCTCGGGCATCGACCGGCTGCGGGTGCTTGGTGCTGACGAAGCGACCGGGCGCGGGACCTCCGTCGCCGCGGGCAAGTACATCTCCAACGACATCTATGTGGAGATCGTCACCGACACGCGCGGGTTCACGGCGACCCAGCTCGAGATCGCGCTGTCCAAGGCGCTGAGCATCCTGAGCCAGACCGGCGGATCGAACGGGACCGCGATCAACCTGCGCTATTCGAAGGATTATTGAGGGGCGGACGCCGTCAGCATTCGACCACGTTGACCGCGAGGCCGCCCAGGCTGGTTTCCTTGTATTTGGAGCGCATGTCCTCGCCGGTCTGGCGCATCGTCTCGATCGCCTGGTCGAGGCTGACGATGTGCGTGCCGTCGCCGTCGAGCGCGAGATAGGCGGCGTTGATCGCCTTGACCGCGCCCATCGCGTTGCGCTCGATGCAGGGCACCTGGACGAGCCCGCCGATCGGATCGCAGGTGAGGCCGAGATTGTGCTCGATGCCGATCTCGGCGGCATTCTCGATCTGGGCGTTGGTCGCGCCGAGCACCGCCGCGAGGCCGGCGGCGGCCATGGAGCAGGCGACACCGACCTCGCCCTGGCAGCCCATCTCGGCCGCCGAGATCGAGGCGCGGGTCTTGTAGAGCATGCCGATCGCCGCGGCGGTCGACAGGAAGATGCGAATGCCCTCGCGCGTCGCCGGGCCTTCGAACGTTTCGTAATAGCGGATCACCGCGGGGATGATGCCGGCAGCGCCGTTGGTCGGCGCGGTGACCACCCGGCCGCCCGCCGCATTCTCCTCATTCACCGCAAGTGCCCAGAGGCTGACCCACTGGATGGTATGCGACGGCGCGCCGCGTTCCGAGCGAGAGATCAGCGCCTCGTGCAATCCCTTGGCGCGACGCCGGACGCTGAGGCCGCCGGGCAATATGCCGTCCTTCACCATGCCGCGATCGATGCAGGCGCGCATGGCATCGGCGACGCCGTCGAGCAGCGCGTCGGTCTCCGCCGCCGTGCGCCAGGCGGTGTCGTTGCGGCGGACCAGCTCGCTGATCGAGATATGCTCGGCTTCCGCCGCGAGCAGCAGCTCATCGCCCGAGGTGAAGGGATGGCACACTGCGACATTGCCCAGCTCCGGCCGCTCGCCACCGCGCCGGATCGTGCCGCCGCCGACCGAATAATAGCGTGAAATATGGGTGGTGCCGTCGGGGAACCAGGCAGTCAGGTCGAGTGCATTGGGGTGTTCCGGCTCGAAGCGCTGGGGGTGGAAGTCGATACCGCCCCTTCCCTCCAGCTCGACCGGGTAGCCGCCCTCTCCCTCCCCTCGCCCCAGTGGCAGCGCATTGTCCGCACGGAAGTCCGCGACCAACGCCGCCGCCGCTTCCGGGTCGACCGTCTCCGGCTCCCAACCGGCGAGCCCGAGCAGGACCGCGATGTCGGTGCCGTGCCCTATGCCGGTGAGGGCGAGCGATCCGTACAGGCTGCAACCGACCTTGGTCGCGCGCTCCGGCAGGGCCAGGATGGTCCGCGCGAAATCCGCTGCAGCGCGCATCGGGCCAACGGTGTGCGAACTCGACGGGCCGATGCCGATGGTGAACATCTCGGCGATGCTGATCGGACGATGGCGCGGATTGGAAAGAGGCGTCACAGACGTTGAAGTCACCGGGGCATGCTCCTGTCAGGCGCTGCGAACGCCGTTGCATGCCCCCTCTGTCCCTTTGCCTGAGATCGTTATCCCGTCGGCGGGTGCCATGGCACCACTCTCCAGAGTGTCTGTGTCGCGCGGTCCTTTTGCCTGAGAGTTTCCGGGGCGGTTGCTCCTTCGGCGCCGGCCAAAGCCGATCTCTCCCGTGCGACGGGCGATAGGTGAGCGAGTGCCGGACCTAAGTCAATCGGTACCCCGATCAGGATGCCCAGACCGCGCGGGATTCCTCGACGGGAGCCTGCCACCCGTCGACCAGGGACTGGATGAGCGCCCGATCGTCGGGCGTGGCCGGATTGTAAACGATCAGGCTGAGGTCCGGCCGGCCGTCCACCGCGAAGGCGGAATATTCGAGGGCGATCAGGCCGACCTCGGGGTGGCGCAAATGCTTCGTCCCGTCGCCATAGGTCCGCACTTCATTGTCGCGCCACATCGAGGCGAATTCCGGGCTCGACCGGCAGAGCTCGTCGACCAGCGGCGCGACCTCGGCGTCGGCGCCCGCGCGCGCGGCGTCGATCCGGAACGAACTCACGACGAACCGGGCCACCGATTCCCATTGGGGCTGTGCCGCGCGCACGCGATCGTCGCAAAAGATCAGGCGGAGGATATTGCGCTGATCGGGCGGGAGCGTGCCGTAGTTGGTGAGGACGACCGCTGCGGCGCGGTTCCAGGCGACGACGTCCCAGGTCGCAGTCCGCACGATGGCAGGGCTGCAGGTCAGCACGTCGAGCAGCCGTTGCAGCCGCGGCGTGATCGAATCGCTGCCGCGATACTGGACCGCGGGCGGACGGCCGAGACCGAGCAGGAACAGATGTTCGCGCTCGACCTCGGTCAGGGTCAATGCCGTCGCGATGCGGTCGAGCACGTCGGCCGAGGGCTTTCCGCCGCGGCCCTGTTCGAGCCAGGTATACCAGGTCGGGCTGATATTGGCGCGCTGCGCCACTTCCTCGCGGCGCAACCCCGCGGTTCGCCGCCGACCGGCGAAGCCGAACGATACGGGATCGAGCCTGGTGCGCCGGTTCCGGAGGTAGGTACCGAGCATGTTGTCGTCGGACATGGTTGCCCATCCAGTTAGTGCTTATACCAGGATAAGGTCACTACTTTACCTGCATAAGCAGGATGACGACAATAGGCGCATTGAAATGGAGACAAGCAGATGCGCGTATTTGTAACGGGTGCCACGGGTTGGGTCGGGTCGGCAGTGGTCGAGGAGCTGGTCGGCGCCGGTCACCAGGTGACGGGCCTGGCCCGGTCCGCCGAAAAGGCAACGGGACTCGCCACGGCAGGTGCCGAGATCGTGTCCGGGACGCTCGACGACCTCGATACACTGCGCGACGCGGCGTCGGCGGCGGACGCGGTGATCCACACTGCGTTCAACCACGATTTCTCTCGGTTCGCAGAGAATGCGCGGCAGGATCAGTTGGCCATCGAGACATTGGGGAGCACGCTGATCGGGTCAGACCGGCCGCTGCTCGTCACATCGGGCTTTGCGTTGCTCGCGCCGGGCCGGATCGCATCCGAGGCGGATCTGCCCGCGTCCCACCCCTCCTACCCGCGCAGATCCGAAACGGCGGCGAGAGCATTGGCGGAGCGCGGCGTACGTGCCGCATCCATCCGGCTGGCGCCTTCGGTCCACGGCCTTGGCGATCATGGCTTCATCCCGTTCCTGATCGGCCTGGCACACGAGAAGGGCCTGTCCGCCTATATCGGCGACGGGCTGAACCGTTGGCCCGGCGTCCACCGGCTTGATGCGGCACGGCTCTACCGGCTTGCGCTCGAACAGGGTGTCACCGAGCCCGCCTATCATGCGACTGCGGACGAAGGGGTCGCCTTCAAGGATATTGCTGCAGTGATCGGCCGGCGGCTCGGTGTCCCGGTCGAATCGCGTGGCCGCGAGCATTTCGGCTGGTTCGCCGATTTTGCGGGCGCCGACATCCCGGCATCGAGCGCACGCACGCGGTCGTTGCTCGGCTGGGAGCCGACCGGTCCTGACCTGCTGAGCGACATCGATCAACCCGGCTATTATGCTGCCTAATCCGGCATTGTCAGCTTGAACGCCTGATAGGCATTGACGAACTGGGGGAGCGCTTCGCACCGCGCGGCATGCTCGGCGAGCGCGACCCAGCCATCCATGACGAACTGGTCGGCCAGCGCTTCCCTGACGAAGCCGTGCATCGTGCCGAGCAGGACATCGGCATGGCTCATCGTCGCGCCAAGCAGCCAAGGGTCCTTCGCGGCGGCCCGCTCGCGTTCGAGCAGGTCGAGCGTGTCGATCACCTGGGCACGGCACCGTTCGACCCACATCTTGTGCCCGTCGCGGAAGGCGCGTTCATAGACGAGGCTGACCGCCTTCTCGGCAACCCCGGCGGCAAACGCGCAGGTGCGGAGCATCGCGCGGCGATCGTCGCCGTGCCGGGTCAGGAACGCTCGGTCGGGGCCGACCATTTCGTCGAGCGCGTCGACGATCGCGCTGCTGTCGGTCAGCGCGATGCCGTCGTCATAGACCAGGGTCGGCACGCGCCGCAGCGGGTTGTAGCGTGCGATCTCCTCGACATCGCCGAACGCCGAGAGCGGCGCGTGGCGATAGGGCAGATCGTAGAGCTTCAACGTCACCGCGACGCGGCGGACGAAGGGCGAATCATATTGTCCGATGAGCAACATGGTCCGCCCTTCCCTTCTTACCAGACCTTCACGCGCGCATTGGGCTCAAGGTACAGCTTCTGGCCCGGCTGCACGTCGAACGCCTTGTACCACGCATCGAGGTTGCGCACCGTCTGCGCACGGAACCGGCCCGGCGAATGGCCGTCGGTCGCGACCTGCTGCCGCGTGGATTTCTCGCGGGTCTTCTCGCGCCAGCTCTGGGCGAAGGCGAGCATGAAGCGCTGGTCGCCGGTCAGGCCGCCGATCACCGGTGCCTCCTTGCCGCCGAGCGAGGCCCGATACGCCTCATAGGCCGCGGTCAGGCCGGCCACGTCAGCGATGTTCTCGCCCAGCGTCTGCTCGCCACTGAGGTGAAGCCCGGGCAGCGCCTCATAGGCGTCGTACTGCTTGGCCAGCGCGGCGCTCTGCTCCTTGAAGTGCGCGAAATCGGCGGGGGTCCACCAGTTGCGCAGCTTGCCGCTCGAATCGAACTCGGCGCCGGTATTGTCGAAGCTGTGGCTGATCTCATGCCCGATGACCGCGCCGATCGAGCCATAGTTCGCCGCCGCGTCCGCCTTGGGATCGTAGAAGGGCGCCTCGAGGATCGCCGCCGGGAAGTTGAGCGAATTCTGCAGCGGGAGATTGACCGCGTTGACCGTCTGCGGCGTCATCCACCATTCGCCCTTGTCGGGCGCCTTGCCGATCTTGCCGAGTTGATGCTTGTACTCTGCGAGCCGCGCGCGCTGGAGGTTACCGAGCGCATCGTCTCCCTTGATCTCCAACGATCCGTAATTGCGCCACGTGTCGGGATAGCCTACGCCCACGCGCATCGTCTCGATCTTCTTGCGCGCTTCGGCCTTGGTCGCGGGCGCCATCCAGGTCAGGTTCTCGACTCGCTTGTCAAAGGCGGCGAGGATGTTCTTCACCATGCCCTGGATGTCGGTCTTGGACGAAGCCGGGAAGAATTTCGCGACATAGATCTGGCCGACCGCGTCACCGAGATTGGTGTTTACCGCGCCGATCGCCCGCTTGTCGCGCGGCCGCGGCTGCTGCGTGCCGGCCAAGGTCTTGCCGTAGAAGTCGAACGAGGCATCGTCGAACGCCTTGGGCAGCACTGCGGTGACGGTGTTGAGATGGTGGAAGGCCATCCAGTCCTGCCACGCCTCCAGCGGCTCGCTCGCCACCAGCGCGGAGAGCTTCGCGGTCGGCGCGGGGTGCCAGACGATGAAGTCCTGCTGGCCCGAGAGCCCAGCACCGCTGAAGAATGCGTTCCAGTCCAGGCCCGGCGCCTTCTTCGCGAAGTCGGCCTGCTTCCACGGGTTGTTGGCCTTGTGGACGTCCTGGCTCTCGATATAGCCGGCATGCGCGCCGGCGATCTTGGTCTCGAGCGCCATCACGCGGTCGGCACGCGCGGCGGGATCGCTCAGCCCGGCCAGGCCGAAGACCTTGGTGATATAGGCCTTATAGGCCGTGCGAAGCTGCGCCATCTCGGGCTTGGCCGAGACATAATAATCGCGCTCGGGCATGCCGATGCCGCCCTGGAGCAGGTACGGCACGGTCTGGCCGGGGTTGTCGAGCGCCTGGGTGACGAACAGGCCGAACAGATGCTCGGTGCGGTAGTTGGTCGCGTTCAGCGGATCGACATCGGCGCGCAGATCGGCGCCGAGCGCCCTGGCCAGCGCGCCCTTGTCAGCGATCGCGGCGATCGCATCGAGCTCGGGCTTGATCGGCGCGAGGCCGCGCTTCTCGATGCCGGCCGTATCCAGATAGGCATTGTAGAAATCGGCGATCTTGCGCTGATCGGAGCCGGCCGCGGCATTGGCCTTGGCGGCCTCGGCGATCAGCTGCGCGTTGCGGCCTTCAGCGATGTTGAACACCTGGAGGAAGATGCCGGTGCTCGACCGGTCGGCCGGGATCTCGGTTTTCGCGCGCCAGCCGCCATTGGCATATTCGTCGAAATCGTCGCCGGGTTTGACGGCCTTGTCGATGCCCGCCACGTCGACGCCGATCGCAGTGCCGGCGACCGGCGTCGTTGCGCTCTGGGTGCAGGCAGTGGTGGCGAGCAGGGCAGCGAGAAAAATCGTTGAACGCTTCATGTGATAGACCTCTCCAGGGTGTATGGCGCGGGGGATACACCCGTGTTTTCGGTTACACCAGATACCAACGCCGCCCTTTCCTGCGCCGCCCTGCACAGCTTTATGCCGCGAGCGTCGCTTCCCATTCGCGCGATCGCTGTCTAGTCAGGGGCCAAGATGAGGATAAAAACATGAGCGCGCCGGCTCTCGACACCAAGCTATCGCCGGAGAGCGAGACCTTCCGCGCCAACGCAGCGCACAACCGTGCCCTGGCCGAGCGACTCCGCGCGGACGTCGCGCGGACGGCGCTTGGCGGCAGCGAGAAAAGTCGTGAACGACATGCCTCGCGCGGCAAACTGCTCCCACGAGAGCGAGTCGAGCGGCTGCTCGATCCGGGATCGCCCTTTCTGGAGATCGGGCAGCTCGTCGCGAACGGGCTGTATGACGACGAAGTGCCGGGCGCGGGGATGATCGCGGGTATCGGCCGGGTTTCCGGACGGCAGGTGATGATCGTCTGCAACGATGCGACGGTGAAGGGCGGGACCTATTATCCGCTGACCGTGAAGAAGCATCTGCGCGCGCAGGAGATCGCCGAGGCGAACCGCCTGCCCTGCATCTATCTGGTCGATTCGGGCGGCGCCAATCTGCCGCACCAGGCCGAGGTGTTCCCCGACCGCGACCATTTCGGGCGGATCTTCTTCAACCAGGCGAACATGTCGGCCAAGGGCATCCCGCAGATCGCCTGCGTGATGGGCAGCTGCACCGCGGGCGGCGCTTACGTGCCCGCCATGTCCGACGAGACGGTGATCGTGCGTAACCAGGGCACGATCTTCCTGGCCGGCCCGCCGCTGGTGAAGGCCGCGACGGGCGAGGTGATCTCGGCCGAGGAGCTTGGCGGCGCGGAGACGCATGGCCGCAAATCCGGCGTGGTTGACCATGTCGCCGAGAATGACGAGCATGCGCTGACCATCGTGCGCGACATCGTCTCGACTCTGCCCGAAAACCTGGTGCCCGACATCGCGCTGAAGGCACCGTGCGCGCCGAAGTTCGATGCCGAGGAGCTGTACGGGATCATCCCGTCCGACGTCCGCGCGCCCTACGACGTGCATGAGGTGATCGCGCGGCTGGTCGACGGGTCCGAGTTCCACGAGTTCAAGGCGCTTTACGGATCGAGCCTGGTGTGCGGCTTTGCGCATATCTGGGGCATGCCGGTCGCGATCCTCGCCAATAACGGCGTGCTCTTCTCGGAGAGCGCCGTGAAGGGCGCGCACTTCATCGAGTTGGCGTGCCAGCGGCGCATCCCGCTGCTGTTCCTGCAGAATATCTCGGGCTTCATGGTCGGTGGCCGATATGAGGCGGAGGGCATCGCCAAACATGGTGCCAAGCTCGTGACTGCAGTGGCCACCGCGAGCGTGCCGAAGATCACCGTGCTGATCGGCGGCAGCTTTGGCGCGGGTAATTACGGCATGTGCGGCCGGGCCTATTCGCCGCGCTTCCTCTTCTCCTGGCCCAACAGCCGGATCAGCGTGATGGGCGGCGAGCAGGCCGCAAGCGTGCTGGCGACCGTGCACCGCGATGCGGAGAGCTGGAGCGAGGAACAGGCCGAGGCGTTCAAGGCGCCGATCCGCCAGAAATACGAGGACGAGGGCAATCCCTGGCACGCAACCGCGCGGCTGTGGGACGACGGGATCATCGATCCGGCGCAGACACGCGACGTGCTCGGGCTGGCGTTTGCGGCGACCTTGAACGCGCCGGTTCCGGAAAGGGCGTCGTTCGGCGTCTTCAGGATGTAGCGATGGAATTCGAGCTTGAGGACGGCCTGGTATTCCCACGGCCCAACGCTGCGACGCTGGATGCGCAACTGCGCGTGCTGGCGCCGAACAGTGCGAACAGCTTCGCGATCCTGACCCTGTCGGATGGCGATTTCATCCAGACCGCCTGCGAGAGCAACGGCTACGTCATCGAACGGCGATCGCAGAGTCCGGTCCACCATTTCCGGGCCGTCAGGCCCGCGGGCGGGACGCTTTTCACGATCGACGAGGTGATCGCCACCTTTGTCGCCTTTGGCTACGAACCGGCTCATCCACCCTTCCTCGTCTGGGAATCGATGGATGATGAGCTCGGGATAATATCGTGACCGTCGAAACGGCGTCTTTCCATGGAGCCCTATGAATGTCCCTGATCCTTGCCCTTCTCGCCCAGGTCACGCCGATGCAGCCAATGCCCAAGGGCACCGGCCTGCCGCCCCCCGGCACCGACGAAGGCGCAGTGATGGCGCCGATCAACGCGTTGTTCGCAGGCCTCGCCGCGCGCGATTCCGCGGCGATCCTCGCGCAACTCCGCCCCGATGGCGGCGCCACCGTCGCCAATGAAGCGCCCAACGGCACACGCACGGTCCGCCATATGAGCTGGGCCGAATTCGCCGCCGGCGTCAAACCCGGCCCCGAGAAATATGAGGAGCGCATCAGCAATCCCGCGATCGAGATCGACGGCGACATCGCGATGGTCTGGGCGCCCTATACCTTCTTCATCGACGGCAAGGCGCATCATTGCGGCGTCGACCATTTCGACCTGGCGCGCGAGGCCGGCGCGTGGAAGATCGTCAACATCACCTGGTCCGCGCGCGCTACCGGTTGCGAGGGCTGATTTGTCCTTCCTGCTGTTCCTCGCCCTTGCGGCCTCGAGCCCCGACGACGGCAAGAAGGTCCTGGCGACCGTCGAAGCAGCGCTTGCCGGCGTGTCTGCGCGCGACGAAGCGGCCGTTCGCGCGCACCTCCGCCCCACCGGCACCGCGACCGTGATCATGGTGGCAACGGACGGCACCACCAAGGTCCGCAACGCCGCGCTGGATGCCTATGCCGCCGCGACGCCTGGCCCTGAGAAATATGAGGAACGGATGATCGATCCAATGGTGCGGGTCGATGGCGAGATGGCCATGGTGCGGGGGCGGTACACTTTCGCGATCGACGGCAAGGTGCGGCATTGCGGGCACCAGCATTTCGATCTGGTGCGCGATGCGGGGAGCTGGAAGATTCAGAACATCACCTGGACGGTCGAGACCGTCGGCTGCGAAGGAATGGGCGCGTGATCAAGTCCCTCCTCATCGCCAATCGGGGCGAGATCGCCTGCCGGATCATCCGCACCGCGCGGGCAATGGGCGTACGTACCGTCGCGGTCTATTCGGATGCCGATGCGAAGGCGCTGCATGTGCGCCAGGCCGATGAGGCAGTGCATATCGGCCCCTCCCCGGCGCGCGAAAGCTATCTGGTGGGCGAGAAGATCATCGCCGCCGCGAAGCAGACCGGCGCCGAGGCGATCCACCCCGGCTATGGTTTCCTGTCGGAGAATGCCGACTTCGCGCAGGCCGTGATCGATGCCGGCATCGTCTGGGTCGGCCCGAACCCCGCCAGCATCCGCGCGATGGGGCTGAAGGATGCCGCCAAGGAGCGGATGATCGCGGCGGGCGTGCCCGTGACACCGGGCTATCTCGGTGAGGATCAGTCGCCCGATCGGCTTGCGACGGAGGCTGCGAAGGTCGGCTATCCGGTGCTGATCAAGGCGGTCGCTGGCGGTGGCGGCAAGGGCATGCGCCGGGTCGACGCGCCGGAGGATTTCGCCGATGCGCTGCTCTCCTGCCAGCGTGAGGCGGCCTCCTCCTTCGGCAACAGCCAGGTGCTGATCGAGAAATACATCCTCTCGCCGCGGCACATCGAGGTGCAGGTGTTCGGCGATACGCATGGCAATGTCGTTCACCTGTTCGAGCGCGACTGCTCGCTGCAGCGCCGCCACCAGAAGGTGATCGAGGAAGCCCCTGCCCCCGGCATGGACGAGATCACGCGGGAAGCGATCTGCGCTGCCGCAGTGAAGGCGGCCAAGGCGGTGGATTATGTCGGCGCCGGCACGATCGAGTTCATCGCCGATGCGAGCGACGGCCTGCGCGCCGACCGCATCTGGTTCATGGAGATGAACACGCGGCTTCAGGTCGAGCATCCGGTGACCGAGGAAATCACCGGGCAGGATCTGGTCGAGTGGCAGTTGCGGGTGGCGTCGGGCGAGCCGCTGCCGAAGCGGCAGGATGAGCTGGCTATCGATGGCTGGGCGATGGAGGCGCGGCTCTATGCCGAGAATCCCGCAACCGGATTCCTCCCGTCCACCGGACCGCTGGATTATCTGTGGCTATCACAAGATCTGCGGATCGAAACGGGCGTCGAAGAAGGCGATGCGATTTCCCCCTTTTACGATCCGATGATTGCGAAACTCGTCGCTCATGCGGAAACGCGCGACCAGGCGTTGAGCGATCTTGCCGAAGGCTGCGCGCAGGTGATGTGCGAACCGGTGAAGACCAATGCCTGGTTCCTCGCACGGCTGCTGAAGGAACCGGCCTTCGCGGCAGGCGATGTGACGACCGGCTTCATCGCCGATCACGCGGAGGGTCTGACAAGCGCGCCCCAGCCCGGACCAGCGTTGCTTCAGGCGGCCGCCGACCAGGCGATATTCCATGACGATTTCGTGATCGGCCGAGTCGGCGATCCGGATTTCGATCGGCTGCGCGGAATGCTCGGCTTCCGGCTGAATGCACCGGTCAATCGTGGCATATGGTTGGCCGTCGATGGCCGTGCGACGCAGGTCGATTATGTCGGGGAATGGGGACGCAGCTCCTATTTCGACGACAATCCGGGCTATGTTCAGATCGGCCAATCTACTACGCTCTTCGAGAATGGTGCCGCATTCGAGACCCGGCCCTATCGTGCCGAAGGTGCAGGCGCCGCGGGTGCCGCCGCCGACGGCGCAATCCTCTCGCCCATGCCCGGCCGGATCATCGCCGTCGAAGTGACGGCGGGTGAGACCGTCACCAAGGGCCAGAAGCTGCTCACCCTCGAAGCGATGAAGATGGAGCATAGCCTCGTCGCACCCTTCGACGGGACCGTGGCCGAGCTTGGCGCGGAGACCGGCGGGCAGGTCAGCGAAGGCGCGGTGCTGGCGCGGATCGAGCGGGCGGCGTGAGTGGGGTCGCCTTTCGCACCGCCACCACCGACGATCTTCCCGCGATCGTCGCGTTGCTCGACGATGACGAACAGAGCAAGGGTCGTGAGGACGCGAGCCTGCCGCTCGATCCGCGTTATCTCGCCGCGTTCGAGGCGATCGTCGCCGATCCGAACCAGATGCAGGTCGTCGCGGAGCTCGACGGCATAGTGGTCGGGACGATGCAGTTGAGCTTCCTGCCCGGCATCGCCTTTCGCGGCGGCTGGCGCGGGCAGATCGAGGCAGTACGCATCGCGAGCGATCTGCGCGGCCAGGGGCTCGGCAAACAGATGATCGAATGGGCGGTCGCGCTGTTCCGCGAGCGGGGCTGCCATATGGCGCAGCTCACCTCGATGTCGACGCGGACCGATGCGCACCGCTTCTACGAGCAGATGGGCTGGAACAAGAGCCATGCCGGGTTCAAGCTGAAGCTCTGAAAACAGAACAGGGGATGGATATGGCCGACGGCTTCGATTTCACCGGCAAGACCGTGATGGTGTTCGGCGGGACCAGCGGCATCAACCTGGGCATCGCCAAATCCTTTGCCCGGCGCGGGGCGAAGCTGGCCGTCGCCAGCCGCAGCCAGGACAAGGTCGATGCCGCGGTCGCGGCACTGTCGGAGAACACGCCCGCGCTCGGCTACAGCCTCGACGTGCGCGACTATGATGCGGTGAAGGCCGCGATCGACGATTTCCGCGAGAAGCGCGGTACGATCGACGTGCTCGTGTCGGGCGCGGCGGGCAATTTCCCGGTGCCGGCGGCGATGCTCAGCTCGAACGGCTTCAAGGCGGTGGCCGAGATCGATACGCTCGGCACCTTCCATGTGATGCGCGCCGCGTACGAGCATCTGACCAAGCCCGGCGCGAGCATCATCAACATCTCGGCGCCCCAGGCGTTCATCGCGACTCCGATGCAGGTCCATGTCTGTGCGGCCAAGGCCGGGGTCGACATGATCACCAAGACGCTGGCGATCGAATGGGGGCCGGAAGGCGTGCGGGTGAACTCGGTGTCGCCGGGCCCGATCGCCGGGACCGAAGGCATGGAGCGGCTGGCGCCGACGCCGGAAGCCAAGGCCCGGTCGGCGAAGTCGGTGCCGCTTGGGCGGATGGGCACAGTCGACGATGTTGCGGATGTCTGCCTGTTCCTCGCCTCGGACTATGCGCGCTATGTCTCGGGCGTGGTGTTGCCGGCCGATGGCGGGTGGACGGCGGGACGCACGCTGGGAGGCATGGGCTGATGGCCGGCAGATTCTACGACGAATGGCAGGTGGGCGACCGGATCGCCCATGAGATCCGGCGCACGGTGACCGAGACCGACAATCTGCTGATGTCCACCCTCACCCATAATCCGCAGCCGCTTCACCTCGACGCCGAGTACGCTGGCGCGACCGAGTTCGGGCGGATCGTCGTCAATGGGACCTTCACGTTCGCGCTGATGGTCGGGGTGTCGGTGGGCGATACAACGCTCGGCACGCTGGTGGCGAACCTCGGCTACGACAAGCTGGTGATGCCCAAGCCCGTGTTCATCGGCGACACGTTGCGCGGGGAAACCGAGGTGGTGGAGTTGCGCGACAGCAAGTCGCGGCCCGATGCGGGGCTGGTGACGTTTCGGCACCGAATGATCAACCAGCGGGACGAAGAGGTGTGTTCGTGCCTCAGGACCGCGCTGATGCGGAAGAAGCCGGCCTGAATTTCCCTGTTCCTGCGCCGATAACAGGGAATTAACAGGGAATTTTCTTTTTTCGGCCTCCCGACTCGGCTTCTTTTGGCTGAATCGCTAAGTCTTTTCAAAGGCTTGAATGCCAATTCCCTGTTATCCAGGAACAGGGAATTTCCGCGCGTTAACAGGGAAATCCTGCCCCGGAACAGGGAATTCCGATTGCATGGCCATGAGAAAGAGCGAGACGGCGCCTCGTGGCACCACCCGGTTCGATACTGGAGCAGGCGTTTCGGGATTTGAATCAATCGCCGCGGAGAAATGATTCGCGCAGAGACGCGGAGGCGCAGAGAGCATGCGCGATGATGAGCGGACGGCTGCAAAAGCGAAGGCTCTGCGCCTCCGCGCCTCTGCGCGAACAACAGCGGCCTGCAGACCGTCCCGGCTCGCTGAGATGCTTAAACCGTAAAGCTCTCGCCGCAGCCGCATTCGCCCTTGGCGTTGGGGTTCTGAAAGACGAAGCCGGCGGTGAAATCGTCCTCGACCCAGTTCATGGTCGATCCGATCAGGTACAGGATCGACCCGCCATCGACGAACAGGGTGCCGCCGGGGGTGTCGATACGTTCGTCGAACGGCTTCGCCTCGGTGACATAGTCGACCGAATAAGCGAGCCCCGAACAGCCGCGACGCGGGGTCGAGAGCTTCACGCCGATCGTGCCCTCGGGCGCCTTGGCCATCAGTTCCGTGATCCGCGCCTCGGCGGTCGGAGTCAGGATCAGCGCCGCTGGGCGCACGCGTGCGGTGGTCGCCATTACAGCATCCCCAGTTCGAGCTTCGCATCGTCCGACATCTTCTGCGGATCCCATGGCGGATCCCAGACCAGATTGACGTCCGCCGTGCCGACGCCCGGGACCGAGCCGACGCGCAGCTCCACCTCGGCGGGCATGGATTCGGCGACCGGGCAATGCGGCGTGGTGAGCGTCATCGTCACCACGGCATGGCCTTCGTCCGTCACCTCGACGCCGTAGATCAGGCCGAGGTCATAGATGTTCACCGGGATTTCCGGATCGTAGATTTCCTTGAGCGCCTCGACGACTGCCTCGTACAGCGCGCCGCCCGGCTCGCCCGAAGGCTGGGCCTGTGGCTTCTGCGAGAGGAAACCCTCGAGATAGTCGCGCTTGCGTTCGAACGTCTCCGTTACCCCGCCATCGACGCGCGCCTTGGGCGGCGCCTCGACCGAGTCCACTTCTTCAACCACAATCTTACGCTCTTCGTTCATCCGAAGATCCTCGTTACCCGTTCGATACCGCGCACCAGCGCATCCACGTCCGCCGCGCCGTTATACACGCCGAAGCTTGCCCGCGCCGTCGCCGGCACACCGAGCGCCTCCATCAATGGCTGCGCGCAATGGTGCCCGGCGCGGATCGCGACCCGCTCCTCGTCCAAGATGGTGCCGATGTCGTGCGGATGCACCCCCAGAATCGAGAAGCTGACGATTCCGGCTGAATCCTCGGGGCCGTAGAGCGTGACCGAGTTGATCTGCGACAGCGCTTCGCGCGTCTTTGCGACCAGCGCCGTTTCATGCGCATGGATCGCATCGAGGCCGATCCGCTCGACATACTCGATCGCCGCATGCAGGCCGAGTGCGCCGACGATATGCGGCGTGCCTGCCTCGAACCGTCCCGGCGGTGGCGCGTAGGTGGTCTTTGCGAAGGTGACCCGGTCGATCATCGACCCGCCACCCTGATAAGGCGGCATCGCCTCGAGCAGTTCGGGCCGCGCCCACAGCACGCCGATGCCGGTCGGGCCGTAGAGCTTGTGGCCGGAAAAGACGTAGAAGTCGCAGTCGAGCGCCGCGACGTCGACCGCCATGCGCGGCACGGCCTGGCAGCCATCGAGCAGGATCTTCGCGCCGGCCGAATGGGCGATGTCCGCAGCGCGCTTCGCGTCGAGCAGCGAGCCGAGCACGTTCGACACATGGGCGAGCGCGACCAGCTTGTGCGCGGGGGTGATCATCGCGGCCATTGCATCGAGATCGATGCGGTGGTCGGCGGTCAGCGGGATGACGTCGATCACCGCACCGACACGTTCTGCCGCCATCTGCCATGGGACGATGTTGGAATGATGCTCGAGCGTGGAGAGCAGGATGCGGTCGCCTGCCTTCAGCTGCTCGCGCGCCCAGCACTGGGCGACGAGGTTGATGCCCTCGGTCGCGCCGCGGACGAAGACGATCTCGTCGGCAGAGCCGGCACCGATGAAACGGGCGACCTTCTTGCGCGCTGCTTCATAGGCGAGCGTCATGTCGGCGGAGCGCTGGTACACGCCGCGGTGGACCGTGGCGTAGGTCTCGGCATAGCCGCGGGTGATCGCATCGATCACGGGTTGCGGTTTTTGCGCCGTCGCGGCGGTGTCGAGATAGGCCCAGCCTTCCGGGATCGCCGGGAAATCGGCGAGCAGGTCGAGCGGGCGGGTGTCGGTGAGGACGATCATTTCTGAAGCCCCTCCCTTTCAAGGGAGGAGTTGGGGGTGGGCGCGCGCGTCTGCGCGCTCAAAAAGACTCGCTGCATCAAGGTCAAAGCGCCACGCCGGGCATCGAGCCCGCCGCGTCGCTGCACCCACCCCTTGCCCCTCCCTTGAAAGGGAGGGGAGATAAGAAGGATCGTCCCGCTCACAGCATCCGCTCCAGCGCAGCCTGCGCGGCGGCTTCCACCGCCTCGCGCTCGCCGGCATCCGCGACGCCGTCGAACACCGATCCGATGAACGCGCGCAGCAGCAGCGCCTTGGCCTCGGCCGGGGCGATGCCGCGGCTGGCGAGGTAGAACAACGCCGTCGCGTCGAGTTCGCCCACGGTCGCGCCGTGCGCGCACTTCACGTCGTCGGCGTAGATCTCCAGCTCGGGCTTGGCGTTGGCAGTGGCGGTGCGCGTCAACAGCATCGCCTTCACCGACTGGCTCGCATCGGTCTTCTGCGCATGGCGCGCGACCGCGACCTTGCCGAGATAGCTGCCTGTGGCGCGCCCGCCGAGCACCGAGCGCACGACCTGGTTGCTGGTCGCGTTCGGCTCGATGTGGCGCATCGTGGTGACGATCTCGAGCGTCTGCTCGCCGCCGCCGAGGATCGCCCCGCCAAGCTCGAAATGCGCGCCGTCGTGGAGGGTCACGTCGATTGCGATCCGGCCGAGCTTGCCGCCGGTGTTGAGGATATGGAAGGTCGCGCGCGCGCCGGCTTCGAGGACGACGGTATACTCGCGGATCGCGACAGCGTCGGTCGGGGCGTCCTGGACGATGACGCGGGTGAAGTCCTCGCCGGCGGCGACCAGGATTACCTCGGGTCCGGCGATCGGCCAGACGGTCGCAACCGCATCGAGATCGCTGTAGCGCCAGGCTTCGTCGTGGCGGGTGGGGAGGGTGAGCGTCACAGTTCCTCCCCGGCACGGGGAGGGGGACCATCCGAAGGATGGTGGAGGGGGGCTTCCGCAGGCGAAGCGCTTACGGCGCTCCCCCTCCACCATTCGCTGAAGAAGCGAATGGTCCCCCTCCCCGTCCCGGGGAGGAACTGAAGTGGGCCAGCGCTCACGCTGCCAGCGCTCCATAGCCTTCGCGCTCGAGCTCGTGCGCCAGTTCCGGCCCGCCCGAGCGCACGATCCGGCCATCGGCCAGCACATGCACGAAATCGGGCTGCACATAATCGAGCAGCCGCTGGTAATGGGTGATCAGCAGCACGGCCTTGTCAGGCGCGCGCATGATGCGGTTGATGCCGTCACCGACGACGCGCAGCGCGTCGATGTCGAGGCCGCTGTCTGTCTCGTCGAGGATCGCCAGCTTTGGGCCGATGATGCCCATCTGCACCATCTCGTTGCGCTTCTTCTCGCCGCCGGAGAAACCGACATTGACCGGGCGCTTGAGCATTTCCTGGTCCATCGACAGCAGGTCCGCCTGGGCACGGGCGAGCTTGAGGAACTCGCCGCCCGACAGCGGCGCCTCGCCGCGGCCCTTGCGCTGCGCGTTGAGCGCCTCGCGCAGGAACTGGACGTTGGACACGCCGGGGATCTCGACCGGATACTGGAAGCCGAGGAACAGGCCGGCAGCGGCGCGCTCGTGTGGGGCCATTTCCAGCAGGTCGTCGCCCGCGAAAGTGACGGTGCCCGAAGTGACCTCATAGCCGGGCCGGCCGCCGAGCACATAGCCGAGCGTCGACTTGCCGGCGCCGTTCGGCCCCATGATCGCGTGGACTTCGCCCGCATTCACTTCGAGCGAGAGACCCTTGAGGATTTCTTTGCCGTCGATTTCGGCGTGGAGATTTTCAATTTTCAGCATCACACTCAAAACCAGACCTTGTTCATTTCTTTGAGAAATTCCGGATCGCCGGCGGGATAACCCGACGCATCACCAATCACGGAGTCGATCGAACATTGCGGGCAAAAAGCGGTTCCATCACCCTCCTTCAGCCAACGATCGATACTTTTAGGCGAGAAGGTCTCGCAACAATAGAAGCAACCCGCGACTTCGCTCTGTTCAAGTTCAGCGCGATTGTTTGTGCAGTGCGAATGCGCTTCGATCGCAGGTCCTCCTGCAGCCTTGAGCCTCGCCAGGGCACTTTCTGCCTCAGCCATCGAGTTCACCCCACGCTCCCTTCGAGCGAGATCCCCAGCAGCTTCTGCGCCTCGACCGCGAATTCCATCGGGAGCTGCTGCAGCACCTCGCGGGCGAAGCCGTTGACGATCAGCGCCACCGCGGCCTCGGCATCGAGACCGCGCTGCATCGCGTAGAACATCTGGTCTTCGCTGATTTTCGAGGTGGTCGCCTCATGCTCGATCTGCGCCGAGGGATTGCGGACCTCGATATAGGGCACGGTGTGGGCGCCGCACTGGTCGCTCAGCAACAGGCTGTCGCACTGGGTGAAGTTACGCACGCCCTCGGCGGTCGGCGCGACGCGCACCAGGCCGCGATAGGTGTTGTCGCTATGGCCGGCGCTGATGCCCTTCGACACGATGGTCGAACGGCTGCCCTTGCCGAGATGGATCATCTTGGTGCCGGTATCGGCCTGCTGGCGGTTGTTGGTGACGGCGACCGAATAGAATTCGCCGACGCTATTCTCGCCCGCGAGCACGCAGCTCGGATATTTCCAGGTGATCGCGCTGCCGGTCTCGACCTGAGTCCAGCTGACCTTGGAGTTCCTGCCCTGGCAGAGCGCGCGCTTGGTGACGAAATTATAGATGCCGCCCTTGCCCTCGGCGTCACCGGGGTACCAGTTCTGCACGGTCGAATATTTGATCTCGGCATCGTCGAGTGCGACCAGCTCGACCACGGCGGCGTGGAGCTGGTTCTCGTCGCGCATCGGGGCGGTGCAGCCTTCGAGATAACTCACATAGGAGCCCTTGTCGGCGACGATCAGCGTGCGTTCGAATTGGCCGGTATTCTCGGCATTGATGCGGAAATAGGTCGACAGCTCCATCGGGCAGCGGACGCCCTCCGGGATGTAGACGAAGGTGCCGTCGGAGAAGACCGCGCAATTGAGTGCCGCGAAATAATTGTCGTGCTGCGGCACGACCTTGCCGAGCCATTTCCGAACCATGTCGGGATAGTCGCGGATCGCCTCGCTGATCGAGCGAAAGATCACGCCGGCGGCTTCGAGCTCCTTGCGGAAGGTCGTCGCGACCGAGACACTGTCGAACACCGCATCGACCGCGACCTTGCGCGCGCCCTCGACCCCGGCGAGCATCTTCTGCTCCTCGATCGGGATGCCGAGCTTTTCATAGACGCGCAGGATCTCGGGATCGACCTCGTCCAGGCTGCCGAGCTTCGGCTTGGCCTTGGGCTCGGCGTAATAATAGGCGTCCTGATAGTCGATCGGCGGGACGTTGAGCTTGGCCCAGTCAGGCGGCGTCATCGTCAGCCAGAGGCGATAGGCCTTGAGCCGCCAGTCGAGCATCCATTCGGGCTCGTTCTTCTTGGCGGAGATGAAGCGGACAGTGTCCTCGCTCAGGCCCTTGGGCGCGAATTCCTGTTCGATGTCCGAATGGAAACCCCATTCGTACGTCTTGTTCGCGGCGGCATGCGCCTCGGCGTTCTTGGTGGCCATTATGCCGGCACCTGCGACAGGCTGGCGAGGCTGACGCTCGCGAGCGCGCCCTTCACCGCTCCGTTGACGACGTTCCAGTGCGGCTTCACGCGGCAAGACTCCTCGATGCAGCAATCATGGCTGCCGTTTTCAACACAGGCGGTCATTGTGATCGGACCTTCGATCGCCTCGACGATATCGGCCAGGCTGATCGCTGCGGCCGGACGGGCGAGGCGGAAGCCGCCGCCGGTGCCGCGCGCGCTCTCGATCAGGCCCGCGGCCGAAAGCCGGCTGACCAGTTTCTGCACGGTCGGCAGCGGCAGGCCTGTCTCTTCCGCCAGCAGGGTCGCGTTGAGCCGCGCCGCGCCGCCGCAATGGCGGGCCGCGGCGGACATCATCACGACCGCATAATCTGCAAGGCTGGAAAGGCGCATCTGGTCCAATCGGATTGATTCGTTCCGATTGCGCATGTGGGGACGTAGGGCGCCGAGGTCAACCCAAAACTCCCCCTAAATCCTCTCCGGCACGGGGAGGGGGTGCGCGAGCTTTGGATTGCCCCCAGCAATCCAAGATCGTGTCCGGGGGACACGATCTCGCGCGCGCACCCGCCTCTTCAGCGGGTGGTGGAGGGGCTTGGAGCGCGAGGCAAGCGTTCCGCGCTCCAAGCCCCTCCACCAGCTTCGCTGGTCCCCCTCCCCGTTCCGGGGAGGAATAAATCAGGTGTCGCTGATCAGGGGGCTCACCTGGCCGCCGAGGGCGACGCGCTGGCTGATGGTCAGTTGCGACAACAGGCTCGGTTCCGCCTTGATCTGGCGCGGGGTGTGGCCGGTGAACTGCTTCACTTCGCGGATCAGGTGCGACTGGTCGTAGAAGCCGCGCGCGATCAGGTCGTCAACTGACTGGCTTTCCGACACCAAAGCCACCGCGGCGCGCAACGCGCGATATTTGCGGGCGAGCAGCTTGGGCGGCGCGCCGTACAGCGCCTTGCACTTGCGTTCGACCTGGCGGCGCGAGAGCTTCGTCGCGGCGACCAGATCCTCCATGTCGGGCGACGGGCTGCCGGCCAGCCAGGTATCGACGTGGCGCACGAAGATCGTCGAGCTGCGATCGCAGCCGCGCACCAGTTCGCGGATCAATTGTTCGGCGATCGCCACGCGCGCCGGGATATCGGCCGCCTCGCGCATCGCGTTGGCGGCAGCGCGCAGCCGCGGCCCGCCGAACAGGTCGGTCGCGTCGATCACGCGGTTGAGCATGCTCGACGCATCGTTGCCGATCAGCGCGGCCCAGCCCGTCGCGGTCACGCCCATGCCCAGCACCAGGACGGGACCGTGGCAGCGGACGCCCATTGCGCCGCTGGTCGGGCCGACGACATGGATCTCGGTCGCGTCCTGCAGCGTGCCGTCGGGGAAGGTATAGTCGGAACCGCCGGGGGACAGGCGGAAGCGGATCTGCGCATGATCCGCGCGCTCGGTATCCTCGAACATGGGAACATCCGCGCGGAAGTGATAGAAAAGAGTGATGTACTCGGCCAAGTCGGCAGCCGGGACCGCATAGTCAAGCTGGATGTCCGGCAATGTACGCGCCCCTGTTTTTGTACAGAAACGACATGTACCCGGCCCTGCGCCCAATGAAAAGAGGCCCGGCCAGCAAGCTGGCCGGGCCTAGTGAAAGAGACCCCTGTTGGGAGCTCTTCGGGTCGCAAGCTTGTTAAAGCAGTGTCCGATCCGGTCGTATTGGATGAAAGCGCCAAATCGGTCATATTCGTCGCAATCTTATCGCAGGTTAGGATGATTTTTGACCTGCGCGCAGGGCGATGCCAAAGGCGACCTCCATGATGTTCCCCCTGCTCCGCCCCGCCCTGTTCAGCATCGAAGCCGAGCGCGCCCACGGCCTGACGATCGCGATGCTCGAAGCCTGGGGTCGCGCGGGCACACCGCTGGCCGCCGGACCGGGCGATTCGCGGCTTCGTATCAACGTCGCCGGCGTGGCATTCGCCAACCCGATCGGGCTCGCGGCGGGCGTGGACAAGGACGGGCGGGCGATCGACGGATTTTTCGGTCTGGGCCTGGGCGCGGTGGAGATCGGTACGCTGACCCCCCTGCCCCAGGCCGGCAACCCGCGCCCGCGCCTGTTCCGGCTGCAGGGCGACCGCGCCGTGATCAACCGCATGGGCTTCAACAATGGCGGGCTGGAGGCAGCGTTGCCCCGCGCCGCGGCCGCGAAGCGGCGCGGCGTGCTGGGCATCAATGTCGGCGCGAACAAGGATGCGACGGATCGCATCGCCGACTACCGTGACGGCGTCGAGAAAGCCGCGCAGATCGCGGACTATGTCACGATCAACATCAGCTCGCCCAACACGCCGGGCCTGCGCGACCTGCAGCACGGCGCGGCGCTGACGGAACTGCTGGCCGCAGCCGACGAGGCGCGGCGCATGCCGATCCAGCGGCCGCCTTTGTTCCTGAAGGTCGCGCCCGACCTTGAGCCGTCGGCGATCGACGAGATCGCGCGGGCGGCGATCGACCATCATATCGACGGGCTGATCGTCAGCAACACGACCATATCCCGCCCCGGCCTGACATCGGCCCATGCCGCGGAGGCCGGCGGCCTGTCCGGCGCGCCGCTCGCGGTGCTCGCCCGCCAGCGCCTCGTCGATTTCCGCAAGGCGACCGGCACCGCGCTGCCGCTGATCTCGGTCGGCGGGATCGGCAGCGCCGAGGAAGCCTATGCCCGCATCCGTGCCGGGGCGAGCCTGGTCCAGCTCTACACGGCGCTCGTCTATGAGGGGCCCGGCCTGCCGCGCCGGATCGCGCGCGGCCTGTCGCGGCTGCTGAAACAAGATGGGTATGATCATGTCGCGGATGCCGTCGGGGCCGGTTGACGTAGCGATAGTCACCGCTACCACGGGGCCATGAAGAAGCTCCTGCTCGCCTTTGCCCTCCTTGCTTACTCCCCCGTTGCGTCCGCCCAGGGAGTCGTCACCTCCGCTGATCCGCGCGCGACCCAGGCCGGTCAGCAAATCTTGCGCGAAGGCGGCAGCGCCGCCGACGCGGCGATGGCGATGATGCTGGCGCTGACCGTGGTCGAGCCGCAATCCAGCGGCATCGGCGGCGGCGGCTTCCTGGTCCATCACGACGGCAAGACCGGCAGGATGGACACGATCGACGGCCGCGAGAAAGCACCGGCCGCCGCGACGCCGCAGCGTTTCCTCGGTCCCGACGGCAATCCGATGCCGTTCGGCCAGGCCTTTCAGGGCGGCAAGTCGGTCGGCGTGCCCGGCAATATCCGGCTGATGGCGCTGACTCACCAGAAATGGGGCAAGCTGCCGTGGAAGGCGCTGTTCGCCCCGGCGATCAAGCTGGCCGAGGACGGCTATCAGGTCAGCAAACCGCTGAACGACCGCATCGCCGGCATGGCGCGGATCTGGGACAGATTTCCCGAGATCGCCAAGCAGTACACCGTTGATGGGCAGGTGCCGGCGGTGGGTTCGACAATGAAGAACCCGGCGCTTGCCGCGATCCTGCGGCGGATCGCCGACGAGGGTCCCGAGGCATTCTACGCCGGCGACAATGCCAAGGCGATCGTTGCCGCAGCGACCGGCACGACGGTCAACACCAGCGACATGACCACCGCCGATCTGGCCGCCTATCAGGCGAAGGAACGGCCGCCGGTGTGCGGTTTCTACCGGACCTACAAGATTTGCGGCATGGGTCCGCCCTCTTCGGGCGCGGTGACCGTGCTCGAGATCCTCGGCATGCTGAAGCGTTTCGACCTGAAGAAGATGGGGCCGGCCTCTCCGGTCGCCTGGCATCTGATCGGCGAGGCGATGGAACTGGCCTATGCCGACCGCGAGAAATATCTGGGCGATACCGATTTCGTGCAGGTGCCGGTGAAGGGCATGATCGACCCGGCCTATCTCGCCCAGCGATCGAAGCTGATCTCCCCCACCGCGACCCTGCCGGCCTATGAGGCGGGCACGCCGCCGGGCGCGCAGGCGCGCACTGCCGTCGTGCAGAACGAAGTGCACGGCACCACCCATTTCATCGCCGTCGACAAGGATGGCGATATCGTCGGCATGACCTCGACCGTGGAAGGACCGTTCGGCAGCCAGTTGATGGCCAACGGCTATATCCTCAACAACGAGCTGACCGATTTCAGCCTCGCGCCCGAGAAAAATGGCGCGCCGGTCGCCAACCGGGTCGAGGGCGGCAAGCGCCCGTTGTCGTCGATGGCGCCGACCATCGTCTATGACGCGAAGGGCCAGCCGGTCTTCACCGTCGGCGCGGCGGGCGGCAAGACGATCATCATGCAGGTGGCCAAGGCGCTGATCGCGCATCTCGACTGGGGGATGAGCGCGCAGGAGTCGATCGGCCAGGGGCTGATCTATTTCAGCGGCCGGACGTTGATCCTCGAAAAGGGCACCTCGCTCGAACCGATGAAGGAACCGCTCGAGAAGCTGGGTCATCAGGTCGTGATATCCGGCCTCGGGCTCAAGGCGAATGCCGCGGAACGCACGACCAAGGGCTGGGTCGGCGCGGCTGATCCAAGGAGTGTCGGCACCGCGCTGAGCGACCTGCCCTGAAATCATGAAAGGCGCAGCCGAACACGGCGCGTCCCCTCCCCGGGAGAGACCATGCGAACGCTCGAACATTTCCCCAACCTGGTCACCATGTTCTTCTCGCGCGCCCGCGAGAAAGGCGACAAGCCGTTCCTCTGGCACAAGGCGGACAATGCCTGGGTGTCGACGAGCTGGCGCGAGACCGCGGAGAAGGTCGCCAGCCTTGCCACCGCGCTGAAGGCGATCGGGCTCGAGCCCGGCGACCGCGTGATGCTCGTGGCGGAGAACCGCCCCGAATGGTGCATCAGCGACCTGGCGATCATGGCGGCGGGCTGCATCACGGTGCCGACCTACATCACCAATACCGAGCGCGATCACACCCATATCATCGGGAATTCGGCGGCGAAGGCAGTGATCGTATCGACCGCGAAGCTGGCCAGGACCCTGCTGCCCGCCGCGATCCGCGCGGAGCACGCCAAGATCATCATCGGCATGGAGGATATCCGCGTCGGCCAGTCCGGCTCGCTCGAGGTGCATGGCTGGTCGAAGCTGATCGCCGACCACAAGACCGATCCGTCCGCCGTCATCAGCACCGCGACGCGCGACGACACCGCCTGCATCATCTACACCAGCGGCACCGGCGGCGCGCCGCGCGGGGTGATGCAGCATCACGGCGCGATCCTGCACAATGTCGATGGCTGCTGCACCGTGATCAGCGAGGATTTCGGCTGGGAGGACGAGGTGTTCCTGTCCTTCCTCCCGCTCTCCCATGCGTACGAGCATACCGGCGGGCAGCATTTCCCGATCGGGCTGGGCGCCGAGATCTATTATGCGGAAGGGCTCGACAAGCTCGCCTCCAATATCGAGGAGACGCGGCCGACCATCATGGTCGTGGTGCCGCGCCTGTTCGAGGTGCTGCGCACGCGCATCTCCAAGGCCGTGGAGAAACAGGGGAAGTTCTCCAACTATCTGCTCGGCAAGGCGCAGGAGATCGGCGCCAAGGAATATGAGGGGCGGATGGGGCTGCTCGACCAGCCGATGAACCTGTTCCTCAAGGCGACGCTCAAGCCCAAGATCCAGAAGCGCTTCGGCGGACGGATGAAGGCGATGGTGTCGGGCGGCGCACCGCTGACGCCCGAGGTCGGCATCTTCTTCCAGTCGCTCGGGCTGACCTTCCTGCAAGGCTATGGCCAGACCGAGTCGGCGCCGGTCATCTCGTGCAACCGCCCCTCGGTGGGCCTGCGCATGGACACCGTCGGCCCGCCGCTCAAGAACACCGAGGTGCGCATCGCCGAGGACGGCGAGATCCTGGTGCGCGGCGAGCTGGTGATGCACGGATACTGGCGCAACGAGGCCGAGACGGCGCGGGTGCTCAAGGACGGCTGGCTGCACACCGGCGATATCGGCCTGATCGACGACAAGGGCCGGATCAAGATCACCGACCGCAAGAAGGACATCATCGTCAACGACAAGGGCGACAATGTCGCGCCGCAAAAGGTGGAGGGCATGCTGACCCTCCAGCCCGAGATCGTCCAGGCGATGATCTATGGCGACCGCAAGCCGTATATGGTCGCAGTGCTGGTCGCCGATCCGGAATGGACGCAGGAATGGTGCGCCAAGAACGGCGACGCGTGCGATTTCTCGCGCCTGGCCGAGAACAGCAGCTATCGCACTGCGATCGGCGCGGCGGTCGAGCGGGTCAACAAGGACCTGTCGGTGATCGAACGCGTCCGTCGCTTCATCCTGGCCGACCAGCACTTCACGATCGAGAACGAGCAGCTGACGCCGTCGCTGAAGATCCGGCGGCATGTGCTGAAGGAAGTGTACGGGCCGAGGTTGGACGCGTTGTACAAGGGGTAGGCATGCCCTTTGTTTGGCATGTCGAGACGGCAGGTTGAATCGATGACCTGAACCCTTCTCCCATCGGGAGAAGATGGCCCGAAGGGCCGGATGAGGGTGACCGAAAACAGGCCTTCGCCCTCACCCTTCCGCCGCTTCGCGGCTCCTTCCCTCTCCCGCTGGGAGAGGGATTTACTTCGCCGAGGCGATCGTCCCGGCTACCGACTTCGGCAGAACCTCCATCGTCCAGTCCGTATCGGGGCGCAGATATTTCCGCGCGGTTTCCTGCAGTTGCGCCGAGGTCAAGGTCGAGATGTCGCTGAGCACGCTGCGGAAGGCAGCGATGCGGCGCGGATCATAGGTCGCGCCTTCGAGGTTGAGCATCCAGAACTGGTTGCCGGTCGACTGACGCTTGAGCACCTCGATCATCGGGCCGATCGTCCGGCGCAGCTCGTCGTCGCTGACGGGGTTGGCGACCAGATCAGAAGCGATCTCCCGCGAGAGCTTGAAGAACAGCGGCAGGTTGACCGGGGCCACCTGGCCGACCGCCATCAGGCGGCCGCCGCTGGGCAAGCCGATCGGCCAGCTGCTCGACACATTGGGGCTGTAGCTCGCGCCCGCTTCCGAGCGCAGCCGATCGAACAGCCGGTCGCTGAAGATCGCGGCGAGCACATCGAGACGGCGACTCTCGGCGATGCCCTCGACCCCGCCGCCGGTCGGCCAGGCGATCACCGCCGCAGCCTGGTTCTCCGGGCCATCATGCGTGCGGACCACCGGGGTGACGTTGTGCGCAGGGAACCGTACCGGCGGCACCGGACGCGCATCGTCGGTGCGCGGCTTGAGCGCCCCGATGCTGCGCGCGACCGCGTCGATCGCCTTGTCGGTGCCGATATCGCCGAACACCTGAACCTCGATCGGGCCGGTCGCGAGCAGCGGCTCCCACAGCGCGCGGAACGCCTCGGGCGTGGTGTTGCGGATCTCGTCGCGGGTCGGGGTGCCCCAACGCGGATCGCCCGCACGGAGCAGGCCGTCCAGATCGCGCGCGAGCACGCCGTCGGGCGAGGATTCGAGGCCGGCATAGTTCGCCAGCACTGCCGTCTTGGCGCGGGCGAGCGGGCTCGGGTCCCAGGCGGGTGCGGCGAGCTTGGCCGCCATCAGCCGTAGCTGGTCGGCCAGGTCGCCGGGTGACGTCATGGCGGCGAACTGGAACGCATCGTCGTCGACGTCGAAGTCGAGGCCGATGCGGCGGCCGGCAGCCATCGCGTCGATATCGCCCTGCTTGAGCTTGCCGATGCCGCCGGCGATCAGCGCGAACTCGGCCGCCCAGGCCGGGCTCTCACGATCCGCCGGCAGCGCGTTGAAGCCCTTGCCGAACCGCACACGGACATAGACCCGGTCGTCCTCCGACGTGGTCGAATAGACCATCAGGCGGACGCCGTTGGAGAACTGGACCTGTTCGAGCCCGAATTCCGAGATCTTGCGGCGGCTGACGACCTTGGCCGGCGGCCCGAGCTTGGGCAGCTTGGAGAAATTGACCGCGGCCTGGGCACTGCGGATGCCGGCAACGCCCTTCACATCGGCGCTGAGCACCGCGGCGAGCTTCGTGGCGGCACCCTCTTCGGGCTTCTGTGCGCTGACGATTGCGCGGGTAGCCGTGCCCTCGAAGATCTTCCTGGTCGAGGCGAGGATCCGCGGTGGCGAGAACATGCCCTTGCGCCGCGCATCGAGGAACACGTTCTGGATCACCGCCGCGCTGGTCGTCGTCTCGCGGATGTCGACGGCCTGGACCATGTCGTCGGCGAGCTTGCTGCCGGCATCGGCACGCGCGGTATCGACCATCGTCTTGTAGGCGATGCCCTGTTCGGCGAGTTCGCGATCGATCTCGGCCTGGGACGGGGGTGAGGCCTGCGCGTCGGCGATCACCGCGCGCACATCCTTCATCGCTGCTTCCCAATCGTCGCCGACCGGCGCGACCTGAACGAAGGTGACATTGGCCGAACGCGCCGGATCGTCGAGGCCGACCCGGGCCGAGACATAGCTGCCCCCCGCCCTTGCCCGCGTCTCGAGCCGCCGGTTGATCACTGCCAGCGCGACCATGTCGACCAGGCGGTTCTGGTTGAAGATCACGGTGTCGGCGTTGAACTTCCAGGGACGCAGCACCGCGATCATCGCCATGGTCGGCAGGCCGGGTTCGACGATCGCCTTGGTGGTCGGCTGCTTCGCGTCGGGCACGCCGAAATCGGGCTCGGCCGGCGCCGGCCCGGTGCCGCGCCACGCGCCGAAATATTTGGCGACGAGGCGTTCGAAGAGCGCGGGGTCGAGATCGCCCGAGACGACGACGACGGCACGCTCCGGCCGGTACCAGCGGTCGTGGAAGGCCCTGACCGTGTCGGCAGTGGCTGCCTCCAGTTCCTTGGTGTGACCGATCGGCGAGCGATCGGCGAAAGGCTGGCCAGCGAAGAAGGCAGCGTTCATCGCATCCGACAGCCGGACCTGCGGGCCGGGCTGCTCGCGCTGCTCCGCCAGCACGGCGGGCCGCTCCGCGGTCAGCGCGGCGGGCGTGATGTTCGGCTTGCTCACCATGCCGGCGAGGATCTTCAGCGCGTCGTCGAGGCTCGCCTCGGACGCATTGGGCAGATCGAGCTTGTAGACCGTCTGGGTCGGCGTGGTCTGGGCGTTGCTGTCCGAGCCGAAGGTGGCGCCGAGCCGCTGCCACACTTTCTTGGTGTCGCCGTCGGGCACGAATTCGGAGCCGCGGAAGGAAAGATGCTCGATCAGATGGGCGTAACCAAGTTCGCTGTCCTGCTCCATCAGCGAGCCGGCGTCGATGCGCACGCGGACCGAGACCTGGCCCGGCGGCACGCCATTCTTGCGCACGGCATAGCGCAGGCCGTTGGTCAGCGTGCCGAAGCGCCAGGCGGCGTCGGGGACGATGTCGCTGCCCTTGTACAGCCATGCCTCGCGGCTCGCGATGTTATTGGAGCCCGGGACGGGCACAGGATTCGAGCCCGTATCGACGGCGGGAACGGTCTGGCCGCTGACCGTCGGCGACAGGCCGAGCAGCAGCGAGGCGATGAGCGACAGGCGCAGCGCGCGCGGGGTTACATGCATGAATCGATCCTAGCGGCGTAATCGGGCCGCGGCCAGCGTTGGTGTCGGCAAGCTGAACCTGCCGTGAAACACCACGCCGCCGCCACGATTTGGACGAACACGACCGATAACGATTCGTTCGTCCCGTTGTTCGGGCGAAAGATCGACCGCGCCGCATCCTTGGCTTTTCCGGGCCGTTGCAGCGCCAGTAGCGTACGGAGGCGTGGTAGCAGATGGGCGTCGAGACGAGACCGGACGCGGGCGCTTTGTGGCGCAAATCGGGCAGGACGCCCCCACACGGTTCGCGAATCCCCGATCTCACGGTGATCTCGGGCGTGCCGAGCCCGAAGCCGAAGCTGGAGGCGGAGCGCAACCGGCCGCTGATCATCAGATATGGCAAGCATCTGCGCGGGCTGTTCGACCGGCTGATCGCGTCGTCCTCGCTCGTCTCGAACGATCCGGTGCTCGACGTGCGCGACTTCGCCTGGACGGCGCTGCTGCGCGAGCATTGGCAGGACATCCGCGAGGAGGCGATCTCGGTCGCGCTGCAGGGCGATGCCTCGCCGAGCCTGGCCACCATCTCCCCCGATCACCGCGCCATCGCGGCGGTGAACATGTGGCGATCCTTCTTCCTGTGGGGGTACAGCTACCCGATCGAGGACAATCTGGCTGAGTGCCCGAAGACCGCGGCGATCGTCGCGCGGATCCCCGAGCTCAACAGCGCCTTCTTCTCGATCCTGGCGCCGGGCACGCATATCCCGGCGCATCGCGGCGTGACCAAGGGGCTGATCACCTGCCATCTCGGCCTGATCGTGCCGCGCGACGGCGATGTGCGGATGCGCGTGGACGACCGCGTGGTGCGCTGGGCCGAGGGCGAGACTTTGGTGTTCGACGACACCTATGACCATGAGGTGTGGAACGACACGGCCGGCACGCGGGTGGTGCTGCTGATCCAGTTCGAGCGGCCCCTGAAGCGCCCGGGCAAGTGGATCGCCGACCTGTTCCTGGGGATCGTGCGCCGTTCCGCCTTCGTGCAGGAGGCGCGGGACAATATCCGGAGCTGGAACGAGGCAGTGAAGCAACTCGACATGTGACGACATGGGCATTTTTCTAAAGTCATGACGGGAATGTGAGAGTCGGTTTACGTGTTTTTTTCGGGGCTCTCATTCGGGGTCTGGTGACGGTTTAGCACATTTTTGTTCAGCGTTATTGCGCACTGTGAGTCATGTTTCTTCTACTATTGGACCAATAGCGATTCTCGCTACTTTATTTTTACTTGCACAATGTGAGAGTCGGTTAAGGAGCATTTGGATTTACTGTCGCGAGCGTCGTGCGCGATGATCGCGTAACCATGGCCAAGCCGGCCCAGTCCCTTCCGACGCAGACACTTCCCCGGCGAAGGCCGGGTCCAGTTGGGGGACGCCGGCGACCAATGTGGCGCGCCATCGCTGGAACCTTCCCGACTGGGCCCCGGCCTCCGCCGGGGAAGCAGAAACTGGTTGATGCGATCAAGTCCGGGGCGACGTTGCGGGTGGTGGGGCGAAGAAGACCCTCATCTGAGGTCCCGATAAAGGTCTTGAGCGTCCTCCCTCAGCTCCCGGTAAATGTCGTCATTGTCCTCGTACAGCTCCCGGTAGATGCTGGCGTGGATTTCGTCGTCCGTCTCCTCGCGCTCGTGCCGGCGGCTGCGCGGTTCGGGCCAATAGGGATTCTCGCGAGGGCTCACGGGCTCGGCGAAGGTCAGGGCCAGCGCGTCGGCATCGTCGGGCGACGCGAGGCCGCGGGCCTTCATATGCTCCTTCTTCTCGAGCAGGATCGAGACCTGGTCGGCGGCATAGCCATATTCGACACCGGTGAGATCGGTCGCCAGCGCCTCCTCGTCGGGAATGGCGCCGCCGGCGAGCCAGCCGCGCATGTTGGTCCACATCTCCGAGCGTTTGTTGGCAGTCTGCACGCGCAGCTCACCGGCCCAGAGCGCATCGCGGCCCCTGGCGCCGAACCACACTTCATGGACATTCTCGACGCCCAATTGCCGCAGGCGATCGATCACCGCGGCGCCGATATTGCCGGCATCGACGAAGATCGCGTCGGGCTTCAACGCCTGGGCCTGGAGCGCGACGTCCCCGGCAAGCGCCATCGCATCCGCGCGCTGCCAGCGTTTCCACGGGCGCGAGCGGGCATCGCGACCGCTGCGGATCGCGAGGGTCGAATGATCGTCGCCGAAGCGCGCGCAATCGAGGCCGAAGATCAGCGGATCGGTGGTGAGGCCATAGACCTCGCGCACCCGGGCCTGATCGACCAAAGCGGTCGAGATGAACTGCATCGAGGAGGCAGTGGGGAATTGCCCGCGCACACGGACCCGGACGATGTCGCTGTCCTCGCCATAGGTCGCGACCAGCTCGTCCAGATAAGCCTTGTTGGTGCCCTCGACCGTGCGGCTGTCGATCTGCGCGGCGTTCCACAAATGGCGGTGGCGATTGAAGCAATCATGGAACGCGCCGCTGTTGAGCGTGGGGTTGCCGAAGGCAAGGAAGACGATCTCGGTCTCCTCGTCAGTGAGCGCGCCGAGCGCCACCTCCCACACCTTCGGCGCGATGCCCGAGGCTTCGTCGAAGATCAGGATGATGCGCTTGCCCTGGTTGTGCAGGCCAGCGAACGCATCGGTGTTGACCACGCTCCAGGTGACGAGATCCGACCGCCAACTGCGATCGCGGCCCGTCTGGACCGAGACGAGCGAGGTCGCGGTGGCGCGGAACCAGTCCCGGGTCATCGACAGGTTATGCCATTTCATGATCTCCGGCGCGGTCTTGGTGAGCAGTTGGCTCTCGGTGTTGGCGGTCGCGATGATGCGCGTATCGACGGCGGTATCGAGGCCCCATTTGATCAGCATCGCGATCAGCGCCGACTTGCCGATGCCATGGCCCGAGGCGCGGGCGATGCGACAGGGCGTGTGGCGGGTGGCGGGGTTGGCGAGATGGGCGGCGATCGTCGCCATGACCTCGCGCTGCCACGCGCGCGGGCCGCGCAAGCCGGTCAGCGCGCCCTTGCCCCAGGGATAGACGAACTTCGCATGCGTGAGCGGATCGTACCGGAACCCGGCGATGTCGCGGCGCAGCCGGCCGGCATCCTGCTCAGCCTTGCGCATCGCCATCCTGACGGTCAGCGACGCGCTGCCACGCCTCCTCGATGTCGCGGGCGAGATCGCCGCCATCGTCGCGGGACTCGTCGAGGCGCCACCGATCGGGGCGGCGGATGCGGAGCCATTGCAGCGCGGTGCGCGGATCGGCGAGGACCACGCGCATGTCCGGCTCGACCCTGTACTGGTAGCCGACCGCGCGCCGGTACAGCGCATGCTCGACGCGATCGTCGGCCTCGCCCTTGCCGAGCGCGATGGCGGTAGCGAATTCGGGATGGCGGTGGCGCCAGCGATGGAGCGTCGCGAGGCCGATACCGAGGCGGTGCGCCACGTCCTTGTCGCAGGCGCCACGCTCATAGGCGCGGCGGGCCTCCTCGGCGAAGGCGGGCTTGTAGCGGGTGGGGGGTCCGGATTTCATGCGGACGGGGATAGGCGGTTTGGGGTGGGATTTGAATCGATGGGGGTGTTGGGTGGGGGTTCGAGAGCGGGTGATGTGAAGGGCCCTGTTCGGAGACCGTCACTCAATTATGGTGCCTCACCGATGGCGTGCAGTTCAGTCCAATGCACTCCACACGTGTCACCGTAACTCATGTCATAATTTATGGTCGAATCGACGCAGCCCCCATACCTACTGTTGACAAGAAATATCCTTCAGACTCGTCTGAAATCAGTCCGAGGAATTTTACTATAACACTCCCGTCGGCGGCGGATTTCTCGATATCAGACGCGAATGTAATAAACGGAACCGCTACCAACGGATGGTCAAATGTCTCATACCTGACCTTATACAGCTTATTTCCAAGAAATTCTAAATTATTAAACGGGTCTATCTCAATAAAAGATGCATATATCTCAGTAATCGTTGGATTATCGCAAAAAGTTATTTCGATATCACGTATCGATATACGCTTCCATCCTCTCACGCCCTATTCCTCCTCTACATCAATGTGACATCGTCTCGCCCAGAGTGACAGGACTTAGAACCGAAACGGTGCTATTGCCTGAAATTATTCTCGGAATCAGAAGCTATTGCGCAGCCGAGGGCCCCCAGGAAATCCGGCGCATCGAACGCGGCACCCGGCGCCTGCACGCCGACTCCCTGGAACCGCCCGTCGAGAAGGCGCTCCACCGCTTCGCAGATCAACGGGGCGGAGAAAGCGTAGATGTCCTGGCCCTGAGCGGCGATTCGGCGTCGATCCGCCCCGCGCGTCACCACCGCTTCGACCAGGAAACGCTGCGCCGATCGCCCGCTGGCATCCACTGCCACTGGTGCGGGCGTCGCCGGATCGCGGATGTCGTTCAGCGCGGTCTCGTTGAGATGGGTGTGGAGTGTGCCTGTCCGCAGATGGCGGGAAATCAGGATCACCTCCGAGAAGGGCAGCTCGACCACGGTCTGCCGGGCAAAGGGAGGCGGGAAATCCCAGGCCCTGGTCGCGGCGGGCAAGGCGATCGGTACGAGTGCCCCCTGCTCGATCGCGAGGCGCGGCGCGGTATTCCGTGCCCCCGTGATCCGCGTACCCCGGGTCGGGTGCCAGCTATCCAGCGCGATGCCGATCTCGATCGCATCGGCCGAATCCCACTCTCCCATGGCGCTGGTGACGAGAAGGTCGGCAAGGCCGCCATAGAAACCCATCGCCGGGATCAGGATGACGCCGGCCCGGCGCGCATCGGCATCGAACCGGTCGAACAGGGCGCTGGCACTGGCCTGCTCGGCGGTCACGTCGAGATAGGGGATACCCGCTCTTATGGCAGCGGCTGCCACGGCCTCGGCCGTCTCGAGAAACGGGCCGGCGCCGTTGATCACGGCAGCAGCGCCAGCGAACGCCCGGTCGAGCGAGGCCGGATCCTCGATCGACGCGACCCGGCGCTCGACACCCTCCAGCGCCGCAAGCCCGGCGGCATCGCGTCCAACGGCGATCGGCGTCAAACCCCGGCGCAGCAATTCGGCAATAACGAACCTGCCGGTATGTCCCGCCGCGCCGAAGACCGCGACGCGGTGCCCCTTCCGGCTTTCCATCCCATCCATGACCTTTTCCCTTTGCGCTACAGACCTGTCTGTTTTTGTGATACGTACAGGTCTGTAGCGAGTCAATCGCCGATATGATAATCGGGCCTGACTGGAGATTCCGATGCCGAAGCCCGCCACTACCCCCGACATTCAAAGCGCCGATGTGAAGGAGCGCATCCTGGAGACGGCGTCGGCGCTCTTCTATCGCATGGGGGTGCGTGCGGTGGGCGTCGATCTGGTCGTCAAACATGCCGATGTCGCCAAGACCAGCCTCTATCGCCATTTCGGGACGAAGGACGACCTGATCGCCGCCTTTCTCGAGCGTGAGGATATGGATTTCTGGAGGACCTGGGACATGGTGGCCGATCGGCACCGGGACAATCCGACGGCCGAGCTTGACGCGCATCTCGACTGGATCGGCGAGCGGGTGGGCCGCCCCGCGTACCGGGGCTGTCCCCAGATCAACGTCGCCGCCGAATTCCCCGACGGAGACCACCCCGCGCGCAAGGTCGCGGCCGCTCACAAGCGGGAGATGCGGCGGCGATTGCGGGATATCGCCGAACGACTTGGGGTCGCGCACCCGGACGCGCTTGCTGGCCAGCTTGCAGTGCTCATCAACGGCGCCTTTGTCAGCGCGCAGCTGTTCGAGCCCGGCGAGGCCACCCCGCTACTGCGGCAGGCGGCCCATAGCCTGATCGGCCGGCGCGCGCCTGACCTCAGCCCGTCCAGCACGAACGCCTTGATGTAAGCGCTGCTTCGGACCTGTCTTTTCCGAAAGTCGGCTGACTGGCTCTGCGCCTAGAGGGGTGCGGGGAGGCTGGCTGCTGGTGACAGAAGATCGAGCGAGATGGGTTCGCCGCGGGGAAAGCCTTGGCTGGTACGCGCTGCTGATCGGCTCGGCGGGCCAGGCCGCCGCCGGCGCGGCGAGTGACGGAAGGGGCGCCGCTTTCGGCGCCGTCTTCGCTGGTCTGGCCGCGATCGTTGCTGCCTGCCGACGGGGGTGGGCGTGGCCGCTCGCCCTGTATTGGTTGACGAGCCTGGCGCTGAGCCTGCCGTTCGACGGCGCGGCGATCGCACGCCCGACCGCCTGGGTCGCGCCGGCCGAGGCCGCCCTTCTCGCGCTTGCCGCAGCGGCCGGCGGTGCGGTGATCGGCTTGCGCCGGGTGCTGCCGATCACCGCCGCGATGCTTCTCCTGCTGTTCGGCGGCATCCATCTGTCGCAGGGCCCCGCCATCGCCGCGCTGACCCCGGCCTGGCTGCCGATGCGGTCGGTTGCCCCCTATGCCAGCGGCCTTGCCCAGATCGCCGCCGGCCTGTGGCTCGCGGTTCGCCCGTCGCGCGGGCCGGCCTGGACGATGGCCGCGATGTACTTGAGCTGGCTGCCGCTGATCCATCTGCCCCGGCTGCTGGCCGAGCCCGGCGACGCGAGCGAATGGCGTTTTGCGGCCATGGCCCTCGCGCTTGCGGGCGCGCTCATCCTTTCAACGAAGCGATCCGACCGTGAGGAGATTGTACGATGATCTTTACCCTGCCCGTCCCCCCGCCGCCGTTCATCGGTGCCCGCGCCACCGCCGACGCGGCGGAGGTTGCCGAGCTGGATCGCCGCTTTCAGCTTGCGGTGAAAACCAACGACGTGAAGCGCATCGACGCGATCCTGCACCCCAGCTTCGCGCTGATCCTGGGTGACGGGACGGTCGTGACGCGCGACGAGATCCTCCAGGAAGCGCGGCAGCGGGTCTACGAGTATGAGATCCAGGACGAGGACCCGGGAACCCAGATGGTGCGGGTATGGGGCAGCACCGCCGTCGTGACCGCGCGCCTGCGCATCAGGGGCAGGGGCAAGGACGGGCAGCCCTTTGCGCGCCTGCTCTGGTTCAGCGACACCTATGTGCGGACGCCGAGGGGATGGCGTTATGCGTTCGGCCAGGCCTCGCGGTCGCTGCCGTTCCGCGAGTCCTGAGGCGAACCGCCAAGGGCGACAGTCCAGTCGATCGGCCGGCCGCCATTGCGCGATGCCCGAAACGCCCTTGGCGTGATCCCGAAGACCGTGCTGAACGTCGCGGTAAAGTGCGCATGGCTCGAATAGCCGAGATCGAGGGCGAGTTCCGTGATGCTGGCGCAATCCGGAAGCAGGAGCAGCGCCCGGCTGAGCCGCAGGCGCGTTTGATACCGATAGAGCGGAAGGCCTTCCTGCCGCCGGAAGATCTGGGTCAGATAGACCGGCGTGACGCCCAGGTCGCGGGCGATCTGCTCGAGCGAGAGGGGCTCGGCGAAGCGGTCGTGCAGGATCTCCTTCGCCTTTTCCACCAGCGGCGAGGGCCGCGGCGGTGCCGCCGAGCCAGTCCCCATCGCCACGGCCAGCAGATCGATCGAGGCTTCATCCCGGCCGAGTATGGTCGATATCGGGTTGAAGAGGATGTCGTGCACCATCAGCCGCGTTCGATCGTCCATCGAGGTGACGATCGGCGCCACATCGCCGCCGGCCCGCCTGGACAAGGCGCGCACCTCGTCCAGCAGCGCCGGCGACGGCGTAAGGATCGCGCTCGCATGTCCGACACCCTGCACCGGATGCGTTTCGAACGCCTCCTCGCCGCCCCTTATCCGCAGGATCGCATTCGCGTCGATCAGGCGCTCGAACGACCCGACCCGCCAGCGGAACACACCGAAATACGGGAAAGCGAACTGGTCGTTCGGCGCATAGTCGCGACCCAGCGCCTGCGCGAAGGGCAAGGCGCTGTCCTCGATCAGGAGCGAGGGCGAATCGTGGACCGTTTCGCGACGCCAGGCGACGTCTCGCACCGGATCGCCGAACGCGCTGATCGTCCCTGGAGGCCAGCGTGCCGGGACGCCGGCCTGAGTCAATCGACTGACTGAATGCACAATGCCCGGACCCTGCCACGACCTGTCATTTGCGACTTTCGGATTCTTAAGCTGTGCAAGGGCGTTCGGCTATGGCGCGGGCGCAGCGCCCTGGCGGGCGAGAATGACCCCGGAGGCGAAACACTGCGTTCCGAGGAGCCGAAAATGGCGATTGGCCGCACCGTCGAAGAGGTGGGGGCCATGGCCGGCGGCGATGGGCTGGAGCAGAAAATGGTGCTCGTCGACCAGACCCAGCTGGGTGAGCGACGACCCCAGACCCGGGCTGCCGAAGATGAGAATCCGGCCCTGCTCGTCCTTCAACCTCCGCACCGCGTCCCCGACATCGCCTTGCACGACGGAGGCGTTCCAGCTGACCTGGTCAAGGGTGCGTGTGACCACGAATTTGCGCTTCGCGTCGAGCTTGCGCGCGAAGTCGATCAATACCTCGTCGGTCTCGGCGCTCTCGCCTCGCGCCACAAGCGGCCAGTAGCTTTCGAGCAGTTCGTAGGTGGCGCGGCCAAACAAGAGGCAATCGGATTGATCGAGAACCTCCGTGGCATAGGCATGAAGTTCGGCGTCGGCGACGACATGCATATGGTCGCAGCATCCGTCGAGCGTCACGTTGATCGACCAGGTGAGCTTGCCCATGCCTTCTTTCTCCGCAGCTGATCACATTCCATCCGGCCTGATCGCATAATCGATTTCGTCCGGGTATCACCAGCTGCGGAATGCCGAGCTCCGATGTGCCGCCGCCGTTCAAACCGTCACGACGACCTTGCCGAATTGGTCGTTGGATTCGAGGAAGCGATGCGCGTCGACGATCTGGTCGAACGGAAAGCTTCTGGCGATGATGGGCCGGAGCGCGCCGGAGCCCAGCCCGTCCAGGACAAAGGCCTTGGCTGCCTCGAGCCGGACCGGGTCGGCGACGATCTCGTGGATGAGATAGCCGCGCAGGGTCAGGGACTTGCCCAGCACGGCGAACAGCGGGAAGGGCGTCGGCTCGGGGCTCAGGGCGCCGTATTCGATCAGGATGCCGCCGCGCGCCATCACCGCGGTCAGGGGGCCGAAGGAGGGTCCGCCGATCGGGTCGAACACCACGCGTACGCCTTCCGGGCCGGTTATGGCGCCTAGCCGGGCTTCGAGATCCTCCTCATCGGACACCACGACATGCGCTGCGCCGGCATCGATCAGGGCCTGCTTCTTGGCGGATGTGCGCGTGACCGCGATCGGAGTCGCGCCGACCAGATTGGCGATCTGGATCGCGGCGAGGCCGACGCTGCTCGATGCGGCGGTGATGACGACGAAGTCGTCGCGGTTGAGGTTGGCGATGTCGACCAGCGCGCCATAGGCAGTGACATATTGCATCCAGGTGGCGGCGGCCTCCTCCCAGCTCAGCGATGGCGGGTGCCGGACGACCAGGTCGGCGGGGAAGACGGCCAGTTCGCCATAAGCGGGCCAGCGGACCATCGAGCGGGACGGCACCACGCTGACGGCGTCGCCGGGGGCAAGGCCCTCCACGCCTTCGCCGACCGTCTCGACCAGGCCCGCTGCCTCGAGGCCGAGGCCGGACGGCAAGGGCGCGGTCTCGATATAGATGTTCGTCCGCAGCATCGCCTCTGCGCGGTTGAGGCCGAGCGCCTTGACGCGGATGCGGACTTCGCCCGGACCGGGATTCCGGACGTCGGCATGTTCGATCCGCAGGACCTCGGGGCCACCATAATCGTGAAAGCGGACGACGCGCGGCATGGGGCAAACTCCAAATCAGATGACCTGAATTGGCTATGACGAGGAGCGAACGCGCGATAAATGAGGCGATCGACAGAACAGTAGAAACCACAGGTTTGGAATATGGATCGCCTCACCAGCATGGCCGTGTTCGTCAAGGCGGTCGATCTGGGCTCGTTCGCGGCCGCGGCGGCAGCGCTCGACCTGTCCGGGCCGATGGTCGGCAAGCATGTGCGATTTCTCGAAGACCGGCTGCGTGTGCGGCTGATCAACCGCACCACGCGCCGCCAGAACCTTACCGAGTTCGGGCGCGCTTATTATGATCGGTGCCGCATCGTGCTCGCCGAGGCCGAGGCAGCGGACGCCCTTGCGGCCGACCAGTTTTCCGAACCGCGCGGCAGGCTGCGCGTCACCATGCCGGTGCATTTCGGCCGGCGCTGCGTCGCCCCGGTGCTCTTGGCGCTGGCACGGGACCATCCCGCGCTCGAGCTCGATCTCTCGCTCAGCGACCGCATCGCCGACCTTGCCGAGGGCGGTTATGATCTCGCCATCCGGACCGGCACGCTGGAGGACAGAGCGGGGGTGATCGCGCGCCGCATCGCCCGCCAGCGCATGATCGTCTGCGCGTCGCCCTCCTATCTCGAACGGCATGGCGCGCCGCGGCAGATCGCGGATATCGGCGCGCATCAGGCCGTGGTCTATGGCCGGTCGGGCCGGGCGCGCCCTTGGCTGTTTCCCTGCGACGACAGGGCTCCGGTGGAGGTCATGCCGGCCAGCCGGCTGCGGTTCGACGACCTGGATGCCATCGCCGACGCGGTGACCGACGGCATGGGGCTTGGCTGGCTTCCCTCCTGGCTGGTGCGTGAACGGCTTCAGGCGGGCGCGCTGGTCCAGCTCCTGCCGGATCAGCCGGAATTTCCGTACGACTGCCATGCGCTGTGGCTGCAGACGCCACATCTGGCGCGGAGGGTCCGCCTTGCCGTGGATGCGCTGGCTGCGGCACTGCCGGGGTTGATGGACTGAGAGGCTGGCGGCGGCAGTTCGGCTACGTAACCTGTCGCCGAAATACTACGGTTGTTGCGCGGCCGCTTCGTCTTCCTGAGTCAGTACGGGAGGATCACCGCATGGCCGCCATCTCCGCGCGCTTCGCCTGTTTTGCCCTGGTCGCAAGCCTTGCCTTGGCTGGCTGTGGCGGCGGCGGGACGCTGACGCCCTCCCCTACTCCGGCGCCGACGCCGACCCCGACTCCGCCGGCGGCGGACCCAGTCACGCTCGGCTTCACCTTCGCCGCGCAGGATCCGGCCTGGACTTCGGCTTATGCCGACTACACGATCGGTATGGAGCCCTCGCTCGCCTTTTCCGCCACCTGGGAACAGCTGCCCAGTCCGCTCCAGGCATCGAGCGGCCTGCGCCACTTCAGCCGCAACGTCTCGGACGATCTGTTCATGTATGTCTGGCGGCGGGTCGACGGGCTGCGCCCGGCCACGCGCTATCGCCTCGGCCTGACCCTGACGATCGCGACCAATGCGCCGCGCGGCTGCCCGGGCGCGGGCGGTGCGCCGGGGGAAGCCGTGACGGTGAAGGCCGGACTGCTCGCCGAGCCGCCCGCGCACCGCACCGATTCGGGCACGATGGTGCGGACCGCCTTCGACAAGGGCGATCAAAGCCAGGCGGGCGCCACCTCCACCGTGCTGGGCAACCTGGCCAAGCCCACAGGTGTCTGCGGCGATCCGCCGCTCTATGCCGAGAAGACCCTGACCGCCGATGGCACCGGCGTGAGCGCGACCAGCGATGCGAGCGGGCGGTTATGGCTCTATGTCGGCACTGACTCAGGCTATGAGGGCCATACCGCGCTTTATTATCTGCACGGCATGGCGACGCTGACGCCGCAATAGCGTGCGATCAGAAGCTCTTGCGCAGCCGCATCATGAAGAACGGGTCGAGCACCGCCGTCCGCCGCTCGAACCCGGAAATGTGGCCGGCGCTCCGCGGCCCGTCGAAGCGGATGCGGTCGCGGCTGCGCTGGCGGAAGGCGATGTTCTCGACCTGGAGGCGCAGCGAGGTGCCCGGGCGGGGCGTCCAGTCCCAATAGATCTTGGCGAGCGGATCGTTCGACGCGCTTTCGGTGCGGATCTCGTTGATGCGGTAGGAGCGTTCCCTCCAGCCGAAGAAGACGTCCGCAGTGAACACCGATTTGAGCGCGGGCAGTTCCTTGATCAGCGAGATATCGCCGCCGGTCGGGCGCTGATAGGAGATACGGCGGGGCACCAGCGTCACCGGATCGGTCACCCGCGACCAGCGCAGGGCGCCGTTGAAGCGCAGCAACAATCCCTGCGCACCGAAGCGATCGAGCGGGAGGGTCAGCGCGGCCTTCGCCTCCTGCCGCGTGCCATTGCCGATATTGCCCGGCGCGTCGAAGCGGCCGTCGATCGGCACCAGATCGATGGCGTTGCTGATCGCCGCGTGGCTGGCGGTGAGGGTTAGCGCGCCACGCGACCAGAAATGACGCTCGATCGCTGCCTCGATCACCCAGGCCTGTTCGGGCACGAGATCGGGATTGCCGGCGTTGACGGTGCCGGTGTCGAGCGAGGCCGTGCTGGCATAATCCTCGAAATCGAGCTGGCTGACGGTGCGTTCGGCACGCAGCCGGAGCTCCCAATCCTTGAACGGCGCGATCGTCGCGTTCAGCCGAGGCTTCCAGTAGCGCAGGGTGAGCGCGCTGTCGGTGTCGCCCTGTTGCGCGATGGTCGAGGTCTCATAGGCCAGATTCGCCTCGAGCGTGCCTTCGGCCCAGGCCTGCCACCGCGCCGACATCTGCGCCTCGACGCGGCGCTCCTCCACCCGGACATTGGCCGAAGGCAGGATGACCGGCACACCGCCGCGTTCCAGCGTGTTCTCCGCATCAAGAAAGTTGAAGGCGCGCTCCACGCTGCCATCGAGCGTGAGGGTTTCGGCCGGGAGCCAGGTCGCAGCGGCGCGGACGACGGATTCGCCGGCGAGCGCATCTTCGGTCGAGACCTGCACGGGTGAAAGGCCAGTCGAGATCGAGTTGCTGGTGTCGTGCTCGCGGCTTTCGAGCGCCAGCAGGCGCAGCGTCAGCGCGTTGCCGAATTCGCGCTCGTAATCGAGGCTCGCCGCGAACTCGTTGCTCTGGAAGCCAGTGATGACCCGCTCGTCGAAATGGTTGCCCGCCGTGTCGGCGAGATCGGAGAGGTCGCGGCGGTCTTCATGGCTGAGCTCGCCGCTGAGACTCAGGCGGAAGAAGTTCGGGCCGGTGCGATATTCCGCCGCGCCGTTGCCGGCGAGCAGCCTCCGGTCCCAGGCTGCCTCGAACGTGCCGAAGCTGGTCGGCGCGCCGTTGCGGTCACGGCGCGTCAGGCGGCCGGTGCCGGACGCGCCCTGATCCTTTTCGTCGCGATACTGGATCGCGCCTTCGAGCGACAGACCGCCGCGGACGCGCGATCCCTCGATCCGGGCGATGCGCGCGGGGGTGTGGTCGCCGTAGAATTTGGTCATCAGCTCGACTGCGGCCGAGGACATGCCCCCTGCCCTGCGGATGACGTTCGCGACGATCGGGCGGCCCTGCATGTCGACGCCCGGCGCGCTGCCGCGGATGACGTCGATGCGCGTCACATCCTCGACCGCGATGCGGCGCAATATGTCGTCCAGCGCCAGCGACTTGGTCGAGGGGCGCTGGCCGTCGATCAGGATGTTGCCGCTGGCGCCGGACAGGCCGCGCTGGCCGGTATCGCCGCGTTCGTAGGTGAAACCCGGGATGCGCAGGATCATGTCGAGCGCATTGGTCGGCTGGAACTCGGCGAAGAAGGCTGGCGGCCAGGTGGTGACACGGCCGCCATCGTCGGCTTCGGTCACCGGCGCGGCGCTGTCCGGGACTGGTGCTTCCTGGGCGCGGAGCGGCGCATCGTCGAATGCCGCAAAGGAAAGGCACAGACCGGCAATCAAGCGACGCGACAATGCCATTCCTCCCCCATCCCGATATTTGGATGCAGGATTTCCAGAATGTATGCAAGATTGGTTGTGCAGGAAGCCGGTCAGCGCGCGACCGTCACATCGACATCGCCCGCAGGACCGCGATCCGCAAGCGACGGTTATCCCTCAAGAAATGACCGATCCGGTCTTAATTAGGGCCAGTCATGGAATCGCGCTATAGTCGGCAGCGCCTGGACCACGTCCCGGCGACGAGGGGGGAATCATGCGGAGCGTGCGGACAGCAGCCTGTGTTCTCGCGGCCATGGGCTCGGCCCCGGCCCTTGCCCAGTCCGATCCGGGGGGCGTCGCGATGGGGCCGCTGATGTGCGCCTATCCCAGCGGCTATGCGCCTTGTTCGAGCGGCCCGCCCCCGGCCGCCTATGTGCCGCCACCTTACGATCCGCTGCCCGATCTCGACCGGCGGTACCAGGCAGCGCTCGCGCGGTTGAGCGCGCAGGTTCGCGGGCTCGAGGCGCTGACCGCTTCGGGCGCGCCCGCGACGATGGAGGAATTGAACAGCCGGCTCGATGTCGCCTTTGTCGGCGGGGCTTACCGGCTCGATGCGCTCAACGCGCGGCGCAATCATCTGTCGGCGGCGGCGTACAGCTCGCAGACCGAGGTCGATTCGCTGCGCGAGGAGGCGAACCGGCTCGAGGCGAACATGGCGTCGGCGGCGGGGCGCAGGGCGACGTTCCTCCAGCAGCGCGATGCCGCGCGGGCAAAAATCCGCGAGGCGGAGGCGACGATCGCCGCGATGACCATTCGCACCGCCGCGCTGAACCGGCGATCGGATGCGGTCGCGGCGAACATCGTGCAGTGGGTGACGGTCGCCGCGCCGCCCAAGGCCCGGCTGGTGACGGCGGCCAATGCCAAGGCCCGCGGGCGCGTGGCCGCGGGGTGGCTGGTGCCCGAGTTCGGCGAGAGCGCTGGGCCGGCGCGGCTCAATGTCAGCCGGCCGCCCTTGCCCGTGCCGCCCGAGCGCGGCGTCGCGTTCCGGGCGCCACCCGGGGGCTCGGTCGAGGAGAAGCTCGTCGCGGTCGAGCGGCTGCCCGGCCTGATCGAGACCGCCGCGCGCGCGGTCGATGCGCTCAACCCGCAGATCGGCGCGCTGGAGGCGGCGACCGAGGAACTCACCCTGCGCGTCAACGCGCTGAAGCAGCAGGGCGACGCGATGGAGAGCGAGATCTGGACACTGAAATTCGCCGCTAGCGCGGCGGAGGACAAGCGCGACCGGACGGTCCAGAACGAGCGGACCATCGCCCGGGACATGGTGCGCACCGCGGTCGAAACCTGGGCGTTGCAGACGCTGCGCGACGAGGTCGCGATCCCGGCGGTGCAGCGGCTGGTGAAGGCGAACGCCACGCCGGCGATGGTCGCCAGCCTGACCAACAGGCGCGTCGGCCAGATGTATGCGGCGGGCCGTTCCCTGATCGCCACGCCGGTGAGCGGGACGTGGAAGAATCTGGAAGCATTCATGGCTACCGAAAAGGTGATCCTGAAGGGCCTGCAGGACCCATTCGACTATATCACCGCGGCGGCGGAGGAATTATCGTCGACCGGGCGGTCGCGCGCGGATGCGCTGGGTGCGGCGATCTGCGCCGGACAGACCCGACATGCGATGGACATCACCGAGGCGGCGGGGGGCGCCCTGCCCGGCCCGGTCGGCGAGATCGCCCGCGGCATGGTCGACGGCGCCTGCCGCTGAGCCGAAATCGAGGATGGGAAAGGTGTTTTTGACGAAACGAAAGGCAGGGTTTCGCACTAGCGCCTTGATCCCGCCCCTCGTCCGGCCCACATGCACCCTATGCTGATCGAGACCGAAACGACGCCGAACCCGGCGACCATCAAGTTCCTCCCCGGCCGCACGGTCATGGAGGCGGGTACCCGCGACTTCGCGACGCCGGAGGAAGCCGAAGCCTCGCCGCTGGCGGACGCGCTGTTCGGGCTGGGTGACGTGACCGGCGTGTTCTTCGGGCGCAACTTCATCTCGGTCACCGCGGCACCGGGTGTCGAGTGGGAAGGGCTGAAGCCCGACGTGCTGGGCCTGCTGCTCGACCATTTCAGCGCCAACATGCCGCTGTTCCGCCCCGGCAGTGCCGGCGGGATCGCAGTGCCGAGCGCGGACGAGAGTTTTGCCGAGGACCCCGCGGATGCCGACATCGTCATCCAGATCAAGGAACTGATCGAGACGCGGGTGCGCCCGGCGGTGGCGAACGACGGTGGCGACATCATCTATCGCGGCTTCGACAAGGGCAAGGTCTATCTGCAGATGCAGGGCGCCTGTTCGGGTTGCCCCTCGTCGAGCGCGACCCTGAAGAACGGGATCGAGCAGCTGCTCAAATATTATGTCCCCGAGGTCACCGAGGTCCGCGCGGTCTGATTCCGCGCCTGTAGCTATCAAGGGTTCTGCCATGAGCGAGAAGCTGTCCGACGCAGCGCTCGACACGATCTTCCGTGCCGCGCGTACTTACAACGGCTATACTGACGAGGCCGTGTCCGAGGCCGATCTGCGCGCCATCTGGGACCTGATGAAATGGGGCCCCACCTCCGCCAACCAGCTGCCCGCACGGCTGATCTGGTGCGTGAGCGACGAGGCCAAGGCGAAGCTCGCCGCCTGCGCCAGCGCGCAGAACGCTCCCAAGATCCTGGCCGCGCCGGTGACGGTGATCCTGGGCATGGACACCAATTTCCACGAGCATTTGCCCGAGCTGTTCCCGCACAACCAGACCGCGAAGAGCTGGTTCGACGGCAATAGCGAAGTGCGCGAGGTGTCGGCGTTGCGCAACTCGACCCTGCAGGGCGCCTATTTCATCATCGCGGCGCGCGCGCTGGGACTCGATACCGGGCCGATGTCCGGCTTCGACAATGGCAAGGTCGATGCGGCGTTCTTCGCCGATACGCCGGCGGTGCGGTCCAACTTCATTTCGACCCTGGGGCATGGCGATCCCGCGACGATCTTCGAACGGCTGCCGCGGCCCGAATTCGAGCGGTTCAACACGATTGCCTGAGACGGCTCTTACCCTCGTCATCGAAACGGCCACCGCCGCCTGCTCGGTCGCGCTGATCGAGGCCGGCGTGGTGATCGAGGCGCGGCACGAGGTCGTCGGGCGCGGCCATGCCGAACGGCTCGTGCCGATGATCGCCGAACTGCCTAAAGGCGGCCGCGCGTCGCGCATCCTGGTCGATTGCGGGCCGGGCAGCTTCACCGGAGTGCGCGTGGGCATTGCCGCGGCACGCGGCCTGGCGCTGGGCTGGGGCGCCGAGGCGTTCGGCTATTCCTCGCTGCCACTAATCGCTGCGGCTGGATTTGCGCAGAATCCGGGTTGGTCCAGCCTTGCCGTCGTGCTGGAAGGCGGGCATGGCGAGGTCTTCATGCAGGCCTTCGACGCTCAGCTCGCGCCCCTCTCCGCGCTCGCCTCGCTCAAGCCCGAGGCGGCGCTCGCCCTGCTGGACGGGCGGCCGGCGATCGGCAACGGCGTGCGTTTCCTGAAGGCGATCGACGAGACGCTGGCGCTGACCGAAGCGCTGCCGCGCGCCGCCGATGCGGTGCTGCTGCCCGCCCTCCTCTCCACCCTGCCGCCCCGACCGATCTACGGCCGGGCGCCCGACGCGAAGCCGCTCGCGCCGGCGCAATGAGTACGACCCTCAACATGATCGAATTGCGTTCCGGCAGCGTTGCCGATCTCGCGCTGATCGATCAGCTCATGCAGGGGGCGTTCGATCCGCGGTTCGGCGAGGCATGGACCCGCAACCAGTGCCTGGGAATCCTCGCCATGCCTGGCGTGTGGCTGACCATCGCGGCGATCGACGGCATGCCCGCCGGCTTCGCCCTGTCGCGGATCGTCGCCGACGAGGCGGAGTTGCTGCTGCTGGCGACAGTGCCCGCGATGCGACGCCGCGGCGTGGCCGCCGCGTTACTACGTTCTGTCATTAGCGATGCCATAAGTTCCGGCGCGGTTACTCTCCATCTGGAAGTCCGCGAGGGCAATGAAGCGATCAAGCTGTATCGCGGTACAGGTTTCGTTAAGGTTGGCGAGCGCCGTAACTATTATCGGGGTACCGCGGGTCAGGCATTCCACGCCTATACCTATAGCCGCAACCTTCCCTGAAAACGGTTTCAATTCGCAATTGTTACTTGCACGTTGCGATCCGAAGTAGGATAGCGCGCGGCACGGATGCGAATTCAATGCAACCGAATAATGGGTCGAAAGGAATATAATGGATACGCAAAGCGAGTTGCAGGAAACCTTGATAACGCTGACTGCGGATATTGTCGCCGCCCATGTCAGCAACAATAGCGTGGCCGTTTCGGACCTGCCGGTGCTGATCGCCAACGTGCACGGCGCACTCGCGGGCCTTGGCGGCGCCGCTCCGGTACCGGAAGTGAAGCAGGAGCCGGCGGTTTCGATCCGCGCCTCGATCAAGCCCGACTATATCGTCTGCCTCGAGGACGGCAAGAAACTCAAGATGTTGAAGCGTCACCTGATGACTCACTATCAGATGACCCCGGAACAGTACCGCGCCAAGTGGAACCTGCCGGCCGACTATCCGATGGTCGCCCCCAACTATGCCGAGCAACGCCGCACGCTGGCGAAGAAGATCGGCCTGGGCACGAAGCGCCGCAAGCCGCGCTGATCGGACCGCTGCCTTACGAGCCCCCCGACCCATCCCCCCGACGGGGAGGGGGGCTTTCGGCTTATTGCGAGTCGGTCGCCCTTTATCAATAAGCCCAAAGAGACTACATGCGTGTCATGGCACGCAAGATAGATCTCGAAGCCCTGTGCAATGAAAAGGGCCTGCGGATTACCGACCAGCGCCGCGTCATCGCGCGCGTCCTTTCCGAAGCCGAGGACCATCCCGATGTGGAGAAGGTCTATGCCCGCGCCTCGGCGATCGACCCCGGCATCTCGATCGCGACCGTCTACCGCACGGTGCGCCTGTTCGAGGAGGCCGGCATCCTCGACCGCCATGATTTCGGCGACGGCCGCTCACGCTACGAGCCCGCGCCCGAATCGCACCACGATCACCTGATCGACGTCGAGACCGGCAAGGTGATCGAGTTCGTCGATCCCGAGCTCGAGCAGTTGCAAAAGGCGATCGCCGAACGGCTCGGCTTCCGCCTGGTCGACCACCGCATGGAATTGTACGGCGTCGCCCTCGACCGCAAGTCCTGAGCCTTGCCCGACGCCGATCTGAGGCGTGACGCGGCGGCAGGCAGACCTGCCCCCATCGATGCCCTTGGCTGGATGCGGATCGGCCTGCGCGCAGCGGGACTGATCCTCGGGCTGCTGGTCACCGTTCCGCTCCACTATCTGTGGCGCCTGTTGCGCATCGGATCGCCCTGGCCGCGGATCTTCCTCGCCTGGGCGGGGCGCATGGCCGGGGCGCGGGTCGAGCGGGTCGGCGTGCCGTTGAAGCGCGACGTCTTCTACATCTCCAATCATCTGAGCTGGATCGATATCCTGGCGATCGCCGGGCAGAGCGGCACTGCCTTCGTCGCCAAGGAGGAAATCCGCGACGCGCCGGTGGTGGGCTGGCTCTCGACGCTCAACCAGACGGTCTATGTGAAGCGCGAGAACCGCATGGGCGTGGCGGAGCAGATCAACCAGTTGCGCGATGCGCTGACCGACAATTGGTCGGTCACCGTGTTTCCGGAAGGGACCACGACCGACGGCAAATCGCTGCTGCCGTTCAAGACGCCCATGCTGCGCGTGCTCGAGCCCCCGCCGCCGGGCGTGCTCGTCCAGCCCGTGCTGCTCGATTATGGCGCGATGAGCGAGGAGGTCGGCTGGGTCGGGGTCGAGACCGGCGTGGACAACGCCAAGCGGCTGTTGTCGCGGCGCGGATCGTTCCGGATGAAGGTGCATTTCCTGGAGCCTTTTTATCCGCAGGATTTCCCCGGGCGGAAGGCGATCGCGGCGGAGAGCCGGCGGCGGATCGAGGAGGCGCTGGTGGCGTCGCTCGGGCATCCGCTGCGACCCTTTGCCTATGCGGTCGATGCGGTGCGGTATGAAGCGCCGGCGGAGCAGCCGATCGAGATCCCATCCTCCGATGGGGGATGATTTGAAGTGGCGCGGCGCTCGGCCTATAGGCGCCGCATCATGAAACCCTCCCCCAAGACTTTCCACGTCAAGTCGTTCGGCTGCCAGATGAACATGTATGACGGCGACCGCATGAGCGAGCTCATGGCCGCCGAGGGGCTGACCGCGACCGACGACGCCGGTGCCGCGGACCTTGTCGTGCTCAACACCTGCCACATCCGCGAGCGGGCGACCGAGAAGGTCTATTCCGACATCGGCCGCCTGCGGAAGAATGGCCGTGCGCCGATGATCGCGGTAGCCGGCTGCGTCGCGCAGGCCGAGGGCGCGGAGATCGTCCGCCGCGCCAAGGTGGACGTGGTGGTCGGCCCGCAGGCCTATCACAATCTGCCCGAGCTGGTGGCGAAGGCGGTTCGGGGCGAGGAAGCGCTCGACACCGACATGCCGGTCGAGACCAAGTTCGGCCACCTGCCCGCCCGCCGCCGCGTGCCGCCGTCGGCGTTCCTGACGGTGCAGGAAGGCTGCGACAAATTCTGCACGTATTGCGTGGTGCCCTATACCCGCGGTGCGGAGGTAAGCCGGCCCTGGGCGGCGATCGTCGACGAGGCGAAGGCGCTGGTCGATGCGGGCGCGCGGGAGATCACGCTGCTGGGGCAGAACGTCAATGCCTGGACGGGCGAGGATGCGGCCGGGCGCACGGGCGGGCTGGATGCGCTGGTGCGCGAGCTCGACCGGATCGCGGGACTTGCGCGCATCCGCTATACGACCAGCCACCCCAACGACATGACCCAGGAACTCATCGACGCGCACCGCGATGTCGGGAAGCTGATGCCGTTCCTGCATCTGCCGGTGCAGGCGGGGAGCGACCGCATCCTCAAGGCGATGAACCGCAGCCATAGTCGGGACAGCTATCTGCGCATCCTCGACCGGGTGCGCGCAGCGCGGCCTGACATCGCGCTGTCGGGCGATTTCATCGTGGGCTTCCCGGGCGAGACCGAGGCGGATTTCGCGGATACATTGAGCCTGATCGAAGCGGTCGGGTATGCCCAGGCGTTCAGCTTCAAATACAGCCCGCGTCCTGGAACGCCGGCGGCGGAGATGAGCGACCAGATCGCGCCCGAGGTGATGGACGAGCGGCTGCAGCGGCTGCAGGCGGCGATCAATCGCGACCAGGAGGCGTTCAACAAGGCCAGCGTCGGGCGGACCTGCGACATCTTGCTCGAGCGCAAGGGCAAGCTGCCTGGGCAGCTGATCGGCAAGTCGCCCTGGCTGCAATCGGTGCATCTCGTCTCCAGCGGGGCGATCGGGGATATGGTCGAGGTGGAGATCGAGGCGGCGTGGCCGAATTCGGTGTCGGGCGTTGAGCGGGTGCGGGTCGAGGCCTAACTTACTCCCCCTCCCTACAAGGGAGGGGCTGGGGGTGGGTCAGCGGCGAGCGGGGCTCGATGCCCCGATCGCCGCTTCTGGCGGAACGTGCGGAGGGCTCGCTGCGCTCGCCACCCACCCCCGGCCCCTCCCTTGTAGGGAGGGGAGAGCTTCGTTGCCGAAAGATCGGGACTGTTGCCCGTTTCCCTCTGTCCTCCGCGCCTGCGCTCTGCCAAACTCGCGAGCGGATGACGCTGACTCGCCCCTTCCCCGGAACACCGCGCCGCGCGGTCCGTTCGGGTGAGTCGCCCGCCCCCCCTCCCGCCTGAAGGAACCGCATGAGCCGCAAGCCTGTCCAAGCCCAGTCCGGTGACCGCAGCCGTACCGAGGTCGTGTTCGACAAGCCCCAGCTCATGCCGCAGCTCTTCGGGGAGTTCGACCAGAACCTGTTGCTGCTCGAGAATCGCATGGGGGTATACATCACCGCGCGGGGCAATCGCGTGGGGCTGGAAGGCACCGCCGAGTCGGTCGCGGCGGCGCGCGACGTGCTGCAGAGCCTGTACAACCGCATCGTACGCGGCGAGCGGGCCGATGCCGGGCTGGTCGACGCCGTGATCGCGATGTCGGCCGAGCCGACGCTGGCGGGCATCATCCGCGCGGACGCGGACGGTGCGCCGCAGGTGATGATCCGCACGCGCAAGAAGACGATCGTGCCGCGGACCCTGGCGCAGCAGCATTATATGCGCGAGCTGCTTAACCACGACATCATCTTCGCGCTCGGGCCGGCAGGCACGGGCAAGACCTATATCGCGGTGGCGCAGGCCGTCGCGCAGCTGATCACGGGGAGCGTGCAGCGGCTGATCCTGTCGCGGCCGGCGGTGGAGGCGGGCGAGAAGCTCGGCTTCCTGCCGGGCGACATGAAGGAGAAGGTCGATCCCTATCTGCGGCCGCTCTACGACGCGCTGAACGACTGCCTGCCGGCGGAGCAGGTCGAGCGGCGCATCCTCAGCGGCGAGATCGAGATCGCGCCGATCGCCTTCATGCGCGGGCGGACGCTGGCCGATGCCTTCATCATCCTGGACGAAGCGCAGAACACCACGCCGGCGCAGATGAAGATGTTCCTGACCCGCTTCGGCGAGAACAGCCGCATGGTGGTGTGCGGCGACCCCAAGCAGACCGATCTTCCCGGGGGCATGGCGGCGTCCGGCCTGAACGATGCGGTCGGGCGGCTGGAGGGAGTCGAGGGGCTGTCGATCTGCCGATTCGGCTCGGGCGACGTGGTGCGGCATCCGATCGTTGGGCGGATCGTCGAGGCGTATGAGGGCGTGGATGCTTGAATTGATCATCTTCCCCTCCCTGCAAGGGAGGGGACAAAGGGGTGGGTCCAGTGGCGAGCCCGGCTCGATGCCCCGGTCGACGCTTTTTGCGGGACGCACGGAGGGCTCGCTGCGCTCGCTACCCACCCCCTGCCCCTCCCTTTCAGGGAGGGGAGGATGTTAGAAACCGCCCTTTCCATCGAGGCCCCCTGGCCCGAGACCATCGACTGGGAGGCGCTCGCCCTGCGCGCGGCGACCGCGGCGATGGAGCGGACCGAGCATGGGGAGATGCTGACTGCGTCCGCCTTGGTCGAGATCTCCGTTCGCCTCACCACCGATGAGGAAGTACGGACGCTCAACGCGCAGTATCGGCAGAAGGACAAGCCGACCAATGTGCTGAGCTTCCCGATGGTGCAGGCGGACCTGCTCGACACGATCGACCAGAATTCGGACGATGGCGAAGTGCTGCTCGGCGATATCGTGCTGGCGTACGGCGTGTGCGCAAGCGAGGCGGCCGAGAAGAATATCTCCATCGCGGATCATGCGACTCATTTGATCGTGCATGGCACGCTGCATTTACTCGGCTATGATCATATGGAAGACCCTGAGGCCGAGGCGATGGAGCGGATCGAGACCGAGGCGCTGAAGGCGCTGGGGATCGACGACCCCTATCTGATTCAAGAGGACTGACCCACTAAAATGCCCGAAGGCGACAGTAGCAGCGGCACCGGACGAAACACGGACGGCGCCGGAACCCAGGAAGGCAGCATATGGCGCTCCTTCCGCTCCTTCATCTTTGGCGATCCGGGGGATGATTCGCTCCGCGCGCAGCTCGAGGAAGCGATCGACGCGCATGAGGACGATCCCGAGCCCGACGCGGCCGGCGACCTTTCCCCGCTCGAGCGCCAGATGGTGCGGAACCTGCTGCATTTCGGCGAGCGCGACGCGGGCGATGTCGGCGTGCCGCGCGCGGACATCGTTGCGGTGGAGGAGAAGACCAGCTTCGCCGACCTGATCAAGCTGTTCGCCGAGGCCGGGCACAGCCGGTTGCCGGTGTACCGCGAGAAGCTCGATACGATCATCGGCATGATCCACATGAAGGACGTGTTCAACATCCTGGCGACCGGGGCCGAGCATCCCGCGACGCTGGAAGGGCTGATCCGCGAGCCGCTGTACGTGCCGATGTCGCGCGGGGCGCTCGATCTGCTGGCGGACATGCGGCAGAAGCGTGTGCATCTCGCCATCGTGCTCGACGAGTATTTCGGGACCGAAGGGCTCGTCACGATCGAGGACCTGATCGAGGAGATCACCGGCGACATCGAGGACGAGCATGACGACGCGCCCGAAGCGCTGCTCGTGCCGCTCGATGGCGGCGCGTGGGAAGCGGATGCGCGCGCCGAGCTGGAGGATGTCGCGGAGACGATCGGGACCGAGCTGGACGTGGACGGCGATGTCGACACGATCGGCGGCCTGGCCGCGGTGCTGGCCGGGCACGTGCCGCAACGGGGCGAGTGCATCCAGCATGACAGCGGCTGGACGATCGAAGTGATCGAGGCCGAGCCGACCCGGGTGGAACGGGTGCGGCTGCATCCACCCAGGGCGCGGCCGGAGAGCGACGAGGGTTGAGCCGGCTCGGGGCGAACAGCGGGGGTTCGGATTTGCCGCTCGATGCTCTAGGGACGCGCCGCATACCCTCACAAGGACCTGTCCATGTCGCCTCAAGACCTTGCCGCTTATGCCACGCGCGTGCTGGACGATGCGACGATCCCGCAGCTGCCGAAGCATTACCGCGGCAAGGTGCGCGACAATTACGATCTGGCCGATGGGCGCCGGGTGATCATCGCGAGCGACCGGCTGAGCGCGTTCGACCGGATCCTCTGCGCCGTGCCGTTCAAGGGGCAGATCCTTACTCAGACCGCGCGCTTCTGGTTCGAGCAGACCGCCGATATCTGCGCCAACCATGTGCTGGGATATCCTGACCCCAACGTGTTGCTGTGCCGCCGGCTCGACATATTGCCGGTGGAGATTGTGGTGCGCGGCTATCTCGCGGGGACGACGGGCACCTCGATCCTGACACTCTACAAGGCGGGCCAGCGCACCATGTACGGCATGACCCTGCCCGACGGGATGCACGACAATCAGGCCCTGCCCGCCCCCGTCATCACGCCGACCAGCAAGGAATTCGACGGCGGGCACGACGCCCCACTGACGCCGGCCGAGATCCTCGAGCACAAGCTGCTCACGCCCGCGCAGTGGGAAGAGATCAGCGCCACTGCGCTCGCGCTGTTCGCACGCGGTCAGAGCATGGCGGCCGAGCGCGGGCTGATCCTGGCCGACACCAAATATGAGTTCGGCGTGGACCCGGACGGCAAGATCATCCTGGCGGACGAGATCCACACGCCGGACAGCAGCCGCTACTGGAAACAGGCGAGCTATGCCGAGCGCTTCGAAGGCGGCGAGCGGCCCGAAAGCTTCGACAAGGACTTCATCCGCGCCTGGGTGGCGGCGCGGTGCGACCCATATACCGACCCGATCCCGGCGATTCCGCAGGAGCTCGTGCTGGGCACCTCGGCGATCTATGCCGAGGCGTTCGAGACGATCACGGGCGAAGGGTTCGAGCCCGATCTGGCGGGGGCGACGGTACTGGAGCGGATTACCGAGCGGTTGGCGCCGTTGTTCGATTGAGACCGGGCGGCGACGGGCCTTTTCGCTGATCCGTGCCCCCAAGGCGGGAGGCACGGTCAGGCGTTGGTCCGTACTATTGTCCGGCGGCCCTGGCCTCACCGGACAATAGCGGACGCGAGGTTCAGATCACGGATTGATCTGGATGTAATCCACGTCTTCGGTCGAGCTCCGCAAGGTGCACGTCCCAGTCCCCACGACGTACACGCCCTTGGCGCCCTGCTGCGCGGTGATGACGTTCTTGTAGAGCGTCTGCCCGCCCAGGCTTGAGGTACCGAACGCAAATTGATGGTTGCCGTTGCAGGTCGACCAGGGCGAAGACGGCGTCGTCGTGCCGATCGTGATAAGCACGAGGCCCGACTGAAAAACAACGACGCTCTGGATGGTGGTCAGTCCGGAATAGGTCGGCGTGGCGAAAGCCGCGGACGACATGGTCATCATCGCGACACACGAGAGCGCCGCTTTGATCGATTTGGAAATTTTCATAAATGCTCCTTGGTTGACACATAGTTCTGCGGAAGGTTCCAATTGTACTTCTCCCGCGCGAACACAGTCCGTCGCGACGCGACGGCCTCCTTCATTGGCCGATGATCAATATTGCGTCGGCCGCGCCACGGTCTCGGATGGCAATCTCTGCCAAATGGACCGGACGACATATCTTTAGGGGGGCGTGGAGATGTTTTGAATCGATGGCCGATTCGCGGAGGGCTATGCTTGCGCTTCGATCCAAGGCCCGGGCGGAGGCGTCTGGAGCGGCGACAGGCGGAGCAGCGGCCGGCGCGGTGCGACGCGGCCAGCGGCGGCGGCTTTGCAGCGCGCCAAATCACGCGTTCCAGAGAGCGAAGCTGGAGGCCGGGAAGAGATATAGGGCCGCGGTACGTGTCATCTGAATAGCGAGCAGCGCAATACAGGCTCAATCACGACCAGATTCCTAGCGAATGGCCGCGATATATAACCAGATTCGGTTCCTTTATCGCCGATCTCGATGTTTATTGCTCTTCAGAAAATACCAACTCCCCTGTCGCAATACGACTTATTATTCGCGCGGTTGCATTTGCTAATTGTTGGAATATATTCGAGCCATATTCCGCAAAGACTTCGGGGGGAGGCGCGCGTGACTTCGGCGATCGGCAGCAGAACAGGACATTTCATCTTAGCGGTCTCAGCGTCGATCCTGGCGCTGACCGCCTGTGCTCATGTCGCCAGCGAGCCGGCCCCGGCGCCCGAACCCGAGGGTCAGAACTGGACCGATCGCGATCGATTTGAATGGTATCGCGGCTCGCAGGGCTCCCGGCTGATACCTGAAAAGTGGCTCATGGCGATCGAAGCACCCACCTCCACCATGTTGTTCATGGATCGCGCCTATTTCGACCGCTTCAACTATCTGCCGGCCGATGTCGCGCCGCAGGTGGTCGGAAGAGCGAAGCGGCCCTGCCCCACAGCGGCACCGGGCGACCAGCTTCCGATCGGCTTTGCCCGCGACTGCCAGTCGGACGAAAAGCTCAACGTCACGAAGCTGCGCTGGTACCAGGGTCAGTCGGACAAGGAGTCCTGGATCGGCCTCAACTGCGCCGCCTGCCACACCACCAGGATTACCTACAATGGTGAAGCCCGCGTCATCGACGGGGCCCCGGCCTTGTCGGACTTCCAGGGTTTCACCGATGCGTTGCGCGTGGCGATGCAGCAGACGCTCGCCGAACCCGCAAAATGGGACCGGTTTGCCGCCCGGGTGGTGACGCCGCGACGGCCGAAGGAAAAGAACGATCTACGCGTCGCGGCGGACCGGGTCTTGCTGAAAGCGGCGTTCGCCAGGCTTCTAGCCCACCAGAACGAACTGGAGGGGTTCAATCGCACCGCTAGCGTATACGGGTATGGGCGCCTCGATGCCGTCGGTCACATCCTGAACAAGGTGGCCTTTCTGAACAACTCCTCCGCTCCTCTTCGCGGCGAACCGGATGCGCCGGTCAGCTATCCTTTTATCTGGAACGCGAACCAGCATGATTTCGTCCAGTGGAACGGCCTTGTTCCCAACCAGAACATCAGAATCGGCAGAGGCGATCTGGACGCGGGCGCGCTGGTCAGGAACACCAGCGAAGTCATCGGAGTCTTTGCGGATGTCACCACCCGGCGAGAGGCGGGGCTGAACGGCTACAGATCCAGCGTCGACGTCGGCAACCTGGTGGCGATGGAAGATCAGTTGGGACGGCTGATGTCGCCCAAATGGCCGGCGGCGTTCGGGATGCCGGATACGGGGCAGGTTTCCTACGGCAAGCGACTCTTCAATCAGTCCTGCGCCGGTTGTCATGCGCCGCTGAAGCGGACCGACCTCAAAACGCCGATCGTCGCGCAGATGACCCCCATCTGGGACCCGGCTGGCCTCGGGACCGATCCCTGGATGGCGTGCAATACCTTCAGCTATCAAGCCCGCGGAGGAAACCTGACGGGAACGAAGGATGCCATCGCTGGCGGATTCCCCCTGCCCGCGATCGCCCCCACGCAAGACTATCTGAAGACCCAGGCGATCGGAGTTCTGCTGGGCAAGAAGAGCAAGATCGTGTGGATCGCCGTGGGCAAGGCGATCGGGAAGAAGGATCGGATCGAGGTTTTTGGTCTCGAGAGCGGCATCGAACGCCAGCCGCCGGCCGATCAGCCGCTGAGCGACGACCAGAGACTCGAGAATTGCAAAGCCGCGGCGAACGCGCTGCCGCCGACCGACAAGGCCGCGAGGACACTGGCGTACAAGGGCAGGCCGCTGAACGGCATCTGGGCCACCGCGCCTTATCTGCACAATGGCTCGGTACGTTCACTCTACGACCTGCTTCTCTCGCCGGAAAAGCGACCCACCAGCTTCTGGGTCGGCAACCGGGAATTCGATCCCCGGCATGTCGGATTCGTCAGCAAGGAACAGGGTTATGGCTCATGGTTCCGCACCAAGGACGCGAACGGCCGCAATATCTTCGGCAATTCGAACCTGGGCCATGATTATGGCAACCGCGGCTTCGGCGAGGACGAGCGGATGGCTCTCGTCGCGTATATGAAGACTCTCTGAGATCAGCCGGGACAGGAAGGCAGCGCGATCATGCCATCGCGAACCGGCTGAGAATCGCGTAGAGTGACCTGTCGATACGGCGCGCCCTGTTCGACCGGTCGTTGCCGGAAGTATGGATGCCGACGACGACGCGCTGTTCCCCGAACAGAGCAAAAATGGGCGCTCCGCTCATGCCCCCGACGGTGTCGAACGTGTAGCGCAGAAACATGCTGCCGACATCGTCGATACGGCCGCCATTGTAATGCTGCGTACGGCTCGCGCGATCCATCGGGTAGCCGCTCACGTTCAGCAGCAGCTTGTTGAGCTGCCGGTCGTCATACGCAGCGAAGCCGAACCAGCCGAGCCTGAGCCCGACGCTATTGTCATCCAGCACAAGCACGCCGAAATCCAGACCGGCGTCAGTATTCCCGTTAAGCCAGGCCGGATCGCAATAGGTCTGGTTCACCCGGTACGTGCCGAACGGGGCAGTACTGCCGTCGAAAGCGGGCGACACCAGTATTTCGGTAGCGCGGCCATGTTCGGGATGGCGGATATTGTGGCCGGCCGTGCCGAGCGCCTTTGCGCTCATGAACCAGGCCGTGCCCGTTGCCCTGATGCCATCCTCATAGGTGATCGACAGCAGCGCGACGCAGCGCCAGGGAACGCTCGTGGTATCCGGTACAGGCACCAGATTGTCGACGCCGATCATGTTCTCGAGAGCAAAGCCATCCACACCGAGAGACGCGGCGCCCATCGCCGTGGCGCGCGGAAAGAGGCCCGCATTGCGCGCCCTTGCAGTATCGAAGCCCGGCACTTTCTCCAGCGAGCTGCCACCATTGGTTTCCACCATCCTGCCCAGCGACAGATCAGGGGACGACGGCACGGCATCGGCGCGGGCCGGCCGGTCGAGCGGCGAGGACGGGACGTCGACCAGCCTGGGCAAGGTCATGATGCCCTTGCGAAACGCGGCGTCCGTTGTCCTGCCTCGATTTCGCTGTGTCGTGCTGGCCTTGGTAGTTTTTGTCGTTGCCATGCCTTCCCCCGATCGCTCGCGCAACAAGAGCACGCCCACCGAGCGCGGCGCACACCTTACCAAGAGTGTCTCGTCCGCATGGGAGGAAGTCAATCACGCTTCCATATTTCTTCAGAGCTGCCGCGGCCCTAAATATCGACTAATCCGGCCATAACTTCTGGAGTGCTTTGATTAAGGGTGACCGCTGTCCCATCAGCTATGTCACTCAATTACTGTGCCTCACTCAAGGGGTGCAGTCAATTTGGCTAGTGTCCCCGAATTACTCAAGACCCGACTTACTCAAGCCACGTCGAAATGGCGCGCGAGCTTGTCGAGCGCCCCGATCCAACCCGTCTGATGGGTGAGACCCGTTGCCTCTTCGTGCAGGCGGGAATGGGTAAGGGTCAGAGTCGTGCCTTCTCCAGCCTCTGCAAGGTCGAATTCCACACGGGATTCGCCAGGGTCTTCCACGCCGCCCAGCCACGACCAGCTCATGACAACCCGCACCGGCCGGACGATTTCCAGGAATTCGCCGGATGTCTCATGTTCGTCACCCAGTGCATCCCGAAACCTGACACGGAATTTGCCGCCGGGCCGAAAGTCCGATTCTGCGATGAGAACGGGGCCGTCATCAGGCCCCCACCAGAGCGGGATGCCCTCGGGCGTGGCCAGCAGGTCGAACACAATCGACGGCCGCGCGGCAATGCGCCTGACCAGGGAAATACTCGTCATGCACGCTTCTCCGTGGCCCTGGCTTCCATCTCCTCGGCTGCCGCGGCCAGCCGATCGAGCCCGGTGGACCAGAAACGCTCGTACCGGCGGAGCCACGTCATCGCCTCTTCCATCGGATCGGGCGCGAGACGCACCGTCACGGTGCGGCCTTGCTTCTTCCGGGTGATCAGTCCGGCGTCCTCAAGTATCCCCAGATGCTTCATGACGGCCGGCAGCTTGATGGCGAAGGGCGCGGCGAGATCGGAGACGGTGGCGCCGTCCTCCCGCTCGAGCCGCGCCAGGATGGCCAGCCGGGTTGGATCGCCCAACGCCGCGAAGGTGCGGTTGAGACCGGGCAGATTGTTCACCATCTGGTGAACTTCATTCGAGGCAGGTCCAATGTCAATCCGGGCTGCGGCGCGTGCTACATCTTCATCGGCGCGGGCTGAACGCTGGACGTACCATCCGACCAGATCGCTACCGGCACGAGGAACACCGTGACCGGCTCCGCGCCGGCATCGCCGACGATGACCGGAGAACCGGCGAGATTTGCGCCCCATGAGGCGGCGTCCGCCTTTGGCACGAAAAACATCAGATGGGCGTGCCACGGCCCCGCCGCGTCGTCGCTGAGATAGCCCAGCTTCGACATCATGTAACACATGGCGCCCACCTCGGGCGGCGTGATCTGCCCGGCGGCAACCGCCGCTTTGGTCCGGTCCAGCATGACGGACTTCGAAGCGCCCTCAAGGACCCATTTGGTGCGGGTGAGATAGGCCGGCACCACGGACCGCGCCGCCGCCGGATTGAAGCAGTTGGGCGCCCGCAGCCGCGGGTTCCAGAATTGAGCATCCGCAAAGTCGCTGGCCCAGGCGCGCTGCACGATGCAGACGAAGCCGTTGGTGCCCTTCACCGCGGTCTCATAGCCGGCGGCGCCGAGCGTCAGGATCTCGGCCTTGTCCGAGATGGATGCAGGCGCGGCACTGCGCGCCAGAGCGATCTCTTCAGCCTGACTGGCCGTCCTGTACTGTTCGATTGGTGCCATGGCGGCATAGCGTTCCGCAGCGGCGGCCTGGGCCTCGGCTCCAGTCGAGGACGCGCAGACAAGGGCGGCGATGCCCAGTGCGCTGAAGAAGAGCGAGGTCGAAACCTCTACCAGCCAGGGACGCTGCGCGCCCGGCATATCGGACTGCAAAACTTTCGTCGTCATCCTCATTCACCCTCCAGATAGTGCGACCCGTGGCGCCCGCGGCCAACGAGGAGGCCGGCCGGCCTGTTCTATAGTTCACCATATGGTGAAGTTTATGCGGGCGCAAGCAGGACGTAGCGAGGCACGGATTCCGGAATGCGTAGCCTGCCGCTGTGTTGACGCGATGACTGGTTCGATCAGAAATCCCAAAGAACCCGAGTTCCGTCACATCTCTTGCACATAGCGCGGTTAGCTGCGGGGATGCTTCCGGTCGGTGCTTCATGCGTCGGCCGGATCGGATCACTTTGGGAGACACATGTGACGATCGACCGCAGGGCTTTTCTCCTCGGCGCTTCCGGTGCCGCCATCGCCACGAGCGAACCGGCGCAGGGGTTGCGGCGACTGGGCGGGCACGGCTCGATCGCGGATATCGAGCATGTCGTGATCCTGATGCAGGAGAACCGATCGTTCGATCACTATTTCGGCACGTTGCGCGGCGTGCGCGGCTTTGGCGATCCGCGCCCGGTGACGCTGCCGGGGGGCAAGCCCGTCTGGGCGCAGCGCCGCGCGGATCGCGACGGCGGGCAGATCGCCTGGCCGTTCCGGCTCGATTACAACAGCAGCAACGCGCGGTGCTTCACCGGCCTCGACCATAGCTGGAAGGACAGCCAGGCGCGCTGGCACAACTGGGACGTGTGGGCGGACCAGAAGGGACCGCTCACCATGGCACACCTGACGCGCGCCGATATCCCCTATTATTACGCGCTGGCCGACCAGTTCACCATTTGCGACAGCTATCACTGCTCGCTGCAGGGGCCGACCGGCCCCAACCGGCTCTATCATTTTTCGGGCACGAACGGCCTCAGCGTCGGCCAGGAAGGCGTCTATTGCGTCACCAATGGCGGCACCGATCCCAATCCCGGTGCCGACATGGCGAAGGACGACGCGACCGACGGACTGCCGTGGCGCAGCTATGCCGGGCGGCTGGAGGAAGCGGGCGTCTCGTGGCGCGTCTATCAGGAACTGGCCAATTATTCGGACAACCCGCTCGGCTATTTCAAGGAGTTCCGGAAGCTCGATCCGGCATCCTCGCTCTACCGGCGCGGGCGGGCCTATGTTGACTGGATCGGCGGCGCGGCACCCAAAGATCCGGAAAAGACGCAGGCACAGCATCTGATCGCAGCCTTTGCGGCGGATGTCGCCGCCGATCGCCTACCCTCGGTTTCCTGGATCGTGCCGATGATGCAGATGAGCGAGCATCCCGATGCGCCGGTACCGTTCGGCGAAGTGCTGATCGGCAACCTCGTCGCGGCGCTCGCCGCGAACCCGAAGGTGTGGGCGAAGACCGTCTTCATCCTGAACTATGACGAGAATGACGGGTTTTTCGATCATGTGCCCGCGCCGATGCCGGCGATCGCGCCCGGCTATGGCGCGAGCAATGTCGATGTGCGGAGCGAGACCTATCAGGGCGAGCCGGTCGGGCTCGGCCCGCGCGTGCCGATGCTGGTGATCTCTCCCTGGACGCGCGGCGGCTGGGTGAACTCGCAGCTTTTCGACCATACGTCCGTGCTGCGCTTCCTGGAGAAGCGCTTCGGCGTGGCCGAACCCAATATCTCGCCGTGGCGGCGCTCGGTGTGCGGCGACCTGACCTCGATCTTCGATTTCGACGTGTCGCGCGAGGCGCGCCTCGACACAGGCTGGGCGGCGGCATTGCCGTCAGTCGCAGGCTATATCGCCGAAACCGAGCGGCTGTGCGCCAGCGCGCCCGCACCGGCCATCGCCAAGGGCGACGACGTGCCGGCACAGGAGCCCGGAACCCGCCGGGCCCGCCCGCTGCCGTACCGCTTCGCCGTCGAACCCAGTTGGTCCGACGCCGGCCTGACCTTGCGCTTCGAGAATCGGGGGCCCGTCGGGATCGTGTTCGGGGTGCAGGACGAAACCATGTTTTCCGGCTGGCGCTATTTCACCGTCGCCGCGACCTCGCAGCTCGAGGAAGCCTGGCCGCTCCGCCGGGACCGGCCGCATGCGATCGTCGTGCGCGGGCCAGACGGCTTTCACCGCGAATTCCGCGGCGATGGACGCGCGCGCCGAATCGAGTCGGCGATCGCCTGGCGCGAGGACGGGACGGGCGGGGCGCTGCGCCTCGCCAATCGCGGCGATGAACCGATCGCCATGACACTGCACTGCGCCCATCGCGGCACCAGCGAGCAGGTAGCGGTACCCGCGGGCGCCGAGGTGCAACGGCCGGTCCTGCTCGCCGACCATCGCTGGTACGACCTGATGCTGACCGCGGACAATGGGGTGCGGCTGCGGCTCGCCGGGCATGTCGAGACCGGCGCGCCCGGCCTCAGCGAACCCGCTTTGGCCTTCCCGCACCCAGCCTGAGCCGTCCGCGGCCACTGTCATCATCATGTTGCCAAGCCTGCCTAGGGCTCCGCTCGATGAGGGCTGGCGAGATGGAATCGGGCGAGGGCGCGGCGGCGGACGTCAAGGTACTGGATCCGCGCTTCCTGTCGCTTGCGGCGATGGAGTTCTGGGAGCGATTCGCCATGTACGGGGTGAAGTCGCTGCTCGTGCTGATCCTGGTCGACCGGGTTCTCGTGGGCGACCTGTCGCGCGTGATCGGGGCGTCGGCCTTCCGCGCGGCGAGCACCGCGCTGTTCGGACCGGTCTCCAGCATCGCCCTCGCCTCGCAGCTCTACGGCTATGCCAATGCGCTGATCTATCTCTCGATCCCGTTCGGCGGACTGGCCGGCGACCTGATCGGCAGCCGGCGAACGATGGTGGTGGCCGGCGGGGTCGGCATGCTGCTCGGCCTGGTGATGATGCTGAGCGAGCACAGCTTCCTGATCGGCCTGATCCCGTTCGCGGTCGGCACCGGCCTGCTGAAGGGCAATTTATCGGCGCAGGTCGGGTTGCTGTTTCGCGACGAAGCGCAGCGGCGGCGCGGCTATGCCGTCTATCTCGGCTTCCTGAATGCGGGCGTGATCTGCGGCCCGCTGGCGTGCGGTGCCGTGGCGATGGTTGCGGGGCCGGTCAACGCGATCGGCGCGGCCATTGCCGCGGTCGTGCTGGGGCTGGCCTTCTATCTGCGCATCGGCGGCGAACCTGACCGCGCACCGGCAGTGGCCGTGCCGGCCGGTGCGCCGCGCGCACCGCTCGCCACGACCGGGCTGCTGATCGTCACGCTGATCGCGATCTATCTGTGCTTCGCGGCCTATGAGCAACTCGGCAACATCTTCCTGGTGTGGGCGCGCACTCATGTCGACCTGCGGGCGGGCGGGTGGACGATGCCGGTCGCCTGGTTCCTGTCGCTCGACGGCGCCTTCACGCTGGTGCTGATCGCCGGATCGCAACTTGCGATCCGTGCGCTCGAGCGGCGTCGCATCGCGATCGGCGCGGTGGTGCAGGTCCTGCTCGGCGGATTGTGCTGCGCGGCGGGATATCTGCTCCTGGCGGTCGGCAGCGCGAGCGGTGGCGGGGCGCCGCTGACGCTGCCCTGGGCGCTTTGTTATCTGCTGCTGATCGACAGCGCGATCGTGCTGATCTGGCCATCCGGCCTGAGCCTGATCGCCGGCGTCGCGCCGCGCCGGCTGGTCGGGTTCTGGATGGGGCTGTTCTACCTGCACGGCTTCTTCGCGCATCTGTGGGTCGGGTTCAGCGGCGTCTATTACGAGCGCATGGCGCCGGCGTCCTTCTGGCTGCTCCAGGCGGCGGTGGCGGGCTCGGGCGCGCTGCTCGTGCTGCTGGTCGGGATACCGCTGATGCGCGCGGTCAACGCGCGTCAGGCGACAACCACCTCGGCATGAGCGAACGCTCGCGCGTAGTCATCCTCGAGCGGCTGATCGGTGACGAGGATATCGACCTCGCTCAGCGCCGCCGTCTGGATCAGCGCATAGCGACCGAATTTGGATGAATCGGCGCCGAGCAGCACCTGCTTCGAGGTCGCATAGGCGATCCGGCTCATCTCCGCCTCGCCGGGATGAAAATCCATCAGCCCGCGCTCGGTGCTGATCCCGCCGACCGACAGGATCGCCAGGTGCGGGGTGAAACCGCGGACAAAGTCCTGTGCGTGATGATCCGAGAAGGCGCGATAATCATAGTCCATCTGCCCGCCCGCGAGGAACAGGCGGTTGTTGTTGATGCCGCCGAGATCGTTCGCCACGCGCAGCGAATTCGTGATGACGGTCAGCGCCCGCCGGTCGACCAGCTGCCGCGCGATGAAACAGCTCGTCGTGCCGGAGTCGATGAACAGGATCGCGCCGTCCAGGACGAATTCGGCAGCCGCACGGGCGATGCGCAGCTTGGCGTCCGAATTCTCCTCCATCCGCTGATGGAGCGGCCCTTCATGGACCGGCGCCGTCATGCGCGCGCCGCCATGTTCGCGGATGATGACGCCGTGATCCTCGAGCGCGCGAAGCTCGCGGCGGATCGTCTCGTCCGATACGGCGAGATCCGCCGCGAGCGCCGTCACCGACAGCGTTCGCCCGCTGCGCAGCCGCGACATGATCTCGCGCTGCCGTTGTGATCGTTTCTCTATTGCCCCCTCCATGTGCTTGTTCCCGCTCGCCCCGCTATTCCGGCCGACCATGCTTGGTGTCCGGGTTTTTGCAAGCGGGATGCCGGGGGCCGGCCGCACGGGCCGGCCCCCGGCGATATGGCCTCAGAAGCCGAGGCGGGCCGTCAGCCGCACCGAGCGCGGCGTCTGATAATTGACCGGCGAGCGATAGTCGGGGTTCGCCGATCCGTCGCCCAGTTCGCCGAAATTGTTATACGACGTCACCGCATGGCTGTTGAACAGGTTGAACACGTCGAGACGCACCGACGCGTCGACCCCGTGCGGCAGCGGCAGATGCACGACCGCGCTGACATCGATCTGAGTCAGCCAGTCGCCCGTGAACGCCGTGCCGCGCGGAATGAGCTTGCCCTGACAATAATAGGCATAGCCGTGATAGGTGTTCGCATAGGCGTCGACGCTGACCGGCACCGCGCCGATGCAGCTGTAATGCACGGGTGACTGGAGAACGGCGTTGGCGCCCAGGTCGAGCATGTCGAGCAGCCGGTAGCTGCCATAGGCCTTGAAGGTGTGACGGCGATCGTTCGGCAGATACCCGTACGCGCCGTTGACGAAGCCCGGCGAGTCGAAGTCGGCGGTGCGGTTGATCGCCAGCTGCCCATTTTCCGATCGCACGCCGCCCTCGTAATTCCCCTTGTCGAAGGCGAGCGTGTAGGAGCCGGCCAGGCTCCATTTCTTGTCGAAGCTGCGGTCGAAGGTCAGCGTCAGCGCGTTGTAATTGCGGCTCGGCTTGGGATAGCCGAGGTCGGCTGCCTTCAGCGTCACCGTCGGCGTCGATCCGTCGGGCAGTTTGTTGATCTGCACGGTCACGTCGCGCCCGGGATTGGCGATGACGAACTGGCTGCCGCCCGGATAGGCCGACTGGCACGCCGCCGCGGTGAAGCCCTTGCCGACGCAATAGGCGCGTGCGCCGGCGTCGATCGAGATATCCTCGATCACGTCCTTCAGCTCGCGATGCGTGAAATAAGCGCCGATCCGCACATGATCGCCGAACTGGTGCTCGGCGCCGAGGATGAACTCGTTGCTCGATTGCGGCTTGATGTTGGTGGCGATGGCGCCCGCCGGGTTGAACGCCGAACCGTCGGCCGAGACCTCGCAGTTCCGCACGCCGGTATCGGGGCAGGCAGTCGTGTTGACGACCGACAGGATCGGGGCGCCCTCGGCCGGGATGCTGCCCGCGCCGCTGACGCCGTTGAAGCGGTTATAGCGGGTGTAGGTGACCAGGCTGCCAGCGACGTTCAGATTGATGTCGCCTGCCATCGGCAGATAATATTGCGAATAGGAGCCGAAGATCTTGGTGCGCCCGTCGCCCAGCGGATCGAACGAAGCGCCGACGCGCGGCGCCCATTGGTTGCCCGATTCGAAGAAGGACTTGCCGTTGACGCCCTGATTGCTGAAGCGGTCGTTGCGCAGGCCAAGATCGAGGCGCAGGCGATTGTCGAACAGCGACCATTGATCCTGAATATAATAAGCCTCGTTGCGGACATGGGCGATGCCGTTCTGGGCATAGACGCGCGTCGTGTAATATTCCGTGCCGATCGGCAGGCCGATGCGCGCGGCGGAATCAGCGGTGACGGCGTAGATCTTGAACGCGCCGGCGCCGATCGTCTGGAAGGTCTGCGCCTGGGTGTCCTTTTCATGGTCGTAGCCGATGCGGACATGGTGCGACCCGAACAGATGGAATTGCAGGTCGGCATCGACGCGGTAGAACTCGCGCTCGTCATCAGTGCTGCTGAAAGCGTCGGTCACCTTGTTGAGGCCGATCTGGATGCCGGCCGGGTCGCTGCGATAATCGACGACCTGCGGATTGGCGGTATCGAGCGGAAGATTGCCCGAGCGCAGCTTGTTGACGCCGTACGCGCCCGACAGCGTCAGCCACGGCGTGAAGGTGCCGGTATAGCGGCCCACATAGTTGATGCCGCCCGCCCGGGCATTGGTGCCGCCCGTCTTGTTGCCGAGCGTGTGGTTGGTGCGATCCCAGTTGTAGCTGCGATTATGCGTGTCGTTGGTCGTGTCGAAATAGGTGAATTCGAAATGATGGTCGCCGGTGATGTAGCCATCGATCTTGCCGCCCCAGAACGGGCTCGTGTTCGTCACGCCCGTTGCGTTGTTCTGATTGGCCTGCGGCGTCATCGAGCGGATGTCGCGCATATTGTAGAGGCCGTAGACGAACAGGTGATCCTTGATGATCGGGCCGCTGGCCTGAAGGATCAGTTCCTTGCGGCTGGCGGTCGCGTGGCGATAATCGATGGTGCGCGTCGACGGCGCATTGCCGCGCAGGTCTTCCGGTTCCCAGATGCCGGTCACGCTCGCATGATATTCGTTCGAGCCCGATTTGGTGGTCGCAACGACATAACCGCCCGTCGCGCGCCCGAATTCCGCCGGGGCGCCGCCGGTCTTGACCTCGACGGTCTGGTAGAAGTCGAACGGCACCTCGGTCGGCTGGCCACCCGAGACGAAGTCGGTGACGTTCAGGCCGTTGATGTAAAAGGCGTTCTCCGTGAAGGCCGCGCCGGCAATCGAGACCTGGTTGGCAAAGCCGCCGTTCGAGGGCGACGAGCCCTGCACGGTGCCCGGCGTCAGCAGCATCACGTCGCGCAGCGAGCGGCCGATCGGCACGCGCTGCGTGAGGGACGCAAGGTTGATCGTGCTCCCGACAGTGGTGTCCTGGAAATCCGCGACGCGCTGGCGCGCACCGGTCACGACGATGTCGCCATTCTGCGATTCCGGAACCAGGCGGTAGCTGTTGGCCCCGCCGGTCTCCCGCGTCAGCGGGACGCTGGACTCGCTATAGGCCGTGAAGCCGTCCGCCGTGATGGCGACGTCGTAATTGCCGGGTGCGAGCTGCGGGATGGTGTAGGCGCCGGCGCCATCGGTCGTCACCGTGCGGCTGACGCCCTTGTCCGAGGAGGTGATCTTCACCTGCGCATCGGCGATCGGTGCGCCGTCCATCGACGTTACCCGACCCGAGGCGGAGATGTTGGTATAATCCTGCGCGCCCGCAGGCGAGGCCGCCATGACGACGACCGCAGTCGAACCGAGCATCAGCAGCGCGCGCAAAGCTGCGCGCGACGAAAGTCGCGTGAAGCGGAACATCGAATTTCCCCTTTGGTGATTGAAGCCGGAAACGCGGTGAAACCGCGTTACGAAGGGTCCGTTATGCGGAGGCTGTGGATTTTTTGTGACAAAACTCCAGAAACCACACAAAAACTGTGGCCGGCGCCCGTGGCGGGAGGACTCGATGCGCCAGTCCCCTTCGGGCTCGCCCTTCGCACGCCTCGCCCCTCCCTCGCCTCTGATCGATTTCCCCGTTCGCACTAACCGAGTTAAGTCGTTTCCGCCCGCACGGCGCCGAGTCTAGGTTCCGTGAAGAAGGTTCAACCACGAGAGGATACCGACATGGACGCGAAGACGAGCGGCGACCCACTGGGCTGCCCGATGAAAGAGCCTGCCGCGCTGCGATCCCTTCTCGGGCGGACCAACCGCGACTGGTGGCCGAACCAGCTGTCGCTGGAGGTCCTTCAGCAGAACGGCCTGTCGGGCGACCCGATGGGCGACGATTTCGACTATGCGGCCGAGTTCAAGACGCTCGACCTGGCGGCGGTGAAGAGCGACCTGACCGCGTTGATGACCGACAGCCAGCCCTGGTGGCCGGCCGATTACGGGCATTATGGCCCGTTCTTCATCCGCATGGCGTGGCACAGCGCCGGCACCTACCGCAGCGGCGACGGGCGCGGCGGGGCTTCTTCCGGGTCGCAACGGTTCGCGCCGCTCAACAGCTGGCCGGACAACGGCAATCTCGACAAGGCGCGCCGGCTGCTCTGGCCGGTGAAGCAGAAGTACGGCCGCAAGCTGAGCTGGGCCGATCTGATGATCCTGGCGGGCAATGTCGCGATCGAATCGATGGGCGGACCCGTTTTCGGTTTCGGCGGCGGCCGTGCCGATGTGTTCGAGCCCGAGAAGGACATTTACTGGGGCACTGAGGAGCAATGGGTCGGCCATGCCGACAACCAGACGCGCATCCAGCCCGAGCGCGAGATGGTGCTGGAAAGCCCGCTCGCCGCGATCCAGATGGGCCTGATCTACGTCAATCCCGAAGGGCCGGGCGGCAACCCCGACCCGATCCAGTCGGCGCGCGACATCCGCGAGACGTTCGGCCGGATGGGCATGAACGACGAGGAGACCGCGGCGCTGGTGGCGGGCGGCCATACGTTCGGCAAGGCACATGGCGCGGGCGATGCCTCGCTGGTCGGTGCGGAGCCGGAAGGCGCCGATATCGCGCAGCAGGGCCTCGGCTGGCAGAGCGGGCATGAATCGGGCGTGGGCGATCACACCATCACCAGCGGCATCGAAGGCGCGTGGACGCCGACGCCGATCACCTGGGATATGAGCTTCTTCCACATGCTGTTCGATTATGAGTACGAACTGGTGCGCAGCCCGGCGGGAGCCAAGCAGTGGCAGCCGATCAACCAGGCGCCCGAGGATCTGGCGCCGGGTGCGCACAGCCCCGAGCGGCGCCTGCCGACGATGATGACCACCGCCGACATCGCGATGAAGGCGGACCCGGCATACCGCGCGATCAACGAGCGGTTCCGGGACAATCCCGACCAGTTCGCCGATGCCTTTGCCCGCGCCTGGTTCAAGCTGTGCCATCGCGACATGGGGCCGAAGGTGCGCTATCTCGGACCCGACGTACCGGCCGAGGACCTGATCTGGCAGGACCCGATCCCCAAGGCGGATTATGCGCCGATCGACAGCGGCGACGTGGCGGCGCTGAAGCAGAAGATCCTCGGATCGGGGCTGAGCGTGGCCGAGCTGGTGAGGACGGCCTGGGCGTCGGCCGCGACCTATCGCGGATCGGACCACCGCGGCGGCGCCAATGGCGGGCGCATCCGGCTGGCACCGCAAAAGGACTGGGAAGTCAACGAGCCGGCGAAGCTGGCCAAGGTGCTGGAGGTCTATGAAGGCATCAAGCGCGACTTCGACGGTGCTGGCGGCGGCAAGCAGGTCAGCATTGCCGATTTGATCGTGCTCGGTGGCTCGGCCGCGGTGGAGAAGGCGGCGAAGGATGCGGGTCAGGACGTGACCGCGCCCTTCTCGCCGGGCCGCACCGATGCCAGCGCCGAGCAGACCGAGATCGGCAATATCGATGTGCTCGAGCCCAAGGCGGACGGGTTCCGCAATTACCTCTCGGTGCGGTTCAGCGTGCCGACCGAGGAATTGCTGGTCGACCGGGCGCAGTTGCTGGGGCTGAGTACGCCGGAGATGGCGGTGCTGGTGGGCGGCCTGCGCGTGCTGGGCGCCAATTATGGCGGATCGGCGCACGGCGTGCTGACCGACCGGCCGGGGCAGCTGACCAACGATTTCTTCGTCAATCTGCTCGACATGGGCACGGCGTGGAAGGAAATCGACGAGGCTGGCGACGAGGAGTTCGCGGGCACCGACCGCAACACGAACGAGCAACGATGGACCGCGACGCGGACCGACCTGGTTTTCGGGTCCAACTCGCAGCTTCGGGCAGTGTCCGAGGTCTATGCGTCGAGCGATGCGGGGACGAAGTTCGTGAAGGACTTCGTTGCCGCCTGGACCAAGGTGATGGACGCCGATCGCTACGATCTGCGGGCATAATCCGTTCCCCGAGCGCACGCGCTCGCAGGCCGCCGGCGATCCCCCTCGCCGGCGGCCTTTTTATTTGGTTCGCGCGGAGGCGCGAAGAGGATGCGCCAACGAGTTGGCTACATCCCCTTCCCCGTTCGTTTCGAGCGAAGTCGAGAAACAAGCCAAATAGCGCCCGGGTCAGTTTCTCGACTTCGCTCGAAACGAACGGGGGAACGGGCGAGGTTTAACCCATAATGCGCGCCGCCACGGCTTCCGCCACCTTGATGCCGTCCACCGCGGCGGAGAGGATGCCGCCGGCATAGCCCGCGCCTTCGCCGGCGGGGAACAGGCCGGTGGTGTTGAGACTCTGGAAGTCTGCACCGCGGGTGATGCGGATGGGGGAGGAGGTGCGCGTTTCGACGCCGGTCATCAGCGCGTCGGGGTGGTCGTAGCCGGGGACCAGGCGGCCGAAGGCGACCAGTGCCTCGCGCATGGCCGTCACGGCGAAATCGGGCAGGCATTCGGCCAGGTCAGTCGGGGTGACCCCGGGGAGATAGGAAGGCGCAACAGTGCCGAGCTTGCTCGACGGGCGGCCGGCGAGGAAGTCGCCGAGGGTCTGGGCGGGCGCCTTGTAGTTGGAGCCGCCGGCGACATAGGCGCGCGATTCCCAGTGGCGCTGCAACGCGATGCCGGCGAGCGGGTGGTCGGGATAGTCGCGCGCGGGATCGATGCCGACGACCAGGCCTGAATTCGCGTTGCGCTCGTTGCGGGAATATTGGCTCATGCCGTTGGTGGCGACGCGGCCTTCCTCCGAAGTTGCCGCCACCACGGTGCCGCCGGGGCACATGCAGAAGCTGTAGACGGTACGGCCATTCCTGCAGTGGTGCGACAGACTGTAGTCCGCCGCACCGAGGATCGGGTGGCCGGCCGAGGGCCCGAAGCGGGCGTCGTCGATCCAGCTTTGCGGATGCTCGATGCGCACGCCGATCGAAAAGGGTTTGGCCTCGACGAACACGCCCTCGTCATGGAGCATGTGGAAGGTGTCGCGCGCGCTGTGGCCGATCGCGAGCACGACCTGATCCGCCTCGAGATACTCACCGGTGTGGAGGTGGAGCCCGCGCACGCGGCGGGTGCCGTCAGGGTCGATCGCGATGTCGAGGCGGTCGACGCGGTGTTCGAAACGATATTCGCCGCCCAGGCCCTCGATCGTCTCGCGCAGGCTCTGGACCATCGCGACGAGGCGGAAGGTGCCGATATGGGGGTGGGCCTCGGTGAGGATCTCGGCGGGCGCGCCGGCCTTGACGAACTCGATCAGCACCTTGCGGTCGAGATGGCGCGGATCCTTGATACGGCTGTAGAGCTTGCCGTCGGAAAAAGTGCCGGCGCCGCCCTCCCCGAACTGGACGTTGGATTCGGGGTTGAGCTCGCTTTTGCGCCACAGGCCCCAGGTGTCCTTGGTGCGTTGCTTCACTTCCTTGCCGCGATCGAGGATGATCGGGCGGAAGCCCATCTGGGCTAGGATCAGCCCGGCGAACAGGCCGCAGGGGCCTGTGCCGATGACGACGGGGCGCTTGCCGCTCCAGCCGGCGTGGGCCTTTACCGGGAAGCGATAGCTCGTGTCGGGCGTGCGCTGGACATGGCGGTCTTTTTTGAAGCGCGCGAGCACGGGCGCTTCGTCGCGCAGAGTGACGTCGATGGAATAAACGAGCTGGATGTCCATCTTGTCGCGCGCATCATGAGCGCGGCGGGCGATGGTGAAGCGGACCAGGTCGCGTGGGGTGATGCGCAGGCGATTGCGGATCGCGGCGGCCAGGGCCTCTTCCGCATGGTTGAGCGGCAGTTTCAGTTCAGTGATGCGGAGCATGAGTGCGCCATAACGGGGGATGGGCGGTTCGGCCAATCCTCCCCGCGTCTTCCATGGAACGGAACAACGCCGAAAGGGCGGCGTAGAGCGTGCGACACCTCTTCCTTTCCCCCTGTCGCTGGCGTAACCTTATCTCATGCGCAAACACTTCCTGATCATCACCGGAATCCTCATCGTCGCGGCGATCGCCTTCTGGTTCTGGCTGCGCCAGCCCGATGTGGCGCATCTCCCGGTCGAAGCCGTCACCGGCAACAGGCCCGAGATCACCCCTCCGCGGATCCAGAGCTTCCCGACGGTGAAGGTGGCAGACGCGGTCGGCTGGCCGCAGGGCGTGACACCGGTGCCCGCCGCCGGCCTTGCGGTGAAGGCGTTTGCGAGCGGGCTCGATCATCCGCGCTGGCTCTACCGCCTGCCCAATGGCGACGTGCTGGTAGCGGAGAGCAATTCGCCGCCGCGTGAGGGTGGCGGCATCGCCGGCGCAGTGATGGGGTATCTGATGGGCCGGGCCGGCGCGGGCGTGGCTTCCCCGAACAAGATCATCCTGCTGCGCGACACCGACGGCGACGGCGTGGCGGAGAGCCGCACGACCTTTATGACCGGGCTCAACTCGCCCTTCGGCATGGCGCTGATGGGGGGCTGGCTGTACATCGGCAATACCGATGCGCTGGTCCGCGTGCCCTACAAGGACGGCGAGACGACGATTTCCGCCAAGCCCGAGACGGTGATCAAGCTCAACCCGGGCGGCAATCACTGGGCACGCAACGTAATCGCGGATCCGGGCGGCAAGACGCTGTACGTGACAGTCGGATCGGCGAGCAATATTGCCGAGAACGGGATCGAGGCGGAGAAATTCCGCGCCAATATCCTGCAGGTCTATCCCGAGGCAAAGACCTTCCGCGTCTTTGCCGCGGGCCTGCGCAACCCCAATGGCCTGGCGATCGAACCGAAATCGGGCGGGCTGTGGGTAACGGTCAACGAGCGCGACATGCTCGGCTCCGATCTCGCGCCCGATTATATGACCGCGGTCGAGCTGGGCGATCATTTCGGCTGGCCCTGGTTTTACTGGGGCGGCTATCCGGACACGCGCGTCGATCCAGGCAATCCGCAGCTCCAGCAATATTCCAAGCGCCCCGATTATGCGCTTGGGCCGCACACCGCCGCGCTCGGCATCGCCTTCGCTGGCGACGCGAAGCTTGGGGAGCGGTTCGCCAATGGCGCCTTTGTCGGCCTGCATGGATCGTGGAACCGGGTGCCGGTGTCGGGCTACAAGGTCATCTATGTGCCGTTCGGCGACATTGGCTTCCCGCTGAAGGGCACCAAGCCCGTCGATGTGCTGACGGGCTTCCTCAACAAGGACGGCCAGGCGCAGGGCCGCCCGGTCGGCGTGATCACCGACAGGACCGGCGCGCTGCTGGTGGCGGACGATGTCGGCAATGTGATCTGGCGGGTGGCGGCGAAGTAGAAGGTTTCGGGCTGCGGCCGGTTCCCCCCGAAACCGCCGCAGCCCGTGTCGCGCGTCCACGGCCCCTCGCCGCTCGCGCTCCTTCCCAAACCAGATATGGCACCCTCAGCGCCAATTCCGATCTCTTCTCGCCGCGTCGGTATAGCTTCCTACGGGCTGACCGATAGTTTAGGAGAATTACGGTGCTACCCATTACGGGTAGCAGGGCCGTCCCGGCCATTTTACCGGAAGGGGCATGCCGATGAGTGAACGTGTCGTCACCAACCCAGCGAAAATGGGGGAGAATTGGCGCGTCGCCGTGTCCTCGATCATGAACCTGTTCCTGACGATGCACCGCACGCTGGCGGCGGCTACGCCGGTCGGGCCGACCGAGTTGCTGATCTATTCGACGGTCTCGGTCGCCAATGTCCAGCGGCTGATGCGTGAGCGCAGCATCCCGGAGAACCTGGCGGGGACCGAGATATTGCCGCGCGAATGGGTCGTGCCGATCTCGCGCAACGCCATCGCGACCGCGAGCGGCCTGCCGCGCGAGACGGTGCGACGGCATGTGGCGCGGATGATCGAGACCGGATTGCTGATCGAGGATGTCCGCGGCGGCGTGACCCTGCCGGTCGGCGTCATCCAGGACCGCGGGCTGGAGCCGTTCCTGGAGGGCATGCTGACCAATTACGCGCGCAGTGCCGAGGAATTGCTGCGGATCGGAGTGATCCGGATCGAGAAGGATTGAGGAAACCTGGGCGGAACACCCATTTCCGTTCGTGCTGAGCTTGTCGAAGCACCGTTCTTTTCTTCATCGCGCGGCAAGGGAGAAGAGCGGCCCTTCGACAAGCTCAGGGCGAACGATAGGGGTGGGCCAGGGCCCCGCCCTATTTCAGCAGCTTCTTCCCGCTCTCGGTCAGCTTGTCGCGGATCTTGCCGGCGAACAGGCGGAGCATCGGCGGCAGATCGAACGATGCGTGGACCTTGGTCTCCATCACGTCGAGCCGGCTGGCGACGCGCTGGCCCATCGCCTCGACAGTGAAGATCAATGTGTCGCCCTCCCAGCGATGCTCGGTGACGACGCCGCCGGGCACGAAGGACGCCAGCTTGCCGATGCCCTTCTCGATCTTGGCGCGCGCCGTGGCGAGGCCGAGCTTGTGGGGGATATCGACGGTGATCGGATCGTTCATCGCCTGATCCTTACGTCGCGAACAACATGGCGTCATCAGCGAACGCCTTGAACTCGAGCGCGTTGCCGCTGGGATCGAGGAAGAACATCGTCGCCTGCTCGCCGACCTGGCCCTTGAAGCGGACATGCGGCTCGATGCCGAAGCGGATGCCGGCGGCCTTCACGCGATCGGCCAGCTTTTCCCAATCGGCCATGTCCAGCACCACGCCGAAATGCGGCACGGGCACGTCATGGCCGTCGACCGGGTTCGCCACCGCGACCGGCTTCGCCGCCGGATCGAGATGCGCGACGATCTGGTGGCCGAACAGGTCGAAATCGACCCAGGATTCGGCGCTGCGGCCTTCGGGGCAGCCCAGCACCTCGCCGTAAAAGGCGCGGGCGGCGGGGATGTCGTGGACGGGGAAGGCGAGATGGAACGGGCGGAGCGTCATGGGCGAGCCATAACGCCAATCCATATCGTTCGTCACCCCGGACTTGTTCCGGGGTCCACCGTTCCGCATACGGACGGCCCAAGCACTTGCGGTCCGGTGGATGCCGGAACAAGTCCGGCATGACGGAAGTGGGGAAGATCTTGCTCGACAACCAGGTTCAGGCATTGCGGCGCGCGGCAACGGCACGCCCTGCCCTGCTCTCCCTCATACTCGGCGCGCTGTCCGCCACCGGATTCGCCCCGCTCGGTCTCTGGCCGGTCGCGCTTGGCTGCTTTGCCGTGTGGCTGTGGCTGATCCATGAGGCACCCGTGTTGAAACCGGCGCTGTTGCGCGGCTGGCTGTTCGGGGTCGGGCAATTCGCAATCGGCATCAACTGGCTCCAGCATCCCTTTATCTATCAGGACGCGATGCCGCACTGGCTCGGCTATGTCGGCGTGCTGCTGTCGGCGCTGTATCTCGCGCTCTATCCGATGCTGGCTGCCGGACTTGCCTGGCGCCTGGCGAGTCCCCGCGCAGCGGGTGACGCGACGCCGCGGGTTGGCATCGCTTTTGTCCTCGTCTTCGGTGCGGCGTGGATCGTCACGGAGTGGCTGCGCTCGACCATGCTCAGCGGCTTTCCATGGAACCCGCTGGCAGCGATCTGGGTGCCGCTGCTCGGCGTGGCGCGAATCGCGGCATGGACCGGGACCTATGCCCTGTCCGGCCTGACGGTCGCGGTCGCGGGAACGCTGATCCTCGCCTTTACAGGGCGCCGGCGCGTGCCGGCAGCGACGTTCGCCCTGCTCGCGCTGCTTGCCGTGTCGGGACTCCATCTGGAGATGACGGCGCCGCAGCTACCCAAAGACTATCCCTATGTCCGCATCGTCCAGACCAACCTCGGCGAGGAGGAGCGGCCGACACCGGACTATGCCGAGAACAGCCTCCGCGCGTTCGAGGGAGCGGAGGCGGGGCCGCATCGCGAGAACCCACGCCTGATCGTCTGGCCGGAAGGTGCGCTGCGCTTCTTCGTCGAGGACGGGTACCCCGCCGAATATTATTGGCGCGGATTACCCGGCGTCACCCGCCGCCGCATCGCTGCCCTGCTCGGCCCGCGCGACCTGGTACTGAGCGGCGGCAACGCGTTGCAATTCGACGCCGCGGGCACCCTCAAGGCCGGGACCAATTCGATCTTCGCGATCGATTCGACCGGCTCGATCCTCGCGCGGTACGACAAGGCGCATCTCGTGCCGTTCGGCGAATATCTGCCGCTCCGGCCGTTGCTGACCGCTTTCGGGCTACAGCGCCTCGTGCCCGGCGACCTCGATTTCGCCGGCGGCCCGAAACCGCGCACCATCGCCCTGCCCGGCTTCGGCAATGTCGGCATGAACATCTGCTACGAGATCATCTTCTCCGGCCAGATAGTCGACCCAGCGCACCGTCCCGGCGTGATCTTCAACCCCTCCAACGATTCGTGGTTCGGTGGCTGGGGCCCGCCGCAGCACCTCGCCCAGGCGCAGTTGCGCGCGATCGAGGAAGGGTTGCCGATCATTCGGGCGACTCCCACCGGCATCTCCGCGGTGATCGCCGCCGACGGCCGGCTGCTCGGCAGCCTCCCGCTCCACAAGGCCGGCACGATCGAACTGCCCATGCCTCAGGCAGCCACGCCGACCCTGTTCTCTCGTCTCGGCAACTGGGCGGCGTGCCTCGTCGCAGCGGCGATGCTGTTGTTGGCCGTTGCCTTCCGCCGATCGTCTCGCTAGGGCGCACATATAAGGAAAGCTTTATATGCGGTTTCCGGATGCCCGGGGCCGCCCTAGCCAAGGGTAGATTTGATGCGCGCTTCGTTTCTCTTCACCTCCGAATCGGTTTCCGAAGGCCATCCCGACAAGGTCGCCGACCAGATTTCCGACGCGGTGGTCGACCTGTTCCTGTCCAAGGACCCCTATGCGCGCATCGCGTGCGAGACGCTGACCACGACCAACCGGGTCGTGCTGGCCGGCGAGATCCGCTGCAAGGGCGTGTTCGAGAATCACGAATGGGCGCCCGGCGCGAAGGAAGAGATCGAGGCAGCGGTTCGCGCCACCGTGAAGCGGATCGGGTACGAGCAAGATGGCTTCCACTGGGAGAATTTCTCGTTCGAAAACCATCTGCACGCCCAGTCCGCGCACATCGCGCAGGGTGTCGATGAAAGCGGCAACAAGGACGAAGGCGCCGGCGATCAGGGCATCATGTTCGGCTATGCGACCGACGAGACCCCCGACCTGCTGCCCGCCACGCTCTATTATTCGCACCGCATCCTCGAGAAGCTGGCGCATGACCGCCACAACAAGGTGGTGCCCTTCCTCGAGCCGGACGCGAAGAGCCAGGTGACCCTGGAATATCGCAACGAAGTGCCGGTCCGCGCGACCGCTCTGGTCGTTTCGACCCAGCATGCGCCCGGCTATTTCTACGACGGCACCGAAGGCAGTCCGGAGCTTTACAAGGAGCTTCGCGACTATGTTGTCGGCGTGTTCAAGGAAGTGCTGCCGGAGGGTTTCGTCGACGAAGAGACCAAGATCTACGTCAACCCGACCGGCCGCTTCGAAATCGGCGGCCCTGACGGCGACGCGGGCGTCACCGGCCGCAAGATCATCGTCGACACGTACGGCGGCGCAGCCCCGCATGGCGGCGGCGCGTTCTCGGGCAAGGATCCGACCAAGGTCGATCGCTCGGCCGCTTATGTCGCGCGCTACCTCGCGAAGAACGTCGTCGCCGCCGGCCTCGCGCGCCGCTGCACGATCCAGCTGAGCTATGCGATCGGCATCGCCGAACCGCTGTCGGTCTATGTCGACACGCACGGCACCGGCACCGTTTCGGAAGCCAAGCTTGAGGAGGTGCTGCCGAAGCTGGTCCGCCTGACCCCCAAGGGCATCCGCGAGCACCTGAAGCTCAACGCACCGATCTACCAGAAGACGGCTGCTTATGGTCATTTCGGCCGCAAGCCCGACGGCGACTTCTTCACCTGGGAAAAGACCGATCTGGTCGATGAGCTGAAGGCAGCGGTCGCCTAAGGCGCCCGACACCAAGCCACGCAAAAGCGGCGCGGTTCCTGATGGAGCCGCGCCGCTTTTCGTTTGGAGGGTTGCGCCGGCGGCCCGCGCGGCTATTCCGCCCGGCGATGAACGACCCTACCACCATCCGCCGCCTCTATGGCCGCCGCCAGGGGCACAAGCTGCGCCTCGGCCAGGCCGCGCTCGTCGAAGAGCTGCTGCCGGAGATCAGCGTCCCCGAAACCGGGACGATCGATGCGCGGACACTCTTCGGTGATGACCGTTCTCTCGAGGTCGAGATCGGCTTCGGTGCGGGCGAGCATCTCGCCGGACAGGCGGCGATGCGGCCCGACACCGGCTTTATCGGGTGCGAGCCCTTCCTCAACGGCGTGGTCGGCGCGCTCAACCATGTGCGCGACGGCGAGTTGGAGAATGTCCGGCTGCATATGGGCGATGCGCTCGATGTGATCGAGCGGCTGCCCGACGCCTCGCTCGACCGGGTCTATCTGCTCCATCCGGACCCCTGGCGGAAAGCGCGGCACGCCAAGAGGCGAATGGTCAATCACGGCCCACTCGACCTGATCGCGCGCAAGTTGAAGCCCGGTGCCGAATTCCGGCTGGGCACTGACGACCCGACCTATTGCCGCTGGTCGATGATGGTGATGAACGCGCGGACCGATTTCGTCTGGCAGGCGCAACACCCGCGCGATTTCCTGACGCGGCCCGACGACTGGCCCGAAACCCGTTACGAGCGCAAGGCGCGGCGGCAGGGCCATGAGGTCTGGTACTTTCGCTACACGCGCGTTTAGCAGCCGTCAGCGCGGCGAGGCGATCAGGCGCACCCTTCGACATAGCCCAGAACCGGCATCGTTCCCACATGGATGAGCTTGACCTTGCCATCATGCCCGATCTCGAAGCGCAGGGCCGAGCTGCCGTTCGCGGCATTGGGCGCGGTGAGATATTTGGCGGGCGCGTCCTCATATTTATGCGGTTCCTCGCGGAAGCCCGCGAACCACTTCTTCACGTCCTTCTCGGTCGCACCGACCCCCAGCCCTTCCGCGAGCTTGACGTCCGAGCGCTGGCCGACGGTGATGCGCTGTACCTTGCCGTCGGCAACGATGGCATAGGCCCCGGGATAGTCGGGCGAGGTGACGGTGCGGCAGGCGTCCCCCGTCTGCGCACCGCGCTCGCCCCATGTCCCGCCTTTCGGCGCCGGTTCGCCGATCCGGAGATCGCCGAGGCCGGCAAGCCCGATCACCCTTGCCGAGGCGGGTGTCGGAGCAGTCTCGCCCGCGACATTTTCCGTCGCGAGCGGCGACGGGGAGGCGATCGGCACAATGGCGGTTTCCGCCGTGTTGACGGCGGGAGCGCCGGCATTCGAATTACCCGGTCCGGGCGAACAGGCGCCAAAGATCGACGCGACGGCGAGTACCGTGAAGACGGGAAGACATTTCATCGGGGTGAAACGATGGCCGCATCCTTAGGTTTCACCCATAGCGGAAAGAACCGCGGACGTTGCGGGGAGCCGGCTCCCTGCCTATCAACGGTCGCCGCCTGCTTTCAGCGCGCCCTGGAGATCCATTGATGCCGGCACCGGTTCTGCTGGACGCCCAGAGCCAGAACGATCTGATCCGGACCGGTTCGGCTCTCGTACCGTTTCTCGATGAGGCGGAAGTCGCGTCGTTGCTCGAGGCGTTGTCGGCCCTTCGCACGTCGGCGTTTCCGCCCTCGACTATCGTCGGCCAGCCCCTGACCTATCATTCGACCGCGCTCGATTCCGACGCCGATTACCGCGCAAGAACCTTTTCGGTCGCCCGGGATGCCGCTGCCCCGCACATTGACCGTCTGCTCGACGGCTTCGAGATCGCGACGGCCGGAATTCTGATAAAGGAACCGGGTACCGGCTCGCTGGGCCTCCATTCCGACTGGACGCTGACCGAGGATCCGGACGGCCTGGCGATCACCATCTGGTGCCCGCTGGTGGATGTCGACGAAAGCAATGGGTGCCTGCATGTGGTGCCCGGAAGCCACCGGCTCGTCCGGCACGTCAACGGCCCGGGCATCAAGGGCTATCAGGGGCGGTTCCAGCAAGAGCTGAAGGAGCGGGCCGTTGCCGTCCCGATGCGTGCTGGCGAAGCGCTGGTCTTCGACAGCTCGCTGCTGCACGGCTCTCCGGTCAACCAATCCGCGTATAATCGCCCCGCGATCATGCTGACCTGCGTGCGGCGCGGATGTCGGCCAGTCTTCTATATCAATGACGCCGGTTCGCACGGGGCCGACTTCCAGATCTTCGATCTCGCCGATGGCGGTTTTGTCGAGCGGCCGGCGAATGAGTATTTTGCCGGGCTCGCGACGGAGAAGCTGGTGGGCCGCGTACCCAACACGAACGATTCCTTGTCACCGGCCGGCTTCAGGCGCCGGCACGCCCTGGCCCGGCGTTGGCGGCGCGCGTTCGGCACCTATGAGCCGCGATGGATCTATCGGGTGTTGCCAGGATTCAGCTGAGGCCGGTGCAAGCCTCCGGTTTTCAGGCGCGGCGTTCGTCCGGCGTATCGTTGTTCGACGCAAGCTGACGCTTGCGCGCTTGCGCCTGCATCGTCGGCACCCAGCGCGCCAGCGCCTCGAACGCGATCGGGTTGTCGAATGCGATCCCGGCATGCTCATCGTCGGACCAGCGGACCGATCCGGCGATCGGCGGCAGGCCGTTGAGCATCAGGATCAGTTTTTGCCCGGTCTCCAGCGGCTCTCCCGGAGAAACCCGACCGCCCGACTGCGAGATGTTGCAGAGCGTCACCGCATGATAGCGGGCGCCGACGCGGATCCGCGCCTTCACGTCGATGCCGACGCGCGGCGCGCGCGGCTGTTGCGACGAAGGGGCATAATCGTGGCTGTCGGCAAGCACCTTGGCGGCGTTGACCGGCTCGTCGAACTGGATGCCGGCAAGGCCGTCGCGGCGCCACAGCACCCGGCCGGAAACCGCCTGGCCGGATTTGAATTCAGCGCTCACCGGCTCGCCGATGTTCAGCTCCGAATAGATATGGGCCATCAGGCCGCCCGCCGAGATATTGCGAACCAGGCACAGCTCCTCGCTGCGCGGCGTCTGCAGCTTGGCGACGCGAAGCACCGTCACATGACGCAAATTCTGACGCCGCTCAGGCGGCGGGGGCGGAGAATTGGAGAAGGAGATCGTCGTCAATTCGCCGTCATCGAAATGATCAAGCATAGGGGCACCCTTTATCGAGCGATGTTGTCCAGCATCACTACCAGCGTGAAGGACGCCCATCGCCCTTCGCACCAAACAGCGCCCCTCCCAATCACGGATTATCCGTCACATCCCCTTCGGAAACCTTAACAACACCCCCATTTTGGTGCTAGTTGTATGCAAGATAAGAGAATTGTTCTGGCTCACGTTGTCACACGCTTCGCTTCCGCAAGCGCCCGCCCTGACCTAAGGAAAGCGCGGCGGATCGTCCGTCCGGGGGTAGCCGAGTGAGCGACGAGATCGAGCGGATGATCGCGACCATCGGCGCGGCGCTCCAGCAGCGACCCGATTATCCGTACAATCTTATCGGCCTTGCGGAGATGGTCGCCGCGCGCAAGGCGCCCCGCCGCGCCGCCGATCTCGCGCGGGAGGCAATGGCGTTAGGGCGCGACGATCCCGCAACCCTGGTGCGCGGCCGGCGGCTGCTGGCGTCGCTGATCCCCGGCTATCATGTGCCGATGATGAACGATGCGCGGCGCAATGCCGCCTGGGACGCAGCGCTGCGGCGGGCGATCCGCCCCGGCATGACGGTGCTCGAGATCGGCACCGGCGCCGGCATGCTCGCGCTGATGGCGGCGCGGGCGGGCGCGGCAAAGGTCGTCACCTGCGAATATAACCCGGTCGCTGCGGGGATGGCGCGCGACCTCGCCGCGCGTAATGGCTATGCCGACCGGATTCAGGTCGTCGCCAAACGTTCCCAGGCACTGACGATCGGCAAGGAGCTGGATCGGCCGGCCGACCTGCTGGTCTGCGATATCTTTGCCGACGGGCTGCTCGATTTCGATCCGCTCGGCGCGATCGCCGATGCGCGGCAGCGGCTGCTCGCACCCGGCGCGCCCGCCGTACCGATGGCGGCGAGCCTGTGTGCGGCGCTGGTGGACTGGCGGGACTATCCGCGCGCAGGACATATCGACGCGGCCTGTGGGTTCGACCTGAGCCCGATGGCGGATTTCGTGCCGACCAGCATCCTGCGGCCGATCGGTTCAGCCGGCGTGGACCTGGTTTCGGAAGAGGTCGAACTCTTTCGGTTCGATTTCGCGCAGGAGCGCTTTCCACCCTCGGACCGCCGCATTCTCCCCTGCCGCGCGATCCTCGCAGGCGAGGCCAACACCATCGCGCGGTGGATCAGGCTCGAGCTCGATGACGAAACGATGATCGAAGCGCGGCCAGAGCCTGGCGCAGTCTTCTTTTCCGGGCTTACCATGACGCCGCTTGATGCGCCGGTGTCGGTGGAGCCAGGCGAAACCATCACGATCGGCGCGGCGCATGATGGGCGCGCCATCTCGACCTGGGTCGAGCGAGGTTAGGAGCCCGGCACGCATGCCGGGCCCCGGGTTCAACGATTGTCGAGCTGCGCCCGCACCGCCGCAAGGCCGAGCCGCGTGACCCGATAGGGCCCGCCGTCAAGGCTCGCGATCAGCCGCCGCCGCTTGAGCTTGCGGAACAACGGCACGGTGCAATCGGCCAGCACATAGCCGTCGCGGGTGAAGCAATCGACCGCGAGGATACGGCTCGTCTCCGCGTCGCGCCGGTGGACGATGCGCCCGCCTTGCGCCAGCGCGTGGAGCACGCGCTGTTCGTATTTCGAGATATTCATGGGAAGTGTCGGTCCCTGCCAAGGGATAGCCCACACAGCCGATCGACGGCCTCTCCCGCAGGAGGTCGCGGTGGCTGCGCACGACGCCTGGGCTCGGGACCTCAGGTCCCGATCAGGCGATCAGCGGGCGACAATTCCAGACATAACCACTCCGATTGGAGTGCGGCTTATACCGGTTCGGACGAAACCTCGTCAACCACGGGCGCTGCCGGGCGCTGCCCGCTGCGTTCCCACATGCCGCGAAGCGCCCGGCCAAACAGCGCCGGCAGCCCCGGCCGCACCAGCAGCCAATCGCGGATCGCCGGGCCTTTCGCCGCACCGATCACGCGCTTGTACCCGCTGTCGCCGGCGCCCCAGTCGACCGTGTCGATCCCGTCCGCCATCGCGCGTACGAGGTTGCGGTAATAGAGGAGTTTCCCCGGCGAATGCTTGGCGAAGGCCGGATCATAGCTATTGGCGACAGCATATTTCAGCGCCCCCGCATTCACGTCGAACGAGAAGGCCGCAGGCGCGCCGTCGACGGTGAGCAGGGCTGCCCACAGCATCTTTGCCAGCACCGGATCGCTCGCCGCAGCGCGCCAGAAGGCGCCGTGGCCGGTCGTGGTGAACTTCGCGTCGCGCCCGTCGGTGCGGGCGGCGATCCAGCTTTTTTCCTCGATCGCGGCAAGCGCGTCGAAACCGCCGGCGGCGAGCTCGGCGCCCTGCAGGAACTCCCAGTCGAGCGCGCCGTGATCGCCCAGATGCTTTTCGTGGAAGCGGTTCTTGCGCAGGGTCGAGTTGCGTGGCCAGCCGCCATCGGCATTGGCCGCCGCCATATCGAGAATGTAGCTGTCGGCGACGAAGCGATCGAGCGTCGCCCAGCCCTTGGTGCGTGCCGCCGCGAGCAAAGGTTCGAGCGCAGGATCGCCGTCGCAGACCGGCCCGACCCGGAGCGCATTCACTTCCTGGCCCAGGCGGTCGAGCAGCGCATCGAACGCGCCCTCACCCGGATCGGCGTTTGCCGGGAAGCTGCGGAACGGCCAGTAGCAGCCGGGCACCGCTGCCAGCCGCGCGGGCGCGGGGCCGAAGCGTATCATCGGCAGCGCGATCACCGGATCGCCGTCGCGCTCGACCAGGATCGTGCGGGCCGACCCGCCATAAGCCGCAAGCGCCGCGGCGAACCATTGATAGCGCAGGAAGCGATGCGTCTCGGGCGCTGCCTCGGCGACCAGGTCGATCGCACCGGACAGTCCGTCGAGCACGATCGCGCGCGTCGCCGGCGGCAGGCGCGTGAATTCGGCGAGCAGCATCGGCTTCGTCATGGACGGGTTGTTACGACGCCATCCGTTACCATCCGGTTCGCGCTTGACCCCTCGCGCGGGAAGCCGCCACAACGCGCCTGTGGAATATTCGCCAGCCGTCACGACGATCGCCCAGACGATCCAGCTCTCGCTTTCGCCGGTGTTCATGCTCGCGGGCATCGGCGCCTTGCTTAACGTGCTCGCCGGGCGGCTATCGCGGGTGGTGGATCGCGCGCGCCAGGTCGAGGCGCTTCACCCGCGTTCGACTGGGCCCGAGCATGACCGGCATGTTTGGGAGCTGCGGCTGCTCGACAAGCGCATGTCAGTGATCAACGCAGCTTTGGTGATGGCGGTGTCGAGCGCGGTGATGACCTGTCTCGTCGTCGCCCTCCTGTTCGTGGCGGAACTGGCCCGGCTGCATATCGGCACCGTGGTCGCCCTGTCGTTCATCCTCGCGATGATCCTGTTGATCGCCGCGCTCGCCGCCTTCCTGATCGAAGTGCGCATGTCGCTCACCGCCATCCATATCCGGCCCGAGCTGCTCGAAAAGAACCGGCGCTGACCGTCGCTGCCGAGAAGCGGGCGCTTCAGCTGGTGGTGGCGATTGCGTGCCTGGTACCGCTTATCACCGGTGGGCAGAGCATATTGTTCGGACCCGGGTTTCTGGGCCATGCGCGGGAGATCCCGACCGATCTCGACAGCCATTTCCGCTATATTTCGGGGATTTTCTTCGCAGTGGGCGTGGCGTTCGCGACCTGCGTGCCCGGGATCGAGGCGAAGGGGCCGCGGTTTCGGTTGCTCGGCGCGCTGGTAGTCGCGGGCGGACTGGCGCGGGTCGTGTCGCTGGTGGCGGTGGGGGTGCCATCGAAAGGGCATGTGTTCGGGCTGGCGATGGAGCTTGGCGTCGTGCCGCTGTTGCTGTTGTGGCAGGCGGGGTTTGCGAAGAGGTGGGACGCTCGCTCTTCTTAAGCCCCTCCCCTTCAGGGGAGGGGTTGGGGGTGGGGGCCTCCGGCTAACCATCCAGCGTTGCATTTGCGAGCTGCCCCACCCTAACCCCTCCCCTGAAGGGGAGGGGCTTTTTAGGGCGCTATTTTGAGGCGCCCTCCAGCCCCGGCCCCACATCCGCCACCGGGAGGTATTTCGGCGCAACGCGCGCATGGCTCGCCTGCTCATAGGCGTAACCCGCATTCAGCACCGCCTGATCCCCATAAGCCGTGGCGATGAAGGACAGGCCGATCGGCAATCCCTTGGCCAGCCCCATCGGTACCGTCAGATGCGGATACCCCGCGATCGCCGGCATCTCGCTCGCGCTCGGGCCGGTGAAATGGTCGCCCGACACGCTGTCGCTCAGCCATGGAATGCCATAGGTCGGCTCTACCAGGATCGTCGCATTCGCCTTTTTGAGCATCGCGTCGATGCCCTCCGCGCCTGCGAGCCGCAACGACTTTGCGCGCGCGCCTAGATATTCGGCATCGGCCAGCCCGCGCGTCTTCGCCGCGTCGATGAAGATCTCCTGCCCGAAGAACGGCATCTCGGCCGCCTTGTTGGCCTCGTTGAACGCGATCACCTGATCGAGCGTGCGCGCCGTCACCGTCTTGGGCGTGGCCGCGAGATAGGCGTCGAGATCGGCCTTGAGTTCGACCTTGAGCACGTCGAACTCGGCGTCGCCCATGCCGTCGAGCTTGGGCTTCTCGACATCGACCAGCACCGCGCCGGCCGATTTCAGGACCGCGAGCGCCGCGTCATACGGCGCCTTCATCGCCTCCGGCATGTCGGGCCGCAGCACCGCGATGCGGAGCCCTTTCAGCGCGTTGGCGGACAGTCCCTTGGTGAAATCCGCCCGGTATTTCGCGGCGTCCTTCGTAGCCTTGTCGGCCGGATCGGCCGCGACCATCGCCGAGAACAGGATCGCCACGTCCTTGACCGAGCGGCCCATCGGGCCCGGCGTATCCTGACTATGGCTGATCGGTACGACATGCGTGCGGCTGACCAGCCCGATCGTCGGCTTCAGACCGACCAGCCCGTTCATCGAGGCCGGGCAGACCACCGATCCATCGGTCTCGGTGCCCAAAGCAACGGGCGCGAAGCTTGCCGCCACCGCCGCGCCCGATCCGCTCGACGACCCACAGGAGGAGCGGTCGAGCGCGTAAGGGTTGCGCACCAGCCCGCCGATCGCGCTCCATCCGCTCATCGAATTGGTCGAGCGGATGTTCGCCCATTCGGACAAATTGGTCTTGCCGAGGATCACCGCGCCGGCCTTGCGCAGTTCCGTGACAACCGGCGCGTCGCGGCCAGTGAGATTGTCCTTGAGGGCGAGGCTGCCAGCGGTGGTCGGCAGCTCCTTCGTCTCGATATTGTCCTTGATCAGCACGGGCACGCCGTCGAGCGGCCCCAGCGCCTTGCCCGCCTTGCGCCGAGCGTCGCTGGCCCTGGCCTGGGCGATCGCGTCGGGACTGACGGCGATTACGGAACGCAAGGTCGGCCCGCTGCGATCCATCGCCGCGATCCGCGCGAGATAGGCCTGGACGATCGCCTCGCTGGTCGTGCCGCCCGCCATCAGCGCCTGGAGCTGGTCGATCGACTGCTCCTCCACCTTGGGTGCGGTCTGAGCGAAGGCCGGCGCCGCGATCGCGGCCGACAGCAGCAAACTCACGGCAACAGCACGCATTACCCGACCCCCATTTTCCCGTTCGAGCCCAAATCATGCGACACAGCGCACGTTGTCACAAGCAGGGATCGTGTGGCGCGCGGTTCATTCCCCGAACAGGTCGCGCTGCCCCTTTTCAAGCTCCTCGGCATAACGACGGCGCACGAATTTCTCCGATAGCACGCCCAGCACGACGCCGTCCGGGCCGACGACCGCCAGTTCATCGACCTGATCCGCGTCGAAGCGCGCCATGATCGCGACGATATCAGCCTCCGGCGCGAGCGGTGCGGTGGGCGAAGCCACGAGCGATCGGGCGGGCGCCTGCTCGTCCACACCCTCGGCATAGGCGGTGGCGGGCACGAGGATGCCGGCGTAACGCCCGTCCGGCTCGATCAGGACGGCGCGGCTGGCGGAGCCAAGCGGGAAGCGGCGGCGAAACTCGACGATGCTGATATCGGCGGGTGTCGCCTGGGTCTCGCGGCGCATCATCCGGCCGGCCGTGAGCGTGCGCACCCAGCCCACATCGCGTGCGCTCTTGATCGTCTCGCCGCGCAGATGGAGTCGCCAGGTCGAGAAGGAATAGCCGAAGCGGGCGCGCACGATCGTGCTCGCGACCAGCGATGCCGCGACCACCGCGCCGGTCAGGAAGAAATCGTGAGTCGCCTCCAGCACGAGCATCGCGACGGTCATCGGCCCGCCGACCACGGCGACCGCCAGCGCGGCCATGCCGACGATCGCCGCGTCAGTCTGGGTAAGGAGCGGACGTCCGGCGACCAGCCCCAGCAGGCCGGCAAACAGATGGCCGACCAGCGTGCCGATGAACAGCGAGGCGAAGAACAGTCCACCGCGGAATCCGAAGCCCAGCGACACGATCGACGCGAGGCATTTCGCCACCAGCACCATGGCGATCAGGGCCAGCGGAAAGCCGATCGCCAGATCGAGATGAAGTGCGCCATGCCCCGAGGACAGGACCTGCGGCGACACCATCGCGATGGGGATCAACAACGCGCCCCCGATCGCGGGGCGCAGATAGCCTGGGACGAGCAGCTTGCGCATCCCGGCCTCCACCACGGCGACGGCGCGCATCAACGCGATGCCGAGCGCTGCACAGATTGCGCCGAGCAAGGCGTAAAGCAGATAATCCACCGTCGGCACTGGGACATTGGCGGTTGCCGAGACGATATAGGGTGCGATGCCGAGCGCCTGCGACACGCTCGCCCCGGCCAGCGCTGCCGCCGCGACGGGCGCGATCGCCGATGGCGTATAGGCGCCGATGACGATCTCGAAGGCGTAGAAGGCCCCGGCGAGCGGCGCGCCGAACGCAGCCGCGATCCCCGCCCCTGCTCCCGCACCGACGAGGGTGCGCAGATCGGCGCGGCGCAGTCGCAACGCCCCGCCCGCGACCGAGCCCACCGCCGCGCCGAGCTGGGCATAGCCCGCCTCGAGCCCAACCGACGCGCCGAAGCCGTTGGAGATTGCCGTCTGGCCCGAAATCACCAGGCTGTCGGATAACGACATGTGGCCACCATGCAGGGCGTTCGCCTCGACCGCGTCGACCATCGCTCGCCGCCGGGCACGCGTGATCCAGGTGAAGCCGGCGAGCATCAGCCCGCCCAGGGGCAGCAGGAGGAATTGCAGCGGCGTCAGCGCCGAAAGACTGCTCAGGCTGGTCAGTGCCGGCAGGCCGAAAAGCAGATGCTGCAGGGTTCGGGCGATCGCCCCCAGCGCCGCGGTCAGCAGACCGGCCGCTCCGCCGATCACGATGGCGAGGACGATGAACCACGCCTCGCTGGAACGGAGCCGTCGACGGAGGCGCGAGAACCAGGTGAGCGTGAACAGGCGAGGGGTAAGGGTCATCGCGACCGCTTCCTGCGCCTGGCCTGACGATGCGGCAAGGCCCTGGCGGGCCCGGATATGAAAAGAGGCTGCCGGGTCCGCAGACCCGGCAACCTCCTGACATGGTCAGCGGCCGGATGTTCCAGCCCGGGAGACCATGCGAACCGCAGCTTCGATAGACGGCAGCGTTGTCTGGGGGAGAATACCCCCCGCCGTCATCCCGATAAAGCTAGCGGTGCGTCCCCCGAACGAACTGAACCGACCCCATTGCTGAACCATGAGACATCGGATCACCTCCTTTCGCATTGTTAAAACGCCGTACCCAGGCCTGAGTACATCCCCTGTTTGAATCATCCGAATCACATAAACAAGTCTTGTAATGTTCTGCGTTTTCGACGATTCTCTTCCGCCTGCGCCGCTTCCCGGGGAACGCCCTGCGCAGAGCCCCTCCCGCTTCAGTGCCGCTTGAAATACTGAACGTCGCGCTCGTGCTTCTCGGCGGCAGCGCGGGTGTCGAAGGTGCCGAGGTTGCGACGCTTGTGCGTGTCTGGATCGACCTTGCGCGAATAGAGGCGGTATTCGCCCGATTTTAGCTTTCGGATCATGGCATTCTCCTCAGCGCGAAAACGCGCGAGGCCGGGACTTTATCCCGTCAGCGCCGGCAATCCTCGGTCACGCGCTCGATCTCGGCCCAGGCGGGCACCACCAGCGGAGCATACCCTGCCTGCTCCAGCACAAAGCGTCCGCGGCTGAAGCCGATCGCGTCGAGCAAGCCGTCGCGCGGCTGAAGCGCGACCGCGACATAGGGTGGCGTGCCCCCGGTCGGCGATGCAGAAAGGGTGCGCAGCGCGGTCGAGGTACGGACCGTCATCGCCACCGGCCCGGCAGCGATGCCCTGGCGCGACAGATAGAGGGTGTTCGCGGCGCGGTCACAGCGGAGCGTCAGCACTGCGTCGGCGCCGGGCACGCCGAACAGCGCGATCGAGCCGCGGCCGTCCTGGCGATAGATCCAGTCGCCCGGCGTCATCGGCCAGTCGCGCCAGTCCTTGCCGACCGGCGTCGCGGTCGGCCTGGGCGCGGGCGGTGGCGGCGGCGTGTAGACGGGCGTGGGAACGGGCCTCGGCGCCGGCCGGGGCGGCGGGGTCGGCCCGACGCAGCTTGCCAGGGCGATCAGCGCGGCCATGAGGGAGAGGGGGAGGGCAAGCAGACGCATTCGCCTCTCTATGCGCGAAGCGGTCCTGCGGCTCAACCGCCCGTCTTGCATCGCCTGGCGAATTCGCCTCTGTTGCCGCCGGGCCGTGCAACGACGCGGATGGGGAGAGACGAGACCATGGCGATCGATGCCAAGCGACTGAAATCCATCGTCGGCGGATCGGCCGGCAATCTGGTCGAATGGTATGACTGGTACGCCTATTCCTCGCTGTCGCTCTATTTCGCGGCGACCTTCTTTCCCAAGGGCGATCCGACCGCGCAGTTGATGGGCACGAGCGCGATCTTCGCGGTCGGCTTCGTCATGCGTCCGATCGGCGCCTATTGGATGGGGCGCTATGCCGATACGCATGGCCGCAAGGCGGGGCTGGCGCTGTCGGTCGGACTGATGTGCCTCGGCTCGCTGATGATCGCGCTGGTGCCGGGCTATGCCGCGATCGGGGTGGCGGCGCCCGTCATCCTGGTACTGGCGCGCATGATCCAGGGCCTGTCGGTCGGCGGCGAATATGGGGCGAGCGCGACCTATCTCTCCGAGATGGCGACGCGCGAGCGGCGCGGCTTCTGGTCGAGCTTCCAATATGTGACGCTGATCGGGGGGCAGCTCACCGCGCTCGCCGTCACGCTGTTGCTCCAGACCCTGCTGACCAAGGCGGAGATGTCGGAATGGGGCTGGCGCCTCGCCTTCTTCTTCGGCGCGGTGCTGGCGCTGGGCGTCTATATCCTGCGGCGGCGCCTCGCCGAGACCGCCTCGTTCGAGAACCAGTCGGCCGACAGGCCGAAATCCGGCCTGATCGCCTTGTGGAAGGCACACCCGCGCGAGTTCCTGCTCGTCATCGTGATCAGCGCGGGCGGGAGCTGCACCTTCTACGCCTACACCACCTATCTTCAGAAATTCCTGGTCAATACGAGCGGGTTCGAGATCCAGACTGCGACCCAGGTGATGACCGCGGCTTTGGTCGTCTACATGCTCGCTCAGCCGGTGTTCGGCATGCTTGCCGACCGGTTCGGGCGCAAGCCGATGCTGTTGCTGTTCGGGGTGGGCGGCATGCTCGTCACCGTGCCGGTGTTCAGCGCGCTGGCGGTGGCGCGCGATCCGCTGGTCGCTTTCGCGATCATCCTGGGGCCGCTGATGCTGCTGTCGGCGTACACCTCGATCAGCGCGCTGGTGAAGGCGGAGCTGTTCCCGGCGCATATCCGGGCGCTGGGCGTTGCCTTCCCCTATGCCATCGGCAATGCGGCGTTCGGGGGCACGGCGGAATATGTCGCGCTGTGGTTCAAGAACGCGCATGTTGAATCCGCCTTCTACTGGTACGTCACCGCGATCCTTTTCTGTGCGACGATCGCATTCCTGATGCTCCCGGAAACGAAGCGGACGAGTTTGATCCTCGAGGATTGACCGATTGGAGGAATGACGATGTCCAAAGATGAGCCCGTTCAGCTGCTCGCGCATTCGAACCGCAGCGACACGATCAGGGTGAAGACCCGCGAGGGTGACAAGGTCGGCTCGGTCCATGAGTATCTGATCAACAAGCGGACCGGGCAGACCGCCTATGTCGTACTGACGATCGGCGGCTTCCTGGGCATGGGCAAGGCTTATTACCCCCTGCCCTTCAGTCTGCTGGCCTATGATCCGGCAGCCGACATCTATCTCGTCACGATCGATCGCAAGGTGCTCGAAGGCGGGCCGAGCTGGGCCGCCAACCCGCCGCTGTTCGACCAGGCCTATGCCAATCGCGTGGCGAGCTATTACGGCACCGCGCTGGAGGATTTGTCGCTGACCGGGATCAGGCTGGTGTGACCATGTAAATCTCGCCGTCGAGATCGACGAGGTAGAGGTTGCCCGCCGCATCTTCGCCGAACGAGGCAAGCTGATTGATCGTGCCGGTATCGGCCGCGAAATCCTCGTTGCGGCGTTCGAAGCCGGCCGCGCCGAGCGTCGTGCCCTGAGTGAGCGTGCTCGCCGGCACGGTGAAGATGCCGCCGCGGATGAAATCGGCAAAGACGTAGGAGCCGGTGAGCGACCCGACCGGGCCGCGATAGACATAGCCGCCGGTGATGGTGTTGCCCTGTTTCGGCCCGGTGCCATGGCCATATTCGAGCACCGGCTCGATCAGCCCGGCCGGCGCGGTGCCGTTGAAGGCATGCGCGCCCTCGCGGAAGCGCCAGCCGTAATTGCCGCCCTTGTCCTGCGGACGGAGCAGGTCGACTTCCTCCCAGGCGCCCTGCCCGACATCGCCGATCAGCAGATTGTTGCCCCAGAAGGACGCCCGGAACGGGTTGCGCAGGCCGTACGCATAGACTTCGGGCGCGCCGCCCGCGCCGCCCGCGAACGGGTTGTCGGCGGGGATGGTGTAGAAGGGCGCACCGCCACCGGGCGGATTGACCGCGATGCGCAGGATCTTGCCGAGCAGGACATTGGTGTTCTGGGCATTGTTCGGCACGTCGCCCGCCCCGCCGCCGTCGCCGACCGCGAGCCAGAGATAGCCGTCCGGCCCGAAGGCGAGCCAGCCGCCATTGTGGTTGCTGTTGGTCGGATGCGGGATGGTGAGGATCGTCGCATCGAGCACGGTCGCGCCGCCGGCGCCACGGCGATAGCGGCGGACCTCGATATTGCCCGCCACATTGGTCGCATAGGCATAGATGAAACCCGAGGTCTGATAGTCGGGAGCCGCAACTACACCGAGCAGGCCGCGCTCGCTGTCAGTCGAGATGTTGCCGACCGTGATGAAGGGTGTTTTGGCGCCCGTCGCGGGATCGAGCGTCAGCACGGCGCCGCCTTTCTCGACCACGAAGACCTTGGTGTCGCCCGGGATCGGCGCGACATAGAGCGGCTGGTTGAACCCGGTGCCGACGCGCCGGACCTGGATGCCCTCCTTGCTGTTGGTCACGGTGATCGCGACCGAGCGCGTGGCGCTTGCCTGCCCGTCGGTGACGCCGATCTGCACGTCATAGACATTGTCCTGCCCGGCATCGGCCGGCGCCTCGACATTGGGCGGCGACACGAACCGCACCAGCCCGGCCGCGGTGATCGAGAAGCGCGCCGCGTCGGCGCCGCCGGCAATGCTGTAGGTCAGCGGGTTGCCGTCCGGATCGGTCGCGGCCGCCTGATAGGCGTCGCTGGCGTTCTCGACGACGCTGGAGGTCGCCGCCGAGGTGAAGCTGGGTGGGCTATTAGCGGGCGTGGGCGTGGGAGAACCGCCGCCGGTGCCGCCTCCTCCACCGCCGCACGCCGTCGTGGCAAGCAACAGCGCTAGTGTGAGCCCGCAGGTCGATCGCCGCGATAGATGGGAATGCGCCGACATATGTCCTCCCGACGATGGCGCGAGAGATCGTCGCCCCTCGCTTTCAAACCGCCTGTAGCAGCAAACGCGCGATCTTGCGGTCCGTTGCCCCGACTCCCGCCAAATCGCCGCCGGAGTGGGTGGTTACGGAGGCGAAACAGCACAACATTTTTCTTCCCCTGTTATTTCCAACTTTGTTGGAGATATTTTCCACATCTCTCAATGCATTGAATGGCGTTTTCCCTGTTCCGGCATAACAGCGGAAAATGCACACGAAACAGCGCGGGCTTCCGCTGTTAATTCCGCTGTTAACGGGGCAATTTCGCAGTGGCAGGGACGGATGAGGCAAGACTGCCGCGACCGTCATGAGAAAGAGCGGGCCGGAGTCTCGTCAGACTCCGGCCCGCTCTCATGATCTGACGATCCGGATCGTTGAATCGATCGACGACGCGGTGGGCTTCCCCGATCAGTCCGTGATCGGAGGGCGGGGCGCTTCGACTCGCGGCGGCGCCCCCGCGGCACGCGGTGCCGGCAGGCGGTAGCAGATGAACTCCCCGCCCTCGAAACCGCCGCTGGCCACCACGATGTGCTGACGGCCGCCGAGCATATAGGTCATCGGCGAGCCGGTCTGCGCCTGGTCGAGGAAGACCGTGCCGACTTCACGCCCCGTCATCTTGTCATAGGCGCGCAACCGCGCCGCCTTGCGTCCCTGCTCGTCGGTGAACTGGCCGCTGTCGCCGCAGATGACCAGGGTTTTGGTCACGAGCACGCCGAGGATACCGGACTGCCCGGTCCGCGGGATGGTCACGCCCTTGAGGAGCGGGTTGTTCCTGATGAAGTCCGGCGTTTCGCCGTGGGCGACCTGCCAGAGCTTCGTTCCGTGCGTCAGGTCCAGAGCGGTGATCCGACCATAGGGCGGCTTCAGGATCGGCATGCCGCCGATGGTGAGCAGGTCGGGCGTGATCGGGTCGTTCAGGCCGTCCTTCACGTTGGGCAAGACAGGCCCGCCGAGCCCGGAACGACCGCCCGGGTTCGCCGATCCGCCAAAGGCTCCGCCCATATTGTCGTTGGTACCGCGCGACGTACTGCCGCCAGGGACAAGGCGCCCGTTGGGCAATTGTTTGATCGCGTAATTCTGCAGCACTGTCTTCGAATAGAGATAGAAGATTCCGGTCTCCGGGTCGCAGCCGCCACCGGCCCAGTTCGCGCCGCCCTGGTTCTCGGGCGTCATCAGCGTGCCCCACGGCCCTTCAGGGGTTGCGATGGTGGGCGGCCTGTAGAGCCCGCCAAGCCGGTAATGGCCGATGATCTCGAGCGCCCGTGCCTTGAGCTCCGGCGTCCAGTCGATGACGTCGTCGACCGTAACGCCCTGGTGATCGAACGGGGGCGGTCGCGACGGCACGGGCTGAGTCGGCGCATAATATTCGCCGGGCACGTCGCCGGGCGCCACCTTCTCCTCGCGGATCGGCCAGACCGGCTTGCCCGTCGCGCGGTCCAGCACGAACAGGAACGCCTGTTTGGTTGGCAGCGCGAGCGCCTTGATCACCTTCCTGCCCTGGCGGACATCCATCAGCACCGGCGCGCACGCGATGTCGCGATCCCACAGCCCGTGATGTTCGGTCTGGAAGTGCCACCGGCGCTCCCCCGTCTCGATATCGAGCGCGACCAGGGTTTCAGTGAACAGCGCATCGCCGTGACGGGTTATGCCCATCCAGTCGGCCTGGGGCAGTTCGACCCCGGCATAGACAAGGCCGAGCTCGGGATCGGCGGACATCATCGCCCACACGCCGGTGTTCGTCGCCGTCTCGGCCTGTCCCGGCTTGATCCAGGTGTCGTAGCCGAACTCGCCCTTTTTCGGCACGGTGTGGAAGATCCATTTCCGCTTGCCCGTGCGCACGTCGAAGCCGCGCAGATAGCCGGGGCCGGTCGAGGAGGACGCCGTCCCGATGACGACGGTGTCCCTCACCACGAGCGGCGGGGCGTGAAGCCCGACGACCGGCGCCTTGGGATCGACCTCGTGATCCCAATCGAGCCGCAGATTCACCTCGTTGCCCGTCCCGAATGCAGGATCGGGAAGACCGGTGGCGATGTCGATGGAGATCAGCTGATAGCTGCGGGTCACGTAAAGGATCCGCTCGACCGTTCCGTCGGTCCAATAGCCGACACCCCAGCCGGAGCCGCCGCGGGCACCGAGCCGGCCCTTCTCGTCGTGCCGGTAGGTCCAGATGATCTGCCCGGTGGCGGCATCCATGCAGACCAGATAGCGTTCCGAACCGACGGTTCCGTAAAGACGGCCCTTCACCACGGTGGGAGTGGCGTTGAAATAGGAGTCCTTGCGGGCCCCGAAATTGTCGGTCTTGAACCGCCAGGCGACCTCCAGATTGTTGAAGTTCGAGGCGTCGATCTGGTCCAGCCCGGCATAGCGGGTGGAGGCCAGATCATTCCCATAGCCGATCCAGTCAGTGTCCGCGGCCGGCTTGGGGGGCTCCGCAGCCGTGCCGCCGGTCAGCGCGGCTTGCGCCTCGGCACGGGCCGCCCAAGGGGCGACGGCGAGTGCGGCAGCGGTGGACAGGAGAGCTTGGCGGCGGCTGATAGGAGTCGTCATAGTCACTTTCACAAGCGCGAATGAGAACGCCCAAGGTCCACCAGGAGCGTCAGACGACGCGAAAGCGCCGGCAGGCGCGGAGATATGCATGAGTCGTCGCGGCGCGCAATCGGATTGTATAGTATATGATTCAGAGCGCACTGGGGAAGGCCATGTCGGGCGGCCGAGCGCTGTCCTGTTCCTGGCCAATAACAGTGAGATAACAGGGTGGCGTCAGCTATAGACATGCGCAGGCGTGGCCCGGAAGAGGGCTCGGCCGTTCTCTGCCGGGCAGCTTTTGGGTGACAAATCCGAGAGGCCGCCATTCGTTCGGCCAACCAGTGGATACGAACGGGCCCACATTCGGACGCTCGTCGCGACTTGTCCGCCTCCTGGTGCCGGACGTTGGTTCAGATGCAACTCCGCGGCTGGAACTGGTCCGCTTGCCGACTGCCGGCTTTCGGGTGACTGTTCGTGGGGAGCGGAGGTTGGTCAGCTACCCGCTAGTGTCGGAAGACCCAAAACCCGACAGTCGCGATGGCCAAAGCGCCTCCTAGCATCGGACATTCATTCACGCGCTGCGTTGTGGCTGAAACTGGGCCGGTTGCTGACCGACCCCTTTGGCGCCGCTGCTCGCGGGAAAGCGGACTTTCATCCAACTGGCTCGCCGAGCTTCCAGGCCCACATGTGGTTTTTCGGGTCGCACTTTCCGTTCCCCAATTACGATCGCTCATTCACATCGATCTGACACCTGCTTCTAGCGCCCAGCGGGCAGGCTAAGCCCGCCCGCCAATCGATGACAGGTCGCGACTGCGTTTGCCGCCGTTCTGACGCCAGCAAACGCTCAAGGTTCAATCAGCCGTTGGCGCTGGCCAGTCGGATCAACTCTGATGTGAGAGCGTCGGGGCGGTCGAGCATCACGTCGTGACCGCACGCAATCTCGCTCGTCGTCCAGCCCCGCGCCTTCGCGCGGTCATAACAGGCGGCGAACGGCGTTCCTTCCCAATCCGACGCATAGATGAAGTGGTTCCGCGAAATTTGCGACGGCCCGCCCTTCAACTGGATTCGTTGCTGAAAGGTGGCCAGCGGCTGCGGCGTGCATTGCCGGTCCACCCAGTCGCGGTCCATCGCATTGACGTTGAACACTTCGGCCGGAATTGGGGGCACGCGCCAGCCTTCCCCAAACTCATTCGCAAGACTGAGCTGCATTTCCCGGTGTTCGGCGGGGAGAAGGTCATGGAGGCTTTCACCGTCTTCCAGCAGGAAGGCGTCCAGATAGATCAGCGCAGCGATCCGATCGGGCAGCACCTCGGCAACGCCGCTGATTACGCAACCGCCATAAGAGTGGCCGCAGAGGATCACCGAATCGAGTTCCTCCCAACGGATCAGGTTGGCGACATCGTCGACGTGCCGCTGGAGATCGATGTCGGGCGACAGCGCGTGGCTTTGCTCCGCGACGCCGCTGAGCGTGGGGGTAAATACCCGATGCCCTTGATCGAGGAGCGCGCACCTTACCCGCGCCCAACACCAGCTGCCGTGCCAGGCACCGTGCACTAGGACAAAAGTCGCCATCTTCTATCTCCCCCGCTCCCCGTCTCTTAGTAACACGGCTGAGCACGCGAGCAATCCGGATGCAGTCCCGATGACACGTGCAACAACCCCTCAATTCTAGTCGTCATTGAACTCCGTGACCCGGCCGAGAAAAGGGGTTGTTGCACGTGTCACCGGAACACCGTCTGGGGACTCGGGAACAGGAATGCGCTGCCTTTTGACATGCGATACTGCGCGCCTTCCGTTGAGCGTGCTCGATCGAATGTCCCGCAAGGACTTTTTGCATCACCGTCGAAAAGCGACAGCGAAGCTCCACCACAACAAAACTATGATCGCCGCACTGATCGCTGCGCCCCAGAACCAGTAGGGAAGTAGCAGAGCGTCGGCGATGGCGCTTGTATCTGATCGATGCAGCTCGCCGCCGACGCTTCCTCCGGAACTGAACAGATATCCGAATTGCTGCCACACGCTTATGCAGGCTTGAACGCCAAGGAACTGGATACCGAAGCGCTGCTGACCGGCCGTACCGCGCGTTGCGAGCGCGAGGATCGCGATTCCCAATGCCGGAAGAATCAGCCAGCCGGTAAGCGTCCTCACCCAGATGACCGTTGAGATGATCAACGCCAAACCCACTACCGCCAGCGCCGCGCGCGTCAGCTTGTCAGTCCGCGAGGCGATAATCAGCAGTGATCCGGCGATCGCAGGTCCTAGTGGTCCACTTGCCGCGATCAGTGCATTTGTCAGTCCGGAAGCATCGGCGGGCCGCATCGATTGAGCGACTCCAGAACCATCGGGGAAGATCAGAAGGCGTTCGAACTGCGAGCCGGTGAGCATGGCGGCGACACCATGGCCCATTTCGTGAAACCAGGTTGCCAGAATGGTGAATGGATAGAGTAGAAGACTGCCGATCATGGTCTGCCAAAGTATGACTGAAGCGACCGCAATCCCCATCAGCAGGCCGATACGATGTCTATGGGCTTGGTCAGCAAGAATACTGGACATCAACGCTCCGGATGAGGACGTAGATTCTACGGGCCAGTCCTATCAGGAATGAAGCTGGCCTGGCTACCGAAGCGGGCTCGTCGCGTCGATTTATCCATACTGACGACATGAGACCGCTGTCGCCATTGCTCAGAGTGGCTCAGCACCCACCCACCGCCAACACGAGCAGACGGCGGCTTATCGGGTCGGCCTAGATCGGAGTGGATGTCGCGAGCGGGTACATATCGGTCAAACCTCACGTGCGTGTCGAACGTCCGCTTTGGGATCAGATAAATCCACCGCAGGCGCCCGAAAATAGGCATGCCCGCCCGTCCGCCTCGACTCCCTCGAATGGCAGTTCGTCTCAGAACCGCGGCTAGTCCGCGCGAAACCTCAACGCCGCCCGCCGCCCATACGCATCTTCTGGCTCTTGCCGTACCGCGTCTTGCGTGTCCCGGGCTTGCCCTCGTTGGCGCGGCCCATCACCGGCGCGCGGTGTTCGTCGGCGGGGAGGCCGAGTTCTTCCGCTTCCAGCGAACGGATCTCGTCGCGCAGGCGCCCGGCCGTCTCGAACTCCAGGTCCGCCGCCGCCGCGCGCATCTGTTTTTCGAGGTCCTCGATATAGGCGCGCAGATTGTGGCCGACCATGTGCGGGCGGTCCTCGTCGATCTCGATCGTGACCTGGTCGCGGCTCGCCACGTCCTTGATGATGTCGCCAATATTGCGGCGGATCGTCGTCGGGGTGATGCCGTGCGCCTCGTTATAGACAAGCTGCTTCTCGCGCCGACGCGCGGTCTCGTTCATCGCGCGCTCCATCGAGCCCGTGATGCGATCGGCATAAAGGATCACGCGCCCGTCGACGTTGCGGGCGGCGCGGCCGATGGTCTGGATCAGCGAGGTCTCCGAGCGCAGAAAGCCTTCCTTGTCCGCATCGAGGATCGCGACCAGCCCGCATTCGGGGATATCGAGCCCCTCGCGCAGCAGGTTGATGCCGACCAGCACGTCGTACACGCCGAGCCGCAGGTCGCGGATCAGCTCGATGCGCTCCAGGGTTTCCACGTCGGAGTGCATGTAGCGGACCTTGATGCCCGCCTCGTGCATGAACTCGGTCAGATCCTCGGCCATGCGCTTGGTGAGCGTCGTGACCAGGGTGCGATACCCCGCCTCCGCCGTCTTCTTCGCCTCGACGATCAGGTCCTGCACCTGCTCTTCGACCGGCTTGATCTCGATCGGCGGGTCGATCAGCCCGGTCGGGCGGATCACCTGCTCGGCGAAGACGCCGCCGGTCTGCTCCATCTCCCACCCGCCGGGCGTGGCCGAGACATAGGTGGTCTGGGGGCGCATCGCCTCCCATTCGTTGAAGCGCAAAGGGCGGTTGTCGATCGCCGAGGGCAGACGGAAGCCGTACTCGGCGAGCGTGAGTTTGCGGCGGTGATCGCCGCGCGACATGCCGTTGATCTGGCCGATGGTGACATGACTTTCGTCGACGAACAGCAAAGCGTTGTCGGGCAGATATTCGAACAAAGTGGGCGGCGGCTCGCCGGGCATGCGGCCGGTGAGGAAGCGCGAATAATTCTCGATGCCCGCGCAACTGCCCGTCGCCGCGATCATCTCGAGATCGAAATTGGTGCGCTGCTCGAGCCGCTGCGCCTCGAGCAACTTGCCTTCCGGCACCAGTTCCTTGAGCCGCTCGGCGAGCTCGTGCTTGATCGCCTCCATCGCCTGTTTCAAGGTCGGGCCGGGCGTGACGTAGTGGCTGTTGGCATAGACGCGGACATAGTCGAGGCTCGCGACCTTCTTGCCGGTCAGCGGATCGAATTCGACGATCTCCTCGATATCGTCGCCGAAGAAGGACACGCGCCACGCGGTGTCCTCATAATGCGACGGGAAGATCTCCAGGTTGGAGCCCTTCACGCGGAAATTGCCGCGCTGGAAGGCCGCATCGTTGCGCTTGTACTGGAGCGACACGAGCTTGCGCACGATCTCGCGCTGGTCGACGCTCTGGCCTTTCTTCAGGTCGAAGATCATCGCCGAATAGGTCTCGACCGAGCCGATGCCGTAGAGGCAGGAGACCGAGGCGACGATGATCACGTCGTCGCGTTCCAGCAGCGCGCGCGTCGCCGAATGCCGCATCCGGTCGATCGATTCGTTCACCGAGCTTTCCTTCTCGATGTACGTATCCGACCGGGGCACATAGGCCTCGGGCTGGTAATAATCGTAATAGCTGACGAAATATTCGACCGCATTCTCGGGGAAGAAGCTCTTGAACTCGCCATAGAGCTGCGCCGCGAGGATCTTGTTCGGGGCCAGCACCAAAGCCGGGCGCTGCACGGCCTCGATCACCTTGGCCATGGTGAAGGTCTTGCCCGAGCCGGTCACGCCGAGCAGCACCTGGTCGCGCTCGCCCGCCTCGGTCTGTTCGACCAGCTCGGCGATCGCGGTCGGCTGGTCGCCCGACGGGGTATATTCGGAGACGAGCTTGAACTTCTTGCCGCCCTCCGCCTTGGGCGGGCGCGCCGGGCGGTGCGGAACGAAGCTGACGCCCGTTTCGGGCTCTTCGAGGCTGGTGCGAATCTGGATTGCCATAGTCAGTGAATATGGGGAGGAAGGCGCCAACCCGCAACGAACGGGATTGGTCGCGTGTCACTTCCGCATCGGAGTATGAGCGATGAACAAATTCCTTGCCGCGGCACCCCTTCTGCTCCTCTCGGCCGCCTCGGACAGCCTGCCGATCCAGCCGGGCAAATGGCAGACGTCCGTCAAGATTCTCGACGTGCAGATGCCGGGCGGCCCTCCCGGCGTCGTCGCCGGCATGCGCAGCCAGCCGGCCCAGGTCGTCACCGCCTGCGTCACGCCGCAACAGGCAGCGGCCGGCCCGCGCGGGGTGATGGAAGCGAGCAAGGGCAAATGCCGCTACACCAGCTTCAACGCGAGCGGCGGGCGGCTGACCGGGGTGATGACCTGCGCCTTCGCCACCGGCGCCATGACAGTGACGTCAAATGGCAGCTATACGGCCACCTCGCTCGACATCAACGGCACGTCGGTGATGACGGGCAAGATGCGGATGACGACGAAGACTCATACGATCGGCCGGCGCATCGGCCCGTGCTGACCTGCACGATGTGAACGAACTGACGGGGGAATAGACGATGCGTGCCCATATCCTGCTCGCCGGCGCGGCGATGTCGCTGGCCGCGTGCAGCCAGCCTGCGCCGACCGCGAACGGTTCAACCGCGACGACAACGACCACCGCCAACGCCACGACGCCCATCGCGCCGGTGCCGGTGAAGAACGTGCCGCGCGTGCCCGGCGAGTGGGAATATGTGACCAAGGTCGAGATGCTCGGCGTGCAGGGCGCCCCGGCCCCCGGCATCGGCGAGCGGATGAAAGCGGGGCCGCAGATCGACACGCGCCGCGCCTGCATGAGCAAGGAAGAGGCCGAGGAGGATATCGCAAAGGCCGTACAAAAGGATCAGGGCGGGTGTCGCTTCGAGCGGGTCCAGGCCAGCGCCGGCACGCTCGCGGGCACGGCGATCTGCAGCAATGGCGGCATGGAGGCCACTGGCAAGATGACCGGCACGATCAAGCCGACCGCGATGGACATGGTCATCGACATGACGATGAAACTGCCTGGCGCGGGTACGGCCCCGCCCTCCTCGCTCAAGATGCGGATGACGATGGCGGGCAAGCGCGTGGGCGACTGCACCCAATAGGAACGACAGGAGAGCGATATGATCGGTTACGTCACGATCGGCACGAATGATCTGCCCAGGGCTCATGCTTTCTACGACGCGCTGTTCGGCACGATCGGTGCGAAGCGCCTGATCGAGGTCCCGGAGCATGGCGGCTTCACCCTGTACGGCACGGGGTTCGGCGCGCCGGGGATCGTGATCACCCGGCCCTATGACGGCGGCGAGGCGAGCGTGGGCAACGGCGCGATGATCGCAATCCCGATGGACGAGCGCGCGAAGGTCGACGCGTTCCACGGCAAGGCGATGGAACTCGGCGCTTCGGACGAGGGTGCGCCCGGGCTGCGCGGCGACGAAGGTCCCCGTGCCTTTTACGGCGGCTATTTCCGCGATCCGGACGGCAACAAGATCTGTGCGTTCCGGGTCGGCGGGGCCTGACCCGGGATCGTCAGTAGATCCGCCGATAGGCGACGCGCCACATCACCAGCCCGATCGCGGCCGACATGCCCGCCAGGATGATGCTGGTCGCGATCGCGCTGATCCAGCGGAACATCAGGGTACGCGAATCGGTCGGCGGCATGGCGAACAGGCCGAAACCATAGGTCTGGCCGCCGAGAAAAAGCGCAAAGCCGGAAATGGCGCCGATCAGCGCGGCAGTACTCGGCCCGCGCCGGTTGACGGCATGCGCGACGAGCCACAGGGGCCCGGCGACTGCCACCGCCGTCATCGCCGTAATGACGATGCCGACGATGAAACCGACGGCGATCCCGAGCGGTGACGGCGGCCCGCCGATCGCGACCAGGATGCTGGCGAAAACGCCGCCCATCAGGCCGCCCGCCCCGAGCGACAGCCCGGCGCGATCCAATGTCGTGTCATATCCGCGCAGCGCGACCCGCTCGGTCAATGTTCTTACTCCCCCGGTGCGCGCTGCATATCACCGCCGCGCGCCACGCCCAAGCCCATCCATTCCGGATGTGCATCATTGGGACAGCGATATTCGACCGTCATGCAATGCTGCACGCCTATCCGGCTGACAGCGAAGGGGAAATGTCATGCGAGGATGGCCAATATTCCCCGAAGGGGCCACCGGGAATCGAGCATGAGGCTGGTCGCACTGACGATCGACGACTGATCGGTGACGCGCACGGAAGTGCCGTCCGCCATTTGCGACGAACCGACCAGGGGCGAACCTCTGCCTGCACTATTTACATTGCAACAAGGGATTGTTGTGTTTACACAACATATCAATGAATATTCATAATAGAATCGCCGTCTTTCGGGCTGAGCGCGGTACCTCCCGCCGGGAGCTGGCCGATGCCGTCGGCGTCAACCCGCAGACGATCGGCTATCTGGAGCGCGGCGACTATAAGCCGAGCCTGGAGCTTGCGATGAAGATCGCCGCCTATTTCGACGTGGCGGTCGAGCATCTGTTTTCCTTTCAGCCTTTCCAGTCGGTCGCGGTCGCCCTGCGCCGTGCCGACGCCGCGGAGTGACGCGCATGGGGTATCGTACCGAAAAGAGTTTCGCCGCACGGATGGACGACCTGGCCGAGCTGACCGGCATCCCGCGGCTGACCGGCCAGCTGGCGCAGGACCAGCAGCGCCGTCGCCACCTGCGCTGGCCGTCGATGATCGCGCTGGTCCTCGCCACGATCGGGTTCGGACTCACGATCGTCTTGCCCGATCGGATCTTCCTCGGCACGACATTGCTGTGGATCGGCGAAGGCATCGCACTGTTCCTGACCTGGTTCGGGCCGGTCAAGCCATGGGGCACCACCCAGGGCGTCGACGAGCGCGACCGTGCGCTGCGCCGCGATGCCTATTTCGCCACGATGACCAGCGCGACCGGCGTCGCGGTCCTGGGGCTTATCGGAATGGCCGGGCTGGCGTTGCTGCAAGGCTGGAACCGGTGGATCCTGATCGTCGAGATGGGCATGCTCGCCTTCTACCTGCTCTTGCTGTGCTCGATCGTGCCGACACTCTATGTCAGCTGGACGACCCGGCCGATCGAGGACGAATGATCACACCGTCTTCACCCGCACCAACAGCCACCCGCACAACCCGGCCCCCACCGCCATCACCGCCGCCACGATCGCCGCGCCGTGGAAGGCGCCGAGCGACACGCCGCGCCCATCGTCCGTCAGCACCAGCCCGATCAGCGCCACCGCGATCATGCCGCCGACTCGTGCGGTCGCGTTGTTGACGCCGGAGGCGGCGCCGGTGTGGCGGTGGTCGACCGCCGCCATCACCGTGGTGGTCAGCGGCGCGACGGCGATGGTCATGCCGATCCCGATCAGCAGCATGCCGGGCAGCACATGCCGCACATAATCGATCCCCTCACCCGGCATGGTCGCGAACAGCGCGAAGCCGGCGCCGGTCACCATCGGCCCGATCGCCAGCAGCGGCCGGGCGCCGATCTTCGCCGCGAGCGCCCCGGCGCTGCGTGAGCCGAGCCCCATGATCAGCGACAGGGGCAGCATCGTCGTGCCCGCCGCCGCCGCGCTCCAGCCGCGCGCGATCAGCAGATAAGGCAGCAGCAACAGCGACCCCGCCAGCGCGGCGTAAAGCAGGAAGGTGAGCAAGGTCAGGCCCGTGAAGGTTCGCGTGCCGAACAGCGCAAGCGGCACCATCGCCCGATCACCGAGCCGCGCCTCGAGCGCCACGAAAGCGACCAGCGCGATCGTGCCGCCAGCGATCATCGCTGCGCCGGCCCCGCGGTCGTGTGCGGTCATCAGGGTCAGCCCCCAGACGAGCAGGCCGAGCCCGACGGTCGCGAGTGCGGCGCCGTACCAGTCGGGCGGAGTCGCATCCTCATCATGCCCGCCCGGGACGTAGCGCCAGCCCATCACGAACGCCGCCGCCGCGATCGGCAGGATCAGCGCGAAGATCGAGCGCCAGCCGACATGATCGACCAGCCAGCCGCCCAGCACCGGCCCGATCGCCCCGCCGATCGCACCTGCCGCCGCCCAGGTGCCGATCGCCTTGGCCCGCGCCTCGCCCTCGAAATCGGCGCCGAGGATCGCAAGGCTGGCCGGCACCAGCAAGGCGGCACCGATCCCCTGCCCGATCCGCGCGGCGATCAGCCAGCCGAGCGTCGGCGCGGCCATGCAGCCGAGCGTGGTGACGGCGAACGCCAACAGCCCCCACAGGAAGGTGCGCTTGCGCCCTACCCCGTCGGCCAGCGCGCCACCGATCAGCACCAGCGCCGACAAGGGGAGCATGAAGCCGTTGACGATCCACTGCACGCCGCTGCTGTCGGCGCCGAGGCCCCGCGCCATCGCCGGTAGCGCGACATTGACCACCGACCCGTCGATCATCGCGACGCTCGATCCGAGCACGGTGGCGATCAGTGCGCCGGTGCTCCCCGCTTTCCGGTCCGCGCTCGCCATCGTCAGCTCCCGATTCTCATAGGGTCGTCACTTACGCCCCGGACAGCGGTCGCGCCGCTAGCGTCGTCGCCAGGAACGCCAGGATCGCCGCCTCGTCCTGCTTCGCGGTCCAGGTGCCAAGCCGCCACAGCAGCGCCCCGAACGCCATCATCACGAGCGGGATCGCCACGAACGGCACGATGGCTCCAAGCGGTGCCCCCGATGCGATCGTCCCGCCGCCGGCCAGCGCCAGGAACACCGTCAGGAACCCGAACCAGCAGCCCATGAAGACCCGCGCGCTGGCCGGCGTGCCGATCTTGCCCTCAATCCGGGTACCGCCGCCGGCCGGCTCCATCGTCGCGGTCAGGCTGGTCTGGAAGCTGTTCTGGATGTTCGGCCGGAAATAGAACAGCGTCATATCCTGTTCCGTGCCGTTGCCCGTCACACCCTTGACGGGCCTGGCGGTCCGATCGCCCAGCACCTCCTTCAGCTTGGTCGCGATCGCGGCCGGGCTGAGCGGAGACTGAAGGACGATTCGGGCCATGGGTCAGACGCCTTCCAGCAATTTCTCCCGCGCGATCTTCTCACGCCAGACGAGCGGCGCCAACTGGTGGACATTCTGCCCTTCGCTGTCGACCGCGACCGTCACCGGGAAATCGCTGACCTCGAACTCGTAGATCGCCTCCATGCCGAGATCCTCGAACCCCACGACCTTCGATCCCTTGATCGCGCGCGCGACGAGATAGGCAGCGCCGCCGACCGCCATCATGTAAGCGCTCTTGTGGTCGCGGATCGCCTCGGTCGCCGCCGGACCGCGCTCGGCCTTGCCGACCATCGCGAGCAGGCCCTGTTCGAGCATCATGCGGGTGAACTTGTCCATGCGGGTCGCGGTGGTCGGGCCGGCGGGACCGACCACTTCCTCGCCGACCGGATCGACCGGACCGACATAATAGATCACCCGGCCCTTGAACTCGACCGGGAGCGGCTCACCCGCATCGAGCATGTCCTTGATCCGCTTGTGCGCGGCGTCGCGGCCAGTGAGCATCTTGCCGTTGAGCAGCAGCCGGTCGCCATGCTTCCAGCTCTGCACGACTTCGGGCGTCAGCGAGTCGAGATCGACCCGGATCGCCGCCTGATCGGGTTGCCAGTTCACATCGGGCCATTCGTCGAGCTTGGGCGCTTCGAGATAGACCGGGCCCGATCCGTCGAGCGTGAAATGCGCGTGGCGGGTCGCGGCGCAATTGGGGATCATCGCCACCGGCTTGGAGGCGGCATGAGTCGGCCAGTCGAAGATCTTCACGTCGAGGATCGTCGACAGCCCGCCCAGCCCCTGCGCGCCGATGCCGAGCGCGTTGACGGCGTCGAAGATCTGGATGCGCAAGGTCTCGATATCGTTGCGTGGGCCGCGCTGCTTGAGCTGCGCCATGTCGATCGAGCCCATCAGGCTTTCCTTGGCGAGCAGCATCGCCTTTTCCGCGGTGCCGCCAATGCCGATACCGAGCATACCCGGCGGGCACCAGCCGGCGCCCATCTGGGGAATCATCTCGAGCACCCAGTCGAGGATCGAATCGCTGGGGTTCATCATCTTGAATTTGGACTTGTTTTCGGACCCGCCACCCTTGGCCGCGACATCGATCGAAACCGTGCTGCCGGGCACCATCTCGACGTGCAGCACGCTGGGCGTATTGTCCTTCGTGTTGCGGCGCGTGAAGGCCGGATCGGCGAGGATCGAGGCGCGCAGCTTGTTCTCCGGGTGGAGATAGGCGCGACGCACGCCCTCATCGACCACTTCCTGCAGGCTCTTGTCGCTCTCCAGCCGGCAGTCCTGGCCCCATTTCACGAATATGGTGACGATGCCGGTATCCTGGCAGATCGGCCGGTGACCCTCGGCGCACATGCGGCTGTTGGTCAGGATCTGGGCGATCGCATCCTTCGCCGCCGGACTCTGCTCCGCCTCGTACGCAACGCCCAAAGCGCGGATATAATCCATCGGGTGATAATAGCTGATGAACTGCAGCGCGTCGGCCACGCTCTCGATCAGATCGGCTTCGCGGATGATGGTGGTCATGTCGGTTCCGTGCGGTGAAATGAGTCGCGCTGCCTTATGCGCCGCGCCGCGCGGGGCCAAGGGGTGGAGAAATTTCCTGGGGCCCGCTTGCATGCAGGAATTTGGCAAGATTCTTCCAGTAGAGCCAAAATGGATGATCGCCTCGTTTCACCCCTTTCGCGCCCTGTCCTCGGCCGCCGGCGCGTTCCGGGACGATCTTGCTCCAACCGGGGAGACATGTGACTCGCATCTGGACGCGTTGCGCGCCCAGGTCGATCAGCTCACCGCCACCTGGCTGTTCGCGGTGGTGGCGCTCATCGCCGCGCCCGGCATGCTCTGGTACGGCGCCTTCCAGCTCGACCGCCCCGACCTGCTGCGCGGTATCGAACTGCGCGGCGCGATCGGCGTCGGGCTCGGCGTCTTCGCCCTGGCGCTGCTCAAGATTCCGGCGCTCGCCCAGTCCTCGCCGCACGCCCATGTCCGCGCGATGACCCTGATCGGCGCAGCGATCGCCGTGCTGCTTTTTTCGCTGCTCGGCATCAGCGCGAAATTCCCCGTCGGCACCAGCCAGCTCGCCAGCTTCGTCGCGATCTTCGCAACGATCGTCGTCCTCGTCGTGGTCCTGCATCCGGTGCGCGCCGCGACGATCGGCTTCGCGGCGGCGTTGGTCGCCACGATCACGATGCAATCGGGCTTCGGCATGGCGAGCGGCGTCGCCTTCGCCTTCCTCGCTTGCCTGTCCATCGCGACCTATCGCCTCGCCCGCCTGGATCGCTCGACTGCGGGCAACCGCGGCGCGGCCGAGGCCCAGGGCAAGATGGCCTCGCGGCTCGTCCAGGAATTCGAAGGCCACACCACCGGGTGGTTCTGGCAAACCGATCGCCATGGCCGGGTGACCTATTTGTCAGTCAAGGTCGCGCAGGAGCTGGATTCCGAGGAAACGCCCGCGATCGGCGCCATGCTGACCACCCTGTTCCGGATGGACAGCGCCTCGCCGGAAACCGAGCGGACGCTCGGCTTCCACCTGTCGTCGCGCACTGCCTTCTCCAATTATTCGGTCCGCCCCGCCGGCATCGGCAAACTGGAACGCTGGTGGTCGATCTCCGGCCGGCCGACCGTCGACGAGCTTGGCCGCTTTCACGGCTTCATCGGCAGTGGCAGCGACCTGACGGAGCGGCGCCGCGCCGATGCGGAAATCACCCGCCTCGCGCTGTTCGACGGCCTGACCGGCCTGGCCAACCGCCAGCGCATGCGCCTCTCGCTCGACCAGATGCTCAACCAGCCAACCGGCACCTATCGCTCGACGTCGTTGCTGCTGCTCGATCTCGACCGGTTCAAGGCAGTCAACGACACGATGGGGCACCAGTCGGGCGATGCCCTGCTCAAGCAGGTCGGCCAGCGGCTGCAGCGCGCGGTCGGCGAGGCCGGGCTGGTCGGTCGGCTGGGCGGCGACGAATTCCAGGTCGTGCTACCGAGCGAGTCCAATCGCGAGCGGCTGGCCGAGCTTTCGCGCACCATTATCGCTTCGCTTTCCCAGCCCTATTTCATCGACGGCTCCTCGGTCACGATCGGCTGTTCGATCGGCATCTCGATCGCGCCGGAGGACGGTCGCGACGCGGAGACGCTGATCCGCAACGCCGATCTCGCGCTTTACGCCGCCAAGGCCGATGGCCGCGGCATCCACCGCTTCTTCCGCGAGGAGCTGCTGGTCGGCGCGCAAAGCCGCAAGCAGCTCGAGGACGATCTGCGCAACGCGCTCGCGCAGGATCAGTTCTACGTCGCTTATCAGCCGGTGGTCAGCACCAAGACCGAACGGATCGTCGGCTATGAAGCGCTGATCCGCTGGGACCACCCGACCCGCGGCGCCGTTTCGCCCGCGGAGTTCGTGCCGGTCGCGGAGGATTGCGGGCTGATCGAGTCGATCGGCGAGTGGGTGCTGCGCACTGCCTGCATGGAAGCCGCGACCTGGCCCAAGGACATCCGCGTCGCGGTCAACGTCTCGCCGATCCAGTTCGCCAACCCGGCGCTGCCGACGGTCGTCACCAGCGCGCTCGCGAAATCGGGCATCGCGCCGGCGCGGCTCGAGTTGGAGATCACCGAGGGCGTGTTCCTCGACGAGACCGCTTCGTCGGAGAACATGTTCAAGATGCTGAAGGGCATCGGCGTGCGCCTGGCGCTCGACGATTTCGGCACTGGCTATTCCTCGCTCGGCTATCTGAAGAAGGCGCCGTTCGACAAGATCAAGATCGACCAGAGCTTCGTGCGCGGCGCCACCATCGCGGGCAACCGCAACGCCGCGATCATCAAGGCGATCGTGACGCTGGCCGACACGCTGGGCATGGAGACGACCGCCGAGGGCGTCGAGGTGCAGGACGAGATCCAGCTGATCCGCGATCTCGGCTGCAGCCACATCCAGGGCTATGTCTATGGCAAGCCGGCCCGCGCCGTCGAAGTGCTGAAGCAGCTTGCCGCGGCCGACGGCATGGCAACGGCATCGGGCTACCGCGTCAGCCGCGCCCCACGCCATTCGATGATCCGCAACGCGCGCATCACCGCCGGCGAGGTCCAGGGCGAGATCCGCATCCGCAACATGTCCTCGACCGGCGCGATGATCGACGGGATCGATGTCGACCAGGAAGCGATCGGGCTCGAGATCATGATCGAGCTGCTCGAGGAACAGATGTTCCCGGCCAAGATCCGCTGGGCTGCGGATGGCAAGGCGGGGCTGGAGTTCGCCCAGCATTTCAACATGGAACGGCTCAATCCGCAGACCCCGTCTGCGCAAACGCCGCAGCAGAAGCGGTCGGCTTAATTGTCACGCCGGACTTGTTCCGGGGCCATCCTTCCGCAAACGTAGCGGCCAATCATGCGCGCTGCGTCCGGCCGCAGAATGGATGCCGGAACAAGTCCGGCATGACGGGTGTGGCTCCTCAATCCCGGTCGGTCGGCGCCCCCAGCGGGAAATAATGGCGGTACGGCCGCGCTTCATCCAGCGCCCTGGCGTAGGAAGGCCGCGCCAGCAGGCGCGTCCGGTACGCCCAGACATTGGCATATTTTTTCGGGATCGCATGAGTCCAGTCGGCATAAAGCAGACCCGGCGCCGCCGCGCAGTCGGCCATGCTGAACGCGTCGCCCGCCGCCCATTCGCGGCCTTCCATCCAGCCGTCGAGCCAGGCATAGGCGTTGTCCAGCATCGCCTTCGCCTCGGCAACGCCATAGGCATCGTGGTTGCCCTCGGGGCGGATGAAGTCGAACACGACCCGGCTTTGGCTGTTCATCACATAATTGTCGAAGAACCGGTCCAGCATGCGCACCTCGATCGCCGCATCGGGATCGTCGGGGATCAGCTTGACCGGGCCGGGATAGTGCAGGCCGAGATATTCGATGATCACGGTGGCTTCCGCCACCATCCTCTCACCGTCCGTGAGCAGGGGAAAGCGCTTCATCGGCCATAGGGCAGCGAATTCGCTCGCCACGGGATCGCTGCCGTCGAGCAGCTTGTAGTCGAAGGGGATGTCGTTCTCGTACAAGGCGACCAGCGCCTTGTGGCAATAGGACGACAAGGGGTGGGCGTAGAGCGTGAGCGTCATGTCGGTCTCTCCTTATTGCTTCGTCAGCACGATATGCGTGGCGTTCTCGCCCAGGACCTGCTGGCCCACGGTATAGCCGAGCGCCGGCAGATCGAGCCCGGCGAACAGCGGTTCGCCCTTGCCCAGCACCACGGGCGAAATCGCCAGATGCGCTTCGTCGATCGCCCCGAGAGTCAGATACTCCCGGATCGTCGCGGCGCCGCCGCCGATGCGGATATCACGGTCGCCCGCCGCCTCGCGTGCCAGCCGCAACGCCTCCTCGGCCCCGTCAGTGACGAAATGGAAGACGGTGCCGCCGTTCATCTCGATCGGCGCGCGGGCATAATGGGTGAGGACGAACACCGGGCAATGATAAGGCGGCGTGTCGCCCCACCACCCTTTCCAGCCGTCATCGGACCAGTCGCCGCGGCTGTGCGCGAACATGTTGCGGCCCATGATCCAGGCGCCCAGGCCCTCCATCGACCGGGCGGCAAAACCTTCGTCGATACCGACCGATCCGCCTTCCTCGCCGAACATGGTGCGAAAGGTCCTGGTGGCGAAAGCCCATCCATGAAGCTCCTCGCCACGCACACCCAAGGGATTTGCCAGGCTCTGCTCGGTACCTGCGCCGAACCCGTCCACCGAAATCGAATACGCGTTTACGCGAACCCTGGTCATCATCCTCTCCTTGCAAACCGCTTGCGAATCAAAACTGGTTGCCTTTTAGCGAACTGCTCCTACATTGCAACCAGTCATGACGATCCATATCGAAGATCCACGATCGGGCTGTCCGATCAACCTCACCATCCAGGCGCTGGGCGATCGCTGGAGCCTGATCGTCATCCGCGACATCATGTTCGGCAATCGCCGGCATTTCCGCGAGCTGCTCGGCGCGTCGGAAGAAGGCATCGCCTCGAACATCCTCGCCGACCGTCTGAAGAAGCTGGTCGCGGCGGGTTTCCTCGCCATCACGGACGACCCCAGCCACAAGCAGAAGCATTTCTACAGCCTGACCGAGCCGGCGATCCAGCTCGTGCCGCTGATGGCGCAGCTCGGCGCCTGGGGGCGGCGGCATCTGCCGGTCACGCCCGACCTGGCGATCCGCGCGCAATTGCTGGAGGAAGGCGGGCCGGCAATGTGGGCGGATTTCATGGACGAGCTGCGCACCGTGCATCTCGGCACGCCGCCGACCGGCCGGCCCAGCGTCGCGATGCAGCTTCAGGCGGCCTATGAGGCGATCAAGGGGGCTTAAACTTCGGCCTGCCCCCACCACTACCGTCACCCCGGACTTGTTCCAGGGTCCATCCGTCCGCGAGCGCCGCGGCCGACTAACCGCGCTGCGCCTCGCCGCAGAATGGATGCCGGAACAAGTCCGGCATGACGGAGGAGAGGTTGGTGATTACCCCGCGCTGTTGCCGACCGGTGCCGGAACAGCCGGCGCTGCAGCAGCAGACGGCGGCGGACCATCGGGACCGTCACGATCCGGCCCATCGCGACCAGGCCCATCCGCCCCACCATGACGTCCGCCGTGACCACCACGCCCATGCCCCATCGGCCCAAGCGCCGTCACCTTGCCGTCGGCGCCGACCAGGAACGACGCGCGCAACACGCCGCCCCGGTTCCAGCCCTGCACCGTCACCGAGCTTCCGGCCGTAACCAGCGAGTCGGATCGCGGCCCGCCCTCCACCATTGTACGCCCGCTGGCGTCCGCCAGGATGAAGTTCGATCCGTACACCTCCCCCACCTTGCCGCGCACGGTGACAAGGCCCTCGCCGGCCTTGAGCGAGGCGATCGCGACAGGGTTGATCGGCGCGACCTCGATCGAGGGGCCCGCCATGCGCGCCGCGGTTGCACCCACCGCACCGCCCGCACCGAGCAGGGCGATGGCGGCAAGCGTGGTGCGAAGCGACGGCTTGCGGGCGGGTTTTGCGGCGATGTCTTCGGTCATTCGGTTTCACTCCATGGGTTTCGACTGAAGCCGTGATAGCGGTGCGTGCCCACGCCCCGCTGAACCTCCCCGTTCAGTTTCGGTTTAAGGACCAAGCCTAGCGCGGTGACGGAAAGGAGCCCCGATGCGCATCTTGCTGGTCGAGGACGATTCGGCGCTCGCCGACGGTATTGCCCGGGCATTGCGCGCCGAGAATTTCGCGGTCGATATCGCCGGCAATGGCGAGGACGGCGCGCATCTCGGCGATACCGGCCTCTATGACGCCGCCGTGCTCGACCTTGGCCTGCCGGTGAAGCCGGGCATTGCGGTGCTGCAGGAGTGGCGCGCCGCCGGGCGCGGCCTGCCGGTGCTGATCCTCACTGCGCGCGACGGCTGGTCCGACAAGGTCGAGGGCTTCCGCGCCGGCGCCGACGATTATCTGACCAAGCCGTTCCGTGTGGAGGAGCTGGTCATGCGCCTGCGCGCGCTGATCCGCCGCGCCGCCGGCCATTCCGCCGCCTTGATCGCCTGCGGTCCGCTGCGCTTCGATGCGCAGACCGGCCAGTTCGAGCTCGACCGCCTGCCGCTGCGCCTCACCGCGCTCGAATGGCGCGTGCTCTCCGCGCTGATGCTGCGCAAGGAAGCCGTGATCGACCGGCTCGACCTGCTCGAACACGCTTATGAGAGCGATGCCGATCCCGATTCCAACTCGCTCGAAGTGATCATTGGCCGGTTGCGGCGGAAAATCGGCCGCGACCTGATCGAGACGGTGCGCGGCCGCGGCTATCGCCTGACCGAGGCGTTGCCATGAGGCTGATGCCGCGCTCGCTGTTCGGCCGGCTCGCCGCCCTGGCGGCGCTGGCGACGATCGCCGCGCTCGCCTTCGCCGCGCTGGCGATCGGCGCAGTGCTGGAGCGCTTCGTCATGCAGGGCCTCGACCAGCGGCTCGACGCCCAGGTCGCGCTGCTCGCCACCGCGGTCGGCCCGGACGGCACGGTGGATCGATCGCGCATCGTCTCGCCCGCGCCGTTCGACCGGGCCGGTTCGGGCTGGGGCTGGCGGATCGACGCACCCGCCGGCACCCTCGCCTCGGCCGACCTGCCTCAGATCGAGCAGCCCCCGCTCGTCGATCTGCGCGGCCACCGCCACCGTCGGCACGAGGAAGGCGAACCGCAGCCGCTCGACTGGCGCGATGCGAAGGGCGGCGCGCGTCATGCCCGCAGCCTCACCGTGCCGACCAGCGCCGGCCCGGTCCGCATCGCCGCCTCCGCGCCGCGCGAGATCGTCGAGCGGCCGCTGCGTGCCGCCATGACGCCATTGCTCGGCTCGCTTGCTCTGCTCGGCCTGGCGCTTGGCGCGGCAACGCTGGTCCAGCTTCGCCTCGGCCTGCGCCCGCTTGCCACCCTGAGGGAATCGCTCGCCCGGGTTCGCACGGGCCAGGCGGAGGCCGTCCCCGCCGACCAGCCTGCCGAACTCAAGCCGCTCGCCGATGAACTCAACGCCCTGCTCGCCGAGAATGCCGCCGCGCTCGCCAATGCCCGCGGCCATGTCGCGAACCTCGCGCACGGCCTGAAGACCCCGCTCGCCGCGCTTGCGCTGCGCCTGGACGAGCAGGGCCGCGACCCGGACGGCGCGATGGCGGCGGAGGTTGCGCGCATCGACCGCTCGATCCGCCACCATCTCGGCCGCGCCCGCGCCGACGCGTCGGGCGGGACGCGACGCCGCACCCCGCTGGAACCAGCGATCGACGGCGTCGCCGGGGCGCTCGCGCGGATCCATGCCGACCGTGCCATCGCCTTCACCCGCTCGGTGCCGCCCGGCCTGGCCCTGGCGATCGACCCGCAGGATCTGGACGAGCTGCTCGGCAACCTGCTCGACAATGCCTGGCGCTGGGCGGCCAGCCGAATCGCCCTGACGGCCGAGCCCGACGCGACCGGCCGCGCCCGAATCACGATCGAGGATGACGGCCCCGGCATCCCCACCGAAGACCGCGCCGAGGCGCTGCGCCCGGGCCGCCGACTCGACGAGCGCGGCGACGGGCACGGTTTCGGCCTGTCGATCGTGCGCGAGCTGGCGGAACTCCATGGCGGCACCCTGGCGCTGGAGGCGGCACCGGGCAGCGGGCTACGCGCGATCGTCGCGTTGCCGATGGCCGCGCCCGGCCCATTGTGAAAATTTAGTCATGTTCAGTGTTCGTTCTCTTGCCTTTCACGAACCCCGCAGAACTCCGCGCGTCGCTGCACTGCACCGTTTCGTCGATGCCATGAACCGACTCAAATTAGCGACGAACCGAGTCTCCTAACTGTCATTTACCGTCTTGCGTCCCCGCCGGAATGGGCACAATCTGTTGGGGTTGAGTTCGGGGGCGAACCCAAGAACTGGTAGAACGACAACCGCGACCCCATATTGCGGCATGCTTCCACCCTGCACCCTGTGGTGCGGGCACGGCATAATTCGTTCTCCTTGGGCGCCCTCGAAAATGGTATCATGGGGGTTCGCCCCCGATTCGAACGGACCGGGAACGCCAGCGGCAAATGCCAAGGCAAACCAGTCGTGTATGTTTGATGGAAAAAGCAGGGGCAGAGCGATGGATTTCAGAGATACCCAGGAGGCAAGCGTAAATATGGCCACCGACACGATCGAAGCCGCCACGAGCGCGCCTGTCGACACCTCCAGCAAGAATGGGGGGGCGAAGCGCAAGCTGGCGACCCGCGGCGATTCGAAGGAAGTGAAGCAGCAGCTCTATCCGGTCGAGGTCGATCATTCGCGCGATGCGCTGCTCACCGATTTCGGCAAGGACACGCTGAACGACCGCTATCTGCTCCCGGGCGAGCGCTATCAGGACCTGTTCGTGCGCGTGGCCTCGGCCTATGCCGACGATGCCGCGCATGCGCAGCGCATCTATGACTATATCTCGCGCCTGTGGTTCATGCCGGCGACGCCCGTTCTCTCGAACGGCGGCACCGGACGCGGCCTGCCCATCTCCTGCTTCCTCAACTCGGTGCCCGACAGCCTGAACGGCATCGTCGACACCTGGAACGAGAATGTCTGGCTCGCCTCGCGCGGCGGCGGCATCGGCACCTATTGGGGTAACGTCCGCGGCATCGGCGAGCCGGTCGGCCTGAACGGCAAGACCAGCGGCATCATCCCGTTCGTCCGTGTGATGGATTCGCTTACCCTGGCGATCAGCCAGGGCAGCCTGCGCCGCGGGTCGGCCGCGGTCTATCTCGACATCTCGCATCCCGAGATCGAGGAATTCCTCGAGATCCGCAAACCCTCGGGCGATTTCAACCGCAAGGCGCTGAACCTCCACCACGGCGTGCTGATCACCGATGCCTTCATGGAAGCAGTCCGCAACGGCGAGGAATGGACCCTCACCAGCCCCAAGGACGGCTCGGCCCGCGCCACGGTCGACGCGCGCTCGCTGTTCCAGAAGCTGGTCGAGACTCGCCTCTCGACGGGCGAGCCCTACATCGTCTTCTCGGATCATGTGAACAAGGCGATGCCCAAGCATCACCGCGATCTCGGCCTCAAGGTCTCGACTTCGAACCTGTGCTCGGAAATCACGCTCCCGACCGGCAAGGACCATCTCGGTAACGATCGCACCGCGGTCTGCTGCCTGTCCTCGCTCAACTTCGAGACCTGGGATCAGTGGAAGGGCGAGAAGGGCTTTATCGAGGACGTGATGCGTTTCCTCGACAATGTCCTGCAGGATTTCATCGACCGCGCCGAGCCGGGCATGGAGCATGCCGCCTATTCGGCGATGCGCGAGCGCTCGGTCGGCCTCGGCGTGATGGGCTTCCACAGTTTCTTGCAGGCCCGCGGCCTCGCCTTCGAAGGCGCGATGGCCAAGAGCTGGAACCTGAAGATGTTCAAGCACATCAAGGCCCAGGTCGACGAAGCATCGATGCAGCTCGCGATCGAGCGCGGCCCCTGCCCCGACGCGGCCGACATGGGCGTGATGGAGCGGTTCAGCTGCAAGATGGCGATCGCGCCGACCGCGTCGATCAGCATCATCTGCGGCGGCACCAGCGCCTGCATCGAGCCGATCCCGGCGAACGTCTATACTCACAAGACGCTCTCGGGCTCCTGGTCGATCCGCAACCCGTATCTGGAAAAGCTGCTCATCGAGAAGTCGAAGAACTCGGATGCGGTGTGGAACTCGATCCTCGAACAGGGCGGTTCGGTGCAGCATCTCGATTTCCTCACCCAGGAGGAGAAGGACTGCTACAAGACCAGCTTCGAGATCGACCAGCGCTGGCTGATCGAGCTCGCCGCGGACCGCACGCCCTATATCGACCAGTCGGCCTCGCTGAACCTGTTCATCCCGGCCGATGTCGAGAAATGGGACCTGCTGATGCTCCACTTCCGCGCGTGGGAGCTGGGCATCAAGTCGCTTTATTACCTCCGCTCGAAGAGCATCCAGCGCGCGGGCTTCGCCGGGGGCGTGGAGGCCGACAACACGATCGACCTGCGCGAGATCCAGGTCGAGTCGAAGGACTATGACGAGTGTCTGGCTTGTCAGTGAGGTGTTGCGTCTAGATCGCCCTCACCCTCCCGCGCCTTCGGCGCTCCTTCCCTCTCCCGCGGGGAGAGGGATTGGGAACGCACACTTAAAACCCCTCTCCCAGCGGGAGAGGAGCATTGGGTCGGCCATGCCCCCGGCATGGCCTGAACAGCGCGGGGCGCTGTTCACCCAGTGCTGGCCCGCGCGGCGCAGCCGCGTGGGAGGGTGAGGGTGATGCGCAACTACCGCACCCTCCCCTCAGGCAGCGTCGACCGCGCCAGGGAATTACGCAAGAACGCGACGGAGGCCGAAAAACGCCTGCGCCGCGCGTTACGCGAAGCCTTCCCGACAGCGAAATTCCGCTATCAGGTCCCGCTCGGCCCGTATTTCGCTGATTTCCTGAGCTTCGGCCTGAAGCTGATCGTCGAAGTCGATGGCGGCCAGCACAGCGAGGCCGCGACCTATGATGCGGCGCGAACGCGCTTCCTCGAAGGCGAGGGCTATACGGTCCTGCGCTTCTGGAACAACGATGTGCTGGCAAATACAAGCGGCATCATCGCCCAAATCTCCCTCTCCTTGCAGGAGGGGGAGGGAGCCCCGAAGGGGCGGAAGGGTGAGATTGAGCCGCAAGCGATGCGTACCCAGTCGCCCTCACCCTCCCACTCAGCTTCGCTGAGCGGGCCCCTCCCTCTCCCGCTGGGAGAGGGAAAGGTGGCGCGATGACCCTACGCCTCTTCCTCGAACGTCACGGCGACGTCGGCGTTCGCCGACAGCCGCACCTGATCGCCCTCGACATCGGCCACCAGGCCGAGCGGGATGAAATGATGGTGCCCTTCATGGCTGCCGGTGCCGCTGTCGGCCTTGGTCAGCTTGATGCGGCCTTCCTGGACATGGTCGACCGTGCCGACATGGACGCCGTCCGCGCCGATGACTTCCATATGTTCCTTGATTGCGCTTGCGTCGGCCATGAGCATATCTCCTTCGTTACGGATGCGGGCTCACAACGCGCCCGAAGCCGATTCGATGCAAGCCCGAAGGCGCGATTCCGGGAGGCTCAGCCATGTTGGTGACGATCGCCTGTTTCTGCGTGTTCCTCGGCGTGCTGGTGACGCTGATCTCCAGCCGCGAGGCGAAGAAGGATTCGCTCGGCCAGCGCATTCCGCCCGAACAGGCGAAGATCGCGGCGCTGGTGTTGTTCGTCGTCGGCGTCGGCCTGTTTGCCTATTCGCTCTATCTGCGGACCTTCGCATGAGCCGCGCCCATATCCCCTATCTACGCCTCCTCGCTGCGCTGGCGCTCGCCGCGAGCCTGTCGGCCTGCGCGCATCAGATCGCGTCCTCCGTGCAGCCCGCCGCGCCCGGCTTCCTGCTCGGCCTGTGGCACGGCTTCATCTTCCCCGTCGCGTGGATCCTGTCGCTCTTCATGCCCGACGTCGCGGTCTATGCCGTGCCCAACAATGGCGGCTGGTATGATTTCGGCTATTTCATCGGGATCGTCTTCCTCGGCGTCGGGTCGCACCGCGGATCGAAGACGGTCTATACGAACCGGCAGCGCGGATGACCCGCGCGCCGCTCATCATGACCGCGGTCGCCGCGGCCGCCGGCATCGGCGGACTGGTCGTGTTCACGCGGCCGGCACGCAGCGAGGGCGCGGTTTATGGCCGCCGCATCGCCGGCACCATGCTGATCGCGCTGGCGCTGCTGCTGGGGCGCTTCGCCTGGGCGCTGGATTCATGGGGGGCGGGATCGTGAGCACGCCGACCTTCCTTGCCATCGCCGTGGCGTGCGGCGGCGGCGTCTTTGCGCTGATGATGATCATCGGCAAGCTGGCCGAACCGCTGGGCGCGCTGCACCGCCATTGGCTGGAACGCCGCCATCACCGCCGTCTGGCGCGCGGCAACGACAGCTATTTCGAAGAGTTGCGCTCCATCGAATCCGCGCTTGCCCGAGAGAATCCGACCCGGGGCAAGATCGGCACGCTGGACTACGCACTGGGCCTGCTCTTTGCGGTCGTCGTCGGTACGCAGGTCCTCACCTGGTTCGTACCGGAAACCGAACGTCCCGGCTGGACCGAGCATGTGGGCACCTCGATCTTCATTCTGCTCGGGATTCAAATGACAACGGGTAACGCTGGTCTTACCGGAGCGCCGACACGCGCTACTCGGCTCATCGGCCTCGCCTGGATCGCCTTCTTTTCCTTCTTCCTCATCCTGGACCTCTCCAAAATGGGAGGCGCATCATGAGCCACTGGTCGACCGGCGACTGGTTCTCGGGCGCGCTCGATCTCGCGCTGCTCGGCTGCGGGGTCTATTATCTCGTCTTCGGCGCGAAGCTGCGCGAGCGCCGCGCCCGCACGCACGAGGCGGGGCTGGCCGACGGGTCGCTCGACGTCAGGACGGTGAAACCGCCGCCCGATTATTTCCGCCTGGGGATCGTCCTCACCATCGCTGGTGCCGGACTCCTCTACCTCAATTTCTTCCGCTAAAAACCGCGTAACTGTAAGGATCCGCCCATGTCCCTCCTCGAAGCCCGCAAGCAGTACAAGCCGTTCGAATACCCCTGGGCGTTCGATTTCTGGAAGCGTCAGCAGCAGATCCACTGGATGCCTGAGGAAGTGCCGCTCGGCGAGGATTGCCGCGACTGGGCGCAGAAGCTCAGCGACCATGAGCGCAACCTGCTCACCCAGATCTTCCGCTTCTTCACTCAGGCGGATGTCGAGGTGCAGGATTGCTATCACGAGAAATATGGCCGCATCTTCAAGCCGACCGAGATCAAGATGATGCTCGCTGCCTTCTCCAACATGGAGACGGTGCACATCGCGGCGTACAGCCATCTGCTCGACACCATCGGCATGCCCGAGAGCGAATATGGCGCCTTCCTCGAATATAGCGAGATGAAGGACAAGCACGATTACCTGCAGGGCTTCGGCGTCGACACCGACGAGGATATCGCCAAGACCCTGGCGATGTTCGGCGGCTTCACCGAGGGGCTTCAGCTCTTCGCCAGCTTCGCGATGCTGATGAACTTCCCGCGCTTCAACAAGATGAAGGGCATGGGCCAGATCGTGTCGTGGAGCGTCCGCGACGAGAGCCTGCACTGCGAGGGCATCATCAAGCTGTTCCACGCCTTCTGCAAGGAGCGCGACTGCCTGACCAAGTCGGTCAAGGCCGACATCCGCGACATGTGCCACCACACCGTCGGGCTCGAGGACAATTTCATCGATCTCGCCTTCGAGATGGGCCCGGTCAACGGCATGACCGCCGAGGAGATCAAGCGCTATATCCGCTACATCGCCGACTGGCGGCTGGGCCAGCTCGGCCTGAAGCCGATGTTCCTGATCAAGGAGCACCCCCTGCCCTGGCTCGCCCCGCTGCTCAACGGCGTGGAGCACGCCAATTTCTTCGAACAGCGCGCGACGGAATATTCCAAGGCCGCGACGCGCGGGAACTGGAACGAGGTTTGGGACGGCTTCGACAAGCGGCAAAAGGCTAAGGGCGGCAAGGCGGCGAATGAGGATGCCGGGGATGCAACTGGCGGCGGGGATATGTTCTCGCAGGCTGGTGTGGCGGCGGAGTGAGGGGAGCGTCGGACGAGGACGATGACATGGCTACTAAGCTCTAACAGCGGCCCAGCGGTCGCATTAATCAGCTTGGTTATCAGCGTCCTCTCGACGGCAGCCACCCTAATAGGTCTGTATTTTACATTCATCCAAGCGAGACGTGCGGGAACTGCCGCTAATCTCGCGCGAGACGCCGTGGCCGAATTTAAATCCAGATCTTTGCGACATGATGCGTCGAGAGACATATCTGAAGCAAATTACGCATTGGATGCGACCAAGCGCCATCTAAACAATGGCGCTTGGAAGGACGCAGTCGATAGTTATGAGGATGCGCGGAGAGCTATAATCCGATTGGAAGTGGGGTTATCTACCCTACCAACTAACCTTAGAAATTCCCTTCGACAAATGGCAGCGCAAATGGGAAGTTTTTGCGATAGGGTAGATGCCGCCCTGTCAGACAAGGGAACTCTTCCCGACCCATCCAAAATAAAAGCAGTCATCCGAAGAAACTACGAAATATTGACCAACATCCTTAGACATATCGAAGAAGGTTCGTAACATGTCGGACGAGCTAGAAAAATATGAAGCCCTTGTTAAGAAGCTTTATGAAAAGACAATCAGCAATAGCCTCACGTGGTCAATGGACAACTGGTCCAATTCCGTTGTAACAAACCTTCCGGGTTACCAGATTAAATTGGATTTCGGCCAGAACGACGAAGGCGAGTCCCTTGAGGTCATTTCAATCGTTGACAGCAATAGCAACAGTATCGATGCTTTTAACGATTCCGATCTTTCTAGCCGAAAAACCAATATGGATGACTATCCAACGTACTGGAAACTGATGCAAAAACTACGGAATATTGCGACCCGCAAGGCTCGTGGCGCAGATAAGGCTCTTGATAATATACTGCAAGCGCTTGATGAGGGCGATGTTCCGTTTTAATTTTAAAGAATTACGGTGAGATACGGCGCCAGTTTACTTAAGTTACAGTTACAGTTTAACAATTAGCACCACCTCACGAACCATGGATCAGCAAAGCTACCCTTTAGCGCCGTCATCGCAGTCGCAGGGAATAGGCCGCGCGTCGCTGATCCAGTCGAGCCCGATACGGCCTTGGCGCACATCGATCCGCACGCAATTCCCCACCTTCGCAAACGCCTCCCGCGCCTCGGTCACTCGTAGGTCCGCCGTCCAGCCCGAGTTCAATTCACGCAGCTTTAAGCTCTGAATCGGCGTGACGGCGGGCGGAATATGCGTGACCTCGAGGGCGGTCACGATCATATCGTGCCTGCGGACTTCATGGACTCCATAGCCATTGGCCCAGGCAATGAAGGCAAGCGGCCAGATCGCCAGCATCATGCCGGTTGTAGTGAACCAAACGACCTTCGCGACATCCCGTGGCACGAGCGAAAGCCCATCCGTCCTGGACAATCTGCGCACCATCACGACCACGAACAGCGACGCGCCACCCACCATGATCCAATGGCCGTTCACGAAATCGGTCTGGATTCCGCCCGGCGCATAGGAAAGCGGGATGAACGTCACTGACGCCGCCACAGCGATCGCCAAGGCGACCACCAACGTCCATGCAACGCCCCGCAAGACCCAAAATACCAAGTCGCGCAATCGACGCGCCATATGCTTGATCCTAGTGCGCCGGGAACTAGGGTGACGCGCTCCTAAATTCCCCAGCGCTCTCGGGCCTGTCTTACGCGAAAGAACAGTCCCACGGCGAATAGCGGAATCAAGAAAAGGAAAGCGGCTGGCTCCCGGGTTACCCCAACCACCAGGGCGAAACCCAGCAGAACCGCTACGCAGAGATCGATGGCGGTCTGGAGCATCGCATCTGATCGCTCTCCCGCAGACATGGCGGCGTAACGCACCTGTGCCGTAGTCAACCAATAGAACAGCTTGTTCATTCTCTCACCCCCAAGATTCGATCGGGCCCAGATGATTGGACTATAGTTTACCGGGCTTCCAAACGTCACTGCCCCAACCCCGCCAGCCACCGGATGATCTCGCTCTCCAGCCGGATGCGCCGGTCGGACCAGCTATGGTCGGTCGCGACATGCAGGGTCGTCAGCCTGGTGCCCCCAGCCGCCTTCACCGCGGCGGCCAGTCGGTCGGCCTCCGGCGCAAGGCCGTCGTCGGAGGTCAGCACGAACAGGTTGGTGCCGATCAGGCGGGGTCCGGCCTTCACGAAATCGAACGCGTCGGCATGGGCGATCGCTTCGTCCGCCATGATCGCGCCGCTCGTATCGGCCAGCGCCTCCAGGCCGTTGGCGGTGAAGAAGCCCGCCGCGGTGTCGCGCGGCATATGGCCGAGGAAGCCGATATTGCCGGGCGAGATCAGCGCGGCGCCGAGCAGTGCCGGATCATGCGCTGCGGTCAGCGCCGTCACCCAGCCGCCCAGGCTGTGCCCGACCATCGCGATGCGCTTCGGGTCGATGCCAAGGCTCGCGGCATTGGCCGGTATGCGCAGCCAGGCCAATACGGCATCGGCATCCGCCAGGTCGTTGGCGAAGCGATAACTGCCGGGGCTCCCCCAAGAGCCGCGATAGTTGAAGGTGATCACCGTCCAGCCGGCGCGCCGCATCGCCTGGGCGAGATCGAGATTCTTCTCGTTGCCGGGCAGGCCGTGGCACAGCAGCACCACCGGATGCGGCCCTGGCCCCGCCGCGACATAAGCGAGCCCGTTGATCGCCACGCCACCGCTCGGGATATGCAGCACCTCCATCCGCGCAGGGTTCGCCGGATCGCGCGCCGGATCGGTGAAGATCGCCGCCGGCACCTCCTGCGCCGCGGCTGCTTGCACCATCGGAGCGGTGGCCAGCGCGGCCATTGCGATGATCCAGTTTTTCATCGGATTTCCCCCTTCATGACATGGTCGACCACCTGACATTTTCACCTATATCATTGAAAAACATAGATAAATACCATGTCGAGCGAGATTTCGAAAATGTCAGCAACCCTACTGACATTTCCAACAGCCACCCCCCCATTCAATAGTTGAGCCCGCTCACTGCACAAAACGCGAAAATGTCAGCGATCCTACTGACATTTCCAACGATCGCCCTCGATTCAACGGTCGCGCCCGAATTGGTATTGAGGCTCCCGGCGGAACTCCACATCCCGCTTGTTTCTCATCGTTGCAACCAGACTATCGGGCGGTCAATTGCGGCCGTCCGAATGCAATGGCAGTGTATGCTCCATGAAGGAAATCCTGCTCGATAGCGCTGCCTGGCACTCGGCCGAGGATTTCTTCCACGCGTTACTGTCTGAACTCGATGCGCCGGGTTGGCATGGGCACAATCTGAATGCGCTGTATGACAGCCTGTCGGGCGGGATCAACGAAGTGGAGCCGCCCTTCAGGGTCATCGTCCAAAACGCTGCGCACCTCTCGGGCGACATGGTTTCGTTCCTCGCGGGAGTTTCCGCCGTTTTCGCCGATGCGCGGCGAGAGTTCAGGGTGGATGTCGCGTTTGAGGTAATCTGAATCCGCTCTCGCGCTGCGTCACGCGCCAGCCGACCGCCCGAAAACCGCCACTTCCGGCCGCATGAGCGTTCATGCGATAGCCATTCCATGATCCGTACGGCCATCGCGGGGGATCGACGCCGGAAAGGGAAGCATGACCCCCGCACGCCAGAGCCCTGCTCGCCCGACCGATCTGCTGAAATTCGGCGCGGTCGCCAACGGCCCGGCATCGAGCACCACCGCCACCTCCGCCGCGCTCAATGCGTTCGGCAAATGGGCCCGCGCTGAATCGGCGGAGGGTCGGGCGGTGCATGTCACGGTGCCGCCGGGCGTCTATCATTTCGACCAGACCGTCGCCACGGACTGCTTCAAGGGCATCTCGACCCTGGTCTTCGACGCGCACGGCGCGACCTTCCTGCAGACCTCGCCCACCGGCTTTCCCTGGCCGGTCGGCTGCGACACGGTGCTCTATCGCAACATCGTCAACCCGATGATCCGCGCGGCGAAGAAGGGCGACACAAGGGTGGTCGTGGCAACCCCGGCGGACCTGCGCCACTACGCCCCCGGCGAGATCGTGATGATCGCCGGCGAGGATATCCAGTTTGGCGGCTATCCGCCGAATTTCTACCGTTTCGATTTCGTCCGTATCAGGGCGGTCGATCCGCGTTCCGGCGTGCTGACCTTCGATGCCCCGCTCAGCCATGATTACCGGCCGGATTTCGCCTCCTATCCGGCGCAGAACAAATGGGGCGGATCGCGCGTCTACAAGCTCGATCGCAACGGCTTCACCTGGGATATCGACCACAGCTTTCTCGGGCTTACCTGCCGCCACGCGGGCACGGCGCACAGCAACTACATTCTGGCGATGGGGCGCAAGGTCACCTTCCGCGACTGCGACACGCCCGGCTTCGCCGAAAGCGTCTGCGAGGAGTTCCTCGCCGAACGCTGCGTGGAGCGCGTGCATAGCGAGCCCGACAAGCTGGTGAAGCGGTCCGTCCGCCGCGGCGGGCGCCTGCTCGCCGGCATCGGGATGCAAAGCGCGAGCGTCGATCAGGTCAGCCTCGAAGACTGCCGGATCGCCTTGCTCGGCATCGGCGGAAAGAGCCTGCATGTCTCCAATTGCGACATCGCCAGAATGGGCTTCTACGGGGCGCTCGGCTTCAACGACGAGACGATCTTCGAGAATTGCCGGATCGCCCAGGCGCAATATTGCTACCCCTTCATGCCGACCGGCAGCCGCTACAATCGCGTCGACGGTACCAATGTCACCTATGCGAACGGCGTCTTCACCGTCCGGAAGAACGACGTTTCAGGGCTCGAGCAGGGCGGCGGGCTGGCGAACTGGAACATGCTGCCGGGCCAGCCGCTGTCCTTTTGCCGCGGACGGCCGGGCGACGCCACGCAGAACGGCTCGCACGTCGCCGGCGATCTCGGCGCGGGCGTGGTCCTCTCGGTCGTGGATCGCCCCGGGGCCATTCTGATCCGCACAACGCTGAAATCGGCCGGCGTGCCCGCCTGGTCGTCGGGCCAGGTCTTCGTGAAACGCCGCAACGCCCCGGTCTTCCGCAACTGCACCGGCGCCGAACCGGTCCGGCTCGCTGCCGAGGCGGCCAGGGCCGGCAAGGATTTCGGCGCCTATTTCCGCTATCTCCTCACCGCGAAGACGATCGCGCAGGGCCCGGTGCTGGAGGGGCGGACGGGCCGCTTGGTGCGGCTCTATGCGAACGTCATCAAGCCGATGACCGGAACGCCCGGCGCCGTGCTCACCCTTGGGGAAATGAGCGCCTACCGCGCCAGCACCATGGCATCGCCTGCGCATTTCCAGATCGACATCGACCTGACCCTCGCGGGCAAGCGGGACTTCACTGTGGCCGCCCTGCGTGGCGGCATGGGCAGGGACCGGGTCATATATGACGGCCGTCCCCAGCCGCGCCTGCCCGCCGATCTGTGGTGCGACAACGGCATGCCCAATCTGTTCTGCACCGGCGCGCCCTTTACGAAGAACCCCGCCGCCGCGCCGGTGATCGAGCTGATCTTCGAATTCGATGTGGGGATGCTCGCGCGGCGGACGGTGATCGGGCGGGGCTGATACCCTGCTCCGGTCACCCGACGGCCAGCAGCGGGATCGTCGATGGCGGATCCTGGAACAACCATTCCTCGGCCTCCGCCATGGTGCCGAACATCTGGGTGCCGTCATAAGGGAGAATCCGCCGGGTCTGCGTGCCTATGGGCGAATCGCCGCGCACCACCGCGATGCGGGCCGCCTTGATCGCCGAAAAGTCGACGATGTACTGGAACGCCCGCACGACGTCCTGCGGCTGGATGATGCAGGCGGTCGCGTCGACCAGCAGGAGGAAGCTGCCGGTCCGCCAGCCTCTCGCCATCACCATCGCCTGCTGCTGTTGCGACAGGTCGCCGACGTCATCGGCCGACAGCAGGCCGGAAAGCTCGATGCTCATCAGGCGTCTCGGCCTGTCGATGGTGATCTTGAACAAGGCTTCGCCCTTTCGATCGTGGCGAGCGAGACCCTGACCGAGCGGCTGATGCGGAGATAGGCGGGGTTATACCTAAGCGCCGTTACCCGCGTTCCCGGCGCAAACGGCGATTGTCGCCCGGCCTCGTTTGTTGCAGCCTCCCGCAAATGCCCGCCCCCGATCCGGCCAGCGTCCTCCTGGTCACCCTGCTGGATCCCGACGCCCCGCCCGGCGGGCGGGAGCTGTTGTGCCGGCTCAATGCCCGGGCGCTGATGGGCGTGTTCGACGAGTCCCTGACGGTGCACCGGCTGGCGAGACGATCAAACCCCAGCCTGATCCACGCGGTGCGCGGACAGCCCGGGCTCGACCCACTGGAAACCGCGCGCGTCGTCGCCCGCGTCGGCGAGGTTGCCGCGGGGCAGGTGTTCGTGGACGGCTCGAGCCTCGGGCATCTGGTCGCGCCGATCAAACGCGCCTTTGCGCAGGTCCGGGTGGTGACCTTCTTCCACAATGTCGAGGCGCGCTTCTTCCTGGGCGCTGCCCGGGCGAAGCGGACCGCCCTTTCCCTCGCGCTTCTCGCCGCGAACTATGCCGCGGAGCGCAAGGCGGTGCGCCACAGCGACGTGATCGTCTGCCTGTCGAGACGCGATAGCGAGACGCTGCGGCGGCTGTACGGTCGCGGCGCCGATTATCTGTCGCCCATGGCGCTGGACGACGCCCTCCCCTCTCGACCGGCGATTGCGCCATGCCGGGAGCGGTATCTGCTGTTCGTCGGCGGCGCCTTTTACGCGAACCGGCGCGGGATCGAGTGGTTCGCGCGCGCGGTGGCGCCCCGGTCGCCGCTGCCGACCATGATCGTCGGTCAGGGCATGGAAGTGCTGCAGCGGGAATTTGGCTCATCTCCCAATATCCGGATCGTCGGCGCCGTGGACGATCTCGCCCCCTGGTATCTCGGCGCGCAGTGCGTGGTCGCACCGATCTTCGACGGGTCGGGCATGAAGACCAAGGTCGCCGAGGCGCTGATGTTCGGCAAGCGCGTCATCGGCACAGTCGAGGCCTTTTCGGGCTATGCCTCCGATGTCGTGTCGGCCGGATGGCTGGCCCGGGACGCGCCCGGCTTCCTCGCAGCGATCGATGACGCAGCGAAGGCCGATCTGCCGGCGTTCGATCCCGCCGTGCGTGCATTGTACGACGCTTCACATTCCCTCGCCGCCGCGACGCGACGCATGCTGGAGATCATGCTGCCGGCACCGTCCAATCGGCCGGAACCGCAGCGATCGCCGATCACCGGGCCTCCGGCATCCTTGGGCTCGCTTGCTCCCGCCGTGCGACCCGGAATGCGATGAGCCGGCCCGCCACCAGCGCCCATTCGGACAGATCGTCCGGCATCCAGGATACCGCCGCTTCGTCGAGGCCCAGCAATGCCAGCACCCGGTCCAGCGTGGCGCGGTGCCCCATCGCCGCGGCCTCGCCACCATCGATGGCGACCACGGTCCCATAAAGGGGATGGCCGTTCAGGCCTTCGACCAGTTCCCTGATCAGGACCGGCGTTTCGGCCGGTCCGAGAGCGAAGCCGGTGGCCCAGCCAAGCCCGTCCTCCTCCCATCGCTCGAGCTCGACGCCGAGGCGGCGGGCGAGTTCGGGCGCACGACAGGTGATCGTCGCCAGGTCCCAGTCCAGCCCGCTGGGAAAGCGGAAGTCGCGAAGCTGCTCGATGCCGGCGCTCATGTCCCCGCCCCTCTTTTTCGATGCTAGGCCGCGTCCTGCGCGCGTTCCCGCCGCTTGATCTTGCGGATCTCGGCCAGCTGCCCCTGCACGATGTCGAGCGCGTCCTGCTCCTCGGCGCTCAGCCCCTTCGGGTCGACCCGCCGGATCAGCACCTCCAGCGCATCGCCGATCCGGCCAAGCTGGCGGCCATAGCTGCCGACTTCGTCCAGAACGTCCTGCTCGATATCCGGCCTTGGCGTCGCGCCGAGATCGATGTTGATGAAGCCGAACTGCGCGCCCTGCTGGTAGAAGCTCATCGGGTTGATCGCCTGCCACAGCTGTTCGGGTGCCAGGGAGAATTGGAACGACTTCATGCGGTGCCTCCATCGCAAGATCGGAGAGCAGGGTAACCCGGATTTGCCGCAGCGCGGCATAACTTGCGACGAAAGTCCGACGAGCGGTGCGGACCGCCTCTGAACCCGTCAGTTCAGGTCGACAACGACGATCTCGTCGTCAGTCACAGCAGCGAAGCGCGGCTTGGTTGGATGCGCCGCCAGCAAGGGGCAATCATGGACGATCCCACGCCGCTCCGCAGCGCCGGGCGCTGCCCTGACGCTGATATCGGGCCACACCAATGGCGCATCCCGCCCCGGTGCCCACCAGTGCGGATGACCGTTCTCGACATAGAGCACACCGCCCGCGCAGGGAGACAAGGACGCGCCAGTGTTCCACGCGCTCGACCGGCTAAGCCACTCACCCGCGCCGACATCCCTCACGCCGGAACAGGGCGGCCCCTTATGCTCCGGCTCATCGAGATACTCGCCGTCGGGATCGGTGGTCACCAGCAGCTGCGACGAGTTCAACCAGCACGCAGCACCGACTTCGCCCTCGTTCGGTGAGCCCGTGACGTCGCCAAAGGGCCTCTCCATCCGGTCGAGCGAGCGCGGATCGCGCAGCGCCCGCTCGACATCGAACAGGCAGAAACCGTTCCAGGGCTGCCATACCCAACCGGCGGAGAGCAGGAAGCGACCATCCGGGCTGAAGCTCAACCGCGAATGGAAAAAGTCCTGCGCCTTGCCTTCGCGCCGGGTCAGGCGTTCGCCGTCGTCAAGCGTCTCGATCTCGATGACGTTATATTGATCCGGGCAATGAGCGATCACCTCGCGACCATCCGGCAAGCGACCCAGCGCGACCGGATAGGCAAACGCATCGGCCTGGTAGTAGCTGCGGTCGATCTCGCGCAGAATCTCCCCCTCGCGCAGGATCAGGCCCTTGGTCCCCCGCTCGCAGAAGATCGCGGCATAAAGGCCCGAGGAGGACATGAGCGCCCGATCGAACACATAGCCATAAAGCATGGCCGGACCGTCCTGGTTGCCATCGGACAGCCAGCGCCGGCCGCCTGCGACCCAATCGACCAGATCGTCGCCCGACCAGACCAGCGATTCCGGCCTCCACGTGAACGGCAAGCGCTTGATTCGAACGTCGGCCATGCGGGCGCCTTAGAAGGCCGGCCCGCCGATTGCACGCCCCGTGCCATGCTCCGATTGCTCCGGATCGGTGCCGGTTGCTGCCGCGGCGTCACCCTTCATCAACCATCCGGCTGCATTCTCGCACGATGGATCGCGGCTTCCTGATCGGCACGGCTCTCGCCTCGGCGCTGACCTTTGGCGGCGTGCTGTTCCTGACCGCGCCTGCCGCCAGCACTGGTCCTTCCGCTGCTGCCGCCCCCTCCGTCCCGCTCGCTGACCTCCCCGCGCCCGCCCCGGACCCGGCGATGGAAGACGCGGCGGACGCCCCCACGTCGGACGTCTATTACGCGAACTGCGACGCAGCGCGCGCCGCCGGTGTGGCGCCAATCTATCGCGGTCGGCCCGGCTATCGCGAAGAAATGGACGGCGACAGCGACGGCATCGCCTGTGAGCCGTATCGCGGAATGCACGGAATCAGAGTGCCGCGCCGCGCTCGCTGGTAGCGTTGGGCACCAGACCCTCGATGTTCTAGGACGGCGCACCCGATCGATCGGGCGGCAAGGGGGCATGGTGACTGACGGGTGGACTGAATCGGCAACGGCCTGGATTGCCGACATGGGCGATGCCGGCGACTTCGGCCGCGCCTGCGTGCTCGACCGGCCGATGCAGGCGCGAGTCGAGGCGGGGCGCTTCGCCGCCGCGCTGGATGTCGGCTGCGGCGAGGGGCGCTTCTGCCGCATGCTCCGTACACGCGGCATTTCAACGATCGGGATCGACCCCACCGAGGCGCTGATCGAGCATGCGCGGCGCAAGGACCGGGGCGGCGACTATCGCATCGGCCGCGCAGAAACCCTCGATTTCGCCGACGAGTCCTTCGATCTGGTCGTCAGCTATCTGTCGCTGATCGACATTCCCGATATCGCCACCGCCATTGCCGAGATGGCGCGGGTGCTACGGCCCGGCGGGTCGCTGCTGATCGCAAACCTCACCAGCTTCAACACTGCTGGCCAGGGCGAAGGATGGACGCGCGACTGGAAGGGCCACGCCCGCTTCTCGATCGACCATTATCTCGAGGAAAGGGCCGATTGGGTCGCCTGGCGCGGCATCCGCATCCGCAACTGGCACCGGCCGCTCGAAAGCTACATGACGCTGCTGCTCGAACAGGGGCTGCTGCTCCGGCACTTCACCGAGCCTTCGCCCTATGGCGGCGAGCCCGAGATGATCGCCCGCTATCGCCGCGTGCCCTGGTTCCTGATCATGGAGTGGCAAAAGCCCGGTTGAGCGACGGCCTTAGAGACGCTGCCAGACCGCCTTCACCGGGGATCCGAGCATCTCCTCGACGGCGCCGCGCTGCGCATCGGCGATCGACGGCGCCCCGGGGTTGGCCACCTCGAGCGCGAAGCTGCCGAACGCTGCCGGCCATACATAGACAAGGTCGTTGAGCGAGGTCCGCGTCTTGCAGCACGGCGTGGTGACGGAAAGGTCCCGGAAGCCGCCGGCATGGGCCGAATCCATTGCGTCGCCCCACCAGTCCATCAGGTCCGCGCCGCACGCCGGGCAGGCGATGCTCTCGGTGTTCCCGCCAGCGTCGAAGAACACCACACCCGGTTCGGCCTCTGCCCTCACCCCGTTCGAGCGCGGGAAGAAGCCGGTCAGCAGCCGGACCGCTGCCTCCGCCGCATCCTGGGTGGGGCGGTAATCGGGATCGGACGGTACCAGGCGAAGGTAGGTGTCGGACATGGTTCACCTTCTCTCGAAATGGAGTTCGGCATTGCAGTCATAACGGCTTATTTTCCGTCAACCACGGCAACGCACCCCTCCTTAAACCGCCGCCGATCATGTAGATGGAGGTTGTCCATCCCGGGGGAAGAATCATGCGCCGCGACGCTCGCCTCTTCCTGCTCCTGCTTGCCGCTGCTCTCGGCGGTTGCGCGTCCACGCAGGCGCGCAGGCCCACCGCGATCGTCGAGCTGCCCCCGCCGCCCGACAAGCAATGGCAGCGCCTGATCGTTGCCGAGGATGCGGATCGGCTCGGCGCCTTCGCCACGCTCTGGTCGGCCGCGCTCGCCGCAGCCAAGCCGCGCTTCGCGAGCGCGCTGGCGCGGGAAGGCGCGTTGCTCGATCCCGGCCGCGCGCTCGCCCATCCCGCGCTGCCGCCCGGGTCCTATCGCTGCCGTGTGGTGAAGCTCGGCGGAGAAGGCCGGCGCGTGCCCGCCTATCGCACCTTTCCCGCAACCTTCTGCTATGTCGGTGGCGAGAGCGAGGGCCAGTCGTTCACCAAGCAGACCGGCACCGAACGGCCTTCGGGCTGGCTCTATCCGGATGACGGCAACCGCTTCGTCTTTCTCGGCGCCTATGGTCTGGGCGACGCCAGGGCACCGATTTACGGCGCCGTGCCCGCCCAGAGCGCGCTGGGCGTGGTGGAGCGCATTGGCCCGTTCCGCTGGCGGCTGACTCTGGCGCCGTCCGACAAATCTGCGCTGCTGACCGTCTATGAGGTCATCCCCGTGCCGGCCGAGTTCCAGCTCGCCGAGGGGAAATAGCCCAATGCAAAGGGCGGGCGCGGCCATCGCCGCACCCGCCCTCTCCTCAGCTTAGAAGCCCTTCACGAGCCCCGCCATCGGCCGCACGCTGTGTGCGGAGCCGAAGGTGTTGACCTCGCCGCGCACACGGATGCCGCTCTTGCTGCCGACCTCGACGCCCGCGCCATAGGTCATCGCGTGATAGTCGCGGCTGTTGTCGCCGAACTTGTCGAAATTGACCCACTGATAGCCGACCTTGCCGTAGAACAGGCCATTCTGGCCCGCACGCACGCCGACCCGGCCAGCCGCGCCATATTCCCAGTCGATATCGCCCGAGACGCCCTTGGCGGCATTGCCCTCGGCTCCGACGAACAGCGGCCCGACGACGTTCAGATTGACGCCCGCGACGCCCTGGACGAGCGAGCCGTTCAGCCGGTCATGGCGGTTCGGCGACTGCGGGATGCCCGCGTTGCGCTCGTTATCGAACTGCTCCCAGCCGCCCGTCACGCCGACATAGGGCTCGATCCGCGAAGACCGGGCGCCGTCCGATGCGGAGTCCGCCTGTCCATTATCCTGCGCGAAGGCGGGGACGGCGACGAATGCGGCCGCCGCGGCGGTCACGATGAAAAGCTTACGCATGGTGTACACCTTTGTTGTTACTCCCCGGCTGCCGGACGCCTCGCGCATGCCGACATCGCCGAGGTCCGTCCCAACCCCTCAATCCGGGAGCCGTTGCACCACGGGGCAAATAAGCCCGGCCCAGGCCGATAATGCGGCTTTCGGGCAACGGTTTCTGTCGCTCCGATGAACGAAACGTGGCGTAAATCAGTCATTTTCAGGCAGTTGCAGGGCGAAGTTAAACGGCGCGCGACTCAGCGACGACCGTGGCCGCAAGCGGTCTCCCCGATGCAGATGAGCTGGTCATAGCCTGATCGCGGACCAATCGCGTGCGCTGCCAACGCCGCTGGGGTCAGCGCCCGGAGATCGAGCCCGCGCCACGAGACCAGGCGCCCGATATGGCCGAGCCACGCGTTCAGCCACCCCCGCGCGGGCGCACCGCTGACGCGCAGGCCGACCGGATGATAGTCGCTTGCCGTCAGCGTCGGCCCGAACTGCCGCGCGACCGCGCGCACCCAACGCGGCGTCTCCGGGCCGGGCGGCAGATGCGGCACGGGATCGGATGGCACCTCGTAGCGCAGGCAAGCGATCCGCGTCGCCGCATAGTGCCGCGCGAAGGCGCCGTTGCCGGCGCGCGCCGCCGCGATCGTCGCCACGCTGAGGGGCATGTCGCCCCATTCGGGCAGCTGGCTCGCGCGCCACGCCGCAAGATTCGCCAGCGCTCCGCCCTTGCTGTGCCCGGTCAGGAACAGATGCCGCTGCGCCCGCCCGTCCATCAGATTGCGCACCAGCAGGCCGCGCACCAGGCTCAGCACGCCGGGCGATCCCTCGGCATCGGCCCAGAGCCGGCGCATCGATTCGGCAAAGCCCAGATGCACGCCGCCGGGATAGTCTCGTGTCTCGACACAGACGGCCAGGCCGTCGTTCAGCCAGTCGAGCAGAGTCGCCCAGCCATCATGGCCACCATCGAACGCGATCGGCAGCGATCCGCGGAATGCCACCACCACGCCGTCCGGTACGCGGCCGACCAGCGCCTGGTCGATCGACCGGTGGCCGATGGGGCCGGCGCGGCGCACCACGACCGGCGGCTCGATCCAGCCGACGCGGCGGCGCTCCTCCGCGGTTTCGGGCTCATAGGCTTGCGACGACGCGTAGAGCAGCCGGCGTTTCATGCAGTCCTGCACAGACGATCCTCCAGATCGCCGTTCGACCATCCGGGCACCGCGCCCGCCATTCAGGCCAATCCCGCTAAGGGATTCCCGCAAAGGGCAAAAAACCGACCCCGGAATCGCTCCCGGGGCCAGTTTCCAATGCTCGAGTTCAGCTCTTATCTGGCGAGCTGACCCCGGATCGCGCCCCTCGGGAAGGTCGCGTTGTGGACGTTGACATAATAGTCGCCCGGGTTTGCGGCGATCGCGGCGGAAACCTCTGCGGTCACCGGCTTGCAGCCTTCGGAGCTGCCGCCGGTCGGCGGGTCGAACGGCACCACCACCGGGCCGGAAGCACCCGCGGCGCCCTTGTGGATATGCGCCATCGTCGCCGGATCGATGCCGGATACGGTGAGCTTGTAGCAAACCTCGTTCTTGTTGGTGTCGACCGTCACGGTTGCGGAACCCGTGCCGTCGGCGTCGGTGTCAGCGCTGCCCGCGAGCGTCGCCTTGAGCGAGACGGGATCGGCGGCGAGTGCGGGCGTCGCCGCCATCGCCGCTGCGAGGGTGAGCAGGATCAGTCGCATCGCGTTCTCCTAGATCGTCCATGCGCCCGGCCGGCGCGACACGCACCAGGCCGCCGCTATGACTGCGCGGTTGTGAGCCCGAGGCAATCGCCGGTCAATGTGGGAAGGCGCATGCTCGCGTCGGCTCGTCTCATCCGCGCGGCGGGCTCGGGGCTTCCGGCGGGGCGATGTCGACGCTGCTCATCAGCCGGTCGTAGCGCGAGCGGTCGGCATCGCTGATCCCGTGCGCGATCACCATGCCTGAGGTCGCACCGAGCGCGACGATAAGCCCGATGCGCAGCCATGGCCCACGCGGGCGCGCCTCTGGGTCGGGAACAGTGTTCCAGTCCCGCGCCCGCCGCTTGCGGACCTCCGTCCGGTGCCATTGATAATCGTGCGCCATCGCCCTCGCCTTTGTGCACGGGCGGTTTGTAGCGCGGGAATGGTAACCCGATTGCTAAGTTATGGCCCCAACTCGACGGAAAAATCCGCCAAGTTCAATCCGTTCGTCGCATTTCGGCGCGATCAGGCCCGCGCTTCCTCGACGACGCCGCCTGAGTTGTGTCGGAGTGCCTTGAGCACGGTATCGACGATGGCATCGGCATCGAGGCCTGCTTCGGCATATTGTTTCTCGGGCTTGTCCTGGTCCTGGAAGGTGTCGGGCAGGCGCATGGTGCGGATCTTGAGGCCCGCATCGACCAGCCCGGTGTCGCTGGCGAGGGTGAGCACATGCGCGCCGAGCCCGCCGATCGACC
>NZ_JBAZTU010000003.1:0-1164162 GCF_041661825.1 Sphingomonas sp.
GTGGGGGTCGGCGTCGGCGTGGGGGTCGGCGTCGGCGTGGGGGTCGGCGTCGGTGTGGGGGTCGGCGTCGGTGTGGGGGTCGGCGTCGGCGTGGGAGTCGGCGAAGACCCGCCCGCTGCCGCTGCGGCTATCCCGCCGGCCGCTGCTGCGGCGAGGACGAATTTCACCGCGCCGCCTCCACCATGGCCCGGGCGACGCGGATGTTTCGGCTTGTGCGTGGTTGGGGGCGTCTGTCCGCCAGTTTCGGCAAGAACGGGACTAACAACCATTGAGGAAATAGCTGTAAGTACGAGGATTTTCCCCGCGATTTTCCTCTGGTTGCGCATCTTTGTTCCCCCAAAAGGCCGCAATGTAAACAACGATATGGAAACAACAAGTTATGTCATCTCGGATCAATAATCAAAGGACAAACATTTGGCAGGCTGTCCTCATATGAGCCGGCAAGGAATTTTCCTCTTTGCTATTCTATTTCAGTATCTTAACCATTCTTCCATGCGTGATCGGCGCTATCGTTCGTGATTGGCTGAATAATCTGTCACTTATACTTCATGATTCCATCATGCCCCGATCGTCGATCGGCGACGATATCCCCAGTCGGCTCAATTCCAAGGTGACTTCTCATGTCCGCGATGATCAGCCTATTGAAACTCAAGTCGCGCCCATAGACTTCGACAGGTCGACCAAGCTAGCTAACCGCGCAGGATCCCGAGCGAGAGCGACGCGAGGAAAGTGGCAATGGAATTATCGTGCTTTGTGTATCCCGGCTGGGAACCGCGCATCCGCCCGGCCGCCGCCAGGCGAGCGTGGATGGACGACGCGCCGGAATCTTTCCCTTATCGTTGCCTTCCCCTCGGCATCGCCAACAGTCACGGTTGGGAAATTCTCAGCCCCTGCGGGTTCGAGGCTGTCTGGAACGGTGGCAACGCGGTCGAGGACGTGACGGTCACCGCCGATGCGGACGCCGGGTCGGATGGACGCCCGGTCGCGCTTTTCGGGCAAGGCACGTTCACCCTTCACATCGCGGGGCTGTTGCGAACCACGCCGGGCTGGAATCTTTATGTCTCGGGGCCACCGAACAGTTTCAAGGACGGCGTAGCGCCACTGACCGGCATTATCGAAACCGATTGGTCGCCTTACAGTTTCACCATGAACTGGCGGCTGACGCGACCGCATCACCCGGTGCGGTTCGAGGAAAATGAGCCGATTGCGCACATCTTCCCGGTGCAGCGCGGTCTGGTCGAGAGCACCGCGCCGACATTCGTGTCGATCGACGATGCGCCCGAACTCAAGGCGATGTTTGAGCAATGGTCGCGCTCGCGTGACGCCTTCCAGGCGCAAGTGCGCGCCCACCCGCCCGAGAAGCCGTCCGAGCGGTGGCAGAAGCTCTATTATCGCGGCCAGAATCCAGACGGTACCTGTCCGGTCACGGATCATAAGACCAAGCTCCAGATTCGACCGTTCGCGCATGCCGAACTGACCGGCGGCGCGCCCGATGCGATGGCGAAACCGGCGCGGGGCGATGCCCGGCCCGGCGCAACGCCCGAGTCGGCCGCACCACGGCCCGATCACGAACGCGCGAAATATGAGTGGCTGCTCGATACGCTCGAACGGCAACGCGCGCTCTCCGCCAATGCGAGCGAAATCTTCGTCGGGGAGGAACTGACCAGCGAGGAATTTCTCGACGAATATTATGCGCCCGGCCGTCCCGTGGTCATCGCTGGAGAAATCGGGTCCTGGCCGGCGCTCGAACGCTGGAACCCGGCATATTTGCGCGACAAGCTCGGCAGCGTCACGATCGAGTATCAGGGCGGACGCACCGCCAGCGCCGATTTCGAGCGCTTCAAGGACGTCCACAAGCGGCAGATGCCGTTCGATCGTTTCATCGAGATGATCGAGACCGAACCGGGGAACGATGCCTATCTCACCGCCTACAATTCGGCGGGCAATGCCGCCGCCCTTGCGCCGCTACAGGCCGATATCGGCCGTCTGGACAAGTTCCTGGCCCAAGACGACGGGGATCCCGGCGGCATGATGTGGATCGGTCCGCAGGGCACCTTCACCGCGCTTCACCACGACCTGACCAACAATCTGCTCGTGCAAGTTATGGGGCGCAAGCGTATCATTCTCGCTGCTGCGACCGAACTTCCCAAGCTATACAATGACAAGCATGTGTTTAGCAAGGTCAGGGACGTCACCGATCCGGGTCTCGATCTCAATGCCTTTGGTAACCTGCAGAATGTGCGCTTCCACGAAGTCAATCTCCAACCGGGCGAAGCATTGTTCATCCCGATTGGATGGTGGCACCAGGTCGAATCCCTCGATTTTTCGGTCTCAATCACCTATACTAATTTCAAATGGAGGAATGATTTCTTTCGGGAATACCCAGCGGCGTAGGATTAACGTGCTTGAAGCCGACCGATAGAATTCTCGATCACTCGGTGTCCGGCACGTGGCCTAACCGGGCGCGCTCTCCAAATGCAATTCGCCGAAGATTCTTGAACCCACCGCAAAGCTTTTGTCACGCAAAAACAGCATGATAAATCGCTTGACTGGCGACCCTGCGAAAGCTCGATTCGAATGAAGAGGCACATCGAATCCGGAAGTGGTGCCGACCTGTCGGCTTCAAGAATGCCGACTCGTCACTTGAATCTGAGGGTTCAAAAAACCCCCAGAAAAACCCTAGTTTTCAAAATTGAGCGCTGCAGCGCCTTGATTGAGGCGTCAAAAAAGACTATAGAATAATGCGTTAGGTGGTGCCGGTTACAGGAATCGAACCCGTGACCTTCGGTTTACAAAACCGCTGCTCTACCAGCTGAGCTAAACCGGCATCCGGCCGCTCCATGCGTCAGACGACGCCGAAGGTCCAGCCCTCGCGGCGCGCGATATCGGCCGTCAGGTCCGGCGGATTCCACAAATCGGCGCGCCGGGCATTGGCGCGCAGCCAGGCTGCGGTGAGGATCGCGTCAGTGGCATGATCGGTATAGCGGGAGAGCGGCGCGTGTGGTTTCGATCCCATCACGGCAAGCGCCACGTCCAGCGTTGCGCCGTCGCGGAACTTGCTCAGGCCCTTGCGCTTGCCCGCCGCGCGGGCAGCGATCGAGGTATAGATCTCGACGATCATGGCACCCTTGTCGGGCACCGGATCGAACGGCCAGACGGGAATCGCTGCGCCGAGATGGTGCAGCAACCGCATGCCGGCGAAGCTCGCCTTCGCCACCTGTGCCGCCCCGATCGCATCATAGAGGGAAGAGGGCTTGTGCCCACCGCCCGCCTTGTAGTGCATCTCGCTGCGGCGGAGGTGGATGAAACCGGCCTTCGGCCCGTCGGCCGCGCCGAGATAGAAATGCCGCCCGCGCCGGCTTTCCAGGAAGGATGCCGCGCCGAGATCCATGTCGGGGCTGGAAGCATCGACATAGCCCCAGAAAGCACGCGAGGTGACCGGCGTATCCTCCCCGGGCAGATAGGCGCCGCGCTCGAGGATCGGCGGCGAGAAGCTGAAATCGAACCCCGTCAGCAGCGGCTCGTCGGCGCGGGCGCGAAGCCATTCGAGGATCTCGGTGCGCGACCAGGCCTTGCCCGGCGGATCGACGATCACGGGCGCGGCGTCGCCTGCGTCGCATAGCGCCAGCGCAATGCCGGGATGGGATTGGCCTTTGGCGCCCGACCAGTCGATCGCGGCGAAACGGGTGAAATGATCAGGGGCGGTCGCCACCATGCCTCGCTCGTTGCGCGCCGGAGGCGCGGTCCCACCAGGCGCGCTCGATCAGCACGCGCAGGCGCTCCGGATCGGCTGCCGCTGATCGCACCAGCACACAGGGCCAGCCCGCATATTGCGGTGTCTGCCAGAAACAGTCCGGATCGGTCTCGATCAGCACGCCGATCTCCTCGCGCGTCGCGCGCAGCACGAAATCGCCCGGCGTCCGCCCCTCCGACACGATCTGTTTCCCGCGCACCTGCGGCGAGGTCGATCCTCGCGCGCCGGCACCCATCGACACGCCCGGCAAGGTCAGGGCGAAGGCGACTGCCTCGTCCCAGCTGAAGCTCATGCCTTGGCTTTGCGCGGCTTCGGGCGCGGTCGTGCAGCGCTCCAGTCGCGAGACCGTTCGATCATCGCATGGACTCGCTCCGGATCGTCGCTGTCGTAGCGCACCAGCACCCCGGGCCAGCCTTCATAATGCGGGGTCTGCCAGAAGGTGTCCGGATCGGTCTCCATCAGCATTTCCTTGGTGTCGATGTCGATCGCGAGCACGAAGGAATCCGCCTCCCGGCTGGGATGGAGAAAGGCGCGACCGTTCGACACGATCTTGATCGCCGGCTTGCCATAGCTGGTCGATATCTCCGTATCGGGCAGCCCCAGTGCGAATGCCGTGACACCGTTCCAGTCGAGACTCATTCGCCGCGCTCCTTCAGCTCCTGCCAATAGGCCATTCGCTCCGATATCCGTTTTTCCACGCCGCGGTCGGTCGGGCTGTAGAAGGTCTGGGGGCTCATCTCCTCGGGCCAGTAATTGGATCCGGAGAACCCTTCCGACGTGTCATGGTCATAGGCATAGCCCTTGCCATAGCCGATATCCTTCATCAGCTTGGTCGGGGCGTTGAGGATGTTCTGCGGCGGCATCAGCGATCCGGTTTCCTTCGCGCTGCGCCAGGCGGCCTTCTGTGCCGCATAGGCCGCGTTCGATTTGGGCGCGACGGCGCAATAGAGACAGGCCTGCGCGATCGCGAGCTCGCCCTCGGGTGAGCCGAGGAACTCATACGCATCCTTGGCGGCGAGGCATTGCACCAGCGCATTGGGGTCGGCCAGCCCGATATCCTCGCTGGCGAACCGCGTGATGCGGCGGAGCACGTAGAGCGGCTCCTCGCCCGCCGTCAGCATGCGCGCGAGATAATAGAGCGACGCTTGCGGGTCGGACCCACGCATCGATTTATGCAGCGCGGAGATGAGGTTGTAATGTCCTTCGCGATCCTTGTCGTAGACGGCAACGCGCCGTTGCAGGAACGCCGACAGCCCCGCCGGATCGAGCGGCTCGGGCAGGTCGACCGAGAACAGCGTCTCGGCCTGGTTGAGCAGGAAGCGCCCGTCGCCATCGGCGCTGGCGATCATCGCGTCGCGTGCCTCGGACGTGAGGGGCAGGGGGCGGTCCATCGTCTCCTCGGCGCGGTCGAGCAGCTTGCCGAGCGCCGCCGCGTCGAGGCGATGAAGGATGAGCACCTGCGCGCGGCTCAGCACCGCGGCGTTCAGCTCGAACGAGGGGTTTTCGGTGGTCGCGCCGACCAGGGTGACGGTGCCGTCCTCGACATAGGGCAGGAAGCCGTCCTGCTGCGCGCGGTTGAAGCGGTGGATCTCGTCCACGAACAACAAGGTGCGCTTGCCGATCCGGGCATGCTCGCGGGCCTCGGCGAAGGCCTTTTTCAGGTCGGCGACGCCGGAGAACACCGCCGAGATCGCGACGAATCGCAGGTCCACCGCATCGGCCAGCAACCGGGCGATGGTGGTCTTGCCGGTGCCGGGAGGGCCCCACAGGATCATCGACGACAGACGCCCCGCCGCGACCATCCGCCCGATCGCACCCTCCGGACCCGTCAGATGCTCCTGCCCGACGACATCCTCCAGCCGCTGCGGCCGCAGCCGGTCAGCGAGCGGCGCATTCTCCGTCAGCGTGTCGCGGGCAGGGGGATCATAGGTGGCAAAAAGGTCGGCCATGCAGAGGAACATAGGGTGGCCGGCCGATTGTAGCCACCCCGGCAAAACCATTGTCGCTTCCCCGGCGAAGGCCGGGGTCCAGTTGGGAAAGCTGCAATGATGATGATGCGCAGTCGCTGTTCCCCCTCTGTCTCCCAGCCGTGCCCCGGCCTACGCCGGGGAAGAAAGGGAAAAATTTCCTCTTGTCAAAACCGACTCAAGATATATCTTAGACGCATCGTGATACACAAAAGGAAAGACGATACATGTTTCATCATATGCGTGGCCGCGACTGCGGCCCCCGGGGTGGGCGCTTCACGCGCGGCCCCTTCTCCTTCCAATGGGAAGTGCACGGGCACGGCGAGCGCGGCGGCCGCAGTCGCCGGATGTTCGACGGCAGCGAGCTTCGCCTCGTCCTGCTCAAGCTGATCGAGGAGCAGCCGCGTCACGGCTATGACCTGATCCGCGACATCGAGGAGCGCACCGGCGGCGCCTATGCGCCGAGCCCCGGCGTGATCTACCCGACCCTGACCATGCTCGACGACATGGGCCTGATCGAGGAGCAGAAATCGGAAGGGTCGAAGAAGCTCTACGCGATCACCAATGCCGGGCAGGCGCTGCTCACCGAGCGCGAGGAAGAGGTCGAGGCGCTCTTCGCCCGGCTCGAGGATCTCGGCTCGATGCGCGAGCGCACCAGCGGCGGCCCGGTCCGTCGCGCCATGGGCAACCTCAAGGCCGTGCTGCAGCAGAAGCTCGGCGCCGGCGAGGTCGATGGCGACACGCTGCACCACATCGCGGCGCTGATCGACGAGGCCGCACAGAAGATCGAGCGGCTGAAGTAAGCGCGTGACGCGCCTGCAATTGCTGCGCCGGCGGCTGGGCATCGACCCGGTCGCCGGTTCCGACGACCCGACAAGGAAAGGACCGCGCTCATGGACAGCGCAACCGCCCGCGTGCCCACCACAAGCGGCAGCAAATATCTCCAGCAGCTCTGCAAGCACTGGCAGCACAACCTGACCGTGGAATTCACGCCTGAGCATGGCACCGTGGTTTTCCCGAAGGACGCGCGTGGCGCCGACTATCCGGGGGATGGGCTGGTGACCTTCGATGCCCGTTCCGACGCGCTGGACGTCAGGATCGATGCGACCTCGCCCGAGCAGCTCGAAGGCCTGAAGGGCGCCGTCGCCCGCCATCTCGACCGCTTCGCCTTCCGCGAGGCACCGCTGCCCTTCGACTGGAAGCACGCCAGCTAGAGTCGTTCCGACCAAGCCTAACCGTCATGCCGGACTTGTTCCGGCATCCACGGTGCCGCACATCCATCGGCACTTTGGTTTGCGGCGCCGTGGACCCCGGAACAAGTCCGGGGTGACGCGTCGATTTGGTCGCACTCGACTATCAAATGGGCGCCCGGCAAATGGGCGCCTGGCCGCGTCGGCCGATGACGATCCGACTATTTCCCCCGTCGCTCGAGCACCGCCAGATACGTGTCGAGCACCGCCTGGTTGATCGTTTCCCACCGATAGCCGGCGGCCTTGGCGTGCCCGGCTTCCCCGGCCGAATGGCGGAAGCCGTCATCCTCGCAGAAGCGCTGCAACGCGTCCGCATAGCCCTGGATGTCGGTCGGATCGACGATCAGCCCGGTGACGCCGTCATCGATCAGCCCCACCGCGCCCGATGCCCGCGCCGCGACCACCGGCACCTTTGCTGCCATCGCCTCGAGCGTGACGTTGCCGAAGGTCTCCGTCACGCTGGGGTTGAAGAACACGTCCATCGACGCGACCGCGCGGCCCAGATCGTCGCCCGACTGGAACCCGGCGAACACCGCGTCCGGAATCTCCTGCGCGAACCAGTCACGCGCGGGGCCTTCGCCGACCACCAGAGTCTTGTGCCGCACGCCCCGCGCGTCGAGCGCGTGCATCGCCTCGGCGAAGACGTCGAGGCCCTTTTCCTTCACCAGCCGGCCGAGGAAACCGACCGCGATCTCGTCATCGGCGATGCCCAGGCCGCGGCGCCATTCCATGTCGCGGCGCCCGGGATTGAACCGGTCGTGGTTCACCCCGCGCGACCAGCGCGAGATATGCGCCGTCACGCCCCAGTCGCGCAGGATCTCGCCCATCATCTGGCTCGGCGCCAGCACTTCGTCGACGCGCGAATAGAATTTGCGCTGGGCGTTGATGATGATCGGCTCGAGGAAACCGATGCCGTAATAGCGGACATAGGTCTCGAAGCGCGTGTGATAGGACGCGACCGAGGCAATCTCGTTCTTCTCGGCATATCGCACCGCGGCATGCCCCAGCCAGTCGGGCGCGGAGACATGGATCAGGTTCGGCGCGAAGGCGTCGACGTCAGCCCGTGTCTTCGCCGGCATGCCCCGCGCGAGCTTGTATTCCGCGCGGCCGGCGGGAAGCTTGAGCGACGGCACGCTGACCAGGTCGCCCGTCGGGGCGAAGGCGGGGCGTCGGCTGGTCGGGGAATAGACGCGCACCGTCGCCCCCTGTTTCAGCAAATGGCCGACGAGAAGATTGAGCGCCTGGTTCGCGCCATCGCGCGTATAATTGTAGTTGCCGCTGAACAGCGCGACGCGGAGGTCTTTCGCTTGCATGGCGGGCGCATATACCTGCCGGAGCGAAACGCCAATCTCCGCGCGGAGCGCGCCCGGGTTAAATTCCGTTCATGCGGGGAGGTGAATCGGGGCCATGAGTGTCCTACGTTCAGACGCGAAGGAGACTTTAATGACCGATCTGTCCGATTTCCCGATCACCAGACGCTGGCCTGCGCAGCATCCCGACCGCATCCAGCTTTATTCGCTGCCGACGCCGAATGGCGTAAAGGTGTCGATCATGCTCGAGGAAACCGGGCTGGCCTATGAGCCGCACCTCGTCGATTTCGCCACCAACGACCAGAAATCGCCTGAATTCGTTTCGCTCAACCCGAACGGCAAGATACCGGCGATGATCGATCCCAACGGACCGGGCGGCAAGCCGCTTGGCCTGTTCGAAAGCGGCGCGATCCTGCTCTACCTCGCCGGCAAGACGGGCAAGTTCATCCCTTCCAATCCCACTGGCCGTTGGGAGGCGACCCAATGGGTGATGTTCCAGATGGGCGGCGTCGGGCCGATGTTCGGCCAACTCGGCTTCTTCAACAAATTCGCCGGCAAGGACTGGGAGGACAAGCGTCCGCTCGGCCGGTACGTTGACGAATCGAAGCGCCTGCTCGGCGTGATGGACGGCGCACTGGCCGGCAAGGACTGGTTCCTCGGCGGTGACTATACGATCGCGGACATCTCGATGCTTGGCTGGGTGCGCAATCTGATCGGTTTCTACGAGGCACGCGATCTGGTCGGCTTCGATGACTTCAAGAATGTCGGCGCCTGGCTCGAACGCGGCCTCGCGCGGCCTGCGGTGCAGCGCGGCCTGACCATTCCCGCAAAGCCGGCCTGATCGCCACTTGACCTCACCCATCACGTCACCCCGGACTTGTTCCGGGGGCCACCGTGCCGCACGTCATCGGCCTTGAGGCTGGTGGAACGGTGGATGCCGGAACTAATCCGGCATGACGAAGTGTGGGTGCTCGGAAAAGTTTGTTCCCCCCTCGTTCTTTTCTCGCTAAGGCCACTCCATGGCGAAACCCCAGAAACGCTATGTCTGTCAGGCCTGCGGATCGGTCGCGAACCGCTGGGCGGGGCAGTGCGCCGATTGCGCGGAATGGAACACGCTGGTCGAGGAAGTCGGCGGCACCGTCACCCCCTTCCAGGCCAAGCATAACCTCCAGTCCGGTGGCCGCGCGATGACGATGGTCGGACTCGACGCCGAAGTCGCCTTGCCCGAACGCCTGCCGAGCGGCATCGCTGAATTCGATCGGGCGTTGGGTGGCGGTTTCGTCGAGGGGTCGGCAACGCTGATCGGCGGCGATCCCGGTATCGGCAAATCGACGCTGCTGCTCCAGGCGGCGGCGAAGATGGCGCTGGCCGGTCTTTCGGTCGCCTATGTTTCGGGCGAAGAGGCGGCCGATCAGGTCCGCCTGCGCGCGCGACGGCTCGGTCTCGGCCATGCGCCCGTGCAGCTTGCCGCTGCTACCTCTACGCGCGATATCCTGACGACCATGCGTCAGGGGCCGGCACCCGCCCTGCTGGTGATCGATTCGATCCAGACCATGCATTCGGACCTGATCGAGGGCGCCCCAGGCACGGTCAGCCAGGTCCGCGCCTCGGCGCAGGAACTGATCCGCTTCGCCAAGGAACGCGGCACCGCCGTGGTGCTGGTCGGCCATGTCACCAAGGACGGCAGCATCGCCGGCCCGCGCGTGCTCGAACATATGGTCGATACGGTGCTCAGCTTCGAAGGCGAGCGCAGCCACCAATACCGCATCCTCCGCGCGATCAAGAACCGCTTCGGCGGCACTGACGAGATCGGCGTGTTCGCGATGGTGGCGGAAGGGCTGGCCGAGATTTCCAACCCGAGCGCGCTGTTCCTGACGCAGCGCGACGAGGGCGTGACCGGCACGACCGTGTTCCCCGCGCTCGAGGGTACACGCCCCGTGCTGGTCGAGATCCAGGCGCTGGTCGTCCGCCTCGCCAGCGGCGCCACGCCGCGCCGTGCGGTGGTCGGCTGGGATTCGGGTCGGCTGGCGATGGTCCTGGCGGTGCTGGAGGCACGATGCGGCCTCAGCTTCTCGTCCTGCGAAGTCTATCTCAACATCGCCGGCGGCTACCGCGTACAGGATCCCGCCGCGGATCTGGCGGTGGCGGCGGCGCTTGTTTCGGCCCTGTCCGAGCGGCCGGTGCCGCCGGACGCCGTCGCCTTTGGCGAGATCGCGCTGTCGGGCGAGATCAGGCCCGTCGCGCACGGCGCGCTCAGGCTCAAGGAATCGGGCAAGCTCGGGTTCGAGCGCGCTCTGGTGCCGGCGGCGATCACCAATGAGAAGACCCCGCTCAAGCTGTCGGGTTTCCGCACGCTCGGTCAGTTCGTTGACCATATGCTGGGGCGCGGCTAGCGCTGGACGCCGAAGACACCTACCTGCCATTCGTGCCGGGCAGAAACCGGGCTTGTCGAGAGCCCGCTGCCGGCAGTGAACCGGGGGAAAGCCAAGGCGTATCATGGGACTGACCGCACTCGACATCCTCGTACTGATCGCGGTCGGCGGGGCCGCCATCCTCGGCCTGATGCGTGGCTTCGTGACCGAGATTCTCTCGCTGTTCGCCTGGGTCGCGATCGTCTTCGCGCTCAAGCTGTTCCACAGTCCGCTGACTCAGGTCCTGTCGGGTTCGGTCGGCACGACCACTGGCGCCGCGGTGCTGTCCTTCGCGATCATCGCCGGCGTCACCTATTTCGCCGGACGCGCGGTCGCAAACGCGTTGGGATCGCGCACCCGCGATTCGGTCATGGGTCCGGTCGATCGCGCGCTTGGCTTCGGCTTCGGTGCGCTGAAGGGCCTGATCCTCGCCAGCCTCGGCTTCCTGCTCGTCGCGCTGATGACGGATACGGTGCGCGGCGGCCCGACTCATCGCCCCGAATGGCTGACCTCGGCTCGGACCTATCCGCTGCTCAACACGACCAGCGCGAGCATCGCCGATTTCGTCGATCGCCGGCGCAAGGGCAAACCCGTGTTCGGCGCCGCGGACAATGCCGTGGAAGCAGCGAATGTCAGCGAGGCGCGCCCGTGAACGCCCCGCTTTACAATGCCGAGATCCTGCGCCTCGCCGCGACCATCCCGCATCACGATCGGCTGACCGATCCCATGGGCAGCTCGGAAAAGCGCTCGCCCGTCTGCGGCAGTCGCGTGACGGTGGACGTCAATGTGGACGATCAGGGACGGGTGAGCGAAGTCGGCCTGCTGGTGCGAGCCTGCGCGCTCGGTCAGGCATCCTCGTCGCTGATGGGTGCCAGCGTGATCGGCAAATCGCCTGAGGAACTCGCTATCGCGCGCGACGCGCTGACGGCATGGCTGGCAGGCGAGGGGCCCTTGCCCGACTGGCCAGGTTTCAACCTGTTCACCCCCGCGCTGCCGCACAGCGCGCGCCATGCCTCGATCCGGCTGGCCTTCGAGGCAGCCGCCGAGGCCGCCGAAGCCGCCCGTACGAGGCTCCACGCATGAGCGAATCCCTGCTGTTCGACGCAGTGGTCCTGCTCGGCTCCGGTCTCGTCTTCGTACTGATCTTCCGCCGCTTCGGGCTCGGCGCAACCCTGGGCTATCTCGTCGCGGGCGCCGTGGTCGGGCCGCAGGCGCTTGGCCTGGTCGGCGGTGCCGAATCGAAGATCGGCGTGGCAGAACTCGGCATCACGCTCCTCCTGTTCATCGTCGGGCTCGAGCTCAATCCGCAGCGGTTGTGGCAGTTGAAGAAGGAGATTTTCGGTCTGGGCCTGATGCAGGTCGTGCTGTGCGGTATCGCGGTATCGCTGGTGGTGTGGCTGATCACGCAATCCTCGCTTGCCGCCGCGCTGGCGCTTGGCCTGCCGCTTGCCCTGTCCTCGACCGCGCAGGTGCTCCCGATGCTGCAATCGGCCGGCCGAATGCGCACCCCGTTCGGTGAGCGCGCTTTCTCGATCCTGCTGTTCCAGGATCTGTCGATCGTCCCGCTGATCACCATCGTCGCGGTGATGTCGCGCAACCCGGCCGACGCCGCGGGTCCGCCGGGCTGGCAGCTCTTCCTCTACACCATCGTCGCAGTCGCCGGCCTGGTGCTGCTCGGGCGCTATGCGCTGCGTCCCCTGTTCCGCATCATCGGCAATATGGGCGAGCGCGAGATGTTCGTCTTCGCCGGCCTGTTCACCGTCATCGCCGCAGCGGCGATCATGGAGGCGCTGCACCTGTCGACCGCGCTCGGCGCGTTCGTCGCCGGCGTGATGCTTGCCGACAGCCCCTACCGGCACGAGCTCGAGGCAGATGTCGAGCCGTTCCGTTCGATCCTGCTCGGCCTGTTCTTCCTTGCGGTCGGCATGATGCTCGATTTGCATGCCATCGCGGAGCGGCCCTTTTTCGTGGTCGGCATGGCGCTGGCGCTGATCACCACCAAGCTCGTGATCATCATGGGCATCGGCCTGCTCTTCAAGATGACGTGGCGCGGTGCGCTCGCGCTCGGCCTGCTGCTCAGCCAGGGCGGCGAATTCGGCTTCGTGCTGTTCGCCCAGGCGCAGAACGCGATGTTGATCGAACCCTCCGCGGCGAGCCTGTTCGGCGCGATCGTCACCTTGTCGATGGCGACCACGCCCTTCCTGATGAAGGCAACCGAGCGTATTCGCACCGAGCCCGAGACCGACGGCGGCACCCGCGAAGGCCCGATCTCGGATGGCGCGAACGCGTTGATTGTCGGTTATGGGCGCTTCGGCCAGACGGTCGGGCAGATGCTGATCGCGCAGGGCGTGCCGGTCACCCTGATCGACACCGATATCGAGATGATCGACGTAGCGGGCAGTTTCGGCGCGAAAGTCTATTACGGCGACGGCACCAGGCTCGACATGCTGCGTCAGGCGGGCGGCGCCGATGCGGAGCTGATCCTGTTCTGCACCGACGGGGACCAGATCACGCCCGAGATGGTCGAGGCCGTGCATGAGGCCTTCCCCCGGGCGGCGATCTTCGTGCGGGCCTATGACCGGCGCTCGCTGATCAAGCTGAAGGGCGCGCCGGTACGCGGCGTGGTGCGCGAAGTGCTCGAATCCGCGATCAAGATGGCGCGCATGGCGCTGTCGAGCCTCGGCGTCGACGACGAGGAGATCGCCCGGACCGAGGACATGTACCGCGCCCGCGACAAGGAACGGCTCAAGGCCCAGGTCGAGGCCGGCGATCTGCGTGCCGCGGTCGACAAGGTCATCACGCAACCCTTGCGCGGCGCGGAAGACGCAGGATGAAGAACCGCTCGCTCGCCGCGCGGATCGGTTTTGCGCTGGCTGGCTGGAAGGCCGCATGGGCGCGCGAGCGGAGTTTCAGGACTCAGGCGTGGTGCGCGCTGCTCGCCTTCATTGCCCTGTGCGTGTTGCAGCCCTCGCCGATCTGGTGGGCCTTCGTCGTCCTGGTCTGCGCGCTGGTGCTCGCGCTCGAGCTGATCAACAGCGCGCTCGAGGCGCTGATCGACCTGCTCCACCCCGAGATCCACCCCGAGATCAAGGTCATCAAGGACATGCTGGCCGGCGCCGTGCTGGCGATCAGCTGCGCGGCGCTGTTCGGGGCGGTCGTCCTCGGATCGGCCTATGTCTGGGCGCAATTGCTCTCGCTGGAGAGCTGAAGGAGCCGCCATGAACCCGATCGTCCTTTTCGCAGCGCTGTCCGGCGCGCTCGCCGTCGCCGCCGGTGCGTTCGGCGCCCATGGCGCAAGCGGCCCCGCGGTCGACTGGCTCAAGACCGGTGCGCAATATCAGCTGCTTCACGCGATCGGGGCGCTCGCGGTGCTGCGGCTCGACGCCAAGGGGCCGGCAGTCCTGTTCCTCGCCGGCGGCGCGATCTTTGCCGGCACGCTGTATCTCATGGCGCTCGGTCTGCCGCGCTGGCTCGGCGCGATCACCCCGATCGGCGGGGTGCTGCTGATCGCAGGCTGGCTGTGGCTTGCCTGGCTCGCCACGCGCAGGGGCTAGGCACCGCGCGTTCGATCCAGTCGTGCCGGGCGGAGATCGCGCGGGCGCAGCTATGTCGGCAACTCTCCGCGTGTTCCATATCAGTGCCCATTCTGGGTCACCGTCTTTTCAATAAGTAGCTGATATATAATAATATTATTTAAGGGGCTCGGTGGTTTGGCGGGAGATATGGGACAAGGTGGTGTCCCATATCTCTTGCCGCTCGTCCTTCTGCCGCCGCCGATTCAATCATGGGACAGGATCTGGCATGTCATCCCCTGCCGGGGGGTGCACCGGCTCGTTCTTTACTTAATTGTCGGAAAAAGGCTGCGAACGCGCCGGTGCCGCGTATTCGCTATCCTAATGGATAGTGAACTTGCTCCGCCTTTCTTCTCATGTCATCCTGTCGATCGATCGGCACATGTCGACGACCCGAGGAGAGGACAACATGAAGAAAGCCATTTTCCTGGCGGCGGCCGCCTGTGCCGCCTGTTTGACCGTCCCGGCTTCGGCAGGACCGAACCTGCCGACCAAGCCGATCGAGCAGAAATATTATGCCGATGGCGCCTGGACGGTTGCCCAGAGCTTCACCCCCGCCGGTTGTGACTCAAAGGGCAATGCCTGCGACATCTTCTACCCGGCCAATCTCGGCGCGAACGGCGTTCATCATCCGATCATCGTCTGGGCGAACGGATCGGGCACCACGCCGATCCCGGCTACCACCTATGCCTATCTGCTCCGCCATCTCGCCTCATGGGGCTTCGTCGTCATCGCGACGCGTGACGGCACGACCGGCACCGGCCAGACCGTGATCGACAGCGCCAACTATATCAAGGCGCGCAACACCGACAGCGGCAGCATCTTCTACGGCAAGCTCGATACCACGCGGATCGGCGCGATGGGCCATTCGCAGGGCGCCTCGGGCGCGGTCAACGCGATGCTGAAATCGGGCGGGGCGATCCGCACCGCGGTGACCTTCCATCTGCCGCGCCAGTCCTGGTGCAATCCCGCCAGCAATTGCTTGCTGACGAGCGACCTGGCGGCGGCGACGAGCGGATCGATCCTCTATGTCAGCGGTTCGACCGACATATTGATCTCGCCCGATACCCAGCTCATTCCGCCGGGTCAGCTCAACTCGCTGACCGCCTATTACAACGCGACGCCGGCGCCGCTGCTCAAGGCCAAGGGGCTCATCAAGGGCACCGCGCATAACGACGTGCAGGGCAACCCGACCTGCGCCGGGGCCGCCTTTCCGTGCAGCAACGGCGTCCATGGCTATCTCGGCTATTCGACCGCCTGGATGATGTGGCAGCTGATGGGCGCCGCCGACGGCCGCCAGGCCTTTGTCGCCTCGGGCGGCGAGATCTTCACCGAGACGACCAACTGGCAGGGGGTGGCGAGCAACATCCCCTGATCCCGCACTTTCGCTTCGACGGGGTTGCCGATACGCTGCGGCAACCCCCGAGAGGATCACGTGACGGCATCATCATCGACCAAAGCGCCGGACACGCCTTCGATCCGCCAGCAGCGGCTGCAGAATACCGGCAAGGCGATCCTGGCGAGCGCCGTCGATCATTTCTCGCGGCGCGGCTTCGAAGGCGCATCGCTGCGCGACATCGCGCTGGATGCCGGCGTCCGGCACGGCATGATCCGCCATATCTACCGGACCAAGGAAGAGCTGTGGCGCCAGGCGATCGCCTTCCTGTTCGATCGCATGGAACGCGAGCTGCCGGCCTCGCTGTCGGTGTCCGAGCCCAAAGGCGGCGTGGCCGGCTTCAAGGCCTTTATCCGCTGGTATGTCGGCTATTGCGCCCGGCATCCGGAACATGCCCGGCTGATGGTGCAGCTCTCGATCCTCGAAGGCCCCGAGCTCGAATGGACCGCCGAACGCTATATCGGCCAGGGCTATCGCTGGTACCAGCCGGTCGTCGAGCGGCTGCGCGAGAGCGGCAATCTGCCCGACGTCGATCCGCTGACGCTATCGCTCATGCTCACTGCCGCCTGCCAGATGCCCTATCTGCTCGCGCCGGAAATACGGGCCGTGGCAGGTCGCGACGTCCACGCGCCGGCCGAGATCGACGCGCATGCGGAGGCGGTGATCCGGGTGTTCCTGCGGGAATGATGCTTCCGGGCTAGCGGCGCGCTTCGGGGGCGCACTGGGAGGCGCGTTCCCGTTCTTCGTCTGAAATGGTGCCGTCGCCGTCGCTGTCGAGGCAGGGAAAGGCGGCCAGTCTGACGTCCAGCATCTCGCCATGCGTGAGATAGCCGTCGCCATTGATATCTTCGGCACGGAAATCCGCCGCGATGTCGCGCCTCAGACGCTCGATCTCCGCTGGCACGACCGGAAGCCGGGTCAGCGCCTTCTCGCCCATCGCCGTCCATTCGGCGCGGCTCAGCCGGCCATCGCGATCGCTGTCGGACGCGCGGATGACAGCGGTCATCGCCGCGTCGCAACTGGCTCGGATCGAGCAGGAGGGCGGCGGTTCTTGAGCGGCGAGCGCCAGGAGCAGGAGCATCATGATATTCCTTCGCTGGCGTCAGCGTATCGACAAGCTGTGCATTGGTTCCGTTCCGGAACAATTAACCACGGACTGTTACGCTGAGACAATGACCGGCTCCAGGTGCACCCTTTGCAAGCGCAATGTCGATCGGGCGGCGATGAGCCGCTGCCGCGACAACCGGTGCCCGTCGCGTTCGCGCAATGCCCGCGCCTCGTCCAGCGTGCTGGTGGGGGGCGGCATCGGCCTGCTGATCCTCGGTTCGATCGTTATGGGAACCTGGCTGCTCGCAGCACCGGGCAAGAGCGCTGGCGCTTCCGATAGCGAGGCCGCCACGCCCGAGAGCCGGGCTGAGGCGTCACGCCAGGCCATCAACGGTGCCGGGACCAATGTCGTGAAATGGCTCGACACGCTCGTTTCGGCGCCAAAGGCGCCACCCGCTGAACGGGCGGCGGATGTGCAGGACAGCTCGGTGCCCGATCCGCGTGCTGGATCGCGCGTGATGAACTTCTCCTGCTCGGGCGCGATGTCGGCGAGCCGGTCGCGCATCTGCACTGACTGGACGCTCGCCACCGTCGATTATAATCTGTCGCTCTTCTACCGCTCGGCGCTCGCCCGCGCGAAGAATCCGGAAGCGCTGCGTCGCGCCAATGCCGTGTGGCTGGCCCGGCTCGACAAGCTCGGCAACGACACGGACGAGCTGATTCAATTCTATTCCGACTGGCGCGCCGACCTCGCGCGCTTCTGACCGGGCTTATCCGCCCCGGGCGGTGTCCAGGAACGCGCCGACGTCTTTCAGATCCACCGATTTGTCGAGGAAGGTCCGGCCGATTCCGTGCGCGAGCAGGAAGGGCAGGGTGCCCGCATCCATCTTCTTGTCGTGGAGCATATGCCCGACCAGCGTGTCGCTCCCCGCATCGATGCCCGCGGCCGCGACGCTGTCGGGCAGGCCGACAGCGCGCAGATGCGCTGCCACCCGCGCCGCATCCTGGCCGGACGCCAGTCCCCTCGCGGCGGAATAGCCGAACGCCAGCGCCATGCCCGCGCCGACGGCCTCGCCGTGGAGCAGCCGATCGGAAAAGCCCGCTTCCGCTTCCAGCGCATGCCCGAAGGTGTGGCCGAGGTTGAGCAGCGCCCGCACGCCGGTCGTCTCGCGCTCGTCGGCGGCAACGATGCGCGCCTTGGCTGCGACGGAATGGGCGATGGCATATTCGCGCGCGCGCGGGTCGCCAGCGAGCAGCGCCGCCGCATTGGCCTCGCACCATTCGAAAAAGGCGACATCGTCGATCAGCCCATATTTCACGACTTCGGCATAGCCGGCGCGGACCTGGCGCAGCGGCAGCGTATCGAGCACCTGCGGATCGATCAGCACGATGGCAGGCTGGTGGAAGGCGCCGATCAGATTCTTGCCCGCGCGCGCATTGATCGCGGTCTTGCCGCCGACCGAGGAATCGACCTGCGCCAGCAAGGTGGTCGGGATCTGGACGAAGCCGCAGCCGCGCTTCACGATCGCCGTGGCGAAGCCGACCAGGTCGCCGATCACGCCGCCGCCCAGCGCGATCACATGGTCGCCGCGCTCGACGCCCAGGTCGAGCAACCGGTCGGTCAGCAGCTCCAGCGTCGCCCAGCTCTTCGATCCTTCGCCCGGCGCCAGCACGATTGCCTCGCTCGCGACGCCGACGGCGGTCAACGAGGCCTGCAGGGTCGCAAGATGCGGCAGCACATTCTCGTCGGTGACGATCGCCATGGTCCGTCCGCGCGACAGCGGCGCGAGATACGCTCCCGCCCGTGCCAGCAACCCGTCCTCGATCACCACCTCATAGCTGCGCGCGCCGAGGGAAACGGTGATGCTGGTCATAAGCGCAGGGCTTTCAGGATCGAGTTCACGGTCGATTCGTGCGGCGCGTGATGGCTGGGCACACGGAGATGAGCGAGCGCGTAGATCGGATTGCGCACCCTGGCCAGTTCGTCGAGCACCTGACGCGGATCGCGATTGCGCAGCAGCGGCCGGGTGTCGCGGCGCCCCACCCGGTCGGCGAGCACCGCGGGATTCGCGTCGAGCCAGATCGACAGCGCCTGTTTCAGGATCAGCGCGCGGGTTTCGTCGTTGATGAAGGCCCCGCCACCCGTCGCGATCACCTTGGGCGTGCCGTCGATCAGCCGGGCGATCACGCGCCGCTCGCCGTCACGGAAATGCGCTTCGCCGAATCGCTCGAAGATATCGGCGATCGACATGCCGGCGGCCGCCTCGATCTCCGAATCGGCATCGACGAAGGGCAGGCGCAGGCGCGCCGCGAGGCGGCGGCCGACGGTGGATTTGCCGGCGCCCATCAGCCCGACAAGGACAATCGGCAGGCCGGTCCAGTCCGGGATGGGGGGGCGTCTTTGCAACATGGAAACGGGGGCTATACAGCGAGCCCGCGTCTCGGGCAAAAGGCCGCGCGCAGTAGAATTTCTCACGTCCGTCATAACGCGTCTGTACAAGGTTCGCTCATGTCCCGTCCGCTGATAGCGCTCATCGTCATCCTGGTTGTCGTGGTCGGGGGCCTGTTTGTCCTGGCCGGACGTACGAACGAGAAGCCGCTGACCCGCGTCGAGAAGGTAGTACCGCTTGCGAATCTCTCGAACTAGCGTCGCGCTCGGCGCGATTGCCGCGGTACTTGTCGGCGTGGGGCTTCCCGCGCTGGTCCCCGCTCTAGGCCAGGACAAACCCGAATCGCTGTTGCCGCCCGGCTTCGGCGATCCCGTCGCGGCGCCTGCGCCGACGCCCGCACCCTCGGGGCCCGCGACGCCGCGCCCCGCACCGACGGCGACCACGCCGGAGGACGGCGTCCTGCCGACTCCCACCGCCTCGGCCACGCCGACTGCGCCCGAACCGATCGATCCGGCGGTGCTCGCGCGCTACGACATGCCCGATTATGCGCGCCGGTCGCTGGCGTCGGTCGGTCCGGTCGGCCCCGATGGCGGGGGCCTGGGCCCGCGCGCCTTCGGCAATGCCGACGGCCATTATCTCGAATCGCTGATGCGTCGTCTCGACGTGCCGATCGCGTCGCGCTGGCTGTCGATCGCGCTGCGGCGCGCCCTGGTCTCGCGCGTCGATACGCCGCGCGGCATCAACGGCGCCGATTTCGCTGCCGAGCGCGCCTGGCTGTTGCTGCGCATGGGCGAATCGGTCGCGGCGCGCGGTGTCGTGCAGAGCGTCGACGGCGACAATTACACGCCCAAGCTCTATGAGATCGCGATGCAGGCCGCGCTGGCGACCGGCGATCCCGGCGCCCTGTGCCCGGTCGTCGAGGGCGGTGCCCAGTTGCGCCGCGAGCGCGGCTGGGTCGTGGCGCAGGCGATCTGCGCCGGCTTGGCGGGCGAGCCGCGCAAGGCCCAGGCGCTGATCGCCTCGGCGCGCAATTCGGGCCTTGCCGGCGGGATCGACCTGCTGCTTGCCCAGAAGATCGCCGGCACCGGGGCGCGCGGCCAACAGGCAGTGACGATCGAATGGGACAATGTCGATCGCCTGACTGCCTGGCGCTACGGGCTCGCTACGGCAGCGGCCGTCGAGATACCGGAGCCGTTGTTCGCCACCGTCTCCCCCAACGTCCAGGCATGGCGCGCGCAATCCCCCGCGCTGACCGCCCGCATGCGCGCGGCGCCCGCCGAGCAGGCCGCGGTGCGGGGCGTGTTCTCCAATGCGGCGCTGGTCGATCTGTACGGTGCGATCGATGCCGAGGACGATCAGTCGCTTGCCGAGAGCGGCATCGCCCGCGACCTGCGCAGCGCCTATTCCGCCGCTGACATGCAGGGTCGGCTCGACGCGCTGAAGCAGCTCTGGGACGAGCCCAAGACCCCCGACGCGCGCTTCGCCCGCCTGATCCTGACTGCCCGCGCTGCGGCGCGGATCCCCGCCGGCACGCAGGGCGCCGACGCCGACCGCATCGTCGCCTCGATGCTGACCGCCGGAATCGATCGCGGCGCGATGCGCTGGCGCGCAAGCGTGCCCGTCGGCGGCGATGCCTGGGCGATGCTTGCGCTCGCTGATCCCGCATCGGTCTCGTCCACCTGGTCCGACGTCAATCGCTATGCCGGCGCGAACGATTCGAGCGGCCTGAAGAAGCGCCTGTTCTTCGCCGGCATGGCCGGGCTGGGCCGCCTGTCGGCCGACGATGTCGAGCGCGGCGCCCGCTCGCTCGATGTGGCGATCGGCCTCGACAATGCCTGGACCCGCGCGCTCGCCCGTGCCGCCCAGGGGCGCGAGCCCGGCACGGTGCTGGTGCTGGCCGCCATCGGCATGCAGACCCGGCTGTGGCAGGGCGTGCCGCCCGAGGCGCTCTACCATATCGTCACGGCGCTCCGGGCGGTGGGGTTGCAGGCGGAGGCACGGATGATCGCCGCCGAGGCCCTGGCGCGGCTTTGACCGGCACGCCCGGCCCGGGCAACGACCGAGCGCTGATCGAGCGCTTCCTCGAGATGATGGTCGCCGAGGCCGGGGCCGCGAAGAACACGATCGCCGCCTATCGCAGCGATCTGGCGCTCGCCTCGGATTTCCTGGCGGGCGGCCTGGCGGCGGCCTCGACCGATGACCTCGCGCGTCTTGGCGGCCAATGGCTCGAGCTTTCCCGGTCGAGCGTCGCCCGCAAATCGGCCGCGCTCCGCCGTTTCTTCGCTTTCCTCGCCGATGAAGGCCATCGTGCCGACGATCCCGGCGCGGCCTTGCCCCGCCCCGGGGCGCAACGGCCCTTGCCCAAGGTGCTGGGCCATGACGATGTCGACCGGCTCTTCGCGGCGATCGCGGCCCGGATCGCCCGTGTGCCGTCCGATCCCAACGATCTGCGCCTCTCCGCCCTGGTCGAATTGCTCTACGGATCGGGCCTGCGCGCGACCGAGCTGGTCTCGCTCCCCCGCAACGCCATCGCCCCCGACCGGCCTTATCTGATCCTGCGCGGCAAGGGCGGGCGCGAGCGGCTGGTGCCGATCTCGGATCGTGCCCGTGCGGCGGTGGCGGCGTGGCGCGACCATGTCGCGACCGATCGCCCGTGGCTCTTCCCCTCGGGCAAGAGTTTCCTGTCGCGTGTCCGGCTCTATCAATTGCTCAAGGGGCTGGCGGCCGAGGCCGGCATTCCGCCCGACCGCGTCAGCCCCCACGTCCTCCGCCATGCCTTTGCGACTCACCTGCTGGCGGGCGGCGCTGACCTGCGCGCGCTGCAGTCGATGCTGGGCCATGCCGACATCGCCACGACCGAAATCTACACTCATGTCGATGCCAGCCGATTGGTCGAGCTGGTCAACACCCGCCATCCTCTCGTTGACGTGAAGAGGCGCGGGGCCTAACCGACGCGACCGATGGCAAGCTTCCTCGATTTCGAGAAACCGATCGCCGAGCTCCAGGGCCGGATCGACCAACTCCGTGAGACCGCAGCCGATGGCGCGGTCGATATCGATTCGGAGGTCGCCCGGCTCCAGGCCAAGTCCGACAAGCTCCTGCGCGACACCTATTCCCGGCTGACCCCGTGGCAGAAGACGTTGGTCGCCCGCCACGGCGAGCGCCCGCACTTCAAGGACTATGTCGCCGGGCTGTTCGATGATTTCATGCCGCTCGCCGGCGATCGCGCGTTCGGCGACGATCAGGCGATCCTCGGCGGCTTCGCGAACTTCCGCGGCCGCAAGGTGATGGTGATCGGCCATGAAAAGGGTGACGACACCGCCAGCCGCCTCCGCCACAATTTCGGCATGGGCAAGCCGGAGGGCTATCGCAAAGCGATCCGCCTGATGCAGCTCGCCGACCGGTTCGGTCTGCCGGTGCTCACCCTGGTCGACACGTCGGGCGCCTTTCCCGGCGTCCAGGCCGAGGAACGCGGCCAGGCCGAGGCGATCGCCCGCTCGACCGAGCAATGCCTCGCGCTCGGCGTGCCGTTGATCTCGGCGGTGGTAGGCGAGGGTGGCTCGGGCGGCGCGATCGCGCTTGCCGCGGGCAACAAGGTGCTGATGTTCGAGCACGCCGTCTATTCAGTGATTTCGCCCGAGGGCTGTGCGTCGATCCTGTGGCGCACCGCCGACAAGGCAGCCGAGGCGGCAGAGGCGATGAAGGTCACCGCGCAGGATCTGAAGGAACTTGGCGTGATCGACACGATCGTGTCGGAGCCGCTGGGCGGCGCACACCGCGATCCGGCGCTGGCCATCGCCAATCTCGGCGACGCACTCGATAGTGCGCTGGCGGAACTGGGCAACCAGGGCGCCGACCAGTTGCGCCGCGGGCGCCGCGACAAATTCCTGGCGATCGGCAGGCTCTAGGTCAGGAAGCGCCGGCGGGCTCCCGGGGGGAGGGCCGCCGGCGCGCCCCGATTACGATGCCTTCATGTTCGACGAGACATTGTCGAACGTGGTCTTCAGCTGATTGCCCAGACCCTGCATCGCCGCAATGGCGGCGACCGCGATCAAGGCGGCGATCAGACCATATTCGATGGCGGTTGCACCCTTTTTGTCGCGCAACAGCTTGTGTAGAGCGTTCATCGCTTCATCCCCGGCAGGCGCCGGAACGCGAACGCCGCCCCCCGTTCCGCCTGCGTAACGGTTTTGCGCGCCGACCGGTTAATGCGATCATTGGACACAAGGGTAAAGGCGCGGAAACCAGACCGTTTCGGTTGCGTTTCTTTTTTTGTCCGGGCACGAAAAAGGCGGCGGAACCTAGGTTCCGCCGCCCCGATTTCGTTCGCTGGTGAGAGCTTACGAAGCCTTCATGTTCGAAGAAACGTTCGTGAAGGTCGTCTTGAGCTGGTTGCCCAGGCCCTGCATCGCGGCGATGGCGGCGACGGCGATCAGAGCGGCGATCAGGCCGTACTCGATTGCGGTGGCGCCCTTGCTGTTCTTGATGAACTTGCGGATGGTCTGCATGATTCCGGTCTCCATTGGTTCTAAAGCTTCAGTACCCGGCTGAACCGGTTGGAACCGGACCAGCAGACTCAGGTCTAAGTGCGGTAGGTTGAGAAAAGTTTAAGCTGGGCCGAGGAATTTTACGGAACCAATCAGCCGCCCGTGCGTGCGACCTCGATTTTGGTGTTGACGTTGCCCCACATGCCCGTCGTTACGTTCGCCAGCTCGACGAACGACGCGATCATGGTAATCACGACAAGCGCGGCGATCAGACCATATTCGATCGCAGTTCCGCCCTTGCGGTCCTTCGCCAGCTTTCTGATCATGGTGAGCATCAATGCTTCGTCCCGGCCCGAATATCTTGCCGAAAGCTAATCTGGGAGAGTTAATGAATGGCGAAGATCAGCGAAGAGCCTGCGATTTCAATTCTTTTTCCGGTGGTCGCAGTGGCGCTGATCGACGGCGAAGGGCGCGTGCTGGTGCAGCGCCGGCCCGCGGGCAAGATGATGGCCGGCCTGTGGGAGTTCCCCGGAGGCAAGGTCGAGCCGGGTGAGACCCCCGAGGCGGCGCTGATCCGCGAGATCGCCGAGGAGCTGGGCATCGCGATCAGCCCGGCAGAACTCAAGCCCGCCGCCTTCGCCAGCGAACCGCTCGCCGGCCGCCATTTGTTGCTGTTGCTCTATATCTGCCGCGCCTGGGACGGCATGCCCCACGCGCTCCATGCCGAAGAGCTTCTCTGGTGCCCTCCCGACTCGCTGTATGACCTCGCCATGCCGCCGGCCGATCTGCCGTTGATCGGGCTGCTCAAGGCGTTGATTTGACGTTAGCTATCCAGCCACTAGGCTTCGCCAGGGCATTCGGGGGACTGGCATGAAACGGGGATTTTTCGGCAACCTGCTGCACGATCTCGAAGCGCCGATCGAGGCGCGGGGGCTCGGCACTGGCTGGTTCGCCGGCTTTTTCGGCCTTGTCTGCGCGATTGCGGGGCTGTGCTTCGTTGCCGCGTTGCGCTGGCCGGCATGGTTCGCCATGCCCCAGCTTCAAGCGGTGCGCGATCTGAGCGGGTTTCGGGTCGTGGTCCACGCGACGCTGCTTGCCGCTTATGCGCTCGCGCTGCTCAGCCTGTTGCTCCGCCCGCGCAAGGCGCTCGGCGCGACGGCGCTGGTCGTGGCGCTCGCCGCCACCCTGCTCGGCGGCGCGGCGGTGCAACCGAGCGAGAGCCATGCATGGGGCATCTTCTTCGGTATCGATTTCTTCGCGCTGAACATGATCGCGACGGGCCTGATGTTCGCCCCGATCGAGCGCATCTTTCCGCATCGTGCCTCGCAGCGCCTGTTCCGTACCGAATGGCGCGAGGACCTGTTCTATTATCTCGTCAGCTCGATGCTGGTGCAGCTCATCACCTTCCTCGCGCTCGCGCCCTCCACCTTCATCATGGCGTCGAGCAGCGGCTTTGGCAGCTTCCGCGCGATGGTCGCGAGCCAGCCCTGGCTGCTCCAGTTCGTCGAGGCGATGTTCCTGACCGACCTGACGCAATATTGGTTCCACCGCGCCTTCCACCGCTGGCCGTTCCTGTGGGGCTTCCACGCCGTGCACCACTCGGCGAAATCGATGGATTGGCTCGCCGGATCGCGCATGCATTTCGTCGAGGTCGTGCTGCTGCGCGGCGTCACGTCGCTGCCGCTGCTGACGCTCGGCTTCGCGCCCTCGGTGATGCAGGCCTATGTCGCGATGGTCTATATCTATGCGTCCCTCGTGCACGCGAATCTGCGCGGCAATTTCGATCTGCTCGGCAAATTCCTCGTCATCCCGCGCTTCCATCACTGGCACCACGGCATCGAAGAAGTCGCGATCGACAAGAATTTCGCGATTCATTTCCCCTGGCTCGACCGGCTCTTCGGCACGCATTACCTGCCGCCCGGCGAATGGCCGAGCGGCTATGGCGTCGCCGAAGAAGTGCCCAGGGGGTACCGCGCCCAGTTCGCCTACCCCTTCCGCCGCCGCGGCTGAGCCCGGCGGGCGAGGGCTGTGTCCTCTGCCCGTTTCCGTGTTACGTCCCGTATCGGGGAGGCCCTGAACGGGCCGTGATCGGGGACGGCAGATGGCGGGGCGGCCTTCGCTGAAATATCTGCGCACCAAGGGCGGGCTGATCCTGCTCGGGCTCGCCGTGTTGGCGGTCATGCTCGTCCTGCAGATGGTTGGCGTGCCGGCGATCGATCGCGCGGGATCCCTGTTGTTCGACAGCTATCAGCGCGCCAAGCCGCGCGCCTATCAGGATGCCGGCGTCCGCATCGTCGACATCGACGACGAGACGCTTCGCCGGCTCGGCCAATGGCCCTGGCCGCGCACCGATGTCGCCGATCTGACCCGGCGCCTCACCGAGGCGGGCGCCGCCACGGTCGCCTTCGATATCGTCTTTTCCGAGCCCGACCGCACCTCACCCACGCGGCTGGCCGAGCGGATGAAGCGTCAGGGCGGCAACGAGGCCGCTATCGCCGCGCTCGACACGCTGCCCGACAATGATGCCGTGCTCGCCGACACCTTCCGGAATTCCAACGTCGCGCTCGCCTTCTTCCTGACCGACGACAAACAGGGTGGCCAGGTCGAACCCAAGATGGGCTTCGCTGTTGCAGGCTCGCCGCCCAGTACGGGCAAGGCGACCTATACCGGCGCGATCCAGCCGCTGCCCGCACTCCGGGATGCGGCGGCTGGCCTCGGTTTCGTCAGCCTGCCGCCCGACAGCGACGGCATCGTGCGCAAGGCACCGTTGATCTCGACCCAGAACGGCCAGTTGCTGCCCTCGCTCTCGCTCGAGGCCCTGCGCACCGCCTATCGGACTCAATCGGTGATCGTGAAGTCCAGCGATGCCAGCGGCGAATTCAGCGGCGACGGATCCAATGTGGTGTCGCTCAAGGTCGGCGATTCGGAAGTGCCGACGACCAAATCGGGGCAGCTCGTCATGTATTTCACGGCGCCCCATCCCGAACGCATCGTGCCGGCGTGGAAAATCCTCACCGGCCAGATGTCGCCCGCCGAGATGCAGCGCAATTTCGAGGGGCAGGTGGTCTTTATCGGCACCAGTGCGCAGGGGCTGTACGATCTGAAATCGACCCCGATCGCACAGACCGAGCTTGGTGTGGTGGTCCATGCCCAGGCGCTCGAGCAGATCATCACCAAAAGCTTCCTGCGCCAGCCCGACTGGGCGCAGGGGGCGGAGCGGGCGGCTTTGCTGGTCCTCGGCCTGATCATGGCCTTTTCGCTGCCCTGGCTCGGCGCGACGCGCGGCGCGATCCTCGGTCTGGTGATGGTCGGCGGCATGGCGGGCGGAAGCTGGCTGGCGTTCAGCCGCGAGCAGATCTTGCTCGATCCGACCTGGCCGGTGCTCGGCCTCACCCTCGTTTATGTCATCGAGACGGCGCTGACATATTATCGTGAGGAACGGCAGCGCGCCTATATCCATCAGGCGTTCGACCGCTATCTCTCGCCCGAGATGGTCAAGCGCATCGTCGACGATCCCGGCAGCCTGAAGCTTGGCGGCGAGGAGCGCGAGATGACCGTGCTGTTCTGCGATATCCGCGGCTTTTCAAGGCTTTCGGAGAAGCTGACCCCGCAGGAGATCATCCAGTTCCTGATCGCCTTCCTGACCCCGATGTGCGACATCCTGCTCGCCCGCAAGGCGACGATCGACAAGTTCATCGGCGATGCGGTGCTGGCTTTCTGGAATGCCCCGCTCGACGACCCCGATCAATATGCCAATGCCGCGCGCGGTGCGCTCGGCATGACCAGACGGCTGCGCGAGATCAATGTCGAGATGCGCGACCAGAGCGGCGGCGTCTGGCCGGGCGAGGTCAGCATCGGCATCGGCCTGAACGCGGGGCCGTGCTGCGTCGGCAATATGGGGTCGGCGCAGCGGCTCAATTATTCGCTGATCGGCGATACGGTGAACCTGGCCTCGCGGATCGAGGGCATGACCAAATATTACGGCCTGCAGATCGCGATCGGCGAAGACCTGCGCCGTCATCTGCCCCAGTTCGCCATCGTCGCGCTCGACCATGTCCGCGTCGTCGGCCGCGACGCGCCCGAGGAGATTTTCGCCCTGCTCGGCGACGAGAGCCTCGAGCAGGAACCGGCTTTCCGTGATTTCGCGCTGCGCCATCAGGCAATGCTCGACGCCTATCGCGCGCAGGACTGGGCAAAGGCCGACGCTCTGGCCGAGGCGGGGCAAGCGGCGGCGACCGGCTACGGCCTGCGCAAATTCTACCTGCTGATGCGCGAGCGCGTGGCGCATTTCGCCGCCAACCCGCCGGGCGAGGCATGGGACGGCGTGTTCTCGGCGACCGAGAAATAGCGCGGATCGCTCAGGCAGCGTCCACGGGTTCCGATGAGCCCGCTCCCGATTCGCTTGCATCGGTTACGTCGCGGATCGACCCCTCCCGTACGTCGAGGAAGCGGTTCGCCCCGTTCATGGCGCCCTGACGGTGAGCGACCACGATTCGGGTGATGGCCATGTCCGCCACCGTCGCCATGACGGAACGCTCATTTTCGGCGTCGAGATTCGCCGTGCCCTCATCCAGGATCAGGATGGCTGGTTTGCGGTACAATGCCCGGGCAAGCAGCAGGCGCTGGCGTTGCCCGCCTGAAAGGGTCGACCCGAGATCCCCCGCCAGCGTCCGGTACCCCATGGGCAGCGCGGCGATCTCGTCATGGATTCGCGCGGCCTGGCACGCCTCCTCGATGTCGGTATCGGCGGCGTCGGGGTCGAAAAACGAAATATTGTCGGCGATCGTACCGCCGAACAACTGATCGTCCTGCAGGACGACGCCGACGCGGTGGCGCAGTGTCCGGATGCCGAATCGCCTCAGTTCGGTGCCGTCGATCGATATCTCGCCCCGTTGGGGATCCTCGAATCCCAGGATCAGCTTCAGCAAGGTGGTCTTGCCGCCGCCCGAAGGCCCCCGGATGCAGACGAACTCCCCGGGCTCGATCGCGAGGTCGGCGTCTTTCAGCACCCAGGGCTCATGATCGGCATAGCGGAACGAGACATGGCTGAAGCCGATCCGGCCGCTGATCGACCGGTCGAGGTCTACCGGAATGTCCAGGCCGCGCTCCTCCTCGCTTTGCGCGACGTCCGCCAGACGGTCCAGATGCAGGCGCGCGGTGCGGTACGAGAAGAACTGGGTGATGAGCGTCGTCGCGGCATTGGAGAATTGGGACGCATAAGCCTGGAACGCGAACAGCATGCCCACGGTCAGGGTGCCGCCGATCACCAGCCTGGCCCCGAAATACCAGGTCGCGATCTGCTGCAGGCCGCTGAGGATCGCTACCCCCGAACTGCCGGCGATGCCGAAGCGCAGGAGCTTGACCTGGATATTCACCAGCCGCGCCTGGTCGTTCTGCCAATAGACGACACGCTCATGCTCATGGCCGAACAGCTTGAAAGCCCGGGCGCCGCGGATCGTTTCCAGGAAAGTGGTCTGCACCTTCGCGTCACGGTGCAGGCTCTCCTGGGTGAGGCGCCTGAAATAGGGGAAGGTCGCGGTCCGCGTGATCAGCAGCGCCGCCGCGCCGACGACCTGAACCGCCAGCAGCAGCGGGGAGTAGATCGCCATCATCGCGATCGCGAGACAGAAGATGATCAGGTTGAGGATGGCGTTGGGCACCGTATTCAGGATCGTGTCCTGGATCGGCTGCAACGACGAAAACCTGGACAGGACGTCGCCGATATGGCGCTTTTCGAACCAGGATATCGGCAGCCGCAAGGTATGGCGCAACAGGTTGGTGCGCAGCTGGAACGACATCTGCGTCGTCATGTAAGTGCCGACCAGCGACTGGAGCGCTTTGACGGCGGTGGTGATCAGCAACAGGATCAGCATTCCCATCACCAGCACCGTCAGCAGGTCGATATCTCCCTTGGTGATCGCTTCATCCACGATGAACTGAGTCAGCATCGGCGACAGCAGCGCGAAAATCTGCATGACGGCCGCCAGGGCGAACATCTGCACCATCGACGTCTTCAGGCCCCTGATCCGCTCGAACAGGTCGTAGAAGCGCATCCCGGTCGCGGCGCTGCGCGCGACGAACGACGGAGCGGGGGTGAACTCGACCGCCACGCCGGTGAAGCTCCGGCTCAATTCCGGCCGTTCGACCCATCGCCGCCCGCGTGCCGGATCGTGGATCAGCACCCGATCGCGCTTGCGGCGTTCGACAACGACGAAATGGTTGAGCTCCCAGTGCAGCACCGCGGGCATCTTCAAGTCGCCCAGATCGTCGATCTCGAGGCGCACCGGTCGCGCGATGATATCGAGGGCATCGGCGATGCGCAGCATGGCGCGCAGGTTCATTCCTCGCGCCGAGACCGAGAAACGGCGCCGGAGATCGGCGAGCGTCATCTCCTTCCCGAAGGCGGTGCTGATCATCGCCAGGCACGCAAGGCCGCAATCGGCCGCTTCGTCCTGTAAAATGGTTTGAATCGACGAGGCAGGACTTGTCGCGATGCCGTCGGTAGGGGAAAGGATCATTTCAGGTTACAACTACCTCGCGCCGGCAGCGGTGCTTGCGAGAACCCAGGATTGCAATGTGGGGTTGTTTAGGCAAGAAGCGATTGATCATAAACGCCGTCAATTGCACGGCGAAGTTGTCATATTTCAGCCACTCAGTTTTGCGGTGCTCACCGTCCTCGCGTCGGTGGTGGCGCTTGCGGCGATCCTGTTCCTCCTGACGGCGAAATTCTCGCGCAAGCAGGAAGTCTCGGGCTGGCTGGCGCCCGGGCTGGGGATGGTCGAATCCTACGCGCCGCCGGGCGCGGTCGTGCAGGCCATTCATGTCCGCCTGGGCCAGCGGGTCGTCAGGGGCCAGATTCTGGCGACGCTCTCGACCGACACCTATGCCGAATCGGGCGCCATGGCGGATCTGGAGCGCAGCCAGATCGCCAGGCAGGCAAGCGAACTGGACGCCCAGGTCGCGTCGTCGGACGAGCAGCGCCGCCTGACCAGCGGCAAGAGCCTGGAGCAGGCCAGGGCACTCGAAGCCGGAATCGTGACGCTGCAGGAGCAGCGGCGCCTGATGGAAGATCAACTCGCGGTGGCCCGGAAGGAAGACAATGATACGATGCCCCTCGTCGAAAAGGGGCTGATTTCGAAGTTCGATCATAATCGGCGTCGCATGGCGGTGCTGACTCTGCTCGGGAATGTCCAGGGGATCGACCGGCAGATCAGCGAGCAGCGATCGCGCATCGAGGAACTGCGTGCCGACGCTGCGGCCGGGGACAGAAGGACCGACGCCGACATATCCCGACTGCGCGCCGGCCGCTCCGTCCTCGCGGTCAATCTCGCGAACCTGGACTATCGGTCGAACGGCACCACGCGTGCCGCCGCCGCCGGCACGGTGGTCGGCGTCAATGCCCGTCCGGGCCAGACGGTCCAGCCCGGACTGCCTCTGGTCTCGATCGCGCCGCCGGGGGACCTCGAAGCCGAACTGCTCGTGCCGAGCAGCGCATCGGGCCTGATGCGCTCGGGCCTGAACGTCAGGGTGTCGGTCGATGCCTTTCCTTTCCAGCAATATGGCGTGCTGCGCGGCCAGATCACGGAGGTCGGCCGAACGACCGTGACGCCGAACGAATATCAGGCGCCCATCGCCTTTACCGGGCCCGCCTACCGGGTCCGGGTGAAGCTCAGGGACCAGAATCTGCTCGCTTATGGCAAGCGCCGGGTTCTCGAGCCCGGCATGACGTTGAAGGCCGACATCGTCACCGAAAAGAGGACGCTGCTGCAATGGCTGTTCGACCCGATCTACGCCGCTCGCAAGGCGTTGCAGGACTGAAGCACGTGCAAGAGCTGAGTTGCCCCGGCACAGCTTGTGCGTAGTGCATATATGACGTTTTCAAGTCATAATCGGAAAGATATATCCACATTCGTTGCATTTTGTTGGACGACGGAAGGTTTCGGTAGTGGAACGTTCCTATGCAACGAATATGGATGTTTTGTCGATAAGATCGCGCTTTACATCGATTTTTTGGCAGACTAGCCTTAACTTGCTTCGGGAAATCGGTGCTGAATAATCTCTGCAATTTCTTATCAAAATCAGGAGACGGTTATGAGGCCATTGAGCCATGACGAAATCGGACTGGTGTCCGGAGGCGATGATTTCAGCCAGTGGGTCCACGATCAGCAAGTCGCGACGTTCCTCTGGTCGATGGAAGTCACCGGCAGCCGCGGGTCGAGCTCTGAACAGCCAGTGCCGCCGCCATGGTGGGGCGATCCGGAATCCGAGCGTTGGCAGGAATATGTCCGCAACCACTATAGCGGTTGAACGATAGCTAGCGCCGATATCCCCGAGGCACCCGAGCAAGAAGACCCCGACAATTGACGATCCTGCCATGACCGTCTGGCATCTGAGATGTCCCGACGCCCCGTCGGCGTCCGGCGCGGGCAGCCCGTTCGTCAGCGAGCAACTGCTCGCCAGTTTCGCCGATCAGGTGGCCGGTGGCGGCATCGACCGCATCTTCGGCCTGGAGCTCAGGCTGGCCTATCATTACGAACATGTGGCGTCACCCGCGCCGCAGCGGCGACCACAGTCGCTTCGCAAATTCTTCCTGCGGCCGGCGGTCGAGCCGATCCTCTTTTCCTGGAAGGAGGATCTCGATCCGGAATCCGCGGGGCACGCGATGGTCGATCAATATGTGTCCAGCGTCTCGGGCCTGCTGGCCCGGGTACGCGATCAGGACGCGCGCAGCGGCAAGGACGAGCAGGGGAACTTCGCCCAGTTTCCCGACTGCGACGATGCCGCCCAATATCTGAAGCGCATCGCCGCGGCAGTCCCGACGCTGGCCGGCCCCGTCCGGAAGGCGGGATATGTCTTTGCCGAATCCATTCTGAGCCACCCCTATCTGGACGGCAACGCCCGGCTCGGGCGGGGGCTGGCGCTGCTGACCCTGTCCAAATATCTCGGCAGCTTCACCCCGCTGCCCCTCGGACCGGTGCTGATGGCGCACAACGATCGCTATATCGAGGCGCTGCAGTCACTGGCCGCCTCCGGCAATTGGGAAGAATTTTTCGGGCAGTTCGACTGGTTCCTTGCGGAAACGGCAAGGCTGTCGCTCGGTATCCTCGGTGGAAAGGCCGTCGGCTAGGCGCCCGGGACGTCCAGTTCCTTCGCCGCCGGATTGGCTGGGCGCCTGATTCAACCTGCCGCCGACCCGACATAGCATGTTCGCCCCGGCCCTCCAGGGAGCAACAGGCGTGGCAATACAGTTTTTCCAGTCGCAATTGAGCTTCAATAGTTTCAAGCAGTACTTAAGCGACTCTCACATTATGCAAGGTTTCGTTCAGTCGGTCGGGCGATTCTGTTCGCCACACTCTTCGTGCGCTTCCAACACGGCTTCTCTAAATCGGCGATACGCGCAAATAACGCTCCCCGAGAGAGATACGTTGATCGAGTCTCACATTCCGATTTTTACTGGTCGATTTTCCGGGATTCCGACCATGAATACTTCAGCGCACCCCGAGTGCCGCAGCTTCGGCCCGCAACCGCGCCGTGTCGCCCGGGTTGGCCGCCACCGCCGCCTTCAGTGCCGCGCTCGCCCTGGCCGATTCGCCCAGGGTCATCCGGCTGCGCATCAGCATGATCCAGCCATCGACATTGCCCGGATTGGCCTGGAGCTTCGCCTCCAGCCCCGCGACCATGTTCTGCACCATCGCATCCTGCTCGTGCGGGGGCAGGGCGGCGGCGGTACGCATCTGCTCGGCGTTCGGCCCGGGGATCGGCGCCGTGGCGGTCGAGCCGCCCGGCACCAGCGGATGCGGCGCCGGCTGCTTCACCGCGGCCAGCCGTTCGGCCACCTCGATCGTGTTGATCTTGCCCACCTGCTCGATCGTCCGGCGCAGGTCCTGCTCCCAGGGTGCGCCCGGCGGCGTATCCTGCAGCAGCGCGAACCAGTCGCCGATCGCGCCGCGGTGATCGCCGGCCAGATCACGCGCCACGGCCAGGAAATAGCGCGCCCGCGGATCCTTCGGGTCGATCGCCGCCGCCTTGCGGAAATCTGCCAGCGCGGCGGCCGGCATCGGGCTGTCGGCGCTGGCCATCACGCGCGCTTCCCCGAGCGCCGACCAGATGTCGGCACGCCCGCCGGCGAACGCTGTCCCACGCTCGTACGCGCGCGCCGCCTCGGCAAAGCGGCCGGCATCGAACTGCGCCTGGCCGAGCGCGAGCCATGCGTCGGGATTACCGGGTTCGGCCCGGGTGCGTTCCTCGATCGTCGCCAGATTGGCTGGCTGGCCGGGCAGGGGCGAAGCTGCGGGAGACGCAGTGTTTTTCTCGGAATCGGCGCCCCGGAATGCTGCCCATGACACGGCCGCGACGAGAATCAGCCCCGCGAATACCAACAGGATCAGTCCGGTCCTCGACTTTTGCTTGGCCGGTTCCATCTTTGTCCTTTGGCTTTACCTCGTTGAGGCTGGCGCCCCACGTCCACGATGCTAGTGTGTACGCGCCGGCGGCAAATGCAATCCTGAACGGGGGCGCATCGTCCGCGGCGCGGGGTATAGGGGACAGGGCGTGACGGACCGGGTCCGCATCGCGATCATCGGCTCGGGCCCCGCGGGGCTGAGCGCAGCCGCGCGTGCCGCGCAGCTCAAGCTCAGCCATGTCCTGCTGGAAAAGACCGACCATCTGTCGGACACGATCTTCAAATACCAGAAGGGCAAGCACGTCATGGCGACGCCCAGCCAGCTGGTGCTCCGCTCCGACATGCAATTCGACGCGGGCAAGCGCGAGGTCATCCTCGGCACCTGGGACAAGCTCGCCGCGAGCCACGGCATCAACGTCCGCTACCGCAGCGACGTGAAGGCGATCGAGGGAGAGCGCGGCGATTTCCGCATCGCGCTGACCGACGGCTCGACCGTCACCGCTGAGACGATCGTGCTGGCGATCGGCACGCAGGGCAATCCGAACCTGATGCGCTGCACCGGATCGACCCTGGCGCACGTCCAGTATCAGCTCGATGACCCCGGCGAATATGTCGACGAGCATATCACCGTGATCGGCTCGGGCGACGCCGGCATCGAGAATGCGCTCGGCCTCGCTGCCGACATGGCGCAGGGCAATGTCGTCACCATCCTCAACCGCTCCGCCGATTTCGCCCGGTCAAAGGGCGCCAACGTCAAACTACTCAACGAGGCGGCGGATGCCGGGCGCATCTCGATCCGGCTGGAAACCACGCCCGCGGAGGTCCGCCCCGGCGAGCTGGTGCTCGAAACCCGCGACGGTCAGGAGACGATCCGCTGCGACCGGATCATCGCCCGCATGGGCTCGGCGGCCCCGCGCGCCTTTGTCGAAAGCTGCGGCATCGAGTTCAGCAGCGCCGACCGCGAGGCCTTCCCCAAGCTCTCGCCCGTGTTCGAATCGACCAAGCCCGGCATCTTCGTCATCGGCGCGCTCGCCGGCTATCCGCTGATCAAGCATTGCATGAACCAGGGCTATGACGTCGTCGAGTTCATCAACGGCAACACCAGCCTGAAGCCCGCCGACGAGCCGATCCTTGCGGCCAAATTCGCCCGCTTCAAGGCGAAGCGCTCGGTCGACGAATGGCTCGAGATGCTCCGCGCCAACGTTATGATCCTGAACGAGCTCTCGCCGCTGCAGATGCGCGAATTCATGCTCGATTCCGAGGTGCGTTCCTACAAGACGGGCGAGGTGATCTTCGAACGCGCCGATCCCGGATCCTCGCTGTTCGCGATCGCGCAGGGAACGGCTCTGGTCCAGGTCGACAAGGACAATCCCTCGATCACCGTGGCGGTGGAACAGGGCTCGATCTTCGGCGAAGTCGGCCTGATCTCCGGCCGCCGCCGCGGCGCGACGGTCCGTGCCGGCACGGACATGATTGCCGTCGAGGTCTCGCGCACTGCCGCGCTGAAACTGATGGCCTCCGTCCCCGCCGCCAAGCGCGCGGTCACCCGCATCTCGGTCGAGCGCCAATTGCTCCAGCTCTTCGGCTCGGGCCTCACGTCCGCGGATATCGCCGAACTGCTGGACGCATCCGAGATCCAGACGGTCCGCGCCGGCCAGCCGATCATCACGGAAGGCGAGGCGGGCGAGGACATCTTCGTCATTCGCGTCGGCAGCATGATCGTCGAGAAGAATGTCGGCGGCAAACCCGTCTTCCTCTCCTATCTCCCCGCTGGCTCCTATGTCGGCGAAATGGCGTTGATCGGCGGCGGCAAGCGCACTGCCACGGTCAAGGCAGCGATCAAGTCCGAGGTCATCAAGCTCCCCGGTGCCGCTTTCCGCCGCCTGATGGAGGCGAAACCGCGCCTCCTGGAAAAGGCGCGCGCGGACATGGCGCAGCGCCAGAACATCAATGCGTTCGTCGAGAGCCGGAAGGACAGCTTCTCCGGCGTGGTCGACATGTATTCGCAGACCGCGACCTTCCTGGTCGAGAACGGCATCGGCGAAGCGACCGACGTCTTGCTGATCGACGAGACTCTCTGCGTCGGCTGCGACAATTGCGAAAAGGCCTGTGCCGACAGCCATGAAGGCCTGTCGCGGCTCGATCGCGAGGCCGGGCGCACCTATGCCCATCTCCACGTCCCGACCAGCTGCCGGCATTGCGAGCACCCGCATTGCATGGCCGATTGCCCGCCCAATGCGATCCACCGCGGGCCCGACGGCGAGGTGGTGATCGACGATACCTGCATCGGCTGCGGCAATTGCCAGCGCAATTGCCCGTACGGCGTGATCCGCATGGACAGCGTCCCGCCGAAGAAACCGGGCCTGCTCAGCTGGATGTTCCTCGGTGTCGGCCCCGGCCCGGGCGAACCGACGAAGAAATGGCGCTACAAAAACGCCAAACCCGGTGTCGAAAAGCCCAAGAAAGCCATCAAGTGCGATATGTGTTCGGGCATCGACGGTGGCCCGGCCTGTGTCCGTGCCTGCCCGACCGGCGCCGCGATCCGCGTCGCGCCCGAGGAATTCCTCGACGTCGCGCGGCTCGAAGAGGGGACTCAGTCATAGCCAGCCGCGCCTCCCGTGGATCGGCGCGGCCCGGCAAGGTCGCGCTGCACGAGGGATTCCTGCGCCACAAGCGTTTCCGCTGGCTCAAGATCGCGCTTGTCGTCAGCCTGATCGCGATCCTCGGCTATGCGCTGATCGACGTCACGCCGCGCCCCAATGGCGGCTCGCCTTATGGCTATACGCTCGGCACGATCGGCGCGCTGCTGATCCTGTGGCTTAGCCTGCTCGGCATCCGCAAGCGCGCCATGACGAGCGGCCGATGGTCGCTCAAGGCCTGGACCAGCGCGCATGTCTATCTCGGGCTCAGCCTGATCGTGATCGCGACCCTGCACACCGGCTTCCAGTTCGGCTGGAACGTCCACACGCTCGCTTATGCCCTGATGATGCTGGTGATCCTCTCCGGTATCTACGGCATCACCGTCTATGCCGCGATCCCGGGCTATCTCAGCACCAATCGCGAGGAGATGACTCAGACGCAGATGCTCGATTCGCTCCGCGCGATCGACCGTCAGCTCCATGATGCCGCCCAGCCGCTCACCCAGCGTCAGGCCGAGCTCGTCCGGAATTCACTCGAGCAGGACCCGTTCGGCGGCGGCCTGATCGCGCGCCTCTCGGGCCGCTATTCGCGCTGCGCGACAGCACGCACCTTCGACACCATCCGGGAACGCACCGGGCCGCGTCCCGATGTGGGCGACGACCCGCTCGAACGGGTCGACGCGCTGCTCGAACGCAAACTGGCGATGCTGGCGCAGCTCAGGCGGCATCTGCGGTTCAAGGCGATGTTGGAGATCTGGCTCTACGTGCATGTGCCCTTCACCTTCGCGCTGATCGCCGCGCTCACCGCGCATATCGTCAGCGTGTTCTTCTACTGGTGACGGCGGCGTGACCTTCCTCCTCCGCCAGATCAGCTTCACCGCGGACCACCGCGAGATCGTGCGCACGACCCGGATCGACAGCGATGCGGTGACGATCGGCCGCGGCGCCGAGAACGACATTGCGCTGCCCGATCTCGCCGTCGACCCGCGCCACGCCCGGATCGAGCGCCGCGACGACCGGCGCATCGTCGCCGTCGCGCTCGGCACCCTGGGCTTCGAGGTCGACGGCCGTACCGTCAAGCGCGGCGAGATCAACGCCGCCAAGGGCGCCGAGCTCGGCTTCGGCGGCCATCGCATCACCGTGACGCGCGATGCCGAGGGGCAGATCGTCCTCACCGTCGCGCGGGTCGGCGCGATCTCCGACACCGCGGAAGAACGCGAGGAGGCGGCCGCCTATTCGCTCAAGGGGGTGCTTCCGGGCAAGCGCATGACCGCCTGGCTGCTCGTCGCGGCGGTGCTGCTCGGCTTCCTCGCCTGGCCGGTCTGGAGCTACCTCCACCGCGACCGCGCCGACACGCGCAGCATCTATGTGCTCAAGGCCGACCATAGCTGGTCGAGCGGCCCGCTCAGCCAGGCGCACCATGCGCTGGAGGGCAAGTGCGAGGCCTGCCACGTCAAGGCGTTCGTCTCGGTCCGCGACGACAGCTGCAAGGCCTGTCACAAGGATGTGCACGATCATGCGCCGCCCGCACGCCTCGCCGGCGCGCGCGAGGCGCCCGATTTCACCGGCCGAATGCTGGCCAAGGTCGCGCAGACCTTCGGCAAGCCCGGTGCCGGCGCCTGTGTCGATTGCCATACCGAACATGAAGGCGCCGGGCCGATGCCGCCGACGCCCCAGGCGTTCTGCGCTGACTGTCATGGCTCGCTGAAGACCCGGCTGGCCGATACCAGGATCGGCAATGCCGGCGATTTCGGCACCAGCCATCCGCAATTCCAGCCGCTGGTCGCGACCGCGCCCGGCGACAGGCCGATGCTCGCCCGCGTATCGCTCGATCGCCTGCCGACTGAACACAATGGCCTGAAATTCCCGCACAAGCTCCATCTCGACACGCGCGGCGGCGTCGCGCGCATGGCGCAGACGATGAAGGCGCGGAACGGCTTTGGCGACGCGCTGGTCTGTGCCGATTGCCACAAGCCAAGCGCGGACGGCGTCCGTTTCCTGCCCGTCCAAATGGAGCAGAGCTGCCAGATGTGCCACAGCCTCGGCTTCGACCGGATCGGCGGCACGGTGCGTACGCTACGCCACGGCGACGTCCCGCAGATGATCGCCGATCTGCGCGCGACCTACCGCTCGAACCCGCCGAGCGCGCCGGGGCCCGCAGATCGCCGCCGCCCCGGAATCTATGCCCCGGGCCAGGTCTATCACGCCTATTTCGGCCCGGGTGCTCGACCCGGCAATGCCGATGCCGCGATCAGGGCGGCCTTCACGAAGAACGGCGCCTGTTTCGATTGCCATGTCATCACACCGCCAGGGGTGGGTGGGGCAGGCGACTGGACGGTGCTGCCGGTGCACCAGCCGATGCGCTACATGATGCATGGCTGGTTCGATCATGCCGCGCACCGGACGGAAAAGTGCGAGAGCTGCCACACCGCCCAGCAATCCAGTTCGGCCGACGATCTGATTCTGCCCGGCATCAGGACATGCCGCACCTGCCATGCCGGGGAGGGCACTGTCGCCAAGGTTCCGTCGAGCTGCGCCATGTGCCACAGCTATCATGCCGATGCGGGCGCTCCTTGGATGCCGTCGAAAACCAGGGCCCGCATCCGTTCGCTGCCGATCGCCGTACCTGCCGCAAGGTCGCCATAATAGAAGAGGGGGGGATCATGCTGATCGCGCAGATCACCGACATCCATCTCGGTTTCGAACCGGACAATCCGGGCGAAGCCAACCGACAGCGCCTCGATCTGGTGCTTGCCGAGCTGACCGGGGGCCGCAACCGCCCGGACCTGATGCTGGCGACCGGCGATCTCACCGACCGGGGCGATGCCGACAGCTATGCCCGCGTCGCCGAAGCACTCCGGGCCTGCCCGTTCCCGGTCTATCCCTGCCTCGGCAACCACGACGATCGCGACCTGTTCGCCCGATACTTCCCGCAGGTGCCGACGCCCTCGGGCTTCGCGCAATATTGCATTGCGCTCGAGGGGCTGCGCATCATCGTCCTCGATACGCTCGAGACCGGGCGGCACGGCGGCGGCTTTTGCGAGGTGCGTTCGGCCTGGCTCAAGGCACGCCTCGCGGAGCAGCGCGACACGCCGACGGTGATCGTCATGCACCATCCGCCGCTCGATGTGGGCATCGCCTGGATGGACCCAGGCCCCGATCAACCCTGGATCGCGCGCTTCACCGACGCGATCGCCGGCCACCGCCAGATTCGCGCGATCTGGTGCGGTCACCTCCACCGCCCGATCACCGCCTCATGGAAAGGCATCACGGTAACGATCTGCCCCGCCACTGCGGCAGAGCTGTCGCTCGATCTCAATCCGATCGATCCCGACCAGCCCGACCAGCGCCCGATGGTGAACGCCGACCCGCCCGGCTACGCCCTCCACCGCTGGAACCAGGGCCTGGTCAGCCATTTCGACGCGGTCCAGGAGCATGTCGTGCTCGCGACGTTCGACGAGAGCCTGCAGCCGTTGGTTCGGCAGATGGTCGACGAACGCTCGGCTTGATCGTAAGCGTCCGGCGTTGCGCGGTTCGCCCGTGCTCTACCCCGCAACGCGGGGCCAGGTGCGCACCGTATCCGCGATATAGTCGCGCATCGCGCGATGCACCTCGCCGCCAGTAAGCCGCCCATCGCGGAAGTCGCGCGTGAGCGCCGCCGTGAACAGCGTCGCTCCTTCGCCGTCCTTGCGCTTGCCTCGTTCGAGATCGGTCGCGCTGTGCGCGCCGAACCCCCATCGCTCGACCGACAGGGCAAGCGCCGAAACCGGCTGCACGAAATGGGGGTCGTCGGGCCACAATCCCGCGCTCCAGTTCAGCAGGCGCCCATATCCCATACTGACCAGCGGATCGTGGAAATGACCGCGCACCTGATACTGGCCGAAATCGACCAGTTGCGCCTCGAACGATGTCCGGTCGTCCGGTAAGCGCACGGTCTGGATGTTCATGCCGTCCCCCGCGAGCCGGCGGGAACCCCGCATCCAGCCGCGCACCGTCGCCGCATCGTCGGGCGAAAGGCTCGGCACGGGCGTTCCGGCGAAGGACGCGACCAGCTCCTCCTCGTCGTGGAACAGGAAGCGCGTGCCGCGGTTCGCCGAAGTGATTCCATAGTGGCGCAGAAGCAGCTCGATCTCGACCTTCACCGCTTCGTCGCGCGAGCCGCTGACGGGCAGATCGACATTGCCCTGTGCCCGACGATGGGCGCGCCGCACCATGATCCCTGCAGGCTCGGCGGCCCCCGACCGCGATTTCGCGCCGAAGCCCGTGTCGATGAACCCGTAGACCGGCACGGTGGAGAAATGGGGCGCCGCATGCCGGAAGACGGCGTCGATCACCCATTGGAACAGGATCTCGCGCAACCCGTCGCGCATCAACAACAGGCCGTTGCTGTGCACTTCAAGCGCGGGCGCACAACCCGGTTCCCGGCCGGTACCCTTCAGGTCGAGCAGTCCGCATCCCGTATCCGACAGAAAGGCGCGGCCATAGCGCGTGGGTCGCCACACCCGGCGGGGTTCGTCGCGGGTGGCGATCGGCGTGTTCGCGATCTCCTGTGCCGCTTGCGTCACGGAGATGAGCGCGGCGTGCTCGAGCAGCCAGGCTTCGCGCACGGCGTCGCACTGATCGGGCGGGCAACCGCCTGCTGCCAGGACGTGGTCCCGCAATGTTGGGAAGTCGTTCTGCAACAGGGCGTGGTCGGCAAAGACCAGACGCGCGCCGGCAAGGGGAAGCGCTGTGTCGGGTCGAAGACCGTCATCATCCAGCTCGCCGATACGGCGCGGAATCATCGTGTCGCGAAACAGTGAGCAAGGCGGTGGTATCGGCTCGCCCGGCATCTCGACTCTGCTTCCTTGCATGATAGGATGATATCCAACGTACCAAACGGAGAGCGGAACGATGGCTGAAGACGAGGGGGGTGCCAAGTCGCCCAACGATCCAGCCGGGGCCGCACGCGCGGGCGGTCAGGCATTGACGGGGCAGGGCCAGACGTCAGGCGCCGAACCGGTCAGCCAGTCGCTCCCACCCATCGAGCAGTTCCAGCGCGTGTTGCTCCAGGATCCCGCATTGCAGGAAACGCTGGCGCGGGCGCAATCGCACGACGCGTTCCTCGATGCGGCGGTCCAGCTGGGCAACGACCACGGCTACGTCTTCACGAAGGAACAGCTACAGGCGCACATCGCGACGCTGGAGCAGCAGCAGTCCGGCGCGGGCGGCGTTACCGCGCCGCAGGCCGACCCGATCCAATATGTGTCATTGTCGTCCGAACCCCCGCCGACACCCGCTCCCCCGCCGCCGCCGCCATCGCCTCCTCCTCCGCCGCCCCCGCCGCCGTCGCCGGAACCCCCGGCGCCGCCTCCACCCCCGCCGCCGCCGCCGTCGCCGCCATCACCGCCGTCGCCTCCACCCCCGCCGCCGTCGCCGGAACCGCCTTCACCGCCGTCGCCTCCCGGGCCTGGCCCTACGCCTACCCCCGGGCCGTCGCCGTGCAGCTCGCCCAGTACGGCTTCGGGCTATTCGATGCAGTGCGGGTTCAACACGCAGACCTGCCTTTGCACGCTCTGAGCGAAAGCCCGGAGAGTGCCGATATTCCTTTTCACCACGCGCTGCGGCCGTTGCGGGAGGCGGCGCTCGCCGGGGTAGATTTCACGGCATTCCATCCCGCGGCGCCGGATGCGCTGGCCGATCATCTCGTGCGCAGGCTGTCGGCCGCCTCGGCGCCGACCTTGCAGCGCGCGTTCGAGCACTTCTCTGCCCCCGGCGCACGTCTGGTATCGCTGTTCGTCTCGGCCGAAACGTTGCGACCCGCCGATTTCCGCTACCGCGCCTTCGTGGCGTGGCTGCTCGGCGACGGCTGGAGCAAAATCCATTCGGACTATCCCGTTCTCGCGGAGGTGATGGCGGGGCTGATCCGGGACTGGACGTATTTCTGTTCGGAGCTGGCAATGCGGGTGCGGAAGGATTTCCCCGCGACGGCCGTCGAAGAGCTGCAAATGGCCGGCTCGGATCCGCATAATGGCGGCCGGGAAGTCGTGCGGCTCTTCATGACCGGCGGCCAGTCGATGATCTACAAGCCGCGGAGCGTGGCGATGGAACACGCCTTCTCCGCTTTGCTCGACTGGTGCAACCGCACTCCGGGACAGTCAGATCGTCTGGATTGGTACGTGCCGTGGGTCCGCAGCGAGGCCGGCTATGGCTGGATGGAATATGTCGAGACGCTCCCCTGCACGGATGCGCGCGACGTTCGGCACTTCTACCGCCGTGCCGGCGGGCTCGCCGCGCTGCTGTACCTGCTGGGGGCAACCGACTGCCATTGCGAGAATGTCGTCGCGCATGGCCAATACCCGGTCCTCGTCGACGCGGAGACGTTGTTGCAGCCGCGGTATACGCCGCCATTGGCCGCGACCGGCCTTTACGAGATCGCCGATCCGCGGGGCTGGGATACGGTGGCGCGGTCCGGCTATCTGCCGCGCTGGGAACTGACCGATACGGGCCGGCTGGTCGACATAAGCGGTCTGAGCGGTGGCGCGGACACCGCCGCTCGTGGCCCTGTGTGGTTGGACGCAAACACCGACGCGATGCGGTTGATCTGGGGAGAGCTGCCGCCGCGGCCGATGCCGAACCTGGCCCGGCTGGATGGCGCTGCGACCAGCGCGGCCGATTGGCAGGCCGAGGTCGAGGCGGGGTTCGAGGAAACGTGGCGGGCCCTGGAAGACGCAAGGGACGACCTGCCCTTGCAGGCCTTCGCGGTGCTGACGACGCGCTTCATCTATCGGCCGACTCAGCTCTATGCCGAACTGCTCTGGCAAGCTTCCCAGCCCGAGAGCCTGCGATCACCCGCAGCGCACGAAAAGGCGTTCGATCTGCTCGACAAGGCGCTGGAGGTGCTGTGCGATCCCGTGGCGGAGCGCAAGCTCGCCGAGGAGGAACGCGCGGCGCTGCGGCGGCGCGATATTCCGCTGTTCACCGCGGCGTGTCGGGCCTCGACGCTGACGCCCTCGTCCCTGCCTTTTCGCGACTCCCCGTGGAACGACGTCGGTGCACGGCTCCGGCATTGGAACGATGAGTGTTTCGGTCGTCAAAAGGCAATCGTCAGGGGCTCGCTCCGCGCACTGGCCGCCATACCCGTTCCGTTCGTCGAACCGCCGCTTCCCTTTCCCGAGAACGATGGTTCAGCGGGCGATGCCGTTCTGCTGCGCGCTGCCCGAACGATCGCAGACCGGCTGTTGCAGGCCAGCTTCCTGGTCGATGGCGGGCGAAGCTGGATCGCCCTGCAGGACAGGTCGCCGGCACCGTGCTTCCAGGTCGAACCGGTGGGGTTCGACCTGTACGGCGGCACGTCCGGCATCGCCATATTCCTGGCGGCAGCCGGTATGGTGCTGCGCGACGACCGCTATGTCGCCGCCGCCCGGGAAACGGTCGAGCCGCTGCGCCGTGCACTGACGTCCGACGACGCGACCTTGCGAGAGGCGCTCGGTCGAAGCGTGCCCGCCGGCGGCCTGAGCGGCATCGGATCGGTCGTGTATGCGCTCACGCGGGTCGGCAGCATCCTCGGTGACGCGCACCTGGTCAGCGCAGCAGGCGAGGCGGCGCGGCTGATCACACCGGAGCGGATCGAGGAAGACCGCTACTACGACATCGCCAGCGGCAGTGCCGGTACGCTGTGCGCGCTGCTCGCGCTCTGGAAGATAAGCCCTGACCCGACGCTGCTGGACCGCGCGGTGGCGTGCGGCGAGCATCTGCTGCGGCACCGGACCGGCGCAGATGGCCGGCGCGCGTGGCGGACCTTCGCGTCGGTGCCGCTTACCGGCATGGGCCATGGGGCCGCCGGGATTGCCATGGCGCTGCTTCGCCTGTCGGAGGTCACCGGCGACGCGCGGATGGCGGAGGCGGCGGCGGAAGCGCGCGCCTATGAGCAGGACCTGTTCAGCGTCGATCAGGGCAATTGGCCCGATCTTCGCGACGCCGTCCGGGTCGACGATGCGCCCGGATTCTCGACGGCCTGGTGTCACGGTGCGCCGGGCATCGGCTTGTCGCGCTTGCAGGGTGACCAGGCCGGGAGCGCTCGGGAGATCGACGCGGCAATCGACGCGACGCGGCGGTTCGGCATCCAGGGACCCGATTATATATGCTGCGGCACGATGGGCCGGATCGACTGGCTGCTGGAAGCGGGCGTGCGTCAGGCGCGCGCCGCGATCGTCGACGAGGCCGTGGCGGCGAGTGTCTTCCTGAGCCGGCGCGCGGAAGCGAATGGCGGGTTCCGACTGCTGGCGAACGCATCGGCGGACGACGTCAAGCCGGGCTTCTTTCGCGGCTCGGCGGGTATCGGCTACAGCCTGTTGCGGTGCGCCCGTCCGGGTACGCTGCCCTGTGTGCTGGCCCTCGACTAGGTGCCGGATTCGCTCCTGCCTCTGATCGATCTTCTGCCCATTGGCCGCAACGCGCCTGGACTTCAGCGCATGGCGGCGACCCTTCCTTTCTCGTCCTACATCGCTCTAGAGCTAACGAGCGGCGAGACGGATACGATGAGCCTGTGCGCCCATGTGCCGCCGCGCAAAGGGGAGTGGCGTCGGTTCCACCCTCGAATCCTTGCCGCCTGCCTCGACGAGGATGCGGCTTGTGCAGGGTTCGTGCAAAGCGTGTATCTCGAGTTCGACGCTCCCTATGGGGATGCACCGGGGGTGTTTGTCGGGCTACGAAACGACCTGCCGGCTCGCGAGGCTGCCGTGCGAGCGGTCGCGGGGATCGTCGTACCGGGAACGCAGGTCCCTCACGACCTGGCGCCGCATGTTTCGCATGTGGCGGCAATGCCGGCGCGGTCACCGTCTCTGCTTCGTCTCAACCTGCTCGCCGCGGGAATCCTGTGTGTCGCACCGCTGGAGCAACTCGCGGCGAGCGTGGCCGATGTCACCAGCCATTGTGTGGGGAGCGTCGATGTGACGCACGGTGTGCTCTCCGATCGGGTCGGCATGGAATGTTACGTGAAGGATTGGGAGCGTTTCTTCGGGATATGCCGCCAGCGCGGCTGGTGCAGCGACGCGGATGTGGCGCGCTGGCTCTCCTGGCCCGGCGAGGCGGCTGGCCCGGTCGTCGACGATCTGCCCGACTGGGCGCGGTGGACGGGGCAGCTGTTGAACGCGCGAAGCGGGGTGGTGCGGACGCTTAATCACGCCAAGCTGGTCGCGCGGCCCGATCACCCCGTGGAAATGAAAATCTACCCCGCCGTGCATCATGTCTGGCACTGAAGTCGGCATGAGGCGTGTGGAATGGCGCGGCGATCTGTTCGTCGCCGACCTTGACGAGGTCTCCGCGCGGCTGGTGGCATGGCCGCTGATCCCGCGACCGTTCAGGCACACACTGACCTTCTTTTTGCATCCGGTCGATGGCGACTGGGACGTCGCTACCGCGATCCGGATGCGCGCCTACCGGAATTTGCCCGAGGTGTCGGCCGACGCCGTGGCGGCAGCGCTCTCGTCCGGCGTGGAGGGCAAGCTTCAGGCAAAATCGCCCTTGGGCAGAGTAGAACAGCTGGGCCCGGTTCTGCTCCGCACGATGCCCGATGGCGGAGCGCCGCTTCTGACGTCGCGCGGCCGGGTGTACCGGGTCCATTCGGTGCGGGTTTCGGCGCGCGAGCATCGAAGCTTCTCGGCCGGAGCGGCGCCGCCGTTCGGGACCGCCGCCGAGTTACGGCGGATCACGGTCGATCGCACGCGCATGCTGTTCCGTATCGACGCGGCGGCAGGGACGGTTACGTCTCTCGGCGAACTCGGCCCGCGTCTGGAAATCAAGGCGCCGACCCGGGCCACGGTCGATACCGTGCGGCAGGCGCTCGATCCGGGAGGCGCCATTCGCGTGCGGCCGAACGCTTCGCTGGCGCTGCTTTTCCAGGACGAGCTGCGGCAGAGGATCGACCCGGCATCCGCCGGCTTTCCGGAGATGGAGATCAAGTTCGACGTTCCTGGCGGGCTTGTGGATGACGACGCCGATACGGTGGCTGAAGCGATCGCCGACACCTTCGAGGTGTTGCTGCCGGCGCCCGCACGTATCGAGCGCGTGCGCCGCTACCATGTCTGCCATGACGGTGACGCCGGCGCGGAGTGCACGGTGGTCGAGACCGCCTCCGGTCGCCTGTCGGCCAAGCGCAAGCGGGGCGAACGCCGGCTCGGATTGGCTTTGCTGCGTGACACGATCGCGTCACGCACCACCGATGCGGACGGCGCGCTGTGCTCGGTCGACCATTTCACGGGCGAGCTTGGCTGGACATGCATGGCCATGTTCGAAAAGGCGCAGACCAAGATCCCTTTCGGCCTTCCCGAAGGGCGTGCCTATCTGGTCAGCCTGGACCGCTGCACCGCGCGGGAGGGACGGCTTGATCAGGTCGAGATCGAGTTTATCGGCACGGTGCCGGGCTCCCCCTTTCCGACGGCCCAGACCGTCGCGGATGACCTGGCGCTGCTTGGCGAGTGGCTGGTTGCCGGCCCGCTCGGGTGCAGGCTCGCGCCAGGCTCGGGATCCAAGCACGCCTTCTTCCGCGCCACTGCCTGATGGCCGGGCGTCAGCGTTCGGCCAGCGCAACGTCGATCACGGTGTGAAAAGCGCGACGCTCCTCCGCCATCGTGTGCCTGCTCGCGACCGCGTCTCCACCCGCGCGTAGCCTGTCGCGAAGCGGCGCGTCGGACAGCGCGCGCATCACTGCGGCCTCATGCGCATCGAGGTCGTCGCGCGGCGCGATCAGGCAGGTCGTCTCGGGCCGGCAATGGCCGCGATTGCCGCCGGCATCATTGGTGATCACCACCGATCCTGCCGCCATACCCTCCAGGGCAGGGAGGTAGAATCCCTCCACGATATTGGGCAAGGCGACCAGCACATCCGTGGCCCCGATCAATGTCTCATACGCCGGCTGCGGCAATCGCGGGACCCCGGCGAGGACAGGCGCAAGCCCGCTACGCCGGAGACGCGCCGCGAGCGCCTCGGCGAGCGCCGGCTGCTTGCCGGACAGGATCGTCACGCCGATCGATTTGCTGTCCGATCGCCGCGCGAAGAACCCGTCGGCGGCGCCGATCGGGACCAGATGCATTGGCCCGCACGCGGCCGGTGCGAGCGCGTTGCGCAGGGCAGGGGTCGTGCAGATGCGCCGCGCCGGCCGAGCCAGATAGGCGCGGAGCACCGGGTCGGTGAGGTACCCCGGATGCTGCGTGAAGTGGAGAATTTCCGGGCTCGGCGCGCGTTCCGGCAGCAGCGACCAGTCCTTGCCGTTCAGGGCGACAAACCGGGTGTCGGCAAGATCGGCGCGAGGATCGCTGACGATTGCCGCGTCGGGAACCCCGTCCCAGATGTCGCTTTCGCGGTGGCGGGACCCGGGCGAAAACCACAGCGCAGCGTCGATCAACGGGTGCGCCGCTGCGTGCGTATAATAGTCGCGCACTTTGACGTTGCCGCCGGTGGGTGCACCGAAGTGTCGGATCAGCAACAGGCGGTGTCGTGAAGCCATTGTCTCTTTCGTCTGGTCCGCTCGATTCAACGCTGGCGCGAACAATGCAGGATGCAGCCCGGCGGCGCCCTCCTCGTGCCGCCCCGCTCATTCTCATTGTTGTTTGAATGTTGGAAGCGTTTCCCCGCTGATCAGCGGTAAAATCACGTCGTTTTTCCGCTGTTCCGACGCGTTTTTCCGCTGTTATGCCGTAACAGGGAAAACCCATCTCAAGTCATTGCCGTAAAATGAAAAAATTCCGCCGAAAATCCAACATAACAGCGGAAGAAAAAAGCGAAGCGAAAAATCGCGCTTTTGTTGGACGTTTATCGCTTCGGCGCGAGCATTGGCGGGCGCCAGTCCTTCATGTCCGCCGTATCGCTCACCTTCCACGGCACGCCCTTACTGGTCAGGAACAGCTTCTCCATCTCCGGCCGGGTGAAGGGCCGTGAGCCGAGCCGCCCGAACACCGCGATCTGCCCGCCCGTCTCGTCCACCGCCCGGTCGCGGTCGAGCCCCTTGGACAGGGCAAGCGCAGGGGAGGGCGTCTTCGCCCAGGCGATCAGCTCCGGCATCGGCGCCGGCGAGAAGCCGTAGAAGTTGCGCTGGCTGTCGGGCGAGGTCAGTTGCAGCACCTTCAGCCCGTTCCGTCCGTCGGCGACATAAGCGAACAGCGAGGCATTGGTGCTGCCCAGGATCACGTCCTGCGCATCGTTGAGCTGCCCGTCGAAATTGACCTTCCGATAGAGCGTCGGCCGCATCGGGTTCGTCACATTGGCGATTACCAGCCCCTCGGCCCCCGCGGCGACATAGGCATAGGTCCGCGCGACATAGAGCCGCCGCGCATCGGCCAGCGGGATCGTGCCGGATGGCACCGCGACCGGATCGAGCAGCCTGGTCACGTCGAACAGCTTCACGCCCTCGGCATCGGTCACCCAGAGATAGCGGAACTGGATCGCACTCGCCCGCGCATCGCGGAGCGGCCGGACGGCGGCGAGGCGGGGATGGAGCGGATCGGCCAGGTCGACCACCACCAGCCCGGCATCCGCGGCGATGTACGCGACCGATCCCGCCAGCACGATATGCCGCGCGCCCTTGAGCACCCCGCTTTCGTTCCAGGTCACCGCGCGCTTCAGGAAATTGTTGCGGAACTCGCCGTCCGCCATGGTTTCGATATTGACGAGGATCAGCCCATCGACCGCGTCGGTGACCGCGGCATAGCTGTAGATCGGCAGGAACGCCTGTTCCTGGTTCATCTCGCGCATGGCGGGCGTGTTGCGCTGCGGGTTGATCGGCTGGCCGGTCGGCAGCGCCATGCAGGTCGCGTTTGTCGACGCGACACGCGTATTCTGCCCGAGCTTCGAGAAGGGCGCCGAGACGATCCGTTCGGAGAAGCCCTTGTTGGCGATCGAGGCGACGTCATAGACGCGGAAACCGCCGCGCCCCTCCGCCACATACATATACTCGCCCCGCAACTGCAGGCACCCGACTCGGTCGGACGTGCCCTGCACGACATTGCGGAACTCCTCCTTCGGTCGCGTCTCGCCGGAGAAGCTTTTGTCGAAGGTCTTGCCGCGCACCCAGTTCTTCAGCTCGCGCTTGTTGCCCTCGACATGCATCCGCCAGTAATCGGGATAGGCGTAACGCTGGAGATAGGAGCCGATCACGGCCTGCGGCTCTTCCCATTCCGTGACGCGCACTGCCTCGAACCCACGATCGAGCCCGGTCCAGGCGTTCAGCCCGACGAAATTGACGCTATTGGTGCCGAGCAGCAGCAGCTGCGCCATGATCGCATTGTTGTCGTCCTTCGCCGACAAATGGCAGTCGGTGCAGGTCTTGGTCTCGGTGGTACGCACCGTATGCGGGAAATGCGGGGCAAAGGCCTGGCTGGAAAAGCCGATCGCGCTGATCGGCGGCTGCTGGATATAGATCCGCTCGCGATTGACGTTGGTCGAGGACAGCACCAGCGCCGAGGTGCTGCGCACCGGCGTCACCACATTGCCCTTGGTTGTCATACCGCGCCCGAGCTGGAACATGTCGTCGCGCGCCACCTGCGGGTTGTAGGTCGCGAAGTTGCGCGTCTCCTCGCCCTTGAAATGATGCGTGCTGCTCTTCCAGTTCGCTTCGATCGGCAAATGGCACCCGCCGCAGCTCGTCGTCCAGCTGAGGTGGCAGGTGTAACAGGTGACCTTGTCCTCGCCGTGCGCGCGGTCGACGGCGAGAATGCCCGGCCCGAAAGAGAATTTCCCGTCCTCCCCGCCATAGCGGCTCATCAGCTTGGCGCGCGCGGCCTTGGCGTTGAAATGACTGTTGGCCGGATCGACGCTGTCCTTGACCAGCCGGACCTCCCAGCTGAGCTTGGGATCGACGATCGATCGCTGGATCAGGACTCTCGGACCAAGCGGCTTGCCGATCCATTCAAAGCGGCGCTGTCCGTCGGGATTCCGCAATATAGACAGGTCATTACCCTGTGGTCTTGCCGCCGGGCCCGAAGTTCTGAGCGTCGGGTATTCGTCGGCGGTGCCGTGGCAGTCCTTGCAGCCGATCTCGACCGCATTGGCCACCTCGCCATAGATCAGCCCGTTGCCATGGCTGTCCTGCGAGAAATGGCAGTCGGCGCATTGCAAGCCCTTCTCGGCATGGATGTCCATCAGATGGACCGCCTTGCCCGGGTTGGTGCCCGGCGGCACGAAGGCGCCTTCGCCTTTCTTGCGCCATTTCTCGGGGTCGTCGGGCCAGACGATCTTGCCCTCGGCATCGAGCAGATTGCCCTCGCGATCGCGCTTGAACACCCCGCGGAAGTTCCAGCCATGGCCGTGATAATCGGCGAACTGGGTGTCCTTCAGTCCCGGGTTGAGGTCGTACACGTTGCGCAGGAAATCGGGGTCGCTCCATTTGCCCAGCGCGGCGGCGGCCTCGGGGTTGCGATCGTTGCTCGCGCGCACCTCGGCGGCGGTCGGGTATTTCTGCTCCTTCGGCCACATCGAGGGCGCGTCGGATTCATAATCCCACATCGTGTAGCCGAGGTAGGAGTTCAGGAAGATGTTCGGCTGGTGCATGTGGCAACTCATGCACTGCGCGGTCGGGATGGCGCGGGTGAAGGCGTGGCGGATCGGATGACCGCTCTCCCGCATGCCCGGCTTGATCAGGCCGCCATGCGCGTCGGGCCTGGCCATCTTCGCGGCGATCGTGGGATCGACCGCCGCACTCTGCCCGTCGCGGCCGAACTCGGCATAGATCAGGCTGTGCCGCGGCTCACGGTCATTGGCGTAGATCACGTGGCAGCCGGTGCAGCCCGATCCGCGATAGTCGCCGGGCTGCTCGTTGGTCCCCATGAACCACATCAGCGGATCGTTGAGCCGGGTCTTGTGAATGTTGAGGATCGGGATGGCGACGCGCAGTCCCGTGCCCGGCCCGCGGTTCGACTGCTTCAGGTCCGGCCGCCCCGGCTCCTCGAGCCGCTGGATCGATCCCGTGGGGTTGGGCAGCCCCACCTCGGCGAACTGGGTGCTGACATTCCGCCCGCCGCGCTCGAACACCCGGAAGACGTCGCCGGGCGGCGTCACCTGCCAGGTCGGCAGCGGATACATCGCCGCCAGCGCCCCGCGCTTCGCCTCCGCCTCTGTGACGGTGCCCGGCGGCGATCCCGGCGAAACGATCTTCGCCGGCTCGCCCTTGTCGGTATAGGCCTCGCCGAACACGTAATTCTTGAACGGCACGATGCCGTTATTATAGGCCGCGCCCCCGAACAGCATCGCCCCCGACGCCATGATCGACCGCTCGGCGGCCTCGATCACCTCGAGGTGGCAGGCCCCGCAGCTGTTGCGCACCACCCGGTAATCGCCCGGGTTCACGAAGCGGATATAGTCCGGCGCCTCCTTGTTGAGCAGCGTGTAGCTCCCCTTGGGATTGGCCGAGTCCGGATAGTTCCAGCTATGCGGATAGCGCGGCAGCACATGCGCCTTCTCCCGCGCCGCCACATAATCGGGATCGTCGAAGCCGAGATCGGGATTGCCCCGGACCGCCGCATCGCCGCCATGGCAATCGGTGCAGCCGAGCTGGACCGCCGGGCTCGCATGCATCGAGGGCTCGTCAGTGCGGGTGTGGCACGAGTAGCAGCCGTCCGACTTGGTCGCGACCTGCTCCGGCGTCTGGCTCATCGGCGCCGTCAGCATCGGCGCATAGGTCCGCGCGACCGGCTTCTCCTCGTCGCTCGCGCGCAGCATCGCCGCCGGCACCAGCGCCATCGCGATCGGCAGGAGGAAGAGGAGCCTGCGCATCAGTAGCTCAGGATCACATTGGCGAGGATCGAGTAATAAGCCCGATCCTGCGCCTTGTTGGCGAACAGGTCGCGAAACCCCTTGCCCGGCGCGAGCACCGCCGCCGACAGCCGCACCACGATGTTCTGCGTCGCCTTGGGCCGCCAGATCGCCGCGGCGGACAGGTCCCAGCCGATATCCTTCGGAATGCTCCCCTCGTTGCGCAGCGTCTGCAGCACGGCAGTATCGGCAAACCAGAGATGGTTCACATTTGTCGACAGCCGCGTCGTCGGCGTGATGTCGAAATCCCCGCCCACACCGACCAGCGCCGTACCTGGATTGTTGAAGTTGGACTGCCCCTGCTCCTTCGAGGAGCGCAGCGAGTTAAGGATGCCGTTGCGCCCATTGATCGAGACGGCGCGGCCACCGCCGGCGAAGGGGATGGTCTGGCGGATCCAGTAGCTGGTGTCGGCCCCGGCAAAGATCGGGTTCTCGAAGATCGCATCGAACCCGTTCTCGACATTGTCGTACGGGCGCTTGTCGCCGCTCGCGTAGAGCCCGGACAGGCGGAAGCGCATCCAGTCCCTGTCGTAACTCAGCTCGGCCGCGCCGAAATAGGCCCTGATCTGCGCCGGCCGGCTGGTGAAGAAGCTGTTCCGGTCCTGCCCCAGCGCACCGTAGAGCGACGCCGTCAGGTTCAGCCGCCCGATCCGACCATCGGCATTGTAGCCGAGATAGACCACGTCATAATCCCGCCCGCGCAGGTCGCCGAGCAGGGCCGGGCGCACCGGGAAGCCGTTATCGTCCACTTCGATCCGGCCCGCCTCGCGGTTGCGGTTGTAGACCGCGGTGACCTGGCTGGTGAGCCCCGGGATCAGGAAGTCCTGCCGGTATAGGTTGCCGATGAACACGAAATCGTCGCGCGGCCGCTCGATCACGCTGTTCAGGCCGGAATTGGTGTCCTTCTCCAGCCGCCAGAACGCCGCGAGGTTGAACTGGAAGCGGTTGTTGTCCCGATTGCCGAAAAAGCGCACGCCGAGTTGCTGGTCGTTGAACAGGAACCCGCGGAAGTCGCTCTGAAACGGCTGGATTCCGACACGGATCGATTCGAAGTCATAGCGGTCGGACGTATTGCGCAGGTGATAGTCGACGAACAGCTCCTGCACGCCGACGAAGTTGTCCGTCCGGTGGCTCGGCTTGCTCGGCTCGACGAACAGCACGCGGCGTTCGGGCACGTTCACATGGTTGATGTTGAAAGCAAGGGCGACGCGATATTCGATTTCGGGCGGCTTGAACGCGGTCGATCCCTTGAACAGCGACGCCCCGACGATGAAGGTCTGCGAGAAGACATAGCTCGCATCCTTGCCGAAGATGTCCAGGCTCTGCGGTCGCTCGGTCGTCTGCACGCCGACCGGGATGGGGAAGGTGCGCGGCTCCAGCACGGTGTCGCTGACCGCGCTGGCTGCGAAGAACCAGTCCTCGCCGTGAATCGGTAGCCACGGCACCTTGTGCGGATCGATCGGCCGGTCGCCCTTCAGCGTGTTCTGGTTGTAGGGATCGAACCAGCGCTCCTTGACCAGCCCGAGCGACTGGATCAGCCGCCAGCGGTCGGGCACCGGGATCTGGTCAGTCGGAAACGCCTCCGGCGGCGGCGGCCGGACTGCGCCGATATTGTTCTGGATGACCGGGTCGGGGAGGGGTTTCTCATAGCCGGGCCGGTGCCGGCCCTCGATCGTTTCGACCGGTGACGCTTCCTCCTTGCGGGGCGGCTCAGCCTGTGGCGGCGGAGCAGGTGCCGATTGGTCGGCCATGCTCGCCAGCAGAAGGAAGGGGGACAGGACCGGATGCACGCCTACAACCCCGCACAGACATTCTGCGTCGCGGTATCGAGGAACGGCGCGAAGGGGCAGTTGATGTAGCGCAGCCGAACATTCGAAGGAGCGACCACCACCTGGTCCGCGCGCATCGCAACCGGCGCATTGCCGATACCCCCAACGCGCAACCCGCCATTGTGTAGCCCCAGGAAGCTGATCATGTCGTCCTGGTCGATGCCGTCGCCCGACACGCCGATCGCGCCGACCAGCACGGAGCCGCGATAGATCGGTACCGATCCAGGAAAGACCTGCAGCCCGTTCTGCAGCCGATTCTGCCCTAGCGCCGCGTCGGGAATGAAGGTGCAGCGCTGCGGCGTATCCGTCCCGCTTGCGCCCGTGACGAAGTTCAGATGCTGGCCGAGATTGGTCAACACCAATGCCGATTGCAGCCCGGTCGAGAAGGGATTGAACTGCGCGACCGGTCGCGAGAACGGCCCATTGGGCCTGCCAACCTCGCCATCGGGAAAATAGGGCCGGGCAAGATTGCCGACCGACCGATCGGCAAAGGCGACAGTCCCGGTCAATGCGCTCGGATTGCCCAGGAAAGTCCGCGTCGCCGCGACGAAGTCGCGTACATCGGCGCTGGGGTCACCGAGCAATTGAGTCCCGGCAAACGGGCTCGAGAGGAATGCGGCGGTCCGCGCCTTTTGCAGCGAGACATCGGTCCCGAAGATCGGTGCGTCGGGCGAGCGCACCAGCCCGAGCACCGCCCCGCGCGTGTCGACCATCGAGATGCTGACCTGCGCCCGGCTGTCGAGCGGTTGCCGGATCTGCGCCCGGGCCCGGCTCATCACCGCGAACGCTTCTTCCAGCACCGCCCGGACCTCCGCTGCGGTGAGCGGCTGGGCGATATCGGCGCCATCCGTGCCGGCGAGGATCGGGAAACGGTCAACACCCGATCCGTCGGTCAGGACAAAGGCATCGCGATTGGAGAATTCTGATGCAGTAGAAGGTCTTATACCAGAAATCTCGCTCCCATATGCAACTCCGGCAAGGATCGCCGGAATCGGCACACCGAAATACCCCCGCACCGCGACCAATATCCCCAGGCCAGGATTGGTCGCTGCGTAGCTGGGGGTGCCCGTCGCGATCAGCCCGGCATAGTTCGCGTCCGTGAAACGCAGCTGGGTGCCGTCGACATAGATACGGTCGGCACGGACCCCGGTCGGCGCTTCGAACCCGACCGTCCCTGCCAGCGCGATCGCTTCCTCCGGATCATTGTCGGTATCGAGGATGTTCGGATCGAAGCCATAGACCCCGTCCGCCATCACCCCGATACCGCCGACGACCACGCCATTCTTGTAGAGCGGAAACCCCCCCGGGTCGGCGGACAGGCCGAGCGGCGAACGCTTCGGCCCGATTGACGCCATGGCGCCACCCGCCCCGTAGCGCGCGGCGAGATCGGAACAGGGCAGCTGGCTGAACTGCACTCCGAACAGCGGCCCGCTCTCCAGCCCTACCGTGGAGGGCGCGGGCGGGAAGTGCGTCTGGACGATCTGGCTCGCGGTGCGTGTGGAAAAGGCGTTGCCGCCGCTCGACAGATAGGCGCCCGTGATAGCCTTGGCGATTGCGCCGGCCTCGGCGGGCACGGTCAGGTTCTGTGCGTCGATATTGGCACCGTTGGGCGCCGCGCTGGTCGTCGCGTTCGCCGCCGCGCCAGTCATGCGGAACACGGCAAGGACATTGCCCACCCGGTCGACCACGGCGATCACGGCAGGCAGATGCCGCGCACTGGCCTCGGCCGCGGCGCGGGCGATCACGGTCTGTATATCGGCGACGCTCAGCGCCTCGGCCGCCGGGACGGGGTAGAGCGTCGAGGTCGGGGCGGGGGCAGGTGCCGGGGTCGGCGCTGGCGATCCGCCACCCGAACCGCCGCCACTGCCGCCACACCCCGACAGGATCAGCGCGGCGCTCGCCAGCAGGCCGGTGAGCCTCCTCATCGCAGCGCCCGGATGCTGCGCACCGCCTGGCCGAGCGATGCGCGGAAGTCGGCGGTACGATAGCCGTTCGGCTCCTTCACCGCGGCATAGGCGCGGTTGATATCGGCGCGGATCCCGGCTGCGGCGCCGATCGTGATGCGCTTCTCCTTGACCAGCGCGTTGAGCAAGGTGTCGATCGCCATCACGCCTTGCACCGATCCCGCATAGTCGGTGAAGCGCGGCGCAATGCCCGGCCCGGCAATGGCATCGACCATCGCAAAGGCGGTATCGCCCCCGCCGGCCGAGGACAGTGCGGAGGCCAAAGCGGTGGCAGTGGCGGCAAGCCGCCCACCCGCCGCCACGGCCGCACCGCGATCCTTGGCCAGCGCCGCATGGAAAGCCCGGCTGTCGCCGTCGAAGCGCGCCGCCAAACCCGGCGCCGCCACCTTCGCGGCGGCGGCAAGCAGGATCATGTTCTCGTCGTTGAATGGCGGCATGCCCGCCGGGATCGGACGCCCGGGATTGCTCTCCCAGGTCCTGGTCCGGTCCTCCCCGTCATAGATGCGGCGATGGCAGCTATGACAGTCGAAGAAATAGAATTCGGGGAAAGCGCCCTCGGTCCCCTTCGGCGTCGCATAGAGAGTCAGCATGCGGTTGACCGCCATCGCCTGGCCGACCGCCCACATGCGCACGCTGTCCGTCCGGCCCTTGCGCTGGATATAGTCCGCGTCCTCGTCGTGATGCTGCTGCAGGGTCGAGAACAGGTCGAGCTCGAACGAAATGCGCGGATGCCCCGCCGCCATCATCCGGTGCGAGACGAACTGGTCCGGCTTGCCGCTGCCGAAATGGCAATCGAGGCACACCGCCGCCCGTATCGCCGGTCGGTCGAGCGCCGTCATGCCGCGCGAGATATTGGCGGCATGGCTTGCCCCCACGGTGTAATGCGACGCGATCCAGCCCGCCGCCGGGCCATGGCACGCCTCGCAGCCCACGCCGTCCCCGGGCAGGAAGCGCCGCCCCGTCGTCCCACTGGCCGGCGTGGTATGGCAGCCGAGACAGGCGGGCGCGGCGGTCGGTTCGCCCAGCCCGAGCGTCGCGGTAATCTGGCGTGCCCGCGGGTAGGAGAGGACGGTGAAGGCCCGGCTGTGCGCGCCGCCGGGCGTCGAGGGCTCCTGCCAGCGCATCAGTTCGTCCTGCCGGACGATGACGCCGTCCGCCTCCATCCGGCCATGGCAGGTGGTACCGGCACAACTCGCCACGCCTTCCAGGCCGCTGGTCTCGCGCGCGGTTTGCCCCGCCAGCGAGGCCGAGGAGCCGATGATCGGGGCAAGGCCAAGCACGACCGCAGCGGCGACGCTCGTGACGAGCGCGCCGATCCGCAATCCGACGATATGGCCCCCGATCGCCATGCAGCGCCTAGTCCCCTTGGCCACCCGCGCCATGCGCTTTGGCGGCGTCTCTCGAAACGCGTGCAACCCGCTCTACGTCTGCCCGAAACGGTCTGATCAGAACAGCGTAAAACGTGTCTGTCAGCGGGACAAAGGAGCGGTTCAGCGCCGGCGGATCACCAGATTGCGGATCTCGGTCATGTCCTCCATCGCAAAGCGGATGCCCTCGCGACCCAGTCCGGAATCCTTCACGCCACCATAAGGCATGTTGTCGACGCGGTAGCTCGGCACATCGTTGATCACGATCCCGCCCACCTCGAGCCGGTCCCAGGCATCGAACATCTTGAACAGGTCGCGGGTGAAGATGCCAGCCTGAAGCCCGAACTTGCTATCATTCACCTCGGCAAGAGCGGCACTGAAGTCACTGAATTTACTCAGCAAGGCGACGGGGCCAAAGGCCTCCTCGCGATACACGGCGCTCGACCGGTCGACATCCTCCAGCAACGTTGCCTCAAGCATCGCACCCTCGCGCTTGCCGCCGCAGAGCAACCGTGCGCCGCCCGCCACCGCCTGCTGGATCCATCCGTCGAGCCGCCGTGCCTCGCCCTCGGAGATCATCGGCCCGATAAAGGTCGCCCGGTCCTTGGGGTCGCCCGCGACCAGCGTCTTCGTCTTCGCGACGAGCATGTCGCGGAACCGGTCATAGACCGCTTCATGGATGATGATCCGCTGCACCCCGATGCAGCTCTGGCCCGACTGGTAGAACGCCCCGAAGATCACCCGCTCCAGCGCATCGTCCAGATCGGCATCATGGTCGACGATCACTGCGGCATTGCCGCCCAGTTCGAGCACGACCTTCTTCTTGCCCGCCTTGGCCTTCAGGTCCCAGCCGACGCCGGGTGACCCGGTGAAGCTCAGCAGCTTCAGCCTTTCGTCCTCGGTGAACAGGTCGGCGCCCTCGCGGTGCGCCGGCAGGATCGAGAAGGCGCCTTCGGGCAGGTCGGTCTCCGCCAGCACCTCGCCGATGATGATCGCGCCCAGCGGCGTGCGGCTCGCCGGCTTCATCACGAACGGGCAGCCGACCGCGAGCGCAGGGGCAATCTTGTGGGCGGCCAGGTTCAGCGGGAAATTGAAGGGCGAGATGAACGAGCAGGGGCCGATCGGCACGCGCTTCCAGATGCCCTGATAGCCCTTGGCCCGCGGGGAAATGTCGAGCGGCTGGACTTCGCCGGTCATGCGCACCGATTCCTCGGCGGCGATGCGGAAGGTGTCGATCAGCCGCCCGACCTCGCCCTCGCTGTCCTTGATCGGCTTGCCCGCCTCCACGCACAGCGCATAAGCAAGTTCGTCGAAGCGCTGCTTGAACCGGTCGACGCAGTGCTGGAGCACCGCCTGGCGCTCATACGACGCCATCCGCGCCATCGGCTCGGCCGCGCGGACAGCACCTGCAATCCCCGCATCGATCGTCGCCGCATCAGCCTGCGCCACGCGGAAGGCAACCGCGCCGGTGAACTTGTCGGTGACTTCCAGGTCGGTGTTAGGTTGTTTCGCCTTGTTGTTGAGATAAAGCGGATAAATATCCCGTAAAGTTGGCATCGGAAGCTCCTTCTCTCCCTCTCCCCTTGTGGGAGAGGGAAGGGGCCCATCGCTTCGGCGATGGGAAGGGTGAGGGGGCTCTCGTTGAGGTTTCGAACCTCATTCCCCCTCATCCGGCGCTACGCGCCACCTTCTCCCACAGGGGGAGAAGGAAGTTTTACAGCGCCGCGCTCAGTTCCTTGATCTCGCGGTTCAGGATCCGGTCGTTGTCGGCATAGTCCACCGGGCAGTCGATCAGATGCACCCCCGGTGTTGCCAGCGTGTGCTTCAACAGCTCGGGCAGATGCGCCGCACTCTCCACCCGGTGCCCGATCGCCCCATAGGCCTCGGCATATTTGACGAAATCGGGGTTGCCATAGGTCAGGCCGAAATCGGCGAACCCCATATTGGCCTGTTTCCAGCGGATCATGCCGTAACTGCCGTCGTTGAGGATCAGCACGGTCAGGTCGAGCTTCAGCCGGACCGCGGTCTCCATCTCCTGGCTGTTCATCATGAAGCCGCCATCGCCGCAGATCGCCATCACCTTGCGCCCCGGACAGACCATTGCCGACGCCATGGCGGAAGGCAGGCCGGCGCCCATCGTCGCCAGCGCATTGTCGAGCAGCACGGTATTCTGCCTGCGTGCGGGATAGTTGCGGGCGAACCAGATCTTGTAGACGCCATTGTCGAGCGCGATGATCCCATCGCTCGGCATCGCCGCCCGCACTGCGCGCACCAGGCTCGCCGGAAAGATCGGGAAGCGCTCGTCCCCGTCGAGCGAGGCAGTATGCGCCAGCTCCGCCGCGCGCGCCGCCTGCATGGCGTCGAACGACCAACCGGCGGAAGGCACGATATCCTCCTTCATCTGCCAGATCGCGTTGGCGATATCGCCCAGCACCTCGATCTGCGGGAAATAGACCGGGTCCACCTCGGCCGACCGGCTCGAGACATGGATCACCTCGGCCCCGCCCGCCTTCATGAAGAAGGGCGGCTTCTCGATGACGTCATGGCCGATATTGACGATCAGATCGGCCGCCTCGATCGCGCGGTGGACGAAATCCCCGGCCGAGAGCGCCGCGCAGCCGAGGAATTTCGGGTGCAATTCGTCGATCACGCCCTTGCCGAGCTGCGTGGTGACGAACGGAATCCCCGTCTTCTCGACGAACTGGAGCAGCATCCGTCCGGTCATCTTGCGGTTCGCGCCCGCCCCGATCACCAGCACCGGCGACCGGGCATGCTCGAGCCGTTTCACCGCGGCGCGCACTGCCTTGGGCTCGGCCGAAGGGCGGCGGCACAGGCTGGCCTTGATCGGGCGACTCTCGGTCACCTCCTCGGCGACATCCTCGGGAAACTCTAGATGTGTGGCGCCCGGCTTCTCCTCCTCGGCCAGGCGGAAGCTCTCGCGCACCCGGCTCGGGATATTGTCCGCGCTGGCGAGCTGATGGGTATATTTGGTGATCGGCCCCATCATGGCGACCACGTCGAGGATCTGGAACCGGCCCTGCTTGGATTTCTTGATCGGCTTCTGACCGGTGATCATCAGGATCGGCATGCCGCCCAAGGTCGCATAGGCCGCCGCCGTGACGAGGTTGGTCGCGCCTGGCCCGAGCGTCGCCAGGCATACCCCGGTCTTGCCGGTGTGCCGGCCATAGGTCGCGGCCATGAAGCCGGCGCCCTGTTCGTGTCGTGTCAGGATAAGCTTGATCGGGGAGCGCGAGAGGCTGTCGAGGAAGTCGAGATTTTCCTCGCCCGGCACCCCGAAGACGTACTCGACGCCTTCTTCCTCGAGGCATTTCACGAAAAGGTCCGAGGCTTTCATCGATCGTTCCCCCGTGGCGGTTGAAATCACCGAACAAAACGACCTGAGATCGAGCCGACTCTGCCGGACGACTTGCCCGATCGAAATAGTGTATTCTCGCCCCAATAGAAAGCCGCGACTCGAAGCGGCCGGTCGCGTCAACCTGGGCTGATCAGCCGGTAAGGGGAGGACGGAAATGGCAATGACCGACCATGTCGACCTGTCGACATTCATGGACGGCGTAAAGAAGCGCAATCCCGGGCAGAGCGAATTCATTCAGGCAGTTCAGGAAGTAGCGCAGGATATCTACGAGTTTATTGCCGACAAGGAAGAATATCACCACTATCAGATCCTCCGCCGCATCGCTGAGCCTGACCGGATCGTATCGTTCCGCGTGTGCTGGGAGGACGACAACGCCAATATCCGCGTCCAGCGCGGCTGGCGGGTCCAGAACAACAATTCGATTGGGCCGTACAAGGGCGGCATCCGCTTCCACCCTTCGGTTACCGAGAGCGTGCTCAAATTCCTCGCCTTCGAACAGACTTTCAAGAACGCGCTGACCGGCCTGCCGATGGGCGGCGGCAAGGGCGGGGCGAACTTCAACCCGAAGGGCAAGAGCGATCACGAGGTGATGCGCTTCTGCCAGAGCTTCATGACCGAGCTCTACCGCCATGTCGGCGCGGATGTGGACGTTCCCGCCGGCGATATCGGCGTGGGCGGTCGCGAGATCGGGTATATGTTCGGTCAGTACAAGCGCATCACCAACCAGTTCACTGGCGTGCTGACCGGCAAGGGCCTGGAATATGGCGGCTCGCTGATCCGCACCGAGGCGACCGGCTATGGCGCGGTCTATTTCCTGCAGAACATGCTGAAGGCCCGCGGCACCGACCTGGAAGGCAAGACAGCCGTCATCTCCGGCTCGGGCAATGTCGCCACTCATGCGGCGGAAAAGATCGTTCAGCTCGGGGGCAAGGTGCTCACGCTGTCGGACAGCGAGGGCTTCGTCCACGATCCCGACGGCTTCGATCAGGAGAAGATCGATTGGGTGAAAGCCCACAAGACCAAAAGGCGAGGGCGCATCTCGGACTATGCGAAGGAGTTCACCGGTTCGAGCTTCCATGCCGGCATGACGCCATGGGGCGTGCCGTGCGATGTCGCCTTGCCCTGCGCGACCCAGAACGAGCTGCTCGGCATGGATGCGCGGGCGCTGGTCGGCAATGGCTGCATCGCGGTGGCCGAGGGTGCGAACATGCCGACCAATCTGGAGGGCGTGCATGTCTTCAAGGAGGCGCGCATCCTGTTCGCGCCGGGCAAGGCCGCCAATGCTGGCGGCGTTGCCGTGTCGGGGCTCGAGATGAGCCAGAACAGCGAACGTCGCGCCTGGAAGGAGGCGGAGCTGCAGCAGCTCCTGCTCGACATCATGGAGGGCATCCATGATCGCTGCGTCGCCTATGGGCGCGAGCCCGACGGCTATATCGATTATGTGAAGGGCGCGAACATCGCCGGTTTCAAGAAAGTCGCTGACGCGATGCTGGCGTTCGGCGTGGTGTGAGTCGTGTCGGAGCGATCCATCTGACCGCCCCGACTGGACCGAATGCTATGGGTTGACCGGATCCTGGCCTTGGCCCGGTTGCGGCGTATCCTCGCGATTTCGCTCGAAATACTGGTCGATGATCGGGTTTGAGGCCAGCGGATCGTCGATTGCCCCGGCTTGTGGACGGGCGTCGCGGAGCAGGCCGGCAAGCGCATCGGAGCCTGTATCGGACAGGGCGAACGGCCCGATCGGCGCCTGACCCGGTCCCGGCACGAATACCGCGAAGCCGGGTGACGTCACCGCCACGGTCGTGCCGCCGCCCGCGACGTCGATCGCACCGGGCGTTGCGCCCTGTGCGTTCGGGCCCGGGCCGCGCAGCAGGATCAGCGACGCGGTTTCGGGGTCGGCGGCGAAGCCGGCCGGCACACCCGCTTCGGCACGGGCGATGCGGATCGCATCGGGGCCGATCGCCCCTTCGACGATCGTGCCGCGGATGCCGATCGAGGCCACGGGCGTTCGGATCGACGACTGGCCGGGATTGGCGTGGAGCGGCTTGCCCGACATGAAGCGGAACGCACCCTTCGCGACCGACAGGCCGACCGCGCTCGCCTTGCGGTTCGGATCATAGACGAACCGGTCGACCTTGATCCGGGCATTGCCGCCCACGGTGAAGGTGGTGCGGTCGAGCAGCATCACCTGCAGCACGCTGCCACGGCCGGTCTGGATGTCGTTGCCGAGCGAGACGCGCTCCTTCACCACGGCCTTGTGCAGCGCGGGTTGGGCCTGGGTGGTCATGCGGACGTCGTTGACCACGGCGGCGTTCACGCCGACCGTCTGCGCCAACGCGGGGATTGCGGTCAGCGCCAGCGTGGTGGCGGCGAGAGGGGTGATATAGCGGATCATTGGGAGCGCTCCTCAGCGGCCGAATTTGTAGATGAGGCGAAGCTCGCTGCCGACATTGTCATAGTCGTGCAGGAAGCTCGTCCGGTTATAGTCGCGGCGCGAATAGCTGGCGGCCGCCTCGATATCGAAGCCGGTGTCACCGATTGGGGTTCCGATCGCGGCGCGGCCGAACAGCCGGGTCTCGATCTGGCGATTGCCAAGCGGGTTGGTGCGATAGGCGAGGTGGCGCACCGTGGCCGACAGGCCGGCATAGGTGCCGCTGTCGTCGATCGGCAGCCGCGCGGCCGCGTAGATTCTGCCGCCCGTATAGCCGAGATAGGCGGTTTCCGCGGTCTTCTGTTCGAAGGCGCCGCCGATCACGTAGCTCGCCTTCGCGCCCGCCTCGGCCGCATAGTCCAGCGCCAGATCGTAGCGCGTGCCGTCACGGTCGAAGACCGGGCGGGAGCCGGCATAATCCTGATGCACGACCTCGCCGCGCAGCGTGACACGGTGCGTGTCGCCGGGCATGGCAATGGCGATCTGGCCGCCATATTCGCCGACGAACTCCTTGCCGGCGATGCGGCCATAGCGGCCGACGGCGCCGAACGAGACGTCGAGACCGCCAAGCTGGTTGCCATAACCGATCCGGCCGGTGCCGATCTGATAATCGAGCTTCGGACCGGACACCGAGTCCTTGGTCTGGGCGCTGATGCCGCCATAGACATAACCGGTGCCGGCCTGGGCCCGCCCGTCGAATCGCGCCGAGGCAACGAAGGAAAGGCCGTCGTCGCGCACCGCAGGCGCGCCGAGATCGAACTGGGCGAGGAGCGCGCCGAATGCGTCGCTGTCATAGGCGATGCCCGCAGTGATCTCACCGGTCAGACCGTTCGCCGATCGCGCCGGCGCGCTGGCCGGCACGGTGATCGCTCCGCAAGCCTGTTGCGCCTCGCCCAGGCCGGCATCGCTCACCTTGAATCCGGCGAGCTTGGTCGTCTCGATCCGCGCTCGCTGCCGATCGTCGAGCTTGCAGAGCAGTGCGATATAATAGAGCCGTGCCGCAACATTCTGCTGGTCCGCCTGGCGGAACAGGACTCGCTCCAGCGTCGCCGCGGCGCCGAGTAGGTCGCCCTGGCCTTCCTGGCTGCGCGCGAGCGCGAGCGCTTGATCCGGTGTGGTGGAGGCGTCGATCAGCGCGTCGACTTCGGCGACCATATCCTGCGCCGTCGCGGGCGAAGCCGTCGCTATCGCGCCGACAGCCATGACGGCCGCCATGCATTTCCACAAAATATCGTCCGAAAGCATTCATATTCCCCTGAAAATCGGTGCTGCATGGCCCTTGGGAGGATCGAAAAATCAAGATCTGCCGATGAAGACCGGGGCGACGAGTGCAGGTTTACGCGTCGGTTGCCGGGTCGTTAGCATCGCGAAACGATATCTGTAACGCCTGTTCGTCGCATTTCCGCCGTCCCTGGCAGGTGGTGATCGGGATAGTGTCTCTCGATGGGTCGCCGAATGGATCTGTCGGCAAACGAATGGCGCGTTAACGCTGCTCGCGGAGTTGCCGTAACAGGCGTGGCTCGGGCGAAGTATTTACAATCGCTGTTAGGGAATCCCGCGACGGGGACGTCCGCCGATCGTGCAGCCTGCGCGAAATGGTTCCGCTGAGGATCGACCTCGATCAGGTCGTCGATCTCGAGCAGACTGAATCAGTCGCTCGAGGAAGTGGAGGCCCGACCGGGAATCGAACCCGGGTGCAAGGATTTGCAGTCCTCTGCGTCACCACTCCGCCATCGGGCCAGAGGCGGGCGCAGATGCTTTCTTTTTGTCGCGGGGTCAACCGTGCTTGGGTCGACAGGCGCGATTCATCATCAAGCCATGGAAAGGACACCGATCTCGCTTGACGTGGGTCATGCGGGCACGGGATGATCGCGCCATGTTCTCGATCTTCCTGACGCCGGACTATTTTCCCTTCGCGGTCGCTTTCGTCGTCATGCTGGGCATCGGCCTGGTCGAGGCGGTCGGCCTGGGGCTGGGTCATCTCGATCTCCACCCGGGTATCGATGGCCATGCCGAACTGGATGGGCACGGCGTGCTTGAGTGGCTGGGTCTTGGCGGCGGGCTGCCGCTCCTGATCTGGCTGACCTCGCTGCTGTGCTGCTTCACGATCGCCGGTGTCGCGGTGCAGCAGATCGCGACCGGCGCCACGGGCGCGCCACTGCACTGGGGCGTCGCCTCGGCGATTGCGCTCGCGACCGGAGGCCTCGCCAACATCTTCGCCGCGCGGGGGCTGGCCCGAATCCTGCCCGGCTACGAATCAAGCGTCATCGATGCCGGGGATCTGCTGCGCCGTCGCGGCACCATCCTTGAAGGCACTGCGCGCCGCGGTTTTCCGGCTCGGGCCCGGATCGTCGATCAGCACGATCAGGCTCACTATGTCATGGTCGAGCCGCATGACGATGCCGACACCATCGCCCAGGGGGAGACCGTCCTGCTCGTGCGCCGCGAAGGCGTGATCTTCTACGCATTGCCGGAAAACCATCCGACCCTGCGTCCGCTGCTATAACAAATCTTCCCTAGGAGAATCCCGTGCCCGCATCGCTCCTGAACATCCTGATCTACGCAGGCATCGCCATTGTCGGCCTGATCGTGATCATGCTCATCCTGACGCGGCTCTATCGCCGCGCGACCAAGGACGTGGCGTTGATTCGCACCGGCTTTGGCGGCGAGAAGGTCGTCCTCAACGGCGGCATTCTCGTATTCCCGGTGCTTCACGAACTGATGCAGGTCCGCCTCACCACGGTGAAACTCGAAGTGTCGCGTCTCAACAAGGATGCGCTGATCACGATGGACAAGCTCCGCGTCGATGTGGTCGGCCTGTTCCACATCAAGGTGAAGCCCGACGCACAGTCGATCGCCGCCGCCGCGCAGACCCTGGGCGAATCGGTCAACAGCCCGGATGCGGTGAAGTCCCTGCTCGACGGCAAGCTGGTGTCGGCGCTGCGCTCGGTCGCCGCGACGATGACGATGGAGCATCTCCACGCCAACCGTGCCGACTTCATCCAGAAGGTCCAGGAAGCGCTGATGACCGATCTGGACATGAACGGCTTCCAGCTCGAATCGGTCTCGATCACCCATTTCGACCAGACCGCGTTCGAGCATTTCAACGAGAACAACGCGTTCGACGCGGAAGGCCTCACCGTGCTCACGCGCACGATCGAGGAGCGCAAGAAGATCCGCAACGACATCGTCGCGACCAATCGCGTCGAGATCGAGCAGCGCAACCTCGACGCCAACAACCAGTCGCTCGAGATCGCCCAGGCGGCTGAGCAGGCCCGGCTGACCCAGGAACAGACCCTCGCCGCCCGCCGCGCCGAGCAGGCGACCGCGATCGCCACCGCCGAAGCCGAACAGACGCGCCTCGCCGAGATCGCCCGCATCACCGCCGAACAGGCGCAGACGGTGGCCCAGACCGAGGCCGACAAGGTCATCCAGACCGCGACGATCACCCGCGACGGCGCGGTCCAGACCGCGACGATCGAGCGCGATCGCAATATCGAACTCGCCCGCATCACCACGGCGGTGCAGACGGCGCAGAAATCGGAAGAGGAATCGACCGCGACCGCCGCCGCCAACGAGGCGCGCGCGCACGCGGTCCGCGCCGAGGAAAGCGTCGCGACCGCCAAGGCGACCGAAATCGCCAACCGCACGAAAAACGTCGCCGTCATCGCCGCTACCCAGAAGGCCGAGGAAGAGGCGGTCGGCATCACCGTTGCTGCCCGCGCCGAGAAGGAAGCGGCCGAAGCCCGGGCCATTGCTCTCCGCACTGAGGCAACGGCGGATGCGGATGCCGAAAAGGCCCGCGCTGAGGGCCGCGCCGCCGCATTCAAGGTCGACGCCGCCGGCCAGACCGCGCTCAACGAGGCGACCAACGTCCTCAACGACGCGCAGACTGCGCTGCTGATCCGCAAGGCGATGCTCGAGGCACTGCCCGGCATCATCGCCGCGGCGAGCAAGCCGATGGAGCAGATCGACAAGATCAGCATCCTCGACGCGCGGGGCCTGCACGGCAATCCGGGCGGTGCGGATGGCGGGGACGGGGGCGGCAATCTCGCGGACGCGGCGGTGGCCGCGGCGATGCGTTACCGGGTTGGCGGCCCGCTGATTGACGCGCTGATGGCGGAACTCGGCATGGGGGGGAACACGCTCAACGGCTTGCTCGGAGGCGTCGCACCCGCGCCAGTGGCGCCGGTGATCGTCACGGAGAAGGACCCGTCCGAGTAGGAACGGCTAGGGGAAGGGGGCGGTCGGCGGTCGAAACTACCGCGCGTCCGTCCCGCCACCGGAGGCGCCGTCCTTGGCACCAAGGAGCTGGATCGCGAAGTCGTCCCTCACCATTCTACATCCGCACCCGCGGCACACGCTTTCCCGGCGGCCGTCGACCAGGCGTGAGTGCCTGTTCGATCGGACATGATGCCCCGTCGCACATTTAATCAGCTGCATAAGGTGCATCTGGAGTCCTCCATTGCCTGACTCAGCGACCCTGTTCATGCTGCATAGCACAATAGAGATGACATGCGATTGACGATCGAATGAATTCGTCCCGGGAATCCCAGCATTCGCCCCGCTGTGGCTCCGTGGCCGCGCTTTGATAATATCGCTGCGGCTGCGCTTGGCGCGGGGGCAAGCGCGCGATACAAGCCGCGCAGCGACAACATGTGTATTGCATGACTAAAACAGTTGTGCGACAGGGTGACCCGATGGAAATGACCGGAATCGATTCAGCTCGCTTCGAGACGATGCGCCACGCGATGGTGGCGAGCCAGCTGCGCACCAACGCGGTGAGCGATCCGCGCATCGTGACGGCGATGGCCCGGGTCCCGCGCGAGGCATTCCTGCCGGCCGAAGTGCGCGCGATCGCCTATCGCGATACCGCCGTTCCGCTGGGCCATGGCCGATATCAGAATGTGCCGATCGCCACTGGTCGGTTGCTCACTGAAGCCTATCTGCTGCCGGCGGACCGCGTGCTGCTGATCGGCGCCGCCGGTGGATACACCGCCGCGGTGCTGGCCGAATTGGTCGCGCATGTCGTCGCGGTGGAAAGCGACCCGTCGCTCGCCGCCCAGGCGCGTGAAGCGCTGGCCGCCGAAACCAATGTCACGCTGATCGAAGGCCCGCTCGATGCCGGGCACCAGAGCGGGGCGCCCTATGACGTGCTGGTGATCGACGGCGCCGTCGATCACGTGCCCGAAGCGTTGATTGCCCAGCTTGCCGCCGGCGGCCGTGTAGTGACCGGGATCGCCGACGGCGCCGTTACCCGGCTCGCCTCGGGCCGCAAATCGGGTGGCGGCTTCGGGCTGCTCGATTTCGCCGATATCGATTGTGTTCCGCTGCCGGGGTTTTCCCGGCCCAAGACCTTCACCTTCTGAAAGATGCCGCGAATCATGCGACGGACCCATTTGCTAGCCGGTGTTGCGGTGATGCTGACAACGACGGCACCGGTGGCAGCGGAGACGCTGCGCGGTGCGTTGGTGAAGGCTTATAATACCAACCCGACGCTCGCGGCGGAGCGCGCCAATGTCCGCGCCATTGACGAGAATGTGCCGATCGCACGCTCCTCGGGGCTGCCGGGCGTCAACCTGACCAGCGGCTATACCGAGAATGTGCTCGATTCCGCGCCGAGCATCACCTCGCCCGATCGCCAGCTCACGGCGGCGACCACGCTTACGGTGCCGGTGTTCAGTGGCGGCGCCGTCCGCAATTCGGTGCGCGCCGCCGAGACCCGCGTCGATGCGGGCCAGCTCGGCCTGCGCGGCACGGAGGCGAACCTCTTCACCAACGTCGTCGGCGCGTACATGGACGTGATCCGCGATGAAGCGATCGTCTCGCTCAACGAGCAGAATGTGAAGGTCCTCGACGTCAATCTGCAGGCATCGAAGGATCGCTTCCAGGTCGGCGACCTGACCCGCACTGACGTCGCCCAGTCCGACGCTCGCCTCGCGGTCGCGCGCAGCCAGCTGCAATCGGCCCAGGCACGGCTGATCTCCAGCCGGGAAAGCTATATCCGCCTGGTCGGCACGCCCCCGGGCGAGCTGGAGGTTCCGCCGGAACTGCCCAATCTGCCCGCCAGCCCGGATTCCGCGGTCGATGTCGCGCTGAAGAACAATCCAACCCTGCTCGCCGCGCAGAAATCGCGCGAGGCGGCCGGTTTCGACATCAATGTTGCGCGCGCCAATCGGCTGCCGCGGGTCAACGTCAATATCGGCGGCAATTACTATAATTACCTCGATTCGGTCGGCAGCGTGGTCGGCCTGCCCAATGCCGGAACGGCCGGCACGGTCGGCGTCGGCGTGACGGTACCGCTGTTCCAGGGCGGTCGCCCGGCGGCGCAGATCCGCCAGGCGCAGGAGCGCCGCGCCCAGGCCAACGAGCAGGTGACGGAAACCGAGCGCGGCGTGATCTCGCAGGCCCGCTCCGCCTACGCCGTCTGGCGATCCTCGCTTGAGGTGATCGCGTCGTCCGAAGTCGCGGTGAACGCCAACAAGCTGTCGCTGGAGGGCGTCCGCGCCGAGAACAGCGTCGGCAACCGCACCATCCTCGACATCCTGAATGCCGAGCAGGAACTGCTCAACTCGCAGGTCACGCTCGTGACGGCGCGGCGCGACGCCTATGTCGCCGGTTTCGCGCTGCTCGCGGCGATGGGCGATGCCGAGGCGAAGGATCTCGGGCTCGAAGGCGGTCCGCTCTATGATCCGGTCGCCCACTACAAGAGCGTGCGCGGCAAGATCTGGGATTACGGCTCGCAGCCGGACCCGGCTTCGACCAGCACCAGCACCGCGAATACGCCCGCCCAGGGCTCGGTCGTCACGCGTCCGCTCGATCCGATCCTCGACGCCCCCGTATATCCCGCAGTTGACACAGGGACGCCGAATCCCGCAGGTGGCGTCAAGTAAGGGCCGCTGACGAGCGGTCTTCGGTCACGGGGTTCGTTCGATGGGGGATATCAGCGCTGAACCTTCGATGGAGGACATCCTCTCATCGATCAAACGCATCATCGCCGAAGAGGGCGAGAGCGCGACGGCAAGTCGTACCCGCCGCACCACGGCGCGGACGGTTGCGCCCAGGATCGACCCTGGTTCGTTCGGACATGACGAGATCCTGGAGCTCAGCGACCCGGTAAGGTTCGCCGAGGATGAAGAGGAAGAGGCAAGCATGGCTGCCGAGGAACCCGCCGTCCATTCGCCCCCCGCCCGTTCGCCGGTCGTGCCAGCTTCGATGGCACCTCCCCCCAAGACACCCACCACAGCGGCGCCTGTCGCCCCCCCGGCAGATCCGATCCTCTCGCCCCGCGCGGCCGAGGCGAGCCGCGGTTCGCTCGACACCCTGTCGCGCATGATCGTGAAGCCGGAGGTTCAGGGCAGCGACACGCTCGAGGCGATGGTGCGCGAGATGCTCCGCCCGATGTTGCGCGACTGGCTCGACGCCAATCTGCCGGCCATGGTCGAGACGATGGTCTCGCGCGAAATCGCCCGGATCACCGGCGCACGCTAACCGGATTTCGCGCCCGCCCTGATTGCGGGCGGCGCGGCCTTCTGCTCTATCGTCGGGCATGAAAATGCTCCTATCCGCGAGTGTCCTCGCGCTCACCGCCGCCGCTGTGCCCGCTCATGCCCGCCAGCTCACCATCGACGACGTCACCATGCTCTCGCGCGTCGGCTCGCCCACCGTGTCGAAGGACGGCCACTGGCTCGTCTGGCAGCAGCGCGAGACCGATCTCGCAGCCGATCGCGGCCGGTTCGACCTGTGGCGGCTGGACCTGACCAAAAAGGGCGCCGTGCCCGAACAGCTCGTCGCTGAGCCCGACGTCAACGAAACCAGCCCGCAATTCTCGCCCGATGGCACTTCCGTCTATTTCCAGTCCGACAAGAATGATGCCGATGCCGTGTGGGTCGTCGCAGTGGCCGGCGGTACCGCGAAGAAAGTAACCAGCTTCACCGGCGGCTTCAGCGGCTTCAAGGTCGCCCCGACCGGCGACAAGCTGCTCGTCTGGGCCGATCGCCGCCCCGGCGCGCCGAGCCTCGAGCCGGCGATGGTCAAGAAGGACCCGAACGCCGGCGCCGGCCGCACCTATGACCAGCTCTTCGTGCGCCATTGGGATAGCTGGGCCGACGGCACGCGCTCGCAGCTCTTCGTCCTGCCGCTGACCGCTGAGGGCGCCACTGGCAACGGCGTCGCGATCGAAGGCGGACTCGTCGGCGACACCCCGTCAAAGCCGATGGGCGGCGGCGAGGAAGTCGACTGGTCGGCCGACGGCAAGACGGTGTTCTTCGCCTTGCGCGAAGCTGGCCGGATCGAGGCTACCTCGACCAATCTCGACATCTTCTCGGCACCGGCGGACGGCTCCGCCGCGCCGACCAACCTGACGCCCGACAATGACGGCATGGAGAATCTCCCGACCGCATCGCCCGATGGCAAGTGGCTGGCATACTTCTCTATGACGCGCCCGACCTACGAAGCCGATCGCCAGGTGCTGATGTTGCGCGATCTCGCAACGGGCCAGGTCCGCGCGCTGACCGAAGCCTGGGACAGGTCGGTCGCCTCGATCGCCTGGGCCGCGAACGGCAAGACCATTTACGTCACCGCCGACGATACCCAGGAAACCCCGGCCTTCGCGGTCGACGCAGCCAGCGGGAAGGTCACGCGGCTGACTCAGGAAGGGCATGTCTCCTCACTCAACGTCACGCCCAAGGGGCTGGTGCTGGCGATGAACAGCCTGACCGCGCCCGACGATTTCTACCTGCTCGCGGGCAAGAAGACCGCGCGGCTCACTTCGGTAAACGCGGCGAAGCTGGCGGATATCGAGATGCCGACCGTCACCCGCTTCAGCTTCGCCGGGGCGAACAACGACACCGTCTGGGGCTATGCGGTGAAGCCCGCCGGCCTCGCCGAGGGCGCCAAGGTGCCCGTCGCCTATATGGTCCATGGCGGCCCGCAAGGGTCGAGCAACAACAGCTGGTCCTATCGCTGGAACCCCGCGGTGTTCGCCGGTGCCGGCTACGGCCTGGTCGCGGTCGATTTCCACGGATCGACCGGCTACGGCCAGGCCTTCAGCGACGCGATCCGCGACAATTGGGGCGGCTGGCCGCTCGAGGATCTGCAAAAAGGCCTCGCCGCCGCGACGACCAAATTCACCTGGCTCTATGGCGACAATGCCTGCGCGCTCGGCGCGTCCTATGGCGGCTATATGATGAACTGGTTCGAGGGCAAATGGCCCGACCGGTTCAAGTGCATCGTCCAGCATGACGGCGTGTTCGACGCTCGCGCCATGGCCTACGAGACCGAGGAACTCTGGTTCGACGAATGGGAACATGGCGGCAAGACCTATTATGAGGATCCCGCTGCGTTCGAGAAATGGAACCCGGTCAACTTCGTCGACAAATGGAAGACCCCCATGCTCGTCATCACCGGCGAGAAGGACTTCCGCATTCCCTACACGCAAGGGCTGGCCGCCTTCACCGCGCTCCAGCGCCGCGACATCCCGTCGCGCCTGCTGGTCAACCCGAATGAGAATCACTGGGTGCTCAAGCCGAAGAACAGCCGCCAATGGTATCGCGAGGTGCTCGGCTGGATGGACAAGTGGACGGGGAAGAAGGCCGAGTAAGGGGCTTTTCCCGGCAGCGCCGCGAGCCTAGATTGGCATTGAGGAGTTCCAGATGACCGAAGCCAGGAAAACGCGCCCGAGCGACCTTCCCACCAAGCGGGTCGTCGCATCCGACGGATCGGTCATTCAGATGAAGGTCGTGCAGGCGGAAAGCCCCACCCTTGGGGCCGATCTGCTGGCGGCCTTCCGCTCCAATGTGCGGCGAATCAGGGAAGACCGGCGGGACCGTCAGCGTGCCGCTCAAAACCCCTCGTAAGCCCGACCGCCCGGTTCTCTGGATCGTCGCCGGACCGAACGGTAGCGGCAAGAGCTCCTTCTACAATCGAACTGACATCGAAGGCTGGGGCGGCTCGGTCTGGATCATCAATCCGGATCTGCTGACCCAGCAGATCGTCGAGCAGGAAGCCCTGCTCCTCGATCACGCGAATCTGGCTGCGGTCCAGCGCATCCAGCAATGGCTTGAGGCGTCGATCGAAACCTATCAGACGATCGGCGTGGAGACCGTCTTGTCGTCGCCGAAATATCGCGATCTGGTGCTGAAAGCGCAATCGCGGCGCTTCCGCGTCAAGATGATCTATGTGCTGCTCCGATCGGCGGAATTGCAGATCGAACGGGTCAGGATACGAGTCTCCGAAGGCGGCCACGATGTCCCAGTCGCCAAGATCGTTGACCGGCGCCAACGCTCGTTCAATGAGCTGGCCTGGTTCGTGGGGCATGTCGACGATTGCTATATCTTCGACAACTCCACCGGTGATCCGGCGCTGCTAGCGGCCCGCATATCCTGCGGGCCGCTATGGCAGTTCGCCGCTTTCCCCGATGATCTCATGGCCTCGCTGGCAAGCGCGGAAATCGATATCCTGCCGGCGGAGCAATAGGATTTGGCAATTGGAACGATGGCTGGCTAAAGCCCCCCATCATGACCGAGCTCCCGAAAACCTTCGACCCCGCCGAAATCGAATCCCGCTGGTATGCGCACTGGGAGGAGGAGGGCCTGTTCCACCCCGATCGCCCGGGCGCCGAGCCCTGGACGATCGTCAATCCGCCGCCGAACGTGACGGGCAACCTGCACATCGGCCATGCGCTCGACAACACGCTGCAGGACATCCTCGTCCGCCATGCCCGGCTGAAGGGCAAGGATGCGTTATGGGTGGTCGGCACCGACCATGCCGGCATCGCCACCCAGATGGTGGTCGAGCGCAACATGGCGCTCCTCCAGCAGAAGCGCACAGACCTCACTCGCGAGGCATTCATCGCCAAGGTGTGGGAATGGAAGGCCGAGAGCGGCGGGATCATCACCCAGCAGCTCCGCCGCCTCGGCTGCTCGATGGACTGGGCGAACGAGCGCTTCACCATGGACGAAGGCTTCAGCAAGGCCGTGCTGAAGGTGTTCGTCGACCTGTACAATCAGGGCCTGCTCTACCGCGACAAGCGGCTGGTCAACTGGGATCCGGGCCTCGGCACAGCCATCTCGGATCTCGAGGTCGAGACGCGCGAGATCAACGGCCAGTTCTGGCATTTGCGCTATCCGCTCGAGGACGGCGCCCAAGGAGAAGAGGGGGGCTTCATCTCGGTCGCGACGACCCGCCCGGAGACGATGCTCGCTGACATGGCGGTCGCGGTGAACCCGGCCGACGAGCGCTACACCGCGCTGATCGGCAAGAATGTCCGCCTGCCGATCACCGGTCGCCTGATCCCGATCGTCGCTGACGAGCATGCCAATCCGGAACTTGGTTCGGGCGCCGTGAAGATCACACCCGGCCACGACTTCAACGATTTCGAAGTGGGCAAGCGCGCCGGGTTCAAGCCAGCCGACATGCTCAACATGCTCGATGCCAAGGCGCAGGTCTCCCAGACCGCCGACGAGCTCATCCCGGACGACCTGATCGGCCTGTCCACCGCGGAGGCCCGCAAGCGGGTCGTCGCGCTGCTCGACGAGGCGGGATTGCTCGAACGGGTCGAGGACCGGGTGATTCAGACCCCATTCGGCGACCGCTCCGGCGCGGTGATCGAGCCCTGGCTGACCGATCAATGGTATGTCGACGCCGAAACCCTCGCAAAGCCCGCAATCGAGGCAGTGAAGACTGGCGCGGTCAAGGTCGTCCCGAAAACCTGGGAAAAGACCTATTTCAACTGGATGGAGAACATCCAGCCCTGGTGCGTGTCGCGCCAGCTCTGGTGGGGCCACCGCATTCCGGCATGGTTCGGCCCGGACGGCAAGATCTTCGTGGCGGAAGATCCGGGCACTTTGGCGCCCGCCATCGCTGCCCATTACAACGGCCCAACCAGCGTCTTGTTCGTCGACGACGCCGCGGCTGCGGATGAGATCGCCGCGGAACGCGCCGGTGAAGTGGCGTCTGGCGATCTGGTCTGTCTGTATCAGGACAGCGACGTGCTCGACACGTGGTTCTCCTCGGCACTCTGGCCCTTCGCCACGATGGGCTGGCCCGAGGACGGCAACCCGACGCTCCACGGCCGCTACCCCAATGACGTGCTGATCTCCGGCTTCGACATCCTGTTCTTCTGGGATGCGCGCATGATGATGCAGGGCATGCACTTCATGAAGGACGTGCCGTTCCGCACGCTCTATCTGCACGGACTGGTCCGCGCGGCGGACGGGCAGAAGATGTCCAAGTCCAAGGGCAACACGGTCGATCCGCTCGGCCTGATCGACACATACGGCGCCGACGCGCTGCGCTTCTTCATGGCGGCGATGGAAAGCCAGGGCCGCGACATCAAGATGGATGAGGAGCGGGTAAAGGGCTATCGCAACTTCGCGACCAAGCTCTGGAACGCCGCGCGCTTCTGCCAGTCCAACGGCATCGGCGCGAGCACCACGCTGGAAGCGCCTGAGGCAAACCTTGCGGTCAACCGCTGGATCATCGCCGAGACAATTCAGACGGTGCAGGCGGTCGATCTCGCGCTGGCCGATTACCGGTTCGATGGGGCCGCGAACGCGATTTATCAGTTTGCGTGGAGCCGGTTCTGCGACTGGTATCTGGAGTTGATCAAGCCGGTTCTCAGCCCCACGTTGCAAAGTGACGGCCTGACGTACCTGACCGATTCTCCTCAGGTCGAGGAAACGCGCAAGGTCGCGGGTTGGGTACTCGATCAGATGCTGGTCCTGCTCCACCCGTTCATGCCGTTCATCACGGAGGAGCTGTGGCACGCCCTGGGCCAGCGCGACTCCGATCTGATCGTCGCGAAATGGCCGATGGCCGATGCGCGCGCGATCGATCCGGAAGCGAGTAAGGAGATCGACTGGCTGATCCGGCTGGTCGGTGAGGTTCGCGCGGCGCGGAACGAGCTGAACATCTCGCCCGGCGCGCGTATGACCTTCCATATCCGCGACGCCGACGCCTCGACCCTTGCACGGCTGGACCGCCAGGCCCCGGCCATCGCGCGGCTCGCCCGCATCGACCGCGCCGCAGGCGAAGCGCCGGCAGGCGGAGCGGTGCAGGTCGTGATCGACGAAGCGACCTTCGTCCTTCCGCTTGAAGGCGTGATCGATCTCGACGCCGAACGCGCACGCCTGACCAAGGCGATCGAAGCCGTGGTCAAGAACCGTGACATGCTCGCCGCGAAGTTGGCCAACGTCAATTTCGTGGAAAAGGGCAATCCGGACGCGGTCGAGAAGAGCCGAACGGATCACGCCGAGAAATCCGCCGAGGCCGAACGCCTCACGGCCGCCCTCGCGCGGCTTGGCTAACCTCTTCCCCTCCCTGCAAGGGAGGGGCTAGGGGTGGGTCAGAAAAAGTCGGGGTCGATCCCCGGCTTTTTCTTTCTGTCCCGTGCGAGACGCGCGCTCGCACCCACCCCCGACCCCTCCCTTGCAGGGAGGGAAGTGAGAGAAGCGATGGCGCCACCACTCTCCCGTCCAGGCCAGCGCGACCTCACCACGGGGCCGATCGCCGCGACCCTGCTTGCCTTCGCACTGCCGACGCTCGGATCGAACATCCTCCAGTCGCTCAACGGGTCGATCAACTCGATCTGGGTCGGGCGCTTCCTCGGCGAAAGCGCTCTCGCCGCGACGTCGAACGCCAACATCATCATGTTCCTGATGTTCTCCGCCGTGTTCGGTTTCGGCATGGCGGCGACGATCCTGATCGGCCAGTCGGTGGGGCGCAACGATATCGAGTCCGCACGCCGCGCTTTTGGCTCGACCGTCGGTCTCGTGGTTGGCGCCGCCATCCTCATTTCGGTCCTCGGCTGGCTGTTCACGCCGCAGATCCTGCGCCTGCTCGCCACCCCGGGCGAGGCGCAGAACATGGCGCGCGACTATCTCCGCGTGATCTTCCTCGGCCTGCCGTTCTCGATGCTGGGCGTGCTGATCCAGATGAGCCTGCGCGGCACCGGCGATTCGCTGACGCCCCTGTGGTTCATGCTGCTCAGCGTGGCGATCGACAGCAGCTTCAACCCGCTGCTGATCGAGGGTATCGGCCCATTCCCGCGCATGGGCATTGCCGGCTCGGCCACCGCGACGCTGCTGGCCGGCATCGTCTCCTCGGCCGGGCTGCTCATCTATGTCTATTGGCGCGATCTCCCGATCCGCCTGCGCGGCGCTGAGCTGCGCTACCTCATCCCCGAAGCGGCACTGGTCAGGACGATCGTCGCCAAGGGCCTGCCGATGGGCGCGCAGATGCTGGTGATGTCGACCGCCGGCCTCACCATGGTCGGCCTGGTCAACCGGCTCGGCGTCGATACCGCCGCCGCCTATGCCGTGTCGCAGCAGCTCTGGACCTATATTCAGATGCCCGCGATGGCGATCGGCGTCGCGGTCAGCAGCATGGCGGCACAGAATATCGGTGCGGGCAAATGGGAACGGGTGAACGCGATCACCCGGGCTGGTATCATCTACAACACTGTCATCACGCTGGTGGTGATCGTTGCGATCATCCTGTTCGACCGGGAAGTGATGGCGCTGTTCGTCGGCAGCGAAAGCCCGGCGATCCCGATCGCACGGCACATTCAGCTCATCGCGAGTTGGACCTTCGTGATGTTCGGCGCGACGATGGTGCTGTTCTCGACGGTGCGCGCCAATGGAGCGACGATGGCGCCGCTGATCATCCTCGCGATTGCCTTCTATCCCATCCGGATCGGCTTCGCGCTGATCGGCCCGCGCTTCATCGGGCAGGATGCCCTGTGGTATTCCTTCCCGCTCGGCTCGCTCGTCTCGCTGTCGCTCGCCATCCTCTATTACCGCAGCGGCCATTGGCGCGATCAGGTGCTGATCGTACCGCCCGAGCCGGCAGTGGCCGAGGAACATGCCCATGCTGACGGCGAACCGGCCGGGCGGCAGCACCCGACCGGCTGAGCGCGCTATCGTTCGATCGCGAAGGTAACCGTCAGGCGGGCGCTGGTCTCCACCGGTCTGGGTGACACGTCGATCACGATCGGCGGGACCATCGCCATGGCAGGCGACTGCATCGCGTCCATCATGACTCCACCGGACATGCCGCGCTCGCTCCCATCGTCCACGGAAACGATCCCGCCGAGCCTCGCGCCTGAGGCCGTGGCGATCGCCTGAGCCTTGGCGCGAGCATTCTCCATCGCCCTGGCAATCGCGCGGTTCGAAGCGGTCGAATCGTCCCGCAGGCTGAAATCGACGATCCGTGCCTGGCTTGCTCCCAGCCGCCCGGCGAGTCCGACAGCAGTACCGGCGTCCTTGACCGAGTTCATGATGACCGAGGTTTCGATCTGCGCCATTCGCCCGACCACGGTACAGTCCTTCTTGCCGGTCCGGGCAGGGACGCCGCCCGCGAAGTCATCGGCCGTCACCAACATCGTATCGGCCATCGACTCGAGGGTGTCGGCAATCGTCTCTGGATCGTCTGACATCATCGCGAAGCGGTCGCCATTGTCGCACTCGCCGGCATAGGCCTCGCGGATCGATACGGCGCCGGTTCGCACCTCGACCTTGGGGTCGAGCGACCGCAAGCCCGAGATCACGGCCTTCTGTCGAGCCGCCAGCGCGGCAGAGGCAGCATCGGCGGTCTTGCCCTCGCCCCGGATGGAAACAGACAGGGTGGCCTTATCGGGAGCGCTTTCCACACTGGCTGTCGCTGAAACGGTGATCGTAGCCGGCTTCGTGTCCCGCCCGGTCTGGGCCAGCACCGGGCTCGGGGCCAGTGCCACGATCATGAGCGCTTTGGCGATACGCATCCCGGTCTCCCACCATTGTTAAATGTTATATCGTTACCTTGATATCGATAAGCGACACCCACGTAAAGTCGTTGCACTTGCACGCTGACGGCTGATCCAGCACAAGCCCCGCATGTCCGCCCAATACCCCGCGCTCCGCCTCCGCCGCACCCGCGCTTCCGCATGGAGCCGGCGCATGCACGCCGAGACCGTGCTCACGCCCGCCGACCTGATCTGGCCGCTGTTCATCGCCGAAGGACAGGGCGTGGAGGAACCGATCCCGAGCCTGCCCGGCGTGTCGCGCTGGTCGGTCGACGGCATCGTCGCACGGGCAAAGGAAGCGCGCGATCTCGGCATTCCGTGCCTGGCGCTGTTCCCCAATACCCAGCCCGATCGCCGGTCCGATCGCGGCGAGGAAGCGCTCAACCCCGACAACCTCATGTGCCGCGCGATCCGTGCGCTGAAGGATGCGGTGCCCGAGATCGGCGTGCTCACCGATGTCGCGCTCGATCCCTATACCAGCCACGGCCATGACGGGCTGCTCGACGAGACGGGCTATGTGCTCAACGACGAGACCGCCGAGGTCCTGGTCGGCCAGGCGCTCAACCAGGCGGCGGCGGGCGCCGATATCATCGCGCCCAGCGACATGATGGACGGCCGTGTCGGCCTGATCCGCGCAGCGCTCGAAGGCGATGGCCGCACCAACGTCCAGATCATGGCCTATTCGGCCAAGTACGCCAGTGGCTTCTACGGCCCGTTCCGTGATGCGGTCGGCTCGCGCGGCCTGCTCAAGGGCGACAAGAAGACTTATCAGATGGACTCGGCCAATGCCGAGGAAGCGCTGCGCGAGGTCGCGCTCGACCTGGCCGAGGGCGCGGACAGCGTGATGGTCAAACCCGGGCTGCCCTATCTCGACATCATCCTGCGCGTGAAGAGCGAGTTCCAGGTGCCGGTCTTCGCCTATCAGGTGTCCGGGGAGTACGCGATGATCGAGGCGGCAGTCGCAGCCGGCGCCGCCGAGCGCGACGCTGTGGTGCTGGAGACGCTGATGGCGTTCAAACGCGCCGGCTGCTCTGGTGTGCTGACCTATCATGCGGCGCATGCTGCGAGGCTACTCGCGAAGTGATCGGGACCGAACGCCTGATCCTGCGACCTTGGGAGGATCGCGATCGTGCTGCGCTCCGTGCGCACTGCGAGGACCCGGAGGTCATGCGCTTCCTGCTGCCGGTCGTCGATGATGCGGCATTCGAAGTGATGCTCGGCCGGCTCAAGTCCTGGCTCGACGAGTACGGCTTCACTTTCTGGGTCCTCGAACGCCGCAGCGACGGCGTGGTGCTGGGCATGTGCGGGCTGAAGCCCGGCGCACCCGACACGCCGATCGAGAACAAGGTCGAGATCGGCTGGCGGCTCGCCAGGGATCATTGGGGCCACGGCTATGCCCGCGAGGCGGCACAGGCGGCGCTCGACTGGGCCTGGGCCAATCTCGACACGCCGGAAGTGGTGGCGATCACGGTGGGGGCGAACGGTGCGAGCTGGGGCCTGATGGAAAGGCTCGGCATGACCCGCGACAGCGAAAACGACTTCGATCACCCACTCGTGGCGGAGGGCGATCCGCTCCGCCGACATATCCTCTATCGCATCGCGCGGCCCGCCTGATGGCGCGCCTTTCCGTGCCGGCGAGCTTTGCCCGGCCTCTGTTCGTGGTGACGATCCTGGCGGGATCCTTCCTGCTGTTCCTCGTCCAGCCGATGGTTGCGCGCATGGCACTGCCCCGGCTCGGCGGTGCGCCGGCCGTGTGGAACTCGGCGATGCTGGTCTATCAGGCGCTGCTGCTCGGCGGCTACGCTTACGCGCATGCGCTCGGCCGGGTGACGCCGCGGCTTCAGGCGGCGATCCATCTTGCCGTGCTGCTGGTCGCCGCGCTCTGGCTGCCGATCGGCCTGATGTCGACTCAACTTCCCGCCAATGCGCAGCCCGCCATCTGGGTGCCATGGCTGCTCGGCGCGTCGATCGGGCCGCTGTTCTTTGCCATCTCGGCCCAGGCGCCGTTGCTGCAGCGCTGGTTCAGCGTGTCGAGCAAGGGGCAGGACCCCTATGCCCTCTATGCCGCCTCCAATTTCGGCAGCTTTGCCGGGTTGATCGCCTATCCGATCTTCGTCGAGCCGGGCCTCGCGCTGCATGGTCAGAGCCGGCTCTGGACCTTCGGCTATATCCTGGTCGGCCTGCTTGTCGCGGTCTGCGCGATGACCCTTCCCAGGATGAAGATGCAGATCGTCGAGGGGCCGGTCGCGGAAAGCCCGGCACCGAGCCGCAAGCGTGTCGCGCACTGGATCGCTTTGGCCTTCGTGCCGTCGGGCCTGATGCTGGCGACCTCGACCTACATCACCACTGACGTCGTCGCGATGCCGCTGCTGTGGGTGTTGCCGCTCGGGCTTTATCTGCTCAGCTTCACGGTCGCCTTCGCGACCAGGCGCGGCCCGGCGGATATGCTCACGCGGCTTGCCCCCATCGTCATCCTGCTGATCGGCGGGGTGCTGGTCGGCGGATTGCAGGGCAAGCCATGGCTCAACGCCGCGCTCGCTCTTGTCCTGCTGTTCCTGGCGTCGGTCGCACTCCACACCGCGATGTACCGGCTCCGCCCGGAGGCCGACCGCCTGACCGGCTTTTATCTCGCCATGTCGGTCGGCGGCGTGCTGGGCGGCGTGTTCGCGGCGCTGATCGCGCCGTTGGTGTTCGACTGGACTTATGAATATCCGCTGCTGGTGCTCGCTGCCGGCGTGCTGGCACCGCAGAGCTTCCTGATCCCCGAAATCGGCATGCTCTGGGACAGGACGGCGCAGTACCGGCGGATCATCACCACCGCCGTCGCCCTGTTGATGTGGATATTGATCCTTGTGGTGATGAACAGTCCGGGTGCCGGATCGGACGATTCGGGGCCGATCCAGGGCGTGGTGTTCGTCGTGATGGTCGCGGTCGGCGTCTTCACCGTCGGTGCGCGCGGGGCGTTCGTGTGCGCGCTGGCGGGGGCGCTGATCGTGTTCGGCGGGTACCGCTCGATCCTGCTCTCGTTCGAGCCCGGCGCGCGAACCCGCAGCTATTTCGGCGTCTACACGATTCGCGGCAATCAGGAGGTGCGCCAGCTCCAGCACGGCACCACCGTCCACGGCACCCAGTTGCTCGGCAGCGTCGAGCGCGAGCGCAAGCCGACCGCTTATTATGTCACCGGCTCCGGCGTGGGCCAGGCGATGCAGGCTGTGCCCGCGCTGTTCGGCGACCATGCCCGGATCGGCGTCGTCGGCCTCGGGGCGGGAACGCTCGCCTGTTACGCCCAGCCCGGTCAGAGCTGGCGTTTCTACGAAATCGACCCCGCAGTAGTGCATATCGCGCGCGATACGGGCCAGTTCACCTTCCTGAAGAACTGCCTGCCCAATCCGAAGATCGAGGTGGGCGATGCCCGGCTCAACCTCGCGACCGAGGCGAGTGGGTCGCTCGACCTGCTGACGCTCGACGCCTTCTCGTCCGACGCGGTGCCGATGCACCTGATGACGCGCGAGGCGTTCGAGACCTATGGCCGGGTGCTGTCGCATGACGGCGTGCTGCTCTTCCACATTTCCAACAAGTTCCTCGATCTGGAACCCGTGGTGTCGGCCGCGGCAAGGGCGGGCGGGTGGAGCGCGGCGAAGCTGCTCTATTTCCCCGGGCCGAATGTGGAACAGCCCCGCGCCGTATCCTTCTGGGTCGCGCTCTCGCACGATCCGGCGACGATCGACGCACTGAAGGCGCGCGATGCGACATGGCAGCCGCTGAACAGCTATCCCGAGTTCACGCCCTGGACCGACGATTATTCGACGATCGTCCCGCTGGTGAAGCTGTTCCGCAAGCCATAACGGCGCCTCGATTCAAGTTGGAGCCGGGAGATCGCAGGGAGAGACCGGACGGGCATCAGCATTGCTCCGTTCGGTTCTTTCTCATGGTCGATTGCACAAGCGTTTCGCGCCTGTCTAACAGCGGAAAATTCCTCTGCTTTTTCCCCTGTTATGCGTAATTTTTCCGCTGTTATGCATAACAGGGAAAGCGTGACTCAAGTTGCTGGAATCAATCCGATAATCTTCCCGCAAAATCCAACATAACAGCGGAAGAAAAAAATGGGTCCTGCTGTCGCCTAAGATTCACGCCGCCGCGGTCGTCAGGCTTCGGGCAGCATCGCCTGGATGGCGGCGATTCGCGCCGATTGTGCCTGAAGCTGGGTATTGGCCTCGGTTCGCAGCGTCTCGATCCCGGGATAGTCCGGCTGGCCGGCGGTGGCGCGTTCGATCGCCAGGTCCTCGATATCGGTCACCGCCGCTGAGGTGTTGGCGCGGTAACCGTCAAGCTCGGCCAGTGCTGATTGGGCGGTGATCCACCCTTCGCTGCCTGCTGGCTGACCCTTGGCCGCGACCGCGGCTTGTTCGGCACGCTCGGCGGCCGGGGTGAAGGCAGCGACCGATTCGCTCAGGGCCGCCTTCAGCGTCGCGAGCTTTGTGTCGAGCGCGGGGTCGGCCGCCACCGGAGTGGGCGGTGGCGATTCGGGCTCGGCGACGCTCGTCGCCTCGATCGGTCGTGGCAGCAGCGAGGGATAGCGGCCGGTCGACTGCTCGGCGCAGCCGCAGAGCAAGGCGAGGCAGGTGAGGGGGAGGGCGCGTTTCATGCCGCTTCGCTCTATGCGGCAAATAAGAGGTGCGCAACGCACGCAACGCACTTGCGCCCCGCGAAAGACGCCTCTATGTGCCCACTTCCCAAGCGCCCGTAGCTCAGCTGGATAGAGCATCAGACTACGAATCTGAGGGTCGGACGTTCGAATCGTTCCGGGCGCGCCATTTTCCAAAAATCAGCTTTTCCCTTCGGGGTCCCCTTCGTCGGCACGCCGGCTAGAAGGGCGACGGGAAGATCAGCGTCACCGCGACATAGGCGCTCGCCGCCAGCAGGAATATGCCGCCGATCAGCCATGTTTTCAGATCGGCCGACACCGGCACCGGCTCGAGCACGGACTGCCCGGGTCTTGCCGGGTCGTAATGGACCCTGATGCGGGCACCGGCGCGATAGGGCGCGACGGCAGCGCGAATCATCGCTTCGTTGGAGGATTTGAGACGCGCCCCGACGCGGAGGCGATCACCGGTGAAGCGCCGCCCGGCGGCGTGATAGGCGTAGCGGACGCGCGCTTCGTAATCGTCGTCATCGTCGGTGCCGGAGGTCACGATCACCTCGACCGAGACTATCTCGCCGGTGACGGAGGCCCAGTCCTTCACCCGCTCGGCGGCGCGCGTGCGGCGATGCCAGGCAAGGACCGCATAACCGGTGCACAGGCTGCCGCCGGCGATCATGGCGGCCAGGGCGGCGATGTTCGATGGGCTGAACGGCTCGGCGGACAAATCCCGTCTCCGGCAATCATGCTGTCGCGCGGAGTGTACGGCCCAAGACGTTGCGAAGTCGTGACGCGCTCTTTCAGTCGGCGGCGACCGGGACGAAGGCCAGAGTGAACACGGCGCCACCCTCGGCGTGGTTGCCGGCACGCACGCCGACCTGCATCGCATCGGCGAATCCCTTCACGATGGCGAGGCCGAGCCCGCTGCCGCCTTCGCGGTCGCTGCCCGTGCCGCGCGTGAAGACCTGGAACAGGTCGCGGTCAGGCGCCGTCAGCCCGGGCCCGTCGTCCCGAATCGCAATCGTCACGGCATCAGCGGTCCGCCGCCCCTCGATCGTGATCGTGCCGGTTGCGCCGCCATGCTGGGCCGAATTGACCAGCAGGTTGATCAGGATGTGATGCAGCAGCGTGGCATCCGCCCGGACCAGCGGCAGATTCGCCGGGACCTGGAAGTCGATATGTTTGCCGCGCAGCAGGTCCTTCAGGTCGTGGATCGCGCCGCTGACTGCGTCGGTCAGGTCGATCGGCTCGATCGACAGCTTCAGCGCGCCGGTATCGAGCCGCACCATGTCGAGCAGATTATCGAGGAAGCGCCGCAGCCGCTGCATCTCGGCCCGGGCGACCGGGATCGCCGCCGAATCGGGGTGTTCGGCGGCCACGGTCTCGATCGCCGTCGTCACCGCCGTCAGCGGCGTGCGCAGGTCATGGCCGATCGAGGAAAGCAAAGCGGCGCGCAACCGGTCGCGCTCCTTCAGCACGGACAGCTCGCGCATCTCGTCGTCGAGGCGCAGCCGCTCATGCGCCAGCGAGGCCTGCCCAACCAGTGTCGACAGCAGCACCGCACGATCCGACGGCACCGGGTCGCTCCCGTCGTTGCGGGCGACGCCCAGCACCGCCAGCACGCCCATCGAGGTCTTGAGCGGATGGAACTGCCAGTCCGAGGCATTGAGCGTCACCGTGCCGTACCCGGCGGTCTCGCCGCGCTTGAACGCCCAGTCGGCGGCGGCGACGTCGATCGGGGTCAGGTCGCTCGCGGGCGGTGCCGCCGCGACGATCGCCGGCTGGCCGTCGCGCTCCGCCAGCAGCACGGCGTTCACGTCGAGCAGCCGCGAGACCTCGACACATACTGTGTCGGCGGTCGACTGGGCATCCGACACCCGCGTCAGTGCCTGAGCAAAGGCAGCGAGGGCGGCATTTTCATGCGCGCTGCGCACCCCGATCGCGGCGCGCGAGCGCATGCCGCCGGTCAGCCGGCTGGTGAAGGCCGCGATGCCGATCAGCACCAGCACGGTCAGCACGCTTTGCGGCTCGGTGATGGTGAAGGAGTAGAGCGGTGGCAGGAAGAAGAAGTTGAAGGCAAGCGCGGCCAGGACGCCTGCCGCGAGGCCCGGCCTCAACCCGTAACGGCTGGCCGCCGCGACGACGGGCAGCAGGTAGATCAGGTCTATGGCGCCGGTGCCGATCCACGGCTCGACCAGCTTGGCGAGCAGGGTAGTCGCAGTCACGAATCCGATGACCGCCGCATAGACTGTCGGCTTGGCATCCCAGCGAAAACCCTGCCCAACCTTTCGCGACGGTGCGGACACATCGGCCGGGATGACATGGATCGCCAGCCCCTCGACGTTGCGCAGCAGCTTCTCGACCACTGAGCCATGACGTAGTTCGAACCACCAGCTCCGCCGGGACTTACCGATCACCAGCTGAGTCGCACGCATGCCTTCGACCTGGGCCTGCAGGCCGTCGATGACGCTTTCGGCCGGCACCGTCGCGATGGTCGCGCCCAGGCTCGCGGCGAGGCGCAGGGTGGCGGCGATCCGCGCCTTCTCCTCGGTACCGAAGCCCTCCGCGCGCGGCGTCTCGATATAGACGGCGGTCCAGGGCGCGCGCAGGGCATCGGCCAGGCGTTTGGTGGTGCGCACCAGCGCTTCGGCGCCCGGCAGCTCGCTGACTGCCACCAGCACCCGCTCACCGGCGGCAAAGGCGCCCGGCAGGGCGCTCGCGTCGAGATGCTCGAGCATCTGCCGGTCGACGCTCATCGCCGCACGCCGCAGCGCCATCTCGCGCAGCGCCGACAAATTGGCCTTGGAGAAGAAATGCCCGAGCGCGCGCGTCGCTTCGGCCGGGATATAGACCTTGCCGTCCTTCAGCCGCTCGATCAGCTCGTCGGGAGGGATATCCACGACTTCGATCTCGGCATCCTCAAGCACGCTGTCGGGCACCGTCTCGCGCACGCGGACCCTGGTGAAGCTGGCGACCAGATCGTTGAGGCTCTCGACATGCTGGATGTTGACCGTCGAGAACACATCGATCCCGGCGTCGAGCAGTTCCTGGATGTCCTGCCAGCGCTTGGGATGCCGGCTGCCCTCGACATTGCTGTGGGCAAGCTCGTCGACCAGCACCAACGCCGGACGGCGGGCGAGGATTGCGTCCAGGTCCATCTCGGTCATCGCCTGGCCGCGATAATCGATGGTGCGGCGGGGGATCACCTCGAAGGGCGCGACCAGCGCTTCGGTCTCGGCCCGGCCATGCGTCTCTACCACGCCGACGACCACATCCGTGCCGCCGCGCAGCCGGGCAGCGCCCTCGCTCAGCATCTCATAGGTCTTTCCGACGCCCGGGGCCGCCCCAAGGAAGATCTTGAGCTGCCCACGCGCCTCCCGCTCCGCAGCGCGGAGCAGGGCGTCGGGCGAGGGGCGTTTGTCGGTCAATCCGGTCTTCCGCTGGTGCCCGCAGACTATGAGGGCGCCCACCAGGAAACGCCACGCCTGCGCGCCAATCTATATGCGAACTTAATGCGATCGCGCCCCTTCGCCGTCGCACCTTAACGCACCGCGCGCCTATCTGCGCTTCCGACCCGGCCACACCGCGCCGGCCGATCGGAGGCATAGCTCCATGACCGATATCCTGTGGCTCGGCGCGCTCGCCGGGCTGTTCGCGTTGACGCTCGCCTATATTCGCCTGTGCGACGAGGCGTGAGGCGATGACGCTCCATCTCACCCTGGCCGCGATCACCGCTGCCGCTCTCCTCCTCTACCTCGTGGCCGTGCTCCTGCGGCCCGAGCGATTCTGATCGGTATCGTCATGGATATTCAGGGCTGGGGGCTGATCGCCCTCTTCGTCATCATCCTCGTCGCGCTGGCCAAGCCGATGGGCATGTGGCTGTTCGCGCTCTACGAGGGCCGCCGCACGCCGCTCCATTATGTCTTCGGGCCGGTGGAGAAGGGCTTCTACAAGCTCGGCGGGATCGACCCCAACGCCGAGCAGAGCTGGCGCCGCTACGCGGTGCACATGATCGCGTTCAACCTCGCGCTCCTGCTGCTCACCTATTTCGTGGTCCGCTTCCAGGACCTGCTGCCGATGAACCCGCGGGGCTATCCGGGCATCGCGCCCGACGGCGCGTGGAACATCGCGATCAGCTTCACTACCAACACCAACTGGCAATGGTATTCGGGCGAGGTGGCTCTCTCGAACTTCAGCCAGATGTTCGGGCTGGTGATCCATAACTTCCTGAGCGCCGCCACCGGCATCGCGCTGGCCTTCGCGCTGTTCCGCGGCTTCGCGCGGCGTGAATCCAAGGCGATCGGCAATTTCTGGGCGGACGTCACACGCGTCACGCTCTACCTGCTGCTGCCGATCTCGATCGTCTATGCCGTCTATCTGATCTGGAGCGGCGTGCCCCAGACTTTCGCCCAGTCGATCGACGCGACCACGCTGGAAGGCGTGAAGCAGACCATCGCGCTCGGCCCGGTCGCTTCGCAGGAAGCGATCAAGATGCTCGGCACCAATGGCGGCGGCTTCTTCAACGCCAACTCGGCGCACCCGTTCGAGAACCCGACCGCGATGACCAATCTCGTCCAGATGCTCTCGATCTTCCTGATCGGCGTCGGGCTCACCTGGACCTTCGGCAAAGCCGTCGGCAACACCCGCCAGGGCTGGGCGATCCTCGCCGCGATGCTGATCATCTTCGTTGCCGGCACTGGCGTCGCCTATTGGCAGGAAACGGCGGGCAACCCCGTGCTGCACTCACTCCATGTCGCCGGCGGCAATATGGAGGGCAAGGAAGTCCGCTTCGGCATCGCCGCCTCGGCGCTGTTCGCCAGCGTCACCACGGCCGCCTCGTGCGGCGCGGTCAACGCCATGCACGACAGCTTTACGGCGCTCGGCGGCATGATCCCGATGATCAACATGGAGCTGGGCGAGATCGTGGTCGGCGGCGTCGGTGCCGGCATCTACGGCTTCCTGCTCTTCGCCATCCTCGCGGTGTTCGTTGCCGGGCTGATGGTCGGCCGCACGCCCGAATATGTCGGCAAGAAGATCGAGGGCCGCGAAGTGAAGTTCGCCGTGCTGGCCATCGCCGTGCTGCCGCTGCTCATCCTGGGCGGCACGATGATTGCCTCGGTGATGCCCTCCGGTCTGGCTGGTCCGCTTAACAAGGGCCCGCACGGCTTCTCGGAGATTCTCTACGCCTTCAGCTCGGCGGTCGCGAACAATGGCTCCGCCTTTGCCGGCCTGACCGCGGGCACGCCCTTCTACAATGCGCTGCTGGGCATCTGCATGTGGGGTGGAAGGTTCTTCATGATCGTGCCGATGCTCGCGATCGCCGGCAGCCTCGCAGCCAAGAAGTACACGCCGCCGTCCTCGGGCTCCTTCCCGACGACCGGACCGCTCTGGGTGGGGCTGCTCATCGGCGTCATCCTGATCATGGGCGGCCTGACCTTCCTGCCGTCGCTCGCTTTGGGTCCTATCGCGGACCATCTCGCGATGATCAGCGGGCACCTCTCATGAGCCGATCGCTTAAACTCCCTCTCCCTGTGGGAGAGGGAAGGAGCCGCGAAGCGGCGGGAGGGTGAGGGTGATTACACGTCTCACCTCGCCCTCACCCTCCCACTCGGCTGCGCCGAGCGGGCCCCTCCCTCTCCCGCTGGGAGAGGGGATTGGAGATCAATAATGTCCGCACCAACCTCCATCTTCACCGCGAGCCTGGTCGTCCCGGCGATCGGCGACTCGTTCAAGAAGCTCGATCCGCGCCAGCTGATCAAGAACCCGGTGATGTTCACCACGGCCGTGGTGGCAACGCTGCTCACCGTGCTGCTGATCATCGGCGGCGAGCCGCTCAGCTTCGGCTTCCAGATCCAGCTGATCGTCTGGCTGTGGCTGACCGTGCTGTTCGGCACCTTCGCCGAGGCGCTGGCCGAGGGCAGGGGCCGCGCCCAGGCTGCCTCGCTCCGCGCGACCAAGGCCGATCTCAAGGCCAAGCGGTTGCTCGGCGTCGGCGAGACCTATGAGATCGCCTTTGCCACCCAGCTCGAAAAGGGCGATCTGGTCCTGGTCGAGACCGGCGACCTGATCCCCGCCGACGGCGAAGTCATCGAAGGCGTCGCCTCGGTCAACGAGGCCGCGATCACCGGCGAGAGCGCGCCAGTGATCCGTGAGGCAGGCGGCGACCGCTCTGCGGTGACGGCGGGCACACGCGTCATCTCGGACAAGATCAAGGTCCGCATCACGCAGGAGCCGGGGCACGGCTTTCTCGATCGCATGATTGCGCTGGTCGAAGGTGCCGAGCGGCAGAAGACGCCGAACGAGATCGCGCTGACCATCCTGCTCGTCGGCCTGACGATCATCTTCCTGATCGCCGTCGCCACCATCCCGGGCTTCGCTTCCTATGCGGGCGGCGGCGTGCCGGTGGCGATCCTGGCCGCGTTGCTGATCACGCTGATCCCCACGACCATCGCCGCCCTGCTTTCCGCAATCGGCATTGCGGGCATGGACCGGCTGGTGCGCTTCAACGTGCTGGCCAAATCGGGCCGGGCGGTCGAGGCGGCGGGTGACATCGATGTGCTGCTGCTCGACAAGACCGGCACCATCACGATCGGCGACCGCCAGGCGAGCCAGTTCGTGCCCGTGGGCGGGATCGACATCGACACGCTGGCGAGCGCTGCGTCACTGGCTAGCCTCGCCGACGAAACGCCCGAAGGCCGCTCGATCGTCGTGCTGGCCCGCGAGCGCCACGCCGTCCCGGCCCGTACCATGCCGGCCGACGCCGAGATCATCCCGTTCACCGCGCAGACCCGCGTGTCGGGCATCGTTACCGGCGGCAGCACGATCCGCAAAGGCGCGGTGGATGCGATCCTACGGGCCGATCCAGGCCTGGGTGCAAGCCCGGTCGCGGCCGAACTGCGCCGCGTGACCGAGGAGATCGCCCGGTCCGGCGCGACCCCGCTCGCCGTGTCGCGCGACGGCAAGCTGCTTGGCGCGATCGCGCTGAAGGACGTGGTCAAGGCCGGCATCCGCGAACGCTTCGGCGAACTGCGCCAGATGGGCATCCGCACGGTGATGATCACCGGCGACAACCCGCTGACCGCCGCCGCCATCGCCGCCGAGGCGGGTGTCGACGATTTCCTCGCCGAGGCGACGCCCGAGGACAAGCTCGCGTTGATCCGCAAGGAGCAGCAAGGCGGGCGGCTGGTCGCGATGTGCGGTGACGGCACCAACGACGCGCCGGCGCTGGCCCAGGCCGATGTCGGCGTGGCGATGAACACCGGCACCCAGGCAGCGCGCGAAGCGGGCAACATGGTCGATCTCGACAGCGACCCGACCAAGCTGATCGAGGTCGTCGGCCTCGGCAAGCAGTTGCTGATGACGCGCGGTGCGCTGACCACCTTCTCGGTCGCGAACGACGTGGCGAAGTATTTCGCGATCATCCCGGCGATGTTCGTCGCGCTCTATCCCGGGCTTGGCGTGCTCAACGTGATGGGGCTGGCAACGCCGCAATCGGCGATCCTGTCGGCGATCATCTTCAACGCGCTGATCATCCCGCTGCTGGTGCCGCTCGCGCTGAAGGGCGTGACCTATCGGCCGATGCCTGCGGGGCCGCTGCTGGCGCGCAACCTCGCCGTCTACGGGCTGGGCGGTCTGCTCGCGCCTTTCGTCGGGATCAAGCTGATCGACCTCGCCGTGACCGGGATGGGACTGGCGTGATTTCCGACTGCTTCCCCGGCGAAGGCCGGGGTCCAGTTGGGAGAACCCCAATGATGACCCGCGTCGCCCATTTCCATCTGTCGCCCAACTGGGCCCCGGCCTCCGCCGGGGAAGAATAAGGAGCTTATGATGCTCACCGACCTGAAATCCGCCCTTCGCCCCGCCTTCGCGCTCACCATCGGATACGCGCTGCTGCTTGGGCTCGCTTATCCCCTCGCGCTCACCGGCGTCGGCCAGGCGCTGTTCCCCGCCCAGGCGAATGGCAGCCTGATCACCGAGAACGGCAAGGTCATCGGCTCCGAGCTGATCGGCCAGGGCTTTGCCAGCGACCGCTATTTCCATGGCCGGCCCTCCGCCGCGGGCAAAGGCTATGATGCCAGCGCGTCGTCGGGCTCGAACCTAGGCCCGGCGTCCCAGGCGCTGGCCGACCGCGTCAAGGCCGATGTCGCCGCCAATCCCCCTTCACCAGGAAGCAACAGGGTCCCCCCCGATCTGGTGACGTCCTCCGCCTCGGGGCTCGACCCCCATATCAGCCCCGAGGCGGCTTTTTATCAGGTGAACCGCGTGGCGAAGGCGCGGGGGCTCACGCCCGACGCAGTGCGCGTGCTGGTCGAGGCCCAGACCGAGCATCCGCTGCTCGGTTTCCTCGGCGAGCCGCGGGTCAATGTCCTCGCGCTCAACCGGGCGCTCGACCGCGCGGCGGCGCGGCCGTAACAAGGGGCATGCCGATCCCCGCCAAGGTCCTGATCGTCGAGGACGACGCGCATATCCGCCGGCTGCTGCGCGTCGCGGCCGAGCGGGCCGGCTATAAGGCCGGGGAAGCGGCGACGGCCCGGGAAGGGCTGTCGCTGCTCGATATCGACAAGCCCGATGTCGTGCTGCTTGACCTCGGCCTGCCCGACCGTGACGGACTCGAGCTGATCCAGTTGATCAAGGCGCGCGGCGCGACCTTGATCGTCGTCTCGGCGCGCGACGATACCGCGGAGAAAGTCGCGGCGCTCGATCTCGGGGCGGATGATTACCTGACCAAGCCGTTCGATACCGAGGAGCTGCTCGCGCGTATCCGCACCGCGCTGCGCCACCGGCTTGCCGACCAGACGGCGCAGCCGGTGGTGACGATCGGCGAGGTGATCATCGATCTCGACAGCCGCCGCGTGTTGCGGGCAGGGGAAGAGGTCCATCTCTCACCCAAGGAATATGGCGTACTGGCGGAACTGGCGCGGCGGCCCGACCGGATCGTTGGGCACGCCCAACTGCTTCGCGATGTCTGGGGCCCCGCGCATGAGAGCCGGGTCGAATATCTGCGCATCGTCATCCGCAACCTGCGGCAGAAGCTCGAGCCCGACCCGGCACAGCCGACGATCATCCGCAACGAGATCGGTGTCGGCTATCGGTTGACGAGCGCGGTGTAGGCCAGTCGTGCCGTGCGTCGGACGCAATGCGCACGGCTGAAAATCAATGACATTGCGCCGCAGCCGCCCGCCGATCATGTAGCGCGCGAAGCCGAAAGCCCTTAGGTGGGCCGTTGCGTCTCCGAATCATATAGGATGCGCCAAGATCACTCATGGACGAGGACTGCTGCCGGTGCGTCGCTTTTACGGTCTCCCTCTTGTTGCCCTGTTGCTCCCCGTTCCGGCCCTCGCGCAGCAGGCCGCCCCCGACGCCGCCAATCCCGACGATATCGTCGTTCTCGGTTCCGGCCTGCCGCTCCCGCCCGGTACGCCCGCTTATGGATCGGTTGTGATCGATCGCGATCGGCTGACCAGCGATGCTTCAGGCCGGGTTGAGGATGTGCTGGCCGACGTCGCCGGGCTGCAGCAGTTCCGCCGGTCGGACAGCCGCTCGGCCAACCCTTCGGCGCAGGGCGTCACGTTGCGCGCGCTGGGTGGCAATGCGTCGAGCCGCGCGCTGGTGCTGCTGGACGGCGTGCCGCTGGCCGATCCGTTCTTTGGCTATATCCCGTTTAATGCGCTGGTCGGCGATCGCTTCTCGGGCGTGCGGATCACGCGCGGCGGCGGCGCGGGGGCGTTCGGCGCCGGTGCCGTGGCCGGGACGATCGAACTGGCCAGCGCGACGCGGGCCGACCTGCCGCTTTTCTCCGGCAGCGCCTTTTACGGCAGCTATGATTCGCAGAACGTCACGGCAAGCCTGACCCCTGATCTGGGCGGCGGGTTCGTGTCGGTATCGGGCAAATGGGAACGCAGCGATGGCTATCGCACCACCCCCGAATCGCAGCGTACGCCCGCCGATGCGCGCGCTGCGTTCGAGGATTGGTCGGGCGGCATCCGCGCGGTCGTCCCGGTCGATGCCGAGACCGAAATCCAGGCGCGCGGCCTGATCTTCCGCGACAACCGTACGCTGCGCTTCCAGGGGGCGGACAGCAGTTCGGAAGGGCAGGATGCCAGCATCCGCCTGATCCATCGCGGCGACTGGGCGATCGATGCGCTGGCGTATCTCCAGGTCCGCAACTTCACCAACAAGGTGATCAGCGCCACGAGCTTCAAGCTGACGCTGGATCAGCGCAACACGCCCTCGACCGGGATCGGCGGCAAGATCGAGCTGCGTCCTCCGGTTGGCGCCGATCATGTGCTCCGGGTCGGTGTCGACGCGCGCCTGGCGGACGGCGAGCTGTATGAGGATGCCTATGCCGCGAGCGGCGCCGTCACGGCTCGCCGCAATGCCGGTGGCAACAGCAGCACGATCGGCGCCTTCATCGAGGACGACTGGACGATCGGCAATCTCGTGCTGACCGGCGGCGTACGCGGGGATCGCTGGACGATCACCGACGGCTTCTACCGCGACCTCGCCCCAAATGGCACCTATACCCGCAACGATACCTTCCCCGATCGCGACGGTTTCGAGGGCACGGGCCGGGTCGGCGCACTGTTCCACGCAAACAGCGCCATCGCGCTCCGCGCAGCGGGCTATACCGGCTTCCGCCTGCCGACCTTGAACGAGCTGTACCGGCCTTTCACGGTCTTCCCGATCAACACCCTGGCCAACGAGAATCTGAAACCCGAGAAGCTGAAGGGCTTCGAGGGCGGGATCGACCTGACGCCGGCGCCCGGCGTCTCGCTCGGCGTCACGGCCTTTTACAACCGGCTCGACGATGCGATCGCCAATGTGACGACCGGGCTCAACACGCGAAAGCGCCAGAACGTCAACGCAATCGTTGCCAAGGGCATCGAGGTGACCGCGGGTATCCGCCACGGCGCCGTCTCGCTCGATGGTTCCTATGCGTTCAGCGACAGCCATGTGCGGGCGCCCGGTACGACCCTGGACGGCCTGATTCCGGCGCAGAGCCCGCGGCATGCGGCGAGTGCGACGCTCGCATGGGAACCGAAATCGGGACCGTCCTTCTCCACGACGGTTCGCTATGTCGGCCTGCAATATGAAGACGATCTGCAGACTGGCATCCTGCCCGCCGCAACCACCGTGGATGCGGTCGCGCGGCTGCCGATCGGCAAGCATTTCACCATCGTCGCCCGCGCGGAGAATTTGTTCGACGAGACGGTCATCACGCGCAACGCGGGCGGATCGATGGACCTCGGTACGCCGCGGACCCTGTGGATCGGGGTGAAGTTCGGCAGTTAAATCCAACAAGGAGCGACGGTTTGGACCTGTTATCGCCTGTTCCTGGCCGTTTATTTTTTCTCACCTGTTATGTTGGATACCGCTGGCTAAATTCTCCAGCTGAATCAGGTGTTTCCGGTCCGTCACCTGTTCCTGCGATAACAGGTGGCGGAACAGGTGGGAACAGGTGGCGGAACAGGCTCGGGAGCCCTTCACTATCGTCAGCCATGAGAAAGAGCCGGTCGAGGCAAGAGGTATCGCCCCAAGGCTATAATCGCATGGGTGGATCAGATTTGAATCGATGTCCCCGGAGTCTTGTTGGCGGCTCAGGCGGTCGGTGGCGCGGCCGGCAGGATCACCGTCACGCGCAGGCCGCCGATCGGCGAGCGGCTGGCCTCGATCCGGCCATGATGTGCCTCGACGATCGCCTGGGCGGTCGCAAGGCCGAGGCCCGAGGTCATCACAGACTGGCCCGGCTCGGTGGTGGTGCGGTAGAATGGCTCGAACAGTTCCTGCGCCAGCCCGATGTCCACGCCCGGTGCACTGTCGTCGATGATCAGGCGCCACGCATTGCGCTGGCCCTCCAGCCCGAGCTGGATGCGCCCGCCGCCCGGGGTGTAGCGCAGGCTGTTCTCGATCAGCGCGGTGAAGAGCTGCTCGATGCGTGCGCCGTCCCATTTCACCGGCACGGTCGCCTGGGGCATGTTGCCTGGCTCGAGCGTGACATTCTGCGCCTTTGCCCGCTTGCCGCTGGTCCAGATCGCGTTGTGGATCAGCGCACAGGGATCGACGGTCGCGAAACGGACCGGCAGGCGCCCGAGATCGGCAAGCGCGACGGCGTGCAGGTCCTCGGCCATCTCGCCCAGGCGGCGGACGCCCTCGACGACCTCGTCAAATGCTTCGGGGTCGGTCGGCGGAGAATCCTCGCGGATCGTTCCGAGCCGCTCGGCCAGCGCATGGACGGGCTTACGCAGTTCCTCGGAGACCGAGACCAGCCAGGTGCGGCGCGCGGTTTCGAGCCGGTCGAACGAGCGGGCGATGCGGCCCAGGTTGCGCATGGTGGCGCGGGTTTCCGCGGCACCGGTCTCGGTGACGTCAGCGCCATAGTCCCCCTGGGCGATGTCGCGGCTGGCGCGAAACAGGGCGAGTTGGGGCTCGGCCCAGCGGCCCGCGATGAAATAGCCGGCGACCAGCAGGATCAGGAAGATCGCGCTCATCGCGACGACGATACCGATCACCTGATCGCGGACGAACGCGAAGCTGGCGGCGTTGGCGGGCGGCGCACGCACGATCCTGGCGACCGCGACGATCCGGCCGTCGAGCTTGACCGGGCGTTCGGCCCTGACCCGCTCACCATTGACCGTCGGGCCTGCGATATGGGTGCCGGTCGGGCCGACCAGCTCGATGCGCTCGCGTAGCGGTGGCGCCGGATCGCCGGGCAGACTGTTGTCGCGGAAGCTCGACTGCACGACCTGAAGCGCGTTCGTGACCGGAACGCCCGCCTTGAGTTCAGCGCCCAGCAAGGTCGTCATCGCCGCGAGCGCCTGGCGGTCCTGCGCCTCCATATAGGCCGCGTTGCCGCGATCCAGGTTCCACACCAGGACGGCACCCGGCAGGACAGCCGCCAGCAGCGCCTGACCTGCCAGCAGCAGGAACAGTCCGGCAAACAACCGCAACGAGAATCTCCCCCCTAGGGCGGCAACGCCGCCGGTGAAGGGCTAACCTGTATCAGGCTGGGAAACAATCAAGTTCCGGGCGACAAAGGCGCGTCCCGCTAAGGGACCGTCGCGGCCACCGCGGTCAGCACCGCCTCGGCATATTCGGGGCGGCAGATCAGCAGGTCGGGGAGCAGCGGATCGGCGCAATTATAGACCAGCGGGCTGCCGTCGATGCGCGAGGCGTGGAGCCCGGCCGCCAGCGCGACCGCGACCGGCGCGCAATTGTCCCATTCATATTGGCCGCCGGCGTGGAGATAGATCTCGGCCTTGCCCTCGACCACCGCCATCGCCTTCGCGCCGGCCGAGCCCATCGGCACCAGCTCGGCGCCGAGCGTCTCGGCCACATGCTGGACGATCGCATGCGCGCGGGTGCGGCTGACGACCATGCGCGGGCGCGCGGGGAGCGGGGGCCATACGGGGCGCGGGTCGTCGGTGGCGAACACACGGTGGGCCGCAGGCAAGGCGACGGCGCCGGTCACGGGCACGCCGTCGATCGCCAGGCCGATATGGACGGCCCAATCCTCGCGCCGTTCGCCGAACTCGCGCGTGCCGTCGAGCGGATCGACGATCCAGACGCGGCTGGCGGCGCAGCGGGTGCGATCATCGACCGCCTCCTCCGACAGGACGAAGTCGTCGGGGCGGGCCGCATGGAGCAGATCGAGGATCAGGGCATTGGCTTCGGCATCGCCGCGGCGTTTGAGATCGGTATCGATACAATTGCCGGCGGCGCACAGGTTCCGCAGCAACGCTGCCGCCTGGAGCGCGACTGATCGGGCGACTTCGGCGTCCGTCACAGATCGGGGCTCCACACGCCCATGATATGTTCGACGATCCGCTCCGCTGCCGCTTCCGGGCTTTCGCGCGTGGTGTCGACCCGGACCTCGGGGCGCTCTGGCGCTTCATAGGGGCTGGAGATGCCGGTGAAATGGGCGATCTCGCCGCTGCGCGCCTTGGCGTAGAGGCCCTTCACGTCGCGCTTCTCCGCCTCGGCGAGCGGGGTGTCGACGAAGATCTCGACGAACTCGCCCGCGGGCAGCATCGATCGCACCAGTTCGCGTTCGGCGCGGAAGGGCGAGATGAAGGCCGTCAGCACGATCAGCCCGGCATCGGCCATCAGCTTGGCGACCTCGCCGATGCGGCGGACATTCTCGATCCGGTCGGCATCAGTGAAGCCGAGATCCTTGTTGAGCCCGTGCCGGATATTGTCGCCGTCGAGCAGGAAGCTGTGGCGGCCGAGCGCGTGGAGCTTCTTTTCGACCAGATTGGCGATGGTCGACTTGCCGGAGCCGGACAGGCCGGTGAACCACAACACCTTCGGGTTCTGCCCCTTTTGCGCGGCATGCGCCTCGCGGGTCACGTCGATCGCCTGCCAATGGACGTTCTGCGCACGGCGGAGCGAATAGGTCAGCATGCCGGCCGCGACCGTGGCGTTGGTCGCGCGGTCGATCAGGATGAAACCGCCGAGATCGGCGCCATCGCTGAACGCCTCGAAGACGATCGGGCGATCCGTGTAAAGCTGGGCGACACCGATGTCGTTGAGGCCCAGGGTCTTCACCGACAGCTCGGCGAGCGTGTTAATGTCGACGGCATAGTCGGGCGGCTGGACGGTCGCGCCGACCGTCTGCGTGCCGATCTTCATCCAATAGGTGCGGCCGGGGAGCAGCTGGTCCTCGGCCATCCAGACGATCGTCGCCTTGAACTGGTCGGCGACCTCGGGCGGGGACGATGCCGTGGCGATCACGTCGCCGCGCGAGCAGTCGACTTCGTCGGTCAGGGTCAGGGTGACCGACTGGCCGGCGACGGCCTGGTCGAGATCGCCGTCCATGGTGACGATCCGTGCGACCTTGCTGGTCTTGCCCGAAGGCAGGATGCGCACGGCGTCGCCGGGGCGCACCACGCCCGAGGCGATCATGCCGGCAAAGCCGCGGAAATCGAGGTCGGGGCGGTTGACCCATTGCACCGGCAGGCGGAACGCGCGGTCCTGTGCTGCATCGGTGCCGAGCGGCACGGTTTCGAGATGTTCGATCAGCGAGGGGCCGGCGTACCAGTCCATCGCATCGGAGCGCGACGCGATATTGTCGCCGGCGAGGCCCGAGAGCGGGATAGCGGTGAAGCTTTCGATGCCAATCGATTCGGCGAAGGTCCGGTAATCGTCGACGATCGCGTCGAAGGTCGCCTGGTCGTAGCCGACCAGGTCCATCTTGTTCACTGCGAGTACGATATGACGGATGCCAAGCAGCTTGACGAGATAGGAGTGACGGCGCGTCTGAGACAGCACGCCCTTGCGCGCGTCGATCAGGATCGCGGCGAGATCGGCGGTCGAGGCGCCGGTGACCATGTTGCGCGTGTATTGCTCGTGGCCTGGCGTGTCGGCGACGATGAACTTGCGTTTCTCGGTGGCGAAGAAGCGATAGGCGACGTCGATGGTGATGCCCTGCTCGCGCTCGGCGGCGAGGCCGTCGACGAGGAGAGCGAAATCGATGTTCTGACCCTGCGTGCCGACGCGCTTGCTGTCCGCCTCGAGTGCGGCGAGCTGGTCTTCGAAGATCATCTTCGAATCGTAGAGCAGGCGGCCGATCAGGGTGGACTTGCCGTCGTCGACCGAGCCGCAGGTGATGAAGCGGAGCAGCGACTTGTTCTGGTGGAGCGCGAGGTACGCGTCGATGTCGGACGCGATCAGCTCGTCGGTCTGGTAGGAAGGCGCGGAGGCCATCAGAAATATCCCTCCGCTTTCTTCTTCTCCATGCTCGCCGACTGATCATGGTCGATCGCGCGGCCCTGGCGTTCGCTCGTCGTGGTGAGCAGCATCTCCTGGATCACTTCGGACAGGGTCGCCGCTTCGCTCTCGACCGCGCCGGTCAGCGGGTAGCAGCCGAGCGTGCGGAAGCGGATCGAGCGTTCGACGGGTACTTCGCCGGGTTCGAGCCGGAATCGGTCGTCATCGACCATCAGCAGCAAGCCGTCGCGTTCGACCGTCGGGCGCGGGGCGGAGAGATAGAGCGGGACGATCTCGATGCCCTCGGCCAGGATGTATTGCCAGATATCAAGCTCGGTCCAGTTGGAGAGCGGGAAGACGCGGATGCTTTCGCCGCGGCTCTTGCGGGCGTTGTAGAGCTTCCACAGTTCGGGGCGCTGGTTCTTCGGGTCCCAGCGCTGGCGGGCCGAGCGGAAGCTGAAGATGCGCTCCTTCGCGCGGCTCTTCTCCTCGTCGCGGCGCGCGCCGCCAAAGGCTGCGTCGAAGCCGTATTTGTCGAGCGCCTGCTTCAGGCCCTCGGTCTTCCACATGTCGGTGTGGAGGCTGCCGTGATCGAACGGGTTGATGCCGCGCTCTTCGGCCTCGGGGTTGCGATAGACCAGCAGCTCCATGCCGGCCTTGGCCGCGGCGCGGTCGCGCAGCTCGTACATGTCGCGGAACTTCCAGGTCGTATCGACATGCAGCAGCGGGAAGGGCGGCGGCGCGGGGAAGAATGCCTTGCGCGCGAGGTGCAGCATCACCGCGCTATCCTTGCCCACGGAATAGAGCATGACCGGGCGTTCCGCCTCGGCCACCACTTCGCGCATGATGTGGATGCTCTCCGCCTCGAGGCGTTGGAGATGGGTGAGGGCGACGTTCATGCTCGTCCAGATAGTGTCGTAAGCGCCAAGAGCGATCAACTTATCCTGTTGAGCGCAATAGCTCGCTCACTCCGAGTGCGAGCGCTCGACCGAATCCAGGATGCGCGCGCCGGCCATGAAGACCGCGATCGGGCAGACCGCGAACAGCATCCAGCCGCCATAGCCCGGATATTGCTGCAGGTAATGCACCCCCCGCTCCACCGCGCCGAGGCCGAGGCCGTAGATGACCGCAAACGCCTCGAACTTGGTCTTGATGACGAACAGGCGAGAGAATTTCGTCCACATGCCAGTCATTAAGCAATGACCGGGCCAATGGCGGATTTCCGCGATTTTCGTCTTTACACATATGGTTACCTGTCAATTAACTCGACAGTGCCGAGGGCCTCCAGCAGCGCCGTCCGGGCGCGCTCGATCGCGCCGACCAATGCCGGATCGGCGATCGTTTCGTGCGGGATTTCCTCGGGCCAAAATTGCTCGACGATGTTCGCGATCAGGTCGAGCCGGTCATTATCGACCAGGAAGCGGGGATCGATCGTCGCGGGATCGGCCACGACGCGCAGGCGCAGACAGGCGGGGCCGCCGCCATTGGCCATGGACTGGCGGACATCGACCACTTCGAGCCGGCGGATCGGACCGTTACCGGCGATCATCTCCTGGAGCCAGCTCCAGACCGCGACATTCTCGCGCGCTTCCTCGGGCAGGATCAGCGCCATGGTGCCGTCGGGCAGGGTGACGAGCTGGGCGTTGAACAGATAGGAGGAGACGGCGTCGGCGAGGCTGACGCGCGATGCGGGCACCTCGACGATCTCGACCTCGGGCAGCATGCCGCGCAGATCGGCGTAGAAAGCTTCCTTGTCGGCAAAGGCCAGTTCGTGCGCGAACAGCACGCGTTCGTTGGCGACGGCGACGACGTCATTGTGGAAGGCGCCGGCGGCGATGGCTTGCTCCGACTGGTCGACGAACAGGGTGTAGCCGGCATCGAGCCGGTGCCGCCGCGCGACGGCCATGCTCGCTTCGCGGTGCTGACGCGCGGGGAAGGGGCCGCCCGAGACGCCATAGACGAACACCTCTACGCCGGGCTGGCCGTGCGCGGGGCAGAGGCGCATGTGATTGGCGGCACCCTCGTCGCCGAACGGGGCGGGCACCGGGCCATGCACCGCGAAGAGCGGGTCGGCGAAGGCGAGCTGCAGCTGGGCGAGCGTGCCGGGCCATTCGTGGCTGCGGTGCGGCATGGTCACGAGATTGGCGACCGAGAGATGGCAGCGGCCGTCGGCAGTGTCGGGCGACGGCGAGACGGTGGCGGCGTTGGCGGCCCACATCGCCGAGGCGGAGAGCGCCTGGGCCTGGAGGTGCGACGCGGCCTCGGCGTAATTGGTCGCGAGCCTGTCGAGCCAGGCATGGTCGGGGCGGGCCAGCGGGAGGAAGACGCCCTGAGTCAGGCCGAGCGCGAGGTTCGCGCGCATCTTGGCGATGCCCTCAAGCGCGGCACGGCGCGGGGCGGCGACCTTGCCCGCGTTGCGCGTCGCGGCGAGGTTCCCGGGGCTGAGGCCGGCATAATTGTGGCTCGGGCCGATCAGGCCGTCGAAGTTGATCTCTTTCAGCATTCAGGCCCGCCCGACATGGCTGATCTCGGCATCCTCGGCGATGGCCAGCGCGGTGGCGCAGGTGCGGTCGATCGCGACGCCCTCGCCACAGGGGCGGAGGCGGCCATAAGCGCAGCGGAAATCGGCGAGCCGGCCGGTGGCGATCAGCGCCGCTTCGCCGCCGTCATTGTCGATCGCGGCGACCGTCGTCGACTGCGCCTCGCGGATGGTGCGGACCTGATCGGTCTTCGCGGTCATGGTCGGGCCGCCGTCGAAGATGTCGATATAATTCTCGAAGGCGAACCCTTCATTCTCCAGCATGCGCATCGCGGCGCGGCCGGAGGGATGGGGCAGGCCGATCGTCGCGCGGGCATGTTCGGACAGCATCGCGATATAGATCGGGTGCTTGGGGAAGAGATCGGCGATGAACTGGTGGCCGCGCACCGCATTGAACTGGTCGGCGTCCTGGAAATTCATGCCGAAGAAGCGGCCGGCAAGGCCGTCCCAGAAGGGCGAGCCGCCGGCCTCGTCGATGATCCCGCGCAGTTCCGCGAGGATGCGGTCGGCGAAGCGTGCGCGGTGGCGCGCGATGAACAGATAGCGGCTGCGCGCGAGCAGCATGCCGAGCCCGCCGGCGCGCTCGCCCGGATGGAGGAACAGGCCGCCGACTTCGCTGCACCCTTCCAGATCGGTGGTGAGCGAGAGCTGGTCGGCGCGGAAGGTGCGGCCAAGTTCGGCACTGTGCTGAGTCAGCGTGCCGAGGCGGTAGCTGTAGAATGGGTAACGCTGCCCGACCTGGGTGAAGATCTGGCAGGTGCCGCGTACTTCGCCGGTCTCGACATTCTCCAGCACCAGCACGAACAGGTCATCGGCCAGCGTGTCGTCGGTCCGCGCGAACGCATCATGGCTGCGGGCCATCTTGATCATGAGCGCGCTGCGATCGGCGGGGAGATTGGTGAAGCCGCCGCCGGTCAGCTTGGCCATCTCGTAGAGCGGCTGCAGATCCTCGTCGCGCGCGGCACGGATGCGGAAGCTCATAGGGAACCCTTTTCGGCGATGCGCAGCACGGTGAGCGCGGAGAGAGCGGCGCGTTCGGCCAGGCTGTCGACGATGAGGAATTCGTCGGGCGAATGAATCAGGCCGCCGCGCGGGCCCATGGTGTCGACCACCGGCACCCCGCAGGCAGCGATGTTGTTGCCGTCGCACACGCCGCCGGTCGCGCGCCAGGAAATGGCGAGGCCGAGATCGGCGCCGGCGGCCTTGACCAGTTCGAACAGCTTGGCGGCGCCGGGGTCGATCGGCTTGGGCGGGCGGTTGAAGCCGCCATGGACATGGATGCGGACGTCGTGCTCGGCGGCGACCGTGGCGACCACCGAGTCGATTGCTGCCTGAGCGCGGGCGATCTCCTCCTGCGAAGCGGGGCGGAAATTGACGCGCAGGATGGCGAGTTCGGGCACGACATTGTTGGGGCCGCCGCCCTCGATTCGCGCCGGATTCACCGCGAGGCCGGGGCCGCGCACCTTGCTCAGGCGGAGCGCGATATCGGCCGCCGCGACGATCGCGTTGCGGCCCTCGTCGGGGTTGCGGCCGGCATGCGCGCTCTTGCCGTGGACGACGATCGAGAAGTTGCCGGTGCCGCCACGCGCGCCGGCGAGCGTGCCGTCGGGCAGGGCGGGCTCATAAGTGAGCGCGGCGACTTTCCCGCGCGCGGCGCGGGCGAGCAGGGCGGTGGAGGAGGCCGAACCCGTCTCCTCGTCGGAATTGATCACGACTTCATAGCCGATGCGAGCGGCGAGCGGCGACGCTTCGACTGCCTTGAGGGCGGCGAGCATGGTGGCGAGGCCGCCCTTCATGTCGGCGACGCCCGGGCCGTTGAGCGTGGTGTCGTCGAGGAAGGTCAGCGCCTGGAAGGGATGATCGACCGGATAGACCGTGTCCATATGGCCAGTGAACAGCATCTGCACCGGCGCGTCGGGGCGCACGGCCAGATGGAAATGCTTGCCATGCGCGAGGTCGGAGACGGTGCCGTCGGGTCCGACGCTGGTCACGGGGGTCGGCTCGACCAGATCGATTCGGCCGGGCAGCACGGCGAAGGCGTCGCCGAGTTTGCCGGCCATGGCGGCGATCCCGGCCATGTTGCGGGTGCCGCTGTTGATCATGGCCCAGTCCTGGACCTGGGCGAGCATCGGTGCGTCGGACAGGGTGGCGATGGCGTCTCGTTCGACGGTGGAAAGCGCGGTCATGACGCGGTGTTAGCCGGATTTGGGTGGCGCGGGAACCGGTGGGGCTTTCCCGTTACGGTGCCGTAACGGAGGGCGATAATTTTTTTCCGCTGTTCCGGGCGATTTTGTTGGAAATAATATCCATTCGTTTCAGTGGTTTGATGATCGTTTTCCCTGTTATTCGATAACAGGGGAAAATGTGACCCGTAACAGCGGTATCGGTGGCGATAACAGCGGGATGAAATGGGCATAACAGGGGCTCGATCTGGCCGCGCGGCGGTGGCGGCGTTCGTGTTTCGGCGGTGTTCGCTGACGGGACGCTGACATGGCGGCGTTGGGTTTTGAATCGCTGACGGACGAGTGATCGCTTCCCCGAAGGCCGGGGCCCAGTTGGGAAGGCCGCAGTAACCGCTCGCAACGCTAACCACACTCGTCCCCCAACTGGGCCCCGGCCTTCGCCGGGGAAGCGCAAAGGGGAGTACGGGCGGAGGTTCCGCTAGAAGCTGTACGCCAGTGACGCGCGGCTGGTCGTGTCGGTGCCGACGCGGCCCATAGGCGGCATGCTTTCATATTGCACGACATAGGAGAAGCGCGCCGCCAACGGGCCGATCAGCTTCGCGTTGAGCGCGGTCGTGCTGCTGACGGTGCTGTTGTAGTGCTGGACGTAAGCCGAGGCGTCCTGGCTGACCGAGATCGTCCGGGTCAGCTTCCAGTCGAAATCGAGCGATCCGCGTGCCGCGACGCTGCTTTCGCGGGTGCGATCGGTGAAGGACGTGTCGCGATAGGCCGGGCCGAGTTCCAGATCGAGCGTGACGCCGGGTTGCTTGATCGCGCTGTAGCCGGCGCCGAGCGACGCGGAATAGCGGTCGGTATAGCCGAGGAACCGGTCGCTCTCGAATTGCGCGGCGCCGTAGACATAGCCGCGCGGGGAGAATTTGAAATTGGGTTCGTAGCCGGCGAGATAATGTTCGCGGCTGACCACGCCCGCGCTCTTCTTGTAGTCGGCGGCGAGGTGGATCTTGTGGCGCCAGCGCAGCGTCTCGCGCGACAGGTCGATTGCGCCGCTCAGGCCGGTGTCCTGCGTGTTGCCGGTGGTGAGATAGCCGCCCAGTTCGGCGCGGCCGTGCCACAGGTCGAACACACCAGCGTTGCGCAAGGTCTCTTCGCGCTTGGCGGCCCGGTCCTTGCGCCACGAGTCGATCGCGGCGGTGATGGCGGGCGCGGCATCGGGCGCGGCGGCACGCGCATATTTGGCGACGGTCGCGACTTCGCCGTCATTGCCCGAGGCCATTGCGGCATCGAGCATCGCCTTCATGGCCGGAGGGATGGGCGCTGGATCCGTGTTGGCGAGCAACAGGGGCGCTGCGAGCAGGGCGAGGCGAAGCTGCATACAAGCCGGATAGCCCGCGGATCAGTCCGCGATCAACCCAGATGCTTGGCAAAAGCCGCCAGAACGTCCTCGTAGAGCGTCTTTTTGAACGGCACGATGATGTCCGGAAGCTCGGCCGGGTCGACCCAACGCCAGGCGCGGAATTCCTGATGCTCGGTCGCGATATCGACATCGCCGTCCTCGCCGAGGAAGCGGTAGAGGAACCAGCGCTGGCGCTGGCCGCGCCATTTGCCCTTCCAGACCTTGCCGATCAGGTCGGGCGGCAGATCGTAGAACAGCTCGTCGGGCGCGGTCGCGATCAGTTCGACCTTGTCGGGCTGGACGCCGGTTTCCTCGCCAAGCTCGCGGATTGCGGCGGTTTCGGCATCCTCGCCGTCGTCGATCCCGCCTTGCGGCATCTGCCAGGCTTCGAGCGTCGAATCGACACGCTGGCCGACGAACACCTGCCCGTTCCGGTTGAGCAGCATCACGCCGGCACAGGGGCGGTAGGGAAGGGTGGTCGGGTCGGTCATCCTGCTGCCTGCGCCATCACGCGGTCGCCTTCGGCTTCGGCGATCACCGTCTTCAGCGCCGCCAGCGCGCCTGCAACGTCGCCGACCGACGAGGGGATGGCCTTTCGCAAGGTCACGAAGCCGTGGATGTTGCCCTGCGCTTCCCGGAAGATCACCGGCACGCCCGCCACCGCGAGCGCGCCGGCATAGGCGCGGCCCTGGTCGCCGATCGGGTCGAGACTGGCGGTGATCACCACCGCCGGCGGCATGCCGGCCAGATCGCCGATCAGCGGGGAGGTGCGGATATGGCTGGCCTCGGCATCATAGGAGGCCTGGAACCATTCCATGGTGTCGCGGGTGAGGAGGAAGTCCGTGGCGAAGGTGGTGTAGGAGGGATAATCCTTCGAGGCATCGGTGGCCGGATAGATGGGGAATTGCGCGATCACCGGTACCGCGGCGGGCGCATCGCGCAGCGCTATCGCCGTGACGATCGCGAGATTGCCGCCGGCGCTGTCGCCGCAGACGACGAGGCTGGTGACCTTGCGATCGAGCTCGGCCGGGTTGCCCGCCACCCAGCGTGCCGCCGTTTCGCAATCGTCGGGGGCGGCGGGCCAGCGATTCTCGGGGGCGAGGCGGTAATCGACCGAGATCACCGGCAGATCGAGCACCCTCGTGATCTCGGCGCAGAAGCTGGCATGCGTGTCGATATCGCCGATCACGAAGCCCCCGCCATGGTAGAAGAGCATGACCGGGCCGGGCTCGCGGCTCGGCTTCGCATCGAACAGCCGCGCCGGGATGGCGCCGGCCGGGCCGGGGATCGAGAGATCGGTGATGGTCGCCAGATCGCCGACGGGCAGGTCGGCGACGTCCTTCATCGCGGCATAGACCGCGCGGGCCGCCGGCGGCTCCAGCTCGTACATTTTCGGGCCCGGTACGTTGTTGAGGTAATCGAGGAAGGCGCGCACGTCAGGTCGGACAAAGGGGCCGGTCACATCAATCTCCCACAATCCCCGACATGCGGTCGCGGGGCAGAGCTACCTAGGCACGATGGCCGCCCTCGTCCATAATCGGCGGGCTTCGGCGAAGACAAGGCTGACCCCGGGGGAACGGACGACATGGCGAAACAGAACCGGCGCAAGGCAGCCGCCCAGAGCGTCCCGCTCAACGACGATTTCCGCAGGGTCGTCGCGGAGCGGCTGCTCGACGGCGCCGACCCCGATCTTCTCGCGACTCAGCTGGCGTCGAGCGCGGGGATCGCGCTTGGCCTGGTCCAGGCCGAGATCGGGCGGGCGCTAAAAAGTCCCTATCTGCTCGGCGCGAGCAAGCTGCAGAACCGGCTCGGCAAATGGGAATGGGTGTTGCAGAATCAGGCGCGCCTTGCCGCCAACGACCCCGAGGGGCTCGAGATTCCCGTGCTCGACAAGCCGGATCCGGAAATCTTCTACCGCGATCATTACCGGGCGCACCGCCCGGCCGTGCTGCGCGGCCTGATCGATCACTGGCCGGCGCGCCAATGGACGCTCGACCATCTCACGTCCAAACTTGGAGACCGGCAGGTGCGGGTCCAGTGGGAAAGGGAGCGGGACCGCGATTATGAGGGCAATGCCGATGCGCACGGTGCGTTCCAGCCCTTTTCGGAGATCGCGCGGCGGCTTCGCTCGCCCGATCCGAGCAACGATTTCTACGTCACCGCGAACAACAGCGACGCGAATCGCGCTGCCTTCGCGCCGCTGTTGCCCGATGTCGGCGAGATGCCGGGCATCCTCACGCCGGGCGAGACCGGGCTGGGATTCATCTGGATCGGCCCGAAGGGCACGGTGACGCCGTGGCATCACGACCTGACCAACAATCTGCTGCTGCAGATTTCGGGGCGCAAGCGCGTGCGCATGGTCGCCAGCCACGACACGCCGCTGATGCGCAACCACCGCCATTGCTACAGCGCCTGGGGCAGCGACGATCTGCTTCCCGGGCCGGCGCGCGACGGCAAGCCCGCCGTGCTCGAATGCACGATCGGGCCGGGCGATGCGGTGTTCCTGCCGATCGGCTGGTGGCACCATGTCGACGGGCTCGACCAGACGATCGGCATGTCGTTCACCCGCTTCGTCTGGGACAATGATTTCTACAGCAGCTATCGCAGCAACGTACCGCTCTGATCCGGCCTGCTTAAAAGAACCATTTGCAGGCGCCTTCGATCAAACTAGGTTGGCCAGTCAACGCTCCGGGCATAGAGGGCGTCGGATAAATCCGCAGGACAAACATAAATGGCATCCGCCGTTCACGAATTGACGCCCGCCGAGGCATCGGCACATCCCCCAGCAGAATCGATCGTTGTGCGCTTCGCCGGAGACTCCGGTGACGGCATGCAGCTCACCGGTGGGCAATTCACCCTGTCGACGGCGCTTGCCGGCAACGACCTGGCGACCTTCCCCGATTTCCCCGCGGAGATCCGGGCGCCGCAAGGCACGTTGTTCGGCGTCTCCGCCTTCCAGATCAATTTCGGATCGACCGCGATCGAGACGGCGGGCGATGCGCCCGATGTGCTGGTCGCGATGAACCCGGCGGCGCTGAAGACGAATGTCGATGCGCTGAAGCCGGGCGGCCTGATCATCGCCGACGAAGGCGAGTTCGGCGAGCGCAACCTCGCCAAGGCGAAGTACGCGGTGAACCCGCTGCACGACGGCAGCCTGGCCAAGTGGCAGGTGCTGGCGTTCAACATCTCGCAGTTGACGCTCGACGCGGTGAAGCCCTTCGGCCTCGGCAACAAGGAAGCGCTGCGCTGCAAGAATATGTGGACGCTGGGGCTCGCGCTCTGGATGTTCGATCGTGACCGCCAGCCGCTGATCGACTGGCTGAAGGCCAAGTTCGCGAAGAACCCAACGCTGGTCGAGGCGAACGTCGCCGCGCTGAACGCGGGCCATGCTTACGGCGAGACGGCCGAGCTGGCCGGACCGATGAAGCAGCATCACGTCGCGGCGGCTCCGGCCGAGCCGGGCCTGTACCGCACCGTCACCGGTGCCGAGTCGATCTCGCTCGGGCTGGTCGCGGGCGTTCAGCTGGCCGGCGTGAAGATGTTCTTCGGTGGCTATCCGATCACGCCTGCCTCGGCGATCCTGCATCATCTGTCGCGGCTGAAGGAATTCGGCATCACGACCTTCCAGGCGGAGGACGAGATCGCCGCGATCGCCAGCGCGATCGGCGCTTCGTACGCTGGGCAACTGGGTGTCACCTCCTCGTCGGGCCCGGGCATTGCGCTCAAGGGCGAGGCGATGGGGCTGGCGATCATGACCGAGCTGCCGCTCGTCATCGTCAATTCGCAGCGTGGCGGCCCGTCGACGGGCCTGCCGACCAAGACCGAGCAGTCCGACCTGTATCAGGCGGTCTATGGCCGCAACGGCGACTCGCCGATGCCGGTGATCGCGGCGCGCTCGCCCGCCGATGCGTTCGATTGCGCGATCGAGGCAGTGCGCATCGCCGTTCAGTACATGACCCCGGTGATGCTGCTGACCGACGGCTATATCGCCAATGCCGCCGAGCCGTGGCTGGTGCCGGACATGGACAGCTATACGCCGTTCCCGGTGACCTATCTCGATGAGGTGCCCGAGGGCGGTTTCCTGCCTTATGCGCGTGACGAGAAGCTGGCGCGGCCCTGGGTGAAGCCGGGCACGCCCGGCCTGCTCCACCGCATCGGCGGTATCGAGAAGCAGCTCGGTACCGGCAATATCGATTATGGTGCGGCCAACCACCAGGCGATGACCGAGATTCGCCGCGACAAGGTGCTTGGTATCGATGTGCCGGACCAAAAGGTCGAGATGGGGACCGAGAGCGGCAAGCTCGCGATCGTCGGTTGGGGATCGACCTATGGCCCGATCCATCAGGCGGTGCGCCGGGCACGCGCCAGGGGGCTGGATGTCAGCCACATCCATATCCGCCATATCTGGCCGATGCCGAGAAATCTCGGTGCGTTACTAAAGAGTTATGAGAAGATCCTCGTACCCGAGATGAACACCGGCCAGCTCAAGACGGTGCTGCGCGACCAATATCTGGTCGACGCCAAGCCGCTCAACAAGATTTCCGGTCAGCCCTTCATGATCGCCGAGATCGAAGCGGCGATCGAAGAGGCGCTCGGTGGTGGGCAGACGCACAGCGAAGTGCCGGCGGACACCCACCAATTGCCAACCTCGCTGGGCGATGAGGATCTCGACACGGCCGCGATCCACATCGGTGCCAACCGCAATCCGGAACCACGCTCATGAACGACATGACCCCCATCGCGAAGACCCTGCCCAAGGATTGGGAGACCGACCAGGAAGTGCGCTGGTGCCCGGGCTGCGGCGATTACGCGATCCTGAAGGCAGTGCAGCGCACCATGCCGGAGATCGGCGCGCGGCCGGAGAATACCGTATTCGTCAGCGGCATCGGCTGCTCGTCGCGCTTCCCTTATTACATGGAAACGTACGGCTTCCACACCATCCATGGCCGCGCGCCGGCAGTGGCGACGGGCGTGAAGCTGGCCAATCCCGATCTCGACGTGTGGATCATCACCGGCGACGGCGACGCGCTGTCGATCGGCGGCAACCACACGATGCATCTGATCCGCCGCAACCTCGATTGCCAGGTGCTGCTGTTCAACAACGAGATCTACGGCCTGACCAAGGGGCAGTACTCGCCGACCAGCCATGTCGGCACGCGCAGCCCTTCGACTCCGTTCGGCTCGCTCGACCGGCCGCTGACCCCGTGCGCGTTCGTGCTCGGCAGCGGCGCGCGCTTCGTGGCGCGGGCGATCGACGTGAACAAGAACCTGCCCGCAGTGCTCAAGGCAGCTTATGCGCACAAGGGCACCGGGTTCGTCGAAATCTTCCAGAACTGCATCGTCTATAATGACGATGTGTTCGCGCCCTTTACCGAGAAGGCCAATGCTTCGGCCAACCAGCTCTGGGTCGAGCATGGCAAGCCGCTGCTGTTCGAGGGTGGCACCAAGGGCCTGGCGCTCGATACCGAGCGGCTGGTGCTGAAGGTGGTCGATGTCGTCGACGGCGACTGGGCCACGGCGCATGTCATCGTGCACGACCAGACCAACCGAGCGGTCGCGCACATGCTGGTCGAGATGCCGTTCGGGGCGTTCCCGATGGCGCTGGGCGTGCTCTATGACGATCCCGCGCCGACCTTCGAGAGCGCGGTCGTCGCGCAGAACGCACAGGCCAGCACGGGCAAGACGCCCAATTTGCAGAAGCTCCTCTCGCAGGGCCAGACCTGGCAGGTCGAGAAGCAGCCGCACACGATGTAAGGCGGGCGGAGGCCGGCAATGACGTTCGTCGTCACGGATGCCTGCATCCGGTGCAAGTTCATGGACTGCGTTCAGGTCTGTCCCGTGGAGGCGTTCCGCGAGGGCGAGAATATGCTCGTGATCGATCCGAACGAGTGCATCGACTGCAATCTCTGCCTGCCGGAATGCCCGGCCGATGCGATCCTGCCCGATATCGAAAGCGGTGCGACGGCCTGGATCGAGCTGAACAAGACCTATGCGAGTCAGTGGCCGGTGGTGTCGCGCAAGCTCAACCAGACGCCGGATGACGCGGAGGCGTTCAACGGCTTGGCGGGCAAGTTCGAAGCGTATTTCTCGGCCGAACCTGGCAAGGGCGACTGATCGTCGGCGTCAGGCGGGCTCGTCGGACAGCAGGACCAGCGATTTACGCGCGAGGCCGGAGACGGCGTCGCTGATGTCCTGCGCGGGCAGGTCGGGCAGCGCCTCGATCAACCCGGCAAGCGTCGCGGCGTCGCGCTCGAGCAGATCGGCAAGGACTGCGCGTTCGGCCGGGGTCAGCGTGGTTGTTGCCGGGCCGTAGCGTAACTGAGTCGTGCCCTCGGGAAGCGGCAGGCGGCGGCGCAGCATCGGGCGGATCACCACATTTGGGTCGAGCGGATCGGACAGGCCGAGGTTGAGCACCTTCAGCGACTCGCGCTGGCGATCCGCATTGGCGAGGAAACGGCTGAGGTCGATATCGTCCACCGCGCGGTGCAGCGCCGCGCGCAGGTCTTCCTGCCGTGTCGCCAGAGCCTCGGGGCCAGCCAGGATTGAGATGTCGCGGCGGAAAAGCGCGTCCTCCAGGCAGCGCCGGCCGATCCAGCGTACGACATCGTCGCCGCGCGGAAACGCGAGCCCGATCGTCAGATGGAGCGAATAGCCGTCCTCGATCTGCGCGCGGTGGAACTCGCCCCGCGGGATGTAGAGAATGTCGCCCGGTTCGAGCACTTCGCTCCACAGTGGCTCCTCGGCATCGCCGATCTTGGTGACCGCCGGGGCGCCCTTCATCGGATAGGCGTCGCGCTGGCCGTAGCAGAACCAGCGTTTTCGGCCATGGACCTGCAGCACCAGCACGTCGTGATCGTCCCAATGCGCGCCGAACGCGCTGTCCTGGCGGAAGCTGACATAGGCGTTCACGCCGGCGCGGGCGCGGAGATGGCGCTCGACCATGGCGGCGAGGGCACCGATGCCCGGCACCAGTCGGTGGATGTCGTTGATGACCAGGCTGAGGCCCATATCGGCCATGGCTTGCAGCGAATCGGGGGCGAGTTCCTGATGGTCGAACCGGCCGGCGCGTGCGGTCAGCATGCCGAGCGGCATGTCGTGCCCGTTGCGGATCGCGCGGACCTGGCCGCCCTGAAGCCGGTCGAACGTGATGAGGGCGTTGAAGGCGGGCCAGGGGAGCAGCCGGGCGAAATCGGCCTGTCGAGTCGTGTGCAGGTGAAGCCGCTGTTCGGCGACCATCGCACCCGTGAGCGTGGCAAGCGGGTTCGGCGCAACCAGGCTGCGCAGGTCGGTTATCATGTGCTGGGGCCACTCCCGCTGCTGTGGTCCGTGACTAGACCAGTATCGGCCGTATTGGGAAGCGCTTCGCCCGAGGCGCTTGCGGGTATGACGGGCGCCGGGCATGCCGGAGGCATGTACTGCTTTCCACCCCGGCGCCGCCGTTGACCGCGCCGACGCTTCTTTGGTTTCGCCGCGATCTGCGGCTGACCGATCAGGCCGCGCTGATCGCCGCGGTCGGTGCGGGGCCGGTGATTCCGGCCTATGTGCTCGACGACGAGACGCCGAAGCACCGGCGCATGGGCGCGGCGTCGCGCTGGTGGCTGCATCATAGCCTGGAAGCGCTCGACCGGCATTTGCGCGACAAGGGATCGCGGCTGATCCTTCGGCGGGGCGATGCGGCGGTTGAGTTGGCCAAGCTGGCCGAGGAAACCGGGGCAGGGCGGGTGCATTGCCTGCTTCATTATGAACCATGGTGGCGCAATGCCGAGCGCGCGGCGGCGAAGACGCTCGACCTGGTGTGCCATGACGGCAATTATCTCGCGCCGCCGGGCTCGATCACGACCGGGGCGGGGCAGCCCTACAAGATTTATACGCCGTTCTGGCGCGCGTTGCGCGAGCATATGCCGCCGCCTGTCCCCGCGCGGGTTCCGCGCAGTATTCCCGCCCCGGGGGCATGGCCGGCGAGCGATCGGCTGGAGGATTGGCATTTGTTGCCGGGAAAACCCGACTGGGCCGGCGGCTTCCGGCAAGAATGGGCCCCGGGCGAGGAGGGCGCGACGGAGCGGCTCGAGGATTTCGTGCCCAGGGCGGCCGCCTATGATGTGGATCGCAACCTGCCGTCGGATGAGGGCAGTTCGCGCCTGTCGCCGCATCTGCATTTCGGCGAGATTTCGCCGGCGACCGTCTGGCACCATGTCGAGAAGGCGCGGGGCGATACGACGACTTTCCTGAAGGAGGTCGCCTGGCGGGACTATGCGCAGAATGTGATCCTGCAATTCCCGGACTATGGATCGAAGAACGGGCGCGAGGCGCTCGACCGTCTCGCCTGGCGCACCGGCAGCGAAGCGCGCGCCGATTTCCGCGCCTGGCAGCAGGGCCGCACCGGCTATCCGATCGTCGATGCCGGGATGCGCCAACTCTGGGCGAGCGGCTGGATGCACAATCGCGTGCGGATGATCGCGGCCAGTTTCCTGATCAAGCATCTGCTTATCGACTGGCGCGAGGGCGAGGCGTGGTTCTGGGATACGCTGGTCGACGCCGATTACGGCAACAACAGCGTCAACTGGCAATGGACCGCGGGGACGGGCGTGGATTCGAACATGTTCGTGCGGATCATGGCGCCGCTGACTCAATCGGCGAAGTTCGACGCGGCCGACTATATTCGGGAATGGGTGCCGGAGCTGGCGCATCTCTCGGATGGGGCGATTCACGATCCGGATGCGGCGGGGTGCCGACCTGACGCTTATCCGGCGAAGATCATCGGGCATCGCGAAGCGCGGGAGCGTGCTTTGGCCGCCGCCGCGAAGGCTCGGTGACGAATCGCTTTTCCCGCCCTCGCTCCGGGTGCATGAGCCGCCTGATGAACGTTTCAGCGCCGAACAGGGGCCGTCGCTTCGGGACGCGCGCGAGACCGGCGACGGGTCGGGTCGACCGGCTTCTCGCTCCTTTTGCGGGCCTGTTTCACCGTCTGCTCGACCGGATCGACCTCGGCCTGGAGGCGGGCGCGATCGAAGCCTCGCTGCCCGACGGGACCGATCGTGTGCTCGGCGGGCGGGCCGAGGGGCCGGTCGCGATCGTCGAGATCACGAGCTGGCGCGCGCTGATCCGGCTGGCGATGGGCGGCTCGGCCGGCTGGTATGTCGCCTGGTCGCTGGGCGAATGGCGCAGCCCCGATCCCGTGCCGCTGTTCGATCTGTTCATGCGCAACCGCGGTCCGCTGGGTGAGGCGGGCCGCTCGCGCGGGCCGATGCGCGCGGTGCGGCGGCTGTGGCACCTGCTCCGCCGCAATCACCGCAGCGGGGCGCGGCGGAACATCGAGTTCCATTACGATCTGGGCAACGACTTCTACAGCCTGTGGCTCGACCCGGGCATGACCTATTCGAGCGCGCTGTTCGAGGAACCGATCTCGGCGGCGCAATCGCTCGAAGACGCGCAGGCGACGAAGCTTCGCGCCGCCCTCGATCGCACCGCGACCAAGCCCGGCGACACCATCCTGGAGATCGGGTGCGGCTGGGGCTCTTTCGCCGAGATTGCGGCGGGGGCAGGGGTGAAGGTGCATGGCATCACCCTGTCCGCCGAGCAGAAGCGCGCGGTCGAGGCGCGCATGGCGGCGGCGGGGCTGGACGGCGTCACCGTGTCGCTGACCGACTATCGCGACGTCACGGGGCAGTATGACGCGGTCGCCAGCATAGAGATGGTCGAAGCGGTCGGCGAGGAGTTCTGGCCGGCCTATTTGCAGGCGATCGCGCGAGCGCTGAAGCCGGGCGGGCGCGCCGCGATCCAGTATATCGCGATCGATGACGCGATCTTCCACGCCTATGCGAACAATGTCGATTTCATCCAGCGCTTCGTCTTCCCGGGCGGTATGCTGCTGTCGGAAAGCCGTTTTCGCGCCATTGCCGAGGCGAATGGCCTGGGCTGGCACGACCAGCGCGATTTCGGCCTTCATTATGCCGAGACCTTGAAGCGCTGGCGCGCGGCGTTCGACGTCGCGGTAGCCGCAGGAAGGCTGCCGGCCGAATTCGATCGTCATTTCGTCGATCTGTGGCGATATTATCTGATGTATTGCGAGGGCGGGTTCAGAGGCGGCGGGATACATGTCGCCCAGGTCACGCTGATCAAGGGGGGATGAGATGAAGAGGCAGTTGTTGGGCGTGCTCGCGCTGGCGGGCGTCGCGATGATTCCGGTGCAGGGCTTCGGCCAGGCCCAGCCTGCGGCCGAGGCGACCCAGCGTCAGGTCGGTGCGGAAGTGCTGTTCTGGTCGCAGGCGCAGCGCGATTCGAACTTCCCGGCGATGGAGAAGATCTTCCCGGGCAACGTCATCAAGGCGGACCCCGCCAGGGTGCGTGCGCTGCCGGCCGGAACGCCGTTGCCGATAGCGGCTGCTGATGTGGACGCGTTCATGAGTTCGATGAACGTCGCGGGCCTGATCGTGCTGCAGGACGGCAAGGTGCGGCTCGAACGCTATGCGCGCGGGTTTTCGGCGGAAGGACGCTGGACCAGCTTCTCGGTCGCCAAGTCCTTTACCTCGACCCTGGTCGGCGCGGCGATCAAGGACGGTTTCATCAAATCGCTCGACGATCCGGTGACTCGTTACATCCCCGATCTGGCAGGCAGTGGTTATGACGGGGTGACCGTCGCGCAGCTCATGACGATGACCTCGGGCGTCAAATGGAACGAGGATTATACCGATCCCAAGTCCGACGTGGCGCGGATGTTCCTGGAGCCGGTGCCGGCGGGCGTCGATCCGACCGTGTTCTTCATGCGCAAGCTGCCGCGCGAGACGGCGCCGGGCACGAAATGGGTCTACAAGACGGGCGAGACCAACCTGATCGGCGTGCTGGTGCGCCGCGCCACTGGCAAGACGCTCGCTGCCTATGCCGAGGAGAAGATCTGGAAGCCGGCGGGGCTGGAGCGCGACGGTTTCTGGATGAAGGACCAGACCGGCGCCGAGGTCAGCGGCTGCTGCCTGTCGGTGTCGCTGCGTGACTATGCGCGCTTCGGGCAGTTCACGCTCGAGGGTGGCAAGGGCGTGGTCGCGCCGGGCTGGTTCGCCGAGGCGACCAGGGCGCATGCCGAGGTGGCGCCTGGTGGCTATGGTTATGGCTATCAATGGTGGACCTATCCCGAGGGCCGCTACGGTGCACAGGGGATTTTCGGGCAGATGATCACGATCGATCCGGCGTCGAAGCTGGTGATCGCGATGGTCAGCGCCGCGCCCAAGGCGAGCGAGCGATCGCTGACGCTCGCGCGGCTGGCGTTTTTCGAGAAGCTGATGGCGGCGGCGAAGTGAGCATGTCCCCTCCCGCAAGCGGGAGGGGAGAAGGTCAGTCGATCCGCTCGAAATGGCCGTTCTCGAAATCGCCGGCGATCAGCGCGACGAGGCGATCGGCCACGACTTCCGGCGCCTTCACCGAGGCAGGATCCTCACCCGGATAAGCCCGCTCGCGCATCTTCGTCCGCGTCGCACCGGGATCGACGATGGCGGTACGGATGCTGCTGATATGCTCCATCTCGTCGCCATAGGCGCCGACCAGGGTCTCGAACGCTGCCTTGGAGGCGCCGTAGAGGCCCCAATAGGCGCGCGGCGTGCGGCTGACGCTCGAGGTGATGCCGATCACCCGGGCGCGCTTCGATTTGCGCAGCATCGGGTCGAACGCCGTGATCAGCGCGGCCTGGGCGCTGACGTTGAGGGTCAGGACGGTTGCGAGTTCCTTGTGGTCGATCGCCGGCACGGCGGCGAGGCTGCCCAGGGTCGCGGCGTTCATCACCATGATGTCGAGCTGCGGCCAGCGCTCGCCGATCGCGGCACCGAGACGGGCGATGCTGTCGGTCTCGGTCAGGTCGAGCGGCGCGATGGTCGCGCTGCCGCCGGCGTCGAAGATCTCGGTCTCGACCTGTTCGAGATCCTTGGCGGTGCGCGCGGTGATGACGACGTGCGCGCCGGCTGCCGCCAGGGCTTTGGCGGTCGCCGCGCCGATGCCGCGGCTGGCGCCGGTGACGAGGGCGATCTGGTTGGCGAGGGGCTTGTCGGTCATGCTCGTCTCTCTTCGTCACCGGTCCGCACAACGGACGCGGCGGCGCTTGCACCACGGTGGATGCCGGAACAAGTCCGGCATGACGGGTTTTGCTAGATCACGCGCTCCGCGAGGAGGGCGAACTGGTCGACCGAGGCGACTTCGTCCTGGTCGGTCAAGGTCGTCGGGTAATCCCCGGTGAAGCAGGCGTCGCAGTGGCTCGGGCGGATATCGGCGCGGCAGGGCTCACCAAGGGCCTTGTACAGGCCGTCGATCGAGACGAACGCCAGGCTGTCCGCCTGGATATAGGTGTTCATCTCTTCGATGTTCTTGGTCGCCGCGAGCAGTTTGGCCCGCTCCGGCGTGTCGACGCCGTAGAAGCAGCTGTGCCGGGTCGGGGGGCTGGCAATGCGCATATGCACTTCCGCCGCGCCGGCTTCGCGCATCATCTGCACGATCTTGAGGCTGGTGGTGCCGCGCACGATCGAATCGTCGATCAGCACGATGCGCTGGCCCTTGATCAGCGCGCGGTTGGCATTGTGTTTCAGCTTCACGCCGAGATGGCGGACCTTGTCGCCCGGCTGGATGAAGGTGCGGCCGACATAATGCGAGCGGATGATGCCGAGCTCGAACGGGATGCCGGACTGCTGGGCATAGCCGAGCGCCGCGGGCGTGCCCGAATCGGGCACCGGGATGATCAGGTCGGCATCGACCGGGCTCTCGATCGCGAGCTGCGCGCCGATCGCCTTGCGCACGGTATAGACGCTGCGATCGTCCGAAATCGAATCGGGGCGCGAGAAATAGACATATTCGAAGATGCAGGGCCGCGGCGAGACCGGTGCGAAAGGACGGTGCGAGCTGATCTCGGTACCGCGCACGATGACCAGTTCGCCCGGCTCGATCGAACGGACATATTCGGCGCCGACCACGTCGAGCGCCACGGTCTCCGAAGCGAAGATCACCGCGCCGTCGAGCGTGCCCATCACCAGCGGCCGGATGCCGAGCGGATCGCGGCAGGCGATCATGCCCTCCGGGGTCATCACGATCAACGAATAGGCGCCCTCGACTCGCTTCAGCGCATCGATGAACTTGTCGACGAAGGTGCGGTAGCTGGAGGTCGCGACGAGATGGATGATCGTCTCGGTATCCGAGGTCGACTGGAAAATCGAACCGCGCTGGACGAGATCGCGGCGCAGGCGCATCGCGTTGGAAATATTACCGTTATGCGCAATCGCGAAGCCGCCCGACGCGAGATCGGCGTAAAGCGGCTGAACGTTGCGCAGGGCCGTCTCGCCGGTCGTCGAATAGCGGACATGGCCGCACGCGACCGTGCCGCGCAGCGCGCCGATGACGTCGTCGCGGTCGAAATTGCCGGCGACATGGCCCATCGCGCGGTGGGTGTGGAATTCGGCGCCGTCGAAGCTGGTGATACCAGCCGCCTCCTGGCCGCGGTGCTGCAGCGCGTGGAGTCCGAGCGCCACGAGGGCGGCTGCGCCCTCGCTGCCGGATACGCCAAAAATGCCGCACTCTTCGCGCAGCTTGTCGTCATCAAATGGATTCGTTGTAAGCATGGCGCCCTTCGGGGGGTAGCGTCGCCCGCCATATAGGGGCGCCTTTCGGCTTTGTCGCGCTTTTGTCACATGGATTAATCGCCAACCGTCGCATTGGCGGTTTTGCGTGGGTCGCGCTAAGCGTCGTGCATGCCTGATTCCCGCGATACCGGCCTTGTGCTCGACCCGAAATACGATGCGGCCGGCCTGATCACCGCCGTTGCAACCGATCGCACCACGGGCGAGGTGCTGATGCTCGCCCATATGAACGCCGAGGCGCTGGCCGCCACGGTGGAGACGAAAGAGGCGCATTTCTGGTCGCGCAGCCGCGGGCGGCTCTGGAAGAAGGGCGAGTCGTCGGGCCATGTGCTGCGAGTCGCGGACATCCGGATCGACTGCGACCAGGATGCGGTGTGGCTGATCGTCGATGCCGCCGGCCCGGCCTGCCACACTGGCGAGCGCAGCTGCTTCTATCGCCGGATCGACGGCGACCGACTCGCGCCGATCGAATGAAACGCGGGCTGCCGTTCGCCCTGCTGTTGGTCCTCGCCGGTTGCGGGGGCGACGAGCCCAAGCCGGCGAGCAATGCGACCGCCGCGAGCGGCCTCGAGGCCGCGGCGATCGAGGCGGGGGTGATTCCCGATCCGAACAGCACCGACATCACGGGGCTCTATGCGCGTGATACCGACCGGGTCTGCATCGTGCCCAGCACCACAGCGTACCGCGTCGGCGTGTTCGTCGACTATGGCGACAAGGTGAGTTGCGGCGGCTCCGGTACGATCACGCGGGTGGGCGAGAAGCTCCAGCTCGAATTCGACGGGGTGGAAGGATGCAGCTTCGAGGCGCGCTTCGAGGGAGACCGGATCGTGTTTCCCGGCACTTTGCCCAATGCCTGCCAGAAACTTTGCGTTCAGCGGGCGTCGATGGCGGCGCTCGACGTGACCCGGCTGAGCGAGTCGGTTTCCGAGGCCTCGACCTTGCGCGACGGGAAGGGCAAACTGCTCTGCAGCAGCGGCGGATGAGCTTGACGTTCACGTAAACGGCACCTAATTTGCCAGCATGTCGACAGCCGCTGCCCCCATTGCCGCCTCCGTCGCCGCCTATGCCGCGATCGAGCGTCATCCCGATCGCGATCACTTCTCGATCTCCGACCTGTCCGCCGAGTTCGGCGTGACCGCCCGAGCGCTCCGATTCTACGAGGATGAAGGCTTGATCGCGCCCGAGCGGCGCGGCACCGCCCGCATCTATTCGCAGCGTGACCGTGCGCGGCTCGCCTGGATCCTGCGCGGCAAGCGCGTGGGTTTCAGCCTCGCCGAGATTCGCGAGATGATCGACCTCTACGATATCGGCGACGGCCGGCAGGTGCAGCGCGCGGTGACGATCGATCGCTGCCGCCAGCGCGTGTCGCTGCTGACGTCACAAAAGCAGGATATCGACGCGGCGATCGACGAACTGAACGATTTCATCACCCTGCTCGAAACCCATGGCGCGCAAGGCCGCCTGAAGGACTGATATCATGCCGCAATATACCCCGCCCGTGCGCGACACGCGCTTCATCCTGGAGCATGTGGTCGGTCTCGATCGCTATGCGAACCTGCCCGGCTTCGCCAACGCGACCCCCGATGTGGTCGATGCAGTGCTCGACGAAGGCGGCCGGTTCGTGGCGGAGGTGCTGTTCCCGCTCAACCAGTCGGGCGACCTCGAGGGCTGCACGCGCCATGAGGACGGTTCGGTGACGACGCCCAAGGGTTTCAAGGAAGCCTATGACAAGTTCGTCGAATCGGGCTGGGGTACCTTGTCCGCGCCGGCCGAGTTTGGCGGGCAAGAGATGCCGCACGTCGTCTCGACGGCGTTCCAGGAATATATGATCTCCTCGAACATGGCGTTCGCCATGTATCCGGGCCTCACGCATGGTGCGATCGCCGCGCTGCTGGTCAAGGGCACCGACGAGCAGAAGGCGAAATACGTCCCCCATATGGTCTCGGGCAAATGGGGCGGGACGATGAACCTGACCGAGCCGCAATGCGGCACCGATCTCGGCCTGATCCGCACCCGCGCCGAGCCGCAGCCCGGCGGGTCCTATTCGATCACCGGCACGAAGATTTTCATCTCGTCGGGCGAGCATGATCTGACCGAGAACATCATCCATCTCGTCCTGGCCAAGACGCCGGGCGCGCCGGAAAGTTCGAAGGGCATTTCGCTGTTCGTGGTGCCGAAGTTCCTCGTCAATGACGATGGGTCGCTTGGCGCGCGCAATGCGGTGTCGTGCGGCTCGATCGAACACAAGATGGGTATTCACGCCAATTCGACCTGCGTGATGAACTATGACGGCGCCACCGGCTGGCTGGTCGGCGAGGAGATGAAGGGCCTTGCCGCGATGTTCATCATGATGAACGCGGCGCGCCTCGGCGTGGGCCTTCAGGGGCTGGGTGTTGCCGAGACGGCGTACCAGAACGCCGTCCAGTATGCGCATGACCGGCGCCAGGGTCGCTCGCTGACCGGCGCCAAGGATCCGCAAGAAAAGGCCGATACGCTGTTCGTTCACCCGGATATCCGCCGGATGCTGATGGATGCCAAGGCGCTGACCGAGGGTCTGCGGGCCTTGTGCCTCTGGGGTGCGCTCCAGGTCGATCTCGAGCATGCCGCGGGGAATGAGGAGGAGCGCCAGCTTGCCGAGGACCTGATCGGCCTGCTGACCCCGGTCATCAAAGGCTATGGCACCGACAAGGGCTACGAGATCGCGACCAACGCGCAGCAGGTCTATGGCGGCCATGGCTACATCGCCGAATGGGGCATGGAGCAATATGTCCGCGATGCCCGCATCTCGATGATCTATGAAGGCACCAACGGCATCCAGGCGATGGACCTGGTCGGCCGCAAGCTCGCCATGAATGGCGGCCGCGCGGTGCAGGCGTTCTTCCGGGTCGTCGGCGAGGATGTCGCGGCCGGCAAGGCCGATCCCGCCACTGCCGATTTCGCGACGCGTCTCGAAAAGGCCAATGGCGAGCTGCAGCAGGCGACGGTCTGGTTCCTCCAGAACGGCATGCAGAACCCCGACAATGTCGGCGCGGGCGCGCAGCCCTATCTGCACCTGATGGGCATCGTCGCGGTCGGCTTGATGTGGCTGCGCATGGCCTCGGCCGCCGCGAAGCTGAAGGCGGCGGGAGAAGGCGATGCCGCGTTCCTCGACGCAAAGCTGGTGACCGCACGCTATTTCGCCGAGCGGATCATGCCCGATGCGGGTGCGCTGCGTCGCAAGATCGAGGGCGGGGCGGAAGCGCTGATGACCCTGCCGCCGGAGATGTTCGTGGCGGCCTGAGCGTCTGGGCGTTCGACTAGGTCGGGCGCGAGCGCCAATCAATTCCGTCATGCCGGACTTGTTCCGGCATCCACTGTTCCGCAGGAGTCGACGCGGTTTTGTACGCGGCACGATGGACCCCGGAACAAGTCCGGGGTGACGTTAAAGGGGACTGGTTCGCCTCCTAACGGAGCGGAGGCTGCGTCGCCGGCGCTGGCGGTGCCGTGACAGGCTTGGTGGGCGGGGGCGTCTCCGCCTTCCGCCGCACGCCCGACAGCTCCGGTATCGGCCTGATCGTCGCGGTCACGGGCGGCGGTGAGACTCTGGTTGTCCCGCTCAGGCTCTCCAGCTTGAAATTGTCCACTTGCCGCGCGACCGGGACCAGTACCTGGAGCTTCATGCACTGGCTGAACTCGGCCCGCTTGAACTCGGTGCAGTTCCACAGCGCCTTGTCGTAGTTGCGGGACTTGTCGCGCAGATAGCTGAACGACATCGCCGCGATCTGGGTCGGCTGCAGCGGCAGGGCGCCCGGGGTCTTGGCCTTGCTCGTCCAGCCCATGACCTTGCAATAGGGCCGCTCGCCGCAAGTGCGCGTAGCGAGCAGCGCATAGGCGTCGGGCGGCATGCGCGGATCGAGCGTCAGCAGGAAGCTGTTGGCATCCGTCGTCAGGGCGGGTGGCAAGACCGCGCCCGCCGCTGCCGCTTCGGCAACGGTCGCTGAGGCATCTACCAGCGCGGCACCGGTCTTGTGGGCATCCGAATAAAGCCCAAGCTGGGCGATGACCGGCTCGTCCGACGAGACATGGCGGTTGAACGCAGGCGGCGTGCCCCACCAGCCGGTCCAGCGGAAGAACAGATGCGTGCGAACCGCGGCGATCTTGTCGAGGCTCGACTGCCAATAGGGCACGACCCAGTCGGTATGGTAATGAGTCGCATAGCCGACCGGCTTGTAGACGGCACCATCGAGCGCGAGCGTGGCGGTTTCGCGCGCGCGCACCCAGGCGGCATCGGACCAGCGATGGCGGACCAGCGCACCGTCGCACGTGAAGGTGAACTGGCACCCGGTCACGCGTTCGGATCCCTGGAACACCACGCCGCAGATCGTCTTGGGAAAGGCGGGATGGCGCGCGCGGTTGATCACGACCTGCGCCACGGAGCGCTGGCCCAGCGTATCGTCGCCCGCTTCGTAGAGCACGCCGGCGGCCAGGCAGTCGATCGCCCGGGCGCGTTGCTCGTCGGTGCCGACGAACTTGAAGGCGCGCGCCGCCGGATTGGGGCCGGTCGAGAAGGGGACGGACGCGTTGTAGGCGCGGGCATCGTCGGGATCGAGATTCTGGAACGCGACGGGCTCGACCGGCGGCAATTCGGCCTTGGGCACGACTCGCTGCGGCAGGCGCTTGACCGGATGGTGGGGCACGACCGGCGGCGCGTTGCGGACGACGAGCGCCGGCGCTGCGATCGCCGAGATCGCGACCAGCAACAGCAGGAGGTTCAGGCCGAAACCGGGATTGCCCGGCGGGGCGGAGGGCTGGGACATAAGCGAGGAGGTTTCAGCGATGAAGGGAGCGACGCGGAAGGGAGGTCAAGAGCGGCTCCTGGCGGCGATGAGGAGGGGGCCTTTACCCCAGAACGCTTCGGATGCGAAATGGTTCGCAGGAGTCTCGTAGAGGGACAGCGGCGCATCGGGCCGGAGAAACGGCCTGGCTCGCAGAACAGCTGGTGACGTCCGAGTCGCGCGGCGACGGTGCCTGTCGTGCTGAGTCGCCTGCCCGACCAGAACTGCCCTCAGAAGCAGGCCGAACGCTTCGGTCGTCTTGAGGACCCGCTGCACGTCGCTCGGTCCCATCGGGGCCGCGAACGGTCATTGAGGTAAGTCTGCTGAAGACGCTCCGGGCGTTGGCCGCGTCACGCCGGCTACGGCGTTGGCGTCGTCATTCGCCCTGGAAAAGGCCCCGCTGCATGGGGGTCGCTGCCGTCGCGGCCGCGGCCCATTATTCCGGCCAGAATCCCGTGGCTTCGCACAGATCCCATTGATCGGCGGCATTGATGCTGCAGGCCTGATCACCCCTGGCGCATTTCTGGAACGCCGCCTGATAGCGCTTGTAGCAGCTCTTCGGGGCAATGGCGGCGGGCAGGCTGACCTTGGCCGGAATGGGGATCACCGCCGCCACGGCGACGGCGGGAATGGGCTTCGGCGCCTCCCGCGTAGCAGTGGCCGCCGCTGCCGCGCCCTCGCCATGCTGCCCGAAAATCATCGGCCAAACCAGAAACAGCGCCAGCATCACGCTGACGCAAATCATCGCCCTGCGCATTTTCCCACCCCTCGCAACGCCCCCGCGTCGACCATCGAGATATAGCCGAAGTGGATGCTTTGCGCGAGATTAACTTTCCGGCAGGAAGTCCGGCACGGAGAGGTAGCGCTCCCCGGTATCATAGTTGAATCCGAGCACCCGGACGCCGTCGGGCAGGTCGGGCAGCTTCTGCTGGATCGCGGCCAGGGTCGCGCCCGAGCTGATGCCGACCAGCATGCCTTCTTCCCGCGCAGCGCGGCGGGCCATCTCTTTTGCGACGGCCGCATCGACCTCGATCGCGCCGTCGATCGCCTGGGTATGGAGGTTGGCCGGGATGAAGCCGGCGCCGATGCCCTGGATCGGATGCGGTCCGGGCTGGCCGCCCGAGATGACCGGCGAGGCCTGGGGCTCGACCGCATAGACCTTCAGGTGCGGCCATTCCTTCTTCAGCGTCTCGGCGACGCCAGTGATGTGGCCGCCGGTGCCGACGCCGGTGATGATCACGTCGATCGGCGAATCGCGGAAGTCGTTCAGGATCTCCTGCGCGGTGGTGCGCACATGGACATCGATATTGGCCGGGTTCTCGAACTGCTGCGGCATCCAGCTGTTCGGCGTCTGCGACACGAGCTCGAGCGCGCGCTCGATCGCGCCCTTCATGCCCTTTTCACGCGGCGTGAGATCGAAGGTCGCGCCGTATGCGAGCATCAGGCGGCGGCGTTCGAGCGACATGCTCTCGGGCATGACCAGCACGAGCTTGTAGCCTTTCACCGCGGCGACCATCGCCAGGCCGACGCCGGTGTTGCCGCTGGTCGGCTCGATGATCGTGCCGCCGGGCTTGAGATCGCCCGACTTCTCGGCCGCCTCGATCATGCTGAGCGCGATGCGATCCTTGATCGACCCGCCGGGATTGGAGCGTTCGGACTTGATCCATACCTCGGCGCCGGGGAACAGCTTCTGCACGCGGATGTGCGGGGTGTTGCCGATCGTCTCGAGGATCGTGTTGGCTTTCATCGTGCGGCCTCCATCTCAATATCTGCGGCGTCTTGTGGCGTCGTGGGTGGATCGAATGTACGGGCGTTGCGGATGCTCGGGAAGAGCCAGGTCCATAATATGGTGACGACGATCGCGCCGCCGCCACCGACCAGCACGGCGCCGATCGGGCCCAGCGCGGAGGCGAGAAAGCCCGATTCGGCTTCGCCCAGCTCGTTGGAGGCGGAAATGGTCAGCTGCGAGACGGCGCCGACCCGGCCGCGCTTGTCGTCCGGCGTGTGGAGCTGGATCAGCGACTGACGGATATAGACCGAGAACATGTCGGCGGCGCCGGCGATGGAGAGCGCGATCAGGCTGAACAGCATCGAGGTCGACAGGCCGAACAGCACCGTTGCCGAGCCATAGACCAGCACGGCACCGAGCATCTTCGGCCCGACATTGGTCTTCAAGGGCCGGAAGGAGAAGAACAGCGCGGTCAACGACGCGCCGACGGCGGGTGCGGCGGCGAGCGCGCTGAGCCCTTGCGGCCCGACCTTCAGGATGTCGTACGCATAGATCGGCAACAGCGCGCTGGTGCCCGCGAGGAACACGGCGAACAGATCGAGGGTGATCGTCCCCAGGATCATCTTGTTCTGCCAGACATAAGCGAGCCCATCGGCGATCTGCTTGAGCGGATGCGCGGTGCTGACCGCGATGGTGCGTGCGACCGGGCCGATCATCATCAGGCAGATCAGCGCCCCGCTGAACAGCGCGGTCGCAAGGAAATAGGCGGCCGAGGGCGCAAAGGAATAAGCGAATCCGCCGATCGCGGGGCCGATGATCGTGCCGACCTGCCAGGAGATCGAGCTGAGCGCGATCGCGGTCGGCAGCACTTCGCGCGGGACGAGATTCGGCGCCAGGGCGGAGAAAGCGGGGCCGGCAAAGGCGCGGCCGAGGCCCAGCAGCACGGCGACCGAGAACAATACCGGCAGCGACATCCAGCCCTCATAGGTCGCCATCGCCAGGATGAAGGCGCAGAGGATCTGGAGCGATACCGTGACGCGGGTGATCCACCGTCGATCGAATCGGTCGGCCACCCATCCGGTGACGGGGGTCGTCAGGAACAGCGGCACGAACTGCAACAGGCCGATCAGGCCGAGCTGCGCCGCGGCGGCGGCGGGCGACATCATCATCGTCTCGCGCGCGATGGTGTAGGTCTGCCAGCCGATCACGATGATCATGCCGTTCTGCGCCAGCGTCATGCAGAAGCGGGCGGCCCAATAGGCCCTGAAATTGGCGATGCGGAACGGGTGGGGAGGCGAATCCATGTAAGGGCGGCTTTAGGCCCCCGATCCTTCGCGGGGCAATCGCCGATTGCTTGGGGGCGTGAAACTTCTCATGTTCCGGGGCGATTGATGTCCGGGACGAAACGGGCCTATAGGCTCGCCGTCCTCCCCTACGGAAACGAGGTTTCCCTCACGTGGCCAAAGCCCCTGCTGCTCGTAAAGCCGAGCCCCTGACGCCCAATCGCGAGCGTCCCGACGAACCCAAGCCCTACAAGGCGTCCAAGGAAGAGTTGCTCGACTTCTACAAGCAGATGCTGCTCATCCGCCGCTTCGAAGAGAAGGCGGGTCAGCTTTACGGCCTCGGCCTGATCGGCGGTTTTTGTCACCTCTATATCGGCCAGGAAGCCGTCGCGGTCGGCCTGCAATCGGCGCTGACCGAGAAGGACAGCGTGATCACCGGCTATCGCGACCATGGTCACATGCTGTTGTGCGGGATCCCGCCGCAGGACGTGATGGCCGAGCTGACGGGACGCCAGGCCGGCATCTCGAAGGGCAAGGGCGGCTCGATGCACATGTTCAGCGTCGAGCATAAATTCTATGGCGGCCACGGCATCGTCGGCGCGCAGGTCTCGCTCGGCACCGGGCTTGGCTTCAGCCATAAATACAAGGGCGATGGCGGCGTGTGCCTCGCCTATTTCGGCGACGGCGCCTCGAATCAGGGCCAGGTGTACGAAAGCTTCAACATGGCCGAGCTGTGGAAGCTGCCGGTCATCTACGTCATCGAGAACAACCAGTACGCCATGGGCACGAGCGTCAACCGCTCGTCGTCCGAGGACCAGCTCTATCGCCGCGGCGAGAGCTTCCGCATCCCCGGCATCCAGGTCGACGGCATGGACGTGCTGGCGTGTCGCGGCGCGGCCGAAGAGGCGCTGGCCTGGGTCCGCGCGGGCAAGGGGCCGATCATCCTCGAGATGAAGACGTACCGGTATCGCGGCCACTCGATGTCCGACCCGGCAAAGTACCGCAGCCGCGAGGAGGTCCAGGCCGTTCGCGACAAGTCCGACCCGATCGAGCATGTGAAGAAGCTGCTCGAGGAGCTGGGCGCGAAGGAAGACGAGTTCAAGAAGGTCGATCAGGAGATCCGTAAGGTCGTGAACGAAGCCGCCGATTTCGCCGAACAGACGCCTGAACCGGAGCCGTCCGAGCTCTACACCGACGTGCTGGTGGAGAAATACTGATGGCGATCGAGATCAAGATGCCGGCGCTTTCCCCCACGATGGAGGAAGGCACGCTCGCCAAGTGGCTCGTCAAGGAAGGCGACACGGTCAAGTCCGGCGACATCATGGCCGAGATCGAGACCGACAAGGCGACGATGGAGTTCGAGGCAGTCGACGAAGGCACGATCGGGAAGATCCTGGTCGCCGAGGGTACCGACAATGTGAAGGTCGGCACCGTCATCGCGACGCTCAATGCCGAGGGCGAGGAGGCGTCGACCGCCGCGCCCGCTCCGGCCGCCGAGAAGGCGCCCGAGGCGCCGGCGGAGCAGAAGGCCGAGGCGACGCCTGAGCCGAAGCAGGTCGAGACCGGTGCGCGCCAGATGTACGAAGCGGCGAAGAATGACGGCCCGACCGACCCGGCGATCCCGGCCGGCACCGAGATGGTCAAGCTGACGCTGCGCGAGGCGCTGCGCGATGCGATGGCCGAGGAGATGCGCAAGGACGACCGCGTCTTCGTGATGGGCGAGGAAGTCGCGCAATATCAGGGCGCCTACAAGGTGACCCAGGGCCTGCTCGACGAGTTCGGCGACAAGCGCGTGATCGACACGCCGATTACGGAATATGGCTTTGCCGGTGTGGGTACGGGCGCGGCGATGGGCGGGCTTCGCCCGATCGTCGAGTTCATGACCTTCAACTTCGCGATGCAGGCGATCGACCACATCGTGAACTCGGCGGCCAAGACCAACTATATGTCCGGCGGCCAGATGCGCTGCCCGATCGTGTTCCGCGGGCCGAACGGCGCTGCGTCGCGCGTGGGGGCGCAGCATTCGCAGAATTACGGCCCCTGGTATGCCAGCGTGCCGGGCCTGATCGTGATCGCGCCTTATGACGCGGCCGATGCCAAGGGCCTGCTCAAGGCAGCGATCCGCAGCGAGGATCCGGTCGTGTTCCTCGAGAACGAGCTGCTCTATGGCCGCACCTTCGAGGTGCCGGCGCTCGACGATTACGTCCTGCCGATCGGAAAGGCGCGGATCATGCGCGAGGGCAAGGACGTGACGATCGTCAGCTATTCGATCGGTGTCGGCCTGGCGCTCGAAGCCGCCGAGACCTTGGCGGGCGAGGGCATCGAGGCCGAGGTGATCGATCTGCGCACCTTGCGTCCGCTGGACAAGCAGGCAGTGCTCAAGAGTCTCAAGAAGACCAACCGCATGGTGGTGGTCGAAGAGGGCTGGGCGACCTGCTCGATCAGCTCCGAAATCGTCGCGATCGCGATGGAGGAAGGGTTCGACGACCTCGACGCGCCGGTGCTGCGCGTGACCAACGAGGACGTGCCGCTGCCCTATGCCGCCAATCTCGAAAAGCTGGCGCTGATCAATACCGACAAGATCATCGCGGCGGTGAAGAAGGTGACGTACCGGGGCTGATCGCCCCGGTCGTCGACCTAGCAGGTTGCGATCGCTGCGCCGGCCGTGTTGTAGATCTGGGTCAGGTCGCGCCGGTCGCGGACCGCCATCGAGGCGATCTCGGTGAAGGTCGTCGTCGGGGCGAGCGTGCCGCGGCCGACCAGTGGGACATAGGTGTAGAACACCTCGACGAACATCGTCGCGTTGCCGCTCTGCGCCGTCACCTGGCGGCCGGTCGGGCCGACGCCGGTCAGGTTGGTCGTGCCGGAGGTGCTTGGATATTGCCGGGCATAGCTGGTCTTCAGGCCGTAGCAGCGCCGCCACCCGACCTTATATTTGCCGGTATTGGCCGAATCCTCCTCGATGTCGGAGAGGATGACCCGGCCGTTGGTCCTGAGATCGAGTTCGCCCGACTGCATCTGCGCGCCGGTGAACAGGTCGTTGATGTCGGTCTCGGTAATCGTCTTGGCCGAGAGCTGGCTGCCGCTGCCCATGCGCGCCGCATCGTCGGCGATGTGCAGGGCGAGCTGGCTGATGCGCATCTTGGCGGTGATGTAATTGGTCATCTCGGCACCGGTGAGCGCCATGGTCAGGAACACCGGCAGGATGAACGCGAATTCGAGCAGCGCGAGGCCGCTCTTGTCATCCCGCAGCCGCGTGGCAACGCTGGTCAGGCGCGCGATCATGGGCAATTCCTCACAGTCGGTGTGCCGTAGCTGCCCTGATCCGCATAGGGCTGGTTCGCCAGGACGGTCGCGGCGCTGATGACGGTCGTGTTCGATCCGCCGATGATGCGGTAAAGCGGGAAGAAGCGCGGATAGCTCATGCTCACGGTATAGACGGCCTTGTCCTTCGCGCCGCCCTGGCCGCCATTGCCGCCATCGGCATCCCAGCTGCTGTTGTTGTTGGCGTCCTGATAGGGCTCTCCCGCGTCGCAGGTGCCGTTGTGGTTGGTGTCGGTCCACGCCTCGGCCTGGGCGGCCGACGCGGTGGAGAAGGTGCGGTAATAGCGCCGCGTGATCGTGACGTTGGCGTTGTTGGCGATCGCCTTGACCGACGCCCGCACCTTGTTGTCCAGCACCGTCTGCTGAGCGGTGGTCGTGCCCGATTCGAGCGATGCATCGCGTGCCACCTTCTGCACGATGCCCTGCAACACTGACCGCATGTACAGCGAATGGGCCGTATCGAACGCGCCGAGCAGCAACAGGCCCATGACGGGCGCGATCATCGCAAACTCAACGATCGTCGAGCCGCGCCGGTCAACGGCGACACGCCGCAGCAGGCGGTGGGGCAGAGGACGCCGGGTCATTTGGTTAGCCTCAACTGGGAGATCTGGTTCGCGATGCTAGCAAACGTCGTCTGCAGGGTTGCCGAGTTGCGCGCCGTGAAATAGCGGCCGGGCGAAGCGCAGGTTTCGAGCCGACTCTCAGTGGTGGTGTTCGAGCCGCTGCCGAACGAGATCACCCACAAGGTGATGTTCTTGTTCTTGACCGCGGTGCAGAGCGCTTCGAGCCGGTAGTTGATCTGGTTGTTCAGCGAGGTCATGCCGCCATTGATGCCGGCGCAATCATTTGCTGTGCCGACGTCAGTCGTCGTTCGCTGGTCCCAGAAGGCGACGCCATAGGCTGCGTAGTCGCAATTCTGCGATACCGCGTCGCCGTCGGTCATGAAGATCATGTGGCGCTCGATCTCGGCGCCGCCCGGGGTGAGGGCGTTCTCGGAGGCGAAGATGCCGGTCGGTGACATCAGCCGGGCGCCCCACAACATGCCGATGTCGTGATAGGTGTTGCCGGTCGGCACGAGGCTGTCGACATAGCCATCGAAGGTCGTGGCATCTGGCCAGGACTGCAGCTTCTTCGCCTGGGTCGGGCAATAATAGGAAACGCCGTTATAATAATTGGTCGTCGTGCCGAGCACGTTCGTCCGGCTTGCCTGGCTATATTGCGAGGTGATCGAGCGCATATAGATGAGCTCGGGAAGCGCGGGCCCCCACAAGGTGGTCGCGTCCCCGGACGACGGAACGAGATCGATGTTGAGATCCTTCGCACCGCTCGGAATCGGATCATAGTCGGTGGCCTGCACGGTCGGGCGGCGCTCCTCGATACAGCCGTCCCAGGTGATCGTGCGGTCGGTGCCGTTGGCGCCGATCGGCGCGGTGAAGGTGTTGTTCCAGCTGCTGCCGCCGGCCTTGAGGCCGCTGATGTTGATCGGCGCATCCTTATAGTCCCAGCTGGCGAATTGCGGGACATAGGTGGTGGTGGCGTCGGTGCGCGCGCGCCGGCAGCTGCGGTTGGTGCCGCTGTCGTCCGACGAGCCGCTCCAGCCCCATTCGCCGGTTCCGCCGGCGGTCGCGGTGCCGTCGCTGTTGAAGGTCACCACGACGGTAGGCGTCGGCGAGGGGCCGCCCGATGTGGTGGCGGTGGGGGTGAAGCTGCCGAACGACTGATTGTTCATGTATTTGAGACAGTCGCTCTGCGAGATCGCGCCGCCGCTATAGACCTGCCAATAGGGCCCATTGCTCGTGGTCCCCGGCGGATTCCAGTTCGCGACGCGGGTCTGATAGTTCCAGCTATCAGCCAGATAGCTGTTCGGCAGGAGTCTCCCGACGTTCACGTTGGTTGAATAGGGTACGAAGCCGAAGCGGATCTGGACCTGGGTGCCGGTGCCGCTGGTGCCTGGATTGCCGGTGGTACAATTGGCGTCGGTGTCGAGGCGCGCGACGATCTCGTAGAAGCATTTGACCGCCGTTCTCAGGCTTTCCATCTTCGTGTCGGGGTCGGTCGACACGGCCTTTTGATCCATCGACCCGGTGTTATCGAGCACGAACATGATATCAGTGTTGGGCAGCCGCATCTCGGCGTCGCACGTGACGCTGAGCGTCGCATAGGCCCAGTCCTTGGTCACGACCTTGACCAGGGTCATCTGCAGTTCGACCGAGGCGGTGCCGGTGACCTTGCCCGCGCTTTCGGCAAAGGCCTTGGTGAGGTTGCGGGTGCCGTAGCTGTTGGGCGCGAAGTTCGCGTCGAAGAACTGGACGGCCGTCGTGTTGGGCATGCCGTTGCTCTGCGACCAGGCGCCGCCACCCATCGCCTTGCGCCCGGCGAGTGCCCCGGCGTCACAGGCGTGTTGCAGCCGCGTCTTGGTGATGTACATCCGGCTGATGTCGATACCGCCGCCAACCAGCCCTGCCAGGGGGACCAACGCGATCGCCATGATCGCCAGCGCATTGCCCCGCACATCGCGTGCGAGCCGGCTCAAAAAGCCAAGCGGCGTCGCTAGCATCTTCGGCTTCTTCCCCAGCATTCGCGTGCCCCACCCGATAGAAACAGTTCCCGGTCGATGCAGTATGCGGGGGGAAGGGATAATCGCGGCTCAAGCGACATGGTTAACGCGGCGGTTACCAAATGCTTTTCCAACGGCCTGCTGGTGAGTGGGCCGGTGAGCGGGGAGGAGAGGGGGCGGGACCCCGAACGCGGCCTCGCGCTGGCCTATGCGCCGCGGGCGACGCTGCCCGCCATCAGCGCGCTGTTCGCGCTCGACGATAGCCTCGCATCGGTCCTGCGGACGACGCGCGAACCGATGGTCGGCCAGATGCGGCTGACCTGGTGGCACGAGGCGCTGACCAGGCTCGATACCGCACCGCCGCCGGCCGAGCCGGTGCTGCAGGCGCTGGCGCTGCATGTCGTGCCGAACGGCGTCTCCGGCGCCCGGCTGGCCTGGATGATCGAGGGCTGGGAGGAACTGCTGGAGCCCGAGCTGAACGACGACGCAGTCGCCCGGCATGCCGCGCGGCGCGGCGGCAAACTGTTCGAGATGGCGGGCCTGTTGCTGGGCGCGACGCAGACCGATCCACTGACGGCGGCGGGGGAAGGGTGGGCACTCGCCGACCTTGCCCGCCACTTGAGCGACCGGGCGTTGGCGGCGCGAGTCCTGGCGCGCGCCGCCGCGCCGATCGCGCGCGCCACGCGCGTGCGCTGGAGTCGGGCGGCACGGCCGCTGGGCGCCCTGGCCCATATCGCGCGCTTGAATCTCGCCGTGCCGCTCGACCAGCCCGTGCCGGCGGGCGCGCCGGGCCGGGTCGCGCGGCTGCTGCTGCACCGATTGACCGGCCGCTAGGCTTTCGCGGCTGTTGGAAAGGCGATAGCTTTTCCAACAGGAGCTGGAAGGAGAGTGGGGATGTGGCGTTATGTCGCGGGCGGCGCTTCGGCGTTGTTGCTGGTCACTGCGGGAGTTATGCTGTCGACCGGCAAGGCGCGGCCGCCATCGCTGCTGGCGGCGCAGCCGGCCGCGGCGGCCGTGCAGGGCGATCCGCTCCCTGCCGGCGTGCCCGAGGCAAGCGAGCGCACCCGCGAGCAGAAGCGGTTCGACCGCTACGACAAGGATCGCAACGCGCAGGTGACGCAGGAGGAATATCTCGCCCAGCGCCGCAAGGCGTATGCGAAGCTCGACGCCAACCATGACGGCCAGCTCTCGTTCGACGAATGGGCGGTGAAGACGACGACGAAATTCGCGGAGGCCGACAAGGACAAATCGGGCGCGATGACTCCGGTCGAGTTCGCGACGACCGCGCCGAAGCGCACGGTCAAACGTCAGCCCAATTGCCCGCCGGCACAGGCGCCGCGCGAGGACGAGGAGACCTGAAAACCTCCAACATTATCGCTGGTCCGGCGGTTTGTTTTTTCTTCCGCTGTTATGTTGGAGTTCGGGCCGGAAATCGTGATGCGTTTCCAGTGACTTGGGGCGGCTTTTCCCTGTTATGGAATAACAGCGGAAAACGTGGCGGTAACAGCGGAAAAAAGGTCATTATTTTCCGCTGTTCCCGGCGGAAAACCGTCCAACAAAATCGACCATGTCAAAGAGCGTGTCGAGCGCGCGAGCTCGGGAAACTGGTCGCGCGGGCTGCCACGATCTCGTCGGTTGTTGAATCAAGGGAGCAGGATCAGGCGGCCAGCCATTCCCCGAATGCCGCGCGGGCGCGGTCGGTGTACATCTTCTTGCGATCGGCCTTTTTCGTGCGGCCGGGGATCGGCGGCATCAGGCCGAAATTGACGTTCATCGGCTGATAGGACTCGGCGACCGCGGCACCGGTAATGTGGTGGAGCAGTGCTCCGAACGCCGTCTCGACCGGCGGCGGCGCGAGGCTGCGTCCGCCAAGCTCGGCCGCGGCGAAGCGGCCGGCGAGCAGGCCGATCGCGGCGCTTTCGATATAGCCCTCGCAGCCAGTGATCTGGCCGGCGAAGCGGATGTTGGGCTTGTTCTTCAGCCGCAATGTTGCGTCGAGCAACTCGGGTGAGCGGATGAAGGTGTTGCGGTGCAGCCCGCCCAATCGTGCGAACTCGGCATTCTCCAGCCCCGGGATGGTGCGGAACAGGCTGACCTGTTCGGCATGCTTCAGCTTGGTCTGGAAACCGACGATGTTCCACAAGGTGCCCTGCGCATTGTCCTGGCGGAGCTGGACCACGGCATGCGGCCAGCGGCCGGTGCGCGGATCGTCGAGGCCGACCGGCTTCATCGGGCCGAAGCGCAAGGTGTCGAAGCCGCGCTCCGCCATCACTTCGATCGGCATACAGCCTTCGAAATAGGGCGTGTCCTTCTCCCATTCCTTGAAGTCGGTCTTGTCGCCCGCGATCAGCCCGGCGTGGAAGGCGGCATATTGCTCCTTGTCCATCGCGCAGTTGATGTAATCCTTGCCCTCGCCCTTGTTCCAGCGGGATTGGAACCAGGCGGTTTCCATGTCGATCGAGTCGAAATGGACGATCGGCGCGATGGCGTCGAAGAAAGCGAGCGAGTCAGCGCCGGTCGCGGCGCCGATGCTCGAGGCGAGGCCGGCGGCGGTGAGGGGGCCGGTGGCGATGATGGCGAGGCCGTCATCGGGCAGGGCGTCGACTCGCTCGCGCACCACAGTGATATTGGGATGCGCGGTGATCGCAGCGGTGACGCCGGCAGAGAAGCCGTCGCGGTCGACGGCGAGCGCCGAGCCGGCGGGCACCTTGTGGATATCGCCTTCGCGCATGATCAGCGAGCCGAGCGCGCGCATTTCGGCATGGAGCAGGCCGACCGCGTTGCTGACCGCGTCGTCCGAGCGGAAGCTGTTCGAGCAGACCAGTTCCGCCAGGCCGTCGGTGTGGTGCGCCGGCGTCATCTCGCCCGAGCCGCGCATTTCGGAAAGCTTCACCTTGAAGCCGGCCTCGGCAAGCTGCCACGCGGCTTCGGAACCGGCGAGGCCGCCGCCGATGATATGGATGTCGTGAGTCATGGCGCGGGCAGATAGCAGCGTGTCCGGCGATCGGCCAGCCGTGGCCGATTCTCGTCGGGTCAGGCCGTCAGGCGCGGCCCTGTCCGTTGCGGATCAATCGCCACGACGCTATATCGCCGGTGTCGGAAAAGGCTGACTTGGTTTGGTAAGCCCAAGTCCTTTCGGAAGCGAAAGCTCTGGTCTCCTGCCTGGTGCATGAGGTCCCCACGACGAACATGGGACGCTGCCCGCGCGCCCAGTGTTCGTCCGTGTGGTTCTCGAACCGACGAACCGCTCCGGTCGAACACCGACAAGGGAGTAGGTCATGCACAACCACCCGGTTCTCCATGATGTCGTGATTGCCGGCGCCGGCCCCGTCGGCTTGTTTCTCGCCTGTGAGTTACGGCTCGCCGGCCTTTCGGTGCTGGTGCTGGAGCGGGAGGAGGATCCGCGCGCGCCGTTGAAGCGGCTTCCCTTCGGCATGCGCGGCCTTTCGGCACCCACGATCGAGGCGTTCTACCGTCGCGGCATGCTGGACGACCTCGCGGTGCCTGAACACGCGAAGGATGACTCGGGCAACAGCGTGGCGCGTGTCGCGCATTGGATGCAGCAGCCGCGCCGCCCGGCCGGGCATTTTGCCGGCATTCAATTCTATCACGACGCCATCGACGCCTCGAAATGGTCCTATCGCCTGCCGAGTCCGGCCGGCACGAGCATGGCGGTCACGATGGAGCATCTCGAAATGCTGTTGGCCGCTCGGGCAAGCGCGATGGGGATCGAGATCAGGCATGGCCTCGGCGTCGAGGATTTCGAGCAGTCGGACGAGGAGGTGGCCCTTCGCGCTGGCGGGGAGACTTTTCGCGGGCGCTGGCTCGTCGGCTGCGATGGCGGCCGCAGCACGGTGCGCAAGACTGGCGGCTTCGAATTCGTCGGCACCGATCCCGAGTTCACCGGCTATTCGGTCGAGGTTGAATTGGCTGATCCGAAGAAGCTCAAGCCGGGTCGCCACTATACGCCGACAGGCATGTACACTTATGCGAGGCCCGGGACGATCGCGATGGTCGAGTTCGACGGGGGCGCTTTCCATAGGGTCCGGCCGATCACGCGCGAGCATGTGCAAGCGGTCTTGCGCCGGGTGTCCGGTACGGATGTCAGCCTGACGGCCCTCCGCCTAGCCACCACCTGGACAGATCGCGCGTTCCAGGCGACGGCGTACCGCAAGGGGCGCGTATTGCTCGCGGGCGACGCCGCACACGTGCATTCTCCCCTGGGCGGCCAGGGGCTCAACCTCGGGCTCGGCGATGCGATGAACCTGGGCTGGAAGCTCGCTGCCGCGATCCGCGGTGACGCGCCGGCCGATCTGCTCGACAGCTATCAGAGCGAGCGGCATCCGGTGGGGGTGCAAATCCTCGACTGGTCGCGCGCGCAGGTCGCGCTGATGCGTCCCAGCCGGAGCACGCGCGCGCTCGAAGCCATCATCCGTGACCTCATCGAGACCCGCGATGGCGCGACCTATTTCGCCGAGCGTGTATGGGGTGTTTCCCTCCGCTACGATCTTGGCGGCGACCATATGCTCATCGGCCGCAGTGTCCCTGATTTCGAACTGGTCGGGGGGACGAAGATCGGGGCGCTCCTGACCGAGGGGAAGGGTCTTTTCCTGGACTTCGAGTCTCGCGCACCACTTCAGGCGCTTGCACGCCGCTGGAACGGGCGGATCACCTATATCGCAGGTGAGGCCAAGGATCGGCTTGGCTCGAGCGCGGTGCTTGTGCGCCCCGACGGTGTCGTTGCCTGGGCCAGTGAGGATGCCGCTGACGAAGGCGCAGTTTCCAGGGCCGCGTCACGCTGGTTCGGCGACGCTGAAGAGGCGCCTGAATCCGCCTGACGCTTTCCGACACCGCGCACGGGATCTCGGCGAACGTGATTGCGCTGCTCCGCAGAGCTACTCTTCGTCGAGCCAGGTCGTCAGGTGCCGGCATACCAGGGCACAGATAATCCCGGGGGTCGTGAATGCCAGGATCAGCGGGAGTGGATTCTCCCGGGATCCATGGACCAGCCAGGCGACGAAGGGGATGGAAAACAGTGTGGCGAAGGCGGCTCCCGCGGCGCCCCAGACGATGGGCGACCGGGATTCCGGTGCGCGCCAACCCAGCCAGGACATGACTGCGGCGCCGAAGAAGATGGGGAGGCCGGCGATGAAAAAGCCAATCGGCACCGATGCGGCCAACACCAGCATGACGAAGCCGATTTGGCGGCCATCGATGTCGAGAAGCTCTTCCGGATACTGGACCACGATCCCGACGATGATGGACAGCAGGAGCAGCGGACCGGCCAGCAACGACGCGGCGGCAGTGCTGGCGAGGATTGAGGAAGTGCTGCGCATGCGAGCTGGCTACCATGTCGCTCGCGCGGGGCCGATAGCGGCGGGCGATCTGCACCGTAAATCCACGCAAGGCTCATCGGAAATTCGGAAGAGCTGGCACGTGAGGCTGAAGTCAGCCAGCCGCCTTCTCCTCCTGCGCCAACTCCGCACAGAATTCTTATGCGACGCTCAATTCGTGGCGGTCGTCGAGGCTTGCGAATGGCTGGTCTATGGCACTGTCGTAAAATAACATCACGAAAGCCAGTCTTGGTTCTGGAGAGCGAAGCGGCACGACGCGGTGCTCGATCGAGCCAGGGAAGCAGATGAACGCACCTGCGCGGGGGTGGATTTGCGCAATCGGACACCCCGGGTGGCGAAACTCCAGTTCGCCCCCGGAGCCCACAGGCACTGCGGCATAGAACACGCCGGTCACTGCGTTCGCGTCGGTATGCCAATCGGTCTCCGCGCCAATGCCCTCCAATATATTCAGGGTAATCGCCGAACTGATTCGATTGGCTGGATAAACCGGGCGACCGAAACGATCAGCGACGAAGGCCCGGATCGGGCCAAGATACAGACGCCAGAGCCAATCGAACCGCGCACGGACGTCTGTGCCTTCGAGGATCGAGAATTTCTCGTCGCCTGGGGCAATGTCGGCGCCGGATCGGACAATCAGGCGCTCGGGTGCGTGAGTCGCGGCATGAACCTGCACCGCCCAATCGTGCGGCAGCGCATTCTGGTCGTTGAGATCCAATACAAAATGGGGCGGCCAATTCATGGGAAGGTCTTGCGGCCAACCTTGTTCGCGCGCAACCTGAACATGGGCGGCTCATTGAGAAGCGCTTCGGGAATCGGCCGAATGACATTGAGCGTCCGACGCTGGGCGATGGCGGTCATTCCCCGTTATAAATTCAAGTTCCAGGCGCGGTCGCCTTCTCCTCCTGCGCAAGCTCCGCACAGACCCGGGCAGTGTGCTCGTCGGCGGGAAAGGTGCAGTCGATCCGGATCTCGTCGAGCGTCACGTCGTGCGGGGCGGCGAAAGTCGTGAAGGTTTCGAAGAAGCGGAGCTCGCCGCGCGGGCTGGCGAAGGTGAAGGTGATGATCGGCGCGGGCTCCTCGCCGAGATCGCGCAGCCGCCAGCGCTGCGGCACGCCGGGATATTGGAAGATCTCGTCGAGCAGCTGCCGGGTCCGGCGATCGGTCGGGTTGGCGGCGAGATCGTCGTGCAGGTGACGGATGAAGCGGCCGGCCACCTCGGGCCAGTTGACGATGACCGAGCGGAAATCCGCCGGGTCGAACAGCTGGTGGAGCAGATTGGCGTGCGGGCTCTGGCGTCCGCCGGTCAGCAGAGTGTTGAGGCGGACTGCCGCGGCATTGGTCATCAGCACGTCCCAGTGCCGGCTGATCACGAAAGCGGGGTAGGGCTCCTGATGCGCGATGATCAACTCGACTGCCTGGCGGACCCGGTCGAGCGCCGGCGCGGCGAGATCGCGTTCGGGATGCATTGCCGCATAGCCCGCCGCCCGGAGCAGGACATTGCGCTCGCGCAGCGGCATGGCGAGCGTATCGGCGAGCCGCGAGATCGTCTCGCGGCTGGCCTTGGCCTTGCCGGTTTCGATGCAGCTCAGATGCCGGGTCGAGATGCCCGCCTCCAGCGAGAGATCGAGCTGGCTCATCCGCCGCGCCGCACGCCATTCGCGCAGCAGCATGCCGATTGGCGGATAGGCATCTTCTGCGGTTGCACGTGTTGCCATGGCGACTCCTTCGGTTCCGACCACATGAATAGCCGGGTTCAAGGCGCGCTACACGGGTTCTTCGCCGGGTCAGTGTTGCCACTGGACCCGGCGACGGCAGATCAGGGCGCAGCACGCTCCGGTGAACGTGAAGGCGATGAGCGTGGAGTGCGTGTCGGGCGATCCGGCACCGAAGGCGATGATGGGCACGGCACAGGCGATGGCGCCCGACAACGCCCATATCACCGGCAGCCGCGCCGCCTCGTTGCGGTCCCCGAGCCAGGTCATGAGCTTTGCACCGAGCAGGTTGGGGACGAGGCCCAGGATCGCGCCGACCAAGGCGGCGAGCGGCATGAACAACGGAACCCATATGATCATGGAACCGGTCAGCTCGACCCCGAACCCGTTGGCCGGATTGTCGGCCCAGAGTCCGAAAAGGGTGCCCAACAGGAAGAGCGGCCCGGCAGCGAAGCTTGCTTGTGTGGCGCTGGACCAGTTGATCGGCGTACCCGCCATCGTCCGTTCCTTCTGTCCTGGGTTCATGCGACGGCCGCCCGGCGGCCGTCGTCGAGCCAGCCATTCACCTTGCGGCCGAACTGCGCGATCGCGCCCATGTTGAAGAAGTGCATCGCGCCCAGCACGATCACCGCGAGGCCGACCTTGCCGCTGAGAAAACGCATTGCGCCAGTGATGGTGGTCGGTTCCTGGCCGAGGCTGAGGGTCAGGGTGATGAAGCCGATATTGACGAGGTAGAAGCCGACCACGAGCAGATGGTTGGTCGAGCGCGCCAGCGTTTCGTTCTGGCCGAAGCACTGGATGAGGAACACGACGCCGTTCTTCGACAGGGTGCGGGCCACCCAGATGGTGATGCCCAGCGTGATCGCGAGATAGAGGATGTAGACGATCTCGACCATGATAATTTCCTTTCTTCCTGTAATTTGAGAAATGGGTGGGCGTGGTTTGGGCTATCTTGAGGGTCTGTGCCTTCGCCCTCTCCAGGGGGAGAGGATATGGAGACTTGAGAGCGTAGCGATCCAGTCGAAGTTGGTGCGGGGCTCCGGGAGCTATCGATGGCTCCCGGAGCCCCTCTCCAACTTCAGTTAGGCAGCAAGCTGCCAAGCTTTCGTATCAGTTTTGCCTGCAGTCAGGTCGAAATGCCCCCCGGGCATTTCTCAACATGCCGGGGGCATGATTGACCTGACTGCAGGCAAAACTCCCACTGGAGAGGAAAGAATGGCCAGGTGCTTTTCACTTTAATCCGCCTTGGCCTTGGCGCCCGGGATGAAACGAGCGACCTTGCTGCCGAGCTTCATCAAGGTAACGAGCGTCGGCTTGGGCAAAGTGCGGACCTGGTCGTACCAGCCTCCGAGCGTCGAGATGAATTCATGCATGCGCGTCACACGCTCGCGGACATAGGCGGGCGCGGCCTTGTCGTTCTTCATCCGCTCGGACAGTTCGGCGAGCAGCGCGAGGGTGGGATCGATCTCGCGGCGCTTGCGCTCGGCGGTGATGCGCATCAGCATTTCCCACAGATCGGTTTCCGCCACGAAATGGTCGCGCCGGTCGCCCTCGACATGGACGCGGCGGACGATGCCATAGCCCTGGAGTTCCTTCAGGCCGGTCGAGACGTTAGACCGGGCAAGGCCGAGCGCCTCGACGATCGCCTCGGCATCGATCGGCCGGTCGGAGAGATAGAGCAGGGCGTGGATCTGCGCGACCGACCGGTTGACGCCCCATTGCGTGCCCATCTCCCCCCAATGGAGGATGAAGGCCTTGACGTCGGGATGATCGGTGAGGGTCATGTGTTTCTCTTTTTCTGTAAAAACAGAAATACGAGATATTGGTGGCGCCGTCAATGACTCAGCCAGCCGTGATGCGACGAACCCTTACTTCTCTCGCAGGCGTTGTATAATAGAGGGGAAGCTCGCCATCGCAGGCAACCTCTTTTCGCCCCACCAGTTCGCGAAGACGCCAATGCATCAGCGCATCGCAGGGGTTGAGGCCGAAATCCCAGGCCTCGACAATGGCGTCGCCTATGACGCGTCTCCATTTTGTCCATTCGTTCGAACAACGCGAAAGGAGGAAACGATCGAAATAATCGTCTGGAGCGCTATTGAGCACGCCGTCTTCCACTACGCGAACAAGCGTATCTTCGGCCATCAGGGTCTTCCACCGATCTACGGGAAAGCGCGCTTTACCCAGCGCCACCCGGGGACACCCATCCAGAAGTTCGCCGATTGCCTCCGGCTGGAGTCCGCCGAGACTATCGGGTGGCTCGCCGCGCCATGCATCATGAAGCGGATAGTCGGCCACGATCATCCGCGCGTCGGCTGCGCCGAACTGCGCCAGAAACCAGTATAATCCTGATTGATCTGCTGCCGAGCGGGGTGCGATCCAGATCAGTCGGTCGGCATCGGCGGCAAGTTTTCTCCGGAATTCGGCGACGTGTTCGGCGATCCAGTTCCACCCGACGTTACTGCTCGGGATGTGATGATCGAACCAGGCCTCTCGATCCTCGAAATTGCCGCTCGAGATCGGTCCCCAGTCGAGCACGTCCGTCAGATCGACGACCTTTTGCCGAACACCTCGATCAGACAAAACTTGCCGCAGCGTGCCCGCCGCTGACGAATTGAAGAGAACATGGATCATCTGGTCGTGTCCCGGCACCCGATCCGAACTGATACGCTCGATTTCCTCAATCGGGCCTTAAGGGCGGAAAGCCGATCGCTGCCCTGCGTTGTACCGCGACCAACACGGGAGAGGAGTACAGCATGCTCGATCATATCGGTTTGGCGGTGACGGATTTTGCCAGGTCGCGGGCCTTTTACGAAGCCGCGCTGGCGCCGCTCGGCATCACCGTGCTGGAGGTCATAGACGAGAACGAGGCCGGCGGCACCGCGGTGATGATGGGCGACAGCGAGCCTTTCTTCGTCTTCGCCGACAATGAGCAGCCGGGCGAGGGCACGCATGTCGCGTTCCGGGCTTCGTCGCGGGCGCAGGTCGATGGATTTTACGAAGCGGCGATGGCGGCAGGCGGCAAGGACAATGGCGCGCCGGGCATCAGGGCGCAGTATCATCCGAATTATTATGCGGCGTTCGTGTTTGACCCGGACGGGATCAATGTCGAGGCGGTCTGCCATCTGCCCGGATGAGGCGGACGGATTGCGCGATGCTTCGCGGGGCGCAATACCGTTGCGATGACCGAGACCAAAACACCGCCATTCCCCAACTTCTGGCTCTTTCCGGCCGCGATCCTCGCGGGTGTGACCTTCTGGGTGGCCAGCCATATGGGGCTGTCCGGCGCTCTTTTCGTTGCGTGGAAGGGCATGTGCGTCGGGTTGCTGACGCTCTGCGCAGCGCTTGCCGCGCGCGACCGCAATGGCTGGCTGCTCACGGCGCTGCTGGCGCTGGGTACGTTGGGCGATGTGGTGCTGGAAACCTCCGGCATCGTGATCGGCGGGGTGGCTTTCCTGGCGGGGCATCTGGTCTCGATCCTGCTCTATCTGTCGAATCGCCGGAACGAGGGCGGAGCGGTGGCGATCGTGATTGCCCTGGTGGTTCCCGCCATCGCTTTCGTCCTCACCCACGATATCGGCGCGACCTTCTATGCCGTCGGGCTGGGCAGCATGGCGGGCGCTGCCTGGTACAGCCGGTTCCCGCGGACGCTCGTCGCCGCCGGCGCGCTGATGTTCGTCGTGTCCGACCTGTTGATCTTTGCCGAGCTCGGGCCGTTGAAGGGCTCGATCGTGACCGCCTACGCAATCTGGCCGCTCTATCTCGGCGGCCAGACGCTGATCGCGTACGGCGTGCTGAGAACCCTCGAAGCGAGGAAGCGCAATGAAGATCTTCACCATCGGCTATGAAGGCACGACGATGGCCGATTTCCTCGCCGCGCTGAAAGGCGCTGGCGTGGAACGGGTGATCGACGTGCGGGCGCTGCCGCTGTCGCGGCGGCCGGGCTTCTCCAAATCATCGCTTGCCGCGTCGTTGCTCGATGCGGGGATCGGTTATGTCCATCTGAAGGCGCTCGGCACACCCAAGCGGGGTCGGGACGCGGCGAAGAAGGGCGACCGGGCGACGCTGGAAGAGGTTTACGAGGGGCAGCTCGAACTGCCCGAAGCGCAGGCCCAGGCAGCGCAGATGCTGGATCTGGCGGCGGAGAAGCCGAGCGCGCTGCTTTGTTTCGAGCGCGATCCTTGTGTGTGCCACCGCACCTTGTTGCTGGAGGCGGTTGGGGGAGACGCGGAAGTTGTGGACCTGTTCGCCTGACCCCTGAAAGGACAAACCATGATCGACCATATGGGCATCGCCGCGTCGGACTTCGACGCTTCCCGTCGGTTCTACGAGGCAGCGCTCGCGCCGATGGGGATCGGGCTGGTGATGGAGGTGACGCCGGAAGAAAGCGGCGGCTATCATGGCATCGGCCTGGGCAAACCGGGCAAGCCCAGCTTCTGGGTCGGCAATGGCGGGCCGAAGGGGGCGGGCATCCATATCGCCTTCGCGGCCGACACTCGCGCGGAGGTCGATGCGTTCTACGAAGCGGCGATGGGCGCCGGCGGCAAGGACAATGGCGCGCCCGGCATCCGCGCGCATTACCACCCCAATTACTACGGCGCGTTCGTGCTCGATCCCGACGGGATCAATGTCGAGGCGGTCTGTCACCGGCCGGAATGATCCGGCCGTAAAGGCCCAATGCAACCCGGCTTGCCTTTCGCCGTTGCTCTGTCATGTTCCACGCACTTCGGGGGAGGAATCATGGAACCATCGACACTTGCGGCGGGCGCGCCGAACATGTTCGCGGTCGCGGGTTTTATCCTGCTGCTGTTCTGGCTGGTCCCGATCGGGATCTGCGGCATTCCCTTTTACCGAATCCTCCAGCGCGCGGGACTTCACCGCGGGCTGATCGCGCTGCTTGCGGTGCCGCTCGTGGGAATCCTGGCGATGCTCAGCGTGCTCGCTTTCTCCAACTGGCCGAACGAGCCCGAGGGGTATCGCTGATGCTGCTCATTTCCCTGGTCATCTTCGCCTATACGGCGATCTGCATGTCGCTCATTTGCCGGAAGATGGGATATTCTCCCGCAATCGGCCTGTTGACCATCGTGCCCTATCTCAACTTCCTGACCTTTCCGGCGCTGCTCTGGTTCATGGCCTTTGCGAAATGGCCGCGCTGGACCGACGACTGGGCCTGAAACGCGGATCGCGGGCCTGATAATGGGAATGTGCCGGTGGTGATTGCTCGATTGCGTGCGTTGCGGACGGCCATTCCCGGGCCCGGCTGGATGTTGCTGGCGCTGGTCTTCGGCTTTGCCGCCGGGGTGCTGATCGGCACCGGCCGGCCGGCCGTGATCGATGCGATGCGGCTGATCGGCGGACTATGGCTCGATTGCCTGCGCATGACGATCGTGCCGCTGGTCTTTGCGCTGGTGGTGACGGGGGTGGCCGATCTGGCGACGGCGGATGATGGCCCGGCGGCGCGAATCGGCGCGCGCTTGCCGCTGGTGCTCGCGGGGTTCCTGCTGTTGTCCGCAGTGGTAGCCGCGTTGCTGGTACCGCCGCTGCTGGCGTTGTTCCCGATATCAGCCGAGACCGTGGCGGGGCTGCGCGCCAATTTTCCCGCGAGCGCGCCGCCGGCGATCCCGTCGACCGCCGAGGCGATCAGCGCGATGGTGCCGGTGAATGTCATCGCCTCCGCCGCGCAAGGCGCGATCGTGCCTTTGGTCGTGTTCGCACTGGTGCTCGGGCTTGCCTTGAGCCGGGTGGAGCGCGGGCGGGCGAAGGCGACGCTCGAGCCGTTCCGCGGGCTTGGCGATGCGATGATCGTCGTGGTCGGGTGGGTGCTGCGCGTGGCGCCGATCGGCATCTTCGCGCTCGCGCTCGCGATCGGCGCAACGGCAGGGGTCGGCGCGGCGCTGGCGCTCGGGCATTATATCCTGGTCCAGATCGTGCTGGCGCTGGTGCTGGCGGCGATCTGTTATGGCCTGGCGCGCTGGCCGGGTGGCGTGCCCTTGTGGCGCTTTGCCCGCGCGGTTGCGCCCGCCCAGGCCGTCGCGGCGGGCACGCAATCCTCGATCGCGACCTTGCCGGCGATGCTGGTCAGTGCCGAGCGGGTCGGCATCAGCGACCGCGACGCCGGCGTGATCCTGCCGCTGGCGGTGGCGGTGTTCAAGGTGACCGCGCCGTCCGGGTCGTTGCTGTTCGGACTGGCGATGGCGTGGATGGTCGGGGTGGACGTGCCCCTGGCCAAGATCCTGATCGCGATCCCGCTGGCGGTGCTGTCGACTTTGGTCGTGATCGGCATGCCGGGCGCGGTCAGCTTCTTTGCGGCGGCGACGCCGACGGCGCTTGCCCTGGGCGCACCGCTGGAGCTGCTGCCGATCCTGTTGGCGGTCGACACCATCCCGGACATGTTCCGGACGGTGGCAAACGTGACGGCGGATGTGGCGGTGGCGGCGATCGTCGCGCCGCCGGGTGAGGATTAGAGTCGCCCGGGCAGGGGGCCGCGGCAATCCAGCCGGTCTTCGCCGGAGGCGATCCGGTAAAGCTCGTCCGCTTCCCGCAAATTGACGATCCGGTTGCCGAGGAAACCGACGATCCAGAACTCCCGTCGCGGTTCGAAATGCGGGTCGGGTTCGAAAATGGGCATCAACAGGCCGTCATCGCCCATATACCGTTCGAGCTCCCATCGGTCGCGTTCGATCGTCGCGACATAGAAAGCGGACGTCTTGTCTTGCCGGTCGTCGATGCGGCGCAACGATTCGAGGCGCATCGGATGCTGGTCGGGCTTGCCATTATGCGTGCGCAGGCTGGCGGCCAGCGCCTCCCATTCTTCCCATTGCACCGACCCCAGTTCGTCGGTCGAGACCTGGACCCCGACCAGCAGGCCGCCGAGCTGAGGGCGCTTGGCGGTCGCGAGTCCCTGGAGCAGGTTCGCCAGCGCGCTGCAGGCAAAGGCGGGCTGGTGCGGCCGGATGGCGGCGACCGAAGTCGCGCTGGCGGGCACGGCGAAAGCGAGCGAGAGACTGATGAGCCGCAAGATCATGCGGCAAACATGCGCTGACTTCGGGTGGTGCGCAATGGACGGGCCGCGCTTGGGGATCAGCCCGTAACGGGCAGCTTCACCTTGCCCTGATCGTCGCGTTCGATCGGACCATAGGCGAGCACCGTTTCGAGCAGCAGCGGGCCGTAGATGTGCGGGAAAAGCTGGCCGCCGCGTGACGGCTCCCATTTCAGCGTGTCGCCCTGCGCCGCGAGGTCGACCGCGGCGATGTGGAGATCGGCCCGGCCGGCGAAATGCTTGTCGACCGTTTCGTCGAGCTGCTGCGCGGTGGAGAGGTGGATATAGCCGTCGGCCAGGTCGATCGGCGCACCGGCGAAGCTGCCGGTTTCGAGCAGCGCCATCTGGTCGGCTGTCAGGACCTTGTACGCCGTCAGTGCCGTCATGCGATTCCCTTTGCAAAGCTAACCGGATTTGTAAGTCACCCGACGAACCGCGCAACGCTATGTTCCTTTTCACGGTGAACGGGCCGGAAAGAGGGAGATGCGGGATGCGGGGGTTGATCGCCATGCTTGGCCTGCTGGTCGGCGCGCTGGCGCTGCCGTCCGCGCTCGCGGCGGAGAAGCTGCCCTCGCGCTACGACGAGCGGCGCGACTCCTTCCTGTTCAACGGCAAGCAGAACATGCCCTACAAATTATGGGGCGTGACGATCAAATGGCACCGCGACTGCATGGCGGGCAAGGCGGCCGACTGCGTGCGGCTGGCCCAGGCGTTCGAGAAGGGGTCGGGCGAGATGGCGCCCGATATGCGCGTATCGATCGCTTATTGGATGAAGTCGTGCGAGATGGGCGTGGCTTCCGCCTGTACCCGCGCCGCGACGATCTTCCGCGACGGCAGCGCGACTTTCGTCAATCTCGATCTGGCGCAGAAGATGGCGGATCGCGGCTGCATCGCCCTGAAGGATCAGGGCGCGTGCGCTGCTTTGGCCGAGAGCATGGCGAGCGCGGGCAAGGCGGACGGGCGATCGGCGCAGTTGATCGATACCGCCTGCGCCTCCGGGGCTGACGACGGGTGCCGGTTGAAGGCGAATGCGCTGTTCTATGAGCGGAAGGATGCCGCCGCGAGGGCGGAAGCGCTGCCGATGTTCGACAAGGCCTGCACCGCGAAGCGCGCCTGGGGGTGCATGGGGCTGGCCGATGCCTATCGCGAGGGCTGGGGCGTGGCGAAGGATGCGGTGCGGTCGGTGGGTTATGCGCGGACCGGCTGTACGCAGGGGCAGGGCGACCGGCTGCGGTTGTGTACGCTCTACGGGATCAGCCTGGCGCGGCCCGGCGACAAGGCGTCGCTCAACAAGGGCGAGGATTATCTCGATGCGTCGTGCAACGCCGGGGATGGGATGGCCTGCAATCATCTCGGGCGGATCGGCCTGTCCGTGGTGTCCGGGGCGACGACGACGATGGAGGAGGGGCTCTATTATCTCCGCCGCGGCTGCGACCTGAATTACGGGCCGGCCTGCAGCTATTTGTCGGTCGCCTATAGCAGCGGGATCGTCGTCAATCCGGACAACGCCGTCGCCTTCTCGCTGAACGACAAGGCCTGCCGGCTTGGCGATGGCGAGGGCTGCACCCTGGCCAAGGGGCTGCTCGCCGGGGATTCGGGGATGCGCTCGCGCATTCCGCCGATCGATCCGTCGCTGCCCGTCGCCGACCAGCTTCGCCTCGCCAAGGCGGCGGTCGATGGTGGCGACAAGACGGTCGGGGTCAATGCCGTCATCCGGCTGATGCAGGAGGGCAATGAGGACGCGCAGTGGATGCTCGGCGGCTGGCTCTATTACGGGCTGCCGGGCATGTTCGACCTGTCGCGGCAGAAGGACGGGCTGATCCTGTTCGAGAATGCCGCGCGCGTCGGCCATGTCGAGGCCGCCATCTATATGGGCATGGCCTATTGGTATGGCGACGGCATCGCCGAGGACCGCGCCAAGGGCGAGAAATACATGCTGATCGCGGCGACGCGCGGCAGCGAGATGGCGGGTGCGATCTACCGGTCGATGCGGCTCGAGCCAGTGCGGCAGGAGAATGCCCGGCGCGCCAAGGCGATGGAGGAGGCGATGCGCACGCGCCGCGCCACCTGGGCCGATGCGATGGCCAACTGGAAGCCGAGCTGGTCGGCGCCGTCCACCACGTACAGCCCGTCCTCCACCAACAGCGTCGCGTCGATCATCGACAACAGCAACTGGAACCAACGGATCAATTACCTGTCGGGCTCGACCACGGCCTGCCCGGCTTCGAACCATTATTGCTGAACCAAGGCTCGAACAGGGGATGACGGACATGAAGAACAGGATTTTGACGGCGACCGGCACGCTCGGCGCCCTTGCGCTTGCCCTGGCGCTCGCGCCGGTCAACGCCGGGCAGGGTATCCAGTACCGGTTCACGCCGGGATCCGGGAATGGCGGCTGCTGGGTGGATTTCCCCGGGCCGAACCTGCCGGGCAGCGACACGCCGACTCAGGTCCGCTTCAGCGTCCGCGTGCGCGACGGGAATTTCGGGGCGAGCATCCTCGTCAATGGCTGGCCCAAGGCGCAGGAAATGGCGTCATCGGAAGCCAATTTCCCGATGACGGTGACGTTCGACACGGGGAAGACCACGACTTCCCGGTCGGGCGGCTACGAGAGCGGGTTCAACGACAGCGCCTGGGCCGGGTGGGGAGCAGGTCCTGCGTCCGATGCTGCCCTGGCGATGCTGAAGGACGCGAAGACCGCACGGATCAAGTTCGACGGCAAGGATTTCGGCGCAGTCGATTTCCAGATGAAGGGCCTGGCCCACGCAGCGATCATCGACTGCGTGGAGAAGACCAAGGCTGGGGCGTAACTCCAATTCCACTCCCGTAAACGGGAGGGGAGGTAGTTTTACGCTTCGCTGTCGGGAGCGGAATCCTCGCCGCCATCGGCGAGATCCTCGCTCGTGTCGCCATCAGGCGTGGGCGCGCCGGCGACCGGGCCGTCGGACAGGTCGATCTCGGCCTCTTCCTCGGTTTCCTCGATGCGGGCGGCGGAGACGACATGCTCGTTCTTGCCGACATCGAACAGCTTCACGCCGGCCGAGCCGCGGCCGATGACACGCAGGTCGCCGAGCGACATGCGGATCAGCTTGGCCTGATCGGTCACCAGCATCAGCTGATGGCCCTTCGACGCCGGGAAGCTGGCGACCACCGGGCCGTTGCGGGCGATATTGTCGATATTGGTGATGCCCTGGCCGCCGCGATTGGTGCGGCGATATTCATAGGCGCTCGATAGCTTGCCGTATCCGTTGGAGCAGACCGTCAGGATGAACTGCTCGCGCGCCGCCAACTCCTCGAAGCGCGCCTGCTCCATGTCGGGCTCGCCTTCCTTTTCCGGCTTCCAGGGCGCGAAGCGGAGATAGGCCTCGCGCTCCTCCTGGCTGGTGCCGACGCGGTGCAGCACCGACAGCGACATCACTTCGTCGCCGTCCTTCAGGGTCATGCCGCGCACACCGGTCGAGGTGCGGCTCTGGAACTCGCGCACATCGTCGCCGGCGAAGCGGATCGCCTTGCCCTGCCGGGTGGCGAGCAGGACGTCGTCCTCTTCGGTGAGCAGCGCGACGCCGATCAGCCGGTCGTCGCTCTCGTCATCGAAGCGCATCGCGATCTTGCCGTTGGTGGGCACGTTGGTGAACGCATCCATCGAGTTGCGGCGGACCGTGCCCTTGGCAGTCGCGAACATGACATGGAGCTTGCCCCATTCCGCCTCGTCCTCGGGCAGCGCGAGCACGGTCGAGATCGTCTCGCCCTCGGCCAGCGGGAGCAGGTTGATCATCGGCCGGCCGCGGGTGGCGGCGCCGCCCTCGGGCAGGCGCCAGACCTTCATGCGATAGACTTTCCCCGCGGTCGAGAAGAACAGCACCGGGGTGTGGGTGCTCGTCACGAACAATTCGGTGACGATATCCTCTTCCTTGGTCGCCATGCCGGCGCGGCCCTTGCCGCCGCGGCGCTGCGCGCGGAAGGTGTCGAGCGTGGTGCGCTTGATGTACCCCTGCATGGTCACGGTCACGACCATGTCCTCGCGCTCGATCAAATCCTCGTCGTCGATGCCATCGGCGGCGGCGGCGATCTCGGTCTTGCGCGGGGTGGCGAAGGCGAGGCGCACGGCGGCAAGCTCGTCCTTCATCACGCCGTAGAGTTTCGCCCGGTCGCCGAGGATCGAGAGCAGTTCGGTGATCGATTCGGCGAGCGTCTTGAGCTCTTCGCCGATCTCGTCGCGGCCGAGCGCGGTGAGGCGGTGCAGGCGCAGGTCGAGGATAGCGCGGACCTGGATGTCGGACAGGCGATAGACGTCGCCCTCGATCTCCTTTTCGACGGCTTCGACCAGCTTGATGTACGGCGCGATCTCGGCGATCGGCCATTCGCGCGCCATCAGCGCGGCGCGGGCGACGGGCGGGCTGGACGAGCCGCGGATGATCTTCACCATCTCGTCGAGATTGGTGGTCGCGACCACCAGGCCGAGCAAGATGTGCGCGCGCTCGCGTGCCTTGGCCAGCTCGAACTTCGAGCGGCGGGTGATGACCTCTTCGCGGAACTTGACGAAGGCCTCGATGATGTCGCGCAGGTTGAGCGTTTCGGGCCGGCCGCCACGGATGGCGAGCATGTTGGCCGGGAAGCTCGACTGCGCGGGCGTGTGGCGCCAGAGTTGGTTGAGCACGACTTCGGCAGTCGCGTCGCGCTTCAGGTCGATGACGATCCGCACGCCGTGACGGTTCGATTCGTCGCGGATGTCCGAAATGCCCTCGATCCGCTTGTCCTTGGCGGCCTCGGCGATCTTCTCGACCAGGGCGTTCTTGCCGGTCTGGTAGGGAATCTCGGTGAGCACGATCGAACGCTTGTCGCCTCGCCCTTCCTCGACGATGTGGCGCGAGCGCACCATGATCGAGCCGCGGCCCTCATGATAGGCGCCCTTGCAGCCGGCGCGGCCGAGGATGATGCCGCCGGTCGGGAAATCCGGACCGGGCACGATTTCCATCAGTTCGTCGATCGTGATCGCATCGCCGCCGTCGAGCGAGCGCTCGATATAGGCAAGGCAGGCATCGACCACTTCGCCGAGATTGTGCGGCGGGATGTTGGTCGCCATGCCGACCGCGATGCCGCCGGCGCCGTTGACCAGGATGTTGGGGAAGCGTGCCGGGAGCACGGTCGGCTCTTCGCGCGAGCCGTCATAGTTGGGCGCGAAATCGACCGTGTCCTTCTCGATATCCTCGAGCAGGGCCATCGCCGCCTTGGTCAGCCGCGCTTCGGTGTAGCGCATCGACGCGGGCATATCCGGATCCATCGATCCGAAATTGCCCTGGCCGTCCATCAGCATTACCCGCATCGCCCAATCCTGGGCGAGGCGGGCGAGCGCCATGTAGATCGAGCTGTCGCCGTGCGGATGGTAATTGCCCATCACGTCGCCGACGATCTTGGCGCATTTGCGATACGGCCGGCCGGGGACGAAGCCGCCTTCCTGGCTGGCGAAGAGAATGCGGCGATGCACCGGTTTCAGCCCGTCGCGCACGTCCGGCAGCGCACGGCTGACGATCACGCTCATCGCGTAATCGAGATAGCTCGAGCGCATCTCGTCGACGATCGAGATCGGTGAAATATCGGAAGGGTCGGCGAGGAGTGTCTCGTCGGTCAAGTTTTCGAATCTTTCGGAAAGTTTATGTGTCTGTTGGATGACGGTTCTAGCGGGGCCGGCCGCATTTGTCACGCGCGTGCATGACACGCGTGCGCGCGTACGCACGCGTGAGAGCGCTCAAATCCTACTTGCACAGTGGGAGTTTGTGAGGCCTATTGTCGCGGCTCAGGGGAGAGGGCCGATGCGCACCTGTGGACCGATCGTCGCCATGTTGTTGCTGTCGTTGGCGGGGTGCTCGCCAGCGCCTTTCACCATTGCTGCGACGATCGTGGGACGCGACCTCGTTTTCAGCAGCAAGGGCAAGGGGTCCTGGCCGTTCAGGAAAAAGGACAATATCGAAACGGCACGCGAGATCGAGGTTCGCGAGGGCGAGCAACTGGTGTGGCGGATCGAGCAGGCGCTGGACAGCCCCGGCTGCGCGAACCCCGAACCCCTGCATTTTCCCCTGACCTTCAACCGCACGCCCCGCTGCTACCGCGTGATCATGCCGTCGCGCGGAATCCAGCACGGGATCGTCTATACGGTGGAGAGCGAGGGTTCGAGCGGTGTGGGCAGGGGCTGGGGACAGTTCCGGATCCGGGACAGCGCGGAGAATCTTTGAAAAGGATCAGGGCGCGACCTCGGCGCCGTCCCAGGCGAAGTGCTTGCCGGTGTCGGGTGCCTTGAGGCTGTCGATCACGTCGAGCAGCTGAACCGCCGCGCGCGATGGGTCGAACAGGGTACCCGGCGCGGCATTGCCGCGGAACGGGCGCGACAAATCCGTGTCGACGGTGCCCGGGTGCAGCGCGACGACGATCGAACGATCGTTGCGGCGCTTTTCCTCGATGGCGAGCGTGCGGACCATCATGTTGAGCGCCGCCTTGGAGGCGCGATAGCCGTACCAGCCGCCGAGCTTGTTGTCGGCGATGCTGCCGATCCGGGCCGACAGGACCGCAAACACAGTGCGGCCGGTGCGCGACATCAGCGGCAGGAAATGCTTCGCGACCAACGCCGGGCCGATCGTGTTCACTGCGAAATTGCGGGCGAGCCATGCCGGGTCCAGTTCCTGCATCGCCTTTTCCGGGCCGTTCCCGTTTTCATGCAGCAGGCCGGTTGCAACGATGACCAAGCTCGGCGCAGGTCCTTTGGCGACGATCGCCGCGGCGTCCGCGATGCTGGCTTCGTCGGTCAGATCGGTGCCGGTGCCGCTGCGCGAGAAGGCATGCACGGTATCGAACGCGCCTTCGTCCTCCAGCGCTTCGCGCAAGCCGCCACCGATGCCGCCCGATGCGCCGAAAACGACCGCGCTGCCGCTCATGCGCGGACGAATCGCCAGTGATCGGGCTCGCTCGGCGCTGCGTCGAATCGATAGCCGGCGCTGTCGAAGCCCTTCATCGATTCGGTGTCGGTGATGCGGTGCTCGCACAGCCAGCGGGCCATCATGCCGCGCGCCTTTTTCGCGTGGAAGCTGACGAAGCGGGGGCCGTCGGGGCCGGGTTCGCGGAAATCGACATGGATCACGCGCAGGCCCTGGAGCTTGTCGGCGACGGCATGGAAATATTCCTGGCTGGCGAGGTTGAGCACCACGCCCGACCCTTCCGCCGCGACATCGTCGCGCACGGCCTGGGCGATGCGATCGCCCCACCAGTCATAGAGATTCTTGCGGCGCGGCGCCCAGCGCGTGCCCATTTCGAGCCGGTAAGGCCGCATCGAATCGAGCGGGCGAAGCAGCCCGTACAGGCCGGACAGCATGCGCACATGATCCTGCGCGAAGGCCACGCCCGATTCGTCCAGGGTCCGCGCCTCGAAGCCGAGATAGACGTCGCCGGCAAAGGCGTAGAGCGCGGGGCGCTCCGGCTGGGCGTCGAAGCCGGCGAAGCGGTCGGCATTGAGCTTGGCGAGCTTCTTCGAGATGTCCATCAGCTCGGCCAGGCGCTTCTGGCTGAGATTGGCGGCCGATGCAGCGAGGGAGCTCGCCTCCGCGGCGAAACGCGGCGAGGTGGCGTCGACCGGCGGCAGAGGCCGTTCATAGTCGAGGGTCTTGGCGGGGGAGAGCAGGGCAATCACCCGCCGCGCCTAGTCGCTGGGTCGCGCGTGAGTCAAAGGCCATGGAGCGGGGGCCACGGAGCGGGCGAGGGATCCGAAGGCGTTAAAGCAGCGTTCAGCGCCCGAATGCCAACCGCACGGAGTTCCGTGCGCCTTGAACCATGGTGCCCCCCACATTAGAGGCGTCTCCGAATTGAACGGACGTCCATCCGCTTAGGAGTTTTTCTTGATGAAGCTGCTTCCCAACGTTGCGCTGGCCCTGATGCTGTCGCTTGGTGCCACCGCCATGGTTGCCGCGCCCGCAACCGCACAGAAGAACAAGAAGGACGACAAAGCGGAGGCTGGCGTACCCAAGCTGACCGCGAGCCCGGCTTTCGGGAAGCCGGCCCAGGAGGTCAAGAAGGCGCTCGACGCCAAGGATTTCGCGACGGCAGAAGCGAAGCTCGCCATTGCGGATCCGCTCGCGACCACTGACGACGACCGCTATTTTGCCAATATCTTCCGCCTGAACATCGCGAGCGAGAAGAAGGACAACGCGACTCTCGCCACCGCCCTCGACGCGCTGATCGTGAACCCGAAGACCCCGCCGGCCGATCTTCCGGCCTATAATTTCGTGCGCGGGACGATCGCCATCGAAGCCAAGCAGAACGAGCAGGCCATTCCCTTCCTGCTGAAGGCGCGTGAACTCGGCTATGCCAAGACGGACCTCTCGGTGTCGCTGGCCCAGGCTTACGGATCGACCAACCGGACCAAGGAAGCGATCGCCGAGTTGGACAAGGCAGTCGAGACCGAGACGGCGGCTGGCCGGACGGCACCGGAATCCTGGTATGCTTATGCCGTGAGCAATAGCTACGCCGGTCGCGATGTTCCCACGGCTGAGGCATGGCTGGTTCGTCAGCTAAAGGCCTATCCGAAGGTCGCCACCTGGCGCACCGCGGTCAACAATTTCCGCAAGGTGACCGATCCGACCAACACCAAGTTCACCAAGGCCCAGAAGCTCGACCTGTATCGCACGATGCGGGGTACCAAGGTCCTGAGCGACCCGAACGACTATTACGGTTACGTGCAGGCAGCGCTTGATTCGGGCCTGCCGTGGGAATCGGCCGCAGTGATCGACGAGGGACGCGCAGCGGGCAAGATCCCGTCGGGCGATGCCGATATTGCGCGTGTCTACACGGCGGCCCAGGCCGCGATGAAGTCGGAAGTGTCGGCAGCGAACGCTGCCGGCAAGTCGAAGCCGAGCGTCGCCGGCGACATCTATTATGCCGCGGGGGACTATGCGAAGGCGGCAGAGAGCTACACCGCGGCTGCTGGTCAGGCCGGCGCCGACGCGAACACGGTGAACATGCATCTCGGCATGGCGCTCGCCAATCTCGGCCGCAAGGACGAGGCCAAGGCCGCCTTCGCCAAGGTTACTGCCGCGCCGCTGAGCCAGATCGCGCATCTTTGGACGATCTGGCTGGACTCGCCGCCGCTGGCGTGATTCACCACTATTGAGCGCGCGACCGCCAGCGCCGTATTTGGAGAGTTTCCGTAATGAAGACGATTTCGACCATGGCGCTGGCGGCGCTGCTGACCGGTAGCGCGGCACTGCCATTCGCGGCGACCGCCGCGGGCAAAAAGGAGCAACCGCCGCCGGATAGCCCGACGAACTTCGTCCTTTCCCAGCAGGTCCGGGCTTCGGCGGCAGCGGCGACGCTGGCGCTGAAGGCCAATGACCTGGCGGGGGCGGAAGGCGCGATTTCGACGATCGAGCGGAGCGCGAGCAACGACAGCGAGCGTTTTATCGGCCGGACCCTGCGGGTGAGGCTATTGAGTGTGTCGCCGGCGACGGTCCAGAGCCAGACGGCGATGGTCAAGCCGATGACCGAGCTGATCGCCGATCCACGTACGTCGAAGGACGATGCCTCGCGCTACAATTATACGCTCGGCGATTTCGCCTATGCGCGGAAGGATTACGTCAAGGCAGTGCAATTCTACCGCCAGGCGCGCGAGGACGGCATTCGCGACGACGAGCTGAATCTGCAGATCGTCCGTGCGAACATGGAAGCGGGTCAGGTTTCCGCAGGTGCTGCGGAACTCGATTCGATGATCACGGCGCAGATCGCAGCGGGCAAGAAGCCGCCGGAGAGCTGGTATCGTTTCGCGGCCCAGCGGCTCAGGTTGAAAAAGGCACCCGAGACGGCGGCCTGGACCGGCAAATGGCTTGGTGCCTATGGCACTAAAGCGAACTGGCATGACGCGATCGCGTTCAACGGCTTCAAGGACGAAGACGAAACCAAGCTGACCCCGACCGAACGCAAGGACCGCGATACGCGGTTCGTCGATCTATTCCGGCTGATGCGCGCGACCAGGAGCCTGGCCGGCCAGAAGGAATATCTGGAATATGCGCGCCGGGCGAACAATCTCGGCCTGAAGGACGAGGTGAAGGCCGTGATCGAGGAAGGGCGCGCGTCGGGCGCGATCCCCGCCAAAGACCCGGAAAGCATCCGCCTGCTGGGCGCTGCCCCGGCCAAGGGCAAAAAAGCCGCGGCGCCGGCCGCCGGGCCGAGCGAGGCCGCAGCGCGCAAAGCAACCGACGGTACGCAGGCCGCGCAGGTCGGCGACGCCAGCATCGGCCGGGGCGCTTACGCCAAGGCCGTCGAGATGTACGACCTCGCGCTCGAAAAGACCGTCAAGGACGCGGACGATGTCCGCCTGCACCGTGGGATCGCGCTGGCGCTTGCCGGCGACAAGGAGCGCGCGCGTGCCGACCTTGCTACGGTGACCAATGGCCCCGACAGCGACACGGCGACGCTCTGGAAGATCTGGCTGGATAACCCGCCCGCGGCCTGATTGCGGCACGGAGGATTGAAAAAGGGGGCCGCGACGCCCCCTTTTTTATGCGTCAGTCCTGCCGCACCGGGATGCCGGGCAGCGCCTTGGCGGTGCGGATCGTCAGCGAGGTCTTCACGCTCGCCACGTTCGGCGCGGGCGTCAGATGCGTGGTGAGGATTTCCTGGAAGCTCTTCAGGTCTGTCGCCACGATCTTCAGGATGAAATCAATCTCGCCGTTGAGCATATGGCATTCGCGGATCTCGGGAATCTGGGCGACATGATCCTCGAAGGCGGCGAGATCGTGCTCGGCCTGGCTGCGCAGGCTGACCATCGCGAAAACGGTGATCGGATAACCGAGGGTCGCCGCGTCGAGCTCGGCGTGATAGCCGCGGATCGCACCGGCTTCCTCGAGCGTGCGGACCCGACGCAGGCAGGGCGGGGCGGTCAACCCGACTCGTTCCGCCAGATCGACATTCGTCATCCGGCCATCATCCTGCAGCAAACCCAGAATCCGCCGGTCGATCGAATCAAACGCCATTACGCAAAGCTCCCCGCCGGCTCTGTCTTTCTGGCGAGCGGCCGGCATTCAGCATAAGATAATTGCGAGCGAACGCAATTGTCCCACATTGCTACGTGCCAAAAACAGATGTTTCACTGGCGACTCCGGCCGGTTAAGAAATTCTTACGGCGCGGTCCTCGCGGCCGGTTGGGGGTCGAGTCCTTTTGCGCTTTGACGACAGTCTCGAAACGGTTCTCTCGGCAGACATGTCGACCCCGTTCGGCGCGCAATCGGCATGGCGGCAACTGGTCGACCTGATCAGCCGTCGCCGCGTCCCGCCGGGTATCAGCGCGATCGCGAAACTCAAGGCGATTCGTGCCCATGTGCCGGCATCGATTCGCGCCGCGAGCGCGCGGGGAGTGGCCTTTGCCGACCCGCCCGCCGCGCTCGTCCAGCTCTTCGCCGAAGACGAACTGGCCATTGCTGCGCCAGTGTTGCGCACTGCGCGGCTGCGCGCCGACGAATGGATCGACATGCTGTCGGGCATGCCGCCTGCCGCGCGATCGATCCTGCGCCATCGCCGCGACCTGCCGCCAGCGGTGAATCGCGCGCTCGAAAGTTTCGGCAGCGTCGATTTCGTGCTGTCGGCCGGACCCGTCGCGCCGTTGGAGGCCCTGCCGGTCGAGCTAGGAGCGCCTGTACCGGTCGAGCAGGAGGCCGAAGCGATCGAAGCCGAGGCCGACATGGCATCGGAGCAGGCCAAGGAAGTCGCGATCGATGATTCGATTTCGGTCGAGGCCGGCGCGGCAGCAATCGAATCGATCGATTGGACCGATGTGCTCGGCCCGCTTCCCGCCAATGAGCCGGACCCCGCGATTTCGGTCGAGGCGGTCGTATCGGAGCCGGTCCTTATCGAGCCGGAGGTCGCGACGTCAGAGATCCAGGCGGAGCCGGCCATCATGGCGCCGCCTGAACTGACCTTCTTTTCGTTCGCCAGCATTGCGCGTGGACTGCCGGTCGTTGCGGAAGCGCTGCGCCACAGCGAGGCCGAGGCAGAGCAACCTCCGGCGACTGAAGCGGTCGAGAGCCCGGCGCTGCCCGAGGCAGCCGGGACCGGGGAAATTCCCGAGGCCGAAGAAATCCTTGAGACCGTGGAAACATCCGAGCTTCAGGAGGCTCCTGAGTCTGAAATCCCAGGGACTGACGCGCCAGAGGCTGAAGGCCTCGAGACCGAGCAGGCGGCCGAGGTTCAGGAAGAGGCCCAGGCGTCGGGTTCCGGGGCCGAGGTAATCGAGTTTGCCACCCTGCAGCCGCCGCCGGCCGAAGCATCGAGCGGTATGTTCCAGATCGCCGAACTGGTCGCCCGGATCGATGCCTATCAGCGCCAGCGCGAGGAAGCACCCGCCGCGCCGATTCTGCCGGAGATCCAGTCCGAACTGTTCGAGCTCGAATCGATCCAGGCGCAGAGCTTCCGGTTCGAGACCGATGCATCGGGCATCGTGCGCTGGATCGAAGGCGCCGCGCGTGCGCCGCTGATCGGGCTTTCGCTCGATCTCGCCGCCGTCCCCGGAGGGTCGCGGGTGGACGGCGCCGTCGCCGGGGCGTTTCGCCGCCGCGCCGGTTTCGCCAATGCGCGCCTGGTCGTCGACGGCGATTCGGATGCTGCCGGCCAATGGCGCATCACGGGCATCCCGGTGTTCGACCGCGAGAGCGGACGCTTCACGGGCTATCGCGGGACCGCGCGTCGCCCGCGTCCGGACGAGACCGCTGAACCGCGCCCGGTTCGCAGCCCCGCCGCAGACGCGCTGCGCCAGCTCGTCCACGAACTGCGCACGCCGACCAACGCCATCGCCGGCTTTGCCGAAATGATCGAATCGCAGATGCTCGGGCCGGTGCCCCATGCTTACCGCGCGCATGCCGCCGACATCCGCAACCAGGCGGGCAGCCTGCTGACCGCGATCGACGATATCGACATGGCGGCGCGGATCGAATCCAGGGCGCTTGATCTGCGACCGGGCGAGGTACCCCTGGTGCCGTTACTCGAGCGGGTCGCGAGCGATCTGCTGCCGCTGGCAACGCTGCGCGGCACGACGATCGATATCTATACCGGCGACGGCAACCTGGCGATTGCAGGCGACGACCGGGCGGTCGAGCGGCTGATCGCCAGGCTGATGGCCACGCTGGTAGCATCCGGCGGACGCGGCGAGCGGATCGGCATTGCCGCGACGCTCGAGGCCGACTCGATGGTCGCGGTCGTGTTCGACCGGCCTGCGGCGCTCGCCGCCTATGCCGGCGACAGCCTGTTGACGATCGATGCCGAGACCGAGGCCGATAGCGAGGGTGCGCCGCTGCTCGGCACCGGCTTCGCCCTGCGGCTGGCGCGCAACCTTGCCACCGAGCTGCGCGGCGTGCTGGTCATCGGCGACAAGGCCTTGACTTTGCGGCTCCCGGCCGCCGTTATCGAGAGCGTGGAGCAGGTTTCTTCAAGCTGATCGTGGACCAATCCACGCCTTTGCCGGGTGCGGTGCCGGGATACCGCGTCCCTCCGCCGACCGCCGCCGACCTGATCGCCTGGCCCGAGGATTTCGGCACGCGTTTCACGATCTTCGTCGATACCGAGGAAGAATTCGACTGGGATGCGCCGCTCGACCGCGACAGCCACGGCCTGTCGCATGTCACCGCGATCCCCGCGGCGCATCGTCGCTTCGCCGAGCGGGGCGTGCCGCTGACCTATTTGGTCGATTATCCGATCGCGACTGACCCGGTAGCCACCGACATGCTGCGCGAGGTGTTGGCCGATGGCGTGTCGGCGGTCGGGACTCAGCTCCATCCCTGGGTCAACCCGCCGTTCGACGAAGCGCTGACGCCGGCCAACAGCTTTGCGGGCAACCTTCCCGAGGCGCTCGAGGCGGCCAAGATCGATGCGCTGACCGAGGCGATTGCGTCCGCCTTCGGTGCCGCGCCGCGCGCCTATCGTGCCGGACGCTATGGTATCGGTCCCGCGACGGCGGGCCTGCTCGCGGCACGGGGTTATGCGCTCGATAGCTCGATGCGATCGTCCTATCGCTACAGCGACGAAGGCGGTCCGGATTTCGCGGCAGTGGGCAACCATGCGTTCCGGATCGGCGCGATCGTCGAGCTGCCGCTTACCACCGTGTTCACCGGGCTGGCGCGGCGCGGCGGGGTGGGGCTCTACAATGCGCTCGGCAAGCTGCCGAAGGGCCGCGGGCTCTTCGCCCGGACTCATCTTCTCTCCCGCGTGGCGCTGACGCCCGAGGAAATGCCGTTGGCCGATGCGCTGGAAGCGGTGGCGGTTGCGGTAGGCGAAGGGGTGCGCGTGCTTAACTTCTCCTTCCACTCTCCCTCGGTCGCGCCCGGCCATACGCCCTATGTGCGCGATGCCGCCGACCTCGCCGCCTTTCATCATTGGTGGGACCGGATCCTTGGCGATCTGGAGCAGCGCGGCGTCGCGCCGGCGTCGCTTGGCGCAATCATCGATGCGGCGGCCTTGCCACCGAAGCGGACCCTCCGCTAACGAGCGCTTTGGTGGGGCCTGTAGCTCAACTGGTTAGAGCTGCCCGCTCATAACGGGTAGGTTGCGGGTTCAAGTCCTGCCGGGCCCACCAACCTTCCGTTCGAACCCGTTCGCGGGCGATCTGGTTGCTGAATCGACCGGCGCCCTTGCTTCGTGGCGGCGTCCCGCCTAAGCGACCCATCCGTCGGGGAGTGGCGCAGTCCGGTAGCGCGCCTGCTTTGGGAGCAGGATGTCGCAGGTTCGAATCCTGTCTCCCCGACCACTACCCCGGAATAGATTGCTGTGGCCCTTCAGCGGCCACTAGAGTGGCGTCGTGAAAACGGTTCCCGGCATCCCTCCGCGCATCGCCATGAACATCGTCGCGGGGCTTTCGGTCGCCGGGCTGATGTTGCCCGAGGCAGTCGCCTATGCCGGAATCGCCGGGCTCGCACCGGGCCGTGCGATCGTCGCTGCGCTCGCTGGCGGCGTGGCCTATGCAGTGCTGGGTCGCAGCCGCTTCGCGATTATCGGCCCGACCTCGTCCTCCGCCGCGATCCTGGCGGCCGCGCTGGCGACTCTGCCAGGCAGCCCGGCCGAGCGCGGTGCGATGGCGACGATGATGGTGGCCATGGTCGGGATCATGTTCGCGCTGATCGCGGCCTTCAGGCTCGGCAGCCTTTCCAGCTTCATTGCCCGCCCGGTGCTGCGCGGGTTCGCCTTCGGCCTCGCGATCAACATTATCATTCGCCAGCTGCCGCATCTGCTGGGGCTGAAGCTGGCATCGACCTCCACCCTGGTCCTGCTGGCCGATATCGTCGCGTCTCTCGGTCAGGCGAATGGGGCGAGTCTGGCGATCGGGCTGGTGTGCCTGGCGCTGCTGATCGGGCTGCGCGCGACCACACGGCTGCCCGCCGTGCTGATCGTGCTGCTGCTCGGCGTGGCGGCATCGCGACTGATCGACCTGCCGGCACTGGGGGTGGCGCCGGTCGGCCCGATCGACCTGGGCATGGCGCCCTGGGCGCTGCCGGATTTCGGTTTCGCGCGCTGGTCCCACCTGGTGCAGCTTGCCGCGCCGTTGACCCTGATCCTGCTCGCCGAAAGCTGGGGCACCGTCCGCACGCTGGCGCTGCGCCATGGCGATTCGCTGTCGGCCGACCGCGAATTCGGGGCGCTGGCGGGTGCGAACCTGCTGTCGGCATTGGGGCAGGGCATGCCGGTCGGGGCGGGTTTCTCCGCCGCCGCTGCCAATGAATCGGCGGGTGCGACGAGCCGGATCGCTGCGATCGCCTCCCTGATCGCCCTGGCCGCCGCGGCATTGCTGGCGGGCCCTGCGATCGAGGCGCTGCCAGCGCCGTTGCTGGCGGCGGTAGTGATCGCGGCACTGACTCACTCCTTGTCGCCGGCGCCGCTTTCCCGGCTGTTCAAGGTCGGTCGCGATCAGTGGATCGCGCTGGCGGCCGTCGCGGGGGTGATCCTGTTCGGGGTGCTCGACGGCATGCTGATCGCGGTGGCGCTGTCGATCGGGGCGTTGCTCTACCGGCTTTCCCATCCAGCGGTGAGCGAGCTTGGTCGCCTGGGCGACAGCCACAACTTCGTCGACCGGTCGCGCCATGTCGAGGCCCGGGCGGTGGCGGGGGTGGCGATCTTCCGCCCGAATGCGCCGCTGTTCTTCGCCAATGCCGAACAATCGCTGGGCAGCATCGCGGCAAAGGCCATGGCGCGCCCCGGCGACACGGACGTCGTATTGAGCCTGGAGGAGAGCGACGATCTCGACAGCACGGCGCTGGAGGCGATCGCCGAATTCGAGAAGCAGTTGAACGCGAAGGGCCTGTCGCTGCATCTCGCCCGGGCGCACGACCGGGTGCGCGACGTGCTGGCCGCGGCGGGGCTCGACCGGCTGGCGCGGGGCGCTTCGTTCAGCGTCGCGGATGCCGTCCGCGTGGTGGAAGAGCAGCGGTCCGCTCAGTGAGCGGCGGCGGTTTCCCCGGTCTTGCGCGGGATCAGGTGCAGCACCGCGACGATCACCCCGCCCACGATCATGCCGATCACCGCTGATCCGAGCGCGCCGACCAGCCATTCGACCAGCCCCTGCGCCACCGGCGAGGCATGGCCGACGGCCTTTGCCGCATCGTGCAGCCCGTGCGAGATCACGCCCAGGCCGAATTCCTCCAGCCCGTGCACGATGAAGCCGCCGCCGACCCAGGCCATTGCCGCGACGCCGAGCGTCGACAGGCCTTCGAGCAGGATCGGCATCGCCTTGACCAGCCCGCGGCCGAGCGCGCGGACGCCGGCCGATTTCCGCTGGGCAAGATGAAGACCGATATCGTCCATCTTCACGATCAGCCCGACGACGCCGTACACGCCGACGGTGATCGCGATGCCGACCGCCGCGAGGACGAAGCCCTGCATCAGGACCGAGCTTTTCGGAATGTCGGACAGCGCGATGACCATGATTTCCGCCGACAGGATGAAATCGGTGCGGATGGCGCCGCCGACCTGGCGTTTCTCGAGCTCAGCCGGATCGTGGATGTCGGCGACTTCCTCGGCATGATGCGTGCCGGTGACGGCCTCGAAGATCTTCTCGGTCGCCTCGAAGCACAGATAGGCGCCGCCGATCATCAGCAGGGGGGTGATCGCCCAGGGCGCGAAGCTGCTGAGCAGTAGGGCTGCCGGCAGCAGGATCAGCAGCTTGTTGCGCAGCGAACCGACCGCGATCTTGGCGATGATCGGTAGTTCGCGATCGGGCGTCAGCCCGACCACATAGCGCGGGGTGACCGCGGTATCGTCGATCACCACACCCGCCGCCTTGACGCCCGCGCGGCCGGCTGCCGCAGCGACGTCGTCCACCGAGGTCGCCGCCAGCTTCGCGATCATCGCGATATCGTCGAGCAGCGCTACTAGGCCTCCGGGCATTCGATCTCCTTCTTTGTGGTTTCTTGGATCTGGTATCGCATTCGACGCGAAGCGCCAGAGGATCAGGGCACCGAGATATCGAAATGCATCACGTTCTCTCTCGCGCCGAGTTTGGTGTAGAGCGCGATGGCGGGATCGTCGCCATAATCGGCCTGGACGAAGATGACATAGGCGCCGCGCTGCGCGGCGATCTGCTGCAGATGCTCGATCAGCGCGGTGGCGATGCCTTCGCGGCGATGGGCTTCGGCAACGGCAAGGTCGTAGATGTAGATCTCGCTGCGTTCCTGCTCGAATTTCTGCAGCTCATAGGCAGCGAGACCGCCGACGACGGCACCGTCCCGTACCGCGGCGAGAGCGAAGAAATGCTCGCTGCCGAGCAGGCGGCGGAGATAGGCGGGGCTCGGCCGCTTTGAGTCATAGCTTTCGGTGTCCTCGAACGCCTCGCCAAAGGTGTCGAGCAGGGCGTCCATCAGCGCCAGATCGTCAGGCGCGAGGCGATGGATGGTGTGGTCCATCAGGCCGCATCCGCTGGTTCGACGGTTGCGACCAGCCTGAACTCCTCGCACCAGACCAGCATATCGGGATCGAAACCGCCGTTCCGCGTGAAATAGGCTTGGTGCGCCTCGCGCCAATAGTCGAGGCTGCGATCGCCTTCGCCTTCCTTGGTCGCGAATTCTGCATCGACGTCGGAGAAGACGCGCTGGTGCAGCGTGACGGTTTCGATCACCGCACGCGGCTGGCCCCCACCGTCGCAGGCGACCATGCGCTGGCCGATCTCGGTGAGCTGCCCGTCACGCGCCGCCCAGCAGGTCCCGGTCTTGACCCCGGCCAGGACCAGCGCAAGCAAGGTGTTGGCGAGCTCCGGGCTGTCGCCGAAAGAGAAGCGTTCGAGGTCGCTGATATCGGTTTCAGTGAGGGTTTCGGTCATGAGGCGATCGTAACAGCAGAGCGACGGCGAAAGAAATGGTTCCCCGCCGAGGATTCGAACCTCGATTGCGGCAGTCAAAGTGCCGAGTCCTGCCCTTGGACGAACGGGGAATGGCACCAGCGGCAGGAGTCGAACCTGCTGGCGACGGTTTTGGAGACCGGGCCGCGCCCACGCGCTCGCTGATGTGGCGCCAGATGATGGAATCGAACCATCGCCGCGCGGATCTTCAACCCGCCGCTCTACCGCTGAGCTAATCTGGCATGAGGGATTGGCTGACCGTGCAGGAATCGAACCTGCCGTAAGCCGATAACAGTCGGCCCCGTCCACCTTGTTCGGCTACGGTCAATTGGTTGCAGTGACTGGGATCGAACCAGCGACCTAAGGCTTATGGGGCCCCTGCTCTACCTCTGAGCTACACTGCAAAGCAGTGAAGCGAACGCAGCTTCACCAATTGCTGGTAAATCGTTGCATTCGATTGAGGGAGCGTATCTGTCGCATGCGCGGTCACATAACCAAGACTTGCCTGACTGGCAAGTCTTCTGTTCCGAGACTGGTTTCGTGCGCTAGTCAGCTGCGCCTGTCGGGTCCGTGAGATACGCCCGCTCGCGATAGGCGAACCAGTCGAAATCCGCCGCCAGGCGGCGTCCGGACGTGTCCTGGCAGGCCATTCCCACGAACGCCCCGGTGAAGTTCGGCAACCCGGGCGCACTGGCTTCGTCGGAGAGGATGCTCGCGTCGAACTGCTCGCGCAGCCAGGTCCAGTCGCTGTCGCCCTCGAGCCGGAACGCGAAGCGGAGGCGTTCGTAATCGACTTCCACGCGCAGCTGGATGCGGCCCTCCGCCGCCACGCTGTGAACTTGCGAAAAGGCATCGCCTTGCGGGGAGTCGGGAAGCGCGGACATGACCTGCACCTGACGGTCGTCATCGTCGCCGGCGGTGACGAACAGATAGTGGAATTTCGAGCCGTTATAATAGCAGATCAGGCCGGCCGCCTGCTGATAGCTTTGGGGCGCGAAGTCGACGACGGTTTCCGCCGAATAGCAGAAGGCCTGTTGCCGCCGCGCGACCAGAGCCTGTTCGAACAGGCTGCCGAGCGTCTCGCGACCGAAGAGGCGGAGATGGCCGGGGTGGGCGGTGAGGCTGAACAGTTTTTCCGGCTCGGGCGAGCGCAGCCACTGGAAGTCGATCGGCAATAGGCCGTCGTCGAAATCGGATCGGATTGGTGCCGCAGGCATCGGCGCATCGAGCACCGGCGCGGGGATGTCGCGTTGCGGGATGCTGTCGCCGCTTGCCGTATAGAGCCAGCCATCGTCCGCCCAGCGCATCGGCTGGATCGCCGTCTCGCGGCCCATCACGCAGCGGCCGCGATTGGGGAGGGGGCGACCACAGAGATAGACCATCCAGGGCTCGCCCTCGGGCGTTTCGACCAGGTCGGCATGGCCGGCACGCTGGAGCGGCGCATCGGGGCGGTCGCGGGCGCTGAGGATATAGGTGTCGGGATGGAGCTCGTAGGGACCGGTCAGGCTGCGCGAGCGCGCCATGGTCACGGCGTGATTCCAGGCGGTGCCGCCCTCGGCAGTGATGAGATAATAAAAGCCGTCGCGCTTGCAGAGATGCGGCGCTTCGGTGAGCCCGAGCGGGGTGCCTTCGAAGATCAGGCGCGGCTCGCCGATCAGCGCATGCTCCTCCGGTGCATATTCCTGAAGCACGATGCCGGCGAAGCGGTTGCGGCCGGGACGATGGTCCCACAGCATGTTGGTTAGATATTTGCGGCCGTCATCATCGTGGAACAACGAGGGATCGAAGCCGCTGCTGTTGAGATAGATGGGGTCGGACCAGTCGCCCTCGATCGTCTCGCTCGTCACCAGATAATTGTGGAAATCGCGCAGCGACGCGCCCGACGCGCCGCCGGTGGTGGTGCGGCCATAGCGCTTCACGTCGGTGTAGATCAGGTGAAAGCGATCGCCGTCATGCGTGAGGCAGGGCGCCCAGACGCCGCAACTGTCCGGATCGCCGCGCATGTCGAGTTGGCTCGCGCGGACCAGCGGGCGGGCGACGAGCGTCCAGTTGGCGAGATCGCGCGAATGGTGGATCTGCACGCCGGGAAACCATTCGAAGGTCGAGGTCGCGATATAATAATCCGCGCCGACCCGGACGATCGACGGGTCGGGGTTGAAGCCGCGGAGGATGGGATTGCGGATCATGCGGGCTCGGGGTCCTTTTGGGGTTCGGGGGCGCGGACGAGGATCCACATCACGGCGGCGGCGAACAGGTCGAGGATGCCGAGCGCGACGAAGAACGGGCCATAGCCGATTGTCTCGACGAAATGGCCCATGGCGAGCGAGAAGATCAGCACGCCGAGATTGGCCATGGTGCCGGCAATGCCCGCTGCAGTGCCCACCTCGTTCCGCGGAAACAGGTCGGAGGCCATGGTGATGCAGGTGACGGACAAGGTCTGGTGCGCGAAGCCACCTAGGCAAAGTAGCGCTACCGCGGCGGCGGCGCTTTCCACCTGGCCGACGAACATCATGCCGGTCATCAGCACCGCGCCCAGCGTATAGGCGCCGCGCCGCGCATTGATCAGGCTGATCCCGCGCCGTTGCAGCCACAGCACCACCGCTGGCCCGAACAGGCAACCGAGATCGGCGGCGATGAAAGGCAGGCCGGCGAACATCGCGATCTGGCCGAGATCGAAATGGCGGACGGTGGTGAGATAGAGCGGCATCCAGAGGGTCAGCGTGCCCCACACCGGATCGGCGAGGAAGCGGGGCAGGGCGATCCCCCAGAGGTTCCGCCGCATGAGCAGCGTGCGGAGCGGCGGCTTGTCCTCCGTCGCGCGGAGATAGGATTCCTGGCCCTCGATGATCTCGGCCTTTTCCTCCGACGAGACGGTCGGATGGGTTTCGGGCGAATGATAGAGGCGGCGCCAGCAAGCGGCCCAGATCAGCGCGAGCACGCCCGCGACGATGAAGGCGCCGCGCCAGTCCCATACCATCACCGCGCCTGCCACCAGCAACGGCGCCAGCACCGATCCGAGCGACGCGCCGATATTGTAGACGCCGCCGGCAAAGCCGCGTTCGCGCGCCGGAAACCATTCGGAGATAACCTTCAGCGCGCCGGGATGGGCGGTGCCCTCGGCAAAGCCCAGCAGCGCGCGCAGGCCGGCGAGGCTGACCCAGCCTGTCGCGAGGCCATGCGCCATGGTGATCACGCCCCAGGCCGCCGCGAACAGGGCAAGGCCGGTCTTCAGCCCGATCATATCGAGGATATATCCGGCGATCGGCTGCAGCATGATGCCGAGCTGGAAGCCCCCGGTGATCCAGCTATATTGCTCGGTGCTGATATGGAGTTCGGTCATCGCGGTCGGCGCGGCGACGCCCATGATACTGCGCGTCAGATAATTGAGGATGGTACCGATCATCACCAGTCCGATGATCCACCAGCGGATCTTCATCATCCTGCCAATCCGCATCGCGATTCCTCTCCGCGCGTCGGGCGCCGTTGCGGCTCGATCGCTGATGGTAGCGATAACGATCTGACCCGCGCTGGCAAGATCGCGGGCGATTTGCGGGGTAAGCGACGACGTGATACCGCTCGCACCTCTGTTCGGGAGAGCGGAAATGTCTCGTGTCCTTGTGCCACTCGTCCTTGGCGCCATCCTGATTTCCTCCGCCGCCGATGCGGCCAGCGCGCCGCGCGAAAGCTGGGGCAAGGCGGGCGTTTCGCTCGACCGCTACCGCGAGGACGCGGTACTGTGCGGGCGCCAGGCCTATTATCTGGATGTGTCGGATACCCCTGCGGCTAAGGCGCTGGTGCGGGCGTCGAGCCAGATCGAGAATCTGCCGTCGAACATCAACGAGAATAATTTCCAACCGGTGTCGGGGGCCGAGGCGATCGCCATGGCCGTGCAGGGAGCCCGTCCGGAGCAGCGTTTCCGCGAAATCGCCGCACTGCAGAAGTCGACCCTGGAGAACTGCCTGACCTCGCTCGGCTATGTCCGCTTCCGCCTGACCGAGGAGCAGCGGGACCACCTGTCGAAACTGCGGTCCGGCACGCCCGAACGCCATGCCTATCTCCACTCCCTTGCCAGCGACCCGAAAATCCTGTCGACGCAGCACAGCTGATCGAGAGGAAGAATGATGATCAATGTCGGGGTGATCGGGTTCGGGCTGGCCGGCAAAAGCTTCCATGCGCCGCTGGTCGATGCGGTCGAGCGGCTGAAGCTTGCAGCAATCGTTACGTCGCGCAGCGACGAAGTCGCCGAGACCTTTCCCGGCGTAACCGTGGTGCCGACCGCGGAAGCGCTGATCGCCGACCCCTCGATCGATCTGATCGTGATCGCCACGCCCAACGAACTGCACGCGCCGCTTGCCAAAGCCGGGCTGGAGGCGGGCAAGCATGTCGTGATCGATAAGCCCTTCGCGGTCGACCCGGCCGACGGCGCAGCGCTGATCGAACTTGCGGCCGCGCACGGCCTGGTGCTGTCGGTGTTCCACAATCGGCGCTGGGACGCGGACTTCCTGACGGTGCTCGACGTGCTGGGCGGCGGCGCACTGGGCGAGGTGATGCTCGCCGAGCTACGCTGGGACCGGTTCCGCCCGGCGATCAAGCCCGGCTGGCGCGAGGCGACGGTGGAGCAGGGCGGCGGCATGCTCGCCGATCTGGGGCCGCACCTGATCGACCAGGCGCTGCAATTGTTCGGCACGCCGGAGGCGATTACCGCCGATATCGCCGCGCAACGCCCGGATGTGGTGGTCGACGATTATTTCGAGCTGACCCTGCATTACGGCGCGCGGCGTGTGATCCTGTCGGCTTCAACGCTGGTGGTGGCGCCGCGCCCGCGTTTCTCGCTGCACGGAAGCGCGGGCAGCTTCGTGAAGTTTGGCCTCGATCCGCAGGAAGCGATGCTGCGCGCCGGCGCGAGTGCCAATGACGCCGGCTATGGCGAGGAAGCGCCCGAGGCGTTCGGCACGCTGACCGTCGCGGACGGCCAGCCCGAGCTGGTGCCGTCGATCCGCGGCGACTGGCGGCGTTATTATGAGGGCGTGGCCGATGCGATCCTCGACGGTGCGCCACCGCCGGTCGATCCGGCCGATGCGCTGATGGGGCTGAAGCTGATCGCACTGGCACGGCGGAGTGCCACGGAGGGGCGCAAGCTGGCCGTCTGATCCAGGTCGTGAACCATCGACCGGAATGACGGGATGGGCGGAAAGCACGCATTCGAACGATTGTTGCGATCTCCCTTGAGAACGTTCACAAAGGCGCCTCGTCCCTGCCGACATTGGATGAACATGACGATAAGCGCCACCGCCGCCTCGACCAACGCCACGGCACCGGCGAAGAGTCACTATGTTATTCTCGACGGCCTGCGCGGCGTCGCGTCGCTTCTGGTGGTCGTCTTCCACCTGTTCGAAGCCTATGCCGGCAACAATCCGCAGAAGCAGATTATCAATCACGGCTACCTGGCAGTCGACTTCTTCTTCCTGTTGTCGGGCTTCGTGATTGCCTACGCCTATGACGATCGCTGGGGGCGCATGGGACAATGGGAATTCTACAAGCGGCGATTGGTCCGGCTCCAGCCGATGGTGGTGTTGGGCAGCGTGATCGGCGCGGCATTGTTCCTGTTCCAGGATTGGACCATCTTCCCGAAGATTGCGGGTAGCTCCACCTGGCAGGTCATCCTCGTCATGTTGATCGGCTGCACGATGATCCCGCTGCCCAAATCGGCGGACATCCGCGGCTGGGATGAAACCTACCCGCTCAACGGCCCGGCATGGTCGCTGTTCTACGAATATTGCGCCAATATCCTGTACGCGGTCGGGCTGCGAAAACTGTCCAATCGCGGCCTCGGCGTGCTCGTTGCGCTGTCCGCGGTTGCGCTGCTGCTCCTCCTCGTCCTTGGCAAGCGGGGCGATCTGATCGGCGGTTGGTCGCTCGACGCCGCCGGCCTCACGATTGGCTTTACGCGCGTGATGTTCCCGTTCTTTGCCGGCGTCCTGCTGATGCGGCTCGGCAAGCGGATCCGGCTGCCCGGCGCTTTCTGGCTCTGCAGCCTGATGCTGATCGTCGCCCTGTCACTGCCTCGCTTCGGGGGCACAGAGCGGCTCTGGGTCAACGGGCTCTACGAGGCGGGCTGCGTGATCGTGCTATTCCCGTTGATTGTTGCGATCGGCGCTGGTGAGAAGCGGATTGACGGGACGTCGGTACGGGTCGCGCGGTTCTTCGGTGACTTGTCCTATCCGCTCTACATCACGCATTACCCGCTGATCTATATTTACACTGGTTGGGTGATCGATCGAAAGGTCCCGCCCTTACAGGGGGCATTGGCTGGACTGGGCGTGTTCGTCGTTGCCGTCACGCTGGCGTACGGGTCGTTAAAGTTATTCGATGAGCCGGTCAGGCGCTGGCTCGCGTCGAGGTTTTTGACCAGGCGAACCTAGGTCGCAATGCCCGCTATCGGGCGGCATGGCCCCATCGGTTCTCGAAAATCGGCATCGCGCTAGACCAGTCGTGCGGCCTGCTTCCGGAAGCGGATCCGTTACGTGGCTATTTCGTGCCGCCCGGAGACCATCCGACCGGCAATGTGCGTGCAGGGAGCCGAATGGCCCGTTTTTGCGCCACATCGCGCGCGGAAGCGCCAAGTACTACATCGTAACGTCCGGCCGCGATGCGCCATTGACGCCCGGCCTCGTCCCAGGTCGCGAGCAGGCGCGGATCGACCTGCACGGTCACCTGCTTCGAGGCGCCCGGCGCCAATGCGACCTTGGTGAAGCCGCCAAGCCGTTTCGGCGCCTCCCAGCCGGCACCCGCCACATAGATCTGCGGCACTGCCTTGCCCGCGACCTTGCCGGTGTTGCGCACCGTGAAGCGCACGCTGACGCCGTTGCCGGAGGGCGCTGCGCTGAGCCCGGTAAAGGAGAAGCTGGTGTAGGAAAGCCCGTGACCGAAGGCGAATTGCGGATCGAGGCCCCTCGCATCATACCATTTATACCCGACCGCAGCGCCCTCGGTATAGGTCGTGTCGCCCTTGTTGGGCTCGGCCGGGTGGGGCAGTTGATCCAGGCTGCGCGGGAAGGTCGCGGGCAGGCGGCCCGACGGATTGACCTTGCCGAACAGCAGGTTGGCGATCGCCGTGCCGCCCTCGGTGCCGGGATACCAGGCCGCCAGCGCCCCCGCGACGCGGTCGATCCAGGGCGTGAGGACCGGTCCGCCCGTTTCCATCACCACGACGGTCTTCTGGTTCGCAGCGGCGACTGCGTCGACCAGCGCATCCTGATTGTCGGAAAGCGTCAGCGGCACGTCGAACGCTTCGCCGGCCCATTGCGTGACGAAGACGATTGCGACGTCGCTGTCGCGCGCCAGCGCCGCGGCTGCCGTCGGATCGCTGCCGTCAGCGAAGCGAACCGTTGCGCCCGGCGCCAGCTTCGCGATCGCGGCGAGCGGGGAGGACGGGTAATACATGATCGGGCCCGGCCAGCTTGTAGGCTTGAGGCCGGGCACCGCATTGCCGCCTCGGGGATAGACCAGCGACGATCCTCCGCCCGCAAGCACGCCCTTGTCGGCATGGCCGCCGATGATCGCGATCCGCTTCGTGGAAGGCGACAGGGGGAGGACGGTGCCGGCGTTCTTGAGCAGGACAGTGCCTTCCTCGGCGTCCTGCCGCGTCACCACGGCATGCGCGGCATAGTCGATCGGGGCTTCGGCGACAGGATGCTCGAACAGGCCGTGCGCGATCATCGAGCGGAGGATGCGCGTCACCATCGCATCGAGCTGCGCGTCGCTCACTGCGCCGCTGGCGATCGCCTTGGCGAGCGGCTCGCCGAAATAGGGCGCGTCGTCGAACGGGAAGCCCGATTCCTGGTCCAGGCCGGCCTTCACCGCGCTGGTCGTGCTGTGCGTCGCACCCCAGTCGGACATGACGTAGCCCGGCCATTTCCAGTCCTTGCGCAGCACCTGGTCGAGCAGGAAGTCGTTCTCACAGGCGTATGTGCCGTTGATCCGGTTGTAGGAGCACATCACCGAGCCGGGATTCGACCGTTCGATCGCGAACTGGAAGGCGAGCAGGTCGGAGGTGCGCATCGCCGCTTCGCCGAGGATCGAATTGCCGGCGAAGCGATCGGTCTCCTGATCGTTGATCGCATAATGTTTCACGGTCGAGATGATATGGTTCGACTGGATGCCGGCGATCTGCGCGCCGACCATCGTGCCGGCGAGCAGTGGATCCTCTCCGCCATATTCGAAGTTCCGGCCGTTGCGCGGCTCGCGCATCAGATTGACGCCGCCCGCCAGCATCACGTTGAAGCCGGATTTGCGCGCTTCTCTGCCGATCATCGCGCCGCCGGCAAAAGCGAGCTCGGCGTTCCAGCTCGCCGCGGTAGCGAGGCCGGACGGCAGGGCAGTCCGCTCGCGCTTCACTGCCGCGCCGCCCTGGGTCGCGACGCCGACTCCCGCGTCGGTCTGCCATTGCGGCGGAATGCCGAGGCGCGGGATGCCGGGAATATAGCCCGCGGAACCGGGGCGCGATTCCTTGGGCGTCAGGAATTTTTTCGACGGAAAGTCAGTGCCGAAATAGCCGAACACCAGGGTCAGTTTCTCTTCGCGGGTCATTCGCCTGACCAGCGCGGCGGCGCGGTTGTCCGGAGAGGGCGCGGCCGCTCGAACCTTTTTCGGCGCGGCGGCGATCGGCGTGCCTGCACTCGTCAACAACGCGACCATCAGGGCCGCTCCACAGGCACGCTTCATCGTCTCTTGTCCTCAGTTCTTGGGAAGTTTGGCCGGATCGTAATTCTGGCCGAAATCGAGCACGAACACCGGCCCGAGATCGATCACCTGCTTGTCCGCGGCGAGATGAGCGGTGGCGCGCATGGTCCCGCCGGCAAAGGCCTTTGTCGCCTTGCCGGAGGCGTAATAGAGCTTCCATTCCTTGTTGATCGTCACGCCGTTGCCGACGAGGTTCTCGTAAGGCGCCGCCACCCCATTCGCACCGATATAGGGAATGGAGGCGGTCTCGCCGTCCTTCAGTTCGGGTGCGCGCAGGTACATCGCGACCAGGATCGTGTCGCCGGCCGCGATCGGTTTCTGGATCGGCGAGCTGGAGCCGACGTCCCAGGCATTGGTGCCCTTGGCCGACACCGTCACGCGGATCACCTGGCCGCCCGGCACGCCGCCATCGTTCAGTGCCTTGGCCTTCTGGTTCGGGCCATAGACCTGCCAGTTGGTGCCGGGCTGATTGACCGCCTTCTTCATGATGTCGTCGGACGCATCGCTTTTCGCCGCCGGGGCCGCCGCCTGTTGCGCGAGCGCCGGCTGGGCCAGCATGGCCGCGCTGCCGGCAAGAAACATCGTCAAAACCTGTCGCATATTGCTCCGCTCCTTTTTGGCCGCCTCGCGCGGCTCGTGTCAGGTCCGCGCCGGTGCGGCCGCGAACGCCTCGGCGAAGGCGGTGCGCATCGGTTTTGGCTTGAAATCGCTGTCATAAGGGCAGGGGCGGCGTTTCGCCCCGTCGCTGCGCGGCTCGAATCCCTCGATCCAGCTGTACCGGTCGCACATGCCCCAGACGAGTACGTCCGAAAGCTGGGGATAGGCGAACATCACATCGAGATAGGCGCGGCTGTAATCGGCCACCGCCCGGTCCCGCGCAGCTATGTCGGCCGGCAGATTATTGTCGCGCACGTCGAACTCGGTGATCAGCAGCTTGTAGCCCATCGCCACGACCTGATCGAGGAAGCGCCGCCAGTCGGCCTGTTGTGTCGAGACGCTGGCGGCGGTGTCGGCCCTTTGCGTGATCAGATGCGACTGGACGCCAAGCGCATCGACCGGAGTGCCGCGCGTCCTGAAGCCTTCGAGCAGGCGGAGCACGCCGGCGCGGTGGTTCGCGTTACCGGGCTCCCAGCTCATATAATCGTTATAGACGAGCTGCGCGTGCGGCGCGGCGGTGCGGGCGGTGTGGAAGGCGAGGTCGAGCGTCGCCGTCGCCCCGCCGATCGCGCGCGACAGTGCCGTTTCGTACAGGCTGGCATCGGCCGGGTTCACGGCTTCGTTGACCACGTCATAGCTGCCGATCTTCGCGCCGTAGCGGGCGCAGACGGTGCGGATATGCTCGGTCAGCACGCGATCGCCCTCGATCGCGGGGTTGGGGCCATAGTCGTGGCTCTCCGCCCAGGCCGGCATCCATTTGGGCTGGTGCCACAGCAGATTATGGCCGCGCACGGCCAGCCCCTTGCTCTCGGCATAGGCGATCATCGCGTCGGGCCGGGTGAAGTCGAACGCCGTCGCGCTCGGGCGGAGGAACTGCCATTTCATCTCGTTCTCGGGAACGAGGATGCCGCAATCGGCCTCGAGCAGCGCGGCATAGGGCGGGTTGGCAAAGGACCCGCGATCGGCGCCGGGCGTGCTCCATGCGTAGGTCGACCCGAAACGCATGCCCCTGGCGCGCGCCGCACTGTTCAGGGAGGCGGTCGGCGATGTCGGGCTCGTGGGTGTCGGCGCGGGCGTTGGGCTGGGCCCGGTCATGGTGCCGGTGGCGGAGGAGGGGCCGCTGCCGGCGCAGGCGGTGAGCACCATCCCGGCCGCGATCATCAGCCCCTCGCGACGCGATATTCCGCTCATCGTCCCTCTCCGCTGCCCCGCCGCAAAGGTCCTGGCGGCCCTGATAGCGGTATCATGATGGCGGTTTGACCAACCTTGTCAATAGGACGTGCGACCCCTTCAGGATGGCGGAAATCCGGGGTCGCGGGGCGCCGGATACGATCTTGCATGCAGATATGGTGCGGAATCGAAATAATAGGCTATTAGCGGACAAGAGGAGACCCAAACTACCGTGAACGAGAAGAACTCCCGCCGCCGTAGAACGGCACCGACGATCAGAGACGTTGCTCGCATGGCCTCGGTTTCGTCCATGACCGTTTCCCGAGTCATCAATGGCGAAGCCAATGTCCGCCCGACGACGCGCGATGCGGTCAATGCCGCCATTGCTGCGCTCAGCTATTCGCCCAACCCCGCCGCACGCAGCCTTGCCGGCGCGGCGCCGGTTCGGATCGGCCTGCTCTACAGCAACCCGAGCGCTGCCTATCTCAGCGAGTTCCTGGTCGGCAGCCTGGACCAGGCGAGCCGCAGCGACGTGCAGCTGATCATCGAGAAATGCGAGCTCGGCGACCACGAGATCGAGGTCGCCAAACACTTGATCGACAGCGGGATCGACGGACTGATCCTGCCGTCGCCGCTGTGCGATTCCCCCAAGCTGATCAAGACGATCGCCGATGAGGGCGTACCCGCAGTGCTGGTCGGCAGCGGCCGTCCCGCCGAGGAGTTGAACGCGGTCAGCATCGACGAATATTCGGCGGCCTATTCGATGACGGGCCATATCGTCGCGCTGGGGCATCAGCGCATCGGGTTCGTCGTCGGCAATCCGGAGCAGACCGCCAGCGACGAGCGCTTGCGCGGCTATCGCGACGCCCTGGCCAAGGCGCATATTGCGGTCGACGACGCGCTGATCGTGCAGGGGCTGTTCACCTATCGGTCGGGCCTGGATGCGGCAGAGAAGCTGCTCGATGTGGTCGATCCGCCGACCGCGATCTTCGCCAGCAACGACGATATGGCGGCCGCCTGCGTTGCCGTGGCGCATCGCCGCGGGCTCGACGTGCCGGGCGACCTGACGGTGTGCGGCTTCGACGACACGACGCTCGCGACCGCGATCTGGCCCGAACTGACCACGATCCACCAGCCGATTGCCGACATGTCGCGCGCGGCGGTGGAGATGCTGGTCTCGACGATTCGCCGGCCGCGCGCGAACGACGACAGGCAGCAGCATGTCGTGCTCGATTTCACGCTGGTCCGGCGTCAGTCGGACGCGGCACCGCGGCGTCGGCCGCCCTCGCGATCGGCCCGCCCGGCCTGATTTTCCGTTAGCGGTAACAGTCCTGCGCTTGCGGATGGTGGCGCGTTGTCGAGCTTGGAGCTAACAGGTTGCCATGTCTTTCGATGTCAAACCTGTGACCGACACCCGCGTTGCCGAGCGCCCGGCGGTCGATGCCGAAACCTTCGCCCAGGAGATCGCGCCGAGCTACGCGCCGGTCGTGTTGCGCGGGCAGGTGGCGGATTGGCCGGCGGTTGCGGCCGGCAGGCGCGGCGAGCGGGCACTGGCCGAATATGTCGCCGGCTTCGCGGGCGGCAAGCCGCTCGAGGTGCTGCTGGGACCGCCGGAGATCGCGGGCCGCTTCTTCTACCGCGACGACATGCGGGGCTTCAACTTCACCCGCCAGCAGGTGCCGCTGGGGGCATTGATGGGGCAACTGCTCCACCTGGCCGAGGAGGGGGCGGCTGATCCACCGGCCATCTATGCCAATGCCGCCGCGGCGCCCGATCATCTGCCCGGCTGGGGCGAGGCGAACCAGCTCGACCTGCCCGCGACCGGCGCGACGCCGCGGGTATGGATCGGCAATGCGACGCGCGTCGCGACGCACTACGACGCGTCGCCCAACCTTGCCGCGGTGGTAGCGGGGCGGCGGCGCTTCACCCTGTTCCCGCCCGAGCAGGTGGCGAACCTCTATGTCGGCCCGCTCGACCGCACCCTGGCGGGGCCGCCGGCCAGTATGGTCGACCCCGACGAGCCCGATCTGGAACGCTATCCGCGCTTCGCCGAGGCGTTGCGCCATGCCCAGGTGGCCGAGCTCGGGCCGGGCGACATGCTCTTCATCCCGGCGATCTGGTGGCACCATGTCCGCGCGTTCGATCGGATCAACGTGCTGGTCAATTATTGGTGGGCCTATGACACCTCGGCCACGCCGTTCGTCGCGATGGTCCATGCGTTGATGAGCATTCGCGATTTGCCGCCGGCGGAGAAGCAGGCGTGGAAGGCATGGTTCGACCATCTCGTCTTCGGCGAGGACGCCGCACGGGCAGGCGATCATTTGCCCGAGCATGTCCGCGGCGTGCTGGGCGCGCCGGGCAAGGAGCGGACCGAGCGGATCCGGGCCTATCTGCTGGGGATGTTGTCGGCGCGGAGCTAGGAATGTCGCTACGGGCCCTCTCGCCACCAACCCTGGGCCGGCCTAGTCTGCGAGGATGCTAAAACATCTTCTGGCTGCCGGCGCGGCTATCCTCTGCCTGTCAGCACCCGCAGCGGCGCAGCAGATCGCCGATCCAGCCTATGCGCCAAAGCTGGAGGCCCCCGCCTATACCGAACAGGGACCGAGCGTCGCGATCGACGACGCACACAGGAATTTCCATACGCTGGAAGGGCGGTACGCACCGTTCGGCAAGCTGCTGGAGGCAGACGGTTACAAGGTTTCCGCCCTCACGATGCCGCTGTCGGCCGAGGCGCTGGCGACGGTGACTGTCCTGGTGATTGGCAATGCCCAGTCGGCACCGCCCGAGACGTCGGCCTTCACGCTGGAGGAGATCGCCGCGACTCATGCTTGGGTCGAGGCCGGGGGATCGCTCCTGTTGCTCGCCGACCATGCGCCGTATGGCGGCGCGGCCGCCGATCTGGCGCGCAGCTTTGGCGTGGAGATGGGGCAGGGCTATGTCGCCGCGCATCAGGAGGGGAAGGTTACCTTTGCCATCGATTATTCCGGTCAGCAGCTTGGCGACCATGTCATCTTCCACGGCCGCAGCGAGAAAGAGGAAGTCCGCCAGGTGCGGACCTTTACCGGCCAGTCCCTCAGCGTTCCCGATGGCGCCGTCGCACTGCTCGGCTTGCCGGCGGACGCGATCGAGGTCGCGACCCCATTGGAAGCAGGAGCGCTATTGAAGGGCGAGACGCCACCAGGCAGGGCGATGGGCGGAAGAGCTCAGGCGGTCGCCATGACGCTAGGCAAGGGCAGGGTAGTGATTGCTGGAGAGGCAGCGATGTTCTCGGCCCAGACGGTATCACGTCCCAACCAGCCGATCAGGTATATGGGCCTGACGGTCGCCGACGATCAGCAGTTCGCGCTCAACACGCTGCACTGGCTGTCGCATCTCATCGACTGACGCTCAACGATCGAGCAGGAAGCGATAGCGACCGGTTAGTTGGTGCGTGAACAGCGCGTCCTCCTCGCGCGCGCCGGCGCCGATATTGTGGATGACGGCCCAGCTCCCGCTCCGGCCGCGCCGATCGGAGACGAGGCCGATATGCGGCAGGGTCCCGCCGATCAGGCAGGTGAAGATATCCCCCGGCCGCCAGCCTTCAGCCGATACGGGCAGGGGCAGGCGCGCACCCTTGCGGGCCAGGAAGGTCTGCAGATTGGGGACGCGGCGATGGTCGATGTTGCGATCGGGCCCGCGCAGGCCCCAGCGGCGCGGATAGGCGGAAAAGGCCGCGCGCATATCGGCATTGACCAGCGCCTGCAGATCGATGCCGAACGCATCACGATAGGCGCGGATCAGCACATCGGTGCAGACGCCCCTGGTGCGCGGTACATCGCCGCCCGGAAAACCGAGGCGGCTATACGCCGAGTCGTACTGCAGCGTGACGCCGATCTGAGCGCGCGCCGCGCCGATCAGCATCGCTGCTGGGCGGGCGGGCGGTTGCGCTTGCGCCGGTACGGCGGCGAAAGCACCCAGCCCGAGCAGCATGGTGCGGCGGTCGAGGGTAAAATTCATGTCCAGAGGATACGCCCAATTCCGGCGGCGTCACAGTCAATCGAGCGACTGCAGCTCGATCTTCTTGAACTCGACCGGGTTACCCTCACTCTGCAGCGCGATATAGCCACGACGCAGCGTCAATATTCCTCCCGCCGCCGCGACGAGCGGCTTTGCGTCCGCGTCGTCAGGGTCGAGCTGGGGATTGGCGTAGCGCAGGACGATTTTTCCGTTGATGCGATGCGTGATCTGCCCGCTCGGAAGAACCTCGAGTTCGGCGTGGACCCAGCGCCCGAGAGGTATCAGCGGCGAGGACGAAAGGATGCAATGCCGGGGATCCAGCTTCCCGGCTATCTCCACCGTCGTGCCAGGCGTGCAGACATTGGCGGTTGGCTCCCGCACGGCGCGCGGAACGGCAAGCAACTGCATCTCGAGGCTGACGGGGAATGCCTGATCGCGCCGCATCGTTTCGGGCGCCTGGGCGTGGAACATCAGGCCGCTGTTTGCCTGCTGCCATATCTTCACACCCGGCAGGGGCTCGCCGAACAGGCGATACTGGAAGCGCAGGCGATAGGCATGCATCGGCGCCCTCCAGAACAGGTGGCCGAACTCGCCCTCGAAACGCGGATAGCCGGCATGGGACACGCGAATCGCGCCGTTCTTCACGATGAACATGCCGCGCGGATCCTCCCCGACCGCGCGGCCGGTAATCTTCGGCGTCCAGCCATCAAGTGTCCGGCCGTCGAAGATCGACTGCCATCTGGGCTCAGGCGCTGCTCCGGCCAGTGCCAGCATCGGCAGCAGCAACCATGCCTTTGCTACGGGTCCGATCGGATGTGCCCTGTTAGTCATCGACGTTCCTCGTCCAAATAAGCGGACACCCAGAACAAAGGGGCGTTCCAGTTGATCGCCACTTCGTTCAGCGCATAGGCGTGCACATCGTCGCGCCAGCACCGTTGCGGCGCACATTTGCCCTTCAGCGTCCTGGCGACGTCGTCCACCAGCGACGTCGAGTTCGGCCCGCCGGAGAGAACGCCTGGCGGCGGCCCCGGCAGTTTCGGGTCGAGCGAAGGTGCCCAGAAGCGATGGTGCGGGTTGCGCATCGGGTTGGCGCCAAAGCCGCTGACATAGCTCTGGTCGAGCGGGTTGCGGCCGAGGATATAGTCCATCGCATCGACCACCCCGGTCCGGTAACGCGCCTCGCCGGTGAACTGACCGGCGAGCGAAAGGAGGATCGCCCGGTTGAGGATGTTGGAGTTGGAGCCCCAGGGATAGGCCATGCCGCCAAAGGGAATGCGGTAGCCCGAGCCCTTTTCTTCGGCGAGGAAGCGGTCAGCCGCCGCGACGATCAGGGCGCGTTGCGATCCGAGTTCCTTCGTCGTCAGCGTGTTGGGCACGGTCGCCAGCGTGATCGTGCCGAGCGCTGCCGTATTGGGCCAGCCCGGTTCGCTGAGCGGGGCGGAAAAGGGTGCCATGCGAGTCGCCGCGTCACGATATGCCGGCTTGCCGGTGGTCACGAACAGCTCGGCCGTTGCCCAATAGAATTCGTCGGCCAGGGTGCGATCGCCATAGCCGCCGCTGCCGGTGAAGGTGTCGGGCGCGTATACGTCGGGATTGCGCAATGCGGCGTTGAAGGCGCGTTCGCTGGCGCTGAGGCAGCGCGCGGCGAAGGCCGGGTCGATCTTGCGCCAGATCCGCGCACATTGCGCCGCGGTTGCGGCGAGGTTGAGGGTCGCGCCGGTGCTGGGCGGATAGAGCAGGCGGGGCTGAGGATCGTCGGCCGGCTGCATCGGCAGGCCGGTCCATGCCCGGTCGGCGACCTTGTGGTGCGCCATGCCGGATGCGTCGATCTCGGTGAAGGCGAGCTTCGCGCCGGGCGCCTGCGGGCCAACGGGGACGCGGATATGCTTGCCCTCGGGCACCTGCATGGCGAGCATGAAGCGCATCTGCCAACGCGCTTCGTCGAGCAGGTCGTTCACGCCGTTGCCGGCCTCGGACAGCCTGGCCTTGCCGTCTGCGAAGGGGGAGGGGCCGGTCTTCGCCGCCTCGCGCTCCGCGACATTTTGCAAGGTCCACAGCGCGATGCCGCCGTTGACGACATATTTGCCGTGGTCGCCGGCATCGTACCAGCCGCCGGTCACGTCGAGGCTGTAATCGCAGCCGGGCCAGTCATTGCCCTTGTCGTCCTTGCCCGAGAAGCAGGGGGCGATTTCCTTCGGATGGCCCGCAGGGCGTGCCCAGGGCGCACCTCCGGCATAGCGCGCCTCGATCGGGATTCCGGCGCGGGTCTGGTAGAAATAGTTGAGCGCGGCATATTTGAGCGGGGCGTAGATACCGCGGGCGATGGGAAAGGGACGGCTGTCGGTGTCGCCAACCCTGAGTCGATAGGTGCCGGGCGCCCTGACGCTGCCGAAATCGACTTCATGGACGTGATCGCCCGAGGCGGCGTCGTTGCCGGTGACCAGGGTCTGGCCTTGCGCGACGGTGGCGCCGCTTGCGTCGAGCAGGCGCCAGGGCAAGGGTGTGATTGCCGGATCGGCGACGATTGCGCGTTTGGGCTCGTCGGGTTCGAAGCCGAGCTGGTTCAGGTGGATTCCGTTGGGCGGGGCGTCGGCCGATAGTGACGGGCTCGCGACTACAAGCGCGGCTGCTGCTGCCGCATGGATCATGGCCCGCACCTCAGGCCGCGGCGCAGTGGCGATTGATGAAGTCGCGGTGGCTCGGCATATAGCCGACCGAGGCGGCGATGGTCTCCTGGATGTTGGTCAGCCGAGCCCGCAGCACCTCCGGGCTCAGCGTGTCGGCAACCGGATCGTGCGTCGCGGCTTTCATGCACTGGCCATTCATCACGGCGAACCAGCTCGTCTCGTTGAACAGCTCGTCATCGTCACGGAAGGTACGGCCATATTCCTCGAAGCAGCGCATCTTCTCGTTCAGCCGATCGGGGATCTCCATCGTCCGGCAATAGTTCCAGAAGGGAGAATCATCGCGTTCCGTGGCGTGGTAATGGAGGATGATGAAGTCACGGATCTGGCGATACTCGTTGAGTAATATGCGGTTGTAACGGTCGATTGTGCCTGGCGCGAAGCTGCGGTCGGGGAACATGCCCATCAGCCGGGCGAGGCCGCTCTGCACCAGCCAGATACTGGTCGATTCGAGCGGCTCCATGAAGCCGGATGCGAGACCCAAAGCGACGCAGTTCTTGATCCACATCTTCTGCCGGTGACCGCTCTGGAACGGGATCGCGCGCGGCTCTGCCAGCGCCTCGCCGTCGAGATTGGCGAGCAGGATCGCGGTCGCCTCATCCTCGCTCATATAGTTGGTCGAGAAGACATGGCCGTTGCCGATGCGGTGCTGCAACGGGATGCGCCATTGCCACCCGGCGGTGTGAGCGGTCGCCCGCGTATAGGGGCTGAAATGCGATCCGTGCGCGCAGGGCACAGCGACGGCGCGATTGCAGGGCAGCCAGTGCGACCAATCCTCGTATCCGCCGCCCAGTGCCTGCTCGATCAGAAGGCCGCGGAAACCGGAGCAGTCGATGAACAGTTCGCCCTCGACGCGCGTGCCGTCCTCCAGCACGACCGCTTCGATGAAGCCGTCGCTGCCGCGAAGCGCAACATCGACGATCTTGCCTTCCTGACGGACAACACCGCGCGCTTCGGAATAGCGCCGCAGATAGGGGCCATAGAGCGACGTATCGAAATGATAGGCATAAGCGATCTCGCTAAGCGGCGAGTTCTTGCCATTGTCGATCGAGCGCATGAACTTCGCCTGCTCGCCGGCGAGTGCCTGGAGCGAATATTCCTCGATCGGCCTGGCGTCGCCGGCATGGTGCGCGCGCAGCCAGTGAGCGTGAAACGATACCCCCGCCATATCCACGCCGAACTTGCCGAACGGATGGAAATAGGTGCGGCCGAGCTTGCCCCAATTCACGAACTCGATGCCGAGCTTGAAGCTGCCTTGAGTCTCGCGCAGGAACTCGTCCTCGTCGATGCCGAGCATGCGGTTGAAGATCGCCATTTGCGGGATCGTCGCCTCGCCCACGCCGACGATGCCGATCTGGTCGGACTCGATCAGGGTGATCTCGGTATAGTCAGTGCTCAGCAGCTTGGCGAAGGTCGCGGCGGCCATCCAGCCGGCGGTACCGCCGCCGACGATGACGATCTTGCGGATGCGATTGTCGGTCATGCGGTCTTTCTCGTGACGGAAGCGGTGGGAGCGGGGCAGTTGCGCGCGAGCCAGTCCTCGTGGCGCGGCATTGCCTCGGCGGCGCGGCGGAAGACCTCGCGGATGCGGTCGAGCCGCTGGCGGACCAGCGCCGGATCGACGGCGTCGGCGAGCGAATCCCAGCCGGCGGGCATCACATTCTGGCCGAGCAGCACCGCGATCCAGCTCGAATCCGCGAACAGCTCGTCGTCGTAGCGGAAGAAGCGGCCGCGGTTGCGGAACAGGTCGATCTTGCGCTGGAGCGTCTCGGGGATGTCCATTTCGCGCACGCGCCGCCACAAGTCGCCATCGGTACGTTCATTGGCGTGATAATGCAGGATCACGAAGTCGCGAACCTGCTCCATCTGGATTTGAGTCTGGCGGTTATATTCGTCGCGTTCGACGGGCGAAAAGTCCCGATCAGGCAGCAGCGCCATCAGCTTCGATACGCCAGTCTGGATCATGTGGATGCTGGTCGACTCCAACGGTTCCACGAACCCGGACGCGAGGCCGAGCGCGACCACATTGCGGTTCCAGGCCAGCTTGCGGCGGCCGGCCTCGAACCTGATCAGCATCGGATCGCGCAACGGTTCGCCGTCGAGATTGGCCATCAGCGTCGCGGCCGCCTCGTCGTCGCTGATATCGTCGCTGCAATAGACATAACCGTTGCCCACACGGTGCTGCAGCGGGATGCGCCATTGCCACCCAGCACGACGTGCGGTCGACCTGGTATAGGGTGTGATCTCCCTGCCTGGGTTTGCAGACGGCACCGCCCAGGCCCGGTCGCATTGCAGCCAGTGCTTCCAGGATTCGAAACCGGTCTTGAGCGCGCCCTTGATCAGCAGCCCGCGAAAGCCGGTGCAGTCGATGAACAATTCGCCCGTGATACGGCGGTCGCCCTCAAGCGCGATCGCATCGACATGACCGTCTTCGCTGCGCAGCAATACATCGACGACCTTGCCTTCGGTCCGCACCACCCCGCGCGCCTCGGCATAAGCGCGCAGATAGGCGGCGTAGAGCGACGCGTCGAACTGATACGCGTAGGTGAGGCGCGACAGCACTGAGGCGGGATCGGCGACCGGCGTGGTGTACCGCCCGAGCTTCTGCGCAGTGGCGCAGAGATTATAGTCCTCGATCCAGCTCGCCTTGCCCTCGGCATAGAGCTTTCGCCAGTAATGGTGGAATTTGACGCCCTCGATATCGAAGCCGAATTCGCCGAACGGATGCGTGTAGCGGTGCCCCTCGCGCGTCCAGTCGATGAAATCGATGCCGAGCTTGATCGTACCCTGAGTCTTCGAGAGAAAGTCGTTCTCATCGATTCCGAGCAGGCCGTTGAAGTTGCGGATCGGCGGGATCGTGGCCTCGCCCACGCCGATCGTGGCGATCGCGTCGGATTCGACGAGGGTGACCGAAACGCCGGTGCGGACAAGTCGCGACAGGGCGGCGGCCGCCATCCAGCCGGCAGTGCCGCCGCCGACGATGACGATGCTGCGGATCGGTTTCGGCGCACTCATGCGGCAGCGCCACGCGGCGGGGCGCTATAGGCACGACGGAGATACTCGCCGTGTGGCGGCATGGCCTTCACCCCGGCGATGATCGCCTCGCGCAAACGCGCGAGATGCTGTTCGATACGCTCGACCGGTATGCTGCCCGCCAGCGCGTCATGGCGGCGCGGGTGGAGGCCCTGGGCGTCGAGCAGGCCGATCCAGTCCGCTTCCTCGAACATGTCGTCGTCAAACATCGGCATGCGCCCGGCGCTGGCGAATTGGGCAACCTTGTAGGCAAGGCGGTCGGGCGGGCGGATCGAACGAACCGCATTCCAGAAGGGGTCGGCAAGGCGGCCGTTGGTGGCATATTGCGCGATCAGGAAGTCGCGGGCGCTTTCGGTCTCGTTGATCGTCATGCGATTATATTCGGCTGACTCGACCGCTGCCTCCGGTGAATCGGGGAACAGGGTGACGAGCCGTGCGAGCGCGCTTTGCACGAGGTGAAGCGCGACCGGGTGTAGCGGCTCCAGGACGCAGGCGGCCGCGCCGATAGCGACGCAGTTGCGATACCAGGGCGCGGCACGGCGGCCATTCTCGAATGCAATAAGATGCGGCAGCTCGCCGCCCTCGACGCCGAGGGCTGCGGCACCGCCTGCATCGCCGAAAGCGCTGCTCCAGCACAGCAGGCGCCCGGCCTCTCCCGCAAGCGGCGTACCGCTGCGCCAGCCATTGGCCAGCGCCTCGACATGGCCGAGCGGCGGCGGATCCGACGGATCCGGGACCAGAACGGCCATTGCCTGATCGCATGGCAACCATTGCCGCCAGCTTTCGAAACCGACGCCGAGCGCGGCCTCGCTCAGCAATGCGTCGGAACCGGTGGCATCGACGAACAGCAATGCCGCGAGGGAGTCGCCGTTGGCGAGTTCGAGCGCCGCTATCTCGCCCGAGGTGCCCAACAGCGCCCGGCGGAAAGGCGCGGCGGCGGCGCGGGCGCCATGCGCCTCAGCGGTCGCGCGCATCGCCGCGAGATAACCCCAGGCGTCGAGATGGAGGCCATAGGCATAGTGCGATGATATTGAGTGCTGGTCAGTCGAGGGGCGCGCGAAACGCCCCGCTTGGGCGGCGATCGCGGCGATCGCATAGTCCGCCGCCCTGACCGGGCGACCCAGTTGCCGCAAGCGGGTCAGCAATTGGTGGAAGGCGACCGGACCGAGCGGCGCGCCGACCGTGCCGAAGGGGAGGAAATAGGCCGAGTCTCGTTCGGCCCAGCCGGCAAAGGCGACGCCCAGGGAAAAGCTGCCGCGGGTGGCGCGCAGGATGAGGTTCTCGTCGATGCCGAGGGAGTCGTGGAACGGCCTGATCGACGGCAGCGCGGTCAAGGTCGTGCCGAAATCGCCAAGGCCATCACCATCGCGATCTGTCTCGACGACGATGACGCGATAGTGCCGGCGCGGCAGGCGACGGGCGAGGGTGGCGGCCGCCATCCAGCCTGCAACGGTACCACCCAGGATCGCGACCGTGCGCATCTCGCCGACCGTCATGCGCGCACCGGATCGGCAAGGCCAGAAAGCTGACGGAGATAGGCGGCATGATCGGGCATCGTCTCGGCGGCGTGGCGGAATGCGACCATCATGGCCTCGGCGCGGGCGGCGACCTCATCGATCGGCAGTGCCTCGACCAGCGGGCTGACTCGTTCAGGTTCGATGCGCTGGCCATAATAGACGGCGAGCCAGCTCGGCTCGAGGAACATGCCCTCGCGATATTTCACGACGACGCCGCGCTCCCGGAAGGCTGCCATTTTGTAGATCAGCGAGTCGGGCAGGCTCATCGTCCGGCAATGGTTCCAGAAGTCGGTGTCGGTCCGTTCCGTCGCGCAATAATGCAGGATCAGGAAGTCGCGGACCCGCTCATATTCGACCCCCATCGAGCGATTGAACTCCGCGGCGTCGAGCGGATCCCAGCCGTCGAGCGGCAGCAGTTCGATCAGCTTGGTGATACCGAGCTGGATCAGATGGATGCTGGTCGATTCCAGCGGTTCCAGGAAGCCTGAGGACAGGCCGATCGCGACGACGTTGCCGAGCCACTGCGCCTTGCGCTTGCCGGTGGCGAAGCGCAGCAATTTGGGCTCGGCCAGCGCTTTGCCCTCCAGGTTCGTCATCAGGATATCGCGCGCCGCATCGACGTCCGTGAACGCAGTGCTGAAGACATGGCCGTTGCCGACGCGATGCTGCAGCGGAATGCGCCATTGCCAGCCGGCGTCGCGTGCCGTGGCGCGGGTATAGGGGGTGAGCGGCCCGCCATGCACGCAGGGCACCGCGAGCGCGGCGTCGCAGGGCAGCCAATGAGTCCAGCTCTCATAACCGGCCCTGAGCGTGCCTTCGATCAGCAGGCCGCGAAAACCCGAGCAGTCGACGAACAGGTCACCGGCCAGCTCTTCGCCGCTTTCGAGCGCGACCGAGCGGATAAAGCCGGTTTCACCGTCCTGGCCGACCGACATCACCTTGCCCTCGACCCGTCGTACCCCGCGCTGTTCGGCGTAGCTGCGCAGATAGGCGGCGTAGAGGCCAGCATCGAATTGATAGGCGTAGGAGAAGGTCGACTCGATCGTCGACGGATCGGGCGAGGGCGGCGCGAAGCGATCGGCGCGGGCCGCCATGATCGGGAGCGAGAAAGCCTCAAGCGCGGCATTGGTGCGTCCGGCGCGTTTTAGGCGGAGCCAATGCTGGTGGAAGGGCAGCCCGGCGATGTCGCGGCCGAAATCGCCGAACGGGTGGATATAGCTGTCGCCGATCCGCGCCCAGTCGCGGAATTCGATGCCGAGCTTGAAGGTGGCGTTCGTGCGCCGCATGAAATCGGCTTCGTCGATGCCGAGCCGCTGATTGAAGAAGCGGATGTGCGGGACGGTGGCTTCGCCGACGCCGACGGTACCGATCTCTTCCGACTCGACCAGCACGACCTCGATCGGGAGTGCCGAAAGCGCCCATCCAAGCGACGCCGCGGTCATCCAGCCAGCGGTTCCACCGCCGACGATGACGATTCGACGGAGTCGCCTGTCCGAGTCGGCCCGTGCCGCCTGTGCTTCGATCATTGCCCCTCCCTGTGCGTCCGCCGCGACAGATGTGTGTTTCCGATCACACTATCTGTAACAAATGTCCCACGTGAGACTTTTTGCGGGGCGCCTCTTGCTTTTTATATCCGATACGGCATCATGACCGCAGCTACGAAGATAGCCAAGAACAAATCGCACCAAAAATTGGTAGCGGTACCATAACAGGGGGGTGACCTGATGAGGTATGTTTCACGCACTGGTGGAATCGTGAATCGCGGCGGAATCGGCCGTTCGCTGAGGGGTGGCGTGTCGATGGTGGCGCTTTGCGCTTTCTCGATGGCCACGCCTGCATGGGCAGATGAGGTCGCTCCCAAAGTCGCGGATTCGGCTCAGCCGGTATCGGGCTCACAAGATGCGACCGGCCAGACAACGTCGGACACGCCGGCTCAGGATGATGCGGATATCGTCGTCACCGGCATCCGCCAGAGCCTCAAGACGGCGCAGGCGCTGAAGCAGAACGCTGAAATCGTCAGTGACTCGATCTCGTCGGAAGATATCGGCGCGCTTCCCGATCGCTCGGTCACCGAGGCATTGCAGCGCGTGCCGGGCGTGGCGATCAGCCGCTTCGCGGCGGGTGTCGATCCCGATCACTTTTCGGTCGAGGGCTCGGGCGTCGTTGTCCGCGGCCTGACCTACACCCGCTCCGAACTGAACGGGCGCGACACCTTCACCGCCAATAACGGCCGCGGTCTGAGCTTTGCCGATGTTCCGTCAGAGCTGCTTGCGGGCGTCGATGTGTTCAAGAGCCCCTCGGCCGACATGGTCGAAGGCGGCATTGCCGGTACAGTCAACCTGCGCACACGCGTGCCCTTCGATTCGAAGGGACTGCTCGTCGCGGGTACGCTTGAGGTCAATTACGGCGACTTCATCCACAAATCAGCGCCGACCGTGTCGCTCCTCGCCAGCAATCGTTGGCAGACAGGTATCGGCGAGGTGGGGCTGATGGGCAGCTTCGTCCGTTCCGAACTGGTCTCGCGTGCGGACGGCCTTCAGATTTCGAATTGGGGTCAGCGCACACGGCACGTGGATGCCCAAGGCGTGGTGAGCTATGGCCAGCCATCTCCGACCAATACCGACCCGATCGTTTATATTCCCCGCGGTGCCGCGATCCGCAGCCAGGAATTCGACCGCGTCCGTTACGGATATTCGGCAGCGGCGCAGTGGCGCAGTAACGACGAATCAATGTCAGCGACCTTCCAGTTTTTACGGTCGGATTCGCGGGAGACCTGGACCGAGCATGCAGTCGAGATCGCGACGGACAACGTCACCAGCAATGGCGATTCTCAGCCGCTGCCCGGCACCAGCTTCAGCTTCGACAGCCAAGGCATCTTTACTGACGGCACAATCACGGCGCCCAATGGATATCGCGCCGATCAATGGGGTGATGCCGCCAACAGGCGCACGCCCATCAATGGGTTACAGAGCAACAATATCACTCGGGCAGTCGATCAGCGATATCTGACCGACGATTACGGTGCCAACTTCAAGTGGAAGGTTACCGACCGGCTTGGTGTCAACGTCGACTATCAGCACACCAAGTCGCATGTGACGAACACCGACTTCGGCATCTGGACGTCGACCTTCCAAAATGCGGAGATTCACCTGAATGGCGACGACCCCGCCAAGGTGAACTTCCTCGCGCCATCCAATGTTGGGGGGCCGCTGTTCATGAACGCGCAGCATTCGAGCTATCTGGACCCCTATAACAGCTATTATCGCTCGGCGATGGATCACATCGAAGACAGTGATGGCAATGAGGATGCCGCCCGTATCGACCTCGATTATTCCTTTCCTGAGGATAGTTGGCTAAATTCGATCCGTGCAGGTTATCGTTTCTCCGATCGCGAAAATACCGCACGCTTTTCGACGTACAATTGGGGTGTTCTGAGTGAAATCTGGGGTGGGGGTACCGACGCCACACCGCCATCGGGTGTCAGCATCGGTCGCGGTGGGCCGGTATGGCTCGATACCCCCGTCAATGGCAATCCAGCATCGGCTTCCAACGGTGGGTCGCCAGGGCCGAGCGAACCATTCTCATTCGCGAACTTCTTTCGCGGCAGCGTCAACCTGCCTACGGGCGCCGGTCGTTTGTTTGTGCCCGACGAACTGATCAGGAATTATGCCGCCGCTAGTACGGCCGCGCTGGCAATCGGTGACGAATGGCGCGCGCGCGCCATTACCGGTCAATGCCCGCAGAACTGGGTGCCGCTCGCCATGCGCTGCGGTGTGGTCGCCGGGACGCCCTTCCTGCCAGGCGAGATCAATCCGGTGCACGAGCGTAACAACGCCGTCTACGCTCAGATCCGTTTCGGCAACCCGATAGGCGAGGGTGGCTTGAGGCTCAGCGGCAACGTCGGTGTCCGGTATTCCAAGACAACGCGGGAGGCGCAGGGCTTTTTCTCTTATCCCACCCGCAGCTTCACCTGCGCGCCCCTGGTGGATGGCAATGGTAATCCGATCATCGATCCTAACACTGGCCTCCCCGTAGTTCCCACGCCATTCTGCGCGTTGGGGCCGACTGTCGTGGCCAATGCAAACAAGTTTCAAAATGGTGCACTGACGCCAATCAGCGCGAAACTGGACTATCATTACTTTCTGCCGAGCGTTAATTTGAAGCTGGAAGTGGGCGGTGGACTACAATTTCGTGCGGCGTTCAACCAGGGCGTAGCTCCACCTGATTTCGGCCTGACTCGAGCCTTTTACAACATCACGCTCGATACGCTGGACACCACGATCAGGACGAATGGCGCGCCGATTGCGATCTTCAACGTCGGTAATCCGTACCTCAAGCCGATCAGGTCCAATAACTATGATGTCACGGCGGAATGGTATTTCTCGAGCGTGGGCCAGCTGACACTGTCGTTGTTCAAGAAGGATCTGTACGGCGTGCTTACCAACGGCACGCAGCGCCTGACCTTCACCAATAACGGCGCGACGTTCGGGGCGTTGGTGACCACGCCGTTCAATTCGCCCGACACGGGGCGAGTGAAGGGACTCGAGGTCGGCTATCAGCAGACCTTCACCTTCCTGCCCGGTTTCCTCAGCGGGTTCGGCTTGTCTGGCAACTTCACCTATGTCGACTCCAAGGGTGTGAAACAAAGCACGCTCTCCGCCACCGACCCCGATGTGGCAGCCGGGCGTGTTGCAAATGTCGACACCAGCAAATTGCCGTTGCAGGGACTGTCGAAATATACCGTCAACATTGCGCCTTTTTATCAGGCACATGGACTGGAAGTCCGTGCCGCTTATTCTTGGCGCTCGCGTTATCTGCTGACGGTACGCGATGTTATTGTGCCCTATGCTCCGGTGTTCAACGAAGCGACCGGACAGCTGGACGCCTCCGTGTTCTACAACGTCACGCCCAACATCAAGATGGGCTTCCAGGGCGTGAATCTGCTCAACGAGACGCTCAGGACATCGCAGGTGATCAACAACGATCTTACACGGCGGCCGCGGTCCTGGTTCATGAACGACCGGCGCATCATCTTCTCGTTGCGCGCCAAGCTCGGGGGTTAGGGGGCCCGCCTTCGGCAATGCCTCCGCTGCGGGAGGCAACGCCATCGGCGGAGAATCATGGGGCTCCAATCCAAACGGGATTGGAGCCCCTTTTTTCGGCCCTGGCCAGTGCTTGCCGGATATTGGCAAGCGCCATAGACCTTGCGGATGAGATCGCGATGACGCCCGCTCCGGCCCCCACCTACGATCTGAGCGTCAATCCGCGCCCCCGGGTGACGCTCGACCGCGTCGGTGCGGTGCAGGAGCCAGTGCTGATCGTCGACGGACTGCTCAACGACGCGGCCGGGTTGATCGACTATGCGACGTGGGAAGTGGCGTTCACACCCGCTGGCAACCCCGAGGGCGGCTATCCCGGCGTCCGCGCGCCGGCGCCGCTCAACTATGTCGAGGCGGTAGTGCGGGCGCTGAGCCCGTTGATCGAGCGGGCGTTCGGCCTGGGCGATGTCGTGCTGTCCAATGCCGAATGCAGCTTCTCGCTGACGACGACCCCGCCGGAGCAACTCACGGTGCAGCAGCGCACGCCGCATATCGACACAGTCTATCCGCTGCAGTTCGCCCTGCTCCACTATCTGTGCGATCCGGACTATGGCGGCACATCCTTCTACCGCCATCGCGCGACCGGCTATGAGACGATCGATGAGGAACGCGCTGTGATCTATGACGCGGTTCGCGCGCGCGAACTGGCCGAGGAGGCACCGCCCCAACATTATGTCGGTGAGGACACCGGCCATTACTCCAGGATCGGGGGGTGTGAGGCGGTGTTCAACCGGATGGCGATCTATCGCAGCTGCCTGCTCCATTCGGGCCATATCCGCGAGGAGAAACCGCTTGTCGCTGATCCGCGCAATGGGCGGCTGACGGCCAATATCTTCGTCAATTACCGGCCGCGCTGAGATGGGCGAGCCCGAGCGGCTAAGCAGCATCGTCATCGCCGGAGGCGGCGTGACCGGGTGGATGGCGGCAACCGCGCTGGCGCGCTTCGCGCCGATGATGCGCGTCACCGTGATCGATTGCCCGGTGGATGACGTCGCGGTTCAGGCCACGCTGCCGGCGTACAAGGATTTCCACGCTTTGATCGGCGTGGACGAGCATGAGATGCTGGCGCGTTCGGGCGGGACGATGCGGCTGGGCACGCGCTTCGCCGACCTCGCGCGGCCAGGCGGCTATCTGCATGCGTTCGGCGATTTCGGGCTCGAGGTGGGCGGGGTCGCCTTTTATCAGCTGTGGTTGCGTGCCCGGGCGGCCGGTCAGCCGGTCGATCTCGACGACTATAACCTTGCGGCCATCGCAGCGACGATGGGCCGTTTCGCGAGACCCGCTGCCGACAAGCGGGCGATGATGGATTATGGCTATCATCTCGACACGGCACTGTACGCGGCGTTTCTCAGATCGCTCGCGCTGGCGCAGGGCGTCGGCTGCGAGGCTGGGGAGATCGGTTCCGTCACGCGAGACGGAGAGAGCGGGCGGATCGCCGCAATTCTGCTCCGGGACGGGCGCTCCATCGAAGGGGACTTCTTCGTCGATTGCACCGGTGCCCCTGCAGTATTGATGGAAGCGCTCGATATCGGGTTCGAGGACTGGAGCGGCTGGTTTCCCTCCAGCCGTGAGGTTGCGGTCGACGCCGGTGTCTTGCCCGACCTGCCGCCCCTGTCGAGCGCGACCGCGCATTTGTCCGGCTGGGAGCGACGGTTGCCGTTGCAACATCGGACCTGGCACAGCTTCAGTTTCGCGCCCGGCGAGACCGCGGAAGAGGCCGTGCCCGAGGCTTTAGGCGATCGCGGGGAAGGCGACCCGCGCTTCACGACGCATCGCAGGGGGCGGCGGCAGCGCTTCTGGGCAGGCAATTGCGTTGCCCTGGGGGCGGCGGCCGCCTCGATCGAGCCGATCGAGGCCGGCGAACTCGACATTGCGAGCGACGGTATTGCCGCTCTCCTGTCGCTGTTTCCTGATCGCGGCGACGCAGACGCGGAAGGGGACGAGTTCGATCGCATCATGTCCGCGTCGATCGAGGCGCAACGCGACCTGACGCTGCTCCATCATGTCGTGATCCTAGAGGGGAAGGCGGTCCTGCAAATGAGCGGGGAGGCGCGCGCATTGCCCGACAGCCTGGCTCACCGGATCAAGTTGTTCCGCGGAAGGGGGCGGCTGCGGCCCCGCGATGCGGGCGGTTTCGGCCCGGCGGACTGGCTCGCCGTCCTGATTGGACGGGGTGCGATTCCCGCGTCTTGGGCCCCGCTGGCCGACACGATCGACATTCCGCGCGCTCAGCAGAATTTCCTGCGGCTGGCCGGGCTGTTCCGGCAATCAGCCGAAACCATGCCCGGTCACGCCGCCTATATTGCCCGCCATTGCGCTTACCGGCCATAGGTACGGCGCAAACAGGACGTTCGACGGGCTGGCGAGATGGTATAGCGACCGCGCCGACGTCCGGCGCTGAATGCCTCGATTCGTCCCACAGGAGTTCCCGGTGCCCTATCCCATGCCCTATACCGCCGATCCCGCCCGCTATGATGGACGCATGCTTTATCGCCGGTGCGGCAGGAGCGGGCTGGACTTGCCGGCGATCTCGCTGGGCTTGTGGCAGAATTTCGGCGGGGCGGACGTGTTCGAGACTGGCAGGGCGATGCTTCGTCGCGCGTTCGACCGCGGCGTCACCCATTTCGATCTCGCGAACAATTACGGGCCGCCCTACGGGTCGGCCGAGGAGAATTTCGGCCGCGTGCTCGCCGCCGATTTTGCCGGCCACCGTGACGAGCTGGTCATCTCGACCAAGGCCGGGTGGGACATGTGGCCCGGGCCGTATGGCGATGTCGGCGGATCGCGCAAATATCTGATCGCGAGCTGCGACCAAAGCCTCAAGCGCATGGGTCTCGACTATGTCGACATCTTCTATTCGCACCGCGTCGACCCGAAGACTCCGCTGGAGGAGACGATGGGCGCGTTGGCGCACCTGCACCGCCAGGGCAAGGCACTCTATGTCGGTATCTCCTCCTATTCACCTGAGCTGACGCTCAAGGCTGCCGCGATCCTGCGCGAGGAGCGGGTGCCCTTGCTGATCCATCAGCCAAGCTATTCGATGCTCAATCGCTGGGTCGAGAACGGGCTGCTCGATACCTTGGGCGAGCTGGGCACGGGCTGCATCGCTTTCTCGCCGCTCGCCCAGGGGATGCTGACCAGTAAATATCTGGGCGGGGTACCCGAAGGCGCTCGGGCGACCAAAAGCGGCTCGCTGGGCCAGCGGATGCTGTCCGACGAGAATCTCGGAAGGATTCGCGCGCTGAACGCGATCGCCGGGCGGCGCGGCCAGACCTTGGCGCAAATGGCGATTGCGTGGGTGCTGCGCGATCCGCGCGTCACCTCTGCCCTGATCGGTGCGCGGACGGTGCAGCAGCTCGACGATTCGCTCGATGCGGTCAATCGGCTGGGGTTCGACGAGGCCGAGCTGCGTGAGATCGACCAATATGCCGGAGAGGGTGGGATCGATCTGTGGAAGGTCTCCTCGACGCTCGGAAGCGAACAGGTGGACTGATCGTCGATCGCAAGGGGCGCCCAAACGAAAAGGGCGCCCCCGAAGGGACGCCCTCTCGAAACAACCGACCGGGCCGAGACCCGATCGAGCCGATTACATGTTCGACGTCACGGCGTCGGCTGCATTGTGCAGGCCATCCGCAGCGTTCTCGAGCGCGTCGGCGGCAACTGCGTTCGACGTGTTGTCGGCAACCTCATCAATGTTGTCAGCGACTGCTTCCAGGTTGTCCCCAATCGCTGCCGTGTTGTTTTCAGCAGGAGTGGGCTTGGTGCAGGCGGCGAGCGACATCAGGCCGGCGGCGGCGAGAACAAAGGCGATCTTCTTCATGCGGATGCTCCCAAGCATAGCAAACTTCGCGGCCAGCCCGATTGCTACCACGAGCCGCTTTTCATAACGAAAGGTGCAGGTGCGTCAATCGCAATTCATCTTGCAGAAAGGTTCGGTCACGGTTTTCCGTCATTTCTTGATCGGAACCGGCCCAATCTCCTCCGGCGCGTTCGCAACCACGGCAAGCATCGTCGTCCAAGCGGCGACATTCTGGCGGAGCTGACCCAAGTCGATGATGTCGATCGTGTCCTCCGGCGTGTGGTGATAGTCGAAATACCGCAGGCCATCCTGGTTGAGGTCGATCCCCGCAACCCCGGTCGCCAGCACCGGTTCGACATCGGTGCCGCCGTTGGCGACGCCCGGACCGCGGATCACGCCAATCGGGGTAAGTGCCGCCGCCAGCCGGTCAGCGACTGGCTTGGCGCTGTCGGGCAGGTTGGTCTGGAAACGCCAGACCCGGTCAGCGCCGAAATCGGATTCGGTCGCGATCGCGTGGCGTTCGCCGGCATGGGCCTTGGCATAGGCCGCGCCGCCGAAGCCACCCGTTTCCTCATCGCCGAACCAGACGACGCGGATCGTGCGGCGTGGGCGGGTGCCCGAATCCAGCAGCATCTTCGCCGCCGCAGTGGTGATGCCGACGCCGGAGGCATCGTCGATCGCGCCGGTGCCGAGATCCCAGCTATCGAGATGGCCGCCGATCAGGACGATCCCCGCGTTGGGATCGGTGCCGGGCACTTCAGCGACGACGTTGCCGGATTCGCGCAGGCCGACCCGCTTCGGCGTGAGCAGCAGGTGGAGCGTAACGGGTTTGCCGCGCTTGACCATGCGTTCGAGGTTCGCGGCGTCAGCCACCGAGAGCGCGGCGGCCGGGATCGGGGTGACGCCCGCTTCGAAATTGGTGACGCCGGCGTGCGGCCCACGGCCGTGATCGGTGCCGATCGAGCGGATGACGATCGCGCTCGCGCCCTTCTTCGCGGCGATGCTCGGCCCCTGGCGCCGCGCGGCGCCCTGGCTGCCATAGCTCGAGCCATCCATGGTGCGCTGCATGGTGTTGGAGACGAAGGCGATCTTGCCCTTCAGGCTGCCGTCAGGGGCGGCGCGCAGGTCGTCGATGCTGGGGAAGAAGACGATCGGCAGGGTCAGGCCTTCGGGCGGCGTCGCACCCGAATTGCCGAGCGCGGTGAGGCGCAGCGGCTGGGGAAAGGGCGAGACGACCTCGGCGCTCTCGAGTCCGCGGACCCAGGTGTCGAGCTGGTAGGTCTCGATGCGAACATTCTGGAAGCCGAGGCTCTTGAGCCTGGCCACGGCCCATTCTCGCGCCTTGGCCTGTTGCGGCGATCCGTCCGGTCGCGGGCCGATCTCGGTGGTCAGGCCTTCGACGATATCCCAGGCGACATCATCGTTGAGCGCTGCGTCACGCAGCTTGCCGATAGCGGGATCGAGCGGCGCCTGTTGCGCAGCGGCCGGAAGAGCGAAAGCAGAGGCGGCGAGTGCCGCGACAAGGGAGACATAACGCACGATCGGGTCCTCCGTTCGCCCCGAAAAGATGCAGGGCCGTCGCATCGTCGCTTAGAAGCAAGCATGGTGTTTCGACAAGCGCCGTGCGCGCCGATTTTCGGACATGATCCGGTTTGCCAAGCGGCCCCGCAATCACTACATGCGCCAGCGAAATTCCCCGCATTCAAAGACGGAGCCAATCGGCGATGGCCGTGCAGTACAGCTATGTGATGAAGGGTCTGACCAAGACCTTCCCGGGTGCCGCCAAGCCGGTGCTCAACAATATCCACCTCCAGTTCCTTGGTGACGCGAAGATCGCGATCATCGGTCCGAACGGTTCGGGCAAGTCGACGCTCATGAAGATCATGGGCGGGATCGACCCCGATTTCACCGGTGAGGCCTGGGCGGCGGAAGGCATCAAGGTCGGCTATCTGCCGCAGGAGCCGCAGCTCGACCCGACCAGGACGGTGCTGGAAAACGTCAAGCTGGGCGCCGGGCCTGTCGCGACGATGGTCGAGCGCTTCAACGCGATCAGCGCCGAGATGGGCGATCCCAAGGACGACACCGATTTCGACGCGCTGATGACGGAGATGGGCGAGCTGCAGGAAAAGATCGACGCAGCCGATGGCTGGGCGCTCGACAGCCAGCTGGAGCAGGCCATGGAGGCCCTGCGTTGCCCGCCCGGCGACAGCCCGGTCACCAATTTGTCGGGCGGTGAGAAGCGCCGTGTCGCGCTGTGCAAGCTGCTGCTCGAAAAACCCGATATCCTGCTGCTCGACGAGCCGACCAACCATCTCGACGCGGAGAGCGTCCAGTGGCTGGAGAATTACCTCAAGGAATATACCGGCAACGTCATCCTGGTGACCCATGACCGCTATTTCCTCGATAACGTGGTCAACTGGGTGCTCGAGCTCGATCGCGGCCGCTACTATACCTATGAGAGCAACTATTCGGGTTATCTCGAAAAGAAGGTGAAGCGGCTCGAGCAGGAAGAGCGCGAGGAGCAGGGCAAGGCCAAGGCGATCGCCGACGAGCTCGCCTGGATGCGCCAGACCCCCAAGGCCCGCCAGACCAAGTCCAAGGCGCGTATCCGCGCGTTCGACGAGTTGATGGAGAAGCAGGAGAATCGCTCGGTCGGCAAGGCGCAGATCCTGATTCAGCTGCCCGAACGGCTCGGCGGCAAGGTGATCGAGGCCAAGGGGCTGACCAAGGCTTATGGCGACAAATTGCTGTTCGAGAATCTCGATTTCGTGCTGCCGCCCGGTGGTATCGTCGGCGTGATCGGCCCGAACGGCGCGGGCAAGTCGACCCTGTTCAAGCTGATCACTGGCCAAGAACAGCCCGATGGCGGCACGATCGAGGTCGGCCAGACGGTCAAGCTCGGCTATGTCGACCAGAGCCGCGACGATCTCGACCCCAACAAGAATGTCTGGGAGGAGATTTCCGACAAGCTCGAGGTCTTCCGCTTCGGCAAGCAGGAACTGGGCACGCGGGCCTATGTCGGCGCGTTCAACTTCAAGGGCCAGGACCAGCAGAAGAAGGTCGGTCAGCTGTCGGGCGGTGAGCGCAACCGCGTCCATCTCGCCAAGATGCTGAAGGAGGGTGGCAACGTTCTGCTGCTCGACGAACCGACCAACGACCTCGACGTCGAGACGCTGCGCGCGCTCGAAGAGGCGCTGGAGAGCTTCGCCGGCTGCGCCGTGGTGATTAGCCATGACCGCTTCTTCCTCGATCGCCTCGCGACTCATATCCTCGCTTTCGAGGGCGACAGCCATGTCGAATGGTTCGAGGGCAATTTCGAAAGCTATGAGGCGGACAAGCGCCGTCGCCTGGGCGATGCGGCGGACCGGCCGACGCGGCTGGCATACAAGAAGCTGACGCGCTGAATCCTGGGAACTTCTCGTCGGCCCGCGTGATGGCGGGTCGACGATCCCCGAAGCGCTAGCGAAGTGGGTTTGTCTCGATGACGAGCCCGGCGATCGAGGCTGCCTCGATGGGATTGCCAAACGCAGTCGCGCGCCTTTCCGCATAGGTATCGCCTCGGGGATGCCACATCTGGTGGATCACCTTGGCGTTCACGTCCGCGACCCAATATTCGGGCACGCCGGCTGCGGCGTAGATGCACAGCTTTTCTTCGAGGTCGAACGCAAGTGTTGCGTCGGACACTTCGATGATCAGCCGCACCGACGCGAGCGGGATGAGGCCATCGCCTTCCGCTTCCATCGTCAGCACGATGTCGGGTTCCGGCGCGTTCGTGGGCGGTATCGCCACCGAACCTTCGACCACGGCCTCGATTCCGGGATTCGTCTGCGCCAGCGCGCCCGCCAGCAGCACATGAAGGCGCGACTTGATCCGCGCATGCGGTCGATGCTGGGCGTTCATGAAATAGACGTCCCCCCCGATCAATTCGGTCTTGCGATAGGCGTCGAACGCGCCGGCGTCGTCGAGAAGCAGATAGTCCTCGACACGCAGCTTCACGGGAAGGGGCGAGATATTGAGGGGCAGAAGCTCCGTCATGGCAGGAAGATATCACGGAAGGCGTGATTTTCCACCAATGGTTGATTGGTCACAGCGTAAACCGCTTGGTGAACCCCTTGGGCGGGCGTTCGCTGTCGGCATGGGCCTCGATATGCTCGACGCGTGCGAGCGGCGGGCCCTCGCGGCATTTGTCGATCAGGGCCGTGGAGGCGTCGCTGTCGCCGATGACCAGAACCTCGACCCGGCCGTCGGTACGGTTGCGGACCCAGCCGATCAGGCCGAGCGCCTTGCCGTGGCGGACCACCCAGTCGCGGAAACCCACGCCCTGGACCTTGCCGGAGATGAAGACGCGTTGAGTCGTGCTGGTCATTGGCTCATTCCCTGAGGGCGGGCGCTGACGGCGGCGATCCTAGCATGATCAGTCCGCAAGGTCGGCGCCGGTTGGGGCAGATATCGGAATCGAGGCAGTTTTCGTCGCGCTCTCGACCGGGCCACCGGACGGCGATAGCCTGCGCCGATGAGCGACCTGCATGCCCCTTTCGTCACCCGTTGCTTCGAGCTGGCCGACCAGGGGCGCTCCGAGGGCGGCTTGCCGATCGGATCGGTCCTGGTCGGCGACGGGCGGATTCTGGGCGAGGGCTATAACCGGCGCGTTCAGCAAGGCGATCCGATCGCGCATGGCGAGATGGATTGCCTGCGCAATGCCGGCCGCCGGCCGCATTATCGGGGCACGATCCTCTATACCTCGCTCAGCCCCTGCATGATGTGCGCGGGCACGATCGTGCAGTTCGGCATTCCTCATGTCGTGATCGCCGAGAACCGGAATTTCGGCGGCAACGAGGACTTCCTGCGCGAACGAGGGGTGCGCGTGGACGTGATCGACGACCCGCGCTGCATCGAGCTGATGGCACGCTTCATCGCCGAGCATCCGGCGCTGTGGAACGAGGATATCGCCGAGGGCTGAGGCAGCTATGCCTGGATCCCGAGGCGCTTGTTGAAGCCCTTGAGGTGGATTTCACCGACCGGCTGCACCTCGATATCGTCGACCCGGGCAAGCTGCGGTCCCTGGCGGCAAGCCTCGACCAGTGCGTCGAGCGCCTGATCCTCGCCCGATGCCATGATTTCGATGCTGCCGTTCTGGACGTTGCGGACCCAACCCGTCACGCCCAGCGCATTGGCCGTCCAGATCGTCCAGTTCCGGTAACCAACGCCCTGCACCTTGCCGCTCACGATCATTCTCTGTGTCGCGCTCATTTGTCGTTTCTCGCTTTACACGACCGTGCGACCCCCGCCCGGCCAGACGCAAACCCTAACAGCGGCCGATCCGGCCAAAAGCCGGGCACAAACGGATTCACCGCGATTCCGGCAGCTTCCGGCGTGAGATGACTGATTTTCGAGACGGTTAGCGGAGCCTTCTCACATCCCGATGCTCGACCTGGCCGCGCCTTGCGAAATCAGGCGCGTGGCGTATTGCCTGAACAACACGGTTCGATCGGGGAGGAATGCCGCCATGATTCTGGTAACGTTGATGGCGGTTGCGCTCGCGGTGCAGGCCAACCCGACACCCGCAGTGCCGCACGAGAATGCGGCGGTTGTGGTGACATCCGCAGATTTCACCTCCCATACCGCTGCCTTCACGGCGTTTGTCGACGAGACCGCGACAATGCCGGAGGCAGAGCGAGTCCGGCTGTTCCGCGCGCGCTTCAATGCCCTGTTCCCCGGCTTCTACCAGCCCCATGGACGGACCGAGGCGGAGTATGACGCCACCGTCGCGGCGGCCTTGATCGGTTTTCCGGCCATTCGCGAGAAATATACCGCCGCATCCGATGCGTTCGCCCAGGCCTTCACGACCGGCCAGACGCGCTTCCTCAAGACCTTCCCCGACTACGAGCTCAACATGCCGGTCTATCTGGTCCACTCGCTCGGCCAGATGGATGGCGGATCGCGCACCATCAACGGGCGCAACGTGATGATCTTCGGCGCTGACGTGATCGCCAAGATCCATGACGAGACGACGATCGCACCGTTCCTCGATCACGAGCTGTTCCATCTCTATCACGCCACCTGGTTTCCCGACTGCGACGCGCTCTGGTGCTCGCTGTGGCAGGAAGGGATGGCGGTGTACGTCGCGTCGCGGATGAACCCGGGGGCGAGCGAGCGTCAGCTCCTGCTCACTATTCCCGAGCCGCTGCCCGCCGCAGTCAATCCGCGGCTCCGCGAGGCGATGTGCCTGGCACATGCCAAGTTCGACGCCACCGAGCAGGCGGATTATGCGCCCTTCTTCTTCGGTCGGCCGAGCGGCGGTCCGTTCCCGCCGCGTTTCGGCTATTATCTCGGCTATCTGCTGGCGCAGAAGATCGGCACGACGATGCCCCTGACCGAGATGGCGCATATGCCGCCGGCCATGGTCAGGCCGCTGCTCGAAAAGGCGATCGCCGAGTACGGGGCTTGCCCGCCGCCGGCCAAGGGGTGATCACGCCTTGGTGCGGGCGGCGTCCGCGCTCCATGCACCACCGCCGGCGGCAGCGAGGTACAGGAAGATGAAGCAGTAGAGCATCGCTGCTTCACCGCCATTGGCGGCCGGGAAGAAGCCCTGTGGGAGATGCGCCATGAAATAGGCGATGGCCATCATGCCGGAAAGGACGAAGGCGACCGGCCGGGTGAAGAGTCCAATCACGATCAGCGTGCCGCCGACCAGTTCGAGTCCGCCGGCAACGTAGAGCAACGGGTTGAGCGGTGCGGGGAAGGGCGGGATGCCGAAGAACTTCGAGACGCCGTGCTGGAGAAAGCCCAGGCCAGCGACAATGCGCAGGATGCTGAGGAGCTGGGAAGACCAGGTCGCGGGGATCGGCATGACGGTTCCTCTCGGGTCGTTTCGTCGCGCGATCGTTTCATGACGAGTGGGTGCCGTCAATCTGTCCGCAGGAAACGCTAGGTTGCCGGGTAGGCGATGCCGGTGACCTCATATTCGCGTTCGCCCGCGGGCAGGGTGACCCGACGCAGGTCGCCGATGGCTGCACCGCGTAGCGCGCGGGCGAGGGGCGCGCTCCAGCCGATGCGGCCAGCGCCAGCGTCGGTCTCATCGTCGCCCACCAGGGTGAGGACCCGCTCGGTATCGTCTTCATCAGCGATGGTGACGGTGGCGCCGAACCACACGCGCGAGCGGTCGGGCTGGGCGGCGGGATCTATCACCACCGCTGCCTTCATCCGCTTGGCGAGCCAGCCGAGCCGGCGGTCGATCTCGCGCAGGCGTTTGCGGCCATAGATGTAGTCGCCATTCTCGGAACGGTCGCCATTGCCGGCGGCCCAGGAGATCACCTCGACCAGCTTGGGGCGTTCGTCGCCGAGCAGGGCGCGGTATTCGGTGCTGAGGGCGTTATAGCCCGAGGGGGTGATGTAGTTTGGGCGGTCCATGGGCTTCCGTCATGCCGGGCTCGTTCCGCAGACGCGGCGAAGAATGTGTGTGCGGCACGATGGACCCCGGGACAAGTCCGGGGTGACGGATCCAGCTCAGCCCGGTGTGCTCTTGCCGAGATACCAGCTGATCCGCCGGTTGCCGCTGGAGCGCGAGCGGGACGGGTTCATCAGATCATAGACCACCGCATTCTCCAGCACGCGCTGGACGTAGTTCTTGGTCTCGTAGATCGGGATCGCCTCAATCCAGTCGATCATGTCGACGCCCGGCGTACGGGGATCGCCATTGGCGCGCAGCCATTTGTTCACATTGCCGGGGCCGGCATTGTACGCCGCCACGGCCAGCGGATAGCTGCCATAGAGCCGGTAGATCCGTTCGAAATAGCTCGAGCCCAGCATGATGTTGTAATCGGTATCGTTGGTCAGCGAGCCCGGATCGTATGACATGCCGAGCTTGCCCGCGGTCTCGCGCGCGGTGCCCGGCATGAGCTGCATCAGCCCGCGCGCGCCGGCATGGCTGACCGCGGCGCGATCGAACTGGCTTTCCTGCCGTGCGATGGCGTGGATCATCGTCCAGCTGTCCTGGCTGGAGGCCGGCACGCGGACATTGGGGAAGCCGACGGTGCTGTATTCGCTGAGACCGTTCTGCAGCGCGCTGCGCCCGACCATCACGCCGAGATCGGGCCGGCCGAGGCTGCGCGACAATTCCGTCGCGAGGACGTGGTCGCTGTCGGTCTTCGCATCGATCGCGATCTGGCGGACGAACGCGGTCTGGTCCTGCCACGCGCCGACCGTACCGAGATATTGCGCGGCGCGCACCGTCTCGCGGCCGTAAAAGGCAGCGCGGAGGGCTGGATCGACCGGCTTCATCAGCGGGTCGCCCGGCGGGGTCAGCGCCATGCCGAGCCGTTCGGTCGCGAGCTGGCCGTAGAACAGGTCGCGGAAGCCCGCGGCGCGCGCATAATAGCTGTTGGCTTCATCGCGGCGCCCGGCCGCCTCGGCGGCCCGGCCGGCCCAGTAAAAGCCCTTCGATTGAGTCGTCGGGGTCTTCGAGGCGCCGGCATAGCGGGTGAACATGCCGATCGCTTCGGCAGGCCGCCCGAGCTGTTTCATCGCAGTCTGCCCGGCGAGCCAGGCGAGGCTCGTATAATCGTCGCGCTCGCCATAAGGCTTTTCGCTGACGTCCGTCCCGGCGGGATAGGCATCGTCCAACAGGTGGGCGATATCGAAGGCAGTGGAATATTGCGCATCGGCGGCGGCGCCGCGTGCGTTGGTGAGCAGCGTCTCGAACCATTTCTCCGGGCTGCCGGGACGCGAGACGAGCGCCTGGCGCCGGGCGAGCAGGCTGCGCGCGCTGGGCGAAGCATTGTTGGTGCGGAACCAGGCCGCGCGGTCGGCGAGATAGCCGGGGTCGCCGGCGCCAACGCCATTGCTGTCGGCGGCGAGATCCGCCGCGTTCGGCGCGTTGGTGCGAAGGGCTAGTCGCGCCTCGAACAGCGGTCGCTTCGATGGGCTGACCAAGGCAAGTTGCCGCTGGGCCGACGGGATCGAGCCCTGCCAGAGCAGCATGTCCATCCGCGCGTCGTGATCGGCCGGAGTCAGTGCGCCGGAGAAGCTGCCGATCAGCTTCGCCTCATCGAGCGCCGAGAGGGTGCCGGACACCCAGGCCTTTTGGGCGGCCAGGTTTGCTTCGTCGCGCGCGCCGGTCGCTGCCAGCGCCTCGGCAAAGCGGGTCTTGCCCGCGCCGGTGAGCGGTGCGTAGCGGCGGAAATAGGTGACGGCGGTGCTGGGCGACCAGTTGCCGACAGACAGCGCATTCTCGGCGCTGCGGCGCATCGCCATCTCGCCGGGCCAGCCGGGATGCGCGAGCAGGAAGCGCGCATAGGTCTCGAACGGATAGCTCGCGCTGTCCTGAAGCGATTTCCATTCGGTGATCGTCGCGGAGAGCGCGCTGTTGGCGGCGGCGGAGCCCTGCAGCACCTGCTGCGCGCGGCCCCAGCCGAGTTGATCCTGTGCTACGCCTGACGTGACCGCGAGGCCCGAAACACCGGCGAACAGCAATCCCGACTTGATCAATGACGGTATCATGTGGACAGGATATGGGAGCCGACCTTATTTGTCGCTGAACAATTTACGAAAATGCGACGGAATCACCGTCCCGCAGGAGCACATCAACCATGTTTTCGGGTTCGATCCCGGCGCTCGTCACGCCGTTCGAGGAAGATGGGCGTTTCGCCGAGGGCGCCTATCGCGATTTCATCGAGTGGCAGATCGCCGAAGGGTCAAGCGCGCTGGTGCCCTGCGGAACGACCGGCGAGGCCGCGACCATGTCGGCGGAGGAGCATTTCCACGCCGTTCGGGTGTGCGTCGAGCAGGCCGCGGGCCGGGTGCCGGTGATCGCCGGTGCGGGTTCGAACGACACGCGGGTCGCGATCGAGAACATCAAGGCCGCGAAGGAAGCCGGCGCCGAGGCGGCGCTGATGGTGCCGCCTTATTACAACCGCCCCAATCAGGAGGGCATCTTCCGCCACTTCGAGGCGGTGGCGAACAGCTGCGACCTGCCGATCATACTGTACAATGTGCCCGGGCGCACCGTGACCGACATCGCAGTCGAGACGATGGGCCGGATCGCCAAGGCCTTTCCGAGCGTCGTCGGCGTCAAGGATGCGACGGGGATCATCCAGCGCGTCTCCGCCCAGCGCGACGCGTGTGGACCGGATTTCTGCCAGATCTCCGGCAATGACGACATGGCACTGGCGTTCAACGCGACCGGGGGCAGGGGCTGCATCTCGGTAACCGCGAATGTCGCGCCGAAGCTCTGCGCCGAATTCCAGGCGGCGTGCCACGCGGGTGATTACGCCAAGGCGCTCGGCTATCAGGACCGCCTGTTCCAGCTCCACGTCTCGCTGTTCACCGACGCGTCGCCCGGGCCGGTCAAATATGCGCTGAGCCGGGTTCGTCCAGGCTTCCCGCAGGCGCTGCGCTTGCCGATGACCTGGCCGGGCGAGGCGAGCCAGCGGGTGGTGGACGCGGGGCTGGCACGCGCTGGGCTGCTGTAGGACGCGTCACGGCGGACGAAATTCCCTGTTATTCGATAACAGGGAAATCTCGCGGGTTATCAGGGGAAAATCCGGCCGGAACAGGGATTCCGCGTCGCGCCGGTCCTGCGTTCCTTTAGTAGGCCCGCCCGTGAGAAACAGCGAACCGCGGCGCCACCGACACCTCGACCGTCACGGGATACCGCGGTTCTTCCTATGGTTGAATCGATCGGCACTGAGGCGCTCGATCCAATAGCCTAGCGGCTGGACGCTGCGAAGGTTGGCAGCTGCGGCCCGCCATTCGCGGTTGCGCTATAGTCGATCACGCACATGTAGCGCACCGTCGGATGCGCACCGCAGCCGACGCCGGCGAAGCGGTTGCTGGTTGCGAAGATCAAAGCGCGGTGGCCACGGCTGGCCACGCCGTCATCGATGACGAGCTGCCGGACCACGGCGTGGTGCTCGCTATAGCCATAGGAGATGGTCTCGCTCACGAAGATGTCGCCGCCGTGGCGCTTCACCCGGTCGCCCGGCATGGCGCCATCGGCCGAGCGATGGCCGTTGCGGCCCGTTTCGCCCTGCTCTTCGGCAAGGTCGTGTGCGGCACGCTCGAGCAATGCGCCGCGAGCGAGCGGGGGCAGGGGTTTCTGGCGGTCGAGAAAGGCGATCGCTTCGTCGACCGCATAGGCGCCTTCACGCGTCATTTCGCCCACCGGATCGCCGGGGAGGCGCACTACGCGGCCGTCGAACAGATCGCGATACTGGCGCAACTCGTCGGCATATTTCTGGGGGTTGGCGCGGACATAGTTGATCTCGTCGAGGACCGAGTCCTCCAGCGATTCGGGCCCATCAGCGGCGACCAGGGCGAGCCAGCCCAGGCCAAGCGCCGCAACGGTGCGACCGATCCCCATCTTCCGAAGCCCCCAAGGCGTGATCGCGACATGATTGCAGCGACTATCAACGACTTAGGGATGCTAGCTTGTCGAATGGGAAATGCAATTGGCTGACGTGGCGGTAACCGTATGTGGGCGTTGCCGGGCGCCCGACAGAGGCCCGAATTCTGTCCATTTGCTGAACGGATCTGGCCCCGGGGATGTCGAATTCCCGCCCCACGAATCGGTTCGTCGCTGGAAAGTTCCGCTTCGCCGTAAAAATATTCCCGTTCATCCTGTTGAAACCTTCCGGCCTCGTGCGCATTTCCCCTTTCAAGTTCCACGAACACGAAACGAACCAGGCCATGAAATCCGTCGTTCCGATCTTCCTCGCCCTGATCCCGCTGGTTGCGGTGGTGGGTGCGTGCGTCGCAGCGCCGTAACGCCGAAACAACCCGTTACCCGCTTCAGGGCGGGGCAAAAGAAAAGGGCCGCCCGGAGAAACTCCGGACGGCCCTTTTTCTATGCGAACCTTGCGGTCGTTCAGCCTTCGGCCGACTCTTCCGCTTCGGGTGCCGCGTCGGCCTGGACCTCGGCGGTCGCGCCCGGCTCGGCGTTCGGATCGTACGCCTCGACAAAGCCCGCTTCGTCCTTCTCGAACATCGCGGACATCACGTCGACGCCCTTCGCCTGCATCTCGGCCTCTTCAGGCGAGCGTGCGACGTTGACCTTGATGGTCACGGCGACTTCGGCGTGCAGGGCGACCTTCACGTCATAGACGCCGATGGCCTTGATCGGCTTGTTCAGCACGATCGCCGACTTCGGCACCTTGTGGCCTTCGGACTCGAGCAGCTCGAGCAGATCGCGCACCGCGACCGAGCCGTAGAGCTGGCCGGTGTTGGACGACTGGCGGATCAGCGTCAGCGTGATGCCGTCGATCGTCTTGGCTTCGGTCTCGGCTTCGCCACGACGCGCGGCGTTGTCGGCCACGATCTTCTCGCGGTTCTTCTCGAAGACCTTGCGGTTGGCTTCGTTCGAACGAAGCGCCTTCTTGTTCGGCAGCAGGAAGTTACGGGCGAAACCGTCCTTCACCTTCACCACGTCGCCGATGTTGCCGAGCTTTTCGACTCGTTCCAGCAGGATCACATCCATGAGTCCGGCTCCTTACTTAACGATGTAGGGCAGCAGGCCCAGATGACGGGCGCGCTTGATCGCCTGGGCGAGCTCGCGCTGCTTCTTGCCGCTCACCGAAGTGATGCGGCTCGGGACGATCTTGCCGCGCTCGGACACGAAGCCCTGCAGCAACCGGACGTCCTTATAGTCGATCCGGGGGGCGTCTTTCGCGGAGAACGGGCAGCTCTTGCGGCGGCGGAAAAATGGGCGTGCCATTGTCTATATGCTCCTTATTCGCCGTCGAAGTCGCGACGCGGGCGCTCGGGCCGGTCACCACGGTCCGGACGGTCGCCACGGCCCTCGCGGTCACCACGACGCTCACGGTCACGATCGCTCTTGCGCATCATCACCGACGGACCCTCTTCGAGGGCGTCGACCTTGACGGTCATGTAGCGGATGATGTCTTCGTTGATCTGGGTCTGGCGCTCCAGCTCGGCGACAACACCGGCCGGCGCGTCGATTTCGAGCATCACATAATGCGCCTTGCGGTTCTTCGCGATCTTGTACGCGAGGCTGCGCAGGCCCCAGGACTCGGTCTTCACGACCTTGCCCTTGTTATCTTCGATGATCTTGGTGGCGGTTTCCGCCAGCGTGTCCACCTGCGCCTGTGCCAGATCCTGGCGCGCAAGGAACACGTGCTCGTACAGAGCCATGCTGCTTTCTCTTCTCTTGGCCGATCGCTGACGTACGCACCATGCGCAACGCCCCTCCGGCTATCGTCTCTCAATGCAACCGGGGCGGAAAGCTGGCGCTTCCCACCCCGATGGCGGTCCCTTAGCGGAAATCGGGCGAAAGGCAAGCCTTCCGCCCGATCTTTGGGTGTTAGCGGAGCGCGCCGGCCAGGATGGCCGCGATCACGCCGCTCGAGATGCCGACCAGCAGCGCGTCATTGCCCGACTGGACATAGCGGTAGCCGCGGGGCGGGGCCTTCAGATGGCGACCGCGATAATCGTTGATCACGCGGTAGTTGCGTGCCTGGCGATAGTCGAACCGCTCGCCCCGGCGCCAATCGTTGCGATAGTTGTTCCGGTACTGAGGGCGGCTCTGGTGATAATCGCGCTGGACGATCGTGGTCCTGCCCGGCTGATGACGGACGACTGTCTCATGGCGCTGCTGGGGCTGGTACTGACCGGCCGAAGCGGCGGTGGCGGCAAGCGGGCTTGCGACCATCGAGACGGCGATCGCGCTCAGGATGAACTTCTTCATGATACTCACTCCTCGGTGTCGTTACGGCGCCTCGCTTGGCGTCGAACACCTATCTAGGAGTCGCTTGTCGCAGGCCCGTGCCGATAAAGGGCCGAAATGGTCGCCATTTGTCGCGGCTTGCCTAAGTCCGTTCAGCTTTCTAGTCCCACCCGCCTGATCTCACAGGAGCCGGCCCATGCGTGCATTCATCTTTCCCGGACAGGGCAGCCAGGCGGTCGGCATGGGCCGTGCGCTCGCCGAAGCCAGCGCCGTCGCCCGTGCGGTGTTCGAGGAAGTCGACGAGGCGCTGGGCCAGCATCTCTTCAAGCTGATGAGCGAAGGGCCGGAGGACGAGCTGCAGCTCACCGAGAATGCCCAGCCGGCGATCATGGCGAACGCCATCGCGACGCTGCGGGTGTTGGAGAAGGAAGGCGGCATCCGCCTGGCCGACAAGGCCGATTATGTCGCGGGCCATTCGCTCGGTGAATATAGCGCCTTGTGTGCAGTGGGGGCGATCGACCTGCCGACCACGGCGTTGCTGCTAAAGCATCGTGGGCTGGCGATGCAGGCGGCGGTGCCGGTTGGCGTCGGCGCGATGGCCGCCCTGCTCGGCGCCGACCTCGAAAAGGCGCGGATCATCGCCAACGCTGCGGCGGAGGGCGAAGTCTGCACCGTCGCCAACGACAATGATCCGAGCCAGGTGGTGATATCGGGCCATCGCGGCGCGATCGAGCGGGCTGTCGCTATCGCCAAGGAATATGGTGCGAAGCGCGCGGTGTTGCTGCCGGTATCGGCGCCGTTTCATTGCCCCCTGATGCAGCCGGCGGCCGACGCGATGGAGAAGGCGCTGGCCGAAGCGCGGATCGATTCGCCGCTGGTGCCGGTGTTCGCCAATGTGACGGCGACGGCGGTCGGCGATGTCGACACGATCCGTCGGCTGCTCGTCGAGCAGGTGACCGGCATGGTGCGCTGGCGGGAATCGGTGCTGGCGATGTCGGATACCGGCGTCGAGCGTTTCATCGAGTTCGGCGGCAAGGTGCTCGCCCCGATGGTCAAGCGCATCGTGGCCGATGTCGATGCATCGAGCGTGATCTCGATGGACGACATCGAAGCACTGGCGAAGACGCTTTAAGTTTTGTTCGCGCAGAGGCGCGGAGGCGCAGAGGAGTCGCGGTGAAGGATATCGATACGATCTCCGGGGACGTGATCGACGTATCCTTGCGTCTGCATCGCGACCTGGGTCCGGGATTGCTTGAGACCGTCTACGAAACCGTCCTTGCTGCGAAGCTAGCTGCGATGGGTTACGAAGTTGCTCGACAGGTGGCCGTACCTATCGAATTCGAGGGCCTGCGGTTCGACGCCGCTTTCCGGATCGACCTGTTGGTAGATCATCGTTTGATCGTGGAAATCAAATCAGTTGAGCAGTTGAATCCGGCGCATGCGAAGCAATTGCTGACATATCTCCGTTTGACCGGGCAGCCCGTTGGGCTGCTTCTCAATTTCGGTGGCGAGACGCTAAAGGAAGGCATCCGACGGCTCGTCAACAACCATAAATCCTCTGCGCCTCCGCGCCTCCGCGCGAACAAAATTAATGGAGAATAAGATGTTCGACCTGACAGGCATGACCGCGCTGGTGACCGGCGCTTCCGGGGGAATCGGTTCGGCGATCGCGCAGGCGCTGGCGGGGCAGGGCGCGCGGCTGGCGGTTTCGGGGTCCAATGCCACGAAGCTCGACGCGTTCAAGGCGAGCCTCGGCGGCGATCATGTCGCCTTGCCATGTGATCTTTCCGATGGGGCCGCGGTCGATGCCTTGGTGCCAAGCGCGGTCGAGGCGCTCGGCAAGCTCGATATCGTCGTCAACAATGCCGGCGTTACCCGCGACAATCTGGTCATGCGGATGAAGGATGACGAATGGGATCAGGTGATCCGCGTCAATCTGGAAGCGGCGTTCCGGATCGCGCGGGCTGCCGCTCGGCCGATGATGAAGGCCCGGTTCGGGCGAATCATCTCGATCACTTCGGTGGTGGGCACCACCGGCAATCCGGGTCAGGCCAATTATGCTGCATCCAAGGCGGGGCTGGTCGGCATGTCCAAGGCGCTGGCGCAGGAACTCGCCAGCCGCGGCATCACGGTCAATTGCGTGGCGCCGGGCTTCATCACCTCGCCGATGACCGACGCCTTGCCCGATGCGCAGAAGGAGGCGCTCAACGCGCGCATTCCCGCCGGCCATATGGGCCAGGGCGGCGATATCGGCGCGGCGGTCGTCTATCTCGCCAGCAAGGAGGCGGGTTATGTCACGGGCCAGACGCTGCACGTCAATGGCGGCATGGCGATGATCTGATCGTTCGCGATACCGGTTCTCGCACCTGCGCCCCCTTGCAAGGGCACAAAGCGCGTTCTACGTGCGTTCAGGAAATGAAACCCCCAGCGATAGAGGGACGATAACAATGAGCGAGACCGCAGACCGGGTTAAGAAGATCGTCGTCGAGCATCTCGGCGTCGAAGCCGACAAGGTCACCGAAGACGCGAGCTTCATCGACGATCTGGGCGCGGACAGCCTCGATATCGTTGAGCTGGTGATGGCGTTCGAGGAAGAGTTCGAAGTCGAAATCCCTGATGACGCCGCGGAGAAGATCACGACCGTCAAGGACGCGATCACCTTCATCGACGAGCATAAGGACTGATCAGGCCGATGGCGCCCCGGCGCCTCGCCTGGCCCTTTTCGGGCAGGAATGCATGAACGGCTCCCCGTCCCAGGGCAACCAACAGGGGCGGGGGGCCGTTCCTATTTGACGAATGAAGAACGGAGATGGCCATGCGCCGTGTTGTCGTAACCGGGCTCGGGCTTGTGACGCCGCTGGGTGCCGATGTGGAAACCGCCTGGGCGAACATCATCGCCTCCAAATCGGGCGCAGCCACGATCACGCGCTTCGACGCGACCGACTATGCCTGCCGCATCGCCTGCGAGGTGAAGCCGCCGGAGCATGAATATGGCTTCGATCCGGGCAAGCGCGTCGACCATAAGGTGCAGCGCCAGGTCGATCCATTCATCATCTACGGCATCGATGCCGCCGGCCAGGCGCTCGAGGACGCCGGCCTGACCGACATGACCGAGGAGGAGCGCTTCCGCGCGGGCTGCTCGATCGGCGCGGGCATCGGCGGTCTGCCGGGCATTGCCAGCGAATCGATCGTGCTCCACGAAAAGGGCCCGCGCCGCGTGTCGCCGCATTTCGTGCACGGCCGCCTGATCAACCTGATCACGGGCCAGGTGCAGATCAAATATGGCCTGATGGGCCCGAATCACGCCGTCGTGACCGCCTGCTCGACGGGCGCGCATTCGATCGGCGATGCCGCGCGGATGATCGCGATGGATGATGCCGATGTGATGCTCGCAGGTGGCGCCGAGGGCGCGATCTGCCCGCTCGGCATTGCCGGCTTTGCCCAGGCGCGCGCGCTGTCGACCAATTTCAACGATACGCCTGAAAGGGGCAGCCGCCCTTATGATATCGATCGCGACGGGTTCGTGATGGGCGAGGGCGCCGGCGTGGTCGTGCTCGAGGAATATGAGCGGGCCAAGGCACGCGGCGCGAAAATCTATGCCGAGGTGATCGGCTATGGCCTGTCGGGCGATGCCTATCACGTCACAGCACCGCATCCCGAGGGCTCGGGCGCGTTCCGCTCGATGGAAATGGCGATGAAGAAGTCGGGTCTGGCGCTGTCGGACATCGATTATATCAACGCGCACGGCACCTCGACGCCGCTCGGCGACGAGCTGGAGCTGAACGCGGTGCGCCGCCTGTTCGGCAACAACATCGACACGCTGTCGATGAGCTCGACCAAGTCGGCGATCGGGCATCTGCTCGGCGGCGCAGGCGCGGTAGAGAGCATCTTCTGCATCCTGGCGCTGCGCGACCAGATCGCGCCGCCGACGCTCAATCTCGACAATCCGAGCGAGAATTGCGCCGGCGTCGACCTGGTGCCGCATGTCGCCAAGAAGCGGTCGATCAAGGCAGTGCTGAACAACAGCTTCGGCTTTGGCGGCACCAATGCCAGCCTCGTCATGCGGGCCGTCTAGGGGGCCGTGCGCAAGCTCGGATGCCTTGGCCTGCTCATCGTCCTTGCGACGATCGCGGCGGCGTTCTTCGGACTGCAGATTTGGGCCGGCCCAGGGCCGTTGAAGCGCAACACCACCGTCACGATCGCACAGGGCACCAGCCTGGCGACCGCGTCGGCCCAGCTTGAAAAGGCGGGCGCGATCGGATCGGCGAACCAGTTCCGGCTGTTCGCCCGGTTCCTGGGCTCGGGCGATCCGATCAAGGCCGGCGAATATCGCCTTCCGGCGCATCTCAGCCAGGCCGATATCCTGAAGGTTCTGCAGGGCGGCAAGACGCTGCAGCGCTTCGTGACGATCCCCGAGGGCTGGCCGTCAGTGATGGTCAAGGCGGCGCTGGACAAGACGCCGGGGCTCGAAGGCACTGCGACCGTGCCGGTCGAGGGCACGGTGCTGCCCGACAGCTACAGTTTCGAACGCGGCTATACCAAGACCTTCATGATCGAGCGCATGCAGCGCGCGATGGTGCGCTACCTCGCTGCCGCCTGGGAGAGGCGCAAGCCGGGCATTGCGGTGAACACGCCGCGCGAGGCGCTGATCCTCGCCTCGATCGTCGAAAAGGAAACCGGCAAGCCGAGCGAGCGGCGGATGGTGGCGGCGGTCTATTCCAACCGGCTGAAGCGCGGGATGATGCTCCAGGCCGATCCGACCGTGATCTATCCGGTGACCAAGGGGCGCCCGCTCGGCCGGCGCATCCTGCGGTCCGAGCTGCAGACCAACAACGGGTACAACACCTATGCGATGACGGGTCTGCCCGCTGGCCCGATCTGCAATCCCGGCCGTGCCTCGATCGACGCGGTGCTCGATCCCGAGCAGTCGAACGCGCTGTATTTCGTCGCTGACGGCACCGGCGGCCATGTATTCGCCGATACGCTCGAACAGCATAATGCGAACGTCCAGAAATGGTATGCGATCAGGCGCGCGCGCGGCGAGATGTGACGGCGGCGCAGACGCGCCTTTCCCGGTGGCGATCGAGACGATAAGGGGCGCCGGAGCAGTCGGGGGGCGTCGTGACGATCGGTTTGGACACGACGAGCAGGCAGCGCTTCAGGCCGAACCGGCTGTTGCTTATGCTTTTGCTGACGACCTTCCTGACCTGCAGCCTGGGCTGGCTGTTCAAGGCGCAGTGCAGTTTCGACGGCGGCTGGTCCGCGTCCGAGCAATATACCACCGGCTGTTATTCGGACGCGATGCCCTTTTGGGGCGGGCGGGAGATCGCGGCCGGCAAGCTGCCCTATTTCGAGGCGCGGATGGAATATCCCGTGCTCACCGGCGCGCTGATCTATCTCGACGGCCGCATCACCGCCGGGCTGTTCGGCAAGACGGCGTCAGCGCCTTATTTCCTGTTCGTCGTCGCCCTGGTCAACACGGCCATCGCGCTGCTGGTGACGGCGCTGCTCTGGTCGATGCGCCTTGCGCCGGCGCGGCTGTGGTGCTGGGCGCTCGCCCCGCCGCTGGTCCTCTATATCGGGCATAATTGGGATATATTGGCCGTGGCGTTGGCGGTCGGGGCGCTGGCACTGGCGCAGCGCGGACGCCTGACCCACGCCGCCGGACTAGCGGCGCTGGGCGGAGCGGCCAAGCTCTTTCCGCTGCTGTTGCTGCCCCTGCTGGCCTTGCGCCCCTTGGTCGAACGGCGGATCTTCACGACGACTGCGATAATGGCGACCGCCATCGGCGCCTGGGGGCTGGTCAATGCCCTACCGGCCCTGCTGGCGCGGACGAACTGGCTCGATTTCTACACCTTCTCGACCAGCCGGAGCGGCACCGCTGCCTCGATCTGGGAACTGGCGGGCCAGTTCGGCTGGTTGCAGACCGATATCGCGCAACGCAACCTCTGGTCGGCCGCCCTGTTCGTCGCGGGCACCGGCGTGATTGTCAAACTGGGTGCGCGGCGCCACTGGGGGCATCTGTGGGTATTATTCACGCCGGTCGCTACGTGGTTCCTGCTGGTCAACAAGGTCTATTCGCCGCAGTTCGATCTGTGGATATTCCCGCTCCTGCTGATCACGTCGCGCCGGATGGGGCCGGTGGCGCTATTCCTGGTCGGCGATCTGCTCGCCTATTTCGCTGAGTTCTGGTTCTTTGCCGGGCAGGAGGGGGCATGGCCCGCCATGGGCCAGACCGGGATCCTGATCGCCGCTTCGGTGCGCGGCGCGGGGATGCTGTGGATCATCGGCGACGCCGTGTTCGCCGCGGCACCGGCATGGGTCGACCGGCCGGGCGGCGCCGGCGATCCCGTCTGACGGGCGTCGATTCAAGTATCGGAAAGGCTCGCTACCTTGCCGACCGATCCGGCCGCACCAGCGCGATTCGGATCGGCTCTTTCTCAGTGTCGGTAAGGACAAACTCTCCCTGTTACGGCGCCCAGTCCTCCCTGTTCCGCGATAACAGGGAGGGCCGCATCAAGTCGCTGTTATAAAAGAGAAAAAATGCAAGATTTCGACGAAAATAGCGCCAAAACGACAAAAAACTAAAATAACAGGGAGGAACAGGGAGGAACAGGGAGAGCGTGCTCCTAGCGTGCCAGCGCTGCCGCAGCGCGCGCTTTTGCCTCGATCTCGGCCACGGTGCCGCCGGTCACCCAGCTGCCACCGACGCACAGCACCGGGCCGAAGGAGAGCCAATCGGGCGCGCTTGCCTCGGTGATGCCGCCGGTCGGGCAGAATTTGCATTGGTAGAAGGGTGCGGCGAGCGCCTTCAGCGCCTTGAGCCCGCCCGAGGTCTCGGCGGGGAAGAATTTGAAATGGTCGAGGCCGAGATCGAGGCCGCGCATGATGTCGCCCGCGGTCGCGATGCCCGGCAGATAGGGCACGCCGCTGGCGATGATCGGCTGGGCGAGCCGCTCGGTCAGGCCGGGCGAGACGATGAACTCGGCGCCCGCATCCATCACCTGTTCGAACTGCTCGGTCGAGACGACCGTGCCGGCGCCCACGATCGCGCCGGGGACCTGCTTCATTTCGCGGATCGCGTCGAGCGCGGCGGCAGTGCGCATCGTGACCTCGAGCACCCTGAGCCCGCCAGCGACCAGTGCTTCGGCAAGCGGTCGGGCGGTCGACGCGTCCTCGATCACCAGCACGGGGATGACTGCACTCGTCCGCATGATCGTTTCGATACCGCTCATCGGGCATGCTCCTGGGCAAAGGCGGCCGCGGCGCCGAACAGGCCGGGCTGGGGGTGAGTGATGAGCTTCACCGGTATCGACTTCATCAGCGACTGGAAACGGCCCTTTGCGGTAAATCGCTGCTCGAAGCCGGATTGAAGCAACCGATCCTTGAGCCGCAGCCCGAGCCCGCCGGCGATCACCACGGCAGTGGGGCCATGGGCCAGCGCCAGATCGCCTGCGACCGCCCCCAGGCTCAGGCAGAATCGGTCGAGCGCGGCGAGCGCCAGGCTATCGCCATCGTCCAGCGCGAGGCTCCAGATCTGTTTGTCGTCGAGCCGCTGAAGCGCGCGCCCTTCGATTTCGCCAAGTGTTTCGTAGATGGCGACGATGCCGGGGCCGGCGACGATCCGTTCGACCGACACGCGGTTATACGCCTTGCGGAGGCGCTTGAGGATGGCGTCTTCCAGATTGTCGAGCGGGGCGAAATCCATGTGACCGCCCTCGGTCTCGATCACGTGATAGCCGTGCCGCATGCGCAGGACTTGCGCGACACCCAGGCCGGTGCCCGGACCGCAGACGGTGATCGAGCCGTGACCGGGCAGCGGTGTATCGGGCCCGCAGAGATGCTGGAAACAGTCATGGCCAACCTGCGCCACAGCGTGGCCGATCGCGCCGAAATCGTTGATCAGGGCGAAGGTGTCGACCTCGAGCCGTTCCTGGACCAGCGCTGGACGAATGATCCAGGGATTGTTGGTCAGCTTGATGATCTCCCCGCCGATCGGCGATGCCACCGCGATCGCCGCGGCGCGGGGCAGGGGACGGTCGAGCGACGCGCCGAAAGCCTGCCATGCGGTCTGCAGGCTGGCATATTCGGCGGTCTTGAGCGTCTCGGGCTCGCCAAGGGAAAGAACGCGTCCATCCGCAACCTCGGCGATGGCGAAGCGCACATGCGTCCCGCCGATATCGACCGCCACAACTTCCATGCTTACCACCCCATTGCGGCCAATATTGCCGACGCACCTTTTTCGGCTTCGTTCGCATTGCCACGGAACAGGCCGAACAATTCGCGGCCCATGCCCTCGGCCGCAGGCGGCGCCTCGACAAAAGCGCGCGCTGCCCATACTTCCGGATCGACCAGTGCGGCGAGTTCGCCGGTATCGGCCGACATGCGGATGACGTCGCCGTCGCGCAGTTTCGCAAGCGGGCCATGGCCGAGCGCCTCGGGCGAGCAATGGATCGCGCACGGCACCTTGCCGCTCGCCCCTGACATACGCCCATCGGTGACCAGCGCGACGCGGAAGCCGCGATTCTGCAGCACGCCGAGCGGCGGGGTGAGCTTGTGCAGTTCGGGCATGCCGTTCGCGCGCGGGCCCTGGAAGCGCACCACCACGACGACATCACGATCGAGTTCGCCCGCCTTGAAGGCGGTTTGCACTTCGGACTGGTCGGCAAAGACGCGGCACGGCGCTTCGATCGTCCAGCGATCGCGTTCGACCGCGCTCACCTTGATGCAGGCCCGGCCGAGATTGCCGGTGAGGATGCGGAAACCGCCCTCGGGCGCGAAGGGCGTGGCAGCCGGGCGCAGAATCGTTTCGTCACCACTGGCCCCGACATCCCCCCATACCAATGCCTCATCCTCGATGGCGGGGCGTTTGGCGTACGTTGTCATGTCATCCCCGGCGACTGTCATCAAGTCCCGGTGAAGCATTCCTTCGTCGAGCAGCTCGCGAATGACATAGGGCATGCCGCCCGCATCCTCGAAGCCGTTCACATCCGCCGAGCCGTTGGGATAGACCCGCGCGATCAGCGGTACCGCGCGGGAGAGGCGGTCGAAATCCTCCCAGTCGATCACGATGCCAGCCGCCGCGGCGATCGCGGGGAGGTGGATCAGGTGATTGGTCGATCCGCCGGTCGCGAGCAGGCCGACCGCCGCATTGACGATCGCCTTTTCATCGACGCATTCGCCGAGCGGCCGGTAATCGGCGCCGTTCCAGCCGATGCCGGCGAGCTGGTGCACGGCGGCGCGAGTCAGTTCCTGGCGCAGCTTGGTGCCCGGATTGGCGAAGGCGGCACCGGGCATGTGGAGGCCCATCACCTCCATCATCATCTGGTTCGAATTGGCCGTGCCGTAGAAAGTGCAGGTGCCCTTCGAATGATAGGCGGCGATCTCCGCCTCGAGCAGATCTTCTCGCGTGGCCTTGCCTTCGGCGAACTGTTCGCGGACCGCGGCCTTCGCCTTGTTGGCGAGGCCGGAGCGCATCGGGCCGCCGGGGATGAGGATCATCGGCAAATGGCCGAAGCGCAGCGCGCCCATCAGCAGGCCAGGCACGATCTTGTCGCATATGCCGAGCAGCGCCGCGCCTTCGAACATGCCGTGGCTCAGCGCTACCGCAGTCGACAGCGCGATGGTGTCGCGGCTGAACAGCGACAGCTCCATGCCGGGATAGCCCTGGGTCACGCCGTCGCACATCGCGGGCACGCCGCCCGCGACCTGCGCCGTGGCGCCGGCCTCGCGCGCCCAGACCTTCATCTGCTCGGGGTAGCGATAATAGGTCGCGTGGGCCGAGAGCATGTCGTTGTAGGCGGTGACGATACCGATGTTCATACCGCCGCCGGCCTTCATCGTCTCGCGGTCCTCCTCGGTGCCGGCATAGCCGTGCGCGAGGTTGGCGCAGCCAAGGGCGGGGCGGTGGATGTGGTTGTCGCGCTCGCGCCGGATCAGCGCCAGATAGGCGTCGCGGGTCGGCCTCGACCGGGCAATGATCCGGTCGGTGACCGCGCTCACATCGGCATGAAGGGTCATGCAGGGCTCCAATGGATATCGACCGGCAGCTCCGCGTCAGCGAGCACGCGGCCGATCGGGTAGCTTGACGACGGGCCCTGCTTGATCGCCTGCTCGATCACCTGGCGCTTCTTGTCGCCGGTGACGGCGATCATCAGTGCCTTGGCCGAGACGATCGCGGCGCGGCTGAGCGTGATGCGCGCGACGGGCGCGTCGGCGGGCATGGGATCGGGCATCACGCCGAGCGCGCGGCGCTCGCGCGGGCCATTGATCGCTTCCTCGAAATCCGGGCCGGGGAAGATCGAGGCGGTGTGTCCGTCCTCGCCGACGCCGAGCAGGCAGAGATCGAGCGGCCAGTGATGGTCGGCGAGCCGGGCATCGGCGGCCTTGCCGGCGGCGCGATAATCCTTTGCCGCTTCGCTGACGATCGGGATGACGCGCGCGCCCTTGGGCAGGAAGGTCTTGCCGATCGCGGTGATGTTGGACAGCGGATCGCCCAGCGGCACGATGCGCTCGTCGGTCGGGATGATCGTCACGCGCTTCCAGTCGAGCTTGGTCGCGGCAAGTTTTTCATAGATCGGCAGCGGGGTCTTGCCGCCGGCCAGTGCGATCACACACCCGCCGCGCGCATCGATCGCGCTTTCGATCACGAAGGCGATATCGCCCGCGACGGCAGCGGCCATCTCGGCCGCGTCGTCATAATCCCACCATTCGATTTCTTCGCTCATACATCACCTTAAAGTTGTTCATTGCGAGCGGCGCCGCCGCTTCGCGTATCAATCGTCCTGCCAGGTCACCCCGTCGCGCTCGGTCAGCGCTATCGCTGCCGACGGGCCCCAGGTGCCCGAACCGTAGCTTTTGGGCTTCACGTCGTTCGCCACCCAACCCGCGCGGATCGCGTCGATCCATTCCCATTGCGCCTCGACCTCGTCGCGACGGACGAACAATGTGGGGTCGCCCTCAATCAGGTCGAGCAGCAGCCGCTCATAGGCAATGCGGCGGCGGGTGCCGGCGAATTCGGCGTCGAGGCTGAGGTTCAGCGGCACCTCGCGCAGGCGGATGCCGTCACGGTCGAGGCCGGGCTCCTTCGCCATGACCAGCAGCTGGACATATTCCTCGGGCTGCAGGCGGATGATCAGCATGTTGGGCTGGAGCAAACCGCCGCGGCTCGCGAACATCGAATGCGGCACCGCCTTGAACTGGATCGCGATCTCCGAATGACGATTCGGCATGCGCTTGCCGGTCCGCAGATAGAAGGGCACGCCCTGCCAGCGCCAATTGTCGACATGCGCCTTGATCGCCACGAAGGTCTCGGTTGTCGACGGCTTGCCCAGCTCCTCGATATAGCCCTTCACGATCTCGCCGTTGACCGCACCCTTGGTATATTGGCCGGTGACGGTGACGTGCGGCACATCCTCGGGTTTCATCTTGCGGAGCGAGCGGAACACTTTGGCCTTCTCGTCGCGGATGGCGGTGCCGTCGAAGCGGGCAGGGGGCTCCATGGCGATCAGGGCAACCAGCTGCAGGATATGGTTGGCGACCATGTCGCGCAGTGCTCCCGCCGTATCGTAATAGCCGGCGCGATCTTCCAGCCCGACCGTCTCGGCGACCGTGATCTGGACGTTGTCGATGCCCTGCGCATTCCAGACCGGCTCGAAGAAGCTGTTGCCGAACCGCAGCGCCAGAATGTTCTGGACGGTTTCCTTGCCCAGATAGTGATCGATCCGGAAGGTGCGGTCCTCGGGGAAGGCAAAAGCGACCGCGTCGTTGATCTCCTTGCTCGAGGCGAGATCATAACCGAGTGGCTTTTCAAGGCCGATGCGGGTCTTCGGACCGGCCAGGCCGGCGGATTCGAGGCCCTTGATCGTCGGCTCGAACAGGAAGGGTGCGGTCGACAGGAAGATGGCGAGCCCGCCCGAGACGTCGCCGACCTTCTTGGCTAGCGCCGGAAAACCTTCGATCGAGGAGGCGTCGAGCGCCTGATAGCCGACGCGATCAAGGAAGCTCTTGACCGCCTTCTCGTCCTTGCGATCCTCGGGCAGGAACTCGTCAAGCGCATGCCTGGCGAACTTGCGATAGCTCGCATCGTCATGCTCGGACCGTGCCGTGCCGGTGATCGTCAGTCCTTCAGGCAACAGCCCGTCGGCATGCAGCCCGTAAAGCGACGGCAGCAACATGCGTTGCGCGAGGTCTCCCGTCGCGCCGAACAGCAGCAGCTTGCCCACCGGATCGCGCATAATATCTCCTGGATGGCGATGTCGCCCGTGCGACTAACAGACGCGGGTGCGCCGGGCCAAGGCCAATACGCAGTCAGTCCCCAGGATTAAAGCGTCAATCCGGCGACGGGATCGAATCCTGCCATGATGTTCAGGTTCTGGACTGCGGCGCCGGCGGCGCCCTTGCCGAGATTATCGAGCGTCGCGACCAGGCGCGCCTGACCGGTTTCGGCATTGCCGAAAACGCGCAGGGTCAGCCGGTCGGTGCCGGCATCGTCCTCGATCGCGACCGTATCGACATCGGCGTCTGCCACCCTGACGATCGACGAATCCTTGTACGCCTCGCGCAATGTCGTCTCGAGCGCGACGGGAGTCGGGCGCCGCACGAACATGTGGAGGGGCAGGGGCACCTCGACGATCATGCCGCGATAGGTGTTCACGACCGACGGCATGAAGATCGGCGGATGCTCGACGCGCGCATGCTTTTGCATTTCGGGCACATGCTTGTGTGCGAGGCCAAGCGCATAGGGGCGGGCGGCAGGGGGCGGATTGGGGCCCTCGAACTCGGCGATCATCGATTTTCCGCCGCCCGAATAGCCGGACACGGCATTGACGGTGAGCGGCCAATCCACCGGGATCAGCCCGGCGCGGATGAGCGGCCGGACAAGCGCGAGGAAGCCGGTCGGATAGCAGCCGGGGTTGGAGACGCGCTTTGCCTCGGCGATCGCGGCCATCTGGCCGGGTTCGAGCTCGGGGAAGCCATAGGTCCAGCCATCGCCGGTGCGGTGGGCGGTCGAGGCGTCGATCACGCGTGTATGGTCGTTCTCGATCAGCGTAACCGCTTCGCGTGCGGCGTCGTCGGGCAGGCACAGGATGACGAAATCGGCATCGTTGAGCAGCTTTGCCCGCGCTTTCGCATCCTTGCGGCGCGATTCGCTCAGGCTCAGCAGCTCGATATCGTCACGACCGCTCAGCCGCTCGCCAATTTCCAGGCCGGTCGTGCCGGCGGCGCCATCGATGAAGACCCTGGCCGTCATTGGGCCGGTTCCAGCGCGGCTGCGTCGATATAGCCGACCAGAGTGTGGGCAACGGCGATTCCCCATGCCTTGCCGCCGGCGAGATCCAGGACCTCGAAAATCTCGCCCGGACGCAGCATCTCAAGGACCGCCGACTCATCGGCACCGGTCGCCAGCAGCGACGCCTGAACGGCAATTCGACGCGGCATGGGGGCAGCATAATGGGGCGCGAACACGCGATCTGCGAGACGAATGTCCGCCACGTCGCGCCGTACGGCGTCGTGCAACGGATCCAGGACGACGGACGGGCCGAGGAGCGCGAAGCTCCTACGCGGAGGCCCGCCTGGCGACCGGCTGCTCGGCGTCGTCGATAAACTGGCCAAACTCTTCAAGAAATTCTGCCCCTTCAGACGTGCGCGCGACGAATATGTTGCGCTTGTCGGTTTCGTCGCGCTGTCGGCGCAGATAGCCGAGCGAACCGAGCCTGTTCAAGGCGCGCGTCACAACAGGCTTTGAAACGTTCAGCACACGGGCGAGCCCGCGGACAGTATGCGGCCCTGGATTAAGATATACCACCAACAACAGCGCCATCTGCCGATTGGTCAGATCGGGCTCGCCCGACCGCACATAATCCACCAGCGTCCGCATCCAGCCGCCAAGCGATCGATCAGGTAGTGTGGCCACGAAAAAATTCCACATTTTGCCCAGGCCCCGCACGTTGGGGCACCGGACACATAACGTTCATAATCGCTGCTGGTTTCAGTGCGGAAGCGAAATGTCCGGTACAGCGTGCCCCGTGGCGGTTGATCGGAAGCCCCGGCTCGCCTATGTGCCCGCCTTCCCAAGCCACAGGTTGCGCCTTTTCATGTTCAAGTTCCTTCTCGTCCTCCATGCGATCATCGCCGCCAGCCTGGTGACCGTGATCCTGATGCAGCGCTCGGAAGGCGGCGGGCTTGGCATGGGCGGCAGCCCCTCCGGCCTGATGTCGGCACGCGGCGCGGCGGATTTCCTGACGCGCGCCACCTCGGTCCTCGCGACCTTGTTCGTCGGTCTCGCCATCATTCTCGCGGTGATCGCGGCTGCGGGCCACAACACGGCCAAGATCGACCCCAGCCTGGCACGGACGCCGCCGGCAACCGGCCAGCTGGCGCCGCCGGCCCCTCAGCCGACGACCGCCCCGGCGCCCGGCGCGCCGGCTGCCCCCGCCGGTAACAGCGCGGTTCCGCTCGCGCAGTAAGCGCGAACTACCCCTCGCCACTTTTTTGCAACGATATTGGAGTCGCGCGCTTGTCGCGCGCCCCCTGATGACGCTAGGCCTTTTCTCCCATGGCGCGGTTTATCTTTATCACCGGCGGCGTGGTCTCCTCGCTCGGCAAGGGTTTGATGGCGGCGAGCCTTGCGGCTCTCCTTCAGGCGCGCGGCTATCGCGTGCGTATCCGCAAGTTCGACCCCTATCTGAACGTCGATCCCGGAACGATGTCGCCGTACCAGCATGGCGAAGTCTATGTGACCGACGACGGGGCCGAGACCGATCTCGATCTCGGCCATTATGAGCGCTTCACCGGGGTCGCGTCGCGCCAATCGGACAATGTCACCTCGGGCCGCATCTATCAGCAGATCATCACGCGTGAGCGTCGCGGCGACTATCTGGGCGCGACCGTCCAGGTGATCCCGCACGTCACCGACGCGATCAAGGAATTCGCGCAGGCCGAGACAGACGATCTCGATTTCGTGCTGTGCGAGATCGGCGGCACCGTCGGCGACATCGAATCGCTGCCCTTCATCGAAGCGATCCGACAGCTTCGCAACGATCTCGGCCGGGGCCAGTCGGTCAGCATCCACGTAACCCTGGTGCCGTACATCGCGGCGGCTGGCGAGCTGAAGACCAAGCCGACCCAGCATTCGGTCCGCGAGCTTGCCGCGCTCGGCGTTCAGCCCGACGTGCTGGTCTGCCGCTGCGAACAGCCGCTTCCGGCGAGCGATCGCGCGAAGATTGCCCTGTTCTGCAATGTGCGCAAGGAAGCGGTGATCCCCGCGCTCGACGCGAAGAGCATCTATGCGGTGCCGATGCAATATCATGCAGAAGGTCTGGATGCCGAAGTGCTCCGGGCCTTCGACATCGAGCCGGGTGACGCGCCCGATCTGTCGCGCTGGGCCGATATCGTCGATCGCCTGACCAATCCGGAAGGCGAGGTCACGGTCGGCGTGGTCGGCAAATATGTCGGCCTGCAGGACGCGTACAAGTCGCTCAACGAGGCGCTGGTGCATGGCGGCATCGCCAATCGAGTCAAGGTCAACATCGAGTGGATCGATGCCGAGCTGTTCGAGGCCGCGGACAGCGATGTCGCGGCGAAGCTCGAGCCGCTGCATGCGATCCTGGTGCCCGGCGCGTTCGGTGAGCGCGGCGCGGAGGGCAAGATCGCCAGCGTGCGCTTCGCGCGCGAGCGGGAAATTCCCTATTTCGGCATCTGCTTCGGCATGCAGATGGCGTGCATCGAGGGTGCGCGTGATCTGGCGGGCATCAAACATGCCAGCTCGACCGAATTCGGCCCGACCGCCGAGCCGGTGGTCGGCATGATCACGGAGTGGATGACCGAAGCCGGCATCGAGAAGCGTGAAGAGGGCGGAGACCTGGGCGGTACGATGCGCCTCGGCGCCTATGATGCGAAGCTCGACGGCAACAGCGTGGTCGCCTCCATCTATGGCGGCACCGATATCTCGGAGCGGCATCGGCATCGTTATGAGGTCAATACCGGCTATCGCGATGCGCTGGAAAAGGGCGGACTGGTCTTTTCGGGCATGTCGCCCGACGGCATGCTGCCGGAAATCGTCGAGCGGCCGGACCACCCCTGGTTCGTCGGCGTGCAGTTCCATCCGGAGCTGAAGTCGAAGCCGTTCGATCCGCATCCGCTGTTCGCGAGCTTCATCGAAGCGGCGGTACGTCAGTCCCGGCTCGTCTAGAACAGGCCGCGTCCATGCAACCGTCGTGCAACGGGTTGCGTGCGCCGCTGCACCTGACGCTGCACCTCGACCCTCGCTAGAGGACCGCATCCCGCCCGCCATGAAGGCGCCGCGGCCCATCGAGGATTCATCATGTCGAAGCTCGTCACGATTTCCGCCGCGCTTGCCGCGACGCTGATGCTCACCGCGGTACCCGCCACCGCGCAGCGGCATCCCGGTCCGTCGGACCTGAGGGACGCCGACCGCCAGCCACAGACCGCCATCGCCATTCCCGCGCTGATCCGGTCGCGCGCCGAGGCCGAACCGCCGGCGCCTGACGCTGCCGCCGGCAAGGTCAAGGTGTTCGACGGGGCGGGGCAGCCGGATATCCGGGCCGCGGCCGAGCCGACCAGTACTGCAAAGGCCACGCTCTATGGTCGCAAGGCCGGGGACGACAAGCGCCTCGATGCGCAGCCCGAAGGCGATGAGGCCGCCGCAGCGCGGATGCAGAGTTCGAACAATCTGAAGCAGGTCGGTCTCGCCAACCACTGAGGCAACGCGAGGATGGGCCGCAGCGCCAGTGGCGCGCGGCCCGCCTTTCTTAGTGAGACGTCTCCGCCCGGTCGGCCTGGGCTTCATATTCCCTGGCCATCGCGATGAGCGTTTCGACCGTATGGCGGTCGCCGACCGCCAGGGCGAGCCGACGGCAGCGGTCCGCATTGCCAAGCAGCATTTCGATATCGGGCTTTTCGGCAAGCATCTCGTCGGATCCAGTGACCGCCAACAGGGCCGGATCGGCCGGCGATTTTGCAGAGTCGGTACGCGCTCTCATCGGATTCCCCCGGGTCGAACAGACCTTCTATGCGTCAAGAACGTTGATCTGAATCAACGGTTCCCGTTTTGGACAAAAAAGAGGCGCCCGAGGCACACTTGGCCCGGGCGCCTCTTCCGCGCGCGTGGCGTCGGGGTTACGCCGCCTCGCTATCCTTGCCGCCGTCGATCGCGGCGAGCGGTGCGCCCGTCCTGATCGCGATCGTCTTCGGCTTCATGGCCTCGGGCACTTCGCGGACGAGCTCGATCGTCAGCAGCCCGTCATTGAGCCGCGCATCGTCGACTCGGACGAAATCGGCGAGTTCGAAGCGGCGCTCGAAGCTGCGATTGGCGATGCCGAGATGCAGGAAGGCGATGGCGCCGCCTTCTTTCTCGGCCTTGTTGCCCTTCACCTGGAGCAGATTCTGCTGCGCGACGATCTCGATCTCGTCGCGGCTGAAGCCAGCCACGGCAAGCGTGATCCGGTAGCGGTCGTCCGAGAGTTTTTCGAGGTTGAAGGGGGGATAATTGTCCGCGGCCGACTGGCGCGCGCTGGTTTCGAGCATGTCGAACAGGCGGTCGAAGCCGATCGTGGAGCGGCGATAGGGGGTCAAATCGAACTGACGCATGTTGGTCTCCTCATTCGAAGCGAGATGGTCGTCATGGGTGCCCGCAACGGCGCGACACCCGGTTTTCACGCGGCCCAAATGGCGCCGCGCACCGCAAATCTGGGGCGTTCTGGCGCTCGTTCAAGAGGTGAAATGGCGGATTTGCGTGGGTGAAAGCTCAGCTTTGCGTTCGCCAAGTTCTTACGATGGTGAAACCATAGCAATTAGATGGGAATTATAGTCGCGACTCGACTAACGAGCGAAAAAGGGGACACCAATGCTCGCTACTCTGCCCATGCTGTTGCTTGCCCAGACCGCGCTCTCAACCCAGGTCGTCGCGCCCGAGCCGGTTCCGGCCGCCGCCGCTGACGCTCCCGACGTCCAGGATGCGGCCGCAGCTGGGGGACGGGCCGATCCTGCGCCTGCTCCGGAAGTCAGCGGCGATGTGGTCGTGACCGCCCGGCGGCGCGAGGAGCGGGCGCAGGAAGTGCCGCTTGCCCTATCGGTGATCAGCGGCAGCGATATTGCCGCAACCGGCTCGTTCAACGTCAACCGACTTCAGCAGCTCCAGCCGGCGCTTCAGTTCGTCTCGAGCAACCCGCGCAACTCGGCGATCAACATCCGCGGCCTGGGCGCTCCGTTCGGTCTGACCAATGACGGCATCGAACAGGGCGTCGGTTTCTATCTCGACGGCGTTTATGTCGGGCGGGCGGGCGCCGCGACGTTCGATTTCGTCGATGTCGCGCGCGTGGAAACCCTGCGCGGCCCGCAGGGCACGCTCTACGGCAAGAACACGACCGCCGGCGCGATCAACGTCACCACGCGGCCGCCCAGCTTCACGCCCGAGGCTCGTTTCGAGGTAACCGGCGGCAATTATGATTTCCTGCAGATCAAGGCATCCGCATCGGCGCCGATCGCCGCAGACAAGCTTGCGGTGCGGGTGTCGGTCTCGCGCACCAGCCGCGGCGGGACCATCGAAAATGTCCGGACCGGCGAGGATCTCCACCGGCAGGACAATTTCAGTACGCGCGGACAATTGCTGTGGCGTGCGAACCCCAATCTGGATTTCACGCTGGCGGGTGACTTCAACGTCCAGAACCCGCTTTGCTGCGTGCAATATTATGCGCGCGTCGGCGCGACGCAGCGCCCGGTGGCGCGCCAATATGCGGCGCTCGCCGCTGCCTTCAACTATGTGCCGCCGAGCACCAACCCGTTCGACCGCGTCACCGATCTTGATGCCGATCTGAACTCCAAGCAGGAGATGGGCGGCGTTTCTCTGGTCGGGAACTGGGATATCGGGCCAGCGACGATCACCTCGGTCAGCGCGTGGCGCTACTGGGACTGGAAGCCGGCGAACGACCGCGACTTTATTGGCCTGCCGATCACTACCGTGTCCGCGAACCCCTCGCACCAGACTCAGGTGACGCAGGAGTTCCGCATCGCTTCGAATGGCAAGAATCGCCTCCAGTACACGCTGGGCGCCTTCTTCTTTAATCAGAAGATCCACACCGATGGCCTTCAGGTGCAGGGACCGGCGGCGAGCCGCTGGCTGCTCAATCCCGGCAATCCGCCCTTCCTGGCCAACGGCTGCTCCAGCCTGACGGCCAACGCGTGCAACCCGGCGATCCTCAACGGACTGACCAGCAGCAATACGATCGACTTCGACAACACCAGCTTCGCGGTGTTCGGCAAGCTGAACTGGGAGGCATTTTCGGGTTTCCACATCCAGCCCGGCCTTCGCGTCAACTACGACAAGAAGAGCGGTTCTTATATCGCGGTGGTGACCACGGGCTCGGGCAGCACGGTGCTCAACTCGGATCAGCGCGGTGTGCTGGCACCGCAAAGCTATGCGCCGCATTTCAGCGCCTGGAACGTCTCCGGCGACGTGACCCTGTCCTATGATTTCACGCGGGACGTGCACAGTTATGCGACCTATGCGCGCAGCTTCAAGTCGGGCGGCATCAACCTGTCGGGCCTGCCGCTCGATGCGGCCAACAATCCGATCCTGGCCGTCCAGACGGTCAAGCCGGAGAAGGTCGATCACTTCGAAGTGGGGTTGAAGACCCAGTTCTTCGACCGCAAGGTGACCTTTAACCTTGCCGGCTTCTGGACCGAGATTCATGACTATCAGGCGACCGTTACCAACGGCCAGCTCGGCGTGATTCGAGGCTATCTCGCCAATGCGGAAAAGGTGCGGGTGCGCGGCGTCGAGTTCGACTCGTCGTTCCGCCCGAGCGAGCGCTTTAATGTCTATGTCAACGGCGCCTTCACCGACGCGAAATATGCCAAATTCCGCGACGCGCCGTGCCCGCCGGAGCTTTCGGGCGGCACCACGGCCACGAGCGCGCAGACGCCGAGCGCGCCGGGTACGCCTGGTGGCCTGAGCCCCGCCTTTTGCGACATTTCGGGCCAGATCCTGCCCGGCGTGTCGAAATGGGCCTTCTCCTTCGGCGGCGAATATAATGTGCCGGTCGGCGACGGTCAGGTCTATCTCGGTTATGACGGCAGCTATCGCTCGAAATTCTCGTCGAACCCGTCGCGCTCGGCCTATATGGACGTTGCCGGCTATTCGCTGTCGAACTTCCGTCTCGGCTACCGGCATGACGACCTCAACGTCTACGCCTGGGTCCGCAACGCCTTCGCCAAGGATTATTTCGAACTGCTGAGCGCTCAGTCGGGCAGCACTGGCCTGATCGTCGGCCAGCCAGGTGATCCGCGCACCTTTGGCGGCACCATCAGCAAGTCTTTCTGAGGATCGAGAGCGACCCCGGCGCGAGCTGGGGTCGCAGCTACCGGCAAACTTCTGGCGAAGCGGGGCTATCCCCAAATACAAACGCCCGGGCTGTTTCCAGCCCGGGCGCCTGCGTGACGACTGCTCGTCAGCCCCCTTGTCCCGCTTCCGCTACCAGGCCCTTGAGGGCGGCGCTGAAAGCATTCCCCGAACCACGGCCGTTGCCTGTGTCTCAGTGAGGTGATTGCTAGGAGCGGACCCGCCGATTGTCACCGGGAATGTGGCACCTCCGAACGGATTACGGCGACCCTGTGGCGATTGCGCAACACGCGCGTTCAGTTGCCAGCAATGCACACCGGCCTTAGAGCGATCGGACCATCACCATCGGGCGGGTTGTTCCCAACATCATGATCCTGTCGCGCTACGAACGCATGATCGCCCGGCGTTATCTGCTGCCGGGCAAGGGCGAGGCGTTCATCCTGCTCGTCGCCGGCTTCAGCCTTGGCGCAGTGATGCTCGGCGTCGCCGCGCTCGTCATCGTGATGAGCGTGATGAATGGCTTCCGTGCCGAGCTGTTCGACAAGATCGTCGGGCTGAACGGCCACGCGGTGGTGCAGGGCATTGGGGGCCAGCTCCCCGACTGGCGCAATGTCGTGAAGATCGCCCAGGCGACTCCGGGCGTGACCAGCGCGACTCCGCTGATCGAGCAGCCGCTGATGACCAGCTATAACGGCCGGGTCGAGGCAGTGCTGGTGCGCGGCATGCGGGTGGAGGACATCCGCCATAACCCGATCATCAGCTCCAAGGTCGTGATGGGTTCGCTCGCCAGCCTCACCGACGGCAGCAATCAGATCGCCATAGGGTCGCGGCTGGCCGAGGCACTGGGCGCGCAGGTCGGCAGCGAGATCTCGCTGATCAGTCCGCAGGGGCAGACCACGCCGTTCGGCACAGTGCCGCGCATCGTTTCCTACACTGTCGGCGCGATCTTCGAGATCGGCGTCTATGACTACGACAAGGCCTATGTCGTCATGCCGATGCAGGACGCCCAGACCTTGCTGATGATGGGCGACTCCGTCGGCATGATCGAGGTGCAGACGGTCAATGCCGATCAGGTCGGGACGATCCTGGCGCCGCTGGCCGACAAGGTCGCGGGCAGGGCGGTGCTCGCCGACTGGCGGACGATGAACGCGCAATTGTTCGAGGCGCTCGCGATCGAGCGCGTGGTGATGTTCTGCGTGTTGTGCATCATCATCCTGGTCGCAGCGTTCAACATCGCCTCGTCGCTTATCATGCTGGTGCGAGCGAAGACGCGCGACATCGCGATCCTGCGCACCATGGGCGCAACCCGGAAGAGCATGATCAAGATCTTCATGACGGTCGGCACGACAATCGGGTCGCTCGGCATCCTGGCCGGGCTCGTGCTTGGCTTCACTTTCCTGGTCTTTCGCCAGAACGTGGTCGATTTCGTCCAGTGGGTCAGCGGGCAGAATCTGTGGGATCCCAATATCCGCTATTTGACGCTCCTGCCGTCCAAGACGGATCCGGTCGAGATGATAGCGATCGTGTTGATCGCGTTCCTGCTGACCTTCCTCGCCACGCTCTACCCCGCCTTCAAGGCGGCGAGCACCGATCCCGTGCAGGTGCTGCGTTATGAATAAGCCCGTACTGGCCGTGACCGGCCTGACCCGCAGCTTCACCCAGGGCGGCGAGACGATCGAGGTGCTGCGCGGCGTCGACCTGACGGTGGAGAAAGGCGAGATCGTCGCGCTGCTCGGTCCTTCGGGATCGGGCAAGTCCACCCTGCTTCAGGCGGTCGGGCTGCTCGAAGGCGGGTTCAGCGGATCGATTCGCATCGCGGACGAGGAAGCGGCGAAGCTCGATGCGCATGGCCGCACGATGGTGCGCCGCGACTATCTGGGTTTCGTCTACCAGTTCCATCACTTGCTGCCCGACTTCAACGCGACCGAGAATGTCGTGCTGCCCCAGCTGATCCGTGACCGGACCCGCGCCGAGGCGGACGAGCGGGCCAAGTCGCTGCTGACCTCGCTTGGCCTTGGCCACCGGCTGACTCACCGGCCGAGCCAGCTTTCCGGCGGCGAGCAGCAGCGTGTCGCGGTCGCCCGGGCGCTGGCCAACAAGCCGGCGCTGGTGCTGGCTGACGAACCGACCGGCAATCTCGACGAGGCGACCGCCGATGTGGTGCTCGCCGAGTTCCTCCGCCTCGTCCGCGGCGAGGGATCGGCGGCGCTGGTCGCGACTCATAACGAGCGGATGGCGTTGAAGATGGATCGGGTGGTGAGGTTGCACGAGGGCAGGCTCGCATGAATGTCTGGCGCGATGCGCCGACCCTGATCGGCAAGCATGTCACGCTCCGCCCGCTGACACTGGATGATCGCGACGCGCTGCTCGAGGCGATGGCGGACGGCGACCTGGCGTCTTTGTTCTACACCTTCGTTCCGACGCCGGAGACAGTCGACACCTGGTTTGCCAAGCTGTTCGCGGAGCGCGATGCGGCGCGCGTGATCCCATTCGCGGTAATTGCCGCCGATGGCAGGCTGTCGGGCACGACGCGCTTCATGCGGATGAGCGAGTCGGACAAAAGGGTCGAGATCGGCGGGACGCTCTATGCGAAGAGCGTACAGCGCACCGGGCTCAACACCGAGGCGAAACGGATGCTGCTTGCCTATGCTTTCGAGACGATGGGCGTCCAATGCGTCCAGATCCGCACCGGGTGGCATAACCACGCCTCCAGGCGGGCGATCGAGCGGCTGGGCGCAAAGCTCGACGGGGTGCTGCGTGGTCACAAGATCATGCCGGATGGCCATGTCCGCGATACCATGGTCTATTCGATCATCGCCGGCGAATGGCCGGGCGTCCGCTCCAATCTGGATTACCTGATGGCGCGTCACGAGGAGAGGCAGCGATGAGCGCGATTACCGAGATGAGCGTGAAGGCAGCCGATGGCACCCCAGCCGATCTTTCGGCCTATGCGGGGCAGGTGCTGCTGATCGTCAACACCGCATCGAAATGCGGCTTCACCCCGCAATATGAGGGGCTTGAGGCACTGCACCGCAAATACAAGGATCGCGGGTTCGAAGTGCTGGGTTTTCCGTGCAACCAGTTCGGTGCGCAGGAGCCGGGCGACGCGGCCGAGATCGCCAATTTCTGCACGCTGACCTATGACGTGACCTTCCCGGTCTTCGCCAAGATCGACGTCAACGGATCGAACGCCGATCCGCTGTTCGAGCGGCTGAAGAAGGACGCACCCGGGCTGATGGGATCGACGTCGATCAAGTGGAATTTCACCAAGTTCCTGGTCGACCGCGCCGGCAAGACGGTCTCGCGCTATGCACCCACGACCAAGCCCGAGGACATCGAGAGCGATATCGAGAAGCTGCTTTAGCATGAGAAAGAGCGTCGGGATTTACCCCGACGCCCGATCTACCCGCTCGAACGAACGGTTTGAATCGCTGACGCGGTGTTGGAAATGTCAGTAGGGTCACTGACATTTCGGCGTAATTTGTCCGACAATTTGGCCTGGCCCTCAAATCTCTCCGGTCAGCGTCAAGGTGAAGGCGCGGGGGCTGTTGACGGTGAAGAGACCGGCGCTGTTGGCATTCCACACGAAGCGGTTGAACAGGTTGGTTACGCGCGCCCGGAGCGTCACCGGCTTGCCCTCGATCGTAAAGCGCTCCCTCAGGCCGGCCTGGGCGATCGCATAGCCGGGCAGGGTCGCGCTGTTCTGGCGGTTGGCGAAGCGCGCTCCCCGATAATTGACCCCACCATCGATGGTGAGGCCTTCAACGCCCGGTACGCGCCAGGTGAGGTTGGCGAGCGCGATCCGTTCGGGCCGACCGATAGGATGCGACCCGATCACGCCGGCATCGACCAGCTCGCCGCTGATCTGCGCGTCGAGAAAGGTGGCGCCCAGGACGGCGCTGAGGCGCGACGTGATCGGCCCGGCGACCGACAGCTCCGCCCCGCGATGGCGCACCTCGCCGACGAATTCATAGACGCCGTTCGCGTTCAGGCCGGGCATCGGCTTGGAAATGGCGAACAGGCCGGCGATCAGCGAGGGGCCGCCGGGAATGGCGTATTTCACGCCGAGTTCGGCCTGGCGAGACATCGCCGCGGGCAGCACCGCCCCGCGGTTGAGTGCATTGCCGGGCGCCACGCCCGCTTCCTCAAGCCCCCGTGCGTAGCTGGCAAAGGCGGTGAGCTGGCGGGTGAGGGCGCCGGTGACCGAGCCGCTGTAGAGCCAGGGGCGCGTCGTCTCGCGGGTCGTCTGTCCGTCAAGCGCCCGTACCTGCTTGGTATATTCGGCGCGTTGCACGTCGCCGCGCACCTCCACCGCGCTGCCGATCGAGAGGCGATAGCCCAGGCCGCCCGCCCATTGGCCGACATCGTCACGGGTGCGGCGCGGGTCGAAGCTGACGGCCGGTTTCGGGATTGCGGGCGGCGCATCGACATCGGGGAACTGGCCGAGTGCCAGTGGCGCACCGGGGTCGCTGCGCGTCATGCTGTCGCGTCGCCGCGCCATGGCGATCAGCCGGTGGTCGAGGTTGCCGGTCGAGAAGCTCTTCGTTGCGACCACCTCGGCGGAAAAAGAGCGGACTCGCTCGTCGCGGAACAACAGGCCGCTTTCCTCGGCCGGCGCGCCGCCCCCGGGAAAGCGGATCAGGTTGAACACGCCGCGCTCCTTGATGATCTCGGAGACGAAGGCGGAGGCGCCGAGTGTCCAGCCCCGGCCGGCATCGACATCGGCGATCAGGCCCGCGACATTGGTCTCGTCGCGCGGCTCCATCCATTTCTGCGAACGCTCGACATCGCGCTTCACGCGCGGCGGCGCTACGCCGCCGACGGTCGCGAACACGGTGTCCGCCCCACGCTCGTACCAGGTATGGCCGGCAAGCGCGGTCAGGCGGACGCCGGGCAGGGGCGACCAGCGCGGGATGGCCCCGACCGCGAAGAAATCACCGCCGGTGCCATCGGTGTAATCCTGTTTCGGAGCGAGATGGACACCGCCGGCGATACTGAGATTGCCGTCCTGCGTCCCTGCGGCGAAACGGGCGAGGGTGACGGGGCCTGTGCCCGCCCACCAGCCGCTCTCGATCGTCGCGTGCAAACCGGGCGCTGCATCAGGCAGGTCATATTGCACCACGCCCGAAGGGGCGGCGAAATCGGTGCGTAATCCATTTGCGCCTACGCGGATCGCGGTACCTTCCGTCAGCGGCTGGATGAGCCCCGCCGCGCGGACGAAATAATGATCCTCGATGCGGTAATTGCCGGCACTCTGCAGGTCGAAGCCGCGCACCTCTCCCTCGCTGTACAGCCCCACATCCTCGACCCCGATCCGCCGACCAAAGGCATCGTCGGCGGCGCGGACCACGTCCCGCCCCTGTGGCGGCGGTGCCGATTGAGGCACCGTCCGGGGCGTCGTCAGCGTCTGGGCATGAGCGGCCGGGGCGGCGAGCAGCGATAGGCAACAGATGGAGAAACGCATCGTCGATAGTCCCTTTCCTTCGCCCCTGTCGGCGACCGGATGCGCCCACCAACGGCGCGTTCGGGAGGGGCTTGGGACGAACGTCACGCGGGCGTGACGAACGGACATTCGCGCGCGCGCGTACGTGAGCTATCGTCCGGCCATGGCGACACGGCCCCGCGATTCGATTCTGGACTTTCGGCTTTCTGGCGGCGGCGCGGCCGTGCTGGCGGCGCTGGCGTTCCTGCTGGGTTACGGCATGCGCGGCGGCGAGAGCTCGTTCGATCGGCCTTCAACCGTGACGCCGACCGAGGCCGGGTTGCTCAATACGCTCATCTGGGGCGGCATGATGACGCTCGGCTGGGCGTTCCGCGACCGGCTGCGTGACTTGATGCTGGGGTCGGTATTGGCTCCGTCGCAGGCGCGGTTGCCGCTGGTTGCGCTGGCCTTCGTGCCAGTGATGATCGCCGACCTCTTCTCGACTCAGCTTACAGCCGTGCTGTGCCCGGATCCTGGATGCCCGAACCAGATCCTGTCGATCCCGCCGCTCTACACCTTCCTGCCGCGAGCAGCTGTCCTGGGAACGACAGTGCTGCTGGTGCTGCTTGCCTGGGAACGGCATCTGGCCGATCGCGCGCCACGCCAATCCTACGCGCCGCCACTGCCGTCCGAACCGGCCACCGTCCCGAGCAGTGGCGAATGGCTCGATTTCCCCGAGGCGCCGCTGTTGCGCGTGCGCGCAGACGATGTCGTGCTGATCCGCTCAGCGGGGAATTACAGTGAGATCGTCGCCCAGGGCCGCGCCCATCTCATCCGCGCCACCTTGAGCGAGCTTGCCGAGCGCCTCGCGCCGATGGGGTTCGTGCGGGTCCATCGCCAGACGATCATCAACATGCGCAATGTACGCGAGATCTGCCGAGATGCGGCCGGCCGAGCGCTGATCCATCTCGCCTGCGGCAACACCGTTCCCGTCGGGCGGCGCTACATGGCCGCGATCGACGCGCTGACGCGATAGCACGTCTAGTAAAGCTCTCGCCGCAGCCAGACCTCATCGGGGCCCTCACCGGCGCGCTGGAGCAACTTGGCGAGAGTGAGCTTGTACTGGCGCAGCTCGGCGAAGCTGAGCGATCCGAACCAGGCACGTTCGTGCGCGCTGGCCTCGGCGTCGAGTAGTGGCACCAGATCGGCACCCGCTTCAGTGAGCGACAGCCGGACTGAGCGCCCATCGGTGGGGTCGGGCTCGCGTGCCACCAGCCCTTTCGCCTGAAGGCGATCGGCGAGCCGGGTGACTGCGGCGCCATCGAGCCGCAAAGCGGCGGCGATGCCGCGAACCGTGTCCGCATCATGTCGCGCCAGCGCCGCGAGCAGACGGAATTGCGAGGGTGTCACGCCGAACGCCCCAAACCGCCGTTCGAGATCGCTCTGCAGCGCCTGCGATACGCGATCGTGCCAATGGAGCACCCGATCCGCGTCTTTGTGGATAGTTAATGTCATGACAACCATTTACATTGTCGTGACATCGAATGCAATCCACAGCTAATTTATCGTGTAACACTTCCCCGAATCGCACGGGACACCCATAGTCGCAGGATGCCGCATTCTGCCTTCGTGCCCCTGCGTATCTTTTCGTCCTACACGATGCTCGATGGCGCGATTGAGCCCAAGGCGATCGCCAAGCGCGCGCAAGAGCTGGGCTTTCCCGCCGCCGCGTTGACCGATCGCAACGGCCTGTATGCGGCGATGGCCTATTCGGACGCGTGCCAATCGTCGGGCGTGCAGCCGATCATCGGTACGATGCTGGGCATCGCGCGGCCCGATATGCCCGAGGGCGTCGATGCGCCGATCGACTGGATCGCGCTCTACGCGCAGGACGGGCAGGGGTATGAGAATCTCTGTGCGCTCGTGTCGCGCGCGCATCTCGATCGGCCGCTGGAATTGTCGCCCCATGTGGACTTCGCCGCGCTGGAAGGCAGGACCGACGGGCTGATCGCCCTGACCGCGGGGGGCGAGGGCGGGTTGACCCGGCTGATCGCCGAGGGCCAGACCGAGCGGGCCATGGCCTATGCCGACCGGCTCCAGTCCTTGTTCTACGACCGGCTCTATATCGAGCTGGTGCGCCGGCTCGACGAGACCGAGGGCCGGGCGGAGGCGGGGCTGCTCGACCTGGCCTATGAGCGCGGTTTGCCGATCGTCGCGACCAACCCCTGCTGCTATTCCGACCAGGATTTCGGCAACGCGCATGACGCGATGCTGTGCATCGCCAATTCCACCTATATCGCCAGCGAGGACCGCCCGCGCAGTTCGCCCGACGCGTGGATGAAGCCGGCCAAGGACATGCGTCAGCTGTTCGAGGACCTGCCCGAGGCGATCGCCAATACGCTGGTGGTGGCGCAGCGCTGCGCGGTGATGGCGCCCTATCGCAAGCCGATCCTGCCGAGCCTGGCCGGCGATCCGGCGGCGGAGGCCGAGGCGCTGCGCGTCGATGCGCGGGTGGGGCTGGAGAAAAGGCTCAAGCGGATCGAGGAACTGTCGGCGCATGCGCCGGTCGTGCCGGGCGAAGCGAAAGACGAGGACTGGCGCGAAGTCTATCGCAAGCGCCTCGAATTCGAGCTCGACGTCATCATCCAGATGGGCTTTCCGGGCTATTTCCTGATCGTCGCGGACTTCATCAAATGGGCGAAGGATCACGACATCCCGGTTGGGCCGGGCCGCGGTTCGGGCGCGGGCTCGGTGGTCGCCTGGTCGCTGACCATCACCGATCTCGACCCGATGAAGCTGGGCCTGCTGTTCGAACGCTTCCTCAACCCGGAACGCGTGTCGATGCCCGACTTCGACATCGATTTCTGCGAAACCCGGCGTGGCGAGGTAATCCGCTACGTCCAGGAGAAATATGGTCGCGACCAGGTCGCGCAGATCATCACCTTCGGAAAGCTGAAGGCACGCGCGGTGCTCAAGGACACCGGCCGCGTGCTGCAGATGAGCTATGGCCAGGTCGACCGCCTCGCCAAGCTCATCCCGAACCATCCGACCGACCCGTGGACGCTCGAGCGCGCCATGAACGGCGTGTCGGAGCTGCTCGCCGAATACAAGAGCGACAGCGGGGTGAAGCATCTGCTCGACCTCGCGATGAAGCTCGAAGGATTGCCGCGCCACAGCTCGACTCATGCCGCCGGCGTGGTGATCGGCGACCGGCCGCTGGCCGAACTGGTGCCGCTCTACCGCGATCCGCGATCGGACATGCCCGTCACCCAGTTCGACATGAAATATGTCGAGGGCGCGGGCCTGGTAAAGTTCGACTTTCTCGGCCTGAAGACGCTCTCCGTTCTCAAGAAAGCGGTTCAGCTGCTCGAGAACAGGAACATCATTATCGATCTCGACGCGCTCGAATGGGAAGACGAGGGCGTCTATAAATTGCTCCAGAAGGGCGACACGGTCGGCGTGTTCCAGCTCGAATCGGAAGGCATGCGCCGAACCCTGTCGGCCGTGCGCCCATCCAATTTCGGCGACATCATCGCGCTCGTCTCGCTCTACCGCCCGGGCCCGATGGACAACATTCCGAGCTTCGGCGCGCGCAAGAACGGGCGCGAGGACATCACCTATCCGCACCCGCTGCTGGAAGGCATCCTGTCCGAGACCTATGGAATCTTCGTCTATCAGGAACAGGTGATGCAGGCCGCGCAGATCCTGGCCGGCTACAGCCTGGGTCAGGCCGACCTTCTGCGCCGCGCAATGGGCAAGAAGATCAAGGCGGAGATGGACGCGCAGCGCGCCGGGTTCGTCGAGGGCTGCCTGGCGGTCAACAAGATTCCGGCGGGCAAGGCGAACGAGCTGTTCGACTTGATCGACAAGTTCGCCGGATACGGTTTCAACAAGTCGCACGCCGCCGCCTATGCGCTGCTCGCCTATCAGACGGCGTGGCTGAAGGCGCATTATGCGGAGGAATTCTACGCCGCGTCGATGTGCTTCGACATGACGCTGACCGACAAGCTGGGCGTATTCGCTGACGATATGCGGCGCATGGGCGTTGCCTGCCTGCCGCCCGACATCAATCGCAGCGAAGCGGAATTCTCGGTGGAAAGCACCGAGGACGGGCTGGCAGTGCGCTATGCGTTGGCCGCGCTGAAGAGCGTGGGCGAGGGAGCGATGGAGAAACTGGTCGCCGAGCGCGACGAGAACGGACCGTTCGACTCGCTCGACGACCTCGCCCGCCGCGTCGACCCGCGGCTGCTCAACAAGCGGCAGCTCGAGACACTGGCGGCGGCGGGCGCGTTCGATTCGATCGATCCCAATCGTGCGGGCATCTTCGCGACGGCGGAGACGATCCTGGCCACTGCGGCGCGCGTTCACGACATGAAGACCAGCGGGCAGGGCGGGTTGTTCGGTACCGCCGATGCGGTCGAGCCGGCGATCAAGCTGCCGCTTTCGGCGCGCTGGACCCTGGCGCAGCGCATGGATCAGGAGAAGGAGGCGTTCGGCTTCTACTTCTCGGCGCATCCGGTCGACCGGCACGGGCATCTGGCCAAGATGCATGGCGCGCGCAGCTTCGCGGCGCTGGGCGAACTGTCCATTCCCGATGACGGCACGCGCGCCGGGGCGACGATGGCGGCTTTGGTCGAGGATGCGCGCTGGCGGACCTCGGCGCGGGGCAAGCGCTATATGATGGCGACGCTGTCCGACCCGTCGGGCCAGTTCATCGCCACCTGTTTCGACGACATGGTCGCGGCCGACCTGGAAGAGGCGGCGCGCAACGGCGGTTGCGGGTTGCTGACCGTCGAGCTGGATCGCCGCCCGGGCGAGGACAGCCCGCGGGTGAGCATCAAGCGCATCCAGCCGTTCGAGTCGCTCGCCAATACGGCGCGCTTCGTGGTCGAGCTGTCGGTGGAGACATCGGCGGCGATGGCCGCGCTTGGGGCCTTGCTCGCCGAGGCGCGCGGGGCGCGGGGCGAGGTATGGGTCAATGCGGCGCTGCCCGAGGGTGGCGCGGCGCGCGTGCTGCTCGGCCGGGACTTCCTGCTCGACGGCGAGCTTGCCGCGCGGATCGAGACGTTGGACGGCATCAGCAACGTCGTGCTGAAGACCTCCGAGACGAGGCTCGCGCTGGTCGGCTGATCGGAAAGCATGTTGCCGCTCCGTGTCCGCCTTGACGATGCGACGGACATCCATGACGTTCGCTTCGAGCGCGTCGTGGTGAACGCGGCGGAATCGAAATAGGGCCGGGGCTGTACAAACACGCTTAAAGCGGACGACAGTACCGGTAGAACAATGCCGGGAGAGGGCGAATGCTGGGCGGGATGCAGGATTTCGAGCTTCGGGTGCCGCGGCTCCTGGAGCATGCCGAGCGGGAGCATGGCGGGCGGGAGATTGTCAGCGTCTGGGCCGACGGGCGCGAGACGCGCACTGACTGGGCCGGCATCGCACGCGATTCGAGAAAGCTATCGCAAGCCCTTGAGAAGATGGGTTGCAAGCCCGGCGATCGTATCGCGACCCTGGGCATGAACCACAGCCGTCATCTCGTCGCCTGGTATGGCACGATCGGGATGGGCGGGGTGATCCACACCATCAACCCGCGGCTGTTCGACGAGCAGCTGGTCTATATCGCCAACCATGCCGAGGACCGGGTGCTGTTCTACGACAAGGTGTTCCAGCCGATCGTCGATCGCTTGAAGCACCAATGGACCAGCATTCAGCATTATGTCGTGTTCGATGACGATGGTCCCGACGGCTTCGAGGCGCTGATCGGGCGCGAAGACGGGAATTACCTTTGGGTCGAGGGCCCCGAGCGCGATCCGTGCATGCTTTGCTACACCAGCGGCACCACCGGGAACCCGAAAGGCGTGCTGTACCAGCACCGGTCGACGATGATTCATGCAATGGCCGAGGTGGCGCCGGCGGTGTTCAACCTCTCGTCGCGGGCCGTGGTGCTGCCGATCGTGCCGATGTTCCACGCCGCCGCCTGGGGCCTGCCCTTTGCCGGCGCGCTGGCGGGGGCGAAATTCGTCTATTCCGCGGTCAACGATCCGGTGATCCTGTGCCGGTTGATGAACCAGGAAAAAGTGACTCATTCCGCGGGTGTGCCGACGGTGTGGCTGTCGATGTTCCAGCATATGGATGCGACCGGCGAAGTGCCCGGGCATCTCCAGCAGGTGACGATCGGCGGATCGGCAGCGCCGCGCGCGATGATCGAGCGGATCATGGGCATGGGCGTGACGGTCAAGCACCTCTGGGGCATGACCGAGACCTCGCCGATCGGCACCGCGGGTGCGCCGCCGCCGCATTGGGACGAGATGAGCTTGTCCGACCAGCTCGACCATGTCTCCAAGCAAGGGCAGATCCCGTTCGGTGTCGAGTTGCGCGTGGTGAATGACGACAATGTCGTGCTGCCGCGCGACGGGCTCAGCTCGGGGCGACTGCAGATCCGCGGGCCCTGGGTGATCAAGCGCTATTTCAAGGCCGATGCCGATGCGGTGGATGCCGACAACTGGTTCGATACCGGTGACGTGGCTGTGCTGCATCCCGATGGCACGATGCAGATCACCGATCGCGCCAAGGACGTGATCAAATCGGGCGGCGAATGGATCAGCTCGGTCGATCTGGAGAATGCGGCGGTCGGCTGTCCCGGCGTAGCCGAGGCCGCGGCGATCGGCGTGTATCATCCCAAATGGGACGAGCGCCCCTTGCTGGTGGTCGTGCGCAAGGCCGGCAGCGCGGTGACCCCGACCGAGATCACCGCACATCTGGCCAACCATGTCGCCAAATGGTGGCTGCCCGACGAAATCGTCTTCGTCGACGACCTGCCGCACACCGCCACCGGCAAGCTGCTCAAGACCGAGCTTCGCGCGCGGTTCAAGGACCACAAGCTGGCGGCGGCCTGACGGGCCGGATCATGCGGTGAAGGTGTAGACCCCCACCGCCGCGCCCGACAGCAGCAGGAACATGATCGCGCCGAGCAGGGCGGAGAGGCCCGGCCGGAGCTTGGAAAAGGCATCTGCCATTGCCTTGATGATCGCGAGCAGGTCGATTGTGGGCGCCAATGTCTGCATCCGCTTCGCGACTTCGACCGTCTCCGGTTTCGCGCCGACCGCGTCCTTGACGAACAGGTAGAAGCAGCCGAGCGAGAAGCCCAGCGCGACGGCGGCGATGATGTTGGGCCAGGTGATCATGCGTATTTCCCTTCGCTTGAAGGGACCTGCTACCTGGACGGTGCGGACCGGCCGCTCGCCTGCAAATCCCCCGTTTCCCGACGGACCGGACCGGGTCGTTGTGAGATCCGGTCGATGCCGACAGGGCGGGGATAGGACGGGAGGGAAGGCCGCGCGCGTGACGGGTGTCACGCCGCACATCGACTCAAGCAGAGCGATCCGCCTCGGCGATGGCGATATTGGCGGCGCGCAGCTTGTCCTTCACCGCGTTGGAAAAGCTCCGCTCGATCGCGCTGCGCAGACCTTCGTGATCGTCCAGGAAACGCGTCACCGTCGGCGTGGACGCGCACCAGAAGGTGGATGGTTCGGTCAGCGTGACGGTCGCGGTGGCATCGTCGCCCGACATGATGGTCGCTTCGCCGATCAGGTCGCCGGCACGGCAGGTGCCGACCTCGCGCCCCTTGATCGTCGCGCAGGCTTCGCCGCTGACGAGATAATAGAGGTTGGTCACTGGTTCGCCCTCATTGGTCAGCACGTCGTCGGCGGCGCCGCGCAGCCACAGGCCGAGATCGATGAACTGACGCGCCGCGCCGCGGGGCAAGGCCGCGAGATAGGTGCGGCGCATTGCCTCTTCGACGGGCGTGAAGCGAATCTTCCTGCCCTCGGTGCGGTCTCCCCAGAGCTTGACCAGCCAGACCCCGAGCAGGAGCAGCATCCAGCCCAGCCCGGCATAATCACCAAGCAGGATGGCATGCGCCAGAATCGCCATACCCGCGGCGGCGATCATCATCCGCATGCGCCGCGTCGTGCGCGCAAGCAACGCGACGACGAGCAGAGCATAGCTTAGCTGCAACACCAGGGCATCGGTTGAAATCATGCGTGCGCTCCCTCGTTGGAAAGCGACCCGTGATCACATCATGGGCAAAGCGCGGGCGCGGTACAAGCCAGCTTGCGACGCTTGCGACGAAGGCGCGAGTGGTTCAAGTTCCCCGGCTGGATTCATCGCCTTGTGCGCGGGAGTTGACGAGTGACGGACGAAGGCGCGACGGTTGAAGTGGGCACTCCGGCGGGGGCGGTGACGCTGCCCGCCCGACCCGAGGCGCTGCGCCTGTCGCCCGGGGAAACCGCGGTCGTCGTGATCGACATGCAGAATGCATATGCCTCGCCCGGCGGTTATGTCGACCAGGCGGGCTTCGACATCTCGGGCGCGGCAGGCACGATCGGCAAGATCGCGACCGTGCTCGACACCGCGCGGCGGGCCGGGGTGCAGGTGATCTATCTGCAGAATGGCTGGGACCCGGACTATGTCGAGGCGGGCGGGCCGGGGTCGCCCAACTGGCACAAGTCCAATGCGCTGAAGACGATGCGCAAGCGCCCTGAGCTGTCAGGTACGCTGCTTGCGCGGGGTGGCTGGGATTATGAGCTGGTCGACGCACTGAAGCCGCAGCCGGGCGATATCAGCCTGCACAAGACGCGCTATTCCGCCTTCTTCAACTCGCAACTCGACAGCACGCTGCGCTCGCGGGGCATCAGGAACATCGTGTTCGTCGGCATCGCGACCAATGTCTGCGTTGAATCCACCCTGCGCGACGGCTTCCATCTCGAATATTTCGGGGTGATGCTGGAGGATGCGACGCATCATCTCGGGCCGGACTTCATCCAGCAGGCGACCGTCTACAATGTCGAGAAATTCTTCGGCTGGGTCTCCACCGTCGCGGATTTCTGCGGCAGCTTCGGCCAGTCCCCCAAGGAGTAGAGCCATGCCTTTCGAACCGATCAACCCGCCGCAATTCCCGACCCCGATCGCGCCCTATTCGGCCGGCGCGAAGGCAGGCAACACTGTCTATGTCTCGGGCGTGCTGGCGCTGGGCGAGGGCGGGACGGTGCTGCATGTCGGCGACGCCGCCGCGCAGACCCGGCATGTGCTCGACGTCATCCGGATCACGCTCGAGGCGGCCGGGGCGACGCTGGCGGATGTGGCGATGAACCATATCTTCCTGAAGGACCTCGCGGATTATGCCGCGTTCAACGGGGTCTATGCCGAGTATTTCCCCGGCGCGAAGCCCGCACGCTATTGCATCAGATGCGATCTGGTGAAGCCCGATTGCCTGGTCGAAATCGCCAGCGTGGCGCATATCGGCTGATGCAGGCCGCCGGGCTCTGGTACGAATGGCACGGGCCCGAGCATGGCGAGGTCGTCATCCTCTCGCCCGGCATGGGTGGCTCGGCGGGATATTGGTTGCCCAACCTGGCGGCCCTCGCCGCAGACTATCGCGTGCTGCTCTACGATCATCGCGGGACGGGGCGTAGTGACCGGACGCTGCCCGATGACCTCACCATTGCGAGCATGGCCGCGGATGTGCTGGCCCTGCTGGAGGAGATTGGGGTCGAGCGCGCGCATTTCATCGGCCATGCGCTGGGCGGGCTGATCGGGCTCGAGCTGGCACGGATCTTCCCGGGGATCGGCAAGATCGTCGTTATCAACGGCTGGGCCAGCCTCGATCCGCATTTCGCGCGATGCTTCGAGACGCGGCTCGAGTTGCTGCACAGGAGCGGGCCGGCCGCCTATGTCCGCGCCCAGTCATTCTTCCTCTATCCGGCTAACTGGATTTCGGAGAATATCGCGCAGCTCGATGCGGAAGGTGCGCATCAACTGGCGCATTTCCCGCCTGTCGAAACTCTCGAAAAGCGAATCGGCGCGGCGCGGATGTTCGAACTGCCCGCCGATGTGGCGGCAGATATTCTGGTGTTGGTGTCGGAGGACGATATGCTCGTGCCTTCGCATTGCGCGCGGCAGCTGGCCGATCGGCTGCCGCGCGCAATGCTCGCGACGATGGCGTGGGGCGGCCATGCCTGCAACGTCACCGATCCAGCTACCTTCAACTCACTCGCGCTCGAATTTCTGGGGAGCTAACAACATGCAAGTCGGCGTTTTCGTGCCCATCAACAACAATGGCTGGCTGATCTCGGAGAATGCGCCGCAGTACAAGCCGAGCTTCGACATGAACAAGGAGATCGCGCTCAGCGCCGAAAAGCACGGGCTCGATTTCCTGCTGTCGATGATCAAGCTGCGCGGGTTCGGCGGCAAGACCGAGTTCTGGGAATATGGTCTGGAGAGCTTCACCCTGATGGCCGGGCTCGCCGCCGTTACCGAGAAGATCAAGATCTACGCGACCTGCCCGACCCTGGTGATCCCGCCGGCCTTTGCCGCGCGGATGTGCAACACGATCGACTCGATCAGCCATGGGCGGTTCGGGCTGAACCTGATCACCGGCTGGCAACGGCCCGAATACAGTCAGATGGGCCTGTGGCCCGGCGACGAGCATTTCCGTAATCGTTACCAGATGTTGGACGAATATGCGCATATTCTACGCGAACTCTGGGCTGAGGGTGTCTCGGACTATAAAGGCCAATATTACCAGATGGAGGATTGTCGCGTCCGGCCCAAGCCGACCGGCGACATGAAAATCATCTGCGCGGGGTCGTCCGACGACGGCCTCGCCTTCTCGGCGAAATGGGCCGACTATGCCTTTTGCCTGGGCAAGGGCGTCAACACACCCAAGGCCTTCGCCTTCAACAATGATCGCCTCGCCGCCGCGACGGCCAAGACCGGCCGCGACGTCTCCGTCTTCGTGCTGATCATGATCATCGCCGCCGAGACCGACGAGGAGGCGATGGCCAAGTGGAAGTCGTATAATGACGGCGTCGATGTCGATGCGATCTCCTGGCTTGCGGACCAGGGTGCCGCCGACAAGCACAATGCCACCACCAATGTCCGCCAGCTCGCGGCGCCCGAAGGCGCGGTGAACATCAACATGGGCACGTTGGTCGGCAGCTATGAGAGCGTCGCGCGCATGCTCGACGAGATGGCGGAGGTGCCGAATACGGGCGGTGTCCTGCTGACCTTCGACGATTTCATCGAGGGGGTGGAGACGTTCGGCACCCGCATCCAGCCGCTGATGAAGTGTCGCGCCGGCAAGGCGTGACGCCGAGACTTCACATCCTGGCCGTCATTGCGCTCCTCTCGGGCGCACCGGCCTGCGCCGAACGGCGGCAAGCCGCGCCGGTCCCTGTTTATGTCGGAGGCCGCGCCGTGACCGAGGCGGACGGGTCGATGCGGTTCGGCTGGCCGGGTGTCTATGTCGAGGGGCGCTTCAAGGGGACCGGCCTTCTCGTCAGGCTGCACAACGGCTCGGGACGCCTGCGCCTGCTGATCGACGGGATGGAGAAGGGGCGGTTCGACCGCACCGGCGACGTGGATGTGCGGATCGGCGGCCTCAGCGACGGCGAGCACGGCTTCCGGCTGGAGAAGCTCAGCGAGACCCAGGGTGACGCGACCCGGCTGATCGGCTTCTTCCCGACGGATGGCGGCGTCCCGCTCTCGCCACCGGCCCGAACCGGACGGCAGATCGAGTTCATCGGCGATTCCCACAGTGTCGGTTATGGCGACACGTCAGCCAACCGCATCTGCACGCCGACCGAGCTGCGCGATACCACCGACACGCAGCAGGCCTTCGGGCCGATCCTCGCGCGGCGGCTCGGCGCGGACTATCGCATCAACGCCTATTCCGGCTTCGGCATCGTGCGGAACTATGGCGGTAGCCGGCCGGGCGAGAGCATGCCGGGGCTTTATGAACGGATGATCCCGAGCGATCCCACACCGGTCGAGACTGACCCCGGTGGCTGGCGCCCGCAGATCATTGTCATCAATCTCGGGACCAATGATTTCTCCACGCCGCCCCATAAGGGCGAGCCATGGGCAGATCAGAACGCGCTGCGTGCCGCCTATCGCGCCCGCTATGTGCGGTTCGCGCGCGACGTGATGGCTCGGCAGCCGGCAGCGCGGTTGATCCTGATGGGATCGGATGCGTTCATCGCCGATGTCGAGCTGGTCGCGTCGGCGCTTGGCAGCGGGGCGCGCGGTCGGGTTTCCACCGTGCATGTCGTCGGACTCGATCTTGGCGGGTGCGACTGGCACCCCTCGCTGAAGGATCACCGCCATATGGCCGACCTGCTCCATGCCGAGATCACACGGGTTGCTTCGGAAAACTAGGGTCCATTCCGGTCCTTCGCTCCTTGAAATTGCCACAGATCAGGTTGCTTGTCGGCGTTCCGGGGGCTCCTCAAGCGAGCGGGTGAGTAATGCGTCTTGTCCTTCTAACGTCTCTGGCCCTCCTGACGGCCGGATGCGCCGGCGATCAGCATCCCAAATTCAGGCACGGTCCGCCTCATGGGGGCTTTCGCAGCGGCGGCGCGGCAGGTGAGGGGCCGCGTGGGCGGCTGTTCATCAGCCCGATGGGCGAGCCCTTTCGCGGTGAGCGCGGCGGCGGCGATCCGGCGGATACCTGGTTCCAGAACGCCGACACCGACCATGACGGCGCGTTGAGCCGGGCGGAATTCTCGAAGGATGCGTCGCGATTCTTCGCTGTGCTCGATCGCGGCCATGACGGCGAGATCGATCCCGACGACATCGACTATTATGAGACCGTGCTGGCTCCTGAAATCCGCGTCGGCGGTGGCGAGGGCGGCGGTCGCTTCGCAGGCGCAGGCGGCCGTGGCGGCGGCGGGCATAGGGGCGGCGGCGGTCGAGGCGGCGGTGGCCATCGTGGCGGTGGTGGCCCGGGTGGCGGTGGGCAAGGCCAGAGCGAAGGGCAGGGCGGCGCAACGCGCGTGACCTATGGCAAGCAGGGCGCGGCCCGGTTCAGCTATTTCGATTTCCCGGAGCCAGTGACGATCGCCGACACCAACTTCAACCGCGGCGTCGACCCGGCTGAATTCCAGCATGCGGCCGATGTCCGCTTCGCGCTGCTCGACAAGAATGGCGACGGGAAGATCGAGCGCAAGGAATTGCCGCGCATCTCGAGCGGCCCCGCCGGCGGGCGCGGGCGGCCAGGGGCGGTGCCAGTGGGGGGAGACGAGGCGCCGGCCGACCGGGCCGATGCTGCTCCGTGAGGCAAGGAGCCGGGATCAGGACGGGTTCTTGCGTCGCTCGCTCTTGCGGCGCTCGTCGCCGACGTAAAGCGGGTCCTGCTCGCGGCGGCGATCGCCGGTTCTTTTGTCGTTCGACGGACGATCGTTCGTGCTCGCCTTATCCATCAACCCCTCCCGTAAAGAGCCTGGCTGCAACAATAGAGGCGCCGATGGTTCGACGAAGAAGCGGCGCGGCGCAAGAAATGCCCCTGTCTTCGCGAACCATTCTGCCGTGCGAACAGCTAAGGCGATGTTAAAGCGCCGTATAAGCGGCCTTCACCATGTTCGCGTTAGCCGAACAGCTCGCCCTGACGACCGGGCGGAGGCCGAAACAAGTCGGTACGGAGCGGTTTCCATTCGCCGAGCAGGCCATTCTTGCGGCAGGCGATCTTGAAGCGAGTTCGGAGCAGTTCGGCCCAGGGGCCGCTGCCGCGCATCCTGGTGTGGAAGTTTGGATCATTGTCGCGCCCGCCGCGGATCGACTGGATCGTCGCCATGACCTTGCCGGCTCGATCGGGGAAATGCATGTCGAGCCAGGCCTTGAACAACGGCGCGACCTCAAAGGGCAATCGGACCGGGATGAAGGTGACGCCGTGCGCGCCCGCCTGTGCCGCGCGTTCGATCAGATGCTCCATCTCGTGATCGGTGATCGCGGGGATGACCGGGGCGATCGAGACATAGGTCGGGATGCCGGCATCGACGAGCTTGCGCACCGCGGCCAGTCGCCGCTCCGGTGCCGGGGCGCGGGGCTCGACGGTCATGGCGATGCGCGGATCGAGTGAGGTGATCGACACGGCGACTGCAGCCAGCCCCCTGGCCGCCATCGGGCTGAGCAGGTCGATGTCGCGGGTGACTCGGTCGGACTTGGTGGTGATGGTCAGCGGATGCCCGGTTTCCGAAAGCACTTCGATGCATTGCCGGGTGATGCGCCATTCCGCCTCGATCGGCTGATAAGGGTCAGTGTTGGTCCCGAACGCGATCGGCCGCACGACGTAACCGCGCTTGGCCAATTCGGCGCGAAGCAACATGGCGGCATCCGGCTTGGCGAATAGCCGGCTCTCGAAATCGAGCCCGGGCGACAGATCGTGGAACGCATGAGTCGGCCGCGCAAAGCAATAGATGCAGCCATGCTCGCAACCGCGATAGGGGTTGATCGAGCGATCGAAGCCGATGTCGGGCGAGGTGTTGCGGGTAATGATGGTGCGTGGGGTCTCGACCGTCACCGTGGTGCGCAGGGGCGGGGGCCCTTCGTCCAGCCATTCCCGATCGTCCAGCCAATCACCATCCGCCTCACGCTCGGGCAAGTTGAACCTGACGCTTTCCTGGTTCAGCGTCGCGCCACGGACGGCGCGGGATTTGGCGGGTGATTTTGGCCCGGAATTTGGCCCGGAATTTGGCCCGGAATTTGGCCCGGAATTTGGCATTGACTCGATCTAGTCGATCGGTGAGAACATAGCAAGAACACTGGATCCTTTGGGAGGCAATATGGCACGCTTCAACTATCTCGAGCTGCCGGTGCGCGATGTGCCGGTGACGAAGGCCTTCTATGCATCCGCCTTTGGCTGGACCTTCACCGATTTCGGACCCGACTATGCCGCGACGATGACGGGCGACACGGATATCGGCCTAAACGGCGACTCGTCGCAATCGACCGCGCAGCTGTTGCCGGTGATCGAGGTCGACGACCTTGAGGCGGCCGAAGCGGCGGTACAAGCGGCGGGCGGCACGATCACCTTGCCGATCTTCGCCTTCCCGGGCGGGCGGCGCTTCCACTTCCGTGATCCGGCGGGCCATGAACTCGCGGCGATGCAGCCCGACGCCCATGCGTAAAGGCGGGTGTGGCATGTCGCCGCAGGGCCTCTTATGACCTGATTCACGCCGATCTGGCTTGGGGGAACAGGAATATGCGGACTGGACTATTGGCGCTGGCGCTCGCGGCGATGACGACCCCTTCGGTGGCGATAGCGGCTGACCGGGTGGTGGACGTCAGCAGCGTGAAGGGGGTCGCTGCGCTCCTTCAGGAGGCGGGGTACAAGGCCGAAATCAAGAAGGCGGACGACGGCAGCAGCTATATCCAGAGCGGCGTCAACGGCGGCGATTTCCAGCTGACCTTTTACGGCTGCACGAACGACGCCGGGTGCGACTCGTTCGAATTCTACAGCTATTTCAAGAAAGAGCCCTTCTTCTCGAGCGATATGGCGAACGAGTGGAACGCGAAGAAGCGCTTCCTGAAGGTCGCCATCGACAGCGACGGGGACCTTGCGGAGTATCTCTACGTCTCAACTTTGGGCAACATGACCTACGAGAATTTCAAGGACTATATCGACTGGTACGCATCGATGGACGCGCAGCTTGGTGCCTTCATCAAGGAGAAGCGCGATGCGGCGGGCGGCAGCAAGCCGAAAACCTAGAGGTTCCTGAAGTCGCGCGCTAAAGAGCCACCCTGGTGCCGCTTTCTTCCGCGATAAAGGCAAGAAGCTCCTTTTCCAGCGGGTCGAGCGTCGTGTCGGCATCGATCTTGGCCTTGAGCCAAGCCCGCTCGTCTGGGGCGATGGCGCGATCAGCGGCTACTGCCTCGTCATGATGCTCCGGCGCTTCAGGCGCCGCGAACACGGCGCGCAAGCCGTCGGCAAAGCCAGCCCGGCTCATCCGGCTGAAGAAGCCGCCCACGTCGGAATGCGTGTCGTTCATCGACGCATCGAGCCTGACGGCCTGATCGCGTGCCAGGGGTCGATAATCGCTGTGCGCCATCAAGTGATTGCCGACCGCCTGGACGAACAGCTTTTGCCATTCGGGTGCGTTGGCGCCGGCCAGGGTTGCGTCCTTGATCCGGAACAGCATGTCGGCCTCAGCCCGGCTGACCGATGCCGGACCATCGCTCGCCTGCGCGAACAACAGGCGGCGCAGCAGGTTCACTTCGGCCGCGCTGATCGATCCCGCGTCGAGCGAGCCGCCGTCGCGAGTGGGCCCGGTGCCGGTCAGGACAATGAACTCGATCTGCTTCAGCGCGTAGATCTTCAGCGTCTCAGGCGCGTTGGTCGCATCCTCGAGGATCTTCACCAGCGCTTCCAGTTCGCCCAGCGAATCCACTTTTCCGTCCGAGTCGATCCTGCTCATCAGCCAGGCCGCCTTCGCATCGTCGACATAGCCCTCAGGCGCCTGCTGACGAACGACATAGGCGCTGATCGCCTCGACGAAGAAATCCACCCACTCGCGCGATGTATCCCTCACGCTGGTGTTCAGATCGAAGATCGCATCGGCCTCGGGCGCGTCGATCCAGCCATCGGGCCAGGCAATGCGACGGATCGCAAGCGTATCGTCGGCGTCGATGCTCGCCTTGGCCTTGAGCGCGGCGGAGAGATCTGAAATCGGCGCGGTCATGTAGGATGCCCCCTCACTGGATGTGCGGGGTGTAGCGGCGGAGATTTAATACTCGCTTACGGACGCTGGCTTCCGAGATTGACGAATGGCCCGGCTTGCGGTCTGCTGCCCTAGCCGTCGCACGTGGGGGCGGCGCGACCGGGGGAAAGACCATGCGTCGACTGATAGCGATATCCGCCCTGCTCTATGGAATGACCAGCGCCATCCAGGCGACAGCCCAGGATCGGCTGCTCGACCTGCGTCAGCCGCCGGTCGTCGTCACTGCACTCAAGGACGCTGGCTACAAGGCCGAGTTGAAGAAGAACGACAAGGGCGAGCCCTATATTCTCAGCAGCGCCAGCGGATCGGATTTCACGATCGAATTCTATGGCTGCACCGGGCAGGTCGATTGCGGATCCTACCAGTTTTCAAGCTGGTACAAGGCCGAACCGATCTTCACGATCGCGCTCGCCAATGAGTGGAACGTCACCAAGCGTTTCCTGAAGGTCGCCGTCGACAAGGAGGGCAACCTCAACGAATATATGGATTTTACCGCTACCGGAAAAACAACCCAGGCGAATTTTGCCGATATCGTCGACTGGTATCAGGTGATGGATGCCGAACTGGCGAAGTTCATTGCCGCGAAGAAAACGCCGACAGCGCAGAAATAGCGATTAGCGCTCCATCAGGCGCGGCATCAATTCGACGAAGTTGCAGGGCCGGTGGCGGCTGTCGAGCTGGTCCTTGAGGATGCCGTCCCACCCGTCCTTCACTGCGCCGGTCGATCCGGGCAGGGCGAAGATATAGGTGCCGCGCGTCACGCAGGCGCAGGCGCGCGACTGGACGGTCGAAGTGCCGATCGTCTGGTAGCTGAGCCAGCGGAACAGCTCGCCAAAGCCGGGGATCGGCTTGTCCTGGACTCGCTCGATCGCCTCGGGCGTCACATCGCGCCCGGTGACGCCGGTGCCGCCGGTGGTGATGACGCAATCGACTTGCGGATCGTCGATCCAGGCATGGAGCCGGCTGACGATCGCGCTGACGTCATCGGTGACGATCGCACGATCGGCGAGCACATGGCCCGCCGCGCTCAACCGCCCGACGAGCGTGTCGCCCGAGCGATCGTCGGCCAGGGTCCGGCTGTCGGAAATGGTGAGTACCGCGATCCTGACCGGCAGGAACGCGGCTTCCTCGTCAATTGGCACTGGCGACCGATGTCGGTACCGAAGCGGAGCTGAACGCGCCTGGATTCATCGCACTCGAGCTGAGCCGTACCGAGCTGGCGCCTGCCATGCCGGGGAAGCGCGGCCACAGGCCCTGCGACAAGGCGATGCGGCTCGGCGATGCCGTCTTGCCGGTCTGCCCCTCGTACATCCAGTAATTGCGCAGCACGGTAATGACATAGCCGCGCGTCTCCCAGAACGGGATGGATTCGATATAAAGCAGCGGATCGCCGCCATCGCGCGCCTGGGCGTTCCATGCCTCGACGGGTACCGGCCCGGCATTATAGGCAGCGATCACCTTGGGCAGCAGGCCGCCCGTACAAGGCTGGTCGCGCAGCTGCTCGAGATAGCTCTGGCCGACTTCCATATTGGTGCCGGGGTTGCTGAGCGCCGAGCGGTCGAAAGTGCGACCCTGCTTGCGGGCAATATCAGTGGCAGCGCCCGGGCGAACCTGCATCAGGCCATAGGCTCCGGCCGCGCTGACCACGTCAGTGCGGAAGCGCGATTCCTGGAGCGTGTGCGCAAAGACCAACGCCTTGTCGACCCGCCAGCCGCCATCGGGCGTCCAGTTGGGTGCCGGGAAGCGTGCCTCGACCGGCGGGGTCGAGCCGACCGGGCCATTGTGGGAGAGCCAGACCAGGGTCGAGGGCAGGTTGAGCGCCCCGGTCAGCCGGACGAGCGCCGGGAATTCGGACGTATCGCCGATCCGCGCCTGCTGGCGGATGACCTCGTCGGCCAGACTGTTCTCGCCGATTTCCACCAGCGCGGCCGCGACGCGGATATTGGGACGGCGCGCCAGCGACTGCCAATCATTGGCGAGCATCGTCTCGGCAGGATGACCGGCCGGATCGCGGATGCCGAGCGTCTGGCGGGCGAGCAGGCCGTAAAAGGTCTCGCGATATTGTGCGGCATTCTTCAGCCGGCCCTCGACCAGATCGGGGCGACCGCACTGCATGTCAGCGCGCGAGGCCCAGTAGAGGCCGGCCGCGCGAAGCTCGATATCGTTGGCGCGGGCCGCAACTTTGGTGAAGCCTTGTCCGGCGGCAGTGCAATCGCGTTGGCGCCATGCGGCGAGCGCCGCGACCCATTCGCCCTGCACGGCCCAGTCGCCGGTGCCGGCCGAAGCCTTGGTTGCCATGGTGCGGGCGTTGTTGTCGTCGCCTGCCAGGAAATACATCCAGGCGACCTTTTGCTGCCATTCGGTCAGCGCGTCGAGGGACAGGCCCTCCATCGATTCGAGCAGCGCCTGGGCCGAAACGCCGTCATCGGCCTTCACGAAGGGCTGCATGCGGATCGCGAGCTCGCCCGCGACCATGTCGCTCTTGATGCTCTTCGCGCGCAGCCGGGCAGGGGCACCATCGATCCAGGTGAGCCTGCGCGCTTCGGGCAGTGGCGGCAGGCCGACGGCGCCGCGCGAGCTGGCCAGCACCGCGATCTGTTGTGCCTGGGGAAGTTCCGGGGCCTCGCTCAGCAGCTTTACCAGCGGGTCGAGATCGGCCTTGGGCGAACCCTTGGCGGTGAGCAACTCGGCACGCGCGATGGCATGGAGCGGGCCCGGCTTCATCGAATCGAGCTGAATCTGTGCATCGAGCCATTTCTGGTCGCGGATGCTCTGGAACACGGCGCGGTAACCGGCGCGCTGCTCGGCATCGAGCTGCTCGGGCACGGCGCGGGCCGTGGCGGATCCGACACGCTGGGCATCGGCGGCATGCGCAACACCGAGCGGGGCCAGTGCAACGGCGCATGCCAGGATGAATTTCGAGGTCACTTTTCGAGGTTCCCGATCAGCATTTGCAGATCTTTCCATGCTTCGGCCTTGGCGGCCGGCCGCTCCAGCAGGAAGCGCGGGTGGAAACTCGCCACCGCCTGCGTCGCGACGTCATTTCCCCCCACTTGGTCCGTATCTGCCCCGGACCCTTTTCCGCCATTAAGGTTAATCACGTGTAAATTGCCGCGAACGCGCATGACATCCGCCCCGAGCAGCGCCCGGCTGGGGGCATTGCCCAGCAACAACAGCCGTTTGGGCGCGGCAAGTTTGACATGGTGGCGGGCGACCTCGTTCAGCCGCTCCTCGATCTCGGGGGCGATACGCCCGGCGACAGGGCGGCTTCCGCAGACCGGCACGAGATAGATCGAGGCGCGATCCCGCCCGATCGCGGCGAGCATGCGATCGAATAACCGGCCGGCAGGGCCGCTCATCAACATGCCCGATTCGCCATCCTCGCGTTCGGGAAGATCGATCAGCACCATGATATCGGATGCAGCGGAGCCCTGGGCCGCGATCGGTTCGCCGGGCCATCCAGCTTCGGGAGCGTCCGAACCCACGCGCCAGGCCTCGAACGCCGCCAGCGTATTGGGCAGCGGTGTCGCCGCCGTTGCTTCCGTTACGGCTTGCGCGCGGCGGGCCGGTTTGGGCGCCTCGACAGGAGCCAGCCAGTCGCGTGGCGCCTCGTCGATCGACGCATCGACGCCCGCGTCGCGCCACCAATCCAGTGCGCTCGCCGCTGCCGTCCGCCAATCGATATGCTGGTCCGCCCCCATGATGTTCCTATAGAGTCGAGTGTTGACGGCGCGGTCAATTCGCTGGCACCGCTGAATGGACAGGACGTTGCTGTGGCGCGACGAGAGCGCCCACTTCGTCCCTATTGGAGACGATGATGAGCGAACGCGAGTCCATGCCGTATGACGTCGTGATTGTCGGCGCCGGGCCTGCAGGCCTCTCCGCCGCGATCCGGCTGAAGCAATTGGCGGCTGAAAAGGGCGGTGAAATCTCGGTCTGCGTGCTCGAAAAGGGTTCGGAGGTCGGGGCGCATATCCTGTCCGGCGCGGTGGTCGACCCCAAGGGGCTCGATGAGCTGATCCCGGACTGGCGCGACAAGGGCTGTCCGATGGCCGAAGTGCCCGTGACTGACAACCAGCACTGGATTCTGACGAAAAAGAAGAAGATCGGCCTGCCGCATATCTTCACGCCGCCCTTCATGCACAACAAGGGCACCTATACCGGGTCGCTCGGCAATCTGTGCCGCTGGTTGGCGGGGCAGGCGGAAGAGCTCGGCGTAGAGATATTCCCGGGCTTTGCTGCCGCCGAGGTACTGTTCAACGAGGACGGATCGGTCAAGGGCGTGGCGACCGGTGACATGGGCGTGGCGCGTGACGGCACGCACAAGCCGGATTATACGCCGGGCCTCGAGCTGCACGCGAAATACACCTTCCTCGGCGAGGGCGTGCGCGGGCATCTGAGCAAGGAACTGATCCGCACTTTCGACCTGGCGAAGGACGCGCAACCGCAGGTGTACGGCCTGGGCATCAAGGAATTATGGGACATCAAGCCCGAGAACCATGTTCCCGGCCAGGTGATCCACACCCAGGGCTGGCCGCTGTCCGACGGCACCAGCGGGGGAGGTTTTTTCTATCATCAGGCGAACGGGCAGGTCGCGATCGGCTTCGTGACCTGGCTGAACTATACCAACCCCTATGTCTCGCCCTTCCAGGAGATGCAGCGCTGGAAGACCCATCCCGCGATCGCCGCGATGCTCGAGGGCGGCAAGCGCGTCTCCTATGGTGCGCGGGCGATCAGCGATGGCGGGCTGCAATCAGTGCCGAAACTGGTGTTCCCGGGCGGCGCGCTGATTGGGGATTCGGCCGGTTTCCTCAACGTGCCGCGGATCAAGGGCAGCCATACCGCGGTGAAGAGCGGCATCATGGCTGCGGACGCGGCCTATGACGCGATCCAGGCCGGCCGGTCGAGCGACGAGCTGACCGCTTATTCCGAGGCGTTCGAGCGGAGCTGGGTCAAGAAGGAGTTGTCGATCGTCCGCAACGTGGTGCCGCTGGTAAAAACCTTCGGCGATTTCCTTGGATCTGGCCTCTCGGGCATCGCCATGTGGCTTGAGTATCTCGGCATCAGGATGCCGTTCACGCTCAAGCACCACCCGGACAATGAGAGCCTGTGGCGCAAGGATCAGGTGCAGAAAATCGATTATCCGAAGCCAGACGGCGTGCTGACCTTCGACCGGCTTTCCTCGGTGTTCCTGTCGAACACCAACCATGAGGAGGACCAGCCAGTCCATCTGACCTTGAAGGACCCGACCATCCCGGTCGCGTATGATTTGCCGATGTATGACGAGCCGGCGCAGCGTTATTGCCCGGCAGGCGTTTACGAGATCGTGGGCGAAGAGACCGGCGATGCGAAGTTCGTGATCAACGCGCAGAATTGCGTCCACTGCAAGACGTGCGACATCAAGGACCCCACCCAGAACATCAATTGGGTGGTGCCGGAAGGCGGCGGAGGACCGAATTATCCGAACATGTGATCGACTGGGCATTGCGCTATTGGCGCTGACCGTCGCGACGCCGGCCTGGGCGGATCGCGGCGCGGACGATCTTGCTGCCTATGCCCGAGCCCGTGCCGCCGATGGCGACGGCCGGGTCGAGCAGGCGGCGGCGGGTTATGCCACGGCGCTGGCCGGTGCGCCGGGCAACCTCGCCATCGCGCGGCGGGCGTACCGCGAGGCGATGGAGGCGGGCGACGACGCGCTGGCTGACCGCGCGATCGTGACGCTGGATGCGGCGCGCGCGGCGCCGCCTGACGCGATCCTGTTCAGCTATGCCCGAGCGGTGCGCGCCGGGGACAAGGCGGCCGCCGCCTCGATCCTGACGCGGATCGGCGCCGGGCCGTTCGATTTTGTCGCAAACCTGCTCTCCGCCTGGGCAGTCTATGACGCCGGTGGCGATCCCATTGCAAAGCTCAGCGAAGGCAAGTCCAACCCGGTCGCGCGCCGCTACACCGCGGAGAACCGTGCGCTGCTGCTGATTGCGACTGGCAAGGTCGACGAGGGGGCGGTTGCGCTTCAGGCGCTGCTGGGCGCGGATCAGGCGAGCCTCGACCTGCGGATCAGTGCGGCTGAACTGTTCGCGGCCAAGGGCAGGTCGGATATCGCCAAGGCACTGCTGAGCGGCAACGACAGCGCAGTAGTCATCCTGCGCCGGACGATCGGCGACGGCGTGCCGCCGTCGAGCGCGTTCGGTGCCTCGCGGCTGTTTTCGCGGCTCGCCGCCGATCTTTCGGAGGGCGAGCCGACGCCGATCGTCGTCGCATTGGCGAGGGCCTCGCTGCGGCTCGACCCGGGCAACGATCGGGCGCGCATCCTGCTGGCCCAGGCGCTGTCGCGCGGCGGGGCGAGCGACCGTGCTTTGACCCTGCTTGGTCAGGTCGAGCCGTCCAGCCCGTTCCATGAGGCGGCGCTGCAAGCGCGGGTGGCGGTACTGAGCGGTGCGGGCGAAGGCACGGGTGCCCTGGCCGCGGCAACGACCCTGTCCAATCGCAAGGATGCCACCAGCACCGATGCGGCGCGAGTCGGCGACCTCCAGACCAGTGCCGGACGCTTCGATGACGCGGCGCGGGCCTATTCGCTGGCCATCAAGCGCGCGGGAGACAATCCGTCCTGGACCCTGTTCCTGCAGCTTGGCGGCGCGCTCGATCAGGCCGGGCGCTGGCCCGAAGCACGCAAGGCGTTGGAACGCGCCGTCGAGATGGCGCCCGACGAAGCGGTCGCGCTCAACTATCTGGGCTATGCGCGGCTTGAGCATGGCGAAGATCCCGCCGCCTCGATCGCGCTGTTGGAGAAGGCGAATTCCCTACAGCCGGGCGATGCATCGATCATCGATTCGCTCGCCTGGGCGTATTTCCAGCGTGGCGACACGCGCAGGGCGGTACCGATGCTCGAGCTGGCCGCGCGGGGACAGCCGGCCAATGCGGAGATCAACGAGCATCTCGGCGACGCCTATTGGTCGCTCGGGCGCCGGTACGAAGCGCGCTATGCTTGGCAGGCGGCCGCGATCGTCGCGGATACGGAGGACAGTAGCCGGATCGCCGCCAAGATCGCCAACGGGATGCGCGCAAAACCGTGATCGTCGAACAGGCTCCGGCCAAGATCAATCTGGCGCTGCACGTCCGCGCGCGGCGGGACGACGGCTATCATGAAATCGAAACGCTGTTCGCCTTCCTGCAGGATGGCGATGAGGTGCGGCTGGCGGACGGCCCGCCCTCTTTCACCGTCGAAGGGCCCTTTGCCGGCGCGCTGGCGGGGGAGGGCGACAATCTCGTCACGCGCGCTGCCTACGCCTATGCCACCGCCTTTGCCGGGCCGGCCGACGGGGCGTTTACGCTGGTGAAGCGGCTCCCAGTGGCGTCCGGCATTGGTGGCGGATCGGCGGACGCGGCGGCGGCCCTGCGCGCGCTGGCGCGGCGGGATGGTATACTGCTTGACGATCCGCGGCTGTTCGCCATTGCCGAAGGGCTTGGCTCGGACGTTCCCGCCTGCCTGCTCGGCCGCAGCGCGCTGGGGCGGGGCAGGGGCGAGCAGCTCGAGCCGGTGGACGGTCTGGTGGGCACGCCGGTGCTGCTGGTCAATCCGGGTGTCGCAGTCTCGACCGGACCGGTCTTTGCCGCCTGGGACGGCAGGGATCGCGGCGCGATCGGCGACGGCTCCCTGCTTGGTCGCGCCATTCTCGGCCGCAACGATCTCGAAGCGCCCGCCCGGCGGATCGCGCCGGCGATCGGCGACGCGCTGACGCTGCTGATCGACAGCGACGGCACGCGCCTGGTGCGGATGTCGGGCTCGGGCGCCACCTGCTTCGCCTTGTACAAACGGCCCGAGGACCGCGCAGCTGCGGCTCGTGCCATACGCGCCGCCCGCCCAGGCTGGTGGTGTCTCGAATCAGCACTCGCGTGACGGTTTCTGCCCCGAAATGATACGTTTTCTCACCGACACACGCCGAGTCTCACGGCAATCCGCCATTGGCACTGCTCTTGCTGGTCGAGGATCGAACGGGTCCGTCGCTCCAGGCGGTGCGCCCGCTGATGATCCCCGGCCCCCCCGGGCGTCATCCCCCCAAGGCGGCGGCGGGTGCGAACTCGTCGCCGTTTTGCGTGAGGCAGGCCGATGAGCGCGCCCGTCATCCTGCCCGGCGCACCCGGCGCCATCCTCCTGATCTGCGACCATGCCTCGAACCTGGTGCCCGAAGGCGTGGATCTCGGTATCGATGCCGCCTTGTTCGACAAGCATATCGCGATCGATATCGGTGCCGCACCGCTGACCGAAGCGCTGGCCGCGCGGTTGGAAGCGCCCGCGATCCTCGCGACGGTCTCGCGGCTGGTGATCGACCTGCACCGCCAGCCCGACCATGCCTCCCTGATCCCCGCCACGAGTGACGGGCATACGATCCAGGGCAATGTCGGTGTCGACCGGGTCGATCGGGTCGCACGCTTCCACGCGCCCTATCACCGCGCGCTGGCCACGCTGATCAGGGCGAAGCGACCAACCCTGCTCGCTTCGATCCACAGTTTCACGCCCGAGTTGGAAAGCGGCGGGGCAGGCGCGCGACCGTGGCACGCCGGTATCCTGTACAATCGCGATCGCCGGGCAGCGGATCTCGCCGTGGCGATGTTGCGCGCCGCCGGGATCGAGACGGGCGATAACGAGCCCTATTCCGGACGGGTGCTCAACGCGACGCTCAACCGGCACGGCGAGGCGAACGGCATCCCGAGTCTCGCGATCGAAATCCGCAACGATCTGATCCGCGATGCGGCAGGCGTGGCGCGCTGGACTGACATTCTCGGGCCTATTCTGATAAAAATCAGCAATAGTCTTGCGCGAAAGGCCCCTCTGGCGACATAGGCGCCGCATGACTCACCAGTTCGACAAATCCAAGCTCCCCAGCCGGCACGTCTCGGTCGGGCCCGAGCGCGCTCCGCACCGCAGCTATTATTATGCGATGGGCATATCCGAGGAGGATATCGCCAAGCCGTTCGTGGCGCTTGCCAGCGCGGGCAACGACAGCGCGCCGTGCAACACCACGCTCGACGCGCAGGCCGATGCGGCGCGCGCCGGCGTGATCCAGGGCGGCGGCATGCCGCGGCGGTTCAACACCATCACCGTCACCGATGGCATTGCGATGGGCCATCAGGGCATGAAGTCCTCGTTGGTCAGCCGCGAAGTGATCGCCGATTCCGTCGAGCTCAGCGTGCGCGGCCATTGCTACGACGCACTGGTCGGCTTTGCCGGCTGCGACAAATCGCTGCCCGGCATGATGATGGCGATGCTCCGTCTCAATGTGCCGAGCATCTTCGTTTATGGCGGGTCGATCCTGCCCGGCCGTTATCACGACCGGGACGTCACCGTGGTCGACGTGTTCGAGGCGGTCGGTCAGCATGCCGCCGGCAATTGCCCGCTCAAGGACCTGACCGAGCTGGAAAAGGTCGCCTGTCCGGGGCACGGCGCGTGCGGCGGTCAGTATACCGCCAACACCATGGCATGCGTTGGCGAGGCGATCGGCCTGTCGCTGCCCAATTCGAACATGGTGCCGGCGCCATACACGACGCGCGAGCAGATCGCGGTCGCGGCCGGTGCCCAGGTGATGGAATTGCTCGCCGCCAATATCCGTCCGCGCGACATCTGCACGCGCGAGGCGTTCATCAATGCGGCGCGGATCGTCGCGGCGACCGGTGGGTCGACCAACGGCGCGCTGCATCTGCCCGCCATGGCGCATGAGGCGGGCATCGATTTCGACCTGTTCGACGTCGCGGAGATATTCAAATCAACGCCTTACATCGCTGACCTGAAACCCGGCGGTAAGTATGTCGCCAAGGACATGTACGAGGCCGGTGGCGTCTACATGCTGATGAAGACGATGCTCGCCAATGGCCTGTTGTTCGGCGATTGCCTGACGGTCACGGGCAAGACGCTTGGCGAGAATATCGATCGGGTGACGTGGAATCCCGACCAGAAGGTCATCTACGACGTGAAGACCCCGATCAGCCCGACCGGCGGCGTGGTTGGCCTGCGCGGCAGCCTGGCGCCCAATGGCGCGATCGTGAAGGTCGCGGGTATGCACCGGCTGCAGTTCAGCGGTCCTGCACGGGTGTTCGATTGCGAGGAGGATACGTTCGCGGCGGTCGAGGCGCGCGAGATCAACGAGGGTGAGGTCATCGTCATCCGTTATGAGGGCCCCAAGGGCGGCCCCGGCATGCGCGAGATGCTCTCCACCACCGCTGCGCTTTACGGCCTCGGCCTCGGTGAGAAGGTGGCGCTGATCACTGACGGGCGCTTCTCCGGCGCGACGCGCGGTTTCTGCATCGGTCATGTCGGGCCGGAGGCGGCCGATGGCGGCCCGATCGCTTTGGTCGAGAATGGCGACACCATCAGCATCGATGCCGAAGCGGGCACGATCGACCTCGATGTGGCCGAAGACGTGCTTGCCGAGCGCCGCGCTAAATGGGTGCCGCGTGCGCATGACTATCAATCCGGCGCGCTCTGGCGCTATGCGGCCAATGTCGGGCCTGCCTATAAGGGCGCGGTCACGCACCCTGGAGCAAGCGCCGAAACCCATGTCTACGCGGATATCTAGCGCACTGGTGCTTGCCCTCGGCCTTGCCGCCTGTGGCGAGTCCAAAACGGATCACGGGACGCTCGCCAATGTCGAGGCGGCGCAGATCGCTCGCGCCGAGGAATCGGGCAATATCGTCTGCGCCAGGGCGGGATCGGCGGATTTTGCGCGCGTCTGCACCGTCGACCGCGAGCAGCGCGACGAAGGGCTGGTGCTGACCCTCCGCCATCCGGACGGCGCCTTCCACCGGCTGCTGGTGACGAAGGACGGGCGCGGGGTGATCGCAGCGGACGGGGCAGAACAGGCGGTCGTGACGGTGCTGGACAAGGAAAGCATCGAGGTGGCGCTGGGTGGTGATCGCTACCGCCTGCCCGCCACCGTGCGCGGGCCAGCCAAGCCGGCGTCATGACGTCACTTTCAGGCAAGCCTGTGCTGACGGCCGCGCAAATGCGCGCTGCCGAGGACGATGCCATTATTGGAGGAGCGACGGTCCAGAGCCTGATGGACCGTGCCGGCCGGGAGGTCGCTGAAATGGTCCGGCGCCTTGGCGTGGGCAATGAGGTCCTCATCCTGTGCGGACCGGGAAACAATGGCGGGGACGGCTATGTTGCCGCAGCTTTACTCCACGCAGCCGGTGTGTCGGTGCGCGTTGCCGCCAGCGGTGAACCGCGTACGGAGGCTGCGAAACACGCCCGCGCGCGGTGGAATGGAGCGGTCGAGACGCTCGACAGGGCGGCGCCAGCGCCGGTCCTGGTGGATGCGCTATTCGGAACCGGTCTGTCGCGTCCTCTTGATACGGCGGTTGCCGCCAACCTGGTCCGCCTGCGTGACCGGGCAAGATTGGCGATCGCGGTCGATCTGCCGAGCGGCATCGCGACCGATGACGGGACGGTGCTGAATCAGGTCCCCGTCTTTGACCTGACCCTGGCGCTCGGCGCAGCCAAGCCGTCGCATCTGCTGTATCCCGCCGCGAGCCATTGCGGCACTATCCGCGTGCTCGACATCGGCGTGCCCGTATCGAGCGATACGCTCATCCTCGGCGAACCGCACCTTCTGGCACCAGGTCCGGACTCGCATAAATATACGCGCGGCATGGTCGCGATTGTCGGCGGGGAAATGCCGGGCGCGGCCGAGCTCGCAGCCCTGGCGGCGATGCGCGCGGGGGCCGGCTATGTCCTGCTGCTCGCCGACGGCACTGGTGGACAGCCTCATGCGATCGTCCGCAGGCCGTTTGCGGCGGAGGCGTTGAACGACACGCGCGTCGGCGCGGTGGTGATCGGGGCGGGGCTCGGCCGCGGTGCGGTCGCCGGAACGCGGCTGGATCTGGCTCTGGCCGCGTCCCGCCCCCTCGTCATCGACGGGGATGCGCTCCACCTTCTCGACGCGACGCGCCTTGCACGGCTCCACGCCCATGCGGCCCCTGTCGTGCTGACGCCGCATGCGGGCGAATTCGATGCGCTGTTCGGCAAGGGTACCGGCAGCAAGATCGACCGTGCCCGCGCCGCGGCGGCTAGGGCGGGGGCGACCATCGTCTTCAAGGGGGCTGATACCGTCATCGCAGCACCCGATGGTCAGGTTCGGATCGCACCGGGCGCAAGCCGCTGGCTCTCGACCGCTGGCACCGGCGATGTGCTGGCCGGCGCTGTCGGTGCGATGCTGGCCGCGCGCGCCGGGTCGGCGATCGATGCCGCTGCGGCCGGCGTCTGGCTCCACAGCGCGGCTGCGCGAAAGCTGGGCGGCGCCTTCATCGCTGACGATCTTGCCCTGGCGCTCAGCGCGGCCCGGGCCGCGCTGTGAGCGACACGATCGTCCGGGTCGCCGCACGCGGCGATGGCATCACCGCCAATGGCCGTCACGCGGCGCTGGCGGCGCCCGGCGACACGCTGACGGCAGAGGGGCAGGTAATCCCCGGCCCGCACCATCAGGTGCCGCCATGCCGCCATTTTCCGACCTGTGGCGGCTGCCAGCTCCAGCATCTCGACGACGAGAGTTATGCGCGTTTCATCAGCGACCGCATCGCAGGGGCGCTGGAGGCGCACGGCCTTGCAACTGAGATACGCTCGCCCGCGCTGTCGCCGCCGCGCACCCGCCGGCGTGCGGCGCTGCAGGCCGAGGCGAAGGGCGGGCGCATCCGGATCGGCTTCAGCGAGGGGTCGAGCCATGCGCTGGTCGATTTGCAGGAGTGCTGGATCCTTACCCCCACATTGTTCGCGCTGGTGGCACCATTGCGGGGGCTGTTGGGGCGTTTCCTCAAGGCCAACAGGCGCGCCCGGCTGCATCTCACCGAAGCGGATCAGGGTATCGACCTGCTGATCGAGGGGATCGAGGCGGAGGGGCTGGAAGCGGCCGAGGCGATCACGGCGTTCTGCCAGCGCCACGGCGTCGCGCGACTGTCGATCGACAATGGCCTGGGCCCGGAAACGCGGTGGGAGCCCGAGCCGGTCACCATCACGCTGGCGGGCGTTCCGGTGCCGATGCCGCACAATTCGTTCCTCCAGGCGACACAGGAAGGCGAGGCATCACTGGTCGCTGCGGTACGCGAGGCGATCGGGCAGGCAGGGACGGTGGCCGATCTGTTCTCGGGTCTCGGCACCTTCGCGCTGGCGCTGCCAGGACGAGTCTATGCGGCTGAGGCGGCGCGTGACGCCATATTGTCGCTCAAGGGGGCGGGCGCCCGGACGGGTCGGCAACTCTTCGCCGATCACCGGGACCTGTTCCGGCGGCCGCTGACAGCAGCGGAATGCGACAGGTTCGAGGCAATCGTGCTCGATCCGCCCAGGGCTGGTGCGCGCGAGCAGGTGGCGCAACTGGCCGAAGCGAAGACGCCAGTCATTGCCTATGTTTCCTGTAACCCCAGTAGCTTTGCACGCGATGCGGAGATCTTGTGCAAGGGAGGCTATCGGCTGGAATGGATCCAGCCGGTCGGGCAATTCCGCTGGTCTACTCATGTGGAACTGGCGGCGAAGTTCAGCCGCTAACCTCTACTCCGTTCGTTTCGGGCGATAAGGCAAGGTCAGGGATAATCCGCCCGTAGGAAATACAGCCCATCCGGCGGCGCGTTCAGTCCGAGCTTCGACCGATCCCGCGCCTCGAGGGCCGCCTGCAACTCATCCGGCGACCATTTTCCCTGCCCGACCAGCGCGAGACAGCCGACCATCGACCTGACCTGATGGTGAAGAAACGACCGCGCCGAGGCGAACACACTGATCCGGTCGCCGCTGGCCACCACATCGAGTCGGTCGAGGGTGCGTAGCGGGCTGTCCGCCTGGCAATGCGCCGAGCGGAAGGTGGTGAAGTCATGCCGGCCGACCAGCCGTGCCGCCGCCTCTGCCATTGCCCGCGTATCGAGCGATGTCGGCACGCGCCACGCCAGCCCGTTCTCGAAGGTCAGCGGAGCACGGCGGGTGACGATCCGGTATTCGTAGTGACGCGCCAGGCAAGAAAAGCGGGCGTGCCAGTCATCCGGCACGACCTCGCACGCCAGGATCGCGACTGGCGCCGGGCGTACGACCGCATTGAGTGCCTCCATCAGCCGGAACGGCGTAATCGCCCGTGCGATATCGACATGCGCGCGCATGCCGGTTGCATGGACGCCGGCATCGGTGCGGCCGGCGGCGTGGACGGCGACGGTCTCGCCGGTGATCTTCAGGGCGGCAATCTCGATTGCTTCCTGCACGCTCGGACCGTGCGCCTGGCGCTGCCAGCCCATGAAGGGCCGGCCGTCATATTCCACCGTCAGCGCGAACCGCGTCATGAGAGCTGCGTTCCGGCCGGTATCGCGAAGCCGCGTAGCAATTCGGATGATGTCATGACGCCGCGGCCTGCCCGTTGCAGAAGGCTCGGGCGGATTGTGCCGTCGCTGCAGGCGATGGTGAGTTGATCGTCAAGAACCGCGCCCTGGCTGCCAGTGCCAGGGAGTATATCGGCTGCGAGCACCCGGATCCGTTCTGCGCCTAGCTCAAAAAAGGCGCCGGGGACTGGATTGAATGCCCGAATCTGCCGCTCGACCTCGACCGCGCCCTGCGAGAAATCGATCCGTGCCTCGGCCTTGTCGATCTTCGGGGCGTAGGTGACGCCTTGCTCGGGCTGTACCACCGGGGGATGGGCGGCGATATCGCCAAGCACCTCGACCATCAGCCGCGCGCCCATCGCGCTCAGTTCGTCGGTGAGGGCGCCGGCGGTCTTGCCGTCGATCGGCGTCCGCCCCTCGAGCCGTACCGGCCCTGTATCGAGGCCGGCTTCCATCTGCATGATGCCGACGCCTGTCTCGGCATCGCCGGCGAGGATGGCGCGCTGGATCGGCGCGGCGCCGCGCCAGCGGGGCAGCAACGAGCCATGGACGTTGAGGCAGCCCAGCCGGGGCGCCTCAAGCACCACACGCGGCAGGATGAGGCCGTAGGCCGCAACCACCGCTACATCGGCTTCAAAGGACGCGAACTCGGCCTGAGCGTCGGGATCGCGCAGCGACACCGGGGTCCGGACGACGATGCCCAGGGCCTCGGCACGTGTCTGGACGGGAGAGGGCGTCAGCGCCTTGCCACGGCCGGCACGGCGCGGTGGCTGGCTGTACGCCGCCACGACGTCATGGCCTGCATCGACAAGTGCCTGGAGCACCGGCACCGAGAATTCGGGCGTTCCCATGAAGACGATCCGCATGGTTACGCTCTGGCCGCTTGGCAGAGGGCCACGCAACCCCCTATCTGTTCCTCATGGCATCTCCCGAGATCGAAGCCCTCACCCAGGCGCTTGCCCGACTGCCCGGCCTTGGGCCGCGTTCGGCTCGCCGCGCAGTGCTTCACCTGCTCAAGAAGCGTGAAGCGGCGCTTGGGCCGTTACTGTCGGCACTCACCGCGGTGGAGGAACGGCTCTCAACCTGTTCTATTTGCGGCAATATCGATACGATAGACCCGTGCGGCATCTGTGCCGACCCGCGCCGCGACGCGCGGTCGCTCTGCGTGGTCGAAGAAGTCGCCGATCTCTGGGCGCTCGACCGGTCGCGGCTGTTCCCAGGGCGATTCCACGTGCTGGGCGGGCGACTGTCGGCGCTGGAAGGCGTCCGTCCGGAAGACCTCAGCATCGATTCGCTGGTCCGTCGAATCGAGGTCGGCGGCATCGACGAGGTCGTACTGGCGATGAACGCTACCCTGGAGGGCCAGACGACCGCGCACTATATCGCCGAGCGGATCGAACGCTTCCCGATCCGCGTCACGCAGCTCGCGCACGGTCTGCCGGTCGGTGGCGAACTGGACTATCTGGATGAGGGCACACTGGCCCAGGCGCTCCGCGCGCGTCGACCTGTCGCTTGACGGCGGGCTCGCGCTTTCCTAGCTCGCCTCCATGTCCGTTCTAGAAATCCTCGAAGTCCCGCACCCCGGCCTTCGCGCCGTCGCCAAGCCTGTCGCACGGATCGATGACTCCGTCCGTACGATCGTCGCCGACATGTTCGACACCATGTATGATGCGCGGGGCATTGGCCTCGCCGCGACTCAAGTCGGCATCGAGCAGCGCATCGTCGTGATCGACCTGCAGGAGCCGGAAAGCGATGCGGAGGACGCCAAGCCCGTCCGCACGCCCTTGGTCTATATCAACCCGGAGCTGGTGTCGGTCAGCGAGGAAACCTCGGTCTATAACGAGGGCTGCCTGTCGATCCCCGAGCAATATGCCGAGGTCGAACGCCCGACGCGATGCCGGGTGAAATGGCTCGATCTCGACGGCGCCGAGCGTGAGGATGATTTCGACGGGTTGCTCGCGACCTGCATCCAGCATGAGATCGATCATCTGAACGGCGTGCTGTTCATCGATCACATCTCGCGTCTGAAGCGTGACATTGTGCTGAAGAAGCTCGCCAAGGCCCGCAAGGCGGCCTGAGCCGCGGGCCTAGCCTTCCGGACCGCCCTCTCCCCCGGAGGGAGAGGGCTTAAGGTCAAAACAGCCCTTCGATCTCTCCATCGACTCCGAACCGGATCGATTCCGCCGCCGGTATGCGCGGCAGGCCGGGCATGGTCATGATCTCCCCGCAGATCGCGACCACGAAGCCGGCGCCCGCAGCCAGCCGCACTTCGCGCACCGGTACGACATGGCCGGTCGGCGCGCCCAGCTTGGCCGGGTCGGTCGAGAAGCTGTACTGGGTCTTGGCCATGCACACCGGCAAATGGCCGAACCCGGCATCCTCCCACCGTTTGAGTTGTGCCCGGACACTTGGGTCGGCGATAGCCTCCTCCGCGCGGTATATGCGGGTCGCGACGGTGTTGATCTTCTCGAACAGCGAGAGATCATCGTCATAGATCGGCGCGAATTGCGGGGTGGCGTGATCGCAGAGATCGGCGACCTTGGTCGCCAGCGCCTCGGCACCAGCGCCGCCATCGGCCCAATGCGTGCACAGGATCGCCTCCGACCCGTGGCTGGCGGCGATGTCGCGGATCACCTCGATCTCGGCATCGATGTCGGTCCCGAAGAAGTTGATTGCCACCACTGCTGGAACGCCGAATTGCCGTACATTCTCGATATGCCGCGCCAGGTTGACGCCGCCGCGCCGGACCGCCTCAGCGTCGGGCGTGGCAAGATCGGCCTTGGCCACGCCGCCGTTCATCTTCAACGCCCGCACCGTCGCGACAATCACGGCGGCGGCGGGCTTCAGGCCCGATTGGCGGCATTTGATGTCAAAGAACTTCTCCGCACCCAGATCGGCGCCGAAACCAGCCTCGGTCACGACATAGTCGCCGAGCCCCAGCGCGGCACGCGTCGCGATCACTGAGTTGCAGCCATGGGCGATATTGGCGAACGGCCCACCATGGACGAAGGCGGGGTTGCCCTCCAGCGTCTGGACCAGGTTCGGCTTGACTGCCTGGGCAAGCAGCACCGCCATCGCGCCGTCCGCCTTCAGGTCGCGTGCCGTCACCGGACGCTTGTCGCGGGTGTAGGCGACGACGATCCGGCCCAGCCGCTCCTCCAGATCTTCCAGCCCGCTCGCAAGGCACAGGATCGCCATCACTTCCGACGCGACGGTGATGTCGAACCCGGATTCGCGCGGGTACCCGTTGGCTGGCCCACCGAGCGATTGGGCAATGTCGCGGAGCGCCCGGTCGTTCATGTCGAGCACCCGGCGCCACACGATGCGGCGCACATCGATGTCGAGCGCATTGCCCCAATGGACATGGTTGTCGATCATCGCCGCGAGCAGGTTGTGCGCACTGGTGATCGCGTGGAAATCGCCGGTGAAATGGAGGTTGATGTCCTCCATCGGCCCGACCTGGGCATAGCCGCCGCCCGCCGCGCCGCCCTTGGTACCAAAGCAGGGGCCGAGCGAGGGCTCGCGCAGGCACAACACGGTCTTGCGGCCGATACGATTGAGCCCGTCGGCGAGGCCGACCGACGTGGTGGACTTGCCTTCGCCCGCCGGCGTCGGGCTGATTGCGGTGACGAGGATCAGCTGGCCGACCTGGCCGGTCGCGGGGATGCGTGCCAGATCGATCTTCGCCTTGAAATGCCCATAGGGCTCGACTGCCTCGGGCGGGATGGAGAGACGGGCGGCGATGTCGTTGATGGGTTTCAGGGTGGCGGCGCGCGAGATCGCGATATCGGTCAACATGGCGCGCAGTCGTAGCGAACGCCCGGCCAGCCGCAAGCCTTCCTCGATTTGCGACGATTATGTGAAAGCGGACGCGCCGAGCCGAAGGTTCCGCACCTTGTTAACCCTTGTCTTGGGCGGTAGGTTCGTGCTTCGTTCCATGGGAGCATGCTGTTGGATCCGGTTACCCTCGTCATCATCGTCATCGCCATCCTGGGGGCACTCGGCATCGGCTGGGGGCTGGGCAAGCGTGGCGTTGCCGAAATCCGGGCTGAACGGGACGCGCGTACCGAGGAGTTCAAGCGCGCCATCGTCGATCTTGCCGGTGCGGAGGAACGCGCCCGTGCTGCCGCACAGCTTCGCGATGAACTCGATGGCATCCGGGAGGAACGGGATGGCTTCCGCACCGAGAATGCCACGCTTCGCGCTCATGCCGAGGCGTTCGAAGCCCGGCTCGAGGAATTCAAGAACTCGCGCGAGGCGATGACCGGTCATTTCAACGAGACCGCCGCCAAGCTGCTCAACGACGCGCAGAAGCAGTTTCTCGAACGCGCCGAGGCACGGTTCAAGCAATCCGAAGAGACGGCGGGGCAGAATCTCAAATCGATGCTCCAGCCGGTTAGCGACCGTCTCCTGAAATATGAGGAGACCGTCACCAAGGTCGAGAGCGAGCGCCAGGGGGCCTTCGACCAACTCAAGGGCCAACTCGAGGGCCTTCGCATCGGCCAGGAGAAGGTCAGCAGCGAAGCGGCCAAGCTGGTCAATTCGCTGCGCAACGCCCCGAAATCGCGCGGGCGCTGGGGCGAGCAGCAGCTCAAGAATGTGTTGGAAACCTGCGGGTTGTCCGAACATACCGATTTCCAGACCGAAGTCAGCATCTCGGGTGGCGACGAAGGCGGGCGGCTCCGTCCGGATGCCATCATCAACGTGCCGGGCGGGCGGTCGCTGGTGATCGACGCCAAGGTTTCGCTCAATGCCTATCAGGACGCGTTCGGCGCGGTCGACGAGGCGCAGCGGACGATCGGACTCGCGGCTCATGCCGCTTCGATGCGTGCGCACGTCAATGGCTTGGGCAACAAGGCGTATTGGAGCCAGTTCGCCGACGCGCCCGACTATGTGATCATGTTCGTACCGGGCGAGCATTTCCTCTCCGCCGCGCTCGAGCATGATCCGACTTTGTGGGACTTCGCCTTCGAGAAGCGCGTGCTGCTGGCGACGCCGACCAATTTGATCGCGATCGCGCGTACCGTCTCCGCCGTGTGGCGGCAGGAGCGGCTGGCCAAGGAAGCGCGCCAGATCGGCGAACTGGGCAAGGAACTGTACGATCGGCTGGCCAAGGCCGCGGGCGATCTGCGCAAGGTGGGTGGAGGACTGACGTCAGCGGTCAACAACTACAACACTTTCGTCAGCAGCTTCGAAAGTCGTACGCTGGTGACGGCGCGCAAGTTGCGCGACCTCAACATCGAACCCGGCGCGCGCGAGATCGAGGGCGTCGAGCCGGTCGAGGCATTGGCGCGCTATGGCGACACGCCGATCCTGATCGACGGCTCGATGAACGAAGCTGCCGAATAACGCCGATACCTTGGGGGATTGACTATGTTGATGGCGTTGGTGCTTGGGGGCGCTGCGCCCGCAATTCAGCCGGTGCAGCACGAACCGACCGCCTCCATCGAAAGCTCGCGGAACGCCCGCCTCGGTCGGATCATCGATTTGATCAAGGCGAAAAAGGCCGATGAAGCCGCGCAAATCATCGATCCGTTGCTTGATGAATATGAGCGCGAACATACGGGCGAGAAACGCCCTATCTACTGCGCCGACGACACCGCCGAGGCCGATCGATATCGGCGCGCCGAGACGGATGCCAGGCGCCCTGTCCTGATCATCCCCGCTGGCTGGTGCACGGCATTATGGGCCAAGGGGTATCTGCTGAGCGATACCGGGCGCGGCGGGGAGGCGATTCCCTATCTGAAGCGCGCCGCCGCCATGCGGCCTGCGCGACCCAATTATCTGACCGAACTCGCCTTCGCCTATCAGGCGGTAAAGGACTGGCCGGCCATGCTGGACGCCAGCACCCGCCTGGCGACCCTGATAGCGGACGACAATAGCGCCTCATCCGTCGAGCTTTGCAAAGCGTGGCACGGCATGGCCTATGCACAGATCGAGCTGGGCAAATTGGATGAGGCAACCGCCTTGCTCAACAAGTGCCTGGCGCTCGATCCAGCCAATCAGAAGGCCAGGAACGAGTTGGACTATATCGCAAAGACCCGGTCGAAGATCTGAGACGATCGGAGATCGGGCTGGCGGAATAGCCGCCGATCCCCGAGAGATTTAACGCCGTCCGGGACCGGTCCGCACCAGCACCAGCGTACGCAGACCCGTGGCGCTCAGCACCAGCTTGCCGTCGCGGTTGGTGCTGACACTCAGGCGCTGGCCGAGCAGGCGCATGATCGCCTGTTCCTGCATCATGGCCGGGCCCATGCACGCCATCTTGGTCGACATTAGCGGGCCGGTGAGGAGAAAGCCGCGCTCGAAGCGGAACGACCCGCCGAAGCTGTTGCAGCCGCTATTGCCGCTGATCCGGTTGCCGGAAAAGGAGATGGTCGCTGCGCGGGGGCCGCGCACCGTATGGCCTTCGATCGCCTGGACCTCCCAATTGCCTTCGATCACCGGCGCGCGGGGCGGCGCGACGATCGGATCGCCGCCGCAGCCGCGCACGGTCTTGCGGCCGACCGTCACCGTCACGCTATCGGGATAGTCGCGGTCGCTCATCCCGTCGCTGCAACGCGCGCGCGCGACGTCGATCGTGATCCGCGGCGTGACATAGCGCAGGCCGTTGAAGCTCGGCCGGGGCACCGGCGCGGTCGCTGTGACGCGGGTGCGGCCGTAATCGCCGACATAGCGGATCAAGCCCTTCTCGATCGTCAGCGCCCAGCCGGGCTCAGTGCCGACGGCCTTGTAGGGCACCTCGCGCGGCTGCGCAGCAGCGGCACCGGCAATCAGCAAGGCGGGGATGGAAAGGGCAAGCGCGAACTTCATCTCGGGTCTCCTTGACGGCCGGATAGGCAAGCCAGGCTGAACCGGTCGTTACGCAACCGTTCAGCCGCGCGAAGGCTTTGTCTGGGCGAGGACTTCATAGGCCATGACGGCGGTCGCCACAGCGGCATTCAGGCTGTCGGCCTTGCCGAGCATCGGGATCTTCACCAGCAGGTCGCACTCGGCCGCATAGTCCGCCGGCATGCCCTGTGCTTCGTTGCCGGTCAGCAGGAAGGTCGGCGAGGAGTACGCAGCGGCGCGGTAATCATGCTTGGTATCGAGGCTGAGCCCGACCAACTGCCCTGGCCCGGCGCGAAGCCAGGGGACGAACTCGGCCCAGCCGGCCTGGACGATGGGTATGGTGAACAGTGCGCCCATGCTGGCGCGCACTGCCTCGAGCGAGAAGGGATCGACGCACTCGCCGATCAGGATCAGCCCGCCAGCGCCGACCGCATCGCCGGTGCGCAGGATCGTCCCGAGATTGCCCGGATCGCGCAGCCGCTCGGCGACAAGCCAGATAGTCGAGCTTGTGCGGTCCAGCTTCTCCAACGGCGTGGCGAATTCCGCGAACACGCCGACCACGGCCTGGGGATTATCCTTGCCGGAGAGCTTGGAGAGGATGTCGGGCACCGTCTCGATCGCTTCGCCGCCCGCCGCTTCGACATCGGCGATCAGCGCGCGGACGAGCGAATGGTTGGCGCTGTCGCGCGCGAAGAACAGATATTCGGGCAGGCGCCCGCTCTCGCGCGCCTCGGTGAGGATACGCAGGCCCTCGGCAAGGAACAGGCCTTCCTCGCGCCGGTGCCGTTTCTCGCGAAGCGCGCGTACCCGCTTGATGAGCGGGTTGGAATAGGCAGTGATCTCGCGGGGCATGGGAGGCTCAATCCTCCCCGAACTTGGCCTCGACCAACTCGCACAGCGCACCGACGGCCTGTTCGGCGCCTTCGCCTTCGGCGCTGATGACGATCGAATCGCCCATCGCCGCGCCCAGCATCATCAGGCCCATGATCGAGGTGCCGGTTACGCTGCCGGCGCCGTCCTTCTCCACCGCGACCTCGACCGGCTGAGTCGAAGCGAGGGTGACGAACTTGGCGCTCGCCCGGGCGTGGAGTCCGCGTTTGTTGGTGATCAGGACCGTGCGACTGACCGGCATCAGGCAGCAGCCTCGCCAAGGACTTCGGAGGCGACCGAGATATATTTGCGGCCTGCCTCGCGCGCGGCGGCGACGGCATCGACCACCTTCATCGCCTTGCGCGCCGATTCGAGCCGGATCAGCATTGGCAGGTTGATGCCGGCGATCACCTCGACGCGGCCGCGCTCCATCAACGAAATGGCGAGGTTGGAGGGCGTACCCCCAAACAGGTCGGTCAGCACGATCACGCCCCGCCCGGTGTCGACCGCGGCGATCGCCTTGGCGATATCGGCGCGGCGCGCTTCCATATCGTCGTCAGGGCCGATCGCGATGGTCGCGATCCGCTCCTGCTTGCCGACGACATGCTCCATCGCAGTCACGAACTCCTCGGCGAGGCGTCCGTGCGTCACCAGAACCAGGCCGATCATTGCCCCGACTCTTTCATTGCAGTTTCAATCACGGAAAGACCGTCCCCTTGGGCATTTTCTGCCACACCCTCGAGCGAGTCCTGCGGCGCCGCAGCGAGATCGCGGTGCGCGACCGTGGGCGAAAATCCTTCGTCGCGCAACCTTGCGGCGACTCGCTCCGCCACGTGCACGGAACGGTGCCGCCCGCCGGTGCAGCCGAACGCGATGGTGACATAGGATTTCCCCTCGGCGCGGTAGCGCGGCAGCAGGAACAACAGCAGCGACTCGATCTGCGTCATCGCCGTATCATAGGCCGGGTCGGCCGCGACATAAGCGCTGACATTCTTGTCCAGCCCCGTTCCGGGACGCAGATCCGGCACCCAGTGCGGATTGCGCAGGAAGCGCATGTCGAACACCAGATCGGCGTTGCGCGGCAGCCCGCGGGCGAAGCCGAAGGACATCACCGACAAGGTCGGTTCGCCCTGCCGCTCGCCCGAAAAGGTCGATCGCACCTGCTGCGCCAGCTCGTTGGCGCTGAGGTTGGTGGTGTCGATCAGCCGGTTGGCCCAGCGTCGCATCGGCGCGAGCAGCTCCCGCTCGCGCGCGATGCCGTCCGAGGCAGGGCGATCGAGCGCGAGTGGATGGCGCCGACGCGTCTCCGAATAGCGCCGTTCCAGCTCGCCGCCCGAGCAATCCAGGAACAGGGTGCCAATGTCGTGGCCATGCTCCTCGCGGAGCTTCTTGATCCGCTTCACGATCCGCTCGGGATCGAAATCGCGGGTGCGGGCGCCGATGCCGAGGGCGAGCGGCTGGGACGAGCGCTCCGCGCCTTCGGGCAGGGGCGCGCCGAGCAGGCGGTCAAGCAGGAGCAGCGGCAGATTGTCCACCACCTCCCAGCCCAGGTCTTCAAGCGTCCTGAGCACGGTCGACTTGCCCGCGCCGGACATGCCGGTGACGAGCAATATATCCTTGGGGTCGCGCTTCATGGCGCGCCCTCTAGCAGGTGCTTCAAGGCAAGTTCCACCTTGATCGGTGCGGAGGCCTCGCGCGGATCGAGCGCGATCGCCGGGACCGACACACCGTCGAACCAGCGCGACTCGGGCTCCGGCAGGCGTTCCACCGGGCCAGCGAGGCGGATCAGCAGCGCGACCGGCACTGGCTCAACATGGGTAACGGCGATGATCCCGACACCGCGAATCTCCATCCGTCCGGCAATCGTCGCGGGGGCACTGGCGAGCAGCAGCTCGTTGGACATCGTCAGCACGGTATAGTCGTCGCTCACCAGCAGCGCGCCACGATCGATCAGGCGCAACGCCAGATCGGACTTGCCGGCACCCGACGGGCCTTCGAGCAGCACTGCGTGGCCACCGATCGCCACGGTAGAGGCGTGGATCGTCTCGCTCATCTCTTGTCCGACATGGGGAGCCGGACGACAAAGCGCGCTCCGCTCAGCCGATCCTCGCGCGATTCGACTGCGATGGCGCCCTGGTGTCCCTCGACGATGGTCCGGGCGATGGCGAGGCCGAGGCCGCTATGCTTGCCGAATTCCTCGCCGTCCGGGCGCAGCGACTGGAAGCGGCTGAACACCTGTTCGCGTGCTTCCTCGGGCACGCCGGGTCCTTCGTCCTCCACCTTGACGACCAGATCGTCGCCGTCACGTACCGCCGACACCACGATCAGGCCGCCATCGGGCGAAAAGGAAATGGCATTCTCGATGAGATTCTCGAACACGCGTTCAAGGCGGGCACCTTCGCCCATCGCGATCAGCTTCTCGCCGATGCGATGGTCGAAGCGGATCTGGATGTCGCGTTCGACGCCGCGTTCGGCGCGCTGATCGAGCAGGGCGGCGATCATCGCGCCGACATCGACATCCTCGAACTTGGCCCGGCTGAGCTGTGCGTCGAGGCGCGAGGCCTCGGAGATATCGGTGATCAACCGGTCAAGCCGGTGGACGTCGTCACGCACGATCGCGAGCAGCCGCTCCTGCAGTTCGGGGTCCTTGACCGAGCTAAGCCCCTCGACCGCGGATCGCAGCGAGGCGAGGGGGTTCTTCATCTCGTGAGTCACATCGGCGGCGAATGCCTCGGTCGCGTCGATCCGGGCGCGGAGCGCGAGGCTCATGTCGGACAGGGCGCGAGCCAGCATGCCGAGCTCGTCGCGGCGCGAGGGCAGGCGAGGCACCACCACTTCGCGCGCGCGCCCCAGCCGTACGCGCACCGCAGCGCGGGCGAGCCGCCGCAGGGGTCGCACGATCGTCCGGGCGAGGAACAGTGAGAGCAGGATCGAGATGGCCGAGACGATCGCCAGCACGACGCTGAGGCGGAAGCGCTCGACCCGCACCGTCTGGGTGATGTCGCGGGCGTTGATCGTGGTCATCACCACCCCGCCGGTCGGCAGCGCCGCCGCGGCCGTGATCACGGGGGTGCGATCGGGCGCGCGCCATACCGTGGCGGGCACGCTCTCGGTACTACGCGCGGTGTGGACGTCGGGCCATTCCAGGCCCTCGACACGCTCGCGGTACAGCGGCGCGCGAGGCGCACCGACGACGGTGTCGATCACTGCGTCGAGGAAGCGTGCCGTATCCTGCTGCCAATCCTCCTTGTCGGGATCGCGGAGGATGAAATTGCGCAGCCCCAGCGCGCGCGTATCGGTGACCAGCTTGCCTTGGGTGTCGTAGAGCCGGATGCGGGCACCGGTGTCGCGCGCCAGCCGCAGCGCGAGGATGTTATGGCGCTCGGGCGCGACGGAGCCCATCGCCTCGGCGATCAGCCGCGCCTCGCGGCTCGCCTGGGCGACGCGGTTGTCGACGATCCGGCTGCGATAGCTATCGAGGTAGAAGAAGCCGCCCGCGAGCATCGCCAGCGCGATGATGTTGACCGCAAGGATGCGCGGCGTGAGCGATACCTGCCCGGACCAGCGAAGCGTCAGCTCGCGGTCGTCATTCCTCGGAGAATCGGTAACCCGCGCCATATAAGGTCTCTATGGCATCGAACTCGGGGTCGATCTGCCGGAACTTGCGGCGCACGCGTTTGATGTGGCTGTCGATCGTGCGATCGTCGACATAGATATCGTCGTGATAGGCCGCATCCATCAGCTGGTTGCGCGTCTTCACGATGCCCGGGCGCTGAGCGAGCGTCTCCAGGATCAGGAACTCGGTGACGGTCAGGGTCACGCCCGCACCGTTCCAGGTCACGCGGTGCCGGGCGGTGTCCATCGCCAGCCGCCCGCGGACCAGACTGCCACCGGGATTCTCTTCTTCACCCGACGCGCCTGCCACCGCCAGCTCCGACCGGCGCAGGATGGCGCGGATGCGGGCGATCAGCAGCCGGTGGGAGAAGGGCTTGGAGATATAGTCGTCCGCCCCCATCGCCAGGCCGAGCGCCTCGTCCAGCTCGTCGTCCTTCGAGGTCAGGAAGATCACCGGGGTGGTGCTCTTCTCGCGCAGCCGCCGCAGCAGCTCGAGGCCGTCCATGCGCGGCATCTTGATGTCGAAGATGGCGAGGTCGGGCGGATTCTCGATCAGCGCCTTCAGCGCCGTCTCCCCGTCCGAATAGACCCGGGTGACGAATCCCTCGGCCTGGAGTGCGATCGACACGGAAGTGAGGATATTGCGGTCGTCGTCGACGAGCGCGATCGAAGCCGTCATCGGCAGTGCAACCCTTGTGCTGTTGGGTAGGTGAGGTAGTCCAAACTGACCCAAGGCTCAACTCAATGCGATGTTCGATTGTCTCGACTGGACAATTGCCTGTCCCTGGCGATATGCGCGACTCGCATTCAGCGGCAACGCCCGCACGCCCAATATCAGGAGAGCAAGGACCGTGAGCGATCGTATTCCCGACGCAGGCCTCGAAGCGCAAGGCATTGAGACACGCGCTACCCTGCACTGGAATCTGGTTACGGCGCGCCTGATCGAGGCCGCCGTTGCCCGTAGCGAAGGCAAGCTTTCCGCCGATGGCCCGCTGGTGGTCGAGACCGGTCAGCACACCGGCCGCTCCGCGCAGGACAAGTTCATCGTCCGCGACGCCGAGACCGAGAGCACGGTCTGGTGGGGCAAGAGCAACAAGGCGATGACACCGGAGCATTTCGCCGCGCTCAAGACCGATTTCCTTGCCGCGCTGAAGGACAAGGAACATCTGTTCATCCAGGATCTGTTCGGCGGCTCGCAACCTGAGCACCGCGTCCGTGTGCGCATCGTCAACGAGCTTGCCTGGCACAACAGCTTTATCCGCACGATGCTGGTCCGCCCCGAAGAGAGCGAACTGCGCGGCTTCGAGGCCGAATACACGATCATCGACCTGCCGAGCTTCCGCGCCGATCCCGCCCGGCACGGCTGCCGCAGCGAGACCGTCATCGCCGTCAGCTTCACCGAGAAACTGATCCTGATCGGCGGCACCCGCTATGCCGGCGAAATGAAGAAGTCGGTGTTCAGCCTGCTCAACTATCTGCTGCCGCCGACCGGCGTGATGCCGATGCATTGCTCGGCGAACATCGGGCCAAAGGGGGACACTGCGGTGTTCTTCGGCTTGTCGGGCACCGGCAAGACCACGCTGTCGGCCGATGCGTCGCGCACGCTGATCGGTGACGACGAGCATGGCTGGTCCGACACGGCGGTCTTCAATTTCGAGGGCGGCTGCTACGCCAAGATGATTCGCCTCTCGGCCGACGCCGAACCGGAGATCTTCGCGACGACCAAGCGTTTCGGCACGATCCTCGAGAATGTCGTGATGGATCAGGTCACGCGCCAGCTCGACCTCGACGATGCCAGCCTCGCGGAGAATAGCCGCGGCGCCTATCCGATCGACTTCATCCCCAATGCCTCGGAAGAGAATATGGGGCCGGTGCCGCGCAACATCGTGATGCTGACCGCGGATGCGTACGGCATCCTCCCCCCGATCTCGAAGCTGACGCCGGACCAGGCGATGTATCACTTCCTCTCGGGCTACACCGCGCGCGTCGCGGGCACCGAGATTGGCGTGACCGAGCCCGATGCGACCTTCTCGACCTGCTTCGGTGCGCCGTTCATGGCGCGGCACCCGTCGGTCTATGGCAATCTGCTCAAGGAGCGGATTGCGAAGGGCGGCGTGGATTGCTGGCTGGTCAACACCGGCTGGACCGGCGGCAAATACGGCATCGGCCGTCGCATGCCGATCAAGGCGACCCGTGCGCTGCTCAACGCGGCGCTCGACGGCAGCCTGAACAATGCCGAGTTCCGCACCGACCCGAATTTCGGGTTCAAGGTGCCAGTGGCAGTGCCGGGGGTCGACACCGCAATCCTCGATCCGCGCGAGACCTGGCCGAACAAGGCCGAATATGACGCGACGGCGGCCAAGCTGGTCGACCTGTTCGTCGAGAATTTCGCTCAATTCGCGGACGATGTGGATGAGGGCGTGCGCCAAGCCGCTCCCCGAACCGCCGAAGCCGCCTGAAACGCCTGGTCATCGATCGGGCAAGAGAAAGCCCGATCGATGACCGACCTTCCCTATCGACCCTTTGCCGATGACGCCGCGATCCGCCGGATCGGGGAGGGGTTGCTCGCGTGCGCCCTGCCGCGCGCCGAGTGGACGCATGAAGCGCATCTCGCCGCAACGCTGTGGCTGATCCGCGACCGGCCCGATGTGGACGTCGATGTGCGGATCGCCGGAATCATCTCGCGTTACAATGAGAGCGTCGGCGGGGTGAACGACAACAGCCAGGGCTATCACGACACGATCACGCATGTGTTCGTGGCCGGCATCCGCCTGCATCTCGCTGGTCGTGCTGCCGACGAGGCGCTAGTCGATGCCGTTAACGCCTTGCTGGCGAGCCCGATGGGCAAGCGCGACTGGCCGCTCGGTTTCTACAGCCGCGGCCGGCTGTTTTCCGTGACGGCCCGGCGCAAATTCGTGACTCCCGACCTCGCGCCGCTTCCGACCCTGTGATAAACTGGACGGACATCCACACGGCCAGAGGAACGCACCATGGGAATGCTCGACGGACTGCTCGGACAGGTCACCCAGAATGTCGACATCAAGAACCTCGCGGCCAAGGTCGGGCTTACCCCCGAACAGGTCGAGAGCGCGGTGACGGCGCTCGGCCAGGCACATAGCGCTCCCACAGATACGGTCACGACGGCTGCCTCGGCGACCGGCCTTTCGGCCGACACGCTGCAGCAGATCGTCGGCCATATCGGCGGCGAAGGCGCGCTCGGCCAGTTCGCCGGCCTGCTGCAGGGCTCGGGCATGCTCGGCAAGGTCGGCGGGATGATCGATCAGGATGGCGACGGCAATCCGATGGATGAGATCGCCGGCTTTGCGAAGGGCCTGTTCGGGAAGAGCTGAGGCTTAGGTCGGCTCGACCAGCAACACGCTCCCCGAAGCACCGACGATCCGGACGAGCGCGCCAGCCGCTGCGTCCGGGCCGCGGGCTTTCCAGGCGCCGTCACCCACCTTCACCCGGCCTTCGCCCGCGGTGATGGCGTCGCACACTTCGGCCGTGGTGCCGATCAGGCGCGAGGTGCGGTCGTTGAGTTGAGGATCCTCGGTCGGCACTTCGCTCTGGTGATACCAGCGCCGGCCGAGCCCGACCGCCGCCGCTGTGAAGAGGGCGAACAACAGCGCCTGAACCAGCACGGGCAGCCCGGGGATCGCGAGCAGCGCGAAGCCGGTGAGCGCCGCGCCGGCCGCCAGGAAGATCATGAAGAAGCCGGGCGCGATCAGCTCGGCGATCGCCAGCGCCAGCGCTGCAGCGAGCCACAGCGCGCCGTGGCTCCAGACGAAACCGAGGAAGGTCATTTCTGGCCTCCCTCGAACGGACCACGCGGCCGTGCCGGCGGGCGCGGCGTCGATGAGTCGCCATATCCGCCGATCGCTTCACGCGCGAGCTCGCCGATCCCGCCCAGCGTGCCCATCAACTGAGTCGCCTCGACCGGGAAGAGGATCGTCTTGGCATTGGGCGAGGTGGCAAACATGCCGATCGCCTCGACATATTTCTGGGCGATGAAATAGTTGATCGCCTGGGTGCTGCCGCCTTCGATTGCGTCCGACACCATCTTGGTTGCCGCCGCTTCAGCCTGAGCCGAGCGTTCGCGCGCCTCGGCGTCGCGGAACGCAGCCTCCTTGCGGCCCTCGGCCTCGAGGATCTGCGCCTGCTTCAGGCCCTCGGCACGGTTGATCTCGTTCTGCCGCGCCGCCTCGGATTCGAGGATGGTCGCGCGCTTCTCGCGTTCGGCCTTCATCTGCCGGGTCATCGCGTTGACGATGTCGGCGGGCGGGCGGATGTCCTTCAGCTCCACACGCGTGATCTTCACGCCCCAGGCTTCGGTCGCCTGATCGACCACCTGGAGCAGCCTCGTGTTGATCTCGTCGCGCTTCGACAGAGTCTCGTCCAGGTCCATCGAGCCCATCACGGTGCGCAGATTGGTGGTCGAGAGCTGCATGATCGCGAGATAGAGATCGCTGACCTCATAGGCTGCCTTGGCCGCATCGAGCACCTGGAAGAACACGACGCCGTCGACGGCGACCATCGCGTTGTCCTTGGTGATGATCTCCTGGCCCGGAATGTCGAGGACCTGCTCCATCATGTTCACGCGCCGGCCTACCCGGTAGAAAAAGGCCGGATAGAAGTTGAGGCCGGGCCGCGCGACGGTGGTGAAGCGGCCGAAATGTTCGATCGTGTACTGATAGCCTTGGCGGACGACCTTGATGCTGGTCATGAAATAGAAAATGACGACGACCAGAACCAGGCCGGCAAGTGTGAGAGTCATGGTGTGAAACCCCCGACAAGGGCCGCGAAGAGCGCGGCCGATGCGTCAGATTAGCAGATTGGCGGGGCCGTTATAGCGAAATGCGACACGGGCCGCGGGAGCCCTAGCGCATCAGCGGCCCCTTGTTTACATGGACCGCCACGACTCGCCCCCCGCAGGAAACTGGCACCCATGGACATTCGCCTCGGCCTCACCTTTGACGATGTCCTGCTCGTGCCGGCTGAATCGGACATCGTCCCCAGCCAGACGAACACCGCGACCAGGGTGACGCGCGAGATCGCGCTCGACATTCCCATCCTCTCCTCGGCGATGGATACGGTGACCGAGGCTGACATGGCGATCGTCATGGCCCAGCTTGGCGGCATCGGCGTCCTCCACCGCAATCTCGAAGTCGCCGAACAGGTCGCCGCAGTACGCGCGGTCAAGCGTTTCGAATCCGGCATGGTGGTCAATCCGATCACCATCACGCCGGAGGCGACGCTCGCCGAGGCGCAGGCGCTGATGACGCGCCACAAGATCAGCGGCATTCCGGTCGTCGAGGCAAGCGGCAAGCTCGTCGGCATCCTGACCAACCGTGACGTGCGTTTCGCCGGCAATCCGCGCCAGCCGGTCGCCGAGCTGATGACTCACGAGAATCTCGCGACCGTCGCGCCGGGCGTCAGCCAGGAGGAAGCGCGGCGCCTGCTGCACCAGCGCCGGATCGAGAAGCTGCTCGTGGTGGACGATGCCTATCGCTGCATCGGCCTGATCACCGTCAAGGACATCGAGAAGGCCGTCACCTATCCCAATGCGACCAAGGACGCGACCGGCCGGCTGCGTGTCGCCGCAGCAACGACCGTCGGCGACAAGGGTTTCGAGCGGACTGAAGCGCTGGTCGATGCGGAACTGGATCTTGTCGTCATCGACACGGCGCATGGCCACAACCGCGACGTGGCGCGCGCGGTCGAACGGGTGAAGCGGCTCAGCAATTCGGTCCAGGTCATCGCCGGCAACGTCGCCACGGCGGAGGCGACGCGGGCGCTGATCGATGCGGGTGCCGACGGGATCAAGGTCGGCATCGGCCCGGGCTCGATCTGCACCACGCGCGTGGTCGCCGGTGTCGGCGTGCCGCAGCTCACCGCGGTGATGGATTGCGCCGAAATCGGCCTGAAGGCCGGCGTGCCGGTGATCGCCGATGGCGGCCTGCGGACCTCGGGCGACCTCGCCAAGGCGCTCGCGGCGGGCGCATCGGCCTGCATGATCGGATCGCTGCTTGCGGGTACCGAGGAAGCGCCGGGCGAAAGCTTCCTGTACCAGGGCCGCGCCTATAAATCCTATCGCGGCATGGGCTCGGTCGGGGCGATGGGCCGTGGTTCGGCCGATCGGTATTTCCAGGGCGACATCAAGGATCAGCTGAAGCTGGTGCCCGAGGGGATCGAGGGCCAGGTGGCGTTCAAGGGACCGGCGCGCGACGTCATCCACCAGCTGGTCGGGGGCATTCGTGCCGCCATGGGCTATACCGGATCGGCGACGATCGAGGATCTGCAGCGGCGCGCCCGCTTCGTCCAGATCACCGGCGCGGGCCTGCGCGAGAGCCACGTCCATGACGTGACGATCACGCGCGAGGCGCCGAACTACCCGACGCGTTGAACTCTATTCCTCTCCCATTGGAGAGGAGACCCATTTCACCCGACCCTGGTCAGTCCCTCGGTATAGGCCTTGCCTTTGTCGACATAGTGCTGGGCGGATGCCTTGAGCATCGCGGCGGCATTTTCGTCCAGGGTGCGGATCGCCCTGGCCGGGCTGCCGACGATCAGGCTGTTGGGTTCGAAGGTCTTGCCCTCGGTCACCAAAGCGCCCGCGCCGACGATACAGCCATCGCCGATCACTGCGCGGTTGAGGACGATCGCGCCCATGCCGATCAGCACATTGTTGCCGATGGTGCAGCCATGGAGGATCGCATGGTGGCCGATCGTGCAGTCGGCGCCGATCGTCAGCGGCGCGCCGGGATCGGAGTGGCACATCGCGCTTTCCTGGATGTTGCTGCGCGTGCCGACGATGATCGGGGTATTGTCCGCCCGGATCACCGCGCCGAACCAGACGCTCGATTCATCGGCGAGATGCGCGTCGCCGATCACGTCGGCGCTTGGCGCAACCCAGACGTCAGTTCCGACCACGGGCTGTTTTCCGTCGATGGCGTAGAGCGGCATTGGCATCCTCCTCGTTTCAATCCGCTTAGCGTGGCGAAGGGAAGGCGGTAAGGCCTTTTGAACGGACGGACTGTCCGCTTCCCGTTTATGGGATCGCTACCAAAGGCGTTGGCAAATATCACCTGTCCGTATATCCTATAGGATGTGAGGCGCTCAGGCGCCCCGTCCAGGAGGGGAATGCCATGAAAGTCGCGTTGCTGCGCTCGGCTTGCGCTCTCGCCATGCTGTCCGGCATGGCGATGTCGGGATTGACCCCGGCCGTGTCGCAGCAGGGGGCAATCGCGGCCTGGACCGCCGAGCAGGACCATCAGAACATGATGGATCAGCTTGGCATCAAGGCCTTGCGCCCCGGCCATAGCGGGCAGCCCGACGGGCCCAACCCGGCCAATTACGATCCGGCCAAGGCGAACCCCTTTCCTGACTGGCCCGAGATATTGACACTGAACAACGGCAAGAAGGTCACCACCGCCGACGGCTGGTGGAAGCAGCGCCGGCCCGAGATCGTCGAGGCTTTCGAGCGCGAGGTGGTGGGGCGGATTCCGGCCAATGTGCCGAAAGTGACCTGGTCGGTCGCGAGCACCGACAATGAGTTCATCGGCGGCAAGCGCATGGTGGCGAAACAGCTGATCGGTCGGGCCGACAACAGCGCCTATCCGGCGATCGACGTCGGTATCAGGATGACCCTCGTGCTGCCGTCGGAGACGACCAGACCGGTGCCGGTGCTGATCATGTTCGGCGCGGCGCGCTACCCCGCGCCGAGCCAGCCGACGGCGGACGAAGCGGCGAAGATCGATGCGGCGCTGAAGGCCGATCTTGTCGCGCGCGATCCGTCGCTTGCGGCTGCGTTCCAGGCGCATCCGGGCTTCGTCTTCGTCAACCCGCCGAGCTTCTTCCCGGCGCCGCCGAGCGATGAGCGCATTTCGGCGCTGGTCGCGGCAGGCTGGGGCGTCGCGCTGGTCGATACGGCGAGCATCCAGGCGGACAATGGCGCGGGGCTGCGCAGCGGGATTATTGGGCTGACCAACAAGGGCCAGCCGCGCAAGCCCGAGGACTGGGGGGCGCTGAGGGCCTGGGGCTGGGGGGCGAGCCGGGCGCTGGACTATCTCGAGACCCTCCCCGGAGTGGATGCGAAGCACGTGGGGATCGAGGGTGTATCGCGCTACGGCAAGGCGGCGTTGATCACCATGGCGTTCGACCAGCGCTTCGCGATGGTGCTGGTCGGGTCGTCGGGCGAGGGCGGGGCGAAGCCGCACCGGCGCAATTTCGGCGAGGCGGTGGAGAATTTGACCGGGACCGGCGGCTATCACTGGATGGCCGGCAATTTCCTGAAATATGGGGCGTCGGAGGCGAAATTCGGTGCCAGGACGCCGGGCGATATCCCGGTCGATGCCCATCAGCTGATCGCGCTGTGCGCACCGCGACCGACCTTCATCAGCTACGGCGTGCCGGAGAAGGGCGACGCCAACTGGCTGGACCAGCAGGGGAGTTACATGGCGACCGTCGCGGCGGGGCAGGTATGGACCTTGCTTGGCGCGAAGGACCTGGGCGTCGGCAACGACTATCGCACCGCGAAGATGCCGCCGGTGCTGACCGACCTGCTTGAGGGGCAGCTTGCCTGGCGCCAGCATGACGGCGGGCACACCGATGCCCCGAACATGAAGTATTTCATCGGCTGGGCCGACCGGCAGATCGGGTGGAAGGCGCCGTAGCGAACGGCGCTATTTCCCCTTCATCGCCTTGTCGATCGCTGCCTGGGCGAGCGGGGCCATCGCCGCAAAAGCCTCCGCGTTGGGGTGGACGCCGTCATGGGCGTAACCCGGCTTCATCCCACCTTCCGGGGTCGCGATGGCGGGCCAGTAATCGACATAGACGATGTGTTTCCGCGCGGCATAATCCTTGAGCCAGACGTTGAGCGCCTTGATCTTCGGCGCGGGTTTCTGGCTCTTGCGCCATGGGAATTCGATGGCGGGCGGGATCGAGGCGAGGACCACCTTGATGCCATTGGCGTGGGAAATCTCGACCATGCCGGCGACATAGCCTTCGATCTCCTCGGGCGTGGAGGGGCCGGTGTTTTCCGCGACATCGTTGGTGCCGGCCATGATGTGGACGACCGCCGGCTTCAGCGCCACCACGTCGCTGCGGAAGCGGACCAGCATCTGCGGGGTGGTCTGGCCGGAGATGCCGCGGCCAACGAAATGCGCATTGCCCTTGATGAAGGGCTGTTCAGCCCAGCCCTGGGTGATGGAATCGCCCATGAACACGACTCGCTGCGCGTCGGCGACGCCCAGCAGCGGCCGGTTGGCGTCGCGGTAGCGGCCGATAAACGCCCAGTCGCCATTCTCGCCCTGGCCGATGGGCGGCCCGGCGGTCGGGGCAGGCGCTGTCTGCACCGGGAGCTGGGCTACGGACAGCGCGGCCGCGGCGACCAGACCGAAGGTGATGAGGGCCCGCATGCGTCTCTCCCGGTCCGCCGTTCGATCCCGAAGCCTATCGGGATCGGCGGGCGGATGCACGCGGGAAGCAACGTCAGGCGAGGGCCGCGGTCTCGGGGCGGATCATCGAGCGCAGCATGATCCGGCAGGAGCGCACCGCAACCCGCAGCGCCGCGACGAGATCGGGGCGGAGCTGATCGGTCGGCGGCGTGACGTCGTCACCCTCCAGCAGATCGAGCAGGCGGTGCTCGTCCCCGGTGATCGCGCTGTCCGACGGGGCACCGGCATCGAAGCGCCGGCGGGACGCCGCCTCGAACAGGGTCAGGAGACCATCGAGTACCGGAGCGAGCAGGCCATAGCCGCGCGTCTCGAGCGGCGCGTAGAGGGCAGGCTGAATGGAGTTGCCGGTGTCGCGTGCGATTCGCCAGCTTCGCACTGCCTCAAGAATCGCCGCTGTCATGGATGGGGCGGGGGCAGGCACAGCTATAACGAGGCTCATGGTACATCCTTCCTGAGACCCCTTTTACGCTCTGCCGCTTTTTGCGACTTGTTCGCAGTCGGTACGCCGATCCCGTTACAACGGCAAGACAGCCGGGCGGATTTCCAGCCGTTTTCGGGGGCGTATCGCCCGTTTTTCGGCTGTTACGCGGCGTGCATTTTTTCTTCCGCTGTTATGTTGGATTTTCGGGGCAAATAAGCGGAAGTTTGCCAATGGGTTAGGACCCGTTTTCCCTGTTACGCCATAACAGCGGAAAACATGCTGCGAAAATCAGTAAATCGGGGCCGAACAGGGGCTGTTTTTCCGCTGTTACCAACGAAAAGCTTCCAACCTGTCGAGCATGAGAAATAGCGGCCAGGATGCGAGACACACCCTGATGCCCGGAAGGCTGCAGCAAAATATCGCAACGTTGAATCGCCGCGCCTCAGCGATCAGCGGGCAGAGCCCTTCGGCAGCGCGAACGCGGTCAGTGCATCGCTGGTGCGCGGGCTGTTATGATAGCTGCCGCCGGTCGAGACCACCGCGACATATTGCCGGCCGTCAGTGCCGCGATAGGAGATCGGGGTGGCATGGGCCGAGGCCTCGAGCTTGTGAGTCCAGACCTCCTTGCCGGTCGCGATCTCGAAGGCACGGAAGCGGGAATCGTCGGTGGAGCCGATGAACAGCAGGCCCCCCGCGGTGGTGATCGCGCCGCCGGTACCGTGGCGGCCGGTGTCGCGCTTTCCCTCGGGCAGGCTGTCGGTGATGCCCAATGTGCTCTGCCAGACGATCTTGCCGGTCTTGCTGTCGACCGCGCTGAGCTGGCCCCAGGGCGGGCGCTGGCACATCAGACCGGTACCGGGCTGCTGGAAACGACCGCCGACGCCGCCGGGCATCCAGGCGACCGGGCCGTCGGTCTTCACCATGGTGGTGACCTGGCCGAAATTGTTGGTGTTGACGAGGATATAGCCCGTCTTCGGATCGAAGGTCGCGCCGCCCCAGTTGGAGCCGCCCTCGGTGCCCGGGAAAACGATCAGCGGACGATCGGGCAGCATGGGCTGATACTGCACGCCCTCTGCCATGTTGTTGCTCTTGATCCAGTTCTCGCACCAGTACTTCAGCTCGGGCGTGACATCGGCGATGTCCTTCTCGATCGAGAAGGTGGTGCGCGCCAGCGGCGGGGTGATCGGGAAGGGCTGGGTCGGGGCGGCGAGCTCGCCCGGCACGGTGCTGGCCGGGACCGGGCGTTCCTCGACCGGATGGATCGGCTTGCCGGTGACCCGGTCGAGCATGAACAGCAGCGCGTTCTTCGCCACGACCGCGACGGCGGGTACGGTCTTGCCGCCGACCTTCGCGTCGAACAGCAGGGGCGCGGATTCGAGGTCGATGTCCCAGATGTCGTGATGCACGACCTGGAAATGCCAGAGATATTTGCCGGTGGCCGCATCGGCTGCGACGAGCGAGGTGCCGAACAGATTGTCGCCGTGCCGGTCTCCGCCATACCGATCGTGCGTCGGCGCGCCGATCGGCAGATAGACGATGCCGCGCTTCGCATCGAGACTCATGAAGCCCCAGACATTGACGCCGGAGCGCTTCTCCGTGCTGCCCGCTGCCCAGGTGTCGTAACCGAGCTCACCCCTGCGGGGCACGGTGTGGAAGGTCCAGACGAGCTTGCCGGTGCGCGCATCCCAGGCGCGGACGTCGCCGCGGGCGCCGAGCGCCGGGTTCTCCTGCACCGAGGAACCCGTGATGATCAGGTTCCTGAAGACGATCGGCGGGGTCGTCATGCCATATTGCGCGGCCGGCGACCCGTTCATGATCTCGTCGGTCTTCAGGTTGACGACACCATTCCCGCCGAAGCCGAGCGCATAGGCGCCGGTGGCGGCGTCGAGGCCGATCAGCCGGCCGTCGCGCGTGCCGAAGAAGATGCGCGGGCCGGTCTTGCCGTCACCGGCCCAATATTCGACGCCGCGCAACGAGGGCTGGCCGGGGCCGGGAATCTCGCGGACCCAGATCTCCTTGCCTGTGGTCGCATCGAGCGCGGCGACGCGGGAATAGGGTGTGGAGATATACATGCGGTTGCCGACGACCAGAGGCGTCATCTCTGAACCGGCAAATTGCGAGGCGCGCTGGGCACCGGCACCTTCGGCCGCACGGCGGGCAGCTTCGCCCGTATCGGTTGCCGCCTCGGTATGGGCCGGCTTCATCCGATAGACCCAGGCGATCTGCAGGTCGTTCACATTGGCGGGCGTGATCTGGGCAAGCGGCGAGTGGCGCATCGCGCCCTTGTCATGACCATAGGTCGGCCAGTCGGTGCCGTCCTGCGCCAGGGCCGTGGTGGAAAGCAGGGCGAGGCTCAGGAACCCGATCTTCAGCATGTACCCACCTTGTTGCGCCGCACAGGTGCGGGAGCCTTGAATAGCATGGGCTGGATGCCCCGCGGTGTCCCTTCATGGACCTTCCCTCACTCCGCGAGAGCCGAAGAGCAAAAAAAGCCCGCCTCCCCGATAGAAGGGAAGGCGGGCCATGAGGGGGGTCTCTTAGAACTTCACTTTCAGCGCGACCGTGACGGTGCGGCCGAACGGGTTGTGGATCAGGCTGTAATAGCCAGCGCCGGTATTGTAGAAGGGTGGGTCCTGATCGAAGATGTTGAGGCCGGAGACCGACAGGCGCGAGCCGTTCAGGAAGCCGCCCTTGAACTCATAGGCCATGTTCAGGTCGAACGTGGTCTGTGCCTTCACCTTGTCGCCGCCGCCATTCGGGTTGCCATTGGCGTCACGCGTCAGCGGGGTGACCGTGCTGGACGACCAGTTGCGGAAGCCGCCGGTATAGTTGGCGAACAGGCGCGCCGAGAAAGCACCGCCGGCCCAGCCGAGATAAGCACGTGCCTTGCGCTTCAGCGACGGGAAGGTGCCGTTGTTGCCCGCAGTGTTGAGCACGCTGTATTTCGGGCCGGAGCCGAACGACTGATCGAACTTGGTGAATTCCGTACCCGAAAGGCCGATGCTGAACGTGCCGGCATTGTCAGTGCGGTAATCATAGTCGATCTGATAATCGATGCCGGAGATGTCCAGGTTCAGCCAGTTCGTGTTCAGCGTGTGGAAGATGTAGTTCGTGCACGCCGCCGTCGCGTTGGTCTGCGGAATGCCCTGCGTCACCGCCGCGATCTGCGCCGCGGTGGCGCAGTTCGGATAGAAAGTCAGCAGGTACTGCGCTGACGCCGTGTTGATGACGTTGGCGAGCTGCGGACCGGTCACGCCGCCGGTGAACTTGGTGTTCCAGTAAGTGAAGGCGGCATGGAGACCGGGGATGAGCGACGGCTCGACGTCGACGCCAAGCGACCAACCGCTACCTTCCTGCGGACCGGCATTGGGGTCGCCGGTCGTGTTCTGGATGCCCTGCAGCGAACTGATGTCGCACAACGTCTTTCCAGCGCAGTTGAGCGACGGAATGAGAAGGACATCGGGATAAGCAGCGACGGGCACCGAGATGCTGTTGGTCTGCGTGTTCCAACCGGCGGTACCGAAGGCGCCGAACTTGTCGCCGATGATCGTCAGCGGCGGCGCCACGAACGAGGTCGACCAGTTGCCGCGGAAACGCAGGCCCTGGATCGGCTCGAGGTTGAAGCCGATCTTCGGGTTCGTCGTCTCGCCGAAATCGTCATAATGATCGTAGCGGCCAGCGAGCGAGATATCGAAGCGGCGGATGAACGTGTCCATCTCAGGCGAGACGATCGGCACGTTCAGCTCGACGAAACCCGAATAGACCGTGCGATCGAACGGGAAGAACAGCTGCTGCGAGCCGAGTGAGGCCGGGCCGCTGTTGTTCGCGCGCGTTACGAGCTGGCTGAGCTGGGTCTTGAGCAGTTCGGCGCCAAACGCGATCTTCACCGGGCCGCCCGGGAGATCGAACAACGAACCGCTCGCGCTCGCCCGGAACTGCTGATAGCCGCTGGTCGCACGCAGACGGTTGGAGTTGTCGAGCAGGCGCGCGATGGTCGCCGCCGACGTCCGGTTGGTCGAGCCGGCAGGATTCCAGACGTCCAGAGCGTTGTCGGCCGTCAGCGGCAATTGCGTGACGATGGTGGTCGTGCCCGGGATCGAAATCTGGGTCAGCGAGCCGGCACCGTTGGTGGTACCGTTCAGCGCCAGGTTGGCGACGCTGCTGTTGATGACGCCAGTGGTATAGGTCGTGCTTTCGTCGCGGCCGGCGCTTGCCAGGAAATCGGCATGCCAGTCATCCGTAATCTCGTAGCTGGCCGTGAAGTTGGCATACATCGAATCGGAATCGGAGCGGCCATGTGCTGGCCCGACCAGATCCGTCGCGTCCCAGGTAATGGTCTGCTTGTCGGCCTTGGTGGGATCGACGTTCGGCGGATTTACGTAGAAGGGATTGGCTTGCGCACCAGTGCGGAACACCGTCGCCTGGACCGTGCCGGCGCCTTGCAGCGTATCGTTGCGGCGGCGGGCATAAAGCAGATCGAGGCCGATCGTCAGCTTGTCAGTGACGTCGAAGCTGACCTTGCCCATCACGCTCTGACGTTCTTCCTTGCCGACGAGGTCGGTTACACCCCAGCTGGTGCAAGGATAATTGGCCGTGCTATTCGCGGTCGAGGTGGCGGTGTAGGGCGGCAGATATATGTTGCCGGACCCGCCAGGCTGAAGAGCCGCAGGCGAGCAGTTGCGTGTCAGGAAATTGGTGCCGCCCTGCGGGATATGGTTCGGATAGGTGAAGTCGCGGTCGGCGTTCCGGAGATTGTCCTGATAGCTGTACTGCGCGCCGATCACCGCCCAGCCGCGATCCCAGGTCTGGCCGGCGAGCAGGCCCGCCTGGTAGCCGGTGGTGCCGTTACGCAAGGTGACCGAGCCTTCGGCCTGGATGCCGTCGAAGCGCTTGCGCGTGATGAAGTTGATGACGCCGGCGACTGCGTCCGACCCGTAGATCGAGGAGGCGCCCTCGGCGAGGACCTCGACGCGCTCCAGCATGATGTTGGGCACGATGTTGGGATCGAGGAAAGTGTGGTTGGTGCCGCCCGTTGGGCCACGATGGCCGTCGATCAGCACCAGGGTGGAGTTGCTGGCGCTGGCGCCAAGCTGATGGATGCTGGGCTGGTAGAAGGCCGAGGTGTTGCCCTGGCCGGTGATGCCGCTGAGCGACGGGACCGAGGCGAGGGCGCCGGTGACCGTCTGGGCACCGGTGTCATGCAGTGCCTCTGCGCCGACGGCGACGAGGTTCGAGCCGATCGGTGCGACGCCGCGGATGCTGGTGCCGGTGACGACGATGTCCTGCTGCGGTTCGGCCGCGCTCTCATCGTCTGCGGCGGGCAACGGTGCCGCCGGCGTCACCTGAGTCGCCTCGGCGCCGGGCGCGGTCTGCGCCCAGGCCGGCATGGCCGCGATGCACAGGGCAGTGCCCAGCGCCATCTTCGATCCACTACGGGCGAGATTCATCAATACCTTCGACAACGTGCATCCCCTACCTGAATTCAGCCGGATTCGGCTTGTTCGCGAATCTTGTATACATCCCGAAAAGGGGGCGTCAACTCACGTGTTCGAGCTTTTGGAACGGAGTCGAAGGGTGTGGTTTTGGGGCCACAAGGGCGCGATTTGCCTGCCGTGATCGGACCATTTTCGGTGATAAATATTACGATTTATCAGCTATCTATTTCACCGCCCCAAGCGGCACGCACTGGACTGCGTTACCGTTCCCATTCGCCCTGGCGTGCCGAAAAATCAGGTTTCGGAATCCACGGCATCGGGCTTCGGACAACCACATTGACATCGAAAACCCGGTGCATCATCAAATCATGTATACCGGATGGAGAGGCCGCCGGTGAGCGTTTCGCGTCGCCTTGAGAGGCCCTTTCTCACGGCGTACTTCACCCGTCACAAGAGGCAGCGATGTCCAGAAAATATCTCCCGCTCGTCCCGGTCATGATTGCCGCTTCTGCCGTCCCCGGCGCCGCACAGGCGCAACAGGCAGCGCCCGCTGCAGCTGCAACGGAGGCGCCGAACGACTGGACGACCTGGGGTTATGATCAGGAGCGGACCGCGTGGAACCGGGGCGAAAAGACCCTCGACAAGAAGAATGTGGCGAAGCTGAAGCTGCAATGGAGCACCAAGCTTTCGACACCGGTTACCGATGTAGTGCTGTCCACCCTGACCTCGCCGATCATCGCCGCCGGAGTCGAAACGCCGCAGGGCGCGAAGAACGTCATCTACCTGCTCGGCGCTGACGATACGCTGTTCGCGCTCGATGCCGATAGCGGGGCGGCGCTGTGGCAGAAGAGCTTCCCCAACCCGATCACGGCAAAGAAGAACGCGACCTGGCTTTGCCCGAACACGGCGAACGCGACCCCGGTGGTGGACAAGGCGCGCGGCCTGATCTTCTTCATCCCGAGCGACGGCAAGCTGCGCGCGCTGAGCCTGGGCGACGGCGCCGAGAAGATGGCGCCGATCGAGATGGTGCCGCCGTTCACGCGCGCCTGGAGCCTCAATCTGATCGACGACATCGTCTACACGACCAGCGGGCGCGCCTGCGGCGAAGTGCAGGATCCGCGATCGGCCATGGCCTCGGCGGTCGGGGCGGTCGTACGGCGCAACGCGGCAGCGGCGGCAGCACCGGCCGGGCCATCGGTCATGACCGACCCGTCCGCCGTCACTGCGGTCGACGTGCGTGACCTCGCCAAGCCGGAGCTCACCCGCTTCTATACCAGCGGCGGCCGGCCGGCTGGTCCCTGGGGCCGTGGCGGGCTTGCCCGCGGGCCGGGCAACACAGTGATCTTCCAGACATCGGACGGGCTGTACGATCCGCCGGCGGGAAGCTGGGGCGACACGATCATGAAGCTGACGCCCAAGGCGACGCGGGTGGCGGATTCGTTCACACCCGAGAATTTCAAATATATCTTCGCGCACGACCTGGCCGGCTCCGCCAGCCCGGTGGTGTTCCCATTCGGCGGCAAGACCCTGGTCGCCACGGCGCAGAAGGAAGGCGTTCTCTACCTGCTCGACGCCAACGACATGGGCGGCGGACAGGCGAAGAACCATCAGCAGTTCGTCTACAAGTCGCCGCAGCTCGGCAATGACAAAGCGGCGGGCACCGACCCGAGCCAGGGCGTATGGGGCGCCGTGACGACCTATCAGAATCCCGAGGGCAAACGCTTCCTCTATCTGCCGATGTGGGGTCCGCGCTCGACGTTCGCGCCCGCGTTCAAGAGCGATGCCGGGGAATCGCCCAACGGCAGCATCATGGCGTTCCAGGTGGTGAGCGAAGGCGACAAGATTTCGCTGAACCCGGAATGGATTTCCGGCAACATGATCATGCCCGATCCGCCCGTCGTGGCGAACGGTGTGGTCTACGCGACGCAGACGGGCGGCCAGGCAATGCAGAATCCGACCCTGCCGGACGGGTCGCGGCTGAACAGCGCGACGGCGGCATCGTCCAAATTTCGCTCGACGCCGGTCGGCAACATCATCCTGTACGCGTTCGATGCGGAGACCGGGAAGCAGCTCTATTCGAGCAAGGACCTCATCAAGGACTGGACGCATTTCAGCCAGCCGGTCGTGGCGCTGGGCAAGGTGTATCTCGTGTCGCACGATGCGCGGGTCTATGCGCTGGGCGTTCGTAAATAGGGCGCCAGTCGCGCCTGCATGAAAGGAAAGGGCGGGACCGCACTGGCGGCCCGCCCTTTCTCGTTTCAGGGAGCGGGGGTGGCCGCTGGTGCCGTTGCCGCGGCCGGGGAGTCGGAGAAGTTCTTCGTGAGATAGCCGATGACGGCGTCCTGCTCATCCGGCTTCAGTTCGGCGCCGCGATCGACCATCAGCTGGACCGTGGCGGCCCAGTCGTCCGCGCTCTTGCGCTGGGAGAAGATGGTCGCGGTGGTGTGGCAGCCGCTGCAATTCTTGTTGATCAGGTCGAGCGCCGGGCCGGGCGGCGGGACCTGGGCATCGGGCATCGTCACCGGTGGCTGAGCCGACAGGCTGTGGCCCGCCAGAAGCCCGAGGGTCATCAGGGCAGCACCTGCTGCAAAACCACGCTTGATCCGCATTGTCACATGAACTCCAGTGAGGGACAGCTTCCCGGGGCTTGTCGCCGCGCCTTGCCCCTAATCATGCATGCAAGATTGCACAACGCTGAACGGGCGTGGCGTGCGTAACGCGGGGCGGAATCGCAGCCTGCCGTAATTTTCCTCGTTCGTCTGCGGAACTATGGCTATCCCGGCTGGCTCGCAAACGGCTTCGCCCCATGCGTATTTCTGTATACAAGTCTTGTGGTGTGCATGGTGGAGCGATAGAGCGATCGAAACGACGCAGCCGCCAACCGCGGACGCGATTGCCGGCCAAACGACCGGATACCCGAGAGGAGCAGGTCTGTGACGATCACCCGACATGGCAGCATCGCACGCAGGCTTGCCGCAGCCATTCCGGCCCTGCTGCTCGCCGTGCCGGCGACGTTGCCGGCCGCGGACGCACCGGCCAAGCCGCTCCGCGTGGTGTCGATCGACATGGAGGGCGGGGGCGGCACGCTGTTCGTCACGCCGCAAGGGCGATCGGTACTGCTCGATGCCGGGTGGCCGGCCGGGATCCGCGGCACGCCGCTGGCGCAATCAAGCGCCAACCGCATCCTCGCCGCGACCAAGGCGCTGGGCGTCAGCAAGATCGATTACCTGATCATCACGCATTACCATCTCGACCATGTCGGCGGCATCCAGGATCTGCTGGCCGCGATGCCGGTCGGCGAGATCATCGACCATGGCCCCAATCGCGAGCTGGCGCCGGCCGGAACGATGCCCGGGCCCACTGCCACGGCATCGCTCTATGCGCGCTACGAGGCATTGCTCGACGGACGCAAGCATCGCAGCGTGAAGGCAGGCGACCGGATCACGGTCGGGCCTTTGACGCTCGACATCGTCTCGGCCGATCGGGGTCTTGTACCGGCGGCGCTCAAGGGGGCAGGCGGGCCGACGCCGGGCTGCGAAGCGCCGAGGCTGCCCGACATAGGCAATGGCGGCGAGGAGAATCCACGCTCGATCGGCATTGTCGCCAGCTATGGCAAGGCCCGGATCGTGAGTCTCGCCGATCTCACCGCCGATGTGGAGATCGGGCTGGTCTGCCCGGTGAACCGGCTCGGGCTCGCCGACTTGCTGGTCGTGTCGCATCACGGATCGCAGTTGAGCACCACGCCGCCGTTGCTGGCAGCGCTTCAGCCGCGCGTCGCGCTGATGGCCAATGGCGCGACCAAGGGCGGCGACGCACGGGTGTTCCAGACGGTCGCGGCGGCACCGTCCCATCCGGTGGTATGGCAGCTCCATTATGCGACCAAGAGCCCCGAAGTGAACCGGCCGGCGGAGTTCATCGCCAATCCGGACGGCGTGGAGGATGGCGGTTTTGCGCTCGATGCGTCGGTGTGGCCGGACCGGCGGATGACGGTGACCAACCTGCGGACGGGATATAGCGAGGAGTATCCGGCGCCGCGGTGAACAGGATTCTTGCGTGGACCGCTGCTTTCAGGCGTCCACCGACTGGATCGGTGCCATCTGACTCAAGAGCGACAGCGCGACGCGGGCATCCTCTTTCGCTATCTCCGCGTCGCTGCGCTTGCCGCCGAGTGCCAGCGCCGGCGCGAAATTATACATCTCGTTCCATTTGAGCGGGCCACATTTCTCGCGCGCCGCCGTAGTTTCGCCAGGCAGTTCATCATTGAAGTGGAAATCGTCCTGACGAAGCGTGGAACTGAACAGCCAATCGGGATCGCTCGTTTGACCAATGCGTGCCTGATCGTGCGGCATCACGAGCCAGAATCGGTCCCCATCCCAAGCGATCAGATCGCCGAAACTCGAGCGCAACAACACGTCGCAGGCTTTCGCATCGTCCGGTAGCCAAGGCCGTGCGGCCTCTTCCCAGTCATCGGGATCGCACGACCATATCGTCTGATCGTTATAGGACGCCCAGCCGTCGCGTTCGAGGATCTCGCGCATGACCTTGGGGATTCTGCGGCCGAGCCGTTTGCGATCCTTGGCAGTGAAAGGACGATACGCCTCATCCGGCTTATAGGCAGAGAGGAAATTCCGTGCGGCTTTCGATAGCATGGCGTCACTTCTTTCAATTGTGGTCAAGTCGTACGAGCATTCCCACTCGCCTCCACAACGCACGAGCGACCTTGAGTTTCTTCATCTCATCCTTGATCTTGCCCTCGATGATCACGACGTGATTCTGGCGACCCGGGACAGGCGCCCGGGGGCTCATGCCGGCCCAATTGGCACCGATGTCGCCATTGACGATATTGCTGCCCACGTCGGTGATCTTGTTGTAGCGACCGCCCGCATATTTGTCGGGTTCGTGGAGCACGGCCTGCCCCTCCATCGCTTTCTTCGCTTCGGCCTCGGCCGTCGCCTGACCCAGGCCACGGCGTTTGGTCGAGTCCGAATAAGGCTCGAAGATCTTCTCGATCATCGACTGCGCGCCCGGCATTCCCGCCTTGCCTGAAATGCGGCGCACCGCCGGGAACAGGTTCGAGCCGATTAGCGGGTGAGTCAAACGCTCTGCCAAAGCACTTTCGATCGCTTTCCTGGCTGCCTTGCGTGCCTTGTCGTCGAGGTTGTCGGCGTCAGGCTGAGCGGAGAATTTGGCGAATTGGGCGCGGCGCTCCATCCAGATATGGACGCTCCAGGCATTGATCTTGGCTTCCTGGCGCTTGAGCTGTCCGGTGTATTCGCCGTTGAGGTCCGGATGGCTCGCCTTGAACCCCCGCATGAACATGCAAGGTACGAGGGTCATCTTGTCGGGCACCTTGGCGCCCAGCGTGTCCAGGATGGTGACCAGGGACGGCCGAAGCGTTTCCTCCTGCGCCTCGATCTGGTCGTCCAGCGCATCGCGCTCCGCGGTGCCGATCGCTTTTTTCGCGGCAACCTTGGCGTCTTTTTCGATGCTTTTGGCAATGGGTGTCGCACTGCCGATCGCAGCAAGCACCTTGCCCTTGTCCGGTTCCTCGAGGTCCTTGGCGCTTTTCTTGAAGTCCTTGAGATGATCGGTGAGTTTCTTGGGCGTGCTCGCCATCATGACGTCGGCGCTGCCGCCCTTTACATCGACCCAGAGCTTGTGGCCGCCATCGGGCGCGCTGAAGCTCACCTTCTTGCCCAGCTCGCCGTCCGTCGGCTTGTCGCCCTTGGCCGGGGGAACCGGCTTCTTGTCCTTTCCAAACAGCATTTTGCCTAGTTTCTTGGCCTGCTCGACGATCCATGCGACCGCCTTGTCGAGCCCCTTGTCGATCGGGGCGCGGACCTTGGCGACGAGTTTGAGAACCGCGTCGGAAACCTTGCCCAGCCCGGCGATGCGGGCGAGGAAGCTGATCACCAGCGTCAGCAGCCCGGCGAGGGTCTTTTCGACGCGATTGGCGGCGGGGCCGATATTGCCCGCGGCGATCGTCGCCAGCGAATCGATGAAGCTCGCGGCCACCGCCGCGATCTGCTGGAGCCGCTCGACGAAGAACATGACCGTATTGTAGATGGCGATGATCGCCTGGATCAGCGCGCCGGCTGGGCTGAGCATGGACAGGAGCTTCGTGACCGCTGCCTCCACGACCTTGCTCTTCACGAAGTCCATCACCTGCTCGATCACCATCTCCTTGAGATTGTTGAGCGATTCCAGGATTTTCTGCCACGCCGCCGCCGGCCCGTCAGTGACGAGGGTCTTGACGATGTCGAAGCCGGTTTCGAGGGCGACGACGACGGTCTCGCTGGTCGCCTTGACCAGCTTGGCACGGATGTTCGCCCAGGTGAGGCCCAGGACCGACAGGACGAACTTCAGGATTTCGCGGAGCGAGAAACCCTGCGGGATATAGACGCCAGCGCCCGACATCGCGCCGGTGAGCCAGCCGACCAGCGATGCCTTGAGATGCGTAAGGAAATTGCTCGCGAATTGGCGGAAGCCGAGCTTGCCGGCATTGACGAGGGTCTGGACGAAGCCGACCGGGTTCTTGAGGATCTTGTTGAAGGCGGCGCCTGCTTTGGCGATGTAGGGCATCGCGCCGGGCGCCACGACCTCGACGATGATCTTGAGCAGGTCGATGACGGTGCCGAGCGCCCATGAGCCGAAATCGCCCATGAAGTTGCCGAAGACCTTGGCGAGCTTGATGAAGGCGCTGGGCAGCACCACGAAATCCATGATCTCGAGGCCCTTGAGCGCGGCGATGAAGCGGCTGGGGATACTGGAGACCAGCGCCTTGATGCCGCCCATCGCGCCTTTGAACCAGGCCCAGGCGCGGGGGATCGCCTTGGCGCGCTGGATGTTCGCCCAGAGCTCGTCCTGGCCGACCAGGGTCAGCAAGCCGCCGATCACTGCCTCGGCGGTTGGCTGGACCGCTTCGCCCGTCACCGGATCGAAGCCGATCACGACTTTTAGAAGCGGGTAGCCGGCCGACCCTTCCGCGAGCGCTGCCAGGGGACGCAGCACGGCCTCGCGGACCATGCGGAGGATTTCGCTGAACAGCGACTTGGCGAAGGAGATGATCTTGCTGATCGGATCCGTGAAGATCGACTTGGCGCGTTCCCACACGCCGCTGAGGTTGAAGATGTCCTTCCAGCTCAGCGATTCGAGGAATTTGTCGATCGCGGCCTTGATCGAGGCCCCGCTGATGCCGAGCGACTTGAGCTGGCCTTCGATCCAGCCGCCGACCTTGTCGAAGATGCCGTAGCTGTCGAGCACGCGGGTGATGACGTTGCCGCCGGGCAGGAACTCGACGATCGCGCGCAGGATGTTGGCGGCGCTCGCCTCGACCGCACTCATGTTGATCGGGTTCACGCCGATCAGGATGGTGAACATGCGGAAGCCGGGGATGGCATTGGCGGCGTCGGCGAAGAAGTTGAGCGCGTCGCTGAGGCCGAGGCGGCTGGCCTGGCGTTCGGTGCGCTGGGTGACCTGCGTATCTGCGGCCGGGTCCGCCTTGCGCTGGATCGTCTCGCCCTGCTGGATGGTGTGAGTCAGTTCATGCGCGAGCAGTTCCATGCCGCCCTTGCTGTTCGGGTCGTAGGCGCCGCCGCCGAAGAAGATGTGGTTGCCGAAAGTGAAGGCGCGGGCGCCGAGCTTGGCGGAAAGCTTTGCGGCATTCCCGTCGGTATGGATGCGCACGCCGGCGAAGCTCGCGCGGAAGCGCGGCTCGAGCGTCTTGCGGACCTTGGGCGGCAGCGCGGCACCACCGGTTGCGGCCTTGCGGACTTCTTTCTCCACATCGGGGTCGGCCCCGGCGGCGGCCTTGGTGCCCTTCTTCGCGGTCGGTGCGGCGGCGCGGTGCAGCATCGGCGCACTGCGATGCGTCGCATCCGGCGCGGGAGCCGGCATCGAGACGACGGCCCTGGCGACCCGGTCGGCCTCGACCTCGGCTGCGTCGCTTGGTTGGGAGACGCGCAGCGATGGCTGGATCGTGCGCTTGCTGAGCAGGGTGGAGCGACTGCCATCGAGCGCCGAGCGGGCAAGGGTGACGCGGGCCGGCTGGGTGGCGCGCACGGTGCTGCGCGTTTCTTCGGCCTTCGCCTGGCGCGCGCTTTCAGCCATGTCAGCCGACGGCCGCGAGCGGCAGCTTCAGGGGGCAATAGTCGCCCGTTTTGCGATATTCGCGCACCACCGCGTGGCGCAGATCGGCATCCCCGATCGGCACGCCGGCATCGAAGGCGAGCAGCCGGGCATGCAGCGCGACGTTGCGGAGCTGCCCGCCGCTCAAGGCGCAGCGGCAGGCGATGTCGTGGAGCAGGCCGGGGGATACGCGGTGCTCGCCGAGCAATTGGCGCAGGATGTCGTGGCGACGGATTTCGTCGGGCGGATGGAAGGTCAGGACGGCGTCCATGCGCCGCGAAAAGGCCGGGTCGATCCGGTCGGCATCGTTGCTGGTGACGACGAGGATGCCGTCGAAGGATTCGATCCGCTGAAGCAGGAAGTTGGTTTCGAGATTGGCGTAACGATCGTTCGAGGACGAGACGTCGGTACGCCGCGCCATCAGGGCATCGCCTTCGTCGAGCAGCAGTACGATATTCAGTGATTCAGCGGCGGAGAGCGCGCGCTCGAGGCTTTTCTCGGTCTCGCCGATATATTTGCTGACCGTGGCGGCGAGGTCGATGCGGTAAAGATCCTTGCCGAGCGCGGCAGCGATATGGCGTGCGGCGAGCGTCTTGCCGGTGCCGCTGGGGCCAGCGAACAGCGCGCGGACGCCGCGACCGCCGCCGGGCTCGCCCAGCGCCTCGCGGTGGCGGCAGCGCAAGATCAGCGCGTCGAACTCGGCAGCGTCCTGGGTTTCGAGCTGGAGCGGCTCCGGCGCGCCGTTCTCGATCGGTGTTGCCAATGCGTCGAGGCCGGCATCGCGCAGATCGCGCAAGGCGATGATCACATCCTCGCGCATGATGGCGGGATGACCGGCGAGCGTGGCACGACTGGCAGCGCCTTCGGCCGCGCGGCGGATATTGCCGGAGGTCAGCGAGAGCTCGGAGAGCGTGGCAGCGAGCGGGGCGAGGCCGACGGCGCGCCATTGCGCCTGGCGCGCGGCGGCGTCGGGCATCGGGCGCGGGATCATGATGGTGGGGGCAGTGCCGGCCGCGCGGACACCGCCGATCATGCCCGTGACCACGCCGACCGGGCCGGCGAACAGGGGATGTGAGGGCAGTTCGATCGTCTCGCCCGGGGCAGGCTGGAGCTCGGCCAGGATCAGGGCATTGCCGGCATGGGCGAGCGCGCCGGCGGTGCGCCACAAGGCCGGATCAGTGAGCAGCGCGGGGGCGACGGTCAGCACATTGAGCCCGGCGCGGCGCGCGGCGGTGCGGAGCAATGTACGCCGGCCATTGCTGCGCGGGCCGCGGACCAGCAACAGGGCGCTGCGGTTCGCGGCAAGCATGTGAGCGAGGCTGGCGGGATCCGGGTCGCCGACCCAGCCATCCGGATCGGAGAGGGTGCCGCAGGGCTCGAACAGCGCGCCATCGAGGCGCGGGAGCGCGCCCGACAACAGGTCGAGCAGCGGGTTGGCGAGGCGCAACTGCCAGTCGGGGCGCGCTGCCTGTGAATCCGTGACGGTGACGACGCCGCCGGCGATCATCTCGAGCAGCAGATCGCGCACCGCGCCGCCCTCGCGGCCGGGAACTGCCTCGCGCCACAATGCGGTGAGGCCGCCCAGGGTGGCGAAGCCGGGCGTGGCCTCGGCCAACAGGGCGAAGCCGGGATCTTCCTCGATCAGCGCGATGGTCGCGATCAGGTCGCGATGGAGTGTCGGACGGCCGGATGTCAGGCGCGTAAAGGGAAGACCGGGGGAAGCGCTTGCCCAGGCGTCGACGGCAGCAGCCCATTCGGCGGCAGCGGGCGAGCCTGGGCCGCCCCAGAGTTCGGCACATTCGTCGAGATAGTCGGCAAGGAAGGCCGGGCGATCATCCGGCGCGATCAATTCGGCGAGGCGCAGGACGGTGCCGAACAGGATGAGCCGGAAATGGCTCGCAATGCCCGGATCGAGCGAGGCGAAGCGGGTGCTCATTCGAACGCGAAGGCGATCGAGCGCCCCTCCGCAGGCTGCCAGCCGGGATTGCGGTCGAGCCCGGCGAGGCGGAGTTCGATCGAGTGCCGGTCGAGGCCGAAGACTGCCTGCAGGTCGAGATCGCGGGTTTCGATGCGCGCAGGCTGGGCCAGGAGCATGAGGCCGGAACCGGTTAGATGCTCAAGCCGGGCGTTCAGATAGAGAGCAAGGCAGGCGGCCCAGCGCTCCTTCAGCGGGAGGCGCGCCGGTGCCCTCGAAGCGAGACGAGCGCGGCGCTCGCGTGGCCGTAGATCGCGCTCACCGCCGTCGACGAGCGGGAAACCCGTTGGATGCCATAGGGTGGTTCGGCGACGACGACGTGTCAGGCGGCGAGCGACGGGGGTTTCGAAACCGGCCAGCCAGTCGGGCTCGATGCGCCAGTTCGGCGGCAGCCGGCCACTCTCGGCATGGGCGGCGATCCAGTTGGCGAGCGGATCGCGGCGATAGCGCGCACCGAACCAGTAGCGGCCGATACGGTCGGCCAGCCAGAGCGGGGAGGGATCGAGGCGTTTGCCCCTGGGTTCCGTAAAATCGGGGTAAAGGCCGAGCGCGACAAAGGCGTTCAGCAGGAAGAGCAGGCCCCCGAAATCGGTCGAGAAGCGGATGTCCGGCGCGAGAAGGGTGGCCGGCAGGACGGGGCGCGGGATAGAGTCTGTTGCCGCCGCAGCAAATGCCGGCGGCGGTGCGAATGGCCGTTCGATTGCTGCGTGGGAAGCTGCAGCAATTTGCGCTGGGTCGAGGGGCACCCGAGTGGCTTTGACGCTTTCACCCACGCTGGCCGTGCGCCGCAACCGGGTCGATTGGATCTGGCGCGGCTTCGGTCGCGGCGTGGGGCCGGCAAGGGCGGGCGGCTCAATCGGATCGACCAGCGTTTCCGGTGCATGGAGAGCGGGTCGGGCGGCGAGCCTGGCGATCGCCGCGGCGACCGCCATGGGCTGGCCGGATGTGATCGCGGGTTTTCGCGCGAGTATCGCCGTGGCGAGGAGCAGGGCACGGGCGGGCTCGGGCAGGGCGTGCCACTCATTGCCGTGCTCGACCAGCCAGGCGACGGTCTCCAGGAGGAATACAGGAGTGGCGGTCGGCGCCCCGGGTATATGGAAATGGCCCGACAGGTGCGCGGCAGGTTCCAATTTGGTCGGGGCGGAAAGCGGGAGCGAGAAGCTGGTCTCGATCCCTCGGTGCGCCATGGCAATGTCGGTGGGTTCGAAACGGGCGATCCAGCGGGCGGCGATGCCGATTTCGGCCAGGCGCGCGATTGTCGCCACCAGCGCCGGAGCATCGCGAAGCAGCATGGCGCGCTGCCAGGCAACAAGGCTCACCTGGCCGGTGGCCCGGCAAAAGGCCTCCTTCGCGGCGATCGAGCCATCGCCGATCCACAACCGCACCAGCCAGGCGGAATAAGTACCGCGACTGGTGAAGCGATAGGGGCGGTCGGGCACGAAACCCCGGCCCCAGCCACGCTCCGCCCCGGCGAGCAGCTGCCGGAGCGCGGCGAGGATGCGATCGGGCATGGGCGTCGCAGCGACCCGACCGCGGTTCGGCACGCGCACGCGCAATCGGGGCACATAGAACAGCTCGCCCTCGCCGAGCCCCAGGCTTTCGACCGGGACGCGATCGAGCCAGTGTTCGACATCACCGCGCGTGACGGCGGAACCGACCACGCGCGCATGATGGACGAGGAGCGGTGCCTCCACGAGCGGCCTAGGCCGGCTTCTTGCCGAAGATGCCCATCAGCAAGGCAAGGCAGCCCTTGGGAAGATCGTCCGGGCGGGTGCCGCCATTGCCGGGCCCGTCTCCCCCGCTCCCTTCGACCGGCTTGTCGGGTTCTTGCCGCTGCGGCTTGATCGGCTGGAAGGGGGGCGCCTTGGGCAGTTCGGAAACATCGCCATGTGCCTGGTCCCGGTTCGCCGAGATGCGCACGCCGATCGTCACCGTCCCCTTGTGCGGGACCTTCAGGCTGACCATCCCCGCGCGATGGCGGACAAGGCCGCCACCCGAGAGCGACCAGTTAAGGCTGTCGTTGACCCCCTGGTGTCGCGCGGCGATGCCGAAATCACCGGGCGCATTGTCGAGGATCTCTGCCTTGATGCCGTTGATCTCGACGGTGCGTCCGGTTCGCCGGAAACCCTCGGTGATCCAGAGATAGACCACATAATCGACCCATTGCTGGCCTTGGGTACTGACCATCGATTCCCTGGCCAGGAAGACGTCGCGCTTTTCACCGGCGTCGAAATGCAGGGCGCCATTGACAAGGTTGAGTGTCAACGGATCGATCGACCTTGGGTCCTTGAGCAACTCCTGAAGCACGATCTTGCGGCAGCGGGTGAACAGCACGAATTCGTGTTCGCCCTCGGCGGGCTCGGGATAGCCGGCGCCGCTGATCTCCGCGTCGCGCTTGATTTCGGACAGGCCGGCGAAATCCATATTCCGCCGCGTGCTTGATTGAGAGAATGTGACGTCCGTCAACGCATCGAGCTGAACCCACATGCACTGATGCTGATGCGGCGGCTTGTACTCGTCCGGTACGTCTCCGGCGTTCCAGACATGCAAAGTCTCGCCGGACGCAGGGGCCATCAATGTCCCCAGACCAAGGTTGATCAGAGGCGACGGATTATCGCAGGCGCCGGGGTGCCATGCCGTGAACTGACCAGCGCCCAGGCCCCAGTTCGCGAAACGGACTTCGGTACGAACATCGGTGACGGCCGGCCCGGTATTCTCGAGCTGGGCGACCAGCACATTGTCTTCCGTGCCGCTGATGACATTGGTGAGCGGCGCGGCCGGATTGTTCTTCGGGCGACGCCCGATCCCCATCGCGCCATTCTTGAATCGCACGCCTTCGCCTTGCGATACGGCGGATTTCATGAGCCCATGGCCAAAGCTTGCCGCCGGAATATCAGTCGATGTGCCGATGACGCCTTCGAGTTCGAGCGCGTTGCGCGGGAAGCGGAATTGGGTCGCCTGATAGCCGAGCGCGCCGCCGTCATCGAACCGCCAGGCACGGAACACGTCGACGAAGAGGCCGAAATCGTCGTTGAGATTGATCCAGTCCGCACCGCCCACCGCAGTGTTGATCGGCACGCGGATTTCGATGCTCCAGGCGCATTCGGGCGGCGGCGCATCGACGGAGGGCTTCCATGAGCGCACCCGGACATTGAATTTGTTGGTGTCGCCGACGTTCGCGGGCGGATCGACCGTCCAGTTGCCGCTGTCGGAATTGCGGGCATACCAGACCGGGCCGATATGCGACGGTTTGTTGGTGCGAATGTCGTAGGTCGCATTGTCGGGAGCTTCGGGGAGGTGATCGCCCGCATGCATCGGGTCGAGATCCGGCTTGGCCGCTCCCCAGCCTATGCCCAGGTTCATCGGATCGAAGGCATCGGGCACGTCTCCCCAGACGGGAAAAACATCGACGCGACGTTGCACGCCGTTGGAACTCGTGCCGCTCGGACGAAAGGCCACGACGACGCCGTCGATATCGTCGAAACTGGAATCTCCTCGGCAAGAAATGCCGATGACGATCGTGTCGCCGTCCTTCACCGTCTGGATGACCACCGGGGGCAATCCCGCCCCGCCGAGGGTCATCTTCCCGCCATTCACATAGCCGGGCTCCGCCTCTGGCGTGTTGACGCCGGCATCGACGGTGACGAATCCGTCAAGTGTCGGCTTGCCGGTGACTGGATCAAAATCGGCGAAGACCAGCTTGTTGTCAGCGCTCATCACTCTTCTCCTTTAGGTCGGTCACTTGCCTGCGATCGGAATGCGCACGTACGAGGTGAAGTCCGGCTGGGCGCTCTGCCGGGTCGCGAAATGCATGGCGCTGAGCAGGATGTGCGAGACGGTGTCGGTATCCGCGACCGCCGAGCTACTGATCTGCAGCTGATAGGGGATGATCTTCGTCGCACCCACCTCGACCAGGTCCTCCGGCTTCGACGAGGTGGGCTCGATCGTCCACCGGCCATTTTGCGGCCCTCCGCCTCCGGATGGCGTGCCGGGTTCGGGGACCCCCTCGAACAGATAGAATCCGCTTCCCTGCGCGTTGGTCGAGACCTGCAACGGCAGCGCCAGCTTCACCTGGGATGGGGCGATCCGGAAGCCTTTCGGCTCGCCGTTGATGTTGAGCGAACTGAGCTTCGCCGAGCTGACGAACTGCGCCACGCTCAGCAAGGCACGGTTATCCGGGAGCTTCGGCGTATCCCCGACCGCGAAGTGGAGAGGGGCGCCCTGGCCCTGGATCACATCGACGGTAGTGCTTTCGGCGCGCAGCCCGACATCCGCGACGCCCGCATTGGCCGGAACCTTCACTTTCATCGCAATGTCGAGCGAGGCGCCCGGCTCGATCGTCACCGGTCCCGGCGGAATGACCTGAACCCCCGCGAGCCATGCCGCCGCATTGGCCGTGCCCGACTGGACATTGACCGTCGGGATGAGATCGAAGGTCTGGCTGACATTGACCTGGCTGTGGATGTGCCAGGTAAGATCATAGGTCGTGCCGATCACGATCACGGGCAGCGCCGCGCCCTGATAGGTCACGTGCGGAAAACCGGTGGGGGTGATCACCTGAGGCACGACATGGATCTTGACGGCGTTGGACGTCTTGCCGTTGCACGTGACCGTTACGGGGATATCGGCAGGCAGCCCCTGGAGGCTCACCGGCACGGGGAGGATGAGGTGCATTTCATCGGATTCGAGGAAGAAGTCGGTGATCTTCACGGTGCCGAACGACACGACCGTATCGACATCGTCGGGGCGGAAATTGGCGCCGACAATCGTGATCTTGCTCGTTACCGGCTTGTCGCCTTGCGGCTCGATATGATCGATCACCGGCCCGCCCGAAGCACCCTCGATTGCGGCGAGACGGATCGACAGATCGTTGATGTCGCTGAGCATCTGGTTGAACAGCTCGGCCGTGATCAGATCGCCCGGGGCGACGCCTGACGGGCGCAAGCCGATCAGCTGTTCGAACAGGGCGTTGCGTTCCGCCTCGGTGAGCACCCCTTCGAGCGCGTCGAGGATGCTCGACATCGGGACTGAGATGCTGCCGGGGTCTGAAGTGGTTTGAACCATGATCGATCCTTTCCGGCGTCAGCCGCCGCCGAGCGCGTAGTTGGCGTAGTTCCAGCGGTGGAGATTGAAGCGGGCGTCGCCGCGGAAGGCGATGTTCGCCGAAGCGAAGAGCAGATACGGGTCGGGCTTGGCCGGATCCGCGGCTGCCTTGGCGCCCGCGATCAGGTTCTCCGCGACCGCGTAGAGCCAGACGATCTCGTTGCTTGCCGAGCGGATCGCCGGGAAGGCGAGGCTTTCCCGGATCAGCTGCTCGACGGTCGCGCTGTTGATATGGACCGGACCGCGGATCGTCATCCCGCCGAAGAAATCCTTGGCCTGGTCAGCGGTCATGCGCGGCAGGATGCCGACTGGTGGCAAATGCGGGAAATGCGTTCGGGCCTTGAGCGCGGGGGTGTTCGCGGAGCGCAACTCGTTGAAATGCGCCTGGAACTGGGCCAGCATCGCGCGGCCGGTGACGATGCGGTACGGCGCGGTGGCGCCGTGAAACGCGCCAGGGGAATCGGGGAGCGAGAGCGGGCGGCGGACCGCCCAGCTGTCGAGCAGGGTCAACTCGGCCGCGCCCTTGAAGCCGATCAGCGCGAGCGCGACCTCCTGCTGGCTGAAGCCGTAATTGGCCATCTTGTCGAGCAACGGATCGGTACGCGCACCGCCGGCAACGAGCGCCGTTGCCCAATCGACCAGCACGCCCGGGCCGAAGCATTTATAGGCGAGGCCGTTGCGGAAACCCGGGTCGGTAACGGTCAGGTCCGCATAAAGCGAGGAAGGCACTTCCAGCAGGCGGAAGCGGACGCCGTCGATGCGCCGATCGATGTCACAGGGCGCGCCGGTCGCACCGAGCCCGTTGGAGGGCGCCCGGCCGGCGGCGGTCTCGGCCGGCGCAATGGTGAGGAGATACAGGCCTTCGCCCGCGACATAGGTGCCGCCCGCGAGCGGCACGCAATCGTCGAACGCACAGCCGCCAGTGGCATAGCTGGTCGAATCGGTGCGTGACAGCCGGATGCGTTCGGGCTGGGTCAGGCGCAGCAATTGGCCGGTGCGGCTGATCGCGAGGCCGGGCTGGATCTTGATCGAGGCAAGACTGTCATCGGCATCCGGCGGCAGCGCCGACACGTCGAGCCCGAAGGCAATACCATCCCCTAGCGCCTCGCCCAACCGCGCTTCGCTGCCGCGACGCGCGCGCTGCTCGCGCTGCATGTCGCCGCCGGTGAGCAGGCGGCCATTGAAGAAGTTGACGCTTTCGATGCCGCCGTCGCTCACCGGCTGCTCGAGCGCGAGGAAATCGCCGTCGCTCATTTGACCAGGCCCGTGATGTGCCAGGTGCCGGCACCGTCGGACACCAGGCTGACCGCGCCGCGCACCGCGAGCTTGAGCTCGCTGCTGCCGTCGATGCTTGTCTTGTTGGGCGTGCCGACGGTGATCTCCGCCTTGCCGCCGGCCTTGATGCTGAGCTCCGCCCCGAAATTCTTGGACGCACCCGGAACGGTGACCGTGATCGGCACGTCGGAGCGGACGATGGCGACCCGTGTCTTGCCGGAGATCGGGCCTTTCGCGGTGAGGACCTCGAAGCCCTGGCCAGTTGAATCAGCCACGACGACCCCGCCGAAGCTCGACTGGGCTATGCCTGCCGAGAGCAGCACCGGGCGGCTGCTGTCGTCAAGCGCCACGGCGCTGAAGTCTCCGTCGACCGACCAGGTTTCGTCAGTCCTGACGATCGGGACCCAGAGTTGAGCGAGGAGCACGCATTCATTGGCAGGCACCGATGCGGCGTTGCAGCGCTGCGCCGCGACCCTGGGACGGATCTTCGTCACCCACAGGGTCTTGAGCGCGGTGCGGAAGCGAATGCCGAGGTCGGGATTGATCAGGAGCGGCGCGATGTCGCCGGCGGCCGGCTCGGCCGCGTCTGCCGGATAGACGCCGAGCGCGAGCTGGAGCTGGATTTCGGCGATACGCAGCGCCTCGGCCAGCCCGGCGGCATCATTGGTCTTGCTGCCGTCGGTGCCGAGCTGGGCGAGGAAGGTGTCGAGCGCCGGGATCGCCTCGACCTCGGTCATCGGCGGGGCTTCGAAGGCGAAGTTGATGCTGTAGTCGTCGGCGATGCGCGACGGGGCCATCAGGTTTTCATCGCTGCGGCACGGCTCGCCGGGGATCGGGACCTCGGCGACGGCGCAGTCGACATAGCAGAGCGTGAGGTACAGGTTGAGGCTGATATGATCCTCATTGGGATCGGCCAGCATCAGGCGGATCTTCTCCTTGATCTCGTCGCGGGCCAGCCAGGCGTTGAGGCTTCCGCATTGCTCGCGACCGACACAGATGAGCTGACCGCTGGGTGCCGCGGCGGCGCCCGGGGTGACGCGGACGCGGGGGCCGTTCAGGCCGTCGTCCTCGACCGAGACGGCGAGGCCCGACAGCGTGCCATAGCCGAGGAAGTCGCGGACGATCCATTTGTCGCGCGCCGAATGATAGGCGAACTCCTGACGATAATCGTCGGCGCCCAGGACCATGCCGGGCACGAAGTTGACGTGGCGGCCGGGGTCCGCCGCTGAGGCCGTTGCCACGGCCGTGAATGGGCTACAGCATCCCATGAAAAGGCTCCCCCTGTTGGGTGGTGTGTTGTGTCAGCATGCGATCCGCTCCCTGCCCTGGCGCGGGGCGTCGGGTCCGCCGACGAACGAGGCGCCGACATAGGCGCGGCCTAGCACGGCGCCCGGCACGAGCTCCGGTGCGCGGCTGCCCTGGCCGATGGCGCTGTCGAGCCCGAGGCGGGCTTCGCCGACGCGATTCATCGCCCAGTAGAAGCGGACGTCGAAGATGGTGTGCGCGGGTTTTTCCAGCGTGACGATCCGCCGCGCGAGCGCGAGGTCAGCCGCTTCCTTCGCCGGATCCGCATCGACGCTGGTGCGCGGCAGCAGCACGGCGAAGCGGTGGGCGGCGCTGCCGATCGGCAGCTGCTGGCCCTCGAAGGCGAGCCAGTCGCGAGCGGCGGCAGCCGTACCGGGCAGATAGTCGGGAAGCGGCACCGACGCGACATCGTCCCAGCCGCTATTGTGCGCAGCATTGAGTCGGTCGAGCGTACGGTACCGGGCGGCAAGGAAGTCCTGCCAGCTCCGGCGATCATGGGAAGGAAGCGCGACATAGCGCAGCCACGGCTCGCTTGCCGCGGCCGGCAGGTCGTCGGCGGGACTCGCAATGCCGATCGCGTCCTGGAATGCCCGCCAGCGAGTCCGCTCGCCCCGGCCGACGGTCGGCACGAAGCCGAACTGCGCCTGGACCAGTGTGATCCAGATCGCTTCCTTGCCCGCGGGCGGGAAGAGTGGGAAGCGGCCGGTCGGGGCAGGTGTCTCAGGCCAGCGCGCCCACAGCCCTGCCGCGCCTTCCTCCGGCATCCAGTCGCCGTCGAGGCTGCGGATGCCGGGGCTGGTGATCGGGTCGGCAGGCGGGAAGACGCGGCCGCGCGTCCGGCTGACATAGGTTTCGACGATGCGGATCGCCTTGGCCGAAGGGCAGGCGGGGCGCTCCAGGTCGAAATCCTGCGTGGCGACCCTGGTATCGAGCGCCAGCTTGAGCGCGAGGAGCAGGCCGCGGATCGTACCGCGCCAACCGAAGAAGCGTGCGGCGTTGGCGATGAACAGGCGGCGGCGGCGCTCGTCCCAGGACGGATCGAGCGCGACCTCGTACCAGCTCGACAGCCATTCGAGCATCTCGGCGGGAATGGTGCGCGGGTCGAGCAGCGCTTCGGCGCCGGCGATGCGATCCTCGATGCCGGTCTCGATCCCTTCGAAATTGGCGAGGAAGCGTTCGAGGAACGATGCCGAGGCGGGTTCCTCGCGATAGACGCCGGGCAGGAAGCGCTGGACCCAGGAGAAGCGCGGATACCAGAGGCGTAGCGCGCGCAGCCGGGGCGTGACCCGCTCGTCGCCGCTCAGGGTGATGCGCAGTTGCGCGTAGCGGCCGGTGATGTTCTGGAGCAGCAGGTCCCAGCTGCCCTTGCCCGCCGCTGCATCCGTGGCGATCGCGGCGATAGCGCGCTTGCCCGGCAGTTCGGGGCCGCTCGGCGACAGGACCAGCGCGGGCTGGGTGACCCAGGCGGTAGCGGGCGTGGCGAGGGCCGACGGCTCATCCGCAGCGCGGGCCTCGATGGTGACCGACGCGCCTGGCGGGATGCAGGCATCGAGGCGGACGCGGTCCCACACGCATTGCGGCACGGCACCGTCATAGATGGCCGTGAGGAAGCTGACGCTCTTCGCGAACCGACGATGCACGACCTCGACGACGGGAACCCAGATCGGATCGATCGCGCCGCTGTCGTAGCAGACCTTGTCCTTGATCATGACGAGCGCCCGGCCGCCGAAGCGGCGCAGTGGGAGCGTGTCGGGCAATTCTTCCGCTTCCCATTGCCCATTTTGTTCGACCAGGCGAACCCGGCGCGCCTGATTGCCGCCCGCATCGGCGAGGAGCAGGAAGGGTGCCTTGTCGAGCGTGGTCGCGGTGAAGCAGGTCGCGCGGAAATCGAGCGTGCGCAGCAGGCGTAGCGCGGTCTTGCCGGGATCGACGATGTGCAGCGCGGCCGGGGCGGCCGCTGGTGCATCGAGCAGGATGACGCTGCCGTCGCACAGGGTGGCGATCGCAACCGGGGCAGTCGCGGCGCTGACGTCGATGGTGATGAGTTCGGCGCGGAAATGATCGGCCTTCGGATCCGCATCTTCGGGCGCGAAGGCCGGCGCGTCGTCCTTGACCGGTTGCGAGGCGAGGCGAAGGTCGGGATCGAGCTGGAACAGGCGCGGGCTTGCGGCATCGAGCAGCCACAACCCGCGGTCGCAGGTCGGCGCGAGGGAGGCGGGGAAGATGCCCGATGGTAGCGTCATGCGCTCCGGCGCGCCGCCGCCGACCAGATCGAAGCGAAGCAGGCCGCCTGCCTCCGCGCCAATCGTGCCGACGACCAGGAAATCGCCGGTGGTGACTGCCAGGCCGGCAAAGACCTCGTCCGCCGGGGCGTCCGGGGTTGCGTCAGTGAAGGCGCGGGAGATGCGGCGGGGGCGCGGGGTCGACGGCCAGAAGGGCGTGACGCGGCCGTCTCCCGCCGAGCGCACCATCAGGCCGCGGCGATCGTCGGCGATGACATAGAGATTGCCGTTGCGATCAGCGGCAGCATCGCGGTGGTCGGCGGCGGTGAAGCGCTGCTCGCCAGGCGTGTCGGCGATCGGTTCGACCATCGGCAGCAACGTGAGCTGGCCGCTCGCCGTGTCGAAGGCGGGGAAGGCCGGGCTCGCTACGAGCTTCTCCCATTGATCCTTCAGCAGCACGGCATCGGACGCGGCGCTGGTGCACGCGCCCCAATTCTCCTTGCCGAGCAGCATATTGAAGCGGGAGCCGTTGACGTTCATCAGCAGGTCTCCGCCAGGATCGGAACCGGCAGGCGGCTGACACCGATCGACGGCGTCGCAGTGGCGCCGCGCAGCACGTCGAGGGGAAGCGGCGGGCCGGCGACCACGGAGATGCCGAGGATCTCGGGCAGCTGGAGACCGGACAGATCGACCGAATCCGTGCCCGGCTTGCTACCCTGGGCGAGGAGCACATCGGCGACTTCGACCACCCCGGCGGCACGGGCGACCTCGGCGAGGAGCGCGCGGGAGTGGACCGGGCGGGCGAGCGGCCAGCCCCGCAGTGACGGGTCGATATCCGGGCCATAGAGCATCGGCAGCTGCGGCATCGGCGTGGTCGGTGCGGGCAGCGGGCTTAGATAGGCCTTGATCCGGGCCTTCACTGCCTCAACCACCTCAGCCACGGCATAGCCGCCAGCGACCTCGATCCCGATCGAGATCCAGATGCCGACATAGTCAGGGCCACGCAGCACCAGCTCGGTCGTGACCAGCCGGCGTGGGTCGAGATAGGTGCACAGGGCATTGAGGAACGGCCGGTCGGCTCGTGGCGCCTCCGGGTGGTTGGGATCGCGCGTCGGGATCGCCATTACGGTCACCGCGCCGGGCGCCGAACCGATCGTCAGCGGCGCGATGTCGGGATGAGCGGCCGGCAGGACCTCGACCCGGCCGATCGCCACGCCGGGGGTGCGCCAGGCGATCGCGCGGAAATCGTCGGCGGTGACCAGGCGGTCGCGGTGGGTGATGAAACGCGGGATCTGTTTTTCGGCCGCAGCGACGCTTTCCGCTTCAGCCCCGCCCCAGGTCGGGACCGGATTGGTCGCGCTGACGCCGGCGGGCAGCATCGGACCGGCCTTGAGCATGGAGGCAGCGACATTGCCCTCGGCGCCTTCAGTGCAGGCGTAGCTGGCGTAGAGCGCTTCATCGGGACGCGGCCGGCGGCCGGTGAGGCCGTCGCCAAAGCGGATCAGGCCGGCCTCGGCGTCGCAGGAAAACACTTCGACCGGATCGCCCATGTCGGGCGCGCCGGCGATCGGCAGTTCGGGCCCGGCGGCGCGGAGATCGTCGATCTCCTTCCAGTCGTGCCGGCTATTGTTCTCGATACTCGTCACCGTCACCGATCCGGCGAGAACGGGCGACTGGCGAAGCCGGCGCGCCTGGTCGGGCGAACCGTCGCCGGGGGCGAGCTGTTCCGCGCTGATCAGTAATTGCTGGCGGATCTGCGCTGCATTGACGCCGATCCAGCGGAGCTTGACGTCAGTGCTGCTGCCCGAGCGGACACGCAACCAGGTGACCAGTCGGGTGGAAACATCGGGCGCGTCGACCGCCGGGGGCAGATCGCCGACACCGGCCTCGAGCGGATCGAGATTGTCCCAATAGTCGATACCTGCGGGGATACCGGGAAGGGCGAGCTCGACGATGCCGGGCTGAGTCAACGGATCGAAATCGGCGCGTGCGGTGAGGCGCACATAGGTTGGAGAGGGACGGCCTGTCCCGTCGAGCGCCACGGGGCCGGGGCTCGGCACCTCGAAGCGGAGCAGGCCGTCAGCGGCTGGCGGCGGGGTACCGGGGCGGGCGACGATCTGCTCGGCGCCCTGATCGGGCATGAGGCCAAGCGAAAGCGTGCGGCCGGCGAGCTTGCCGCGGAGATCGTCCCAGCCGCCGGGATCGGCCGGCGTGATCTTCTGGTCGTCCTTGCGGCCGAGCAGCGCGACCCACAGGCTGTGATCGACCGTCTGGGCGAGATCGACGCCTTCGCCGTTCACCACCTCGACGGTCTCGTAGAGCGTCAGGGTCTGGGGGACTGGCTTGTCGTAGGAGGCGTAGAGCAGGGCATAATAATCCTTCTGCTCCTGGGTCGGCGTGATCGGCCGGCGAACATAATATCTGGCCTCGACCGGCAGCACGTCGAGCGAGGTCGCGGTGCGGAAGGGGATGGTGCCGGCGAACAGCTCGCTGCCGCGCGGGACCATCAGCGTTTCGGCCGGCGCGCGTTCGTTGACGAAGGCGGCCAGGCCGCGCGCTTCCCGCGCCGGGGCGAGCGGCACGCCGAGCAGCTGGAGGAACTTGGCGCGGTTGCGTTCGGGGATCTGGTTGGTGCGGTAGAGCAGGCTCTCGGTGACGTGCGCGAAGAGCTGGATCAGCGTGACGCCGGGGTCCGACTGGGTGAAGTTGGTCCATTCCGGCGTGTGTGACGGAATGCGCGCGATCAGCTCATCGACCAGCGCCTGATAGCGCCGGTTGTCGGTGGGGGGGACGGGGAGCGGCATCCGATCCTCCTCAGCTCGTGGCCAGCGGGACATCGATCGCGACACGCTGGGCAGCGCCGGTCGCGACGAGGCGATAGGTGATGGTGGCAACCGCGGTTTCGGTCGCCTTCGCGTCGGCGGCGACATCGACTGCCTCGACGGTGATGCGCGGCTCCCATTTCTTCAGCGCGGCATCGATGGCGTGAGCGACGCGGGCATGCGTGGCCGCATTGTTCGGCTCGAACAGGAAGGCGTTCAGGCTGGTGCCGAAGGCTGGCAGCTGGACGCGCTCGTTCAGGTCGGTCCGCAGGATGACCGCGATCGATTCCTGGATGTTACGCTCGCCCTGCGACCAGAGCATCCGACCTGAGGCGTCGACGCGCGGTGGGAAGGCCAGGCCTTTGCCGAAGGGGCTGCTCATCCGCCGCTCCCCTTTCCCTTGAACTTGGGCACCGGGAAACAGAAGGCGAGGAACGGCATCCAGCGGAAGATGAAGTCGAGCAGGCTGACGATGATGATCAGCAGGATCAGCGCGCAGAGCGTGACGATCGGGATCGAGAGCGAGCAGATCATGCCGATATCGATGTTGTTGCCGTTCTTGCAGCCGCCGCCGTCGCCGGTGTCGATCTCCTTGTGGAGCGGCCAGGGCAGGACCTGCAGGACGAGATCGATGAAGCCCATGCCCTTGGCGCGCTGGACCTGGCCGCAGAGCATGTCGGACAGGACGAAGGCTGTGCCGCGCGCGTGCTTGCGCAAGCCCGCGGGGCTGGTGTCCATCGGCAGGCTGATCCGCACCGGGCGTGCCGGGGCGTCGGGGTCGAAGAAGCTGGCGAGCTCGAACGGCACGCTCGGTTGCGACAGCGTCGGCGGATGGACCGGGCCGCAATCGGCATTGAGATGGACGAAGCGCAGGCGGAACTGGCCGGTATCGCCGATGCTGTCGGCCATGGTCTGGGCAAGCTGTTGCGCGAAGGGCAGGGCGCGGGCGGTCGCCTCGTCGCTGGTGTCGAGGGCGCGGGCGACCAGCACGGTGAGCTTGTCGACCTGGTTGATGTCGAACAGGCCAGGCATCGGTGGCGCGTCGAGCGAGATGGTGAGCGCGTCGATTTCCGCATCGGGGGCGGCGCCCGGATTGGCCGGCGGCAGGCTTCGGAAGGCTCCCGCCGAGACGATGCCGTTGCCTGCGCCGTCGCTGGTCGCGATGCCGGCGAGGAGATAGTGGAAGGCCGGCCATTTGGCGCGGTCGTCCTTGTGGTCGCGATACTGGGTCTCGACGCCTTCGAGCAATGCGGCGACGCCGGGCTTGGCGACGTGACGCAGCGCCTCGGCGAGGCTGCGGACATGCTCGGGGCGTCCTGTATTGTCGCCATTGTCGGGCTTGAAGCCGTTGTTGAGCTTGTCGCGGTCGCTGGTCGATATCTGGCCGGAGAGCCAAGTGAAGAGCGCGAGCTTGTCGCCGGAGAGGGTACCGGCCGAGGACTGGCGAACCGCTTGGGCGACGGTGGGGAGATGGCGGTCGAGAAACGCCATCAGGTCGAGCAGGAGCAGCCAGCTCTGCGACTGATAGCCCCAGTTGCGCTTGCGGATGCTGAGCTGCTTGTTGCCCGGCGTTGCCTTGTCGCCGTTGTCGAGGTTGATATCGGTCGCCGCCTTCATCGCCGCCTGGATCAGCGCCTTCCATGGTTCGGCGAAATCGATCTTGAACTCAGTGGTGCGCGCCAGCTTGGAGTTGCGTGGCGGGATGGGCGCGGCGCCGGTGAGCGCCTCGGCCTGACCTTCGACCAGGCGGCGCGCGGTGCGGGTGATGGTTGCGCTGAGATACTGCTCACGCCGGCCGACCGGGATCAGGCCGCCCCACATCGTCCGCTTCAGGCCATGGCCGTCGTGATGCGCGAGCGGGAAGGCGGGGAGGCGCTCCTCGCCGGGGACGAGGACGCCTTCGTCGCCCTCGGCGACGCGCTGCCAGCGGGCGCCGCTCGCATCCTTGACGAAGCCATATTCGTAAAGCGGGCTGCCCGGCGGGGCATCCTTGGTCGCGGGCATCAGGCGACGCAGCACGAAGCCGACCTGTTCGTGGCTGCCGGCGAGCTTGCGGTCCGGCAGGCCGGGGATCGCACAAGCAAGCGTGGCGGTCGCGACATAGAAACGCTGGTGGGCGGGCTGATAGAGCTTCAGGCGCGGCGTATTGGCTGGCACGGCGGCGACCGGCTTCGGCGCACGGCCGAGGCGGGTCTTGAGGCGCGCGAGCTTGAGCGGTGCCGGAAGCGGCACGCGCTCGACCAGATCCTCGGTACGGTGGTCGAACTGGGGCGAGCGCCAGGTCTCGTGCCGGGCGACATGCTCGGTCAACGCGCCGGGATCGGTCTCGAGCAGGCCGAGCAACTGCTCCATGAACTCGTCATTGGCGAAGCGCAGGATGGTCGGGGCGCGGCCGGGCGAGGCGGCGCCGCGCCACATCGGCCGCGGCGCGGCCCAGGTGAGCGGATGCGCGAGCGCGGTCACCAGATATTCCCCGCGCCCGGCGTGTAGCTGGCCGAGACGATGCTGTTGGTGATGATCGTATCGGCCTGGACCACGCCCGAGAATTTGGACATGCCGGCATCGACCTGGACCATGCCGGCCGAGATCGCGACCTGCGAGGCGTTGACGGTGACCTTGGCCGCCGCGGTGACGGTAATGCCCGCGGTTTCGAGCTTGATCGAATTGCCGTTGGAGTCCTCGATATCGACTGCGCCAGGCCCGTCCTTGAGCGTCAGCTTTTGCCCACCCGGGGTTTCGAGGATCAGCTTCTCCTGGCCGTTGCTGTCGTCGAAGGTGAGGGTGACGCCGTTGCGCGACTTGATCACCTTGTGGTTGTTCTGGCTGCTCGCGCTCTCCGGCGGGGAGTCGGTGCCGTTCCACAGGCCGCCCAGGACATAGGGACGCGAGGGATCGCCATGCTCGAACGCGACGAGCACTTCATCGCCGACATCGGGCATGAACCAGCTGCCGCGATCCTTGCCGGCGAAGAGCGTCGCCATGCGTGCCCATGCCTCGTAACGGCCGCCGCCTGAATCGGGACACCAGGGCAGGGTGACCTGCACCCGCCCGGTGCCGTCGGGATCGGAAATGTCGATCACCGTTGCGGGCGCGACGCCGTACCAGATGCCTCCCAGCCCGAATGGCATGCGCTCATCGAACTGGGCCTGGCGGCGATCGCCTTCGAGGAGAGTCAGCACGTTCACAGCGGCTTGATCCCCGGACGGTTGCAGCGGAATTCGGTGCGCGCGCCATGCTCAGGATCGTAGAGATGCGTGACCGAGATCGCCCGGTAGCTGCCGTCGAACAGCGGGCCGAGGCCGGTGAGGTCGAGCTTCACGCCGGCGCGGAGCTTCGGGTCGGTCTCGCAAGCGCCTTCGCCGGTGACGAAGCCGCGGGCCATGTGGCGATAGCTGGCTTCGGCAAGCTGCTTCGCCTCGTCGGCCGAGCGCGGGACGCCGTGCGCGAGCGTGTCGACTCGTTCGCCGAGCGCCTTGACCAGGATGTCGCCCCCCGCGGTGTCGCCGTTGAGCTCGGACTCGATCGCCGATTTGGCGCCCTTGTGGCTGACGCCCTTCTTCTCGCTCACGTCCCAGCCGGAGGCAACGACACCGCTACGCTGATGGGCGAGGTCGGCGAGCACGGTGAAGGAGCGCAGCGTGCCCGCCCAGGCGAGCTTCACGCCTTCCTGCGTGCGTGCGGGAGCGGCGTGGAGCGCGGTGCCCTGGATGAAGATATCGGCATCGAAGCGCCGCGCGATATCGAACAGGAAAGCGAGGTCGGTCTGATTGAGCTGGGCGAGCAGCGGTACCGCGGGTGCCTGGGTATCGACCTGGGCATCGAGGCCATGTTCCCGCGCGATCTTGCGGACCACATCGCCGAGCGAGGATTGCGCGAAGCAACGCGTGCGCCGGGTCATGCGCAGATCCTGCAGCCGATCCTCGGCGAACACCGTGATCCGCGCGGCTTCCCCTTCCGGGAAATCGGCGGCAATGCCGGTGATGCGGCCTTCGAACAGCACATCGGAATCACCGACACCGACCTTCAGTTTCTTGCCGAAATCCAGAACCTTGCGATCGAAATACTGGAAGCCCGGCTTGTCCTCGCCACCCCAGTTGCCGAACGAAATCTCGGCGCGCGCCATGCCTTCGATGCTGTCGCTCAGCTCATAGCGGAGCAGGCCGGCCTCGAGCTGCGCATTGCGCTTGTCCTCGATGAAGATCGAGGGCCGCGCGGGGCGCATCGGCAAACGGGCGACTTCAGCGCTCATCGATCAACGCGGCCAGACACGGGCGGAACGGATGGCGACAGCACGGGCGCGCCGCCGGGTTTCATGCGGACGCGGCTCCTGCGGCGGGCCCGCATCGCCCTTGGCGTCATTGGACGGTTCCCCGGTCGCTTCGAATTCGTCGATGACGACAGCCATTTTCCGCTCCTCAATTGATCGACAGTTTCGGGGACGACAGCGAGACCGCAGCGCTCGCCTCGACGCCTGGCGGCGCAATCGATACGCCGGCGCCGAAACCCGCTCCGACACCGAAGCTCGCGACGCCGCCGAAGCCCACGCTGCCGCCGACACTGACGCTCGCGTCGAGATCGATCAGCGCGCCGGGCGACATGCGCAGCGGATCCTCGATATTGTTGGCGGCGGCGACGCCCTGCCAGTCGTCGCCCTTGCCCGCCGCGCCTGCCATGTTCTGGAGGCTGGCATTCTGCGGCGCCGGCGTGAAAGGCCGCTGGCCCGGGCGCGACGGCACCAGGCCGGTTGTCTTCGAATAGTCAGTGACGAGGATCTTCTGCTGCGCGAGCGTCAGGGTGACGCTCGCGCGGAGCGGCTTGCCGGCGGCCGAGAAGAATTCGAGGCTCTCCTCGAACGCCTCGACCATGCCGTCGAAGATGAACGAGCCCCAGGAGAAGCGCGTGCCGGGCGGGGCGAGCTTCTTCTTGTCGCTTTCCGCTTCCTGCGGCGTCATGAAATAGAGGATCTCGGTGGTAAGGCGGCGGACATCGTCGACCGGGTTCTTGGCCATCGCGGTCACATCGAACCAGAGCGTCAGGGCCAGCTTGGTCGTGCCCGCGCCGACGAACTGACGACCGGCGGTGCCCGCCTTCTGGTCGCCGCCTTTCGGCTCGGCGACCTGGTTGGCGAAAGTTACCTTCATCGATTCCGGATTGAATTGGACGAAGACCTTCTTGCCGCCGGGCTTCTCGATCGAGAGGTCCTGTTTCAGCTCGATCATCTGCGCCATGACGAGAACCTGCTCGCTCATTTGGCACCTCCCGCCGGGGCCGGCATGGCGAGCTGGAGCTTTTCATAGGCCACCGCGAATTCCTCGATCGCGATGGTGCCGTCCTTCGCGTTGAGCGCGGGCGCCTTGATCTTGGCGGGGATGCAGCGGCTGAGCTGGAAGCGGGCGCGTTCGGTGCTGCCGTCCTCGGCGAACATCACGACCTCCGCATTGGCGCGCAGGAACGGATCGGCGATTGAGTCAGCGAACCATTTCCAGAGATCGAAATTGTCGGTGAGGCCGCGCTTCAGGGTGAGGTTGGCGTAGCTGATCGTCCCGGGCACGCGGTATGCGTGATCATTGGCGCCGCCCGAGCGGATCGTCTTGAACTCCTGCGTGATCTCCAGACCATCGCACTCGGCGAAGCTCGCCTTGACGAGCGGATCGCTCTTGCCGTCGGGATAGATCTCGACCGCGAAGTTGAAGGCGGTGAAGGGGCGCACGGCGTCGACCATCACGCCTCCTCGAGGATCGAGAGCCGCGCGCCCTGCTGGACGAGGCGGAGGGTGAGGAACCGGATCGGCTGCGAGGGGGCGACGCCGACCTCGACGATCAGGCGGCCGGCGTCGATGTCGGCATCGCTCTGCTGCACGGCGACACGGAAGGACTTTTCCGAGTTGGCCCCGGCAAAAGCGCCGCGCAGTTGCAGGTCGTCGAGCATTTCGGTGAGGCTGCGCTCGACCGCGCGACGCAGCACAGGACCGTTGGGTTCGAACACATAGGTCATGCCACGGCGGAGCAGGGTGCGGCGGAGCAGCATCATCAGCCGGCGGACATTGATCGGACGCCATTCGCGTTCCGGCGAGAGTGTATCGGCGTCGTGCAGCATGAAGCCCGCCGGCAGCTGGCGGATCATGTTGACCCGGACGCGGTCGAGCGAGAGCAGGTCCGGCTCGGGAAGCGACGGGTCGAGGCCGACCACATCCATCAGCGGATCGTTGGCGGGTGCAATCCAGGCGCCCCGATTGCGCGCCCGCGTCGCCATCAGGCCGGCAACGGCGCCGTCGGGCGGTGCGGACAACAGGCCGCTGCCGGTGCGGGCGACCAGCCAGGGGTGATAGACCGCACCGTGCGAGAGGAGACGTGCCTCGTCGGCACCAAGCTGGCCCGGCGATCCCGCGCCCGGCGCGAGCGTCGCGAGCGCGCGAACGTGGCCGGTTGCATCCGCAGTCCGGAAATGCGCCGGAAGCGAGAGGACGGCAAAGAAATCGCCATTGGCGGCGGCGATGCGCAGGATCGCTGCATGGAGCGCGGCGAGGCGCGGCGATTTGGGACCAACCTGGGTCACCGCGAAACGTGCCTTGCGGAGCACTATTTTAACGGCGGCATAGGCCGAGACGTTTCCGTCGAGCTCGAAGCGCAGACGGTAATAATGGGCGCCCTGGGCGCGTCCGGTGACAGCGTAAGTGGAGACGTTCTTCTCGCGGAGCAGCTCGACCGCGTCGGAGAAGTCGGGCTGTGCGGCCTCTTCCAGCACGGCGATGCCGCCGGCTGGGCCGGGAGACCAGGACAGCGCGAAATCGTCGGTGCCGATCGAACCGGGCAGCGGATCGAATTCGGGTGCGGCGAGCAGACGAGTCGAGCAATCGAGGAAGCCGCTGAAATCCGGCTCGGTCAGTTCCGGCGTTGCCTTGGGCGGGCACCCGCCTGAGTGATTGCGCCAATTGGCGCGCACTGGGGCGCCTGGCTCGGGCGGCGGGAAACTGTCCGCCGTGGCGTCGAGCTCCCAGCCCGGCTGAGTGGCGTCGGGAACGGCGAGCAGGCTCGGTTCGGGGAACAGATCGCCGTCGATGTCGAACGCGGCATGGACGCCGAACAAACGCTGCTCGCCAAGATCGCGGATCGCCTGGACTCGTTCGACCAGCCCAGGGCCGCGCAGGTCGGCGAGGCGGGGGTCGAGGAAGATCCGCTCGTCGAAGCGCGACAACCCGTCGCGCACCAGTGGGTCTTCGGAGCTGGGCACCGGCCCGCACGGCTCGGCAAAATCGGCGTCGAGCCCGACCGGCAACCAGGCGGCCCGGAGCGCCAGGCGATCAGCCGCGGTAAAGCCGGGCGTGCCGAACCGTGCGGCGATCTCGGTGAAACCCGACTGACCATAGCCAAGGGCGATGAGATTGGTTTCCTCAGCGGTGATGGCGAAGCCCGGGCGGATTGCCGCAGTGCGGTTCGCACGATCCTGATGGTAGATATCCGCAGCGATTAAGCCGTGGATCGCTCCGACGCTTTCCGGGGCTGGTCCGAGCCCGGTATGGACTCGATCGGCGCCGGGCCGATGCTCGGCGATGTCGATCGTGACCTTCGACGCCGCTAACGGACCGCCGGGCATGCGCGATGCCACCTGCTGCCATGCAGGGCCGAATGCCTTGTTATCCTGGACGGCGTCGACCCGGAGTGCGTCGATGCGCAGCCAGTCTGCCTCACCCTGGTGCTGGAAGCGTACCCAGCGGCCGCGGACGAGCGGCACATTCTTGTCAGTGAACGTGAGCGTGCAAACCGTGCCTTCGGTAAGGCTTGCAGGGAAAATTCCCGTCTCGCCGGCGATCGAGGCATGACCCTGCTTGACCACGACCGGGCCCTCTTCGGCCTCGACGATACGGGCGAAGGAAGCGACCCAGAGGGCGAAGACATCGCCATCCGCCAGGCGCACCACCTTGGCGTAGCGTTTGACCATGCCGCTGCCGCCGGTCAGTTCGATCAGATCGCCCGGCGTCAGCACGCCCGGATCGGCGAAGCGCAGGCCGTAGCGCAGCTTGCTTTGCCCGGTAATGCCGACAGGACGGCGCGATACACGCGCCGCGAGGTGCATCGCATCGGACCAGGATCCGAGGCTTGCGGCACCGAGTCCGGCCGGCAGGATGATGCTGGCATTGTCGTCGATGGCGGGGAGCCGGCAGAGCAGACCGGGCATCAGGAAGCTGCCCGCGGATGCCGGGGTCGACCCCGGATCCGGCACGCCCAGCTCCGCGGCGCGGGTATCGGCCAGTTCGGTAGTCTCGGCGAGGCGGATCGCCCAGGCGCGCGTGCCGCCATTGGAGAAGAAAGCGCGGACCGTTGGCGCCAGATTGCCGGTCAGCCTGCGACCGCTTTCCTGATCATAGGCAAGCGGGCAATCGCCACCGAACACGGCTTCATAGGCGGCAACGCTCGATACGGCGATCGCCACGTGACAGGGGCCGCGTTCAGCGAACCCCGCGAACACGGCGACGTCCATGCGCGGCAGCGCCTCGGCAACAGGAGCCGGGACGATGTCGACGCGGATGCCGGGAAGGGCGTCGCCGGCGAACATGGATTATTCCATCTCCAGCCGCTCATAGGCGAGGACCAGTTCCTCCATCGCCACATCGGTGCCCTTGGCGTTCAGCGGCCCGCTGGTGTGCTTGATGATGCGGGCACGCAGCAGCTTCCAGACCTGGACGTCCTGGGTATGATCCTCGTTCTTCAGCGTGATGGTGACGGTGCGCAGCGCGTCCTGGTCGCCATTGCGGATCTGATCGAGCCATTTGTAGAGGTTGAGCGAGCCGATCACGCCCCGTTTCAGGGTGACGTCGGTCGACTTGTTCATCCCGGTGATCTTCATCACCGAATTTTCCATGCTGTTACCGGGGCGGTATTCGGAGACGGTCACTTCCATCCCGATGCCGCTGATTTCCTGAAAACCCGCCTCGGGACTTTCAGGATTGCCGTCGCCCAGATCGACCAGAAAGTTGAACTGGACGTATGGCCGTTTTGCTCTCAGCACTGCCATGACAAGGTCCCCTTATGACTTGCGGTCGGCCGTCCACTGGCCGATGCGGAAGATGACGAATTCGGCGGGACGCAGCGGCGCGACCCCGACCAGGCAGATCAGCCGGCCGTTATCCAGATCGTTCTGGGTCATGGTGGAGCGGTCGCACTTCACGAAATAGGACCGTTCGGGCTTGTCGCCGAGCAGCGCGCCGGACTGCCATTCGTTGAGGAGGAAATCCTCGATCGTGCGCCGCACATTCGCCCAGAGCCGCTCGCCATTGGGCTCGAACACCGCCCATTGCGTGCCCTTGTCTATCGAACGTTCGAGATAGGCGAAGTATCTGCGAAGGTTGACATATTTCCATTCAGGATCGGAGCTCATGGTGCGTGCGCCCCAGAGCCGCATGCCGCGCCCCTCGAAGAAGCGGAAACAGTTGATCCCCTCGGGATTGAGCACTTCCTGCTGTGCCTTGTTGATCATCTTCTCGAAGCCGAGGGCCAGGGTGACGACCTCGTTGGCCGGCGCCTTGTAGACTGCGCGCTCGATGTCGTTGCGGGCATAGATGCCGGCCACGAAGCCCGACGGCGGGAAGTAATTCTCCTGGCCCGTGTTCGGATCGATCGTCCGGATCCAGGGATAGTAGAAGGCCGCGTGGCTGCTATCGAACATGGCGCGATAGGCCCGCACATCCGCGATCGACTGGCCCTTGATGCTGTCGAGCACGGCGATCCGATATTGCATGCGCTCGGCATGGCCGATCAACGCGTTGGCGATTGCCTGTGCGTCGGTCTTGGCGGCCAGCGCATAGGTCGACCCGGGCGCAGCGACGATCGAGATATCCTCGATATCCTCGAAGGCCTTCAGACCTGACTTGCGATTGGTCGTCTGATCCTCTTCGCCGGCATAGGCATCCAGACCAGGCACCTGTCCGTCCTTGCCGCCGGCCAGGAAGAACACCGCATCGAGGAAGGGCGCCTTGCCTTCGCTGCGCGCCTTGGCCGCGTCGCTGCCGGTGCCTTCGAGATCGGCAATGACGAAACGATTGTCCGCCTTGTTGGCCGAAAGATAGTCGGAGGCGATCTTGGCGCCGTTGCGTGGCGGATTGTCGTCGCCCGCGGTCGCGAAGATGTCGGCCGCGGCCTTGGCGCGTTCGGTGGCCTCGACAAGCGCGGCGGCGGTCGCCGCCTTCGCATCGGCCGCAGGCTGTACCAGCGGGAGAGCCAGATCGATCTTGGCCTGAGCAGCGGTGACCTCGAGCTCGGCGGCGGCAACCGCCGCTGCGAGAACGTTCGGGTCGTCACCGGGATCGGGATTGGCCTGCTTGTCGAGCGCGGCGACGAGCTTGGCGTCGGCAATGCCTTTTTCGTTCTCCGCGTCGGTGACCGCCTTGTTGGCGGCGTCGAGCGCCTTCTTCGCGTCCTTGTCGGCCTTGTCGGCGTTGGTCTTGACCAGATCGGCCGCCGTCTTCTCTTCCTGGGCCTGGTCAAGCGTCAGTGCGGCGACGACGATCGGGATCGAACGGGAGGCCGAAAGATTGGCCGGTTCCGCCGCGAAATAATCGAAGATCGAGTCAGGGGCGCCGGCGGTCTTGTGCCCGCGATCGAGCGCCAGATTGGCCACGGCGAAGAAGGGGAGGCCGGGCTCGCTCGGCTCGACATAGACGCTTGCGGTGATGGTGCGGATGGTCGCGTTGGTTTCGGCGAGATCCTGCAACTCGAACTTGCTCGTGCCGTCCTTGTTCTCGAAGTTCCACAGGTCCTTCTGGATGTCGTAGGAGATGAAATAGATGCCCTTCTTGGCATCGTTGCCGACATAGACGGTGTCGCGGTCGAAGGACGAGCGCAGGATCGCCTTGTGCTTGCCGCCGCCGATCGGCTCAAGCACGAGTCGGTTCTGGCTCACCCAGAATTGCAGCCTCACGCGGGCCTCACCCGCCTTGCCCGGAAAGCGGGCGCGGATGGCGATATTGGCCGGGGGAACCAGCTTGCCGGCGACCTTCGCGCAGGCGGTGTCGATATCCCCCTGGAAAGCGCGGGAGACATAGAGCCGTTTGCCGCCTTCCTCGAAAAAGGCGCGAACCGCGTTCCACATATAATTGTCGAGCGTGGTGCCGACGAACTCGAGCTGCTGGCGTCCGCCATAGATCCGCTCGAACTCGACAAGCGAGGTGATGACGTCGGGCTCGATGTCGATCGGGCCGAAGCGCGTCGCGCCGACGAACCCGGTGGTGGTGGTGCTGACACCTTCGATCGACTTGGCCCGGTAGGAGACTTCCTCCACGAAGACGCCGGGGGCGAGATATTCAGGCATGGGCAGTCTCCTCGATCAATTCGGCTTGAGGTAGAGCGTTGAGAGGCGAACATTCGCCGACTTCAGCGAGACGAGCGTGAGCGGGCGGCCGAGTGTGAGCGGCTGGCCGGGCAGGGGATCGTCCTTCCCCAGTTGCTTGAGGGCGATGCGGGGCGGGCTGGAAAGCTGGCCCAGGATCGCGTCGAGGCCAGGCAGGTCTTCCGAGAGATCATCCCAATGGACGGCGATCTCGGCGGTCCAGGTGACCTCGTCCCGGCCTTTGGCTGCCTCGGCAGGGGTCTGGGCGGGAAGCGCCGGATAGCTGCCGACCGCGGCGATCGAGCCGTTCGCGCCGGCGATGCCCAGCGCGATGATCTTGCCATCGACAGTGGCGGTCATCGCGGCCCAGGCGCAGGGTTTGTCGGACCCATCGGCCTGGCGTTCGGCAAGCTGGGCGCGGACCGTGGAACGGGGCCCCGACGCAGCCCGCGCGATTGTCGGGAAAAGCGGGAGATAGTCGGGCTTATAGGCTGCGGGCGCGCCGGCGGGCAGCAACGGTGCGATCTTCGCCTGGTCCAGTCCGGCCCAGCCCGGCCAGACGAACCGGCCACGCACCGGCAGTTTCGCCTCGAACCGGATCGGCAGGAAGCGGCGGAAGGGATCGTCGACCGATATCTTGAAGGTGCGCGCCTTGGCGGGCCAGTCGGCAGGGGTGTCGGCAAGCTCGAAACCCAGCCCGGGGAGGCGCGGGGTCATCCAGGTGCCGCTGGGCGTCGGCCCGAGCGTCGCCCGGCGAAACGGGCGCTCGGCATCGGCGATGCGCACCTCGAGCCCGTCGCCGACAAGCCCCAGGTCCGACGCGTCGCGGAAGGCGAAACCCAGTGGCACATGCCGCACGAAGCGATCGGGCGAGACGAGGACGAGCGTCATATCGCCTCCTCGGCCATGCCCACGCCGAAGCCGCGCTCAAGCACCTCGCCATTGTCGTCGAGTGCCTGATTGCTGTCGATCAGTACCATGCGGACGAGATAATTGACGAATAGCGGGTGCTTGCGGATGCGATCCCACATGTTCAACTGGTCGGCGAGGGCGAGCGGATCGCAGACCAGGTCGACATCCTCCTCGACGGTGAAGATATTGTCCTCAGTGAGATAGTCGTTGAGCTGCGCGGCGGTGATCGGCCCGGCATCCTCCAGCGCGCGCATCACCCATCCAAGCATGCGCAACTGCTTCTCCGCCGAGGAAGCGACCGGGATGATGAGGAAGCTGAGGTCGATCGGCAGCGAGGGTCTGAAGCGACGCCCGAAGATATCGACCCGCGGTCCGCGGCCGCGGCGTTGCGTGTTGATCGTCACGCGCCAGGGCAGGATCGCAAAGCCGTCGCCGGTCAGGCCCTTCTCGATCTCCTTGGCCTGGTACATCTCGACGGTGAGCGTGTTGAAGGCATCGCGCGGATAGCGTTCGCGGATCAGGCCGCGGATCGCGGCCGCAACCGCGGCGATGGCCTGATGTTGTGCCATCAGCCGGCGCGCGCCACGGCGCGAATCGCATCGGCGAGCCCATGCTCGCCGCCGGCGGCAAAGCGCCAACCCTGGCGATCGACCCGGTAGAGGCTGCCCGCCTGTCCGTCCTCGCCGATCGCGACCACGCCGATATGCGGCGCCTCGACGATCGCCCGCAGCGCAACCGGAAAGTCACGCATCGCCGCCTGATGCAGAACGACCACGTCGACATCCTCGATAACGGTATCGGGAGAGGCTGGCTGGATCAGTTCGATATCCTCACATCCGGCGAGTGCGCCATGCAGCGCTGACCTGACCATCGCCGTGGTAGCGCCGAGCAATACGCGGATCGTCATTGCGCACCCCTTCGAGGTCAGGAACACAAGCTAGGCCGATGTCGGCGTGACGCGCATGAGCCCAAGGGTGTGGAGGAAGGCCCGGGTCACCGGACCGGGATCACGGCCCGGGAGGGAGACAGGGGCCGGTGGCCGGGCCAGCGTCCGAACCGACGGTCCGGACCATTTGGTCTATTATGTCGTATCCATACAATTGGTCGACGGAGAGTCGACCGGCACGCGACAGAGAATCGTCGAAAACACCGTATTGATCTTAAATCCAGTTTTCGAATGCCCGGATCGGGACTATGATCAGCTTAGCCTAGTTGCTTGGGGTCTCCTTTGCTCTTTTGTGACAGCCAGGACCTGTTCTTGGTTCGGTAGGCCCTGCGCTGCGTGGACAATTCAGCGTTAATCACGATGTTGGGGGACAGGGTTTTCCTTCCCAGCGAGTATTGGTCCAGACCGCACCGGCCGAGCGGCATCATGGAAAGCCGGCCGGAGCGGCGCAATCAGAAGGAGTCACGGATGGAACGCCATCGCGACGCAGGCAGCGGAAAGCGACCGGCAGCGCTCGTGGTGAGCGACGTCCTGATCTATCGCGAGGGCATTGCAGCGGGATTGACGAGGATCGGCGACATCGAGGTGGTGGGTGCCATTTCAGCCGAGGAGCTTTCCGGCGCGCTCGCCGCGAGCAAGGTGGAGATCGTCTTCGTCGATATTTCGCGCGCACCATCTCGCGAGGCGGCACGGGCCGCGCGGGCGCTGTCGCCGCCAGTACTGGTGATCGGTTTCGGCATGACCAGCGAGGATGAGGGCCTGGCCGGGGCCGAAGCGGGCGTGACTGCCTTTGTCGATCATGACGGGACGATCACTGACCTGAACCTGGCGGCCAAACGCGCGTTGAGCGGAATCCCGGTATGCCCGCCGCAGCTCACGACGCGGCTTCTGCAGCGTGTCGCGCAGCTCGCGGCGCGCGGACGGCCCGAAGGCGACGCGCACCTGACTCGCCGCGAGCGCGAGATCGCCGCACTGGTGGAGGAGGGGATGTCCAACAAGGAGATCGCCTGCGCGCTCAACATCAGTCCGGCAACCGTGAAGAACCATGTCCATATGATCCTGGACAAGCTGAACCTGCCGCAGCGGCGGATGCTGATGCTGTCGCAAATAGCGCGCGGCGGCCGGACGGGGCAGGGCGTGTACGATTCGACCGCGGCCTGACGCCACGGTTCGATCAAGGTGTTTGCCGGGCGCGGTTCCCGTAGGCGGCGAAGAAGACGCGGATACCCTCAGCCGCATGGCGACGGAGGGCCGCCGGCCCTGGGATCGCCGCATCGCCGAGGAACATGGCTCGGTTCACCGGCTCGCCCATCAGCAGCCAGTTGAGGTGAGAGGCGGCTGCTTGAGGATCTTCGATCGACAACAGACCGCGGTCGGTCCAGCGGGCAAGGGCTGATGAGAGGCCCGCCACGGCGCGTCCTGGGCCGCCCTCCTGCAATGCCCGTCCAAGCTCGGGGAAGCGGCCCGCTTCGCCGATGACGAGGCGACGAAGCTGCATCAGCCGTGGGGTCAGGACCACGAGAAGTTGCCGTTCGGCATAGGCCAGCAGCTGTTTCTCGGGATCGTCCAGCTCGCCCATATCGGCAATCTCGCGCTGCACGACATCGCCGGCCGCACCGGTCATGCTGGTGACGATCGCGACGAACAGCGCCTCCTTGCTCGCAAACTGTTTGTAGACCGTCTGCTTCGACACCGCCGCCTGCGCGGCGACCTCGTCCATGCTGGTGCCGAGATAACCCTGGTGCAGGAATATCTCGGTGGCGGCATCGAGAATCGCCGCGCGTTTGCGATCAGTGCGGCTGATCGGGTCGATCTCCGTCAGGTCTGCCATGCGCGCCATTGTCTCCAGTCATCGGTCTCGATTGACTCTTGGTACTGGACAGTCCAGTTCTGTGCAAGGTCGCAATGGAGAGTCGCATGAGCGCGCAACTGCCGGAATCCCTGACATTGTCGTGCCGGTGCGGCGCGGTCGAATTCGAAGCCACGGGCAAGCCGATCGTGACTGCCGCCTGCTATTGTGCGAGCTGTCAGGCGGCGGGCGCGGGGATCGAGCGGCTGGTCGAGGCTCCGCCGGTGCTCGACGCCGATGGCGGCACCAGCTTCGTCCTGCACCGGAAGGACCGTGTCCGCTGCACCAGGGGTGGCGAGCGGCTGGAGGATCATCGCCTTTCGCCCGCCGCGCCGACCCGGCGGGTGGTGGCGACATGCTGCAACTCGGCGATGTTCCTAGAATTCAGCAAGGGCCATTGGCTGAGCCTGTATCGCAACCGGCTTTCGGGAGACCTGCCGGCGCTGGAGATGCGGGTAATGACGCGCGACCGACGCGAGGGTGTGATGCTGCCCGACGATCTGCCCAATTATGCGACGCATTCGGGCAAGTTCATGTGGAGGCTGTTGACTGCCTGGGCTGCGATGGGCTTCCGCGTGCCTGCCGTCGAAGGGATTCGGGCGTGAGCTTGGCGGCCAAGGTTCTGATGGAGAATCCCAACAGCCCCGACCGGCCGATCCGGGTGGATGCGGACAAATATCAGGCGATGCGCGACGCGATCCTGGCAGTGTTGCCGGTAACCGCGCCGGGCCTGACGGTGGCTGAGGCGAAGGCGCGGCTGCTGCCGTTGTTGCCGGAGACGCTGTTTCCCGGCGGAGACAAGGCCGGCTGGTGGCTGAAAGGCGTGCAGCTCGATCTTGAGGCGAAGGGCCTGATCACACGACAAGACAGCAAGCCGCTGCGCCTGCACCGGCTGTAGGGCACTCCTGACCGCTCGAGATAGGGCCATTTTCGGATGCGGTTCTTCATTGCTCCCGCGCCGGCAAGGGGCAATCAAGAGAGCATCATCGCCGCCTCATCCTCCTCGAGCCTCAAGGCATCGCGCTACGCGATCGCTATGCGTTGGCTCGCTGGCGTGGTCGTTCTTCTATTGCTTACCCTGATCCCGTTCTTCCTGTTCGAGGATGATATCGGCCGATGGTCCTCGACGATGCTCACGGGGACCAGGAGCAGTTCATGGGCGAGCGCCGCCATGATCGTCCTGTTGCTTGCCAGCGATATCCTGCTGCCCGTGCCCTCCAGCCTGGTCGGCGCCTATGCGGGGGGCATGCTCGGCGTCGTTTATGGTGCCGCGGTGAATTGGGTTGGGCTGAGTCTGGGCAGCGCGATCGGCTATGCGCTTGGTCGGGGCGCCGGGCGACCCGCACTGGTTCGGCTGGTCGGGGCTGACGCGGTCGACCGCGCGCGCGCACTGTTCGCCCGGATTGGACCGGCGGCGCTGCTGGTGTCTCGCGGTATTCCGGTCGTGGCGGAGGCGGGGCTGATCGCGGCCGGATCCGCGTCGATGCCGCTTGCCTCATTCATCGGATCGGTCGCCCTCGGTAACGCCGTGGTCGCGATCGCCTATGCCGTCGCTGGTTCGGCCGCATCGACGGGCAATTATGCGCTGCTCGTCGCGGTGCTCGTGCTGGTTCCCGCTACAAGCTGGCTGGTGTGGCGCGCGCTGAAGAGACCCGCGATCGCGAACTGAGGGCATTTTCGGGAAGATATGGTGGACGCACTTGGGCTCGAACCAAGGACCCGCTGATTAAGAGTGCGTCATTCTATCAATGATATCAATCACTTAGCTGCATTCGTGTCTAACAGATATCAAGCGATAATCAACTTTATCCACTTCGAACAATTTTAGCCGAGGGCACAAAATTGCTCACACAGCGGAGCGTGGCAATGCGGGAGCTGCGGCCGATTTTCACGAAAACACCACCCCCGACGACCCTTAACGAGATAGTCGCTTCCGTAAAGCGAGCAAATGCCGCACGCGCGTTCAATAGACCGACAACTAGCCAAAGGCGTGCGGACCTCGGTTCGAAGTCAGGCCTCTTTCCGCGGCGAGCGTAGCAGGGTCTTCACCTCCGGTGCCACGGTCGACTCGTCTTGATCGGCGTGGCTCGGTGAGGCCTGGCTTCGAAACTCACGGTCAGGCTAATCGGGAGCCACAATTGGGGCGATCGTAGCGCCACTCAGGTAGCCGACGCATAGACCATCGCGCGGGCTCGATCCGCGTTGAGCGCGGTCAGGCGATTGGCGGCGTCGTAGATTTCGTTGAACTCGGGGTTGCCCATGCCGCCGGCGATTATCGCGCCGGCCGCGATCAGTGCGCTGTTCACCGCATGCTCGAGACCCTGCGAGTTGACCGGGTCGAACGCAGCAGCCGCATCGCCGATCGCCACCCAGCCGTCGCCCGCGGCGGGCTGCAGCAATCGTGGACTGGCGTCGCGCGCGTTGGGTGGCCGCTGTCCCGGTGTTGGCGGGCCGACGCGCCACGTTTCACAGCCGGCGGGGCCGGCCATCGTCGTGGTCCAGCCACCGCCCTCCCAGACCACCCGCATCCTGGGTTCGGCGAACATGTCTGCCCGCTCGACCCTCGATGCAATCCGGCGGTCGCCACGCAGGCTGCGCGCACCGAGCCGCCGCGCGATGCTGGCGGGCCGGCCAGTGCCATCAATCACCTGCTGCGCGCGGATTTCGTTTCCGCCAGAAAGGGCGAGCAGGAACTGGCCGTTCGTGCGCAGGCAGCCCCGCACCCGGCCGGCAACGAACCTGGCGCCCGCGCGCACCGCGTCATCGAGCAACGCGCGGTCGAGCCTCGACCGGTCGACGACAAACCCGGTCCCGAAATCTTGTCGCGTCGTGACGCCGTGGTGATCGACATGCTCAATCCCGGCGCAGCGCCGGGCGATCGTCGGATCGTGCAGCAGCGCGGTGAGACCCACTGCGTCGAAGGCTGCCGCCGCCCGTGGCGACACGATCTCGAGGCGGCTGTGCGCCGGTTTGTTCGGGGCGACGATCGTGACCGGACGCTGAGCGCGCGCCAGCGCCAGTGCGGCCACCGCACCGGCAGGGCCGCCGCCGATGACAACGATCATGCCTGCGTTGCCGATCAGATCTCGCCCTGTCGATAGCTGCGCCGGGGTGAGCCCTCAGCTGGCGCCGGTGCCACGGCGGCTTTCAGTACCACCGGGATCGGCGTTCCGATCGCTTCGCATTTCGCCACCAGTGCGGGCTTTGGATCGCCCCGGGTGAAGGCTGCATCGCGACCGGTTTCGACATGCATCGTAGGCGGCAAGCCGAGTGATGGATCGGTTGCGATAGGAAGGACCGTGCCGAGATCGTGCCACTCTTTCACCATCAGCGCGATGCGCTGGAAATAGCTCTGACCGCGCACGTCGCGCAGCCAGTCCGAGCGCGAGGCAAAATGCTTGATCGATTGTGTGGTGCGGCCCGCTGCGCCGTTCGCGACCACGCGAGCGTAGCTTTCGTGCGACAGCACCTGATCAGGGACACGCGGCCCCCAGAATGTCGGCATCGAAAGGAAATAGGAGGGCTTGTAGTCGGCTTCCGAATTGCACGATGCGCCATCGGTTTGCCACGGCACACCGAGGAAGCGGGTCAGTGCGCCTGTTGCGACCCCATCGAAGGGACCTGCTGCACCGATGCATGTGGTCGGGTCGAGCGTCACACCGAAATCCTGCCGCGCGGGCGCATTGGTCGCGGCCACCGCGAGGCGATACGGTTCCTTCCAAACCCGCGCCAGGCGCATCGGCCAGGTCAGCTCGATACCAGGATGAAACGGTCCGCCGAGGCAATCGTGGAGACTGGCGCGCTCGAGCTGCGCGACTTGACCCGCCGCGTCCAGTGCGGCGAAGTCGGCGATCGGTGGTGGTGCCCCGGTCCAGTCGTCGGCGAACTGCCCGCTGGCCCAGCGCGTGAGATGGGCGAATTGGGTCGGCGTGACGGCGAGGCACGCGGTGTCGTCGCCGAGCTCGCCCTCCGCGTCGGAAAAGATCTGAGGCAATTCTCCGGTGTCGGCCGCAAGCGCGTTCGCGCTCGTGCGGAACAGGTGCGCGATTGCCTGGCGCTCGGCTTGCGCTGTGGCGCCGGTGTCGCGCCAGCGGGCGACGATTGCAGGATCATGCGCGTCGAGCGAGCTGCCGTGGCCATGCAGCATGAACAAGCCCTGGTTGACCCATTGCATGTCGGTAAGCCGGGCGAAGATCGGCCAGACGTCGTTGGTGAAGGACGTGGTGGTGGGCTGCGCAATCCATCCCTCCGCCACGAAAGTCTCGCGGACCGCGTCATCGAGCGTGACGAGCCCGACAATGCCGGGCGCATTGTTCGGCGGGGTGACGGCGATATAGCCGGGATCGGCGGTGAGGCGGGTGCCATCGGCGAAGGTCACCACGGCACGCACCGGGCCATCGGCAACATCATCATGCCAGCCGACATTGTTGGCGAACGTCGTCGGTTTACTGCCATCATAGGAGTTCGATGTGCCAAACCCGCCGAGGACGAGGAGGCGGCCGTCGTCATCGACGCGGATTTCGCCGAGATAGACCGGTTTGCCGACGAACTGCCCGCCCGCAAACGCCACGGCCGGGGGCGGGGTAGCGGCGCTTGTGATGTGGGCAGCAGTGGGCACGATATCGAGTTGCGCGCGGTTGCCGGCGAACGCGGCGTTGCGGCGGTTGGCCGGTTTTGCGAGCCCGTTCGGCAGGTCCATCGCCTGGTTGAACTCATACCAGCCGGCCTTCAGATTGGCGACGGCGACCTCCCAATCGATCACGGTCCCGGCGTGCGCCAGGACCTCACGGACGGTGCCGTCGTGCAACGTCGCGTAGATGCGAAAGCGCGCTGCATGCCGCCGCAAGCCGCCGTCTGCGCCGCGATAGTCGGTAAGGTCGGTGGCCGGCTGGCCATCGGGTCGGGTCGGGAGGCCGCCGATGACTTCTGGTGACAGCAGATAGTCGCTTGGAGCGATATCGGCGCAGTCGCCCACGCGTGCGATGCCAAGCGGCGGGTAGATCGCCAGCCGGGCAATGTCGCTAGCAACGAGCGCATTCTGTGCGTCTGTGTCAGTCTTCTGATCCATCGACTTGTTCCCCGTTCGTAAGAGTCACGCGCGCGGCGTATGCGGCTCCGCTTCGGGGATGCCGTTGACCTGGTGGCGAGCGGCGGCCGACGCCGGATAGGCGCGCCGCCGTGATGCGGCGATCGTACCGAGGGGCGCGTTCGCCTCGGGCACGCGCCACGGCGAGAAAGCGAGGTTGTCGCCATAGCTTTCCTGGCCCTCGGCGTTGACATCCTGGCAGCTCAACTCGAGCGTGCCGATCGCGACGAACGGCGCGGCTGCTTCCTCCCAGCGCTGTGTAGCGCGGTCGATCGGCAGCGACGTGCCGGGAAGGGGGGTCTGCAGCTCGAGGACGAATGAGGCGGGGGCTGCAAGCAGGCGCGCGTGGAGGTCGCTGCGCAGGCGATTGGGATCGCTGTCGGGCGCGCTGCTGGCGCCGGTCGCGAGCGGCCGCAGCCTGTATTTGACGGCGACATCGGGACCGCAACGATAGGGCAGCGTGCTCCAGTAGGTTGCGGTCACCGCGCTTTCCTCGCGCTTCGTCATGTCGTCGAGGATCTGTTTGGTCTCGGGGTGCTGTGCGAACCATTCGCTATCGCGGCCGGCGAGGGCCAGATCGGTGAAGACGCACATGTCCATCCCAGTATCGACGAAGAACACGTCGTGATTTTGGAATAGCAAGTCAGCCGTGGGAGCGTCGGGGTCGATTTCGGCCAGCGTTGGCGCGGACGTCCCGAACAGCTTGATACCGAAGCCGATCGTGCCGTTGCCCGAATCAGGCTCGGTCGGACCGACATCGCTTGAAAAGCGTGCCCAGCACGCGAACTGCGTGTCGTTCGCGAAGATGCCTTGGCGCGTCCATCCGGGGCGCGACGGATCGAGCGCCAATACGCCCTTCACGATGCCATGCACCTTGCGGAACACCGCACGGCGGGCTGGCCGGTAGCCGCGCGCAATGTCGCCGCCTTGGGCGACGTCGACGAACATGTGTTTGGTATGCTCGACAAAGTCCTGCGCGCACGGACTCGCAGTCGCCATGACTATCCCCTCCCACTGATTGGTAAGACTATGTGGCCAACGCTGGCAAATATCCAGTCATCTCGGAAGAAATCCTTTAGAGGGAATGTTCGTCCTTATGCATGCGACAACTTGCGTTTCATCACCAACGGTGCGAGTGTTTTCACGATTCATGGATACATCCATTTCGGTTCGATCGGTGGTGCAGCGCGCGGGGGCAGACTTCCGACGAGACATGTTTGGTGTTGCGTGGATATGACTTGGGGAGGAGGTTTGATGACTTCTAGCGAACTGAGTGGGGGCGCCATCTCGTCCGCACAGTTGATGCAGTCCCTCGATTCGACGCCCGTTGCGGCGCTAGCCCCGGCGGCCGATCCGAAGTCCGCGGTCGAAGCGCGGATCAATGCAGGAGTTAAGCCGGGCGGCCAGCCGCTCGCGGTCCGATCGCTCGAGCTCTACGTCATCCGGGGGCTAAATACGGTCGATTTCGGCAAAGGTCCGGTGCTGGTCGTCGCCTACGATCCCGAATTTCTCTACGTCGCCGACGTCGGCCTGCCGGCGCGCGCCGGGGTTTCGGTCAGCTGGAGCAACGTGGGTGCCGGCGACCCGACCTTCCCCGATTTCCAGAAGGCCAAGCTTCGCAGCATCACCGGTGCCGGTCCCACGTCGCTCATCTACCCCGCGATCGCGGGCGAGCTTTTGATCGGCGTCGATCCGGCGACGCCCCACGCCGATATTGTAAACGGTCTCCAGGCGCACGGCTTATGGGATGTACGGATCACCGGCAGCCTGATCGAGGCACGATGCGACCTTTTCCGCGAAGCGGATGTGTGTGCCGCGCTTCCGGGACAAGTCGCATTCGTTCGCTATGCCGAATCGAACCGCGTCGTTCGTTTCGTGGACATCGCGCCGGGTTGGAGCGCGACGAAAATCGCCTGAGCATCAGCAAGATAAGTGGGAGACGCTACCATGAGTGGACACAAGACCTATCAAGGCGTCGGACCGACGCTCGAGGAAGCAACGAAAGCGGCGCACGACCAGATCCATCCGCGGCCCGGCAAGGACTTTACGGTTTCCAAGGTGCTGAGCTGGGGGATGCAATTTGGTGGTTTCTCGCAGCTGACGAGCTTCTACGTGATCGTCGAGGAGGATGAGCACGCTCCCTTTCGGACCTGAAACAATGGTCGGTTTGGCGGCGGAGAAGAGACACGGCGCGGCTTGATCGTCTGGACGGTTGGCGCGGCCGTAGGAGTCGCGCAGGCGTCGCTCGCCGATCGACTGTCAGGTCCGGTCTTCCGGTCGCTGCGTGGCCTTGACCGACGTTCGTATCTGGCGCTTGGCGTTCGTCGGAAATGGCGTCCGCCTGCTCCAATCGCGAACAGAGGCGATATAGAGAACGGATTGATGACGCTGCACGCAATCACTTGGACCATCGGAGAAACGAAGTTCAAGACGAACTACAAGCATAAGCTGGACCATCGCGACGCGACGCCGGGAAAGTCGCAATGGACGATTCCGGAAATTTCCGAACGTCAGTCCTTCACGGATGCGATGGTCAATAGCTGGGTCGCCGATGGTTGGGGCTGGGGCATACACGCCCCGGGAGGCGCGTTGGCTATGCTCGGAGTCGACCGCGACCACAAAACACAGGTTTTTTTCGCGCGTTTCGACCATGATGCCGGTGAGTGGCACGGTTATCCGGTCAATTATAAAATACCGCAGCAGAAGCCGCCCGGGCAGGTCTTGCGTGCTTGGCTCGCTAAGACCTTTATAGCCAAGGCTCAGATGCGCAAAATTGTGAAGGGCCAACCATGCAGAATCTGACCCTCGGCATCGAAGGCGAATGGTGGGATTCTCTCCTCTACAAAGGGCGATTGCATCTGTTCGGCATGGACGGTTCGCTGCAGACGTTCGACTGGGAACGCCTCATACGCGATCTCGGAGAGCAGCTGCCGGCAGGTTCGAGCGACGCCTTCCGCTTCGCGTTCGCCGAGAGCAATGCCTTATACCGTGCGGTAATTGACGGCGCGGATTTGAAACAATCCTTTGCGGCGCTCGATGCAGAGCGTTTCGAGGTCTCCAAACGCAAACTATTCGATTATCTGATCGAGCAGGGCGACACGCGCTTTCCGTTCCCGCACGCGAGCAGCACCGTCTACTATGATCGTATGCTTGTCGCCTCGCCGGAGGGTATCCACGGCGCGATCTACGACCCGTTTCAGGATCGCCTGCATGGCGTCAAACGGCTGACCGAGCTTCCCGCCAATCAGGCTTGGCCAGCATATAATTCCGTTGCCATCGCCGGTGGCAGCGAGGGACTCTACGAAATCGATCTGGGCCTGGCGCAAGACGAATGGCTTGAGCCGCGTAAGCCGACACTGATTTCGTCTCGCGCGACCGACGCCTGCGACTGGATGTTCAAGAACATCGTCGCGATGTCGATCGACAGCGGGAGCTTTCTTGCACGGTACGATTCGCAATCCCTCGAAAGCTTCGATCCCTTGGTCGATGAGCCGCAGGCGGAAGATGAAGGCGGCGGGGCCACGTTACGCGTCCTGAGCGAAGTGGACGATCTGGACGCGATCCTGCCGGCTCCTTCGCGCGGAGGAAGTTCGTTCGTGTGGGGCAGCCAGGACAAGTTCTACAAGGCCGAGAGCGGACGCATAACGGCGTTCAGATTCCTGAGGGATGGAAGAATAATCCGCGCGGGCTCGGTTGCGATGCGTCACGGTATCGAAGCGCTCGTTTCGGTTCAGACTTCATTGTTCGGTGTGGTGCTCGAATTCGATACTGGGCTGCTCGTGCTGACAAGCGACGAGGTGGCGCACGATATACCGGGAGAGCCGGTAAATTGGAGGGTCTTTCCTCGCTCCAGGCGTTACGAAAACCACCTTCATGTTATTGGCGACGACAAGCTGACCATCCACTCGTTCAACCATGACGCCGACGTTGACCAGTTCACGAAGGTCATTGGCTCGAAATATTACGACCGCGCCGAGACCTAAGCCATGGTCGAGCACCTCGGCTGCGTTACAACGCAAGCATGATCGACGTTGACGAATACCGAAACATGATCCTTTCGGCGAACCATCTGCCGAACGCGGATGGGCGCTACACCTTCTACTATGACGAGACGAACAACGTCAGAAAGCTTCACCTGACCGCGGACGGGATGAACATCCGGCGCCCGGAAAGTTTCGTGTTGGGAGGAATCGTGCATCGCGGGAGTCCGAGCACTATCGATCTTGCCCCGCTGCGCGCGTCCTTGCATCTTCAGCCGAACGTCAAGGAGATCAAGCTCAAGCATCTCGGCCAGGGCGACTTCTTGCAGTTGCTCACGTCGGCCAAGGTCGAAACCTTCCTGAAATGGGTGACCGAACAGGGCTTCCTTGTCCATTATCAGGTCACCGATCTGCTCTACTGGTCGATCGTCGACATCGTGGACTCGATCCTCGCCGAAGCCCGCGAGCCGCAATTGTACATGGCGCACATGCTTCTCAAGGATGGCCTCTATTCGGTGCTGCGTGACGACGTCGACGGCACTGCTGAATTCCTGGGCCGGTATGACTATCCCGATGTCGGGCGCGAGCGTCGGCCGGCATTTGTGGCCGAACTGCTCGAGCTGGTCGAGAGCCGCGAGGACATGCTCGAGCATTTCGCATTCTACATGCTGAAAGGCCTGTTGCAGATGGCGCGGAAGCTCACCTCGCTGCCGTATCTCGAAGACGAGACGCCGAACGTGCTGATCGAGGGTTTCGGCGAGTTTTTCCGGAATCGCCTTTGCCTGTTCAAATACTCCCGACACATCCTGGACGATGAAAAGGTGATCGAGGCCTATCTCGAAGCTCGACCTTTCACCGAGAAAGGCGCTCCGCTGCGCCACTTCCGGTTCGCCAATTCTCAGACCGAACCGGGCATCCAGATTTCGGATCCGCTGGCGGGCCTGCTCGGCAAGCTCTTCAGCCATATAAATCGTACGCCGTTGGACGATCTCGAAGTCGAGCTGGAAGCCCTGAGTGCGCAGCAACGTCGCTCATTAGCGTTGCTGGCGCGTCTCGTAGACGCATCCACAGACGAATGCCCCGGTTTCGCCCAGCACATCATCGCGGATGAGGACCGCCGGCGAGCAAGCCTTTTGCTTGAAGGCGATATCCTGCGCTACGGAGTTTAGGCTTCCCACTTATTCAGCCTGACGGGAATTCTCGTACCAGGCCGTTGGCTCGTAAAAAGCGGTCAGCCTGCAGACGACCCAATTTGGGCTGCTATTCGCTCTAATTGTCGCCACCCGCGAGCGACCGCGGCGATTGGGAAAGCAAGCATGGCTTTAGGAAGAAGCGGTGGGTTAAACGGCAGCCTATTGCCCACGATACGGCTCGCAAGCGATCCCGTCGTTGTCACCGTCCATCTCGCGACGATAACCAGGTTCGCCGCGGTAGATCGGTGCGGTTCCGGCATTGCGAGCTTCCCTGCACCCGCTCCAATAGTCCCCCACCTGCGGCTCACGCTGTCGTTTCAATCCAGCAGCGACCGCCACTTCGCTCGCGCCATGAACAATGTCCGAGCGCCCGTTTGGGGAAATAGCCAAAGAACCGACGCCGAGCGTCGCGCCAATCGCTATGCCGCCCGCGAGAAACGACATCACCGAAAGTCGATTGCGAGTGGCCATTTGGCCGTTCTTAACGCTCGTGGGTAAACGACCGGTTTGCGCCCAAAAGCGAACGAGCACCGCCCAGGCTGCTGATCCGAAAAGCGGACATCTCGCGGGACACACGCTGTCGACTTAGGTACCGCCGTGCATGCCAATGCGGTGACAGGCAGCAAGTATGAAGCGACGCAAGGAGGCTCGCTCCATGGGCCGGTTGACGGGACCGGCAATGGACGCCGATGCGGCGGGTCGGCTAACGGCCGCGGCATGGCGAGAACATACGGCAATTGGACGATCGTTGGCGACCGCTTCGCGGAAGGTGGCCAAGGCGAGATCTATCAAATCACAAATGCGACCGGGATGCCGCCCGGCATCTGGCTGCTGAAGCGCCTGAAGAATCCGAGGCGGCATGAACGATTCGCGCGCGAATTGGAGACGCTGCAGCGCCTCAAGGGAGCCGCAAACGTCGTCCAGGTGCAAGAATGGGGGATCTCCAGGGGAGAGACCACCGATTATTATGTGATGGAAAAGGGGGACGGATCGTTAGAGGATTTGGCGCCCGCCGAGGGTTACGCGCCTGAGCGCGCCTTTTCTCTCTTTGCGCAAATTCTCGATGGCGCGGAAGCCGTCCACCAGGTTCCGGCCGTGCATCGTGATCTTAAGCCCGCCAACGTCATCCTGTTCGGCAACACTGCCAAGATCGCCGATACGGGCTTGGCGCTGCTAATCGACGAACCGCGCATAACGCCGACTGATGAGGCGGTCGGCCCCCGCTTCTACATGGCTCCCGAACTCGAGCACGGCCGCAACCTTGATGTCGATGCCAGCGCCGACATCTATTCGCTCGGCAAGATTCTATACTGGCTGCTGTCCGGCGGAGTGCACCTGCCCCGCGAACGCCACCTCGAGGCGCATTATCGCTTAGGGCGAATTAAGGCGCCGTCGCTCGAAGTGTTCGAGCGCGTGTTCGACGCCACGCTTACGCCGCAGAACCGGAGGCGGTGCAAGGATGTCGCGAGTCTACGCAACCTCTTTGACGAAGCGGTGGCGGCGTACCGCGAGCATCCGGACGCGGCGCTCGCGGCGTTGCTTGCCGGGCCCGGAGTCTCCGTGGTGGAGAAGCTCGCCGGGGCCGATAGCGCGATCGGAAATGCACTGTTCCGACGGGTCGAGCTCGACCTGCTCGCCGCCACGGCAGACGAGTTGATGAGCTTGATGGAGGGGGACGAGGCACTGATCGACGGCAAGAACGTTGGGCTGATCGACAAGCCTGGGCGTCTATCGCTCGATCAGCTTGCACGTGCGGCGCAGCTCTGTTTCTCGAGCGAACGGGCGATCGCTTCGCTCACGCGCCTGTTCGGAGTCGGCCGCGAACTCCGGCAAGCGATCGCGGAGACCGCGCTAGCTTCGGACAATTCGGGGGCATGGCAGTTGATGGCGGAACATTGGCAGTGGTGGCCTGAGGATCTTCCACTTGCCCATGAGCTAGTCGCCCGGTTCGCCCCTCCTCAGCGACTGCCGAGGAAGCTAGTAAAGGACCTTTCTCTAGGTGGAATATCGGTCGATCTCGGCGATGTCCTGGTTCGCGGCATTCAAGAAAATCCCGGTGATGATGAAGTCGTCCAGCTCGCGATGTTCGGCTTGACCAGGTCGTCCGATTCCCAAGCGGAAGAAAGGCTGTTTCAGGCCCTGGTTGCCGTGCGGGCCGACCCGGCGATCCTACAGGACGCTATGCTGATAGCTGTCGTCCACGAGCTCGGGGCGGCGGCCTGGTCGCGGTTCGAAGCGCATCATGCATGCCCGAACGACGTCGCGAAGATGGCTCAGATGGTGATCGAGATGGGTGTTCGTGCTCGCGAGCGCCCGAATGAAGTGGAGGGCGAAGAAGACGAGGACGCTTGAGGCGTTGCTTGCCGCGATCGGGCCGAGACTAATCTCTAATGCAGGCACGGGGTCATGCGCTGAAAAATATCGGACGAGGAGCATCGCGTCTGTAACCGTTGCGGCACGGTCAACGAATTGACTCGTATCATGTTGCGACGCATCAAGACCCCGTGCTGAAGCTGCTGCGCCATCTGTTGTGCCTCGGGCTGCTGTTCGGTCTCGCTGGGAACAGCGTGGCCGTCGCCGCGCCGTGCATGCTGATGAGCCAGGGGCAACCGGCGGCGACGGCGGCCATGCCGGATTGCCAGATGGCACACTGCGCCGATTGCGACGCAAATACCAAAACTAGCGGCAAGTCGGGCACCGACAAGTCGTCCGGCTGCATGGCGATGGCAGCTTGCGCGGCCGTACTGGGTCTGAAGCAACCGGAGCCGGCGGCCACGCCCCGGCTGCGGGCAGCGACGGTCGGGTTCTGGCCGGCATCGACAAAACTTGCAGGGCGCGACGTCGCGCCGGAACCGGAACCACCCACACTCCTTGGCTGAACCTTCGCGCTCGCGCGGCTGACCGGCTGTGCCGTCTTCGGACGGCGGCCGCGACAGGGCTGCGCGCGCATCGATTGCGATTCATTCAAGGATTCACATAATGACCAAGACGATCATGGCTGCCGTGCTGGCAGCGACGATGCTGGCTGCGCCCGCGGCACATGCCCAATCCTCCATTCTCTCCGGCAAGGGCATTCCGACCATTTCCGTGCAGGAGCGCGAGGCACAGGAGGCCTGGTGGTCGGCACGGGCCAAGCGCCAGGCCGACCGCCACATGGCGGCCTGTGTGACGATGCCTGAATGTCAAAGCAGGCAGACGATGTCTGCTGCCCCCACGAGCAAGGGCTGACGGTCACCGCCCGCGTCTGGCGCCTGCGCGCCGGTTCGCGGGCGGTCGATCCGTGTCCGTCCCATTTCAAGGAGGCCATGATGAGATTCTCCGTGCTCGCGCCCGCGCTGCTGACCGCCGGCGTGACATTACCCTCGATCGCGCTTGCCGACCCGCTGACCTATGCCGACGCGTTAACGCGCGCTGCGGCCAATGCGCCGAGCCTCAAGGCGCGGGCCGCGTCTTCCGACGCCGCGCGCTTGTCGGCGATCGCGGCCGACCGTTTGCCTGATCCGACCCTCGATCTCGGGGTCTCGGGCTTCCCGGTGACCGGCCCCAATGCAGGCAGCTTCACCCGCGACGACTTCACGACGGCGATGATCGGGTTCAGTCAGCAATTTCCCAATCTCGCCAAGCGCCATGCGCGCGCCGAACGGGCGCGCGCCGATATCGGCCTCGCCGAAGCGGGCGAGCTGGTCGAAGGGCGCACTGTCCGGCTCGAGACCGCGCTTGCGTGGATCGACCTTTATTACGGGGAGCGGCGGCTCGCGCAGCTCGACCTGCTGACCGCGAGCCTCGACGATCTTCAAAGGACCGTCGCTGCACGACTTGCATCGGGAAGCGCGCGGCCGAGCCAGGCGCTGGAGCCCGAGCAGCTTCGTGCGGCGGTTGCCGACCGCCGCGCCGAGATGGTCGCGGTGATCGCGCAAGCACGCGCGCGGCTGGCGCGCTACACCGGCGATCCGAACCCCGAGGTTTCAGGCGACGCGCCGATGCTCGACCTGGACCCGCCCGCCTTGCGCGCCGGGATCGATACATTGCCGGCCCTACGCGGGCAGGACGCGCGCATAGCGGCGGCCGATGCCGATGTGCGGTTGGCGCGCGCCGACAAACGACCTGATTGGCGAGTCGGCATTTCCTATGGCCGACGCGATCCTAGGTTCGGCGACATGGCGTCGGTCGGCGTGTCGATCGACCTGCCGCTATTCGCCGGCAAGCGTCAGAATCCGAAGATCGACGCCAGTACCAGCATGGCGCGGGGCAGCCGGTTCGACCGGGAGGCGCTGAAGCGCGAGCTGGCGGCGACGCTCGATGCCGACCTTGCCGACCATGTCATGCATCACGAGCGCTGGCGCAACGCGCGCGAAACGCTGGTGCCGCTGGCAAAGCGCCGCGCCGAGCTCGATCGCGATAGCTATGCGGCGGGCAAGCTCGATCTCGGCACCGCCTTGCTCTCGACCCTCGCGCTTGCCGAAGCCGAGGTCGAAACGCTCAATCGCGAAGCCGACGTCGCACGCGACGCGGTGCGCATCACCATCACCTATGGGGAGGAGCGGCCGTGACGCTCGACAGGAAAACTGCGATCCGCTGGCGCGGATCGCTGCTCGCAATGGCGGTCGTTGCCGGCGGCGGGGGCTTTTGGCTTGGTCACCGCGGCGAAGCACCCGCCACGGCGGTCGGCGCGGGTGGCAAGCAGCCGCTCTATTATTACGACCCAATGTTCCCGAACCAGAAGTTCGACAAACCGGGCAAGTCACCGTTCATGAATATGCAGCTCGTCCCCAAATATGCGGACGGGGGCGGCGCGGCAGGCCCGGCGGGCGTCACGATCGATCCCGCGTCGCGGCAAAGCCTCGGCATCCGCGTGGTCGCGGCGGAAACCGGCGCGCTCGCCTCATCGCTCGACGTCACCGGCGCGATCGACTTCAACCAGCGCGATGTCGCGATCATCCAGGCACGCTCGGGCGGGTTCGTTAGCCGGGTCTATGCGCGTGCACCGGGCGATGTCGTCCGCGCCGGCGCGCCGATCGCCGACCTGCTGCTGCCCGATTGGGGCGGCGCGCAGACCGAATATTTGAGCGTGCGACGGCTCGGCAAGCCAGACCTCACGGCAGCGGCACGCCAGCGGCTGCGGCTGCTGGGCATGTCGGACGGACTGATCGCCGGCGTCGAGCGAACCGGACGGGCCAATGGGATCGTCACGATCACGACGCCGATCGCGGGCGTGATCCAGGCGCTCGATGCGCGGCAGGGCGTGACCCTGGCGATGGGGCAGACATTGGCACAGGTGAATGGCCTCGGCTCGGTCTGGCTCAACGCCGCCGTCCCCGAGGCGCGCGCCGGCAAGGTCCGCATCGGCCAGAATGCCACCGCGACGCTGATCAGCTTTCCCGACGAGACGTTCAGCGGCCGGGTGATCGCGATCCTGCCGACCGCCCAGGCTGACAGCCGGACGCTGACCGTTCGGATCCAACTGGCCAATCGCGGCGGCCGTCTCCGGCCGGGGATGTTCGCAGGCGTGGCGCTCGGTAGCGACGGGAAGCCCGCATTGCTGGTGCCGAGCGAGGCGGTGATCCGCACGGGCACGCGCACCCTGGTGATGCTGGCGACTAACGACGGTCGCTTTCATCCGGCCGAAGTGCGCGTCGGCCGCGATGCCGGCGGGAAGACCGAAGTCCTTGGCGGATTGGCCGAAGGCGAGAAGGTCGTCGCTTCGGGCCAGTTCCTGCTCGATTCCGAAGCGAGCCTGACCGGCATCGCCGTGCGTCCGATCGGCGGTGCACGATGATCGAACGTATCATTCGGGCCTCGGTCCGGGCGCGCGTCTTCGTACTGCTGGCTGCGCTAGTGCTGGTCGCGATCGGCATTGGGGCTGTGAAAACGACGCCGGTCGATGCGCTGCCCGATCTTTCCGACGTGCAGGTCATCGTGCGGACCTCGTGGCCGGGGCAGGCGCCGCAAATCGTCGAGAATCAGGTTACCTATCCGCTGGCGACGGCGATGCAGTCGGTGCCCGGTGCCCGCGTGGTGCGTGGCTATTCGTTCGTCGGCGACAGCTTCGTCTATGTGCTGTTCGACGACGGCACCGACCTCTACTGGGCGCGCAGTCGCGTGCTCGAATATCTCAGCCAGGTGCAAGGCCGGCTGCCGGCGGGCGCGACCGCGTCGCTCGGCCCAGACGCCACCGGGGTGGGGTGGGTCTACGAATATGCGCTGGTCGATAAAACGGGCCGGCACGATCTCCAGCAGTTGCGAAGTTTGCAGGATTGGTTCCTGCGCTACGAGCTCAAATCCGTCCCCGGCGTTGCCGAGGTCGCCAGCATCGGCGGCATGGTCAAACAATATCAGGTGCTGGTCGATCCGCAGAAGCTGATTTCCTACGGGATCACCCAAGGGGAAGTGACCGACGCACTCAAGCGCGCCAATTCGGAAACCGGCGGCTCGGTCGTGGAAATGGCCGAGGCCGAATATGTCGTGCGTGCAACCGGCTATCTGTCGTCGCTCGACGATTTCCGCAGCGTGCCGATCCGTACTGCCGTGGGCGGTGTGCCGGTGACGCTCGGCGATGTCGCGACGGTCCAGATCGGCCCGGAGATGCGCCGTGGCATCGCCGAACTGAATGGCGAGGGCGAGGTCGCCGGCGGCGTCATCGTCATGCGCCAGGGCAAGAACGCGCGCGAGGTGATCGACGGGGTCAAGGCCAAGCTCGCCGAACTACGAGCGAGCCTGCCGCCAGGGGTTGAAGTCGTCACCACCTATGATCGCTCGGGGCTGATCGACCGCGCCGTCGACAACCTGACCGGCAAGCTGTTCGAGGAGTTCCTCGTCGTCGCGTTCGTCTGCGCGCTGTTCCTGTGGCACGTCCGTTCGGCGCTGGTCGCGATCCTGACGCTGCCGCTCGGCATTCTCGCAGCGTTCGTCGTGATGCGGGTGCAGGGGGTCAACGCCAACATCATGTCGCTGGGCGGGATCGCCATCGCCATCGGCGCGATGGTCGATGCCGCGGTGGTGATGATCGAGAATGCGCACAAGCATCTCGAACGCTGGGCGCATGATCACCCGAACGAGGCGTTGGAAGTCGACGAACGCTGGCGGGTGATCACGACGGCGGCGGCCGAGGTCGGGCCGGCGCTCTTCCTCAGCCTCCTCATCATCACCTTCTCGTTCATTCCGATCTTCTCGCTGCAGGGACAGGAGGGCCGTCTGTTCGCGCCGCTCGCCTTCACCAAGACCTACGCAATGGCCGGCGCGGCGATCCTGTCGATCACGCTCGTGCCGGTGCTGATGGGCTGGTTGATCCGCGGCCGTATTCCGGGCGAAGAGGCCAACCCGATCAATCGCGGACTGGCTCGCGCCTATCGCCCGGCGCTCGATTGGGTACTCAAGCGGCCGAAGGCTACGCTGCTGATCGCTGGCCTGGTGTTCGCCTCGAGCATCATCCCGATCAGCCAGACCGGCGGCGAGTTCATGCCCGCGATGAGCGAAGGCGACCTGCTCTATATGCCGTCGGCGCTGCCGGGCATTTCGACGGCCAAGGCCGCGCAACTGCTCCAGCAGACCGACCGGCTGATCAAGACCGTGCCCGAGGTCGACAGCGTGTTCGGCAAGGCGGGCCGCGCCGAGACCGCGACCGATCCGGCGCCGATCGAGATGTTCGAGACGACGATCCGGTTCAAGCCCAGGGACCAATGGCGGCCGGGGATGACCCAGGCGAAGCTGATCGACGAGCTCGACGCCCGTGTGAAAGTGCCGGGCCTCGCCAATTTTTGGATACCGCCGATCCGCAACCGCATCGACATGCTCGCAACCGGCATCAAGAGTCCGATCGGGATCAAGGTCTCGGGCAGCGACCTCGGCCAGATCGATCAGGTAGCGCAGCAGATCGAGGCCGTCGCCAAGACCGTGCCCGGCGTCAGCTCAGCGCTTGCCGAACGGCTGACCGGCGGACGGTATATCGACGTGCGGATCAACCGCGCAGCCGCTGCTCGCTACGGCATGAACGTTGCTGACGTGCAGGACGTGGTGTCCGGCGCGATCGGCGGCGAGTCGATCGGGCAGACCGTCGAGGGCCTGGCACGCTATCCGATCAATGTGCGCTATCCGCGCGAGCTGCGTGACAGCCCCGACAAGCTGATCAACCTGCCGATCCTGACGCCCTCGCGCAAACAGATCACGCTGGGCACGGTCGCCGATATCCAGATTGTCGCAGGCCCACCGATGCTCCGCAGCGAAAATGGACGGCCTGCGACCTGGATCTATGTTGACGGGCGCGACCGGCCCCTGACTGCGATCGTTCGCGATTTGCAGGCGGCGGTCACTGGCAAGGTCAAGCAGCCGCCGGGGATCAGCGTTGCCTATACCGGCCAATTCGAGTTCCTCGAACGCGCAACGCAGCGCCTCAAGGTCGTCGTGCCGGCGACGCTCGCGATCATCTTCCTGCTGCTCTATTTGACGTTCCGGCGGCTCGACGAGGCCGCGTTGATCATGGCGACGCTGCCGTTCGCGCTGACCGGCGGCGTGTGGTTGCTCTGGCTGCTCGGTTACAACCAGTCGGTTGCGACCGGCGTCGGGTTCATCGCGCTAGCCGGCGTCGCCGCCGAGTTCGGCGTGGTGATGCTGATCTACCTCAAGCACGCGCTCACTGAGCGGGGCGAGGGGCCAGATGCTGCCCAGATCGAAGGCGCGGTGCGGGAGGGTGCGCTGCTCCGCGTCCGACCCAAGGCGATGACGGTCGCGGTAATCCTGGCCGGCCTGCTACCGATCCTGCTCGGCACGGGCACCGGCTCGGAAGTGATGAGCCGGATCGCAGCGCCGATGATCGGCGGCATGCTGACCGCTCCGCTCCTGTCGATGTTCGTGATTCCGGCAGGCTATCTGCTCATGCGGCGGCGAACCTCGGCGGTTCCCGATCCGCTCCGTGGCAGATCGAACGGCCCGTAACGGCCCACTTTCTGGACGCCTGCGGTGGGTTTGGTTGATTCCGGAAGCGGATGTTCGACTGGCGTGTGCGGTTTGACCGACACGTGCCCGCTTGCGACATGGACTCCGATCAAGGCCGACCCGCCAAGCCGCTGTCTGCTCCTGTTGGCGTTGCCGGATGCTGAGCCACTCAGCGCAATGGCGGCAGCAGTTCCATGTCATAGTGTGAATAAATCGCTGCGACGAACCGGCTTCGGTAGCCGGACCCGCGTCATGCCTGATAGGGGTGACTCGTAGACCTTACGCCCTCATTCGGAGCGCTGATGTCCAGTATTCTTGCTGACCAAGCCCATCGACGGCGTATCGGCCTGCTGATGGGAATTGCGGTCGCCTCAGTCATGCTTTGGCAGACATCGATCGGCAGTCTTCTACTCTATCCATTCACCATATTGGCAACCTGGTTTCACGAAATGGGCCATGGAGTCGCCGCCATGCTCACCGGCTCGTCGTTCGAACGCCTTTTGATCTTCCCCGACGGTTCTGGCGTCGCTCAGTCGATGGTGCCCGCCGATGCTTCCGGACTGACAAATGCGCTGATCGCGGCAAGCGGACCATTGGGGCCTGCAATCGCCGGATCATTGCTGATTATCGCCTCGCGAACTGACAAGGCGACGCGCGCAGCGCTGGCGGTCGTGGGTTTGGCGTTGTTCATCTCAACGATCATCTGGGTGAGGACGCTCACTGGCTGGCTGGTTCTTCCGGCATTGGGCATCGCCATCCTGGCGCTCGCATGGCGCGGTACGGCAGCTCAGCAGCGCTTTGGTATCCAGTTCCTTGGCGTCCAAGCCTGCATAAGCGTGTGGCAGCAATTCGGATATCTGTTCAGCGCCGGAGGAAGCATCGGCGGAGAGTTGCATCGATCCGATACAAGCGCCATCGCCGATGCCCTGCCGCTTCCCTATTGGTTCTGGGGTGCAGCGATAAGCGCGGTGATCGTCTTCTTGTTGTGGCGGAGCTTCGCTGTCGCTTTTCGACGGTGATGCAGAAGCCCTTGCTGGACACGCGATTGGGCACGCTCAAAAGTCTCGCGGTATCGCATGTCTATTGAAAGTGCATTCCGGCTCCAGGATCGTCAAACGGCGGCATCGTGCTCAATAGAAAGTCGTCCGCGACTGACAGCGCATATTCCGAAAGCGGCCACTTACTGTGCCAGCTATCGTCTGCCTCGTTCGCCTGACCGCCTCACGCCGTTCAAAAACTGAAGGTCGTTTCGCCCTGCAATTTTGCACCGCCATCCAGTACATCTCGATCATGAGCAGCGACGTCCAGATCGACGAGATGGTGGTTCCCGATCCCAAAGGACTGGGCGCCTATGTCCGTCTGCAGCGCGAGATGCTGCACTGGAAGCAGGCCACACTCGCCGCCATGGCCGGCATTTCGGTCACCACCGTCGAGCGGATCGAGCGTGGCGAGACCGTCCGGCCCGCAAACCTCGAGAAAATCGCGGTCGCGTTCGAAATGGAACCCGACATCTTCACGCGCCCGCGCCGCCTGTTGAGCGAGGAAGAGGCGGTCGCGAACCTCACGAAATCGCTCGACTTCCTCAACCACAAAAAGCCTGTTGCGGTTGCGCCGTTCCGCACCGAGGTCCAACTGCGCGCGTTGGCGACGACGCATTTCGTGGTGCTCGACACCGATCTCGACGACGAAGCGCACGGCGACCTCGCGAGCCTTCGCGAATGGATCGACCTTGCCGCGTTCATGAAGCCCGACCCATCGGGCCTATTTTGGCGCAAGCCCGATCGCGAATATCGCGTGCGCCGCCTGTACGGCGACGTGTTCGACCACGTTGATGAGATGGAACGCCGTCACAACGCGGTGTGCCTGGTCGGCACCTATGACGCCGAATGCGAAGACCCGACCTATGGCCTGGTGCCGATTGGCCTGCTCTGTCTGCGCTCGAAACGCCGCAACCCCGCCGCCGCGCTGCTCGACCAGGTGTGGGTTGAGAAACGGATGTCGCTCCACCGTGCCTCGGCGGAGGATCCGTCGTGAAACTGGCGCAGGAAATCCGCCGCAGCTTCGCGCGCGAACTCGGCAAGTGCGCGGCGCGTGCGGTGACGCTGACGGCAGGTGGCGCGATTCTGCTGATCGCCGACGTCGCGCTCAGGCGGCTCGGCTAGTCTAGCGCAAAAACAGCCACCTCGGCCTACTCGAAAAGGCCCTGACGTCGCGGTCGCGAGCGCCCACGCTCGCTGTCCAGCCCGCGAGCGGATGGAGTTGCTCCGCGTCACCGGCGCGGCTCGCAGCCGCTCGCTCATGTCTGCGGCCAAATGCCGGGCGCCGGCGGCGTAATCTGGCTGCGTGACGGCTTCCCGATCGTGTAGGTATGTCGGGCCAAGCAAGGCAGAACAAGAAAACGAGCATTTCGAACAGACGATGGCCAGCAACAAAAGCCGAGATGAGTTTACCGCGGCGACCAGGCGCACGATTGAACGGCAAGCACGCAGCCATTGCTCGAATCCGATGTGCCGCCGACTGACCAGTGCCGCTGCATCGGATGGCGTTGGTGAAATCAATATCGGCGAGGCCGCGCACATCTGCGCCGCGGCGCCGGGTGGCCGACGGTATGACCCCAATATGACTGTCGAGGCCCGGCGCTCGGCCGAGAACGGTATCTGGCTGTGCCGTCTTCACGCGCGCGCCATCGACTCGAACGATCCGAAGTTCACGGTTGCTCTCCTGCAGGAGTGGAAACGGCTCACCGATCAGGACTCGTGGCGGAGCGTCATGAACGAAACTCCCTTCGCCCCCAATATGCGCGATCCCGAGCCGGACGGAGCGCGTGACCGACTTCATGCGGCGGCTGATGCCGACCTCGCCGTCTTCCGCAACACAAACAAATGGCCCGCGACCGCGGTCTTGCTTACGTTAACGGTCGAAAAATCAGAGATGCCGCTGACCACGCGGGCGCTTGCAAAGGCTGTCCTGTCTCTCGATGATCTGATTCTGGTCGCGGCCCCTGGGATGGGGAAGACCACCACGATCTTTCAGGTGGCCGAGGCCATCATGGATATCGGCGCGGCGACCGCGATTATCGTACCACTCGGCGATTGGGCGACCGAGGCCAACTCGTTGTTGCCCTCAATCCTGCAGCGCCCGGCGTTCGCCGGCCTTTCGGAATCCGAGTTTCGGGCGGTGGCGACGAAGTCCGGCGTCGTCATCTTGCTGGACGGCTGGAATGAGATGGATGCTACCGCGCGTGAACGAGCGCGCGTCCAGATCGCAAGACTGAAGGCCGAGCTGCCGGAGCTCGGTCTGGTCATCTCGACGCGCAGGCAGGCTCTCGACGTTCCGATGTCCGGAACCCGGATCTCACTCCTGCCCCTCGGTGATGAGGAGCAAATGGCGATCGCGCGCGCCATGCGGGGTGAAGAAGGCGAGCGTCTCGTCGATCAGGCGTGGCGCACCGAAGGCGTCCGTGAACTCGTGACTATCCCTCTCTATCTGACCACGCTGCTGTCGCTTCCGAAAGGCACGCCATTCCCGAAGACAAAGGAAGAAGTTCTCCGACGTTTTGTTGACGCTCAAGAGATGGAAGCTGGTCATGCGGCGGCCCTTGAGATCGTCGCAGGTGGCCTTCAAAAAGACTATCTCGACGGACTGGCCGTTTTCGCAACGACGACGGCGAATACATCGATCTCCGACCATAATGCGCGCGGGGTCGTCAACGATACGGCGAAGGTGCTGCTGAGCGACGGACAGATCTCCTTCATCACGGCGCAACCGCAAACACTGCTGGATACGCTCGTCAGCAACCACGTTCTGACGCGTTCAGGCGACGCACCTGGCTATTCCTTCCAACACCAGCAATTTCAGGAATGGTATGCCTCACATGAGGTTGAGCGCCGCATGTTGCAGGCGGTCGGTGACCTCGCGACGCGCAAACGGCTGAAAGAGGAGGTGCTCGATCAACGCCCGTGGACTGAGGCGATTCTGTTCGCGGTCGAACGCGCAGCGCGCGGGGATCGGGAGCACGTAGCGGCCTGTGGCGTTGCCATCCTGGCTGCCTTTGATGTCGATCCGATCCTTGCGGCTGAAATGGTCTTCCGCGCGACGGACGATGTGTGGGACATCGTCGGCACGGACGTCCTGCGCTTCGTCAGCCGTTGGCACGCTGTCGGCAAAGTCGACCGCGCGGTACGCTTCATGATCACCTCCGGGCGGCATGAGTTTCTCGACCTCCTCTGGCCGCTTCTCACGCACGAGCGCGAACAGGTTCATCTGAACGCGCTCCGCGCCGCAGGGCACTTCCGGCCGTCCGTGTTAGGACCCGCCGCCGCGGATGTGCTCATCGGGCTCGCGCCAGCGATCCGCAGGAATGTTCTCCACGAAATCGCGTCGCGCAGCGGCATGGACGGCCTCGATCTGGCAACCGCCATCGCAAAAAGGGATGGCGAACCCGAGGAGAAAGCCCTTGTCGTGGGCGCTCTGTCATTCCGACGCGCCGACCGGCACATCGTAGACCTGCTACGCGACGCTGACGACGCAACCTTCGACGCTCTGGCGGGGAAGGGCCATCTAGATGGCATTCCCGACGAGGGCGTGCGGCGGGGCTTGGAGGCTGCGCAAGCCAGGAGGATGGCATCGGCAGCGACGCCGCGCGACCGGTTGACCGCCATCCTTCAACGGCAGGACGAGAGTGGATTGGATGCCGAGATCAGCGACTTGATTGCCGAGTTGGCGATCGACCGAAAGGACGACAGCCAGCAATATCTGTTTCACGAACTTCGCAGCCGGTATCTACAGGCGTTCGCCGATGGTTTGCTTCGTCGTATTCGCGAAGGTCAGGACCTGTTCTTCGGCGCCGACAACATCCTTGCCGCTTCGGGAGTCCTCGTCGAAGACCAGGCGCTGCTCGAGACCGTGCTTCGGGATTCGGAACGTCACGACGACCACGCTGAGGCCGCCGCATCGGTGCTTGGCCCGCGCTCGGTCGAGAAGCTGATCGCCGCCTATCTTGATTTGCTCCCTCGCCGAAAGGGCGCCGACGGCAAGTTCGACCAAGCGGTATGCGACCGTTGCACCCTGCTACGTGATCGCATCGCTCACACGCCTGGGAGCAGCCTGATCGCGGCCGTGCAAGCCCGCGCCGACAAAGCGGCCAACTCTGAAATTGCAGCTCTGGCCGAGCTCTGCACGCGCGGGGAAAGCGGTGACGACGAGCGGGCAAGGCCGTTCAATGAAGCTGATCTGGCGGCGGTAAGACAATTGGCGGAGGATTGGGGGGAACGCCTGCTGGCCAGCGAAAGCGCGACGCGCTTGCAGAAGGTCACGATCGCAACCTTGATCAGCCGCGTACCTTCGACATCGCTGCTGCCGATCCTCGAACGGCTGCTCGATGATAATTTGCGCCGGTATGCGGAGTTTCGCGCAGCGGCGAGAGCGAGCGGGTGGCAGGATCGAGATGTCGTCACCGAAGCGCAGAATCCCCAGATGCACGGGTATCAATGGGCGTTTGCCGCGATCAGGGGCCCCGAGACTGACATTCTGATGGTTCGTTACCTGAAGGATGAGCATTTCGGGGAAATTGCCGCCAGAATCCTCGCCGAACACTGGACGGATGCGAACGAACCCAAAGCCGATCGAAAGTTTGGTGGCGGCGTGGATTTCTTGGCTGTCGCCACCCGCCGCGCAGCCCGCGCCGCTGACCCAGCAGCGAGTTGTGCGGCAGCAGACGCGATTTTCGACGCGATCGATCAGCTGCTTGCCGAGGGTGCCAGCGACGAACTGAAATTAAGAGCCGTCACACTCGGCATCGTTGGCGCGCGGCTGCCCCATGGGATACGCGCCGCTACAATCGAGAGGCTCCTTGAATTCGCACCCAGGCAGGCGCGTGCTCAAGTCGCAATATGGCGGCGCATCACTCGGCTCACGCATCACTTACGTTCCGATCGGGTATCGCGGCCTTGCGCTGGATGGCGTCGCTCCGCTGATCGCCAACGCCGGTCAGCAGAACCTGGCGCTATCGCCGACCGCCACCACCGGTCCCGCCGGCGACGGCCTCTTTGCACCGCTCCTCACGCCCAATCAGAGTTACAATGCGTCGCTCACGGTGAAGCGCGACTTCGCCAAGTGGCTCACCATCTATGCGGAAGGCGGCTGGTCCCGCTACGAATCTCGCAACCTCGTGAATCCGGCAGCCGGAAATTATACATTGGATGCCGCAGCAGCGGACAATCCCTTCACCCGGTCAATCATCGTCTCGGTGCCGATCGCCTCTGGCAATCAGTGGATCAAGAATGCCAGCACCAATTGGCGCCTTTTGACTGGCGCGATCGTCAAGCTGCCCTTCGATTGGCAAGCCGCAATCGACCTGACCTGGAACTGGAATAGCTACGCCCCCGGGGAAAGCCTTGCGAGCTTCGACCTCGTGACGGCTAATGCCGTCGGGAACGGGTCGATCAATCTCCTGCGCGATCTGATGGGGACGCCCCCGACCTTCACCTATCTCGACAAGCCTCAGAGCGGGCTGATTGGTCAGGGTCATGGTTCGTCCCGCTCCTACACCCTGAAGCTTGCGGGCCCGCTGCCGCTTATACGCTTGCCGGGCGGCAAGCCGATTGCGACGTTCCTGCTCGAGCAGGGCAAGCAGACTCAGGGTCAGTACGTCAATTTCCAGAATACCGTTTCGATGTCTTCGGTCTCCTACACGCCGCCGCGGTCGCAGCGGACGGACAGTGCCTATGGCGAAATCCGCTTCCCGCTGATCGGCGAGCGGAACAAGATCCCCTTGATCCGCGAGCTCGAAATCCAGACGGCCGTCCGCTATGACCGTTATGTCGGCATCGGCGCCAATGCCAACTTGACCTGTTTTCCCAACCAGCCGGCACCGCTTCCTGAAAGCGCCTATACTGCACCATGCCCGCAAGTTGGCGCCGCTCCGGCCTTTGCGACGACGCGTAACAGCTCGACCAATCCGACGATCGCGATCAAATGGGGGGTCGACAAGAACCTGACGTTCCGCGGCTCCTATTCGACCGGCTATCGTCCGCCACAACTCAATTCGGTGATCAGCTTCGATGCCGGCGGCGCGGCGGGATCGCTCCTTGCCGGCAAGACTATCGTCAACGTGACCGACCCGTTGCGCGGTAATGAGAGGGTCGGTCAGTCACTGCTCGGTCTTTTCCAAATCCTGCCGGCACGTCTCGGCGGAAATCCCAATGTTGATCCCGAGACCTCAAGATCCTGGTCGGCCGGCGCGATCCTCACGCCGACCTTCGTCCCGGGCTTGCGCATCTCGATCGACTGGACATTGATCCAACAGAAGAACCTCTACTTCCAGCCGCAGGCGTTGATCAGCAATGGCAATTTGCCGGGAGGACAGCAGGCGTTCAACGACTTCCTTGCCGCCCATCCCGAGCGCTTCCCGCGCGACACCAACCCCGCGACGTTCGGCGCATACACCGTCGGACCGATCATCTTCGCCGATGTCACGACCGCCAATCTGTCGCACGCACGCTCCGAAGCGCTCGACTTCACCCTGAGCTACGACCGCCAAATCGGGAAGGGGCAGCTCAATGTCCAGGCGTCGGCAACGCGGCTGCTCGACCTGACCATCCAGACGACAGCGTCCGCAGCACCGCTGAACGCCACCGGCGTGATCGACAATAATTTCCTGTCGCTGCTGGGGGCCGTTGGCGGCGTCGACTGGAAGGGGAACGGCTCGATCAGCTATTCAACCGACCGGTGGACCTTGGGCGCGCGAGGTCGATACATCGGATCGTATTGGCTGAACGTGCAGCATGCGATCCAGCCGCTCCAGGGGTCGGCCAAGATTCCGGCTCAAGCCTATTTCGACCTGTTCGGCAGCTTCAAGATCAATGACAAGACCCAGCTGCGCGCCGGGCTCAACAATGTGTTCGACAAGTCGCCGCCGATCAATTCGAAGACCAGCTTGTTCTACAGCTTCTATGGCGATCCGCGCCGCGCGAACTTCTACCTCAGTATCAGTCGGCGCTTCTGAAGGACCGTGGGCGCGAGTGGCTTCTCGCGCCCATCGTCTGTTCAATTTCCCAAGACGTCCGGCAAGCCACTTCCCCACGCCGGATGGTCGACGCGTATGTCCAGGCCGCGGAGCGGCTAAAGGCGTCGGCAATCCCTATCGTCCTTAGCTTCAGCCGGTAACGAGAAAGGCCCGCATTGGCGGACCTCGTGCCTCTTGCGATAGCGCGACCGGCGATCGAGCCGCTGAGTCAGACAGCGGCGCGGGGTGCCGAGAACCATCCCGCGACCCCTGCGACAACGCTCACCCCTCCTGCCATAAGCGCCGCGGCATGGAATGCTGCGATCGACACGCCGTGACCGCCGCCGGTCAGGACTAGCCCGAGCAAGGAAACCGCGACCATCCCGCCGATCCGGGCAGTCGCGCTGTTGAACCCCGACGCCGCGCCGGCGTGATGGTGGTCGACGGCCGCCATCACCGCGGTCGTCAGGGGGGCGACGGCCATCGTCATCCCGATCCCCACCAGCGTCATCGCCGGCAGGACATGCGTGACGAAGTAGATACGCTGGTCCGGGATCGTCCACATCAGCGCGAAGCCTGCACCCGCGATTGCCGGACCTGCTGCCAGCATCCGGTGCGCGCCGACGCGCTCCGAGAGGCCGCCTGCCAGACGGGAGCCAGCGGCCATGATCACCGGAAGCGGCAGCAGCGCCATTCCCGCTGCGGTCGCGAGCCAGCCGCTTGAGATCAGCAGATAGGGAAGCAGCAACAGCACCCCGGTCAAGGCGGCGTAAAGTAGGAAGGTGAGCAGGGTAAGGGCGCTGAACCGGGCGGTGCCGAACAAGGCCAGCGGTACCATCGCCCTGTCACCCAGACGCCTTTCCCACCACAGAAAGATCGCGGCCGCGACGAGCCCGCCCATGATGTATGCCGATCCGTGCTCGCCACCCGAAGTAGCCTGTGTGAGGCCCCAGACGAGAAGTCCCAATCCGATGATCGCCAATGCGCCGCCGGCCCAGTCCGGCGTGGGAGCGTCCGGGTCACGGCCGCCCTTTATTCCGATCCCGGCGAGAACTGACGCGACGACGGCCGGCGGCACGATCAGGGCGAACACCCACCGCCAGCCGAACGCATCGACCAGCCAGCCGCCCGCAATCGGGCCGGCAGCGACGGCGACCGCGCTGGCGGCCGCCCAGGTGCCGATCGCCTTGGCCCGTGCTTCGCCGTCGAAATCGGCGCCGAGGATCGCCAGGCTGGCCGGCGACAATAACGACGCACCGATGCCTTGCCCGACGCGGGCCGCGATCAGCCATCCAAGCGTCGGTGACACGGCACAGGCGACGGAGGACAGCGTGAACAGCGCCAGGCCGATGATGAAGATGCGCTTGCGTCCGGCTGCGTCGGCGAGCGCGCCGCCGATCAGGACCAGCGCCGAGAGCGGCAGCATGAAGGCGTTGACGGTCCATTGGACTCCGGCGGCATCCGCACCGAGCCCCTTGGCGATTGCCGGGAGGGCAACGTTGATCACCGTCATGTCGATCATCGCGACGCTGGAGCCGAGCACCGTCGCCCAGAGCGTCAGCGCATTTCCTGCGCGAGCGTCGCCAACCGCGGCGGTCGCGGCTTCGTTCATGCTGCTGACGCCGGGGGGAGGCGGTGCTCGATGCGCCGATCGGGTACAAGCCAGACACCGGCGATTGTCACGTAGATCAACACCGCGATCAGCGGATGAACGAAGGCGAGCGCCGTGCCGAGGAAATAACCGATCAGGGAGAGCTTGCCCTTGCGGTCTTCGCCGAGCGCTTGGGCGAGCGCGGATTCGGGGCCGCCGTTCACCCGAATGACCTCATGCTGGAGCCAGAGGTAGCCGATCCCCGCCATGCCCAGGACGAAGCCATAGGCGGCGACAGGCAGCGCCGCGAAGCCGGCTTCATTGATCCAGCGGATCACGAACGGGACGAGGCTCAGCCAGAAGAGCAGCGTCAGGTTCGCCCATAGCGCGCGCCCGTCGATATGCTCGACCGATTGCAGCAGATGGTGGTGGTTGTTCCAGTAGAGCCCGACATTGATGAAGCTCAGCAGATAGGCGGCGAGGATCGGGAGGGTGGCGAGCAGGGCACGGGGCTCGGCGCTTTCGGGCACCTTCAGCTCCAGCACCATGATGGTGATGATGATCGCGACCACGCCATCGGTGAAGGCGGTCATCCGTTCGGTCTTCATGCGGTCTGTCCCTCCTGGCGCGCCGCCATGGTAGCGGCGGCCGATCACCGGCATGATGTCCGCGACCCCGTCTCAGCCCCGTTCGGCGAAACTGCCGGGAGCAAGGGTCATGTCACGCCAGGCGAGCTTCTCGTTACCCGCTCGTTCCAGCCGAAAGGTTACACAGCGGATCAGCCCTCGGCGGCGCGGTTCACCGACGCCGCACCGGTTGCTCCGCGTTAAACTGTCACCAACCGGGCTCATCCGGCGAGTTGGTGGGAAGAGGATGGAGGTGTTTCGATGACGAACAGGGATTGCAGAATGGTTGGCTGCGCCGCATGCGGCGCCACGAACCGCGTGCCGGCGGCGAAGGCCGAGGCCGACGCGAAATGCGGACGGTGCGGAATCGCCTTGCTGAGCGGCGAGCCAGGGGTCCTCACGTCCGCAAATTTCACGGCGCTGGCCGAACGCTCCGATATCCCCGTCCTCGTCGATTTTTGGGCTCCTTGGTGCGGACCTTGCCGACAGATGGCACCCGCTTTTTCGGCAGCGGCTGGACAGCTCAAGCCAGCCCTGAGATTGGCCAAGCTCAACACGGAGGCAGAGCAGGGCCTCGCCGCGCGGTTTGGCATCCGGTCCATCCCGACACTGATGATCCTCCACAAGGGCCGGGAAATAGCTCGGCAATCGGGGGCGATGCCGACCACGGCGATCGTCGCCTGGGCGCAACAAGCGCTATCCCACAGGGGTTTCACCAGCCTCTGATCGCCGCGAACGGTTGGGGGCGTCGGCGATCCGGGGATTCCGGGCTCAAGGCTCTCGGCCGCTATTACGGCGAAGATCGCGGACGTGGCATCACGACGGTGCAGTCCGGCGCGTCGGCTTCGACCGCCAATGCGGCCAACCCCAATTCGACACGTAACGCGTAGCGGCGGGCGAGCTCCAAATGGACCCGCCGGCAACATCCATCGGCAGCACGATCCGCCGCGCTCAATTCCTGCAGCTGCCGACCCCGATAATAGGCGATATCCGTATCGAGCGTCGCGACCGCGAGCGTCGCGACCTCTTCATATCGTTCGTCGAGGCTGGGCGAGAAAATCCCGTGGTCGCCAAGCGTCCGGAGCCTCGTCTCGTCGTTGATTTGCCAACTGCCAGCAGCCATCGATGCCTCCATATGCTCGTCGGTTATCTCGGCTATCCACCGGGCCGGGTTACATTCAGAGGCCGTGCTATGCGATGAAGCGATCAGCATAGATCCGGCGACAATCGGAGGCCGCGGCTCGGTTCCGTCTGCCAGCGTTCCCGCGCGCCGTGGGGCTCGCGCCCGGCTCGGCTCCGATCCGCTTGCTAAGCTCGATCGAGTTGCCGCCGGACCGCTGCGCGCAGCTTTGGCAGCAGTTCCGCCTCGAACCAGGGATTGCGCTTCTGCCAACCTTTGCTGCGCCACGACGGATGCGGCGTCGGAAAGACAATCGGGGCGAACCGCTCGAAAGCGCGGACACGATCCGTGAGGGTCGCGCCGGCGTCCTTGGAAAGATACCGTTGCTGCGCGTACGATCCGACCAGAAGCGTAAGGCGGTCCGCGGGAAGGAGCTCGAGGATACGCTCATGCCAGCGAGGCGCGCACTCGGGGCGCGGCGGAGCATCGCCACCGGCCGCTTTTCCCGGATAGCAGAACCCCATCGGCACCAGCGCTACCTTGGCCGGGTCGTAGAATTCCTGGCTGTCGATTCCGGTCCATTCGCGCAGTCGATCGCCACTGTCATCCTGCCAGGGAACGCCGCTTGCGTGCACCTTGGTGCCCGGCGCCTGGCCGATGATCAGAATCCGCGACGAGGCACTGAACTGCACCACCGGACGGGGACCAAGCGGTAGGTGCGGCACACAGAAGGTGCAGGCCGAAATCTCGCGTAACAGGCTGGCAGCGTCATCGATCATGGCTCGGGTTTCCGTTCGATCAAACCCGCTCGAGCAAGGCGACCGTTCCCTGGCCGCCATCGGCGCAGACGCTGATGATCGTGCGCGATCCGACGGGCATCGGCCAAAGTTCCTTTACCGCCTGGCTCAAGTCGCGCGCGCCGGTCGCACCGAACGGGTGGCCGATCGCGACCGAACCGCCATTGGGATTGACGCGATCCCACGGGAAGGGTCCGAAATCGGCATCGATACCGATCTTGGTCCGGATCCAGTCGGGGCGCTCGATAGCGGCGACGTTTGCCAGCAGCTGGGCGGCAAAGGCTTCGTGGATTTCCCAGAGGTCGATGTCGTCGAACCGCAGGCCATGGCGGGCGAGCAGGCGGGGAATGGCATAGGAGGGCGCCATCAGCAGCCCCTCGCTATGGTGGTCGACCGCCGCGATCTCGTAATCGACCAGGCGCAGATAGGGCGTGTTCGCCGGCAGCCGAGCGAGGCCGGCTTCGTTTGCGATCCAGCATCCGGCAGCGCCGTCCGTGATCGGCGACGAATTGCCGGCCGTCAGCGTTCCCATGCCGCTCGTCTTGTCGAAGGCGGGCTTGAGCGCGGCGAGCTTCTCGGCCGATGTGTCGGCGCGCGGATTGGAGTCCCGCTCGAGCTCGGGCAGCTTGATGACCAGATCGGCGAAGAACCCGCTATCCCACCCGGCGAGGGCGTGTTGGTGGCTCTTGAGCGCCCAACCGTCCTGCGCCTCGCGACTGATGTGCCACTCCTTCGCGGTCTCTTCCATATGGTCGCCCATCGTGCGGCCGGTGATGCGGTTGGCCCATCCCTTGATCGGGAGGACATAGTCCTGCGGCTCCAGCGCCTTGAGCGCAGCGAGAGCTGCGGCGGGGTCGTGTCCGAACAGGTCGGTCAACCGCTTCGATGCGTCGGACGTCAGCGCGATCGGCGGACGGCTCATCACCTCCGCGCCCCCGACCATGGTAAGATCGACGCCGCCGCCGAGCATGCCGGCCGCGGCAAACCCCGCGGTCATGCTGGTCGAACAGGCCAGCACGACAGAGAAGGCAGGGACGTTGGGGTTGAGCTTGGCGTCGAGCCAGATCTCGCGCGCGATATTACTCCAACCGAGGTTGGGGATCACGCTTCCCCAGACAACGAGGTCCGGTTCGGCATGTTCGGCCATCGCCTGGACGACCGGAACGGACAGGCTGATCGCGTCATAATTGGCGAGCGCGCCGCCGCCGCGTCCGAACGGCGTGCGCAGGCCTGCAGCGACAAAGATTGGGTGGGGGAATCGGTGCATCGCTGCTCTCTTCTCTTATGATGGTCATGCCGACGAGATCGAATGCCTTGCTCGGGCGTCGCGGCCTCACTGCAGTGGTACACGCGCGTGAGGGCCATCCAGTTACGTTACAGGCGGAAACGATCGCCCGCTCTCGCGCTTCCGCCAATTAGGGCGAAAACTACGCGATGAGGCGTAGGCAGAGCGGCCGGAAAGCGAGACGCGAATATCCGCGCCTGACCCCGGATCGCTATCGACCGCGAACACCGCCCCGATCCGGGTTGCCCGTTCGCGCATGCCGGGTAATCCATAGTGCCCCGGCATTGCGCCGGACGCCAGGACCTCCGGGGGCAGCCCGGTGCCATCATCGCGAATGCTGATGGCGAAACGACGAGGATTGAAGTCGATACGGACCTGGACGAGCGATCCCGACGAATGCGCATAAGCATTTCGGATCGCCTCTTCGCCGATGCGCTGAACCTCCTGATGCACGAGTGGATGTAGCGTCCGTTGAACGCCTGTTACCGCCAGTTCGAAGCGTTTTGAAAGCGCATTTGGCATCGACGCTGACACCGCAAGGAAGGCCTTGGCCAAGTCTCCCTCGGCCGTTTGCGCTCTGACCTCCCGCACGCGATCGCGTCCTTCGACGAGAACAGCTTCCGCCTGATCGAGGGCGTGCTCCATTTCTTTTCGCGCTGACGTGCCCGCATCGAGACGGTTCGCGACCGACTGCACGCGAAGGATCAGCGCCTGGATGCCTTGCAGCAGGGTATCGTGCAATTCGCGGGCGATCCTCTCGCGCTCGGCGAGCCGTAGCTCCAGCGCCTTGCGAAGGCGGCCCGTGATCTGCTGTAGCCGAACGAGATAGGCGATCCAGAGGAGCAGCCCGACGAGGAACGCGCACATGATTTTGAAGGCGTTCGATTGAAGGAAGGTTGGAGGTATCGTGAACTCAAGGGTCGCGCCCTCCCGGTTCCAGACGCCATTGTCGTTGGCGGCGATCACGCGAAAGCGGTAGGTCCCCGGCCTGAGATTGTTGAAAAACGCTTCCCGTCGCATTCCGGGATCGATCCAATCTGAGTCAACGCCCTCAAGCTTGTACAACACCTGGACACGCTTCGGGATTGCGAGGCTGAGCGCCGCGAAATCGATCTCACCCCTCGATGTACCGGCGGGAAATACGAGTTTCGCGGGGTCGCGATACAGCATGTTCCCGACTTTGACTGACGAGATCACGACGGACGGCATGACGCGATTCTGCCAAAAGACACGCGGATCGAGCCGGACGACCCCTGCAGCCGTTGCAAACCAGAAGCGACCATCGCCGCCTCGCGCTGCGGTGCCGTACGCTGCCGGAATCCCGGAAGCGGGGAGCCCATCTTGCTCATCGAGCAACATCGTCGGGAGCGGCGCACGCGAATCCGAAAACGCCCTGTCGAGTGCGTCTGTCCGGATGCGCACGATGCCTTTTAGAGTCATCAGCCAGGTCACGCCGTCTGGCGACAATATGAGGCCCGATGTCAAGGCAAGCCGTGGATAGCGATCGGCAGAAAGAAAATCGACGTGCCGCCCACGGATGCGCGCTAATCCGTAGACTCCGCCCACGATGAAGTCATTTTTCCTAGCGTAGCCGGAGTGGAGCGAATTCAGCGCATTGCCCGACTTGACTCGCAGCAACGAAAAGGACGGGCTCATTGATGCTAAACCGCTTGGGTTATATAGACCCACCGCAGCGCTGCCGGACCGCCTAAGTATCACGCTGCCATGCATACCAACCGGCAGCGGAAAGCTTTCCCAGTTCCTTCCTGTCCATCGAGCCCGCGCTGTCGAGCCATTTATCCATAAGGCACCGTTCTGATCTGGCGCACAATAATTGATCGGCGCATCCGGTTCGCTCGACGGAGGGAGCGGCAGATAGGACCAGTGGTTGTGTTGGAAGTGCGCGACCTCGCCCGTGGAAAAGATCCACAGGCTGCGATCCAAACCTTCGCAGATTGCGTCTGGGTCTTTCTTGGTCTTCAGGATGAGTTCCGGCCGACCGCCAGGACGGATGCGATACACGCTACCGCGCTGTCCGATATAGACCGTTCCGTCAGCTCCGGAAAACATCGGAAAACCCCGGACCCCCGGATCAATGAGCTCTGGTTCGGTCACGAGATTTACAGGTCGAAAGCGCTCGAGTGAGGTCGCTGTCCCAACCCAGATATTGCCCTCGCGGTCTGCGAGCATGGCGCTAACGGTTTTTGATGCCAAGCCGTCCTTTTCGAGATAATAATCGATGTCGCCGGACGTCGAAAAAAGGGCTCCGCGCGGATCGGGTTTTGTCACCCGGAATATGCCGTCAGCGCCGCTCTTTCCCCAAAAGTTGCCGTCCCGGTCGAACATCGTGACAGTATCTATTGGGAAGCCCGGCGTACGATAATTTTGGCGTCCAGGAAGCTTGGTGTTTCGTGGGAAGATCACCCTGCTTCCATCCGTGTCCGACAACCAGACACGCCCGGCCTGATCTTCCGTAATCCCCCCTCTAGCCTTTTGGTGATCAAGGAATCTTTCGAATCTGTTTGCTCCCGGCCGAAGGATGGAAATAACGCTGTCCTGGTCGACCCACAGTGTCCCGTCCCGGGTGGTGATGAGGCGTGCAACTTCGAGATGTGGCAGAGCCTCGTTGGGACTGAAGTCCCAGCGACCGTGGACGTATCGAGCAATACGCTGAATTGTAGACGTGAAAGCAGCCCAGATCGTGCCGTCGGGCGTCTCGCTCAGCCTCAAGACAGTGTGACTGACCAGGCCCGTGTCGCGTAGAACGCCGTTCCGATACACGGCCACGCCTCCGGTCTGATAGCCGACCCAGATTGCGCCATCGCGGGCCACCAGCAACTGGCCAATCATATCGATGCGGTTCGGAATTTTTTTCTCCGGCTCGATTTTTTCGAAGCGGATCCCATCAAATCTGAAAAGCCCGTCGCGAGCGCCGATCCAAAGATAGCCATCTTTGCCTTGAACCATTGCAAATATCGGTGCCGGCACGTCGTCGTCGATGGTCCAACGGGTGTGCTTGTATTGCGATATGCGCAGTGACGGCATCTGTGCGTGAGCCCAGCCGACGCACATCAACGCTGCGAAGGTGGCGACGATCGAGCTTAAAATGCGTAATGCGCGAGCGTTGATGCCGATGATGTGGGCCGCTGGCGCCACGGCCCTGCGCTTTCTGCTCGGATGAATGGCATCGAGGCCGTTTGGGTATAGCTCGGTGACGCAATCGCCCACAATTCCACTCCATACGCCACCTGACCGGAGAAGCCGGCGACTTCAAACCGCGGTCATGTCGACCGCCACAACCCCGTGCACGATGGCGTAACCGGGTCGATCGGCCGAACGGTTACGGGGGAGGGGCGCTAAAAGGATCCGGGCCGAGCACTGGGATGCTGCGGAGCGACCGTCCTGGCGTGAGTTTCGCTCGCCGGCCGGTTAAAGGTACAAAGAAATTCCGAGGACTTGGTGCTTTATCAGGCCTTCCCGGCGAGGCACTGTCTACCGTTCGAAAAAAGGCGCCGCGCGACCGACACGGGCGCTCGCGGCCAAGCAAATGGACAGATCGATGCTGGCACGACCGGGATATAATCAGATTGCACCAAACGGCGCGAACGCGTTTGGAGCGAGCTACAGCTCTGTCGCCGAGTGCGCCCTGCCTGCCGGCCTGATCGAGCCGGCCTACCTTCGCATCTCGGAGATCAAGAAGGGCCCTTGGCGGCGAGCACAAACCAATGCGGATCCGAATTGCGCGCGTCCGTCGCGCCTCGAAGGAGCTTTCCAATGAAAATCTTTGTCGCTGGCGCCACCGGGGCGGTCGGCCTGCCCCTGGTTCGTCAGCTGTGCACGCTCGGCCATCGGGTCGTGGGGATGACGCGTGGCGGCACCGGTGTCGATCGCTTGCGAGAACTCGGCGCCGGCGTTTCGACGGCTGACGCCTTCGACCGCCAAGCCGTGCGCCAGGCGATCGCCGACGCTGCTCCCGATGCCGTGATCGATCAACTCACCTGGTTGCCGGCCAATCCCGCGGACATCATCAAGGCGATGCCGGACGACACCCGGCTCCACAAGGAAGGCGGCGCCAATCTGCTCGCGGCCGCGGAGGAACTGGGCGTCGACCGCTTCATCATGCAGTCGCGAGCATTCTTCCTCCAGGCTCGGCCGGGGCAGCTCGGAGATGAGACGGCCCGCTTTCGCGATGATGCACCCGGCCCGGTGGGTGAGAGCGCACGAGTGTTGGAGGAGTATGAGGACAAGGTTTTGGCCTCGAACGCGCTGAACGGCGTCGTGTTGCGCTATGGGTTCTTTTACGGCCCTGGCACCTGGTACCGGCCGGGTGGCGCGGTCGCCGAACAGGCGCGGAAGGGCGAGGCGAGTATCATCGGCGATGGCCCGGCGGTGTGGTCGTTCGTCCACATCGATGACGCGGTCGCTGCAACGGTCGCGGCGCTCGGCACGGGTAGCGGCATCTACAATATTGTCGATGACGACCCTCTATCCGTCTCCGAGTGGATGCCGGCGTTCGCCCGCTGGGTCGATGCGCCTGCGCCCGCACGCATTTCCGTGAACGACGCGCTCGCGGTCGCGGGCGAGGAGGCGGTCTACTACCACACCAAACTGACCGGAGCATCGAATGCCCGCGCGAAGGCGAGCCTCGGCTTCTCGCCGCGCCGGCTGCTTTGGGCATCGATCGACAAATCGAAGAGCGATGCGTGATCGACTGACGGCGCTGAAACTGTTTGCCCGTGTAGCGCACATGGGCAACTTCTCGGCCGCCGGGCGTGAACTCGGTCTTTCTCAGCCTTCGGCCTCACGCCTGATCGCCGCCCTGGAGACCGACCTCGGCGCGATGCTGTTTGTGCGGACCACGCGAGCGGTCTCGTTGACGGAGGCTGGAGCAACCTATTTGACGCGGGTTGAACAGCTTCTCGCCGGCCTCGACGAAGCCGACCACGAAGTGCGCGGCACAGGAGAGCTGAAAGGGATGCTCCGCGTCGGTACGCCGATAAGCTTTGCCCTCAGGGAAATCATTCCGCGGCTTGGCGTGTTTATGAGGCGACATCCGGCGCTTAAGATCGAGCTTCGAGCGACTGATCGATACCCGGAGCTCGTGACCGAAGGCATCGACGTATCGTTTCAGTTCGGCGCGCAGCCAGACTCGAGTGCGACCGCTCGCCGGCTCATTCAACAGCGGAAGATACTCGTCGCGTCCCCAGAATATTTACGGCGGCACGGGATGCCGGAAGCGCCATTGGCGCTGGAGCATCACTCGGTGATCAACAGTCCAGCCCACCCCTCGCCGACTTTCTCGTTCCGCCAGTGCGAGCACCACATCACCGTACGCCCGCGGAACCGCTTGGCCATCACCATCAACGAAGGCGCCATAGCGAGCGCTGTCGCTGGACTTGGGATCGCCGCCTCAAGCGAAACAAGCGCGCGAACGGAACTGGAGGCCGGACGGCTTGTGCGAGTGCTTGGTGACTGGGATTTCGGCTCGATCGAAGTGAACGCTTTGTTCGTGAACGGGAGGGCCGTCAAACCAGCCGCGCGGGCGTTTACCGACTATCTCATCGGTGAATTTCGACGCTGAATCGCACTTGCCCCATGGCTCCCGTCCAAGATGGAATCACACCAAAGAGTCGATGCTCCATCGCTTCGAACCGGCCAAGCCGAGGAAGAGAGCGCAGCACATCGCGCCGAAGACGGAATAGTCGAAGGGCGCCTTGATTCCGAGCGAGATTGCCATCGCCGAACCGTATACGAGGAGCATGCCCGCTGTGCCGAAAGCAGCCCATCGCAGAGCAAGTCCCAGTATCAACGTTACGCCGAGAAGCAGTTCCACCGCGCTCGCGGCAGTGCCGAGATAAGGCACCATCCAAGAAGGCGCGAACGAATTTACTTCGGCCGTATAGGCCAGGAAACGCTCGAACGTTCCCCACGAAACCCCGCGGTCACCTGGTTTCCCATACAGTCCGAGCCGGTCGCATACCGACAAGACGAACGATATTCCCAGCGCGAGGCGGCTGGCGAGCGAAAGGAGATCGAGGATGGCTTCTCGACCTGCGGATTGAAGGGGAAGGATCGGCTCGCCGCGCGAGCTGCGCACGATATCGCCCAGCGTTACAGATTTGAGCATGTCCGAGATTCCTATAGAAAGGAGTGAGCCGGGCTCACCTGCGCGGGCCGGTACGATTGGTTCGTTGGCGGCCGCTTGGTGGTTGGCCGTCTGCGCAACATCGCTGAATCGGGCTCCGAGCAGTAGTATCACGAAGCAAATATGACCTATTCGGGGGGAGCATGAATCGAAGCTGCCGCTACCCTCACGGATAGTTGATCGGCGCGCTTTTGGCCGGTGGTGTGCGAAACGGACCTCCGCCGTCGTGAATGCGGCGCATCCTCGCGCGGCGTCGTCTCATTGCGCGGATAACCGCTTTCGATAGCCCTCTTGATAGGGTGGTCCATCGAGGTCGCCGGCGGGGTCCGCCTTGTAGCCGCAGGAGACATAAAGGAGCGCCTGTCGCGCTATGCCCCGGCGGGCATGTAAGCAGATTTCGGTCGCTCCTGCTGCCATTGCCTGCTCCTCAGCGAAGTCGATCAGCGCCGTCGCAATGCCGTGACCTTGCGCGCGCGGATCTACGGCAAGCAATCGCAAGTCCCACGCTCCGTCCAGCCATGCTTCGCAATGGGGGGAGGGGGGCGTGAGCGTGATCGTGCCAACGATTTCTCCATTCGCTTCGTAGAGGAAGGACGTGGCGAATGCGCGGCGGGCTGCCTGGTCGCTCAGATAGGCTCGCCGCGCCTGGGACATCTCGATACCCATCGACGCATAAAGATGCTCAAAAGTGTCGATCAAGAGGCGGACTATCGACGCATCGTCCGCAGGATCGGCACGCCGTAACTTTGCGACAAGCGGAGGGCTGGCGTTCGATGTCGTGTTTTCTCGCATTCGGAAATTGTCCTTTCTAACCCCAGTGACGGACGACAATTTTGGACAGGGCTTCTGAGCCGCGGGAACGGCAAGGACCTGCCGAATATGGCCCGGTTGAAAACCGCCGCTCTCACTGGCGGGCGCTCGGCTCCGCGGTTGCGCGCTGAACCGTCGAACAACCGGTCGCACGATGCTTCCGGGCTGCTGTTTCCCCGTTCGCATGAGCCGACGGCAACCCTGCTTTCAGGCGTATGGATCGGGTAATGGCGATAGCGACTGCTGTACGCAGGCGCCCGGCGGCATGAACAAAAGTGAGGCGCAAGCCGCGAGGCCGGATAATAAAGCTGAATCGAGAAAACAGATACCGTCGGGGCGTGGACGTTGATCCATCACCGCGAGCGTCCCGATCGATTGTCCGCCGACGATGATGGGCACACCAGCATAGAAGCGCAGGTTCGGATAATCGAGGACACACGAGAGGTCCTGCGTCCGGCTGTCCCTGCCGAGGTCGCTTATCACGAGCCTGTCGCTCCCATCCAGCCGATGAAGGCGCACCAGATGCTCTATCGCGCTTCCTGCCAGTCGGGAGGCAACGCCGCTATTGTAACAGGGGGCGTCCCGGCCGAAAATACTGATGAAAGCGATCGGCATGTCGATCATCTCCGCGGCCTTCGCGGTCAACCTGGTCAACCGAACGTTCGAAGGCGCGCCGGAGCAGGAGAGGGCTGCTGGCCGCTCCGGTCCCGGCCTTTCGTCCCCTCGACCGGGCGTTGCCGTCACCGTTCGAATGCCAATCGCGTTCATAGCGGCAATCCCGAATCTAGCATGTCGGCGGCTTCGCGGTGCCCGCGCCGGGCACCGCAAAGCTCCTCCTTACAGATCATATTGGGCGATCCCGCCCAGGTCGTAGACACCGGCCTGGCCGACGGATGCCTTCGTTGCGTCGATTGTATATTGGCCCTTGTAGGTGGGCGTGCCGTCCGAACCGACGTCGTACAGGTTGATGGAGTAGGATGAGAAGGAGCCGAGCCAATACATGTGGCGGCCATCGCGCGAGATGGTCACGTCCTTTGAATCGCTATCGGGCGCAAATCCGCTGCCGCGCGTCACGAGCGGCCGACGCTCGATCACGCGGCCTGTCTTGGGGTCCAGTTTGAACGGCGTGATGACGTTCGAGACGTAGCTCACGACATAGAGCATGTCCTTCTTCGGACTGAGCACAGTCCAGCAGGCTTCGTCGATGTCCTTCGGCGCCGTCGCCCCGGTCGCGAAGTTGGCGACCTTGGTGACCTTGCCGGGTCCGTCACGGAGCACCGTCAAGCCGTTGGCGCCCTTGGCGTTGATGATCGAGAAGTTGGAGACATAGAGCGTTTTCGCCCCCGGGCCCCATTCGAGACCGACCGAGCCGGAGATGCCCGGTTCCTCGAAGAAGCGCCGCCTGCTGACCGCACCAGCGGCGAAATCATAGACATAGACCCGGCTCGGATGCATTTCCGACAACAGCGGGTCGCTGGTCAGGAAATGCGGAATCCCCCAGGTCGAGACGACGAGCTTCTTGCCATCCGGGCTGAACGAGATCTGGGCCGTGCCGCCATTTTCACGTGGATAGGTGTCGAGCGTTCGCACGAAGGTTAGCGCGCTGGCCGCTTCGTCGAGCTGGAAAAGCACGATCGAGCGATCCTTGTCCGACGGATGGGATTTGCTGAGATCGCCCTTCAGAAACGCATCGCTCGGCAGCCGTTGCAGCTTCGCGCCTTCGTAGATGACGGTCGGCTGATCCCATTGGTTGCCGACCGCCACCCAGTATTTGCCAGGCTTGCCGGCGACCGGCGTGGCGCTGATCGAAACGGGTTTTTTGCCATGCGATCCGACATTGGCAACGAAGGAGAGATTGCCGGTCGGCCGGTCGATCCGGAAGAGCGACACCATATCGGCGCCGACATTGGCTGTCAGAAGAAAGTTGCCGACCACCTGTGTCTGGCCTTGCGCGTCATAATCGCCGAGCGCCGGGGCAAGGTGATTGGCACCCCCTCGGACCCCGGTCGAAAAGGTCTTCTCATCGCCGAGGGTTCCGTCGTCGTAGCGCGCCAGCCGGACGACCTCGTTGATCCCTTCTCCGTTGGTAGTCGTATAGAGATAGCCGACGACCCGTTTCTCGCTTGCCGAAGACGCTAGAACCGGCCGAGAAGCGCCAAGCATCGAGCCGATCGTCATCGCCACCGCGACAGCGGCGATGGCCCGTCTGTTCATTACCTTGCCCAATCCGTTCATGATATCACACTCCCAAGAGGTTGCCGTGACTTCAGCCGGAGCCTGGGTCTCGCTTAGGGCATCCTCGCCGGGAGAATGGGCGACGTTACACTGCCACTGATCGGTGGATGGGTTCTGCGTGTGTGCCGTTGGGGCCGAAAGCCACAGGCAGGCGGTATTTCCGCGATCGGCCGCTCAGACGTCGACGTAATCGATCGAAAGGGAGTCGGCGAGCCTGTGGATCTCGTCGTGACACGCCGGCTCGGCGACCGCGCGCTTGTGCAACGCTTCGAGGATATTCGCCGGCGTACGATCGCCGAACAGGACCACCGCGAATTCCGGCCCATATTGATAGGAGCTGTAGAACAGGCCTTGCGCGTTGGGGCACGTGGCATGGATACGCTCTGCCCAGCTACGCGTGATCGTGTACGTGCTCCTCGGGCCGGCCAGCAGCGCATTGGCATTGACCCCGATCTTGCGCTGATCCTTGGCCTGGAGGCTCACGAGATTGAGGTCGGCCGTGGTGCGGACGCGGCTGTGAGCGTGGCTACGATAATCGTACGGATGGACGATATCGCGCGCGGCGACGGTCGCGCGATTGCGTTGAGGTGTGTCCGGGCACCGCAGGATGATCTCACAGGTAGCGCATTCGAACGTTTGCGCCGCGTAGATCGTCGGGATGATGTCGCCGGCTTGATTCCGGATCGGCGAGAAGCGCGCGTTTCCCTTGTCCGTGCCATTGAAATCGGTTGGGCCGAAGGCATCCGAGTGAATGCGATGCAGTTCGGACCCGGCGTTCAGCAGATGATATTCTTCCTTCCCGATCTTCATGCTGGTCGGGAGCGGAATCTTGGTGCTGAAGCGCATCAGCCATGGACCTCCGGTTCGATCTCGCGCTCGAAGGCCGCGATCACGGCCTCGGGATCACTTCCGAGCGCTGCGGCAGGCGTGTCGTCAAAGTCCAGATGTGGGCGGGTCAGCCAATGCAGCACCCGGAAATCGCTCCAATGCTCGGGCGTCTCGGCGATGATCCGGCTCAGCACCGGGTAGATGCGGCGACCCTCTACGTCGAACTGGAGGAGCGGATAGGCAGCCCGTCCATCGACCGTGAAGCGGAGCAGCTCGCGCTTCTCGACCTTCCGCTTCATCGTCGCCGACGGATTGGCGCCCGAGAGACCGAGCAGCTCGCAGGCCTCGGCCTGGTCCGCCATCTGCGTGCTCGCGAGAATGCGCTCCTGAAGGCGGGCGCGATTGAGCGCGGCCTTGAGCTGCGCATCGTCGCCCTTGGCGAGATTCTCCCGGAGCATCACGCGATACTCTGAGACGAGCTTGTCGAACTCGGTCGACAGTGCATTGCTCAGGAAACGCTCAGCCACCTTCTCCAATATTGCGACGAGAAGCTTGGCCGTGGCCTCGGACGGCTTTTTGCCGGGTCCTTTGGCGGCAGCCTTTGGCGCGACGGCCAAGAGCGCGTCCTTGAGGATGACGAGATTGCCCGAATCCTGCCCGATCGAGAAATCGACCGTGATGCTGCCATTGTCGATAGCGGCCGCGGCGAGCCGTTGCGAGGCGTAGAAGGTCCGCCGCTTGCCACGCCCAGCCGCGTCGGCGGACGACTCCTTGTCGATCGGGGAGGCGGTGGCCATTAGAGCGATCCTAGTATTGCTATCTGGTGGACTCCATATAGCACATCTAGTGTAAAATACGAGTCTGATGCAGCGGACCGTTCGTGGATCGGGGCGAACTCCGCGTGGCTTGCTTTCGGTGTCTTACGCCGCGAGCTCCAGCGCAGATTCCGCATCGTTCGCGCGATATGGGCGCGAACGATGCGGATCCGGCGATCGGATTGACGTCAGTTAACGCGGTACACCACTGGGCAGTTAACGACGAAACCGACCGGCTTGGGCGGGCCACCCGCGATGCTTTCGATGATGCCGCGTTCACCGGCATCCTCGATCGCGATCGCGTCGGTCATCTTGGTACGGTAGCCCTTGCGGATGGCCTCGTCGGTCCATTTGACCGGGAACACGCGCCACATCGGGCTATAGTCGAGATTGATCGTCGGGATACCGCCCAGCACGTTCAAGGGGCCGTGGCTTCCCGCGTCGCTGAGAGCGCTGTTGATGCCCTGGCGGAACGGGTTGTCGATCCCCGTCGGGCCATTGACGAAGGTATAGAGGCGCTCGGCGGCTTCACCGGGCGAGGCGTCCTCGAGCGCGAACGGCAGGTCGCTGAGCGCCGGCGCGTACGTCGCGGTTTCGAGCGTTGCGACGGTCTGGTCGTTCGCCTCGGTCGAGATATAGAAGATCGGCTTTCCGAAGGTGTAGCCGAGCGTCAGCTTGATCGTGACGGTGCCGTCGCGCGGACAGATCGCGACCACCTTGTCGTGCACCAGATGATGATCGACGTTGCCGCTGCACATCGTGTCCAGCTTCTGCTCGGACACGTTGAACGCCATCATCGGCATGTTGAACACCGCGTTCTTGCCGTTGTCGAAGCGAACCAGCGGCGAATAGTCGGCGTTGCCGACCGAACCCGGCTGGGCTGCCTTGGGAGGGAAGGGGTTCGGCGCAGCTCCCGGCGTGATCTTCCATTCGGGCGAGAAATCGACTCGTCCCGACGCGAATACGATCGTTCCGTCTTTTTCGATATGCGCTTCGCGGACCGCTTTGCCGGTGAGCCCGTAGGCGAGTTTCGGGGAATAGGGCACGCCGTGGAGCTTCGAGAGATTCTCGTCGGTCGTGTCGGTCAGGATAGACCAGACGGTCTCACCTGACGCGAGCCGACCGCGACGGAGCGGCAGGGTGACCGTGCCCGCTTCGAGGTCGACACGCGCGGACTTCATCAGCAAGACCGGGCCGAGGAACGCCTCGTTGACGTCGGACGGCGCCGGCTCGGCGGTGATCACCTTCTGGTCCGGATAGATCGACTTGGGCGCGGGCCGGATCTCCGACAGCGGCTTCCCTTCGATGCCGCGATTGACCACCTGGGCCAGGGTGGGTGACGTCGAAAACGGGAGTGCGATCGCGCTAGCGATCGCAAGGCGCCCTGCGCGGGCGAGCATGGTATTCATACGAGGGGTCTCCGTGTTAGGCACCGTGATCATGTGCAGTTAGAAGATCGACGGGCGGGCCGAGGCCCGACGTCGGACAGCTGTCGCGATTCCCAGCTTCAGGTAGGCTCGGCGTATCGATCCTGTGGTTACAGCTGCCCCGCGGGAGCAGCAGATGCGGGAGGAAGAGCACGCACGATCTCCCGATCGGCGCCGATGGCTGCTTCAAGGAGATCGGAAATATAGAGGGCTCCTGCGCGGCTGCGGCCGGCGGCCCGACGAAGTCCCGGCCCGTCGCCGCGCTCGGCTTCGACCCAGTTGAAGGTCGCCGATATCGGCGCCCGCTCAGCGCAAGAGGCGCGATCCGGTGTGGTGAGCTTGCCGCGTTCACGGTGATGCTTCAGGCGCAGCTGCCAGTTCATGCGCGATCGCGCCATGCGGAGAAGCGGGTGCGAATGACCAGCTCATCGAGCGAACAAGCACCCGCTCCCAGGAGCAAGAGCGCAATAGCGTCCGCTGCAATCGACATGAGAGCGATCAGGTCGTTGTGATCCTCGACAATAATCAGGACGATGCTTGCGGCGGCGGCACTGCGCGTGAAGAAGCCCGAGCCGATCAGGCACCCCAACATCGCGGCGGTCACTGAAACCGGGGTTGAGACGCCGTCGGAAGCCAGGGATAAAATGGCGAGCGTGATCGTCAGGGACAGCCTCAGGATCACTGATGCTGTGTCGCTTGCGAACGATCGGTATCTGCGGGGAGGGCGCGCCATCGATGGAGAATGCCCCGGCTCACACCATAGCCGTGACACTCTGCCGATGGGCGATCCGATAGCCCAGATGGGTGAGTGAAGTCCGTCGCTGCGGGTCGCATTGAATTCGCAGCATGAGACTTGGTGGCTTGTAACCACTGAACGGGTCGTTCCGTGAGAGATGCCGTGGATTGGGTAGGGCTTCATGGCTGCGATACGGATTCTGGTTGTCGACGACCATGCGATGCTGAGAGAGGGCATCGTCGCTCTTCTTGGGTCGGAGACCGATATCGAGATCGTTGGCGAAGCCTCGGATGGCGTGGAAGCCGTCGAGCGCTACGATCTGTTGCGACCCGACATCATGCTCCTCGACATGCAGATGCCCCGGCAGGACGGCGAAGCGACGATCCGGATCGTTCGCGAACGGCACCCGAAAGCCAGGATAGTTGTCCTCACCACTTATGACGGAGACGTGCAGGCGTCCCGCGCGCTGAAGGCGGGGGCCTCGGGCTATCTGCTCAAAAGCAGTCTGCGCCGCGAGCTCCTCGATACGATCCGCGAGGTCCACGCCGGAAGGCGACGCGTTCTTGCCGAGATTGCGCAGGAGATCGCACTGCACGCCGGTGAAGAGCCGCTCAGCGAACGCGAACTAGACGTCCTTCGCTGCGTCGCCATCGGCTCGGCGAACAAGGAGATCGCCCGCACCCTTTCGATTGCCGAAGACACGGTGAAAAGCCACCTCAGGAGCATTTTCTTCAAACTCGACGTGAAGGATCGGACGGAAGCAGTGGTCCAGGCGGCTCGCCGCCGGATCATTGAGCTATGACGCACCGACAATGGGAACACCGAGTTTGAGCCCCGGTCACGCCCAAAGGAGCCTTATCCTTGGGATGATAGCGGGATGGGCCAGATTGGTCGGCAGATTTTGTGTCCCATCCCGCCGGTTCATCCATACGCTCATGTTCGTTGTCGGAGCGCTTGCGGCAGGGCCTGTCGCGGCACTCGATCCGCAGCGAATGGTCACCCAATACACGCACCGGGTCTGGACCATCGGCTTCGACGGGCTGGGCAGCTCTGCGCTGTCGATCACCCAGTCTCCCGACGGTTATCTGTTGTTTGGGGCCCAGGACGGCATTTACCGTTTCAACGGAGAACGTTTTCAGCGCTGGCAGCCATGGGCGCGCACGCCGCGTTCGATCCGTTTCGTCAATAGCATGCTATTCGCTCGCGACGGCTCGCTTTACCTTTCGCTGCGTGACGGTTTGGCGCGCTACCGGGACGGGAAACTCTTCTTCTTCAAGGAGCAACTGATCGAGCCGTCTCTCTTTGAAGACGCGCGCAACACAATCTGGATCGGCTACCTCGGATATGAAGGAGGCCATAACGAGATCTGCCATGTCGATGGGGATCGGGTCATTTGCCGCGGCACTGCGGACGGCGCCCTATGCAGCTACGGCCTCGACGCCGCGCCCAGTCCTCAAGGGGGCGTCCTGTCGTTCGGCAAGGAAGGAGTTTGTCGTCTCTCGAGATCCGGTCGTGAAAGCCGCCTCGATTATCCCGGCGGTCGGTCGATGGGATATGCGCGCGTCACGTGGGACCGCGCGGGACGTGTCTACGCGATGCTGCGTAGCACCAACCAGGACTTCAATCTCGAAACCGATGGGCTGGGGTGGAAGCCCATTTCGAGTTCGCAGAAGATCGAGGATGGGCGGACCTTTTTCAAGGATCGTGAGGGTGCGCTATGGATTGGAACATATCACTCTGGTCTGTGGCGGGTCGTCAACGGCAAGGCGGAGCACTTTACCCACGCCGACGGACTTTCCAGCAATAACATAGCCTCGATCTTCGAGGATCGCGAAGGATCGATCTGGGTCGCGACGACCCAGGGCATCGATCAATTCCGCGCCCCGCGCATCGTCCGCTTCGCCGCGCAAGAAGGCTTGTCCGGCGACCGCCCGGCCAATCTTTTCGTCACAACGTCCGGCGACCTATGGGTCCCCAACGTCAACGGCGTCGATGCGTTTCGCGCCGGACACCTCCTCACTCCAGCCCCACGCGGGTCATCGCGACCAGTTGTCCTCTCGCTCGCTCAGGACAGCCATGGTCGAACCTGGTCGCTCGTCGGCGGCGTGGGGGTCTTTTACGGGAACGAACGGACGCCGGTTCGGAACGATCAGCTCGTGCCATTGCAATATCCGAAGGACCTGGCCGCAACCCCGGACGGAAGCGTGTGGACAGGAAGCATCCGCAAAGACCGGGCGGCACGCGAAGGCACGCTTGTGCAGATGCGGGCGGGCCGGGTCGTTGCCGCGTTTCCCACCCCTGAATCCGTCGATCGCGCGGAAATCCACAAACTGGCTTCCGATGGCGGCATCGGGGTTTGGGTAGGTCTCGAAAATCACGGCGCGCTTATTTTTCGAAACGGTCGCTTCTCCTCGCTGGCGCTCCCGGCGAACACGAATGTTGAGGGAATCGCGCCGATCAAACCCGGCTCTGCCTGGATGTCGACGATGGACGGGCTTTACTATGTGACGACGCGCGGCGCCGCGCGGCGCATCGGGGTGGCAGATGGCCTGCCCTGCGAGGCCTTTCCGGGCGTGACCGCGACGTCGACGGGCGATCTCTGGCTGAAATCCGACTGCGGATTGCTCCATATCGCCCGCCGCGAGCTTGACCGGTTCATGAACAACGAAAGCGCGAGGCTTCGCGCGGATCAAATTGACGCCGCCGACGGCGCTCCAATCGACGAATTCTCCAACCATCCTGTCGAGACGCCGGATGGCAGAATCTGGTTTTCCAATTTCACCGCCCTGTTCATGGTGGATTCCGGGGCCGGTAGCGCACCTGGACGACCGATTCCTGCTTTCGTCGACGATATCCTCGCCGATGGCAAAAGCCTCCTTGCAACAAAAGGTCGTCGTTCGCCGACGCGACCGCGGCGGATCGAAATCAACTTTTCCGGAACGGACTTCGACCGGCCTGATCGTCTCGAGTTCCGCTATGAACTGTCCCGCGGAAGGCAGCTTTGGCGTGGCGAGACCAAGGGGAGAAGCGTCTCTTTCACCGATCTTGGTCCGGGACGCTATCGTTTCATGGTGGTTGCCTGCGAGAACGGCATTCGCTGCAGTCGCACACCGGCGGCCCAGACGTTCGACATCCCGCCGACCTTCGTCCAGACCTGGATGTTCAAAGTCGCGATGGCCTTCCTGGCGGCCTTCGCCGCCTGGGCCGCTTATAGGATCTGGCTCCGGCAGGTAACCATCGATGTCCAGCGCCGCACCGAAGCCCGGCTGGGCGAACGCGAGCGGATCGCACGCGATCTCCACGACACGCTGCTGCAAGGGTTCCAGGGGCTGTTGCTGCGCATCCAGGGCGTCGCGAACAGTCTTCCGCGAGAAGATCACCTTCGAGCCGGACTGGAAGGCGCGCTCAACAGGGGGGAGCAGATCATCGTCGAGGGCCGCGATCGCGTTCGCGAGCTTCGGGTCGACGAGAACGGGCTGCCCGAGATCCTGCGGAAGTTCGTCGACGATGCATCATTGGACTGTGACGTCGAGATCGACCTGGAAATCGAGGGGATCCCGCGCGATCTCCGCGGCGGAATTGCGACGGAAATAGGCCAGATCGCCCGCGAGGCCTTGTCGAACGCGTGCCGTCACGCCGATGCATCTCGAATAGTGCTTACCGTCGAGTTCGGCCCCCGTCAGTTGAGCGTGCGGATCGCTGATGACGGCAAGGGAATGAGCACGCAGCGCTCGCACCCCGATGCCACCGCTCATTTTGGGCTCAGCGGAATGCGGGAACGTGCCGAGCGGCTGAAAGCATCCTTGGCGATCGACAGCGCGCCCGGGAGAGGCACCGAAATATCGCTCTCTCTTTCGTCGAGCGTCGCCTATTCGCCCAATTCGGGTGCCATGGCGGGGCTGCTGGACCGTGCCGGGGATTTGTTCGACCGGACGTGGAGCAGGCTGCAGAAGCGCTCGTCCGACATGGAACCCTCCCCATAAGCACGGACTCGCTGACGTCATTGAACCGACTTCGAGCCGTAGTGACGTGAGATCCTGGACGGATCGCAGCGGGTGATCTCCGCGCGGACAGACCGTTCGGCTCAAGATCATGCCCATCAACCTGCACCGCGCTGCGCTTGGGCTGATGCGGGACGCCGCAGGTAGGAACTGTCCATCACCCATCAGGGTGATCGCAACTTCCACCACTCGGACGTCACGACGCGGGTCGGGCGATGTCAGTTTCCTGTCATGGCCCGCTACCCTTACGGAAACCGGCATTCTTCGATCGGCATCGCAGCGGTAACGCAGCGCGCGTCGCTCGGAGGCTCCAGCGATCATATCGATATGCTCGGGCATCATGTCCGCGCCGCGGGTGATCGCGGCTTCCGCGGTAGCGGTCCAGATCGCACTCGGTCCGTCCTCCTCGCGCGCCTCGCGCGCCGGGATGCGGCCCGCGGTGCTGCTCGGTCGCCGCAACACGAGCGCGGCCTTCCTCCTCGCGAGCGGCGCGACGGCGCTCGCGTTCATTGGCGCCGGCGCCTGGTCCTTCGATTGGATCGTCCGCGATCGGCGCGCCCACGATTGGAGCTAACGATCATGACCCCGATTCATTCGGCGAAGCCCCTTGCGCCCGAGGCGTCCTCGGAGCTCCTGTTGCGCGAACAATTTCATCGGTTTTCGAACAGCTTCCAGACCATTGCTTCGCTTGTCCGGCAATGCACCCGCCAGGCCGGCGGGCTCGATACCGCGCAGATGGTCGGAGCGCTCGAAGAGCGGCTGCATGCGTTGGCGACACTGCATCGCCTTCTCGCGACAGGTTTCGAGATGCGCGATTTCGCAGGCCATGTCAGCGCGATCGCTCGCGAGCTCGTGCGCTCGTTCGGACGAACCGACGCCGTCATCCTGCGGATCGACCGTTTCTGGCTTCCCGAGGCGCACAGGTTCCGTCTCGCCCTGATCGTCAACGAGTTGGTCACCAATGTGCTCAAACACAGCCTGTGCGACTGCGCAGCGGGCCTGATCGAGATATCGGCCCGCACGAATGGCCGGGTCGTCATGCTGACGGTCGCCGACAGCAACCGCAGCCCGCTCGACAGCGGACGCCTTCTCCCGTCGCCGATCGTCTCCGGACTTGCAGAAAGCATCGGCGGCGTCGCGGACGTCGTCGACCAGAATGGTTATGCGGTGCGGGTCGTCGTGCCCTGGGACGACCACGCGCCCCGGGTGATTGAAGGGGTCTGGTCACCGACAGCGGCGCTGCGCGCGGCACCTGCAGGAGCGCCCTGCTGATGGCCACGCAGTTTCGGCAAAGCGCGCCTGGAATCGTCAGCAAGACTCCTGAGCAGGGAGCCCCGGTTCGGCCATCCACCCGCGATGCGACGGGCAACGTCTTCGATCGGTGGCAAACATTGATCATCGCGGATCGCGCGGGGGATACGGCCGCCTACGACATCTTCCTGACCGAGCTGAGGGATTGGCTAACACGCTATTTCCGTCGACGAATGCGTGATGGGGGTGTCGAAGATGCGGTGCAGGAGACGCTCATTGCTGTTTTCCTGGGGCGCTACACCTATTCCACCGAAGACACGCTCGGGCCGTGGTTGCTGACCATCGCCTATCGGAAATGGGTGGATTCGGTACGTCGCCGCACCCGCGTGACATTCGTCCCGCTCGACGAGACACATTGTGTCGACGATGATGGCGACGCGGTCATGAGCGCGGTCGTGATCGAGGACTGCCTCGCGACGCTCAAGCGCCCGCAGCGCGACGCCATCGTCTATCGCATGATCGACGGGTTCAGCGTCTCGGATACTGCCAACATGACCGGGCAATCGGAATCACTGGTCAAGGTGAATGTCTATCGCGGTCTTCGGCGCCTTGCGGCGACCCTCGCGGCAATTGGGTAATCTCTCCGCCAGCAATGCAAAAGCCGAGAGATCGCCGGCTTCCTGGTCGGGCCTTGGGATCGCGTCAGTCGGGCCCTGTGAAGCCAGCGCTCGACACGAGGACCGGCTACAATCGCCGCCGAGCGCGCGGGCAGGAGGCGAGCCTGTTGTAACCGCGGCGGTCCGCCGCTCGGTTACCGATACGCAGTGTCGCATGTCCGAGCCGGGCCAAGCGGCCCTGCCTGGAAGGCACATCTCTCGGGAGCGGCCGATGGTCAAATTGGTGGATGGACAGATAGATGCCGGCGCGACTGGACTATAACCAGATCGCGCCGAATGGCGTGCGCGCGCTGGGCGGAGTCTATGCCTATGTCTTGGAGAGCGACCTGCCGCCCGACCTGGTCGACCTGGTCTATCTGAGGGTCTCGCAGATCAACAACTGCGCCTATTGGCTGGACGTGCACACGCGCGATTTGATGAAGAGAGGCGTGTCCGTCGAGAAGATCGCGTTGGTTCAGGCGTGGAAGGAAGGCGGCGACCTCTTCGACGAAACCGAGCGCGCAGCGCTAAACTGGGCAGAGTCCGTGACGCGCATCGCCGCCACCGGCGTACCGGAAGACGCTTATCTCGCGGCGAAAGCGGTCTTCGGCGATAAGTTGCTCGTCGACCTCACCATCGCGATCACCCTGATGAACGCTTATGATCGCCTGGCGATCAGCTTCCAGAAGGACCTTACGGGGTGACCACGACCTGGGCCGAGCGCGTTGCATCGGGCTTTTGCGCCCGGCACCGTCCCTACGCGCTGAACCGGCGCACAATATCGAAAAGCCGGTCACAAGACGCTTCCAAGCTGTGCGATGGAGACGTCGCGACGCCCAGTAGGAGACCGGTTTCGGCGTTTGGGGTCGAGGAGTACCAGGTCGAAAGAGGCGAGGGGGACATGCCAAACGCGAATGCTTCCTGCACCACAGCGACGTCCGACGTTCCCCGAGGCAATTTCAACAGTACGGCCAGGCCGGCCGTGGCGACATTTTCCGGCCCGGCCACGTTTCGAAGATATTCCACCAATGCATGGCGCTTGGCCGCGTATGTCCGCTTCGTGCGACGTAGATGGCGAATGAAATGCCCTTCACGCATGAACTCGGCGGTTGCAAGTTGCACCGCCGGACCAGGCGCGGGCGCGAGACATGCCGCCACGTCGGCAAACCGGGAGGCGTGGTCGATCGGTGCGACCACAAACCCGAGACGGATATTCGGGCTGATCGTCTTGCTGAACGAGCCGATGTGGATGACCCGGCCTTCGCGATCGAGCGAAGCCAGCGCCGGCGCCGCGCCGCCGGAAAGCTGCAGCTCGCCCAGATAATCGTCCTCAACCACCCATACGTCGTTCGCCGCCGCCCAGTCGAGCAGCCGAAGGCGGCGATCGAGGGACAAGGTGGCGCCAAGCGGCGCCTGTTGACCGGGCGTCAGCACGACGAGCTTCGCGTCGGGATGATGACGAATGCCATGATCGACGTCGATGCCTTCGCCGTCCACCGGAATTGGAGCGACCGACAACCGCGCCAGCTCAAGCGCCTTTCTGGACCATGGAAAGCATGGCTCTTCTATCCAGGCCGTCTTTCCGCTTAGTCCGAGAACGGCGAGCGTCAGGCCGAGGCCGGCACAGAAACCGCCAGTGATGATCACCTGCGATGGCTGGCAATTGATCCCCCGGGCAACGGCGAGATAGCCGGCAACCTCGCGTCGCAGCTCGATCTCGCCGCGCGGGTCGGGGTATAGCGGCGGCGCGCTGGTCGTCGCGCGAACCGCATTTGCTTGTATCCTCGCAAACAGCACTGCAGGAAATATCTCGGCCGACGGGATGCCCATCTGGAAGAGCGCGGGGCCTCGCGTCATTTCCTGATAGGTCAGCATGAACGAGCCCTCGTCGGGCGCCGGCTCGGATTTTGTGCCCACGCGCGGGCGCGGAGCAACCCGGGTGCCTTTCGCTTTGGCGGCCTCGATCAGCTGGGCTGCCGCCAGCTTCTCGTAAGCCAGCCGCACCGTGCCGCGCGCTACCCCGAGCTGGGATGCAAGATCCTGCCATGAGGGAAGCCGGGCGCCGGGTGCCAGCACGCCGGTTTCGATGGCCTTGGCCACGCCCCGTCGGATCTGCTCCGTCAAGGTGACCTTCGCCGTCCGATCCAGATTGAGGTCGAGATGCTGATCCATAGGATAACCGGTACACGACTTTAGTGGGTTCTTGGTGCTTTTTCTAGACCCAAGCGGCTGGCATCATAGCGGCATAAAGGGAGATACAAGATGAGACTCCGAGCCATCGTTGCTGCCACCGCCATCGCCATCGCCGCCCCAAGCCTGGTTGCCGCGCATGGCGGCCGGTCCGAGACGGTCGTGCCAAGATTCAATGAGGCGATACCGAACATCCCGGGCAAGTCCCTGATCGCCGTCGAGGTCGATTATGCGCCGGGCCAGGCGTCCAGGCCGCACATGCATGCCAAGTCCGCCTTCATCTTCGCCTATGTAATCTCGGGTGAGATCGAGTCGAAGGTGAATGGCGGCGAGACCCGTATCTTCAAGGCCGGCCAGAGCTGGTCCGAACCGCCCGGCGCGACCCATTCGATCAGCCGCAATCCCAGCAAGACCAGACCGGCCAGGCTGCTGGCGGTGTTCGTCGTCGATACCGACGACAAGGCGCTGACCACTCCCATCAAGTGACCCGAGAGGTCGGTGCATCTCCGGTCCGACCCCCCGACGGACATCTCTTTCCAATGACGGACACCACCGAAATGAAATCCGCCCCCGCGGCCCTGCTCGCCCTCCTGTGCGCCGCCTGTCAGCAACAGCCCGTGTCCAAGACGACGGCAGGCGGCGATCCTCAAGCTAGCGCGCCGGCGCCCGGAGACCCGGCGTACATCGCGGAAGATCCGCGACTCTCCAAGCTCGTTGGTCAGCCTGGCCCGGCCATCAAGCTGCAGATGGTGGACGGGACGAAGATCGACCTCAAGAAGGTCTATGGCGCGAAGCCAGTCTATCTGAAGCTGTGGGCGACCTATTGCATTCCATGTCGGGCACAGATGCCGGGTTTCGAGAAGATCCACGAAACCTATGGCAGCCAGATGGACGTGATCGCGGTGAACGCCGGCGTCGGCGACGATGCCGAGAAGGTGAAGGCATTCGCTGAGAAGTCGGGCATGCACATGCCGCTGGCGATCGACGACGGCTCGCTCGGGGCCTGGATCAAGCTGCAGGAGACGCCGCTCCACATCATCATCGGCCGCGACGGACGCGTTCTCTACGCCGGCCACCAGGACGGTCCCCAGGTCGAGGCGGCGATCAAGACGGCCATCGCCGCCAGGGAAAGCGGACCGATCGCCACCGCGGACGTCGCCAGCATCGTTGCGCTCAAGCCCGGCGATATCGTGCCGGCCATGACGCTGCGCGACAGCCGCGATCGGCCCGTGGAGTTCAAGGCGGGCGCCACTTCTCGTCCACGCGCGATCCTGTTCTCGTCGGTGTGGTGCGAAACCTACCTCAAGGACACCGAGCCGCAGAGCGTTCCGAAGTGCAAGTTCGCGCGTGAGGAAGTCGATCGCGTGGCCAGTTCCAGCGGCGTGGAGTGGCTCGGCGTGATGAGCCATTTATGGACCAACCCGGGCGCGCTTGCGAAATATGAGGCCGACGAAAAGCCCAGGATCAGGACAGCGGTCGATAGCGACGGGACGGCGTTTCGCACCTTCGGCATTCGCCGTTTCCCGGCGATCGCGGTTATCGACAAAGAGGGACGCCTCGTCCGCGTGCTGGGGCCCGACGAGACCGACGCCACCGGCACGGTCCTCACCATCGTCAAATCCAGATAGCTGCCCGGCCAGCCGGGCCCACCGAAGAGGCGCGCGCTCGCGGCCGGCCGATAGATGCGCCCGGTCGTGACGACGCGCGCGTCCGGTCTTCGCGTCCGACGGCCTTCCACGTCCATCCGGGTCCAGTGGAATGAACTGATGCCCACCCTGTAACCGCAATCCACCCCCGAGCGTGATCATGTCGAACCCCAGCCGTCGGCGGGGTCGCACTGAAACGACGTGGCGCCCGGAGCGCCGCAACAAGGGGTGATTATGCTTCGCATTCCGGCCGCGGTTCTGGTGTTGGTCGCGTTGGGCGCGTGCTCGAAAAAGGCGCCGCCCGCGCCTCCGGCTTTGCAGGTAGCGGTTGCCAGCCCGCTGTCGAAAGACGTAGTCGATTGGGACGAATATGTCGGCCACTTCGAGGCGCCGCAATCGGTCGAGCTTCGCGGCCGCGTCACGGGTCAGATCACGAAGGTCCTGTTCAGCGACGGCCAGAATGTGCGCGAGGGGCAGCCGCTGTTCGTCATCGATCGGCAGCCGTACAAGGCCGCGCTCGACCAGGCGCGTGCCGCAGTCGAAAGCGCCAGGGCGACGCTCCAGAACGCCATCTCGATCGCGGCGCGGTCGGCGACGCTCGAAGCAACGCATGCGGTGAGCAAGGAGGAGCTGGAGACCAACCAGGCCCAGGTCCGAACGGCGACCGCCGCGCTCCACGCCGCGCAAGCGGCAGTGGAAACTGCCGAGATCAACTACAAATGGACCATCGTGCGCGCTCCCGTCTCCGGACGGGTCTCGAGCCGTCGCGTTTCGGTCGGCGACCAGGTTCAGTCGGGGACCACTCTCCTCACGACAATCATGTCGCTCGACCCGATCTGGTTCGTGTTCGACGGCGCCGAGAGTTTCTATCTGAAATATCTTCGCCAGGCGCGCGAGGGGCAGCGGCAGTCCTCGCGGGATTATGCCAATCCGATCGACATCAGGCTGTCCGACGAAAACGGCTTTTCCCATCGCGGCAAAATGGTGTTCGTCGACAATGCCATCGACACCGAGTCAGGCACGATCCAGGCCCATGCCGTCGTCGACAATCACGACCACTTCCTGACCCCCGGCATGTTCGGGCGCGCGCGCCTGCTCGGGTCCGGCAGCTATCGCGCCATGCTCGTCCCCGACGAGGCGATCGTCACCGAACAATCGCTCAAGGAAATCTTCGTCCTCGCGCGTGACGGCACCGTCACGAAGCGCACGATCGAGACCGGACCCGAGGTTCTCGGACTGCGGGCGATCAGAGGTGGCCTTGCGTCGACCGATCTCGTCATCCTGGACCATCTCGCACTGCTCAAACCAGGAATGAAGGTCGATCCGCGCCGCACCGCGATCAGGCCGCGCAACGCCGATGCCGGCCCGTCCGCACCCCCGGTCGCTGCGCCCGAGCCGTCCACCGCGACCGCCTCCGACGCGCGCTGAGGGCTGACCGATGCGCTTCCCGCACTTCTTCATCGAGCGGCCGGTCTTCGCGGCCGTGCTCGCGATCCTGATCACCATCATGGGCCTGGTGGCTTATCCGCAGCTGCCGGTCGGCCAGTATCCCGAGGTCGCGCCGCCCACCGTGGTCGTCAACGCGCGGTTCCCCGGCGCGACCGCGGAGACGATGGCATCGACTGTTGCCGTTCCGCTCGAGCAGCAGATCAACGGCGTCGAGCACATGCTCTACATGTCGACCTCGTCGACCGGTGACGGCACGGTCGCTATCACCATCACCTTCGCGCTCGGCACGGACGTCAATGAGGCGCAGGTACTGGTCCAGAACCGGGTCGACGAAGCGCTCCCGCGACTGCCCGACGAAACGAGGCAGATCGGCGTCACCGTCCGGAAGATCACCGCGGAAGATCTTGTCGGCTTCGCATTCTACTCGCCCGACAACTCGCTCGATACCGACTTCATCTCGAACTACGTCACCTTGCAGATCAACGACCGTATCAAGCGCGTCCCGGGTGTGGGGGATACGGTGCGCTTCGGTGGCCGCGACTATGCGATGCGGATCTGGATCGACCCGGATCAAGCAGCGGCGCGGAACCTGACGGTTGATGAGATCGTCGCGGCCATTCGTGGCCAGAACGCCCAGGTCGCCGCCGGCATTATCGGCCAGCCACCATATGGCACGAAAGCGAATGCCTATCAGCTCGGTGTGGACACCGAAGGGCGGCTCACCAGTCCGGAGCAGTTCGGCAACATCGTTCTCAAGCGTCGGGCCGACGGAGCACTGACGAGATTGCGTGACGTTGCAAGGGTCCAGTTGGGCGCCCAGGATTATTCGACCAATGCATTCCTGAACGACCGCAACGCGATCGGCCTGGTTCTCAAGCAGCAACCCGGAACCAACGCCCTCGCAACGGCAGACCGCGCCAAGGCGCTCGTCGCCGAGCTGTCGAAGGACTTCCCGAAGGGGATGGCTTACTCGGTGGCTCACCACCCGCTCGACTTCGTGTCCGACTCGATCCGGGACGTGAAGGAGACGCTTCTCATCGCGCTCCTCCTCGTCTCGTCGATCGTCCTGCTTTTCCTCCAGAGCTGGCGAGCGGCCCTCGTCCCATTGATCGCCATTCCGATCTCGCTGACCGGCAGCTTCGCGACGATGGCGGCTTTCGGCTTCTCGCTGAACAGCCTGTCGCTCTTCGGACTGGTGCTGGCGATCGGCATCGTGGTGGACGACGCGATCGTGGTCGTCGAGAATATCGAGCGATTGATCGTCGAGAAGCATCTGTCCCCGAAGGAGGCAGCCCACGAAACGATGAAAGAGGTCTCCGGCGCGCTGGTGGCAATCGCGCTGGTGCTCTGCGGCGTTTTCCTGCCGACCGCCTTCATCCCTGGTCTGTCGGGCGAGTTCTACAAGCAGTTCGCGCTCACGATCGTGTCGGCCACCGTGGTCTCGGCCTTCATGTCGCTCTCGCTATCCCCCGCGCTGGCCGCGTTGCTGCTCAAACCGGCCGACAAGCGCACCGAGCCCAAAACCGGGATTCTTGGAGCTCCGGGCCGATTTGCGCGGTGGTTCAATCACCTCTTTGATCGCCTTTCGGTGCATTACGGCCACCTCACCAGCAAGCTTGTGCGCCGCCTGGTGATCCTCGCGGTAGTCTACGGCCTGCTCATCTTTACGACGGGTTGGCGCTTCTACGTCACGCCGCAGGGTTTCATTCCATCCCAGGATCAGAACCTCCTGCTCGCGGTGCTGCAGCTGCCGCCCGGCTCGTCGCTCGAACGCACGACCGAGCTCTCGAAGGAAGTGCAACGGGCGGTCGCAACCATCCCTGAAGCGGATCACTCGCTGACCTTTGCCGGGTTCGATGGGGCGACCTACACCAGTGCCTCCAACACAGCTCTCATCGCCGTCCACCTGAAATCGCAGGGCGACCGTTCCGCTAATGCCGATGCAGTCGCGGACAAGCTGCGCAAGGCGTTTTCCGGCATCACCGGAGCAAACGTCCTGGTGATCGCGCCGCCGCCGGTCCGAAGCATTGGCCTCGCGAGCGGCTTTAAAATGGAGCTCGAGGACCGCACCGGCCTTGGTTATGCCGCCCTTGAGAAGGCTGCGCAGGATGTGATTGCGGAGGCGAACAAGGACCCCGCGCTGCGGCGGGTCTTCACGACCTACAACACCGCCACGCCACGCCTTCATGTAAAGATCGATCGGGAGAAGGCGGAGCAACTAGGCGTGCCCGTGGATCGCGTGTTCTCGACGCTCAGCACCTACCTTGGCTCAGCCTACGTCAACGATTTCAACTATCTCGGCCGCACCTGGCAGGTGGTCGCTCAAGCGGACACGTCGTACCGGCAATCGGCGGCCGACATTCTCCAGCTGCGCGCTCGTTCCGATACCGGGAAGATGGTTCCGCTGGCGGCCATCGCGGAGGTGGACAAGCAAGCAGGTCCATATCGCGTCGTCCGCTACAACCTGTTCTCGTCTGCGGAGATTCAAGGTGAAGCCGCGCCCGGCTACTCCTCCGGTCAAGCCATCAAGGCGATGGAAGAGATTTCGGCGCGGGTTCTGCCGAAGGGCATGGGTATCGAATGGACCGATCTCTCATATCAACAGACGCAGGCGGGCAATACCGGCATCTATGTCTTCGGGCTGGCGGTTCTCTTCGTGTTCCTGCTCCTCGCCGCCCAATATGAAAGCGTCGTGCTGCCGCTGGCGGTGATCCTCATCGTTCCGATGTGTCTCCTCGCCGCCATTCTCGGGGTCAACCTGCTCGGCATGGACAACAACGTCCTGACGCAGATCGGGCTGGTGGTGCTGATCGGCCTCGCGGCCAAGAACGCGATCCTGATCGTCGAGTTTGCGAGACAGGGAGAAACGGAAGGGCTGACCCACTGGGAGGCAGCGACACGCGCTGCCCACCAGCGTCTCCGTCCGATCCTGATGACGTCGATAGCGTTCATCCTTGGCGTGTTCCCGCTGATCGTCGCGCACGGCGCCGGCTCGGAGATGCGCAAGGCGCTGGGTGTCGCCGTATTCTTCGGGATGATCGGCGTGACCTTCTTCGGCCTGATCTTCACGCCGAGCTTCTACGTCATCAATCGCCTGATGGCGGAACGGATCTCCGCATGGACTGCGCGTGCTCGCGCCCGGTTCGGGACGCACACCGACGTCGCTTCAGGCACACCCCAAATTGCGGCCCCGGCGCCGGCGGGAGACGAGGCATGATGCCTGTACGGACACTTTCCACGGCACTGCTTCTGTCTGGCGCACTGGGGCTCGCAGGTTGCGCGGTGGGGCCAAACTACCGACCCCCCGCCGTATCCGAAGTCGCAAAGCAGCCATTCAAGGAAGGCGCATCGACCGTCGCCGTTTCCACGGCACAAGCCTCTTCCAAATGGTGGGAGCTCTATTCCGACCCGGTGCTCTCTCGGCTGATCAATGACGCCTTCCGGTACAACACCGACATCCGGGTGGCCGCGGCAAATCTCCGGCTCGCCCGAGCGCAACTCTCCGAGGCAAGGGCGGGACGCCTTCCGACGACCAATCTGTCGACCTCCTACTCGCGCCAGCGCGTCGGAGCCGACCAGCTTGGGCCGGCGACGGGTGGTAGCGCCACGGGATCCGGGTCCGATCATAGCGACTTCTATTTCTACCAGGCAGGCTTCGACGCCAGCTACGAAGTCGACGTGTTCGGCCGCGTTTCACGATCGGTCGAGGCTGCTCGAGCCGACGCGCAGTCAACCGAAGCGACCCTCGAAGGGGTCAGAATTTCGATCGCGGCGCAGGTAGCTCAAAGCTATGCCGATGCCTGCGGCGCGGCGATGCAGGCCGACGTGGCACGCGAGACCGCGTCGCTCGAGGCGAACACGCGCGATCTGACCCAACGCTTGCTCGACGCCGGCCGTGGCACACAGCGCGACGTCGATCAGGCCAACATCCTTGTCGAGCAAGCCAACGCCCAGGTGCCGGGCTTCGAGGCAGAGCGTCGCGCGCAACTCTATGCGCTGGCGACGCTGACCGGCCGGCCGCCCGCCGACATCGACGCAGACGCCTCGGCGTGTCGCATCGTGCCAAAGGTGAAGACCCAGATACCGATCGGTGATGGCGCCGCCCTCCTGGCTCGCCGCCCCGATGTGCGCGCCGCGGAACGCAAGCTCGCGGCCGATACTGCGCGGATTGGCGTTGCTACGGCCTCCCTCTTCCCGTCTGTCTCGTTGCTCGGATCGGTGTCGCTCGGCGCACCCAAGATCGGCAACATCGGAAAGTCGGCGTCGTTCGGATACTCGCTCGGTCCGCTCATTTCGTGGACGTTCCCCAATTTCAGCGTGGCCCGGGCTAAAATCCGTCAGGCGCGCGCGGGGTCGGACGTTTCCTTGGCCGAGTACGAGGGCACGATCCTCACGGCGCTTCGGGAGACCGAACAAGCACTCGCCCGCTATGCAGCAGCCCTCGACCAGAATGCCGCACTCGCGCGCGCAACTGCGTCGGCGGAAAGTGCCGCCAATCAAACGAAGCAGCGCTTCGACTCCGGGCGCGACAACTTCCTCGACCTTCTCGTCGCCGAGCAGAACCGTGCGGCGGCACGCCAAGCGCTCGCGCAATCCGACACGAACGTCGCGAACCTCCAGGTCTCGCTGTTCAAGGCGCTCGGCGGCGGCTGGGAGGGCGCGCCACCTGTCCTCGACACGCCACCGCCCGCCGTTGGCGGCGATCAGACGAAGCCCCCAAACGGAATGTGATCCCCTGGCCCCCCGAAGGAGTAAGACGATGTCCAAATCCCCCGATTTTCAGTTCGAATTGATGCGGCCCGAGCTTTGGGACGGCAAGATGTACGTCGGCTCGTGGATCGCTGCGAAGAGTTCCATCCCGATCAGCGACAAGGCGACGGGAGAAACGATCGGCACGATGGCTGACGCGAGCGCAGACGAGATGGCCGCCGCTTGCAACCAGGCGAAGGCGATCGCGCCAAGCTGGGCGGCGGTTGCGCCGAGCGAGCGCGCCATCATCCTTCGCCGCGCCGCCGAGCTGCTGGTCAAGTATCGCGAGGAGGCGGTGTACTGGCTCGTCCGCGAAGCCGGGTCCTCTCGCTACAAGTCGAACTTCGAGATCGACGTCACCCGGGATTATTTCGTTCACGCAGCTGACCTTCTCTCCGAGCCGTGGTCGACGGTGGTCAAGGACGACGCCGAGACCCTCAGCTATTATGAGCGCAGACCACTCGGCGTCGTCGGGGTCATCGGCCCGTTCAATTGGCCGCTCGTGCTTGCCCTTCGGGCAGTCGCTCCGGCGCTCGCGGGCGGGAATACCGTCGTGCTGAAGCCGAGTTCGATCACGCCGGTGTCGGGCGGTCTGCTGTTGGCCCGCATTCTCGAAGAAGCAGGGTTGCCGGCGGGCGTGTTCAGTGTCGTGACCGCGCGCGGGGGCGTTGGTGGAGCGCTGGTGCGTGATCCGAACATCGCCATGATCGGCTTCACCGGCTCCACAGCCGTCGGCCGTGACATCGGCGGAGCGGCCGGCGGCGAGCTGAAGCGGTTTTCGCTGGAGCTCGGCGGCAAGAACCCGTTCGTGGTGCTCGCGGATGCGGACATCGAGCTGGCGGCTCGCGCGAGCGCGTTCGCGAGCTTCCTGCACCAGGGACAGATCTGCGTCGCAGTGGGGCTCCACATCGTCCACGAAAGCGTCGCGGTGGCCTATTCCACACGTCTCGCGGAACTCGCACGCGAGATGACCATCGGCGACCCGTGGAAAGAGACGGTCCAACTTGGCCCCATCATCAGCGAGCATGAGCGCGACAGGATCCACCAGCTGGTGCAGGACGCCGTAGCCGAGGGCGGAAAGGTGCTGGAGGGCGGCACCTTCGAAGGCCCGTTCTATCGCCCGACGGTCGTGACCAACCTTACTCCCACGTCGCGTCTCGTGACGGACGAGGTATTCGGCCCCATTGCGCCGATCATCACCTTCCGAGACGATGCAGAAGGGGTGCGGCTGGCAAATGCCTCGAAATACGGCCTGGCGGCATCGGTCTTCGGTGAGCTGAACCACGCGCGAGAAGTCGCGAAGGGCGTCGAGAGCGGCATGGTGCATCTCAACGATCAGACGATGAAGATCGACGTCAATGCCCCATTCGGCGGGGTCAAGCAGTCCGGGAATGCCTCTCGTATCGGCACCGCGACCGATCTCGACGAATTCACCACCTTCCGGTGGATGACCGAGATGAAGGTCATTCCGTCCTACACCATGCCGACCGAATGAACGGCTGACCGTAAACGCCAGATCAAGACTGACCCGCCGGCTGCCTTTCGGGTGAAGGCTTGCCTCGAACCGAGCGCCGGTGGGTCAACCGTCCAATCGCCAGATCAACAATCCTTCCGGAGTGACTTCGATGAATTCCGTTCATGTAGACGACTATTTCAAAGCTTTGAGCAGCCGGGACAAGCTCGGTATCGCGCCGCATTTCGCGGAAGGTATCGTGCTTCACGGGCCGATCTATGCCGATGTCATCGAGGGCAGGGACGCCGTCGTGGCGATCCTCTCCGGTTTTATCGAAACGATCGAAACCCTCGAGGTAAATCTGTCGATTACGTCGGACAGGGACGTGGCGGTGTTCTTCACCTTCGCGCGCGATGGCATCACGGTCCAGGGAAACGAGCGTCTTCACCTCGATGACGACGGTCTGATCGACAGCATCACCGTGGCCTGGCGGCCGCTCCCGGCCGCAGTGGCGCTCCAGGAAATATTCGCGGCCAAGATGGGCTTTCCGGTGATGCATCTGGTTACGGAATAGCTCGCTGCGTACCGGCGGCCTTCTTCCGCGAGATGGGTCGTGAACACCTGTTCGACAAAGGCATCCCTTCCCCTGCGCCGGGAAATGGAGGGGTCGTGACCTATTTCGAGGGCGTTTACGGCCGAAGCTTCCAGGCCGGTGCGTCGATCGGGTTTTGAGACGCATCTGACGCCCAAACTATTGAGCATCGTCTCTCGCGGATTCGCGTCCAGGGACAGACGCCTGCTGTTCCAGTCTACCGCACAACATGTGCCAGTCTACCTAGGAGTACCCATGAACAACCCCCAAGGACTTGACCAGATTCCGACCGCTGACGGAATCGATCTCGGCGAGCGCATGATGGGAATGATCACCGGCTATTGGGTCACTCAGATGGTCCGAACCGCGGTGGAGTTCGGCCTGCCCGAGCGCCTCTTGGAACAACCCATGACCGCGCAGGCGCTCGCCGAAGCGGAGGGGCTGGACGTCGATGCCACCAGGCGATTCCTACGCGCCTGCGCGTCCCAGGGGCTGACCACGGTGGACGACGACGGGCGCTTCGCCGGCACGCCGTTGCTCGGCTTGCTGCGCAAGGACAATCCGCAGTCGCTGCGCGGGTTCGCGGTGGCGCTGGCGAGTCCGGGCCACTGGAAGCCGTGGGGACATATGCCCGAGGCAGTACGCGCCGGGGCGCCGCAGACGATCCCTGTGCTGGGTGCTGGTATTTTCGAATATTATCAGCAGAACCCTGTCGAGAACGAGGCCTTCACCAATGCCATGCGCGACCTGACGGCGGCGGTATCCGCTGAGGTGGCGCGGCTGCTCGACACCAGCGCTCTTGACCATGCCATCGACGTTGGGGGTGCCGGTGGCGCCTTGCTGATCGCGTTGCTCGAAGCCAACCAGGATTTGCGCGGCACCGTATTCGATCGCCCCGATGTCGTTCCGGAGGTGCCGCGGTTTGCCTCGGCCGCCGGCGTGCAGGATCGCACGGCGGCAGTCGGGGGCGATTTCTTCGAGGAAGTGCCGTCAGCTGACCTCTACCTCCTCAAGTACATCCTGCATGACTGGAATGACGAGCAATGCATTGAGATACTGCGCAACTGCCGTCGATCGGCACCCCCCAGCGCTCGGATCGCGATCATTGAGCTTCTCGTTGGCCCGGCCAATGAGCCAGGTCTCGCGCCGCTCATGGACATGAACATGTTGGTGATGGCGACCGGCCGCGAACGGACGCTGGACGAGTATCGCATTTTGCTCGCCAAGGGTGGTTGGGGCGATGTTCAGGTGATCAGGACAGAGACGCCGTTCGTGATCCTCGACGCGGTCGCACAACCGCTCTGATTATCGATCCCCGGTCGAATGGTCAGACGTTCAGCCGGGGAGAGGCAGGGCAGGGGCAGGGTGGAAGCCGCGCTAGCGCCTTGCAGGGGAGCTGCGCCGATCGTCGCGATGTCGGAGCATTGTTTGCTGGCGCGGTCCTCATGCTGATCGGTGTCGGAGCGGCACGCCAAGTACGGCGGCAACCGGGAGTACCGCGTTCACCGGTATGCCGCGCGTGACGTTGTTTGAGCTATTCCTGACACCTGGTGTCTAGGTCGCGGTTCGGAAGCCGGGCGGCGCGGTGTGGGACATGTCCGATCCATCGATCACCGGTGGTCGACCAACGTCACCACCAGCCGTCGATGTTCCTCCCGCGGCGTTCAGCCCGCCGTCGGCGGGCGTTTCATGGTCAGCAACTCCTTCAGCTCCTCACGGTCTTCCGCCGAACCGATCGCCACCGTCAGGAACCTGCCATCAGGATAGGTCTTGGTCCCGTCATAGAGTTCGACCAATTGAGGGCGCCAGAGCGACCGCCGGTCCTCGAACTTGTCGCGTTCCAATCCGCCGAACACGACCACGACCGAAAGCCGCCGGTATTCGGGGAGGAAGGTGCAGAAGGCCTTGGTCTTCTTGTAGCGCAGCGACCAACCCTTCTTCTGGCCTCCATAGAGCCATTCCGGCGTGAACACGCCGGGATAGGATTTCTCGATCCAGCTCTGCAACTCGACCCACTGCGCGAATGCCTCAGGGCCGAGCCAGTCTCGGATCGTCTCCGCACTGGGGGTCGATGATTTATCAGTGATCCTGTCACCGATCTGGGGGGCCTGTTCCATGCCGCTTTCCTTCCATCACGTTTTCGCGTCCACCCAGGGCGGTGTCGCTTCGGTCGCCGAGGGCACCCCTTGGGCGCCCTCGGCGAGGTCATTTCCGCAAGACCGGATATCCGTTCACGTAGATCCAGTCGGTCGCCTGCGCCGGCACGTGGCAGCTTTGGCAATCGTTCTTGTAGTTGGTCGATGTGGTGTGGGTCGGGTTGCCGGCATCGAACCAGGACCATCCCCAGCCGTCGCCCCATAGGGGTTTGCCCCGGTGGGAATTCTTGCTGTCCTTGACCATCACGAACCAGCCCTTGAGCTTCTCGGCATGGCTGACGGTGCCGGTCGTCATGTCGGCCGTCTGGGTCTCGTAGACTTCCTTCACGAGGACCGTTCCGTCGGGGAATTGCCGGGTCTTCTGATAGGCGGCCGCCGCTCCCGGTGAGGCATAGACGATATGCATCTCCTTCGAGCCCTTGCCGTCGGCCGCAATCGCCCAGGTACCGAGGGTCTGGTAGGTCGTGCGATAGTCCGTCGGGACCCGCATATTCCCGCCGGCATCGACGATTGATGTGTCCGCTGCCGCAGGACCCGCGCCGGTCGCGGGTTTCTGAGCGCAGCCGGCCACGAACGCAATCGCGGACCCGAGCAGCAACGTATAGCTCGCAGCAGTTCCAAGCCGCATTTTTTTCATGTCGCGCCTCCTGAAGTTCATCCAGCGTGATGCCAGCTTATTTGAGCGAGAGATTGTCGAGCAGCGGGTAGAACTGGGTCCACACGTCGTCTTTTTTCGCGCTACCGATATGGCAAGCCGCGCATTCGTCCTTCGGCTTCGGCATGGCCGTCGCTGCCTTTGGCTCGTGATGATTGAAGTTGTAATATCCCCACCCACCGGTGGCGGCATATCGCTTCGTGTCCTTCACGCTGACGTCGGCACCATTGTAGGCGCCGGGGAAATAGCCGCGACCGGAGGGCTCCGTTCTCGACCCGTCCGGACTTTCGCCCGGTAGCGTGAGCTGCAATTCCTTGAAGAAGATCGTTCCTTCGGGAAACACCCCGGTCTTCTTGTAGATCGCGTACGAACCGGGCTCGATATAGACGTTATGGAATTCGGGGAAATTGGCTTTCCCGCCGTTCAGCGCGTTCGGGGTAAGGGGCGCGCCGATAAAGACCCAGCTTCGCCAGTTCCGAGGCAGTTTTAGCGATCCGTCCGCCGCATATTCCGGCAGGTACCGCCCATTCGGCGCATCCGGTTGCGCGGACGCCTGGGCTTTCACGCGCGACTGAGCATAGCCAAGCGACGTCGCCAAAACGGCTACGCTCGCAAGAAATGGAATCCAGGCCTTCCGCATGCCACCCTCCTTGATCGCATTGAGCATTCAAGAAGATCACGGTCCGGCACAGGCTGCGGTTACAACCTGTGCCGGGGTACGGAAAAAATCCCTTCTCGCGACCTCAGGCCGAGCGTCCGGTTTCAAACAGGAACCAGGCGCGCTGCTCGGCTTCGTCGGTCAGGGTATCGATCATGGCCGAGGTGGCATTGTCCTTGGCCGCGTCCGCCGCGGCCTTCGTGGCCCGCAGCGATTCAACCAGGTAGAGATTGTCCTTCCTCAGCTCGGCAAGCATGTCGGCGGCACCGACGAAGTCGGCATCATTGTCCTGCAACGTCTGGCGCCGGGCAATGTCGCTGATCGAGCGCACCGTCGTGTTCCCGGTCTTTCGAACTCGCTCGGCGATCACATCAGTGCCGAGGAGGATTTGACCGGCCTGTTCGTCGAACAGGAGGTGGTAGTCCCGAAACGACGGTCCCGAGACATGCCAGTGGAAGTTCTTCGTCTTGAGGTAGAGCGCGAAGCTGTCGGCCAGCGTCGCGTTCAACCTATCGGCGAGGCCGGCCGCAGCGTCTCGATCGAGATCCGTCGGCGTCCGGAGCGGCTCGGGACTCACGTTCGTCATCTTCACATTTTCCCTTTTTTTGCTCAGCCGATCACTGCCGGAGCGTGGTCCTGTGCCTATTCTTCTTCCTCAAAGGTCACCGCGACATCGCCGTTCGCGCTGAGGCGGACGGTCGCGCCTTCGACCTCGGCGACCAGGCCACGGGAGATGAAATGGTGGTGGCCCTTGTGCTGGCCCTCGCCACTGTCGGCCTTGGCCAGCTTGATGCGGTCGCCGACCACGCGATCAACGGTCCCGACGTGTGCGCCATCCGCGCCAATCACTTCCATATGCTCTTTCACGGCTTCGAATCCGGCCATTTGATTGATCCCCGTTCATGTGAATTGTGGTGTCGTTCGAAAGTCTCCGGCGAATCCGACGCCGGCGACCAACATCACTCGCGCCGCTAAGGTGCCGGGTTACAGGAACCGGCCGACACTGATCCGGAGAGCCAGGCAAATCGGACTATGCGCTTCAATTGGCCTTGCCGGGCCTCAACCATCCCAGCCGCCGGAAGCGCCAATAGAGGAAGCCGCAGATAGCGGCCATGGTGCCGAATATCGTCAGCGATTCCCATGTCGTCAGCGACGAGGGGCCACTCACGAAATTCATCCCGAAGATGCCGGATATCGCGGTCGGTATCGCCAAGATGGCGGCCCAGGCGGCGAGCTGGCGGGTTATCGCCGATTGCCGTTGCTCCTCGAGGAGACTGCTGGCTTCCATCGCAGTCCGGATCACGTCGATCAAACCATCGCTCATGGCATCGATCCGCGCGAGATGATCGAGGACATCGCGGAAATAGGGCTTCGCGCCGTTGGAGACGCAAGGAAGATCGAGATTGGCGAGCTTGTTGCACACGTCGCTCATCCGGGTGAGCACGCGCTTGAAATGGATAGTCTCGCGCCGGAGCTGGAAGATCCGCGAGATCTCCTCGCGTCCCAATGAGCTGTCGAGCAGGCGCTTTTCCATCAACAGCACTTCATCGGCGAACATCTGGACGATGGGGAAATAGTCGTCGACGATCAAATCGAGGACTTGATGGGCGACGAATTCCGGCCCCACCATTTTCTTAGCGCCTATCCGATCGATCTGCTCCCTCAGCCTGTGGCCAAAGGCGGTTTCCATCCGACAAACCGTGATGATCCGTCTCTCAGCGAGGAAGATGTTGATATCGGTATATTCGATCCTGCTGTCGCTAAGAGCAGCTGCCTTCACAGCGACAAAGATATGATCGTCATAGAGATCGACCTTCGCCAGCTGCGACGCGCTCATCGAATCCTCGACGGCGAGTTCGTGTAGCCCGAACGTGTGCTGAAGCTTGCCGATGTCGTCGCCCTCGGCATCCACGACATCGATCCAGGCGAAACCCTGTTCGGGCACAACGGCGGTAGTGCCGTCCCACTCCATCCATCGCGCAACTTCGTTGCCGTCATGCACCGCGGCCAGGATGCTCACCGCGCTGTCTCCCGAGCCACAAAACCTGGGAGCAGATCACCCATCGAGCATAACGGCATATTCAGGGTTGCGGGCGGCGTAGGCGGCCATGAACGGGCATTTGGCGACCACCCGCTTACCGTCGGCCTTGAGCAACTCGAAGACCGCATGCGCGAGCCGCTTTCCGATGCCTTGCCCGCCATATTCGGGCGGCACCTCTGTGTGCCGAAGGACCACGCGACCGTCTTCCAGGCTGTAATAGGAAAGCGCCACGGCTTCGTCAGCGATCGGCAGTTCATATCTGCTCATCGACACATTGTTGATGATCTCGTCCGTCATCGCGCCTTCCTTGTGGTTCCTTGAATGGCTCGGACGGGACAGCCCAAAAGTTACATCGGCAGTGAGGGGGCAACGGATTGATCTTCGGGCGTAACCGTCCGGCCGCTCCAACCGAGACATCTCAATAGGGTTCGGAACAAAGGCCGGGTTCTGCCAACACAACCAAGGGTAGTGCTCGTGGAGATCGCCGAAGCTGTTTTTCCGATCCTGATCATTCTGGCGCTTGGTATCGCAGCCGCGGTCCTGTCGCGGATGGCGCGAGTGAACCCGATCGTCGGCTACCTTTTTCTCGGCATGATGGTTTCCGCGGTGCACCCGGCACTGCTTTCGGCAGGCGGGACGGTTCACCTCCTGGCCGAGCTCGGTGTCGTTTTCCTGCTGTTCGATATCGGTCTGCATTTCTCGACCGCTCACATTAGACGCGAAGCAGGCGACATATTCGGCTTCGGACCGCTCCAGGTCGGGGCGTCGACGCTCCTTATCGCCACCTGTGCCTGGGCGCTGGGTCTCGCTGCGATGCCCGCGTTCATCGTCGGCACCGCACTGGCGCTTTCGTCCACCGCCATCGTGGCGGGCGTTATCGCGGACCGTCGGCAGCAGAATTGTCCTGTCGCATTGACTGCGGTCGCGATCCTGATTTTCCAGGACGTGGCCGCGATCTTCCTCCTCATCCTGACGACGTCGCTGGAGAGCGGCGCGGCAGGTCCTGCCATGCTTGCGGCGCTGTTGAAGACGGTGCTGGCTATCGGTCTGTCGCTGCTGTCGGCCCGCTTCATTGTGCGACCGCTCTTCGCGATCCTCTCGAAACACGGCGCTGAGGAGGTCTTCACCGCGACCGCTCTGCTGATCGCGCTGGCGGCAGGCTGGTTGGCCGCGACGGTGGGCTTGTCGATGACGCTTGGCGCCTTCCTCGGTGGCATGATGGTCGCCGAAAGCCCGTTCAAAGCCAGCGTTCGCTCGGAGATCGGACCGTTCCGCGGCCTGTTGGTCAGCTTCTTTTTCCTCTCCGTCGGCGCATCGCTCGACCGCGCCGTGATCGAAACCGCCTGGCCCGCGATCCTTTTGATGGCGACCGGAATCATCGCGCTCAAATCGATTGCCAATATCCTGGCGAGTCTGGCCTTTCGCTGGTCCGTCCCGGGGTCCGTTCAGCTGGGGGTGCTGATGGCCGGCGGCTCGGAATTCGCCTTCGTCGTGTTCAACGTGCCCGCCGTTCGCTCTGCTGTCGGTAGTGCAAACGTTGCCCAGCTCATCGCTGCTGTTGCACTGACGCTCGCGGTGACGCCCGCGCTCGGTTACATCGGCCGGACCGCCGCGGGTCGCTTGCGGAGCCGCGCGACGCGCAGGATGCAAACCGAACTGGTGCCGCAAGGAAATGTCAATCCGGTGATCATCGTCGGGATGGGCGATGTCGGGCGGACGATCGCCGACGCCCTCGGGGAATTCGACATCGGCTATGATGCCGTAGAGCGCGATGGCGCCCGACTTCGCCGGGCCGTGGCAGATGGCTACAACGCTTCCTTCGGGGATGCCTCGGATGCCAGGCTCTGGCGTGCCGTCGATCTCGGCGGTCGCGAATTCAGTGTGATGACGGCGGCCTCGATCGAGGCCGCCCGCGACTGGATGCCATCGTCCGTCGCGCTGTTCCCCAACCTCCACCGCCTCTGGGTGGTGCGCACCGACGACGAGGCCGCCCAACTGAACGAGCTTGGGATCGAAGCAGTGGTCTCGGCCGAGGCGTCGCACGGCATCGAGGCGGCCGAGGCGTTGCTGATGGTCCTGGGCGTCGCGCCGGACGCGGTATCCGCCTGGGCCGACCGGCAGCGCGTGCGGATGGCGAAGCCCTTGGCCGCTTGAGGCGCGCCTCGCCGTCGCTATGTCTGGCGCCGGAGGTCGGATGCGGCGATCGAGCCGTCCGACCACGGCGGGCAATGTTCGCGTGTACCCCGACCGCCGGCGGATGACGGTCTATGTGCCTTTGTTGCCGATGAGGCCAAGCTGCGCCGTCAGCGCCTTCCAGCTCTCCCGAATGTCCGCGCGATAGGTTTCGTCGCCGCTCGATTGCGTCAGCCGGGGATCGGCGAGCCATGCGGATTGCTGCGGGCTGAGCAGCTCGACGATCGAAGCGCGATAAGGCACCGCCACATTGATCCGGGTACGTTGGGCTGGCGTCAAAGGCAGATGGCGCGCGGGCGTTTTGCGCAGGTAGAATTGCGGCTCGCGGTCCAACCCGAAGCCGCCGTGTTCTATCGGCTCGAATAGCTCCCCGCGGGCATAGCCATCCAGATCCACGTGCGAGACCTGGCGCGGATCGAAATGCACGCGGACCGCTTCCTCGCCATCGACCCAGCCGGCATCGGTCGTGATAATGGCGGGATGCTGGGCGAGGCTGGTTTCGCCCGACCAGAAGCACGGCGTCGTATAAGTGGCGCACTTGCTCAGCCCATTTTCGAGCAGCAGGTCGCGACCCAGCAAGCGGAAATAGCCGGGAATCTCTTCCCCGAGCTTTTCGAGAACCGCGACCATCCATTGCTGCAGTCCCAGGGCATCATAGCGATCGGCAAACCTAGGCAACGGCTCGGCTCCGTCACGGCCGATAACCCGCACCACAGGGTTGTTCCAGGATGGCTCGTCGTAGCGGCGCAGGACCTCGGCGTCCGCGCCCGCATGGTTGTTGAAGATCGCGACCGGCACGAACCGGTCGGTGATCAGTTCCACCATCAAAGGATGCGTCAGAACGTCTTGCCCGAATCCAACGCAGGTCGAACATCCGGGGACCTCTTGGAATAACAGAAGGACGGGCTTGTTCTGCTTTGCCGCAAGCGCCAGCGCGCGATCGTGATCACGCAGCCACGCGACATCGCCGAGCTCGCGATGCTCGCGAAACGAAACACTATTTTGGTGCATGCCAACAATTTAATGGGGCCAGGCCGCGATACAATGGCGCCGGCGTCATCATGATCGTGGAGCCTCTGTCGGTCGATAGTTTCGGACAAAGCCAGTCACCTTTTCGACCGACATCTCGCAGGGTCTGAGTGCAATCCGGCCGCTACTCGGGCGGTACAGGTTCAAACTGACAATATCGGAGCCGCCGAGTTCTCTGGCAAAAAGCCACCATCTGCGGCCATCGCCGGATCTGGTGATCGTCATGCCGTAGCGTCGCCCCTCGAAATGCCCTTCGGTATAGCCAAGAGGCAGCGCTTCGAGCGCTGACATGAACTCATCCTGGCCGTCCGGCATCAATGTTGTTCGTCGCCGTCCGCATTTCCGCCGCTCGCTATAACCTCGGCAAAGTTCCGGCGGATGAAATCGAGCTTGGGGTCGATATATCTACGGCAAAATGGTCTCTCCGGGTCGCTCATATAATAATTCTGGAAGCGATCATCCGATGGCCTGAATTCGCGAAAAGGAAGCACCCTTGTCCCGATCGGATCGTCGAAACCCCGCTGGAGTGCCGAGATGGCATCGATTGCCTGCCGGTTTTGCTCTTCATCAAAGGTGTAAATCGCGCTCCGATACTTGCTTTCAGCCTCGTAGGGTGCGGTTGCTCGATGCGTTCGCAGATGGACTTCGATGAGGATCGAAAGGTTGATTTTGGCCGGCTGGAAATGAACGATTACGCCCTCCGCCCATGTACCGGAGGGTGGATCGGACCGAATGAAACCTTGATCGACCTGCGCAACGCCTGTCAGCATCTGGAAGATTCCTTCCGTGCACCAATGGCATCCGCCACCGAGCCCTATCGTCTCTGCCGAAGTCATTGGCTCATCCCTCGCCAGCTTTGATCATGTCGCACCTTGGCCGTCCGCGCTATTATCGACGGCGCAATTCGCGCCATCGGTGTCCTGGTGTTTTTCGCCGCGGCGCGCGATCTGGTTACGTTGCGCGAGCGGGGCCTGTCGACACAGGCGTCGATGCGGTGCGTTCAGTCGGTCGGGATCTTCGCCCAACTGGGCTGCAGACTGTCGCGGAACCAATCGTCGAATCTGCGAGATGCGACGCGGACATCCCATCCCGGAAGAAGCGCGCGTTCCCCGATCTCGGCGCCGAAATAGGGTGCGTGGCTGTCTGGCACGACGCTGCGCTCGTCTTCGAACGCGGTCGCGATCTCGGCGGCTACGTCACAAAGCCGGATCTGCTCGGGGCCTGCGATCTCCACGACGGCGTTGGCGGGATCGCCGAACGCCGCGCGCGCCAAGGCGTCAGCGATGTCTCCACCGGAGATCGGCTGCACGAACGCAGTCGATACCGGAATCGCGCATGCGGTACCGTCCTGCACGACGTCGCGGATGAATTCGAAGAACTGGGTCGATCGCACGATCGTGAACGGCGTCCCAGACTCCCTGATCAGATCTTCCTGAAGCTTCTTTGCCTCGAAATAGCCCGCAGTCGTGAGCCGATCGACCCCGACGATGGACAGGATGATATGGTGCCGGATGCCTCCCCGATGACCGGCCGCGATGAGATTGCGGCACGACGTGCCGAAGAAGCGGATTGCCGCGGCGCCCTCGACCGAATGTGAATTGGACACGTCGATGAGGATGTCGGCGTCGGCCAGCGCTTCCGCCAGCCCGACGCCGGTCACGCTGTCGACCCCATAAGTCGGCGCGGCCGCAAAGACCTCGCAGTCGGCCAGCAGCAGCTTCCGCGTCAATATGTCGCCGATGCGGCCGCTGGCCCCGATCACCACGATCTTCATGATGCGCTAGGCCGCTTTCCCTGGACGGTGGGGCAAGACCCAGTTTGGCCGCGCGAAGTGGCAGCTATATCCATTCGGGATCCGCTCGAGATAATCCTGGTGCTCAGGTTCCGCTTCCCAGAAGGGACCGGCCGGCTCGAGCTCGGTCACCACTTTGCCCGGCCAAAAGCCCGACGCCTCGACATCGGCAATTGTGCCTTCCGCCACCGCCTTCTGCTCGTCGCTCGTGAAATAGATCGCCGAGCGATAGCTTGCTCCGCGATCGTTTCCCTGGCGGTTGGGCGTCGTGGGATCGTGAATCTGGAAGAAGAATTCGAGCAGCTTGCGATAGGATGTCTTCTCAGGATCGAAGTTGATCTCGATCGCCTCGGCATGGCTGCCGTGATGGCGGTAGGTCGCGTTCGGCACGTCGCCGCCAGTGTAGCCGACGCGGGTGGAGAGGACGCCGGGCATCTTTCGGATCAGGTCCTGCATGCCCCAGAAGCATCCACCCGCCAGTACCGCGCGTTCCGTGCTCATCAGATGTCCTCCACTTGATCGAGATAGTCGCCATAACCCTGGGCCGCCATTTCGGCCTTCGGCACGAAGCGAAGCGATGCCGAGTTGATACAGTAGCGCAAACCCCCGCGGTCCTTGGGGCCATCGGGAAAGACGTGCCCGAGGTGACTGTCGCCATGCTTCGAGCGCACCTCGGTGCGCACCATGTCGTGGCTCGTGTCGTTCAGTTCCGCGACGTTCGCCGGCTCGATCGGCTTGGTGAAGCTCGGCCAGCCGCAGCCGGACTCGTATTTGTCGGAAGACGCGAACAACGGTTCGCCCGAGACGATGTCGACATAGATGCCGGCCTGCTTGTTGCCGAGATAGGCGCCGGTCCCGGCGCGTTCGGTTCCGCTCTCCTGCGTGACGCGAAACTGCTCCGGCGTCAGCTTGGCGATCGCGTCACGGCTCTTCTCGTACTTGGCCATCGAAAACTCCTTCCTATCCATCGACCCGAAGATGGGATGTCGCCGGATCTGATCCACTGCGCCCGGCCTGGTCTTGCCATTTGGGCGAGACTCAGGGCCGGAGCGAGACGGCTTCGGCTGGTGCGCCTCAGGCGGCCAAGCTGACGCCGCTCTTCTGCAAATCCTCGACCAACATCTTCGCGGCATGTCGGGCGAGCGCCTGGGTTGGCGCGTTCGTGTTGCCGCTCGTGATGTTCGGCATGATCGAGGCATCGATGACGCGCAGGCCCTCGACGCCCCTGACCCGGAGCCTTGCGTCGACGACCGACCGCTCGTCCTGGCCCATCCGGCAGGTTCCGACCGGATGCCACATCGTCGTGACCGCTCGCTTCGCCCATTCGGCGATCTCTGCATCCGACTGAGTGGCCGGGCCGGGTTCCAGCTCCTCCTCGATCACCGCCGCCAGCGATTGCTGGGCCATGACCTTGCGGACCGCTCGCACGGCTTCGACGGTCGCCTTCAGATCGTATTCGTGGTCGAGGAACTTAGGATTGATGAGCGGCATCGAGGTCGGATCGGCGTCGGCCAAGCGTATCCAGCCACGGCTTTTGGGTTGCAGCACGACGGTCTCCAGCGTGATTCCCGAGCGGTGGCCGGTCGGTGCGAGGTCCTGGTTCGCGATGATCGGCGCGTGATAGCATTGGATCGTCGGTTCGGCCGTGAAATCCGATGGGTTCCAATGGGTGACGCTTTCGATGCCGATGCCTGCTGCCGGGCCGTCCTTGGTAATGAGATACCTGAGGCCGGCCTTCACGACGCCGAAGCCCATTGCCGTCATCTGATAGCCGAGATCGCCTTTCACATAGGCCCGCACGGGCACCATCGGGTGGTCCTGGAGGTTCTCGCCGACGTCCGGGGAGTCGACGATCACGTCGATGCCATGGTCGCGCAGATGCTCGGCCGGTCCGATGCCCGAGTGCATCAGGATCGTCGGGCTATGAAGTGCTCCCGCCGACAGAATGACCTGGCCGGCTTTGATCCTCTTGCGGTCATGGCCGCTGAGCTCGACGCCGACGGCGCGCTTGCCTTCAAGGATGACCCTCGTGATCGTCGTCCCGGTGAGAAGAGTCACCCGGCCTGATTCAAGGTGCGGACGCAGATGCGCATCGACCGAGCTGCAGCGGCGATGATTCCCGGTCGTGGACTGGACCGGCGAGACGCCGATCTGGCTCTTGCCGTTATAGTCGTGATTGAACGGCACCCCATATTCCTGGAAGGCCTTGAGGCAATATTGGTTCAGGGGATTGATCCCCTTGGGCTGCTCGACCGAAAGCCCCCCTTTGATGCCGTGATATTCGTCGTGGAAGGTGTCGTTTCTCTCCTGAGCGATGAATACAGGGAGAAGGTCCTCGTACGACCATTTGCCGGTGTCGCCGACGGCTTCCTGCCACTGGTTGAAATCGCGAGGCTGGCCGCGGACATAGGCCATCGCGTTGACCGAGGAGCCACCGCCCAGCACCTTGCCCGAGCGATAGGCTTTCACAGCACCATGTTGCGGCACGGTTTCATACTGCCAGACATTCCGGTCATGGGCGAGCATGATGGCGAAGCCGGAGGGGATATGGACGAACGGATCCCAATCCGAGTTGCCCGCCTCGATCAGCGCGATCGACGCATCGGTGTGCTCGGCGAGATAGGCCGCGACGACGCAGCCCGCAGAGCCTGCGCCAACGATAACTACGTCATAGGCTTCCCTGGACATCTATAGCTTCCTTGTTCGTCGAAAATTGCACGCGTTCGATCGATGGTCGGATCGGCGCCGCGTCATCGCGGCGGCCTTCAAACCGATCGCACGGAAACCAGCCACAGCGCCGGTCACGCGCGATCGGTCGCCCGTCGCAGCGACCTACTTCGTCGGCGTAGAGACCGACTGGAGATAAGTGATGATGACCCGGCGTTGGGCGACATCGTCCATTTGCAGGTACATCTTGCTTCCCGGCGCCATCTTCTGTGTGCCGCTCAGCCACTGATCGAGCCTGGCCGGTGTCCAGACGCCTCCCAGCTTCTTCAGGGCGTTCGAATAGCTGTAGCCCGGCACGGAAGCGACCGCGCGTCCGACCACGTTGCGGTGACGCGGCCCGATACGGTCGGCGTCGACCGAGTGGCAACCGGCGCACCGGCTCTGATAGAGCGCCTGGCCCGCCGTGACGTCGGCGACGGCGGCGCTCGGCTGGGCGCCGGTGGGCCGGGCGACCGCAACCAGGACGAATGCCCCGAAGGACAAGGCGGCAGCGACCCGAAACCTTGCGGCGGATGACTGTGGCATCAACCGTCTCCGCTCAGCCGAAGACATAGGCGCTGGGCGGGATCGGCGTTCCGGCGGCGTTGTTGAGCGTCGTCCAATGGACCGCCTCGTCCGCCGAGATCGAGGCGAACAATTTGGCGATGCTGGGGTCCTTGAGCGCGGAGATCTGGCCGATATAAGCGCTCGCGGCACCGCGCTCGAGCGTTGTCGCAAGCGCCACGATATCGCCTTCGGATTTAAGCGATCCGAGGTTCAGTTCTTCGATATATTGCGCGTCGGTCTTGGGCTCGGCCGGACGGCCGCCAAGCTGGGTGACGAGTTTGGCGAGGGAGTCGCGGTGCTGCTGGTGATGCCCCATGAAAACGAGCGCGACCTTGAGCGTTCCAGGAGTGAGCAAGCCGGACTTTCCCGCGATCTGATAGGCAGCGATGCCTTCGTGTTCCAGCGCGAGCGCCGTCTGGATCACGCCGACATCGCCCGACTGTTTGGCGGCGGCCGCGGCACGACCGGCGATCAGGCCGGACGCGCCGATGCTCAACGTCGCGGCGCCGGCACGTAGAAGGAATGCCCGGCGATCGCCGCCACCGACAGGTTGATTGAAGCCCATGATCCGTTCTCCACAATGCGGTCGAGCCGGACCCGTCGTTCGGGTGCCAACCGCTCCTGCTTGTTTCACTCGGCGGACGGGGAGGCGCGGTTACAGCAGCATGGCCAGTCGGGCGCTCGTCAGTCCGAAAGCATCTGGCCGATACGCTTCAGGCCGCGGTGGATGTTCACCTTCACCAGCGACGGTGATTGTCCGGACGCGCTGGAGGCTTCCTCGACGCTGGCATCGTGAAGCTTGACCAGCTTGATAACCAGGGCTTGTGCCGGCTTCACTTCGGAGAGGAGAAGCTCGAGGAGAATAGCTGCTCGCGCAGCGGGCCCGTGATCGGCGATCGGCACGTCGATATCGCCGAGGCTGTCCGGGGTGCGCACATGGCCGCGCAACTGGTCGATCCATTTAAACCGGGCGATTGTCTTCAGCCAAGGCGTCATCGGCGCATTGGCCTGGTATTTCTGCTTGTGGAGGTGAATGGAAAGCAATGCGTCCTGGGTGGCGTCCTCGGCGGCCGCCGGCGGAAGCCGCTTATGGAAGTATCGCGACAGCCAACGGCTCACTTCGCTCATCAATTGATTATAGGCGCGGTCGTCCCCATTCTGAGCAGCCGTCATCAGTGCATTCCACCGGTCATCGACGGTGGCAGCAGTAGCCTTCTGGTCAGCCCTTGGCTTCCCGCAGGAGCTCGGTCCGGCATCTTGCAACGATTTTGACATTCTGGCCCTCGCGCTTGGGCCGAGCAGCGACGCGCCGTTGGGTTTCAACTCGGCAAGGGGCCGGAACCTGCGCACAGTGTTCCCACCGGAGGCCGATCAATCTGAAACCGTGTCAGCAGCACATGTCGCCGGAGACGACCTACTCAACCAGGTGGCTACCCGGAAAGTCCGGGCTCCGATCCGAGGTCACAATGAGCCGCGATTTGCGTCGTTTCCAATGCTTCCCGGAGTGGGCGACCAACTTTGGACTGTCACGCACGGCGCTTGGAGCATAGCGCACGATGATGATCGGTTTGGGTGACTGGAAGGGGTGGGCGGGCGAATCAGCGAAGGTCTCGACCTCCGCGGGAGAGGTCAGCGTTCCGATGAGTGCGCTTGGCCGACGGCTTGATCGGAAAGCCGGGTCTGCACATCCGATCCGCGTATCAGGCTAAGGTCGACCGGACACCGATCGGCGATCGCCGCGATCTTCCCGCGCTGATTATCATCGAGAGGTCCGTCGAGCGTGATGACACGGGTGAATCGGTCGGACGGCTCCATGCCGGGGACCTTGTCATGCTCCACGACGGCATGGGCGCGCTCCAGCGGAAAGCCCTTGCGGTCAGCGTAGAGCCGCATGGTCATCACCGTGCAGGCCGCCAGACCGGCCGCGACCAGTTCATAAGGCGACATGCCGCTCGCCATGCCGCCGACCGATACGGGTTCGTCGGCGAACAGCCCGTGGTTACCGCAACGGATCTCGACCTGGAACTTGCCGGCACGCGTTTCGGAGGCCGCGACGCCCTGCGCGGCCTCTGTCTGCGGGATATCGAAGGACAGCGGGCGCAAATAGCGGCTCGCCCAAACCGCGATCATGCTCGCTGCATAATTGGCATCCTCGGCTCGGGTGAGAAGGTGGTCGGCCTCGTCGAGCGACACGAAGCTCTTGGGATGCTTCGCCGCATGGAACAGCCGGGTCGCGTGTTCGACGCCGACCACGTCGTCGAGCGGCGCGTGCAGGAGGAGCAACGGCCGTCGAAGTGCTGCGACACGCCTCTCGATGTCGTGGTTCCTGACATCGTCGAGGAAGCTGCGGTGGATCATGAACGGCCGACCGGCGATCTGCACTTCGGCTTTGCCGTCGGCCTCGATCCGCTCGAGATCCCGTGCCGCGAAATGCTTCAGGACATGTTCGGCGTCGGCGGGAGCGGAGATCGTCGCGATGGCCGCAATCTCCGGTAGCTCGCCGGCGGCCTCAAGCGCTGCCGTGCCCCCCAGACTATGGCCAACGAGGAGGCCCGGCGGCATGCCCGCCGCGGTCATGACGCGCGCGGCGATCACGAGGTCGGCGACATTTGTCGCGTACTGGGGCTCATGCGGCGACGTCGCGACGTCGCCATTGCCGGCGAAATCGAAGCGGAACACGCCGATGCCCGCACGCGCGAGCGCCCTCGATATGCGGACCGCGGCCAGGCTGTCCTTTCCGCAGGTGAAGCAATGCGCAAGGATCGCCCAGCCACGCGGCGTGGTCGCCGGCTCCTCGAGCGTTCCGGCCACCTGCCGCCCATCGGATCCATAAAAAGCGAAAGCCTTGCTCGTCATTGCGTCTTTCCGTGTCATCTCGCGGCGAAGGTCCGGTGCCGCGCCGCTTCGGTCAACGGCCGCCGTCAGACTCCCGAGAGGACGCAAGACGGCAAAAAGCGGTCCGAAAATTTCCGGCGGATCAGGTTGCGCGGCCGATTTCGATCCGCGCGGCGCCGCTCAGATCGAGGTTGATCGTGCGGCCGGTCTCGAGCAGCCGGATATTGACCTCGTCGCAATGCCGGCACCGCAGCACCATCGCCTGCGGCGAGCCGAAGAACCGAAGCTCGGCGAGAGGACCCGATGCATTGCAATTCCCGCAACGGACGATCGCCATCGTGACATCGAAGGCGAACAAAGATCCGAGCGCCCCGGCGGCGGCATTACCGTCGAGAACCATTGTATCGTCGGTCATCTCGCTTCTCCCGTGGGGCCAAATCGCTCTGTCCGGATCCTGGCTTCCGCGTGGCCAAGCGTCAGAAGATGGTCGGCGACCGATTCCACGAACGGGGTGGGGCCGCAGACGAAGATCTCTGGTTCCTCGCTCGCGGCGATCGCCTGGCGGGCGAGCATCGGCTTGTCGATGCGACCATGCTCGCCCGCCCAATCCGGCGGTGTGCCCCGGGTCAGCGTGTGGATGACTGCGGGCGGGAAGGGCGTAGCCGAAAGCTGATCGAGCTCGGTCCGGTAGAGGATCTGGTCGAGGGACCGGGAGGAATAAAGCAGGCGCGCCTGACCATGATCTTCCGCAATGCGGCGGGTCCGCAACATCGCCATCAGCGGCACGACACCCGAGCCGCCGGCGATCAGCATCAGCGGCCGCGCGGAACGGGGTGTCCAGGCGAAATAGCCGCCGATCGGACCGCGCAATTCGATCTGATCCCCCAGGCGGAGCTCTTCAAGCAGGAAGGGTGAGACCTCGCCATCCGCGACCTGCTGGACAGTGATCTCGATCGTCGCGCTGTGCCCGGCCGGCGACGCCAGCGAGAAGCTGCGTTGCGCGACATAGCCGTCTTCAGCGGTCAAGCGGATGTCGAGATGCTGGCCGGCGAGATGGCCTGGCCAGTCCGCGACCTCGAACGCGATCGTCTTTGCCGTGGCGGTTTCTGCGCGGAGCTCGCTGACGGTCGCGGTAAGCCAGGGGAGCCCGGTGCTGGGGTCCGCCATCAGGGATCTCCATCATAGCGTTGTTCCCGCCAGGGGTCGCCATGGATGTGGTAGCCGAGCGACTCCCAGAAGCCCGGGCTATCCTGCTCGCGGAATTCGATCCGCCGGATCCATTTCGCGCTTTTCCAGAAATAGAGGTGGGGCACCAAAAGGCGCGCGGGGCCGCCATGGGTCGGCGACAGCGGGAGCTCGTCGAAATGGGTGGCGACCATCGCCTTCCCGGCGACAAGATCCGCCACGGGCACGTTGGTGGAATAGCCGCCGTCGCAATGCACCGTCACGAACGCAGCCGGCGCGGCGTCGAGCCCTGCCGCGCGCAGCAGGTCGTCGAAGGTGACGCCTCGCCAGCGCGTGTCGAGCTTCGTCCATTTTGTGACGCAGTGGATGTCGGTCGTGATCCCCGTCTGCCGCAGCATCCCGAAGTCGTGCCAGGACCATTTCGCCAGCAGGCGGCCGGCGACCTGCATCGACAGCGTCCAGTCATCGAGCGACGTGTGCTGGGTCGGGCCCGCTGTCAGCACCGGGAAGTCGGCGGTGACATATTGTCCGGGAGGCACGCGCGAGCGCGTCGCTTCATCCTCTCTCGGCCGGCCTTTGAAGCCTCGGGTGAAAACCATGGGCTCTTTACCTTTCAGACGGAGGTGCGGCCGCGCGCGACCCGGATGGCCACGGATGAGTCCGGGCCGGTTCCGATTATCATGGACGGAGATCCAATTGGATCATCGTCGTCTCGTCGGCGCGGCAACCGAACCAGATTTCGAGCATCTGGCGCATCAGCGGTTCGTCTGCCGCTTCGGCGAACAACGTGAGCGAGGAATGAAGGTTATGCCGATCCTCTACGGAGAGCACGTCGCCGGGCTCGAGATCGTGCAGCCAGTTGAGCGCGGCGAGACTTTCCCGCATCCGGGGGCCGAGGAGCGGGTGGGCGAGATACGCGCGCGCCTCGTCGAGCGATGCGATGGCGAAGGGTTCCGTCGATGGGTCGTGATAGCAATTGACGAACCGCGGGAACACGAACGCCATCCAGGCGGGATCGAGCAGACGCCGACGCAATGCACGGATCGCGTGGTCATAGACGCCGGATTGCGCGTCAACGAAACGTTCGAGCTGGTAATCGTCGGTCATTGGCAAACGCCTTTGATGGGTCCAACCTGGCGATCCGGAGCCGGCGGACAGGGAAGTGGGTCGGCCATCGTTGAACCCCTGCGAGATCCGCCGACGACCGTGTCATTGGGACAAACACGGCGCAGGGCGGCCGCGCGTTACACGCCTGCCAGCGGGACGATACGGACCCTAGGTCTCGCGATCGAGCGCCAACACGCCAATTTTTGTGCTGAAGCGTCCATCGTTGACGGAATGCTCTGGGAGTTCGTGACGGAGGCGCGCTAGCAATCGAATATTCTTGCGGCGACCGGCGCTTCCGAGGAGGCTGGTCCGTGCCCGCGGTCGACGGGGTCGGTCCCTGGAAAAGGAGAAGCTCAGGTGAGAGTGCTCTTTTCATTGACGTCAAATGCCGGCCCGGACCGCCAAATAGGAGCGGGCGATCCATTGTCCGCGGCAGGCGGCGTCGGCAAAGCGAGTGCATTCTCGGCCCGGGACTTTGTGACCTGCGGCCGGCGGTCGTTCGTGCCCACTGCAAGGATCGAGCATCAATGGTCTCGCTGAGCCCGGCGGTGGCGCGTCTGCGCCTCTTCTATCCGCGGCCGGTTGCCCCGATGCCGGATCTTATCATGATCGACATGTCGGGGGGCGCTCACGACACGGCGCCGACCGTTCGGCGCTGCCACCCGATCCTTTGCGAAACGATCGCCGAACAGGAGGAGTTCGAAGCCTACCTCGACGAGGCGCATGATGATCCCTTCCCATCGGATCCGCTCGACGTGCGCCCTTCGGTACTGCCGACCGAGCACACCACGATCGCGCATTACGGTCCGCCGCTCGATGGCTGGCCCTATGTGCTCGTGTGCCGCTGGCCACCCGATTTGACGGCCGTGGCGCCCAGGGACCTGAACATGTTCGCCCGAGGCGCGTACACCGTCGAGCTCTTCGACGACCGCGGACAGCTCGAAAGCGCGACAGAAAGGTTGCTGGCACTGCTGAGGCGCCTGCAGCGCATGAGGGTCGAGATCATCCTGCCGGACTGGAGCGCTGCGCCCGGAGCCCTTCCTCACTGAGACCGATGTAACTCGGTGGGGCCGCGGCGCGTGTAGAGGGCAAACCGCTACATCACGTGGAGATCGCACTTGCCCGAAGCCGAAGCACGCATCGCTACCGAAGAGGCCAGCAGATACCTCACCGAGGTCGCCCAAGCCTGGGTGCATACCTATCCGGTCCGCTATGATACGCTGACCGGCGAGGTCGAACTTCCCGGCGCCGAGCTCGTGATGACCGCCGACAGCGAAAGCCTGACGCTGCGCCTCATCAGCTCGGACGAGGATAAATTCGCAGCGGCCAAGCTATCGGTCGCGCGGCACGTCGACCGGGTGGCCGGACGCGACACCGGCGTGCCGTGCGTCTGGCGTGAGCTTGCGTGACGCCGGATCGACCGAGGCGAATGCGATGATCACCGTGCACCATCTGAACGAGTCCCGCTCGCAGCGGATACTCTGGCTCCTCGAGGAGCTGGAGGTGCCGTATGAGGTTCAATTCTACTTTCGCGATCCACACACGAAGATGGCGCCCGCCGAGCTTCAGCGTGTTCACCCGCTCGGCAAATCGCCCGTCATCACCGACGATGGCCGCGCGATCGCGGAGTCGGGCGCGATCATCGACTATATCGTGCGCCGCCACGGCGGCGACCGCCTGCGGCCCGATCCCGAGAGCAAAGACTATGACGAATACATGCACTGGCTGCATTATGCGGAAGGGTCGGCATCGCTTCCGTTCATCATGCTTCCGATCGCTAACAGCTTCGGCAAATTGGCGACGCCGCTGCGGAGGCGGGTGGATTATGAACTGGGTCTCAACCTTCGCTATATCAATGAGCGCCTGCGGGGACGCGAATTCCTGCTGGGCGCGGCGTTGACTGCCGCCGACGTGCAGATGAGCTTTGTCGGCGAACTCGCCGTGAACTTCGCCGATGTCTCGACACTCCCCGACCTCGCCGCCTGGGTTGCGCGCTTCCAGGCCCGACCCGCTTACAAGGCGGCGATCGACCGTGGCGGACCGTACGGCCTGGCGCGCGGATGAGGGACGGGAAGGGCCGCGTGAAGGGGGCCGGGCGGCGATCGCCAGGCCTCGATCGCGACGGGACGATTTACCGCCCGCACTGACCTTTGCGGCCGAGCCGACATGATCGGCGGACGCGCAAACCACCCTGACGAAGAGACGGCAAGACGTGGTATCCACCGCGTGACAGCGAGCTTGGTTCAGGATTTGGAACGAGAGTATAAGCTTTGTCTGGAGATGACCGCAGCCAGAGCAAACAAGGATTGGCATGATGCGAACATCGACGCTCGATACCCTCTTTGGAGCGCTTTCGGTCGAGATCGAAGCCTTCGCGATCTGTGAGATCGGCGACGATGTCGGCCTCATGCTGCCGCCGATCGATGCGATCGAGGTCCATCATGTCCTCGAGGGCAAGCTCTACTTGAGGGTCGGGGACGGCGAGGCCGTCGAGGCCGGACCCGGCGCGATGCTGCTCGTGCCTCCGGGGAAGGTCCAGTATCTCTCAGCAACGCGCGATACGATCGTCAACCGCCCGGTTTCCGAGGCCTGTACCCCGGTCCGCGACGGCATGCTCCTGGTCGACGTGACGGATGGCAAGGACGCGACGCTTCGCATCGCGTGCGGTGCGGTGGTGCCCGACCGCAATGGCTCGTACGGACCCATGGAAGGCCTGATCCGGCCGGTGGTCGAGAATCTTTCCGATGTCCCGGTCGTTTCCGCCGCCTTCGTTTCGCTGCTCGAGGAGGTTGCGGCGCCGACGGAAGGAACGAGGGCGTTGACGAGCGCGCTCATGAAGGCCTGCCTGGTCGTCTTGCTGCGCCGGCATCTTCAGACCAGCCGTGCCGCCGGCACGGCGCCGGCGCTGTTCCAGGATATCCGTCTCGGTCGCGCGATCGCGGCGGTGCTCGAACGGCCGGCGGTCGCGCACTCCGTCACCACCCTCGCCAGGGAGGCAGGAATGAGCCGGTCCGCTTTTGCGCGCGAGTTCAAGGAAGCGCTCGATCTCACTCCCATGGATTATGTGTCGCGCGTCCGTCTAAGCCTCGCGCATCGCTTGCTCTTGTCCACCGGCATCCGGGTGGAAACCGTCGCTGCAACAGTGGGGTTCAGCAGCCGCAGCCATTTCAGCCGTCTCTTCCGCGATCATTTCGGCACCGATCCTTCGAGCCTGAGGCGGAACAGCAAGGACGCCGGGTAGGATCGGGCACGCGGCTGCCCTCTCCACCCGATCGCGGCCCAAGCCTGTCTACATCACCAGATCGATGACCAGGCGGCGTCCATTGAACGTGCAGGCATCGCCGGCGGACTTGCCCTCAAGGGCCCTGAAGAGCGGTGCCTGGAGCGATACGCCCATCAGTTCGGTGCCGTCGCAGTCGAACCGATCGGTCGCGACCGCGATGACGAAGTGGCGATCCATCAGCTTGACGATGGCACCTTCCGCGACCTTGTCCTTCGGGCCGAAATCAATCTCCCGCAGCATGGCGATCTTGTCGGCGTGCGCGTGGACCGGCTGATCGAACGCCTCGGACAGATCGCTGGCGAATTCGGCCTGGGCCCGCTCGTCGGTTTCGATCGGTTCCGTGCGATCGAGCCGCGCCGACGATACGAACGATAGATATCTCTCCTGAGACGCATTGAACTGCTGCTGCTCGAGATCGAGCATCGTCTGCTTTACGCGTTGTTTGTCCATGATTTCCTCGTCTTGATAAAAGGGCGGTTTGGGGTTCGTCGGCATCATTGCGGTCAGGGCGCCGACCGATGCTCCGTCGCGTCGGCCAGGATGAGCATGAAGTCGTCGGCCGGATCGGACCACAGGCGGATCGGCGTCCACCCGCTTGCCTGCAGGAGCAATCTGGCTTGATCAGGCGTGTATTTGTGGCTGTTCTCGGTGTGAATCGTCTCGCCTTCGGCCATTCGGATCGATTGGCCCGACACGCTGAAAACCAGGTCGTCGGTCGCCTCGAGATGCATCTCGATCCGCGACCATTCGGCGTTCCACCGCGCGACATGGCGGAAGCGGTCCGACGGGATATCGCCCCCGAGCTCGCGGTTGATCCGCTGGAGCAGATTGAGATTGAAGCGGGCGGTCACGCCCTGGCGATCATCATAGGCGGCGATGAGGCGATCGACCTCCTTGTGTCGGTCGATCCCGATGAGAAGTTGCGACCCGCCACTCAGCGTCTCTCGCATCGAGCGCAGCAGGTCGACCGCGGTATGTGGGACCATGTTCCCGATCGTCGAGCCGGGGAAGAAGCCCAATCGTGCGGCATCGGGCACCGAACCTGGCAGACGGACGGGCCGCATGAAGTTCGCCTCGATCGGGATGATCGCGAGCTGGGGGAAGTCCACCGCCAATGTGCGGCTCGCCTGACGCAGGAACTCGCCCGATATGTCGAGCGGCACGTAGGCGCTGGCGGCCGCCGCGCGCAGCAGCAAGGGCGTCTTGACCGAGCTGCCCGAGCCGAACTCGACCACGACCCGGCCTGGCCCCGTCAGCTCGGCGATTTCGCCGGCATGGGTTTCGAGCAGCCGGGCCTCGACCCGGGACGGGTAATATTCAGGGAGCCTGGTGATCTCCTCGAAGAGCTCCGAGCCGGGCATGTCGTAGAACCAGCGCGCCGGGATCGCCTTTTGCGCCTCGGACAGTCCCTGCAACACTTCGGCACGGAAGGCGAGGTCGATGCCGTCTTCGTCCTGTTCGACCAATTTGAGTTCAACGTGCATCGCCATGTCAGAGATCTTTCGCCAAACGCAGGCCGGTGAACTGCCAGCGTTGATGGGGGTGGAAGAAGTTCCGGTAGGACGCGCGCACATGGCCGCGCGGCGTGGCGCAGCTGCCGCCCTTCAGGACGAACTGGCCGCTCATGAACTTGCCATTATATTCGCCGATGGCGCCAGGTGCCGGCCGATAGCCCGGATAAGGTCGATAAGCCGACCCGGTCCATTCCCAGACGTTGCCGAACAACGACGAGAGGCCGTCGGTCCTCGGCACGAACAGCGGACGCACCGCGCGCGCGTCATCGAGCTGGACGCCAAGCAGGGGATTGTGGCCGCGGGCTGCCGATTCCCACTCCTGTTCGCTCGGCAAGCGCGCGCCCGCCCACGCCGCGAACGCGTCGGCCTCGTACAGGCTGATATGCGTGACGGGCTCGGACGGATCGATCGGATGCCAGCCGGCGAGCGTGAAAACCTCCCAGCCGTCCGGCGCGCGCCGCCAGTAGAGCGGCGCGCTGATCGCTTCCCTGGTCCGCCAGGCCCAGCCGTCCGACAGCCAGAGCGAGGCATTCCCATAACCGTTGTCGGCGATGAAGCTGCACCATTCGGCGTTCGTGATCGGCCGATCGGCAAGCGCGTGCGGCGGCAGATAGTGCCGGTGCGCTGGCCGTTCGCAGTCGAAGGCAAACCTCGCGTCGCTTGCACCGATGTCGACCGGTCCGGTGCGGCCTGTATGCCAGGCGACTTCCGAACCGGCATGATGGGTTCGTCCAAAGGGCGTGCGCTGCCACAGTGCGGGGCCAAGCGGGTTCTGGAAGAACAGGTGCTTGAGGTCGGTCAGCAGCAATTCCTGATGCTGCTGTTCGTGATTGAGGCCAAGATCGAGCAGGTCGGCGCAGCGCTCCAGGATCAGTGGCATCGCGGCGATGACCGCTTCATCCACGTGCCGCCGATAGGCGATCACCTCGTCGAGCGAAGGACGCGTGAGCATCCCGCGTCGATCCCTTGGATGGAAGGCGCCCTCGGCTTGGTAATAGCTGTTGAACAGCTCCGCCCAGCGCGCGTCGAACCGGTGATAGTCAGGGACGCGATCGCGCAGGATGAAGGTCTCGAAGAACCAGGTCGTATGGGCAAGGTGCCATTTGGCGGGCGATGCGTCGGGCATCGACTGGGCAGTGGTATCGGCGTCCGACAATTGCGCCACGAGCTCGAGACTGAGCGCCCGCAGCGAAGCGAAGCCGGTGCAAGCGTCTTCGATCGACAGGTCGCGGGTCGCAGGTCCTGCGGTTGCTGCAATGCCCATGGTGCCACATTCTCTTCATTTGGGCCTGTCGGAACGTGGCGTTGTCTGCCGTCGTCGAGCGCCTTCACCACCAGAACACGCGCCATCTCGGCTTCGGTTACAGCGTCCCGTCGATGTGGCCGTTTCCGGCATCATCGCTCGCCGACAGCCTGCCTCAAGCGTCGGACCGGGCGGACAGGCCCTTGGAGATCAGGTGATCGATCGAAATGGCACCAGGTCCGCGAAGCAACAGGAAGAGCATGAAACCGATCCATTGGATGTGATCGGGCCACGCACTTGGATAGACGAAGAGCTGTATCGTGGTGATCATGCCGAAGAGGCCAAGGACAGACACGCGGGTGAGGAGGCCCAAGAGAATGAGCGTCGAACAGCCGAGCTCCATGCTCGCCGCCAGATAAGCCGCCGCCTGATAGGGGATGACCGGGACCTTATACTCGTCCCGGAACAACATGAGCGTCGCACTCCAGTCCGACAGTTTCACGAGCCCAGACCGAAGGAACACGCTGAAGGTCGCGGCCCGGGCGACCAAAAGGGGAAGGCTGAGCGGCACGCGATCGAGCAGGGCATAGAGGTGGCCGATGGCGTTCAGGGCGCGGTTGTTGGTCAAGGGATCACCTTTTCGTGACTGGGCCGCACGCGGGCGAAGGCGGCGGCGAAGACGTCGGTCTGGAGGGTGGTCAGCACGTCGGCAGGTTGCTCGCCGGCGGCAGCCGCCAGCGCCGCGTCCGGCGTGGCGCCGGCTTTCAGGGTGGCAAGGAAGCGCATCGCCGATGGTGCCATCGGCGAGACGACGACCGAGCGACCGGAACGCCAGACCGCCGCCGCGCGTCGGCGCGGGGTGATATCGAGTTTGCCGAGCGCGCCATCGTCACCGTCGAAGATGGCGGCGCGTATCTCCACCGCCGGGAACGCCAGAGCAAGCAGCCTCAACGACCTGGGCAGTTCGAGCGAGACCGTCTCGTCGATCACGAACCGCTCGTTCGCGGCCTCCGCTCCCTGGCAATGGTCGACTGCCCGGTCGAGCCGCGCGACATCGGCGAGGTAGGGCAGACTTTGGACGGGGGCATAGCCAGCGGCGAAGCCCGGGAAGGCCTTGCCGTAATCAGCAAGGGCTGCGTCCATTCGGAGGGAAGGGGTGTCATGATAATCGAGCGCCATGCGCTCGAAAAAGCCGGCGCCGACGAGCGCCTCGACAGTCGGATAGCCGAGCGCCAGCACGCGCATGAAGCCATTCCCGATTGTCGCCCGATGAACCTCGAGGGCGCGGCCGATCGGTACCGGTCCGGAGGCGAAGATGCCGGGTATATCGATACCGCCCTCGAGCAACTCTGCGAAATGCACCTGGAGTTCAGTTAAGCGCATGCCGTCCGTCCTGGACATGATCGACAATGGTGCGGGCGCGCTCGGCCTCGGACCGAAGAGTGTCGAAGGGCGGAAGGTTGGTATCCCACTCGATCAGGACTGGGCGAGGTCCCAGCCATCGTGTCACGGTTTCGAGCATTTGCCAGACCTCTTGCGACGCCGTCGAACCATGGTCGTCGACGCACACATGCCCGCCATCCGGGAGCGGCACGATCGAATGCCCTGCTATGTGGATTTCGCCGATCGCGGCGGCAGGAACGGCTTCGAGGACCGCCGCGAGTTCCCCCGCTGCCGAGCGACCGAGGTTGGAAGCGGAGACGAGGATGTTGTTGAGGTCGAGCAGGACGCCGCAACCGGTCCGCGCGGCCAGTTCGGCGAGGAACCCGCCTTCCGAGAAATCCGCTGCCAGGAAGGCGAGATAGCGCGACGGGTTTTCGACGAGCAGGCGGCGCTTGAGCCGGTTCTGGACGCGGTCGATATTCGCGCAGCAGATGGCGAGGGCTTCGTCCGTGTAGGGGAGAGGCAGCAGGTCGGGCAGATGGCGCGACGGGAGCGAGCTCCAGGAAACATGGTCGGATACCAGGCCAGGCTCGACGCGGTCGCACAGGTCGGCGATGCGACCGAGATGCTGCTGGTCGATCCCGTGCGATGAGCCGAGCGACAGACCGATCGCATGAACCGAGACCGGATAATCCCGTCGGATCGTCAGCAGGTCGTCGAGCGCGATCCCGCCGAGATAATTCTCCGCATGGACTTCCAGCCAGTCCACCCGAGGCGACCCGTCCAGGAACTGCTGGTGATGAGGGTAACGCAGTCCCACCCCGATGCCGTGGCACGGGGCGGCGGTGGTGGCCGCATGACCTTGAGAGGGCTGGGATCTCGGCATGCGGCCATCGTCCCTTATTTGCCGGCCGTCAGGCTGCCGGCGGCGATCTTCGAGCAGGCGCCCTTCGGCAGATAGACGAACGACGCCTTGTCCATCGGACGCGTGGCATGCCCCGCGCAGCTGTGCGCGCCGGCGGCGCAGTCGTTCCGGCCTGCCTTTGCGATGCCATAGCATTTCTCCGAGCCCGGCGGCTGGGCGACGGGGCCGGCATGCGCGGCAGTGGACATGGCGAGCGTCCCGAGGAGCGAGGAGGCAAGGGCGCCAGCGCCGGTGATCATCTTCAGGTGATTGGTCATAGGTCAGTCCTTTCAAGACAAGCGGCCGCCTGGGCAGCAATGTGTGGAAGGCTGGCGCGGGGCACGGGGGGCGGGGGGAGACGCCAACCTTCCATTGACTAACTCGGCGGCGGCGGCCGTGCGTTACATCGGCTCGACCCATTCGGTGATTTTTCCGGGATTCCCGCGTGTTCACCGGGGCCGCGTCGATGTCGCCGGTACGATCGCAGTCCTGTCGCGTTGGAACGGATTGCTGATCGCAGAGGTGTAACCGAACGCCCGCGTGGCCTCGGTAGGTGGGATGACCGCCGGCGGCGCGGCGTCCTGCTGTTGCGGCCGGGCCGCTATCGGCGTGCGGAGGTTCCACACAAGGATCGCAATCGTGATGCTGCAGACAAACGACGCCTTCCCCTCGCTCTCCTTCCCACGTGCGGGCGGCGGTGAGATCCATTTGCCCGACGATCTGGCAGGCAGCTTCGGCGTGGTGCTGTTCTACCGCGGTGCCTGGAGCGCTGCCTGCAACGAACAGCTCCACGCCTTCTCGCTGGCATCGGACGACATCGCGGCCGCGGGCATCAAGGTAATCGCGGTATCGGCTGACGATCGCGAAACGAGCGAAGCGCTGGTCAGCAAATACGGCCTGACGTTTCCGGTGGGCTACGCCGCGGACGCGTCGGGCGTCTCGGCCGCGACCGGCATCCTGGTCGGCGAGGACACCGCCTATCTCGAGGCGACCGGGTTTGTCATCGATCCCCGAGGTCGGATCCACACCGCGATCTATTCGAACACCGAGGATTTCGAGGAGCGGGTCGTGACCATGGTTTCCTCGGTCGCGACGATCGACCGGCTGATGCCGGACGATCTGCTGCGCGTGGTCGCCGATACCAGGTCCTCGCCGAGGTGAGGTCTGCGCGCGGAGCGGCTTTCGCTCGGATTGCCTAATCGCACGACAATGGGAGCCCTATTTCATGCTGCAAAATGGTGAGATCTTTCCCTCCCTCCGCTTCGCGCTGGCCGGCGGCGGCGAGGTGCGCTTGCCCGAGGATCTCGCTGGCGGGACGTCGGTCATCCTGTTCCATCGCGGCGCCTGGTGTCCCTATTGCAATGCCCAACTCGCGGCCTTTGCGCGCGCGGCGGCCGAATTCGCGGCGGAAGGCATCCAGGTTGTGTCGATATCGGCCGACGACCGCGAAACCTCCGAAGCGCTCGTCGCAAAGCATGCGCTCGATTTCCCGGTCGGCTATGGCGCTGATGCGCGGGCCGTTGCGGCGGTGACGGGCGCCTATGTCAACGAGAGCCCGCTCTGCCTCCAGGCCACCGGCTTCATCCTAGATGGCGATGGCCGGATCCTGACGTCGGTCTATTCGTCGCGCGCGATCGGCCGGTTGATGCCCGACGATGTCTTGAACTTCGTCCGCTACCTCAAGTCGAAGGCGCCGGCGAAAAGCTGAGTATCGGGTCCGGTCGCTCCGACGGTGATCGTCCCCCTCCAGTTCTGGTCGAATCCGATTTCCGCACCCGCTGTAACGACACGGCTCGTTGAGCCGTGCTTTCCGTTCAACCGCCCTGGCCGGACCATTTCTGGAGAGAGTTGATGTTTTCGGTGCTTTTCGAAATCCTTCCGCACGCCGATCAACGCCAAGCGCATGCCGCGCTCGGGGAGAGCCTCCTTCCCGACCTCGAAGCTGTGGCGGGATTCGTCGACAGTATCCTCTACAAGAGCCTTGCCCGCGATGGCTGGCTGCTCTCGTTGTCGACCTGGCGCGACGAGAAGTCCGTCGTCCGGTGGCGGACAAACAAGCAGCACCACGAAGCCCAGGTGATAGGCCGGGCCGAGATGCTGGAGGACTATCGCCTGCGCGTCTGCGAGGTCACCTATGACACCGAAGTCCCCGAGGGTTGCGAGCTACGCAGCCAGCGCCTCGATGAAAGCGAGGTCGGGTCGGGCGTGGCGATCACGCTGATCGACGCGGCGCAAGTACCCGATTGGGTCGCGTCGCAAAACGCCGAGGAAATCGCGCTCTATCTCGGCTTCGACCTCTATTCCTATGGCGACTGCATTACCTGGGATGTGTTCGAAGCCATCCACGCACCCGGTGACATCATCCTGCTCTGTGCCTGGAAGGATCAGGACTCGGCCGTGGAGTTCGCCAAGTACGCGATGGGTCCAGAGGACAGCCGTATTCGCGTGACGCGGATCGTACGCGACTATTCGATGTTCGATCGGCGCGAGGCGCCGCAATATTTCCCCGACGCGCCGGGTCGCGACAGCGTCCACGGTTGAGGGTATCATGGGCGCGGATCTCCGAGCGGCGAGCGCCTCGGGCAATTGCCGTCATGGCTGGTCCGGTATGTGCGCTGCCCCGTTTTCGCAGGTCCGCAGGAGAGGCTTGCCGACCGCGGCGCGCGTCCGGAAATTTCTGCTCAGGTGTAACCTGAGCCGCGCTCGGTCCGGTTGGATGAAGATGCGCAGGGTCACAGTGGACCGTGTTGTGATCGCCATTGATGAGGCCTGCTGCGTGGCACGAGGAGATTGCAGATGAAGGCGATCGTCGTGACGGAGGAGGCCGCCGGAACCGCCGGTATGAAGCTGGTCGACCGGCCCGAGCCGGAGGCAGGCATCAATGATGTCATCGTCCAGGTCCATGCCTCGGGGTTCACGTCCGGGGAGCTGACCTGGCCTTCAACCTGGACCGATCGCTCCGGCCATGACCGCAGGCCGGTGATTCCGGGCCAGGAACTGGCTGGCGTGGTCAGCGCGCTTGGCTATGGCACGACCGGACTGTCGATAGGACAGCGCGTGGTCGGCCTCACCGACTCGTATCGCGGCGGCAGCCTTGCCGAATATATCGCCATCGAGACGCGGAACCTCGCGCCGTTGCCGGGCGACGTCGATTTCGCCGTGGCCGCTGCCGTCGCCATGCCCGGCCTGACCGCCTGGCAGGGTTTGATCGAACATGGCCAGCTTGAAGCTGGGCAGGTTGTCCTCGTGCACGGCGCGGCCGGTGCAGTTGGCTCGATGGTGACCCAGCTTGCCCGGTCCATCGGTGCCTACGTCATCGGGTCCGGTCGAGCGGCGGACGCCAAGCGCGTGCTCGATTTCGGTGCCCATGAGTTCGTCGACCTCGAGAGCGACGTCCTCGAGAACATCATCGCGGTCGATCTGGTCTTCGATATCTTCGGCGGCGACATCGCAACGCGATCGGCGCGGCTGATCCGCGCCGGCGGGAGATTGGTGACGATCGCCGGACCGACCGACGCGCGGCCAACCGACGGTTTGACCATCGATTTCGTCGTGCTGCCCGATCGCGCCCAGCTGAACGAGATCATCCATCGGGTGCGGGACGGGCGCCTTCGACCGCATATCGGGAATGTGGCGACGCTCGACGATGCCGTCGCGGCCCTAAATCCGACCAGCCGCGTCAACGGCAAGACGATCATCCGCATTCGGCCCTGAGCAAGGCGCGCCCGCAACCGATCACAATCCACGAAACAAGTGACACAGGAGACAGCCGTCATGAAAGCGATCGTAGTAACCGACGAGGCCGCAGGCACGGCCGGAATGAAGCTGACCGACCGGCCCGAGCCGACGCCGTCGAACAATGACGTCGTCGTCCAGGTCCATGCGTCGGGATTCGTGAATACCGAGCTCAGCTGGCCGTCGACTTACACCGACCGTGCCGAGCGCGATCGGACACCGTCGATTCCGGGGCACGAGCTCGCCGGTATCGTCACAGCCCTTGGCTACGGCGCGACGGGCCTGTCGATCGGACAACGCGTGTTCGGCCTCACCGACTGGTCGCGCGACGGAACGCTCGCCGAATATGTCGCGGTCGAGGCGCGCAACCTTGCGCCGCTTCCCGGCGACGTCGACTTCACCGTCGGTGCGAGCCTTCCGATCTCGGGCCTGACCGCCTGGCAGGGACTGGTTGTCCACGGCAGGCTTCAGGCCGGACAGACGGTCATCGCGCACGGCGCGGCAGGCGCGGTAGGGTCGCTGGTCACTCAGCTCGCGCGCGAGATCGGCGCCTATGTCATCGGCACCGGGCGCAAGGCTGATCGTGAGGCGGCGATCGGTTTCGGTGCGAACGAATTCGTCGACCTCGACAACGATCCCCTCGAAAAGGTCGGTGAGGTCGACCTGGTGTTCGACCTCATCGGTGGCGACATCGGGAAACGGTCAGCCAAGCTGGTCCGCGCGGGCGGACGTCTCGTCTCGATCGTGGGACCGGTCGAGGAAATGCCTGCCAACGCCTTGGCGATCGATTTCGTCGTCGAAGCCGATCGTGCGCAGCTGACCGAGATCGTCCAGCGGATCCGCGACGGACGCCTGCGGCCGCACATCGGCACCGTCGCGCCGTTCGAAGAGGCCGTCGCCACCTTCAATTCGACCGTAAGGCGACCTGGCAAAACGATCATTCGCGTCCAACCCTGATCCGATGATGGAGGGCGTGCGCCCTCCATCATCTTTTCTCACCTGCCGCCGGTCCGGCCTCAGCTGCACGCATCGAATTCGATGCGGAAGGTGAGGGGACTCGCGTTCTTCGAACCCTCTCACGACAAGGAATCGACATGAGCAATCCCGTTATCGAGTGCATCGAGAGCCGCCGCTCGACGAAATATTACGATGCCGACGCCAAAATGACCGACGCCGAGATCCAGGAACTAGTGCGCATCGGGACCACGGCTCCTACGTCTTTCCATCTCCAGAACTGGCGCTTCATCGCCGTGCGCTCGCATGAGGCGAAGGCCCGGTTGAGCCCGATCGCCTGGAGCCAGCCCGCCATCACCGAGGCGTCGGTGACCTTCATCGTCGTCGGCCAGATGGCCGATTCAAGCGTCATCCCGGAGCGGCTCGCACCGCTCGTCGCGGCCGGCGTCATGCCCGAGGCGATGGTTCCGGAATGGGAAATCCCTGCTCGTGACCTCTACATGGAATATCCGCAGCGGCAGCGCGACGAGGCAGTGCGCTCGGGCGCCATCGGCGCCACCGCGATGATGTATGCCGCGCGATCGTGGGGCCTCGGCTCGACGCCGATGATCGGCTTCGACGCCGAAGAAGTGGCTCGCGAATTCGGCCTCAAGCGGGACGAGTTTCCGGTGATGCTGCTGGCGGTCGGCAAGGAGCGTCCCGGCAACTGGGCGCAGAAACCGCGGCGGCCTGTCAGCGAAATCCTCGATCTCGTCTGATCGTCGGGAAGGGCGATGGTCACGCGTCGCGGCGGGCCGGCGGAAACAATCAATCTTCGGGTAAGAGCATGAACAATCAGTCAAAAGTCATCGTCGTCACCGGTGCATCGCAAGGCATCGGCGCCGAAGTCGTCAAGGCATTTCGAGAGCTCGGCTACCGCATCGTCGCAACCTCCCGCTCGATCAAGCCGGTCGATGACGAGGATATCCTGACCGTTGCCGGTGATATCGGCGAGCGCGACACCGCCGAGCGCGTTATCGCCGAGGGCCTCGCACGATTTGGCCGCATCGACACGCTGGTGAACAATGCCGGCAACTTCATCAGCAAGCCTTTCACCGAGCATTCCGTCGATGATTACTCCGCCGCCATGCACGTGAATATGAGGGGCTTTTTCAACATCACCCAGCTCGCGATCGCCGAAATGGAAAAGCGTGGCAGCGGTCATGTCGTCACGCTCACGACAAGCATCGACCAGGTCGCGATCTCCGGCACGCACACCGTCCTGGCGGCCATGACGAAGGGCGGCCTCAACGCCGCAACGAAGTCGCTCGCGATCGAATATGCGAAGAAAGGCATTCGCGTGAATGCGGTCGCCCCGGGGGCGATCAGAACGCCCATGTACGCGCCGGCGGACTATCAAGCGCTGTCGGCGCTCCAGCCAATTGGCCGCATGGGGGAACCCGGCGAGATCGCAAGCGCGATCCTTTTCCTCGACCGATCTCCCTTCATTACCGGGGAGATCCTGCACGTGGACGGTGGCCAAAGCGCCGGACACTGAGCCGACCGATCAGGGAGACGCATGATGACCCTCGACCATCCGATTTTCGCACGCTGGCCGGCGCGGTTCCCGGAACGGTTGCAACTCTTTTCGCTGCCGACGCCGAATGGCGTGAAGGCGAGCATCATGCTCGAGGAAACCGGTCTCGCTTATGAATGGCACCGGGTCGACATCACGGCAGACGAAAGCCACGATCCGGCATTCCTCGCGCTCAACCCCAACGGCAAGATTCCGGCGATCTACGACCCCAAGGGACCGAGCGGCACGCCGCTTACGCTGTTCGAGTCCGGCGCGATCCTGCTCTACCTGGCCGACAAGACCGGGCAATTCATCTCCGCGGATCCCAACACGCGGTACAAGACCATCCAGTGGTTGATGTGGCAGATGGGCGGCGTCGGGCCGATGTTCGGCCAGGTCGGCTTCTTCAACAGGTTCGCCGGCAGGGACTATGAGGACAAGCGGCCACGCGATCGCTACGCGAGCGAGGCCGCCCGCCTGCTCGGTGTCCTCGACCGCCGCCTTGCCGGGCGCGAATGGGTGATGGGCGCCGACTATACGATCGCCGACATCTCGCTGCTCGGCTGGGTGCGCAACCTCATCGGCTTCTACGAGGCGCGCGAGCTCGTCGGGTTCGACCGCTTCGCCCAGGTGCAGGCCTGGCTCGATCGCGGCCTTGCGCGACCAGCTGTCCAACGCGGGATCAATATCCCGCCACGCAACTAAGAGCGCGACGGATGAACCGCCCGCTCCACACATTGAAGAGCATGCCCATGGTCGACATCACCGCCGACATGGAGGCGATCATCAAGCAGGCGATCTTGTCGTTCGTCGCCACGGTCAACGACGACGGTACGCCGAGCCTTTCGCCAAAGGCATCGCTGACGGTCCGCGGTGGTCAGCTCTATTTCGCCGATATCGCTTCACCCCGGACGATCCGGAACCTCAAGCGTTATCCCGCGGTCGAGATCAACGTGGTCGATATGTTCCAGCGGCGCGGCTACCGATTCACCGGCCGCGCGGTGATCCTCTCACCGGGCGATGACGAATATTCGATGATTGCCGACTGGGTCCGCGCGACCAACGGCCAGGAATATCCGGTCGACCATGTGGTCAGGATCGAGACCATGGCGATCTCGCCATTGCTGTCTCCCGCGCATGTCTTTGCCGATCCGCCCCGGAGCCAGGACGAGATTCGAAACACCTACCTCGAAAGGTACGGGGTGGGATCCGGAGCGTGCGCGCCGCGAGACGCCGGATAGAGTTGGGAGCATCCAATGGCATCAGTCGAGATAAGAGCTGTCGATCATAACGATTTCGATCGGTGGCTGCCTCTTTGGCTGGGCTACCAGCGGTTCTACGAGGTGGAAATCCCGCAATCCGCAGGGTTGAAGACCTGGGCACGCTTTCTCGATCCCGTCGAACCCGTTCATGCAGCGCTTGCCCTTGTCGACGGACGCGCGTTGGGATTGGCGCAATGGATCTATCACCGATCGACCTGGGCGATCGACGATTATTGCTATCTGCAGGACCTGTTCGTCTCGGACGATGCGCGGGGAAACGGGCTCGGCCGTGCCCTTATCGAACTTGTGGCAGAGGAAGCGACGCGCAACGGCTCGCCCCGCCTTTATTGGTCCACGCACGAATCGAACCGGACCGCCATACAGCTCTACGACGGCATCGCCGAGCGCTCGGGTTTCGTTATATATCGGAAACCACTCGTCTGACCGGCCGGCGCCGGCCGGGCCTTGTGCCCGCAAAAGGATGACCCTCTGCCATCCGGCCGGGTTGGGATGGGAGAGGGACGAAGGGCGCCCAATGATACCGAGGTCTTATGTCCCAAGTCGACTGGTTGAGCCGTCTCCTGCAAATGGTCACCGTTACCGGCCAGCTGGAAGTCCGCTGCGCTTATGGCGCCCCGTGGCGTGTTGCCTGGGACCGATCGGCAGCACGCGAAATTCCCTACCATGTCGTGCTCAGGGGAAGGGCGGTCATCGAGGATCCGGAGTCGAGGATGGTGAGGGAACTGACGGCCGGCGACATCGTGCTGCTTCCGCACGGCTCGCCACATCTCCTTCACGACGGCAGCGGCATTGCACCGGCGCCAACGCACGAACATTTTGCCGCGGCCGGGTGGATGGTCAGTGAAAATGACAGCCAGGAAGAGCAGTTCGACATGCTGTGCGGACGCTTCGTCATCGGGCCACCCCATGATCGCCTGATCCGAAGCTACTTGCCGACGAACCTGGTGGTGCGGACCAGCGACGATGAGGGCGGGGAAGGCGCGGGGTCGGCTTCCACGCGGCTGGCCAATCTCGTGGGTCTGATGCGAATGGAATCGACTGGCGACAAAGCCGGAGGATACGCCATCCTCAACGCGCTTTCCGCGGCACTGTTCGCGCTCGTCCTGCGCGCTGCCAGCGAATCGGACCAAGCCCCGGAAGGCTTGTTGGCACTGGCCGGCCATGCCCGGCTCGGCCCGGCTATTTCGGCGATGTTCGCGGAGCCGGCTCGGCCCTGGAATCAACTCGAACTGGCCGAGATGTGCGGTATGTCGCGCGCGACCTTTGTCCGCCACTTTCAGGACAAGCTGGGACGCTCGGCCAGCGACCTGTTGACCGACATCCGGATGGGCCTTGCCGCCAACGAACTGAAGAAGCCGGGGTTGGGGACCGAGGCAGTCGCCGACCTGGTCGGATATCAGTCGGTCGCGGCGTTCCGGCGCGCCTTCACGACGACGATAGGCATGACGCCTGGGCAATGGCGCCGTCAGGCGAACGCAAGCGGGTGATCGCCCTGATCCTGTGAGAATTGGCGAGGGCCGAACGGTCCTTGCGGCGGGTAATGCGAAACCCTTCGTGTCCCGACTGTCCAATGCGGTCGCATCCGTCGCTGTAACGCCCAGCGCGCCGGCCGCGTGTCTGGATTCGTGGGGCGCGGCGCCCAGGTGGATCAACCGGCTAGTTTTTGTGCTTTTGAGCGTTTCGAGCATCTATTTGATACTTGCGCGTCTCGAAACAATCATTCTCCCGGCGTAGCTAGATCTCATCAACCGCTGATGAAGGAAGCGCCATGACAAACCCAGTGATCGAGAACATGCTGAGCCGCAGTGCCGCGAAATATTACGACACCACGGCAACGCTGAGCGACGAGCAAATCCGCGACCTCGTGCAGATCGGCACGTCGGCGCCGACGTCCTTCCACTTGCAGAACTGGCGGTTCATCGCCGTCCGCACGCCCGAGGCAAAGGCGCGCCTCCGTCCGATCTCCTGGGACCAGCCGGCGATCACCGAGGCCGCGGTCACCTTCATCATTATCGGGCAACTGGCCGATGCGAGCGTGGTGCCGCATCGCCTGGCTCCCCTCGTCGAAGCGGGCATCATGCCGGCGCGCCTGATCCCCGAATGGGAGAACCCGGCGCGTGGTCTCTACGACGACAACCCCCAGCTCCAGCGCGACGAGGCGATCCGCACCGCCACTTTCGGCGCGAGCGCGATCATCTATGCCGCCCGCTCGCTCGGCTGGGGCTCGACGCCGATGATCGGTTTCGACTTCGAGGCGGTGTCTGAGGAATTCGGCCTCGCCGACAACGAGATCCCTGTGATGCTCTTGTCGGTCGGGCCAGAGCGCGCCGGGAACTGGGCGCAAAAGCCACGCCTCCCCGTGCTCGATGTCCTCGCCTTCGCTTGACCTTCCACCAACCCACCACCCTGAGGAGACTATCATGACCCGTACTGCCACGCTGAGCCCGGATAAGGTGCCCGCCGACTCGAAGCCAACGCTCGACGCGTTCACCAAGAATATCGGCTTCACGCCCAACATGATGGCGGCGTTCGCCCACAGCCCGATCGCGTTCAATGCCTGGGCCACGTTGCTCGGATCGCTGAGCAAAGCGCTCGACGTGAAGACCCGCGACAGCATCGGCCTCGCCGTGTCTGAAGTGAACGGCTGCAATTACTGTTTGACGGTGCACAGCTTCACCGCCGAGCACATGGCCAAGATGTCGGCGGAGGACATCATCCTCGCCCGCAAAGGCCATGCCACCGACCCGAAGCGCGATGCCGCCGTCCAGTTCGCACGCAAGGTCGTCGAGAACCGTGGGCACGTCACCGACGCCGACCTGGAGGCTGTCACCGCCGCTGGCTACACTCATGCCAATGCGATGGAGATCGTCGCCTTGGTCGCCATGTATTCGCTGACCAATTTCTTCAACAACGTCTTCGATCCCGAGAAGGACTTCCCGGCCGTCGCGCCGGCCGGCTCGATCTGATCGGAGCAGTCCCGCGCGGCCCTTTCCCGCTCCTTCAGGGCCGCGCGGGATCCAGCTGTAACGCAAAGCCCGGATCCGCCGTGCACTAGGCTGAGGCCGTATCCGGGCTTTCGCGTGTGCCGAGGAAGACTCCGGATCAGACCGATACTCGGCGGACGAGGAAGGAAACGACATCATGAAAATCCTGCATATCGATTGCAGCCCCCGGCTGGACTCGCACAGCCGCGCGCTGTCGGCGGCGATCGTCGGAAAGTTATTGGCGATCGCATCTGACGCCACCATCATCCGGCGCGATCTCGGGGTTGCGCCCCTGCCTGCCGCCACAGCGGACTATGCGACGACGCTCTCCTCGCCGACGACGTTGGCGGCGCCGGTGCCGGGGTCCCTCGATCTCTCCGAGGAACTGATCCACGAAATCGAAGCCGCCGACATGATCGTCATCGGCACACCAATGCACAACCTCACCGTTCCGGCGGTCCTGAAGGCCTGGATCGACCAGATCATGCGCGCGGGCCGCACCTTTCGGTCGACACCAGCCGGGAAGGTCGGAATGATCGGGGACCGCCCGGTTTTCATCGGGATCGCGTCGGGCGGCACCTTCAGCGGCGAACGGGCAAATCAGCCCGACTTTCTCACGTCGTACCTATCGGCCGTACTGGGCAGCATGGGGCTGAAGAGCCTGCAGTTCTTCCCGGTGCAAGCCACCGCTTTTCTCGATGCGGAGCAGGGGGCGATCGCGAGAGACGCGGCGCTGGCCATGCTCGACCTCGCCGATATGAGCCCGCCTCCACGTCTCGTCGCCGCCGGAGGAGCATAGGTCATGAAGATCGTCGTTGTCGGCGGAACCGGCCTGATCGGGACGAAGGTCGTGAAGGTTCTCGCCGAACGCGGCCATCAGATCGTAGTGGCATCGCCAAAAAACGGCGTCGACTCCGTCACCGGTCAGGGTGTTCGAGATGCCGTCGCCGGCGCCTCGGTCGTGATCGATGTCTCCAACTCGCCCGCGAATGACGGTGCAGCGGCGATGCAATTCTTCACAACCTCAGGCCTCAATCTCCTCGCTGCGGAAATCACCTCCGGCGTCCGCCATCATGTGGCGCTTTCGATCGTCGGAGCCGACCGCGTGCCCGGCCAGGGCTATTATGAAGCCAAGGTCGCTCAGGAGCGGCTGATCGCAGCTTCCGGCATCGCCTTCACTGTCGTTCGTTCGACCCAGTTCTTCGAATTCCTGGGCGGCCTCGCGGATGCGGGTACAATCGAAGGCGTCGTCCGGGTACCTCTGGGCCTGCTCCAGCCTGTCGCCGCGGACGACGTCGCCGCCTACCTCGTTGAAATAGCACTCGGCGAACCGCAAAACCGCATTGTTGAGATAGCGGGACCGGAGCGCGCCTCATTCGAGGAAATCGTGCGTCGATATCTCGAGGCGATCGGCGATGCGCGGATAGTCGTGGGCGATCCCGAGGTGCGGTATTTTGGCGGGCGTCTCGCGGAAAGCTCGCTCATTCCATTAGGTGAGGTGCGCCTCGGCAGCCAATGTCTCAACGAGTGGCAGCGCCGGCCCGCAAAAGTCGAAGTCTGACGAGCCTAGGTTCATTACTGGCGGCTTTTTGGCGCGACCATTTTTGGCAATAATTGGGTGGTTAGCGGACTGGCAGGTCTTGATTGTCAAATCGAAACAGCGGACCTTTCCACTACCCTCTAACTTTGTCTGGGAGATTGCATTGCGGGTCCGGAAAGCACCTAGCGTAGCCATCATTTCTCTGGCCTTGGCTGCGGCGCTCATAGGTTGGTCGTTCTGGACGCTTTCGGACTGGACTTTGCCCCAAATCGTCAGAGGTGGTGGGGATGTATTCAGAACGCGGATTTTGCAAAGGTATCCGGTGGGATCGTCAGAACAGGCACTCATATCTGATCTCCGGAAGGAAGGGTTTCAGATTAAGATTTATGATGCGCGGTGCCCAGTTGAACGACCCACGCTAGGGCGTAGCCAGTGCTACTCGACAGCAGACTATGACCGTCCGTTCATCATCCCAGCAGCTACGCGCGGGTGGTTCGTAAACTGGATTGGAAAAAACGGTCGCATCGCCGAAATCACAGCCAACCATGGGGCTGACGGCCCATAAAGGACTGGTTTCAGCGAATCTGATTGGCGAGTTTTCGTCCGCAACTGGGTCGTGAGCCGCCCGGCAGCTTTACGAACCGACATCATCGGTCGGCCGGAGCTCGGCGCCTGGGTTCCAACCGATCGGAGCAAGTTCGAAGCCTTCGAATTCAAATCCCGGTGATACGATGCACGATACCAGTGCCCAGTCGTCACTTGCATGAGCGGCTTGCCAGTGATCGGGCTGGATAACGTGTTGTGGTGCCTGTCCGGCGAAGACGTCGCCACCGAGGATGATGTTCTGGATCGGCCCGTCATTGCCCGGCGATGTCGAGAGCAGGACGGGCGATCCCGCGTGCCAGAGCCAGATCTCCGCAGCATCGACCCTGTGCCAATGCGAGTGCTGTCCTCGATCGAGAAGGAAGTAGATGCTCGTGGCCGAAGCGCGGCCACCGTCTTGCGGCTGCGCGCGCCAAGTCTCGCTATACCATCCGCCTTCGGGGTGCGGCTGAAGATTGAGCGATCGGATCAACTCGGCGGCAGAAGTGGACGTGGTCAATGGAAAAATCCTCCATGGCTTAGGCCTGGCTGAGTTTCAGGCGGCGCTTTGGGATTCGCGTGGCCGGGACGCCAAACCGTCAAGAAACCGGCTTGCGACGCCCTCGGCGATGACGGATGCGACTTGCTCGGAGAAGCGGGCGAAATCGATCGGGGCATCATGATCGGCGCGATCGGAAATGATCCGAATGACCGAGATCGGGATGCCGAGTTCGAAACAGACTTGCGCGACCGCGGCACCTTCCATTTCAACACATTGAAGGTCGGGAAGCTGTCGTCGCAGGTCGGCAACACTCGCGACGTCAGCGATGAAGCGATCGCCGCTGGCGATGAGACCGCGCACGACGCGCGGTCGTGAGATCGAAAATGCTGCCCGAACCTCCGCCGGAACAGCGAGCTCAAAGCCACCATCGACGAAATCGGTCGCGGCGCTCACCGCGAGGCTGACCGCTCGATCGTCGACCACGAAGCGCTTCCGACCAAGCAGCGGGATCTCGAAGCGCTCGATTCCAGGAATGGCGGAGGCGTCCATATCATGTTGAATGAGCTCGGTCGCAACGACGATGTCCCCTGGTTCGAGCAACGGATCGATCGCGCCGGCGACACCCACGAACACGACATGGTCGACCTCGAAGCGGGAAATCAGGATGGCGGTTGTCGCAGCGGACGCCACTTTTCCCCAGCGCGAGAAGACCGCAACCGCGTCGAGGCCGCGCCAGCGCCCTTCCCAATAGGTCCGGTCCCCGACGTTTTGCGGGGTTTTCTCGTCGAAACTGTCGAGAATATCGGAAACTTCTTCCGGCATCGCGCCGAGAACACCAATCTTCACGTGCTGACTTCTCTGTTGAGTTTTCCGTCGGAGCATTGCCGATCCGCCGTGGAAAATGCGGGAACATGCCTCGATCTGCGCAATCAGATTTCCTCGAGCAGCGGCCCGAAGCTCTTGGCGTAGAGGCCCGTCCCGAAGCGGCTCAGGATGAAATTGCGCACCGGTCCCGGCAGCGAACGAACCGCGTCGCGCTTTCGGCCTTGCTTCTGCACCCATTGGATCCGGCCAAGCCGGCGCGCCGAGAAGGCAGTCAAGGCAGCTTCGACGTTCTTCGTCTCGGAAAGGACTTCTGCCAGGACGAGCGCATCCTCGAGCGCCATGCCGGCGCCTTGTGCCATGCTGGGGGAGGTGGCGTGCGCCGCGTCGCCGATCAGGACCACTCCTCTCTTGTACATCGGCTGGGCGGGAACTTCCCGCAAGCGTCCCGCGTGAATTATCGCCGCTGGGTTCAGGCTGTCGATGATCGGCAGCAGCGGGGGGGCGACGGAAGAGAATAGCTCCCGCATGGTGTCGGCGGGCGTGCCGGCAAAGACACCGTCGGGGGTGGCGATATCGGCGTAGACGTAAAGCTTGCCGTCCTCCACCGGGATAGCGAGCAATGTTCGCTTGCGCCCGAGCATCGCGGTCCAGCCGGTGATGCCGAACCGATTGTCAGTGATGGTTCGCCAGCTGGCGATGCCGAGATCCACCAGCTTCTCCTGGCCAAAAATGGCGCTGCGAACGGTCGACTGGATGCCATCCGCGCCGATCACCAGATCATATGTCCGCCGCGTCCCATCGCTGAACGTCACAAGTGTACCGGCGGAATCGCGTTGAAGCAGCACAACCGAGCGGCCGTAGCGGACCGGCGTTTCGGCGAGCGCATCGCTCAACGCCCGGCGCAGCGCCGAGCGCGACAGCGAAAGGCAGCCGCCGCACCGCCGCCAGAAGGAGGCGAGATCGACTTCGTTGAGCAGTCGGCCGCGCGCGTCGAAGATCTGCTGCACGTCGATCGTCGAGGCTATTTCACGAACCCTGTCGATGACGCCAAGGCGGGTCAGTGCGCGGACCGAATTGCCGGGGAGGTACATGCCAGCGCCACGCCCGGTATCGGACGGTTCGCGCTCCACCAATTCAAAGGGGATGCCCCGATTGCGGAGCGCAAGCGCCATGGCGAGACCAGCGATCCCTGCGCCGGCGATGAGAATCTTCATTCAACGGAAACCTGATTTGTAAGCCGCCCTCTACTCGGCGCGATCCGCGCCAGGGTTACATGCTCGTTGTCGGTATCTGGTCGGAGCCGTACCGCTCTGTCTCGCTGCGCCCCCGGGGACCCGATAGCTGACTTCCGCGAAGTCGAGCCAAAGATGGCCAAACTGAGCCAAACAGCGCCCTCGACGCGGCGCAGGGCGTTCGCGACACTGGCCGCTCATCAAGGATCGCCTCAGTGCGCACTCTTTTGGTCGGCAAATATGTACGTGAGTCTGCGTGAATGGCGGAAGAGATGCTCTCCGTCAGTGAAGCTTCCGCGTTCCTCAAGGTCCACCCCAACACGGTGCGCGCCTGGGCAATCGCCGGCCGGATCCCGGGTTCGAAAATCGGTCGCGCTTGGCGATTCATCGAAGCCGACCTTGTGGCGGCGATTCGCGAGGCGTATTCTGGTTCTGCACGAATGCAGCCGAGTGCCTTTCAAGAGGAGGCAATATGGCACTCTGGAACCGTGCAGGAACATATTACGTCAAGCTCACAGCACCTGACGGAACGCTCATTAGACGCACTACTGGAACGTCCGACAGGCTCAAGGCCGAGGAATATCACGACAAGCTGAAGGCCGAGCTGTGGGATCTTGCCAGGCTCAAGATCAAGCCTAAACGGACTTGGGATGAGGCAGCGCTCAGGTGGCTGCAGGAGAAGAGGCACAAAAAGTCCTACAGGGACGACGTGTCGCGGATCCGGTGGTTCACCAGGCATCTGCGTGGCAAGACATTGGACCAAGTGAGCAGGGACATGATCGACGGGATCATTTCTCGACACCATGCTCGTTCGAGCAGTCGCACGAAGGATCTCTATGTGGCGCTGATCCGCGCCATATTCCGGATGGCACAGCGCGAATGGGAGTGGATCGAGCACATTCCGGCGTTCAGGATCTACACGAGGAGTGCGAAGGTTCGCGTGCGCTGGCTAACCCACGCACAGGCCGAGCGCCTCTTGCAGGAACTTCCTCCTCACCAGCAGGACCTGATGCTGTTCGCGCTCGCCACGGGCTTGCGGCAGGGGAATATCAAGAGGCTGACCTGGGAGCAGGTCGACTTTTCCCGCCGCATCGTCACGATCGAGCACGGAGATACCAAGAACAACGAGGCGCTGGGTGTTCCGCTCAACGATCTCGCCATCTCGGTCCTCCAGCGGCAGATGGGCAAGCAGTGCGAGCATGTGTTCAGCTATGCCGGGCGACCGATCGGGCAAGTGAATACGAAACATTGGCGAGCTGCGCTCAAGCGAGCGGGGATCACCGATTTTCGCTGGCACGACCTGCGGCATACCTGGGCAAGCTGGCTCCGGCAAAATGACGTGCCCACCTGGGTGCTTCAGGAGCTGGGGGGCTGGAAATCGGAGACGATGGTGCGTCGTTACGCGCACATGTCGGTGAAGCATTTGCAGCCTTACGCAGACCAGCTGATTTTTGAGGGCAAATCAGGTCACACCGCGCCCGAGAGAGAAACGCCGGGTCAAGGTCACAAAAATGGTCACAGTGAGAGCCCGGTCCGGCTCAAACTCGTGGCCGGTACCGACTTAAGTAACTGAGATGTAAGAAGAAAGAATGGTGGACGCACTTGGGCTCGAACCAAGGACCCGCTGATTAAGAGTCAGCTGCTCTACCAACTGAGCTATGCGTCCATACCGGGCAGCGAAAGTGGCGCGTTGGAAGGCGCCGCCGCATCGGGGAGGGCGCCCGTTAGCACCCGTCGCCGGAGTTGCAAACCCTTTTTTTGCCCGCCCGGCTCGCTGGCCCTACCAGCGCACCGTCTGGCGGTTCTGGCGATCGATCGACATCAGGATTCCGATGCACAGCATGATCGTCATCTGCGACGATCCACCGAAGCTGATCAGGGGCAGGGGGACGCCCACCACCGGCGCCAAGCCCATCACCATCGCCATGTTGATCGCCACGTAGAAGAAGATCGTGGTGGCGATGCCGGCCGCGGTGAGCCGGGCGAAGCGGCTCTGCGCGCGCAGCGCGACCATCACACCCCATTGGATGATGATCATGAAGGCGATGATCAGCCCGATGCCGCCGATCAGGCCCCATTCCTCCATCATCGTCGCCAGCGCGAAATCGGTATGGCCCTCAGGCAGATAGTCCAGATGGCTCTGGGTCCCGTTGAGGAAGCCCTTGCCCAGGATGCCGCCCGATCCGATCGCGATCTTCGACTGGCTGATGTGATAACCGATGCCGAGCGGGTCGCTTTCGGGGTTGAGGAAGACGAGGATCCGGTTGCGCTGATAACCGTGCAGCACGAAGTTCACCGCGAGCGGGATCGCCGCCCCCAGCCCCAGCGCGCCGCCGATGAACAAGCGCAGGGGCACGCCCGCCAGGAACATCACCGTGATGCCGCCGACCGTGATCATCAGCGCGGTGCCGAGATCGGGCTGGGCCATGACCAGCGCCGCCGGGATCAGGATCAGCACCGCCGCCGGCCAGATCGCCCCGAACCGCCGCGTCTCGTTTGGCGGCAGCGAATGGTAGAAGCGCGCCGCCGCAAGCACGATGAACACTTTCATCAGCTCGGACGGCTGCAGGCGGATGATGCCGAGATCGAGCCAGCGCTGCCCGCCGCCGCGTACTGCCCCGATCAGTTCGACCAGGACGAGCATGATGATCAGGGCGACATAGGCCGGGATCGCCAGTGCCTGCCACGTCGATTCGCGCACCCGCGACAGCACCACCGCGCCGGCGAGGAAGACGAAGAAGCGGATGCCCTGGATCAGCGCCCAGGGCCTCAGGCTGCCGCCGGCAGCCGAATACATCACCAGCAGGCCGAAGATGCCGATGCCCAGCACCAGCAGGATGATCTTCCAGGGAAGCTGCGCCAGCGGCTCGGGAACGAAGTTGAGGCCGCTCACCGGTCAGTCTCCGTCGACCCGGTTTCAGCCACGCCCGCACCGGCGCGGGTCGCGTTGGCAAGGGCTTCAGCGGTCGCATCGGCGGCGCTGGTCGCGGCTTCGACCGCGGGCGCGTCGGTCGGCGCGGTGGCGTTGATCTCGGTCGCGGCGCCGACGGTCGGCGGGGGCGCGTTGGCGGCTTCGCGATAGGCCGCGTTCTGCGCCGTCATGCGAGTCTTGATGTCGCCGCCCCAGGTCGGCTCGACTTCCTCCAGCGACTTCACCGCACGCTCGCGGTCGAGCAGATAGGTCAGGATGTCGCGCCCGATCATCGGCGTGTCGAGATTGCGGATGAGATGCGCGTTGTGCTCGAGCACGACCGCCGCGGCGTAGCGCGGCTTGTCCGACGGCGCGAAGCAGATGAACAATGCGTGGTCGCGCATCTTGAAGGGCAGGGCGGCGTTGTTGAGCACGCCGGTGCGCCGCTCCGCCATCGAGATGCGGCGTACCTGCGCGGTGCCGGTCTTGCCCGAAATGGTGATGCCCGGGATCTGGAGCCGCGAGGCGCCGCCGGTGCCGCCGTCATTCACCACCGCGAACATCGCGTCGCGGATAATGTCGAGATGCTCGGGCGCAACGTCGAGCGGGCCCGCCGGGTGGACCTTGTCCATCAGGATGCTGGGCGTGAGCGCGCGACCCGAGGCGATACGCGACGCCATCACCGCGAGTTGAAGCGGGTTGGCGAGGACATAGCCCTGGCCGATCGACGCGTTGAGGGAATCGGCGACGGTCCAGTCCTGCTTGTACCGCTTGAGTTTCCACTCCGGGTCAGGGACCGTGCCGTAGCGCTGCGACCCGAACGGCAGGTCGTATTTCTGCCCCAGGCCGAGCTTGCGCGCGACCGGTGCGATCCGGTCGTATCCGATGTCGCGCGCCATCTGGTAGAAATAGATGTCGCAGCTCTGCGCCACGGCGCGGCGCATGTTGACGCCGCCATGGCCGCCGCGCTTCCAGCAATGGAAGGTGCCGTTGCCGACCTTCAGCGCGCCGGAGCAATTGACCGACTGGTCCGGATGCACGCCCGCTTCGAGCAGGGCGAGCGCGTTCATCGGCTTGACGGTGGAGCCGGGGGGATAAAGCCCCTGCAGCACCTTGTTCATCAGCGGCACGTGATCGTCGTCCGACAGCATCTTCCATTCGAGATGGCTGATCCCGTCCGAGAAGCTGTTGGGGTCATAGGCCGGCATCGAGACCATCGCGAGCATCTCGCCGGTCGCGACGTCGATCACCACCGCCGAACCGGAATTCGTGCCGAGGCGGCGCGCGGCATATTCCTGCAGGCCTGCATCGATCGTCAGGCGCGCCGTCCTGCCCGGCTCGTCGGGGCGGGTCGCCAGCTCCCGGACCAGCTTGCCGCGCGCAGTGACTTCGACGCGCTTGGCGCCGGGCTTGCCGCGCAGCTCTGGCTCGAGCGTCTTTTCGAGGCCGTCCTTGCCCAGCTTGAAGCCGGGGGTGACCATCAGCGGATCCTTGACCTTCTGGTACTGCTCGGCCGACGCTGCGCCGACATAGCCAGTCAGATGCGCGACCGCGGCGCCGGCCGGATAGCTCCGCGCAAAGCCGCGCGACGGCGCGACGCCGGGCAATTCGGGCAGGTGCACGCTGACCGCAGCGAACTTCTCCAGATCGAGATTCTCCGAAACCTGCACTGGCTGGAAGCCGGCCGCGCGTTTCAGGTCGGTCTTGATCCGCTCCATCTCCTCGGCCGGGAGATTGAGGATATCGCGGAGCAGGCCGAGCGTGCGGTCCTTGTTCTCCAGCCGGTCGGGGATGATGTCGACGCGGAAGTCAGTGCGGTTGTTGGCGATCGGCACGCCGTTGCGGTCGACGATCCAGCCGCGCCGGGGCGGGACCAGCGTCATGTTCACGCGGTTGCTCTCGGAGAGCAGGCTGTAATGCTCGTTCTCGGCGACCGCGAGCCAGGTCATGCGGCCAGCGAGCAGCAGCCCGACCGCTGCCTGGCCGGCGCCCAGCACCAGCGCACGGCGCGAGAAACTGTAGGTCTGCGTCGCCTCGGTGATGACGCGGGTTGGCTGGTTCATTCGCCCCCGCGCTTGCGGTCAAGCCAGGCGCAGAATCGCGCCACCAGAGGGAAGAGCATCGTGGAGATCACGATCTGGAGTAATAGCACGGTATCGACATGCGCGCCGATAGGGGCAGCGACGAGCCGTCCCACGATGAGGCAGAAGCCGATCGCGCCCGATGCGATCAGCCAATCCTGCCAGAAATCGCGGAACACGAGGCGCTGGTCGATCAGGTCGATCATGAAGAAGCACAGGGTCCAGAGCAGCATCGCGTTGCCCAGCGGCTGCCCGCTGACCAGATCGTCGAAGAAGCCGAGCGGCAGGGGTGCCCAGATGCGGAACACGTCGGGCCGGGTCAGTCGCCAGCCGAGCAGCATCATCAGCCCGAGCGGCGGCAGGAACGGGAAGGTCGCGACGAACGGCCAGGTGGTGATCAGCGAAGCGAGCAGCACCGAAGCCGGCGGCAACAGCCGCGCGGCCGCGGGCGGTGGCGCGGCGTCGAAGGGGCCGCGGGTGGGCTGCCTCATGGTGCCGGCGTGGCCGCCGGGGTCGCGACCGGCAAGAAGGCCTGCTGGACGAGCGCGAAATCGAGCGTGTCGGGCTGCGCGAAGGTGCGGGCGAGCGCAGTGTCGCGCGCGCGCTTCAGCACCCGGGCGACCGGGATGTTGGGCGAATAGATGCCGCCGGTGCCCGAGGTCACGAAGATGTCGCCGGGCTCGAACCCGACATTGGCAAGCGAGGCGGAGCGGATGTCGAGCAGCCCGTCGCCGCGGCCGGCGGCCAGTGCGGGCAGGCCGTCGCGGGTGCGGCGAACCGGCACGATGCTTTCGGGATCGGACAGCAGCAGCACGCGGGCGGTGTTGGGGCCGGTTTCCAGGATGCGGCCGATCAACCCTTCGGGGCCGCGCACTGGCTGCCCCTGCTTCACCCCTTGCCAGGCGCCCGCGTTGAGCACGGCGAAGCGCCTTGTGCTCGATGCCGACGAACTGACCAGCCGGGCCGCGACGACCGGGCCCGGCGAGCGCTCACGAAGCTGCAGGAGCGCCTTCAGCCGGCGATTGTCATAGGACAGGGTGCGCGCGCGCATCAGCAGCGCGTGATTGTCCTCGAGCTCTTTCCGGAGCTGCGCATTCTGCTTGCGCACGCCGATATAGTCTGAGGCCGAGGAGGGAATGGAGGCAATGCCCCGGCCGATCGCGGCGATGCCGGACGAGATGGGGGTGGTCACCTCCGCCACGGTCGCGCGGAGCGCGGCGAAGGCGGGGGGATCGAGCGTCGCCAGGGCAAGCAGAACCGCGCCGACAAGCGAGCCCGCCACGGCGATCACATATCCCAGGAATAGGCTGTATTGCGCCCGCCGCGAAAAACCCGGGCGCCGGTTACGAGACGGCGCCATATTCCCCCTCACAGAAGGCCCGGCGCCGCCCATCGGCACCGGGGCCTCATCAACTGATCACGCGCTGTGCAGCACACCACGGAACACCGGATCCTCGAGCGCGCGGCCCGTGCCCAGCGCAACGCAGGTCAACGGATCATCCGCGATCGTCACCGGCAAGCCGGTCTCGTCGCGCAGCACCTCGTCGATGCCCTTCAGGAGCGCGCCGCCGCCGGTGAGCACGATGCCCTGGTCGACGATGTCCGCCGCCAGCTCGGGCGCGGTGTTCTCCAGCGCGATGCGCACGCCTTCGACGATCTGACCGACCGGTTCCGAGAGCGCTTCCGCGATCTGGCCCTGGTTGATCTGGATTTCCTTCGGCACGCCATTGACCAGGTCGCGACCCTTGACGTGGATGGTGAGGCCGATGCCGTCGGGCGGCGGCTTCGCCACGCCGACTTCCTGCTTGATGCGCTCCGCGGTGGAATCGCCGATCAGCAGGTTATGGTTGCGGCGGACGTACGAAACGATCGCTTCGTCCATCTTGTCGCCGCCGACACGGACCGATGTGGTGTAGGCGAGGCCGCGCAGCGAGAGCACCGCGACTTCGGTCGTGCCGCCGCCGATATCGACGACCATCGAGCCGATCGGCTCGGTGACGGGCATGTCGGCACCGATCGCGGCCGCCATCGGCTCCTCGATCAGCCACACCTGCGAGGCGCCGGCGTTGGAGGCGGCGTCGCGGATCGCGCGGCGCTCGACCGACGTCGAGCCCGACGGCACGCAGATCACGATCTGCGGCCAGCGCATGAAGCGCCGCTGCCCGCCATGCACCTTGTGGATGAAGTGCTTGATCATCTGCTCGGCGACATCGATGTCGGCGATGACACCGTCGCGCAGCGGGCGGATCGCCTGGATGCTGTCGGGGGTCTTGCCCATCATCAGCTTGGCGTCGTCGCCCACTGCCTTGACGCGCTTGACGCCGTTGATCGTCTCGACGGCGACGACGGACGGCTCATTGAGGACGATCCCGCGTCCGCGCAGATAGACGACCGTGTTCGCGGTCCCGAGGTCGATCGCCATATCGTGCGACATGAGTCTGAAGAAACGCGAGAAGAAGGCCATTTATCGTTCCGTTCCAGGCCGGCCGCTTTACGGTCCGGCAGTTCGCACTGTCCGCTCGCAACACCTATGATGGCCCGGCCAGAGTGGGAAATTCCACGCTCTGTTTGCCGAGTAGATGCGGGTCGCGGGATGCCGTCGCTTGGGCTACAGCCACATCCATGTCAATACGCCGTCTGCCCGAACATCTCGTCAATCGTATCGCCGCCGGTGAAGTGGTGGAACGCCCCGCCAGCGCGTTGAAGGAACTGGTGGAAAACGCGATCGACGCAGGGGCGCGCCGGATCGCGATTCGTCTCGTGAGCGGCGGCACCGATCTGATCGAAGTGACCGACGACGGATGCGGCATGACGCCCCCCGATATGGGGCTTGCGCTGGAGCGGCACGCCACCTCCAAGCTGCCCGACGAAGCGATTGAAAACGTTGCAACGTTGGGATTTCGCGGCGAGGCGTTGCCCTCGATCGCGAGCGTGGCGCGCCTGACCCTGGAAAGCCGGGTGCGCGGGGCGGAAGGCTGGTCGCGCGTGGTCGACAACGGCGTGCTGGTGTCGGAGGGGCCCGCGGCGATTCCCCCGGGTACGCGGGTGCGGGTCGAGGCGCTGTTCGAGCGGGTGCCGGCGCGGCGCAAGTTCCTGCGATCGGCGCGGTCGGAATATGCCGCGAGCCTCGATGTGGTGCGCAGGCTCGCCATGGCGCGGCCGGATATCGCCTTCAGCCTCGAGCATGACGGCCGCCGGTCTCTGTCGGTGCCGGCGGGTGAGAGCCTGCCCGACCGGGTCGCCGCGCTGACCGACCGGGCGCTGATCGAAAACGGCGTCCCGATCGACCTGGAACGCGAGGGGCTGAAGCTCGGCGGGGTCGCAGGATTGCCGACGTTCAACCGCGGTGTGGCGGACCATCAATATCTGTTCGTCAACGGCCGGCCGGTGAAGGACCGGCTGCTCGTCGGCGCAGTGCGCGGCGCTTATGCCGAACTGCTCGCGCGCGACCGGCATGCCGTGGTGGCGCTGTTCCTCGAGGTGCCGGCCGATATGGTCGATGTGAACGTCCACCCCGCCAAGACCGAGGTGCGCTTCCGCGAGCCGGCGATGGTGCGCGGCATGATCGTCAGCGGACTGAAGCGCGCGCTCGACGAGGCGGGGCATCGCAGCGTGCAGCGGCCATCCGAGACGGCGCTGGCGGCCTGGACTCAGGAACCGATGGCACCCGCATCGCCGCAGCTCTGGGAAGACCGGCAATGGGACAGCCGCCCGGGCGCCGGCCAGCATGCGGTGTTCGAACGCCGCCCGAACTTCATCGCCCCGCCCATGGCGCGGGCCGAGCCGGCTTACGCCCCACCGCCCGAGACGGTGTCCTTCCCGCTCGGCGTGGCGCGCGGGCAGGTCGCCAAGACCTATATCGTCGCTGAAGCGGAGGATGGGCTGGTGCTGGTCGACCAGCATGCCGCGCATGAGCGCCTGGTGCTCGAGCGGATGCGCAAGGCGATGGCCAATGGCGGCGTCGCGGCGCAGGCGCTGCTGCTGCCCGAAGTGATCGAGCTGGACGAGCCGGCCTGCGACCGGCTGGAGGCACGCGCCGCGGAGCTGACTGAATTCGGGCTCGACCTGGAGCGGTTCGGGCCACGCGCGATGCTGGTGCGCAGCGTGCCGGCGATGCTTGGGCAGAGCGATGTCACCGGCCTGGTCACCGACCTTGCCGACGAACTGGCCGCGTTCGACGAGGCGCTGAGCCTGAAGGAACGGCTCGACCATGTCGCGGCGACCATGGCCTGCCACGGATCGGTGCGGGCAGGGCGCATCCTCTCGGTCACCGAGATGAACGCGTTGCTCCGCGAGATGGAGATCACTCCCCATTCGGGCCAGTGCAACCATGGCCGCCCGACCTGGGTGAAGCTGGCGCATGGCGATATCGAGAAGCTGTTCGGGCGGAAGTGAGGCGTTGCGATCGGAAGTAATCGTGCCGGAATAGTGCGAGATTCGTTCAGTATTCGACCGAATGTGAGAGTCGATCAACGCTATCAATCGCGTTGCGTTATTTTCAGCCGGCGCGGCTGTCAGGCTATCGCTTCCGACATCGGTGCGTATGGCGCGCAACACGCAATCGAATAGATTGACGGGCAATATTTCGCAGTTTCTTACACAATGTGAGAGTCGCTTAAGTAATACTGTCGCTATCTTGGAGGCTAGTTGAGCTTCTGAGATCGGTGTCATCATGTCATGGCCTTCGGAATCGCGAGCCGCATCTCGGGGGCAGGCATGATATCCAACGGGGGGATATGTTGAATCGAGGGAGGCCGGATCGTGTGCAGGGAGGTCGACCCTGTCCGGCGGGAACCGATCGGGCCGATAGCGCGCGATTTTCCCGATCTCGATCCTGCCAATGGCCGAAAACGCGTGGATCAGAAAAAAGGGGGCGGAGTGAATTGTAGCGCGCTACGGTGGGCCCGGTCGATACTTCACTCTGATCCCTTTTCTGGTTTGAACGGTTCGCCGACCTGGCCGGCGAACCGATGTGAGGGTAGGACGGACGCCGATCGGTCGGGCAAGAGGGGGCGGCGTGTCGACGTTGGGGGAACTCTGGCGGGCCATCCGCGACGCCCACAGGATGCGAAAGGCCGGCATCGAGCCGGAACGCCGCTACCGCCCGACCTGCCACCGCGCGCTTCCGCGCCCGGCCTGGCTGAGAAACGCGGCTGAGCTAGAGGCATTGATCGAGCGAACCGGATTTACCGCGTCGGCGCGCGACATCCGTCGCCGGGCCGAGCCCTGTCTTTACATCTTCGAGGAGGACAGGGCGCTTGACTCGCCGGTCGGCGCGACCCGGTTCGGCGGCCTGCCCGACTTGCCGCCCGACATGCCGTGGCCGGACGTCGGCGGGAATCCCCTGCGCTTCTATGCGCAAATCGATCTGTCCGACCTTGCGGGAACCGTCATCGCCGACCGGCTGCCCGGATCGGGCCTATTGTCCTTCTTCGTGAGCCCGCTCGATCTCGATCCCGACCTGATCGTCGTTGTCGTCCCGCTGGTTCCTGACGGTGCGCCATTGGTGCGGCGCCTACCGCCAGCCGATTGCGCGCAATTCGCTTATCCGACCATCGTGACGCTGGATCCCGTTTCGGTCGTGTTCGAGCCGGGGCTGTCCTTTCCGATCTTCGATTTGCGGTGGCTGGAAGAACTCGAGCGCGCCAATCCCGATGGCGATATCGACGCGTTGATGGGGGGTCTTGGATCGGCGGTCCGCGTCTTGGGGCAGATGCTGGGGTATCCGAGCTGGACCTCGGACGATTTGCGCGAGGAGATGTATTTCGAGGAGATCGGCCGTCCTGGTGCGCAAAGCCTCCGACTCTGGACCAGCTGGGATGACTGGGAGCAGGCAAAGACGATCAGCTCCAAGTCGCGTGGCGGCACGATCTACCGGCCGTGGCAGGCGAAGGACGACGCGAACATGCGCTGGATCCTGGAGAACGAGGCCGAGATCACCGAGGGTGTCGAGCAGTGGCGCGCGCTGCTGAGCATCGAATCCAACGCTGGCATGAACCTCTGGATCAATGACGCCAACGCGATTTATTTCCTGACACGTGCCGAGCGCCTGCGCGAAGGCGATTTTTCAGCCGTTCGCGCGACGACGACCCAGAGCTGATCGCGACGTGGTTCAACGCTGGACGCACAGCCGGGTCTGACGCATCCTGCTTCGCGGGGAGCGGGGAGGGTGCGATGTATCTGGCGGTTGTTCTACTGACCATGCTCGTGCTGCCGGTGGGCTCGATGCTCGCCGAGCATCTTCACGGCCCGGCACCGTGGCTGCTGCTTGCGGGAAAATGGTTCGTGTTCTGGAGCGTCGGCGTCCGCCTGATGCTCGCCGGGGTGCGCCAGTTCGCCCAGCCGTCCTTCACCGCCGAACAGATCTTCGGCACGAAGAGCCCCGATGTGCTCCCGCTCATCCGCGAGCTTGGCATCGCCAATGTCGCGACCGGGGTGGTCGGCCTGCTATCGCTCTGGATGCCGAGCTTCACCCTGCCAGTGGCGATCAGCGCCGGCATTTTCTACGGGGTGGCGGGCGTACGGCACGCGCTCGAGCCGCATCGATCGGCCAATGAGACGATCGCGATGGTCAGCGACTTGTTCGTTTTCGTTGTGCTCGCTGTCTATGTCGGCGGGACACTGCCCCATTTTCTCCCGTAAATCCCTCTCCCAGCGGGAAAGGGAAGGAGCCGCTTCAGCGGCGGAAGGGTGAGGGCGAATTGCGTGGTCACCCTCACCCCTTGACGCATTCGCGTCTCGACCCTCTCCCGGTGGGAGAGGGTTTGGTCGCGTCGCTCTCGCTGCAACAAAGTGACGGAAATGCGACACGATCCGCGCCAACCGGCTTTCGTTCTGAGGATCAAACGCCTACATCGCCCGTCCCATGTCCCGCCCCAAGCCCCCTGTCTTCGAGAAAACCAAGATCGTCGCCGAGAACCGGCGGGCGCGGTTCGATTATGCCATCGACACCGTCTACGAGGCGGGCATCGCGCTGACCGGTACCGAGGTGAAGTCGCTGCGCAGCGGCACCGGCTCGATCGCCGAGAGCTATGCCGAGGTGAAGGACGGGCAGGTCTGGCTGATCAATTCCAACGTGCCCGAATTCAGCCATGGCAACCGATTCAATCACGAGCCGAAGCGTGCCCGTAAATTGCTCCTTCATGAGCGCGAGATAAACAAGATGCACGGCGCGGTGGCGCGCGAGGGCATGACCCTGGTGCCGCTGATGATCTACTTCAATTCGAAGGGTCGCGCCAAGGTGGAGCTCGCGTTGGCGAAGGGGAAGAAGGATCACGACAAGCGCGCGACGATCAAGGAGCGCGACTGGAAGCGCGAGCAGGGGAGGATCATGCGTGATCGTGGCTGAGCAGCCTGGCCTTTTCGCACGCGTCGCCGGCTGGTGGCAGCGTACCATGCCGACGCGCGAGAGCATGGAGCAGAACCGCCTGCTTCGGCCCGTGGCGCACCGCGTGCTCGCCCCCGAACTGTGGCGCTTTACCCGTCGTTCCGTGCCGCGCGGCGTCGCGCTGGGCATGGTCACGGGCATTCTCTTCCCCGTGGCGCAGATCGCCTTTTCGGCAGTGCTCGCGCTCCCCACGCGCGCCAATATCCCGGTTGCGGCGGCGATGACCTTCATCACCAACCCCTTCACGACGCCATTCCTCTGGGTTGCGGCCTATTGGGTCGGCAACCAGATACTGCATTTCGACGCGCAGGTGCCAGGATCCCCGATCGCGACTCAGGTGGCGGCCAATTCCGACTGGCTGCACTGGCTGTTCGCCGTCGCCGGGCCGGCGACGATCGTCGGCCTGTTCATCATCACCCTGACGCTGGCGGTCCTGGGCTATGCCGCCGCGGCGCTCGGCTGGCGCTGGTGGATCGTGCGCAAATGGCGGCGCCGGGGACACGCTCGGCCGAAATAACGCGCCGCCTGCTGCGCTGAAATTGACTGAGCGTGTTATCGACTTAGAACACGGGCGCATCTCCCTCCTTTTCAGGATGCGACATGCGCCGATCACCTTTTGCCGTTCTTCTCCTTTCCGCGACGATGCTGGCCGGCCTCGCCGCGGCAAACCCTACGCCGCAACCCCAGGCAACCGCCGCGGCAGCGCCGGCGGCCAAACCCGCCTTTGGCGATTTCGGCGTCGACGAGGCCGGGATGGACAAGGCGATTCTGCCGGGCAACGACTTCTACGGCTATGTGAACGGCATCTGGGAGAAGAACACGCCGATCCCCGCCGACAAGGCGAATTACGGCGCGTTCGACGGGCTGCAGGACATGTCGCGCGAGCGGACCCATGAGATCCTCGAGGCAGAGAAGGTCAGGGCGGACTCGAAGATCGGCGCTGCCTATGCCGCCTATCTCGATACCGCGACGATCGAAGCGAAGGGCCTGACGCCGATCAAGCCCTGGCTCGACCGGATCAAGGGGCTGAAATCAAAGTCGGGTTATGCCGCACTCGTCGCCGAGGCGGATGTCAACGGCGTCGCCGTGCCCTTCCTCGCCGGGGTCGGCCAGGATGCCAAGGACCCCGAACATTACGCGCTGCAGATGCGCCAGGGCGGCCTGGCGCTCGACCGCGATTATTATCTCGCGACGGAGGGCAAGCTCGCCGAGGCGAAGGCGGCCTATCAGGTGCATATCGCCAAGATGTTCACCCTGGCGGGCGAGCCCGACGCCGCGGCGCGGGCGAAAGCGATCGTCGATTTCGAGACGGCGATCGCGACGGTGAGCTGGAGCAACATCGAGAATCGCGACGCCAACAAGACCTATAACAAGATGCCGGTCGCGAGCCTGAAGAAGATCGCCCCCGGCTTCGATTTTGCCGCCTATTTCAAGGGGGTCGGCACGCCGGTCGATACCGTGATCGTGGCGCAACCGACCGCCATTGCGGGAATCGCGAAACTGATCGCCCAGGCGCCGATCGGCGTGCTGCGCGACCAGCTGCTGCTGCGCTCGCTCGACGGCTATTCCGCGGTGCTGCCCAAGGCGTTCGACGACGAGCGCTTCGCGATGTTCGGCACGGTCATTTCCGGGACGCCGGAACAACCAGACCGCTGGAAGCGCGCGGTCGACCACACCAGCGGGATCCTGACCGACGACGTCAGCAAACTCTATGTCGCGAAATATTTCCCGCCCGAGACCAAGGCCGCGGCCGACGCGATGGTCAAGAACATCATTGCCGCGATGGGCGCGCGGATCGACAAGCTCGACTGGATGACGCCGGAGACCAAGGTCAAGGCGCATGCCAAGCTGGCCGCCTTCACCCCCCGGATCGGCTATCCGAGCCAGTGGCGGGACTATTCGGCGCTGAAGATCGTGCCCGGCGACGCTTTCGGCAATGCGCTGCGCGCCAACCAATGGGCGCATGAGTACAACATCCAGAAGCTCGGCAAGCCGATCTATCGCTGGGAATGGGGCCTGGCCCCGATGACGGTGAACGCCCAGGCCAATCCGACGCTGGTCGCGATCACTTTCCCGGCCGCGATCCTGCAGCCGCCCTTTTTCGACCCGAAGGCCGACCCCGCGGTCAATTATGGCGGCATCGGCGCCGTGATCGGGCATGAGATGAGCCATCATTTCGACGACCAGGGTGCGAGCTTCGATCTGCACGGACGACTCACCGAATGGTGGTCGCCGCAGGATGTGGAGAATTTCAACAAGCGCACCGATGCGCTCGTCGCCGAATATGACGCCTATGAGCCGCTGCCGGGCATGAAGCTGAAGGGCAAGCTGACACTGGGCGAGAATACCGCCGATCTCGCCGGGCTGAGCGCCGCGTACGACGCCTATCACGCCTCGCTGGACGGCAAGCCGGCGCCGGTGATCAACGGCTATACCGGCGACCAGCGATTCTATCTGGGCTGGGCGCAGGTCTGGCGGCGCAGTTACCGCGAAGCGGACATGCGCAACCGGCTGCTGACCGATTTTCATGCACCCTCGCAACAGCGCGCCTGGATCGTGCGCAATCTCGATCCCTGGTATGACGCGTTCCAGCCCAAGCCGGGCGAGAAACTCTATCTGACGCCGGAACAACGCGTTCGCATCTGGTGAAATTCCCTCTCCCGTCGGGAGAGGGAGGGAACAGCGAAGCTGCGGAAGGGTGAGGGTGAAGAAACTGTCACGAGCTTCGCCCTCACCCCGCGCCGCTACGCGGCTTGCCCCTCTCCCGCTGGGAGAGGGGTGAAAAGCTGCCCTTAGCCCTTGACGCCTCGCTCGTGCGGCCCAAGACAAACCGCGATGGCCAGTCTTCCCGTTTCCTCCGCATCGACGCTCTCGCCCGCCCGCGGTGCCGCGCTGATCGCCGGCGCGTGCGGGCTGGTCTCGGCGTTGGTGATCCTTGCCGTGGTCGGTAATCTTCCGGTCGCTGCCGGGTTCCTGGCGACCGCCCTGGTGATCGCCGGCGCGCTGCTGCTGTTCCGCCGGCTCTTCCCGGCCGGCCGGGCCGATGCTGCCGAGCCCGATTGGAGCGTCGCCCGCGCGCTGGCCGCGAGTAGCCCGGAAGCGGTGGCGATCACCGACCGCGCCGGGCGGCTGGTCTGCGCCAATGACCGCTATGAAACCCTGTTCGCCGGTTTCCCGACTCCGCCGGCCTTGCCGGTAGATGAGGCGGGGATCAGCGACCTCGGAGCCGCCGGCCGCACCGCCTGGCGCGATGGCGCGGCCTCGGTCGGCCGGCTGCTCGCGCGCGGCATGCCGCTCAGGGCCGAAATCGAGCGGGCAGGGGCTGACGACGATCTGCTCGTCTGGCGCTTCCGCGGAGTCGAGGCGCTCGATCTCGCGACGACCGTCGAGGGCGTGATCGGCGGGCCGACCGGCGACCGGCTCGCCGCGGCCGGCATCATGGCCGCTTTGATCGGCCCCGACGGCCGGATCCGCGCGGCGAATCGAGTCCTGCGTGCCCGGGCGATGGGGCATGAGGAAGGCGCCGTCGCGGGCCGCGATTTCGCGCGCTTCCTGATCACCGACAGCCATGGACTGGTGCGGTTCGAGCGCGAGGGGCTGACCGGCAGTCCCTTGCGCGTGCTGCAGGTGCCGTTCCTCGACGGCGACGACGCGCCGATGCTGGTGGTGATGCTCGACGAGGAAGGCGGGGCGAGCGAGCCGGCGATCGGCGCGAGCGCCAGCGCGCATGTGCGCAGCCTCGTCTCGCTGATGCCGTTCGGCATGGCGCTGGTCGATCGCGACGGCCGCTTCCTGCAGATGAACGACGCCTTCGCCCGCGCCGCGCAGGTCGATGCCGGATCGCCGCCGCTCTATCCGGGCGATCTGCTGGTCAAGGAGGACAAGGGCGTCGTCGCCGATGCGATCCGCCGCTTCGCCAATGGCGCGACTCATTCGACCGATCTCGCGGTGCGGCTGAAGGACCATCCCGACGAGCCGGTCGCGCTGTCGATCGCCGGTGCGCGCGGGCTGGGCGATGCGGCGGTGCTGCTCAGCCTGAAGGACAACAGCGAGGAGACGCGGCTGAAGCGCGAAGTCGCGCAGGCGACCAAGATGCAGGCGGTCGGCCAGCTCGCCGGCGGCGTCGCGCATGATTTCAACAATATCCTGACCGCTATCATCGGGCACTGCGACCTGATGCTGATGCGCCATTCGCCCGGCGACAGCGATTATGACGACATCCAGCAGATCCGCGCCAATTCGAACCGCGCGGCGAGCCTGACGCGGCAGCTGCTCGCCTTTTCGCGCCAGCAGACGCTGGTGCCGCAGGTGCTTCAGCTGCCCGACGTGATCTCCGAAGTGTCGCAGCTGCTCAAGCGCCTGCTCGGCGAGACGGTGACGCTCACGGTGAAGCATGGCCGCAACCTCGGCCCGGTGCGCGCCGATCCGGGGCAGCTCGAACAGGTCGTGGTCAATCTCGCGGTCAATGCGCGCGATGCGATGCTGGCGAAGGATCCCCGCGGCGGCGGCACGCTCTCGATCCAGACCATGGCGGTGACCGCAGTCGATGTGCGGCGCATGGGATCCGACATCCTGCCGATCGCCGATTATATCGCGCTCGAAGTGGCCGATACCGGCGGCGGCATTCCGGTGGAGATATTGCCCAAGATCTTCGAGCCCTTCTTCACCACCAAGGAAGTGGGCAAGGGCACGGGGCTCGGCCTGTCGACCGTCTATGGCATCGTCAAGCAATCGGGCGGGTATATCTTCGCCGACAATCGCGACCAGGGCGCAGTCTTCACCATTTACCTGCCCGTCCACACCGCGCCGCAGCCGGCCAAGGCGGCAACACCCGCCAAGAGCAGGGACAAGCCGACCGATCTCTGGGGCACCGGCACGATCCTGCTGGTCGAGGACGAGGACATGGTGCGCGCGGTCGCCGAGCGGGCATTGGCGCGGCAGGGCTATACCGTGCTGACCGCGGAGAATGGCGAGGTCGCGCTCGACCTGCTGGCGCGCAACGAGCGGCCCGACCTGCTGATCTCCGACGTGGTGATGCCGGTGATGGATGGGCCGACCATGGTCCGCCAGGTCCGGTCGCGCTATCCCGACCTGCCGATCCTGTTCATGTCGGGCTATGCCGAGGAGCAATTGCGCAAGTCTATCGACCTCGACAATGTCTCCTTCCTGGCCAAACCCTTCTCGGTTCAACAACTTGCCGAGGCCGCGCGGGACGTGCTGGCCGCGAAATGACTTGGCGATAACGGGCGCGGACGATTATGGGGCGGTAATGAGCGGGCCGCAGAATATTCTCATCGTCGAAGACGAACCCCTGATCGCGATGATGCTCGAGGATTTCCTCGACGTCCTCGGCAAGACCATGGCCGGCACCGCCGACAATGTCGCCGACGCGCTGGCGCTGATCGAGGCGGGCGGCGTGGAGGCGGCGATCCTCGACGTGAATCTGCGTGGCGGCGAGAAGAGCTGGGCGATCGCCGATGCGCTGACGGCGCGGGGCATTCCCTATATCTTCGCGACCGGAGGCTCGACCGACAGCCTGTCGGAAGCCTATCGCGACCGACCGACCCTGCCCAAGCCCTTCACCATGGACGCGGTGTCCAAGGCGCTCGATTCGCTCGCCTAAATTCCCTCTCCCAGCGGGAGAGGGTGGCCGAGCGCAGCGAGGTCGGGTGAGGGCGACTTCTAGGGTCACCCTCACCCTTCCGCCGCTTCGCGGCTCCCTCCCTCTCCCGCCGGGAGAGGGAATTTAGGCGATCCGTTCCGGCACGGCCGCCGCATCCTCGACCAGCGACTGGGCCGGCGCGACCGCTTCCCAGGGGAACACGAACCAGTCCTTGTTGAAGGTCCGATCGATCGTGCGGGCGCGATACTCGACCTTTTGCGCCGAGCTGACATTGTCGATCAGGGTGGCGAAGCGGATGCTACCGGGCACGGCGCCGGCCCCGCTCAGGACCTCGCGCAGATGGCCGATGGTGCGGCCCGAATCGTTGATGTCGTCGAGGAACAGCAGCCGCTCGCCGGCCTGGGTGCGGCGCGCCAGCCTGGCCAGCGGCGCGTCGGCGAAATCCTTCACCTGGCTCGAATAATCGACCGACAGCATCGGCATGCCGGTCGCGTGGCTGAGATAGACCGCAGGGGCGAGGCCGCCGCGGCCGATGCCGATGATGAAATCGGGCTTCCAGTCGTCATCGGCCAGCAGCGCGGCCAGCGTGTGGACGGCGGCGACGAACTCCTCGTGCGGGATGTCGGTGAAGACGGTCATCGGCTTGCCTCCACATAAGCGTCGAGTTTGGCGAGATGCGCCGCTACCGCATCATCGGGCAGGAAGGAACCGAGGAACGAGTTGCGCGCGAGCAGCGCGAGATCGTCGCGGTCCAGACCCCGCGCGCTTGCCGCCGCGCGGTAATTGTCGGCGATATAGCCCCCGAAATAGGCCGGATCGTCGGAATTGATCGTGGCGCGCAGCCCCGCCTTCAGCATCCGGTCGATCGGGTGATTGGCCATGTCGTCGACCACGCAGAGCTTCAGGTTGGACAGCGGGCAGACCGTGAGCGTCATGCCGGTACGGGCAAGGCGCGCGGTGAGCACCGGATCCTCCAGGCTGCGATTGCCATGGTCGAGCCGGTCGATATGGAGCAGATCGAGCGCCTGATAGACATAGTCGGGCGGGCCTTCCTCGCCGGCATGCGCGACGAGGCGCAGGCCCCTGGCGCGGGCCGCGGCGAACACCCGGGCGAATTTCTCGGGGGGATGGCCGAGCTCGGACGAATCGAGCCCGACCGCGTCGATCCGGTCGAGCCAGGGCTCGGCCGCGTCGAGCGTGGCAAAGGCTGCCGCTTCGTCGAGATGGCGCAGGAAGGAGAGAATCAGCTTCGTGGTCATGCCGTGGCGGGCCTTCGCCTCGGCCATGCCGGCGAGCAGCCCCTCGATCACCGTGCCAAAGGCGATGCCGCGATCGGTATGAGTCTGGGGATCGAACATGATCTCCGCATGGACGACGCCGTCGGCCGCGGCGCGGTCGAAGTAAGCCACCGCCAGGTCGCGGAAATCCTCCTGCGCCTGCAGCACGTTCGCGCCGGCATAATAAATGTCGAGGAAATCCTGCAGCCGGGAGAAGCTGTAGGCGGCGCGCACCTCCTCCACGCTGGCATAGGGGATGGCAATATTGTTGCGCGTCGCCAGCGCGAACATCAGCTCGGGTTCGAGGCTGCCCTCGATATGGAGATGGAGCTCGGCCTTGGGCAGGCCGGCGATGAAATCCTTGGTCATGGCGCTTCATCGCGCGGGCGAGGCGGGGGAGCAAGCCGGAACAGGAGGAATCGGGTGTGAGAAGGGCTCGTTCCGCCAGCCCAGCAAAAAAGTTTGTTCCGCTCTTGTTCTTATGGAACAAACTATGTACGAGGCTTCCAACACGCATTGAATGCGTCGGCACATCGGTTTAGCGACGGAGGCTCCAATGGCGGCATCTTTGAAGGTCATCGACAACAAAATGGCAGTCTCCAACGACAAGGCGAGCTCCGAGCGCGCCAAGGCACTCGACGCGGCGCTCGCACAGATCGACCGCGCATTCGGCAAGGGGTCGGCCATGCGGCTCGGCTCCAAGGAAACCATGCAGGTCGAGGCGATTTCGACCGGCTCGCTCGGGCTCGACATCGCGCTCGGCGTCGGCGGCCTGCCGCGCGGCCGCGTGATCGAGATCTACGGGCCGGAAAGCTCGGGCAAGACGACGCTCGCGCTCCACGTGATTGCCGAAGCGCAACGGGGCGGCGGCACCGCGGCCTTCGTCGATGCCGAGCATGCACTCGACCCGGTCTATGCCAAGAAGCTCGGCGTCAACATCGACGAGCTGATCGTGTCGCAGCCCGACACCGGCGAGCAGGCGCTCGAGATCGTCGACACGCTGGTCCGTTCGAATGCGATCGACGTGCTGGTGGTCGATTCGGTCGCGGCTCTGGTGCCGCGGGCGGAAATCGAGGGCGAGATGGGCGACAGCCATGTCGGCCTTCAGGCCCGGCTGATGTCGCAGAGCTTGCGCAAGCTCACCGGCTCGATCAGCCGCTCGCGCTGCATGGTGATCTTCATCAACCAGCTCCGCATGAAGATCGGCGTGATGTACGGCAACCCCGAGACCACGACCGGCGGCAACGCGCTGAAATTCTACGCCTCGGTCCGCCTCGACATCCGCCGCACCGGCCAGATCAAGGACCGCGAGGAGATCATCGGCAACACCACCCGGGTGAAGGTCGTCAAGAACAAGGTCGCGCCGCCGTTCAAGCAGGTCGAGTTCGACATCATGTACGGCCAGGGCATCTCCAAGATCGGCGAGATTCTCGACCTTGGCGTGAAGGCCGGGCTGGTCGAGAAATCGGGCGCCTGGTTCAGCTATGACAGCGTCCGCATCGGCCAGGGCCGCGAAAATTCGAAGACCTTCCTCAAGGAAAATCCCGAAATGTCCGATCGCCTGGAAAAGGCGATCCGTGCCCGCACCGACAAGGTCGCCGAAGAGATGATGGCCGGTCCCGAGCCCGAGGACGATGACGGCGATCTCTGAGACCTGACTTCACGCGGCGTTCCCCCGTCGCAAAACCCGGAAAGGCCCGCCCGCGTCGGCGGGCCTTTCATATTGCGGGGTCTGAGATTTCGGGACCTGAGGTTTTGGGCTGGGGATTCCAGCCCTGGGGTTTGCTTTTTTGCCGTGCTGGTTCGCCCGGCGGATGCGGGATAGAGCGGTTCCAGCGTGCCTTGATCGCGCCGGCGTGGAGACAAAAGCATGACGAGCGCAAACGACTGGTCGGGCACGGTCGGCGATGTCTGGGCGGAGGAATGGCCGCAGACCGATCGCTGCCTCGCCGGGCTGGCGGTGCATCTCAACGCGGCGATCCTCGACATGGCGGCCCCGGGCAGCGCGACGATCGTCGATATCGGCTGCGGCGCGGGCGCGACGAGCCTGGCGACGGCTGCGGCACTGCCCGATCGGCGCGTGGTCGGGATCGATATCTCGTCCTCGCTGGTCGCGATCGCCACGGAACGCGCCGCCGGCCTGAGCAATCTCTCCTTCCGCTGCGGCCCGGCAGAGGATCACCTCGCCGATCTTGCGCCGGTCGACCTCATCGTTTCGCGCCACGGCGTCATGTTCTTTCCCGATCCGGTCGCGGCTTTTTCGGCGTTGCGGTCCGGGACGGTGCCTGGGGCCGGCCTGGTCTTCTCCTGTTTCCGGCCGCCCGCGCTCAACCCATGGGCAACCGAGCTCGTTTCCGCCGTCGCTGGGGACATGCCGCCGCCTCCCACAGGTTATGTGCCTGGACCTTTCGCCTTTGCCGATCCCGATTTCGTGCAGGCCACGCTTGGCGCGGCGGGATGGTCGCGGATCGACGCCAGGCCGGTCGATTTCTCCTATCGTGCCGGGCAGGGGACCGATTCGGTCGGCGACGCGCTGCGCTTCCTGCAACGTATCGGTCCGGCCGCGGCGCTGTTGCGTCAGGCGCCCGTGGAAGAGCGTGCGGCAATGCTGGCGCGCGTCGAAGCGGTCATCGCGCGCCATCGTTCCGGCGATGCCGTGGATTTCCCCGCCGCGGCGTGGTTATGGTCGGCGCACAACGACACATGAGAGAGGATCGCCCGTGACGATCATCGTCCACCATCTCGAAAACTCCCGCTCGCAGCGCGTCCTGTGGATGCTCGAGGAGCTCGGCATGCCCTATGAGGTCAAACGCTATGAGCGGAACAAGCAGACCATGCTTGCCCCGCCCGAGCTGAAACAGGTCCATCCGTTGGGCAAATCGCCGGTGATCGAGGACAGCGACGACGGGCGGATCATCGTCGAGACCGGCGCGATCATCGAGTATCTGGTCGAGAAGGCCGATGGGCAGCTCGGCCCGCAGGCGCACCGCGATTCGGTGCTCCGCTACCGCCAGTTCCTCCATTATGCGGAAGGATCGATGATGCCGCCCTTGCTGGTGAAACTCGTCGTCAATCGCATCCCCTTCCTCGGCAAGAAGGTCGCGAAGCGCATCCAGCCGATGATCGACGTGCATCTCGACTATGTCGAATCCGAGCTGGTGCAGCGCCCCTGGTTCGCGGGCGAGGAGATCAGCGGCGCCGACATCATGATGAGCTTCCCGCTCGAGGCGGCGCGCAGCCGTGCCGGGCTCGACGGTTCGCGCCCGCACACGATCGCCTGGCTCGACCGGATCCATGCCCGGCCAGCCTATCAGGCAGCGCTCGCGAATGGCGGGCCCTATGCCTATGCCTGATCGGGTTGATTCAATTTCCTGCGGGATCGTTACAGAATAGGAGTTGCTCGGAATCCTCGGGGACCGGCGCGCTCTTTCTCATTGCGATATGTCCGGATTTCCCTGTTCGGCCTGGGATTTTCCCTGTTATCCGGGTGCCAATTCCCTGTTATTGGACAACAGGGAATTGGCCTATAAAGCACTGATATTGTGGCGAAATATCGCCAGAATTTGCCGAGTAGCGCGGGAAGAATAAAAGAATTCCCTGTTAATTCCCTGTTATCGGCCCCGGAACAGGGAATTCGCCCCGCCGCTACAGCACGCCCTTTGACGGTGCGTGCGGCGGTTCCACATCGGCGGGCTCGACCGGATCGAGATCGCCCTCCCATTTCGCCACGACGCTCGCCGCGATCGCGTTGCCGACCACGTTGGTGGCGGAGCGACCCATGTCGAGGAAATGGTCGACCGCCAGGATCAGCAGCAGCCCGGCCTCGGGAATCTTGAACAGCGACAGGGTCGCCGCGATCACGACCAGGCTGGCGCGCGGCACGCCGGCAATGCCCTTCGACGTGACCATCAGCACCAGCAGCATGGTGATCTGTTCGCCGATTGAGAGATGGATGCCGTACGCCTGGGCGATGAACAGCGACGCGAAGGTCATGTACATCATCGAGCCGTCGAGGTTGAACGAATAGCCGAGCGGCAACACGAAGCTGCCGATCTTGGGGGGCACGCCGAACCGGTCGAGCGCCTCCAGCGTGCGCGGATAGGCGGCCTCGGACGAGGCAGTCGAGAAGGCGAGGATCAGCGGATCGCGGATATAGCGGACGAGCAGTGCCGTGCGCTTGCCGATGAACAGGAAGCCGATGCCGATCAGCAGCAGCCAGAGCAGCACCAGCCCGATATAGAAAGTGAGGATGAAATAGCCGAGATCGGCGAGCACGCCCGGCCCGCGTTCGGCGAGCGTGCTGGCGACGGCGGCGAACACCGCGAAGGGTGCGAACCGCATCACATAATTGGTGATCTGCAGCATCACTGCGACCAGCCCCTCGAGCGCGCGCACCAGCGGCGCGGCCTTGTCGCCGACCGCCGTGATCGCGACGCCGACGAACACCGAGAAGACCACGATCTGGATGATCTCGTTGGTCGACATCGCCTCGATCATCGAGGCGGGCACGACGTGCGTGACGAAGTCCTTCAGGTTGAAGGCAGTCTTCACAATCCCGGCATCGGCGGTCGCGGGCGGGATCGGCAGGCCGAGTCCGACGCCAGGCTGAAGCAGATTGACCAGGATCATGCCGAGGGTCAGCGACAACAGGCTGGCGCAGATGAACCAGGCAAGCGAACGCAGCCCGACCCGGCCGAGCGCCCCGGTATCGCCCATATGCGCGATGCCGACGACGAGGGTGGAGAAGACGAGCGGCGCGATGATCATCTTGATCAGGCGCAGGAACAATGTGGTGATGATCGAGAAATAGCCGGCGATCTTTTCGAGCGACGCGGCGGAAGCCGGCGTGCCGTCGTCGATCGCGAGATGCAGGCCCCAGCCCACGACAAGGCCAAGCACAAGGCCGATGATGATATAGAGCGTAAGGCGCTTGGCCATGAAGATATCCCCGGAATTTGCGGGCAGGGAAGGGGATTGCAGCGGCGCGGTCAAGCGTCTTATGTCGGCGGATGGCGATATCGAAGGAACCGCGCGCATGAGCCTGCTCCTCTTCGCCTTGCTGCAGGCAGCGCCGCTGCCCGCCCCGGAATATGCGCTTGCCGAGCAGCCCGACGGTACGGTCGGCATCGTCATCGAAACCCTGCCGGAGGCGAAGCTGGCCGAAACCGAGATCGAGCTCGATGTCGCTGCCGAGAAATATTGCGCTGACAAGAAGGCGGTCAGGGGCGAGCTGAACTACGATCAGGCAATCGACAGCAACGGCAACACCAGCCCCACCATCACCAACCTGCACGTGACCTTCCGCTGCGAAGCGGTCGCGCCGAAACCATGACCGGACCCGACACATCATGCTGATCACACGCCGCGAGATATTGGCCGGGGCCGCCGTCGCGATGCCCCTGCTCGCCACGCCATCGATCCTGCGCGCGGCGGAGCCGGATCTTTCCGCCCTGAATAATATCACCAGCGGCACGGCACCAATCGGCGCGGACGAGCGCAGGGCGCGAATCGCCCGGGCTCAGGCGCTGATGAAGGCGAACGGCATCGGCGCGGTGCTGATCGAGCCGGGTTCGTCGCTGATCTATTTCACGGGTGTGCGCTGGGGCCGCAGCGAGCGGCTGACCGCGGCCGTGCTGCCGGTCGAGGGCGATCCATGCATCGTTACCCCCTTCTTCGAGGAACCTTCGGTGCGCCAGACGCTCGGCGTGCCGGCCGAAGTACGGGTATGGCAGGAGGACGAGGATCCGCTGAGAGTCGTCGCCGGCTTCCTGAAGGACCGCAAGCTCGCCGCGCGCCCGATCGGCATCGAGGAGACGCTGCGCTATTTCGCGGTGAACGGTCTTGCAAAAGCGTTGCCGGGGGCGAAGCTCGTCTCCGCCAATCCGGTCGTGCGCGGCTGCCGCATGATCAAGACCGCGCCCGAGATCGCGCTGATGCAGACCGCGACAGATGTGACGATCGCGGCTTATCGCTGGACTCACAAGCGGATCGAGAAGGGCATGAAACCGGCCGACATCGGCGCCCTGATGAACGCGGCGACCGAAAAGCTGGGCGGCGACCCGGAATTCGCGCTGATCCTGATCGGTGAGGCGGCAGCCTATCCGCATGGCAGTCGCGCGCCGCAAGTGGTGGCCGACGGGCAGATCGTACTGATGGATTGCGGCTGTACCGTGCAGGGCTATCAGTCCGACGTCTCGCGCACCTTCGTGTTCGGCACCACGAACGCCGAGCAGCGCACGGTCTGGGATCATGTCCATCAGGGGCAGGCGACCGCCTTTGCCGCGGCAAAACTGGGTGCGCCGGCAGGCAGCGTCGATGACGCGGTGCGCCGGCTCTATGAGAGCCTGGGTTATGGCCCGCGCTACAAGCTGCCGGGCCTGTCGCACCGTACCGGCCATGGCATCGGGCTGGACGGGCATGAGCCAGTCAACCTGGTCCATGGCGAGACGATGCCGCTGGCGCCCGGCATGTGCTTCTCCGACGAGCCGGGGCTGTATCTGCCGGGCAAGTTCGGGGTTCGGCTGGAGGATTGTTTCCACATGACCGAGGCCGGGCCGAAATGGTTCAGCGTGCCGCCGCCCTCGATCGAGCAGCCGTTCGGGTAAGTCCCGAGTTCATGAAAAGACAAAACCCTCTCCTCCGTTCGTTTCGAGCGAAGTCGAGAAACTTTGCTCAGTCCCTGTGCCCTGTTTCTCGACTTCGCTCGAAACGAACGGGGAGGGAGGGGCTCAGGCTAGCTTCGCCGAAAGCCCCGCCTCGTCGCCGTGCCAGCCGCGTTTAGCCAAGGCCCGGTCCTTCGCCGCGGCTTCGGTCAGCCCCAGCGCGATCTCGGCGTCGGCGCGAAGCGAAAGAGTAACGGGGTCGTTCGGGCGCCGCGCCAGCACCAGGTCGGTCTGCTTCAGCGCCTCTCGCGGCTTGCCGGCCACGAGCAGGGCGGCGGCGTAGCTGCGGCGGACCGGGTACCACCAGGCCGGCGGGTCGACCAGCACCTGCATCATGGCCGATTCGTCGAGCTTCGCGGCCTTCTCGAAGGCGGCAGCGGCACGCATCGGCTTGCCCTCGATCATCGCGGCGCGCCCTTCCAGCACCAGCCGCGCGATGCGGATCAGCCGGGTCGTGTGGGCGGTCATGTCGTCGAGCCTGACCGGTCCGACGCCGGTCGGGATCAGCGCCATCTCGGCGCGCACGCCTGCGGCATTGCCGAGCCGCGCCTGGGCCTCGCCCCGGGCATAGTGACGGAAGGCCTGAGCGAATTTCACCCTGGCACCGGGATCGGGCAGCGCGAGCACATCCGTTGGATCCGCGAAGCGCCCCTCAGCGGCATAGGCGGTGCCCATCGCCATCTGGACATAGGCGCCGGCGCCGTGCGGATCCTTCGGCCCGTCCTCGAGCATCGGCCCGCTGAGCGCGAGCGCCACCTTCGCATCGCCCGAGATCAGCGCACCGCCCGCGCCGTACTGGACGTTGTGGCCATGATAAGGGAGCTGCCACTCGCCACCCGGCTGGGGCAGGCCCAGACGCTTCGCATTTTCCACGCCCATCGCGACAGCCCGGACATTGGCATCAGCCGCATCCTGATAGCGCCCGACCCAGTAGAAAGTGTGCGACGGCATATGGATCAGATGGCTCGCTCGCGGTGCCAGCGACGGCAGCTTGTCCGCGAAGCGTTCGGCTCGGGCGGAGAAACCGCTCATCTCGGTCGCGTGGATGTAGAAATGGATCGCCGGGGTATAGTCGGGATCGCGCTCGAGCACGGTCTCCAGCAGCGTCACCGCGCGGGGCAGGTGCGTGGGGGTGTTGGTCAGCGAGGCGGGCACCATCCAGGCATCGGCGGCGATGGTCCCAATCTCGTTGTCGTCGGGATAGCGCACAGCGAGCGCATCCATCGCCCTGGCAAAAGCGGTATCGCCCGCCCCGGTACCGCCGCCCTTCTGGTAACGCAGCTTCAGCGCCGCGATCAGCTCGCGCTCCTTCGCGGGAGATGTCGGTGTGAGCAGCTTTTCGGCCGTGGCGACCCTGGCGGCAGCCGCTGCGCTCTCCTTCGCGCCGATCGGGTAGTTGATCGTCGGCCCGTCGCTCCACGCCGCGCCCCATTGGCACATGGCGCAGGACGGATCGATGCGCACCGCCTCGGCAAAGGCCGCCGTTGCCGCCTTGTGCGCAAAGGCGTGGGCGAGCTGCATGCCATTGTCGAACCAGGCCTGCGCCTCGGGCTTTGCCGTGACGATCGGGAAGCCGCCATTGCCATAGCCGGGCAGCAACTCGGGCTTCGCCGCGACCGGTCCATCGTCTCCGCTGCAGATCGTAACGCCGGCGAGCAGCACCGACAGGGGCGGCGCAATTGCACCGTCGTTCACGGATGCCGGAAGCAACGCCATCAACGGCATCAGCAGCAACGCACGCATCGGCTTTCCCCTCGCTCGATCGCATCAGCCTACCGGATCGTCGTGCGGCAAACCACTGCGATCCGCTTGAGTAGCGCCGTTCCCTCGCCTAAGTCGCCAGCATGACATCGACCAACGACATCCGCCGATCCTTTCTCGACTATTTCGAAGCCGAGGGGCACGCCCGCGTTCCGTCCGCGCCGCTGGTGCCGCATAACGATCCGACCTTGATGTTCGTCAACGCGGGCATGGTGCCGTTCAAGAACGTGTTCACCGGCCTGGAAACGCGCCCTTATGTGACCGCGACCTCCTCGCAGAAGTGCGTGCGCGCCGGCGGCAAACATAACGACCTCGACAATGTCGGCTACACCGCCCGCCACCACACTTTCTTCGAGATGCTCGGCAATTTCTCTTTCGGCGACTATTTCAAGGAGCGTGCGATCTCGCTCGCCTGGAATCTGATCACGAAGGAATGGGGCATCTCGGGCGACCGGCTGACCGTCACCGTCTATCATACCGACGACGAAGCCTATGACCTGTGGCGCAAGATCGCCGGACTGCCCGAAAGCCGCATCATCCGCATCGCGACCTCCGACAATTTCTGGTCGATGGGCGACACCGGGCCGTGCGGCCCCTGTTCCGAGATCTTCTACGATCATGGCGACCATATCCCCGGTGGCCCTCCCGGCAGCCCGGACGAGGATGGCGACCGGTTCGTCGAGATCTGGAACCTCGTCTTCATGCAGTTCGAGCAATCGGCCGACGGCACGCGCACCAATCTGCCGCGCCCCTCGATCGACACGGGCATGGGCCTGGAGCGCGTCGCGGCTGTGCTGCAGGGCGTGCACGACAATTACGACACCGACACGTTCAAGGCGCTGATCGCTGAATCGAGCGCGCTGACCCGCACGCCGAGCACAGGCGACACCCAGGCGAGCCACCGCGTGATCGCCGACCATTTGCGCGCTTCGGGCTTCCTCGTTGCCGACGGCGTGCTGCCGGCGAATGAGGGCCGCGGCTATGTGCTGCGCCGGATCATGCGCCGCGCGATGCGGCATGCGCATCTGCTCGGCGCCAAGGAGCCGTTGATGCACCGGCTGGTGCCCTCGCTGGTGACAGAGATGGGCTCCGCCTATCCCGAGCTGCTGCGCGCCCAGGCCTCGATCGAGGCGACCTTGCTGCAGGAGGAGACCCAGTTTCGCCGCACGCTGACCAATGGCCTGCGCTTGCTCGACGAGGCGACGGCAGGCATGGCACCGGGCGCGACGCTTGCGGGCGAGACGGCGTTCAAGCTCTACGACACGTTCGGCTTCCCTTATGACCTGACCGAGGACGCGCTGCGGGCACAGGGCTTCGGCGTCGACCGTAGCGGCTTCGATACCGCGATGGCCGAGCAGAAGCGCGCCGCGCGCGCCGCCTGGAAGGGCTCGGGCGACCGCGCCTCGGACGATATCTGGTTCGACATCGCCGAGGAAACCGGCGGAACCGAGTTTCTCGGCTATTCGGCAGAGGATGGCGAAGGCCAGGTGCTCGCGCTGATCAAGGACGGCCAGCGCGTCGATCGCGCCGGGCCGGGCGACACCGTCGACCTCGTGGTCAACCAGACACCCTTCTACGGCGAAAGCGGCGGCCAGGTCGGCGATGCCGGGTCGATCGCCAGCGAGAAGGGCCTGCGCGGATCGATCCAGGATACGCAGAAGCATCTCGGCCGCCTCTGGGCGCACCGCCTCTATGTCGAGGCCGGGGATATCTCGGAGGGCGATGCCGTGCGACTGACCGTCGACCATGGTCGGCGCGGAGCGATCCGCGCCAACCATTCGGCGACTCACCTGCTGCACGAGGCGCTGCGCCAGCGGCTTGGCCTGCACGTCGCGCAGAAGGGCAGCCTTGTCGCGCCTGACCGTCTGCGCTTCGACTTCTCCCAGCCGACTGCGATCGAGCCCGTGCGCATCGCCGAGGTCGAGGCCGATGTGAACCGCCATATCCGCGAGAATGGCGACGTCTCGACGCGCCTGATGACGCCGGAAGAAGCGATCAACGAAGGCGCCATGGCGCTGTTCGGCGAGAAGTACGGCGACGAGGTCCGCGTGGTCTCGATGGGTCGTGAGGGCGACAGGACCTATTCGCTCGAGCTGTGCGGCGGCACGCATGTGAAGCAGCTCGGCGATATCGGCCTGTTCAAGGTCGTTGGCGAAAGCGCGGTATCCAGCGGCATCCGGCGCATCGAAGCGCTGACGGGCGAGGCTGCGCGGCAGTGGTTCACCGCGCGCGACGAGAAGTTGCGTGAGGCGGCGGCGGCGTTGAAGGCGTCGCCCGATGAAGTGCCCGCGCGCGTCGTCGCGTTGGTCGAGGACCGGCGCCGGCTGGAGCGCGAACTGGCCGAGGCGAAGAAGGCGCTGGCGCTTGGTGGCGGCGGTTCGGCACAGGCTGGGCCCGAGCAGGTCGGTGGAGTCAATTTCGTCGGCCAGGTCGTCCAGGATTTCGACGCCAAGGGCCTGCGCGGCGCGGTCGACGAGACCAAGCAGCGGATCGGGTCCGGCGTGGCGGTGATGGTCGCCGTCAATGAAGGCCGCGCGTCGATCGCGGTCGGCGTGACCGACGATCTGGTCGGGACCTATAGCGCGGTCGACCTGTTGCGCCGCGCCGTTGCGGTGCTGGGCGGGCAGGGCGGTGGCGGCCGGCCCGACATGGCGCAGGGCGGCGGACCGGATGGGTCGAAGGGCGCGGAAGCCGTCGAGGCGATCAAGGCAGCGCTGGCCGAGCAGCCCGCGACGGCCTGAAGCATCGGATTATCCGAGCCAGGAAAAGTCCAGGCTCGTCCTGCCCGTCTCGCTGGCGTCCGACGCGAAGCGTCGTTCCATGATGACGCCGCAGCCCTTTGTGTCGATCGCGACGACGGTACTGCACCGCGTGCCATAGACCGGGTTGCGGATGAAGATCGGCGAGTGAAGCGGTTCCTGCGGCACGTCCGACGGCGAGCGCGGTTCCACGCCGATATCGGGCAGGACCTGTTCGTGGAGACCATCGAACAGCAGCTCCGGGTCTATCGCGTCGCCGGTGATCCAGTCGAGCAGGCATGATTTGATCCGCATCGTCTTGGGCCAAGGCTCGTCAAGCCTGCCGTTGGAAAGCCCATACAGGCCCGAGGCGAGGGCGCTTCGCGTGATATCCGGCCGGTTCGACAGGAAATGCGCGTCGCGTTGGTCCGCGACGATCAAGTTGACCGGGTTGAAGGTCGACAGGTCGGCCGTGAGCGGATCGGCATAGGCGCCTCTGCCTGCCAGATAGTCCGTCACCAGAGCGCCGCGCGAGGCGAGACCAGGCACCGGCGCACCGAAGCCGCGCAGATTGGTGACGACGGCCAGCCGGCCCTGCTCGGACACGCCCAGCCAGGTCCCGCCCGACTGGAGATCGCGGCCGGCGAGCAGATGATCGGGTTCTTGCCACCGCTCCAGCGGCTGTGCCGGCCGGGCATGGAGTTCGTCACGGTTGCCGGCCAGCAAAAGCCGCCAGCGGGGATGCGCTTGCCACGCAAAGGCCAGGACACACATGCAAGCTCAATAGAGTGGCTTGGGCAATTTTGACATCGTCTCGACAGGGTTCGCCCGGTGGCGCATGACATCGTCCGAGAGCGCCGGCGCCGTGCGACCGCGCCCGAAGGGGAGGGAAAAGATGGACAGCCAGCAGCAGGATTCGGCCGATCTCGATTCGTCCCCGGCGGTTCGCCGGTGGCCACGCTGGTTGCTGGCGGCGATCGGCCTCGCGATGATCCTGGGCGGGGCGCTGCTGGCAAGCGCGATCCAGACCTCCGGCAGGGCGCGTGTGAGCGATATCCGCTTCAGGGGCGCCGATGGCACGGAGATGAGCGCGTTGCTCTATGTGCCAGCGGGGGCGAGCCCGGCCAGCCCGGCGCCAGGCATCCTCGCGGTGCACGGCTATATCAATTCGCGCGAGATGCAGGACGGCTTTGCGATCGAATTCGCGCGGCGCGGCTACGTCGTATTGGCGATGGACCAGACCGGCCATGGCTATAGTGGCGGCAAGGCCTTTTCGAACGGCTTTGGCGGGCCCGACGGGCTTGCCTATCTCCGCTCGCTGCCGTTCGTCGACGAGAACCAGATCGGGCTCGAGGGGCACAGTATGGGCGGCTGGACCGTGCTCGCTGCTGCTGCGGCGATGCCCGACGCCTATCGCGCGATCGTGCTGGAAGGGTCATCCACCGGCGCGCCCTATGCAAAGGAGGGCACGCCCACATGGCCGCGCAATCTGGGGCTGGTCTATAGCCGTTACGACGAATTCTCGCAGCTGATGTGGGGCGCCGGGCGCGCCATGGATGTCGGGCAAAGCGCCAAGCTGAAACAGTTGTTCGGCACGACGGAGACAGTGCAGGCCGGTAAGCTTTATGGCTCGATCCCGGCCGGAACGGCGCGCTATCTGATGCAGCCCTCGACCACGCACCCGGGCGATCACATTTCGACGGCGGCGATCGGGGACGCGACCGACTGGTTCGCGCGCACCCTCGCCGGCGGCCATCCGCGCCCGGCCGGAGACCAGATCTGGTTCTGGAAGGAGATCGGAACCGGCATCGGCCTGCTCGGCTTCGTGCCGCTGGTGCTTGGGCTGTTCGATCTGTTGCTGGCATCGCGCTTCTTCGCCTCGCTACGGGGCAATGCCGTCGCAGCGGGACCCGGCCGGGACGCGCGGTGGTGGCGCGGGGCGATCGTCGCCGCCGGCGTGCCGATGCTGACCTTCTTCCCGGTGTTTATCGCGATCTTCCTGCTGGTGCCGGCGACGATAGTCCTGCCGCAGACGGTGACGACTCAGGTCGCCGTGTGGGCGCTGGTCGGGGCCGGGCTCACCTGGCTGTTCGGGCGACGGGGCCTTGCTGCAGAGGAACCTCGGGTGGATTGGCTGAAGACGATCCTGCTCGCGCTTGCGGTAACGCTGGCCGCCTATCTGGTCCTAGCGCTGGTGCAGGGACTGCTACTGACTGACCTTCGCTTCTGGGTCGTGGCGGTCAAACCGCCGAGCGCCCGGCAATGGCTGATCGCACTCATCTATGTCGTGCCGATCACGATCGCGTTCCTGATGACCGGACGCGTGCTAGGCTCGCTGACGGTCATGCGCGACGGAGTCCTGGCACGCTACGCGTCGGCCATGTTGACGCTGTGTGGCGGGTTCGTCGTGCTGCTCGGTCTCGTCTACGGCATCTTCTTCGCGACCGGCACACTGGTGACGGGCTTCGATCCGCTGACGACGGTCATTGCGATCCAGTTCGTGCCGGTACTGGCCGCTGTGGGCGCGATAATGACCTTTGCCTGGAGCCGCACCGGCAGTCACCGGCCCGGCGCGGTGCTCGCGGGGATGCTGGTCACGCTCTATGTCGTGGCCGGGACGGCTACCCAGGGTTGATCGATCAGGTTTCCACAGTGGCCTTGCGGGCGCGGCGCAGGCGCGGTTCGCGCACCATATCGGCCGCTTCCTTGATCTCCTTGCGCAATTCGTCGCGCTTTTCGTGGATCGAGGCAATGACCGGGCCGACCGCTATGCCGAGATCGACCAGCAGCGCTTCGGACAATTGCAGCGAGCTCTCCAGCGTCTCGGGCACGGCATCGGTCGCGCCAGCGCGGTAGAGTTCGGCGGCGTGCGCGGTGTCGCGGGCGCGGGCGACGATGGTCAGGTTGGGCACCCAGCCGCGCACCCGGCGCGTGAGCTGAACCGACAGCACCGGATCGTCCATCGTCAGGATCAGCGCCTTGGCGCGGCCGAGATTGAGACGATCGACCAACTCCGAGCGTGCAACGTCGCCGAAGATCACCGGATAGCCGTCAGCGCGCGCGGCCTTCACTGCGTCGATATCGGCTTCGACGGCGATGAAGGGCTGGCCGTGCACCTTGAGCATGTCCGCCACCATGCGGCCGACACGGCCGAAGCCGATCACGACGGTGCCGGGGCCTTCGGCGGAAATCTCGGCATCGGGCGTGTCGCCGCCGGCGCGCAGCTCGATCCTTCGGGCCACGCGCTGGCCGAGCCAGGCGAGCAGGGGCGTGATGGTCAGCCCGATCGCGGTGACCGTCTGCCAGAAGCTCGCGGTCGCGGGCAGGATCAGGCCAGCCGCCGCCGCCGTGCCGAGCACGATCAGCGTGGTCTCGGACGGGCTGCCCATCAGCAGGCCGGTTTCCGCCGCGACGCCGTTGCGGATGCCGGCAAGCTTGAGCAGGCCGAAGGTGACCAGCGCCTTCACCGCCACCACCGCGACGATCGCGCCGGCCAGGGCCGGCCAATTCTCCATGATCGAGCCCAAGTCGAGGCTCATGCCGACGGTGATCAGGAACACGCCGAGCGCGAGGCCCTTGAACGGCGCAGTCATCACTTCGACTTCGCTGTGATAATCGGTCTCGGCGATCAGCACGCCGGCAAGCAAAGCGCCGACGATCGGCGACAGGCCGACCGCTGCGGTCGCGAGGCTGGCGACGATCACCACGAGCAACGAGGCCGCGAGGAACAGTTCGGGACTCTTGGTGCGGGCGGCCTGGGCGAAGAGGCGGGGCAGGACGAATCGGCCACCGACGAACATCGCCGCAATGGTCAGCACGCCGCCGCCGATTACCCGCACGACCGGCGCCCAGCCATCACCGGCGCCGGGGCCAAGCGCCGCCAGCACGAAGATGATCGGGACGAGCGCGAGATCCTCGAACAGCAGCATGGCGAAAGCCGACCGCCCGACGGGGCTTGTCGTGCCGGCGATCGGAAGGACGAGCGCGGTGGAGGAGAGGGCGAGGGCAAACCCCAGCCCGAAGGAACCGGCCCAGCTCAGGCCGGTGAGATGGATCGCGACGCCGATGATCAGGCCGGAGCCGATCAGCTCTGCGGCGCCAGTGCCGAACACCAGGGTGCGCATCGACCAGAGACGCTTGAGCGACAGCTCGAGCCCGATCGAGAAGAGCAGCAAAATGATACCGAATTCGGCGAACGGCTCGATCGAATGCGGGTCCGAGATGGTGATGTAGTAGAGCCAGGGATAGTCGCCGACGAGCGCGCCGAGAGCCGAGGGGCCGACGAGCAGGCCGACCAGGATGAACCCGATGACCGGGCTGATCTTCAACCGCGCAAAGGCCGGAATGACGAGGCCCGCGGCCCCCAGAATCACCAGGGCGTCGCTGAAGCCCTTATTGTCCAATCCCATTGCCATGGGGGTACTTAACCACCCCCGGAACGGTTTGTCAGCCGATGAAGGGTGCTGAAGTGTCGATTGCCTGCACAAAAAACACCGCCCGCCACACCCTGTCGGATGTAGCGGGCGGTGTTCGCGCCTCCGGCAGGTGCCCTTATTTCGAGGCGCCCATGGCCTGTTCGAGGTTGATGCGAACTTCCTCGAAGAACTGCTCGGTGGTCATCCAGGGCTGGTTCGGACCGATCAGGATCGCGAGGTCCTTGGTCATCTTGCCGCTCTCGACCGTGTCGACGCAGACCTTCTCCAGCAATTCGGCGAACTCAGTCACTTCGGGCGTGCCGTCGAACTTGCCGCGATATTTCAGGCCGCCGGTCCAGGCGAAGATCGACGCGATCGGGTTGGTCGAGGTCGCCTTGCCCTGCTCGTGCATGCGGAAATGGCGGGTGACGGTGCCGTGCGCCGCCTCTGCCTCGACCGTCTTGCCGTCCGGCGTGAGCAGCACCGAGGTCATGAGGCCGAGCGAACCGAAGCCCTGCGCGACCTGGTCCGACTGAACGTCGCCGTCGTAATTCTTGCAGGCCCAGACGAACTCGCCATGCCATTTGAGCGCGCTGGCGACCATGTCGTCGATCAGGCGATGCTCATAGACGATGCCGGCTTCCTTGAACTTGTCCTTGAACTCGCTCTCGAACACCTCGGCGAACAGATCCTTGAAGCGGCCGTCATAGGCCTTGAGGATGGTGTTCTTGGTCGAGAGATAGACCGGCCAGCCGAGGTTGAGGCCGTAATGCATCGAGGCGCGGGCGAAATCGCGGATTGAATCGTCGAGATTGTACATCGCCATGGCGACGCCCGAGGACGGGAACTGGAACACTTCCTCGTCGATCACGGTGCCGTCGTCGCCTTCGAACACCAGGCGCAGCTTGCCGGGGCCGGGGACGCGATAGTCGGTCGCGCGATACTGATCGCCGAACGCGTGGCGGCCGACGACGATCGGATGAGTCCAGCCCGGGATGAGGCGGGGGACGTTCTTCATCACGATCGGCTCGCGGAAGACGACGCCGCCCAGGATGTTGCGGATCGTGCCGTTGGGCGACTTCCACATCTTCTTGAGGCCGAATTCCTCGACGCGTGCTTCGTCAGGCGTGATCGTGGCGCACTTCACGCCGACGCCGTATTTCTGGATCGCCTTCGCGCTGTCGACGGTGATCTTGTCGTCGGTCTCGTCGCGCTTCTGGATACCCAGATCGTAATAATCGAGGTCGATATCGAGATAAGGGAGGATCAGGCGCTCGCGAATCCATTGCCAGATGATCCGCGTCATCTCGTCGCCGTCGATCTCCACGACAGGCGTCTTCACCTTGATCTTCGCCATCGATACTCGCTTTCAAGAGGGGAGGTTTCGGTGAGCGTCTAGGAGGAAGGCACGCCCGGATCAACATCGTCGTGGCGACCTTTTCTCATCGGCCGTCCCCAGCGGATCGCGACACGCATCATTGTCTTGAGGGGATGCACCGGATAGACCGCGCCGATGGCTTTACACGACACACCGCCAGAGGCGCCTCCGACGATTAAATGGCGCTTTCCGGACATGCACCCCGAGGGGCGCAAATATGTTCTGATCGCAGGTGCGATCTCCCTCCTGGCCCTTTGGTGGTTCGGCTGGTTCGTCGCCTGGCCGCTCATCGGCGTCACCCTGTGGGTCGTCTCCTTCTTTCGCGATCCGGTACGCGTAACGCCGCAAGGGGAGGGGCTGATCATCGCGCCCGCCGACGGGCTGATCACCATGATCCGGCGCGTGCCGGTGCCGCGCGAACTGGCCGGCGAGAACGGCCTGGGCGACGCGCCGCTGGTGCGCATTTCGATCTTCATGTCGGTGTTCGACGTGCACATCAATCGCACGCCGATCGCGGGCACGATCCGTCAGGTCGTCTATATCTCGGGCAAGTTCCTCAACGCCGACCTGGACAAGGCGAGCGAGGAAAATGAGCGCCAGCATATCGTGGTCGAGGGGCGCGATGGACGCCGCGTCGGCTTCACCCAGATCGCCGGGCTTGTCGCGCGGCGCATTCTTGGTTTCGTGAAGCCCGGCGACATGGTGGCGAGCGGCCAGCGCATCGGCCTGATCCGCTTCGGCAGCCGGGTCGACGTCTATCTTCCCGACGATATCGCGCCCCAGGTCGCGCTCGGCCAGCGCAGCGTTGCGGGCGAGACGGTCCTCGGCCGCCCCGGCGTGAGCGCGGCGACCGGCATCGCTCAGTGAGGACCGACCGATGAGGCGCCCGCTTCCGAGGCGAACGCCCCGCGGCCTGCCGTTGCGCGCGGTCGCGCCCAATGCCGTCACCGCGCTTGCCCTGTGCTTCGGCCTGACCGGTATCCGCTTCGCCATCTCGGCGAGCAGCGGCCTGCCCCAGACCGAAGGCCATTGGGAACTGGCCGTGACGATGATCATGATCGCCGGCGTGCTCGACGGCCTCGATGGCAGCGTCGCGCGGCTGGTGCGTGGCGAGAGCCGGTTCGGTGCCGAGCTCGATTCGCTGTCCGACGCGATTTCGTTCGGCGTGTCGCCCGCGCTGATCCTCTATCTCTGGTCGCTGAAGGAGATGCCGCGCGTCGGCTGGCTCGTCGCGCTGGTGTTCGCCGTGTTCTGCGCGCTGCGCCTGGCGCGCTTCAACGCCAATATCGACGTCACGGAACAGCCGCACAAATCGGCCGGTTTCCTGACCGGCATCCCGGCACCGGCCGGCGCCGGGCTGGCGATGCTGCCGCTGTATCTGTCGTTCTGGAACGATCTGCCCTGGCTGCGCTCGCCCTGGCTGGTGGCGCCCTGGGTCGGTTTCGTCGCGACGCTGATGGTGTCGAGCTTCGCCACCTATAGCTGGTCCTCGCTCAAGCTGCGCAACAACATCCGGTTCGAGGCGATCGTGATCGTCGTGATCCTGGGCGCGGCGCTGATCTCGGCGCCGTGGCACACGCTGTCGGCGATCTGCCTCGCCTATCTCGCGACGATGCCCTTCAGCATCAGCGCTTATCGGCGAGTCAGGCGGCTGCGCGGAACGCCTGCGGTCGAGCCGCAACTGCCATTGCCGACACCGGACGAACGCGAGCGCGAAGCCGGCGATCGCTGAGGATCAGCATCGGCGCGGTGACATGAGCAGGATCGACCTCGCCGCGGAGCAGGGCAATGATTCGCGGCAGCGCCGGAACGAGCGTGAACGCGAATACGGAAGTTGCGGCAGCAAGGGCGCCGGCGAAAACCAGGATACCGAGAACCGTCATCATCGCCCAACTCCCTGATTGCATGGGCAGAAACCTGATTCGAAAAACCGGGGAAGCCCGTGTTCCGTTCCATGTCCCTGTTGCGGACACTGTATGTTCCCTTAGTGTTCCCGTTGTCAACGCTTGATTTAAACGAAGGGCTTCGCTAGAGGGCGCGCCTTCACACCGCATGGGAAGCACACATCGCCGGTGTCCGGAGCAATCCGGATTACTCGCTTCCCAGAGGCACAACCGGAAAGGAACTACCTTATGGCGGCACCAGTCGTCACCATGCAGCAATTGCTCGAAACGGGCGCGCACTTCGGCCACCAGACCCACCGCTGGAACCCGAAGATGAAGCCTTACATCTTTGGCGACCGCAACGGCGTCCACATCCTCGATCTCTCGCAGACCGTGCCGCTGTTCGCGCGCGCTCTCGAATTCGTGAATGCCTCGGTCGCGGCCGGCGGCAAGGTGCTGTTCGTCGGCACCAAGCGCCAGGCACAGGAGCCCGTCGCTGACGCGGCCCGCCGTTCGGGCCAGCATTTCGTCAACCATCGCTGGCTGGGCGGCATGCTCACCAACTGGAAGACCATCTCCAACTCGATCAAGCGCCTCAAGACGCTCGAAGAGCAGCTTTCGGGCGACACGCACGGCCTGACCAAGAAGGAAGTGCTGCAGCTCACCCGCGAGAAGGACAAGCTCGAGCTGTCGCTCGGCGGCATCCGCGACATGGGCGGCATTCCGGACGTGATGTTCGTGATCGACGCCAACAAGGAAGAGCTGGCGATCAAGGAAGCCAACACCCTGGGTATCCCGGTGGTTGCGATCCTCGATTCGAACGTGTCGCCGGACGGCATCGCCTTCCCGGTTCCCGCCAATGACGACGCCAGCCGCGCCATCCGCCTGTACTGCGAGGCGATCGCGATCGCCGCGACCCGTGGCGGCAACGAGCAGGTCGCTCGTCGCGGCGTCGACGTCGGCGCGATGGACACACCGCCGGTCGAGGAAGCGCTGACCGTCGAGCCGGCGCCTGCCGCCGAACCGGTCGAAGCGATCGACTTCACGCCGGCAGCCGAAGCTGCGGCCCCCGTCGAAGCAGCTGCTCCGGCAGCTGACGAAGCCGTGGCGTCCGAAGCTGCCGCCGAGGAAGAGCGTCAACTCGACGCCTGAGCGTCGCTGAACTGAAATACGGGCGGGGTAGGGCGCAAGCCTTTCCCCGTCCGAACCCATATCCGAAGCACAAGAGGACAAGAGACATGGCCGAGATCACGGCAGCAGCGGTGAAGGATCTGCGCGAACAGAGCGGCGCCGGCATGATGGACTGCAAGAAGGCGTTGACCGAAACCGGCGGCGACATGACCGCGGCCATCGATTGGCTGCGTACCAAGGGCCTGGCCGCCGCCGCCAAGAAGTCCAGCCGCACCGCGGCCGAGGGCCTGGTCGGCATCGAAGTTTCCGGCACCAAGGGTGCTGCAGTCGAAGTCAATTCCGAGACCGATTTCGTCGCCAAGAACATCCAGTTTCAGACGTTCGTTCGCGACGTGACGTCGGTCGCGCTCGAGCTGGGCGATTCGATCGAGACGATCAAAGCGGCTCAACTCGGCGGCAAGACCGTCGAGGAAGTGCTGACCAACAACATCGCGACGATCGGCGAGAACCAGACGATCCGTCGTGCCAAGCGCCTCGAAGTGACGTCGGGCGCGGTCGTTCCCTATGTCCATAACGCGGCTGCTCCTGGCCTCGGCAAGATCGGCGTGCTCGTCGCGCTCGAGAGCGAAGCCGGTGCCGACGTGCTCGAGCCGCTGGGCAAGCAGATCGCGATGCACATCGCCGCCGCTTTCCCGCTGGCGCTGAACGAGGACGGCCTCGACCCCGAGATCGTCGCTCGCGAGCGCGCGATCGCAACCGAAAAGGCGGCCGAATCGGGCAAGCCCGCCGACATCGTCGCCAAGATGGTGGATGGCGCGATCGCCAAGTATCGCAAGGAAAACGCCCTGGTCAGCCAGCTGCTGGTGATGGACGGCAAGACCAAGATCTCCGACGTCGTCGCCAACGCCGCCAAGGCGGCCGGCAAGCCCATCGAACTGAAGGATTATGTCCGCTTTCAGCTCGGCGAGGGCATCGAGAAGGAAGTCAGCGATTTCGCGGCTGAAGTCGCGGCTGCCGCTGGCGTCTGATCGCTTCGATACCGTATCTGAGGGGCGGGGTTCGGCAGTGCCGGCCTCGCCCTTCTTGTATTTTGCGGCTTAAGTGATTGTGATATAGTGATTCCGCGTGATTGGTGCATCGGATTTGCACCGTTCCCGGGCGGTATCATCGCTTGGCATCGCCTCGGTGCGCTACTAAGGTCCGCGCCGCCCAGACCCTCAGCATGTTGGAACTTGTGACGATACCGCGCTTCAAACGCATCCTGCTGAAATTGTCCGGGGAGGTCCTGATGGGGCCGAACCATTTCGGTATCGATCCGGCGACCGTCGATCGCGTCGCGGGCGAGATCAAGGCGGCCAAGGAAGCCGGGCATGAACTGTGCTTGGTCGTTGGCGGCGGCAACATCTTCCGCGGGCTTGCCGCGGCAGCCAAGGGCTTCGACCGAACAAGCGCCGATTATATGGGCATGCTGGCGACGGTGATGAACGCCCTGGCGGTCCAGAACGCGCTGGAGAAGATCGGGGTCGAAACCCGGGTTCAGTCCGCGATCCCCATGGCCAGCGTGTGCGAGCCCTATATCCGCCGGCGCGCCGAGCGGCATATCGAGAAGGGCCGGATCGTGATCTTCGCCGCCGGTACGGGCAATCCGTTCTTCACCACCGACACCGCCGCCGCGCTCCGCGCTGCCGAAATGAACTGCAACGCGCTGTTCAAGGGCACCAGCGTCGACGGCGTGTATGATGCCGATCCCAAAATCGTGCCGAGCGCCACACGCTATGAGAGCCTCAGCTTCGGCCGGGTGCTCGCCGACAATCTCAAGGTGATGGACGCCGCCGCCGTGGCGCTGTGCCGCGAGAACAATATTCCGATCGTCGTGTTCAACATCCGCGGCGAGGGCAATCTCGCCGCCGTCCTGCGGGGCGAGGGCACATCGACGATCGTCCGCAACGAAGAGGAGGAAGCCAATGGCCGCCTATGACAAGGCCGATCTCGAACGCCGCATGGCGGGCGCCGTCGAGGCACTGAAGCACGATCTGGGTGGTCTGCGCACCGGCCGCGCCTCTACCTCGCTGCTCGATCCGGTGACCGTCGAGGTCTATGGCTCGCACATGCCGCTCAACACCATCGCGACCGTCTCGGCACCCGAGCCGCGCATGCTGTCGGTGCAGGTGTGGGACAAATCGAATGTCGGGCCCGCCGACAAGGCGATCCGCTCGGCCGGCCTGGGTCTCAATCCGATCGTCGACGGCACAACGCTGCGCCTGCCGATCCCGGACCTGACCGAGGAGCGCCGCAAGGAGCTCGCAAAGCTGGCCGGTCAATATGCCGAAAAGGCGCGCATCGCGGCACGCAACGTACGCCGCGACGGCAATGACAATCTGAAAACCGATGAGAAGAAGGGCGTGTTCTCCGAAGACGAGCGCAAGCGCCATGAAACCGAGGTCCAGAAGCTGACCGACAGCACGATCGCCGACATCGATGCCGCGGCTTCGGCCAAGGAAAAGGAAATCCTGGGCAAGTGAACTCGTCGCCCGCCATGGCACCGATCGCGGCCGGCGGCACGGCGGTGTTGCCGCGTCACGTCGCGATCATCATGGACGGAAACGGCCGCTGGGCGAAGAAGCGGCATCTGCCGCGGATCGCCGGGCATCGTCAGGGAGTCGAGGCAGTCCGCCGCGTCTCGCGCGCCGCTCGTGCGATGGGCATCGAGGCGCTGACGCTCTACGCCTTCTCGTCCGAGAACTGGCGCCGCCCCGAGGACGAGGTCAGCGACCTGATGGGTTTGCTGCGCCTGTTCATCCGCACGGACCTGGACGAGATGGCAAACGAGAATGTCCGTTTGCGCGTGATCGGCGACTATCGCCGCTTCTCCGCCGACACGGTCAAGCTGGTCGATGATGCGATTGCGCGCACCGCGAGCAATACCGGGCCAATCCTGGTGATCGCGCTCAATTACGGCGCGCAAGCCGAAATCGCTGCTGCGGCGCGGCGCCTGGCCGAGAAGGTGCGCGATGGCGTTATCGATCCGTCCGCGATCGATGAGGCGGCGATCGAAGCCGAACTCGACACGAGCGACCTGCCGCCGCTCGACCTGCTGATTCGCACGTCGGGCGAGGTTCGGCTGTCGAATTTCCTGCTGTGGCAAGCCGCCTATGCCGAGCTGCTATTCGTCGAGACGCTGTGGCCTGATTTCGACGCGGCCACGCTTGCAGATGCCATCGGCACGTTCGGCAGCCGCCAGCGGCGCTTCGGAGGCCTGTGAGCACCAAATCACCGACCAAGCGACCGTCCGATCTGGCGCTCCGCACGGTCGTCGGACTGGCCATGGTCGCGGTCGCCATCGCGGCCCTTTGGTTCGGCGATATCGTCTTCTGGATATTATGTTCGGTGCTGGGGCTGTTCATGATGGCCGAATGGGCCGATCTCGACGGCGCCTCGTCGTCGCAGAAGCGGCTGGCGCAGTTCGCCCTGTCGGTTCCGCTGGCGATCATGGCGCCGATGGCGGCCGGGCCCGACTTTTTCGCGCTGGGGCTGATTGCTGCCGCGGCCTTCTTCATCGTCATCGTCCAGCGGCGCTCGACGCTCGCGCTCGGGGCGATCTATGTCGGATTGCCGATCCTTGCCCTGTTACTGATCCGCAAGCAGGAGGAAGGCATCGTCTTCACCTTCTGGGCGCTCGCTCTGGTATGGGTGTGCGACATCGGCGCCTATTTCAGCGGCCGTGCAATTGGCGGCCCCAAGCTTGCCCCCGCGATCAGCCCGAACAAGACCTGGGCCGGGCTGGCGGGCGGCGTACTGCTGGCAGGGGCGTTCGGCGCCGCGATGCACGTCTTTTACGGACTGCCATGGCGGCTGACATTGGCGACGCCAGTACTGGCGATAGTGGCGCAGAGCGGCGATCTGTTTGAAAGCTGGCTGAAGCGGCGTGCCGGCGTGAAGGACAGCGGCAATCTGTTGCCCGGCCATGGCGGCATCCTCGATCGCCTCGACGGGCTGGTACCGGTCGCCCCGCTCGCTGCGCTGCTCGTCATCCTGCCGAAATTCTACTCATGAAGACCGTCACCATCCTTGGCGCGACTGGATCGGTCGGCACCTCCACGCTGGACCTGATCGAGCGCGAGCCGGAACGGTTCGACGTGCTGGCGCTGACCGCCAATTGCGACACGGAGAAACTCGCCAAGGCGGCGATCCGGACCAACGCGCGGATTGCCGTGGCTGCTGACGAAAGCTGCCTGCCCGAGTTGCGGGCGGCCCTTGCCGGTTCCGGCATCGCGGCAGCGGGCGGCCGCGCCGCATTGTGCGAAGCCGCCGCGATGGGCGCCGACATCACCATGGGCGCGATCGTGGGTTGCGCCGGCCTCGAGCCCGTCATGGCGGCGATCGGGCAGGGCGGGACGGTGATCCTCGCCAACAAGGAACCGCTGGTATCGGCGGGCGATGTCGTGCTCGCCGCAGCGGAGCGCCATGGCGCGACGCTGTTGCCAGCGGATTCCGAGCACAATGCGATCTTCCAGTGCTTCGATTTCGCCCGGCCCGAACGAGTCCGCCGCATCATCCTGACGGCCAGCGGCGGTCCGTTCCGCGACTGGCCGACCGAAAAGATGCGCGCGGTGACGCTGGAACAGGCGGTCGCGCACCCGAATTGGTCGATGGGCGCAAAAATCTCGGTCGATTCCGCCACCATGATGAACAAGGGCCTCGAACTGATCGAGGCAGCCCGGCTGTTCCCCGTGCCCGAAGAGCGGATCGAAATCATCCTGCACCGGCAATCGGTGATCCATTCGATGGTCGAATATGTCGACGGGTCGACCCTTGCCCAGCTCGGCCCGCCCGACATGCGCACGCCGATTGCCTATTGCCTGGCCTGGCCTGACCGGATGACGACGCCGATGGCGCCGCTCGACCTCGTCGCAATCGGCCGGCTCGATTTCGAGGCGCCCGATCCCGTGCGCTTCCCAGCGCTCGCGCTTGCCCGCCATGCCCTGGAGGCAGGGGGGGCGCGCCCCGCGATTCTCAACGCCGCGAACGAGATCGCCGTGGCGGCGTTCCTGGATCGGCGTGTCGGCTTCCTCGAAATTGCCGCAATCGTCGCCGATACCCTCGATTGCTACGACCCGCCCGCCCCCGACACGCTTGATGACGTCCTGACGGTGGACGCGGAAGCGCGAAGGCTCGCGGGCGAGCGTGTAAAGGACTGCGTCGCTTGATACATAGCCCCGGCCTGTTGCTGACCATCCTCGCCTTTGCGCTCGTCATCGGGCCGCTCGTGTTCCTTCACGAGATGGGCCATTATCTTGCCGGCCGCCTCTTCAGGGTGAAGGTCGAGGCCTTTTCGATCGGCTTCGGGCGCGAAGTCTTCGGGGTGACCGACAAGCGCGGCACGCGCTGGAAGTTCGGCTGGCTGCCGCTCGGCGGCTATGTCCGCTTCGCCGGTGACATGAACCCGGCAAGCGTGCCCGATGCCGACTGGCTGATGCTCCCACCGGAAGAGCGGGCGCAGACCTTCCCGTCCAGGCCGGTATGGCAGCGCGCGCTCATCGTGGCGGCGGGGCCAGTCACCAATTTCATCATCGCTATAGTGATCCTCGCCGGATTTGCGCTCGCCTATGGCGACAGCCGCACACCGACCGTTGCGGGCAATATCGTCGCAAACGGTGCTGCTGCGAAGGCCGGCCTGCAACCCGGGGATCGCATCGTCGCATTAAGTGGCCGCTCCGTCGAAACATTCGGCGATATGGTCCGCTACATACAGATCAGGGCCGGTGAACCGGTGACCATCGATTTTGTACGCGGCACGACACCGATGTCGCGCAAGGCAGTCATCGGGACGGAGCTCCAGCGCGACCGGTTCGGCAACGAATATCGTATCGGTCGATTGGGAATTGAGAATTCACAGCCTGTACTCGTGCGGGTCGGTCTGATCGAGGCGCCCCAAGTGGCGGTACGCCAGACTGGCGAGATCGTCAGCATGATGGTCGAGACGATCGGCCAGATCATAAGCGGCCGCCGTTCGGTCAAGGAACTGGGCGGGCCGCTCAGCATCGCGAAGGTCTCCGGCGAGCAGCTTTCTCTCGGGTTGCCGGCCTTTGTCTGGCTGATCGCCCTGGTGTCGATTAATCTGGGATTCATCAACCTGTTGCCAGTCCCGATGCTGGATGGTGGTCATTTGTTCTTTTACGCCATCGAGGCGATACGGCGTAAGCCCGTTGGCCCCGAGGTGCAGGAGTGGGCGTTCCGTGGCGGCCTTGCGGCGTTGCTGGCGCTGATGCTGCTCGTGACGTTCAACGATCTCGGGTCGTTCGGCTTGTGGAACAATTTGGCTGGGTTGATCGGCTGACGTGGTTGAGGCAGGGCAGGCTTTCAAGAGCGGCCCGCGTAATTTCTCCGACTGGGGTGGGATAGTGACAGCGATCAAGGTTTCAAGTTTCGGCGCCCGCGCCACCGTCCTGCTTCTTGCGGGGACGATGCTGTCAGGCGTGCCGATGGCCGCGAGCGCCCAGACGGCTCCGGCGCCCGCGACGCCACCCGCCGCGGCGCCTGTCCGGCCGGAGGCCGCACCAGTGGCGCCGCCGGTGACGCGCACGATCAAGACGCTGCGCGTCGAGGGATCGCAGCGCATCGAGCCCGATACCGTGCTGTCCTACACCAAGCTCCGGGTGGGCACGTCGTTCAGCAACGAGACGCTCGATCAGGCGATCAAGGATCTCTACGCCAGCGACCTGTTCGCCGACGTGTCGATCAGCGGCGCCGAATCGGGCGATATCGTGCTGCGCATCCGCGAGAATCCGGTGATCAACCGCGTGCTCTACGAGGGCAACAAGCGGCTGAAGGAAGACAAGCTGCGTAAGGAAGTGAAGCTCGCACCGCGGCAGATCTTCACCCGCACCGCCGTCCGCCAGGATGTCGGCCGCATCGTCGAACTGTATCGCCGCCAGGGTCGCTTCGCCGCGGTCGTCGAACCGAAGATGGTCGCGCTCGACCAGAACCGCGTCGATGTGGTGTTCGAGATCACTGAAGGGCCCAAGTCGAAGGTCCGTCAGATCAACATCCTCGGCAACGAGGTTTTCTCCGACGGCAAGCTGCGCGGCGAGATGGCGACGAAGCAGGCGCGCCTGACGACGCTCCTGAGCTCGAACACGAGCTACGACCAGGATCGCATGGCCTATGACCAGCAGAAGATGCGTCAGTTCTATCTGACCAACGGCTATGCCGATTTCCGGGTCACCTCGGCCGTCGCCGAGCTGACGCCGGACAAGAAGGACTTCATCATCACCTACGTGGTGGAGGAGGGCCCGCGCTACAAATTCGGCGATGTGACCGTCGACAGCGACATTCGCGACTTCGACAACAAGCGCCTGGCAGCGACGCTGCCGATGAAGAAGGGCGATTTCTACAACGCCAAGCAGGTCGAGGATTCGGTCGACAACCTGAGCGAATCGACCGGCCTGTTCGGCTACGCCTTCACCGAGGTGAACCCCGAGTTCAACCGCGACAAAGACACGCTGACGATGGGGATCAACTTCCACATCGCCGCAGCGCAGCGCTCCTATGTCGAACGCATCGAGATCAACGGCAACACCCAGACTCAGGACAAGGTGATCCGCCGCGAGATCCGCCTGTCGGAGGGCGATGCCTTCAACAGCTTCCAGCTCAAGCGCTCGCAGGACCGCATCAACTCGCTCGGCTTCTTCCAGGAGAAGTTCGAGATCAAGAAGACGCAAGGGTCCGCGCCCGACCGGGTGGTGCTGGAGGCGAACGTCGAAGAGAAATCGACCGGCGAACTGTCGCTCTCGGCGGGCTATTCGAGCCTCGAGAAGTTCATCATCCAGGCGTCGGTCCGCCAGCGCAACTTCCGCGGCAAAGGCCAGGAGCTGCGCGCCAGCGTCAATTATTCCAGCTATTCGAAGTCGATCGAAGTCGGTTTCACCGAACCCTATCTGTTCGACAAGAACATCGCGATCGGCGGCGACATCTTCCGCCGCGATTACAACGCGTTCAACTATATCGGCGACGATCGTCAGACGACCTATACCCAGGTGTCGACCGGGTTCCAGATCCGTGCCGGCCTGCCGCTCACCGAATATTGGTCGCTGTCCGGCCGCTATGGCCTGTCCTATGACGAGGTCGGCCTCGACAAGGGGACCTATTTCACCGCCGGGGTCTGCGATCCGCTGCGCGCCGGCCGCTATCTGTGCGACGCGATCGGCAACCGTGCGACGTCCTCGGTCGGTTTCTCGCTGATCAACGACAGCCTGAACAGCCGCCTGCGCCCGAGCGCCGGCAAGCGCCTTGTGCTCAGCGCCGATTTCGCTGGCCTGGGCGGCGACGTGAAATATGTGCGCACGCGCTTCGAGGGCGCGAAATATTGGGGCCTCGGCAGTGGCTTCATCCTCTCGGCGAACGCCGAGGGCGGTTACATCAAGTCGCTTGAGGGCAGCCGCGGCGCGGGTATCGACAAGGTCCGCATCACCGATCGCTTCTATCTCGGCGAGCCCGATTTCCGCGGCTTCGACATCCGCGGCGTCGGGCCGCGCGTCCAGCGCATCGGCTATACGACGGACGACGCCGGCAATCAGGTGCTGGTATCGGATCGCACCCAGTTCGTGGACGATGCGCTGGGTGGCCGGGCCTATTATCTCGGCCGGATCGAAATGGAGATTCCGCTGGGCGCCGGTGCGCGCGAGATGGGCTTGCGGCCGTCGATCTACATCCAGGCTGGCGCGCTGTTCGGGATCACGCGGCCGCTGCCGACCGCGACCTTCCCGACCCGCGTCGATCCGGTCACGGGCCGGACGACCGTGCTGCCGCTCGAGACCCAGGTGTTCGACGGCAACGGGCATCCACTGTTCGTGGTGCCTTCGACCGACGCGGATCATGCCGGCTTGGCGACCACCTGCCAGGTCGGTTATTCCGCGACGCTGGGCGGCACCGATTGCGCCGGCACCTCGGTCAACACCGCCTATACGAGCACGACGGCGCCGTTCTTCGAGCGCTTCGGCGGTGACTCTGCCAAGCCCCGGCTTTCGGTCGGCGCCGGCGTCAACTGGAATTCGCCGTTCGGGCCGCTTCGCATCGACGTTGCGTATGCGCTGTTGAAGAACCCGAGCGATGATACGAAACTCATCACATTCAACGTAGGGACACAGTTCTAATGAAGACGTACAAGAAGGTTCTGCTTGCCACAGCGCTCGTCGCGCCCGGCCTGCTCGTCGCCGCGGCAGGAGCCCAGGCGCAGACCGTCGCGATGCTGGACCCGGATGCTGCCATGCAGAATTCGAAGGTCTGGACCAGCACCTGGTCCACGATCGACACGACCTACAAGGCGCAGATCGATCAGGCCAAGGCACGCAATGACGCGATCAACGCCGAGATTCAGCCGCTGCTGAAGGCGCTCGACGCCAATAGCGACGGCCAGCTCTCTCAGGACGAGATCCAGCGCGCGCGCGACAGCAAGCGTCCGGAACTCGCCCAGATCGAGCAGAAGCAGGCAGCCGGCCAGACCGAACTTGGCCGCATGCTGCAGCCCGTGACCCGTGCTCGCCTGTACCTGCAGGAGCAGGTCGCCTCCAAGGTTCCCGACGCGGTGACCAGCGTCGTCAAGACGCGCAAGGTCGGCCTGGTCGTGAAGCCGGAAGCCGTGCTGATGCTGGGCGACGCCGCGGGCGACCTCACGCCAGCGGTCAGCGCCGAGATCGATCGCACCCTGACCAGCGTCGCGGTGCCGCCGCCGGTATCGTGGCAGCCCAAGGCGCAGGGTCAGCAGGGCCAGGGCGCGCCTGCGGCGGCTGCACCCGCAGCGCCCGCCGGCCGCCCCGCGCCGACGACGCCGAAGCCGCAGGGCCGGTGACCGACGCGGTGACGACGGGGACGTTGGGCCCGCTCGATATCGGGCGGGTCATGGCGGCGCTCCCCCATCGTTACCCGATGCTGCTGGTCGACCGTGTCGAGGAACTGATCCTCGACCGGTCGATCGCGGCGATCAAGGCGGTGACGATCAACGAGGGCTTCTTCCAGGGACATTTCCCCGGTCGCCCGATCATGCCCGGCGTCCTGATCGTCGAGGCGATGGCGCAGGCCGCGGGAATCCTGGCGGTCGAGTCGCTCGGGCTCGCCGGCTCGGGCAAGCTCGTTTATTTCATGGCGATCGACGGGGCCAAGTTCCGCAAGCCGGTCGAACCGGGCGTCCTGCTCCGGCTCGAGGTCGAGTTCGTCCAGAAGCGGTCGAGCGTCTGCAAGTTCGCCGGTCGCGCGATGATCGACGGCCAGCTTGCCGCCGAGGCGAACTTCACCGCGATGATCGCGGACCCGCCCAAGGCGTAACAGCCCGCAGGTTGCACTCACTGGCCGGCTCTGTTAGGGGCCGCGCCTTCGCTGCTGGTCGGAAACCAGCGGCTTTCCCGGAGATTGGCACGTGAAGAAAGATACCCATCCCGATTATCACACCATCAAGGTGCAGATGACCGACGGTACCCAGTTCGAGACCCGCTCGACCTGGGGCAAGGAAGGCGATTTGATGACGCTCGACATCGATCCGCTCGCGCATCCGGCCTGGACCGGCGGCCGCGGCCAGATGCTTGATTCGGGCGGCCAGGTCGCGCGCTTCAACAAGCGCTTTGGCGGGCTGACCCTCAACAAGAAGTAAGGTGGCGCGCGCCGTCGTTAATGGCGCGTTAGCTATCGAGGACTAGGCTCTCCCTCGTCGCAGCAACGCGAGAGGGAAGCCATGTTCGCCGCCGAATTCGAACCAGCCCTGAGCAACGGACGCCGGCGCAGCCCGCGCGCGCCGGTGTCGCTCGATGCGCGCCTCGGGCGCGGCGGCCTGGATCGCGCGCTGTGCAAGGTGACCGACATCTCGCTCCACGGCGCGCGGATCCACACCTATTCGGGCCTGCGCAAGGGCTCGATGATCTGGCTGACCCTGCCGCGGCTGGGACAGGTCGCCGCCACCATCATGTGGGCCGAGGAGTTCGTTGCCGGCTGCCAGTTCCAGCACCCGCTCGACGACGGCGCCTTCGCCACCCTGGTCGATCAAGGCTTGCAGCCCCAGCCTCGCGCGGCCTGAGCGCCGAGCAATATTTGGCGGAGAGGGTGGGATTCGAACCCACGGTGAGCTTGCACCCACGGCGGTTTTCAAGACCGCTGCCTTAAACCACTCGGCCACCTCTCCGCTCGGAACGCGCTTAGTGCGGGTGCGCTCTTTTGTGCAAGGCCTGCGACTATTGGGGTTCATGTCGTGCGGGGGCTGTGGCAAAGTCCGGCGATGCGGGGGTTTTCCACATATTTGAGCAGAACAGGCGCGGCACTCGCTGCGATCCTGTACCTTTCCGCCAGCGGCTCGGCCGCCGCGCAGGACGAGGCGGGCTTCCAATCCTATCTCGGTACGCTGCGGAGCCAGGCCGAGGCGCGGGGCGTTAGTCGGGCGACGCTCGACGCGGTGATGCCCGGGCTGACGCTCAACACCCGTGTGATCGAGCTCGACCGAGCCCAGCCTGGTGCGGCCAACAATCCCTCGGCAGTCCCCAATTTCGCGCCCTACAAGGCGCAGCATGTCGACACCGCGCGGATCACGCGCGGGCGCCAGGCCTATCTCGCCCAGCGCGGCCGGCTGGCGCGGATCGAGCGAGAGACCGGCGTGCCCGAATCGATCATGGTCGCGATCTGGGGACATGAGACCAATTACGGCAAGGTGATGGGCGGGTTCGACCTGCCGCGCGCGCTCGCCACGCTCGCCTATGAAGGGCGGCGGCGCGACCTGTTCGCCGACGAGTTCATCGCCGCACTGCAGATGGTCGACCGTGGCGTGCCGATCTCGCAGCTGAAGGGAAGTTGGGCGGGCGCCACCGGCGGACCGCAATTCCTGCCGTCGATCTATCTGCGCCTTGCACGCGACGGGGATGGGGACGGCCGCGCCGATATCTGGACGAGCGAGGCGGATACGCTTGCCTCGATCGGCAATTACTTCGCCAATGCCGGCTGGCGGCCGGGCCAGCCCTGGGGGCTGGCGGTGAGCGTGCCGCCGAGCTTCGACCGCAACCTCGTCGCCAACCGGACGATCTCGCCGCGCTGCCCGCGCGTGTTCGCGCGGCATAGCGGCTGGAAGACGATGGCCGAATGGCGCGCGATGGGGCTGGTGCCGCAGACGCGCGGCTGGGCGGGGGACAACGTGCAAGCCACGCTGATCGAGCCCGATGGGCCGGGCAAGACCGCTTATCTGCTGACGGGCAATTACCGGGTGATCCTCGATTATAATTGCTCGAATTTCTATGCGCTTTCCGTGGGGTTGCTCGCCGATGCCGTTGAACAATAGCGGCGTGGTCGCCCTGGTTCTCGCGCTTGCCGGATGCGGCGGCGGGAGCGGCCATGAGGAAGCGCCGTTCATCGCCACGCCGCCAACCGACGGGCAGCGGATCGTGCCCGGAGCTGGGCCGATCGTCCCGCAATATGATCCGCCGCGTACCAAGGTACCGGTATCGACCCTCGACCAGGAGCCGCCGCCGGCCGACCTGCCGCAAGGCGCCGGCCCGCGCGGGACCTCCGGGCAGGAGCAGCGCTATGACGCGGTCGGCTATGCCGGTTCATTCGGCGGCGGCGCCCCGCAATATTCCGCCACTGCCGTCAGCGTCGGACACGCGACCTTGCCGATGGGATCCTATGTCGAGCTGACCTCGCTCGACACCGGGCGGACGATCGTCGCGCTGGTCGCCGGGCGCGGGAACGGCGGGAGCATCGTCGATCTGTCGCCGGCCGCCGCGCAGCAGCTCGGCGTGGGCGAGGGCGCTCCGGTACGCATCCGGCTGGTCACGCCGACTCCGCAAGACCAGATGGCGCTGCGCTCCGGCCAGGCTGCCACCGCGCGGATGGAAGCACCGCAAGCGCTGCTGACCGCGTTGCGCAAGAAGCTGCCCGGCCGTACCAGCTATGCGCCCGCTCGCCCCGTACGCCCCGTGACGCCGCCACCCGGCGCGCGGTACACACCGCCGCCGGCATCGGAGCCCGTACAGGCCGCCCCGGCCCGGTCGGGTTATCTCGTCCAGGTCGCCGCCTTCTCGACCCGCGAGCGCGCCCAGGCGGCGGCGCGGCAGGTCGGCGGAAGGATCGCCGCGGCGGGCGGCATCTTCCGGGTCCAGATCGGCCCGTTCGCCGATGCCGCGAGCGCCCAGCGCGCACGTGACGACGCGGCCCGGCACGGCTATGCCGATGCCCGCATCCTGCATATCGAGTAACCCCTAGCGTCACGGACTATTGTCATGAAGAAACTGCTCGCCGCCTCCGCCCTTGCGATCGTGTTGGCCTGCCCCAGCGTCGCCGCTGCGCCCGATTTCCCGACGCCGGCGCCCGTCGCCTTCCTGACGGACCTGTCGACCGGAGCAATCCTGTTCTCGAAGGATGCCGATCGCCGCATGCCGCCGGCATCGATGGCGAAGATGATGACCGTCTATGTCGCGTTCGACCTGATCAAGCGCGGCGAGCTGAAGCTCGACCAGCAGTTCGAGGTCGCCCCGGAGACCTGGAAGAAATGGCATGGCCCCGCAGCGGGTTCGACCATGTTCCTCTCGACCGGTGAGAAGGTGAGCGTCGAGAATCTGCTCAAGGGCATCGTGACGCTCTCGGGCAACGACGCCTGCGTCGTGCTGGCCGAGGGCATTTCCGGGACCGAGGAAGCCTTTGCCAATCTGATGAACCAGCGGGCCGCGAAGCTGGGGCTGACCAACAGCCATTTCGGCAATTCGAACGGCTGGCCGGATAACGGCGTGACCTATGTCACCGCGCGCGACCTCGCGAAGCTGGCCGCGGCGACGATCCAGGACCATCCGCAACTCTACAAGAAGTTCTACTCCCTGCCGAGCTTCACCTGGGGCAAGACGCTCGGCGCAGGCGCCGACATCACCCAGGCCAATCGCGACCCGCTGCTGGGCCGCGTCGCGGGCGCCGACGGGCTGAAGACGGGGCACACCGAAGAGGCGGGTTATGGCTTCACCGGCTCCGCCGAGCAGAATGGCCGCCGCCTGGTGATGGTGATGGCCGGCCTGACCAGCGCGAACCAGCGGATCGAGGAATCGGTCAAGTTCATGAACTGGGGCTTCCGCGCCTGGCAGGCCAAGCCGATCGTGGCGAAGGGCCGCAAGGTGGAGACTGCCGAAGTCCAGCTCGGCAGTTCAAGCACGGTCGGCCTGGTCGCCCCGGCGAACCTGACCGCGACCCTGCCAGCGGGCGTCGCGCCCGACATCCAGCTGCGCGTCGTCTATGACGGCCCGATCAAGGCGCCGATCAAGGCCGGCCAGCATATCGCCGATCTGATCGTGATGACCCCCGACATGCAGCCGCAAAAGCTGCCGCTGGTCGCCGAAAGCGATGTCGCCGAGGCTGGCTTCTTCGGCCGCGCCTGGGCCGGGTTCAAGGGCCTGTTCGGCGGGTGACGACAGGTCGCTTCATCTCGCTCGAGGGCGGGGAGGGGGCCGGCAAATCGACTCAGGCGAAGCGGCTGGCCGCGGCGCTGGGCGCGCGCGGCATCGAGACGCTGGTCACGCGCGAGCCAGGCGGCAGCGAGGGTGCCGAGGCGATCCGCGGCCTGCTGATGCAGGGCGATGTCCGGCGCTGGAGCCCGCATAGCGAGGCCCTGCTGTTCGCCGCCGCCCGGGCCGACCATGTCGAGAAGATGATCCGCCCGGCGGTCGGCGCCGGGACCTGGGTGATCTGCGACCGGTTCATCGACAGCTCACGCGCCTATCAGGGCGTCGCGGGCGGGATCGACGATGCCGCCGTGCTGGCGCTCCATGCCTTTGGGTCGCGCGGGCTGCTGCCCGACCGGACCTTCGTGCTCGAGGTGGCGCCTGAACAGGGCCGCGCCCGGGCCGAGGTACGCGACGGAGCGGGCGCGGACCGTTTTGCGGCGCGCGGCGATGCCTTCCATGCCGATGTCGCGGCGGCGTTCCGGCGGTTCGCCGAGCATGAGCCCGAGCGGGTTCGGCTGATCGACGCGTCCGGTACGCCCGACACGGTGACGCAGGCCTTGCTCGCCAATCTGGAAGACCTGCTGCCGTGACGCTGCCGGTCGGCAATGACGCGGCGCACGCTGCTTTCGCCTCGGCGATGGAGAGCGGCGCGCTGCACCATGCCTGGCTGTTCGCCGGACCCGAAGGCGTGGGCAAGGCGAGCTTTGCCAAGGCCGCGGCGCTGCGCCTGCTCGCCGAAGGCGCCTCGCCTGGTACCTTGCCGCCGGGGTTCGACGTGCCCGAAGGCGACCGCACCCGATCGCTGATCGCCGCCGGATCGCACCCCGATTACCGCGAGATGGCCCGCCAGCCCAAGGATGCCGACAAGCCGGGGCAGGATCTCGCACGGAGCATCACCATCGCGCAGGTCCGCGCGCTCCAGCCGATGTTCATGACCACCCCGTCCATGTCGTCGCGGCGCGTGGTGCTGATCGACGCGATCGACGATCTGGAGCGGGGCGGGGCGAACGCACTGCTCAAGAATCTGGAGGAGCCGCCCGCGGGCACGATCTTCCTGCTGATCAGCCATGCGCCGGGGCGTCTGCTGCCGACGATTCGGTCGCGCTGCCGGCTGCTGCGCTTCGATCCGCTCGACGACAAGGTGATGAGCGGCGTGCTGCGGGCGGAACTGCCGCAGTGCGACGATGCCGAGATCGCCGCGCTGGTGAAGGCCGGGCAGGGCGCGCCGGGCCGCGCGCTGGGCTTTGCCGGGCTGGAACTGGCCAAGCTCGACGAAGCGATGACCGCCATCGCGCGCGACGGCGATCCGGGCAATGCGCGGCGGACCAAGCTCGCCAAGCTGCTCGCCCCCAAGGCCGCGCAGCCGCGCTACGAGGCGTTCCTCGACCGGGCGCCGGCCTTCATCGCCTCGGCCGCGCCGTCGCGGCAGGGCCGGCAGCTGCAGACCGCGCTCGACAGCTATGATGCCGCGCGGGCGCTGGCGGCGAGCGCGCGGGGCCTGTCGCTGGATTCGCAGGCGACCGTCTACGAGATGGCCGGGCTGGTGGCGAAGCTCGGCGAGGCCTGAGCGGTTTCTCCAACATTTCGCCGATTTTCGCGCCGTTTTTTTCTTTCCGCTGTTATGTTGGATTTCGGTCGCAAAATCCGCGAGCGTTTCCAGGCGGTTGGCGCGCGTTTCCGCTGTTATGCATAACAGCGGAAAAATCAGCGGTAACAGCGGAAAAAGCCGCTGCTTTTACCGCTGTAAAGACGAAAAGATCGTCCAACATTCTTCAACATGAGAAAGAGCCGGCCGGGACCGGAATTGCCCCGACCGGCCGGAACCTGCGACGACGAACGGCAAAATTGAATCAGAATCGCCAGTGATCCCGGCCGTCCACCGTTTCAAAGGGTGAACAGCCACGCGACGCCCATGGCGATGACGATGCTTTCGACCATGCCGAACGAAGCATGGATGAAGGCACGCCCCGGGGGCACATCCAGCTGCACGGCAAACCAGCGAGTCTGCACGATGCCGTAAGCCAGGAGCGCGACGACCATGACCGCGAGCCCGGCGATACGGACCCGGTCCCATGGCTGGGTCATCATGGTGCCGCCGATACCGAGCGTCAGCGCAAAGGGCGCGGCCAGATAGCATTGCGCGTAAAAGGGTGGCTTCAGCGCCTTCCGATCGAGCCCGACCCCGCGCTTGCGCACCAGCCGGGTGGCCATGAGCAGCGGGAAGATGCCGAACAGGATGAGGCGGAGCAACAACAGGCTGGTATTGTCGTCGACCAGGCTCGCCAGCCCATGTCGGCTCCGCACGATCGCATTCGTACCGACCAGGGTCAGCTCGAGCGCCTGCGCCAGCAGGAGCGACAGGACGAGGAAGATCGGCGGGCTCAGCGCGTCGCCATATTGATCGTCCTCGGGTAAGGCGAGCTGCGCCTCGGCATAGGCCATCATCGACAGTGGATGGCGGATGATCCGCCACAGGGTGATCGGGAAGAAGATCACCCAGCTCAATATCTCGAAGAGCAGTTCGTCCAGCGAGTTGAGCCATTGCATGAAATTCATGGGGGCGATGTCCCGTTGCCGACGTCTTGCTGCGCCGCCGCTGTACCCGGTTCAACCGGCATTGAAACCGAAACGTCCCTAACGCGCGATCGAATCAGCCTCGATTCCAAGGAGCTGGGCGACAATCGGCGCCAATATCCCGACCAGTATGTCGGGATCGGCATCGGCCAGCGCCTCCAGCGCGATCATCTGGCGCATCATCTGGACGCCCGCGACCAGCGACAGCAGCAGCGCGGCGCGCTCGGGTGCGTGCGCGGCGCGCACTGCTCCGGTGGCGGTCTTGTGGTGGATCCGGGCGATTTGTTCGCGCGCAATGCGGGCCGCTGCGGGGCTGGATGACGATCGGAACAGGATCAGGAACCCGTCGAGCGGCCCCGCGCCGGCCGCGGTGAGGCCGACCAGCGCCGACGCGAGGTCGCGCGCGATGGTGGGGGAGGCGAGGTTCTCCGGCGCCAGGATCACCGGATCGGCCATGGTGTCCGCGACGACCTCGGCGAAGAGCTGCTCCTTCGAGCCGAAATAGCGGTTGACCAGCATCGCGGTGACGCCGGCACCCGCGGCGATCTCGCGTACGCCTGCCCCGTCATAGCCCGAGGCCGCGAAGGCACGGCGCGCGGACGCCAGGATCGCTGCGCGGGTGCCGGCGGCGTCGCGGCGGCGTGGTTCGGCCGTGGATTCCATAACATATGCCCCTTTTGTCTACAGGTGTAGACTCATGCCATTCCTATAAGTATACAGATGTAGATATGTTCAACAAGACTCGCCGGCGCTTCGACAGGGGCCGACTGGCGGAAGGACAGAGATGAGCAAGACCATCCTCGTTACCGGCGGCACGGGGTTCATCGCCGGCTGGTGCATTGTCGACCTGTTGCGGCGCGGGCATGCGGTGCGCACCACGATCCGCAATCCTGCGCGGGAAGCCTTGGTGCGGGCGGCGATTGGGGCGCAGATCGATCCGGGCGACCGTTTGAGCTTCGCGATCGCCGACCTGACCGGGGACGCGGGCTGGGCAGCGGCGATGATGGGGTGCGACGGCGTGCTCCATATCGCCTCGCCGCTGGGGCGCGAGGCACCGCGCGACCGGGATGCACTGGTCGCGCCGGCGCGGGACGGCACGCTGCGTATCCTGCGCGCGGCCGTGGCGGCGGGGATCGACCGCGTGGTGATGACGTCAGCCGCGGCGACCGCGCGACCGCCGCGCGGCTCAGGGCTGGTGAGCAGCGAGACGGTCTGGGCCGATGCGGAGGATCCCCGGCTCGATCCCTATCGGCGATCGAAGATCCTTGCCGAGCGCGCGGCCTGGGATTTCATGGCGAGCGCCGCCGGGCAGACCGCGCTGACGACGATCCTGCCCGGCGCGGTGTTCGGGCCGTTGCTGGGCAATGGCGAAGCGGCCTCGGTCTGGGTGATCCAGGCGCTGCTCGACGGCAAGCCGCCGCGGTTGCTCGACCTGGCGTTGTCGGTGGTCGATGTGCGGGACCTGGCAGCACTGCATGTCGACGCCCTGTTCGCGCCCGACGCCGCGGGTCAGCGCTTCCTCGCGATGGGCGAGACATTGTGGATGAAGGATATCGCCGGCATCCTGCGTGCCGGCCTTGGCGCGCGCGCCGCGAAGGTGCCGACGCAGGTGCTGCCCAATGCGCTGGTACGGGTGATCGCGCTGTTCCTGCCGCGGCTGCGCATGTTCCTGGGCGATCTGGGCCAGCGTCGGCCGGTCAGCAACGACAAGGCGCGGCAAATGCTTGGATTTGCGCCGCGCCCGGCCCGGGAAACGATCCTGGACTGCGCCGAAAGCCTGTTGGCGTCACGCGCCGCACAGACCAGTTGAGATCGGCTGCACAAAGGATATGGGAGGGCGTCACCGACTTCCCATTGAGGGCCGAAAAACATGCGACTTCTTGTCGTGGAGGATGATCCGCGCGCGGCGAAACAGCTGGTCGCGGACCTCGAGGAACTTGGTCATGAGACGGTGATCGCGCCGGACGGCCGGGCTGCGATCGCCGCCGTCACCGATGGCAAGTTCGAGGCAGTCCTGCTCGACGTGATGCTGCCCTATGTCGATGGGGTGGGGGTCGCCAAGCTGCTGCGCGAGCGTGATATCGACGTGCCGATCATCATGCTGACGGCGCTGGCCGATCTGGACCAGAGGCTGATCGGGCTCGATGCCGGTGCCGACGATTATCTGATCAAGCCGGCCGCACCCGCCGAGATCGACGCCCGCCTGCGCGCGATCGTCCGCCGCGCCGCGCGATCGGGCGATTCGGGCATCATGCGAGTCGGCGATATTGAAGTGAACGAGATCAAATACCGCGCCACGCGCGCCGGCCGCCAGCTTGTGCTGCCCAAGCTGGAGTTCCAGGTGCTGTGCGAGCTGGTGCGCAACGCGAACAGCATCGTCACCCGGCAGATGTTCTACCAGAATGTCTGGAAGTATGATTTCGAGCCGACGACCAACATCATCGAATCCTATATCCGCCACCTCAGGCTGCACCTCAACAAGCCGGGCGAGACCGACCCGATCGTCACGGTCCGCGGCGTCGGGTACATGATCACCGACAAGAGCTGATGCGGCCCCGGTCCCTCCGCGCGATCATGACGATCTATGTGGTCGTCTTCCTGGTCGCGCTGGTGGCGATCCGCATCGTCAGTTACCGGATCGACAGCGATGCACTGCGCCGGCAGGTCGACCGGCGCCTGGCGAGCGAAGCCAGCGCAATTAGCGGTGGCATATCGCAAAAGGCGATGATCGGACGGATCGATGCAGCGCAGAACGACCATGACACGGCAGATCTGTTCTACATGCTGCTCGACAAGAACGGACGGCAGATCGCGGGCGAGCTGCGGCTGAAGAAACAGCCGCCGATCGGCTATTCCGACTTCGGCGACGACGCCCGGGTCGAGGGCGTTGCCCATGGCCGCGCGCTGGCGCGCAGGGTGGGCGGCGATACGCTGGTCGTCGTGTCCGACAATGACGTCGTCGAGGATTTCGACCGGATGCTGTTCCGGGTTCAGCTGATCGGGCTGGCCATCACCGCGCTGATCGTGATCGGGGGCGCGATCGGCATCATGATGGTGATCGGCGGGCGGATGCGCGCGATGCAGCGCACGGTCGATGCGGTGATGGAGGGGGATTTGAAAAGCCGGGTGCCGCTCGACGGATCGCGCAGCGAATTCGACCAGCAGGCAGCGGCGTTCAACCGCATGCTCGACCGGATCGACGAGCTGATGGCGAACATCAAGCATGCCGCCAAGGATGTGACGCATGAGCTGAAGAGCCCGCTGGCCCGATTGCGGGCGCGAGTGGCGGCGATTGCCCGCCGAACGGAGGAAGACCCGGTCGGCGCCGACATCGCCGATGTGCTGGAGCAGACCGACCAGATCATCGAGCTGTTCGGCAGCCTGTTGCGGCTATGGGAGATCGAGGGGGGCCATCGCCGCGAGCGCTTTGCCGATGTGGAAATGAGCGACCTGGTGCGCGATGTCGGGGAGGCGCTGCTCCACGTCTCCGAGGACGATGCGCATGTGCTGCAGCTCGATATCCTGGACGGGCTGAGCGTGCGCGGCGACCCGAACCTGCTGCGCCAGATGCTGGTCAATCTGGTCGAGAACGCCATCCGGCATACGCCGGCGGGCACACGGATCTTGGTGAGCGTGGAGCGGCGCGGACATTCGATTGCGGTGAGCGTGGCCGATGATGGGCCGGGCATTCCGGCGGCCGCGCACGATACCGTGATCCGGCGGTTCGGGCGGCTGGAGGCCGAGGGCAAGCCGGCGGGGCAGGGGTTGGGCCTGACGCTGGTCGACGCGATCGCGCGACTGCATGACGGCTCGCTGGTGCTTGAGGATGCGGGGCCGGGGTTGCGGGCGGTAGTCGTGTTGCCGCTGCATCGGTGAGGTTCCGGCGCTGGTCGATAGCTTGTTTGTTTATCGGTCCACCCGTAACCAATGGGGCATGATCCGAGACGTCATCTCCGAGATACTGTCCTGGTTCATCCCTGACGTCGCGCAATATGTGTCGAAGCGTATTCGCGGCGACAAGGCGGAACGCGCAAAACAACCTGCGCCGTCCCCCGAGCAAACGAAGCGTGGCAAGAGGCGAGCGCAGCGCCAGGCACGGGCACGTAGCCGCCTGAGCCGCTGACGAGCAAGACTGCCCTTGTGGCGACGCGGCGTACCCCGGAGGTCAGGGCCGTTGGGGCCTTTCTCGGCTGTGAGTTCATCCCTGTTCCTTCCCCGGCGGAGAGTATCGGGTCGGATCGTCGCTCCGACGATCCTTGAACATGCGGGGCATGTTCAACCCGATACTGGGTCCAGTTGGGGGACAATAGCGATTGCCGTTGCGGATCATCACTGGGGCCTTCCCAGCTGGGCCCCGGCCTTCGCCGGGGAAGGGTAGAGGGGGATAGCTGAAACGGCGAAAACAGATCGACCCGGACCGACGCGATGGTTGGTCCGGGTCGATCGTTTTCCGGCCAGTCCCGGGCGCCGCTCGGGTGCCCGGAAGATCGATCAGAAGTTGACGCTCACTTCGCCGCCGAAGGTGCGCGGCGGGTTGAAGTTCGCATAGCTGCCGAGCACGCCGTCATTGGCGCCCGAGCGGCGATAGATGTGCTGCTCGTCGAGCAGGTTGCGCGCCCAGACCGAGAAGGTCGCCTTGTTGGCCTCGCCGATCCGAACGTCAGCCAGCGCGAGGCGGCCGTTCACGATGAAGCTGGAGTCGGTCTTCACATTCTCCGCCTGGAAGCTGTAATCCGCATCGGCATAGTTGGCGTCGAGGTGAAGGCGGACCTTCATATCGTCGCCGCCGACCGGCACTTCGTAATCCACATAGCCCGAAGCGGCGTTAGGCGGCGTGTAGACGACGAACACCTGGGTCGGCATGCCGAACGTCGGCCCCGGGTTCGGGTTCGGCGTCAGCGGCACCTTGGTGTAGGTGTAAGCGTAGGACGCACCGAACGTCAGGTGCTCGATCGGGCGCACGATAATGTCCGCCTCGACGCCCCGGATCTTCGAGATGCCCGGCGCATTGGCGGTATTCTCGGTGTGCAGGTTGAAGTTCGGGTTGAGTGTCGTGGTGCCGGGCAGGAACTGGTTGGTATCGACATTGTCGAAGTCGATCTGAGTCCCCGACCGATCCATGATATAGCCTGCCAGGTTCACGCGAACCTTGTGGTCGAGCAGGTCCATCTTGGCCCCGACCTCATACGCCTTCACCGATTCCGGACCGAAGGGCGAGAAGTTCGACGAGCGGTCGTTCGCGCCGCCGGCGCGGAAACCGGTCGAATATTTGGCATAGAGATTGACGTCCGGCGTCGCGTCGAACGCCAGGGTGACCATTGGATCGAACCGGCCGCGATCATAGTGCAGCTGGTAAGGCGTCGGCACACCGGACACGATGTAGAGGGCGCCGTCGCGCTTGTCCTTGGTGTAGCGGCCGCCAACCGTCAGGTGCAGCACGTCGGCGAAGTCCGGCGTGTAGGTCGCCTGGCCATAGGCGGCGTAGCTGCGCGTGCGGGCGAAGCTGGCGCGTTGCAGGAAGCGCGAATTGTAATCCCAGCCCTGATTGCCGGAGCCGATCGGTCCGAACACCTGAGACGGGAGGATCGTGTAGGCGGTGCCATCCGCGTTCCACTGGTTCGACGACGGGGTCGCGGCCGATTCCCGGGCCTGTTCGTTGAAATAATAGAGGCCCGCGACGTAATCGACCTGCGGGATGCTGCCGACGGCCTGGAATTCCTGGCTGAACTGGCTCTGATACAGGTCCGACAGGCTGTAGCGGCTGAACTTGCCGTTCGGCACGAACGGAACGCGCTCCGGACCGCCCGAATTGTCCCACTGGTTGGTCGAGACCTTGCGCCATGCGGTGATCGAGCGAAGTTCGATCGCGGGCGAGATCTTCCAGGAGAGCTTCGCGCTTTCGCCGCTGGTCTCGTCGACGCTGTATTGCTGCGGCACGCCGACATCGGCAACCGACTGACGATCCGGATGGACGCCGACCAGCGGCGGCAGCGGTGCGATGCAGGGGCAGGCGCTCCCGGCGGGCGCGCCGAGCGTGGTGCCGGTATAGACACCGACGGTCAGGCCCTTCGGATTGTAGTTGATCAGCTGGCTGTAAAAGGGCGTGTTCTCGTCCTTGGCCTTGTCGAACGAGAAGTCGGCGGTGAAGCCGTCGAACGGCTGCCAGCGCGCGGAGATGCGGCCGCCGACGCGGTTGTACGCATTCCAGCCGATCTGGCCCGCAAGCGGATCCTTCACCATCGGATCCTGGTGCTGGATCACGCCATCGAGCTTGACCGCGAAATTGTGGAAAGCGGGGAGGTCGAGATGGATCTGACCGTCATATTCCCCGTAATTGCCGACGCCGGCCGAGACCCGGCCGTCGAACTCGCCGGTCGGTGCCTTGGTGACGATGCTCAGCGCGCCGCCTTCGGTGTTGCGGCCGAACAGCGTGCCTTGGGGCCCGCGCAACACTTCAACGCGCTCGACATCGAACAGGGCGGCGTTCAAGCCTTGCTGGCGGCCGAGATAGACGCCGTCGATATAGACGCCGACGCCCTGGTCGCGCGCCGTCTGGTTCGCGTCGAACGGCACGATGCCGCGGATGCCGACGGTCAGCGCCGACTGGCGCGCCTCGAAGGTGGCGATGCGCAGCGACGGGATGGCGCCGTCGGCCAGGTCGATCAGGCTCTGCACGTGGCGGTCGGCAATGACCGTTGGGCTGATCACCGAGATCGCGATCGGCGTCTTCTGGAGGTTGGTCTCGCGTTTAAGCGCGGTCACGACGATATCGGCGATCTGGCCGCTATCGGCGTCGGGCGCGTCGGCGGGCTTTACCGCATCCGCGGCCGGAGCGGGTGCGGGCGCGGTCTCTGCGAAAGCCGGCACTGCCAGGGTTGCCAGCAGGGCGCCGCCCAGCAGCAGCTGGACCCGGAAGGCTTTGCGATCATGCATGTGTAGAATCCCCTTAAGCGGGACATCCCGTCCCGGTATCGAGGCCGCTACAGATGATGATGGTCAGAAATGTTACAGTTTCTGTAACACAACCAATACAGTCTTGTCATTTTCACATCATTTTAATTTAATATAGCCGGACATCTTCATGAATCTGTGGATAAGGCTGACGATATCCTGGAATATTTCACGGTATTGTCTCGAATAACATTCGTATCCGATAGTGGATTTAAAATCTGTTCGTCGGATGGTCCAACGTCGACATGGCATCGACTTGATCCGACGCCTGCGGGCGCCAAAGGCCGTTGGGTGTTCTAATCGCCCGGCAACCGCGCTAGGAGGCCGGGCATGGGTCAGCCTTATTACATCACCACCGCGATCAGCTATCCGAACGGGCGGCCGCATATCGGCCATGCCTATGAAGCGATCGCGACCGACGCGATCGCGCGCTATCACCGCCAGGCGGGGCGCGACGTGCGATTCCAGACCGGCACTGACGAGCATGGCCTGAAGATGGTCCAGACGGCGCGCGACCGGGGCGTCGAAACACGCGCGCTGGCCGATGAAATGTCCGGTTATTTCAAAGAAATGGATGACCGACTGAATATCTCGTACGATCGGTTCATCCGCACGGTCGAGCCGGGCCATCATGCGGCGAGCGCCGCGATCTGGCTGGCGATGGAGGCTTCCGGCGACCTGTATATGGACAAGTATGAAGGCTGGTACTCAGTCCGCGACGAGGCGTTCTACGACGAGAAGGAACTGATTCCGGACGGGGAAGGGGGCAAACTATCCCCCCAGCGCACGCCGGTGGAGTGGACGGTCGAGGAGACGTGGTTCTTCAAGCTGTCCAAATATCAGCAGCCTTTGCTCGACCTGTACGAGGCGCAGCCCGATTTCATCCGGCCAGATGCGCGGCGCAACGAAGTGATGCGGTTCGTCGAGGGCGGGCTTTCCGACCTGTCGGTGTCGCGGACCAGCTTCGATTGGGGCGTCAAGGTGCCGGGCAGCCCGGGGCATGTGATGTATGTCTGGGTCGATGCGCTGACCAATTATCTGACCGGGGCGGGCTATCCCGACAATGACGCCGACCTGGCGCGCTACTGGCCGGCCGATCTTCACGTGATCGGCAAGGATATCGTGCGATTCCATGCCGTTTACTGGCCGGCATTCCTGATGTCGGCGAAGCTTGCCTTGCCGAAACAGGTATTCGGGCACGGCTTCCTGCTCAACCGCGGCGAGAAGGAATCGAAATCCCTCGGCAACGTCACCGATCCGATCGATCTGGTCGATCGCTTCGGCGTCGATGCGCTACGCTATTTCTTCCTGCGCGAAGTGAGTTTCGGCCAGGACGGGAGCTATTCGGAAGAGGCGATCGTCACGCGGTGCAATGCCGATCTCGCCAATAATTTCGGCAATCTGGCGCAGCGGTGCCTGTCGATCATCGCCAAGAATTGCGGGGGTGTCGTCCCCGAGGCTGGCCCGCGGACCGAGGCAGACGACGCGCTGATGGAAAGCATCGCAGCGGCCGAGGCGGGCTTGCACGACGCAATGAAGGATCTGGCGCTCCACAATGCGCTGGAAGCGGTCTGGGCCGCGGCGCGCGATACGAACCAGTATTTCGCCGACGCGGCACCATGGAGCGTGCGCAAGACCGACCCCGCGCGGGCGGACGCGATCCTGCACCTGACGACGGAAGCGATCCGGCGAATCGCGATCATGGCACGCTGGGCGATCCCGGACGGTGCCGACCAGCTGCTCGACCTGTTGGGTCAAGATGCGGCCGCGCGGAATTTCGACTCGCTTGGCGTACCGGTGGCGGCGGGCACGCTCTTGCCGGCGCCGAGCGGGGTGTTCCCGCGGCTGGAGCTGACGGAGGCCTGATGTTCGCCGACAGTCATTGCCATCTGAACTACAAAGGGCTGACCGAGCAGCAGCCCGAGATATTGGCGCGCGCGCGGGCGCGGGGCGTCTCGGCGATGCTCAATATCTCGACGCGCGAGAGCGAATGGGATGCGGTAATCGGCACGGCGGAGCGCGAGCCGGACGTATGGGCGACCGTCGGCATCCATCCGCATGAGGCGGACCAGCATCCCGATGTCGGTACGGCGAAGCTGATCGAGCGCGCGGCGCATCCGCGCGTGGTCGGAATCGGCGAGAGCGGGCTCGATTATTATTACGACCATAGCGACCGCGACCGGCAGCGGGCGAGCTTTCGCGCGCATATCGCCGCCGCGCGCGAAACCGGGCTGCCGATCGTCGTGCACACGCGCGATGCCGAGGAGGATACGGCCGAGATCCTGCGCGAGGAGATGGGGAAGGGCGCCTATCCGGGCGTGATCCACTGCTTCACGGCAAGCGGCGCCTTTGCCGATATCGCGCTGGACCTGGGGTTTTATATCTCGATTTCGGGGATCGTGACCTTCAAGAACGCGAAGGATTTGCAGGAGACTGCGGCGCGGCTGCCGATCGGGCGGCTGCTGATCGAGACCGACGCGCCCTTCCTTGCGCCGGTGCCGAATCGCGGGAAGACGGGCGAGCCGGCTTTCGTGGCGGATACGGCTGAATTCCTGGCGAAGCTGCGCGGCGAACAGCTGTCAGTGCTGGCCGACACCACGGCGGCGAACTTCCACAAACTGTTCGCCAAGACGCGCGCGTGAAAGTCCGGATCCTCGGGTCCGGTACTTCGTCGGGCGTGCCGCGGATCGGCAATGACTGGGGCGATTGCGATCCGGTCGAGCCGCGCAACCGGCGCTTGCGCGCGTCGATCCTGGTCGAGACCGACACGACGCGCATTCTGGTCGATACGAGCCCGGACATGCGCGAGCAGTTGCTGGCGGCTGAGGTCTCGACAGTCGACGCGGTGATCTGGACTCACGACCATGCCGATCACTGCCATGGGGTCGACGATCTGCGGCAGGTCTATCATGCGATGGGCCATCCGGTGCGCGGGCTGGCGCGGCCGATGACGCGGGACGCGCTGGTCGAGCGCTTCGCTTATGCCTTTCTCGGGCGCGACGGCTATCCGTCGACCGTCGAGATGGAATCGCTGCCCGATGCGATCGCCATCGGCGACATCGCGACCCGCGCGGTCGACCAGCCGCATGGGAACATCCTGTCGGCCGGGCTGCGGTTCGACACGGCGGCCGGGTCGATCGGATATGCCACTGATTTCAATATCCTGACCGATGATATGCGTATGCTCTATCAGGGCGTGGACGTGTGGATCGTGGATGCGCTGCGTTACCGGCCGCATCCGACTCATCCCGACGTGCCGACCGTGCTGGAGTGGATCGAAGAGCTGAAACCGCGGCGCGCCGTCTTCATCCATATGGACCAGTCGATGGACTACGCTACCTTGCGCGCCGCGCTTCCGGCCGGGGTTGAACCCGGTTATGACGGCATGGAGGTGATGCCGTGAACGAACAGTCAGCCGACATGATCTATTATCTGCTGATCCTGCTGTTGCCCTTATCGGCGCTGATGGCGCGCCGGCTGCCGATCAAAGACGTGTTCAAGATGGCGCTGGCCTGGGTCGCGATCTTCGGCGTTCTGTTCCTTCTGGTGGTGCTGTGGCAGCAGGCGACGGGCACTGGCGCCGCCATTGGCAGCCTGTTTGGCTGAGAAACACCGCGGGGCTTGTACTGGGGGGACTGTTTTGCGCATATCTCAATTTAACATAATGTGTATTATCGAACTGACGGATATGTCTGAGACAGGACTCCCCCGTTCGTGAGCGGCCCTTCCGATATCGAACGCCTCGTCGCGATCATGGAGCGGTTGCGCGATCCGGAACGCGGCTGCGACTGGGATGTCGCGCAGGATTTTGCGACGATCGCGCCGTACACGATCGAGGAAGCCTATGAGGTCGCCGACGCGATCGCGCGCGGCGATATGGCAGATCTCAAGGACGAGCTCGGCGACCTGCTGTTCCAGGTCATATTCCACAGCCGCATGGCCGAGGAAGCCGGCCTGTTCGCGCTGCCTGACGTCGTGGCGTCGATCAGCGACAAGATGGAGCGCCGGCATCCGCATGTCTTCGGCGACAGCGATGGCGGCCATGAGCAGCATTGGGAACGCCTGAAGGCCGTCGAGCGCACGGCCAAAGGCGATGCCGGCGCGCTGGACGGGGTCGCGGTCGGCCTGCCCGCCCTGCTCCGCGCCGAGAAGCTGCAGAAGCGCGCGGCGCGTACCGGGTTCGACTGGCCCGATCCGTCGGGCGCCAGGGCTAAGATCGACGAGGAGATCGCCGAGATCGAAGCGGCGACGCCGGCGGAGCGCGAGGAAGAGATCGGCGACCTGCTGTTCGCGGTGGTGAACTGGTCGCGCCATCTCGGCGTCGATCCGGAGGCTGCGTTGCGCGTGGCGAATGCCAAGTTCGAACGGCGCTTCAAGGCGATGGAGGCTGAGGCCGGCGACGCGTTTGCCGGACTGGATCTGGAGGCCAAGGAAGAGCTTTGGCTATCCGCCAAGAGAGCTGAACATCGGTTCGATTAGGTTAGCCTATGCGCCGAGGATGATCGGGTGAAGTCCAGCCGGGCGGCAGGGGTTCACCATATCCCGATGGCCGCGGATACGCTGAACCATAGGCAAAGCGCCCGGTCGCGCCTTTGAAGCCAAGAATATACCAGATTTCGATCATGTAACCCGCGGTTCGATCACGGTCCTCGGTGGCCAATTGATCGACCTGCTGCATCCCCTCGCCGATCAGCGCGGAAACCTTCTCGGCGGCTATGGGCGCATTATGCTGCCCGAGGATATTGTCGATAACCCTATCGACGGCCGCCACGGCCAGCTTCTCTTCTTCAGACGTCTCTACGCCCACATATCCCAATGGCGGATAATTGTTTGGCTGGAATTTGTGCTCTGCCTTTAGGCTGCGAAGACGCGCCCTGATAACCGCGGTCAATTGAACCGTTTCCGTCGAAACCGTTGGAAATAGAGCGGCTCGCTGCCCAAGGGCGCCGAATCCGGTGATCGAGGCCAACGCAATGACGCCGCAAATTATCAAGAACATCCGCATTCAGGATAGTTAGCCGCGCAATCGCCTACTGGCCAGCATGCCGGCGAGAAGATGATTGCTCAATCGTTTCGCTGATTGAATCGCTCGTAATCGCGCTCGGCCATGCGGACTTCGTAGATCGCGCTGTCGTCTTCGATTTCCTGCGAGATCACTTCGCCGTGCTGGTGCAGCCACGCAGCGCCGGCGCCGTCGGATGCCGCGAGTTCGATCCGGTAGCGGCGATGGGCCTTGGTCAGCAGCGCGGCGACCTTGTCGATCAGGGTGTCGACCCCTTCCCCGGTCATGGCCGATAGCGCCACGATATCGGGGCGATGCTCCGCCTCCCCCACTCGCTCCGTGCGGTCGTCTTCGTCGAGCAGGTCGAGCTTGTTCCAGGCCTCGATCCGCGGCGTGGTGATGGCGACGCCGATCTCGGTCAGCACGGCCTCGACATCGGCCTTTTGCGCGGCGCTGTCGGGATGCGCGATGTCGCGGACATGGATCAGCAGGTCGGCCGAGATCACCTCCTCGAGCGTCGCCTTGAAGGCGGCGACGAGCTGAGTTGGCAGTTCCGAGACGAACCCCACCGTGTCCGACAGGATCGCCTTGTCGATACCGGGCAGCGAGATCTGGCGCAGCGTCGGGTCGAGCGTGGCGAAGAGCAGGTCTTCCGCCATGACGTCAGCGCCCGTCAAGCGATTGAAAAGCGTCGATTTACCGGCATTGGTATAGCCGACCAGCGCAATCACTGGCCAGGGCGCGCGCTGGCGGCGGTCGCGGTGCAGGCCGCGGGTGCGGGTGACCTGGTCGAGTTCCTTGCGGAGCCGCGCCATGCGGTCGCGGATCAGGCGGCGATCGGCCTCGATCTGGGTTTCGCCGGGGCCGCCGAGAAAGCCGAAGCCGCCGCGCTGGCGTTCGAGGTGAGTCCAGCTGCGCACGAGGCGGCCGGCCTGGTAGTCGAGATGCGCGAGCTCAACCTGCAGCCGCCCCTCGGCGGTCGCGGCGCGTTCGCCGAAGATCTCGAGGATCAGGCCGGTGCGGTCGATGACCTTGGCTTCGAGCGCCTTTTCGAGATTGCGCTGCTGGATTGGCGTCAGCGGGGCGTCGAATACGACGAGCCCCGCCTCTTCCATGCGGACCGTCGCGGCGAGCTGCTCGACCTGACCGCTTCCGATCAGGGTTGCAGGCTTTGCCTGACGGACGCGGAATGCGACCTTTTCGGCCACGACCACGCCGATCGCCTCGGCGAGACCAGCGGTCTCGTCGAGACGAGCAGCGGCGTCGCGTGAGGACACGCCATGTTCGGGATAGACCACGACGGCCCGCGCACCCCGCGCGAACTCGTCGCGATCACGTTCGAAACCTGTGGTCAATCGTCGTCCGAACCTGCTGTTTCATCAGCCAAATTCAGCGGATGGGCCGGCTGGATCGTCGACACGGCGTGCTTGTAGACGAGCTGCGACATGCCATCGCGCTGGAGCAGCATGCAGAACAGGTCGAACGCTGCGATCTGACCCTGCAGCATGACGCCATTGACCAGGAACATGGTGACATTGTCGTCCGACTTGCGCACGGCGTTCAGGAAAATCTCCTGAAGCAAGGGCGCCTTTTTCTGCGCTTCGCCCACCGCGTTTACGATCGCGGCCACGTCGACCGTGGCCGAGGGCATGATCGTCGAGATGGCGTGCTTGTAGATCAGCTGCGACTGGCCGTCGCGGCGGAGCAGCACCGAGAAATTGTCGAACCAGGTCACGATACCCTGGAGTTTGACCCCCTTGACGAGGAACATCGTCACCGGCGTTTTCGAACGCCGGAGGGCATTGAGGAAGAGGTCTTGCAGCGAAGTCTGCTTGTCGGCCATCGGTCGATCCTTTGTTCTTGGCGGGTGGTTTGCCCGCGATGCGCCGGGTTCCCGGCGTCGGATGCGCGCCTGTCTGGCGCGGTATATCCATTTAGGAGCGACCGCGTGTTTCGTCCACTATTCGTCGCGCGTTTCCGTGATTCCAAGCAGCTTCAATTTACGATGGAGGGCAGACCGCTCCATCCCGATGAAGCTCGCGGTGCGCGAGATGTTGCCGGAGAAACGGCGGATCTGGATGCGGAGATATTCGCGCTCGAACGTCTCGCGCGCCTCGCGCAGCGGCGATCCCATGATCGCATTGGCGCTGCCGCCCATGTCGCCGGGGTCGCCGAGCACCTCGGCGGGCAGCAGATCGAGATCGATACGCCCGATCCGGTCGCCCGGCGCCATGATGACGGTCCGCTCGACCACGTTGCGGAGCTGGCGGACATTGCCCGGCCATTCATAGCTCTGCAGCGCGACCATGGCGTCAGGCGCGATCTCCGGCGTCGGCACACGGCGTTCCGAAGCGTAATGCGCGATGAAATGGCCGACCAGCGCCGGAATGTCCTCGCGCCGCTCGGCAAGGCCGGGGATCAGCACGGGCACGACGTTGAGGCGATAATAGAGATCCTCGCGGAAGCGCCCTTCGGCGATCTCGAGAGTCAGGTCGCGGGCCGTGGCGGAGACGACGCGGACATCGACCTTCACGACTCGCTGGCCGCCAACGCGGGTGAAGCTCTGATCGGTCAGCACTCGCAGGATGCGCGCCTGAGTCGCGATCGGCATGTCGGCGATCTCGTCGAGGAACAAGGTGCCGCCATGTGCCTGTTCGAGCAGCCCTGAACGGACGAGTTGCCCCCCCTCCTCCACGCCGAACAATTCTTCCTCGACTCGCTCGGGCGTCATGCGCGCCGCGCTGACGATCACGAAGGGCGAGTTGGCGCGCTGGCTCCAGCCGTGAAGCAAGCGTGCGGCGACTTCCTTACCGACGCCGGCCGCACCCATCACCAGCACGCGGCTGCCGGTCGAGGCGACACGCTTCAAGGTGGCGCGCACGCCGTTGATCGCTGCCGAGCTGCCGGTGAGATCGTTGTTGCTGCCGACCGAGGCGCGCAGCGACGCGACCTCACGCCGCAACCGCTCGGTCTCGGTCGCGCGGGCGACCATCAGCAGCAGGCGTTCAGCCTCGAACGGCTTTTCGATGAAATCGGCGGCACCGCGGCGGATCGCGGCGACCGCGGTGTCGAGATTGCCGTGGCCGGAGATGACCAGCACCGGAATCGACGGATCGCGGCGCTTCAGCTCGTCGAGCAGCTCAAGCCCGTCGAGACGCGAGCCCTGCAGCCAGACGTCGAGCAACACCAGCGAGGGGCGCCGGGCGGAGATCGCCTCCAGCGCGGCGTCGCTGTCGGCCGCGCCGCGGGTTTCATAGCCTTCGTCTTCCAGCACACCCGCGACCAGTTCGCGGATGTCGTGCTCGTCGTCGACGATGAGGATGTCGAGTGCCATGATTCAGGTCCGATTTCTCGTGAGTTCAGGAGTAAGGCGGTCTTCCCCCTCGTCGGTATCGCGCCCTCCGGTATCCATCGTCGCCAGCGATGCCGTGTCGAAGATCATCATGACCACCGTGCCGCCCCCTTCGCGGTCGGTGAAGCCGATCGTGCCGCAATGTTCCTCGACGATCTTCTTGACGATCGCGAGGCCGAGGCCAGTGCCGCGGGCGCGCGTCGTCACATAGGGTTCGACCAGCCGTTCGCGGGCCGCGGGCAGGCCGACCCCGTCATCGGCGACCGACACGATCACCGCATTGTCCTTCTGGGCGAGCGTCATGGTGATCGCACCTTCCGCACCCTCCCCGCGCGCCTCGATCGCCTCAACGGCGTTCTTGACGATGTTGGTGAAGGCCTGGCCGATCTGGCGGCGGTCGCACACCAGCATCGGCCCGGTATCATCATGCACGAGGTCGAAACGGATCGAGGGATGCGCGACCTCGTGCAGGAACAAGGTCTGGCGCGCGATATCGAGCAGCGATTCGTCGTGGAAGGTCGGCTTCGGCATGCGCGCGAAGGACGAGAATTCGTCGACCATGCGCCGGAGATCGCCGACCTGGCGGACGATCGTCTCGGTCAGGCGGGTGAAGGTGCCGTCGTCGTTCGGCAGCTGCTTGTTGTAGCGGCGCTGCAGGCGCTCCGCGGCGAGCTGGATCGGGGTCAGCGGATTCTTGATCTCATGCGCGATCCGGCGCGCGACATCGGCCCAGGCAGCGCGGCGCTGATCGAGCAACTGGCCGGTGATGTCGTCGAAGGTCAGGATCGGCCCCTCATCGGCGCGCGCGATCTTCACCGCCAGGGTCCGCGCCTCGCCATCGACATCCACCTCGACGATCGATTCGCGCGTTTCGCCGCGGATCAATGCGTCGAGTTCGGGCGAAACCTCGCCGAGCGGGCGTCCGACCAGATCTTCGTCGCCGGTGTGGAGCAACATCGCGGCAGAGCGGTTGATCAGCCGGATCCGGCCGTCGCCGGTAATCGAGATGACACCGGCGGTGACGCCCGACATCACGGCCTCGATCAGCGCGCGACGACTTTCGAGCGCGCCGGTCTGTTCCTGCAACCGGCCGGTCATCTGGTTGAACGCCGTGCCCAGCGTGCCGACTTCGTCATCGGTCCGTGGCGTAGGCACGCGTGCTGACAGGTCGCCCGTCGCAACCCGGTGCGCCGCGGCGACCAATTCACCCACAGGGCGGACAAGGCGATCGGCAACCTCCAGCGCGATCCACACGGCAATGGCGACGATCAGCAACGAAATGAGCAGCAGGGCCGCGTTGAATTTGAGCTGCAGCGAGCGCGATCGAGTCTGGAGCGTCCGATAATCGTTCAGGATCGTCTGGCCACGCTTCAACTGGGCAGCGATACGGGGTTCGAACACGCGTGCGGCGTAAAGATAGGTGTTCTTGCCATAAGCGAGCTTCACGACGGCCGCAGCGCGATCGCTGTTCTGAACAATGACGCTCGGCGCGCCATGGTCGATCGCAGCGATCATCTGGGGGGTGATGACCTTGTCGAGCGGCCGGTCGTAGGGATTGACCAGCGCCAGCGCCTGCATCTGCCCGTCAGGCATGACGCGAGTCATCACTGCCTCAGACAGGTTGCGACGGAACACCTGAAAGCCGAATCCCTTGGCGAACTCATCGCTGTCGATCGAATAGCCTTTGAGATAGCCGGCGAGATCGCCGCTCATCGTCAGCGTTTCCTCGCTGACGCGGTTCAGCTCCGCCTTGTAATTCTCCTGCGCCAGCGACGTCGCATTCTCGAGCATGCCGCGCGCGCGATCCGAGAACCAGAATTCCACGCCATACTGGAACAGCAGCGACGCGAAGATCACGACCAGCAGGGTCGGCACCGCCGCGATCACCGAGAAGAGTGCGACCAGCCGCACATGGAGCCGCCCCCGCCCCCCGATGGGCGACCGGGCGGCACGGCGCATCGCGATCCGCCGGCCGACCAGGACGAGCAGCGCGACGCCCGGTACGAGATTGGCGACGAGCAGCAAAGCGACGAGCAGCGGCGTGAGCAGAGTCGGCGACGCCTGGCCGCTTGAGATGATGAAATAGCTCACCGTCGCGATGGCGGCCGCACCGGCCAGCACCAGCAATTCGACAAACGGCGTCACGCTGAAGCGTAAACCCAGCGGCTTCTTTATGTTCGCGGGAGCCGCGTCGACCGTCATCGTGTCTTCAATACAACGTTTTGTTGCAAGGAAAACACACAAATGCGCACAGGTCAGCCCGTATCGCTACCGCCCGACCGCCCTGCGTCAGGATCGATGCCCAAGGTATCGAGTCGTTTGCGCAGGGTATTGCGGTTGATTCCCAACGCCCGCGCAGCCCTCAGCTGGTTCTGGCCGTGGCGCGCAAGCAGTGCCTCGATCAGCGGGCGTTCAACCTCGCCGATGATGCGATCGTACAAGCTTCCATCGTCGAGCGCTGCCGGCTCCTCGCGCGCCAGCCGTTCGAGCCGGGCGTGCACGGCCGCCTCGATACCGGGATCGCCAGGCGTGGCCGGCAGCGACGACGACGACGCGCCGATCATGGCCCGTACTTCGTCAGCGCCGATCCGTTCGTCGCGGCTGAGCACCGCAATGCGGCGCATGATGTTCTCCAGCTCGCGGACATTGCCGGGCCAATCATAGCTTTCGAGCGAGGTGATCGCCGCGGCATCGAGCTGCTTGCGCGGCAGGCCGCCCTCCGCGGCGCGATCGAGGAAATGGCGGGCGAGCAAGGCGATGTCCTGGCGCCGGGCCCGGAGCGCCGGCAGGCTGACCGGCACGACGTTGAGGCGATAGAACAGATCCTCGCGGAACTGGCCGGTCGCGACGAGCTGGGTGAGATCGCGATTGGTCGCCGCGACGATGCGCACATCGGCGCGGATGGTGCGTGCGCCACCGACGGTGGTGAACTCGCCGGACTGGAGCACGCGGAGCAGCCGGGTCTGCGCCTCCATCGGCATGTCGCCGATCTCGTCGAGGAACAACGTGCCCCCTTCCGCCTGCTCGAACCGGCCGGCCGAACGCGCCTGGGCGCCGGTAAAGGCGCCGCGTTCATGGCCGAACAGCTCCGCCTCGATCAGCTCGCGCGGGATGGCCGCCATGTTGAGCGCGACGAAGGGCGAGCGCTTGCGCGGACCGAGATCGTGAATCGCGCGGGCGACCAGTTCCTTGCCGGTACCCGATTCGCCCGAGATCAGCACCGTCAGGTCATTCGAGACGACGCGCGCGATGATCCGATAGACGTCCTGCATCGCGGGCGAGCGGCCGATCAGCGGGAGCGCCGAATCGACTTCGTCCGGGCGCTCTTCCGGCGCGCCGGGGCCACGCGCGAGTGCGCCCTGCACCGCCCGGGCGAGCACGTCGAGATCGAACGGCTTGGGCAGATAGTCGTACGCCCCGACTTCAGTCGCGCGCACCGCGGTGGTCAGCGTGTTGCGCGCGGAGAAGACGATGACCGGCAGGCCGGGATATTCCACCGTCAGCCGCTCGACCCGGTCGAGGCCATTGCCGTCGGGCAGCACGACATCCGTGATGAGCACGTCGGGCAGGCCTGCCGCGAGCTGCACATCGAGTTCGGCAAGGCTCGCGGCGGTGGTGACGCGGTGACCGTCGCGGCGCAGCGCCTGAGCCACGACGGTACGGATCGCCGAATCGTCGTCGACGACCAGGATGGTGCCCTGGTTCTTCATTGCGCGCTCTTCATGCTGATCCTCGGGGCAACAGGATGCGGAACACCGATTGGGGCGGCGTCCCTTCCCGGGCATATTGCACGATCCCGCCCATATCGCGCACCAGCTTGTCGACGAGCGCGAGGCCAAGCCCCTGCCCCTCGGGCTTTCCCGAGACGAACGGATCGAACAAATGATCGGCAATGTCCTCGGGTGCACCGGGGCCATTGTCGATCACGCAGATCTCGATCGGCAGCGGCTGGCGCGGGCGGCCGGGCGCCGGGCTGACCGCCATGCCGTGGCGATAGGCGGTGGCGAGCGTGATCCGGGCATCGGCCTGCTCGACCATCGCCTCGGTCGCGTTCTTGATCAGGTTGAGCACGACCTGAAGGATCGCGTCGCGATCGGTCATCACCGGGGGCAACGAAGGGTCGAAACGCTCGTCGATCGTCACGTGCCGCGCGAACCCCGCCAGCGCGACACGGCGGGCATGATCGAGCAAGGGATAGATATTCTCGGGGTTCAGACTGAGCGGACGGGTGTCGGTGAAATCCTGCATCCGGTCGATCAGCGCGGCGATTCGGTCGACCTCAGTGGTGATGAGGGTGGTCAGCTCCTCGGTGCCGTCACCGTCGCCGGCAATGAGCTGCGCCGCGCCGCGGATGCCTGAAAGGGGGTTCTTGATCTCATGCGCGAGCATCGCCGCCGCGCCGATCGCGGCGCGCGCGGCGGAGGCGCGATCGACCGACTGGCCCATCCGGCGCGACGTGGCGCCATGATGCAGGGTGATCGAGCGCCAGCCGGCATGATCGGGCACTCGCGCCTCGATATAGTCGACCATGATCCGGCCGCTACGGGCTATCTCGATCTCGGCATCGAAGGCCGAAAAGCCCTGATTGTCGCGCCGGCTCGGTTCGCCGGGTGGCGTCAGCACGCTATCGAGCGGCTGGCCACGCATCGCGCGCTCGGACAGGTTGAGCAGCGCCTCGCACTCGGCATTGGCAAAGGCGATCCGCCCCGCGGGGTCGATCACCATGACGGCGACCGGAAGAGCGGCAAAGAGAGCGGCGAAGCTTGGCTCCACCTTTTCCGTCATGGCGTCACGCCGCCGCGCGGCTGCGCCATGGCGCGTAGAACTCGGCGAGCATCGCCTGGACGGTCTTCGGATCGGGAATCTGGTTCACGCGGTTGCGGAACTCGGCCGAGCCATGCAGGCCCTTGGTGTACCAGCCGATATGCTTGCGGGCCATGTTGACGCCGACTTCATTGCCGTAATGCGAGAGCATCGCATCATAATGCTCTGTAATCAGGTCATATTGCTGTTCGATCGTCGGATCGGCGATACGCCGGCCGGTGGCGAACCATTCCATCACCTGGGCAAGCAGCCAGGGGCGACCATAAGCGCCGCGGCCGATCATCACGCCGTCGGCGCCGGATTGCTCGAGCGCCGCCTCGGCGTCTTCGATCGAGCAGATATCGCCATTGGCGATGACCGGGATCGACACCGCATCCTTGACCCGGCGGATGAATGCCCAATCGGCAGTGTCGCGGTACATCTGGTTGCGGGTGCGGCCGTGCACCGTGACCATCTTCGCGCCGAGGTCCTGGGCGATCTTCGCGAGATCCGGCGCGTTAAGGCTGGAATGATCCCAGCCCATGCGCATCTTGACCGTCACCGGCACGCTGACCGCGTCGACCGTGGCGCGGATAATCGCCCCGGCATTGTCGAGATCGCGCATCAGCGCCGACCCGGCATCGCCGCTGGTCACCTTGCGCACCGGGCAGCCCATGTTGATGTCGATGATCGCGGCGCCGCGATCCTCGCTCAGCTTGGCGGCCTCCCCCATCTCATGCGGCGTGCAGCCGACCAGCTGCATCGAGACAGGTTCCTCGACCGGATCCCAGGCCGCTTTCTGCAGCGACTGGCGGGTCTCGCGGATCGCGGCCTGGCTTGCGACCATCTCGGTCACGTTGAGGCCCGATCCGAAGCGGCGCACGACCGTGCGGAACGGCATGTCGGTGACGCCCGTCATCGGCGCGAGAATCACGGGGCGCTCGATCCGGACGGGTCCGATCTGGATGGGGGCGAGGGTCTGGGTCATGTGCCTGAAAAACGGGCAGCCTATAGGGGAGGATGGCCCGGGCGGCAAGGCTGGCGGTCGCCGGCCGGTTCGGCTAGGCGGGCGCGATGACGCGAGGGGGCACCGCAGCGCTGATCGTCGCCGCCGGACAGGGCATGCGAACCGGGGGAGCCGTGCCCAAACAGTTCGCGCTGCTCGCCGGCAAGCCGATGATTGCGCACAGCTATTCGGCTTTGGCCGCCCATCCCGCCATATCCCAGGTGATCGTCGCGATCGGGCCGGGCCAGGAGGACGCGCTGGCGGCGGCTCTTGGCGATATCGCACATGTTACCGGTGGCGCGACTCGCCGGGCGTCGGTGCGGGCCGGGCTCGAGGCGCTCGCTGGCTACGAACCCGATCGCGTACTGATCCATGATGCCGCCCGCCCGTTCCTGACCGGCCCGGTGATCGACCGGCTGCTCGCCGCGCTCGACACGCAGGAGGGTGCCATTCCCGCCCTGCCCGTGGCCGATACGCTGGCACGCGGCGGAGAAACCCTGGGCGAGATCGTGCCGCGCGAGGGCATGTACCGCGTGCAGACTCCGCAGGCGTTTCGTTTCGATGCAATATTTGCCGCGCACAAGGCGTGGCAGGGCGAGGAGCCGACCGACGATGCCCAGATGCTGCGCGCATCGGGCGGGACGGTCGCGATCGTCGAGGGGGACATGATGCTGGAGAAGATCACCTATCCGGCCGACTTCGCCGCCGCCGAGGCGCGCCATGCCGCCGGGATGCGGGTGCGCAGCGCGACCGGGTTCGACGTGCATCGGCTGGTCGAGGGCGAGGAACTGTGGCTGGGCGGCGTGCTGATCCCGCACGACAAGGGGCTTTCCGGGCATAGCGATGCCGATGTCGCGCTCCATGCCATCACCGACGCCTTGCTCGGCACCATCGCGGATGGGGATATCGGCATGCATTTCCCGCCGAGCGACCCGAAATGGCGCGGGGCGGATTCGGCGCAGTTCCTGGAACATGCCGCCTCCCTGGTCGCGGCGCAGGGCGGGATCATCGATTTCATCGACCTGACCCTGATCTGCGAGGCGCCCAAGATCGGGCCGCACCGCGAGTCGATGCGCACGCGGATCGCGGCGCTGTTGCGGCTCAAGCCGAATCAGGTCAGCGTGAAGGCGACGACGACGGAGCGGCTCGGCTTTGCCGGTCGCGGCGAGGGCATCGCCGCCCAGGCGATCGCCACCATTCGGATATCAGGGGATATGGCATGAGCATGGATACCATTCTCCCCGCCGAACTGGTCGCCGCCGCGCAACGCGTGGTCGATGCGAACAAGGCGATCGGGCGCCATATCTCGGTCGCTGAAAGCTGCACCGGCGGACTGGTCGCCGCTGCGCTGACCGAAATCCCCGGATCGTCCGAGATCTTCGAAAGCGGTTTCGTCACCTATTCCAACGACGCCAAGATCAGCATGCTGAAGGTGAGTTCCGACGTGATCGAGACGTTCGGCGCGGTCTCGATCGCAACGGCGTGGAGCATGGCGCAGGGGGCGCTCGAAAAGAGCGGCGCCGATGTCGCAGTGGCGATCACCGGTGTGGCGGGCCCTGGCGGCGGAACCGAGAAGAAGCCGGTCGGTACCGTGGTGTTTGCGCGGGCGGAAAAGGGCGGCGATCCGGGGCATGTCGTCGCCGATCGCAAGGATTTCGGCGATCTGGGACGCGGCGGGATTCGGCTTCAGGCGGCCCTGTGCGCGCTGGAACTGCTGCTGCCGGCGCCTGAAGCGCCGTAGAGCCTCGCCGCGCGCTCCTCGAACGCACCGATCATCTTGCGCAGCGCGGCGCCGAACACCTGCCCCGCCAGCATTTCGAACACGCGGTTCTTGAAGGCGAAATCGACGCTGAAATCGATCTCGCAGCCATCGGCATGCGGGCGGAACACCCAGTCGTTGCGCAGATATTTGAGCGGGCCGTCGAGATAATCGACATGGATTCGCTCGGGCCGGGTCTTGGCGACCTTCGAGGTGAAGGTCTCGCGCAGGCCCTTGAAGCCGACGATCAGGTCGGCGACCATTTCCGTATCGCTGTTCGAGCGAATACGGACGGCGGTGACCCAGGGCAGGAACTGCGCATAGCTGCCGACATCGGCGACGAGATCGAACATCTGCTCGCGCGAATAAGGAAGCCGGCGAGTTTCCGAGTGGCGCGGCATCAGCCCTTTGCGAGCCCCCTCGACAGCTGAGCCTCGCGCGCGGCCCGCATCTTCGCGAAATCGTCACCGGCATGATAGCTCGACCGGGTCAGCGGCGAGGCGGCGACCAGCAGGAAGCCCTTGGCACGGGCGATCGCGGCATAGGCGTCGAAGGCCTGGGGCGTGACGAAATCCAGCACCTTGGCGTGGCGCGGGGTCGGCTGGAGATACTGGCCCATGGTCAGGAAATCGATGTCGGCGGAGCGCATGTCGTCCATCACCTGATGGACTTCAAGCCGCTCTTCGCCGAGGCCGACCATCACGCCGGACTTGGTGAAGATCGACGGATCGTGGCGCTTGACCGATTCGAGCAGGCGCAGCGACGCGTAGTAGCGCGCACCCGGGCGAATCGTCGGGTAGAGCCGCGGCACCGTTTCGAGATTGTGGTTGTAGACGTCGGGGCCCGCCTCAACGATCGACTCGACCGCGGCCTGCGCCTTGTTGCGGAAATCGGGGGTGAGGATTTCGATCGTGGTCTTCGGCGTGGTGCGGCGGAGCGCCTGGATCACCTTCACGAACTGCGACGCGCCACCATCAGGCAGGTCGTCGCGATCCACCGAGGTGATGACGATATGTTCGAGGCCAAGTTCGGCGGCGGCATCGGCGGTGTGCTGCGGCTCCAGCGCGTCGACGGCCCGGGGCATGCCGGTCTTCACGTTGCAGAAGGCGCAGGCGCGGGTGCAGGTGTCACCCAGGATCATCACCGTCGCGTGCTTCTTGGTCCAGCACTCGCCGATGTTCGGGCAGGCCGCTTCCTCGCACACGGTATTGAGGTTGAGACGACGCATCATTGCCTTGGTCTCGGCGAAACCGGTGCTGGTCGGTGCCTTCACCCTGATCCAGTCGGGCTTGCGCTGGCGGGGGGCTGGGTTGAGCGGCGTCATCTCGTTCATGAGGGCCAGATAGCGACCCGCGCCCTCCCCCACAACCGTCGCAACCGAGCTTGTCGAAGCCCCGTACTATCTTCTAACGCGAGGGCCAGGAACGGCCACGATGCTTTGCTCGGTTTTGCGTGCGGTGGACCAGGGACGATCGGAGGTTCAGTGAGCGGCTATTGGGACTTGCTCGACGGGTATCGGCGCTTCCGCGCGCATGACTGGGCGCGACAGCGCGGTCGCTGGGAGGAATTGGGTTCGGGTCAGAATCCGCGCGTGATGGTGATTGCGTGCTCGGACAGTCGAGTCGACCCGGCCCAGATCTTCGATACCTCCCCGGGGGAGATTTTCGTCGTGCGGAATATTGCCAATCTGGTGCCGCCGTTCGAGCTCGATGGCAGTCGTCATGGCGTTTCCGCCGCGCTGGAGTTCGCGGTGACCCAGCTTGAGGTCTCGGATATCGTCGTGATGGGCCATGGATCGTGCGGCGGCGTCGAAGCCGCATTGTCACGCCGCTTTGCCGGGCGCGCGCCAGGGGCCGGCGGGTTCATCGCGCATTGGGTCGACATGCTGGACGAGGCGCGCGACGAGATCGTGGCCAAATACGGTATGGGACCTGCCGCGATACGCGAGCTGGAGCTCGAAACGGTGCGGGTGAGCCTGCACAATTTACGCACCTTCCCGTGCATCCCGGAGCGCGAAAAAGCCGGAACGCTCAAACTGCACGGCGCCTATTTCGCGATCGCCGATGGCAAATTGCACCTGATGGACGAGAGCGGCCAGTTCTCGGCGGCGTGAGCGCGCCATCGGGGGCCCGGCCTATTTGAGTCCCAGCGCCTTGCGCGCCAACTTCTCCACCTCGGGGTCGATCGGCGGCGCGTCCATCGGTACATTGGCCTCGAGCCGATCCGCTATGACGGTCAGCGCTGCGATTCGAGCAGCCTTTTTGTGGTTGCCGTCGATCGCATGCCAGGGCGCCCAGCGCGTATCGGTGCGGCGGAACATTTCGGCCATCGCGTCGAGATACTCACTGCGCTTGTCGCGGTTGCGATAGTCCTCGGCGCCGGTCTTCCACCGCTTCCAGGGATGCGCGAGCCGGGCCTTGAGCCGCTCGTCCTGCTCCGCCTGAGTCACATGGACGAACAGCTTGACGATAGTCGTGCCCGAATCGCCCTGCTGTGCCTCGAACTCGTTGATCTCGTCATAGCCGCGGCGCCACTCGGCTTCCTTCGCGAAACCTTCGACGCGTTCGACCAGGACACGGCCGTACCAGCTGCGATCGAACACGGCGATGTTGCTATTGGCGGGCAGCTTCTTCCAGAAGCGCCACAGGAAATGATGGCCGAGCTCGTCCTCGGTCGGCGCCTTGATCGGCCAGACCTGGAAGTTGCGCGGGTCCCATTCGGCGGTGAGGCGCTGGATGATGCCCCCCTTCCCCGCCGCGTCCCAGCCCTCGAGCAGGATCAGCGCGCGGCGCTTGTGGACGATATGCGCGACCTGGATATGGGCGAGCCGCTCCTGCAGCTTGGCCAGGTCGTCGTCATAGTCGCCCTGGTATTTGGCGCCGGTTTCGTAATCCGAGAGATTGATCGTCATGAGTCGCCAATTCCGTCATGCCGGACTTGTTCCGGCATCCACCGCACCGCATTAGCCGCGCGTGCGATTCATGCGGCACGGTGGACCCCGGAACAAGTCCGGGGTGACGCGAAAGCTGGTTACTCGGGGCGGACCGCCTCGACCGTCGGCTTGGCCGTCGCGACCTCGATCGTGCGGATGTTGAGTTCGCGCAGCTGCTTCTCGGTGGCGAAATTGGGGGCGCCCATCATCAGGTCCTCGGCCTTCTGAGTCATCGGGAAAACGATGACCTCGCGGATGTTGGGCTCGTCGGCGAGCAACATCACGATGCGGTCGACGCCCGGCGCCGAGCCGCCATGCGGCGGGGCGCCGCACTTGAAGGCGTTGATCATGCCGGCGAAATTGGTGTCGACATCGGCGCGGGTATAGCCCGCGATCTCGAACGCCTTGTACATGATCTCCGGCTTGTGGTTCCGGATCGCACCCGAGGAGAGCTCCACGCCGTTGCAGACGATGTCGTACTGGTACGCCAGGATATCGAGCGGGTCCTTCGTTTCCAGCGCCTCCATCTCGCCCTGCGGCATGGAGAAGGGGTTATGGCTGAAATCGACCTTCTTCGCGTCCTCGTCATATTCGAACATCGGGAAGTCCACGATCCAGCAGAATTCGAAGCGGTTCTGGTCGATCAGGCCGAGCTGGTCGGCAACGCGCGTGCGGGCGAGCCCGGCGAGCTTGGCGGCTTGCCCCTCCTTGCCGGCGGCGAAGAACACGCCGTCATCGGGGCCGAGGCCGAGCGCCTCGGCGATCTTCGCCATGCCTTCTTCGCCGTGATTGTTGGCGATCGGGCCGCCGAACACACCGGCCTTGCGTGTGGCATAGCCGAGGCCGGCAAAGCCTTCGCTCTGCGCCCAGCTGTTCATGTCGTCGAAGAATTTGCGGCTCTTGTCGGCGGTGCCGGGTGCCGGGATCGCGCGGACGACGTCGCCGCTCTCGACGATCGAAGCGAAGCGGCCGAAGCCCGAACCCTTGAAATGGTCCGACACGTCCGAGATCAGGATCGGGTTGCGCAGGTCGGGCTTGTCGCTGCCATATTTCAGCATCGATTCGCGGTAGGGGATGCGCTTGAACGGCAGCGCCGAGACGGTGCGGCCCTTGCCCTGCCAGTCAGCGAATTCCTCGAACACGCCGTGCAGCACGGGTTCGATCGCGGCGAACACATCGTCCTGGGTGACGTAGCTCATCTCGAAATCGAGCTGGTAGAATTCGCCGGGTGAGCGATCGGCACGCGCATCCTCGTCGCGGAAACAGGGCGCGATCTGGAAATAGCGGTCGAAGCCGGCGACCATCAGCAGCTGCTTGAACATCTGCGGTGCCTGGGGAAGCGCGTAGAACTTGCCCGGGTGCACGCGCGACGGGACGAGATAGTCGCGGGCGCCTTCCGGCGAGGACGCGGTCAGGATCGGCGTCTGGAACTCCGTGAAGCCCTGGCCGATCATGCGCTGGCGCAGCGAGGTGATGACCTGGCTGCGCAGCATGATGTTGGCGTGGAGCCGCTCGCGCCGCAGGTCGAGGAAGCGGTAGCGGAGGCGGATTTCCTCGGGATATTCATTCTCGCTGGCGACCGGCATCGGCAGGTCGTGCGCGACCGACTGGACGACGGCCGCGGACGCGCGGACTTCGATCGCGCCAGTGGCGAGGTTCGGGTTCACCGCTTCGGCAGCGCGTGCGACGACGATGCCGGTGATAGTGACGACCGACTCGTTCTTCAGCGACTCGATCACGTCGAACACGGGGCCGCTGACGTCGGTCACGATCTGGGTGATGCCGTAATGATCGCGCAGGTCGACGAACACGAGATCGCCATGGTCGCGCTTCTTGTGGACCCAGCCGGAAACGCGGACTTCCTGCCCGACCTGTTCAGGGCGCAGCGCGGCGCAATTATGGGTGCGATAGGCGTGCATGATCTGTCTTTTCGAACGAGTGGATGCCGGTGGGCGTGAGCCCGCGCGCTTCCCCGTCATACGCCGCTTTGTCAAGGCGGCGTCACATGTCTATGGCGTTGCAATGCATATCCATCCGTTAATCACCGACAGCGCCACCCTCGCCAATCTCTGCACCCGACTCGGCCAAGCCGACTTCGTCTGCGTCGACACCGAGTTCATGCGGGAGAACACCTTCTGGCCGGAGCTCTGCCTGATCCAGATCGCCGATGTGAACGAGGCAGCGGCGATCGACCCGATGGCGCCGGGACTCGACATGACCCCGCTGCTCGAGCTGATGACCAACAATGAGGACGTGCTGAAGGTCTTCCATGCCGGCGGCCAGGACCTTGAAATCATCTACAATCTGACCGGCAAGACCCCGCACCCGCTGTTCGACACCCAGGTCGCGGCGATGGCTTTGGGGCAAGGCGAGCAAGTGGGCTATTCCAACCTGGTCGACGCCTATCTCGGCATCCAGGTCGACAAGGGCGCACGCTTCACTGACTGGAGCCGGCGGCCGCTCGATGCGCGGCAGATCGAATATGCGATCGGCGACGTCACGCATCTGGCCAAGATCTTCCCCAAGATGCTCGAACGGCTGCGCAAGACCGGGCGCGGCGCGTGGCTCGACCAGGAGATGGAGCGGCTGGGCGATCCGAAAAATTACGCCAACGACCCCGACGAAGCGTGGAAGCGCGTGCGGATCGCGGGTCGCAAGCCCGATGTGCTGGGCCGGTTGAAGGCGCTGGCGCGGTGGCGCGAGCTGGAAGCGCGGGGCAAGGACCTGCCGCGCGGCCGAATCGTCAAGGATGAGACCCTCGCCGATCTGGCCGGCCACTCGCCGCGCAAGCAGGCCGATCTCGCCAAGGTGCGCGGGCTTTCCGCGACCTGGGCGGGCAACGATATCGGCGCGCGGTTGATGGCTGCGCTCGAGGCGGCGGTGCCGATGAGCGCGGAAGAGATGCCCGCGCGTGATGATCGCAAGCCGGGCCTCGGCAAGGACGGCGCGCTGGTCGCTGACCTGCTCAAGCTGCTGCTCAAGATCCGCTCCAAGGAAATCGACGTCGCGGCGCGCCTTCTCGCGCGGAGCGAGGACCTGGAAGCGCTTGCCGCGGGCCAGCGCGAGGGGATTTCGATCCTGGAGGGCTGGCGCTTCGATCAGTTCGGCCGGGATGCGCTCGATCTGGTCGAAGGGCGGCTTGCCTTTGCAGTGGTCAACGGCAAGCTCAAGATGACTCGAACGGAGGATGTGGAAGCATGAGAATCCTCATTCTGCTCGCCGCGCTGACGGCCTGCGCGCCGGTTCCGCCGGCGGAGACGCCAGCCGAGACACCGGCACCAGGCAATTGCTCTGCCGGGGCCGCGAACGGCCTGGTCGGCAAACCCTATTCGGCCGAAGCTGCCGAAAAAGCACGACGCGCGACTGGATCAGGCACCGTGCGCGTGATCCGGCCAGGCATGGCGGTGACGATGGATTACCGCATCGATCGGCTGAACGTCGACCTCGACGAAAAGGATATCGTCACCCGCGTGCATTGCGGTTGATCGGGGCGGTTGATCGGGGCGGTTGACGATCAGGCGGTAACGATCGGCTTCCTGCCCAATGCGGTGCACAGCGCCGCGTGGCGGCGTTCGACCGCCTCGCCATAGAGCGCGAGGTCGTCCGGGTTAACGTGGAGCGTCACGATCTCCCCATCGTCTGCCAGGCGCGAGCGGCGCAGCGGGCCGGCGAGGCCACCGCTGAGCCGCTGACCCAGACGCATCGCCAGGCCCCAGGCGATCGCACGCTTGAGGTCTTCGATTGGCGCTAGCGACTCCAGCGGAGCCGGGATGTCGGTGCCGCCGCCAAGGCTGGTGAACAGCGCCTGGGCGACGATCGCGCGGCCGCGCGCGTCGATCGCGACCCAGTTCCCATGGAGCGCAATCTCGACGCCGCGTTCGGCGCGGAATTCGGGGTTGGCGCGCCAACCCACATCGGCGAGCAGGCAGGCGGTAAGCCGCAACCGCGCCTGGGCAGGCGTATCGCGATTGAACAAGGGCGCGATCCAGTGATCGAGCAAATCGCCATGCTCGGCGAAGCGGCCATGACGCTGTCCCTCGTCGCGCGCGGCGACGATCAGCGGATCCTGCGCGCGGACCTCCTCATCGAGCGCGCCGAAGAGCAGGCCTTCGCGCAGGCCGAAGGCGGAGACGATGGTGGTGTCGGCTTGCAGGTGTTTGAGCAGCACCGCGAGCAAAGCGGCGGCATCGCCCAACGTCGCCGCACGGCCCGAGGAAAGGCCGGGAATGGCGCGCAGCCAACTCTTGGGTACGTGGCTGATCGTTCGGCCCATGCGTGCAATCGCGGGAAGCGCCATGGAATATTGGTGGATCACCGGAAGCGGGTAGTTGTTGAGGTGCATGTCGAGCCGCGCGAGCGCCCGCCACGACCCGCCGACGAGATAGAGCGGCAGCCCCTCGCCCCGCCCGAGCCAGCCGGCACCTTTCAGCGCCTTGTACACCTGGCGTTCGAGCGCGCCCTGCCCCTTTGCGCGCATCGCGCCGATACGGAGCACGCCGAACGGGAAGGACACCCGGTCGCGCACCTTGCCGCCGGATATACGGACCAGTTCGAGCGAGCCGCCGCCGAGATCGCCGACGATCCCGTCAGCTTCGGGAATGGCCGACAGTACGCCGTGCCCGGCAGCCGTCGCTTCCTGCTCCCCGGAAAGCAATTCGACCTGCAGCCCCAGCTCGCGCACCGTATCGAGCAGGGCCTGCCCGTTGGACGCATCACGGACCGCGGCGGTAGCGACGGTGCGCAGCCGCGTCACCTCCATCTCGCGCGCGACCGCGGCGAAGCGCGCGAGCGCTTCGGTGGCGACGTCGAGCGCGGGCTCGGCGATCGCACCGGTCTCGGCCAGGCCGCGGCCGAGGCCGGCCATCACCTTCTCGTTGAACAGGATCGCAGGCAGCCGTTCCGGCCCCTGATAGACGACGAGGCGAATCGAGTTGGACCCGATATCGATGATGCCGGTGCGCGGCTCCGTGGCCGTGTCGGCCTTGGGCTTACGGAAAAGAAGGGTGGCCACGCCCCCTAACGCCTCCGGTTCAACGAAAGTTTCGGGACGGCGTCGCTGGCCGACAGAGCCGCACCGCGGCCCGACAGCGACGGATTGGTCATGAAGTAGCGGTGCAGGTTGAACGGCCGGTCGCCGGGCGTAGCGCGCACATAGCTGCCATCGGCCTGAAGCTCCCAGCTCTGTTCGTTGTCGATCAGGTTGGCGACCATCACCTGGTCGAGAATCTGGTCGTGCACCGTCGGATTCTCGATCGGCAGCATATATTCGACCCGGCGGTCGAAATTGCGCGGCATCCAGTCAGCCGAGGAGATGAAGATCTTCGCCCCGTCATTGGGCAACGCCTTGCCGTTGCCGAAAGCCCAGATCCGACTGTGCTCGAGGAAGCGGCCAATCACCGACTTCACCCGGATATTCTCGGACAGGCCCGGCACGCCCGGCTTGAGGCAGCAGATCCCGCGGATGATCAGGTCGATCCGCACGCCCGCCGCGCTCGCCTCATAGAGCTTCTCGATCACCGCCGGGTCGACCACCGAATTCATCTTGGCCCAGATCGCGCCGGGCTTGCCTGCCTTGGCGAAGTCGATCTCGGTATCGATCAGGGCCATCAGACGCGCGCGAAGATCGCGCGGCGACAGGCTGACCAGTGCCATGTCGTGCGGCTCGACATAGCCGGTGACGTAATTGAACATCTGCGCGGCATCGCGCCCGATGCGAGGATCAGCCGTGAAGAAGCTGAGATCGGTGTATATTTTTGCAGTAACCGGATGATAATTGCCGGTGCCGAAGTGGCAATAGGTGCGGAACTGCCCTGCCTCGCGCCGGACGACCATCGAGACCTTGGCGTGAGTCTTCCACTCCATGAAACCATAGACGACCTGCACGCCGGCGCGTTCGAGCGCCGAGGCCCAGAGCAGATTCTGCTCCTCGTCGAAGCGTGCCTTGAGTTCGACCACCGCAGTGACCGACTTGCCGGCTTCGGCCGCCGCGATCAGCGCGTTGATGACCGCGGGCTGCTTGCCGGCGCGGTAGAGCGTCTGCTTGATCGCCACGACGTCCGGGTCGCCGGCCGCCTGGCGCAGGAACGCCAGCACCACGTCGAACGTCTCGTACGGGTGGTGGATGACGATGTCCTTGGCGCGGATCGCGGCAAAGCAATCGCCATTGAACTCGCGGATCCGCTCCGGGAAACGCGGGCTGTAGGGCGGGAATTTCAGGTCCGGGCGATCCTCGTCGACGATCGATTCCAGATCACCCACGCCGAGAAAGGCGCCGCTTTCCGTGACGAACGCATCCGCGCCACCCAATTCATCGCGCAAGGCCCTGGACAGGCCGTCAGGCATGCCGCTTTCCAGCTCGAGCCGGATGACCCGGCCGCGCCGGCGGCGCTTGATCGCATTGGCGAAGTAGCGGACCAGGTCCTCCGCCTCTTCCTCGATCTCGATATCGCTGTCGCGCAGCACGCGGAACTCGGCCCCGCCCTCGACCCGATAGCCCGGGAAGACCAGCGAGGAGAAGCGCTTCACCAGCGATTCGACCGCGACATACCGCGCCATCTCGCCCGGCAGGCGGATGAAGCGCGCCATCGGCGCCGGGAGCATCACCAGTTCGCGGATCGGCTCGTTGTCCGACAGGCGGACGAGGTCGAACATCACCGCCAGGCCCTTGTTGGGCATGAACGGGAATGGATGCGCGGGATCGAGCGCCTGGGGCGTCAGGATCGGGAAGATCTGTTCGCGGAAATGGGTTTCGAGCCAGGCCATCTCCTCGGGCGTCACCGCCGCGTCGATGGTTTTCGAGCCGAGCACGACGATGCCGGTTTCGGCCAGTTCGTGGCGAAGATCGCGCCAGACCGAGCGCTGGCTCTCGACCAGCTCGTCGGCCTCCGCCACGATCGCGGCGAGTTGCTGGCGCGAGGACATGCCGTCGGCCGAGAGGCGATCGACGTCCTGGAGCTGCTGTCCCTTCAGCCCGGCGACGCGGACCATGAAGAACTCGTCGAGGTTGGAGCCGGAGATGGACAGGAAGCGGACTCGCTCGAGCAGCGGATGCGCGGGATTGCACGCCTCCTCCAGCACGCGCCGGTTGAAGGCCAGCCAGGAAAGTTCTCGGTTGAAATAGCGTTCGCTGCCCTCGCCGGACGCAAACGGATCGTCGTCATCGTCCAGACGCACGATATGGGCGGGGCGTGTCATAGATTCTCGATCGGTAATTCGGGTGCGCGGCCGGCGATCAGCCCCACTTCCGCCAATGTGGCGCGGGCGAGCGGAATCGACAAGCGTTTGTGGCGTTCGAGTACCGCCTGATCGAGCACATCGACGGTGCGCAGGAGGGCGACATGGCTCCGCTCGACCCGAAGAATCAGCCATTGGATCAGATCGGGGCGGGCATCCAGGCCGCGCCGGAGGAATTGCCGCTCGAACAGGGCCTGCATCAGCGTCTCATCCGGAGGACCGATTCGCGCGGTCGGGCTGGCGGTGAGGCGCGAGCGAAGGTCGGGCAGCTTGACCGTCCATTCGGGCGGCGGCACGTCAGCGACGATGACCAGCGGGTGCCGAGTCTCCTGTGCGCGGTTCCAGGCGTGGAAGATCGCCGTCTCGCTCTGGCGTTCGGCATCGTCGATGATCTCGCCACCGCTTTTCGCCGCGAAGATGCGCGCGAGCAGGCTGCGTCCCGACTTGCGGGGCCCCGTGAGCACCACGGCCATCACCGGCCAGGTGCTCCAGCGTTCGAGCTGCTGGACGGCGCGTGCGTTCGAATCGCTGACGAGGAATTCGTCGTCGCGCGGGTCCGGCGGCCAATCGAATGGCAGCGCGATCTGGCTCATCAGTTGGTCGCGTTTTCCGGTGGCGGGGATGGTGGCGGCGTGCTGCCCTGCGAGGGCGCCCCCGCCCGGCGGATGCGCAGGGTCGTGCCGGTGCCCTGGACCGTCCAGCCCCGGGCTTCGAGCAACGGCCGGATCGCCGCCGGATCGCCGTCGAAGCTGACGCGAATCACCGAGACGCCGCCCAGCGCGAGGCTGGTGGTGAGCGCCGAGCGCACGCCCGGGATGCCCCGAAGTGCCGCCTCGGTCGCCGAGACGGAGGAAGCGCCGGGCGTGTCGACCTGGACGCTGATCGCGGTGCCGGAGGCGACCTGAACGGCGTCGGTGGTTTCGACCAAAGCCTCGCCCGGCGCTTCTTCCTCGACGACCGCGGTCGGCTCGGGCGGGCGATTGTACAGGCCGGGATCGGTGTGAAGTACGCCGTTGCGCAGCGCCGTCTGATAGGCATCGTCGAGCCGCTTCACGCCGGCATCGAGCAGCACCGGCAGCGCGTCGCCATTGCCCACACGCAGAGTGAAGCGCGCGATGATGTGATTGTCGGGGCCATGCCGTGCCTCGAACACGCCGATGATCGGGCCGCCCGGCCATTGGCGGGACAGTCGCACCACGGGCGTGAGGATGTCGGACGCGCCATATTGGTCGAGGATCGTGCGCCACCAGATGCGGCTCGGCCGGCCGGTCTGCCCGGTATTGAGCAACAGCGAATCGGGGCCCGAGCCGGCCGGGCGCACATAGTCGATCGCGCTGTTGCCGGTACGATAGCGGCTCCACGCCTCCTGCCACTCGGTCTTCTGCTCGAACGCCTGCCCGGCGCCGCCCGACCATTCGATCGGGATGGTGAGCATGGGTGCCGACCGCGTCGTCCGCCCGGCAACGCCGAGCAGCGCGCCGGCGCGCGCGCGGCTGAACAGCACGCCGAGGCGGGCGACATAGCGGTTGGGGCCGATCTGCTCATTCTCGACAACGATGCCGGACACCATCGAATCGAGCGTGCCGTCGGAGACGAGGCTGCCGCCGCCGCCAAGGCGCTGCGAGAGCATCTGCCAGCCCTTGCGCTGGGCGATGCGCCAGCCGCCGGTGCGTGCCGCGTCCGCCGTCTTGGCGGTCACGTCGACATCGATGCCGCCGACTTCATAGCTGCCCGAGCTGTCGCCCGGGGATACGCCGCGGCTGCCATCGTCATCATCCTGTGCCGCGACGATTCCGCCGGTGACGGCGATCATCAGGGCGATCGGGAGCAGGCGGACAAGGCGGCGGGCAATCATTGCGGGCCCTTTTGGCGAAGCAGGCGTGGAAATCCAAGCAGGATATGGCTAGGCGGCGACAATGAGCGACACTGAACCCTATACATATGCCCAGGCGGGCGTCTCTATCGCGGCTGGCAACGCGCTGGTCCGGGCCATCGCGCCCCTCGCGAAATCGACACGGCGGCCCGGGGCGGATGCCGATCTGGGCGGTTTTGGCGGGTTCTTCGACCTGAAGGCGGCGGGCTTCAAGGATCCGCTGCTGGTCGCTGCGAACGACGGAGTCGGCACCAAGCTGAAGCTCGCGATCGACCATAACAGCCATGACGGGGTCGGGATCGACCTGGTTGCGATGTGCGTCAACGACCTGATCGTGCAGGGTGCCGAGCCGCTGTTCTTCCTGGATTATTATGCGACCGCGAAGCTCGACGCCGTGGTGGCCGAGCGAGTCGTCGCCTCGATCGCCGAAGGCTGCAAGCAGGCCGGCTGCGCTCTGATCGGTGGCGAGACGGCCGAGATGCCGGGCATGTATGCCGAGGGCGACTACGATCTCGCCGGTTTCTGCGTCGGCGCGGTCGAGCGGGATCGGGTGCTGACCGGCGCGGCGATCGCGCCGGGCGACGTGCTGCTCGGCCTGGCCTCGTCGGGCATCCACTCGAACGGCTTCTCACTGGTGCGGCGGCTTGCGGCGGACCGGGGCTGGAAGCTCGACCGCCCTGCCCTGTTCGATCAGGACGTGATGCTGATCGACGCGCTGATGGCGCCGACGCGAATCTATGTGAAATCGCTGCTGCCGCTGCTTGCCGAGAAACGGATCAAGGGGCTGGCACATATCACCGGCGGCGGGCTGCTCGAGAATGTCCCGCGCGTGCTACCCGAGGGGGTGCATGCGCGAATCGATGCCGATGCGTGGCCGCAGCCGCGGCTGATGGCGTTCCTGCAGGGTCAGGGCGCGATCGAGCCCGAGGAGATGGCGCGGACCTTCAATTGCGGGATCGGGATGGTCGCGGTGGTGGCTGCGGATCAGGTCGAGGACGTGAAGCAGGCGCTGGAAGCCGCCGGCGAGACGGTGTTTGCGATCGGGACGATCGAGCCCGGCGTGCGGGGATGCACGGTGTTCGGGAGCGATGAGGCCTGGAGTGCCCGGGCTGCATGGTCGGCGACGCATGAAGCCTGATCTTCTCCCGCAGGCGGGAGTGGAGGAATGACGCGCAAGGTCGGCATTCTGATCTCGGGCCGCGGTTCAAACATGATGTCGCTCGCCGAAGCGGCGCGTGATCCGGCCTGCCCGTACGACGTCGCCATCGTCGCTTCCGACAAACCCGACGCGGCCGGTCTCGCCTGGGCGCGCGACGCAGGACTGGCGACCTTCGCCCAATCCCCCAAGGGCATGCCCAAGGCCGAGTACGAAGCTGCGATCGACACCGCCTTCCGCGACGCCAGCGTCGAGGTGATCGCACTCGCCGGCTATATGCGCCTGCTCTCAGACGATTTCGTCGCGCGGTGGCGGGGCAGGATCGTCAATATCCACCCTTCGCTGCTGCCCAAATACAAGGGCCTCGACACGCACCAGCGCGCGATCGACGCTGGCGACGCGGTCGCGGGGTGCTCGGTGCATATCGTTACCGAGGAGCTCGACGGGGGCGAGGTACTCGGCCAGGCCGAGGTGCCGATCCTGCCCGGCGACACCGTCGATAGCCTCTCGGCACGAGTGCTCGCCGAAGAGCATCGCCTTTACCCGAAGGTTCTGGCAGACTTCGCGGTGCGATGAGTCCAGACCCAGAGCCCGTTCTCGCCAAGATCCGCGACATCTGCATGGCCCTGCCCTGCGCCGCCGAGAAGATCTCGCACGGCGCGCCGACCTTCTTCATCGAGAAGGGCAAGGTCTTCGCCTATTTCTCGCACAACCATCATGGCGACGATCGCACCGCGGTGCAGGTCAAGACGAGCGGGCTGGAGGAGCAGGCGATGCTCGTTGAGATGGATCCCGACCTCTATTATGTACCCGCCTATATCGGCCATGCCGGCTGGATCGGGATGCGGCTCGACACGGGCGAGACCGACTGGGACCATATCGGCGATCGCATCGCGACGAGCTGGGAACTGGTGGCGCCGCGTAAATTGCTGGAGGCTGGTGGACGATGAGCGACGAGACCCCCGTTCCGCCTGCCCCCGAGCCCGTTCCGCCTCCTCCGCCTGCGCCCGACCCCGTGATCCAGAACGCCGCGCAACAGGCGGTCGACCGGGCGGAGGCGGCAGCGACACGGCGACGCTGGGTGACCTTGGCCGAGGTGGTCGGCGTGGCCGGCCTGATCATCGCAGCGCTCAGCCTGTGGATGAGCTGGTCCGACCGGCGCGCCGACGAACAGGAAAAGCAGGCCGAAAAGGCGAGCGAGTCCAAGGCACGCACCCTGGTGCTGCTGACCGCGACGCCGGAACATGGCGGCGCGCGGCTGGCGCTGAAGGATGAGGCGCATGCGATCCAGAGCATCGATGTGCGCTTCCCCGCTGTGCTCGGTGTGAGCGCGCAGACCAGCGTGCTCGAGCCACATATCCAGGCCGACTGGTTCGCCGACGCGATCCTGCAGGCGACCGATGGCGGACCGGATGCGCGCGAGGGCCGTCTGCCGGTGCTGATCACCAGCAGCTATTGGGATGCCGACAAGCAGCGCAGCGACAGCGCGATCTATGACGTGGTGTGGCAGACCGAAGGGCGCGTGCTGCGGGGACGGACGCTGCGGCTGAAGGGTGTGGTGCTGCGGGAGCGGACATCGCAGCCGGCGCGGCTCGAGGCGTTGTGGGCGCGTGAGAAGCCGAAGCCGTCCAGTTAGTAGTCGGGATTAGATGTCCCGCGCGAAGACCACATCATCGTGCAGGGTGCTGCCAACGAGGAACTGCCGCTCGCCGATCACCTGGAAACCCTGGCGCTTGTAGAAGCTGTGGGCGCGCAGGTTCTTGCCATAGACGCCGAGCAGGATGCGCGTGCGGCCGAGCCGGGCAGCATCCTCGACTGCGGCTTCCATCAGCGCCGGACCGAGACCAGTCCCGTGCATCAGCGACAAGGTGTAGATGCGCTTGAGTTCGATATCCGCCGGGCCGGGCTGGACCGGCAGGTCTGGGTCGGTCAGCACGGCATAGCCGACCGGCGCGAAGCCGTTCTCGACTTCCGCAACGGTCACTGCGCCGAGCGGATCGTTCGCCCAGGCGATGAACTTCCGGGGGTCGTTGTTCGCCGCGCAATGCGCGACGATGTCGTTGCCGGCGAGCACGCCGGCAAAAGTTTCGAGAAATGTGGCGGAGGCGACAAGCGACAGGGCGGCGGCATCCGCTGCACCGGCCTGTCGCACCCGCCAGCTCATCTCAGCCGACCAGCTCTTCCGGCTTGAAGAAATAAGCGATCTCGATCGCCGCATTCTCGTCCGAGTCCGAACCATGGACCGAGTTCGCTTCGATCGATTCGGCCAGTTCCTTGCGGATCGTGCCGGCATCGGCGTTCGCCGGGTTGGTCGCGCCCATGATGTCGCGGTTCCGCTGAACGGCGTTCTCGCCCTCGAGCACCTGCACGACGACCGGGCCGGAGATCATGAAGGACACCAGATCGTTGAAGAAAGGACGCTCGCGGTGGACGCCGTAAAAGCCCTCGGCTTGGTCCTTGGTCATCTGGATGCGCTTGGAGGCGACGACGCGCAGGCCGGCCTCTTCCAGCATCTTGGTGACGGCGCCGGTGAGGTTGCGGCGGGTGGCATCGGGCTTGATGATCGAGAAGGTACGGTTCGCGGCCATGACGGTCACGGGCTCCTGTATGTGAAAGGGCGGAAAAGTCGCGGCTCCCCTAGGCGGGAGCGGGGCGCGATGCAAGCATATCGGGCCGAACGGTCGAGCCGATCAGGCGGCCTGTTCCCATTTGCCGGAGTCGCTCTGCTTCCAGTAGCGGCGCTCGATCCCGTCACGATCGGCCAGCGCCTTCCAGGCCAGCCGCGCCTCGGTAATCCGGTCGCCGTCGAAGAAGTGGAAGGCGCGGTCGAAGCCAAGCGCTTCCTCGCGCCAGACACCGTCGGCCAGAGCGATATTGCGGGCGTCATTGGCCGCTGCCGGGATACCGGAAATCAGGATCGGCTGGATCGAATCACCCTCCCCGCCAGCCTGGCCATGGGCGAGGAAGCTTTCCGGGGAATAGGTCCAGAGCAGCTTGTCGAGCGCGATCCGCTGGATCTCGCTCTCCGCGACGACGAGCAGGCGCCCGCCCCCCTCGACCACGCGCTCCGCGATGCGCGGCAGGACGCGGTCGAGCGGCTGGACGGTCAGATGATAGAAGTCGACCTGCATCTCATCCATCCCGGTCGGAATATTGTCACCCCTATGGGGCATTCCGCCAAAAACCTGTCAAAACATTATCAAATAATATCAAATAAATAGACGCCAGATCCAACAGCGATCCTGTTGGAAAGTGTGACATTAATCCCGAATATTCTCCAACAACGACGCTGCTCAGCCCTCGAAATTGTCCGCCACGAACCGGTCGAGCAGGCGCACGCCATAACCGGTCGCGCCCTTGTCCCAGGTCGCACCGGGCTTGTCGGCCCAGACCATGCCGGCGATGTCGAGATGCGCCCAGCGGATACCGGTATCGATATAGCGCTGAAGGAACTGCGCGGCAGTGATCGAGCCAGCGCCGCGCGGGCCGACATTCTTCATGTCGGCGATCGGCGAGTCGATCAGCTTGTTATAGGCATCCGACAGCGGGAAGCGCCACAGCAGGTCGCCCGACGCCTTGCCGGCCGCGAGAAGCTGCTCGGCCAGCGAATCGTCATTGGCGAAGCAGCCGCCATGCTCGTTGCCGAGCGCGATGATCATCGCACCGGTGAGCGTGGCGAGATCGACGATCGTCTTCGGGTGATGCGTACGCTGGACCCAGGTGAGCGCGTCGCACAGCACCAGCCGGCCTTCGGCATCGGTGTTGAGCACTTCGATCGTCTGGCCCGACATGGAGGTGAGCACGTCGCCCGGGCGGATGGCGTTGCCGTCGGGCATGTTCTCGACCAGGCCGCACACGCCGATGACGTTCGCCTTCGCCTTGCGCAGCGCGAGTGCCTTCATCGTGCCGACGACCGCGCCCGCGCCGCCCATGTCCCATTTCATGTCTTCCATGCCCGCGCCGGGCTTGAGCGAGATGCCGCCGGTATCGAAGGTCACACCCTTGCCGACCAGCGCGAGCGCGGGGTCGCCGGGCGCGGCACCCGTCCATTTCAGCGCGAGCAGACGCGCATCGCGGGCCGAGCCCTGGCTGACGCCGAGCAGCGCGCCCATGCCGAGCTCCGCCATTTCGGCCTCGCCGAGCACGGTCACTTCGAGGCCGAGCCCTTCGATATCGGCGAGCACGCGCTCGACGAAGGTTTCGGGATAGATGACGTTGGGCGGCTCGGCGACGAGCATGCGGGTCAGCTCGAGCCCCTCGGTCAGTGCCTTTTGCGGCGCCCAGGCCGCGTCGCTGCCCTCGGGCGCATTGACCAGCGTGATCGAGGTGAGCGTCGGCTTCGACTTTTCGGGCAGTTTGGTGCGGTAAACATCGAGCCGCCAGGAACGCTGCGCCGCGCCGCCGGCGAAGCGCGCTACCGCCTTGGGGGTCGCGCCGGCCGATGCGAAATCGACAGCGGCAGCTTCAACGCCCGAGGTCAGCAGCCGCGCGGTCAAGGTGCCGCCGGCGCGCTCATACTCGCTCTCGCTGCCGCCGCCGGTGCCGAGCAGCAGAACCCGGCGCACCCCGTCGGGCTGCGACACGAACGCCTCGACCACGCCACCGGCCTCGCCTTCGAAGCGGCTGGCGCGGGCAGCGCCCTTCACCACCGCCAGCGCGTCACTATCGAGCGCGGTCGTGGTCAGCCGATCGAGGCCGTCCTTCTCCACGGGAAACGCGAGCGCGGCGGTGGAAGGAGCGGCGGAGAAACTGATCTGCATGGGAACCTCGGTTTCGACTTCTAGGCGTGAGTCGTAGCCCTCTAGGCCACCGGTGGCGTGCTGGCAAAACACGCCCCCGATTGCAGCGCAGGGCATCGGGTGCGATAGGGCGGCATCATCGCGACCGCATTCGGCGCGTTTGGGGGTGTTTTTTCCAACGTGAAGCGTTCCGATCTTCTCGCGACCTGCGCCCTCCCCTTCGCGCTGTGCCTCGGCACGGCCGCGCATGGGCAGGACATGCAGATCCCCGCCATCCCCCTGCCGCCGCCCGCCGAGACTCAGGCGGCGGACGACCAGGTGCAGTTCAGCGCCGGGCAGCTGGAATATCTCAACGACAGCGACACGGTCATCGCGACCGGCGACGTGCGCATGTATCGCGGCGGCGACCGGCTGCGTGCCGACAAGGTCACCTGGAACCGTACGACCGGCAAGGTCATCGCGAACGGCAACATCGTCGTGGTCAATCCGGGCGGCGACACCGCCTATGGTGATTCGATCGAGCTGACCGATTCGCTGAAGGACGGCGTGGTCGACAACATGCTGGTCGTGCTGGAGCGCGGCGGCAGGCTGGCGGCGCGGCGCGGCACGCGCGCGCTGGACGAGACGGTGACCCTGGATGACGCGGCCTATACGCCGTGCACCGTGACGACCTCGACCGGCTGCCCCAAGGAGCCGTCGTGGAAGATCACTGCCGTGCAGGTGGTGTACCGCCCCGAGAAGAACCGCATCTATTACAAGGGTGCGCGGATCAACCTGTTTGGCCTGCCGACCCTTCCCTTGCCCAAATTCTCGCATCCCGCGGGCGGCGAGAGCGAAACCGGGCTGCTCAGCCCCACCTTCCGCTACAATGGCGTCAACGGCTTCGAGTTCGCCCAGCCCTATTTCTTCGAGCTCGGCCCCAATCGCCAGCTCACCGTCACGCCGCGCGTGTTCACCAATGTGCTGCCGATGCTCCAGGCGGATTACAGCGCACTCGACCAGAAGGGCGCGTTCAAGGTCAGCGCCTATGGCACCGTCAGCCGGCGCAGCGACGATCTGCTGACAACGGTACCGACCAACACCGAACAGGCATTCCGCGGCTATCTCGACGGCGTGGCGCGCTATCAGCTCGATCCCAACTGGAGCCTCAGCGGATCGCTGCGGCTGACCACCGACCGCACTTTCCTGCGCCGCTACGACATCTCCAACGACGATCGCCTGCGCACCACGGCGAAGATCGAGCGGATCGATGCCGACAGCTATTTCGCGGTGACCGGCTGGTTCGTGCAGACGCTGCGCGTCAACGACCGGCAGGGCCTGCAGCCGATCGCCCTGCCCGAGATCGACTATCGCCGGCGCATGAACGACGGCCTGCTGGGCGGCAAGTTCGAATTCCAGCTGAACAGCCTGGCGATCACCCGCTCCGCCGGGCAGGATACGCAACGCGCCTTTGCCAGCGCGCGCTGGGATCTGCGCAAGCTGACCCCCTGGGGCCAGGAAGTGACCTTCACCGCTTATGCCCGCGGCGACGTCTACAATGCCAACGACACGCTGACGACGGCGGTCACCAGCTATCGCGGCGACGAAGGCTTTCAGGGGCGGGCGATCGGCGCGCTGGCAGTCGATATCAAATATCCGCTGATCGGCTCCTTCCTGGGCGGCACCCAAAGGCTCACGCCGCGATTCCAGATCGTCGCCGCGCCGAAGACCGAGAATCTCGGCATCCCGAACGAGGATGCGCGGGCGGTCGATCTCGAGGATTCCAACCTCTTCGCGCTCAACCGTTTCGCCGGGTACGACCGGTTCGAGGATTCGACGCGCTTCACCTACGGCGTCGACTGGGCGGTCGACCTGCCGGGCTTCTCGCTGGATGCGACGGTCGGGCAAAGCTATCGGCTGGACAGCCGCCCCGCGATCTTCCCGCAAGGCACCGGCCTCAGCGACCGTACCTCCGATATCGTCGGCCGCACCGAACTCAGGTTCCGCGATTTCGTGTCGATCACGCATCGCTACCGGCTCGACAAGGACAATCTCGCGGTGCGCCGCAACGAGATCGACGCGACGATCGGGTCGCGCAGCACCTATGTGCTGCTCGGCTATCTCCGACTGAACCGCGACATTGCAACGACCGCGGAGGACCTGCAGGATCGCGAAGAGGCGCGCGTCGCGGGTCGCGTCCAGTTCGCGCGCTTCTGGTCGGTGTTCGGATCCACCGTGATCGACCTGACCAATCGCGCCGAGGATCCGCTGTCGATGTCCGACGGGTTCGATCCGATCCGGCACCGCCTCGGCGTGCAATATGAGGACGATTGCCTCAGGATCGGGCTGACCTGGCGGCGCAATTACGAAGACACCGGCGACGCCAAGAGCGGCAACAGCTTCCTGTTGTCACTGGCGTTCAAGAATCTGGGGCGCTAGACGATACTCCAGGAAACTGAACTTCAAGAAGATCGGACGGCGATCTGGCCCGCTAAGCGCGGGTTCAGCAACGGCGGACGATAGCCGGGTCGCAACGGCGCGGGATGGGATTTTGAAAAACGTGATGACTTCGATGAACAAGGCGGCTGGTATCGGCCGCAGGATTGGCCTGGCCGGTGCGGGATTGCTGGCGATCGTCGCGGCAACCAGCGGCCTGCCGGCGCAGACGGTGAGCGACAACAGCGTGCCCGCAGTGGGGCTCAACATCCCCGAGAACATGCAGATCTTCGGCAAGGTCGATCCCAACGTCCGCAAGGCGACCGCGATCGTCAACGAGACGGTGATCACCGGCACCGATGTCGATCAGCGTATCGCGCTGATCGTCTCCGCCAACCAGCTGAAGCTGAACCCGGAAGAGCAGGATCGCCTGCGCCTCCAGGTGCTGCGCAGCCTGATCGACGAGACGCTGCAAATCCAGCAGGCCAAGACCAACGAGATCGAGGTCACCAAGGACGAGATCGACCAGAGCTTTGCGCGCGTATCGCAGCAGTTCGGCAAGTCGGTGCCCGACATGCGCGCCTATCTGCGCAGCGTCGGATCGTCCGATCGGTCGCTGCGCCGCCAGATCGAAGCCGATCTCGCCTGGAACCGCTTCCTGCGCCGCCGCGTCGAGCCCTTCGTCAATGTCGGCGAGGAAGAAGTGAAGGGTGTCATCGATCGCATCAACGCGGCGAAGGGCACCAACGAATATCATCTGAAGGAAATCTATCTCGCGGCCGGGCCGGACCGCGCCCAGCAGACCTTCGACAATATGCGTCAGATGATCCAGGATATTGAAAAGGGTGGAAAACCCTTTGAATATTATACCCAATTCTCCGACGCTTCGACGCGCAGCACGCAGGGCGATCTTGGCTGGGTCGGCACCAGCCAGCTCACCTATCTGCCGGCAAGCCTGTCCGAAGCCGCGCAGAAGATGGGCGTCGGCGAAGTCGCCGGACCGATCGAGGTGCCGGGCGGCTTCTCGATCCTCTATCTGATCGACAAGCGGCAGGTGCTGATGGCCGATCCGCGCGACGCGCAGCTCACCCTGAAGCAGCTCACCGTGAAATTCCCGGAAGGGACGACTCAGGCCTCGGCAACCAGCCGCGTGTCGGCGCTCGAAACCGCGACGCGCGAGATGCGCGGGTGCGGCAATGTGGCGAAGGTCGCCGCCGAGCTGAACGCCGAAGTGGTCGACAACGCCTCGGTCAAGGCGCGCGACCTGCCGCCGCGCCTGCAGGAAATGGTGCTGAAGATGCAGGTCGGCGAGGCGACGCCGTGGTTCGGATCGCCCACTGACGGCGTGCGTACGCTGGTGCTGTGCGGCCGCGACGATCCGCAGACCGCCGCAGCGCCCCAGGCCGAGCAGGTGCAGACCCAGATCGAGCAGGCACGCGTCAATCTGCGCGCCCAGGGCGTGCTCCGTGATCTTCGCCGCGATGCGGTGATCGAATATCGCTAAGGGGCATTCGCGATGATCGCGCCGCTCGCGGTCTCCATGGGCGACCCTGCCGGGATCGGCCCCGAAGTGATCGCCAAGGCCTGGGCCGCGCGCGAGAAGGAGCAACTCGCGCCCTTCTTCGCGGTGGGCGATGCACGGGCGATCAGCGCGGTATGGTCAGGGCCGGTCCAGCGGATCTTCGACCCGGCCGAGGCGAACCAGGTGTTCGCCACCGCATTGCCAGTGCTCAATGTCCAGGATGGCGGGGAGATCACGCCCGGCACACCCGATGTCGACGGCGCGCGCTGTGCGTTGCATGCGCTGGAGATCGCCGCGGGCCTCGCGCGCTCAGGCACCGCCCGCGCGCTGGTGACGGGGCCAGTCTCCAAGGCCCAGCTCTACCAGATCGGCTTCACTCATCCGGGCCAGACCGAGTTCGTCGCCGAACGCTGCGGCATTGCCGGCGAAAATGCGGTGATGATGCTGGCGGGCCCGAGCCTGCGCGTCGTGCCGATCACCACGCATGTGCCGCTGGCGAGCGTTTCCGGGCTGCTCTCGATTGACCTGATCGTCGCCAAGGGCCGTGCCACGGCGCGCGGGCTGATCCGCAATTTCGGGATATTGATCCCGCGGCTCGCCTTTGCCGGCTTCAACCCGCATGCCGGCGAACGCGGCGCGATCGGGCGGGAGGAGATCGACTTCATCATCCCCGCGATCGAGATATTGCGTGACGAGGGTATCGACGCGACTGGCCCGTTCGCCGCCGACACGATGTTCCACGGCCGCGCCCGCGCCACTTATGACGCAGCGCTTTGCTGCTATCACGATCAGGCGCTGGTGCCGCTGAAGACGCTGCATTTCGACGAAGGCGTGAACATCACGCTGGGCCTGCCGATCGTGCGCACCTCGCCCGACCATGGCACTGCTTTCGGCATCGCCGGCAAGGACCAGGCGGAACCGGGCGCGACGATCGCCGCGATCCGGCTTGCCGCCAGCGCCGCGGAGCGCCGCGCCGCCGCGGGGGCGTGACCTCTCCGTTACCTCCGTTACGCGACGTCATCGCGCGTTACGGGCTCAATGCGAGCAAGGCGCTGGGGCAGAATTTCCTGCTCGATGCGCAGTTGCTGGCCCGGATCGCGCGGATTCCGGGTGACCTGACCGATGCCGAAGTGCTCGAGATCGGCCCGGGCCCCGGCGGCCTGACCCGGGCGCTGCTCGCGGCGGGCGCGAAGGTGACGGCGATCGAGCGCGACCGGCGCTGCATCCCGGCGCTGGCCGAGCTGGGCGACTTCTATCCGGGCCGGCTGCGCGTGATCGAGGACGACGCGCTGGAGATCGATGCCGCGGCTTTGTTCGCCAATGATTCTGGGGGCAAGCCGCATATCGCCTCCAACCTGCCGTACAATATCGGCACCGCGCTGCTGGTACGCTGGCTGTCGGCCGACTGGGCGCCGTGGTGGCAGAGCCTGACCCTGATGTTCCAGAAGGAAGTCGCGGAGCGCATCGTCGCGAAGACCGATGACGACCATTATGGCCGCCTTGCCGTGCTCGCCCAGTGGCGCAGCAGCGCGAAGCTGGCGATGCCGGTGCACCGATCCGCCTTCACGCCGGCACCCAAGGTTATGTCAGCGGTGGTGCACATCACGCCGGACGCGGCACCGGAGGGCGTGAATTTCGGCATGCTCGAACGGCTGACGGGGGCGGCTTTCGGCCAGCGGCGCAAGATGCTGCGGCAGAGCCTTAAATCGGTCCATGGGGCGCTCGACGCGCTTGAAACGGTAGGAATCGAACCGACGCGACGGGCAGAGACGGTCAGTGTGGCCGAGTTCGTCGAACTGGCAAGGGTGCTGAGCTAAATTCCTTCTCCCAGCGGGAGAAGGAGGGAGCAGCGAAGCTGCGGAAGGATGAGGGTGAACGGGTGAATGAGCGTCGCCCTCACCCTCCCACTCGGCTGCGCCGAGCGGGCCCCTCCCTCTCCCGAAGGGAGAGGGAATTTAGCTTAGCCTATTCCTTGCCCGCGGCCTTTACCGAAGGCACCTCAACCGAAGCAGTCGCGATCGGCGGACCCTTGGCGATGGTTGCGGCGAGCATGGTAGCGTCGGCGCAGCCGGCCTTGCCGCAAATGGTGCGGATCTTGGTAAGATTGTCCTTCGCCCGGGCGACGGCGCCCTTGGCGACAAGCGCCTCGCCCTGCCCCTTCAGCGCCGAGACGTCATTGGGCTCGAGCAGCAGCGCCTCGCGGTAGAGGCGGATCGCCTTGCCCGGCAGCCCGCGCGCCTCGGCGACCTGGCCGAGCGTGACGAAGGCGACCCGATTACGCGGATCGACCGCCAGCGCGGATTCGAGCGCGTCAGTCGCTGCGTCGAGATTGCCGGAAGCCTGTGCCGCCTTGCCCTTGGCGAGCAGCGCCATCGAGCGCGGGTCGATCTGATCGTCGGGGCGCTGGCCGTGCAGAGAGGTCGAGATCGCAAGAAGCGTCAGCGCAGCAGCGGCGGCGACGGACGAATAACGCATGATCAACTCCAGTCTCGGCACAATGGCTCTGGCTAGCACGCACGTTGCAGTCGTGCGACAAAAAATCCGTCGGTGGCGTCATGCGCCGGGGTGAGGCGAATACCTGCGCCATGCGCCCGCCCGGCCGGCAGCGCGAGGCTGTCGGCAGTCCAGCCGGCATGATCGGCGAGAAAGGCCGAGACCTGCCCCGCCCCTTCCTCGTCGAGCAGCGAGCAGACGATATAGACCAGCGCACCACCCGGCTTGACCAGCGCAGCGCCGATTTCCAGGACGTGGCGCTGCGTGCGGGTGAGCCGTTCGATCCGATCCGGGGTCAGGCGCCAGCGTGCCTCGGGATTGCGGCGCCAAGTGCCGGTGCCCGAACAGGGCGCATCGATCAGCACGCAATCGGCGCTCTCCGACCAGTCCGACAGGATCTCCGTCTCATGGCCGGGGTTGAGCAGCCGGGTCTCGACGATCGTCGCCCCTGCCCGCACCGCGCGCGGGGCCAGGCGCGAGAGGCGCGCGCGATCGGTGTCCGTCGCGAGAAGGGCGCCTTCATTGCCCATCAGCGCGGCGAGCGCGAGGGTCTTGCCGCCCGCGCCTGCGCAGAGATCGACGACGCGCATGCCCGGGATGGCCTTGGCCGCGAGCGTGACGATCTGGCTGCCGGCATCCTGCACCTCGATTGCGCCGTCCTGATAGGCCTGGAGCGTCTCGATATTGGTGCCCGACGGCAGGCGCAGGGCATCGGGCAGGCCCGGGATCGGCTCGGCACCCTCGATCGGGTCCGGTGCGTCCCTGAGCCAGTTGAGCCTGACATCGAGCGGCGCGCGATCGATCAGAGCGGGAAGCTCCTCCCCGTCGAGGCCGGATTCCCGCAGTTTTGCGAGGATCCACTCGGGCGCCGTGCCGGGCGTGGCCGCCTTTTCGTTCGCGCCGATCGCCGCCGGACCGTGGCCGACGCCGTCGAACAGGGCGGCAAGCTCCGGATCGGTGGCGGCGAGCGCCAGCATCGCCGCGCGACCGCTTTCGGGCCGCTCGCCGAGCCGGCGGATCGCGGCATAGACCAGCTCGCGCACGGCGCGCCGGTCCTTGCTGCCGGCATAGCGGCGCTCGGCGAAATAGCGGGCGATCAGCGTATCCGCCGCCGCGCCGGAATCGCGGGCGGCGGCGACGATCGAGTCGAGCAGGTCGATCGCCGCCTGGACGCGGGCTCCTGGGGTCATGGTATCACTCCTTCACGTCTCTATATCCGAAGAGACGATCAGCGCCCCAGCTCAGGCGATCCCAGGATCAGTTTCCCGCACCCACCCATTTCGCCACGTCGGCCCGTACACGGTCCGCGCCCTGCTTGCGCACCGAAATCGCCGAGAGCGCCTTGGCGGCGCCGGCGCGCGACGCCTCGGGCAGGTTCTTTTCGGCATAAGCGGTGATTTTCCCCGGCATCGCCGGATCGTTGGACGGTGCGCCCAGCGAGACGATGAAGCCCGGGCGGGCTCCTGCCTCGATGAACCCGTTGACCAGATCCATATTGGCCGCCCCGTAATCGAACGCCATTTCCGGATGCCGCGTGGCCACGGCGCGGATCAACGACGCGTTTTGCGGCGCGGTGAAGGTGTCGGTCTTCAGCAGGTCGAGCGCCCGCTGCGCAAGGGCATCGTCGCGCGCATTGCCGAGCAGGCGGACATAGGTGTTCTTCGCCACCGGATTCTTCTCGGCCTTGGCGATGGCGAGCAGCGCCTCCCACTCGGCCGGCGTGGCGTTGGCGGCGTAGACGCCCAGGATCGGGGTGCGGATCGCCGGCGGGATCGCGTTCGGATCGGTCGCGAGCGCTGCCACATAGGCGCGCGCCCTGGCCGCGACGTCGGGATCACCGCTGAAACCGAGCCGCCCGACCAGTGTCTCGCGCAAATTGGTGATGAGCGGCGATTCGCCCGGCTGCACCTCGAAGCCGACGCGCTTCATCACCGGCGACAGCACCTGGATGGTGCGGGCGCGGAGCGGCGCTTCGAGCGGGGTGCCCTGGAACAGATTGTTGATCGAGCCGAGATCGCCCGCGATCACTGACCAGTCGAGCGGGCTCGCGTCGACCGGCACGGCCGCCAGTACCGCGAAATAGCGGTCGAGCGACTGGTCGCCGCTCAGCCCGAGCGCGAAATCGTCGCCGAGCGTGCCGACCTGGTCGGTCAGCGCCATCTTGCTGAAATCCTTCACGATCGCGGCATGGCTCGCATCGTCATACTGGACGCGGACGTAGCTCCCCTTGTCACGGTTGAGGACGAGCGTGCCACAGCCCTGCACCGCGACAATGGTCGGCGCCGCGCCCTGCACGATCGTGCTGGTCGCCGGGCCGCCGATCGGGCCGAGCGTCAGCGGCACGCGCCACGTCTGCGGCTGCTTCGAAGGGGCGTCCAGCCCGAACCGGCCTTGAGTCACGGTCGCCTGGGTGGTGGTGCCGGTGCAGGTCGCCCCGGTCAGCCTCACCAGCGGTACGCCGCCCTGCAGCGTGAAATCATGCGCAATGTCCGCAACGGGCTTGCCCGCCGCGGCGGACAGCTCTGCCCAGAGCTGATCGGTCACCGTATTCCCGTATTTGTGCTTCGCCATATAGCTGCGGATGCCCTTGCGGAACACGTCGCTGCCCAGGGTCGATTCGAGCATGCCGATCACCGCCTGCCCCTTCTGATAGGTGATGGTGTCGAACGCATCGCCGAGCTGATCGACCGTCTCGATATGGCGGATGATCGGATGGGTGGCGGAGGTCGCGTCGAGGCCGAGCCCGGCTTCGCGGTCGAATGCCACCGCGGTCGCGGCTGCATCCCAGCTCGGGTTCAGGTCGCGGCTCGACCGGCTCTCCATCCAGGAGGCGAAGCCTTCGTTGAGCCAGAGATCATCCCACCAGGACATGGTGACGAGATCGCCGAACCATTGATGCGCCATCTCGTGCGCGACGACGGTGAAGATGCGCTCGCGCCCGCTCTGGCTCGCGCGCTTCGGGTCGAACAGCAATTCGGGCTCGAAATAGAAGATCGCCCCCCAATTCTCCATCGCGCCGAAGGTCTGGCTCGAGCCGGGGCCGGCAATCATGTCGAGCTTCGGCAACGGATAGGGCTGACCGAAATAGTCGTTGTAATAGGTCAGCAGGCGCTTCGCCTCGGCCAGCGCATAATCGCCCTGGTCGACCACGCCGCGCCGGGTGATGACGCCGATCTCGGTCTTGCCCGCCATCACGGTCTTGCGCTCGACATCGCCCATGCCGAGGAACAGCAGATAGCTCGACATCGCCGGCGACTGCTGGAAGGTATAGCGTTTGGTGCCGTCGGTTAGCTTGGTCACCGTGGCGGCGGGCATGTTCGAAAAGGCCGTCTGGTCGCCCGGGGCGATGGCGCTGAGCGTGAACTTGGCCTTGAACATCGGCTCGTCCCACATCGGCGCGAAGCGGCGCGCATCGGGCGCCTCGAACTGAGTCGCCAGCATGCGCGAGGTCGATCCGTCCTCGTTGCTGTAATCGATCGCGAAGAGACCGGCGGGAGTGGTGCCGATCTTGCCGTCCCAGGCGAACGTCATCGTATGCGTGCCCGTTTTCGCGGGGGCCGGCAGAGTCACGGTGAGTTGCTGCGTGGTGTCGTCGATGGTGAAGGGCATGTCCTTTCCGTCGAAAGTGACCTTGCCCAGCTTCAGATCGACCGCGTTGAGCACGATCGTGGCGGTCGCCTGCTTGACCTGGATCGTCACCGTCTCGGTGCCGCTGAACGTCATCGCCTTCGCGTCGGGCCTGACCGTGATGTCATAGGCGATGGGGGCGACGGTGGCGGGGAGCTGACCGACGGCAAGGGCGGGCGTGGAAACGCCGAGCAACAGCGACGCGATAACGAATTTCATGAAATGGGACTCCGAAAGCAGATATAATGTATCCCGGTGTGTTGGCCTAATAAGGCATTGGCCGGTGAAGGCAAATCCCGGCTCGCTGGACAGTGAAATCAGTTGCGCTATGAAACGCAGATGAGCCTTCCGCCCTTGTTCGATCGCCTGCGGCTGCCCGTGATCGGGTCCCCGCTGTTCATCATCTCCGGTCCCGAATTGGTGATCGCCCAGTGCAAGGCGGGAATCGTCGGGGCCTTCCCGGCGCTCAATGCCCGGCCGCAGGGCCTGCTGGACGAATGGCTGCACCGCATCACGGAGGAGCTGGCGCAGCATAATCGGGACAATCCGGACCGGCCGGCCGCGCCTTTCGCGGTCAACCAGATCGTCCACCGCTCCAACGAACGGCTCGAGGCCGACCTCGCCACCTGCGCCAAATGGCAGGTGCCGATCGTGATCACCTCGCTCGGCGCGCGCGAGGATCTCAACCAGGCAGTGCATGGCTGGGGCGGAATTACGCTGCATGACATCATCGATGACCGTTTCGCGCGCAAAGCGATCGAAAAAGGCGCGGACGGCCTGATTGCCGTCGCAGCCGGCGCGGGCGGGCATGCCGGGCGGCTGTCGCCCTTCGCGATCGTCCAGGAGATCCGTCAATGGTTCACCGGGCCGCTCGCACTGTCGGGATCGATCGCGACGGGTGACGCGGTGCTGGCGGCGCAGGCGATGGGCGCTGACCTCGCCTATATCGGATCGCCGTTCATCGCGACCGACGAGGCGAACGCGGAAGCCAGCTACAAGCAGGGCATCGTCGAGGGCAAGGCGGCCGACATCGTCTATTCGAACCTCTTCACCGGCGTGCACGGCAATTACCTGCGCGGATCGATCGCCGCGGCGGGCATGGACCCGGACAATCTGCCCGAGGGCGATCTGAGCACGATGAACTTCGGCGGCGGCAATGGCAGCAAGGCCAAGGCGTGGAAGGACATCTGGGGATCGGGCCAGGGCATCGGCGTGGTCGACCGGGTCGAATCGGTCGCGGTGCGGGTGGACCGGCTCGAACGGGAATATCTCGCGGCGAAGAAGCGGCTGGGGTTGTGAGCTAAAGCCCCTTCCCTCGTTCCCTCTCCCACAAGGGGAGAGGGAGAAGAAATTCAGAAAGCCGCCGCCAGGCGCTCCAGCATCGACCGGGCCGGGCTGTCGGCAACGTCGTTGGCCGCCTGCGCCTGGTCGAGCCGCGCGACGCGGCGATACAGTTCGGCGCTTGCCTCGATCAGCGCCTGTGCGGTCAGCGGCATCGCCTCGACCGCTTCCTTCTCGCTGACCGGCGCCGGGCCGAGGCGGCGGGACGGGTCAAGCGCGTCGCGCGGCGCCATCTCGCCCGAATCGACCGCGCGCTGAGTCAGCAGCCAGGCGATGACGTGCATCAGCCGGGTGGTGACCTTCAATGATTCGCAGGAGAAGGACACGCGCGCCATCGGATCGAGCTGGTCGCGATCCGCCTTGCCGCCCTGGTCGAAATACCCGCGCGCCTCGTCGGCCAGCACCATCGCATCGATGTAGAGCGTGTCGATCAGCTTTCGATGGATGCGCGGTTCGCTCATGTTCCCCCCGGTCATGACCGAACTAGGTGCCATAATGTTCGCGTCAGCGACACAGGAATTGATCGAGTCGGTTCCGCTGCCGTCCCAATAAAGGATCGGCGCCCGAGTCGCGGCGGCTCAGGCGATGATATCGGGGATCATCTGATCCTCTAGCATGGCGATCTCGTCGCGCAGGCGCAGCTTGCGCTTCTTGAGGCGCGCGATCTGGAGCTGGTCGCTCGAGCCGGTTTCCAGCAGCGCAGCGATCGCTGAATCGAGGTCGCGATGCTCGATACGCAGGATTTCCAGACGCTTGGCGATTTGCGTGTCGTCCATGGGTTCCCCGTTCACACAACCGCCCTTAGCAAATTGCGTGAGGCCCGCGACTCGCAAAATCGGATTGTCGCGCAAATAGGCTCGACATGTCGTTTATGACCTAAATTTGGGAAGACAATTAAGGACGAGCGTGTTCTACTCCATACCCCGCCCAGCAATGTAGGAGGAACGCTTCCATGCAGACCGCGCATTTTTCGGCCCTCGAGGCCAAGCATGCCGTGCTCGATCGAAAGATCAGTGCCGAGTCGCAGCGACCACTGCCCGACTTCGCTACCCTGGCGGCGCTCAAGAAACAGAAATTGCGCGTAAAAGAGGAAATGACGGCACTTTAGGCCGTCGAGCGCCTCGCGCGGGTTCTCCCGCGCGGGGCTTCCGGCGCCGGCCCGTCCAGTACGGACCTAGCGGCGGAACACCGGCTTCACGAAGACCGGCGTTTTTGTGCCCAGCCCGACCGGCTTGCGCGCCATCATCGGATCGATCTGCCGATCGAACGCGACGCCGATCCGACCCGCGGCCGACCAGGCCACGCGGCCCGGCACCCAGCCAATTCCGCGAACGTCGAATTCCACGGGCGTGCCCTGATCGAGGCCGTTGGGGAATTCGGCCATCAGCCCGCCGGCCGACAGGTTGCGCACGCGCACCTGGATCGCATCGGGCGAGCCGGGCACGCGCATGTCCGCCATCAGAAAAAGGCTGTCACGCGCCTCATTCCGATTGTGCGCGCCGTCTTCGCCGGCAGCCGCGCTGTAAGGGTCCTGAGAATATTGGTCCATCGTAACGCTCGAAACGACCTCCGTTCGGCTGACGATAGCCGTCGAACCGTATCCAATCGCTTAAGGAACGTCAGGAGAAATCAATCTTCGCGAGAAACCTTCTCGTGACGTTCATGACGTTCCTGCGCCTCAACCGTCATCGTCGCGATCGGCCGGGCCTCGAGGCGAGCGAGCGAGATCGGTTCGCCGGTCACCTCGCAATAGCCATATTCGCCTTCCTCGATTCGCCGCAGCGCCGCATCGATCTTGGAGATCAGCTTGCGCTGGCGATCGCGGGTGCGCAGCTCGATCGACCAGTCGGTCTCGCTCGACGCGCGATCGGTCAGATCGGCCTCGCGCAGCGAATCGACCTGGAGTTGCGACAGCGTGCCTGCAGCTTCGCGCAGGATCGCTTCCTTCCAGGCTTGCAGCTTGTCACGGAAATATGCCTGCTGACGCGGGTTCATAAAGGGCTCCTCGGCATTAGGCCGATAGCCGTCACCACCCTCGCCCGCGGGCGGCTGAAACTTTTCGGATTCGTCCAATCGATTCAAGACCGTCGCCATCCCACTCTCCCGCCGGCGATACGATGCCTCTGAAGCACCTCCACCGCCGTCCCATCCCGAGCGGGCCTATAACCGCGCCGCCCGGGCATCACAAGCAAGGCCTTTCAAAACTATAGCCGGCCCTGCCGGACCGCCCTTAGACATGGGGACATTGCACTTTCGTGAATTAGCCGGCTGTCCGCACGTCGCGAGTCCAAAGTGTTAACGTTCAGCCGAGCAGGTCAGCGGCCTTAACCATGAAGCCGTACCATCCCGGCACGTTAACCAAACCAATGGCGACGTGACCGCGGGAAATCGTCCAAAGACCCTCCAAAGCTTGGTTAACATGCTTGAACTTAATTCTTTGTTCGGCACTTTGATGAATAGCGACACGTCAGATGCCGCGGTGGGCCGGATGGTTTGGCTCATCTTGGGATCGATAGCGAAAGAGTGACGAACATGTCCGTGCGGATGGCCTTGGCTAAACTATGTGCCTGCACATGCGGCGGTGCCCTGGTCGGCGGCGGCGCGGTGCATGTGGCCGAACAAACCCAGACCCGTCAGGTCTATCAGCAGAAGGCGCCGAAGCGAGTCGTTCGCACCAAGGTGGCCGCGCGCAAGATTAGCCGCGTCCGCCGAGTCGTGACGCAGACCCGCGCGACCTGCCCGCCTGCGGTGGTCACGGTCACCAGCCAGGGTGCGCCGATTCCCCTGCCCCCCAGTTTTGCGGGTTCCAGCGGCGAGATGCCGATGGTGTCGGGCGGTGGCGGCGGCGGCGGTGCGGCGGCGGTTGTCGGGGGTGGCGGCGGCTTTGGCGGCGGCGGCGGATTCTTCGCTGGCGGTTTCTTCGGCGGCGGTGGATCGAGCGGCAGCAGCGGCATCATCATTTCGTCGACGTCGAGCGGCGGGTCGACGTCAACCTCGACCGGCGGCTCTTCGACCGGTGGTTCGTCGACCTCGACGGGCGGCTCGTCGACCTCGACGGGCGGGTCTTCCACCTCGACCGGCGGATCGTCGACATCGACCAGCACGGGCGGCTCTTCCACCTCGACCAGCACCGGCGGGTCGTCGACATCGACATCGAGCGGCGTTTCGTCCTCGACGTCGTCGAGCACCTCAAGCGGCGTCTCCTCTTCCACATCTTCGAGCACCTCCGGCAGCACCTCGAGCAGCACGTCGAGCAGCACCTCAAGCGGGTCGAGCACGAGCGGCAGCACCAGCTCGTCGAGCTACGGCTCGTCCAGTCATGGATCGAGCAGCAAGGGCTGGAGCACGAGCAGCGGCTGGAGCTCGAACGGCGGATGGAGCAGCAGCGGCCATCATGGCAGCAGCGGCTCGACCGGATCGAGCGGCGGTCCGCCGGCACCGGTTCCCGCCCCGCCGATGGTTCTCCTGTTCGGCGCGGCGGCAGCGGCGCTGGTGGCCCGCAAGCGCTTCGCCAAGAAGGCCGACGCTACGGCCTGACCTTCAGGCGCGGCATTCGGAAAAAGGCCCCGGCTCAACCCGGGGGCCTTTCTTGTTTGTCAGGCAGCCTTGATCGCCGATTCGATCTCCAGAATCGGGTGATTCGTCAGATCCTTGTCGAGTTCGCCGGTGATCCGGGCGCTCACTTCAGCATGATAATGTTTGCGCAGCTCCCCGAGCATGCGCGGCGGCGCGACGATGATCAGCGATTCGAACTCGTTGGCCAGCGCGCGGCGCCTGAGCAGATCGGCCGCATCGACGGCGAAGCGGTCCTCCTCCTGCTGGTGGAAATCCACTTCGTCCATCGTGCTCCGACCGTTGCCGACGCTGGAATAGGACAAGCCGGGCGCGTCGCTCTTCTGGTCGCTGTCCTTCGGGTTCGCCTGTTCCTCGGCATGTTCGACCACCAGGTTCGGATAGACCGCGTCACCCTCGTTGCGCAGGAACAGCATCTTGCGCCCATCGACGACGAGCACGGCGGCGTTGTGGGGGATCTGCATCAAGGGGTCCTTTCGGCTGTGATACCGGGATAACGCCCCGGCAGTGCCACGGGTTGCGCGCGCGCCGAGCCCCCGCCATAGCCTGCCGCCATGCACGATATCCGCCTGATCCGCGAAAACCCCGCCGCCTTCGACGCCGCCCTTGCACGCCGCGGGGTTGCGCCGGTGGCCGATACCCTGGTCGCCCTGGACGAGCGCCGCCGCGCACTGATCACTGAGGCGCAGGCCGGCCAGGCCCGCCGCAACGAGGCATCGAAGGCGATCGGCGCGGCCAAGGCATCGAAGGATGAGGCGACTGCTGCCGCGCTGATGACTGAGGTCGCCGCGCTCAAGGAGCGGCTGCCGGCGATCGAGGCCGAGGAGAAGGCGCTTGGCGAGGAATTGCACGGCAAGCTCGCTATCCTGCCCAATCTGCCGCTGGCGGATGTGCCCGATGGCGCGGACGAAGACGAGAATGCGCTGATCGCCGAGCACGGTACACCACGCGCCTTCGCGTTCGCAGCCAGGGAGCATGATGCGATCGGTCCGGCACTTGGCCTGGATTTCGAGACCGGCGTCGAGCTTGCCGGCGCGCGCTTTACCCTGGTGAGGGGCGCTGCGGCACGGCTCCACCGCGCGCTCGGCCAGTTCATGCTCGACCAGCTGTGCGACGGCCATGGTTACGAGCAGGTCGTGCCACCCTTGCTGGTCAAGGACGAGATCGTGTTCGGCACCGGCCAGCTGCCCAAGGCGGCCGAGGACATGTTTCGCACCACCGATGGCCGCTGGCTGATCCCGACCGCCGAAGTTTCGCTGACCAATATCGTGCGCGAGAAAATCCTGACCGAGGGCGAATTGCCGCTGCGCTTCGCTGCGCTCACGGCGTGTTTCCGCTCCGAGGCGGGCGCGGCGGGCCGCGACACGCGCGGCTTCATCCGCCAGCACCAGTTCGAAAAGGTCGAAATGGTCTCGATCGTCACGCCCGACGCCTCTGAAGGCGAGCATGAGCGGATGACGAGTTGTGCCGAGGGTATATTGACGGCGCTCGGCCTGCCCTTCCGCCGCATGAAGCTGTGCACCGGCGACATGGGCTTCACCGCAGCGCGCACCTATGACCTCGAAGTATGGCTGCCCGGCCAAGGCCGCTACCGCGAGATTTCGAGTTGCTCGACCTGCACCGATTTCCAGGCCCGCCGTATGAATGCGCGTTATCGGCCGGAGGGCGAGAAGGCGACGCGCTTCGTTCATACGCTCAACGGATCGGGCCTCGCGGTCGGGCGGACGCTGGTCGCGGTGCTGGAGAATTACCAGCAGGAGGACGGGTCCGTCGCGATCCCCGACGCCCTCCAGCCTTATCTGCGTGGGTTGAACCGGCTGGAGCCAGCCTGATGCGTATCCTCCTCACCAATGACGATGGCTATCACGCCCCGGGGCTCGAGGTGCTGGAGGAGATCGCCTCGGCCTTTTCCGACGACATCTGGATCGTCGCCCCGACCGAGGAGCAGTCGGGCGCAGGCCATTCGCTGACTCTGACCCGGCCGATCCGCGTGCGGCGCTTCTCCGACCGGCGATTTGCGGTTGCGGGCACGCCGACCGACTCGGTGATGATGGCGCTGGCGCGGATCATGAAGGATTCGCCGCCCGACCTGATCCTGTCGGGCGTCAATCGCGGCGCAAACCTGGCCGAGGACGTCACCTATTCGGGCACCGTCTCAGCGGCGATGGAGGGGGCGCTTGCGGGCGTCCGCTCCATCGCGCTGAGCCAAGTCTATTCGCGCGAGGGCATGGGCGATACCGTGCCGTTCGAGGCAGCCGCCGCCTGGGGCGAGCGCGCACTGCGCCCGCTGATCGATGCGCCGCTCGCGCCGCGCACGCTGGTCAATGTCAATTTCCCGGCAGGGCCTGCGGATGCGGTCAAGGGCATCCGCGTCGCGAACCAGGGCCTGCGCGATTACGGGCGGCTGCAGATCGTCACCAATCGCGATCCGCGCGGCTATGAATATCACTGGTTCGCGCTTGGGCCGACGGTCGAGACGCCTGCGCATTCGACTGACCTGGAAGCCGTCGCCGACGGCTATGTCGCGGTGACGCCGCTGCATCTCGACCTGACACACGTGGAATCACTGGCTATGCTTAACGCCGCCTATAGCTAAGGGGGGCGCATGGGGGGATTTCACGAGAGTCGCGCGCGCCACGTCATGCCTGTGATCCTGCTCGCGCTTCTCGCCGGCTGTATCCCGCAAAGCCAATCGGCCGATCCTTCTTATGGGCCGCCGCCGATCTCCTATGAGCGCCAGAGCATCGATGACGATGTGCGCAGCCCCGCCACCGCGCCGCCCGCCTGGCAGGCGCGTCCGGTCAGCGCCACGGCGCAGACGATCGGCGCCGGCAGCTATGTCGTCGAGCCAGGCGACACGCTGCGCGGCATCGCCGACCGTACCGGTGCCGGATCGGAAGCGATTGCCCGCGCCAACGGCCTGACGGCGCCCTTCGTGATCCGCGCGGGCCAGCGGCTCGCCATTCCGGCAGGCCGCTATCATCTGGTCCGCGCAGGCGAGACCGGGATCGCCATTGCGCGCGCTTACGGCGTCGACTGGTCGCGGATCATCTCGGCGAACGACCTGAGCGAGCCTTATACGCTGCGCGTTGGCATGCGCGTGCTGATCCCCGGCGGCCCGCAGACCGTGGCGGAGCGCGCCGCTGCCTTTCGCCTCGATGTCGACGACATCGTGACCGGTGGCGAGCCGGCGCTGGCCACGAACCAGCGCCCCGCCAAGCCGACCAGCTCGCCGGTCCGAGTCCTCCCCTCCTCCGCCGCGCTGGCCGAGCCGGCGCGGCTGCGCGGCGCCTTTGCCTGGCCGCTCAGGGGAAATATCGTCGCGCGCTTCGGGCCCGGCGCGAGCGGCGAGCGCTATAACGGCATCAAGATCGCCGCGCCGCTCGGCACGCCGATCCTGGCGGCTGCGGATGGCGTGGTGGCCTATGCCGGCAATGAGGTGGCCAATCTCGGGGGACTGGTCATCCTGAAGCATGGCGATGGCTGGACCACCGTCTACGGGCATGCCAGCCAGTTGCTCGTCCAGCGTGGACAGGCGGTGAAGAAGGGCCAGACCATCGCTACCTCGGGCGATTCCGGGCTGGCGGACCGGCCGGAACTGCATTTCGAGATGCGCAAGGGGCGCACGCCGGTCGATCCGCTCGGACAATTGCCGCCGCGCTAGCGACAGGCGCCGACGAATGCTAAGCGCCGCCGCATCATGACTGACTTCACCTCCGATCTGCTCCGCCTGCTCTCGACGCGCGGCTACATCCATCAGCTCACCGATGCCGCCGGCCTCGATGCGCTTGCGAACAAGCAGGTCGTGCCCGGTTATATCGGTTTCGACGCCACCGCGCCGTCGCTGCACATCGGCAGCCTCGTCCAGATCATGATGCTCCGCCGCATGCAGCAGGCCGGGCACAAGCCGATCGTGCTGATGGGTGGCGGCACCACCAAGGTGGGCGATCCGTCGGGCAAGGACGAATCGCGCAGGCTGCTCGACGATGCCGCGATCGCCGGCAACATCGCCTCGATCCGCGGCGTGTTCGAACGCTTCCTGACCTTCGGAGATGGCCCGACCGACGCCGTGATGGTCAACAATGCCGACTGGCTCGACGCGCTCGAATATATCCCGTTTCTGCGCGACGTCGGCCGGCACTTCACGATCAACCGCATGCTCGCCTTCGATTCGGTCAAGCTGCGGCTCGATCGCGAGCAGCCGCTGACCTTCCTCGAATTCAACTACATGATCCTCCAGGCCTATGATTTCCTGGAGCTGTCGCGCCGTATCGGCTGCCGGCTGCAGCTCGGCGGATCGGACCAATGGGGCAATATCGTCAACGGCATCGAGCTGACGCGCCGCATCGACAGCAGCGAAGTGTTCGGGCTGACCACGCCGCTGATCACCACCGCTGACGGTGCGAAGATGGGCAAGACGGCAAACGGCGCGGTCTGGCTCAACGCAGACCAGCTCTCCGCTTATGACTATTGGCAGTTCTGGCGGAACACCGACGACCGCGATGTCGGCCGATTCCTGCGCCTGTTCACGGACATCCCGCTCGACGAGATCGCGCGGCTCGAGGGGCTGCAGGGCGCCGAGATCAACGACGCCAAGAAGATCCTGGCGGACGCCGCCACTAGCCTGTGCCGCGGTGCAGATGCCGCCATCGAGGCAGCCGAAACCGCGCGCCGCACCTTCGAAGAGGGTTCGGCCGGGGATTCGCTGCCGACCTATATGGTCGAGGGTGGCGAGATCGTTATCGTCGACGCACTCGTCGCGCTCGGCCTGTGCGCGTCGAAGGGCGAGGCGCGGCGGCTGATCAAAGGCGGCGGCGCACGGGTCGGGGCGGAAAAGGTGACCGACGAAGCGCTGACCATCCGGGTGGGCGTCGACCCAGTGCGCATCGCCGCGGGCAAGAAGCATCATGGGCTTCTGGTCGCGGCACAGGGTTAATACCTAAGCTCCCGACCTAAGCCGTTGATGCGCCAGCGCTTCGCGAACGGGGCAAGGTGTCGTTAAACAGTTTCGTTTCGAGCGGATTCATTCCTGCGCTGTAGCCTTGCTGCTCTAGGGAGTGAGCAATGGCGGCATTCGGGAATGCGAGACCGGTAGACGAGCGCGGCACGCCGCGTGACGAGGTGCATTTCCGTACGCGCGCCTTCGGTCCCGACGCGCGCCCGGTGAACCTGCTGATCGTCAATATCTCGGCGCTGGGCCTGATGGCGCGGTGCGACGTGCCGTACAAGATCGGCGACCGGCTGACGATCACGCTGCCGGTGGTGGGCGTGATCTCCGCCGAGATCCGCTGGCTGCTTGGCGGCCGGATCGGCTGCGAACTCGACGACGCGATCGAGCTGGCCGATTATTACGACCTGCTCGCGGTGCTGCTGCGCGGTCGCTGACTCGCGGTTGAACCGCACGCGCCAGCGTGCGAGCAAGGGGCGACCATGCAGCCCTTCTCGATCAAACGACTGAGTCACTGGCTGGCGCCGGGCCTGCTGACGCTCTGTGCCGTCGCAACGGCGCAAGACCGCCCTTCTCCAGGGCTCAGGCAGTCGTTCGACATCTCCGTCCCACGGGCGCCGACACCGGTACAGCTCCAGGGCAAGGCTCAGCTCGTTTACGAGCTGCATTTCACGAATTTCAGCGACGAAGCGCTTGCGGTGAAGCGAGTCCGCGTCGTCGACCCGGCAGGCAAGACCCTCGCCGACTTCGCCGGCGACGCGCTGGGCCAGCGGCTGACGCTCCTGTCCGGCAAGGGGGCCATCGCGCCCGGACAGCGCGCCGTGCTGTTCGTGGAAGCGGATGTGTCGCTGACGGCCGTGCCGGGGGTGCTTCGCCACATCGTCGACTATGGGATGGCCGGCAGCAACGCGATCTTCACGACCCAAAGCGCAGCACTGAAGGTCGAGAGCGCTCTGCCCGTCATGCTCGGACCGCCTCTGGCCGGTGGCCCCTGGGCGGCGGTGCATGACCCTTCCTGGCCGCGCGGCCATCGGCGGGTGTTCTACACGATCGACGGGCGCGCGCGGCTGCCCGGCCGCTATGCGATCGATTTCATCCGGCTGGACTCACAAGGACGCACCACCGCCGGGGACGCGGACAGGACCAGCGACGCGTTCGGCTATGGCGACAAGGTGCTCGCGGTGGCGGACGGCGTGATCGTCGGGTTGCGCAACGACATGGCCGAGAGCGCGCAGATCTCCCGCAACCCCGCCCACCCGCTTGGCGAAGGGGCGGGCAATTACATCGCGCTGCGCCTGCAGGGCGGGCAGATCGCCTTTTACGAGCATCTGCGCCCGGGCAGCGTGCGGGTCAGGGCGGGCGAGCGGGTTCGTCGGGGCCAGGTGATCGGCGCGCTCGGCTTTACCGGCGATACCACCGGGCCACATCTCCATTTCCATCTGGCCGAGGCGAATTCGCTGCTCGGTGCCGAAGGCATCCCGTTCGTGTTCGACCGCTTCACCCTGCTCGGGCGAATCGACGACATGGCCCAGTTCGGCAAGGAGGCCTGGCGCGCGACGAAGGATTTCGCGCCCGAACGACGGCGGGAATGGCCCGGCTTCAACACGGTGCTTTCCTTCGATGCAGGGGAATCCCTTAGTCCCGCGACAACGCGGCGTTAAACGCGTCCGGACCACTCCATGAAGGTACGCGGCCGTGTATTCGCCGTGGTTCCGAGGACAAATTCATGGGTTTGGAACGCCATTCCATCACCGACAAACGAATCGACGAGCGTGTTCCCGTCTGCCACCGCACCCGCGCCGTCGGCCCCGCCGGCCAGCCGCTGTCGCTGGTGATCGTCGATCTCTCCGCCAACGGGCTGATGGCGCGGTGCGATACCGCACTTGCCGCCGGATCACGGATTCAGGTCCTGTTGCCCGTCATCGGCATGTGCTTCGCCGAGGTTCGCTGGTCGCTCGGCGGGCGGATCGGGTGCGAACTCGAGCAGCCGATCGGACTGGAGAGCTATTATGAGGTGGTGACGATGCTCACCCGCGAGACCGATACCCGGCGCTGAGCTCAGCCCGAGCGCAACAACGCCACGCCCGCGTCGCGCTCGAACAGGTACAGTGCCGTCCGCGCCGCCTGCCCACGGGGTCCTTCCAGCCCGCCGTCGCGATCGATCAGCAGCCGCGCATCGGCGGCGGCCGCCGGCAGCAGGGCCTCGAGCGTTTCCGCCGTCGCCAGCCTGAACCCGGCCTCGCCCGACTGTTTCGTGCCGAGCAATTCGCCCGCGCCGCGCAGCCGCAGATCCTCCTCGGCGATGCGGAACCCGTCATTGGTCTCACGCATCAATGCCAGCCGCGCACGCGACGTCTCGCCGAGCTGGTTGCCGCGGATCAGCAGGCAGATCGACCGCCCGCTCCCCCGCCCGACGCGCCCGCGCAACTGGTGGAGTTGAGCGAGGCCGAAGCGGTCGGCATGCTCGATCACGATGAGCGTCGCATTGGGCACGTCGACGCCGACCTCGATCACCGTCGTCGCCACCAGCACACCAGTCCGCGCGCCGGCGAAATCCGCCATCACTGCGTCCTTTTCCGGCCCCTTCATCCGGCCATGTACCAGCCCGACCCGGTCGCCGAACCGTGCGCGGAGCGTCTCCGCCCGATCCTCTGCCGCCGCGAGATCGCTCTTCTCGCTTTCCTCGACCAGCGGGCACACCCAATAAGCCTGCCCGCCGTCCGACAGATGCCGCGCCAGCGCATCGACGATCTCGGGCAGTCGCTCCTCGGAGATGACGCGCGTCTCGATCGGCTGACGCCCCGGCGGCATCTCGTCGAGCTGGCTGACGTCCATCTCGCCATAATTGGCGAGGGTCAGGGTGCGGGGGATCGGCGTCGCGGTCATCGCCAGCAGGTGGGGCGGCCTGTCCGCCTTGGCCTGGAGCATCATGCGCTGCGCCACGCCGAAGCGGTGCTGCTCGTCCACGACGACCAGGGCAAGGTCCTTGTAGGTCACTGCCTCCTGGAAGATCGCGTGGGTGCCGATCAGGATGTGGATCGCGCCCGAAGCGAGCCCCATCAGGGTCGCCTCGCGCACTTTGCCCTTGTCACGCCCGGTCAGCACGGCAATCTCGACCGGCAGGCCGCCGAGCTGGCGTCGAAGCGTATCATAGTGCTGGCGCGCCAGGATCTCGGTCGGTGCCAGCAGCGCGCCCTGCGCCCCGGCTTCGACCGCCATCAGCAGCGCCATCGCCGCGACCAGCGTCTTGCCCGATCCCACATCGCCCTGGAGCAGCCGCAACATCGGCTGGGATTGTTGCAGATCGCCCTCGATTTCGCGCACCGTCCGCGCCTGCGCGCGCGTCAGCGTGTAAGGCAGTTCCAGCGCGTCGCGCAGCCGCCCGTCGCCGGCAAGCGCCCTGCCCCGGCGCGCCTTGGACGATTGCCGCACCAGCATCAGCGCGAGTTGGTTGGCGAACAGCTCGTCATAGGCCAGCCGATCCTTCGCCTTGGCGTCGGAGGGATCGGCATGGACCCGGGCCAGCGCCTCGCGCCACGACGGCCAGCCATGTTTCGCCAGAAGCCCCGGCTCGATCCACTCAGGCAAATCGGGTGCCCGTTCTACCGCCTGCGCGGTCAACTGCCCCATCCGCCGCGAGGTGATCCCTTCCGATAGCGGATAGATCGCCTCGCGCTCGCCAACATCGGGCGCCTCGTCGAGCGGCAGCACATAGTCCGGATGGACCATCTGCAATTCTTGCCCGTACATCTCCAGCCGTCCCGACACCCGGCGCGGCTCACCGGTCGGCAGCAATTTCTTCGACCAGCCCGGATGTCCGCCGAAATAAATCAGGCTGATGTAGTTGCCCCTGGCATCGACCGCACGGACCCGGGCCGGCCCCCGCCCATTGCCCGAACGGTGCTCGACCGCGGTCAGGGTGATCGCGATCGTCCGCCCGGCATCGGCCATGTCGAGCTCTTCGCGGGGCACCCGGTCGATCCAGCCGGTCGGCAGATGGAAGGCTATGTCGAGCACGCGGTGCAGGCCGAGCTTGTCCAGCGGCTTGGCCAGCCCGGGGCCGACGCCTTTCAATGCCGTAATCTCGGCGAACAATGGATTGAGGATATCGGGCCGCATGACTATCTGACCCTTACCTAGTCCCAGCCGACGGTTGCTCCAAGCACCGCCGGCCAATTGCCGTTGGAAATATATGGATCGAGCAACCCGCCTGAAACGCCTGCACTTTCGTGCATGGCACCGCGGCACCAAGGAAGCCGATTTGCTGATCGGCGGTTTCTGCGACGCCGCCTCGTCCGGATGGAGCGACACGGAGATCGATCTGTTCGAGGAACTGCTCGAGGAGCAGGATGTCGACATCATGGCCTGGGCGATCGGCACCGATATCTGCCCGGCGCGGTACGAAGGGCCGATCATGGAAGCGATGCGTGTTTTGACGTACGTGCCGATTTCCCGCTGACCCCGTAAAAGCCCCTCCCCTTCAGGGGAGAGGTTGGGGGTGGGGCAGCAAGGCTCGATGCCTCGAACCTTGCTCCAACGAAGCGCCCCTGAGTCTTAGAAGGCGCGCAGACGCGCGCACCCACCCCCAACCCCTCCCTTTCAAGGAGGGGGGAGCAAGAATGCCCGACCTGAACAAGATTCTCTCGGCCAGGACGCCCCTCACCCTTGCCGGCGTGCCGACGGGGTTCGAGCCGTGGCTGCTCGCCGACCTGGGCCGCGCCGCGAAAACCCGTGCGGTGTTCATAGCGCCCGACGAGGCAGCGATGCGCGCCATCGCGGCGACTGCTGCCGTGTTCGCGCCCGAGCTGGAAGTCCTGACCTTCCCCGCCTGGGACTGCCTTCCCTATGACCGCGCCTCGCCGACGCTCCATGTCATGGCCGAGCGCATGGCCACGCTGCACCGCCTGCAGCAACCGACCAAGGGCCCGCAGCTCCTCCTCACCACCGCCAACGCCGCCGCCCAGCGCACCCTCACCCCGTTTCGCATCCGCCAGCTCGTCGCCACCCTCGCCCCCAAGGAGCGCATCGGCCGCGATCGCCTGGCCGAGCAGCTTCAGGCGAATGGCTATGTCCGGGTGGAAACCGTCGCCGATTCGGGCGAGTTCGCGGTGCGCGGCGGTCTGGTCGACCTGTTCCCCTCGGGCGCCGAACAGGCACTCCGCCTCGATTTCTTCGGCGACGAGATCGAATCGGTGCGCACCTTCGACCCCGCCGACCAGCGCACCACCGGCCGGATCGAGGGCTTCACCCTGCTCCCCGCCTCCGAGACACTGCTCGACGAGGACAGCATCAAGCGCTTCCGCAGCCGCTATCGCGAGCGCTTCGGCGCCACCGCGACCGGCGATCCGCTCTACCAGGCGATCAGCGACGGCCGCCGCCTTGCGGGCATGGAGCATTGGCTGCCGCTGTTCGAAGAGAAGATGGCGACCTTGTTCGACCATCTCGGCGCGGATCCCGTCGTCGTCCGCGACGCTGGCGTGCTCGGTGCGGCGGAGCAGCGTTTCGAGGCGATCACCGATTACCATGCCAATCGCGTCAAGGCGCAGTCGAGCGATCCCGGCAGTTACCGGCCGCTTCCGCCAGACGCGCTGTATTTGACCGCGAACGACTTCGCCGAGCGGCTGCAGGAGACCCCAGCCCATCTCACGACCCAGTTCCATGAGCCCAAAAGCGCCACCGTCCTCGACTTCAATGTCGACGGTCCGCGCGATTTCGGTGCGGAACGGTCGAGCGGTGCGAATGTCTATGAAGCCGTCGTCCATCACATCGCGACGCTCCGCCGCGACGGCCGCAAGCCGATCCTCGCCAGCTACTCGACCGGCGCGCGCGAGCGGCTGTCGTCGCTTCTCGCCGATCATGGGCTGAAGGCCGGGATCAAAGTCGATACCTGGCAGGAAGCGCTCAGCGCTGCCGACAAGGGAATCGCCCTGATCGTCCTGCCGCTCGATCATGGCTTCACCACCCCGGACGTAGCCCTCCTCACCGAGCAGGACATGCTCGGCGACCGCCTCGTCCGCCGCGCCAAGCGCAAGAAATCCGCCGACGCCTTCCTCGCCGAACTGGCGATGCTCACGCCCGGCGATCTGGTCGTCCATGTCGATCACGGCATTGGCCGCTATGAAGGCCTGACCTCGATCCCGGTCGGCCAGAGCCCGCATGATTGCGTCGCGCTGACCTATGCCGGCGGCGACAAATTGTTCGTGCCGGTCGAAAATCTCGAAGTCCTGTCGCGCTACGGCTCGGACAGCGAAGGCGCGAGCCTCGACAAGCTCGGCGGCGAGGCCTGGCAGCGCCGCAAGAGCCGCATGAAGGAGCGGATCCGCGAGATCGCGGGCGAGCTGATCGCGACCGCCGCCGAACGCGCGCTTCGTCCCGCCGATGTGATCGAACCCGACCAGAGCGGCTATGCAAGCTTCGTCGATCGTTTCCCGTACGAGGAAACCGAAGACCAGGATCGCGCGATCAACGACGTGCTCGGCGATCTTGCCACCGGCACGCCGATGGACCGGCTCGTCGTCGGCGATGTCGGCTTCGGCAAGACCGAGGTGGCGCTCCGCGCTGCCTTTGCCGCGGCGATGTCCGGACTGCAGGTCGCTGTGGTCTGCCCGACCACCCTGCTCGCGCGCCAGCATTTCCAGAACTTCACTGCGCGCTTCGAGGGCTTCCCGCTCAATGTCGGCCGCCTCTCCCGCCTCGTTCCCGCCGCCGAGGCCAAGGCGACGCGCGAAGGCATCGAGAACGGCACGATCGATGTGGTGATCGGCACCCACGCGATCCTCGCCAAATCGGTCGCGTTCAAGCGGCTGGGCCTGGTCGTGGTCGACGAGGAACAGCGTTTCGGCGTTACCCACAAGGAGCGGCTGAAGGCGCTCAAGACCGACGTCCATGTGCTCACGCTCACCGCGACGCCGATCCCACGCACCTTGCAGATGGCAATGTCGGGCCTGCGCGAGTTGTCGGTGATCCAGACCCCGCCCGTCGACCGCCTCGCGGTTCGCACCTATATCATGCCATGGGACCCGGTCGTGCTGCGAGAGGCGCTGCTGCGCGAGCATTATCGCGGCGGGCAGAGCTTCTTCGTCACGCCGCGCGTCGCCGATGTTCCCGATATCGAGCAGTTCATGCGCGAACATGTGCCCGAGGTGCGGGCCGTCACCGCGCACGGCCAGATGTCCCCGACCGAAGTCGAGGAACGCATGTCCGCGTTCTACGACAAGAAGTTCGAGGTGCTGATCTCCACCACCATCGTCGAGAGCGGCCTGGATATCCCAAGCGCCAACACGATGATCATCCACCGCGCCGATCGCTTCGGCCTTGCCCAGCTTTATCAGCTGCGCGGGCGCGTCGGCCGGGCGAAGACCCGCGCTTATGCCTATCTCACCACCCCGCCGGATCGGATCGTCACCGAGACGGCGGAGAAGCGTCTCAAGGTCCTGTCAGATCTCGACAGCCTCGGCGCGGGGTTCCAGCTCGCCAGCCACGATCTTGATATCCGCGGCGCCGGCAATCTGCTCGGCGACGAGCAGTCGGGGCATATCAAGGAAGTCGGCTACGAACTCTACCAGTCGATGCTGGAAGAGGCGATCATGGACGCCAGGGCCGGCGGCCTTGCCCAGCGCCCGCGCGACTTCTCGCCGCAGATCACGGTCGATGCGCCGATCCTCATCCCGGAGGACTATGTCCCCGATCTCGACCTGCGCATGGGCCTGTATCGGCGCCTGAACGATCTCGACGAATCCCAGGCGATCGAGGCCTTCGCCGCCGAGCTGATCGACCGGTTCGGTCCGCTGCCCGATCCGACCGAGAATCTGATCCGCCTCATCGAGATCAAGCTCAACGCGAAAAAGGCGTGCGTGGCAAAGATCGATGTCGGCCCGCGCGGCGCGCTGGTCAGCTTCCACGACGACAAGCCGCCCAACATCGACGGCCTGCTTGCCTGGATCGCGCGGCTCGACGGGGTCGCGAAGCTGCGGCCCGACTCCAAGCTGGTGATCAACCGCACCTGGGGCGACCCCAAGGCCCGTCTCAACGGCGCGCTGCAGCTGTCGAAGGGGCTGGCCAAAGCGGCGGGGTAGCCCTTCAGTCCGTCATGCCGGACTTGTTCCCGCATCCACCGTGCCGCAAATTCTCCGGTCATTGAGATCGCGGCACAGTGGCCCCGGGACAAGCCCGGGGTGACGACCCTTGATTGTGCGATCACATTTCGAAAGTGATCTTCACCGAGGGCGCGCTGCGCTCGGCCTCGCCGTGGAAGACCGCCTCGATATTGTTGCCGTCCGGATCGATCAGGAAGGCGGCGTAATAGCCGGGGTGATAGGGCCGTTCGCCCGGCGCGCCATTGTCCTTCCCGCCGGCGTCCAGCCCCGCCTTGTGAAAGGCCTCGACCATCGCGCGGTCCGCCGCCTGGAACGCCAGGTGATGCCGCCCGGTCAAATGCCCTTGTGCCGCCTTGCTGTCGGCGGTCGAGACGAACAGCTCGTCCACCCAGAAATAGTCGTCGGACTCCCCGCCGATCGGCACGTCCAGCACGTCGAAGACCGCCCCGTAAAAACGCCGGCTTGCTGGCAGGTCGCGCACCACGAGCTGAATATGGTCGATCAGCCTGCCACGATGAAGTTCCTGTGCTTCCATGCTCTCCTCCTGGGTTAGCGAACCGAACGGAGAAGCCGGCCACCTGTTCCCGAGGTCGCGTTGATTTGTCGGGCAGGCGCAGGATTCGAGCGGCCATTCCGGCACGACCGACCGCATCCGATGGCGGAGGCGCGCCTGAAAAACCTCCAATATGGATCGTTCGATTACCGATCCTTCACAACGACTTGCGACATTGGCCCCGCAAAGGGGGGAATCCATGGGGCAGATAGCCTATCTCCAGCGCTGGAACGCGCTGCACGAGACCATCGCTCGCATGCAGGGGGCGGGATCGGTCGAGGGCGCGATCGAGGTGGTGCGGGAAACCGCTCGGCATGTCACCGGCGCCGAGGGTGTCACGGTCATTCGCCGTATCGGCGACGAGGTCGCGTATATCGCCGAGGATGCGATCAGCCCGTTATGGACCGGTCAGCAATTCCCGATCGAGCGCTGTATCTCGGGCCTCGCCATCCTGCACAACCGGCCGATCGTCATCCCCGATATCGAGCATGACGCGCGTGTGCCGCTGAACCTTTATCTGTCCACCTTCGTGCGCAGCATGGCGATGTTCCCCGTCGGTACGCCGATCCCGAGCGCCGCCATCGGCGCTTATTGGCGCAGCCGCCACGATATCGACGGCCGATCGATCATGCTGCTTTCCGCCTTGGCTCGCGCACTGGGCACCGTGCTCGACATTCTTCCCGCCACCGCGAGAGCCCGCACGGAACCGCCTGAGCTGCGCCGGGCGGGCTGAGCGATCAGCGCGTTGCCGGCAACAACTTCGGGTTGCGCAGCAGCGCCGCCGACACCAAAGCGACGAGCAGGCCGACCGGGAACATCTCCATAAAGGTCATCGGGATACGGTATAGCGGGTTGCGATAGTTCACCCGAACCTGCTCCCACTCGGCCATTTGCCTTGCAATAGTGGCGGCTGGAACCCCCGCAGCCTGCTTCGCGCGGGCAATTCCGGCAATGTAATTGTCCATGAACACATAGTTGGTGGAGGCGAGATAGATTTCCCAGACGAGCGCATAAGCAAGCCCCGCGACCACTGCGATCGAGAGGCCCAGTCCGAAGGCGCGGACGAACGTGATGACCCCGCCCCGCTCGATATCGCGATAGCGCTTCACCCCAACGAAGATGAAGGTCAGTGCCACCAGCATGACGAGATAGCCGAACCATTCCGAGCTGAAGAAGCTGCCCTGCTCGCTGAAGACGATGCCGGCGAGCATGGTCAGGATGATGACGAGGCCCGACAACGACCCATAGATGAAGGCGTATTTCACGATTCCAGACTCCCGCTGTTGAAGGCCGGAAAGGGCAGGAAAGCGCCCATCTCGCCAATCGCCCGAACGGGTGATTTTCGCGAGATCGCCCTCATGCCCGATCCGCCGGCGGGATCAGCGCCAGGAACCGCGCCTTCTCCACCGCCGGGATGCGCCGCTGCACCTCCAGCTTCTCGTAGAGGCGCGCGACATGAGTCTTGATCGTGTGCGGCGAAATGCCAAGCGTACGGGCCAGCTCCTTGTTCGACTGGCCCGAGGCGAGCAGTTCGAGGATCTCGCACTCGCGCGGTGTGAGCCCGAGCGCCCGGATCGCCGCGTCGTTCCGCTCGAACGCCTGGCCCGCTGGTCTCGGCGTCAGCTGGCGCCCGACCCAGATGCCCAGCGCAATGAAACCGGCCGCCAGCAGCGCGATATAGATCTCAGTCGAAAAGGCCCGGGTGAGATAGCGATATTGCAGCCATTCGAGCGCACCGACCGAAGCGGCCAGCAGGATCGCGTAGAGAATGACCGTCCGCACCATCACACGAAGCTGCCAGAAAAGACGGTGACAGGCGAGAGGGCGGCCCCTCCCCTCAGCTGCTGTGATCCGCGACGATCTTCCAGCCTTCCCGCTGTTTCTCGAACAGCAGCGAGGTGGGGCCGGTCTGGTCCGCCGCGCCCGCGACCTTCAACCGGTAGCGCGCGACGAGCAGGGCGTGCGACGGATCGATCGGGCGGAAGGCCATTTGCTCGAAGCTCAGCGCACCGCGTTTCGCCGCTGCCTCCGGCGCAAAGCGCGGCGCATAGCGCGCGGCGATCGCCGCCTTGCCGCGGATCACCCCGTCGCCGACCACGAAGGTCGCATCCTCGGCATAGACCGCCATGAAACGATCGAGATCGCGCGCCGTCCAGCCGGCTGCGCTGTCCCGCATGACCGCCATGATCGCGGCGTTGGCGTCCTCGCACGGCGCGGCGGCAGCCGGCACCACCAGCGCGATGACGGCGAGCGCTGCGAGCGCCCTCATGAGACGGGCTCCATCAACGCCACCAGCGCCTCGGTCGAGATCGCTTCGGAGCGGAGGAAGCCCTGATAGATCTGGCACCCATCCTTCGCGAGCAGGTCCAGCTGCTGCTGGGTCTCCACACCCTCCGCGATAACGACCAGGCCGAGCGAGCGCGCCATGTCGATCACGCCGCGCACCACCACCCGGTCGCGCGTCGTGCCGGTGATGTCCTGAGTCATCTTCTTGTCGATCTTGAGATAATCGAGCGGCAGCGACTTGAGATAGGCAAGGCTCGAATAGCCCGTCCCGAAATCGTCGATCGCGACACGCACCCCAGCGCTGCGCAAGGTCGCGAGCAAGGTCGAGGCGATGCCCAGATCCTCGATCAACCCGCTCTCGACGATCTCCACTGTCAGGCGAGACCGGAGAAAGCCGCTCGCATCGACCCGGTCGAGGAACAGATCGGCAAAACCCGGCCGCGCGATATCGCCCGCGGTCAAGTTGATCGACAGGCGAAGGCTGCGTAGCGCAGCCGGCCACGCCGCTGCCCGGTCCAGCGTGATGCGCTGGATATGGTCGGAAAGCCCGATCTCGAGATCGGCGCGCGCCGCCGCCGCGAACAGGATCTCCGCGCCGATCGTGCCCAGCACCTGATGGTCCCAGCGCGCCAGCGCCTCGACCCCGACGATCGCACCGGTCGTGACCGACACCTGGGGCTGGAACAGGATGTCGATCTCGCCGCGCTCCATCGCATGGCGCAGTTCGACCGCGAGGGCATCGATCGATTCCTCTCCACCGCCCGCTTCAGCGACGCGCACCGTGGCGCTGTCGGAGGCGCGGGCATCGGCCAAAGCTTCGCTCGCCCGGCGGAGCAGGCTCGCGGCGGTATCGCCCGGCTCGCGCCCGGCGATACCGATCCGGCAGCCCAGCACGGCAATCGTCTCCCCCGTCACGAAGGGCCGCGCCAGTTCCCCGGCGATCCGCTCGGCGGCAAGGTCGACCCGGGCGCCGGCATCCTCGATCGCAACGAGGAATTCCGAGCCGCCGAGCCGCGCGACCAGCGCACCGCCCGCCGCCTCCTCGATCCGCTTGAATGCCGCACGGAGCAGCGCGTCACCCGTAGCGCGACCATAAGCGGCATTGACCATGTCGAACCGATTGAGCGCGACCAGCATCGCGGTCAGCGGCCGCCCCTCGGGATCGCTCAGCCGCCGCTCGACCCAGCGCCGCGCACTCCCGGCGTCGCGCGTACCGATCAGTGCGTCGCGCAGGACGGCCGCGGGTTCCGGAGCGCTGCCCAGCGGCTCGATCAGCGCGTCGATGCGCCCGGCCTTCGCATCATATTGGAGATGCTGCACGATTCGGCCGAGCCCCGTGAGATCGTGCGCGAACGCCGTCGCCTGCCGCGTCGCCGACAGCCGCCGGATCGATGCCATTGCCGCCCGGCGCTCGACCGGGTCGATCCGCCGCCACAGCGCGACCAGCTTGGGGTGCTCATCGACATCGAGCAGCCGGGCAAAGGCGGGCGTGAGCAACAGCGCGCGTGTCGCCACGTCGAGCCGCCAGCCGAGCGGCTCGGACGGTCCAGTCGCGCGCCAGTCCCCGGCCATGCGCTCGGCATGGCGCGCGGCATAGCGCAGCGCCTGAAGAAATTCGGCCTCGCTGAACGGGCTCGCGAGGAAGTGCGTCGCCCCGGCGTCATAGAAATCACCGATCGCGGTAGTGTCGCCGCGCGAGACCAGGGCGAGCAAGGCACCGCCATTGGCCGCGATCGCGCCACCCAGCGCTGACGCTGCCTCCCGCCCCTCGCTCAGTGCGCCGCGCGCATCGACTACCGCGACCGCTGCCCCGCTCGTCACGAACCGCCGTTCCGCCCCCGCCGCGCGCCGCGCCGCCACGACCTGCCAGCCGGCACCCGCCGCAAGCTCGGCAAGCTCGTCGCGCTGCCGGAACGACAGGATGAAAAGGGGCGCAGGGCCATGGCTGGGCTCGGCGTCGATCACGGTCTCCTGTTTTCTCCGTTCGCCCTGCGCTTGTCGAGGGACCGTCCAACCCCTTCATCACGGCTTTGGCGGCGAAGAACAAGGCTTGGGCGGTCCCGAAGCCGGACGGGAATGCCAAACGGGGTTGTTAGCGCCCCCGCGAAGGCTTAGCTCCTGCACATGGCCAGTGCCCCCGCCCTGATCGACCGCCATGGCCGCACGATCAGCTATTTGCGGATCTCGGTGACGGATCGCTGCGATCTGCGCTGCCGCTACTGCATGGCGGAGCAGATGACCTTCCTGCCGCGCGCCGCGTTGCTCAAACTGGAGGAGATCGCGCTGATCGCCGAGCGCTTCATCGCGCGCGGCATCACCAAGATCCGCCTCACCGGCGGCGAGCCGTTGGTCCGCCGTGACGTCGGCGATCTGGTGCGGCGGCTCGGACGCCATGTCGGGGCCGGGCTCGACGAGCTGACCATGACGACCAACGCCACCCGGCTCGCCAACCATGCCGCAGAGCTGGCCGCAGCAGGTATCCGCCGCATCAATGTCAGCCTCGACAGCCGCGATCCCGAGACCTTCCGCTACATCACGCGCCACGGCGATGTGGCGCAGGTGATCGGCGGTATCATGGCAGCGCGCGACGCCGGCCTGGCAGTGAAGATCAACATGGTCGCACTGAAGGGCCTCAACGAGGCCGAGATCGCGCCGATGCTCGACTGGTGCGTCGACCATGGCTTCGACCTGTCGCTGATCGAGACCATGCCGCTTGGCGCGATCGACGAGGACCGCGCCGATCGTTTCCTGCCGCTTACCGCTGTATTCGACGATCTCGCCGCGCGCTTCCCGCTGACACGCGACACGCATCGCAGCGGCGGCCCGGCGCGCTATTGGCGTGTCTCGGAGACCGACACCCGGCTCGGGCTCATCTCGCCGCTCACTGCCAATTTCTGCGACACCTGCAACCGCGTGCGACTGACGACCGAGGGCATACTCTATACCTGCCTTGGCCATGACGATCAGGTCGATCTGAAGCAGGCATTGCGCGACGGCGGTCTGGCCGGCCTCGACACAGCGCTCGACCGGGCGATGGCGTCCAAGCCCGCGCGCCATGATTTCGACATCGCCGCCGCCGCGCCGGCCGTGTCGCGCCATATGAGCGTCACCGGCGGATGAGATTGCCCCAATGAGCATTCGCCGGGCGCTCGTCGCCTCCCCGACGCCACCCGCCCAGGCCGCGGCGGAGGAGCTTGCCGATGCCTATGACTGGGTGCCGGTCGAGGATGCCGAGATGATCGTCGCGCTCGGCGGCGACGGCTTCATGCTGCAGACGCTCCACCAGATGCTGGAGCGCCGCAAGCCGGTCGTGCCGGTGTTCGGCATGAACCTCGGCACGGTCGGCTTCCTGATGAACGAATGGCGTCGCCACGGGCTGGACGAACGGCTGTCCCGCACCAAGGAATTCAAGGTCATCCCGCTCAGCATGACAGCGGAGACCGCCAGCGGCGAAGTCTTCAAGCTCCCTGCGATCAACGAGGTCTCGTTGCTCCGCGAAACCCGCCAGACCGCCAAGCTGGAAGTGACGGTCAACGAGCGCATCGTGATCGACGAGCTCGCCTGTGACGGCATCCTGGTCGCCACGCCCGCCGGATCGACCGCGTACAACCTCTCCGCCCAGGGGCCGATCCTGCCGCTCGGCTCGGCGATGCTGGCGCTGACCCCGATCAGCCCGTTCCGGCCGCGGCGCTGGCGCGGGGCCATCCTGCCCGACAAGGCGCGCATCTCGCTGCGCGTGCTCGAGCCGGCCAAGCGCCCGGTCAGCGCCGTCGCCGACCAGCGCGAGATTCGCGAAGTGGCAAAGGTGGATATCGTGATCGACCGCGCGCGCGAGCTCACGCTTTTGTTCGATCCGGAGCATGCTTTGGACGACCGGATAACGATGGAACAATTCATCGCGTGAGGGGGCCTGATGGGGTTGCATCGTGCGAATCGCAGGTTATACAGCGCCTCCGCACGGTGTTCCCTGATAGCTCAGCGGTAGAGCTCTCGACTGTTAATCGAGCGGCCGTTGGTTCGAATCCAACTCAGGGAGCCAATTCTAAAAGTGGGGGTTTTTTGCCCCCTTTTGGTGCTGGGCCGGAACCGCCAGTTCCGCCGATTTTTTCAAGAATTCCAAACGGTTCTCGGAACGTGACGGTCAGCGCTCCACCCGCGAATGACGAGTTCGATAATATCAAATTCAGAGCCCGCCGCTTGGTCGCCAAGGGCTGATCCGCAAACTGGTTGTGGGCGGTCCTCGCGAAATCCAGCAGCGCCAGACCATCATCAATCAGGTCGTCCTCGGCGGCATGCAAGCTCTCCATATCTCGCAGCGTCCGATCCCGCTCTTCACGCCAGGTCGCTGAAACCCGGTCGTGGAATTCGACCGTGACCCGCCCATCGATCTTGTCGAGGTAAAGAGTGTCCAATCGGTGTTGAAGGCGATCGGCCTCAGCCCGCAAGCGCTCAACCGATTCGTCGCGGTCGCGCCGCTCGTCTGCATGACTCTCACGGATGGCTCGCTCAATGAGCCGGAATGACGCATCATCCAGCCGAAGCCGCCTGAGGACAGCTGCAAACTGCTCGTCGAGCGCCTCCTCCCGTATGTATCGTTCTGGGCAGCGCCCCTTGAACCTGGAGCAGTGGTAGTAGATGTATCGGCCCTTCTTGATCTCGGCCGTGACCGCGCAACCGCAGTGACCGCAGGTGATCAGTCCGGTGTAAGCAAATTGAAGCCGATTGCCGTGGACGTTGGAGATGCTCCGGCCATCCAGGATCTCTTGCACGTTGGACCAGGTGGCAAAGGTCGTCAGCGGAGTATGCGAGCCCTTGTAGAGTTTGCCCAGCCATTCGAACGAACCCGTGTAAATCCGGCTGCGTAGCATTGTGTTGATCGTGCTCACGCCCACTGGTTTTCCGCTCTTGCGGTACCGGAGGCCAGCCCGGACGGCCAATTGGGTAACTTCCTTGAGCGAATACTGGCCGCTCTCGAACCATTCGAACACGCGGGTCACCAACGGACCGATATCCGGATCGATTGTGATGACCTTCTTGCCGAGCGGGCCCATCACATTCACATAACCGAGGGGAGCGAATGTCGGCCAAATCCCCTGCTCTGCCTTTTCGAGCATTCCCTTGCGGGTCTCCTCAGAGAGATTGTCGATGTAGTTCTTGGCCATCAAAACCTTGATGCCATGCATGAACTTCTCCGACGATCTCGAATCCCGAGAGAGAACGACATTCTCCTTCACGAAATGGATCTCGATATCCAATCCGTCGACCGTCACCCAATCCTTGAGGTTGCGGTAGAGCCTGTCGGTCTTCTCGACCAGAATCGTTCTGACGCTCGGATGGGATCTGATGTAGCGAAGCATTTCCTCGAATCCGGTACGACCGGCGCGCTTCGCGGTTTCAACGTCAACATGTTCAGAGGCAATCGTTATGCCGTTCTGAGCCGCATACTCTCGCATCAACTTCTGCTGTGCCGGGATAGAAAATCCTTCCTTCTCTTGCTCGCTGGTCGATACTCGTGCGTACATGACCGCCTTATTGCGTTCTTGAATGATACGCTTTGCCTTCGGTTGTACGATCTTTGCGCGGGGTCTCGTCATCTCAATTACTCCTCCTTACCCCAATATACCATCCATCCTCCCATTTTTGAAAGTCATCTGGCGAAGTTCGATATGTGAATTACTTGGGGTTGTTTGGTTTTCCTTGCAGTTGGCGGTTCCTCACGATCCTATTGGCGACTGTCGAAAGCGGTGAAAAAATCCACGAAATCCCCCAGAAAGTTTCTCGCTTCATCGTCGCTGACAGGACGATCGAGGTGCTGTTCGAAATATGCTCTGGCGTCAGCGACTAGGGCGGCCGAGAACATCGCGCGTCTGGAAACCCGTCGCCTTCCAAAGCTAGGCGGAGTGTCATGCATCCCGGAGGCTACAGTCACTAAGGGTATTGGTGGCGGTTCGACGGGCTCTGGATCGTGCTCGGAATCGAATGCTGGAAGTGAGGCGACAACTTCTGCCCCTACGGGCGGTCGGGATGGTGAATTGGCTCCCAGAACCTTCGGCCGACGACGACGCCTCATGGCGTAGTCACAGACACTGGCGACGGCCCCTTTGAGGGTCGAGCAAAGAGGCTGGCCCCGAACCGTCGCCGTAGATGAACGAGGACGCTCGAGGTGTAGCGTTGTTGCCGCCATCCCGTGGGACTATGATAGACACCGATCGCCTTCCAATAGTCGCGCGTGGTGGCCAACCCGGAGAGGAATATCCAGCGCGCGGCTTCGACGTTGAAACAGGCATCCTGTTTCAACCAATGGCGGACATGTCGCTCCGGCCGACCGGTGATCGTCGCCAGCCGCGGTACCCACCAGCTATTGACCTGCAATGGCCCGAGGTCGTGGCTGCCGTCGCTGTTTGCGACTTCCGCGCCAATCCAGCCGCCTTCCTGATCACGCAATCCCCAGAGCGTCTTGGCAAGCCAATTGCGGCCGGCAGCTGACCGGGCGATGCACGTCGCGACGATCTGCTCGTCGATCGTGTTTTGACGGGTCGTTCGGGCTTCCAGGGAATGGACAGGGAATGCGAACATCAGGGCAGCCAAGACCGCCCTGATGAAGATCGGCGCGAACCTGGGTGCAAAAGCGGCCCTAGTGATCATGGCCAGCCCCATGGTCGTGCTCTTGTGCGGGGGCCGGATCGACACGTGAGGGCGCCGTCTGGGTGTGTGGCCCCTCCTCAACACTCCGCGTCAGGATGTTCGTAAGCCACCGGTCCACAGCCTCCACCGCAGACTGCGCACGACCGGCAAGCAGATGGGCCAGGCCGCCCTGTTCGGGCCGGTTGCGGGCCTCCTGCTCCGCACGCATCCGCTCCTTGCGTTCCTGGCGCTCACCGCGCTGCTGATCGCGCAGCCGATCCCATCGCTCTCCATGGCGCTCCTCGCGAGCCCTGTGACTGTCGCGATCGAGGCGGCCGAGGCCTTCCAGAGCGGAGGTCTTCTCCCCGGAGTGGCGTTCAAGCTTGTCGACGAGGCGCTCCCGATCCTCGGTCCACAGCTTTACGCCGTAACGCGCGCGCGTGATCGCGGTGTAATAGTTTTGGCCGGTCACCAGCCCGGAATTCACCGGCGCGAGCACATAAGCGCGATCATAAGTCTTCGATTGGGCAGAATAGACCGTCTCCGCGTAGCCGTGGTCCCAGCTTTTGTGCTGGGAAAGGTCGATGTCTTGGACTCGCCCTTCCCGGTCCCAGCGGATCGTCGCGACTGCTCCATCCAGACGCTCGACAGTGCCGCGCTCGGCGTTCTTCAAACCAAGGTCATGGCTCACCAAACGCCACTGGATGCGGTCACCCGTGGCCAAATCGCGCTCTTCGCTGCGGAACACATTGACCTGCGAGGCACGTCCGATACGAGGGTCCCACCGGATGGTCCGACCATGTTCGTCGACCATCCGGACCACCTGCCGGCCGTTCGCATCACGGCCGATCCCGACGACACGATATTCGGTGTCGCGGGCGACTCCCAGGCCCGCATTGTCCCGCGAGAAGATCAGGACCTGCCCGCCCGAATAGAAGCGGGTAAAGTGCTTCTCCTGATCGGTCATCCCGGCGGGCGTCAGGACTGAGAGCCGGGCGTCTTCCGCCGCAATTGCGCCCTCCGTCTTCAGAGCTTCCCGGATCTTGGTATTGACGATCAACCTGGTAGCATTCTCCAGGACGAGGATGTTGGTGTTCGCGCGGTTCTCGGGTTTCAGCCTGGTCCATTCGCCGACCAGTCCCCTGGCGAGGGCCTCTGCATCCCCGCCGCTGGTCACCTTGTCGAGGTTCTCCAGCGAGGCGGCATAGTTACCCAGGCGAGCCTGGGTCACCGCTGCCTTCATCATCCGGGTTTCCTGGCGTATGGACTCGGTAAGCTCGGCCGTCGGAAGGCCCAGCTTCTGCAACAGCCAGAAGGCCTTCCCCTGTTCGATTGCGCCGGTCTGTTTGTTATCGCCGAGGACGATCAGCCGAGCGCCGGTCATACGGCTGATCTCAAGGACGCGAAGCGCCTGCCGGTTGCCAAGCTGGCCGGCCTCGTCGAGCACGAGGGTATAGCTGTCGTCGATGTTGCGCCCGCCCCCGGCGACAAGGCTGGCGACAGTCCGGGAGTCGATCCGTGCGTCGGCGCCTAGCTTGGCCGCCGCCGATGAGGTCGGCGCGAGCGCGACGAGTGTAATTCCTTGTGGGGCAGCATCGTTCAGCGACTTCACTAACATCGACTTGCCTGCGCCGGCGACGCCATGGACACCGACAAGCCGGTCGCTGGTCGTCCCGATGTGGAGGAGCGCTGCCTCCTGGGCAGGATTGAGGCCAGCTTCAGCCATGACCTCGCGAATGCGCTCGACGGTCGCAATAGGCGTGGCATCATTGAGCGAAAGCGAGAGATGCTCGGACAGAGCCAGTTCAAGGCGCGCGGTGCGCCGGGTTGTGCGCCCCCGCGTGTGGATCTCGTCGCCGGTTTGATGCCTCGTTGCGAGCAGCTTGAAGCGGCTTTCATGCTCCTCGACCAGGGGCCGGATATCCGAGAGCCGGACCTCCCCGACATGGGAGGCAAGGGCGAGCCGGAACATCCGGCCGAGATTGTTGACGGCCTCCCGGGTTTCCGCCTGGCGGATACCGAACAGCATCGCGCGGGCCGACGTGCGGGCATCCGGCGGGCGCACATCGTTCTCGCTGCGGTCTGCATCTTCCCGGGCGGCATCGAGCGCCTTCCGAAAGGGTGCCGATCTGGAGGCCCACTGGTCGTGCAACTGCTCCAACGAGATTTTCTCCTTGGGGCCACGCGTCGCATAGAAGGATCTCTGCCGGCCGGCCTGCCCGGTCAGGCCATGCTCCTTGGCATGCTCATTGATCTGTTCAGCCCGCTGCGACATGGCCTTGGCCAGCTCGGACGGGACGCCCCGGATTTCGAATAGGCCTTTGCGGGGGTCGAAGCCGATCTGATAGCCAAGCTCGCGAAGGTCGTGCGCCAGCTCGTTGCGATAAACCTGCCCGGCGACGATCTGCTCGACGAACATCGCCCTGGTTTCGAGACTGACCATTTGATCGCCATCCTGGCGATTGGTCATGTTCATGACGACAACGTGCGTATGCAAGTGCGGGTCGAGTTCGCGCGATGCATGCTCCGTGAAGCGCGCAAAGATCAGCCGGCCGGTCGTTTCATGGACAATTTCGCCAGCGACTCGGTGCCGCAGGGAAGCATGTTCCTCGATATAGTCGAGCGCTACGCCGACGGCCTTCTCATGGGCAGCGAGGATACGTTCGTCGCCCGTGACGAGCGCCATGATCGAGACGGACTTCGGCGCATTGACCGCGAAGTCCCAGCCGGGGTGATGCTGGATCTTCGCCTCGGCGCGGTGACGGCCGAGCTGAAGATCGCCAACTTTCCCGGCGAGCAGATCCTGGAAGATAGCCGGGTCGACCTTGCCCTCGAGCCCAAGCTCGGTGGCGATTTGGCCGCCCCACTCTGAATGCTCGTCGGTGCCCTTGGTGTAGTAGTCGCCCACCGTATAGTAGCGGCTGATATTGGCGGGCTTGCCCTTGAGGCGGATGGGATTGATCATGCCGGCGCCGCCGAATTCCGGTCGCCATCATGGCGGCCATGCTGCCGCAGCCGGAACGCAGTCGGTTTCCCGTAAAGCGTAAGCGGTGGGGGCGATGGCGGTGCGTCCACTGCGCCGCCGCCCGTGTCGGTAGGCTCCGCAGCCGGCGCATCAACATTTTCTGCCGCCTCGGTCGTCGGCAAGGTAGCGGGTTGGCTCAGTGGCAGCTCCGGCCCCGTGTCCGCAGGGACCGCGCGGCGCCGTCGTGTGGTCGGACGCGGTGCCGCAGGCATTGGCTCAGCGGACGGCTCGGGCGGTGCGACCGGCCCCATGGGCATCCGGACAGGGGTGGTCGCGCGTTCCTCAAATGCCACGGCGATAGAGGGCATGCGATTGTAGCTGTCCTCGAAACGCACCACGGGCAGATTGCGCCCGAACCGAAGATAGCCGCACAGATTGGGAAGGTTAGTGACCTCGGTGTGCATCACTAGGGGCCGGGTCACCTGCATCCGCGAGAGGTTCACGCCATCGCGCATGTCGTTGACGCCGTAGGACATGCCTTCGTTCGCTTCGACCTGCTCAACTTGGCCGAGATTTTCGCTGACATGTTTCGCGGTCGGGGTGTCGTTGGCGCGTAGCGCCACCCAGGTCGAGCAATAGCCGGTGATCGCCGCGGCATCCTGGATGCCATAGGTCGCTTCAAGCTGCGGGTAGCTCTGGAAGCCCAGGATACCGCACCCGCCATATTTCCGGGCACGGGCCAGGAAGTCGGAGAGGCTGGGCAGTTTCTGGAGCGAGGGAAGCTCGTCGATCACGCAATAGAGGCGCCGGTTGCGATCGGCCGACAGGCTCATGATCGCGCTGATCGCGATGTCGAGCCAGACCGTGATCAGGGGCCGGAGCGACGGGAGCTGGTCCGCCTTCACAGTGATGAACAGCCAGCTGTCGTCCCGCTCGTTCGCCACCCAGTCGCGGATCGACAGGCCATCCTCGGTATCGTCGAGATAGGCGAAGGACCGCATCACCGAGGCGAGCTCCGCCTGGATGCCGGCCGAGGTCCGCTCCCCTTCCATGGAGATGAATGCGGCGGCGTCGGTCCCCTGCGCAAAGGCCGCGAGGTCCTTCAGCTTGGATCGCAGCAGGGTATCGAGCAGGATGGAGACCAGCGTGCGCTGCTGGCGCGCGAGCTTGCGAAGCACCGCCACCAGGGTGCCGCGTGCGGACTTGGCCCAGAACGGATCGCCGGCCTTGTCGGGGATCGTGGACTCCGCGATCTGATCATAATGATAGTCCTTGGGGACATCGACCCAGGGTGACCAGCAGTCGGATCGGACGTCCAGCGGGTTGAGGAGAACGTCGATCCCGGGCCGGTAGAATTTCTCGACGAAGGTGCCGGCGGTGTCATAGACGATCGCCCGCTTACCGCGCTGGCGGATGCCGGCGAGCATCTTGATGATGATGTTGGTCTTGCCGGTGCCGGGGGCACCACAGATCAGGATATGCTCGGGCTCGAAGATGTCGGGCACATTGACCCCGCCAATCTCGAAGCTGCCCCGCGCATGGCGCCAGAGCGCGCGGCGTACCTGCCGGACGGTCCCGAACCGGGCCCCGCGTAGGAACTGATTGGAGCCGAGCCCCCTTCCCGTGCGGGTGAAATAGAACCACGCCCAGAACAGCATGGCGAGCGCAAAGATGCCAGACAGCGCTGCGCCATGGATGAGGTAGCGCTCAAACGCCTCCAGCGTGGTGTGCGCTAGACCTGAGTCGAGCAGCCCTTTGGGGGTCGTCCAATATTCCCGACCGGCAGGCGTCTTGAACAGGATGGGTGCCGCATTGCCCGGAACCGCGTCCCCCATGAAGCTCGCCTGGCCCAGCTTCAGCAGGACATAGCGCTCATATTCGGTCGACTTCTCGAACCCGTACCAGATGATGCCGCCAATCCAGATGACCAGCCCCGCCACCAGGGTCTGATAGAAGACCTGCGTGGTCATGCGGACATTGTGGACAATGGCCTGGCCGCCGCGGGTCCAGCTCCCCAGCGTGTCGTGTCGAAAGATGCTCATGCCTGGTCCTGCTCGGGATCGAGCAGCCCCCTCTCGCGGAGGAGGCGCCGGGCATCGGCGAGGCCCTGCTCAAGGATTTCCGGCGTCCGCCCGCCGACCGAGGCGGCGAGGATGGCAAGGGTCTGGATGCCGGTCGCATGGAGCTCGTCGAATCGAGCATGGTATCCCGACGGATCGGTGCCCTCGAAGCGCCCGAGGATGTCACGGCAATAGGTTGCTGTGGGCATTCCCGCGTCGCGGGCACGGACATCAAGGCGCCTGAAGAGGGCGTCATCGACGCGGATCGTAATGCGAGCCAAGGGCGAGACTCCGGTCTGGCACCCTGACGATCATGATGAAGCGCGCCCCTTATACTCGAATTAGCGCCTGATCTCAAGGATTTATGCTGGCGGCCACTGGCAGCCGGATAGTGCCAAGGAAGATCAAGGACTTGGGTCTGGCGCACCCATCGCCTGGCTGCCACTGGCGGCCACATAGCGCCAGAATGGCTGCCGATTTGTGCCACATCCAAACTGTTATAAACGCTAAAGAAATCGCCGAGCAGCACCCGTGCGTGGGGTGCATTACAAACGCCCTCGGCGTGCGTCCTCCCTTTCGCTGCGACAGCGTCGCTGCGTAGCCTCGCACCGGAAGGGGCGCGGCTCCCCCGAAGGGGCCTCAAGGCAATTTTGGCCTTGCGCGCGTGCGCGCGCTTTTGGATGATGACGCTTGGCGGGCAGACCCATGAAAAGGACCATGGTCATGCCGAAACAAAGTGAACGCGAACGCCTTGTCGATCTGGAATCCCGCCGCCGCAAGCTCGATGACGAAGTCGAGATTGCCCGCCGCGCCTTGCGCGGCAAATATGCTGCTCTGGTCTCCGAACTTGCGGTGGAGACGCTCACGGAACGCGAGTTCCGCGACCTGCTTGGCCATGCGATCCGCGCCGGTGCTGCCCCTGCCCTGGCCGCACTCAAGGCGCTGCCCGCGCTTCCACGCTGATCGACAATGTCGCCCGAAGGGCGGCCCAGCGACGAGCATGGCGGAGCCACGCGCAGGAGGCCGGTGCCCCTTCGGGCACCGCATCGGCGGGCGACGGACCCGGCACTTCCTGCCGGGTTCCTGAGCCCGGCGATCCTGTTCGCCCGACAAAAAAGGGGACGGCCCGGGCATGACCCGAACCGTCCCCATGGCGTAAACCTTACCGCGTTCGTGCCCAGACTGGGGCCTCGCCATTGCGGCTGATGAGGCGCGGGCGGACCCCGGCCTCCCCCAATATGCGGGCGAGATGCGCCTGGATGCCCGACCCTTCGCAGATGATCGCATCGGCTGGACGCAGCGCGACGATGCGGTCGTTTCGGACGAACCCGGCGCGCTTGCCCAGACCCTTGGGAAGGCCAAGCCTGACCAGCTTGACATCGTTCGCTGCCGCCCAGCTTTCTGCGATGGCGTCCGCTCCGGTGTCCTGTGCCGTGGTGAGCAGGACCATGTTCGGGATGAACGCCTTCACCCTGTCCAGTGCGGCGTGGATCGGTCGATAATCGTCCCATGCCGCCCCGCCCGAGAAGGCGACGATCGGCCCCTGCGGATGGTGCTGATCGATCCTGCGGTTGCGGCGGGCGGCGAGGAAGTCGGTCGCGTCTATGACCGAGGCGGTGCGTTTGCTCGACACCAGTGACCCCCGCGCGCTGCCCCAAGGCTTGCCGGTCTCGGCGCTGAATGCTGCGGCGGCGTAGTCCCGCATGCAGGCGATGGCATCATTCGCTTCGTCCAGCTCCCGGCATTTCGCCTGTGCCGCCTCCAGTTCGTTCATCATCACCTCGCTGCCATCGGCGCACCGGATGAGATCCTTCACCTCCCGCGCGGCATCATCGGCCTGCCCTGCGAGGCCGCGCGCGGTGCTGTGCAGGCTGTTGACGATGCCCCAGGCGATGCGCTCGGCGACCCGTTCCAGTCGGGTGTCGCGCAGCACATCGAAGACGGTGCCGATCAGGAGTTCGGTCGCCAGTTGCACCTGCATCGGATCGGGCATGTCGGCGAGCAGTTCATCTTCGCCCCGTGCGAAGCGGACCCCGTCGAGGTCGGAGCTGAAGGCGGTGGTGAAGTCGCTATTGGGCGCGGCTGTTTCCGCGGCGATGAGATCGGCGATTTCTGTGAAGTCCCGGATGGTGCGCTTGAAGTTCGTCATGTTGACCTCCTTTTTCTTGAAAGAGGTCATTTCCCCTGCACGGGCTCCGAGCGCCGGGGTCAAGGATCGCGAAGCGACCGCTTTAGCGGCGGTGGGGGTCACGATTTTCTTTGGCGCCGCGCGAGGTGTGGGGAAGAGCGCTGCCCTCTGTTCGCCAAAGAAAATGGTGGGGCCCCGCCGTCCTTGAGGCCGGTGCTGTCCCCGTGCCATCATAAGACTTGTTGAGAGAGATATTTTACACGGAACGGTGCCGCTGGGCGCCAAAGATGACCCTTGGGCTCGATGCCCATGGGGCAGCTCTACGCACAGCCAAAGTTAGCGGGAGGACAGGATGGGAGACGCCATCATCTCACCAGTCATAGGCGGGCAGGCCGGGATGCTCCTGCGCATCGCGGTCAAGCATGATCCAATCCACCCCGGCCCGGCTTGCGAGGTCAAAGCAATCAGCAAGATCAGCGGGCAGCTCATCAGGCAAGTCGGTGGGCACATAGACGAACCATCCATAATCGCCTTTCTCGAAGGCGGCGAAGGGCGCAGTGTGCAGATAGACGTTGCACGTCTCAGCGGTGACGTTGGCGGTCGACAGGACCAGCATGCGCTCGATCATGGCTCTTGCTCCTCTCTTCCTGTGCCGGACCAGTTCACCACCTCAAAGCCCGCATCGACCGGCATGTGCTCGCAGAGCAGTTCAACGATGCAGGTGGCGACGTCAGGGGCTTCAGGGGTGCCGAAGCGGTCCCCCGCATCCTCCGATTTCCCGAAGGAAGTCAGCGCGGCCTGTTAGAGGGCAGCAGGGTCGAAGACGTTCAGGTCAAGTCGGACAACGGTCATGGGGATTGCTCCTTTTCCAGTTTCCAAAGGCCCCGGGCGACGGCTTGCGCAGCAGCCGGGCCCCGAGATCGAAATCTTCATGCTGGTCGCCCCCACCGCAAGGCGCAGCCTGAGCGACAGCATGGACGCTCGCTGTCAGTGGAGGACCGAATCCGTCGGCGGCCGGTAGGCATCGAACGGATTGCCGTCATGGAGGTGACCGAAGGGGGTGATGACATAATCACCACCCTCCCGACCCACCGCGCAGATGACATAGCGAGGCTCGCCGGTCTGCGTGTCGGTGCATTCCACAAGCGCGAGGTCTCCCGATTCCGCCGCCCGAAGCAGCGTCGAGAAGTTCCGCCTAAAGGCGTCTGGAATAGCCATGTCCCTTCCCCCTCAAGCCACTGCCGCAGCAGCACGGCGTCTTTCCACCCGCGCCGAACGGCGTCCGTCCGTGATCCTGCGCACCGGCATCCCCTTGTCGGGGGCCTGATCCGATTTCCGGAAAGCGTGGATCGGCACGCCTGCGCCATCCAGCTCTTCATAGAGATTGGCCTGGACGCCCGATCCCTCGCACAGGACAGCCATTACGGGCCTCAGATCGCGCAGCTTGCGATTGCGCGCAAAGGCGGCCTTCATGCCCGACCCGAGCAGGTTGAACCTGACCGTCTGCACCTTGCGGCTGGCGGCCCATTTCTCGGCGATCAGGTCGGCGCCGCTGCGCTGCGCGGTCGTCATCAGCACCATATGCGGGACATGCTCTTTCACCCGATCGAGCCGTTCCCAGAGCAGGTCGACATCATGCCAGATCGCCGGCCCCGAGAAGACCACGATCGGTCCCTGCGGATTATGCCGGTCGCGGACATCAAGCTGGCGGGCGCGCAGGAAGTCGATCGCGGCGATCTGACTTGCGGTCGAGATGCGCGAAGCGCGGCTCCCGCGCGCGGGCGACCAGGGCCATCCCGACATCGCCCGGTACATTTCGGCGGCATAGTCGCGCATCGTCTCGATCGCGACACGCTGCTCGGCGGTCGACTGGCAGAGAAGCTGCTTGTCTTCCAGCTCGCGGTTATAGACCTCGCTCATGTCGGGGGAACGGGCCAGCTCGCCGATTTCCACAGCAAGGCTGTCCTCGCGGCGCTCGAGCTTGCCGGCGACGAAGTGAAAGGAATTGACGAAGCCCCAGGCAATCTCGGCGGCCAGCGGCTCCAGCCGCGTGTCGGTAAACAGATCGAAGATGGTGGCGATCACGCCCGCGCTATCGGCCTGCGCCGCCAGTTCTTCGGGCATGCCATGTTCGCCGGGTTCTTCACCTTGCTCGACGATCGAAAGCGGCATGGGGTCACCAAAGGCGGCCTGGAATTCGGGGGTAGCGGTCATTTCGGCATAGAGCTGCTTGAGGTCGCCAAAGCGATCGACGCTGCGCACGGGTTCGTGCCTGGTCATCGGACAGATCCTTCTTGAAAGATGGGAATGGACAAAAAGAAGCCGGGAGGCGCGCAGCGCCCCCCGGCTCCCTCAGGCTGGCTTCAGAATGGGACCTCTTCGTCGAGATCGCCGCTGAACCCGCCGCGCGCGCCCGCACCCTCAAGCGGCGCGGTGCTTCCACCGAACCCGCCGGCGAACTGGCCGCGCTCACCGCCGCCAAAGCCGCGATCCTCGCCCTCATCGTCGTCGCTATTGCGCGTACGCGCCGCCTTGCCACCGGCCGCGCGGCCCATGTCGTCACGGCGCCACGATGCCCGGAACCCCTCCTCGGCGGTCCCGAACAGTGCGATCTGCATCGGGAAGCGCCAGGACTGGTCGTCCAGCTCGCCGGAGTAGAAAATCTCTCCGGTGGTGTGGATCGCGGTCGCTTCGAACAGCGCGCCATAGGGCACCCAGCGACCGTTGCGGTTGATCGCTTCGACCTCGAACTTGGGCGCCCGCGGGTTGTTGCTGGCGATCGGCTTCAGCCGCGCCCGCTGCAGGTCGATTTCGCCGCTGGCGATGAAACCCAGCAGCTGGCCATTGACGTTCCGGAACTCTCCAACAGTCTTGGACATGATCTTCACTCCTCTAAAATGTCGCTCATGCGACACTCTCAAAGAGCCTCCTCTTCTCTCCCGCGGTGGGCGGGCCGGCGGGCGATCCGTCGGAGATGAAGCACGACCGTGCCGCCCGTGCCCCTGTTCCCACGGCCCCGAATCGGCTAGACTGCAGAGATGGATGCGGAGACGATACGCGCGGTGGCGAAGATTGCCCGGTCTCGGGCGGAGCGCGGTGGCGGCTCGGCCGCGCAGGGCGACGGCATGTCTCGCTTGGGCGCATCACGCGCCCTGCACCAGCTCGCGACGGATCTTGAGGTGACGGCCGCAGAATTCGACCGCACCACGACCAAGCGCACCGCCAAGCCGCGCTCCTGATCCCGGCCGCTCTACCGCCCCGCGCCTTCTCCTTCTTGCGATAGGTGATCGTCACCCGCAGGGCCGAGATTCGGCGCAGCCGAAGCTCGGTCGGAGCGAAGCGGAGATAGAGCGCCGGTGCTCGCGCCAGCGGGCAATCGCCATCAACTCGCTACCTCGGTGCGCAACAAACGCGAGCCAAGAGGATCGGCGGCGATCAATCGCCTTCGTCTGGCCCGCGCTCCTCTTCCCGATCCGGGCTCATTGAATACATCGTCATCACCGGAACCACCTTCGGCACGCGATAAGCGCGCGGATCCTCGACTTGCTTGGATCCATCAAGTTTGAGGCAAACGGCGACGACCCAACCGGTCAGCCAGGCGACGTCGGTGCCGCCAAGTGTTTCGCACCAAGTGACGAGGTCGGGGTCTGGTTCCGGGGATGCCTCGTCTTCCTGCAAGGCTTCGACGCGAGCGACGATTGCGTCCGTCAGGGGATGATTGCCGAAGGGCAACGGAACCAAGGCCGCTGCTATCTGGAGTAATTCCGCGCGCTCCATTTGGGCTGCCGCCATGAGATCGTCATAGAGCGGCTCCCTCACGGCGCCGCCGCTTATTCCGAGCGCGACGAGAGCTGGTCCAGCGATCCAGCCTGGTTCCGTCAGGGCGACCAGACGAAGTTTCTCAATTGCGGCTGGTTCAATGGCGAGGCCATCCACAGCGCGGTCGAAAAATCCCCAGACGGCGGCCTGCGCGACCACCCGATAGTCGGCATCGTCATGAAGTCCCGGGTCATCCAGCGCTTCGCGGAGAACGGTCGGAACTCGGGGATCGCCACGTTTGGCAATTGCGCCGATGGCAGCGCAAAAGACGAAGGGATCTTCCGAGCATCGCGACCCAATCAAGGCATGGATCGAGGCTTCTGTCAGCGTCCCAAATGCGGCCAGCGCTCGGGCCGCCGCCCGCGCGACAGAATAGCGCGGCCAACCCCGGCTGGGGCCATGGTACCGATCAAGACTGAAATCGCGATCGTCGGAAAGGAGCGATACCAGCAATGGCTCTGCCTCACTCCACTTATGACGGCCCATAAGTTCAGCCCAGGCCAGGCGCACATCTGCTCCTGGATCGCGGACCATATTCAGCAGCGCCGCCCGATCTTCGGCTTCATTCCTCTCGACCAGATAGGTCATGGCTGCACGTCTGACGTGGTAGCGCGGATGGCCAAGCCCATTCCGAATAAGAACGCGCTCCTCGTCCCCGCCCCGGATGCGCAGGGCGATGATTGCTGGCATCCCGTCATCTTCATCGCCGGTGGCGAGTAGCCGGCGGGCGGTCTCCAGGATGTCGCCTTCGCCGGTTGCAGCAAGGCAGACAAGGATTCCCGCCAAACCGAGGGGGCTTTCCGGACAAAGTGCGGCGATGCGCTGCCGGACTTCCGGGCTGCGTCCCTGCATGAGCCGTCCGATCTCGGTTTCGCTGTCGATCTCGACGAGAATATGGGCGATAGCCCGCTCGGTCTCTTCAAGGCGATCGGCAAAGACGCGCGCGGGTGCGACCTTAGAATCGATATCACTAGGGGAGGCGCGGTCTAAATCGAGCACGAGCTCCAGTCTGCGAGCCGGTGTCATTCTGTGGATCAGCCCAGCGAGAAGATCGGCGCCATCGGGAGGCGATGCCGTGAACGAAAGCTTGGCGAGCGTAGTACGCAGGCCCTTGCTGCTAAGGTTCGTTCTCAATAACGCAGTTTCGAGTTCAGGCTGCAGTTCGTCATGCCAATTCTTTTCGATCAGTGACCAGACAGGCGGTAAGGCCCGATCGTTCGCGTGCTTGAGCAGGACCTTAAGATATCGTGCCGGGAAGTTCTCACGCGCGTTGCTCTGCGAAGACGCAAGTGCATAGACCATCGCAGCGCAGTGTTTATGCCCCTCCAGCCAATCCCAGCCCTCCGCCGCGAAGCGTGAAAGGGCAACCGATTTAAGGCCCGCGTCGGCGGTGTAGTAACGCTCGCCCGGCTCCTCGAGAATGCGATCGGCATTGATCGCGTCCACCTCGTGTTCGCGAGCGCGTCGTTGTTCGTTGTTGGCGTAGCTCTCGAACCAACAGTCGACCTCATTTTCGGCCTCGATGAAGCTGTCGATGACGAAGTCATAGCCCGGTCCTCCCGGCGCAACAGCGCCGGCAACGATTGTGTCGATGTTGTCACCGGGCGCCTGCAACGCCGCGAGCGTCTCCACGGCATCGCCGAAGGCGCCGCCAAGGGTGTCGCTGAACGAACGCGCGAACGAGAGGAAGTCCTCTTCATAGTCGCCATCGGTGAAGGGCAACACGCCGCGAATGAAAGTTTTCAGCAACTCGGCCGTTTGTGGCTCCTCGCGAAAACGCTCGATCTCTTCGGCCGACAGCTGTGGCGGCACCCAGGTTTGGCCGGGCCATGTGCCTTTTTCGCGCGGCGGGAGGCGCATGAGAAATTCGCTAAACTGGCGCGGAGCGAAATCGGGTGACGCAAATTGTGAGAGGTCAGCAAAGGCACGTTCGAACGACCCGCTGCCGGCGGGAGCCGTCACTCGGGCGGCGAGAACCGCGTCGAGACTTGCCTGGGCCGACGCGGCAAGCTCGATCTCGACCGCCTCCAGACTGGATGCAGCGCGAACGATCTCCACCGCGCCACGCGAGGCCCAGCCATCGTCACTGCCCGCGATCGTCAGAAGCGCTTCGGCGAAGGCGGTCAACACGGCCTCTGTCTCGGCACGGTTCGTGGCGAGCGCCAAACGCAGACCCTCCTCCACCCGCGGGTGCTGAAGTCTGATAGAATGGTCAACTACCCGAAGATTGCGGCCAGCACCGAGGAAGTCGATAAACCCTTCGACATGGGGCTTCTGACCGTGCGTGTTTCGCAGGATCCGCAACACCCGACGAAGGTCGGCCAGGTCGAAAGAGCCGGAGGACCGTAGGAGACCCCAGAGAACCGCGGCGCACGCAACGCCGTCGTCCCCCCAGCCCAGCGTCTGGTCCCGAATGACGGAGGAGATTGCCTCAATCGAGGAAGCATCGAGGATTTCATAGACCGACCGCGGGCTCTCCTCCTTCTCGCGAGGCAGTGCCGCCAAAAAGCGCTCGATCTCATAGGGCCGACGAACCCGGCCCAGAACGACATCGCGATGGGCGAGCGCCAAGGCGTGGGCATGTCCGCTCAGATCGCCAACATGATTGTCGTAGATCAGCGCGCGTTGGTCCGCGGTATAGTCCTCGGGCTCTATCGCGATCGTGTAGGATTCGAGAGCCTCACCCGGCTCGCTTCGTTTGAAGATGTCGTACCGCGTCGTGATCAGGAACTTATGGGCACTATCGGCCATCCGGAAAAGACCCGGGAGTTTCGACGTCCACCGAGCGGCTTCGATCGATGGCGCCGAATCTCCCCAAGGATCCCTGAGGTAGATCAGCAATGGGCCCGGATCGGTGAGAGCGCTGTTCGCTTCGCCCGCGTCCAGGGCGGGGCGCTCAAGGAATGCTGGGCTCTGGCGCGCCAGCTTTGCCGCAAGGACATCCGCCGCAAGCGATTTACCGGTGCCGGACGGGCCAACGATGATCACGGCATGCGTGTCGCGAAGCGCTTGTTCAATGGAAAGGAAGGATCGAGGCGGCACGAACTGATCGTGACGCCGATGCGCGAGGCGTGAGCCACCATTGTCGATGATGTTGGCAAGGAGATTCGCCATCGTCCAGCGGCCGCCATGTTCGCCCCCTAGGCGTTTACGCACCGCGTCACGCATGTCCTCCAGGCATTTTAGCAGCTTCTGGGGCGGAACATTCCCGTGCCTGTCGAGAAGCTTGAAGATGCGGGATTTCAGCATCTCCATGGTGATCGTGTCGCAAATGCCGATACGCTTTCCCAAGGCGGCCTTTTCGGCGGCTGTCCGCGCGTTGCGGCAATAAGGTGGCAGGTCGCCGGGGTCGGGGAACGACAGCAAGGCGATGTTCTGATGCAGGCGCAGGCCTGATTCCAGCCCCTCATTGGTGATGAAGAGATATTTGGCGGTCGGGTCGGCGACCAACATATCGAGCGGGCGAACGCGAGGCGCCGGCCCCCTGGCCTTCCCTTTCGATTTGGTCGCAGCCTCTTTTCCCAGCAGGACATCTGCGAAGGCCTTGGAGGTCCATGGCGAGGTGGTGCGCGACTTGATCTGCACGATAAGGCGGGTGTCGCGCGTGGCGGTAGAAACGCCGAGCGAAGCCAGGTTGGGATCCTTCAGCGTCGCCTCAGCGTCCTCATGGGACGGCGGTTCAATCTCAATTTCGTTACTCAGCCCCTTGGCGAGCATGATCTCGAGCGCAATCCAGATGGTGACATCGATCTGATAGTCGTAGGCCGCATAGCTCGGATTGCCAGCAGTGCCCCCGGACTCAGGACGTAGCGTTCCTCCGGCAGATTTTGTGCCGCTGCTAGGCGGCACGGTTGCTGGCTTTGAGTTGGAGATAGATGAAGGCGAACAGGCGAGTGAAGAGATAGTCGATCTGAAGGGCCGTCTCGAGCGGCTCCTGCCAGATTTCCGAGTGCCGGATCCGATGGGTGTTGCCGATCTTGGTGAGCGCGTCCGCCTCGACGCTCAGGGTCGCACGCAACTTGGATTCTGGCCGTGCGGCATAGTTCAACATGGCGTCGGCTGTGAGGCGTTTGTCATTGCCAGGCTCAAGCGTCTTGATGCGTTCAAAGGCATCCCAGAGTTTCTCCAGGCCATCGCTACGGTCTTCATGTTTGGGAGCGAGAATACGCAGGCGCGCCGTCTCGAGGAGACGATCGGTTTCCGCGTCGCCGGTCGCGAACCGCGCCTGCATCAGGGCGACGCGAAGCGTCGCCGGCAAAAGCCGCTGAATCCTGCCCTCTGGCGTCATCTCGAAAGCGAGACCGTTGCGCGCGAAGAGGCGATTCACCTCAGCGATAAAGGCGGCGAGACCGGGATCGCGATCCCAGGCAAGGTGATAATGATCGAAAAAACCATGCCAACTGCCTTCAACGGGTTGTCCAACCGCCCTCGCGCAGAATTCGAGAAGATCGAGGATGACCGGCGTCTCCGGCAATTTGTTGGGACGCAGGGGCCACTCGATCTGCGGCACCTCGGCTTCGAGCATGAAGGCAAAGGCCGATCGGTCGCAGCCACAAGGACGCTTCCCCGCGTCCGGACATGCCAACGGGAACCGATAACCGAAGGAGGCATCGTCCAGGCGGGTTTCGATCAGGCTATGAAGTCCGCCCCAAAGACGTTCATCGATCGATTCTGAGGCACGCGGCACAGCGCCGAATTCGCGATCTGTGAAATAGTCGTCAGTCATCATGGGCAATCGTGGTCTCGGTTCATTATCTCGTTTCGACGGCATAGCTTATGTCGCTCACAGATTCACAGCGTGATGTCCGCAGCGTGGTCGACGGCGCACTCGTAGGATCACCCTTGCTTTCAATCCGCAGGGATCGGGAGGCCAACTGTTATCGTGAAGGTCCCATCGAGGCGCCGCGGCAAGATCGATACCAGAACATTGTGTTCCGGTCGGTGGAGAGGCACCTTGCGGCATGACTTCAAACGACCCCCACCGTCATCATTATGTACCGCAATTCTATCTGAGCCAGTTCGCGTGCCATGATGATGAAAATAAAGTCACGACGTTGGCCGCCTATAACGGTCGTGACATCGTCGCCGAACGGAAGTCGATTTCCCGGATCGGATATGAAGAGAAACTGCACGACTACGAGTTCGAGGGAAAGAAGCGGTCGATCGAAGGGACCATCAACGATCAGATCGAGACCCCGTTCACGCAGGGAAGCACATGGCGCAAAGTCACGTCTGGCCGCACGGCGGAGTTAGACGAAACCGACATTGAGCCGCTCTATGGGCTCATCCATCATCTTCAACGCCGCAATCTCGAGGCACTGCGCTTCATCGAGATGGAACAGGCGCGCATTCGACGCCACGGTTTCTCGGCTGACGACACTGAGGAAGAGCGAGCGATGCACATGGCACTTGCCGCGCATCCCGATGCCGTTCGTGCCTTCTTTCACGAAGGAATTCTGCAGGAAGCGCCATATCTGAACGATGCGGCGGAACTGGGCATGCTGGTCTATCGAACCGGGCTGCGGCTTCGAACTTCGACCAACCCCGTCATTGCCATTGGACTGCCGGGCGAAGAAGCGGGGCGCAAGCGCGCCAATGGCGATGCCGCCCGGGCATGGTGGCTTCCGCTTACCCCTCACTGCGGCGTGGTAATGACTCTTGGGGCATCTTTCACCGGCTATTCCAACGCAGAGATCCCGGACGACAGCGCGCAAGGGCTCAACCGTCACTATCTGGTGCAACTGCTCGAAGCCCTGTCGGTTCGCTACATCTTGGCGGAGGATCGGCACATTGAGAGCGACCTTGAATGGGCGGGCTACCGCATCGAAGTGCGGACAAATCAGGGGTTCAGATACCATAAACCACCCGGCTAAAGGCCGACCGGGTCAACCCGCCCACCTTCGCTCACAAAGAACAGGGCGACGCCCAGCTTTGCCAGTCCTCGACGGGTTTCCTCGAAGAGGCATGGCTAGGGTACCGCCCGGTGTTCTGCACGAGCCGCTGCCCAGATTTCGCGCGCGGCATCGGCGTTCATCGCAGCGATAGCCAGACCAACGATCAAGTCCGGCCAAGCAGAATGCCACAGCGTGGCGGTCACGACCGCAGCGACAATGATCGCGATATTGGCCACGGCATCATTGCGTGCCGAGAGATAGGCCGCCTTGGTCAGGCTGCCCTGATGATGCCGAAACCGGGTCAGCATGATCGCGCAGGTCGCATTGACGGCGAGCGCGCCCAACGCCGCTAGCGACAGCGGAATGGGTGACGGCGCGATCGGCACGTTGAACTTCGCCCAGGCGGTCCAGAGCGTCGCGAGTCCCGGCACAAGCAGCACAAGAGCGAGCGCCATGCCGAGACGAGCCCGGCCGCGCGTGCTCCACCCTAGACCAACAAGGATCAGGAGATTGACCGAAGCGTCCTCGAGGAAGTCGATGCTGTCGGCGAACAGCGACACCGACCCAATCAACCGTGCGACAGTGAATTCTACCCCGAAATAAGCGAGATTTGCGAGCGCGACGAACAGCACGGCGCGGGCCAGCGGCTTGTTGTCGCGAAGATCGACATCGTCGTCCTGGTCGCTCATCGTCATGATCTCCCTCGGGCGCGCAGAACCCGCCGATTACTTCAAGCAACATTCGCCACGGCGGATAGATCAGGTCGGGCAAGGGCTGCACCTTGTAAATCCACAACATGCGAGATCGGCTGACGGTTGATATCGCCGCGGAGATGATCGTTGCGGCCCCCAAAACCTGCTGGTTCAAACTGCGTCTTGCGGTGCCGCTGCTGTTTTTGGCGGCGACGGCGGGCTGCGCGTCCTACCGGCCGCACCCTGTCAGTCCGGATGCGATCGCGGCTGCCCGGGATGCGCGCACGCTCGACCAGGCAGCGGTGGGGCGTCGCGTCGCCGAGATTGCACCGGTCCGCCCTGCTTCGCCGGTGATCTGGGACCGGCTGTCGCTGTTCGCCGCCGCAACGCTGTACAATGCCGACGTGGCCGCCGCGCGCGCTGCGGTCGACACCGCTGCCGCCAATGTCGGCGTCGTGCGCCAATGGCCGAACATGACACTGACGCTGACCAGCGAATATGCGCGCGACCCGTCGGCAAGCTCGCCCTGGCTGTTCGGCGGGTCGCTCGACATACCACTCGATATCGGTGGTCGGCGGACCACGCGGGTCGCCACGGCGGACCTCGCCGTGCTGTCTGCGCGCTACGATGTGGCCGAGGCGATCTGGTCGGCCCGCATCGCGCTGCGGCTAGCGCTTGCCCAGCGAATGGTCGCCGATCGGCAAATCCTGGCACTCGGTGCACTGGCCCAGGTTCGCGACCGTCAATTCGCGGCGATGGCGCGTCGCGTCGCCGCGGGCGAGGCATCGCGAGCTGAACTGGAGCGAGTCCGCGCCGACGGCGCCGATGCGGGGCGCCGTCTCGTCGACGCGCAGGCGCAGCACCGCGCCGCGGATCGGGCGATCGCAGCCGCGATCGGTGTGCCCGAGACGGCGGTCACACCGCTTGCGATGGCGTGGGACGGATTCGACGATCCTGCGCCAGACCCAGGCGGCCAGGTCACGACCGGGCTGCGTCTTGAAGCGCTGCGTTCGCGGGCCGATGTGCTGAAAGCGATCGTGGCCTACGATCAGGCCGAGTCCGACCTGCGCGGCGAGGTGGCCAAACAGTTCCCCGCGATCAGCATCGCGCCGGGCTATACCTGGGAGCGCGGGCTGGTGAAGGTGCCATTCTCGCTCGGCCTGATCCTGCCCCCGCTCGATCTCAACCGCCACGCCATCGCGGCCGCCGAGGCCCGGCGCGCCGAAGCCGGCAAGCGCCTCGAAGCGGTGATCGCATCGGCCGAGGCCGCGATCGATGCCGCACTGGTCGAGACGCGCGCGGCGCGCGCGGCGCTCCAACGGATCCGGACCGTCGAACGGGTCGCCGCGGACCGCCTCGCGCGTCAGGCGGACCGCGAACTTGCCGCGGGCGCGATCGACCGCACTGACTGGGCGGCGGCCCAGGCGGGCGCCGAGCAGGCGCGGACATCGGAGATTGACGCGCTCGCGCGCGTGCACGTGGCGGATGCCGCGCTGGAGGATGCGCTGCGCCGTCCGCTTGAAGGATCGGAGACCATGATCAGAACGGGACGAACCGGGGAGCAGCGCCGATGAGCAGGCGCACAGCGATCGGCTGGGCGGCGGTGGGTGCCGGGGTCAGCGCTGCGGTGCTGCTGGGACTTGCACCCATGCGGAACGCTACCGAGACGGCCGAGGGCAAGAATCCTTCGGCCGACCGCCCCACGGCGACGGCTTCGAGCGCGCGCGACGGCGAGGTGCGCCTTGAGCGCGCGGAGCAGCAGCGCACCGGCCTCTCGGTCGCATCAGTCACCACCACCAGCACTCCAGCGATCACGCACGGCTTTGCACGCGGGCTCGATGGCGGCGCGCTCGCGGCAATCGACGCGGAAATCGTGACGGCGCGGGCGGCCGCAGGCGCATCGCGAGCCGAGGCCGCCCGGCTCGTCCAGCTTTTCTCCCAGGATCAGAGCGCCTCGGCGAAGTCGGTCGAAGCAGCGCGCGCGCAGTCTGCGGCCGACTCCGCCCGCGTCGGGCTGGCCGAGCGTCGCATCGGACTGGAATATGGCCCCGGTCTCGCACGACTCGGGACCGGCGCCCGCCACGCGCTGATCGCGGATATCGCGGCCGGCCGGGCCGCGCTCGTGAGGATCGACGTGCCCGGCGCCAGTCTCGACACGCGGTCGCGAATGCGCATCGACGGCGGCGTTCTCGCCGTTCTCGGTCCGGCCGCCGCGGCGGACCCGCGCCTGCAAAGCGCGGGCCTGCTTGCCATCCTGCGCGGGCCGATCGCGGCGTCGGCGACAAACGGTCGCATCCTGGACGTCAAGGTCGAGCGCGGCAGCGCCGAGGCGGGTGTCGCCGTGCCGCGCGACGCGGTGCTGCGCTGGCGCGGCGGACTATGGGTGTACCGGCAGGACGGACCGGAAAGTTTCGAACGCGTCGAGCTCATCGATGCGCGGCCGATCGGTGGTGCCTGGTTCGTGCATTCGGGCCTGACCGCCGGGAACCGTGTCGTGACCGGAGGCGCGGAAACGCTGCTCGCAATCGACCGCAGCGGCGGATCCGCCGCGGAAAGCGACGGAGACTAACCCATGCTCGGTCGCATCGTCAGGCTCAGCCTCGCTCATCCCGGCATGATCATGCTCGCCGCGCTCCTCCTCCTGGGCTTCGGCGTGCTCACCATCCGCAACGCGCGCTACGACGTGTTCCCCGAATTCGTTCCGGCCCAGGCCAGCGTGCAGACCGAGGCGCCGGGCATGACCCCCGATCAGGTCGAGGCGCTCGTCACCCGCCCCCTTGAAACCGCGATCAACGGCGCGACTGGCGTGCAGTCGGTCCGGTCCGAATCAATCCAGGGCCTCTCGGTCATCCAGGTCGTATTCGTCGAGGGCAGCGACCCCTATCGGGCGCGTCAGATCGTGGCGGAAGCCATCTCCGAAGCCGCCGGCCAGTTGCCGGCCGGTGTCCAGCCGCCCCGCATGGGGCCGCTGACGTCATCGACGATGGACCTGCTCAAGATCGGCTTCACCGGCGGGCGCGATCGCAAGTCGCTGCGCGATCTCGTACGCTGGACGATCGTGCCGCGGCTGCTCGCGTCGCCCGGCGTCACCCGCGCCATCATCTTCGGCGGCGAGCAGCGCCGGATCGAAGTACGCATCCGCCCGGCGGATCTCGTGGCGCGCAACGTGTCGCTCGCCGAAGTCGAAACCGCGGTGAAGGCGATGACAGTCATTCGTGGCGGCGGCTTCGCCGAGACGGCGAACCAGCGCATCCTGATCGAGCCGACCACCGGCGCCGTCACCGCGCGTACGCTTGCCCAGGCGGTCTTGCCGCTCGGCGCTGGCCTGCCCGTCCGGCTCGGCGATCTCGCCGATGTCGTCGATGCCGCGAGACCCAAGACCGGCGACGCGCTGATCATGGGACAGGACGGCGTCCTTCTCGCCCTGGCCAGCCAGTACGGCGCGAACACGCTCGACACGACGCTCAAGGTCGAAGCCGCACTCGCCGAACTGCGGCCGGCGATCGAGGCACAGGGCGTGCATATCTACCCCGCCCTCCATCGTCCGGCGAATTTCATCGAGTCCGCGCTTGGCGGCATCCGAACCGACCTGTTGATCGGCGCCGCGCTGATCGCGTTTGTGCTGCTGGCCTTTCTGCGCGACCTGCGCGTCGCCTTCATCGCCTTCGCGTCGATTCCCCTGTCCCTGCTGGCGGCGCTGATCGTGCTGGACCGCACGGGGCAGACGATCAACACGATGACGCTGGGCGGGCTCGCGGTCGCGCTCGGCGTGGTCATCGACGACGCGATCGTCGGGGTGGAGAATATCGTGCGGCGGCTGCGCGATGCGCCCGAGGGCGACGGCCGGGCCGCGATCATCGAGGCGGCGTCGGTCGAGGTGCGTGCGCCGGTGGTCTATGCGACCTATGTGCTCGCGCTGACGGTCGCGCCGATCCTCTTCCTGACGGGATTGCAGGGCGCCTTTTTCGGGCCGCTCGCCTGGTCGTTCCTGCTCGCGACGCTGGCCTCGCTTGTGGTCGCGATCACGGTTGCGCCCGCCATGTCGCTGCTGCTCCTCAAGCGGGTCAGGCTGCACGACGAGCCGGGCTATGTGAGCAGGCTGAAGGACGCGCATGCGCGGTTGCTGGCACCGGCGTGCCGGCATCCCCGCTTCACCGTGATCGCCACGACCGTGATCGGCGTGTTCACAGCGCTGATCCTCATCAGCTTCGGCGGCGAGCTGCTGCCAGCGTTTCGCGAACGGCATTATGTCGTCCAGGTCAACGGGCCGGTCGGGGCGTCGATCCCCTGGATGAAGGGCATTGGCCGCGGGATCACGCATGATTTGCTCGCCATTCCGGATGTCGCCACCGTCGAGGAACAGATAGGCCGCGCCGAAGCGGGCGAGGACACGTTCCAGCCCAACCGCAGCGAGTTCCATGTCGAACTCAGGCGCGTCGGCGGCGCTTCCGAAGACCGGACACTCGCGCAAATCCGCGCTGTGATCGCCCGCTATCCCGGAATCCAGAGCGAGACCCTCACCTTCCTTGGCGACCGGATCAGCGAGACCCTGTCCGGCGAAACCGCCAAGGTCGCGATCGGCGTCTACGGTGCCGATCTCGACGGGCTCGATCGTGTCGCCGCCGATGTCGCCCGGGTGCTCGCGACAATCCCGGGTGCCGCCGATGTCCGGGTCAAGGCACAGCCCGGCGCCCCGGCGCTGCGCATCACGCTCGATGCCGATCGCATGGCGCTGCGCGCCGTAACGCCAACCGACGCCTATGATGCGATCGAGACCGCCTTCCAGGGCCGGACGGTCAGCGAGATCGCCGAAGCGGATCGTATCACCGAGGTCGCCGTCACCCTGCCCGACAATGAGGCGCGCGATCCCGAGGCGGTCGGCTCCATCCTCGTGCGTGCCGCCGACGGCACAACCACGCCGCTCTCCGATATTGCCACGATCCGCGCCGCCGAGGGGCGGACGACGATCAGCCATCAGGACGGCCGCCGACGGCAGGTGGTGACCGCCAATCCATCGGCATCCGACGTGGCCGGGTTCGTCCGCGCCGCACGCGCGAAACTCACCCGTGAGGTGAAGCTGCCGCCGGGCGTCTATCTTGACTATGCCGGCGTCGCGGAGGCCCAGGCTGCGGCAACGCGCCAGATCCTGCTCAACGTCGCGGCAGCGTCGATCGGCATCGTCGCGCTGCTCATTCTTGCCTTTGGCGGCGGCCGGCCGGCAGGACTCATTCTTGCTGGCACGCCCTTCGCGCTCGCCGGCGGTGTGATCGCCGTTGCGATCACGGGCGGGGTACTCTCGCTCGGGGCGCTGGTGGGCTTCGTCACGCTGTTCGGGATCGCGGCGCGCAACTCGATCCTCCTGATCAGCCATGTCGATCATCTGGTCGAGGAGGAAGGGGCGCCGAGGAATCTCGCCACCGTCATCCGCGGCGCGCGCGAACGTGTCACGCCGATCCTGATGACCGCGCTGGTGACCGGGCTCGGGCTTGCGCCGCTGGCGTTCGAGGCGGGCCAGTCGGGCCGCGAGGTGCAGGGGCCGATGGCCGCGGTCATCCTCGGCGGGCTGGTGACCTCGACGTTCATGAGCCTGGTGCTGTTGCCCGCGCTCGTGCTGGCCTATCGTTGGCCCAGGGATCGAAATGGAACGAGCGATGCGGTTGCTGCTTATCGAGGATGACCAGAGGATGGCGGAGACGGTCGCGGCCGCGCTCGCCGAATCCGGCCACCAGGTCGACATCGTCGGTGACGGCGCTGAAGGCTTCGATCGGGCGTTGAACGGCAGATATGACGTCGTCGTCATCGACCGAATGTTGCCGGGCATGGATGGACTCGCGGTGGTTGCGGGTCTTCGCGACCGCGACATCAAGGTGCCGGTCCTGTTGCTGACCGCGCTCGGCTCGGTCTCCGACCGGGTCGCCGGCCTGCGCGGCGGCGCCGACGACTATCTCGTCAAACCCTTCTCGATGGTCGAACTGGAAGCCCGGGTCGAGGCGCTGGGCCGCCGATCGAGCGGTCTGTCCGACGCCCTGCTCACGGTCGGCACCCTGGCGCTCGATCGGATGCAGCGTCGGGTCTGGCGAGGCGACAAGCTGGTTCATCTGCAGCCGCGCGAATATCAGCTGCTCGAGATGCTGATGCAAAATGCGCCGGCCGTCGTCACGCGCATGATGTTGCTCGAGCAGATCTGGCGGTTCCGGTTCGATCCTGGAACCAACCTGGTCGAAAGCCATGTCAGCCGGCTGCGCACAAAGATCGACCGCGGTGGCGATCCTCCCCTGATCCATACCATAAAGGGTGAGGGCTATGCCGTTCGCGCCGGCTAAGAGACTCCTCCGCTCGACGGTTTTTCGTCTTTCCTTGCTGAATGCGGCGCTGCTTGTACTCGCCATGGCCGGGGCCGGTATCGCTGGCTGGCTGATGTCGCAGAACATCGTGGAGAGCGATGCACGCGAACGGATCGCGCTGGAGGTGCATGCCGTCGCCGTCGAAGTCTCGCAGGAAGGCCTCGTGCGCGCCGCCGACGCGATCGGCGCGCGATCGGAACGTCCGGGCGCGCTCGAATATCTGCTGGTCGATCCGCATGGCCGGATCGTGGCGGGCGATCTGACCACCGCTCCGCGGGCTGCGGGCTGGCACGCGATGGCAGCGCGCGAGGGAGCGCCCGGCCTTGAAGGCAAGGAACATCTGCTGGTCCTGACGAGCCGCTTGCCCGATGGTTCGCTGCTGGCCATCGGGGAGGACATTGAGCGCGGCGAGGCGGTCCGCGAAGCCGTGTTCAGCGCGCTCCTGGTTTCGGGCGTTATCGCTCTCATCGTCGGCCTCGCCATCGGTTTCGTGGCCACGCGCCGCGTGCTGCGCGGTATGCAGGACATCCTTGGCACGGTGCGAGCCGTCGAACAGGGCGATCTTACCGCGAGGATTCCGCACACCGGACGTACGCGTGATGATCTCGATGAGCTCGCCTTGGCGATGAACGGGATGCTCGATCGGATCAATAGGTTGGTCGGCACGGTGCGGCGAGTGTCAGCCGAAATCGCGCACGACTTGCGCACGCCGTTGACGCGCGTGCGCCATACGCTCGAAGCGGCTAAGCGATCGCATGATGTCCAGGAACTGCGGCAGTCGATCGACGATGCCGGAGGCGGCATTGACGGCGCGCTGCGACTCTTCGAGTCGATGCTCGATCTTGCCGAGATCGATTCCGGCGACGCGCGCAAGGAGTTCGCGCCCGTCGATCTGGCAGCGGTCGCTGAACAGGTTGTCGATGCCTATCGCCCCGAGATCGAGGGATCGGGCCGGTCGATTGACTTGCTGGTCAGCAGCGAGATCCTTGTCGAAGGCGACATCGATCTTCTCACGCGCGCCGCCGCGAATCTCGTCGACAATGCCTTGAAGCATTCGGCGATGGGCGCCCGGATCGTGGTTCGCGTCGCACCTGCCTTCCTCTCCGTCGAGGACGACGGCCCGGGCATCGCCCCGGATCACGTCCCCACCGTCCTTCGTCCGTTCGGCCGGCTGGACGCTGCCCGGACGACGCCCGGTAACGGGCTGGGCCTTGCGATCGTGGAGGCAGTGGCCCGCCTCCATGACGCTCGGATGGAGATATGCCATCTCGCACCCGGCCTGGCGGTGCGGCTTACATTTCCTGTGCAATAGAAAATCCGGCAGTCCGGCAACATCGAGACAGGCTGCCCTGGCGGTCTTCGCCAGGGCAGCATGCTTCATGCCTGCACCAAATCGGCCGGCGGTTCCTCCGCAGTCTTCCGTTTCGCGAGTATTCGGAACATCAGCGCCGAGATTGCCGGAAGAACGAGCAGCGTCAGCGCCGTCGATGTGATGAGCCCCCCGATCACCACGGTCGCAAGCGGTCGTTGCACCTCCGCTCCGGTACCGGTGGCAAGCGCCATCGGGATGAAGCCCAGGCTCGCTACAAGGGCAGTCATCAGCACGGGCCGCACACGTTCCATCGCGCCACCAATGATGGCTCCGTCGATCCCTTCGCCGTCGTCAAGCCGCTTGCGCATCGCACTCATCATGACGAGTCCGTTGAGGACCGCCACACCCGACAGCGCGATAAACCCGACCGACGCCGTGATGGAGAAGGGTATCCCCCGCAAGGCCAGAGCGAACACCCCTCCTGCCAAGGCCATAGGGACGGCCGTAAACACAACCAGGGCGGGCCAGGCGCCGCCCAGTGCCATGTACAGCAACGCGAAGATCAGAACGAAGCAAAGCGGCACGACGATCGCCAACCGCTGGGAGGCGGACTGGAGGCTCTCGAACTGGCCGCCCCACTCGATGAAAGTGCCGGCGGGCAGCTTCACGTCGGTGATCTTCGCCTGGGCTTCGGTGACGAATCCGCCAAGATCGCGGCCGCGCACATTGGCCTGGACCACCACCATCCGTTTACCGTTCTCGCGGCTGATCTGGTTAAGCCCCTCTGTGTAGGTGAAGCGCGCCACTTCGCTGAGCGGGATGGAACGCGCGTTCCCGGCACCGCTGGATGGTAGCATGACCGGGATCGAACCCAGGGTCTCGATATCGTCGCGCTGTGCGTCGGGCAGTCGCACCACGACATCGAAACGCCGGTCGCCTTCGAACAACAAGCCAGCTTTGCGTCCACCCAGGGCGGCCGCGACCGTACTGGCGACCTCCTCGACCGACAGGCCGTAACGGCCCGCCGCCTGGCGATCGACCTTGATGTCGAAGGTCGGCGCGCCAGATGTCTGTTCCGCCTGCACGTCCGCCGCACCCGGGATTGTTCGAAGGGCGGCTGCGATCCGGCTCGCCGCTTGGCTCATGGCGTCGAGATCGTCGCCATAAAGCTTGACGGCCACGTCCGAGCGAACGCCCGCGATCAGCTCATTGAACCGCATCTGGATCGGTTGCTGAATCTCCGTGCGGTTGCCGATCAGCGGCTTCATCCGTTCCTCGATCCGCCGAAGAATATCCTCCTTGGATTTGACCTCGGCAGGCCACTCCTTTTCAGGCTTGGGGATGACATAGGTATCCGACGCATTAGGCGGCATCGGATCGGTGCCAAGATCGGCATTGCCGTTCTTGGAAAAGACCAACGCCACCTCGGGCAACGTCTTGAGTGCATTTTCGATCTGGAGCTGCATCGCGGTCGACTGATCGATCGAGGCGGATGGAATACGGAAGTTGGTGACCGTGATGTCCTTCTCGTCGAGCTGCGGCATGAACTCTTGTCCAAGCGTGCCGAACAGCAACACGGCCGCAGCAAACACGCCTACGCCGCCCATGATGAACGGCATGGGCCGCGCCACGGCGCGGGTGAGCGCCGGCTGATATTTTTCCTTAAACCAGCGGATTGATCTGACCTCGGTCTCGCTCACCTTGCCGGTCACCAGCAACGCGACCATCGCCGGCACGAACGTGATCGACAGAATGAACGCGCTGGCCAGCGCCAGCATCAGCGTGATCGCCATCGGTGCGAACGTCTTGCCCTCCACGCCCTGGAAGGTGAGCAAAGGTATGAACACGAGGAAGATGATGGCCTGGCCATAGACGGTTGGCCGGACCATCTCCTGCGCGGCGTGAGTGGTTTCGGTGAGGCGTTCGAGCCGGGTAAGGAGTCTTCCTTCCTTGTGCTGCCGCTCGGCCAGCCGCCGGAGCGCGTTTTCCACGATGATAACTGCGCCATCGACGATCAGGCCGAAGTCGAGCGCGCCGAGGCTCATCAGATTGCCCGAGACACCCAGCTCATTCATGCCCGCCGCGGTCATCAGCATGGTGATCGGGATCACGGCCGCCGTGATGAGCGCCGCACGGATATTGCCGAGCAGCAGGAACAGCACGACGATGACCAGCAGTGCGCCTTCGACCAGATTTTTCTCAACCGTGGCGATGGTCGCATTGACCAGTTTCGAGCGATTATAGGCTTGGCTTGCAACAACGTCCGGCGGCAACGTCTTGTTGATCTCGACCAGCTTGTCGGCGACGCGATTGGCGACGATGCGGCTGTTCTCGCCAGTAAGCATCAGGATGGTCGAAATGACCGCTTCCGATCCCCCGACGCTGCCGGATCCGGTCCGTACCGCGCCGCCGATGACGACCTCGCCGACGTCCTTCACGCGGATCGGCACGCCGGCGCGTGTGGCGATCACCGCCTCTTCTATGTCGGAGACCGACCGCAACCGCGCGTCGGCGCGGACGAGGAAGGATTCACCGGCACGGCGGACATAATTGGAGCCTGCCGACAGGTTCGACCGTTCGAGTGCATCGGCTAGTTCGGTGACCGAGACGCCATAGGACGCAAGCGCGGTCAGATTGGGCTCGACGACATATTGTTTCACATAGCCGCCGTTGGAATCGACACCGGCGACACCCTGAACGGTGCGCATTTGCGGACGGATGGTCCAGTCCTGTACGGTGCGCAGGTAGGCGGCCTTGGCGACGACGGTTGTCAGCTTCTCGCCTTCCGGCGTCAGATAAGCCCCATCCGTTTGCCAGCCCGGCTGACCGTCGACCACCTTAACACCCTTGCCGTCGGGATGTTCGAACGCGACGCTGAACATGAAGATCTCGCCCAAACCCGTCGTGAGCGGCGCGAGTTGGGGTTGAACGCCGGCCGGCAGGCTGTCCTTGGCCTGCGCGACCCGTTCGGTCACCTGCTGCCGAGCAAAATAGATGTCGGTGCTGTCCTTGAAGACCGCGGTGACCTGGCTGAACCCATTACGTGTGAGCGAGCGGGTCATCTGTAGGCCGGGAATACCGGCAAGCGCTGTCTCGACGGGAAAGGTGACCTGCTTCTCCATGTCGACCGGTCCCAGGGTCGGCACGAAGCTGTTGATCTGCACCTGGCGGTTGGTGACGTCCGGGACCGCGTCGATCGGCAGCAGGGTGATCTGCCAGGCACCGAACAGGACGACGAGAAAGGTGAGGAAGGCGACGGCCCATCGGGCCCTGACCGAGAGGCCTAGTATCCGCGCGATCATTCTGCCGATTCCTTGCCAAGCTCAGCCTTGAGAAGAAAGGCATTGGTGGTGGCGATCACCGTGTTTGCAGGGAGGCCCGAGACGATCTCGACCATGCCGCCGCTGCGCGTTCCTACGCGCACGGTCTGCGCCTTGAACCCTTGGCGTGTTCGCACGAACACCACCGAGCGATCACCGATCGTCTGGACCGCGTCCTGCGGCACGTTGACGCCCGTGGCCCCGCCGCCGCCGCTGGCGAAAATACGCGCCTGGACGAGCTGGCCCGGCGCGATCGGAATGCCGCCAGCGCCTGGCGTCACGATCACGGTTGATTGCCGCGTCTGCGGATCGACCACGCCCGTTGCCGAGCGGACCCGGCCTTCGACCTTTCGGCCATCGCTGGTTGTCAGCTCGACCCTGTCACCCGCCTTCACACGCGATGCGTCCGCTGCCGGTACGCTCGCCTCGATCTGGACGCGGAGCGGATCGGCGACGCGGAACAGCTCGGTCTCAGCCTGGACGAACGCGCCAAGATTGCCGGGTGCGGACGTGATGCGTCCGGAGATCGGGCTGACCACCGCGACCGACCGGCCATCGCCAGAGACCTTTGCCGCGCTGGCGGCGGCACTCGCCTGCCGGGCTTCCGCCTGGGCGACCGCAAGATTGGCTTCAGCGGTCTCATAGTCTGCCCGGGGCGACACCCCTTGATTGAGCAGTGTTCGCTCGCGCGCCAGTTGCCGGCTTGCAAGCGTAACCCTTGCGGCAGCCGTACTGCGATCGGCGGCGATCGCCGACGCATCGCGGCTCTCGACCAGGGCGATCGTTTCGCCCGCGCTGACCGGATCACCGATCCGCTTGAAGATCCGGGTAACGGTGCCCGCTGCCCGGGCAGTGAGCACCGCTTCGGCGTCAGGCGTTGCCTCAACTGTGGCGCTGGCGAGAATAATGCCGGCGACGCCACCGGCTGCCGCTTGTGCAAGGCCAATCCCCGAGGTCTTGACACCGTCCTGGGTAATCGCGACCGTGTCGGTCGGAGCGGTGGAGGCGGCCGCCTCCGTGTTGACTGTCGGTGCGGACGGGCCAGTCATCCTGGCGACGCCGAAACCGGCGACGGCGGCGAGGACGAGACCGATCGCGGCCCCGGCATAAAGCTTGTTGCTGTCGGGGTTCATTGGATCTCATCTCCGGAAAGGGTGCGGCCCTGAAGGCGGGCGAGCTGCGCGCGCGCCTCGAAACTGGCCACTTTGGCGTCGAGGACGATACCGCGTGCCGCGCCAAGACCTTGGCGCGCGTTCAGCAGCTCGACGAGCGGGGATTTGCCAGCCTCATAGGCAATGCGGGCGAGACGATAGGCCTCTTCGGCGGTGCGTTGCGACGCCTCCGCAGCGGCAACCCGCGACTGTGCGGCCACAATCTGCGCCCCGGCCGCGCGGGTTTCGGCAATCGCATCGTTGCGAGCCATAGCCAATCTGGCGGCGGCTGCCTGTGCCTCTGCTTGAGAGGCAGCAATATTGCCACGGTTGCGATCGAAGATGTTGAGCGGGATCGAGACGCCTGCCGTCAGTGCGGTCGCATTCTCATAATCGAGACGCCGCACGCCGACGATTGCCGTAACATCGGGGATTGCCCGCTTCTGTTCGGCGGTCAGGCGGCGCTCGGCAGCCTCTCGCTCTGCCTGTGCGGCAAGGAAGGACGAACTCTTCATCGGATCGACGGGACCATAAGCCGGTGCCGCGACCGGCACGACCAGGAGCGATTCCGACAAGCCGGTGAAGGTCTCCTCGACACCAGCGAGTGCGGAGAGGCGGGCATAAGCCGCAATGCGATCTGCTTTCGCCCCTTCAAGATCGGCGGTCACAGCGTTCAGCGCGGCCTCTGCTTGCAGGGCGCGCAGCCGCGCTTCCTTGCCGGCATCGACCAAGACGCGAGCGGCGTGCAGGATTTTCTGCGCTTGCTCGACCTCGCCCTCGGCCAGCATTATCCTCTGGTCTGCGACGTCCGCCGCTGCATAAGCGCGTGCAAGATCATAAGCGTAGCGGATCTTCGCATCACGATCGCGCGCGCGGGACGCGGCGACGCCGGCCTGTCCGGCTGCGATCCTCGCCGAACGCTTGCCGCCGATTTCCAGCGGCTGGCTATATTGCAGCGTCGTCTCGGCGCGATCGACCCCGCGATAGGGAGACGATCCCGCGACATTCTCGGTGAGAATGCCGATCGTCGGATTGGGTCGGGCGCGCGCCTGGCGTGCAAGACCTTCGGACCGGCGGACCTCAGCTTCGCTTTCGATGCGCCGGGGCGCGTCGGCGGTCTGGCGTAGCAGTGTAGCGAACGGCGGCGCCACTTGCGCCTGTGCGGGTGCGCACAGCGCCGCGACGCAGGTCGCGACCATCATACCGGACACCACGCGACGCGGCAGCCGGCCTATAAAGGCTCTCATAGTCTTATCCCCAAAAAAGGCTGCAATGACGGCACGCGCTACGCGCGTGAATTCAGCCTCGCGGGGGACGCAGAATTGACGAAGGTGCGATAGACCGCGCCGCTTCGGCAGGTTCGCGCGCCCAGATTGCGGTGACAGGCTTCAAGAGCGCAACAATCACAGCCTGCGCAGGCACGTCGATTGTCTGGAGCACCGCATGAGCCGCCAGATGCATCAGGTCGGGTGTGTCCGGCTGCTCGGCCGGGGCGTGATCATGATGATCCCGATCGACGCTGGTGACATGCGCGGCATCATGGACGTGCGGCATAGCGTCATGCCAGGTGGCAAGCGCCAGCATCCCGAACAGCGCCAGAATCGCCGAGAGCGCAAAAAGGCGCATGCGGGCACAGGCCCGCACCGAAGCGCGCAATCTGACCGACGATGCCGTCATGTCGATACGGGTATCGCGAACACGGCCGGTCCACAAGCGCGCCGCAAGGCAGGGATCATGACAGTCGAGATGAAAGTCATTGGTGTGGCCAGCGCTGATGGAGATCGTCGATGACGAACGCATGCTCCCGCGCCTTGCCGTGATCGCCGCGCAGATGGGGATGATCGGGCGCGAGATCCGCATGATCATGGTTCACCGTATCGGGATCTGCGCTGGGCCAGAGCCACGATGCGGCCAGGGTTCCGACGGCCGCAATCGCCGCCATTGCCGCAAAGGCCGCCGTCTGCCCGATACTGGCGCCCAACAGACCCACCAGGGGATAGCAGATCAGCCAGGCGCAGTGGCTGAGCGCGAATTGCGCGGCGAACAAGGCCGGGCGGTCGTCGGCATTGGCCGACCGTCGAAGCAATCGGCCCGATGGCGTCACGCTCATCGAATAGGCGATCCCGAGTATGAACCAGCCGATCAGGACCATGCGCCAATAACCGGGCGCTGCTCCAAAGCTTGCCGTGAGCACCGCCAGAAGGGCAAGGCCGATCGTCATTGCTGCCGCAGCCCCAATCATGATCGTACGATCGGCGACCCGATCGAGGATGCGTGGCAGGATCAGCGCGGCAAGGATCGAGCCTGCGCCAAAAGCGGCAAGCGTGAAGGCAACATCGCGCTGCGTGAGGCCGAGATTACCACGCACGATTACCACCGTGTTGACGATGACCATCGAACTGGCCGCAGCTGAAGCGAGGGTCAGCGCCAGCAGCCCCCGCAGGCGCGGCGTCTTCAGATAGATGCGCGTACCCCGCGTGGTCTTGGCGTAGATGCCCCCACTTCTCGGTTCTGATTTCGCCGCGCGCGGCAGGACCGTCGTCAAGACGAGCAGCGCCGAGCACAGAAACCCGATCGCCGTTCCCGAGAATAGCCAGTGGAAGTTGATGACGGTCAGCAGCCCGGCAGCGAGGATCGGGCTGGTCAGGCTTTCCATGTCATAGGCGAGCCGCGACAGCGACAGCGCGCGGGTATAGTCGCGCTCCGCTGGCAGGATATCGGGGATGGTTGCCTGGAAGGTCGGCGTGAACGCCGCGGAAGCCGATTGCAGCACGAAGATCAGGACATAGACCTGCCAGACCTGGCTCACGAACGGCAGACAGATCGCCACCGCCATCCGCACGAGATCCATGCTGACAAGAAATGCGCGACGCGGCAGACGGTCGGCAAAGGCGCCAACGACCGGCGCGACACCGATATAGGCCACCATCTTGATCGCGAGCGCCGTGCCGAGCACCGCGCCCGCGCTGCCGCCGGCGATGTCATAGGCAAGCAGGCCGAGCGCAACTGTTGCGAGCCCCGTGCCGATGAGCGCGATGACCTGAGCCATGAACAGATGGCGATAGGTGCGGTTTGCCAGGACGGAGAGCACGTGGCGTTTGTTCCGATTGATTGCGACCCTATCCCCCATGGGGGATATAGGACGCGCTTGAGCTAACCTCCCCAGGGGGATATGTAAAGGGCCTGAGTGTCCCGCTCGCTGATCTACAGGATGACCATTTTGATGACCGATCACAGGCACGCCAGCCATACAGCGATTGTGAAACGGCTCAGCCGGGCCGGGGGACATTTACGCAGCATCGTCGAGATGATCGAAGCGGGTCGGCCTTGCGTGGATATCGCCCAGCAGCTCCATGCAGTCGAAAAGGCAGTGGCGAACGCGAAAAAGGCGCTGATCAACGATCATATCGATCACTGCCTGTCCCACGCAGAGGCGGACAAGAACGTAGGCTCGGCCGTCGAGGAGTTTCGGACGATCTCCAAATATCTATGACGTAAGCTGCCACGATCGTGGAGACAGCGATCGCATTGACCCTGACACCAGAAAGCTCGGCGGCATTGATGGCCCGCCGATCGTGCCGTGCGGACGAAGGAACAACGACCTAGCCGGCATCACTCCGGGTGATCGGGATCTCCCCGGAGGCACATCGCCAGGTGGGTGAGCGCCGCAGCGATCTCTCGCTCGATGTCCGCGACGGAGGTGCCGGTGCGTTCGGCGACTTCGGTATAGGGTAGGCCCCCGATCTGGTGCAGCTCGAAGATTGCCCGCCGATCCGGTGGCAGTGAAGCAACCGCCAGTCGATAGGCGGCCGCGTCAATCGCCTGAACGGACAAGATCTCGGCAGGCATCTGATCAGGGGTGGTTTCCAGCTCTATCGACCCGGTATTTGGAAGAGTTCGAGCGCCACCAGACAAGACGCGGGCGGCGGGCGGCTTAGCGGCAATGGCGAGCCAATTGGCGAAGTCGTCCCCTTCTGCCCCGCAATCGTCGCAGGTCTCATTGTCGAAGAGCCCCGAAATCGACCAGCATTGTTCGTCTGGATCCCATCTGGCGGTGGCGTCGCGGGCGACCCCATCGCTTCCGCAGTACGGACAGACTGGCTTTTGCGCGGCCGCGGGACAAGGCGATTGAGGATCGGGATCATCCCCGTCCGTGATCGGCACGACATGGGCGTGAAGGCCCAGATCGGGAACACGCGGGTCGTGGTAGATACTGTCCTCTGCTTGGATGAGGGCAAGGCGGACGGCCTCGGCGACATCCTCAGCCTCGATATCATATTGTCCGCTGGCGAAGCATTGGTCGCCGCTTAGGAAATCGACGGCAATGCAATAGGCGCGCGTCGGCGCCACCGAATTCTCGGTCATGGCAAGTCTCCAGAATCTGGAAGCGTGGCGCCGGACCGCGTCCGGCGCCGACGCGGTCAGTTGGCGCGTTCCATCAGCTTCCGGGCCTTGCCCTCGAGATCGAGGCGGTCGTCCTGATGGGTCTTGTGTCGCGCGACGGCGGTGATGCCCTGCACGAAGTCGTAGAGTGACGCGGCGGGGTGCCCCTCCTCGTCGAGGACGGTGGCGATGACCTTTGCGGTGTCGGATTTGGAGAAGCCGCGGTTGCGCAGGAAGCTTGAGCGATCCTCGTCGGTGCGCGCGACGATGCGGTCTCGCGCGGTGCGGATGCCGTTGATGAAATGTACGGCTGAGGAATCCGCGAAGTGAGTCAACGCCGGCTCGGCCTGCTGCGCGAACCGATTGGCTGCGAATTTCGAATGGCGGATATTGATCTCCTCGAAATTCTCGACGCCCCAGAGGTTCCGGTTCATGCACACCGCGCGGAGATAGAAGGTCGCGATGCCGAGCGTCTTCGAGCCGACTTCCGAGTTCCAGCAATAAAAGCCGCGGAAATAGAGGTCCGGGTCACCATTGGGCAGCCGGCCGGCTTCGATCGGATGGGTATCATCCACCAGAAAGAGGAAGACGTCGCGATCGGAGGCATAGAGGGTGGTCGTGTCACGGCTGACATCGACATAAGGGTTATAGCGCATCGTGCCCCAGTCGAGCACGCCCGGAACCTTCCACCGTGTATCCCCGACGCCGTCGCCCGCGAATTTCATCACCGCCGCGACCAGTTCATGATCCCAGATCCGGCCATAGTCGGGGCCGGTGACCGCCCGCAGTTCGGTGCGGCCATCGTGCGTCTGAAGCAGCTTCACCTGCTCGCCGCGATGGGCGATCAGACCATGCTGGAGATTGATGCCGGCAAGCGCTGCTGGCAGATCGCGCAGATAAGAGGCCGGCGCGCCGACCAAACTGCACATCTGGCCGAACGACCAGTTGGTGGGAGCAACCGGTTCGTCGCTGCCGGGTACCAGGAGTGAGAGGCGCTCGGGATTGTCGCTGCGCGCCTCGACGCGGACAGCGCGGCTCTCGACGACCCGGGTTGTCGCCGCCTCGGCGCGGGCGCGCACGCGGTCATAAAGGCTGGTGAGGGAGAGGTAGCGTTCGTCCTCGGGGCGCGAAAACCATTCCGAGGAAACGCGGCTGACGTTCCGGCCGCGGCTGATATCAACCTTATAGGCGCCCGATACGGGGCGGTCGACGGTGGCGATCATGTTCATGGGGACCTCCTGATGCTGGCTGCGCGCGCGGAACGTCGTTGCCTCCACCCGCCGCACATCCCCCAAGGCCCCCTTCCCTCCGCCGGTCCGGCGTCATTGATCGCTCGCGCAAGGCTCGCCGCTGACCACGGGCTCGGCCCGGCAATTGTCGGGTTGTGAATCGAGGGCGGTGAGGCGACGCGCGGCGGCGTCGAGGGAAGAGGGCCGAAGGGCGTAGAGCCAGGTCGGCCCAAGCTGGTTGCGCACCATTCGCAGCGATGCCGAGAAAGGCTCGAACTCGTCGCTCCCGTTCATCCATTTGAGCGAAAGGGCGCGCTTCCAATAGCGCCCATGGCGCGCCCGGAAGTCGAGCAAAGCGCGCCACATTGCGGGGGTGGGGTCATCCATCGGAGGTCTCCCGGGGTGTTGGTTGGACAGCGGCAAGCCCGCTTGAGCGGGTATTCGGTCATGGCCACTAAAGCTGTTGGGCCACAAAGCGGTCGGATACGCCGCTGCAGCCCAGTTCGACCTCGAACGTCGTATCGCCGGTTTCGGCTTTCTCGCGCGCCTCTTCGAGTGTGTCCGCCTCGACTTGATACTGCATCTCGAAATTGCGGGTCTCGGTGACCGCGAACTTGAACTGGGTCATCTCATTGCCTCCTTCGGTTTTTGGCGCTGCGATGGTCATGAGCATTTGCAGCGCCTCTGACGGTTCGGGCGAAGCTACGCTTCTACGGCTCGGCGAATTTAGAGAACGCCGCCAGAAAGCGACGCCGCGAGGGCTTCGCCGGTGCTTTCAATCTCGACCCGATCGTGGAAGATCGCGCACCATCCGCCGCCGAACTCCCCGACGCGCATTCGCGAACAGGTGACGCTCCATTCGAAACCGATCGGACCGGTGAGGAGCGTCGCCGAGCAGCAGCGGTGGACCAGCTTGGCGAGTGCCTCGGGGTCGAGGGCGATTTCCGAGGTGACGACGGCGGCGACCACCAAAGGATCAGCGAGGTTGCTGCCTGTCAGCACCGCGCCGAAGGATGGAAAATCGCGGTCGGAGAAGATGTCGCGAAAACCGGCCCAGCGGTCGTCCTCGGAGGCTGGAAACAGCGCCAGGAATTCGGGGCTCGGGCTTACCGTGTCGGGATCGTAGCCCTCGCCAAGGCCATAGCTCGCCTGAAAGGCCTCCTCCAGCAGCGCCATCTCCATTGGCGAGCAGGAGAAGGCAAAGCAGCTCTGGACATAGGTGTCAGCCATGATCCTGCTCCTCATCGACGATGGTCAGCGGCGGCAAAGCGACATTGGCCGACTGTAGATAGGCGCTGACGGCCTCGAAGGTGCCGAGTGAGCGAAGTTCCGGCTCGGTGACCACGACGATGTCGTTATCGGTTACGGTGTAGGAGCGCGGGTCGGTCGCGTCATCGAACACGATGCGCTCGGCCTCCCAACTTCCGGGATAGCTTCCGCACCAACGCTGGAAGGGCAGCCGATTGTTGATACAGAAGGCCTCGAGAGACTCAAGCCGGCCCCAGGAAACTTCGTCGGCGGCAAGTTCGAGCGGGCTGAAACCAGTGATCTGGTCCATTGAGAAATACTCCCCGAGCGGATCGGTGAGCGCTTCATCCTCGATAACGGCGATGAACGCGGCAAGTTGGGCACGCGGCAGCGAGCCACCGATGCGGATAGTGACGGAAACACGGTCGGCCATGATGGGCCTCCTGCGATGATCGATGAAGGGATGCCGCATCGAGGCTTCAGCCCTGCGATGCGGCGGTTTGTTCAGGCAGGATCGCCGGCAGCAGCTGCACCGATCAGGTATCGCAGCTTCGCCCATGCAGCGGCCTCGCCCACACGAACGCCGTGGTTGAGGCCCTGCCCGTAGAGACGGTAAGCGATCGCCACCATTTCGGGAGAGGCATCGGCGGGCACGAAGGAGATGAAATTGCCCTCATCGTCCTGCAGTTCGAGCACGTCGCCGTGATTGCCGTTCGACGGCAGGGCGACACGGGCGGCGGAATGGAGTTCGGCGAGATCGAGATTGAAGCTCTCGACGAACAGCGCGCTGATCGGATCGGGGTCGGCCATGATTGGTCTCCGGTGTGCGCCGACGACCTATTCGCCGACCACATCCAGCCCCCTCCCTTCCCTCCATGCGGCCAATATGCGCGACCGGGCCGCAGCCCGAGACCGCTCGGCCTCGGTCGCTCGTCGCAAATTGGATGTGTCGGGCATCTGTCAGCCCACTATTCAGAGAGCGGCATTTGCGGAAATTGCCTCGAGGATATCCTCGGCGCGATTGGTCGGAACGAACAGGCGCGTCTTGTAGTTGATGATCTCGGTAAAACAGCCGAGCGACTTCAGCCACTCGCGTTTATCGGGTGGGAAGCTTTTGATCTCCAGCCGCGCCTCATCGTTGACATAGGAACGCTGAAGGCGCGCGCCCGGAAGTTCAGGGATTGCGATGCCGTCGCTGCCGCGGGCCGCTGCGACGATCTCGGCCGGCGACAGGGCGATTGCCATGGTTATGCCGAACGCCTGTGCAAGCTTCTCGAAACCAGCGGGCGAAACGATCCTGCCCAACATCGAATTGCCCTGGGCATCGGAGATCCGCCAGACACGGACATCGTCATCGGGCAACCGGTTCCAGACTGGTAAAAGCAACCCTGTGGCGATGTTAATGGTCTCAACGTCGATCCGGGTGGCGATGTCCGCGCATTCCGCCTCCCAGGCAGTGCGAAAGCCGGCCATGTCGATCTCGCGCCAATGGCTCTCCGCGAGCGCTGACTGGCGAATGCGCTCGGAGCTGACGGGACGGATCAGCTCCCAGACCTGAATGGATTGCCCGTCATTGTCGAGGATCGACCAGGAAGGCACCCGTAGCGCGATCCGGCCCGAGCGGCCATTTTTCAGGAACGCGATTTCCTTCGTCCCGGACCAAGCCTCCATGAGACGTTCAAAGGCAGTCGCGCGGCGCCGATGATGAAGCTCGATACGGCAGAGTCTGGTCTCGGCGCCGGTCACCGGATCGCGGCGAAGGATCTGCTCTTCGAGCGGCACGATCCGCTCAGCCTTGATCGTCTCGACGCCGACATCGAGGGTCCCAGCATCGCGCGCGGCATCGATGCGGGCCTGGATCAGCGCCATATACTCCTCGAAGATCGCATTTTGGGTGCCGATCCGCAGCGCCAGCAGCCGGTTGAGCCAGCGTTGTATCGGGGGCAAAGTTTCGAGCAGGCCGCCGCCATTCTGATCGACGAGCTTGAGTCCGGTCATAAGCGAAAAATCGTCGAGCGTGACGCTGGTGAGTCTTCCCAGATAGAGCAAGCGATACCATTGGCTTAAAGCATCTCTCGCATAATCGCTCTCAAGATTGTCCGCCGGATCGAAAAGGTTCTGGCCCCCGGTCTGCCGCTGCCCCCGGGTGAGCGCGCCAAGACTGTCGAGGCGTCGGGCGATCGTGCTGATGAAGCGCCGTTCGCCCCGGCAGTCTGTCGTCACCGGGCGGAAGATCGGCGCGCTGAGCTGGTTGGTTCGGTTGGATCGCCCCAGACCCTGGATTGCGCTGGAGGCGCGCCAACCCGGTTCGAGCAGATAATGGACGCGGCGGCGGTCGGCCGTCGGACAGTTGCGATCGGCGTGATAGCTGCGCCCCGTCCCACCGGCATCCGAGAAGGCAAGGATCGCCTTGCGGCCAGACATGAAGGCGTCGGATTCGACAATATTACTGCGCGCGGTCCGGCGTTCGATCTGTTGTCGTCCGCTGCCGTCGATCACCAGGCGCCGCGTCCGGCCAGTCACCTCGGCGACTGCGTCGGTGCCGAAGTGACGGATCAGTTCGTCGAGCGCGGCGGGGATGGCCGGCATGGCACATAGGCGCTCGATCAGGTCGTCACGCGCCTGGAGGGCGACCTGACTATGGACAGGGTGGCCATCCTCGTCGACCATCAACTCCGAACGGGGTTCGCCATCGGAGCCCTTGAAGACGCGCATCATCCGCGTGGGGAAAGCGGATTTCAGATAGTCGATCATATACTCGCGCGGGGATAGTTCGATGTCGAGCTGCGCGCGCTGGTCGGCGGAGAGGCTCGCCAGACGACGGTCCAGCATCGCCTCGGCCGTGGTGACCAGCTGGACGATGGCATGGCGCCCTTCGGCAACATCCGCCTCGATCGCACCGATGACGGTCGGCAGCTTCATGGCGATCAGCAACTGGCCGAAAAACCGCTGTTTAGCGCTTTCGAACCGCGACAGCGCCGAGCCCTTGGCCTGGGCATTGAGCGCCCGGCCGTTCATGCCGTCGATGATGTTGGTCGCTTCGAGGACGGTGTCGAGATTCTGGTGGATCAGCGCCCAGGCGTCGGCATAGGCATCGTAGACGGCAATCTGATCGCGCGTGAGCTTGTGTTCGAGCGGATCATATTCGACGCCGCAGAAGGTGAGTGCGCGTGCCGTATAGAGGCCAAGCGCCTTCAGGTCGCGCGCGACAATCTCCATGGCCGCGATCCCGCCGCTGCCGATCGCCGTCATGAACGCTTCGCGGGTGTCGAAGGCAGAGCCCTGCCCCCACAGACCTAGCCGGCCCGTATAACAAAGATTGGCGGGATCGGTGGCGCCGGTGGCACTGTTGTAGAGGATGCAGGCGCGCGGCAGCAGGTTCTGCAGCCGCACGCCTGCCAGCCCCTGCTCGGAGCCTTTCTGGGTGCCATATTGTGTGTCGGTGCCGGCGGCGTTGGCGAGTTCATGGGCCTCGTCGATAGCAATGACCCCGTCGAAATCCTCGCCAAGCCAGGCGAGAAGCTGTTGCAGGCGGGATTGCGCGTCCTCGCGTTGGGAGCGGAGCGTCGCGAAGGTCAGGAACAGGATGCCGCTGTCCATTGTGATCGGCGTGCCGAATGCGAAGGCATCAAGCGGCTGGATGTCGATCGCCATGCCGCCGAGCGCGCTCCAGTCGCGTCGCGCGTCTTCGAGCAGCGCGCTGCTCTTGGAAATCCAGATCGCGCGGCGCTGGCCGCGGCACCAGCGATCAAGAATGCAGGCGGCGATCTGCTGGCCTTTCCCGACCCCGGTTCCGTCACCGACCATGAAGCCGAGCCGATAGATGTGGCCGTCGGTGTCGGGCGTGAGGAGGGTGCCGGCCTGGTTGGGCACGAAGCGGCCGGGCAGATCGCGGGCGAAGGCCTGCCCGGCATAGATCACGGTCTCGAGTTGGGCTTCCGACAGCGCCGACACAGCACGCGGCGGCAGCATCGGCCGATAGGATGGCAGCGGCGGCAGGATCGACGACATTGCCACGGATTCGACAAGTTGGTCAGGATGGGGATTGGCATCGGTGAAAGCCATGCGGGCGAGCCGCCAGGGGACATAGATGCCGATCTGCTCACCGGCGGCCGGCGGCGTGGCCAGCGCTTCGTAGGCAAGAAGTTCCGGCTCACCGGCGATCATCGGCGCTGGAGGTGGCGTTATAGGCCGGAGTGGCTCAACGCGCGCGAACAGGCTGCCGGCGCGCGCCGGGGCTGCCAGTAACGGTCTGGCCGGCTCGAACTGCTCGACCGCCACGGGCGGCAGTGGCGGTTCGCCGGCATCCAGGCGCGGCGGCACGTTGAGGACGATCGGCAGCGCGCCGCGCAGATCGGCGACGACGTGACATTCGGTTTCGCCGGTCCAGCCCTTGTCGAAGATCACCAGCCTGATCGAGATCGCGGTACCATGCTTGGCATAAGGCTGGCCGTTGATCGTGATCTCGAACCGCGCCGGGACAAGCGACGTGACGGCATCATAGCCCTTCGATCCCGTGCCATCGCGGGCGAAGGCCGGCGACATGATCGCGACGCAGCGTCCACCGTCGGCAAGGCGCAACAAGGCGGAACGAAGATGACGCGCGCCGGCATGACGATCCCGGCCTCGGCCCTCGCTGCGTGAGAAGGGAGGATTGATCAGCACGACGTTGGGGCGATCGGCGGGATCGAGCATGTCATGGATGAATTCGGCATCGTGCCGGCGGACCTGCTGGTCGAGGGTCAGTGCCAGAAGATCGGCGCGCAGCGGGTCGCGCTCGTTGAGGATCAGTTGGGCGCCAAGCTGCCGCGCATGAACGGCGAGCATACCGGTGCCGGCCGACGGTTCAAGCACCGTATCAGCGTCGGTGATCCGGGCAGCATGGGCGGCGAGCCACGCCAGATGCAACGGCGTGGAGAATTGCTGCAGGTCGACCTGGCGCTCGCTGCGATAACTCTGGGTCGGCAGCAATCGGGAAAGGCGGTCGCGTGCGGCGGTCGCGGCGACAGGGTCGTCATAGTCGATAAGGCCAATCGCGGGATCGAGGGCGAGCAGCACCTGGGCGGCCTCGAGCGCCTCATAGGCGTCACGCATCGACCAATCGCCCCAGGCGTCCGAACCGCCGAAGCGCTCGCGCATCATGGCTTTGAGCTTCTGGCGGGAGACGCTTGTCCCCTTGGCGAGACGGCCCGTGAGGAGCCTGGCGATGTCGAGGAGCGAGATTGCCTTGGCGCACGGTTCGGACACCGCGGCAGGCGCGGCGAAGAGCGGATAGGTCATGGGCGGTTCTCCAGCAAATGATCGAGAGCCCCTGGCCCTCACCCCGCCGCTTCCCCCTTCCCTCCCCGGTCCCCGAACGGGGCGCGGTAGATGTCTGCCGCCCATTGCTCGATCCACGCATCGGTGATTTCGTCATGATCGAGGTCTCCGCTTTCGATCAGGTCGCGAATCTCCGCTCGGGCGTGCCGAATGGCCGCCTCCCAAGCGTTCGCGGGAAAGCTCGAACAGGATCTGACAGCTTGGTGTCGAAGGCGACGGGGAGGTTCGGTGAGGCGGACGAGCTGCTGATGCGTCCATCGTTCCATATGCTCGGCGACCAGCGCGTCCGACTTGGACACCCGGCGCCGATAGGCATCCCGTCGTGCGGCGACGCCATAGGCCTGGCTGTCGATCGACGCGATCCGCCCGGAAAATGGGGCAAGATAAGGCAGTGCCGACCCTTTGACGCCGAAAGCGTGAAGGGTGACGCCGGCTGGCAGAATGCGGTCGAGCTGCTCGATGACGGCAATGAGGCCTTCAGGTCCGGCGATCTCGCGGCGGCACATGCTACCCACGCCAATGACCTTTCCCTGCTGAATCGACAGCCAAAGCGCGTCGATACAGCGCTCATAATCGCTCGGGCGCCGTCCTTGGATCACAGGCATCAGGCGATCGAGTAACCCCAAATCGGCGGCACGCTCGCGGCAGTCCCGGTTAGCGCGGATCGTCCGCGAGATGCGGTCGAGAACCTCCTCGCGATCGGCGGCGACTTCCGTTTCGGTGCAATAATCGAGACTCGCAATGCGCCGGAACGGAAAGGCACTGGCGAGACGAAAATAGTCGTCCACGCTCCAGGGGAAGCCGCGGTAGCGGGCCATTGCCACGAATCCGGCGCTGTCGAGGTCGAGCGCGGCAAGGCCATAAGCATTGGCGAGTTGCCCGAGCCGCCATCCGGTCCATTCGCGCCGGCCGCGCCGGTTGGACCAGGAAGATAGGGCATTGGCGGATATCAGCATGGGCTGCTGCAGGCGTCGCGCCCGGGCGAGGATGGGACCCTCGTTCAGATGGGGCAGGCCGATGACGATCTCTATCGACATGGCGACACGGGAAAATCGGGGCCACAGCCTATGCCGCGACCCCGATTCCCTCGTTTCGATCAGGCCGCCTCGGGCAGCATGACCGGTTTGTCGTCCTGCATCTGCTCGGTGTCGTTGAGGTCCTGATCGTTCGCCACCATCGGCGCATCTCCGAACAGGGTCTCGTCGGCCTCCACATCCTCCGTGGCAAACCGCATCGGTCCGGGAAGCCAGGCGATCGCCCGCTCCTTGACCTCCGCCTCGGCGATGATCTGGCCGGCGAACAACTTTTCGGACGATGCGGCAAGATCGAACTTGCGCGATGCCGCATAGCGGCTCTTCAGCTCGTTGCCGCCAATGGCCTCGAACAGCTTCAGGATCGCAGGCTTGGTGATGCGATCGAAGAAGTTGCGCGCGGTCGGACGCCACCAGGCCGCGACATCGATGCGAAGCTTGGCCCCCAGATGATTGAGGAAGCTGCTGCCGGTCATGCCGTCGGGCACGGCATGGAGCGTCCGGGCAACCGCCCAACCGAGCCAGGCCGCGCGGGCGCCGTCATCGAGCGCGCAGAAGGCATCATAGCGCTCATGGATCTCGCTATGGTTGATCCAGCTCCTATCGAGCGCCTCGTCGAGTTTCGCCCAGGCCTGTGCGGCCGGAGTGTCGCTCGTAAAGCCGGAGACGCGCGGGCTCGGCGACCTTGCCCGAAGTTCGCTAGGCATCCCGTAATAGCCCGCGCGGCAGGCATCATCGACCATGATGAAGGTGCCGAGATCAAGGGCGAAGTGCGGGTCATTGGCGATATGAAGCGCGAGCAGCTCGGTTTTCATCATCGCCAGTTCGTCCTTGAGCTTCTGGCTGTAGCTCTCGGTCGCAGGCGCCTCTGCGTCCTCCCCATCATGCTCGGCCGGATCCTCGTCATCACCGATGTCTTCGTCTTCGTCCTCCTCGTCGGGGTCTTCCGAAACCGCGACATAGAGCTGCTCGTAGATGCAGGGCTGGCCGTCCTTGCCGATCATGACATAGGCGATCGCCGAGGCCTTCTGCGTTTCCGTGATGACCTCCTGCGTGTCGATGATCGCGCCGATCTCTTCCTCGAGCGCCTCCACCCGATCGGACTGTTCCTCGGTATAGCCGTCGGCTTCCTCGGCTTGCCTTTCGATTTCGGCGATCTCCGTTTCGATCTCCGCCTTGCGAGCTTCGGCCTCGGGTGCGAGCGGGACAGGCTCGCCGACGAGACGCGCCAGCTGGAAGGTCTCCGAATAGGGAATGGTCGTTGCCGGGATCGTGCGGACTTCGGCAAACCCTTCACGGTCGCGGATCGTCTCCGCTGCCGTCGCGAGCGCCTCGGCGGCGAGACGGTCGACCAGATCGCCGTCGCGCCAGATCTCTGTGATGGTGTTGGAGAAGAGATCGCTGTCGATGTGACCGCCCGCCGCGACATAGGCTTCGCGGCCGACGAGCAGTGCCTTGGGATCGCCACCATTGTACGAGCCGCTGGCGAGATGCCGCCGGATCTCGTTCACATTATGCCGGTGGTAGCTGGTCGCCATCTGCTCGAACACCTTCGCCTGCCGCTCGGTGTCGGAGGTGCTCGCATAGGCCGTGGCGACTTCCAGCGTGATCTCGCTTGTGCGCAGCGCCTCGAAGACCGGTTCCGCCAAGCCTGCAAGGCGCAGCCTCCCGAGTACGAAACGCTCGGTTTTGCCGAAGCGCTTGGCAACGTCGACGGGCGTCTTCTTTTCGCGCTCGATGATAGCCTGGAAGCCCCGGCATTCGTCAGCCGGATTCATGGCGAGATTGAAGTAGTTTTCGGCCATGCTCATCTCGATGGCGTCGCGGGCATTCTTCACCGGAAGGACCGGGACCATGAAATCCTCGCCGAAAATGCCCTTGGCGATGAGGCTGTGAATACGGTCGAGCCGGCGACCGCCCCCGAAGATGCTGTAATGGCCCTTCTTGCGCGGCACGGCGACGCCGATCAGGTTCTGAAGGACGATGCCGCTCTCGCCGATATTGGCTTCCAGTTCGGCATCGGCATCCGCATCGCTTTGGGTGCGGACATTGTGAGGCGATTTGGTGCAGTCCAGGGCCCGCACGTAGATGATGTTCGGGTTCGTCATGGGGTTCACTCCAATGGCGGAGCCACCTGACCATCAGGCCGCTAACCGCACCCGATCACCCACCTCCTTCCCCTCCCGCAGCAGCACGCGGTTCCAATCGTTCAACCGGTACCAGGGCCAATGGGTCACGATCTCGCGACCGGCGCGCGCATAGGCGAGCTGGGCCTGTCGCTCGGCCAGGCGGCCGGCGAGATCATTGTCGGGCAGGAGAATGAGGCGCTCGACGAAATCGGGGATCGCGATACGGGCCAGTCGTTCACTGCCAAGAGCCGCCCAGACCGGGATACCCAGCAGAAGCGCCGCGGATTCCGCGGTCTCGATCCCCTCAGCGATGCCGAGGCAATTGCCCGGCCGGTATAACTGAACGGCGCCTGCAAGCGGTCGCCCCAATGTCAGCTTGGGCTTGGGAAGATCGGCTGCAAGTCCGGCATCGGCGCGATCGAGAAAGTTTCTCTGGACCGCCACGATCCGCGATTGCTCGCGGACGGCCGCTATCAGCGCTGGCCGAAAGCGAACGGCGCGCCCTCGTCCGAGTGGCGTGCGCGGATGGAACCGCAACGCTGGTGACAGATGCACGATGCCCCGAGCCGCAAGATAGGCGGCTGCAGGCGTCCCGGTGATGGGTTCGGCCTGGCTCCAGATCGCGCGAGCACGCTCGGCCATATCTGTGTCGTAATGCGACGACGCGAGCGGTCCCACATTATGCTCCACGGGAACATCCAGCTTCATTCGCCGGACCGCTCGAATGATGTCGACGCCCAAGCAACCGGCGAAACATTTGAACAACAGGCTCCGATCGCCAATGCGTACCGACAGACTGGGCGTCCGGTCGGCATGGGCAGGGCAGCAGCACATCCCGCCATTGGGACGCCAGACGCCGCCAAGCCTTTTGACGAGCTCGGACGCCGCGGCCTCGAGTTCAAGATTACGTGCTGAAGTCGACATGGGGCTGGGTCCACTGAGCTAGAGACTGACCAACAGCCCGATCCCCCTTCCCTTCTCCGGTCCCGCTCACATTCCTGCAGCGCGACACGACGGCCGTTAGACCGCCGCGCGCAATTCGATCCGAAATGGTGATTATTGCGGAAAGCTGCAATTTCTGCGCAAAATGTTACAAGAAGCCCGTCACCAAAGGGAGATGCTCAGCCTCTCAACTTTGGAGCGAGCAGATGGTGGACCAGTTTAACTTCAAGAAGATGATCAACGGCTTTCTCAGCGTGCAGATGGAGGATCAGTTACATCTCCATTTGGAACAATGTGCCTTTGATCTTGGATTTCGACAGTTCGCCATGGGGCATCATGTCGACCTCTCAGGGCCTCCACAGGACGCCATTCGTATCACCAACTATCATCCCGCATGGATCGAACGATCGCTCGGCGAAGGTTATTTCGTCTACGATCCCGTCCATTTGGCGAGCACCCGGACCGCGATGGGCTTTCTCTGGTCCGATGTGCCGACGATGATCCGGCTCACCCAGAAGCAGAAGATCATCCTCGATGCCGCCCGCCCCTATGGTCTCAGCGAAGGCTATACAATTCCTGTGCATGTTCCTGGAGAGTATCGCGGCACCTGTTCCTTCGGCGGGGACTCGCTGGAACGGCTTCGCCCCAACGCACTGCCGATCGCCAACATGATCGGGACTTATGCGTTCGAAGCGGCGCGCCGCATCATGCGAACGCGCCGCGGGATTCCCGAGGGTCTGGACGCGCTGCCCCAGTTGACCGAACGCCAGCGCGACTCGCTCGTTCTGGTCGCACGCGGAAAAGGAGATCCGGAAATCGGTGTTCTCCTCGGAATCTCGGCGGCGACCGCGCATGAACATGTCGAGAATGTCCGCCGCGCCTATGGCAACGCGCAACGCCCGCTCCTGATCGCGCGGGCGTTGTTCGATGGTCAGATCTCCTTTTCGGAAGTGTTTGGACGCTGACAACCCCCTGATCAGCGGGTCGCAACCGGGGCGTCTTTGGTTGAGCTGTTCTTCCGCTAACCAGCGGGAGAAGCTCCATGATTCAATATTTCGCAGGCCATGCCGGTCCGGGCGCCTCGGCTACACTCGACAATATGCACCGGGACCGCAAGCGCGTGTTCGTCGATATGCGCCAATGGGAAGTTCCAGTCGTCGATGGGCAATTCGAGATCGATCAGTTCGACGGCGAGGATGCCGTCTATCTGATCAGCGCGGCAGAGGACGGCGAGCATTTCGGATCGATCCGCCTGCTGCCGACCGACCGGCCGCATCTGCTGGGCTCGATCTTCCCACATCTGTGCGATGGGCCGCCTCCGTCCGGAGCCGATATCTGGGAGATCACCCGCGGCTGCCTTTCGCCGCGCCTGCGCGCGGCGGAACGGCTGCGTGTTCGGAACCGCCTGACGACGGCCGCGGTGCAATATGCACTCCTGCATGGCATCACGCGCTTCGTCTGCGTCGCGGATTCAGGATGGCTGACCCAGATCCTGACGCTGGGTTGGCACTGCGAGCCGCTGGGAGAGCCCCGGATGATTGCCGGCGCCACGACAGGCGCGTTGCAAATCCATATCTCCGGGCGGACAATCGAGCAGCTCCGCCAAGCCGGCACCTATGCCTCGGTTACCCTTCAACTCGGCGGCGTCACAACGCCGCTTGCGGCGTAGGGAGGCGACCATGCTCATGGAGCCCATCCCTGACCCAAGGGACACTGCCGTCGCCACATGGGTGGAAGCGCTGTCCGCTGACGGCTATTGCATCATCCCCGATGCGATCTCACCTATCGCGGTCGACGCTCTCGCCACCGATCTTGCGGACGATTTCGCCAGGACGCCACATGCGTCGGGACCATTTTACGGCGAATGGACCAAGCGCTTTCATGGCTTGCTGCGGCGATCACCCCACATGGATGCGTTCGTTCGTCACGCGCTCGTGCTGGAGATCGTCGAGAGCATCCTGGGGGCCGGCTGCGACAGCATCCAGCTCAACCTGACCCAGGCGATCGAAATCCTGCCCGGCGGTCGTGTCCAGCCCCCGCACCGGGACCAGGATATGTGGCCGGTGCGGGCGCCTGGCATCGAATATCTGGTCAATGTGATGTGGCCGTTCACGCCGTACACCGAAGCCAATGGCGCCACGCGCATTTGGCCGGGGAGCCATCTGCGACAGGACGAGATCCTCATCGATCCTGTAGAAGCGATCCCGGCCGAGCTTGATCCGGGGGCCGCCCTCCTGTTTCTGGGCTCCACGCTGCATGGTGGCGGCGCGAACCGAACGGCGATTTCGCGACGCGGCATGATCGTGAGCTACAGCCTGGGCTGGCTCAAGCCTTATGAATTGCCGTGGCTGGCTTATCCCCCCGAGGTCGCGCGCGCGTTCCCTGCCGGCCTCGCCGCGCTTGCGGGCTATCGGGCCCATCGGCCCAATCTCGGCACGTTCGAAGGGCGCTGTCCCTCGACACTGCTCGACGAGAAGGCCGCTGGCTCCCTTGGCGCTGTCGATGCACTGAGGCCGGAACAGGAAGCGCTGATCGAGCAATTTTACGCTGGAACACTGCCGGCCGGGCTGCGGCTGGCGGATCGGAGGTGACCCATGAGCGGCGCCCTACCCAGCGTCATGGCAACGCTCGACCGGTGCGTGATGATCAGCCTTGCAATTCGCGCGCACTGCCTCCTCGGCAACCGATTTGGCAGCGACCTATTTTCGATGCCGGCTCTCAACATGCTGTTCGATCTGTATGCGCGCGAGGATCGCCGGCCCAGATCGTTGACCAGCCTTTGCGGCGCATCGAAGGCGCCGGCCCGGACTGCGTTGCGGATGATCCACCGAATGATCGAGCGTAATCTGCTCGTCCGGACACCCGATCCGCGTGATCAGCGCCGGATCAATGTCGACCTATCGCCCGAGGGAACCGCGTTGCTCGACGCCTATTTCGATGGCCTTCTCGACATACTTGCGAAGCCCGAACTGAAGGAGTGTCCGCCATGAATCATGGGTGGCAACGGTCCCGTCCCTTTCAAAGGCAATTTCGTGACATCGTCCTCTTGCATCCGATATGGAGTTAATGCACATTTTGGGTGCAGCGCGGAAATAGGCTGGAAGCCGTCTGCAGGATAAACCTACCAGGCATAAAATGCGCCGATCCATGACGGTTGGGCGCGCGCATTGGACTTAAGTAGGCCGGCCCGCCTGGACGGATTCGTCGTGACTGAATTTCCTGACACGCTCACCGGCGCGCTTCGCTCTGCGCCCTCGTGGTCCCGTGCTTGACGCAATGCCGGAGCCGGACGCTGGCAACGGTCAGAGCACCGAGCCGGAGGGTATCGATCGCAAGCAGCTCGAGGCGGTCTATCGCTCCGAGGCTCCGCGCCTCAAACGGCTTCTCAAGCGCAAAATCTGGATCGAAGACGACCGCAACGATATCGTCCAGGAGGCCTTCACCCGTCTTGCTGAATCCAAATCGGGTGCGGCGTCGCAGAATCCCGGCGCGTACCTGCAGGGAATTGTCCGGCACCTCCTCGCGGACCGGGTACGGCGATGGGCCAGGGCACGATCGCATGCCATGTTGGATGTGGCGATCGGTCCAGAGTCGTTTGGTCCCGATGCGGCGGCCGAGATAAACCAGATGCGCGAGCGTTACCGCGCTGCCGTCGACACCCTCCCGCCGAAAACGCGCGAGGTCTATATGCTACACCGCGCGGACGAACTGGAATATAAGCAGATCGCCGAGAGGCTTGGTATTAGTATCCGCACAGTGGAATGGCACGTGGCTCAGGCAATCATCCGGATCAGCAAGAGCATCAATACCGATGGGTGAAAATGAGATGCCGGGCGATGCGCCCCGGCAGGATCAGTTGCTTGAAGAGGCCTCGTTCTGGTTCGCGCGCATGCGTGGTCCGGACGCTGAACGGTATCGTGCGGATTTTGACGCCTGGCTGGCCCTCGGGGCCGTGCATCTTGGCGCCTATAATCGCGCCGGGGAGATTTTTGCCCTCGGGAAGTTTCTGGCCGAATCGCCGAATGCGGCGGCCGACAGCGATGACAATGATGGCTCTTCGACACCTTCGCGCTGGCGTGGATTTGCGCTGCTGGCCGGTTTCCTGATGGTCGTTGGGCTCGGTGCTTGGGTCGGACAGGACTCCCTCTCGAGGATGTTTGGCAGAACCCCCGAGATCGCTTCCGTGGATCCGGCAGCGGCGCCCGACGGCCAACGGCTCTCGACGGTGGGTAGCGCGCGCCGCAGCTTCAGGCTGGACGACGGCTCGACGGTCACCCTGGACGCCGAAAGCGTTGTTTCGACGGCGTTCGACAGCCAGCGGCGCGCGCTGCGCCTTGAGCGCGGGCGGGCGCGTTTCGAGGTCGCCCATGAAACCAGGCCCTTCGTCGTCCTTGCTGGCGGAGGAAGCGTGACAGCAAGGGGAACGATCTTCGACGTCATCATCAACCCGGACAGCGGCGTGACGGTACGATTGTTGCGCGGCGCGGTGGATGTCGTGCGCCCTAGCGAAGCGGGCGACGCGGACCAAGACAAGCAGGCGATCACGCGCCTGGTCCCCGGGGAAGCGCTGAGCTTCGGTGATGACCGAATGCCTGACCTCGTCGCGACGACGAAGGTCCGAGACGTCGTTGCAGGGGCTGCGTTACCGGATATTCCTGCCGCCAAGGAATTTGATATGGCGCCATTGTCCCAGGTGATCGCCGAGGCCAATCGGGGTTCTGTAATCCCGATCCGCGTCGCCGATCCAGCGGTAGGAGCGCTCAAGGTCTCGGGTCGTTTCCGAGTCGACAACCCCGAGCTGACGGCCGACCGGCTCGCGGCCTTGTTCGACCTGAAGATCGATCGAACCCGTCACGATGAGATTCTGCTCCGCTCCCGGTGATAAATATGAAAGAAATATTGCAGTGGTGACCCCGTAGTTAGCATCTCTGCTGCGATGCACCCTGAAACCTCGCCAAAATGGCGGGATTGAAAAGGGGGTAGATCATGGGGTTAGAGCGGAGCCGGGTACGGATTCAGCTTCTGGCAGCGGTTGCAATGAGCGCGATGACTATCGCGTCACCCGCCAGGGCAGATGGTGGTCAACGACAGGAGTATAATGTCGAGACCGGGAATCTCGGTGACGCGCTGCGGAACGTCAGCCGCCTTTCGGGTCGCGAAATCATCTTCAGTGCAGAGGCGGTTAACGGCAAACGTGCCCCGCGCCTCCGAGGTCGCTACAACGCGGACGAGGCAGTGAAGGCGCTGCTTGTCGGCAGCGACCTCACCGCCGAGTTCAGGAAGGATGCGATCCTCATTCGGGGGCGATCAGACCCGTCGGGCGAAGTAGCAGACCGCCCGGCGGAGGATGCGGACATTGTAGTCACAGGCACTCACATCCGGGGAGGTGAGTCCACGTCTCCCATGATCGTAGCGAGCAGATCGAAGATCCAAGACGAGGGGCTGACGGACCTTGGCGCATATGCGCGTACCCTCACTCAGAATTTCTCCGGGGGTCAGAATCCGGGTGTCGTTGGCGGCGGAGGCCAGGGCGGATCCGAAAATACCAACTCGTCGTCCGCGCTCAATTTGCGTGGCCTCGGCCCCGACGCCACGCTGACCCTCATTAATGGTCACCGAGCTGCATACGACGGAATCTTTCAGGGAATCGACCTTTCTGCCATTCCTTTAGCCGCGATCGATCGCATTGAAGTCGTCGCGGATGGTGCATCTGCCCTGTATGGCTCCGACGCGGTTGGCGGCGTGGCGAACATTCTGCTCCGCCGCGATTTTCGGGGGGCAGTGACATCGGCCCGCCTTGGAGCCGCAACCGACGGCGGCGATTTCGAACAGCAGTACAACATCGTTGCTGGAACTCGGTGGCGTAACGGCGGCATCATGGTGGCAGTCGACTACAAGCACGTGACAGCAATCACGGCAGGTCAACGAGCCTATACGCAGGGTCAGGATAGCGATGCGACGTTACTTCCGCGCCAGGAGCAGATCGGCGCAGTTGTTTCGGGGCATCACCAGCTCGCGGCCGGGGTCCAGCTGGAATGGGACGGATACTTCAACAAACGCGACGCCGTCATGTGCAATGCCTTCCAGGCGACATCAAATTGCACAACGAATGGCGCCAAGATCGAGACGAGCGTCCGCTCCTATTCGATGACCCCGACATTTCGCTTCGAATTGCCCCATAGTTGGGAGTTGAGCCTATCCGGCACCTATGGTGGAAGCAAAACCGAGATATATTCCCCCACGTACAACCAAGGGAAAATCACGGCTACAACACGGCCGAACTATAATAACACATTCACGACGATAGAAGCGGGAGCGAACGGCTCGCTGTTTCAGATGCCGGGCGGTATGGCACGACTAGCGCTCGGGATGGGATATCGTTCCGTCAAGCTTGACGTGAACTCAATTCGAACGACCAGTACCGGCGCAAACACTCCAGTCTATCTCTTCAGCGCCAAGCGCGACATTTACTTCGGCTACTCCGAGTTATCCATACCGCTGGTGGGCGCGGACAACCGCTCCCCGCTGTTCGAGCAACTTCTGGTTACCGGAGCCGCGCGTTATGAGAATTACCGGGGTGTCGGCGATGTGCTTACCCCCAAGTTCGGGCTCATCTACAAGCCGACTACCGAGGTCACAATTAAGGGAAGCTGGGGAAAGTCGTTCAAGGCGGCGACGCTCTTCCAAGCGGGACAGGCGCGCGAAGCGTTTCTCGCTCCGGCATTCATCTTCTCACCGGGTAGCCCGGGCGGTTTGCCCGTCATTCTGATCGATGGGGGCAACTCCACTTTGAAACCCGAACGTGCGACGACCTGGACCGCGTCGGTTGGCTACGCTCCGGGCTTTGCCGAAGGGCTCCGGATTGAGGCGAGCTACTTCCACATCCTCTACAAGGATCGCGTCGCCGCGCCCATCTCGTCGATCGTTACGGCGCTCGATCCCATGTACGCGGACTTGTATGTCCTGAATCCCACGCTCGAGCAGGTAAACTCCACCTTGGCGAGCCTGAACACGGGTCTCACAAATCAATCCGGCGGTCCGTTCAACCCGAGCGCGGTCGGGGCGATCGTCGACAACTCACTTCAGAACATTTCCCGCCTCACGGCCCAAGGCATCGACCTTGCGATCGACTATCGGCATAAACTTGGGTCTCGTGACCAACTGCAACTGAATATCGCTGGAAGTTATCTGGAAAGTGACCAGCAGCTCGCCGGTGGGATGCCTGTGGTTCAACGTGCGGGGATCATCTACAATCCGCCGCACTGGCGCGGTCGCGCTGCAGCGACATGGCAACGGGACAATTTCAGCCTGACCGGTGTCGCAAGCTACATCGGCGGGACCCTCGACAACCGATTCCAGCCCTCCGCCCGCGTCGGGTCATTCACCACTCTTGATGCCGTCGCGCGGATACAGACAAGCGAAGAGCGGGGCCTTCTCGGAGGCGTAGACGTCACGTTGGCAATCCAGAACATTCTGAACGAGAAGCCGGATTCGATCCGGACGACGAACCCGGCAGCATTTCCTTTCGATTCAACAAATTACTCCAGCATCGGCCGAACGATCAGCGTCACTATTTCCAAGACGTGGTAATGACGACGGCCGCTCTCATCTGGGGGCACGGTCTCGCCGTTGCGGGCGGATCGCTGTTATTGGGTTTACCCGCTGATGCGCAGTCGAAGGCTCCTTGCCCGTCTGTGCGAGCGGCGGGACCATCCGACGATAGCGCTCTCCGGCCACTAACCACGTCTGATCTTGCACGCCTCCGCGACATTGGTCCGCCAAGTAGCGACGACTTAGGGAGACCCATCCTCACCATCTCTCCGGACGGCTCGGCGATCGCGTTCCAGCTGACCGAGCCGAATCCCGAGCAGAACCAATTCTGCATCGACTTCATTGTGTTGCCGCTCGAACCAGGCGCGATGCCCGTGAATGTGGATGGAGGCAATGAACTCATCCGGCTGTCACTGGAGATACTCGGTCGGGCAGCGTCGCCGACCGGGATTGCAATGCCAATCACGCTTCGATGGACACCGGACAGCCGGTCTGTCTTGTATTTGAAGCGCGTGGGAGGAAAGACTCAGGTCTGGCGGGCAAGCACGGACGGGGCGAACGCGGTCCAGCTTACAAATGGTCCGGACGATGTAGATGATTTCAGAGTTACTCGCGATGGCACGGCAATTATATTCACGACGCGACCTGGTTTGCGCGTGGCCGAAAAGAGCTTTGCGCAGGAGGGTCTGACCGGCTTACGATACGACGACCGTTTCTCCGCGGCCTCGGGCAGCTCTCCGTTTACCCCTGGTCCCCTGCCCCGCGAATTTACTGCTATCGCGCTTCGGGACGGTCGCCGCCGGGTTGCTACGGACGCTGAAGCAGCTCTGCTCACCGCCCTCCCCACTGACGCACCGACGAATGCGATTGCCATTGAACGATCGACATCGGAGCGCGTCGCGTTCCTACGAACCCGTGCGCCGGCGAGCTTTCCGCCGTCAACTGAATTGGTCGCCGACGGCTTGGTTGGACGCAAGAAGGTTTGTGCGTACGAACGCTGCCGCGACATTTCGACACCGATCTGGTGGACGGCGGATGGCAAGCGCGTTCGCTATATGCGACGGGAGGGTTGGGGCAAGAGTCAGACCTCAATCTATGAGTGGACACCCGGATCAAGCGCGCCCCGGAGACTGTATTCCACATCGAATTACCTGGTCGAATGCCACCCTCTGACCGACGACCTTATCTGCCTCCAAGAGGAAGCTCGCAGCCCTCGGCGCGTCATCCGGCTCAATCTCGCGACCGGTTCCACCAAGATCTTGTATGATCCTAATCCCCAGTTTCATGAACTGCAGCTCGGTCAGGTCGAGCGCCTTCAATGGGTCAATTCCTTCGGAATAGAATCATTCGGAGACCTGGTTTACCCGACCGGCTATATCGTAGGGCAACACTATCCGCTGATTGTCGTTCAATATCAGTCCCGGGGTTTCCTGCGTGGCGGCACGGGCGACGAGGTTCCGATCCAGGCTCTCGCGAATCGTGGATTTGCCGTGCTCAGCACGCAGAATCCGAGCTTCTTGCCTTTGATTGCAGGATCGAAGACGCCGAACGAGGCGGACGCAGCGCTCTTGCAGGATTTTGCAGGCCGCAGAAGTATTCTATCGTCCATCGAAACGGCTGTCAGAGCTCTTGTCGACCGCAGGATCGTTGATGGAGAGCACGTCGGAATATCCGGATTGAGCGATGGTTCATCCACCGTCCAGTTTGCCGCTCTCAACAGCCATCTCTTCAAGGCGGGATCGGTGAGCGGCTGTTGTTGGGAGCCGGATCAAGATGCAATTCTCGGCCCCAGAATCGCGCAGATGTTTGCGAAAACCGGTTGGCCAAAAATGACTGAGACGCGGCCGGATTTCTGGAAATATATCTCGCTCGCTCAAAATCCTGACCGCGTGCGCTTTCCGATTCTGATGCAGATGTCGGATGACGAATACACGCTTGCATTGTCGAGCCTTACTGCCCTTCGGCAGTCCGGCCATCCAGCCGACATGTTCATTTACCCGAACGAACATCATATCAAATGGCAGCCTAGCCATCGTCTCGCCGTGTATGACCGCAACGTCGCCTGGTTTGAATTCTGGTTGCGGAACATCATTCCTCCAAACGGGCGAGGCCGGGAGGAAGCGCTTCGGTGGCGCGATATGACCAATTTGCGCGTCGCTGGCAACCAGCGCGCCGAATGTCAGCCCGCACTATGCACATCCTGTATTGGGTCAGTTAACTTGCTGGCGCCCGTCCAGTGTCGAGCCCATGCTTCCGCATCGGCTAAGAGCAATAAGCGGACATATGAGTTTCCGTAGTCCCCCATCGACGGGGTAAGCGCGCGTGCGATGGCGGCGCGGTCCACGATCCCCTGGGCCGACAGTATTCCGTCCATCAGGCGGTCTCTGATCGCGTCCCGGAAGTGGCCAAGGATCTGCGCCGCAAAGCCGTCTGGACCACCCTTTGTTCTACGGTGGACGATTACTGGAGGCAGTCGCTTCCCGAACGCTTCGCGGGCGACGGCCCGGTCCCTTCCTCCCGCGCACGCCTCCCACGAGGGGATTCCGAGGCACAATTCTACAATTGGTTGAGAGGTGAGCGGATTTAGCACCGCTGGACCAATTTCCCGATCAAAGCCCTCGAGATGGTTGTGCATCCGAAGGAGCATTGCAATGTGCGCGGCTTTGCCTGGGAGCGCTTTAGCCGGCGCGTCGAGCCACGGGTGATGGATCTCATGCTCGATACCGGCCGGGACCACATCCGGCTCGAGAAAGGTTGAGTTGATCGGCCATCGGTAGTTGCATCCCGGCAGCCGAGCGATCCTGATCGCCTCTCTGACAGCCTGCGGGATGCTGCAACCCGTTAGGGTGCAGATATCTCGCACTGTCTGGACAAGGTTCCAGCCAAGACCTTCAACTCTAAACCGATCAACTATCGCGCGAGCGGAATGGCTGAGGAAAAACACATTGTCACCACCATTGCCGGTACAGAACGCATCGATTGAATGACGGTTGACCGCGTCCAAGACTTGTCTGTCATATGCAAGCGCCTGGCTGCGCCCGCCTGGTCGGGGAAGATGCGCCCCGACCGAACAATCGATATCGATGTTTTTCAGCAGATATGGCGCCTCAATGAGTTCGGCCCCTACTGCGCGGCACATGACGCGCGCATACTCGCGTTCGTCTCCAGACGGGTCGTCGGCCGACAGCGTTATGCAGGTCAGCTCGGCCTTCGTGGCGGCAAAGCAGTGCGCCAGGATGGAGGAATCCAGACCGCCTGAGACGCCGAGGAGAATGCCATTGAAGCACGATGCCCAAGCGCTCGTACAGGACTGGATCGTCCGTTCCAGTTGAGGCGGGTCTGACTTCGAATGTAATGGAGAATGCGGCGTCACATGGTCCCAAGGAGACCAGAGCGTAATGATGCGGTACCCTTCGCTCGACTCCAATGAGGCCGAGCCAGGCATGACTTGAGACACTCCATCCAGCGCCGTGGCAGCGAACGGAAGATCCGGGAGGTAGAGATGCCGGGCAAAAGCCTGCCAATTGATCGAGGGCGTCAGGAGTCCGGCGGCCATCAAAATGGCGGGATCGGAACAAAACGCCGTAAATGTCGCAGTTCGGATCGTGTAGCACGGCATCCCACCGGAGGGATCGCGGAGGACCATGATACCGTTGCTGTTCGGGATTATCGCGACGTAGGCACCCCAGTATTTTTCAATGAGTTTCGCGCCTCCCGATCTCTGAATTGCGAGGCCCTCATGCTCATCAATTTCCCGAATTTGATGAGCATGTCCAAATCGATGGAAGAGCTTCCCAGCGACCGCGCCATCGGGGAAACTGATCACATCGCTCCCGTCAGGGGTCAGCAAAGCGAATTGCGGCCCCGAAGCCGAAACCACAAGCCCCGACATGTGAACAAACCGATCGGTCAGCGCCCGCGAATCTGAAAGATCACGGAATACGACGAGAAGATATCGGAGCGGCTTCATATGACCAGGATCGGCACAAACAGTCGGGCGTGCTCAGCGGTGTCGTTGAGCACAACGTCGCGGAGCTGGACCCAACTATGAGCCGAGAAGGGATTTGTGCGAACTCCAAAGATCAGCCGTGGCGCGATGCCATAGGCGTGCATCATGGACATCAGAGCAAGGGATCTCACCAGACATCGATCCGCCGACGCAAGGACCAGGCTGGTACGTTCAAAGGCGGCAGAAATCTTGGCGATTTCTGCGTTCGGCAACTGGCGTGAGCACCTCCGCACTCGCGCCGACCGTTCAGCGATCTTGAATTTGACTGCCGCTAAGGAAGTGTAGCGGAGCGAAAGTGCGGCGGAGATTTGATATCCGATCGCGCGCGCGACTTGAAACGCCGATGGATCAAGGGAAGCCCATGCCCCAATCTCGCTTATCGGGATCGGTGGGGGGACGCCTGCTGCAATTCTTTCCGACATTTTGTCCGGGACAAGCACCCCTCGAGCAACGAGCGTGTCGAGTTCGTGATGTGCGGTGCCGGAGCTGCCTTCAATATATCCCGCAAATGCCTGCTCCATAGGGTCGGACAAGCAGAAGTATTTGTTTGCATCGACGTCGAGGAAGATTGATCTCCCGCCAGATCGACAATGATAGAGATTATCCCGAAGCCGATACATGCTGAGTTCCCCCCGGAATCAAACGGGCGCGCGACCTTGCGGAAGCGCGCCCAAGGTGGTCAGTCGTCGGACAGGCCGGGAAGGCCCTGCTGCTGGCCGGCGCTGTCATTGCTGACAATGGAGCCGCCCTTGGTCTCCTCGGTGACGGCGCCGAGGTCGATCAGATGGTCCTCGCGATGTTCGTCGATGCTCTGCATGACACGCTCCTCTTGATCCGCCGCAACAATTCGCGGCAGTTCACAGTTAGCGCGCTCCAATTGTTCACGGACCTAAATATATCTGGACAAAATGGCGCGATATCCGTGAGTTTCCAGTGATAAGCTTCACTGATGGAAACAGAACCCGGCTTCGCGCGACTAAGTGTCTGGATTATTGTTCCAATGCCTCTTGAGCCAAGATTTGGATAATTTTCTGTTGATGGACGATTCTCCGCTCATGGTAGGATTCAATACGCCGATGGATGCTCTTATGGATATCGGCCACAGCGGAATTTGTCATTGTGCGGAGCTCCTTGGCCGCTTCTTTGACCTTGGCTGCGCCAGCGACTCGCGGATAAAATAGACGATCATTGATCTGTGCGACGGTGTCGACGGCCTCCGGATTTCCTGTGGATTCGGCAAGTGCGAGGAAGATCGATCCGGTAAGTGTCGCGATCTCAACGGGGGTGGTGCCGAATCCGGAACGCGAGAAGCGGTCCAGAGTCTGACTGAGAACCGATTTCTTCATTTTCTGGGCCAAGCTCAACAGCAGATGTGCATTCCAGGCATAGAGGTGGATCAGCACTAGCGGGGGCGCGAGCGTGACCCGAAATCCGCCGGCGCTATCTGGCTCGACCAAGCCCTCTCCCATCAGTCGACAGGCTGCTTCTCGCACGGGTGTTTTACTCGACCCGTGGCGGTCTGCGATGTCCTGGATTTCGAGCTTCTCACCAGCGTGAAACAGTCCCGCCAGATAATCTGCCTTGAGTGCGCGATAGACGCGCTCTTGCGTGATCGGATCGGCGGCAGACATCACTAGCTCGCCCCTGCTGCGAACGCCGAGGGCTGCCATCGGGGCGTGAGGGCGTTGGTCAACTGGCTGAGATTTCGCTCGGCGACCACTTCAACGCATAGCCGCTCGAGATCGCAAAGATCGCCGGCGGCCAGCTGCCTTGGAAAGCACATGCGCTGGCCCGCGAACAGCAGGGGGATGAGAATATGGCCGGTCGACAGACCAAGCCGATATGCACAGCGCAGATGATCATCGAGCTTCGACTTCGGATTTCCGGATTCGATCTCGCGCAGCCAGCGGACTCCCATACCGAGATTCCTCGCCAGCTCGCGCTGCGTGATACCTATCTTCTTCCGTGCTTCCTCAATCTGCCGTCCCGACTGTTCTTTCACATACGAGAGCGGTGCGTCAGCAACGGAAGCCGCGCAATCCAGCGACATGTCCGTGTCTCCTTACGGGAGATACCGCCCGCCAAGGCCATTTCGGACCCTATTGCTAGGTGTGCATACCACCACTGTCAAACGGAACCGCCGCCAATTTGGCCAAGCATCGACTGCCAGCATTCTGAAATCATTGACCAATCTTGCCATCGGCGATGAGCGGCCTCTTCACCGGCGGGCTCGCGCGCTCGAAAGCAGCCAGGAGCTGTGCGCCATCCGCGCGCGCAAGATGCTGAAGCGCGAGGATGTAGATGCTCCCGAGTGAGGGCGGCTCGCGATCCGGCGTGGCACATCGGACACGCTCGGCGATCTGTGAGGCAGTATCCCAAAGACGATGCGGCGCGCCGACGTGATGCTCCTCCGATCCGCTCAATGGTGCTTCTCGCAGGGCATTCAAAGAGTCGACTATAGCGCTTGCTGGGACCGTATCGAGATAGTTCACCGCCACATGCAGGGTAGTGCCCCACGCAAGAAGGCAGCGCGTGGTGCGAATCAGATGGCAGTGCGAGTCGATTAGTACATCCATCCCGGCCGGCGAGAGCCGGAGTTTGAAGGTTCGTGTTGCTCGGCCCATTCGCTTATTACCCCCTTCCCGATGGCGATTTGCTGTTGTTTCGGGGCAAATGTCAGTCTTCACCCTACTCCAACCATGACTAAAGCGGCACTTCAGTGCCGCTCGGTTCCATTTAGCGCCCATCTGGGCGCGTGATGGCCTGCAATATTCAAGTTGCGGACTTATAAGCTTTCTTTCGCCGCTTCGGCATCTCAGTGCCCTCCCTATTGCAGGCATTTCAAGACATCGGCATTGCTCGTGGCACACCGGATCGGTGGTCATGGGCGGCTCTAGCTAACGCCCGCAGTCCCTCGATCCGCACCTTTCAAACCCTGAACCAAAGCGCGGATTCGCGCCACGAGGAGACGCGTCTCATGACCTTTCCATGCCCATCGACCAGGCTTGCTGCGATCCTTGCGGCCAGCCTGCTCGCGTCCCAGGCCCAGGCGCAGGATTATCGGCCCGACGCCGAAGGCTATCCCTGTGCCGCCCGCAGCCAGCTCGCGATCGTCCAGGACGATCAGGGCTATTCGATCCGCCTCCGGCAAGTGGCGGGACAGGCCGCCAAGCCGGTGGTTGCTACCGCGATCCCGATCGGTGCCGCGTTCAAGATCGACGCGAGGATTTTCGCGCTTTCGACCCAAGCGAGCGGGGAGGCTTCCAGTGCGTCGCGCCGCTGAATTGCTGGCAGCTTCGCTGCTGATCGCGGGAACATCCGCTTTCGCGCAGGATGCTCCGATAGCGCGAACGACCGATCCCCTGCCTGCGGCGGCTGCAGACGCCCAGCGTCAATTGCGCCAGACCTTTACCAACCTCAGCTTCGAGGAATTCGGACCGGCGCCCGTCAAGGGACCGATCTATCAGGCAACAGCCGGTGGGCGCATCATCTATTTCGCGCCGGAGAGCGGTCACCTGTTGTTCGCAGCCGTCTACGACAAGAACGGCATCAACGTCACCGCAATGGCCCAGGACGCGAGCGCGCGAAAGCGGCTCGGTGCGATCGACCCGGCTGACGCGCTTGTGATCGGTCCGGCCGGTGCGCCCCAGGTGATCGAGTTCACCGATCCCGACTGCCCCTATTGCCAAGCGCTCGATCGCTTCTGGGCGGCGAAGGCTGCGGAGGGCAAGCCGGTTCAGCGGCTGATCTACTTCGTCAGCACGATCCATCCGGATGCCGCGGCGAAAGCCGAGCATATCCTCTGCTCCCCCGACAAGGAGGCCGCGTTCAAAGCGGTCTACGCCGGCGCGAAGCCCACAGTGCTCCTCAAATGCCAGATCGGACAGCAGAAGGTCGCGAAGGACGCGCTCACCGTCAGCAAGATGGGCATCGCCGGTACGCCGACACTGTTCGTCGATGGCAAGCTCGTCTCCGGTTTTCAGCAAGCCGAACTCCAGGCGTTCCTCGATCAGAAGGGCAACGCCGATGCGCAACCCTGACTCGCCGAGTGCAGTGCCGAACGCCTGCACTCCCCTCCCCTATCTGGCGGGCCTCACTGCCACTCCACGCCGCTGCTCCAATGAGCGTGCGCCGAGGGGTGCGAGGGCCGGGATGCCGGCGGCCGCGCTCCTTCGGAGCCGTCCAGCGTCGCCGTCGGCCGACAACGATTTCCATCGGTGCCGGCAGGCATGTGTTCGGACGGCTCCGTTGCCAAGGAGACCATCAATGCTCAGTCTGCTCCCCAACCGGACTTTCCGCACCATCGACGCGGCGGTCTTGTTCTTACTGGTTGCCATCGCCTGTACCAGCGCCGCCCATGCCTTCCAGGCACCGGCAGCCGGCGATCTTGGCTACGACATCTACGACATCGTCGTGAACAAGGGCGTCAAAGGCCCGCTCGGCTTTGTCGGCGGCGTCGCCGCCTTCCTGTTCGGCGTCTCGCGCCTGTTTTCCAACATCATGATCGGCATTCCGACGATCGTGGCGGCGGTCTGCCTGATCAAGGCGGATTCAATCCTCCAGACCTTCGGCATGGTGATCTGAGCCTTGGCGCCGCGCCGGGTCGTCCGGCTCGCGCGCCTTTCGAGACGGGGGGTGGTGGTCACCTCTCGGAAATCACGCTGACGCGTGATGAAGCAAGGGAGAAGGGCGTTGGAAGAACGTCTGCCGCAGTTCCTGCACCGGCCGGTCCAGATCCTCTGGTTCGACAGTCAGGAGTTCATCGTCGTGATGTCCACCATCTTCGTCGCCGTAATCGTCGGCGGGATGATCGGCTGGGCGCTCATCGGCGCTCTTCTCCTCTTCATTCCCTGGAAGCGAACCAAGCCGCGCGGGTTCATCCCGCATCTGGCCTGGCGCTGGGGTCTTCTCCGCTTCCGTCATTATCCGGGTCCGACCCAGACCCGCTTTTTCGAGTAGAGCGCATGGGGCATCCATTCAGACGCAAAGTCGATGCCGACATGATCGGCGACACCCGGCCGAGCTGGCATCTTCACCGCTATCTTCAGGGCTCGGCCAATCTCTTCGAGGAGAACCGGCTCCTGAAGTTCGCGATCGCGGGGCTCTTCGGGATCACCGCAGTGCTCGGCACCGTCGTCTACACGTCGAACCAGAACCAGCGCACCGTGATCGTCCCGTTCGGTGCGGGCGGCGACCTCTATGTCACCGGCAACAAGCCCTCGACGACATATCTGCGGACCATCACGCGGAACATCGTCAGCCTGGCCGGCACCTACTCGGCCTATTCGGCCGATCGCCAGTTTCAGGAGCTGCTGAGCCTTGTCCATCCGAGCGCCTATAATGGCCTGCGCGACAGCCTGAACCGGCTTCTTGACGAACTCGACAGCAATCCGACGCTGTCGATCGCAACGTACATCCGTGGCGATCAGCCGGTCACCTACACCGACACCGAGATCGTCGTGCCCGTCGAGAAGGTCCGCGTCATCGGCGGCGTCATCCGCAAGTTCCGCGGCAACCTGCGCATCCGCTTCGCGATCGACAATGGCCGCTTCTGGCTGACCGCCCTTCAGGAGGAGAATTTCAGTGCCGAGATTCGGTAGAAGCTCGAGGCTTGCCTGTGCCCTGGCGGTATTCACCACCACAACGCCGGCACTCGCCCAGTCGGTCGCGGCCCTCCCCGACCAGACCAGCCGCATCCGGCTGTCCAACCACGACGTCAATCATATCGTCTGCGTCGGCGGCGATATCGACGATGTGAAATTCTCGGCCGAGAAGGGCCTCGCCGTCGAGCGCGGCGGCTCTGACGCCTGGGTCAAGTTCCTGGTGCTCGAGACCGACGACATGGGCGCAAAGACCCGCACGTTCGTGACGACGCCATCGGAATTCTTCGTCTCGTGCAATGGCGCGATCTATCCGCTTTACGCCGAACCGTCGGACATCCCCGCGCAGACCGTGACGCTTGTCCCCGGAGCGTCCCAGCGGGCACGCGCCAATGATGCACTGCTGGGCCCGCTGGTCGAGGAGGAGCGCGCGGTCGGCATCGTCCTCGCACTGCTGCAGGATCGCGTGCCCGCTTCCTTCTCGGAAGTGGCCCCAGGCCGGAATCCGCTGACAATCGCTGATCTGCCGACCGTCACCCTGACCGAGCGCCGGCGGCTCGATATCGAAGGCGCCGGGCTCTCGGCAAGCGAGTATCTGGTTCGCACGAGCGCGCAGGTTGCGCTCGACGAGCGTGCGTTCCTCGACAGTGCGCTCGGACCCGACATTTTCGCTGTGACGATCGACAGGCTCGCGCTGGGCCAGGGCGACAGCGCGCGGCTGATCGTCGTGCGGCGGAGTGTGACGCAATGACCGGCCCGGCTGATCCCGCCACGCCCGGCGCGGCACCGCTGCCCGGAGCGCCGTCCGGCATGGACGCATCGCTCGACGAGGCCGGCGATCGTCCGGCCCTGCTCGACCTGCGGACGCAATGGGCACGGCTCACATCGGACCAGAAGCTGCGCGCGAAGCAGGCAGGCGTCGTCGCCACGATCGCGGTGCTCGGCTTCGGCCTCTATACTGCGAGTTCGAGCGGCACGCAGGAGCTGGCAAAGACCCCTGAAGCGTCCAAGCTCGACATGGGGGCAGGCCTTCGCGGCGACAGCCTCGAGGTCAAGATGCGCGGCGACCTCCAGAAGATCCTCGACGGGCAGTCCCTGCTCGGCGACCGCGTGACCGCTATCGAGCAGGGCCGCGTCACGCCCGACGCCAACGCTGGTGTCGGCGATCATGGCGCGGATGCGGGATTGCCGCCGGCCCTGCCCGGAGAGGCGCCTGCCTATCCGCCGGCACCCCCGGAAGCAAAAACCGAGGGCGACTCCCTGCCCCCGCCGCCCGCCGCTCCGGCAGCGCCTCCGGCGCCGCCCGCGCCGCCGACCGAGCGCCAGGTAGGCGCGATCGGCGCGGCCACGAACGCGGTCGCGGCGGAGGGAGGCGCGGCCGGCGGGGCACGATCAAAAAAAGCCAATCGGACGATCTATTTGCCACCTGGTTTCATGAAAGCGAGGCTGCTGACCGGGATCGACGCGCTCGCCAGCCGCGATGCGACCAGCAATCCGGAACCGATCATCGCGCGTGTGCAAGCCCCCGCCGTACTGCCCAATGACGTCAAAGCCAATTTGTCGGGATGTTTCGTCATCGGCAATGCGACCGGCAGCCTGGCGAAGGAGCGGGTCGAGATTCAGCTCGTCTCGATCTCCTGCGTCGACTTCGATGAGCATGCGGTCGTCGATCAACCGATCAAGGGCTTCTTCGTCGATGCCGACGGCAAGAAGGGTCTGTCCGGCAAGGTGGTGACCCGCGCCGGGGCGACGCTCGCGCGCTCATTCATCGCCGGCACGATCGCGGGCATCGCCCAATCGGTCGAGGGCACGTTCGGCAATGTCTCCACCTCGGCGCTCGGCAGCGTGCGCACGCTCGATGCGGGCGATGCGGCGAAGACTGGCATCGCGGGAGGTCTCTCGCGCTCATCTGACAAGCTGACCGATTTCTATCTCGATCTCGCCCGTCAAGCGGGGCCTGTCGTCGAGGTGGGCGCCGCCAAGGACGTGGTGGTCGTCATCCAGGAGGGCGTCGCCCTCGAGATCAAGCCTTCGGTGGGAGCCAAGTTCTGATGCGCCGACCGACCATCCTCCAAGGAGCACCAGCAATGTCCAAGCATGTCATACGCGGTGGAGCGCTCACATTCGCCTGTGGAGCAGGACTGTTGCTCTCCGGCTGCGCGACCATGGGATCGCTCATGTCGCCCTATAGCGAGAAGTTCTCGTGCAAGAATGATGATCACGGCCAGTGCATCCACCCCGAGAAGGCCTATGAGGACGCGGTCGCCGGTGTCGCGTCCAAATCCGATCCGGCGGTCACCAACGACCGCAAAATGCTGCACGACCAGACCGCAGCAAAGCGCGGTCAGCGCGGCGATCGCGCCGGGTCTCCAAGTGTCTACGGCACCTATCGCGACAGCGTCTATCAGGAGCTGAAAGGCCTGATCGACGCCCCTGTGACGCCGATGCTCAAACCTGCGCGGACCGTCCGGACGTTGATCCTGCCTTATGCCGATCGCCAGCGGCCGGATCGGCTCTATATGCCACGCTACGTCTATTCCATCATGGACAAGCCCGTCTGGGTGGTCGGAGGGACTCTGGTCGCACCGTCGAGCCAGGCGGCAAAAGCGCCGATCCTTGGCCAGGTCCAGGAGCCCACAGCCGCGACGGCAGGCGGCGATACGCCTGAATCCCCGATCGCGTCCACGACGGAGCCGCGGCGATGAGCGCGCCTGGCTCCAAGCGAGGCCGCGGGCTCTCTTATTCTCGCCTGCGCAATGCGGTCCGCCGCGACGCCTATTCCGATTACCTGCCGCTCGTCGCCTGGGACGCGGAGAGCGAGGCGTTCCTCTGCATCGACGATACATGGGGCCATGCGTGGGAAATCGTGCCGACGGCGTACATGTTCGCGCATGTTCAGGGTGCGCTGCAGGGCCTGCTGAACGTCAATTTCCCGGACGGCACGGTCCTCCAACTCCACACCTTCGCCGACCCGCTGATCGACGACGCGCTCGACGCGTTTCTCGATCTCAAAACCCGCGACGACCCCCTCATCCAGGCGTCCGCGCGGCGCACCCGCGAATATCTGAGCCAGGGCCGACATGGCCTGAAGGCCCTGCACGGCATCCCTGTGCGAAACTTTCGCACGCTGCTGTCGATCAAGACCCGGCGCCCCCTCGGCGAGGATCTTCGGCGCCAGGTCGAGGAGCAGCTCGCCAAGCTCGGTATTCGCCGGCTCGAACCCGAGGAGATGATCTCCTTCTACCGCCGCATTTTCAATGGTGTGACGCAATCAGCACCCGGCGTGTTCGCCGATGGCGCGACGATCGGCGCGCCGACGCTCGCCAAGCAGATCATCGACGCTGGCCCCGACCTCCTGTTCGAGGGACCGGAGGTCTTTCTCGGCAACCAGGTCGCGCGCTGCCTGACGCCCAAGGCACCCGCGCGGCGCATCACTGCCGAGCGCGCGAACCGCCTTCTGGGCGGGATGCGCGGCTCGGCGGAAGACAGCGACCAGATCGGCGGTCCGTTCCTCTACACGCTCAACATCCTGTTCGACCATTCACAGTTCGAGATCCACAAACGCGCGCAGATCCTTTCTGCGCAGAAGGCTGCGGGCTCCTTCGCGGTCGAGGTCGGCAAGCAGATCGAGGAGATCGGCTGGATTCTCGATGAGGCGGGCAACTCGAAGTTCGTCCGCGTCATCCCGATGGTTTGGGTGTTCGGTCGTGACCGCGCCCATGCGCGCGAGCTCGCCGCCCGCGCAAAGCGTCTGTGGGAGAGCGAACCACTGCCCTTCTCGATGCAGGAGGAGAGCTATCTCAATCCAACCCTGCTCCCGATGAGCCTGCCGTTCGGGCTGTATCCCGACCGCACGACGCTGCGCATGCTCGAGCGCGACTTCCGCATGCCGGTCAAGGCGGCTGTTCTGCTGGCGCCGATCCAGACCGACTTTCGCGGCGGCGGCCGGCCGGCATTGCTCTACACGGGCCGCAAAGGTCAGCTCATCACGCTTGATCTCTTCGATCCGCGTATCAACAATTATAATTTCATCGTCTCGGCGGAGTCCGGAGCGGGCAAGAGCTTCCTCCTCAATAATCTCTGCCAGCAATATTATGCCTGTGGCGCGCTCATCCGCATCATCGATATCGGCGGTAGCTACCGGAAACTCTGCACGCTCTGTTCCGGCCGCTATATCGATATCGGCGAGGAGCAACTGGTCCTCAATCCGTTCGATATGGGCCTGGCGCTGGACGGTGACGACAAGCAGTCGGCGATTACCATGGCGGTGGCGATCGTCGCCGAGATGGCCAATGCCTCGACGCGCAAGGGTGTCTCGACTTCCGAATGGAATTTGCTGAAATCGGCCGTCCAGTGGACGATCGACACTGGCCGTGCCGATCATGGCATCGACTCGGTGCGCGAATGGCTCGGCACCTATCCGGCGCAAACTGGAAGCGACCTCGACCGGGTCGAGCACCTCATACCCGTAGCCCGCGAGCTTGCCTTCAACTTGCGGGATTTCGGCTCGGACGGCGCCTATGGCCATTATTTCAACGGCCCCTCGACGCTCGACATCAGATCGGACGAGTTCGTCGTACTTGAGCTCGAACGGCTTAAGGCGATGCCCGATCTCTTCAATGTGATCGTCATGGTGGTGGTCAATGCCGTCACCCAGGAGCTCTATCTCTCCGCCCGTGATCGGCCGCGCTTCGTGCTGTGCGATGAAGCCGCGCAGTTCATGACGCGGACCGAGGGACAGGACCTGAGCCGCCTCGCCGAGGCTTTCGGCCAAGGCTATCGGCGCGCGCGCAAATATCGCGGTTCGTTCGGCATCGTGCTGCAATCGATGAACGACCTGACTCTGTTTGGCGGCACCGGACAGGTGATCCTCGAAAATGCGGCGACCCGGTTCCTGCTGCAGGGCTCGACCTATGATCGCGCGGTCGAGAACAAGATCCTCGACTATTCGGGGTTCGTTCTCGACCTCCTGAAATCGGTCCGCAACTCCAAGCCGAACTATAGCGAGGTCTTCATCGACTCCCCACTGGGCCTGGGCATCGCCCGGCTCGTCGTCGATCCCTTCTCCTACTGGATCAATACGTCTGCGCCCGATGAGGTCGCAGCCTTCGAGTCCCTGATCGGGCTGGGTCTGTCGCCGCTCGAAGCGGTCTGCCGCCTCGCAGGCGTCGATCCCGCCGAGATCCTCGGGTTGCCGGATCCGGTCCGTCTGGCGGCAGCGGAGTGACCGTGATGCGCCGCGCCAACCCTTCCCACCCCGATCAATTGCCGCTCGATCTGACGGCCGATCTCGAGCTTGAACGGGTGATCGAAGCGCGGGTTGCTGCGCGCTGCGAGGCGGAGTCCGTCCTCTGGAAGTTCCGCCTGGTCGCAATTGAAACACTGATGATGGGGGTGCTCGTCGCAGCGGCCGGCATTGTCCTCGCCCAACCCGCGATGCTGGTCCTGCGCGCCGCCATATTGGTGGCCGCCTCCTGCTTTGTCAGCGGACTGCTGCTGCTCGGTCTGTCCGCGTGGAGCGCGCGGCTGCTCACCCGCTTCAAACAATGGAGGGCGTCATGAACGGCCTCCTTGATGACAATCCCTCACCCGGAGCCGTGCGTCTCGTCGTCGGCGGCTCCCTTCTGCTGTTCGTGCAGACATTCCTGCTGATGCTCGAGCCGGGCGTCGCGAGCCATCTGCGCGTGGTCGTCAGCCTAGTCAGCTTCGTCTCCGGCGCATCGCTCATCGGCGCGCTCGTCGGGTTCCCCGATCCTCCTCCCACCGACTGGAGGCGCCGCCGTGGCCGCTGATCCTCTCATCCCGTCCAGCGCCAAATTGGTCGTTCTTGGGCAGGCCGCGACTGTCGTGCTGCTGCTGATCGGCGCCGGCGCGCTGGCTTTTGCCGCCCGCGCCGAAACCTCCGGCATGGATCGCAGCACGATCGGCAGAACCTGGCCAATCGTCGAGCCCGACGCGCTGACCGAAATAGAAGCCAAGGTCGCGACGTTGCCGCGCGATATGTCGAAGGCATTCGGTCCACGCGAGAAATGGAGCGCCCTCAAGGCCGCAGCGCTTGCGCCCGCGACGTCGGATCGGGTGCGGACCGTCGTGCCCTTCTACACGCTCGATTTCGACATTCGCCTGCCCAACGGCAAGACGCTCTACCCCAAGGGCTTCACCTTCAATCCGCTGACCTTCGTCAAACTGCCGCAGCGGCTCGTGGTCGTTCATCCGCGCGACCTGGGCTGGGCGCTCCGGACCGCACGGCCGACCGACTTCATCCTGCTGACCGCACTTGGCGGCGATAGCGGCGACCCGATCGCGCTCACCGAGAAGACTGGCCGCGCGATCTACATCCTGGAGGAAAGGGTCAAGGAGCGCCTCGGGTTGACCGTCGCGCCCGTCGTCGTCGCCCAAGCTGGCCAGAAGCTCGTGTTGACCGAATTTGGCCCGCGAAGCCGCCGGCTGCCGAGCAACCTCATAGGAGCGGTTCGATGATCCGGCGCTGTCAAATCTTCCTCATCGGGCTTGCGATCGGCCTGGTCGCGACGCTCGCCTGGCCAAGCCAGGCGCATGCGTCGAAATGCGAGAGCAGTGTCTTCAATCCCATAACCAAGGTGCGCTGGACGTGCATCTTTCCGATCACCGTCGGCGGCGTCCGGATCGGCAGCTTCGACAAGCTCGACAAGGCGCTGGATGCGCAATCGGCGTCGAAACCGCTCTGCGCATGCCGCAAAGGGGTCCAGTTCTGGTTCGGCGTGAAGGTCTCCTACTGGTCGCCCAACCGCATGGTCGACGTGGTGACGGAGCCAGGGTGCATGATGGCACTCGGCGCCGATCTCATGCCGACGGGCGGCAAGCTCCAGGGCAGCCAATCCTCGATCGCTGATGGAACGAACACGCGCAAGATGTTCGCGCAAATGCACTATTACATCTCGCCGGTCTGGGCGATGCTCGACATGTTCACCGATCTTCCATGCCTGGAAGATGACGGGTTCGATGTCGCGCTGATCACCGAGATTCTACCGACGTGGCAATCGGGCACATTGGGCGCGATCATCCAGCCCGAGGGCATATTGTTCGGCAATCCTGCCGCCGGCCTGGCGTGTATGGGCGACAGCGCGGCAGCTGCGGCCGGCAAGGTCATCGATCCGCTCTTCTGGTGCATGGGCTCCTGGGGCGCGACCTATCCGATCGCCGGCGACATTCATTTCGATGACTCGGTCGAGGCCTGGGCGGGGCTCGCGGCGCGCGGCACATTCATGATGGGGCGCCTCGGCGCGCTCACCATCAGCTCGTCCGATGGCTGCTCGTTCAAGCCCAGCCCGATCTGGACCAAGTCGCGCTACAAGCTCCAGCTGATGGAGCCGGTCAAGGGCGGCAAGTGCGTCAATATCGGTCGGCCCGGTGCGCTCTGGACGAGTGGCAAGCACGCACCCGGCAAGGACAACGCCCAGTTCATGCTTTTCGAAAAGGTGATCTGCTGCGCCGGGATTCCGGTGCCATGAACGGGTCGCTTTCCCCCCCTCCCTTTCAAGAACGTCTCGCGCACGCCGCCGGCAATTACCGGAGGTCTGCCCGCCAAGGCCCTGACGGCCGCTGGCGCGCACGCGAGGCGGGAGCGACGCCGACGTCCCCCCGCGGCGTCGCTCCACCCACGGCCAGCGCGGTCGTCACGCTCCCCTGGCGGTCCGGGCTGCTCCCCCTGGTCTGGACCGTTACCGCGACCGCGCTGGTCACCCTCTTTTCAGCGCCGCCCGCGCTCGCCCAGACGATGGAGGAGCGCGCGCGGACAGCGGCCGATGCCGCGCGCGCCAAGTCCGGCGACAGCGAGGCTCTACAGCGCAACTATGTCACGCCGGGGCTTTCGGGGCAGCCGATCAAGACGGTCGACAGCAGCAAGACCTTCACACCCAATCTGGCCTGTCAGAAGACGGCGACGCTGATGGAGGTGCTGGTCCAACCGGCCTCCTCCGGCGACCTGGCCTCAGTTCAGATCGCGCGGGACACCGACTTCGATGGCACGGTTGATAGCCGCATCAACCTGCCGGTGCCGGTCTCGGGCATTTGCGCGAACGGCGTGATCTCCTGCCAGCCCGGCACCTGGAACCAGTGCAACTATTTTCGCTGGGACATGGATACGGCGCGCAACCTGAAGCTCACCCAGGTCGACATGCCGCAGCTCGCCGGTTGCTACTGCATCAACAATAGCTGCGGGACCAATCTCGCTTGGGGCAACATGGCCTCGGTGCTCGGGGATCTGGGCGGCGGGATGATCGGCGCGCTCACCACGGCCGATCCGCGCATCGGTGTCGCGCAGGCGGTGATCGACGGCCCGTCGATCCGCTATGTCGGCGCCCAGTCGACCGCCTGCACGAGCGACCCCTCGCTTGCCCAGACCGCTTATCGCGCCAACCCCGGCGCGCTCGCGGGCGATGCATTCGCAGCGGCGTCCAGCAACCAGGTGTTCCAGTCGCTATCCGGCTCTCCGGTCGGCCTCGGGACCGCGCAGCAACTCCGGCACTGCACGGTCGAACGGCAAGTGACGGTCGTCAAATCCGGCATCGACGATATCATCACCCGGACGAGCGGCGGCTATTCGACGATCAAGAGCGGCAAGGCGGTCGACTTCTATCTGGGCTCGCCGAGTGACAACAGCCTTTCCGGCGGAAGCTGCCGCCTGTTCGACTTCAAGATGACGCTGCATGTCGGCGATTCCGACCGCATCGTCGATGCACGGCTCGCGGAGTATTTCGCGGACGATTGGGGGCAGGTCCGGATCGACGGGACGCTCGTCGCCTCCGGCCCGACGCCATGGACGTCGACCGGCTTCCCGCCCGGTGGATGTGAGAAGAAGAAGACCTTCTACGTCTATCCCAATCTGGATCTGAAGCCCTGGCTCACCCCTGGCGATCATGAGATCTGGCTGCGTGTGGCCGTCGGCGAGGGCGGCGAGGGCATGGCGCAGGTCCATGTCGACGTCGATGACAGCTGCCGAACGGTCGAGCAGCTGGTCGACCAGTGCGGTGCGATCGCGGCCGATCCTAAATGCCGCGTCGACACCGAGATGGTCGATGGTGTCCAGACTTTCCGCAACGGCATCAGCACGGGCTTGCGTCCGCTGCGCCAGACACGCCTCCTCGGTACCGAGGCCTGTCCGGTATCCCTCACGCGGGACTTTTTCCAAAAGGACCGGACCTATCGATGCGCGATCGACAGCGCATCGCTGCCGAAACCGGACACGAGCCGCGGCGCCTATATCATCGACCATTCGACCGAGACGATGCTGGCTGACCGCGCGCGGCAGGGGGATGGCAGCTTCGCGGAATCGACGCGGCCATTCAGCCTGCCCGATCGTGGCAGCGTGCCGGCGTGCGAGCCCATCTGCAAGACCCGCGCCCCTCGCGTGAACACCGCCGCGGCGCCGGCCGGCGTCGTCGGCAGCCAGCAGAACAATCCGACCGCCTACGACAGCTTCTATCATGCTTGCGGGAGCGACAATGTCTGTCCGACCGGCCCTGGCGAGGAGATCGTCTCGGCTTGCGGCTGTCTCGACGATTTTCCCGAGGCGGTCGTGATGATGCAGACCGTGCGCCTCGGCGGCGCGGACCTTGTCTGCACGGGGACGGTGCGATGATCGCGCGGTGGCTCCTTTTGCCACGCGGTGCGGCACATGCTGTGCTGTTCGGCTGCGCCTTGGTCGCGGCGTGCCAGGCACAGCCGGCTTCCGCACAGCAGATGTGCGCCGCCGATCTCAACGGCAATGGCGACGCAGCCGACGCCGGCGAGATGGCCTATTGCACCATCACCTCGAGCGGCCAGTATCAATGCCCGCTCGAGGAGACCGCCTGCGTGGCGGCCCCTTCCGGCGATTATAGCTGCCCGCTCGGGTCCCAGTTCGCCTGCCTGCCCAAGAATGGCGGCGCGACCTGCTCGCCCCATGCCTGCGCCGATGTCGCGAGTAACCCGGTCGTCGAGGAGCCTCCGATCGAAGATCCTGGCACGGCGCCTGACGGCCCGGTCGATGCCGACGGCAACTGCCTGGGTACGATCGAGATATTCAGCGGCCGCGCGATGCGCTGTCGGCCCCCCGGGCTCAGCACGACCCTCTCGAACTGCTGCAAGGATAAGGGCAAGATCGTCAAGGACGGCATGGGATCGTCGATCGGTTCGATCGGCACCAAGATCGCGGTCGCCAAGGGCGTCTTCACCGGCATGAGCGCGGCCTTTACAGCGTTCCGTGCTGGGGCCACCGCGGGTCAGGCAGCGAATGCCGGCGCCAATGCCCTGATCATCGGCCTTGATCCAACCTCGATCGCGATCAGCCTCGCGATCAATTTCATGATCGAGGTGCTGCTCCAGGGCTGCGACCAACAGGACATGGAAGTCGGCATGCTGCGCGGCTCGGGCATGTGCCATGAGGTCGGCAGCTACTGCACCTCGAGTTTCCTCGGCATCTGCCTGCAGAAGGCGCGCGGCCATTGCTGCTTCAACACCAAGCTCGGCCGCATCATTCAGGAGCAGGGCCGCCCGCAATTGAAGGCGTTCAACGGCAATCTGTGGGGCACGCCCAAAAAGCCGATATGCCGGGGCTTCACGCCCGAAGAGTTCCAGGCGCTGGATTTCAGCAAGATGGACCTCTCCGAATATTATGCGGACATCGAGGCCCGCGCCCAGTCCGATATCCAGATCGATATGAAGGAGCGCGTCGATGCGTATCTCAAGGCGGTCGGCGAGTAGCGCCCTCGCCCTGGCCGGGCTGGCCATCGCGACCGCGGCGCTCGCCCAGGATTCAGCGCGAGAGCGCATCCAGGACCAGGGCGACGCGGCGATGGAACGGGTAAAAGGCGCTGTCACGCGCGCCAAGGAGGGGCGCGCTGATGTGCCGGACCCCAAGCTGCCGCCTGGCCCCAGCGAGGCAGAGCGTCGGCGTGCCTTCGAGGGGCTCCGCAGTCGGCTTCCCACGCCCGCGATCGACGCACGCGCCCGCGCCGCTCTCGCTGCCGGCGAAGCGCGGATGGCTGCCGAACGCGAGGCGCAGGCGAAGCGACTGCGGCAAGCGCTCGGACTCGAGCCCGGCGAAATGGAGGCGGTGGCCAAGGCGGCGCCCTCCCCCACGATCAAAGCGTGGGTGCCGGTGCTGTTCGTCTCATCGTCGATACCCGTGCCGATCCTGCGAACCTACGCCGCGCAACTCGAACGCGTGCATGGCGTCCTCGCCTTTCGCGGCATGCCGGGTGGTCTGCACAAGGTTGGGCCGATGGCGAAGCTGTCGGCCGAGATTCTCCGGATCGATCCAGGGTGCGAGGGGCCGTCCTGCGCGATGCGCAACGTCCAGCTCATCGTCGACCCGATCGTGTTTCGGCAGCACGGGGTCGCCCGCGTACCCGCGCTGGCCATGGTCCCGGGAGATCCGACCCAGGCCTATTGCGAGCGCGAGGATGAGAGCCCGAGAGCATCTCATGTCGTCTATGGCGACAGCGCACTCCCGGGTCTGTTGGAAGAATATGCCCGATTGGGCGGCGACAAGGAGGTGCGCGATGCTCAGGCTCTTTTGGGCGCTCGTTAACGCCGTCCTTGGCCTGTGGCCGCGGCTCCGGCGCCTGCCGGGCAAGGCTGCGGTCGCGCTCGGAGCACAGGGCCTGGGCGAGCCGGCACGGCCTGCGCGTTTGTGGCGCGCGCTTGCGATCGTCCTGCCCGTGGCGCTGCTCGCGGCGATTGTCCTGCCCCAGATCAGCCTAGTGATGAGCCCCTCGATCGGCGCCTGGGCCGTCCGCAAGGCGCCGGGGCCGATCGCGAAGGGCGACTATGTGATGTTCACGCTCCACCATCCGATCGCCGGACCCAAGCCGGTCAGCGTCACCAAGCACGCGCTTTGCATGCCGGGCGAGCGGCTGACACTGATCGAAACACCGTCGGTCGGTGCGCCCAAATCCTGGGACGCTCATTTTTTCTGCAATGGCGTGCTGCTCGGCGTCAGCCTTCCCTTTGGGATTCACGGCCTCAAGCTCGAGCATTTCCAGTGGAGCGGCGTGATCCCGCGCGGCATGGTCTATATCGGATCGCACCACCCCCGTGGGTTCGACAGCCGCTATTTCGGCCTGGTCCCGATCAGCCGGCTAACCCGGATGGAGCGGCTGCTGTGAGCCGCCGCGTCATGCTCGGCGCCGCGGCGATTGCCACCAGCCTGTTGCTGCCGGCAACGGCGTTCGCGCAAAGCTCCGGCGATCCGGCGAAACTGAAGCAAGGCTATTGGTGGTACGAGGCGCCCAAGGCTCCGCCGCCTGCGGCCGAGGATCCAGAAGCACTGGCCAAGCCCGTCATCCCGCCGATGGCCGAGCTTGCGACCTGGACGCCGCCCAAGATCCGCAAGCTGATCGAGCAGCAGCGCGACTATGCCGCCACGGTGCTGACTGTCGATGCGGTCTCCGACTTCTGGCGGCTGCAGGACTTCGCGCGGCGCAAGGCGCGGGCGTTTGCGGGTGTGACCCAGATCGCAATGCTCCAGCACCCCGAGCTCAATTCGAAATCCGCGAACCCAATGGTTGGTGACGCGCGATCGGAACTCACGGCGCAGAAGGATGCGATCCGCCGCGGCTATTTGCGCGCACATGCCAACGAATTCGCGCTCGTCATGTTCTCGCGTTCGACCTGCGGCTATTGCCGTGTCCAATGGCCGATCGTCCAGCGCTTCCAGGAAGAGATGGGCTGGCAGGTCACGCTGATGGACGTCGGCAAACGACCTGAGGTCGGGCAGCGGTTCGGCGTTGAAATCACGCCGACCACGATGGTCATCCGGCGCGGCAGCGCGCAGCGCATGGTGATCGCGAGCGGCGTCGAGGCTTATCCCAATCTCGCGCAGATGGCCTATCAGGCGGTGCGGCTGCTGCGCGGCGACATACGCCCCGAGCAGTTCATGACCGGTCCCGGCGAGGATGACGGCTTCTTCGATGCGCTCGGCAACGGCCCGGTTTCGGCGACCGATCCGCGAGCCTTGGGCGGCGATCTCGTCGATGCCAGCCTGGAGCCGAAGCGGTGATCCGGCTTGTCGTCCTGATCGGCATCCCCGGCCTGGTGATCGCTACCGGATCCGCAGCCACCGCGCAGTCCGTCACGCGCGAGCAGGCGATGCGCGCCGCGATCCATCCGGTCGCAGAAAACAATAGCATGCGGGCCTGGTTGTCGCGGGTCCCGATGACGCGCGACTTCCCAGATGACTTCAACGCCACGCTGCGCGGTCAGGGTCCGGCGTTCGTCATCGAGATGACCACCACACCGGGATGCGTTCCCTGCGGCGATCTCTGGACCAAGCTCACGGCGCTTGGAGCACGTTATGGCTGGCAGGTTCGGACGATCAGCGCGCAAGAGGCGATGATCCGATCGGGGCGGCTCGGTCTGCCCTGGGTCGGGCATCCGGTTTCCTGGGCGCGCCCGATCGCCGACGCGGGGCGCGTGGTGCCGATCGCGATCGGCACCGATCACAGCGCCAACCTTGCGCGCAACCTCTATCTCGCGGCGAAGATGTTGACCGGCGTGCGGCCCGCAGTGGGGGTGCGCGCCATGTCCAAATTCACCGGCATCGTCGGCATGCCGGCACAATCACAAGGGAGGCGCTGAGCAATGGCGGGCGCAGCACCTCTCCTTCCCTTTGATTTCAACAGGAGCCCGCCATGTTCCCAGCCCCCACCCGCGTCCGCCTTTTCCTCTCGGGCCTGATCCTTGCGACGGCTGCGAATGCCGCGCCAGCGAGCGCGCAGAGCTGGGCCGAGAGCTGGTTCGACAATGTCACCTATACCAGTCCGGGCAGTTTCGAGGACCAGACGCGCGGTTATGTGACCGCAGGCGGCATGTCGGGCCGGGTCGATGTCCATAACGACTATCTGATGTCGTTGACGCTTCCCAAGGTGAAAGCCGGCTGCGGCGGCATCGACATGTTCCTGGGCGGCATGTCGTTCCTGGACCCGGACTATCTCGTGCAGAAGCTCGAGAGCATTCTGCAGGCCGCGCCTGCGGTCGCGTTCCAGTATCTGCTCGAGACGCTCGACGAGAAGATGGGGAACATCATCTCGAAGATGGAAGCGGCGACCAACTTCCTGAACTCGATCCAGGTCAATGACTGCCGCCTCGCCAACCGCATGGTTCAGATCGCCAAGGGCGACGACAATATGTCGGGTATTATCGAGGAGATGACCGGTTACAAATCGGTCAAGCAAGGCTTCGCCAAGAGCTACCAGAACTCTCGCGAGAAAATACAGGCCAACAACAACAATCCGACCGAGGATCTGCGCGACGCGCTGACCAATTGCCCGGCCGAGGTCACCGAGATCTTCCGTACCGGCTCGCTTTTGAGCCATGCGGCGACGCGGGTCGGAGCGGGCGACTGGGCAAGCGTGATGCGCGCCAGGGTCGGTGACGTTTATATGCGCTGGGATCCGACGGATAAGGTGCCGCTGTTCACCGCGATCCCGCAATGCCCAGCGCAGGATACGGAGAGCCCCCAGGATTTCCTGACAGGTCGAGTCCAGAAGCGAGCGCTGAACATTCCCCCGACCGGCGCCGATTGCGCGCAGGATGGGACCGGGCGCGGGGCATTGATCCTGGCGCGTGAGCGAATGGAGTCGATCGCTACCAAGATTCGCACGCGCGCTGCGCTGTCAGCCGAGGAGCGGCAGTTTGTCGCCAATGTGCGGACCCTGCCAGTCTATCGCATGTTGGAATGGGGCGTGCGTCAGGGCGTGGTGAACTCGGTCATTGGCGACACCGACGAACTGGTCGCACTCACCCTCGCCTATCAGATGCTCAACGACCTTACGCGCACGATTGACTTCGCGGTGAGCAATGCCGAGCGCGGCGCGAGCGCTGCGGGCGCTGCGGACGGCAATAGCGCCACGATCTGCCAGACCCGGATCCTGTCCAAAGGCATCGAGCAACTGCGCGACCTGCGGGACGAGGTGCTGCGCCAGCGCGCGCAGATGCGCCAAAGCTATATGGCAGCGCTCAACCAGGCGAACCTGTCGGCCAACTATGCCGGCCTCGTCCGACAGCGCGACCGCGACGCGCGCGATGCCGCCGGCGCCGCCGCCACTCGCAACCAATAGCCGAAGAGATCGCCATGCGCCGCCTCGCCAAGCCCCTCGCCTTCCTGCCCGCGCTTTTTGCCGCGACCCCGGCGTTTGCAGTCGATACCAGCTTTCACACCTATGACGGGTTCGCCGAGACGGTCGATGCGTTCCGCCTGGTGTCGATGATCTTCGCCGATCCGCGTTATGAGACGCTGGTGCTGATCGTCGCGACCGTCGGTATCGGCCTGGGTGCGCTGCTCGCCAGCGTTCGTGGCTCGGGCATGGGACTGGTGGCGTTCGGGTTCCAGATCCTGGTCGGCATCGGCATCTTCGTCGGGCTGATCGCCACCACCGGCACGGTCCATGTCTACGACAGGGTCCGCAATGCCTATCAGCCGGTCGGTGGCGTGCCCACTTTGCTGGTGCTGGTGGCGGGTGCGACCAACATGATCGAGCGAGCACTGGTCGAGACGATCGACGACAACACCCTCGATCCCAATGCTAAGATCGAGTTCGGTGCCGGCGGCCACAGCTTCGACCTGTTCCTGAACGCGGTCTCGCCGCGCGGGCCCATGACCGACACGTTCCTGGACGCGACGATCAAGGATTACGTCCGTCAATGCTATCCGGTAGCGCGTGTTTCGGCTGCCTATGGCGTCGACGACGACAAGCTGTTCCGCACGACCACCGACCTGCCTGCGGCGTTCGCGGCGATGGCGGGGCCAGCGACCTTTTCGACGGTCTATACCGAGTCCGACAAGGGCGGGACAACGGTGAGCTGCACCGATGCCTGGGCGCATATCTCGGACCGGCTGTCCGACCCGACCCTGTTCGAGAGCTATAGCCAGCAGGTCTGTGCTCGGACCGGATTCGATACGGCCAATGCCCAGCAGCTCGCTCGGTGTCGCCAGCAGCTCGGTGAAATGGGACAGATGATGCTCGGCCGTCCCCTGACCACCCAGGCGCTGATGTCCCATATCCTGCTCGGCAACACGGTGGGCGAAGTGCTGTTCGAGGATTCCCCGGCGACAGCCGCGCGCGTGATGGCCAACCGGGCGGTCGTTTCGAACGGCTTGGCGACCATGTCTGTGGCCAATGAATGGATGCCGACAATCCGCGCGACGGTGTTCGGGATCATGCTGTTCATGATACCCGTCGCGCTGCTGTTCATCCTGACGCCGATCAATCTACGTGTCGCGAGCTTCGCGCTTGGCCTGTTCGTATTCGTGGCGCTCTGGGGTGTCATCGATGCCGGTATCTATCAGCTGACGCTTGGCCGCGCTGCTGATGCGCTCGCCGAGATGCGATCGAATGCGCTCGGCGCCAATGCCTGGTTGCTGGCCCCGTCGGCGGCAATGAAGGCACTGGCAATCTTCGGGAGCTTCCGCACGGCTGCCGCTGGCTTAGCCGGCGCATTCGTGTTCACCGTCTTTCGGTTCAGCGGCAATGTCTTCACTTCCTTCACCAGCGGCACCCTTGGCGTCACTGGCCAGGCCAGCGCGGCCGCGGCATCGCTCGGCACGAGCGAAGGCTACGCCTCGGCACTGGAGAGTCAGGCCTCGGCCGCAGGCACGCGCGCGCGCGCCGGCGCGGCTTCCAGTTTCGGCGACTTTGGCGAGCGTTCGACCTTCGGCGCCAATCGCGTCTATGGTGAGGCTGGCCGTATTCTTGGCGAACGGCCGGGTGCGGCGGGTGGCACCGCGTTCGCGCTCGGTGGCATCGAGGGCGCGCGGCAGATGGGCAGCCTGTCGCCGGCCCTCAACGGCCGTGACCTGGGCGACCCGCAAGTAGCCCGCGCGGTCCAGGCCAATGCCGCCACCAGCGCAATTCACCAGTTCGCCGAGAAGGACGCGCTTCGGTCACTCGGCAACACTTATTTCGGCCAGGGCGAGACCGGCGAGAAGGCATTCGCGGCATTTTCGCAGAACCTCGTCCAGTGGCGGGCATTTGGCGACCAGCGGGCATACGGCATGATGATGCAAGGGGCGACGCGCCATTTCGAGCGCGGCGGCTATTCGGCGAAGGACGCCGAGCTGAAGGCGTCGGGCGTGATCGGTGAAGCCCAGTCCGACCCGACCTTCGCCAAGCTGATCGCCAATGCCTACGACCAGGAGCAGATGATTGCCAACGACCTGACATCGGCCCAGGTTCATGTCGGCGCGATGGAAGGCCGGCGGGATTTTGCCGGGGATAGTGTCGCCGGGATCGAGCGCGGCAACGTCGCGACCGAGCAGGCGCTGCGCACCGGCACCAACCAGGGCCAGCGCGACGCCGCGCAAATGCTCGGCCTTCCTCCACAAGAGACCGCGCGCCGCATCGGCTTCGTCAACGCGCTATCCGGTGAAGCCCGCAGTTCCGCAATCTCCCAACTCTCCCGCGCTACTGGGCGCAACGAGGCGCAGGTACTCCACGCGCTCGAGACATATAATGCCGCCAGCCAGGTAGGCACCGCCGACGGTGCAACGGCCGAGGCCGGCCGCGAAGGCACAAGTGTCTATGGGCGGACGCGCGAAGCGGCAGGATATGATTTCGCCGAGCGCTCCGGCAAACTCGACGCCCAGCGCGAGGTGGGCACCGGCGGCACACGGTCGGCTGCGCGGATCGGAGAGCAGCGTCGGCAGTCCGATAATTTCGGGTTTGCAGAAGGCGCCGCAGCAGCCGGCGTCTCAACGCGCGAGGCGGCGCGCCTCGACAGCTTCATCCAGGCCCTGAGCCGGACGGCCGGCAATCAGGTCGATATGGCTGAGGGCGGTGCTGCAGGCATCGCCGATCGCGCCGGGAACGAGCGGCTGACCAGGATCGTCGATAACGAGCGGCTGAGCCGGATGCAGGGGCTGCTGCGCAGCCACGGCATCACCATGTCGAAGCGCGAGTTGGCGATGGCGCAGAATGGCGATCTCGCAATGAACCTGACCGCGGATCAGGCTGGTCAGTTGCTCCGTGCCGGGCTTATCAACGACAGCCAGTTCGGTGCTCTCGCACAGGGAGGAAATGCTCGCTTCAGCTTTGCCGAGAATGACCTGCTCGTATCCAGCAGCGCAGGGTTCCAGCAATCCGCGCGCAATGACACCAGCACGCGGTTCGAAGCGGGCAAGCAGGCTGGCCCCGACACGATCGAGCACTTCATGGGCGGCGGCGAGGAAGGCCGTGCTGCGATGGCCAACTGGCTGCAGGGCGGGTTCGAGATGGACCGCAAAGGCGACTGGCGGCTGAAGCCGCAGGTTGCAGACACGCTTCAGCGCGATGTTCAGGCGGTCATGGCGCAGACAGGGTGGCAGCGGTCGCTGAGCCGCTCGGCGGACAAGCAAAATTCGATGGGGACCACGGTTGGTTTGAACATCGGCGGCGGGGCGTCAATTGGGTCAGGGGGACAGGGTTCGCCCGATGGAAAAAAAGGCAGTTCGGGCGGAGGCCGCACCGCACGAGGGCAGGCTGGCGGCACCTTGGGATTCAATAGTACCGAAACCAGTCAGACCAATTCGAGCGCGATGGCGACGATGGACATCGTCAATTATGATGTTCGCAATGCGATCGCAGCGGCGGAACGGGTCGCTTCCAGGTCAGGCAATCCGCAAAGAGCCTTTTCGGAGGAGTTGGGACGGCAGGTGTTTGGGGCCCAGGGCCTTCGAAACCGCTATCTCGAAAACGCGGACTCCGGCAGAGGCACATTCGACTATGCAGCACCTCTCGTTTCCGGAGAGCAATCCTCAATCCTGAGCAGTGGAAGACTACGCGGCGATCGCGATCATGGCAGCAACGATGGTGACCCATCGTTCAAGACGCGCAAGGATTAGTGCCCCCGGCGCCGTGCCCGGCTTTCCGCGCTCTCGTGGTGGATGGCTTGATACAATGGGCTAAGGGGATCCGCATACGCTGGAGGACTGTAGGGCGTTCGCCGATAGAACAGGCTCGAGCTGTTATGCTCGCCGTCCGAAATGTCGACCCAATGCTCGCTGTCGCGCCATTTTCGGGCATAGCCGAAGCCGAGCACGAGGAGAGCGGTTATGGGAAGAAAGACAATGTTGAGATAGATACCGACGCTGCTGCCATAGAAGTCCGCGAGGAAGTCGATTCCGAACGGCGATCCAGCAGGAAGCCAGTAGATTGGGATCGCAGCCCACCAGAGCTTTGCGTACCATGGACGCCACAGATAGTCCGCAGCGCGAGGCCGAACCCACTCCTCGGCCGGGACGACCGATTCATCCATATTGGTGGTAGAATCTGGCGACATTTGATCCGAGTTCCTGTGCGTGACGGATGTAGCAAAATCCGCACGCTTTTGGAATCTCCGATCTGGAATCGATGGGAAATGTTCGTGGCGCATAGCCAATCTCCTCCAGCCCCGACCGCCCCCTTCCCTCCAGCCCGGAAACTGGCCCAGGGTCACGCCTTGTCGACCGGTTTAAGACTTCCAATCAACAATGCGTTGCGCCGACCGTGTAGTATAGAAAAGCAAATTATGTCATGACATTGTCCGGCGTATCGGCTATCAGGTTAGATCGAAAGGAGGTGTGTCATGGCTTCTGCTACCGCCCGAACTGAGAAACTCGATCTACGCCTGTCACCCACTGCAAAGCGGACGCTTCAGCAGGCTGCGCTCGCTGCCCATCGCTCTGTCAGCGAATTCGTGCTGGAGAGCGCATTGGCGCGCGCCGAAGAGACGCTCCCCGATCGTCGGGAGTTCAATCTGGACGCGGACCAGTGGGCGGCATTCCTGGCGGCACTCGATGCGCCCCCTCGCCACACGCCAAGGCTGGCCGAACTGCTTACAAAGCCGAGCGTGTTCGAGCAGGACCCTGGTTAAGCGCACCGATGGCGGCCCAGTTTCGCATTGAAAAGCTTCGCCGTGACCATGCCATCGATGCTTTCGATTGCGGTCGTGAGGAGCTCAACCGGTTCCTGTCGCGCTACGCCTGGCAGGCGCAACAAGGCGGGGCATCCCAGTCCTACGTTGCCCTAACCGGAGACGAGGTTGTAGGTTTCCACACTCTGGTTGTGGGGCATGTCGATCATAGTGATGCGCCCGATCGCCTGACAAAGGGAATGGCGCGGCACCCCGTTCCGTTGATGATCCTTGCGCGGCTCGGCGTTTCGACTGGTTATCAAGGAAAAGGGCTCGGCTCCGGTCTTCTGAAAGATGCCCTCACGCGGACTTTGCAAGCAGCCGATATCGCTGGAATTCGTGCAATTGCAGCACATGCCAAGGACGACGCTGCACGCCAATTCTACCAGAATTTCGATTTCATCCCAGGGTTATCGGATCCAAATCACATGTTCCTATTGTTGAAAGATGCCCGGCGGTATCTCCAGGGATAATTGCGAAGAACAGAAACAGGACAGCCATGCGAACAGAACTCGATCATCTCCCTCCAGCGAAGCGGCGCGAACTTGATCGTGTCGTTCAGATTCTGTTCGAGGAATTCGAGGATGCACATGGCAAACCTGACGGCCAGCGCAAGCTTGGCCGCATCCTGAAGGTCATTCTCTACGGCTCCTATGCGCGCGGCAACTGGGTTGATGAGCCGCACACGGCAAAGGCATATCAATCGGACTTCGATCTGCTCGTCATCGTCAACCAGAAGGAGTTGACCGATCGCGTGGCTTACTGGGAGAAGGCCGATGAACGCCTGAACCGTGAGCGGACGATTACCCAGAATTTAAAGACGCCTGTAAACTTCATTGTCCATTCTCTTCAGGAAGTGAATGACGGGCTCGCGCACGGGCGCTCCTTCTTCATAGATGTCGCGCGCGATGGAATCGCGCTTTATCAAGCCGAGGACAGCGAACTTCATCAGCCGAAGCCGAAAACACCGGATGAGGCGTTCACGGCTGCTTCCGAGTATTTTGAGGAGTGGTTCTCTGCGGCCGTCAGCTCCAGAAAGATATTTCACTTCTGTATGTCGCAGGAGGAATACCGGGATGCCGCCTTCAATCTGCACCAGGCATGTGAACGGCTGTATCATTGCGTCCTTCTCGTCACGACCTTCTACACGCCACACGTCCACAATTTGGCGTTCCTGCGCACCCAGGCCGAGCGGCAATCCAATCATCTTTTCGAGGCATGGCCCCGCGACAATGCCCGAGCCAGAGCGCGTTTCGCGAAACTCAAAGACGCATATGTGAAGGCGCGCTTCTCAAGGCATTATCGGATCACAGTGGAAGAACTGACCTGGCTATCCGAAAGGGTGGAAGAGCTTGGCCGCCTCGTCCATGAGGACTGCACGGCACGCCTTGCTGAGCTGCGCGCAGCACTGTGATCAGATCAGCCGTGGCGGTAGTGACTGCTGTTCTGGCCGCGACAGCAAGCCCAGCCCTGGCGGATCCCTGCAAAGGTGCCCTCCCCCGCCCAGGCTCAACCTTCACCGGCAAGGTTCGCTATGTCGGTGATGGCGACAGCCTCTGCATCGGACCGGCTCGCCACCAGGAATCCTGGGTCGAGATCAGGCTGGCCGACTTCAACGCGCCCGAACTTCATGACGCGGGCGGCGAGCGCGCCAAGCGCCTCCTCGCGGTGATCACGATGGACCAACCACTCGTTTGCAAGGCGGACCATCGTAGCTATGACCGCATCGTCGCCCATTGCACTATCAAAGGTCGGCGCCTCGGAACGGTTCTTCGCGCGCGAGGCGGCGCAGAGGGCGGCCGTTGATTCGAACGCCTCACCCTTTGGGCTTGCTCCGGGTATCCGACTGCGGCCATTACCCGAAAAAGCCTTTCAGCGAACCAAAGTCCTCGCATCGCTGGCTGTAAATGCCCGCGTCATCTACAGGGGATGTCATGCGTTATCTGCAACCTCATAGCACTTCGTGCGCGTTGGCACACACAACGCAATTTCATGGCTGACGCCCCCGTCTATCTGGACGGGTTCTCCACGCTTCCACTGGCACCGGAAGCCCGTGAGGCTATGCTTTCAGCCTGGGATCAGCCTGGAAATGCCGGGTCCGCGAACGGCGCGGGAGAGCGTGCCGCGCGAATCATAGCCGATGCCCGGGCAGATGTCGCCGAGCTCATCGGTGCAGTCCCGTCTGAAATCATCTTCACCTCGGGTGCAACCGAAGCCAATAATCTCGCCATTGCCGGCGTCGTGGCGGCGACGGCCGGACAGTCACCGCAGCGTAACAGGGTCATCGTTTCGGCGGTCGAGCACAAAGCGATCCTCGAACCGGCTGCAGCGCTAGAGTCTCAGGGTTTTGAAGTTGTTGCCGCGCCAGTGGATGTGCATGGGCGCCTGGACCTTACCCGTTTTGCGGCGCTGCTCGACGATCGAGTGTTGCTCGTCTCAGTCATGATGGTCAACAATGAAACCGGGGTGGTACAGCCCGTTGCCGAAGCCGCTATTCTTGCCCATGCTGTCGGCGCGTATATTCACAGCGATGCGGCACAGGCCGCCGGCAAGATCACGATCGACGTCACCGTTCTCGACGTGGATTATCTCAGTCTGTCGGCGCACAAATGCTACGGGCCGATGGGCATCGGCGCTCTGTATGTCGCAGCGGGAATGCCGTCCCCTGCGCCCTTGATGCGGGGCGGCGGACAACAATCGGGAATCCGGCCAGGCACGGAACCGGTCGCGTTGATCGCGGGCTTTGGTGCTGTGGCGCGCGGCGCGATGGACCGGTTGGCCGCAGATGAGGCTTCGGGCGCGGCGCGGGCCGCCAGATTGCTCGAGGGGCTTGCGAAGCGGCAGGTGCGATTTACGCGGATCACCGGAGACCACGCCGTCCTCCCCGGCAGTGCTTCCATCGCGCTGGACGGCATCGATGGCGATAGTCTGTGCACGATGATCGCACGCGAAGTTTCGCTTTCCACTGGCTCGGCCTGTACTAACGGGCAGATCAGAATCTCGCATGTCCTTGAAGCAATGGGACTTTCCGATTCTATGGCGCGATCGGTTGTCCGAATTTTCTGCGACCGCACGCTCAGCGATGACGATATTGATCGTGCTGTGGACGTGATTGTTGCGGCGATCCGACGTTCCCGGCTTGCGACTGGAGAGGTTCGCCAGTAGCGTTCCCACATGAGACAGGGTGCGTTTGAAATTGATTCGAGAGGGCAGTTTGCGGGGCATGAGACTTTCCCGCTTCGGCTCCTGTGGCTGAAGAAGGCTTTTGACGCCGTTGGCGAGGGATCTCCGTCCGGAACATTTCAAGAACAAGACGCTATCGCACGCTTTGGCGTCGGCCGCAATATGGCGTCCTCCATGCGTTATTGGGCGCTGGCTTCGCGCTTCTTCGAGGAGACCGACAAGCATATCCGGCCAAGCGCGCTCGGCGCGCTGATCCTCGCTGATCAAGGCTTTGACCCTTATGTGGAGCAAGCCGCTACGGTCTGGCTGACGCATTGGCACATTGCCAGCACCGCGCAGATGACGACCACCGCCTATTATGCCTTCAATGCGCTGGCTGCGATCGAGTTCGATCCGGCGACACTGATCGAAGAATTGTTAGCGCTCGTCACCGCGCGTGGATGGCGGGCGACCCGGGGCACACTCAAGCGCGATGTCGAGGTGTTCCTGCGCAGCTATGTCCGTCGGAGCGACGCCTTGAACGAGGATGCTGCCGAGCCGTTGCTGGCAGAGCTCGGCCTGATCCGCGAAGCGCGACTAGGCGGCTGGTATGAATTCGTGCGTGGTCCGAAACCGACATTGCCGGACGGCGTATTCGCTTATGGACTGGCGCAGTTCTGGGAACGGCAAGGCGGCTCAACAGCGCTGACCGCGGAGCAGATCTGCTATGCGCCCGGCTCTCCCGGCCGGGTCTTCAAGCTCGATGAAGACAGCGTCATCACGCGGCTGATGCGGCTCGACAACATGACCGACGACGCCTGGCAGTGGACCGACACCGCTGGCTTGCGCCAGATTCAGCGACGTGCGGACGTCGATCCGCTGAAGTTGATCGAGCATGCCTATGAGCGCCGCGGCGCACTGGCGGTCGCGGCATGACCAGGCTAGCCAAAGTCGTCGAGATCGATCGGCGCTTCGCGCGGTCGGCGCGCATCGATGCCGATCTCAATGGGACCCCACCGCTGGTGGGGTATGTGATGCAGGCAAGTGTCGCCAAGGCGCTTACAACCCTCGCGGATAGCCAGATTGAGAGCCAGCAAGGCGCGTTCACCTGGACCGGACCCTATGGCGGCGGCAAATCGAGCGCCGCGCTGTTGATCGCGAACCTGGTCGCGGGCGCGCCTGAAAATCGCAAGATCGCCCGCAAGATCGCGGGAAAGGCGCTCAGCACCGTCTACCAAAAGGCATTCCCGGAAACCGACGGCTCGTGGAACGTCGTCGCGGTGACCGGGAGCCGGGTGCGGCTGCGCGATGCGATCGCGGACGCAGCAGCGATCAGTTTCAGATGGGACGACGCCTGCCGCCTGAAGGCAGGCAGCAGTGACGACGCGCTGATCGGACAGATTAGGCGATCGAGCGACGCGCTCGGGAGCGGCACGCTCGTCATCCTCGACGAGCTCGGCAAGCTGCTCGAGCATGAAGCGCTCGAAGGCGGCGACGTTCACTTGCTCCAGGACATTGCCGAACATGCCTCGCGCAGCGGCGGTCGATTGGTCGTGGTGGGGATCCTGCACCAGTCCTTTGAACAATATGCGGCGCGCGCGGCGCGTGATGCGCGACAGGAGTGGGCCAAGGTTCAGGGCCGCTTTCACGATATCGCCTTTCTAACCGGGGCCGACGAGACGGTCGCCTTGCTCGGCCGCGCGATTTCCTGCGCGAGGCATCCGGAAAATGCCGAAACCAATGCGCTGGCGGTGGCGAATGCAGTCGCGCTGCGGCGGCCCACCGAAGTCGAGATTTTGAGCCACGCCCTCGCCGATACCTGGCCACTGAACCCCGTCACCGCGTTGCTTCTGGGCCCGGTCTCCCGCGCCCGGTTCGCCCAGAATGAACGCAGCGTTTTCGGCTTTCTCAGCTCGGCGGAGCCAGCGGGGTTTCAGGAGTTTCTGCAGGCGACCGAGGTCGGCGACGCCACCTATGATCCCGCGCGGCTCTGGGACTATCTGGCTTCGAACTTCGGCATGGCGCTCGCCGGAGGCAATGACGGCAACCGGTTTAGTCTCGCTTTCGAGGCGATCGAGCGCGCGGCGGTCAAAGGGGGCGATGTCCATGTCGCGCTGACCAAAGCTGCCGCCGTTATCGAGTTTTTCCGCAACGGCTCGGGCCTGGCCCTCGCGGACGATATTTTGGTGCAGGCGGTGCCAGGGATCGATCCCGATCATCGCCGCGACGCGATTGCCGACCTGCTTGATTGGGCCGTGCTGATCCGGCAGCCCCGCCTCAAAGGGTATGCGCTATTCGCCGGCAGCGACTTCGATCTGGAGGATGCGATCGGCCGTTCCGTCGCGCCGATCGATACCGCACAACTCGAGGGCATTCCCCAGCGTGTCGGCTTCGGTTTCGCAACGGCGAAACGGCATTATTTCGTAACCGGGGCACTGCGGACCTTTGAAATTGGGCTGCATCTGGCCGGCGCCAACGACACGGCCGACAGCATCGCTGCGAGCATCCTCGCCAAACCGGCACGCGGCAGCGGGACATTGGCGCTGATCCTGGGCGACGGATCCGTTGGCCAAGCCGAGATCGAGCCACTCTGTAAGGCCATCGCCAAACTGCTCAAGAAGAGCGGCCGAGTTGTCGCTGTCGGCGGCGCCGTCGATAGCTTTGCTCTGCGGTCAAGCGCGGCGGAGTTGATTGCGGTCGAACGCGTTTTCCGCGACCATCCGCAACTCGAGGGCGATCGGATCGCGCGCCGTGAAATAGCCGCACGCCAGTCCCAATGCATCGACGTTCTCCATCGAACGCTCGAGGCGGCGCTGGAGACGGCGAAATGGTCGCTCGCGCCGCGGCCCGGCAAGGTTCTGCGCGAGCCGCTGGCGCTGATCGCGAGCGCGCTTGCGGATGCCGGCTATCCGAGCGCGCCGATCCTGAAGAGCGAGTTGCTCCAGCGCGACCGCCCATCTTCCAACTCGATGGCCGCACTCCGCGATCTGGCGCATGCGATGGTCGGCCGGTTGGGCAGTCCCCATCTCGGGATGACCGGCTACCCGGCCGAACTGGGCCTTTATCTGACGGTCGTAAGGCCATTCGGCCTGCATCGGGAGATCGAGCCGGGACGCTTCGATTTCGCCGAACCGGATGACAGTATTCAGGGCATGTCGTTGCAACCTGCCTGGGCCGTGATCGATAGTGTGGGCGATCACAATCTTGAGGAAGTCTACGCACAGTGGGGGAAACCACCCTACGGCATCAAGGCAGGCGTCATGCCTGTGCTGGCGCTCGCCTACATGCTGGCCAAACGCGATACCGTAGCGGTCTATATCGATGGCGTGTTTCAGACGGCGATCGATGATGTCGCCGTCGACAAGCTGCTGCAGCGACCTGCCGATTTCCGGCTGCGCAGGATCGACCGATCTGTCCGGGAGACGGCGTTTCTAAGTGGTCTGGCCGTGCATTTCGGCGTAGATCATCAAGGTGCGTCGCTACCGGTTGCCCAAGCACTTTTCCGGCGGTTCGAAGCGCTGCCGACCTTCGCCTCCCGGACCAACCGGCTGAGCGAGGATACCCGGCTCGTCCGCCGTGTCGTGCTGAAGTCGAGTGATCCGGAGGCGATGCTCTTCGACGATCTACCGGCCGCATTTGGCGAACGGCTGACGCCCGATCTCATCGTGGGCGCGCTCGCCGAATGCGAGGCAAGCTATCCGGCGTTGTTGGACGAACTCCGCACGGCGCTGGCGCGTTCTCTCGGAGTCGATGCTGCCAGCTTTACCGGGGTCGGCGAACGTGCGGCGATTACCCATGGCCTGACCAACGACTATAATTTCGAAGCGTTCGCGGATCGGGCCGCGGCGCTGGAGGCAGGCAGCGGCGATATCGAGGGTCTGGTCAGCATATTGCTGCATCGCCCTGCCCATGGCTGGTCCGACCGCGACCGCGAGCAGGCGCTGACCGAGGTTGCGCGCTATGGGCGCCGCTTCCGTGAGCTGGAAGCGCTGGCGATCGTTCGCGATCGCCGATCGCACACTGAAGCTCTGGCGCTGGTCGTTGGGCTCGATCCGCTGACACCGCCGCTCATGCGCAGTTTCGTGTTGACCGAAAAGGAGAAGAAGGATGCGGCCGGCCTAGCCGAGCGCGTGCTCAAGACCCTTGGTGCGGATCGCAATGATCGCCGGATGCAACTTGCAGCGCTTGCGCGGGCCGTGGCGAGCCTGGCTGCCGAGGACGATCAGGATGAGGCGGAAGCGGCATGAGCGGCGAGCGACACATATTGGGGATATCTGGTGGCCGCGACAGTGCGGCGCTTGCCGTCTATATGCGGCAATATCACCCCAAGCTGCCGATCGAGTATTTCTTCACCGACACGGGCAAGGAATTGCCCGAGGTCTACGAGTTTCTGGACAAGCTCGAAGGCTTTCTCGGCAAGCCGATCAAACGGCTCAATCCCGATCGTGATTTCGATTTCTGGCTGTCGGAATATGGCAATTTCCTGCCGTCGCCGCGGACCCGCTGGTGTACCCGGCAGCTCAAATTGCGGCCTCTCGAGCATTGGCTACGCGCCGACCTCGACGCTGGCACCACCGTGCATTCCTATGTTGCGATCCGGTCAGACGAGCCAAGCCGTGAAGGCTATCAGTCGACTCATGCCAATATGAGGGTGCATCTGCCGTTGCGCGAGGCGGGCATTGATCGGGCAGGCGTCATCGAGATCCTCGACCAGGCCGATGTCGGTGAACCAGCCTATTATGGCTGGCGGTCTCGCTCGGGCTGCACCTTCTGCTTTTTCCAGCAGAAAATTGAATGGGTGCGGTTAGCCGAGCATCATCCGACGCGCTTCGCCGAAGCGGTCGATTATGAGAAAACGGCGCTCAAAGACGGATCGCCCTTCACCTGGAGCCAAGGCGAGAGCCTAACCGACCTGATCGAACCCACGCGCGTCGAGCAGATTAAGCTCGACTATGAAAAGCGTCGCGAACGGCTTCGGCGCAATCGCAAGGTCAATCCGCTCTCAGCGCGGACCTCGGAGACGATCGACGACGTCTATGGCATCGACGAGGATGCCGGTGGCTGCGTCATCTGCCACAAATAGGCAGGCGCCGTCGGTTCAGCCTGGCCTGGCATCGTTGGCAATGATGGCGTCCACAGCACGTTCGATGTCATCGTCGGACAGGAACGGCGCCTGTGCGTAGATGATCCCCTGTTCTCCCGAGAGGCGCGCTGCCAGGTGGCCCAGCCCGAGCAGCTGCTCGGCACCTTTCACACCCAAGGCAATTTCGGACGTGCCGACGCTTGCGACCTTGAGGATCAGGCGGTTGCCGAGATTGTCGCGCAGCTGCATCGGCATCACATTGGCGTCCGGGCGCTGCGCCGCGAAAATCAGATGGATGCCGGCGGCCCGTGCCTTGACCCCGAGACGCGAGACGTTGGCGGTCACTGCGGCCTTATAGTCCTCGGTCAGCATCCACTCCGCGAATTCGTCATGGACCAGGAATTTGAGCGGCAGCCTGTCTAATGGCCCGGCCTTGGTGTTGAAGGCCCGGATATCGCGCGCGCCATGGGTGCGGAACAGCTCGTAACGGCTTTCCATCTCGGCAACGAGCCCCTCCATTACTTCGATCGCCTGACCTTGCTCAACGATGACCCCGCCCTGCAGGTGAGGAAGTCGCTCCACGGCCGCGTAATCGACGCCCATCTTCGGATCGATCAGGTGGATATGCGCAAGCGCGCTAGAGTTGGTCGCGGCAATGTCCAGCAACAGCGCCTGGATCAGAACCGATTTGCCGCTACCGGTCGCGCCCGCGACCAGCGTGTGCGGTTCGTGCGGTTGCCCGCCAGCGAACGCGCCGCCGAGGTTAAGATAGAGAATGTCGCCGTCGAGCTCCTTCAGGCCTAGAACGAAGGAGGTGTTGACGCCTGCGGCGTTGCGATTGATCTCCCGGCGCGCCCAGACATCCCACAGAGAGACGATCTGACGCTGCGGGCGCGCGACACCTACGACGATTTCGCCAGGCAGAGGAGATATCGAAATCAGCCGCAATCCATGCGTCGTCAGCAATGCCGACTGGCGTGCCTCGATATCCTCGACACGGAGCCGATCGCTTCCCATGAAGCGAATGAGGGCCGCGTTGGGGGTCAGGCGCGTGCCGACGATCTTGGCTTGAAGACTGTAGCCCAGAAGCGCCGTGCGCAGCTTCTGCGCCGTCTGTTCCAGCCAGGCTTGTTCCTCGGCTGAATCCTCATGCGACTTCTCGGCATTGCTCTGAATAAGCGCTTCAAGCGACTTGCCTGTTGGCTTCCGCGCTGTCGTCGTCGGTGTTGCTGGTAGCGCCTCTGCTATCGTGTCCTGCCCAGATGCGAGCGCTGCGGAGCTGGATTCTATTTCAACTTGCTGCTTCTCGGCAGCGGGCGTCGGCGGTGGCGTATCGATGGGCGCGGAGGTTTCAACGGAATGTGCGAGTGGTGACTCTGGCATGGCCGAACCCGGCTGTGGCGGCGTTATCGGCGAAGGCGGTACGGGCATGCCGCCATCGATCTCATCATCGTCCTCATCGTCATCATCGGCGACCGTGATCACCGGTGTCGGCAGCGCAGACTTGGGGTCGACGGAAATCGCCTTGGTCCAGTCGACACGCGGCGCCGGATCACGATAGCTCGGCTTGTCCCACAGGTGGATTTCCCCGAGCGCGCTGCGAATCGGACCGAGCGGAGTCTTGGCCTCATAGGCCTTGATCAGCTGCCGCAGGCCTTCGCGGCTGAAGATCTCCTGCAGGCCATTGGCGATGTCGGTGATCGGCTCCTGCTCACCAAGCGAGCTGCCATCGTCTGCCGGGCCCGAGATCAGAATGTGCGAATAGCCGCGCAGGTCGATCGGAACGGAGCCTCGGCGGATCCCGTCGCGGACGCGCTCGAGAAGCGCGGCTTGACCGAGCGCTGCGGTGCCGTCGAGCAAAAGATCGGCGATGCGGGACAGCCAGAGATCACGGTCGAGGCGGCCAGGATCGCCGAACAGCGCATCGTCCATCCGCGTGACGGTGTGGCGGAGTTGCTGGCGCGACTTTCGTGTCGCTTCGGCAAGGCCCGAAGCGTCGACATATTTTGCCTCGGTCACGATCGCGCGAAGTGTCGCGCCGCCATCAGGCGTTGGTGCGACGGAAAGAGCGAGGATGTCGGCGATCCCCTCCTCGCGCTGGCCGAGCCATTCGGCATAGTCGTCGAGCAGGAACCAGGCGACCGTCGCATTGCCGCCGAGCTCCTCGGCGACAAGCGCACGGCTGAGGATGAGTCCGATCAGTTCGCCTGCCGAAACGCCCCGTTTGGCCGCACGCAGGACAATGTCTCCCGATATGGCGGCGGCATCATCGATCATCCGGCGCGCGAGCGCAGAAAGCTTGTCCTCGGGCAGGCCGAGTGAAAGCTCGGAGAGACGCCGTCGGACTAGCACGTGAAGGATGCGCAGTTCCGACGTCGAGGAGACGACCATGTTCCGGCCGTGAGTGCGCTGCCGCCGGTAGCGAATGACGCTGATGCCCTGAGCGGCGAGCTGCCGCTTGTCGAGCAGGTCGTCATAGGTGGCCACCCATTCGGCAAGGGCATGCACCTCGTCGAACATCGATTTCAATCCATGGTCCTGGAATGATATCTGGCGCGCCGGCAGATAATGTTCGTTCGCGCCGTGCGACTGGCGGCGAATGACCCCAGCGACCGCATCGACATAGGCCCAGCCGGCGTCTGGCTGGCGTGGACATGTCAGGTAGCTGGTCGCCTTGAGCTCGTCCTCGGCTGTCACACGTCGATAGGACCAGCGCGCGGGCACATGTTCGAGCAGGCCGGGATTGGACGCCTCTGCGGGAACCGAGAACCAGGCCTCCCGAGCCTGGCGTGACACGACGTCATGCAGGAAGGCGACATCGATCTCGCGGGTCTTACCATCGCTGTTGCCGGTGCCGCTATCGAGCATGACTCCAATGCGGAGCTTCGACATGAAGTTGCGCGAGGTCTCACTTACCACGACGGCGTCGGGATCACCCTCGGACCTGTCGAGCAACTCGCCATAGACATGGCCGAGCTTGGACCGGTCGCGATGACGAACGAGCACGTTGCAGTGGACCTCATCCTGATCCTGCACCGAACTCAGCGCGTTGACTGTGGCGAGCGGCAGGCCCGCTGCGTCGCAATTGTAGAGCATGATGCTGAGATTCGAGCGCTCGTGCGGCTGCAAGTCGAGGTAGCGCTCGATCAGGCCACGTATCTGTCGGGACGCTTCGGCGGGATCGACATCGGTCGATGCCTCGGACGGGTCACGGACCGGCCTCTCCAGCAACGAGTAGTCGTTGGTCGTGCTGGTCTCGGCGAGGAGGACAGGTTCGGAGCCGTCATATCCGACAGCGATTTCGGGATAGAGCGGGTGTGCGAGTTCTTCGCGCAGGTCCGAAAAGAACAGCCGGGAGTCGCCGAAATTCACCTCGACGTCCGACAGGAGATAATCGACCAGACCGGTCAGCGACCGGGTTTTCACCGCTGTTCCCGCCAGTCGCATTGGATGCCAGGGGGCAATGATTGCCGAAGGCGCAGCTCCCGTCACCATCACCGCGCCGATACCGAGGACTGGCTCCCATAGATCACGGCGGCTGATGTCGCCGCCGGCATGTGCAGTCAGGCTGCGGAGCAGTGCGCCATAGGCTTCGGCCTGTTCCAGCAGGGCAGGAGAGGCGTAGCCCGCGCTTTGCAGCGCTGTCAGGGCCGCAGTGTATTTCTCGACGAATCCTGCCCAGGCGCCTTCGATCACAGCGCCGCCCTCGGCACTGATGCGTCCGGCGCTCACCGCGAGCTTGAGCTGCTTCGGGAAAAGCTTGGCAACATCCTCGCCGGCGTTGGTGCGCGGGACAAGCGAGCCGGCATCCTGGCCGAAGGCAGGCTGCAACGTCCCGACATCGGTGAGGGAAACCGACTGCAGCGCACCCTTATGACTGACCGCGAGCCGAGCAACGTCGGTCCGGACCAACGGCCGCTTGAGCAGACGGGCAAGATCGCTCGGCAGCTCGAGGCCGATGGCGTTGGGCTGCGCCTGCCACACCAGCTGAACGACAGCGCGTTCGCCGCTCGCCCCGGTGCCGACCTCAAGCACGATGTCGAACTTGATCTGCAAGCTGGCGCGCGAGACGGACACGTTCGGCCGATATTTCTTCCGGCGCTTTGCGCGTTCGAGCAGCGCTTCATATTCGAACAGGTACGGCACGTCCCATGTGACGGCCGCGCCCATCAGCGGCTTCAAGCCGCGGTAGCGCAATCCGAAGGCGAGACCGACATCGGCATTGACGTCGAGCCACTGTGCGCGGCTTCGCCGTGAGGATCGAATGGTCAGCTTTCGGGCGTTGCCATAGGGTGTTACTTGACCGAACAGCCGCTCGATCGCGCGCAAGAGTCCCTCAGCGAAATCGCTGCATTCGATCGGGCGCCCGAAGATGAAGCGCTCCCATTTCGCCCGGAGCGCCTTGTCCTGCGCCAGGTCGTCACGATGGTTCTCGAAGAACTCGCGATCATCGTCGCGGGTCTCCTTGAGCGACCGTGTCTTAAGAACCTTGAGGTAATCGACGTCGGCATCGCTCAGCCTGCCCGGCAGCTCGAACTCGAAATAGTTGACCGTCTCCTCGGGGAGCGTCGTCTTTTTCTGCTTCAGCCCGGAAAACAGCTGGAGGATATTTTCGGCCTCCCACTCAAAAGTGGAGAGCGCCTCGGCTTCCTCGCCCCAACCCGGCGCCGCCTCTATAAATCCTTCGATGGTCTCATAGGCCGCGGGTACGATATCCTCTCGGACCTGCTCGAACTGGGAACGAAGCTCCTCACCTTCGATGATCTGACGATTGGACCGCTGCTTGGCCAGTAGGGGCTTTCGATCGGTGACCAGCTTCTCATAGAGCCGCTTCCAGCGGCGGAACTGCTCAAGGTCCTTTTCGCGAAGTCCGAGGAAATAACCGCTGTCGCGCGGAAGATGCAGCGCGGGAAGTGCCCAACCCAGCGCCTCTGTAACCGGTCTGGACTGCTCTTCGATACATTGCCGCGTGAGCGCGACATAATGGGAAATCTGGTGCAGCGTCCAATCGTCGGCCTCGTTGAGCCCACGCAATGCTGCCTTCCAGGCACCGACCTGGCTGGACGGAAGCCCCAGCCCGACGCTAGCGGCGTCAACCCAGGGCTGTGGATCCTCCGTCAGCTGCTTGGCGCCGAGCAACGTCACATCTTGGAGCGACGCACCCTGATCGTCGTCAGTATTGGCAAGCAGCAGCGCCGGCCGGTCACATTCGGCATTGCGGACGGCGACGGTTCGTTCGTCGGTCACGACATGGTCGGGCAAGCCGAAGTCGGCGACCAGGGTCCTTGGGATCGCGATCTTTAGGCGCTGATCGATGGTCGGGTCCTTGAGCAATGCGGCTGTGATCGCAGCGACTTGCTCGCCGGTCAGCCGATCAAGCAGAAAGCGTGCAACGCCGTCATCCCCTGCGATCGCGTCGAGACGTAGTCGCAGCGAAGTAGCGCCCGCGGCGCCGATCAGTTCAGATGGTTTCACGCCGCCTCGGTCCGCTGGAATGGGTTTTCGACATAGGCGCAAGAGTCCGAGAGACGCTTGAGCAATCCGAGGCTCGCCAGCCGCTCTTCGAGCCGCCGCGCGTTATCGGAGAAATCCTCCTGATCGGCATTGCCGCTGGCGATCAGGTCGCGTGCCTGTCCATCACCGATGACGATCCCGTAGCGATCGAACAGAAGCGTCAGGAAGTCCTTGAACTCGAGCCGCTGATCGACACAGGTGACGACCAGTGTCTTAAGCAGGCGATCGGTCGGAGCATAGCGGACCCTGCGGCTGGAGCGGCGCGAAGAAAGGCCGATCGCGCGCGCCCAGGTCGCGTGAACCTTGCCGACATGCTGTTTGTGGCGCGTGACCGCGCGCTCGATGAGCTTGTTGACGAGCTGCTCGGGCTCGCCGGCAATGTCCTCGCTATCGTCTGGATCGGGCCAGTCGAACGCCTTTTTCAGGATCTCGGCAGCGTTGAGCAACGGCTCGTCGGAGGCGATGGCATTTGCCCACTCAGGGGTTTCGGTTGTGGCACGGATGAAGCGTTCGAGCGCCTGCTGCGGGAGCATGTTGTTGTGCTGGTAGGAATCCCCGGACAGATCGCGGACCACTGACTTTTTGGGAGAGACGATTTCGCAGACCATCGTGATCGGATCGCGGTCAAGGACCTCACGCGAGCGGTCGAGCTGATAAAGGATAAGGTTCAGGCCAGTGGCGTAAACCAGGTGCGGGATGGCATCATAGGCCGGGATTGGCAGGGCGAGGATCGCGAGCCAATCTTCGGCCAACCGGTCGAACGCGGGATGTGTCGAGCAAGGCAGGAATGCGCCGCCGCGTTCGGCGCGGGCGAGCTGCGGATCGCCCTGCAGAGCGCGCACCATACCGTCATAGGGTGCGGCGTTCTCCAGAAAGCGCTCGACCAGCAGGGTTCCTAGCTCAGCGGCGCGGCTGCTGCGGCAAAGCATCAGATAGAGGATCTCGCCCGTGCGCGCGAAGAAGCGGCGATCGGTCGAGATGCCCCCTTTAGGGCTGACGCTGATATCTTCGTAAAGGGCGTTCGGACCGAACGGAAAGACGAATTTCGAGCTCCACCGCTTGTTGCTGGTTCCTTCGATCGCGGAGCCCTGGAGGAACTTGACGACGGCCGCGAAGTCCTGAAAATTCTCGAAACGCTCGCGCAGATAGCCGAAATCGGGCTGATCGAGCCCACCCGCGCTCTGCGCCATCTTCTCGAGCCACAATGTCCAGGCCGCTTCATCAGAGCGCGTCTCGGCCTCGACCGTCATGATATGCGGGTTGTTGAAGATGAGATTGCGCAGCTTGAGTTGAACCTGCGGGCGGTAGGACAGGCTGTTGAGGACGTCTTCATTCAGCGCGCGGCCGGCGGCATGCTCGGCGAGCAGCACCGTCAGAAATTCCATGAAGGTTAGCCACGGCGATTGCTCGTCATGGAGACGATGGCCCCAGATCGCTTCATCGACCCAGATTTGCGGACCGGTTTTGTCCTCGAACAGTGCCGGACGGTTGAGAATCTCCATAGTCATGCCCGCACCATCACGCGCCGCTGCGTGGCACGCCCGTCGCTGCCAAGCTCGATAAACCGCAATACCAGCTCACCATCCACGGCCCGATCGTCACCATCAAGCGCACGCCGCTTCTCGGTCTCGCGCAGGAGCCGCGCTTTAAAAGCAAGCAGATCCTCATGGCATTCAAGCGAAAAGCTGCTTGGCAGCGCGCCCTCCGCAACCCGCCCCAGAAACTCGAATCGCGTGGGCGAAAGTGCCAGCGTGACTGGCGGGATTTCATTGCCGCGCACCAGTCGGACCGACACGCAGAAGCCGCCGGCACCGTCGGCGTTCAGGCTAACCTCTTCTCCCGATGCGCGCGGGACCGAGATAAGTTCATCAAGCAGCGGGCTGCGCTTGGACTGCGAGTAGCTTCCCGAGGTAGCCAGCACCAGTTCGTCCTGGTTCTGAACCAGCATGCCCGTGAAGATGCGATTGAGGCCGCGCACGACCTGCCCGAGAGCTTGGCGAGGCAGCGGCTGCTTTGCGGCAAGTTTTTCGGCAACCTCGAGAAAGAGCCCGGCGAAGCGAAACACCGTAAGATCCCAGAGCTGGTAGCTCTCGGCAAGGGTATCGGGGAGCGTGAAGAAGAGCCGTTGACGCTGCGCGCGCAGGGCCGAGAGAAACTGGCTTCGGTCGTTGCCCTCATCGCCTTCGAGATAGGCGCGCTGGGCCTGCGCAAAGGCCGGCGTCGCGCCGTAGATAGGGTCCGATAGTACGAGTTCGGCATAGGGTTCCGCCTGAGCCGGATCGTCAGCGCCATAAACCAGCAGATTATCGACGCGGTTGCTGGTTTCCGCACCGATTCCGAAAAGATTGAGCTTCTTGAACAGCTCAGTTTTCTCGGCCCGACTCTGCTTCAGATTCTCCCCGAAAATGTTGCGATAGACACTCGCTAGGTCAGCGCGACCGCTTTGCTGGATTGCCGGTACGTCAGCGCATGACATCAACCCGTCTCGTGCCGAGGGATGGCCTAGCAAGCTGTTGGCGACAAGGGCTAGGAGCTGGCGTACCGGAAAGTGCCCGCCATTGCGTTCGCTCAGTTCGATCAATGCCGTTAGCCGGCGTTGAAACGGGTCACCATCATCCTCGGCCATGAGCCGGCGCCGGTTTTCAAGGATAGGACAGCTTTGTCCTTCGGCTTGCGATGGACATCCGCCACAGCCACCCCAGCCCTCATGTTGGGTAATGGCTTCGATAATCTCAACGGTCATTTGGGCGGCCGGCGCGCGGCTCAGATCCTTTAGCTGAAGCCGCATTGTAAGGTCGGTCGTCGACCTGGTGACCAGCAAATCCTCAACCACCGTCGCCAGGCGTTTGACGGCCAGAGTGTCGGGGGCGGTCTTGAGCTTTTCGAGAAGCTGGCCATGGTTGGCGGCCAACAAGTAGTAGGTCGAAGAGGTTGGATCGGCGACGTCCCGAGCGACGGCCTCAATCAGCTCGGCACCCTCATGATCCATGAGTTCGCTGAGATCCTTAACGATGATGAGCGTCCGGCCCTCAAATGCAAGCTGCTGGATCTTAGCGCCTTGATTCCAAACCGTATCCCCGCCCCCGAGTGCCAGCCAGACTTCGCGGCAATGGTAAGTCTTGCCGTCACCCGCGGTGCCGGTGATGATCTGCGAACGTGGCGTTTCGCCGCGAAAATTGGCGAGCAAGACGTCAAGAAACTGCGCAGGCAGCGTGATGGGTTTGATCTTGTGCTTCTTCAACGCTCGCTGGATCGACTCGTCATACATATTGTCGTTGGTAGGGATGGGACCATAATTCCGCAGGAATCGCACCCAAGCCGCTGTTAACGATGATCCCGACAAGCCCTGCCCCCTTACACTTCGAAGAACGCTCTACGGCATGACACGGATCTCGCAAAGGATTGACACTCACCTTAGCCAAGCGCGTCGATGTAAGTGACGTTAAAAGAACCAAAATGGACGAAACCGCAGGAAAACTGAGCCAAGGCACAACGCCCCCATCGCTGTCAGCGTGAGAGAAGCCTGACCACCTATTCGATGAAATTGGCAAGGTTCTTGAGCGTCGATTCCATGCCTGCACGATGATCGGCCGCGCTGATTCCCGGTGGCACATTCTCTGCCATGATGCTGACCTTCGTGCCGCCCGTCACCGGCAGTAAGGCAGTCGTGATCGTCATCGTGCCGGCGAACGCAGGATTGTCAGACTCGAACTGGACCTCTTCGACAATCAACTCGTCGGGGATCAGTTCGACGAAACGGCCTTCGAAGATGTCGGCATCAGCTGTCGACTTTCCGCGACCGTGTTCGGTCTCGGGATAGATAAACGCCATTTTGTAGATGCCGTCCGGGCGCGGATCAAACGCGAACACCTTTGCCGACATGCCCTTCGGCGGTCGCCAGGACGCGACCGCTTCCGGGTCCAGAAAGGCTCGGAAAATGGCTCGTTGCGACGCGATGATTGTCCGAGACGCGGTATGGGTTCGTGAGTCGCTCATTTGAGAGGACTTTAGAGAGGGGCGATCACACGCTGCAAGCGTGCGGGATGAGTTTAAGTTGGTGGCTCGAGCAACGAAGTTGGGTCGTCAGATCGGGCGCCCCCAGACCTGCCATCGTGACGAAACCGTATCGCCGGAGGTTTCGGTAGTGCCGCTGCGACCCTCCATCCGCGATCAGGATGCGGTTGCCTTCGGCTTCCGGCCGCGCCGCTTTGGTGCTGATGGCGCCGGCTCGGGGAGCGGCGGCGTTCCCCGCCCCTTCCGTCCAAGCCCGATCTTCTTTGCAAGGCTCCGGCGCTGCTCAGCATAGTTGGGCGAGACCATGGGATAATCTGCAGGAAGCTTCCACTTCGCGCGATAAGCGTCCGGCGTCAGTTGATAATGGGTCATGAGATGCCGCTTGAGCATCTTCAGCCTCTTTCCGTCCTCAAGGCAGACGATGTAGTCCGGCTTGACCGAGGTGCGGACGGAGACCGCCGGCTTCTGCTCTTCCTCCTGCACTGGCGTTGGCCCAGTGCCGAGGCCGGCGAGTGAGCCGTGGACATTGGCAATAAGCACCGGAAGATCACCGACCGCAACGCTGTTATTGGCCACGTGCGCCGAAACAATGTCGGCCGTGAGCGAGAGAAGATCGAGCTTGCTGTCGGTCGTGTCGTTCATGAGCTTCCTTTGTGATGGAAAAGCGTCGCGGCCGAGGCAGCCGGTCTTGGTGAATGATGCTATTTCGAACAAGGGCGTCTTGGCAATGATCGTTCGCCCCAGACCTCTCGTCTCCACTGGAGGGGCGTCGTACCAACTCTGCGGACAAAGGTGTTGGTGAAATGGCTTTGATCGACGAAGCCGCATTCGAGAGCGATCTCTGCCAGCGGGGAATGCGACTGCGCCAGGAGGGTCTGGGCGAGAACAATCCTCTGTCCGATAAACCAGGTGTACGGCGCGATCCCGACCGTGTTCTTGAAAGCCCGGACGAAATAGCTCATGGACAACCGGCAAGCGCGAGCGAGATCCGAGATCACGACGGTTTCCCCGAGCTTCGCGCTCATGGTTTCCTTCGCCAGCCGTTCTTGCCATGATGCCAGGCGAGGCCCCGCGGGCGAGTGGACCGCCCGGCGATCGCCCCTTCCCGTCTGCGCCAAAAGAGACGGCGCGCACTCGCCCTGCCGCGAAACGCGCGCGTTGAGATACTCGCCGGCCTTCAAGCGCGCCTTGCCGCCATCGCGACCCCCGGAGGGACAATGGGCAGGCTACGGACGCGGAACGCGGTCTGATTGCCGTTCCCAATAGTCGCCACGCGTGGGTCATTGACGCCTGGAAAGGGCGCCCGTGTCAGAACACGGCGTGAGGACCCTATTACTCCCTATCGTCCCTGACACTTGGCGGGACGAAAAGGCGGTCCTCCCGGTTCAAATATTTCTTGGAGATAGAGGGGGCTGCGGTGGGGCGGTCGCAGGGGTTCGGAACCTGCGCATCGTCCGCGCGCTGCGGTCAGCGGTCAGATTGCTCCGATGCTAACGTAGCGTGCCGGCGGGAGATGCAGGTTCGCAGGAAGACTCGTTACAAAGCGCGGTCCGCAGATGCCGTTCCGCGCGCGCCAGTTCCTTCTGGACGGTACGTTTGTGGAGCCCGAATTTGGCAGCGATTTCGACCTGCGTCTTCTCGTCGCGCCAGGCCGCCAGGAAGATGTCGCGCCTCTGGGCTGGCAGGGTCTCAAGCGCGTCGAGCACTCGATCCAGAGCAAGCCTTGCGCTCGCCGCGCGCTCGGGATCCGGCGCATCGTCGGTGAGATCAACGACTGCGGCGGCATCGGCGGGCGTGAACAGCATTTCATGACGTCGCCGGTTTTTCGCCAGATTGATGGCCATCCGATAGAGATAAGAGAGTGGATTTCTGACCTCCCCTATGACGGGGCCGCTCTCGAGCTTGAGATAGGCGTCGTGGAGCGCCTCAGTCGCGGCATCTGGCGATCGCAGCGCACCGCTGAGCCTGACGAGCAGCAAATCATATTCTGTTTCGAGCAAAGTACGCAGACGGTCGAGAGACGCGTCCGCGATGTGGGCGGACCGGAACGGGGCGCCGGCAACCGCAAGGCTCCGCCCCACAGATGGACCGCCTGGCCCGCCCTCCCCGCGACGGGGTAAAGTGGCACCATCCTTCACGGGCTTCGTCGGCACAGCCGCCTCGCCATCCGGTCAGGATGGTCCCAGCACTTGCGCCGTGCGCGCCAAAACCCATCGGTCCTGAGAATCCGACCAGCACGAGAGAGCCGCGATATTATGTGCTCATTGGGCATGGAAGCGTCCATCATCTGAGGTAGCGCGACCGGCGGCGTCAGCGCGTGGTCGATCCCCCAATCTGGCTTATGCCCAAACTTGCGAATCAATCGCAACAACATAGCTGCTGTTATCCTTCGACACAACGCGACGGGCCGCCAGACGGACGTATCGGCTGAGAGCATCCGCTTCCCGAAACATGCTTATATTCCATCGCAGTCGAGGCTTTAAGCGCTGCAGGCACGCGGTCCACAAACCGCCGGCTTGACGGAGGGCGAAGACGGCCAGACTATTCTGCGGTGTCGGCACCAGGAAGCCTGTACTCCTACGAAATAGCGCTCGGCAGTGATGATCTGCTGGCGGATCGTCCTAACCAATAATCTCCTCGATGAGCAGCAAGCCCAGAAAGCCGACGAAGAACATCGCGCTGATGAGCGGGCTGTCGGGCCGCTCATGGGCCTCGACCAACAGTTCCTCGGTGACCAGATACAGCAGGGCCATGAGGCCGAAACTCAGGAAGCCCGCGATGACCACGGGCGGAAAGGTAGCGACCGGGGTCGAGACCAGTGCGCCAACCGGAAGGAGCAACGCCAGTCCGAACGTGATGGCGATCACCTTGCGCCTGGAGCGCACCGTCTCCCCGAGTTCGGCTGTCACCGTCAATCCGAGGAACAGCACTTCGAGCGTGAGCGCGATCGTCAACAGAAGGCCAGCTTTGGCACCCGCGATGAATGCCAGCCCGAGCACGAGTCCATCGATGAGAATGTCGATGCCGATCGCGCCCAACATCGCAACCGGCCCCTTGGTCCGCCCTTCCAGGCCTTTCAGCGACAGCATGACAGCGACCCCGAGCGCACCGCCGATGAAGGTCGCCAACGGAGATGCTTCGTGCATGACTTGCGGCAATATTTCCGCGGCGGCGGCCGCGAACACCACGCCAGCGGCAAGATGCTGCATGGCGCTGACGAATCCAGGGCTCGGTTGGCGCCAGCTTGCCCATATCGAGCCCAGGATTACCGCCAGCACCGGAATGAGCGTATATTGCAGCGCCAGCATATTCGTTCTCCTGCGAGCCCTAGATCCGACGACAGGCTTGGGCAGGATGGCCTTGACGGTTGATCGTCATCTGCCCGCCCGTTGCATCGGCCGTGATCCGATCGCCGATATACTGAAGCCCTTGCCCCGGGGCACTGAGCCGTACCGGCTTTCCGCCAGCCGTGCTGCGCATCTCGATGGTCAGGCCATCGGCAAGGAAGTCGACGGTGATTTGCGCACCGTCGTCACATCCATAGATGTGACGCCCGATGATCTGCGGGTTTGTCCCGGCGAAATGATCTTCGTCGTGCGGATTGGACGAGGGTGCCTGGCTGGAGCAGCCTGCCTCGCCCAATATAATCAGGGCTGCGACCACGAGAGAAGCCCCTGAAGGTCTCAAGCGTCGTGGCACCTGCTTCACTGCCGGCCCAATTTCCTTAGACGCGACGAGCACCTAGTGCGACTTCCGTTTGGCAACGCGGCGATCGCCGCGCGAAAGCGGTCGCGCGGCCGGGGAGCCGGGTCTGAGGTAGCGCTCGAGAGCCCGGTCCGATTCCTTCATGCTGCCCAGAATGCGGCCTTTCATCTTGCGCGCAGCCAGAATCGAAACGAGGCCCCAGCAGCGCGTGGTGTGACGGATCTCAGTCCCAGAGGAAACTGCGTCGATCCGATAGGTTTCCTCGAGCATCATCAGGCCCCGCAGCCCTGTCTTCCAACTGATTGCCGCGGGTTTGCGGAAGCGCGTGATCGTCGCAGGCGCCGTCAGGGGCTTGCGCAGCCAGGTGGTGTAGTACGTGTACCCGACCGCGCTACCTTCAGAGGCAACGCCCGACAGGCGGATGAACGGGTGCCACCGCGCAAAGCCGCCAAGGTCGGACACCGCCGTCCACACACGCAGCGGTGACGTCGACAGGCACGTCACATGCTCCACCTCAAACATGATCGCGATCCTTGAAAGCAAGCAGCCGCAGTGCATTGAACACGACGACCAGCGTCGATCCTTCATGCGCAAGGACCGCCGGACCGATGCCGAGCCCAAGGATCGTTGCCGGCAGCAACACAGCGACGACACCAAGGCTCATATAGAGATTCTGCCGGATGATCCGGCTTGTCTGCCGGCTGAGGCCAACCGCGAACGGCAAATGCGCGAGGTCATCCGCCATAAGCGCGACGTCGGCCGTCTCGAGCGCGACATCCGATCCCGCTGCCCCCATGGCGATGCCGACGGTCGCGTTGGCCATGGCCGGCGCATCGTTGACGCCGTCGCCGACCATCGCAACCTTGTCCTGCGCCTTCAGTTTCTTGATGGCTCCGACCTTGTCCTCGGGCATGAGATCGCCCCAGGCCTCATCCAGTCCCACCTGCTTCGCGATCGCGTCGGCGACACGCTGGTTGTCGCCCGAGATCATGATCATGCGGGTAATACCAAGCTCGCGCAGCCGGGCGAGTGTCGCGACGGCAGCGGCACGGGGCGTGTCCATCAGCCCGATCACGCCAAGATAGCGCTCGCCCCTGCGGACGATCATCGTTGTCCGGCCCGTCTCCTCAAGTTTCACACCGGCATCGCGCAGCCCTTCCGGCAACGGAGCACCGTCCACCTCTCCAAATAATTTGGGACTGCCGATGTGAACCGCCTCCCCTTCGACCATCGCCTGGACACCCCGACCCGTGATGCTGCGCAGGTCGGTAGCGGCCGGGATCGCCACCTCGCCGAGCCGCGCACGACCGCCAGAAGCAACGGCGGCGGCGAGCGGATGATCGCTCAGGCTCTCAACGGCGATGGCAATGCGCAGCAAATCCGCTTCGGTGGCGCCGTCGGCGGGAATAACATCGGTAATCTGGGGCCGGCCTTCGGTCAGCGTTCCCGTCTTGTCGAAAGCGATGGCCCGCAGGGTTCCAAGATTCTCGAGCGGCCCTCCTCCTTTGACCAGAACGCCACCGCGCGCGGCCCGCGCAATTCCCGAGAGCACGGCGCTGGGCGTCGCGATCGCGAGTGCGCAGGGACTGGCAGCCACCAGCACCGCCATGGCGCGATAGAAGCTGTCACGGAAGGGTTCGTCGATCACCACCCAGGCAAACAGCAACAGCACGACGAGCGCCAGAACGGCGGGCACGAAGATCCGCTCGAAGCGGTCGGTGAAGCGCTGGGTCGGCGACTTTTGTGCCTCAGCTTCGCCGACCATCTGCACGACCTTGGCAAGCGTCGTGTCCTTGGACAGGCGGGAGACCTGCACCTCGATAGCGCCCGCGCCGTTGATCGTCCCTGCAAAGATCCGATGCGCCGCCGCAACCTTGTCAGGCTGCGCCGCAGCGCCCGCGGGATCATCGACCGGTCGTTTGTCCACCGGCATGCTCTCGCCGGTGACCGGCGCCTGGTTCACGCTCGAGGTGCCGACCACCACGAACCCATCGGCCGGCATGCGTTCATTGGGCTTGACGATCGCGATGTCGCCGACCGCAAGCTCCTCGACAGGGATTTCCCGGGTTTGCCCGTCCCGCCGTACCAGCGCGGTCTGAGGCGCGAGTTCGGCGAGCGCCTCGATGGCACGCTTGGCCCGGCCCATCGCATAATGTTCGAGCGAATGCCCCATGCTGAACAGGAACAGCAGCAGCGCGCCTTCTGCCCAGGCACCCAGCGCGGCTGCGCCGCCGGCGGCAACCAGCATGAGCGTATCGATCTCGAACCGCTTCATGCGCAAATTGTCGATCGCCTCGCGCAGCGTGAAATAGCCGCCCAAGCCATAGGCCAGAATGTAGGCAGCCATCGGTATCCAGGTCGGAGCGTTGGTTAGCTTTTCGACGCCGAAACCGACCGCTGCGAACAGACCGCACAGTATCGCGAAGATGATCTCGGTGTTTGCGCCGAATATCATCCCGCCATGCGCGTGATCATGGCCCTCGCCTTCTTTGCCCGCGCCATGGTCATGCCCCTCATGACCCTTTTCATCGCCATGATCATGGCCGGCATGGGCGCCGGCAGCGTCCGTCGTCGCGGGCGATTGTGGTGCCCTCCCCGGCTCGGCACGGACACCGAGGCCCATTTCCCCGAGCAGACGACGAACATCGCTCTCTGAGATTGCCTCACGGTCGAAGTCCAACCGCACGACGCCAGCAGCGGATGCATCGGCCTCGACGATACCAGGAGTGCGGAGCAGTCGTTCCGCGACGGTCCGCGCGCGGCGCTGGTTGGAGAGCCCTTCGACGTTCCAGCGCAGATGTCCAAATCGCTCTGTGATCTTCGCGCCTTCGCTTTGCGCGAGTTCACGAATACGCGGCAAGGACAGGAAATCCGGGTCGTAATGGACACAAAGCTTTGCCGGTGCATCGCCTTCTGCCGCGACGACATGTGCCTCGCGAACACCCTCCCGCGCGCTCAGATTGGCCACGAGACGTGCCACACAGCCATCGGCCGTGTCATCGACTTCGGGCAAGAGGAGCGGCAATTCCAGGCGCAGTTTTTCGGTCATTGCGCCTCTCCCGGCGTGTCGCTCGGGGCGAAGCTTGCAGCTTCGCCCCCCACGATCTCGACGACTTCCAGGGTCATGAGGCCAATGCCGGTCACATCGGCGAGCGAAGCGACAAAGGCCCGGAGCCGTGCGTCCTCATCCACGATCTCGATAACCAGCGACTGATCATCCTCGAGGACATGACGGCGGTGGACATGTGCTGATCGGCCAAAGCCGACCAATGCCTGAAGCACCGTCACCCCGGCCACTTTCGCGTCACGCGCGCGCGTCGCAACCACTTCGAATACCTTGCGGTCGCCGAAGTAAGCGGCTTCGTCGGTGTAGATGCGCAGCAATTTTGCTTGTTCGTTCATCTTCTTGTCCTCTCTCTCAGGCCGTTGCTGGCGAGGCATTCGGGGTCGCTTCATCGTGCGGTTTTGCAGGCCGGCGACCGATCCGCTCGCCCAAGCCCAATACAACCTTCGAAATGGCAGGCAGCACGAGCAGGGTGAGGATCGTCGCCGCAATCAGACCGCCGATCACGACGGTTGCGAGCGGCTTTTGCACCTCGGCGCCGGTGCCGTGCGCGAGCGCCATCGGTACGAAGCCGATCGCCGGCACGAAGCCCGTCATGATGACGGGCCGCACTTTCTCGAACGTGCCCTCGATGATGGCCCGGCTCAGCTCGACACCCGCCTCCAGCTTCTCCCGGATCGCTGTCATCACGACGAGGCCATTCAGGACCGCGACCCCGGCAAGGCAGATGAATCCGACCGCGGCGGAAACGGAGAAGGAGATGCCGGTCAGCCAGAGGGTGAATACGCCTCCTGCGAGACCAAGGGGCACCGCGAGGAACACCGACGCTGCCCGAGCGAGGCCGCCCAGCGCCATATAGAGCAGGCCGAAAATCGCCAGGAAGCACAGCGGCACGACGATCGCGAGACGCTGCGACGCCGCTTGCAGGTTCTGGAACTGGCCGCCCCACTCCAGATAGGAGCCCGATGGCAAGGCCAGCTTGTCGACCTTGGCCTGGGCCTCGGCGACGAATGACCCGACGTCACGCCCGCGCACATTGGCCTGGATGACCACACGCCGCTTGCCATTTTCGCGGCTGATCTGGTTCAAACCTTCGCTGAACCGGAACTGCGCGACCTGCGAGAGAGGGACGGACCCCCTGTGTCCGCTGGCTTCCTGGGGAAGCAAGACAGGAAGCGCGGCCAGGGCATCGAGGCTTTCGCGCGTGGCCGCCGGTACGCGCACGGTCACCTCGAAGCGCCGATCGCCCTCAAAGAGCAAACCCGCCTCACGCCCGCCCATCGCGGCCGCAACCGTGTCGGCGACTTCCTCGATGGTCAGGCCGTAACGCGCGATCGCCGCACGATCGAACTTCACGTCGAGCGTTGGCGAACCGCTGGTTTGTTCTGCCTTTACGTCCGCAGCGCCGGGAACGGTCTGGAGCGCACGAACGATTTCCTGCGCAGTGACGCCCATCTTGTCGAGATCATCGCCGTACAGCTTGATCGCGACATCGCCACGCACGCCCGCGATCAGCTCGTTGAAGCGGAGCTGGATGGGCTGGCTGACCTCGAAGGCATTGCCAATCTTCGCGCCCGACTTTTCTTCGATCCGCTTGAGCACGTCGGCTTTCGTATTGACGCCGGCAGGCCATTCTTCCTGTGGTTTGAGGATCACAAAGCCATCGGAAATGTTCGGCGGCATCGGGTCGGTCGCTACCTCCGCCGTGCCGGTTTTCGAGAACATGACCTCAACTTCGGGCAGGCTGGTGACCGCCTTTTCGACCTCGCGCTGCATCTCCAGTGACCGCTCAAGCGACACGGACGGCACGCGGGTCGAGGCAAGCGCGACATTCTTCTCGTCGAGCTGGGGGATGAACTCCTGCCCGAGGAAGCCGAAGACCAATGCCGACGCCGCGAAGAAAGCGAAGCCGGCGCCGATGAACGGCCATGGCTTTGCCACCGCCTTATCGAGCAACGGAGCATAGCGCGCCTTGGTCTTGGCGATGATCCAGACCTCTTTTTCCGAGACCTTGCCTCGGATCAGGAGCGCAACCATCGCCGGTACGAAGGTGAGCGCAAGGATGAACGCCGCGACCAATGCGAGCATGATCGTGATGGCCATTGGCGAGAAGGTCTTGCCTTCCACGCCGGTGAACATGAGCAGCGGCGCGAAGGCGAGCAGGATGATGCCCTGGCCGAACACCGTCGGCTTGATCATCTCCTGGGACGCCCGCATCGTCTCTTCGAGACGTTCGCGCAGGTTGAGCAACCGGCCTTCATGCTCCTGGCGGTGGGCAAGCCGCGCCAGGCAGTTTTCAATGATGATCACCGCGCCATCGACGATCAGGCCGAAGTCGAGGGCGCCCAGGCTCATGAGGTTACCCGGCACGCGAAAGGCATTCATGCCGATCGCCATCATCAGGAACGAGAAGGGAATGATGAGGACTGCGATGATCGCCGCGCGGACATTGCCGAGCAGCAGGAACAATGCGGCCGCGACCAGGATCGCGCCTTCGATCAGATTCCTTTGAACCGTGGCGACGGTTGCGTTGACGAGCTTCGATCGGTCGAGGACCGTCGTCACCTTGATCCCTGGCGGCAGCGACTTGCCAATCCCGTCCAGTCTCTCCCCGACATTGCGCGCGACGACGCGGCTATTCTCGCCGATCAGCATCAACGCGGTGCCGATGACGGCTTCATGGCCGTTCTGGCTCGCAGCGCCCGTGCGCAACTCGCCGCCGATCTTCACATTGGCGACGTCCTTGACCGCGATCGGCAAGCCGCCACGGGTCGCGACGATGGCGTCGGCAATTTCGTCGATATCGCGAATGCGCGCGTCCGCGCGGAGCAGGAACGCCTCACCGCCGCGATTGAAGTAGTTGGCGCCGACTGCAAGGTTCGATGCCTCCAGCGCCTTGGCGAGTTCGGAATAGGAGATGCCGTAGGAGGACAATTTCACCGGATCGGGCTCGACGATATATTGCTTGGCGTAGCCGCCAATCGAGTCGATGCCAGCGACGCCCTTTACGGTGCGAAGCTGCGGACGGATGATCCAGTCCTGTACCGTGCGCAGATAAGCGGCACGGCCCACCTCGTCGGTCAGGCGCGCCCCTTCCGGGGTCAGAAAGCTGCCATCCGACTGCCAGCCCGGCTGGCCATTGCGAACGGTCGCGCCTTTCCCGCCGGGATTGGCGAAATCGACCGAATACATCAGCACTTCGCCAAGGCCTGTCGTGACCGGACCAATCTGCGGCTGGACACCTTCGGGAAGCGTATCGCGTGCCTGTGTCAGCCGTTCGCTGACCTGCTGGCGAGCGAAGTAGAGATCGGTCTTGTCGGTGAAGATCGCCGATACCTGGCTGAACCCGTTGCGCGACAGCGAGCGGGTCGTTTCAAGGCCGGGAATGCCAGCCAGGGCAGTCTCGATCGGGAAGGTGACGCGCTTTTCGATTTCAATCGGCGACAGGCCGCGCTCGACGGTGTTGATCTGGACCTGGTTGTTGGTGATGTCCGGCACTGCGTCGATCGGCAGCTTTGTCAGCTGCCACGCGCCAAAGCCGGCGATGACGAGAAAAAGGAGAACGACCGCCCAGCGTGCGCGGACGGATAGCGCCATAAGGTTCGCGATCATGGGTTCATTCCTGGGATCGTGCCCGCTACGTCAGCGGTTGGGGCGTAGGACACGGTGATGTGGGAGACAGCGGCAGCGTCCGCGATCGGCAAGCGCACGGCATATGAACCTGTGCGTGAACCCTTGGGGGCGATCCTGCTCCAGCGCGTGTCGGCGGTTACGTCGGGGCGACCATCTGAAAAACGAGCCACGACGTGCAGATGCCCATGAAGCATGCCAAGGGCCAATGCTGGGCGCCGGACCAGTCCGTGAACCAGAACGGTGTCACCGCCGTCCTCGGCATGGACGCTCCAGATTTTAAGCCATTTGTCGGATCTCGCTTCAGGCGTGATAGCGAGCGCCGGATTATTGGCGCAGGCTGACGTCAAAAAGCCGACCGCGCTTCCTGCCACGATCTGCAGGGCTGTAGCGCGCCTCATTCCTCTTCCCCCGCGCCCTTGCCGAGCTCGGCTTTGAGCAAGAAGGCGTTGCGGGTGGCGATGGCCCGCCCAGCAGGGAAGCCCGACGCGATTTCAATACGGCCAGCGCTGCGCTGGCCGGTCGTCACCGGCGTCGCCTTGAAGCCGTTGGCGGTACGCACGAACACGACGTCGCGACCGCCCACGGACTGCACCGCTTCTTCGGGAACGACGATCGCATTGGACGTCACGCTCCGGCTCGGAATCATCCGTACGCGGACCGCAAGGCCGGGTTGAAGCAGGCTGCTGGTCACGTCCAGGACCGCAGTAGCAGCGCGCGTTTCGCCGCTGAGCGTGGGTGTTACTGCCCGCACCCGCGCATCGACAGTGCGGCCATCAGGGAGTTCGATGATCGCCTTGTCCCCTGCTTCGAGACGAGCGGCATCAGCGGCACCGACCGCCGCTTCGATCTGGATCTGGCGCGGATCAGCGACCCGGAACAGCTCTGTCTCCGGTTGTACATAGGCTCCGAGACTGACCTTCATTGCGGTCACGCGACCCGAGATCGGACTGGCGAGGACAACGCCGCGACCATCGGACGTGATGTTGGCAGCACCCGCTGCAACCGCCGCTCGCCGCGCTTCTGCAGCGGCCGAGGCCGCTTCTGCCTGTGCGGTCTCCAGATCGACCCGGGCGGATACCTTCTGGTCATAGAGATAGCGTTCGCGGGCCAGCGCCTTCTGCGCCAGCGTTGCCTTCGCGCCCGCGGCCGTGCGGTCCGCCGCAATCTGTGCCGCATCGCGGCTTTCGACCACCGCCAGCGCCTCTCCGGCACGAACCGGATCGCCCAGCCTCTTCAGGACACGCGTTACGGCGCCACCCGCCCTTGCGGTCACGATCGCCTCACCGGTCGGCGACGGCGTGACGACGGCCTGGGAGATAATCTCTGCCCCAAGCCCGCCTGCGGTGATCGTCTCGGTGACAACCCCGGCATCCTTGATCGCGGCCGCAGTCATCGTGATCGTATCGGCGGGTGCATCGGCCTGAGCCTCGTCGCCCTTTGCCGCGGTTTCGGTCGTGGCCGCAGGGGTATCGCTCGTGCAGCGCGCGACGGTAAAACCGCCGACAGCGGCGAACAACACGGCGCCCGCCACGCCGCCCAGAAGGCGCTTGTCTTGGATCATAGGATATCTCCGGAATGGGGCTGGCCTGGGCACGATGGCCCGGCGATCGACGGCGCAGGTGCCGTCTTGAAGGGAATGTGCGCGGCGAACCGCAGCTTTAAGGAGGATGGCAGCATCGCTCAGCGCTCCCGCAATTCAGGCGCGGGCGCGGTCAGTCGCTCAAGGCGAGCCTCGGCATCGTGATAGGCTGCCAGGGCATCGGTGAACGCCGCGCGTGTCTCGGCAAGCGTTCTTTCCGCCTCCAGCAGGTCGAGCTGACTGAACTTGCCCTGGGCATAACCGACACGGGCAATCCGCGCGGCCTCCAATGCCGCGGCAAGGCCAGGGCCGCCCATGGATCTGGCCGATGCCGCCGCATTGGCGAGTTGGGCCTGCGCGCCTGCAATGGCCTGCTCGGCCTCGATGATCGCCAGCCTGCGATTGGCGTCGGCGCGATCTTGCTCCGCCCGGGCCTGGCTGACAGCTGCGGAACCGTTGTTGAAGACGGGAAAGGGAATGGCGATCCCCACCACGGCCGCCATGTCGTTGGTCTGCGCGAGACGACGTGCGCCAGCGCTGATCGTGATGTCGGGAATGCGCTGGGATCGTGCGAGCCGAACCTGGGCGCTGGCCGTATTCACGTCCGCTTGGGCGGCGGCAAGCGCCAGCGTTCCGTCGGGCGCGATCGTCATCACCGGCCCGTAGCCGCCGATACGGTCGAACCAGGCCAGATCAAGCGCACCATCGATGGGCTGACCGATCAGGCGCGCGAGATTGCCGCGTGCCACTTGGGCCTCGCGGGTCGCCCGTTCCAACCCAAGCTCGGCGTTGACACGCAGTACGTCGGCACGCTGCTGGTCGATCGGTGCCCCCGCGCCGGCAGTCACGCGAACGCGCGCCGCCCTGAAGGCATTACCCGCGATCTCTGCTTGCTGGCGTGCGACGTCCACCCGCCGTTCGGCGGCGGCCGCCTCGATATAGGTTTGCGATATTCGCAGATTGAGGTCTGCAAGCGCGATAGCTGCGTCGATGCGAGCGCGATTGCTGCGGGAATCGGCGACCGCGATGCGGGCCGAACGCTTGCCGCCCAGCTCGATCGGCAAGGCAAGACTCGCGGTCGTTTCGGCGCTTCGGACGCCGCGATAATCACCCGACCCCGCGACATTCTCCGTCTGCACCTGAATCTCAGGATTGGGCCGAAGGCCAGCGATGGTGCGGGCAGCGCCAGCCGCACGCAGGTCGGCGCTCGCAGCATCGATACTGGGGGAGCTACCCCCCGCGATGGTACGGGCACGTTCCAGCGTGAAGACAGGTTGATTGGCAGACGGCGGCGATGTGGCCGTCTGCGCCTGCGCGATCGACGCGCAGGACGTTACGGCCAATAAGGCCGCGATGACACGATGCATGGATAAAGAACTCCTGACGAACCTTGAGAGCCCACCGGTCAATGCCGGAGGGAGCTAGGGAATCGTCAGGCTTGTGGAGGTCGTAGCGCCGGGTCAGCGGCCGCGGTTGCCATGGCTATCGCCTGGCTGGGCCGCATGATGGATCCAGCTGAATCGTGTCCAAAGGGTTCGGACTTCGCCAGCGGTGCTGCGACATGATGGCCATGGCAACTGCCATGATGGTGTGGATAGCCCTTGTCGCTATCGGCGGGTACCTGGTCGCCATCGCCATCGGCATGGCCAATCTCGGCAGTGCTATTGGCATCGATACAGACGATCGGCTCCATTGCATGCGTGACCGACCCGATCCCCAGGGACAGGAACACGGCCAGGCAAGCAAAAAGGATCGTCAATCGATGCATCTACGCTCCTTCTAGCAACTATCGGCTCGTAGAGGCCAGAGAATGTTGTGCCGAACCTTCACTTGCCGGATTCGGGCGCAGTTCTGCGCGGGCCTGGCTGATGATTTGCAGACCACCCCAGATACCCAGGGCCGCCATGATCAGGGCGACAGCAAGATCTGGCCACGCGGTACCGGTGCCGACGACACCGGCTGCCGCTAGCAGGACCGCAAGATTGCCGATCGCGTCATTGCGCGAGCAGATCCAGACCGAGCGCATATTGGCGTCGCCACTCCGGTAGCGATAGAGCATGAGTGCAACACTGCCGTTGGCGATCAGGGCGATGACCCCGACGATCCCCATCGTCTCTGCCTGCGGCACGCCGCGGCCCAACGCCGCAAGGACCGTGGTGACGAGCACATAAAGGCCGAAGGCGAGGATCGTACCGCCCTTGAGCAGCGCGGCGCGCGACCGCCAGCCCAGCGCCATGCCGGCGACCCCGAGACTGATCGCATAATTGGCGGAATCGCCCAGGAAATCGAGTGCGTCCGCCTGCAGGGATCGCGATCCCGAAGCGATACCCGCGACGATCTCGCCCAGAAACATTGCCAGATTGATCGCGAGCGCGATCCACAACATACGCCGCCAGCGCGGATCGGGCGCCGGCGGCGCGTCCGACTGGCAGCTGCTACAGACCATGGATCGAGACTCGAACAGACATCATGAACATCTCTATGCACCCTCTAGTTGCTAGAGGGTCAAGGCAAATAATGTTCGCTCGCGCAGCCCGCATCAGCCGGTTGCAGCAGCGGCGCGGCGCCGGTTGAGAATGAAGCCGCCGAACACCGCGATGAGCATCAGGAGCTGGGCGGCCATCGATTGCATGGTCGGGAAGATGCCGAGCATGGAGATGCGGATTCCGCCGCCAAGCGGCGCGATATCGATGAGACCGGCTTCCTGCAGCGCCGACACGCCCTTGCCGGCGAGAACGATGGTCAGGATCGCCATCAACCAAGCACTGTAAGCGAAGAATTTCGCAATCGGCAGGTCACGGCTGTAGCGCAGCATGGCCCAGGCGATGAGCCCGAGCAGCAGGACCGCCGAGCCGGCGCCGGCCAGCATCATGCTGCCATTGCCTTGGGTCCAGAGCGCGGCATAGAACAGGATCGTCTCGAAGACCTCGCGATAGACGACGATGAAGGCCAGGCCGAACAGGAACCAGGCCGACTGCTTCGACAATGCGCGCGACATCTTCTCCCTGATGTAGCGTTGCCATTGGTCCGCCTGCGCCTTGCCGTGCATCCAGATCCCCACGGAGAGCAGGACGACGGCCGCGAACAGCGATCCGAACCCTTCGGTAAGCTCCCGGCTCGCGCCGCTGATCCCGATCGCATAGGTCGCGATTCCCCAGGTCAGGGCGCCCGCCGCCAGCGCCCCGATCCAGCCGCCATGGACGTAGGGCAGCACTTCAGGCCGCTCCGCCTTGCGCAGGAAGGCGATCATCGCAACGACGATCAGCAGGGCTTCGAGCCCCTCGCGCAGCAAAATGGTAAAGGCGCCCAGGAAGGTCGATGCGCTGCTCGCTGCGTCGGGGGACAATGCCGCATCGGCGTCGTCGAACAGGCCGTCGAGCACCTGGACGCGGGTGGCGATCTCGTCCGCGGGGCGCCCCTGCTGGAGCCCCGCCCGGAATTCGCCCATGGCGCTTTCGATATGCCCCATGAGCGTTGCATCGCGCGCGGTCAGCATCGGCTCGAGTGGCTCGAAGCCATCGAGATAGGCGGAGAGCGCGAGTTCCTGGGCGGCGTGGCGGTCGCCACCACGATAGGCGGCAAGGCTCTGTGCCAGCTTTTCGCGCGCGATGGTCAGCGAACCGGGGGCCTGCCGGATCACCGCGTCCGGGTGGCGGCGCAGATAGGCGATCACCGCGTCCGCCTTGGCAGGTCCAATCGTCTTCGCAAGCGCCTCGGGTGTCAGCCCCGCCAGCGTCGTCAGGTCAGGGATCATGTGCCGCAGGTCGGAATCGGATTTCCACAGCCGCTCGCCCTGACTGGCAAGACCATCGGGAAATGCGAAGCGACCGGCATAGAAGGCCAGCGCCCAGCGATCTTCGCTCGGCAAGGTCGCAAAGCTTTGCATTGCCGTGCCGTCAATGCCCTGACCGATCACTTGGTACAGCGCGAAGGGACTGCGCTGCCGCGCGCGCTTCACCTCGCTAAAGGCGATCGGTGGCGTCGTGAGCTTTGCAGCATCGGGGCCATGCCCATCCCCGGTCATGCCATGGCAGCTCGCGCAATTCTGCGCGAACAAGGAGGCGCCCCGGGCCGGGTCGGGCGCCTTGCTCGGCGCGAGGGGCACCGGATAGGCCTTGAGTAGATCGGCGGCGAGACCGTGGGCGATGCGGGCGACTTCCTCGGGGGTGCCTTTCGCGGCAATCAAACCCTGGAGACGGGTTGCGCCGGCGATCAGCGGTCCGCGCGCCGGTGTGGGCGGCAGAGCCGCGAGGCGGCTTGACACCGACGCCGCGAATTCGGTCATCTCGGCATATTCGGAAGGACTCTTCACCCGTCCACCGCTGACAGCACCGCCATAATCGACCGCCATATAGTCGAGCAGCCGCCATGCCGTCTGCACGTCAGCAGTATCGGCGTGGGCAATGGTGCTGACACCGGCCATACAGAGAAATGCTGCCAGGACGGCCAGGGCGCGCCGAAACAACAGCTTTGGTGCCGGTGTGACGGGAGGACTCGGGCGGCGAGATTCGGCAGGGTGGAAGCGAGGCATCCCGGCCTCATAAACCCTCTAGCAGCTAGAGGGTCAAGCAGTTCTGCAACTTAGTTGCAATAGCGGGTCATCCCAAGCGCTCGACATCTGGCGCCAAAGTCTCGATGATCCGACATTCCGAGATAGTCCCCTGCCCGCATTGGACGATGAGATTGCTCAGCTCCGAACGCAAGGTCGCCAGATCCTTCAACTTGCGATCGATCTCGGCGAGATGTTCTCGGGCGATGAGATCCACCGCCGAGCAGGAAATGTCCTTCTGATCCGCCAGGCCGAGCAGCGCCTGGACTTGGTCGAGGGAAAAACCCAGAGCCCGCGCGCGACGGATGAAGCTGAGCCGCGCAAGGTGCTGGGGCGAGTAGGCACGATAATTGTTCTTCGTGCGTTCAGGCGCCTCCAGCAAGCCGGCGCTTTCATAATAGCGGATCGTCTCCACCTTCGTTCCCGTGGCGGCGGCGAGCTTGCCGATGCTGAGCGACCCTGACGCCATCGACCATGACCCTATAGTGACTTTAGGCTTCTATAGAGATCTTTGGCACAAAGAGTCGAGCAGGCTGTGGCGCCGGAGAAGGCCGGCGCCATCGAACCTGGTCAGGGCTGCTTGTGGATCGCGGTCACCTCGCCCGCGCTGCCGGTCAACGTAAGGTCAAAATCGACCTTGTCGCCGACCTTGGCAGCATCGGTGATCGCCGGTGCAGCCTTGAACGCCATCGTCATCGCCGGCCATTTGGCTTCGGGGATCGGGCCATGATCGAGCGTGATCGTGCCTGCCGCCTTGTCGATCACGGTGACCGTACCATGACCCTTGGCCATGATCGGCGCAGTGGCCGCCGGTGCCATCGCCATGTTGCCCATGTCGCTGTTCATGGCTGCGGCAGGCGCCGCCTGGTTGGTCTCGGCCGCAACGGGCGTCTCCGCTTTCTTGCCGCACGCGGCGGTCAAGGCGGCGAGGCCAAGGGCAATCGTCAGTCGTACATAGGTCATGGTCTTCTCCTTGCAGGTTAACCAGGTTGGCGGATGGATTTTGCCCGTCGCCGCCGGAGCAAAAGATAGGCGGCGGGAAGGACGAACATGGACAGCAGTGGCGCGGTGAGCATGCCGCCGATCATCGGGGCGGCGATCCGGCTCATCACTTCGGAGCCTGCGCCCGATCCGAGCAGGATCGGCAGCAGGCCGGCGAGGATGACCGCGACCGTCATCGCCTTGGGCCGGACGCGAAGCAACGCGCCCTCGCGCACCGCCGCCTCGACCTGACCGGCATCAAGGTCGTCACCGCGCTCCTCCAGCGCATTTTTCAGGTAGATCAGCATCACCACGCCGAACTCGGCCGAGACGCCGGCGAGTGCGATGAACCCGACCCCGGTTGCGACCGACTGGTTGAATCCGAGCAGATAGAGGATCCAGATCCCGCCGGTGAGCGCGAACGGCAGCGTGCCCATGATCAAGGCCGCTTCGTCGAACCGGCCGAAGATCATGTAGAGCAGCACGAAGATGATCAGCAGCGTCGCAGGCACGACCAGCTTGAGCTTGTCGACCGCGCGCTGGAGATATTCGAACTGGCCTGAGTAAGCGATGCTGACGCCCGGCGAGAGCCTGACCTGCTTCGCCACCGCGCGTTGCAGATCGCCGACCACCGAGGCGAGGTCGCGCCCGCGCACATCGACATAGACCCAGGTCGAGGGCCGCGCATTCTCGGTCTTGAGCATCGGCGGGCCTTCGGCGATCGATATGTTCGCCACCGTGCCGAGCGTGATCTGCTGCCCCGACGGGGTCAGGACCGACAGTGTCCGCAGGCCCTCCAGGCTGTCGCGCAGTTCGCGCGGATAGCGCACGCTGATCGGATAGCGGGCCAGCCCCTCGACTGTCTCGCCGATAGTCTCGCCGCCGATCGCGCCCGAGACGATCGCCTGCACATCGGTGATGTTGAGCCCGAACCGTGCGGCGGCGGCCCGGTCGATATCGACATCGACATAGCGCCCGCCGGTCAGCCGTTCGGCGAGGGCGGAGGAAACGCCCGGCACGGTCTTGGCGACCGTCTCGACATCATGCGCGATGCGATCGAGCTGGGCGAGATCGGCGCCGGAGACCTTGACTCCGATCGGGCTCTTGATGCCGGTCGCCAGCATGTCGATGCGGTTCCTGATCGGCGGCACCCAGACATTGGCGAGGCCGGGCAGCTTCACCGTCCGGTCGAGTTCGTCGACCAGTTTCTCCGGCGTCATCCCGGGACGCCATTGGTCGCGGGGCTTGAACTGGATCGTCGTCTCGAACATCTCCAGCGGTGCCGGATCAGTCGCGGTCTCGGCGCGACCGGCCTTGCCGAACACGCTCTCGACCTCGGGCACCGTCTTGATCAGCCGGTCGGTCTGCTGGAGCAGTTGCGAGGCCTTGGCCGCAGAGAGGCCCGGCAAGGCCGAGGGCATGTAGAGCAGGTCGCCCTCATCAAGATTGGGCATGAATTCGCCGCCAAGCCGGGTGAGTGGCCAGGCCGTTGTCGCGAAGACCAGCGCTGCGATCAGCAGCACCGCCTTGGGTTTTCGCATCGTCCAATCGATCGCAGGCCGGTAAAGATCGGTCAGCCAGCGGTTGACTGGATTGGCCTGCTCGGCGGGGATACGGCCCCGGATCAGCCAGCCCATGAGTATCGGAACGAGGGTCACCGACAGGATCGCCGCCGACGCCATCGCATAGGTCTTGGTGAAGGCGAGCGGCGCGAACAGCCGGCCTTCCTGCGCCTCCAGCGTGAACACCGGAATGAACGACAGCGTGATGATCAGCAGACTGAAGAACAAGGCCGGCCCGACTTCGGCCGCCGCCTCGGTGACGACGGTCCAGCGCATCTCGCCCTCGAGATGCTTGCCAGGATGCTCCTGCTCCCAGCGCTCGATCTTCTTGTGGGCATTCTCGATCATCACCACGGCCGCATCGACCATCGCGCCGATGGCGATGGCGATACCGCCCAGCGACATGATATTGGCGTTGACGCCCTGGAACCGCATGACGACGAACGCGGCCAGCACGCCCAATGGCAGGGTCAGGATCGCCACCAGCGCCGAGCGGACGTGCCACAGGAATAGCCCGCAGACGATCGCGACGACGATGAACTCCTCGATCAGCTTGTGGGTGAGGTTCTCGACCGCGCGATCGATCAACTGCGAGCGGTCATAGACCGTCACCACCTCGACACCTGGCGGCAGGCTTTTCTTGAGATCGGCGAGCTTGTCCTTGACCGCCGCGATCGTTTCTCGGGCATTCTTGCCCGAGCGAAGGATCACCACGCCGCCGGCGACCTCGCCCTCCCCGTTCAGCTCGGCGATGCCGCGCCGCATCTCGGGGCCGATCTGGATGGTGGCGACGTCGCCGAGACGCACAGGCACTCCACCGGCCGCCGTCTTCAGCGGAATCGCCCGGAAGTCGTCGAGCGACTTCAGATAGCCCGAAGCGCGGACCATATATTCGGCTTCGGCCATCTCCAGCACCGAGCCGCCCGCTTCCTGATTGGCCTGTTGGATCGCCTGGACCGCCTGTTGGTGGGTGATCCCGTAGGCGGCGAGCTTCACCGGATCGAGCAGCACCTGGTATTGCTTGACCATGCCACCGATGCTCGCGACCTCGGCGACGCCGGTCACGGTCTTCAATTCGTAGCGCAGGAACCAATCCTGAAGCCCCCGGAGCTGCGACAGGTCATGCCGGCCGCTCCGGTCGACTAGCGCATATTCATAGACCCAGCCGACCCCGGTGGCGTCAGGGCCGAGCGCGCTGCGAGCGCTCGGCGGCAAGCGCCCCTGCACCTGATTCAAATATTCGAGCACGCGGCTGCGTGCCCAATAGAGATCGGTCCCGTCCTCGAAGATCACATAGACGAAGCTGTCGCCGAAGAAGGAATAGCCGCGCACCGTCTTGGCGCCGGGCACCGACAGCATGGTGGTGGTCAGCGGATAGGTGACCTGGTTCTCGACGATCTGCGGCGCTTGCCCCGGATAGGAGGTGCGGATCACGACCTGCACGTCGGACAGGTCGGGCAGCGCATCGATCGGGGTCGAGCGCACCGCCCACAACCCGGCGCCGACCAATGCCAGCATCGCGATCAGGACGAAGAAGCGGTTCCTGACCGACCAGCGGATGAGATGGGCGATCACTGGCCAGCGACCTTCACCATGCGCCGCACGGTCGGCCCCGCCGGTGGCCGGTCGAACCCGAAGCGGACGCGGTCGCCGGCCTTCAGGCCCCGCACGACCTTCGGATCGGGAAGCTGGAACGTCATCGTCATCGCCGGCCAGCTGATGGCGGGCACCGGCTCATGGCTGAGCGTCACCGAATTGGCGGTGATCTGCTCTATCTTGCCGACGGTCTCGTAGAGCGCGGCCGTAGCTGCTGGTTTGACGGCAGCCGTCGGCGTGCCCCCGATCGGCCGCGCCTCCACGCCCGAGAGGCTCGCCTCGGAATCAATCAGGAACTGGCCCGACGCGACGATCTTCTCGCCTTCGCCGAGGCCCGCCAGGATCTCGGTGTCGCCGCCGGATTCACGGCCGGTCTGCACTTCGGCAGGCCGGTAGCGCCCCTTGTCTAGTGCGAGCATCACCAATGTCCGCTTGCCGGTGCGGATCAACGCTTCGGATGGCACCAGCAGCGCCGGTTGTGCGCTGCCGCCGAACGACACGGTGGCGAACATGCCGGGACGCAGACGCCCGCCGCGGTTGGGAAGCTCGATCCGCACGGTCAGCGTCCGGCTATCCGCCTGTGTCTGGGGCAGGATCGCGGAAACACGGCCCGACAAGGTCTCGCCGGGAAATGCCGCGAGCGTTGCCTGCACGGTTTGCCCGGGCCTGAGCGGACCGGCGATCGCCTCGGGCACGGCGGCGTTGAGCCAGACCGTGCCGAGGCCGTTGACCTCGGCGAGTGTCTGCCCCGCCGTCATCGTCATCCCTGCCCGAACGTCCAATGTCTTGATGACCCCACCGGTCGGCGTGGAGATCGTCACCACGTTATGCGGTCGCCCCGTCCGCTCGACCGACGCGATCGTGCCAGACGGCATTCCAAGCAGCGCGAGCCGCTGGCGCGCCGCCTGGATCAACGCTGCGTTCCCGGAGCGGCGAACCGCAAGAAACTCGGCCTGTGCGCCCGCCCATTCGGGAACGAGCAGATCGGCAAGCGGGGCACCGGCGCCGATGATGTCGCCGGGCGCACGGGCATAGACACGGCTAACGAACCCGCCCGCGCGCGCCTGGACGATCGCGACATCGCGCTGATTGAAGTCGATCGTGCCGGTGGCGGTGAGGCTACTGGCGAGCTCCCCGCGGCGCGCCGCAACTGTGCGGAGCCCCAGCGTTTGCGAGGTCGCCGGATCGATCCGCACGCCGGGTGCGTCGCCCCCGCCTTCGTCGGCATATTTGGCGACAAGCTGCATATCCATGAACGGCGATTTGCCCGGCTTGTCGAAATGCTGCGACGGCACCATCGGGTCGTACCAGTAGAGCGCCTTGCGTCCGGCATCCGCTGTTTGCAAGGGTGCGCTTTCGTGTCCGCCGAGATGGGCGATGCCATAGCCAGCGCCGCCGGCGATGAGCGCGAGCGCTGCGGCTGCAAGACCCAGCCGGGCGCGCGGTGATATCTCGAGGCTCATCGGTCTTCGCTCCGGTAGGTGAGGGTCAATCGGGCGCCGTCAGCGGCAACCAGGGCTTCGCGGTCGAGGACAGTCAGGGTGGCATCGGCGAGCGCGGCATAGGCGTCGGCGACATCGACGAGACTGGCGCGTCCGGCGCCGTAGCTCGCCGTCTCCAGCCTGACCCGCTGCTCGGCGAGCGGCTGCAGCGTGTCCCGCGCGCGCATCCACTGCTCGTGGTGCATGACATGGTCGGCGAGATCGGCATCGAGGTCGGCGGCGAGCGCGCGCCGGGCGGCCTCGCGTTCGGCCAGGACCCGCCCGGCATTGGCCTGGGCCGCGGCGATCCCGGCATTCTGACGATTGCGGGTGAAGAACGGCAGGCTGACCGTCACGCCAGCCGAGACGTAGTCGCCGAAACGGGGATCGCGGCGCTGATAGGCCAGGTTGACGCCGAAGTCGGAGCGCCGTCCGGCGTCGGCCAGGCGAACATCGGCATCCGCTTGCCCCGCCTGGGCATCGATCATCCGGATCGTGGGCTGGCGATCGAGTCCTGCGCGCAGGGTTGCCGCATCGACCGCAAAATCGGGGATCGGTCCGGCGATCTCGGGCGCGGGATCGCCGGTCCAGCGGGTCAGCGTCGCGCGTGCCCGCGCCACATTCGACACCAGTTCGCTGCGGCGATCCTGCATGGCGGCGACCGCCTGCTGCCCGGCGAGGGTCTGCGCCGGCCGCGCATTGCCCGAGGCGACAGCGCCCGGCGTCGTTCCGACCACGCGCTCGAGGCGGGACAGGACATCGTCGAGTGCAGCAAGTCTGCGTTCGGCATAGGCCAGGTTGATCCAGGCGAGCGCGGTGCCAACCTCGACCGTGCGGGCCTCGACCGCGGTATCGGCCTCGGCCGCCTTGATATCGCTATCGGCGCGCGCCTGCTGGGCATGGCGCTTTGCGAGGTTGGGGATCTCCTGGGACACGCCGACCCGCGCCATGGTGAAATCGTCTCGCTGCGGTTCGAACGCGAGCGGTCCCGAGATCGGGAAGCTCTCGACGCTCACGCCAAGCGTCGGGTCGGGCAGCGCGCCTGCCGCGCCGCGCGCGGACCGCGCGGCATCGGCGCCGAGCGCCTTGGCCTTGATCGACGGCGCTTCCTGCCGGGCGCGCTGGAGCGCGGCTTCGAAAGTGAGCGGCCCGGCAAACGCGATCCCGGGGATCGCCGCGAGCAGCGGCAGACATAGAAACAATCGCATGGAAAACTCCTGATCGAGCGATCAAGCCGACATCGCGCACTATGACGGGCATGTCAGTGGCGGCAGGATGGGGGTATCCCGCCGCCACTGCTGGCCTAGCCGTCTATGCGACCTGAAGCGGCCAGAACCTGCGCCTAGCCAACCGAAGTGGCCGACGGCGACGCCATGCTGTGCATCTGCTTCATGCAATCAGCAGCAGCAGTGCTGCTCATCTTCATCATGTCGCAGTCGCAAGCCGCCACTTGCGTGGCATCGGGCACCCATACACGCCGCTGGGCCGGTCCCGTGGCGCGCGGGCCATATTGCGGAACCGACTTCCACTCATAGTGGCCCGACTGTTGGCTGTGGTCGGGTTGGCCGGCGAACGCGGCGACGGGTGCGGCAAGGGCGAGCCCCAGCAGGGCATAGAAAACACGGTTTTTCATGACTGTAATCCTTTGGCAAAACATCGTGGTAGCCGCAGGTTGAGCAGGATGTTTGGTGCGCGACAGGCGCAACGACCCTGTCAGCCTGACGGCCGGTTTCGATCAGCCAAGGAGAGTCGGTGGTTCCGGTTCAGGAGTAAGATCACTGCCGCGCAGGACCGTGGTGGTTGTCCAGAAAGCCAGGGTTGAACCGGCTTCGCGGCTGCCAAGCACCGGTGCGTCATTGCGCACGGCCATGGGAATAACGCAGCCCATCGCGGCGATGCAGGCCAAGGTCATGCCCTTGCACGGTTTCTGCGCAGGCTGCTGTTGCTGCGCCATCATCTTCATGCAGTCTTCGGACATCCCGGAAGCGGCCATACTCGACATCGCCATCGGCGCAGACACCGCAGGCGGGCCGGACGCAAAGGCGGCTTCCTGGCCGAGCAGACCGATCAGGGCTCCAAGCAGGAGAAAGAGATGAAGCGCACGTTTCACAGCCGTAACCGAATACACCACCCATGATCCAGGGACAACGCCATACTCATCCGCCGTGGCGGGCGAAGATGGTTTCGCGGCCCGCCCCAAAGGCAATGACATTGAAGGGTTGGGCCGCCTGCCCCGGGACTTCCATGCCCGGTGATCCGACAGGCATGCCTGTTACGGCGAGACCGCTCACACCACGCGGACGCTGCGCGAGAACGCGCTTCATGTCCGCGATGGGGACGTGTCCCTCGAAAACCATGCCATCGACGATCGCTGTATGACACGATGATAGCCGAGCCGGTACGCCGTGCGCGCTCTGAAAGGTGGATCGCTGCTGATCGTCGACGATGGATAAGCGCCGGCCGAATTGCTGACGGACCTGGGCAGCCCATTGCTCGCAGCAACCACAGCCGGGATCCCGGTGAACGACGATGTCCGCAGCCGCTATCGCAAGCGAAGGAACGCCGAGGGCGAGGCACGCTGCAAAGAGGGAGGCAGACTTCATATCGTCATTCCTGTTCGTACGTTCGATAACCACCGCCAGCTGCGGCCAATCACGCACTTGACCCTATTATACAGCTGCGATGCCCTTATCGTTACATACGCAGCAGAAAGATCCATCCCTCAGAAAAACACATTGCACCGGCGACCGACGTCAAAACCAGCTTCTCAAGCCGATCACAAAGCTCGTCGTTCCGACATTCTTGCCGTCGAGCCGCGCATAGCGAGCTGTATCGCCAACTTTCCGATCATAGGACACACCGATATAGGGCGCGAACTCCCGCCTGATCTCATAGCGAAGCCGCAGACCCAGTTCGGCGTTCGATAGGCCCGAACCAATCCGGTTCTCGGGTACATCCTGCGCCGCGAAATTCAGCTCGACGCGCGGCTGGAGGATCAGGCGTTGGGTGATCCGCTGATCATAATAGCCCTCGGCTCGAGCGAGAACATCGCCCTTGTCAGACAGGAACAGCGCGCCTTCGATCTCAAACCAGTTGGGCGCCAGTCCTTCGATGCCGATGGTCGCATAAGTACGCGAGGGGTTCGGCTTGAAATCGTACCTGACACCCGCCTGCAGGTTCCAGTACGGATCGATCGCACGGCTGTAGAGCGCCTGCACTTCGGCGCTATCGACGCCGCCGCCCTTGAACGCCCCTTCGCCCTCGCTCTTGACGACCAACCGGTTGATGTCCCCGCCGAGCCATGCCTCTCCGTCCCAGCGAAAGCCGTCGCCGCCCTTGCGCGCCTGATACTCGGCCAGATTGAACATGACCTGGTGGAAGCTGCCGCCGCCATGCTCCCTGTAGAGATCGGTCCGCACGCGCGCCATTTCCGCAGCCGGAAAGGCGCGATCGGCATAATGGTCGGTCGGCGGCGCAGGCGCCGGGGCGTTGCCGGGCGCCAGGGCGGTGCCGCCCGTTCCATGGTCAGCCGTGCCTGGTCCCATCTCCATGCCGGGCATGGTGGCCATGTCGTGCTTTCCCGCGCTCACCGCCGCCGGAGCGCCGGGCATGGCCATCCCGGGCATCGTCGTCATGTCATGGTCCGCATGCGGATCTGCTCCCCCAGCGACTGCCGGAGCGGGCTTTGCGACGGCCGGACGCGCTGGCGTGGATGCCGACGCGCGCGGAACAGCGGGCCGCGGTCGTTGCGTCGGCGGCTTTCGCATTGTCGGCTTTGCCGCAGGCTTCTTCGGCGCCGGCATCTGCATGCCAGGCATGTTCGACTGATCCATCGCCTGCGCCGCGACCGGGGCGGGGATCGCGAGCGGCGCGAGCGCAAGGAGAAGGATGCGGTTCATGCCGCGTCTCCTCGCGGACGGACCGAGACAACCTGCATCATCCCGGCGTGCATGTGGTAGAGCATATGGCAGTGGAACGCCCAGTCGCCGACCGCGTCAGTGGTGACGTCAAAGGTCACCTTGCCGCCCGGCAGTACGTTGACCGTGTGCTTGCGCGGCGCATATTCGTCATGGCCGGTCACCAACTCGAAAAAATGGCCGTGCAGGTGGATCGGATGCGACATCATCGTGTCGTTTACGAGCGTCACCCGCACCCGCTCGTCCTTCAGGAAAGGGATCGGCGCCTTGACTTCGCTCATCTTCAGCCCGTCGAACGACCACATGTACCGCTCCATATTGGCGGTCAGGTGGATCTCCATCGCCCGGTCCGGCGCGCGTATATCGGGATTGCGCGTCAACGCCATCAGGTCGCGATAGACCAGCACCTTGTGACCGACATTTTCGAGGCCCTGGCCCGGATCGCCGGTGCGGTCCATCGCCATCGGCGCGATCGTCTGCACCCCCGGCCCCATGCGAACCTGCGGCGCATTCTTCGGGTCGCGCATGTTCATCCCGCCCATCGCGGAATGATCCATTCCGGCCATTCCGGCGCCGGCTTGCGGCGCCATGCCTGCCATCGCGCCAGCGGCTCCCGCCGCCATGTCGTGGCCCATCGCGGCATGGTCCATGCCGGCCATGCCGCTGTCGGGCTTGCTCAGGTCGATCGTGCCGCCGCTTGCCCCCGACATGTCCATGCCCGACATGTCCATCCCCATGTCCTTCATCGTGGCGACTGGCCGGGAGCGGAGCGGCGGCACTCCGGCGGCCATGCCTTCGCGCGGCGCCAGCGTTGCGCGCGCCAGGCCGGAGCGATCGACCGCCTCGCCGACGATCGTGTAGGCCCGTTCGTCGGTCGGCGTGACGATCACGTCAAAGGTCTCGGCGACCGTGATCTGGAATTCGTCGACCGTGACCGGACGCACATCCTGCCCATCGGCCTGGACGATGGTCAGCGGCAGGCCGGGGATGCGGACGTTGAAGATCGTCATCGCCGAGGCGTTGATGAAGCGTAGGCGCACCCGCTCGCCCGGCTGGAAGAGAGCCGTCCAGTTGTCACGCGGGCCATGGCCGTTGACGAGAAAGGTGTAGGTCGAACCCGTCACGTCGGACACGTCGGTCGGGTCCATCCGCATCTTGCCCCAGTCCATCCGCTCCTTGAGTGGCTGATCGCGGCCTGCCAGCAGCCCGGCCAGCGTCTGCTTCTGATAGTTGAAGTAACCCGCCTGCTGCTTGAGCTTCAGGTAGATCGCATGCGGGTGCATCGGACTGTGATCCGACAGGACGATCACATGCTCGCGGTCGTAGCGAACAGTATCCTCGCCCTCGGGGTCGATCACGATCGGGCCATAATGACCCATCTGCTCCTGCAGGCCCGAATGGCTGTGATACCAGTAGGTGCCCGCCTGGATGATCGGAAATTCATAGACGAAGGTCGATCGCGGACGGATGCCCGGGAAGCTGATACCGGGAACGCCGTCGAACTGCGCGGGCACGAGCAGTCCATGCCAGTGGATCGAGCTGTCCTCGTCGAGATCGTTGGTTACCGAAAGCCGGACTCTCGTCCCCTGCTTCAGCCGGATGAGCGGTGCCGGAATGGTCCCGTTGACTCCGATCGCATGGGTTTCGCGGCCATCGACCGTCATCATCTGATGGGCAATTTTCAGTGCTATATCGGTACCGCTTACCGTTGGTAGCGGGCGGACGATTCCGGCTGACACCGGCTGCGCCCACGCCGGAAACCAGTTCGCGAGGGACAGCCCCGCACCGCCAAGCGCGGCGCCACGCAACAGCGACCGTCTATCGAGGTGGGAGATACGCATGGCAGGAAGGCCCCTGAATGAAAAAGCTATCGATCAGGATACGCAGCCAGAGCATCAGTCCCTCAAACTTTCCTGCAATTTGGAACGCGCGCGATAAAGCCGCGTCTCGACCGCCTTTTCGCTGATCCCCAAAACCTCGGCCGTCTCGATCTGCGACAGCCCCTCGATCGTTCGCAGCACGAGGGTATCGCGCAGCGCCAAGGGCAAGGCCCCGATCGCCGCCATCGTGCGCTTCAACTCCTGGCGGTCGGAAAGGATTGCCTCGGGCGTCGCAGCATCGTCCGCGACCTGGCTCGCTTCGTCGATCGGGAGTGCAAACGACAACAGCCTGCGGACCGCGCGGCGACGCGCCCAGTCATGGCATTTGTTGATCGCGATGCGCGCGATCCACAGACGAAACGGTCGCGCGCCGTCATAACGGCCAAGCGCGGAAAAGGCGGACAGAAAGCTTTGCTGGGTGACATCGAGCGCCGCATCCGCGTCTCCGATATGCCCACGGATCAGGCGATATACGCCGTCGCGATGGCGATGCATAAGTTCGCCATAGGCGGTCTGCCGACCAGCCAGAGCAAGCGCGGCCAGTTCGCCGTCCGTACATCCGGCGAGGTCGACCGTCACCGATCCTTGGCCGTGAGCGCCTTGACCACTGCGGAATCGAATTTGGCCGCCTGATCGGCGCGCAGCACGCTACGCATGGCGAAGACATGTTCGAGCGTTTCTTTCTGAAGCTGACCCATCGCCTGATGCGAGCGATCGACCGCCGCACTCACCTGGGGACCATAGCCATGCTCCGCCTCGATCGCGTCGGCGAGGCGCGCATTGTCCGCGCGAAGCTCGAGTTCGAGCGCCTGCTTGCGCACCGCGAACCGCCGTTCGATCTCCTCGATCCTCGCGTGCTGGCCGGAATCCAGTTCCAGCTGGCTGTGAAGGAGCGTGTGCAGTTCGGTTTCGACTGGCGTTTGTCGGACCACATAGGCCCGGCCCACGAGCACGCCGACAACCGCCGCGACAAACGCGATCAGCGCGATGAGCAACAGGCGGCGACGGTCGTTCATTCGCTGCCGCCGAGAAGGGACGAGGGAACAAGCGCAGACGGCGCACCAAATGGCGTAACCGAGGCCGCCCTGACCGGGGTACCGGGAATGATCGAGCTGGCAATCCCGATCGAAAGCGCCGCCAGCGCCGCCAGGCCGAAGACGCTTCCAGAAAGCGGTCGAGAGCCAAGCGCGCGAGACGTTAGGCCCTCCAGTACCGCGCCGTCGATCGCCCCCAATCCAGGATGGACGGGCAGTTCGCGCAGCCGCGCCAGCGCTCTATCAATATCGGTCATGCGTCAATCTCCACGCTCTCTACCGATACTACGCATCGGTGCCGGCGATCCCTCATAGCATATCGTCACAGCGCTATGAGGGGTGAGGCCCTACCCTGCGTATTCAGCAGGGAAACCAAGAGGAGTCCCCCATGAAGTCCGTTCGCGTCATCGGTGCGGCCATTGCTGCCGCCCTCATCACCATCACCGCTCCGGCCATCGCGCATCCGAAACTGATATCATCAACTCCGGCGGCGCAGGCGACAGTCACCAATGCAACGCAGGTATCGCTGACTTTCAGCGAAACATTGATGGCGCCCGTGTCCGGGATCGACCTTGCCATGACCGGCATGCCCGGCATGGCGAACCACGCCCCGATGAAGATGGCCGGCTTCAAGACTTCGGTCACCGCAGACGGCAAGACGTTGGTTGCGGTCTTTCCGCGCCCGCTGCCCGCTGGCACCTACAAGCTCGACTGGCATGCGGTATCGACCGACACGCACAAGATCACCGGAACGCTCGCCTTCACCGTCCGATAGGTCATGCTGGACTGGCTTCTGATCGCCACGCGGCTCGCGCTTTACCTCGATCTCGGCCTGCTGTTCGGCGCGCCCTTGTTCGGCCTCTATGCGCTGCGTGGCGATGAGCAAATCCATATGGTCCGGTTCAGGCCGTTGATCGGCAGTTTGGCGGCAGCCGGGATCATCGCGACCCCGCTAGGTTTCGGTCTGATGTCTGCCACCATGAGCGGAACCGATCTCTGGAGCATCGACAGGAATATCGTGACGATGCTCCTGACCGAAACTGCGGTCGGCTGGGCCTTTGGAGTCCGCGAGGTCTCTCTCGTCCTGATCCTGGCGTGGGCAATGTTGGTGCGACGTCCTTCAACTGGCTCCCTGGCGGTAGTTTCGGCTCTGGCGGCGATCGCGGTCGGGACGCTTGCCTGGTCGGGTCATGGCGCCGGGACCGAAGGAACCAGCGGCCTGTTCCACCTCACCGGCGATATCGCGCACCTCCTTGCCGCGTCGGCCTGGCTTGGCGCGCTCATGATGCTCATCTTGTTGACGCTTCCTGCGCGGGTGACCGACGTCTCGCGGATCGAGGTCGCGCACCGCGCATTGAACGGGTTTGCAGGGGTCGGATCGGTCATTGTCGGACTGATCGTCATCACCGGAATTACGAACGGCCTTTACCTGATCGGCATCGACAAGATCGCGAACCTTGCGACGGACCTTTGGGGCCAGCTGCTGCTGGCGAAGATCGCGCTGTTCGTCGCCATGCTGGTCATGGCGGCGGCCAACCGCTTCCGGCTTACGCCTCGCCTTGAAGAGGCGATCGCGAACGGAAGTCCTGGCCTGGCGCTTTCAAGCCTGCGGCGGAGCATAGCGCTGGAAGCCGCGATGGCGATCACGATTCTTGCGTTGGTCGCGTGGCTCGGGACGCTGGAGCCCCTCGCCGCTGGATAGATAATTTGTAGCGGCCCTTGACCCTGACACGATGTCAGACCCTAGATAGGGGGCGTCGATAAGGAGAACGGGAATGTCCGAACCAAAATCCACGGCGCATGGCGGCCAAAATCATGCTTGCTGCGCTGGTCACGCGAAGAGCGCGCTCGTTCCCGCAGGTTCCGAGCAGGCCCTCGATCCCGTTTGCGGGATGACAGTCGACCCGGCGGTGACACAGCATCACGCCGATCATGACGGCAAGGCCTATCATTTCTGCAGTGCCGGCTGCCGCGCCAAGTTCGTTGCTGACCCGGCGCGCTATCTCGCCAAGGCCGATCGTACGGCGCCGGACGAACCAGCCGGCGCGATCTGGACCTGTCCGATGCATCCCGAAATCCGTCGGCCGGGGCCGGGAGCCTGTCCAATCTGCGGCATGGCGCTCGAACCTGAGGTCGCGACCGCCGACGCCGGTCCCAGCCCCGAACTTGTCGATATGACGCGGCGCTTCTGGATTGCTCTGGCGCTGACCGTGCCCGTTTTCCTGCTCGAAATGGGCGGCCATCTGTTCCCGGCGCTCCACCATCTCGTCCCTGAGCGGATATCGGGATGGATTCAATTCGCGCTGGCAACCCCCGTCGTGATCTGGGCGGGCTGGCCCTTCTTCGAGCGCGGTTGGGCATCGCTCCAGACGCGAAACCTCAACATGTTCACGCTCATCGCGATGGGAACCGGTGTCGCTTGGGCCTACAGCGTAGTGGCCACGCTTGCCCCCGGGATATTCCCGGCAGCGTTCCGCATGATGGACGGCACGGTCGCAATCTATTTCGAGGCCGCCGCGGTCATCACCGTCCTCGTGCTCCTTGGGCAGGTTCTCGAACTGCGTGCTCGCGAGCGCACCTCGGGCGCGATCAAGGCTCTTCTCAATCTGGCACCCAAGACTGCCCGCCGGCTCCTGCCGGACGGTAGCGACGAGGAAGTCGCGATCGACTTGATCGCCGTTGGCGACAGGTTGCGGGTCCGCCCCGGCGAGAAGGTGCCTGTGGATGCGATTGTCGAGGATGGCCGCTCTTCGATCGATGAGTCTATGGTGACCGGCGAGTCGATGCCGGTGACGAAGACGGTCGATGCCCATGTGGTGGCGGGCACGATAAACCAAACGGGATCTCTCGTCATACGCGCGGACAAGGTTGGCCGCGATACGATGCTGGCGCGGATCGTCCAGATGGTCGCGGATGCGCAACGCTCGCGCGCGCCGATCCAGCGCATGGCCGACAAGGTTGCCGGGTGGTTCGTGCCGGCGGTTCTTGGCGTTGCGCTGCTCTCTTTCGCGATATGGGCGATATGGGGTCCTGAACCGCGACTGGCACACGGCCTCGTAGCCGCGGTCGCGGTGCTGATCATCGCGTGTCCCTGCGCGCTGGGCCTGGCGACGCCGATGTCGATCATGGTCGGGATCGGACGGGGTGCGGGCCTTGGCGTCCTGATCAAGAATGCCGAGGCGCTGGAGCGAATGGAGAAGGTCGATACGATCGTCGTCGACAAAACGGGCACGCTGACCGAAGGGCGACCTTCGGTGACGAGCATCGTGGCGATAGACGGCTTTTCGGAGCACGACCTTCTTCGCCTGGCGGCGGGCGTCGAGCGGGCGTCGGAGCATCCGCTGGCGCTCGCGATCGTCGCGGCCGCAAAGGACCGTGACATCGACGTTCCCGAGGTCTCCGACTTTGACTCGCCTACCGGCAAGGGTGCGGTCGGGACCGTGGACGGCAAGCGCATCTTTCTGGGCGGCGCGGCCTATCTCAAGGAGAATGGGATTGATGTGTCAGCCGCAGCTGCACGGGCCGATGAGCTGCGGGCGGACGGGGCGACGGCGATTTTCGCCGCCGTTGACGGCCGGGTCGCCGGGATTCTCGCCATTGCCGACCCGATCAAGGCAACGACAGCGGAGGCGCTGGCCGCCTTACGAAAAGAGGGCGTGAGCGTCGTCATGCTGACGGGCGACAACCGGACGACCGCCGAGGCGGTGGCCCGGAAACTTGGCATTGATGCGGTTGAAGCCGAGGTGCTGCCCGATCAGAAGAGCGCTGTCGTCCTGCGGCTGCAACGCGAAGGCCATGTCGTCGCGATGGCAGGCGATGGGGTGAACGATGCGCCCGCTCTCGCGGCAGCGGACGTCGGCATCGCCATGGGTTCGGGCACCGATGTCGCCATCGAAAGCGCTGGAATCACGCTGCTCAAGGGCGATCTCAATGGCATCGTGCGAGCGCGGCGGCTGAGCGAGGCGACGATGGCCAACATCCGCCAGAACCTGTTCTTCGCCTTCATCTACAATGCCGCTGGCGTCCCCATCGCCGCCGGCCTGCTCTACCCGGTGTTCGGCATCCTTCTGTCGCCTGTCATCGCTGCCGCAGCAATGGCCCTGTCATCCGTCAGCGTCGTCACCAACGCGCTGCGTCTCAATCGGGTGACGCTGTGAACATCGGCGCGGCCTCCGACGCGAGCGCTGTGTCGCAGCGGATGATCCGCCATTATGAGAAGATCGGGCTTATCCCGTCGCCGCCGCGACGTGACAGCGGGTATCGTGACTACTCGCAAGCCGACGTGCATCGCCTGCGCTTCATCGCCAACGCCCGCGATCTCGGCTTTCCCATCGAGGAAATTCGCGTGCTGCTCGATCTCTGGTCCGACCGCGATCGCGCCAGCGCGGAGGTCAAGGCACTGGCGGAATCGCGCGCCGCAGATCTCGGCCGGAAGGCGGACGCGCTCAATGCGATGCGCGAAGCATTGCTCGACTTTGCGAAGGGCTGCCACGGCAACGAGCGGCCCGAATGTCCGATACTCACGCGCCTGGCTTCCTGAGCCTATCTGGCGGGGTCGGACAGGGCGCGCTAGCCGCCAGGCTAGCCGATTCACTTATGCAGGCCGCGTCCTGCCAGCTTCGCGAGCCGGCGCGGTAGGTCGGCAGCGATCTTGCGTTGCTGTTGCGGCTGCGCCTTCTTCCATGTCCTGCATTCGGGTTTGGACCTGCCGCACCCTCGGCACCAGCCAGTCGAACCGTCGAACGCGCACAAGTCTATGCACGGGGACTTCACGGGTGCGCTTTCAATGGCATTCGATTGTTAGATGCTTCAACTCGTGGACGGGGACGAGCCGGTTACGGATAACACCCGCATCGATGCCCACGCCACCAACAACACCGACGATCGCGGCATGGGCGTCAGGGCCGACGCGCCAGACATGGAGATCGGAAATGCGCGCATCTCCTGGTCCTTCGACCAGATCCTGTATTTCCTCGGCGACGTGATTGTCTGTCGTATCGAGAAGGACTGCGGCGGTATCGCGCATCAAGCTCCAGGACCAGCGAGCGATCACCACTGCCCCAACGATTCCCATGATAGGATCCATCCAGACCCAGCCCAGATAGCGGCCTGCCAGAAGAGCCGTGATCGCCAACACAGAGGTGAGAGCGTCGGCGAGGACATGCACATAGGCTGAGCGGAGGTTATTGTCGCCGCCATGGGCATCATGGTCATGGGCGTGATCGTCATGACCGTGATGATGGTGGCTACCCGACAGCAGGAATGCGCTGACGATGTTCACGCCGAGCCCAATGACCGCAATCACCGTTGCTTCGCCAAACGCGACCTTGATAGGTTCGAACAGCCGCAGGATCGATTCGACCCCGATTCCCAAGGCGATAAGGCCTAGCACGAGCGCCGAAGCGAAGCCTGCCAGGTCGCCGACCTTGCCGGTTCCGAAGCTGAACCGACCATTGGAAGCATGCCGCTTGGCATAGCTATAGGCAATCGCTGCGACACTCAGCGCCCCGGCATGGGTCGCCATATGAAAACCGTCGGCAAGGAGCGCCATCGAGCCGGTAACATAGCCGGCGAAGATCTCGCCGATCATCATCACAGCCGTCAGCACCACAACCCACAAGGTCCTGCGAGCGTTCTCGTCGTGAGAGGCCCCAAGATACACATGGTCGTGCGTAAAGGCTTCAATGTCGCGGGACGTGGTCAATATCTCAGCCTCATTTTGCGTAGCGGCGTATGACCGCGATCAGTTCTTCCGCCCCTGCGGCGCGCTCCTCGGCCGGAAGATCGGGATGCGCCACATGGGCGCGGACATGCTCTTCGATAATCTCATCCATGAGGCCGTTGATGGCACCGCGTGTCGCTGCAACCAGATGCAGCGTCGTCGTGCAGTCCGTCCCTGCCGCCAGCGCTTTCTCAATCGCCGTGACCTGACCGGCGATGCGGCGCACCCGCTTCAGGAGTTCATCATTGCCTTCGGTCAAATGTCCCATAGCATACCCCCCTATCCTATATACGGGCGTGCCGCCATAGCGATCGACTCGAAATCGGATTCACATGGGGCTGGCGTTCTCATCATATATCTATAATATCGGATATATGGAATCAGCATCTGCCATCTTGGCGCTGGGAGCGCTTGCGCAAACAACGAGGCTCGACGCCTTTCGTCTTCTGGTTCGGCTCGAACCCGATGGACTCGCCGCGGGCGAGGTCGCGCGGGCGCTCGACGTACCTCAGAACACCATGTCGGTGCATCTGGCGACTCTCGCACGCGCCGGGCTCATTCGTTCCGAGCGACGCAGCCGGATCATCAACTATCGTGCCGACCTCGACCAGTTGAAGGCGCTCACGCTCTTCCTCGTCAAGGATTGCTGCGGCGGCAAGGCGGAGTTGTGCGAGCCGCTGATCGCCGAACTCTTCCCCTGCTGCTGATGGAGCCCATCATGTTCGATCGCGTCTTCAACATCCTCTTCCTGTGTACAGGTAACTCGGCCCGCTCGATCCTTGCGGAGAGCGCGCTCACCAGGCTGGGCAACGGACGCTTCCGTGCCTTCTCCGCCGGGAGCTATCCCAAGGGCGCGGTCAATCCCGACGCGATCGCCTTGCTCGAGCGGATCGAATATCCGACCGATGGCCTGCGATCGAAGAGCTGGGATGAGTTCTCCGGGCCTGACGCACCGGTGATGGATTTCGTGTTCACTGTCTGCGACGACGCGGCCGGCGAGACCTGCCCGATCTGGCCCGGTCATCCCGTCACCGCCCATTGGGGGATCGAAGACCCGAGCCACGTCCGGGGCACGCCTGTCGAGCGCGAGCGCGCCTTCGTCACGGCGCTTCACTATCTCGAGAACCGCATCAAGCTTTTCATCGCGCTCCCGTTCGAGAAACTCGAGGCTCGTGCGCTGCAAGCCCAGGTTCGCGAGATCGGCCATGGCGAAGGTGCGAGCAGCCGTCGCGGGGATGCGGCCTGATGCCAATCGACATGATCATCTACCACAACCCCGAGTGCGGCACCTCGCGTAACACGCTGGCGATGATCCGTAATGCCGGGATCGAGCCGCATGTCGTGGAGTATCTGAAGACCCCGCCGTCGCGGCCTATGCTGGTGTCGCTGATCGAACGTATGGGGATCGCACCCCGCGCCCTCCTGCGCGAGAAGGGCACGCCGTTTGCGGAACTGGGGCTTGGTGATGTGTCGCTCGGCGATGACCAATTGATCGATGCGATGATGGCGCATCCGATCCTCATCAACCGCCCGATCGTCGTATCGCCGCTCGGCGTGAAACTCTGTCGCCCTTCCGAACAGGTGCTCGACCTGCTGCCGAACTCGCAGCTTGGCGCCTTCGCCAAGGAGGACGGCGAGCAGGTCATCAACGCGGCCGGCAACAGGGTCGGCGCATGACCGCCACGATCGCGGCACCGGCCAAGCCGGCAATCAGCACGTTCGAGCGCTATCTCAGTTTCTGGGTTGCGCTCTGCATCGTCATCGGCATTGCCCTTGGCTATGCATTGCCTGGGCTGTTCAGGGCGATCGCATCGGCCGAAGTCGCGCGGGTCAACCTCGTGGTCGCCGTGCTGATCTGGTTGATGATCATCCCCATGCTGCTCAAGATCGACCTTGGTGCGCTCGGATCGGTCAGGCAGCACTGGAAGGGCGTCGGCGTGACGCTCTTCATCAACTGGGCGGTGAAGCCGTTCTCGATGGCGCTTCTCGGCACGGTCTTCCTTGGCTGGCTGTTTCGGCCGCTCCTGCCGCCCGCCGATGTCAGTTCCTATATCGCCGGCCTGATCCTGCTAGCTGCCGCACCCTGCACCGCGATGGTGTTCGTCTGGTCAAACCTTTGCGACGGCGACCCGACCTATACGCTGAGCCAGGTCGCGCTGAACGACGTCATCATGGTGTTTGCCTTTGCGCCGCTGGTCGCCCTGCTGCTCGGCGTCGCCTCGATCACCGTCCCGTGGGACACGCTGCTGATCTCGGTGGCGCTCTACATCGTGGTGCCGGTGATCGTTGCACAACTTGTCCGTCGCGCCCTGCTGTCATCGGGCGGGCAGCCGACACTGGATCGGATATTGGCCCGGCTGGGTCCGGTGTCACTCATGGCGCTGCTGACGACGCTCGTCCTGCTGTTCGGCTTTCAGGGCGAGGCGATCATCGCCCATCCTTTGGTGATCGCCCTGATCGCGGTGCCGATCCTGATCCAGGTCTATTTCAACGCGGGCCTCGCCTACTGGCTCAGCCGCCGGTTCGGTGTCGCCTGGTGCGTGGCGGCGCCCGCCGCGCTGATCGGCGCCTCCAACTTCTTCGAACTGGCGGTGGCGGCCGCGATCAGCCTGTTCGGACTCAACTCGGGCGCGGCGCTGGCAACCGTGGTCGGCGTACTGGTCGAGGTTCCGGTCATGCTGTCGGTGGTGAAGATCGTGAAGGCGACCCGGCCCTGGTACGAGGAGCGGGTGCCGGCATGATCATGACGGCGCTCGACACCACCGCGCTACCCGATCTGGCGGCCGATCTTGCTGACGCCGGGCTGCCGACCAGTGACCTTGCCGAACCGGATCGTCGCTTTTTCCGGTTCGAGGACGACGCCGGCGTCGCCGGATATGCTGGCATGGAGGGCAACGGGCCTGACCGACTGCTGCGATCCCTGGTCGTGAAGCCGGATCGGCGCGGCGGCGGGCTGGGCACTGCCATTCTCGGCGCGATCGAGCAGGCGGCAACTAAGGAAGGCGTAGCTTCCCTCTATCTGCTGACCACCACGGCCGAACTGTTCTTCCGGCGGCATGGCTATGTTTCGGCCAACCGTGCCGATGCGCCCGACGCGATAACCGGATCGGCCGAGTTTCGATCGCTCTGCCCGGCGAGCGCCGCCTTTCTCTCCAAACGGATTGCCTGATGTCACGCCTTCGTATCCTTGCCGACCCTGATGTCATGCCCGCGCTCGATCGCGACTTGGTTCGCCCGCACCTTGCGGCAGGGCTCGGCTCATTCGAGCATCCACCCCGAATCCTGCTGCTCTACGGTTCGCTGCGCGAGCGCTCGTTCAGCCGGCTCGCGGTCGAGGAAGCGGCACGGTTACTGATCCTGTTCGGCGCTGAGGTCCGGATATTTGACCCGAGCGATCTGCCGTTGCCCGACCAGGTGAAGGCCGATGACCATCCGGCCGTCCACGAATTGCGCGAGCATTCCTTGTGGTCGGAAGGTCAGGTGTGGTGCAGCCCCGAGCGGCACGGCCAGATCACCGGCATCATGAAGGCCCAGATCGACCATCTTCCGCTGGAGTTCGGCGGCATGCGGCCAACGCAAGGCCGAACGCTCGCTGTCATGCAGGTGTCGGGCGGATCGCAGTCCTTCAATGCCGTGAACACGCTTCGGCTGCTCGGTCGCTGGATGCGGATGTTCACGATCCCCAACCAGTCGAGTGTCGCGATGGCGTTCAAGGAGTTTGACGAAGCGGGGCGAATGAAGCCGTCCAGCTATTATGATCGCATCGTAGATGTGATGGAGGAACTGGTTCGGTTCACTGTTCTTACCCGCGGTCATGCGGATCAACTCGTCGACCGCTATTCCGAGCGCAAGGCCGATGCGGCGAAGCGGGATGCGGCGAACGATCTGGCTTCACGATCGATCGCCTGAACTGATGCGGTCAGCGCGACAGTGCCTTCGACGTTCGATCCTGGCTATGGGCCAACGAGGTGCAAAAAGGGCAAATTTGTGCCCTTTTGCCGGCCCTGACGCGCAAGCGGCACTTTAGTGCCCTACCCATTGCAGCGATCAGAACCCTGAGCCATTACCACGTCAGACCGAACCGAGAGAGAGTCGAGCTACACGCTTTCACGAGTGATGAACCGCTGGATCTTGTGCCACGATCTGAATTGAATGCTGAGTTAACACGATCGCTCGCAAGACAACAACCACCCCAAAGCGGGAGGTAGAAAACTATCTTGCGACATGGGCGACGGTGAAAGAGGTATTTGGCATAGTATAGATATAGCTCAAGCCGCGTTCTTGAACGCGGCACGGTAACGCGTGATCAACTTCCTAGCCTCCATCGTTGGAAGCCTAAAGAAGTTCGCAATGTGGATTATAGGGGGAGCCATTTTTTGCCTTGGGGCGTTTCCGCCCCGCGCGCGGATTAAACCGATCCCCAGCCCGCACGTCGGCCTCAGTTCATATGCCCGGCGCGGCGCGGTTCCCGCATCGATAGCGCGGTCAGGAACGACACGGCGCATACGGCCGCGACATACCAGCCGAACAGATCCTCATGCCCTGCCTGCTTGAGCGACAGTGCAATGAACTCGGCGGTTCCGCCAAAGATGGCCGACGCGATCGCATGACCGAGGCCAACGCCCAAGGCGCGTACGCTCGCCGGGAACAGCTCTGCCTTGAACAGGCCTGAGACCGATGTGTAAAAACTCAGGATGGTCAGCGCCGCGACGACGAGCATGAAGGCCATTCCGGGGCCCTCGACACGCGCGAGCCCACTCAGCAACGGCACCGCGGCCAGCGTCATGCCCCCGCTGAAGATCAGCAGGCAAGTCCGCCGGCCGATACGGTCGGACAGGGATCCGATCGCCGGCTGGAGCAACAGGAACACAATGGTCGCCGCAATCATGATCGTGCTGACCGACGGCACCGCCAGCCCGGCGGTATTGACCAGATATTTCTGCATATAGGTGGTGAAGCTGTAGAGGCTGAGCGCACCGCCCGCGCTCAGCGCCATCACCGTGAACAGCGCGCGCGGATGCTTGGCCAGCGCGCGCAACGTCCCCGCATCCTCGCCGCCCTTCGCCGGCTCGACCGTCTCGTGCATCATCCCGCGCATCAGGAGGATGGCGGCGGCCAAAGCCGCCCCCAGAAAGAACGGAATGCGCCAGCCCCAGGCACGGAGTTCGGCCTCGCCGATCGTCGCCTGCAACAATCCAAGCACCAGCAGCGCGCTCAACTGCCCACCGATCAGCGTGACGAACTGGAAGGAGGCGAAGAAGCCCCGGCGTCCGGGTTGGGCGATCTCGCTGAGATAGGTCGCCGCGGCGCCATATTGGCCGCCGCTCGAGAAGCCCTGCATGAGTCGGGCGACGAGCAGCAGCGCGGGCGCCGCCGCGCCGATCTGCGCGTAGACCGGCAACACTGCAACGACCAGGGATCCAGCACCCATCAGCAGCACTGATGCGATCATTGCCGCCCGCCGGCCGCGCCGATCCGCGTAGCGCCCGAAATACCATCCCCCAAGCGGCCTGATCAGGAAGCCGGCGGCGTAGATCGCGGCCACGTTCAACAACTGCGCGGTACGATCCCCGCTCGGGAAGAAGGACGACGCAAAGTAGAGCGCGGTATAGGCATAAGCATAGAAATCGAACCATTCGATGAGGTTGCCCGCCGATCCGGCAAAGGCAGCCCGCACCCGCGTCCGCTGGTCGAGCGGCACAGCGGTGGCGGGACGAGTATCGAGCGGTGCGTCGCCATCGGCCGGTACACCGATCGAGCTGCCGGGAATGGTCATGCGCTCATCTCCGCCAGGATCGCGGCCGTGTCCGCGCCGAGCGCCGGCGCCGGCCGGTCAGGCGCCGCCTCTCGCCCGATCACCGCAAAGGGGGACCGCACCGTCCGCAGCCTCCCTTCGACCGGATGCTCGACGGTGCCGAATATCCCCGCTTCGGTAAGGTGCGGATCGCTCAGCAGGTCGTCGATCCGATTGACTCGCGCGCACGGGATCCCCGCCGCGTTGAGCGTCGCGATCCAGTCGTCGGTCGTCCGGGCCGGGCTCGCCTCGGCGATGATGCCGTACAGCATGTCGATATGAGCACCGCGCAGCTTGGCGTCGGTGACGCGCGGGTCGTCGATCAGATCCTGCCGCTCGACCAGTGCGAGATAGGCCCGCCAATGCGCGGCGGTATAGGGCATCACCGTGACATAGCCGTCGCGCGTCGCGTGCGGCCGCCGCCCGGGCGAGCTCAGCCGGTCATAGCCGGTCGGCCCCACCGGCGGATCGAAGGTCATACCCCCGAGATGCTCGATCATCAGGAATGAGACCATTGCCTCATACATCGGCGTCTCGATGCACACGCCTTCGCCGGTGCGTTCACGCGCGGCAATGCCCGCCGCGATCGCCAACGCCAGATGCAACCCGGCGATCTTGTCGCACAGCACCGTCTGGACGAAGCGCGGCGCCCCCGCCGCATCCGCGTTGAGCCATGCCACCCCCGACGCCGACTGGATGCAATCGTCATAGGCCGGCTCGTCGCCCTGCGGCCCGGCGCCGAAGCCGCGCGCAGTGCAGTAAACGATGTCGGGCTTCACTGCCCGTACCGCCTCATACCCGATCCCGAGCCGCTCGGCCGATCGCGGCCGGATATTATGCACTACGACGTCAGCGGTGGCGATCAGCGTCATCAGCGCGCCGAGCCCCTCCGGGCTCGCCACGTCGAGCACGACCGAACGCTTGTTGCGGTTGAGGTTGAGGAAGCCCGCCCCGTCCCCGCCGGCATGCCCCGGCGGTGCGGCGCGGAACAGGTCACCGGCTGGCGGCTCGACCTTGATCACCTCGGCGCCGAAATCGCCGATCAATTGAGTCGCATAGGGGCCCAGCACGATCGTCGAGAGATCGACGACGCGCACACCCTTCAACAGGTCGAACATCCTTGCTCCTTTTCCGGCCCGCACGGCCGGTATTGTCATTTCCCCGGCGTCAGTGCCTGCGTCGGCAGCCATTGTTCGGCCGGTTGGCTCGCGAACCAGGGCGGCGGAAGCTTGCGCGTGACTGGCCAGATTTCATCCAGCGTCGCGCTGTCGTAGAGCCGGCCGCCCCGCATCACCTGGGCGATCGACCGGGTATCGGCGATGTCGGCCAGCGGATCCCGGTCGAGGATCAGCAGATCGGCCAGCTTCCCGGCCTCGACCGTGCCGATATCGTCCAGCCGCCCGATCGTCTCGGCCGACCCGGCAGTGGCGGCGTGCAACACTGCCATCGGCGCCATGCCGCCCATCGCATGCGCCTCCATTTCCCAATGGAAGCCGATCCCCGGCACCTCGCCATGCGCACCCATGCCGACCAGGCCGCCAGCACGCTGCAGCGCCGCCGCACCGGCCGCGATGACCGGGAAGCGATAGTGATCAAGCGGCCGCCACGGCCGGTCAGCGAGCTTCTGCTCGATCGCCCAGCGCGGCCAGAAATGCGCGGTGCGCGGATCGTGCTGCGGATCGTCCCGCGCGACGAACCAGTCGGACGCCGGTGCTGCGCTGTTGGTGATGACGAGCGTGGTCGTATAGCTTGTCCGCATTGCCTTCAGCAGACCGATCGCGTCGCCGCCCAGGGTGGTCACCGGCAAGGCGTGCTCGTTGCCCGCGAAGCCGTCCTGGATCTGCGACAGGTCCAGCTTGAGCGAGAGTGCTCCCTCAGTGGTCGGCAGCAGCCCGAGTTCCCGCGCGGCGATCGACATCCATTGCCGTACACGCCGGCTGCCGGTGCGATATTCCTTGATATTGTGCAGGCCGTACGCGTCGCGGTATCGCCGTAGCACCGCGCGCACCTCGTCGAGCGAGGCGAAGCGGTTCATCGAGAAGATCGCCGGCCCGGTTGAGCGCAATCTCGGCCCGAGGATCAGCCCGGCATCGGCCATGTCCTGATAGGCCAGTGTGTCGATGCTCAAGGTCGAGGGGTCGAAAGCCGTCGTGACGCCATAGGCAAGCCGCGCGCGCAGGCCCCAATCCTCAGTCGCCAGCACCTCGCGCCGGATCGAGCCGAAGTGATCGTGCACATCGACAAAACCCGGCAGGATCGTCTTGCCGGTCACGTCGCGGACCGCGGTGCCGGGCGGCACCGTCAGGCTACCGCGTGGTCCGATCGCCACAATCCGGTCGGCCGTGACCAGGATATCGGCATTGTCGAGGATCCGGTCCCCGTCCGTCATGGTCAGCACCCGCCCGCCGCGCAGCAACAGGCTTCCATCCGGCCGGTCGCGCGGCAGTTCGACGTTCAGCGCGACCCCCTCGCCCGCCTTGGGGATGCCAGCGCTCGCCAAGGCATCGGCGAGTGCGAGGCGGTGGAAACGCGCACCGACCGACCAGGTGATCGCTCCGTCCTTCGTCCATTCGAAATAGTCGGCGCCGACGTCGGTGAGACGCCGGCCCGGCGTTTTCTCGGCGAGCAGATCGACTTCCGGCGCGCCGGCCGGGGGAACGGGCAGCAGATAGAGCTGCTGCGCCACCTGAGCGAGCAACCACTTGCCGTCCGGGCTGACCCGCATATCGTCCACGGCGACGCTGCCTTCGACGAAATAATAGCCTGCGCCCTTCACCTGGGCGATCCGCGTGCGCGCGCCGCTGGCAAGGTCGATCGCCGCCAGCCCCTCGGGCGTCAGGATAAACACCTTGCCGGGCAAGGAGGCGAAATGCGGCCGTCCGCCGAACCGGCCCGTTGCCACGACCCATGACGTCCCGCCGCCCGCCGGCAGCGCGACCAGCTCGCCATCGCGCACCTTGCCGAATTCGAAGCTGCTCTGCTGCCGCGCCGCCGCGGCGGATCGAACGGCGACGATCGTTTCCCCATCCGGCGTGAAGGTCGGATAGCTATAGTAACCGGGCGCACTACTCACCTTTCCGGCAGGGCCCCGGCCGTCCGCCGGCGCGGTCCATATCGCGCCGCCCGTACCCTCGCTCCAGCGTACAAAGGCGATGCGCGATCCGTCCGGGCTCCAGCTCGGCTGATAGCCCTCACCGATCCTCAGCGCAGGGCCGGCGCCATCGGCTGGCTGGATATAGATCGCTCCCAGTGCCGAGAAGGCAATCCGCCGTCCGTCAGGCGAAGCGACTGGCGCCATCGCGAGCCGCGCCCGCACTGGCCCATTGTCCTCGCGGATCCGGATCCGGGTGCTCGGGGCGACATCGACGCGCAGCGAGGCCTTGAACGGCAGCTTCGTGGATATGCCGGTCGCCACCGCGATCCGTTCGAACCCGCCCTTGTGGCTGATCACGATCGCCGATCCGTCCGGGGTAAAGGCGTAGCGCGCGCTCAGATCCTGCCAGGACGATGCCTGTAGCGTATCGGTATCGATCGCCGGTGCGACCAGCCAGTCCTCTCCGGTCGCCAGGTCGCGCACGCGCAACTGGGTCGCGACGCCGCGCCGCGTCGCATAGGCGAGCAGCCGGTCGTCAGGCGACAGGATCGGCCGGAAGAACGCTTCGCTGTCCGCGCCCCGCGCGCCCGACCCGGCGATGAGCGGCGTTTCCGCGCTGCTGCCGAGATCGCGGCGCACGATCGTCCAGGGCTTCACATCCTCGAACTCGATCCCGCCCGACCGCCGCGCATAATAGAGATATTTGCCGTCGCGCGAAGCGATCGCGCCGACGCTGCTCTGCCAAGCCGACCGCGGTGCCGTAGCGGACAGCTTGATCGGCGCGATCAGGTCGGCGCTGCCGTCTAGGCCATAACGCCACAGCTCGTAATTGTTGAGATCCGGCCGGAAGCGGCTGACGAACGCTGCCTTGCCGTCCGCGCTCCAGGCCGGGGAAAGCAAGGCGGTGTCGTCGTTGCCGAAGGTGATCTGGCGGGGCTGGCTGCCATCGGCGCGCGCCACCCACAGATTTTCCGCACCGGAACGATCGCTGATGAACGCGATGAACCTGCCGTCCGGCGAAAACGCCGGTTGAGCGTCGAACCCCACGCCTCCGCTGATGAGGCGCGCACGACCGCCGGCCGCCGGCATGACATAGAGATCGCCCAATATGTCGAAGACGATCGTCCTCCCGTCGGGGGAGACGTCCAGCGACATCCAGGTGCCGTTGGTCGTCTCGATCGAGACCTGGCGTTCAGGCTTGATCGGCAGCGTCTCGCCCACGGGCTGGCGCGGCCTTGTATCGGCCGCAAGGGCCGGCGCGGAGACGGCTGCCAGTGCGGCGACCGCAACCAGCCGCCGCATCACGGCGCGACGGCCAGCGGCGCGTAGCGTTGTTGCAACGCGCTCTGGCGGGTCGTCACCGGCACCTGGCGGCCTTCGATAATCACCGCGGCCGCCCCGCTCGACGGCTCCAGTGGATCGCCGTCCCACACCACCAGGTCGGCGGCACCGCCAGGTGCGATCGTCGCCGGGCGACCGGCCCAGATCGCGGCCGGGTTCACCGTCACCGCGCGCAGCGCCTGGATATAGGTCAGCCCGTTGGCCACCGCGATGCCGGCGCCTTCGCGCAGCACCAGCCCGGCATTGTAGTTCTGCTCCAGCGCGCCGCCGACCAGACCGAACGCCACCGTCACGCCGGCGCGCGTCAGGATCGCGGCATTGTCCTGCCGCGTGCCAATCTGGTCGAAGGTCGCAGGCATGTTCGCCTCGGGATCGAGCACCACTGCGACATGCGCCGCCGCCAGCGCGTCCGCCGCGCGCCATGCCTCGGAACCGCCGATGATCACCACCTTGATGCGATACTCCTGGGCCAGCTTCGCGGCCTGGCGGATATCGGATTCGCGATGCGTAACGATCGCCAGTGGCATCGCACCCGCCAGCACCTGCCGCACTGCCGCCACATCGCGTCGGTTGAGCAACGCATCGTCGCCGACCGGCGACGTGGCCGGCAGCCGCGCCTCGTCAAGCGAGGCACGCAGCAGGCCCCATTGCCCAGCGCGCGACCCCGCGGCCTTGTCCCATGCGCCGCCGCCGATCACCGCGACCATTGCTGCCCGCGCATGATCGAGAATGTCGACCCCGGGACGCAGCCGCACGGTCGATGCCTGGCCTGAAAAGGGCGCCGTCTCCGACGCGCCGGGAAAGCTGAGTGCTCGCGTAACGCCATCGGCGCGGGCAAGCTCGACCAGCGTCGAATTGCCATTGAGCGCATAGCTGACATCGAAGGATGGACCGCTTGCCCGCCCGGTCGCCACTGTGTCGCGCGTGTCCTGCGCCGAAGAAACCTCGGTCAGGCCGATCTGCGTCGCGCCGTTCATCAGGCCGGGCGTCACCGGCTGGCCCGCGGCGTCGATCACCGTCACGCCGGCCGGCACCGCACCACCGGTCTTCACCGAGACGATGCGCCCGTCGGCGATCAGGATCGTCGCATTCTCCACCGGCGCATCGGCCAGCATGGTCCATGCCTTGGCATGAACGATCGCAATCGATTGTGCGGCAGCTGGCAGCGGAGCCGCGACCAGCGCGACCATGGCGAGGGCGCGCTTCATGGCCGCACCGCCGCGACACGACCCAGCTCGAAATCGGATGCCGGACTGGCCGGCGGCGCGCTGCGATCTGCGGCAATCGCCCCATCGATGAACACCAGATCGGCCTTGGTGTAGACGCTGAACGGATCACCAGACCACACCACCAGATCGGCATTATAACCCGGCGCGAGCGTGCCGATCCGGTCCTCCAGCCCCAGCACCTTCGCCGAATTGCTGGTGACCCATCGGATCATCCGTTCGGGCGGCACGACGATTCCCATGCGGCGACCCGCGCCTGCGGCCTTGGCGGCCTCGATCGTCAGCCGCTGGCCCGACCCGGGCGAATCCGAATGCATCGTCACGCACACTCCCGCCCGGTCGAGCATCGGCGCATTGGCGCGTACTGCGTCCAGCGCCTCCATCTTGTACCCCCACCAGTCACCCCACACCGCAGCGCACGTCCCCGCCTCGCGCAGGGCGGCCGGCATCTTGTAGGCCTCGGTCGCATGGTGGAACGCGGTGATGTGGAAGCCGAATTCCTTCGCCACCGACAGCATCGTCGCCATGTCGTCCGCGCGATAGCAATGCATGTTGAGCCGCAGGTCGCCCGCCATGATCCCCGCGAGCGCCTCGCGCTTCAGATCGGGTCCGCGGCCCGCCGGCGGGCCGCGGCGTGGGCCGGGCTTGCCGTCCTCCCCCTTCTGATCACGGAGGATCTGCTGCGCGTCCATGAACGCCTTGCGCACATAGGTGACCACGCCTTGCCGGCTGGTCGGCCCGCGATGCGTTTCGGCGCCATTCTCCTTCGGGTTCTCGCCGCACGCCATCTTGAAGCCATAAGGCGCGCCGGGGAACTTCATCGCCGCCACACTGGTCGCGCGGATCGGCTTCACCGTCACCGCGCGGCCGGAGAAGATCGGGCTCGATCCGGGCAGAATCTGGATCGTCGTCACGCCATTCCGCAACGCGCGGGAAAAGGCCGTGTCCTGCGGGTTCACCGCCGTCTCGATCCAGGTGTCGGCGACATTCACGTCGCTGCCTTCAGAAACGTCGCCCGCCTCGCGGTCGATCGTGGTGAGCGGCAACACATAGGTGCCGTCATGGCTGTGCACGTCGATCACGCCTGGCGTAATCCAGCGCCCGCGCGCATCGATCTCGCGCGCGCCGCCGGGATTGGCCAGAGCCCGGCCGACCGCAGCAATCTTGCCACTGCGCACCAGCACATCGCCATCGTCGATGCGATTGCCCGCGCCGTCGAGGATCGTCGCATGGCGCAGCATCACGTCGCTGCGCGGCAGCGGTACATAGGTGCTGGGAAAGGGGTTCTCGAGCCAGGGCGCCCCATGATCGGCAACCTGCGCGGCGGCGCTTCCCGCCATTGCCCCCAGGGCACAGGAAGCGGCGAGCAGGCGGAGCAGAGGCCGCGCCATCACACCCGCTCCGGATTGAAGCGCCGCATCCAACGCGCCAGCGCCGGATCGGAGACATGATCCAGGATCATGCTCAACGTCTCGGGCTGCTCGTCCTGCCCCAGCTTGAACTTGCCGCTCAATCGCGTCACGCGCGCCCGGAAACCGATGATCTGACGCTCCATCGCCGTATAGCGGTCGCCCAGCTCGATCACCTTCCATGGGTTCGCGCGAGCCGATTCCATCGCACCGACCAGCAGGGACAGAGCTTCGCCCGATCGTTCGGGCTCGAACACGATCTCCGCCTCGATGCTGATCTGCGCATAATTCCATGTCGGTGCCCAATCGCGCGTGCCGGCATATTCGGGCGAGATATACCCTTCCGGTCCGCGAAACAGTATCAGGGCGCGGGGACTCCCGGAAAGCGCCGCGTGGAGGGGATTCCGGCGCCCCATATGTCCGATGAGGTGAGTCAGCCGCCCGTCCGCGTCGCATTCGGCGAGCAACGGCAACAGGCTGACATGGGCCGCGTCGCCATCCGCCGCGCAGACCCATGCCAACGGATATTCGTCAATCAGGTCGCGTACGTCGCGATTCTCGAAATCGTCGAATGCCGCGCTCATGCGCCGAACGCTCGACTGGTGCCGCCAATGATGTCGAGGTCTCGCCCCCTGCACGCGATCGTCACGCTGATCTCCCAAACACGCCCGGCTTCAGCCTATTTTCAGCGCGCGCAGGACCGGCCGCAAGCACCAAGAGATAAATTCCAGATGGACCAAGGTCCCATTGCCGAGCAGTAGGGGCGAGCGTAGGCTGGCCCCCTGGTTGCGCCTCGATCTGGAAGGATACCGGTCCAATGCTGCGCCCCTGGAAACTCGGCTTGAGCGAACGGATCGATGCGTCACGCGGCACGCCAGTCTATATGCAGATCATCCAGGCGCTGATCCGCGACATCGAAAGCGGCCGCCTGACCTCCGGCACCTTCCTGCCAAGCAGCCGCGAACTGGCGACCGCCGTTGGGGTCAATCGCAAGACGGTCGTGCTCGCCTACGAGGACCTGATCGCCCAGGGCTGGCTTGAATCCGCCGGCACGCGCGGAACCATGGTCTCGGCGTCACTGCCGGAGCCGGCGCGCGGTACCGGCACACCGACCCCGCCCGACCAGGACGGCGGAGTCGACTATCGCTTCGCCGAGCCGCCGGCCCGACCACTCGCCTTGCCCGGCGGCACCGGCCACAAGCTGGACGAGGGCGCGCCTGACGGCCGCCTGTTCCCGGCCGAGCTGCTTGCGCGCGCCTATCGATCCTCGGTGCAGCGCGCCTCGCGCGAGAATCGGCTGCAATATCGCGATCCGCGCGGATCTGAGGCACTGCGCGAAAGCATCGCGGTGATGCTCAAGAGCCAGCGCGGGCTGCCCGTCACCGCGCGCAACATCTGCATCACGCGCGGCAGCCAGAACGGCATCTTCCTCGCCACGCGCGTGCTGATCCAGCCGGGCGACACGGTTGTGGTCGAGGCACTGACCTATGAGCCGGCGGTCGCCGCCTTCCATGCCTCGGGCGCGAAGATCGTGTCGGTCCGGCTCGACGAGGACGGGATCAATATCGACGATCTCGAACGCGCCTGCCGGCGCCACGCCGTGCGCGCCGTGTTCGTCACGCCGCATCACCAGTTCCCGACCACAGTGGCGCTGCGCCCGGAACGACGGATGCGGATGCTCGAACTGGCGCGCCAGTTCGGTTTCGCCATCATCGAGGACGATTACGACCATGAATTCCATTTCGAATCCCAGCCGCTGCTGCCGATGGCGGGCTATGCGCCCGGCCAGGTGATCTATGTCGGATCGCTGTCGAAGCTGCTGCTGCCGGCGCTGCGCATCGGCTATATCGCGGCACCGGAGAAGGTGATCGACGCGATCGCCCATCAGGTGTCGCTGATCGACGGTATGGGCAACACGCTGACCGAGGACGCCGCAGCGGAGCTGATCGAGAATGGCGAATTGCGCCGCCACGCGCGCAAGGTGCGGCAGGTCTATGCGCGGCGCCGTGCGGCCTTTGCGCGCACCGTCGATGCCGAGCTTGGCGACCTGGTCGATTACACCATGCCCGATGGTGGGCTCGCCTTCTGGCTGCGCTTCAAGCGTCGCGAGGATCTCGACCGGGTGGAAGAAAGCGCGTCGGCGCAAGGGCTTCGCTTTGCGTCCTCACGTTCCTTCATCACCAGCGACGACGCCGAACGAGGCCTGCGCATCGGCTTTGCCAGCCTCACCGAACATGAGGCGCGCCAGGCGATCCGGATGCTGCGCGCCACCGCTGGATGACTATCCGCCTATTGGTCCGGTCACGATGGGCAAACTGGATGTTTCCGGTGGACCAGCACTGGAAGATGACGGGCATGGATCAAAATGCCCACACGGGCTCGGTTTCCGGGGAGACACGATATGACCGCCTTCTTCCAACGCCTCGCCATTGCCGGTGCGACTGCCTTCACCCTGACGGCATCCTCCGCCGCACTGGCCCAGACGGCGGCACCCGCCGCAGCGGCTGCGCCGGTCCAGGCTGCCGCGCCCGTCGTCGAGGCGCCCTGGCCCGAGGCCTGGTTCGAGATTTTCAAGCTGGCGCCAGGCAAGCAGGAAGCCTTTATCCGTCGCATCGCGCGCGCTGACGAAGTTGCGGCCGCCGGCGGCCAGCCCCCGATCCAGATCTTCGTGCATGAGGACGGTGCCGACTGGGACGTGCTGTTGTTCAAGCCGGTCCGCAACGTGAAACCGACCGCCGCACAGCAGGCCGCGATGGACGCGAAGCGCAAGGAACTGCACATGGAAAGCGGCCCGGCCTATTTCGTCGGTATCCGTGAGAACATCGCGGCGCACACCGACAGCAAGGCCTATGGCCCGCTCAGTGCGGCGCAATGGCTCGCCAAGCTGGACAAGTGGCGCGCCGAGAACCCTGAAGGCGAGAAGAAATAAGCGGAAAGGGACGCGAGATGATCGATCGCCGGCTGTTCCTGGGCGGTGCCGCCGCGCTGCTCGCCGCGCCGGGCCATGCCGCCCGGTCGACGCTCGATATCGCTTATATCAATGCGGCGTTGTGGACCGGGCGCGGCGCGGCCGACCGTAGCGACGCGATCGGCACGATCGGGTCGCGGATCGCCGCGATCGGCAACGGCCCGGTTCGCGCCCGTATCGGCAAGAGCACGCGCGTCGTCGATCTGGGCGGCGCGTTCGTGCTGCCGGGGCTGACCGACTGCCATACGCATTTCACGCGCGCGTCGATGATGCTGGGCCAGGCCTCGCTCCGCGACGCCAACAGCCCCGCCGAGTTTGTCGTGCGGATCGGGGCAGCGGCCAGGGCCCTGCCGGCCGGCCGATGGCTTGAGGGCGGCAATTGGGATGCCGATCGCTGGGGCGGCGAGATGCCGACACGCCAGTGGATCGATGCCGTCACGCCGGACACGCCGGTGGCGGTGATCCGCTACGATCTGCACATGCTGTTGCTCAACTCGCTGGCGCTGAAGCTGGCGGGGATCGATCGCAATACGCCGGACGTGCCCGGCGGCGTCATCGTCCGCGACGCGCAGGGCGATCCCACCGGCCTGATCAAGGACGCGGCGCGCGACCTCGTCACCCGCGCCATTCCGGCGCCGACCGATGCGCAGATCGAGGCCGCGATCCGGCGCGGTATCGCGCTCGGCCTCAGCAAGGGCGTGACCCAGATCCACAATACCGACATCGATGAGGTCACGCACGATGCGCTGCGCCGCCTGCGCGCGCGCGGCGAGACCGATCTCCGCTTCTATTCCTTCACCCCGTTGAAGAACTGGGAAAAGATGGCAGCGCTGGTGAAGGCCGAGGGGCGCGGCGACGACTGGGTGCGCTGGGGCGCGTCCAAGGTCGTCTATGACGGCTCGCTTGGATCGCGCACTGCCCGCTTCTACGAGCCTTATGAGGACGAACCCTCGACCCGCGGCATCATCGTCACCAGGCGCGAGGATTTGCGCGACTGGATGGGCCATGCCGACCGGGCCGGGCTGCAGGTTTCCGCTCATGCGATCGGCGACGAAGCCAATGACGACGTGCTCGACGTGATGGCGGAAGTGGCCGCCGCCAATGGCGTCCGCGATCGCCGCTTTCGGATCGAGCATGCCCAGTCGCTGAGCAAAAAGGCCATCCCCCGCTTCGCGCGGCAAAAGGTGATCGCCTCGGTCCAGCCCTTCCACGCGGTCGACGACGGCCGATGGGCGATCAAGCGCATCGGCGCGGAGCGGCTGACGCGCACCTATGCCTTTCATTCGCTCGTCGCTTCGGGCGCGCATGTCTGCATGGGCTCGGATTGGCCCGTGGCGCCATTGGACCCGTTGACCGGACTGAAAGCCGCGGTGCTGCGCGAGACGACCGATGGGAAGAATCCCGGCGGCTGGTACCCCGAACAGCGCCTGTCGCTGGTCCAGGCACTGGCTGGCTATACCCGCGAGGCAGCCTATGCCGGCTTCACCGAGGATCGCACCGGCCGACTGGTCCCCGGCCACCTCGCGGATTTCGCGGTGCTGGATCGGGATCTGTTCGCGATCGACCCGGAAACCATCACTGATGCCTGCGTGCTGCGCACCGTGGTCGGCGGAAAACAGCGCTTCGGCTGACGGTGGAGCTTGGTCCCCTGGACTGTAACCAAACTGGATGTTTTCAGGTCCTACCCCGAAGCGGACGATAGGCACGATCGCTGGAGACAGCATCGCAGGGATGGAACGGGGCAGGCACGCGCGCAAAGACGCACCGCCCGATCGCATCGGTTCTAGTCGGGGAAAAACACATGGTTCAGTCCATCGCCATTGCCAGGGGAGCCAGCCTCTCGGCGCTCGCGGCCATGCTCTTCATCGCCGCGCCTGCCTTCGCGCAGGACAGTGAGCCGTCGTCCGACGCGGACATCATCGTCACCGCGCAACAGGCGCAGAAGCAGGTGGTCAGCGACGGCAGCCTCGGCGTGCTCGGCAACAAGGACGCGCTGTCTACGCCGTTCAACCTCACCTCCTTCACCGCGCAGCTGGTGCTCGACCAGCAATCGGAAACGATCGGCGACGTGCTCGAGAACAGCCCGTCGGTGCGCACCACTTATGGATCGGGCAACCAGTCAGAATTGTTCGTCATCCGCGGCTTCGCGCTGAACGGGGACGACGTGTCGATCGACGGCCTGTACGGCGTCACGCCGCGCCAGCTCGTCTCGCCGGAGCTGTATGAGAGCGTGCAGGTGCTGAACGGCGCTAGCGCGTTTCTGTTCGGTGCCGCGCCCGGAGGATCGGGCATCGGCGGTGCGATCAACCTGGTACCCAAGCGCGCGCAAAAGACGCTACTGCGCGGGACCGCGAGCTACAGCGCCGACAGCATCTTCGGCGGCAATATCGATGTCGGTACCCGTTTCGGTTCGGAGGACGAGTTCGGCATCCGGGTGAACGGGGTCTATCGCTCGGGCGACACCGCGGTCGACAATGAGCACCGCGTCGTCAAGGTGCTCGGTGCGAGCTTCGATTTCCGCAAGGGACCCGGCCGCTTCTTCCTCGATTTCGGCTATGAGAACCAGCAGGCGAGCTGGAGTCGCCCGACGGTGCGGCTCAACGCGAACATCGCAGTGCCGAGAGCGCCCAAGGCGACCGACAATTACGGCCAGCCCTGGACCTTCACCAAGCTGCGGGACATCTACGCGTTGTCGCGGGTCGAGTTGGATATCGCCAAGGACTGGATGCTCTACGCCGCCGCAGGCTTCCGCGACGGGGCCGAGGCCGGCGATTATTCGACGCTGACCATCACCAACGCGACGACGGGCGCGGCCACCGCCTCGCGGCTCTATGTGCCGCGCGAGGACAACAACGAAAGCGCCCAGGCCGGCATCCGCGGCAAGCTCAACTTCGCGGGCATCACCAATGAGTTCAACGCGGGCGCCTCGGTCAACTATACCGACAACCGCAACTCCTTTGCGTTCGGCGCCTTCCCCGCCAGCGTGCGCGCCGCCTGCGGCGCCAGCGCCACCTCCTTCTGCACCAATCTCTACAATGCGACGATCGTCGACCGGCCGCCCAATTCCACCACAGCCGGCTTCGTCAGCGGCAGCTTCTCGGTCCTGCCGCACGTCTCGACCAGCGAGTTCAGGAGCCTGTTCATCTCCGACACGATCGGGCTGGTCGATGACCGGATCCTGGTGACGGTCGGCGCACGCAAGCAGGACATGATCGTCGATGCGTATAACCGGACCACGCTGGTCCGGACCTCGCGCTACAACAAAAGCGCGACGACCCCGGTGATCGGCGTGATCGTCAAGCCGACCGGCAACCTGTCCTTCTATGCCAATCGCATCGAGGGCCTTTCGCAGGGCCCGGTCGCACCGCTGACCGGCGTGACCAATCCGGGCGAGGTCTTCGCTCCGTTCAAATCGACTCAGTATGAGATCGGCGGCAAGTTCGCCATTCACGGGCTTACCGGCACGCTTGCCCTGTACCAGACGAAACAGCCCAGCACCTACCTGACCCCGCCGGTCGGTGGCGTCTCCACGTTCGTGCTGGACGGCGAGCAGACCAACAAGGGCATCGAACTGTCGTTCAACGGCGAGCCGACCGACTGGCTGCGCTTCATCGGCGGCCTCACGATCAACGACGCCAAGATCACCAAGTCGCTGAACGGCGCCAACAATGGCAAGAAGGCGATCGGCGTCCCGGACTATCAGGTCAATTTCGGCACCGAGATCGTACCGCCGTTCCTCGACAAGATGACGCTGACCGCGCGCGTCGTCCTGAACGGCAAGCAGATGATCAACATCCCGTCCTCGACGGCGACCGCGCAGGAACTCCCGGACTGGACGCGCTTCGATCTCGGCGCGCGTTACGTCGCGGTGCTTGGCGATCACCCCGTCACCTTCCGCCTCAGCGCGGAGAATATCGACAACCGGCGCTACTGGTACTCGGCCTTTGGCGGCTATCTGCTGCAGGGCTCGCCCCGTACCGTGAAGGCATCGGTCACCTTCGAATATTGAGCTGCCGTCCCGCCGCGATCGGAGGGCATGATCCAACGAGCGGCACCTTGGTCGCGGCGTGTGAGAACGCCGTGGCCAGGATGTCGAACGGGACGAGATGGCAAGGGACAGGCGCGAGAAGGTTACAACTCCTGGAACGGATGATCCTGCAGGCGCTCGTCGCGGACAGTCGAGCCGAGATCGCGCGAGAGGGCGTCGGCCGCGTCCCGCACCGCCCGTTCAAGCGCTTCCCCGCGCCCTCCATCTGCTTCCCGGGCCGGGCTCGATAGCGCGAGCACGGCCACGATCTCGCGCCCGGCCCCGCGCACCGATGCAGCGGCGCAATAAATCTGTCCGCCCTCTTCGCAGTCCGCGGCGATGTCGGCGCCGAGAAGCGCCCGTCCGATCGCCGACTCGAAAGGCTGGCGCTCCCCGATGCGGCGCGCCACGATGGTGCGCCGCCTGCCGAGGACGACGTCGAGATGCTGGGCGATGTCCCCGCGCGGTGCCACGAGGCTGACGGTATCGCCCGTCGAAGCGGCCAAGGCCTCGAGATGGGGCCGCGCGATCTGGATCAAATCGAGCTGACGTTGCGCCTCGAACCCGATCTGCACCGCGGCCGGGCCGAGGCGATAGCCGCCGCGCCGGATCGGGACGAGATAGCCCCGCTCGACCAGGACTCCGGCAAGACGGTGCGTCGTGCTGTAGGTGAGTCCGGTCGTCGCGCTCAACTCGGCGGGCAGCGCGTCCCCGCGCGCGACTGCCTCGATCAGGTCGAGGCCGCGCTGGAGGGTCTTCGACGCCGGATGCGTCTCGGCCGTTTTCGGCCGCTCGCCCCGTGTGCGACGGGACCGATCACCGGCGGCCGTCATTTGGAGACAGTGATAGTGCGGACCAGCCTGATATCGTCCGACGACGACCCCGCCATCAGCTTGTACGCACCCGGCCTGACCTGCCACTCTCCGGCAGCGATGTCGTAACAGGAGAAGGCGCGAGGATCGAGCACGAGCTCCACACGGCGCCGGTCGCCTGCCGGTATATCGACCTTGGCGAAGGACCGGAGTTGCTTCCCTGCCTCGCCCGCGAGCGGAACCACCGGCGCGACATAGAGCTGGACCACTTCCTTGCCCGAGCGGCGGCCGCTGTTCCGCACCGTCAAGCGCACCTTCACTGGTGTGCCGCCCCGCGTCGTCGCGGGAGCCTCCAGCCCGGAATAGGCGAAGCGCGTGTACGAAAGGCCGTGACCGAAGGCGAACAGAGACTTCACCCCCCGCGCCTCATAGCCCCGGTACCCGACCAGCAGCCCTTCCGAATAGGCGCTCTTCGGATTCCTGAGATCCACCGCATCGTCCTCCGTCCGGGCGGGAAACGAGACGGGCAGCTTGCCCGACGGATTCGTCCGCCCGAACAGCACATCCGCCAGCGCGGCCGAACCGCCTTCGCCGGGCAACCACATGTCGAGGATCGCCGGCGCCTTGTCGTGCCAGGGCATCGTCATCGCCGCGCCAGCATTCACGACCACGACGGTGCGCGGATTGGCCGCGGCTATCGCCTCGACCAGCCGGTTCTGCTCGCCAGGCAGATCGAGCGACGTGCGGTCATAGCCTTCGCCTTCGGTGGTCGAGGAAGAACCGACCAGCACGATCGCGGCATCGGCCGCCCGCGCCGCGGCGACGGCGGCATCGATCGAGGGGCGCGGTTCGCGGATACCGAAGCTCAGATATTCGTACGGCGTCTGTCCGGTTTTGTAATCGAGGCGGATCGGATAGCTGTGCCCCGCAACCAGATCCACGGTGACGGTCCGCCGGGGGATGGGAAAGCCCAGCACGTCGCGAATATCCGGCGTTGATGCAGTGCTTTTGTCGAGAAGAATCTTGCCGTCGAGCGTGATCGTCGCATTCCCTGTCCCGCGCACGCTGAATTCATGCGGCCCAGAGGTCTTGGGCCAGAAGAACCCCTCCCACCGTAGCGCGCTGTAGCCGGTGACCTGTGGACCCGCGACATTGCCACTGATCCGTTTCAGGAAGCTGGTGGCCCGCTCGCTGCGCACCGGCGTTCCGGAGGCGTCGGCGGTGGCATAATAGGTCGCGGCCATGCCGGTTTCGGCGCGGTCCGATCCCGGGCTGAACATGGTAGGCAAGGCAGCGGGCGGCGTCTCCTCATTGTCGACGCCCTTGGCATAGGTCACCTCGACGCCGGGCAGCAGCGCCCTGAGCGCCTGGAGCGGCGTGGTCAGCGCATCGAACGGCTCGACGGCCGAACTGCCACCCCCCTGGATGCGGGAGACATCGGCATTGGGGCCGATCACGGCGAGCGAGCGGATCGAAGGATCGAGCGGCAGTACGCCGGCATTCTTCAGGAGAACGATCGCTTCCTCCGCCGCCTTTCGCGCGACGGCAGCATGATGCTGCGCGCCCGGCTTTGCCTCAGGCAGAGCCATACGATCCAGCGCACCGCTGCGCACGATCAGGCGGACCATGCGGCTGGCATTGTCGTCGATCTGCGCAACGCTGACCTTGCCGGCATCAAGCGCTGCCTTCAGCTTGGCACCGAAATTGGACGGCGGGCCCGGCATCTCCAGGTCCATGCCCGCATTGGCCGCCGCCGCCGTCGAGTGCGTCGCGCCCCAGTCGGACACGACGAAGCCCTTGAAGCCCCATTCCTTCTTGAGCACGTCCGTCAACAGCCAGCGATTGTCGGTGGCATAGGTGCCGTTGAGCCGGTTGTAGGATGCCATGACCGACCAGGGATCGGCCTGCTTCACCACGGTTTCGAACGCCGGCAGGTAGATTTCGCGCAGCGTCCGCTCATCGACGATCGAGTTGACGACGAAGCGGTTGGTCTCCTGGTTGTTCGCCGCGAAATGCTTGATCGACACGCCGATCCCGGTGCCCTGAGCGCCGCGGACATAGCCGAGTGCGATCTGGCCGGTGAGCCAGGGATCTTCGGAATAAGTTTCGAAATTGCGCCCCCAGCGGGGCGTCCGCACGATGTTGACCGTCGGTGCCAGCAGGACATCGGCGCCGTGCGCCCGCGTCTCCAGGCCGATGGCGGTGCCCACGTCGCGCGCGAGATCGGGATTCCAGGTGGCCGCCAGCGCAACGCCGACGGGGAAGACGGTGGCCGGCTTCCCTTCTGGCGACCGGACCCCGGTCGGGCCATCGGTCATCCGGATCGAAGGAATGCCGAGGCGCGGAATCGCGTTGAGCGTCATCGACGTCTCCCCCGCCAGGAGGAGGATCTTCTCGTCGAGCGTCAGCCGGCCCATCAGGTCCGCGACGCGCGTCTCGATCGGCGCGGCGCGGTCCTTGTAGGCCGGTGCTTCCTGCGGCGGTGCCGCCATGCCCGGCCCGGTCGGCACGACGCCACCCATCAGCGCGAGAACCGCAATGCTGCCAAGATACCGGCCGCCTTTCTTCATTTGATCGCCGCCAGATCGGCTTCGGCCTTGGCGAGGATTTCGTCGGTGAGCTTGCCGTTCGAATAGGGCTGGACCTGATGCAGGCTCAGCGCCTTGAACATCTCATATTCCGGCAGGGCGGTCATGCCCGGGAAATTCTTGTCCATCACCACCTTGCCGTGCTCGTCCGCCACGATTTCCTGGATCGGCGTGTCGAGGGTGAACTTCGCACCGGTGGCCGGCACCGGCGCGGGTGCGGCGGTAGGGGCAGCCGCCGCTGGGGGCGTCGTCTGTGCGCCGGCCGGCGAAACGGTGGCAAAAATCGTCAGGGCAGCGCCGATCAGGTACAGCTTCATCATTTCACCTCTTGCTTGGGATTGGTTGGCGATGGGGCGCCGGCGGTTTCGCCGAGCCCGAGTTCCGCGATCATCGTCTCGCGGATCAGATATTTCTGGATCTTGCCGGTCACCGTGGTCGGAAAGGCATCAACCACCCGGATGTAGCGCGGGACCTTGTAGTGCGCGATCTGACCGCGGCAGAATTCCCGCAGCGCTTCCGGATCGGCATCGGCGCCCGGCCGCAGCCGCACCCAGGCGCAGAGTTCCTCGCCCATGCGCTGGTCAGGCAGGCCCACGACCGCGACGTCCTCGATCCCCGGATGGCGGTAGAGGAAACCCTCGATCTCGCGCGGATAGATGTTCTCGCCGCCGCGGATCACCATGTCCTTCAGCCGGCCGACGATATTGCCATAGCCCTGCGCGTCGACCGTCGCGAGATCGCCGCTGTGCATCCAGCCGTCGCTGTCGATCGCCTCGGCGGTCCGTTCGGGGTCGTTCCAATAGCCGAGCATCACCGAATAGCCGCGCGTGCACAGCTCGCCCGGCTGGCCGACGGGCACCACCTCCCCATCGACATCGACCACCTTGCATTCGAGATGCGGCAGGACCCGCCCGATCGACCCGACGCGTTGCTCGAGCGGATCGTCGAGCCCGGTCTGGAAACTGACCGGGCTGGTCTCGGTCATGCCGTACGCGATGGTCACGTCGCGCATGTTGAGCCGACCGATCACCTCACGCATCAGCGGTTCGGGGCAGATCGCGCCGGCCATGCAGCCGGTGCGGAGCGAAGACAGATCGACGCTGTCGAAGTCGGGATGCGCGAGGACGGCGATCAGCATCGTCGGCACGCCGTAGAGCGCGGTGCAGCGCTCTGCCGCCACGGCATTCAGCACGGCACCGGCATCGAACCCCGGGGACGGATAGACCATCGCCGCGCCGTGCGTGAGGCTGGCAAGATTGCCGAGCACCATGCCGAAGCAATGATAGAGCGGCACCGGGATGCAGATGCGGTCGTCCGGCCTCAGCGCCATGCCGCGCCCGACAAAATAGCCATTGTTGAGGATATTGCGGTGGGACAGTGTGGCGCCCTTGGGCAAGCCAGTGGTACCGCTTGTGAACTGGATGTTGATCGCGTCGTCGGGGCTGAGGCCGATCTCGATCCGGTCCATTTGTGCGCGCGCATCCGAGCGCGGCGCGGTGATGTCGGTGAACTGCACCCAGCCGAGCCGCGGCGCGCCGTCGATCTGGATCGCGCAGCGCAGCGACGGCAGCCGTTCGGCGTTCAACCGGCCCGGCCTGCTGCGGCTCAGCTCGGGCGCGAGCGCCTCGATCATCTCGACATAGTTGCTGGTCTTGAACGTCTCGGCGGTGACCAGCGCGCTCAACCCGACATGGTTGATCGTGAACTCGACCTCGGACAGACGGTAGGCCGGGTTGATCGTGACGAGGATCAGTCCGGCGCGCGCAGCGGCGAACTGGGTCAGGGTCCATTCGGCGCAATTGGGCGACCAGATCCCGATCCGGTCGCCCGGCTCGAGCCCCAGCGAGAGCAGGCCGGCCGCCAGCGCGTCAGCGCGCGCCAGCAGTTCGGCGAAGCTCCAACGCACGCCCTGTGCCACCGAGACCAACGCATCGCGCTCGCCCCAACGATCGGCCGCGCGAACCAGCGCTGCGCCGATCGTCAGGTCAAGCAGCGGCGGCTCTGTGGGCCCCTGGACGTGACTGAGGGAGAGCGGCGCCATGATCAGCTGTTCGGCGCCGAGCAGACAAAGCTCGCCGCATCGTCAGTCGAGCCAGTGCCGTTCCACCGTGCGACCTTCGGATAGGCGCAGAGCGGCCGGGTGCGGATCGGCTTCGACGGAAAGCCGAGATAGCCGAACAGATCGCTGTCGAACTTGGTAGCGGTCATCCGCTCGGGTGCCGCCCCGCCCTGCCGCCAGGCATCGAGCGTACCGAGCGCGTCGAACACATTCGGACCCGGGCCCATCAGGCAATGCGACATGCCCGGCACCATGAACAGCCGCACGGAACTGGCCGCGCCCTTGGGGTTCGCGCGCTCCACCCGTTGATAATAGTCGATCGTGTTCTCGGGTGGGATCGCTGCATCCTGCCAGCCATGATAGAGGATCAGCTTGCCGCCGTGGCGGAAGAAACCTCTCAGGTCGGGGTTGTCGGCATCGAGATTGGCGCCCTGGAGCCGCTTCGCCAGCGGATAGTCGCGTGCCAGATCGAAGCTCGATATCTGCCATTCCGGATTCGAATGGATCATGTAACGCATGAACTCGGTCGCGAAGCGGCCGTGCTGCGCCTTGGGACCGGTCAGCCAAAGGTCCCAGGTGCCGGCCACGGCTTCGGCACCGGGCTGGAAGCCGAAATAGAAGGGCTTGCCGTCGAGGCCGACCGGGCCGCGATACAGGGAGCGAGCCGCCTCGACCTGCGGCGCGGTCATGCAATCCGGGCCGTCACTCGCCTTGCACTGAAGCTCGGCCGGATCGAAGCGGCACTGGCGCGGATCCTCGATCACACCGTCGGCCACGCCATCGAGCTTGTCGCACTTCGCCAGCGAGGCGGTCTGCAACAGCTTGAGCTTCGGGTTGGGAATGCTGGATTCCGGGCGGGCGAATACCGCCAAGTGATTCATCGCAAAGGCGCTGGTCATCCGCGTCCAGGGAATGGCGGGCGCACCGGCGATGATCGCGTCGTAGTCCTCGGGATAGCGCTGTGCCTCGGTCAACGCCTCGCGGCCGCCGTCCGAACAGCCATGGAAATAGCTCGCGGCAAGCGGCGTTGCATAATAGGCCGCGACCACCTTCTTCGCGGTCTCAGCCGCGAGATGGTTGGCGCGCCAGCCGAAATCCTTGATCTTCTCGGGCGCGTTCAACGCCCATTTCGCGTCGACATCGCTTTCGCCGAAATGGCCCATATCAGTGCCGACCGACGCATAGCCTTTCTCGACTCCGCCGCGCATCAGCAGCGAGGGCACGGTCAGGTTGCTCCCGAACCCGCCATTGCCCGCGCCGAGCAGCTTGCCATTCCACGCCGCGCGCTCGGGCAGCCAGACCTCGACCTTGATCGACGATCCCGGCACCGGGGTCAGCACCGCCTGGACCCGGCAAAAGGCGCCCGCCGAGGGCAGCCCCGGTTTGCCGGCCTCGGTGGAGACCCCTGCACCCTTGGCAATGGGCACCGCGGCCTCGATCCGCCCATTGCCGAGCGGCAGGCCGACCAGCGCCTCGCAGGTCGCGATTTTCTGCACGGCGACCGCTGGCGGCGCAATATCGCTAGCCGAGCAGCCCGCCAGCATGGCGACGGCCCCAAGTGAGCCGAACCGGATAAGATCGCTCATTTGGTCAATGCTCCCTGAGACTGCAGCCAGGTCCGCATGCGTGCGGTCCATTCGTCGGTGGGCTTGCCCTTGAGCTCCATGCCGAAGCCATGACCGCCCTTGGGATAGGTCACGAACTCGGTGCTGGCCCCGCTTGCCCGCCACGCGGCTTCGAGCCGGCCGCTGTCGCCTCGCGCGATCGTGTCGTCGTCGGCCACCAGCACGAACAGGGGTGGCGCCTTTTTCGGCGCGACGATCGGGTCGGGCAGCAGGCCCGGATAGATGGTCGCGGCGAAATCCGGGCGGCTGTCGGGGTGGTTGGCGAGCATCGTCCAGACCGTGACGGCACCGCCCGCCGAGAAACCCATCATGCCGATGCGGTTGGGCTTCACGCCGAAACGTCTGGCGTTCTTGCGAACATAGCGGACCGCGTCCTCGCCATCAGCGGTAGCGGCCGGGCGCAGCGGCTCGACGGCAGTGGCCAGCTCGGGGAGGTGAGTCAGCAGCCGGAAGAAGTGCGGCACGAAGCCGTCATCGGTCTGCACAAGCCGGTATTTCAGCACGAACGCCGTGATACCCATGCCGTTCAGCCAGCGCGCCGTCGCGACGCCCTCATTCTCGATCGACAGCATGTGGAAGCCACCGCCGGGCGCGACGATCACCGCAGTGCCGGTCGCGATCTTCGGATCGGGCAGATAGGCAGTGAGCGACGCGTCGGAGACGTTGCGCACGATCTTGCCGAAGGGGAAGCGAGTCTCTGTCACTTCGGGCTGGGGCGTTGCGGGCGCGCCGGAGCGGAGGCGGATCACCTCCTGGGCATCGCCCGAGGCCGTCACCGCAAGCAGGGCGAGCACGACAAGCAGGCTGCGCATCTGGAATACCTTCATTGGACTGTATCGCGGGCGGCGGCGATGGCATCGAGCGCAGGGCTCGAGGCAGGCGCCATGCTTGTGCCCGTGATGCCGATCTCGAGCATCGCTGGCGCCTTGGGATCGACCCGACGCCAGGCGGGGATGCCCTTCCCGTTCGGATCACCGGTCTTTGCGAAATTGGTCCAGGCTGTCGCCAGCAGATTGGCTGCGGCCTGGTCGGTGGCGGTCGGCGCGACATCGCCTTTCACCAAATCGTCGAACTGGAAGATCACGTCAGTCGCATGACCGGCGCCGATGCCATCCTTGCGCTTGGCTTCCGCGACATAACCGAAGCGGTAGAGCCAGGTCGGCGCCCCCGCTCGGGCGTGGCGAAGGGCGAGCGCCAATGCCGGTTCGGTGAACATGATATCTGCGGCGACATGGCGTTCGGCCTTTTCGGGGGAGCCATAGGCAGCGGTCACCGCTTTGGCCCCTGCCCCCAGCCCCGCCAGTGCCGGCGTGTTGACCATCGGCAGGAACGGCGCCGGCACGAAGCCGAGCTCATCGTCATTGTTGCCGACGATATACGGGATGTGCGCCTGCTTGCCCTCGGCGAACAGGCGGTCCGCGTCGCCGGGGATGATCGCCCCATCGGTGATCGGGCCCGAATAGCGATCCTCTTCCTTGCTCAACAGGTTGATGCCGCCGATCACGGTCGCGGTCGGGAGCGCGCGCAGGGTTGCGGCGTCGGCGTTTGATGCGAAGACCTTCCCCTTGGCTTCAGCCGCGGCAAGCGTCGGCCATTTGTCGCGACCGCCGCCTGACGAGGCGATCGCCTTGGCGAACAGGCCTTTCGCGGCGGGCGAGGTCATCAGCCGCGCGACCGATTCACCGCCCGCGGATTCGCCGAAGATCGTCACATTGGTCGGATCGCCACCGAAGGCGGCGATGTTCCTGCGCACCCATGTCAGCGCCGCGATCTGGTCCATCAGGCCCCAATTGCCGGCGGGCTTGCCCGCGCCTTCGGCGGCGAGCGCCGGATGCGCGAAGAAGCCCAGCCGCCCGAGGCGGTAGTTGAAGCTCACCAGCACCACTCCACGGCTTGCGAGCCGGGCACCGTCAGTCTCGGCAAGCGCGCTCGATCCGCTGACGAAGCCGCCGCCATGGATCCACAGCATCACCGGAAGCTTCGCGCCCGCGACGGGTTTGGGCGTCCAGACGTTGAGAAACAGGCAATCCTCGCTGGTCGGCTGGCCGCTGCCGGTTGCGCCGGGAAAGGCGTTCTGCGGACAATCCGCCCCGAATTTCGATCCGTCGCGAACCGCGCTCCAGGCAGCAGGCGCGGCTGGTGCGCGCCAGCGCAGGTCACCGATAGGAGCGGCGGCGTAGGGAATGCCCTTGAAGGCGACCACGCCGTCAGCCGCAGCGCCGTGCACCGGCCCGGACTCGGTGCGCACGTCCTGCGCAACCGCCGGTGTGGCGACCAACAGAGTCAACCCGATCAATATCCGGATCATCGCGTCTCTCCGCCTTTGAAGTCATACATGCCCGGGCCAGTGCGGTAGATCGCATAGCCCGCTTCGCTGCGGACCAACGTCGCGCCGGCCGGGGCGGTGACGGTGCCGAAGCGCGTCGGCACCCAGATTTCGCCGCTGGCGTTCGGCGGCACCTCGGCCTGCAGGGTCAGCCTGCCCTGCTCGACCCGCCAGCGCGACGCGGCATGGCCAAGCACTGTCTCCATCGTCGCTTCCGCGCTGGCGAGCCCGGTCGGGATCGCCGGCTTGACCAGCACGGTCTTGTAGCCCGGCGCCCCCGGCCTCAGCCCGGCGAGCCGCTGGCGCATCCAGTCGCCGATCGACGCGAAATAATGATGATCGCGGGAGCGGCTACCGAGGCTCCAGCTCTCGAACATCGTCGAATGGCCGTTCGCGATCCACCAGCCCCAGCTCGGTTCGTCAGTGCGGGTCGCTGCGCGATAAGCCAGGTCGGCATGGCCATGGTCGCTGAGCATCTCAAGCACATAGCGCGTGCCGAACACGCCGGTGCGCAGGCCTTGTTTCTCCACGTCGCGGGCGATCGCATCGGCGACGCTTTGCTCGCGGCCCTTGGGCGCCATGCCGAAGGCGAGCGCCAGGACATTCTGGATCTGGAGCGGTGGCCCCGCCACGCTTTTGGCGTCGATCGTCCGGTACCAGCCGTTCTTGTCGTCCCAGTAGCGCGCATTATACGCCGCGCGGATCGCCTCGGCGAGCGCCTGGTAGCGCGCCGCATCCTGCGTCTCGCCGATGATGCCGGACGATGTCGCGAGCAGATCCGCTTCATGGAAGAAATAGGCTGTGGTCACCGCATCGACGCCGCCGCCGCGGGCGTTGAAGAAGTCCAGGCTTCCCGGCGGCGACCATTCGCTCAGGCCCTTGGCGCGGTAATAATCGGGGGCCGTGATGACGGTCGCGGTGTAATCGACCAGCCGCCGCTGCATGTCGTGATTGCGCGCGAGGATGCGCGTGTCGCCATAGCTGGTGTAGAGTTCCCATGGCAGGATCAGCGCTGCCACGTCCCACGGCGTGGTCGGCCCTGAGATCAGGCCCCAGCCCGGCGTATCCTCATAGCCGTAATAGGGCGTCGCGGGCACGATCTCGGGAATCTCGCCCTTGGCCGATTGCGCATCGCGGAAATCGCCGAGCCATTTGGTCCAGACCCGCGCCACATCCAGGCTGCGTGCCGCCGCGCCCGCCGAGGCCTGGGCGTCGCCAGTCCAGCCATTCTTCTCATAGGTCGGCGTGTCGGTCTGGAAGCCGTGCATGTTGTTGAGGATCGTCGCGGTGCCGGCCGCATCGATCTTCCCGAGCAGCGGATCGGCGCTGGCGAAGCTCCCGGTCTTCGCGACGGCGGAGTGCGCCACGCGTGCCGTCAGGGTCGTCGTGTCCGGCGTACCGGGAACGCCCTCGAGTTGGACATAACGGAAGCCGCGATAGCCGAAGCTCGGCTCCCAATGCTCGCGGCCCTTGCCGGCCAGCGTGTAGCGATCGGTCTGGAGTTGCGCGTCGATCAAGCCGGATGCCGGAATGACCCGGCCCGCCGCATCGAGCTGCTCGCCTGCGACCATCGAGACGGTGGCGCCGCGCGGTCCTTGTACGTCCAGCGCGGTCCAGCCCGCGACGATGCGGCCGAAATCATAGACCCAGATGCCAGGCGCGGCCTGTTTGACCGAGACCGGCGCAATCGCCTCGACCGGAGTGATCAACTCGGAATTGGCAGCGACCAGAGCACCGGTCGGACCTGTGACGACACGGGCCGCGTTCCAGCGGATCGGCCGAAAGCCCGGCTTGTCCCAGCCCGCGGGGAACAGACGCGCGTCGTAACCCTCGCCGCGATGGACGGAGTCGCCGATCGTCGGGCCGGACACTGTCTGCCAGTCGGCCCCGGTCGCGACCTTCTGGGTCGTGCCGTCAGCATAGTCGATCTCGAGTTGCGCCTTCAGGGCCGGCTCGGCGTGCCAGGGCGCGACGTGGAAATACCATTCATTGGGATCGGTCAGGCCGTACCAGCCCCGGCCAAGTTCGGCGCCAAGCACATTCTGCCCGAGCCGCAGCAGCGCGGTCACGTCATAGGTGTAGGTCAGTACGCGCTTGTCATAGGCAGTGAACCCGGCCCCCAGCGGCGAGCCGACCGCGGTTCCGTTCAGCACCGTGCGTGGCATGCCCGCGCCGGCGACATAGAGCCGCGCGCGGGCGACCTTCTTGCTGCCGACCTGGAAAGCGCGCCGGACGAGGGGCGCCGGCGCCTCGATCGGCAGGACCAGGTCGACATTCTTCACCCCGCTGGCGACGACCAGCCCTTCGGACGAGACGCTGCCGCCCGTGAAGGGATTGTCGTTGCGCGCGAAATCGGTTCGCGCCGCCGGGCTGCCGGTGCCGGAAACCGCGACCGCATGGATCACCGCCGCGCGCTCTTCCTTGCCGCTGAAGCCGATCGTGCCGTGGCCGTGGGTGCGGTCCTCGAGCGTGTCGATTGGCTTGCCGTCCAGGCTGGTGACGATCGTCGCGCCGGTTGCCCGAATCGTCAGCCGATGCCGTTGGCCCTTGAGCGGCACCGACAAGGGCACCCGCTTGAGCACCGCCGTCTTGACCGCTGAACTGATGCCGCCCGGATAGGTCCGCACGGATTCGACAAGGACCGCGCCGTCCTTGCCCTCGCTGAGCGTCCAGACATAGGCGTCGCCATAGGTCTTGCCGTGCGGCAGCGCGCGAAACAGGATGTCGACTGCGTTACCCGTAAGCGTCAGATCCACATCGAGCGTGACGTCGCTCCAGTCGTGATCGCGCCGCTCGGGGCCGGAAATCCATTTCGCCTGCCAGTCCGCCGGCGCGAGCAGCCCCATCTCCCACCAGCCGGGCGTGCTCCAGCCGCTCGCGCGACCTGTATCATCCCAGACCTGTACCTGCCACGAGTAACGCCCGCGCGCCTTCAGCGGCTGGCCGGCATAGGCGATCTGCACGTTCGCATCGGACGTGACCTTGCCGCTGTCCCAGACCAGATCGTCCTTCTCCAACGCCTGCGGAGAAGCGGCGACGCGGATGCGATAGGCGGTCTGCCTACCCACCGGCGACCGCCAGGCGAGACGGGGCGCCGGCTCGTCGAGCCCGAGCGGCGTGGCGCTATATTCGACCGCGAGTTTCGACGGCACAGGGTCCGGCTCGGCCTGCACAGGCTGAATCAGGCAGAAAGAAACCAGCACGGCCGACAGGAACGGGAGGAAACAAGCGCGTCGAACAGGTGTTGGAGATGGCACGGCGCTGCGGAAAAAGGGTGTGAATTCGACGGAATGTGAGAGTCGGTTTACGCTATTTTTTTGACGACTCTTCTTCGAGCCCCCAACAGCAATTTCTGAGTCGTCCTCCCCTCCGTCTGCACCAATAGCCATAGTCCGCGCCGAACAGGCCCGATCCGTGCTTTGACTATAGTGACCTGTTACTTGCATAATGTGAGAGGGCCTTAAGTTCGTCTTTCGCTCAATCGCCGCCCCGGCCCGCCTCGAGAGGAGGCGGGCCGAGGGGTTCCGATGGATTTCAGCAGAAATGGCGCCTGGGTTGAATCGACGGAAGCGGCATCACCTTCTCCCTAGAATTTGGTGCGGACGCCAATCGAGACCACCCGCCCGAGCGTGCTGCCATTGGTATAGCCGCTGGCGCTGTCGAGATAAGGCGGGTCCTGGTCGAAGACATTGTCGATATTGAGCGTCAGCAAACTGTTCTTGACCAGCTTGCCCAGATCGTAGCTGAAGAACAGATCGACCGTCTTGAATGACGAGACATGGTTCTGGCTGAGAATGCCGAGGATGGGATATCCGCCGCGATAGTTCAGCGTCGCATGTCCGGTCAGGTCGCCGACGCGCGCGCCAACGCCCGCGGCAAGGGCCGTGCGCCCGACGCCGTTCTTGAGATTGTCGCTGAACGGGCCACCCGCCACCGCGGAGGATTTGCGGTTGAGCGTATAGGTGCCGGAGATATTCGCGTTGACCGACCCGAAGCCCGTCTCATGCGCATAGCCGACATTGAAATCGATGCCGTCGGTATGGACCGACCCGAGATTGGTGCGCCGCGCGTTGAACAGCACATAGGGCGTCGAGGTAGGGGTATAGAGGCTGGCCAGGCTGGGTGCGCCGGTAACGATCAGATTGCCCGCCGCCGCCTGGGCCTGGGCCAGGGTCGGATTCAGGATATAATAGCTGGCATAGTTCGGGTCCGAATAAAGCACCGGAGAGGTGATCGGCGGCACCGAGATCGAGTCAGTGAACTTCACGTTCCAATAGGTTGCGCTGGCAACCAGGCCGGGCACAGCCTTGGGCACCCAGTCGAAACCGACCGACCAGGTGTCCGCCTTTTCCGGCCGCAAATCGGGATTGCCGCCAGCGATGACGATCATCGGCCGCAGGATGTCGAGCGGCGAGCTGTTGGCCGCGCGGTACGGACTGAACAGGAAGACCTGAACGCGTGAGTCAGCCGTGCTCGTCGTATCGGCAAGGCTCGCCGCATGGAACGAGGTCCCGTAATTGCCGCGCAGGGTGAAATCCTCGAACGGCTTGTAGGTGATGCCGATCTTCGGGTTGGTCGTGCCGCCGACGTCGCTGTAATCGTCATGGCGGATCGAGCCCGAGACCTGCAGGCTGCGCATGCCCGGCCCGCCATTGCCGGCCCCGAAGATCGGGATCAGCAATTCGGCATAGGCCGATTTCACGTCGCGATTGGCCGACGAATTGATCGCGTTGGTGAAGACGTTGCGCCGGTCCTGCGCGATGCGGGAATCGAGCTGCTCGTAATGATATTCGGCGCCGACCGCGAGCCGGATGTCGCCGCCGGGCAGGCTGGCCAGCGAGCCGTCCAGAATCAGCCGCCCCTCGGCCAGCGCCTGGGTGGCGTCGCCGAAATTCTCGAAATCGGCGATCGTCGCCAGCACGGCCGGGTTGGTCGCCGACAGATTATAGGGGTTGAGCGCGGTCGCGATCGTCGTTCCCGCCAGCGCCAGGGTGGCCGCGGTCGAGTTGATCGTCTGCTCACGCACCAGATTGTAGCTCTCGCCGAAATTCGCCATCGCGCGGAGCTGCCAGTTACCGCCGAGACCGATCGAGATGCTCGGCGTGACGCCATAGGAATCGAACCGCGCCCTGCTGGTAGCGCTCTTGCCGAAGACATCGGCGAAGGACAGCGCAACGCCCTGGACCGGCGAGAGGCCGATCGGGCGGAAATAGGGGTTGGTGAAAATGATGTTGCCCGTGAAGCCCGATTGCGAGCTGAGCGTCGTCGTGTCGCGCCGCGACCAATAAGCCGACATGTCGAACGTGACGCTGTCGTTCAGCTTCTGAGTCAGGCTGGCATAGACCGAATGCCGCCGCTCGCGCGGATAGATATCGGCATAGTCGTTGCTGTCGCAGAGGTTGCTCGTGTTGGGCAGGAGCCCCGGCAGCGCATAGCTGACGCCCGCAGCGGTAATGGTGCCCGGCGCGCAGGTGGTGGTGCGGTTGTCGAGGCCGCCCTTCGCCCGGTTGTCGGCACGGACATAATCGCGGTCGATGCCCAGGATATTGTCGTGCCAGGCATAGGCATAAGACACGAACAGCGAGCCGCTGCCCCAGTCGCGACCGACCGTCAGATTGCCGTCAACACCCTGATAATCGTCGCCAAAGCTGTACCGGGCGCTGGCGCCGACGCCGTTGAAGCGCTTGCGGGTGATGAAGTTGATCACGCCGCCGATCGCGTCCGAGCCGTAGATCGCCGAGCCGCCATCGGGCACGACCTCCACGCGCTCGATGATGTCCGGCGGAATCGCCGATGGGTCGAACGTCGTCTGGAGCACGCCCGCGCCGACCATGCGGTGGCCGTTGACCAGCACCAGCGTGGTCACGCCGCCGGAGGCGCCCAGATTGCGAATGTTGGGCCGCACGACCGGAAGGGCGAAGCTCGCAGTACCGACCGGGACCGTGCCGAAATTGCCGACCTGCGGGATCGAGGCGAGCAGGTCGTTCGACGACGCCGCACCGCTGACGAGCACATCGTCCCGGGTCACGCTGACCACATTGGTGCCGGTCGGGGCGACGCCGCGCAGCAGCGTGCCGGTAACGACGATATCGGCTTCCTCCGAAGGCACGTCGCCGCTCTCCGGGTCAAGCGACTGCCCGGGAACGGTGCCGGCCTGCGCGGCGGGCAGCGGCGTGGTTTGAGCCTGCGCAATGCTTGCCCAGGCAAGCCCGCTGGTCAGCGCCGCAATCGAAACGCCCAGGCGCAACGACCGAAATCCAAAGACACCAAGTGGTGAAAAATCGCCTCTCATCTCATCCTCCCCGACGCGCCGCTGGCGGGCGCTTGATCCGACTGGAGGCTGGCGAGGCAGTCGCCGTCGCTTCCCCAGACACAGGCCGTTCTTCGACGGCTTGCGTGATGGGGCAGTACGGCTTCGAAACGCGCTCGTCAATATTTTTAAAAGAATGTACCGTTATTTGGTATTCGCGATGATCGCACTCCTGAACTCCCCCCGGGCAAGGGCGAGATGCGCCAGCGGTGAGCCGGTGGAGAGAGCGCGGACCTGCTTGCCGATGAAGACCGCCTGCATGCGCATCGCCTCGAGCGGGCCAGCCTCGGGGACCAGCAGTTCCAGCCGGCGCTTCCACGCCTTGGTCTGATCCATGATGACGTCCCAAACAGCGGGTCGCAGTTCGAGTCGCCGCGACGATTCGAGGCCGATCGAATAGATCGCGATCGCCGCCCGGCCATGCTGGGTGACTTCGCGGACGAACACCGCGGCGGTCAGGTCGGCCAGCACGTCCAGGGGCGCGCCCGTCACCTGGGCTGACGTCACCATGTCGCGATACCGTCCCTTGGAGCGGGCGAACAGCTCGGCTTCGGCAGCCTTGAGCAGCCCCTCGATCGACCCGAAATGATAGGCCGGCGCGGCGGTGGTCAGCGCGCTCTGCGCCGCCACGGCATTGTAGGTGATCGCGCCCGCGCCCTGCGCGATGAGCACGTCGATCGCGCCGCCCAGGATCCGCTCCCGGGTCTCGCGCGCCTTGTTGGTCCGGCGAGTCGGCGGCGGTGCGTCGGTGATCGGATGCGCGCTGGGCGGTGCCCATTCCCTGGCCGGATCGCCGCCGCCCGTCAGCACGGCACTCAATCGCGCCGAGGTCAGGTCGAGCGGCAAGGTGATGAACAACAGGCCGATCATGGTGTCGATCGCCGTCTCGACGTCATGTTCCCCGCGCGCGCCGGGCATCGCTCCCGCAAGATCGCCCCAGACCGCGAGCAGCTCGCTGAACCAGCTATCCGCCAGCGCATGTCCTTCCGGCGTACGCGCCGCATCGAGGATGATCTCGCACCAGGCCAGGGCGGATCTGCGATGGCGGCCAGTGGCGTTGATCAGGAGCCTGGCCGCGAACCCGCCAAGGTCAGTTGCCACACCATCGCCACGCCGCTGGCGCGCGGCAGCCCGCCGGAACGACTGGGCATAGCCCTCAAGCAAGCGACTGGCCGCATCAGCGATCATGTCGCGCTTCGTGGCGTAGTGATAGGTCGTGGCGGCAAGCGACACGCCTGCCGCGGCCGCCACGAGCCGGTGAGTCAACCTGCTCGACCCCGCCTCGGCAAGCACGGTGATGACCGCGTCGGCGATCCTGGCCTTGGTCCGCGCCGACCGTCCGCCCTGCCCACCCTGGCTGCCCTGCCCGTCCTGCCTGGCCTGTCCGCCCAGGCGCGACTGCCGAGCGCCAGCGGTCTTGGTCGATACCACGATTACACTCATCCCCTTTCGGCCATCCGCCCTGGCGTCGAGCCCAGCTTAGTCGACACGCGAGATAACGCACCTTTGGACAATAGTCCCTGCAACGCCAACGGCCTTGCGCCATGGAGGCCGCCGCCTGGCATATCAGAACCAAGAAGTGCGGCGATCCGTCGCTGAACTATTCCCCAAGGCTGCCGGTGACGCCGCGCTGAAACGTCGGTTCGAGCGGCGCCTAAAGGCTTGTGCCTCGTACGAATCGTCTCCAATACTTCCCGTCGAGCGCGATTCATCATGCCTCACCTCGCGGGAAGCACCTGCCATCCGCGCACATCGCATCCCCTTTGCAGAACGCCGATGCGGATCGCTGAATATAGTATTTTGAAGGGTTGTACAGGATATCCGCGAAAGCCCTGGCTGGATCATGCCGTGTCGCGCGGCGCGTCGCACATTCAGGCCGCTTCAACGTCCGGTTTCCCAATGGGCATATTTTCTTCCTAATGCCTACTCGATTAGTAGGTTATCGTCTTCCGCATATCGCGCCGGAGGCTGGAGGCATCGGATGGTTCTGAGGCTGCTCGAACAGGTACCTGAAAACAGGCCCATGCGTCTTGCCGCAAGCCTGGCCGGCGCTGCGGCATGAGCGCGCCCTTCTTTCCACGCGGCCCTGCTAGGCCGAGCAAGCCGGTCATCGGCGTTCTATGCTGCAACGAAATCGCCGAGCGCCCCATCCAGGCCGTGGCCAGCCGATTCATCGAGCCCCTGTCACGCATCTCGGGCGCGACGGTGCTGCTTGTCCCCGCGCTGATCGACGTGCTCGACGCGGCCTCGCTGACCGATCGGCTGGACGGGCTGCTGCTCACCGGCTCGCGGTCGAATGTCTGCCCGACGCGCTACGGCGCGAGCGCCTGCACGGGAGACCGGGTGGACGAGGAGCGCGATCAGGTCGCCTTCGCGCTCGCCGGGCATATGATCGAGCATGGCAAGCCGGTCTTCGGCATCTGTCGCGGGCTGCAGGAACTCAATGTGCTTTTCGGGGGCACATTGACGGCGGAACTCGGCGGCGAGACGCATCACGGCAATGAGGACGCGCTGTCGTTCGAGCAATTGTTCGAGCATTGCCACGATGTGAGGCTCGTCGACGGCGGCATGCTCGCTGGTGCCGCAGGCGCGCGCCGGCTCAAGGTGAACTCGGTGCACCGCCAGGGCATCGACCGCCTCGGCACGGGCCTGGAGATCGAGGCTCTGGCGGTCGACGACGACCTGATCGAGGCTTTCTCCGCGCGCCCCTGCGGCGGGGACGTCCTGGCGGTGCAATGGCACCCCGAATGGAACAGCGCGAAGAGCACGGCCAGCCAGGGCTTTTTCGGGCTGATCGGCTCGGCGTTGCGCGGTGAAATCGCCCCTATCGCAACATCTCCGTAAAACTCGCGGGGTGCGGCAGATCCGCAGCGGTGTGTGATGCGTGATGCGATCCCACCACGCCGTGCTCGAAGGCGCGAATGCCGAGCAGTTTCAGATCGCGCTTCTCGGTCAAGGTCGAGAACCAGGACTCGCCGGGCGACACGATCGGGTAGGTGAAGAAATAGAATTCGTCGATCAGGTCGAGCGCGACGACGGATTGCGCGAAACTGGCGCCGCCCGACACATGGATATCGGCTCCGGGCTGGGCCTTCAGGTCCCTCAGAAACGCCGCGAGATCGGCATCGGTGGCCGCCACGACCGGTTCCACGTTATTCCAGGGCGTCAGTGCGGCGCTGCCGGACCGCGAGAAGACGATCTTGCGATAGTCGTTCATTCGCTGCGCCATCGCCCGGTTGGTCTCGGTCCCGACATCGTCGGAAAGCGCGCCCGGCCAATAGGCGGCCATCTCCTCATAGGTCGTCCGTCCGACCAGAACGGTATCATATCCGGCATAGATCCGGTCGATCTCCCGATATTGGTCGTCCCCGACCCCGGAAAGCCAGGCCATCGGGTCATCCAGGCGGCCGTTGAGGGTCGTCATCATCTGCAGAATGATCTTGCGCATGGGCAGCGTCCCTTTGTGTGATGAAAGTCTATTCGACGAGCTTCGCGAGCTGCCCCATCACGGTGCCCCAGCCGTCATTGAAGCCCAGATTCTGGTGCATGGTCCGATCGGCATTGCTCCGATGCATGACATGGGCGGAATAGTCGGTGCCGAGCGGATGATCCTTGAAGGTGATGATCGCGGTCATGAAGGGGTTCTCCGCCGGCCGCCAACCGCCGAGCAGCGCGTTGGTGAAGACGATGCGTTCCTGGGGATCGACCGCGAGGAAACAGCCGCTCACATGAGGTCCGAAGGCACCCCCATCCTCGCTGATCCGGGTCACGAATGCGCCGCCGGGGGCGAGATCCATCTCGGCAACCTCGCAGCGCGCCGGTTCGGGAATCCACCACTTCTGAAACTTCGCCGGATCGGTCCACGCGCTCCACAGGGCCGACCGCGGCGCCTTGATGATACGCGAAATGGTCAGGTCGAGATCGGGATTGAATGGGGGCGTCATTGGGCATCCTCTGGTTGATGGGTGACGAAGTGTTCGAGCCGGTCGGTGCGCTCCTCCCAGAGCGCGCGCTGGTCGGCGAGCCAGTCGTCGACCGCGGCGAAGGTCGCCTTCTCGATCGTGCAGGTTCGCACCCGGCCCTGCTTGCGCGTCCGGATCCAGCCGCTCTCCTCGAGCAGATGGATGTGTTTCATGAAGGAGGGCAGCGCCATGTCGAAGGGCTGCGCGAGTTCGCTGATGCTGGCTGGCCCCTTGCCCAGCCGCCCGATCACCGCGCGGCGCGTGGGGTCGGCAAGCGCGTGAAAGACCGTGTTCAGCTGCTCGTGATACTGTTCCATAAGGCTAAGTATCACGCGCAATCGCTTAGCTCAAGAGCTAAGTGTTACGGCCACCGGGTTCTGGCGCCGTCTTCTCGTTGGGCGCCGGCAGAACCGGACCGTGCATCCATGACGACATAGTTACGTATTTGTCACGGACACATGGGCTGAGTCGTACGTTCCACATCTGACGGCCGATGCAGCACGCTTTGTCGCATCGGAACGTGCTGGAGGAAGACATGAAGACAGGAACTTCGCGGGCCGCGCTTTTCGCAGTGCTGGGTGCCGCAACCTTGATGACCGCGGGCTGCGCCACCGAAACAGCCTATCGCCCGGCGACCGGCACGGGCTTCGCGCGGGCGGGCTATAGCGACCGGATGATCGAGGCGAACCGCTACATGGTGAGCTTCGCCGGCAACAGCTACACGTCGCGCGACACGGTCGACCGTTACCTGCTGTACCGCTCGGCCGAACTGACGGTGCAGCACGGCTTCGATTATTTCATCCTGGCCGATCGCGACACCGACCGACGGACGCGAACCTATACGACACCAAGCGCCTTCGGCCCCGGACCCTATGGTTATTGGGGCGCGAGCTGGCGCTATCGCGGCCGCGGCTTCGGCTGGCGCAGCTGGGATCCGTTCTGGGGCGATCCTTTCTGGGATCGCAGCGTCGATGTGACGACGGTCGACAAATATGAGGCCAATGCCGAGATCGTGCTCGGCCGTGGCCCGAAACCGCGCGACAATGTCCGCGCCTTCGACGCGCGCGAGGTGATGAACAACCTCGGCCCGTCGATCGTGATGCCCAAATAAGCGAAAGGCTCCCCCGTATCAGCGGGGGAGCCTCTTTCTCACGCTACCCCGACGGCGCCGTGGCAATGCTTGTATTTGCGACCTGAACCGCATGGGCATGGTGCGTTGCGGCTCACCTTGCCTTCCCATTCAGCCGGATCTTCGCCGACCTCGTCGCCCATCGGTCGCGGGATCGACAGCGGCGGCAGCGTGGTGGTCAGCAGACCGCGCGTGCCCCCGTCGAAATCCGCACTGTCATCGTCGCCGCTGAACGGGTCGAAATGCGTCGTGATGAAGTCCGGCAGGTCGGGCAGCGGCGGCGCTTCCTGAAGCTGAAACTGGGCGTGCGCGATGGTGCGGGTCACATCCTCGCGGATATTGCCGAGCATGCGCTCGAACAGCGAAAAGGCTTCCTGCTTATATTCGTTGATCGGCGTCTTCTGCGCATAGGCGCGCAGATGGACGACCTGGCGCAGCGCATCGAGCGTCGCCAGATGCTCCTTCCAGTGATGGTCGAGATTCTGCAGCAGGATCGACTTCTCGACCTGGATCCACTGCTCGGGCTCGAGCATCGCGGCCTTTTCGGCGACCATCGCATCGGCCGCCTCGCGCACGCGCTCCTCGACGACCTCCGGATCGATCGCCTCTTCCTTCAGCCAGTCGTCGATCGGCGGTTCGAGCGCGAGCGTCTCGGCGAGCTTCGCCCGCATGCCCTCGACGTCCCATTGTTCGGGATAGCTGTTTGGCGGGCAAGCCTCGCCGACGATCGAATTGACCAGCTCGGTGCGCATGTCCTGCACCACGTCGCCGACCGTGTCGGCATCCATGATGTCGGCGCGCTGCTCGTAGATGACCTTGCGCTGATCGTTCATCACGTCGTCATATTCGACGACCTGCTTGCGGATGTCGTAGTTGCGCGCCTCGACCTTCTTCTGCGCGGTCTCGATCGCCTTCGACAGCCATTTCGATCCGATCGCCTCGCCGTCGCCGATGTTGGAGCGCATCATGCGCGCGAACAGCGTGTCCGGGCCGAAGATGCGCAGCAGATCGTCGTCGAGGCTCAGATAGAAACGGCTGAGACCCGGATCGCCCTGGCGGCCCGAACGGCCGCGCAGCTGGTTGTCGATGCGACGGCTCTCATGGCGCTCGGTGCCGAGCACGAACAGGCCGCCCGCGGCGAGCACTTCGGCCTTCTCGGCGGCGATCTCGGCCTTGATCGCAGCGATCGCGGCGTCGCGCTCAGGCCCTTCGGGGATGTCGGACAGCTCGTCGTTGACGCGGAACTCGAGATTGCCGCCGAGCTGAATGTCCGTACCGCGGCCCGCCATGTTGGTCGCGATGGTGACGACGCTCTTGCGGCCCGCCTGTGCGACGATGTGCGCCTCGCGCTCATGCTGGCGGGCGTTGAGCACTTCGTGCTTCACGCCTTCCTTGACGAGGAACTCGGACAAGAGCTCCGACTTCTCGATCGAGACGGTGCCGACCAGCACGGGCTGGCCCAGTTCGGCATGGTGCTTGATCTTCTTGGCGATCGCCTGGAATTTGTCGGCGGTGTCCTTGTAGAACTCATCCTCCTCGTCGACGCGCTGTACTGGCACGTTGGTCGGGATGGTCACGACGTTCATCTTGTAGATGTCGTAGAATTCGGCCGCCTCGGTCGCGGCGGTGCCGGTCATGCCCGAGAGCTTGGGGTACATGCGGAAATAATTCTGGAAGGTGATCGAGGCCATGGTCTGGTTCTCGGGCTCGATCTGCACGCCCTCCTTGGCCTCGACCGCCTGATGCAGGCCATCCGACCAGCGCCGGCCGTCCATCATGCGGCCGGTGAACTCGTCGATGATGATGACCTTGCCGTCCTTCACGATGTAATCGGTGTCGAGCTTGAACATCATGTTCGCGCGCAGCGCCTGGTTCAGGTGATGGACGACCTGGGTGTTCTCGAAGTCATAGAGGTTCGCGCCCTCGAGCAATCCGGCCTTTTCGAGCATGCGCTCGACCTTCTCGGTGCCATCCTCGGTCAGGATGATCGACTTCTGCTTCTCGTCCTTCTCGTAATCGATCGCGTCGAGCTCCTTCACGACCAGGTCGACGCTGCGATACAGGTCGGACTTGTCGTCGGTCGGGCCGGAGATGATCAGCGGTGTGCGGGCTTCGTCGATCAGGATCGAGTCGACCTCGTCGACGATCGCGAAGTTGAAGGCGCGCTGGACCATCGAGCTGCGCTCGTACTTCATGTTGTCGCGCAGATAATCGAAGCCGAACTCGTTGTTCGTGCCGTAGGTGATATCCGAATGATAGGCGTCGCGGCGCTGCTGGTCGGTCAGGTTCGGGATGATCACGCCGACGGTGAGGCCGAGGAAGCGATAGACCTGGCCCATCCAGCCCGCGTCGCGCTCGGCGAGATAGTCGTTGACGGTGACGACATGCACGCCGGTGCCCGGCAGCGCGTTGAGATAGGTCGCGAGCGTCGCCACCAGCGTCTTGCCCTCACCGGTGCGCATCTCGGCGATCTCACCGCGGTGGAGCACGATGCCGCCGACCATCTGCACATCGTAATGGCGCTGGCCCAGGGTCCGCTTGGCCGCCTCGCGCACTGTGGCAAAGGCCTCGGGCAGCAGATCGTCGAGCTTGATGCCGTTCGCCAGCCGCTCGCGGAACACGACCGTCTGGTTGGAAAGCTCGGCATCGGTCATCGCTGAGATGGTCGGCTCGAACGCCGCGATCTTCGCGACGATCGCGCCGAGGGACTTGACGTAACGGTCGTTCGAAGAACCGAAAAGCGATTTGGCAAAGCCGCCGAGCATGGAGAATTCCCGATCTATAAGGCATGGCCGCCGGGTCGTGCCGGGCGGCGGAATGAACGTGACAGGTGGAGCCGGCCGCAGCCGGATCAGGCGGTCGCTCTATTCGCGACGGCGCTCCGCATAGAGCGGAATGACGGTATCGAGCGCAAAGGCGGTTTCAATGCCGAAGGACGACGCCGCGACAAGCGTCGGCATCGCCTGGACGATCGGCCGTGCCGCGACACGCGCAGCAGTCGGCGCGCTGGCCTGGACCGTGGAGGCCCCGACCACTGCCTGATGCAACCGCACCTCGGGTGTCCGCACGCCGGAAATCGCGCCGGTCAGCGCGCTCAGCAGCGCGGAGAGGATGAGAAGCAGTTCCATTGCGGCGTGCGATGTAGTGGCTCGCGGTGCGGGCGTCCAGCAATTGCTCATGGAAGAAGTCCGTTCAATCCTCGGGCAATACCCAGCGGACGGGCACCGTATAATCGCCAACGGTCGCGGCGCCGTTTCGATCCCGTGCCGGTGTGAAGGTCGCATGTGTCATGAGGATCGAGCAGGTCGTCGCATCCAGGCTGGTCGAGCGGCTGCTGGTGAGGATGGTGCATGCCGTGGGCGACCCGGACGGGTCGATCGCCAGCCTGGCCAGCACCCGCCCCTCCGCGCCCGCGCGGATCGCGTCGGTGGGATAGGCATCATTGGTGAACCACATACCCGGATTTTCCGCTGGCATGGCCTTCACGCCGGCAAGCGCACGGTCGGGCGGCGGCACCGGCCTCACCAATGCGACTGGATTCTCAAGGCGCATCGTTCCCGAGTCCATGATCGAGCCGTGGGGCGGCCCGGGCTCGGTCGGCCCGATCCGGCTTGCGGTCGAGGTCGCTTTCCTGTCGGCGGCGGCCCGCGCCGACTCCGACGGCCCTCCACCGAAGACGGCCCAGAGTTTCGGGCCATATTCCTCGAAGCCCATAACGATGACCACGGTCAGCAGCAGGAACAGCGTAAAAACCACTGCCACCACCGCGAGGGTGACACCCTTGCCTTCTCCGATGATCATGCCTGCGTCATCTCAATCGGCATCCATATAGGCGCTCATCGTCATGGTCACCGTCGCCGGCGCCGGCTTGCCATTCCGGATCGGAGTCCCGAACGGGCGGGCGTCCAGCGGAAAGCCGCGGCATATGTCGGGTTTCACGCCACCGGTCTCGGCTTCTTCGTTCCTGATGACCTTGCACGCCTTCACGGCCCCCGTCTCGTCCAGCGATAATTCGATGGTCCGATCGGCCAGCTGGCGCCGGCCGTCGCTAAGATCGAGCTCGCGATCGTCCTTGGGAAGGACCCATCGCACGGGCAGGAGGAAGGTGGAGGGCAGCGCACGGCCGCGCTCGTCGCGCCCGGGTTTGAAGCGCGCGCGCGTCATCGCCACATTGCAGGTGCCCATATCGAGGTCGGGATTGCCCGCGCTCACCGCGACATAGCATTGCGACGGCGTACCATGTTCGTCGATGTTGAGCCGTACGACTACCCTGCCCTGCGCGCCCGCCCTGATCGCTTCGGGCGGATAGGCATCTCCGCTGAACCACAGTCCAGGGTTCTCGACCGGCGTCGGCTCCTGCGCCTTGTTCTTCGCACCAGCCTCTGTCGAGACAGCCAAGGCAAGTGCCCCCAGCACGATCCTGCTTGCCTTACCCCCCATATCGCCCCTTGCCGTATATGATCCGTGAGAGGCCAGCCTTATAGCCTTGCCTCAAGGCGTTACCACAGCCGACGCGTCCGAAACGGCACGCAAATCCCATCCGGCATTTGCGTGGCGGGCGCCTGGCCTTATGAGGGCGCCATGTCCGCCAACCGCTCTCCGCTCGCGCCCGAAGGCTTCCCCGCTTTGCCCCCGATTCCCGGCGTTACGCCGCGCATCGCCCGCGCGCGCTACAAGACCTGGGATCGCTGCGACCTGACCTTCGTCACGCTCGATCCGGGTACGGCGGTGGCCGGCGTGCTGACCCAGAGCCGCTGCCCCTCGCCCGAGGTGGAATGGTGCCGCAAGGCGCTGGTGCTGGGCCAGGCGCGCGCGCTGGTGGTGAACGCGGGCAATTCCAACGCCTTCACCGGCGATCGCGGCCGCGAGGCAGTGGAGAATCTCGTCGCGCGGGTCGCCACCCGGCTCGGTTGCCAGCCCTCGGACGTGTTCGTCGCCTCGACCGGCGTGATCGGTGTGCCGCTGCCGATCGACAAGAGCGAGGCCGGCCTCGACGCCGCCTTCCAGGCCGATTCCTGCAGCTGGGAGAAAGCCGCCGCGACGATCATGACCACCGACACCTTCGCCAAGGCCGCAGTGACTCAGGCAGTGATCGGCGACAGGACGGTCAATCTGGTCGGCATCATCAAGGGATCGGGCATGATCATGCCCGACATGGCGACGATGCTCGGCTTCATCTTCACTGACGCCGCGGTCGACCCCGCCTTCCTGCAGGCGGCGCTCTCCGACGCGAATGTGAAGAGCTTCTCCTGCATCACGGTCGACAGCGACACCTCGACCAGCGACACCGTGCTGGCCTTCGCCACCGGATCGGCCGGCAATGCGCCTTTGATCTCATCCGACGATGCCGGTGCCGACGCCTTCCGGGCCGCACTCGCCGATCTCTGCCTGCAACTCGCCCATCTCGTGGTGCGCGACGGCGAGGGCGCGTCGAAGTTCATCACCGTCGAGGTGACGGGTGCCGAGAGCGACCGCAGCGCGCGGGTCATCGCCCTGTCGATCGCCAATTCCCCGCTGGTGAAGACCGCCATCGCCGGCGAGGACGCCAATTGGGGCCGTGTCGTCATGGCGGTCGGCAAGGCCGGCGAGCCGGCCGAGCGCGACAGACTGTCGATCCGCTTCGGCGAGACCCAGGTTGCGCGTGATGGTCTTGCGGTAACCGGTTATGACGAGACGCCGGTCGCAGCGCATCTCAAGGGCAGCGAGATCGATATCGGCGTCGATCTCGGCCTTGGCGACGGCCGCGCGACGGTTTGGACCTGCGACCTCACGCACGGCTATATCGCGATCAACGCGGATTATCGGAGCTGAGCCGGTGCTGACGATCTGGGGCCGCCTCAACTCGCACAATGTGAAGAAGGTCGCCTGGTTCGCCGAAGAGGCCGGCCTGGCCTATGTCCGCCACGATGTCGGCGGCCGGTTCGGCATGGATGCCGATTATCTCGCGAAGAACCCGAACGCGCTCGTCCCGACGATCGAGGACGGCGAGGTGACCTTGTGGGAATCCAACGCGATCCTGCGCTATCTCGCCGCCCGCCACGCGCCGGATCGCTTCTGGCCGGCCAACCCAGCGGCACGCGCGATGGCCGATCGCTGGATGGACTGGCAGATCGATTATGCCGAGGCCCAGCGCGACGCCTTCGTCAACCTGATCCGCCGGCCTGAAGACCGGCGCGATGCAGACGCGATCAAGCGTTCGGCCGAGGCCTGCGCCAGGAAGATGACGATACTCGACGCACATCTCGCGCAGAGCCCCTGGCTGTCGGGCGACGCCTTCGGCATCGGCGACGTACCCATGGGCGTCTATGTCCACACCTGGTTCACCCTGCCGATCGAGCGGCCGAACCTGGCCAATGTGGCCGACTGGTATGAAGGCCTGCAGGCGCGCTCCGGCTATGCCGGCAATGTGATGATACCATTGACTTGACGGCGGTCTCGTCGCGGAGCATCCGGCTCGCGTCGCGCTCTGGCGACGTTATGACAGGAGGCCGTCATGCACCGCATCGACCAACTCGCCGACCTGCCCTGCTTTCGAGGTCAGCTCGAAGCGGCGTAAGGGATATCCGTCCGAAACGCAGGTGAAGCGGGGTCTCCGCTTCGTGCACGGCGATATCGAGCTCATCGAAAAGCTGGGTCGCAACGATCCCTGCCCCTGCGGGTCCGGGAAGAGATTTCCGCGCGTGCTGCCTGCAGGGAGGCCGTTTTCGATGGCGCGGAACGCCATGAATATTATCGCTGAATAGGAAAGGGGCCGCGCGGCAGATGCCGCGCGGCCCCATAATGTCAGTTGGCGGCGGTGCTGACCGAAGAACCGAGCTCGCCTTCAAGCCATGCCTTGATCCGGCCCTTGGGCTCGGCGCCGACCTTGGTCGCGGCCGGGGCGCCGTTCTTGAACAGGATCATGGTCGGGATGCCGCGCACGCCGTACTTGCCCGGCGCGTCGGGATTGTCGTCGATGTTCAGCTTGGCGATGGTAACCTGCTCGCCCAGCTCCTCGGAGATTTCCTCCAGGCTCGGGCCGATCATCTTGCAGGGACCGCACCACTCAGCCCAGAAATCGACGAGCACCGGCTTGTCGGAACTGAGGACGTCAGCCTGGAAGCTGTCGTCGGTGATGTGCTTGGTTGCCATGTCGGGAATCTCCTGTGTTGCCGGCAATCTAGGGAGCCCGGCCCCGGCACTCAAGCCGGCAGGTCGTAGCTTTGTTGCGCGGGTGCATAGCCGGGCTTGTGCAGTGCGAGGAAGCTGTGCGGCACGGTCAGCAGCTTCGGCCCGTTGGTGTAGAGCAAGACCGCCTCGATTGCGCGGCCGGGAAAGATCACGCCGAGGGCGTCGACATAGGCCGCCATCTGGCGCGCGTGATAGGGTGGGATCTCCTCGGGCGTCAGCGGGATCTGGCGCCCCGTCTTGAAATCGATCACCTGGATCCGCTCGGGCGTCACGCGCAGACGATCCACCGTGCCCGATACCACCACACCGTCGCCGATCACCGCCGCGATCGGCGCTTCCGCCAGCGAGTCCGGTCCGAACAGCGCCGCGAAACGGACGTCCTCGAGAACCCCGAGCACCGTCTGCGCGATATCCGTTCGCACATTGGCATCGGCAACCCCACCGACCCGTTCGAGCCAGCGATCCGCCGCGCCCCTGCGCTCTTCGGGCGCCACGGCCGGCAAGCGCTCGAACAGCGCATGGATCAGCTTGCCGCGTTCGGCGGCAACCCGCATCGCCGGAGAGGGTGGCGGATCGGCCACCGCGTCCTCGCCCAGCGAGGATGGTGCAAGTGGACGCGGCGGTCGCGCCTCGACTGGCGCGCGCTGCTGGGTCCAGGCGGGAAGCGATGTCTCGTCCTCGGCCTCGGCCGGCTTCCTGCTCGACACCGGCACTGCCCGTTGCGGAACGATCCCGGTGAAGCTCCGCGCCTCCGGGGAAGGCGGCACATCCAGCGCGGTCATCGCGCGGTCGGCGGCGGCGTACCAGCTCGACGGTGGCGGCTCGCCCTTGGCCAGCGGACCCAGCGCGCCTGCGATCACCAGCCGTTCTTCCGCGCGGGTCGCCGCGACGTAGAACAGCCGCCAATGCTCCTCCAGCTCGCGCTGCGCATCGGCATCGAGCACCTCGCCGAGCGGCCCGCCGCGCTCGCTCGCGCGCGGGCGGAAGATCGGCAGCGCGTTCGCCATGCCCGGCGGAGTCCAATTGAGCGTCGAGCGCGGCGATTTGGTGGGGTCGACCGCCGCATCGGCCAGGATCACCAGCGGCGCCTGCAGTCCCTTGGCGCCATGCGCCGTCATCACCCGCACGGCGTCGAGCGGCGCGGAAGGATCGCGCTTGATGTCGACATCGCCGCGATCGAACCAGTCGAGGAAGCGCTGCAGCGACGGCGTGCCGAGCGATTCGAAATCGAGCGCCGCGTTGAGCAATTCCTCAATCGGATCGCGCGCCTCCTGCCCCAGCCGCCGGATCAGCTTGCGCCGCCCGTCGAGCGGCCCGGAAAGCATCTCCTCAAGGAACTGGTAGGGCGTGGCGATATCCGCCCGGTCGAGCATCCGGTGCAGCGGATCGAGCGCCTCGCGCGGCTGGGTGCGCGACAGATGCCGCCACAGGCTGCCCGACTCGCGCGGGGCGGCCTCCATCAGCTTTTCCTGGCTCCAGCCGATCAGCGGCGAGACGAGCAGGCTGGCAAGCGACAGATCATCCCCCGGCTGCAGCACGAAACGGATCGCGGCGAGCAGATCCTGCACCGCTAGCGGCGCGTTGAGCCGGAGCCGGTCGACGCCCGCCACCGGCACATCCTCGGCATAGAGCCGCGCGACGATCAACGAGGCCAGCTCGCCGCGGCGCTTGACCAGGATCATCACATCCTCGGGACGCAGCGGACGGCCCTTGCTCTCCAATATGAGCGTGCCGATCCACGCCTTGATCTGCTTTGCGATCCGGCTGGCGAGTTCGCGGGTGGAATCGGCTATCCAACCTTCCTCATCCTCCTCGCTGCCGCCGGCGATGGTCAGCGGCCAGAGCGTGACCGTGCCCGGCCCATCCACTTCGCTGGCATGCGGTTCGCGCTCGGCAATGGTGCCGAGACCCGGCTCCGGGATCGCCTCGATCGCGGCATCGACGAACTCGAGCACTGGCCGGGTCGAGCGGAAGCTGTGAGTCAGCGACAGTCGGTCGAAGCGCAGCCCCTCCCCGTCCGGCCCCTGCGCATCCTCAGCCAGTCCGCCGAAATGCCGCTCGGCCGCCTGGAAATAGATCGGGTGCGTGCCCTGGAAGCCGAAGATCGCCTGTTTATAGTCACCGACCGTGAACAAGGTCCGCAGCCGCTCGTCATGCGCGCCGAGCCCCGCGAAGAACTCGTCGGCGAGCGCGCGGATGATCGACCATTGCTCGGGATTGGTATCTTGAGCCTCATCGATCAGGATATGCTCGGTGACCTGGTCGAGCTTGTAGCGCACCCATTCGCCCATGCCGGGCTGGCCGAGCAGATCGATCGTCGCGCGGATCAGGTCGTCGAAATCGACGCCGCCGACCCGGCGTTTGGCGCGCGCATAAGCAGCGGCATAGTCGCGCCCTACATCGAGCGCGTCGGCAAGCAGGTCCGCATAGACGGCGCGAACGCGCAGATCGAGCAACTCAGCGCACCAAGTATAGAGCCCGCCAGCTAGTTCGGCATAATCCTCTTCCTGCGGCGCCTGCCCTTTGGCGAAGGAGCGCATGTCGCCATCCGCCTTGGCCCAGACCTTGTGGAGATCGGCCAGCGACGCGGCGCGCGCTACGACCGGCTTTTCGAGCCAGCCATAGATGATCCCGGCCCGCTCGATCCCGCTCTTGGTGCCCCAGCCGCTGTTCATGCCGCCGATCGCGTCGAGCGATTCATGGTCCACCACATCGTCGCAGCACGCGCTGAGAATCACGCTCTCGATATCGCCCGTCGGAAGGTCGAGCGCACGGCGGATGAACGGACGCAGCCCGTCGCCGCGCGGCAATTCCTCCATCGCGGCCGGCGCGCGCGCGCAGGCACGCAGGAAATTCTCCGCCTCACCCTCGCCCAGCCGCACGCTCAGCCGTCCGATGGTGTCGATCGGCTTGAGCCGGCCGTCGCGGTCAGCGTCGACCAGCATCTCCGCCAGCGCCTCGCGTGCCAGGACCGCTTCCTCGCGTCCCTCAAGCGGACGGAAACCGGGCACCAGCCCCGCCTCGACCGGAAAGGCCGCGAGCAGCCCCTGGCAGAAGCTGTGGATCGTCTGGATGCGCAAACCGCCGCCCGGCGCGTCGAGCACCTTGGCGAACAAGGTGCGGGCATAAGCAATGCGGCGGGGATCGAAATGATCCTCGCCCAGCGCGAACAGGTCCTTTTTCAGGTCGTTATCGGGCATGCGCACCCAGGCGGCGAGCCGGGCGCTGATCCGCCCCGCCATCTCCGCAGCGCCCGCCTTGGTAAAGGTCAAACACAGGATCGCGCCCGGATCGACGCCGCGCAGCAACAGGCGGAACACGCGGGCGGTCAACACCTGAGTCTTGCCCGTGCCAGCCGAGGCGGACAGCCAGACATGCGCGTCGGGCGCGCTCGCGGCGGCCTGATTGCCCTTCAAATGGGGGAGTGGCCGGTTATCCCCGCTCACGGCCATACCATTCGTCGCGGCGCATCAGCTGGTCATACTCGGCATAGGGCGCATATTCGGGGTGGAGCTTGGCGGTGAACGCTTCGCTGCCGGTCAGCCAGGCAGCAACCGCTTCGGTGAAATGATGCGCGGCCAATGCGGGGAAGTCCTCCGGGCGCACTTTCTCGGCCTTGCCCGCCGGATCCGTCGGCGTCGTGACATAGCCGAAACTGTCGTTGCGCTTGCCCAGCGACCAATATTCGAAGCCGCGCGCCTCGCCGCGAATACCCTCGAACCCGCCGCGTTCGGCGATCAACCCGAGCAGCCCGAGCTGGAGGCTGAATCCCGCCCGCACCGAGGCCGGCGATGGCGCCTTGCCCGTCTTGTAGTCGATCACCGACAGCGTCCCATCAGGCAGCCGGTCGATCCGGTCGAACTTGCCGGTCAAGGTCACACCAGCAATGTCGATCTTCCCGTCCTTCTCGACCGCCAGCACCTGCCGGCCCAACGCCGATCCCCGCGCGATTTCCGTCGCGATCCAGTCGATTGCCTCCATCAGCCGCGGTTGCCACAGCGCGCGCATCATCGGGTGCGTACGCTCGTCCGCCAGCATCGCCAGCGCCCGTCCGCGCAACGTATCGGGCGCGCAGTCATCCTCCCGCGCCCAGACCTCGAGGATCTCGTGCACCGCTGTGCCCCGCCATGCGGCGCTCGGATCGGCATCGACCGGATCGAGCGCCATCAGCCGCAGGACCCGCTTGGCATAGAAGGCGTACGGATCAGCCTTCAGCCGGTCGACATCAGTGACGGCGATGCGCTTCGGCCGGAGGATTGCGGGCGGCGACGGTGCCGGCTGATCGGCTGGCTCATGCGTGTCCGGGCGGTCGAGCGCTCGGGCCCAGCGTTCGAGCGAGCGAGCGCGCTCGAAGCGCTCGCCGGCCAGCGCCTGCAACCGCAGCCAGAAGCGCGAGGCGATGGCTGGCTGGCTCGCATCGCGCCGGGCGCGGGTAATCAGCGCCTGGGGTGCCCCCAGTGCCCCCGCCAGATCGTGCGCGGAGACGCCGACGCGTCGTTCGAGGCCTGGCAAGCCAAGCTCGGCGCGGATGCGCGGCGCCAGCCACGGGTCCGGAGCGGGCTGGCCGGGCCAGGTGCCCTCGTTCAGCCCGCCGAGGATCATCAGGTCGGCGGTCTGCAACCGCGCCTCGATCAGGCCGTAGATCGCCAGGCGTGGATGACCGCCCTGGGGCGGCCGGACCGCCGCTTCGTCCATCAGCGTCTTGAGCAGCGGCGCGAGACTGGCTGGCTCGACGCTCGCCGGGCCTGCATCCGCCTCTGCTTCAAGATCGGCGAGCAGTTCGGATGACGCACGCCCAGCCGGGCCGCTCCACAGCGTATCGCCACACAGGGCTTGCGCGGTCTCGCGAAGCGCGGCGACCAGCGCCGCCAAAGGCTGAGCGCCTGCTTCGAACACCGCTTCGATCGGTGACAGCAGTGCCCGCGCCTCGGGCCACCAAGCCGTCGCCTCACCGAACAGCTTCCGCTCGCGATCCGACGGGTTGGCCAGATGATCGTCGATCCCCGTCAGCCCCGCCGCCGGTCGTGGCCCGCGCAGCACCCGGTCGAGTGCACGCGTCCCCTCCAGCCATGCTCCCCGCCCGTCGCCGAAACGCACCAGCGGATGCTTGAGCAGAGTCAACAATGCGAGCGGCGCGAAACGTTGCGTCGCTGCCTCCGCCAGCGCCGTGAGCAGAGTTCCCGAGGGCAGGATCGACAAAGGCCGCCCGGCCGTATCGTCGATCTCGATTCCCCAGCGCGCCGCATGCGCCGCCACCCGGCGTGCCAGTCCGCGATCCGGCGTTACCAGCGCCGCGGTTCGGCCCGGCATCTCAAGCACCTCACGTAGTGCCAGCGCGATCGCCTGTGCCTCTTCGGCAGACGTCGCCAGTTCGGCCGCGGCAATGCCCGACAAGCGCCGGTCCTCGGCCTCCAGCCCGGTCCATTTGCCCGTGAACTCGGCAGGTGCCAGCGCATTGGCAATGGCGCGCCCCCGCGCCGCCGTCGCGTCGTGGCCGCCACCATCACGCCAGGGCAGGAATTCGTCGCGGTTCACACCCATCCGCCTGAGCAGCAGCTTCAGATGGAATTGCGGATGAGTCTCGATCGACCGGCGGCGGAATCCGGTGACGGGATCAGGCTCGTGCGGACCAAGCGCCTGCCATTCCTCCTCGTCCATGCCGGTCGCAAGATCGGCGAGTACCACCATGCCGTGCGGCATCTCGGCGACGCGTCGCAGCAGCAACCCCACGGCCGGTGCGGAATCGGTGATGCCCGCGGCGCAAACAAAGCCCAGCGGCGGCGTGTCCTTCCATCGCGCGGCCAGCCGGCGCAGCAGCCGTCCGCGCCGATCCGCCAGGTCGATCCTGCCCAGCCGCTCCAACTCGCCCGGCCAGCGATCCAGCACGATCCCGAACAGCGCCAGCGCCCGGCGCCAATGGTCGGACAGGTCCTCGCTCAATTCGAGGTCGCGCAGCTTCGCCGGCGCCACCTCCTCGACCAGCAACTGGTCGAGCGTCCGCGCCAGATCGCCCGCCAGCCGCACTGCCTCGGCCGCATCGACCGGCTGGCCGGTTCGCGCGCGCTCCTCGGTCACCAGCCGCGCCAGGATCATCCGGCGCTGGAGCGGCGGCACCGCTGGCGGCACCGGATCGCTGTCGTCAGCCGGATCGAGCGCCGCGCCAGTGGCCTCGTCCAGTTCGCCAATCGAGACCAGCCGGGGCAGCAGCAGCCCGCCTTCGCTGGCGCGCACGAACGCATCGGTCATCGCCCGCTTGGCGCGATTGTTGGGCAGCAGCACCAGCCCGCGCGCGAGTCCGAGCGCTTCCCCGCCGAAGCGCCGGATCAGCCCGGCGGCGAGCGCGTCGGCGAATGCCCGGTGCGCAGGGATGGTGAAGAGTGCCGGTTTGACGGCCTCAGCCATCAGCGAGGATCGCCTCGGTCTGCCCTATCGCGGTCGGTGTGCCGACGTCGAACCACAGCCCTTGATGGACCAGGCCGTAAGCCCTCCCGGCCGCGATCGCCCGCTCCCAGAAGAGCATCGTCGAGAAGGGGCCTTCCGGCCAGTCCTGGATCACGCGCGGCGACAATATCTGCACGCCGGTATAGACGAACGGCGCGGGCCGCCCGGGCTGGCGCCGCTTGGTGATGCGGCCGTCGGGTGCGAGGTGGAAATCGCCCTGCCCGCCATGATTATACGCCCTGGCGAACGGCACCACGAGTAGCAGCGCGTCCATCGTCGTGTCGTCCCACCGCGCGGCGAGCAGCCGGATCGCGTCTGCCGGCCCATCGATCCACAGATTGTCGCTGTTGACGACGAGGAACGGCTTGTCCCCGATCAGCGCGCGCGCCTGGACGATGCCGCCGCCGGTTTCCATCAGCCGGCCGCGTTCATCGGAGACAGCGATTTCAATGCCTTTGACGCGATTCATCAGATGCGCTTCGAGCGCGTCGGCCAGATAATGGACATTGACCACCGCCCGCTTCACGCCCGCGCTACGCAGCCGGTTGAACACATGATCGATCAGCGGCCTGCCCGCCACCTCGACCAGCGGCTTGGGGCGCGTCGCGGTCAGCGGGCGCATGCGCTTGCCGAGGCCCGCCGCCATCACCATCGCGGTTTCCGGCACGTCGCCGCCGGGATCGGGGCGGATCGCAAGGGTGCGCTTGGTCGTCATTGGCCGAAAATCACCATCGGGTCGCCGCGCATGTCGGCAGGGACATTGGCATCGAACCACGCCTTGACTGGCGCCAGCGCCGGGTGTGCGAGGTCGCGCTCGAGATAGCGCCAGACGCGCGGGCACAGCGCCGAATAGCGCAGCTTTCCATCGCGCTTCCACAGGCGGGTGAAGATGCCGACGATCTTCGCGTTCCGCTGCGCGCCAAGGACATGATAGGCGATATCGAAATCCTCCCCGGCGCCGGTGATCCGCTTGTACCGCGCGAGCATGACGCTTTCGAGCGCCGGATCCACATCGCGCCGCGCATCCTGCAGCAGCGAGACGAGATCATAGGCGGGATGGCCGGCCAGCGCGTCCTGGAAGTCGAGCAGGCCGAGCGTATCGGTGCCGCCGATCAACATCAGATTCTCGGCATGATAGTCGCGCAGCACCGTCACGATCGGGCCGGCGAGCGCGGCATCGAACACCTTGTCCCACGCCGCGTCATAGCCCGCCTGATCGGCCTCGATGCCGACTGCCGGGCAATACCATTCAGTCAGCAGATTGGCCTCGCGGTGCAGTACCGGACGATCATAGGGTGCCAGCGGCCCGGCCTCGTGCTTGTGCAACGCGATCAGGATGTCGATCGCCGCTTCGTACAGGCCGGTCGCACGGCCGGCCTGTTCATCGACTGTTTCGCGCATCCGGATATCGCCGAAATCGTCGAGCAGGACGAGGCCACGGTCCAGGTCGACGCCGTGGATCGCCGGCGCGGCGAACCCTCGCGCGCCCAGCCAGCGCGCAATCTCGATAAAGGGGCGCGGATCCTCCTGCGGCGGCGGCGCATCCATCAGGATCGCGCTGCGGTCGCCCGCGACGACTCGGAAATAGCGGCGGAACGAAGCGTCGCCGGCGACGGGCAGGATGTCTGCCCCTTCCCAGCCATTCGCCGCGAGAAAATCGGCCGCGGCGGCCGGCGGGGTCATATCTGCTGCCATCGCGCCCTCCAAGCCGCCGGCACCGCGGCTGTCAAGGCGCGGGCGCCGTCAGGCTCGATCGTCAGGCTCAACGCCAGCGCTTCGGGCCAGATGCCAGACGCGCGTTCGGGCCATTCGACGATCAGCAGCGAATCGGACAGCGCTTCGTCCAGCCCCAGTTCCTCGATCTCGCCGGGGTCGTCGATGCGGTAGAGATCGATGTGGAGCACGGGAAACCGCACCTCAGGCGGCGCGTAGGGCTGCACGATCGCAAAGCTCGGGCTCGGCGCTTCGCCCTCCAGCCCGAGCGCCGCTAGCAGTCCGCGCGCGATGCTCGTCTTCCCGGCGCCGAGCGGACCGGTCAGGGTGATCACGTCGCCCGGCGCGGCAAGCGCGGCGAGGCGGGCGCCAAGCGCTTCCGTCGCGGCAGGGTCAGCCAGTTTCATCGGTCAATAGCCGGTCAGAAGCATGTCGATGGCATTCATGATGGCGACCTGCTCATCGGCCAGTGATGTGACGCGCTGGCCGATCAAACGGACCGGGATGGTAGCGGCCGACTGAGTCGCCATGATCACGGTTTGCCCCCCCACCTCGAATGTCGGATTCAGCCGCACAAACGTCCTGCGGAACGTGGTAGCCGGCAACAATGGAACGACGAACCGGCTGTCCAGTTCGTCCAGCACATCCGCCTGGCAATCGAGCAGCAATTCGTCGCCATCTTTCGGACGATAGACGTCAAAACGCGCCATCAGAATTGACGGAAGCGCTCAAGCGGCAGCCCGTGCTCTGCGACATAGGCGTTCCACTCGGCAGTCGCCTCGCGATTCTCTTCTTTCCAGCGCCGCCCGCGTTCCTCGGAAATCTGCTTCGCCAGCCCCTCTTCGCAGGCGCGCGAGATGTTGATGCCGAGTTCCCTGGCATCGTCGATCATCGCTGAATCGAGCGAGATGTTGGTCGGCCGACGGAACGGCGCCTTTGCTTCACGGACGGATCGCGTCATGGAATGCCTCCATTATATACGCATGTCATATGCGCATAACAATGCACATACAAGCTAGCGCCGTGGCAATTTGACGGTGATGAACGTCCCCTCGCCCGGTTCCGACACCAGGTCGATCGTGCCGCCATGCGCCTCGACGAACTGCTTGGCGAGCGGGAGCCCCAGCCCCAGCGATCGTTCCCCACCCCGCGTCACGCCGGGCTCGGCAAAACGGTCGAACGCATGAGCGACGGCCTGGGGCGTCATCCCCGCCCCATCGTCCGACACCACGATCCGGGCCGCCGCCGCGGTGCCGTCGACATGGAGCAGAATGCGGCCACCCTGTTCGGTGCCGCCCACCGCGTGGCGCAGGAGGTGCTCGACGACCTGGCGCAAGCGCTTCGCATCGCCCTTCATGCTGCCGGTCGAGGGCAATATCTCGACCGCGAAATCCAGCTTCTTGCGTGCCGCCAGCGGCTGGATCGCATCTGCCGCCTCACGCGCCACGACATCCAGATCGACTTCGAGCGACTCCAGCGCGGGGGTGCGCCCCTCGTTCTGGGTAAGATCGAGCACCTCGTCGACGAAGAAGCCGAGCCGTTCGACCGATTCGAGGATTGCTGCGACATAGCCGTGCGCATCCTTGCTCAGCTTGCCGGCATAGCCCTCGGACAGCATCTCGGCGAAACCGCTGATCGAGGTAATCGGGGTACGCAGTTCGTAGCTCATATTGGCGACGAAGGCGGTCTTGATCCGGTCCGCCGCCTCGAGCGCCTCATTGCGATCACGCAGCGCGCGCTGGATCCGGCGGCTGTCGGAGATATCGAGCATCGTGAACAGCCCGTTGCCATCGGGCAGCGGCACCGCGGCCAGCTCGAAGAAGCGCCCATCGGCGAACTCGAGCTCGCCGCCACGCTGCTGCCGCTCGACCGTTGCCGCGCGCACCAGATCGCCGACCAACGTGGCGCGCCCGGGCTTGGCGAGCTGGCGCGCCGCCGCATCCGCCAGCGCGTCGACGCCTGGATGGCTGGTCAGGAACTCCTCCTCGAAACCCCAGAGCGCACGGAACTTGTTGTTCCACAACTGGAGCCGCCCGTCCGCCGCGAACACACCCAGCGCTTCGTAGAGATTGTCGAAGGTAGCGGTGCGCACGCGCAGCAGCGTGTCGCGCGCGCTGGCAAGCTGGACCTGCTCGGTCCGGTCCTCGAAGATCAGTAGCAGCCCGCCATCGGGCAAGGGCTGCGCCACGACGCGCAGGTGCACGCCACCCGGCAGATGCCATTGCTCCTCGATCGCGCCGCCCGCTTCGAGGAACCAGTCGCGCCGCTCCGCCTTCCAGCCCGGGAAGTCGCGCACTTCGGGCAGGCGGTTCGCCTCGCGCATTCGTTCGAGCACGCGGTCGAACTCCGGCCGATCGGCGAGCCATTCGCTCTTCATCGCGAACAACCGGCGGAAGGGCTGGTTGCAAAAGGCGAGCGTGCGGTCGGGGGCGAATTGCACGACGCCGGCGGAAAGCCGATCGAGCATCGCGCGCTGCGCATCGGCGAAACGCTTGATGCCGCTGCGCGCCTGCTCCAGTTCCTCGATATCGACCGCGAAGCCGGCCACGCCGCCGGTCGGCAAGGGCACGTCATAGACGCGCAGCATCCGCCGCATGGTGCGGATCGTCGCCGGCATGGTCTGCATCTGCGGCTTGCCCGTGTCGCGCGCGATGACCGCACTCGCCAGCGGCCCGCCGATGCCCGATCCTTCGACCAGTTCCACGCCGCGCCGGATCACGTCGGCGGCATCGGGCGCTTCGACGGCCTCGACATAGGCGGAATTGACCATCGCCAGGCGCAGGTCGGGTCCACGATACCACATCGGCAACGGTGCTGCCTCAATCAACCCGGTCAGCGCGTCGAATGCGTCGAGCGCTTCGGCCCGCTCCTCGCCGAGCCGGGTAATCTCCGCCTCGCTGTCGGTCGCGTCGAACACCCAGAGCACCACGCCGCCCGGCGCCTGCAGGTCGCGTGGCGCGCGTTGGCCCTTGATCATCAAGGCGCGTGACGATCCCCGCGCGCGGATCGCACGCGCGAAGGTCCGCCCCGCCTTCTGCGCAGCGGCGACATCGGCAGCGATCGCGCGCGCATCTTCGGGGGTGAGGCCACCGTCCCGTCCGGCCAGGTCATCGAGATAGCGCGGCGGCGGCGACAGGCCGAGCCAGTCGGCCAGCCGATCCGGCAGCTCGAGTCGGCCATCCGCGCGCACGATCATCGCAAGCGCGGGGGCGGAGCCGACCAGTGCCTCGAGCCGCAGATTCGTCGCGAAAACCTCCGCGGCATCGCGGCGCGCTTTCAACCCCAGATACAACAGCCAGACGGCCGCGCCGACGAACAGCGCCAGAACGACGCCGACAATGACCATGGAAAGCGCGCTATCGTGCACGTCGTCCCTTGCGCGACTGCGCCCTGCCTATGCCGCCCGAAATCATGTTCGATCCTTAGGGCAATCCGCCGACAATAAGGAAGCGTCCGCACCACAAAAAAGGCCCGGTCGGCGACCGGGCCTTTTCGCGCCTGGGTTTCGAACGATCAGAACTTGGGCAGGCTCACCTTGACGCCCGCGTAAAGGAACCGCCCGACCGAGCTTACCGGATAGGTGTTGGTGCCGATGTCCGGCTTCTGCCCAAACACATTGTTTACACCCGCATAGAATTGCATGCCGCCCTTCACGTCGACGCTCGCGAAGATGTCATGCTGCCAATGCTGCTTCAGATAGACATATTTCGGATCGACGATGTCGGTGTTCGTCGCCATCTCCTGGTTGGTGTAGCGCAACGTCTTGTCGAACCACAGCAGGCCGTAGTTCACCGTGAACGCGCCGAGCTTCCACGTCAGGTCGGCATTGACGGTATATTTCGGCGAAAAGGCTTCACCACGCTGATTGGTGACCGGAGCGCCGGGCGAGCTGATAAACTCCAGACGATCCAGATAGTTGCCCATGACATTCAGATTGAAGGTGCCGACCTTTGCCGTCTCCACCCGGTAGCTTACATTGACGTCCAGGCCCGCCGTGCGGAACTGTGCGACGTTGAACGGACGCAGCGTGAAGTCCACGATGTTGCCCGGATCCGCCGTGCCCGCGGCGCCGTTCTGGCGAACGATGCCGGCGCAATATTGGTTGGCGAGTGTGGGCTGGTCGACGCAGAGCCCAGCCAGTTCGGATGCCGTCGCGGTGTTGATCGCACCCTTCAGTTTGATGTCGTACCAGTCCGCCCGGATCGACAGGCCCGGCACGAAGCGCGGCTGCAGGATCACGCCCGCCGTCCAGGTGGTCGCCTCTTCCTCGCTTAGATTGGGATTGCCGCCTTGGAGGCCGGGGATGTTGGTGGACCGGAAATCGCGATAGTTACCCGGATCCGTCACGCCCAATGATGTCAGCAGCGCCTGACAGTTCGCCGCACGATACTGGGTACCATTCTGGATCTGGTTGGTGTTGCAGGGATCAGTGATGAAGTTGAACGTCTGAGACTGGCCCGCGAACAGCTCACCGATGTTCGGCGCGCGAACCGCCTTGGAATAGGTGCCGGTCAGCGTGATGTCCCGGACAGGCGCCCAGGATCCATCGACCTTCCAGGTCGTGGTGTTCCCGATCGTCGAATAATCGGAGAAGCGGACCGCCGCACCGACCTCGAGCCGGTGAGCAAATGGCAGGTCCTTCAGCAGCGGCGCACGCAACTCGCCGAACCCTTCCTTGACCTCATATTTGCCCGTATCGTTCGACAGGGAGTTGGTAAAGGTAAGCCCCTGCGCGGCGAGCGGGTCAGCAGTGAAACTGCTCGTTTCCTTGCGATACTCGCCACCGATCGCGAACCCGATCGGGCCGCCGGGCAACGAGAAGAACTGCCCGAAATCGCCAGAGATCGACCCGGAGATCACCTGTTGCTCGAGCCGGGCGTGATCGACGGTGTTCGCGCGAATGAAGTCCAGCGCCGCCTGGGACGGCGCGCCCTCGCCGAACAGGTTCAGCGGCACGCACTGGCCGGGCTGGAACGTCGTCGGCGCGAAGATGTCGCGCGTGTAATTATAGGGCTGATCCGGCGTCCAGCTTGGATCCAGATTCACCCGGCAGGTCGGCTGGCCATTGGCTGGATTGGTCACGACATCAATCGCAGCATAGTAGCGATCGTCGAGGATGTCGTTGACATACTTGCTTTTGATGTCGGTACGCCCCCAAGTGTACGACAGTTCGTAATTGGCATGCTCGCTGATCTCGCCACGAGCACCCACCACGAAACGGTAGGTCTGCCGGGTAACGTCCTCACCGCGTTGTCCGAAGTCGAAATTGTCGCGATTGACCAGCACCCCGCCATTGCCGAGCGCGGCAATCTGCGGGCGCAACGCAGCCGGGATATAGGGATTGTCCTCGGGGATCAGCAGATAATAATCGAAAGTCGGCTGAGCGAGCGAGAAACTGCGGATATTCGCATATTTCCCTTCGGCGAACAGTGTCAGCGCTGGCGCGACGTCGAAATGCGTGATCGCGTTGACCACATGCCGCCTAATCTGAGGCAGCAGATCGTTGCCATAATCCGAGACCAGCGTCGCGTTGCCGCCCTGCTGATAGAAATCCGGCACGAAGGTGCCCGGGTCGAACTGGGTCAGGCCGCCGCCCGTACCGACGAAATAATCAGGGAAACCGTCGAAATCGAGATCGATGCCGCCCTGTCGGTTGGTGTCGAAATAGCGGATGTTATTGAGCGGGATATTGTCGGGAATCCCGTTGTTCGCAGGGCCCGTGTAGCCGCCCTGATTCTCGGGATCGTCTGGATTGAGGAAGAAACCGACCCGGTTCGTGCCGGAAAGGCTCTTCCTGTTCCTGGTCTCGAGCCGATCTTCCTCGCCATATTCATAGGCGATCGCGAAATTGCCACGACCTTCGGCGAAATTCTTGCCCGCGGTCACCGAAAGGAAACGCTTGCCCGCGTCTCCATATTCGGAAATCCCCGCTTGGGCGTGGGCGGAGATTCCCTCGAAGTTCTTCTTGGTGATGAAGTTGACCACACCGGTCACGCCATCCGCACCATAGATCGCCGACGCGCCGCCCGTCAGGATCTCGACGCGCTCGACCAGGTCGTTCGGGATGGTGTTGATGTCGATCGCCTGGCTGCCCGGCAGGGCCGCGACATGGCGGCGGCCGTCGACCAGCACGAGCGTGCGCTCGGTACCGAGGTTGCGCAGGTTCAGCAGGTTGAGGCCGGTGGCCCCGATGCCCGCACCGTCACCCGAATTGTCGGCTGAGGTGGAGGAACCCTGCAGGGCGGGGTAGCCGGTCAGAAAATCGGTCAGGTTGGTCGAGCCCGATTGCTGGATCTGGGCTGCACTGATCGAGAGAACCGGGTTCGGCGTGTCGAAGTCGGGACGGCGGATACGCGATCCCGTTACAACAACGTCATTTTCGCCTTCATCCGGCGCATCGGCAGCGATGCTTTCCTGCGCATCCGTCGGCGGCGGCGTCTGCGCCAGGGCCGCCGGCGACGACAGGCTGGCGAGCGACAGGGCGAACAGCGAAGCGGTGAGCGAAAGGCCAGCACCGCGCCGCGGCGTGCGAATGGACATATAAACCCCTTTGTCTATTGCCCCCCGGCCTCTTCAAATCATGACAAATTGTTCAGATAGGCAAGCCCATGGCGGTGGTAGTTCACGACTTTCGCGTTACTATGTTGCAAGCTTGCAACAAAAAGGCCGCGCCGGCCCTGAGGGCCAGCGCGGCCAGATTTCAGCGGATGAACGCTGTATGTCTTAGTAGCGGTAATGATCCGGCTTGAACGGCCCTTCGACCGGCACGCCGATATAGCCCGCCTGCTTGTCGGTCAGCTTGGACAGCTTCACGCCCAGCTTGTCGAGGTGAAGCGCCGCGACTTTCTCGTCGAGATGCTTCGGCAGGACGTACACGTCGTTCTTGTAGTTCTCGCCCTTGGTGAAGAGCTCGATCTGCGCCAGCGTCTGGTTGGTGAAGCTGGCCGACATCACGAACGAGGGGTGGCCGGTCGCGCAGCCCAGATTCACCAGGCGGCCCTTGGCCAGCACGATGATCTGCTTGCCGTCCGGGAACTTCACCAGGTCGGTGCCCGGCTTCACTTCGGTCCACTCATAGTTGCTGAGCGCCGCGATCTGGATCTCGCTGTCGAAGTGGCCGATGTTGCACACGATCGACATCGGCTTCATCGCCTTCATGTGATCGGCAGTGATGACGTCGGCATTGCCGGTCGCCGTCACGAAGATGTCCGAGCGGGTGACCGCTTCTTCCATCGTCACGACTTCAAAGCCTTCCATCGCCGCCTGCAGCGCGCAGATCGGATCGACTTCAGTCACCATTACGCGCGCGCCGCCGTTGCGGAGCGACTGGGCCGAGCCCTTGCCGACGTCGCCGAAGCCAGCGACGGTCGCGACCTTGCCGGCGAGCATCACGTCGGTGGCGCGACGGATTGCGTCGACCAGCGATTCCTTGCAGCCATAGAGGTTGTCGAACTTCGACTTGGTCACGCTGTCGTTCACGTTGATCGCCGGGAAGGGCAGTTCGCCCTTCTTCGCGATCTCGTACAGGCGGTGAACGCCAGTGGTGGTCTCTTCCGAAACGCCCTTCAGGTTCTTGACCGTCTCGGTCAGGTAACCCGGATATTTGGCGAGGAACGCCTTCAGCGCGCGCTGGAACTCGACTTCCTCCTCGTTCTCCGGCTCGCCCAGCGTGTGGCCGGCCTCGATCTTCGCACCCCAGAGTGCGAACATGGTGGCGTCGCCGCCATCGTCCAGGATGATGTTGGCGGTGGTGCCGTCAGTGTCGGCGCCCCAGTTGAAGATGTCGCCGACATAGTCCCAATATTCGGCCAGGCTCTCGCCCTTCACGGCGAACACCGGCACGCCGGTCGCGGCGATCGCGGCGGCGGCATGGTCCTGGGTGGAGAAGATGTTGCAGGTCGCCCAGCGGACGTCTGCGCCGAGCGCGGTCAGCGTCTCGATCAGCACCGCGGTCTGGATCGTCATGTGCAGCGATCCGGTGATGCGTGCGCCCTTCAGCGGCTGCGACGCGCCGAACTCCTCACGGAGCGACATGAGACCGGGCATCTCGGTCTCGGCGATGTTGATTTCCTTGCGACCGAAATCGGCGAGGCCGATGTCTGCAATGACATAGTCTTGGGCGCGGTCGGCGAGTGCGGTGGCCACGTAGGTGTCTCCGGATATGCGAATGGATGCCCGCCACATAGGGCCCCGACGCCGCCAAATCAAATATAAAGATGTCTTTATATGTAGGTCTTTCGGCCCCGGCGCTCCAGTTGACACGGTTTCGAACCACTGCCAGTCCGCGGACAGGAAACGGTCTCTGGGGGGAATGCCGTGAAGTTTTCGTCGTGCTTGCGTCACGGTCTCATGGCCATGGCGATCTCTACCCTGCCGCTGAGCCAGGCCGCCAGCGCCGCGCCGCTCCAGGCCGCCGAAGAGAAGGCCGGTTCGCTCTACGTCCAGTGCGACGGCATGCCCAACAATATGAGCACCGGCGAATCCGCCGCGCGCCTGCTCGGCGCGGTCACGCTGCTTGCCCTGCTCGCGCCGCCGCCGGAAAGCGCTGACGCCTCGAAGCGCAAGTTCGGTGCCGAGGGCGTCGCTGCCTGCTCGGCGATCCTCGAGGGCGAAAAGAAGGAAGGCAATGTCTCCCGGCGCATCGGCCTGATCCTTGCCCGCGCGATCCATCAGATCGAACAGAAATCCTATGATGCGGCGATCGCCGATGCCGGCCTCGCCCGCACCGAGGCGACCGCGGCGGGCCTGATGGCAGATCCCTATTATGCCCGATCGCAGGGCCGCGCCTTTGATCTGATCGAGTCCGCTGCCCTGTACCGTCTCGGCCGCCCGGCAGAGGCGCGGGACGCGGCGCTGCGCGGCACGGCCTCGGTCAAGCACAGCTTCCTCAGCCTGATGAGCGCGCCCGACTATCTCGACTCGGTCAAGGCCGGCTCCGAGACGGAAGAGCATTATCTGACGTGGCGGACCCGCACGGCGGCCACCACCGCCGCCGGCGAGGCCAATCGGCTCGAGGAACTGGGCCGGTTCGCCGATGCCGCTCGCCTCCGCGACGGGCTGGTCGATTACGACCGCTCCAGCACGCCGGATCTGGTCAGCTCGACCTGGCTTGCCCGGGCCGCCGTCTCGCATGCGCTTGCTGGCGACAAGACGCTGGCGGCCGAGCGCGCCGCCGCCGCCAAGGCGAATTTCGACAAGCGCACAGCGGACGGGAAACCCGAGAGCAACGCGGCGGAATATGTCGAGCTGATGGACCTTTACGGCATCGTCGACATGGCCAATACCGGCGACCTGAAGGGTGCGCGCCGGCTGTTCGCTGCGCGGTCGCAATGGGTGGCTGCCTCCTTCGGCAGTGTGCTCGAAGTGACCCGGCGCCTGCGTACCGGCGCCGCGCCGGACGAGATGATCGGCGGCCTCGCAAAGGACCCCGACCAGATGTGGAAGGAGCGCTCCGAGGCCAGGATTGCCGAGCGGGTCGCCAAGGACAAGGACAACAAGACCCTCTTCAACCTGATCCCGCGGCTAGTGCCGGCAGGCAGCTATGAAATGGTCTCGAAGAATGTCTGGCAGGCTGAAAAGTCGAAGCTCCTGCTCAAGGTCAAGAAAGAGCCGACCAATACGTCGAAGCTCGAGACCTTGTTCCAGTACGGCATCGATCCGGTCACCGCGCTCGAAGCCTATACGCTCCACGCGGCATTGCTGGCCAAGACGCGCGGCCAGCAGGGCTTCGTGATCATGCCGGTATTCACCCGGGAGATTCTCGCTGCCTGGATTCTGACGGGCAACAGCGGCGATCCCGGCCTGCCCGCCGCCCTGTTCAACAATGCCGACGAAGTGATCGCCGACCTGTCGCCGATCATCCCCGATCCAGTCGTCCTCAAGGCGCGCCGGGCGGCAAAGCGCTGAGCGGCGGCAAGTGTCGTGACAGGTGCGTCCGGTCCCGGCATATCCGTGCCATGGACCTGATCGATACAGCGCGCAGGGTCGCGGGATGAGCGGCAATGCGCCCGTCTTCATCCGGCACGATTTTCTCGACGAGGCGACGGCCGACGGTCTGCTCGACTATGCCCTTGCCCATCGAGAGGCGTTCCAGTCGACGCGTATCGGCATCAAGGATCGGGCGCGGGAGGATCCGCAGAACCGCATCTCGGTCGCCTCGCGTGACCTCGGCCCGTTCAGGCCGCTCCTGAACGATATGGTAGCGGCCGGCGTGCCGGAGATGCTGACGGCCCTGGCGATGACACCAATCAGCATCGCCAAGATCGAGCTCGAGGTGGTCGCGCACGGCGACGGTGCCTTTTACAGCCGCCATATCGATCTCAACCCGCACCGTCAGGCTGCGACGATCCGGGCGCTCAGCGGCGTCTATTATTTCCACGCCCGGCCCCGCGCCTTCAGCGGCGGCGCGTTGCGGCTCTACCCGTCGGCGACAGGCGCGACCGACAAATTCATCAATGTCGATCCGGCGCATAACAGCCTCGCCGTCTTTCCGTCCTGGGTGGTGCATGAGGTCATGCCGGTGCGCTGTCCGTCCAACCGGTTCGAGGATTCTCGCTTCTCGGTGAATTGCTGGGTGCACGTCCTGCGCAAGCCGGGCTGACCCCGCTCAGCGCACCAGCCGGTAGCTCACGAACGCGATCGATTTGCTGTCGGGGGACCATGACGGTACGTTGATCGTCCCCTGCCCTCCGAACAGCCGGGTCAGCACGCGCGGCGGCGCGCTGCCATCGGCCGGCATGATCCGCAGCAGCACGTCGCGGTTCGGCGGGTGGTCGCCGAGATCGACATCGAGCCCGAACGAGATGAACGCGATCCACTTCCCGTCGGGCGAGAGATGCGGGAACCAGTCGCGATAGGCCTCGTCCTGCGTGATCCGCTCGGGATTGCTCCCGTCCGCCGCGTTCGCCCGCCAGATCTGCATCGATCCCGACCGGGTCGAGTTGAAATAGAGATAGCGCCCGTCCGGCGAATATTCCGGTCCGTCGTCGGTGCCCGGCCCGCTGATCAGCATGGTGTCCGGCCCGCCCGCCAAGGGTCGGGTGCGGATGTCATAGGTCCCGTTCTTGGTGTGGACATAGACATAGGCGATCGTCTTCCCGTCGGGCGACCAGCCATGCCAGTAGGATCGTGCATCGGCATGGCTCACTACTTCGCGCGGCGCAGCCGATCCGCTTAGCGGCAGCACATGGATGCGCGAGAGATTGTCCGGCTCGATCTGGTCGGAGATGATCAGCTGCGTGCCGTCGGGCGACAGGCCGTGATCGTTGTTGTTCTTGATGTGCCGCCCGGTGTCGATCGCCGCCGGCTCGCCGCCTGTCGCCGGGATGCGATAGATGCGGCCATTGCTATTGTAGATCAGCGCGGAGCCGTCGTGTGTCCAGTTGGGCGCTTCGATCTTGCCGTCGAAATGGCGCACCACGGTCCGGCTCTGCTCGCCCGCGACCTGCATCGTCTCGAGCGTGCTCTCGACCTTGGCCGGATATCCCGTATCCGGCACATGGGCGAGCACCGGCACCGTCAGCGACACGTTGGAGAAGACCGCGGTCTCGCTCACCTTGTTGTCATGCGCCGATACCGCCAGGCCGACATAGGCCTCGGGCAGCGCGATGCGGAAATTGCCGCCGGCATGATGCCACACGCCGTCCGCTCCGCGCACCGAGAAGAAGACATAGTCTCCTTCCCGCTCCAGCCTGATCCCGCGCGGCGCCTTGATGTTGGACATGATCTGCCGGGTCGGCCCGTCCTGCACCTCGCGATATTGCAGCGCCGTCAGCCCGTCGCCATGCACCATCACATCGGCATAGCGCGATCCCGGCGTCAGGTTCTCGCGGATCATCAGCCCCGCCTTGCGATGCGGATCCCCACCAGTCCCGACAAAGGCCACGTCCGCGGCGACATGAAGATCGCCCGCCGGCCGTCGCGTCGCCACGAAATGGAACGCGTCCTTGCCGCCCCAGATATTCGCCCCGCCGCCGGTGATGCGATAGCTGTTCGTTGCCACGTCACGGACCACCGACCCGCGCAGCGCGGTCTCGCCGATATCGACGCTCTGCTCGAACGGTCCCGAAACAGGTGCGCCCGTCTGCCCGTGAGACGTCGCGCTGCCCCACAGCGCCACCGCTAGGAACGCGCACAGCGCGACGGTCCGGCTCGGCTTCATGCCACCCACTCCTTTTTCTCCCGGATCGGCAGGCCGTCCGGATTTCCTATAGGATGGTAGCGGTACCTCTCAGCGAAAGCGAGAGGGCAGAAGGAGAATTCAGGCCGTTCCGGTGCTGGTCGCCAGCAGGCGTGGGTCGATCCCCGCCTCGGCAAACCCCAGTTCCCAGCGCGTCGCCGCCTCGGTGTCGTAAAGCAATTCGATATCGCCCTGCACGTTGAACCACCCATGCCGGGTTAGTTCCTCATCGAGCTGCCCCTCGCCCCAGCCGGCATAACCCAGCGCCACGAGCCAGCGACTCGGTCCCGATCCATCCGCGATCGCCTTCAGCGCGTCGATCGTACCCGACAGTGCCCAGCGTCCGGCGACGTCGATCGTGTCCTGCCCGCTCCAGTCATTGGAATGCAGCACGAAGCCGCGGCGCTGCTCGACCGGCCCGCCCGAATGGACCGGCGCGTCGGGCGCAGCACCCGGCTCGATGCCGAACTGCGCCAGCACTTCGTGCAGCCCCAGCCCGCGAATCGCCTGGCCGATCCCGATGCCGATCGCGCCCTTGGGGTCATGCGCACAGATCGCGATCACCGCGCGTTCGAAGCGCGGATCGCCGATTCCGGGCATCGCGAGCAGAAGCTGCCCCGTGAGATTCGCCGCTTTATCCATCGCCGTCCATCATAGCGCAGCGATCAGCGCTCGCCATGCTTGAAATCCGAACGCGTCTGCACGAGGTAGGCTCCGTCGCCGGCTCGCGGTGGCACCTACGAAAACATTTGCGCGCCCAAGGCGGCTCCAGGAGGATTCCAACATGACCATCAGCGTCGGCGATCGGCTGCCCAGCACCACTCTCGTCAAGGCGACGGCGAACGGCCCCGAGCAGGTCAGCTCGGACGAGTATTTCGCGGGCCGCAAGGTCGCCCTGTTCTCCGTGCCCGGCGCCTTCACGCCGACCTGCTCGGCCAAGCATCTGCCCGGCTATCTCGACAAGGCCGAGGACCTGAAGGCCAAGGGCATCGACGAGATCGCCTGCACCGCGGTCAACGATCCGTTCGTGATGGGCGCCTGGAGCAAGGCGAACGACGCCGATGCGGTGACCATGCTCGCCGATGGCAATGGCACCTTCGCCGAGGCAGTCGGCCTCACCATGGACGGCTCGAAATTCGGCCTGGGCAAGCGCGGCCAGCGTTACTCGATGGTCGTCAATGACGGCGTCGTCGAGCAGCTCAATGTCGAGGCGCCCGGCGAATTCAATGTGTCCTCCGCGGAGCACATGCTAAACGAACTTTAAGGTCTGAGACTCGGGTCGTCACTCGGCGGGGCGCGGGCGGGCAACGATCCGCCTCCCCGTCGGGAACTTGCATCATCACCCCCACGTTCGGGGAACGATCGACCATAGGAGGCATAAATGACCGACGAAACCAGCACCCCCGCCGCAAAGGCAGAAGAGAAGTCCTTCTTCGAACGCGCCCAGGATGCCATCGAATCCGCGGTCGAATCGACCGTCGAAGCGGTGAAGGAGCATCCAGCCGCCGCGGCCGCGATCGCCGCCGGTGCGACAGCAGCCGTTGCCGGTGCCGCCTACGGCATCAGCAAGCTGCTCGATGACGACGACGACGCCAAATCCTGATCCGACATAAACGGGGCGCCCTCACCGGCGCCCCGTTTCGTTTCGGGTTTCCGCGGCCGTCTTGCCAGCGTCATGCGCGTGCTTTAGCCACGGAGGATGACGACTGCCTCCGATATCGTCGCCCAGCTCGATACCCTCTACCGTGCATCGGTCGAGCGGCTGCAGGCGGCTCTCACTGCCTATCTCACCGATGGTTCGGTCCCCTCGCGCGACGCGCGCCACGACGGCAGCTTCGCTTATCCCGAAATCAGGCTGCGCTATCGCGGCGACAATGATCGCCCAACCCCGATGCGGTCCTTCGGCCGGCTCGTCACGCCGGGCGAATATCGCATCAGCGTCACCAAGCCGTCGATCTTCGCCGACTACCTGACCGAGCAGCTCACCCTGCTGATCGAGGACTATGACGTCTTCGTCGAAGCCGTACCCGGCCGGCAGGAAATCCCCTTCCCCTATGTGCTCGACGCCGGCCATGCGATGAGCCTGGACGAAGTCTCCGCGCTCGAGCTGGCCCGCCATTTCCCGGCGACGGAGCTCGCCTATATCGGCGACGAGATCGCCGACGGCCTCTACACCGACGCGGACGGCACTCGCCCGCTCGCCCTGTTCGATGGCTTGCGCACCGACTTCTCGCTCGCGCGCCTGCGGCATTACACCGGCACGCCGCCCGAGCATGTCCAGCGCTACGTGCTGTTCACCAACTATCACCGCTATGTCGACGAGTTCGTCCGCTGGGCCTGTGCGCAGCTCGGTGAGGGCAGCCGCTTCACCGGCGTGTCGGGGGCCGGCGGCACGATCATGCGCGCCGGCGACGATGTCGAGGCGATGCTGGCCGACAGCAGCGCCTGGCGCCGCCACCAGATGCCGGCTTATCATCTGATGGCGGACGACCGTACCGGCATCACTTTGGTCAATATCGGCGTCGGTCCGTCCAACGCGAAGACCATCACCGATCACCTCGCCGTGGTGCGTCCCGAAGCCTGGATGATGATCGGCCATTGCGGCGGCCTGCGCCCGAGCCAGCGCATCGGCGACTATGTGCTCGCGCACGCCTATCTGCGCGACGATCATGTGCTCGACGATGTCCTGCCGCCGGAAATCCCGGTGCCCGCCATCGCCGAAGTCCAGCTCGCGCTCGCCCGCGCCGCCGAGACGGTTTCGGGCCAGTCTGGCGAGGAATTGAAGCGCCGCCTGCGCACCGGCACGATCGTGACCACCGACGACCGCAACTGGGAACTGCGCTACGCCCGCTCGGCGCTGCGCTTCTCGCTGTCGCGCGCCGTCGGCATCGACATGGAATCGGCTACCATCGCCGCCCAGGGCTATCGCTTCCGGGTACCCTATGGGACCTTGCTCTGCGTGTCGGACAAACCGCTCCACGGCGAGCTGAAGCTGCCCGGCCAAGCCAACCGCTTCTACGAGCGCGCGATCAGCGAGCATATGCAGATCGGCATCCAGGCCTGCGAGGAATTGCGCCGCGAGGGCGCCAAGCTGCACTCGCGCAAATTGCGGGCGTTCAACGAACCGCCGTTCCGGTAAGCGGAAACCCTTTGCGTCTCGTGCGTTACGGCTGCTCAATATTCTTGAGGAGCATGTGATGGCTACCGCCGCAAAGAAGCCGACCGCCCCGCGCAAACCCGCTACGGCCCGCAAGACGGCTGCCAAGCCCGCAGCGCGCAAGGCGCCGGTCCGCGCCAAGGATGGCACCTTCGCCAAGAAGTCGGCCAGCCATTGGGGCACCGCCGCGATCGTCGGCGGCGTGGCAGCAGTCGGCGCTGCCGCTACGGCTGCGCTCTACGCCTTCCGCGACCGGATCCCGACCGATCTGGACTCGCTGCTGCACCGCGATGGCGCGCATCAGGCCGATGGTACGGATTCCTCGGCCTCGTTCGACGCCAGGATCGCGGATGAGGGCACGATCCCCAACCGCATCGTCGCCTAAAACCCTTCTCCCCTCGCGGGAGCAGGATACATAGACTTGGCGCTTTAGCGCTTAGTCGAAGTTGGATGAGGGGGAGTGAGGCTCGAAACCTCCCAATGTCCCCCTCACCCTTCCCAAGCTTCGCTTGGGCCCCTTCCCTCTCCCACAAGGGGAGAGGGAAAATAGCTCACCACCCGGTCGGCTTGCCCTTGTTCTGCTCATCGAGCCACGCCTTCAGCGGCGCGAAATACTCGACCATTGCCTCGCCGGACATCTCACGGCTGCCGGTGAAGGCCTCGAGCGCATCCGGCCATGGCTTGGACTGACCGAGCGTCAGCATCGCATTCAGCTTCGCGCCGACTTCCTTGTTGCCGTAGAAGGAGCAGCGGTGCAGCGGGCCCTTCCAGCCGGCCTGGTCGCAGGCTGCCTTGTAGAACTGGAACTGCAGCAGCCGCGCGAGGAAATAGCGGGTGTAGGGCACGCTTGCCGGCACATGATATTTCGCGCCAGGATCGAACTTCGTCTCGTCGCGCGCGACGGGCGGGGCGATGCCCTGATATTGCAGCCGCAGCGCGTTCCACGAGGATTCATAGCCGCCCGGCTTGATCTGCCCGGAGAACACGCCCCAGCGCCATTTGTCGATCAGCAGGCCGAACGGCAGGAACGCCACCTTGTCCATCGCCTGCTTCAGCAACAGGCCGATATCCTTGTCGGAACTCGGCACCTTCGTCTGGTCGAGCAGCCCGATCTGGACGAGATAATCGGGCGTGATCGAGAGCGCGACGAAATCGCCGATTGCCTCGTGGAACCCGTCATTCGCGCCGTTGAGGTAGAGATAGGGCTGCTTGTTATAGGCGCGCTGGTAATAATTATGCCCCAGCTCGTGATGGATCGTGACGAAGTCGTCGCCGTTGACCTTGGTGCACATCTTGATGCGCAGATCGTCCTTGTTGTCGACGTCCCAGGCCGAGGCGTGGCAGATCACTTCGCGGTCGGCCGGCTTGGTGATCTGCGACCGCGTCCAGAAGGTCTCAGGCAGCGGATCGAATCCGAGCGAGGAATAGAAGCCCTCGCCGGTCTTCACCATCTTGACCGGATCATAGCCCTTTTCCTTGAGCAACTCGCCAGTGTCGAAGCCGAGATCGCCCGCCCCGGGCGGCGCCACCAGATCATAGATATTGCCCCATTCCTGCGCCCACATATTGCCGAGCAGGTCAGCGCGGATCGGGCCGGTCTTGGCCTGCACCGAGTCGCCGTACTTCTCGTTGAGCTTCCAGCGGACATAGGTGTGCAGCGACTGGTAGAGCGGCTCGACCTGCTTCCAGAGCGTGTCGGTCATCTTCGCGAAGGCGGCCGGATCCATGTCATAGCCGGAACGCCACAATGCGCCGGTATCCTTGTAGCCGAGCCCGACCGCGCCCTCATTGGCGATCGAGACCATGCGCTGATAGTCGCCGCGCATCGGCGCGCCGACAGTGTCGTGCCAGCTGACCCACATCTCCTTCAGCTTGGCCGGGTCGCGCTCGGTGCCCATCGCCGCCTCGATGTCGCTGCCGTTGATCGGCTTGCCATCGAGCGTCCCCTTGCCCTTGCCATAGGAGGAGGACATGCCGGTCACCAGCGTCGCCAGCGTATCCGCCGCACCGGGCCGGGTCGGCGCCGGCAGGGTGATGGCGTTGCGCATCAGGTCGAGCTTGCGCCGCGTATCGGGCGAGAGCCCCGCGACCTTGTCGTATTTCGCCGCTTCCAGCGCGGCCTTCACCTGCAGTTCGGTCTGCGCCGCGTTGACCCGCGAGGCGATCGCGTCGGTATCGTCAGTGATATAGGTCGCGTTGACCCATTGCACCTGGTTGGCGTTGATCGAGAAATCGGCGAGCGCCTTTTCGGTCTTTGCGACAAAGGCGTCTGCATCGGCAGCGGTAAGCTTGGTCTGGGCCAGCGCTGGCGTCGCGGCGAGCGACAGGGCCAGGGCAAGCGTCGAAATTCCAGTGCGGATCATGCGAAAGGGTCCTCGATAAAATCGGGTGATGCGCCACGTTGTGACGCCCCCGCTCCGCGGTCAAGCGGCGAGGAAGTCCGCTATCTCCTGCCCCAGCTCGGGCTTCGTCACCGCGCTCATATGGCCGCCCGGCGTCGTCCGTAGAATGGCATTGGGCAACGCCGCCGCCAGCTCCGCCGCCGATCCGTTATCATTGTCCTCGTCGCCGGTCAGGACCAGTACCGGTTCCTCGATCGCCACGACATCGGCTTCGGGAGTGTTGACGAAGGTATCGATGATCCGGAGCAGCGCGACCGGATCGCCCTTGGTCGTCTTCAGGAATGCCTCGGCCAACCATTCCGGCGTGCCGCGCTCATGCTTGCCGAGATTGGTGAGGATATGCCGGAAATGATCGCCGCGCCGCGCGGTGCCGACCAGGCCCGACATGCCCATGCCCGACAGGATGACCTTCCCGGGCTTGGCGCCCCTCATCAGCATCCGCACCGTGGTCCGCGCCCCGAGCGAATAGCCGCCGAGATCGTAGTCGGTGAGCCCGAGATGCGCGATCAGCGCGAACTGGTCCTGCGCCAGCACATCGGGCGGATAGCTCGCCGCATCATGCGGCTTGGCGCTCGATCCATGCGCGCGCAGATCCGGCATGATCACCCGAAAGCCCCGGGCCGCGATCTTCTCCGCATGGCCGTAGCGGATCCAGTTGGTCATGGCGTCCGAGAAGAAGCCGTGGATCAGGACGACCGGCCGCCCCTCCCCCGTCTCGCGCCACGCGATGCGCGCGCCGTCGAAGCTTTCGAAGAATTTCGGTTCAATCGGGGAACTTGCCAATGGCGTCCATCCAGCGTTGCACGAGGCGGTGGTTCTGGTCAGTCCGTTCGGCGGGCAGGCCCGTCGTGTCAAGCCATGCCGCGTGCCAGCTCTCCGCGCCCGAATGCTGGGTCGGCACGAAACCGAACGGATCATCGAAACTGCCGACCGTCAGATCCAGATAGTCGCTGTCATGCGCCTCATAGGTCAGCGGCGTCCCGCACGCCGCGCAAAAGCCGCGAAGCGCGATCGGCGACGAGGCATAACGATCCGGCTCCCGTTCCCAGGTCACATCGGCCTTCAGCACATATTTGAAGGCGATCGACACGCCACCGGTCGCGCGCTGGCACATCCGGCAATGGCAGAGATAGGCATCGCGATCGTCGATCAACGCCCGGTAGCGAACCCGCCCGCACTGGCATCCGCCGATCATTTCCTCCCGCATTCCGCCTCCTGCATGTTGCAATGCAAAATAATCATCCGGCCGGGGGCTAGGATTATATAAGCATGCTTATTATATGTGCGCCCATGAGTGACTCGGTCGGCTTCATGATTAGCGATGTTTCGCGCCTGATGCGCCGCCGTTTCGACGAGCGTGCGCGCCAGATCGGCGTGACACGGACTCAATGGCGCACGCTCACCACGCTCAAGCGCCATGAAGGCATCAATCAGGGCGGCATGGCCGACTTGCTCGAAGTCGAACCTATCACCCTGTCCCGCATGATCGACCGCCTCGAAGAGGCGAATCTGGTCGAGCGCCGACCCGATCCAGCGGATCGCCGTGCCTGGCAAATCTTCCTGACGCCCAAGGCGTTGCCTATTCTCGAACAGCTCCGCGGCCTCGCCGAGGGCATGGTCGAGAACGCGCTCTTCGGCCTCGACGAGGCCCAGCGCGACCAGTTGATGGCCTCGCTCGCCACCATCCGCACCAATCTCAACACCCAGCTCGAAAGCGACGAGGCCAACCATGGCTGATGCAGACCCCAAGATCGACCAGACCAAGGCCGACACCATTGCCATCAATCCGATCGAGGAGGTCACGGCGCCCGCTGCAAAGCGCCGCAACTGGCTGCGTTCGGTGCTGATGCTCAGCGTGCCGCTGCTGCTCGCCGCGATCGGCGGCTATTTCTACCTGACCTCGGGCCGCTACGTCTCGACCGACAATGCCTATATCGAGCAGGACATGATCTCGGTCAGCCCCGACGTCACCGGGCGCATCGTCGCGGTGAACGTGAAGGAGAACCAGCCGGTGAAGGCTGGCGACGTCCTGTTCCGCATCGATCCCCAGCCCTTCCAGATCGCGCTCGCCCAGGCCGATGCCGCGCTCGCCAATGCGCGCGTGCAGGTGAACACCATGTCGACCGACATGGGCGGCGCCCAGGCTGATATCGAAAGCGCCCAGGCCGATATCCAGCTCGCCCAGGCGACCTATGACCGCCAGGCAGCGCTGATGAAACAGGGCTTCACCACGCGCGCCAGCCTCGACGCCGCTCGTCATGGCGTGGCCGCCGCCAAGGCCCAGCTTGCGAAATACCAGGCCGATGCAGCGCATGCCCGCAACCAGCTCGGCAGCGGCACCGCTGCTTCCAGCTCGCCCGTCGCGGTTCAGGCAGCCATTGCGCAGCGCGCCAAGGCAGCACTCGATCTCGCCAGAACGGAAGTGCGCGCGCCCAAGGATGGCATCGCCAGCCAGACCGGCCGCCTCCAGGTCGGCAACATCATGCCGAGCGGCGTGCCGGTGGTCAGCATCGTGGTCAGCCAGGCGGCATGGATCGAGGCGAATTACAAGGAGACCGACCTCAACCATATGGCGGTCGGCCAGCCCGCCGAGATCAAGTTCGACGCCTATCCCGGCCTGAAGGTCCGCGGCCATGTCGCCAGCATCGGCGCCCTTACCGGCTCGCAATCCTCGGTGCTCCCGGCGCAGAACGCGACCGGCAACTGGGTCAAGGTGACTCAGCGGGTGCCGGTGCGCATCGCGATCGAGGGCACGCCGCCGCGCGCCATGATCGCCGGTCTCAGCGCCGACGTCGCGATCGATACAAAGGCTGGCGACACCAAGTGAGTGATCATCCGCCCGGCCCGGCTCCCGGCAAGGCGATGCTGCCGGTCAGGAACCGCGGGCTCCTGACCGTCGGCGTCATGGGGGCGATGATCATGCAGATCCTCGACACCACCATCGCCAATGTCGCCCTGCCGCACATGCAGACCAGCCTCGGCGCGACGGGGGAGACCGTCACCTGGGTGTTGACCAGCTATATCGTCGCCTCGGCGATCGCGATCCCCGCGACCGGCTGGCTGTCGGACCGGCTCGGCTCGCGCAACCTGTTCCTCTTCGCGGTCGGCGGCTTCATCATTGCCTCGATGCTCTGCGGCACCGCCATCAGCCTCGAGGAGATGGTGTTGTTCCGCGTCGCGCAGGGCGTGTTCGCGGCGTTCATCGGCCCGCTCTCGCAGACCGCGATGCTCGACATCAACCCGCCCGAGCGCGCCGCCAAGGCCATGTCGGTCTGGGGCATGGGCGTCATGGTCGGCCCGATCATGGGGCCCGTGATCGGCGGCTGGCTGACCGAAAGCTATAACTGGCGCTGGGTGTTCTACGTCAACCTGCCGGTCGGCCTGCTGACTTTCGCGATCCTCTGGTTCCTGCTCCCCTCGCGCCCCAAGGCGAAGCGCTCGTTCGATGCCATGGGCTTCGCGATGATCTCGATCGCGGTCGCTTCGTTCCAGCTGATGCTCGACCGCGGCCAGCATGACGACTGGTTCGCCAGCTGGGAGATCATGATCGAAGCCCTGGTCGCCGCCGCCGCCCTCTGGATGGCGATCGTGCACCTCGCGACCGCCGACAAACCGCTGTTCGACCGCGCCATCTTCAAGAACCGCAACCTGGTGATGGGCATGATCTTCATGGTCGTCATCGGCATCTCGACCATGGCGCCGATGGCGCTGCTGCCGTCGATGCTGCAGCAATTGTTCGGCTATCCGGTGGTCGACACCGGGTTGATGCTCGCCCCACGCGGCGTCGGCGTGCTGCTCACCATGTTCCTGGCCGGCCAGATGATGGGCAAGGTCGACACCCGCCTCGTCATCGTCGTCGGCCTGATCATCTTCGCCTATTCGCTCTACCAGATGTCCACCTGGTCGCTGGAGATGGATTTCTGGCCGGTGATCATCAGCGGCTTCGTCCAGGGGTTGGGCATGGGGCTGGTGTTCATGCCGCTGAACTCGCTCGCGTTCGCGACGCTCAGCCACAATTATCGTACGGACGGCGCCAGCCTGCTCAACCTGTTCCGCAATGTCGGCCAGTCGGCGGGCATCTCGATGGTCACGGTGCTGCTCGCCCGCAACATCCAGACCAGTCATTCGGACCTGGCCAGTCACGTCACCGCGACGACCATCCCCTCGCTCGATCTCAGCACGGTGGACCGGTTCGGCGCGCTGTCGGACAGCGTGTTCAGCTATGCGGATGCGATGATCAACCGTCAGGCAGCGATGATCGCCTATATCGACGATTTCTACCTGATGGCCTGGATCTCGATCGCGGTGCTGCCGCTGGTGTTCTTCCTGAAGAAGCCCAAGGGCAAGGTTGAGGCAGTCCTGGCGGAGTAGGCCGGGGCTTTCGCTAAATCCGAACCAGTGGAGACGCTGTTTCCGCTCCCCTTCTTCCTTCCCCGGCGAAGGCCGGGGTCCAGTTGGAAAGGTTGATGTAACGGCTCGCAGCGCCAGCCATGATCGTCCCCCGACTGGGCCCCGGCCTCCGCCGGGGAAGAAAGGGGCGAGGTTAGCGCGACAGAATCGCCACGAACTCCGCCGCCGAAGTGCTTTCCTCGAACGCCGGCACATCCCCGGCCAGCACGACCCAGGGCTGTTTGCGCTTCACCCAGATATGCAGCTTCGGCTGAAGCCCGTCGCTCGCATCGAGCGTCCCCGCCCGCACCACCGCGATACCAGGGCGCGCGCTGTTGGTGTTCCACAATCGCGTATGGCAGGTTCCGCACAGCCGCTGATGCGATTCCGATCCGCTCGGGCTGGTGAAGCGATAATCGACAATCGGCCCGGTCGCCGAGATCGCGTCCTCGCGTACCACGCCCTGTTCGGCAAAGGCACTGCCCGACCAGGTCTGGCAATCGAGGCAGTGGCAGCAATAGACCGGGGGCAGCTGCTCCATGGCCAGCGTGTACCGACACGCGCCACAGCGGCAACCGCCCTCGATCACTGGCTTATGCCGCTTTTTGCAGGTGCCGCCGTCCGAGCAGCTCGGCGATCTGCACGGCGTTCAGCGCGGCGCCCTTGCGCAGATTGTCGGACACGCACCACAGCGCCAGGCCGTTCTCCACCGTCGGGTCCTCGCGGACGCGGCTGATGAAGGTCGCATATTCGCCGACGCATTCGATCGGGGTGACGTATCCGCCGTCCTCGCGCTTGTCGATCAGCATCACGCCCGGCGCCTCGCGCAGGATTTTCTGCGCGGTCTCGGCCGAGATCTCGTTCTCGAACTCGATGTTGATCGCTTCGCTATGCCCGACGAATACGGGGACACGGACGCAGGTCGCGTGGACCTTGATCTTCGGATCGAGGATCTTCTTGGTCTCGACCACCATCTTCCACTCTTCCTTGGTCGACCCGTCGTCCAGGAAGCTGTCGATGTGCGGGATCACGTTGAACGCGATCTGCTTGGTGAACTTCTTCGCCTCGGCCGGATCGCCGACAAAGATGTTGCGGCTCTGCTCGAACAGCTCGTCCATACCCGCCTTGCCCGCGCCCGACACCGACTGATAGGTCGCGACGACGACGCGCTTGATCTTCGCGACATCGTGCAGCGGCTTCAGCGCCACGACCATCTGCGCGGTCGAGCAGTTCGGGTTCGCGATGATGTTCTTGCGGGTATAGCCGCTGATCGCCTCCGGGTTCACCTCCGGCACGATCAGCGGCACGTCCGGGTCCATCCGGTAGAGCGACGAATTGTCGATCACGGTGCAGCCGGCCGCGGCGAAGCGCGGGGCATGAATCTTCGTCGCTTCGGATCCGATCGCGAACAGCGCCATGTCCCAGCCGGTGGGATCGAAATGCTCGATGTTCTGGACCTTGAACTGTTTACCGGTCTCGCCATAGTCGACCATCTCGCCCTGCGACCGCGACGATGCGACGACGGCGATCTCGTCCGCCGGAAACTCACGTTCCGCCAGGATGTTGAGCATCTCGCGCCCGACATTCCCCGTCGCGCCTGCGACTACTACCCGGTACCCCATATCCATCTTTCCAAAAATTGCGCCCATGCGGCGGGCATGGCCATTTAGGCATCATGTTGGCGAATGGAAGCGAGTTTTTGTGTCCTGCGCACCAGCCTCGCTTGCTGCGCCCCGTTTCCCGCTCCGCCCGGGCGGAGATCGCACAAGCAACATCTCGATCGGCGCGTCATTCCGAAATGCTTTCTGATATTCAGCATTGTATCGCACACGTTACGAAAATCGCCGCAAAAATGGTTCGGACTCCCCTTGCAATAAAATGCTGGGCGTCAATGAATGCAACCAGTCGAATAGATTAGGTGGCAGCGGTCGCGGGAGCACAAACTCTCCGCACTCAGGCGAATATCGCTGTCATCCTCGTTGGCCGGGGCGGGGATTCTCCCTTGAACCCGCCCCGGTCAACGCAGTTTCGACTTATTTCCCAAGCTTCTCGTCGAGGAAGTCGAAGATCGTCGTCCAGACATGCACGTCCTTGCCCGCGCTGTGAGTCTTGCCCGGGTAGAACATCATCTGGAACGGCACATTCTGCGCCTGCATCTTCGCCGCGAACGCGGTCGAATTGTCGAGCACGACATTGTCGTCGGCCATGCCGTGGATCAGCAGCAGCGGATCCCTGATCTTCGCCGCATCGTCGATCGCGTCGGACGTCGCATAGGCTTTCGCGTCCTTCTTCGGATCGCCCATATAGCGCTCGGTATAATGGGTGTCGTACAGCTCCCACTTGGTTACCGGGGCGCCCGAAATGCCCGCCGCATAGACGCCCGGGTTCGCCTCGAGCATCTTCAGGGTCATGTAGCCGCCATAGGACCAGCCATAGGTCGCGACCTTGGTGGGATCGATGAACGGCTGGGTCTTGATCCATTTCGCCGCGGCCAACTGATCCTCGACCTCGACGCTGCCCATCGCGCGATAGATATGGTCCTCGAACGCCTTGCCGCGATTGTTCGAGCCGCGATTGTCGATGCGGAAATAGACATAGCCGCGGCTGACGACATATTGCGCCAGCGGGCTCTGCCAGGCGCGCGTGACCTGCTGGCCGGTGCCCGGGCCGCCATAATGTTCGAAGAACACGGGGTATTTCTTGCCGGGCTCTAGCGCTGGCGTGATCATTTCGTACCAGAGCGTGGTGCCGTCAGCCGCCTTGAAGCTGCCGAAGGTCTTGGCCTGATGATGGGCGAGATAGGGATAATAGGGATGCCCAGGCACCACCGCATTCTCATTCACCCAGGCAATGCGCTTGCCGCTGATGTCGGCAAGGAAGGTCTGGGGCGGCTGGCTCGGGTTGGAGCGGGTCACGATCAGCCGGCTCGCCGCCTTGTCGATCTTGCCGTTGTTCCACCAGCCAAGCTCGGTCAGCCGGGTGACGGCGTTAGGCCGCGCGATATCGACTGAATAGACATGCTGCTCGAGCGCGCCGTCCTTGTTGCCGGTGAAGAAGATCCGGCCCTTCGCTTCGTCCACCCCGTTCAGTGCCTGGACGGTCCATTCGCCCTTGGTCAGCTGAGTCCATTTGCCCTTGGCGAAGCGATAGAGATGGCCATAGCCGTCGCGCTCGGACCGCCAGATCAGGCTGCCGTCCTTCATCGGCCAATAAGCGTCGGACAGGTTGATCCAGCTCCGCTCGCCCGATTTCTCGGTGAACAATATGCTGCTCTTGCCCGTCGCCGGATCGACCTTGAGCACATCGAGCGTTTTCTGGTCGCGGCTCTCGCGCTGGACCAGCAGGGTCTGGCCGTCAGGCGTCCAGTCGACCCGGGCGAGATAGATGTCCGGGTCGTTGCCCAGATCGACCTTCACCTGGCCGGTACCGTCGGCATTCATCACGTACAGCTCGACCAGCACATTGGGCGTGCCAGCAGCGGGATAGCGCTGGTTATAGACCTTCGTCCCGTCGGCGCCGATCGCGGCGCGCGTGACGATGCCGACCGGCGCCTCGTCGAACCGCTCGACGGCGATGCGCGCGTCATTGGGCGACCACCAATAACCAGTGGTGCGATCCATTTCCTCCTGCGCGACGAACTCGGCCTCGCCCCAATGCACCGTGCCCGCGCCGGTGGTCGTAACCTGCTTCGCCGCACCGCCACCGAGCGGCTGGACGAAGAGATTCTGGTCGCGCACGAAGCTGACGAACCCGCCTTTGGGGCTGACGATGGGATTCAGCTCGCCATCGGGCGTGTTGGTCAGGCGCGCAACCTTGCCGTCGAGCGTGGCGAGATACAGGTCGCCGTCCAGCGGCACCAGGATCGACTTGCCGTCCGGCGCCCAGTCATAGGCGACGATCCCGCGTGTCCCGCCGATGCGCGCGCGCTCGCGCTGCATCTTCTCGGCCTCGGACAGCTCGGCGCCGGTGCCGACCTTCTTGGAATCGACCAGCATGCGTTCCTTGCCGGTCTTCGTGTCGAGCGCCCAGAGGTCGAGCCGGTCCTTGTCGTCCGGTCGCGGCTTGAGCGAGGTCAGTAACGTCCCGTCCGGCGACAGCTTCAGCGCACGTGGTTGCGCTCCGGCGAGGTCGGGGCTGGAGAACAGGCGTTCCAGCGTCAGCGTCTTCGCCGCCGTATCGGCGGGCGCAGCCGCAATCGGCGCGGCGCCGGGTTCAGCAGCCATTGCAGGGGTCGCCAGTGCGGCGAGCATGACGCCCGCCAGCAGCCAGGATTTCGGCATCGATCATCTCCAGTCCCGATAATTTTCAAGCCCGGCGAACGCGGGCGCATGCCGTCGCTTATTGCGGGGTGTCGCACTGTCGTAAAGAGGCGCGCTACCAGCGAAAGATCGGGATCGGACTGAGCGGATGCGCGGCCAGCCCCTGCCCCAGCAACTTCACCAGCCGCCAATGGAAACCGGCATTGGGAAAGGCGCGTTTGAGCGCGCCGACGAACGAGACGGGCAGCCCCCGCCGGATGGCTCCGAGCGACACATCGGCCAGATCGGCCTGACGGAAGATCTCGACGAGCGGATAGCGCGGATCGCGATATGGCGTGATCTTGTGGTGCAGGTCGATCATCAGCACGATTTCGTCGGCCCAGGCCTCCAGCCCTTCCCGCGCCAGCCAGTCCCGGGCGAGCGCGATCGACGGCGACAGATAATCCGCCGTCCCCGCCGACCAGATGCCCAGATCGTGGAACGCCCCGGCAATGACGATCCGCCGCTTCTGCTCCTCGCTCCAGTCGCCCAGCGCGAAGGCGACATTGACGACGCGGCAGACATGGTTGCGATACCCGGCATAATCGCCACCGATCGTCTCCCGCCATTCCGACAGGATCGCATCGAGCAATGGCAAATCGCGCACCACGGTCGGCATCGCTCTTCCCCCCGGGCCCGAGCGCATCGTCGGAGGAAAGCCTAACGTCTCCCCTCCCTTCCGTCACCCCGGTTGAGGTAAGCCAGTCCGCCGGAAACACGCTGCGGCATGATCGTCGACGATCCCTACCGCCTCCATCCAGGCATAGACGATCACTGGCCCGACGAACTTGAACCCGCGCTTCTTCAGCGCGATCGACATCTGTTCCGACAGCGGTGACTTTACCGGCAGATGCACCCCGTCGCCCATGATCGGCTTGCCGCCCGCCATGCCCCACACGAACTCGGAGAAATCCTCGCCCGCCTCGCGCATCGCGAGATACGCTTTGGCGTTACCGATCGTCGCCTCGATCTTGGAGCGCGACCGCACGATCCCCGCGTCGCCGAGCAACCACGCCACATCCTCTTCGCCGAAGCGCGCCACTACCTCCGGATCGAACCCCCGGAACGCCTCCCGAAACGCATCGCGCTTGCGCAGGATAGTGATCCAGGCGAGCCCCGCCTGGAACCCGTCGAGCATCAGCTTCTCCCAGAGCGCCCGGCTGTCACGCTCGGGCACGCCCCATTCCTCGTCGTGATAGGCCCGCATCTGCGGGTCGTTACCGGCCCAGGCGCAGCGTTGGATGCTCATCGCGGCGGCGCGCCGAACTTGTTGGCGCCAGGCTGGCCAGGGAGCGCGCCGAGCACAACGAGCGCGCCTACGAGCATGGCGGCGAGGATGATCGCGATCAGGTTCGACCCGGGAAAGATCTCCGGTCCCGCCAGGAAAAGCGACTGCACGTGAGCCCCGGCAATGAAGAAACCGACGGCCCACCAGCCGCTTCTACCTATATCGTGCAGCCGGGGAATGGTGGACATGATTACCACCACGGCTATCTGGGGGAGCGCCGAATAATATATCCATGCCGCGGCGAAGACTGCAGCCGCCAGCGTCAAAATGAACCAATAGGGCGCACGACCTACCCGATCCATAAGGCTTGCCGGCTCCGATCCAGTCGATGAAGGCGCCCCGTCGCGCGCAATATTCCTAGAGCGCAAACCCGTAGTAACGCAAATGCCGAATCACGCCGCCACCTTCCGGAACGGCAGCCGCCGCCCCTCCACGATCGATCGCCACGCCCATTCGACCGGCGCGATGCGGAAATGGCGAAGATAGACATTGGCCAGCCACAACAGCCCGAGATTGATGACCAAAGCCGTGACCATCATCGCCGCCCAACCTTGCGTCCCGTACAATCCCAGCGCGAAGGGCGGATAGAGGATCCACAGGCAGATGATCGTCTGTAGCACATAGATCGACAGCGCGGTCCGCCCCGCGGCCACCAGCGGATGAATCAGCCTCGCGCCCAGCACGCTCGTCGCCAGCAGGTTGATCAGGCCGATATGGCCCAGGGTCATCGCCTGTCGCGCGATCTCCTGCGTCGCCCAGGTGATGTGCGGCATATCGTCGAAGCGCATGGTCTCTTCCGCACCGAAAATGCGCAGCCCTCCGCCGATCAGATAGGCCGCGATCGTCATCCGCCAGTAGAAACGCCGCGATCGCTGGCCTTGCATGATGCCCAGTTTGAACAGCGCCGCGCCGATCAGCATCAGGCTCGCCGATTCCCAGACCGCGAACAGCTCGCCGAACCCGAACAGGCGTTCAGCGCTCATCCGCACCTGCTCGGTCACCCAGCGGGTTGTCGTGCTCGACCGGTCCGCATCTTCCTTCGCGATCTCGGCCTTGCGCTCGGCGCGGTTCTTGGCGCGCTCGGCTTCGGACTTCCGGGCCTTCTCCAGGGTCGCCTTGTCGGCCGCCGTCAGCGTCTGGCCTGCGGCGCTCCGCGCCTTCAGCTCGGTAACCTGGGTTTGCTGCTGAATGCCGCGATAATAGCCGAAATAGCCGGCGCCGCCGAGCTGCATCACCGCCATGATCAGGCCGATCGCGATCAGCCAGCGCGGCCCGAGCTTGCGGAACCAGAACACCACCAAAGCGGCCATGCCATAGGTATGCAGGATGTCGCCGCCCCAGAGCAGGATGAACATGTGCACCAGGCCGAACGCCACCAGCACGATGTTCCGCCAGTAATAGCGGCGCATCACCTGCCATCGTCCGGCCGCCTCGACCGCGCGGCTGGTCAGGATCACCATGCCGGCACCGAACAGCATCTCGAGCAGGCATCGCGCGGTGCCGTTGGCGAACACCTCGCGCAGCCACCAGGCGATCTGGTCGATCGGCGCCCAGCCGAAATGCCGCACATCGCCGCCGGCGCGGAACGATGCACCCATGTCGTTGATGTTCATGAACAGAATGCCGAGGATCGCGACCCCGCGCAGGATATCCAGCACCGCGATCCGCGGCGCGCCGTCCGGCTCTTCGACGCTGGTCATCGTCTGGTCGGTCATCGCCTGCTCCCCAACGGCTGAAGGCCCTAGTTAGCTCAGGCCGAAGTGTGTTGCAATGATAATACACAACATGCCGCTTCTAGTGGCTTGACCCTGTAGTGACTTCAGGGTGCATGGATGCGGCCGCACGCAGATTCGGAGCCCGCGCATGGCCATCAATTCCGTGAAGCAAATCCACGGCAAGGCGGGACCGCTGCCGCCAGGGGCTTGGCGGTGACAGGTCGCTCGCGAGCCGCTATCCCGGCATCGATGCTCCGCCACGGCCTGTTCCTGCTTCTGTGTCTGCTCGCGTCGTCCCTCCTGGCGACGGCGACGGTGCATGCACGGGAAGGCTATGCCGCTCCGGAAACTTCCTGCGGCGGAGCGGCTCATGTCGAAGGCGATGCCGACCAGGTTCCAGCCGATGGCGACCAGCCCTTTCCCCATCATCACGGCACCTGTCACGGGCATGGTCTTGGCGCGCCGGTCGCGTCCTCGACGTTCCTGCCGACCCTGATCGAGCGCGAGGCGCCCGACACATCCCGCACCGCGCGCCTGGCACGGCGCATCATCGGGCCGGCATTCGAGCCTCCACGGGCCTGACCGAACGCGCTTTCGCGCCTTCGCCATTTCCAGAAGCCCGGCCGGCGCGGACTGTCCGCCGGCACAGGAACATCGTCCATGAAGATCATCATTGCGGCCTTGCCGCTCCTGCTTGCGCTCGCCGCCTGTGGCGGCGGGAGCCCGCCTGCCGAAAACCGTAGCGAAGCCGAAGCCGGCCATGGCGAGGAAGGCATTGTCCCGCTCACGGTCCAGCAGATCGCCATAGCGGGCATCGAGATCGTCGGAACGACGGTCGGCAGCAACGGCGGCACCATCGAGCTGCCCGCGCTGCTCGAAAGCGATCCGCAGGCGACACGAATCGTCGCCGCCACCGTCCCCGGCCGCATCGTGGAACTGCGCCGCAATCTCGGCGACAGCGTGCGTGCCGGCGAACCGCTGGCCGTGCTGGAAAGCCGCGAGGCAGCAGGCCTGCAGGCCGAGGTGCAGCGTGCCGCCGCTGGCGCCGAGCTGGCACGCACCACGCTGGCGCGCGACGAGGCGCTTTACGCCCGGGGCTTCCGGCCGTTGCGTGAAGTCGAGATTTCACGCGCCGCCGCGAAACAGGCCGACGTGGCGTTGCGGCTTGCGCGCGAGCAGGTCGCCGCCAGCGGCGCGCGCGGCGGCAGCAACAACCGCATCGTGATCGCCGCGCCCATGTCGGGCCGGATCATCGCGAGATCCGCGATCCTCGGCCAGAATTTCGCGGCGGACGCCGCGGATACCGAGCTGTTCCGCATCGCCCAGCTGGATCGGCTGAGCGTCACGCTGTCCCTGTCCCCTGCCGATGCCGGCCGCGTGCGGCCGGGCGTGATGGTACGGATCACCGCGCCGGGACGCAGCCAGTCCGCCCGGATCAGCTTCGTCTCGCCCGCGCTCGACGCCCGGACGCGCCAGGTGCCCGCCATCGCGACGCTCGACAATCGCAGCGGTCAATGGCGCGTCGGCGAGCCGGTCACGGCCGCGATCCAGCTGCCGGGTGGCGGCGATGCGACGATCCGCGTGCCGTCCACTGCCGTGCAGACGGTGGAGGACAAGACCGTCATCTTCGTGCGCACGGACACGGGTTTTCGCGCCGTGCCGGTCACGCTCGGGCGACAGGACGGCGCGATGGTCGTGGTGACCGGCGGCCTCAGCGGCAGCGAGCGGATCGCCGCAGCCAACAGCTTCACGCTCAAGTCAGCGCTCGGCGCGGCCGAAGCCGGGCATGAGGACTGAGCCATGATCGATCGCATCGTCACATGGGCCGTCGACCGCCGCTGGCTGGTCCTGCTGCTCACCGCTATCGCCGCGATCATCGGCGGCCTGGCGCTCGCGCGCCTGCCGATCGACGCCGTGCCTGACATCACCAACAATCAGGTGCAGGTGAACATCCTCGCGCCCGCTCTGTCGCCCGAGCTGATCGAAAAGCAGGTCGCCTTCCCGATCGAGACCGCGCTCGCCGGCATCAAGGGGCTCGAGAGCACGCGCTCGCTCAGCCGCAACGGCTTCGCGCAGGTCACGGCGATCTTCTCGGATTCGACCGACATCTATTTCGCCCGCTCCCAGGTGCAGGAGCGGCTGACGGCCGCGCAGGAAACGCTGCCGTCGGGCGTCAGGCCCGAAATGGGGCCGATCGCGACGGGCCTGGGTGAGGTCTATATCTGGACCCTGCGCTATGCCGAACGCGCGCACGACCAGCACCGCCCCGGCGAACCGGGACTGCAACCGGACGGCAGCTACATCACCCCCGAAGGCGATCGGCTGGCGAACGAGGCCGACAAGGCGACCTATCTCCACACCGTGCAGGACTGGATCGTCGCGCCGCAGATCAAGGCGATCGATGGCGTCGCCGGCATCGACTCGCTCGGCGGCTATGAGAAGGAATATCTCGTCGTCCCCGACGTCCAGCGGCTCGCCGCGCTGAAGCTGTCGCTCGCCGATCTCGCCACCGCGCTCGAGCGCAACAATGTCGCGACCGGCGGCGGCACGGTGAACCGCAATGGCGAGGGCCTCGCGGTCCGCGCCGACGCGCGCATCCGCAGCCTCGCCCAGCTGCGCGGCACCGTCATCGCCACGCGCGACGGCGTGCCGATCACGCTCGCCCAGGTCGCCGAGGCGCGGCTCGGCCAGGGCGTCCGCATGGGCGCCGGCTCGGAGAATGGCCGCGAAGTCATCACCGGCACCGCGATTATGCGCATCGGCGAGAATAGCCGCACCGTATCGACCGGCGTCGATGCCCGGCTCAAGGCGATCGCCCCCTCGCTGCCGCGCGACATCGTGATCGAGCCGGTGCTCGACCGCACCCGGCTGGTCAACGCGACCATCGCGACGGTGGCGAAGAACCTGTCCGAAGGCGCCTTGCTCGTCATTATCGTCCTGTTCCTGCTGCTCGGCAATTTCCGCGCGGCGCTGATCGCGGCGCTGGTGATCCCGATCACCATGCTACTCACCGGCTTCGGCATGCTCCGCCTCGGCGTCTCGGCCAATCTGATGAGCCTCGGCGCGCTCGACTTCGGCCTGATCGTCGATGGCGCGGTGATCATCGTCGAGAATGCGCTCCGCCGTATCGCCGGGCGCCAGCATGCGGAAGGACGGACGCTGCTCCTTACGGAACGGCTCGCCGTCGTCACCGCCGCAGCGCGCGAGATGATCCGACCCTCGGTCTATGGGCAGGCAATCATCATCCTCGTCTATGTGCCGCTGCTGACCCTGACGGGCGTCGAGGGCAAGACGTTCGAGCCGATGGCGTTCACCGTCATCATGGCGCTGGTCTTCGCCTTTATCCTGTCGCTCACCTTCGTGCCGGCGGCGATCGCAATCGCCCTGTCGCGCCCGGTGGAGGAGAAGGAAGGGCGCGTGCTGGGCTGGCTGCGGCGACGCTACGAACCCGGCCTCGACCGCGCAATGAGCCGGCCGACCTTGACGATCGGCGTGGCGATCGGCGCACTGGCGCTGGCTGCGGGCGCCTATACGACGCTGGGCCAGGAGTTCCTGCCCCAGCTCGACGAGGGCGATGTGCTCGTCTCCGCCTTTCGCGTACCGGGCACCTCGGTCGAGCAGAGCCAGAAGATGCAGGCCCAGATCGAACACGCGCTGCAGGGCATGCCCGAAATCCGCACCGTCTTCTCGCGCACCGGCACCGCGGAAGTCGCCTCCGACCCGATGCCGCCCAATGCGACCGACACCTTCATCATGCTCAAGGACCGCAAGCTCTGGCCGAACCCTTCCGAGGAGAAAGCCGCCATAGTGGAGCGGATCGAGGCGCGGATCGCCCAGGTGCCCGGCCATGCCTATGAAGTGACCCAGCCGATCCAGATGCGCTTCAACGAGCTGATCGCGGGCGTGCGCTCGGACGTGGCGATCAAGGTCTTCGGCGAGGATTTTGCCGAGATGAACGCGACCGCCGCGAAGATCGCCGGCGTGCTTCGACGCACGGCCGGCGCCGAGGACGTCAAGGTCGAGCAGACCGAGGGCCTGCCGATGCTCGACATCGCTTATGCGCAGGATCGCGCCGCGCGGGTCGGCGTCAGCGCGCAGGATGTCGCCGATACGGTCGCCACCGCGGTGGGTGGACGCGAGGCAGGCCGGATCTTCGAAGGCGACCGCAGCTTTCCCGTCGTCATCCGCCTGGCCGACGCGGCCCGCGCCGATCTCGAGACGCTCGGCCAGACGCCGGTACCGACCCCGGCCGGCAGCTTCGTCCCGCTCGCTTCGGTCGCCGACATCCAGGTCCTGAACGGCCCGAACCAGATCAGCCGCGAGAACGGCAAGCGCCGCGTGGTGGTGCAGGCCAATGCCCGCGGCCGCGACGTGGCGAGCGTCGTGGCCGATGCCCGCGCATCGATCGCGCGCGAGGTCCAGCTTCCGGCCGGCACCTTGCTCGAATGGGGCGGCCAGTTCGAGAATCTGGCGTCCGCACGCGACCGGCTCGCGCTGGTCGTGCCGGCCTGCTTCGCGCTGATCATGCTGCTGCTGTTCGGCGCGCTCGGCAATATCCGCGATGCCGCGATCGTCTTCACCGGCGTGCCGCTCGCGCTGGTGGGCGGCGTGCTCGCCCTGCTGCTGCGCGGCATGCCCTTCTCGATCTCCGCCGCGGTCGGGTTCATCGCGCTGTCGGGCATCGCCGTACTGAACGGGCTGGTCATGCTCACCTCGATCCAGCAACTCGTCGCCGAGGGCCATGACCGGGCATCGGCGGCGCGCGAGGGCGCATTGGCGCGACTGCGCCCGGTGGTGATGACGGCGCTGGTGGCGAGCCTGGGCTTCGTGCCGATGGCGCTCGGCCATGGTGCCGGCGCCGAAGTGCAGAAACCCCTGGCCACGGTAGTGATCGGTGGCCTGGTCAGCGCGACGCTGCTCACCCTGTTCCTGCTGCCGACGCTTTACCGGCGTTTTGGCAGCGGGGGCGCCGCGGCGTCCGCATCATAGTTATAGTTGCGAAGGCGGCCGTCTGGTCGGTGGCGGTCATGAATGTCTGGGATTGGGCCGCAACCGGCCCGGCAGCTCTTCAGAGTCGCAACCGCGATAGCTGCCGTTCGCCACCAAACGAATCGGATGCCGGTCAACGACCTAGTCGCTGACGACGACGTCACTTCTGCAGTTCGCCACGCAGGCTTGGACCAGGCGGAAGAGCCATGATGCAGAATATGGCACTGCGATGCTACACGCGGGTGTGAGCACAGATTAGCAGTTCGACGGGCTGCTAGGCCGCTATCGCCAATTGATCCTCGGGCCCGGCGAGCAATTCGGGCAGGCCAAGTTCAATTAATCTCGCGCGCGCGGCCAGTGTGAATGGCCGATTGGGGAGCGTCCAACCGGTTATAGTCTTCCGATGCATCTCGATGAGGTTTGGATCACCGGCTCGCTCGGCCTCCATTGCATCCGCAATCAACAGAAGGAGCTTATCGACCTCATCTCCAAGGTCAATCATGACCTGACGTCTGGCCGCTAATATGTCAGGTAAGTCAAGACCATAGAACCGAACGCTCGCCTTCACACGCTCCTTCCCAGCTTGAGTGCATGTTTTGGACGGTATCATCCGTCCATCTGATCCAACGTCGATCAACGCTACATCAGCTTTCCGAGTCGGATCGAGCAGCAGTGGCTTTTCTTGTTTGGTACAGCGGTTGTCCCAGCACGCAATCGGACTATTCGGCACCAATGGGAACCAGCTCGACTTTCCAAACGTCTGGCCGGTTTCTTCGTCGGTGCTCAGCCGGTTGGATCTTTCGGCGGAATATCGGAAATTATCCCAGTCAAAAGCAAGCCAGGGATAGCCATCGTCCTTTTCGTTATCAGCCCGCTGGGCTTCCGATTTGGGTCGAAAATGATCCACATCATAGGGTGACTGCGGTCCCATCGCCTCGGAGTACCAGCACTTCCCATATGACATAGCGCGCAGGTGCCGCTTAAACGCCCTCCAGACGTGTGACTTCTTTTTGATAAATGCCACTCGCTGATCGATGGGCATCTGCTCCAAGGCGTTTTGCGCCCGCTCTGCAACCTTGACCAGCTTTTCGGGAATCATCGAAGGATCACGCTTTACGTAAATCAATGTGCCGCTCCCCGTTCTTCGGTGAGCGACTTAATCAGCGCCTGCATCGCGAGCCGTCGCTTTTCAATTTGTTCCTGCGTCAGTGGAGGACGGTCCGCATATTTTACGTCATGGACCGCTTTTAGGAAATCGTCATAGAGCGGATCACGGCTCTCGTGCATGAACCCGAGTCGGTCCAGCTTGTCGTTGAGTTCGATCAGCATCCGCTCCTGCTTTTCACTGCGCTCTTCAATACGAGCAAGACGATTGCGCTCGTCGATCTGTTTCTGCGTCTCCCGGTCTAGCGTCGTCGGTAGCCCGAAAATTTCCGTCAGCGTGGATGTAAATCCCATACCGCGCGGGTCAGCGTAGGGTGCAGAAATTTGGACCTTTCCGTTATGCAGAACCTGCATAACCCGGACTTCCTTCTTGGTCAGCGCCGCAATCGTCAGCGGATTGTGAGAGGTCATGATAATCTGGCATTTTTCCTGATCTGCGGCCAAGCCAGCCCATTGCTCGATCAGTTCGAGGTACTTCAGCTGCCATACAGGGTTAAGGTGTGTGTCGGGCTCGTCGAGCAAGAATAGCACCCGGTTTTTGCGCGACAGCCTGACCAAGCTCAGAACCATCAAAAACTGACGCTCCCCTTCGGATAGCGTGCCATAACTGACGGTGCCATCTTCAACGTTCGTTCGGGAAACCCACAACTGAACCCAGCGGTATAGGTCGGAAATGTCGATGCTTTCGAGTTCCTCGAACAGCTCCAGATCGTTCTGGAATTCTGCCGCGAAAGCCTCCAGCGCCTCCTGATTGCGAATGTAGATGGCGTACTGACTTTCAGGCTTGCCCTGGCTTCGGTAATCATTTCTGGCCGGTTCGGTTATCGCCATAGGGAAGAACGCATGCTTGCGAGCAAGGCGCGCGGCGCGCCCCGGACGTCCTTTCGCTCCCCAAAATCGCCCCGGCTCTTTCGCGGCAGCGCCCTTTGCAAACCACGGCTTGCGCAGTAGGAGCATGGCTGAATGGAAGCCGGTAATTCCAACGGTTTCGGCTAAAAGCTTTTTGGTTTTTTCGTCCGCGCCCACCATGAGCGCTATGACCGCCAAAACACCATGAATCGGACGGGCATAAAATAACCGCCGATTTGCGATCGAAACAGACTTAAACCGATCATCAAAATCGTCATTGATCAGATCGGAGTAATACCTTTGCTGATGGCCATCGAAAAGCGCCTCAAGACGGTTATTTTGTCCCGAATAGTATGCAAAGACTGTGTCGGGTAACAGCTCCGCGCGGCGATCGCGAAAATTCGTTCGGCCGATGATTTCTCCGTTAACCGTCATACTCCAGATATTGCTATCCGATGCGAGACGTACTTCAATGCCGCCGATGACATAATCCAGTTCGAAATCGAAGGGCGGCGCGGCGTATAGGTCCACGTTCCTGAAAATCATGACGATCGCCTCGATCAGGTAGGATTTTCCCGACCCGTTTTGCCCGATGATCACGGTCGATAGACTCTCCCGATCGAAAACGACCTCCACATCTTTCAGGTTCTTGTATTCGATGATTCGAAGGCGAAGAAGGCGCATCTCAAGCAGCCTTTACGAGACTGTTCTCATCCGACAGCCAACCTCGGTCATGCTCGAACGATAATTGCATGTAAAAATCAACTAGGCTCAATTCCGATTTGTCATAGAGCTCATTTGCGCTGACCACGCCACCCATCTCGCGCACCAATGATGCCAGATAGGATCTACCTTTAACCGAGGGGTCGAGGCGGTTCTTGCTCATTGACGTCGCTCCAAATGACTTGTTAGCCTCGATGCTTTCGTCACCGCCTGTGCTCCGGCCAAGTTTAACGCTAATGGTTTTATCGACCTTGGCCGGTTGCGCCGAGATCTTCTTCGGCGTGCCTTCGCGTTCCACCCGTATCCGCTCAAGCAAAATGCTGGCGGGTTCGTCGTTGGGGTCTTGGGGAACGAGTTCGCCACGACAGGCTTTGGCAAGAATCGCGGCATCGAATTTGGGAAGAAGGTGTACGGCTGCGGCGTGATCTGCAGCCATGCGGTCGAGCCAGTCAAAGGCGGACTCGATGCGGCGCACGACTTCCCCTTGTTCAGGCTTCGCGAAGGTCATTACCGGCAACGAGCGCAAAACCTGCCCATTAATCTTAGGCATATTCCCCGCTGTGCCGGTCGCATTGTCTTTGAAATAGTCTCGCGCGAGATCAGAATTGAGATAGCGCCAAAGGTAGGTTCGCAGCTCTGCATCTTGAACGCGAACCCTCATCATCAGGTCCGGATAAATGTAGGTGGTGTCCGGACCATCATAGATTGCGGTCGCCCCAACATATTCTAACGAATTCGCTCGCTGAATGAGCATATCGCCCGAGCGGAGCCAGAATTTGGAATTTTCTGGCGGGGTCGCATCGATCCGCTTCACTGCTGCGTCATCTAACCGAAGCCTTCCGCTCGTTGTGGCCGTGAGCTTAAGGGACAAGGCGCCAAGTGATTTTCCAGTGCTGCGCGGCGACCATCCGTTTGATGGCCCGTCATCAATCAGTTCTTCAAAGTTCCTGATCTTCGGCCCTGGAAGGGAATTTTGCGCTCGCCAACCTGCCGTCAGCTCCCCCGAGAAGGCCAGCGTTAGGAGGCGTCGTTTGTAGCGGGCGATGAGGGTGGGGATACGGGCTAGTTCTCTTTGGGCGCGATCCGTTCGCCCAGTCAGCCCGTCCACTTTCGCCAAAATCCGTCGCTGTTCCGGCATTGGCGGCAAGGCTACTGGGAATTCGGCAATTTCATTGAAGTTGACGCGTGGCCTGTCACCCTTGTCCAGCAGCGCCGCGAAATTAAGAAACTCCTGCGTCATAATTCTGCGCCGAACGAACTCCGCTTCGATGGCAGAGGTGGGCTGAAGCACAAGAATTTCTGCAGATGCGATCCCGTCGAAATCAGGGATGGTCACTTTGTTCAGATAGGGGCGCAAACGGCTATAAAGCACATCCCCTGCCGAAAACCGAGCAACCGAGCTTTTTACATCGGATCCTTTGCGAGTTTTGAGAATGCGCGAGGTATGCGGTTCGATATCTTCTAGGCCTATGAACGGCGCGTCCGGTGCCACTGCAGGATCAAGCTTTTTACCGCGTAGCTGGGTAATTTCGCCAAGGCTTGTATACGCCCAGCCTTTCGGCAGCTCGGTCACTCTCCCGCCCCTTGACTGACAATCCGCGCCTGCTTCACATCGCTATAGGTGCGCCGGTCACCCTTCACCTTCCATTCCATCAGGCCATTACTGTTTCGATCCAGCACGACCGCGGCGGCGGCGGAGGGACTAGAGAAGCTGTAGGGTTTAATGAAAACATACATGCCATTGTCGGCAGGCGCGAGGACGCCCTGCTTCACCAGATTACTTTTCAAACCGATGTAGCTTTGCTGGACATAGCCGGTGTCCTTCAGCGCCTGTGATCCTTCGAGTACGATGAACTCGCCATCCTCCTCTACCGCCTCCGCGCTGACGCCTGATTTGTGGCGAATTTCGAAGGTGATGTCGCCCGCCGTGCGCTGCGCTATAGGCGTGCTAGCCTGCGCCACGGCACGCGGTTGCGGCTTCAGCAAGTCCAGGCCGATCACAGGCAGGATGATCTTCAAGTTGGAAAGGAACGCCTCCATGTTCGCTTGGTCGGCTTCTGGCAGGCGTCGGCGCTGCCCGGCCGGACTGGTGCCATTATCCAGCGAGACGCGATTCGCTGCGGTGGCGAGTTCGATCAGCCGCGCCTCTAGATACTCGACGTGTCCTTTCGACAGATCGTCATCGCTGGTGGTGACGGCAATCGCGGTTTCCCAGAAATCGCGTTGTGCCGCGCTCTGCCTAATGCGCTCACGGACGCTGTTGGCCGACCCGATATAAGCGCGGGCGCCCCCCACGGCCACCGCGTCGGGGCCAGAAAGGATGTAGATACCGGTCCGGTCCAGTTCAGGCCGCGCTGTGAGCGCAGCAAAGGTGGGGCCGGTGGCAACGAAGATCAGGCCGGTCCAACCATGGATCGTCGCCTTGCGCAGGCCGGTGGGCGTGCCATCGACGAGGAAAAGCTGAATGGTGCGGCCGAAGATTTCGGGGATCATGTCTTCGGTTCCCGGCGGATCAGGAACGGCTTCTTCCGCTTGGCGAGGTCTTCGACTTCGAGAAGCCGGTCTGCATCGATCCAGTCCGACCCTTCAATTGTTGGAAGCTGGCCTGTGAAAGGAACGCCCTTAGCGCCTGCGAATTTCGTTCTGCGCATAAACAGGACGGCAGAGGCCAGCGATGCGGACAACAAAATGGCGATTGTCTGAAACCCGGAGGTCAATGCGAACTTCGGAAGAAAGCCAAACCAGTTTCCATCAACAGCGAACACCGCCGATCCGACAATCGCAAGCCAAAACAGAAAAAAGCAGAAGGCTAACCGATCATTCACGCCGGATACCGACCATGCAATCCCATCCTTACCGACATAAGCAGTCTTGTGTAGACGACCCTCAAACTCGTCTTCGAGCATATCGATATGATACTCCCAGTTCTCCTGCCAGAATTTAGAGCCTCGTGCGGAAAGCCACCCCGCCAACGCGGTGACGCTTCCAAGCGCCGCGAGCGCTAGGGGAATAAGAGCATTTGGCGAGGGCGATGAAACCTTCCACGTCAGGCCGATCGCAGTGAAAACCGCCGCCTGCAATATCCAGAAATAGCTGGCGCGCTTCCAGTAGAGTTCAATCTCGAACTTCCGAATTTCGTGCGCCCTAGTGAGGGCGGCTTTTCGTAGATCCGCCTTTTGATCGGTTTCCCCGACGTCGCCGGTTGCCTGATCCTCGGCGTAGAATTTCTCCGGTGTCAGACCTGTCGTCAGCCAATATGCGCGAACTGGGTCGTTCACGCCTCAACATCCTGAGTCTCGGCAAGCTCATCCGCAACCGCCTCAATCTCTTCAAGCGCGGCGCGTAGATGGCCCAGAATTGCAGCGGCGATGTCATCCGGCTCAGTCAGACCTTCCTCGACCTCTTCCTCGTCTTCGCGCAGCCAGCTGATATCGAGATTGTCGTTGCGTCTGGCGATTGCCTCGCGTGTGAAGACACGGAAGCGCCCCGCCTCGCCTTCGTCGATCCGCTTGGCCTTGCCCAGCGGATCATTGCCATAGGCCTTGATGAAGGGCGCGAAATCGTCGGCCGTGAGCGTCCGGGTTTTGCCGAAGTTTGGCATCTGTGTCCTGAGATCATAGAACCAAACCCGCTTGGTCGCTCCGATCCGCTTCTCTGATTTCTTTGTAAGGAACATGACGTTCGTCTTCACGCCCAGGGCGTAGAAGATGCCGGTGGGCAGGCGCAGGATGGTGTGAAGATCGCACAGGTCCATCAACCAGTTGCGGACATCGCGGCCCATATTGCCTTCGAACAGGATGTTGTCCGGAATGACAATTGCCGCCCGCCCGCCGATTCTCAGGCTCCGCACGACATGTTCGACAAAGGGCAGCGGCCCTTTGGCTGCCTCAGCGGTGATACCAAAATCGCCGCGCGTGACACGTTCGGGAAATTTATTGAACGGCGGATTGGTGAGGATTAGATCGGCCTTGTCGAACTTTTCGGCATCGGAGGTGAGCGCGTCGATGCAGTCGATCGGCTGATCGATACCGTGGAGTAGAAGATTCATCGTATTGAGTCGGTGTGTGCCGGTAATAAGCTCCGCGCCTTGAAGCGCGTTGTTTCGCTGGAAATGTGCCCTTTCGGGGCTCAATTTCAGCAGGTTATTAGTGTCGTGTAAAATCGCCCGATGTGCTGCAATCAGAAATCCGCCGGTCCCAGCCGCCGGATCCTGAATGATTTCGCCCACCTTGGGCCGAACCAGCTCAACTATAGTATCGATCAAAGGGCGCGGTGTAAAATACTGGCCGGCCTTCGATTTACGTTCCGACGTGGTGCGTTCTAGCAGACCCTCATAGAGATCGCCGAGGCCGTCCTCTTCGGCGGAGTACCAATCGACATCGTCAATGGTCTTAATTAGCGACGTAAGCGCCGTGGCTTTAGTAAGCGATGTCTTTGCATCAGTGAAGACGTATTTGACAAGCGGAAATTTGATTTTTTGGCTTGTGCCGAGATCATGCAGCAGCGCGCGATAGCGAATTAGCTGCGCTTCGCCGTCTAGCTTCTTCAGCGCGCCCCAGCGACAATTCGCAGGCAAGCGCTTTTCGAGCTTTTGTCCGTCACGCGACACCTCCTCAAGCATCTTCAGCAGAAGGAGATAGGTTAGTTCGGTGACATATTCATAATAGCTAACCCCACCACCTTGAAGGCTCTTGCTTGCATTCCACAGCCTTTGAACGGTCTCCCGCGCCCTTGGTCCGTTCACGATCCACCTCTTCCGCCGCGCTCATCCAGTTCGAGTCCTAGAGTTTTGTGTGATACCGTTCCCCTTGGGATCATGCCACAAGCTTTCTCAAATTGATCCTGCAGCATGGCCGCACTCGGTGAGGGGCGACGCTATGCACTAATCCTCCGACCTACCCTACTGGAAACCGAGCGACTGCCTTGCCCATGAACGAACAACCGGTTTCGGGATCGCACACAGCCCTGCCGAACGACTGGGATTGAGGCGCAACGCTGCCGAACGCTCCCTTACAGCCGGACCGTCCCTGCTCTGCTGACGCAAGTCAGACCTTCACCTGTTCCGGCGCCGCCAGCGTATAGCGCGGCCCCGCTCCGCCCAGGCCGGCCCGGTCGCCGGGATTGTACAGCGCACATTTCTTCAGTGAGAGGCAGCCGCAGCCGATACAATTATCAAGCACGGCGCGGGTCCGCTGCAGCACGGCGATCCTCTGGTCGAGCGAGTCCTTGAAGATACCGCTGATCCGCTCCCAGTCCGCCGCGCTCGGGGTGCGCCCCTGGGGCAGCTTGTCCAGCTCCGCCACGATCTGCTGGAGGGTGAAGCCGAGCTGCTGGGCGATCAGCGCGAAGGACAACCGGCGGATGTCGGATCGCAGGAAGCGCCGTTGCCCGCCATTGGTGCGCAGCGGCTGCACCAGCCCCTTCGCTTCGTAGAATCGGATCGCCGACACCGACAGCCCGGTGCGCGCCGCCAGCTCGCCGATCGGCAGCAACTCGTCTCCGCGCCCCATCCGAGTCTCCAAAAATAATGCTTGACCTCAACTGAGGTTGAGGTTGCATCAGGTGGCGCATGCCAGTCAACACAAGGACGACATTCATGCCCTCTCCCTTCATCGAGCACGTCAACCTCACGGTCCGCGAGCCAGAACGCTCGGCCAGGCTGCTGCTCGACCTGTTCGGCTGGAAGGTCCGCTGGATGGGCCCGGCGCGCGACGGCGGCCGCACCATCCATGCCGGCGACGATCGCTTCTACATCGCGCTCTACACTCCGCCCGCGGGGACGCCCGCCTGGGATGATTTCCCCAAAGGCGAGCCGCTCAACCATGTCGCGATCGTGGTCGACGACCTGGACGAGATCGAACGCCGCGTGGTCGCCGCCGGGCTCGAGCCCTTCGCGCATGGCGATTACGAGCCCGGCCGGCGCTTCTATTTCTTCGATTACGACCGGATCGAATACGAGATCGTCAGCTACGCGTAATCAGGAAGCCTCACGCTTCCTGCGCCTGAACTCCGCGACCTTGGCCTTGTTGCCGCACCCGGTCATCGAGCACCAGCGGCGATCGCCACCCCGCGAGGTATCGAGGAACAGCAGCGCGCAACTGTCGGATTCGCATTGCCGCAGGCGGCCGGCCGAATCTGCGCCGAACAGCTGGATCGCGTCGCGCGCGAGCGTGGCGAGGAACGCGCTCGGCGGCCCGTCGAGATGGAGGCGACCATCGTCTCCCAAATGCGGCACGGCCGACGGTGCCTGCGCGATCCGGTTCAACGTCGCGACCGCGTCGGGAAGCAGGGGTACGCCGGCGATCACCGCGGTGGAGAGCGAATAGATCGCCTCGCGAAGCGCGCGGGCGCTGGAAAGGTCGTTTGCGGTCGACGGCAGCCGGGAGGAGAGGTCAGCGGCCGCCAGCCATCGATCGAGATCGGCCGGGGTCTCGAGCAGCTCGCGCGGCGAGGGTTTCATCCGGGCCGCCAGCGTCGCGGCGAAATCGAGCGCCGCATGACCGCCACGGAAACGGAAGCTGTCGCGCAGTTCGGACATGGCCAATAACGGATCTCGCGTCTTCTGCCGGTTCATGAAACCCCATTGACAGGTTACCAACCTCGTCGCAACACATGTTCCGTAACCTGCTGAGTCGGTTACTCACTGAAAGGCGATGATCATGTCGACACCCATCACGATGCTGCTGGCGGGCGGACTCCTTCTGGCACCCACCTCCGCCGTTTCGCCTCCCGATCCCGCACCGCTGTCCCTGACCGGCACCTGGACGATGGAGTCCGCTTACGAAATCCTCGCCGACGGCAAACGCGTGACGGGCTATGGCGAGCATCCCCAGGGGCTGCTGACCGTCGATGCGTCCGGCCGCTACAGCCTGCAGATCTTTCGGGTCGACCGCCCCAAATTCGCCTCGGGCGACAAGACCAGCGGATCGCCCGACGAATATCGCCAGGCCGTATTGGGATCGAGCACCCATTTCGGCCGGGTGACGGTCGATCAGGCGCGGCACCAGCTCCTGTTCGAGATCGAGGCAGCGTCCTTCCCCAATTGGGAAGGCAGGAAGCAGGTCCGCGACTACACCTACGCGAACGACATATTGTCCTATGCCGTCCCGGCGAGCGCTTCGGGCAATGGCACCATCGCCTATTCGGTCTGGAAACGGGCGCGTCCGTGACGAAAGCCGCGGCCATGCACGATGATTTCCACGATGCCGCCTGGGCCGAGCATCACACCCGGCTCTCCATGGCGATCGCCGCGATCGTCACGCGCGTGCGTCGAGCGGTTGCGCGGTACGCAAAAGGGGCGCGGAAGCCATCGCCTCCGCGCCCCTCGGGATACGTACCCGGCCGGCGCTTCTATTTCTTCGATGACAACCGGATCGAATACGGGATCGTCAGCTCTGCTTGATTCAACCCGCGGGCGCGGCGTGGCAGCAGGCGCGGCCGGTACGCGGCATGCGCGCCGGCCCGCTCCTTCTCATCGTGATATCATTTCAGTAGCGCTTTTTCGCGTTATCAGCGGAAAACAGCGGGGATTTACCGCTGTTTTCGGCCGATTTTACCGCTGTTATGCATAACAGCGGTATCGCCCCGCAAGCCACTCTGAAGATTGGGAAAATCCGGCCCCGAAATCCAACATAACAGCGGAAAGAAAAAAAGCGGCGCAAATGCCCGCTCTCTGTTGGAAATCGGGGCCGATTCGACAACGAAAACGGGGCGCGGAGACCATCGTCTCCACGCCCCGTTCGAAAATTCGGCGAAAGCGCCTGACCGATTACTCGGCGGCGGTAACCTTGGCCGGACGCGTGTCGCGGCGCTCGGCGATACGCGCCGACTTGCCGGTGCGGCCACGCAGATAATAGAGCTTCGCGCGACGCACGGCGCCCTTGCGGACCACTTCGATCGACTCGATGTTCGGCGAATAAAGCGGGAAAACGCGCTCGACGCCCTCACCGAACGAAATCTTCCGCACGGTGAAGTTGGAGCCCATGCCCTTGTTCGAACGCGCGATGCACACGCCTTCATAGTTCTGAACGCGGGTGCGCTCGCCTTCCACGACCTTCACGCCGACCTTCAGCGTGTCGCCCGGGCGGAATTCCGGGATCTTCTTGTTCTCGAGAAACTTGGCAATGTTCTCGGCTTCGATCGTCTGGATGAGATTCATCTCATTCGTCCTTCGTCTGTCGCCGCGCACCAGAGGGCGACCTGACCCGAGCGCCCTCATGGCGCTCCCAAAGGTCCGGCCGCCTTAGCCGTGTATCGGTCTCGGCCATGAGCTTTCGCCATGCCTCGATCCTCGCATGATCCCCCGATCGCAGCACTTCGGGGATCGTGCGCCCTTCCCATTCAACAGGTCGGGTATATTGCGGGTATTCGAGCAGCCCCGTTTCGAAGCTCTCGTCCACACCGCTGGAAGCCGCGCCCATTACGCCGGGGAGCAGCCGAATGCAAGCGTCGAGCAGCACCAGCGCGCCCATCTCCCCACCGGAGAGGATATAGTCGCCGATCGAGACCTGTTCGACCTGCCGCCCCTCGAAGATCCGCTCGTCGAAACCCTCGAACCGGCCGCACAAAATGGTGACCCCGGGCCCTTGCGCCAGCGCCCGAACCCGCTCCTGGGTCAGCGGCACGCCCCGCGGCGTCATGGCCAGGATAGGCCGGTCATCGGCGACGCTGTCGATCGCCGCGGCCAGCACATCGGCGCGCAGCACCATCCCTGCCCCGCCCCCCGCCGGCGTATCGTCAACGGTGCGATGCTTGTCGGCCGCAAAGTCCCGGATATTGACCGCATCGAGCGACCATTTCCCCTCGCCGAGCGCCCGCCCGGCCAGCGACACGCCGAGCGGCCCGGGGAACATGTCCGGGTAGAGCGTCAGGACGGTGGCGGCGAAGGTCATAAGGTCCAGTTCTCGATCCTGAGGCCGGGGATATCGGCGAAATCGCGTTCGTTGTTGGTGACCAAGACTGCGCCGAGACTCAAACTATGCGCTGCCAATAACCGATCGAAACGGCCGCGCTTGAACGGCAACGACGCATAGGCCCGCGCCGCTGCCTGGTCGAAATCGAGGATCGGGATTTCGCCGACAAACGCCTCCAGTACATCGATCGGCGGCGCCTTGCCGTTGATCGAGCCGAGGGCGATCTCCGCGAACGTTATCGAGGAGATCGCGACCGTGCCCGGCTCGCGCTCCATCAGCCGCGCGCGCAATGCCGGATGAGAGCCGGTCAGTGCATAGACGCAGCAATCGGTATCGATCAGGGCAAGCGTCATTCAGGCTTGCTGTAATCGGGCCAGCCCGGCGCATCCCAGGCGCGCGGCGGGTCGTCGAAATCTTCGCGCGGCGGTACGACCAGCCATGGGGCCTTGCCCCAGAACTTGCTCACGTCGATCTTGCGCTTGGCATCGACCGGCTCGACGATGAACCGCCCCTTCTCCTCGCGCACGGTCATCTCGACCCCGGCTTCGATGCCGAGCGACTTGGGCAGCCTCAGGGCAACCGAGTTACCCGATTTGAAGGTACGCGACTTGCGCGGCGCGGTCATGTCGATCTCCGTATATACCGAATGTATATACATTTGAGCGCCCGCGGCGTCAATCGCCCACCCGCCGGGAACCATCCTCGCCGCCGACCTTTGAGGCTGGACATGGAGGACTGCATCATCATCGGGGCCGGCCCCGCCGGGCTGACCGCCGCGATCTACCTTGCCCGCTTCCATCTCTCGATCCGCCTGTTCGACTGCGGCTCCAGCCGCGCCGCGCTGATCCCGCGCACCCACAACCATGCGGGCTTCCCGGGCGGCATCCCGGGCAAGGAACTGCTCGCCCTGATGCTGGCCCAGGCCGAGAGCTTCGGCGCCCGGCGCGAGCTGGCCGAGGTCTCGGCGATCGTCCCGTCGGATGACGGGTTCGAGGTCCATGTCGGCCAGGGCGCCGCCATCTTCCGCGCCCGCACCGTGTTGCTCGCGACCGGCGTGCTCAACAACCGCCCCGACATGCCCGCCGAGGAGCATGACGCGGCGCTGGCGCGCGGGCTGCTGCGCTATTGCCCGATCTGCGACGGCTATGAGGTGACCGACAAGCGGGTCGGCGTGATCGGCACCGGCGAGCATGGCATGCGCGAGGCGCTGTTCCTGCGCGGCTTCACCGACGACGTCACCCTGATCGCGCCCGGCGCCGCGCACGATCTCGACGCGGCATGTCGTGCGACGCTGGAGGAGGCCGGGATCCTCCATGTCGACGGCCCGTGCACCCCGCTGCGAGTGGCCGGAGATGCGATCGTCGCGACGACTCCTGGCGGAGAGCTGCATTTCGACAGCATCTACCCAGCGCTCGGCTCGCGCATCCGCTCGGACCTCGCCGTGGCGGCCGGCGCGCGGGCATCGGAGGACGGGTGCCTGGAGGTCGACGACCATCAGCGCACGTCGGTCTCCGGCCTGTTCGCGGCGGGCGATGTGGTGAAGGGGCTGGATCAGATCAGCCATGCGATGGGCGAAGCGGGCGTCGCTGCGACGACGATCCGCAACCTGCTCGACGAGCGCCGCCCGATCAGGCGGTGACGAACTCGGCGGCGACGACCATCCGCTCGGCATCCCATTCGGGCACTGCCTCGGGGCGCATCGGCACCATGAAGCGCTTGCCGTCGGGCCGTTCGATCTCGATCACGTCCCCCGCCCCGAAATCGTCGATCGCGACCACCCGACCGAGGTCCTCGCCCGTCGTCGAGACGGCCGGCAGGTCGAGCAGGTCGGTATGATAATATTCGCCCTCGTCGAGCGGGGGCAGTGCCGATCTCGGCACCGTGAGTTCGGTGCCACGCAGCGCCTCGGCGGCGTTGCGGTCGTTGATCTCGGCAATGCGCGCGATCGCGCCATTGCTGCCCGGGCGCACCGACTTGAGCGTCAGCGTGCCGTCGTTGAAGCGTTGATAGCTTTTCAGGTCCTCGGTGAAGACCTTGAGACGGACCTCCCCCGTCACGCCGTGCGCGCCGATGATGACGGCGAGCGTGACGGGGGCGTCCTTAGGCATCAGCCCTCGGCCGGAGCCTGAGCCGACTTGCCCTCGGCGGTCTCGTCGGTGTCGCCGGCATCGCTGTCCGGGGTCGCCTCGTTTGCTTCGGCGGCGGGAGCCTCCTCGGCTGCTGCCTCGGGAGCGGCTTCCTCGGCTGCCGCTTCAGGAGCGGCCTCGGCTTCGACCGGCGGGGTCTGCTCGGCGACTGCCTCGGCAACCGCTTCGGCTTCCGGCGTGGGCTCTTCGGTCGCTGCTTCGACCTCGGCAGCGATCACGGCCTCGGCTTCCTCGTTGCTGTCCTGCGCAGGCGCTTCGGCAACGGGCTCGGGCTCGGCCACGGGCTCAGGCGCCGGGGCGGCTGCCGCTGCGGCCTTCGCCTCTTCGGCTTCGGCCACCTTGGTGGCACGCTCTTCAGCGCGCTCGGTGGCCTTCTCGCCGGGCTTGCCCTTGTTCGGGTTGTTGCGCGCCGGACGCTCGCGGACACCCGCGACGTCGAGGAAGCGGGCAACGCGGTCGGTCGGCTGCGCGCCGACGCTCAGCCAATGCTTCGCACGCTCGCCATCGAGCACGATGCGCTTGTCATCGTCCTTGGCGAGCAGCGGGTTGTAGGTGCCGAGCTTCTCGATGAAGCGGCCGTCACGGGGCGAACGGGCGTCCGCCACGACGATGCGGTAGTATGGACGCTTCTTGGAGCCGCCACGCGACAGACGAATGCTGAGTGCCATTACTTCTTCTTCCTTCTTTCGATTACGTTATTTCTTCTTGATCAAATTCTCGAAGCCGGGGGGCAGATTGGCCTGCCCACCGCCAAGCCCGGGAAGTCCGGGGCCGCCGACGGGGCCGTTGCCGCCCAGCATGTTGCCGAGCCCCGGGCCGCCAAGGGCATTGCCGAGGCCACCCATGCCGCCCCCAGGACCACCTCGGCCGAGCATCGCCGCCATGCCCTTCAACCCGCCCATCTTGCGGATCTTCTTCATGGCGGTGGCCATTTCCATGTGCATCTTCAGCAGCTTGTTCACGTCCTGCACGGTCGTGCCGCTGCCCTTGGCCACGCGGATCTTGCGCTTGGCGTTGATGATCTCCGGCTTGGCGCGCTCCTTCGGCGTCATCGAGGTGATCATCGCATCCATCCGGAGCAGGATCCGCTCGTCGACCGCGCCCGAGGCCATGGCCTGTTGCGCCTTCTTCATGCCGGGGATCATGCCGGCAAGCGCGCCGAGCCCGCCCATCCGGCGCATCTGCGCAAGCTGAGCGCGCAGGTCGTTCATGTCGAACTGGCCCTTGGCCAGCTTCGCCGCCATCTTCTCGGCGTCTTCCTGCTGGATCGCCTCGGCGGCACGCTCGACCAGGCCGACCACGTCGCCCATGCCGAGGATGCGGCCCGCGACCCGGCCCGGGTGGAACGCCTCGAGCGCATCGAGCTTCTCGCCCATGCCCGCGAACTTGATCGGCTTGCCCGTGACGGCACGCATCGACAGCGCGGCACCGCCGCGCGCATCGCCGTCCATGCGGGTCAGCACCACGCCGGTCAGCGGCACCTGCGCCGAGAAGCTGCTCGCGACGTTGACTGCGTCCTGGCCGGTCAGCGCATCGACGACGAGCAGGATCTCGGCCGGTCTGGCGACGTCGGCGACTGCCTTCATCTCGTCCATCAGCGCCTGGTCGACATGGAGTCGGCCGGCGGTGTCGAGCATCAGGACGTCATAGCCCTGCAGCTTGGCTGCCTGTAGTGCGCGGCGCGCGATATCGACCGGCTGCTGACCCGGCACGACCGGCAGGGTCGCAACCTCGGCCTGGGTGCCCAGCGTCGCCAGCTGCTCCTGCGCGTTCGGGCGATTGACGTCGAGCGACGCCATCAGCACCTTCTTGCGCTCACGCTTCGCCAGCCGCAGCGCGATCTTGGCGGTGGTCGTGGTCTTGCCCGAGCCCTGCAGGCCGACCATCATGATCACGGCTGGCGGCGTAACGCCCAGTTCGAGCTCCGACGCGTCCGAGCCGAGCATCTCGACCAACGCATCGTTGACGATCTTCACGACCTGCTGGCCCGGCGTGACCGAGCGCAGCACGTTCTGGCCGATGGCCTTCTCCGTCGCCCGATCGACGAAATCGCGCGCCACCGGCAGCGCAACGTCGGCCTCGAGCAGCGCGACGCGCACTTCGCGCATTGCCGCGCGCACGTCCGCCTCCGTCAGCGCACCGCGCCCACGTAGTCGATCGAACACACCGCCAAGACGGTCGCTCAGGCTCTCGAACATCAACAACCTTTCATTCCGGATCGACACCGACCCTGAGAAACGCAAAGAACGCCGGCGGACGAAACCTCGTCGGCCGGCGTAGCCCTATGGGCACCCCTTCACGAATCCCATGACGGAAACGATCGCGGGGGCCCTTAACGCACGGCGCACGATCGCGCAACCTCAGTGCTTCCTGCGTTTTGCATGCACGGGGCTTAACCCGATCTATACGGCTGTCATGGGATGAAGGCCCCATGGGGATCCGTGGGGCAAGTCGGCATGATGGGTGAAATCGGCGACGAATCGAAGGTCGAGCCGCCGAAGGCGCGGAGCGATATGCTCAGCGGGGCGATCACCGTCGCCTCGATCCTGCTATTCGTCGGCACCGGCAGCTCGGTCCTGTCCTCGACGCTCCAGCATTATTTCTCGGGCGGCGAAGGCACCGACCAGACGCTGGTCATCGCCCTGCTGCTCAACGTCGCGCTGATCCTGTTCGGCTGGCGCCGCCACCGCGAGCTCGCCCGTGAAGTCTCGATCCGCGCCGCCGCCGAGGAACGCGCGCATCAGCTTGCCGCCAAGGACCCGCTGACGGGTTTTCTCAATCGCCGCAGCCTCGGCGAGGAGGGCGCGGCGATGTTCGTCCGTGCACAGCGCCGCGGCAAGGCCATGGCGATGATGATGCTCGATCTCGATCACTTCAAGACGATCAACGACATGCACGGCCACGCGACCGGCGACGCACTGCTGCGCGAAGTCGCTGTGGAGATCGCCGCGGCGATGCCCTCGATCGCGCTCACCGCGCGCTTCGGCGGCGACGAGTTCGCCTGCGCCTTCCTGTTCGACCCCGCCCATCCCGATACCGTGGAGCGCATCGCCGAACGCCTCGTCTCGCGCCTCGCCCAGCCGTTCAAGGCGGAGGGGCTGCAACTCCATATCAGCGTGTCGCTCGGCATCGCCCGCTCGGACTTCGATTGCGCCAGCATCGACGCACTGATGCGCTCGGCCGATATCGCCATGTACGCGGCGAAGAATTCGGGCCGCAACCGCTTCGCCTGGTTCGACCTGTCGATGGAGCGCGAACTCCAGGCGCGCAACGAGCTCGAGGTCGGCCTGCGCGGCGCGATCCCGCGGCAGGAGATCGTCCCCTATTTCGAGCAACAGATCGATCTCACCACTGGCCGCCTCGGCGGGTTCGAGGTGCTGGCGCGCTGGGAGCATCCGCAGCGCGGCCTGATCGGGCCCGACGTCTTCATCCCGATCGCGGAAGAGACCGGCATGATCTCCGATCTCTCGCTGTCAATCATGCGCCAGGCCTTCATGGCGGCGAAGGACTGGGATCCGGCGCTGTCGATCTCGGTCAACATCTCGCCCTGGCAGCTCAAGGACGCCTGGCTTGCGCAGAAGATCATCAAGGTCCTGACCGAGACCGGTTTCCCGGCGACGCGGCTCGAGATCGAGATCACCGAAAGCTCGCTGTTCGACAATCTCGCGCTGGCCCAGTCGATCGTCGGCAGCCTCAAGAACCAGGGCATCCGCCTTGCGCTCGACGATTTCGGTACGGGCTATTCGTCGCTCGCCCATCTGCGTGCCCTGCCCTTCGACCGGATCAAGATCGACAAGAGCTTCATCATGTCGATCAACGACAATTCGGAAAGTGCTGCGATCGTCAACGCGATCACCCGGCTCGGCGATAGCCTGAACCTGCCGATCACCGCGGAAGGCATCGAGGATGCCTCGATCGAGGAGCGCCTGCGTACTTTGGGCTGCGCCAAGGGCCAGGGCTATCTCTATGGCCGGCCGATGAGCATCACCAACACGCGCCGCCTGCTCGCCGAGAAGCGCCTGCTGCTTCAGCCGGCCGCGGCGGACGTCAAGGAAGCGGCACCTACCAGCCAGCGCCTGGCCGGCTGAGATACACCTCCTCCTCGGGCGTAGATGGCCGCCCGAGCGCCGCGTTGCGCGACGGAAACCGGCCGAACCGCGCGATCACATCCGCATGGTCGAGCGCGTAGAACAGATTCTCCTCATTGCCGAGTTGTTCGAAGCAACCGACCGACAGGGTCTGCGCCTCGCGGCTCTCGGCGTGCATCAGCGGCATATAAACGAACGGCCGCTGTTCATCGGGGTCGAGGCGCTCGTCCCATCCCCGCTCGATCGCCTCGCGCGCCAGATCGAGCGCCAGCGCATCGCCCGCAAAGGCCTCGGCCTGGCCACGGTGGATGTTGCGGGAGAACTGGTCGAGCAGCACGATCGCCGCCAGCAATGTCTCCGGATCGACGCGCCAGCCGCGCGCGTCGTTTGCCAGCACATCGTCGCGCAACGCACTGAACCGCTCCGCTATCTCCCGGTCGAGCGCAGCATCCCTCGCGAAGCGCTTCTTGGCCGGCACCTCGTCGAACCAGAAGGACAGCACCGTACGGGCCTTTTCATGGACTTCGTCCGAACCCGCCCCTAGATCACCGCGCATGTACCACCGTTCCGGCCTCCCTGATGGCTGAGCCCGATATTATCAGCCTGGGCTGCCGCCTCAACATCGCAGAAAGCGAGACGATCCGCACGCTCGTGGGCGGGCGGGACATGGTCGTCGTCAACAGCTGCGCAGTGACCAACAGCGCCGTGCGCGAGACACGCAGCGCAATCCGCCGCGCGCGCCGCGACCGGCCGGGCGCGCAGATTGTGGTGACGGGGTGCGCCGCGCAGATCGATCCGAAAGGCTTCGCTGCCATGCCCGAGGTCGACCGGGTGATCGGCAATGCCGAAAAGCTGCTGCCCGAATCATGGACCGCTCCCGAGGCAATGCTGGTCGGCGACATCATGCAGGTGCGCGACACCGCGCCGCATCTCGCCGTTGCCTTTGCCTCGCATGCCCGCGCGTTCGTCGAGGTGCAGAATGGCTGCGACCATCGCTGCACCTTCTGCGCGATCCCATTTGGGCGCGGCAATAGCCGCTCGGTCCCGGCCGGCGGCGTGATCGAGCGAATCCGGACACTGGTCGATACCGGACACCGGGAGATAGTGCTGACCGGGGTCGACCTTACCAGCTACGGTCCCGACCTGCCCGGCACGCCCTCGCTCGGCCTGCTGGTCGAACGCATCCTCCATCACGTTCCGACGCTGGAGCGCTTGCGCCTGTCGTCGCTCGATTCGATCGAGATCGACGACCGGCTGTTCGAGCTCCTCACCAGCGAGCCGCGCATGATGCCGCACGTCCATCTCTCGCTCCAGGCGGGCGATGACATGATCCTGAGGCGCATGAAGCGCCGTCACAACCGCGCAGAAAGCGTCCGCGTGGTCGAGCGCCTCAAGACCGCTCGTCCCGATATCGCCATCGGCGCCGACCTGATCGCCGGTTTCCCGACCGAGACCGAAGCGATGTTCCGCAACAGCCTCGCCCTGATCGACGATTGCGACATCGTCCACCCGCATATCTTCCCCTATTCGCCGCGTGAGGGCACGCCCGCTGCACGGATGCCGCAGGTCGAGTCGGAAGTGCGCAAGCGCCGCGCCGCGATGCTGCGTGAGGCCGGCGCAGCACGGCGCGCGACCTGGCTGCAAAACCTCGTCGGTACCGTCCAGCCCATTTTGGTCGAGCGCCCCGGCGACCGCGGCCACGCCCCGGCCTTTGCAGAGGTCCGCTGGAACGCGGGCGTCGATATCGGCACTGTACAACCCATCCTCATCACCGGCGCCAGCGCCGCACTTCTCACCGGAACCCCTGCATGAGCACCACTCCAAGCTGGCACGACAAACTGCTCGGCGGCTTCAAGCGTACCTCCGATCGCCTGCTCGGTAATCTCGCCGGCCTCGGCACCGCGCGGCTCGACGAGGCGACGCTCGACGAGATCGAGGAAGCGCTGATCGCGTCCGATCTCGGCCCGGAAACGGCCGCACGCATCCGCGCCCGCCTTGCCGAGGGCAGTTTCGAGCGCGACATGGAGGAGCTCGGCATCCGCCTGGTCGTGGCCGAGGAAATCGAAAAGGTGCTGGCCAAGGTCGCCAAACCACTCGAGATCGCAGCCTTTCCGCGCCCCCAGGTGATCCTGGTCATCGGCGTCAACGGTTCCGGCAAGACCACCACCATCGCCAAGCTGGCGCATTACCTGACCGAGCAGGATTACGGCGTGATGCTCGCCGCCGGCGACACCTTCCGCGCCGCCGCGATCGGCCAGCTCGCGACCTGGGCGGGCCGGGTCGGCGTGCCGATCGTCTCGGGCAACGAAGGCGGCGACGCGGCCGGGATCGTCTATGAGGCAGTGAAGCAGGCGACCGCCACCGGGATCGATGCGCTGATCGTCGACACCGCCGGGCGCCTCCAGAACAAGCGCGAGCTCATGGACGAACTGTCCAAGATCCGCCGCGTGCTCGGCCGCATCAACCCGGAATCGCCGCACGACATCCTGCTCGTGCTCGACGCGACCACGGGCCAGAACGCGCTCAACCAGATCGAGGTGTTCAAGGAGTTCGCCGGCGTCACCGGCCTGATCATGACCAAGCTCGACGGCACCGCGCGCGGCGGCGTGCTGGTTGCGGCGGCGGAGAAATACGGCCTGCCGATCCACGCCATCGGCGTGGGCGAAGGCATGGGCGATCTTCGGCCGTTCGATGCAAACGAGGTTGCGCGGATCATCGCTGGTGTGGAAGGGGTCCGCAATGGCAAGTGAACCCAAGCGTCCCCCGGTCAGCCCCGGCCTCCGTCTCGCGATCGACATCGCGCCGCTCGCGGTGTTCTTCATCGTGAACTTCATCAGCAGCGGCCCGCAGATCGCGCGGCTGCTCGCGGCGACGGCGGCGTTCATGGTGGCGAGCGCGATCGCGATGGTCGTCTCGCGCTGGAAGACCGGCCGCATCTCGCCGATGCTGTGGATGACGGGAACGCTGGTGCTCGTGTTCGGCGGCGCGACGCTCTATTTCCACAACGAGACGTTCATCAAGATCAAGCCGACCTTCGTCTATGCGAGCTTCGCGGCAATCCTGGCGTTCGGCCTCGCGACCGGCCGGCCGCTGCTCCAGCTGCTGCTCGAGGCGGCCTATCCCGGCCTCACCGAACAGGGCTGGCGCAAGCTGACGATCAACTGGACGATCTTCTTCGTCTTCATGGCGGTGCTGAACGAGGCGGTCTGGCGCAACACCACGACCGATTTCTGGGTGGCGTTCAAGCTATGGGGGGCGATTCCGCTGACCCTGGTCTTCGCCATCGCCAATGTGCCGATGCTGATGAAGCATGGGCTCAATACCGGGCAGGAACCGCCGGTTCCGCCCGAGGGGTAACTAAAAAGCCCCTCTCCGTCAGGGGAGGGGCTTTAGACGGTCAGCCTACGACGCTGTCGTAGATGCGGCCAGCTTCATCCCAGTTCACCACGTCCCACCACGCCTTGAGATAGCCGGGGCGGTCGTTGCGATAGGTCAGGTAATAAGCGTGCTCCCACACGTCGTTACCTAGGATCGGCGTGCCCTTCACCGCGACATCGTCCATCAGCGGATTGTCCTGGTTCGGCGTGCTGGTGATCGACAGCTTGCCGTCGGCATCGGCGATCACCCAGGCCCAGCCCGAGCCGAACTGGCCCGCGCCCTTGGTGTTGAAATCTTCCTTGAGCTTGTCGAGCCCGCCATAGGCAGTGATCGCCTCGGCCAGCTTGCCCGATGGCGTGCCGCCGCCCGGCGTCATGATCTTCCAGAAGAAGTCGTGGTTCCAATAGCCACCGCCATTGTTGCGGACCAGCGGCGGCTGAGTCGAGATCACACCGAGGATCTCCTCGATCGTCTTGCCGGCCAGCGACGGGTCCTTCTCGACGCCCTCGTTGAGCTTGTCGGTATAGGCCTTGTGGTGCTTGTCGTGATGGAACTTCATCGTCTCTTCGTTGATGGTCGGCTCCAGCGCGTCGTACGCATAGGGCAGCGGGGGCAGTTCGAAGGCCATTTGAAGCTCCATAATCTGGTGTTGCGACGGCTAAACGAGCTTGTGCGCTCCTTGTTCACCGCGCGACGCGATTATCATCGTCGTTACGTGTGACAAACGATATCGCACGGCCTAGCATCGGCTCCGGGCAAGATGGGGTGCCTGAGCACCCCTAAAATGGGAGGGAAACCCTGATGGACAAGATACTCACGGATCTGCGGATCACGATTGCAGTCGGCGTGCTGCTCGCGGTCGGATTGATGTTCGCACCCTATTATGCGCCGCCCTCCGCGGCGCTCGGCGCGTTCCAGTGGCTGCACGTGTTCTTCGGGATCACCTGGATCGGCCTGCTCTATTATTTCAACTTCGTGCAGATCCCGACCATGCCCTCGATCCCGGCCGAGCTGAAACCCGGCGTCTCGAAATATATCGCGCCCAAGGCGCTCTTCTATTTCCGCTGGGCGGCTGCCTTCACCGTGCTGACCGGCCTGATCCTCGCGTATCTCTACCATGAGCTGCACGAAGCGCTGACCCTGCAGGAACCGGCCAGGCTGATCGGCATCGGCATGTATCTGGCGCTGATCATGGCGTTCAACGTGTGGTTCATCATCTGGCCGAACCAGAAGCGCGCGCTCGGCCTGGTCCCGGCGGACGACGCGTCCAAGGCGAAGTCGGCCCGCGTCGCGATGCTGGCGTCGCGCACCAACACCCTCCTGTCGATCCCGATGCTGCTGGCGATGACCGCAGCCCGATAGGACTTACCCCGCTGCGATCAGCCCGTGGCGCTTCAGGGCGTGGCGGAGCTGATCGTAGCTCAATCCCAAGGCTTCAGCGGTCGCCCGCTGGTTGAACCGGTGCTCGCCGAGCGCCTTGGTGAGGAGGTCGCGCTCGAACCGGGCGATGCGCGTCTTGAAATCGGCCGGCCCCTCGACCGCGTCTTCCGCGACCGGCGTTGCGGTCGGCGCCGCATCCGTCATGGCAACGGGCGTCGGCACGCTGACCGGCGGCGCGCCCGCTGAACTCGGCCGATACGGGGAATGGAACGGATCGAACTCGATCGTATCGATCGGTCCATATTGCTCCCAGCGATAGACCGCGCGCTCCACCACATTGCGCAGCTCGCGCACGTTGCCCGGCCATTGATAGTCGACCAGGGCCGCGATCGCATCGGGGCTGAAACCTTCCCAGTCGTCACGCCCCATCTCGGAGGCCATGCGCCGTCCGAAATGCTCGGCCAGCACCAGCACGTCGCCCGGACGGGCACGCAGCGGCGGCAGCGTCACCACCTCGAACGACAGCCGGTCGAGCAGATCGGCGCGGAACTGGTGCCGCGCGACCTTGTCGGGCAGATTCTCGTTGGTTGCCGCCACGATACGCACATCAACCTGCAACGGCCGCGACGATCCGATCCGGGTGATCTCGCCATATTCGACTGCGCGCAGCAGCCGTTCCTGGGCGCCCATCGACAGGGTCCCCAGCTCGTCGAGGAACAGCGTGCCGCCATGCGCCTCCTCGAAGCGCCCGACCCGCGACTTGGTCGCGCCGGTGAACGCGCCTGCCTCGTGCCCGAACAGTTCGGCCTCGATCAGCGTCTCGGGCAAGGCCGCGCAGTTCATCACGACCAGCGGCTGGTCCCAGCGCGGACTCAGGCGGTGGAGACGCTCGGCGACCAGCTCCTTGCCGGTGCCGCGCTCGCCGATCACCAGCACGGGACGATCGAGCGCGGCAGCGCGGCTGGCGCGCTCCAGCGTCTCGAGGAAGACGTTCGACTGGCCGATGACCTGGGTAGTGCGATCCATGCCCAAGCCTTGGCGTAAATTCCCAAGGCTTGGCAAGATATTTTGGATCAGTTCATGTGCGGTTCAGCTGAAAATGGCGGAAAACCGCGTTTTTCGAAACTGGCACGCTCCCTGCAGTACTTCTGGCATCAGCCCCACGGGGCACCACGAACAACCAGTCACAGGGACGAAAACAATGAACAGCAACTACAAAGCCGGCGACATCCGCCACACCGTCGCAGCCATCGCTTGTGCGGTCGTGCTCGGCTCCACCTTCCTGCTCGGCGCCGTCGCGCCGGCCCAGGCTGCTCCCGCAGCCATCTACACCCAGACCGCCGCCTGATCCCAGGCGGCGCTGCCGGGGCGGCCACCCCTTGCACCGCCCCGGCACCCCTTCAACCCTTCACCCAGTATCCAGCGTACCTAATAGGAGAGTTTTCGAGATGGGCATTTTCTCCCGAACCCGCGACATCATCGCCGCCAACTTCACCGATCTGCTCGACAAGGCGGAAGACCCCGCGAAGATGATCCGCATGATCATCCTCGAGATGGAGGAAACCCTGGTCGAGGTCCGCGCCTCTGCCGCGCGCACCATCGCCGACCAGAAGGAGATGCGCCGCCATATCTCGAAGCTCGAGACGCTGCAGGAAAGCTGGACCGAAAAGGCTGAGCTGGCGCTGTCGAAGGGCCGCGAGGACCTGGCCAAGGCCGCTCTGGTCGAGAAGCAGAAGGCAGCCGATATGGCAGTCCAGCTGACCGGCGAGATCGGCGTGCTCGACGAGGCGCTCCGCGCTTCGGAAGAGGACATCAACAAGCTGCAGACCAAGCTTCGCGAGGCCCGCACCCGCCAGAACTCGATCGTTACCCGGCTCGAGACCGCGCACAACCGCTACAAGCTGCGCGAGATGTACGCCGGCCCGAAGATGCAGGACGCGTTCTCGCGCTTCGAGATCATGGAGCGCCGCGTCGACATGGCCGAGGGCCGCGCCGAAGTCGCCGGCATGGGCGTCCCGAAGAGCCTCGAAGAGGAGATCGCGGAGCTGAAGGCAAGCGAGAAGGTCGAGGCGGAACTCGCCGCGATGAAGGCTCGCGCCGCCGGCAAGGACGCCTGAAATGGAAGATGTCCTTATCCCAGCCATCGTCTGCGGCATCCTGTTCATCGGAATGCCCTGGGTGATCCTGCACTACGTCACCAAGTGGAAGCAGGCGCCGAAGATCACGACCGAGGACGAGAACCTGCTGGACGAGCTCCACTATCTCGCCCGCCGGCTGGAAGACCGCCTGAACACGGTCGAGCGGATCGTCGCTGCCGACCATCCCGACTGGAGGCCCGGCATGCCGTCCGTCCAGTCCACCGACACCGACCTTTCGAGGAGCAACTGAGATGTCCGCAAGCCGCACCAAATTCTACCTCGACAAGCAGAACCGCAAATGGCTGGGCGTCTGCTCCGGGATTGCAGACTATACCGGTGTCGATGTTACCTGGGTCCGTGTCGGTGCCGTCCTGCTCACCATCGCCGGCGGCTTCCCCTGGACGCTGCTCGCTTACTGGCTGGTTGCCTGGATGGCGGAGAGCAAGCCCTACGGCCTGTACGACAGCCCCGAGGATGCGAAATTCTGGCAGGGTGTCCGGTCGAACCCGAAGCGCTCGACCGCCGAGGTCCGCTCCAAGTTCCGCGACATCGACCGCCGGCTCGCCGACATCGAGATGATGTACACCAGCCGCAACAGCCGCCTCGCCGATGAGATCGACAGCCTGCGCTGAAACGCTCGGTCGAACAGGGAGAACTAAGATGACTTGGGGTGGACCAGGCTTTGTGATCGCGATCATCGCAATCTCCTACGCCGGCTGGATCATCAACAACTGGGTCCGCGCCCGCCACGGCTATCCTCTCGAGGATGAGTGGTCAGGCAAGACCGCGAAGGGAGACCCCGACGCGGAGCGCAAGATCCAGCTGCTCACGACGGAGAACGAGCGCCAGGCCGGGCAGATCAGCCGGCTGGAGGAACGGATCGCAGTGCTGGAACGCATCGCAACCGATCCCGCCGAGCGCACTGCCCGCCAAATCGACGAGCTGCGCTGAAACGCCCAGGCTCAGGAGTTAGAACGATGCACAACGGTCAAATTTTCGTCCTCGCGATCATCGCCCTCGCCATGCTTGGCGGTGTCGCGAAGATGTGGATCCGGGCCCAGCACGGCCTGCCGATCGAAAGCCGCCGGAGCCGCCGGTACCGCGATCGCTACGCTGACGACGCCGGCCCCGATGCCGAACGCAAGATCCACCTGCTCTCGTCCGAAAACGAGCGGTTGGTGGGCCAGGTTTCCCGCCTCGAGGAGCGGATCGCCGTCCTCGAACGCATCGCCACCGATCCCGCCGAGCGCACCGCTCGCGAGATCGAGGCGCTCCGCACTCGCGACTAAGGACAGACATGATGGGACCCAATATCGTTTTCCTGATCCCTGCCCTCGGCATCCTGGTCGGATTGGTGGCGGTGATCGGCGGCGTGATCGTCAAGCCGTGGCTCGCCCACCGCGAGAAGCAGATGGAACTGGAAGCCAAGATGATTGCCGAGAAGGCCGCGCAATACGCGTCCCAGACCAGCGGCCTCGAACAACGGGTGCGCGTGCTGGAACGGATCGTCACCGATCGTGGCATCGATGTTGCAGACGAGATCGAGAAGCTCCGCGATCAGCCCCCGCTCAACTGAATTTCGAATAGAAGGATCTCACGATGATTATCTTCCTGGCCGTGATGGCCGCCATTGCCGGAATCGCCGTCTACCTCTGCGAGCGAGTCGACGCCCCCCGTCGCCGCCTCGAGCGCGAAGCCGGCAAGGCACTCTGAAGCAACCGATTTTCGAATTCAGGGAGTTGAAACATGAACCCCTTTGAAATGGTCGTCGCCATTGTCATCGTCGCCACGATCGGCAGCGTGCTCCGCGCCCGCTACGGCATCGGCCGCGACCGCAAGGGCAACGACTATAGCGTCCGCGGCGACGACAGTGCCGCCCAGGCCGAGAACCAGCGGCTGCGCGACGAGCTCCGGGCCATGAAGGAGCGCCTGGCGGTCCTCGAACGGCTCGCCACCGAAAACGACACCAGCGGCGCACGCCTCGATCGCGAGATCGAAAAGCTGCGCGACCGCACTTGACCGAAGGAGCAGGGATCATGACCGATCCGAACTTCTACCTCACCATCGCCACGGCAATGCTCACCGGCCTCGGCATGCTGACCTACGCCACCCTCACCGGCTGGCGCGGCTGGCTGGCCCTGAAGCATCAGGAGCTGCATGTTCAGGGTGACCTGCACGCCGCCCCATCCATGCCCAATGCCAGCGCCCGCATCGAGATCGCCGACCTGAAGGAACGCATCCGCAAGCTCGAGGCGATCGCCGCCGGGGTGGATCTCTGACCTCACCGCGCCGCGCCTCGCATACCCCTAGGTGCGAAGCGGCGCGGTATTCTCGGAGCGGTGTTAATTTATCTTTCTTCCCCGGCGAACGCCGGGGCCCAGTTGGGGGACGCTTGTAAACTGGCGTTGCACTCCATCACTGGAGCCTTCCCGACTGGACCCCGGCCTTCGCCGGGGAAGCAGTATCTCCCGGTTTGATTTTGGTCGGCACAGGCCCTAGCGCCCACCCCATGCAAAGCCTCGCCGATCTGCAAGACGAATACAGCTTCCTCGACGCCGACGACCGCTATCGTCTGCTGATCGATCTGGGCAAGGACCTGGAGCCGATGCCCGAGGCGCTGAAGACCGATACCACCCTGGTCCGCGGCTGTTCCGCCTCGGTATGGGTCTATCCCACGGTCCGCGAGGACGGCAGGCTCCACTTCCTCGCCGATTCCAACGCAGCGATCACCAAGGGCATCATCGCACTGGTGCTGCTGACGGTTCAGGATCAGGCGCCTGCGGCCATCCTCGACACGAATATCGAAGCGGCGCTCGCGCCCTTCGACCTGAAGAACCAGCTCAGCTCCAACCGCACCCAGGGCATCCCCAACATGATCGCCCTGATCCGCGGGACGGCAGCGCGCTACAAGAACTGACGTTCTCAGCTTTCCGCGAGGATCTGGCGCAGCGCCGCCGCCAAGCGGTCGGGATCGTCGCTACGGCTCGCCAAGGAAGGCGTCACCCGGATACAGGAACCAGTGGCAACGCCGTCGCGGTGGACCGTGAAGATACGGTGCCGGTCGAGCAGCCGTTTCGCCAACGCCACATTCTCGTCGTGCGAGGTGCGGCCACGCAGGCGGAACGAGGTGATGCCGCAATGCAGCCGCGGATCCTCCGGGGTCAGGATCTCGATCCTTTTGTCCTCGCGCAACGGCGCCACCCAGGAGTCGCGTAACGCGCGGAGCCGGCGCTCCCGGTTCGCCCCACCGATCGCCTGCTGGAAATCGAGCGCCGCGGGCACCGTCAATTGCGCCGCGTAGTCCACCGTGCCGGTATGGATGCGCGCATGGATATCGTCCGGCTCATTCGCGCCAACCGCCAGATCGCGGTCCACATCCACCAGCCTTCCGCGCCGGATGTACAGCGCACCGACGCCAAGCGGCGCGCCCATCCATTTATGGAGATTGAGCCCGACGAAATCGGCACCGAGATCGGGCAAGGCGATATCGAGCTGGCCAATGCCGTGCGCCGCATCGACGATCGCATCGGCGCCGCGCGACCGCGCCAGCGCCGCGATCTCGCGCACCGGCAACACCAGGCCGGTACGATGGCTGACATGCGTGAGCAACACCATCCGGATCGCCGGATTGCGGTCGAACGCGGCGGCATAGGCATCGATCAGCGACTGGTGCGTGGCCGGCTCGGGCAGCGCGATCCGTATGACCTTCACGCCGCGCCGCGCCACCAGGGTCTCGCAGCAGGACTGCATGCTGTCATAGTCGAGATCGGCATAGAGGATCGCGTCGCCGGCGCGCAGCCGGTTATACCCGCCGATCAGGGTCTTCATCGCCTCGGTCGCGTTGCGGGTGAAGGCGATCTCGTCCGTACCGACGCCCAGCGCCTCCGCCAGCCGCTTCTGCACCACCAGCAGGTCGCCCACCATGTCGCGCCGGGCGTAGAAGCTGGTGTCGCGGTTCAGATGCTCGACCATCGCCCGATAGGTTGCGAGCACGGGTCGCGCCATCATGCCCCAATTGCCGTGCTCGAGCTGAGCCACCGCGCGCGTCACGTCATACTGGCCGGCGATTCCGGCCCAATAGGCCTCATCGGGGATCTCTGGCGCCAGCGCGGGGCCTGCTTTTGCCGCCAGCGGCAGCGCCGCCGCGCCCAATACCGTCCTGCGATCGATCATATGCCGGCCCCTCTGCGCCGCCGTTTAGCAGCGCTGGCATGGGCGCGTCAGCCCCGATGGTCGGTCAGGCCCATGGCTTCGGCAACTGCATCGAGATCAGTGCCGGCCTTCACCAGCATCCACTCACCGGGTGCCGCGCCATCGACGATGGTCACCGCGCCGCGGGGGCAGACGCCGAGGCATTTGACCTCGACGATGCCCGCCCTGCCCTTGCGCCCCTTCTTCAGCCCGAGATGCTTGCGCAATGCCTTGGCGAGCGGCGTCCTGCCCTTTGGGCCAAACCCGCCGTCGAGCTTCTTCGAGCATTTCTTGCAGACCAGCAGCGTGCTCGACCAGTCCGACCGGACAGCCTTCAAACGGCGGGCTTCCACTGCCGAGCGTCTTCGGCGGCGCGCAGCACGTCATAAGCCGCCTGGATCGCCTGGAACCGCGTCGCGGCTTCCTTGTCGCCGGGGCGAAGATCGGGATGGTTGGATTTCGCAAGCCGCCGCCACGCCACGCGCACTGCCTCGAAATCGGCATCCGGTTCGAGCTCGAGCAGCTCGAGCGCGCGCATCTCGTCGCGCGACCGGCTGCCATCGCCTGGCCCGGCCCAGCCATAATGTTTGGACTCGGCATAGCCATCCGCCGTCCGCGTCTCGTCGGCTTCGCGCTGGGCCGCCTCCTCGGCGGTCAGGCCTTCGAAGTAATTCCAGCCTCGATTATATTCAGCGGCATGATCCTGGCAGAAATACCAGCGATCCGGGCTGTTGGGCGATTTGGGTGCGGGGCAGTTGCCCGGCGCATCGCAGCCATGCCGGTCGCACAGCCGCACCGTCGTCGCCTCACGCCCGGCGCCATAGCCGCGCCAGCGGGGAAAGCCCCAGTCGACCGATCGGGAGGAGGAACGCGCCATTTGCCCGACATAGGCGAAGCGGACGCGAGCGCAACCGGGAGATTGGCGATTATCGCGCCCGAGCCCCGGTCACAGCCAGGATTCTAGAAACCAAGTGTGAATCGGACTCGCTGGCTGCTCGCACCGCATCCGAGCGACCCGTCGGGGCGATAGGATTTGGCATAGCGCGCACCCGCCATGGTGCGCACGCCGGCCTTGGTGAAGACGAAGGGCGGATAGCTGAGAATGGCCCGCTCGTTCACCACCCGCCCCTCCGCCGACACGTCGAACTGGGTCTGGGTCCACCCTTCGAAGCCCCATTGCATCGCCTCTTGCGGGAAGCTGCCGCCGGCGCTGAGGAACTTGGGCGGAGAATCGACGATGCCGCACTGGTTGGCGGCGAGCCCGGAGCGCTCGAATGCAGCCCGCGCCGCCTGCGCATTGCCGGACTGTTGTTCGATCGAGGCGATGCGGACCAAAGCGCCGACACGCATCGGATCGTTCGCGGCCAGCCCGGAATCGTCCGCCACCTGGCGCAGCAACTCGCGGGTACGCGAACCCTTGGACCGTTCGTCCGCATCGGCGATCAGCAATTTGATGACGGACCGGGCCTGCGGATCGTCGGCATAAAGCGGACGCGACAGCAGCGGCATCGCGTCACGGGCGAAGTCGCTGCCGCGCTTGCCGGCCGACTTGGCGGAACCGAGCTCGGAAAGGTCGAGCGCCAGCCGCGGCAGCGCGGGCACGCCGTTCGCGTCGGCGATGGCGAGCGCGCGGCGCGCCAGCGCATTGCCTTCCTCGCGTGGGAGGACGCCATTGGTCAGCAGGCGGTATTGCGCCGCCAGCAGGTCAAGCGAGTCCCTGCCCTTCGCTTCGGCCGCCGCGACCGCGGCGCGCTGCAGCGGCAGCGCCTGAGCATCCGACATCTCCCTTTTGGGCGCGATCGTCACCTGTTTTGCGACAAGCCAGGTTTCGAGGTTGGCGGTGAGGAAATCGCCGATCGAGGGCCGCTCGAACTCAGTCGAGCAGCGCATCTCAAGCCGGATATTGAAGCGGAAGAAGCGCGGCAGCGCCTTCACCTGGTCCGGCGTCCAGGACCAGCCAAGCGCGGCCCGGGCGAATTCGAGCGCGACCGCGCCGCCGCCCGCCGCATAGATCGGTGTGCTGTCGGTCACCACACCGGTGTCGCCGATGCTGAATTCGATCACCGCCATGTCGTTGGGCTTCAGCCCACCTTCGCCGCCGCACGCGGGCGCCTTCATCTGCACCGCCGGGTCAAACGTCCCCTGCGGAATGCGCCCGGCGCCGGTATAGGCCATATATTCCCGGGCGGTGTCGTAATTGCCGGCCAGCATCGCGGCGATTGCCGTATCCGAGCGGGCCGACACGTCGCGCAGGTCGAGCTTGGTGGTAAGGCCGCCGAGCAGCTTGACCGCCCCGGCGGATTTGACGCGAGCACCGGCAAAATTGCCGGTGTTGAGCAGCAACAGCCCCTCGGCCCGGTCGAACTCGGCGGTAACGACGGGATCGGCCTTGGCGGTCGCCAGGATGCCCTTGGCCTGTTGCACGGCGTCCGCCGCCACCGCTGGATCGACGAAGGTCGCGGTGCGGATCAGCCCGAGCAGCGCGACGAAGCGATCCGCCACGGCATCGCTCGCCTCAGCGACCGCACTACGATAAGCATCGACCGCGCTGGCATAGTCGAGCGAGGCCTGGGCGATCCGCGCGAGATTCAGATAGGCACGGTAGCGATCGCTGCGCAGCGTCTCGTCCTTCGCCGGCAGCCCGGCCAGTCCGGCGCGCGCCGCGGCCACCGCATCATCGTTGCGATAGAGCGCGAACAGCGTGGAGCTCTTGCGTACCAGCACGATGGCGTGGCTGCGCGGATTGGTCGCCGTGCGTCGTTCCAGCGCTTCCCACGCGGCGAGCGCCGCCGGCTTGTCGCTGGTCTGGTCCAGCGCGGTCGCCTTGTCGAAATCCTGCTGGATAGAGGCCGGCTTTTGCGCAGCGACGGGAGCAATGCCCGACGCGACGGCCGTCGCCAATGAAAACGCCGCGATGCCCGCCTTGAATATGTGCATGATCCCTCGCCTTCGCATCATCATGCGGCGGAAACATTGCAGCGTAAAGAAGGGGTTCGGAAAAATGCCAGAGGGTCTGTAAGCCGGGTTCTGTCCACCCTTTTCAGGGATGGGCGACCATTCCTCTAGGCCCGCATTTGCATGCGGGCTCAAGCAACCAACCCGGGCGACGAGCTGAAACGAAGCCCATATGCCGCCCCTATTCGGTCTTGCTCCCGGTGGGGTTTGCCGTGCCGCTCCTGTTACCAGTCGCGCGGTGCGCTCTTGCCGCACCCTTTCACCGTGGCGGGGCCGAAGCCTTCGCCGTCTGCTCTCTGTGGCACTTTCCCTGGGGTCGCCCCCGCCGGGCGTTACCCGGCACCGTCGTTTCGCGGAGCCCGGACTTTCCTCGGCACGCTTGCACGTGACGCGGCCGCCCGACCCTCTGGTGGGAGCCCTGTAGCGCGAGTTTCACTCGCGCGAAAGCGGTACCAGCCCGCTCCCCCACCCCGCCTCCCATTCAGTATATTCTGTGGGAGGCGGGGTGGGGGAGCGGGCTGGTACCGCGACAAGCAAAAATCAGTCGTCGCCGGCGGGCTTTGGCAACAGCAAGGCCAGCAGGATCGACCGGCACTCGCCGTCGATTTCTCCGTCGATCAGTTCGGGACGGAAGCGGCGCTGGAACGCGACGACTGCCGCGAGCTTGTCCGCCACGTCATAACCGAACCGTTCGAGCGCGATCAGGAAGCCCGCGTCGGTCCACATCGGGTCCATCAGGTTCCTGGTCGGCCGCGGCAGGGCGAGGCGCAGTTTGGCGAGGCGGTTCCATGGGAAAAGCTCGCCTGGATCCTGCTTGCGGGTCGGCGCGATGTCCGAATGGCCGACGACATTGCCGCGCGTGATGCCGTGACGTTCCTTGATCTCGGCAACCAGCGGCAACAGCGCGTCGATCTGCTGCTCGGGAAACGGAGGATAGCCGAATTCATGGCCGGGATTGACGATCTCGATGCCGATGCTCGCGCTGTTGACGTCTTCGATGCCGCGCCAGCGCGACTTGCCGGCATGCCAGGCGCGCTTGTCCTCCGCCACCATGCGCAGGACCGTGCCGTCCTCCGCCACGAGGTAGTGCGCGGAGACCTTGGCCGCGGGATCGCGCAGCCGGTCGATCGCCGACTGGGCATCCTGCATGCCGGTATAATGCAGGACGAGCATCGAGACCCCGAGGCTACGCTCGTCGAAATTGGGCGAGGGCGTGTCGATGATCGTCATGGCATGTCCCCTGCGCGCGCAGTCCTGATGGTGACGATGGCGACACCCACCATCGCGATAGCACCGCCTGTCAGCATAAGCATCGTCGGCGGCGTGTCGAAATACCATCCCGTCGCAAACACGGCGATCACCGGCGCGGCGAGCGTCAGCGGCGTGACGATGCTGACTGGATGGCGCTGCAGCAGCCAGGACATCGCCCCCTGCCCCAGCACGGTCGATCCCACGGCGGAGAAGACGACCCAGCCAAAGGTCCTGAGCGGGATGTGCGGGATCGCCCACATCGCCTCGGTCTCGACCACCAGCGCGATCGTCCCGAGGATGATCGACCCCCATAATCCGATCCAGGCATAGATGGTCAGCACGGGCACGCCGATCAGGTTGCGCTGGATCAGCGAGCAGATCGCCCAAATAAAGCTGGCCAGCGCGGTCAGCGCGAGGCCCGGTATCTCGTCGACCATGGTCGGATCGAACACCAGCAAACCGACGCCCGCGACCGACAGCACGATACCGGCGACTCGCGGCAGGCGGATCCGTTCACGGAACACGAAGATCGCCAGCAGCAGCGAGAAGGGCACGCCGAGTTGCCCGGCGATGGCCAGCGCACCGACATGATGGGTGATCGCCAGCGACAGGTTGGTCGCGATGTAGAAGGCGCCGCCCGACAGGATGCCGAGCGCCGTCAAGGCCCTCATCCGGCCGGGCATGATCCGCAGCGACCCGATGCAGACGAGCAGGACGAGTATCTGCCGCAGGAAGCCAGCGGTCAGCGGCGCAATCTCGCTTACCGCCATCTTCACGGCGATGATGTTGAAGCCCCATAGTATGTTCATCGCGGCCACGACGATCAGATCGTGTGCGCCGAACCCCTTGGCCTGCCCCTCACCGGATATCGCCTGCGTCATTAAAGGCCGCTTGCGGCCTGTCCCGACGAATGTAAACCGCCGATCAGACGGCGATCGCACGCTCGCAGGGGGCGGCGCCGGTCGGCTCGTACAGGCCGCGATAGCGCGGACTCGGACGAAACGCCTCAGTCTGGCCGATCACCGTCTCGCCCGCGCCGAGCACGAGCAGCGCGCCGGGACGGGCCACCTCGGCCAGTCGGTCGAACACGCGCGTGCGCAGCGACGCCGACAGATACAGCAGCACGTTGCGGCACAGGATGATGTCGAACCGGCCGATCGGCAGCGGATCGGCGACCAGGTTGAGCTTGCGGAACGAGATCTGGCGGACGAGCTCGGGCTTGGCGACCCAGTCGCCGCCGACCGGATCGAACCATTGCATCATGCGGCGGATCGGTAGGCCGCGCTGAATCTCGAACTGCGAATAGCGCCCGGAGCGCGCGCGGGAGAGCGCGGCTTCGGACACGTCGGTCGCGACGATCTCGGGGGAAAGCGCTCCCGTCGCCTCGTCGCGCTCGGAGAACAGCATCGCCAGCGACAGCGGCTCCTGGCCGAGCGAGCAGCCGGCCGACCAGATCCGCACGCGACGCGTCAATCCTTCGGCGCGCATCGCGTCGACTGCCTCTGCAATCATGTCGAGCACCGCGGCGTCGCGGAAGAAGGAGCTTTCCTGGTTGAGCAGCGCGTCGACCACGTGATCGCCGACGGTCGGCGAGCGCAGCACTTCGCCGACCAGTTCGTCGAGCGTCTCGTGCCCGCGCTCGCGCATCAATGGCTTGAGCGCGGTCTCGATCCGCCATTCGCGATTGGCGGCGATTTGCTGCCCGGTGCGGGATTCGAGCAGGGCGGCAAGCACGTTGAGCGCGCCCGCGGGCCGGGTACGGGGTGCGGGTGTCAACATCATCCGGGCCTCCGGCGTGACGCCACCATTTTTCCGATTTCCGCAGGCGGCATGATCGCGCAGGCGGTGCCGCCCGTCGCCACGGCGCCCGGCATGCCCCACACGACCGAGCTCGCCTGGTCCTGCACCACGACGCTGCCGCCGCGATCGATGATCTTCTGTGCGCCGTCGGCGCCGTCGCGCCCCATGCCGCTCAGCACGATGCCGAGCGCGCGCGAACCGAACACCTCGGCCAGGCTGTCGAACATCGGGTCGACCGAGGGCATACAGCCGCTTTTGGACGGCTCGGTCGAGAGGCGCAGGGCAGCGCCGTCGCTCGTACCGACCACGCGGATATGCGCGGTGCCCGGCGCCACGATGACGCGACCAGGGCGGATCCGCATCAGGTCGGTGGCGACGTCGCAGGGTCGCCCGGCAAGAACCGCCACCTGGGCGGCGAAATACACCATAAAGCTGTCCGGAAGATGCTGGGTGATCAGGATCGGCAGCTGGAAGCTCGCCGGGATTTCGCGCAGCAACAGGCTGAGCGCGTGGATCCCGCCGGTCGATGCGCCGATCGCCACGATGTCGAAGCCGCCACCGGCGCGGTCGGTCGCCAGCGGCATGTCGCCCGGGGCGGCGTGGGTCGCCTCGAACAGGCGCGACAGCTTCTCGTCGAGCACGGCGGAGAACCGCCCGGCGAAATCGCCGATATCGGGCTTCACCAGCGTGTCGGCCGCGCCGAGCGACAGCGCCTCGATCGTCGCCGCCGCGCCGTCCCCACAAGCCGACGAGACCACCAGAATCTTTGCTCCGTCACTCGCCGCGAGCAGTTCGGGCAAGGCAGTCAGGCCGCTCATGCCGGGCATCTCGATATCGAGCAGGATGCCGTCGACCCGCTGCCCCTGCAGGAAAGCGAGCGCGGCCTTGGCATGCGGCACGGCGCCGGCCACCGAGAACTTGCCGCTCAGGTCGATCGCGCGCGCGATCACCGCCCGCGCCACCACTGAATCGTCAACGATCAGGATGCGCGGCCGGTCCCGGCTCTCGACGGTGCGGCCGGTCGTCAGGGTTGATCCCAGGGGCACTGCCAACAGCCCGTTCAGGCCATGCCGACGATCTGAAGCTTGCTCTCCAGCGTCTCGCGATCGAACGGCTTCATCACATATTCGTCGGCGCCTGCCTCGATCGCGGCGCGGATATGCGCCATGCCGTTCTCGGTGGTGCAGAAGACGACCTTGGGGCGGTGCGGCAGCGCGCTGTCCCGCAGCGCGCGCAGGAAATCCATGCCGCTCATCACCGGCATGTTCCAGTCGAGCAGCACGACATCGGGCGTGGAGGCAAGGCAGCTGTCGAGCGCCTCGCGCCCGTCGCCGGCCTCGGAGACCTGGAAGTTCAGCGTCTCCAGGATGTGACGCGCCACCTTCCGGATCACTTTCGAATCGTCCACCACGAGACACGTCTTCATTGATTCACACCCTGTTTCCGCCCGTTGGAGCGGCTTGTTTGCCGGAAACACATGAGTTTCGGGTTAATCGTCGTCATGCCGCGATCGCCGTCAGCCCGGGCACCAGCGCGCGCAGGTCGATCGCCAGGATCGGCTCGCCCGCGCGTTCGACGATGCCGCAGCCGGTCGTGTGCCAGCCCCGGTCGAGCACGATGCCCGGCGAGAGCGGCGCCAGGTCGAACGGCGCCACATCCTCGAGCGAATCGACCAGGATCGCGTAATGATGCCCCTCGACATGCGTAATGACCGCGCGCGTCGCCTCGACCGCCGGCGCCGGCAGACCGAGCGCCGCATGCGTGTCGATCACCGTCACCACCCGGCTGCGCAGCGCGGCAAGGCCCCGCACCTGCCGGTCGGTCCCCGGAACCGGCACGATTGCCCCGATATCCACGACCGATTCGACCTGCCGGGATTCGATCGCGACGGCGCGGCCGGCGATGTGCGCGATGAGGAACAGTTCGGACATCAGCGGCCTCCCGCCGACTGAGCGAGAGCGGCGAGCAGGCCGTCCCGGTCGTAACGATAGATGCTGGTATCCGCGGCGTCGCCGACGGCACGGTCGCGGCGCAGGCGCACCACTGGCACATTGCCCTTCGCCGGCGCTTCCGAAGCGCCCATGGTCAGCACCACCGCGGCAGTTTCGCCCGCCTTCAATTTGGTCGCGACACGGTAGCCGGCGCCTTCCAGCACTGGCTTGAGGAACGTCTTCATCCAGGCCGATTCGGCACCGTCGATCAGGCAGACCGGGGGTGCGGCAGCGCCGAGTTCGGCGCCATGAGTCGCAAACAGCCAATGGAGATCGAGCAGCTCGATCTGCTCGTCGTCGATCGAGACCACGCCAGCCACCGGTCCGGCTTCCTTCGCCGGCACCACGGTGTCGGGCAGGACGACGATGTCGAGCGCTTCGCCGATCGCATAGCCGATCTCCGCATCGCCGTCGCGCAGGCGCAGCACCGAGACCGTCGAGCGCATGTCCCATTCGCCCTGCACCGCGAGCGGGATGATCCGGCCCTCGACCGACAGCCGCAGCCGTCCACCGGAAAAGCGGATCGCCTCGACCGGCACTGGCTCGATCCGGTCGATGATGGTCAGCGGGACCAGCCGGCGCACGCCGTCCAGATCGTCGAACAACAGGGCGGAAACGCTGGGTGCCTGCACCTCCTCGGCCACGTCGTCGAGCATGACTTCGCTGCCGAACTGAAGCCCCGCTGCCGTCGCGATGCCGGCGCAATCGAGCAGCAGCATCGGCAGCCCGCTATCGGGCAGGGTCTGCCCGGCATAGACGCCGGTCGCCATCACGGCCGGCGCGGCCGGCTTGATCACCAGTTCCTCATGATCGAGCACTGACTCGACCGCCAGCGCGAAGCTGCCGCCCGGTACGCCGACGATCACCAGCATGGTCGACGCGTTGTCGCCCGAAAGCTTCAGCAGCCCGCCCAGATCGACCAGCGGCATGCGGCGATCGCGCACCGTGGCGGCGGGCGTACCGCCCAGCATGTCGACCCGGATCGTATCGCCGCCCACCCGGACGATCTCCTCGATCGCCTGGCGCGAGATCGCGAAGCGTTGATTTCCTACGCCCACACCGATCGTCGCGATGATCGACAGGGTCAGCGGGACGTGAATGGCGAGGCGCAGGCCCTTGCCCGGCGCGTTGGACAGCTCGATGCGGCCACCGATCTGCTCCACATTGGCGCGCACCACGTCCATGCCGACGCCGCGCCCCGAAATGGCGGTGACGGCTTCCTTGGTCGAAACGCCCGGCTCGAACACCAGCGCGAGCTTCGCCTTGTCGCTCAGCGCGTCGAGTTCCTTGGCGCTGCGCCCGCCAGTCCCCGCGATCTTCGCGATCAGCCGGTCGGTGTCGATGCCGCGCCCGTCATCGGCGATCTCGATGATGATCTGGTTGCCCGATTGCCGGGCGGAAACGGTCAGCCGGCCGCTCTCGCGCTTGCCCAGCGCGCGGCGCTCCAGCGGCGCCTCGAGCCCATGGTCGATCGCGTTGCGCACGATATGGACGAGCGGATCGCGCATCATCTCGATCATCTCGCGATCGAGCTCGACGTCGCTGCCCTCGACATGAAGCGTCACTGACTTGCCGAGCTCGGCCGCGGTATCGCGCACCATGCGCGGCAGGGCGGAAAACAAGGCGTCGATCTTCTGCATGCGCGTGCGCGTGACGGTATCGCGCATCTCGGCGACGGTCAGCGACAGGCGCTCCAGCGCTGCCTCGACGGTCGGGTCCGCCCCGTCGTCGCGCAGCCGCCGCGCCAGCTCGTTGCGGGCGAGCACCATGTCGGACATGCCGCTCATCATCCGGTCGAGCAGGTCGACGTTCAGGCGAACGCTGCGGGTCGGGTTGCGCGAGGCGACCGGGGCATGCGCCTGAGTCGAGACCGACGATCCCTCCTCGAGCGCGGAAACCAGCATGTCCTCGCCCGTATCGTCGAGCGGTACGCCGGCATCGATCGCCTCGACGAGCTCGCCGATCCGGTCGACGATCGCGAGCACGGCGTTGACCAGCCGCGTATCGGGCACGCGCTGGCCCGAACGGACGGCGGCGAGCACATCCTCGGCCGCATGGCTCAGCCGGGCCAGGCGCGGCAGGTCGAGGAAACCGCAGCTTCCCTTCACCGTGTGCACGAAGCGGAAAATGGCATCGAGCCGATCGCGATCGTCGGGGGATGCCTCCCACGCGACGATCTCGCCCGAGAGCGCCTCAAGCGTCTCGCGCGTCTCGGCGATGAATTCCTGAAGAAGATCGTCCATGGGCCCCCGGGGATGCGATCCGGACCATGGCAAGGATTGGTTAAAGGGGCGTTTAATCGAGGGTAGGTTTAAGCCGATCCTCGCACCTTTTATTAAAACCCCTCCCCTGACGGAGAGGGCCTCAGAGAGGTCACCCCTTGAACGCCGCCCCGAACAACAGCACCGGCTCGTCAGGGTCGGAAACCTGCACCGCCCCCCCGCCCTCGGCGACCAGCGAATGCACCAGAAACGCTGCAGCAGCGCGCGGCGTGATCAGGGTATCGCCCTGTTGCCCGCTCTGCAGCGTGGTGCGCAGCTCATTGTCGAGCACGATGCGCGGCCCATCGGCGCGCACGACGATCTCGACATTGCCGTCCACTGCCTCGGCCCCGACATCGAGCTGACCGCCGCGGATCAGCGCATCGCCGCCGATCAGCGCCAGGTTGAGCAGCACCTTGATCGCTGCCTTGGGCAGGGTCGCATCCTCGACCAGCCAGCCGAGATTGACCCGGTGATTGTCGCCGAACAGCCCCTCGATCGCCGCGCGCGCCTCGCGCGAATCGACCGTCTCGCCGAAACCGCCCGCCGCACCGAAGGCGAGCCGGAAGAATTTCAGCTTGTTCGCCGACGCCTTGGCGCTCTCCGCGAGCAGCTCGAGGCAGCGCTGGCGCATTTCCGGGTCGTGCTCGTCGGCAAGCAATTCCAGTCCGTTGTTGAGCGCGCCCACCGGGCTGAGCAGGTCGTGGCACAGGCGGGAGCATAACAGGCTGGCGAAATCGACCGGGCTGATGGTCATGGAAAGGCTATACTCCGGGCAAAATGACTGTCGCTTCTTCTGGCGATGCTGGCGCGACTGCGCAAGTCGCATGGACTGGATCGGGAACACCGCCTTTGCCGCAGTCCCGGGCGCAGCGGAATCTGTCGGCCGGCACCGGGATAGTTCCGGGGGGATAGTTCCGGGGGGATAGTTCCGGCGCGGCGCAGCACCGCTTAACCTTGTTTCGGGGGAACTGCCGCCCGACCGGTACGTTTCCTCGCTGATCGCGTGCGCCATCGGGCAGACCGTGTCTCGCCCCGAGTGCGGGCCGGCTCCTGCGAGCCTCCCCTTGTCGCCGGAACGATCGCGACAACGCCGTGGAGGTCGCCATGAAGATCAACGAATGCATGACGCGCGACGTGCGGATCGTCGATCCCGACGAAACGGTGCAGGATGCGGCCCGCGTGATGGCGGACATCGACGCCGGCATCCTTCCGGTCGGCGAGAACGACCGGCTGGTCGGCATCGTCACTGACCGCGACATCGCGATCCGGGCGGTCGCGCTCGGCCGTAGGCCGTCCGCCAGGATCCGCGACGTGATGAGCGGCACGGTCGCCTATTGCTTCGAGGACGATGATTCCGAGGACGTGCTCGACACCATGGCGAACTTCCAGATCCGCCGAATGCCCGTGCTCGATCGCAACAAGCGCCTCGTCGGAATCGTCTCGATCACTGATCTCGCGCATAATGGCGAGGCATCGCGTGCCGGCCGGGCGCTGGGCGACATCACCCGCCCCAGCGGCCTGCATTCCCAATCGCTCTGAGATGCTTCCCGGCCGTGACGACGAAGGAGGGATTCCCATGACCATAGCCCCCAAATTGCAGCATTATCTCGATCGGCGCGGCGTGGTGTACGAGATCGTGCCGCATGTGCCGACCGCCACCGCGCTGGAGATTGCCCGGGTCTGCCACATTCCGGCCGAGCGGCTGGCCAAGGCGGTCCTGCTCGACACCGATGACGATTATCTGCTCGCCGTGCTCCCGTCGGACCGGCGGGTGGATCTGGACGAGCTGGGCGAGGAGTTCGGCGCACAACCGCATCTCGCCCAGGAACGGGACCTGGCCTCGGTCTTCGACGATTGCGCGCCGGGCGCCGTGCCTGCGCTCGGCGTCGGCTACGGCGTGGCGACGATCGTCGACGACAGCCTGGAAGCGCAGCCGGACGTCTATTTCGAGGGCGGCGATCACGCGACGCTGATCCATATGGAGCAGTCCGAATTCGCCCGCCTGACCGAGCAGGCGCGGCACGGTCGATTCAGCGAGCCCGTCGACGGCTGAGCGGAGCCTTGCGGCGCCATACCCCGATCCCTTAAGGCTGCGTCGCGGGATCACGGGGGAAGGCGAGTGGGCAAGGCGCCTTTCAGCGTAACAGGCGGCTACCGCCCCGATATCGACGGCCTGCGCGCCGTCGCCGTGCTCTCCGTCATTGCCTTTCATGCGGGATCGAGCGTCGCCACCGGCGGGTTCGTCGGCGTCGACGTGTTTTTCGTCATCTCGGGCTATCTCATCACGTCGCTGATCGTGAGCGCGCTGGAGGGCGACAGCTTCTCCTTCCTCCGCTTCTACGATCGTCGTGTCCGCCGCATCGTGCCGGCCATGGCGCTGGTGATCCTCGCCACTCTGGCCGTCGGGCTGATCGTCCTGCTTCCATCGGATCTCGCCCGCCTGGGCAAGCATGCCACCGCAGCGGCGGGCTTTATCGCGAATATCGTCCTGTACCGCGACGCCGGCTATTTCGGTCCGACCTCGGGCCAGCTCCCCCTGCTGCATCTCTGGTCGCTGGCGATCGAGGAGCAGCTCTATCTGCTCCATCCGCTCCTCCTCTGGGCTGCATGGCGCTGGGGCGGCATGCGCCTCGCGCGGATCGCGCTGATGTCGGTGCTGCTGCTCTCGCTGGCGATCGCGATCTGGTCCGTGCGGGTACATCCCGTCGCCGCCTTCTATCTCCTGCCCTCGCGTGCCTGGGAATTCGAGATCGGCGCTGTGCTGGCCCTGCGCCTCGTGCCCACACCCTCGCCGCGCCTCGCCCAGGGCCTCGCCGCGGCCGGGCTTGCCGCGATCCTCGCCGCGGTCGTCCTCTATTCGTCCGCCACGCCCTTTCCCGGGCTGGCGGCGCTGCTGCCCTGCCTCGGCGCGGTGGCGATCATCCATGCCGGGCAACAGGGGCAGCCGACCGCCGCCTCCCGCCTCCTGTCGGCGCGTCCGGTGGTGGGGATCGGGCTGATCTCCTATTCGCTCTATCTCTGGCACTGGCCGATCTTCGCCCTGTGGGCCTATTATCTCGATCGCCCGCTCGCGCCGCTGGAAACGGCCATCGCGATCGCCGCCGCGCTGGGCCTGTCGGCCCTGTCGTGGCGCTTCGTCGAACAGCCCTTTCGCCGCGCGCGCATCGGCCGGCTCTCGGCCGGCCGATCGGTGCTGGTCGCCGGCGCGGCGCTGCTGGCGGTCGCCGCCGCCGGCTTCGTCATCCACCGCCTGCACGGGCTGCCGAACCGCGTTGCCCCGGTCGTGCAGGCAGCCGATGCCGCGCGCGCCGATTTCGACGATCTGGGCCGATGCGATCCATCGAACGGCGACCATCTGTTCAAGACTCCCTGTCCCGCCGCCACCAATGTGTTCGTCTGGGGGGATTCGCACGCCGGCCATCTCGTCCCGGCCCTGCGCGAGATCTACGGCAAGCACGCCGTCGGCCAGGTCTGGGTCGGCGGCTGCCTGCCCCTGCCCGATGTCGCGCCACCCATCGGGACCTCGTCCGATACCGTCCTTCCGGTACTGGCAGGTCTCAGGAGCGCGAAGTGCCGGGAGCGGAACAAGAGCCTGCTGCGCACGCTGCTCGAACGGCCCAATGTCCGCCTGGTCGTGCTCGGCGGTGCCTGGTCGCTGTTCACCGAGGAGAATGACGGCAAGATGAAGAAGGGCCGTTTCAGCGTCGATGGCGATCCCGACGCGCCCATCGAGAAGTCGCGCCGCCTCATCGCCACCTCGCTCGAACGCACCGTCCGCCACTTCTCCGATCGCGGGATCGAGGTGCTGCTGTTGGGCGACGTGCCCTCCTATCCCAAACCGCCGTCACGCTGCCTCGCGGTCTCCACCATGTGGGGGCGTGACGGAAAATGCGGCCTCGATTCAGCGACGGCGCGACGGCACACCGCCTATTCCGATGCGCTGCTGACTCGCCTGGCCACGCTGCCGCATGTCCATGCCTTCCTCCCGTCACGCTTGTTGTGCACCGGGCCGGAATGCGCCGTGCGCCTGGGGAATATTGCGGTCTATCGCGACACCGACCATCTGACCGCCAGCGCCGCACGCGCGCTCGCCCCGGCCATGAAACAGGTACTGGCCGGCGCCGCCCCGGCGCCATGAGGCTATCGGCGCAAGGCGCTCATCCCATCGACTTGCGCACATCGACGAGCAGGCTGTCGAAATTGTCGACCCGCATGCTGCCCATGCGCGGATGCTCGAAATCGACGATGACATAGAGCGTGACCGTCAGGATCGCGGCGAAGATGCCGCTGTGCAGCCAGTGCCGCGCATGCGCCTCGCCCACGCCGTATCCGGCCAGCAGCGCGCTCGCGAAAGCCAGGCCGAGCAGCAGCACATAGACGATCCCCGGCGGATGCATCTGCGTCGCCATCGCCCGGGTGGTGGTGATGTCGATCATGTCGTTGATCGCCGGCAGCAACTGGGTGCCGATCGCCGGCGCCGCCCCCGCCTCCTGCGTGGCGGCGATCGCCCGCTTCCAGATGTGGTTCTGAAGCGCGGCCGACCGGTCCAGCGCGGCCTTGAACGCGACGGGATCGGAAACCTGCCGATAGGCCGCCAGCCGGGAATCCACATAGTGCCGGAAACCGTCCCGCATCGCCGGCTGGTCCGCGCCGGGCATCAGGTCCACCCGCAGCCAGGCGGTGCCGATCGCATTGGCCTCCTGCACGATCAGGTCCCGCCGCGCATCGAACCGCGACGCAGCGCCGGAAAAGGTGAAGGCGATCAGCAGCCCGAACAGGGCGAACACCGCGCTGTCGAGCGCGGCGGTGCCGCCATGCGAGCCGCCGTCGCGCGGTGCCCAGCGCAGGCCGAGCCTGCGGCCCAGTTCGACGGCCAGCAGCAGTGCCGCGAACAGCAGAGCGCCGAAGAGTGCGGGCGAGTGCAGGAGCAATGTTGTCATGAGGGAATGAGTATTGCCCCGCCCGGCCGGGTCAAGGAAAAGGGAAACGGCGCCTCCAGGCCGGTACCGCCCAGCGGATCAAAAATATACCCGATCTGGTCCAATCTCTCCATTTTCCGGCCGATGAGACACTTGCGTCCGCCGAGATCTCCCTCGGATGTGTTTGGATATTGAGATTTTGTGTGGGTTGGCATGGTGATTTTTTATGATAAGCGACAAGAACATGAGCTTTTCTAGACGCCTGCTTAGAATTTATCCATATTTGTATATAATCATACTGAGGCTTAATAAGGGCGCTTGGCCGACGTCGTTCGACTTTGACACGACCAAGGCCATTAGCTTCGTTTCATTGCTGTCTTCGGTATGCACGTTCATACTTTTCGACCTGGTGTCTCGATTGACTGGAGTGCGAATTGGCATTGGATTTTTTGTGATATTGGTATTAGTTTTTTCAGAGATTGTCCTAAATTATTACATTCTCGTTATTAGAGGTGTTGGCGAAAGATTCAATAAAAACTACGAATTTATTGCTGATCGAGATAAAAAATTGATAAAGATATACACCATTACTGCTATGATATTTCTGGTAGTTGGTTCATATCTAGCTGCTCCAGATAAGAAGAGCTATCATCGCGATAATGCACCTATTGAAAAAAACGCCTGATAGCCCGGGTCAAAAATTGGAGCGGGTTGTGATGAAATCCCCCTCTATTGACTGGGAGTTCCGGCACCAGTTTACTTAACCCCCAATCTCCCTAGTATCGACCTCCATGCTTGGACTTCCACATTTCATGAACGCGGCATCCCGCCAAATTCCCGCCGACCTCTCCGTAGATTCCGATTTCTTCGACCTGATCGTCGGCTGCTACGCGCGTCTCACCGGAACGCCACTGATCGCGGGGGCGCTAGGGCCCGATTGGCTATACGACCACGCCCCATTCGCGGTGCTGGCACACAATACTGATGCCGATCCCCGCTTCATCTACGCCAACCGCACAGCGCAGGCCTGCTTCGAATATCCGCTGGACGAGTTCGTCACCCTGCCCTCACGCCTCTCGGCCGAGGCACCAGACCGCGCAGAGCGGCAGCGATTGCTGGACGAGGTCATCCGCAACGGTTTCGTCGCCGACTATGCCGGCATTCGCGTCGCGAAATCCGGCCGGCGTTTCCGCATCGAGAATGGGGTCGTTTGGCAGCTGATCGACGATGCCGGCACCCTGCACGGCCAGGCCGCGACTTTCTCCGCGTGGCACGACATCTGAAGCAAGCGGTCCCCGCCGCATAACGCCCGGCATCGATTCAAACCTCAGCGGAACCGCACCATCCTCGTCCCATGAAAAAAGGACGCCCCACGGGCTACAGGCCCGAATTCGCCGAGAAAGCCCGATCCCTCTGCCGCCTCGGCGTCGACAATGCCGATCTGGCCGAAATCTTCTCGGTCAGCAGCGCCACTCTCTATCGTTGGCTCGACAAATATCCCGACTTCGGCCTGGCCGTCGCGATGGGCCGCGGAGAATATGCCGGGCTGGCAGCGCCGAGCCTGTACAAGCGGGCGATCGGCTACAAATACCGCGCCACCTGCGTCTACGGAATCAATAGCGCCAGGCCGGTTCTGGTCGAATACGACCAGCGCGTGCTCCCCGATCCGAAGGTCGCACTCCGCTGGCTGCGCAATCGACAGCCCGCACGCTGGCGCCTCAACGCGTCGAAACGGACACGGGACTGATGCGCCGCCTACTCGGCCAGGCTAGGTCGCGTACCGCAAGAATGCTCCCAGTCCCCACGAACGATTCTCATAAATCGTAAACTATATGATCAATATTGCTCCGCCCTTGCGTATCGCCATGACTGCCGGATTTCCCGCGCCCCGTCCGGAAATGCCGGATGTTCTAGCAACCTGCTTGTCGCATCCGACGCCCATATGCAAAAAATGGGGTAGACGTGGACTCTCACATTCCGCCTTTTACTTCAGGCATTCCCGCCGCCTCGGCTCGTTTTACTTCATTCTTCTTGGGCCTGAAGGGCGACCGCCTCGAACGTCCCGACACGATCCGTCCGCCACAGCCGCGCCTCGTGCGCCGTCAGGATCAGCCACAGCGCCCCGTCCCCCATCGCCTGCGCGGCATCGCGCGCCGATGGCACTGCCTCCCCGGAAGGATGCGAGTGATAGTGGCCGATCGGCCGCGGCCCGCCCCCCCGCATCCGCCGATACGCCGCGAACAATGCCGCCGGGTCGATCTCGAACGCCCGCGCCGGCTCAGCCGCCACATTCGCGCACGCTTCAGCCGTCTCGATCCGCCCCTCCGTGCCGAACAACAGCCCGCAAACCTCCGCCTCCGGGGAATTTTTCGCGTCGGTTAGCAGTCTACCCAGGAGAGTGCTTGAAATTCCGTACCCCATTCCCACATCGCTACGGCATGGATCGGGGGGTTACAAATATCGAGGCACGCATCTCGGACGAGGCCGGTGGCTGGCGTCTGGATCGCGCTTTGGCAGGCGCCGTGCCGACCATGTCGCGCGAGCGCCTCAAGGCCCTGCTCTCCTCCGGTGCGGTCACGGACGAAAGCGGCGCGCTTGCTCGCGATCCTTCCCGCAAGGCCATCGCCGGCAGCGTCTTCACCATCGCCGTCCCGCTGCCGACCCCCGCGCATAACGAAGCGCAGGATATCGCGCTGAACGTGGTGTTCGAGGACGATCACCTGATCGTCATCGACAAGCAGGCCGGCCTCGTCGTCCATCCCGCCGCCGGCAATTTCGACGGCACTTTGGTCAATGCGCTGCTCCATCACTGCGCCGGGCGCCTGTCCGGCATCGGCGGCGTGGCGCGGCCCGGTATCGTCCACCGCATCGACAAGGACACGTCGGGGCTGATGGTCGCCGCCAAGACCGACCGGGCGCATGAAGGCCTGGCGAAGCAATTCCACGACCACAGCATCGATCGCCGCTACAAGGCGATCGTCACGGGGCGCCCTCTTCCCTCGGAAGGCACCGTCGATGCCCCGCTCGCTCGGTCGCCCGCGAACCGCAAGAAGATCGCGATCGTGGCGAACGGCAAGCGCGCGGTCACGCACTACAAGACGCTGGAACGGCTCAAGGAAGCCGCCCTTGTCGAGTGCCGGCTGGAGACCGGCCGCACCCACCAGGTGCGTGTTCACATGGCCTCGATCGGAAACCCCTTGCTTGGGGACCCGGTTTATGGTAGAACAAAACCAGTCCACCGGTCCATTTTGGAAACCCTGGATTTCCACCGACAGGCATTGCACGCGGCCCGGCTCGGGTTCATTCACCCCGTCGAAAGCACAGCTTTGGCATTCGATAGCGATATGCCGTCCGACATGCAGGAACTGTTCGATAGACTCTACGTATAGGTTCACGCGCGCGTCGCCTCATTATAGGGACCGTGCGACAGTAAGGGAGATTTGATCATGGCAAGCGGCAGCAACGTCCCGGCGACGATCCCCGCACTCGGCGGAGAGGCAAGCCTCAATCGCTACCTGTCCGAGATCAAGAAGTTTCCGATCCTCGCGCCCGAGCAGGAATATATGCTCGCCAAGCGCTTCGAGGAGCACGGTGACACCGACGCGGCGGCACAGCTCGTCACGTCCCACCTCCGCCTCGTCGCGAAGATCGCGATGGGCTATCGCGGCTATGGCCTGCCCGTGTCCGAGCTCATCTCGGAGGGCAATATCGGCCTGATGCAGGGCGTGAAGAAGTTCGAGGCCGATCGCGGCTTCCGGCTCGCGACCTACGCGATGTGGTGGATCCGCGCCTCGATCCAGGAATTCATCCTGCGCTCGTGGAGCCTGGTGAAGATGGGCACCACCGCGGCGCAGAAGAAGCTGTTCTTCAACCTGCGCCGGATGAAGTCGAAGCTCGACGCGTTCGAGGACGGCGATCTGTCGCCGGAGCATCTCGCCAAGATCGCCAAGGATCTGGGGGTGACCGAGGACGAGGTCACCAGCATGAACCGCCGCATGTCGATGGGCGGCGACACGTCGCTCAACGTGCCCATGCGTGAGGATGGCGAGGGCCAGTGGCAGGATTGGCTGCAGGATGACGCCCCGTTGCAGGACAGCGTCGTCGCCGACGCGCAGGAAGCGGACGTTCGCCACGACATGCTCGTCTCGGCGATGGACGACCTCAACGAGCGCGAGAAGCACATCCTCACCGAGCGTCGCCTGACCGACGATCCCAAGACCCTCGAGGAACTGAGCCAGGTGTACGGCGTCAGCCGCGAGCGCGTCCGCCAGATCGAGGTGCGCGCCTTCGAGAAGCTGCAAAAGGCGATGATGCGCCTTGCCGGCGACAAGCGGATGCTGGTCGCAGCCTGATCCATGGCCGGCGCTGACGCGATCGTCGTCGGCGCCGGCGCCGCAGGCATCGCCGCCGCAAGGCGGCTCCACGATTCAGGCCTGGACGTTCTGCTGGTCGAGGCGGGCAACCGTCTCGGCGGCAGGGCGCACAGCATCGCCCTGCCCTCTTCCTCTTCCGATGTGATGGTGGTGGATCTGGGCTGCGCCTGGCTCCACTCCGCCAGACGCAACCCTTTGACCCAAATCGCCGAGCATTACGGCTTCACCGTCGATCGCTCCCCGTCCAACTGGCGCGCCCAATGGCGCAACCTAGGCTTCCCCCCCGAGGAACAGCAAGCCTATTCCCGGGCCTGGTCACGCTGGCAAAAGGCAGCGCACGCCGCGCTTTCTGGCCCCGACCAACCCCTCTCCGCCTTCATCGCGCCCGACGATCCCTGGCGCCCGCTGATCGACGCGATCTCGGGCTACGCCAACGGCGCGCCGCTCGCCCAGGTCTCGCTGCACGACTGGGCTGCCTATGAGGATGCCGCGACCGACGACAATTGGGCGTTGCCTCAGGGCTACGGCACCTTGATCACCCACCATGCGGCCGGTGTTCCGGTCCAGCTCGACACGATCGTCAGCCGCATCGACCATCGCGGTCCCGCGCTGAAGCTGGAGACGAACCGCGGCACGATCGAAACGCGGCGCGTGATCGTCTGCGTACCGACCACGGCGCTGGCCGAGGAAAGGATCGTCTTCGATCCACCGCTCCCCGCAAAGCATGAGGCGGCCACCGCCCTCCCGCTCGGCCTCGCCGACAAGGTCTATCTGCGCGTCGACGGGATCGAGCTTCCCAACAATGGCCATCTCATCGGCAATCCCCACAGCAACTGCACGGCGAGCTACCGCCTCGGCCTGTTCGGCCTGCCGCTGATCGAATGCTTCTTCGGCGGCGACTGCGCCGAAGCGCTCGAGACCGAAGGCGATGGCGCCGCCGCCGACTTCGCCATCCGCGAGCTCGTCGCGCTGCTCGGCAGCGACTGGCGCGCCCGCCTGACGCCCCTCGTCACCACGCGCTGGCGCGCCGAGCCGCACATCCATGGCTCCTATTCGCACGCGCGTGTCGGTGGCGCCCCCCAGCGCGCCGTGCTGGCGGCGCCAGTCGACAACCGCCTGTTCTTCGCCGGAGAGGCCTGTTCGCGCACGGACTTCTCGACTGCGCACGGCGCCTACGAAACCGGGATCGAGGCGGCCCAGGCCGTGATCGGGACATTGCCCGCCGCAAGCCGGTTTACCGCACCCGCCTCGCTCGCCTAGAAAGCGGCATGAGCGACGAGCGGGGGCCGCCATCGGAATTCGGGACAGACCCCATGCAGCCGCGCCCCGCCACGCGGGCGGCGTCGATTCAAACCACCAGCCAGAGGGCGCATTACGATGCGCCAGTCGACGATCCGGAACCTGCCCCACCCATGAAACCCCGCCGCTCGTTTCTACGCCGCCTGATCGGCTGGTTCTTCAAGGCGATCGGCGCCTTCATCTTCCTGTCGGTGTTCATGGTCGTGCTTTACCGCTTCGTGCCGCCGCCCGTGACGCTCACCATGCTCGGCGATGCGGTCAGCGGGCACGGCATCACCAAATCCTGGATGCCACTCTCACGCATCGATCCGGACATGGCGCGCGCTGCGATCGCCGGTGAGGATGGGAATTTCTGCACACATCACGGGTTCGACTTTGCGGCGCTGGCCAAGGCCTATGCCCGCAACGCGCGCGGCGGCCGCATCCGCGGCGGCTCGACTATCAGCCAGCAGACCGCCAAGAACGTCTTCCTGATCCAGGGCGGCGGCTATCCGCGCAAGGCGCTGGAGGCCTATTTCACCGTCCTGATCGAAACGATCTGGGGCAAGCGGCGCATCATGGAGGTCTATCTCAACGTCGCCGAGACGGGGATCGGCACCTATGGCGTCAACGCCGGCTCGATCCGCTATTTCAACCACGACGCGTCGAACATGACGCCTCCCGAAGCCGGCCGCCTCGCCGCCGTCTTCCCGCTTCCCAAGAAGCGCGCGGTGATCGGCGCCAAAGGCTTCACCCGCCGCCACGGCAACGCCCTCACCCGCCGTGTTGGCGTGGTACGAAATGACGGTCTTGATGGATGCCTGCGCTAATTCCCTCTCCTTCCAGGAGAGGGAGGGAGCGCGCAGCGCGGAAGGGTGAGGTTGATGGCGGGCATCACCCTCACCCCGCGCCGCTTCGCGGCTTGCCCTTCTCCCGATGGGAGAGGGGTAGAAGGCTCACTCCGCCGCTTTCTCGGCTGCGTCGCCGGCCTTCTTGGCGCTGTCGCCGACGTCCTTCGCCGCGCTGGTGACTGCGTCGGTCTTCAGATTATCGTTCTTGCTCTGGTTCATCAGATAGAAGCCGCCGATCGCCACCGCGATCAGCAGGATGATCCCGATGAAGATACCGGCCCCGCCACCACCACTCTTCTCGATCACGGTGGTATGCGGCGTTTCGGTTACGCGGTCGTCAGCCATGCTATCCTCCTGTTTTGCTTGTCGCCCAACGGGAAGATGCGGCCGAATGTTCCCTTAAAAAGGCAGCTTGAAGCCAGGCGGCAGCGGAATACCGCTGGTCATCTTGGACATTTCGGCGCTCGACGCCGCGTCCGCCTTGGCCTTCGCATCGTTGAACGCCGCGACGATCAGGTCCTCGAGCATCTGCTTCTCGCTCGCCGCGAGCAGCGAGTCGTCGATGTCGATGCCGATGATCCGCCCCTTGGCGGTCGCCTTGACCTTGACCAGCCCGCCACCGGCCGCGCCCTCGACCTCGATCGCGTCGAGACCGGCCTGCGCCTTGGTCAGCTCGGCCTGGACGTTCTGCGCCATGGCCATGATGTCTTCGATACTCTTCATGATACGCTCCGTTGGGCCGCCATCAGGCGGTCGAGTTCGGCTTCGGGAAATTCGGCTTCGGGAAACGCCTCGAACGCTGCCTTGACCACCGGGGTTTCGAGGATCGCCTCACGCATCGCGGTGCGCTTCGCCTCTTCCTCGTCCTTGATGGTCGGCGCGCCCTGGGCGTCCTCCGACGTGACCTTCCACGGCTTGCCCGTCAGCCGCTTCAGCTCGGCATTCAATTCGCGGATCAGGTCCGCCGGCAGCGGCCGGGCCGAGCTCAGCACCAGCTCGGGCGCCTCGAAGCGGATGACGCTCGCGCTGCGCGTCATCTTGACCGCCAGCGCATGCTCGCCCTGGTCCTCGAGGAACGCGACCAGGTCGCGGATAGTGTTGGGCAGGTTCGCCTCGACTGGCTGGGCCGACGCCCGCGCCGCCGGGGCAGCGGGAGCCGCGCCACCCATCGGCGCGCCGTTCGCGATCATCCGCGCCAGCTCGCCCGGATCGGGCAGGGTCGACGCATGGATCAGCCGCAGCAGTGCCATCTCGCACGCCTCGATCGGCAATGCAGCACGCGCGACCTCGTCATGGCCTTTCAGCAGCAGCTGCCACAGCCGGTGCAGCGACGCGAAGCTCAGCTTGCCTGCCCATTCGGCCAGCGCCTCGCGCTCCTCCACCGCTTGCCCCGCTTCGGGCAAGGTGCCGAGCTTGACGAGCGTGGTGGCATGAACCGTCTCCAGCATCGCCCGCAGCACGCCGAGCGGGTCCACCCCGAAATCATATTGCCGCCGAAGCGCCGCCAGCGCCCCCTGCCCGTCCCCGCTCAGCACCAGCCCGAACAGGTCGCGGATCGCGCCGCGGTCGGACAGGCCGAGCATCTCGCGCACCGCGCCGGCCTTCACGCCCTCGCCTTCGATGCCCGCATGCGCGATCGCCTGGTCGAGGATCGACAACCCGTCGCGCGCGCTGCCTTCCGCCGCCCGCGCGATCAGCGCCAGCGCTTCGGGCTCCGCCTCGACGCCCTCCGCTTCGCAGACGCGCCCGAAATGCTCCGCCAGCTTGTCCGCCGGGATTCGCCGCAGGTCGAACCGCTGGCAGCGCGACAGCACCGTCACCGGCACCTTGTTCACTTCGGTCGTGGCGAACAGGAACTTCACATGCGCCGGCGGCTCTTCCAGCGTCTTGAGCAACGCATTGAACGCGTTCTTCGACAGCATGTGCACTTCGTCGATGATGTAGATCTTGAACCGCGCCGACACCGCCGAATAGCGCGACGCATCGATGATTTCGCGCACATCGTCCACGCCGGTATGGCTCGCCGCGTCCATCTCGATCACGTCGATATGGCGCCCTTCCGCGATCGCGCGGCACGGCTCGCATACGCCGCACGGGTCGATCGTCGGCCCGCCGTTTCCGTCGGGCCCGATGCAGTTGAGCGCCTTGGCGATCAGCCGCGCGGTCGAAGTCTTGCCCACCCCGCGCACGCCGGTCAGCAGGAAAGCATGCGCCAATCGCCCGCGCTTGATCGCATTGGCCAGCGTCGTGACCATCGCATCCTGGCCGATCAGCTCGGCAAAGGTCTGCGGCCGGTATTTGCGCGCGAGGACGCGGTAGACTTCCGCCTTTGCAGGCTGGGGCGGTTCGCCAAGATCGAAGGAGTCGGACATTGCCTTCCATCTAGGCGGTCATGTGCCCCGACGCCAGCCGACGCCTCACATCCTGAAGCGGAAGATCCACCCCGTATCGTCGCAGCAATACATCCAGCCCTTGTAGAGCTTCGCCCCGTGGATCACCGGCGAATCACCAGGCAGCTGAATCGTCTCGCTGATCTCCCCGCTCGATATGTCCGTCAGGAAAAAGGCGTTGAGGTTCGAATCCGACGCCCAGACGTGAGTCTTGCCAGCATCGGCCCAGGTCATGTCGTGCGGCCGGTTGCCCGGCGTGATGTAGAAATCCCGGACCAGCCATTTGTTCTTGTCGACGGTGAACACGGTCCGCGCATTGGGCACGGTGATAAACAGCAGCTCGCCCTTTTGCAGGATGCAATGCGATCCCGTCCCCGGCGGCGCTTCGGCCCAGTCGAGCGGCACGCGACCATCCGCGATCCGCGACGGCTGAGTCACTGGCTGCGCCGCGACCTTGGGCGCTTCGGGATAAGCCTCCTTCAGCAAGGAGCGGCGCCCGGGCGGATCGCCGACCATCGAATAATGCAGTCCCGCGCCCGGAGTCTGGAAGGCGGCGATCGTCTTGGTGGTCTTGGGGTCGAGATGCACGATCAGCCGGTTATAGGTCGATCCAATCCACATCGTGCCGTCGTCGCTGTCGACGCAGATGCCGCTCGACGCGCGGACATTGCTCGCCGGCTTGAACTCGCGGATCAGCTTGCCCGTCTCCGGCACGATCAGCGAGATGTAATTGTCCGGCCCCTGGTCCATCACCCACAGGCCCTCGCCGGTCAGGTCGAGGCCGTTCGGCTTGCCGTGCGGCGCCTTGTAGACCACTTCGATCAGCCCCGACGGCCGGGTCTTCACTTTCGATACGTCCGGACGGTGCGCGGCGGCGAGCCTCGGGAATGCGGCGATCGCCGGCGCGGTGAGGACAAGGCCGAGCAGGCCCCTGCGTTCGATCATCGAACCTCTCCCATGCATACATTCTTGTTATGTTGTATGCATCTCGCGATTCGGCACGCGAGTCAATCAACCGTGGCGCGACGATGGGCACTATTCGGCTATGTCATTGGATTGGCGCAGTCGCCAATTCTGCTGAAGCCAGAGGCTAGTCGTAACGATCCGCAGCAACCCCGGTCGGACTGCCCCGGTCGACGGAAGCGAACCGGTGGACCGATCCAATGTCCTCCGATACGTCTGTCATATCGAGGGGCCGCAAATGACCAATTACCTGCAGATCGACTGGCTCCCCGATGATGACTGGAACGACGAAATTCACGTCGGAATCGTCTCGAACGGCTTCGCGGCAAAAAGCGGCGCCTATTACGCGCACCGCAGGCTTCTCGCCGATTTCGGCACGGCTTTGGATCGCTATCCCATTGGGGCTGACAACGCGCCGGAGTTGTTCATCGGCTATGGGAGACAGGTCGAAGGCGAGAAAGAGGCCATATTCGACATTCCCGAGGTCCGGATTCGTATTGAACCCCTCGGCCGAACCGGCCGACTCCTCGTCGTGGCGCTCGTCAAGGATCAGCAGATTGAGGGTCAATCAGCGGAACTGCGAATGGAGACCAATTACAGCGCTCTCCACAGCTTTCGCGAGGAGCTGCGCGCCGCCGAAGGCCCTCCAATGCATAGGGCCGCGCGGCTGGAATAGGTGGGAGCCGGAACGACCCGCGGCGAAATCGTTGCGGCTGCTTCCTTCCGGATCTGACCGGGTTGGCGACGACCACGTCCGCCCGACTCCCGCCGCGCATATGGGGGAGTCGGACGGAGTGATCAAGCCCGCTTTACCAGCGGGTACGGACCTTGTGGCACTCGCGCGTCTTGTGGCCGTGATGCCAGCCGGTCTTGCAGACCGTCTTCCACTTCCAGCCATGATGCGGTGCGGCCGTTGCCGTCATCGGCGCCATGGCAATTGCGGCGATTGCCGCGGCGGACATGAGAGCGATCGTTTTCATGATAGTCCTTTCCTTGGATGGTCTCCCGGAAAGTGTGGTTTACCAGCGAGTGCGAACCTTTCTGCAGACCCGCGTCCGATGATGGTTGCGCCACTGGGTGCGGCACACCGTCTTCCAACGCCAGCGATGGTGGCGGTTCGTGGTGACGTGGCGGACTTCTGTCCGCTCATGCACTACCCTTTGTCCACTACCGGCAGCGGCCGCCGGCAAGGGAGTCAGAGCAGCAGCGCCAATCAAGCCTGCGGCCATCAATGCCAAGATCTTCATGGGTTTCTTCTCCTGCGTGCCATGAAGGCACGGAGGCGTAATGATCAACGGCCCTGCATGTTCCGAACTTCGCCCGGAATCCGTACCGTCAGTCCGTCGAGCGTCTCGTCGAGCCAGATCTGGCAGGACAGCCGGCTGGTCCGCGTAGCGCCCGCCGCGAGGTCGAGCATATCCTCCTCATCCTCGCTCGGCCGCGCCAGCCGGTCGAAGTCCGCCGCATCGAGAATGACGTGGCAGGTCGAGCAGGCCATCTGCCCCTCGCAAGTGCCTTCCAGCGGCTGGCCGTCGGCCTGCGCCACCTCGAGCAGCCGGTCGCCCGCCTTCGCCTCGACATCGCTGATCGATCCGTCGATCCGGACGAAGCGCACCCGCATCAGGCGGCGATCCGCTGCGCCGCGGCGGCTGCGTTGATCCGGTCGATGGCGATCACCAATTCCTCTTCCGTCGTATATCGCCCGAAGCCGAGCCGGATGCTCGACCGCGCCTGCGCCTCGCTCAGTCCGATCGCGCGCAGCACATGGCTCGACCGGCCCGATCCGCTGGCACAGGCCGAGCCCGCCGAAAAGGCGATATCGCGCAATTCCGACATCAGTCGATTCACATCGAGTCCGTCGCGACGGATATTGAGATTGCCATGATAGCGCTGCTCGATCGATCCGTTGATGTTCCAGCCATCTCCCAGCCGTTCGCTCGTCAGCGACCAGAGTCCGGCGACATGAGCGGCGTCATCGTCGCCATAATCCGCCGCCAACCGCGCGGCGGCACCAAAGCCGGCGCACAAGGCCGGCGACAAGGTACCCGACCGCCCCGAAGCCTCCTGCCCGCCGCCATGCAGCAGCGGCTCGATCGCCACGCCATCGCGGATCCACAGCGCGCCGATCCCCTTCGGCCCATGGATCTTGTGCGCCGATATCGCGATCAGGTCGCACCCGTTCGGGATCGCCACGCGGCCATAACCCTGCACGGCATCGCACAAGAACAGCGCGCCCGCCTCATGCGCGATCGCCGCAAGTTCGGCGATCGGCTGAATCACGCCGATCTCGTTGTTGACCAGCATCACTGCGACCAACGCTGTGCCAGGAACGATCGCCGCCCGCGCCGCGTCCAGATCGACCAGGCCGCCCGCCTTCACCGGCAGCACCGTGACCGCCCTGCCCGCTCGTGCCAGTGCTTCGGCGGTATCGAGCGTAGCGGCATGCTCGGTCGCGAGCGTGACAATCCCGCCAGCGGGCGCACCCTTGATCGCCCAATTGATCGCCTCGGTCGCCCCGCTGGTAAAGCTCAACGACCCACCCGCAGGCAACAAGGCCGCGACCGATTCCCGCGCCACTTCGACCGCAGCCTTCGCCGCCCGCCCCGGCGCATGGGCGGAATGCGGATTGGCGTGCTGGTTCTGAAGCCAGGGCAGCATCGCGGCCAGCACCTCGGGCGCGAGCGGCGTGGTCGCCTGGTAATCGAGATAGATCATGCCGCGAATGCCCGCGCCGCGCGCGAGACGCTGCGCCATTCGGCAATGAACGCATCGACATCCGCCTCGGTGGTCGACCGCCCGAAGCTCACCCGCACCACTTCGCGCGACGCATCGACGCTCCAGCCCATCGCGCCCAGCACATGACTCGGCTTCATGCTGCCCGAGGAGCAGGCGCTCCCCGCCGACACCGCGATCCCGGCCATGTCGAACCGGATCAGCTGAGTCGTCGCGGCGAGCCCGCGCATGCGATACGCGCCGATCGCCGGATGCTGGCCCTGCGCCACCACCTCGCCGCCCGATCGCGCAATGGCGTCGTCCAGCTTCAACCGCAGCACGCCCAGCCGCTCGATATCCTCCGCCACGCCAAGCGCCGCCGCAAACCCCAGCGCGCCCGGCAAATTCTCGGTCCCGGCACGATAGCCGCGTTCCTGCCCGCCGGTCGGGATCAAGGTGGCGACATCGCGCACCAGCAACCCGCCCACGCCCGGCGGCCCACCGCGCTTGTGCGCCGAGATCGCCACGAAATCGGCATGCGCCGTCACATCCGCATCAGCCCCCGTCGGCATCTGCGCAGCATCGATCAGCAACAAGCCGCCCGCGGCATGGACGGCGTCGGCGATCGCGGCGACCGGCTGGCGCACGCCCGTCTCACTGTTCGCCCATTGCACCGCGACCAGCACCCGCCCCGCTCCCGCCAGCACCTCGGCCAGCGCGGCCATGTCGATCACGCCCGCCGCATCCACCGGCAGCACCGCCGCGTCGAGCGCGACCCGCATCACCGAATCATGCTCGACCGCAGAGATCGCGCGCCGCGCCGTCACCGATCGGTTCAGCGCGATCCCCAGCGATTCGCTCGCCCCGCTGGTCAGGATCGTCTCGCCCGTCCAGCCATAGGCCGCCCCGATCCGCGCGCGCGCTTCTTCCAGCGTGGCCCGAGCCGCGCGCCCCTCCGCATGCGGAGACGAGGGATTGGCCCAGCGCGCCATGCCATCGGCCATCGCCGCCACCGCTTCGGGCAGCATCGGCGTCGTCGCGGCATGATCGAGATAGATGCGGTCGGCCAAGTGTCAGGGGTCCTCATGGGCACAATGATTGCGCCGGAGCGCGTCATGCCTATATAGCGCCCAATTCCGCGCGGCCCACGCGCTCACCGAATTTTTGTCAGCAGGTCCCATGCCAGAAGTCATTTTCCCCGGTCCCGACGGCCGTCTCGAAGGCCGTTTTGCTCCCGCGCCGCGCCCCCGCGCGCCTGTCGCGATGATCCTGCATCCGCACCCATCCTCGGGCGGCACGATGAACAACCGCATCGTGCAGGAGCTCTACAAGACCTTCCAGCGCCGCGGTTTCGCGACCCTGCGCTTCAACTTCCGCGGCGTCGGCAAGAGCCAGGGCACGTTCGACAATGGCGTCGGCGAGCTCTCGGATGCAGCCAGCGCGCTCGACTGGGTGCAGAGCTTCCACCCCGAGGCCTCGACCACCTGGATCGCCGGCGTCAGCTTCGGCGCCTGGATCGGCATGCAGCTCCTGATGCGCCGCCCGGAGATCCGCGGCTTCATCTCGGTCGCGCCGCCAGCGAACATGTACGACTTCACCTTCCTCGCACCCTGCCCTGCCTCGGGCATCATCATCCAGGGCGAAGCCGACGAGGTCGTGACCCCGCTCGCGACTCAGAAGCTCGTCGACAAGCTGCGCACGCAGAAGCACATCACGATCCACCACGACACCATCCCGAAGGCGAACCACTTCTTCGAGCATGAGATGCCCGAGCTGATGGGGTCGGTGGATCATTATCTCGACATGCGGCTCGACCCCAACTCGCCGATTCGGTGAATCTCCCTTCTCCCCTTGTGGGAGAAGGTGGCCCGAAGGGCCGGATGAGGGGGAGTGAGGCTCGAAACGATCGGGTGTCCCCCTCACCCTCCCAAGCTTCGCTTGGGCCCCTCCCTCTCCCACAAGGGGAGAGGGGCTAAGTTACATCGTCCAGATCACCACATTGCCGAAGATCACCAGCGCGAGCACGAGCATGAGCGCTGCCTTTTGCCGGTCGCGCTTCTTCACCAGCAGATAGATCCCGCCGAAGATCAGCGCGAAGACCGCCAGCATGCTGATCGCCGGCGCAGTCGCCGACATGGCCTGCGCGATTCCGCCCAGCGCCCCCAGATAGCCCTCCATCCTAATCGTTCCCGGCCAGTACGGCGCCATAAGCCGCCAGATCGACATTGCCGCCCGAGAGGATGACGAGCGTCCCGTGAGTCACCTCGACCTTGCCCGCCAGCAGCGCGGCAAGCGCCACTGCACCGCCCGGTTCGACCACCAGACGCAGCCGCTCGGCCGCCCAGCGCTGCGCAGCGCGAATCTCCGCCTCGCTCACCGCCACACCCTGCACGCCGCGCCGCGACAACACGTCGAAGGTCAGCGATGAGACGAGCGTCGTCTGAAGAGCATCGCACGCCGTCGGTGGGGGATTTGGCCCGACCGGTTCGATCCACCCGGCCTCGAGCGAGCGGCGCATATCGTCCCAGCCCTCGGGCTCGACCACCGTCACAAAGGCATCGCGCAGCCCCAGCGCTGTCCCGGCCGCCAGTCCGCCGCCGCCGCACGGCACGATCGCCTGCACCGGCTCGCCCAGCCCTCGCTCGACCATCTGGACCGAGGCCTCGATTCCCGCGCTGCCCTGCCCTTCGATGATCCAGGGATCGTCGAAGCTCGGCACCAGCACCGCCCCGCGCGCCTCGGCAAGCTGCGCCGCGATCGATTCGCGACTCTGCGTCGCTCGGTCGTAGCTGACCACTTCGGCGCCCAGCGCCAGCGTCCCCTCGCGCTTCGATTTCGGCGCATCGGCCGGCATCACGATCACTGCGGGCATGCCGAGGCGCTTCGCTGCCCAGGCGACACCCTGGGCATGATTGCCCGACGAGAAGGCAACCACCCCTTTTCCGCGCGATTCTTCATCGATTGCGGTGAGCCGATGCCACGCCCCGCGCAGCTTGAACGCGCCGACCGGCTGCAGCGCCTCGGCTTTGAAAGCCACTGGAATCCCGCGGATTTCCGCCACGAACAGCGGCGAAGGCGGCAGGATTGCCGCAATCTTTGCGGCGGCGTCACGCACGCCGGCACGGGTAGGCTGTCGCACAAATGTCACTTCACGTCTCCGTGGGTCCAATTCCACTTTACATTGGGGAAAGTCGACCCTATTTCGCGCTTCCCGCTGCCCCATGGGACTTCCAACCGCAAGGCAGCTTTCGTCCGCCATTAGGCACTTGGAGGTCCCTTGAGTTGCACAAGCATCATAGCGCGCTGGGGTTAGCGACCACCCTTTCGACCGCGACCCGCGGTTTCGAGATCGCTAAGCACGGACCGGTTCAGCCGGTAACGCTCATTCGCCCGCACGCCGCATCGCGTGCCGCCCGCTTCTTCGTCGAGAAGTTTCCGGGCCGCTCGATGTATGCCGTGAAGGCCAATCCCTCGCCGGACCTGCTGAAGGTCCTGTGGGAGAGCGGAATCACGCATTACGACGTCGCCTCGATTGCCGAGGTACGGCTCGTTGCTCGCACCGTTCCCGGCGCGACCCTGTGCTTCATGCATCCGGTCAAGGCCGAGGAAGCGATCGAAGAGGCGTATTTCACGCATGGCGTCCGGGTCTTCTCGCTCGATTCGATCGAGGAGCTCGACAAGATCGTCCGCGCCACCCGCGGCGCACAGGACCTGACGCTCTGCGTCCGCCTGCGCGTGTCGTCGGAGCATTCGAAGCTCAGCCTCGCGTCGAAGTTCGGCGCGGCCCCCGGCGAGACCAAGGCGCTGCTGTTCGCGGCCCGTCAGGCGGCCGATGCCCTGGGCATCTGCTTCCATGTCGGTTCGCAGGCAATGACGCCCGAGGCTTATGCCCAGGCGATGGAGCGCGTCCGCGCGGCGATCGTCGATGCGGCGGTCACGGTCGACGTCATCGACGTCGGCGGCGGTTTCCCCTCGACCTATCCGGGCATGGAGCCTCCTCCGCTGGAGCGTTACTTCGAGACGATCCACCGTGCGTTCGAAAGCCTGCCGGTCAGCTATTCGTCCGAGCTGTGGTGCGAGCCCGGCCGTGCGCTGTGCGCCGAGTACAGCTCGCTGATCGTTCGGGTGGAACGTCGCCGCGGCGACGAACTCTACATCAACGACGGCGCGTACGGCGCGCTGTTCGATGCGGCGCATATCGGCTGGCGTTTCCCGGTCGAGCTGCTCCGCGAGCCGGACAGCCGGGCGAAGCTGATGGAGTTCAGCTTTTACGGCCCGACCTGTGACGACATGGATCACATGGCCGGCCCGTTCCTGCTGCCTGCCGACACGCGCGCCGGCGATTATATCGAAATCGGCATGCTCGGAGCCTATGGCTGTGCGATGCGCACGGCGTTCAACGGCTTCGGGTCCGACGAGACGGTGATCGTCGAGGACGAACCGATGGCGTCGCTGTACGTCGGCGACGAGCGCGAGGTCGCTTCGAACGTCGTCACGCTGTAACCAGCAACCACTACCGCTCTTCTTCCCCCTCCCGCCTTGCGGGAGGGGTCGGGGGAGGGCCTGTAATTCAGGGGTTTCGGCGACACGCCCTCCCCTAGCCCCTCCCGCAAGCGGGAGGGGGATTTATGGAGCAACCAATGACCGACACCATCAACGACACCCGCAAAGCCGAGCTGCTCTCGACCACCGTCGAGCATATCGACATCACCAAGTTCGACGCGCGCCCGATCGTCGATGCGATGAAGAAGATGAGCTTCACCAGCCGCGACCTCGGCCGCGCGACTGACATCTACAACCAGATGCTCGCCGATCCCGATTGCTCGATCTTCCTGGTGATCGCCGGCTCGACCTCGGCCGGCGGCTGCATGGACCTGTACGCCGAGCTGCTGCGCAACAACATGATCGACGGCGTGGTCGCGACCGGCGCCTCGATCGTCGACATGGATTTCTTCGAGGGCCTTGGCCACAAGCATTATCAGGCACTCGAAGTGCCGGACGACGACACGCTGCGCTCGCTGCTGATCGACCGCATCTACGACACCTATATCGACGAAGAGCAGCTCCAGGATTGCGACCACACGATCTACGAGATCGCGAACGGCCTCGAGCCGCGCCCTTATTCGAGCCGCGAATTCATCCGCGCGATGGGCAAGTATCTCGTCGAGAACGGCAAGAAGGACAACAGCCTGGTCAAGCTCGCATACGAGCATGACGTGCCGATCTTCTGCCCGGCGTTCGTCGACAGCTCGGCCGGCTTCGGCCTGGTCAAGCATCAGGTCGACCGCGCCAAGGAAGGCAAGCCGTACATGGTGCTCGACGCCATCGCCGACTTCCGCGAGCTGACCGACATCAAGATCAAGGCGGGCACCACCGGCCTGCTGATGATCGGCGGCGGCGTGCCGAAGAACTTCATCCAGGACACAGTGGTCTGCGCCGAGATCCTCGGCCACGACGACGTCCAGGTGCATAAGTATGCGGTCCAGATCACCGTCGCCGACGTGCGCGACGGTGCCTGCTCATCCTCGACGCTGCAGGAGGCCGCGAGCTGGGGCAAGGTCAACACCGGCATCGAGCAGATGGTGTTTGCCGAGGCGGGCTCGGTCATGCCGCTGCTGGCGTCGGACGCCTATCACCGCGGCCTGTGGAAGACCCGCACCAAGCGCCGCTGGGGCGCCAGCTTCGACTAAAAACCGTTCCTCCCATCGCGCAGATGGGAGCGGACCACGAATTGGTGGCGGGGCTTGGAGCACGGCACATGCCGGACTCCGGGCCCCTTTCCGTTCCCGCTACTGACATCATTGAAAGTTGCGTGCCCGTCACGATTGAGGCAGCCTCCTTAAAATAACAAAGGGGGATGCCAGAATGACCGAACACAGCCCGATCCTTGCACCCGTCGTCGCGCTGGTAGCCTGGAGCCTCGTGATGTGGCTCTGGATGTACGCGAAGCGGATTCCGGCGATGAACGCCGCCAAGATCGACACGAAGAACCTGGTCGGCGGTAACGGCGCTGACCTGAGGGCCCGCATCCCTGCCCAGGCACAATGGCCGGCCGACAATTACAATCACCTGATGGAGCAGCCGACGCTGTTCTATGCGATCGCGCTGACCCTGGCGCTTCTCGGCTCCGGCGGGGGCGTCAACCTGACGATCGCCTGGGCTTATGTCGGTCTGCGCGTGGTCCACAGTATCGTGCAGGTCACGGTGAACCGGGTGATCGTCCGCTTCTCGATCTTCACCCTCGCCACACTCTGCCTGATCGCGCTGACCCTGCATGCGGCAATGGTTGTGTTCTGAGTCAAGGGATCAGCCGAACAGCCTCGCCATCGATCGTTCGAGCATCACCAACTGCCACAGCGTCCGACCGTGCTCCGCGCGGCCGGCGCGGTGGTCAGCCGCGATCCGTTCGATCGCGCGGGGATCGAACCAGCCGGTCCCGGTAAGCACACGCGATTTGGCCAGGCCCGCTGCCTCATCGGACAGCGGTCCGCGGAACCAGGCGCTGATCGGCGTCACGAAACCCATCTTGGGCCGATAGAGGATGTCGCGCGGCAAATAGCGCTCCATCGCCTTTTTCAGCAGCCATTTGCCCTGCCCACCCTTCAGCCGCATCGACACGGGCAAGGTGGCAGCGAACTCGACGAGGCGGTAGTCGAGCAGCGGCTCGCGCGCCTCGAGGCTAACCGCCATGCTGGTGCGATCCGCCTTGGTCAGGATGTCGCCGGGCAGCCAATGCTGGAAGTCGGCATATTGCGCCCGGTCGATCGCATCGCGCGCCGGCGCATCCCGCATGCTGCGGACATAACGATCCTCGGCACGATGCCCCGCCAACGCCCGCTTGGCCTCGTCGGAAAAGAGCAGCCCGCGCAGCGTCGGGGTCGTCACGCCGACCGATCGCGCATAGGCCTCGGCGCCATCCTCGGCGAGCGCCAGCAAGGTGGTCTTCGCCCGCAGCCGCTGCGGCGCCCAATCGGCCTTGGGGTAGAAGCGTCCCAGCGTCCCGAATGCACCCGCCCGGATCGAGGGGGGTAGCAACGCCCGCACCCGCTCCTCGGCTGCCTGAAACTTGTAGCGCCGATACCCCGCAAACGCCTCGTCCGCGCCGTCGCCGGACAGTGCCACTGTCACACTTTCGCGGGCCAGTTCGCACACTCGATATGTTGCCAGCGCCGACGCATCGGCAAAGGGTTCGTCGAAACTCGCGACCAGCGTGTCGATCAGCGCAAAATCGTCCGCCGCCACCACGCGCTCGCGATGTTCGGTGGCAAAGCGTTTTGCGATCTGGTCGGCATAGGCGCGTTCGTCATGCCCGGCCTCGTTGAACCCGATCGTACAGGTCTTCACCGCGCGCTTCGACGCCTCGGCCATCAACGCGACCACCGCCGAGCTGTCGACCCCACCCGATAGGAATGCGCCGAGCGGCACGTCAGAGACCATGCGCGAAGTGACCGCATCGCGCAGCCGCGCGACCAGCTCCTCCTCGAGCGCCTTCTGCTTGCCGGTCGCCCGCCGCGAGAAATCGACATCCCACCAGCGCGACGGCGCAGGCACCGCCCTGCCCCGTTCGAGCAGCAACGAATGGCCGGCCGGCAATTTCTTCACCCCCGCGATCAGGCAGGCATCGTCCGGCACATAGCCGAACGCCATATAATCCTCGACCGCGCGGATATCGGGTGACCGCCGCAGCAGCGGATGCGCGAGCAGGCCCTTGAGTTCGGAGGCGAAGGCAACGCCGCCATCCGACAGCTCGACATAATGGAGTGGCTTCACGCCAAGCCGGTCGCGCGCCAGGAACAGGCTCTGCCGCCGCGCATCGTGCAGCGCAAAGGCGAACATGCCGTTCAGCCGGTCGAGCATCGCCGGCCCCCAGATCGCCCAGCCATGGAGCAGCACCTCGGTATCGCCCTTGGTGACGAACACCGCGCCCAGCGCCGCAAGCTCGGCGCGCAACTCGACGAAATTATAGATCTCGCCATTGTACGTAACCGTCAGTGCCCCGTCGGCGCTCGCCATAGGCTGCGGGCTGCCCGCAACGTCGATGATCGACAGGCGGCGATGCCCCAGGCCGACCCCCGGCCCCGTCCACACGCCCGACCCGTCGGGCCCGCGATGCGCCTGTGCATCCGCCATCGCGGCGATGCGGGCCGGATCGACCGGCTTGGGCGTGGCGGGATAGAAGATCCCGGCGATGCCGCACATCAGTTAAGTCCCCACCCGATCGTCACGCGCCCCGATAGACAGGAAGCGGAGTCCTTCGACAAGCTCGACCCGACCGAAATCACGACTGGTTCAGCGCGCCATGCCGGCGCTGCGATCCGCCAGCACGCCGATCGGCCCGAGCGCCGCGACGAACGCCCCGATCGCAGCACGCGGGTCGCGGCCCGGCAGCACTTCGGCCGACACATGCACCGCCACCGCGCGCTGCGGCCCGCCGAGCATCTTCGCCTTGAGCGTCTCCAGCTTCACCGTCCGGTCGTTGTTGGTCACCACGTCGCCGACCCGGTACCAGGTGGCGATCTGGCGCTCGACCGGCCCCGGCGCAGTCGCCCGGATCACCGATCCGCCGACGATATCGGGCAGGTCCTCGATCCGCACCCACACGTCGTCCTCGCGGATCGCGCCGATGCCGAACGAGACCAGCTCCTTGCCCTCGTGCTGGCTGCCATAGACCGCGACGGCCAGATCGACCGCATCGCCCTGCCCGTTCACATAGCGGCCGATCAGATAATGGTCGGCGCCCGGATAATAAGGCGACCAGGGCGCGTTGGTGCTCATCGACGCGCGGTGCCAGCCCGCCACCTCCGGTAGCGCGATCGTGTTCGGCAGCGCCTGCGCACGCCCGGCGATCGCCGCCGACCAGGCCGGGAAGATACCGGCGACCGTCAGCACCAGGGCAGCCGCGACCAGGGCGTCGATCCGGCGCTTCGGCTCGGCCTGCAAGGTCGCCGGATCGAACACCGGCGCGTCAGGCGCGCGGTCGAACCAGCGCCAGCCGATCGCCAGCACCGCTGCCATCACCACGCCGAAAAACACCCAGCCATAGACGATATGGTCCATGCCGGTGGCACGCTCGACCGAGGTCAGATGCGCCGCATAGATCGTCCCGAAGGCGCGCAGCCCGTTGGCGATCACCGGCACGACCAGCGCCACGACCATGAAAATCGCGCGTCGTGTCCAGGAGGTGAAGCAGACATTCGCGACCAGCGCGCCGTACGCGATCATCGCGATGACGAACTTCGCGCCCGAGCACGCTTCGGCGACCTCGAAATAGCCGTTGGGAATGGTGATCAGCACGCCGTCGACCTGCGCCGGCACGCCGAACAGATGGAGCAGCGGCATGGTCATCTCGACCGTGACGGTCTGGAGCGGCCCCTCCATCCCCTCGCCGAACGGGACCATGAAAAAGGCATAGCAGAGCGGGAACAGCAGCCCGCGGGCGACATTGGGCCCGAGGATCGTGACGACAGCGCCTTGCAGCATCATCACCAGCCCGAGATGCCGCGCCAGTGCCACGCTCGCCGCATCGCCGAGCAGCCAGCCGAACCCGCCGATGGCAACCAACGCCAGCCCCGGCCACCACGCGACCGGCGTCAGCTGCGCCAGCTCCGCCCGGCGTTGCCAGACCAGCCAGCCGATGACAGGAGCGATGAACAGGCAATGCCCAAAGGTCGTGCTGGTCCACCAGATCCGCGCGAGATCGCCAGCGTCGGCCCGGAACAGCAACAGCAGCGCGATCGCGACCCCAGCCAGGATCGCCGTCTGTCGCCGCCAGATCGCGCCAGCCTGTGTCCCGGCCGCGAAGTCAGCCGCCGGGACCGCGATGGTCACGCGGCAGATCGCCGCGGCGGCGCCTTCACCCGGATGCCCAGGATCGAGTCGAGCGGCGCGAGGCACGCATTCCAGCTATAGCGTTTCTGCACCTGCGCCCGCGCCTCGCGGCCCATCGCCGCGCCGCCCGCCGCATCGTCGAGCACGGCGATCACTTCCTCGGCGATCTCGCCCACGGTCGCGCCGATGCGGATCGTCCCGCCATGGTCGATACCCTCGGCCGCCGCGGCCGAGGCCACGACCGGGCGGGCCATCGCCATCGCCTCGAGCACCTTGTTCTGCACGCCGCGCGCCAGCTTCAGCGGCGCGACGACGACCGACGCTGCTGCCAGCCAGCCGCGCACATCGGCGACTTCGCCCGTCACGATCACGCCCGGCTGCTTGGCCAGTGCCTTGACTGCTTCGGTCGGGCTGCGCCCGACGATCACGAAGCGTGCCTGGGGATGTCGGATGCGGACATGCGGCAGGATCGTCTCGACGAACCAGGTCACTGCCTCGATGTTGGGGCGGTAATCCATCTGGCCGGTGAAGACCATCAACTCGCCGGTCGTATCGATCCGTTTGAAATGCGCGACCGGGTCGAAGAATTCGGTGTCGATCCCGTTCTCGACGACATGCACCCGCTCCGCGCCGGTCTTGGAGCGGAACAGCTCGGCCTCGACCTCGCTGACGAACAGGCTCGCATCGGCACGCTGGGCAACGGCGCGTTCATGGCTGAACAGCATCTTCGATTCGCGCTTCAGGAACCAGGCCATCGGCCCGGTCGCCGTCTTGGCGTACGCGGCGAACTTCGCCGAATCCATGTCGCAGAAATCCATGATCACGCGCTGCCGCGGCCGGGCCGGCAGATATTGCGCCATCTGGCTCGAAAAGACGTAGATCGTGTCGATCGAATGCGCCGACAGGATTCGCTCGACCTGTTCGCGTAGCGGCCGGTTCTCGAACGCCGTCAGCGAGATCGGCTTGCGCGAGAAGATCGCCTCCAGCGCCGCCACGGCGCGCGGCTTGGAACGCCAGATGATCGAGCGGTTGCCGGTGAATTTCGCGAGGCCGTTCTTCTGCTTCATGTCGCGCGTGTCGTCGGCGAAGGCGATCAGGTGCACGCGCTTCCGCGCCGACAGGAATTTCAGGATATTGAAGCCGCGAATCTTGTCGCCCCGATCCGGCGGATAAGGGACGCGATGCGCCAGGAACAGAATGTCGCCCATCAGCCGAGTCCCTTGGAAATATGCGGCCCAATCCGATTTGCGACCCACAGCGGCAGTTTTTTCCACATCTCGACCTGAAGCCGATAGCGCGGGTTCAAAGGATTGATTTCGCGCGGCGTCTCCCCAGCTGCCGCCCGCTTAGCATACATCAGGGGGACGCCCTGAAAACCCCAGTTCTTCTTGAACGCCGCCGGGCCTGTGCCAGCCTTGGAGCGCCCGAAATCGAAGCGGGTGCAGCCCTTCGCACGGGCATGCGCCATCAGCGCGAAATACATCCGGTCATTGGCCCGCAGCGCCCGCGCTTCATGCGTCCCGCCACCCCAATAAGGATAGACGGTGCCGTTCATATACAGGCTCAGCACGCTCGCCACCGGTTTTCCTCCCGATCGAATCGTCAGGATATCCGCAGAGTCCCCAAATTCCCTTAAGACCGACCGGAAAAGCGCCGCCGGAAACACCGGGGTACCCAGATTGCGCACCGATTCCGCATAGACCGCATAATGCGCGCGCAGGTCGCTATCATGACGGCCGGCCGAAACCTCCAGATCGATATCGAGGCTTTTGCGCACCTCGGCCCGCTGCTTGCGCGGAATGGCCGTCAGCTCCGCCTCGTCGGATTCAGCAAGCGGGCGGGCGAAGCCGAGATAGGTCGTCTCGTCGCGGATCCATTCCGGCCCCTCGACCGCACCGCCGCGAATCTCCAGCGTCGGGCAGCCAAGCTTCTCTGCCAGCGCCCAGGCCGCCTCGCCGAGCGGCCGCACCGCATCCTCACTCTCGGTGAGAATACCCCCGTCGACCGCGAACCCGTTCGAGACGAGCGCCTTGCCGAACAAGGGTGATCGCACCTCGGTCAACGGCAGCATCGCCGCCAGCGACCCGTCGGCGCGCTCGGCCACCAGCGTGTGGCTGCGCTGCCCGCACCCTTCAGCCACCGCCTTGCTCCACGCCGGCAGATGGAAGGGTGTCCCTTCGGAGTGCGCGCGCACGAATGCATCGAGCCGCACCCGTTCATCAGCATCGCGCAGATCGACCGCGCGAAGCCCCAGCGGCGCCGAGACCAAGGGCATGTTCACGCCAGCCCCGCCCGCGCTTCGGCGACCACCGCGTCCATCCGCCCCCAGTCGTGCCGCCGGATCAGCCCGCGCAGCTTGCCCGCCATCGCGCCCAGCCGGCTGTAATGCCGGATCTTCGACTTGACCGGCGCATTCGCCACGCGCGGCTGGCCGGGATCGATCTCCCAGGGATGGAAATAGAACACCGCCGGATGCCCCTCGCCCGCAACCTGGCGGATCGCGTAATGGGTCAGCGCCGCCGGAAACAGCCGGAAGAACCCGCCCCCGGTCGCGAGCTTCCGCCCGCCGACATCGGCGATCGTCACCGGCACCTCGATCAGCTCGGCACCCGCCACCGGCCGGAAGGCGAAGCGCGGTGCCTCGGGCCAGCCATAATGGTCGTGCCGCACCGGTGCGACGCTTGATGAATAGGCATAGCCCTCTTCGGCCAGCACCGGGTGCGCCCAGGGCGTGCGCTTGTCGATCGAGAAGCTCGGCGCGCGATAGCCCGTCACCGCCACGCCGCCGGCATCCTCCAGCGTCTTGCGCGACCGCGCGAGATCCGCCCGGAACTGCGCCGCATCCATGGTGAAGACGCGCTGATGGTCCCAGCCATGGCTCGCCAGCTCATGCCCCTGCTCGACGATCCGCCGGATCAGCGCGGGATAGCGATGCGCCACCCAGCCGAGCGTGAAGAAGGTGCCCTTCACCCCGCTCTCGCCGAACAGCGCGAGCACGGCATCGGTGTTCCGCTCGACGCGCGGCGCGAGCGAATCCCAATCGGCCTTGTCGATCACCTTCTCGAAGGCGCCGACCTGGAACCAGTCCTCGACATCGACGGAAAGGGCGTTGCGCATGATGCGCTACCGGCTGACCGCGTGCACCGACGCGAGATCGGGACGCTGCTCGCCCTCGACCCAGTCGACCAGCAGGGTGAGCACCCGGCGCATCACAGCATCCTGGTCCTGCACGCGCGCTTCCAGCGCCGCCAGCCGCGCCATCAGCGCATCGTCGCGCACCGGCACTGGTTCAGGCGCGATCTCCTCGCGCACCGACCGGATCGACCGCGGCTCCTCGGCAACCGGCATCGGTGCCGGCTGAACGAAGGCGGCGGGCCTCCCCACCGGCGAATCCCCCGCGATATCGGCGATCACCGCCGTCACCGCGCGCGCGTCGATCGTGTCGATCTGCTCGATCGCGCCGAACAGCAGCACGCGCCCGGCAAGCTGGTTCAGCCGCCGCGGCACGCCGTCCGACCCCTTGTAGAGCGCCTGGAACGCATCGGGTGTGAAACGCGGTCGCCCGTTCCAGCCCACCACCTTGAGTCGGTGGACCATGTACGGCTCGACCTCTTCCGGTCCCATCGGATCGAGATGGTGCATCGCGATCACGCGCTGGCGCAGCTGCTCGAGCCGCTCCGATCCATGCAGCCGCTCGCGGAATTCGGGCTGGCCGAGCAGGAAGATCTGCAGCAGCGCATGGCCGCCCGCCTGGAAATTGGAGAGCATGCGCAGTTCTTCGAGCGCGGAGACCGGCAAGGCCTGCGCTTCGTCGACGATCAACAGAGTCCGCCGCCCGCTGCGCGCCATGGCATGCAGCCCGCGCTCGATCGCGGTCAGCAGCTGCGCCTTGGTCATGCCGGCGCTGTCGAGCTCGAGCCCGCCCGCCACCATGCGCAGCAGATCCTCAGCCTCGATCTGGGTGGAGACGATCTTGATGACGTGCAGCCGCTCGCGATCCACCGTCGCCATCAGATGGCCGACCAGGGTGGTCTTGCCCGCGCCGACATCGCCGGTGATGACGATGAACCCCTCGCCCTGGGCAAGCCCATAGCCGAGATAGGCCATCGCCTTGCGGTGCGTGGCCGTATCGAACCAGAAGCGCGGATCAGGCGTCAGCTGGAACGGCCGCCCGCTCAATCCGTAATGGTCGTCGTACATTGTCACCATCCTAACGCGCAGCAATGAAGCCGCTACGTGCTTCAGAATTGATAGCGCATCCCGAGCTGGGCCGATCCGGAAACCTGATCGTCCTCACCCTTCTGGCTGAATTGATAGACCCCGACAGAGGCGGTCGTCCCAACCCGGCCGAAATTATGATAATAAAGCCCGGTCGCCCCGGTCCCGAGCACGCCCGGCGTATTGCCGATGCCGCTCTGGAAATAATTGGCGAACACATTGCCGCTCACGCCCGAATTGCGATCGATCGCCGCCGAGACGAACGCCTGGCCGTAATAGCTCTCGTCGGTCACCCCGTTGATCGTGTAGCCCGTGCCGCCCGGCGCATAGAAGCGGCGATTGGCATAACCCGCACCGACACCGAACTGCAGCGGCCCGCGATTGGCGGTCATCACCGCGTCCACACCGCGCGCACGATAGCTCGAGCTGGTGATCGACTGGAAGATGCCGTTCAGGCATCCGCCCGGCGCGCCGCTCGACGCGCCATAGGTGCAGCCGCTGAATTGCTGGCCGAACGCGTCGCGCTGCTCAAGGAAGCTGGTCGGCAGGCTGGCAATGCCGTCGCGCAGCTGGCGCCCGAAGGTGTCGACGCTGTCGTACACGCCGATCTGGAAACCGATCGAGCGGCTCGCGGCATAGCTGAACGAGCCGGTATAGGTCATGCCGCCATAGCGCTTGCCGACCCGTGCCTGCAGCGTGGTGCGCGGCGACGGCCGCCAGATCACGCCGGCATCATAGATCAGCCCGTCGGTCTCATAGGCGATGCGCCGCGGCGAGGCGGGATCGGTCTTGAACCGCCCTGCCCCGTCGACCACTGGCTGGCCGGTGCCGTCGAGCAACGGATCCCGCTGGCTGACCTTGATCTTTTCGTACCCCGCACCCGCGGTCAGCGCGACCGTGGGCAGCACCGGCAGGACCACATCGCCCCGCGCGAACTTGCCTTCGTAGCGCTGGTCGAGCTGGCTCGCATCGTCGCGCTCGTACGCGCCGCTCACGGTGACGCCCACCGGCAGCACCGTACCCGCCTTCACCCCAACGCTCGCCTGCGCGACATGGCTCGTGGCGCTGTCGAACACGTCGAGCCGCTGGCTGCCAGGGGCGACGCCCGTCGCGCCCGGCGATTCCACCTTGGTGTAGCCGAACGTGTAGCTGGCATTGACGCTCGCCCGCCCGACATGAGTCGACAGGCTTGGCCCGACATAGGCTGAATAGACCTGGGAGATATTGTCGACATTGCCGGCGAGCACGCCGGGCGCCGCCCCGCGAATGTCGGAACGCGCCCGGGTGGCGAGCGCGCCACCCTGGACGCTGAAGCCAGGCGCAACGCTCACCGAGGCGCGCGCGAGGCCGCTATGGATATCGTCGTCGCCGACCTTCTTGTTCCAGGAAATGCGCCGCTCATAGCGATAGCTCACCTGAACCTGGGTGCGCTGGGTCTGGATCGAGGCGTCCACGCCGGCCGCGATCGTCGAATAGGTCAGCACGTCGCCCGATTGCAGATCGGCGGTCAGCACCTGGCCGAGCTCGATATAGGGCGCGATCGACTTGCTGCGCTGGCGGTCTTGCGCGGCGGCGGGCGTAACGAGCGTGGCGGTCAGCGCCACGCCGAGGATGATCGGGCGCATCATTTTGCGTCCTCCTGATCGTAATAGCTGCCGAAACGGCGGCCGCCGGGGACGAACGACACGGCGTTCAGGACGAGCTGGATATGGTCGCAGCCATCGAGCTGGGCGACCGCATCGCGCAGGTCGCTTTCGCTGGTGCGATCGGCCCGGACGACGAGCATCACCTGCCCGGCATGGCTGGCGAGCACCGAGGCGGGCGACGCGGCCAGCGCCGGCGGCGAATCGAAGATCACCAGCCGCTTCGGGTCGGCGGCGAGCAGATCGGCGACGATCTCCGCCGTGCGCCGGCTGGCGAGCAATTCGGTATCGGTGATCGATTTGGTCCCGGCCGGCAACAGGCTGAGCTGCGGGATGTCGGTGCGGATCACGCAGGCTTCGACATCGACCCGCGGATCGGCCAGCGCATCGAGCAGGCCCGGGCCGTCCTTCAGCCCCAGCCGGTTCATGACGTCGGGCTTGGCGAAATCGGCATCGACCAGCAGCACCTCGACATCGCGTTCGGCCGCCATCGAGATGGCGAGGTTGATCGCGCAGAAGGTCTTGCCGTCATTGGGTTTTGCCGAGCAGACCAGCACGGTCCGCGACCGGTCGCCATCGGTCTTCTTCACGATCCGCGCCGTCTGGAGCAGCTGGCGCTTCACCTGGCGGAATTCCTCGACCAGCGCGCCGATCGGTGCGCCGGGCACGAGCAGCCCCTTCTCGGCAAGCATCGCGCGGTCGATGGCGACGCCCCGTCCGGGCGCGGCCTGCACGGCGCGTGCGCGCGGAGCCGGCGCCTCTTCGATCCTTTCCTCGCGGGCCGGTGGAAGGGGTGCTTCGTCGCGCAAGGTCAGCGCGGGCGCTTCCTCATATACGGGTGCTTCCTCATATACGGGTGCAGGGGCAGGCTTCGGCTCGGGCCGAACCGGTTCCTGCTGCGCCGGGCGCAGATGCGTGCCGAAGTCATAGACCTGGGCGGCACGCTCGAGCAGCGATCCGGCCGGTTTGCGGGGAGTCATGTCGTTCATGCCGCCAGCCCCCGTTGCAACATCTCGACCCCGAGCAGCGCGACATAGGCGACTGCCAGCGCCCCGGCACCGCCGCCGAAAAAGACCATCTTGCGCCGCCGCGACGCGATCTGCGCCCGGGTCACCATTTCGCCGATCGACCCGATCACCGGCATGCCGGTGGCACGCTCGAGCCGTCCGGCCGTGGCGAACGTCGTCTGCAGCTGCCCCATCGCGAAGGCCGCACCGATGCCGCCGAAGATGCCGGCCAGCAGCGCGCCAGTCAGCAGCAGCGGGCGGTTCGGCGACGTCGGCACGCGCGGCGCGGACGGCGGATCGATCACGCTGAACTTGATCGCGTCGGTCTGGGTCTGGGCCTGGCCGCGCAGCTTGATCGACTCGCGGTCGGCCAGCAGCTTGGAATATTGGTCCTTGAGCACCTGATAATTATTCTCGATCTCGGATTGCTCGGCGGCAACCGCCGGGTCGCCCGCCAGCTTCGAATTGATTTGCTCGAGATCGGACTGGAGCTGGTTCTTGCGCATGGTCAGCGCGGCGACCGTCGCCTGCTTGTCCGCCTGCATCGACTTCAGCGACAGGTAGAGCGGGTTGTTCGCCCCGCCGCCCGCGCCAAGCGGCTCGTTGCGCGCAGCGGCCTGTGCCGCAGCGAGCTGATTGCGCAGGGCGACGACATCGGGATGATTCTCGGTATAGCCGCGGGCCCGTGCTTCGCCGAGCTGGCCCTGGATCGCCGCAAGCCGCGCCCGGGCCGGCCCGCTGGTCGGGCCTGCGCCGGCGACGGACTGCGGCGTACCGGCCATCTGGCCGCTCAGCGCGGCAAGGCTGGACTGGGCGGCGGCGAGGTCGCTGTCGATCTGCGACATCTGGCTGCGCACCGTCCCCATGCGGTCGGTCAGCGATCCGGTGCCGGGCAGTGAGCCCAGATAGCGGTTCTGGAAATCGGCGCGTTTGGCCTCGGCCTCCTGAAGCTGCTTCTGGCGCTGTTCGAGCTGCGAATCGAGAAAACCGAGCGACTGGGTCGTCTCGTCGCGATCACCGGCGAGATTCTGTTCGACGAACAGGTCGATCAGCTTCTGCACGATCTGGCGCGCGACCTTGGGGCTCGATCCCGTCACGACGATCTCGAACAGATTGTCCTGCTGCGCGGTGATCTTGATCGCCTTTTGCAGGCCCGCTGCCCGGTCGAGGACTTCGCTGTCGCTCGACACGGTGTTCGCCAGGTCGGTGCCGCGCACGACCTTTTGCAGGTTCACGGCCGACGTCAGCGTCTGGCGGATCGTGTCCACATCCTTCTGCTGATCGGCGGCGGAGATGCCGACCGCATTCGGCAGGATGCGCTGCATCTGCACGAAGACACGCGCCCGCGATTCATAGCTGTTGGGGATCTGCGAGACGAGCAGCCAGCCGACCACCGCGATCGCCCAGGCGACCGCAAGCGCCAGCCAGCGCCGCGTCCAGATCGCGTGGAGCGCGACCCTGATCTCGTCGTAAAGGCCGTTCATCCCCCCGGCCCTCTCAGAACATGCTCTCGGGGATGATGATCACGTCGCCCGGCTCCAGCCGCACGTTCGCGCTCGAATCCCCGTTCTTGAGCAGGCTCGACAGCTTGATGTTGTATTCCACCTGCTTGCCGGTGTTGCGGTCGTAACGGACCAGCTTGGCGCGGTTGCCCGCGGCATATTGGCTGAGGCCGCCGACCGAGATCATCGCGTCGAGCAGGGTCATGTTGGCGCGATACGGGATCGACGCCGGCTTCTCGGTCGCACCGACGATGCGGACCTGCTGGCTGAACGTGCCCGAGAAATTCTCGACGATGACCGAGACGATCGGATCCTTGATATATTCGCCCAGCGCGATCTTCATGTCGTCGGCGAGCATCGCGGGCGTCTTGCCGACCGCCGGCATGTCGCTGACCAGCGGCGTGGTGATCCGGCCGTCGGGGCGCACCTGCACCTTCGCCGACAGCTCGGGGTTGCGCCACACGAAGATGTTGAGCTGGTCGAGCGGGCCGATGATATATTCTTCGCCCGGCTGTTCCTGCGACGCCACGAAGCTCGCCGGCGGCAGATCGGAACGCCCGCCACCACCCATGCAGCCGTTAAGCATAAGGGCGGCGGAGGCTGCGATAGCCAAACCATTGAAACGAGACGAAAAACCCATTGCGAGAACCTCCCGCCGTCTATCTTCGCCGGTGACGTCAGTCCGGCAAAGTTCACGGCAATGGTCCCGCTATGGGGCGGAAGAGGTGAAGATTGCGTTAGTAATGGGCCCGGGGCCCGGCCTAACCGGCGAGAATCTGGGCCGGAAGGGCATGTCCGAGGAAGGCTGCAGGGCTCGCCGACAGGCCATAAGCCCCGGCCATGAAGACAGCGATAACGTCTCCAGGGTGAGCCTCGGGGAGTGACACACGGTCCGCCAGCCGGTCGAGCGGCGTGCAGAGGCACCCGACCACGCTAACCGTCTCGACGGGCGCGTCTTTCTGGGCGGTGGCAACTGCGACCGGATAATTCCGTTTCACAACCGTTCCAAAGTTTCCGGAAGCCGCAAGCTGGTGGTGAAGCCCGCCATCCACCACCAGGAACGCTTCGCCCCGGCTCTCCTTCCGGTCGATCACCCGCGTCAGGTACACGCCCGCCTCGCCGACCAGCCAGCGCCCCAGCTCGATCGCGAAGCGCGCACCCTTCAGCGAGTCCGGCAGTGACGTCATGCGCTCGCTCAGCGCCGCGCCGATCGCTTCCACGTCGATCGGCTCCTCGCCCGGGAAATAGGGAATGCCGAACCCGCCGCCGAGATTGACCAATGGCGGCGTGACGCCAACCTCGTCCGCCAGCCGGCCGGCCAGCGCCAGCGTCTCGGCCTGGGTCTCGATGATCGCCTGGGGATCAAGTGCCTGGGATCCGGCGAAGATATGAAAGCCGCGCCAGTCCGCCCCGGCCGCGATCACCTGCTTCGCCAGCGCCCCCGCCCGATCGGAATCCACGCCGAAGGGAGAGGCCCTGCCCCCCATGCGCATGCCCGATCCGCGCAGTTCGATCTCGGGATTGACCCGCACGGCAAGCCGCGGCGTGACGCCAAGCCGCTCCGCCGCCACCAGCGCGCGCTTCGCCTCGCCCTCGGATTCCAGGTTGAGCGTCACGCCTGCCTCGACCGCCGCCGCGATCTCGTCGTCGCGCTTGCCCGGTCCGGCAAAGCTGATCGCACTGCCCGGCTTCGCCGCCAGCGCCAGCGCCATTTCGCCCTTCGAGGCGATGTCCAGACCGTCGACCAGCGGCGCCATGGCGGCAATCAGCGGCGCGAACGGGTTGGCCTTGATCGCATAATGCACATCGATCCCCGCCGGCATCGCCGCGCGCAGCCGCGCGATCCGGGCGGTCACCATGCCGGCTTCATAGACGAACAGCGGCGTGTCGCCGGCCACCTGGATCCATTGCTCAGCCGTCTTGCCCGCGATGATCAGCGGCCCGTCGCCACGGAATTCCGCCGGTATCGAACCCATCGGCTTCATGACGTCATCTCCGCCTTCAGGGCTGCGCGATCGAGCTTACCATTGGCATTCCTGGGCAATCCATCCCGCCACTCATACCGCGAGGGCTGCATGAAGCTCGGCAATTCGCGCCGCAGACGCTCCCTCAATCCCGCTTCCGCCGTGCCCGCATCAACGCTCGCCCGCGCCACCACCACGATCGCCTGGCCGAGCCGGGCATCGGGCACGCCGATCGCAACCGCCTCGACGGCCTCCCCGCCCGACAGCACGGCTTCCTCCACCTCGGTGGGGCTGATCCGGTTGCCCGCGCTCTTGATCATCTCGTCGTCGCGCCCGACGAAACGAAACAGGCCGTCCTCACCCTCGATCACCGTATCGCCCGACCAGACCGCCGTGCCGCCATGCTCGGCCCAGCCCGGCGCGGACCGGAAGCGCAGCGCCGTCCGTTCGGCATCGTGCCAATAGCCCTGCGCGACCAGCGGGCCGGCATGGACCAGCTCGCCCGGCTCGCCCGGCGCGGCGCGCGATCCGTCGGCCCGTACCGCCATCACCTCGGCGAAAGGGATCGCCCGCCCGATCGCCTCGGGATGCGCATCGACCAACTCGGGCGCCAGATAGGTCGAACGGAACGCCTCGGTCAGCCCGTACATCGGATAGAGATCGGCCTGCGCGAAACGCTGCCGCAACGCCCGGATCATGCCCGGCGTCAGCGCGCCGCCTGAATTGGTCAGCCGCTTCAGCCGCGCCGCGGTCTCCACCGGCCATTCGGCCTCGAGCAATTGCACCCAGAGCGGCGGCACGCCCGCGAGTGTCGTCGCTTCGACCCGATCGACTGCCTTGATGACGTCACGCGCGGTCAGATAGTCGAGCGGCGCCACCGACGCCCCCGCCGCCCAGGTCGAGAAGAGCTGGTTCTGGCCATAGTCGAAGCTCAGCGGCAGCACGCCGAGCACCCGGTCGGCCGGCAAGAGTTTCAGATAATGCCCCACCGAGATCGCGCCGAGCCACAGATTGGCATGGCTGAGCATCACGCCCTTTGGCCGTCCCGTGGAGCCTGAGGTGTAGAGGATCGCCGCCAGCACATCGGTATCGGCCGAGGACGGCGGCATGACGTCATCGCTGACCGCCTCGTCCTCCAGCGCCAGCCTGCACCCGGCGGGAACGTCGCCCGCCTCCAGCGAGGAAGCCCGCGCCGCCTGAGTCACCAGCCGGTCGGCGCCGCTGTCGGCCAGGATATGCGCCACCTGCGCCCGCTTGAGCACGGGATTGATCGGCACGTGGATCAGGCCCGCCCGCGGCGCGGCCATCGGCAATACGCAAGCGAGGCGCGTCTTGGGCAGCCAGGACGCCACGCGAGCGCCCGGCGTCAGCCCCTGTCCGGCCAGCCACGCCGCCACCGCGCCCGTCAAGACCTCGAGTTCGGCAAAATCCAGATGCCCCGCACGATCGACCAGCGCCACGTTGCCCGGGCTCCCGCGCAACGGCAGGGTGTCGATGGGCTGCGGCACAGGATCGAGCGGGATCATATGCCCTGATACGCACCGTGCACGCACGCTGCCAAGGCCCGCACTTGGCATCCTACCGCCCATTCTCTAACGGCGGAGCCAACAGGGGATAAAACCGGGGTACGCAGTGCTTCCTGACGACAATGCCGAAATCGATGCCGCGGTCCGCGCGGTGCTCCGCGATGTGCTTGGGCTGAGCGAGGAGCGCGTCGGCGCCTTCCGCAGCGAGACGCCGCTGTTCGGCGCCCTGCCGGAACTCGATTCCATGGCCGTGGCGGGCATGTTGACCGAATTGGAGGAACGCCTCGGCATCCTGATCGAGGATGACGAGGTCGATGGCGAGATGCTGGAGACCTTCGGCGCGCTGGTCCGCTTCGCCGCCGCCAAGGCAAACCAATGAAAGTCACGCCTTGAACGACCATTACGACTGGCCCGGCGGGCGCGAGGCGATGCTGCGCTTCGGCCCCGCCACTGGCCCGGTCGTGATCGCGGCGATGCCGCTGTTCGAGGAAGCCAACCGCACCCGCGCCTTTATCGTCACCATCCTGCGGGCGCTGGCCGATCGCGGTATCGCCAGCGCGCTGCCGGATCTGCCGGGCACGGGTGAAAGTCTTATCGAGACTGAGAATACTTCTTTAAATGACTGGAACACAGCACTTTCGTCACTAACGGAAATTATTGGAGCAGAACGTAGCGTCCACGGCATCGCCATCCGGGGCGGCGCGCTTATCGACGCTCCCTTCGCCAGCCGCTGGCACTTCGCCCCGGTTCCCGGCGAGAGTCTGGTCCGCGATCTGCTGCGTACGCGTCTCGCTGGCAAGGACAGCGCCGACGACGCGATCGAACTGTCCGGCCCACCCGTCGAGCTTGCCGGCAACCGTCTCTCGCGCACCCTTCTCGCTCAACTCAAAGCAACCGTACCGGTCGGCACCGCGCCCCTGCGCACCGTCCGTCTGGACAGCGACACCCAGCCCGCCGATCACCACGTCCCGGGTTCGCCTCTCTGGCGCCGTAGCGAGCCGGACAATGACCTGGTCCTTGCCCGGCTCCTCGCCGACGACATCGCCGCCTGGATCGCAACATGCGGCGCCTGATCACCTTTCCCTGTGCCGGCGATCGGCTGGCCGGTACGCTGGATGAAGGCGGCAATTCGACTGGCCTGCTGATCGTCTCCGGCGGCAACGAGATAAGGATCGGCGCGCACCGCGGCATGGCGCTGCTGGCGGCACGGCTCGCTGCATCGGGCACGCCGGTCCTCCGCTACGATCGCCGCGGCATCGGCGATTCCACCGGCCAGAACCACGGCTTCCTCAACTCCGCCTCCGACATCGCCGCTGCCGCCGCGACCTTCGTCGCCGAAACCGGCGTGCGCCGCCTTATCGCCTTCGGCAATTGCGACGCCGCGACGGCGCTTGCCCTGTTCCACGGCGTCGCCGGCGTCGATGCGCTGGTCCTCGCCAACCCCTGGGTGATCGAGGACAAGGACGACCTCCCCGCCGCCGCCGCGATCCGCGCGCGCTACGCCGAAAAGCTCCGCAATCCCAAAGAAGTGCTGCGCCTGCTGCGCGGCGGCGTGAATATCAGTAAGGTTTTCGGTGGTTTACGCAAGATATCTGCCGCGGCACCTCCAGCGCCCGACGGCCTGGCCACCCGCCTGTTCGACGCGCTGGCGGCAAGCACCATCCCGGTCACGATCCTGCTGGCCCGGCGCGACAACACCGCCATCGCCTTCCGCAAGCATTGGGAAGCGGCCCCGCTCGCCCATGTCACGCTGCGGGAATACGACACCGACAGCCACAGCTTCGCCACCCAGGCCGACAAGCAATGGTTGTTCGAGCAGATAGAGGCTGCATTGGCGGGTTAGAGCTGTACTTCTCCTCCCGTCACCCCGGACTTGTTCCGGGGTCCACCGTGCCGCGAACCGATTGGCCGATGAGTGCCGGGAACGGTGGATGCCGGAACAAGTCCCGCATGACGTCTTGAAAGCCCAACGCCTGCCTGATTCAATTCTCGCAAGCTTACGCTAGCTTCCCCACCGCCCGGACCGCCAATCGCACCCGGCAACGCTCTTTGACATGACTGGAATGTTGGACGCTCGAAGCGCGCTTTTTCAGCGATAACAGCGGTATTTTTCCGCTGTTATCGACGCATTTTACCGCTGTTATGCATAACAGCGGTAAAGCCGTTCAAGCCACTGAAACGGCACAGGATTTCCGGCCGCAAAATCCAACATAACAGCGGAAGAAAAAATATACCGACGAAACAGCGGAAAAGTTGGAGAATCGCGCCTGCCTCGCGGCGGTCACTCAGCCGCTTCGGCAACCTCGAAATCGGCCTCGGCAAGGAAGCGCTCGGCATCCAGCGCCGCCATGCACCCCGTCCCCGCTGCCGTCACGGCCTGGCGATAGACCTTGTCCATCACGTCGCCGCACGCGAACACGCCCGGCACGCTCGTCTTGGTCGAGCCGGTCTGGACCTTGATATAATGGTCGCTGTCGAGTTCAAGATGCCCGCGGAACAGCTCGGTCGCCGGATGATGGCCGATCGCGACGAAGCCGCCCTCAACGTCGAGCCGCGACTTCTCGCCCGTGACGGTATCGACCAGGTCGAGCGCGACCAGCCCGGCGGTGCCGCCGCCGTCGACAAAGGTCTCGACTTCCTTGTTCCACAGCACCGTGACGTTCTTGTGCGCGAACAGCCGGTCCTGGAGGATCTTCTCGGCGCGGAACGAGTCCCGGCGGTGGATCAAGGTGACGTCATCGCTGTGGTTGGTCAGGTAGAGCGCTTCCTCGACCGCGGTGTTGCCGCCGCCGATCACCGCGATCTTCTTGCCGCGGAAGAAGAAGCCGTCGCAGGTCGCGCAGGCGCTGACGCCCTTGCCCTTCAGCGCTTCCTCGCTGTCGAGCCCGAGCCACTTGGCCTGAGCGCCGGTCGCGATGACCAGCACGTCGCCCTCGTACACATCGCCGCTGTCGCCGATCAGCCGGAACGGGCGCCGCGACAGGTCGATCTCGACGACCGTGTCCCACATCATCCGCGTGCCGACATGCTCGGCCTGGGCCTGCATCTGCTCCATCAGCCACGGGCCCTGGATCACGTCCTTGAAGCCGGGATAGTTCTCGACGTCCGTCGTGGTCATCAGTTGCCCGCCGGGCTGGATGCCCTGGACGACGATCGGTGCCAGGCCGGCGCGCGCGCCGTAGATGGCAGCGGAAAGGCCGGCCGGGCCGGAGCCGAGGATGAGCATGCGGGTCGTGTGGGTGGTCATGGAGTCGTCCGTGATGAGATGAGCGCATCTAGGGGCGATGCGGGCTGGCTGGCAACATGGCGTCGGTGTCCCGCCGGCGGAATGGCCGGAGGGCGCAGTTTTGCTTTCAGGCCTTCAACCGCGCGGCATGCCAGGCGACGTGATCGGCCATGAAGGTCGAGATGAAATAATAGCTGTGATCATACCCCGGCTGCATCCGCAGGGTCAGGTCGATCCCGGCCTTGGCGCACGCCTCGCGCAGCAACTCGGGCTTGAGTTGCTCTGCGAGGAAACTGTCCGCATCTCCCTGATCGACAAGGATTTCTGGCATGCGAAAACCATCGGCGATCAAGGCGCAGGCATCATAGGTCCGCCAGTCCTCACGGTCGCCGCCGACATAACCGGTCAGCGCCTTCTCGCCCCAGGGGCAATGCAGCGGCGACACGATCGGCGCGAAGGCGGACACGCTTTTGAACCGCCCCTGATTGCGCAGCGCGATGGTCAGCGCGCCATGCCCGCCCATCGAATGGCCGGTGATCCCCTGCCGCGCCATGTCGGCCATCGGGAACTGCCCCGCGATCAGCGCGGGCAGTTCGTCCTCGATATAGCTGCGCATACGGAAATTCGCCGCCCAGGGCTCCTCGGTCGCATCGACATAAAAGCCGGCGCCCTTGCCGAAGTCATAGGCCTCGTCATCGGGCACCTCCTCCCCCCGCGGCGACGTGTCGGGCGCGATGAAGACCACGCCATGCTCGGCACAGGCAGCGCGATACTCGCCCTTCTCGGTGACATTGGCATGCGTGCAGGTCAGCCCCGACAGATACCAGAGCACCGGCAGCTGCGCGCCCGGCTCATGCTCGGGTACGAACACCGCAAAAGTCATCGGCGTGCCCGTCACGGTGGACGAGTGCCGATAAACGCCCTGCACGCCGCCATGGGCCTTGTTGGTGCTGACCGTCTCCATCAGTAGACCACGACGCTGCGGATGCTTTCGCCGGCATGCATCAGGTCGAAGCCCTTGTTGATCTCCTCCAGGCTGAGGACATGGGTGATCATCGGGTCGATCTCGATCTTGCCGTTCATGTACCAGTCGACGATCTTCGGCACGTCGGTCCGGCCCTTGGCGCCGCCGAACGCGGTCCCGCGCCAGTTGCGGCCGGTGACGAGCTGGAACGGCCGCGTGCTGATCTCCTTGCCCGCTTCCGCCACGCCGATGATGATGCTGGTGCCCCAGCCGCGATGGCACGCCTCGAGCGCGGTGCGCATGACTTCGGTGTTGCCGGTGCAGTCGAAGGTGAAGTCAGCGCCGCCATCGGTCAGCGCGAGGATCGCCGCGATGGTGTCCTCGCGCGACTTGCCGCGCGCGTCGATGAAGTCGGTCATGCCGAACCGGCGGCCCCATTCCTCGCGATCGGGGTTGATGTCGACGCCGATGATCTTGTTGGCGCCCGCCATCCGCGCGCCCTGCAGCACGTTGAGGCCGATGCCACCGAGCCCGAACACGACGATGTTCTCGCCAACCTGTACCTTGGCGGTGTTTACGACCGCGCCCACGCCCGTGGTCACGCCGCAGCCGATGTAACAGCTCGTCTTGAACGGCGCGTCCTCGCGGATCTTCGCCACCGCGATCTCGGGCAGAACGGTGAAGTTGGAGAAGGTCGAGCAGCCCATATAGTGGAAAATGGTCTGACCCTTGTAGCTGAAGCGCGACGTACCGTCGGGCATCAAGCCCTTGCCCTGGGTCGCGCGGATCGCGGTGCAGAGGTTGGTCTTGCCGCTCAGGCACGACTTACACTGGCGGCATTCCGGCGTGTAGAGCGGGATGACATGGTCGCCCGGCTTCACGCTGGTCACACCGAGCCCGACCTCGCGCACGATGCCGGCGCCCTCATGGCCGAGCACGCTCGGGAACAGCCCTTCCGAATCGAGCCCGTCCAGCGTGTAGGCATCGGTGTGGCAGATGCCCGTCGCCATGATCTCGACCAGCACTTCGCCGGCCTTAGGGCCTTCGAGGTCGAGTTCGACGATCTCAAGCGGCTTCTTCGCCTCGAATGCTACGGCTGCGCGGGTCTTCATGGGCATCTCCTCGATTGAGGCTCCGCTAGCCCAATTGGACGGACCGGAAAAGGCGGAGAAGGGAGATTGCTTCCACCGCGCCAAGGCACCATGCCCTGACCATGGCGCTCCACACCCTCTATCGGAAGACGATGCGGGTACTGGTCGGCTGTGTGCAATTCGGGCGGCACCACCTCTGGTCGCTCACCAGGCCGGACGTCGAGGGTGCCCATGCGATCGCGCTCACGCCAGCGGACCGAATCATCCTGGTGAAGCTCAGCTACGCCCAAGGCTGGCACCTCCCGGGCGGCGGCCGCAAGGCCGGTGAAAGCGCTGAACAGAACGTGCTGCGCGAGCTGCGGGAAGAGATCGGCATGACAGCGCACGACGCACCGACACTGGCCTTCGAGGTGGACGAACAACTCGACAATCGCCGCGACCTCGCCTCGGTCTTCCTCGTGCGCGACGTGGTCTATCGCCCGAACCGCTGGTCGATCGAGATCGAGCGGGTCATCGAGGCCGACCCTGACGATCTGCCGGCCGACATCTCCCGGAGAGCGCGGCGCTGGATCGATTCGGTCAGTCTATGAGGATCGCGAATGGCAGGTGGGCCCACTACGATTTGGTAGCGGAGGAGGGACTTGAACCCCCGACCCCAGGATTATGATTCCCGTGCTCTAACCAGCTGAGCTACTCCGCCCCAGCCATTCGAGAGCGGCGCCTATAGGAGCGCTCGCCCGTCCCGGTCAAGCGAACATGTGACGCGACAGCGGCGCCCATGGCCCGCCGCGATACCACCAGCTCGCCAACCCCGCGATCGCGACCGGGCTCGGCCGGAATTCGGCCTCCAGCATCCGCAGCAAGGCCTTGGCGTCCTGCGGCGGGACCTTGTTCTGGATCGTCACATGCGGCCGCCATCCCGCCCGGTCCTGCGGCATCAGCATCGGCGCGAACGCCTCGGCCAGCCTGTCGCGGATATCGGCTAGTTCCGGGCTCTCGATCCGGAACGCGACTCCCGCGCCGAGCGAGATGAGGCCCGCCGCCCATGCCTGGGGAGCCTTCACGCCGCGTGTCTCTCCGGCCAGCCGCTGCTTCAACTCCGCCTCGAGTGAGGGCGCGAGGTGGTGGAACATCGTCAGATGCGCTTCCAGCTGATTCCGCTCAGGCGGGAAGTGGGCCCGGCGCAGGGCATCGAACCACGCCGCATCGGCCTTGCCGAGCAGCGCCGTCACGATAATCGGCGCCGACTCGCTCAAATCTCTAGCTGGCTGCCGAGTTCGACCACGCGGTTGGTCGGCAGGCGGAAGAACTCCATCGCGCTTTCGGCGTTGCGGAGCATCCAGGCGAACAGCTTCTCGCGCCAGATCATCATGCCCGGCCGCGCCGAGGGCAGCAGCGTCTGCCGTGCGAGGAAGAAGCTCGTATCCATCATGCGGAAGTCAGCGCCGCACTGATGCACCCGCGACAATGCGACCGGCACGTCGGGCTCCTCGATGAAGCCGTAGCGCAGGATCATGCGGTGGAAGCCGTCACCCAGATTTTCGAGCATGAAGCGCTCCGATTCGGGCAAATACGGCGCGTCCATGATCTTCACGGTCAGCAGGATCACGCGCTCATGCAGCACCTTGTTGTGCTTGAGGTTGTGCAGCAGCGCATGCGGCACGCCCTCGGGCGAGGAGGTCATGAACACCGCGGTTCCCGGTACGCGCGTCGCCGAGGTCGCAGCGGACGAGATGAACACCTTGATCGGCATCGCCGCCTCGCGCATCCGGTCGATCATCAGCTGCCGCCCCTTCGACCAGGTCGTCAGGAAGGTGAAGATGATCAGCCCGACCAGCAGCGGGAACCAGCCGCCCGAGGGCACCTTGGTCAGGTTGGCCGCGAAATAGGCACCGTCGACGAGGAAGAAGACCGCGAGCAAGGGAATCGCGTAATATTTCGGCCAATGCCACAGCCGGAACAACACGACGGAGAGCAGGCAGGTGTCGATCAGCATCGCCCCGGTCACCGCGATGCCATAGGCCGAGGTGAGGTTGGACGAGGTGCGGAAGAACATCACCAGCAGCAGCACCATCACCAGCAGCGCCCAATTGACCAGCGGGATGTAGATCTGCCCCGCGGTCGCGGCATTGGTATGCTCGATGCGGAGCCGGGGGATGAAGCCGAGCTGGATCGCCTGCTGAGTCACCGAAAAGGCACCCGAGATCACCGCCTGGCTGGCGATCACCGCAGCAGCGGTGGCCAGCACGACGAGTGGAAGCTGCAGGCTTTCCGGCGCGAGCATGTAGAAGGGGCTGCGCAGCGCGTGGTCGCCCTCGCGGAACAGCAGCGCGCCCTGCCCCATATAGTTCAGCATCAGCGCCGGCAGCACGAAGAACAGCCAGGACACGCGGATCGGGTTGCGCCCGAAATGCCCCATATCGGCGTAAAGCGCTTCGGCGCCCGTCACCGCCAGCACGACCGAACCCAGCGCGAGAAAGGCGCGGATCGGATCGAGCATGAAGAACTCGACCGCATAATGCGGCGAGAAGGCCCAGAGGATCTCCGGCGTGTGCACGATGCTCAGCAGGCCGAGCGTCGCGATCACCGCGAAATAGGTCAGCATGATAGGCCCGAAGAACAGCCCTACGCGCGACGTGCCGCTGCGCTGGATCATGAACAGGCCGATGATGATCACCACCGCGATCGGGATGACCAGGCTACCGAACGCCGGCGCCGCGACCGCAAGGCCCTCGACCGCCGACAGCACCGACACCGCCGGTGTGATCATGGAATCGCCGTAGAAGAGCGCCGTCGCGAACACGCCGAGCAGGATGATGCCATTGGACCAGCGCCGCGTCTTGGTCTGCCCGTTGATCAGCGCGAGCAGTGCGAGGCTGCCGCCCTCGCCCTTGTTGTCCGCGCGCATGATGATCGAGACGTATTTGAACGTCACCACGACCATCATCGACCAGAACATCAGGCTGACGACGCCCCAGATGTGGGCCGGGTCGAGCGCGAGCTTGTGATGGCCGGCAAAGGTCTCGCGAAAGGCGTAGAGCGGGCTGGTGCCGATATCGCCGAAAACAACGCCGATTGCGCCAAGCGCGAGCTTGGCGAGGCCGTCCTTGTGGTGATGAATGGCGGATGCCGTGGCCTCCACGGGCGCGGACTCGTCCACGCTGGGCGAATCGCTGCTCACGGGCGGGTCAATCTTGCCCGATTTTCAAGTGCATAGGTCATGGATGAAACGAACTGCGCCCCTGCGTTCGAAGAGGCGGCGCAGTAGCACGGGCCCAATGCCCCGGCAACGGCACCCGGATTGGGGCAGGAACACATCCTATTCCTCCGTCGCCAGAGTGCGGATCGTGAACTGAGTGATGAGCCGGTGGACGCCCGGCAGAACCGACAGGACCTCCCGGTGGATCCGCTCATAGCTGTCATCCTCCCGGACCAGGACCTTGAGCAGATAATCGGATTCGCCGCTCATCAGATGCGCCTCGCGCACCTGCGTCGTCGAGGCGAGCGCTCTCTCGAACGCCATCATCGTCGCCTGGCGTTGATCGGTGAGCGTCACCGAAACGAACACCGTCGACGGATTGCCGCGCGCGGCGGGCGACAGCCGCGCGCGATAACCGCGGATCAGCCCCTGCAACTCCAGCGTTTTGACCCGACGATGCGCGGCAGATGGGGAAAGCCCTACCCGTTCGCCCAACTCCTCACTGGTGATGCCGGACTCGTTGCCAAGCTGCGCGATGATCTTGCGGTCAATGCTATCCATACGGGAATCCATTGCGCCAATCGTCACATGAGCGCAATCCAGTTGCAACTGGCGCCTCGCTGACCGGCAGATTGCAAGCACTTCCCGGCCCCGCTGGTGTATATGCACGCAAAATCCAGGAGAGCTTTCATGCGCATCGGTGTTCCCAAGGAAATCAAGAACCACGAGTACCGCGTCGGCCTCACGCCGCCGTCGGTCGCCGAGCTGACCGCGGCGGGGCACGAGCTGTTCGTCCAGACCGGTGCCGGCCTCGGCATCGACTTCGAGGATGCGGACTATGTCGCCGCTGGTGCCAAGATCCTGCCCGACGCCGCGAGCGTCTTTGCGCAGTCCGATATGATCGTGAAGGTCAAGGAGCCCCAGCCGGGCGAAGTGGCCATGCTCGAGCCGCGTCATCTGCTCTTCACCTACCTCCACCTCGCCGCCGACAAGCCGCAGGCCGAAGGGCTGATGAAGTCCGGCGCGACCTGCATCGCCTATGAAACGGTGACGGCGAACGACCGTTCCCTCCCGCTGCTCAAGCCGATGTCCGAAGTGGCTGGCCGCATGTCGATCCAGGTCGGCGCGCACTATCTCGAGAAGGAACAAGGCGGCCGCGGCGTACTGCTCGGCGGCGTGCCCGGCGTGGCGCCGGCACGGGTCGCGATCCTCGGCGGCGGCGTCTCGGGCGTCAACGCCGCGCAGATGGCAGTCGGCATGCGTGCCGATGTGACGATCTATGACATCTCCAACGCGCGGCTTGCCGAGCTCGACATGTTCTTCGGCAGCCAGATCAAGACCGCCTACGCTTCCAAGGCGGCGATCGCCGCGGCGGTGAAAAACGCCCATCTCGTGATCGGTGCGGTGCTCGTGCCAGGCGCCGCAGCACCGAAGCTGGTCACGCGCGAGATGCTCAAGACGATGAAGCGCGGATCGGTGCTGGTCGACATCGCGATCGACCAGGGCGGCTGCTTCGAGACCTCGCATGCGACCACGCATGAGGACCCGGTGTTCGAGGTCGACGGCGTGATCCATTATTGCGTGGCGAACATGCCCGGCGCGGTCGCCCGCACCTCTGCCTTCGCGCTCAACAACGCCACCCTGCCCTTCGTGATGAAGCTGGCCAAGCTGGGCGCAGAGCAGGCGATGAAGGCCGATCCGCATCTCGCCAATGGCCTGAATGTCTCGGGCGGCAAGATCCGGCATCAGGCGGTTGCCGAAGCACTCGATCTGCCGTTCGAAGCCTGGCAGGCGTAAATCCATAGGGGCCGGTCATAATGGCCGGCCCGCCCCTTTTGAATCAATTGGCCGGAACGGCGCCGCGAGACTGTTCCGCCATGGCGAGGAAGGCGTCGAGCCGCGCAAGTTGCGCCGCGATGTCCTTGCGATAGGGCTGCTTCGGATCGGTCAGCTCGAGCGCCTTTGCCCAATAGGGCCGGGCCACCGCATATTCACCGGCCCGGATATAGGCGAGGCCGAGGAAATAGAGCGGCGCCGGGTTCTTCAGGTTGAGTTCGGCCGCGTGCCGGAACGCGTAGAGGGCCGCCGGCGACACCACATTATCATGCATCGACAGCGCCGAGCCGAGGCCGGTCCACAGCGCCAGACTGCGGGGATATTTGTTGATCCCGCCCAATATGGCCTGGACCGCGCTCCTGGTATCGCCAGCGCGCGTCACGCCGTCGGCGGCGACCAGATAGGAGCCCTCGGCCGTGTAGCGCCCGAGCATCGAATCGCGCAGTTCGGTCTGGGCAGGATCGATTTCGATCGGCTCGGCATTGGCGGCGACCGGATGGCCCGGCAGCACGGGATCGCCCTGCAGCGCATAGCCCGCCGCGCCCAGCATCATCGCCGCGCCGACAAAGCTCCATAGCGGGCGCGCGACGCCTGCGAGCGACAGCACGGCAGCCGAGCCCAAACCGATCAGGGCAAGCATGATCCATCCCATCAGCGCCGCTTCCTCTTGAAACTGCCGCGCGCCAGCCAGGCGCCGACGAGCAGCATTGCCAGCGGCGCAAGCCAGAGGGCGGCCGTCGTGCCGTTGAACGGCGGGTCATAGGTCACATAGTCGCCGTACCGTTCGATCAGCCAGCGTCGCACCGCATCCGGGCTCTCGCCGGCCTGGATGCGCTGGCGCACCAGCGCGCGCATGTCGCCCGCCATATCGGCGTCGCTGTCGGCGATCGATTGGCCCTGGCAGACGAGACAGCGCAGGGTGATCATCAGCGCCTGGGCCCTGGCCTCCTTCGCCGGGTCGCGCAGCTGCGTGTTCGCGAGCGCCGCCGGTGGCAGGCCGCTATCGGCCTGGAGCGGCGTGGCGAGAAGGAGCAACAGGAGCGCCAGGCGTTTCATTGCGCCGCCTGCAGGGCTTCGAGAATCGCGGGAATATCCTCAGCGCGGATATCGCCGATATGCTGCTTCACGATCCGCCCCTGGCCGTCGATGACGAAGGTCTCGGGCACGCCCGACGAGCCGAGCGAGAGCTGCACCGCGCTGACCTTGTCGTCGCCGATCCGCTCATAGGGATCGCCGTTGCGCTTCAGGAAACCCTGGATCGCCGGGCCGGTATCGCGGATCGCGATCGCATCGATCGGCACGCCCATCGCTTTCAGCCGCATCAGGTTCGGCGCCTCGGCGATGCACGGTATGCACCAGCTGGCGAACACGTTGAGCAGGCGTGGCTTGCCCTGCTGGAAGGTCTCGTTCCCAAGGCCCGGCTTGGTCCCGATGATCGCCGGCAGCGTGAATTTCGGCAGGGGCTTGCCCACCATCGCCGATTTCACCGTGCGGTCCGCCGGCGCGATCAGTCCGCTTGCCACCACCGCGAACAACAGGGCGAACGCCCCGAATGGCGCCCAGAGCAGCATCCGTTTCATGCCTCCATCTCCCTCGCAGCGGCGCGGCGCTCGCGACGCACGCGCCCGAACAGTGACAACACCCCGCCGAGTGCGATCAGCGCCCCACCCAGCCAGATCAGGGTAACGAAGGGCTTCCACCACAAACGAAGCTGCCAGCGGCCCTGGTCGTCCTCCTGGCCCAATACGGTATAGAGCTGGCCGTCGACCTTCGTGGCGATGGCAGATTCGCTGGTGACGGTCGGCGGCGAGGCGAAGAAGCGTGACTGCGGGCGCAGGGTGAAAGGCTTGCCCGTGCCGCGCTGCACCGTCAGAGTCGCTTCGAGGGCCGACCAGTTCGGGCCGATCACTGGCCGGATATGATCGAGGGTGACGATGAAGGGTCCGACGCGCTGCGGCTCGCCGATGCGCGCCGCGATCAGCGTCTGCTTGGTGAAGGCACTGTCCGAGGCCATGCCGGCGAGGCTTACCGCGATGCCGAGATGCGCGATCACCATGCCCCAGGTGAACAAGGGCGTGCGACGCAGGTCGCGCTTCCACAAGGGCGCGATGCTGGCGGTCCCGGCCCCGACCGCGATCGACAGCCCAAGCAGCGGCAGGATGCCGATCCCGCCACCAAGCGCCGCGAACGCCGCGAAGGTGATGCCCGTGGCGGCAACCGGCACCGTCATGCGGCCGAGCACTGCATTCGCCTCATCGCGGCGCCAGCGCAGCAGCGGCCCGGCGCCCATGATCGCGACCAGGATCAGTGCGATCGGCCCGGCGGTCTTGTCGAAGAAGGGCGGCCCGACCGAGAGCTGGACGCCCATGCCCGCCGCGACGATCGGATAGAGCGTGCCGATCAGCACGATGCCAAGGACCACGCTCAACAGCAGGTTGTTCGCGACCAGCGCGCCTTCGCGGCTGACCGGCTCGAAGGTATTGCCCTGTCGCACCGTGCCGACCCGCGCCGCGAACAGCAGCAACGCGCCGCCGATATAGAGCGCGAGCAGCACGAGGATGAACGCCCCGCGCTTGGGATCGACGGCAAAGGCGTGGACGCTCGTCAGGATGCCCGACCGCACCAGGAAGGTGCCGATCATCGACATCGAGAAAGCGACGACCGCGAGCATCACCGTCCAGGCGCGCAGGCCATCGCGGGTGGCCAGCACCGTCACTGAATGAAGCAACGCCGTCGCCGCGAGCCACGGCATCAGCGACGCGTTCTCGACCGGATCCCAGAACCACCAGCCGCCCCAGCCGAGCTCGTAATAGGCCCAATAGCTGCCGGCGGTGATGCCGAGGGTCAGGAAGATCCAGGCGCCGAGCACCCAGGGCCGCATCGCGCGGGCAAAGGCCGGCCCGACGTCCCGGGTCACCAATGCGCCGACCGCGAAGGAGAAGGCCACCGAGATGCCGACATAGCCGATGTAGAGCGTCGGCGGATGGAAGGCCAAGCCCGGGTCCTGCAGCAGCGGATTGAGCCCGTTGCCATCGACTGGTGCCGGGTTCAGCCGTGCGAACGGGTTGGAGGAAAACAGCAGAAAGGCATAGAAACCCAGCGCAATCATCGCCTGTGCACCCAGCGTCGCGATCAGGGTCGCGCGCTGCAGCCGGTGTTCGAGGATCGCCACCGCGCCACCCGCGAGCCCGAGGATGGTGACCCAGAGCAGCATCGAGCCCTCATGGTTCCCCCAGGCGCCGGCGATCTTGTAGAGCAGCGGCTTGTCCGAATGGCTGTTGGTCGCGACCAGCAGCACCGACATGTCGGAGCGGACGAACGCGATGATCAGCAGCAGCAGCGACAGACCCGCGAGCAGGCCCTGCACCACGGCAACCGGTCGTACCGCCGACATTATCTGATCCGTTATCGCGACATCTTCCGGACCGACAAACCGCGGCTCAGGGCGTGACTTGCCTTCGGCTGTCTGCGTTACGACGGGATTGGACAGGAGAGCGCGACGGACGCCCACCGCCGCCAGCGCAAGCTGCAGCGCCGCGAGCGCGGCGGCGAACCAGAGTGCGGCCAGGCCTGCTTCAGCGATCATTGTTCGAGCGACTTTGTCTCGTGCATCTTGCCCGCGATTTCCGGTGGCATGTATTTCTCATCGTGCTTGGCGAGCAGATTGGTCGCCGTGAAGCTGCCGTCGGGATTGAAGCTGCCTTCCGCCACCACGCCCGATTTCTCGCGGAACAGGTCGGGCACGATGCCCTTGAACGCGACCGGTACCTTGGCGATGCCGTCCGTGACGACGAAGCGGATCGAGATACCGTCGGGAAGCTTGGCGATCGATCCGGCTTCGACCATGCCGCCGAGCCGCACCGCACGGCCAAGCGGCATGTCGCCCTTCTTCACGTCGCCCGGCGCGTAGAAGAATGCCGCCTGGTCCTTCAGTGCCGACAAAGCGAGCAACGCGGCACCGATCACCGCCGCAACCGCGAGCAGGGCCAGGGTCAGCCGTTGATGCTTGGCCTTCATTTAGTTTCACTCCGGCGCATCGCGAGCCAACTCCACAGGACCAGGGCCGTGATCGCGGCGAAGGTGATGCCGTACGCACCGATGACGAAGGGCCAGGGATTCATGCCGCCATCCGCCGCATGCGCGCCTCGGCCTTGGCCGTGGCGAGAAGGGTCCGCATGCGCATCAGCACCACCGCGCCGAAGATCAGCGAGAAGCCGAGCAGGGTGAAGGGCAAGGGCCAGAGGATGGCATTGTCGATGGTCGATTTGGTCAGGCTGATGCTCTGCCCCTGGTGGAGCGTGTTCCACCACACGACCGAATAACGGATGATCGGCAGCAGCACCGATCCGGCGATGCCGTAGATCGCGGGGATGCGCCCGTCCCCGCCCCGCTCCGCATCGGCGCGGGTCAGCGCCATGAAGCCGAGATAGACGAAGAACAGCAGCAGCATCGAGGTCAGCCGGCCATCCCATTGCCACCAGGTGCCCCAAGTCGGCCGGCCCCAGATCGACCCGGTGACGAGGCAAAGGCCGCAGAACACGGCGCCCGGCAACGCGATGGCGCGCGCGGCGACCATCGCCAGCGGATGGCGCCAGACGAGATAGACGATCGACGACAACGCGATCCCGGCCCAGGCGCCCATACCGAGCGACGCGGTCGGGATATGGATGTGCATGATCCGCACCGTCTCGCCCTGGAGATAGTCGGGCGGGATGCGGAACAGCGCGCCCCACAGGCCGATCACCAGCAGCACCAGCCCCGACCAGAACAGGATCGGCGTCAGCGGCCGCGCAAGCTTGAGGAAGCGGGCGGGATTGGCGAGGGCATGAAGGCTGGGCACGTCGGTTCCGCGTCTAGAGCGAGTTGGGGTGCTACTCAACCGCGCGTTATGAGATGCCACCACCTTGACCACCATCGGACGGCGCAGGATCGCCGGCAATATGGGTGCGAAGTATTCGTGCCGGAACGAGGGGAAAATCGACCAGTAAAAATTGGAATGTGAGAGTCGATCAACGTATCTCTCACATCGGGCGTTATTTTCGCCCTGCGCCGGCGTCGAGAAATCCTGTTGGATAGCCACGAAGAGCGAACCGAACAGATTCGGAACCCCGTCTACACGAAACCTTGCACAATGTGAGAGTCGGTTAAGTACTGCTTTTGCTGTACTGAACAATAGATGCGGCCTGCCGCGCTGTAGTGTCACGTCCGATGCTCCGGATTCGCCGGCATACACCGGCGGGGAGAGCATCCTACGCTGCCGTGGCGGGCGGTTGAATCAGGCCACGGGTTGGACGCGCGATCGGTAATGATCGAGCACCGTCGCGACGCCACCGGTCGAAACCGTGGCATGCAACCCTTCTGCCGCGCCTTCCGCCGCCGGGATCGCGCGTTCCGTCATGGCCGCCTCGTATCGCGCCACCGCCGGCCAGCCCTCGCCCGACACGAGCGCGTCGGCGAGATCCATGGCATCGGCGAGCGCCAGATTGACCCCTTCGCCCCCGAACGGGGACATCAGATGCGCGGCGTCGCCAAGGAGGGTGAGGCCCTGCCGCGTCGCCCAGCGATGGCCGATCGGCAGCGCATGCAGCGGCCGGACCGCGAGCACGTCGCCGGTCTCGATCAGATCCAGGAGCGAGGGAGCCCAACCGGCAAAGACACGCAGCATCTCGGCCCGAACATGCTCCGCCGGCAGGCCCGCCAGGGCCAAAGCCGCGGTTTCGGACATGCGCGCACCGACATAGCCGCGAATATGGCCGTGACCGTTGCGCTGCCCGATCAGGACCCGGTCGTCGCCGATCGCGAACATCTTGCCGCTGCCGACCAGCGCATCCACCCCGGGGTGGCGCTGCGTGTCGAAACCCAGTTCCACCAAGGTCACCCCTTCATATTCGGGGCGGGCCGAGGACAATAAAGATCGCACCCGCGACCAGGCACCATCCGCCCCGACGACGATATCGAACGACTCCACGAAACCGCCGGTGTCGACCTCGTACCGGCCGTCCGCGCCCGAGCGGATCGCCTCGACGCCGCTCGCCCACCGCACGGTACCAACGGGCAGCGACTCAAGCAGAATCCGACGCAGCGCCGTGCGATCGATTTCCGGCCTGTCGTCGCCGGTGCCGTCGCGATCGAACAGGAGGGTGCCATCGGCATCATAGAGTCGGTCGCCCTGATCCTCGGGCCGCGCCTCGGCGGAGAATTCGTGCTCCAGCCCCGCCGCGCGCATCGCCCGCTGCCCGGTTTCGGCGTGGAGATCGAGCGAGCCGCCCTGCGGCCGTTCGTCGGCATGGGCATCGCGCTCGAACACCGTGGCGGCGACGCCGCGGACGTTGAGCAGCCGGGCCAGCATGAGCCCGCCGGGCCCTCCCCCGATGATGGCGATTAGCGGATTGGTTGTCATATCGAGATCCCTTATGTACATAGGTGCCTATACATTAAACATAGGCCCCTATGCAATGCCCGACAGCGTTTGGAATCCGATGAGGACCCCGGGTCATTATTTCAGCCGGATCGCGCGCGGCATGGCACGGGTTGGGGATACGAGGCTCCGGGAGATCGGCTTCGCGACCGCGCAATTGCCGGTGCTGACCGCGCTCAAGGATGGCGCCAGACGATCGCAGACCGAGCTGGCGCAATGGGCAAAGGTCGAGCAGCCGACCATGGCGCAGCTTCTCGCCCGAATGGAACGGGACGGCATTATTCGTCGCGAGCCCGATCCAGGCGATCGGCGCAGCAGCCTCGTATCACTGACCGAGGACGCGATTGCCAGATTGCCAGCGGGACGCGCCATTCTCGAACAGGGGAACAGGGAAGCGACGCGCGGCCTGTCGGCAGTAGAGGTCGATACGCTGCTCGACCTGCTGCGCCGCGTTCTCGCCAATGTGGAAGCGATGGACTCCTGATCGTCAGCCAGGATGTCCGCGAACGCGGCTGCATTTCAGCCTGTTGCGCGACCATGACCTCCGAGGTCATTTCCCGCCAGCAAGGCCCCGGATAGATCCCGATCGTCGGTGGCGCCGAGCCGCCGGCTATTCACGGGATCGGGAGTGCTGGAATGCAGATCGGACGCAGGAATTTCCTGAAACTGAGCGGGGCCACTATCGCCACCGTCGCCCTGCCCGGCACGCTGACCGCCAACGCCCCTGAGGGCCCGCCGATCATCGACGTGCATATGCACGCCTATCCGGCAGCGACGCCGTTCCCCAACCCGATCGTCAATCCGATCACGGGCGCAAAGAGCCCGATCCGCAACGGGGCGGATCACCTGTCGGCCTGCATCGCCGAGATGAAGCGGCACAATGTGGTCCGGGGAATCGTCAGCGGCGGCGATGGCGACCGGCTGAAGGCAGCGACCGACTGGCATGACCGCGACCCCGATCGATTCGTCGCGGGCGCGGGCATTCGCGGGTCGGCAGATACGCCGCTGCCGCCGCTCGACACGCTGCGAACGGCCTTTTCCACAGGCACGCTGCGCGTGCTCGGCGAAGTCACGTCCCAATATGCCGGCCTGTCGCTCAGCGACCCGATATATGAGCCCTATCTCGCGCTGGCCGAGGAGTTCGACATTCCCGTGGCGCTGCACACAGGGACGATGCCGGAAGGGACGCCCTTCGATCCCTGCTGCCGGACGGCCCGCGCGCGCCTCGGCAATCCCGGGCTGATCGAGGAGGTGCTCAACCGGCATCCGAAGCTGCGGATCAACCTGATGCATGGCGGCTGGCCCTATCTCGACGATACGCTGGCCATGCTGATGCTGTATCCGAACGTGAACATCGATACCGGGGCGCTCGACTGGCTCATGCCGCGCCCGCACTTCCACGATTATCTGCACAAGTTCGTCGATGCGGGTTTCGGCAAGCGCATCATGTTCGGATCGGACCATATGTACTGGCCCGATGCGATCGGCCTGGCGATCGAGGGAGTGGAGTCGGCCGCGTTCCTCAGCGAGGAGCAGAAGCGGGATATTTTTTATAATAATGCCGTGCGGTTTTATAAATTGCCGGGCGTTGGATCATCATAATCGCAGTGCCGGATCCCGCGCAAAATCTTGTCTTCCCCGGCGAAGGCCGGGGTCCAGTTGGGGGACGATCGTGAGCGCTGCACGCCGTAATAACGACCTTTCCGACTGGACCCCGGCCTTCGTCGGGGAAGCAAAGTAGATTTAGCGGGCGTCGCTCTACGAGACCCTTCCGATCAGGCGCCTTGCGATCATGTCCGCCACGTCGGACGCGGGCGCGCCGGTGCGGTCGCTTTCATCCCACACCTCGACGAGGCGATCGGGGATGCGCGCGATCCGGGCTTCGACCTCGGCCTGGTCGCCCTGGCCGAGATATTCGAGGCCGACATTGATGATGCCGCCCGCGTTGATGACGTAATCCGGCGCATAGAGGATGCCGCGATCGGCCAGCCGAGCGCCGTCGCCTTTGGTCGCAAGCTGATTGTTCGCCCCGCCGGCGACGACACTGGTTCGCAGCGCCGCGATCGATTCAGCGGTGAGGATCGCGCCGAGGGCGTTGGGGCTGATCACGTCCGCCTCGATCCCGAGGATGGCGTCCGCCGCGGCGGTCTCGGCGCCGAGCTCGGCCGCGAGCGCCGCTGCCTTGTCGGCATTGACGTCGGCAAGGGTCAGGCGCGCGCCGTCCCTGGCGAGCAATCGGGCGAGCCCGCCGCCGACACTGCCGACGCCCTGGACCGCGACATGCACGCCCTTCATGGAGTCGGCCGACAGACCGCGCTTCGCCGCCGCCTTCACGCCGAGATACACGCCCATCGCGGTGAACGGTCCGGGATCGCCGCCCGCGCTGCCCGCGGCCACCGGCAGGCCGGAGACGTGGCGCGTCATGGTGGCGATGGTCTTCATGCTTGCTTCGGACATACCGACATCCTCGGCCGTCACATAACGTCCGCCGAGCGATTCGACCGCACGGCCGAATGCCTCAAGCTGGGGGACGGTGATCGAATCGCCCGGATTCGCCGCAAGCACAACGCCCTTGCCGCCGCCCATGGGCAGGCCGGCCATGGCGTTCTTGAAGCTCATGCCGCGCGAGAGGCGCAGCGCGTCGGTGATCGCGCCGTCGCTGTCGGCATAATGCCAGAAGCGCACGCCGCCCGCTGCCGGGCCGAGCGCGGTCGAGTGGATCGCGATGACCGCCTGAAGGCCGGAAGCCGGATCGGTGAAGAGGTGCACGCCCTCATGGTCGTCGAAATCGGGGAAGCCCCAGCCGCTGGTCACGCGATTTTCCTGGCTGATGAAAAAATGGGGCGACCGACGGGACTTGAACCCGCAACATCCGGCATCACAAGCCGACGCTCTAACCAATTGAACTACGATCGCCGCAGAGCCAGCGCCCCTAGCGGGCGAAACATGGCATCGTCAAGATTAGCGTTTTCGTTATCGCTGCACCACCCTTCGCTGCCTTTCCGCCGATGCTTGGCATCGGCAGAACCTTGGGCAGCTCCGCCCGCTTCCAAATCACGGGCGTCAGAAGCGTCCCTCGATCGAAAGCGTATAGCCGGCGGGTGTCGCCTGGAAACCGGCGAGCACGAGCTTCTCCACCACCGCAGGGTCGCTCGGCTGTACCGTAAGCTCGCCCCGGAAGCGGCCAGTGCCCCAAAGGCGTAGCGCAACCGTCTCGGTTCCGGCCTGGCTGGCGAGCGGCAGCAGCAGTGCGCCGGCGTCGCACCGGGCGGTGCCGGTCATGCCCTGGCCGAGATTGATGCCGGCCAGATCGCCCGAGATGGTCGCGCGGACCCGTCCTTCGGCCTTCTGACAATTGCCGTCCTGGAACCGAACGCTGAGATCGTCGAAATCCAGCGCCGAGACCGGCACCGGCGCGAAGACATTGCCTGCGGGCAGAGTCGCGGTGAGATCGTCGATCCCGAAGCTGTGGCGGCTGACGCCGATCGCGCCCCGGAACGGTCGTGCCGCGTCCCTGCCGGGCCCTGACAGATCGATTCGCGCTCGCCCGACCAGCAGCTGGATCGGCGACAGCCGGGCACGGAGATCGCCCAGCGCGACGCCGCCGAAGCTCGCCTCGCGCAAGGTGCCGTACCAGAGACTCCCGCTGACCTGACGCGCCGTGAGCCCGGTATTGCCCAGATCGAACCAGCCCATGGCAAGGCGAAGCGGCAGGAAGACGATCAGCGCGATCACGAAAGCCGCGCCGAAAAAGGCCCGGGGCCCCGTCGTCAGGCGAATCCGCCTCATTGCCCGCGCACCTTGAGCGAGATCTGCGCCGACACCGTCTTGTCGCCATTGTCGGCGGTCGACAGGGAATCGACCAGGATACCGGCCGATTCGAGCCCCGCGATCCAGCCGAGCAACGGTCCGGGCCGCGCCGTCGCGATCGTGATCTGCACGCGATTCGGCCCGTCCGGCGTCACGCTGGCCAGCGCGAAGCCAGCCTCGTTCGCACGGTCGCGGATCACGGTGTCGAGCTGTGCCTCGAGCGGGGCTGGCCGCTGGCGCTGGATCGCCTCGAGCTCCTTCACCCGCGCCTGGGTCTCGGCGAGGCGGATCAGCGCGTCGGTATGGCGCTCGCGCGCGGAGGACAGGCCGTCGGTCACCGGGCGGATGATGCCGGCCCAGACGATGGTCAGCGCGAGCAAGGCGAACATCACCAGCAGCAGCCGTCGCTCGCGCAAGGAGCGTCCGGCGAACCAGAGGCGGAACCGCTCGATCATCGCGCACTCACCGTCATCTCGCCGGTCAACCGGCCCGCAGCCGACGCGAACACGCCGGCCTTCACGACAAAGCCATAGGATTCGATCCGCGATTTGAGGTCATTCACTTGCCCCTCATTCTCGGTCGCGACCGAGACGCGCAGATCGCCATTCGCCTCGAACGAAAGCCCGCGCAGCTCGGCGCCCGCTACCGAGCGGACGGCGGCGTAGACGGCCGCCGTGGTGCGACTGAAACCCGCCCCGCCGCCGCGCAGCCCCGACAGGCGCGCATCGAGCTGGCGATCGGCATTGTTGATCGTCTCGCCGCGCGGCAGGCCCTGGCGCGCGACCAGATCGGCCTGGCGTTCGAGCGAATCGGCGGCGAAGCTGTATTTCATGATCTGCACCAGGCTGATCAGCAGCGTCAGGCCAAGGATCGCGACCGACAGCCAGGCAAGCCGGCGGATCAGGCCCCAGTCGATCGCGAAGCGCCGGCGCCGCGCAAACGGTCCCTGGCGAAGATCGAGCGCGGGCGAGGCCAGCGCCGCGGCGATGGCGACTTCCAGCTCGTCGCGACCGAGCACCGTCGGCGCGACACCGCCGGTGACCAGTTCGGTCAGCCGCGCCTCATCCGCAAATCCACTGGTCGGGCCACGCACCACGCCCTCCCCGCCCAGATCGGCGCGAAGATATCCCTGGTCGGGCCGGGGCAACAGCATCGGCGACGGCACGAGCATCGCCGGATCGACGCCGTGCGCCGCGAGCGTTTCAAGCCATGCCCGCATCTGCGCGGCGGAGACGACGGCGATCGGCCGTTCGGCATGCTCGCCCTCGCGCCCAACAGCGACGTGCAGGTCGCCGATCGGCGCCGCGCTCGCGTCACCGACCAGCATGCGGGCGGCGGTTACCGCCTGCGCGGTCGAGCGATCGGGCAGTTCGGCCCAGTGCAGCGTGACAGCTTCCGCCGGGACGATGACGATCGGCGGCTCGGCATCAGCACCGGGAAGATCGGGCAGCCCTTCGCCCCGCGCGGCGACCGCGCCGTCGGCGATGCGCAGCCAGCGCCAGGGCGCGGTGCCCGTGGGCAGGAAGAGGGTGAGCGAATCGGTCATGACGGCTCGCCCCAGTGCCGCGAGACGAGCCGCGCGGGAAGCTCCGTCGCGTCGATCAGCGCATGTTGTTCGAGTTCGGCGCCGCCCAGCGTCACATCGACCTGCAGCTTGAACCAGCCGGTGGTGACGGCGGTCTGCGCAAAGGCGTCGGGCGGCGGGGTGATCGCGCTGAGCGACGGCAGCTTCCAGAAAGCGGAGGGGCTTTCATAGCCATTGGGCGGGCGGCGCAGCAGCACCTGGCGGGCGGCCTCAACCGTCATCGTGTCGGGCATGAGCATCGCGAGCAAGGGTGCCTGTTCCGGGAGCAAGGTGTTGACGTTGATCTTCGACGGCTTGGCGAGCGGGAGCGCGCAGAGCCAGGGCTGGAGCTTCGCATAAATCTGCGGTGTGACACCTGCCACCGCGCGCAATTCGCTTGGGTCGGTCATCAGCGTGTTGGCGGTGCGATAGGGCGTCGACTGGCCGCCATAGCTTGCGTCCTCGGCGCCGAGATCGATCGGGCTGGTGTCGCTGTCGATCCAGTCGGAAGCGGCGGCGGCGATCGATTCGGCCGAGGCGCTGGGCCCGCCGACAAGCCGGATCAGGCGGGCGAACTGGATGCGCGACGGGGTATAAGCGGAATAGGTGTTGGGCGTGGTCTCGACGACCAGGCTGTTGAGATTGAAGCAATTGCCGCCATCCACCACTCTCGCGGTGGCGAGGCCGCCCGGCACCGGCAGCGGGATCGCCCGGCCACTCCAGCCGCCGGCGAGCGTGACTCGGCTGGCGTCGCGCGCGAGCAGGTCGCTGACCTTGGTCAGGGCCAGCGTCTCGGCGGCGAGGCCATAGGCACGCGCCTGATCCATCGCAACGGCATTGCCGCCCAGCCTGGTCGCGAGGCGCAGCTTTTCGAGCGCGGTGCCGGCCAGCACCGCGATCAGCGCGACGAGCAGCAGCACCGTGAGCAGCGCCGCGCCGCGTTCGGAGACCCGTTCAGCTCCCATCGGGCGCCTTCCGCTTGCCATAGCCCGCGCCGACCAGGAACATCTGCCGGAACTCGACCCCGTCATCGCGCAGGATGCGCATCTCCATCGCCTGGGGCAGCGCGTAGATCGGCGTGCCCTGCCAATGGTCGCTCCAGGCGCCGTTGATGCGGTAGCGGAGCGCGACCTGGCGGACATTGGTGAGCATTACCGCCGGTGCGAGCGGCTGGGCGCCGTCGAGCATCGGATAGGCGACTCGTTCGAGCGCACCATTGGCAACGCGATATTCGACCTTCTGCTCGCCCGGGCGCGGCGCGGCATCGAGATTGCTCCAGCCGGCGCGGACGAGGCGGAGCATCGGCGCGGTGCCCGATCCGGATTCGCCGGCAAAGGCGGGCATCAGGTCGCCGGCCTCGTTGCGGGTCTGGCGTTCGGTCGCCTGGGCGAGATCGCCGGCCAGTGCCGAGGAGAGGCGGTTGAGCGCCTGCACGTCGTCGAGCTTCCGGTCGGTCGCGGCTTGGGCCCGTACGCTGAATGACAGCAGCGACACGCCTGCGGCCGCGAGCAGGCCGAAGATCATCAGCGAGATCATGACCTCGACAAGTGTGAAGCCGTGTTCGGCGGAGCGCTTCATGATGCCGCGCCCCCGATCGTCGCGACGCGCACGACGGTGAGGTGGCCCTGGCGGTTGCCCGCGGCGTCGGCGACCTGCACATCGATGCGCAGGATGCGGGCATCGGCGGTCGCGCGGGTCTCGCGGGTCCAGGTCCAGGCCTTGCCGCCATTCTGCTCGACGCCCCTGGCGATGCCGATCGTGGGCGGTTTGGCGTCGGTCATCGCCTCGATCGCGACATTACGGGCGACCATCTGCGCGGTCAGGGTCGAATCGAGGATCGAGGTGCCGCGGATCGTCGCACCCTCCAGCCGGATCAGCGCGAGCGCGGCCAGGCTGAACACCGCCAGCGCGACCATCATTTCAATCAGCGTGAAGCCGTGTTCGGCGGAACGCCAACGAAGAATATACCCCCGGGCCTTCATCAGCCGCCCACCTTCACGGAGCCGTCGGGGGCGATCTTCACGGATACTTCCTCCGCGTCGCGCTTCAGCCTTATATCGAGTGGCCGGTCGGCGAGACCGGTCGTGTCGAACATGATGCGCTGGCGGCCGCCGGTATCGGTCACCACCGCACGCGTACCCTTGCCCCAGCTCGTCACGCGCAGCGGCTTCTCGGCGATGGGCGCCCAGGCGCCGCGGGTACGCTCGTCGAAGCCATAGCCGCCGCCCGTGACCCACACGCTTACCGGCCGCGCGCCGACGATCGCCGATTGTTGCGCCGCGCGCGTCCGCGCCGCGAACCGCGTCGCCTCGTCGAGCAGCCGGCCGCGCGGATCAGGCAGCGCCCAGACGACTACAGCCGATGCCAGCCCGATGATCGTGATGACGATCATCAGTTCGATCAGCGTGAAGCCGCGATCGTTGGCGCGAGTGCGCGTTTCAGGGGCGAGCGCCTGGCGCAATTACTGCCAGCTGCCGATATCGGCGTCGGCACCCTCGCCGCCTTCCTTGTTATCCGCGCCGAGCGTCCAGATGTCGTCGTCGCCATGCTGGCCGGGCGAAGCATAGAGATAAGGGCGGCCCCAGGGGTCGTTGGGCAGGCGCTTGATATAGCCGCCGCGCTGATATTTCGACGGATCGGCACCGGCGGGCGCCGTGACAAGCGCCTGCAGGCCCTGGCTCGTCGTCGGATAGACGTCGTTGTGCAGCTTGTAGGTGTCGAGCGCGCCCTCGATCGTCGAGATGTCGCTCTTCGCCTTGATGACCTTGGCCTTCTCGCCGCTCGGGATGACGTTGACCGCGACGATCGTCGCGAGCAGGCCGAGGATGACGATCACGACCATCAGCTCGACAAGCGTGAAGCCGTGTTCGGCGGAACGCCTCACGGGCGTGAAGCCGTGTTCGGCGGAGCGCCGAACGGGCGTGAAGCCCGCTTCACGCTGACGCTTCCGGATCGGAGCTTTTCGGGGAGTCTTCATGGCAGTCCTCATTGCCGACTTCACTGGCCGGCGAGCGTGTTGAGCTGCAGGATCGGCAGCAGGATGGAAAGAACGATGGTCGCGACGATTCCGCCCATCAGCACGATGATCGCGGGCTCGAGCAGCGACAGCGCAGTGGCAGTGAAGCGGTCGAATTCGCGCTCGAGATAGTCCGCGGCACGTTCGAGCATGTCGTCGAGCTGGCCGGCCGTCTCGCCCGACGCGGCGAGATAGGTGAGCAAGGGCGGAAATACCCCGGCGCGGCGCATCGCCGCCGACAGGCTGCCGCCGCCGCGGATCGATTCGACGATCTCGTCCGAGGCGAGCTTGAGTCGGCGGTTGTGGATCGTGCCCGCGGTGAGCGTCAGGCCTTCGAGCAACGGCAAGCGACTGGCGACCATCGTCGCGAGGGTGCGCGCCATGCGCGCCGCGTGAAGGTCGCGGATCAGGCGGCCGAGCAACGGCAGCTTCAGGATCCAGCTGTCGAAAGCGAGCCGGATCCCCGGGTCCTTGAGCGCCTGCCATATGCCGAGGCCGATCACGGCAAAGCCGATCAGAATCGCCCACCAATAGCCGACCAGCAATGCCGAGATGCCGATCACGATCCTGGTCAGCAGCGGCAGTTCCTGCCCGACCGTATCGAATTGCTCGACCACCTGGGGCACCACGAACATCATCAGCGCGGTCACCACGCCCATCGCGACGACGGCGAGCACGGCGGGATAAGCGAGCGTGGTGATGATCTTGCCGTTGATCTCGGCCTGGCGTTCGAGCAGCACCGACAGGCGTTCGAGGATCACCGGCAGCGAGCCGGAACGCTCGCCGGCCGAGACCATCGCACGGTAGAGCGGCGGAAAGCTCTTCGGCTCGCGGCCCATCGCCTCGGCCAGGCGGCGGCCCTCGACCACGCCGGCATGCACCGCCGAGACGATCGTACGGACCGTTTCCTGTTCGGTCTGGCGCGTGATGGTGCGGAGCGATTCCTCCAGCGGGGAGACGCGGTTGAGCGTGGCGAGCTGACGGGTGAACAGGGCAAGCTGCTTCGCGCTCATCTTCTTCGCGCCGAAGCGCAGGTCGGCGAGCAAGGGCTTGCCGCGCTGGGCCGGGCCCGATCCGGCCTCGACCTTCACGACATAGAGGCGTTTGCGATCCAGCAGGACGCGCGCATCGTCGATCGACTCGGCGGCGATATGCCCCCTTGTCTCACGACCGCGCGTGTCGATTGCCAGATAGTCGAAATCAGCCATTCGACGGCGCGTCCACCACCAAAGGCGCTTCGACATCGGCCATGTCGCGGCGCGAGACGCGCACGGCTTCCTCGGGCGTGGTCAGGCCTTCGCGCACCAGCTGGCGTGCGGCGGAGCCGAGATTGGGCGAGTGGAGGAAGGCGTGGCGCGCGATGATCGCCTCGTCGCCGCCATCGTTAATCAGGCGGCGGATCGTTTCGTCGACGCGGATCGCCTCGAAGACGCCGATCCGACCCTTGAAGCCCGAGCCCTGGCACTGCTCGCACCCGACGGGTTCATAGACCACGGCGCCGACATCGAAGCCGAGCAGTGCCGAGACCGAGCCACTGGCCTGGACCGGGCGGCGGCAATGCTCGCACAGCTTGCGGACGAGGCGCTGGGCGATGACCGCGCGGAGCGTCGAGGCGAGCAGGAACGGTTCGACCTTCATGTCGCGCATGCGGGTGATCGCACCGACCGCGTCGTTGGTGTGGACGGTCGAGAGCACGAGATGGCCGGTGAGCGAGGCCTGGACCGCGATCTCGGCGGTCTCGCGGTCGCGGATTTCGCCGACCATCACCACATCGGGATCCTGGCGCAGGATCGCGCGCAGCCCGGCCGCGAAGGTCAGGCCGACCTTGGGGTTCACCTGAGTCTGGCCGATGCCGTCCATGGCATATTCGACCGGATCCTCGACCGTCAGGATGTTGCGGCTGCCGTCGTTGAGCAGGCGGAGCGCGGCATAGAGCGTGGTCGTCTTGCCCGAACCGGTCGGGCCGGTGACGAGGATGATGCCGTTGGGCTCGGACAGCGCGCCCTTCAGCATGGTGTTGATCGCGGCGGTCATGCCGAGCACGTCGAGCGTGATCCCGGCATTCTCCTTGTCGAGGATACGCAGCACCACGCGTTCGCCCGCCCGGCTCGGCAGGGTCGAGACGCGGACGTCGAGCAGCTTGCCGCCCAACGTCAGGCCGATGCGGCCGTCCTGCGGGATACGGCGTTCGGCGATGTCGAGGCGGGCCATGACCTTGACGCGGCTGACCACCACCGGCGCGACATGCGGCGGCATGCGCAGAGTCTCGCGCAGCACGCCGTCGATGCGCATGCGCACGACCAAGCCGGTCTCATAGGGCTCGATATGGATATCCGACACGCCGTTGCGCGCGGCATCGGCGATGATGCCGTTGATCAGGCGGATCGCGGGGGCATCGTCGGCGGTGTCGAGCAGGTCGTCCGCAGTCGGCAGATCACCCGCGAGCAGGTCCAGCTCGTCGCCCAGCCCCAGCGTGCCGGCGGCGACGGCCGCGGCCTGGCCGTCCATCGCATAGCGATCCGACAGGAGGCGGTCGAAATCCTCAGGCGTCACGAAGCTGACGTCGAACGGCCGGGCGAGATGGCGGCGCAGCTCGAGCAGGACCTTCGGATCCGATCCTTCGCGCATGGCGATCGAGAGATGGCTACCGTCGCCGATTTCCAGCGCGACGCCGAAGCGCCGGGCGAAACCATAGGGAATGGCGATCATGCGATCGGGCAGCGCGCTGCCTTCAGCCAGCACCAATGGCTCCACCGCGTCCTCCGCATTGCCTGGGGCGATGTGCATCATTTGTCCTTCGGCCGTATGATCTTCGTCGAATTGCGCATCACCGGCACGGCAACGCGCGGATCCTCGATGCTGCCGTCCTGGCCTGCCGGCGGCAGCGGTGCGGCGGCCCCCATATAGTCGCGCACCAGCTGGTCAATGCTCGGCTCGGCATCGGGATTCTGCCCCGCCTGCTGCAGGCGAAGATAGCCGTAGCGCCGCTCCGTCACCTTCCGGCTGTCCTCCGGCGTGCGCAGCACGGTCGGGCGGATGAAGATCATCAGATTGGTCTTGGTCCGTTGTTTCGCCTTGGAGCGGAACAGCGCGCCGATGCCGGGCAGGTCACCGAGGAATGGGACCTTCTCGATCGTGCGGCGCTCGTCGTCGCTGAGCAGGCCGCCGATGATCGCGATCTGGCCGTCGTCGACGGTCAAGGTGGTCTCGACCTCGCGCTTGTTGAGGATCAGGTCGCTATTGTCGCTCGATACCGGCCCCGCGATGCTGCTGACCTGCTGGTGCAGGAACAGCTTGATCGCGCCCGAGGAATTGACCTGCGGCCGCACCTCGAGCTGGATGCCGACATTCTCGCGCTGCACCGTGCGAAAGGCGTTGTCGAAATTGGTCGAAAGCGCCTGGCCGGTCGTGATCGGGATTTCCTGGCCGACCAGGATGCGCGCGGGCTGGTTGTCGAGCGTGGTCAGCGACGGGGCCTGGAGCAGGTTCGACGTGGTGTCGGATTTTACCGCGCTGATGATCGTGCCGAAGATCGCGTCCTTGCCGATATTGAATGCGCCGCCGCCAAAGCCGCCCGACGCACCCAGGATCGAGTTGAGCGCCGACTGTGCGAGCGAATCGCCCACCGCGCTGCCGTTGGTGGTGACCGTAGTGGTGCCGTTGACGGTCGTCGTGCTGGTTGCGAGTTCGCGCGCGCCGATCGCGCCGGCGATGGTCAGCAAATTGGGCGCTGAATTGCTGTAGGCGGTGGCAAAGGTCGGAACCCCGCTGCCCGGCAGGCCGGCGAGCAGGAACTGCACACCCAGCTTGCTCGCGGTCGCATCGGACACCTCGGCGACGATTGCCTCGACCAGTACCTGCTCGCGTCTCGTGTCGAGCTGGCGGACCACTTCGGCGAGCTGGCGCTGCACTTCGGCGGGCGCGGCAATGACGATCGCGTTGGCGCCGGTGAAGCGAGTCACCACTGCGGCGGTGCGGCCACCCTCGGCGACGATCGCGGGCTGGCCGGTGCCGCCGCTGACCGCAGCGGGCGCGGCCTGTTGCATGGGCGCGGGCGTGTTCGACGTCTGGCTGTCGTTGTTGCCGGTGCCGCCGAAATTGGAGCGCGAGAGGGAGTTGCTCTGCGTCGGCTGGCTCGGCGTCTGGCCGACGAGTTGCTGGAGGACCGGCAGGAGCTGCTCGGCATCCGCATTTTCGAGGAAGACGACCTTGATTTCGGTGCCATTCTTCGCGCGCCGGTCGAGATCTTCCGCCACCGCGGCGAGGCGCGCCACCGACGCGGGATCGCCTCGTAGCGCAACCGAGTTCGACCCGACGATCGCCACGACGCTGACGCTCTGGCCGTTGGCAGGGGTAGCGCCCTGCCCGCCCGAGCCGATCAGCGCCTGGAGAGCCGTCGCGATCTCGCGCGCACCGGCATTTTTGAGCGCGATGACGCGGGTGGCGTTGTTGTCGGTATCGATCCGGCGCAGCACTTCACGGACGCGGCGGACATTGTCGGCGAAATCGACGATCACGACCGAATTGCCACCGCGATTGGCGGTGACCGACCCTTGCGCACTGACCAGCGCCCGGACGGTATCGACGGCCGAGGCCGCATCGATCGCGCGGAGTCGGACGATCTCCGTCACCAGGCTGTTGCGCGCGGCACCGGCCGATCCGATCCGGCTCGGCTGGGACGCCGAATTGTCGCTCGGCTGAATGCGGAACGCGCCGTTCGAGGTCGGCACCGCGACCAGGCCGTTCGCCCGCAGGGTCGACAGGAACACCTCGAAATACTCGGAGCGCGACAGTGGCCGGTCAGTGACGACGGTCACCTTGCCCTGGACTCTGGCGTCGATGATGAAGGTTCGTCCCGTGACCCGCGCAGCATCGGCGATGAAGGCGCGGATATCGGCATCGCGCACATTCATCGTCGTCTGCGCGGAGACCGTGCTGATCAGCACGGCGGCGAGGACGGGAGCAAGGATCAGCTTTTTCATTGGCCCGCGATCGTGATGGTGAGGGAAAGGGTGTCGTTGCCGCGCTCGACCGTGACGGGGACGCTGCCGCCCTTGCCGATCTGCGCGCCGAGTTGTTCCATATCGCCCTGGCCCGTCACGGCGCGACCATTGATCGCGGTGATGACATCGCCTTCGCGCAATCCGGCCTGGCGGAAAGCGGCGCCGGAGCCCTGCGGGCGCACGACCAGGCCACTGATCTTGCCGCCGTCGACGCGCGGGATGAAGCCGATATCGGCGCGGAGCTGGGCCGGCGACAGTCCGGCCCTGGCGCCCGGCGCATTGGGGGGCGCATTGGGCAACGCGGGCAGATTCGGCGCGTTCGGCAGCAGCGATGGCACGGTGTCCGACGGCGGCGGCGCGACCGGCTCGACCGCGCCGCTTTGGTCGAGGAACAGATCCTCGGCAGCGCCGCCGCGATCGATCGTGACATGATCGAAGGCCACGGCCTTGAGCCGTACGCCCGGGCTGATCTCATCGCCCACCGCGAAGCTCTGCTGGACGCCGTCGGGGCCGGCGATGATCGCCGATCCGCCGCCCATCGCCTCGTTCACGCGTGTACCGAACAAGGTGAGCTGGAGCGACGTCACCACCACCGTCTTGTTGTCAGCGCCGCCGCTCAGCCGGAAGAACGGATCGAAGCCCTGCAGCACCGCGGTCGGCGAACCCGAAAAGCCCGGTCGCACCGGCTGCCACGGGCCGAGCGCCCCCACGGGGGTGACCAGCACCCAGAACAGCCGGGCGCACTGCACCGCCAGCGCCACGAGCAACAGCAGCTCAAGCGCCGTATAGACGTTGGTACGGGGCAGCCGCCGCAACAGCGCGCGTGCCCGCGCATCCAGAACCAAACGCATGCGGAAAAATCCCCGATCGCGAACCTGCTAGGCGGCGATTGTTACAGTCGTACGTCGTTCCTGTGAACCTTCCGAGACGCAACATGTATAGGTTGTCATGCTGGAAAAGACCCGCGGTTTTTGGCATCAGCGCCGCCATGGCCGATGCCCCCGAAAACACCCCCCTGCCCAGTCCGTTCGGATCGGGCCTCCCGTCCGAAGGACTGACCGCGCATCTCACCGGCAAGCCGGGCGTGCAGCGCGTGCCGAGCCCGAAGCTGACCCTGTTCCTGCGCCGCGGCTTCCTCAATCCCGAAACCTGCGCGGCCGTGATCGCGCGAATCGATTCAACCCGGCGACCGTCGACCATCTCCGACGACAATGGCGATGCCGCCTTCCGGACCAGCGAGACCTGCGATCTCGACCCGCTCGATCCAGTGGTGGCCGAGGTCGAGACGAAGATCATGGCCTTTACCGGCCTGAATCCGGTGTTCGGCGAGCCGATGCAGGGTCAACGCTATGCGGTGGGCCAGGAGTTCAAAGGCCATACCGACTATTTCGAACCGTCGGGCGTGGATTATGAGCGCTATTGCGGCGTCGCCGGCAACCGCACCTGGACGGTGATGATCTATCTCAACGAGCCCGAAGCAGGCGGCGCTACGCGCTTCAAGACGATCGACAAGATCGTCCAACCGGAAACGGGCAAGCTGCTGGCCTGGAACAACCGCCGGCCGGATGGCAGCCTGAATCCCGCGACGATCCATCAGGGGATGAAGGTGCGCAGCGGTGTGAAGTATGTGATCACGAAGTGGTTTCGGGAGAAACCCTGGGGCTGGGCCTGAGGAGTAGCGTCAGGCTGCGCTGCCAATCCCTAGAATCCACCTCCGCGAGGACGCTGCGAGCCACCAACGCCATCGCACCAGGCCGATTCATGGAAAAGCCACCACGCTGCCGTCGAGCGGTAGCTCGAACCGGCGGACCTTTGCCGACGGCGACTGCAGGTCGGTGTGCTTCGTCGTATCGAAACTGTCCTCGATCTTTCCGTGACCGAGAAGGGTGAAGGCATCGACGACGAAAGGCAGGCCCTCCGATTGCTCGAACGTTGGACGATCGCTGACGTGGAAGTGCAGATGCGGCGCCCCCGCACTGCCGGTCTGACCCAGGCGGCCCAGAACCATGCCACGACGCACGTGCTGACCAATCCCGACGGTCAGAGTGCCCGTCTTCATATGCGCATAATGGACATAAACGCCCGGCGCGATCCTGAGGATCACGAAGTTGCCGTAAAGGGTTCGGGCGGTAAGATCGTCCGGCGTCTCCTCGGGCGCCAAAGGCTTGCCGTTGGGGATTCCGTCGCGGGCATCTTCCACCACGCCGTCGGCCACGGCGAGGACGTCAGCGTCATATCCTACCCAATCCTCATCGACAGTCGACGCGAGCGAGTCAGGTTGGCTGCGGATCGAATGACTCTCCTTATCGAGCCCGAACCAATCAATGGCGAACCGCTGGGGGATGGTGAGCTTGCCGTCGACCGCAACCATGCTTCCCCAATGATGCGAGCGGTGATTGCCTGGCCCCTCGACTGCCATCCAGCGCCCTCCCCGCAAGGGCGGACCGATCCTGACCGGCAGACCGGGGAGGACTGGAATCCGAATGTCGTCGGCGCGCTCGACCGCGGCCTTGTCGGCCTCGAAGATCAATTGATGACGGAGGGAAGCGGGCCGTGCGCCAGGGGGCAATGTCAGCCATAGAAAGAGCGTCTGACTGAGGCCCGACGCGATCGGAATGCCCTTTGCTGCTTCATCTTCCTTCGTGGGCCGCGCGAGAAGCGCGCGGATGGCGGCACCTTCGATCGTCTCCAGCGGGACCGAGGCATTGTCCGGATAGATGGCCACGCGCACCAGCTTCAGCGGCTCGTCGCCCGAATAGAAGCTGGTTATCCGCAGCTCATAGGCGATATGTCGCTTGCCGTCGGTGCCACTGACGATGCGCGGCGCGGACAATATCCTGACCTCCACCTGCGCCTGATGGGCTCCCCCATCCGCCTGCCGCGTCGTCGTCGCGCCCGGCACCATGTCGGGCGCTCCGGCGGGATGCGGCCAGAGGCTTCCAGGGCTCCCCAGGATGCACAGGAGGAGCGCTAGACTGCGCGCTGGGACAAAGGACATGTCAGGAAGCCATCGCAACGTTGAACCGCTGCGAGACGATAGCCCGGAAATCAGGTCAAGGCGTTGCAGTTTCGCGAGGGCGGGAAAGTGAGGCTGCGCTGGGGGCTCGATCGCTATCCCGGCCGTCTGACCGCGCGCACCGTGCCGCTCTCGCCGCCCCCGCAGAAGAACCGGTCGTCGCCATATTCCAGGCCGGAGACCATCGCCCCCGAGGGCATGTCGATCCGTTCCAGAACCTCCCCCGTTTCGGGATCGATGCGCCGCAAATCGCTGTCGTCGCCTTCCCAGGTGCCATGCCAGAGATCGCCATCGGCCCAGGTCACGCCGGTGACGAAGCGGTCGGACTCGATGGTGCGCAGGACCTTCCCGCTTTCCGGATCGACCTGGTGGATCTTGCGGGCGCGATACTCGCCGACCCAGAGGATTCCTTCGGCAAAGGCGAGCCCCGAATCACCACCGGCGCCAGGCGCGTGGATCGTCGCGAGCACCTTGCCCGTCTTCGGATCGATCTTCTGGATGCGGTCCTCGGCGATCTGGAAAAGATGCTCGCCGTCAAAGGCGGTTCCAGCGTGCGCGGCGACATCGAGCGTCCGGACGATCTCCCCGCTCGCCGGATCAAGCGCATTCAGCCTGTCGCTGGCCGCGAACCAGACATTCTCGCCATCATAGGAGACGCCGTTCACGGCCTCCACGCCCGGAAAGGGGCCATATTCGCGAATGATTTCAGCTGCCGACTGTCTCATGTTTTCCGTCCAATTGCCATTTGCCGCGCAAGACTAGCTGCCCGGCAGCGGGCCGGGGAGCAACAAACTTGTCGTGAAACCGGTGGGCGGCGGGGCGACCCAGCGACAGGCGCGCCCGCCGCCATAAGGCTGCGCCTTGCCGGCTGCCGCGAGCCCGTCGAGCGCCCGCTGAACCGTGCGCTGGCTCGTATCCAGCGCCATTGCCAGCGCCGAACTCGACCATGACTCGCCGTCAGCGAGAAAGGCCAGCACAACGGCATGTTCCTCGTCGACCGGTGGCGCCAGCACCGTTGTCTCGAGTCCGTGTTGCGGCACCAGCGCGAATCCCTGCCGGGTCGAGACAATATCTGCGAACGCGCCGATCTCCTGACGCAACCGACCGATCTCGACACGCAATCGGGCGCGATGCGATTCGTCGGCTTCCTTCGCACGAAAGGCCTGCCGGACGAGCACATCCCGCGTGACGTCTCCCGGCCATGCTTCCGCGAGCGCGCGGGCAAGCGCGAACAGGACCGGGCGCGTCGCGAGCGAGACTCGAGTCTCGCCCTGCCGCACGACATAGCGGCAGGCGTCGACGACAAGCATGTCCGTCGCGAACAGCGCTTCGACATCCTCGAGCAGCATCAACCGCTCCTCTCCTTGTGCAATGCGCCGCGCCGCTGGCTGGTCGAGCAGGCGGGAAGCATTTTCGACTTCGGCCCTGAGCCCGGGAATGAGCGCGTAGCGCGCCGCCTGCCGCGCCCGGGCGAGGGCGGCACGTGCCGTGGCGGTGTGGAGCCGGCGCATCGCGATCCCAGCGATCACCAGCTCATGGGCAGCGCGCGAGGCTGGCGGGAAAGGCCGCGGATCGAGATCGGCCAGCGCCTGCTCGGCCTCGCCGAGGCGGCCGATCAGGACGAGCCGACGGATCTGGAGATGTCCGGCATGCGCAGCGTTCAGCATGTCGCCCCGCGCCGCGAGCGTGGCGCGAGCCGCCGCGAGAGTCTTTGCCGGCCAGCCGAGATCGCGCGACACCAGGGCAATCTCGGCCTGCGCAACGACGCACCTTGCCCGCGACACGACTTCCTTCGGGCCGAAGGCGCGTTCCGCCCGCTTCAGCAACAGCTTTGCCCGGTCGAGCTCGCCAAGCTGCGCCATGGCGATGCCGCGCAGCGCGAGCGCCGGCGCATCCTCGCGCAGCGCGACCCGCTTCAGCGCCCCGAGGAGATCGCCGGTCGCCAGCGCGCGCGCCGCGGCGGTGATCAGCGAGTCCATTCAAATCCCGCCACGATTGTAACTCTCACCCATCGCGCATCCGGCCTTAGTCGATCGGACAGCCGCACGACGGCCCCGAACCCGAAGGAGATTTGAAATGCCCGATATTCTGCACAAGGTCGCGATCAAAGCGTCGCCCATCGAAACATACAAGGCGCTGACCACGCTTGACGGCCTGGCCGGCTGGTGGACCAATGAGACGACGGGCGACAGCGCCACTGGCGGGATCATCCACTTCCGCTTCGCCGATCGCGGCTTCATCGACATGAAGGTACTCGAACTCGATCCCGGCAAGCGCGTGCTGTGGGAAGTGGTCGCCGGACCGGACGTCTGGATCGGCACCAAGGTGAGCTTCGATCTCGCGCAGGACGACGATTTCACCATCATCCTGTTCAAGCACCAGGGCTGGAAGGAGCCAAGCGAGTTCATGCATCATTGCACCACCAAATGGGCGACGTTCCTGATGAGCCTCAAGGCATCGGTCGAGACGGGAACCGGCGCGCCTTTCCCGAACGACGTCCACATCTCGAACAAGGGCGACTGACCTAAAGGGCCGGCATCGCCGGCCCCCATTCGCCAACATCATTCAGCAATGGAGACACATCATGACCGATCGCAATTTCACCACCCGCTTCACGGTGGACCAGAGCCCCGACGCCGTTGTCGCGGCAATCAACAATGTCCGCGGCTGGTGGTCCGACGGTATCACCGGCCAGGCCGACACGGTGGGCGACAGGTTCACCCACAGCGTGCTCGACCTGCACCGGTGCGACCTGATGGTGACCGAGATGGTCCCGGGCAAGAAGGTGGCCTGGACCGTGCTCGACAATCATTTCAGCTTCACCCGGGACTCGACCGAGTGGAAAGGCACCGACATCATCTTCGAGATCGGGCGCACGGACGACGGGACCGAGGTTCGCTTCACACATGTCGGGCTCGTCCCCGATTATGAATGCTACGATATCTGCATGGACGGCTGGACGACCTATATCGCCAGCCTTCGCGACCTGATCGCCACCGGCAAGGGCGAGCCCAATATCGGCGAGGCCAGAACCGGGAGCGAAGTGGCGCTCGTCGAGGCCCAAGCGGCCGGCTAGGCTGCGACCCGCACAAAAAGAGCCCCGGCCGCGCCGCAGCGCGACCGGGGCCAGCTTCCCCCTTTGACTATGCGATCAGAAGTTGACGCCGATCCCCAGCGAGAACTTCGTGCCCACATCGTAGCGGTTGTAGAAGATCTTGTTGTCGCCCAGTTCCTGGAACTCCTGATATTTGGTGCCCAGGATATTGCGTGCGGTGAACTTCAGCTCGGTATCGAGCCCGAACAGCTTCACACCCTGACGCGCGACAAAGTCGAAATCGACGCCTGGCTGTTCGTAGATATCCGGCTGGCCCGAGGGGCCGCGGCTGGTCACGCGCTTGCTGGCATAGTTCACCAGGAAGGTGAACTGCGACAGCTTCTCCTTGTCCTCGATGCCGAGCTGCAGGTTGATCAGATGCTCGGACTGGCCGGTCATCGGCGCGCCGTCGCGGAAGAAGTTGGCGGCGGCGAGCGCGGTACCGTTGACGAGCGTGAGATCGCCGGCCTCGACCTTCAACTTCGACTTGGACCAGGTGTAGTTCGCGATCGCCACCAGGCGGCGGCTCGCGAAGAAATCGCCACCGAACCAGTTAGCCAGATCGAAATGCTTCTGCGCTTCGAACTCGGCACCATAGAGCGTCGCCTCGGGTGCGTTGGCGAAGCTGGTGTTGACCGATCCGTCCGAGTTGAAGGACGAGAAGGCTTCGATCGGGCGATCGATCTTCTTGTAGAAGCCGCCAAGCATCACGCGCTGGTCACGCCCGAAGAACCATTCGTAACGCGCCTCGGCATTGGTCAGCTTGCTGTCGACCAGTGAGGGGTTGCCACGGAACTGACGGTTGGAGTCGGTGTCGAGATAGATTTGCGACACGAGTTCGCGGAACTGCGGCCGGGCGAGGGTCTTCGACGCGCTCGCACGGATCTGCATGTTGTTGGCGACTTCCCAGGTCACCGTGCCGCCCGGCAGCCAGTAATCGTTCTTCAAATTGGTCTCGACGATCGCCGTGCTGACCGTGCCGAACAGGTTGAGCGGCAGCACCGTCTGCGTGGCCTTCTCGTAGCGCACGCCGACGTCGAACTTCAGTCCGGGGATCACTTCAGCCTTGAGCTGGCCATAGCCGGCATGGGTAAGAAGCTTGGCCTCGAACGCCGCGGTGCCCGCCGAGCCGGAGGTTTCGAGCAGGACGATGTCGTAGGACTGGATCGTGTAGTCGGACAGCAGGTAATCGGGCCGCAGCTGGCGCACGCTGATCGGCAGGTTCGAACCGCGATAGGTGAAATCGCGGCGGGTCGAGGTGCGATCGGTATTCGAATAGGCATAGCCGACCGTGGCCGTGATCTCCGGCGTGATCTTGTAGGAGACATCGGCACCGCCAGAGTAGAGGTTCTCGTTCAGGTCGCTGAACGATACCGAGGCGTTGCCTTCCAGGTTGTTGCCACCCAGATCGTTGACGTACTTGTTGCCCGTCGGATCCGAGGTCAGCGGCTGGTTGGTGCGGACATAGGTGAAGCTGCGCTCATACGGCGCCTCACGCTGGGTGTTGGCATAGCCGCCGCGCAGATCGATGCTGAGCTTGTCGAAGCGGAATTCGCCGGTCAGCTGGGTGTCGATCAGCTGCCGCTCATACCAGCCGGTATCCTGGACCATCAGGTCGCGATCGGCCGAAATGAAGCGATTGCCGACGCCAAGCCGCGCCTGCTTGAGCGTGTCGCGGATATAGAGATTGGTCCAGCGGATCTTGTTCTCGTCGAACTCGAGACCGAGGCCGAGCAGGCCGCTGACGACGACGCGATTGTCAGTGATCACACGGTTGAAGTTGTTGTCCGGTACGGACAGATCGGCCGCACCGGCAGTCTGCTGCAGCGACTGGCGCGTGCGCCAGGTGTTGGCGATGCTGGCCGAGGCGATCACGCCGAGCAGCGTGTCGCCGAGATTGATCGAGGCGCCGCCCGAGACATCGCCCGAGAAATTGGCCGGGATATCGTCGTTGCGCTGCAGGACGGTGGTGCGCGCATTCGACAGGCTCGACGCGAGCAGGCCGATCTGCTCGACCGAGAAGTCCTGACCGACAGTGATCAGCTTGCCGCTGTTCAGCGCGGCCTGGAAATTGGCCGGCAGCGTGCGCGTCCCGTTGTCGAATCCGGTCCAGTCGAGGCGGCTGCCGGCATAGGTATAGCCGAGCTGCGCGGTCGTGACGGTATCGCCGCTGACCGAGGCACCGACCGACAGGAAAGCCTCGCGCGGGATCGCCTTGGTCGTCAGGTTGATGACGCCGCCGCCGAACTCGCCGGGGAAATTGGCCGAATAGCTCTTCTGCACATAGGAGGAGGCGATCACGCTGGTCGGGAAGATATCCAGCGGCACGACGCGCTTGAGCGGCTCCGGGCTGGGCAGCGGGGAGCCGTTGAGCAGCGCCAGCGAATAGCGATCGCCCAGGCCGCGGACATAGACATAGCCGTTGCCGACCACGCTGAGACCGGTGACGCGTGTCAGCGCGCCGGCGATATCGCCCTCGCCCGTCCGCGCGATGTCGGCGCTCGACAGCACCGAGGCGACCTGCGGCGTGGCACGCACGACGTTGGGCACGTTACGGCCGACAACGACGATGTCGGGGCCGGCATCGTCGCCGCCACCCGGGATGGACACATCAGCCTGCTCTTCCTGCTGCGGCGCCGGATCGGCAGCCGTCGCGGGGTCGGCCGCAGGCATGGAGCTCTGCGTGGCGCCGGGTGCCGTCTGAGCGAACGCCGCCGGGGACACCAGAGCGGTGGAAACGAGGAGCAAGCTCGCCAGGCTAAGCGGCTTCGACATGTATTATCCCCCGGGGTAGATTACTTGAAAATGACGGGGCGGCGCACCGGCGCCACCCCGTTTGAGCCGATCGGGATCAGCCGGTCGGCAGGGTGGTGCATGCCTGGCTCGTCGCGCCGAAGTTCAGCGTCGAGGAGTTGCAGGTCCAGCCGGCATACCAGGTGTCGGCCGCGTCCTTGACCGCGCCGACATAGCCGGGCGAGACGAAGAAGCTGCCGAGCGTCGCCGCGGCGAAGGCCGGACGGGCCGTTTCGGTCGCGCCGTTGATGAAGCCGCTGGTCAGGCTCGGCGTGTAGGTCGAGCTGTTGTTGGTACCCGCGTCGAATGCCGTCTGCACCTGTGCGGCGGTGACGGGCGCCGCGCCGAGGAACGGAGCGGCGGCGCACTGCATGTTGATCGAATTGAACACCGGCGGACCAACCTCATCGAGCGTCGGATCCGCACTCGCGGCGCGGAGCGTGTTGGCGCGGCTGATGCGCAGGCAGGCGAAGTTCGGGCTGACGACCACACCGTTGACCATCGTATAGTCGGTGCTGCCGCGCAGCAGGATCGCCGCGAGATCGGCGCCGGTGGTCGAGCGCTGGATGAAGGTGAAGTTCGCGAGGCGCGTGTTCTGGCGCGGCGTGTTCTCTTCCAGCGTGTTGTCCGAGTCGGCCTCGATCATCGCGTCGCCGAGACCGGTGCGCTGCGCCGCGATCACGAACTGGATGAAGCCCTTGTAGCCGACATCGGTGTCGAGATTGTCGTCTTCGTTACCGGTCAGCACCAGATACTTCAGATTGGGCGTGCCGCCGAAGATCTCGATACCGTCGTCGGAGCTGTTATGGACCTGGATGTGATCGAGCACGGTCGCGCTGCCGACACCCGACGGCGTCAGCCCCTGCAGCTCGGAAGCCGCAGAAAGGATGAAGCCCGAATAGCGGATCTGGACATATTGCATACGGCCGCTGTTGTCGGCCGGCTGCGCGCCGCCGTAGAGGGCGTTGCTGGTGCCTTCGGTGTCACGCTCGCAGGCGACAGTGCCCGGAGTGGCCAGCGGGGCGACGGTGCAATCGGTGATCGGTGCGCGGCCGAGCAGGACGACGCCGCCCCACAGCTGCGACGTATCGTCAGTCGCTGCGCCGGTCACGTTGCCGCGGCCGGTGAAGATGATCGGACGAGCGGGCGTGCCGACCGCGTCGATGCGGTTGCCGCGGTTGACCGCCAGGAACGACACGCCGGTCGCGCCGAAGATCACCACGCCCGGATCGATCGTCAGCGTGACGTTGTTCGTGGTGCTTGCCGCGCCTTGGTCGGTGCCGACATCGACACGACCTGGCAGCGAATAGATCACGCCAGTGGTGCGGGCGATCTGCGTGTTGGCGGTGAAGCGCGCCGGGAAGGCGCAGTTGCGATACTCGCCGGTCGGGCCGGAGATGGTGCCGGCGTTGATCAGCTGGTCCGGGCCGGGAATGGCCGGGCAGGCAGCGGCCGGGGTCACCAGCACGGGTGCCGTCGGAGTCGGCGTCGGGGTCGGGGCGGGAGCCGGGGTGGGAGCCGGAACGACGATCACGCCTTCGCCGGGCGAAGCGATGTCGCTCGCGCCGCAACCCGAAAGGGCTGCCGCCGCGCAGCTGGTCAAAAGAATGAGGCTAACGCGCTTGAAGCTGGCCATAAGGTCTCCGTTCGATCTGTGGGCGAGAGCGCGGGGCGCGCTCCCGGGATCGACTCGGTGTTCCCCCTGCCGACCACGCAGCCTCCGCTAGGGGCGGCGCGTGACTCCTCAGTGCGGATTCAGAGACTCTATGATGACTATCATATGTCAGATTGGTGACCAATATTTCAGATCGATGACCACGCCCTAAGCGCCGGGCGCAAAATGCGAAAACCCGCCGGGCGCTGGGCGACCGGCGGGTTCGAAAAACTGGTGGGCGCGACAGGGATTGAACCTGTGACCCCACCCGTGTGAAGGGTGTGCTCTACCGCTGAGCTACGCGCCCATCGCGGTTCCCGGGAAAAGGAGCCGCAATGTCTTCGCCGGCGTTGCCGCCAACGGAATAGGGCGGCGTTGCCGCCGCCCTGATGTCATCGCCTTAGAAAAGGGGCCGCGGCTTGTCCAGCCCCAGCGCCTTCATTCGTCGATCAGTTGACCGAATCCTTCAGGCCCTTGCCCGCCTTGAACTTCGGCTGCGACGACGCCTTGATCGTCATCGGCTCGCCGGTGCGCGGGTTGCGACCCGTCGATGCCTTGCGCTTGCTGACCGAGAAGGTCCCGAAGCCGACAAGGCGGACTTCATCGCCCTTTTTCAGTGCTGCCGAAATCGCATCGAACACCGCCTCGACTGCCTTGCTGGCATCGCCCTTGCCCAGTCCGGACGCGTCGGCGACCGATCCGATCAGTTCCTGCTTGTTCATGCCGAAAGAACCCCCGTCTTGAAAATGATAGATTGAGAATGAGTCGCGGCACGAAGCCGGTGGTACAGTAAGGCGGCTCAATCCGAGGCTGTCAAAGCAAAACGACCTGAAATTTCGCCTAAAGGAGCGAAATTCAGGCCGCTTTGCTTGACAACTTGATTAATGATGGAGTTCGCCGCCGATCGGCGCCACGCCAGCCGGCGGCTGGGCGGCGAGATCGTCGGCTTCGGTCCAGTCGATCGCCGTCAACGGGCCGGTCAGGGCAAGCCGCAGCACCTCGTCGACATGTGCCACGGGGATGATGGTCAGCCCCTCGCGGATGTTCGCCGGGATCTCGGCCAGGTCCTTCTCATTCTCCTGCGGGATCAGCACGGTGGTGATGCCGCCACGCAATGCCGCGAGCAGCTTCTCCTTCAGGCCGCCGATCGGCAGCACCCGGCCGCGCAGAGTGACCTCGCCGGTCATCGCGACATCGCGGCGCACCGCAACGCCGGTCAAGGTCGAGATGATCGCGGTGACGATGCCGATGCCTGCCGACGGACCGTCCTTGGGAACGGCGCCTTCGGGCAGATGGATGTGCACGTCCTTGCGGGCGAACACGCTCGGCTTGATGCCATAGCTGGGCGAACGCGCCTTGATGAAGCTGAAGGCCGTTTCGATCGACTCCTTCATCACGTCGCCGAGCTTGCCGGTCACCTTGGCCGAACCCTTGCCGGGCACGGTCACGCTCTCGATCGTCAGCAGCTCGCCGCCGACCTCGGTCCAGGCCAGGCCCGTCACCGCGCCGACCTGGTTCTCTTCCTCGCCCAGGCCGTGGCGATATTTCTTCACCCCGGCGAATTCGGCGAGATTGTCGGGCGTGATCGTCACACCCGTCACCTTGTTCTCGAGGATCTGGCGCAACACCTTGCGCGCGAGCTTGGCGATCTCCCGCTCGAGCGTACGGACGCCAGCTTCACGGGTATAATATTGGATCAGCGCGCGCAGCCCCTCGGTAGTGAGGGTAAACTCGCCATCCTTCAGACCATGGGCTTCGATCTGCTTCGCGATCAAATGCCGCTCGGCGATCTCGACCTTCTCGTCCTCGGTGTAGCCCTCGAGACGGATGATCTCCATCCGGTCGAGCAGCGGCTGCGGCAGGTTGAGCGTGTTGGCCGTCGTCACGAACATGACGTCCGACAGATCGATGTCGATCTCGAGATAATGGTCCTGGAACTTGGAGTTCTGCTCCGGATCCAGCACTTCGAGCAGCGCCGAGGCGGGATCGCCGCGGAAATCCTGGCCGAGCTTGTCGATCTCGTCGAGCAGGAACAGTGGGTTCGAGGTGCCGGCCTTTTTCAGGTTCGTCACGATCTTGCCCGGCAGCGAGCCGATATAGGTGCGACGGTGGCCGCGAATCTCGGCTTCGTCGCGCACGCCACCCAGGGACTGGCGGATGAACTCGCGCCCCGTCGCCTTGGCGATCGACTTGCCGAGTGAGGTCTTGCCCACGCCGGGAGGGCCGACGAGGCACAGGATCGGGCCCTTCAGCTTGTTGGTGCGCGCCTGGACCGCGAGATATTCGACGATCCGGTCCTTGACCTTCTCCAGCGCATAATGATCCTCGTCGAGGATCGCCTGCGCGGCCGAGATGTCCTTCTTGATCTTCGACTTCTTGCCCCAGGGCAGGCCGAGCAGCACGTCGAGATAATTGCGCACGACCGTCGCTTCCGCGGACATCGGCGCCATCGTCTTCATCTTCTTCAGCTCGGCGGTCGCCTTGGTCCGGGCCTCCTTGGAGAGCTTGAGCGTCGCGATCTTCTGAGTCAGCTCAGCGATCTCGTCGCCCTCGCCTTCCTCGCCCTCATTGCCCAGCTCGCGCTGGATCGCCTTGAGCTGCTCGTTGAGATAATATTCGCGCTGCGTCTTCTCCATCTGGCGCTTGACGCGGCTCTTGATCTTCTTCTCGACCTGCAGGACGCCGAGCTCGCCTTCCATGAAGGCGAACGCCATCTCGAGGCGCTTGGTCGGATCGGATTCGACCAGCAGCGACTGCTTGTCGGATACCTTGACCGAGATGTTCGCGGCGACGGCGTCGGCCAGACGCGACGCTTCCTCGATCTCCCCCAGCTGAACGGCGGTCTCGGCCGGCAGCTTGCGGTTGAGCTTGGCGTAATTCTCGAATTGATCGACCACCGAACGCATCAGCGCCGAGACCTCATTGCCCTCGGCAACAGGCTCTTCGACCGGCAGGACGGTGGCAGTCAGAAAGGTGTCGGTCGCCGACAGCGTGTCGAGCGCGGCGCGGACCTTGCCCTCGACAAGCACGCGCACGGTGCCGTCGGGCAGCTTCAGCAGCTGGAGCACGGTGGCGGTGACGCCGATATCGTAAAGATCCTCGCGCTCGGGATCGTCCTCGGCAGGATCGAGCTGCGCGACGAGGAAGATTTCCTTGTCGGCGGCCATGGCGGCTTCGAGTGCGGCAACCGACTTGTCGCGGCCGACGAACAGCGGCACGATCATGTGCGGGAAGACGACGATATCGCGAAGCGGCAGGACGGGGTAGGATTGGGTCATGAATACTCCGGCGGCGCCTGAACGAGGCGCCAATTCTTCCTTATATGGTGCTGGTGACCAATCCATCAATCGCCGAACGTTTTTAGCTGGAACTTCCGCTGCGCTCCTCCTGCCCGCCGCCACGCTGCCGGCCGATCCGGTCGAGCGCGCGATGGAGGCGATCGGCGGCCGCGCCGTGCTCGAACGAGTGCGCTCGATTCGCTGGGCCGGCACGGCGAAGGTCTTTGCCGGCAGCAAGACGATCGACATCGGCGTGGAGACCTATGTCGAGCCGTTCGTGCGAGCCCGGTCCGACAGCTGGCTGGTCAGCGAGGGCCGTAGCGCGATGCGCACGCTGATGATCGAGGGCGAGCGCGGCTTCAAGGTGATCGAAGGAACCCAGTCCGACCTCTCCCCGGCGACTGCGATCAACGAGCGCCAGCAGTTCGGCGCCTATGGCTATATGCTGATGGCCGGCGCGCGCTGGGAAACCGCGCGCGGCGTGCTGCATGGCAGCCGGACGGGGTTTCCGTCGATCGATATTCGCCTGGGCAAGGACGGCAGGATGCTATCCGCCGATTATGCCGTGCTGGCGCCCGACGAACCCGATGCCGACGGCAAGCAGATTCGCGAATATCTCCGCTTTGCCGGCTCAGTGACCGACAAGGGCGTGCGCTGGCCGCAACGGCTGGCGATCGCCCAGGACAACCGCCCCTTTTTCGCCCTTTCGATCGACCATTTCTCGGTAGACCTGCGCTGAGGTACGAATGCCCATGTTCCTGAAACCTGTCCTGGCGCTTGCCGCGCTGTCGCTTACCGCCGCGATCGACCTCCCCAAAAAGGGCGAACCGGCGATCACCGAACAGACCCAGCGATCGGGCGGCGTCATCGACCCGGACCAGGCCAAGCTGAAGTTCGACCATGCCGACCTGAAATTCGAGGTGCTGCCGGTAACGCAGGAACTGCGCGGGCTCGCCACGCTGACCTTCACCGCCAAGGCGCCGCTGACCCGGCTGGTGATCGACCTCGACAAGAATATCGCGCCCAGCGCCATTTCGATCGACGGCAAGCCGATCCCCGGAGCCGATTTTACCGATCCTGACGGCCGGCTGACGATCAAGCTGCCCAAGGCCGTCGCGGCCGGCGACCAGGTCGTTGCCACCATTACCTATGGCGGGCAGCCGCATGTCGCGGTGAAGGCGCCGTGGGATGACGGCATGGTCTGGGCAAAGACCCCGGACGGCCGCACCTGGTTCGCGACTACGGCGGAGGGTTATGGCTGCGATCTGTTCTGGCCCTGCCTCGATTTTCCGACGGGCGAGCCCGAGAATGTCACCTTGCACATCACCGTGCCCAAGGGACTGAAGGCGCCGTCCAACGGCAAGCTGATCGGGGTGGACACGCTGCCCGACGGCCGGACCACCTGGAACTGGAGCGTCCGCCAGCCCAATACGTACGGCATCGCGCTCAATGTCGGGCCCTATGAAGAGATTTCGGGCGTCTACAAGAGCCGCTTCGGCAACGAGATCCCGATGTTCTATTGGTACCTGCCGGGCGAGGAGGCGAAGGCGAAAGCGCTGTTTGCCGAATTCGCCCCGACGCTCGATTTCTTCGAAAGCGAGGTCGGCCCCTATCCGTTCGGCGACGAGAAGCTCGGCGTGGTCGAGACGCCGCACAAGGGCATGGAGCACCAGACGATCAACGCGTACGGCAACGAATATGCCAAAGCGCCGGAAGGGTTCGACTGGCTGTTCCAGCACGAATTCGCCCATGAGTATTTCGGCAATCAACTGACTGCCGCCAATTGGGACGATTACTGGCTGCACGAGGGCTATGGCACCTATATGCAGCCCTATTACGGGCTGTGGCGCGAAGGCAGCGCGCGGTACGCGACGATGCTCGACGACGAGCGCAACAAGATCGCGAACCTCAGGCCGCTCATTTCGGGCAGGATCCGCACCGAGGAGGAGGTCTATGAGATCGCCAAGGGCGGGCCCGGCCAGGACATTTATTACAAGGGATCGTGGATGCTCCACACCCTGCGCAACCTGATCGGCGACACCGCCTTTCGCGACGTGACCCGGCTCGCCGTTTACGGCCGGCTCGACCCGAAGCCCGGCAATTTCTCCCTGCGTTTCGGGTCGACGAGCGAATATGAGGGCTTCGTCAAGCAAGTGACCGGCAAGGACTATGGCTGGTTCTTCGACGTCTATCTGCGCAAGGCCGCGCTGCCCGAGCTGGTCGAGACGCGCGACGGCAGCTCGCTGACGCTCGCCTGGAAGGCGCCTAATGGCCTCCCCTTCCCCATGCCGGTCGAGGTACAGATCGACGGCAAGGTCGAGCGGCTGGCGATGACCGGCGGCAAGGACATCATTGCGGTCGCGCCCGGCGCGCATGTCGTGGTCGACCCCGCGAGCCGAATCCTCAAGCGCTCCACGGCGCTGGAAGAGTATAACGCGTGGAAGACAGCACCGGGGAAGCCGAAATACTAGGACGAGCGCCATGACCCTGTTCCCCATCGACTCCGTCGGACTCCCGGGTCTTGCGGCCCTTGCCCTGGGCTTCCTGGCCTTTTTCACAGCGCTGATGGCGGCCCGATACCGAGCCACCAAGGTGCCCAAGGTGGCCGATGCGAGCAGCAATCGGGCGTCCTGGATCTGGATCGGCGTCCAGGGCCTCGCCATCGCCATCGCGGGCTATGGCCGGATCGACGTCCTGCTCGACCCGATGTCGCCCAAGGCGATCGTCGAAGGACTCGCGGTGCTCGCCCTGATGCTCGGCGCAGTGGGGTTGTTCGATGCGTCGTCGCGGACGATGGGCAAGAACTGGAGCCTGGTCGCGCGCACCCGCGAGGATCATCAGCTCGTGCAGACCGGCCCCTTCGCGGTGGTGCGCCACCCCATCTATGTCGCCTTGTTCCTGTTCATGATCGCGATGGCCGTCGCTTATGGCCATAGCCGGAACCTGATCGTCGCGGTGCCGATCTACGCGCTCGCGACCTGGCTGCGCGTGCGGCATGAGGAGCAGCTGCTGCGTGGCCAGTTCGGCGCCGACTATGACGCCTATGCCGCGCGGGTGAAGCGATTCGTGCCGGGGGTTTTCTGACGGAAAGCCTCTCGTTCGCCCATCACGGCGCCGAGCGCTATGCCGGTGCCGCCACGCGATTGCTGCCGGAGATCGAGGCGATCGCCGCGACATTCGAGCCCGATCGCGCCGGCATCCGCCTGCACGCCATCGAGGGGCTACAAGGCCTCCTCGCCCCGCGAAACCCGATCGGGACCATCGCTACCGACGCGATCGGCGCGGTTGCCCGTCCGGTCCGTGCGATCCTGTTCGACAAGACGGCCGCCGTCAACTGGTCGCTCGGCTGGCACCAGGATCGCACCATCGTCGTGGCGAAGCCGCGCGCTGTGCCCGGGTTCGGACCATGGACGGTCAAGGCGGGGCTGCTCCATGTCGCACCCCCGTTCGAAGTGCTGGCGGGCATGGTGACGCTCCGGGTACACCTCGATCCGGTCGGACCGGACAACGCGCCGCTGCTGGTCGCGCCCGGATCGCATCGCTTCGGGCGGGTCGCGGAAGCGGACATCGAGGCGGTCGTATCGAAGTGCGGGGTCGCCGCATGCCTGGCAGAGCCGGGCGATGTCTGGCTTTACGCCACGCCGATCCTCCATGCGTCGGATGCAGCCGCCGACCCTCGACGCCGCCGGGTGCTGCAGGTCGACTATGCCGCGGGCGACCTGCCCGGCGGGCTGGAGTGGCTGGGTATCTGACCAATGTCACCTCGGCCTTGCGTTCCGCTCAGTATAGGCAGACCTTCACGATTACCGACGACCGGCCTTCGATACGAAAGGCAGTACGAGGAGAGCGTGCGTGGATGAGATCCGCAGAGGCGCGAGAGCGATCGCGCTTGTTGGCCCCGCCGGTGCGGGCAAGACCAGCCTTGCAGAAGCCCTGTTGCACGCCGCCGGTGCCGTTCCGCGGCTGGGCGCGGTGGATGCGGGCAGTTGCGTCGGCGACGCCAGCCCCGAAGCACGGGCGCGCGGCGGATCGACTGAGCTCAACCTGCTGCGCTTCGAGTGGATGGGCGATCGCTATCTGCTGACGGATGCGCCCGGTTCTCCGGCCTTCGTGACCGATATGGAAATGGCGCTGGCCGCGGCCGATCTCGCCCTTGTCGTGATCGATCCCGATCCGGCGCGCGCGCCCTTGGTCGAACCGACCTTGCGGCGGCTCGAGGCGATCGGCCTGCCGCATGCGTTGTTCGTCAACAAGATCGACCAGGCACGCGGCAGCATCCAGGACCTGCTCGCCGCGCTGCAGCCGATGAGCGCGGCGGCGTTGGTTGCGCGCCAGATCCCGATCCGCGCCGGCGAGCGGACCGCCGGCTTCGTCGATCTCGCGCTGGAACGCGCCTATCACTACCAGACCGGGCAGCGCTCCCAGCAGGTCCCCCTCGCCGCCCATCTCAAGGAGGATGAGGCAGCGGCGCGCTTCCATATGCTCGAACAGCTCGCCGACCATGACGACACGCTGCTCGAGCAGCTCCTGTCGGACGAGGTGCCGAGCCTGGAGACGATCTTCGGCGATCTGGCGCGGGAGACGGCGGCGGGGCTGGTCGTGCCGGTGCTGTTCGGATCCGCGCTGAACGGCTTCGGCATCCGCCGCCTGCTCAAGATGCTGCGCCATGATACGCCGACCGCCGCGCAGACGGCGGAGCGGATCGGCGTCGCCAGCCCGGCGGTGCAGGTGCTCAAGATCTCGCATGGCAGCACCATCGGCCGGCTGGCGATCGCGCGCGTGTTCGGCGGACCGCTGAGCGAAGGTGCCGAGCTGGTCGGCGACGATGGCGAGACGATGCGCGCGGGGGCGCTGTTCGCGCTTCAGGGCGGCACCGCGACGCGGATCCAGCGCGCCGAGCCCGGCGAGATCGTCGGCATCGCCAAGGCCGAGGCGACGCGGGCCGGCGACCTGATCGGCATTGCCGCACGCCCTGAAGCGGCAACAGCCGACTCCCCGTTACCGGCCGCCAATCATGCGCTGGCCATTTCGGTCAAGGACCACAAGGACGAGGTCCGCCTGTCGACCTCGCTCAACAAGCTGGCCGAGGAGGATCCGGGGCTGCGCTGGGGCCAGGACGAGGGATCGCGCGAGACCTTGCTGCGCGGGATCAACGATGAGCATCTCGCGGTCGCGCTCGACCGGCTCAAGCGGCGGTACGGCGTCGCGATATCGGCCCGGCCTCCTGCCGTTGCGTATCGCGAGACGATCAAGAAAGCCGCCAGCCAGCGCGGTCGCCACAAGAAACAGTCGGGCGGGCATGGCCAATATGGCGATGTGGTGATCGAGATCGCGCCGCTGGAGCGCGGTCAGGGTTTCCGCTTCGACGACCGCATCACCGGCGGCGCGATCCCGCGGCAATGGATTCCCGCGGTCGAGCAGGGCGTGCGCGATGCGATGGCGAAAGGGCCGCTCGGCGTCGAAGTGGTCGATGTCGCGGTCGCGCTGGTCGATGGGTCATTCCATGCGGTCGACAGCTCAGAGCTGGCGTTCCGTACCGCCGGGCGGATCGCGATGGCCGAGGCGCTTGCCGCCGCAACGCCCTATCTGCTCGAGCCGATCGCGCATGTGACGATCCATGCGCCGGGCAGCGCCACCTCGCGCATCACCTCCGCCGTCGCGAGCCGGCGGGGGCAGATGCTCGGCATGACGCCGCTGGCGGGATGGTCGCGCTGGGACGTGATCGAGGTGTTGTTGCCCGATGCCGAGTTGCACGACCTCGATGCCGAACTGCGATCGCTGAGCCAGGGCATGGCGCGGTACACGGCGCATTTCGACCATCTCGCCCCGGTCGCCGGCAAGGTCGCCGACGACATCGTGCAGCGGATCCAGCAGCCGGCCTGATCCGCCCCAATCGATCGCTCTTGCGCCGCCGCGCGAATTGCGGCCAACTCTCCATGGGGGACGCGCATGACCGATCAGACCACGGATTCGCTCTGGAATCGCGATCTCGCGCCGACCGACGCCGCGCAGCGGACCTGGCGCTGGTATCATTTCGCAGCCCTGTGGATTGGCATGATCGTCGCCGTGCCGAGCTGGATGCTTGCCTCGGGGCTGATCGAGCAGGGCATGTCGGCCGGGCAAGCGGCGCTGACCGTGCTGCTCGGCAATCTGGTCGTGCTCGCCCCGCTCCTGCTGATCGGCCATGCCGGCACGCGGTACGGCATTCCCTATGCCGTGCTGGCGCGCGCCTCGTTCGGCACCAAGGGAGCGCGGCTGCCAGCCGTGGCGCGGGCGCTGGTCGCCTGCGGCTGGTTCGGCATTCAGACCTGGATCGGCGGCGAAGCGCTGCTGACCCTGCTCGGCGTGTTTGTCGGGCAGAGCCTGAAGGGGCCGATCGTGCCGGTGCTCGATATCGGCGTGGGGCAGATGCTATCCTTCGCGACCTTCTGGGCGCTGCAGCTCTTCTTCGTACGCAAGGGGCTGACGACGATCCGGCGGCTCGAGACCTGGACGGCGCCGGTCAAGATCCTGGTGTGCATCGCACTCGTCTGGTGGGCCGTCGACAAGGCGGGCGGGTTCGGGCCGATCTTCGCCAGCCCCTCGGCCTTCGTGCCCGGCGGCGCGCGCGAGGGGCAGTTCTGGCTGGTATTCTGGCCGTCCTTGACCGCGATGGTCGGCTTCTGGGGGACGCTCGCGCTCAACATCCCCGACTTCACCCGTTTCGCGAAGAGCCAGCGCGACCAGATGATCGGCCAGTCGATCGGCCTGCCGCCGGGCATGGGGCTGATCGCGCTGGCCAGCGTCATCACCACCTCGGCGACCGTGGTGATCTACGGCCATGCGATCTGGGATCCGGTGGCGCTGGCCGGCACCCTGTCCGGGCCGTTGGTGCTGCTCGGCCTGATCGTCATCGCGATCGACACCATCTCGTGCAACATCGCCGCGAACCTGGTGTGCGCCGCTTACGATTTCTCGTCACTCGCGCCGGGCAAGATCTCCTATCGCACCGGCGGGCTGATCACTGCTGTGATCGGCGTATTGATCATGCCGTGGAAGCTGCTGGCGACGACCGGCGGCTACATCTTCGTCTGGCTGACCGGGTACAGCGCGCTGCTCGGCCCGATCGCGGGCATCCTGATCGCCGATTACTGGCTGATCCGGCGTACCCGGCTCGACGTCGACGACCTGTACCGCGAAGGCGGACGCTATGCTTATGCCGGCGGGTGGAACGGGCGCGCGCTGATCGCTTTCGCGGCCGGCGTGCTGCCCAACCTGCCCGGTTTCCTCGCGACCGTGGCACCGGGCACTTTCGGCTGGGTCGGCGGCTTCTGGACCGGGCTCTATGCCTATGCCTGGTTCACCGGGCTGTTCCTTGCGCTGGCTGCCTATGCGCGCCTGATGCTCAACGCGCGCAATAGTGAAGTGACCACTTGACAATCGGGCGCTATCGCCAATAGTGAAGCCATCACTTCACAATGGAGTCATGGCATCATGGAATCCCAACCCGTCATTCCCAGCACGTTTGTGATCGAGCGTAGCTATCCCGCCCCGAGAGAGCGGGTTTTCGCGGCGCTGAGCCAGGAGGATCAGAAACGCCGCTGGTATGCAGGCGGCGACAGCGCTGTGTTCGAGATGGACTTTCGCGTCGGCGGCCAGTCCCTCTCCCGCTCCCGAATGGGCCCCGATACGCCGTTCGAGGGCGTCGAACTGGCCAGCGTGGAATATTTCCACAACATCGTGCCCGACCAGCGCATCGTCAGCGCCGCCACCATGACGATCGGCGGCAGGCCGATCTCGGTCGCGCTGATGACGATCGAGCTGGTCTCGACCGACAGCGGCACCGACCTGATCTGCACGCATCAGGCCGTGTTCCTCGAAGGCGCGGACGGCCCCGAGATGCGCGAGCATGGGTGGAACGCCTTGTTCGACCGGCTGGGGGCGATATTGCCGGAGGCGTGACGAGTCCCGAACCCAGCAAGCCGGCCGCCAGTGTCGAGCGCGTGTTGCGCGCGCTCGCCGATCCGTCGCGGCTGGCGATCGTCGAGCGGCTGACCGCGGGGCCGCTGTCCGTCTCCACCCTGGCGGCCCCGCTGGGCATCACCCTGACTGCGGTCGCGCAGCATCTGCAGGTGCTCGAAGACTGCGGGCTGGTGCGCACCGAGAAGGTCGGGCGGGTGCGGAGCTGCCAGTTGCTGCCCGGCGGCTTCTCGATCCTGGAGCAGTGGATCCGCGACCGGCGATCGCCGGTGGAGCGGCGGCTGGACCGGCTCGGCGATTTCCTGGCGGAGTCCTGATTCGCTCCAACACATTCCTCTGTTACGGCGATATTTTTTTCTTCCGCTGTTATGTTGGATTTTGGCGAGGATTTTCCGGAGCGGGATCAGTGGCTTGCGCCGCGTTTTCCCTGTTATGCATAACAGCGGAAAAACAGCGGAAAAATGCGCTGTTTTTCCGCTGATCCGCGGCTGGAATCGTCCAATATTTCACCATGTGAAAGAGCGGGGCGGATGCCTGTGACATCCCGTCCAGCCCGTTGCTGCAATGGTTGGGGGCCAGATTGAATCGATCAGTCGGTGCCGAACCGCGCCCATAATCGAGGATAGCGCTTCTTGAGGGACTCGGGTTCGATACTGAACATCTCGCCCAAATCCAGGTCCTCGGTCGCGATTTCCATGGGCATGTCGGCCGGATTGCGCGCGGTTTTCTTTGCCCAGGCGTCGCGGGCGATCTGGCCGAATGCTTCGAACTCCGGCCTGCCGACATAATGTTCCGGGATGACATCGACGAGGGAATCCGGGTTTGCGACCACCATGGTGAAGGCGCCTTCGCCTCGCGAGATCAGCCAGCGTCGGAAATGCTCGAAGCCTTGGGAAGAGGCTCCACAATTGGCCACGAGCTCGGCCCCCCACAGATTCCATGCACCGGACCTGATCATCATGAGGTCGAAAATATGGTCGAATTGCTCAATCTCTGATGCCGTGAGCTTGTCGAGCGAGGCACGTAGCGCCGCTACCTGGCGATCACGGTCTTCTTCGCGAGCGGAGTCGCCTATGATTTCCCAGAATCGTGCCTCGGTCATGCCGGTTTGCGTCCCGCCCCGCGATCCGGCCGGAAGTGCCGCAGGTGCCATTACGGGAGTTCCCAGACCCACCAGGGCGAAGGCAAGGAGGACGATTCGTTCGACGTGCAATGTTTTCCTCCCCAACGCGTTATGGGACCGGCCGCATCATCGACCAGAAGCGCGGGCCGCCTTTGGGCACGGTCCACTCGCCGATCACCTCGAAGCCGAGCCCGCGATAGAAGCCGATATATTTCTCGCTGGGCGTCTCGAGATAGGTCGGCAAACCGCTGCCTGCGACGCGTTCGAGCCCCGACCGAATCGTTGCGCCGCCAAGCCCCTTGCCTTGCGATGCGGGATCGCAACCGGCGATGTGGAGATACCAATAGTCGCCGGCCGGGAAATGGGCGTCGATGGCGTTGGACACCGCCAGCGCCCGGCCCAATGCGGTACCGAACAGACCGACCAGCGGCAGGGCGTGGAGGAGCAGATCGAGCCAACTCGTCCGATTGCGGCCAGGGCCGCGCCATAAGGTCGCCGCCTCGCCGCTCTCCGTCATCAGCCGCATGCCGTGCGCATCCTCGTCGAACAGCAGGGCGAACATGCGGGGCAAGCGTTTGGCGCGCTGCTCGGGGTCTGGGAAGATGAAGCTGGTGGCTGGGTCTTCGGCGAAGGCGCGGGCGAGCATTGCCGCGATGGCAGTGCGATCGGCGGTGTCGGCGACGCGGATGGTGGGGATGTCGCGTTCAGGCATGCCGTTGTGCGGCGCCTAAAATCCTTCTCCCCTTGTGGGAGAAGGTGGCCCAAAGGGCCGGATGAGGGGGAGTGAGGTTCGAAACACTCGCGAGTGTCCCCCTCACCCTCCCATTGCTGCGCAATGGGCCCCTCCCTCTCCCACAAGGGGAGAGGGAAAAGGAGGCAGATCTAAAGATATGGATTATTGGAAAAGGCTCGCCGCCAGCAATCACGCGGCGCCGGCGCCCGCCTTGTCTTTCTTGGCGTAGACGCGGATCGGTTCCTTGCGGCCCTCGATCACGTCCTTGTCGATCATCACCTCGTCGACCCCGTCCATCCCCGGCAGATCGAACATGGTGTCGAGCAAGATGCCTTCGAGGATCGAACGCAGCCCGCGCGCACCGGTCTTGCGGTCGATCGCCTTCCTGGCGACCTGAACCAGCGCGTCGTCCGTGAAGCCGAGCTTCACTTCCTCCATGTCGAACAGCTTCTGATATTGTTTGACCAGGGCGTTCTTCGGCTCGGTCAGGATCGTCACCAGCGCCGGCACGTCGAGATCCTCGAGCGTGGCGATCACCGGCAGACGGCCGACGAACTCGGGGATCAGGCCGAACTTCAGCAGATCCTCGGGCTCGACCGACTTCAAAGTCTCGCCGGTGCGGCGTTCCTCGGGCGAAGCGACATAGGCGCCGAACCCGATCGACTTGCCCTGGAGGCGATCGCCGATGATCTTTTCCAGGCCGCTGAACGCGCCGCCGCATATGAACAGGATGTTCGTCGTGTCGACCTGCAGGAACTCCTGCTGCGGATGCTTGCGCCCGCCCTGCGGCGGGACGGAGGCAGTGGTGCCCTCCATCAGCTTCAGCAACGCCTGCTGCACGCCCTCGCCCGACACGTCGCGCGTGATCGAGGGATTTTCGGCCTTGCGGCTGATCTTGTCGATCTCGTCGATGTACACGATGCCGCGCTGCGCCCGCTCGACATTGTAATCGGACGCCTGGAGCAGCTTGAGGATGATGTTCTCGACATCCTCGCCGACATAACCCGCCTCGGTCAGCGTCGTCGCATCGGCCATGGTGAAAGGCACGTCGAGGATTCGCGCCAGCGTCTGGGCGAGCAAGGTCTTGCCGCAGCCAGTCGGCCCGACGAGCAGGATGTTCGACTTGGCAAGCTCGACATCCGCGCCCTTCTGGCCGTGGTTGAGGCGCTTGTAGTGATTGTGCACGGCGACCGAGAGGACCCGCTTGGCGCGCTTCTGCCCGATGACGTAATCGTCGAGCACGTCGCAGATCTCCTGCGGCGTCGGCACGCCCCCGTCCTTTTTCGAGACGAGCGCGGATTTGGTCTCCTCGCGGATGATGTCGTTGCAGAGCTCGACGCATTCATCGCAGATGAACACGGTCGGCCCGGCGATGAGCTTCCGCACCTCGTGCTGCGACTTGCCGCAGAACGAGCAATAGAGCGTGCTCTTCGAGTCGCCGCCGCTGAGCTTCGTCATTCAATCCATCCTTCGCGCCATACAGGGCGCGTTCGTGCGGGTGGCCATGTTAGACCGGCCACCTGCAACACTACAATCACCAAATCGCCTTAAGACCAAAGGCTACAAAATCCGGTTACGATGCCGGCAGGATCGGCGTCGACCCGGAATCGTCCGCAATCGCCGGGCGTTTGTCGAATACCTCGTCGATCAGGCCGAATTCCTTGGCCTCGTCCGCCGACAGGAACTTGTCGCGATCCATCGCGACTTCGATCTCGCCGATCGGCTTGCCGGTGTAGTGAGCATAGAGCTCGTTCATCCGGTGCCGGATACGCAGGATCTCGCGTGCCTGGATCTCGATGTCGCTCGCCATGCCCTGTGCGCCGCCCGAAGGCTGGTGGATCATGATCCGCGCATTGGTGAGCGCGACGCGCATGCCGGGCTCGCCGGCGGCGAGCAGGAAGCTGCCCATCGAGGCGGCCTGGCCCATGCAGACCGTACCGACGCGCGGACGGATATATTGCATGGTATCATGGATCGCCATGCCCGCCGTGACGACGCCGCCCGGCGAGTTGATGTACATGAAGATGTCCTTCTTGGGATTCTCCGACTCCAGGAAGAGCAACTGGGCGCTGATCACCGAGGCCATATGATCCTCGACGCCGCCCGTCACGAAGATGATCCGCTCGCGCAGCAGCCGCGAATAGATGTCGAAACTGCGCTCGCCACGGTTGGACTGCTCGATGACGATGGGGACGAGGCCGCCCTGGGGCGACTGAGTGAAGCCATTTTGGATGAGCGGCCGCGTGAAGTCGCCGGTCTCGAATGGGTTATGCATGATGTGCCTTTGAATCCTTATGCCCCAGTAGATGCCTTACATCGGCGCTGGCGGAAACGAGTTCAACCCCCGAGCCGCTCCCCCCTTACCGCTAGCTTCGCCGATCCTCGCCGCCCGGCGCGCGGTGCGCCAGATAGGCGAGACGCCGCACCTCGCGCCGTCCGCGTACCACCGTATCGAGGATAATCCCTGCAAAGAGGTTGAGCGACGCGAGGATCACCAGCCCGGTCACCAGGATCGCAGTGGGGAAACGCGGCACGAGATGCGTGTGCATATAGGTGATGACCAGCGGGATCGCGAGGATCACCGCCAGCCCCGCCAGCACCGCGCCGATGCTGCCGAAGAACAGCACCGGCCGCTCGAGCCGGTAGAGCTGCAGGATGGTGCGCAGGATGCGGAAACCATCGCCATAAGTGCTGAGCTTCGATTCGGAACCTTCGGGCCGCGCGAAATAGGGCGTTTCGATCTCGGCGACCGGCATCTTCAACTCGAGCGCATGGACGCTGATCTCGGTCTCGATCTCGAAGCCCGCGGACAGCACCGGGAAGCTCTTCACGAAGCGGCGCGAAAAGACCCGGTAACCCGACAGGATGTCGGTGAAGCTGCGCCCGAACAGCCGCGCCAGCATGCCGGTGAGCAGCGCATTGCCCATCTTGTGGCCGCGGCGATAGGCCGTGTCGGCCTGAGTCACGCGGGCGCCGACCACCATGTCGAGCTGCTCGTCGAGCACGCGCGCGACCAGCGCCGGGGCGGAAGCGGCGTCATAGGTCGCATCGCCATCGGCCATGACATAGATGTCGGCGTCGATATCCGCGAACATGCGGCGGACGACATTGCCCTTGCCCTGGATGCGTTCGGTCCGGACGATCGCCCCGGCCGCGCGCGCCACTTCGATCGTGCGATCGCGGCTGTTGTTGTCATAGACGTAGATGGTCGCGTCGGGCAGCGCCGCGCGGAACCCCGCCACCGTCTGCGCGATGGCGGCTTCTTCGTTGTAGCAGGGCAGCAGGACTGCGATGCGTGGACTCGTCAAGATCGCCCCCTAAAACCCTTCTCCCCTTGTGGGAGAAGGATACGGAGACTTGGCGCTTCAGCGCCTAGTCGTAGTTGGATGAGGGGAAGCGAAGCGCAGCTTCGCGCGCTCGCTCGCGAGCGCATACCCCTCTCCCAGCTCCGACTAGGACCGCGTGAAGAACGCGGCCCAAGTCTGCGCAACCCTCTCCCACAAGGGGAGAGGGAAAGAAAGGCTAGGCGTCGCTCTTCTTTGCCGGGGCCTTTTTCGCTGCCGGCTTCTTGGCAGGCGCGGCTGCCTCGGCTGGAGCTTCCTCGGCCGCAGGCTTCGCCTTCTTGGCGGCCGGCTTCTTCACCGGCTCTTCAGCCGCCTCAGGAGCGGGCTCGGCCTTCTTGGCAGCGGCCTTCTTCGCCGGCTTGGCTTCCTCTGCAGGAGCCTCGTCGGCAGGCGCGGCCTTCTTGGCCGCGGCCTTCTTCTTCGGCTTGTGGTCATGATCATGGTCGTGGTCATGATCGTGATGATGCGTGCCGCTGGCGAAGCCGTCCTCGGACTCGATCGCCTCTTCCAGTTCCTCGCGCGTCACTTCGCGGTCGCTGATGTCGGCCTTTTCGAACAGCCAGTCGACCACCTTGTCCTCATAGAGCGGGGCGCGCAGCTGAGCGGCGGCCATCGGCTCCGAGCGGACATATTCGATGAACCGGGTGCGGTCCTCGGGGCCATATTGCGACGCGGCCTGCGCGATCAGGCGGTTCATTTCCTGCTGGCTGACCTCGACGCCGTTGGCCTGGCCGATCTCCGACAGGAGCAGGCCAAGGCGCACGCGGCGCTCGGCAATGGCGTGGTAATCGGCGCGCTCGGATTCCATCTCGGCGATGGCGGCTTCCGGATCGGCCTCGTGCGTGGCCTCATGCTCGAGCTGCTGCCAGATCTGGGCGAACTCGGCCTCGACCATCGACGGCGGGACCGGGAAGTCATGACCTTCGGCGAGCTGGTCGAGCAGCTTGCGCTTCATGTGCGTGCGGGTGAGGCCGTTCAGCTCCTGCTCGATCTGGCCCTTGAGCAACTCCTTGAGCTGATCCAGGTCCTTGAGACCGAGCGAGGTGGCGAGCTCGTCGTCGATCTTCGTCTCGCCGGCGGTCTTCACCGCGGTGATCTTGAGGTCGAAGGTCGCTGCCTTGTCGGCCAGGTCCTTCGCCTGATAATCCGCCGGGAAGGTCACGTTGATCTGGCGCTCTTCACCGGTCTTCACGCCGACGACCTGATCCTCGAAACCGGGGATGAGACGGCCCGAACCCAGCTCGACCGACATATCGGTGCCGGTGCCGCCGTCGAACGCAATGCCATCGACCTTGCCGGTGAAGTCCATGACGACCAGGTCGCCCATCTTCGCCTTGTAGGTCGGCTTGGCATCGTCCCAGCGCTTCTGCTGGTCGGCGAACTTCTGGAGCTGCGCCTGGAGCGCGGCCTCATCGGCCGGCACGGTCAGGCGCTCGAGCTTCAGATGGTCGATCGACGGAGTCGGCACGTCGGGGAGCACTTCGAGCTCGACCTTGACCTCGGCATCCTGGCCGAGCTCATAGCCCTCGTCGAGGCTGACCGAGGGCTGGATCGCCGGGCGCAGCTTCTGCTCGGCAAGGAGGGTCTGGACGCCTTCCTGGATCGAGGTGTTCAGCGCGTCCTGCATCAGCGCGGGGCCGTGCATCTTGCGAACCAGATTGGCAGGCACCTTGCCGGGGCGGAAGCCGGGCATGCGAACCTGCGGCGCAACGCGCTTCAGTTCGGCATCGACCTTCGAATCGATGTCCTTCGCCGTGATCTTCAGCGTGTAGGCGCGCTTCAGGCCCTCGTTCAACGTCTCGACAGTCTGCATTTCAACAATTGCCTTTTTTAGCTCTGGGCCTTTTCAGGGAATCAGGGTTGCGGCACCCCTCGCCCAGCGCGACGAGACTGGTGCGGGCGAAGGGACTCGAACCCCCACATCTTGCGATACCTGGACCTAAACCAGGCGCGTCTACCAGTTCCGCCACGCCCGCAGGGGACACCGTCGGTCGGCGGCGTCTATAGCAAGTCGCACGCACGTAGCAACCCGGCGCGGTACAAGTGCGTTGGGCCATCGAGGAGAAACCCGATGGCCACCACCCCGCCACCCGAATTGCCGCCCGAGCCGAGCCAGCCGGCGCAGCCCGATGCGCCGCCGCCCGAGGTCTTCCCGACCGCGCCCGACATCGACGTGCCGTCCCCCCAGCCGGGCAGCGATCCGGCGCCGTCCACCCCTGCCCCCGGCCAGCCGGTCGGCGGCATCGATTTATACTGAGAGGAATGCCCGTGACCGATCGAGATCCGCATCCCGACAGCCCGCCAGAGGCCGATAACGACAACCGAAGCGACGTCGAACAGGTCGTCGATGCCCGCAAGGACGCGGTCGAACGGGGTGAAGGCGGGCGCGAACCAGACAATTTCACCTCTGCCGGGATTCCCGACGGCGTTGGCGGCACCGGCGGCGAAACGAAGAACCAGGACGACGACGCCCAATAGGCGTCGCCGACCCGGTTCACCTCCAGCTTTTCTCAGGTCGCGGGCGCTGGCTGTACATAGATGAGCCCGTTCGACCAGAGAAGTGTTCCGGCTTGAGCGCCCTCCCCGATGTCGATCCGCGGGCCGTAAAAGCCGGCGGCAAATGCCTTCGGCCGATTCTTCGCGGTATAGAGCTTGATGTCCGCCGGGCCGAGGCCAAGGGCAAAGGGTATCAGCCGCTCAATCTGACCAAAGGCCGCGGTCAGCGAAGCCCTGGCCAGCTTGCCGTCGCTCGCCGCCCAGCTCGCGACGTTTTCGCCATGCTCGTAAGACCGAGTCCGCAACTGCACGATGCTCGATATCGACTGCCCGTAGAATGGCTCCGGCAGCGAGGTCGACCGGGCGCCGGCGGCGGGTTTGCGGACGAGCGCGATGTCGGCGATCACGCGGAGATAGGTGAAGTCCGGCGCGAGATCGTAGCGATAGGTGACGAATGCGACCTGTGGCGTCGCGCTGGCATTCAGGAACGCGGCGCGCGACCGCGGGGATGGATCGTCGGTGACGATGATGTCCTGCGCCTGGAACCAGTCGGTTTTCGCCACGGCCCCACGCGTCGTCGCGAGGGCCAGTCCGGCGACGTCGAAGGTCTTCAACGCCTCCCGCAGCGGCTTGACGGTCGCCTCGGCCCGCTCGTGCAGAGACTGGCTCATGGTCTCTTTCTTGTCGTCCATCGATTCGATGATCAGCGCGCCGAGCAGGCCGCCGCCATAGGAATCCGAGGCGACGCGGCCCACTTCGATATTCGTTTCGATCGCGTCCTGAGGGAGGGCAAGCTGCAGCGACCGCGCAACAGCGCGATCGCCCGAGGCGATAACGCCGGGCACGTCCTTTGCCGCCACTGCCGCCGGAGCCAGCAAAAGCGCGATGCACAGCCCGGCCGCAATCCGCATGGCGGTCTCCAAGGGTGGGTGAGGAAGGAAAGCGGGGCTGCCGGACGAGTCCAACGCAGCCCCGCTGTAACTCAGGACTTCTTGGCTCCGCCTACGCCCGCTGCAAACTCCTTGAAGTTCTTTGCGAAAGCTTCGCGCAGATCGGTTTCGGCCGCTTCGGTTTCGTCCGTGGTCTTGGGCGGGAATTGCGACAGGCCATTGCCGCCGCGTCCCTTGACCAGCTTGGCCGCGGACTTCCCGTCGCGGAAATCCTTGAAAATGAAACGGTTGTTCAAGGACCGACCGTAGATCGCTTTCTTCTGGTACAAATTCTGCGTGATGATCAGCTCGAAATAGCAGGATGCGGTCGACGAGCTGAGGCGGTTGGTTGCCTTGGTCGTGATGTTGCGGTCGGCGATGGGCGTCTCATAGACGATCTGCGAGGCCGGCAGGCGCAGCTCCTGCACGACGTCGAGCGACTTGAGCGATTCGATCTGCAAACGCGGACCCAGCGCCTCCTTCAGATATTCGGCTTCGCTGACGTTGCGGTCCTTGTTCGCGGCTGCATCGGCAACCGCGCCGATAATGCCGAAACCAGACAGCATCGTCGTGGTCTGCGCCTGGCCTTCCAGCGTCGGGAAAATGTGCAGCTCGCACGCCGGCGCAGCAGGTGCGGCAGCGGTGTCCGCCGTTTGCGACGATGCGATCGAAGCACCGCAAAGAAGTACCGCCGCAGCGACGGATGTCGTCAAGATTTTCATGTCTGCTCCCCCAATTTTGAAGTCTATCTGGATCCCGGTTGCGGGATGTCTGCGCCACCGCCCGGCTGCCGATCGCCGGCCGCCGCGATCGTGGTTTGTGTTGCTGCCCCTGCCGGGTCGGCTAGTGGTTGAGAAGCTTGAGCGCCCGGAACGGCCGGAGGCGTGGCGCCTGGGACGAAAATGATATCTTCTCCGGTCCGGGCGCGAAGCTCACGGCCCTTGGGGACGACACCCGCCTTGCCTTTGATGAGTCCCGAAACAATGCCGGCGGCGAAAAAGGTCACGGCAGTGGCGCCATTATTGTTGCGGCCTTCCTCGCGGTAGCGGCCATCGAGCAGGACGCTCTTGCCGTTCAAGTCGAGCGTGCGGAGCGCCATGCCTAAGATGCCGGGTTTACCAAAGGCCCCCTTGTTCGTGCAGAAGGTGATCTCGCCGCTGCCGATCGCTCCTGCTGGAATGACGACCGTTCCCTGGTCGACGACCTCGCGCACGACGGTGACGCCGAAGCGGCGGCCCAGGACGCACGAGACCGTCGATATCTCCTCGTTCGTCATCACCGTGACGGGCGTTCCGGCGACGAGTGTCGCGGTTGGTGTCGTGGCAGGTATGGCGAGCGCGGATCCCGCGTCGACCGGTGTCGTTTGCGCGGCGATACTTGCGCCAGCAGACGCAAGGCCGAGCATTGCCCAAGTCCAGATAATCACGTGCGCCCCCCGGCAGGGGCAAGCAGCGACACGCCCCGTTAGCGCTTTACTATCAGATATTTGGCGGCCGAAAAGCCGATTCGGCGAAGAATTATGGTCAATAGATTACGGCCAGACGAACCCCAGTCGATCAGGCCGGAATCCGCGCCTGCGACCTAATCGAACGAATAGTCGCCACTATCGATACGCGACGATCCAACAGGCCGAACCGGAGACAAACCACGGCATCTTGCCCGTTACGATCGAGGATCAGCCCAGCGCTTTCTTGAGCAGATCATTGACCACGCCGGGATTGGCCTTGCCGCCCATCGCCTTCATCGTCTGGCCGACAAAGAAGCCGAACAATTTGTCCTTGCCCGAGCGGTACTCGGCGACCTTGTCCTCGTTCGCGGCCATGACATCGGCAATGACCTTCTCGATCGCGCCGGTGTCGCTGGTCTGCTTGAGCCCGCGCTCCTCGACGATCGCGCCGGCGCCCTGCCCCGTCTCCAGCATGATCTCGAAGACCTGCTTGGCGAGCGTGCCCGACAAGGTGCCGTCGGCAACGAGGCCGAGCAGCTCCCCGGCCTGAGCGGGGCTGACCGGCGACTCCTCGATGTCCTTGCCGATGCGGTTGAGCGCGCCGAACAGCTCCGACGTCACCCAGTTCGCCGCGGCGACCGGCTTCGCGCCCGTTTCAAGCAACGCGTCGAACCAGCGCGCCGCTTCGACCTCCGCGGTCAGGACGGCGGCGGCATAGGGCGTGATGCCGAGCGCTTCGTAGCGGCGGCGCTTGGCATCGGGCAGCTCGGGCAGGCTCGCGCGGCATTCCTCAAGGAAGGCGTCGTCGAGTTCGAGCGGCAGCAGGTCGGGATCGGGGAAGTAGCGATAATCGTGCGCATCCTCCTTGGAGCGCATCGACCGGGTCACATTCTTGTCGGGATCGTAGAGCCGCGTTTCCTGGACGATGCGTTCGCCGGCCTCCAGCGCGGTGACCTGGCGGAGCGCTTCCTGCTCGACCACGGCCATGACGAAGCGGACCGAGTTGACGTTCTTCGTCTCGGTGCGCGTGCCGAGCGGATCGCCGGGCTTGCGCACGCTGACATTGACGTCGGCGCGCATCGAGCCTTCTTCCATATTGCCGTCGCACGAACCGACATAGCGCAGAATCGATCTGAGCTTGCGCAGATAAGCTCCTGCTTCTGCAGGCGATGTCATGTCCGGGCGGCTGACGATCTCCATCAGCGCCACGCCCGAGCGGTTGAGATCGACATAGCTCTGGGTCGGATGCTGATCGTGCATCAGCTTGCCCGCATCCTGCTCGACATGGATGCGCTCGACCCCGATACGCTTGGTCGCGTCGTCGGGATTCTTGTCGTCGAGGCTGATATGGATCGCGCCCTCGCCCACCAATGGATGGTAGAGCTGGCTGATCTGATAACCCTGCGGCAGATCGGCGTAGAAATAGTTCTTGCGGTCGAAGCGCGACCATTTGTTGATCTGCGCGTCGATCGCCATGCCGGTGCGGACCGCCTGGCGGATGCACTCGCGGTTGGGCACCGGCAGCATGCCGGGCATCGCGGCGTCGACCAGCGACACCTGGGTGTTGGGCTCCGCGCCGAACGCGGTCGCCGCGCCCGAGAAGAGCTTGGCATTGGAGGTCACCTGGGCATGGACTTCGAGGCCGACCACGACCTCCCACTCGCCGGTGGCGCCACGGATGCGGTAGGCTGCTTCAGTCATTTCATTCGCTTTCGTCCTGATCGGGCCATCGCCGCCGCCGCGGCTCGGGTTCCCGACAAAGAAACTTGATCAATCGCCAGCTAAAATGGAGCGCCGGTTCGAACAGGAATTCGACCAGCAGCCCCATCCTACCACCACGCCTCCGGCCGCGCGACGAAACCGGCGCGTTCTTCCAGCGCCAGCCCGGCATTCAGCACGCCTTGCTCGTCGAGCGGCTTGCCGATGATCTGAAGACCGAGCGGCAGGCCGTTTTTGTCGAGGCCGCCCGGCACCGACATCGCCGGCAGGCCCGCAAGCGAGCTGGGCACCGTGAACACGTCGTTCAAGTACATCGCGATCGGATCGGCGCTCTTCTCGCCCAGCGCGAACGCCGCGGACGGCGCGGTGGGGGTGAGCAGCAGGTCGCAGCTTTCCCAGGCCCGTTCGAAATCGCGCGCGATCAGGGTGCGAACCTTCTGCGCCTGGGTGTAATAAGCGTCGTAGAAGCCGGCCGAGAGCACATAGGTGCCGATCATGATGCGCCGTTTGACCTCGTCGCCGAAGCCGGCCGCGCGGGTCGCGGCGTACATGTCCTGCAGGTTCGCGCCCTCGGGCAAATCGCGCAGGCCGTAACGCACCCCGTCATAGCGGGCGAGGTTGGACGAAGCTTCTGCCGGGGCGATGATGTAATAGGCCGGCAGCGCATATTTGGTGTGCGGGAGCGAGACCTCGACGATCTCCGCGCCCGCATCGCGCGCCCAGTCGATACCCTGCTGCCAGAGCGCTTCGATCTCGGCCGGCATGTTGTCGACGCGATATTCCTTGGGGATGCCGATGCGCTTGCCGGCGAGGCTGGAGGACAGGCCCGCCTCCCATTTCGGCACCGCCAGATCGAGCGAGGTCGAATCCTTGGGATCGAACCCGGTCATCGCCTCGAGCATGATCGCGCAGTCGCGCACGTCGCGCGCCATCGGCCCAGCCTGGTCGAGCGACGAGGCGAACGCCACCACGCCCCAGCGCGAGCAGCGGCCATAAGTCGGCTTGATGCCCGAGATGCCGGTGAAGGCCGCGGGCTGGCGGATCGAGCCGCCGGTGTCGGTGCCGGTTGCCGCCGGGCACAGCCGCGCCGCGATCGCCGCCGAGCTGCCGCCCGAGGAGCCGCCCGGCGCGAGCGGAGCATTGCCGCCGTCGGCACGCCGCCAGGGCGAGATGACGTTGCCGAAATAGCTGGTCTCGTTGGACGAGCCCATGGCGAACTGGTCCATGTTGAGCTTGCCCAGCATGCCTGCACCCGCATCCCACAGCTTGCCCGAGACGGTGGATTCATAGGGCGGCGTGAAGCCTTCAAGGATATGGCTCGCCGCGGTGGAGGCCACGCCCTTGGTGCAGAACAGGTCCTTCATGCCGATCGGCACGCCGGCCAGCGGCTTCAGCGTCTCGCCAGCCGCGCGCGCGGCATCGGCCGCGTCGGCCGCGGCGAGGGCATGATCGGGGGTCTCGACCAGAAAGGCGTTGAGTGCCTTGGCCTTGCTCACCTTCACGATGAACGCATCGGCCACTTCGCGTGCGGAAAAGCCGCCGGTGCGCACCCCGTCGCGGATCGCGGCAACGCCCAGATCGGTAAGCTCGGTCATTCGATCACCTTCGGCACGGCGAAGAAGCCATGTTCCGCCTGGGGCGCGTTGGAGAGCACCGCATCGCGCACATTGCCGTCAGTGACGACATCGTCGCGCAGGCGCAGATGGTTGGGGATGACGGCAGTCATCGGCTCGACCGACGACGTGTCGACCTCGCCGAGCTGCTCGATCCAGCCCATGATGTTGTCGAGTTCCGGCGCGATGCGCGCGGCCTCTTCCTCGGTGATCGCGATGCGGGCAAGGCTCGCGATCTTCTTCACGGTTGCGATATCTACGGACATGGCCGCGCGGCTAGCAGAGCGCGGCCAAGGCGCGCAACCAAAAGGCGCCGTGAGCGGCTGCTTATTCGAACGGGTCGCCCACCGGCACGTCGCCGACAAAGACCTGACGGCGCGGAACGGTGCGGATCTCGATCCCGCCGGCAGCCAGCGCAGCCTTGAGCGCGGCGCGTGTCGCCGCGTCCGGCCGCACGACATCCCCGTCGTCCACCGCTTCCCACACACTGCCCGTCAGCCGGTACCGCGTCACACATGACGCACCCAGCGACAGGATCGGCGAATTGGATCCCTGCGTCGGCGGCTCTCCGGCGAGACGGTCGACGCAATTGTCCTTGAGCAGCACCGCGCTCGTCTCGCCCGGCCTGTAAAGCAAGGTGCAGGTGCCGATGCGGAAGGTATCGCACCCCCGCCAGCCAGTCAGCTGGGACTTCAGGCCATCGGGCACGGTGCCGCCAACCGGCAGCACGCGCAGGCTTTTGTCGAACATCTCGCTGTCCTTCGCGGTCTGGTCGATGTCCGTCGCCTGGTACCGATTGTTCACGCCCGCCGCGCGTTTGGCACGATCCGCGATGGCGACGTTCTTCGACCCGGCCAGTCGCTTGAGCGCCGCCTTGCCCGGATCGCCGAAATCGAAGGCGAGCGCCGCCCAGTCGAACTGGTCGGGCGTGATCCTGCCCGATTCAAGCCGGGCGACCTGATCCCTGACGGAGACCGCGTTGAAGCTGAAGATCGGCGTCGCGAGGAAGAGCGCCACGCCCGCCACGACAAAGGCCATGTGCAGGTTCGCCGGCCGCACCTTCGCCGCCCAGCCCTGCCGCCCGCGCAGCAGCGCGACGAGATAAGCGACGCCGTACGCGGTCGCGAGGATCACGAAGACGAGCGCCCAGAGTCGGTCAGGGGTGAAGCCATATTGACCGATCCGGAGCCCCGTCGCGATCGCGGCGATCACGCAGAGCGGCAGGATGGCGAGGCCCAGCGCGCCGATCGCGCAGCACAACAGGATCGGCGTCGTCGCCTTGGTCGCCTGCCACAGCGCGCCGAGCCCCGTGAAGGGCAGCGCGAACAGGAACAACAGCAGCCCGATACCCAGCACCGGCGCCAGCACGCCGAGCACCGCCGTCACGACGCGCTGGAGCAGCCGCACGACCCGGTCGCGTTCGCGGAACAGGCCGAGCGCGCCGCCAAACGCAGCACCAGCCAGCCCGGCCGCGAACCAGTGCCGCTCCAGCATCTCGCGCACGAAATGCAGCCCGATCAGATCGAACAGCGCCGCGAGCAGCCAGGCCAGCGCGAAGACCACGCCGACGAACATCCAGCAGGCGAACCACAGCACGACATTGGTCCAGGCATGGCCGTGCACGTCGCGATAGGGGAAACGCCACGCCCCTTCGTCGCGTGCCGTCTGGAACAGCGGCACGGCGATCGCGACCGCCAGGAAAAGGCTCGCATAACGCCAGTCCCCGATATCGGCCCAGCCGTCATTGCCGCCGTTCCAGTAATAGATCAGGCCCGCCACCGCGCCGACCAGCAGCGCAAAGCCGGTGGCCCAGAGCAGCCGCACGCGCTCCATGCCGAAACCGAACGCCATCGCCCCGGTGCCGATCGTGATCGAGACGGCGATCCGCCAGATCTCCAGCGGCGGGCGCGAATAGCCATAAGGGCGATCGATCAACTGCTGGACGAGGATCGCGGCGACGACACCGATCGCCGCCAGGATCACCGGCCGCAGGCGCCAGGCCCCGGCCGATTCGCCGCTCTCCACATCCCAGTCCGACATCGCGCGATCCCCTTTGCGGGCAATGAGCGCAGGACCGAAGCCGATTGCAAGCGCCGCCTTCCTGCTGCACGGAATCTCCATGGCCGCGGCGCATCTCGCGCCGCGCCATGGTTCGGAGACTACAGGCCTTGGCCCGCAAATTCCTCTATCTGATCGCCGTGCTGATCGTGCTCGCGATCGCCTGCCTGTTCGTCTTTCGGCTGTACGGCATCGAGATGACGCGCTGGACCTTCGTGCCCAAGGCGGTGTTCGAGGCCCAGCCAGCCGTCGCGGCCGACAGCTATGCCGATGTGAAGATGTGGTTCGCCCGGCCCGACAAGCGCGGCAATCCGGCGCTATGGACTCCCGCGGGGTATCAGCCGGCCGCGGCGCCCGAGGCAGCGGTGTTCTTCATCCACCCGACATCCTTCCTGAACGGCCAGCGCTGGAACGCGCCGCTCGACGATGCGGACGCCAACGCCCGGGCCGAGCTGTTCCTGCGCGGGCAGGCGACCGCCTTCAACGAAGTGGGCGTGATCTGGGCGCCGCGCTATCGCCAGGCGACCTTCGGCGCGTTCCTGACCACCAAGGAGGAAGCGCAAAAGGCGCTGGACCTCGCGTACCGCGATGTCGTCGCCGCGTTCGACCAGTTCCTGAAGGAAGCCGGCGACCGCCCGATCATCCTTGCCGGCCACAGCCAGGGCGCGCTCCATCTGACCCGGCTGCTGCACGAGCGGATCGCCGGCACGCCGCTCGCGAAGCGGATCGTCGCGGCCTATGTCGTCGGCTGGCCGGTCTCGAAGACCGCGGACCTGCCGCGCATGGGCCTGCCGGAATGCGCTACAGCCGATCAGGCCGGCTGTATCCTTTCCTGGCAGAGCTTCGCCGAGCCCGCCGATCCAGCGCTGATCCTCGACGCCTATGATGCGACCAGCGGCTTCACCGGCGCACCGCGTCGGGACACCGCGATGGTCTGCACCAACCCGATCACCGGCACGGCCGATGCGGCAGCGCCCGCCACGGCCAATCTCGGCACGTTGGTGCCCGACAAGGATCTTGGCGACGCGACGATCCAGGCAGGTCAGGTTCCGGCGCGGTGCGAGGGACGCGGGCTGCTGATGATCGGCTCGCCACCCGATCTCGGCAGCTATGTGCTGCCGGGCAACAACTATCATGTTTACGATTACAGCCTGTTCTGGGCGAACGTCCGTGCCGACGCGGCGCGGCGGCTCGCGGCGTTCAAGGCGAAGACGGGATGATCACCACCGACCGCGCCGTCTTCCGCGAGGCCCTGCCCACCGGCGGCCGCCTGATCGGGCTCGACGTCGGCACCAAGACGATCGGCACCGCGCTGTGCGACGCCGGATGGAGCTTCGCCAGCCCTGCCCTGCTGATCCGCCGTACCAAGTTCCAGAAGGACAAGACCGCGCTCGCCGCGCTGATCGTCGAGCAGCAGGTCAAGGGCATCGTCATCGGCCTGCCGCTCAACCTGACCGACGGCAGCGAAAGCCCGCGCAGCCAGTCGAGCCGCGCCTTTGCGCGCAACCTGGAGGATCTGGGCCTGCCGATCTTCCTGCAGGACGAACGCTGGTCGACCCAGGCCGTCACCCGCACCCTGATCGAGCAGGATGCCAGCCGCGCGAAACGCGCCGAGCTGGTCGACAAGATGGCGGCGGCCTATATCCTGCAGGGCGCGATCGACGCGCTGGTGAGCGGTTAGTCCCGCTTCGACGGATGCAGCCCCTGGACGGGCGCGCCGATCACGCGCAGCCTTTCCTCCACCGCACGGCGCAGCACCTCGCGCGGCGAGCTGAAATAGGCGCGCGGCGTAGTCCCCATGAACGCCTTGAAGTCGCGGTTGAAATGCGCCTGGTCGTAATAGGCCGGATCGATCAGCTCGGTCAGCGGCCGATCGAGCGAATCGCGCACCGCCCCCAAGGTCCGCAGGAAACGCTGGCGGCGCAGCAGGCGCTTGGGGGTGAAGCCGAAGACGCGCAGGCACAGGCGGTTGAGCTTGGCCTGTTGCACCCCAAGCTGTTCGGCGAACTCGGCGACATCGGCGGCCGAGCCGGAGACGAGCACCTCATGCGCCTTGAGCGCGAGCAGGCTCCGCTTGCTGCCATTCCGCGCGCGGCGCGTAAGGACAGTGTCGAGCAGCGCCACCCGGCCGGCATCGTCAGTGCACGCGCGCAGCGACCGTGCCAGTTCCTCGCCGTTCGTGCCGAAGGCATCGCCGAGCGGCACGACCTTGTTGGAGATGGCGGCCGCATTGCCGCCGACCAGCCTGACCCAGCCCATCGGCGTCAACCCGACGCCGAGCAGCCCGCCGGCGGGACTGGAGAATTGGCGCGTACGGTCAGTCGGGCCGAACAAGGCGGGCGCCATCGCCGGAGCCATCGCGCCGGTCGCGAGATCCTGGATCTCCCAGCTGCCCCACAGCACGAACCGGATGTTCGCCCATTCGGGATGGAGGAAATCGGAGAGCGGCCCCGTCGATTCGACGATGACATAGGCAGTGATCAGATCGCGCAATTCCGGTGCGGGCAGGTGAAACCGCACATCGGGCACAGGGCGGCCAAAAGCCGTCCTCGCATCATCCATTGTCACTCGCTTCCCCGCCAAACCCGCGACCCGGATCAACCACGATCCTACACGGCAAGGCCGTCAGGTCGAGGCCAATTCCACCTACGCACCTGAATGCACAGCGAAACAGCCATATTGAGAATTGTTGTGATGGCCGCACGGCTCATCCAGACTATCATCGCCGCGACCTGCCGGAGGGCTTCAAACCATGCTGCCGATCATCGAAACCAGGCCGCGCCATCCTTTCGCAGCGGTCATGGCGCTCGCGCTGTTAGGCGGTTGCACTGCCGCCGGCGGCGTGGATCGCCCGGCAAGCGCATCGACCGCGCAATGCGACACCCAGTCGATCGACTCCCGCCCCGGCCGTATCTGGTGGAAGGAGCAAAGCTGGCGCTATGCGAGCGATGCCGACGCGACGGCTGCCTATCAGGCCATCGCGACGGGCAGCGACCCCTGGCCCAACTGGTTCACGCCGTCCCAGCAGGACCTGGCGGTGGGCACCCGGTTCCAGATGGCGCTGGGCAAGGGCCAGCCCGAAACGAGCCCCGGCGGTTTCGGCACCTTCGACAATATCGAGAGCGTCCGCGACGTGCGTGTCCATCTCGCGGTGGAATATGCCTGGAAGCCCGACATCGACCGAGTCGTCACCTATGAAGTGATCAAGACGCTCCCGGTGAAGATCGGCCCGATCGGACCCCAGGCCGATCCGCACGGCTGCGCCTGGCTGCCAGGCCGCTGGTCGCAACTGCAGATGATGGTGCCGTCGGCGAACCGGATCGACTATCTCAAGGTCGTGGCGGTACGCCCGATCGAGTAGGGCATCAGGTCTGACGGGGGTCCTCGCCGAAGCGGTTCGGACCCTGAGAGCCGCGCTGCACCAGATGAACCACCAGAAGGGCGAGTGACACGAGATAGATCATGTTGTTCACGACGATGATTCCGCCCAAGCCCGAATCCGGTGCCGCGCCGGCGGAAAATCCGCTGAATATCCGGATCGTTCCGCCAAGGCCGATGGTCAGGAAAATCACAACAGGCAAACCCCAATAACCGCTCCTGCCGCGATCGTGCAGCCGACGCGTCACGGCAGCCGCCAACAGGATGACGACGGTGCCCGCGATCACCGCCATTGTAACGGCGAGACCAACGACATCGGGTATGCCCTCCATGGAGAGCGTCATCGCGATGAACCAAACCACCACCGAAAGCAGGAAGACGGTGCCCGCATAGGGCCAGAATTGCGCTGGCGCGTCGCGCCCCGAGAAGCGCGCGACGTTGCGCAGGCCCCTGCCGACAAGGCCGAAAAAACCCGTTCCCGACTCGCTCATCGCCATCCCCCACTGAATGAGCGGAGGTCTATGCCGGGCCCTCGCTCCGGTCCATCGACGACTTGTCCACAATGACAAGTATCGGCAGCTTGCGCCCTGCCCCGCCCCTCGCTACCGAACCCCTTTAATGCCAGCTTCAGATCACCGCCCCGCGACCCTCATCCAGGGCAGCGCCGTTTTCCCGCACCGGCACCTGACCGGAATCGACGGATTGCAGCCGCACGAGATCATGTTCCTGCTCGACGAATCGGAGCAGTGGATCGAAGCGAACCGCAGCCGCGCGAAGAGCGACAAGCGGCTGGAAGGCCTTACCCAGATCAACGCGTTCTTCGAGAACAGTACGCGCACGCTCCTGTCGTTCGAGATCGCGGGCAAGCGCCTGGGTGCCGACGTGGTCAACATGCATGCCGCCCAGTCCTCGGTGAAGAAGGGCGAGACGCTGATCGACACGGCGATGACGCTCAACGCCATGCGGGCGGACGTGATCGTCATCCGCCATATGAGTTCCGGCGCGGTGCGGCTGATCGCCGACAAGGTCGATTGCCCGGTGCTCAATGCCGGCGACGGCAGCCATGAACATCCCACACAGGCGCTGCTCGACGCGCTGACCATCCGGCGGCGTCGCGGATCGGTCGCGGGGCAGCGTGTGGTGATCTGCGGCGACTTGCTGCACAGCCGCGTCGCGCGATCGAATATCCTCTCGCTGACCGCGCTGGCCGCCGAGGTGCGCGTCTGTGCGCCCTCGACCCTGATGCCCGCCGCGATCGAGCGGATGGGTGTGACGCCCTTCACCGATTTCGACGCGGCGCTCGACGGTGCCGATGTGGTGATGATGCTTCGCCTGCAGACCGAGCGCATGTCGGGCGGCTTCGTGCCGTCCACCCGCGAATATCATATGCGTTACGGCCTCACCCTCGAACGGCTCGCCCGGGCGAAGCCCGACGCGCTGATTATGCATCCCGGCCCGATGAACCGCGGCGTCGAGATCGATTCCAATGTCGCCGACCATGTCGAGAGATCGGCCATCACCGAGCAGGTGGAGATGGGCGTGGCGGTGCGCATGGCCTGCCTCGACGTGCTGACAAGGCGAGCGCGGAAAGTGGAGGGCTGGGCATGATCCGCGCCTTCTCCAACGCGCGATTTGCCGGCGCGCAGGCTGACGACACCTCGACGCTCGTGATCGACGCCGAGAAGATTGTCTCGATCGGCGGCAACGAGGTGCCCGCGGGTACCGACCTGACCGATTGCAGCACGCTCGGCCGCTCGGTCCTCGTCGCGCCGGCGATCATCGATCTCGGCGTGTTCGCGGTCGACAAGGCAGCGTGCCGCGCCGGTGGCATCGTCCGGGTCGGGCTGATGCCCGATCAGTCGCCCGTGCTCGACGACCCCGGCATCATCCAGCGCGCGGCCGACATGGGCAAGCCCGACATCTGGGTCCACCCGATCGCCGCCGCGACGCGCGGCCTGACCGGCACCGATCTTGCCGAGATGGCGATCGCCCGCGACGCCGGCGCCCGCGCCGTCGCGACCGGCCGGCGCTGGATCGCCGATTCAGGGGTGATGCGCCGTGTCCTGGCCTATGCGCATGATTGCGACCTGACCGTGATCACGCATGCCGAGGATGCCGGACTGGTCGGCGCGGCGGTCGCAACCGAAGGCGAGACCGCCACAAGGCTCGGCCTGCCCTCTGCGCCTGCGAGCGCGGAGGCATTGGCGATCGCGCGCGACCTGCTGCTCGCCGAGGAGACCGGTGCGCGGCTCCATTTCCGCCAGGTGACGACGGCGGCCGGCTTCGACATGGTCCGCCGTGCCAAGGCGCGTGGCCTGCCGGTTACCTGCGGCATCACCCCCGCGCATCTGTTCCTGTCCGACAATGCGATGAGCGATTTCCGCACCTTCGCGCATCTCTCCCCGGCGCTGCGCAGCGAAAGCGACCGCCAGGCAGCGCTCGCAGCAGTAGCCGACGGCACGATCGACGTGCTCTGCTCGGGTCACGATCCACGGGGCCCCGAAGAGAAGCGCCTGCCCTTCGCCGATTCATCGGCCGGCATGGCCGGTGCCGAGACCTTGCTCGCGCTGTCGCTCGGGCTGGTACGCGACGACGTGATCGGGATCGACCGGCTGTTCGCGCTGCTCGCGGCCAATCCGGCGAACATCCTGGGGCTCGAGGCGGGCGCGCTGGCGCCCGGCGCGCCCGCCGACTTCATGCTGCTCGACTGGGAGGCGCCGTGGCAGATCGACACCGATCGCATGGTCGCCAAGGCCGGCAACACGCCCTTCGACAAGCTGCCTGTGCAGGGCAAGGTGCTGCGCCTGTTCAAAGGCGGCACGGAGCTTCGCTAAAACGACATCAGCCGCGCGGGCCTGGGCCCACGCGGCTGACGCGATCCTCTCAACGAATGTCTTAGCGCGAGGCCATCTGCCGGCCGGCGGGGCGTGCCCAGAGAGCGACCTGATCGCCGGCATGGGCGCGGACGAAGCAGGTGCCGCCCTTTGCCTTGTAGCTCTGGCACAGCGCATCTGCTTCGGAACGGGCGAAACCGCCGACCGAGAGACGGTAGAAACTGCCCGCCTTTGACGTGATGCTCATGCCCGACGGCGTCTGGCTGGCGAAGGTCGCATTGCTGCGGACGGCCCGGCCCCAGGCGTCCTTGGCGACGGCGGCGTTCTGATACGCACCGAGCTGGACGAAATAATTGCCCTTGGCGGGAGCGCGGGTGACCGGGGCCACGGCCGGCGCGACCTTGGCGCTGGCCACTCGGACCGACGCGCGCGGCGCCACGGTGCCGGCATTATTGGTCGGGAGCCGCTGCACGACTTCCTCGCGCGGGCCGAACACCACGCTGGCAAAGGCTGGCGCTGGTCCCGGGGTAGCCTCGACCGGTGCCGCGGCGACGGCGACGGCGACTTCAGCGACTGGAGCGGCGGGGACGGGCGTGCCCATGTCCTGCGCGACCTGAGCGGCATTCTCCGCCTGGCCAGGCATGAAGGCATCGACCGCCGCGGCGGCCAGCGCCGTACCCGTCGACGGGGCGTTGAGTGCAAGCGCGACCGGCTGGCCCGAATCCCGCACCGGCGTGACGCCGAGCAGCGAGGCGACCTGATCATAGGCCGATTTCGGACGGGCGAATTCCGCCCAATGCAGGATGCGCTGGTCGACTTCGTCAGGTGCCAGATCGAACGAGGCCATCGTCCGGGCTTCCTGCCAGCGGCCCGCCAGCGCCAGACTGAGCGCGAAATTCTGGCGGGTCTTGGCGTCGGCATCGGGCGCGCGCACGGCGGCGTTCAGCAGCTCGACGGCACTGGCAGGATCGCCGGCCAGCGCCATCGCCAGCCCGCGGTCGCTGACCGGGATGATGTCCTTGTGCGTGTCGAGCGTCTGGCGCGCGCCGGCCCAGTCGCCGGTGGCGATCTGCGCAAGGGCGAGGTTGAGCGGCAGTTTGCCGTTGCCCGGATCGAGCGTCATCGCATCAGTGAAGGCCTGGCGGGCGGAGTCGAAGCGGCCGGCCCGCAAATAGCTGTTGGCGAGCAGCACGCGGAAGCTCGCGACCTGCGGACGCAACCCGACGGCCGCCTCGGCATGGAACACCGCCTGATCGCCCTTGCCCTTGGCGAGCGCGGCACGTGCCTTGCCCGCTTCGGTGGCCGCCTTGCGCTCGGCTCGCGATTCGTCGCGTGCGCTCGCAAAGGCGATGCCGCCATGGGAGGTGATGCCGGCAAGTGACCCGCACGCAACGAGTGCGGTAAGCCCTAGAGTGACGATCGCCCGGGTCTTCATCGGAATTCCCCTATTCGATTCAACGTGTCGCGCGAGAAGGCAGCTGGCGCACCAGCTCTTCCACCTCGGGCAGGGATTGCAGGAACGAGTCGAGTGCCTGGGTCACCAGGACCTGGGCGGAACAATTGTGCAGCGCGCTCGCCAGGCGGAGGCGCAGATGCCGGTCCTGGTCGAGCCGAAGGGTGAAGGCAGCCTTGCCGATCTTGGCCTGAGCCTCGCGCCCGATCCGCGCGGCGGTGGCCGGCGAGACGACGGGGCGGGCCACTGGCGCGGGGGCCACAGGTTTGAGAACCACTGGGGCAGGAACCTCGGGAGCCGATGCGACCGGCTCGGGTGCCGGGGCCGGCTTCGGAGTCCGGACCGCAAGCAGCGATGCGGGCTGGTACTCGGGCTCCGGTTCTTCCTCTTCTTCGAGCTCGGCCTCGTAGATGGTCTGGGACGCATAAGCGGCCTCGAACGCATCTTCCGGCTCGTAAGCCTGGGGTACCGCGGCTTGGGGCACAGGAGCTTGGGGCTCATAAGCCTCAGGCTCATGCGCTTCTTCCGGCTCATATGCCGGCTCGGCGTCATAGGAGGAACCCAGATCGATCGCGCGCGGGCGGTTTACCGATTGCGGCGCCTCGAACTCCTCATGCAGCGCCTCGCGCTGACGGAGCACGGGCGGCACGCTGGGCTGGGGCTCATAGGCCGGCTGAGGCGCATAGGCCGGTTCGGTGCCATGGCCTTCCGGGTGCCCCATATCATTCCAGCCGAGATCGTCATGCCCGCCGGGCATCGCGCCGAAGCCGCCAAAACCCTGGGGGCGCATGGCCGGACGCGCCTGCCCCTTGCGGGCGAGCAGCGTGGAGGAGAGCGACGCAAGCGGCTTGGGCTGTCCGAAGGTTGTCATCGGGTCACCCCACCACGCGGCGGCCGAAGCCGCCTGCTGCCGGGCGCTGCGCCGCGTAACCGTGCTGGGCCGTCGGCGCCGCAAACACGGTGCGGCGGAAATTCTTTTCGAGTCGGTCGGAGATATAGGTCCAGAGCGCCTGGATCTCCTGACTCGACCGGCCGTTGACGTCGACTTCCATGACCGTACGGCCATCGATCATCGAGGCAGCGAAATCGGTGCGGTGATGGACGGTGATCGGGGCGACCGTGCCGTGCTGCGACAGCGCAACGGCGGCTTCCGAGGTGATTTTGGCTTTGGGCGTGGCGCCGTTGACGACGAACAGCAGCGGCTTGCCGGCGCGCTCGCACAGATCGACCGTGGCGCCGACGGCGCGCAGATCGTGCGGCGACGGACGGGTCGGGATCACGATCAGCTCGGCGACTGCGATCACGCTCTGGATCGCCATGGTGATCGCCGGCGGCGTGTCGATCATCGCCAGCTTGAAGCCCTGCTGACGCAGCACCTCGAGATCGGCGGCGAGCCGCGCGACCGTGGTCTGGGCGAAGGCCGGATATTCACTGTGTCGCTCGTTCCACCAATCCGACAACGATCCCTGAGGATCGATATCGATCAGCACGACGGGACCGGCGCCGGCCAGTTGAGCTTGAACGGCCAGATGCCCTGACAAGGTAGTCTTGCCGGATCCGCCTTTTTGCGATGCCATCGCGAGAACGCGCATGTGCCCCTTCAACTCCCGCTATTCGAGGGGGTTGAATGCCACCACAGACGTCAAGAAGCGGTTAACGGGCCGTGAGAAGATCGGATCCATCCCGGGGCGGCACATCGTCCCTAACGAAATCTTTGCCAAATCCCCGCTACAGGGCATTATCACCCGGGTAGAGTAGCGGGGATGGGAGACATCATGCGCAAGGCGTTTCGGCCGGCGGCTCTTGGCCTTGCCGGTATCTTCATCGCGATGACGTCACCGGCATGGGGCGACGTCAAGGCGGGCGTCGACGCCTGGAGCCGCGGCGAATATCGCAAGGCAGTCGAGGAATGGCGCCCCGCCGCAATCGCGGGCGATGCCGATGCGCAGTTCAATCTCGGCCAGGCCTACAAGCTCGGGCGCGGCGTGCCGGTCGACATGCCGATGGCGGAAAGCTGGTACCGCAAGGCCGCGCTGCAGGGGCAGATCGAGGCCGAGGCGAATTACGGGCTGATCCTGTTCCAGAACAACAAGCGCAGCGAGGCCCTGCCCTGGCTGGAGAAATCGGTCGCACGCGGAGAGCCGCGGTCGCAGCTCGTGCTCGGCACCATGCTCTATAATGGCGACGGCGTCGCACGAGACTGGCCGCGCGCCTATGCGCTGCTCGTCCGTTCCGCGGCGCAGGGCCAGCCCCGTGCGTCCGAGGTGCAGGCGCAAATGGACCAGTATATCCCGGTCGCCGACCGCCAGAAGGGCCTGGCGCTCGCCCGCCAATATGAAGCCGAAGCGCAGCGCCCGATGCTGCCGCCGGAGATCACCGGCCAGGGCAGCGAAGTCGCGATGCGCGGCACCGACCTGCCGCCGTCCACCTATGATCAGAATCGCGGCGCGCAACCCAATGTCGATGCGCCCCAGCCGTTTAACCCACCGCCGCCGGTGGTGACCCGCGTCCCGACCCGGCGCGCGCCGCCACAGCAGGTGGCCGTGGCACCGCCGCAACCGCAGACTCAGCCAAGCCGCGCGGCCCCCGTCTCCGGCCGCGGCTGGCGCCTGCAATTCGGTGCCTTCCGCGACGAGGGCAATGCGACGGCCTTGTGGAACAAGCTCAAGGGCCAGGTCGGCGCGCTGAGCGGGCTCCAGCCCTACCTCGTGCGCACCGGCACGCTGACCAAACTTCAAGCGGGACCGCTGGCCTCGTCCGCCGAAGCGGCACGGGTCTGCGCTTCGGTCAGGCCGACCGCTACACCGTGCGTGCCGGTCGCGCCCTGAGCTAGCGCGCCCCGACGATCAATCCGTCGGCGATCCATTGGCCCAGCATGCCGCCCGCCCGGGCGATCCCGTCGCTTTCGCCCCAGGACGCGACCATGCGCTCGCACAATCCGGCAAAGGGCAAGCCGGCGCGCGCCCATAAAAGCGCCTGGCGCTCGACCTGATCGATCGCGCGGAAATGCGACACCTGGTCGTGCCGCCAGACCAGGATCGCGCCCGGCTCCGCCAGCAGCGCGGCCGCGGGCGGCGTCTCGCCTTCGGTCAGCGCCGACCAGATCGCCGGGGCGTTGCTGGTCAGCGCGCCCAGGTCGAGCGTCGGCGTGAAGGCAAGCACCGCCCGGTCCCAGTCCACATCGGCAAGATGCCCGGGCGTCAGCGGCGCGGCGTCGGGCGCGATAAAGGCTTCGCCCAGCGCATTCTCGATCCAGGCGAGCTCGGTCACCTCGGGGTCTTCCGGATAGAGCAATGCCATCGTCGCCGGGAAATCGCCGGGATAGGCATCGAGCGTCCAGCTGCTCGGCGGCACCCGGTCGATATGCGTGGCGAGCGCTGCGCCGAACGCCTCGCCGCCGATCCAGTCGCGCGTACGAGCAAAGCTGTCGGCGAGGCAGGCGACAAGCTGGCCGCGGTAGTTATTCCGGTGGACGTGAAGGCCGGGCGGGACCTCCGCACCCAAGCGGGCTGCGGCGGGCTCGTCCTCGCTGACAAGCCAGGCGCGCATGTCGCGCTGCAGGTCGAGCAAGCTCATGCCGCAGCCTGCAGCGCCCGGCTGCCGACGCGCCGCGCGATCGCCAGTTCCGCGAGCAGTTCCTCGAGCGGCGGGATGGCGTCGTCGCGCTCGATCATCGTCGCCACCGGGCCGAGCCGCGGCAAGATATAGGCGTAGAGGTCCCAGACGGAGGGCGGCACCGGCTGGTCATGTGTGTCGATCAGCAGTTCCGCGCCCTGGCTATGGCCGGCGAGATGTATCTGACGGACTCGGCCGGCGGGGATGCCGTCGAGATACGCGACCGGATCGAACCCGTGATTGGTCGCGCTGACGAAGACGTTGTTGACGTCGAGCAGCAGCCCGCAGCCGGTCCGCGCGCAGAGCGCGTCGAGGAACTGCCACTCGGTCATGTCGGCGCCGGCAAAGTCGATATAGGTGGACGGGTTCTCGATCAGCATCGGCCGGCCCAGCACATCCTGCGCGCGGGCGATATTGGCCGCGACGAGGCCGAGCGCTTCGTCCGTGTAAGGCAAGGGCAGCAGGTCGTGGGAATTGAACCCCTCGATCCGCGACCAGCTCAGATGATCGGAGACGAACAAGGGCTCGATCTCGTCCACCAGCTCCCGCAGCCGCGCGAGATAGGCGCCGTCCAGCCCGTCGGCCGACCCGATCGACATCGACACGCCGTGCAGCGCGACCGGATATCGGTCGCGGACGTCGCGCAGTATCTGCCGGGGCCGCCCGCCCGGGACCATGAAATTCTCCGAGATCACCTCGACGAAATCGACGCCGACACGGTGTTCGAGGAAATCGGCATAATGCGGCTTGCGCAGGCCGAGGCCGTAGCCGGAGAAAGGAGGGATCATGACGGATCTTCCGGTAATATCGCCTTCTTGTCTTCCCCGGCGAAGGCCGGGGTCCAGTTGGAAAGGCTATTGTAACAACGCGAAACGTCCATTTCCTTCTGTCTCCCAACTGGACCCCGGCCTTCGCCGGGGAAGCAAAGTTTTCGGGGAAGGACTGGGAGAAAACCGGCCCGGCGGCGCTGACACCGCCGGGCCGTCGCGCGATCAGTTGGGCGCGGTCAGGCTGCCGCCGGCGGCCTTGCACTGCTTGGACGAGAGTTCCTTGAAGCCCATGCCCTTGCAGTCATTCTGGCCCTTGCAGTCGTTCTTCGCCGTCTTGCAGTCCGACGTGCCCTTGCAGGTGTTGATGCCGTAGCAATGGACCTTGGCGCCGCCGGCCTTGGCGACCGCGACGGTGGGAGCGGCGGCGCTGATGGCGACGACGGCGGCGGCTGCGGCGAAGCTGACGCCGGTGCGAAGGATGGTCATATTGGTCTCCGAATGGGGATGCCGGATTGGCTTCCGTCATTCGGCCAGGCTGAGGGGCGGGTTACAGCCTTCGGTAAATTTACCAGCGCAGCAGGCGCGGCCCGAGCAGCGCGCCGATCGCGGTCGCGAGCAGGATGCCGAGCGAATACCAGGTCAGCACGAAGATCGCCGACACTTCGGGGCAATGAAGGCAATAGACCGTCGCGGCAAAGGCGCCCGCCGACAGCCCCGCCGCCGCACCCGCCGCGCGCAGCCGGGTCGGGGCGAGCCGCCGGAACGACCAGAGCAGCCCGACAAAGATCGGCATCGCCAGCGCGACCACCCGCCACGGGCATTGCATCCAGCTATAGCTGAGCCACATCCGCAGCCAGTCGCCGGGCGGCGTCCGCATCAGCTCCATCGCGCCCAGGCCGGCGAGCAATACCGCCGGGATCGCGACCAGCCACAGGCCGCGCAGCCGCGTCGTCTCGGGCCGGGCGAGCTGGATCGTCACCGTGAGCGCCGCGATCGACAGCGAAATGGTGTAGGCCCACTTCATCCAGAAAGCGCCGCCGTGCATCGCCGCGCCGAGATCGGGCCGAATGCCCATCCACGCCACAACCAGCCCGAGCGACACCAAAACGCCTCCGCCCAGCCCGAGTAGCACACGCCGGCCGACCGCACCGCGGCGGACCGGGGTGACGTCGCTCGACAGTGCGGTGATGAGGTCGTCGGTATTCATCGCCGGCCTCCCTGGATGCGCGCCATCAGCGTCTTGAGCCCGCGATGGACCGAGACCTTCACATCGGATTCGCCGATCCCGTCGGCTTCGGCCGCTTCAGCGATGCTCAGCCCGTCGAGCCGCGTCGCGCGGATCATCCGCGCCTGCTTGGCCGGCAAGGTCTCGAGCAGGTCTGCCACGTCCATGCGGGCGCTGGAGGCATCCTCGAATCCTTCCGCGACCAATATGTCCTCCAGCCCGTCGATCGGCTGGTAGCGGCGGTGGCGGCGGAAATGGTCGATCATCTTGTAGCGCGCGATGGCGAACAGCCAGGCGGTGAAGGCACGGTCCCGGTCATAGGTGGCGCGGCGCGTATGCACCGCAATCAGCGTTTCCTGCACCAGATCCTCGATATCGTCGCCGCCGCCGGATCGACGCCGATAGAAGCCGCGCAGCAGGGGCACGAGCAGGCGCAGCAGCGCAGCGTGATCGCCGGCATCGCCGTCGAGCCCGCTGATCATCAATCCGCGCAATTCTGCCTCGCTTGCCCGCATTCGCGCTCCCTCGGGAAGAATTCGCGGCGTCCGCGCGATTGGTTACAGCATCGCGGCCGACCGGCAGAAAAAATTGTTGGGTGGCGAAATCTGTAACCGCCGCCGCGTCGCCGCCGAACTGGCAGGGTGACCCGGGCATTCCAGCCTCCTCTACCCGGGCACCGCGCGGCGCCGCCCTTCCCCCGGCGGCGCCGCGCGCGCCGGAGGCCCCCAAATCGAAGGAAAAACCATGCGTTCGACCAACGCCACCATCGCCGCCACGCTCGCTCTCGCCATCACCGGCGCGACTCTCGCCACGTCCGCCTCGGCCCAGACCAAGCCCGCGATGGAGAAATGCTACGGCGTCTCGCTCGCCGGCAAGAACGACTGCAAGGCCGGCGCCGGCACGAGCTGCGCGGGCACGTCGAAGATCAATTATCAGGGCGATGCGTGGAAGCTGGTCAAGGCCGGCACCTGCACCACGATCAAGACCCCCAAGGGCGCGGGCTCCCTGACCCCCAAGGCGTAAGCCGCGACCGCCGGGGCGCGACACGATCGCGCCCCGGCCACTTTCCAGTGGAGCCCATCATGGTCCCAATTATCTCGCTTTACCGTCGCATCGTCGACCGCGCCTCGGCGCTGCTGCCCGATGCCCTGCTGCTGCTCGTCGCGCGGCTCGGCATCGCTTCGGTCTTTTTCCTCTCGGGCAGGACCAAGGTGGAGGGCCTGCTGACCATCACCGACAGCACCTATGAGCTGTTCCGCACGGAATACGCCCTGCCGCTGGTCCCGCCCGACATCGCCGCGGTGGCCGCGACCGTATCGGAGCATCTCTTCTCGATCCTGCTGATAGTCGGGCTGGCGACGCGCTTCTCGGCGCTGGCGCTGTTCCTGATGACGCTGACCATCGAGATCTTCGTCTATCCCGATGCCTGGCCGACGCATCTCAGCTGGGCAGCGATCCTTCTGCCGCTGATCGCGCGCGGTGGCGGCGCCTGGTCGGTCGATCGCTTCCTGACGGGGCGTTTCGCGCGCCCGTAAGGCAGGCGGCTGGATCAGGCCGCCCAGTCCTTCCGCGCGATCCCCTGCGCATAGAGCAACGCGGTCAGGTCATTATGGTCGATCCGCGCCGCCGCTGCCGCCGCGACGATCGGCTTGGCGTGATAGGCGACGCCGAGCCCTGCCCGTTTGATCATCGCCAGATCGTTGGCCCCATCGCCCACCGCGAGCGTCGCTTCGGGTGGCAGGCCAAGCTCGGCGGTCGCCTCCAGCAGGGTCCGCTCCTTGGTGTCGGATCCGACGATCGGCTTGGCTACCAGCCCCGATAGCGCCCCGTCCGTTATCTCCAGCCGGTTCGCGATGGCGCGATCGAAGCCGATGATCTCCGCGACCGGCTCGGCGAAGCGGGTGAAGCCGCCCGACACCAGGATCGTCGTCGCGCCGCGCGCCTTCATCGTGCGGATCAGCGACACGGCGCCCGGCATGATCGTCACGCGCTCGGCAAGGCACCGGGCGATGACGCCCTCGTCCAGCCCCTTGAGCAAGGCCACGCGTGCGTCCAGCGCGGATTCGAAGTCGAGCTCGCCGCGCATCGCGGCTTCGGTGACTGCGGCGATCTGCGGCTTGATCCCGGCATAATCGGCCAGCTCGTCGATGCATTCGACGGTGATCATGGTCGAATCCATATCGGCGACGAGCAGCTTCTTCTCGCGGCCCTCGGCCAGTTGCACGACCACGTCGGTATCCGGGAACACACCCTCCAGCGCGGTGCGCGCTGCCTCGGGATCGAGCCCGAACATGATGTCGGCGGCGGATCCCTCGTCCAGCCAGGCGTGCGCCGCGGGCAGGCAGCCCGCCGCGTCGAGCCGGTCCTGCGCGGCGGAAATATCGTCCCCGCTGAGTTTTCCCGCTGCTATCAGCGTTGCGATGAACATGACGTCTCCCCTGCCTCGTAAGCCGCGCGTGGCGCTCATTGCAGGGCCGACCGCCAGCGGCAAGTCCGCGATCGCCATGGCGATCGCAGAAAAGCATGGGGGCGTGGTGATCAACGCCGATTCAGCCCAGGTCTATGCCGATCTGCGCGTGCTCTCGGCGAGACCTAGCGTCGCGGAAGAAGCCCGCGTGCCGCACCGGCTGTTCGGCCATGTCGACGGCGCCGACATCTATTCCGCCCCGCGCTGGGCGATCGAGGCAAAGGCGGAGATCGACCGGGCGCACGCGGCTTGCCTTTTGCCGGTGCTGGCCGGCGGGACCGGGCTGTATATGCGTACTCTGCTCGACGGCATCGCCCCAGTGCCTCCGATCGACCCCGCGATCCGCGAAGAGGTCCGCGCGATGCCGGTCGCCCAGGCCTATGCCCAGCTTGCGGAACTGGATCCGCCCGCCGCCACCCGGCTAGCGCCGGCCGACACCACGCGCGTCGCCCGCGCGCTCGAGGTCGTTCGCTCCACCGGCAAGACGCTGGCGACATGGCAGCAGGAAAAGACCGGCGGGATCGGCCATGCAATCGAGCTGATGCCGATGGTCATGCTGCCCGATCGCGACTGGCTGCTTGCGCGCTGCGACCTGCGGCTGGAGGCGATGTTCGGAGAAGGCGGGATCGAGGAGGCGCGCGCGGTGCTGGCCCGGACCGATATCCTGCCCACTGCGCCGGTCCGCCTGGCGATCGGCGTGCCGGAGATCGGTGCCCTGCTGGCGGGCGTCATGACGTCGGATCAGGCACTGGCGGCGGCGCAATTGGCGACACGACAATATGCCAAACGACAATTTACGTGGTTTCGGAACCAACCTCCCGCTATGTGGCCCCGCGTAACAGCGACAGAAACATGCGCGCTGCTACATGATTTTGAAACTAGATTCCCACAAGAAGCTTGACGCGCAAATTTTCGATCATTAACGGCGCCCTTCGCGAAGCAATGTTGCGTCGCACCGGGCCATAAGAGGCAGATACGATATGACGACCGAGAAGAGCGGAGCCGATATCCTCGTCGAGGCGCTGTGCGATCTCGGGGTGGAAGTCGTGTTCGGCTATCCCGGCGGCGCCGTGCTGCCGATCTACGACGCGCTGTTCCGCAGCAACCGGATCAAGCACATCCTGGTCCGCCACGAACAGGCCGCGACACATGCCGCGGAGGGCTATGCCCGCTCGACCGGCAAGCCGGGCGTGGTGCTCGTGACGTCAGGCCCGGGCGCGACCAATGCCGTCACCGGCATCACCGACGCGCTGATGGATTCGATCCCGATGGTCGTCATCACCGGCCAGGTCCCGACAGCGCTGATCGGCACGGACGCGTTCCAGGAAGCCGACACGGTCGGCATCACGCGCCACTGCTCCAAGCACAATTATCTGGTGAAGGACCCGGCGCGGCTCGGCGACATCATCCATGAGGCGTTCCATATCGCCACCTCGGGCCGTCCGGGCCCGGTCGTCGTGGACATCCCCAAGGACGTTCAGGTCGCGAGCGCGCGCTACGTCAAGCCGGGCCCGATCAAGCACAAGACCTATCGCCCGCAGGTGAAGGCCGATCAGGCGCTGATCGAGCAGGCGGTCGACATGCTGGCCGCGGCGGAGCGTCCGATCCTCTATACCGGTGGCGGCATCATCAATGCGGGCCCTGCGGCGAGCCAGCTGCTGCGCGAGCTGGCGCGGATTACCGGCGCACCGGTCACCTCGACGCTGATGGGCCTGGGCGCCTTCCCCGCCACGTCCGACCAGTGGCTCGGCATGCTCGGCATGCACGGCACCTATGAAGCGAACTGGGCGATGAACCAGGCGGATCTGATCCTCTGCCTCGGCGCGCGCTTCGACGACCGGGTCACCGGCCGGCTCGACGCGTTCAGCCCGAACAGCCGCAAAGTGCATATCGATATCGACCGGTCGTCGGTGAACAAGAATGTCCGCGTCGACCTGCCGATCATCGCCGATGTCGGCCATGCGCTCGAGGATATGGTCCGCGTCTACAAGGCGCGGCGCCATCCCAAGCCCGACCTGTCCGACTGGTGGCGCCGCATCGCCGGCTGGCGTGCGGTCAAGAGCCTCGAGTTCGCCGACAGCGCCACCGAGATCATGCCGCAGCGCGCGATCAGGGCGCTGTGGGAGGCGACGCACAAGCAATCGCCGATCATCACCACCGAGGTCGGCCAGCACCAGATGTGGGCCGCGCAGCATTTCGATTTCGAGGCGCCGAACAAATGGCTCACCTCGGGTGGGCTCGGTACCATGGGGTACGGCCTGCCCGCCGCGATCGGCGCGCAGCTTGGCAATCCCAATGCGCTCGTGATCGACATCGCCGGCGAAGCGTCGATCCAGATGAACATCCAGGAGCTCGGCACCGCCACTCAATACCGGCTGCCGGTGAAGGTCTTCATCCTCAACAACCAATATATGGGCATGGTCCGCCAGTGGCAGGAACTGACCTATTCCAGCCGATATTCCGAGAGTTACAGCGATTCTCTGCCAGACTTCGTGAAGCTGGCAGAGGCCTATGGCTGGAAGGGTATCCGCATCGAGCATCCCGACCAGCTCGACGCCGGCATCGCGGAGATGCTCGCGCATGACGGGCCGGTGATCGTGGACTGCATGGTGGCGAAGCTCGCCAACTGCTTCCCGATGATCCCCTCGGGCGCCGCCCATACCGACATGATTCTCCAGGCCGCCGAAGTCTCGGGCGAGATGGACGACGAAGCCAAGGCACTGGTCTGATGGGTTGCAGCAGCTACGTGCAGAGTCCGGACTATATTGACGCGTCCGGCAACCAGGTCCTGATCCAGTTCAAATACGGGTTCCTTCGGGAAATCGAATATGGATTGGGCGAGGCGATCCAGTGGATCCCGGAAGAATTGCCCGATTGGGTCGACATTTCGGGCGACGCGTCAGTGCCCGGCTGGGACCAATCTTCCGACTCCGGGCGCCACTTCATGCTCACGATCCGTCAGAATATCCTGAGCTCCATCACGGAGATATCGGAGGCTGAGGCGGATACGCTCGAACGCGATCTCGATCGCGACCCGCGCCATGGTTGGAAACGTCGATGCATATAAAAGAAGAAACCGCCAAGCGACACACGCTGGCGATCATGGTCGACAACGAGCCGGGCATTCTCGCCCGGATCGCCGGCCTGTTCACGGCGCGCGGCTATAATATCGAGAGCCTGACCGTGTCCGACGTGACGTCCGACAAGGCGGTCAGCCGGATCACCATCGTCACCTCGGCGTCCGATCATGTGATGGAGCAGATCCTCGCGCAGCTCGACCGGCTGATCCCGGTGCATTCGGTGACCGATCTCACGGCGCTTGGGCCCCATGTCGAGCGCGAGCTTGCGCTGGTGAAGGTGCGCGGCACCGGCGACCACCGGATCGAGGCGCTGCGCCTCGCCGATGTCTACCGCGCCCGCGTGGTCGACGCGACCACGTCGAGCTTCGTGTTCGAAGTGACCGGTGGGCCGGAGAAGATCGACACCTTCATCACCTTGATGCGTGAAGTCGGCCTGATCGAGGTCGCCCGCACTGGCATCGTCGCCATCGCGCGGGGGAAAGAAGCCGCGTAAATACACCTCTCCCATCGGGAGAGGGAGGGGCCCGCCCGCATAGCGGGTGGGAGGGTGAGGGCGAACGGCCTTCGCATCTCGTCGCCCTCACCAACTCCGACTAGGCAGCAAGCTGCCAAGTCTCCGTATCCTCTCCCGCTGGGAGAGGGATAAGAAAGGGAACTATCAATGCGTGTCTATTATGATCGCGATGCCGATCTGAACCTGATCACCGACAAGAAGATCGCGATCGTCGGTTATGGCAGCCAGGGCCATGCCCATGCGCAGAACCTGCGCGATTCCGGCGTGAAGGAGATCGCGATCGCGCTCCGCCCGGGTTCGGCGACCGCGAAGAAGGCCGAAGGCGCCGGCTTCAAGGTGATGACCAATGCCGAAGCAGCCGCCTGGGCCGACATCACCATGATCCTCGCGCCCGACGAGCATCAGGCGGCTATCTATGCCGACGATCTGCATGCGAACCTGAAACAGGGTTCCGCGATCGCCTTCGCCCACGGCCTCAACGTGCATTTCGCGCTGATCGAGCCGCGCGCCGATCTCGACGTGATCATGATCGCGCCCAAGGGCCCCGGCCATACCGTGCGCAGCGAATATGTCCGCGGCGGCGGCGTGCCCTGTCTGATCGCGATCGACCAGGACAAGAGCGGCAACGCGCATGACATCGCGCTGGCCTATGCGAGCGGCGTCGGCGGCGGCCGGTCAGGCATCATCGAAACCAATTTCCGCGAGGAATGCGAGACCGATTTGTTCGGCGAGCAGGCCGTGCTGTGCGGCGGTCTCACGCATCTGATCCAGGCCGGGTTCGAGACGCTGGTCGAGGCGGGTTACGCCCCCGAAATGGCCTATTTCGAGTGCCTTCACGAAGTGAAGCTGATCGTCGACCTGATGTATGAGGGCGGCATCGCCAACATGCGCTATTCGATCTCGAACACTGCTGAATATGGCGACATCACCACTGGCCCGCGCATCATCACCGACGAGACCAAGGCCGAGATGAAGCGCGTGCTCGCCGACATCCAGGGCGGCCGTTTCGTCAAGAACTTCGTGCTCGACAACCGCGCCGGCCAGCCTGAGCTGAAGGCAGCCCGCAAGGCGGCCGCCGCCCACCCGATCGAGAAGGTCGGCACCGAGCTGCGCGCGATGATGCCGTGGATCGGCGCGAACAAGCTGGTCGACAAGGACAAGAACTGAGGCGGGGCGCGATCCGTCAAGGCCACTCCAGGCCAACGGATCGTTTCCGCTTCGGCGCTTGCAATCACAAGGGGCCGCGTCATCTTGGCGCGGCCCCTTTTCCGTATCGGAGATCCCTATGCGTATCGCTCTCGTAGCCGTCCTGGCCCTGGCGGCTGCCCCGCTGCTCGCCCAGACCCCACCTGCCGGCCCGCCGGGGGCACCGGACGCCACGCGCGTCGTCTCCGGCACCTATCAGCTCGATCCGCGCCACAGTCAGGTGCTCTTCACCGTCAACCATCTCGGCTTCACTGAATATACCGGCCAGTTCACTGCGCCGACCGGCACGCTGGTGGTGGACACCGCTAACCCGGGCAACTCGAAGGTCGACGTCACCATCCCGATCGAGAAGGTGCTGACCACGGTCGTCGGGCTCGACACGCATCTGAAGACTCCGGACTTCTTCGACGCCGCAAAATTCCCGACGGCGAAGTTCGTCTCCACCAAGGTCACGATCAACGGCACCAGCGCGACGATCGCCGGCGACCTGACCCTGAAGGACGTGACCAAACCGGTCGTGCTCACCGCGCGCTTCATCGGTGCGGGCAATGCGACCCAGGGCGCGAAGAAGCTCAATTTCGGTTTCGCCGCGACCACCAGCGTGAAGCGCAGCGACTTCGGGATCAACTACGGAATCCCCGGCGTCTCCGACAAGGTCGACCTGACCATCAACGCCGGCTTCGTCGCGCCATGAGCGACGCGGCGCCGTCCGGGGAAGAGGGCCGGCCCGGAATCGGTCGGGTGGAGGCGTTCTCGGACGGCGTCGTCGCGATCATCGTCACCATCATGGTGCTGGAGCTCCATCCCCCGGTCTCCGAGGGGATGGACAAGCTCTGGACGCTCTGGCCGGTGTTTCTCGCCTATGTGCTCAGCTACGCCTATGTCGCGATCTACTGGGCCAACCATCACCGGCTGTTCACTCATGCGACGCACGTCACCAACAGCCTGATCTGGTCGAACATCCTGCTGCTGTTCGCGCTGTCGCTGGTGCCCTTCTCCACCGCCTATCTCGGCGAGCATCATTTCAGCCGGGAAGCGACGCTGCTCTACCTCGCGACGATGCTCCTGCCATCCCTTGCCTATATGTGGCTTCAGTCGGTCATCCGCCGCACCGGCAAGCAGGGCCCGGCAGCGGAGGCCTATTACCGCAGTTACAGCCGTAAGGGTCGCTTTGCCGGGCTGCTATATCTGGCGGGCATCCCCCTCACCTTCCTCTCGCCCTGGCTTGGCATCGCCTGTGCCGGCCTCGTCGCGATCCTCTGGTTCCTGCCCGAGGGCCCGGTCGATCGTTTGTTCGAAGGACGGGCTGGACATAAGGCGGCGTGACGCGGTAACGCGAGCACCTATGACGCTGGCTCTACGCCTTTCGCTGCTTCGACTTACGCGCCCTTAGGCGCGATTTCCGCCGTGCGCCTCTGGCGCGCGCGACCCGCCTAAGGGCCTTTTCCGACCCGAACGACGACCGCGAGCAGCGAGAACACTGATATGTTGCGTGACCCTTCGACCAAATACCGCCCCTTCCCGCAGATCGATCTGCCCAACCGCGAATGGCCGTCGCGCACCATCACCCAGCCGCCGCGCTGGCTCTCGACCGATCTGCGCGACGGCAACCAGGCGCTGATCGATCCGATGGACGGCGAGAAGAAGACCCGCTTCTTCGACCTGATCTGCAAGGTCGGCATCAAGGAGATCGAGGTCGGCTTCCCCTCGGCCGGCGCGACCGAATTCGATTTCATCTCCGGCCTGGTCAAGACCGGCCGCATCCCCGACGACGTCACGATTCAGGTCCTGACGCAATCCCGCCGCGACCTGATCGAGACCAGCTTCGAATCCTTGCGCGGTGCGCCGAAAGCGATCGTCCACCTCTACAACGCGGTCAGCCCTGCCTGGCGCAAGATCGTGTTCGGCATGAGCCGCGACGAGGTCCGCCAGATCGCGGTCGACGGCGCGAAGATCCTGCGCGACTGCGCCGCCGCGCAACCTAACACCGACTGGTTTTTCGAATATAGCCCGGAGACCTTTTCCACCGCCGAGCTCGATTTCTCGCTCGAGGTCTGCGAGGCCGTGATGGAGGTGCTGCGCCCCACCCCCGATCATCCCCTGATCCTCAACCTGCCCGCGACGGTCGAGTGCGCCACACCCAACATCTATGCCGACCAGATCGAATGGTTCGGCAAGAATATCCGCAACCGCGACAGCGTCGTCATCAGCCTGCACCCGCATAACGACCGCGGCACGGGCGTCGCGGCGGCGGAGCTGGGCCTGATGGCGGGCGCCGACCGGGTCGAGGGCTGCCTGCTCGGCAATGGCGAACGCACCGGCAATTGCGACCTGGTGACGGTCGCCCTCAACATGTATACGCAAGGCATTGATCCGAAGCTGGATTTCTCTGACATCGACGAGATCATCAATACGGTCACTTATTGCAACCAGCTCCCCGTCCATCCGCGCCACCCCTATGCCGGCGAGCTGGTGTTCACTGCCTTTTCGGGCAGCCACCAGGACGCGATCAAGAAGGGCTTCACCGCCCAGGCCGAACGCAACGACGAATTCTGGGAAGTCCCCTATCTGCCGATCGACCCGGCCGATCTCGGCCGCAGCTATGAGGCGGTGATCCGGGTCAACTCGCAATCGGGCAAGGGCGGCGTCGCCTGGGTGATCGAGCAGGACAAGGGCCTCAAGCTCCCCAAGCGCCTCCAAGCCGATCTCAGCCGCCACGTCCAGGCCATGGCCGACGAGACCAGCCGCGAGCTGAACGCCGAGGATATCTGGAACGCCTTCCAGAAGGCCTATCTCGCCAAGCCCGACGATCGCTTCACCTTGCTCGATTATCACGAGAGCGGCGCCTCGGGCGACCGCCTGTTCGTCGGCCGCGTCGCGATCGGCGGTGAGGAACGCTCGATCTCGGGCCGCGGCAACGGCCTGATCTCGGGCGTGATCGCCGCGCTCGGCGACACGACCGGCCCGCAGCTCGACGTGGTCGATTACAGCGAACACGCCATCGGCCACGGCGCCGACGCGCAGGCCGCGGCCTATGTGGAATGCCGCACGGCCGATGGTCGCACGGTGTTCGGCGTCGGCATCGATGCGGATATCGCGACGGCGTCGGTGCGGGCGGTGCTCAGCGCGGCAAACGCGGTTTAATCCCTCTTCGGCCCGCCATTGCGCCCCGTGAAGCCCCATCATAGGTTGCCCGCTGTGGCACCGATGCTGCGGCAATGGGGGGCTAGACCGGGATGACTCGCATAATGGCCCCGGCGCTGCTGGCCGGGAGTGCTTTGGCGCTGAGCGGTTGTGTCGCCGGCCTCGCGGTCGGCGCCGCCGGCATGGCGGCGCGCGGCGTGGCTGGGACACCGAAGAACAACGAACAGGCGCATTCCGCCGCAGCGACCGATTGCAGCACCCGTGCATCGTCCTATGGCACTGTGCGCCTCATCGATATCGAGCAGCGCAGCCCGAGCAAGATCGTCGTCTGGGGGACGGTGGACGACGGCAAGCAACGACGCTCGTTCGAGTGCCACTACGGGACCAAGGTCACCGGCTTCAAGCTGCGGCCGATTGCATCTTACAAATAGCAACGGTGCGAAGCGTCTGGTGTTGCGCTGAAGGCGCACGCCTTCCCGGGACAGAGACCACCGTCACAATCGCGGTACAGCTACCGCAGCCGCTGCCCCGTCTTCGCATCGATGATCTCGTCGCGCTCGTAACGAAGGATGCCGGGCATGACGCTGATCCGGTCGATCATCGTGCCGTCGAGGTTCGGCAGCGTGCCCGCCGCCCGATAGCCCGCCGGCACCCGCGTCAGCGCCGCGAGCGACGCCGGCACCGGATCCTTGTCCGACACTGGCTCGACCAGGATGGCCCGCGCTGTGGCATTGCCCAGCAGCTGGTGCGTCACGCCGCGCGCGTCGGCGCGCTTGCCGTTGCCCGTCTCCTTGGCCAGGTCGCGGATCGTGCCGAGATCGGTGATCACGCCGGGCTTCGCGTCGAACCGGATCGTGCCCATGCACAGGCAGTTCAGGAAGGGACCCTCCAGATGGAAACCCGTCTTCTCGCCATAGAGCCAATAGGTGCCGGGGCGCACCGCCAGCACATGAGTCCGCACCGGCAGGCTCTTGTCGAAGCTGCGATAACCGGGAAATTCGGCGAACTCGGCCGGGTCCGCGACTGAACCGTCGTCCCCGGCGATCCGGACGAAGCGGAATCCCCACAGGTCGATCGAGCGGACCAGGAGATAGGCGGTATCCGGCGCGAGCACGACAGGCTCCCCGGCCTTGTACTCGCGATACGGCAGTTCCTTGTCCTTGCCCGAGACGGGAGCGGCCAGCGCCAGCATGGCGAGCGCGAGGATCGATCCCGTCTTCATTCGCCCAGTGCCTCCCCTGCCGGGCGCGCGCCCGAGGCGATCTTCGCCTGCTGGAGCAGGAAGGGCGTCCGCTCGCTCTCGGCCAATGGCTTGCTGCCTTCTTCGAAATTGAACTGCGCCCAGACGGCTTTCGGCGCGCCGAACCGCTGATATCCCTTGAAGAACATGCATCGCCGCAGGTTCACGCGGCGAAGCGCCCGCCGGTTCCCCGATGCGATGGCGCCCGACACGCCCGCCAGCGCCAGGCCGCCCATCACCGGATTGCCCGTTCCCGGCGTCAGCCCCGACGCAAGACCGTCGCAATAGCGAATGTCGGCAAGCGCGGCCGGGAAGTCGGTGCCGTCCCGGTGGAAGTAGAAATATTTGTCGAAATCGGCGCGATCCGCAGCGGTGACCGCACCATCGAGTGCCGGAACAGCGATCGTGGCAGGATCGACGGCGGCCTGCGCTTCTGCGGCGCACTGCGCCGCCAATGTGGCGGCGATCCCTGCCATGGTGCCGAATATTCTCATCCGATTCTTTCCCCGCTTCTTTCTCCACGCCCGGCGCGGGTTGGGCAAGACCGCCTTGCCGCACGTCCCGGCCGTTCCGCTGCGTGGCGACCTCAAAGCATCTCGAACAAACTATAGATCGGCCCCGTCGCAACCCGGTGCCCGATCCCCACCGCAAGCACCCGATTGAGCCACTCGTACCGCGCATCCGAGGTGGTGAAGCTCGCGCTGGTCCGGAAATAATAGCTCTCCGGGTCGACCGCCTCCCCCTTCGCGATTCGCGCCATCACATCCGGCGGCCCGTGGCGGATGCCGGTATAGGTCATGCCGATCAGCGCGCCGTCTCCGGTCTGGAGGACGAGGCGGACGTCGAGCGTCGTCGCGCCATCGCCGTGAACCGTCTGCCAGTCGCTGCCGCCATCGAGAACGATCCCGGACAGCCGCCCGCCCTCGAAACTGCCACTCGGCACCACGCCGACGCGCCGCGGCGGACCTTCCGGGCCGCCGATCGAATGGATCGCACTCACCTCCAGGCGCAGCACGAACAGCGGCCGGGTCCGCACCGTTTTCAGGGTCTCGGGAAGATCGTCACCGGGTTGCGTCATCTCTGCTTCATCCTTCGGGTCGCGCGGGTTGCGCCCATTCCAGCTCTTTCCCGGCTACGGCAAACCACGGCACCGCGATATACCTGCGACAGCATGGCTGCACACCACCGCTGCGAACCGGCCGTCAGGAATGAATATGGTCGCCGCAATCCAGCCCGCATCGGGCATTTCACTTAACCCCAACCGAGCATTCGACCGAAACTGCCCTTCGTCGGGGCGCTGTTGCCTGCCGGACAAATACGCTCCGGTACGAACACCTGACCCGTGAGGGAGGAATCGCCGAGATACCTGACTTGCAATGCCCGGCGGGTGAATTTCCATCGCCCATGATCCTTGCGGACCTCGTCGTCGTAGAACGCGACCGCGCACCAGGGGTGGCCGTTTTCCCGCTCGCGACCGAATTCGATCAAGGTGCTGGTCACCATCGCCCGGCTGGCATCCTCCAGCACCACGGTGACGCCGGAACAGGTTTGGACGAGCAATTCTTGGCGCAGCACCGAGTTTCGCAAGCCTGTCATGACCGCGTCGTGCCCGTCGAATCTCAGGTCGATCGGGGCACGCGCTTCCCACACCGCATCGGGTGCGAACAGTGTATCGAGCAATTCCCAGTCGTGACGGTTGATCGCGGCATGATAGCGATCGATCAGTTCCCGGATCGCAAGACGATCGGCACTCTCTCTGGACAGCATTCCAACCTCCATCTGGCAACATGCGTGTCAAGATAGTGCCTTCGCGATATTGAAATAGTCGGCAAAATGTAGAATGACTATCTCATGTCAGAGAGAATGACGCGCACGTTGAACGGGATCGTTCTGTTCACGAAAGTGGCCGAGCTTGGGAGCTTCACGGCCGCCGCCAAAGCGCTGGGCGTGCCGTTGCCAACGGTCAGCCGGCGCGTAGCCGAACTGGAAGCGGAGATCGGCCTCCGGCTTTTTCACCGCACCACGCGACGCTTGAGCCTCACGGAGGTAGGTACTCGCTACCTGGAACATGGCAGGCGGATCGTCGAGGAATTGACCGCCGCGGGAACGGAAGCGGCAAACACGAAGCGGGAACCGGCCGGAAGGCTCAAGCTCACCGCGCCCGTTCTCTTCGGGCGTGATCAGATCGCCCCGGTCGTCGCGGAGTATCTGGCGACATACCCCAAGGTTCATTGCTCGTTTCATCTTTCCGATCAAACCGTCGATCTGGTCGAGCAGGGCTATGATCTGGCGATCAGGGGCGGCGACCTGACCAACTCGACCATGATCGTGCGTCGGATCGGCCGAATTGTTTCGGGCCTGTACGCGTCGCCGGACTTTCTCGCCCGGCAGAATGAGAAGCTGGAGCCGGGCGACCTCGATCGCTATCCACTCATCGACGTTCGGGTCGACAGCCTGAGACGAAGGTCCTGGATACTGTCTTCCGGCCGCGATCAACGCGAGATCATGTTCACCCCGCGACACGAGGCGAGCGACGCCGAAGCGGCGGCCCAGCTTGCCGAGCGCGGGCTGGGAATCTGTCAGTTGCCGACATTCATCGGCGACCGGCGCTGTGCGGCAGGCCGATTGACGCGTATCTTGCCGAGCTTCCTCGCAGGAGAGGTGCCGGTCAGCGCGATCTATCCGTCCCAGCGCGGGCAGACGCCGGCGGCGCGCGCGCTCATCGATCTCATCGCGGCTCGCCTGGCCGGGGAATCCTGAATGTGTTTGTCGGCAAGCATCGGTAACGACCACGCTGTTCCGCTAACGGCTTTCGGCAGCGTATCGCTCTTGAGTCGATACGCTGCCGACAACGCAATCGGGAATGATCGCATCACCTTACGGTGAGGGCAGCGATAAACATCCCCATCGCGATGGTGCTCGCGACGGTGCGGACATGGTTCCACATCGTCCATTCGGTCACGTAGCGCGACCAGTAGGCGACACCCTGCGGGGCTGGCGGGATCGATGCCCAGGAGTGCCTGGTTCATGGGCTGGTTGACCGCCATGGTTACGACGAACATGCCAAGGACATAGACCACGCCGCCCATCACCATCAGCGCCGAACCGGGCTGCCCCCACCGCATGATACCGAGGACCGCCAGGCTGGCGGCCGTGAGCGTCGTCAGCATGAACACGGGAATGAACGGCGATTTCACGATGTCGACGATCGTCGCGTTCATCGCAGCCATGCCCGCTGCGGGCGCGATGCGCCCGAGCGAGGTCATGATGAAAGCGGAGAAAGCGAAATAAACGCCCGCCATCAGACCGCAGCCGATCGCCGAGGTCCACAGCAGCGCAGGAGCGAGCAAGGCGCGCATGGTCAGATCCTCCAGGCGTTCGCTGCGGCGGCATCGCGGGCATAGTCGGCGAAATCCTTGGCCGGCCGGCCAAGCGCCTCCATCACGCCATGCTGGACCGCGCAGTTGCGGCCATCCAGCGTGACGGTGAAGAGTTCGTCGAGCAGATGGATGATGTCGTCGGGTACGCCCGCACCGCGCATGCCCGCCGCAAAGTCTTCTCCCGAAATCTGCTGGTAGGTGATGGGGCGGCCGACGGCCCTGGAGACTTCAGCGACTGCCTGCGAGAAGGTGATCGCGCGCGGCCCGGTCAATTCATAGAGCTTGCCGATATGGCGCGCATCGGTCAGCGCCGCCGTCACGACATCGGCAATATCGTCGACATCGACGAACGGCTCGGGGACCTCGCGAGCGGGCAAGGCGATCTCGCCCGACATGACGCCGTCGAGCAGATAGCCTTCCGAAAAATTCTGGTTGAACCAGCTCGACCGCACGATCGTCCACGGCACGCCCGACGCTTGCAACGCCACTTCGGCATCCTGGGCACCCGGCTCTCCGCGTCCCGAGAGCAGGACCAGATGCTGCAGACCGACCTTGCCGGCGAGCGCAGCCAGCGCGGCAATATCGGCCGCGGCGCTCGGCAGGGAAACGTCGGGGTAATAGGTGACATAGGCCTTCGCCACGCCGTCAAGCGCGGCCGGCCAGCTGGCCGGATCCGCCCAGTCGAACGGAATCGGCGTCGATCGCGACGACAGGCGAGTCGAAAATCCACGCTGCCGCAGACGGGAATCCACGCGGCCACCTGTTTTGCCGGCACCGCCGATGATGAGGATGGGTTGAGTGTCCATGGGGTAGCTCCTCTCCTTAAATACGAGACTATCTCGTATTTGCAAAACCCGATAAACTCTCGTATTGGAGTCGTCAAGCGATTTCCCTGGAGCGCACATGAACAGCAAGACATCGAAGACCGAGCCGGCCCCCGGGGGTGTTCGCATCGTGAGATTGGTCCCGACCCAGCAGCGCAGCCGCGAGCGGTTTGAGCGCATTCTCGATTGCGCGGTCGAGGTGATGACGGAAAAAGGCAGCGACGCGTTCAAGATGAGTGATCTTGTCGAGCGGACAGGCATCCCGTTCGGCTCGCTCTATCAATATTTCCCGGACAAGACGTCGGTGATCGGCACGCTCGCCGAGCGCTACAACGCCCTCGGCCGGGATTGCGTGCGCAAAAGCCTGTCGCGGCTCACCAGCGCAGCGCGTGTCCACGACGTGCTCTGCGACATCACCGACAGCTATTACCAGTTCTTCATCGACGAGCCTGCGGTTCGCCAGATCTGGCAGGCCACCCAGGCCGATCACGCGTTGCAGGCGCTTGATGAGGATGAGGGGAATGTGCTCACCCATCTGTTGTTCGAGGCGATGAGACCGCACACGCCAGGTGTGGCGGAGGCGTCGCTGGCGGAGTTCTGCCAGCTGATGATGATCCTCATCGCCGCAGCGGTGCGGCATGCGATTGTCTTGCCGCCCAGGAAAGGGCGCCGGATCCTCGCCTTGTTCAAGCGAACGCTGCCGAAGGACCTGAGCGCGCTCGGCGCATGATGGGTCCAGCTGCGCGTCCTCGCGACGCGCCGATCAGGCGATCAGGCGATCATGCTTTTTTCAAGCTACCGCCGGATTCGGCTGATTTTCAGGGTTTGATGGGCAGGAATTGTGGGAGATACACCATGGAAGACATGTGCCGCCTGGGTCGTTCGCCGTTGAGCGCGAGGGTTGAGATTCGACGAAGAGACTTCCTGTCCTCCTGTGCTGCCGTTGCTGGAATTGGGGTCCTGCCCGGGTGCCGGACGATGCGGGACGCGCGGGAAGCGCCGATGCGGCTGGACGCCGCCGCGTTTCAGGCATCGCGGCGTCTCGTCGATACGCCGTTCGGGCGCATCGCCTATGTCGAGCGCGGGGCCGGGCCGGCGGCGCTCTTCCTCCACGGCTTCCCGTTGAACGGATTCCAGTGGCGCGGCGCGCTCGAGCGCCTGTCGCAACACTGGCGCTGCCTCGCGCCGGACTTTATGGGCCTGGGCTATACCGAGGCGCCCCAGCAGCAGGACCTGTCTCCCCAGGCCCAGGCGACCATGTTGGCAGCGTTCCTTGATGCCCTCTCGATTCCTGCCGTCGACCTGATCGCCAACGACAGCGGTGGGACCATCGCGCAACTCTTCGCGGTGCAGCATCCGGCGCGGGTGCGCACCATGCTGCTCACGAACTGCGACGTGCACGAGAACAGTCCACCCCCGCAAATGCGCAACTCGATCGCAGCCGCGCGGGCCGGCACCTACGACCAGAAGATGGCACGTCATCTGGCGGACCGCACCTATGCGCGTTCACCGGGCGGCATCGGCGGTTCCGCTTATGTCGATCCTGCCAACTTCACCGACGAGGCGATCGACTATTATTTCACGCCGCTCGTGGCGTCGCCGCTGCGGCGGTCGCAACTCAACGGCTATCTGGCTGCCTTCGAGCCGAACCCGCTCCTGGCCATCGAACCGGCGCTGCGACGCAGCACCGTCCCGACACGCATGGTATGGGGCACCGCTGACCCGCTGTTCCCGGTCATATGGGCTGAATGGCTCGACCGGACCTTGCCCAAATCCCGCGGCATCCGCCGTGTCGAGGGCGGGAAGCTGTTCTGGCCGGAGGAATTGCCCGAGGTGATCGCAGAGGAGGCGCGCACGCTCTGGGGCGTCCGGCGTTCGTGACGTCGAAGGAGCGGCAGGCCGGATAGCATTGGCGTGTGAGGGGGTAACCGTTGGACCAAGGCACCCCAATAACTGCTGAACAAAGTGGGAGAAGACCCAGTGACCGTTGATGCCACATCTTCAGAGCCGTACCGCGTCATGATCATCGGCGGTGGAATCGGTGGCCTGTGCCTGGCCCAGGGGCTCAAGCGCGCCGGTGTTGGTGTCGCCGTTTATGAGCGCGACCGGACGCCGGAGACGCGCCTTCAGGGCTATCGACTCAACATCGAGCCGGTCGGCGCCAGGGCGCTAAATGCCTGTCTGCCGGAGTATCTCTGGTCGTTGCTGCTAGCGACCGCTGGCGATAGCGGCCAGCCGATGGGGGTTTTCGACGAGCGCTTGAACGAGTTGATGCGTGAAGATGCGAATCCGGCGTCGGACTCCCCCCTGGACGCAACACACTCCATCAGCCGGATCACGCTTCGCCGCCTGCTGCTCGATGGCCTTGCCGGGGAGGTAATGTTCGACAAGACGTTTGTGCGCTACGAGATGGCTGACGGCGGCAAAGTCACGGCCTTCTTCGCTGACGGGACGTCGGCGACGGCCGATGTGCTGGTCGGGGCGGACGGTGTCGGTTCACGTGTGCGCAAGCAGTTCCTGCCTCACGCTCGCGAGATCGACACAGCTGGCGTCGGGATCGCCGGCAAGCTTCCTCTCAATGCCGAAACGGAAAGCTGGGTGCCGGCAGGGCTCCTGGGTGGAAAGTCGATGATACTGCCTCGCAAGGATTTTCTCTTTACGGCGGTCTTTCGGAAGCGCGAGCGGACGCCCGAAGTCGATGAGAGGCTCGGCCTGGCACGATCGACAGCAGGCCTGCCCATGCAGGCGCATGAAGCCGACGTTCTGGACCAGGATTATCTGATGTGGGCGTTCGTGGGCCACCGCTCTACTTTTCCATCCAACCTGACGTCGCTCGGGCATGCTGCTCTCGCTGCGCTGGCTCGAGATCGTATGGGAGGGTGGCACCCGGCGCTCCGCCGGCTGCCGCTTGAGTCCGGGCAAGACGGCATCGAGATATTCGAGTTCCGGGCCGCGGCACCCGTGCGCCCGTGGCAAAGCGCGAATGTGACGCTGCTGGGCGACGCCATTCACGCCATGCCTCCTGTCGGAGGTGTCGGGGGCAACATCGCGTTGCAGGATGCAAGCCGGCTTTGCGCAGCACTCATTGAAGCTGCCAGCGGTCGATCGACACTCGGGGATGCGCTAAGCAGCTATGAAGCCGGGATGCTCAAATATGGGTTCGAAGCCGTAAGACAGACCCGACTCTATCTCCAGCTCGCCATTTCCCCCAGTCGGCTGCTTCGATGTGTCGCCAAAATGTTTTTTCGAGTCTGCGGGTCCGTGCCGGCCCTGCGACGGGCCGTCTTCCAGGATTGAGCGCCGAAATCGTCGCTTATCATCAGCCGCAACGTTGAGCGATCGGTCATGCCGCTTGGGATTCTCCGAATGAATCCTGGAGAGCTGCAGGAAGACCAGTTGGGACGCCCGCGAGACTGCCCTCGAATCTCCGTGGGAGCGGAGCCTTGGGAAGATCGTCGCCGGGTTCCCTCATCTCTGCTTCACCTTCGGGTCGCGCGGGTTGCGCCCATTCCGGCTCTTTCCCGGCTACGGCAAACCACGGCACTGCGATATACCTGCGACAGGATAGCTGCACACGACACCTGCACACAGGGACGCGTCTCTGATCCGTCACGCCGGGACGATATCAGATGCGCGCCGGGAGGCCGATCATGCTCAAATATCTCGACGACGACATCGTCAATCTGCGCCGCGCCGATGGCAGCGAGGGCCAATATTATTGGGGCGATCAATGCGACATCCTGTCGTCGACGCCTGCCGGCATGCATGTCGCGATCCACGGCGTGCGCGGCAAGATCGATGAAGGCATGATCGATCCCGACACCAAGCTCCGCGATACCGGCATCCTGCGGCTGTCGATGGTCGATGTGCAGCAGGGCGACGGCCTCATCCTCGAGACGCCGAAGGGCAAGGTGATGTTCATCGACGGCGGCGACAATCAATTGTTCGCCCGCCACGCCAATGCCCGGTTCCGCAACACCAGTGCGGTCGATCCGCTGGTCGTGGAGCTGATGCTCATCACGCACGGCGACGCCGATCATTTCGAAGGGCTGAGCGAGTTCCGCAAGTCGGAGACCGACACCCGCCCCGACAAGCGCATCTTCGTCGCGCCGAAACGGGTCTATCACAACGGCATCGTCAAGCGCCCGGGCAAGGACGCCGCCAAAAAGGCTCGCAAGGAAAGCGAGATGTTCGGCGCGACGGCCAAGGTCGGCACGGAGACCTTCATCACCGGGCTGGTCGACGATCCGGCGTCAGTGCCCCAGGCCGAGCGCAACGAGCCCTTCGACGAATGGGTTGCCACCCTGGCGGCATGGGAACCGCGCGTGCAGGCGGTCACCGGCCACCCCATCGAACGGCGCCGGCTCGATCACCTCAGCACGGGCGCCTTCGATTTCCTGACGGACGAAGCGATCAGCGTGGAGCTGCTCGGCCCGATCAGCGAAGCCGTCGCCGGACAGCCGGCGCTCCGCTTCCTGCGCGCGCCGAAGGATGACGCCAATCTGATGCTGGGGACTCAGCCTGCGGCGAAGAAGGGGAGCCTGTCGGCGTCCCACACGATCAACGGGCATTCGATCAACTTCCGGCTGCGCTTCGGCAATGTGCGCTTCTTCTTCACCGGCGACATGAACCAGGAAGCCAGCCAGCGCATGCGCGAGGCGATGCCGGCCGCGGCCCTGCGGTCGGAAATCCTCAAGGCGCCGCATCACGGCTCGGCCGATTTCGACATGGAGTTCCTGAAGGAGGTCGGTGCGGTCGTGTCGCTGATCTCCTCCGGGGACGAGAGCGAGGCGAAGGAATATATCCATCCGCGCGCAACCTTGATGGCGGCGCTCGGCAAGGCATCGCGCACCACCCCGGCGATCATTTTCTGCACGGAGCTGGCGGCCTTTTTCAAGACGCTCGGCTATGTCCCCCACCCGAAAAAGGCGGCGGAAAAGGTCTTCGCGTTCGAACGCACCAATTTCGGCATCGCTCATGTCCGCACCGACGGCGAGCGCGTGCTGGCGTTCACCCATTCGGGCAAGAAGTTCATGAACGAGGCGTATCGGTTCACCGTCTCGCCGACCGGCGACGTGGCCTTCGCGCCGGCGGTCGTGAAACGAAGCGCTCCGAAGGCGGCGGGATAGAATTTATATGACAGGCGTGATCACTGACGCATGCATCAAGTGCAAGCACATGGCCTGCGTGGAGGTCTGCCCCGTTGACGCCTTTTACGAGGGCGAGAATATGCTCGTAATCAGTCCGCTCGAATGCGTTGATTGTGGGTGCTGCATTGAGGAATGCCCGATAGACGCCATTGTTTTCGACGATAATCCCATCGCCAGACCCTGGCTCGACCTGAACGCAGAATATTCCCGCCTGTGGCCCAACGTCACCTTCGACGGCGGGCAAACGCCACCCGATGCGGACCAGTTTCACTATTTGCCGGGAAAGTTCGAACGCTATTTCTCCCCCAACCCGGGGAAAGGCGACATTGGCTCTCCATCCAAATCCGCACGAAATAATCCGTGTGCCGGGTGCAATGGAGAAACCACATTGGGACGCATGATCGGAATTTTCAGGAAATTCCTGAGATAGCTTCGAGGAAAGGGGTCAGAGTCATTTATGCGTCGCGCCAGTTGCCGGCGCAGCTGGCGCGACGAGGGCGAATCCACCCTTTGATCGGCAATCAGGTGATCGCGTCTCGTATCGCCATCTCGACCGGGCTGTAAGCGCCATCCGTCCGCTGCAGCGATAGCGGTTCGGCCGGCAGCAGCGGCGGCTGCGCCATGAAGCGTGGACGCGTCCCGCGATGCGGCTGCGCCGAGTGAACGAGGAACGGATGGCAGAGATACACCGTCCCCGCCTCGCCGGTCGCCAGAGCCTCGGGCCGCCCGGCCGATCCGGCGAAGCCGTCCGCCGCCAGCTCCCGTAAGGTCAGCCCCGCCTCGCCCGCCGGCGCCAACTGCCGGGCGATGTCGCGGTGCGACCCCACCCGGATCCGCGTCGGCGCATCCTTCTCGCCGACATCGGAGAACAGGAAGAGCATCAGCAACGCCCGCCCCCTGCTCTCCACATTGGCGCGCCACTCCATGAAATCGGGCTGCTCGGTGCCGAAGCTGACATCGATATGCCAACCCGCATCTCCGGGCTCGTCCGGCGACGGAAAGCGCACCGGGAACGTGCCGAGCGCCCCTTGCGGCAGCCAGCGGCCCGGCCCGACGAGCTGGTCGAACGCGCGGTGCAGGGCGGGCGTGTTGGCGGCCGCGCGGAACGGGGGCTGGCCATAGTGGCCGAGCCGGATCACCGGCCGGGTCCAGGTCGACGGGTCGTCCGGATCGCAGCCGGTGTCGCGCCACAGCAGCGCGCGCGCCTCGTCCGCCAGCTCCCTGGGGAAGGCATGGTCGATGCGGATGAAGCCGTCGGCGATGAAGGCACGGATGGTGTCGGCGCTCAGCGAGCGCAAGGGATCATCGGTCATGGAAAACTCTCGAACAAAGCATCGCGCCCGCGCCTCGGCACGGGCATCGACCAGGGCAAGGGATTCGGCTGGCCGATCAGGCCAGCGGAAACGCTGCCGCGAGATTGAGAGCGAAGATCGTCATGCTGCCGGCATGATATCGCGGCGCCCGGCCGATCGCAAATCAGGATCGAGAACCCCGCTCCGAAATATTTTTCACCCGCCTGTCGAAATCGCCCGCCCCCGTTCGACGCAGGATCAGAGGCGCCATGCCTCATGAAAGGAAAGCACCAATGCCCGACATGATTTTCGTGAACCTGCCGGTGACCGATCTCGCCGCCGCGACCCGTTTCTACCAGGCGATCGGCTGCACGAAGAACGAGCAGTTCAGCGGTGAGACCGCTTCCAGCATGGTCTGGTCGGAGACCATCACCTTCATGCTGCTGACCCGCGACTATTTCGCGACCTTCACGCCCAGGCCCGTCGCCGATGCCAGGGCGAGCACCGAGGTACTGCTCTGCCTGTCGCGCGATAGCCGCGAGGATGTCGATGCGCTCGCCGAGACTGCGGCGAAGACCGGCGGCACGGCCGATCTCCGCGATCCGATGGATCTCGGCTTCATGTACAATCGCACCATCGCGGATCCCGACGGCCATATCTTCGAGCTGGTCTGGATGAACCCGGCGGGCATGCCCTCCGGCGATCAGGCGGGCTGACCGGCCATATTCGACACCCGCCGGATCAGCGCGATCCGGCGGGAAGACTCGTCCGGACCCCGCCGCGATTCAACCAGGCCTCCGTCCGTGCTGAACTATCGCCCCGCGTTCAGCGGGGATCGACAGGAGCAGTACACCATGAGAGCCCAAGTAAAGCCGCGAGAAAATCCGATACCCCTCGCTGAAATATTCAAAAACTCGCGCAGTAGACGCGCAATGCCGATCCACCGGCGCGACCGCGTCAGCACGGTATTGGGCTAGATCCGTAATGCCGCTCTTCAATAATCGCTGCGCAGCCGCCAAGAACCGCTCGGATTCGCGCCTCTCGCAAGTGGGTCGCATAAATCGGCGAATGCTTGGCGGTCTCGCGCAGTCCGGGGCATTTCCCAACACCGTTTCGCGGACGTTACTGGGCCGCTGCACCCCTGCCCCGCACGATTTCGCACCCGACCGCCGCATCCGGATAGATATCCGGCTTCATCGACCGCACCGTTACGCGCACGACGCGGGCATCTGCGAGGCACAAGGCCGCGATCGCCTCGCACAATGTCTCCTGCAGATGGAAGTGCCGCCCCGCGACCAGCGCGCGGATATCATCGCGGACGAAGTCGTAATCGAGCACTTGCTCGATCCGGTCGTCAGACGGCGGTGCGGGATAGTCGACCTCCATCCGCACGTTCACGATCACACGCTGCGGCCCGGCCAGTTCCTCGGCGTGGATGCCAAGCCCCATGACCAGCTCCAGCCCCTCGAGGATCGTCGTGAAGCGCACGCCCTCAGCCATGTTGACGCGTCTCGAACATCACGTCGCTGTCGCGCGGCAGGAAATGCTGGCCATTGTCCACGAACAGGTTCTGCCCGGTGATGCCCCGCGCCGTCAGCAGGAAATCGACCGCCTCGGCGATCGCGGTCACCTCGACTGGCCGCCGCAGCAGATTTTCGCTCGCCACCGCGCGGAACTCCGCGTCGCTCTGGTCGAGACTCGGCAGCGACAGCCCCGGCGACACGGCATTGACGCGGATGCGCGGCCCCAGCGCCTGGGCGAGCATCACCGTCGCGCCGGCCAGCGCAATCTTGCCGCAGCTGTACGAGAAGAAATCCGGGTTCAGGTTCGCGATCTTCTGGTCGAGGATATTGACCACCGCGCCGTGCGCCAGGTCCGCCTGCGCCGCCAGCGCGGAGACGAGCAGCGCCGGCGCATCGAGGTTCACTGCCATATGATCGCGCAGCATCCCCGGCTCGGCGAGCGGCGGCCGGTCATAAGCGAACAGCGAAGCGTTGTTGACCAGTGCCGTGAGCGGCCCGCCGAACGCGTCGCGCGCCTGCCGCACCAGATGGGCTGGCGTTTCCGGCAAGGCGAGGTCCCCGGTCAGCACACAGGCGCCGGGCAGCTCGGCGGCCAGCGCCTCCGCCGTCTCGGGCGAGTGATGATGGTGGATCGCGACCCGCCAGCCCTGCGCCGCCAGGTGCCGTGCGATCGCCGCCCCGATCCGCCGCGGCGCGCCGGTAACCAATATGGTGCGGTCAGCCTCGCGCACGGTGCCTCAATAGCCCATCAGCGCGAGCACTTCCTTGCGGCTGCGATCGTCCTCGCGGAACACGCCCATCATCCGGCTCGTCACCATCGAGACGCCCGGGGTGCGCACGCCGCGCGCGGTCATGCAGGCATGGCTCGCCTCGATCACCACCGCGACGCCGACCGGCTTGAGGTTCTCCCAGATGCAGTCGGCGACCTCGGCGGTCAGCCGTTCCTGCACCTGCAGCCGCCGGGCGAACGCGTGGAGCACGCGCGCCAGCTTGGAGATGCCGACCACATAGTTGCCGGGCAGGTACGCGATATGCGCCTTGCCGATGATCGGTGCCATGTGATGCTCGCAATGCGACTGGAACGGGATGTCCTTGAGCAGCACGATCTCGTCGTACCCGCCGACCTCCTCGAAGATGCGCGACAGATGATGTGCAGGATTGTCGGCATACCCCGAGCAATATTCCTTCCACGCGCGCGCGACGCGCTGCGGCGTATCGAGCAATCCTTCGCGGCTCGGATCGTCGCCGGACCACCGGATCAGCGTCCGAACGGCTTCCGCTACTTCGTCCGGGACCGGGATCTTGGGTGTTTCGGCGACGAGGTCGCCATTTTCTGGCCCGCCTGGGCGATGTTCCATACTCATTTCATTACGCCTTATTCGAACCTGACGTTACGGCAACCTCGCATTGGGACAGTTCAGTTCGATTTCGAAACTGTCTCATTTGGGCAACAACTGTGCAACCCCGCTGTTTTCCTACGATTCCGGCATTGACGGGTGATTCAGGTGGACGCAGAATTAGCATACCTGGATTACGAACGATGCTCAGTTGGCATAAGACCCACGAGCTGGCCAAGAGGGGATATCATCATGAAGAAATTCGAATTGCTCGCAGCATCGGCTATCGCGCTGCTCTACGCCGTGCCAGCGCTGGCGCAAGAGACTCCCGCCCCGGCCACCACCGCTCAGGATGAGGCCGACGCCACTGACAGCGACGACATCATCGTCACCGCCACCAAGCGCGAACAAACGCTGCAGGACGTGCCGATTTCGGTCGCGGTCACCAGCGCCGCGACGATCGAGAAGGCGCAGATCCGCGATCTTATCGACCTCCAGTCGGTCGTACCCTCGCTCAAGGTCGCGCAGTTCAACGCGGCGGGCCAGACCAACTTCATCATCCGCGGCTTCGGCAACGGCAACGGCAATGACGGTATCGAAAGCTCGGTCGGCGTGTTCATCGACGGCGTCTATCGCTCGCGATCCGCTTCCGCACTGGACGATCTTCCCGAGATCGAGCGCGTCGAAGTGCTGCGCGGCCCACAATCGACCCTGTTCGGCAAGAACGTGTCGGCGGGCGCGATCAGCATCGTCACCAAGCGTCCGTCGTTCGACTGGGGCGGCAAGGCCGAGATCAGCGTCGGCAACTACAGCCAGATGCAGACCAAGGCGACGATCACGGGGCCGATCAGCGACAGCCTCGCCTTTCGCGTGTCTGGCAGCCTCAACGAGCGCGACGGCTATTTCAAGAACCTGACGACCGGCACCGGCGTCAACGACCGCCATCGCTGGTCGGTCCGCGGCGACATCCTGTTCGAGCCCTCGTCTGACTTCTCGATCCGCGTCATCGCCGATTACAACCTGATCAAGGAAATCTGCTGCGGCGTGACCTCGGTCTTCAACGGGCCGGCCACGATCAACGGGATCAAGAACTTGGGCTTCGCCGTATCGGACACCACGAAGGTATTCGACCGCAACGTCATCTTCAACACCGATCCCTATAACCGCGTGCTCGGCAAGGGCATTTCGGGCCAGGTCGACTGGAATTTCGGCTTTGCGAAGCTGACCTCGATCACCGCCTATCGCAACCAGATCAACCAGTCAGACCAGGACATCGATTTCACCGCCGCCGATATCGCCAACAACAAGACGTCGAACAACGCGAAGACTTTCACTCAGGAATTCCGCCTCGCCTCGACCGGCGACGGGCCGCTCAGCTGGCTGGTCGGCGGTTTCTATCAGGACGAGAAACTCGACACCGGACGCGACATCCGCTTCGGCAAGGACGCCCGGGCTTTCGTCAACGTGCTTTCAGGCGGGCTGATCACCGGACTTGAATCGTTGCAAGCGGCCGTCGGTACGCCCGGCATCGTCCCCGGCAGCACCTATTTTGCGGCAGGGCAAGGCATCGCTGACAATTACAAGATGAAACAGCGGTCCTATTCGCTATTCGGTCAGGCTGATTTCAAGGTTACCGATCGTCTGACCCTGACGGGCGGCATCGCCTATATGAACGACCGCAAGGCAGTAGTCTCGAACGTCGTCATGAATGACAAGTTCTCGGCATTGAATCTCGAGAATGTCCCTTCGCTCGGCTTTGTCCCTTACGGGTTGTTGCCCGTCAGTTTGAGGCAAGTCTTGGGCGCAAAAGGCTACGTCCCGGGGGCAACCGCTCCAGTGAACTTGTTTGGAGCCTCTTTGGGCGCATCGCTTCCCAATTGTCTCGCACAGGTCCCGACCACAGGATGCCTCACGGTACCTACGGCTCCTAACTCGCCCGCGTTCTCGAATCCGTTCGCCCTTAATGCTCTTCAGTTCTTCTACGCCAACACGGCGAACCATGGCCCGGTCAATTACCCGAACGCCAATGAATCGGGCATTTTTGAGGGTGACAAGGTCACCTTTGCTGCGCGTGCGGCCTATGACCTCGATTTCGTGAACGTCTATGTCAGCTATTCGACCGGCTGGAAGGCGAGCGCGATCAACCTGTCGTCGGACAGCCGCCCGCCACTGAACGGTGTCGGCCGCGGCGCAGCGCCTGAGGAAGTCACCGTTTACGAAGCGGGCGCCAAGGCCAAGTTCCGTGGCGGTTATTTGAACGTCGCTGTGTTCAAGCAGTCGATCAAGGGCTTCCAGTCCAACGCCTTTACCGGCCTGGGCTACAGCCTGGTCAACGCCGGCAAGGAATCGGTCCGCGGCTTCGAAGTTGACGCGGCCTACAGCCCGGTCTCGGCTCTGGCCCTCACCGGCGCGGTCACTTATCTTGATCCGAAATATGATTCCTTCACCGGCGCTGCCTGCGTGAACTACGATACCGTCCGCTGCCCGGTGAACCCGGCAACCGGGCTCCGTCCGTCGTTCCGCGATCTGTCGGGCCAGCGGCCGGCGGGCATCCCTACCTGGACCTTCTCGACCTCGGCCACTCTGTCGCATGATCTCACTGACGATATCGGTGCCTATCTGCGCGGCGAGTACAACTACACGAGCAAGTTCCAGCTGACTGAGACGACCCCGCCGAACCTGTCGACCTATGGGCAGAACACGGTCAACGCCAGCCTGGGCTTCCAGAGCAAGGCCAACCAGCTCGAACTGATGTTCTGGGTCCGCAATCTGACCAAGGACAACTACCTGATCTCGACCTTCCCGACGGTGGCGCAGGACGGCAGCTATAGCGGCTATCCGAACCAGCCCCGGACCTATGGTGCGACGCTGCGCAAGAGCTTCTGAGCCGCTCTCCACGTCGAAGGAATCGCCCCCTCTTCCCGTTCGGAAGAGGGGGTTTTTCTTTGTCTCCCCTCCGGAAACAGCACCAGTCGTCGCATCCCGGTCGAAAACCAGCCGATATGCGTGCCTAAGGAGGGGAATTGGCCACTGTAAGGCGTGACAATCCCAAAAAGGCGGCGCACAAGCATCGCACGCTGAAACAGGCGTGAAACCGATGTCGACATGAACGACACATCAGGAAGGACAATTTATGGCGAAAGAACCCACGGCAGCTCCCAAGACCGGCGGCATCCATGCGCCGGTGCAGCCGTCTCCCGAGCTGGGCGCGATCGTCGGCAACGACCGGCTCCCGCGCAGCCAGGTGATCAGCAAGGTGTGGGACTATATCAAGTCCAACAACCTGCAGAACCCGGCGAACAAGCGCGAGATCCTCGCTGACGAGAAGCTGAAGAAGGTGTTCGGTCGTGACAAGGTCACGATGTTCGAAATGAACAAGTACATCGCGCAGCACGTCAAGGCATAAGCGCTCTACGGGCCACTCCGGGTGGCACCGCCTGCGCAAGCGGTGCTGGTGCCCCCGAGTGGACTCGAACCACCGGCCTGCGGTTTAGGAAACCGTCGCTCTATCCTGCTGAGCTACGGGGGCGCGAGCCGGGTCGTAGAGATTGGCCCTTCGGCGGTCAATCGGGCGCAGGACCCATCACCATCCAGATTAGTTGATCGCCTCGGGCGGCACCACCGGGAACGGCAGCGGCGCGATCGCCACGCCTTCATCGGCCAGCGCCCTGGCCTCCCCAGCCGTCGCTTCGCCGTGGATCGGCGCGTGATCGGTCTCGCCGGCGTGCATCGCACGGGCGCGGTCGGCAAAGGCCCTGCCCACCCATTCGGATTTCTCGAGCGCCTTGGCCTGCGCTTCGGCAAGGGCGCGGATCGCGGCCTTCATCACCTCGGGTGACGGCGCCTCGCCCTGGACGACAGGAGCGCTCTGCCGATTGCCCTTGGCCGGGATGTTCGGCGCCATCACGGCCTTGCCGATATCCGCATCACCGCACAGCGGGCAGGACAGCAGCCCGCGTGCGCGCTGATCCTCGAACGCACCGCTCGAGCCGAACCATGCCTCGAACACATGCTCGCGCGAGCAGCGCAGGTCGAAAACGATCATGACGCGGTCTCGACGACCGGGATCGCGCGGCGATGCGCGAGTACCGGAATGCGCGCGCGGACGTCAGCCGTGCGGGCTGGATCGATCTCGGCGAAACCCAGGCCGGCTTCTTCGCCCATGTCGAGCAGCACCTCGCCCCAGGGATCGATCACCAGCGAATGCCCATAGGTCGCGCGGCCATCCTCGTGCACGCCGGTCTGCGCCGCCGCGACGACAAAGGCCGCTGCCTCGATTGCCCGGGCGCGCAGCAATATGTGCCAGTGCGCCGCTCCAGTCGGCCGAGTGAAGGCCGCCGGCACCGCCAGAATGGTCGCCCCGGCATCGCTCAGCGCCCGGAACAGGTCCGGGAAGCGCATGTCGTAGCAGATGGCGAGCCCGACCTGCCCGACTGGCGTATCGACCACCACGGCGCCGCTGCCGGGCGTGTAGGAGGCGGATTCCCGCCAGCTCTCGCCAGTCGGCAGATCGACGTCGAACAAATGCAGCTTGTCGTAGCGCGCGCGGATCTTGCCCTCGGGATCGATCACATAAGCGCGATTGGCCAGCTTGCCGTCGTCACCGCGTACCGCGAGCGAGCCGAGATGAACCCAGATGCCCTGTTCCGTCGCGGCCTTGCGTACTGCCGCCAGGACCGGATCGTCAGCCTCTGGATGGAGATTGGCCGCGGCCCGCGTCCGGTCGCTGTCGAGCAGGCCGGACATTTCAGGCGTGAACAGCATTGCCGCACCGCCCTTCTTCGCATCGGCGATCGCATCGGTCAGCGTACGGGCATTGGCAACGGGATCGATCCCCGTCGTCATCTGGAGCAGCGCGATCCTCATGCGGCGAGCAGCGCGTCGAGCTTGCCCTCACATTCGAGCGCAGCGAGATCGTCCGATCCGCCGACATGCTTCCCGTCGATGAAGATTTGCGGGACGGTGCTGCGGCCATTCGCCCGCTGCAGCATCTCGGCACGCTTCGGCCCGCCCATGGTGATGTCGAATTCCTCGACCTCGACGCCCTTGCTGTCGAGCAACCGCATCGCCCGCGTGCAATAGGGGCAGAAGGCCTTGGTGTAGATTTCGATCTTTGCCATGCGCCTGAAATGTGGGCGGCCCCGCCGCTTGTCAATCGTCGGCGGCAGGATCGAGCACCCGCGCCCAGCAGAGAATGGTGACGCTGGCCGCACCGGCCTGAAGCAGCACGCGCGTGCAGGCATCGCTGGTCGCGCCGCTGGTGTGGATGTCGTCGATCAACACCACTGCCTTGCCCTTGAGCGCCTGTTTCGCGCCCGCCTGGACGCGAAAGGCGCCCGCGACCGCCTTCGCCCTGCCCCGCGCGCCCATCCCGCGTAGTGGCGGCGTGGCGCGCGCGCGGCGCAGCAGCAGTGGATCGTTCGCCACAGCGGTGGCGCGAGTCAGCGCGCGGGCGATCAGCGCGGCCTGGTTGAAGCCCCGCGACCAGATGCGCCACCGATGAAGCGGAACGGGGATGAGCAGATCGGCACCCTCGGGCATCAGTCGTGCCATCTGTCGCGCGACCGTCTCGGCAAAGGCAGTACGCCCGCCATATTTGAGCCGCAGCGCGACGGTGCGGGCGACGTCGCCATACGCCACGGCGGCACGCACGCCGGCATGGCGCGGCGGTTGCTGGTGGCACGCCCCGCACAAGGCGCCCGGCCCGCGATCATAGGAGAAAGGCGCATGGCAGGCCGCGCACCAGGGCGGGCCGAGGAAGCGCAATTCGCCCCAGCAGGCGGCACAAAAGCGATGGTCCTCCCCTGTCACCGCGCCACAACCGGGGCATCGCGGCGGCAGCGCGAGATTGGCGGCGACACGAAGGGGAGCGAGGAACCGCTGCACGCCCTCTTGTCGCGCCGACCGTCCGACGGCACAAGCCCGGCCGTGAGCACCCCCGATATCTTCGACCGTATTGCACGACGCGCGCACCGCGATCGCGCCGCCGCCGGCTTTGCCGGTCATGATTTCCTGCGCGCGGCGATGCTCGACGGCATCCAGGAGCGGCTCGGAACGGTCACGCGCGGATTCGAGGACGTGCTCGATCTTGGCTGCTTCGACGACGCGTTCCTGCCACCACCCGGCGCGCGCATCGTCCGCTGCGACGCCGGCCTCGCTTTTGCGGGCGATGTTCAGGCCGACGAAGATCGCTTGCCCTTCGCCGATGCGTCGTTCGATCTGGTGGTGTCCGCGGGCGTACTCGACAGCGTCAACGACCTGCCCGGTGCACTGACCCTCATCCGGCGCGCGCTGCGGCCTGACGGCCTGTTCCTCGCCGCCTTCACTGGGGCCGGCACCCTGTCGACCCTCCGCGCTGCGTTTCGCGAAGCCGAGCGGGATCGCCCGGCCGCGCGTATTCATCCGCAAATCGACGTGCGTTCCGCGGGCGACCTGCTGGTCCGCGCCGGCTTCGCCCTGCCTGTCGCCGATGTGGAGTCGCTGAACGTGCGCTACGCCGATCTGGGGCGGCTGCTGGGCGATCTACGCGGCATGGCCGCAACAAACCTGCTGGTCGGTCGAACCCCGCTTCGCCGCGACACGCTCGCTCGCGCCGCCGACGCCTTTACCGAGCAGGCGGACCCTGACGGCCGTACGACCGAGCGTTTCGAGATCGTCTTTCTGACGGGCTGGGCCCCCGCCCCTTCCCAGCCTCAGCCGGCCCGGCGCGGCAGTGCCACCGCGTCGCTCGCGGATGCGCTGAAACGCATACCGCCTGAATAGGGGCCATCTGCAATACCGTTGGAGCGGATTGCCACATCCGAAATGGCGGTGAACGGCATCGATCGATTCAACGCGACCGCCGACCATGCCAGCATAGGATGACGACGTCTTTTTGGCGTCGCCCTGGTCATTCTCATCGTGGTTTATCGGGAACTGTCGCCGCCCTGTTCCGAGAAGGAATTCCCTGTTCGGCGGGCGCGAATTCCCTGTTATCGGATAACAGGGAATTTCTATTAAACTACTGATATTAAAAAGAAAGATTGAAGAATAATGTCCGTGAAAGCGGCAGAAGAATCAAATTCCCTGTTAATTTCCCTGTTATTGCTCCGGAACAGGGAATTCCGCCACCGCTAGCCAACGTTGTCAGGCCGTGCGGAGAAGAGTGTCTATCGCCACGATTCGGACCTAGCCGATCATCCCCTCGCCGGAGCCACGCGCCAGCATCCGCCCGATCGCATCGAACAGCGAATCCATCGCGACGGGTTTGAACAGCACTTCATCCGCGCCCTCGCTGAGGCACCGCTCGCGCAAATCGATCGCGGTATCGGCCGTCACGACGATGATCGGCAGCTTGCCTTTCGCGTCCGTGCGGCCGCGGATGTGCCGAATCGCCTCCAGCCCATCCATGCCGGGCATGCGGAGATCGACGAGAATCATGTCGAAATCCTGCTCTTCGATCAGTTGCAGGCCAATCTCGCCGCTCTCGGCGCCGACCATGGACGCGCCAGCAACGTCGAGCATGTCCTTCACAACACGCCGATTCATCGGATCATCCTCGATGAAGAGGATGTTCATGGCCTGAATGCCGGGGCGCTAGCCGCTTGGTGGTGAAATGGAACCATATCGGATGTCTCTATCTGATCATGCCGCGCGCGTTACAAGATGGCTGTCGTTGTCCGTGTCGCTTTTATCCAACGGAAAAAGCAATTCGGCCAACGCCGCGCCGGCGATCGGCTTGGCAATCACGATATCGAGCCCCGCCGCAAGAAATTCCGACCGTTGATCGTCACTCGGGGCCGGCCATAGCAGGGCCGAGACCACACTGGCGTCCTTCGCCGCCGCAGCCAGAGCCTGCACTGCGCCCGGCATATTGTCGCTCGCCTTCAGCGTGGCGTCATCGATGAGCAGCCGGGATACTCCGCCCGCGGCCATCAGCCCGATCGCTTCATCGACACTGCTTGCGAACAACACGCTGCCCGCCCGCGCCTCGAGCACGGCACGCAGCATGCTGCGCGAGATCGGATTGCGATCGAGAATGATCAGCGCACGGGCTTCAGTCCGTTCTTCGGTCGCCTCCACAGCCGCGGCACGGAACAGCGGCAATTCGAGGGTGAAGACCGACCCTTCGCCCACCTGGCTGCGCACCGTCACGTCACCGTCCATCGCTCGGGCAAGGTTCCGGCAGATGGCAAGCCCTAGCCCGGTGCCACCGAATTTGCGGGTCGTCCCGGCATCCACCTGGCGGAAGGATTCGAAGATCAGCTCGTTCTTGTCCGCCGGGATGCCGATGCCGGTGTCGGTCACCTCGATCATCAGCTTCGGTTGATCGCCTTCCTCACGAGCAAAGGCGCGCACGCGGACGGATCCGCTCTCGGTGAACTTCAGCGCGTTGGACAGCAGGTTGAAGGTGATCTGGCGCAGCCGAGCGGCATCGCCCTCGATTCGCTCCGGACAATCGGCAAGATCCAGCGTGAACCCGATGCCCTTTCCCCGCGCCTGCTCTTCCCACATGCGCGACACCTCATGGAGCGTCGCCTTCAGGTCGAACGCCTCGCGTTCGATCGTCATGTTGCCGGTTTCCATCTTGGCGACGTCGAGAATGTCGTCGACCAGCGCACGCATGCTGAGCCCCGCTCCGTGCACTACCTCGATCCGGTCGCGCATCGGCTCGGCCAATCGTTTGTCGGCCAGCATCACCTGAGTCATGCCGAGGATGCCATTGAGCGGCGTGCGGATTTCGTGGCTGGTGGTCGCGAGGAACTCGGTCTTCGCCGCCAGTGCCTTGGCAAGCGCGCTGTTGGTCGCGGCCAGATCGATATTCGCGGCGCGCACTTCGTTGCGGCTGCGCCGGATCGTAACGAGGCCGAAGCCGAGCATCGAGACGATGATGACCGTCGCGACGGCGGCACCGATAAAGATGATCCGCTGAGTCTGCGCGCGCGCCTGTTCGGCCTCGTACTTGCGCTGCGCCTCGGCCGCCTGCAGCCGGGTGATCTTCAATTCCTGATTGGCGAAATCGAAGCGCGCGGCGGCAAGCGCGGTGTTGGTCGATGCGGCGAGCGTCGAGGTCTGGTCGTCAAGCCGCTTCAGCGCCTCGAGATGGAGCAGTGCCTGCTTCTCGTCGCCGGTCTTCTTGAACAGGTCATAGGCGGTCTGATGCCCCTCGCGGAACGCCAGGGTCGTGGTGTGCAGGTCGACGCCTGCAAAGCTGCGTCCGATCAGCGAGGTCGCCCGTCCGAGATCGCCGTGCTGGAGCGCTGCCTGCGCCGCCAGGCCCAAATCCTGGCTGTCGGTCGGCATGCCGGCGGCACGCGACACCGTCGCCACCTCGGCTATGGTCCGATCCGCAGCGGCAAGATTGTCGGTGGCGAGCTGCGCCCGGACGATGTTGCGCAGGATCTGCACTTCGCGGCCGGGGCTCTTCATCGTCCGCGCGAGCGAGAGCGCTTCGTTGAACTGCTTCTCGGCTTCGGTGAAGCGGCCCAGCTCCTTCAGACACACGCCGCGATTATTGTAGATCGCCAGCAGCAGCGACGGATCGCCGCGATAGACCTCCATCGCCTGGCTCGAATAGCGCAGGCCGTTCTCGTAATCCTTGGCTTCCTGATAGAGCAGCGCGATGCTCAGCAGCGCGACCGCACGGCTGCGTGTCTCGCCAAGGTCGCGGAACACCGCATGTGCCGCCTGGTAATCGGAAAGTGCCGCGGCGACATCGGCCTTGGCGGTGTGCAGGCCGCCGCGCGACAGCAGGATATCGCCATTCAGCTTGGTCGGCGCGCCGCTACCCGTAACCGCCGCATAAGCGCGGTCGATCAGGGGCTGGGCGTGGTCGAGATCGTTGAGGCGGAGGTAGGCTTCACCCTGGAGCCATTGCGCGGTCGCCATGGCGATGGTCCGCTGACGTCCCTCGAGCGACGTTGCTTCGGCTTCCGCAGCCTTGGCTTTTTCGATCGTCTTGCCGGGATCGACCAGCATCATCGCCTTGGCGTCGGCCACCATGGAATCGAAGCGCGAACCGGCGTCCGTCACCTGCGGCGCGGTCTGCGCCTGCGCCGTAGCGGGCACGCCCAAAGCCGTCAGCGCCATCAGCGCCGCCGCCACCAAGGTGCGAAGAGTGAGCCCCATCATTCGGGCCGTTGTGGACGGGACATGTTAAATACGCGCTAAGGAACCGCGACAGTCGCGCGTTCAGGCGCTCTTCCAGAAGCTCGCCGGGCGGCGGAACATCGCATGGCCAGGGTCTTCGGGGGTGCGCGCCTTGTCGTCGCGCAGGAACTGGCGGAACGCGTCGATCGAGACGGGTCGGCTGATCAGATAGCCCTGCACCATGTCGCAGCCCATCACGCTGAGCAGCGCCATCGCCGCCTGGGTCTCGACGCCCTCGGCCGTGACTTCCATCTCCAGCGCATGCGCCAGGTCGATGGTGGAGCGCACGATCAGCGGATCTCGGTTGCTGCTGGTCAGTTGCAGCACGAACATCTTGTCGATCTTCAGCTCCTTCGCCGGGAGCTGCTTCAGATAGGCCAGCGACGACAGGCCGGCGCCATAATCGTCGATCGCAATGGTGATGCCGACATCGGCAAAGGCCTGGAGGTTGAAGATCGCACTCTGTGGATCGCGGATCACCGAGGTCTCGGTGATCTCGAACCCGATCTTTGCGCCACTCTCGCTGACCTTGGAGCAGGCAAGCTTCACGAAGCGCACATCGGCGAGCAACTGGCCTGAGATGTTGATGAAGATGGTCAGATCGTTGCCATCCTGCGCCAGCAGGCGCTGGTCGGAGATCACCTGATCGAGTGTCCACAAGGTCAGCGCGGAGATCTCCCGCGCTTCCTCGGCGACGGTGATGAAGTCGCCGGGCAGGATCAGCCCGCGGGTCGGATGCTGCCAGCGCACCAGCGCCTCGGCGCTCGCAATCTCCTGACGGCGCACATGGACCTTGGGCTGATACTGCAGGAACATCTCGCCATTCTTGATCGCGCCCGGCAATTCGCGGGTCAGCGTCAGCCGGTCGAACGCCGGCGTGCCCGCGGAAAGGTCGCGAATGACGGCATGGGCCTCGGTCCGTGCCTGCTCCAGCGCGCTTTCCGCCTCTTCGGCGAGCCGCACGTCCTCGGCATTGCCGAGCGGCGCAGCGGCGGCGCCGAAATGCATCTCGAGCCGGTGCTGCTCGCCGTCCAGGTCGAGCGGCAGGTCGAAATCGGCGGTCAGGCAGCCAAGCGCGGCGGCGAGATCAGTCAGCGAATCCCCTTCAAAGGCGACCTCGACGATATTGCGCCCGACCACCGAGATACGGGCGTCGGCCAGGCTGGCGTCGATCCGGTCGCTCACGTCGATCGGCAATCGGTCAGCGCGCGACCGGCCAAGATGACGGCGCAATGCCGCGAAATTGGAGATTTCAGCCAGGCACAGGAACTGCCAGGCCTTGGGCAGAGGCGGCACGATGCCGTCAGTATCGTCGAACGGCATCCCCGCCCGCTCCAGCAGCTGGCGCTGATGTTTCTCGAAGCCGCTCATGCCGCCCGGCGGCACTTCGGCGCGCGGCACAGCAACGCCGCCATCGCCTTCGGCGCGGTGGCGAAGTGCGGCCGACAAAGGCAGCTGCGCACCGCGCGCCCTGGGGCCCCTTGCCGGGTTATATGAACGTGAAGCGCGCGCCATCGGTACGAGCGGTAGCAGTCGACCGCTGAAGGAACTCTTAAACGTCCCGCTTTGGGCCGCGAAAGTCCCGGGAATCCGATTGCTTTATCCCTAATTTTCCGTTAATAAACAGCTGCGCTCGCCTGAGTGCACAAGGGAGAAAGCAAGTGCTTAAGTTCATTATTGCGCTGATCTACGGCGAGGGCATCCGTCCCTGGTAATCCAGTCAATCGACCTGATCTCCGACTGAAATAGCCTGTCTTTAACGAAGGTTAGTCGGAGATTGGGTCGATACGCCCTGCCTCCTTTCCACTAGCCACATCGCGGATTGCCGAACTAGGCGACGCGCGAAGATACCGGCCCGGTCCCGATTCGGGACTCGCAGCAATCCGGTAACCATTAACTCCAAATCGGTGGCTTCTCCGTCCGGATCGGTTCCGGATACGTGTCATGCGCGTGCCCCATTTTGGGCACGCAGCTCAGGCAGTCACTGGTTCGCGTACCGGCTCAGCCGGCTGCTTGCGTGAGGCGGGGTTGGAGAATTCCATGCCGTCATCGACCGAGCCGAAGCGCAGTGAGACCACGTCCTTCGCGTAGTTCTGATAGAGCTTCCAGGGCTTCTTGCTGCCCTGTTTCGGAAACTTCTCCATCGCCCGCGTGACATAGCCCGAGGTGAAGCTAAGGAACGGCTCGGGCGTCAGCACATCGTCGCCGATCCGCGGCGTGGCCTGGCGCAGCCCACGCTTCTTCATGGTGTTGAGCAACCGGCAAACATAGGCGCAGGTGAGATCGGCCTTCAGCGTCCACGACGCGTTGGTGTAGCCGAAGGACGAGGCCAGGTTCGGCACGTCGCTGTACATCATGCCCTTGTAGTTGAACGTTTGCGACAGATCGACCGCCGCCCCGTCGACGCTGAATGCCACGTCGCTCAGCAGTTGCAGCTCGAGCCCCGTTGCGGTGACGATCACGTCCGCGGGAAGCTCCGCGCCCGAACTCAACTTGATGCCCGTTGGCGTGAAACGTTCGATCGTGTCGGTGACGACCGAGGCCTCCCCCTTCTTGAGCGAGGCGAACAGGTCGCCGTCCGGCACCAGGCACAGCCGCTGGTCCCAGGGATTGTAGCGCGGGGTGAAATGCGTCGCGACGTCGTAATCCGGGCCGAGCTCGGTACGGACCATCTCAAGCAGCCGCGCCTTGGTCTTTTCCGGCCGCTTGCGCGCGAGATTGTAGAAGAACATCTGGAACAGCACGTTGCGCCAACGCGTGATGTCATAGGCAAGCATCGCCGGCAGCTTTCGCCGCAGCCAGTTGGCAAAGCCGTCCTCGGCCGGGCGCGACACGACATAGGTCGGCGATCGCTGCAGCATCGTCACATGTGCGGCCTTGTCGGCCATCGCCGGCACCAGGGTCACCGCGGTCGCGCCGCTGCCGATCACCACGACATTCTTGCCGCTGTAATCGAGATCCTCGGGCCAGAATTGCGGATGGACGATGCGCCCGGCGAAACTCTCCGCTTCGGGGAAATCGGGCGTGTGGCCGCGGGCGTAATTATAATAGCCGCTGCACATGAAGAGGAAATTGCAGGTGAAGGCGACCGGCCCGTCCGGGCCGTCGGCCTCGACCGTCCAGCGCGCATCGGGTGTGGACCAGGCGGCCTGCTTCACATGGTGACGATAGCGGATGTGCCGGTCGATCCCAGCCTCGCTGGCGGTATCGTTGACATACTTGAGGATCGACGGCCCGTCAGCGATCGCCTTCGCCTCGGTCCAGGGGCGGAAGGAATAGCCGAGCGTGTACATGTCGGAATCGGAGCGGATACCGGGGTAGCGGAACAGGTCCCAGGTCCCGCCCATCGCCGCGCGGCCTTCGAGGATCACATAGCTGCGATCCCGGCACAGCTTCTGCAGGTGATAACCGGCACCGATGCCGGAAATACCGGCGCCGACAACGACGACGTCGAAATGCTCAAGGCCCATGTATCGCTCTCCCACGATACCCGATATTCGATTTTTCGCAGGGACGCAAAGATCAGTTTCGATCCGCAATGCTTTTGCGCGGGTTACGCCTCCGCCTTGGCCCGCGCGCGATAGGCGTGCAGCAGCGGCTCGGTATAGCCGTTGGGCTGAGTCAGCCCTTCGAACACCAGGGCCCGCGCCGCCTGATAAGCCAGGCTCGTCGCCTCGTTCCCGGACATCGGCCGGTACAGCGGGTCGCCCGCATTCTGGACGTCCACCTTGGCCGCCATGCGCGCAAAGGCCGCGTCGATATCCGCCTCAGTGGCCACGCCGTGGAGCAGCCAGTTGGCCATATGCTGCGAGGAGATGCGCAGGGTCGCGCGGTCCTCCATCAGCCCGATATCGTGGATATCAGGCACCTTGGAGCAACCCACGCCCTGATCGATCCAGCGCACCACATAGCCGAGGATACCCTGGGCATTATTGTCGAGCTCGGCGCGCACCTCGTCCGGCGTCAAGTTGCGGCCCTTGGCCACCGGCACGGTCAGCAGCGGCGTCAGGCCAGGGATTGCCTCGCGCGCAATCTCCCCGCGGCGCGCAAACACATCGACCTGATGGTAATGCATCGCATGGAGCGTCGCTGCGGTCGGGCTCGGCACCCAGGCGGTGTTGGCGCCCGATTTCGGATGGCCGATCTTCTGCTCCATCATATCGGCCATCCGATCGGGCGCCGCCCACATGCCCTTGCCGATCTGCGCCTTGCCCGAAAAGCCGTGCGCCAGCCCGATCCGGACGTTGCGGTCCTCATAGGCCTTGATCCAGTCGCTCGACTTCATCTCGGCCTTGGGAATCATCGGCCCGGCACGCATTGCCGTGTGCATCTCGTCGCCGGTGCGATCGAGGAAGCCGGTGTTGATGAAGACGATCCGGTCTTTCACCGCCGCGATACAGGCGGCGAGATTGGCCGAAGTGCGGCGCTCCTCGTCCATCACCCCGACCTTGATCGTGTGGCGCTCCAGATCGAGCAGATCCTCGACCGCATCGAACAACCGGTTGGTGAAGCCGGCCTCTTCCGGCCCGTGCATCTTGGGTTTCACGACATAGAAGGATCCGGCGCGGCTGTTGCGATACGCACCGAGCCCGCGCAGGTCGTAGAGTGCGATCGTCGCGGTCATGATCGCGTCGAGAATGCCTTCGGGCGCCTCGCTGCCATCGGCCAGCGTCACCGCCGGGGTGGTCATCAGATGACCGACATTGCGCACGAACAACAGGCTGCGGCCTGGCAAGGCCAATGTGCCGCCGGCGACCGCGTCATAGCTGCGATCGGCATTGAGCTTGCGCGTGACCGTGCGACCGCCCTTGTCGAAGCTCTCGACCAGGTCGCCCCGCATCAGCCCGAGCCAGTTGGTGTAGGCCGCGACCTTGTCCTCGGCATCCACCGCAGCGATCGAATCCTCGAGATCGACGATCGTGGTGATCGCGGATTCGAGGATGACGTCGGCGATGCCGCCCAGGTCCCCGCCGCCGATGACTGAGGTCCGGTCGATCACCACCTCGATGTGCAGGCCGTTGTGCCGCAGCAGCAACGAATCCCCCTTGCGACCGACCAGTTGCGCCGGATCGACCAGATCAGGCGTTCCGCCACGATAGGCAGCCCAGCTCTCGCCTGACAGCGGCACCGCCTCGTCGAGGAACGCCTTGGCGTACGCGATCACCTGCGCGCCGCGCACCGGGTCATAGCCGCCCGGCACGGCCATGCCGGGCAGTGCATCGGTGCCGTAGAGCGCGTCGTACAAGCTGCCCCAGCGCGCATTGGCGGCATTCAGCACGAAGCGGGCGTTGAGCACGGGGACGACCAGCTGCGGCCCGGCCATGGTCGCGATCTCGGGATCGACATTCTGCGTGCCGATCGAGAACGGCGCAGGCTCCGGCACGAGATAGCCGATCTGGCGCAGGAACGCCTCGTCGGCAGCACCGCCAGCGGCGTAGCGCGAATCGATCTGCTCCTGCAGCGTGTCACGTTTGGCCAGCAATGCGCGGTTCTCGGGCGAGAACAGTCCGAATATGTCGGCCACGCCCTGCCACCAGATGCCGGGATCCACGCCGAGCGGCGGCAGTACCTGCTCCTCGACGAACGAGACCAGCTGCGGAGCAACGGACAAACCGGCACGATCGAGCATTTCGGGCATTGGGCCTCCTGGAAAAGTCGCGACTGCCTGGGGAGGGCTGCCTGTGCGCTTAGGACAGGCCGGGGCCGGTCATCAAGCCTGTTCGGGGTCGAGCGGCGCGGCCGATGCCTCGATCCGGTCGAGCATCGTGCTGAACGTCGCGATTTCCTCAGCGGAGAAGCCGGCAAAGACCTGCGCCTCCAGCTCAAGCGCCTTGGGCGCGACGCTTTCGTACAGTGTCTTCCCGGCCTTGGTCAGCGAGAGCAGGTGCGATCGTTGGTCGTCGGGATTGGGTCGGCGCTGGACCAGCCCGCGATCGACCAGCGCGATGGCGGCGCGGCTGACTGTCACCTTGTCCATGCGCGTCGCCGCGCCCAGCGCCTGCTGGGTCAGCCCGTCGCTCTCCGCGATCACCGCGATCAGCCGCCATTCGGGGATGCGCAGGCCGAACAACGACTGATACGCTGTCGCAATCGCCGACGAGACGCGGTTCGACGCAATCGACAGTCGATACGGCAGGAACTGGTCGAGCTTCAGGCTTGGCATGCACCTTCGCTAGCGCGGCTCAGGCGCCCCGTCACCCCATTGTCATAGTTGACATAAAAATATGGACGCCCATATTATCGCGATGGCAAAGCTCTCTAACCGCGACAAAATCCTCTCCGCTGGCGTCCGGGTCGTGCATGAGCGCGGCTTTGGCGGCGCCAGCGTGCGCGATATCGTCCAGGCGGCGGGCGTGCCCCAAGGCTCTTTCACCAACCATTTCGTCTCGAAGGAAGCGTTCGGGCTCGAGGTGCTGGACATCTATTTCCAGCAGAGCCTCGTCCTGTTTGCCGAGACCCTGCGCAATGAGGCCCTCACTCCCCTCCAACGGCTCGACGCCTTTTTCGAGGCGAATATCGACCGTGTGTCTGGCGCTGCCGTGTGCAATGGCTGCATGATCGGCAATCTCGCCGCCGAGAACAGCGACAGCGAGATGATGCGCCCGCGCCTGATCCATATCTTTCAGGAGGTGCAGGCTGCCATCGCTTCCTGTCTAAGGGCGGCGGTCACGGCCGGTGAAGTCCGTGCCGATCTGGAGTGTGACGATATCGCGGCCTTCCTGGTCGCATCGCTCCAGGGCACGAACCTGCTCGCCAAGGTTGAACGCAGTGCTGAGCCGATGGAGCGGCTCAAACGGATCACTTTCAACACGCTGCTACGCTGAAGCCGCCGTCTCTCGGCTTTAAAATTCCCGCCCAATCAGACCTTTATCAAATAAAATAATGACAGGCACATTTTGCCTCTTGTAGATAATACGTACGTACATATTTGACGAACCGCAGTGCAGTTCGCCTGCCAGGTTTCATCAGGGATCATTACCATGTCAGCACCCGTCGTCCTCGTCACCGGCGCCCTTAGCGGCATCGGCCGCGCCACCGCCGAAGCCTTTGCCCGTGAGGGCGCGAAGGTCGTCATTTCCGGCCGCAACGCCGAAACCGGCGAAGCAGTCGCCGCGGAGCTGCGCAATCTCGGCGGCGAAGCCCATTTCATCCGCGCCGATGTCCGCCATGAAGAGGATCTGCGCGCGCTGGTCGACGGCACCGTCGCCAGGTTCGGCCGCCTCGACATCGCGGTCAACAATGCCGGCACTGAAGGCCAGTTCGGCCCGATCACCGACCAGACCCCGGAAAGCTATGCCGCGATGTTCGATACGAACGTGCTTGGCGTGCTGCTCAGCATGAAGCACGAGCTTCGTGTGCTGCAGGCCCAGGGCTCGGGCTCGATCATCAACATCTCGTCGGTGCTCGGTCAGGCTGCCTTTGCCAATGCCGCGCTCTACACCGCGAGCAAGCATGCCGTAGAGGGTTTGACCAAGGCGGCCGCGCTGGAAGGCGCGCCCTTCGGCGTCCGCGTCAATGCCGTCGCGCCGGGGCCGATCGACACGCCGATGCTCGATCGCTTCACCGGCGACGAAGCAGGCAAGGCAGGCCTCGCCTCGACCATCCCGATGAGCCGTACCGGTGCGCCGGACGAAATCGCCCAGGCAGTGGTCTTCCTCGGCTCCGACAAGGCGTCGTTCATCACCGGCCATGTCGTCAACGTCGATGGCGGCAAGCGCGCCGCCCTCTGATAATACGATCGGGCGGCCCTTCGGGGCCGCCCTTCTCTGAAGGTCACTCCTCGCGCTGCGCGGCCAGCGACCGCACTTTCCAGATCGCGAAGTCGAGCGACATTTCCCAATGGACTCGGTTCAGCTCCACGGAGTGGCGCGGGTTGAGGCTAAGGATATGATCGACGACGGCGGGATACAGCTCCTTGTGGAGGCGTATGCCCGCCATCTCGTTCTCTGCCCATGCGGTGACTCCGACAAAGGTCTCGAATCCGGGAATAGTGATGAAGATCCGGATGCCTCTGTCGAGCGTGAAACCGGTGGCGAGCTTGCATCCCGCTCGCGAAATCTCGATCATCCTGCCGCTGAAGGCGCGCGACCCGTCCCGCCGGAAAGTAATGTCGAGATCGGTAATCCATCGCCGCGTTGCGCGACGATCGGTCCGCCTGTCGAGATCCATTGGATCAGCGGAGTTTCCGGTCATCACTTCAGCCTGTTTCATGGATGCTTGCCCTCCCGATTATCCGACCAGCGCCGGCGTTCCACAGCGGACCCCGTCGATCCATGTGTCGGCCTGTCCGACATGGACGCCCAGCAAGTTGGTGACCTGATCCACCACGCCGTCCAGCGCTGGCGCCGCGACGTTCAGGGCGCCGCCAACCGTCGCGGTCACCGACGACAGGTTGAGCCCCAGGCCAAGCGCGGTCGCGCGCAGGTCAATCCGCCCGATCAACGACGTGGCCACTCCCTGGGCGATATCGTTCGTCGATACCGTAAGCGGCCGGTGCGCCGCGATATCGTCGGCCGAGAAGGTGACGCTCTGCCAATTCACCCCGCCCAGCGTAACGCTTGACTGACCGGTCACATCGATCAGCACGGCATGCGCGATCAGCGCGCGCCGCTTGGTGACGGGGGCAGTGAAATCGCCGAGGGTGCCGGTGTCGATATCCGCGATGGATATCTCGCCGACCGCAGGCATCACATCCAGCGTGACTCGCGCACGCGCCGCGCCGTTGGGGCAGGAGATCGCCGACAGCTTCGCCTGTGCCTGCGCCAGTTCGACATAGACCGGCAATCGCACCGAAACGAGGCCCAGGGTCGCCGCGCCGGCCAGAGTCGTATCGAGGTACAGCCGGCTTTGCGCCGTCCTGACGATGGTCGATCCATCGCTGTCGACGGCCAGCCAGGGCGAATGGGAGGGCCGCTGCCCGATCGCCAGGGTCAGCCTCGACGAAGCGATACCCGGCACGGCGAGGCCAAGGTCCAGCGCGACCTGTCGCTGGCCGTTCGCAAGCTCGAGCATCTCGCGAGCGACGGCATAGGAATCGGTCGATATCGGCTTTGACGGGTCCACCCTGTTCAGGCCCCCGAGCGGCCCGAGATCGATCAGGTCGGAAAGGCGGATCGTGGTTGCCGGCACCTTCAATGCCATCGACCGCAATGCTGCCGCCGCCGTCGGGTCTCCCGTGACGGCAGCCAGCGCGGAAAGCGCCTGGGGGAGCGTGACCCGACTGTCCAACGTGTCGCCGAACGTCGCCGCGCTCAGATGCGCCTGGGTCCGCAACGCATCCGAGAAGGCCAGGATATCCACATTCGCCCCGACCAGCGCGTTATAGTCCATCACCGATACGTTCAGGGTCGTACCGGCCAGCCCCGACAGCAGGGCATTGGGCAAGCCGCCCTGCACGGCGGCCAATCTCGATCCGATCGAAAAGGCCGCCATGTCCATCCTGGTGGCAATGGCTCTGGCGGAGATCTCCATCGTCGCATGACCGGTCAGAAACCGCCCGAAAAAGAGCGGCGCGTCCTTCACCAGTACGACCCGGATGGCGTTCGGAGACGAACCGCCTGCGGCAAAGCGCTGCGCCACGGCGATGGAGGCATCCGCGGAATAGACGCCCGGCGTGAGCGTCTGGACCCGGGCATTCCCGTCCGAATTCGCCTGGATCGCGGCATTCGCGCCCGGTCCGGGATCGTCGATCGCGGTTGCCGACGCGAGCGCGGCCGCATCGGCCACACCCTGAAGCTTTCGTTTGCCGAGGTACAGGGAGCCGACATCCACCGCCAGCGCCGTGGCACTGATCATCATCAGCAGCCCGCCGGCCGTCAGGATCGTAACGCTGGCCTTCTGGTCGCTGATCAGGGAGCCCAGGGGGCGAAGGCGGATCCGCCGCATCCTAAAGCGCCCCGAGCCGGATCGCGGCGCTGCGCCGGATCATCCTGTCCTGGACCGGCAGCACGCCGAGGCTGAGCAATGGATCGTTGGATGCGTCATAGGTCAGCCGAACGACGAGCGTCGTGCCGTCATCCTCGATCACGATGCTGGACCGGGTCGGGTCGAGCGTCCCGGTTCGCCTGAAGCTGGTTTGCACGCTCTCTTGCGCGATGCTCGCGCGCTCCGCAGCGTTCAGGCCCGAAATGGTCGCCCGGGCGGCGTCGTTCGCTGCCTCCTGAACGTCATGGGCGCGGAAAAAGAGATGCCCATAGGTCACGACGCCCATGACGAGCATCAAAAGGAGCGGCAAGACCAGCGCCATCTCGATGACAGCAGTGCCGGAGACACCTACTATAAAATCGCGAACCTTCACAGCCAAAATGGATCGAATTCGCGTTCTTTCTATCCGATTTGTTGCTTTGGTCCCCATGCTCAAATGATGTATGATCAGCAATAACATGCGGTAATGACGACGAGGGGGAGGATCTGAGGATTATACGTAATTATCCTGAATGTCGCGGTACCGCTATCATATTGCATCGCGGCATCGGTATTTCGTTATTTGACCGTTACAAATAATATCGTGAAGAAGCAAAAAAACCCTGCGAAGCCAGCAACGTTCAACGGGCGAAGGTCATTATGCACAGCGTCGAACAGAAAGATTCTGTAACTTCTGCGGAAATTACGCGAAATTTCGGATATTGGCAGGAACGTGCCCAGGACCGGCCACTGACGATCACCCACCACGGCCGCCCCCGTTACGTGCTGGTGAGCAACGACAGGTGGCGAGAAGTAAGCCAGGCGGACCATGGCGAACGGCCCAAGCCGGACCAGGGCACGCTCGAATTCGCCCTGCTGATGAAGCATATGGATGGCGGCCTCGTCATCATCGACAACGACCTGAAGGTCATCCAGTCGTCCAGTGAGGCAACCCTGCTGCTTGGCCACCCTTGCGGCGAGGTCATCGGCAGGCGGATCGACGAGATCTTGCCGCAGGTCGGCTGCGGCCCGGCCATCGCCTGCATCCGGCACGTCTCCCGCACGGGCGAGGAAACCCATTTCGAATTGCCCGGAGAAACGCCGCAGCACCCTCCCCTGCGCATCAAGGCCTTTCTCTGGCCGAATGGCGTGGCGTTGATCGTTCGCGTCTTCCACGATCGCAATTTCGACAAGACCGCCATCGACGGCGAGGCGCTGGAGCGCGCCTGCGCGGCTCATGGATATATTGCCACGGTCAAGCTGACCGTGCGGGCAACGATCGCACAGCTCGACGCGCGTTTCGCTGCCCTGACGGGATTGGCGCCCGGTCAATTGAAGGGCACGCGCTTCGCCGATCTGACCGTACCCGCGAGCCGGGCTGCCGTACGGGAGGCGATCGAGGTGGTCCTGGAGGGAAGCGCCGCCTCGCGCGCCTTTGGCAGCAAGATATTGACCAATGCCGGCATCGAGGTGCCCGTGCGCGTCTCGATCGCGCCGATCGCCAGCGGCTTTGCCATCAGCGGCGCAATCATGCTGATCACGACGACCCCGGACTAAGGGTTTTCAGCGCGCGAAGGCATCGCGCGGGTTTCAGAAACAGGTCGGCTGCCCGCGTTTGACCGATTCCTCGATCGCCCTGCCGAAGACATGCTTGATCTGGTCGAGGATCAGCCCCTCATTGGGGCTCATCGCGGTCGTGCTGCCGCAACTGACCCATTTGTCACCCGCCTGGAGCGACCAGACGATCATGACCCGTTCGCCGGCATCGTTGCTGGAATTCGCGACCGAGCCTTCGATCAGGAAGTCGGAGGCCCCGGGCATGGCGATCGCCTTCGCCACGTCGCCGTTGATCCTGGTTGCCCAGCCGCGATCGCCGGCCGGGTCCGGATTCAGGGCGATGGTCGGATGTGATCGCGTCTCGCCGTCCGACTCCACCGGAACGTCCGCCTCGTCCTGCGACGGTGTCTTCCCTGCGGCAGTGGCGACTCCTTGCCGAGCCGGGCCGGAGGCGCCCGGCATGTCGTCGCGCCCGGTGGAGATACCGAAGGGGTCGGCGCGGAGGCCCATCACCAGAAGCGCGATAATCAGCAAGGCCGTCATGGGAAGGCGGACAATATCCGGCACCTGAAACCGGAACAGAATGAAAATGGATGTAAGCGAGAAAAACAGGAGAGTCAACAGGATAGCGATGCCGGGCGGTGTTCGGACCGTCGTGAACAGGACCATTTCGGTGCCCAGGGTGGCTGTCGCGAACAGGAGCGCGAGGAGCCCGGCACGGTCGAACCCAGGCTCGCTTGGTTTGAATCCTGCCATATCGTTACGAGCCCGTAGTCAGGGGCCGAAGCGATGGCAAGGTGACCTTTCACCGTGGACGGACCGCAAAAACCGCGATATAGTTTCATCTGTTACCACTTTACGCCTCGGAGATTCGCGATGACCGACCGCCAAGACAATCCCATGGGCCTGGACGGCTTTGAGTTCGTCGAGTTCACCGGGCCCGACCCCGATGCGTTGGCGAATCTGTTCGTGAAGATGGGCTTCACCCATGTCGGTACGCATCGCTCCAAGAATGTCCGGCGCTATGCCCAGGGCGACATCAACTTCCTGCTCAACATGGATTCGAACGGCCAGGTCGCGAATTTTCGCGAGCAGCACGGCCCCTCGGCCAACGCGATGGCGTTCCGCGTGGCCGATGCGGCCAAGGCGTTGAAGCTCGCGGTCGAGCGCGGCGCGGTGGCGGTCGAGGGCAAGGTCGGCCCGGCCGAACTCAACATCCCCGCGATCGAGGGCATTGGCGGGGCGAATCTCTATCTGGTCGACCGCCGCGGCGCCGCGACGATCTACGACATCGATTTCGAGCCCGTTGAGGGCGCCAGCGCCGACCAGCATAGTGTCGGCCTGCACACGCTCGACCACCTCACCCATAATCTCCAGCGTGGGCGGATGGATTATTGGGCGGACTATTATTCGCGTATCTTCAACTTCCGCCAGATCCGCTATTTCGACATCGAGGGCCAGGCCACCGGCCTGTTCTCCAAGGCGATGACCGCACCCGACGACAAGATCCGCATCCCGCTCAACGAAAGCCAGGACGAGCATTCGCAGATCGAGGAGTTCATCAAGGACTATAAGGGCGAAGGCATCCAGCACCTCGCGCTGGCGACCGACGACATCTTCGCCACGGTCGATGCGCTGCGCGCCAACGGCATCCGTTTCCAGACCACGCCGCAGACCTATTTCGACCTGATCGACAAGCGCCTGCCCGGCCACAACCACGACGTCGAGGAAATGCGCAAGCGCGACATCCTGATCGACGGCGCACCGGAGACCGGCGGCGGCCTGCTGCTGCAGATCTTCACCGAGAACATGGTCGGTCCGATCTTCTTCGAGATCATCCAGCGCAAGGGCAATGACGGCTTCGGCGAGGGGAACTTCAAGGCGCTGTTCGAGAGCATCGAGCTCGACCAGATCAGGCGTGGCGTGGTGCCGGGCGCGGTCGAGGCGTAATCTTGTTCCTCTCCCTTGACGGGAGAGGATACGAAGACTTGGCAGCTTGCTGCCTAGTCGTAGTTGGGGAGGGTGGGGCCACGAGCGCTCGCTGAACGGCGAGCGCCTCACCCTCACCCAGCTCCGACTAGGCCCGCGTGAAGAACGCGGACCAGGTCTGCGCAACCAGTTTCGGCTGGTGCCGGGGCGAAACGCCTCCCAGGCGTTTCTAAATCATGCCGGGGGCATGATTTACCCGGCGCCAGCCGAAACTCCCGTCAAGGGAGAGGGATATGGGAGCAAAACCTTTGTCCGATTACCAAACCGGCTTCGGCAACCATTTCGCGACCGAGGCAGTCCCCGGCGCCCTGCCCATCGGCCGCAACTCCCCGCAGAAGCCTCCTTTCGGCCTCTATACCGAGCAGCTCAGCGGCAGCGCGTTCACCGCGCCACGCCACGAGAATCGCCGCTCCTGGCTCTACCGCCTGCGCCCCTCCGCCGCGCACCCCGCCTTCGCGCGCTACACCGGCGCCAGGCGTTTCGCCCCCGGCATCGGCAAGGAGCCGCTCGCCCCCAACCGCCTGCGCTGGGGCCCGCTCGACCTCGAAGACAATGACTGGCTCGACAGCCTGACGACGATGGTCGTCGCGGGCGACGGTCCGAAGAGCCAGGCCGGTGTCGCGATGCACATCTACCGTGCCTCGAAGAACATGGTCGACCGCGCCTTCGTCTCAGCCGATGGCGAGCTGCTGATCCTGCCCGAGATGGGCACCCTCACCCTCTATACCGAGCTTGGCCGCATCGACGTGAAGCCCGGCGAGATCGCGCTGATCCCCCGCGGCGTGCGCTTCCGTGTCGTGCTGCCCGACGGCAAGGCCCGCGGCTATGTCGCCGAGAATCACGGAACGCCGTTCCGCCTGCCCGATCTCGGTCCGATCGGCGCCAACGGCCTGGCCAACCCGCGCGATTTCGAGACGCCCGTCGCCTGGTTCGAAGATCGCGAAGGCGATTTCGAGCTGGTGCAGAAATTCCTCGGCAAGCTCTGGACGACCAATCTCGGCCGCTCGCCGATGGATGTCGTCGCCTGGCACGGCAATTACGCGCCCTGGAAATACGATCTCGCCCGCTTCAACACGATCGGCTCGGTCAGCTTCGACCATCCCGATCCCTCGATCTTCACCGTGCTGACCTCACCCAGCGACGTGCCCGGCACCGCGAATGTCGATTTCGTGATCTTCCCGCCACGCTGGATGGTCGCCGAAAATACCTTCCGCCCGCCCTGGTTCCACCGCAACGTGATGAGCGAATGCATGGGCCTGATCTCGGGCGCCTATGACGCCAAGGCCGACGGCTTCAACCCGGGCGCGCTGTCGCTGCACAACCAGATGAGCGGCCACGGCCCCGACGTCGCGAGCTGGAAGGGCGCGAGCGAGGCCGAGCTGAAGCCGCACAAGATCGACGGCACCATGGCCTTCATGATCGAGAGCCGCTGGGTCTTCCACCCGACCGACTATGCGCTGGAGACAGGGGCGCTGGACGAGGATTATGATCAGGTGTGGACGGGGTTTCCGAAGGCGGAACTGCCGGGATAGGCGCGCCTGCGGGGGACTAGGGAGCACCGCAGGACGAACGACTGTTTTGCGCCCAATTGGCGTCGTTCATCCGTCCGATCGGCAATCGCAAAAAGCTGCCATTGGGTCATCTTCTGCCGGCAAGCCGGAATGGCTGACTTTGGGACTTACCCGATGTTCGCATCGATTACGGTGAACGACCGCTTTGGTTAGGAGCCGACATATGTCCGCAGGTGGACGTTCGCAGCTGCAGCGGCGCAACCGGTAACACGTTAAGGCGACATCAGCTTCGCCAGCCTTTCCACCTCGCTCATGTCCAGCCCGGCGCCAACAAGCTCGCGCGTCTCGATTAGCACGTCCCCGCCCGCATTCTCCTCGATCGGCCGGATTCCGGCAGCGAGATAGGCGGCGCGCTTGGTCTGCCAGCGCGCCGCGTATTGCGGGTCCGACAGCATTCCCAAGTGCTCCCAATAGTAGGTGACGCCGGACTCGTCGTCAGCGATCGTGAAGTCGGGCCAGCGTGTCTTGCCGCCCAGCAGCATGGGCCGCTCATAAACGTAGGCGATCCCCATCCCATGCAGCTTCTCGGCGATCGCAAGTTCGGACTTCGACCTGACGAACTCGCCCCTGCTCGTGCGGTGCAGGAGGTGCTGGTCGAGGAAACGCGGCCCCGAGCTCGTCTTGACCTCAACCGGGCCGGGATCAGTGAAAAGGTCGGTCATCCGGCGCGCGATCTCGGACGCCGACGGATCCGCGAAGCGGCGTAGTGCCCCCAGCTCATCCTCGTGAAGGATAACAAGTTCGTTCCGGTGCCGGGTGATCGCAGTGTAGAGCAGCTCCCGCGAGAGCGGACGGCAGTTGCGCGGAAGCACGAGGTACGATCGCCCAAACTGGCTCCCCTGGGTCTTGTGCACTGTAAGTGCGTATGCGAGCTCGAGATCGGGGGATCCTTCCTCGCCGGAGAACTCGCCAGCATAGTACGTGAATTTGATCCCCGGTTGGCTCGCGAACTCGACCTCAAGATCCTTGGGGCGGAACTTCATCTTGGCTGTCTTGTAGCCCCCGACGACCACGCCGATGTCACCGTTCGCGATGTAGGGCCGCTCCTGGCGCGGATAGGTCCGTCGGCGCCCGTTGTTGCGCAGGTTGATGACCTTGTCGCCCCACAGCACTCCCTGCGGCCCAGCCGGCTTCGGAATCTTGGCGTATCTGGTCAACGCTCTGTCACGCACCTTGCTCCGGAAGCGGCGCTGCACGGCCAGGTTGATGGCCTCGACACCTGATATACCCGCACGAACCGGCGATAGGATCTGCCAGTCGTGCGAGCTCGCTGCCGCGCCGCCTTCGGTCTCGCCGGACCGGCGCGCCCAGAACAGCACGTGGCCTTCCCATTCGCTACCGCCGATGCTCCGTTCGAAGCCGATCTGATCTGATCCGTCCGCCAGCTTCAGGCCTCGCACCAGTTCTTCCGCTAGGACGAGCTCCAGATCACTCGGCAGGCCCCACCGGGCGGTCCGGACGTGCGACAGAGTGCCCAGCTGGAGTGCATCCCAGACCTCATCGGCGCCTGCATCCAGGGGTTCACCGCTGAACTGCCTGGCGAGCAGCACGTCGCCCCTGTCGTGACCCCGCTGCCGTCCAATGATCGTCAGCTCGGCGTATCCGGAGGCCACCTTGGGGAATTTCGGTTTGGCGTCGTCGGGCGCTAGGTGCCGGCAGATGTCAACGAAGGGCCTGCCAGCGCCGATCGGCGGCAGCTGGCGGGGATCGCCAACCAGGATTAGCCTGTCGACTCCTTCGATCGCGTCGATGAGCGCTGCGAGCTGGTCTTCGGTGAGCATCGAGCACTCGTCGACGACCACAGAGCGATAGCTCTTCTCGCGGGGAGCCTCCGGATTGCGGAAGTAACGACCGCTCGACCCGTCATAGCGCTCGTGTCGCTGAAGGAATTGGGCAAGGGTCATGCCCTCGCCTAAGCGCTCGGTGGCTTCCTCTAGGCGGACGCGCGCCTTGCCCGTCGGAGCGAGCAGCAGGACGCGACCCACCGCGACCTCGGGGAGGTCGCAGATTACCTTGAGCAGCGTGGTCTTGCCGGATCCTGCAGGCCCGATCAGCACTGAGAAGCGTCCCGACGCTAGCTGTTCAAGCGCGGCCGTCTTTTCTTGGCGGGCCAACTCCTCGGTCTCGGCGTCAGGACCGACGTCCATGTCGGGCAAAGCGGCGTCCACGAGCGCGCGCCAGTTGTGGGAGAGTACGTGCCGCTTGCCCGCCACCCGCTTGCGAACGGCGTTGGTGATCACAGTGCGGGCCGAGCCGTACCGCCTCAGCTTCAGCGCGGGCTCGCCCCCCGACGTCTTAGCCTCCTCCAAGGTTTGCGCGAGATGGGCGGCCACCATGTCGAGGACGTCTTCATCGACCGCACAGCGCGGTTCCAAGGCAGAGTCGAGCGCGCGTCTCACGATCCAGCTCCGCGGCAGTAGGGTGTGGCCCTCCAGCTGTACTGCCCGCTCGAGCAGTTCGGTCACGAGCCCACGCACCCGGCGGCGGTCGATGCCGTCGCTCATATCCGTGCCCGGCGGCAATGGGACCTTCGCGCGGACCGCATCAGCTGGGAAGACGCCACGGTCGATGATGCCAAAGGCCGTGCGGTCGGCCGCAGCTTCGTCGCGCTCAAACAATAGATAGGGGTTCGCCAAGATCTCGGCATCCGTCGTCTCTTCCGAATAGTCGCGCTGGCTCGGCTGGTAGGCCCTGATCGCCTGATCGGCGATGAGGCTGCACCGGGCGATGAGGTCGAGAAGCTGCCGGCGAGGTTTGGCCAGCCCCCGCCACTTCTCGCGGTAGGTGGATCCGAAGCCGAACGACTCCGCTTGCGGGAACGACTTCGGCGCGGCGACGAACCCATCGATGAATGAAAAGCCGTCGAACACCTCGCCCTCCCTGCTTCCGGCGCTCGCGATCTCGTGAGCGAGCAGCGCCCCATGCTCTAGTCCGAAGGCTGTCAGCGCGCTGCCAAGCCCGGGGTGGATTCCCCTCGCGGTCCAGAGGCGGGCGACCTCCCGGTCGATCCAGGCGAGCGAGTTCGATATGTCCGTCTCGATCACTTTTGCCGACGCCCTCAGTGCGCTGGCACACGCGAGCAGCGACGCTATGGCGCCGTCATGACTAAGATGCTCTGACCCGTACGAGAACGCGTCGAATTGATCGTCCGGCGCGAACGCGACGCACTCCTCAACCGCAATGCCAGCGTCGACATTCGCGGCGGCGAGCACGTCGTAGTAGGGCATCAGGAACCCGTCTGCGCCGCCGGGGCGCAGGCTATGCCGAACGCACCGTTCCCAAAGGACGCCCTGGAGGTCACCCGGCGCGTCGTAGGCGTATTCGGTGTACTGGCCGATGCCTTTCACCCGCGCCGCTCCGACTATCACGCGGCTAGCACTTTCGGAGAGCGGTGTCTTCTTCGCGTAGAAGAAGCAGAGGGAGGCTCCGGGCTCAAGCGCGCCGAAGAACGTGTCCAGCATGACGAGCTGATTCGCCTTGTCCTGGACCCAGCCAGTCTCGAAGGAGAGTTCGGGTTCGCGTTCCGGCTGATAGCCCAGTCGCAGTGCCGCCGCCTTCCCGACCTCCCCCGACTTCTCGTCACCTTCCACGCTGGACTTCAGCATCCATCCGAAGGGAATGCAGGCGGCCGAAAAGGCTTCGAGCCTGAGCGTGGTTTCGCCAAAGTGCCCATGGCTCTCGGGGCTCGAAGACTTGTAGGGATGCTGCTTCTTCAGGACAAGATCGTGGTCAGCCATGAAGCTGACCCGCTCGTCAATGCACGGCGGCATGACCGAGGCAGCCAACTCCTCGAAGAGTTGCCCAGCTTGCTCGTCCTGGTCGTCGCGCTTTCCCGCAGCGATTCGGCTTAGCACAAGGCAGGCGGTGTTTGCCGAGGGCGAGATGCATACGCGGCCGTTCCATCCTCCGTCGTGCCAAGGCACACGTATTGTCACATGCTGCGATGGCAGCTTCCTCGATCCCGAGATCATTCGCTCCCCCTCAGACCGCTTGTCGGCCTAAAATCCCGCCAAATTTGCGGCCCCGACCCGTAACGTTCCGCGCGCTGCGCGGCCTCACTATTGGTCGGATACGCAAGCTTACAGCTGGCACTCCGATTTGGAAGGGCATGACCCTAAAAAACTGCAGTTTCTGGACTCGCTGCAAGCAACGAGGAACGACGAAAGTTGAATGTATTGCTGGCTCGCGTCCTCTCGACAGTAAGCGACTGCTTCCGATGGCAGCAAATGTTCACGTTGAGACCGCAGAATGACTGGGAATATTCAGAAGCGGTCAACTGCGTTTGCCACCTAGCGACGGCAGCTTTCCAATGTCGATCGCTTTTACCTCCCTGACCGCTAGCGGCCACTTCCAGCGTCGCTGGAGGCGAACTTCGACAAGGCCGGCATCATCCTGCCGCAACCCAACACACCGCCGCCAAGCGCACCATGACAGGCACCGCTACCTACCAACGCCGATTCAACCTCCCGCCCCTTCGTGCTGGAGTGTCCCGAACCACCAGGCCAGCCCGATCCGGAGCGAGCCGCCAAGTACCCGATTCCAGCACAAAGAAAAGCGCGATGAAAAACCGATACCCCCTGCAAAATTCTGCGAGTAAAGTGACAATAGATGTTCAATATACCTCACCCGACCAGGCCCGTCGCTCCCAGTCCCCACGCACCCATCAACCTGCGACGTGTAATAATTCTCGTGCAGCCGCCAAGAACCGCTCGATTTCGCCCTGTTCGCAGGTGCCTCGCATAAATCGCCGGTTATTTGCCGGAATCGAACGTCCCCGTGCAAAGTCCGTTAGCTGTTCTGCCGCGATACTACGCCACGGCTCCAACAGCCGGCACGATGACTATCGCACCGGCGGCTCGCCAATCGGCTGCATCCCGGATCGCCTGATGAATCGCGAAAATCGTGACCCAACCCGCTTCGGCCACCGATCGATTCAACGGTACCACCAGGCATGCGAAGGCGAGGCAGGATGGCGCGTGAGCATCATCCTGCCTCGCTCTTTCCCATGACCGATCCATTACCGCATCACCCGCGGCGCGGCGGAGTGCCGGCGGTGCGACAGGAAGGTGAGGCCCTAATAGGACCGCCCCACCAAAACCCGTTCCACCGCCGGCTCGCCCGTGAACACGCAGGCGCCATCAACCGCGGCCGCATCCATCGGCGCGTTGCGGATCGTGAGTTTCAGCGCCTTCAGCCGCTCGCCCACAGCTTCCAGCGCGGCGCCGGTCGGCTTCGACCATTGCACTTCGACCCAGCCAGGGTTCTTTACGTTCTCGGCAAAGGCCCGCTCGATCCCGGCGAAATCGGTCACGTCGCGCGCGATGTTCGCTTCCAGCCGCCCGCGCGCCTCGGCATGCAGGCTCGTCTGGATTCCCTCCAGCGTAGCTGCCGCCTCGCTGATAAAATCGGCCTGCGCCACCACGGCGCTGTCGAGCTTGCCGTCCTCACGATAGAGCCGGTCGCGCCGGATCACCGAGACGTTGCCGCCTGCGACATCGCGACCGCCGACTTCGATCACGATCGGCGCGCCCTTCTTGACCCAGCCCCAGCGCTTGGTCGCTGCCTTGGCGGGCTTGAGATCGAGCAACGCCCGCACCGGCTCGCCGAACGCCGACAGCTTCGCCAGTTCCGCCTGCAGCGCCTTGCAATAATCGACGATCGCCGCGTCCTCGGGCTGGTCGCGCAGCATCGGCACAATCACGATCTGCCACGGCGCGATGCGCGGCGGCACGCGCAGGCCGTCATCGTCGCCATGCACCATGATCACGCCGCCGATCATTCGGGTGGAGACGCCCCAGCTCGTCGTATTGGCCAGTTCCAGCTCGCCCGCGGCATTCTGGAAACGGATGCCCTGCGCGCTCGCGAAATTGGTGCCGAGGAAATGGCTGGTGCCCGCCTGGAGCGCCTTGCCGTCCTGCATCATCGCTTCGATCGAATAGGTCGCGACGGCGCCGGGGAAGCGCTCATTCTCCGGCTTCTCGCCCGCGATCACCGGCAGCGCCAGGCAATCCTCGGCGAAGCTGCGATAGACTTCGAGCATCTTCAGCGTCTCTTCGCGTGCCTCCTCGGCCGAGGCATGCGCGGTATGCCCTTCCTGCCAGAGGAACTCGCTGGTGCGCAGGAACATGCGCGTGCGCATCTCCCAGCGTACGACGTTCGCCCATTGGTTGATCAGCACGGGCAGGTCGCGCCACGACTGGACCCAGCGCGCAAAGGCAGTGCCGATCACCGTCTCCGAGGTCGGCCGCACGACGAGCGGCTCTTCCAGCTTCGCGGTCGGATCGGGCATCAGCCCGCCCTTGCCGTCGCTCACCAGCCGGTGATGCGTGACGACCGCCATTTCCTTGGCGAAGCCTTCGACATGCTCCGCTTCCTTCTCGAAATAGGAAAGCGGGATGAACAGCGGGAAATAGCAATTCTCATGCCCGGTCGCCTTGATCCGGTCGTCGAGCAGGCGCTGGATCCGCTCCCAGATGCCATACCCCCATGGCCGGATGACCATGCAACCGCGCACGCCGGATTCCTCGGCGAGGTCGGCTTCCGTGATGACGGACTGATACCATTCGGCGAAGTTCGCTTCGCGGGTGACGGGGAGTGCGCGCTTGATCATGCGAGGCCGGATAGCGACTCCGGATTAATCCGTCACCCCGGACTTGTTCCGCAGCTCACTCTTCCGCAAGAGCGAGCCACCTCATGAACGCCGACCGCATCCTTCCCGCCATCGCACTTCGCCTGTTGTCGGTCGTGTTCCTCGCGACCATGGCGGCGCTGATCAAGCTGGCGGAAATCCGCGGCGCGCGCCTGTCGGAGATATTGTTCTTCCGCCAGCTGGTCGGGATCCCCCTGGTCGCGACGGTGATCGCGCTCGGTCCGGGGCTCGGCACGATCCGAACCGGCCAGCTCCGCGCCCATATCATGCGCGCTGTGGTCGGACTGACCAGCATGACCTGCCTGTTCAGCGCGGTGACGTTGCTGCCGCTCGCCGAATCGACCACGTTGCAATTCACCGTGCCGATCTTCGCCACGATCCTGGGCGCGCTGGTGCTGCGGGAACCAACCGGCTGGCACCGTTGGCTCGCCGTCGCGGCGGGGTTCGTCGGGGTGCTGATCGTCGCCCGGCCGGGCACCGGGCATTTTGTCCTGTGGGGCACGGTGGCCGGCCTCACCGCCGGGTTCCTGACCGCGGTCGTCTCGATCCAGCTTCGCCGGATCGGTCGGACGGAGAATCCCACCACCACCGTGTTCTGGTTCGCGACGCTCTCCATGGTGCCGCTCAGCATCGTCTATGCCTTCGATCACCAGGCGCATTCGCCCGATGTCTGGCTGTTGCTGATCGGTGTTGGCGTGGTCGGCAATCTCGGCCAGATCGCGCTCACCACGGCGCTCAAGCTCGGGCCTGTCTCGATCGTGGTGCCGATGGACTATTCATCGCTGCTCTGGGCGACGCTCTACGGCTGGCTGCTGTTCGGCACTCTGCCTGGCCTCCCCACCTGGGTCGGCGCGCCGATCATCATCGGCAGCGGCCTCTATATCGTCTGGCGCGAACATGTCCGCCGACGGACCGAAACCGAGCAGGCAATCGTTTAGGTTGCCTTCGCCACGCTCGTCCCCGCATGATGGGCGCATAGTCGGGAGAGAAAGATGCAGGTTCATCCGGACAGCGCGAAGATCGGCTTTCCGCCGCCGCTCATCTATCTCGGCATATTGCTTCTGGGCTTCGCCTGGACCGGCCTGACCGGCCGGCTGGGCCCCGCGGGCACGCTCTCGATCTGGACGGGCGGCGCCTTCCTGCTGATGGGCGCGGGCGTGATCATCGCCGGCTCCGAACGATTCCGCAGCATGGGGACCGAGGTGAAACCCTGGCTTCCGGCAACGCACCTGGTCACGACCGGCATTTACCGCTTCACCCGCAACCCGATGTATCTCGGCATGGCGATCCTTTATACGGGGCTCGCTATCTTCCTGGACAGCTTCACGGCGCTCCTGCTGCTGCCGGTCGCGATCCTGCTGGTCCGCACCCAGGTGATCGCCCGCGAGGAACGCTATCTGCTTGGCAGGTTCGGCGCCGACTATGTCGCCTACAAGAAGAGCGTCCCGCGCTGGTTTTAGGCTCGCGCAGCCCGCGCCTCGTCAAGCAGCCGCTTCGCACGCAGATACATCTCGACGCGCTGCACGGCGAACAGGCCGAGCGCGAGCACGACGAGGATGTCAGTCAGCATCGCGACGTTCAGATGCAGCGCGCTGCTCCCCGCCTTCGCTGCGGCACGCAGCCCCACGATTCCGAACAGGAAAGCAATGCCGGCCAGCGACGCCTTCTGATTGAGCTGATGCGTCTCGGGATCGACGGTGATCCGCATCGTCTTGCCCCGCTGCCAGCCGAGCGCCGCACCGACCGCCAGGGCCAGGACGCATAGCAGCCAGCCGGTGAGAGTCGGTGGATACTGGACCAGCATCCAGGTGCAGACCAGCAGGTAGATCGCGGGGAAGATCCACAGCCGCTCGATCCTGAGCGGCCGAAGTTGACTCAGGCGCCGTGCGCGGAAAGCGAAGACCAGGACGAAGATCGCCGTCGGGACCGCATATTGGATCCAGCCCTGTGGCTGGCCGGTATGAACCTGCATTCCGCCCCGCTCCGTGTCCCGTCAACCCGCGGCCGATAGCGATGCCCCGTGAGTGTGACGGGTTCGTGACCGCGATCGACCGCCCCTTATTCCGCCGCTTGCGCCAGCTCCTGGTCTTTCCACACCAGCACCGGCTTGCGCGCTGCCAGCGTCTCGTCGAGCCGGCTGCGCGGCGCGAAATGCGGCGCGGATTTCAGCGCGACATCGCCCGCCTTGGCGCGCTCCGCCACCGATCGCAGCGCACCGATGAACTGGTCGAGCGCCGCCTTGCTCTCGGTCTCGGTCGGCTCCACCAGCATCGCGCCGTGCACGACCAGTGGGAAATACATCGTCATCGGGTGATAGCCCTCGTCGATCAGCCCCTTGGCGATGTCGATCGTCGAGAAGCCTTCGGCCAGGTTCGAATCCGAGAACAAAGCCTCATGCATGCACGGCCCCGACGCCCCGAACGGCGCATCGAGCGTGCTGTCGAGCGAGCGCAGGATATAATTGGCGTTGAGCACCGCATCCTCGGCGACCTGGCGCAGGCCGTCCGCACCGTGGCTGAGGATATAGGTCAGCGCCCGGGTGAACATGCCCATCTGGCCCTGGAAGGCGACCATGCGGCCGAAGCTGCCGGCATGATGCTCCTCGGCAGTCTCTTCCTCGACGAGGTGGAAGCCGTCCGCCGTCTGCTCGACGAAGGGCAGCGGCGCGTACGGCGCCAGCGCTTCCGAGAACACCACTGGCCCCGAACCCGGCCCGCCACCGCCATGCGGGGTGGAGAAGGTCTTGTGCAAATTGATGTGCATCGCATCGATGCCGAGATCGCCCGGGCGGACTCGCCCGACGATCGCATTGAAGTTGGCACCGTCGCAATAGACCAGCCCGCCCGCCGCATGCACTGCGTCCGAGATCTTGCGCATGTCGCGCTCGAACAGGCCGCAGGTATTGGGGTTGGTGATCATCACGCCGGCGACGTCAGGCCCGAGCCGCGCGGTCAGCGCCGCCAGGTCGACCCGGCCTTCGCTGGTCGCGGGGATATCCTCGACCGAATAGCCGGCGAACGCCGCGGTGGCCGGATTGGTGCCGTGCGCGCTTTCGGGCACCAGGATCACCTTGCGGTGCCCCTCACCGCGCGCTTCCAGCGCGGCGCGGATCGCCAGGATGCCGCACAACTCGCCATGCGCGCCCGCCTTGGGGCTCATCGCCACTGAATGCATGCCCGTCAGCGTCACCAGCCAGTGCGCGAGCTGGTGGATCACCTCGAGCGCCCCCTGCACGGTGTCGACCGGTGCGAGCGGGTGGATGTCGGCAAAACCGGGCAGCCGGGCCATCTTCTCGTTGAGCCGCGGGTTATGCTTCATCGTGCACGAACCGAGCGGGAACAGGCCGAGGTCGATCGCATAATTCTGCCGCGACAGCCGCGTATAGTGGCGCACCGCCTCGGGTTCGGAGAGGCCTGGCAACCCGATCGGCGCCGTACGTCCGAGATTGCCGAGCCGCGAGGCGACCTTGGCCGGGGCCGCAACCTCCACGCCGGTGGTCTTGGTCGATCCGATCTCGAAGATCAGCGCCTCTTCCAGCATCAGCGCCTTGTTGCCGGTGAAGGTCGGGGCGGTGGCGGAACCGGCTTCGGGGCGCTCGGGGCGCCAGCCGCTTGCGTTGATCGTCATGCCAGCACCTCCTGGAGCGCGGAGGCAAATGTCTCGACATCCTCCATGGTGGTCGTCTCGGTCACCGCGACGACCAGGCCGTTCGCGAGATCGCCCTCGCCGGGATAGAGTCGTCCGAGCGACACACCGGCCAGGATGCCGCGATCGGCGAGCGTGCGCACCACCGGCCGCGCCTCGACCGGCAGCTTCAGGGTGAATTCGTTGAAGAAGGCGTCGTTGACTAGCTCGACGCCCGGCACCTGCACCAGCCGCTCCGCCGCGGCGACCGCGCCGGCATGGTTGGTCTCGGCCAGCGCCCGCAGCCCGGCCTCACCGAGCAGGGTCATGTGGATCGAGAAAGCCAGCGCGCACAGCCCTGAATTGGTGCAGATGTTCGACGTCGCCTTTTCGCGGCGGATATGCTGCTCGCGGGTCGACAGCGTCAGCACGAAACCGCGACGCCCATCGGCATCCAGCGTCTCGCCGCAGAGCCGCCCCGGCATCTGGCGGACATATTTTTCCTTGCAGCCGAACAGCCCGACATAGGGGCCGCCAAACTGGAGCCCGACGCCGATCGACTGGCCTTCGCCCACGACGATATCGGCGTCCATCTCGCCCGGCGACTTGATCGCGCCCAACGCTACCGGCTCTGTGACGACCGCGATCAGCAGCGCCTTCTTCGCGTGGCACGCGGCGGCCAGATCGGACAGGTCGGCGATGCGGCCGAGAATATCGGGATACTGAACGACGACGCACGAGGTGTCGTTGTCGATCCTCCCGATCAGGTCCGCGATGTCGGTATCGGCCGACAGCGAGGGCGTGCCCGTTTCCAGGACGTCGCCCGTGAATTTCGCCATGGTCTTCGCGACTGAGACATAATGCGGGTGAAGCCCGGTCGACAGGATCGCCTTGGCCCGCTTGGTCACCCGGCGCGCCATGCCGATCGCTTCCCAACAGGCAGTCGAGCCGTCGTACATCGACGCGTTCGCCACATCGGTGCCGAGCAACCGCGCGACCTGGGTCTGGAATTCGAACAGCATCTGCAGCGTGCCCTGCGCGATCTCCGGCTGATACGGCGTGTACGCCGTCAGATATTCGCCGCGCTGGATCAGGTGATCGACGCTCGCCGGCACATGATGTTTGTAGGCACCGCAACCGAGGAAGAAGGGCGCCTCGCCCGCTGCCAAATTCTTGCGCGCCAGCGCCGACATATGACGCTCGACCGCCAGTTCGCTGGCATGGCCCGGAAGGCCATGGATCGGGCCATCGAGTTGGGCAATCGCGGGAACATCGACAAACAGGTCATCGATCGACTTGGCACCGATCGTGGCGAGCATCGCCTGACGATCATTGTCGGTAAGGGGCAGGTAACGCATTCACTTCTCCTCCCCTCCCGCGCGCGGGAGGGGGTTTAGATCAAAGCTTCGCGACGAAGGCGGCGTAGGCGGCCTCGTCCATCAGGCTCTTGAGTTCTTCCGGATCGCTGAGGGTCAGCTTGAAGAACCAGCCCTCGGCCTCCGGATCCTCGTTGACGAGACCCGGATTGTCGCTCAGCGCCGCATTGCCCTCGAGCACCGTACCCGAAACCGGCGAATAGACGTCCGACGCTGCCTTGACCGATTCGACCACGGCGGCCTCGTCGCCCTTGGTCAGTTCCTTGCCCTCGGCGGGCACGTCGACGAACACGATGTCGCCGAGTTGGCTCTGCGCATACTCGCTGATGCCGACCGTGCCGATGTCGCCGTCGACATCGACCCATTCATGATCTTCGGTGAAGTAACGGCTCATCTTACTTGCCTCCTGCTCGGACATAGCGGTGTGGAATTAGCGGCATCGCGGTGACGGTCGCCTGATGGACCTTGCCGCGCTGCGCGATCTGGATGACGGTGCCGATCGCAGCCATCGCGGCAGGCACATAGGCCATGGCGATCGGAGCGCCGAAGCTCGGGGCGAAGCCGCCGCTGGTGACCTTGCCGACATCGGACCCGTCCGCGTCGACCACCGCCGCGCCTTCGCGCACTGGCTGGCGGCCCTCGACGACCAGCCCGACGCGCTTCACCACGGGGCCCTGTTCGCGCTCGAGCAGGATACGCTCGGCGCCCATGAAATTGCCTTCCTCGCGCCGGCGCTTCGACAGGGCAAAGCCGAGATCGGCCATCACCGGCGTCGTCTCGGGATCGAGATCGTGGCCGTACAGCGGCAAGCCCGCCTCGAGCCGCAGCGAATCGCGTGCGCCAAGCCCGATCGGCTTGACTTCGGCTTCTGCGGTCAGCGCATCGGCCAGCGCTTCGGCGGCTTCGGCTGGGACCGATATTTCGAACCCGTCCTCGCCGGTATAGCCCGAGCGGCTGATCCACAGCGGCGTGCCGTTCCACTCGAACGGGCCCGCGGTCATGAACACCAGCGCCTCGACGCCTGGCACCAGCCGCGACAGCACGTCGACCGCCTTCGGCCCCTGCAGCGCAAGCAGCGCCTGCTCGTCCATGATGTTGATCGTGATGTCGTCGGGGAGGTGATCGAGCAGATAGGAGATGTCGTCATATTTGGTCGCGCCGTTGACGACCATATAGAGACCAGCAGAAGCGCCGAACTCGCCTGCCCCCGGCAGGCGAGTTACCATCAGGTCGTCGAGAATGCCGCCATTCTCGGCGAGCAGCAGCGAATAGCGCATCTTCGTAGGGGCAAGCCCCTTGATGTCGCCCGGCAGCAGCGCCTCGAGCGCGGCGTCCGCATCGTCGCCGGTAAACAGCAGCTGGCCCATATGACTGACGTCGAACAGGCCGGCGGACTCGCGCGTCCACAGATGCTCGGCCATGATGCCTTCATACTGGACGGGCATGTGATAGCCGGCGAATTCGACCATTCGGCCGTCCCGCGCACGGTGCCACGCATCGAGCGGCAGCGTCTGGATTTCGATCTCGGGGCCTTCGGTGTCGCTCAATGCCGGTCTCCGTCACAAGGTGTCACGGCGTTACGCAGCGCATCACCACGCCGCGTATCGCCGCCCCCTCTGTCACGGGAACCTGAGAGCTTTCACCGCTCGCTTATGCGATACGGCTTACCCCTTCGGTGGGCCACGCGAACGTCGCTGCAGCCGCTTTCCAGAGTGTCGATAGCCCGCGCGGTCCGGTGTGCCTGAGAGATTCCGGGGCGGTTGCTCCTTCGGCGCCCTGGATCAGGGATTCCATGCCAAGCCATTGCTTTGACAAGGGTCCCACGTCCGGGGTCTCTCCCGCGCGTGCCTATGAGGGTTGCCCCCCATCGACACCCCGGTGTGACGCGGTGCAGCATGCGAGTCAATCGGGCTTGGGCTTGCTATTTACCTTAAGTCATCAATTTGACGGCGCGGCGGCGCCAACCGTCATAAAGCAACTCCATGCCTGCCAGTTCGGCGAGCGCTTCTGGGTCCTTGCGATGGTCGCCGGCGATGAGCAGGCCGAATACCCGGCGCACCGTCCAGTCGGGCAGGGGCCGCTCGACCATCGACAGCAGATCGCCCAACTCAGCCGTCCCCTCTTCGATCACGCGGTAATACCAGCCGCTGCGGCGCTCCTTGACCATCAACGCCGGAAGCGCCGGCCATTGCAGTCTTTCGCCCTGCTTCCAGCAGGGTTGGCGCCCCTGACTGATCTCGATCAGCGCGCTGCCCAGGCGGAAACGGTCGCCGATACACACATGGTCCTCGGTCAGCCCGTGCGTCGAGATATTCTCGCCAAAGGCACCCGGGCCGGCGAGCACCGTATCGTCCGCTCTGCCCTCGCCCCAGCGCGCATAGTGATCGTGCGGATAATGGTGCAGCGCCTTGTCCGGCCCGCCATGCACGCTGAGATCGGCCTGCTCGTCGCCTTCCAGCCCGAGAAAGCCGATCTTCACCGGCCCCTTCACGGGCGATTTGGCGATCGCGCTGTTTTCACCCCGCGCGAGGTACCGGGCCTTGCCTGCAAGCAGGGCAAAGGCCCGCACATCCGTCATCGCGTCGCGTTGTACTTGAGCTGATCGTCGGTCAGCTGGAAACCGACCAGCGCCTCGAAGGTCGCACGCAACACGGCCTGGCGAATCTCCGGACGAGTCAGGGGATCGACCGCGGCATCGCTGCCGCCGGCCTTGCGCTTCTCGGTCAGCTTCTTGCGGACATCGTCCGACAGGCTGGCCGCCGCGCGCGAAATGGTGCTGGTCGCCTGACCGCTGGCGGTCGCGCGGTCCTGCCCGGCATTGAAATGCACCGAAACATGGCCGACGCGCTTGGCGATGACGGCGGTGCCGCCACGCACCACCGTGATGAAGTAGGGCAGGTTCACGTCGCGCGCCGTATCGGTACGGGCACGGCGGGCCTGGATGTCGAAGGTGACGGTGGTGACGATATCGTCGGTCGCATCGGCGCAGGTGGAGCGGACATTGGTCATCACCGCGGCCACGTCGATCGCCGTCGAGGCAGTGCTGGCGGGCGGATCGAACAGCGTGATGTCGCCCGTCGCCGCGGGAACGCCGACGCTGGGGCACGCCGAGCGGATCGCCGTGATGCCACCGGTTTCGTCAATGTCTCCGGTGGTGGAGCAGCCGCCTGCCAGCAGCATCAGGATGGCGGGAACGGCAATTTTCCGGGCTGTCACGGGCACACGCACCTTATCACATAGGAAGGGGCCTCGCGCTCACGCGCACCGGCCCCGGAACGGCGCGCACCATAGGAACCGGCTTTCGCACACGCAAGCAATCGCGTAGAGCGCTCCGTAATGACCGATCTCCACAAACCGCCGCTCGAACTGCTCATTGCCGCCCCTCGCGGCTTCTGTGCAGGTGTCGATCGCGCGATCCAGATCGTCGAGCTGGCGATCGAGAAATATGGCGCGCCGGTCTATGTCCGGCATGAGATCGTCCACAATAAATTCGTCGTCGATGCGCTGCGCGAAAAGGGTGCGATCTTCGTCGAGGAGCTCGACGAGGTGCCCGATGGCGTGCCCGTGGTCTTCTCCGCGCACGGTGTACCCAAGGCAGTGCCGACCAAGGCGGCGCAACGCGGCCTTTCCTATCTCGATGCCACCTGCCCGCTCGTCTCCAAGGTGCATCGCCAGGCCGAGCGGCTCGTCGCGGCCGGCCGCCACATCGTCTTCATCGGCCATGAGGGCCATCCCGAGGTGATCGGCACGTTCGGCCAGGTCCCCGAAGGATCGATGTCGCTGGTCGAAACCGTCGCCGATGTCGAGACGATGCAACCGGCCGACGCCGACAACCTTGCTTTCCTCACCCAGACGACGCTGTCGGTCGACGATACGGCCGCCATCGTAGAGGCGCTGCAGCATCGCTTCCCCAATATCCAGGCACCGCGTGGCGAGGATATCTGCTACGCCACATCGAACCGTCAGGCCGCGGTCAAAAAGATCGCCGGCGCCTGTGACGCGATGCTGGTGATCGGCGCGCCCAATTCCTCCAACTCGGTCCGGCTGGTCGAGGTTGCAGTACGCGAAGGGACCCCGGCCGTCCTGGTCCAGCGCGCAAGCGACCTGAATTTCGACTTCCTCGAAGGCGTCCGGACGCTTGGCATCACTGCCGGAGCCTCCGCCCCCGAAGTCCTGGTCCGGGAACTCGTCGACAGGCTTTCGGAGCGGTTCGACGTCAGCGAGTACGAAGTCGAGACCACGCGCGAGACGATCTCCTTCAAGCTGCCCCGCGGCCTCGAAGTCGCAGCCTGACTTCATGGCGGTTTATACTCAGGTTTCAGCGGAGGCGCTGGGCACCTTTCTGTCGGGTTTCGACCATGGCGAGCTGGTCTCCGCCAAGGGCATCGCCGAGGGTGTCGAAAACAGCAATTACCTGGTCGACACGACGGGCGGCCGCTTCATCCTGACGCTGTACGAAAAGCGCGTGCATCTCGACGACCTGCCCTTCTTCTTCGCCATGATCGATCATCTCGGGGCGCATGAACTGCCGGTGCCCCGCGCGCTGCCCGATCGCGACGGCACGGTGATCCATCAGCTCGAAGGCCGGCCGGCCTGCCTCATCGAGTTCCTGACCGGCGTGTCGGTCTCGCATCCCACCATCGCCCAGGCCTTTGCCGCCGGCAACGCGATGGGGCGGATGCACGACGCACTGGCGGATTTCCCCCTGACGCGCCCGAACTCGATGGGCGTCGACACCTGGCGCCCGCTGTTCGAACGCTGCGGCCGAGACCTGGATGGCATTGCGCCCGGCCTCTACGACGATGTCGGCTTCGCGCTCGATTCAGTCCTCGATGCATGGCCGGCCCATCTTCCGGTGGGTGCGATCCATGCGGACCTGTTCCCCGACAATGTCCTGATGCGCGGCGATGCCGTGACCGGGCTGATCGACTTCTATTTCGCCTGCACGGACATCCGCGCCTATGACCTCGCCGTGATGCACACCGCCTGGTCGTTCGACGCGACGGGCAGCAAGGCGGACTGGGCAGTCGGGCGCGCGCTGATCGAGGGATATGGCCAGTCGATCGACCTCAGACCCGATGAACGGGCCGCGCTGATCCATCTCGCCAAGGGCGCCTGCATCCGTTTCCTGCTGTCGCGGGCCTGGGACTGGCTCAACACGCCCGCCGACGCCCTGGTGACGCGCAAGGACCCGCTCGCCTATCTGCGCCGCCTGAAGGCCTATGCGGCGCGCACGACCTCGCTGGATATTGCATGACCGAGCTGACCAAAGTCGAAATCGCCACTGACGGCGCCTGCAAGGGCAATCCGGGCCCGGGCGGCTGGGGCGCGATCATCCGCTCCGGCACCAGCGAGCGCGAACTGGCGGGGGGCGAGAAGCTGACCACCAACAACCGGATGGAACTGACCGCGGCAATCGAGGGCCTGAACGCGCTCAAGCGGCCGTGCCATGTCACGCTGTCGACCGACAGCCGCTACGTCATGGACGGCCTGACCAAATGGATCAAAGGCTGGCAGAAGAATGGCTGGAAGACCGCCGCCAAGCAGCCGGTCAAGAATGCCGATCTGTGGCAGGCGCTGCTCGACGCCGCCAAGCCGCACCGGATCGAATGGCTCTGGGTGAAGGGTCACGCCGGCCACCCAGACAATGAGCGGGCCGACAAGCTGGCCAGCGATGCTGCGGTAGCCGCCGGGCGGGGTTAGCCCTCGACCCTATTGGAGAGCGTTGCTCGTTGTCACAGCGGGCGAGCCGCCAATATCCGGTCGAGAGGACTGCATCCGCCTTTCCCCCCGGAATCGATCGCCGATGAGCGCCTTGATGAAACGATCCGTCCAGAGCGCGATCACCATCATCGAGCCGAGAAATATCACGCCGATAACCGCATTGGGATGCACGACACCGACTCTGGCCAATGCCGATTCCACGATCACGGCCGCAGGACTGTGGAGCACGTACAGCGGGTAGGAGATTTGCCCCAGCAGAAGGCACGCCCGCCGCACCCTCGCGCCAGGCTCGACCATGGTGGCGAAGAAGACGAGCACTGGTATCCACAGGGTGATCGCAACCAACGAATACCATTGACCCAGGTTCGGCATCGCAAGCGTGGCGCCCGCCAATCCAATGACCAAAACCGAGCCGGAAGACGAAATATTGACGCGCCGGCGGATTCGAAACAACAACAGCCCGGCGGAGAACGAGAATACCACCCGCACGAAGCCGGTAGAAAAATGCGGCCAGGAATGGCCCTCATCCAGGCCCATGTCGTTCAGGGACATGATCAACAGGAGCGCGCCGAAAATACAGGTGGCACCGATCAGACGCGCCTTGGTGACCCTCCTGTAGGCGACGGCATAGATATAATTGATGGCCAGTTCGAAGAACAACGACCACGCTGGCGGATTCAGCGGGAACGTCTCGTTGTTCCAGGTGAAGGGCGATGGCAGGATAAGCAGCCCGACCAGAAACGGCCCCATCAGCGTCGCTGCGCTCAACCGAGGATCGGTACCCGTCAACCAGCATAACATGCCCGCAGCGAGACCCAACAACAGTCCCGCCAGATAGAGCGGATAGAGCCTGATCAGCCTGAGCTTCATGAACCCCATCGGGGTCAGCCCATTCTCCAGCCGGCGATCATAGGCGCTCGCGATCACGAAGCCGCTGATGACGAAGAACAGGTCCACGGCAAGCGGGCTGTGCGGGAATTCCCAGCCGGGGAATAATGGCCCGGCGTGACGAATCGCGATTAGCGCTGCAGCGATCCCGCGAAGGCCGTCGAGCGTGGCATAGACATGAGTGCCTGATCGGTCGCCTGGAACTGCGGGGCTGAGCATGGCGCTGGATACCAACGCCGGCTTAAAGATAGATTAGAGCGGGATCGTGACGGCGCCGGGACTCGCCGAATGCCGCGGGCGGGCGACGCAGGCCATTCGCCCGATCGATTCAATACTGCGCCTGATCGTGTCATCCACCGGCAATGAGCGCTCTCGACCGCATTCCCGATCCGGCTCTTCGATCGACCGCCGGCACCGCAGCGCCAACGCGCCAATTCCCTGTTCAGCCCACACCAATTCCCTGTTCCGCGTTCGTTTTTCCCTGTTCCTTGCCGTTGAATTCCCTGTTCCGCAGGAACAGGGAAATGCCACTCAACATCTTGATTCCACACCAGAATTCCGGCAAAAATCCGACCAAATCAGGCGCAAAAATAAAAAAATTCCCTGTTCCGCCCTCGGAACAGGGAATTTCCGTCGTCAGATTCTCGATTCAAATCGCCTCGGGGCGGGGCTTATCCTTCCTCGACCGGCGCGCCGGGCCCATTCTTCAGCACCGACTCGATCGCGTTCTTGGCACCGGCCTTGTTCGCATAGCCTTCGGTCCAGAAAATGATCTCGTTGTTGTACTTGAACTTGGCGACGTACTCGCCGGCCTTGTTCTGCTCGATCACGAATTTATGCGCCATGTCGTTCCTCCACCTTGGGCTGATTCAGGGTAGCTTTGCCCGGACCGTTACGCCAGCGTTCGAAATCGCCCTGGCGCATATGCCGCCGGATCGATCGCAGCGACGACGGGATCGGGACTCTTGCCCAGCAGCAACGCCGCCGCGAGCGCAGCGCCGGCAGGGGCGGTCTGGATGCCGAAACCGCCCTGCCCTGCGCACCAGAAGAAGCCGGTGAGTTGGGGATCGAAGCCATAGACCGGCAGCCTGTCGGGGGCGAAGCTCCTCAGACCGGCCCAGCGCCGCTCGACCGCCGTCACACGCCAGTCGACGACGTGCTCGAACCGGTCGATCGCGATCGCCACGTCGAGTTCCTCGGGCTGGACGTCGCAGGGGTCGACCGGGGCCTCATCGTGCGGGCTCAGCCAGAGGCGCCCGCCAACCTCCGGCTTGAAATAGAATTTGCCCGAAATGTCCGAAACGAGGGGCAGCCCCTCGGGCACGACGGGGTCGGTCCGCAGCTGGGTCATGGTGCGGCGATAGGGCTGGATTCCGATCGGCCCGGCACCCGCGATGCGCGCCACGTCGTCGGCCCATGCGCCGGCGGCATTGACGAGGATGGCCGCAGCGAAGTCCCCGGCGGCAGTGGTCACGCGCCACTGCCCGCCTTCGCGCCTGGCGGCACGAAGCGGCGCGTTCAGGATCATTTCGCCCCCCGCCCGGCGTGCGCGGGCGATGCAATCGGCATGGAGCGCAGCCACGTCGATATAGGCGCTGCTCGCCTCCATCACACCGAGCGTCCAGTCGTCGCGCAGGCCGGGAACGACCAACGCCGGATCGACCCGTCCGAGCACAACGTCCGTGCCCTCGAATTCGGCAAGGAAGGCATCGATCGCGGCGGCGTCCGCCGTCCGCCCGATATGGAGCGACCCCAGAGGCGCCAGGAAACCACCCGCCTCAAGTGCCGGACCGGACGCACTGGTCAGCGGCTGGACGCCTGGGCCGCCATAGGTTTCCGACCAGAAGGCCGCCGACCGGCCAGTCGCGTGATAGCCGGGCGCGTCCTCGCCCTCGATCAGCAGGACCGACGCATGGGGCGCCAGCGCCGCCGCGAGGCTCGCCCCGGCGATTCCGGCCCCGACGATCGCGATATCGTACCGCTTCAAGATCGCGCCTCCGCGGGGCTCAGCGTTGCGCGCGCGAGGCGAGGAAGATGTCGATCTCGCCGATCGCGCGGTTGCGCACGCCGTCCGCCTCGCGCAGCACCTCGTGCGCGGATTCCTGCCCGAACCGCACCACGCGCACATCGGGCAGTTTGCCGGCGACCTGCAGCGCCGCCTTGGGGCTCACCAGCTTGTCCGCCTCCGCGACGAGCATCAGCACCGGGACCGTCATCGTCTTCAGCCGCGGATCCTCGCGCAGGCGCCGGGTCGATTCGAACGCCTTCATCACCCATTTCCAGCTCGGCGGGCCGAGCAGCAATTCGGGCTTGGTCGATTGCCAGTAGAGCTCGTCCTCGTAGCGGGCGGGATCATGAGTCAACAGGGCCTGGCGCGTGGCGGTGGTCGCCGGGCGCTCATTGACCTTCCACGCCGGGCGCGCCGAATTGCCGACGCCGCCGAGGAACCTGGCAAGCCGCTCGCCCATCCGCGCGCCGAGCGGGCTGTGCAAGCCGAGCATCGGTGCGATCAGCACCGCCGCGGTCGGGCGCGCGACACCTTCGGTCAGGGCGCGAAGTATCAGGTGTCCGCCCATCGAATGGCCCATCGCGACCTGCGGCCCCGCCGCTTCCGCCGACCATTCCGCCCAGAAAGCGGCGAAATCGTCGATGAAAGTGCCGAAGGTCTCGACATGGCCGACATGCTGGTCGGGTGAGAGGCGCCCCGATCCGCCCTGCCCCCGCCAGTCGAACGCCGTGATCGACCAGCCCTGGCTATGCCAGTGCGCGAACGCCTCGAGATATTTCTCGAAGATATCGCCGCGGCCGCCCTGGAACAGGATGCTGCCGCGCGGATGACCTTCCGCCGGCCAGTCGAAACGGCGCAGCGGCCAGCCATCGGGCGCGATCCAGGACGAGATCCGGGCGGTGGCCGGAATCGCGCGGCGATAGAGCTGCGGGGAAACCATGGACGCTGGTTACTTTTTAGAAAGCCATGTCGTCTAGGGATATTGCTGATGGTCGGGGGAATGCCAAACGCTTTACTGCTCGGCGCGCTTGCGCTGCTCCTTGTTTCGGCAGGGATCCAGGACGCGCGCACCCGCGAGATCGCCAATTGGAAGAACATCGCGATCGTGGCGCTCGCGCCCTTGTGGTGGTGGGCGAACGGCTGGGCGCTCTGGCCCGACATCGCGATCCAGGTCGGCGTGGCGTCGATCGTCTTCGCCTTTTTCCTCGGCGCCTTTTTCATGAACTGGATGGGCGGCGGCGACACCAAGATGATCGGTGCGCTCGCTTTGTGGTTCCCGTTCGACGCACTCGCCTGGATGCTGATCGTCATGTCGCTGCTCGGCGGCGCGCTCACGCTGCTGCTCATGATCGAGCGCGCGATACGCAAAAAACCGGAGCAACCGGAGATTCCCTACGGCGTGGCGATCGCGATCGCAGCGCTTCTTACACTTCGCGAACCGATTCTTAACCAGTTCCTGTGAATGCTTAACGCGGGTTCAATCGTCCCGCGCCCGAAAGGCCTGAAACGTCATGGATAGTCGCAAGATCATTCTTCTGGTGGGCGCGTTGATCGTCGCAGCGATCACCGCATTCATGGCGCGCAGCCTGCTCATCGGCGGCGCCGCCCCGCAAGCCGGTGCCGCGACCTCGGTCGCCGTACCCGTCGATGGCCCCGAGGTGCTCGTCGCCACGCGTGCGCTGCCGGTCGGTACGATCCTGGATGCCACCGCGCTGAAGTTCCAGCCCTGGCCCAAGGAACTGGTCGACAACGCCTATTTCATCAAGAAGGATACCGACCTGAAGTCGCTTCAGGGCACGGTCGTCCGCAATGCGATCACCGCTGGCCAGCCGGTCACGCAGGGCGCGCTCGTGAAGCCCGGCGATCGCGGCTTCCTGGCGGCGGCGCTCGGCCCGGGCATGCGCGCCGTGACGTTCCCCGTTTCGGCACAGACCGGCGTCGCCGGCTTTGTCTTCCCGGGCGACCGGATCGATCTGGTCCTGACCCAGACGGTGCCGGGCGGCGGCGACGGCCCGCCGCTCAAGGTCGCCGAGACGGTCATGCGCAACCTGCGCGTGCTGGCGACCGACCAACGCACCGACAATCAGGTGGGCGAGGACGGCAAGACCGTCGTGCGCACCTTCTCCAACGTGACGATCGAGGCGACGCCGAAGATCGCGGAGAAAATCGCGGTCGCCCAGACGCTCGGCTCGCTCTCGCTGTCGCTGCGCTCGATCGCCGACAACAATAGCGAGCTCGAGGAAGCCATCGCCAACGGCGACGTCAAGGTGCCCGAGGGCAACGATCCCAAGGCCGAAAAGGCGATGCTGCTGCAGGTCGCGAGCCAGCCCCAGGCGGGCAGCTCGACGATCGCCACGGGCGCCGACGTGTCGCGTTTCCAGCGCAGCACGGTGCCCGGCAAGCCGCCTTCGTCCGTACCAGGCATGCCCGGCGCACCGGGTGCCGGAGGATATCCGGGGGCCGCGGCGCCGGTCGGGCCGGTGGTGCACGTCGCGCGAGGAAATTCGGTGACCGATGTTTCGGTCGGGGGGAAGAAGTAGGATGCGCATCAGGAACCTCTTGCACCGCTCGGTTGCGGTGACGGCAGCGGCGGCCATGGTCGCCAGCCTGCCCGCGACCGCGATCGCCGGTGCCGCCAAGGCTCGCCCGGCCAAGCCGCGCTCGATCGCCGGGCGCCCCGCCCGGATCGGCACGCCCCCGGTCGGCACGCAACGGCCGACCCGCGAGGTGCTGCTGTCGATCGGCCAGGGTGAGCTGATCACCCTGCCGGCGGACGTTGCCGATGTCTGGGTATCCAATGCGACCGTGGCCGACGTCTATGTCAGCAACCCGCGCCAGATCCATCTGTTCGGCAAGGAATTCGGCGAAGCAACGCTGTTCGCGACCAGTTCGTCGGGCGGCGTGATCTATTCGGCGAACGTCCGGGTCAGCCAGAACATCACGTCCATCGATCGCATGCTGAAGCTCGCGATGCCGGATGCCGACATCCGTGTGACCACGACCGGCCAGATCGCCGTGCTGACCGGGACCGTCGGATCACCGGACGACAGCGCCCAGGCCGAACGGCTGGTGACGGCATTGCTCAACCCCGGAATCGACGCCTCGGCGCCGGGCGCCGCGTTGAAGATCGGCGTGTTCAACCGCCTTCGCACCGCGACGCCGCTGCAGGTCAATCTGCAGGTGCGCTTCGCCGAGGTCAGCCGCAGCTTCATCAAGAATGTCGGCGTCAACCTGAAGTCGCTCGATACGACCGGCGGCTTCCTGTTCGGCATCGGCTCTGGCCGCGACGCCGGCACGATCACGCCCCCGGTACCGCCCACGGCGACGACGCCGGGCACGGGCACGTCCTTCACCTTCCTGAACGGTTCGGCACGCACGACCCTGGGTCTGGCCGGCAAGTTGTTCGGCCTCGATCTGCTGAGCGCGATCGATCTCGGCGAAACGATCGGCCAGGTGTCGACGCTCGCCAACCCGAACCTCACCGCCCTGTCGGGCGAAACCGGTACCTTCCTGGCCGGCGGCGAAGTGCCGATCCCGGTGTCGCAGGGCCTCGGCTCGGTCACGGTCGAATATAAGCAGTACGGCGTTAGCCTGGCCTATACGCCCACCGTGCTGGCCGACGGGCGGATCTCGCTCCGCGTGCGGCCGGAAGTGTCGCAGCTCGATTATTCGAATGCCGTGGCGATCGGCAGCTCGCGCGTGCCGGGCCTGACCACCCGCCGCGCGGAGACGACGGTCGAGCTGGGCTCGGGCCAGAGCTTCATGATCGGCGGCCTGCTGCAGAACAGCCACAACAATTCGTTCGAGAAGACCCCCGGCGCGGGCGACGTGCCGATCCTCGGCGCGCTGTTCCGTTCGAACGCCTTCCAGCGCAACGAGACGGAACTGGTGATCATCATCACGCCGTATCTGGTGAAGCCAGTCAACGCGAACGAGATCGTCCTGCCGACCGACGGCTACAAGGCGCCGACCGACCTCGACCGGGTCCTGCTGGGCCAACTCGGCGGCGGCATCAATGGCGGCGATCGGCCCAAGCCGAGCATGGCCCCGCCCGTCGGCGCCGGCCCCTCCTTTGGCGCCGCAGCCCCGATTCCCGTCCTGCCCGCGCCTGCTCCGCAGCAGCGCCGCGAGGATCAGGTCACCAAGAACGCACCGCCTGAAGCCAAGTCGAAGTCGAAAAAGGGTGCGAGCGCCGCACCCGGTTTCAGCTTCAATTGACGCCGTCTCGAGGGATAAACCCATGATCAAGCGTACGATCCTCCTCGCAACCGCCCTCGCCCCGGCCCTGTTCCTGGGCGCGTGCAGCGGCACGCAGAACCGCGGCCTCGAATCTGTGCACCAGCCGGTGGTCAGCCGGACCGACTATGTGTTCGACGTCAACACCAGCGGCAACACGCTTGCCCCGGGCGAATCGCAGCGCCTGGCCGGCTGGATGGCGTCGCTCCGCCTCGGCTATGGTGACCGGGTCGCGATCGACGATCCCAATCCCTATGGCGGCGGCATTCGCGACGAGGTCTCGACCGAGATCGCGCACTACGGCCTGCTCCTGTCGGACGACACGCCCGTGACGGGTGCGGCCATTGCGCCCGGCACGGCACGGATCGTCGTCAGCCGGATGAAGGCGACGGTGCCCGGATGTCCCGACTATAGCCGCAGCGCGCAGCCCGAGTTCGAGAGCAACACCTCGTCAAACCAGGGGTGCGCGATCAATTCCAACCTGGCGGCGATGGTCGCCAATCCGGCAGATCTCGTGCGCGGCCAGCCCGGTGCCGACACCACCGACACCGCGGTCTCGACCCGCGCCATCGGAACCTATCGCAAGGCCACGCCGACCGGCGCAGGCGGCCTGAAAGACGCGGGGAGCAAATAACATGAACGCCCCCTTCAGCAGCTCCGGCCGGGTCGGCCATCGCGAACCCTTCGTCGCCTTTGTCTGCGACGAGACTACCGCCGAGATCGTCCGCCCCGTCGCGGTCGAAATGGGCTGGGTGCCCGAGAAGGTGAACAAGGGCGGGCTGCGCAACGCAGTCCAGTCCCTGTCGGTCTCGGCCAGCCCGCAGATCCTGTTCGTCGACCTTTCCGAATCCGGCGATCCGCTCAACGACATCAATGCGCTCGCGGAGGTCTGCGAGCCCGGCACGGTCGTGATCGCGGCCGGCCAGGTCAATGATGTGCGCCTGTACCGCGATCTCGTCGTCAGCGGCATCCAGGACTATCTGCTCAAGCCGCTGAGCCCCGACATGCTGCGCGAGGCATTCACTCACGCGCAGACCATCCTCAACGCGCCCAAGCTGATCGATGTCGGCGCCGAGCGTCCGCATTGCTCCACCGCCTTCATCGGCGCGCGGGGCGGCGTCGGCGCCTCGACGCTCGCGACCTCGGTCGCCTGGATCCTCAGCGAGAAGGGCGGACGGACCACCGCGCTGCTCGATCTCGACGTGCATTTCGGCACCGGCGCGCTTGCGCTCGACCTCGAGCCGGGCCGCGGCCTGACGGACGCGATCGAGAACCCCAGCCGCATCGACGGGCTGTTCATCGAACGCGCCATGGTCAAGGCCAGCGAGACGCTGTCGGTGCTCTCCGCCGAGGCCCCGATCAACTCGCCGGTCCTGACCGACGGCGCCGCCTTCTACCAGTTGCAGGAGGAGATGCGCGCCGCGTTCGAGTGCACCATCGTCGACCTGCCGCGCAACATGCTGGTCCAGCATCCGCACCTCATCACCGATGTGCAGGTCGCCGTGGTGGTGACCGAGCTGACCCTGGCCGCTGCGCGCGATTCGATCCGGATCCTGTCCTGGCTCAAGTCCAACGCGCCGCAGACCCAGGTCTTCGTCGTCGCCAACAAGATGCACCTGAACGGCCAGCTCGAGATCAGCCGCAAGGATTTCGAGGGCTCGATCGAGCGCAAGATCGATTTCGTCGTCCCGTTCGACCAGAAGCTGGCCGCACAGGCAGCCAAGCTGGGCAAGCCGGTCGCCGAGGCCGGCAAGGGCTCGAAGACGACTCAGCCGATGGTCGAGCTGGCGACCAGGCTGATGGGCGTCGGCGATGCCGCCGACAGCGACGATAGCCGAAAGAAGAAGGTGGGCGACAAGGGCGGATCGCTGATGGGCAAGTTCGCCGATCTCAAGTCGATGATGCCGAAGCGTTCGGCAAAGAAGTGACCCGGTCCATGCGGCCCCGTGGTTTTGCCGGCGGGAGCCGGCGGGCAGAAAAATTCGCGGGCGTAAACCGTCCGTCAACGAAGCGGGGCGCTTGATACCGCGATGGAACTGATGCCGTTCATCATGCTGTTCGCAGGCGCCGCCACGGTGCTGGTGCTGATGGTGTTCGCCCTTTCGGGCCCGTCGCCGGAGCGCGCGCGCGAGCGCCGGCTGAGCGCAGTCCGCGCGCGGCACAGCGACTCGTCGAACGCACTGGTCGAAGCGCAGATGCGCCGCATTACCGCGAGCCGCGCGACCAGGATGGACGTGGCGGCGATGCGGTTCCTGCCCCGCCCCGCGTTGCTCAAGAAGCGGCTGGCGATGACGGGCAAGACCTGGACCGTGGGCCAGTACGGCATGGTCACCCTGGGCATCACCGTCGTGGTCGCCATATTGCTCTGGCTTCAGGGCATGCCGATCGCGTTGTCGCTGCTGCTCGGCATCATGCTGGGCGCCGGCATTCCGCATTTCGGGGTCGGCTTTTTCATCAAGCGCCGTATCGCCAAATTCACGTCGAAATTCCCCGACGCGATCGAGTTGCTGGTCCGCGGGCTTCGTTCGGGCCTGCCGATCACCGAGACGATCGGCGTGGTCGGCCAGGAGGTCGAGGGGCCGGTCGGCGTCGAGTTCCGCTCGATCACCGACAAGATGAAGATCGGCCGCACGATGGACGTCGCGCTGCAGGAGACTGCAGACCGGCTCGGCACGCCGGAATTCCAGTTCTTCGTCATCACCATCGCGATCCAGCGCGAGACCGGCGGCAACCTTGCCGAGACGCTCGCCAACCTGGCGAACGTGCTGCGCATGCGCGGCCAGATGAAGCTGAAGATCAAGGCGATGTCGTCCGAATCCAAGGCGTCGGCCTATATCATCGGCGCCCTGCCTTTCATCGTGTTCGGCATGATCTGGATGATCAACGGCAGCTATATGCAGGGCTTCTTCATCGACCAGCGGCTGATGGTCGCGGGCGGCGGGGGCATGATCTGGATGGCGATCGGCGCCGGGATCATGGCCAAGATGATCAACTTCGAAATTTGAACAGGGGCACGGCGTAACTTCAATGGGCGAGGCAGCAGGACCAACGATCCTCGGGGTCGATGTGATGTGGGTAGCGACGCTGCTCTCCGGCATCGCCGCGTTCGCGGTGCTGCTGGCGGTCTATGCCGCGACCACGGCGCGCGACCCCATGACCAAGCGTGTCAAGGCCTTGAACGACCGCCGCGAGCAGCTCAAAGCCGGCATCACCGCCTCCACCAAGCGCCGCGCGAAGCTCGTCACCAAGAACGAGACGACCGATCGGATCAAATCGATCCTGTCCGGCCTCAAGGTGCTGCAGGACAGCCAGGTCAAGGCAGCGCAGATCAAGCTGATGCAGGCCGGCATCCGGTCCAAGGAATATGCCGTCGCGGTCATCTTCGGCCGCCTCGTCCTGCCGATCGTGTTCGGCGGGTTGATGGTTTATGTTGTCTACGGCACCGACATGTTCGCCGAGTACAGCGCGATCAAGCGTTATGGCATCGTCGCGATGAGCTTCATCCTGAGCTACAAGGCGCCGGACATCTTCCTGAAGAACAAGATCGACAAGCGCTCCAACGCGATCCGCAAGGGTCTGCCCGATGCGCTCGATCTGCTCGTGATCTGTGCCGAAGCGGGACTGACCGTCGACGCCGCGTTCAACCGCGTCGCCCGCGAACTGGGCCGCGCCTATCCCGAACTGGGCGACGAGTTCACCCTGACCGCGATCGAGCTGGGCTTCCTGTCGGAGCGTCGCCAGGCGTTCGAGAACCTGGCGATGCGGGTGAAGCTCGATGCGCTGAAAGGCGTCGTCACCACCATGGTGCAGACCGAAAAATACGGCACGCCGCTGGCGTCGGCGCTGCGCGTGCTCTCCGCCGAGTTCCGCAACGAGCGTATGATGCGCGCCGAAGAAAAGGCCGCGCGCCTTCCGGCGATCATGACCGTGCCGCTGATCCTGTTCATCCTGCCGGTGCTGTTCATCGTCATTCTCGGCCCGGCGGCCTGCTCGATCTCCGACGCTTTCAAGGGCGGGATCTAACTCCAGCCGACGCTCCCCAGGTCCGAATCGGATGCTTGCTACGACGCGCCGTTGACGGCAGGATCGTTAACGAATCCTATACCGGATAAGGGCGCGTCATGCTGTTCAGCACTCCCTCGCATTTCCTCGTCCTGGGGCTGCTCGCCTTCGGCTTCTGGCTGGTCGGCTTCGCGACTCATCCGGGCGGCCGCAAATGGCGGGAAATGTACGAACAGGAAGCCGACGACTTCTCCTCCTACCGCACCGATTCCGACGACAAGGTCCGCGCCGCGACGCGCCGGGTCACCGAACTGGAGCGCGAAACCGCCGGCTTCGAACGCGAGCGGGCCGAATCCGCTGCCGCGATCGCCGACCTCGAGGCGAGTCTGGAGCGGGAACGGACGGAGTCCGCTGCTGCGATCGCCGATCTCGAGGATCGGCTCCACGCCGCCAGGACGCCTGCCCCACCGCCCGTCGCGCCTGCGGCCCCTGCCCCGTTCACGCCGACCTTCGTCGCGCCAGAGCCAGTGGTTGCACCCGTTGCCGCGGCGCCTTTCTACACCACACCAGTAAGCGGACCTGCGCCTGTCGAGGCAGCTGAGCCGACCCCGGCCGAGACCATCGACGCGCCTGAGGCACCGGTCGCCGAGGCAATCGAGCATCCGGTGGACGAACCGGTGGCCGCGGAACCGCCACTCGCCGACGCAAGCGAGCCGGAATCGGTCGAAGCGGAAGCACTGGTGGCGGAAACGCCCGAACCCGAGCCGATCGAAGAGACCGTAGCAGAAACGCCTGCGGAAGTGGTGGACGAACGGCCCTCCGAAACCCGCGCGATCGAGCCGCCCGCCGCGGAAATCGCCGCCGCCGCCCCGCTGCCGATCGGCGCTCCTACGCCGACACCCGCCTTCGCGCCGGCCGTGCCCGACGAGAGCAAGAAGGCCTGGTTCGGTGCTGCCGGTTATAACGACCTGACTCAGATCCGCGGGATCGACGGTGTGCTGAGCACGCGCCTGTTCGGATTGGGCGTGACCCGCTTCGCCGATCTCGAAAAACTGTCCGCGGTGGACGAAATGGCGCTGGAGCAGCGGCTGAACGTGCCGGTCGGATTCATCGCGCGAGAGCAATGGCGCGAGCAGGCAGCGTTGTTGCGGGCGGGCAATTTTGCCGAGCACAGCAACCGGTTCGGGGCGCCGATCCACGTTTGAGGCGGGTGGGTTTCCAACAGCGACTCGGGTTTTCGGCTGTTCGGCGTCCCACATTTTTTCTTTCCGCTGTTATGTTGGAGAATCGCGGAAGATTTCAGGCGCTTTTTCAAAGCCTTGCTGTACGTTTTCCCTGTTAATCGATAACAGCGGAAAAACAGGCGAAAACAGCGGTAAAATGCGCGTTCGTTTCCGCTGATACGCGGCTGATCAGCGCCCTTTCATGATGCAACGATGAGAATGAGCGGGGCGTGAATCGAAAGGATTCTCGCCGCGCCAAGCTTTCACGATCGGCCACCATGTTGAATCGATCTCCCCCGCAAGAGGCCTCAGGACGGTGCTATCCCGCCGCCCGACAGGTGGTCGCACGACGTTCCTGATCGATCGCCGGGAAGCGGGCGCGGTCGTCGATCAGGATGCGGATCAGGGCGATGCCGCGCGTGCCGTCGACATGGACGGCCTCATAGCCGGCCGGCGCGCTCTGGCCCGATGCCAGGACGGCGACGCGGAACGGCTTGTACGCCGCCTTGATGCCGTTGCGGACCAGCGCGACGTCCGTGTGGGTGTCGAAGATCGACAGCGACCAATATGGCGACGGGACCGGCACCGCGTCGATCAGCAGCGGCCCGTTCGACAGATCGAACGGGCAGGAGGAATAAGCGAGGTCGGGACTCGGCCGGACGATCGCTCGCGAGGAAGCGGTAGCGAGCGGCGCATGCGTGAAGCGGTTGGGGCCGCCGACCTTCGACACACGGTCGAGCGCGAGGCGCATCAGCATGTCGGGCGTCATCGCCAGCACCAGATGCCAGGCGACCGTGCCGAGCAGCGTCGCGACGATCAGCGGACCGAGCCAGCGGCGGATCATGTGCACGCTTCCCGCACGATGCCGGGTAGTTGCGCCTGAGTGAAATTGCCCTTGCCGCCGTCATCGGGGAGATAGGCGCGCAGGGTCAGTTCGAACCGGTCGATCCCGCCGGTCGGGAGCCAATGGCCAATCTGTTTTTCGGGCGAGGCGATGACGGTCCAGTGCGCCTGTTCGGACGAGGGCAGCCCCGCGCTGCCGACCGAATAGATGCCGGGCTGGTTGGGGACGAGATAGCCGGCACGGTCGTATAGCGTCAGGCTCCACCAGCGACCGGGGAGGCCGCCACCATTGATGGCATAGGTGCAGCGGCCTTCGAGCGGGCGGCCGGCGTCATCCACAGCTGCGGTGTAATAGCGGGCTTCGGTGGCGGGGAGCGCGAGCAGGCCGCGCAAGGCAACGACCGCGCGGGTGTGGGCGCTGGCGTGTGCGGTGCCGAAGTCGCGGCCGGTGGTCCAGGGGCCGATCCTGTCGGACGAACCGAGCGCGCCGGCGCGGACGCTCCATACGGCGGCGCCTGCGCCGAGGAGGGTGCCGGCGATGGCGCCGATCACATAGCGTGCCCAGGGTTTCATGCCCCTCCCCATTTATGCCAAGCTTCGAGGCGCCCGTTAGATAAGGTTATGCGACGAACGGAGCAGGACGCCAAGCCGGCTCCGATTTCTAGCGGCCGCGCCGATCAGATGGTGTGTAGGCACGCAGCCTGCGCACCAGCGACGGCAAGGTTGGCGATTACGACAACAAACCAGAATCCGCCGAATATCCTGGCCCAGCGATAGGCGCTTGGTGAAAGTCGTTCAGGCTCACCATAGGTCAACAGATAGCCCACCCACCTGGGGCGGAAGAAGAGAGCGCCAAACATCAGCAAAGATATCGCGTAGAATGCGATCTCATGTGGAACGATCGTCACTCCTGGAGCCCCCACCATATTCCACCCAACTCAGCCACGTCACCTCGTAGCATCAACGAGGCATCGGTCGATATGCGGTGACAGTCAGCCGGCTTTGCTTCCCTTGCTTCCAGGGACGGGCCGCGGGTGCCCGCACGCTCAAAAGTCTCGTCACACCAAGTCTCGAAGCGTCGATCGGGGCATCGAGCCCCGCTCGCCGCTGCCCCACCCCTTGCCCCTCCCCTGAAGGGGAGGGGTTTATTTTGGGGGGCGGTTCCTAGGACCGCGTCGCCAATGCCGCCTGTGCCGCGGCAAGCCGGGCGATCGGCACGCGGTACGGGGACGCGCTCACATAATCGAGGCCGATCTTCTCGCAGAAGGCGATGCTCGCCGGATCGCCGCCGTGCTCGCCGCAGATGCCGAGCTTGATGTCGGGGCGAGTCGCCCTGCCCCGGTCCGCGGCCATCTGGATCAACTCGCCGACACCCTCGATGTCGAGGCTGACGAACGGGTCCTTCGGATAGATGCCGCGCTCGACATAGGTTGTCAGGAAGCGCGCGGCGTCGTCGCGGCTGACCCCCAACGTCGTCTGAGTAAGGTCGTTTGTGCCGAAGGAGAAGAACGCGCCGACCTCAGCGATCTCGCCGGCCTTGAGGCAAGCTCGCGGCAATTCGATCATGGTTCCAACGAGATACTCGATGGTCCTGCCCTTGTCAGCGAACACCGCGGCCGCTGCCTTTTCGACCACTGCCTTCATCAGCTCCAGCTCGCGGCGCGTCCCGACCAGCGGAATCATCACCTCGGGGATCGGCGCGGCACCCGATTTCTCCGCGACCTCGATCGCCGCCTCGAAGATGGCGCGGGCCTGCATCTCGTAGATCTCGGGATAGGTCACGCCGAGCCGGCAGCCGCGATGGCCGAGCATCGGGTTGAACTCGTGCAGCTCGGCCGCGCGGCGTTTCAGCACCTCGACCGCGACGCCGGCGGCGCTGGCGACCTCGGCGAACTCGGCTTCCTCATGCGGCAGGAATTCGTGCAGCGGCGGATCGAGCAGACGGATGGTGACGGGTAGGCCCGCCATCACCTCGAAGAGCTGGACGAAATCGCCGCGCTGCTCGGGCAGCAACCGGTCGAGCGCGACGCGGCGGCCCTTCTCGTCCTCGGCCAGGATCATCTGGCGCACCGCGGTGATGCGGGCGGCGTCGAAGAACATGTGCTCGGTACGGCACAGACCGATGCCTTCGGCGCCGAATTCGCGCGCGACCTTCGCGTCGAGCGGCGTCTCGGCATTGGCGCGGACCTTCAGGCGGCGCACGCCGTCGGCCCAGACCATCAAGGTACCGAAATCGCCGGCCAGCTCGGGCTGCACGGTCGGCACGGCGCCCATCATCACTTCGCCGGTCGAGCCATCGATCGTGACGATGTCGCCTTCCTTCACCTCGCGCCCGCCGACGCGCATCACGCCTGCCTTGGCGTCGATCGCGATCGTGCCGGCACCGGAGACGCAGGGACGCCCCATGCCGCGCGCGACCACTGCCGCATGGCTGGTCATGCCGCCGCGCGCCGTCAGGATGCCGCGCGCCGCGTGCATGCCGTGGATGTCCTCGGGCGAGGTCTCGACGCGGATCAGGATGACGCTGTCGCCGGCGTTGGAGCGCTTCTCAGCCGTGTCGCTGTCGAACACCGCCGCGCCCGAAGCCGCACCGGGGCTCGCGGGCAGGCCCTTGGCGATCACGTCGCGCACGGCGGCGGGATCGAGCGTCGGGTGGAGCAGCTGGTCGAGCGCCGCGGGATCGACCCGGGCGACTGCTTCCTCGCGCGTGATCAGGCCTTCCTCGGCCATGTCGACCGCGATCTTCAGCGCGGCCTTGGCGGTGCGCTTGCCCGACCGGGTCTGGAGCATCCAGAGCTTGCCCTGCTGCACCGTGAACTCGATGTCCTGCATGTCGCGGTAGTGCGTCTCGAGCAGGTCGAACACCTTGGCGAGTTCGGTGAAGGTCTCGGGCATCGCCTCTTCCATCGAAGCGGGCTTGGCGCCGGCGGTCTCGCGCGCGGCCCTGGTCAGATATTGCGGGGTGCGGATGCCGGCGACGACGTCCTCGCCCTGCGCATTGATCAGGAACTCGCCATAATAGGCGCGGTCGCCCTTGGCCGGATCGCGCGTGAAAGCGACGCCGGTGGCGCTGGTCTCGCCCATATTGCCGAACACCATCGCCTGGACGTTGACTGCGGTGCCCCAGGCGGCGGGAATGTCGTTGAGGCGGCGATAGACCTTGGCCCGCTCCGACTGCCACGATCCGAACACCGCGCCGACCGCGCCCCAGAGCTGATCGTGCACGTCCTGCGGAAAGGGCTTGTGCCACTGCGCCTCGACCAGCGCCTTATACTCGACGACGAGTGCCTGGAGATCCTCGGCGGTCATGTCGGTGTCGAGGAAATAGCCCTTGTCTTCCTTCGCGATTTCAAGCGCTTCCTCGAAGCTGTGATGATCCAGTTCGAGCACGACGTCGGAATACATCTGGATGAAGCGGCGATAGCTGTCCCAGGCGAACCGCGCATCGCCGGAGGTCTCGGCAAGGCCCTGCACCGTCTCGTCGTTGAGACCGAGATTGAGCACGGTATCCATCATGCCCGGCATCGACGCGCGGGCGCCGGAGCGGACCGAGACGAGCAACGGATCGGCCGCATCGCCGAATTTCTTGCCCGTCACGCCCTCGATATGGCCGATGCCGGTGGCGACTTCAGCGCGCAGCCCTTCGGGGAACTGCCCGCCCTCGTCATAATAGACCGCGCAGAAATCGGTCGAGATGGTGAAGCCCGGGGGCACCGGCAGGCCGATCGAGGCCATTTCCGCCAGGTTCGCGCCCTTGCCGCCGAGCAGATTCCGGTCGCCCTTGCCGCCATCGGAAACACCCCCGCCGAAGCGGTAAACGTACTGCGTCATTGCTCAGTCCTCTGTGTGCCTGGTTTTTCGCTGGGGAGGCGAGGCAATCTGGTGCGGTCGGGGCGAAGATGCGTGTCGTCAGCCCTCGATTTTGGAGAAGTCGGCGACAGAATGGACCGCATCGCGGACCCGGGCGAGAAGCGCGAGGCGCGCTTCGCGTTTGGCGGGGTCGGGGTCGTTGACGGTCACGTCGTCGAAGAACCGGTCGATCGGTGCGCGGAGCGAGGCTAGCGCGGCCATGGCGGCTTCGAAATCCTCGGCTTCGACCGCGGTTGCGGCGCGCGGCGCTGCGCTGTCGAGCGCGGCGATGAGGGCCGCTTCGGCTGGTTCGGGCGCGTACCCCAACAACCCCTCTCCCAGCGGGAGAGGGAGGGGCCCGCTCGGCGCAGCCGAGTGGGAGGGTGAGGGCGACGATGACAAAGACGCGTCACCCTCACCCCGCGGCGCATCCGCGCCTGGCCCCTCTCCCGCTGGGAGAGGGGTGTACCCTTCCTTCTTCAGGATATTGGACGCGCGCTTGTAGCCGGCGAGGAGATTGGTGCCGTCCTCGGTGGTGACGAACGCCTGGAGCGCGTGCACGCGGGCGAGCAGGCGGACGAGATCGTCCTCGCCAAACGAGGTCACCGCATCAATCAGGTCATGACGAACGCCGGCTTCGCGCTGCTGAATCTTGAGCCGCTCAATGATGAACTGCGTCAACTGGGTGTCGATTTGGTCGTCCCAATAATCGCTCTTCGACAGCGTAGTGTCGAAATAGGTCAAGCGGGCGCGGCTCGCCATCAGATCATATTCGGCCCTGATCCCGTTCATCAGGATGAGACGCAGGACCCCAAGCGCCGCACGACGCAGCGCGTAGGGGTCCCTCGATCCGGTAGGCGGCTCCCCGATGGTGAAAAAGCCAGCCATATTGTCGAGCTTGTCCGCCAGCGATACCGCCACGGTCACGGGTGCGGTGGGCACATCATCACCCTGCCCGACCGGTTTGTAATGATCGCGCACCGCGTCGGCGACTTCAGCCGGCTCTCCCTGGGCGCGGGCATAATAGCCACCCATCACGCCCTGAAGCTCGGGGAACTCGCCGACCATGCCGGTGACCAGATCAGCCTTGGCCAGACGCGCAGCGCGTTCGGCCATGTCGGCGAGCGCAGCAACCTCATCCCCCTCCCGCTTGCGGGAGGGGTTAGGGGAGGGCGTGTCCGAAGCAGCGCCGTCCGTGGTGACAGGCCCTCCCCCGACCCCTCCCGCAAGCGGGAGGGGGGAAGAAGTGACGATTCCTTCTTCGACCAGCCAACGCGCGAGTTTGGCCACCCGCTCGACCTTGTCGGCGAGCGTCCCCAGCTTCTCATGGAACACGATCTTCTCAAGCTTCTTGGCCTGCTCGTCGAGCGGCACCTTGAGGTCCGTTTCGTAGAAGAATTTCGCATCCGACAGCCGCGCCGCGAGCACCTTGCGATTGCCCTCGACGATCTTCGCGCCGCCATCGACCGCATCGATATTGGCGGTGCAGATGAAGGCGTTCGCGAGCGTTCCACCCAGCGGCAAGCCCCCTCCACCATGCTGCGTATGGTCCCCCTCCCCGTTCCGGGGAGGAATTCGGCAGACGAAGTACTTCTGGTTCACCCGCGCCGTGAGCTGGATCACCTCGGGCGGAACGCTCAGGAACGCGGGATCGAACCGGCCTAGCAGCGGCACCGGCCATTCGGTCAGTCCGGCATTCTCGGCGACCAGCCCTTCGTCCTCGATCAGCTCGAGCCCGGCCTCAGCCGCCAGCGCCTGCGCGCCCTCGCGGATGATCGTGCGGCGTTCGTCCTGGTCGACCAGGACGTGGCAGGCGCGCAGCTTGTCGGCATAGTCGCCGGCATTGCCGATGGTGATCACGCCCGGATGGTGGAAACGATGCCCGACCGTCGCCGCGCCGCTGGCGATGCCGGCGATCTCGAACGACACGACATCATCGCCGAGCAACGCAACGATGCCCTGCAGTGGACGGACCCAGCGCAAGCTCTCGGTCGAGCTGGAGGCATCGCCCCAGCGCATCGACTTGGGCCAGGGAAAGGCGCGGATGATCGCCGGGATCGCTTCGGCCAGCACATCCGCGGTGGCGCGGCCGGGCTTTTGGGTGACGGCGAACAGGACCTTGTTGCCCTTGCCGTCGTCGCGCTCTTCGAGCTGGTCGCGGGTCAGGCCGGTCGAGCGGAGGAATCCCTCCAGCGCCTGGGCGGGCGCGTCGGCGCGGGGGCCTTTGCGTTCCTCGGTGGTCGCCTCGGTTTCAATGGGCAGCTCTCGCGCGATCAGCGTCAGGCGGCGCGGCGTCGCGAAGGTGACGATCGCGTCGGCGCGGAGGCCCGCCTTGTCGAGCTCGGCGGCGAACAGGCGGGCGAGATCGTCGCGCGCCTTGTCCTGCATGCGCGCGGGGATTTCTTCCGAGCGGAGTTCGAGGAGGAAGTCGGTCACATTCCCTCTCCCAGCGGGAGAGGGAGGGAGCAGCGAAGCTGCGGGAGGGTGAGGGTGATGAGGCAGATGCGGTCGCCCTCACCCTTCCCATCGCTGACGCGATGGGCCCCTTCCCTCTCCCGCTGGGAGAGGGAGTCGAGGGCGAATGCCATCACGCCCATCACGCCGCCCACCCGTTCTTGTCCATCCACGCCTGGCAGCTGCCCTTCGCCAGATCGCGCACCCGGCCGATATAGGCCTGGCGTTCCGCCACCGAGATCACGCCGCGCGCCTGGAGCAGGTTGAACACATGGCTCGCCTTGATCGCCTGCTCATAGGCGGGGATCGGCAGTTTCGCTTCCAGGCAATTCTCGCACTCGGCGGTCGCCTTGCGGAACAGGTCGAACAGGCGATCGGTATCGGCGACCTCGAAATTCCAGGCCGACATCTCTTTCTCGTTCTCGAGGAACACGTCGCCGTACGTCACGCCGTGATCGTTGAACGCGAGATCGAACATCGAATCCTTGTTCTGCAGGTACATGGCGAGGCGTTCGAGCCCATAGGTCAGCTCGCCGGCGACCGGCTTGCAGTCGAAGCCGCCCATCTGCTGGAAATAGGTGAACTGAGTCACTTCCATGCCGTCGCACCAGACTTCCCAGCCCAGCCCCCAGGCGCCGAGCGTCGGGCTTTCCCAGTCGTCCTCGACGAAACGGATGTCGTGGCGGGTGAAATCGATGCCGATCGCGGCGAGCGATCCGAGGTAGAGTTCCTGCAGATCGGCCGGGCTCGGCTTCAAAATCACCTGATATTGATAATAATGCTGTCCCCTATTGGGATTCTCGCCGTAGCGGCCATCGGTCGGGCGGCGGCAGGGCTGGACGAAGGCCGCGTTCCACGGATCGGGGCCGAGCGCGCGCAAGGTCGTCGCCGGGTGGAAGGTGCCGGCCCCCATCTCCATGTCATAGGGCTGCAGGATCAGGCAGCCGCGTTCGCTCCAGTATTCGTGGAGCTTGAGGATCATGCGCTGGAAGCTCAGCGGCTCAGTCACGGTGCGGGAAAACCCTTCGCAGATGCGGCAAGAAGATGCGCGCCGCTTTGGCGCATGCCCCGAAAAGGGTCAACCGCCACCGATTGACAGCCGTCACGGTTTGAGGCGTGTTAACCATATGAGACGGAGGGCGCGCTCGCCGGGAGACGGCCTGGGGGCACGACGCATCATCGCGGGCCTCGTCGGACTCCTGACTCTGGCAAGCGCCCTACCTGTCGAGGCGCAGCGGCGCGTGAGCCGCCCCCTCATCGCCTATCCTCCGATCAGCGAGCCGGGCATGGTGATATGGCGCGGCCGCCGGTTCGGGCCGCCGCGCATCGCCTATCCTCGCCTTCCGGTGGACGACCGTGTCGCGCCGATGGACTATGCATTCGACAGCATGGATGAGGGCGATATCCCCTCCCCCGCGGAGATCCGCGCGGCGGAGGCGCGGATCGCGCTGATGCAGCTGTCGCAAAATTACCGGCCGCGCCCCGCGATCTGGCGGATCGGGGACCGTGACTCGACGATCTATCTGTTCGGCACGATCCATATCCTGCCGCCCGGCTTCCAGTGGCGCAGCCCCACGCTCGACCGCGTGGTGCGCGAGGCGGGGTCGCTGATCGTCGAATCGGTGGAAGAGAAACGGGCCGATCCGGCGGCGAGCCCACCCGCCCGGGCGCTGCCGCCGCTCAGGACCCGGGTCTCGCCCGATCACCGTGCCGCGCTGAAGCGCTTCACTGACGGGCTGGCGCCCGAAGCGGCGGCCGCGCTCGACGGCATGCCCACCTGGATCGCCGCGGTGGCGATTGGCTATGTCCGCGATTTCCGCGCGGGCGAGATACCCGGGCCGGGCGCCGACGACTGGCTGACCGGGCAGTTCCATGCCGCGGGCAAGCCGGTGGTGCCGATCGAGGATGGCAGCCGCGTCTATGCGACGGTCAACGCGATCCCCGAGGCGGAGCAGCGCCGCATGCTCGACCTGGCGCTCGACGCGCCGCAGCGCAGCCGGGCCGAGCTGCGCGCGCCGATCCATGCCTGGGCCAAGGGCGAGATCGGGCCTGAATCGGCACTGACGGTGGATATGGTCGGATCGAGCGGCACCGAGGCGCTGGCCGGGCCGCTGCTCACCAGCCGCAACCGCGCCTGGGCCGACAGCCTGGTACAGCGCCTGCGCCTGCCGGGGACCGCGCTGTTCGCGGCGGGCGCCGGGCATTTTGTCGGGCCGGGATCGGTGATCGACCTGCTCCGCCGGCGCGGAATCACGGTAAAGCGGGTGGAGTGACGCCCCGATTGCCGATAAGCACCGCGAAATTTCTTTCGGGATTCCCATCAAGATGAAGATGCTCGGCAAGCTGATCGCGCCGTTGACCCTGTTGTTCGCGGCACCGGCCTGCGCCCAGCCCGCCCCTGCCCCGACGCCTACGCCCACCCCCGTGGCCGATGCGGGAAAGCCGGCGGTGCGCGATGCCGATCCGGCACTCTGGGTGGTCAAGGACAAGGACACGACCATCTATCTGTTCGGCACCATCCATGTGCTGAAGCCGGGGCTGAGCTGGTTCGACGACGGGGTGAAGAAGGCGTTCGACGCCTCTGGCCAGGTCGTGCTCGAGCTGGTCATGCCCGATGCCGCGGCGATGCAGGCGCTGATCATGTCCAAGGGGCTGGCGCATGACGGCACCACGCTGACCCAGAAGATGCCCGAGGCGAAGCGCCCCGCGCTGACCAAGGCGCTGGGCGATCTCGGCCTGCCGGCGACGGCGTTCGATGCGATGGAGCCCTGGTATGCGGCGACCAACCTGTCGCTGCTGCCGCTGATGAAGAAGGGCTACGACGTCAGCAACGGTCCGGAACAGTCGATCACCAAGGCCGCCGCCGCGCAGGGCAAGCCGGTTATCGGGCTCGAGACGGCGGAGGAGCAGCTGAGCATCTTCGACGCGCTGTCGATGTCGGCGCAGGTCGCTTTCCTGTCGAGCACGATCGACGAGCTGCCCAAGCTCGATGCGACGATGAACACGATGGTCGACAGCTGGGCCAAGGGCGATCCCGACGCCTTGGGCAAGACGCTGAACGACGATCTCGATGCGTCGCCCGAGGTGAAGAAGGCGCTGCTGACCGATCGCAACAAGCGCTGGGCGTTCTGGATCAACAACCGGATGAAGCAGCCGGGGGTGGTGTTCATCGCGGTCGGTGCAGGGCATCTCGCGGGCAAGGACAGCGTAATGGAGCAGTTGAAGGGGTATCGGCTGAAGGCGAAGCGGGTGAAGTACTAAATCCTTCTCCCATCGGGAGAAGGTGGCGCGAAGCGCCGGATGAGGGTGATTTGGAACCACGGTCACCCTCACCCTTCCCATCGCTTCGCGACGGGCCCCTTCCCTCTCCCGCTGGGAGAGGGAGTGAGAGCTTGCCTCCAGCCCCCCTCTCCCCTATAGGCGCCCGCTTCCGGTCAGGGTCATCCCTGGAGGCCTGCCCGGAGATTTGATACCCAAGCATATCGGAGACTGTAATGAGCGATCAGCTTACGCTCGCAGCCGAGACGCGTGGACAGGTTGGCAAGGGAGCCTCCCGTTCGCTTCGTCGTGAAGGCCGCGTACCCGCCGTGATCTACGGCAACAAGCAAGACCCCGCCTCGATCCATGTCGAGGAAAAGGCGCTGATGCGCCTTCTCATGACGGGTCATTTCATGAATTCGGTGGTGATGGTGGAAGTCGACGGCAAGGCCGTTCGCACCCTCCCCAAGGACGTCTCGTTCGACGTCGTGTCCGATCGTCCGGTCCATGTCGACTTCCTGCGCATCTCCGAGCACGCGACCGTGCACGTGAACGTGCCGGTGGTGTTCACCGACGAGGAACTGTCCAAGGGCATCAAGCGCGGCGGCGTTCTCAACATCGTGCGCCATGAGCTCGAGCTGATCTGCGACGCGGCCGAGATCCCCGACGAGATCGCGATCTCGCTCAAGGGCACCGATGTGGGCGATTCGATCCACATCTCGAACGTGAAGCTGCCCAAGGGCACCAAGTCGGCGATCGACGACCGCGATTTCACCATCGCGACGCTGATCGCACCGTCGGCGCTCAAGTCCGAGACGCTCGAGCAGGTTGCCGAAGAGGCAGCTCTCGCCGAAGCGGCACATGACGAGCATGTCGCCGAAGTCGAAGCCGAGGAAGCTGCTGCGGAAGCCGCTCCCGAAGGCGAAGCCTCGGAAGGCTGAACGAACGATCCGCGCCGCTGGCGGCGTGGGACAGGATCGGGGGCAGCGGAAGCAACGGCTTCCCTGCCCCTTTTCTTTGCGTAAGAGGAATGCATGCAACTCTGGGTCGGCCTTGGTAATCCCGGCGCGCACTATGCGCTGCAGCGGCACAATGTCGGCTTCATGGTCGCCGACACGATCGCCGACTTGCACGATTTCGGCCCGGTGAAAAAGGCATTCCAGGGCTGGACCCAGGAAGGCCGGATCGGCCCCGAGAAGATCCTGCTGCTCAAGCCTGCCACCTTCATGAACGAAAGCGGCCGCTCGATCGGCGAGGCAATGCGCTTCTACAAGCTCGAGGTCGGCGACGTGACCGTGTTCCATGACGAGCTCGATCTCGCGCCGTTCAAGGTGAAGGTGAAGATCGGCGGCGGCACTGCAGGGCATAACGGCCTGCGCTCGACCGAGGCGCATATCGGCAATGAATTCCGTCGCGTGCGGATCGGGATCGGCCATCCGGGGCACAAGGACAAGGTCAGCCCTTATGTGCTGGGCAATTACGCCAAGGCCGAGATGGATCCGCTTTCGGACCTGCTCGGCGCGGTGGCGGCTGAGGCCAAATGGCTGGCCGAGGGCAATGATGCCCGATTCATGAGCGACGTCGCGCTGCGGCTGGGGGATTCCAAATGACGGTGCGCAACCTGTTCGCGACGCGGCTTTACGAGGGCGTGCTGGGTGATGCCGCTTTCGTGGCGGAGCTCGACCATTCGTGCCGCGTCCTGGCCGAGGACGATCGCGCCGGGCGGCACTGGTCCAAGGCGAACGGCTATCGCGGCTATACCAGCTACGCCTCGCTCAACGACCTGCCGCAGCGCGATCCGGTGTTCGGCGAGCTGGTGAAGCGGCTGAACAAGCATGTCGCGGCGTTTGCGGCCGCGTGCGCGTTCGATCTGGGCGGGAGCAAGCTGAAGCTCGACAGCTTCTGGGTGAACGTCATGAAGCCGGGCGGCACGCATTCGGGCCATATCCATCCGCATAGCGTGGTGTCGGGCACGGCGTATATCGCGGTGCCGCCGGGCGCCGGGCCGCTCAAGCTGGAGGACCCGCGCCTGCCGCTGATGATGGCCGCCCCGACCCGGCTCGACGATGCGCCGGAGGATTTGCGCAGCTTCGTCTATGTCGAGCCCGAGGCGGGCAGCGTGCTGCTGTGGGAGAGCTGGCTGCGCCACGAGGTGCCGGCGGGCACGGCGAAGGACGAACGGATCAGCATCAGCTTCAACTATCGCTGACTCTGGCTTTGGGGCTGCGAAACGCCTATCTGGCCGCGCAATCACGGCGACCTGAAAGACCGGTCGCGACATTCTGACAAGGAACGAAGATGGGTTTCCGTTGTGGTATCGTGGGCTTGCCCAATGTCGGCAAGTCGACGCTGTTCAATGCGCTGACGGAGACCGCCGCGGCGCAGGCGGCGAACTATCCGTTCTGCACGATCGAGCCGAATGTCGGCAATGTCGCGGTGCCGGACAAAAGGCTCGACCAACTCGCCGCGATCGCGGGTTCGGCCAAGATCATCGAGACTCAGCTCGGCTTCGTCGACATTGCCGGCCTGGTTCGGGGTGCGTCCAAGGGCGAGGGTCTCGGCAACCAGTTCCTCGGCAATATCCGCGAGGTCGACGCGATCGTCCATGTGCTGCGCTGCTTCGAGAATGGCGACGTGACTCATGTCGAGGGCAAGGTCGATCCGATCGCCGATGCCGAGACGGTCGAGACCGAGCTGATGCTGTCCGACCTGGAGAGCCTCGAAAAGCGCGTGCCCAATTTCGCGAAAAAGGCCGCGCAGGGCGACAAGGAAGCGAAGATCGCTGCCTCGGTGCTCGGCCAGGCGCTGGAGTTGCTGCGCGAGGGCAAGCCGGCGCGGCTGACCAGGCCGAAGGACGAGGAAGAGCAGCGCGTCTTCGCTCAGGCGCAGCTGCTGACGTCGAAGCCCGTCCTCTATGTCTGCAACGTCGATGAGGGCGATGCGGCGCACGGCAATGCGCTGTCGGCCAAGGTGTTCGAAAAGGCCAGGGCCGAGGGCGCCGAGGCCGTCGTCGTCTCCGCCGCGATCGAGGCCGAGATCGCGACCATGGCGCCGGACGAGCGCGGCGAGTTCCTGTCCGAGCTGGGGCTGGAAGAGACCGGCCTCGCCCGCGTGATCACCGCCGGGTACAAGCTGCTCCACCTGCTCACCTTCTTCACCGTCGGCCCGAAGGAAGCGCGCGCCTGGACCGTGCATGTCGGCGCCAAGGCCCCGCAGGCGGCGGGCGAAATCCACACCGATTTCGAACGCGGCTTCATCCGCGCCGAGACGATCGCATTCGACGATTATATCGCGTTCAAGGGCGAATCCGGCGCGCGCGATGCGGGCAAGCTGCGGTCCGAGGGGAAGGACTATGTCGTCCATGACGGCGACGTGCTGCTGTTCCGCTTTAACGTTTAACTGGTGCGGCCGGCCAGGTTCCGGTTCACCACCAGCGCCACCAGCGTTCCGAGCGCGCCTGACAGCAGGTACAGTCCCGCGGCGATCAGCCCGAGGCGGGTTGCCAGCAGCAGGGCGACCAGCGGCGCGAAGCCGGCACCGAACAGCCAGGCAAGATCGGACGTGAGCGCCGATCCGGTATAGCGCGACTGGAGCGAGAAGCTCGACGCCACCGCACCAGACGACTGGCCGAACGACAGGCCGAGCAGCGCGAAGCCGACGATCATGAATGCCGCAGCGCCCAGTTCCCCGGTCGCGAGAAGCTGCGGCGCGAAACCGCTATAGACTGCGATCGCCGCCGCCGAGACACCAAGGACCGAGCGCCGGCCGTAACGGTCGGCCAGCAACCCCGAGCTGACGATGGCGATCAGCCCGACCACCGCGCCGACGATCTCGACCAGCAGGAAGCGCGCCGCGGTCTCGTTGGTGAACAGCACCACCCAGGACAGCGGGAACACCGTGACCATGTGGAACAGCGCGAAGCTGGCGAGCGGGGCGAAGGCGCCGACCACGATCTTCCAGCCGTCCGAGCGGATCGTCGCGGTGATGCGCGATGGCTTCAATTCGTCGTTGCGGAACAGGGTTTCGTAGTCGGGCGCGACGACCATGCGCAGCCGGGCGAACAGCGCCACGACGTTGAGCGCGAAGGCCACGAAGAAGGGATAGCGCCAGCCCCAGTCGAGGAAATCCGCCGTCGACAGCGCATTGAGGAAATAGGCGAACAGGCCGCTGGCGACGATCAGCCCGAGCGGGGCGCCAAGCTGCGGGATCATGGCGAACCAGCCGCGCCGGTTCTCGGGCGCATTGATCGCGAGCAGCGAGGCGAGACCGTCCCACGCCCCGCCGAGCGCGACGCCCTGGCCGATGCGGAAGGCGCACAGGATGATCGCGGACAGGCTGCCGACCTGTGCATAGCCGGGCAGGAACGCCACAGCGACGGTCGACGATCCGAGCAGGAACAGCGCGATCGTCAGCTTCGCGCTGCGCCCGTAATTCCGGTCGATCGCCATGAAGATGGCCGAGCCGAACGGGCGCGCGACGAAGGCGAGCGCGAAGATCGCGAACGACCACAGGGTGCCGTTCAGCCGGTCGAGATAGGGAAACACGACCTGTGGGAACACCAGCACCGAGGCGATCGCATAGACGAAGAAGTCGAAGAATTCCGACGTCCGCCCGATGATCACGCCGATCGCGATCTCGCCGGGCTGCACCTTGGAGTGGCCCTTGGCGTGCAATGCCAGCGCATCGCGTTCCAGCGTGTTGGAGGGTATCTGATGGGCCATCCGGCAGCTCTGTTCCTTGATTCCCGCCGCGCGCGACCGGTATCGTTTCTCTGTCCTTCCCTTTAGACCCAGAGCGGGTTTCGAGGGCATAGGACAAATTGTCCAATCGTGCCGGGGCCCGGTGCGGGCGTAGGCGGCCCGGATGACCTCTCCTGGCATCTCTCCCTCGCGCATGATCCGCCGGATTGCCCCCCTGGCGTTGCTCCTGCTCGGAGGGTGCGGGCTTCAGGTGCTCGATCCGGCGGGCGACGTCGCGAGCCAGCAGGCGCAGATCCTGATCATCTCGACGGTGCTGATGCTGGTCATCATCGTGCCGGTGATGGCGCTGACGGTCTTCTTCGCCTGGCGCTATCGCGCGTCGAGCAAGACCGCCGAGCATCGCCCCGACTGGGACCATTCGACCGGGCTCGAGCTGATCATCTGGTCGGCGCCGCTGCTGATCATCATCATGCTCGGCGCGATCACCTGGATCAGCACGCATACGCTCGATCCGTATCGCCGGCTCGAACGGATCGCGCCGGGGCGGACGATCGCGGCACATGCCAAACCGCTCGAAATCCAGGTCGTCTCGCTCGACTGGAAATGGCTGTTCATCTATCCCGAACAGGGCATCGCCACGGTCAACCAGCTCGCGCTGCCGGTCGACCGTGAGGTCCGCTTCCGCCTGACCTCCGGCAATGTGATGAACTCCTTCTACGTGCCCGCGCTTGCCGGGCAGATCTACACCATGGCGGGCATGGAGACGAAGCTGCACGCCGTGCTCAACCGGCCGGGCGTGTTCGAGGGCTTCTCCGCCAATTACAGCGGCGCCGGTTTTTCCGGCATGCATTTCAAGGTCGCCGGGATGGACGATGCCGGCTTCGCCCGCTGGGTCGAGAAGACCCGCCAGGGCGGCGGCCTGCTCGACCGCCAAGCCTATCTGGCGGCCGCCCGCCCGAGCGAGAATGTCCCGCCCGGCTATTGGTCGTCAGTCGATCCGCAGCTGTTCGCCCGCATCGTCGACATGTGCGTCGAGCCGGGCAAGCCCTGCATGACCGAGACGATGAAGCACGACATGGCCGGGTCCGCGACAGGCCACGCCATGCATATGCCGGCCTCTCCCACCCAGCCCCCCGCACATCCATCGCATCGCTGAGGACCATCATGTCCCCCGACCTTATGAAGACCATCTTCGGCCGCTTCACGCTGGAGGCATTGCCGCTGCACGAGCCGATCGTGGTGATGACGTTCCTCGCGGTCGCGGCGGGCGGCGTCGCGCTGCTCGCGGTGCTGACCTATTACAAATGCTGGAGCTATCTCTGGAACGAGTGGTTCACCAGCGTCGACCACAAGCGCATCGGGGTCATGTACATGATCCTGGGCTTCATCATGCTGCTGCGCGGCTTTTCCGACGCGATCATGATGCGCCTGCAGCAGGCGATGGCGTTCGGCCCGAACCAGGGATATCTGCCCGCCGACCATTACGACCAGATCTTCACCGCCCACGGCGTGATCATGATCTTCTTCGTGGCGATGCCGTTCGTCACCGGGCTGATGAACTTCGCGGTCCCGCTGCAGATCGGCGCGCGCGACGTGTCCTTCCCCTATCTCAACAATTTCAGCTTCTGGATGACGGCGGCGGGCGCTGCGATCGTCATGATGAGCCTGTTCGTCGGCGAGTTCGCGCGGACCGGCTGGCTGGCGATGGCGCCCTTGTCGGGGATCGACGCTTCGCCCGATGTCGGGGTCGATTATTATATCTGGGCGCTTCAGGTCGCGGGGGTCGGGACGTTGTTATCCGGCATCAACCTGATCGCGACGATCGTGAAGATGCGCGCGCCGGGCATGACGATCATGAAGATGCCGGTCTTCACTTGGACCGCGCTGTGCACCAACATCCTGATCGTCGCCGCCTTCCCGGTGCTGACCGCAGTGCTCGCGCTGCTCGGCCTCGACCGCTATTTCGGCACGCATTTCTTCACCAACTCCATGGGCGGCAACCCCATGATGTATGTGAACATGATCTGGATCTGGGGCCATCCCGAGGTCTACATCCTGATCCTGCCCGCCTTCGGCATCTTCTCCGAAGTCACCTCGACCTTCTGCGGCAAGCGGCTCTTCGGCTATACCTCGATGGTCTATGCGACGGTGGTCATCACCATCCTGTCGTACCTCGTGTGGCTCCATCACTTCTTCACCATGGGCTCGGGCGCGAGCGTCAACAGCTTCTTCGGCATCACGACGATGATCATCTCGATCCCGACCGGCGCGAAGATCTTCAACTGGCTGTTCACGATGTACCACGGCAAGATCCGCTTCGAGCTGCCGATGATGTGGACCATCGCGTTCATGCTGACCTTCACTGTCGGCGGCATGACCGGCGTCATGCTCGCGGTACCCCCGGCCGATTTCGTGCTGCACAATTCGCTGTTCCTGGTGGCGCATTTCCATAACGTCATCATCGGCGGCGTCGTGTTCGGCATGTTCGCCGGCATCACCTACTGGTTCCCCAAGGCGTTCGGCTTCAAGCTCGATCCTTTCTGGGGCAAGGTCAGCTTCTGGTTCTGGGTTTCGGGCTATTGGTTCGCTTTCACCCCGCTCTATGTGCTCGGTCTGATGGGCGTGACGCGCCGCCTGCGCCATTTCGACGATCCGTCGTTGCAGGTCTGGTTCCTGATCGCCGCGTTCGGCGCGGGGCTGATCGCGCTCGGCGTGCTGGCCCAGCTCATCCAGTTCTATGTCAGCATCCGCGACCGCAACACCGATCGGCTGCGCGACACGACCGGCGATCCCTGGGGCGGTCGCACGCTCGAATGGGCGACCTCCTCGCCCCCGCCCGCCTATAATTTCGCCTTCACGCCGGTGATCCACGATCTCGACGCCTGGTACGACATGAAAGCGCGCGGCCATGCCCGCCCGGTCGAGGGCTTCCGCGCGATCCTGATGCCGAAGAACACGCCCACCGGCCTGATCCTGGCCGGCCTGAGCTTCACCTTCGCAGTCGCGATGATCTGGTATGTCTGGTGGCTGGCTGCGGCGAGCCTGATCGGCGTGGTCGCCGTCGCGATCCGGCACAGCTTCAACTACGACCGCGAATTCCACATCCCGGTGGATCTCGTGACCGCCACCGAGAGCGATCGCACCCGGCGGCTCGCAGCGCTGGAGGCCTGACCGATGGCTAACACAGCAACCCCGACCGACGCGCCGGCCTTCTATCTCGCCGACGAGCACGACCACGAAGCCGGCGGCAGCACGATGCTGGGCTTCTGGATCTACCTGATGAGCGACTGCCTCATCTTCGCGATGCTGTTCGCCTGTTACGGAGTGTTCGGCAATGCCTATGCCGGCGGCCCTAAACCGGCCGAGATCTTCGAGCTGCCGCTGGTCGCGCTCAACACCTCGATGCTGCTGCTGTCCTCGATCACCTATGGCTTCGCGATGCTGGCCATGGCGGAGGACCGCAAGGCCGGCACGCTTGCCTGGCTGGCGGTCACCGGGTTGTTCGGCCTGGCGTTCGTCGGGGTAGAGCTGCACGAATTCTCCGCGCTGATCGCCGAGGGCGCGACGCCGCAGCGGAGCGCTTTCCTCTCCGCCTTCTTCACCCTGGTCGGCACGCACGGCCTGCACGTCTCGCTCGGGATCGTCTGGCTGGTGACCTTGATGGTCCAGGTCGGGCGGCACGGACTGGGTGCTGCCAACAAGCGCCGGCTGATGTGCCTGTCGCTGTTCTGGCACTTTCTCGACGTGATCTGGATCGGCGTGTTCACCTTCGTCTACCTGCTCGGAGTCATCAGATGAGCGCTGACAGCCACAGCCACGACGCCCCCGCGCACGGCACGCGCCGCAGCTATCTGACCGGGTTCGCCCTGTCGGTGGTGCTGACCGCCATCCCTTTCTGGCTGGTGATGACCGGCGCGCTCGGCAACAATCAGGTCACCGCGCTGGTGATCATGGGCTTCGCCTTCGTCCAGGTGATCGTCCACATGATCTTTTTCCTCCACCTCGATACGCGGTCCGAGGGCGGCTGGAACATGCTGGCGCTGATCTTCACTTTGGTGCTGGTGGCGATCGTGCTGATCGGGTCGCTCTGGGTCATGTATCACATGAACCTCAACATGATGCCGGCCATGGGGTCGCATGACGCGAGCGTGATGTGAAACGCTTCGTCCTGGGGGCGCTAACGCTCCTGGTGGTGGCCGGGCTGGTATCGCTCGGAGTCTGGCAGCTCGAACGCCGCCAATGGAAGCTCGCGCTGATCGAGCAGGTCGACCGCCGGCTCGCCGCGGCGCCCGCCCCTGCTCCCGGACCAGCGCTCTGGCCGCGCATCGCGCGCAGCGATGCCTATACCCGAGTCACCGTCCGCGGCAGCTTCCGCAACGATCGTGAGACGCTGGTGCAGGCAGTGACCGAGCTTGGCCCGGGCTTTTGGGTACTCGCCCCGCTGGTCACCGATCGGGGCTTCACTGTGCTGGTCAATCGCGGCTTCGTGCCGACCGGCCGGAAATCCTGGGCGCGCGACGCCGCTCCCGTCACGATCACCGGCCTTCTCCGCATCAGCGAACCCAAGGGCGGTTTCCTGCGATCGAACGATCCCGCCGCCGGCCGCTGGTATTCGCGCGACGTGGCGGCGATCGCGGCGGCGAAGTCGCTGGGCACGGTTGCGCCCTATTTCATCGATGCGGATGCTACCTCGACCACAACCTGGCCGCGCGCCGGGCTGACGGTGATCGCTTTCCCCAACAACCATCTCCAATATGCACTGACCTGGTTCACTATGGCCGCCCTGCTCGCCGGGGTCAGCCTGCGCATGGCGCTCCGCCGCAAGGCCGCCTAGATACGGCCGATGGCCGCCATCGACGCCCTTCTACCCGCCGAGCGATCGACGCAGAGCGCCGCGGTCGCCAGCGCGCGCAACATGCTGCTGCTCACCCATCTGCGCTGGCTTGCGGCGGTGGGGCAGCTCGGCACGATCCTGTTCGTCAATCTGGTGCTGGGCGTCGCGCTGCCGATGGCCGCGATGATCGCGGTGGTCGGCGGGCTGATCCTGCTCAACATCGGTACGCTGATCACGCTCGCGCAGCGCCGCCCGGTCTCCAACTGGCATTTGTTCCTCGCGCTGCTCGTCGATTTCGCCGCGCTGACCGCGCAGCTCTACATGAGCGGCGGGGCGACCAACCCGTTTGCCCCGATCGGCCTGCTCCAGGTGGTGCTCGGCGCGGTGCTGCTCGAAGCCTGGTCGAGCTGGGCATTGCTGGCGCTACACAGCGCGGCGTTCGGGCTGCTCGCTATCTACCACGATCCGCTCGACCTGCCGCCGGCCTATGCCAGCACCCTGTCGCCGGCGCATCTCTTCGCGAGCTGGGTCAATTTCGTGCTCGCGGCGGTGCTGCTGGTGTTCTTCGTCACGCGGATCGGGCGCAATTTGCGCCGGCGCGACGCGAGCCTGGCCGAGATGCGCCAGCGCGCGGCCGAGGAGGATCATATCGTGCGTATGGGCTTGCTCGCCTCGGGCGCAGCGCATGAACTGGGCACGCCGCTCTCTTCGCTGTCCGTGATCCTCGGCGACTGGCGCAAGCAGCCCGCCCTGCGCGCCGATCCCGCACTGTCGGTGGAGATCGAGGAGATGCAGGCAGCGGTCGCGCGGTGCAAGGAGATCGTCGGCGGCATCCTCTATGCCTCGGGCGAAGCGCGCAGCGAGGATCTGGAGCGCACCAGGCTCAGGGCGTTCCTCGCAACGGTCACCGGCCCCTGGTCGGCGCAGCATCCGGGCAAATTCGCCTTTATCGACCGGCTGGAGCGCAATCCCGCGATCGCCGCCGACCGCACCCTGGCGCAGATCGTGACCAACGTGCTCGACAACGCCGCCGAAGCAGGGGCGACCCGGATCGCGATGACCGCCGAGATGATCGAAGGCGACCTCATCCTCGCCGTCCACGATGACGGCAGCGGCTTTCCGCCCGACATGCTCGATCGGGTGGGCAAGCCCTATGCCTCGACCAAGGACCGGCGCGGCGCGGGGCTCGGCCTGTTCCTCGCGGTCAATGTGATGCGCAAGCTGGGCGGCAGCCTCGACGTCAGGAACGCCGAGGACGGGGGCGCGATGGTCACCCTTTCGGTCCCGCTCGCCGCGCTGGCGCTGGACGATGCCGATGGCTGACCCGAAGCTGCTGATCATCGAGGATGATGAAGGTTTCTCGAAGACGCTGTCGCGATCCTTCGAGAAGCGCGGTTACGAGGTCCGCGTGCTGAACGACCCCGCCGGGCTCGCCGCGCTGCTCGAGACCTTCACGCCGGCCTTTGCCGTGGTCGACCTGCGGCTGGGCGGCGCGTCGGGCCTGACCTGCGTCCAGGCGCTGCACGCGCATGACGCGAAGACGCGGATCGTGGTGCTGACCGGCTTTGCCAGCATCTCGACCGCGGTCGAGGCGATCAAGCTCGGCGCCACCAACTATCTGACCAAGCCGTCCGACAGCGACGATATCGAGCGCGCGTTCGACCGGGTCGAGGGCGATGCGAGCGCTGACCTAGCGGTGCGCCCGACGTCGATCAAGACGCTGGAATGGGAGCATATCCACCAGACCCTGGCCGATGTGGATTTCAACGTCTCGGCGGCGGCGCGGCGCCTCGGCATGCATCGCCGCACGCTCGCGCGGAAGCTGGAGAAACGCCATCTGCCGCGTGATTGAGTTGCGGGGGGACCCGCGCCTCCCTATTCTTGTCGCATGATCGCCCGGCTGATCCTGTCGCTGCTGCTCGCCGCGCTGACGCTTCCCTCTATGGCGGCGGCATCGTGCCATGAGGCGCCGGCAACGGAGATGGCTGCGTCGCATCACGGCATGCCGATGCCCGCCGCGCCTGCGCATGACGACAAGGCAGTGGTCGGCCACGCCTGTATCGGCTGCATCCCGCCATCGACGCTGAAGACCGGCGCTGCAGGCGTACCCGTGCCGAGGAGCGCCGAAATCCGCGTCGCGCGCGCCGTGACCTTCGATCCCGGCAAGGCGCCGGCGCCCGACACCCCACCTCCGCGCGCGGAAGCATGATCCCGGGGGCAGCCCTGCCCCGATCATGTTCCTCCTTGCGAGAGTTTCAGACGATGAATCGATATAAGTTGCTCGCGGCTACGGCCGCGGCGGCGCTGATCCCCATGGCTGCATCAGCGCAGACCATGGACCATGGCATGCATCTGCCGGCGCCGACACCTACCCCCACACCGGCCGCCCCGGCAATGGACCCCGATATGCCCATGCCGGCCCCCGCACCTGCGCCCGAAGCGCCGCAGGACCATCACGACCATCATCCCGGCATGGTCATGCCCGGCGATGCCCCCGCGATGGAATCGCCCGCGATTGCCAATGGCTCGGGCACGTCGCGCCTGCCCGCCAATGAAGGGGCGATGCACGGCGTGCACATTCCCGCGGGCGACTGGATGGTGATGCTCCACGGCTATGTGTGGGGCGCGTTTACCGACCAGGGCGGGCCGCGCGGGGACGAAGAGGCCTTCGTCCAGTCGATGGCGATGCTCAGCGCGACGGGCGAGGTCGCACCGGGCGTGCGCCTCGGGCTCCAGTCGATGCTGAGCCTCGAACCGCTGATGGGCGCGAAGGGCTATCCCAATCTCTTCGCCACGGGCGAGACGGCGGACGGCACCACCCATCTCGTCGATCGGCAGCATCCGCACGACCTGTTCATGGAGCTGTCCGGCCGGATCGATGTGGATGTGGCGCCGGGCACCAGCCTGTTCCTCTATGGCGGTCCGGTGGCGGAGCCCGCGCTGGGGCCGTCCGCCTTCATGCACCGCGCCTCGGCGCAATATCTGCCGCTCGCGCCGATCACGCATCACTGGTTCGACAGCACGCACATCACCTATGGCGTGGTGACGGCCGGCGTGGCGACGCCGCGCTTCCAGATCGAGGCGTCCGCCTTTCGCGGGCGCGAGCCGGACCAGTATCGCTGGAACATCGAGACACCGAAGCTCGACAGCTGGAGCGTGCGCGCGACCTGGACGCCCTCGCCCGCCTGGGCGCTACAGGTCAGCCATGGCCGGATCGAGAGCCCCGAACAGCTCGAACCCGACCGCAACGAGGCACGCACCACGGCGAGCGTGCAATATGCAAAAGGCGGGCTTTCCACATTGGTCGCCTTTTCCGCCAAGAAGGATCTGCCTGGCCGCACCTCCACGGCTTGGCTGGCCGAGGCGAACTGGAACATCGGCAAGCACCACACCCTGTTCGGCCGCGCGGAGAATGTCGCCAATGACGAGCTGTTCCCCGATCATGCCGACCCGCTGCACGATCGGATATTCCGGGTAAGCAAATTCGAGGGCGGGTACGCCTATCGATTGCCGTTGCCCGGGCCGTTCGGGCTGGCGGTTGGCGGGGCGCTGGCGGCCTATGCCAAGCCGGCCGCGCTCGATGCGGCTTATGGCGATGCGCCGGTCAGTTATACGCTGTTCGCCAAGCTCTCGCTCGGGCAATAGGCGAGCCGCGAATCCCACCGTCACCCCGGACTTGTTCCGGGGTCCACCGAGCGGCGGGCGCTGGAGGTGAAATGAGCCAGTACGCCAGGCCGCAGAGTGGATGCCGGAACAAGTCCGGCATGACGGGGTGGGTGTTGGCGCTGGCGGCATTGGCATTGTCCGCCTGTGCCGCCACCCCGCCACCCGCGCCGATCGCCTCGGCTCCGGCCGCCGAAGCGCGCGCACCGGTCACCATCCTCGTCTCGATCGACGGGTTCCGCGCCGATTATCTCGATCGCGGCGTAACCCCCAATCTGTCGGCCCTGGCGGCGACCGGCGTGAAGGCGGCAATGCGGCCGTCCTTCCCCTCGAAGACCTTCCCCAATCACTGGGCGATGGTCACTGGGCTCAGGCCCGATCGCACGGGCATCGTCGCCAACGAGATGGAGGATAGCGAACGCCCCGGCGAGATCTTCAAGACGACGACCGACGATCCCTTCTGGTGGAACGCGGCCGAACCGGTCTGGGTGACGGCGGAGAAGGCGGGCATCCGCACCGCGACGATGTTCTGGCCCGGATCCAACGTCGCGATCGGCGGGACGCGCGCCAGGGAGTGGCCCAACGACACCACCGGCGGTACCCGCCCCGAGGACTGGCAGCAGTTCAATATGGCGGTGGACAATAACCAGCGAGTCAACAGCGTGCTCGACTGGCTGCGCCGCCCGTCGCCGATCCGCCCGAAGCTCGTCGCCCTGTATTTCGACACGATCGACACCGCCGGCCACCGGTTCGGCCCCGGCGATCCCCGCACGACCACCGCGATCCGCGAGATCGACGCGTCGATCGGGCAACTGGTCCGCGGTCTCGCCGAGATGGGCCAGCCGGCCAATCTGGTGATCGTCGCCGATCACGGCATGGCCGAGATCAGCAAGGACCGGGTGATCCGGATCGACCAGATCGCCGACCCGGCGGATTACCGCGTGGTCGAGGCGACGACCTATGTCTCGCTCGCTGCGGTGCCAGGGCATGAGGCGGCGCTCGAGGCTGCGCTGCTCAAGCCGCACGAGCACCTCACCTGCTGGCGCAAGGCCGAGATCCCGGCGCGTTTCCATTATGGTCACAACCCGCGCGTCCCGCCCTATTTCTGCCTCGCCGATATCGGCTGGGTGGTGGTGAAGAACGCGTCGTCCAGGACGAGCGACAATGGCAATCATGGTTATGACAATATGGCGCCCGAAATGGCCGCCCTGTTCATCGCCAATGGCCCCGCGATCCGCCCGGCCGGCATGTTGCCGAGCTTCGACAATGTCGATGTCGCGCCGCTGATCCGCGACCTGATCGGCCTGCCCCAGGCAAGCGGGCTGGACGGCGACGACGCGCCGTTCCAGAGCGTACTGATCCGCAATCGGGGCAAGTGACATGCAATATTTCGAGGACATCGAGGTCGGGGCGAAGTCGAGCTTCGGCCGGTATGAGGTCACCCGTGACGAGGTGATCGAATTCGCCTCGAAATACGACCCCCAGCCCTTCCACCTCTCCGACGAGGCCGCCGCTGCCACGCATTTCGGGCGACTGTCGGCCAGCGGCTGGCAGACCTGCGCGATGACCATGTCGATGGTCGTCGCAAACCTGAAGGCGCACAAACAGGCCGGGCTCGGCTCGCCGGGCATCGACGAGCTGCGCTGGCTGAAACCCGTCTATCCCGGCGACGTGCTCCGCTGCGAAACCGAAATCCTCGACAAGCGCGCGTCGCAGAGCCGGCCCGAGATGGGCAGCTATCGCAGCCGGATGACCGTACTCAACCAGGATGACGTGCCGGTCATGACCTTCATCTCGATCGGACTGATCCGGACTCGCCCGGCCGGCTGACCCAGCCGGGCGCGCGTATCCTTAGCGGCGGCGACCGCCGCCGCCACGGTTTCCACCGCCGCCACGCATGCCGCCGCGGTTCACGCCGTAATCGCGCCAGACCGGGCGAACGTCGCGGCGGTCGCGGTGCCAGCTCTGCGACCGGCCCTGCCAATAGCCGCGCTGCCCGTCGTTCCAGCGATGCCGCCGGTTCTGCCGATCATAGACGTAATAGCCGGTGCCCGGATAATAATAGTCACCCTGCCAGCCCCAATAAGGGCTGCCGCTATAGCCACCATAATAGGGATCCCAGTCTCCACCATTATAGCCGAGCGATACGCCGCCATATCCTCCGCCATAGCCGTACCCGTCAGAGGCACAGCCGGAGAGGCCAAAACCGGCGGCAAGCGCGAGACCGGCAATCGAAAGCTTGAAAGGTGACATTGACGCAACTCCCGTGATGGGAGCGCCGATGTGGTGCGGGCAGCGGCGCTTCGATCATAGTCCAACGGCGCAGGCCAGGAGCGGTTCCGCTGCGTGACACCGACTGCTTACGCCTCCCCCGTGTCAGGCACCTCTCGCACCACGACCGCGCCCGTCCGCGAGTCGGCGATGATGTCGTCCGCATAGGATTTTTGCACCACCATTCGCCCTTCCCTGTCCGACCATTCCCGCTCGATCGTGTCGCGCTCGAGCACATTATAGAGCGCAATCTGCGCCCGCTTCTGTTCCGCCTCGGCCGCCTTGACCAATTGCGTCCAGCGATGCTGCGCAGTCTGATTGCCCTGCCGCGCCGCGGTCGCCATCGCGCGCAACACGGCCTCGTGAGTCGACAGATCGAGCACTTCCCCATCCTCCTCCACCGTGACCCGACGATAGGCCTCGGCGAGGATCATCTGCCGACCCGGCTCGGTAGAACCCGGCAATCGGTCGCCCGGCGCTCCGGTCGCCCGCGGCCGCCCGGCAGGGTTGCCGGAAACACCTTTGCGGAAACGATGCTCGACCGGCGGCTTGCCATATCCGGTCGCGGTCGATTCAAACTTGCGTGCGGTCATGCGACGACTCCTTTCATGATTGCCATCGCCCCCAACAAACCCGATTCCGCCGCAAGGTTGAATCAAGCCCCGCTTTTTTCGGCGCCGGGATTACCCTGTTCGGCCGAGCCAATTCCCTGTTCCGCGCCGGCGAACTCCCTGTTCCACGCGAGCAGGGAATTTCCTCGCAAGCCTTTGAGTTCAGGCCGCGACTCGGCAACGAAGCGTGCTTCGGAGACGGTCGAAAAAAAGAAATTCCCTGTTAAATTCCCTGTTACGCCCGCCGGAACAGGGAAATTCGCCTCGTCCGAACCGCCCGCGGCCGAAATCGACCCGGCGTCCGAAATCGGCCCAAACGACGCGCCGCACTATCGCCCCGAATATGCCCGTCAGGCGCGCAAGCTGTGCATGCTCGGCGCTGACGAAGCAGCCATCGCCGACTTCTTCGAGATCGAGATCGCGACCTATGAGGATTGGCGCCTGCACCGGCGGGACTTCGCCGCCGCCATCGCGGCCGGCCGGCGTGCCGTCGATGATCAGGTGGAAGGCGCGCTTTTTAAGCGCGCCTGCGGCTATAGACGGCAAAAGACCAGGACCATCAGGCCCGCATGGGCGGAGGAGCCGATCGTCCTGACGTGGCGGGATCATGTTCCGGCAGACGTGACCGCCGCACTTACATGGCTTGCGGTACGCCGGCCGGACGAATGGGGTGAAGCGCGGCCCGCCAGGGCCCGCCGCTCAATGCCCGTCGAACGCCACCAGCGATCGAACCACGATCCCGTCCTCGCGCAACGCGTCGGCGCCGCCAAGCTCGGGCAGGTCGACCAGGAATCCGGCCTGAGTGACCAAAGCCCCGGCCTTGCGCAGCAGGCGGACGGCGGCGCGCGCAGTGCCGCCGGTGGCGATCAGGTCGTCGACCAGCAGCACGGTCGCCCCCGGCGCGCAGGCATCGGCATGCATCGCAATCCGGTCGGTACCGTATTCGAGCGCATAATCCTCGGCGATCGTCGCGCCGGGCAGTTTGCCGTCCTTGCGGATCAGCAGCACGCCGGCGTTCAACGGCGCCGCCAGCGCGGCCGCGAAGATGAAACCGCGGGCCTCGATCCCGGCGACCAGATCGATCTTGCCCTCAACCTGGGCCGCCATGCGCTCGATGCTGAGCGCAAAGCCCTTCGCGTCGAGCAGCAAGGTCGTGATGTCGCGGAACATGATCCCCGGCTTCGGAAAGTCGGGGATCGTCCGGATCAGTGCCCTGAGGTCGTCATTGGCGCCGGGCGCGCCGACGGCGGAAGCCTCAGTCTCAGTGCTTAACGTTGCGCCAAACATTCTGATACGCTCCCCAGGCCAGGAAGACGAAGATCAGCAGGAAGATGATCACCGGCCAGCCATAGGAATGGCGCGCCGTCAGGTTAGGCTCGGCGGTCCAGACGAGGAAGGCGGAGACGTCCTTCGCCATCTGGTCGACCGTGGGCTTGGTGCCGTCGAGATAGGTCACCTGGCCTTCGCTGGTCAGCGGCGGCGGCATGGCGATGTTCATCGTCGCGAAATAGGGGTTCGCGTGCAGGCCCTCGGGCGTCTTAACGTCCTTGAATTCCTTGAGCATCTCGGCCGATTGCGGCTCATAGCCGGTCAGGAGCGAGTAGACATAGGCCGGACCGTCATGGCGCGCCTTGGTCATCAGCGACAGGTCCGGCGGGTTCGCGTTGTTGTTCGCCGCACGCGCGGCGATCTCGTTCGCGAAGGGCGACGGGAAGTGATCCGAGGGCACGTTCTTGCGGGTCGCGGGCTCGCCGGTGTCCGGATTGATCGAAGGCTGCTCGATCACCCACTGGTTGGCGATCGCCTTCACCTGGGCTTCGCTATAGCCGATCTTCTGCAGGTCGCGGAACGAGACGTGATGCAGCGAATGGCAGGCCGAGCAGACTTCCTTGAACACCTGGAAGCCGCGCTGCAGCTGGCGATTGTCGAACTTGCCGAACACGCCGTTGGACTCGAGCTCGAGCTCCTTGGGGTGCTTGTGCCATTCGCTCGTCTCGATCGACGGTGCCGCCGGATCGGTGATCTGGCCCTGGACGGTCCAGAAGAGAGCCCAGCCGAGTACGACGACGAACGCCGCACCGACCAGCATTGCAAGATTGCGGACCATTGTAGCTGTTGCCCCTTATTCGGCCGCGAGCGCGGTCTGCGCCGGCGAGGTGCCACCATGCTTCGCCAGCACCGCCTCGGTGATCGAGTTGGGCAGCGGCGTGGGGCGTTCCGCCCGCGAGATGATCGGCACGATGATCAGGAAATGCGCGAAATAATAGGCTGCGCAGATCTGGCTGAGGATGACGTAGAGCGGCGTCGCGGGCGAACCGCCGCACCAGCCCAGGATCAGGACGTCGACGACGAGGATCCAGAAGAAGGTCCGGTAGGTCGGCCGGTAATTGGCCGAGCGGATCGGCGAACTGTCGAGCCAGGGCAGGAAGAACAGCAGCAGGATCGAGCCGAACATCGCCAGCACGCCCCACAGCTTCGCCGGGAGGATGAAGTCCGAGGTGAAGGCACGCAGGATCGCGTAGAACGGCCAGAAATACCATTCGGGCACGATGTGCGCCGGCGTGGAGAGCGAGTTGGCCGGGATGTAATTGTCCGGATGGCCGAGGTAGTTCGGCGCCAGGAAGATCAGCACCGCGAACAGCACCAGGAACACGCCGAGACCGACGCCGTCCTTGGCGGTGTAATAGGGGTGGAACGGCACCGTATCCTGCTCGTCCTTCACTTCGACGCCGGTCGGGTTGTTAGAGCCCGGAATGTGCAGCGCCCAGATGTGGAGGATGATGACGCCCGCGATGACGAACGGCAGCAGGTAATGCAGCGAGAAGAAGCGGTTCAGCGCGGCCTGATCGGGCGCGAAGCCGCCGAGCAGCCAGATGCGGATATAGTCGCCGACGATCGGTATCGCCGAGAAGAAGCCGGTGATCACCTGCGCGCCCCAGAAGCTCATCTGACCCCAGGGAAGCACATAGCCCATGAAGGCAGTGGCCATCATCAGCAGGAAGATGACGACGCCGAGCAGCCAGACCATCTCTCGCGGCGCCTTGTAAGAACCGTAATAGAGGCCGCGGAAGATGTGGATATAGACGACGATGAAGAACATCGCGGCACCGTTGGCGTGTGCGTAGCGCAGCAGCCAGCCGCCGTTCACGTCGCGCATGATGTGCTCGACCGAATTGAACGCGCCGTCCGCCGTCGCGCCATAATGCATGGCGAGCACGATGCCGGTGATGATCTGGATGCCGAGCGCGGCACCGGCGAGCACGCCGAAGTTCCAGAAATAGTTGAGGTTGCGCGGCACCGGGTAACCGGCGCCCACGGCGTTATAGACGAGACGCGGAACGGGCAGCCGTTCGTCGACCCACTTCATCAGCGGGTTGGTGGGTGCGTAATGCTTGGCCCAGGGAAAGCTCATGGGTGCGTCCTCAACCGACCGTTACGGTGGTGGCAGAATTGAATTTATAGTCGGGCACCGCGAGATTCTTCGGGGCCGGGCCTTTGCGGATGCGCGCTGCGGTGTCGTACGCCGAACCGTGGCACGGGCAGAAATAGCCGCCGAACGGCCCGCGATTCTCGCCCTCGCCCGCGCCGAGCGGCACGCAACCGAGATGGGTGCACACGCCGAGCGTGATCAGCCAGTTCTTGTGGCCTTCCTTGGTGCGCTGCTCCAGCGTCTGCGGGTCGCGCAGCTCGCTCACCGGGACCGCATCGGCCTCGGCGATTTCCTTCGGCGTCAGGTTGCGCACGAAGAGCGGCTGTTTGCGGAACGAGGTCTTGATCGCCTGACCCGGCTGGATCTTCGACAGATCGATCTCGGTGGTCGACTGCGCGAGCACGTCGGCCGACGGGTTCATCTGATTGAGCAGCGGCAGCACGACGACAGCACCGCCGACGCCGATCCAGGCCACAGCCGCGATATTGATGAAATCGCGGCGGCGGGGATCCTCCACCTCCTCATGGAACGGTGCCGGGTCTTCCCCAGGCGGTACGGCGGTATCAACAATTGCCATTCACTTGCCCTTGCACTTCAGGTCGCGGCGACGTTCGGAGAAGCGCGTTGCGATTGGTCCGCGCACGCCCGCCGATCCTCCGTCCCCACGGAGGCTGGCGGCCTGATAGACGCGGGCGGTACGCTTTGCCAACAGCATTTTAGCCCTGTTGTTACGCGAGCGGGCAAAGGCCTATGCGAGCGCCATGCGTATGGCCCTTTACCAGCCCGATATCGCCGGCAATGTCGGCACGATCCTGCGGCTTTGCACCTGTCTCGAGGTCGGGGTCGACCTGATCGAACCGATGGGATTCGCCTGGGGGGATCGCGCGCTTGCGCGGGCGGGCATGGACTATCTCGATACCGCCCAGGTGGTTCGCCATGTCGACTGGACGGCGTTCGAGGCGCAGGCGCCGGGCCGGATCGTGCTGCTGACGACGCGCGGCGGCGTGCGTCTCGACGACGCCGAGTTCCGGGCGGACGACATACTCCTCCTCGGCAGCGAGAGCGCGGGCGTGCCGCCGGAGGTCCATGTGCGCGCCGAACTGGCGGTCCGAATCCCGCTGGCGGCGGGCAGGAGATCGCTGAACGTCGCGGTCGCCGCGGGAATCGCGCTGGGCGAGGCACTTCGCCAGACAAAGCGCTGGCCGGCCTGATTCAACTCTGCGCCCGTTCGGCCCAGGACAATCCGTCTTCTCGACTTCCACGGAATCCATCGGCAAAGGCTGGCGCATGGAACTCGACTCCGAACAATCCACCGCCCGCGCCTGGTTCGAAAGCCTGCGCGACCAGATCTGCGCCGAATTCGAATCGATCGAGGCGGAGGCCGGATCGGACGCCAGGTTCGACTATATCGCCTGGGATCGCACCGATCCGTCGGGCGAGCCCGGGGGCGGGGGCGTGCGCGGGGTGATGAAGGGCCAGGTGTTCGAGAAAGTCGGCGTCAACGTCTCGACCGTGGGCGGCAGTTTCGAAGGCGATTTCGCCAAATCGATCCACGGCGCGGGCGAGGATCCGCGATTCTTCGCGACCGGCATCAGCCTGGTCGCGCATATGGCCAACCCACAGGTGCCGGCCGTGCATATGAACACGCGTTTCCTCGTCACGACGAAGCGCTGGTTCGGCGGCGGCGCGGACCTCAACCCGCCCCTGCCCGTCGCTGCCGACACCGAAGACTTCCATGCGACGCTCAAGGCAGCGTGCGATGCGCACGACCCGGCGCATTATCCGCGGTTCAAGCAATGGGCGGACGATTATTTCTACATCCCGCACCGCCAGGTGCACCGCGGCATGGGCGGCATCTTCTACGATCATCTCGAAGGCGATTTCGCGGCGAACTTCGCTTTCACCCAGGATGTTGGCCGCGCCTTTCTCGACGCCTATCCGCGAATCGTGCGGCGGCGGATGGGCGATGCGTTCACCGACGCCGATCTGGCGACGCAGCGCGCCTGGCGCGGGCGTTACGCCGAATTCAACCTGGTCTATGACCGCGGCACGCTGTTCGGGCTCAAGACCGGGGGCAATATCGACGCGATCCTGATGAGCCTGCCGCCGGTCGCCACATGGGACTGACGCCGGTCTCCCCGAACGAAGTGGCGACGATCGTCACCACGCTCGAGATGCGGCAGCGACCGCCGCTGCGACCGATGCCTGCCACCCGCCTGCGCCTCGTCGGGTGGCCGACACCGACACCGGACAAATATCGCGCGCTGTTCAAACGAATCGGCGCGCCCTGGCTATGGTTCTCCCGGTTGGCGATGGACGAGGCGAGCCTGACCCGAATCATCCATGATCCGGGCATCGGGGTGTTCGCCGCGCTCGATCCGGCCGGCGTCGAAGTCGGCATGCTCGAACTGGACTTCCGCACCCCGCGCGAATGCGAAATTTCCTATTTCGGCCTGATTCCCGAACTGGCCGGGCAAGGCCATGGCCGCTGGCTGATGGCCGAGGCGCTGGCGCGCGGTTGGGCCAAAGGGATCGAGCGGGTGTGGGTGCATACCTGCACGCTCGACCATCCGTCGGCCCTTGGCTTCTATCGTGCCTCGGGCTTCACCGCCATCTCGCGGACGATCGAGACCTTTGCCGATCCGCGCGCGACCGGCATGCTGCCGCCCGACGCCGCGCCTCAGATCCCCCGGCTGGACGTCAACCGCCGGTAAAGGGCGACCTGGACCAGGATCGCGCCAAGCACGCCGACCGTGGCGCCCGCCGCGGACCCGATATCGAGCAGCGCGGCGACCACTGGATTGGCCATGGGGGCGCCATCGAGCGTCCCGCCGATCGCCTCGAACGGCCAGGAGAGGAGGTTGCCGGCGAGCAGCGACATGCAGCCGAACCCGGCCAGGATCAGGCCGTAGCCGCGGGTGAGCGTCAGGCTGCGCGACATGGAGCCGATGGCACCATAAGGCTGCTCGGCCACGACCGCGGGCGCTGCCAGCAACAACCGCCCCTGCGCGTAGAAGCCCGGCAGGTAGAAGAGCATCAGGCCGAAATAGACGGGTATCGCGACGAGGATGCTGAGCAGCAGGAAGCGCGGAAACAGACGCAGCGCCCGCACCAGCCCTCGTGCGACGTCCGGGCGTTCCGGATCGAGGTACAAGGTGAAGACCGCCACGACACCGAACAGCGATACCAGTGCAAGCACGACAACGAGCAGGCTATACTGGTTGGACCAAGATTCCATGGCATCCAGCCACGCCTTGAGCGCCGCCTGATCGAGTGTGGCGGGCGTCTTCGGCGGCAAGGCGACGAACAGCTTCATCGCCAGTTCGGGCACGAACAGGAAGAAGCCCGCCACGCCGATCAGCAGGTCGCGATCGCGCTTCCACAGCCGCCAGGCGTCACTGAAGACGCCGTTCACATCGAGGGTCATAGCGAATCGACGATCGCCTCGCGCGCATCGCGCACCGCCAGATAGAGCCTTCCGACAAACGCCGAGGCGAGCACGCTGAACGCAGTGCCAATGACGCTGACGGCGGCGGCGGTCAGCACCGTGCCGATCGTCACCGGGCCGCTGCCCTCCGCAACGAGCCTGAGGATCGACCCGAAGACCAGGTTGGCGGCCAGTATCGAGACGCCCCACACGATGACATAGAGGATCATCACGCCGACGATCTTCAGCGTGATCGGACGAGTCAGCCTGAACGAGCGCGCAAGGGCGCCGAACCACCGCTCCTCCATCAGCAGGATCGGCGTGATCAGCGCGAGGCGGGCGCCGAGCCAGATCAGGACGACCGTGAGAAAGAGGCAATAGAGCAGCAGGAACCCGCCCACGCTCGTCGGAAGATCCGCTGCGCCTGCGCCGCCATTCATCGCTGCCTGGAAATCGAAACCGGCAAGGCCGAGCGCCACCGGGATGGGCAGTACGAGTATGAACATGCCGAGCAGCAGGACCAGCATCAAACCGATGACCGGAACGAGTCGCTTGCTGGCGAGCGCGGTCGCGGCGCTCTTGCCCGAGCCCGGATCGAGCGCGAGCGCAGTAATGGCAAGCTGCCCCCAAAGGGTCACGATCATCAGGACGAGCGACAGAACCTGCACCGTCAGCGCGGTCGCGCCGGGCTGGGCAGTCAACGGTTTGATGCTGGCCGACAGGGCGGACGGAAGGAAGATCGCAAGAAAGGCGATCGGGATGATCGCGGAGAGATTGTCGCTCAAGAATTCGGTCGTGCGATCCCAGACCGTTCCCATGCTTACCATATGCGTCACGTCCTCCCGCGGCGCATCAGCGCCGCCGCCCTGTTAGCGCAGCTTCCTGCGGCACGCCATGCTTGCGCAAGACGCGCGAGTGGCGCAATCGGGCCCGCGTGACTGCCCTTCCCGACGAGATCGAATGGCGCGTCGAACCGGCGCCAATACCCTATGACGAGGCGATCGCCGAGATGGAGGCGCGCGCGGCCGCCGTCGCCGCGGGCGAGGCACGCGAGCTGATCTGGCTGCTGGAACATCCGCCGGTCTATACCGGCGGCACCAGCGCCGACCCGGCCGAACTGCTTGATCCGCGCTTTCCGGTTGTGCAAACCGGACGCGGCGGCCGCTATACCTATCACGGACCCGGGCAGCGGATCGGCTATCTCGTCCTCGATCTCAACAAGCGCGGGCGCGACGTGCGGCATTTCGTCCACAGCCTCGAAGGATGGCTAATCGCAGCGCTGGAGGAGATCGGCATCGCGGCGTTCCGCGCGCCCGGCCGCATCGGCATCTGGACCAATGTCCCCTCGCCTTTCGGCGGTCCGGGCGAGGCCAAGATCGGCGCGATCGGGGTCCGCGTGCGGCGCTGGACCACGCTGCACGGCTTCTCGGTCAACCTCTCGCCCGACCTGTCGCACTTCGGCGGGATCGTGCCGTGCGGGCTGCCGGACTATCCCGTGACCAGCGCCGAAGCGCTCGGCAAGCCATCGGATTTTGCAACTTTTGACGCAGCGCTGGCGTTTGCGTGTCCTGCGTTCCTGCAAACTCTTTCTTCTGGCCGATAAAACGAGGCTTGAGGGGCGCTCGATATCAGACTAATGTCCACCACGGTTTGGGTATTAAGGGTCTCGAGACCATCCAAATCCACTATCTAGGGAGCTTTCCAATGCGTGCATTCATTTCCAAGGTCGTTACCGGTTCGATGATCGCCGGCGCGGCGCTGATGGTTTCGGCCTGCGGCCCGAAGACCGAGACGACCACGACCAACGACACCACCATCACCGAGATGGGCAACGACACCACGATTTCGGACAACATGACCACCGTCGACAGCACCTCGATGGACGGCAACATGATGGGCAACGACACCGCGGTCGTCACCAACGAGACCTCGACGACGACCACGAACGCCCAGTAATCGCCCGCCAGGGTTAGATTGTTTGGGGGGCCGTCCGGGAAACCGGGCGGCCCTTTCGATTCAACCGACCAACGATGCCGGTAGGGGGAGTTCCTGCGAAGGAAAAAGCCTTGGGTTGGGAATCGAAAAGCCTTAACCCTGCCGACACACTGTCCCGAGAGGTTGACGAGGCGATGATCAAGCTGTTGCGTATCCTTTGTTCGTCCGCTGTCGCGATCGGCGCCTTTGCCGCTGCCCCCGCTTCGGCGCAGTTCTTCCTCGTCGAAAAGGACATGTCCGGGGTTGCCGTGCGCGGCCACGAGACCGGCCTTGGCCAGGAGCTGCCGGGCGCGACCGAGGCGGAGCAGCGCGCTGCTCTGGTATGGAACATGCGCGCCGCGCTCAACGTGGCGGCGCTGCAGTGCCAGTTCGAGCCGACCTTGATGACTCAGGCCAACTACAACGTCATCCTGATGAATCACGCGGACGAGCTGAAGAAATCCTACGACGTGCTGACCAAATATTTCACACGCACCGGCAAGACCGTGAAGGCCGGCCAGACCGCGCTCGACCAGTTCGGCACCCGCACCTATTCCAGCTTCACGACCGTTTCCGCGCAATATGGCTTCTGCCAGACAGCCGCCCGGATCGCCCGCGACGCGATCTTCGCACCGCGCGGCTCCTTCTACACGATCGCGGAGGGCCGGACGCGCGAGCTGCGCAACAGCCTGATCCCGACCGGCGAGCAGCGCTACCCGCGTGGCATCTTGTTCACGCGCCAGGCAGGCACCCTGCCCCGCTTCGACGAGATATGCTGGGACAAGAAGGGATACTGGATCGCCAAGAAGTGCGGCGCCTTTCAGCTGAGCGCAATCAACTGATCTAACGCAAGCCGAGCGCCTTGTGCGCCTGCAGGGTCAGGCGCCATTTCGGGCGCGCGAGCACGAAATCGATCGCGGCCGCCTGGTTTTCGACCAGCGCAATATCGTCCATCGGCTGGACCAGGAAATGGGTGAAGTCCCAGCCCTCGATCGCCTCGACGTCGCTGCCGGGCTGCGGCCAGACCAGCTTCATCTCGTCACCCGAGCGCTGCACCACATCGCTGCCTGCCTTGGGACTGATGCAGACCCAGTCGATGCCGGGATGCGCCGCGATCGTGCCATTGCTCTCGATCGCGATGACGAAGCCTGCCGCGTGGAGCGCATCGACCAGTGCATCGTCGACCTGCAGCATCGGCTCACCGCCGGTGAGCACGACAAAGCGCTCGGCCATGCCCTCACCCCAATGATCGACGACCGCCGCAGCCAGTGCGCCGGAATCAGCGAACTTGCCGCCGCCAGCACCATCGGTACCGACAAAATCAGTGTCGCAGAAGCGGCAGACCGCAGTCGCACGGTCCTGCTTGCGGCCCGACCAGAGGTTGCAGCCGGCAAAGCGCACGAATACCGCCCGACGCCCGGCGTTCACGCCCTCGCCCTGCAGGGTGAGGAACATCTCCTTGACCGTGTAGCTCATCGCCCGCGTCTCAGTAGAATTCGGCGTAGCGGGTGGGGTCGGGGACGCCGGCTTCCTCGAAACCCTTGGCGCGCAGGCGGCAACTGTCGCACAGCCCGCAATGCACCCCGCCCGGCGCGGGATCGTAGCAGGACCAGCTGATCCCGGCGTCGAGCCCGAGCCGGGCCGCCTCGCGCACGATATCGGCCTTGGTCATATGCTGCAGCGGCGCATGGATGCGGAACGGCTGCCCCTCCACCCCGGCCTTGGTGGCGACTTCGGCGAGCTTTTCGAACTCGGCGATGAACTCGGGCCGGCAATCGGGATAGCCCGAATAATCCAGCGCATTGACGCCGATATACAGATCCCGCGCACCCGCCGCCTCGGCCCAGCCCAGCGCCAGGCTGAGGAAGATCGTGTTGCGCGCCGGCACATAGGTGACGGGGATGCCCTCCCCCACGCCGGTCTTGGGCACGGCGATGTCGGAGGTGAGCGCCGAGCCGCCGAATTCGGAGAGATCGAGCGGCAGCACGATGTGACGCTCCGCCCCGAGCAGCTTCGCGATGCGCCGCGCCGCGGCGAGCTCGAGCCGGTGGCGCTGGTTATAGTCGACGGAGAGAGCGAGCAGGCGATGCCCGTCCTCGCGGGCACGCGCCGCCGCCACCATCGAATCCAGGCCGCCCGACACCAGGGCGACCGCCAGGGTCGTTGAACTTGTCATGATGCGGCGAGAGTTAGGCCCTGCATCGCGGCTCCGCAATCCCGCGCTGCCGTCCCACAAAAAACGGGCCGCCCTAAAGCGACCCAGTGATGCCCCTCAGGGCCTATTAGGGAGAAAACCGTGCCCACGAATGACACGCGTCCTGGATAGCAGGACGCGGTAACCAACGCGTTAATGCGCGGCGATCGCCTTGGGCGCGCAAGCGCCGATGCGGCGGGCCTCATAATCCATGTCGAAGGGCGCGCCGCCCGCAATCCCCTGAGTCTGCAAATGCAACAGGCGCGGCGTCTCCAGCGTCAGCGCGGTACGGCCATGGCCGGCGCCGGGGCAGGTATAATGGACCGTCGCGCTGTCGGCCGCATCAGCGATCACGAAGCGCGAGCATTGCGCGCCGACATGGCCGACCTGCAGCAATATGGCTGGATCCGACACGCATAGCGAGCGCGCAGGCGCGGTCGATCCGGCCTCGCGAAGCTGCCACTGACCGGTCTCGATGCGCGTGAGCACCGCGAGCTGCGGCGCGCGCGCGGGTGCCGCAGTGCCGACGCCCGCCGCGAAGAGCAGTCCGGCCAATGCGCGCCGCGCGATACGCTGAACATCGATCATCTAGAACCTCGCTCGCCACAGGTGCCCCCTGCAGGGCATCAAGCCAGCGACCCTGATCACTGTTTGCCGCAGTTGCGAAAGAGATTCAACAACGTTCAGGCAGCGTAATGATCGGTCACCGGCACCGGAAACGTCCGCGCGCAAAACGCGCAATCGACCACGATCATGCCATTCTCGTCCGCCATAGAACGTTGTTCTTCCGGCGGAAATTGCGACAGGACCGACGCGATATAGTCGGGCGAGCAACGGCAGCCGCGGACCAGCGACGCGTCGCTCAGCAGTCGGACCTCATCCTCCTCGTTGAACAACCGCCACACCAGGGTGTCGAGCGGGGTCGACGAATCGGCAAGCTCATCGGTGCCCATGGTCTGGCCGAGTATCGCGACATGCTCCCATTCGGGATGGTCGAGCCGGGTGTGAAGGCGCTCGCGGCCGTCCTCGCCCTCAGGCAAATGCTGGAGGAACAGGCCGCCCGCGACATGGCGACCATCCGCCCCACGGGAGATGCCGACACGAACCAGCGTCGGAATCTGCTCCGACTGGATGAAATAGCTCTGCGCCGCCTCGGCGAGCGTTGCCCCGTCGAGCGGAACGATACCCTGATAGCGTTCCTTGGTTGCCGCCTGATCGAACGTGATGGCGAGATAGCCCTGACCGAACAGCGCGAACAGCGTTGGGTTTTCGGGACCCTCTGCGAGGCGCTCCTCGTCGAACTGAACATAGCCGCGCAGTTCCCCGCCGCGATAATCGCAGACGAGCAACTTCACCACGCCGTTGTCGGTCTGCGCCTGGAGCGTGAGCTGCCCCCCCGCATCTTTCAGCGTCGATCCGATCAGCGCCGCGAGCGTCAGCGCCTCGGCAAGCAGGCCCTCGATCGCGGGAGGATAGGCATGGGCAGCAAGGATCTCGTCGAGCACCGGACCCAGGCGCACGATCCGGCCCCGCGCATGGCGAGCGGGGATAGTGAAGCCGAGCGCACGGTCGAGATCAGTACTGGAGAGGTCCATCGGGCAAAAATCCGTTCGGGCTGAGCCTGTTGAAGCCCTGCCCTTCCTGGCGACGTGAAGGACAGCCCCTCGACTGGCTCGGGGCGAACGGGATTCCGTCAGGCAAAGATAGGTGCGCCGGAGCGCCGATCAACCGATCTGGCCGAAGCACCATCGCAGGACCGATTTCTGGGCGTGGAGGCGGTTCTCCGCTTCTTCCCAGATCAGCGACTGCGGGCCGTCGATCACCGCGGAGACGACTTCCTCCTCGCGGTGCGCCGGCAGGCAATGGAGGAACTTCGCCTCGGGCTTGGCCAAGCCCATCAGCGCCTCGGTGACCTGATAGGGCATCATCGCCGCGAGCTTGGTCTCGGCATGGAGCTGGCCCATCGAGATCCAGGTATCGGTGACGACGACGTCCGCACCGTCGACCGCTTCGCGTGGATCGCCCACGACGCGGGCCCGACCGGCCGCGCGAGCGATCACGCCCTCTTCGGGCTGGAATCCTTGCGGGCAAGCGGCGATCACATCGAAGTGCAGCAGCGACGCCGCCTCGACGAACGAGGTCAGCACATTGTTGCCGTCGCCGAGCCAGGCGATCTTGAGGCCGGGCAGCGACTTGCCGCTTTCGACGATGGTCAGGAGGTCGGCGACGAGCTGACAGGGATGCGACCAGTCGGTGAGGCCGTTGATGACCGGCACGCTGGCATAGGCCGCCATCTCCTCGACCTTGCTGTGGTCGTCAGTGCGGATCATGATCGCGTCGCAATAGCCCGAGAGCACGCGCGCCGTGTCGGCCACGGTCTCGCCGCGACCGAGCTGAGTCGTGCCGGCATCCAGCACGATCGAACTGCCGCCGAGCTGGCGGATCGACATGTCGAACGACACCCGGGTGCGGGTCGAGTTCTTCTCGAACACCATTGCCAGCGTGTGGCCGGCGAGCGGGGCGTCGGCATCCGCCCTCCCCTTCGGCCAGCCGGCGCGCGCCGCCTTGCGATCGATCGCGTCGGCCAGCATCGCGGCGATGCCGTCCGCGCCGGCATCGGACAGGTCGAGGAAGTGCCGGATCGACACGCTAGTCGTCCGATGCGGGCACATAGACCCGCGCGGCCTCGGACAGCTTCTCGATGCACTCGGCGATATGGCTCTCGTCGATCACCAGCGGCGGCAGGATGCGGACGACATTCTCGCCGGCCGCGACAAGCAGCAGGCCGTGATTGTCGCGGCAATGCGCGACGAAGCGCCGGCTGTCGGACTTCAGCTTGACGCCGAGCATCAGCCCCTTGCCGCGTACGCTGTCGAACAGCTGATCGTGATTGGGGATCATCTGCTCGAGCCCCTGGCGCAGCCGTTCGCCCATCGTCACGACAGTGTCGAGGAAACCGGGCTCCAGGATCACGTCGAGCACTGCCTCGCCCGCCGCCATGGCGAGCGGGTTGCCGCCATAGGTGGAGCCGTGCGTGCCGATGACCATGCCCTTGGCGGCTTCCTCGGTCGCGAGGCACGCCCCGAGCGGAAAGCCCGCGCCGATGCCCTTGGCGACTGCGGCGATATCCGGCGTCACGCCGTAATTCTCATGCGCCAGGAATTTCCCGGTACGCCCATAGCCCGCCTGGACTTCGTCGAGCACGAGCAACAGGCCGTGCTCGTCGCAGGCCTTGCGCAGGCCCTGGAGGAACTCCTCGGTCGCCGCGCGGATACCGCCTTCACCCTGGATCGGCTCGACCAGGAAGCCGGCGGTATTGTCGTCGATCAGCGCCAGCGCACCTTCGAGATCGTTGAACTGCGCATAGGCGAAACCCGGCAGCAGCGGCTCGAACCCGTCGCGCATCTTGGGCTGGTTGGTCGCGCTGATCGTGCCCAGCGTGCGGCCATGGAACGCCGTGTCGAAGGTGATCAGCGTGTGACGCTGCGGATTGCCATTGGCATAGTGATAGCGGCGCGCGGTCTTGATCGCGCATTCGACCGCTTCGGCGCCCGAATTGGTGAAGAACACCGTGTCGGCAAAGGTCGCATCGACCAGCCGCTGTGCGAGATGCTCGCCCTGCGGGCTGCCGTACAGGTTCGACACGTGCATCAAGGTCGCTGCCTGATCGGCGATCGCCTTGACCAGCTTCGGATGACCGTGGCCGAGCGCGTTGACCGCGATGCCGCTGGCGAAATCGAGATAGCGCTCGCCCTGCTCCCCGATCAGGTAGCAGCCCTCGCCTCGCACCGGCCGGACCCCGCTGCGGGGATAGACGGGCATGAGTGGGGTGATGGGCACCGCAGGTCTCCTCAATAGAAAAGGGCGGCCCAGCCGGGCCGCCCGGAGCGGGTGTTTACGTGGGAGGGGCCGCTTGCGTCAATATCGCAGGCAGTAGGGCCCCGACGCCGTCAGTCGCCGGTCAGGATCCGGTCGACGAGCTGCTTCACCGTCGGCACGAAGCCGTTCGAATAGAAGGGGTCCTTCTTGAAATTATAGGCGCCGTGGCCGGCGAACATCAGGTTCTGCTCGATCGGTCCGCCATGGGCGATGTCCTGCAGCGTCTTCTGGATGCAGAAGCTGCGCGGGTCGGCGAGGCGGCCGGTCGAGTTGGTCTCGCTGTCGGCCCAGGAGGAGAAGGCGCACTGGCTGAGGCAGCCCATGCAATCGGCCTGGTCCTTGCGGATCACGCCCTTTTCGTCAGGCGTGACGAACACGAGCGTGTTGTCCGGGGTCTTGAGCGCGTCGGTGAAGCCTTCGCCGAACCATTGGCGGGCGCGCAGCAGGTCGTTGCGCGTCACCCAGAAATTCTTGCCCTTCACGCCCACGTCGAGCTGGAAGATGTGATCCCCGGCCTCCTGGGTGGAGAAGGCGATCTGGCGCTCGGACCGCGCCTCTAGCGCGCGGAGAAAGGGGTTGCGCACCGCGCTGGAATAGAAGCCGGTCGGCGAAAAGCGGTGAAGCAGGACTTCGCCTTCCTCGATGTCGGTGAGCTTGGCCTTCCAGCCTTCCGGGATCGGGCTTTCCCGAGTCAGCAGCGGGCGCGTGCCGAACTGGAAAGCGATCTGGCCGAGCTCGGGATTGTCGATCCAGTTGCTCCAGTCGCGCAGATACCAGACGCCGCCGGCCATGATGATCGGCACGCTGTCCGGAATGCCGCCTTCGCGCATGGTTTCGCGGAGCGCCTTGACGCGGGGATAGGGATCCTCGGGCTTCAGCGGATCCTCGGCATTGGACAGGCCGTTATGGCCGCCGGCGAGCCAGGGATCTTCGTAGACCACCGCCGCGAGCCAGTCGGCCGCCTTGGAATAGGCCCGCTTCCACAGCGCGCGGAAGGCGCGGCCGGAGCTGATGATCGGCAGGTAATTGACGTTGTAGGAGGCAGCGATCTCGGACAGCTTGTAGGGCATGCCCGCGCCGCAGGTGACGCCTGCGACCATGCCGCGAGTCCGCTCCAGCACGCCGTGCAGGATGCGCTGGGCGCCGCCCATTTCCCACAGCACGTTGATGTTGATCGCGCCCTTGCCGCCCGAGATGTCGAACGCGCGCTTGACCTGCTGCACGGCGCCCTCGATCGCATAGTCGATCAATTCCTCGTGGCGCTCGCGGCGATTGAGCGCACGATAGACCTGCGGAATGATCTTGCCCTCGGGGTCGTAGCTGTCGGCGTTCACGGCGGATACGGTGCCGATTCCACCCGCCGCAGCCCATGCGCCGGCTGACGCGTGGTTGGTCGCGGCAACGCCTTTTCCACCCTCCACCAGCGGCCAGACTTCCTGACCGTTATAGATGATGGGCTTCAGACCTTTGAACACACGACCTCCAACCTTAACATACGTTCGATATAGCGTTTGAGTTGCGCTTAGCGAGCAAATTGCGACTCAGCCCAAGGCCCCTGGCCTGCCCATCGCCGCTTCGTAAAGCGCCTTGTAGCGGGCGATCATGACAGCCTCGTCATAGTCGGCCACGGCCTTTGCCCTGTTTCGGGACCCGACAAAGGCGCGTGCGGCCGGTGCGCAGCCGGCAAGTGCCTGGAGCGAGTCCCGCAACCGGACCTCGCCACGATCGACGATATACGCCTTGTTCTCGGGCGCGACCATGTGCGGGATATCCCCGACCCTGGGGGCCACGATCGGCAAGCCCGCCGCCATGCCCTCGATCACTGCGATGGGGAATTGCTCGCTCTTGGACGAGAGAGCCAGGATGTCGAACAGGCCGATATAGCGATGCGGGTCGGGCAGGAAGCCGGGCAGATGAAGGCGATCCTCCATGCCCATCGCTTCGGCCGTACCCATGATCCGTTCGCGCTCCGGCCCTTCGCCGATAATGACCAGCCGCACGCGGGCGGAGACGCCGCCGGTGGCGCGGACCAGGGCAGGCAGGTCCTTCACCTCGCGCAGGCCGGCAAGCGTGCCGATCACCACTTCGCCGGGCTTGCGGCGGAAGCCGGGGATGGCCTTGGGGTCCGGCTTGCCCGCGTAGAGCGCGGTAGCGATGCCGTTTGGGATACGGTGGACGCGGCTCGCGGGCTGCTTCCAGCTCCGCTCAGCGATCTTCTCCAGCGTCTGCGATGGCACGACCAGCGCGTGCGCGGCGGGCAGCGCAAGGCGACGATACATGTTGCGCTCGATCTTCAGCCCGCTCGCTTCGTCGGCATTGAAACCGTCCTCGTGATGGACCAGCGGCGGCATGCCTTTCGAAAAGACGCGCCGCGCCATCACGCCGTCGACCGCGCCCCAGTTATAGGTCAGCACCAGATCGAAGCGGCGCATGAACTTGGCCAGCGCCTCGTAGCGCGAGACCGAGGGTTTGCCGGTGAGCGGCGGCGGGTTCTGCGCGATCTCGTAGCTGATGCCGGCCGTGATCGCGTCGCGCGCGCCGAGCTGGTCGGGCATGCCCGAGACGATGGTGTGGCGCGCATGACCGCCGAACGCGTTCATCAGACGAACCGCCCGCGCCTCCTTGCCGCCGAGGCTGAAGGTCGAGTGGAGGTGCAGGATGTTGACGGGTTGCGGCATCGGGAGGGTGCGTTAGCGGGAAAACCTTGGTGCGTCATTACTTGCCGCTCAGGCGAACGCCGTCTTTGGGATGTGAGTGATGCGGCAGGCCAGATCAGCCTCGCCGCTCGCGACGATATAGTGGTCGCCGGCATCCGCGATGCCCGTCGTGAACACGACATTGTCGAGATACATCAGGTCTTTCAGCGGCTCGGTCAGCATGGGCGCGGGTTCGATCAGCGGCTCGTGGCTGGTGCGGGTCGCCTTCGACGGATCGTCCCGGTCCATCAGCGACCAATAGGTGCGGTAGATGCCGACCACGCCGAGCGGCTCCACGCCGTGCCACAGGCTGAGCCAGCCATCGTCCGTCAGGATCGGGGGCGTGCCGCCACCCATGCGCGCTGTCGCCATGGTTGCCGAATGCGGGCGGATGCCGGGCTTGTCATGGGGCTTCCAGTGCAGCGCATCGGGCGACGTCGCGAGGTTGATCGACGGGCCCGCGCGCCATTCGCTGCCTGGGGGATAAGCGAAATAGAGATCGCCGAGCGGGCGGGTCTGCGCCCAGTGCTTGCCGCCGATCAGCCCTTCGAAGATCAGCATGTCCTTGTTCTGATGATCGAGGACAATGCCTTCGAGCGTCCACTCCATCGCGTCATCGGAAGTGTAGAGCGTGGTCGAATGGCGTTCCGGGCTGACCGAGCAGGTCGTCATCAGATAGCGGTCGCCGACCTTGCTGATCCGCGCATCCTCGACGCCGTAGCATTGGTAGGGCGCGCGCGGTGTGATTGCCCGGTCGTAATGCACCGTGACGACACCGCGGCCGTCGGCGGAAAGCTCGACCGGGAGCAGCCAGGACAGCGAGGTCAGCGCCATGACCTTCCAGCCGCCGCCGCGCATCATGAACTTGCGCGGATCGGAGGTGTCGACGAAATCGAGCGGCCAGGCGTCGAGCTCGTAGCCCCCGTCCTCCCAACGGATCGCATGGATATGCCCATCCGAGATCGGTGCGCGCAGCGCCTCCGCCACGCGCACCATCAGCAGCAGATTGCCGTTGGGCAGCCGCGTCATCCCGGGATTGAACGCGCCGAGGATATAGGTTTCCGCCCCAAGCTTGCCGGCGAGCGGCGAGCGCGAGAGGTCCACATCGCGCGGGCTGAAGACGAGACGATCGAAGGAAAAGGTCATTCTTCAGCCTGTGCACGAGGCGTGATCGTCAATTGCTGGACGACCGCGCGGTTGGGTTGCGTGAGGATGTAGTGGACCGCAACGGCGATGTCCTCCGCACGCAGCATCTCGCCTTTGTGGATCATCGCGCGCTGCTTCTCGGGCGGGATGTCGGGCAATTGCATGTCGGCGCCGGTCTTGCCCGGCTCGACCAGCGCCACCTTGACGCCCTTCGGGCCCATCTCGCGGCGAAAGGCTTCGGCGAAGCCCTGGATGCCGTATTTGATGCCGGCATAGACGGTCGAATGCGGCCCGAGATTGTGGGCGCTCATCGATCCGATCAGCACGATATCGCCCTGCCCGTCGAGCTTCTCCACCGCGGCATGCGCCGTGAGGAGATAGGCGGTGAAGTCAGTCGCGATGGCGTAGCGCAAGTCCTGTTCGGACATGTCGCTCAGCGCTTCGGCGGCGATCGCCGCGTTCACCACCGCGATATCGAGGCCGCCGAGCCAGGCCACGGCCTTGTCGACGAACGCCGCGACATTGTCCGGATCGGCGAGGTCCGTCGCTATCCCCTCGCCCTCCCCGACCTGCCGGATGCGCGCCAGGGCATCCTCCAGATGCTGCGCATCGCGGCCACAGATGAAGACGCGCGCGCCTTCGGACGCCAGCAGTACCGCGATGGCGCGGCCGATGCCCGTGGTGCCGCCCGTGATGATGGCACGCTTGCCGGCGAGGCCGACGACCTCGGTATGGGCGTCCGACAGATCGAGCATGGGGGTCCTCCCGCGGATGTGGAAGGAAGACGCGTTCAGATGGTGGCCGGTTCCCTCATCGTGCGATCGAGCAGGCGCCCGATCGCCTCGATCGCCTCGGGCTCCGCGAGGGTCGGCGTGTGGCCCACCCCCTCGACCGTCATCAGCTCCGCATCGTCCAGCGTGGCCACCATGCGTTCCGCCGTCCGCGCGCCCAGCACGTCGGAGCGGCCGCCCCGCACGATCAGGGTCGGTACCTGCTTCAGCTGGCCGAGCGCGCTCCACATGTCAGGCCCCGCCTCATTGCCGGGGACGCGGAACGGCTCGGCGATCTTCATGTCGTAGTCGAGCACGATCCTCCCCGAACTGTTGAGCCGGTACAGCCGTTTGGCCATGGCCAGCCAGTCCTCGATCTCATAGGCCGGATAGACGTCCGCATTGGCCTCCATCACGGCGCGTGCGGCGTGCATCCAGGTCGGCCAGGTGTTCGACTTGCCGACATAGGTGCGGATACGCGACAGGCCGGCCGCCTCGATCTCCGGCCCCACATCGTTGAGCAGCGCGCCGACGACCTTCTCGCGCGCCGTACCCGCGAGCAGCATGGTGACGATGCCACCGAGCGACGTGCCGAACGCGATGTAGGAGGACACGCCGAGCTCACCGAGCAGCCCCTCGATATCCTGGACATAGGTCAGCGGGACATAGGTCATCGGGTCCTTGGCATAAGCGCTCTCGCCGCGCCCGCGCAGATCGACCGCGATGACTCGCCATTCGGGCGACAGCCGCGCGGCCACATCCTCGAAATCGCGCGCGTTGCGGGTCAGGCCCGGCAGGCACAGGATCAGCGGGCGATCTTCCCGCCCGGGATAATCACGATAGTGAAGCCGCAGGCCGTCGTTCGACCACCAGTAACGATTTTCATACGCCGACATGGTTGCATCCTGCGGTTTGCGCCTCCCATATCGCCGGATGACCCGCCCCCCGCAAGCATATCGGCCCGAAACCGCAATTCTGGAGCTGGGGGACGGATTCTACGACCCGGTCGAGGCCGCCGATTTCCCGGAAACCCGGCTGCGATTCCGCAACGACCGGGCCGCGGCGAGCCTGGGACTCGAGGGGCTGAGCGATGCCGAATGGGTCGCGCATTTCGGGCGGTTCCGGCCGCTGGCGGGCAGCCTGCCCCAGCCATTGGCGCTGCGGTATCACGGGCACCAGTTCCGCGTGTACAATCCCGATATCGGCGACGGTCGCGGCTTCCTGTTCGCGCAAGCACGCGACGATCGCGGCCGGCTGATGGACCTGGGCACCAAGGGTTCCGGGCAGACGCCGTGGAGCCGGTTCGGCGACGGCCGGCTGACCCTGAAGGGCGGCGTGCGCGAAGTGCTCGCGACCGAGATGCTCGAGGCACTGGGCGTCGAGACGTCGCGCAGCTTCTCGCTGATCGAGACCGGCGAAGCGCTCGAACGAGGCGACGAGCCCTCCCCTACCCGCTCGGCGGTGCTGGTGCGGCTGAGCCATGGGCATATCCGGATCGGCACGTTCCAGCGGCTGGCCTATGGCCGCGACGAGGACGGCATCCGCCGCCTGACCGCTTATGTGCTGCGCCATTATTATGGCGAGGAAGCGGGCGACGACGCGCCGGTCCGGCTGCTCGACCATGTCGTCCGCCGCACCGCGCGGCTCGCGGCAAGCTATATGGCGGCGGGTTTCGTCCACGGCGTGCTCAACAGCGACAATATCAACGTGACGGGCGAGAGCTTCGATTACGGGCCGTGGCGCTTCGCCCCGACCTGGGACCCGGGCTTCACCGCTGCCTATTTCGACCATGCCGGGCTCTACGCCTTTGGGCGCCAGCCCGAGGCGATCCATTGGGACGCGATGCAGCTTGCCGTGTCGCTGCGCCTGATCAGCGAGGCGGAGCCGCTGATCGCAGTGCTGGAGCGGTTCGGCGAGCAGTATCAGCCGGCAGTGTCCAGCGCGATCCTGTGGCGGCTCGGGCTCGAACCCCGCGATCCGGAGAGCGACCGCGCCGTCGTCCAGGCGGTCGAACGGGCGCTGCGCAGCGACAATGCATCGATCGACCGGTTCTTCTTCGATGCGTTCGGCGGGACGCTGCCCGACTCCTATGGCGCCGCGTTCGACGAGGTCCGGACGGTGCTGGCGGCCTATCGGCCCCGCAGCGACCGGCGCCATGCTTATTGGCAGGGCGCGCCCTGTTCGATGCTGATCGACGAGGTGGAATCGATCTGGTCGGCGATCGCCGAGCATGACGACTGGTCCGCCTTCAACGCCAAAGTCGCCGCGATCCGCGAAATGGGTGACGCGCTTCGTTCGGTTGAGCCGGATCAGTGGAATTTGCCGGCAAACTAGGGCAAGACCGAATGCAATATGGCATCCGAGATCGTTTCGACTGAACCCGCAACCGGCGCGATCCTGTGGCGGCGCGAGATCGGCGATGTCGATGCCGAAGTGGCGATGGCCCGGGCGAGCTGGGCCGAATGGGCCGCCCGCCCGCTTGCCTATCGCATCGAGACGCTGCGCCGCTTCGCCAATGTGGTGCGCGCCAAGGCCGATGCCCTTGCCGACCTGATCGCCCGCGAGACCGGCAAGCCGCTGTGGGAATCGCGGACCGAGGTCGAATCGGTGATCGCCCGGGTCGATATCTCGGTGACCGCCTATGCCGAACGCACCGCGCAGCGCCGGCTCGACGCGCCGATGGGGTCGCGCATGGCGCTGCGCCACAAGCCGCACGGGGTGCTGGCGGTGCTCGGCCCGTATAATTTCCCGGCGCACCTGCCGTGCGGGCACATTCTGCCCGCGCTGCTGGCGGGCAATGCCGTGGTGTTCAAGCCGTCGGAAAAGACGCCCGCGGTCGGCGCGTTCCTGGTCGAGTGCTTCCATGCCGGCGGCGTGCCGGAAGGGTGCATCCGCGTGTTGATCGGCGGGCCGGCCGAAGGCAAGGCGCTGGCCATCCATGACGGCATCGACGGCCTGCTCTTCACCGGCTCCGCGCATACCGGCGTCTCGCTCCACCGCGCCTTCGCCAACCGGCCGGAAAAGATCCTGGCGCTGGAGATGGGCGGCAACAACCCGATCATCGCGTGGGACACGCCCGACATCCACAGCGCGGCGATCGTCATCGTCCAGTCGGCCTTCACCACCGCCGGCCAGCGTTGCACCGCGGCGCGCCGGCTGATCGTCGACGAAAAGCTGTACGACCCGCTGATCGACGCGGTGAACAAGCTGGTCGGCCGCCTGATCGTCGGCGAGCCACATGCGACGCCTGCGCCCTTCATGGGGCCGGTGATCGACAATGAAGCGGCCGACATGCTGACCGAGAGCTTCCTGGAGCTGATGATGCGCGGCGGGCGGCCGATCCGGCATCTCGAACGCGTGGTCGAGGGACGGCCGTTCCTGATCCCCGCGCTGATCGATACGACCGAGATGCGCGAGCGGCCCGATATCGAGCTGTTCGGCCCGATCCTGCAGGTGATCCGCGCCAAGACCTTCGACGAGGCGCTCGCCGAGGCGAACAACACGCGGTACGGCCTGTCCGCCTCGCTGCTCAGCCAGGACCCGAAGCTTTACGACCGGTTCTGGGCCAATGCGCGCGCGGGCATCGTCAACTGGAACAAGCCGACCAACGGCGCCTCGTCGAAGGCCCCGTTCGGTGGGATCGGCTGGTCGGGCAATCACCGGCCCAGCGCCTTTTATGCTGCGGATTATGCTGCGTATCCGGTCGTGTCGAACGAGGCGGACCAGGCGCGTGCCTCGATCGGCGTGGGATTGCGCGAGGGCTGAGGCGTCAGAGCCTGGCGCCGTCGAATCGATGCAGTTCCAGCGCATCCAGATCGGCCGACGGCACGCAGCGCAGGTTGATCGCGCTGGTTTCCGAACCGTCCGGGCTGACGCCATAAGCGAACGGCTCGGTGCCGCAGGTGCGGCAGAACTGATGCTCGATCTTGTGCTTGTTGAAGAGATAGGCGTCGAGCGCCTCCTCCCCGCTGTTGAGCGTGAAACTGCTGCGCGGCGCGAAGGAGAGGAGCAGGCCCTTGCGACGGCAATGCGAGCAATTGCAGGAGATGGCCGTGGTCGGCACGTCACCCTCGACGGTGAACGTGACTGCGCCGCAATGGCAGCTTCCTTCGAACGACATGTCTCTACTCCCGAAAAGGCGGATCTGCCCGGCATGGCTATGGGCAATTGGCGGTCGCCGCTACCCTGTTGTGGGTGCGGGCGCTGTCGCATCGACCTGCCTTTTGCGCGGAGGCTGAGCATGGGGCCCGCGACGGGTCCGAAGCTTGTCCTGCGCCGTGATATCGGCAAGGAAAGAGCATAACAGCGCGACGATTTTTTTCTTCCCCTGTTATTTCCAATTTTGTTGGAGATATTTTTATTGAATCTCAGCCCCTTGCCTGCCGTTTTCCCTGTTATGCCATAACAGCGGAAAAATTGCGCAAAACAGCGGGTAAAAACGCGCCGCGTTCCGCTGTTACGTGGGTCAAATCGATTAAACGGGGCGCATCGATTCAACTGTCCAGCGGAGGCTGCTTTTGTGGCTCGGTCCATCCGTCCGCCACTGACATGACGGAACGAAGCGTTGAATCGAACGGCCGTGAGACCTGCGCGCGGGGTGATCGGGCTGCCCGACTGAGCCGATCCGGCCGGTTCTGGAGGAAGCTTATCGCGGAAGTCGACGATGGCGACGGTGTGATTGAATGGGCGAACGAATCGCCTTGGTTTATTTGCAGGGTTGGGCGCAAGTTGGTCGCGCATGTCTGCGTTTGGCCGCTAGCGGAATGGCCGCTTTGAGCGCGCAACCCGATGGTAGCCGCCGTTGGCCAGCAAGTTTGGTTCCCTCTGACCGGCGCTCCAGCGCACGGTCTTACCGTTCGCCGAACAGGTTTCCGCAGTCCCGCGGAGGGCTGCGCCATTCACTCGCGTCACGGTGGTTTCGGACGAGATCGCTAGTTGCCAGTGACCCGGAACCAGATGGCGTAGAGCGCCGGCAGGAAGAGCAACGTCAACACAGTGCCGATCGCAGTGCCGCCGATCAGCACGAAGGCCATCGGCCCCCAGAAGCTGGACGTCGTTAGCGGGATGAAGGCGAGCACGGCCGCCAGTGCGGTCAGCAGTACCGGGCGTGCCCGCTGCACCGTTGCTTCGACGATCGCGTCATGTGTCGAAAGCCCGGCCTTCTGGTTGTCGTGGATCTGGCCGATCAGGATCAGCGTGTTGCGCATCAGGATGCCGCCGAGGCCGATCATTCCGAGGATGGCATTGAACCCGAACGGCTGCTGGAACAGCAGCAGCACAGGGACTGCGCCCACCAGTCCCAGCGGCGCTGTCAGAAACACCATCGCCGTTGCCGCGAATGAGCGAACCTGCAGCATGATCACCGTGAGCATCAGCACGATCATCATCGGGAACACCGCCCCTAGTGCCACATTGGCCTTGGCGGCTTCCTCAACCGCACCGCCGGTATCGATGCTATAGCCCTGCGGCAGCGCGGCGCGGATCGGCGCCAGTGCCTTTTCCACCTGTGCACTCACTTCAGCAGGCTGAAAACTTTCGTCGATGTCGCCACGCACCGTGATGATGGGTACGCGGTCGCGACGTTTGAGAATCGGCGCTTCGGGCCGATATTCGACGCGGCCGATCTGATCGAGCGGAACCGTGCGCCCATCCGCCGTCGCCAGCGACAGGTCGGCGAGCCGCGCGGGATCGAAGCGTTGCGCACCGGCGGCGCGCGCTTCGATTTCCACGGTTCGGATGTCCTCGCGGACTTGTGTCACCGGCACACCGCTCAGCAGGAGCTGGAGTTGCTGCGCGGCCGACTGCGGGTCGAGCCCGATCGCCCGCAGCCGCGCCTGATCGAGGACGAAATGCGCAGTCGGCACAAGGTCGCCCCAATCGGTGTTGACCTGACGCATGTTCGGATTGGCGCGCATCATCGCCGCCACCTGGCCTGCGATCGCCCGCACTCGATCGGGACTGGGACCACCGACGCGGAACGTCACGGGATAGGGCACCGGCGGGCCAAACAGGAGTTGGGTTACCCGCACGCGCGCTTCGGGCGCCAAACCTCCGGCAATGCGCGTCCGAAGCCGGGCCTTGAGCGCATCGCGCGCTCTCGCGTCCGGCGTTAGGACGATGATCTTGGCGAACGCCGGATCGGGCAGCTCGGGACTGAGCGACAGGAAAAAGCGTGGAGCCCCCTGGCCCACATAACTGGTCACCACCTTCGTTTCGGGCTGCGCCCGCAGCCAGTTCTCCACCTTGCGGGTCGCCGCGTCGGTCGCCGCGATGCTGCTGCCTTCGGGCATGTAGATTTCGGTGATCAGCTCGGGCCGTTCGGAAACCGGGAAGAACTGTTGCTTCACCAGCCCCATGCCAAGGACCGAGAGCAGGAACGCCACCACCACAGCACCTGCCGCGAACCATTTGCGGGTGATGGCACGGCGGACAACCGCGCGGAATCGCTCGTAGCGTGGCGTGGCGTAGATAGCCGCATGACCTCCCGGCACCGGCTTGATCGCCGGGAGCAACTGCACCCCGAGATAGGGCGTGACGGTCACCGCCACGATCCAAGACACGATCAGCGCGAAACCGACGACCCAGAAGATGTTGCCGGCATATTCGCCCGAGCTCGATTTGGCGAACCCTACCGGCATCAACCCGATGATCGTGACCAGCGTGCCTGCGAGCATCGGCGCTGCGGTGGAGGTCCAGGCATGGGCCGCTGCCTTAGTGCGCTCCCAGCCTTCCTCCATCTTCACCACCATCATTTCGATGGCGATGATGGCATCATCCACGAGCAGGCCAAGTGAGAGGATCAGCGCGCCGAGCGTGATCCGGTCGAACACGCGGCCGGTCGCCTCCATCACCACGAACACCGCGGCGAGCGTGAGCGGCACGGCAGCGGCGACGACGATGCCCACGCGCCAGCCGAGGCTGATCAAGCTCACCACCATCACCACGGCAAGGGCCACGAAGAATTTCAGCATGAACTCGCCGACCGCTTCGTCGATGTTCACCGCCTGGTCGGAAACCTTGCTGAGCTGCAGACCCACCGGCAAGTCACGCGTGATCGCCTGCTCTTCGCCCTCCAGCGCCTTGCCGAGACTTAGGCCGTTCCAGCCGTCCCGCATCACAATGCCGAGGAGGATCACCGGTTCGCCGCCGTTGCGGATCAGGAAGGTGGGCGGATCCTCATAGCCGCGCGAGACCGTTGCGATGTCGGAGAGGCGAAGCGTACGCCCGCCGGCCACGATCGGCGTAGCGCGGATCTGGTCGAGATCCGAATAGGCGCCGTCGAGCCGGACGAACACGCGCGGCCCCCTTGTCTCGGCCGAACCAGCCGGCGCCACGATATTCTGCCGGGCCAGCGCACCCAATACGTCGCTCACCGGCACGCCCAGCGTCGCTAGTTTCGGGAAGGAGAAATCCACGAAGATACGTTCGGGCCGCTCGCCGATCAGGTCGATCTTCTTGACACCGGGTACATGCAGCATCCGTTGGCGCAGCGTCTCGGCATGGCGAGCAAGCTCGCGCGGCGGCATCCCCTTGGCCTTGACCGCGTAAAGGGCGAAATCGGTGTCGGAATATTCGTCATTGATGAAGGGCCCGAGCGCGCCTTGCGGCAGACGCGAGGCTTCGTCTCCCAGCTTCTTGCGCGCCTGGTAGAATTGATCGGGTACTGCCTTGGGGGGTGCCGAATCCTTGAGCGTAAGGGTGAGGAAGGCGAGCCCGGGCCGGGTGAAGGCCTCTACCCGGTCGTAATATTCCAGCTCCTGGAGGCGCTTCTCGAGCGGTTCCGCGACCAGGTCCTGCATTTCCTGCGCGGTCGCGCCGGGCCATGCAGCCGTCACGGTCAGCACTTTTACCGTGAATGTCGGATCCTCGGCACGGCCAAGATTCAGAAAGGAAAGCGCGCCGGCGACGATCACGATGATCAGCACGAACAGCGTGACCGCCCGCTCGCGCACCGCGAGTGCGGAGAGGTTGAAGCCACTCATCGCGCGGCCTCCGCCGTATAAACGCGGACGGTCTCGCCAGCATGAAGCTGGTCCGAACCGAGCCCGACCACGCGCTCGTTCTCGCGCAGGCCACCCGCGACCACGGCGGTTTCGGCATCGAGCCGCGCGACGCGCACGCGACGCCATTGGACCTGGTTGCTCCCCGTAGGCAGCACCCAGACCCCCGGCCCCGAGCCCGGATCGTGCAGCGCGCCGAGCGGCACGATCACGCCTGCATCACGCGTCGCCGCGATCGACACGGTGACGGTACGGCCTAGCGGCGCCTGCGCGGCGTCATTGCTCAGAACGTAGCGCGCATCGAAGGTGCGTGTGCGCGCATCGGCGGAGGCGGAAAGCTGACGCAGCCGCGCAGACGAATCGGTGGATGCGCCCTCGATCGTCGCGATCGCCGTCGAACCGATCGCCGGACGGACCGTTTCCGGCAAGCTGACGGACGCTTCGCGTGGTCCTTCCTGCGCAAGCCGCACGACCGGCTGCCCGGCCGAGATCACCTGCCCGGGTTCGGCAAGCGTATCCACCACGACGCCATCCGCGTCGGCGCGCAGCACGGCATAGTCGCGCGCATTGCCCGCCGTGCGCGCGGACGCTTCCGCTGCGGCCAACTGGGCCTGTGCGCTATCGGCCGCAGCCTTTGCCTGGTCATAGGACTGGGCCGAGATAGCGCCCTCCTGGTCGAGCCCACGCAGCCGCTGCTCTTCGGTGGTGGCCTGAACTGCCCGGGCGCGGGCTGCCGAGACAGCCTCTTGCTGCACGGCGACCGCCAGTCCGAGATCGGTCGGATCGATGCGCATGAGCGGCTGGCCACGGCGGACGCGATCTCCGACGTTCACCAACCGTTCGACGATCTTGCCGCCGACCCGAAAACCCAAGTCACTCTGCACCCGAGCGGAAACCACGCCCGTGAAGCTGCGAGAGGCTTCACCTGCTGGCCGTACGGTTGCGATCTGTACCAGCGGCGCTTCGGTACGCGGATCTCGCTCGGCGGTTCCGCCGCAGCCGGCGAGCAGCAAGGCGAGTATCGCGGCCACGCACCGCGACGAGGGAGACACACCAGGCATGAAGTAACCCCAAGCGAGTGACGATTTTCGCAATCTGTCACGCTGTGACGATTCTGTCAATTCGTCACAGCTAAGGCATTCAGTTCATGGAGCCAGGCTACGCAGCACCAGCCGCGCTACAGCTCCTGTACTCGCTTCCAGGCGATTCAATTCGAGCTTGAGGAGCAGCGGGTTGGCGAATACGGCCATGGTCTTGAGGATCGCTAGACAGACCTCATCGATTGGCGTCTTGCGCTCGAATTCGCCCGCCTCGCGCCCGTCGAGCACGATGCGGCGAATGATCTGGGTGAGCGTTTCCAGATGCTCTTCGATGGCGCTCCAGCGTTCTTCCAATGCGACGGCCACGATGTCGTGCAGCTGGCGTTCGTTGAAGAACAGATCGCGTCCCCCCTCGGCCAAAGCCTTGAAGACTTGCCCCAGTCGCGCCTCTGCCGAACCCGTCCCCTCGGCTATTCTCCATAGTGGATCGTCGACTTCGCGAAGCGTCATTGCGCAGATCGCCTCGCCGATTGCTCGCTTCGAATCGAAGAATTTGTAGATGTAGGCCGTGGAGAACCCGATCGCCCGCGCGAGATCGGCCACCGAAGTTCGGCGATAACCGACCTGCAGAAAGTGATGGTTGGCCGAGGAGATGATCTGGTCGCGCCGTTCATGCTCGGCGGGTCCGCGCTGGCCGACCCTCTTCGGCGGCTTCTGTCCGTTGGTAACGCTGTTCATGGTTTCATGTTTACACGAAATTCCCGATTGACGGAATGTGACGGTTGTGAGATTTCGTCACTACCCAGCCAGCCCATCGAGGAAAGCCCTAATGCCGAACCTTCAGGCGCGCTCGATCCGTCCAGTCGCAATGCTCACGCTCGGTATTTTCCTGAGCAGTTGCGCGGTCGGCCCGGACTATGCGCCGCCGCGCCCCGAGATGGCTGGCCGCTTCCGTGCCACTGCCAGCCTGCCACCCGCCGCCGGGCCGCAGGCCGATCTCGCCTCCTGGTGGCGCGCGTTCGACGATCCGATGCTCGACAAGGTGGTGAACCAGGCGCTCGCCGAGAATCTCGATCTCGCGCAAGCCGTTGCGCGTGTCCGCCAGGCGCGCGCCGCTGCGGGGATCGCCCGTGCCGCGCTGCTGCCAAGCGGCGAACTGAATGCCTCGGCAGCGACTGCCCATCAATCGGTGGAGACGCCTGACGGACGAATCCAGCAGGCTCTTGGCGTCAACCGTGACGGCAATCTCTACGCCGCCGACGCCGGTGCGAGCTGGGAGGCGGACGTCTTCGGCGGGCTGCGGCGCGGCCAACAGGCGGCCCTCGCGGACTATCAGGCGGCGGACGCAGACGCTGCGGCCGCGCGCGTCGCGGTCGTAGCCGAAGCGGCCGACACTTACATCCTGCTGCGCACCCTGCAGGCACGGTTGACCATTGCCCGTGAACAGGCCGGGGCGCAGCGGCAGCTGCTCGACCTCGCCCGCTTGCAATTTGCACGTGGCATCCTTGCCGAGGCCGGTCTGCACGAAACGGAAAGCGCCTGCGCGAGCAGCGAGGCGCAGGTGCCGACGCTCGAATCGGCGCTTGAATCGACGACCAACGCCCTTGAAGTGCTGATGGGCGCGACACCGGGAAGCTGGCACGCGGCGCTTGCGGTACCTTCCGTCATTCCCGCTCCACCGGCGATCGAGAGTGCGGACGGCCCGGCCAGCCTGTTGCGTCGGCGGCCGGACATTATCGTCGCCGAGCGCAAGCTTGCCGCTGCCAATGCGCGGATCGGCACAGCGATTGCTGAATATTATCCGCATTTCTCGATATCGGCACTGCTTGGCTTTTCGAGCACGTCCGCGGCGAGCCTGTTCGGCTCGGGTGCGGCGCAGGCACAGGCGATTGCGGGCGTGCGCTGGCGGCTGTTCGATTTCGGTCGCGTCGATTCCGAAGTTGCAGCGGCGCGCGGGCGCCATGCCGAGGCGCTGGCGGCGTATCGCCAAGCGGTGCTGCAGGCGACCGCGGACGTCGAGAATGCCTTCACCTCACTCGCCAAGAGCCAATCCCAGACGCAATTGCTGCAATCGAGCGAGGACTCACTCGACCGGCGGCGGCAGAGCGTGCTGACGGCCCAGGCGCGCGGCGTCCTGAGCCGAGTCGACGTGCTGCAATCCACCGGTCGCCTGCTTCAGGCCCGTGATGCGCGCGTTGGCGCCCAATCGAACGCGGCACGTGCGGCGGTTGCGTCTTTTCGAGCTTTGGGCGGTGGTTGGCGGGGGTAGAAGCAGCTGTTCGCCGCGGCCCCCCGTAGCGCGGAAGCCATGCGTGCAGAGCAGCCGCAGCGCGCGCTCGATCGGATGCTCACAGCGATCGCCCGCCATCATATCCTCATTCATACAGAACGTTCTGCCCTCGAACGAGCCTCTCCTGGGAACACAACCTAAGTATGAAGGATAAATCTCAGGGCTAGCCTAAATATAAGACCACTAATGAGTGCCTTGGGCAGACTGGCCCGGTCACAGAATAGTATGGCCATCGGTCATGTGACCGCGGTGCCCTGCGGCGCACGCAGTCCCGGTCGGTGGAACGGAAGAAAGGGACGACGATGCTCAAGCCTGCGACACATGGCCGCCCCTCACATGGGAGTCCGCGCAGCATGGGCGGCGCATCGGCATCTAGCTGACTCCTCGGGGCGCGAGTCCCGCCGGAACACCAGAAATCATCGACCCAGGGGGACGGTCCCACCGCCCTCATCGGGGCGGTGCGCCCAACGTCCGGGGGATGCCGGACACCAACTGCCACGAAGGAGACTGACAGTGACGAACGCAAGTACCAGCGCCCGCCATATCACCCGACATCTTCTGAAGTTCACCACCATCCTCGCAGGAGTAATGACCATGACCGAGACCGCTCTCGCCCAGGACATCGCCAACGATCCGAGCCTGGACCCGCAAGTGCGCGCCTTCCTGACGGAGGTGAACAAGGATCCCAGCCCCTTCTGGGAACTGCCGCAACCCAAGCCGCAGGAAGTGCTGACGGGCCTGCAAAACCAGACGGCTGTCGACATGTCGGGCGTCACCACGACCGAGCGGACGATCACCCAGGACGGTCGCATCGTGAAGATCTACATCATGAAGCCCGAGCATGTGACCAGCAAGCCGGGCGTCCTGCTGTTCATCCATGGCGGCGTGTGGATCATCGGCAACTTCGCCAACCATCAGAGGCTACTGCGCGACTTGGTCGTCAAGTCGGGCCAGATCGGCGTGTTCGTCGAGTACACGCCCCTGCCGCAGGCCAAGTTTCCCACGCAGCTGGAGGAATCCTATGCCGTGCTGAAATGGGTGCACGAGCATGGCGCGGAGATTGGCGCGGACGGCAGCCGAATCGCTGTCGCCGGCAATTCGGTGGGCGGCAATATGACGGCGGCGATCGCGCTGATGGCCAAGGATCGCAATGGCCCCAAGATCAGCTATCAGGTGCTGTTGATCCCGGCGACGGATGCGAGCGTCGACACCGCATCCTATCATCAGTTCGCCAGCGGCTACTTCCTGCCGCGCGCTTTCATGAAATATGGCTGGGATCTCTACGTCCCCGACGCCGATGCGCGCAACAACCCCTATGTCTCGCCGCTGCGCGCCAGCGATACGGAACTGAAGGGGCTGCCGCCCGCGCTGGTGATCACCGCCGAGAATGATCCGCTCCGCGACGAAGGGGAAGCCTATGCCCATAAGCTGATGGGTGCCGGCGTCGAGGTGGCGGCGATGCGCTACAACGGCACGATCCATGACTTTGTAGCGCTGAACGCGCTGCGGCATGTGCCGACCACCGAGGCGGCGCTGCAGCAGGTCGCCGACGGTATCCGCGAGCATCTCTCCCGCTAGACAAGCGCATGAAAAGGGCTGGCGCCGGCCTTGGCGCCAGCCCTGACGCGTGGAAGAGTTTCACGCTGCGGCCTGATTTCTGTCGAGATCACGAAGCCGAGAACATCGTGTCCGATTTCTTACCCCTTCAGCCCAAAGCTGTCGGGCATCCGACGCCAATCGGCCTCAGGCAATACGCTTCAGGTTTGATCCCACAAGGTGATCGTACGATTGCGCGAGGTCTGTGCACAGGGCCTGGCATTCTATGGACTCTCGAGTTCCGGGGTCGAGCGGCCAGCCCTCCGGCGAACGCCCGCTATCCGAAAGAGGCCGAATACTTCTGAACGACCGCTATTGGGGCGCATAGCCGTCATTCCGGCACCATCGGCGGTTAGGGCATCGCCCGGCTCCATGTCATCCCGGCGCGGCAGCGCAACGACCGCATGCCGCAAAACCTGTGCGGCATCGGTCGCGACGGCAATGTCGGCATGCCGGCGCCAATATTCGATCGGTGGAATTACGGGGATTACGGTAACAGGGATGACGGCGGCAGCTTACCAATTGAAATGCTGCTGGAACGCAACCGCCTGAAGGATCGAATGACTGATCCTCATTCGCCAGATAAGGTCGTCCAGTCACGCGATCATGTGAAGGGTAGCTGATATGCGTAGCTGGCGCGCGTTCGTCTCCGCACTGATCCTGTTCCAGATGACGGGCCCGGCGAGCTTCGCAATCGTGGCTGTGCCTCCCGAGATCGTGGGGCCGCCCTCCTACATGGCGAGCGTCGATTGCCCCTCGCAGATTGCCAGGCCGGGCGGGACGACGATGGGGACAGCGATCCCGGTGCCGGCGCTGCGCCTGGGCTCCTCCGTGCAACGCGCGAAGGAGTCCTTCGGGACTGGCGGAGGCGGCACCTCCAATGCAGCTGAATTTGCGCGCCGCAGGAGCCTAGGCCTGCCCATCGCGCCCAGGACGTTCGATGTGGCGGGATCCGCCCTCCCCGCAATCTATGCGCCCGAAGCGGCTCAGTCGGTGTCGGGCTTCTATCCCTATCAGCGGCTGCCCCTGAAGACGGCATCGAAAGGCTATTGGCCGAACGGACTGATTTATGCGCAGCCGGCTTCCGCAACCATGGGGCGTATCGCTGCGCTGGTGCTTACGCTTTCAAGGCCGCCTGCCGCCAAGGCAAAGCTCCGGATCACACCTGCCTGGAAAACGAATGAAGGCGTTTGCCAGCGGCAACCGGGCATCGACGTCTTCGCATCCGCCATGTCCTTCGAACAGCTTCGCAGACTGTTCTCACCATCGGGTTGCAACTGGCGCCAGCTCGCCGCGTGCAAGCCCGCCGAGTGGCCGCGTGGGCAAATATTGTTCGTTCAGCAGACGCGCGGCGGTGTCGGCTATGAGCATCGGTGGGTCGATTACGATATGCTGGCCGCTGCGCGTTTCGGGAACCGACCCAAGGTCCATCGTTGATAGCGCTCTGCAACGATCTACGCCGGATAGTGAACGTCAATCGCACCCAGGAGAGGACAGATGTCACGGAAGGATTTCGACCCCGCAACGGTTGAGGCAGATGGACGACCTGCGTCGCAGGCCAGGCTCTTCGATCCTGCGCAAGGGGGTCCGTGGAGGGGCTCTCTTGACGGGATTGCGTTAGGCGGGCCGGTGACGGTGCTTGCTTATGGTACGGATGAAATCGGTGCCGGGCCACGTCTTCACGTGCACCCGTATGACGAGACCTTTATCGTCATCGAGGGCCATGCACGATTTTTTGTCGGGGATACGACGCTTGATGCATGCGCGGGCGAGGTCGTTCTCGGCCCAGCCGGCGTACCGCATACCTTCAAGAATCTGGGGCCTGGCCGCCTCCAGACGATCGACATTCACCACTCCCCAAGATGGATCCAGACAGATCTGGAATAGGATTGCCGGTCCGCGCCGGCGCCCCTCCTAGAGATGGATGATTCCCCGCCGCGCCGCATGCGCCACGGCATCCGTACGCCCGGTCGCGTCGAGCTTGTCGATCAGTCGGCCCACATGGAATTTGGCCGTGTCCGGCGCAATGCCGAGCCGCTGGCCGATCGCCTTGTTGGACAAGCCCTCGGCAAGCAGCGCGATCACGTCGCGCTCGCGCGGCGTCAGCTCGAACCCGTTCTCACTCGCGTCGGGCGCGCTGAGGACCAGGTCCGCCGCTTCGTCGGCGCCGGTAATCCGCAGCTCCGGGACCTGACTCAGCATTTCTGCGAGCCGGGCGGCAAGCGCCGGATCGTCGATGCGAATGGCGAGACGCAGACCCGTCGCTGGATCGCTTATGCTCACCGTTCCGGCCGATCCCCGATTGTCACCTTCACCTCCAGTGCCGCCCCCCCGCGCCGAAGCAGGAGGGTAACCTCGGAACCGACCGGTGTCGCGCGTAGCGTCCGCAGGAGCGCGCCGACATGCGCGATCCGGCGACCGGCCCAGGACAGGATGATGTCTCCCTGATGCAGGCCGGCACGCGCCGCCGGCCCGTCCCGGTCGAGCGTCATCACCATGCCGCCATGGCCGCCGTCATCCAGCGGCACGTCCTTCAGGCCGGCGCCGAGATAGGCGACCGGGACCCGGCCATGGTCGAGCAATTGCGCCGCGACCCGATCGATCGTCGCCGCCGGGATGACCAACGTCCGGCCGCGCGGGCCGCGCACTGCCATGCCGAAAGCGCCGCCGGCCCCGTCGACGGCGAGGCCACCCTCGGCGCGCTGCCGCAGCTGCAGGTCAAGCTCGATCCGCGCGTCGATCGTGCCGCCGCGCATCGATTGCCAGGCCGGCCCGACCGCGGCGATGCCGCCGAACGCGATCAGCGGCGCGCTTTCGGCAGCCGCCACGATCAGCGCGAGCGCGCCGGGTCGGACGGCCATGTTGGCAAGCGTCGTCACGGGCGCCTTGAGACCCTCGACCCGAAGCAAGGCGATATCGGTTGCCGCGTCCCGGCCGACCAATGCCGCGTGCCGCACCGTGCCGTCGGACTCCTCGATGGCGATCGCGCCTTCATCGGCCAGCGTCTCGTCCGGCGTGATCACCAACCCGTCGCGCCAGACGAAGCCGCTCGCGAGCGAATGGTGCGACTGGACTTCGACGATCGAGGGGGTGGTAGCGGCGGCGAGGTCGGCGAGCGACGCGGAAAGCTCGGCGAAAGACGATGCGGTGGTGGCCATGGGCTAATCTCCTGTGCTCCGGGAGATAGGGTGTCGCCCCGGTGCTTCGCTACTGCCCGGCCGGGTAGGTTCTCCCCGTCCGAACGGGCTTGCCGTTCGAGCCATCAACCCGGCGACACGCGAATATCGCAGCATGGTTGAACGACTATAGAGCTAATCAAGCAACAATGACTTGCGCCAATAAGGGCTATGGCGTAATTTCTTCCTGCAAAAAGGCCCAAGATTGTTGCTATAATTGGCACATTCTAAACAAGGCGTGTTTGTAGCGTGAACTCAAGGAGTTGAACGACCCGATAAGCTGAGAACAAAATCAGGAGAGAGATAATGCGTGTTCATTCGATTGCGCTGACGGCGGCGCTGTGCCTGTCGCCCCTGCTCGCCGCTGGAGCCCAGGCCCAGGTGACCGTCGAGCAGGTCCCCGCCGAAACCGATTCCTCCAACCAGGCGGCCTGGTGGCGACCGATGGTCGTCAAGGGCAACACCACGTACGTTGCGTTCAACGCGCCCGGCACCGCGGCGGGGACCCATCAGGTCAAGATCGGCGTGAAGGTCGGCACCGGCCCATGGGTGATCGGATCGCTCAAGGACCAGTTTGGGGCGATCTGGAGCCATCCCGACGATATCGGCCATGATCAGCCCACCATCGCCGTCGACGGCGACGGCTATATCCATGTCTGGGCCGATCATCATGTCGACGACTGGCGCTATTTCCGCTCGAGCGCCCCGAACGACCCCTCAGCGATACTGCGCCGCGTCGGCGAGATGCCCGGCACCGTCGGCGCCACCTATCCGATCGCCGAGCACGCCCCGAACGGCGATGTCTATCTGATGATCCGCAATCACTTCAACGGCGCCGGCCAGGGGGAGCTCTATCGCTGGAACAACGCCGCCAACAGCTGGTCGAAGATCGACGTGTTCGCGCGCGAGACGGGGAATTATGTCTATCCGGACGATCTGCAGGTCGACAGCGCCGGCAATGTCCACCTCGCTTTCGAATGGGCCTATGGCATGCCGAGGGCGCTGCGGCATTACGGCTCCTATATCAAATATGACGTCGCCGCCGCCCAGTGGCGCACCGCCAACGGCACCGCGGTCACCCTGCCGGTGACGCGCACCACCGCCAACCTGGTCTATCAGGGCCTTTCCACCGGGGAGTTGTGGAATAATTCGGATACGGGGATCGGCGTCCAGGCCGCCGGGCTCACCGTCGACAACCTCAACCGGCCGAGCGTGGCGTACCGCTACCGCACCGACGGCGGCTCCAATGCCTACGACTATGACGTCTATCGCCTGCGCTGGAACGGCAGCGCCTGGGCGGACAAGGTGAAGATCTTCACGGCGACCGACAACGTCCCCGCGGCGGTCGAGACGACGCATAACGGGACTCGCGCCCGCGTCTATTTCACCGTGTCCGGTGTCGGGCTGATGGGAGCGGAAAGCCCGGGCTATGTCCCCTATGCGCTCGCCACCGGCCAGCCTGGCGTCTCGCGCATTTCGGGCGTGCTGAAGACCAGCACCGAGGACGTGATCTACGCTGCGGCGCCGACGGAAATCGACGCCAACCGCGGTCGACTCTACGTCGTCACCGTCGGCAATACCCTGCCCTGATGAGAAGATGCTCCGGCGGCGAGATGTCCGCCGGAGCATCTCGATCGAAACCGCCGGAGCAAGGACGTGACAGACAGAATCCCGGCACCGGCAGGTGGCCGATCATCGATCGCGGTGGTGTCTCTCGCATTGGCCGCAGCGTTGGGCATCCTGATCCTGCTGTTCGCGCTGCCGTCGAGAGATATCTCGCCCGCGGAATCGGGGATCGTGATCGTCCCTGCTGCCATGAACATGGCGCAGCCCGTGCCGGAGTCAGTCCCCGCAGCCGACCCGGATCCGATCCTGACGCAGGTCACGATGGATGGCGCACGATCGTCCGCGATGTTCCAGCTTGCGGGCGGCACTGTTCGCGCCGTGATGCTTGGACAGGAACTGCGCCCCGGCTGGCGCCTGAAGGACGTCACGTCCGGCTCCGTCACCTTCGCCACGGCCAATGGCGATCTTCGGTTCGCGCTGTCCAGCGTGGCAGTCGATGCCGGACTGGAGGGGTTGGCCGGCGCGGCGCAGCCCAAATCCATCCTTGTCCCCGAGGCGCCCGCGGTCGCTGCCGACGGATCTGCGGTCACGCGCTGCGCGGACCCGGAATGCTAGCCTTTACGAGGCGCGCTACACCGTCGACGGCATTTCGCCGTCACGCCGCGCGCAAGGTCTCCGCGAACCGAGTCAGCGTCGCGGTCAGTTGTTCGGCGCCGTCCCGCACCAGGCCGGCGTTGCGGCGGGTCAGTTCGGCCTGCTCGCCAATATCGTCAAGCGCCATGGTGAACGCGCCTGCGCCCTGGATCACGGTGTCCGCCTGTTCGTCCACGCTGTGCGAATTCCGGCCGACTTCGTCGGTCATCGCGCACTGGTCATTGACGATCCGCAACGTCACCGCCGCCGATTGCGCCAGCGCCTCGAGCGACAGGCGAACGCCCTCGCTCAGATCCGAGCTCGCCTGCGCCGCGATACCCATCTTCGAAACGCTCACCCCGACGGTGGCGTTGAGCTGGTTGGTCTGGGTGGCGAGCGCCTTGACCTCGTCGGCGACGACGGCAAAGCCACGCCCCGCCTCGCCCGCGCGCGCTGCTTCGATCGTGGCGTTGAGCGCCAACAGGCGGGTGCGCGTCGTGATCGCCGCGATCTGATTCGCCGCCCTGCCGATCATCTCGACCTGATCACACATCGCCTGATTGGCATTGCGCGCCACCGCTGACCGGTCAGCCGAATCCTGGATCGAATCCCGCGTCCGCGCCGTTTCCGCGCTGACGTTGCCCAGCATGTCGCCCATCGCCCTGACGCTGTTCATGACGGCGCCGATCGCGGTCGCCGCCGCGCGCGAGCTCTGGGTGATGCGCTGCGCATGGCCATGCTGCGACTGGACGCTGCCCAGGGTGCTGTCCGCGCTGGCCTCAAGGTTGCGCGCCGCCTTCATCAGGTCGCCGGTCAGCGTCGATACCATCTGTTCGATCTGGTCGGCGGTGCGCGCGTTGGAGTCGCGGAGCTGGCCGCGATGCTGGATTTGCTCGTCGACCTCCCGGGCCGCCAGATGGGCCGCCAGTTCGCGATCGCCATGGGACTGAGCGAGGGCGGCGTCGGCGCACCGCCGCGCCTCCTCCGCCACGCGCATGCTCTCCCGTGCGTCGCGACCGCTTGCCTCCAGCCCATCGCGGTTCCGCGCCACCATCAGCGTAGAGATCGTCGCGGCAAGCACGAACAGCAACGTCACCACCACTGCCATCGGCCATAGCTGCGCGATCGCGATGCGGCCGGGTGTCGGCGCCTGCCAGTCGAGATACCCCAAGGCCGGCGAACCGCCAGGATCGACCGCCAGGTTCGCATTGCCGGCGTCGTCGGCGGGCGCGCGGTGCCATGACAGCCCGGTAATCCCGAACGTCCGCTCCCACTCCTCCAACAAGCCGGAATCGATCTCCCGCACGCTGAAAAGATACCGAAACCCGCCCGGCGGCGGGGCAATCTCCGGCGATTCACGCACGATGGTCGATGCAGCGATGATCGCCGCGCGCCCGTCATAGCGCGCGATCATCCCGACACCGCTACGGAGCGCTGCCAGCGCGGCAGCGTCGTGCGGCAGTCGCGCCAGCAAGGCCTTCATCGCGTCCGGCGCGGCCACCGCCAGCGGCAGCGTGGCCTTCCTGTCCCACCGCAACGCGAACAGCGACGTGCCGCGCTCGTCGATCACATAGATATGTTCCGGCCGCGCCGCATTCATCACGATATTGGAAACGGCCCAGCGCTCGTCCAGCGCGCCATAGAGATTGGTGGCGGCATCGTTCCAGCGCGACGTGCTGAAAGTGCTTTTCTCGATCGATGCCAGCCTGGCCTGGACGGCGCCCGCGACCGTCGCGTGAAGCGCGATTTCGGCATTGTCGTTCATCCGGCCGACCAGCGCATTGACGAGCAGCGCGCATCCCGCCAGCGCGACGACGAACGCGCCGATGAGAACGCGGTTCAGCACCGCGTTGCTCAGGCGCCGGCTGGCCGATATGACGGCAATGGCCTTGAAGAGGGTCAACATCGCCCGACCCTGTGCCGGATTGATTAAGATCGCTCGGCGGCGACCTAAGTGAATATACGCTGGCCAGCGGCGACGTTCGCACTCTCAACGGGCTGATCGCCATCGCGCGCGGCGGCATCGACGAGTCTATCGAGGCCGAAGGATAGGGAGAACGGTCGTTACGGCACCGGCCCGCGGACGATATCGTCCGCACCGCCCCGACCCATTTCGCGAACTATTTCAAAGCCCGAGTTCCTTCAGGATCGCTTCGCGCAGGTTTTGCGCTTTTGGGTTCGAGAGCTTGCGCGGATGCGGCAAGTCAATTTGGAAGCTGGTCTGGATGATCGTCGGACGCGGCGACAGCACCAGGATGCGATCCGCAAGATAGATCGCTTCCTCGACATCATGGGTGATCAACAGCACCGTATGACGCTCTTCGTCGAGAATGCGCCGCAACTCGGTTTGCATTTTCAGGCTCATCAGGGCGTCGAGCGCCGAAAAAGGCTCGTCCATGTACAGGATCTCGGGCTTCACCACGAAGGCGCGGGCGAGCTCGACGCGCTTGAGCATGCCGCCCGACAGCTCGTGCGCGTACGCCGACTCGAACCCGCTGAGCCCGACCATCGCGATGTAGCGATCGGCGAGTTCCACCTGCTCGCGGTGGCTGCTGCCGGTCAGGCCGAACATGAGATTTTCCTGCACGGTCAGCCATGGGAACACCGACCCCTGTTGGGAGATCATGATTCCGTTCCGGCTCGGCCCGTTGCGCTCGACGCCGTCGATCCGGATCGTGCCCCGATCCGGACGCTCGAACCCGGCAATCATGTTCAACAAGGTCGACTTGCCGCAGCCCGAAGGTCCGACGATCGCGACGAACTCGCCGTCGCTGACATCGAAGCTCACGCCCCCGACGACCGGGAGCGTGCCGAAGCTCTTGGTGATGCCGTCAATGACGATCTGTTTATCGGACATAGCGCCACTTCACCGTGTTCATGCGCTCGAGCAGGCGCGTGGCGCCGTCGAGCAGCAACCCGATCACGCCGATGATGATCATGCTGGCGATCACGAGATCGTAGCGGTTGCCGGCGTTGCGCGAGTCCATGATGAGATAACCGAGGCCCGAGTTCAGCGCGATCATCTCCGCGGCGACGACGACCAGCCACGCGACGCCGATGCCGATGCGCATGCCGACGATGATCTCCGGCAGCACCGCTGGAAACACGACCCGGCGAAACAGCACCGAGCGCGAGACGCCGAAATTGGCTGCCGCCCGCAGGTAGCGCCTGTCGATCGTGCGCACGCCCGTGGTTGTCTGCACGATCATCGGGAACACCGACGATATGAAGATCAGGAAGATCGGCGACATGTTGCCGACCCCGAACCAGAGGATTGCGACGGGAATCCAGGCAATCGGCGAGATCGGCCGCAGCATCTGGAAGAGCGGGTTCAGCGTGTAATAGGCACCGGAGACCCAGCCCATCCAGAGGCCGAGCGGAATGGCGACCAGGAACGCCAGCCCGAAGCCGATGCCGACACGGAACAACGATGCGCCGATATGCTCCCACAAGGTGCCGTCCTCCACGAGCGCCCACGCCCCGGTCGCGACCTGCCACGGGGTCGGGAAGATGGGACTGTCGCTTCGCGCGACGATCATCCACCAGACCGCGATCAGGAGCCCGATCACGAGCACCGGCGGCACGACCCTTGCCAGCTTGCTGTCGATTTCCCTCACCCTTCCCCCCGAAGTGTTTGTCGCATTGCCCGCGCAACCCGCCGGGTTTGCGGCATCACGATTGGATTTCACAACCTCGAAACACAGCCGGCAAGGCGCGAAACCTCATATTTTCGCGCGGTGACCGCAGAGTGTGGCGTGAGGGCAACAAGGTAGCAACGTACCTACAATCGGCGAGGCGCTGACGCGGGGCTGGACTCACATCGCGTTCGTCAGCCTGAGCCAACGCCAGCGGAGCCGTTGCCACCCGGGAGCAGGCGCCGGATCAACGATCACGCTGAGTTGCCCATTGGCATGCGCGGTGCACTGAAAGCTGTACGTCGACGCCACCGCGAACGGCAAGCTGAAGCGCTGGCCCGGCATGATCAGCGTCGGGCCGAAGAGGTGCGGCACATTATCCGCGTTCCTGAGCACCAGGACGTCGTTGAGCCCGAGCGTCAACCGGATCGTCTGCGGCAGGATATCGATCTTTTCGCCGGCCATGTGGCGCGCCGAGGTGCCGCGCGGAATCTCGAACAGCTTGTCATGCGACACCACCTGGATCGGCGCCAGCGCGGCCCACCCAAGTCCGCCGAGCACGAGCAGCGACAGCGCGCCCACCACGGCGCGCCGGCTTACAAAGCGTTTCAACGAAGACGGTCCCATGCCGGACGATCAATGCGCCAGGAGGAACTGGATGTCGTGGATGAAATCGGCGGGGTCATGCCCGAAAGGCATCATCGCCCGCAGCTTGCCGGTGCGATCGATCAGAAAAATCGACGATGTATGGGCCATCGCATAGTCGGGGCCAGTGCCCTGCTTGACCGCCGTGACGCCATAGTTCCGTCGCACCGCCGCCAACGCGTCCGGCGCGCCGGTGGCGCCGATAAAGCTCGGATCGAACGCCGCCAGATAGTCCCGCAAATGCGCGGCACTGTCGCGCGCCGGATCTACCGTCACAAAGATTATCTGCACCGAATCCGCCGCCTTGCCGAGACCGCTGCGGGCCTGCGCGAGCGTCGCCAGGGTGGTTGGGCACACCGCCGCACAATAGGTGAAGCCGAACTCCAGCAGCACCACCTTGCCGCGGTAGCGCGCGAGCGTCACCTCTGACCCGTCGGAGCCGCGCAGCGAAAATTCCGGCGCGCTATGCGGTGGATCGAACGCGCCGGCCCTCAATCCCCGCGGTTGCGCGGCGTCGCGCGCGGTGGCGTTCGTCCCCTGCGGTGGCGTGGCGTCGCGTGCAAAAAGCGTCAGCGCCGCCCCTGCGATCAGCAGCAGGACGATCAGGGCCGCGGCATAATAAGGGAGCCTCGGGTTCGACTGCCCGGTCAAAGTGCAATCAACGCAGGGCGTGATGCCCGCGCGAAGCTGTCGTCCACATATGTCGCGTAGGGCACCGGGTGGGGCAGCGTACCGGCCTCGACGCCCATCTGCATCAGCTCATCGAACTCCTGGGGAACCATGCGCAGATCGCCATAGGTCACGCGGTCGGCCGGATTGGTCATCACGAAACGGAGGATGTTGGGGTCCTGGTTGAAATAGCGGCGGCCGGCGGCAATCTGGACGGCCTTTTCGCGGTTCTGCGGTTGCTGGTCGAGCCACGCGCCCGCGCCGAGCACATAGTTGACGAGATTCTGAACCAGCGGCCGGTTCGACTTGATCAGTTCCTCGCGCACCGTCAGGACGCAGCACATATATCGCGGCCATTCGTCGCGCGTCATCCGCAGCACCCTGGCATAACCGGCCTTCTGCGCCGCCGCGCCGAACGGCTCGCCGGTGCAATAGGCGTCGACGCCTTTCACGAACAAGGCCGCCGGCATATCCGCCGGCGCCATCTCGACGATCTCGACGTCCTCCGGCGTCATGTTCTCGGCGGCAAGCATCTTGCGCAGGAACAGGAAGTCGACCGCGAAACGGCTGGGAATCGCGACGCGCTTGCCGGCCAGGTCGCGGAACGTCCGGTAGGACGAATCGGTGCGCACCATGATCACGGCGCCCGAGCGGTGGCCGATGGACACGACCTTCACCGGAACCTTCTTGTCGGCGAGGTCCATCACCAGCGGCGCCAGCATATAGGCTGCCTGAAGGTCGCCGGACATCAGCGATTCCTTCACTTCCGGCCAACCATTGTACTTGCTGTACGCGAACTGCGATCCGCCATCCTTGCCGGTGTGGTTCGCCGCCTCATTTGCAGCACAGGCGACCGGCAGCGTCAGGTTGCAGGTCACCGCCAAACCGCCGACCGTCAGGGGCTTGGCTTCCGCGGGGGAAGAAAGCCATCGGCCGGCAGCGATCCCCCCGGCAGCGAGTGCACCGACACCAAGCGCGCCACCCAGCAGCCGCCGGCGATCGATCGTCCGGCCGGAGCCGGTACCAGGAGGAGGCGCGCTTTCCATAACTCTGCATTGGGGGTAGCAATTGGTGCCCGACCGCACAAGCGCCGCCCCATCGCCTCGGCCGGGGCAGGAAGCGGCGGCCACGCGACCTGAGGGGGAGATTGTTGTGAGACGGTTGGTTTTCGCTCCGTTTTTGTTGTTTCCCCTCGCGGCGTGCGTGCAAACAGCGCCGCCCGAGGTGAAAGACGTCTGGACGCGCGACACCGTCGGCGGTTCGGCAAACGCCGCAGTGTTCATGACGATCAGGTCGCAGACCCCCGACCGGCTGATTGCCGCGTCTACCCCCGTCGCGAAGAAGACCGACCTGATGACGATGGCGGGCGGCAGCGGCGCGATGGAAATGAAATACGTAAACGGAATCGATATTCCGGCCAACGAGCCTGTAAGCCTGAATCCGGGCGGGCTGCACGTCTGGCTGGCCGACCTGAACCAGCCGCTCAGGGCCGGCCAACGCTTTCCGATAACGCTCAGATTCGAGAAAGCTGGCGAGCGTCAGGTTATCGTAACGATCATAAAACCGGCTGCGGCACCTCCCGTGTCAGGGATGGGAATGTAACCCGGTATTCCGCTGCGGATATCAACGATCTCAGCCGCGCTGAAATGCCGTCCTTCGATCGCTGAGAGCTGATCTCCGCCCCTTCCAATTCCCGACCCCCGCGTTATCCTCTTGTCCAACGTTAGACAGGAGGGGTCATGTTCACGCGGAGAGAAGTGGTCGGCGCCGGTGTTGCGATCGCGCTTGCGGGGCCGGCAGCGGCTGCAAAGGCCCCCGACCGCTTCGTAAAGCGCGACGGGATTCGCTTCACCATCGGCGGCAAGCCCTATCGCTATGCCGGCGCGAACATGTGGTACGGCGCCTGGCTCGGGGCCGATGCGCCTTATGGCGACCGGGACCGTTTGAAGCGCGAGCTCGATGCGCTGGCCGCGATGGGCGTCACCAATCTGCGCGTGCTCGCTTCTTCCGAGAAGTCGCCACTGCTCAACGCGGTCGAGCCGGCGATGCATGACGGCCACGGGCAGTACGACCCGGCGCTTCTCGGCGGGCTCGATTATCTGCTGGCCGAGATGGGCAAGCGGCAGATGCGCGCGGTGCTGTACCTGACCAATTTCTGGGAATGGTCGGGCGGGATGATGACCTATCTCAGCTATGTCGACCAGGGCCGCTTCATCAACATGAACGACCCGGCGCATCCCTGGCCGGAATTCCCCGATCATGTCTCGCGCTTCTACGGCCGGGCGGATGCGGTCGCACTGTATCACCGGCATATCCGCGCGATCGTCGGGCGGACCAACAAGATCACCGGCAATCCTTACGCGAACGACCCGACGATCATGGCGTGGCAGCTCGCCAACGAGCCGCGGCCGGCTGGGAGCGACGCGGTGGGGCTGGCCGCCCTGCCCGCCTTCCAGGCCTGGGTGCAGGGCACCGCGCGGCTGATCCGCAGCCTGGCGCCGCGCCAGCTCGTCTCGACCGGGAGCGAGGGGTTGAAGGGCGCGCTCGAGCGCGAGGGGATCGTGAAGGCGGAGCACCAGATTGCCGAGATCGACTATCTGACCTGCCATATCTGGCCGCTGAACTGGGGCTGGGTCGATGCGGCGAACCTGGCGGGCACGGAGGAAGCGGGCGCGGCCAAGGTCGCCGATTATATTGCGCAGCATATCCGCATCGCGACCGAGCTGGGCAAACCGCTGGTGATCGAGGAATTCGGCTATCCGCGCGACGGAGGCAGTTATGATCCCTCGGCAGCGACGGCCTTCAAGGACCGTTATTACCGCCAGATCTACGCCGCGGTAGAAGCGAATGTCGCGCACGCCGGGCCGATCGCCGGGACCAATTTCTGGGCCTGGTCGGGCGAAGGTCGGGCGGCGCATGCCGATCATCGCTTCGTGCCGGGCGATAGGGCCTGGCTTGGCGATCCGCCGCATGAACCGCAGGGCTGGTACGGCGTGTTCGACTCCGACGCCTCGACCCGGGCGATCATCCGCGCGCACGCCGCGGCGGTCGCCACCTCAGTGGCATAGCCCGGTTGGAGCATCCAGCGCTATGTTAGTACATGGATCGGCCGAACTTCATCCGACTCTACGGCACCCATGTCACCGGCAGAATCGCCCATGAAGGGACAGCCCTTCCCTGCCCATCTCGCGCTGGATTGAAACGTCCGCGAAGCATCGCTGCTCGGCAGGAAGCCGCATCCAGATCGGGACCGGCGGTCTGCGCTATCCGGCACGCCTTGACCAGCCCGTCATCTCCCACGTCCAGTATCATCAACACGTTTCCACCGAGATGAGCGGTTCGGGCCGCTTCCGGATAATCCTCCTCAACGAACCACGCGCTGCTAGTCTCACCCAATGGAGTGGGTACCGATTTCCCGAAGCCATATCGCTGGGAGTCGATGCCCCATGAATCGAACAGCCGGGATTGGCATCGCGTTATTTCGGCAAACGCCGCTACCGCGTCCCGAGCCGGTATGGTGGTCGAGATGTCGCCCCGGATAGTTAAGGTCTGCGCCGACGCCAGCCCGTCAAATGCGGCACGGTCCGCCGTGACGATGGTCCAGTGCTTTCCTGGCTTCGGCTTGCTCGGGCGCGGATATTCGAACGGCATTTCGACGAAAGATTTATAAGGTGCCCGAGTTTCAGCGCCCGGATCGAGCGCTACGGAGCCAAGCCCTCGGCGGAACTTGTCCTTCTTGCTCAGAGATATGGTATATATTGTTACCGACAATTGATCGAGGCTTGGCGCCAGAGCGACAGTTGCCGGATTATCCTCGGTGCCGTAATTGCGCGCGGCAGCGCACGGCGTTTTCTCGTCCCGATATAAAACCCACGACCCAATAGGCCCGACCGGAAAATCAAACTTCGAAAACAGCCTTGAGAATGGGTCCCCTCCCCCGGTTGGCGGCAGCGCAGATGGCAGCACCTGGGGATGAGGCACCACCACATCCGCTGAGGAACTCGTGCTCTGCGCATAGGACGAACCGGCGGCGCAAAATGCCAAAACCGTTAGAGCCTGTTTCATGAATCAGACCACCCCGATATCGTTAGATGAGGTTGCGCGCCGATATCGTTATCTAAGCGGTACAGTGAAGCCTCATAATCGTCCGGCGGGCCGCTTGTCTCCCGCATTGTGAGCGAACGACGCGATTCTATCCTTCATATAATTTGGAATGCGGGCAACGATGTCGGAATCCAGGAGCGTCGGCTATGGTTCATGCTTTTCGCGGCGTTCGATACCGGCAGAACCACAGGACGGTTATCATGATCACGCGGCGGCATAGATTCGCTAAGGGCGCCCCAAGCAAGCATCCGTTGCGGCTTGCCGGCCCGGGGACCATCTGCACTCCCCATGGCAAGCCTTCTCGATCCTTCCGCGCGTGGGCGCGTGATCCTCGTTGGTGCCGGCCCGGGCGACCCCGGGCTACTGACCGTTCGCGCGGTCGAGGCGCTGAAGACCGCTGACATCCTCGTCCATGACGGGCTGATCGATCCGCGCGTGCTCGATATCGCGCCCGCCTCGGCGCAGCGCATCTCGGTCGCCAAAAGCCGCGCGCGGCACACGTTGCCGCAGGAGGCGATCAACGCGCTGATCGTCGCGCATGTGAAGACCGGCGCGATCGTCGTGCGGTTGAAGGGCGGCGACCCGTTCATCTTCGGACGCGGCGGCGAAGAGGTCGAAGCGGTTCGTGCGGCCGGGTTGCCGGTCGAAGTCATCCCCGGCGTGTCGGCGGCTCTGGGCTGCGCGGCCGAAGCCATGTTGCCCCTCACCCACCGCGACCATAGCAGCGCGGTCAGCTTCGTCGCCGGCCAGTGCAAGGGCCTGACCGAGCAGGATTGGTCGGGCCTCGCCGGCAAGGGCCGCACGCTCGTCATCTATATGGGCGTCGCCACCGCTAACGACATTGCCGACAAGCTGATGCGCGACGGCGTGGCGCCCGACATGCCGGTGGCCGTGCTCGAGCGCGGCACGCTCTCCGGCAGCCGCGCGATCAAGACCTTGCTCGCCGATCTCGGATCGATGGTCGATCGCGAGAAGGTGGCGAGCCCGGCGATCATCGTCGTGGGCGAAGTCGTGGAATTGTCGGACGCCGAGGACAAGCTCGGCCGCTGGGCACGAATAGCGGAGAGCGTTGCGTGAAATTGTTGACCGGGAACGACCTGCCGAACGGCGACGTGATCTGGTGGACCGGCCAGGGCTGGTCGCGCCATGTCGAGGATTCAGTCGATGTCGGCGACCAGGGCGAAGCGATCGCCGGCGCCGAGGAAGGCGCCCGCCGCGTCAACGCGCCTTATGTGATCGATGCGACCGCGACCCCCGAGGGGCCCCGCCCCGCGCATATCAAGGACCGCGTCCGCGCGCTTGGGCCCACGGTGCGGCTCGACCTGACATTGAAGCCCGCCGATCCGGCCGCGGGGAGCTGGGTGATCTGAGATGTATAAATACGACCAATATGACCAGGCGATCGTCGATGCCCGCGTCGAGGAATTCCGCGACCAGGTGAAGCGCCGCCTTGCCGGGCAGATCACAGAGGACCAGTTCAAGCCGCTGCGGCTGATGAACGGGCTGTACCTGCAGCTTCATGCCTACATGCTGCGCGTCGCCATCCCGTACGGCACGCTCGACGGGCGGCAGATGCGCATGCTCGGGCACATCGCGCGCAAATACGATCGCGGCTATGGCCATTTCACGACGCGGCAGAACATCCAGTATAACTGGATCAAGCTTGCCGACGCGCCCGATATCCTGGCCGATCTCGCCACCGTCGAGATGCATGCGATCCAGACCAGCGGCAATTGCATCCGCAACATCTCGTCGGATCAATATGCCGGTGCCGCGGCGGACGAAGTGGCCGATCCGCGCCCCTGGGCCGAGCTGCTGCGCCAGTGGAGCACGTTCCACCCCGAATTCAGCTATCTGCCGCGCAAGTTCAAGATCGCGGTGATCGCGGCCGATGAGGATCGCGCGGCGATGCGGCTGCACGATATCGGCATTCAGCTGCTCGAACGCGATGGCGAGCTTGGCGGCAAGATCTTCGTCGGCGGCGGCATGGGCCGCACGCCGATGGTCGCGCCCGAGATCAAGGATTTCGTCGGTGCCGACGATCTGCTCAGCTATGTCGAGGCATGCCTGCGCGTCTACAACCGCTATGGCCGGCGCGACAATATCTACAAGGCGCGGATCAAGATCCTGATCCATGAGCTGGGCGCGGACGAATATCGCCGTCAGGTCGAGGAGGAATTCGCGCTCGTGAAGGCCCTGGGCATCGACCCGCCAAAGGCCGAGTTCGACCGGATCACCGCCTTCTTCGCCCCGCCCGCCTTCGAACAGGGCGCGAGCGAGCTGGTCAACCGCAGCGACCCCGATTTCGCGGTGTGGATCGACCAGAACGTCAAGCCGCACAAGCAGCCGGGCTATGCCATCGTCAATATCAGCCTGAAGCCGGCCGGCGGCATTCCGGGCGATGCGACGGCCGAGCAGATCGACTTGATGGCCGCGCTGGCCGAGCGCTATTCGTTCGACGAGCTGCGCGTGACCCATGCGCAGAACATCGTGCTCCCGCATGTCCGTAAGGCCGATCTGTACACGGTGTGGCAGGCGCTGAACGAAGGCGGGCTGGCCGAGGCCAATCTCGACCTGATCAGCGACATCATCGCCTGCCCTGGCCTGGATTATTGCAGCCTGGCCAATGCCCGATCGATCCCGGTCGCGCAGAAGATCGCCGCGCGTTTCGCCGATCCGGCACGGCAGCGCGATCTGGGCGAGCTGAAGCTGAAGATCAGCGGCTGCATCAATGCCTGCGGCCATCACCATGCGGGTCATATCGGCATCCTCGGCGTCGACAAGAAAGGCACCGAGAATTACCAGCTGCTGCTCGGCGGATCGGGGGCGGAGGATGCTAGCCTCGGCAAGATCACCGGCCCTGGTTTCGACGAAGACGGCATCGTCGACGCGGTCGAGCGGGTGACCGACCGCTATGTGCTCCTGCGCGAGGAGGGCGAACGCTTCCTCGACACCTATCGCCGAGTCGGCATCGATCCGTTCAAGGAGGCGATCTATGGGTGATCTGCTGCGCTTTCGCGATGACGCGGCACATGACGAGCCGGCGGTCACTCTCGATGCCTTTATGGGCCAGACCAACGCCACCGCGGTCCGCATCGAAGCGGGCGACGATGCGCGCGCGCTGATCCCGCATCTCGGCCAGATCGCGCTGATCGAAGTGAGCTTCCCCAAATTCCGCGACGGGCGCGGCTATTCCTCGGCGCGGGTGCTGCGCGAGGCGGGCTATACCGGCGAATTGCGTGCGGCGGGCGACGTCCTGGTCGACCAGATTCCGCTGATGAAGCGCTGCGGCTTCGACAGCTTCGCGCCCGAGGCGGAGATCGACGAAGCGACGTTGCAGGCGTCGCTCGCGCGCTACGAGCATGTCTATCAGGCAGCGGCTGACGGCGCCGTGCCGGTGTGGAAATTGCGGCATGGCTGAAGCCGCGCGGAAGATCGATGTCATCGACACCAGGCCCGCCTTCACCCAGGCGGATGCGGACGCGCTCAACGCGCGCTTCACGGGAGTCGACACGCTGACCATGCTGAAGGCGCTGTTCGCCGACGGCACGCTCGGCACGACGGCGGTCGTTTCCTCGTTCGGCACGGAAAGCGCGGTGCTGCTGCATCTGGTGGCGCAGGCCGATCCGAGCGTGGCGGCGATCTTCGTCGATACGCTCAAGATGTTCCCCGAAACGCTTGCCTATCGCGAGACGCTGGTGAGCGCGTTCGGGCTGACCAACAGCTGGGTGGTCGAGCCAGACGCAGCGGTGCTCGCGGCGAAGGACGACAAGGGCCTGCGCTGGTCCTACGACCCCGATGGCTGCTGCGACATCCGCAAGGTCGAGCCATTGAAGCGCGCCAAGGCAGGGCTCGACAGCTGGATTTCGGGGCGCAAGGCGTTCCAGTCAGTCACGCGCCAGAACATCCCGCGCTTCGAGGTCGAAGACGGCAGGCTGAAGCTCAATCCGCTCGGCGACTGGGTGAAGGCCGATCTGGAAGCCTATTTCGCTGAGCATGACCTGCCGCGGCATCCGCTCGAGGCGGAGGGGTATCTGTCGATCGGGTGCCAGCCCTGCACGAGCAAGGTGCAGCCGGGCGAAGACCCCCGCGCCGGACGCTGGCGCGGGTGGGACAAGGTCGAGTGCGGGATCCATGTCGACAAGCCTGGGGAAGAGCCGGTTTTTTAATCCTTCTCCCTTCGGGAGAAGGTGGCGCGCAGCGCCGGATGAGGGTGATTGGACTATACCTCACCCTCACCCTTCCCATCGCTTCGCGATGGGCCCCTTCCCTCTCCCGCTGGGAGAGGGAGAGTTTAGTACCCCACGAAATCCGAGAACCGCGTCACGCTCGGCTCGAACTTCAGGATCACCTTGCCGGTGGCGCCGTGGCGCTGCTTGGCGATGATCAGTTCGGCCAGGCCGAACACCCGCTCCATGTCGGTCGCCCATTGCGCGTGATCCTCGAAGATCTTCGCGCTGTCGCCCTCGACCGGGCGCTTGGGCTCCTTGGCGGCGACGTAATAATCCTCGCGGTACACAAACATGACGATATCGGCGTCCTGCTCGATCGAGCCCGATTCGCGCAGATCCGATAGCTGGGGGCGCTTGTCCTCGCGCTGCTCGACCGCGCGGCTGAGCTGGGAGAGCGCCATCACCGGCACGTTCATGTCCTTGGCCAGCGTCTTCAGGCCACGGCTGATCTCCGAGATTTCCTGCACGCGGCCGTCGCCCGAAGCCTTGGCCGAGCCGGTCAGCAACTGGAGGTAATCGACCACCACCAGCCCGATCTGGTTGTTGTGGCGCCGCTGCAGCCGGCGCATGCGCGTATGCAGCGCGGCGATGCTGAGGCCGGCGGTGTCGTCGATATAGAGCGGCAGATTCTCGAGGTCGGCGGCAGCGGCGGCGAGCTGGTTGAACTCGGCGCGGCTGATCTTGCCCATGCGCAGCGCCTCGGAACTGATCCGGGCCTGTTCGGACAGGATACGCGTCGCGAGCTGGTCGGCCGACATTTCGAGGCTGAAGAACGCGACCTTGGCGCCGACTGACTCTTCGGGCGCAATGCCATCCTGCATGTCGCGCATCCAGCGCTGCGCCGCGTTGAAGGCGATGTTGGTGGCGAGCGAGGTCTTGCCCATGCCCGGACGGCCGGCGAGGATCATCAGATCCGAATGGTGCATGCCGCCCATCTTGGCGTTGACCGAGTCGAGGCCGGTGGTGACGCCCGACAGGTTGCCGCCCGAATTGAGCGCGCGCTGCGCCATCTTCACCGCCATGGTGGTCGCCTGGGCGAAGCTCTTCACCTGACTCTCGGTACCGCCATCGGCCGCGACCTTGAACAGTTCCTCTTCGGCGAGCTCGATCTGAAGGCGCGGATTGACCTCTTCGGACGTGTCCAGCGCGCGATCGACCAGGCCGCGGCCGACCGTCACCAGCGTGCGCAGCATGGCGAGGTCGTAGATCTGTTGGGCGAACTGGCGCGCGCCGATCAGGCCCGCGCCCGAGCCAGTGAGCTGAGCGAGATAGCTTGGGCCGCCCAGCTCCTTCATGCCCTCGTCGGCCTCGAACATCGGGCGCAGCGTGACCGGGGTCGCAAGCATGTCGTTGCCGCGCGCCTGCTTGATCGCGGCGAAGATCCGGCCGTGGACGGGCTCGTAGAAATGATCGGGCTCGAGCTTGTCGACCAGATCGTCGGCCAGCCGGTTGTCGATCATCATTGCGCCGAGCATCGCCGCCTCAGCCTCCACATTCTGCGGGAGCGTCTGGGCTTCGGGGAGAATCGGTGTCGTGAGGATCGCTGTGGCCATGCCGCTCCTTTCCAGAGGTCGCCCGCGGGCTCAATAGACCGCGCAGCACAATAGCGGGGATAACTCACCCTCCCTCTCCCAGCGGGAGAGGGAGGGTGAGGTTGATCCTCACAGCGACGGTCACCCTCACCCTTCCGCCGCTGCGCGGCTCCCTCCCTCTCTCGCTGGGAGAGGGAAGATTGCGAGCGTGTTGTTACCGGCCGCCATCCCCTTTACGGGACCGTCATGGCCGACCCGCGCATCATCGCCGTATCCCTCGACGAGCGCACCATATTGTGGCGGTCGGCGGATATCGAGCAGGAACGGCGAATCGCGATCTTCGACCTGGTCGAGGGCAATTATTTCTGCCCGCAACGTCCCTATCCCGACGGCTATGCCGGGCCGTTCCGGATCGCGCTCGCGGTGGAGGACGGCCGGCTCGCCATCGCGATCCACCGCGAGGACGATTCGCATCTCGAGACCTATGTCCTGGCGATGGGGCGCTTCCGGCGACCGATCAAAGACTATTTCGCGATCTGCGACAGCTATTACGAAGCGATCCGAAACGCGACACCTGCCCAGATCGAGACGGTCGACATGGCGCGCCGCGGCATCCACAACGAAGCGGCCGAATTGCTCAGGGAACGGCTGGAGGGCAAGATCGAGATCGATTTCGACACCGCGCGGCGACTCTTCACGCTGATCTGCGTCCTGCATATCAAGGGCTGACGGCGTGGCTTTGCGCCTCTGGGGCCGCCGGATCGGGCGGATCGGCGCGCTGGGCATCGTCCTGGCGCTGACCGGCGTCGTGGCATGGACCTTTGCGCTGAGCTGGCGCCCGTCCGACAAATATGACTTCCAGGGTGTCGACGTGTCCGAGGACCAGGGTGTCATCGACTGGTGGACGGTGAAGGCCGGCGGGGCGGACTTCGCCTATCTGCGCGCAACCTATGGCGCGGATGGCCGGGACGAGCGGTTCGCGACCAACTGGGCGGACACCTATGCCTCGGGCATGCGGCGCGGGGCGCTGCACGTCTATTCGCTGTGTCGGCTCGCCGCCGATCAGGCGAACAATTTCAACACCACGGTACCGCGCGTCAGCGACGCCCTGCCCGCGGCGGTGGAGATCGATTTCGATCCGGATTGCGATTCGCGGCCGGTGCGGGGCGTGGTGCTCGGCGAAATCCGGCGGTTCCTGACCATGGTCGAATCGCACACCGGCAAGCCGGCCCTAATCAAGATCAGCAAGCGGTTCGAGGCGACCTATCAGGTGACCAGCGCGATCCCCCGGACCATCTGGGCGGTGCAGGATTTCTTTCCGCCCGATTATACGGCAAGGCCATGGCGGATGTGGCAGGCGAACGACATGCGGCGGATCGACGGGATCAACGGCGCGGTGCGCTGGAACGTGGTGGCGCCGTGACCGACGACGACATCGCCATCCGCGATCGCCTGATCGCTGCCGCGCGCGAGGCGGCGCTCCAGGCCCATGCCCCCTATTCGCGCTTCGGCGTCGGCGCAGCGGTGCTACTGACCGACGGCAGCGTGGTGACCGGCACCAATTTCGAGAATGCCAGCTACGGCCTGTCGCTCTGCGCCGAGACCGTGGCGCTCGCGACGACCAACGCCCAGGGGCGGCTGCGCGACGTCGTCGCGATCGGCGTGATCGGCGGCGCGATGGACGCAGCGGGCAAGCCGACCGGCACCAAGCCCGTCGGTCCGTGCGGCCGCTGCCGGCAGGTGATCAACGAAGCGGCACAGCTCGGCAAGCGCGACATCGTGGTGTGGTGCGCGGGTGCCGAGGGCGATGCTTATGAGCGGCATCTCCTGTCGGCGCTGCTGCCGCACGCCTTTGGGCCGGGCGATCTCGGGATCGACTGACCCGCCCCTCAGCGGAACACGGCGCCTACGAGACCAATCGCGAACAAGGTTCCGGCATAGATGAAGGCGATGCGGCGCAGGCTGGAGGCATAGCCGCGGCGCAAAAAGAACCAGACAGAAACCGTCGGAAGCAACAGCATACCGGCGAGCAAAAAGGCGCTCATGCGCCTTGGCTCGCTCTGACAGTCGCGCTTCATTGCTCTTCCCCTTCGCACGGCGGACGGTCGCACGCCCGCAGGCTGCCATCAACCTGGCACTGCATGTCGTTATTATAGCGAAATAAAATGGCCCTATCGGGCCTATTGGAACGTCTGCCGTCGAGGGTCGTATTGAGCGAGGTTAACCAGGAGAACCTCCCCCATGAAGAACAGCATTCGCGCCGGCGTCATCGCCGTGTTGCTCACCACGTCGGTCAGCGTGCCTGCGATCGCGCAGCATCGCCAGCCCTCCCATCCGCAGGCCCATGGCCAGCAGCAGCGTCCATCGTGGCGCGAGGTGACCGCTTCGCGCGGCCACAAATGGCGCAAGGGCCAGAAGCTCGCCCGCAACCAGCGCCGCTATGTGGTCAGCGACTGGAACCGGCGCGGCCTGCGCACGCCGCCGCGCGGCTATCAATGGGTACGCGAGAACAACAATAGCGGCGATTACCTGCTGGTCGCGGTCGCGACGGGCCTGATCGCCAGCATCCTTACCCAGTAAGGGTCCCCGGACGCCTATTGCGGCCGGCGCGCACGCCCTGTGCGCGCCGGCCATTGTCGTTTCGACGCGATCGGTCTTGCCCCGAACGGCCATTCCCGCGAAAGCGGTCGGCTAGAGGGAGGCGCTTTATGTCGATCATGTCGGACCGGTGGATTCGCGAGCAGGCGCTCGCCAACGGCATGATCGAGCCGTTCGTCGATGGCCAGAAGCGCGACGGCTGCATCTCCTACGGCCTGTCATCCTATGGCTATGACGCTCGCGTCTCCGACGAATTCAAGATCTTCACCAATATCGACAGCGTGATCGTCGATCCGAAGGATTTCGCGGCGAACAGCTTCGTCGACCGCAAGACCGATGTCTGCATCATCCCGCCCAACAGCTTCGCGCTGGCGCGGACGGTCGAATATTTCCGGGTGCCGCGCGACGTGCTGGTCATCTGCCTCGGCAAATCGACCTATGCGCGCTGCGGGATCATCGTGAACGTCACCCCGCTCGAGCCCGGGTGGGAGGGACATGTGACGCTGGAATTCTCGAACACCACCCCCCTGCCCGCCAAGATCTATGCGAACGAAGGCGCGTGCCAGTTCCTGTTCCTGGAGGGCAACGAGCCCTGCGAGGTCAGTTATGCCGACCGAGCCGGCAAATATATGGGCCAGCGCGGCGTCACCCTGCCAAGGCTCTAGAAGCGTTAAGTCTGATTTGCAGGCGCGCGCTCCTCTTCAGCCCAAATGAGAAAGGGCCGGACGGACGCCAAAGCGTACCGTCCAGCCCTGTGATGCCGCGATCTCTACCCGGTTGAACGACGCCCTATCGCGGCGAGCGACAGTCCGGTTACGGCTCCCTGAACCCTGGCCCGCCCCGACAAGGGCGTTGCGCCATCAGCGTGAGGACATCTGCCGCGCGTCGAGCCGGGCAAGCCCCGCATTGGCCAGCATGTGCGACGAGGCCGTACGCTCGGCCGTGACGTCCATCAGCATGTCCGGCTGAGCCAGGACCTCCCGATAGAGGGCGCGTGCCTCGTCCTGCCGACCCGTGCTGCGATAGACCGCCGCCAGGTTCAACATCAGTTCGGGACGCGAGGGGAAAATCCGGCGCTCGGCGAGCAGGGTCCGCTCAGCCGTATTGAAATCGCCTTGTTTGATTGCAGTGAACCCGGTGCGGTCGCTCGCGACAGCGGCGCTGCCCGCACCAGCCAGCACAATTCCGGCAATCAGCACTCCAAAACCGATACGCATTGCTCTTCTCCTACCGACCTTTCCACGAAAGGTTTCACTTTTGTGACATCGTTGTGTCACTTCCATGACTATACCGCAACAGTTTTGCGACAGATCGGTTACGGATTTGCGTATCGTCGTTGGACAATAAAAAAGGGCGGCCCCGAAGGACCGCCCTTTCCTGTTTCGTCCCTGATCGAAGCGATCAGAAGTCGTTGCGATACTGCTCGTTGCCGATGAAGCCGAGCTTGGTCACGCCAGAGCGCTTGATCACCGCGAGAACCTCATCGACCCGCGCGTAGCGCGCCTGGGGATCCGGCTGGAAGTGCAGCTCGGGTTCCGGGTTGATGGCCTTGGTCGCCTCCAGATATTGCTGGAGCGTGACCTTGTCGACCGGCGCACCGTTCCAGGCGATCGTGCCTGCCGGGTCGATCGTGACCTTGTTCTTCTGCGGATCGATCGGCGGCGGCTGGTTGTTCGGGTCGTTGATCGGAAGATCGACCTTCACCGCATGCGTCTGGATCGGAATGGTGATGATGAACATGATGAGGAGCACGAGCATGACGTCGATAAGCGGCGTCGTGTTCAGATCCATCATCGGCTGGCCATCATCGGAGCCACCGCTCATTGACATATCAAATTACTCCTAAGCTCTGACCGGTCACATGCGCTCGGCGTTGCCGCCGGGCGGAGGCTCGGAAATGAAGCCGACCTTGGCAAAGCCTGCCATCTGCATCGTGTAGATCGCACCGCCAACGCAGCGATACGGTACGTTCACGTCACCACGGATATGCGCTTCGGGAAGTTCCAGATCGGGATTGCCCACGCCACCCTGGCGCGCAATCTCGTCCCTCAGCTTCTTCACCGCGCGTTCGAGCAGCTCAGTGTGAGTCACCGGTGCGGTGCCCCAATAGATGCCGCAGGTACCATCCGGCTTGGTCAGAATCGAAAGCGACACATTCTCGGGCTTCGTGGTCGTGGGGTCGTAACGAATGTCGGGAAGCTTCAGCTTCACCGCCTGCAACACGACGGGCACCGCGATCAGGAAGATGATGAGCAGAACCAACATGACGTCCACCATCGGGGTCGTGTTGATGTCCGACATCGGCTTTTCTTCGGCGCCATCGCCGCCAACGCTAATTGCCATTGAGGACTATCCTATCCTTGCAACTGCGCCGCCGGGAAACTCCGGCGGCGAGGAGGCGGGGCGCCGCCGACGTGGCGCGCGCCCCGCCCCGTCATCAGCGTGCTGCCGTGGTGGTCGCAGCTGCCGGCTTCGCTGCCGGAGCCGCCGCACCCTTACGAACAACCGGGCGAACCGCGCCGTCAGACGCCAGGTAGCCGAGCACGTCGTTCGAGAACGCGTTCAGATCTTCGGCGATCGACTTGTTGCGACGCTGCAGCCAGTTGTAGGCGAGCACCGCCGGAACGGCGACGACGAGACCGAGGGCGGTCATGATCAGCGCCTCACCGACCGGGCCGGCGACGGCGTCGATCGATGCCTGACCGGCAGCGCCGATCTTGATGAGCGCGCGGTAGATGCCGATAACCGTACCGAACAGACCGATGAACGGCGCGGTCGCGCCGACGGTCGCGAGGAACGCCAGGCCCGAGTTCAGCTGCGAGTTGATCGTCGCTTCCGAACGCGCGAGCGAACCGTGCAGCCAGTCATGAGCCTCGACCGGATCGGTCAGGCGGGTATGCTGCTCCTGAGCCGACAGGCCGTCATCGACGATCTGCTTGTAAGCCGAGTTCTTCTCGAGCTTGGCCGAAGCCTCACGCAGGCTGTTGGCATTCCAGAAGCCGCTGCGCACGCGCTTGTACTGGTTGATCACCTTCTGCTGCTCGAACAGCTTGGTGAACAGGATGTAGAGCGAGACGAAAAGCATGAGCACGAGAATGCCGAACACGGTCTGAGAGATCAGGCCGCCTTCGCGAAGGGCGGGGACCAGACCGTACGGGTTGTCGCCCTTGGGGGCGGCTGCTGCGGCGCCGGCCGCAAGGATGGTGGTGAGCATTTTGGTTGGTTTCCTCTAGGCTGTATTTTTTACTGTCAAATCATCTGGAAACGGCCCGGGCACGACGCGCCGGGCCGAATCCCTAACCCTCAATCCTCAGGCAGCACCCACTTGACCGGCAAGTTGACGTTCGTGACCATGGGCTGGCCATTCTCGTCCTTTGCCGGGGTGTAGCGCACCCTGCTGCGTGCAATGCGGCACGTCGTATCGTCCAGCGAGCTGTTACCGCTCGACGTGGAGATCGTGCACGCTGACACGCGGCCATCGATACCGACGGTCAGCCTTGCAACCACACGACCCTGGGCACCGGCGCGAATCGCCTCCGATGGGTAGGAATCGTTGTTGAAGAACTGGCCAGGGTTACCCTTGAGGCCGGCCGCCTGCGACACGCGGGGCGGCGCTGGCGGTGGAGGCGGCGGGGCAGCAACCGGCGTCGGCACATATACCGGCGGCGGAGCCTGCACCGTCTGGATGACGACTTGCGGCGGCGCCTGGGTCTGCACGATCGGCGGCGGCGAGACGACCGGAGGCGGCTCGAGCGGCTGATCTGGCGGAGGGGGCGGCGGCTCGTCAGGCGGCGGGGGCGGCGGCTCCTCGACGTCGAAGGTCTTCAACTTCTCCGACATAGCCTTCACGTATTTATACGTGAGACCGGTGACGAAGGCGTAACCCATGACGGCGACGATCACCGACACGATCACGATCGCCACCACGCGGTTGCCGCTTACATTACGGTCAGCATAAGCCATTCAGAAACGAAACTCCTCTATCCGTACACGACGCGTATCGCCGATCCGTAACGTCCGTTCGTTCGATCCGCCTGTCATGGGCTGATGTATCCTTGGACAGTGGCGATCCTATATGACCCCCAAAACCCTGACGCAAACGCTTTGTCTCGCGCAACAAACGTACAATCCCGACGTGGCAGAATTATTTCTGTATAAGATCGGTACGAACGCGTAACCCCCCGGGCATGATTCCTGTTCCGAAACTCATGCTTGCGGTGGCTTTCGCAGCAGCCGCAAATGCCGCCTCCGCCCAGCAACGGCCGCCGATTCCCGCCGATTCGGTGGTAGTTACGCCTCCTTATGCGGACTATGCCGATCTGGTCCTCGCGGCCCCTACGATCGTCGATGCGACCATCCGCAGCGCCACCCGGCTGAAAGGCCCGGACGCGGCCGGCGTCGAGACCGGGAAGGCCCGCCTTTATGTAGAGGTCGACGTGCTGGCACTGATTCGCGGCGCTGCAGCATTGCCGCCGCGAATCGCCTATGTGCTCGACGTACCGGTCAATGCGCGGGGCCAGCTGCCCAAGTTGCGCAAGCTGCGCGTCCTGCTCTTCGCCCGGCCCGTTCCGGGTAACGGAGCACTGATTCAGCTCGTCCGGCCCGACGCACAGCGCAACTGGACGCCTGGCGCCGACGCACTGACCCGGCGAATCACCCAGGAGACGCTGAACCCCGACGCACCGCCGAAGGTGACGGGAATCGGCAACGCCTTCCATGTCGCGGGCGACCTGCCGGGATCGGGTGAAACGCAGATATTCCTCACCACGGCCGATAGCCGGCCCGTTTCGCTGGGCATCCAGCGCACCCAGGGGGAACAGCCGCGCTGGTCCGTGGCGCTGAGCGAGCTAGTCGGCGAAGGTGCCACCCCGCCCGCTCGCGATACGCTCTTATGGTATCGCCTTGCCTGCGCATTGCCACCGACGCTTCCGGACGCGAGCGTGGCGTCCCTCGCCGAAAGCGATGCTGCCATTGCGCGCGAAGACTATCGCCTGGTGATTCGCTCGCTGGGCCCCTGCACCCGCTAACCCTGAGCGACGACCGTCAGGACCTGTCCTGTGGTGGAACACGCCGCAGCGAGGAATCGGGCCGAGGCGGCGACATCCTCAACAGCGGCCCCGGCCATCACGTCGATCGCCCCGATTCGGGCATGCGGTGCCTTCTCGATCGCGAGCGGACCGATCGCGGCGATCAGCATGGCACGGTCGATCGACTGAATCGACGAGTCGATCAGCAGCAGGACGACCTCGCCCTCGGCTGCGCGCAGCAATTCCACGACCTCCCCTGCCCGCCCGGCCCGGGCACTGACCAGGGACGCGCCGGAAACCGTCGCAAGCGAGTCGCGAACGGTTTCCTCCAGCGTCATTTGCGGTGGCGGATAAGCGTGATGCCGATCGATTCGCCGGCTTCGGAGATCGCCAGCTTGACGATCTTCACCATGACCCGCGCGACGCGCTTGTCCTGCAGGAACAGAGTCTCGGCGATATGGTCGGCGACACCCTCGACCAGGGTGAAATGCACGCCCTCGGGCAGCGCGGTCGTCGCCGCGCGCTTGAGATCGAGATAATTCTTGGTCGCACCGAGCGGCGAATCGGGCGCGAAATGCGCCGGGCAGTCGAGATCGACCGTCAGCGAGATGCGCAGCGGCTGCGGCAAATGGGTTTCTTCGGAATAGATGCCGGTCAGTACCGGCACTTCGAGATCATGCACTTCAAGGCTGAGACGATCGTCCAAGCGCTGCCCTTTCATGGTGTGGCGGGCGCCATAGCAGATGAGGGAGCGGTGGAAAGCCGCGTCAGGCGGCGGCGCTTGGCCGGGCGCTGACGGCGGCATGCCAGCGTGCGACGCCGCGGCAGCTCTCCGGGACCTGGAATTTGGCGGCGCGGGCGAAATCGATCGTCACCAGCGCGCTGATATCGGCGAAGCTGAAGGCATCGGTCGCGATCCAGTCGCGATCCGCCAGCCGCGCGTCGAGCGAGTCGATAAAGGCTCCCCACATGATGAGGCCGCGCGCGCCGAGCTCCGGTATCTGCGGCATGGCCGGCCATTTGCCGGGCGCGGCGCGATCCTGGAAGGCCGGATGCACGTTGCGGAAGGCGTAGACGGCGGCGGCATAACCGTCCGATTCGATTCGCCTAGTCCAGGATTCGATCCGCCCGATATCGAGCGGGTTGGTGCCGAACAGGGAGGGCGCCGGCTGCACCGCCTCGAAATAGCGGCAGATCGCGGCCGATTCGCAGATCACTTCGCCATCGTCGAGTTCGAGCGCGGGCACGGCACCGCGCGGATTGACCGTGAGATAGGGGTCGGCGAGCTGCTCGTTGCGGCGCAGATCGACCATCACCCGCTCGATCTCGATGCCCTTCTCCGCGAGGAAGATGCGCACGCGCCGCGGGCTTGGGGCGAATTCGGCATCGTACAGCTTCATTGGACGACTCAATTCGGCTTGCGTTCAGGCCTGCCGAGGCTAAAGCGCGCGGCCCCGTGCGTCCATGCCGGGACTCGATGGAGCAACCACATTGATCAGCATCGTGCCGATTTCCGACGTTGAACCGCAGGCGGTGGAGCATCTGCTCGACCGCGCGTTCGGCACGGGCCGGCACGAGCGAACCGCCTACCGGATTCGCGAGGGCATGCCCGCGATTCCCCGGCTGAGCTTCGCGGCGCTGGAAAAGGATGCGCTGGTCGGCACGATCCAATGCTGGCCGATCCTGTTCGACGGCGATGACGGCCGGGACGTACCGCTGGTGATGGTCGGGCCAGTCGCGGTCGAGCCGGCGCGCCAGCGCGACGGGATCGGGCGCGACCTGATGCTCTCGGCGCTGAACGCCGCCGTCGCCACGGGCGATGCGGCGGCGCTGATGCTGATCGGCGACCCGGAATATTATGGGCGTTTCTTCGGCTTCACCGCGGATCGCACCACCGAATGGCGCGTGCCGGGTCCGGTCGAGCAACGCCGGCTGCTAGCCATGGGCGATTCGGTCCCGAACGGCGGCGGCATGCTCGGTCCGCGAATCGCCGCGCTCGCCTGACGCTTTACGCCCGGGCGGGGCTGCCGTACCGCGACGCGATGCCGATGGACCCCCTCCCCGATCTTGCCGCGCTGTCGCTCGCCGATATCGCGCGCCTGGCCGAGGAGCGGAAACTGCCGCCGGTCGAGCGCTGGAACCCGACTCATTGCGGGGACAGCGAGATGCGCATCGCGCGCGACGGCACCTGGTTCCATCAGGGATCGCCGATCGGGCGCCAGGCGATGGTCAGGCTGTTCTCGACGATCCTCCGGCGCGAGGCGGACGGGAGCTATGTGCTGGTCACACCGGTCGAGAAGCTCGATATCGCGGTCGAGGATGTCCCCTTTGTCGCGGTCGAGATGAAGACCGAGGGCGAAGGGCGCGAGGCGCGGATGGCGTTCCGGCTGAACACCGGCGACCTGGTGACCGCCGGGGCCGAGCATCCGCTCCGCTTCGAGGAGCGCGAGGATGGCCCGCGCCCCTATCTGCACGTCCGCGGCGGGCTCGAGGCGCTGGTTGCGCGTCCCGTCTATTACGATCTCGCCGCGATGGCGCTGGCGAGCGACGATGTGCCGCCGGGCGTGTGGAGCAGCGGCATTTTTTTCGCATTGGAACCGACTGAATGAGCCTCGCCGACCGCCTGCGCAACGCGCTCGAGACCGGGCATGGCATCGATACCGTGTTGCTGACCGGGGATCACCGCGACCTGGAGCTCGACCAGTCGGCGCCGTTGATGAACGCCGCGGTGCTGGTCGCCGTGACTGACCGGCCCGAGCCCGGCGTGATCCTGACCCAGCGCACCGACACGCTGTCGCGCCACCCCGGGCAGGTCGCCTTTCCCGGCGGCCGGATCGATCCGGGCGACAGCGGCGCGATCGACGCGGCACTGCGCGAGGCGGAAGAAGAGATCGCCCTGCCGCGCGGCCAGGTGATCGTGATCGGCGAGGCCGACCGCTACCGCACCGTCACCGGATTCGAAGTGACCCCGGTGATCGGTATCGTCCCACCCGACCTGATCCTGATCCCGAGCGCGGCCGAGGTGGCACAGGTATTCGAGGTGCCGCTCGATTTCGTGCTCGACACCAGCAACCATATCGAGGTGGCGGTCGAGTGGCAGGGCCGTAACCGGCATTATTACGAGATCACCTGGGACGGGCATCGCATCTGGGGTGCGACCGCCGCGATGATCGTCAACCTTTCCCGGCGGCTGCGATGGAACGGATGATTCTGCCCCATGCCGCGTGGCGCGCGCGCGAAGGGCTGACCAAGCTCTGCGGCGTGCTCGGCGCGGCGGAGGGCAAGGTGCGTTTCGTCGGCGGCGCGGTGCGCGACACCTTGCTCGGCATCGATGTCGCCGATGTCGATCTGGCGACAACTCATTCGCCCGAGCGCGTGATCGCACTGCTCAAGGACAATGATATCAAGGCAGTGCCGACCGGCTTGGCGCACGGCACGATAACGGCGGTGCTACCGGGCGGTGTTCCGGTCGAGGTGACGACCCTGCGCTCAGACGTCGCGACGGACGGGCGTCACGCGACCGTCGCCTTCACCGACGACTGGCAGGAGGACGCGGCACGGCGCGATTTCACGATGAACGCGCTCTATGCCGATCCGTTGACCGGCAAGATCTTCGATTATTTCGGCGGGATCGACGACCTCGCGGCCCGGCGGGTGCGCTTCATCGGCGATCCCCTGAAGCGTATCGCCGAGGATCACTTGCGCATCCTGCGCTTCTTCCGCTTCCATGCGCGGTTCGGCGACGCGCCGGATCAGGCTGGGATCGATGCCTGTACCGAGCGGGCGAACGACCTGATGGCCCTCTCGCGCGAAAGGATCGCGGCCGAGCTGGTGCGCTTGCTGGTCGCAGTGCACGCGGTGCGGGTGGTCGAGTTGATGATCGAGCGACGCATCTTCGCGCCGGTGCTGCCCGAGATCGACAGTGCCGCGCGGCTGGCTCGGCTGGCCGCGCGCGAAGCGGGAGCGGGAATCGCGCCCGACCCGATCCGGCGGCTCGCGGCGCTGATCCCGGCCGACACCAGGGTGGCGGACGATGTCGGCGCGCGGTTGAAGCTGTCCAAGGTCGAGCGGCGCCGGCTGATCAGCGCAACCGAACCCGTGGGCGAGGAACCCGCGACGGTGATCGGCTATCGGCTCGGGAAGGCTCTCGCGATCGACCGGCTACTGCTGTCGGATCGACCGGAGAGCGAGGCTGCCTCGCTGATCGACTGGGAAGCGCCTGCCCTGCCGCTCACCGGAGGTGCCCTGGTCGAGCGCGGGCTGCGCAAGGGGCCCGAGGTCGCGACGACGCTACGCCTGATCGAGGAGCAATGGATCGCCGAGGGCTTTCCCGATGCGGCGCGTGTCGAGCGAATCGCCGACGCGACGGTGGCTCAGTTCCTGCGGGCTTCCAACAGCGCATAGGCAGCATCGGCCTCGAGCGGCCGCGCATAGACGAACCCCTGACCATAGGTGCAGCCGAGCGCGGCGAGCGTCTGGCCGAGCTCGTTGGTCTCGATCCCTTCCGCCGTGGTCTGCATGCCCAGCGCCTGGGCGAGCGACAGGATGGCGCGCACGATCGCGATCTTGTCGCGGTCGGCGAGCATGCCAGTGACGAAGCTGCGGTCGATCTTGAGGATGTCGATCGGCAGCTTCTGAAGATAGGCGAGGTTCGAATAGCCGGTACCGAAATCGTCCATCGCCAGCGTGGTGCCCAGGCCCTTCAGCGCATGCATGATGCCGGCGATGCGATCGGGATCGCTGACCAACGCGCTTTCGGTAAGCTCCAGGGTGAAGCGCGATCCCTCCAGCCCGTTGGCGGCCAGCGCGCGTTCCACCACCGGCGCGATGACGTCGCGCTGCAGCTGGATCGCCGACAGGTTGACCGCAAGCTTCACACCGCAATGACCGCCGGCCCGGCGATCCCACAGGGCGAGCGTGCGCGCCGCCTCCTCGATCGCCCAGCGGCCGAGGGGTACGATCAGCCCGGATTCCTCGGCAACCGGGATGAAATCGCACGGCGAATATTCGGTGCCGTTCTCGTCCGCCCAGCGCGCCAGCGATTCGAAGCAGACAATCTGCCCGGTCGCGAGATCGCAGATCGGCTGATAGGTCAGGCGCATCTGGCCGCGGTCGAGCGCGCGGCGCAGCGCCGTCTCCATGCCGAACTGCTCGCGCGCGATGTCGAAGGCCTGAGTCTGATAGGCCTCGGCCCGGCCGCTTGTCTTGGAACGCCGCACTGCGAATTGCGCGTGGCGGATCAGCTCCTCGGCATCGTCGACGTCGCTCGATCCGAAGGCGATGCCGATCGAGCAGGCGACGCGGATCTCGAAATCGGAGAGGCGGAAAGGGGTGGACAACGCGTTCTGGATTCTCTTTGCGAGATGATCGGCGTCGCCCGGCCCCTCCTCAAGGGTCATCAGGATACCGAATTCGTCGCCGCCGGTGCGCGCCAGCACATCATGCGCCCGGAGCGCGCCCTTGAGCCGGCGGGCAACGGTGATGAGCAGCTCGTCGCCCGCCATCGAGCCGAGACAGGCATTGACCCGGCTGAACCGGTCGAGGTCGACGATCAGCACGGCATAGCGCGCGCGCTGCGCGGTATCGTCGATCAGCGATTCGAGGTGATCGCTGAAGCCCGCGCGGTTGGCCAGGCCGGTCAGGCTGTCCGTCATCATCTCGCGACGGAGATTATGTTCGGTGCGCAGCTCCGACGTCTGGTCGATCAGGGTGATCAGGCAGCGGCCCTCGGGATTGCGCGTCAGGCGAGCCAGCGTCACCTGATAATAACGGCAATCGACCGCGTCGCCGAACTGCCAGGGGAAATCCTCCCGCAGCGAATCGCTTTCGATGAAGTTGGTGATGCGCGCGGCGATCAGCGCGATCAGCGGCGACGCGCCAGTCGTGGCGCCGAGGCCGGCAAGACGAAAAGGCCGGTTCGCCATCTGAATGGCGACGCTCCCGCCAGATGCGACGACGATCGCGGCGGGGATCGGAAGAAGATCGAAGGTCGCGGCGATGCGGTCGGCGTCGCTCATGCGTGATTCATCGGCCTCCATCACCATGGGAGGCTCTTCCGTCTTCAAGACCCGGGACCTGAACGACATCATCCAGGGTAGCGCTACTTCAAACAGGTTAAGACCGGCTGAAGCTTGGGCCGTATTTCAGCCACTTGATCCCATGAATCAGAAGCGATTGTCTCGGGGAAAACCCGTAGGTGGCATGCGCCCGGCAGCACCCCGCGCCGCGCGCCACGGCGCGAGATCGGTCTCGGTGCGAGTCCGCCCGGTCTCGCCGCCCATCGCCCAGCTCAGGCCATTGGCGAAGACGAAAGTGATCGCATCGGACAGGCCACCGTCGCGGTAACGCTGGAGCTGGACGCCCTGCCCGCGCGACAGCTCGGCCAGTTCCGTGAGCGGGAAGACGAGCAGGCGGCGATTGTCGCCGATCGCCGCGACATAGTCCGCAGCCGGATCGACCGGCCGGACGAGTTTCAGCTTCGCCCCGATTCGCGGCGTCACCACCGTCTTGCCCTTGCGTGTCTCGGCGATCGTATCCGCCGTCTTCACGATGAAACCGCGCCCGTCGGTTGCGGCGACCAGCAGTTTCTCCGCGCGGCTCGCCGGCATCAGCTCGACGATGCCGACATCGCCGTCGAGATCGATCATCGCGCGTACCGGCTCGCCGAAACCACGGCCTCCCGGCAGCTTGTCCGCCGCCAGCGTGTAGAAACGGCCATTCTCGGCCGCGAGCAGGATCTTGTCGGTGGTCTGCGCCGAGAAGTGCAGGAACGGCGCATCGCCCTCCTTGAACTTCAGCTCGGCTGCCGCGGCCGCATCGATATGGCCCTTCATCGCGCGGATCCAGCCGCGCTGCGACAGGATCACGGTGATCGGCTCGCGCTCGATCATCGCCTCGAGCGGGATCTCGCGCGCCGGTGCCGCTTCCTCGATCGTGGTGCGGCGCTTGCCCAGCGCCGTCTCGGGGCCGTAGCGGTCGCGCAGCTTGCCGAAATCGCGCTTGAGGCGGGTGCGCTGGCGTGCGTCGCTGCCGAGCAGCGCCTCGAGCCCGGCCTTCTCGGTCTCGAGCCCGTCGCGCTCCTTGCGCAGCTCCATTTCCTCGAGCCGGCGCAGCGAGCGCAGGCGCATATTGAGGATGGCCTCGGCCTGACGGTCATTGAGCTCGAACTCGGCGATCATGACCGGCTTGGGCTCGTCCTCGGTGCGAATGATCGCAATCACCCGGTCGAGGTTGAGAAAGGCGATGATATAGCCGTCGAGCAGCTCGATGCGGTCGGCGATCTTGGCCAGCCGGTGCGCGGTGCGACGCTGGAGCACGATGAACTGGTGATCGACCCAGCCGAGCAGCGCTTCACGTAAGGACATCACACGCGGGGTGCGGCGCGCGTCGAGCACGTTGAGGTTGAGGCTGACCCGGTTCTCCAGATCGCTCATCCGGAACAGGCTTTCCATCAGCAGGGTCGAGTCGACCGTGCGGCTGCGCGGCTCGATGACGATGCGGACCTCGGAATCGGATTCGTCGCGGATGTCGGCGAGGATCGGCAGCTTCTTGTCGTTGATGATCGTCGCGATCTGCTCGATCAGCTTGCCCTTCTGCACACCGTACGGGATTTCCGTGACGATCGCATTCCAGGTGCCGCGCCCCTGATCCTCGACATGCCAGCGCGCACGGACGCGGAAGCCGCCGCGGCCGGTGGCGTAGGATTCGGCGATCGCGGTCGCGCTGTCGACGACCAGGCCGCCGGTCGGGAAGTCGGGGCCCGTCACATGCTCGAGCACCTGCGCGTCGCTCGCGTTCGGCTGGTCGATCAGCAGGATCGCGGCGTCGAACAGCTCGGCGGCATTGTGCGGCGGGATGCTCGTCGCCATGCCGACCGCGATGCCGGCCGCACCGTTGGCGAGCAGGTTCGGGAACATGCCCGGGAACAGCTCGGGTTCCTGCTCTTCCCCGTTATAGGTCGGGCGGTAATCGACGGCGTCTTCATCGAGGCCGTCCATCAGATCGATCGCAACCTGAGTCAGCCGTGCCTCGGTGTAGCGATAGGCCGCGGCGTTATCGCCATCGATATTGCCGAAATTGCCCTGACCGTCGACCAGCGGGTAGCGCATGGCGAAGCTCTGGGCGAGGCGGACCATCGCGTCATAGACCGACTGGTCGCCATGCGGGTGATATTTGCCGATCACATCGCCGACGACGCGGGCGCATTTCTTGTAACCCTGAGTCGGATCGAGCCGCAGCAGCCGCATCGCCCATAACAGGCGGCGGTGCACGGGCTTCAGCCCGTCGCGGACATCCGGCAGCGAGCGCGCGGTGATCGTCGACAGCGCGTAGACGAGGTATCGCTCGGACAGCGCGCTGTCGAACGGTGCATCGACGATGGCATTGAAGGGATCGGGTTCTAGGATTTCGGTAGGCATTGCCCCCCGGTTAGCAGGCGGAATCGGGCAAGGCTAGGATCACACGGGGCTGGGCAGGTCGCGGGCCAGTTCGGCGAGCAGCCATTCGCGGAATCGCTTGATCTTCGGCACGCTGCGGCGCGGCTCGGGGCAGACCAGCCAATAGGCATAGCCGCGGGTCGAGACATGGTCGAACAGCCGCACCAGCCGCCCCTCGGCCAGATCGTTGCGCCAGAAAAAGGGCGTCAGCATCGCGACGCCCTGGCCCGCCATCGCGGCATGCCCCTCATGCGCCTGGGAATCGAGCCTGACGCCGACGCGGAGCGGCCCATCCGGCGCATCGACGCCGACTTCCTTCAGCCAGTGCGGCCACCAGGGATCGTGCGGGCTGATCAGCGGCAGGCGCAGCAGGTCGGCAGGCTCGAAGCTGGGCCCGTGGCGCCGCAGGAAACCGGGGCTGCACATCGGGGTGAAATCGATCGGGAGCAGCAAATCCTGCGACAGGTCGGGCCAAGGCCCGCGGCCGGCGCGGATCGCGATGTCGACATCGTCAGCGGCGAAATCGGACAATGCGTCGCTGGTCAGCAGGCGCACCGCCATGTCGGGATGCGCCATCTGGAAACTGCCGAGCCGCCAGGCGAGCCAGGTATTGGCGAAGGTATTGGAGGTGGAGACGGTCAACAGCCCCTCATCCTCGGCGCGGATCGTGGCGAACGCCGAATCGAGCGCGTCGAAGGCGCGGCCGACCTGGGGCGCGATGCGCCGCGCGGCTTCGGTCAGCACGACGCGCTTCTTCTCGCGGCGGAACAGCGGCACGCCGAGCCGCTCCTCAAGCAATTTCACCTGATAGCTCACCGCTGCCTGAGTCATGCCGAGCTCAGCCGCGGCGCTCGTGAAATTCTCGTGCCGGGCGGCAGCCTCGAACACACGAACGGCGGAGAGAGGCGGAATGCGACGCATGCATAAAAGATAAGGCAGCCTTATGGATCATGTCCAACGATTTGTTGGCGCGGCATGACGTATCGGCGCATATCCCCTTTGTGTTCAACGCCAAAGCATAGAGGAGAATGGCGATGCGCGACGATTTCCACAGCCAGGCCTGGGCCGAGAACCACCGCCAGCTCAGCACCGCGATCCATAAGCTGGGTCGCTCCGTGTTCGCCGTTTTCGAGAAGCTGCAGGCTTTGCAGTTCGACGCGCCCTGGCGCGTGCGCCAAACCAAGCGCGAGAAGGCGACCTGCGGACCCGCTGCCTGAGGCCGCAGGCTTCGACAGCATGACGTGAAGCGCGTATCGGGGGAGCATGTTACGGCTTGCCTCGGTCGCGCTTCTCGCGTTGATCCCCGCGGTGATGACCGCAACCGACCCTCCCCTGCTCACCTGGGACGATCTTTCGGCCCGGCCACGGCCCAGCCCCGATGCAACGATCGCTTATGGCGACGACGAGATGCAGAAGGTCGATGTCTGGGTTCCCAAAGGCGCTCCTGCTTCTGGGGCCTCCTTCCCGACCGTGCTGATGGTCCATGGGGGATGCTGGACGACCAGCATCGCCGACCGGAGCCTGATGAACTGGATCGCCGGCGACCTCCGCGCCAAGGGAATTGCGGTCTGGAATATCGACTATCGCGGCGTCGACCGCCCGGGCGGCGGTTATCCGGGCACTTTCCTGGACGCGGCCGCTGCGGCTGACGCACTGGCCGCGAACGCCGGGCGCTTCCATCTCGACACCAGCCGCATCGTTGCGGTCGGCCATTCCGCCGGCGGGCACCTCGCCTTGTGGCTCGCGGCGCGGCCAAAAGTGCCCAGGGACAGTCCGCTCCGAACCGCCGCCGCCCTCCCGATCGCGCATGTGATCAGCCTGGGCGGTCTGCCCGATCTCGAAGCGACCGCGGCCAGCCCCGACAATGGCTGCGGCGTCGATGTCGTCGTCCAGCTGGTCGGCGCGCCGGGCACGCGGCCGGACGTCTATGCCGACACCTCGGTCCCGCGCCTGCTGCCGATCGGCGTGCCGCAGGACCTGGTCAACGGCCGCGAAGACAGGATCATCCCGGTCCGGTTCGGCACCGACTATGAAGCGCAGGCAAAAAAGGCCGGCGATACGGTCGCGCTTCACTTCGTGCCCGCAACCGGTCATGTCGAACTGGTGACACCCGATACCAATGCCTGGACCGAGACGGTGCGGCTGATCCGCGCGGCGTTCGCCCGATGACCCCGGACGACGCGCGTGCGCTCGACGCAAGCGATCCCTTGCGCGGCTTTCGCGACCGGTTCGCGCTGCCCGAGGGTGTGATCTATCTCGACGGCAATTCGCTTGGCCCCCTGCCGCGCACCAGCAGCCCGGCGCTCAGCGACGCGATCGAGCGGCAATGGGGCCAGCGGCTGATCCGGAGCTGGAACGAGGGCTGGATCGAGGCGCCGCGCCGCATCGGCGCCAAGATCGCCCCGCTGATCGGCGCGGGTGCCGACGAAGTGATCGTGGCCGATTCGACCTCGGCCAACCTGTTCCGGCTGATCGTCGCGGCGCTCCGGCTCGATCCGTCGCGCACGACCGTGGTGAGCGAACTCGGCAACTTCCCGACCGACCTGCACATCGCCGAAGGAGCGGTTGGATGCGTGCCGGGGGCGACCCTTAAAGCGGTGCCGCGCGAGTCGATCGGCGAGGCGCTGGGTAACGACACGGCGCTGCTGCTGCTCACCCATGTCCATTACAAGACCGCCGAGCGGTTCGACATGGCCGCGTGGACCGCGCGAGCGCACGCCGCCGGCGCGCTGGTCCTGTGGGACCTGAGCCACAGCGCCGGCGCGGTGCCGGTCGACCTGAACGGCGCAGGCGCCGATCTCGCGGTCGGCTGCGGTTATAAATATCTGAACGGTGGCCCGGGCGCGCCGGCCTTCCTTCACGTCAACCGCAAATGGCAGGAAAAGCTGGCCAATCCCCTGTCGGGATGGATGGGGCATGCCGCGCCCTTCCTGTTCGAGGACGGTTATCGCCCCGCTTCGGGCATGACTCGCTGGCTGACGGGGACACCCCCGATCCTCGGCCTCGCGGCGCTCGAGGCCGGGGTCGACATCTGGTCCGACGTGCCGGCCGACCAGGTCTGGGCCAAGAGCGCCGCCTTGTTCGACGCTTTCGCCGCAATCGGCGACGATCTCGGTCTGGAATGCGTCTCGCCGCGCGATCCCGCGCGGCGCGGCAGCCATATCAGCTTCCGTCATCCCCAGGCCTACGCGCTGTGCCAGGCGCTGATCGCCCGCGGCGTGATCGGCGATTTCCGCGATCCCGATATCCTGCGCTTTGGCCTGACGCCGCTCTATCTCGGCTTCGAAGACATTGTTCACGCCGGAGAAAAGCTGCGCGACCTGCTCGAAACGGGCTCTTATCTGGACCCGGCATTCTCGAAACGGAACGCCGTCACCTGATCCATCGTTTCCGCGTTAACCATTTCTATACTATGTTCCGCCGCGATCGACGGGGGAAACATCGATGCGAATCGTGGCAGTGGTGGCGGCATTCCTTTTGCTCGCCGGATGCGAACAGGTGCCCAGCCAGAGCGCCGGCGCGGCCGGCACCTCTCCCGATCCATCCGCAAGCCTCGGATCGTCCAGCGCTTTCGATTATCGCTATGCCTTCCGCATGCCCGCCTCGCGCATCGCCTCGGTGCAGGAAAGCCATGCGCATGGCTGCGACCAGCTTGGCCCGGCGCGCTGCCGAATCACCGCCATCCGCTACAATGTCGACGACCAGAACCGGGTCGAGGCGGTCCTCACCCTGAAGCTCGATCCCACGGTCGCGCGTGCCTATGGCAAGGCCGCCACCGATACGGTCACGCGGGCGGGCGGATCGATGACCAAGGCCGATATCGCGGGCGCCGATTCCGGTGCCGCCGCGGGGCGCAGCGACCGGGTGATCGCGCGCTTGCGTGATTCGCTCGGCAATGCCGAGGCGCAGCTGCGCGGCACGGTCTCCCCCGAGCAGCGCGTGCAGCTTTCCGCCAAGGCGGACCGGCTGCGCACCGCAATCGCCACGATCGGCGAGGTCGATCAGGGCGCCGGCACCTCCGTCGCCACGACGCCGGTGATCCTCACCTACGCCTCGGGCGGCGCAGGCGGCGGCCTGGGCGCTTCGGACGCGACCTTCGACACGGCGGGCCAGACCTTGCTGTCGTCATTGGCAGGGCTGGCGACGGTGCTCGCCGGCGTCGGCCCCTGGTTGCTGCTGCTGCTGGGCGGCGCGCTGGTCCTGCGCAGGATCGTGCAGGGCCCTGCCGACCAGGCACTCGCCCCCGAGCTGCCGCCCGCGCCGCGTGAGACCGGCGAGGACCGCAACGTGATCCAGCGCTGGTTCGCGCGCGACGAGCATCGCGAACGGGAAACCGTCGACTAGAGACCATCATTCCTTTCCTTTGGGAGAGGACGAGCGGCTGCACATCGTCCCAACAGTCGCTCTATCCGTAGAACCCCGCGGCCAAGCTGATTGCGCCCCCGGCACCCTTCCGATATAGCGCCGGTCTTCCGGCCCCGGCCTGCGCATCCGCGCCGCCGGGGCTGCTCATTTTCCGAGGGTAACGCCATCATGGCTCGCCGCCGCCAGATCTACGAAGGCAAAGCCAAGATCCTCTACGAGGGTCCCGAACCCGGCACCTTGATCCAGTATTTCAAGGACGACGCGACCGCGTTCAACGCCCAGAAAAAGGGGACGATCAGCGGCAAGGGCGTGCTGAACAACCGCATCTCCGAGCATGTCTTCACCCTGCTGGGCCATATCGGCGTGCCGACCCACTTCATCCGCCGCCTCAACATGCGCGAGCAGTTGATCCGCCAGGTCGAGATCATCCCGGTCGAGGTCGTGATCCGCAATGTCGCAGCCGGATCGCTGTCGACGCGCCTCGGCATCGAAGAGGGTACGCAGCTGCCCCGCACGATCATCGAATATTATTACAAGGACGACGCGCTCGGCGATCCGATGATCACTGACGAGCATATCGCGGCGTTCGGCTGGGCGAGCCAGGAGGAGATGCACGACATCGCCGACCTGGCCATCCGCGTGAACGATTTCCTGTGCGGCCTCTTTGCCGGCATCGGCATCCGCCTCGTCGACTTCAAGCTCGAATTCGGCCGCATCTGGGACAATGACTATGCCCGGGTGATCCTCGCCGACGAGATCAGCCCCGATGGCTGCCGCCTGTGGGACATGGAAACCAACGAGAAACTCGACAAGGACCGGTTCCGTCGCGATCTCGGCGGCGAAGTCGAGGCCTATCAGGAAGTCGCGCGTCGCCTTGGCCTGCTGCCCGAAGGTGCCGACGGCGCGGTGCTCGACCTCGAGAAGCACCGGCTGAGCAAGGGCAAATAAGCCCCTCGGAGTCGTTCCGCTTCAGCCCTTCACCCGGTAGCCGCCGATGATGCCGAAGATATAGGCGCTGAACAATGCAAGCTGGACGCGGCCACTCGGGTCGCTCCAGCCGAAATATTGCCCGCCGAACGCGAACAGCGCGATGAACATGATCGTTGCCAGAGTGGCCATGGCTGAAACTCCCTACCCCGCCCCTGCCCCGCACAGGACGCAGCCAAAGGCTGCTCCGGGCGCGTAAATTTTCCATGAAGCTTGCGGCAGGGCGCTGCGCTCGCCATAGGGTCGCCAACCAATCCCAAGCCCAGGAAACGCTCATGAAGCTTCGCATCTTCGTCACGCTGAAGAACGGCGTGCTCGATCCGCAAGGCAAGGCGATCCACAAGGCGCTGGACGGCCTCGGCTTTGCCGGGATCAACGATGTCCGTGCCGGCAAGCTGATCGAGCTCGACGTGGACGACGGCACCACCGACGCGAGCATCGACGAGATGTGCCGCAAGCTGCTCGCCAACACCGTGATCGAAAACTACCGGGTGGAACGGGCATGAAGACAGCGGTCATCGTCTTTCCGGGCTCCAATTGCGACCGCGACCTCGCCGTCGCGCTCGAAGCCGTCACCGGCGTGAAGCCGGCCATGGTGTGGCATGGCGAGACCAGCCTGCCTGACGGCACCGGCCTCGTCGCCCTGCCCGGCGGCTTCTCCTATGGCGACTATCTGCGTTCCGGCGCGGTGGCTGCGCGATCGCCGGTGATGCGAGCGGTGGTCGAGGCCGCGGAACGCGGGCTGCCAGTGCTCGGCGTCTGCAACGGTTTCCAGGTACTGACCGAGACCGGCCTGCTCCCGGGCGCGCTGATGCGCAACGAAGGCCTGGACTTCGTCTGCCGCGACGTCGAACTGACCGTCGCCAATGCGCAGTCCGCCTTCACCAGCCGCTATGGCCAGGGCGAGACGATCACTGTCCCCGTCGCCCATCACGACGGCAATTATTTCGCGGATTCGGAGACGCTCGACCGGCTCGAAGGCGAAGGCCGCGTCGCCTTCCGCTATGCCGGTCAGGTCAACGGGTCGGCGCGCAAGATCGCCGGTGTGCTCAATGCCGCGGGCAATGTGCTGGGCATGATGCCGCATCCGGAACGCCGCATCGAAGCGGCCCATGGCGGCGTGGACGGCCGGCGGCTGTTCGAAGGCCTGCTCGAGACCGTCGGGGCCTGAACCCGAATTTAGCCAAATAGGCTATTGCATTGCGGATCGACCGCTGTCATAGCCGGATCATGGCCATGACCATCCCCTTCGCGCAACCGCGCCTCGCCAGCTGTCGACATTGACGCTCGCATAGCTGCGCCCTGCATTCGGGGCGCGGCACGATAAGGGGTGCCCGCTTCGTCGGCGGAACGGCGCGGGATCCGATCCCGTTTCCTCACCTCTGAAAATCCCCAGAATTCTGCTGCCTTCAGGCGTGGCCGAACGCAATATAGTGCGCGGCCGGTCTGTGATTCCGGTGCCAGCGGGTGCAAATCCCGCCGGTCACTCCTGAGGGCAGCAGTCGTCCGAGTGGCGAAATGGGAACGCAGCGGACTGCAAATCCGCCATGAGCCGGTTCGATTCCGGCCTCGGACTCCCTTTTATTGTAACCTATTCGGTTATCTCTCTGGCGCGGAACAGGTGCGTGTAGCGCACCAGCAGAGTGAGCGCGGCCGGCCAGAAACAGGTATTCCAGATATCGTGCCAGTTCGCCGCGAGCTCAGGCTTCACGTTGATCACGATCACGTCGCGAATGTCCCATGCCTCGCCCGCTACGGCGAAGGCCAAGACCACCAGCCAGGGGCGCCAGTCACCCACCCGCCATTTGAACAGCCGCGCTGCCCCGAACAGGATCAGCAGGCCGATATAGACGTGCAGCGCATCCTTGGAGAGCCCGCTATGGTTGGTCAGCCAGAGCTTGCCTTGCTGGAAGGCGCTGAGATGATCAAACACGCGCTTTGAACGGTGTGAAATCGGTGCCTTCGTCGAACACGTCCACGCCCTCGCGGCGTTTCAGGAAATTGACGACGAGATAGGTGACCGGCGTCAGCAGCACTTCCCACGACACCTTCAGCACCCATTGCGTGATCAGCACCTTCAGCACCAGATCGTTGGTCCAGCCCTCGGCATAGAGGAAGGCGAGCGGATAGAAGATCAGGCTGTCCACGCCCTGCCCGGCGATCGTCGAACCGATCGTCCGGGTCCAGAGATGCTTGCCCCTGGTCCAGATCTTCATGCGCGCGAGCACATAGGAATTGACGAACTCGCCCGCCCAGAAAGCGATCATCGAGGCGAACACGATCCGCGGCACCTGGCCGAAGATGACTTCGTATGCAGCCTGGTTCTTCCAGTCGGGCGACGGCGGCAGCGCAACGACGACCCAGGACATGAACGCCATGAAGGCGACCGCGACAAAGCCGGCCCAGATCACCCGCCGGGCGCGGGCATAGCCATAGACCTCGGTCAGCACGTCGCCGATGACATAGCTGATCGGGAAGAACAGGATGCCGGCGCCGAACGGCCACAGGCCGATGCCGGGCAGGTTCACCACCGCCACCTTGCCGGCACCCAGGACGTTGGACAGCAGGATGATCGCGACGAACGCGGCCATCACGAAATCATAATAACGGAAATGGCCCCCGGCCACCTCCCCTGCGCTGACTGTCTTCAGCCCGCTACCGTCCGCCATGCCGTTCCCCAATGTTCGTGCAGGCATTTTATGAAGCCGGTTTCGCCCCCGCGCAATCCGCGCTAATCCCCGCGCCATCGCGCGCCCGTAGCTCAGTTGGATAGAGCACGAGACTTCTAATCTTGAGGCCGCAGGTTCGACTCCTGCCGGGCGCGCCACTGCCTTCCAATAGCCCGGAACCAGGATACCGCAGAGAAGGATGCCAAGGGCCCCAAGCCGGCCCTGGATCGAGACGGGCGATCACCATGCAACCGGCCCGATCGGATCAGGGCTGGCCGCATCGATATTCGAAAGCCGGCTCAGGAATCGGCAAGAGTCGGATCGAGCACGAGCGCGCGGGCGCGGTCGGATTTGGCGGCCTGGAGATCGCCCAGTGCCTCATGCGCTTCCGCGCGACGCCAATAGGCGAGCGCGAGATCCGGATTGCCGCTGATGGCCGCGTCGAACTCCTCGATCGCGCGCGGATAGTCGTCGATCTGGCGATACGCCTCGCCCTTTGCGTTCAACGTGTCCGGATCGCGAGGCGACAGCCGCAGCGACGCATTATAGTCGCGGATCGCCCGGTCCTGGCGCCCCTGCGAGGCGTAGGCGTTGCCGCGATTGTAATAAACGGCCTCATATTCGGGGTCGATCGCCAGGGCCTTGTCAAAAGCCGCGATCGCCTCGTCATATTCCTCGGCATCATTATGGATCAGCCCGAGCGTGTTCAGCGCATAGGTCGATTTGGGATCGAGCTTGAGCGCGGCATCGATGTCGGCCAATGCTGCGGCTGGTTGATCGCTGCGCAACGCCAGAGCGCGCTGGACGCGGAAGGTCGCATCTTTCGGGGCGGCCGCGATCGCACGACCATAATCCGCAACGGCTTTCGCCGTGTCCCCGTTCGCCTCGAACAGTGCGGCGCGTCCCGTCAACGCGTCCGTCGATTGCCGATCGACGCGGATCGCACGATCATAGGCCGCCATCGCTGCCTTGGCGTCGCCGGCCTGGCTCAGCGCCTTCGCCTCCAGCACCAGCGCGTCGAGCGGCTCGGGCAAGGCGGCGCGCGCGTGATAAGCGGTGGCGGCAGCCCGCCAGCGCCCGAGATTATAATTGGCGTCGGCACGACCGAACAACGCGCTCGCGTTCCTGCCGTCGGCCGCGAGTACCGCATCGTACCGCGCCAGCGCTTCCTCGTTTCGATCGAGCCGAATGAGCATGCTGCCGATCGAGTTCAGCGTATCGGCATCCTTCGGGTCGAGCGTGTGCGCCTGCTCGAAATCCGCCAGCGCTTTCGTATCGTCCTTGCGGCCCGCAAGGATCCAGCCCCGATTGTACAGGGCGCTTGGCGACGGCCGGGCCGCGATCAGCGCGGTATAATCGGCCAATGCCTTGTCGGGCTGGTCGAGCTTGTTGAAGACCAGGGCGCGCTCGAACCGCGCATCGCCGTCCTCGCCAGCGCCCACCAGCCTATTCAGGATCGTGAGCGCCGCTTGCAGATTGCCGGCTTTACGCTCCGCGCGGGCCAGGCCGAGCGCGGCAGTGCGATCCTCAGGGCTGGCGGCCAGCGCCAGCCGGTAAGCGGCACCGGCGTCCGCCCCGCGACCGAGCGCCTCCAGCGCTTGCGCACGGGCCAGCTGGCCACCCTTTACCGATTGATCGAGGCCCAGGGCCTTTTCGCTATTGCGCAGCGCCGCTTTGGGATTCGATTCGAGTTGCGCGATTGCCTGGGCCACGAGCGCGGGCGCATCTGCGGCCATTCCTGCGGTCGGCGCGGCAAGCACCATCGCGACGGCCAGCATCCTCCAATATGTCATCGCCCGCCTCCCTTGCGGCCTTTTGCCGCTCCGCCGGCCGCCGGTGCTGCGGCATTCGAACCCGCGCCGACAACCGGTGCGGCAATCGCCACGATGGGCGCCGGGGCGAGCCATTTGGCCGCTGCCGCGTTCACCTGATCGACCGTGATGGAAGACATGAGCGACTCGAAGCCCATCGCCTCCTCGATCAGCGCCGGGTTCGCCGCTGAACCGTCAAGGGCACCCGCCCACCAGACGTTGCGCCCCCGCAACGACGCCATCTGGGCCAGCATCGGTCGGCGGGCAGCTTCCAGCGCCTCGGCCGTTATGCCGCCCGAGGCGATCTTGCGTGCCACAATCTGCGCCTCGGCCACCAGGCTATCCAGATCGGTCGGGCTTCCCTCGATTTGCGCGAGGAGCACCCCCTGATCGGCGTGGTCAGGCATCTGCGTCAACACTTGCGGCGAATAGCTTTTGCCAAGGTCAGTCCGGATGCGCTGCCGCAGTTCCGTATCGAACACCGCGGCCGCCAGCTTCAGGGCATATTCCTCAGCTCGGCGCTCCGGAGTCGCCACATACAGCGGCCAGACGAGGCGCGCGACGGCGCGATCCGCCGGGCCCTCGTGCGTGGCACGGATCACCGGCACCGGTCGATCGGCAAAGCGCAGGAAGTGCGTGCCGGGAAGCGCGCGGTCCGCCTTCTGCCGCGGCGGCAGTGCGCCGAAGGTATCCGCGACGAGCCGGATAGCGGCGGCTTCCTCGATATCGCCGACGATGGTCAATTCGATCGGCGCGGAGACCAGCGCGGGCTTCAACACGCGCGCGAAATCGGCACTGCGCCATGCGTCCATCGTCGCGCGGGCAGGCAGCACCTCGGGATTGCCGGGGTCGACCGCCGCGACAAAGGCATCGGCCAGGACCGCGCCGGGACTGCTGCGATACATACGCGACATGATGTCGATGGCATCGGGAAGGCGTTCGTCGATGACCGGGCGAAAGCCGGGGTCGGTCATGAAGGCGGCGAACACCTGCAACTGGGTTTGCAGATTCGCCTGAGTCGTCGAGCTGCCGAAATCAAAGGCTTCGTTGCCGAGCTGGAGTTTCAGGTCCCAGCCCACCCCTTGCAGGCTGGCCTCCATCTCCTCCGCCGACAAGCGTCCCAGCCCACCGGCCGAGAGCAGCCCGGCGCCGAGGGTCGCGGCCAACAGGTCCTGGTTGGCGATTTCGCGCCTGCCCGCGCCGAAACGCGCCCTGAGTTCGACCTCGTTCTTCTCCAGCGTCGAATGCTTGAAGTTGAGGATCACGCCATTCCCGAAGCGCAGGCGGATGAAACCGGGAACCTTGATCTCCTCGCGCTGGACGACGGCGGTCGCCGTGCCGAAATCGGTATAGGCCCAGGCGAGCTTCTTGCGATCGCTGAAGGCCGCCAGCGCCGTTCCACCTTCCGCGCGAATCCAGGCCGCGCGGATGGCCTCCCGATCGACGGGCTTGGGCATGACGAGCGTCACCAGCGGGCCGGCTCCCGACCATGCCGCCGCGAAGGACGCCTTGACCCCGGCCGGATCCAGACCCTCGACAGCCACGTCATAGGCGTGCATCGCCTCCCGTGGTGATGGCGTGGTGCGCCATTCGGCAGCGCGCGCCAGGATCGTGTCCGCCAGCGCGGGACCCAATCGCCCGTCGGCAAGGGAGATGGCACCGCGCAACGCGCCGCGCCCGGCCTCCAGCTGCACCTCCAGTTCGCGTTCGGTGGGCCCGTCCTTCGCGAAGCGGCGAAGCTCGGCCTGGGCCGCAGCGAGCCCCTTTTCCCATTTTTCTCCCGAGGGCACGACAATCAGGCAGGTGCCGGCATATTCACGCTGGCTGTTATCGACGATGGCCGCCCCGACAAGGCCACTGTTGCCGGCGTTGACCAGCGACTTGAACCGCTCTGCCAGGATAGCCTGCCAGATCGCGTTCCGGGCCTCCCGCGTCGTGCGGTCGATCTCGCTGGTATCGCGCGGCAAGGGCGGCTGTACCCGGCATGCCGACACGATCGTCGCCATGCCCGGCGCGACCGTCGAGAAAGTGTCGAGACCGCGGCTGAGATCGGCCTTGCCAAAAGGCGCACGCGTTGGTCGATCGCCCTTTCCTTGCCAGGTGGAGAAGCTTGCCGTGACCCGCGCCTCCAGCGCCTCGACCGGCTGGTCGCCAACGGCCACCAGCACGGCATGCTCGGGCCGGTACCAGCGATCGTAAAAGGCCCGCAGCGTGTCGGGTATGGCGGCGGCGAGCGCCTCGGGCGTGCCGCCGGGAAGGCGGTTGACCGCGCGCATTTCCGGCGTGTTGAAGCGGCCCACCGCCTCGCCCGCCTTGGTCTCGGGGCTCTCGCGCGATTGCCGCTCGGCGAGCACGACATTGCGCTCGGTGGCGACGGCAGGAGCCGGGAAGGCCACACCGTCGGCGACGTCGCGCAGCCAGCGGAAGCCTTCGTCCACGCCCTGTTCGTCCGCCTTGCCGAAATCGAGTTTATAGGTCGTCGCAAAAACCGTGGTTTGGGCGTTCTGGTCACGGCCGAAAGCAACGCCGAGCGCTCCGAAGCGGCGATCGAGTCCCCCATCCGGCGCCGACCGGGTCGCACGGAACGCCATGTGCTCGACGAGATGCGCGTAGCCGCGCTCGGTTTCCGCTTCCTCGAAGCTTCCGGTGTCGATCCCCAGGCGCAGCGAAAGCCCATTGGCGGGGAGCGCCGCCCGCATGATGAAATAGCGCATGCCGTTCGGCAGCACGCCGGACCGGATCGCCGGATCCGCCAGGACGGTACGGCGAACCGGAATCGGGTCTGCCGACGACTTTTCCTGCGCCACCGCGACACCCGCGCAGCCAAGTGCCAGCACGACGCCGGCGCCGATGATCCGATTGCTGATCGCCACTATTTACCCCCGATTCCCACCAGCTTAGCCGGAGCGCCCCGGTCGCACCAGCGATGCGGCGCGCCGTCAGGGGCGATCGAGGCAATTCCGGAGTGAAACCGGTGCTATTCTGGCTGCACTTTGCCGAGCGCGCGCAACATGTTGGCAAGATGCCGAAACCCGGCCGCAGATAGCCCTAGCTCTTCCCCGAACGGCGGGGACGAACGGTCGACCTGTTGAGCGCCACCGCGGCGCGAACCAGCGCCTTCAGCGCGTCCTCATCGACCTTGTCGTTCTCATGGAAATCGATGGCGCGCCTGACATTGCCGTCGAGGCTGGAGTTGAACAGACCTGACGGGTCCTCCAGCGACGCCCCCTTGGCGAAGGTCAGCTTCACGACCTGCTTGTAGGTCTCGCCGGTGCAGATCATGCCGTCGCGTTCCCACACCGGAACGCCGCGCCACTTCCACTCCTCGACCACATCGGGCTCCGCCTGTTTGATCAGGCCGCGGAGCCGGGCAAGCATCTCGCCCCGCCAGTCGCCCAATTCCGTGATCCTTGTATCGATCAACCGGGAGGGGGAATCCCCGCCTTCATCCTTCGAACTACTCATCCTATGCTCCATGCTTGGCCGGCAATCACTCACATCCGTTCGCCGGGCAATTGGCTGGCCTGCGTCACCCAGGCGGCGAGTTGCGCCTCGAAATCATCGCCTTCACGGATATGGAAATACCGTGTGTCGTTGCTCTTCGATTCGACCGGCGGCACCGGATGCAGCGACGTGCCGCGGAAAAAGGCCAGCTTCACGTAATCGGTGAAGCAATGGATGCCCAGGAACCAGCCCTCGCCCTCGACGCCGTACAGCGGCGAGTTCCACTTTACCGCCTTGTGAACGCCGGGAACGGTACGCTCGATCAGCGCGTCGAGGCGGCGCCCGACCTCGCTCTTCCACCCCGGCATCGCCGCGATATAGGCCTGCACCGGGGCATCGCCCTCGCCCTTCGCGACCTGCGGATTGCCGCCCGCGAGAAGCGGCGGCGCCTTTGACCCGCCGGACATCGCCCTATCCGGCGACTCGTCGCCCGCTGCGCCACCGGGCGGCATAGGGCAGGAAGAACATGTACAGCCCGCTGAACAGCAGAAGGAAGAGCGGGAGCAGCGGCGAATAGACGATCCAGGGCGGCGGGGTGCCCAGCGCCATGGCGACGAAATTGGCGAGCACGGTCGCCGTGAAGATGATGGACAGCCAGCGATGAGTCTGCCGGATCCAGGTGCTCAACATAAAATCTCCTTTAGAAGGATGGCGGCGATATCAGTCGATGCGCGCCAGCAGTTGCTCCAGATTGCCGAAGAAGCGCGGCCACCCCGCCTTGGCGCCGAAATAGGCCTGTTGCTGGTCCGGCTTGAAACCCACCTGTTCCATGCGGAGGCGCGTGCCCGTGTCGGTGGCACTGAGAGTCCAGGTGACCACACTTTCGAGGCCCATGCCGGCCCAGCTATAGGACAATGTACGGTGCGGCTCGACCTCTAGGACCTGACAGTCGACGCCGCCCCAGTCAGCGCTGAAGCGGAAACGATGGTCCACCACGGGCTTGAAGTCAGCCTTCATCAACCACTCCTCGATCAGATGCGGTTGAGTGAGCGCCCGCCAGATCTTTTCCGGCGGATACGCAATGTCACGCTCGACAGTGACGGTGCGCGTTTCAATCGCGGTATCGGTCATTGGTCCATCCTTCTGAGCAGGTCTTCGAGATCGTCGAACCGGCTTTGCCAAAACCCCGCCATCTGGCTTGTCCAGTCAATCAGTGGCGCGAGAGCATCGGGCAGCGCGCTGTAATGAGTCAGCCGGCCATCGGGGCGGTCGCGCACCAGCCCGGCCTGTTTCAGGACGCCGAGATGCTTGGACACAGCCGGTTGAGAGACCCCCGCCTGAGACGTCAGCGACCCGACCGTCTGCTCTCCGTCGCGGCACAGCCGCTCGAAAAGGGCGCGTCGCGTCGGATCCGCGAGGGTCCTGAAAATAATGTCCTGTGCGTTCGTCATGCGTAATCGATAACTCTCTGGCTATGGGTCAATCCATAACCAGTGAGATATGAATGAGTCAAGCTACCGCGACGAACTGGTCTGGGGCCTTTGGCCCGCCGGCTATTTTGCGGTTCGCCCCAGCGGCCATCGCGCAGCCTTGTCCGATCGGGCATGCGCACGGGCCAGCGTATCCTGGCGAGCGCGGCTGCCGTCGTGCAGTTCGCGTTCGCCCGCGAGATACTCGCTCCGCTGCCCCTGCAGGCTCGACGCCGTCATCTGCAGCGCGCCGCGGACCATCTTGATCGTCGCGAAGTGCCGGTCCGCATAGTCGTCGTCGAACCTCGACCAGTCGACATCGCTCCACAGCTGGTCGTGATCGAGGAAGTCGGTCAATTCCTGCCCGGGCAGCCGCCCGAACGCGTCGTGATATTCCTGAAAGGACTCGATCAGGGCCATGGCCTGACGGCCGACATCCTGCGCCTTGCCGGCGCCCCGCGCCACGAGGATGAGATTGGCCGTCAGTTCCCGAACCGCCGACGCGACGGAGCCCCCCGCCGCTTCCTGCGCTATGACTGCTTCGGAGCGTTCACTAACCAGCCTCATATAGCGCCCCTCATCAGGTCGGGTTGTCCCGCCGTGATTGTGTGACACCACAATAGCCCGGGCGCGGCGACTGCTCCAAGAGCCCGCACGGGCCGTCCCTATCCCAAAGCGGCACGTTCGGGTCCATAATGGTGCGAGGGCCGGCGCCTCAGGCCAGGGCCACGGCCTGCCCTGCGAAATCCTCGGCCAGGACCTGATCGATCGGCCGGGCGATGCCCCGCGTGAGCGCCTGCGGCACGGTGACGCGGAACCCGCGCTCGACCAACCCGTCGATCGCCCAGCGCACGCAATAATCCGCCGCCACGCCGATCACGATCGCTTCCGCGACGCCCGCTGCCTTCAGGTCGCGGAAGAAAGCATCGCGATCGATCGGCGCGCCGGCGTCGATCGGCTCGACCGTCAGCCCCGCTTCCCGCCACATCGCGAACACGCCCTTTTCCAGGCGCCAGACCGGAATGGCCGGGTCGACCTGTGCCGTATCAAGCACATTGTGCCAGCCAGGCGTCTCGCGGACGCAGTGGATCGGAAACTCCTTCGCCTCTTCCGACAGCGGATAGGTATCGGCAAAATGCGTGTCGAAGGTGAACAGTACCCCGGCCGTATCGTCGGGGCTGAGTGCCCCGAGCCAGGCGTTCATCGGCCCGGCCAGCGCATCGGCACCGCCCACCGCCAGCGCGCCGTCCGGATTCATGAAATCCGCCTGGGTGTCGACGACGATCACGATCTTCTTCATCTCATGCTCCAGCATTGGGGTAGACGCCCGCGGCGTTTGCCGGGAAAAGCTTGCCATGGTCCTGACTGATATAGCGACGCGCACCTATAATCACGGCTGGCGGCTCGATCCGATCGTGCGCAGCCTGCTCGATACCGATTTCTACAAACTGCTCATGCTGCAGATGATCCGGCATCTCCATTCGGATGTAGAGGTGACCTTCTCGGTCCTCAACCGCACGAAGACGGTCAGGCTCGCCGACACCATCGACGAAGGCGAATTGCGCGCCCAGCTCGATCATGCCCGGACGGTGCGCTTCGGCAAGAAGGAGCTGATCTGGCTCGCCGGCAACAGCTTCTACGGCAAGGAGCGGATGTTCGCGCCCGACTTCATCGCCTGGCTCGCCGAATTCCAGCTGCCGCCTTATGAGCTGCACATTGTCGACGGCCAATATGAGCTGCGCTTCGCCGGCCCGTGGACTCACACGACAATGTGGGAGATTCCCGCGCTCACTATCATCAACGAGCTTCGCTCCCGCGCCGCGTTGCGCAATCATGGCCGTTTCGAGCTCGACGTCACCTATGCCCGCGCCAAGGCGAAACTGTGGGACAAGGTCGAACGGCTCAGACAATTGCCCGATCTGGTCCTCTCCGATTTCGGCACGCGGCGGCGGCATGGCCATTTGTGGCAACGCTGGTGTGTCGAAGCGCTGAAGGAAGGACTTGGCGACCGTTTCATCGGCACCTCCAACATATTGCTGGCGATGGATGGCGACCTGGAGGCGATCGGCACCAATGCGCATGAGCTGCCGATGGTCGCCGCCGCGCTTGCCCGCGACGATGCGGAACTCGCCGCCGCACCGTATCGCGTGCTTGAGGAATGGCGCCAGCATTATGCCGGCAATCTGCTGATCGTGCTGCCCGACGCCTTCGGGACGACTGCCTTCCTGGCCGATGCGCCCGACTGGGTCGCCGACTGGACCGGCTTCCGCCCCGACAGCGCGCCGCCGATCGAGGCCGGCGAGCAGATCATCGCCTGGTGGATGCGCCACGACGTCGATCCGCGCGAGAAGCTGCTGATCTTCTCCGACGGAATGGACGTCGACTCGATCGAGCGGACCTATCGCCATTTCCACGGCCGCGTGCGCATGAGCTTCGGCTGGGGCACCAACCTCACCAATGATTTCCGCGGCTGCGACCCGCACGGCAACGAGGGGCTCGAGCCGATCTCGCTGGTGTGCAAGGTGACGAGCGCCAATGGCCACCCGGCGGTCAAGCTTTCCGACAACCCCGCCAAGGCAACCGGCGACCCGACCGAGATCGCGCGCTATCTGCGCGTCTTCGGGGATGCCGGCCGGGTGGAGAGCGAAGTCGTTGTCTGATCACCAGGTTTCGCTAAACAGCAAGCTGCCAAGCGACACTATCCTCTCCTGCTGGAGCATAAGGTAGCCGGCGGGATCGACCGTAACCTGCTACTTTACCGGCCCTTAATCCCCTCCAACTACTCGCTCCTGTCGGCGCCACGCAGGTGGCGCCGACGCGGGGAATATCGTGCCACAACCACTATCGATCCGGCTATTCGCAGTGCTGTTCGGCTGCTCGGTCGTGCTCTCCGTCGCGCTCGCCATCTACACTTCCCGATCGATGACCTTCGGCTTTGCGATCACGCCCGAGGCAAGCGCGACCCTTGCCGGCAGGATCCTTGCGATCAGGATGTTCGGTGCGGCTTTCGCCGTGTCGCTGATGCTGCTCGTCTTCTTCTTCAAGTCGCGCTCCGCGCGCGGTGCACTGGTCGCGCGCTGGGTGCTGGGTGTGGTGACGAGCGTCGTCTTTCTGCGCAGCATCGGCGTGGTCGATCCAGTCAATGACGGCGGCGCGGCCGCCCTGGCTGTATCGCTCGTCCAGCTGACCATGGAAGCCTTCGCCATCCTGCTGCTCTACGGCGAGGACGCAGCTGACTGGTTCGATGCGCGGGTCTGGCGCTAACCCTCGATCAGATCCAGATACGCCACGACATCATTGTCCGTCGCCAGGAACAGCCCGTCCTGCACCTCTTCCGGCTGGGCCGCGGCGATGACCATCGCTTCGCTGAGCGGCCCGTAGAACAGGGTCGACGCCCCTCCCCCGTCATTGCCGTCGGACAAATGATACAGGCGCACGGATACGCTGTCGGAGGTGGTTCGCATCGACGCTAGATGCGGCGCGCGGCGATCGACGGCAAGCCCGTCAGCAGGGAATGCAGAGCGGCACCGTGTTGCCCGCCTTGTCCAGCGGGCAATCGTCGGTGTCCGGGATGGCGCCGCCGACCGGCGGGCAGGGATAATATTGAGTCGAGAGCTGCACCGCCTCCGCCGCCTCGGTGCCGTTGAGCAGCTCGATCAGCCGCAATGACTCGTCCAGCCCCGAGGAGATGCCGCCGCCGGTCAGCCGGTCGCGGTCGAGATGATAGCGCGGATGGCCCTCGACCACCTTCACATGCTTGTAGCGCTTGAGGCACGGGATGAACGCCCAGTGCGTCGTCGCCTCATAGCCGTCGAGCAGGCCCGCCGCCGCGAGCAGCATCGCCCCTTCGCACACCGAGGCGACCAGCGGCGTCACCGCTGCCTTGTCGCGCAGGAAGCCAAGATAGGTCTCGTCCTTCATCAGCACATTGAGCGCCGCGGGGTCGCCGCCCGGCACCCACAGCGCGGCATAATCGGGGCTCGCCTCGGCAAAGGTCTTGAGCACTTCGAAGCGGAAGCCTTCGCGGAAACAGTGCATGCGGCTTTCCGCCGCGACCAGTTCGATCTCGAACCCTGCCCAGGTGAACATCTCGTACGGACCGGTCACGTCGAGCATGTCGACTGAATCGTACACCGGAATGCCGATGATCTGCTTGACGTCGCTCTCCACGCTGCCCTCCTCCGCCCCGATGTTCGCGCACCATAGCGCGTCGCCGTTTCGGCCGATGCGGGGTTGACGCCAAATCGGGGCTTTTTGCGGTCGTAGAAGCAGGCAAAGCGCTTCATGATGCCGCAACTGACGTGCCGCGGATCGCTGCCGCTTCAGGAAAGGGCTTTGCGTGCCGGCCGGGGAAGACACCCATTGCGACGAGGATGAGGCCGGCCCACGCCGCCGCCTGTCCGGCGAGCGCGTCGGGCTGATGCTGGTCGGGCCCGCGCTCTTCGTGCTGTCGGCATCCCCGGTTCAGGCGGCCGGCCCCGGGCAGCATTTCGTCGAGCTCTGCACGGCGCAAGGCATCACCTGGATGGCGCTTCCCGATACCGGCCAGATACCTGCGGACGAGTCCGACAAGGCGAACGGTCACGCCACCTGCGCGCATATTCTGCGCCCGCGCGCCTTGCTGCGTCCCCGTGGGAATCGCGCCGAAACCTGATCTCCTGACGCCGTTGATTCAAAACCGATGGAAACTGTTGCAGCGTGGTTCCGCGATAGAAACCCGCGCTGCTCTTTCACAGGTCTGGCGAAATGGAATTCCCTGTTCCGGCGGAAATTTTCCCTGTTATCCGGAGTCGAATTCCCTGTTATCCAATAACAGGGAATTTCTATTCAACACACTGTTATAGAAGTATAATACCGGCGGAAAATCGCCCGATCATGCCGAAAAATAAAAGATTTCCCTGTTATTTCCCTGTTCTTTGCTCCGGAACAGGGAATTTCAGGCTCGGCTCTCTAGCCCCGACGCCGGAGCACAACCTCCGCCACATGCCGCCGCCCACCCGCGCGCGCGAGCTGGACGAACACGTCGACCGTGCTCCGCACATAATGCAGCACATCGTCCCGGTTCAGCCGCGTGCCGGTCTGCAGCACCAGCAGCGCGATCTGTTCGACTGCCCGCTCCGCGCTGTCGGCATGAACCGTGGTCATCGATCCCGGATGCCCGGTATTGACCGCGCGCAGGAACGCATAGGCCTCCTCGCCGCGCAGCTCGCCCAGGATGATCCGATCGGGCCGCATGCGCAGCGACGCGCCGAGCAGGTCGTCGGCGCTCACCCGCGCCTCGCCCAGCGCGCTGCGCGCCGCAAGCAGACCGACGGCATTGTCGTGACGCAGATGAAGCTCGGGCGTGTCCTCGATCAGGATCAGGCGTTCGTCCGCCGGGATCTCGCGGATCAGCGCGTTGAGGAAAGTGGTCTTGCCGGTCGAGGTGCCGCCCGAGACGAGGATGTTCTTGCGCGCCTTCACGGCCCTGGCGAGCATGCCGGCGATGTCGCCGGCATCGAGCATCATCGTCAGCGCGCGGTCGATGTCCGTCGTATCTTCCTCGCCATGCCGCGTCTCGGCGAAGGCGCCGCTCGCGACATAATCGCTGAGCGCGAGATCGGGCGAGACATGCTTGCGGATCGCGAGTGCCAGCGGACCGCGCGTCGCCGGCGGGCCGACCACCTGGACGCGCGCGCCGTCGGGCAGGGTCGCCGAGAGCAAGGGATGCTCGCGGCTGATGCCCTGGTGCGACAGCGCGGCGATCTGGCGCGCGAGCCGCGACAGGGTCGCCTCGTCAAGTCCCGGCGCCTCATGCCGCTCGATCGTGCCGCTGGTGGTCTCCACCCACACCTCGCCCGGGCGGTTGACATAGATGTCGGTGACATCGGCCCGCTCGAGCATGCTCGCCAGCGGTGACAGATAGCTGCGCAGATAGACCGGGCGGTCGTCCCGCGCGGGCGCGCTCACCGCTTCGTCTCGACGCCGGTGAAATCCAGGTCGCGCGCGACGAACACGCTGATCGCGGTACCCTGCTTGACCTTGAGGGTCGGCTGGATCTGCTGCCCCTGGGTCAGTCCGCTCGTCGCATTCTGCATCGCGCCCGGCAGCGCGACGATCACCGGCGAGTTGGAATTGCCGATGCGCGAGGCAAGATTCACCCCCACATCAAGCGTCGATTGCAGGATCGCCGATCCGAAGCGTTCGAAGAAATGGCTGTTGACCCTGCCCTTGATGCCGACGCGGCCGAGCGGGTCGGCGGCGGGCGAACCGATCGCAATCGTCACGCCGTCCGGACGGACGAGCCGGGTCCACATCACCGTGGCGCGATTCTGACCGGGCTGGAGATCGGCGCGATACTCGCCGATCAGCCGGCTGCCGCGCTGGATCAGCACCTTGCTGCCGTCAAAACCGCGTACGTCGCGCTGCACCAGCGCGCGCGCCAGGCCGGGCCGGGTCGAATCGAGCGCGGTCTCCAGCACCGCCGGGATCAGCGTCCCCTGCGGCACCGTAGTCGGGCGATGGCGCATCACGCTCGCCCGGGCGCGGGTCGCGACCGCGGCACCCCCGCCGTCAGCGGCTGCGGCACCGGCGCCCGCCGCACCATCGGCGGCAACCGGCGATCCGGCGATATCGCCCGTCGTCGTATCGATGATCAGCGCCGGATCGCCGGTCGCCCGCGCCCGCGCCGGCGGTTCGTTCACGACGGGCTGCTGCGGCATGGGCTGCGGCACATAGATGATCTGCGGTTGCTGGATCCGCTGTGGCGGCGGGGGCGGTGGTGGAGGCGCCGGGGTCTCCACCGCGACCGGCGGCGGTGCCGGTGCGGGCGGGATGAACAGCGGCGCGGGCTGTGGCGATGCTCCACCGAGATTTTCGGCGAAACCCGGCTTCGTCGGTGGCGCCGTCAGCGCACGCCGCCGCATGTCGAGCACGCTGAACAGGATGATCGCGACAAGACCGAGCCCGATCGCGAACACCCACCACGGCATGCCCGCCGCCGGCAGCGCGACGACCGGCCGAACGCTGGCTTCGCCATCGGGGCCAATCCGGGGATCGCCGCCAGTGGCCGGAGGTGCGCTCGCCATCAGCGTTTGGCCCTGGGCTTCACGCGCACCGCGCTCGCCACGTCCTTGTCGAGGCGGAACAGCAGCTTCGGCTTGACGCTGTCGATGACATATTGGCCGTCGCGCATATGGCCGTCGACCAGCATCTCCCGCCCCTTCTCGTCGATCGCGAAAACCGCCGGCAGCGGCTTGTCGGCCGGCCAGACGATATAGGTCTTCTCGCCATCGTCATCGATCTCGGACGGCCGGATCGCGCGTGTCCCGCCGAGCTTGTAGCGTCCCGGCTCCACGAGCGGCGCTGTGTCGGCGACGGTCGCCACCGCCGTCGGCGGATAGGTGAACCGCACCGTATAGGCCATGTCGGGCAGCGGGCCGTAGAGCGGCGCCAGATCGAACATATAGCTGCGGGCGTCGGTCACCACGGTCAGGTTGGTGGTGACGCCGGGCTGCACTGCCTTGATGAACAGATGATCGCCGCGCTTGTTGGAAGTGACCTGCCACGCGCCGCTGTCGCCCACTGCGACATTCTCGATCCGCTCATCGAGCGCGAACTCGACAGTGAGTTGATAGCCCGTCGCGACCTGGAGTTGCACGACCTGGTTGGTATCGTAGAGCACCGTCTGGATGCGCGGATCGCCCGGCCCAGGCGCCGGGCGCACTTGCGCCATGACCGCCACCGGCATCAGCAAGGCAAGCAGGACCAGTACGAGCCTCAAAGCTCGACCTCGGGCCGCGAGGGCCGGTTCGGCGAGCGCTGCGGCGGTGGGAAATTGGGCGGAGCGGCCGCTGGCACGCCATTCTGCACGGGAACTTCGGTGGTCGTCGTGGTTGTGGTGGTCGAGGAATCGATCACCGCAGTGCCCGGTGCGACTGGCTCGACCGGCGTCACATCCTCGGCGTCGCGGCGATATCCGGTCACCTGGAAGCCGAGCGGGTTCACGAACCGGTCGTCGCGCGTCATCGGCTCGCCAGAGAAGCGATAGCGGATCACTGCGACCCATGACTGGACCGGCAGCACCCGGCCGCCGGCGTCCTGACGCTGCGTATCGAAGCGGACCAGGGTCGAATTGCCGCCGAGCGGCGACACGCTCTTCACCCGCGTGCTGACCACGGTCGAACGCGGATAGCGTGCGAGCGGGCTGGCCGGGTTCGTCACTTGCACGCCCGACACATATTGCGCCTTGGCGGGGTCGGCCGACCACAGGGTCGTTTTGCGATAATTGGCCTGCAACGACGCGATGTCGAAGCTTTCGCGCGCGATGACATATTGGACGAGGAAGGACTGGGTCAGCGCCTTGTCCGGTGCGATCTTGTTGGCATCGAGCGGCTTCAGCGCCTCGACAAAACCGGTGTGGCGATCGACCAGCAAGGTATAGGGCTCGACGGTCTTGAGCGGCGTCAGCACGATCAGCGCGATCGCCTCGCACACCGCGATCGTGCCGGCCGCAGCCGCGACGATCCAGGCGGTCCGGCGCGAGGCGCGCAGCAGGTCCTGCCGGTCGCTCGCCCAGCTCTCAGCCTCGCGATAATAGGCGTCGAGCGATTCTCGTGAGGTCTTCTTCATGCGTTCCTGTCCCGCCGGGACGCGCCGGCCGATACGCGCCCGCGCGTGCGGCGCCGATAGCTTTGGCCGAGCGGCACCGGTGCCGCCACCGGAATATCACGCGACACGGCCTGGGTCGTCCCCTGATAGCTTAATTGCGCCGCCGGCGGCGGCAACAGCCCAGCCTCGCGCCGCTGGTTCGCGGCGACCGCATCGGCGACCGAATGCGCGCGGGTGCGCGGATCGGCGATCTCATGCTGTTCGGCCCCGGCAAGCGCCGGCTGCGGCGCCCGCTCGCGCAGCGCCTCGGCCCAGCGCGATGCGGCAGTGCGCACGGCCTCCGGCATACGGAAGCCCTGTGCCACCCGCGCCGTGGCGATCAGTGCCGCGAGCAGGGTCAAAACAAACACCAGAGTCAGCGCCAGCAGCTCGGTCGGCACCGACGGCGTCGGGATATTCTGACGGCGCAGCTCGAGGATCTGGATCAGCCAAGGCTCCATCAACGCCAGCTCGACGCCCAGCACGATCGATGTCGACAGTGCACCCAACGCCGCCCCGGCAATCCCGCGCACCCAGCCCTCGAACAGGCCCCGCGTCGTGTCGAACAACAGGAACAGCGCGAACAACGGCCCGAGCGCCAGCAACAGCCCGGCGACCACGCGCACCGACGAGAAGGACGCGATCGCCCCCGTCAAATACAGCGTCCGCGACTGGCTGAGCATCGTCGCATCGCGCGTCGGGTCCCAGCGCGGCTTCTGCTGAAGCTGCTGCAATTTCTGATATTGCTGCTGCTGTTGCTGCGGCGTCAGCGGCTGGGTCGGCCCGACAATCTCTTCGGCATCGACCGGCTTACCGGTGCCGATCCGCTGCAGCTCGGCCAGCCCATTATCGATCCCCTGCAACCGCCCGACCAGGCCCCCATCCGAACCGGGCAGGCCCGCCGAACCACCGATGCTCGCCGCCAGCTCGGCCGGACCGTGCATCGCGACATTATAGGCCAGCGTGCGAAAGGCCGGCCAGCTCGTCGCCAGCGCCAACACCACGCCGATCTTGACCAACGCGAGCACACCCTCGCGTGTACCGGGCGTCTGGCCCAGGATCATGCGATAGCCGAACAGCGCGACGAAGATCGTCAGCAGCCCGGTCAGCAGCACCGATACGATCGATCCCGGCGCCGTCAGCGCCTGATAACCACCCTGCCCGATCGCCTGCGCCTGGCAATCGACATAACCCAGCACGCCGCTGAGGAAAGCGCCGCCGGGCGAGATCGACGGGCATGCCATCAGGCACGCTCCAGCAGGCGCGGGATCCAGCTCTGGGGATCGTCGCCGCTCTCGGCGCGGATCTCGTCGAGCAGCCGCACGGTGCGTTCGCGGCCCGACAGGATCGTGAGGATATCGCGCTCGCCCGACAGGTTGAGCCGCGCTACCACGCTGTCGGTGCCGTGCTTGATCAGGAAGCAATGCGCGTCGTCAGGCAAGGTCCGCACGATCTCATACTCGTGCGGCGTCAGGCCGAAGCCATCGACATAATCCGCCGCTCGCGCCTTGGGGTTGGTCATGAAGATCTGCGTCGCGGCCTGTTCGATGATCGCGCTGGCGATCTTGCTCTCCAGGGCGTCCTGCGCGCTCTGGGTCGCGAAGCCGACGATGCCGTTCCGCTTCCGGATCGTCTTCTCCCAATCCTTGATGCGGCGCACGAACACCTCGTCGTCCAGCGCCTTCCACCCCTCGTCGACGACGATGATCGCCGCCGTGCCGTCGAGCCGCTCCTCGACGCGGTGAAACAGGTACATCATGGCGGGCGTGCGCACCGCCGGATCGTCGAGGATCGCGGTCATGTCGAACCCGACTGCCTCGGCCGAGAGATCGGTCAGATCCTCCTCGTTATCGAACAGCCAGGCGCGCTCGCCGTCACCCCACCACGGCCGCAGCCGCGCCCATAGATCGGCGGCATGCGGACGATGCCCGCCGCGGAACAACTCGGCGAAATGGCGCAGCCGGCGATGCTCGCGTGGCTGGGCGAAGTTCGCGTCGACCGCGTCCTTGATCTTCGCCACCTCGTCGATGTCGGCGCCGCCCGCGAGCTGCGTGACCCAGTCGATCAGGAATTGGCGGTTGCCGGGATTGTCCTCGACCTGCAGCGGGTTGAGCCCCGACGCTTCGCCCGGCCGCAACAGATCGTAGCGCCCGCCGATCGCGCGGATGAACAGCTCGGCCCCGCGATCCTTGTCGAAGAAGATCACCCGCGGATGGAACTTCCGCGCCTGGGCGAGCAGGAAGTTGAGCACCACCGTCTTGCCCGAGCCCGACGGCCCGATCACCGTGAAATTGCCCAGGTCGCCCTGGTGGAAGTTGAAATAATAGGGCCCGGCGGCGGTCGTCTCGAGCAACGTCACCGCGTCGCCCCAGTGATTGCCCTCGGCCCGCCCGAGCGGGAAATTATGGCTGCTGGCGAACCCGGCGAAATTCCCGGTCGAGATCAGCCCGCGCCGCGCGATATATTTGAAGTTGCCCGGGAACTGCGCCCAGAAGGCGGGTTCCAGCGCAATCTCCTCGCGCACCGCGATGATGCCGAGATCGGCGAGCGACGCCTGCACTTCCGCCACGCCAGCATCCACCGCCGCCGGCGTGTCGCCGCGCACCGCGATCGTCATGTGATGCTCGCCGAAGCCCGCACGCCCGGCCGCGACTTCATCCTTCGCGCTCGACAGCTCGCCACGCAGGCTCACTGCCTCATCCTCGGCCGACCGCATCCGCCGCAGCGCAAGGTTCATCTTGCCGAGCGCGGCCTGCCGATCGACGAAACCAAAGGATTGCGACACGGTCAGCTCGAACGGCAGCCGCAGCAACTCGTCCAGCATGCCCGGCGCTGTCTGCGCGGGGTAATCCTTGATCGAGACCATGCCGACGAACCCGCGCTGCGTATTCCCCGCTGGCCCGAGCTCGACCGTCTCCTCACCGAAGCTGACACGGCGATAGGGGATGTAGCTGCCGGCATCCTGCATCGGCATCAGCACCGGCCGCATCTCGCCATTGTAGAGCGCCGACAGGAATTCGAGCGGCTCCGAGCACACGCCCTGCTTGGTCTCGTACACGCCGAGCAGCCGCGGCGCGTAGCTCCCGAGCTGCGCCAGCAACGCGTCGCGCGCACCATCGAGTTGGCGCAGTTCGTTGGCCGAGGTCGCTTCCGACGTCGTCGTCGCTCGCCCGAAGACACCGCGCACCCGATCGGCAATCCCGACCCGGCCCTGCAATGGGCGGCGGATCAGGGTCACGAACAGGTCGTTGACGTATAGCTGCTTGCTCGCCAGCCGTGCCCGCCACGCCGCGTCGAGCTGGCCGGAGAAGGCGTCGGGGAACTTAGCCGGCAGCTCCACCTCGGCCTGGCGGCGGATGACATGGTGGTACAGCGCAAAGCGCGACGATCCGATCGCCTGCAGCATCGCATCGCGCAACACCTTGCGGTAATTGATCTCGTCGGTGTCGGCGGTCTCGAACAGCAGCCCGCGCAGATGGATGAACTGCATGAGCAACCCGTCACGCGTCTCGATCGTGTGATCGTCGACGTGCCGCGCATAAGGAAGATGGGACCCCGCGAACTTCTCGCGGGCGACCGCCCGCCGGTCGGATGTCAAGGGCGGTAGGAGTTGCATCGCCAGATCTTATGGTTGCGCACGCGCGGACAGCGACCGAGGCGCGTCAGCCACAAGTCGAAGATACGCGGCTCCCGCACGCACATCACGACGCCGATCAGATGAACGATCAGCGCGACGCCCAGCACCCAGAAGGCGTGGAAGATCAGGAACAGCTCGGTCGCGATGACCGCGTTGAACACGAAATAGCTATAGGTGACACCGGCAAACATCTGCGGCCGGGTGAGCGCGACGAACAGCGGGTCCCGCTCCAGCCCGTTCATGCGCCCCCCCTGTTCATAACATTAGTATCCGGCGCTGGCGGTGGACTGGATGCCGGCCACGATGCTGGCCGCCCCGAACAGGATGAAGCAACCCAGGATCACCGTCGCGCCATAACGCCAGTTGATCCGCCCGGTCAGCATCAGGAAACCGACCGAGGCGACCGCGATCACCGCGACCACCGTCGCGACCGTGCCCAGCAAGGTGCCCTGAAGCCAGCGCACCGCGGAAACGATCGCGCCCGAGCCCTGTGGATCGGCGAGTGAATCCTGCGCCAGCGCTGCACTTGACTGGATCGTCGCCCAGGCAGCGGCCAACCAGCCGCCACCGCGTAATTTCTTGCCGTTCAACCCGTACATCCCCGCGTAACAGTCTGATTCGCCCGATTTCGACTTTGCGCGCTGGCTCGGCACTTGCCAACAGCTTTCGGCGGCGGGTTTCCAGCGACGGGACGGCGTGGAGCTTGAAGGTCGGGCGATTGCCAATCGCGCTTTTTCCGCAGCGATGCTAAACTCGATCCACCCCGACGCAGCATCAGGCAGCACCGAAATTCGCCCCAAGGCATCCCCTGAATTCGCGCTCGCCTGCGCCCTGATCGCCCGACCGCTCTCGGACGAACGCACCGCGCGGATCGTCGATCTGGCAAAAGGGGCGGATTGGGGATGCGTTGAGCGGATCACCGCGCGACACCGCGTGGCCGGGCTGGTCCGCGAGGGGTTGGTGCATGCCGGTCTCGCCGTGCCGCCCGGCATCGCCGAGCGTGCGCAGCGGACCATGACCTCGGCACTGCGGAATACGGGCGAGGCCCTGCGCCTGCAGGTACTACTCGAAAAGGTCGGGATCGAGCCGCTGTTCCTCAAGGGCTCAGCGCTTGCGGTGCGCGCTTATGGCTCGATCGCGGTGCGCGATTCGGTCGATATCGACATGGTCGTGTCGCCCGGCGACGTCGCCCGCGCCTGGACCGTGCTCGACGAGGCGGGTTATGAGATGACCGCGCCGTCCAGGCCACTCCCGCCCGGCGCACTCAGGACCTATCAGGCGATCTCCAAGGACAGCGCGCATCATCATCGCCAGCGCAAGGTAAGGATCGAGTTGCACTGGCGGCTTTCCGATGCCGCGAGCGATACCGGCATGCCGCCAGCGAGCGACCGCCGCATGGTCCAGATCCCTGGCGCCGGCGCCCTGCGCACGCTCACCGACCCTCCCCTGTTCACCTATCTGTGCGTGCACGGCTCGGGCCATGCCTGGGCGCGACTGAAATGGCTGGCGGACATCGCCGCACTGCTCGGCACCAGCGAGGATGGCGGCGCGAGCCTGTGGGCGGCAGCGCAAGCCGCCGGTGCGACGCGCCCGGCAGCTTCGGCGATCATGCTGGCCAATGCCGCATTCGACACGCCCCTGCCCCCCGGTTTCGCCGCGCCGCGATCGCTCCGGCTCAGATTGCTCAACACGCTCGCCTTGCGGGTGATGGCGGCAGGCGGTGGCGCGCGGGAATTGAGCGAGACGCCCTGGAACTCGGTGGTCGAGCCGAGCGCGACCCTGCTGACCCTGTCGCGCTGGGGCGATGCCTGGGCGCATATCCGGCGCGTCGCGATCCCGGCCGAGGACGTGGTGCTGCTGCGCCTCCCCTCGGGCCTGGGCATCCTCTATCCAGTGCTGCGCCTGCCGCTGTGGATCTGGAAACGATCGCCCTGGTCGCCGCGCCGGCGCGGGCCGGCGCAGCGACAAGGGACGGCTTAGGCGCCTTCGGTGCGCGCCAGCTTCGGCGACAGCAGATGGATCGATGCCAGCGCCAGGAAATAGGCGCATCCGGCAACGATGAAGATCGGCGTGTAGCTGCCGATGCGGTCGAGGATCTGCCCGATATAGAGCGAGAAGATCATGCCGCCGATCGCCCCGACCGTGCCGCCGATGCCGATCACCGACCCCACCGCGCTGCGTGGGAACAGGTCGGACGGCAAGGTATAGACGTTTGCCGAGAAGGCCTGGTGCGCCGCGGCGGCCACGCCGATGATCAGCACCGCCAGCCACAGATTGTCGATATATTGTGCGAAGAAGATCGGGGTGACGCACAGCGCGCACACGAACATCGTCGATTTGCGCGCGAAATTCACCGACCGGCCGCGATGGATCATCCGCGACGACGCCCAGCCACCCACCACGCTGCCCACATCGGACAGCACATAGACCGCGACCAGCGGCGGGCCGAAGGTCTTGAGGTCCAGATGATAGGTCTTGCCCAGGAAATCGGGCAGCCAGAAGATGTACATCCACCAGATCGGATCGATGAAGAACTTGCCGAGCGCGAACGCCCAGGTTTCCTTGCGCCGAACGACCACGCTCCAGCGGATCGGTTCGACCGGATCGGCCGGGTCGCTCTGGACATAAGCGAGCTCGGCCGCCGATATCCGCTTCGATTCTTCCGGACGACGATAGATTGCCAGCCAGGCGACCAGCCAGACCAGGCTCGCCGCACCGGTGATGACGAACGCCATGCGCCAGCCATAAGCGAGCGTCAGCGCCGGCACGACCAGCGGCGTGATGATCGCACCGACATTCGCGCCCGCGTTGAAGATGCCGACGGCGAGCGCGCGTTCCTTGGCGGGGAACCACTCGGTCACCGCCTTCACGCCTGCCGGAAAGTTGCCGGATTCGCCGAGACCAAGGCCGAAGCGGACCATGGCGAACTGGGTGACGCTGTGGACGCCGCCATGCGCCATATGCGCGATCGTCCAGATCACGAAGGCGATGGCATAGCCAAAGCGGGCGCCGATCCGGTCGACCAGCTTGCCGAAGCCGAGATAGCCGATCGCGTACGCGGTCTGAAACCAGAAGACGACGTTGGAATAGCCGATCTCGGTCCAGCCGACCTCGGCGTGCAACGTCTCCTTGAGCACGCCCAGCATCTGCCGGTCGACATAGTTGATCGCAGTGGCGGCAAAGAGCAGCCCGCAGATCACCCAGCGATACCGGCCCATCCGGGTCGCCGCCGCGTCGGCGACCTCCGGCATCGTCGATTCAGCCATCACTCTCTCCCGAAGAGCCCCTTCACGAGGCCTTTATCGTGCATTCCACCGCGAGATCCGTACCGAAGCGTGCCTCGATCCGTTCGCCGATCCTGACGGCATGTACCCCGGTTACCGCGCCGCTGGAAATCCATTGTCCGGGCTTCAGCGCAATTCCCCGCTCGGCCATCAGCTCGAACAGGAAACGCGCCGCGCCCACAGGACCATCGAGCATGTCCTCCGCCTTGCCGGTGCCGATCACGTCGCCGTCGATCGCCACCGCGAGCGGCCAGCTGTCGATCTCGGCGCGTTGCCAGTCGCGGATGGCGGCCCCGATGACGAGGCCGTTATTGTTGCCGAAATCGGAAATCGTCACCGCCGCGCCCAGATCGTTGATCGCCGCCAGCGGCGAACTGGCGATCTCGATCCCGACATGCACCGCATCGATCAGCGCAGCCGCTTCCTCATGAGTGAATCGGGTCTTGCCGGCAGGCGGCGTGACGCCGATCCGCAGCAGGAATTCGGCCTCGGCCGCGGCAAAGCCGCCAACGAAGACGGGCATCGCCACCGGCTCGGCGGTCGCTTCCACGATCTGACTGGTGAAGATCGGCCCGGCGAGGCGGTCGACCCCGTCGATCGGCGGATTGATCCGGCCGACCTTCCAGCCGCCGATCTCCGCCTCGTTCAGCGCGATCGCTGCGTCCTGCACCGCATAGGCATCGGCAAGTGCGACCGGCACCGTGCCCGGATAATCCGGCAAGGACCGCCCGGCGCGGCGCGCATCGACGAATGATTGTGCAATATGACCCACTTCATGGGCAAAATCGGTGGAATCCACCCTCGTAACCCTCCCGCACGCGCTGTCGGCGCTTTCATATAGGACCCTAAGGTAAACCGGTGTCAATGACAAGGACCGGTTCTGGTGGTTTCGATGTCCCCCTCCCCGCGGTGCTCATTGTTGCGGCTATGATGCGCATTTGGCGATTTGCCAGGATAGGCGCTATGCCTTCGCATGATGCGAAAAACCGGCCTTCCCACGATCAACGACGTCGCCCGCATCGCGGGCGTTTCCAAGAAGACGGTCAGCCGGGTGATCAACCGGTCGCCCCTGCTCAGCGACGACACGCGCAAGCATGTCGAAGGCGTTATCAGCGGGCTCGGCTATGTCCCCAATCCCCAGGCGCGGGCACTGGCGCTCCGGCGCAATTTCCTGATCGGGTTGATCCACGACAACCCGAATGCGCAGATGGTGATGAACGTCCAGCAGGGCATTCTCGAATCACTGCACGGTACCGAATTCGAGTTGGTCGTCCGCCCGATCGACCGCGGTTCAGCGACGATGCTCGACGATGTGCGCAATTTCCTGGAGCGCCAACGCCTGTTCGGTGTCGTCCTGCTGCCCCCGGTCAGCGAGAACAACCAGCTCGCCAAGCTCTGCAACGATATCGGCTGCCGTTATGTGCGCATGGGCTCGGCCGAACTCGACGATCCGGCGCATATGGTCGCCTCCAACGACTGCGAGGCGGTGACGGCAGCGGTCGACTATCTGATCGACCAGGGCCACAAGCGCATCGGCCTGGTGCTCGGCCCGCATGGCTTCCGCTCGGCGCGCGAACGACGCCAGGGTTTCGAACAGGCACTGACCGCTGCGAAGATCACCCTGCCCCGTTCGATGATCGCGGAAGGGAATTATACGTTCGAATCCGGGGTGATGGCGGCCGATCGTCTGCTCGACCTGATGCCCCGCCCGACCGCGATCTTCGCCTGCAACGACGAAATGGCGGCCGGCGTGCTCCACGCGGCGCGCCAGCGCGGCATCGACGTCCCGCGCGACCTGTCGATCGTCGGCTTCGACGACACACCGATCGCCGCGCATATCTGGCCGCCGCTGACCACGGTGCGCTGGCCGATCATTTCCATGGCCCGCTCCGCGGCGCTGAAGCTCACTGCCGATGGTGACGAGGTGGTGGAAGAGCCATCCATGTTCCGCTCGACGCTGATCCGTCGCGGTTCGGTCGCGCCGCCTCGCGACTGATATTGCGAAAGCTCCTGACACCGGTTACCCCGCGTGTCGAAGAATCAAGCGCGACATAGGCGCAGCTGGAGGGACCCTGATGTTCGACCGTACTTATTACGCCACGCACCCGGACATGATGGAGTGTGTCTCGAACGACGAGCTGCGCGACCGCTATCTGATCCAGGGCCTGTTCCGCGCGGGCGAGTGCGTGCTGAACTATAC
>NZ_JBAZTU010000004.1:0-759703 GCF_041661825.1 Sphingomonas sp.
TAAGGACATATAGGAACGGCCTAATTTAACCGAGCTCCTTGCACCTTGAATGCAAGACCCGGAGCCGCCGCCCACATGTCCCTTCATCTGTACCAACAATGTCAAAGAGCGCAAAAGCCCGACGCCACTCCAAACCCCTTTTTATCGGGGCGGTTCAGCGCCTGGTTTATGGTAACCTCAGAAGCGACCGTGTCGGCCACCGCTGCGGTGAGGGGGCTCTATATGGGCGACTTTTCGACCGCGCAAGCACAAAATGCATCGAAGTGACTTTTATCCGTCATCCGGCGTCGTTTGTCCCCGCCCGGGGCGCCGTCACTGCGTGTTCGACCGCTGCCTACCTCCGGATTCCCCTGTTTTTCCGGCGATTTCCGGCTCGGACCACCGAAAACAAGGGCCAGCGACCCGGATGGACGTTGCCCCTCGATCAACCGCTTTGACACTCTCCGGCACTGTCACGACGATTCAGGTGAGTCGGGCCTGTTCGACTCGAAGAGGCGCTCCCCCTACCCCTTGGCCCTGGCGATATAGCCGTCGACCACGCGCTCGAGCAGCGTCAGCGGCACATTGCCCGTCTCCACCACGACATCGTCATAGGCCTTGAGATCGTAGCGCGGGCCGAGCGCCGCCTTTGCCTTGTCGCGCAGGCGATTGATCTCGTTATGGCCCATCTTGTAGCCACAGGCCTGGCCGGGCATCGCGCAATAACGCTGCAGCTCGGCGGTGAGCTGGCCGAGCGGCATGCCGGTCGCCTGCTGGAACCAGGCAAGCGCCTGGTCGAAGGTCCAACGCTTGGCGTGGATGCCGGTGTCGACCACCAGCCGGCAGGCGCGGAAGTTCATCGACTGGAGATAGCCGATGCGGCCGAGCGGATCCTCGTCATAGGCGCCGAGTTCGGCCGCAAGCTGTTCCGCATAGAGCGCCCAGCCTTCCGAATAAGCATTGAAGGCGAGCAGCGAGCGGATCAGCGGCAGGCGGTAGCTGTACTCGCCCTGCCAGACATGGCCGGGAATGCCCTCATGATAGCAGAGCGTCGGCAACGAGTAACGCGGCCAGGTCTCGGTCGATTTGAGGTTGATGTAATAGATGCCGGGCTGCGAGCCATCCATCGAGCCCGGCCCGGCATAGCCGTTGGGTGCGCCGTCCTGGATCGCGGGCGGCACGCGTTTGATGATGAGATTGCCCTTCACCAGATTGCCGAAGGCGCGCGGCAGGCGCGTGCGGACATCGGCGATGCGGCCGTTGAGATAGGCGAGCAGCTTCTCGCGCCCGGCATCGTCATTGCTGAAGACCAGGTCGGGCCTTTTGCTGAGCGCGGTCAGCCGGTCGCCCACGCTGCCCTGAGTCAGGCCCTGGCCTTTGAGGAGCGTGTCGATCTCCGCATTGATCGCCTTGTTCTGGGCGAGGCCGAGTGCGTGGATCTCGTCCGGCGTGGCGTTGGTGGTCGTGCCGGCCTTGACCAGCCACCCATAATAATCGTCGCCATGCGGGCGTTGCCACACGCCGGGGATCTCGCTCGCATTTTTGCGGAGATCGGCAAAGGCGGCGATCTGACGATCGAGCGCCGGCGAGACCTTGTCGGTGCAGAGTGTCGCGGCGCGCTCGGCATAGGATGCGGGCAGGCCGGACTTCGCGCATTTCTCGCCGAAGCTTTTGACGATCGCCCAGTCGGCGACGGGGGTGCCGCGGATACCCTTCAACTGGCCGGCGGTGATGTCGATCACCAGCACTGGCGGGATCGCGCCCCTGGCGGCATCGGCGTGCATGCGGCCGGTTTCGCCATCGAGCGCAGTCGCATAGCTTTCCAGCCGCGACAGATAGGCGTCGGCATCCGCGGCACCGGCGACATCATGCTTGTTCTCGAGCAGATCGGGCAGGTCCGAATAAGCGGCGCCGAGCTGGGTGACGATATAGGGCGAGCTGCGATAGCTGACATTGGCATCGAGCACGGCATTCGCGCCGACCGGCATGGTGCGCCAGCCCTCCTCGGCCAGGGCATAGGCGGCCTGGGCGGTGTCGAGATCGAGCGCGGTCGACGGCGACAGACCAGTGCGGTCGAGCTTGCGCATCTGGCCGAGCCGGGCGGTGCAACGGGCCGCGCGAGCCCGATCCCCCGCGATGCTGCGGTCCATGAAGCGGCCGTGCAGCGCGGCGCGATCGCCCCGGTCGATGCCGAGCGACAGGGCATATTCGGGGGAGTCGGCGAGAAGGTCCTCGGCCAATGCCGAGAGCAGCGCCTGGGCCGTTGCGTCGGCCGGGCCGGCGGCGGCCGTCGCCCAGGCCGGAAGTGCCGCCGTCAGGCCGAGCGCGCCCGCGCCAGTGAGAAATTCGCGTCTTGTCGTCTGGATCATGATCGCCCCGTCCGGTGTGACGCGAAAGGTATCGAGGGAATGGAGCTGCGGCTAGGGGGCCAACCGGCGCAAAAACACTGAACGCTGCAGTCGAAGGCCGGTTGCGGCCATTCCGGCATTGCGACGGGGACAAAAAAAGACCCCGCTCCAAAGAACTCCACCCGATGGCTTCTCCGAAACAGCCGATGATTTTGCTCAATATCGGCGAGTATCGATCCGGGTATTGTCGATAGAAATAGCCAATATCCACAAAATGACTCCACAACGGACCAATATTCCCGCGGACGCAGGACAAGAATCGTTGTTCGTGACCGATCTTCGTTCAATATAATGGTCAATATGGGGAGGGGCTGCTTGTGGGATCCAACTACCTCAAGAAATACTACCTCGAAGACAACAAGTTAGCGCAGCGAGCGCGACTGGAGTTCTTTCGCGCATTATCCACCGGCAGGATGATTGCGTTCACCGGATCGATGGCGACCCAAGCTTTCGGCTATGGCAGCTGGGAACAGCTTCGCATGGCGTTTTCGGCGTTGGCGGGCGACGCGGTCGAGCATAGCGGCGCTTCGATCCGCGATGTCTCGGAAGCGTCGGCGCGCATCAAGCGCTTCGAGGAGCGGAGCGCCGCCAGGACCTGGACCACGCCGGTGGGCATGAGCCTGATCGAGGAGGTACTGGAGAAGCTTGGCCCGGCCGAGCCCGAATGGCCGAATGCGGTTCTCAGCAATAGCCGCTGGCCGCTCGACCATTGCGAGAATCTGCGGGAAGCGATGCGAGCCGCCCTGGCACTCCGATTTCGCGTGCCGCAAAGGGGATGGCGGATCGACCGCCCCGGATCGGGTGTGGATCCCGGCCAATTCGACGAGCGCTTCAACGTTCCGGCCGCGCTCTGGAATGCCTTGGGTATTCGCCGCTTCGCCACGCCGTCCTATGATTTCGAGATCGAGCGCATCGCCATGTTGGGTGACCAGCCAAGAGAGGGCGCTGACGGGTCGTTCACCTCTCCTTTCAACCAATTGGCGGCGCTGCGCCGAGCCTCTGGCGAGAATTTCTCCTGGGATCTGGGAAGCGGCCGTATCCGGCGGGTGTTCGCGGATGGCTGGGCGATCGAGAGCGACCTGCTCAATCGCGAGCGCATCGACCGGATGATCGAGTTTGCGGTCGGGACCGATGATGTCGACGGACATGTCATGCATCTCCATGGCCGTGCCTGCAACTGGCGCACGATCATCGCAAGCCAGCGCGACTATGATAATCTGTATCGCCGCAACGACCTGAATCGCGGCCCCTTCGAATTCGCCAAGCGCATGATGATGGGCGGAAATCCAATCCTGTTCGTCGGCCTCGGCATGGGGGAGACGGAACTCAACAGCGAGATGCAGGAATTCATCAGCAACAACCCCTATCAACGCGTGGCGCCGACCTTTCTTCTATGGTCCGCCAGGCCCGAACAGCTGAACCCGGACCAGATCGCCGCGAAGCGGATCGACTATCTTCGCCGACTGGGCGTCCTGACGATCTTCGATACTGATTTTGAGCCGCTCCGCGACCACGACCCCGACCATATCTATGTTCCGCAATCCCCCCGTTCCAAGGTGGCGAGCGACCAGTTCTGCGAGAAAATCTCCTCGACGCGGCTCGATGAGGAAGTCGATTTCGACGAGCCCGACATTTCCAACCGGCAGGATTTGCACGACCTGAAACACGGCATCGACCTGCTGACCCGCGGGATCGGCGATGCGGCGGATGCCTATTGCAACCCTGCCGTCCGGGAACGGCATGTCGGCCGCAGCTGGCGGTCCATGGAGGGGCGCGTTCTGGGTGCGACTCAGGCCGAGCCACCTCGGCCCGTCGTCTTGTGGAATGTCATTTCAGACGAGGCGCCGAAATCGGCCGACTGGCTTCCCAAGATCATCGAGAAGTCGCAAACGGCACGAATCCTGTGCATCATCGGATCGCAAGGCTGCGGGAAAGGCAGCGTCGCGCGGACAATCTCCAATGCGAATGCCCAGGATCTCTGCCTCCAGTCCGTCGCCCAGTGCATGCTGATAAATGGTGGTTTTACCTTCGATACCGATACGGTCCTGGACGGCCTGGCTCGATTCTTCTCACATACTTTCGATCAACGGCTGGAGGCCGCCCCCGGCGCGTTGCCCGGACAGAGTCGCCGGGTTTTCTTCCGGCGGCTCGCGCTGAATGGCGACGTCGGCCGCGACGATCCCAGAGCGCTGGTGATCATGAATGGGATGGAGCGATTCTTCGACATCGCCGGCCAGCCGCTCAGCGCCGAACTGGACGAGTTGCTGGCGCTTGCCAGTCGCCCGTTCGAGCTGCCGGAAACGGATACGGCCGGGCTGGACCCGAAGTCTTCAGACCGCCGGGCGCGTTGGATCATGTTCGGGACCGAGCGCGTCCGAAAATACATGGAGGGAATCAACGCCGAGATATGGGATTTCAACGAACTCAACGCTGGAGCCGATCAACGAGATGACCAGGCCGATATTCCGGGTCGATACCTGAATTCGGTATGGCAGATGGCGAAGCGCCATATGCGTACACCGGGCGAAATGCCGGCCCCGCTTCGGCAAGAAGTCGCACGCTATCATGCCAACCAGCCAGGCCGGATCAGCGGCGATTCCACCGAATTGCGGCGAGCCCTGTTCGGCGCAATCTTCGACGAAGTCACCCTGGGCAAGATTCTGGGGGAAAGCGCCTCTCCTTCCAATATCGCGACTGCGCGCGAAATCCTCAAGGCGCTTGCCTTTATCGGCCTGCCGATAGAGATCGACATCCTCCAGATGATGCCGGCGCTGAAGGATCGCGCACTGGTGGAGGAGACGTTGAAGGCGCTGTGGTCGCAGCGTCTGGTGCTGCCGCTCGCTCCCTACAGGAATCCGACACCGCCGTACGATCCGGATGCGCCGCGTTACGCGCTTCATCGATCGCTGCTGACCGAACTGCGTTACCGTTATGGCATCCCGTTGAGCGAAGCCAAGCTGTCGACCGCGTTCAACATGTCGCTCTATGTCGCCCAGCCGATCGACGGCGATATCCCCGACACGGATATCCACGACGAACTCGGAGATGCGATCGATCGCCTGATAGGGTCCTACCGGATCGTCCCCGGCGCGGCATCGTCCCTGCCGGCACACGCCGCCAATCTGGGCATCGCGCCCGAGGACTATCGTCAGTCGCTCGCGAGCGCCGCGGCTGCGTGCGGCGCAAGCCGCAGACCTGTCACGGACGAGCAATTGTCCGAAATCGAGCGTCTGTGCAGCGCACGCCATGCCCGCGCCTTGCGGGCCGCGCTGGCCCTGGTGCGAAGCTATTATTCCACGACCGGCCTGCTCACGCTGGATAGCGGCGACCGCCTCATTCGCGAAGGGCGCGACGGCGTGCTGCTCGAACATGCGGAAAGGCTCGACGACCTGATCGACGCCTATGGCAAAATGTCGATCGCGCGCGAAAGCCTGAAGAAGGGGATCCACGATTTGTGGATCAAGGACATCGCAAACGATGCAGACAGGGTAAAAAAGGCCGAAGAGGCGCTGCAGGTCTTTCAAAGGGCTTTCGGCAATATCGACCCCTTTTATGCGGACGAACTCGTCTGGCTCCACAACGAGCGCGGCGTCGTGCGGCTGGCAATGGGCGACCTGCACGAAGCCCGGCGCTCGTTTGACCAGGCGATGACCGTCAATCGCCAATGGGTCGAGCGAGACGACCGGGCCCATAATTGGCGCCGTATCAGGCTCAACCAGCTGACGGTCGATATCGAGATGGGCGACATCGGCGTAGCCGAGCGCAAATGCGAGGAGATAATCCGGGAGAGCAGCAGGGAGTCCTTCGTAAATCAACTGCGCGAGGACAAGCTCGCCATTGCAATCGCTACCGGATATCAGGCCTGGTGCCTGCACCTGCGCGGCCGAGCCGACCGGGCGCTCGACAAATACAAGGCCGCGTGCGGCTTGCTTTCAGCTCTTTCGGAGGTGCGCGCCCAAGCCTATTTCGAACGGCTTCGGGCCAACGCGTTTGGCAGCACGAACGATCCGAAAGAGCATTTGCTGACCCTGGAGCGCGCCCTGAATCTGGCGCAGTCGGCCGTGCAGATGGATATCGTACATCGGCTTCAGGTGACCTGGGCCGATACGCAACTCTTCAAGACCGAACCAACTCTTCCCCATGAACGCCAGCGGGCCCACCGCTATCTGGAGGAAGCACTGACCTATGCGATCCACACCGATGTCCATCGCGTGCGGTGCGAGGCATCCATGGCAACGGCCAAGGCACGATTGCAGATGTCGGATTTTGACGGGGCACTGCGATATGCGACCGACGCCATGATGGTCGCGACGCGTTACGGCATGGAATTGCGCAAGATTTCGCTCAGAGCGCTGATCGCCAAGGTAATGGCCGCACGCGGACACCCCGTGACAGCCGAGCACCTCGCACGGACCTGTATCAAGATGGCGACGCGGCAGCGCTATCAGACCGCGATCGAGGAAGCGGCACAGGTCATTACCGATATCCCGCGCATTTCAATCGCGATCAGCAGTTCCGACCGATCCGGTCGTCGCAATTTCTAGCCGCGACGCGAGAGCGTGCCGTCTTATGACCCATCCCGGAGCGGAGGCTGTCGCTCTGCCCCATCCTTCAGTTCCACCCCGGTCCTCCCCTGCTCCCGTGCCGCCCGCAGCAGCCGCGCGATCGTATCGGCTGCCGCGCCGTAGGAAAGGCCATGCGGCGGGCGGATATTGGAGACGCAGTTGCGTTCGCTGTCGCGCCTGCCCGGTCGCGGTTGCCAGGTGATGTACGCCCCGAGGCTGTCCGGCGCGGTCAGGCCGGGGCGTTCGCCGATCAGGATCACGACGAGATCGACGCCAAGCGCCTCGGCGATCGCATCGCCGAGCGCGACGCGCGCCTGGCGGGCCAGTATCACGGGCGCGATCGACCAGCCGGGCAGGCGATCGACCAGCGCCAGCACCATTGAGGCGGCGTGGTTATGGATAGCGGTTGCCGACAAGCCATCGGCAACGACGATCGCCAGGGTTCCACCGTTACGGGCAAGCTTCGCTGCGTCGTCCGGATCGAGCTGGCGGCCGAGATCGGGGCGCTTGAGATAGTCGGACCGATCCTTCGCGCGGCTGCGCACCTCGGTCACGGGACGGCCGATCGCTTCGGCAAAGCCCTTCACCGATAGCGCCGTGTGGACCGCGTCGCGGGCGCGGGCATGGTCGAGCTGGAAATCGAGCAGCGCGCGGGTCGGCAATGCCTGGCCGGCGCGGCCGAGCGCCACGCGGGCCTGGGTCAGGCTGCGCAATCGCCAGGCGAGCGCGGGGACCGGGGGATCAGCCAAGCAGGCCCCTCAGCGCCGGAATGCGATCGGCGGCGAGCGCATGCGGGGCGGCATCGAGGATGCGGCCCTCGGGCGAGAGCAGGCCGATGCCGGCCAGCCACGCCTCGAATTCCGGCGCGGGGCGTAGGCCGAGAGCCTCGCGCAGGTACAGCGCATCGTGGAAGCTGGTGGACTGATAATTGAGCATCACATCGTCAGCGCCGGGCACGCCCATGATGAAATTGACGCCGGCGACGCCGAGCAGAGTCAGGATCGAGTCCATGTCGTCGCCATCCGCCTCGGCATGGTTGGTGTAGCAGATATCCATGCCCATCGGCAGGCCGAGCAGCTTGCCGCAGAAATGATCCTCCAGCGCGGCGCGGGCGATCTGCTTGCCGTCGTAGAGATATTCCGGGCCGATGAATCCCACGACCGAATTGACGAGCAGCGGGCTGAAGGCGCGGGCAACGGCATAGGCGCGCGCTTCGAGTGTCTGCTGGTCGACGCCGTGATGCGCGTCGGCGGAGAGGCAGGAGCCCTGCCCGGTTTCGAAGTACATGACGTCGGTGCCGATCGTGCCGCGCCCTAGCGACAGAGTCGCCTGCTGCGCCTCGGCCAGCAGGGCGAGATCGACGCCGAAGCCGCGATTGGCATCTTGCGTGCCGGCGATCGACTGGAAGCACAGGTCGACCGGCGCGCCGCGGCGGACCAGGTCGAGCGTGGTGGTGACATGAGCGAGCACGCAGGATTGAGTCGGGATGGCGTAAACCTGGCGGATCTCGTCGAGCAGGTGGAGCAGGGTCGCGGTCGTCTCGATATTGTCGGTGGCGGGGTTGACGCCGATCACTGCATCGCCCGCGCCCATCAATAGCCCGTCGAGGATCGAGACGGCGATGCCGGTCGGATCGTCGGTCGGGCTGTTGGGCTGGAGCCGGACCGAGAGCCGGCCGGGCAAGCCGAGCGTGTTGCGGAAGCGCGTGACGACACGGATTTTCCGCGCGACCGCGATCAGATCCTGGTTGCGCATCAGCTTGGAGACTGCGGCGGCCATTTCCGGCGTGATGCCGGGCGCTGCGGCGGCGATGGCCGCGCCGTCGGTGTCGTTCGACAACAGCCATTCGCGAAAGGCGCCCACGGTCAGATAGGCGATGGGGGCAAAGGCCATTTTGTCATGACTGTCGAGGATCAGCCGGGTGATCTCGTCGGTTTCGTACGGGACAACCGCTTCGTCGAGAAAGACCGGGAGCGGCAGATCTGCCAGCACATAGCGCGCGGCAATGCGCTGCTCGGCGCTCTCCGCCGCCACGCCGGCCAGGATGTCGCCCGAACGCAACGGGCTCGCGGCGGCGAGGACATGCCGCAGATCGGCGAAGCGATAGCGCGAGTCCGCAAGGTCGATGTGATGGCTTGGCAGCGCGCATCTCCCCGATCCGGGCCATGACGAGAGGCACGACGCTATCCGGATCGGCCCGTCGCGCAAGGAAAACCGCGCGGGCGCGCCTCAGCCCGCCCCGGCCCTTTCCTTGAGGCCACCGCCGAGCGCGACGTAGAGCGATACTTCGCTCTGCAATTGCGCGCTGCGCAGGGCGAGCAGCTGCTGTTCGGCCGAGAAGAGATTGCGTTCGGCGTCGAGCACCTCGAGATAGATCGACAGGCCATTGTCGTAGCGCAGGCGTGCGACACGGGCGAGGCGGCGTTGGGCCTCCACGCTGCGGACCTGCGCTTCGATCTGTTCGGCGTACTGGCGGCGCGCCACGAGCGCGTCGGCGACTTCCTTGAAGGCGCCTTGTGCCGCGCGTTGATAAGCGGCGACGAGTTCGTCGGCCTGCGCCTTGGTGAGCGCGATGCCGGCGGAAGCCTTGCCCCAGGTGAGGATCGGCTGGGTCGCGTTCGCGGCCGCCTGATACTGGAACGAGTCCCCCGAGATCAGGCTGCCGAGCTGGGGCGAGATGAAGCCGAGCAGGCCCGTGAGCGAGATCTGCGGCAGGAACGCAGCGCGCGCCGCGCCGATATTGGCATTGGCCGCGCGCAGGCGTTGTTCGGCCTGCCGGATGTCGGGGCGATTCTCGAGCAGCGCCGAGGGCAAGCCGGGTTCGAGATGGGTATATTGATCGGGGTCCGACAGCGGGCGTGCGGCGGGCAGCGTATCGGCCATCGGGCCGCCGACAAGCACGGTCAGCAGGCTTTCCGATTGCGCGGTGGTGCGGCGAAGCTCGGCCAATTCGGTTTCGGCTTGGGTGACGAGCAAAGCCGCCTGATCGTAATCGACCGTCGACGTGACCCCGGCATCCATGCGCATGCGGGCGATGCGCAGCCCTTCGCGGCGGCCGGTGACCGAGCGTTCGGCCAGCGCGATCTGTTCTTCGCCGGCGCGGATCTGGAGATAGGTGGCGGCGACCTGCCCGATCAGCGACAGGCGGAAGGCGCGCTCCGCCTCGACGGTCGCGAGATATTCGCGGCGCTGCGCCTCGGACAGGTTGCGCACGCGGCCCCAGAAATCGAGCTCGAAGCTGGAGACCGAAGCGCCGAGGGTGAACTGGTTGAGGGTGAAGGAATCGGCCGAGCCACCCGAGCCGGAGCTGCCCCCGGGAAAGGCCAGCGAGTTGAGCGGGGTGCGACTGCGCGAGGCGCCGGCCTGGAGATCGACCTGCGGCAGGCGCTCCGCATCCTGGATGCGATATTGCGCGCGGGCCTGGGCGACGCGGGCGACCGACTGCGCCAGATCGCGATTGTTGGCGAGCGCGGCGGCGATCAGCGCCTGGAGGCGCGGATCGCCGAAATAATCCCGCCAGCCGATATCGGTCGCGGCCCGCGCGCCTGCCTGGCCTTGCCCGTCGCCTTGCGGGAAGGTCGCAGAGATCGGCGCGACCGGCTGGCGATAGGCCGGCGCGAAGTTGCACGAGGCAAGCGCGGTGGCACCGGCCAGGGCGATCAGGATGGGGACCTTATGCATGAGCGGGTGCTCCGTGATCGGGCGCGGCATCGGACGTGTCGTCGTCGATCGGCTTGCGCTTGCGCGACAGCCATTTGCGCGCGGCATAATAAAAGACCGGGGTGAAGAAGATGCCGAACGCAGTGGCGGTGATCATCCCGCCCATCACGCCGGTGCCGACCGCATGGCGGCTGGCGGCCCCTGCCCCGGCCGCGATGACCAAAGGCACCATGCCGAGAATGAAGGCGAGGCTGGTCATCAGGATCGGCCGCAGGCGCTGGCGCACAGCCTCGAGCGTGGCCTCCAGCGGACCGCGATCGCCGACCTCGTCATCAATCGCGAACTCGACGACCAGGATGGCGTTCTTCGCCGCCAGGCCGATGATCGTGATCAGGCCGATATTGAAATAGACGTCTGCCGACAGCCCGCGAAGCAGGGTGAAGACCACCGCGCCGAGCACACCGAACGGCACCACCAGCAGCACCGACAGCGGGATCGCCCAGCTGTTGTAGAGCGCGGCGAGCAGCAGGAAGATGACGACCAGCGACAGGCCGAGCAGCAGGCCGATCTGGCCGCCGGCCTGTTTCTCCTCGAACGCTGTGCCGGTCCATTCATAGGCGAAGCCGGGCTTCAGCGCGCTGGTGGCGATGCGTTCCATCTCGACCAGCGCCGCGCCCGAGCTCTGGCCCGGTGCGGCCTGGCCCGAGATGGTGGCCGACGGATAGCCGTTATAGCGCTGGAGCTGAGTGGCGCCCGCAGTCCAGGAGACCTTGGTGAAGGCCGAGAAAGGCACCATGGTTCCCGACTGGTTGCGCACCCTGAGGTCAAGCACGTCCTCGGCGCTCATCCGGCTCGGCGCGTCGGACTGGAGATAGACGCGCTGGACGGTGCCCTGGTTCGAGAAGTCGTTGGCATAAGCCGAGCCGAAGCTGATCGCGAGCGTGGCGTTGACGTCGGCGATGGCCAGGCCGAGCGCGCGGGCCTGGACCCGATCGATATCGACATAGAGCTGCGGCGACGGCGCCTGCCCTTCCGGCCTGACGCCGGCGAGCTTCGGGTTCTTGCCCGCTTGCGCCAGGATCGCGCCCATCGCCGCCTGCAACCCTGCCGGATCGTCGCCGACACGGTCCTCGATCTTCATCGAGAAGCCGGTCGCGTTGCCGAGCGCCTGGATTGCCGGCGGGTTGAGCGCGAAGATCGTTGCGCCGGGAATGGCGGCGGTTGCGCCAAAGGTGCCGCCAATCACCGACTCGACCGAATTCGCGGCGCCCTTGCGATCCTCATAAGGCTTGAGCATGACGAAGGAGAGCGCGGCCGACTGGCCCTGGCCGAAGAAGTTGAAGCCGATGACCGAGAACATCCGTTCGAACTGCGGCTGCTTGTAGAGATACGCCTCCGTCGCCTTGACTGCCTCGGCGGTGCGTTCCGCCGTGGCGCCGACCGGCGCGTCGTAATTGACGAGGAAATAGCCCTGGTCCTCATCGGGCAGGAACCCGCCGGGCAGGCGACCGAACAGCAACAGCGTCACCGCGAAGATCGCAGCGAACACGGCCAGCCAGCGCACCGGGCGCGACAGCATCTTGCCGACGCCGCCGACATATTTATCCGTCGCGCGCCCGAAACCATGGTTGAACCCATTGAAGAAGCGCTGCGGATAGCCGCGCCAGCCCTCGGCCGGAACGCGCTCTTCGCCCGGGGCGTGCTTGTGCGGCTTGAGCAGGGTCGCGCAAAGCGCGGGCGTCAGGGTGAGGGCGAGCAACGCGGAGAAAAAGATCGAGACCGCGAGCGTGACGGAGAACTGGCGATAGATGCCGCCGGTCGAACCGGGGAAGAACGCCATTGGAATGAATACGGCGATCAGCACCAGCGTGATGCCGATGATGGCGCCGCGGATTTGGCCCATCGCCTTGATCGTGGCGCGCGGCGGCGACAGCCCCTCCTCCGCCATGATACGTTCGACATTCTCGACCACGACGATCGCGTCGTCGACCAGGATGCCGATCGCCACCACCATGGCGAACAGCGACAAGGTGTTGATCGAGAAACCGAATGCCCAGAGCCCGAGGCAGCCGCCGGCCAGTGCGATCGGCACGACGATCGCCGGGATGACCGTGGCACGCCAGCTCTGCAGGAACACGAACATCACGAGGAAGACGAGCAGCATCGCCTCGACCAGGGTGCGGATCACATTCTCGATCGAGCTCGAGATGAACGGCGTCGTGTCGTAGGAAACCGACCATTCGATATCGGGCGGGAAATTATGTTCCAGCTCAGCCATGCGCGCCGACACCGCGTCGCGCGTGGCGAGCGCATTGGCGCCCGTGGCGAGCTGCACCGCGAGACCGGCGACTTCCTTGCCGTCGAGCGTCGATGTGAACTGATAATTGTCCGCGCCGATTTCGACCCGCGCCACGTCGCCGAGCCGGACGGTGGACCCGTCCGGGTTGGCGCGGATGATGATGTTGCGGAACTGCTCGGGCGTCTGGAAACGGTTCTGGGTGACGATCTTGGCATTGAACTGCGCGCCCGGCCCGAGCGGCTGATCACCGATGCCGCCGCCCGCGGTCTGGCTGTTCTGTTCCTGCACCGCGACCAGCGCGTCGGAGGGCGAGAGGTTGAAGCCGGCGAGCTTTTCCGGATCGAGCCAAATGCGCATCGCCTTTTCGGACGAGAAGAGCTGTGCGTTGCCGACGCCGGGAACGCGGCGCAACTCGTTCAGGATCTTGGTCGAGGCGAAGTCACCGAGTTCCAGCCCCGAGGTCTTGCCGGTCCTGGACTGGATGCCGATGACCTCCAGAAAGCCGGCCGAATTGTCGGTGATCTGGATGCCGAGACGGCGCACGTCCTCGGGCAGACGCGGCTCGGCGCGGTTCAGCCGATCCTGCACCTGGGTGCGCGCGACATCGAGATTGGTGCCGGACTGGAAGGTGACGATGATCTCGCCGGTGCCGTTCGCGCGGCTGGTCGACGACATATAGAGATATTTCTCGACCGAATTGAGCTCGCGCTCGATCACGGCCGTGACATTCTTGTCCATCGTGTCGGCGTCGGCGCCGTTATAGGTATAGCTGAGCGTCAGCGACGGCGGCGCGACCGAGGGATATTGCTCGATCGGCAGGTTGATAAGCGCCATGGTGCCGAACAGCGCGATGAACGCGGCGATGACCCAGGCAAAGACGGGGCGGTGGACGAAAAAGCTGTCCATGACGATCAGTTCCCCTGAGTCTGCTGCGCGGCGGCGGGTGCGGGATCGCCCCTGACCTGGACCTTTTGCCCTGGCTGCACCTTCTGCCAGCCATCGGTGATGATGCGTTCCCCGGCCTTGAGGCCCGATTTGATCACCCAGTTGCCGCCGACCTGACCGCCGAGTTGAACGGGGCGCGGGGCGACCGAGCCGTCCTTGCCGACCACCGAGACGCTGGCATTGCGCTCGCCGATCTGAACCGCACTGGCGGGCACGAGGATGCCGTTGGGGTTGGTGCCCATGGCGATGCGGCCGCGGATGAACTGGCCGGGCAGCAACAGCCGCTCGCCATTGGGGAAGATGGCGCGGAGCACCTGGCTGCCGGTCTGCGGATCGACCACCTGATCGGCGAAATCGAGGCGGCCGACCGGGCCATAGTCGCGGCCATTGGCGAGGACCAGGCGGACCTCGACCTGCGACAGCGGCGTGCTGGCGGCACCGGCCTGGCGCAGATCGAGGATCGCCGCATTGGATTGCGTGAAGACGGCGTAGATCGGCGAGGGCTGCTCGATCGTGGCGAGCAGGGTGGCCTGGCTCGCGCTGACCAGCGCGCCTTCGGTCACCTGCGCGCGGCCGACGCGACCGGCGATCGGCGCGCGGACAATGGTGTAGCCGAGCTGCAGCCGAGCCCGCGCCAGTGCCGCGCGGGCATCGGCGACATTGGCGGTTTCCTGCCGCAGCGTGGCCTGGGCCTGATCATATTCCTGCGCGCTGACGGCGCGTTCGCTGACCAGCGGCGCATAGCGGCGGACCACCGATGCGGCATTGGTCCGGGCGGCTTCCGACCGGGCAAGCGCCGCACGGGACTGTTCGACCTGCTGCGCCAGATCGCGCGGGTCGATGCGGAACAGCGGCTGGCCGGCGGTGACATCCGTGCCCTCCTGATAGAGGCGCCGTTCGACGATGCCGTCGGCACGCGCACGTACCTCGGCGGTGCGCACTGCCTCGATCCGCCCGGGCAGCTCGACGATATTGGGCACCTGCTGCGCACGGACGGTCATCGCGACGACCAGTGGGGGTGGCCCTGCCCCCATCTCTCCTCCCCCGGCGCCGCCTTGTTGCGGATTGCCTCCGCCGCACGAGGCAAGCGCGAGGAGAAACGGGCCGTAAGCGATGCGGCGGAAGATGGTGTTGGTCACGGAAAAACTCCGGGTTGAGCGGCCGGTAAAAGGGGGATCGGGTTTGGGTGCGATCAGCGACTGGGGTAGGTGAGGCTCATGAGCATCTCGAACACTTCGGCCGGCAGCGGCGGCGGGTCGGTCGGGTGCTGCAGCGAGTTCAGCCAGGCGCCGTCGGCGGCGAGGCGGACCAGCGCGCAGGCCGGGTTGTCGTCAGTCGCCGCATGGAGCGCGATGCGGCCCTCGACCCATTTCCCCCAGCCATCCTGCAGATCGGGATCGGCGAGCATCGCCAGGCACAAGGTCCGGGACGAGGTGTGTCCGCCCAGCTTCTGGTCGGCGAACACGCCCTTGAGATAGGCGCGGGTGAAGCGTCCATGCGGTTCCGGATCGGTCGCCATCATCGCTTCCAGCGTCTCGTTGGCGAAGTCGATCATCGCACCGAGCACGCCAAGGACGAGGTCCTGCTTGGACGGGAAATGGTGGAACAGGCCGCCCTTGGTAACCCCGGCGGCTTTGGCGACGGCGTCGACCGTCAGGCGGGACAGGCCCCGCTCCGCAATCAGGTGCGCTGCCGCCAAGGTAAGGGCGAGCCGGACCTTTTCAGGGTCCTTGCGCCGTTCATAGCCCGAGGGTGGGATCATGACGAAAACCGATGGCCGTTAAAACCGACCGTCCGGTATCTTTCAGGAACGACGGAGTCAAACGATCTTGTGTTTCTGGACGAATCTCGCCGGACCGGGGGACGCTCCATCCGACTGCCGATCGAGATCAGGCGCAGAGCCGCTCAGATATGACGTTCAGCCGGAAAAGGGGACGGTGCGCGATTGGGACCGGGATATCGCTCGACCCAGTCGAACAGGGAGAGATTCGAATGATGTACATGATGCCGGCGATCATCGCGGCGGCTGCCGCTGCTTCGGGCCAGTCGCCCCAGGGTGTCACGTCGGCGCCAGTAGATACGAGCAGGAAGATCTGCCGGATGATCGTGCCGACCGGCACGATCATGGCCAGGCGCTTCTGCCTGACCAAGCTGGAATGGGACGAGTTGAACAATCGAACGGAGGCAAGTGCCAGTGCGGCCCTGGCGCGTCGCGGCACGGGAACGTGCAACGTCTCCTGCGACAGATAGTCCTAGAGGAACAGCCCCGTAATCCACCAGGTCAGCGCGGCGACCAGTGCCGCGGCGGGCAATGTCACGAACCAGGCGATGACGATGTTGCTGGCGACGTTCCAGCGCACCGCGGAGAAGCGCCGCGCCGCGCCCACCCCGACAATCGCGCCGGTGATGGTGTGAGTCGACGACACCGGCACGCCGCCGAAGGTCGCCATGAACAGGGTAATCGCGCCGCCGGTCTCCGCGCAGAAGCCCTGAGCCGGGGTCAGCCGGGTGATCTTCGAGCCCATGGTGTGCACGATCTTCCACCCGCCCGACATCGTCCCGAACGCCATCGCCGCCTGGCAGGCGAGCACCACCCAGAAGGGCACATGGAACTCGCCGTGATAAATGCCCTGCGAGAAGAGCAGGACGGTGATGATGCCCATCGTCTTCTGCGCATCATTGCCGCCATGCCCGAGCGAATAGGCCGCCGCCGACAGGAGCTGCAGCTTGCGGAAACGCTTGTCGACACCGAGCGGGGTGAGCTTGAGGCTGGTCCAGGCGACGATCAGCACCAGCACCAGCGCGAGCCCCAGGCCGACCGCGGGCGAAGCGAAGATGCCGACCACCGTCTTCAACACACCTGCCCACACGACGACGCTGAGCCCGGCCTTGGCGATGCCCGCGCCGAGCAGGCCGCCGATCAGCGCGTGGCTGCTGCTCGAGGGGATGCCGAGCATCCAGGTGATGACGTTCCACACGATCGCGCCGATCAAGGCGGCGAAGATCACCTGCGGATCGACGATCTGAGTGGAGATGATGCCGGTGCCGACGGTCTGCGCGACATGCTGGCCGAACACGGCAAAGGCGATGAAGTTGAAGAAGGCGGCCCAGAGCACCGCATGATGCGGTTTCAGCACCCGCGTCGAGACGACGGTCGCGATCGAATTGGCGGCATCGTGCAGGCCGTTCAGGAAGTCGAACAGCAGGGCAACGCCGATCAGGCCGATCAGCAGGGGAAGGGAAAGCGTCACCGGGCGCTCAGGCGTGATCGATCACGAGACCCTGGATCTCGTTCGCGACATCCTCGAACCGGTCGACGATCTTTTCCAGATGGCTGTAGATCTCGCGTCCGACGATGAAGTCCATCGGCGCGGTGGCACCGTGCGCCTTGAACAAGGCCTTCAGGCCGGCATCGTGGATGTCGTCGGCATCGCCCTCGATCCTGATCAGGCGGGCAGTGAGATCGTGCAGGCGCGCCGAATTCTGCCCCAGCGAGCGGAGCAACGGGATCGCCTCCGCCGTGATGCGCGCTGCCTCGACCACGATGCCGGCCATGTCGCGCATCTGCGGCTCGAAGCTGGTGACTTCGTAGAGCTCGATCGATTTGGCGGTGCCGTTCATCTGGTCGATCGCATCGTCCATCACGCCGATCAGGCTGGTGATCGCGCTCCGATCGAACGGGGTGACGAACACGCGGCGGACGTCCTGCAGCACGTCGCGGGTGATGTCGTCGGCGGCATGTTCGTGATCGACGATCGCAGCGATGTTCTCGGCGATCGGGCCCTGATTGTGCAGCAGGCGGGCCAGCGCATCGGCACCGGCAACGAGGGTCGCGGCGTGCGCCTCGAACTGATCGAAGAATCGGCCCTGCTTGGGCATCAGCGCCTGGAACCACGCGACCATCGGTATCCTCTTTCTAGCCTGGGTCCGGAACGCGGGAAGGGCGCGCTGCGCCAGACTAGCCGGAATCACCGGCGCTCGGAAAGCTGCAATGAGTGTCTTCAGCTCGGGTTCGTCGACCGCAACGGCGGCGCGGGGGAGATCGAACCAGCTTGTGTCGCGCTGGTGGCGTTCGGGCCAGTCCGCGACCTGCTCGACAAAGGCGACCGGATAGACCGTGACGCGCAGATCGCGATCGCGCCCGGCGCGGCGGCGCTTGGTGTAGGAGAAGCTGCCGATCGGCGAAGGGCAGGCGATGCCGCGAACGCCGGCCTCTTCGAACGCTTCCGCGGCGGCGGCCTCGTGCGAGGCCAGCCCCTTGATCGGGTTGCCCTTGGGAATCACCCAGCGCCCCGAATCACGCGAGGTGATCAGCATCACCTCGGCACTGCCATCGGCGGCGATACGATATGGAAGGGCGGCGACCTGGTCGATCTGGTGTGGCTCCACGTGTCACTTTTGTGACAGCGGACTCAGAATCACGTCAGCGCGAACAAGTCCAGTAGATCAACACCCGAGCCGGGTGGCAAGGTCCGTGATACTGTCGGCGAGATAGTCCCATTCCTGCCGGAAATGCCGGTCGGGGGCGGGCCGGCCGCCATATTCCAGCGGGCGATCGACATAAGCGGTGGCAAGGCCGCAGGCGCGGGCGGCGGCGAGATCGCTATGGTGTGCGGCGACGAGGCAAAGGTTCGCGGGAGCGATGCCCAGCGCTTCGGCAGTGCCGAGATAGGCGCGCGGTTCGGGCTTGTAGGCGCCCGTCACTTCCGCGCCGAGGATCGCGTCCCAGGGCAAGCCGCCGCGCCGGGCCATTTCGAGCATCAGCGCGATATTGCCGTTGGAAAGGGTGACGATCGGATAGCGTGCCTTGAGCCGGGTCAGCCCCTCGACCGCGTCGGGCCAGGGATCGAGGCGGCGCCAGGCATGGGCGAAATGGTCGAGCCGTTGTTCTTCCGCGCCGGTCACGCCGTGGCGGTCGAGCAGGGTGTCGAGCGTCTCGCGATTGAGCGCATCCAGCCGGACGAAGGACCGACGGCCGGCGCGGCATTCTTCCATCGCCGGCTGGTAGAGCCCGCGCCATTGATCGGCGAAACCGGCGGGATCGATGTCGGGACGCTCGAGATCGGCGAAGAAGCACGCCGCCTCGCGCGCGATGCTCGTGCGCCAGTCGACCACCGTGCCGAACACGTCGAACGCCAGCGCCTCGATCGGCGCCGCCATCAGCTTTCCGAAGCGACGATCTCGCGCAGCGCATCGGCCAGCACGCGCGTTTCCTGCTCGGTGCCGATGGTCATGCGCAGGCCCTGCGCGAGGCCCTGCCCCGGCAGCCAGCGGACGATGATGCCGCGCTCCATCAACTGGCGATAGGCGACCTCGGCAGTCAGCCTGCCTTCGAACAGGACGAGCAGGAAGTTCGCGTGGCTGGGCACGACGCGGAGGCCGGCATTGCCGAGCTTGGCGATCTCGCCCGCCAGCCAGGCGCGCCATTCGATATTGTGCGTGCGGCTGTGCTCGACGAAATCGGCCGCGCCGAGTGCAGCGATCGCCGCCTTCTGGCCGGCGGTGGTGATGCAGAAGGGCGCGCGGATGCGGTGCATCGCGGCGACTGCCTCGGCCGAACCGTAACCCCAGCCGATCCGCTCGGCCGCGAGGCCGTGGATCTTGGAGAAGGTGCGCGTGACGATCACGTTGGGCGCGTGGCGCGCCAGATCGAGGCCGCCATCGTCCTCTTCCGGCGTCAGATATTCGGAATAGGCCTGGTCGATCACCAGCATCACGTCCGACGGGAGGTTGGCGTGGAGACGCAATATCTCGCCGCGCGGGGCATAGGTGCCGGTCGGGTTGTTGGGATTGGCGATGAAGACGATGCGCGTACGATCGGTGACGCAGGCGAGGATCGCGTCGACATCGGTCGCATAATCCTTGTCGGGCGCGACCACCGGGGTCGCGCCGACGCGGCGCGTGGCGATCTCGTACACCGCGAAGCCGTAATGGACGAAGATGACCTCGTCTCCCGGGCCGGCATAAGCGCCGGCAGCGAGGTGGAGCACCTCGTCCGAGCCGGTGCCGTAGATGATCCGGGCGGGATCGAGGTCGTGATACGCCCCGATCGCCTCGCGCAACTCGGCCGCGCTGGCGTCGGGATAGCGGTAGAGATCGCCGACATGCGCGAGGAAGGCAGCACGGGCCTGCTCGCTGGTGCCGAGCGGATTCTCGTTCGACGACAGCTTGGCGATCGGTGCGCCGGCATCAGTGGTGGAGCGCCCCGGCACATAGGGGGCGATCGCCATGATCCAGTCTTTGGGTTTCGGTGCGGTCATGCCGCGTGCCCTAAGGTCGAACCTTGTTCTCCGCAATGCCGGCATGCCGCCGGAGCCGTTCGGCACAGCGGTACGGAAAAATACGAGATTTGAAAAAGGGCCGGGGAGGCCCAATATACAGCTTCTCCTGCCTGTGGGCTCACATCTGCTGGCAGCGGGTTAGGCCGGGGGGTGATCCTCCCGGCCTAGTCATTTCCCCCACATTGATGGTTTCACCGCTCCCCATCGGGAGAGGAGCAGGCGGATCAGCCGCGCGGCTTGGGCGGACGATTCGGCCTTGGGCCGCGGGGTTTGGTCGGGTCGCTGCCGCCGGGCTTGGGCGGCGGCGCATTGGGACGACGGTGGCGCTGGGCGTCGCGCGAGACCGGGCGTGGCGGCGGCGGCGTACGCGGCGCGGCCGAGCCGGCGGGCGCGACATTATAGCCTTCCTTGAGCAGCCGCGTGAACGCCGCACGCACGTTCGTCGCGATCGCCGCCTGAAGCTCCGGCGGCAGATCGGCGAGCGTGGTGTTCGCATGCACCGAATTCAGGTCGCGCAGCAGCGTGTTGGGCACGCCCTTCGAGGCGGCCTTCAGCGCACCGATCGAATCGATGACGGCGGAAAAGACGATGTCCTGCATCACGTCGGTGGCTGATTTGCTCATGGGCGCGGGCACTAGAAGGATTCCGGCCCGACTGGAACAGCAAAATTCCCTATCCCCTATCGTCATGCCGGACTTGTTCCGGCATCCATCGTCCCGCAGGCGTCGCCGATGTTGCGTGTGCGGAACCATGGACCCCGGAACAAGTCCGGGGTGACGGTGAACCTCGGGGAGAGGTTAGTTCCTGGGGCGCTTGCGGAGCGTCGGCCGCGGCTGGTGACGCACGGGAGCGGGGCCGTTGTGGCGACGCGGCTCGCGCGATGCCTGTTCCGGGCCGCCTTCCATCACCTCGAACTGGACGCCGCCCTCGGCTTCTTCGCCGACGGTGCGCTTGACCGAGGCCATGAACTTGCCGGCGATGGCGCGCGGAATCTGGAACGCCGTCTCGTTCGGGCCGATGCGGATCGCGCCGACCTCATTCTTGGTGATGTGGCCGCGGCGGCAGATCAGCGGCAGGATCCAGCGCGGATCGGCATTCTGGCGGCGGCCGATGTCCATGCGGAACCAGACGATATCGTCGAAGCCCTCGCGGTGATGCTCCTTGCCGGCAGGCTGGGCAGCGCCCTGAGTGAGCATCTCTTCCGGGGCGGGCAGGCGCGCGCGATAGGTCTTGACCAAAGCCGCCGCGATATCCTCGGGCGATTTCTGCTCCATCAGCGTGGCGGCGAGCGCGCGGTCGTCGTCATCGACCTCTACCGTCTCGAGCAGCATTTCGAGCAGGCGGGTATGATCGGCCTTGCGGATGTCGTCGGCGGTCGGGGCGTTGACCCATTCGACCGCGATGCGCGCGCCGCGCAGCATCATCTCGACCCGGCGCTTGCGCTGGAACGGGACGATCAGGACCGCGGTGCCCTTCTTGCCCGCGCGGCCGGTGCGGCCCGAACGGTGCTGCAAGGTTTCGGCATCGCGCGGCAGCTCGACATGGATGACCAGGCTGAGCGTCGGCAGATCGATGCCGCGCGCGGCGACGTCGGTCGCGACGCAGACGCGGGCGCGCTGGTCGCGCAGTGCCTGCATCGCGGCGTTGCGCTCGTTCTGGCTATGCTCGCCCGACAGCGCGACGGCGGCGAAACCGCGCTCGACCAGGCTGGCATGGAGATGGCGGACATTGTCGCGCGTCGCGCAGAACAGCATCGCCGATTCGGCTTCGTGCAGGCGCAGCAGATTGACCACGGCATTTTCGATATCGGCCGGGGCGACAGTGACTGCCTGATAGCTGATGTCGCCATGGCCGCGATCCTCACCGACGGTGGAGATGCGCAGCGCGTCGCGCTGGTAGCGCTTGGCGAGCGCCACGATCGGCTTGGGCATGGTCGCCGAGAACAGCAACGTGCGGCGCTGATCGGGGGTCGCATCGAGGATCTGCTCGAGATCTTCGCGGAAGCCCATGTCGAGCATCTCGTCGGCTTCGTCGAGGATGACGGCCTTGAGCGCACCGAGATCGAGCGCGCCGCGTTCGATATGGTCGCGCAGGCGGCCGGGCGTGCCGACCACGATATGGGCGCCGCGCGACAAGGCGCGGCGTTCGCTGGAGGCATCCATGCCGCCGACACAGGTGGCGATTTTCGCGCCGGCCTTTTCATAGAGCCAGGCGAGCTCGCGGCTGACCTGGAGCGCGAGCTCGCGAGTCGGCGCGATAGCGAGGGCGAGCGGCGCGCGGGCCGGCGGCAAGGTGCCGTCCTCGCCGAGAAGCTGGGGGGCGATGGCGAGACCGAAGGCGACGGTCTTGCCGGAACCCGTCTGCGCCGAGACGATCATGTCGCGGCCTTCGGCTTCTGGTTCGATCACCGCGGCCTGCACGGGAGTGGGCGCGGCGTAACCACGGGCGGAGAGCGCTTCGGCAAGAAGCGTGGGCAGCGTTGAGAAGGGCATGATATTCCGGATATGGGGGCACGCGGCGTCGCGGCAAAGCGGGCCCCTAGCAGATAATCCGGATTAAAGCACGCCCATGACGAAAATGGGTCAGATGCGCTGCCGTTTCCACGCCGAAAGCAGCCCGGGCCGGGCGGTCGAGTCGGCGACCCAATCGCTCTCGGGCCGGCCCTCGATCAGCGAGACCGCCACGATCTGGGCGAGCGCAACAGGCAACAGCACATAGCTGTTGATGACCAAGGCGGCGAACAGGCCCGCGCCGGAGACCCCAAGCATCAGCAGGGTGAGGATGGTAAGCCAGAAGCGCGCGCCGGTGATGCCGGTCAACGCAAGGCACGCGCCCGCACCGACCGCAAAGGCGATCGCGACCGCGTTGGGCGCGGCGACGACGAGATAGATCAGCGACGCCGCGAACAGGCCAAGCCCGGTTTGCGTACGACCCGACCAGGTGAAGATATTCCGCGCTGACATGATGCCCCCTGTTATTGGGCACGAACGATGCGATTCCATAACGGTTCCATAGATGCGTGGAATCACGGCGGAACTTCCGGCGGGATGAGGCGCTTGCACCCAGTCTCGCCGCACTGCGGCAGAACCCTTTTCAGGAGCATGGCATGAAGCAGCTGGTTGCGTTCGACCTCGACGGAACGCTCGCCGAGAGCAAGCAGCCGCTGCAGGAGCCGATGGGCGACGCGCTTGCCGATCTGCTCGGCGTGGCGCATGTCGCGGTCATCTCGGGCGGGGACTGGCCGCAGTTCGAAAAGCAGGTGGCGAGCCGACTGCCCGCCCGCGCCGACCTGACCCGGCTGTGGCTGATGCCCACTACGGGTACCAAGCTCTACCGATATGACGGCGCCTGGTCGGCCGTTTATGCCGAATTGTTCGACGATGCGCAGAAACAGGCGATCTTCGCGGCGTTCGACGCCTCGCTGAAGGCAACCGGCTTCGTGCCCGAGCAAACCTGGGGCGAACGGATCGAGGATCGCGGCAGCCAGATCACCTTTTCGGCGCTCGGCCAGCAGGCGCCGCTCGACGCGAAGGAACATTGGGATCCCGATTTCGCCAAGCGCAAGGTGATCCAGGCCGATCTGCGCAAGCGCCTGCCCGGCCTGTCGATCAACATGGGCGGCGCGACCTCGATCGACATCACGCGCGAAGGCGTGGACAAGGCGTACGGCCTGAAGAAGCTGCGCGATGCGAGCGGCATCGAACTGGACGCGATGATGTTCATCGGCGATGCGATCTTCCCGGGCGGCAACGACTATCCCGCCAAGGAGCTTGGGCTGGACACGGTTCGGGTGCGTGATCCCGAGGATACACTCTCGGTGATCGCAGCGATCGTCGCATGTCAGAAATGAGACAGCAAATCACTCGTTAACCCCGGCGCCCTATCGTCCCCCGAAACGCGGATAGGCTTCGCGGTCAGGCTGCAGGATCGGGCATGGTGACGAATGGGGATGTCGGCATATTGGAGCGGGAACTCCGCACCAGCCGGCAGATGTTCAAGGCAGCGTTCCATGCAGCGGCGACAGGCAAGGCCATCGTCGCCGTGACCGGCATCTGCGAGGAAGTGAATGCGCCGTTCGCGGCGGTGCTGGGTTACGCGCCGGGCGAGCTGGCGGGCATGCATTTTGCCGACTTCACGCATCCGCACGACATCCGCGCCGACCTGCATCTGTTCGACGAAGTGATGCGCGGCGAGCGCGACAGCTATCAGATGGAGAAGCGCTATCTCCACAAGGACGGCAGCATCGTCCATGTCCTGCTGACCGCGACGGTGGTGCGCGAGGAGGACGGCACGCCGATCCGCTTCATCTCCGAAGTGGTCGACCTGACCGAGCGGATGGAAGCGCGGCAGGCGCTGCAGGAGGTCAATGTCCGGCTGCAGCGTCAAGTGGTCACCGATCATTTGACCGGGCTGTACAACCGGCGCGGCTTCGAGGAGGCGCTGTCCGGCCCGCTGGGGCACAGTGCGAGCCTGTTGCTGATCGACCTCGACCATTTCAAGCACATCAACGACCGGCTGGGCCACAAGGCGGGCGACATGGTTCTGGCCGAAGTCGGCCGACGCCTGCCGCTGCAGATTCGCGAGGGCGATTTCGTGGCGCGCGTCGGCGGGGACGAGTTCGGCATCATCATGCACCATGCCGATCGCCTGCTGGCGGAGAAGACGGCAGCGCGGATCGTGAAGCAGCTCGGCACCGTGTACGAAGTGGACGGGGCCTTCGCGCATATCGGCGCGAGCGTCGGGGTGTCGTGCACCGAGGAGGGCGATATCTCGCTGCGCGAGCTGGTGTGCCGGGCTGACGAAGCGCTCTATGCGGCGAAGCGCGCCGGGCGGAGCCGGTGGCAATTGGCGGCGTGATGTATTTCCGGCGTGCGCGGGACGCCGACTGATGCGACCGCGGTCTTGTTGGAAAGTGTGACAAAATTCGTCGGCGTCTGCGGCCGTCTCGTGGAACAAATACGAGGGGAAACCGCCACTTCCGGGACGCAGGTGTTGGAGACTTTTGTCATGCCCCCAAGGCAATCGAGGGGCGGCCGGCAGCAGGGCGATCCAGCGACAGGGTACGCTGGTTATTTTATCAGCTTCACAAGATCGTTTGAATCACGCCTTGCGCGGCATTTATCCCTCTCCCCTTGTGGGAGAAGGTGGCGCGAAGCGCCGGATGAGAGGGAGTGAGGTTCGGAACTTTCGCGAGTGTCCCCCTCACCCTTCCCATCGCAAGAGCGATGGGCCCCTTCCCTCTCCCACAAGGGGAGAGGGAGAAGGTCAGAAGCTAAATCACCTGACCCGCGGCCCAGCCGCTGGCCCAGGCCCATTGGAAATTATAGCCGCCGAGCCAGCCGGTGACGTCGACCGCCTCGCCGATCGCGTAGAGGCCGGGCACTTTCCGGGCCTCCATCGTCTGCGAGGACAGGCCGTCGGTGGCGATACCGCCGGCGACGACTTCGGCCTTGGCCAGGCCTTCGGTGCCGTTGGGGGTGAAGCGCCAGTCGGCGAGGCGACGGGCGGCTTCGTCGAGGCGCTTGTCAGTCTGGGCGCCGAGGTCGCCCTCCACACCAAGTCTATCAGCGAGGGTTTCGGCGAGGCGCGACGGCAGGTGGGTCGCGAGCAGCTTGCGGAAAGCGGTGCGCGGATTGGTCCGTTTTGCCTCGGCCAGCCAGTTCGGCTTCAGATCGGGCAGGAAATCGATGCCGATCGACTCGCCGTGGCGCCAATAGGAGGAGATCTGGAGGATCGCCGGGCCGGACAGGCCCTTGTGGGTGAACAGGGCGGCCTCGCGGAAGGCGGTCTTGCCGCAGCGCGCGACGACCTCAGCCGCGACGCCGGAGAGCGAGCGGAACAGGGTTTCCTCGCCGCCCAGGGTGAAGGGGACCAGGGCCGGGCGCGGTTCGACAATTTTCAGGCCGAAGCGGCGGGCGAGATCATAAGCGAAGCCGGTCGCGCCCATTTTCGGGATGGACGGCCCTCCGGTGGCGACAACCAGCGAGGGCGCGGTGACGGTGCGGTCGCCATAAGTGACGCGGTACTCGCCATCGGCATGGTCGATCGCGCGGATCGGCTGGCCGAGGCCGATGGCGACGTTTCCGGCGTCGCATTCGTCGAGCAGCATCGCGACGATCTGTTTCGCCGAGCCGTCGCAGAAGAGTTGGCCGAGAGTCTTTTCGTGCCATTTGATCCCATGACGATCGACCAGGTCGATGAAGTCCTGCGCCGAATAGCGGCCCAGCGCCGACTTGGCGAAATGCGGGTTGGCGGAGAGATATCGGTCGGGCGCGGTGTTGATGTTGGTGAAGTTGCAGCGCCCGCCGCCCGAGATGAGGATCTTCTTGCCGGGCTCGTCGGCGTGATCGAGCAGCAGGACGCGGCGCCCGCGCTGGCCGGCGGTAAGGGCGCACATCAGGCCGGCGGCGCCGGCGCCGAGGATGATGGTGTCATAGGGTTGGGTCATGGGATCCACATTATCCCTCTCCCGGCGGGAGAGGGAGGGAGCCGCGTAGCGGCGGAAGGGTGAGGGTGACAAGGCTGGTCGCCCTCACCCCGACCTGCTGCGCAGGCCACCCCTCTCCCGCTGGGAGAGGGGAAGTTCACGCCACCGGCAGACGGAGCCGGAAGCACGCACCCGCCGGAACCTCCTTCGCCACGATCGTGCCGCCGGTAGCGGCCAGCAATGAGCGCGCGATGGCGAGGCCGAGCCCTGCCCCGCCCGCTTCGCGGCGGCCCGTGAAGAAGGGTTCGAAGATACGTTCCAGATCGGCGACCGCGATGCCCGGGCCGTCGTCGGTGACCCACAGGATGACATCACCGTCAGCCGGTTCGATACGGATGCTCACCCGGAACGCGCCGGCCTGGCGGCTGTTCTCCACCAGGGTTTCGAGCAGGGTCTCGACCACTTCGGGCGTGATGCGCGCCATCGGCACATCGGCGGCGGCGACTTGCACGGCGAAGCTGTCCGACCGGAAGGAATCCGCCACGCGCCGGGCCGAGGCAGTGATATCGGCGCGGGCGCCGGCGTCGATGCTCGCCATGTCGGCGCGGGCGAGGTCGAGCAGGCGCTGGACCAGCCGCGACAGCCGGTCCGCATCGGCCGACGCATTGGCGATGAAGCGGCGACGCTCCTCCTCGCTCATTGCCGTGCCATGTTCGTCGAGCAGTTCCAGCGCGCCGCGGATGCCCGCCAGCGGCGTCTTGAACTCGTGGCTGACCGCCGCCGCGAAATCCTTGAGGTAGCGCGAGCGGCGCTCGATCCGGTCGGCCATGGCACGAAAATTGTCGTAGAGTTGCGCGATCTCCACCGCAGCGGTGACCGGCGTCTCGGGCACATCGACCCGGCCTCGCGCGACATCCTCGCTTGCCCGGGCCAGTGCGTCGATCGGGCGAGCGATGCCGCGCGAGAGCAGGGCAACCAGCACCAGCAGAGTCGTGAAGATCAGGCCGATGCCGAGCAGGATCTTGCCGCGATCCTGGTAGAGGCCGACGAACAGCCCGCGGGGCGTGCGCGACAGCATGACCACGCCGACCACCCTGCCCTGGTCGATCACCGGCCGGGCGTGGTGCACGCGGATCGCATAAGCGCGGCTGAACACGGCGAGCCAGCTCCGCGCCTCATTGCGGCTGCGCTCACGCAAGACGGTGCGCGGACTGCCGGCGAGCGCGGTGCGGACCTCGGGCAGATTGTCGTAATTCAGCATCACGTCGTCGCGGCCGAGCACGACGATGCCGTTCGCGTCGAGCAGACGGGTCGCGGTCAGGGTCACCGCCGCGGCGTCGCTCGCCATCGGCATCAGGATGCAGGAGACGAGTGCGGCGTGGCGATCCGGCAGGCCGCGCCGCGTCTCGGCCGGGCGCGGCGGCAGGACGGGCATGGTACGCAGGTCGATCGTCGGGATCTCGGGCGCGAGCAGGCGGCGCGACGTATCGGGCACGCCGTTCCGCCACGCCGATTTATACGCCGATGCCAGCACGACGCTTTGCGAGATCAGCTCGGCCTCGGTCTGCTGGACGATGGTGTTTTCGTAGACTCGGAGGAACAGGGCGGCGACGCCGGGCAGGGCCGCGACGAACAACAGGGTGCCGAACAGGATCGAGCGCAGCTTGAGCTTCGGCCAATGCGCCTTGGCGAAGGTCTTGAGCGCTCCGATCAATGACAGGCGCCGATCCGGTAGCCGATGCCGGCGCGGGTCTCGATCAGGTCGGCCCCCACCGACAGGGCTTCGAATTTCGCGCGCAGATTGCGGACATGGCTGTCGATCGTGCGATCGGTGATGGCGAAGCCGGGGCCATGCAGCCGATCGATGATCGCGTCCCGCGTATAGACCTTGGCCGGATTGGCGGCGAGCAGCAGCAGGAGCTGGAATTCGGTCGCGGTCAGCGGCACCGGCGCGCCGTCCCAGCGCGCTTCCCAGCCATCGGTATCGAGGGTCAGGCGGTTGCGGACGACATTCTCCGGCTCGGGCGGCGGCACGCCGCGCTTGAGGATGGCACCGACCCGGGCGACGACCTCGCGCGGGGAGAAGGGCTTCACGACATAATCGTCGCCGCCGATCTCGATGCCGACGATCCGGTCGATTTCGTCGTCGCGCGAAGAGAGGAACAGGATCGGCAGCCCCGCCCCTGCCCCGCCCGCGGCGCGCAGGCGCCGGCACAGGTCGAGGCCGTTGAGGCGCGGCATGTTGATGTCGAGCACCATCAGGTCGGGCATTTCCCGGCCGATCGCCTCGAACGCTTCCTGCCCGTCCGCGGCTTCGCTCGGCTGCATGCCGGCCTTGCCCAGCGCGAAGACCAGCAGCTCGCGGATATGGGGGTCGTCGTCGACGACGAGGATGCGGTGGCTCATGGGTTTCATTGTGATCCTGCGGGTCTGGCGGTCAACGACTTACTCCATGTCATGCCCAAGTCCGGCGTGACGGGTGGGGTTTAGGCGCGCGTCGTCGACTGCTCATCCGGCGCATGTGGAGAAATTGTGCAGACGCGCGGCCTTCCCAAACCCCTCCATCGCGCCTAGAGCGCTCACCATACCCGATCCTCGAAAGGACTCTCCATGCGTGAAGCCGCCATCGTCGCCACGGCCCGTACCCCGATCGGCAAGGCCTATCGCGGCGCGTTCAACATCACTGAGGCGCCGGTGCTCGCGGGGCATGTGATGAATGCGGCGGTGGAGCGTGCGGGAGTAGATCCGGCGCGGATCGACGAGGTGTTCTGGGGGGTCGGCGGCCAATGGGGGACGCAGGGCGGCAATGCGGGGAGGATGGCGATCTTCGCGGGCAATCTGCCCGAGAGCGTGCCGGCGTTCACGCTCGACCGGAAATGCGGATCGGGGCTGACCGCGGTGGCGCTCGCGGCGCGGTCGATCATGTGCGACGAGATGGACGTGGCGCTGGCCGGGGGCATGGAATCGATCAGCCTGACGGTGACCAAGGATGCGCCGCGCTTCATCAACAAGTCAGTCATCGCGCAGGAGCCGGCCGCATATATCCCGATGATCGAGACCGCCGAGATCGTCGCCGAGCGCTACGGCATCAGCCGCGACGCGCAGGACGCCTATGGCGCGCAGAGCCAGCAGCGCGCGGCGGCCGGGCTGGAACGGGGTGCGTTCAAGGAAGAGATCGCCCCGATCACGGTCGAGAAGGCCGTGTTCGACAAGGAGGGCAACCGCACCGGAGTCGAGTCGGTGACCGTCTCGCAGGACGAAGGCATCCGCGCCGGGACGACGCTCGAGGCGCTGCGTGGACTGAAGACAGTATGGCCGGGCGGCGAGTTCACCGGGCCTGGATCGAACGTGACGGCGGGCAATGCCAGCCAGCTGTCCGACGGCGCCTCGGCGCAGATCCTGATGGACCGGAAGACCGCCGAAGCCGAGGGCAAGGAGATCCTGGGCATCTATCGCGGCTTCCAGGCGGCGGGATGCGGGCCGGACGAGATGGGCATCGGGCCAGTGTTCGCGATCCCGAAGTTGCTGGCACGGGCCGGGCTGTCGGTGGCGGATATCGGACTGTGGGAGCTGAACGAGGCATTCGCGAGCCAGTGCCTCTATTGCCGCGACCATCTCGGCATCGATCCCGAGACGTACAACGTCAATGGCGGCGCGATCGCGGTGGGGCACCCGTTCGGGATGACCGGATCACGGCTGGTCGGCCATGCGCTGATCGAGGGGCGCAAGCGCGGCGTGCGCTATGTGGTGGTGTCGATGTGCACTGCCGGCGGCATGGGGGCCGCGGGGTTGTTCGAGGTGGTTTGAAGTAACGATGCCACCCGTCACCCCGGACCTGTTCCGGGGGTCATGGTGCCGCAAACGCAACGCTGGTTGCGCTCGCGGAAGCATGGATGCCGGAACAAGTCCGGCATGACGATGATGGGTTGGGTCAGGCGTCCTGACTCAAAGCCTCCTTGACCAGCCGTTCGGATTCCGCATGCAGCGCCCAGAAGTCGCGTACCGTACCGCCCGACAGCTTCGTCTCCAGCACAGCCAGATGTGAATGCCAGCCGCCGCCGAAATCGGTCAGGCCGGCGGGACCCGAGATGCCGCTGTGGGTCAGCACCAGCCGCGTCCTGTCACCCATCGCGGTCAGCTCGAACCGCGCCTCGCCTTCCTTGGCGCCGTCCCAGCTCCAGGCGACAAGATGCGGTGCCTCGAACGCCGTCACCTTCTCATGGGAGATGGCACCCCGATGTTCGCAATATTTCTCCGGGTAGGGCACGTCGTCGGCCGAGAGATTGTCGTGATCGAAGACGAGATCGACCGCGCCGCCGACGCGCGGCTCGAGCGTGCCGCCGGCGAACCATTGCGCCCGCAGATCGGCGTCGACCAGATAACGCCAAACGGTGTCGATCGGCGCGTCGAGCACGCGTTCGAGGCGGATGGTGCCGGGGGCGGTCTTTTCGATGGCAGGATAGTCGAGGGTGGACATGGTCATTACTCCAATATGGTAGCGAGCGTGTCGAGGATCATTGTCCAGCCCTTGCGGGTCTGGTCTTCGTAAGCGGCCCATTCAGGGTCCATTGCGTGCGTGAGGATCAGGGTCGCGCCCTGCCCCTTCGCGGCGATCTCGATCGACACGCGAGTCCATGCGCCTTCCTCCGCCGGATCAGCGGCGAACAGGAAGACGAGGCGGTGCGGACGATCGATCACCTCATATTTCAGGCGGTGATGGGCATCGCCCGAGGCGCGGCGCTCGACGATCAGCGCGCGGCCGCCGACACGCGCGTCGATCTCGACCGTTCGCATCTCGCCGTCGGGCGTCTTGAACAGGAACTTGCCCGCCTTTGCGGGATCGAGCCACGCGTCGAACACGGCTTCGGGCGCCGCGTCGAAATCGCGGGTGACGGTAAGGATAACGGGTGCGGTCATTCCGCTCTCTCCTTTTCGGCCTTGAGCAGCTCATCGAGGATATCGAGCCGCTCGTTCCAGAATGCCTCCCATTGCCGCAGCCAGGCCTGGGCTTCGCGCAGCGGCTCGGCCTTCAGGCGGCACAGCTGTTGCCGGCCGGCCTTGCGGCGCTCGACCAGCCCGGCTCGCTCCAGTGCCTGGACATGTTTCGAGGCGCCGGCAAAGCTCATCGCATGCGGTGCGGCCAGTTCCCCGATGCTGCGCTCGCCGCCCGAGAGGCTGGCAAGCATCGCACGCCTTGTGGGATCGGCGAGCGCGGCGAAGGTGATGTCGAGTCGTTCAACCATATGGTTTAATATGGCCGTAGCAACGCCATTGTCAACTAACTGGTTGAATAATTCTTCTTGGCGGCGGGTGCTTGCGGCAAGCGTTTCGCATGACCAGATCGGCCACGAAACGAAGGAGACCGGACATGCAGCGCTTCGCCCAGCCCATCTATATCGCCGCCGGTCTGCGAACGCCGTTCGGGCGTGGCGGCGGGGCGCTCGCCGACCATGACGCGATCACCATGGCAGTGCCGGTCGCCCAGGCGATGGCGGCAGTCGCACGGCCCGACCTGTTCGTCTGGGGCACGGTGATCCCGAGCCTTGGCTGGAGCAATATCGGGCGCGAGATCTGGCTCGATGCCGGGCTCGACCCGACCGTACCGTCCTTCTCCGCAGTGCTGGCCTGCTCGACCTCGATGGTCGCGGCGTTCGCGGCGGCGGGCATGCTCGGCGGCGACAAGGACCTGGCGCTGGTCGGTGGTTCCGAAGTGATGAGCAACCCGCCGATCGGGCTGAAGCTGGACGCGTCGAAGCGGATCGTGAAGCTGTTCCGCACCGACCCGGCCACGGCACTGGCCGCCTTGCAGGCGCTGACCCCGAACGATCTGGTACTGCCGATCAAGGGCTTCGCCAACCGCATCACCGGGCGGACCATGGGCGACCATATGGAAGAGACGGCGCAGATCTGGGCGATTTCGCGCGAGGCGCAGGACGACTGGTCGCTGAAGAGCCATCAGCGCGCGGTCGCCGGCTGGGAGAACGGGTTCTTCGACGATCTCGTCATCCCGTTGCCCGAGATCAGCCGCGACGCCAATCCGCGCGCCGACACCTCGGCGGAGAAGCTCGCCAGCCTGCCGCCCGCCTTCGACAAGACCAGCGGCAAGGGCACGCTGACCGCGGGCAACAGCTCCCCCATCACCGATGGCGCCGCGGCCTGCTGGGTCGCCACCGAAGCCGGGCTGAAGAAACTGCCCGAGGGCACGCCGCATGCCGAACTGATCGACCATGAGATCGCGGCGGTCGACCATGCCGAGGACGGGTTGCTGATGGCGCCGAGCTTCGCCATCCCCCGGCTGCTGGCGCGTCACGGGCTGCGCTATGAGGATGTCGCCTTGTGGGAAATCCATGAGGCGTTTTCGGCGCAGGTGCTGGCCAATGTCGCCGCGCTCGAGAAACCGGGCTGGACCCGCGACCGCGCCGGCGTCGATTTCGATTTCGGTCCCTTCCCCTGGGACCGGGTCAATCCGAACGGCGGATCAGTGGCGATCGGCCATCCCTTTGCCGCGACGGGTGCGCGCGACTTCAGCCAGGCCGTGAAGGAGCTGTGGGACAAACCGAGCGGGACCTGGGCAGTGGTAAGCGTGTGCGCCGATGGCGGGCACGGCACGGTATCGTTGTTGCGGCGGCCCTAGATTCGTTGACTTTGAGCACCGCTGGCAGCCGAGCCCGGCATTGCGTTTCGGCCTTGCCGACGGGGTGCCGATGAAACTTGCGACACGTTTCCCGCTGGTGCTGGCTGGACTGTTCTTTCAACGCTTCTCGAACGGGAACGGTGCTGCGCGGCGAACCGCGCGACATCGGCGCTGACGGGACCTGAAGGCGCACAGGTCGGCCGAGGGACCGGGTGGCCCCGGAAAGCCGGCCCGCTGGCGGTCAATCGAGGATGTTCAGCCGCGGCATCCGCGTCCGTCGCTTTCGCCGGCTCTTCACGAGCAGGACCATGCCCGCCAGCACCGACAGCATGAGCAACGCGACAAGGGTGAATCCGGCAATTTCTCGAACCATGACGTCCTGATCCCTAGCAATGCGCGAACAACGAAAGCGCGCCACCGGCGGACCGACCTATGACCGAACCGGCAGGTCCTTCAGTTGGCGCGCGATTTCTTCCTGGACTTCGCGAGGGATATTGCAGGGATCGAGCAGCGTTACGCGCGGCCTGGTCCAGGCCCTGAGGCCGGATGCATAGCGTATTTTCAATGCGCCGGCAGAACTGCGAAAATCCATGATACCACCCTTCCAGAAAGTGAAAATCATAGAAAGCGAGACAGGCGATACTTGCTCAGATCGATCCATATAGCCTGCACGACCTGATATCAGGCGGCACGGCACCACAATCCGGGAAGGTTTTCGTACCCGGTATTTGATCTTTTCGACTGATTTCGATCCAAACCGAATCGCACAACTATTATTTGGGAATATGCTAGCTGATGCAACCAAATAATAACCACAAATAGATGTTCTTTTTATGACAAATCATGTCATGGAATGAAGAGCTTAGGTCGATACCCGTCCTTGACCTGCCCGGAATGGGGCAGCCATCCTGTTGCAGATGCGAAGGATGGCGATCGAGACGATGGTCACGATTCCGGCGCGGCGCGGCCCTCGATCCGCGCCAGGATCGCGTCCAGCCCCTGGCGGACGCCAGCGAACAGTTTTTCCTGCGTCAGATGATCGAGCAATTGTTCGTTGAGACCCCCCGGAGTCGCATGATCGGCGGCGAGTGCGGGGAAGTCGTGCCCGGGCATGGTGGCCGCCGTCGCCGCCAGCCCATCGAAGATGGCCCCGACATAGCGGCGACTCTCGCCGGCGGGGATGCCGTTGTCGATGAGCCATGCGGCGATCGACTCCGCGAAACCGAACCAGGATGCCATGGTCGCAGTGGCGGCGCTGAGCGCGTCGAAGCTGGCGGGATCCTCCACCTGGATCGTGGTGCCGGTGCGGTCGAACAGGCTGGCGGCGATCGGGTCGGGCGGATAGATGGCAGTCGCGCCGCGGCCCAGCGCGACGGCGGGGAGCGGCACGGCCTTGGTGATGCTGCGCGCGAGGGCGACGAGGTCGCCAAGGGTTTCGAGCGACAGTGTGGCGATCAGGCTGATGACATGATGGTCGGGGCGGAAACGCAGTGGCGGGATCACCTCGCGCGCGACCTGCGGCCGGACCGCGAGCATCACCACGTCGCTCGCATCGAGCACTGCCTGGTTGGAGGCGGCAACGCGCACATGCGGCCATTCTGCCGCCAGCGCCGCGGCGACCGTCGCACTACGGGGCGAGAGGTGAATGGTGCCGCGCTCGCCGAAGGAAGGACCAAGGCCGCGCACGATTGCCGCGCTGATGGTGCCGGTGCCGATAAAACCGAGATTCATGCCATGCTCCGATCGACGCCGGACGACGCCGCAGGTTCGGGGCGATAGCGGTAGAAGGCTGGCGCGATGCTGTCACCGCGCGGCACTACTCCAGCGTGTCGGCCAGCGCGGTCAACGCGCCGCGTGGATCATCCTCGATCGTCTCGCCGTGCGAGACGATGATGCGCTTCAATCCGGGCAGCGCCGCCCAGGCGCGAAGCTGTGCCGCCAGATCGGCCTTGCTCTTGCCCATGCCCAGCTTGACCGGACCGGGCACGTGCGGCGCGTCGCCGGCAAAGCCCATCAGCTTGAGCAGCCAGCCGCTGAAGCCGTGCGCGTCCCGGATATTGCCGACGATGTCGTTGAGGATCAGCGTCGTGCCGTCCGCCCCGTCGACCCGCAGCGCCGACTCGCCCGAATGCGTGCCGGGCACGACGATCCAGGTCACATCCGGATCGTCGAAATCGACATTGATGGCATCGACCGGCACCGCATCCTCGACCTTCTCGCGCGCGGCGGGCGGCGTAACGACCCGGAGCGACGGGTAACGATCCTTCCAGATGCCCGCGTCGAGGCGGTGATGCGCATTGGGTACGATCAGCCAGGCCAGGTCGCCGAACGCCTCGATCTCGCGCATCTCTTCCTCGTCGAGCGCGATCGCGTTGAAGATCACCAGCCGGCTATCGCGCAGCCGGACGATCGTCATCCGGCGCGGGAAATCGCCGATCGGCATATGGATCGTGCCGGTGACGGTGAGGATGTTCGGCGCGACCTCGGTCAGCCGGCCATGCGGCAGGACCTTCCAGTCAGTGAGCGGTGCGGACATGGGAATCTCCTCGGTTCGCCATGAAAACGCGCGAACCGGCGAGAAGGTGCGTCAGGCTGCATCCTGCGCGCGCCAGCTTTCCCAGCGGAGCAGGCCGACGATGAACAGTTCGGCCAGGGCGAAGGGCGCGATCAGCGCGACGGCACCCCACCAGCCGAGCCAGAGATAACCGAAGCGGCCGACGCAATAGAGCAGCACCATCATGCTCTGCACCATCCCGATCAGCCCGGCCGAACGAAACCGCGGGCCGAGCAGATAGCCGATCCAGAACACCCAGCGCGCGAGCACCCAGAGGGTGGTGCAGGCGACCACCGCGCGCATCGAGCCGCCGTCGCGCGCCTGGACGGCGAGCATCAGCACCCCCGGCGCGAACAGCCAGAGCTGCTCGATCGTATTCTGGACGTAGCGCTGGTTGACCCGCATCCGCCGCGATTCAGCGCCGGCCAGCGGGTCGATCGCCGGCGTCACCAGCCGTTCATGCGCGACCGCCTCGATCCCCGGCAGCAGGGCGAGTAGCGTCGCAATGCCGACGCAGTGGAGCGCGAAGTAGAAGCGCGCCGCCTGAGTCGCCATGCCCGGGACCGGCGGCATGGAACGGTCGATGACGAACCACAGCCCGATCGCGACCGGCAACGCCAGCACCACGCCCATGGCGAGCGTGCGCTGCTGCGCCTCGATCGATCCCGGGACGAGGCGGTTCGACATCGTCAGTCGGCGAAGAGCAGGACGGGCGTCTCGAGATATTTCTTGAGCGCCTGGACATAGCTTGCCGCGTCCCAGCCATCGACGACGCGGTGATCGCAGCTGATCGAGAGGTTCATCAGCTTGGCGCGGACGATGTCGTCGCCCCCCTTGCTATTCTTAGCGAAGACGGGGCGCTCGACGATCTTGTTCGGGCCGATGATCGCGACCTCGGGCCGGTTGATCACCGGAGTCGTCGCGATGCCGCCGAGCGGGCCGAGCGAGGTGATGGTGAGGGTCGAGCCGCTGAGCTCCTCGCTCTTGGCCTTGCCGGTGCGGGCGGCCTCGGCAAGGCGGCCAATCTCGCTGGCGAGCTGCCAGACATTGAGGTCCTGCGCGTCGCGGATCACCGGGACCATCAGGCCGGCCGGGGTCTGGGTCGCCATGCCGAGATGGATCGAGCCGTGGCGGGTAACCACGCCGGCTTCGTCGTCATAGCGGGCATTGATCATCGGGAAGTCGGGGATCGACTTGCAGATCGCGACGATCATCAAGGGCAGCATGGTCAGCTTGGGCCGGCCGCCGCGATTGGCGTTGAGATCGGCGCGCATGTCCTCGAGCGCGGTGACATCGATCTCGTCGACATACGTGAAGTGCGGGATGGCGCGCTTCGAGGCGGCCATGTTCTCGGCGATGCGCCGGCGCATGCCAATGACCTTGATCGGTTCATCGGCGCGAGCACGCGATGCATGCGGGGCGTGATAGCCCTGGCCCGAGCCGTAGCGCAGGAAGGCGTCGAGATCGGCGTGGCGGACGCGGTCGCCTTCCGACTTCACCGAGCCGAGATCGACGCCGAGATCGGCTGCGCGAGCGCGGACCGCGGGAGAGGCGAGGACACGGGCGCTCGCTGTGGCAGATGCGGATTCAGCGACGGGCTCAGGTGCCGGGGCCGGTTTCTCGACGTCGCTCGAAACGAACGGTTGGGGAGCGTCGATCACTTCCGCACCCGGGGTTTCCGCTTCGAACTGCTCTTCGACTTCCTCAGTCCTGGTCTCTTCCGCCGGCAGGTCGCCCGGCGCGACATCCGCCACCGTCTCCGGCGAGGGCTCGATCGTGCCCTCGGCAGCGTCCGTCTCGATCACCACCAACGCCGCACCGATCGACACCTGGTCGCCGACCTCTCCGGCCAGCTCGACCACGACGCCCGCGACCGGCGATTCCATCTCCACCGTCGCCTTGTCGGTCATCATGTCGGCGAGGCCCTGATCCTCTTCCACACGATCGCCCACGGCCACGTGCCACGCGACGATCTCCGCCTCGGAGATGCCTTCCCCGATGTCGGGAAGCTTGAACGTGAAACGTGCCATGTCAGTCCTTCATCACTTTCTTCAGCGCTTCGCCGATGCGGACAGGCCCGGGGAAATAGGCCCATTCCAGGCTGTGCGGATAGGGCGTGTCGAAGCCGGTCACACGCTCGATCGGCGCTTCGAGATGGTAGAAGCAGCGTTCCTGGACGAGCGCAGAGAGTTCGGCCCCGAAACCGCTGGTGCGTGTCGCCTCGTGCACAATCATGCAGCGGCCGGTCTTCTTCACCGAGGCCTCGATCGCTTCGATATCGAGCGGCACCAAGGTGCGCAGATCGATAATCTCGGCATCGACCCCAGCCTCTTCGACCACCGCGAGGCAGACATGGACCATGGTGCCGTATGCCAGGATGGTCAGTGCCTCGCCGGCACGGACGATCTTCGCCTTGCCCAGCTCGATCTTGTAATAGCCGGTCGGCACCTCGCCCGCGGGATGAAGCGACCAGTTCTTGGTGGGGCGATCCCAATGGCCGTCGAACGGGCCGTTATAGATGCGCTTGGGTTCGAAGAAGATCGTCGGATCATTGTCCTCGATCGCCGCGATGAGCAGGCCCTTGGCATCGTATGGCGTCGACGGGATCACCGTCTTCACGCCGGAGACGTGGGTGAAGATGCCCTCGGGCGACTGGCTGTGCGTCTGGCCGCCGAAGATGCCGCCGCCGAAGGGCGAGCGCACCGTGATCGGCGAGGTGAATTCGCCGGCCGAACGGTAGCGCAGCCGCGCCGCCTCCGACACGAGCTGGTCGAGCGCCGGGTAGATGTAATCGGCGAACTGGATCTCGGGCACTGGCCGAAGCCCGTACGCACCCATGCCGACCGCGACGCCGATGATGCCGCATTCGGTGATCGGCGTGTCGAACACGCGCTGTTTGCCGTATTTCGCCTGGAGGCCCGCGGTCGCGCGGAACACGCCGCCGAAATAGCCGACATCCTCGCCCATCACGATCACATCGGGATCGCGGGCCATCATCACGTCCATGGCCGAGTTGATCGCCTGGATCATGTTCATGCGGGCAGTGCCGTCTTCGTTACCTTCAGGGGCTATGATGTCGGCGGGATCAGTGATGTCGCTCATGACTTGCGTGCCCATGGCCGGCCCGAGGCGGTTTCTTCCGCGAGCATCTGTGCCTGTTGTTCCCTCAGATGCCAGGGCATCTCCTCGAACACGCCGTCGAACAGCGTGTCCAGCGGTTGGTGGAGGCCGTGGCCGAGGATGCCGTTCTGTTCGGCTTCCTTCTGCGCACGCTTCACCTCCTCGGCGAGCGCGAGGTCCTGTGCGGCGTGGCGATCCTCGTCCCATTCGCCGATATGGATCAGGTGATCCTTGAGACGCTTGATCGGATCGCCGAGCGGCCAGGCCGTGGGCTCGCCGGCCGAACGATACTGGCCGGGATCGTCCGAGGTGGAATGGCCTTCGGCGCGATAGGTGAAGTGCTCGATCAGGGTCGGACCCTGGTTGGTCCGCGCCCGCTCAGCGGCCCAGGCGGTGGCGGCATAGACGGCGAGCGCGTCGTTGCCGTCGACGCGGAGACCTGCGATGCCATAGCCGATCGCGCGCGCCGCGAAGGTGGTCGATTCAGCGCCGGCGAAGCCGGAGAAGCTCGAGATCGCCCATTGGTTGTTGACCACGTTGAAGATCACCGGCGCGCGGTAGACGCTGGCGAAAGTGCAGGCGGAGTGGAAGTCGCCCTCGGCGGTCGAGCCCTCACCGCACCAGGTGGCGGCGATGCGCGTGTCGCCCTTCGCCGCCGAGGCCATCGCCCAGCCGACGGCCTGAGGATATTGCGTGGCGAGATTGCCGGAAATCGAGAAGAAGCCGGCTTCCTTGACCGAATACATGATCGGCAACTGCTTGCCCTGAAGCCGATCGCCCTTGTTCGAGTAGATCTGGTTCATCATGTCGACCATCGACCAGCCGCGCGCGATGAGCAGGCCCTGCTGGCGGTAGGACGGGAAGCACATGTCCTCGTAATCGAGCGCGAAGGCAGCGGAGACAGCGACGGCCTCCTCGCCGAGGCATTTCATGTAGAAGCTGGTCTTGCCCTGGCGCTGGGCGCGGAACATGCGCTCGTCGAACGCGCGGACCAGCACCATCGAGCGGAGCATCGCGCGGAGCGTATCGGGCGACAGGCGGGGGTTCCACGGGCCGACGGCATTGCCCTCGTCGTCGAGCACGCGGACCAGCTCATAAGCGAGGTCGATGAAGGTCTCGGCGCGGTCGGCGGTGTCGGGCCGGCGGGCGTCGCCGGCCACAGGGATCGCGACCTCAGTGAAATCGACCGTGTCGCCGGGGCGGAATTTGGGTTCCGGCACATAGAGCGACAATGGCTGTAAATTGGCGCGCGGACTGTCGCTTGCCATGCTCTCTCCAATCAGGGCGCGTTTCGCGCGTTTGCATGAGGCCAACGCACGGAGTCGCCGTTCGGGGGCCTTGTTATAAAATTTCAAAGCACTTGGCGAGGGGCGCCGCTGTGCCGACCGTTACGAAGGGTTGACCATTCTGTCGCAAGACGTTTTCCGCAAGGAAAGCCACATATGCCCGCCCATTCGGCTTGACGTGCAAAAATGCAGGTCGGGCCGGCGTTTGTGGGTCGACAGGAGTCAATCGGGCCGGCGATGCTGTTCGTGACGCCGCTGATGAGCTTCGCGCTCAAGCGTTACCGGGTCTTCACGCTCCGCACCGCCTGAACGACCGGACCGGGTGGCAACAGGCGGATCTCGAACAGTTTCGACCAGCGCTTGCCGGTGACGAACAGGCGCTTGCCCGCTGCATCCCAGGCGATGCCGTTCAGCACATCCTCGCTGTCCTGCCCGCCGCCGAGCCGATCGACATCGGCCAGATCGATCCACGCCTTCACCGCGCCCGTCACCGGGTCGATCCGCGCGATGCGGTCGGTCTTCCAGATATTGGCGTAGATTTCCCCGTCGACCCATTCGAGCTCGTTGAGCAGCGGGACCGGTTTGCCGCCAGCGGTAACGCGGATCCGCCGCCGCTCCTGAAAGGTCGCGGGATCGAGGAAGTGCAAGATGGGTGAGCCGTCGCTCAGGATCAGCGACTCGCCGTCGCGGGTCAGGCCCCAGCCCTCGCCATCGAAATCGAAGCCGGTACGGAGGCTGAGCGTCCGCGCGTCCCAGCGATAGCCGGCGCCGTTGCGCCAGGTGACGCCGATGATCTCGTCGCCCCAGTCGACAATTCCCTCGCCGAACACCGCGCCAGGCAGCCATGTCTGGATTTCCGTCCGGCCGTCCTCGATCCGGACCCGGCGCAGCGACGATTGGCCGCGCAATCCGGAGCTCTCATAGAGCGCGCCGTCGCGATAGAAGAGGCCTTCCGTGAAGATCGCGGGGTCGTGCGGATAGGTTCTCACGATCTCGACACGCTGTACCGGGATGGAACCCTGCGCCGTTGCGACGGAACCGGCCAGACAAAGCAACACGAACAGCAGGACACGATGGAACATCGCCCCGGTGTTGCATGGCGATGGGGGAAGCGAAAGAGGGCGCCCCCGGGCGAAGGCTCGACTCCCCGATTGACTCGCTGCGCCAACAGGAACAAAATGAGAACATACTCATTCAGCGAGTCGTGTTCTTGTCGTCAGCCGTCGCCCTTTCTGCCTTACGCGAGACCCTTCGCGCAATCGAGGGGGATGGGCTGCGCCGGCGGCCGGTGCTGCCCTTCGGGATCGGCGCGATCGATTCGCGGCTGGCGACGACGGGGTTGCGGCTCGATGCCCTGCACGAGATCGCCGCGGCCAGCCCCGGCATGGGCGACGATGCCGCCGCGACCCTGTTCATGGCCGGGATTGCCGCGCGCGCCTGGGGCCCGGTGCTGTGGGTGGTACGGCGGCGCGACCTGTTCGCGCCCGGGCTCTACCAGGCGGGGCTAGCACCCGAGCGTATCCTCTATGCCGAGGCCGCTGACGACGCCGAGCTGCTCGCGCTGATGGAGGAAGGGCTGCGCCACCGCGGGCTGGGCGCCGTGATCGGCGAAGCGAAGAGCGCCTCTATGGCCAATACTCGCCGGCTTCAGCTTGCGGCGGAGGGCGGCAAGACGATCGCGCTGCTGCTCAAGCGCCATGCACGCGAGGGCGGCAATCCGCTTGCCGTGCCGTCCGCCGCGGTGACGCGCTGGAGAATCGCCGCCGCGCCTTCGACTCCGCTCCCGGTCGAAGGCGTCGGTTGCCCGCGCTGGCGGATCGAACTGGTCCGTCAGCGCGGCGGCGAACCCCATAAATGGACGATGGAGGCATGCGATGAAACGGGTCGCCTCGCTCTACCTGCCCGACTGGCCGATCGACCGGCTGCGGCGGGCGGAACGCACCGCCGCGCCGCCTGACGCGCGCCGGGCCACACAGCCGATCATGGATATCAAGGCGGCCCCACGCGACGGCGGCTGGCGCCCCGGCGCGCGCTGGGCGCGGGGGGATGAGGGGCCGACCTTGCCGCGGTTGAGAAGCGATGATGGGGCACCCGGCTCATCCTCCCCGGAACGGGGAGGGGGACCAGCGCAGCTGGTGGAGGGGGGCTTCCGCAGACGGTACGCTTGGGGCGAGCCCCCTCCACCATTCGCTGAAGTAGCGAATGGTCCCCCTCCCCGTTCCGGGGAGGAGCCATTGATCACCTCGATCCGCGAAGGCAGCAAGATCCTCGTCGCCGCGACCAGCCATGCCGCGCATCTGCTCGGCATCCGGGCCGGCATGGCGGTGACTCAGGCGCGCGCGCAGGTGCCCGATCTCGACATCCGCCCAGCCGATCCCGCGGGCGACCGGGCCGATCTCGAACGTCTCGCGCTCACCGCCGCGCGACGCTGGTCGCCGATCGTCGCATTGTCGGGCGAGGACGGGCTGTTCATCGAACTGACCGGCACCACGCATCTGTTCGGCGGCGAAGAGCGGATGGCGCGGCGGATCGTGCGGCTGCTCGCGCGGATGGGCGTGCGGGCGCGGATCGCGGTGGCGGATACGACGGGTGCGGCCTGGGCACTGGCGCGTTACGGCCATCAGCCGCGGGACGGCGTGACGATCTGCCCGCCGAGTGCGCAGGACGCAGCCCTCTCGCCCCTGCCGATCGCCGCGCTGCGGGCTGAGCCGAGCGCGATCGAGTTGCTCAAGCGGCTGGGCGTCGAGACGATCGGCGAACTCGTCGCCATGCCGCGTGCGCCGCTCGCGCGCCGGTTCGGCAAGATGCTGGTGCTGCGGATCGACCAGGCGAGCGGGCGGATCGGCGAGCCGCTCCATCCCGTCATCCCGCCCGAGCATATCGCCGTGATCCAGCGCTTCGCCGAGCCGATCGCGACGGCGGAAGCGATCGAGCATTGGCTGGCGTTGCTCATGCCGCGTCTGGTCGCCGCGCTCACGCAAGCGGGCCAGGGCGCGCGGGCGATCGAGCTGGTCGCGGACCGGATCGACGGCGTGCCGCAGCGGCTGCGTATCGGGTTGGCCCGCCCCAATCGCGACCCCGCGCATTTGCTGCGACTGATCGTGCGCCGTATCGAGGAGATCGCACCGGGATTCGGCATCGACGCACTCGCGCTGCATGTGCGCCGCGCCGATCCGCTCGGCCCCGTGCCGTTCGAGGAGCGGCTCGAAGAAACCCCGCCCGATATCGCGCCCTTGGTCGATACGCTGGCCAACCGCATCGGCGATGCGCGGCTGTGGCGCACCCGGCCGGTGGAAAGCGATGTGCCCGAACGATCGGTCGAACCAGCGCCCGCACTCGACCCGCCCGAACGCGCTGCCGCCCCGCTCAAGGCAGCCGATGTCCGCCGGCTCGACCGCACGCCCGATCTCCACCCCTGGCACCATCGCTGGCCGCGCCCGGTGCGCATGCTGCGCCGCCCGGAGCTGCTCGATCATGTCATCGCCGAGCTGCCCGATCAGCCGCCGCGCCGCTTCACCTGGCGCGGCACGACTCACCACGTGGTGCGCGCCGACGGCCCCGAGCGCGTGCACGGCGAATGGTGGAAGCGCGCGACCGAGCAGCATTCGGTGCGGGATTATTTCCGGGTGGAGGACGAGGCCGGCCAGCGCTTCTGGTTGTTCCGCCGCGGCGACGGCGAGCGCGCCGAGACGGGCGACCTCGCCTGGTTCATGCACGGAGCGTTCGGGTGATGTCAGCGCCCTGCGTCGATCGCCTCGACATGGCCCCTCGCCGCATAGGCAAGAATAGGTCCGTCAACCGTCAATATCGGACAACCAAGCGACCGCGCCGTGGCAATGATCATCCGATCCGACGGATCACCATGAATGTCCCCAGGCAATGCGCCGGCATCGCTTGCGATAGCGGGATCGACAGACACGACCTTGAAATGGCCCTGACCAAGAAGCCGTTCGGACCATTGCGACATGGGCATCGAAAGGGCGATGCGCCGCTTATCTGCCAGCATCGCAATTTCCCAGAACGACATGGCCGACAAATAGACGTCGCCCGCCTCCGCCTCGATTCGCTTGCGTGCCGCCGCGCCGAGCCGCTTGCCGTCCTCGACCAGCCAGAGCAGCACATGCGTGTCGAGCAGGATCACTTGGACGGGGTCCTCGGCGCGTACAGCTCGGCCGGATTATTGGCGAGCCATTCGGCTTCCCAATCGGGATCGATCGGCCCGACGATGTCCCCCAGGATCTTCACCGATCCCTGCATGCAGCCGAACAGGCTCTGCCCCACAGGCACTCCTGCCCTGCGCGCGCTGAGCGTGAGCGACGGCTTGCCACGACGCGTGATGGTCAAGGACTCGCCGCTGCGTTCCATCTCGTCGATTAGCTTCAGGCTTTTCGCCTTGAATTCCGTTGCGCTCACCATCTTGCCCATCGCGGCTGCTCCCGATGAAATGTACATCTTATATAGTCATTTCGTGCCGCATCGCCAATGACCTATTCCGAACTTCAGGTGACGACGCATTACAGCTTCCAGCGCGGTGCCTCTTCCCCCGAGCAATTGTTCGCCGCTGCCGCGCTGGCAGGCATGCCGGCATTGGGCATCACCGATCGCAACTCGGTCGGCGGCGTGGTGCGCGCGCTGGTCGCTGCCGAGAAGATTACGGAACAGGGTTACCCGATCCGCATGGTCGCCGGCTGCCGGCTCGACCTGGTCGACGGCACTTCCCTGCTCGTCTGGCCCGAGGATCGGCCCGCCTGGAGCCGCCTCACCCGGTTGCTCACCCTCGGCAAGGGACGGGCGGATGCGCAGAAGGGGGAGAAGGGGCAATGCTTCCTGCATTGGGAGGATGTGGCGGCACATGCGACGGGACTGGTAGGTGCGCTGGTGCCCGGCATGACCGAGACCTTCGCGGAAGATCAACTCGCGTTGCGCTGGATGGCGGATGTGTTCGGCGAGCGTGGGCATCTGTGCCTGACGCAGCATCGCCGGCCGGGTGATCCGCTGCGGCTGCATTTGCTGGCAGAAAAGGCGCGGCAGTTCGGCCTGGCCCCGCTCGCCACCGGGGACGCGCTCTACGACAAGCCCGAGCGGCGCATGTTGCAGGATGTCGTCACTGCGATCCGCAACACCTGCACGATCGACGATCTCGGCTTCCGGCGGGAGCGCAGTGCCGACCGGCACCTGAAATCGCCCGAGGAGATGGTGCGACGCTTCAAACGCTATCCGGAAGCGATTGCCGCAAGCGAAGCGATCGTCGAGCGCTGCACCTTCTCGCTCCGCGAGTTGAAGGAGCAATATCGCTACCCGGACGAGGTGGTGATCAGCGGCAGGTCGCCGCAGGACGCGCTGGCGAAAATGGCGCGTACGGCGCTGGCGGAGCGGTTCGCACCCGAGCCGATCCCGCCTGCCTATACGACACTGCTGGAGCATGAACTCGCGCTGGTCGAGCAGATGGGATACGCGCCCTATTTCCTGACCGTGAACTCGATCGTGCGGTTCGCGCGCAGCCAGGAGATATTGTGCCAAGGTCGCGGTTCGGCGGCCAATTCAGTGATCTGCTTCGTGCTCGGCATCACCTCGATCGACCCGGTTTACCACAAGCTGTTGTTCGAGCGTTTCATCTCGACCGAGCGCCATGAGCCGCCCGATATCGACGTCGATTTCGAGCATGAGCGCCGCGAGGAAGTGATCCAGTGGATCTACGAGACCTATGGTGAGAACCATGCTGCAATGACGGCGGTGGTCAGCCGGTTCCGCACGCGCGGCGCGCTGCGCGAGATCGGCAAGGCGCTTGGCCTGTCCGAGGACATGACCGCGGCGCTCTCGGGACAGGTCTGGGGCTGGTCGAGCGACGGCTTGCCCCCGGAGCATGTCGAGGCACTCAACCTCGATCCGCATGAGCAGCGGCTCGCCCTGACGCTCGATCTGGCAAAGCAATTGATCGGCACGCCGCGGCATCTGTCGCAGCATCCCGGCGGTTTCGTGCTGGCCCAGGGCCGGCTCGACGAGCTGCTGCCGATCGAGCCCGCCGCGATGATCGACCGGCGCGTGGTCGAATGGGAAAAGCTCGACGTGGAGGAGCTTGGCCTGATGAAGGTCGATATCCTGGGCCTCGGCATGCTCGGCTGCATGCGCCGGACCTTCGACCTGCTGCGCGCGCACAAGAAGATCGATCTCCGGCTCGACAGCCCGGTGCTGCAGGACCGGGACCCCGAGACCTTCGCGATGATCTGCACGGCCGACACGCTCGGTGTGTTCCAGATCGAAAGCCGGGCGCAGATGTCGATGCTGCCGCGCATGCGCCCTGACAATTTCTACGACATCGCGATCCAGGTCGCGATCGTCCGCCCTGGGCCGATCCAGGGCGATATGGTGCATCCCTATCTCAAGCGGCGCGAGCAGCAGCGTGAAGGCAAGGTGGAGATCGATTATCCCAGCCCGAAACTCCGCGTCGTTCTCGAAAAGACGTTGGGCGTGCCACTGTTCCAGGAACAGGCGATGCAGGTGGCGATCGAGGGCGCGGGTTTCAGCGGAGGCGAGGCGGATCGGCTACGCCGCGCGATGGCCACATTCAAGCAGACGGGTGGTGTCGGCGAATTTCGCGACAAGCTCATCAAGGGCATGCTCGCCAATGGCATCACGCTCGATTTCGCCGAGCGGCTGGTCAAGCAGATCGAGGGCTTCGGCAGCTACGGCTTTCCCGAGAGTCACGCCGCCAGCTTCGCCAAGATCGCCTATGCCTCGTCCTGGATGAAATGCCATCATCCCGAGATCTTCTGCGCCGCCCTGCTCAATGCACAGCCGATGGGGTTCTACGCGCCCGCCCAGATCATCCGCGACGCGCGCGAGCATGGGGTCGAGGCGCTGCCAGTGTGCATCAATCGCAGCGACTGGGACACGATCGTCGTTCCGACGACGCCGAACGACCGACCGCGCGATGCGCGCTTCTGGGGCACCGACGCCGACTGGCGGACCCTCCTGCCGATCAGGCTCGGCATGCGGATCGTGCTGGGACTCAGCGAGGACGATGCCGGGGCGATCGTTGAAGCCCGTGCGACCGGGGCCTTCACGTCGGTCGAGGACGCCTGGCGCCGCTCCGGCGTGAAACCCGCGGCGCTCGAGAAGCTCGCCCGGGCCGATGCGTTCCAGTGCCTGGGCCTGAACCGGCGCCAGGCGCTATGGGCGATCAAGGGGCTGGGCCAGGTGCCGCTGCCCTTGCTGACCGCCGCCGACACGCGGGCGGGCGCCATCATTCCCGAAGCGCGCGAGCCAGCCGTCGCGCTCACCCCACTCACTGCCGGCCGGGAGGTGGTGGAGGATTACCGGGCGACTCAGCTCACCCTGCGCAGTCATCCGCTCCACTTCCTGCGCGGCACGCTCGACCGGCTGCGCATCAGGCGGTGCAGCGATCTCAAGACGATGAAGGACGGCGCCCGAGTCGAGGTGGCGGGGATTATCCTGGTGCGGCAACGGCCGGGCAGCGCCGAGGGCGTGGTGTTCGTGACCCTGGAGGACGAGACCGGCATCGCCAATGCCATCCTGTGGAAGGACCGGTTCGAGGCGCAACGCCGCATCCTGATGTCGGCGTCGATGATCAGCGTGGTCGGCCGCGTTCAATCGGAAAGCGGCGTCATCCATGTCGTTGCCGACCGGATCGTGGACCATACCCCTTTGCTGCGCGGCATCGGCGATCTGGATCTGCCGAACATGAAGATGCCCGGCGACGGGGCGACGCATGGCGGTACGATCGATCCGCGGGATCGACCGAGATTGCCGTTGTTCGGGGGCGAGATGGAAGAGGTGATCCCGATCCGCTCGCACGATTTCCACTGAACTTGTTCCTCCCCGAGCTTGCTCGGGGAGGGGGACCATTCGCCTCTTCCGGCGAATGGTCCCCCTCCCCCGGTTCCCGGGGGAGGAATTCAAGTCATTCCACCGTCTGCTCGATCACGCCGAAGATCGGATGGCGCTTGTCGTCCTCGGCCCAGATGCGGACCGTGTCGCCCTTTTTCAGGAACGGCGTCACCGCGGCACCGCCGCGGATCGTCTCGACCGTGCGGACCTCGGCGATGCACGAATAGCCTACGCCGGCATCAGCGATCGGCTTGCCCGGCCCACCATCGACATCGCGGTTGGAGACGGTGCCCGAGCCGATGATCGTGCCCGGCCCAAGCGCCCGAGTCTTCGCGGCATGCGCGATCAGGGTGCCGAAATCGAAGGTCATGTCCACAGCCGCTTCGGCCCGGCCAAAGGCCTTGCCGTTGAGATCGACCATCAGCTTGCGGTGGAGCTTGCCGTCCTTCCACCAGTCGCCAAGCGCATCGGGCGTGACGAACACCGGCGAGAAGGCGCTGGCCGGCTTGGACTGGAAGAAGCCGAAGCCCTTGGCCAGTTCGCCCGGGATCAGGTTGCGCAGCGACACGTCGTTGGTCAGACCCACGAGACGGACCGCGTCCAGCGCCTGCTCGCGGCTCGCGCCCAAAGGCACGTCACCCGTCACCACCACCACTTCGGCCTCGAGGTCGCAGCCCCAGCTTTCGTCCGCCAGCGGGATCGGGTCGCGCGGGCCCAGGAAGCCGTCCGAGCCGCCCTGATACATCAACGGGTCGTGCCAGAAGGTCTCGGGCATTTCGGCACCGCGCGCCTGACGCACCAGCGCGACATGATTCACATAGGCCGAGCCGTCCGCCCATTGATACGCCCGCGGCAGCGGCGCCGCCGCGCCATGTTCATGGAAACGCCGCATCGGGATCATCTCATGCTCGAGATCGGTCGCCAAGTTGCGCAGATCGGGCAGCAGCCGATCCCAATCGTCCAATGCCGCCTGCAGCGTGGGGGCGATGTGCCCCGCATCGGCATACCAGGCCAGATCGTTCGAAACGACGACAAGCTTGCCGTCGCGTCCATGCTTGAGGCTGGCCAGTTTCATGCGCTCTCCTGTGTTTCCCGGAAGCATAGTCCGATCGACCCCGCTGTCGAGCGCAAGCGAGCTTGACGTTCGCGTAAACTGCCCGCAACCTCTTCCCAAAGCAGATCAGGAGAGAAGAATGTCGCTCGACACCGTGCCCGGCCGCTTCGCGTACAACGAGGATCACGAGGCGTTCCGCCAGAGCGTGCGCAGCTTCCTGCAGAAAGAAGCGGTGCCGCACGTCACCGAATGGGAAGAGGCAGGCATCGTCGACAAGGCGATCTGGACCAAGGCCGGCGCGATCGGGATGCTGTGCCCGACGGTGCCCGAGGAATATGGCGGGCTGGGCCTGGATTTCGGCTATAACGCGATCATCGACGAGGAAATCTCGTACGCCGGCACCCCGCTTGGCTTCTCGCTCCAGTCCGACATCGTCTGCGACTATATCGTCCAGTACGGCTCCGAGGAGCAGAAGAAGCAGTGGCTGCCGCGCCTGGTCTCGGGCGAGACGATCACCGCCATCGCGATGACCGAGCCGGGCACCGGTTCCGACCTGCAATCGATCCGCACCTCGGCGAAGAAGGACGGCAACCATTATGTCGTCAACGGGTCGAAGACGTACATCACCAATGGCCAGAATGCCGACCTGATCCTGGTCGTCGCCAAGACCGATCCCGACGCCAAGCCAGCCTATAAGGGCATGTCGATCATCCTGGTCGAGAGCGATCGGGAGGGTTTCAAGCGCGGGCGCAACCTCGACAAGATCGGCCAGGACGCCGCCGACACCTCGGAGCTGTTCTTCGAGGACGTGCGCGTGCCGATGACCAATTGCCTGGGCGAGGAGGGCAAGGGCTTCATCTATCTGATGAGCCAGTTGCCGCAGGAGCGGCTGTCGATCGCGGTCGGGGTGCAGGCCTCGGCGCAAAAGGCGTTCGACGAGACGGTTGCCTTCACCAAGGACCGCAAGGCGTTCGCCGGCGTGGTGTTCGACTTCCAGAACACCCGTTTCGTGCTGGCCGATCTCAAGGCGAAGCTGCAGGTCGGCTGGGCGCATCTCGACTGGGCGATCAGGCGCCACCTCGCCGGCGAGCTGACCCCGACCGAGGGCGCCGCTGCCAAGCTGTGGCATACCGAGCTGCAATGGGAGGTGATGGACAAGTGCCTCCAACTCCATGGCGGTGCCGGCTACATGAATGAGTACCCGATCGCGCGGGCCTGGCGCGGGGCAAGGGTCAGCCGGATTTATGGCGGGACCAATGAGATCATGAAGGAGTTGATCGGGCGGTCGCTCTGATCATCATACCCTCCCAGGGGGCATGATCGGAGTCAGCAGGGCGCCACGGCTCGGAAGGCTTCGCGCACCTTCGCGTCGATCGCCGGCTTGCCCAGCACGATCGCAGGCGGATCGCAGCTGCTGCAGGATGCAGGCGTGGCGGTGACGAAGATCACCGGGAGCGGCCCCATTTCGTCCTGGATCACCGCGACCGCCTGCGGGCCGGTGCCCTCGCGCAGCATCACGTCGGACATGATCACATCGGGCCGAAGTAACCGCGCCGCCTCGATCGCATCGCCCTCGGTTTCGGCAAAGGAAAAGGTCGTCGCGCCCGCGCCCGACAACATTTCCTGGAGATCGAGGGCGATCAATGCCTCGTCCTCAATGATCAGCACGTGACACACCGGCGATCTCCCTAACAAATGTTAACGTACCACAAACAGAAACGGGTACGAGTCAGGGAGGTTTATTTTTATCAGGTCCCGATCAGGGGCATGATGAAGGTGAAACGCGTCTGCATCGGCGACGACGCAACGCTGAGCGAACCACCATGCGCCCGGGCGATTTCCGAGGCGATATAGAGGCCGAGGCCGAGCCCCGCCTGGTCCGGGCGGACCGCCCCGCGGGCGAAGGGTTGGAACAGGCGTTCGATCGCAGCCGGTGGAATCTCCTCGCCCGCATTGCTGACCGAGAGTTCGAACACGTCGCTGCGCGTCGCGGCATGCACCATTACGGGCTGTTCGGCGGCACCATGGGTCAGCGCGTTGCCGAGCAGGTTCGACAGCAGCTGCGCGATCCTGCCGCGGTCGCAATCGACCTCCGTGTCGAGGTCCATCACTGCCTCGACCTGCTGCGTCGGATGGCTGGCGCGCAATTCCTCGATCACCAGCCCGAGCACCGGCCCGAGCTGGACCGGCGCGCGCTGGAGCGTCAGCCCGCCACCCAGCCGGCCGCGCGCGAGATCGAGCACATTGTCGATCAGCCCCGCCATGCGCGCGACGCTGCTCTGCATCAGCCCGAGCACCTTCGCCGCGCGTTCGGGTGACGGGTCGCGCGCAAGAAGACGCGTGCCCGCATCGATCGAGGCGAGCGGGTTGCGCAGATCATGGCCGAGCACCGCAATGAACTGCTCGCGCAGCTCGGCGGTCCTGCGCTCGTCGAGCAGGGTCGCCGCGCTCCGCTCGATCTGGGCCTGAGCGTCGAGATGGAAGGCGATCATGTCAGCGAACATACGGAACATGCCGATCGTTTCGGGATTGTTCACCTGCGCCGGACGCGGATCGATCGCGCAGAGCGTGCCGAAGAAACGCCCGTCGGGCAGCAGGATCGGCATCGAGATATAGCTTTGGAAGCCGTAGGTGGCGGGCGTGTGGTGATGACAGAAATCGGGATGCTCGGCGACGTGATCGATGATCACCGGCTCGCGGCTTTCGCGGATCTCGTTGCAGATCGTCGTTTCGACCTCCAGCTCGCCGCCGGGCGCCAGCCCGAAAGCGATGTCGTCGCGCACGCTGCAGGCGATCCAGCGGTCCTCGGTGACACGCGCGACCGCCGCGAAGCCCATGCCGGTGGTGCGGCAAACGACGTCGAGGATCGTCGGCACCGCATCGATCCGCCTGATCGCCGCGATATCGAGCTCGAACGCCGTCGGCTGAGCAAGATCCCCCATCTGCACCGCATTAGCCTAGGCGCGATCCGCGGGCACGTCACGCGACTCATCGCTGATCCGGATCAACCGTTTCCCCACCGATATTGACTTTTTGCACCGCAACATGCATATGCGCCGTATCGAGGCGTCATGCAGCGTGATCGGACCTTAGGGTCCAGGCTCCGCCTCGGTCGTTTTTAACGGGCTTCCCTTTTCACGCGGGGTGTCATTCTCCCCCGCCACTCGTGCGTCCGCCGGACTCGCGAGCCCGGCTAATATTGGACTATAATTCTCATGTCTTTCGCACATCTCGGCCTCGCCGAGCCGCTCGTCCGCGCGCTCGAAGCCAAGGGCTACACCACCCCCACCCCGATCCAGAAGCAGTCGATCCCGACCCTGCTCGACGGCCGCGACCTTCTCGGTATCGCGCAAACCGGCACCGGCAAGACCGCCGCGTTCGTCCTTCCCTCCATCCAGCGCCTCGTCAATGCGCCCAAGAACGTGCTGCCGACGCATTGCCGCATGCTCGTCCTCGCGCCGACGCGCGAGCTGGCCAGCCAGATCGCCGACAGCGCGCGCGATTATGGCAAATTCTCCAAGATGTCGGTCGCGACCGTGTTCGGCGGCACCAGCATCAACAAGAACCGCCAGGACATGGCGCGCGGCATCGACATCCTGGTCGCAACGCCGGGCCGCCTGCTCGACCTGATCGAACAGCGCTTCGTCAGCCTCGCGACGCTCGAGATCCTGGTCCTCGATGAGGCCGATCAGATGCTTGACCTCGGCTTCATCCACGCGCTCCGCAAGATCGTGAAGATGGTGCCGCGCCAGCGCCAGACCCTGTTCTTCTCGGCGACCATGCCCAACGCGATCCGCGAGCTGGCCGACCAGTTCCTGAACGATCCGGCGACCGTGAAGGTCGCGCCCGTCGCGACCACGGCCGAGCGCGTCGATCAGTACGCCACCCTGGTCAACCAGTCGGAAAAGCAGGCGCTGCTCACCATCCATCTCCGCAACCCGGAGATCGAGCGTTGCCTGGTGTTCACCCGCACCAAGCACGGCGCCGACCGCGTCGTGAAGCTGCTCGGCCATGCCGGCATCGCCGCCAATGCGATCCACGGCAACAAGAGCCAGCCGCAGCGCGAGCGCGCGCTCAGCGAGTTCAAGGCCGGCAAGGTCAAGGTGCTGATCGCGACCGACATTGCCGCGCGCGGCATCGACGTGTCGGGCGTGAGCCATGTGTTCAACTTCGAGCTGCCCAATGTGCCCGAGCAATATGTCCACCGCATCGGCCGCACCGCGCGCGCCGGCGCGTCGGGCGTGGCGATCAGCTTCGTGGCGGATGACGAGCGTTCGTATCTGCGCGACATCGAGAAGCTGACGCGAGTCAAGGCGACCCCGATGCCGCTGCCCGAAGGCTTCACCGCCGAAGCAGCGAAGATCAAGGCGGCACGCCCGGCTGGGTCGGACGACGATCGTCGGCGCGACGATTCGGGCCGCCACCGTGCGCCGCCGCGTGCAACTCATGCCGCACGCCCGACCGGCGCCCGCACCGAAGGCCAGGCCCGCCCGCAGAGTGCACGTCCCGAAGGTGCCGGCCGTCCGCAGGGCGCTCGGCCCGAGGGTGGTCGTCCTTACAATGCGGGCGCAGGTCGCCCGAACGGCGGCGGCCGTCCCGGCGGCCAGGGCCGTCCCGGTGGCGGCGGCCGCCCCGGTGGTCAGGGCCGCAACCATTCGGGCGGCGGTCGCCGTTCGCCCGCAGCGGGCTGAGGGATACCGGCCCAAGGATACCAGCGACGTCCTGAGGGGTTGAGACGGGGAAACCCGAGGAGACCAGCATGGACGTCGCCACTACCACCATCGCCGAACGCATCGCCCGCGTGCTCGCGGGCCAGCGCATCAGCGCCAATGCCGAGGGCGATGCCGAATCCGCCGCCGACCTGGTCGAGCGCGCGTGGAAAGATCATCTGCGCGACGCCGTCGCGGTGCTGCACACGTTGCGGGCGCCGGATGCGACGATGGCGGCTGCTGGCGATGCGGCCGTGTGGGAACGGATGGTGCTGGCGGCCCTGGAAGAAGCGAAGCCGGAAACGGTGATACTCTAGTTCCTCGCCGCACAGGGAAGGGTCAGCGCCGCCGCTCCAGGCTTACCGACACCGCCAAGATCGCCAGCCCGCCAAGCGCGAGCCCGCACCCGACCCAGCCGGTCGACGTCCACCCAAACCCTGCCGCGATCGCCAGCCCGCCAAGCCATGGCCCCAGCGCGTTGGCCACATTGAACGCCGAATGGTTCAGCGCCGCGGCCAGCGCCTGCGCGTCGCCCGATACGTCCATCAGTCGGGTTTGCAATACCGTCCCCAGCGCCCCGCCGACACCGATCGCGCAGACATCGACCAGCATCGTCCAGAAATTCAGCGCGGCGAGCGGATAGAGCGCCAGGGCCACGAAACTCCAGACCAGCAGCCCCGCGGCCGTCGGCATCAGCGCGCGGTCAGCGAAACGCGGGATCACGAGGTTCCCTGCCGTCATGCCCACGCCGAACACCGTCAGCGCGACCGGGACCATCAGCGGCGACACGCCGGTGACCTCTGTCAGGGTCGAGGCGAGATAGGTATAGACCGCGAACAACCCGCCAAACCCGATCGCACCGACGCCGAGGGTCAGCCACACCTGCCCGCGTTTCAGCGCATCGAGCTCGGCGAGCGGGCTGCGCGTCCTGTCCGGCAAGTCGCGCGGGGCGTAGATCGCGACAAGCGCCGCCGTCAGCAGCGCGAGCGCACCGACGATCGCGAAGCTCCAGCGCCAGCCGATCGTCTGGCCGAGGAAATTGGCCAGCGGCACCCCGGCGATCGTCGCTACCGTCAGCCCGAGCAGCACCCGCGCTACTGCCTGGGTGCGCTTGCCCGGCGGGACCAGCGAGGCCGCGACCAGAGTCGCGATGCCGAAATAGGCGCCGTGCGGCAGGCCGCTGAGGAAGCGCAGGCCCATCATCACGGCGTAACTGGGCGAGAAGGCGGTCAGGACGTTGGCGAGCGCATAGAAGCTCATCAACAGGATCAGCAGCGTGCGGCGCGACATGCGCGCAGCGAGCACGGCAATGGTCGGCGCCCCCACCACCACGCCCAATGCGTAGGCGCTGATGACATGGCCGGCAGTAGGCGCGTCGATATGAAGGTCACGCGCGAAATCCGGGACCAGGCTCATCGTCGCGAATTCGGTCGTGCCGATCGCAAAGCCGCCGACCGCGAGCGCAAGATGCGTCAGGCCGACGCGGTGGGCCGGGGTGGCGGGTTCGGCGAGCAAAGCCGGCGCGGTCGGATCAAGCATCGGCCACAGGTGGCGATGCTGCAGTGCAGCGTCAATTGCAGAGTTGGGATGGAGGGATGCGTTTTATTCCGCCCGCGCGAAGCGGACAAGGAATCAGGAGCGGACCGTCAGCCATTCCCCCTCAGGTGCGCGCGCAGTCCGCAACCGGTTCGCCGGCTCGCTCTCATCCTCATAGCCGATCGACATGCCGCAAAAGAGCATCCGCTCCGGTGGCGTGCCGAGGAACCCGGTGATCGTCTCCGGATAGACCGCCCAGCATTCCTGCGCGCAGGTCGCCAGCCCTGCCTCGACCGCCAGCAGCATCACATTCTGCAGATACATGCCGAGATCGGCCCATTGCGGCGACCCCATCTGCCGGTCGACGGTACAGAACAACGCAGCCGGCGCGCCGAAGAACTGGAAGTTGCGTGCGAACCACAAGCGCCGTGCCGCCTTGTCCTCGCGCGGGATGCCGATCTCGGCATACATCGCCTCGCCTACCGCAAAGCGCCGGTCGCGATAGGGCGCAGTCAGGCTCGGCGGGTAGATCGCATAGGCATGCTCCTCGGTCTCGCCCGACAGCAGCTTGGCCATCATCATTGCCTTGAGCCTGGCCAGCGACTCGCCCGTCACCAGATCGATATGCCAGGGCTGGAGATTGCCCCCGGTCGCCGCCCGTGCCGCCTTGGTCACGATCCGTTTCAATACATCTGCCTCGACCGGCGTTTCCAGGAATCCGCGGACTGATCGCCGTGCCGCTACGGCATCCGTCACATTCATCCTGCATCTCCATATTTCGACGATCGGGTACGCCCGGCCACCCTTGCCGACCCGCCGGGATTGGGCAAGAGTGGGTTGCAAATACGAACCTGATGGAGAGCGGAGCATGGCCGAGGCCTATATCGTAGAGGCGGTACGCACCGCTGGCGGCAAGCGCGGCGGCAGGCTCGCGGGGTGGCATCCGGCCGATATGGGCGGCGCAGTACTCGACGCGATCGTCGACCGGTCCGGTATCGACCCCGCCGCGATCGAGGACGTCATCATGGGCTGCGTGAGCCAGGGCGGCGAGCAGGGGTTCCAGATCGGGCGCGGCGCGGTGCTGGCATCGAAGCTGCCCGAAAGCGTGCCCGCCGTCTCGATCGACCGGCAATGCGGCAGCTCCCAACAGGCGATCCAGTTCGCGGCGCAGGCAGTGCTTTCCGGGACGCAGGACGTGGTGATCGCGTCGGGCGTCGAGAGCATGACGCGCGTGCCAATGGGCTCGACCGGCATGTTGTTCGCGCAGGCGGGCCTCGGCAAATCCAAGTCACCGCGCCAGGAGGCGCGCTATCCCGGCGTCCAGTTCAGCCAGTTCCTCGGTGCACAGATGATCGCCGAGAAATACGGCTTCGATCGCGATGCGCTCGACCGTTACGCGCTGGAGAGCCATCGCCGCGCCGCCGCCGCGACCGAACGTGGCGATTTCAAGGACGAGATCGTCGGGCTCGAGATCGTCACGCCCGAGGGCGAGGCCTGCCACACCATCGATGAAGGCATCCGCTTCGACGCGACTTTCGAGGGCATCCACTCGGTCAAGCTGCTGCAGGAAGGCGGGGTGATCTCCGCCGCCAATGCCAGCCAGATCTGCGACGGCGCGAGCGCCGTGCTGGTGGTGAGCGAACGCGCACTCAAGGATCACGGCCTGACCCCGCTCGCGCGGATTCACAACCTGACCGTCACCGGCGGCGATCCGGTGATCATGCTCGAGGAGCCACTGTTCGCGACCGACAAGGCACTGAAGCGGGCGGGCATGAAGATCGAGGATATCGACCTGTACGAAGTCAACGAGGCGTTCGCGCCGGTGCCGCTCGCCTGGCTGAAGCATGTCGGCGGCGACCCGGCGCGGCTGAACGTCAATGGCGGCGCGATCGCGCTCGGCCATCCGCTCGGCGCGTCGGGCACCAAGCTGATGGCGACCCTGGTCCATGCGCTGCACACGCGCGGGCTTCGTTACGGATTGCAGACGATGTGTGAGGGCGGCGGCATCGCCAACGTCACCATCGTCGAGCGGGTTTGAGGAGAGACGCATGAAACTCGACACCAACATCGCCGCCGTCGTTACCGGCGGTTCCTCCGGCCTGGGTGAGGCGACCGCGCGGGCGCTTGCCGCCAGGGGCGTGAAGGTCGCGATCTTCGATCTCCAGGCGGAGAAGGGCGAGAAGGTCGCAGCCGAGATCGACGGCGTGTTCTGCGAAGTGAACGTGACCTCCGACGAAAGCGTCGATGCCGGCTTCGCCAGGGCGCGCGCGGCGAACGGGCAGGAGAGCGTCCTGGTCTGCTGCGCCGGCACCGGTAACGCCATGAAGACGGCCAGCCGGTCCAAGGAAGACGGCAGCATCAAGCATTTCTCGCTCGAAGCGTTCAACTGGCTCATTCAGATCAACCTGGTCGGCACCTTCCGCTGCGTGGCTAAATCGGCGGCGGGCATGCTGACCTTGGAGCCGGGCGAGGATGGCGAGCGCGGGGCGATCGTGATGACCGCCAGCGTCGCGGCCGAGGACGGCCAGATCGGCCAGGCGGCCTATTCCGCGTCGAAGGGGGGAGTCGTCGGCATGACGCTGCCGATCGCGCGCGACCTGATGGGCGAGGGCATCCGGGTCAACACGATCCTGCCGGGCATCTTCAATACCCCGCTGCTGCAGGGCGCGCCGCAACAGGTGAAGGACAATCTGGCGGCGTCGGTGCCTTTCCCGAAGCGCCTCGGCAACGCGCCCGAATATGCGCAGCTTGCGCTGGCGATGATCGAGAACAGTTATTTCAACGGCGAGGATGTGCGCCTCGACGGCGCCATCCGCATGGCGCCGCGGTGATTTTTCTCCTCCCCGATCTATCTCCCCTCCCGCTTGCGGGAGGGGTCGGGGGAGGGCCTGTCATCGCACGCGACCTCCCTTTTGCTGACATGCCCTCCCCTAGCCCCTCCCGCGAGCGGGAAGGGAATTAAGCATGGCCCGTCCCGATCCATCCCGGCTGAACCCATCCGCCTATCCGCACAGCGAGACGATCCAGACGCGATTCCAGGATCTGGACGTGCTCGGCCATATCAACAATGTCGCGATGGCCGCCCTGTTCGAGAGCGGGCGGGTGCGCTTCAACCAGGCGATGGGGCTGTCCGGCTGGAAAGGGCATCGCTGGCTCGTCGCGCGGATCGAGATCAATTATCTCGCCGAGGGCAATTTCCCCGCCGATGTCGAGATCGCGACCGGCATCGGCGAGATCGGCACCCGCAGCTGGCAGATCCTGTCGACTGCGTTCCAGCAGGGTTTCGCCATCGCCACGTGCGATGCCGCGATCGTGATGAGCGCAGCATCGGGCGCGACCCGCTTGCCGGACGAGTTTCGCGCGGGGCTGGAAAAATACCGGATCCAAAGCACCGCGCCGCTGCCCAATCTTTGAAGCGCCCTGATCTTTGAAACCCCCTAGTCTTTGAACCTGGGCGGGCGCTTTTCCATATTGGCCATCACTGCCTCGACCTGATTGGGCTGGCGGATCACGCGCAACTGCTCGACCGTCTCGGCGTCGAGGATCGCCTTGGGATCGGCATCGGCGGCAAGGTTGAACAGCCGCTTGCTCCCACGCACCGCATGCGGGCTGCGCCCGGCGATCTCGTGCGCCAACGCCATCGCCGCCTCATGCGGGTCGTCGGCCAGGCGCGTGACGAAGCCATAGCCCAGCGCTTCCTCGGCCGTGAATTCGCGCGCGGTATAGGTCAGCTCGCGCAGCACATCGTCGCGCGCAAGCGTCCGCCACAGGGCAATGCCAGCCATGTCGGGCACGAGACCCCAATGCCCCTCGCGGATCGACAGGCGCGTGCCCGGCGCGGCGATGCGGATATCGGCACCCGACATGATCTGGAACCCACCGCCCAGCGCCACGCCGTGCACCGCCGCGATCACCGGCATCGGCAGCATGCGCCAGCCCCAGGACACCTGCTGCACGAGATTGGCGCCATCCGGCCGCCGGCTGCCGAGATCGATCCCCGATCCGCCGCCCGCCATGCTCTGCATGTCGAGCCCGGCGCAGAAGGCGCGGCCTTCGCCCGACAGCACGACCGCGCGGACGCTGGCCATGCCGTTCAACTGGTCGATCGCCGCGGCGATGCCCTTGAACATCGCCGGATCGATCGCATTCATCTTGTCGGCGCGGGTCAGGCGGACATCGGCGACATGATCGGCGACGGTGATCGAGACACGGTCGTTCATCGGTTCTTCCTCAGCTTTCCAAAATTAGACAATCCGGCCTCCGCCGACGCCCCAATAGCGATCGCGCAGCAGGCGCTTGTACAATTTACCCGTCGCATGGCGCGGCAATTGCTGGGTGAAATCGATCTGACGCGGCGTCTTCACGCCCGACAGCTCGGCGCGGCACCAGGCGGTCAGTTCCTCCGCCAGGTCGGGCCCGGCCTCCGCCATGTCGACCGGCTGCACCACTGCGACCACGCGCTCGCCCATCTCCGGGCACGGCCCGCCGATCACCGCGACATCCGCCACCCGGGGATGCGTGATCAGTCGGTTCTCGATCTCCTGCGGATAGATGTTCACCCCGCCCGAGATGATCATGAAGCTCTTGCGGTCGGTGAGGTAGAGATAGCCCTCGGCATCGATCCGGCCGATATCGCCCAGCGTGGTCCAGCCCTGCGCATTGCGTGCTTCGGCGGTCTTGCCGGGATCATTGTGATATTCGAACTGGCCGCCGCCCTCGAAATAGACCAGCCCCTCCTCGTCCGGCCCAAGCTCCTCGCCCGCTTCGTTGCAAATGTGCAGCACGCCATAAGCCGCCTTGCCGACCGACCCCTTGTGCGCGAGCCATTGCTCCGAATTGATCGTGGTCAGGCCATTGCCTTCGGACCCGGCATAATATTCGTACAGCACCGGCCCCCACCAGGCGATCATCGCTTCCTTGACCGGGATCGGGCAGGGCGCTGCGGCGTGGATCGCGACCCTGAGCGTCGACAGGTCGAAGCGGCTGCGATCCTCCTCGCTCAGCTTCAGCATGCGCACGAAATGCGTCGGCACCCATTGGCTCGCCGTCGCGCCGTACGTCTCGATCGCAGCGAGCGCGGTCAGCGGCGAGAAATGCTGCATCACCACCACGGTGCCGCCGAGCCGCAGCACCGTCATCGACCAACGCAGGGGGGCCGCATGATAGAGCGGCGCCGGGCTGAGATAGATCGTGTCAGGCCCCAGGCCATAGAGCCCGCGTGCGAGCATCGTCAGCACGTTCGGCGCGGCGATGGCCGAATCCTCCGGCAGCGCGACGCGCACGCCCTTGGGCCGACCGGTCGTGCCGGAAGAATAGAGCATGTCGATCCCGGCGCGTTCATCGGCGATCGGGGTGTCAGGCATCGCTGCGGCCGCTTGCTCCCAGCTCGACCAACCCGCCACTGCCCCGCCGATCGTGTAGAGCGCGATGCCGGCCAGCGCCGCAGCGAGCGGTTCCACGACCTCCAGGCCGGCCGAGGCAACGACCAGCTTCGCCCCGCTGTCGCGGACGATATAATCGACCTCGGGCGTGGTCAGCTTGGTCGAGATGCAGACGTAGAAGAGGCCGCTACGCTGCGCGCCCCAGGCGACATCGTAGAATTCGGGCACATTCTCCAGGAACAGCGCGATCGTGTCGCCGACCGCAAGGCCGGCCGAGCGAAACAGGTGCGCCGCACGGTTCGATCGGCGGTCGAGCTCGGCATAGCTCACCGTCTCGCCCGTCTCCGCCACGATCAGCGCAGGCTTGTCCGGCGTCTCGGCGCCATGGACGCTGGGATGCACCCGCCTCTCCTATTGGTTGTTCTTTGCAACCGAAGCTAGACGGCCTCGCCCAGCCGGGCAATCATCCAATATGCATCATTGGACGGCTTTGCGGATTACGCTGCACTGCGGTAGGGAATGGTGAATGACGACGAACGACGCCTTTCGTTTTGACCCCGAACGCTTCCTGCGCAACGGCGCGGGCGGCCATGGCAGGCTGCTCGGCCTCGACTATCATGCGCACGGTGCCGAGTGGGTCGAGCTCCAGCTTCCCTACAGCATCGACCAGATCGGCGAATCCGAAACCGGCGTGATCGCGTCCGGCCCGATCCTGTCGATGATGGACATGGCGACGAGCATGGCGGTGTGGCTGAAGCTCAACGCGTTCCGCCCGCACGCGACGCTCGATCTGCGCGTCGATTATCTGCGGCCGGCGACACCGGGCAAGACGGTGATCGGGCGCGGCGAATGCTATCGCATCTCGCGCTCGATCGCGTTCGTGCGCGGCCAGGCGCATGACGGCGACCCCGACGATCCGCTCGCGCATGTCGCCGGCACGTTCATGGCACCGGGGGGCTATCTGTGACGCTGCCGCCCTATGCTGATCTGCTCGGACTGACCGTCGATCCCGATGACGAGGGCGTTCTGATCATGCCGTTCGCGGACGGGGTGCTGGGGCGGCCAGGCTTCCTGCATGGCGGCGCGATCAGCGGGCTGATGGAAATGGCGGCGATCGTCGCGGTGCGTCAGGCGCTCGCAGAGGAAGGCGGCGGCCGGATCAAGCCGATCAACGTCACCGTCGATTTCATGCGTGGTGGGCGCGACAAGCCGACCCGGGCACAGGGCGTGGTGACCCGGCTCGGCACGCGCGTCGCCAATGTCGAGGCGACGGCCTGGCAGGACGATCGCACCAAGCCGATCGCCGCGGCACGGCTCAACTATCTGATCGCGCGGCCGTGAGCGACACGCGGGCACAGGCAGCGACCTATGCCCGCGAGGCGCAACGCCTGCGTGACGCCGGCGATCATTATGAAGCATTGAGCCGCCAGCGCCGCGCGGTTTCGCTGCTGCGCGACGTCGGCGACACGGCCGCGCTCGCCCATGCCATTCGCCACGTCGCCGACATCCTGGTCGAGGCAGACCGGCCCGACGAAGCGGGTGCCGCGATCACGGAGATGCTCGCACTCTACCGCGCCGCGCCCGATGCGCCGCCGCTCGACGTGGCCAACGCGCTACGCAGCGCCGCGCTCCAGGCTGAAGCGATCCAGGACAGCGACACCGCCTGGATCTTCTGGATCCAGGCGCGGGCGCGGTACGAGGAACTCGACGCGCTGTTCGAGGAGATGACCGGCTTACCCGGCAATCCAGGCATTGCCGAGGCGGATGCGCATCTGAAGAGGCTGCGCGGCTGACTCTCAGCGCGGCGTCAGCCGCATCAGATGTCCCGCATTGCCGCGGCCGTCCTGCAGCAGCCAGATCGCACCGTCGGGCGCCTGGGCCACATCGCGGATACGCATGCCCATGTTCCATTGATCGGCCTTGGCCGCATTGTCGCCATTGAGGGAAATGCGGATCAGCGCCTGTCCCGACAGCGCCGCGATGAAGGCCGAACCCTGCCAGGCCGGGAACATCGCGCCCGAATAGATCATCAAGCCGCCCGGCGAGATCGACGGATTCCACCACACCTTGGGCGGCTCGAAACCGTCGCCCGGCGCATGATCGGGGATCGGCGTGTCGTCATAATTGCTGCCGTTCGACGCCTTGGGCCAGCCGTAATTCTTGCCGGGCTGGATCAGATTGACCTCGTCGCCACCCTTCGGCCCCATCTCGATTTCCCAGAGTCGGCCGTCCTTGTCGAACGACAGGCCATAAGGATTGCGATGGCCGATCGACCAGGTTTCCGCGCGCGCACCGCCGGCCGCATAGCTCGGGTTGCCCGGGGCCGGCTTGCCGTCGAGCGTCAGGCGCAGAATCTTGCCGATCGCCTGATCGGGGTCCTGCGACGGGGTGAAGCGCTGGCGCTCGCCGGTCGAGAGATACAGCAGCTTGTGGTCGGGCGAGAAGGCGATGTTGCCGCCGAACTGCTCGCCCGTGCCGTCGGAGCCCGCACGGAAGATCACCGTCAGCCCCTGGAGGCTCGGCGCGGCACCGTCCTTCAGGGTCGCGCGGGCGAGCGCGAGGCTCCGGCCGTTCGGGCGCGGCTCCGAATAGGACAGATAGATGGTGTGGCTCCTGGCAAAATCGGGCGCGAGCGCGACGTCGAGCATGCCGCCCTGCCCGCCCGGCGCCACGGTCGGCACGCCCGCCACCTCCTTCACACTGCCATCGGTTGCCCGCAGCTTCAGCTTGCCGGGCTTCTCGGTGACGAGGATGCGGCCATCGGGCAGGAAGGCGAGCGCGAAGGGCGTGTCGAACTGGCCCTGATCGCTCACCGCGAAGGGCAGACCATCGGGCACCTTGAACGCGGTAGGGGCATCCTGCGCGACGCTCGCGGAGGTGGCGCAGGCCAGGGCGAGAAGAGGCAAGGCGTACAGGGAGAATCGGGTCATGCCGGGCGGACTTTCATGGGGAGGTGTCGGCGCAACGATCCGGCGACCGGATCGCTGCACTCAGTAGGTTATAGTGTCAGGCCTTGGCCGGGGTAAGCTTGATCAGCCGTCCAGCTGCGCCGCGCGTGCCGTCCTCGATCAGCCAGATCGCGCCGTCGGGCCCCTGCTCCGCTTCGCGGATGCGGTTGCCCATCGGCCATTGATCGCCCTTCTTCGCGTTGGTGCCGTCCAGGTCGATGCGCAGCAAAGACTGGCTTGAAAGGCCGCCGATGAACGCGTCGCCCTTCCAGGCAGGGAACATGTTTCCCGAATAGATCATCATCCCGCCCGGCGAGATCGATGGATTCCACCACACCTTTGGTGCTTCGAAGCCGTCGCCGGGTGCGTGGTCGGGGATGTCCCGGTCGTCATAATGGCTGCCGTTCGAGGCCTTGGGGTAGCCGTAATTCTTGCCCGGCTGGATCAAATTGACCTCGTCACCCCCCTTCGGCCCCATTTCCTGCTCCCACAGATTCCCCTGCGCATCGAACGCGATGCCGAGCAGGTTGCGGTGGCCATAGGACCAGATCTCCGGCCGCGTGCCCGCCTGTCCGGCAAAGGGATTGCCCGGTGCCGGCTTGCCGTCCGGCGTGAGGCGCAGCACCTTGCCCAAGGTCATGGTCAGGTCCTGGGCGGGATCGAACTTCTGGCGCTCGCCATTGGTGAAAAACAGATATTGGCCGTCGGGCGAAAAGGCGATGCGGCCCGAATAATGGCCGTTGCCCTCGACCGCATGGCTGGCGCGGAAGATCACCGCAACGTCGGCCAGCGCCGGCGCCGCGCCCTTCTCGTCGAGCCGGCCGCGCGCGAGCGCAACCGCCTTGCCGCCATCGCGCGCCTCCGAATAGCTGAAATAGACCAGCCGATCCTTCGCAAAGCCAGGGGAGAGGATCACGTCCATCAAGCCGCCCTGGCCCGCGCTGTCGACGCCGGGGATCGTCGCGAGCGTCGCGACCCGCTTCGCATCCGCGGAGACGATCAGCAGCTTGCCGGCCTTCTCGGTCACCAGCAGCCGGCCGTCGGGCAGGAAGGTCATTGCCCAGGGCGATTCGAAGTCCGCCATCACGGTTTCGGTGAAGGGCTTGGCAGCGGTGGTTGCCGCATCCTGCGCCGGCGCGGTCGAAGCCGAGCAGGCAGTGGCGATGACCGCACACAGCGCCAGGGTTGCGTAGGAGGAAAATCGGGTCATGCCGGGCAGCCTCTCGTTTCTTGAGTCATCGCCCGGCGAGTCGCGCACGTCCGCAGGCGGCGAGTTGGGGCATAGCCTATAGGATCGGATCGAAGGATCAAGGCAGGGCGCCTGCCACTTTCCGCCTCGTGGAAAGGGGGCCTTGCCGCGGGGGCCAACCCGCCGTATATCGCGCTCTCAATTCTCTACATCGTTATAGGTGAAGAGGTCGGGGCCACACGGTCCCGGCGGCGAGAAGGCATGTTTCGAACCTGATGACGGACACCGCGAAGCTGGCACAACTGATCGAGCCCGAGGCGAACGCCTTGGGATTCGATCTCGTGCGTGTGAAGATGTTCGGCAATCGCGACGACCTGACCCTGCAGGTGATGGCCGAGCGGCCCGACACTCGCCAGCTGACGATCGACGATTGCGCCGCATTGTCGCGCCGCATCTCCGACCTGTTCGACGAGAAGGATCCGATCGCGGAGGCCTATCGCCTCGAGGTCAGCTCGCCGGGGATCGACCGACCGCTCACCCGGCTCGCCGATTTCCAGGATTGGGCGGGGCATGAGGCGCGCATCCATCTGACGGCACCGGTCGATGGCCGCAAACAGCTCACCGGCTTCTTGAAGGGCGTCGAGGACGGGCGCATCACCATCGACGTGAACAAGCATGAGCCGATGACGATCGGCTTCGATCAGGTCGCGAACGCCAAGCTGCTGCTGACCGACGCGCTGATCGCCTCCACCCGCCCGCTGTCGCTGGACGGTGTCGAGGAAGAAGAATTCGAAGAAGAGGGGCCGCCAGAAACTGACGGCCTCGCCGAGAGCAACCCGGATGATATCATGAACGAAGGGCAAGACTGATGGCCACCGCCGTTTCCGCCAACAAGGCCGAGCTGATCGCGATCGCGAATGCCGTCGCCGCCGAGAAGATGATCGACAAGGGCATCGTGATCGAGGCGATGGAGGACGCGATCCAGCGTGCCGCCCGTGCCCGCTACGGCGCCGAGAACGACATCCGTGCGAAGCTCGATCCGACCTCGGGCGATCTGCGCCTGTGGCGCGTCGTCGAAGTGGTCGAGGCCGTCGATGACTATTTCAAGCAGGTGAACCTGAAGGAAGCGCAGAAGCTTCAGCCGGGCGCGGTCGTCGGCGATTACATCGTCGATCCGCTGCCCCCGATCGAATTCGGCCGCATCGCGGCGCAGGCTGCCAAGCAGGTGATCTTCCAGAAGGTGCGCGATGCCGAGCGCGAGCGCCAGTATGAAGAATTCAAGGACCGCATGGGCGAGATCATCACTGGCGTGGTGAAGCGCGTCGAGTTCGGTCACGTCGTGGTCGACCTGGGCCGCGCCGAAGGTGTCATCCGCCGCGACGCGCAGATCCCGCGCGAGATCGTGCGCGTCAACGATCGCATCCGCGCGCTGATCCTGAACGTGCGCCGCGAGAACCGCGGCCCGCAGATCTTCCTCAGCCGCGCGCATCCCGACTTCATGAAGAAGCTGTTCGCGCAGGAAGTGCCCGAGATTTATGACGGCATCATCGAGATCAAGGCCGCCGCCCGCGACCCGGGCAGCCGCGCCAAGATCGGCGTCATCAGCCACGACAGCTCGATCGATCCGGTCGGCGCTTGCGTCGGCATGAAGGGCAGCCGCGTCCAGGCCGTCGTGCAGGAAATGCAGGGCGAGAAGATCGACATCATTCCCTGGTCGCCCGACACCGCGACCTTCGTCGTCAACGCGCTGCAGCCGGCCTCGGTCAGCCGCGTCGTTATCGACGAGGAAGAGGACCGCATCGAGGTGGTCGTTCCCGACGATCAGCTGTCGCTCGCCATCGGCCGCCGCGGCCAGAATGTCCGCCTCGCCAGCCAGCTGACCGGCAAGGCGATCGACATCCTGACTGAGGCCGACGCGTCCGAGAAGCGCCAGAAGGAATTCCTCGAGCGCACCGAGATGTTCCAGACCGAGCTCGACGTCGACGAGACGCTGGCCCAGCTGCTCGTCGCCGAAGGCTTCGGCGCGCTGGAAGAAGTCGCCTATGTCGAGGCCGACGAAATCGCCTCGATCGAAGGCTTCGACGAGGATCTCGCCGCCGAACTGCAGAGCCGCGCGACCGAGGCGCTCGAGCGCCGCGAGGAAGCCAATCGCACGCTCCGCCGTGATCTGGGCGTGTCCGACGATCTCGCCGCAATGCCGTACATCACCGAAGCGATGCTGGTCACGCTCGGCAAGGCGGGCATCAAGACGCTCGACGATCTGGCCGATCTCGCGACGGACGAGCTGGTGCAGAAGAAGCGCCAGGAACCGCGCCGCCGCAACGAGGACGCCCCCAAGCGCCCCGAGGACAAGGGTGGCGTGCTCGGCGAATATGGCCTGAGCGAAGAGCAGGGCAACGAGATCATCATGGCCGCCCGCGCGCACTGGTTCGAGGACGAGGAAGCACCTGCCGCCGAAGCCGCGACCACGGACGAGGAAGCGTAAGCGCAGATGCCGTTCGTTAGCATCCGGATCGCGGGCACCGCGACGCACGACCAGAAAGCGGGGATCGTCGCTGACGTGACGCGCTCGCTGGTCACGCGTCTCGGCAAGCCCGCGGGCGCGGTGCAGATCGTGATCGAGGAAATCTCCACGGAGAATTACGGCGCTGGCGGGCTGCTTCTGGCAGACCGCGATGCGCCGAAGAGGGAGGACGCGCATGCGGTTCCCTCACAATGACGCGCTAGGGCTTCAGACAGGTACCGGGCTCTTCTCTCTCCCCTCCCTTGCAAGGAGGGGCTGCGATGAAGGCTGACCCGATCCGCCGCTGCATCCTGATCGGTGACCGCGCCCCGCGCGCCGCCTTGGTGCGGCTCGCGCTGTCGCCCGACGGCCATGTCCTGCCCGATGTCCGCGCCAAGGCCCCCGGCCGCGGCGCCTGGATCGGCGTGACCAAGGCCGAGCTCGAAACCGCGATGGCCAAGGGCAAGCTCAAAGGCGCGCTCGCTCGCGCGTTCAAGACCGGCCCGGTGCTCATTCCCGACGATCTGCCCGCCCTGATCGAGGCCGCGCTGGAACGCGCGGCGCTTGACCGGCTGGGCCTCGAATCCCGCTCCGGCGGGCTGCTGATCGGCACCGAAAGGATCGAGACCGCCGCCCGTTCCGGCAAGCTTCACCTGCTGCTCCACGCGTCCGATGCGGGCGAGGACGGCAACCGCAAGCTCGACCAGGCCTGGCGCGTCGGAAAGGACGAGGAAGGCAGCGGGCTCAGGGGGTTGGCGCTGCCGGTGTCACGCACCATATTGGCCGTGGCACTAGGACGGCAGAATGTGGTACATGTCGGCCTGACTGATCCCGATGCGGCGAAGCGGGTGGGCGAAGCGCTCCATCGCTGGCTGCATTTTATCGGCCCTGACCCGAGTACAGCGCCTTGCGAAACGGTCTCGCAGGGCGCAACGCCGTTTGAAACCGAGCCGACGGACAGTGGCGTGTCCGATACGGCCGAAGATTGATCTACGAGGAATTTGAGTGAGCGATACCGACAACGAAAAGCCGAAACTGGGCATGCGCGCGCCGCTGGGGCTGAAGCGCACGGTCGAGACGGGCAAGGTGAAGCAGAGCTTCAGCCATGGCCGCTCCAACACCGTGGTCGTGGAAGTGAAGAGCCGGCGTGTCCTGCGGCGCCCCGGCGAGCCGGAAGCGCCCGTGGTCGAGGAAGCGCCGGCACCCGCACCGGTCGCCGCCGCCCCGGTGCGCGCGCCCGAACCGCCGCGCCCGGCGCCCGTCTCGCCCGCCAATTCACTGCTGTCCCGCCAGGAACTGCAGACCAAGCTGCTGCGCGAGGCCGACGAGTCGCGGATGAACGCGCTCGAGGAAACGCGCCGCCGCGAAGAGCGTGATCGCCTCGAGGCCGTCGAGGAAGAGCGCCGCCGCGCCGAGGAAAATCGCCGTGCCGGCGATGCGCCCGATTCTCCGGCCGCCCCCGAGCAGCCTGCGCCCGCGCCGGCCCCCGTCGAGGCAGCCACGCCCGCAACGGCCGAGACACCTGTCGCAGCGGCTCCGGCCCCTGTGCCCGCCGCACCATTCGCGCCTGCTGCACCGCCGCAGCCGCTCACCGTATCGCTCGATCCGAGCATGCCCGCGCCGCGCCGCTTCACCCCGGTCGCGCGCCCCGAACGCCCGCGTCCGCCGCCCGCGCCCGTGGCTGCCGCCCCCGCTGCGACGACGGCAACGCCGGCTGCGTCGCCTGCAGGCGCGCCCAAGCGCCCCGGCCCCGCTGGTCCTGCGCCGAGCAATGACGGCCCTGGCCGCCCGCAGCAGCGTGACCGCAAGGGCGACGATCGCCGCACTGCCGGCAAGCTCACGGTCAACCGTGCGCTCGGCGATGGCGACGGTGCTCGCGCCCGCTCGCTCGCCGCGCTGAAGCGTGCCCGCGAGAAGGAACATCGCCGGATGGGCGGCCCGCGCGAAGCGCAGGCCAAGCAGATCCGCGACGTCGTCGTGCCGGAAGCGATCACCGTCCAGGAGCTCGCCAACCGCATGGCGGAAAAGGGCGCCGACCTGGTCAAGGCACTGTTCAAGATGGGCATGCCCGTCACGATCAACGCGACGATCGACCAGGACACCGCCGAGCTGCTGGTGACCGAATTCGGCCATAACATCACCCGCGTCAGCGATTCGGACATCGATCTCGCGAACGACACGCATGAGGAAGAGGACGGCGCCGCCGTGCCGCGTCCGCCGGTCGTGACGATCATGGGCCATGTCGATCACGGCAAGACCTCGCTGCTCGACGCGCTCCGCGGCACCGATGTGGTGAAGGGCGAAGCCGGCGGCATCACTCAGCATATCGGCGCCTATCAGGTCACCCTGAAGGACAAGTCGAAGATCACTTTCCTCGACACGCCGGGCCATGAGGCCTTCACCGAAATGCGTGCGCGGGGCGCCAACGTCACGGATATCGTGGTGCTGGTGGTGGCGGCCGATGACGGCCTGAAGCCCCAGACGATCGAAGCGATCAACCACACCAAGGCGGCCGGCGTGCCGATGATCGTGGCGATCAACAAGGTCGACAAGCCCGACGCAAATCCGCAGAAAGTCCGCGAGGCGCTGCTTCAGTATGAAGTCGTCGTCGAGGAGATGTCGGGCGACGTCCAGGATGTCGAAGTCTCGGCGCTCAAGAAGACCGGTCTCGACGAGCTGGTCGAGAAGATCCAGCTTCAGGCCGAACTGCTCGAGCTGAAGGCGAATCCGGACCGCGATGCCGAAGGCACCGTGATCGAGGCGAAGCTCGACAAGGGCCGCGGCCCCGTCGCGACGGTCCTCGTCAACCGTGGTACGCTCAAGGTCGGCGACGTGTTCGTCGTCGGCGCCGAGAGCGGCAAGGTCCGCGCGATGACCAACGACAAGGGCCAGCAAATCAAGGAAGCCGGTCCGTCCATGCCGGTCGAGGTGCTCGGCCTGTCCGGCGTACCGCGCGCGGGCGATCAGCTGACGGTCGTCGAGAACGAGGCGCGTGCCCGCGAAGTCGCTGAATATCGCCAGAGCGTCATCACCAGCAAGCGGACGACCTCTGCCCCGGCCAGCCTGGAGAGCATGTTCTCCGCGCTCAAGGACAAGCAGGCGATCGAATATCCGCTCGTCGTCAAGGCCGATACGCAAGGCTCGGTCGAAGCGATCGTCAGCTCGATCAACAAGATCTCGACCGACGACATCAAGGCCCGGGTGCTGCACTCGGGCGTCGGCGGCATCACCGAGAGCGACGTCACCCTGGCGGGCGCGTCGGGCGCGCCGATCATCGGCTTCAACGTCCGCGCCAATGCCAAGGCGCGCGAGATCGCCGAACGGCAGAAGGTCGCGCTCAAATATTATGACGTGATCTACGACCTGATCGACGACATCCGCGCCGGCATGGCGGGCGAGCTTGGTCCCGAGGCTTTCGAAACGGTCGTCGGCCGCGCCGAAATCCGCGAGGTCTTCTCGGCCGGCAAGCATGGCCGTGCCGCCGGTCTGCTGGTGGTCGAGGGCTATATCCGCAAGGCGCTCAAGGCCCGCATCACGCGCGACGACGTCATCATCTACAATGGTGAAATCGCGTCGCTGCGGCGCTTCAAGGACGACGTGGCCGAAGTTCGTGCGGGTCTGGAGTGCGGCGTGACCTTTGCCAGCCACACCGACATCAAGCCGGGCGACTTCCTCGAAACCTATGAAGTCGAGCTGCGCGAACGGACGCTGTAAGATGCGAATGGTGCGGACCGGCCCGGCGCTTGCCCTCGGGCTCGCGCTGGCCGGTTGCGGCCAGCCGACGATCGCATGGCAGCAGGCGGCATCGCCCGACCGCCGATATATCGCGACCGCCGAATATGATGCGCCGGTGCTCGACAGGAAGGACACCTATGTCTTCCTGCAATCGGGTCAGCCCTTCACGCGCGAGGCCGTGTACCAGAGCCATCAGCATGATTGCGTCGTGCTGCGCTGGACGGGGCCGCGCGCGTTGACGATCAGCCACCTGTCCGGCGTACCGATCAAGCGCGCGCCGGAATGGAAGCCGCGCTGGGGCGGCGACCCGGTCAAGATCAGCTACCGCGATTTCAGCCTGATCGGGCTGGCGCTGCCCCCCGAATGTATGGTGATGGAATGAAACCCGCCGAAACCCCCGAGACCCGCTCCGTCCGCCTGCTCCGCGTCGGCGAACAGGTGCGCCACACGCTGGCGGACATCCTCGCGCGCGGCGACGTGCATGACGAGGTGCTGGCGAAGCATGTCGTGACGGTCACCGAGGTGCGCATGTCGCCCGACCTGCGCCACGCCACGGTGTTCATCAAGCCGCTGCTCGGCAAGCAGGAGGAAGCGGTGCTGAAGGCGCTCCGCACCAACACCGCCTATCTCCAGCGCGAGGTCGCGGCGCGCGTGAACACGCGGTATGCGGCGAAGCTGAAGTTCATCGCCGACGAAAGCTTCGACGAGGGCAGCCATATCGACAAGCTGCTGCGCGACCCGCATGTGGCGCGTGACCTCGCTGAGCCTGACGGCGACGACGCTTGACGGCTAGCTGTTGATCACTTGCCGACAAGCTGATGCGCGCTATGCTCGATACCATGGCAACCTCCATCCACATGTCGACACGCGGCAGAATCACGATTCCCAAAGCTGTTCGGGAAAACCTCGGCTGGACTGCGGGCACAAAAGTCGAGTGGATCAAGCATCCGGACGGTCGCATTGAGGCAAAGCCTGCGCCGCCTTCGGAAACGGGCGCGTGACCGGTCGGTTTGACTGCCGGACCTGAACAATGGCCAAGCTCTATTTCTACTATGCCTCGATGAACGCCGGGAAATCGACCACTCTGCTCCAGGCCGATTTCAACTATCGCGAGCGCGGCATGCGGACCTTGCTGTTCACCGCGGCGATCGACGACCGGTTCGCGGCGGGCACCGTCACCTCGCGGATCGGGCTCGGCGCCGATGCGATCGCGTTCGAACGCGATACCGATCTCGCCGCGATCGTCGTGCGCGAGGGCGAGGAGCCGCCCGCTTGCGTGCTGGTCGACGAGGCGCAGTTCCTGACCGCGGCACAGGTCGATCAGCTTGCGACGGTCGCCGATTTCCACGGGGTGCCGGTGCTCGCTTACGGCCTGCGCACCGATTTCCAGGGGCAATTGTTCGAGGGATCGGCGCGACTACTGGCGATCGCGGATTCGCTCATCGAAATAAAGTCGGTCTGCGCATGCGGCCGCAAGGCGACGATGAACATGCGCGTCGATGCCGAGGGCAATCCCATCCGCGAGGGCGCCCAGACCGAGATCGGCGGCAACGACCGCTATGTTGCGATGTGCCGGCGGCACTTCATCGAGCGTACAGCCGGACTGGCGTAAATCTCAGCTACCCCGAGTCGAGGAAACGTCGCGATGCTCACCCGCACCCTGCTTGCCCTGCCCCTTGCAGCCCTGTGCGCTGCTGGCGCGCTTGCGCAAACCACGCCGCCCGAAACCGGCAAGCCGGCATCGATCCCCTTCGTTCAGTTCGACGGGATCCAGGACTTCCAGCCCGATGGCGACCGCGCGGTCTATCTTCAGGATCGCGGGCGCAAATGGTATCATGCGACGATCCTGGGGCCGTGCCTCGGCCTGTCCTTCGCAACGCGCATCGGTGTGAAGACCAGTGGATCGACATCGCTCGACCGCTACGGCTCGCTGCTGGTCGACGGCCAGGAATGCCGGATCGACCAGCTCGTGACGAGCGGTCCACCGCCGAAAAAGGCGAAGAAACCGAAGAAGGGCTGAGGACCGCTGGCGAATGGCCGGTCGCATCGCTAGATGCAGACGATGAACATCACCTCCATGATCTATTCCGCCGCGGTCTGGATCATTCCGCTGATCATCGCGATCGTGCTGCACGAGGTGTCGCATGGCTGGGTCGCCAACGCGCTGGGGGATCCGACCGCGAAGCGGCTCGGACGTCTGTCGGTCAACCCGGTCACCCATGTCGATCCGATCGGCACGATCCTGCTGCCCCTGTCGCTCGCCATCGCGCACCTGCCGGTATTCGGCTGGGCCAAGCCGGTGCCCGTCGTCGCCAGCCGGTTGCGCAACCCGCGCATCCACATGATGCTGGTTGCGCTGGCCGGCCCGGGGATGAACTTCCTGCTCGCCCTCATCGGCACGATCGCCATCGCGATCTTCGTCGCGTTGTGGCCGGGCGGCACGCCGACCGGCGCGAGCGCGTTCCTGTCCGACAATCTGATCAACTTCGTGATGATCAATGTCTTCCTGGCGATCTTCAACCTGCTGCCGATCCCCCCGTTCGACGGCGGCCATGTCGTTCAGGGCCTGCTGCCCCGACCGCTCGCCGCGCACTATGCGAAGATCGGCCGCTACGGTTTCCTGCTGCTGATCTTCCTGCTGGTGATCCTGCCGATGATCGCGCCGAACGCGAATGTGGTCGGGCGCCTGATCGGCCCGCCGGCCTGGGCGCTGATCCGCTTCCTGCTCGGGTCGGCCGGCCTCTCGGTCTGAGTTCGGTGCACGGCTGGATCATCCTCGACAAGCCGCTCGGGCTTGGCTCGACCCAGGGCGTGTCGGCGGTCAAGCGCGCGCTCCGCGCGGGCGGTTACGGCAAGCTGAAAGTGGGGCATGGCGGCACGCTCGATCCGCTCGCGACCGGCGTGCTGCCGATCGCGATCGGCGAGGCGACCAAGCTCGCCGGGCGGATGCTCGACAGCGACAAAGTCTATGACTTCACGATCCGCTTCGGGGTGCAGACGGATACGCTTGACCTTGAGGGCGCCGAGATCGCGCGATCGGATGTGCGGCCGACGCTGGCCGAGCTGGAGGCAGTGCTGCCCCATTTCACCGGCCCGATCGAGCAGGTACCGCCGGCCTATTCCGCGCTGAAGGTCGACGGCCAGCGCGCTTATGATCTGGCACGGGCCGGCGAAGAGGTGGTGCTGGCGAGTAGGGCGGTGACGATCCACGCCCTAAACTCCTCCCCGGCACGGGAAGGGGGACCATCCGAAGGATGGTGGAAGGGGGGCTCCGCAGACGGAACGCTTGGGGAAGCCCCCCTCCACCATTCGCCGGAAGAGGCGAATGGTCCCCCTCCCCGTGCCGGGGAGGAATTGGAAGAGGCTACGCTCACCGCCCATGTTTCGAAGGGCACCTATATCCGCAGCCTCGCGCGCGACATCGCGCTGGCCCTCGGAACGGTCGGCCACGTCACCATGCTCCGCCGCATCAAGGCCGGTCCGTTCACCCTGGCGGACTCGATATCGCTGGACAAACTGGACGAACTCGGTCATGGGCGCGCCCTTGAAGACAAACTCCTGCCATTGAGGGCGGGGCTGGACGACATCCCGGCTCTATCCCTCACCCCCGATCAGGCAGGGCTGCTCCGACAGGGGCGGGTGTTGATCGGGACCGCCGCAGACGATGGCCTCCACTTCGCGATATCGGACGATGTTCCGGTCGCTCTGGTGGAAGTTCTGGACCGCGAGGTCCGCGTCGTTCGCGGTTTCAACCTCTAAGCGAAAGGATCACGATGTCGATCACTCAGGAGCGCAAGGAAGCGCTCGTCAAGGACCATGCCCGCGCCGAAGGCGATACGGGTTCCCCCGAAGTTCAGGTCGCGATCCTCACGGAGCGCATCCGCAACCTGACCGAACACTTCAAGGACCACAAGAAGGACAATCATTCGCGCCGCGGGCTGCTGATGATGGTCAACAAGCGTCGGTCGCTGCTCGACTATCTCCGTCATAAGGACGGTGCGCGCTACACCGATCTCATCGCGAAGCTCGGTCTTCGCAAGTAAGAAACCGGCGCCCTCGGGCGCCGTTTTCATATCTCAAATAAACCCCGCCACGCGCGGGGCCGCCAGCTCATCAACGAGACTGGACCCCATCAAGGGGACAAAAAGGACAGGACGCAATTCGGCTGATTGTCCGGAGGCCGTGAAAGACCTCAAACCGCGCGGGCCGGTCAAGCCCGCACATAGGCCCCGGCACGCATTTGGCGGCCGGAGTTGAAGGAAATAAAATGTTCGATACCAAAACCGTAAGCATCCAGTGGGGCGGCAAGACCCTCACGCTGGAAACGGGCCGCGTTGCCCGCCAGGCCAATGGCGCCGTCATCGCGACGCTTGGCGAAACCGTCGTGTTGTGCGCGGTCACCGCTGCACGCTCCGTCAAGGAAGGGCAGGATTTCTTCCCGCTCACCGTCCATTACCAGGAAAAATTCTCGGCATCGGGCCGCATCCCCGGCGGCTTCTTCAAGCGTGAGCGCGGCGCTACCGAAAAGGAGACGCTGACCAGCCGCCTGATCGATCGCCCGATCCGCCCGCTGTTCCCGGAAGGCTTCTACAACGAGATCAACGTCATCGCCCAGGTGCTGAGCTATGACGGCGAGAACGAGCCGGACATCCTCGCGATGGTCGCCGCTTCCGCCGCCCTCACCATCTCCGGCGTGCCCTTCATGGGCCCGATCGGCGCAGCACGCGTCGGCTATATCGACGGCGAATATATCCTGAACCCGACCCTCGAGCAGACCAGGGAAGGCGATCTCGACCTCGTCGTCGCCGCCACCGGTGGCGCCGTGATGATGGTCGAATCCGAAGCCAAGGAGCTGTCGGAAGACGTGATGCTCGGCGCCGTGCAGTTCGCCCACAAGGCCTGCCGCGAAGCCGTCAACGCGATCATCGACCTGGCCGAGCAGGCCGCCAAGGAGCCTTGGGAAATGGCCGAGCAGGCCGATCTGTCGGCCGCCAAGGACAAGCTCAAGAAGCTGATCGGCAAGGACATCGCCGCCGCCTACAAGGTGACCGACAAGTCCAAGCGTTCGGATCTGCTCAACGAAGCCCGCGCCAAGGGCAAGGCGGCGTTCGCCGACGCGGCCCCGCAGGACCAGATGGCCGCCGGCAAGCTGATGAAGAAGCTGGAAGCCGAGATCGTTCGCGGCGCCATCCTGAAGGACGGCAAGCGCATCGACGGCCGCACCACCACCCAGATCCGTCCGATCGAGGCAATGGTGCACTTCCTGCCGCGCACGCATGGCTCGGCGCTGTTCACGCGCGGCGAGACTCAGTCGATCTGCACCACCACGCTCGGCACGCGCGACAGCGAGCAGATGATCGACGGGCTGACCGGCCTGTCCTACGAGCACTTCATGCTTCACTATAACTTCCCGCCCTATTCGGTCGGTGAAGTCGGCCGCTTCGGTGCGCCGGGCCGTCGTGAAGTCGGCCATGGCAAGCTCGCCTGGCGCGCTTTGCACCCGGTGCTGCCATCGAAGGACGAGTTCCCCTACACGATCCGCGTTCTCTCCGACATCACCGAGTCGAACGGCTCGTCGTCGATGGCGACGGTGTGCGGCGGTTCGCTCAGCATGATGGATGCTGGTGTGCCGCTGAAGCGCCCGGTCTCGGGCATCGCGATGGGCCTGATCCTCGAAGGCAAGGACTTCGCCGTCCTGTCCGACATCCTGGGCGACGAGGATCATCTCGGCGACATGGACTTCAAGGTGGCGGGCACGTCCGAGGGCATCACCACGATGCAGATGGACATCAAGATCGCGGGCATCACCGAAGAGATCATGCGCGTCGCGCTGAGCCAGGCCAAGGAAGGCCGCGCCCACATCCTGGGCGAAATGGCCAAGGCGCTCGATCACACCCGTGAGGAGCTGTCGGCGCACGCACCGCGCATCGAGACGATCACGATCGACAAGTCGAAGATCCGTGACGTCATCGGCACCGGCGGCAAGGTCATCCGCGAGATCGTCGCCACCACTGGCGCCAAGGTCGACATCGATGACGAGGGCGTGATCAAGGTCAGCTCCTCGGATTCGGCGCAGATCGAAGCCGCGATCAAGTGGATCAAGGGCCTGGTCGAGGAAGCCGAAGTCGGCAAGATCTATGACGGCAAGGTCGTCAACCTGGTCGATTTCGGTGCGTTCGTGAACTTCATGGGCGGCAAGGACGGCCTCGTCCACGTCTCCGAGATCCGCAACGAGCGGGTCGAGAAGGTCAGCGACGCGCTGAGCGAAGGCCAGGCCGTGAAGGTCAAGGTCCTCGAGATCGATCCGCGCGGCAAGGTTCGCCTGTCGATGCGCGTCGTCGATCAGGAGACCGGTGCCGAGCTGGAGGACACCCGTCCTGCCCGCGAGCCCCGTGAAGGCGGTGACCGCGGCGATCGTGGTCCGCGAGGGCCCCGCCGTGACGGTGACGGCGGCCGTGGCCCGCGTGGCGACGGCGGTGGCCGTGACCGCGGCCCGCGCCGCGACGGTGACGGCGGTCGTGGCGACCGTGGTGATCGTGGTCCGCGTCGCGATGGCGGCGGTGACCGTGGTCCCCGTCCCGAGCGCTCGGGCGGCGGCAACGATGACGGCCCCGCGCCGGAATTCGCACCTGCCTTCCTGACCGGCGACCGCGACTAAGCGATCCCGGTTCCGCAAGGACAAGAAAAGGGGCCCGGGAAACCGGGCCCCTTTTTTGTTGGGCGGAGTACCGTCGCCGGACGGGACTTCCTTCTTCACCCCTCCCTTTCAAGGGAGGGGCAAGGGGGGTGAGCGGCGGGGCGGGCTCGATGCCCGGCCCGCCGCTATGGACTGGGCGCAAGGATTCTTTAGGCGCGCAGACGCGCGCACCCACCCCCTTCCCCTCCCCTTCAGGGAGGAGTGAGAACCATCGCCCGAACCGGCCGCGGCCGCCGATCCTGCCCGACCGCAACGAATGCGAACTCCGCCTCGGTCACCTTGTTCGCTGCCTCCGAATGCCGGTCGCGCGCCCAGGCCTCGACCTGGACTCGCATCGAGGTCCGCCCGACCTTGATCAGCCGGGCAAACACCGACACCTCGTCGCCGACAAAGACCGGGCGGTGGAAGGCCATGCCCTCCACCGCGATCGTCACTGCCCGGCCGCCCGCATGACGCGAGGCGACCGAGGAAGCGGCGAGGTCCATCTGGCTCATCAGCCAGCCGCCGAAGATATCGCCGTAAACATTGGCGTCGGCAGGCACCGCCGTCACGCGGACGGCGGGCTGCTCCTCCGGCATGGCTTCAGGCAGCGTCATAAGCGCCCCGCACGCGCATGCGCTGCGCCGCCGCGACCATTGCGATCAGCGCGGGACGGACCTCCTCCCACTTACGCGTCTTCAGGCCGCAATCCGGGTTCACCCAGAGCTGCTCCGCCGGCAGCCGCTTGCCCGCGAGCGTCAGCAGCTCGGTCATCTCGGCTTCGGCCGGGATGCGCGGCGCATGGATGTCGTACACGCCCGGCCCGATCTCGTTGGGATAGGCATAATCGGCAAAGGCATCGAGCAACTCCATCTGCGACCGGGCGGTCTCGATCGAGATGACGTCGGCGTCCATCGCGCCGATCGAGGGCAGGATGTCGTTGAATTCCGAATAGCACATATGGGTGTGGATCTGGGTGTCGTCGCGCACGCCCGACGCGGTCAGCCGGAAACATTCGACCGCCCAGTCGAGATAGGCCTGCCAGTCGGCGCGGCGCAGCGGAAGACCCTCACGCAGGGCTGCCTCGTCGATCTGGATCACCGCCGCACCGGCTGCTTCCAGATCGATCACCTCGTCGCGGATCGCCAGCGCGATCTCGCGGCAGCTCGCGCTGCGCGGCTGGTCGTCGCGCACGAACGACCAGTTGAGGATCGTGACCGGGCCGGTCAGCATGCCCTTCATCGGCTTGTCAGTCAGCGACTGGGCATAGCGCCACCATTCGACCGTCATCGGCTTGGGCCGCGCGACATCGCCGAACAGGATCGGCGGCCGCACGCAGCGCGAGCCATAGCTTTGCACCCAGGCGCTGCGGGTGAAGGCGAAGCCGGAGAGTTGCTCCCCGAAATACTGGACCATGTCGTTGCGCTCGAACTCGCCGTGCACCAGCACGTCGAGGCCGATCTTCTCCTGCCACTCGACCGTCGCCGCGGTCTCGATGCGCAGGAACTGCTCATAGGCCAGGTCGTCGATCTCGCCCTTGATGTGCGCGGCGCGCGCCTTGCGCACTTCCGGCGTCTGCGGGAAGGAGCCGATCGTCGTCGTCGGAAAGCTCGGCAGGCCAAGCCGCGCCTGCTGCGCCGTGCGACGTACGGCAAAGGGCGAGGTGCGCTTGCTCATGTCGAGATCGACCGCCGCGAGCCGCGCCGCGACTGCGGGATTGTGGATCAGCGGCGAGGTCTTGCGCGCTTCCACCGCCGCGCGGGCCAGGGCCAGCGGCTCGGCGACCGTCTCGGCGCCCTGGTTCAGCGCCTGCGCCAGCACTGACAATTCCCCGATCTTCTGCACGGCAAAGGCAAGCCACTGCCTCACTTCCGCATCGAGCGCCGTCTCGATCGCCAGATCGACCGGCACGTGCAACAGCGAGCAGGACGGCGCGAGCACCAGGTTACGCTCACCCGCGATTGGCGCGATCCGTTCGATCAGCGCGTCGAGATCGGCGCGCCAGACATTGCGCCCGTCGATCACGCCGAGCGACAGCAGCAGGTCGGGCCGGGCGCGCTGCCACACCGCGTCGAGCTGCTCCGGCGCGCGGACCAGGTCGATATGCAGGCCGTGCACCGGCAGGTCGGTCGCCAGCTCCAGATTGTCGCCGAGCGCGCCGAAATAGGTCGCCAGCATCACCTTCGGCCCGTTCACTGAAAGGCGCTTATACGCCTGGCGCAGCGCGGCGCGTTGCTCGTCGTCGAGATCGAGCACCAGGCAGGGCTCGTCGATCTGCACCCAGTCGGCGCCGGCGCGGGCGAGCTGCGCCAGCACTTCCTCATAAACCGGCAGCACCGCCTCGAGCAGTGCCAGCGGCGCGACATCCTTGCCCTTGGCGAGCGTCAGCCAGGTCACCGGCCCGAGCAGCACTGGCCGTGTGTGATAGCCGAGCGCCTTGGCCTCGAGGAATTCGTCCACCGCCTTGCTCGACGACAGCGCGAAGGCCTGCCCCGCGCTCAATTCCGGCACCATGTAGTGATAGTTGGTGTCGAACCACTTCGTCATTTCCTGCGCCGTGCTGTCCAGCCCGTGCGCGCAGCCTTCATGGCCCTTCGCGCTCTGAGCACCACGAGCCATGGCGAAATAGGTGTCGAGGCCGACCTTGCCGCCGCTCCATCCATAACGTGCCGGGACCGCGCCGAGCATCGCCGAGGTATCGAGCACATGATCGTAGAGCGAGAAATCGCCGCTGGGGATGATGTCGGCACCCAGTGCCTTTTGCCGCGCCCAGGCAGCGGCGCGCAGGCCCTGTGCGGCGAGGGACAGCGCGTCGGCGTCGGACTTGCCCGACCAGAAGCTTTCAAGCGCGAACTTCAGCTCGCGGCGCGGGCCGATACGGGGGAAACCGAGGGTTGCGACTGAGATGGTCATCGTCTTGGCCTTGCGTTGGGCAAGGTGACGGCCGGACGCGCGACAACGGGCCGACGCCCCATGGCAAGCCAGGGCGCGGTGCTGCACGCGGCCTGACCGGACACCCCGCCGGAGGACGTTATCTGACGAGGCAGGTCTCCTGGCTCGCGGGTCGATGCGACGATCCGGCCTTCCCGGTCCCTTGCCTGGACCAGTGACACGAAATGGATCGCCGCTCACCGCTCACAGTTGCGGGGGCAGCGCCGGAATGGACGCGAACCCTTGCGAGCGCGCGCCGTCACCGGCTTCCCGTCTTAGCTCCGCCCGACAACCGGACGGAGAACCTCGACAGTCACAAGGATAGCCATCGCGCGCGCCGCGTCAAGCATCATATAAAGAATTCTTTATATCGTTATATGATGCAAAATGCGCGTACCCCTCCAGGGGTGTGACAAAAGTCTCCAACAGAAAAGGCGCGCTTTCGCGGCCTTCTCCCTCGTGAAAATCCAACAGGGGCGCAGAAATCGGCACCGAATTTTGTCACACGCCGGCATCGGCCCGGGCGCCGAGGTCGCGGCGATCTCCGCCGCGTTATCCCTCGTCGCGCACCCGCTCGTGGTGGCGGATCACTTCGTCGATGATGAAGCGCAGGAATTTCTCGGAGAAATCGGGATCGAGGTTCGCCTGCTTGGCCAGCCCGCGCAGCCGGGTGATCTGCGCATCCTCGCGGCCCGGATCGGCCGGGGGCAGCCCCGCGGTCGCCTTGTAGCGGCCGACTGCCTGAGTCACCTTGAACCGCTCGGCGAGCAGGAAGACCAGCGCCGCGTCGATATTGTCGATGCTCTGGCGATAGCCGCTGAGCGTTTCGTCGGTCACCTTGCCGTCCCCACCAGTTCGCCGGGCCTTTTGCGGATAGGCGCGGCGACACGCAACCCCGAAAGGCTGACGTTCACGCCCGCAAAGGCTTGCCTTTGCCCGGCCATGCGGCCACATCGCAGGCACCATGAGCGCCACGATCCACCGCCTCGATGCCCAGCGCCAGCCGTCGCTCGAACCGATGGTGCAACTGGTTGCTGGCGACCTGAACCTCGTCAACGCCGTGATCCTGTCGCGGATGCAGTCCGAGATCCCGCTGATCCCGGAGCTGGCCGGTCACCTGATTGCCGGCGGCGGCAAGCGCATGCGCCCGATGCTGACGCTCGCGAGCGCGCGCCTGCTGGGCTATACCGGCGCGCGGCATCACCGCCTCGCCGCCGCGGTCGAGTTCATCCACACCGCCACGCTGCTGCACGACGATGTGGTCGACGGATCCGACCTGCGCCGCGGCAAGCGCACCGCCAACCTCATCTGGGGCAATCCGGCCAGCGTGCTGGTCGGCGATTTCCTGTTCAGCCGCTCGTTCGAGCTGATGGTCGAGGACGGCAGCCTCAAGGTGCTGAAGATCCTGTCGGGCGCCAGCGCGATCATCGCCGAGGGCGAGGTCAATCAGCTCACCGCCGCGCGCCGGATCGACATCGGCGAGGAACGCTATCTCGACATCATCGGCGCAAAGACAGCCGCCCTGTTCGCCGCCGCCTGCCGCATCGCCGCGGTCGTCGCGGAACGCCCCGAGGCCGAGGAAATGGCGCTCGACGCTTATGGCCGCAATCTCGGCATCGCCTTCCAGCTCGTTGACGACGCGATCGACTATGTCTCGGACGCGGGCACGATGGGCAAGGACGCCGGCGACGATTTCCGCGAAGGCAAGTCCACTTTGCCCGTCATCCTCGCTTATGCGCGCGGCAGCGTCGAGGACCGGGCGTTCTGGAAGGCCGCGATCGAGGGGCACCGTTCCAGCGACGAGGATTTTGCGCACGCGGTCTCGCTGATCCGCTCGACCCGCGCGGTCGACGACACGCTCGCCCGGGCGCGCCATTACGGCCAGCGCGCGATCGACGCGATCGGCAGCTTCGCCCCGAGCCAGGCCAAGGACGCGATGGTCGAAGCCGTCGAATTCGCGGTGGCGCGCGCTTACTAGGCCGCGCCGGTCAGTGCCGGTGAGTCTCCACCGCCGGTGCACAGGGTAGCGGGTCGCTCTCGCTGCCGATGATCTCCACCTGCAACGTCGCATGGCCGATATCGAAACGGTGCTTCAGCATCTCCTGCGCTTCGCCCAGGAACGCGTCGCCCGGATGGCCGTCGGGCATCACCAGATGCGCGGTCAGCACCGTCTCGGTCGTGCTCATCGGCCAGATATGGACGTGATGGACCCGCGCGACGCCCGGCAAGGTGCGCAGCGACATGCGCACCTTGTCGTAATCGATCTGCCGCGGCACCGCGCCGAGCGACATCTCGACCGATTCGCGCAGCAAGCCCCAGGTCTGCCAGAAGATCAGCGCGGCAATGGCGATGCTGACGATCGGATCGATCCACAGCTCGCCGGTCCACAGGATGGCAAGCCCGGCGACCACCACGCCCGCCGACACCGCCGCATCGGCCGCCATGTGCAGGAAGGCACCGCGGATGTTGATGTCGTTCTTGCTCCCGCGCACGAATAACAGGGCGGTCGCGACATTCACCACGATGCCGATCGCCGCGACGATCGCGACGGTGCCGCCCTCGACCGGCGCCGGTGCGGCCATGCGCTGCGCCGCCGCCAGCACGATCGCCCCGAGCGCGACGAGCAGCAGCAGCGCGTTGGTCAGCGCGGCGAGGATCGTCGTGCCCTTCAGTCCATAAGTGAAGCGCTTCGTCGCCGCCTTGCGCCCCAGCGCGACCGCACCCCAGGCGACCGCCAGCCCCAGCACATCGGACAGGTTATGCCCCGCATCCGCCAGCAGCGCGACCGAATCCGCGATGAAACCGAACGCCGCCTCGGTGACGACAAAGCCCAGATTGAGCGCGATGCCGATAGCAAAGGCGCGGTCATGGCCGGACGCAGGCGCGTGGGAATGGCCGTGATGCCCATGGCTATGGCTATGCGAATGGCCGTGATGATGGCTGTGGTCGGCCACGCGATTCTCCGTCTGTTGCCAGGGACGTACCATCGCTCGCCCGCGATATGCTAGGACATCGAAATGAGCGACGAGATCGAAACCGTCACCTTGTGGCGACCCGTCGGGCCGAAGGAACTGGCCCTGATCGAGCAATCAGGCTTCCGCGCCTTCCCGCCGCGTCTGCCCGAACAGCCGATCTTCTATCCGGTGCTGACCGAGGCCTATGCCGTGAAGATCGCGCGCGACTGGAACGTGAAGGCGAGTGGATCGGGCTATGTCACGCGCTTCGAGGTGCGGAAGGACTATCTCGACGCGCATGCCGTTCAGGAAGCGGGCGGCCGCGCGCATCTGGAATATTGGATCCCGGCCGAGGACCTGCCCGCGTTCAACGCGGCGATCATCGGCGAGATCGTCGTGACGCAGGAATTCCGCTGATTTCCCTCCCGATCCATGCCGTGCTGCCGGACCTGCTCGCCGCGTTGCGGGTCGGGTCCAACGCCGTGCTGGTCGCGCCGCCGGGTGCGGGCAAGACCACGGCGGTGGCGCCTGTCTTGCTCGGCGAGCCATGGTGCACCGGCGAAATCCTCCTGCTCTCGCCGCGGCGCCTGGCTGCGCGGGCGGCGGGCGAGCGCATGGCGATGCTGGCGGGCGAGCCGGTCGGCAAGACCTTCGGTTACGCCACGCGGATGGATTCGAAGCGCTCGGCCGAGACGCGCGTGACGGTCGTCACCGAGGGCATCTTCGTCAACCGCATCCAGGCCGATCCGGAACTGGCCGGCGTCTCCGCGGTGCTGTTCGATGAAGTGCATGAGCGCAGCCTCGACAGCGATTTCGGGCTGGCGCTCGCCCTCGATGCGCAGGGTGCGCTCAGGCCCGACCTGCGGATCGTCGCCATGTCGGCGACGCTCGATGGCGCGCGTTTCTCGACCCTGATGAGCGGCGCGCCGGTGATCGAAAGCGAGGGCCGCAGCCACCCCCTGACGCTCCGCCATATCGGCCGCGCGGCGGAGGCGCGGATCGAAGATTCAGTCGCGGGCGCAATCAAACTGGCGCTGCGCGAAGAGACAGGCGGTGTGCTTGCCTTCCTGCCCGGTGTGGCCGAGATCGAGCGCACCGCCGAGCGGATCGACGGGCTGGGCGGCGACATCGTGCTGCACCGGCTGCACGGTAGCCTCGACCCCGGCGCCCAGCGCGCCGCGATCGCACCCGACCCACAGGGGCGGCGTAAGATCGTGCTCGCCACCTCGATCGCCGAGACCAGCCTGACGCTCGACGGCATCTCCGTGGTGGTCGATTCGGGGCTGGCCCGTCGGCCGCGCTACGACCGGGCGGCCGGCATGACCCGCCTCGTCACCGAACGGGCGAGCCAGGCCGCCGTGACCCAGCGTGCCGGTCGCGCCGCGCGGCAGATGCCAGGCGTCGCCTACCGGCTATGGGAGGAAGCGGCGACCGCCGGCCTCCCGCGCTTCGATCCGCCCGAGATATTGGAAGCGGACCTGTCGGCCTTGACGCTCGACTGCGCCCTGTGGGGCGTGGCCGATCCGCGTACCCTCGCCTGGCTCGACCCACCCCCCGCCGCCGCGATCGACGAGGCGCGCAGCCGCTTGACCGTGCTGGAGGCGATCGACGCGGATGGCCGGCCGACCCCGCATGGCAAAGCCATCGCTCGCCTGCCGCTGCCGCCGCGACTCGGGCACATGCTGGTGCGCGCCGGCGAGATCGGGCTGGCCGGGACGGCGGCCGAGGTTGCAGTGCTGCTCGGTGAGCGCGGGCTCGGCGGCAATGATGTGGACCTGGAGAGTCGCCTCAGGCGCTGGCGCACGGAACGCGGACCACGAGCCGAAGGCGGACGGAAATTGGCGAAGCGGTGGGCCTCTCTCCTGGTCCCTCTCACCCCCGACCCGCGAGCGGGAGGAGGAGAAGCAGTAGCCGTCGCGGTCTCTCTCGCTTTCCCCGACCGCATCGCCAAGCGCCGCGACTCCAGCGGCGAGACCTGGGCCTCGGCGGGCGGACGCGGGTTCAAGCTCGATCCCACCTCCTCGCTCGCCCGCAACGAATGGCTCGCCGTCGCCGAAACGCAAGGCATGGCCTCCGGCGCGCGCATCCTCTCCGCCGCGCCGATCGACCTCGCCACGGTCGAGTCGCTCTTCGGCGACCGCATCGAAACCCGGCGCAGCGTCCGCTTCGATCCGGCGACCGGCGGGGTGCAGGCGTTGCGCGAACGTCGCCTCGGCGCGATCCGGCTCTCAAGCGGGCCGGATTCAAACGCCAATCCGGAGGAGATCGCTGCTGCCTTGCTCGCCGGTGTGCAAGCCGGCGGCTTCTCCCTGCTGCCCTGGAGCGAGGCGGCCCGCGCACTGCTCGATCGCATCGCCTTTGTCCGCGAGGCAGGCGGGTCAGTGGACGAGATCGACGAAGCGCACCTGCTCGCCCGCGCCGACGAATGGCTGGTTCCGCTGCTGGCTGGCAAAAGGCGCCTCGACGCACTCGATACCGGCGTGCTGGCCGAATCGCTGCGTGCGGTGATCGGTTGGGATACGCTCAGGACGCTCGACACGCTGGCACCGACGCATTTCCATTCGCCCGCCGGGACCAGCCACCCGATCGACTATGCAGCCGAAGGCGGCCCCCGGGTCGAGCTCCGCCCCCAGCAGCTGTTCGGCCTCGCGGCCCACCCCAGCATCGCGGGCGGGCGCGTGCCATTGGTGCTGAGCCTCACCTCGCCCGCCGGCCGGCCGATCCAGACAACGCGCGACCTGCCCGGTTTCTGGGCGGGCAGCTGGGCCGCAGTCGCCAGGGAGATGCGCGGGCGCTATCCCCGTCATCCCTGGCCCGACGACCCCGCCGGGGCGGCGCCGACTACCCGGACGAAAAATGCGGATGCACGCCGCGCCCAACCGCGATAGAGGGCGCAGGAGAGTTTCGAGGACAAGACCATGGCCACCGCCCGCATCTACCAGCGCCCCAAGAACGCGATGCAATCGGGCCGCGCGCGCACCGATGCGTGGCTGCTCGAATTCTCGCCCGCCGAAGCCAAGCGCCCGGACCCGCTGACCGGCTGGGCAGGTTCGGGCGACACGCGCGAGCAGGTCCGGCTCGGCTTCCCCACGCAGGAAGCGGCGATCGCCTATGCCGAGCGCGAAGGCCTGGCCTTCACCGTGATCGCGGCGCCCGAACGGAAACTCAAGCTCCAGGCCTATGCCGACAATTTCCGGTGACGCCCAAGCTGCTGGTGCGGCGCTGGATCGCCGCTTTCAATAATGCCGATGTCGACGCACTGGCCGCCCTGTACCGGCCCGATGCGACCAATCACCAGGTAGCGCTCGAACCCGTCCATGGCCGCGACGCGATCCGCGCGATGTTCGAACGCGAATTCGCCGCTGCGACGATGGAATGCGTGCCCGAAAACCTGTTCGAGGACGGCGAATGGGCGATCCTGGAATGGCGCGACCCGAACGGCCTGCGCGGCTGCGGCTTCTTCCATGTGATCGACGGCCATATCGCGCTTCAGCGCGGCTATTGGGACCGGCTCAGTTTCGAGGCGGCGCAGAAGGCCTAGCCCTGCGACGTCACCCCAGGATCGACGGGCTCAGCAGCAGGAACATCCGAACGTCGATCGCGACGCCCTCGGCCCGCTTGGCCGCGACGAAATCGACGATCCCATCCAGCGGCACGCGGTGGACGGTGATGTCCTCATCGCCGTGCCCGCCGCCTTCGCTCACCTTGGTCAGCCCGGTCGCACGCACCAGGGTGAAACCTTCCGAGACCATGCCGGGCGAAGACTGGAAATAGCCGATCGTCTCGACCTTGTCCGGGCGATAGCCGGTCTCTTCCTCCAGCTCGCGCGCGGCGGACGCCTCGGGAGCCTCGCCTTCCTCCTCGTCGCCGACCAGGCCCGCGGGAAGCTCGATGCAGCGCTTGCCCAATGGCACCCGGTACTGCTCGACCAGGATCACCTCGCCGTCGTCGATCGCGAGGATCACCGCCGCCTGGATGCCGCGCGCGCGGGAGACATATTCCCAGGTCCCCTGCTTCTTCACGACGATGTATTTGCCAGCCCAGACCGTCTCGGCGGGTTCACTCATAGCTCAATCAACCTGTCCGGAAGTTCGTTGCGGTCGGTTTCGGTCTTGGGGAAATTCTCGGACAGGATCGTGCCGATCTGCGCGACCGCCGCGGCCATGCCCTGGGCCGGGCGGCCGAGACGTACTTCGTCGACCAACGCTGCCATCGCGTCGCCCCAGCGCTCGGCCGGCACTACCTTGTGGATCGCCTCGTCAGCGACGATCTCCGCCATGCGCTCGTCGAGCGAGAGATAGAGCAGGATGCCGACGCGCGCCTGGGTGCGGCGTTCCGCCCCGACCTTGAAATACTGGATCGCCCGCCGCCGCACGCGCCGCGCCCGCGTGGCGCGCGGGGTCAGGGCCATGCGCAACGGCGCCCAGGCCAGCGCGTAGCGGACGATCAGAAAAACGATCGTCTCGGCGATCAGCACCGAGAAGAGGATAGTGCGAGCACTAACCTCGCCCCAGCCGTTGGAGAACCAGGCGAATTTCGCCTCGAACGTTCCCGGGCTCATCGCCGCAAGCGCGATCACCGCAAGCGCCGCGGCAAAGGCGTAATGGAGAGCAGCATCATGGTACTGGTCCGATCGCTCGCTCACGATCGTCACGATCTCGCCGTCAGTACCTTCTTCTGCGCGGGTGACCGCATCGGCGACCAGCTTGTGCCCCTCGGCGTTCAAATGCTCGATTCGCGCCATCACCAGCTCCCCGACGCCCCGCCGCCCCCGCCGGAGCCGCCGCCGCCCGAGAAGCCTCCGCCGCCGCCCCAGTCGGAACCGCCACCACCGCCCCAGTCGGAACCGCCGCCGCTGCTCCAGCCGCTGCCCCAGCCGCCGCCGGATCCACCACCCAGCCCCGGCCCCCACAGGATCACCGGAGCGACGCCGCTTCGATAGCGCCGACCGCTCGTACCCCGCCGGAAACGGGACAGGACAATGAACGCGACCACGATGATCCAGAAGATCACGACGAACGGGATACTGGTTCCGCTGTCGTTCGATCGGGACCGTGCGGCGGGCTTGCTCACCTGCTGCACGGCCCGCGCCTCCGCAGCCTCGAGCGGCAGCTTCATCTGCTCGCTGACCGCTTCGGCTCCGGCGACAATGCCGCCGGCCATATCCCCGGCCTTGAATCTCGGCAGGATCGTCTCGTTGATGATCATGCTCGACAGCGCGTCGGTCATGATCGGTTCAAGGCCATAGCCCACCTCGATCCGGACCTTGCGTTCATTCGGGGCAACGATCAGGATAATGCCGTTGTTCGCGCCCTTTTGCCCGATGGCCCAGCCGCGGATCAGCTTGTTGCCATAATCCTCGATCGGATAGCCTTGGAGATCCGGGATCGTCGCGACCACGAACTGGCGCGACGATGCCTTTTCGATGTCGCCGGATAATTGGGTTAGCTGAGCCGCCTGCTCGGGCGACAGCAGCTTGGCGTCGTCGACCACCCGGCCAGTGAGCTTGGGAATGGTCTGGGCGGACGCAGCCTGAAGCCCAAAGAGCAGCGTCAAGGCCACTGCCAGCATCAGGCGAAGGAAACGGTTCATGCGGCGAGCCTTTGTGCAGGCGTTATCTCACGAATCACGCCGTCCACCCCGACGGCGATGCCGCGCGGATAGTCGCCCGCGCGAAATGCCGGCAGGATCGCGGTGTCGATGATGGTCTTCGCTTCTTCGTCGCGCAGTGCCTTCTCGAGGCCGTAGCCGACCTCGATACGAACCTTGCGCTCGTTCGGCGCGACGATGAGCATCACGCCGTCGTTGATGCCCTTGCGGCCGATGCCCCAGCTTCGCAGCATGGTAACCCCGTAATCCTCAATCGTGTGGCCACCCAGACCAGTGACCGTGACGACGACGAACTGGTGCCCGGTGTCCTTTTCGAGCTTCGCCAACCTGTCGGACAGCAAAGACCGCGACGAGGCCGGTATGAGATTCGCGGCATCGACGACGCGATCCGACAGAGTCGGAAAATCATATCCCGCGGGCGCGACGGGCTTGGCCGGGGCGGATGTTCCGCACCCGGTCAGCACCAGCAACAGGGCGAGCGATCGGATCAGCTGGCGTTCCCGAAATTGACCGTCGGGGCCGTTTCGGCGCCCGGTGTGGTCGCCTGGAAGGGCGCCATTGGCTTCGAACCGTAGAACACCTTCGCACCGATCGCGTCAGGGAAGGTGCGGATACGGGTATTATAGGCCTGCACCGCGTCGTTATAGTCCTTGCGTGCGATCGTGATGCGGTTCTCGGTACCCTCGAGCTGGCTCATCAAGGTCGTGTAATTGCCCTGGCTCTTCAGCTCGGGATAGGCCTCCTGCAGGCGCTGGAGATTCAGCGTCACGCCGGCCTGCGCCCGCTCATAGGCCGCCACCTTGGCCGGATCGGTGAGATCGTCGCCCGACAGCTTGACCTGCGATGCCGAGGCGCGCGCCTGCGTCACCTGCACCAGGATATCCTTTTCCTGCGCGCCGGCGGCCTTCACCGTGGCGACGAGATTGGGAATAAGATCGGCGCGGCGCTGATAGGTGTTCTGCACATCGGCCCAGCGCGCCTTGGCGTTTTCCTCGGCCGTGGGGACGCTGTTGAGGCCGCAGGCGGAGAGCGCGATGGCGGACATCAGCGCGAAGACGGCACGGTATTTCATGAACAATCCCTCCAACCCTTGCGCGCCCATGATAGGCGACTAGCCTAGGCACGCGGAAGTGAAATCGGATGGAGGCGTCGCATGTTCAAGGAGTTCAAGGCATTCATCGCCCGGGGCAACGTGCTGGATCTCGCCGTGGCGGTGATCATCGGCGCCGCCTTCGGCAAGATCGTGACCTCGCTGACCGACGATGTGCTGATGCCCGTGATCGGCAAGATCTTCGGCGGGCTCGACTTCTCCAGCTATTTCGTCGTGCTGGGCAAGGTACCCGAGGCGCTGGCCGGATCGACCGATTATGCCGCGCTGAAAAAGGCCGGCGTGCCGGTGTTCGGCTATGGCGCGTTCATCACCCAGGCCGTCAATTTCCTGATCCTGGCCTTCATCATCTTCCTGATCGTGCGCGCCGCGAACAAGCTGATCGCGAAGCCGGAAGAAGCACCTGCCGAGCCCGCCGCCGAGCCGGCGGACGTCACGCTGCTGCGCGAGATCCGGGACGAACTGAAGAAGCGCTGAGCCTCACGCCCTCTCCCCTTGCGGGAGAGGGAAGGGTTTATGCCGCGGCGAGGTCCTCGGCGCGGGAATCGGCCAGGCTGGTGCCGTCGAGGATGCGCGCGGTCTCGTCGCGCACACGGGCCATCGCATGACGGATGGCACAGCTCGCCTCGTCCTTGCAGTCACGGCAGGGACGATAGGCGGTACGGCTGACGCAGGGCACCAGCGCAAGCGGCCCTTCGATCACGCGGATGATCTCGCCGAGCGAAATGAGGTGAGTCGGGCGCGACAGGCAGTAACCGCCCATCTTGCCGCGGTGGCTGTGCAGAAAGCCTGCCTCGCGCAGATCGGCCAGGATCAGCTCGAGGAACTTGCGCGGGACATTCGCCTCAGCCGCAATACGGTTCATCGGGATGGGGGGACCGCCCGCGGGCGCCTCAGCCAGAAAGATCATCGCGCGGAGCGCGTAACGGGAACGCTGAGTCAACATAGCATGACCGATATGGACTCATATTGTGGCGAGCGAAAGGCGGGCTTTTCATTATGTTTACAACGCCTATATTGAGCATGCCGCCGGTTCGCCGTCGGCTATGGTGATAAATTGCGGCGTACAATAGATGCAGCGGACCCGGGGGCAGTACCCGGCGACTCCACCACAACCGGCCCTTCGGGACCGGTCATGACGGGGTCGAACCAGGATCGACGTGTATTGAAAAGCGCTGTTTTTGCCCGGGCTGAGTAACCTGTAAAAGGCTCAAAACCACAAGTGCTAACGATAACGAAGCACTCGCGATTGCCGCGTAAACCGGACCTAACGGTCTAGTTTACTAAGGACGAAAGCGCGGTTCGGGCCGCACCGGGCAACAGAAGCGGACACCGGCGGTACGGGGGGCACCGAGCAACAGAAGCTCCCCACTTTCCTTTTTTCTTGAACCTCTCCCCATGGGGACGCCCCGTGGCTCCTCCCCTGAAGCAGCCAGAGCAGTGGTTGTTTCCTCTCTGCGCGGCGCGCCGCCGGACTCCCGGCAGCTTGGCTCGACCTGCCTTCATTCTGGCGCAAGCCTATTGCCCACCCGGCCAGTAGGAATAGCGTTGTGGACGGGGGCGAAGTCGAGTCGGCACGCTCAAAAAAAGCGGCCGCGGCTACGCCCGATACCGGGAGAGCTGTCATGGACCTTGATTCGTCTGCCGACCGTCCGCTTCCAATCCTGATCGTGGCACGCGGCGATCCCACGCTCTCGCTGCCCGTGCAAAAGGTCGAGCTCGACCTCTCGAAATTCCATAGCGGTCGCTGGGCACAGCAGCTCGATACGGCGATGACCCGCTCGCGCGAGCCGATCGTCCTGCTTGCCCAGGGCGTGGCCTGCCTGGCCGTGGCGTGGTGGGCGCAACTCTCGCCGCGCAGTTATCTCGAGCATATCCGCGGCGCGGTGTTCCTGTCGCCGCTGAGCATCGGCTTCGGCCAGGCGGCGATCGCGGCCAAGGCGCGCGTGAGCCCGGCGACCAAATTGCCCTTCCCCTCCGTCGTCGCGAGCGACCCGTCGTCGATGATCGAGCAGGTGCTGGCGCTGGCCGATAATTGGGGCAGCCGTTTCGTCGATGCCGGCGCGGTACCGGGATCTCACCCGAGCAACCGGCGTGGCGGCGGGACGGCGGCCGAGGACCGGCTGTTGCAGTTGCTGGGCCTGTTCGACGCCGCGGCGACCAGTGGCACCGGCACCGCACTCGACACGGCGGTGGCGGCGCGGCTCGAAAGCGTTCGGTAACCGATCGCCAGGATCGGGCCTTTCCGTCGGGTTCCATGAAGCTGGCACCTTCATGAAACCCGGGGAAAGGTAGGGGGCGATTCATCCAGCTGGGTTTTCGCTGCTAGGGCCGGGTCAGCCGCCGCTCGCCAGGCGCTTGCGATATTCCAGGGCCGGCAAGCCGCCCCAGCCCCAATTTTCGGTATCGACTTCCTCGATCACGACGAAGGTCCACTCGACCGGCTTGTGAAGGACATCGAGCAGAAGTTGGCTTGCCCCGGCGATGAGGGCGGCCTTTTCCTCGGCGGTGACGGAGTCGCGGCCGGGGCCGGCCCCCTCGCGCGTGATCTGGATGGTGACGATCGGCATGGTGACTTCTCCTTGTGCTGAACCTTAATGACCGGCGCTCTGGCCGCCATCGACGTGCAGAATCTCACCCGTCACGAAGCCGGCGGATTCGAGGTACAGCACGGCGTCGACCACATCGCGGATCTCGCCCAACCGCTTCATCGGATGAAGGCCGGCGAGGAAGTCGAGCGACTCCGGCGCGTGCATCGGCGTCCTGATCACGCCCGGCGAGACCGCGTTCACGCGGATGCCCTGCTGGGCATATTCGATCGCCAATTCCTTGGTCGCGGAGTTGATCCCGCCCTTGGTGAGATTGGCGAGCGCGGTCGGCACGCCTGCGATGGGGTTGTCGGTCAGGCTGGTCGTGATGCTGACGATATGGCCGCTGCCCTGCTGCAGCATCTCGGCGGCCACCGCCTGGGTGACATGGAAGAAGCCAGCCAGGTTGGTCGCGACCTTCCCCGCGAAATCCTCGGCCGTGTAGTCGGTGAAGGGTTTGGCGATGAAGATGCCGGCATTGTTGATCAGCGTGTCGATGCGGCCGAAGCGCGACAGCGCCTCTGCCACGACTCGCTTTGCAGTGGCGGGATCGCCCACATCGCCGGCGACGGCGACGATATCGGGGTCATTGCCCTGCTCGATCGAGCGCGACGTGGCGATCACGCGGTAATTGCGGTCGCGATAGGCCTTGACCAGCGCGGCGCCGATGCCCTGCGATGCGCCGGTGACGACGGCGACTTTCTGTGCTTCGTTCATGGGAAAATGGGCCTCGAAATGATGCTCCGGCTGGCGGGGTGCCGCCGGTGGACATCATTTAGGACCGCGCGATATCCGGCAGAATATTCGCTGTTCGGTGGATACTCTTCCGTTAAACGGAAGAATTCGCCGCCAAAGCCCCGGCCTGGGCCGACAGGCGGGCGAATTCGGCGCGGAGGCGCGGGGCCGCGAAATCCATGAAGGCGCGGACCTTGGGTACCGAGGTGCGACCATGCGGGGTGAGCAGATGGACCGGCAGGGCCGGCGGCTCGGCATCGCGCAGGATGATGCGCAGCGCGCCCTGCTCGACCTGTTCGGCGACGTGATAGGTATAGAGCCGCGTGACCCCGATGCCCTGGACCGCCGAGGCGAGCGCGGCGCGCACGCTGTTGACCACCAGCCTAGGCCTGAAATGGATCGAGCGCGGGACCGAGCTGCCGGCGGCCGGCGGGAATATCCAGGCCTCCTGCCCGAAATGCGTGGTGGTGACGATCCGGTGGCGGGCCAGGTCGCCGGGCTCGACGATGCGCGGATTGGCCGCGAGATAGCGCGGCGAGGCGACGATCACGCGTTTGACGTCGCCGCCGATCCGGACCGCGATCATCGACGAATCCGGCAGCTCGCCGACGCGGAGCGCGATATCGATCCCTTCCTCGACCAGATTGGCGTGGCGATCGAGCAGGACGAGGTTCACCGACACCGCCGGATAGGCTTCCAGATAGGCGTCGACGATCGGGCGCAATATCTCCTCGCCGCTGATCGGCGGCGCCGACACCGTGAGCACGCCGCGCGGGGCGGCGCGTTCGTCCGCGACGCTCAGGTCCGCCTCTTCGAGATCGGTCAGCACGCGCCGGCACGCCGCGGCATAGCGCTCGCCCGCTTCGCTGAGCTTCATCGAGCGCGTCGTCCGATGCAGCAGTTCGGCACCGACATGGTTCTCCAGGAAAGCGATCGCGCGGCTGACCGCGGCGGGCGACCGCCCGAGCCGCCGGCCGGCACCGGCAAGACTGCCCTCTTCGAGCGCGGCGACGAAGACCTTCATCGCATCGATCCGGTCCATGCCGATCCTTCCGGTTGGCGGAATAGTGGAGCACCATCGTCCGACATTCTGCCCATTCAGACAAGGATACACCGTGCGCCCGGCCGGTAATCCGTGCCGTTCGAACGTCCACCGATTTTGGGATCAAGATCACCATGCTAGCTTGCGGGGAGCAATCGAAGGATCCTCAATGACCGGTGTCACCCGTCACGGCGCGTTCGAGCATATGGCGCGGCATCGCCATAGCGAGGGCTATGTCGCGCTGGTGCTGGCGGGTGGTTATATCGAGGCCGGGGATCGCGGCCGGGTGCGGGTCGAGGCGGGTCATGCGGTGATCCACGGCGCGCATGAATCGCATCAGGATAGATTCGATCGCGCAGGCGCCAGCGTGCTGAACCTGCCGCTGCTCGGGCCGGGCATCGATGCGGCGATGGGCGTGGTCGAAAATCCCGACGCGGTGGCGCGGCTCGCCGAACGCGACCCGCACGGCGCGGCCGCTTTGCTGCGCGCGATGTTCGAGCCATCGTCGACGCGGCTGAACGACTGGCCGGATCTGCTCGCGGCTGCGCTGGCGGAGGAGCCAGATCGCCATCTCGCCGACTGGGCCGACAGCCTGGGGCTCGCGCCGGAATCGCTCAGCCGGGGCTTCCGGCGTGCTTATGGAACGAGCCCGAAGCGCTATCGCCTCGAGCAACGCGCCTTGCGCGCCGTGCGCCTGCTGCCTGGCTGGCAGGGGTCGATCGCGTCGCTCGCCGCCGAGACCGGATTTGCCGACCAGGCGCACCTGACTCATGCCATGGTCGCGCTGACCGGCAGCACGCCGAACCGGCTGAGGGTCAAGTCCGTACAAGAGACCCCGGGCCAACCCCGCTAGCGAAGGGGCATGCATCGCCGTTCCTTCATCGCCGGCGCCCTTGCGGCGCTGCTTGCCTCGACCATCACCTCGCCAGCCCTGGGCCAGGCCCGGGTCAACCGCACGAAATGGAAGGTGCGGTCGTCCGAAGGGTTCGACGCGATCGCCTTTCTCGGGCCGTTGTCGGGCACCAAGCTCTACACCGACATCTATGGCGAGGATGTCGCCGCCTTCGCACCGAAACTGCCCGAGGCAGTGCGAAACGATATTCCCAAGCTGTGGGCAGAGGCAGGGACAGCCGGTTTCGGGCTGCTCGGCCCGACCCTGTCCGTGCTGTTCTCCGCGAACGGCAACGACGCGACGATCGATTCGCTGCTGACCGCGCTCCGCGGACGCAGCACGCTGATCCTGCCGAGCTACAAGGCCAGCCCCTATTGGGAGGCGAAGGACTGGGCGTGGTTCGAGGCAGCGGCGCCGCGCCTCGACGCGATCTTCAGCGCGATGCGCGCGGCAGGCTTTGCCGCCTTCCGGGCCGGGCGGATGGGTGCCGGGCTGGAGGCGCGGATTGGCGAGGTCGCGCGCGCGCTCAAGGATTTCGACGTGATCTCGCTGCAGGAAAAACTGACCGGCCGGACCTTCGACCCCGAAATCCAGATCGTCCTGCTGCAGTTCTGCAAGCCGCACGGCATCAAGGTGCAGGGCCAGATGTTCCTGCAATCGGCCGAGTATGACACGGCCACCACGGTACGGATCGCCGCGCACGAGATGCTGCACCCGCCGGTCCGGATGGACGGCCCGGCCGCCACCGCCGCGCTCGCGATCTTTGGGCGCGACCCGCTGATCACGAAGATCGTCCGCGAGCATGATCCGCGCTGGGGCTACACCAGTCTGGAAGGCATGCTGAACGAGGATCTCGTCCAGGCGCTCGACCAGCTGATCAGCGAAGCGCTGGGTGTCGCACGTAATCCGGCCGATCGCTGGCACCGGTCGGACGACGGCATGCATGTGCTGGCGGCCGGCTTTTACGGCCTGCTGCGGCAGGATCGCTGGATCCGCGTTGGCGGGTCGATCGAGCAATGGCTCGCCGACGCCGCGGCCAAGGGCCGGCTGGCGCCGGCGGCGTTCCATCCGGTTGCCGCGCGCGTGCTGGAGCGGCCAGTCGATGCGCTGTGGCCGCTGCCAGCGGAAACCAGGAGCTAGGCGGATCGGCTTCCTCAAAAGCCGATCGTCGCCATGCTGCCCGGCTTTACCGCGAGTTCCGCCTCGAGCCGGGCGAGCAGGTCGCCCGCGGGAAGCGGCCCGGTCACCTTCACCTGCCTTGCGACGACCGCGAAGTCGCCGGGTGTGAGCGCGCTCAGCCGGGCGAGCCCGGCGGGCGCCGCGCAGCCGAAGAAGCGCTCGAACGCGCGTGCCGCCGATGCCGCCGACAAGGGCTGCAGCGCGAGCTTGAAGGTGAAACGCCGGAGCGCGGCCGGATCGAGCCGCGCCTGATCGTTGGTCGCGGCGAACACCGGCAGCGGGTGGCGGTCGAGCCAGGTGAGCAGCTCGTTGACCTGAGTCACCTCCCAGCTCACCCGCGCGGTCTTGCGGTCGAACAGCAGCGAATCCGCTTCGTCGAAGAACAGCACGCTGCCCTCCGCCGCCGCCTCGCGAAAGGCCGCCGCGATGTTCGCCTCGGTCTCACCGACCCATTTCGACAACAGGTCGGACGCGCGCCGAGTGGCGAGCGGCCGGCCGAGTCGCTCCGCCACCTCGCCCGCGAGCTGGGTCTTGCCCGTGCCCGGCGGCCCCGCCAGCAATACCGAGAAGGCCTGCACCGCGCCCGGCCGCGTCAGCCGCTCGACCAGCCCGGCGACGGGCGTGTCGCATTCGAACAGCGACAGATCGACCTTTCCCGACGCTTCAGCCAGAGTCACCGCCTGGCCGCGCAGCGACCCGACCAGCGCCCGCGCGACGCGCTCGTCATCGCCCGCGGCAGCGCCGGCGATCCGGGCGGCGCGCATCGCGACCCGCGCCACGCTGGGCGTTTCGGGCGCCTGCCGCGCCAGCACGCTCAGGTCCTCGCCGATCGCGCATTCCTCCATCGCCGCCATGCGCGCCAGCACCCGGTCACGCTCGCTCCCGCGCGGATGATCGAGCTTCAGCACGAAGCTCATCCGGCGGAGATAGGCCGAATCGACATTGTCGATCGCATTGCTGGTCCAGATGATCGGCACGCCGTTCGTCTCCAGCATGCGGTTGACGAAGATCTTCGACCCCGCCCGGTTGGCGAAGCGCTTGCCGCCATCGACCTTGTTCGCATCGCCGATCAGATCCTCCAGCTCGTCGAACAGCAGCAGCGCGCGCTCGTCGCGCTGGAGCGCCCGTTGCGCACGGAGCAGCGCCGCGACGCGCTCGTGCCGGCGCGGCTCGGTGCCGTCGCTGTCGGCCTCGCCCACCGCGAACAAGGCCGCGCCGACATGCCCGGCGAGCGCGCGCGCCAGCTCGGTCTTGCCGACCCCCGGCGGACCGTGGAGCAGCACGTTGATGCCGGGCGCACGCGTTTCCACCGCGCCGGCGAGCAGCCGCGCGACGAAATCGACATCGCCCTGCATCGCCGGAAAATCGCCGAGCGACAGCGTCGAGACCTGGCGCTTGCCCGCCAGCGCCTCGATCAGCCGCTCGGGATCATGCCCGCCACGCGCGAGCAGGCTTTCAAACCACCAGCTCGCATCGAACGACACGCCGCCGCCATGCGCCATGTCCACCTCGAACAGACCGAGCTGCACCGCCATGCTGTTGCGCGCGACGGTACCGGCATGGACCGCGTCGGCGCCCGCCAGCATGCCGGCGATGCGCGCCATGTCCTCATGCGCCATCTCCAGCGCCCAGCGCAGCCGCGCGATACGGGGATGGAAGGAGAGCGCGAGCCCTGCCTCCAGCACGGCCCTGTCCTGATCGTTCAGGCTCAGCACCGCCCCGATATTCTCCGCCGCTTCAGCCAGCTCGGGCGTCAACGGGTCCTCCGCCATGTCGGCGAGCATCGTCGACAGCTTCGACCAGCTGATCTTGCGCCCGCCCTCTTTGGGCGTGTCCTTCACGCGCGGCTTCGGCGCCGGCCAGAAGACCGACTTATGCTCTTCCACCCATGCGAGCAGCGCCTGACCGGCCCGCCCATCCTTCGTCAAAGTCGCGCGCAGCATCGTCGCCAGGCGCCGCGACGTCACCGTCGTGCCCATGTGTCTCATCCATGTGCCGCAAACGGACGCGTGGCGTCGGTTTGCGAACCTTAAGTTTTGGGATTTGAACATGCCGGGTCCAACGACCCGGCCGGGCGCGACTAGCGCTTCGGCGAGGTCCGGACGGCGGCGGGCTCAAGCCCGAATATGATTGCCGTGGCGAACATGTCAGCCTTCCTGCACCCCGACATTGGGGCGGGTGGCGCACTAGGCGCGTGCGCGGGTTTCGTCAAGATCGTAACGGATGCGACCAGTTGCACGGACTCAATCGGGGTCGCGTTTTGCGCCGTCGAGGGTGCGGTCGATGCGCGCCTGCTCCTCGCGCGACGCCCGCTTCTCGTCCCTTGTCTGCCCGAATGCCCGGCGATTGGCTGAGGCCGCCGCCTCCTTGTCGGCACGGGCGCGGGCCTTGCGGGCGGTGCGGAGGTTGATGATCTCGGCCATAAGCTGGTGATAGCAGTCAGGCGGCGGGCGGCGCCAGCGCCCGGGTGAGCGGCCGGGCGATCAGCAACACGATCAGCCCGCCGGCCAGGCCGATCGCCGCGTCGAGCGTCCAGAAAGCGGCCGGGCTCATCTGGTCGTAGAAGCTGCCGATCCAACCCATCATCACGCTGCCGACGAAGAAGGACAGGAAAGCGCCACCCATCAGCGTGGCGTTCACCCGGGGCGGGGCCGCCTGGGAGATCAGCGCCAGCAGCACCGGCCAAAAATAGAGGAACGCGACGCCCATGCCGGCATAGCCGAGCAGCGCCCAGTAAACCGGCACGCGGCCATCCGGGCCGGCCAGCAGGCATCCGACCGCGAAGATCCCGGCCGATACGCCAGTCAGGCCTGAGCCGATACCGATCTTGGCGACATCGCCCGGCTCCCGCCCGCGCGCCGCCTGCCAGCGCCACAAGGCGACCAGCGGCGGCACGGCGATAACGCTGGCAAAGGCATCGACGGAGTTGAACCAGCTCGCGGGCACCGTGCCGAACGGCGTGGCGAGATCGACATGGCCGTCGATCCATACCACGCCGATATTCCAGATCATCGGATAAGCGATGTTGGGGAGCACGGTGAGAAGGATCACCGCGATCAGCAGCCAGGTACGGACGGATTCCTCCCGCGTGAGCGGCGGATAGACGATGTGCTCCTTGCGCGTCCGCCCGCCCGGGATGTGCCGCGTGCCCGCGAGATAGGTGATCAGCGCGACGATCATCAGCACGCCCGCTGCACCGAAGCCGACATGCCAGCCATAAGCCGCAGCGAGCCCGCCGCAGACCAGGGGCCCACCGACCGCGCCGATATTGATGCCCGCGGAAAAGATCGTGTAGCCCTGAGTCCGCCGCGATTCCTCCTCGGGCGCATAGAGCTGACCGATCTGCGCCGAGATATTGCCCTTCAGGCAGCCCGACCCGGCGATCAGCAGCGCCAGCGCGATCAGGAAGCTGGCGTCGAACGCCATGGCGATATGCCCCGCGCTCATCAGCACGGCGCCCAGCACGACGGTCGTCCGCGTACCGAGCAGCCGGTCGGCGAGCATGCCGCCAAGGATCGGGGTGAAATAGACGAGGCCGGAATACCAGCCGAAGATCAGCGAGGCGAAGGCCTGGTTGCTGATCGCGCCATGCCACTCGAGCAGGTGACGCAGCGCACCAAGGCCGAGGACATTCTCCGCATGGCCGGGCGTGAGCAGCTGCTGGACCATGTAGAGCGCGAGCAGCGCGGTCATGCCGTAATAGCTGAACCGCTCCCATGCCTCAGTGAAAGCGAGATAGGCGAGGCCGCGTGGGTGGCCGAGAAAGGCGGTGTCGTCAGTCCGTACGGTCATTCAGTCAGTCTCCGACGCGCTTCAATCCGAGCTCCTGGTCGAGCACGGGATGCTCCGCCGCATAGGCGCGTAATGCCCGTTCGAGCGAGGCCGCATCGTTGAAACGGCAGGTCAGGTTCGCGCCTTCCTTTTCCTCGACCACGCCACCGGCGGCACGAACCAGGTCGGCGGTGCTGTCGCAGTCGATCACGATATTATGCGTGATGATGTCGCCGCGCGGTTCGACCAGGCCATAAGCCGCGCCAGCCTTGGCAGGATCGGTCGAGATCATCTCGCTGATCCACAGGTCGCGACCCGGCACGGGCAGGCGAACGAAGAACAGCTTGCTGTTGTCCTTCTTCCGCTCCTCCGGCCCCGGAACCAGGCTGCCATCGGGCGCACGGACGATGCGGGTCCGCTCGACCTTCCCGTCGGAGTCGGTGACCTCGTAGAGCCCGGGCTGGAGCGGCTGTTCGGCTGCGGGATCGGGCGGGTAGAAGACCGGGCCTTCCCACCAGCAGCCGGAGAGCAGCAGCGCCGCGAGGAGGGTTGGAAGGGTGCGCATCGGCATTGCTCCAGCCATTCTCCCCTCTCCTTCCAGGAGAGGGGCAAGCTGCGAAGCAGCGCGGGGTGAGGTTGAGTGCGGGACCTGAGTGATGTCAACCTCACCCTTCCCATCGCTTTGCGATGGGCCCCTTCCCTCTCCTGGAAGGAGAGGGAATTTACTCCGCAGCCAGCAGCGATTCCGCGCCGCCCAGATCGACCGATACCAGGCGGCTGACCCCCTGTTCGATCATCGTCACGCCGAACAGCCGGTGCATGCGGCTCATCGTCACGGCATTGTGGGTGACGATCAGATAGCGCGTCGCGGTTTCCTGCGTCATCGCGTCGAGCAGGTCGCAGAAGCGTTCGATATTCGCGTCGTCGAGCGGCGCGTCGACTTCGTCGAGCACGCAGATCGGGGCGGGGTTGGTCAGGAACAGGCCGAAGATCAGCGCGACCGCGGTCAGTGCCTGCTCGCCGCCCGAGAGCAGGGTGAGCGACTGGAGCTTCTTGCCCGGCGGCTGCGCCATGATCTCGAGCCCGGCTTCGAGCGGATCGTCCGAATCGACCAGTTCGAGATGCGCCTGACCCCCGTTGAACAACGTCGTGAACAGCCGGCGGAAATGCCCGTCGACCGCCTCGAACGCGGCCAGCAGGCGCTGGCGCCCCTCGCGATTGAGCGTCCCGATCGAGCCGCGTAGCCGGTTGACCGCAAGCCCCAGTTCGTCGCGTTCGGCGGCATTGCCGACACTCGCTGCTTCCAGTTCGGCCAGCTCGGTTTCCGCGACGAGATTGACCGGGCCGATGCGCTCGCGATCGATCAGCAGCTTGTCGTGCGCGGTCGATTCGTCCTGAGGCTGGCCGACTTTCTCCGGTTCGAACCCGACGCGCTCGGGCAGCAGCACCGAGGGGCAATGGAAGCGCTCACCCGCGAGGCGGTTCATCTCGATCCGTCGCGCTTCCTGGTTGTCCGCCCGCGCTGCGGCCCCAGCCCGAGCCTCGCGCGCCTCGGCCAAGGTCTCGGCCGCGGCGCGGGCGGCTTCCTCGGTCAGGCGCAACGCCACCTCGGCCTCGCGCTCGGCGGCCATGGCCGTCTCGGCTTCGGCACGCAGCGTGCCATGCGCCTGTTCGAGCCCGGCGATCTCGGCAGCGAGTTCGGCGGGCTTGCCGGCCAGCGTCTCCGCTTCGGCCGCCAGATCGGCATCGCGCTTGTCCATTTCGGCGATGCGCCGTGCCGCTTCGCCCGCGCGGTTCTTCCAGCCCTTGCTCTCGGCATTGCCCGCCGCGAGCCGCTCGCGATCCTGCCCGATCGCGCGTTCCAGTGCACCGCGATCGGCACGGGCGGTGGCGACAATGGTGCGCTTCGCTTCCGCTTCGCCCGACAATATCCGGACTCGCTCGCGCGTCGCGCTGCCGTCTGGGAGCGCCGCTTTCACCTCCGTCGCGCGCTTCACCTCGCCCTGCGCTTCTTCATTCTCGGCAACGATGCGCTGGCGGCGCGTGTCGAGATCGGCGCGCTGCGCCTCGATCCGTTCGATCTGGGCAGCGGCGCGGTCCTCCGCACGGGCGGCATCGCGGGCGTTGGTCTCCGCGCCTTCGAGCAGCCGACGGGCATCGACGGCGGCGCGGCGCGCTTCGGCGATCGCTTCGTCGATCCGGGTCAGCTCCGCATCGCAGGCATCAACCGCGCGCACTGCCGCCGGCCGCGCCGCCTCGATCGCGCGCAGCCGGTTCATCCGTTCGAGCCGCGCCGCTGCCTCGGCGCCGCCGGACTTAGCGACATAACCGTCCCAGCGCCGCAACAACCCGGCCATGGTCACCAGCCTTTGCCCGACTGCAAGCGCCTGCCCGCCATCACTGTCGGCGACAAAGACCTGCGCCAGACGCCGCGCCAGCGCCGCGGGCGCCGTGACGTGAGTCGCCAGTGCGACGGTACCCGAAGGCCCCGAAGGATCGCCCGGCGCGGGCGCGGCCCCGGCCCAATAGCGTTCGGCGCTCGCATCGAGCCCGGCTTCGAGATCGTCGCCCAGGGCCGCCGCCAGCGCACGCTCATAGCCCGGCTCCGCGCGAAGCTGGTCGAGCAGCCGGTCCTTGCCGTCGCGCCGCGTCGCCTTGGCCAGCGCCGCCGCCTCGCTGTCGAGCGCGCTCAGTTCAGCATGCGCGCCGGCGCGGGCCGATTGCGCCCGGTCGCGCGATCCGATCGCCTCGCGCTCGCTCGCATCCGCCCGGGCCAGCGCGGTGCGCGCCGACTCGATATGGCGCAGCGCCTGGGCGCGCGTCTCCGCCGCCTTGTTCTTCTCGGCAACCAACGGTGCCGGATCGCCCAGCGCCTTCGCCTCGGCCGTCACCCGCGCAAGATCACGCTCGCTGCGCTCGGCCCGGTTCCGCGCTGCCGCCAGCGCCGCTTCGGCCACGCGAACATCCGCCGCCTCGCTCGCCTGCGCCGCCAGCGCCTGGGCCAGCGCCACCTCGGCATCGCGCGCGGCACGTTCGGCCTCGGATAGCGCGGCATCGAGCTGGGGCGAGCGTGTCGCCGCTTCGGCGATGCGCGACTCGAGCTCCTTCGCTTCGTCGGCCAGCCGGGCGATCGCCTCCGCCGCGTCGTTGGCGAGCGAGCCTTCGCGCGCCCGGTCCTCGGTCAGCCTTGTACGGCTGTCGCTCAACTCGGCCAGGCGGCGTTCGGCCGCGGCATGTTCGGTACGCAGCGCCGAGAGCCGGTGTCCCGCATCGCTCGCCCGGTCGCGCGCGCCCTGCGCCTCGGCCCGGGCAGCGGCGAGCTTCTCGGTCGCTTCGCTCTGATAGGCCGCCGCACCACGCTGCGCCTCGGCTGCCTCGGCCACGCGCGTCTCGGCCGACGCAGCTTCCGCCTTGGCCGCATCCGCCGCCGACGACGCATCGCGCCAGCGCGCGAAGATCATCCGTGCCTCGGCCACCCGGATCTCGTCGGAAAGCTGGCGATACCGCTCCGCCTGGCGCGCCTGGCGCTTCAGCGCGGCGGCGCGCGCGTCCTGGTCGGCGATCACTTCGTCGAGCCGGGTCAGGTTCGCCTCGGTCGCGCGCAGCTTCTGCTCGGCATCCTTGCGGCGGACATGCAGGCCGGCGATCCCGGCCGCCTCTTCCAGCATCGCACGGCGCTCGGCCGGCTTGGCCGCGATCACCGCGCTGATCTTGCCCTGGCTGACCAAAGCCGGGCTGTGCGCCCCGGTCGCCGCGTCGGCGAACATCAGGGCGACGTCCTTCGCGCGCACGTCGCGCCCGTCGATCCGGTAGGCCGAGCCCGCCCCGCGCTCGATCCGGCGGACGACTTCGGTCTCCTCGCCGGTGATCTCGGTCAGGATCGAGACTTCGGCAAAGTCGCGCGCGGGCCGGGTCGAGGTGCCGGCGAAGATCACATCGTCCATGCCCGCGCCGCGCAGCGACCGGGCGGACGTCTCGCCCATCGTCCAGCGCAGGGCCTCGAGCAGGTTCGATTTGCCGCAGCCGTTCGGCCCGACAATGCCGGTCAGCCCGGGCTCGATGCGCAAGTCAGCCGGGTCGACGAAGCTTTTGAAGCCTGTCAGCCTGAGCCGCTTGATCTGCACCGGGCTGCCCCCTGCCCCGTCGTTACAGCGCGCCCGCTGCCTTCAGCGCCGGCTGGAGTGCTTTCCACTCGGCCACGTCGGGCACGACATCGCCGTTGACGATGAAGGTCGGCGTGCCCTGGATCTTGTACTGCTGGTTCGCCGCGTCGGTGTTCTTGGCGATCTCCGTCAGCATCGCCTTGTCGGCGAGGCAGGCACGCGCCTTGGCGTCGGGGACGCCCCGCTGCTTCACGAAATCGAGATAGCCGTAGAATTGCGCGAAATAGGTGGCGACTTCCTCCGGCGATGCATTCGCCAGCCTGGCCTGGTCCGCCTCGGGAACCTGCTTGCTGCCATCCCCCAGAAGCTGCTGCTGCGAGAGCATCATCTGATCGAGCATCGGGAAGAACTGATCCGGCGCGACACAATGCCCCAGCAGGATCGGGGGAATATCGCCGCTCCCGTGGATCGGATAGTCGCGGAATTCATAGGACAGCTTGCCCGACGCGATCGGGCCGCTCTTCAGCGCGGGAAAACCCTCGGCGTCGAAGACGGCGCAATGCGGGCAGGTGCGCGAGCCATATTCGATCAGCTTCACCGCGGCATTGGGGTTGCCCATGCGATAGCCGCCCTCGGGCGTCTTCTCGACGGTGTCGACCCAGGCCTTGCCGGCCGGCGCCGGAACGGCCGCCACGGGGGCCGCGGCCGGTGCGCTGCTGTTGCCGCCGGTCCCGCCCGAACCGCAGCCGGCGAGGATCAGGGCCGGCAGGACGGCATAGGCAATGCGGAATTTCATGGGGACTCTCCGTGTTGAAATGTCTTGAATCACTTGGCGCCGGCCGCGCGGAGGCTCTTCTCCAGCACGGCCCATTCAGTGGTGTCGACGGTCTTGCCGTTGAGCTCGAACGCCGGCGTGCCGTGGATCTTCGCCCAGGCGGTATCGGTGTTCTTCACGATCACGGCCAGCTCGGCCTCATTGTTGAGGCAAGCCTCGATGCCGGCATCGGTCATGCCGCGCTTGCGCATCAGGTCGCTCAGCCCCGATCCATCCGCCAGCGCACGGAACTGGGCCGGGCGGGGATAAGACGAGATGCGCGCGTCGTTGATCGATTCGAAGCGCGATCCGCGCGGCACCCAATCGTCCTGCGCCGCGAAGATCGCGTCAGTCGTGGCAAAAAAGCCCTTCGGACCCGAGCAGCGCGCGAGCAGCGCGGCGGTCAGATCGAGCCGGTCGCGCACCGCATTGTGCAGCTCGACGCTGGTCGATCCCGACCGCACCAGCTTGCCGCGCAGCACCGCGCCCGATTCGGCGATGAAATGCGCGCAGTGCGGGCAGGTATAGCTGACATATTCGACCAGCTTCACCTTCGCATTGGGATTGCCGACGACAAAGCTGCCATTGGCCGATTTGCCGACGACCGTCGTCCAGTCGCGCCCCTGCGCCAGGACGATCGATCCGAACCCGAGCGCGACCAGCGCCAGCAGGAAACGTAGCTGCTTCATCATTCCTCCGGCTGGCCGACCACCGGCGCCCCGCGCGTCGCGGCGACACCCGCCGCCAGCGCTTCGAGCACCGCCTTCAATTCAGGATCCGCAATGGTGCGGAGACTCGCGCCCAGCTCGACCGGGATCGGCTTGAGCGAGGGCGGCGCGGCCCGCACGCGCGGCGCGGCGACATCGCCCTGGCGAATATTGACGCGAGAAATCGCGCCATAGCCGAAGAAGCGATTGACCCGCTCGACGATCTCCGGCGCGATATGCTGCATCATCGTGGCATGCGCCCCGCGCACGACCAGGTTGAGCGTGCCATTCGTCCGTTCGCCCTGCGGAAACTTGATCGATTCGGGCGCCGAGACCCCGGCATAACGGCTGCCGACGATCTCCGGCCAGCGGCTGACGATCGCGCTCTGCACGAAGCCGAACTTGCGGAAGGCGGCGCGCCCGACATCGGGCAGCAGCTCGGACACCGCGCGCGCACGACCGCCGCGCGGCTTTTCCGCTTTCGGTTCGGGCTTGGGAGCGGGGACGCGCTTGCTCATTATCCTGTCCATGCCATAGCGATGCCGTGCCCGCCAAGCTTCCTTCCGACATCGCTGATTTGCTGCTTGCCTGGTACGACCTGAACGCACGCCGACTCCCGTGGCGCAGCCCGCCCGGCGCGCCGCGCGCCGACCCGTACCGGGTGTGGCTGTCCGAGATCATGCTGCAGCAAACCACGGTCGCAACCGTCCGCCCGCGCTTCGAGGAATTCGTCGCGCGCTGGCCCGATGTCGAGTCGCTGGCGAGCGCAAGCGACGCCGACCTAATGGCCGCCTGGGCGGGGCTCGGCTATTATGCCCGCGCCCGCAATCTGATCGCCTGCGCCCGCGCCGTCGTGGCGGCCGGCGGGCACTTCCCCGCCACCGAAGAAGGCCTGCGCACCCTGCCCGGCGTCGGCGCCTATACCGCCGCCGCCATCGCCGCGATCGCGTTCGGCGAACGCGCGGTGGTGGTCGACGCCAATGTCGCCCGCGTCGTCGCCCGCCTCTTCGCGATCACCGCCCCGCTACCCGGCGCCATGCCCGAGGTCCGCGCCGCCACCGAGTCGATCACCCCCGATGCCCGCTCGGGCGATTTCGCCCAGGCGATGATGGATCTCGGCTCGGCGATCTGCACCCCGCGCAATCCCAGCTGCCTGATCTGCCCGCTCGCCCCGTCGTGCCGCGCCTTCGCCTCGGGCGACCCCGAGTCTTTCCCCGAAAAGAAGGCCAAGGCCGCCAAACCCCAGCGCTACGGCACGATCTTCTGGGCCGAGCGCGACGGCCAGGTGCTGCTGGTGCGCCGCCCGCCCAAGGGCCTGCTCGGCGGCATGCTTGCGCTGCCGACCGGCCCCTGGTCCCCCGCCCCGCCCGGACTCGAAGACCCGCCGATCGCCGCCGACTGGACGATGCGGGATGGGACAGTCGCCCATGTCTTCACGCATTTCCGGCTCGAACTCGCGCTTGCGGTCGCGCGAGCCGAAGCGCATTCGAATGCCGGAGAATGGTGGCCGATCGCCGACATCGAATCGGCGGGGTTGCCGACTGTATTCGCCAAGGCCGCAAGCGCCATAAGGAGAGCGGAATGAGATTTCGGGCATTGGTATCCGGCAGCGCATTGATCGCACTCCTGGCCGGCGGGGCCTTCGCTTATGAAGCAGCCCCCCAGGCCCAGCGCGCCGCTCCGGCCAGCCAGTCCCCCCTTCCCGCCACGCAGGCGCTGTTCGATTCCTATGTGTCGACCGGCAAGATGCCCGGCATCGTCGGCGCGTTCGGCATGGGCGATTTGCCGACGGTGTTCGTCAGCGCCGGCAAGATCGCCGACGAGCCCAGCGCCGCTACGGCCGGCCCCGACAGCCTGTGGCGCGTCTATTCGATGACCAAGCCAGTCACCGCCATGGCCGCGATGATCCTGCTCGAGGAAGGCAAGATCAGGCTCGATCAGCCGGTCAGCGACTTCATCCCCGCCTTCAAGACCATGCGCGTGCAGCTCAACTCGGCCACGCTGGACAGCCGCCCGGCCGCCCGCCCGATCACGATCCGCAACCTGCTCACGCACACCGCGGGCCTCGGCTATTCGATCGTCACCAAGGGGCCGCTGCTCGACGAATATAACCGGCTCGGCCTCACCCCCGGCGCGCTCAGCGGCCCGCTCGATGCCGCCGCGCGCAAGACCCGCCCGCCGTCGCTCGAAGCATTCGCCGACCGCGTCGCCCAGGCCCCGCTGATCGCCGATCCCGGCACGAAATGGAGCTATTCGATCGGCCTCGACGTGATGGGCCGGGTGATCGAGGTCGCGGGCGGCATGCCGTTCGACAGTTTCGTGCAGAAACGCATCTTCGATCCGCTCAAGATGACCTCCAGCTACTGGACGGTCCCGCAAAGCGAAGTCGGCCGCTTCGCCACCAATTACATCTACCAGCGCGAGGCGATGAAACAGCTTTCGGCCGGGCGCTCGTTCGACGTGTCGACCATCGACGAAAAGGCCCGCCTGCCGATCGATCCGGCGGCCAGCTCGGTCTGGCTCTCCCCGCCGAGCTTTCCTTATGGCGGCGCCGGGCTGGTCATGTCGGCGCGCGATTATGATCGCTTTCTCCACACGCTGCAGGATGGCGGCACGCTCGACGGCGTGCGCGTGCTGAAACCCGAGACCGCGGCGCTGATGATGTCGAACCTGCTGCCCCCGGGCGTCACCTACACCCCAATGCCGGACGGCGCCGACCTCGCGCCGCCGAGCGGCTATGGCGCCGGTGGCTCCGTCACGCTCGCGGACAAGCCCGGCGGCCCCGGCAAGGGAACCTATGGCTGGGGCGGTGCCGCGGGCACGGTCGCCTGGGTCGATCCGACACGGAAGATGCGCGGCACGATCATGGTCAATTTCTTCCCCGCCGATCAATGGTCGATGCGCAAGGACGCCGTCGCCGCGCTGATGACCGATCTCGCCCGCTACAAGTGAGTTCCCCCTTATGATCGCACCAGGCTTCACCGGCAGCACGCTCGACCGGGCCGATCCGCTTCGCCAGGACCCGGAGGCGCTCGCCGCCGCGATGGGAGACTGGCGCGCGAAGCTGCTCGTGCTCAACGATTTCGAACCCGAGCTGGACGGCGAAGGCCGGCTGGTCTGGACCAACCTGGCCGATGCGCCCGAGGGATCGGACCTGCTGCTGCTCGGGCTCGACAACGGCAAGCCCCATTTCGCCGCGCTGACCCCGGGCATGAAGCCGCCCGCCGGCCGCCCGATGCGCATGTTCGGCCTGCTCGACCGGATCGCGCCGGGCGAGGCCGCGACCTATGCCGCGGCGCGCAGCCTGCTCGACTGGCACACGCGCCACCGCTTCTGCGCCAATTGCGCGACCGAAACCCACATCTACCGCGCCGGCTGGGGCCGCAAATGCCCCAATTGCCACGCCGAGCATTTCCCCCGCGTCGACCCGGTGGTGATCATGATCGCCGAACATGCCGGCCGCGCGCTGCTCGGCCGCCAACCGGCCTGGCCGGCAGGGCGCTATTCGGCGCTGGCCGGCTTCCTGGAGCCGGGCGAATCGATCGAGGAAGCCGTCGCGCGCGAGATCATGGAGGAAGCCGGCGTGCGCGTGACCGACGTGCGCTACATCGCCAGCCAGCCCTGGCCCTTCCCCTCATCGTTGATGATCGCCTGTGTCGGCATGGCCGAGGACGACGCGCTGACGATCGACAAGCACGAGCTGGAAGACGCGATCTGGGTGTCGCGCGAGGAAGTGCTCAGGGTGCTGGCCGGCGGCGAAGGCGCGTTCCTGCCGCCGCCGCCTTATGCGATTGCGTTTACGCTGCTGACGGAGTGGGCGAACGCGTAAGCCCTTAATTCCTCCCCGAGCTTGCTCGGGGAGGGGGACCATTCGCCTCGTGAACGGGAAGGGGCTGGGGAAAAAGATAGACGTCCGAACTGTAAGGCAGGCAATCGCTTGGAGGGTGCCCGACTAGGGTCGAATCGCTCTGGCTTCTTTCTGCCGCGCTTTCCGGTCACTGGCCGCTCCAGGCAGCTTGAAAACGTTCTAGCGCCCAACCCTTGCTGATCGCGTAGCAATCAACACTCGAACACCTGCCATGCGCTAATCTGATGCATCTTGCCGAAGCGGCCAGCGAATCCAGCCCAACCGCCAGAATTTGTCGTGGCGGCTGGCGCGTCGCCGCAACTGGCGAGCGTCGCTAAACGAGCTGGTCAGGTGGCACGCGGAATACGCCTTTTATGCAGGAGTGGTCACGGACGGCTATTTGGATGTGAGACTTTGTGACGAAGCCGCTTCCGGGATACAGTTCTTCACCTTCCGGGAAAGCCGCACGCACGGTCTGAAATTTGGGATCAGGCATTGTTTCATAGAGATAGTTTACTACCGCGCAATCGCGATCGCGGCGCAGAGGGCCGCTATTCTCCGGCAACGCGGAACCGCTTATTAGAGCGAGTTTTTCTAGGCCGGCATAGGCTGAGCCAAGCACCTGAACCGATTTCCGTGTCATTAAGTCGAGGCATAGACCGAGATCGAGTGCGACGCCGACCACGGCAGGATTTTGGACCTTATTGCGCCTTTTCAGCTCATGGGCCCACTCAAGCCCTCGAACCGGATCGCCTTCCCAGAAGTAGATGCCACCACCTAGCCAATCCCAGGTGTTGGCGCTTTCCTCGAATGGCGTGCCTGCGATCAGCTGCTGCGCAACGGTCTCGTCACACCCATGGTAAGCGAGGACGAACGCGGCCGAGAGACGTTGCAATGAGCCCTCGCGTGTTCAGCTGTGAGTCGGCTCCGTCGGAAGTGCTCCGACCTTTTCGAGCATGGCACGGGCGCTCTCCGCGCTGCGGCCATGCCTCGCAGTCGCACTCTGAATTCGCGACTGAATGTCCCGAATCTGCGACGGAGTGGCTGCACCAAACAGCGGTGCGCTAGTTACGGGCCTTCTGTTTGCCATACAAACGTTATAAGTACCCGCGACCAGGTTCGCAAGCCCAAACGGTTTTGAACACCGCCACTCTTGCGCCCGTCTGACAATCGCATTGTCAGGGCGGGCCCGGTACCGGAGCCATTTCCGATTCGTCAGTACAGTTGACATAGAGGTGAAACGATGAGCAAATCGAAAAACATCTCAAAAAGGGGACCGAGCTTGAAAAAGCCGCAAGAGATGGTCTGCCGGCCAATAGCGCCGCGCAGCTCTGGGGAGGACGTCGTGCTTAGCAGCCCAAGTGGAGCATACCGTGTGTCGGAACAGACGATTGAGCGCATCAATCGTGTGGAGGCGCGCGCGGGCCGAGTCTTCGCGACGGCCGCCCGCTTTGCGTTCCGCTAAGCCCGTCCATTATAAAACAGGCAGTAGTTGAGCGACCAACGGATCAATCTCAAAGCAGTAACGCTCGACGAAAAGGGAAAGAAGGTCCTTCTAACCCTGCTTGGCGGCGATACAGATAGCCGCTGCGCGAGGCCGATGTTCGACCACATCGTTGGCCTGGGGGCGAATTTTTTGCTGATCGAAGAACCCTATATCGATCGCGACTACTCCGCGGACTTCGTTGCCTTCTACTCCTCAGCTTTCAAATCCTATCCGCGCCACACGCAGCGCTTGCACCTGTTTGAAAAGGACGCCAGCGGACTTTTTGCGGAGGATTTCGCGCAGCAGGCGGCGACCAAATCCGACAAATACGGGTATCTCGGATTCGTCGTTGTCCGGCCAATACGCCAAGGCCCGATCGGCCGAACGATGCTTCCGTTCCCCGATCTTGGACCCAAGCTCATTGTACGCCGGGCCTCACGCTCCAAGGTCGATACACATCTTCTCGCGACTGAACTCGAGGCGAAAGGTGCGCCTTTCATTCAACAAGATCGGCGAATTGGGGCATGCGCACAGGCCGCGATCTGGATGGCCAGCCGACCGATCCACGAAAGACATCGCCAGTCGGCGTGGCATTCGATCAGCCAGATCACCAAATTTGCCACCACGCCGACCGACGCTGATTTAAGCCAGTCGCTGCCGCATGGCTCAAGCGGGCTGAACCCGCTCCACATTACGCGCGCGTTACGCGCCATGGGGCATCAGCCGCTTTGCGATATCTTTGAACATGTCGCGGGGGGCAAGATTGAGGCGAGTCAGTCTGCTGACCCAGCTCAGCTGGGCGACGAGGCTGACCAGGAAAAGTCGATCGAGGTACTCCTGCGATATCTCGATTCCGGGCTTCCTGTGATTCTTGGGTTGCCGCCACACGGGAAGGAGCCCGATGGCCACGCCATCACCGCGGTCGGCTATGTCGAAGACCCCGGTTCGGCAATCCGCGCGGGTTCAGGCTATGAGCGATTTGTCCGGGCAATTCTTGTCCACGACGACCAGCGCGGCCCTTACCGGCTGTTGCCAGTGACCGAAGACGATATCGGACATTTGCCCGAGGATCGATTGTTGCGTGCCCAAGACGAAGAAGTGCTGACGGTCGAGAAAGTTGTGTCGCACATTTTTGTTCCGCTCTCGCAACGCGTCTTCTTGATTGCCGATTATGCCAACATCATTGCCTGGGATTTCCTGGAGCGGCAGGTTGAGGATCTGCGAGCGCAGCTGATCGCTGATATCGTCGCCCAGGTTCCGGACGCGGGCGACACATTGAACGCCTTTTGTGACGACTTTTGTGCTGGGAGGGTTATTCGCAGGACATATCTGACGACCGCAGGCCGCTACCGACATTATCTGGCGCGCACGGCGGTGCCAGACGATCTAAAGGTCAAGGCGATATCGCGTACGTTGCCGCACTTCATCTACGTCACTGAATTGATCAACGAGGATGCGCGGCCTGACCAAAATGGCGCCCGCCCGATCATCGGACATCTGGTTTTCAACGCGACCAGCAGCACTGATCCGAACGCAGACCTACTGTTCGCCCACATTCCGCACCTCGCTTTTGAACGCAATATCAACGCTGCTTCAGGCTGTGCCGCCGATCCCGATCAAATGATTACCTTGGTACGCGAGCATGTGCCCTATGCCCAAAGATTGCGGACCTAGCTGCAGGCCGGAGCCAGCATTTCGAGCGACAGGCCGGCATTCTCATACAAGCTCGCAGCGGAATCGGAACAGCGCGCAAGCCGCAAATCGATAGCATCACAATAGCTATTAGTGGCAAGCGCTCGGCACAGTTGCGCCACCTGCAGTGCGGCAGCAGCGAGCGCGGTGGCGGGCACACCGACAGCCTGCCCTGCGACGGTTGTCATCCCACAGGCATCGATCACGCCCAGCTCAACAAGCCGTCGATACCGCTCTGGGACCAATTTCTCGGAATTTTGACGCTTGTCCCCGATCCAGATTTTTTCCGCCGGCGTTGCACCCGGAAATGCGTGGAATTCTAAGTCGAAGATCTGCGCCGGCGTTCCGCCGAGCCCACTATCGAGCACAAGGTCGAACCCGGCCGTGGCGGCAGCCAAGCGAGCTTCTTCGTTGTCGACCCCCACTAACGCGATCCTCGGTTCGCCCGCGCTTGGGCCCTGTCGGTTGGTGAATCTGCGCTCAATCGCGTAAGCGGTGAATCCAAGAGCCTCCATGTGCGCGCTTGCGGCCGCCGCCTTCTTTCGACCCAGCCAGCTATGGCTAGTCAGCACCTGGGTCGACAGGTTCTCGGGACCACTGCGATCGTTGTCCTGGACGAACAACGTAACGGCCCTCCGGTCGGCAAAGGGCAGCATCGACAACAAGAACAGGATCGCCTGTCCAAGGTTGCCCGCACCGAGTAACCAAAGCGCCGTGGGAAGTCGCGCGATAGCGCCCTCAGGTTCCTCAATGAATCCTGGCTGCCATGCGTTTACGATTTGTGGGACTCGACACGCATCCGGCGCGCGAAGGGCCAGACGGCGAAACGCCTCGCCGACGGCGATTGCCGCTGCCAACACACCCACGACTACATTTGAGGAAGCCGGTTGCAAGGCACTGGCCTTTGGGGTGACCGATGCAGTCCACCCCCGCGCGGTGATATGGAGATCTTGGCCGTTTCCGGCGTGACCAATGTGAAGACGAAGCGCGGACTTTGGCGCCTCTCCGGACGCGCGACAGCCGAGGTCTTCAAGCGCGCGCCGGAGTGGTTGACCGACGCGCGTTCCGAACTGCGCAGGTACCTCTGGGATTTGGCGTAGAAAGACGCCACCGCGAAACATGCGCGAACCGCATACCGCGAGCGCCATTGCCGCCGCCTGCCCCCAATCCGTGCGCACCGCAGCATCGTCGATCGTTACGACCAACGCAATCGAGTCGAGGCGGAACCGTTCGTCCGCAACGTCGGCGCGTTCATCATTGGCGAACAGCAATTGCGTCAGACGGTCATCCTTGAAACTGAGCGTCATCAGAACCACTCCAAAGCAAAGAAATCGCGACCCTTGAAAGAATGATCAGCCCAACTCGCCGGGCCGCGCAGTTCGTAGATTCCCACTTCACCCGGCCCGACGGTCCGGCAGGCATAGTCAGGTACAATCAAAGCGAGATGCCCGCGGCGCGGCATCATTGGGTTGTCGCGGTCGATACCACTCTGGCCATAACCGCCCGGATGCGTATGTACATCGGCGACCACCTTGAGACGAAGCCGTCGGCATTCGGCCCAAACAAGGTCCATCTTGGTCCCGTCAAAATCGATATAGCCGGTCAGGCATTTCGGATCGATTTCGTCGAACGGCAAATAGGCCTTCACCCGTCGTACGCCACTAACATCGGTGCCAAGCAGGAACGCGCCGCTTTCCCGCTCGCCACAGCCTCGTCGCGCTAGGTCACGCAGCAGCGCGCGCCACAAGCCGCGGCGGCAACGAAATGGTGCCGTCGAGGATCCGAGACCCAGTGTATTCAGAGTCGTGAAGAAGGCCATGAAGCGTCTCCAAATAGCGGGTGAGATGGTCGGTCGGCTGCCAGCGCACATCGAGATACTCATTGGCCCAATGCCCCCCGGCGAAGGCGAGGCGATCCAAGGGGTGATAAAGGCACGGCCCGAATTCGGAAAAATAGATCATCGGGTTCGGCCCGCTCTTTGGGCGTTCATCGGTCATATACGGCCGGTCCTCGCCGCCGTGCCAAAGCTGACCCGTCGGGCCCATGACTCTGAATCCCATGACATCGAGACGGAAGAGAAACCATTCCGGTGAAGCCGGACGAGGCGCCGCCGCCACGGCGATGAACAACTCAGGGTGGTGGTGACCGATCAATCGCCACTTTCCCGCGTGCTCACCCTTCCGGAACCAGAAGGAACCAAGATCCGCTGCGACAGCTGCCTCATCCGGCATCATGATCGTCACCCCTGGATCTTGCGCGTGTGAACGAGCGTGAGCTCGACCTTGCGCTTGCCGTCATTGATCTGGCCGAGGTGCAACTCGGGATTGAGCTCCTTCTCGCCAAGCTTGAGGACGAATTTCGAGGCCGGATCGACCAGATCGAACCCGTCCCCGGAAATCGCCCATTTGATAATCTTCCTGACCGTCGCGCTGGCGCGGAATGAATGCTTCCTCTCATCACCGTCGTAGTGGATGAGAACATCGATGCGACCGCCGCGGCCGGCGTGAACGAGCTTGAACTCAATCTCCAGCTGCTCGACGATGCGAAAGTCACCGTCGAGGCTTTCTTCCTCGTCTTCGACGATCAGCTCCGAAACCGCCAGCTCAGGGTGCTTGGCCTTAATCAGGTCGAGGATTTCAAGAGCGGTCTGGTCGGTATGCACCGCCAGTTCCTGGTGATCAGGCAGGCCTTCAACGGCGTAAGCGAGTCGAGTCTCGCGCTGGGTTTCCAGCAGGGTCATGGCATTTCTCCGGGCGTGAATCGCCTCGACGCCGATTCACCATGATTCGCCCGCATTGTCAATATTGCAAACGTTGAAACCGGGTTCGTATTGCAAACCGTTAGTAATATCCACATTTTGGTTGATGCTGCGCAGGAGCCGTGTTAGCCTCCCGCACCACACTAACCGCCAGGGCTTGATGATAGATCCGCTATACCAGATGTTCGGCAGTCGCGTGCGTGCGCTGCGCGAACGAAAGAATGTGACGCAAGAGGAGCTGGGTCGTCGGATTGACCTTTCGCGCACTTCGATCGTGAATATCGAGAAGGGCCGCCAGCGCGTCTTGCTTCACCAAGTGGTCGAAATCGCGGACGCTTTGGATGCCAAACCGGCCGAACTTCTTCCCAAGGCATCGGCAGAAAAGGCGCTTGAATTGCGCGACGACGTCGCCTTGTTGATCGAGTCACTTGAGGCTGAAAAGCGATTGACTTGATGCGGCCGCGTATAAATTACGCCCTTATTCGAAGGCGCGTCCGCGAGCTCATTGCCGACCAATCCAGCCCACCGATCGATTTGCAGCGTGTAGCGCTTACGCTTGGGGCGGAAATCCGCGCGCTCGAATTGGCCGATGATATCTCCGGGGTGCTTTATCGAGACCTTGGTCGGCGGATCATCGTGGTCAATCGGACGCACTCCGAAGTGCGTCGCAGATTTACGATCGCTCATGAACTTGGTCATCTTGCACTTCACCGCGGCGACAAGGTTCATGTCGATCACGAGTTCAGAGTGAATTTGCGTGACCCTCGATCCGCCACCGCAGAAAACGTAGAAGAAGTTGAAGCGAATGCATTCGCCGCCAATTTGCTTATGCCGGCGGAGTGGATCTGGGCCGAGCTTGATCAACATCTGATCGACCCAGGTGACGACAGCCAGATCAGCGCGCTGGCCGAGCGTTACTGTGTGAGCCAACAAGCATTGCTGATCAGAGTCGCGACTCTGAGTTCGGCAGCTGGTGAAATAGCTGCCAGTCGAAGTCGCCCGGCAAAAAGAATGTGAAGAACGACGCTTCGGGTGCCCTTACCTTAAGCCGCCCATCCCACCGACAACAAGCCGGCCGAACCTACCCCCGCGCCCGAGCCTGCCGGTACGTCCCCAGCACCCGCACCCATTTCGCATGGAAACCCAGCTCGGCCAGCGCATTGTCCAGCCCCGGGTCGCCCGGCTTGCCCTCGACATCGGCATAGAATTCGGTCGCCGCGAAGGTGCCGCCGCGCTGATAGCTTTCCAGCTTGGTCATGTTGACACCGTTGGTCGCAAAGCCGCCCATCGCCTTGTAGAGCGCGGCCGGCACGTTCTTCACTTCGAAGATCAGCGTCGTCATGAACGGCCCGTCGCCGATCGGCGCATGGCCGGCGCGCGCCAGCACCAGGAAGCGCGTCGTGTTGTGATCGGCATCGGCAATGCCGTCGCACAATATGTCCAGGCCATAGATCGGCGCGGCCATTGGCGGGGCGAGCGCGGCGAGCGTTGGGTCGCCCTTCTCCGCGACCAGCGCCGCGGCGCCCGCGGTATCGGGATAGGCGATCGGCACGATGTTCCGCTCGCGCAGCCAGTGGCGGCACTGGCCGAGCGCCTGGGGATGGCTCGTCGCCTCGCGCACATCCTCCAGCCTGCCCGATCCCATCAGCGCATAATGAATCGGCAGGAAATGCTCGCCGGTGATGACCAGGCCCGATTCGGGCAGCAGGAAATGCATGTCGGCGACGCGGCCGTGCAGCGAATTTTCGATCGGGATGATCGCGCAATCGGCGCGACCGTCACGCACCGCGTCGATCGCATCGGCGAAGTCGAAACAGGGCAAGGGCAGCCCGTCCGGGAAGGCCTGCAGGGCCGCGATATGCGAATTGGCGCCGGGGGCGCCCTGGAAAGCGACGGCGCGTTCGGGGTGCGCCGCGGCTTCCTCGATCATGCGCGCAACGATGGGCCGCGCGGGGGCTGCGAAATTGTCCATGGAGCGGCGCGCTTACCGGCGCGTTTGTTCTTGCACAAGCGCGGCTTGCGGTCACGCTCCACCGAATCTAAAGGGAGCCGACTTTCCGACAGGGGCAACTTGGCAATGGACAATCGCACGAACACGATCGCGGGCTGGGTGCTCGGCGCATGCGGCGTGGCGCTGGGGCTTTCGATCGTGGGCGGCATGGTGTTCCAGCCGCATCATCTCGAGAAGATGGGCTACCCGATCGAGGGTGTGGCCGAAACGGGCGCGGAGGGCGGCGCGGCCGCCGTGCCGATCGCGACGCTGATGGCGACCGCCGATCCGGCGAAGGGCGCCGAGGTGTTCAAGAAGTGCGCCGCCTGCCACACGGTCAACCAGGGCGGCCCGAACGGCGTCGGCCCGAATCTCTACGCCACGCTCGGTGAGGGCATTGCCGAGGGCAAGGGCGGTTTCGCTTTCTCCGACGCGCTCAAGGGCAAGGGCGGCAAGTGGGATTTCGACAATATGAGTGCGTGGCTGACCAGCCCGCGCGCCTTCGCCTCGGGCACGAAGATGACCTTTGCCGGCCTCGGCAACCCGCAGGACCGCGCGAACGTGATCGCCTATCTCAACCAGCAGGGCTCGAACCTGCCGCTCCCGGCGGCACCCGCCGCGGGCGCAGCAGCGGCGCCGGCCGAGGGTGCGGACGCCAACGCCGCCGCCCCGGCAGCCGCGAATCTCTCGGAAGGCGCCGCGCCGGCACCGGGCGCGCCGTCGGTCGATCCGGCCGCCGCGGTTCAGGCTGAAAAGAAGAAGTAATCGCCTCTCCGGCGAAAGCCGGGAGGTCGGTTGCGAAAAAGGCCGCGCCGGGGGGCGCGGCCTTTTTTGTTTTGCCGGAAGTCAGTTTCGGCCGGACGGGCACCTCACCCACTGCCGTCATGCCGGACTCGTTCCGGCATCCACTGGCCCGCAAGAGCGGAAGCACCTGGTACGCTGAGCCGTGCCCCCCGGAACAGGTCGGTGATTACTCCCTTTCAACATGTATGCTTCCCCGGCGGAGGCCGGGGTCCAGTTGGGGGACTTTTGAACTGGTCGCACCGGCTGTTTCCTTCTGTCTCCCTACTGGGCCCCGGCCTCCGCCGGGGAAGAAGAAATTACATGTCTCAAGGGTTCAAGCACCGAACAAGTCCGGGGTGACGATTCAATCAGGCGAAACGGAAGATCAGCCCCGCCTCACTCCGCCTCGCCCGCGGGTTCCTGGTAGAAATCCTGCACAACCTTCCACGCCTCTTCCGCCGTCTCGACGAAGGTGAAGATGTTCAGGTCGCGCGCGGAAATCACGCCTTCCTCGACCAGCGCCTCGAAATCGACCACGCGGTTCCAGAACTCGCGGCCGAACAGCAGCACGGGGATCGGCTTGATCTTGCCGGTCTGGATCAGGGTCAGCAGCTCGAACAGTTCGTCGAACGTGCCGAAGCCGCCCGGGAACGCCGCGAGCGCGCGCGCGTGGAGCAGGAAATGCATCTTCCTGAGCGCGAAATAGTGGAACTGCATGCTCAGCGACGGCGTCACATAGGGATTCGGCGCCTGTTCGTGCGGCAGCACGATGTTGAGCCCGATCGATTCGTGGCCCGATTCCGCCGCGCCGCGATTCGCCGCTTCCATGATCGAGGGGCCGCCGCCCGAGCAGACCACGAAGTGGCGCTTGCCTTCCTCGTCGCGCGGGCAGGCGCTGGCGAGCTGGGCCAGTTCATAGGCGACGTCGTAATATTTCGACTTGGCGACCAGGCTCTTCGCGATGCGGATCGCTTCCTCGCCCTCGGCCAGCTCGAGCAGTGCCTTGGCCTTGGCGGGTTCGGGGATGCGCGCCGATCCGTACATCACGAAGGTGGAGGCGATGTTCGCCTCGGCCAGGATCAGCTCGGGCTTGAGCAGTTCGAGCTGGAAGCGCACCGGGCGGAGATCCTCGCGCAGCAGGAAATCCATGTCCTGGAAGGCGAGGCGATAGGCCGGGTTTTCGGTCTGGGGGGTGCTGATCCCGGCATTGGCGGTTTCGGCATCCTGGCGAGCGCGCGGAAAGACCCGCGACGGTACATGTGTCTCTGTCATTGGAGCAGGCTCTAGCCGAAAAACGCCCGGATATGAAGCTCAGCGACAGAACCGCGCGCGGTCGTCTTCCAGGTGCAGATGGTTGGCGTGCGCCGCGTTGTAATCCGGGCTCAGCACCGTGCCGAAGCGCTTGCAGGCGGAGCTGTGGATCACCTGGAGGAATTCCCGCTCGTCCGGGTCGTTCGATCGCCAGCCGTTCAGCACCGTCACCCGCCGTCCATCGGCCAGCACGAACGCCGAGACGTCGACCGCGTTGGCGATGGCATGCCCCGACAGCCTGTTCCCCGCCGTCGCCGATCCCACCACGTTGCGGCACGCATAGGAGCCGAAGCTTTCGACCCGCACCAGGTCGCTCCCCAGGATCTGCCGCGCCGCGGGGGCGACCGCGTGGCGCGTCCAGGCGATGAACGACCGCGCAAGGCCGCAGCGCATGCCCTTCACATTGGTCACCGGCACCCCGATGTCGATCAGCTGCACCGATCCGATCACCGAGCATCCGCCGCCATAATCGCGGTCGGGCAAGGGGCTGAAGCGCACCTGCTCACGCGACAGGTCGGCAAAACACGCCTGGGTCTCGCGCGAGGTCGGCAGGTTGAGCGTCACCGGCCGCGCGCCCACCGGCCGGGGCCGCGGCCGCTCGTCCCCGCGCCCGCACCCGGCGAGCAGCAATGTTACCGCAAACATTCCGCTGGCCAGGCCGGCCCGGCCCATGCTTATCTCTGTTGGAAAAAAGGAGAGGAAAGCCCGATGCGCCTGGCCCATCTGCTCGCCATAGTCATTGGCCCCGTGTTCGGGTGCCTCGCCCTGCCCGCCCTGGCGCAGGACGGCACCCGCTACCCGCTCTGGCCGAACGGCGCCCCAGGCTTCGAGAGCCGCGCCGCCATCCCCGAGGAATCGGCGGAATATTGGACCAAGCATATCAACAACCCCAGCATCACCGCCTTCCTGCCCGAGAAAGGCAAGGCGAACGGCGCCGCGGTGGTGATCGTCCCCGGCGGCGGACACAGGATTATCGTGATCACGACCGAAGGCAATGACGTGGCGCGCTGGTATGCCGCCAGAGGCGTCGCGGCGTTCGTGGTGCGCTACCGATTGTTCCGCGAGGACGGCTCGCCCTATGCGCTGGACGACGCCCGCGCCGACACCGAACGCGCGATGCGCCTGGTCCGATCGCGCGCCGCGGAATTCGGCGTGGACCCGAAGCGCATCGGCATCATGGGCTTCTCGGCCGGCGGAGAGCTGGCGCGCATGGCCGCGCTGAGCGCGCCTGTCGCCCTGCGCGGTAAGGAAGATGCGATCGACAAACTCTCCGCCCGCCCCGATTTCGCGATCCTCGAATTCCCGGGGCCACTCAAGGCCGAGGAGAAAGTGACGAAGGACTCGCCGCCGATGCTGCTGACCGCGGCGAACGACGATGCCTGTTGCTCGGCGCCGCTGGTCGACCTGCTGCAATCCTATCGCGCGGCCGGCGCCTCGGTCGAGCTGCACATGTATGCGGCCGGCGGGCACGCCTTCAACATGGGCGAGGATACCCCGCTGGTGAGCCTGCAGCACTGGCCCGATCGCATCCCCGACTGGATGTCCGACCGCGGGCTGCTCGGAAAACCGGCGCCCAAGTTCGTGCCGAAATAAGCTGCTCGCTTCGCCGCATCGCAGCAGAAAGCCGATTGACGTAGCGTCGCAGATCGCTAGGGCCGTCGACGGGCCACGCGGTCCCAACGCCGCGCGTGCTCTCTGTAAGGAGAGACTATATGACTGATTACCCTGCGCCTCCGGCGACGAAGCCGACGCGTCCTTATTTCTCTTCCGGTCCCTGCGCCAAGCCGCCAGGCTGGACCCCCGAAAAGCTCCAGACTGAAGTCCTCGGCCGGTCGCACCGTTCGAAGATCGGCAAGACGCGCCTGCAATACGCGATCGACCTGATGCGCGAGATGCTGCAGCTGCCCGACACCCACCGCATCGGCATCGTCCCCGGCTCCGACACCGGCGCGTTCGAGATGGCGATGTGGACGATGCTGGGCGCCAAGCCCGTCACCGCGCTCGCCTGGGAGAGCTTCGGCGAAGGCTGGGTCACCGATGCGGTCAAGCAGCTCGGGCTCGATCCGACCATCCTGCGCGCCGATTACGGCCAGCTTCCCGACCTCAACCAGGTCGACTGGTCGAACGACGTGCTGTTCACCTGGAACGGCACCACCTCGGGCGTGCGCGTGCCGAACGGCGACTGGATCCCGGACGACCGCGAGGGCCTGAGCTTCGCCGACGCGACCAGCGCGGTGTTCGCGTACGATATCCCGTGGGACAAGATCGATGTCGCAACCTTCTCCTGGCAGAAGGTGCTGGGCGGCGAAGGCGGCCACGGCGTGCTGATCCTCGGCCCGCGTGCGGTGGAGCGGCTCGAAAGCTACACGCCGACATGGCCGCTGCCGAAGGTGTTCCGCCTCGTCTCCAAGGGCAAGCTGACCGAAGGCGTGTTCAAGGGCGAGACGATCAACACCCCGTCGATGCTCGCCGTCGAGGATGCGATCTTCGCGCTCGAATGGGCCAAGGGTCTCGGCGGGCTGCAGGGCCTGATTGCGCGCTCGGACGCCAATGCGGCAGCACTCGACAAGATCGTCGCGGATCGCCCGTGGCTCGGCCATCTCGCGCTCGACGAGGCCTCGCGCTCGAAGACCAGCGTGTGCCTGACGGTCGAGGGCGCCGACGAAGCGCTGATCAAGAAGCTCGCCGGCCTGCTCGAAGCCGAGCATGCCGCCTATGACATTGCGGGTTACCGCGATGCCCCGGCGGGCCTGCGCATCTGGTGCGGCGCGACCGTCGACGCCGCCGATATCGAGGCGCTCGGCCCCTGGCTCGACTGGGCCTACGCCTCGGTCACCGTCTCGGCCTGACCCCTTTGCGTTCCCGCCGCGGCGGGGGCGCACTCTTCCCAGACTCCCGCTCCCGAACCGGAGCGCGCTCATTGAAAGGCAATCCCATGCCCAAAGTCCTCATTTCCGACAAAATGGATCCCAAGGCCGCCCAGATCTTCCGCGAGCGCGGGGTCGAGGTCGACGAGATCACCGGCAAGACCGTCGACGAGCTCAAGGCGATCATCGGCAATTATGATGGCCTCGCCATCCGCAGCTCGACCAAGGTAACCAAGGACATCCTGGCGCATGCGACCAATCTGAAGGTCATCGGTCGCGCCGGCATCGGCGTCGACAATGTCGATATCCCGGCCGCCTCCGCGCAGGGCGTGGTCGTCATGAACACCCCGTTCGGCAACTCGATCACCACCGCCGAGCATGCCATCGCGCTGATGTTCGCGCTCGCCCGCCAACTGCCCGAGGCCGATGCCTCGACCCAGGCCGGCAAGTGGGAGAAGAACCGCTTCATGGGCGTCGAGCTGACCTCGAAGACGCTCGGCCTGATCGGCGCCGGCAATATCGGCTCGATCGTCGCCGACCGTGCCCGCGGCCTGAAGATGAAGGTGATCGCGTACGATCCCTTCCTCACCCCCGAGCGCGCGATCGAGACCGGCGTCGAGAAGGTCACGCTCGAGGACCTGCTGGCGCGTGCGGACTTCATCACGCTGCACACCCCGCTGACCGACCAGACACGCAACATCCTGTCGGCCGAGAACCTCGCCAAGACCAAGAAGGGCGTGCGCATCATCAACTGCGCGCGCGGCGGGCTGATCGACGAGGTCGCGCTGAAGGCCGGGCTCGATTCGGGCCATATCGCGGGCGCCGCGCTCGACGTGTTCGTGACGGAGCCGGCGACCGATTCGCCGCTGTTCGGCACGCCCAACTTCGTGTCCACGCCACATCTCGGCGCGTCCACCTCGGAAGCGCAGGTCAATGTCGCGATCCAGGTCGCCGAGCAGATGGCCGATTATCTCGTCTCGGGCGGCGTGACCAACGCGCTCAACGTGCCGAGCCTGTCGGCCGAGGAAGCGCCGAAGCTGAAGCCGTATATGGCGCTGGCCGAGAAGCTCGGCTCGCTGATCGGCCAGCTCGCCCACGGCGCGCTCTCGGGCATCAACATCGAGGTCGAAGGTGCGGCTGCCGCGCTCAACCAGAAGCCGATCACCAGCGCGGTGCTCGCCGGCCTGATGCGGGTGCATTCGGACACGGTGAACATGGTCAATGCGCCATTCCTGGCGAAGGAGCGGGGCATCGACGTCCGTGAAGTCCGCCATGACCGGGAGGGCGATTACCACACGCTGCTGCGCGTGACGGTGAAGACCGATGCCGGCGACCGTTCGGTTGCGGGCACGCTGTTCGGCGACGCGGCCCCGCGCCTGGTCGAGCTGTTCGGCATCAAGGTCGAGGCCGATCTGGTCGGGCACATGCTCTATGTCGTGAACGAGGACGCGCCGGGCTTTATCGGCCGGCTCGGCTCGCTGCTCGGCGAGGAAGGCGTGAACATCGGCACCTTCCATCTCGGCCGTCGTTCGGCCGGTGGCGAAGCGGTGCTGCTGCTCTCGGTCGACGAGCCGGTGACGCCCGAGCTGATCGCCAAGGTCCGCGCGCTGGCCGGCGTGAAGACCGTGATGGGGCTCAGCTTCTAAAAGCCTATTCGAGCGGGCCTGTCGAAGACCGTTCTCTTTCGCGCAGGAAGAGGTACAGGGCTTCGACAGGTTCGGCCCGAACGGGCGTTTTGGACGCGACTCTTCTGCCTATGACTCATGCCCTGCTCCCCGAAGGTTTCCGCGACCGGTTGCCCCCGTTCGGCGACGCCGCCGCGCGCCTCGAAGCGGCAGTGCTGGGGGCAGCCTACGCGCATGGCTATGAGCGTGCCGATCCCGCTTTGGCCGAGTTCGAGGCGGGTCTGGCCGGCCGACTGAAGGCGGCGCGCGCGCAGGATGCGGTGCGCTTCGTCGATCCGGTGTCGCAGGCGACGCTCGCCATCCGGCCCGACATGACCGCACAGATCGGCCGGATCGCGGCGACGCGCATGGGCCATCACCCGCGCCCGGTGCGCCTGTCCTATGCCGGCCCGGTGCTGAAGCTCCGCGCCTCGCAGCTCAGCCCGGAGCGCGAGCTGCGCCAGATCGGCTGCGAACTGATCGGCCTCGACACCGTTGCCGCGGCGAAGGAGATCGTTGGCGTCGCGGTCGAAGCGCTCGAAGCCGCCGGCGTGCGCGGTATCTCGATCGATTTCACCCTGCCCGACCTGGTGACGATCCTGGCGGACGGTCCGCTGCCCGTCGAACCATGGCTGATCGAACAGCTCCGCGACCGGCTCGACGCCAAGGATGCCGGCGGTGTTGCCGAGATCGCGCCGGCCTATCTCCCGTTGATCGAGGCAGCCGGCCCGTTTGAAACGGCGCATGATCGGCTCTGCGCCTTCGATGTGGGCGGCGCGCTGCGCTCGCGGCTCGACGGGCTGTGGCAGATCGCCTCGGGCCTCAAGGGCCGCACCGCACTGACGCTCGACCCGACCGAGCGGCACGGCTTCGAATATCAAACCTGGCTCGGCTTCTCGATCTTCGCTGACGGGGTGCGCGGCGAGATCGGGCGTGGCGGCAGCTACACCATCGTTCATGAGGACGGCGCGGAGGAAGCCGCGACCGGCTTCTCGCTCTATGCCGACGCGATCGTGGCGGCGGGCCTCGCCGATGTCGACCGGCGCCGCCTGTTCGTGCCGCTGGATACCGACCCTGCCGTCCCGGCCGCGATGCGGGCGCAAGGCTGGGTCACCGTCGCCGCGCTCGAAGCGGGCGACACGCCCGAGGCGCAGCTCTGCACGCATATTTTGGTGGAAGGCGCGGCGCGCGCGCTCTAGGCGCCGCACCGTCCCGATCGAAGGAACTCAGTTTTGGCAAATGTCGCAGTAATCGGCGCCCAATGGGGCGATGAGGGCAAGGGCAAGATCGTGGACTGGCTCGCGGAGCGCGCCGACATGGTCGTGCGGTTCCAGGGCGGCCATAATGCCGGCCACACGCTGGTCGTGGGCGAGAAGGTCTACAAGCTGTCGCTGCTGCCCTCGGGTATCGTGCGCGGCACGCCGTCCGTGATCGGCAACGGCGTGGTGCTCGATCCCTGGGCGCTCAAGGCCGAGGTCGAGAAGCTGACGGGCCAGGGCGTGACGATCACCCCCGAGACGTTGATGATCGCCGACAATTGCGCGTTGATCCTGCCGTTCCACCGCGATCTGGATTCGCTTCGCGAGGACGCCAGCGGCGCCGGCAAGATCGGCACCACGCGGCGCGGCATCGGCCCGGCTTACGAGGACAAGGTCGGGCGTCGCGCAATCCGGGTCTGCGACCTCGCGCATCTCGACGCGCTCGATTCGCAGCTCGACCGGTTGACCGCGCACCATGACGCGCTCCGCGCCGGTTTCGGCGAGCCGCCGATCGACCGCGCGGCGCTGGTCGAGGAACTGCGCGCGATCGCCGATTTCGTGCTGTCCTTCGCCCGCCCCGCCTGGCGCGACCTCAACGAGGCCCGCGCGCGCGGCCGGCGCATCCTGTTCGAAGGTGCGCAGGGCGTGCTGCTCGACGTCGATCACGGCACCTATCCCTTCGTCACCTCGTCCAACACCATCGCCGGCACCGCTGCTGGCGGGTCGGGCCTCGGGCCGAGCGCGGTCGGTTTCGTCCTGGGCATCGCCAAGGCCTATACGACGCGCGTCGGCTCCGGCCCGTTCCCGACCGAGCTGGAGGACGCCACCGGCGAACGGCTGGGCGAGCGTGGGCATGAATTCGGCACCGTCACCGGGCGCAAGCGGCGCTGCGGCTGGTTCGATTCGGTGCTAGTGCGGCAATCGGCCGCGGTCGGCGGCATCACCGGCATCGCACTCACCAAGATCGACGTGCTCGACGGCTTCGACGAAGTGAAGATCTGCGTCGGCTACAAACTGCGCGGCGAGACGCTCGATTATTTCCCCTCGCACGCCGCCGATCAGGCAGCGGTCGAGCCGATCTACGAGACGATGCCCGGCTGGCAGGAATCGACCGCCGGCGCGCGGAGCTGGGCCGATCTGCCCGCTCAGGCAATCAAATATATCCGCCGCATCGAAGAGCTTATCCATTGCCCGGTTGCACTGGTCTCGACCAGCCCGGAGCGCGAGGACACCATCCTCGTGCGGGATCCCTTCGCGGACTGATCGGCAAGGGCCGGGCGCTCAGCGCCCGGTCTGGGCCCGGTGCAGCAGTTTCTGGTCGGCCAGGACGAGCGCGACCATCGCCTCGACTACCGGCGCGCCGCGGATGCCGACACAGGGATCATGGCGGCCCTTGGTCATAATCTCGGTCGCTTCGCCGCCACGGGTGATGGTTTCGACCGGCGTCAGGATTGAGCTGGTCGGCTTGAACGCGACGCGGACGCGGATCGGCTGACCCGTGGCGATACCGCCGGCGATGCCGCCGGCATGGTTGGCGAGGAATTCCGGTCCGTCGACACCCGGCCGCATCGCATCGGCATTCTCTTCGCCGCGCAGCGTTGCCGCTTCGAAGCCGTCACCGATCTCGATACCCTTCACGGCGTTGATGCTCATACAGGCCGAAGCGAGTTCCGCGTCGAGCTTGGCGTAGAGCGGGGCACCCCAGCCGGCGGGCACGCCGGTCGCCTCGCACGCGATGACTGCGCCGAGCGACGAGCCTGCCTTGCGCGCGCCGTCGACCAGCGCTTCCCAGCGCGCAGCCGCTTCCGCATCGGGGCAGAAGAAAGGATTCGCATCGATCTGGTCGAGATCGAAATTGGCCGGATCGATCCGGTCGCCGCCGATCGCCTCGACCCAGGCGCGGATGCGCACCTCAGGGATGACCAGTCGCGCGACGGCACCCGCCGCGACCCGCGATGCCGTCTCGCGGGCGGACGAACGCCCGCCGCCGCGATAGTCGCGAAAGCCGTATTTGGCGTCATAGGCATAATCGGCATGACCCGGGCGATAGGCTTGGGCGACCTCCGAATAATCCTTGGAGCGTTGGTCGACATTCTCGATCATCAGGCTGATCGGCGTACCGGTCGTCTTCCCCTCGAACACGCCGGACAGGATGCGGATCTGGTCGGGCTCCTGGCGCTGCGTCGTGAAGCGCGAGGTGCCGGGGCGGCGCTTGTCGAGGAAGGGCTGGATGTCCGCCTCGGAGATGGTCAGCCCGGGCGGGCAACCATCGACGACAGCGCCAATGGCGGGGCCGTGCGACTCGCCCCAGGTGGTGAAGCGGAAGACGTGACCGAAGCTGTTGAGACTCATTCCAAACCCTCTCCCGGCGGGAGAGGGAGCGGCCCATGCGAAGCATGGGAGGGTGAGGGTGACCCGCTCGACCCGACATGCTCGACCATGGACCGGTCGCCCTCACCCTTCCCACCGCTGCGCGGCGGGCCCCTTCCCTCTCCCGCAGGGAGAGGGAGACCATTCACACCAAAGCGATGTCCGGCGCGTCTTCAGCCTTCATGCCGATCGCATGATAACCGGCGTCGACATGATGCACTTCGCCGGTCACGCCGCTGGCGAGATCGCTGAGCAGATACAGGCCGGCGCCGCCGACGTCCTCGATCGTCACGTTGCGCTTGAGCGGCGAGTTCAGCTCGTTCCACTTCAGGATCAGGCGGAAATCGCCGATGCCCGAGGCAGCGAGCGTCTTGATCGGGCCGGCCGAAATCGCGTTGACGCGGATATTGTCGCGACCGAGATCGACCGCGAGATATTGCACGCTCGTCTCGAGCGCCGCCTTGGCCACGCCCATGACGTTATAGTGCGGAATGACTTTTTCGGCCCCGTAATAGCTGAGCGTCAGAAGCGAGCCGCCATCGGGCATCATCGCCGCCGCGCGCTGCGCCACCGCGACGAAGCTGTACACCGAGATGTTCATGGTCGTCAGGAAATTGTCGAGGCTGGTGTCCATGAAGCGGCCGCGCAGCTCGTTCTTGTCGGAGAAACCGATCGCATGGACGACAAAGTCGATCGTCGGCCAATCCTTTCCCAGATCCTCGAACGCCTTGTCGAGCGCTGTCATGTCGGAGACGTCGCAATCGATCAGCAAGGTCGAGCCGAGCTGCTCGGCAAGCGGCCTTACGCGCTTTTCGAGTGCTTCACCCTGATAGGAGAAGGCGAGCTCAGCGCCTGCTTCGCTGAGCTTCTTGGCGATTCCCCAGGCGAGCGACCGATCATTGGCCAGGCCCATGATCAATCCGCGTTTGCCCTGCATCAATCCCGTCACGCTGCTGCCGCCTCCTGTTTGTTGCTGCCGCCGAGGTCCTCTACTCCCTCATCATCGGATTCCGCCAGTGCCGCGTTCAATTCGGCGCCAACGACCAGGCCGAGCCCGACGAAGAAGAAGAAGATAAGCGCGATCATCACGCCTGCCAGGCTGCCATAGGTAAGATCATAGCTGCCGAGCAATCCGAGGATGACCGGCAGGAGTGCGGTGACCAGCAGCCACCAGCCCGCCGTGAACAATGCGCCCGGCCATTTCGGACATTTGCTCTCGCGATATTTGCGCGGGGTGAGCGCGTAGAACACCATGTAGAGCGCCGCGAACAGCGCAAGCGCCGGGGCGAGCCGGCTGAACGACACGATCGTCGCCGCGTTCGCCGCGAAGGGCAGCACGCGCAAGATGAACTGTTCGACCGCGAGCAGCATGATCTGGAAGGCGAAGGCGACCAGAATCAGGATCATCGCGGTCAGGATCAGCCCGATCGACCAGAGCCGATATTGCCAGAAGGGCCGGATCGACTTCACGCCATAAGCGCGGCGCAATATGTCCCGGATCGTCTCGATGAAGCTCGCCGTGGTCCACAGCCCGACGATCGCGCCGAACCAGAGCAGCGAGCCGGAGCGCGCCGTGAGCACATCGGTGATCGGCGTCTGGAGCACCTGCGCGACGCTGGGCGGCACGGTGCGCAGGAACGCCTCGACCGCGTGGAGCCCCTCCCCCGTCTGTCCGAACAGCCGCGCGACGGCGGCCGCGACGATGAAGAAGGGAAAGAGTGTCAGCAGCGAGAGATAGGCGAGGTTGCCGGCATGGACGAAGCCGTCGCTATAGACGCCGACAAAGACGCGCTTGAGCACTTCGCGGGCGTAGCTGCCGGGCTGCATGAAGGCCATGCGCCGGCTGAGCCTGGTCTGCCCCTCACCCGGCCTCTTGCGGCGTTCCTCGGGCGATTGGGGCGAAACTTCCTGCATCGAGCGATTAAACGCCCATGGCCGCGCGTGGGTTGCTCTTGTCGCGATCCTTCCAGCCCTCGACGAACTCGGTCAGGGCCGCGTCGCCGGCGGGAAGATCGACCATCAGCGTCACCAGCTGGTCGCCGCGCGTGCCGCCCTTCTTGTGGAAGCCGCGCCCGCGCAGACGAAGCACCTTGCCCGAGGTCGAGCCGGCCGGAACCGTCAGCATCACCGCGCCCTCGACCGTCGGGACACGCACCGACGCGCCAAGCACCGCTTCGGACAAAGTGATCGGCAGGTCGAGCCGCACGTCATCGCCGTCGCGGGTGAAGAAGCGGTGCGGCTGGACGCTGATCGTCACCATGCCGTCGCCCACGCCGCCCGGGCCGGGCTGGCCCTTGCCGGCGAGGCGCATCTGGAAACCGCTTTCGAGGCCAGCGGGCAGCTTGAGGTCGATCGTCTTGCCGTCGGCCAGCGTGATGCGCTGCGGGCTGAGCGTCGCCGCATCCGTGAAGGGGACGTTGAGCTTGTAGCCGACATTGGCGCCCTTGGGCTGGGGCTTGCGCCCGAAGCCGCCGAACCCGCTGGAGAAACCGCCGCCACCAGCGCGTCCGCCGAACATGCCCTCGAAGATATCGCTGATATCCGGCCCGTCCGCCTCGAACGGCGATCCGCCGCCACCAGGGCCCGGGCGGAACCCGCCCTGGCCGGCGCCGCCGAAGCCGAAGGGCGATGCCGGGTTGCCCTCGCCGTCGATCTCGCCACGGTCGAACCGGGCGCGCTTGTCCTTGTCGGTCAGCAGATCATAAGCGTTGGTGACCTGGCTGAACCGCTCGGTCGCCTGTTTGTTGTCCTTGTTGCGATCGGGGTGCAGCTCCTTTGCGAGCTTCCGATACGCCTTCTTGATGTCGGCCTCGCTGGCGGTACGCGGCACGCCAAGCGTTGCATATGGATCGGCCACTTTTGCCCTCTGTTTCTATTCTGGCGCCTATTTGGGGGATAAGGTCCGCGAGTGCAACGCGAACCCCTCTCCCAACGGGAGAGGGAGGGGCGCATTGCGAAGCAATGGGAGGGTGAGGGTGACGTGTACCATCACCATTCGCCCTCACCCTTCCGCGCTACGCGCTCCCTCCCTCTCCCGCTGGGAGAGGGATTTCAGGTGACTGCTTCCAGCACAGGCGCGACATCGACCGAGACGTTCATCTTCTGCGCGCCCGAGCCGAGCACGACGCCGTCGATCGGCGCGATCTCGCCGTAATCGCGGCCGATCGCCATGATGATATGGTCGCCCGCCATCCAGATGCCGTTGGTCGGATCGACCCCGACCCAGCCGAGATCGGGCCCGCACCACAGCAACACCCAGGCATGAGTCGCATCGGCGCCGACCAGGCGGGGCTGGCCGGGCGGCGGGATGGTGCGGATATAGCCCGAGGCATAAGCAGCGGGCAGGCCCGCGGCACGCAGGCCGGTGATCATGATCTGCGCGAAATCCTGGCAGACGCCACCGCGCTTGGCGAAGGCCTCGTGCGGGACGGTGTCGACCAGGGTCGCTTCGGGATCGAAATCGAATTCGTTCTGGATGCGATGGGCGAGCGCGATCGCTGCCTCGAGCGACGGGCGGTCGGGATCGAGGTCCTGTGCGCACCAGTCGGCGATGTCGCGGTCGAGCGGGATCAGCGGCGAGGGGAAGAGATAATTGGCGGGGCCGGCCGGCGAGGCATCGCGGCTGGCGCGCGCCGCGATCGCGACCTCGGCGAGGGTCGGGTCGCTGTCCGACGGCATCGGCACCGGCCGGTCGACCAGGATACGCGACACGCTTTCGATGACGAGATGCCGCACCGGCTCCTCGACCACCAGCCGCATGACATTGGCGAGCCCGGCCTCGGCACGCGCCGGCGCAGTGCGACCCGAGGGGCTGATCGACAGGCGATAGTCGCGCAGTTCCTGGCCGGACCAGTGGATCGGCTTCAGCCGCAGGTTGCAACGCGCGAACTTGACCGAAGCGCCGTAATCGAAGCGCGTGACGTGACGGATATCGTAGATCATGACTTCACTCCCCTCCCCTTCAGGGGAGGGGTTAGGGGGTGGGGGCGTGCGTCTGCACGCTCAAAAGACTCATTGCGCCTGGCCCAAAGCGCCGCGACGGGCATCGAGCCCGCCGCTTCGCTGCCCCACCCCTTGCCCCTCCCCTCGAGGGGAGGGGTGGAAAAGAAAGCGAGCGCTTGCCTCACGCCAGCGTCAGCCCACCCGCGCGAAGCGGCTCCGCGCCCTGCAGGAAGTAGCGCCGCGCGACCGCATCCGACAAAGCGAACAGCCGCCGCTCCAGATCACCCAACACGCCCTCGTCGAGGGTCGCCGCAGTCGCGGTCGAGACAATCGATACCAGCAACGTCGCCACCGCCTGTTGCGGCTCGTCCATGCCGTCATCGCCGAGCACCGGCAGCGCGCGCATATGTTCGCAGATGCGGTCGACCTGGAACGCCAGCGAGCGTGGATTGCCCGGGTCGAGCGCGACCAGATCGACCACCGGCACCCGGGCGATGCCGGTCAAATAGCGCTGGCGATAGCTGATCTGGCTGTCGGCAAGGTCGAGCAGGGTCGACAGGTCGTCGATCGTACCATTGGGCATGCCGAACACCCGCACCGCCCGGGTTACGGTCAGCGCGCGTTCGAGCCGGCGACCGAGATCATGGAAGCGCCACGCCGCCGTCCGGCCCATATGCTCCGCCGACAGGCCGGACAAAGCGGCATAGCGGCGTTGGAGCGAGCCGGCCTTGTCGAGCATGCCGCCCTTGGTCGGGAACGGCGCATCGAGCAGCCTGACCATGTCGGCCGCCAGCCGGTCGCGCGAGCCGCGCCCGATGCCGCGCGCGAGCCGGTTGATCGCGCGGACGCTGTGCCAGCCGCCCTCGCCCGATTCCATCGCCGTGCGGGCGAACTGGGTCAGGTCGGCGCGGCGCAGGCTCGCTGGGTGCGGTGCCGCGCCGATATTGACCGCCATGCCGACCAGCCGCCCGACCGTATCCGGCCCGAGCGCGGCGCCGGCATCGGCATCGATCGAATTGCCCAGCATCACGCGGATGATGCTCAGCAGTGCCTCGCCGCGTTCGAGATAGCGGCCGAGCCAGAAGAAATTGTCGGCGACGCGGCTCGGCAAGGTGCCGGGGTTGCGGCGGACATGGATCGAATCGCTCGGCGGCAGCAGCGAGACCGGGGCGACCGGTTCGGGCCCGTGCACTGCGACGTCGGCCGACCAGTTGCCTTCGCCCATTACCGAAGCGCGGGGATCGCTGTGCTCGCCGATCCGCGCAAAGCCGCCCGGCATGATCGCCCAGCTGCCATCGGCCCCGCGCGCGGCGAAGACGCGGAGCGTGAAGGGCCGCGCAGCCAGGCCCGTGTCGGTGACGACCGGCATGGTCGACAGCCGGATGATCTCCTGCCCGACATAATCCTGCGGCCGGCGGGTCATATCGTCGAGCAACGCCGCACGTGCGGTGCCGGTGATCTCCGCCCCCGGCCGGGGCATGAGCCCCTCGAGGCCGAGCGGCTGGACGCCGAAGGCAGGGCCGACCAGCAGCTGGTCGAGATCCTCGATCACGCGGGCGCGTTCCTTGTCCTGCCCGCACCACCAGGTGGCGATATTGGGGAGGAGCAGGTCCTTGCCGGTCAGCCGGGTCGCGAGCATCGGCAGGAAGGCGGCAAAGGCGGGCGATTCGAGCACGCCGGCGCCCGGCACGTTGGAGATGACGACATTGCCCGCCGCCATCGCGTCAATGAGGCCGGGCACGCCGATGCTCGAATGCGAATCGAAGGCGAGCGGATCGAGCAACCGCGGATCGAGCCGATTCCAGATCGCATCGACTCGCTTCAGTCCGCCGATGGTGCGGACATAGAGCTTGTCCTCGAGCGCGGCGAGATCGGCGCCCTCGACCAGCAGCAGCCCGAGATAGCGCGCGAGATGCGCCTGCTCGGCATAGCTGGGGTTGTAACGGCCGGGCGTCAGCAGCCCGATGCGCGGCTCGGCGCGGCGGCAGGCCGCGGCGAGGCCGTCGCGATAGGCAGCGAAGAAGGGCGCGTGGCGCTTGACGTTCAGACGGCCCTGCAGCCCGCCAAGCGTGCGCGAGATCGCCAGGCGGTTCTCCAGCGCATAGCCGGCGCCGGCAGGGGCGCGGAGATGGTCGGTGAGCACGCGCCATTCGCCGGTCGGACCGCGGCCGAGATCGATCGCGATGAAGTGAAGGTGATGGCCGCCCGGCGGCACCAGCCCCGCCATCGGCCGGAGGAAGAAGGGGCTGCCCGCGACCAGCGCGGCGGGGATCAGCCCACGCTCGACCAGCTTCGCATCGCCGTAGAGATCGGCGAGGATCGTCTCGAGCAGCTCGGCGCGCTGCGCAACGCCGGCCTCGATGCCCGCCCATTCGTCCGCCTCGATCAGCAGCGGGACGGGAGACAAGGGCCAGGCGCGCTCCTCGCTTTCGCCGATGATGCGGAAGCCGGTGCCGATATCGGCGGCGTGGCGCTGAACCCGGTCGCGCGCATGGCTGAGGTCGTCGCCGGCCACGGCCGCGAGCTCCTCGAACATCGCGGTCCAGGCGGGATCGTCGCGGCCGGCGCAGAGCACGTCGCCCTTTTTCTCCCGCGCGCAATAGTCCGCAATCCAGCGCGCGGCGTGGATCGACGGGTCGAGCAGAGAGGGGGCTGCGAGCGTGGCCATGGTGATTGAGGCGTTCCCCTACGAACGTGGCGACTCGACCACAATCCCTTCGCGCGTGCAACAAGGATCAGAGGTCGGGCAGCACCTGATCGGCGAATCCCCATCCCGCAAGCTCGCGGGAATTGGCGCGTTCGAGCAGTTCGGCGCCGTCGCGGACGCCCCAGCGATGCGCATTCTCGATGTCGCGCAGCTCAGTCCAGGTTACGGGTGCCGCGACCGGGGCGCCCGAGCGGGCCCGCGCGACATAAGGCAGGACTGCGGTCGAGCCGCGCTGGTTGCGCAGATAATCGATGAAGATGCGGCCCTTGCGCTTGGCCTTGGCCATGTTCGCGACATAGCGTTCCGGCTCGGCCTCGGCGAGCGCGCGGGCGAAGCGGTCGGCGAAGTCCTTCACCGCCGGCCATTCGGCCTGGGGCTTCAGCGGCACCACGACATGCACGCCCTTGCCGCCCGACAGCATCGCGAAGCTGACCAGCCCGATTTCGGCGAGCTGGTTCTTGATGTCCTCGGCCGCCTTCTTGACCACGTCGAAGCCGAGATCCTCGTCGGGATCGAGATCGAACACCATGCGGTCGGGCTGCTCCAGCGTCGCGACCGACGATCCCCAGCCATGGAATTCGATCGTGCCCATCTGCACGCAGGTCACGAGGCCATCGACGTCGTCGATATAGATGTAATTCTCGGTCGACCCGTCCTTCTCGCGGATCGGCACCTGATGGACATAGTCGCCAAAGGTGCCGGCATCGTGCTTCTGGAAGAAGCAGCGCTTGGCGCGGCCCTGGGGGCAGCGGACCAGGCTGATGGGACGATTGGCCGCCCAGGGCAGCATGGCGGGCGCAAGCTGCGCATAATAATCGGCCAGATCGCCCTTGGTGACGTCCGAATCGGGGAAGATCAGGCGATCGCGGCTGCTGACTTTCACATGCACCTCCGGAACCGGGGTAGTCTCAACGGGGACAGGCTTCTCGGCGACGACGTCGGCCGCCTTCTTGTCCTCGCGGAGGCCGAGAAAGCTCGAGTGGCGCAGCACGCCGTCGGGGGTGGTCTCGGCAAAGGCGATTTCGGCGACCAGCTTCGGCTCGACCCAGTGTGCGCCGCGGACGGCCGCGCGCGGTGCCCTTACCGTCGGCTCCTTGCGTTCAAGCTTAGCGAGCTTCGCGCTCAGATCGAGCATCGTGTCGGTATCGAAGCCGGTGCCGACCTTGCCGGCATAGGTGAAGCCGTCCGGACCGTTCAGGCCGAGCAGCAGCGCGCGGAAGCCGCGCGACTTGTCGGACGGCGTCCAGCCGACAATGACGAATTCCTGGCGCCGGATGCATTTGACCTTGAGCCAGCCCTTGCTCCGCTGGCCGCGATAGGGCGCATCGGCGAGCTTCGAGACGATGCCTTCATAGCCTTCGCGGCACATCGTCTCGAACAATTGCTCACCCGAGCCGAGGATGTGTTCGGCGAATTGCAGCCGGGCGTCGACGCCGTCGATCAGCGGGCGCAGGCGCTCCTTGCGCTGGATATTGGGCAGATCGGCGATGTCCTCGCCATCCACTTCGAGCAGGTCGAAGGCGAACAGGGTCATGTCGCCGCCATTGGCGATCGCGTCCTGCAAGGCGGAAAAATGGGGCTTGCCGTCCTTGAAGGCGACCACTTCGCCGTCGATCAGGGCGTTGCCGAGGTTCAGGGTCGCGGCGGCCTCGGCGATGCCGGGGAATTTCCCGGTCCAGTCGAGGCCGGAGCGGCTGTAGATCTTCACCTTCGTACCCGCGATCGCGATCAGCACGCGGTAGCCGTCATATTTCACTTCGTGCAGCCAACGGCTGCCGGTGGGCACGCTGTCGACCAGGGTGGCGAGCTGGAAGTCGCGGAATTTGGGCAGGGCGCCCTTGGTGGCTGGCTTGCGGCGGGCGGTGCGTTTGGGGACGCCCCCCTCCACCGCCTTCGGCGGTCCCCCTCCCCGTGCCGGGGAGGATTTTCCTTCGGCTATCTCGACCATCGTGCGGCCGGTCGCGACGCTGGTGAGGGCGGTTTCCACCAACGTGTCGGTGCCGCCTGCCTCCGCATCGTCAATCTTGCGCAGCAGCCAGTTCTCGCTTTTCTCCTTGCCGCGCGGTTTCAGGCGGATCAGCAGCCATTCGCCCTTCATGCGCTCGCCATCGAGCACGAAATGGAGATGGCCCTTCTCCAGGTCCTTCGCGCTCTTGCCCTTGATCGGGGACCAGGTGCCGCGATCCCACAGCATCACCGTGCCGCCGCCATATTGGCCCTTGGGGATGGTGCCCTCGAAGGTGGCGTAGGACAAAGGATGATCCTCGGTGCGGACGGCGAGGCGCTTTTCGCCAGGGTCGAGGCTGGGCCCGCGGGTGACCGCCCAGCTTTTCAGCACGCCGTCGATCTCGAGCCGGAAATCCCAGTGGAGCCGCGACGCATCGTGCTTCTGCACCATGAAGCTGTTGCCATGCCCCGGCGCGAGCGTGCCCGCCGGTTCCGCGGTCTTCGCGAAATCGCGCTTGGCGTTGTAGAGCGCGAGTGGGTCGCGATCAGGCACGCTTTTTCGCCGCCGGTTTCTTCGCGGGCGCTGCGGGTGCCTTTTTGGCAGCCGGCTTCTTCGCCGCAGGGGTCGCCTTGGCAGGCGATGCGCCCGGCTTCTCCATCGACTTCTTGAGCGCAGCCATCAGGTCGACCACGTTCGAGCCCGACCGGCCGGTCGGCTCGTCGCTGGTGTCTTCGATGATCTTGCGGCCCTTGGCCTTGCGCTTGCGCTCGATCAGGCCCTTGAGCGCCTCGACATAATGGTCGTGGAAGTTCTTCGGATCGAACGCGCCGGTCTTCTTCTCGATCAGCGCCTCGGCCAGTTCGAGCAGGTCCTCGTCGGGCTTCGAATCCGGGATGTCGCGGAAATAGCCCTGCGCCTTGTTGACCTCATCGGCATAACGCAGCGTCTCGAGCACCATGCCGCGGCCGCACGGCTTCAGGCTCACCACATATTCGCGGCCACGCATGGCGAGCTGGCCCAGCCCGACCTTCTTCGTCCGCCGCAGCGCCTCGCGCAGTACGATAAAGGCTTCCTCGGCCAGGTCGTCGGCCGGCACCACGAAATAGGGCTTTTCGTAATAGAGCACGTCGATCTCGCTCGCATCGACGAACTGGGTGAGCTCGAGCGTCTTCTTCGATTCGAGCTTCACGGCGTCGATCTCGTCCTGCTCCAGCAGGACGAACTCGCCCTTCTCGTACTCGAAGCCCTTCATGATCTCGTCGGTGTCGACCGGGCCGATGCCGGTCACGACCTTCTCGTAATGGATCGGCTTGCCGGTCGGTTCGTGGATCTGCTTGAAGCTGACCTGCGCGCCCGATTTCGTCGCGGTGTAGATCTCGACCGGAATCGAGACGAGCGCGAGCCTGATCTGTCCCTGCCAATAGGCGCGTGCGGCCATTACCCGGTTCCTTTGTTGCCCCGATTGCCTTGGGGGCGATTCAATCCCTGGCGGGCGGTTCCGTTCCTCGACACTCGACCATGGCAGCCGTAAAGCGCGACCATGGTACAGGATCCCTTCACGCTGTTCGACATCTGGTACGCCGAAGCGCGCGAGACCGAGCCGAATGATTCGAACGCGATGGCGCTCGCCACCGCGGATGCGGAGGGCCGCCCCTCGGTGCGGATGGTGCTGCTCAAGGGGCATGGGCCGGACGGCTTCGTGTTCTACACCAACCGCGAGAGCCGCAAGGCGGGTGAGATGGCGGCCAACCCGCACGCCGCTTTGCTGTTTCACTGGAAGTCGCTGCGCCGGCAGATCCGCATCGAGGGTCCGCTGACCTGGGCGACCGATGCCGAATCGGATGCCTATTTCGCGAGCCGCAACCGCGATTCGCAGCTCGGCGCCTGGGCGTCGGACCAGTCGCGGCCGCTCGCTTCCCGCTCGACGTTCGAGGCGCGGTTCGCCGAGGTGCAGGCGCGGTTCGAGGGCGGCCCGGTGCCGCGCCCGCCGCATTGGGGCGGATACCGGCTGACCCCGGACCGGATCGAGTTCTGGCAGGACCGCGAGCACCGGCTTCACGAGCGCCGCCTGTTCGTGCGGGCCGGTAAGGGCTGGAACGAAGGGCTGCTGTTCCCATGACCGAAGACCAGCGCCGCGCCATTCCCTATGTCGTGCGGGCCGCCATCGCCAGCGTGGCGATGGCACTGTTTCTGCTCGGGCTGAAGGGTTTTGCCGCCTGGCATACCGGATCGGTCGCGATGCTCGGGTCGCTCGCCGATACGGGGCTCGACCTGCTTGCCTCGCTCGTCACCCTGTATGGCGTGCGCCTCGCCGCGACGCCGGCCGATCATGATCACCGGTTCGGGCACGGCAAGGCGGAGGCGCTGGCGGCGTTGTTCCAGGTCATGCTGATCACGGCCTCGGCCGCGGGCATCGCCTGGCGCGCGATCATGGCGTTCGGCGAGACCGATCCGACGCACGACGCCGAATTCGGCATCGGCGTGTCGATCATCGCGATCATGGCGACCGTGGTGCTGCTGATCTATCAGCGCAGCATCATCCGGCGCACCGGATCGGTCGCGATCATGGCCGACAACATGCATTACCAGTCCGACGTCCTGCTCAACGGATCGGTGATCGTCGCCCTGGTGCTCGACCAGTATGTCGGCTGGAGCGGTGCCGATCCGCTGTTCGGCATCGTCATCGCTGCCTGGCTCGCGTTCGGCGCGTTTCGCGCGTCGAGCAACGCGATCGACCAGCTGATGGACAAGGAATGGCCCGAGGAGGAGCGCAAGCGCTTCATCGAGGCGGCAGCGCAGCATCCCGAGCTGCGCGGCATCCATGATTTCCGCACCCGCCGGTCGGGCAGCCATGATTTCGCGCAGTTCCACATGTACGTCGCGCCCGGGATGACGGTGGCCGACGCGCATGTCGTGATGGACGCCGTCGAGGCGAAGATCCGCAAGCAATTCCCCAAGGTCGAGGTGCTGATCCATCTCGATCCCGAGGGGCATGTCGATACCGACAATCCGCTGATCGAGGCGGACGTCACCCCCCATTGGTTCGGGAAGCGCATATGAGGATTCCGTTCGTCCAGATCGACGCGTTCGCGACCGCGCCGTTCGAGGGCAATCCCGCGGCGGTGATGCCGCTGAGCAGCTGGCTGGACGATGCGACGCTGTTGCGGATCGCGGCGGAGAACAATCTGGCCGAGACCGCCTTCATCCTGCCCGACGAAAGCGGGGAAGCCGATTTCGAGCTGCGCTGGTTCACGCCCACCGTCGAGGTAGCCTTGTGCGGTCATGCGACGCTGGCGAGCGGGCATTTTGTGTTGTCGAGCGATTCGACGATGGAAAAAGTCCGTTTCCGCACGCGCAAGGCCGGGGTGCTCGACGTGGCGCGGGCCGGCGACGGCTATGAACTCGCGCTGCCGGCACTGGCGCCCGACCCGAAGCCGCTGCCCGAGATCGTCGCGGCACTCGGGCTGGACAGCGCGGTCGAGACCTTGTGGCAGAAGGGGCGCTACGGCCTGGTCGTGCTGGAGAACGAAGCGCAGGTGCGGGCGCTGAAGCCCGATTTCCGCAGGCTCGCGGCCGAGGGCGATGTGCTGACCATCGTCACCGCGCCCGGCGACGACACCGATGTGGTCAGCCGCGTGTTCGCGCCCGGCGCCGGGATCGACGAGGACCCGGTGACGGGCTCCGCGCATGCCGTGTCGGTACCCTATTGGGCGAAACGGCTGGGCTGCGACAGCTTCACGGCGTTCCAGGCGAGTCCGCGGGGCGGACGGCTGGCGTGCCGGCTTGACGGGGACCGGGTGATTTTGGGCGGGACCTGCGTGACGGTGATCGAGGGTACGTTCTTCCATTAATGCGACTCTTGAGGCGGTTTTAGCGGCGGTTCGAGCGGCATTTGGCACCGGTTTGCGTGATTTTTCTTTGTTTTCAACACCTTGATTTTACGAAACGGCGTTGCGTCGCTCGGTTCGGGGTGCACAGTAAAGCGCGAGAAGAGTGCTGCCACGGCGCTGTATCGGTACGCGACCGGCTGCGCCGGCACAGTATAGCCTGGTCGTTTTACCGAGCGATGGGCAAATATTCGCGGATTTATGCGACCCAACGTACCCCCCGAAATTTTCGTCGGCTTCTTGCCGGTTGCGCAGCCTGTTGGAAAATTCGATTTCATGCGTTGGAAATATCCAACGGCACGAGCCTACCGCACCTGAATCGACAGTGCGCCATGACTGGGCCTTTATTTGGCGAATTATGCGACCCCTATCGGATATAGCCTGAGCTTTACTTGCGCGTTCGAAAAATCGCTGCACCATCGCGCTTTCTCCTCGCCGCAGCCGGGAATGACGGCGCGCGACCCTAGGCCCGGGCGGCGCTGACTTGAATCGAGCTGCGGTTGCGTGCGGCGGCGTTGGCAGACAGGATGGGCCGGACGGGATCCCGTGCCCCTGGCTTTTTGCGGAGTTTCCATGCGCCTGATCGACCGCGAGGAAGTGCGCGAGCGCCTGACCTATGACCTCTGCATCCCGATCGTGCGCGAGGCGATGATCGCCTTTTCGACCGGCGAGACGCGGCAGTTGCTGCGATCGATCATTCCGCTGAGCGAGGGCCGGCTGTTCGGGATCATGCCGGGCGCGCTCGCCATGGACGGGCCGTTCGGCGCCAAGCTGATCAGCGTGTTCGCCGGCAATGCGGCAAAGGGGCGCCAGTCGCATCAGGGCGTGGTGGCGATCTTCGATCCCGAGACGGGCGCGCCGATCTGCATCGCCCATGCCGGCGAAGTCACCGCGATCCGCACCGCCGCCGCGAGCGCGGTGGCGACCGACGCGCTGGCCCGCGCCGACGCGCGCGTCCTGGCGATCCTCGGCACCGGCGAGCAGGCGGCGACGCATATCCGTGCGATCGCCACGGTGCGCCCGCTGGAGCGAGTGCTGGTGTGGGGTCGCTCGCCCTATCGCGCGGCGGAGCTGGCGCGGGCAATGGGTGCGGAGACCGGAATCGAGATCGCGGCAGTGGACGATGTGCGCGAGGCGGTGGCCGAAGCGGATATCGTCTGCACCGTCTCCAGCGCTGCCAAGCCGATCCTGCACGGCGCCTGGGTGCGGCCGGGGACTCACGTCAACCTGGTCGGATCAAGCCATGCCGGGCCGGTCGAGGTCGACCATGACCTGGTCGTGCGATCCCGCTTCATCGTCGACAGCCGCGAAGGCGTGCAGGCCCAGGGCGCGGAGTTCCGGAACGCGAAAGCGGCAGGGCTGATGGGCGACGATCAGCGGAGGAGGTTACGGCGTACAAGTCGCTCGGCCATGTGGTGCAGGATCTGGCGAGCGTCTGGGCGCTTTATGCTTTGTAGGAAGGGCCGGCGACGGCCGCGCCTCAGGGGACCAGCAACGGGCGCATCGCCGGCACCTTGATCGCCAGCTCGTCCGCGACGATGCCGGCAAACAGATCGGCGCCGTCGCGATTGAGATGCGTGTAATCGAACAGCGGACGCACGCGGGCGGTATAGGGCGGCGCGCCGGCCGCGAGCGGCGGCAGCGGCGGTGCAGGCGGCACGGGGACGGACGGGTCGGACGCGCTGGTCGTGCCGGTGAGGGCAGCGGCGACGATGTCGGGGGTCGGCGCACTTTGCGCATAATGAGTCGCCATGGCGGGGCCCATCGCCTCGATCACCGCGGCGCTGCGCGCGTTCAGCTCGACCAGCGGCACATCGAGCTCGGCGGCGACCTTGCGGATCGCCGCGTTCCACGGATCGAGCTCGCGGATCAGGCTGCCGTCCCTGAACTGGCGCCGGGTGAGCGGCGTGACGAGGATCGGCTTCGCGCCGGCAGCGCGTGTTTCGGCGACATAGCGGCGCAGATTGGCGGGGAATTCCGTGGCGAGATCGGTCGAGCGGCCCGGCTTGCCCGGCTGGTCGTTATGGCCGAACTGGATCAGCACCCAGATATCCACATAGCCCGGCGTCTTCATTTCACCGAGCGCGACATCCCAGGAGCCTTCAGCGCGATAGCTCTTCGTGCTGCGCCCGCCCCGCGCGAGATTGAGGCAGGCGGCGGTGGAGACGATGCGATACCCGCAGAAGCTGGAGCCCCAGCCGCTCTGGGGCTGGATGGTGGAATCGCCGACCAGGATGATCTTGGAAGGGCGGATTTTCTCCACCGGCGGATCGGCGGGCGGTCGAGGGGTTGCGGTCCGGGCTTGAGTTGGGGCGGCGAGCGCCAGGCCGGCAATGAGCGCGCAAGCGAGCCGGGCGGCTCCGGCTCGATGCACCGGGCTGGCCGGAGCGGTTCCAATGCAGGTCGACATGATCATTGTTCCGATACCCACGAGCGGAGATTGATTGACACCGGTTACCGCATCGATCGGACCAGTGGAAGATTGGGCTTCTTCTCCGGCGGTGCCGATGTCGGCAAGAAAGGGGATTCGGAATCCTGGATGCCGATGCCGTTCGGCGGCGGGACCCTGGATCCCGGGTACAAGGCACCGCTCACCGATCCGATCCTGTCGCCACTATATGGCGACCTGTCGCGCTTTCCCCCCCGGCGCTGCTGGTGAGCAGCACCCGCGACCTGGTGCTGAGCGCCACGTCGATCTTCGGCCGGGCGCTGTACGAGCAGGGCGTGGACGCCCGCCTGGTCGTGTTCGACGGGCTTCCCCATGCGTTCTGGACGTACATGCCGGACGTGCCCGAGACCGGTCAGGCGAACGCGCTGATGGCCAGGTTCCTGAAGGATCGCCTCGCGGCCCGCTGATCCGCACGGTCGATATCCGCGAGGCAGGGTGGGACGCTCCCTCAGTCGCCGATCGACCGGATGACCCTTGCCGGATTGCCGCCGACCAGCGTGTCGGGCGGGACATCCCTGGTGACGACGGAGCCTGCCGCAACGACGGAATTTTCGCCGATCGTTACGCCCCCGATGATCGTCACATTGGCTGCGATCCAGACGTTTCTTTCGATGGCGATCGGCTTTGCGATCACGGCCTCACGCCGCTGCGCAGGATCGACGGGATGGCCCGAAGTGATGAGGCTCACATTCGGCCCGATCATCACCTCATCGGCAATGTCGATCCCGCCAAGGTCGTACATGGTGCAATTCTGGTTGATGAACACGTTGCGCCCGACGCGGATATTCTCGCCGCCGGTGGTGAAGAAGGGCGGGATCAGCGAAAAGCTGTCGTCCACCCTGGTGCCGATCAGGTCGCTGAACATCGCCCGGATCTGGTCGGCATCGTCGAACGTCAGGCGGTTCAGGACCGGGGTGATCGCCATCGCGCGCCTGACGCTGGCAACCATGGCCGCCGATTCAGGCGTTCTGCGCGGAATGATCCTGATGCCGTCCTCTTTCGACATTCGTTTTCCCGGCGAAGGTGAGCAAGCTTGTCGGCACGAGAAAGCGGCGCCGATATCGCTGCGATTATAGCCGGGTTCCAGCGAAACTGCGGACGGGAAAAATCACGCCGACCCTTTTTTCACAGCTCGATGTCGAGCAGACGGACATATTGCTGGCCGCCGTGCATATCGCGCTCCAGCCGTCCGCCCTGGGGGGCCGGGCGGGGGTAGGAGAGCTTCACCACGCAGAGATCGGGCACGGTGAAACGCTTGATCAGGGCAGCGTCGACCTCGAAGACCTGACCGATCGCCTGGGTGCCGAGTTGGGGGGCGTCCGCATACAGATCGAACGCCGTGCGGTCGGCGAAGAACAGATCGAGCGTGATCCAGAAGGGGCCGGCATTTTTCGACCGGACGTGGCACACATCGCTGAGCTTAGGCATCGAGCAGGGCGTCCTTTTCGCTGAAGACGATCCGGACGCGCTGAAGCGGGTCATCGACGGCGATCACGTGGTTGAGCTTGAAATCATAGACCTGCCCACGTTCGGTCTCGGCGGGCGAAAACGGGAAGGCGTAGCTCGGCAGCTCCTGGTCCATGTCGAGCGGCATGTGGAAGAAGCCGGGGTTGCAGGTCTTGGCGATCTGCGTCGCGATCTCCTGCGTGTCCGCGGTCGCGACGAACAACAGGCCGATCTCGCGCGGGGGCGGCTCCGGCGCGCCGATGACGGTGCCCGAGACCGCGTTCCAGCCATAGGGGCGCAGCGAGATGTCGAAGGCGCCGGCATGCGGACCCATCGTCGCCTCGACCCGCGCCGTGAGGAAGGTGTGCATCTGCGCGACGAACCGGTCGATCTCGGCAAGCACGCCGCGGTCCTGGATGCCGACCAGCATGATCGTCTGGAACGGCCCGCCGGCAGCGCCTTCGAGCTTCATCGTATAGGGCCTGGGCAGGAAGCGCGATCCGGAGACACACACCACCCGGCCATCGACCGCGGCATAGGAGGATTCGCGCACGTCGAGCACGCCGCCGGGTTCGAGCAGCTCGAACGGATCGCTGTTCTCGTACAGCATGTGCGCCGAGACCGTGGCGGGCGTGCAGGCGTTGGTCGGGCTGAGCGGCTCGACCTCGAACGCGTCGCAGCCGACGCGGATCAGCACGCCGCCGTCGCGCGACGTGACGGTGCATTGCCCGCCGCACTCCGCCGTCTTGCCGGCATGCCAGGCCGGCCCGACGCCGGCGCCGAGCATGATCGGCACGGCGGCGATCACCGCGGTGTCGGTGGTGCGGCCGCCGAGCACGATGTCCGCGCCCAGTCGCAGTGCCTCGATATAGGGCTCGGGACCCATCAGCGCGACGATATGGTCGCATTCGGCGAAGAGTGTTGCGTCGGTGTCTTCCATCGGCGGGAGCGGGGTCACCCTGCCCTCCGCAGCGGCGCGAACCAGATCGGCGGGCCGTTGTTCGGAATACAGCGTCGCGATGCGAGGGTTGAGACCTTCCTCCAGCGCGATCTCGAGCGCGATGTCGCGCATCCAGTCGACCGCCATGTCGCAGCCCGAGGTGCCGCACGATCCGATCAGCAGCGGGATGCCTGCCGACGCCTGGGCGCGCATCAGGATCGCGAGATCGGTCTTGACCGAATCGCGCGCATATTTGGAGCGGCCGGTCGCGAGATAGGCCGGGCCGCTGTCGGTCGACCCGGCGTCGCAGGCAATGGCATGGGCACCGGCGGCGAGGCCGTGTTGCATGTCGCTCTCTCGCACGCCGGCTCCCACTGCGCCGGTCGGCACGATGACGTTGATCGTTCCAGTCAGTCGTTCAGTCATCGATACCTCAGAGAATGGCGCCGGTCGCGCAGGCAGTCGCGATCAGGACGAGGGTGAGCAGGCAGGCCCATTTGAGCGAGAAGCGCTGCAGCGCGCCGACATCGACGCCGAGCAGGCCGGAGGAGAAATAGAGCGCGGCGAGCAGCGGGCTGAGCGCGTGGATCGGCTGGGCCAGCAGCGAGGCACGGCCGATCTCGACCGCGGGGATGCCGTAATGCGCGGCCGTCTGGGCGATCACCGGGACGACGCCGAAATAATAGGCATCGTTGGAGAGCGCGAAGGTGAGCGGCGCGGCCATGAACGCCGTGATCGGGCCGAGCCAGGGGCCGAGCGCGGGCGGGATCGCGGTCATCGCGCCCTTGGCCATGGCGTCGACCATGCCGGTGCCGGCCAGCACGCCGGTGAAGACGCCGGCCGCGAGGATCAGGATCAGGATCGGCAGGGCGGTCGCGGCGTGCGCGGCGAGCCGATCGCGCTGGGCCTCGATGCGGGGATAGTTGAGCATCAGCGCGATCGACAGGCCGACCATGAACACCAAAGCCAGCGGCACGACATGCGAGACGGCGAGGCCGATGACGGCAATGGTCAGCGCCAGGTTGACCGGGAACAGGCGGGGGCGGCGCAGCGCCTCCCGTGCTTCGTCGATATCGGTGAGGCCAATGGCGGCGACGGAAAGGTCGCCGGCGGGCGCCTCGGCTCCGGCTGTATTCGATGCCAGCCGGTTGCGTTCGCCCCGGCCGAGATACCAGGCGATGCCGAAGGTGGCGAGGATGCCGGCGACCATGGCCGGGAGCAGCGGCACGAACAGATCGGCCACATCGACGCGAAGCGCGGCCGCGACCCGACCGGTCGGGCCGCCCCAAGGGGCGAGATTGATGACGGTGTTTGCGGACGCAAGGATGACGCCGAGCACCAGCGGGTTCATGCCGAGCCGGCGATAGACCGGCAGGAACGCCGTGATGGTGATGAGGGCGGTGGTCGCGCCGTCACCGTCGAGCGAGACGACGCACGCCATCATCGCAGTGCCGATCGCGACGCGCATCGGATCGTTACCGGCAAAGCGCAGGATACGCGTCACCAGCGGCTCGAACAGGCCGGCATCGATCATGATCGCGAAGAACAGCACCGCGAACAGCAGCAGCGCCGCAGTCGGCGCGAGCTTGGCGAGGCCCTCCACCGCCATCGGCCCGAGATCGGCGCCGTGCCCCGCAATGACCCCGAACACCAAAGGCACGAGGATCAGCGCGACCAGCGCCGACAGGCGCCGGGTCATGATCAGGACCATGAAGGTCGCGATCATCAGATAGCCGAGCAGCATCAGCACGTCGGAACAGCTCCCATGGCGGAGGAAGGATGCGGCATCAGAAGGCGGCGTTCAGCGTCACGCCGATCTGGCGCGGGGGGCCGTACTGGACGAACTGATAGCTTCCGCCATTGGTCTGCCAGATGCGATATTCCTTGTCGGTCAGGTTCTTGACCCAGAGCTGCGCCGACCAGCGATCGTTCGGATGATAGGTGATGCTCGCGTCCCACAAGGTCCGGGCGCGGCGATATTCCTTATAATCGTTGACGTTGTTGTCGAAGATGTCGCTCTGATAATCCATCACCACGCCGGCGCGGAGCCAGCCCCAGTCCGCCTTTGGCGTCTGCACCCCGACATCGGCGACCACGGCATGTTTGGGCGTGCGGCTGAGCCGGTTGCCGGCCGCGTCGACGAACACCGGATTGCCCGAGGCGTCGAACGCCGCCGTCTGGATGAAGCGCGTGAAATAGGGGTGGAGATAGGTGTAGCGCAGCGTCGCATCGAACCATTCGGCCGGCTGCGCGATGAATTCGGTTTCGATGCCCTTGATCGTCGCGTCGGCGGTGTCGACCGTCAGCCGCGTGGCGAGCGGCCCGCCGCTCGCGTCGGGCACGACCTTGATCGTCTGGAAATCCTGATAGTCCATCCTGAAGGCCGAGATGTTGGCGCGCAGGCGGCGATCGAACCAGTCGGTCTTCAGCCCGATCTCGTAATTGGTGACCTTTTCCGGCGCGGTCGGCACCATCGCCAGCGCCGCGGTGCCGGGCTGTTCCTGGAACGCGCCCGATTTGAAGCCGGTCGAGATCGTCGCGAAGGCGAAGATATGCTCGTTGGCGCGGAAGTCGACACCGGCGCGGTAGGTGAACACGCCCTTCTCGAACACGCCAGGCGTCGCCGAGATATCGTAGCTGACCACGGGCGCCGCCGGCGTGCCGCGGATGCGCGAGGCGCGGTAGACCTTCTTTTCCTGGGTGAAGCGGCCGCCGGCGAAGACGCGCAGGCCGAAACCGAACTTGTACTGCGCCTCCCCGAACACGGCATAGCTGTCGTTGCGCGATTCGCCGTTGAAGCGGTTGACGCTGGTCGCGACGACCTGCTGCTGAGTCTCGCGCTCACGGTAGATGGTGTCGTGATTGTAATAGAGGCCGGCGACCCAGCTCAGCGAGCCGGTGCCGAGCGACGACAGGCGTGATTCGGCCGAATAGGAATCCGCCTTTTCGAGGCCGATGATCTGGAGGCCGTCCGTGCCGAGATGATTGGCGAGATTGGTCGCGGCATTGGTGCCGTCGAGATCGTTGGAGAAGCTGTAATCGAGCGAGCGCCACGCGGCCGTGGTGGTCCAGCTGGCGAAGCCGAGTGCATCGGTCGTCAACTCGGCGCGCAGGCCGCCGGTCTGCGAACGGATGAAGCCGAGGCGATCCGGGTTGGCGATGCGCGGCTTGTCGTAATCGTCATAGCCATAAGGCGGCGTGGTGCGGAACGGCAGGACGATGACGTTGTAGCGCGAATTGTCCGAGAGATCCTGATTGGCGATGTCCGCCGACAGGAGCAGCGAGGTGCCCGCGCCGATATCGACCTTGGTCTGGAAACGGGCGCTGACCATGTTCTCGTCGTCGAGCGGGTGCCCGTCCTGCGTACGGCGATAGCCGTTGTTGGTCACCGCGCCGAGCACGAGCCGGGTCGAGATGCCGTCCGTCACCGGCAGGTTGAGCATGACATGGCCGTTGAGCTGGCCGTATTCGGCGATGGTGATCTGTGCGCTCGCCTCGGCCTCGCGCGACGGTTTCGCGGTGATGAAGTTGATCGCGCCGCCGACGACGTTCTTGCCCCAGAGCGTGCCCTGCGGCCCCTTGAGCACCTCGACCCGCTCCATGTCGTAGAAATCGATGCCGAGCATCGCGCCGCGCGCGAGATAGACGCCGTCGAGAAAGGCGACCGAGGAGGGATCGCCACCCGCGCCCTGATTGCTGCTGCCGATGCCGCGGAAAAAGGGGCGCGGCGCAGCGCGCGGATTGGCGTCGAAATTCACGCCCGGCGTCGCCTGGATCAGTCTGTCGATGTTGGTGATGCCCTTTTCCTGGAGCTGCGCGCCGGAAAAGGCCGTGACCGTGACGGGCGCGCTCTGCAGCGATTCCTCGCGGCGGCGGGCAGTGACGACGATGTCCTTGATGCCGGTCTCCGTCTCGGTGTTCGTGTCCGGGGCCTGCTCGGCCGTCCGGGCCGGATCGGCACTGGTCTGGGCATAGGCCGGCGCGGCCATGAGGGCGCCAAGGGCCGTTGCGGTGCGCCAAAGCGCGCGACGATCGATCATGTCCTTCTCCCCTTACCCCGGCATACGCGTGCCCGGGTTGTTGGCGCGGCGGCGTCTTCGCCATCCGCGATCAGGGGCATCTGCACCGGCGCGAGCCGCCATGCGTGTCACCAATGTTACACCGGCCGGGAATTAATTGCGTTAGGATGCGCAGCGACGACATCCGGGCAAAGGTCCGGGAAAGGGAGAGATGGACGAGCCGCCGAGCGCGCCCCGAGCGGGCGTCATCAACCGCGAGAACTGGATCGGCGAGCTGCCGCCGCATGTGCGCGAGGCGATGGAAGCGCGCATGACGCGGATCAGCGTGGCGCCGGGCCTGCCGGTCAAGCGCGCCGGCGAAGCGGCGACACGCATCTTCCAGGTGGAGAGCGGATTCCTGAGCCTGATCGGGCTGCATGTCGACGGGCGCGAGGCACTGATCACCATCTACGCCGCGGGCAATTGCTTCAGCGAGACGGCGGTGATCGCCCGGCGCAATCACAACCACACGACCATCGCACTGACGCCCGCGGTGCTGCGCCAGATCGAGCGCGACGATTTCTGGGAGCTGTATCATCGCTTCCCCGAGATCCCCGAGGCGCTGTGCCGCAAATTCGCGCAGGCGATCTCGCGGCAGATGGCGAGCCGGGAGCAGCGCGCGACTCAGCGGCTGGGGCAGCGCATCGCGACGATGTTCGCCAACCTGGCCGAGCATGCCGGCGAGCAGGATGGCGATGGCGGCACGCGCATCACGCTGCCGATCACCCATTCCAACATCGCCGATATCTTCGACGTGACGCGCCAGAGCGTCCACCGCGAGGTGAGTCATCTCAAGCAGTTGCAGATCGTCGAGAAGCGGCAGGGCGCTTGGGTGGTGCTCGATCATGATCGGTTGCGGCAGATCTGCACCTATTGACCGGCGTGCTGTCTGTGTGTACTACGCTACATAGTACACACAGACAGCGAGTCCTGCCTTGGCCCGAACTTCCCCCATCGCCATCGCTATCGTAACCGGCGACAGCCGGTCGATCAGCCGCCAGATCGTCGATGCGATCCGCATGCAGATCACGACCGGCGACCTGGCGCAGGGCGCTCAGGTGCCGAGCGTGCGCGGACTGGCGCAGCAGCTTGGCATCAACCCCAATACCGTGGCCAAGGCGTACACCACGCTGACGTCCGAGGGCTGGCTCGAATCGCGCCAGGGGCTCGGGCTGTTCGTCGCGGTGCGGCGGCAGCAGTTCAGCGCCGAGGAGCGCGAGCGGCGGTTCGACGATGCGCTCGGGCGGTTCGTCAATGAAGTGGTGGCGATCCAGTATCCGCATGATGTGGCGATCGCCCGGGTAGAGGATGCGCTCGACCTGCTGGCGCCGAGGAAGATCGCGTGACCGCGGCGCCGAGCGAGTTCGCGATCGAGACGCGGGGACTGACCCGGCGGCATGGGAAGAAGGTGGCGATCGATGGACTCGACCTCGCGCTGCCGCGCGGGGGCATCCATGCCGTGGTCGGGGCGAACGGCGCGGGCAAGTCGACGCTGTTCCGGTTGCTGCTGGGCTTCATCACGGCGGATTCGGGCGAGGCGTTCATCCTCGGTCGCGACAGCCGCGCGCTGACGCCGGAGGATCGCGGGCGGATCGGTTTCGTCAACGAAGAGCACACGCTGCCCGGCTGGATGACCGTCGCCGCCATCGCCGACATGCAGCGGCGCCACCACGGCACGCGCTGGGACGAACGCGCTTTCCATAACGTCATCGGCAGCTTCGACCTGCTGGCGCAGCAGCGCGTGTCGCAGCTCTCGCGCGGCGAGCGGGCGGGGCTCAACCTGGCCATGGCGCTGGGGCAGAATCCCGAGCTGCTGATCCTCGACGAGCCGACGCTCGGGCTCGACGTCGTCGCCAAGCGTCGCGTGCTCGACGCGCTGATCGACGGGGTCGCGGCGGAGGGGCGCACGATCCTTTATTGCTCGCACCAGATCGAGGAGGTCGAGCGGCTGGCCGACAATCTCGTCGTGCTTGAGCGCGGGCGCCTGCGCAATTTCTCGGCGCCCGACGATTTCTGCGAGCGCATCCGGCTGTGGGTAACCGACATCCCGTTCAAGGGCCCCGAGCCCGAGGGTGTGCCGGGACTGCTCCAGCATCGCCGGATCGACGGGGTGCATCATTATACCGTGATCGACCAGGGGGACGCGTTCGCCGACTATCTGCGCGGGCACGGCGCGAAGACCATCCAGAGCCAGGCGGTGCCGCTCGACCGCGCGGTCGACGCCTTCCTGACCCGCCATCATGCCGGCCCGACGGGCTGAGGAGCTTTCATGTTCGAACTGTTCAAGGCCGAGTGCCGCCGCTTCCGCTGGCTGGCGCTTGGCGCCGCCGCGCTGCACGCCGGGGTGCTACTGTTCTTCGACCGGGTGGTCGATGCGATCCAGCAGCCGCTGATGGTCTATCAGCTCGTCGCGGGCATCTATGCCGTGGCGGGCATCCTGTTCGGCCTGTATCAGGCGGGCACCTATCGGCGGACCAACCAGTGGATCATGCTGCTGCACCGGCCGATCGCGCCGGGGCGGATCCTGCTGGCAGTGGCGGGCGCTGGCGCCGCGATGCTGGCGGTGGCGGCGGCGCTGCCGGTGCTGGTGCTGCTGGCCAGCCACGGCGCGATCGGCGCGCGCTTCGTCGATGCGCGGCACTGGCTGTTGCCGGTCGCGGCGTTGCTGATTGCGCTGATCGGCTATCTTGCCGGGATCTATGCGATGCTCGGCCCGCGGCGCTACGCCTGGCTGGCGCTGGTGCCCGCCTTGCTGCCGACGATGAGCGCTGCCGCGGGATGGGGCGCGATTGCGGTGCAGGCGATGGTGGCGGCGGCGCTGGCGGCCTTGGTCGCGAGCGTGTTCAAGCCCGATCTGGAGGAGACGCCGCGTGGAGGCGCGCTGGCCGGGACGGCGCTGAGCGTGGCGATGGGCGCCTATATCGTGGCGGTGGTGGCGGGGGACATCGTCTTCCAGATCGTCTGGATCGCGACGGGCACGCATCCGCTGAACAGCGTGCCGCCCAGGGGCGGCGTGGTCGAGGCAGTGCGGGCAGAGGGTGGTCCGTTGATCGAGGCAGGGCTCGCCGGGCGACATGACCGGGAAGCCGATCTGTGGCGCGAGCAGGTGAAGCTGTCCGAAGTCTTCACCCTGCCGCCGCAGGCCGCACGGCTGCCGGCGCGAGGCGGGCTGACCAATGTCGTCCCGATCGAGTTCGACGACGCGCGGGCGGGGGTGCGCTGGACCTTCAGCCACGACGATATGCGTTTCCACGGCGTGCGGTTGGCGACGCTGGCGCGGGCCGGGGTGCTCGGCCTCGACGGCGGCGCGGCGTTCAGGACGCCGCCTTTGCCGGTCGCCGGCGGGCAGTTGATGGCGGCATCGCAGATTGCCGCCTTCAACGAGGATGACGGGCAGCTCCATACCCGCATCACCCTGCCCGCGACCGAGACGATCGCGAACGGGCCCACCAAGATGGGCGATGCGATCGGGCTGGTGAGCGACAAGGCGCTGCGGATTTATGACGTGCGGGTGCTCGACGAGGGCGACCGGCTGCATCCGGCGCTGGCGACGATCCCCCTGCCCGCGCCGATCGGCGGCATGTCGCGGATCGATGCGATCGAGCTGCTCGACGGCTATCTGATCTCCTTCACCTATGGGCATGGCGCGATCGACGGGCCGGGCCGGGCATGGCAGCAGATCGTGCGGGTCGACGGGGCGGGGCACCCGACACCGGTCGCCGAACGGACGCTCAACCCCGATTTCCCGGCGGTGTCGCGGTACGCCCCTTACTGGCTGTCGCTGCCGCTGAAGATCGTGCGCGACAAGGCCGAAGGGCTGTTCGGCCAGCATGAGCCGCTGGAGGTGCGCGTGCCGGTGGCGTTGCCGGCCGGGGTGATCGTGGGGATGGCGCTGCTGCATTTCCTTTCGGCCACGATCGCCTGGCTGCTGGCGCGGCGGCGAGGGCTGGCGGTGCGGGCGCAGGCGGTGTGGAGCGCGGCGACCTTGATCCTGGGGGTGCCGATGCTGGTTGCCTTCGCGCTGATCCGGCCCAAGCCGCAACGCTGAATTCTGGAGATGGACGATGACTGACACCTGGCGGCTGCGCCTCGTCGCGGCCGGGATGATGACGCTTGTTTGGGGTGGAGCGACACTCCTTGCTTCTTCCCCGGCGAAGGCCGGGGTCCAGTTGGGGGAGGCTCATGACAGCGCGAGGCGCCCATTTACTGCTGTCCCCCAACTGGGCCCCGGCCTTCGCCGGGGAAGGGAAGATATTGACGGGCTAAAATCTCAACTCGCCGCCGAACGCGCGCGGCCGGTGCCCACGCAAATCCCGCGTGACGCGTTTCTGGTCGAGCCGACGATCGGTGCGGCGACGATCGCGCCCGATGGCGGCCATGTCGCCTGGCTGCGCAAGGTCGGCGAGGAGACCAGCCTGTGGCTGAAACCGACCGGCGGCGCGGCGCGCAAGCTGCTGCGGCGCGCCGATGCCGACGACATCTTCTGGTCGCATGACGGGCGCTGGCTGTTCCTCGCGTCGAACCGCACGCTCCGGATGATCGCGGTGTCGGGCGATCTCGGGTCCGGGCTGGTGGCGCAGCTTGGCGGGTCGACCGGACTGAGCTTCGCCGGAGTCGATCCGTGGCGGCCAGCCGCCGCGATCCTGAAGGAAGAGCGGCGTATCGACGGGCAGCGCGACCCGATCGGCTATCGGCTATGGCGGGTCGAGCGCGGGGGCAAGCGTCGGCTGATCGCCTTTGGCCGCCGCGACCCCGTCGATTTCGCGATCGGCCCCGACGGCCATGCCGCCTTTGCCAAGGTCGTGGAGGGCGATCATCATGTCATCCTCGCGCGCCGCGCCGACGGACGGTACCGCATCCTCACCCGTTGCGTGCGGCTGGAGCGGTGCGACCTGGCCGGAACCACTGCCGATGGACGCGGCCTGTATCTCGCGAGCGATCTCGGCGGCGACCTGCGTGCGGTGATGATGATCGATGCGGATGGGCGCCGTACTTTGCTCCACCGCGATCCGGCGGGCGAGCGCGATCTCGATTCGCTGGCGATCGATCCGCGATCAGGCGCGCCCCTTATCGCCGGCTATCGCGGCGGCACACCTGCTGGCTACGGCCTGACCGACGACACGCGGCGCGCGCTGGCGTTGCTGGCGCAGCGCCTGCCCGGCGACGTCACCATCTCCCCGGCCTCAGGACAATGGCTGGTGCGCGAGCGCGGGTCGCGGTTGCAGGGCCTGCGCTGGTTCCTGTTCGATCCACGGACCGGGGGGCTGACCCTGGTGCTGGACGATCCGGGCAAGCGGCCGCGCGTGCCCGAAGCGGCGCTCGCCGCGACGTTTCCGGTCAGTTTTCCCGCGTCGGACGGCATGATGATCCACGGCCTGCTAACCGTGCCCGCCGGCCGCAACCTCGCGCAGGTGCCGCTGATCGCCGCCGTGCATGGCGGCCCATGGTCGCATGACGAGCCCGACTACAGCACGACCACGCAGCTTCTCGCCAATCGCGGCTATGCGGTGTTTCGCCCGCAATTCCGCGGATCGACGGGCTATGGCCGTGCTTACATGCTCAGCCCGCGTGGCGATTTCGGCGATGGCCGGGTTCAGCGCGATATCGAGGAAGGCGTGCGCTGGCTGCTCGCGCGCGGGATCGGCGATCCGAAACGGGTCGGCATCGTCGGCGCCTCGTTCGGCGGCTATTCGACACTGCAGGCGCTGTCGAACGGATCGGGCCTGTTCCGCGTCGGCGTCGCGATCGTGCCGCCGGCCGATTTCGGCTGGGTGTCGCGCCAGGTGGTCGATCGCGGGAACATCGCCAGCAGCGGCGGCATCGCCTTCGCCACGACCCTGCGCCTGCTTGGCCTCGACGCGCGCGACCCCGCCATTGCCCGGCGCCTGACCGCGCAATCGCCGTTCGCGCGGGTGGCGGCGATGCGCACGCCGCTGCTGATCATCGCCGCCGGCCGCGACGAGCGCGTGCCGATCCGCAGCGTGATCGACTATGCCGCGCGCCTCAGGCAGCTCGGCCGCGACGCCGACGTGATCGTCGCGCGCAAGCAGCCGCACGCGCCCGACGATCCGATGGCCCGGCGCGCCTATCTCTATTTCACGGAGGCGATGCTGGCGCGGCACCTCGGCGGCCCGGCCGCAACGCCAGCCGCCGAAGACCTGCGCCAATGGATCGGGACCAGCCTGGACGAGCATCCCGCACCCAAACCCCGGCGCCCCTCAATCGGGTGAGGTTTCGGCCGCCGGGTCGTCGACCCGGCGGAGCTCCCAGTGCGAGAGCCCCATCTTCCGCGCCTCGACCAGCATTGCTGCCATCGAGGTGCGCAAGGCAGCGAACTCTTCCTCCGTCCACAGGCGCGGGACAGCGTCACCCGCCCCCATCTTCGCCTGCTGGCTAGTGAGCGACACGGCTGACCGTTTTCATGTCACTGAAAAAGGCCGCGCGGCTCGGCCGCAGGTTGGACAATTCGAGCGGGCCGGGTTCGTCCCAGGCACCCTCGGGGCGGATCGTCACCATCGGATCGTCGCCGATGCCGATCGGGTTCTCGTCCGCTTCGCCGTCCAGCTCCATCTCGCGATATTCGACGTCGGCGAACTTGAACAAGGGACGCTCGGCCATTTCACGGAAGCCGAACATCGCCCAGAACGGCACCAGATCGAGCCGGGCATGACCGTAGAAGCGCTTGAACCCCTTGAGCCGCGCCAGCGCCAGCGCCTCGCGCACCAGCTTGAAGGCGAGCCGGCTGCGGCGATATTCGCGGCGCACCGCCAGCCGCTCGACCTTCACGAAATCGCCGAAATAGCGCATCCGGATGCACCCGGCCGGGTCGCCGTCGATGAAGCCGATCAGGTGAGTCGCGCAGAAATCATTGCCGTCGAACTCCTCCGAATAGAGGCAGAACTGCTCGCTGATATAGGTGGAGGAGCGCACGGCGAAGATCATCGCCATGTCCTCGAACGAGCGGACCGGTCGTACTTCGATCTTCGGGGCGGGCGGGCGGACCGCCATTGCCTTGCGGACGGGCGCCATCTCGCCTTCGGGCAGGACCACCAGCAGCCATTCGGGCGCGCCGGGATAGATCTGCGCGGCCTGCTGGAAACCCATATTGGTGTGAATCCGCATGGAATGCTCAGTGGATGCGCGCGAGAAGAGCGGGCAGCCGTCAGGGGTCAGCGACGAGAAGATCTGCGCCATCGCCGGCAGCGACCGCGCCAGAGTGCCGGGCGTCCACGCCATCCAGATATAGATGGCGGTCGGGATGTCGTTCTCCGCGACGATCCATTCCGGCTTCGGATTCTTGCCGTCGAAGCGTCCTCCGACCAGCAGCTTCGCCCCTTCGGCCGACAGCGGCAGATAGGCCAGCATCGCCGATTCGTTTCGTGCCCCCAGGCCTTCGATCATCCGGACGACGCCGGCATTCCGCTTGCGCATGCGCCGCACGGCCGACAGCGACGCGACCGGGAAGAGGCGCGATGCCTCGTCCAGAACTGAGACAATTTCCGCGTCTGTCGCTATCCGCGAAACGGGGGCGCTGCTGGCGCGCGCCAGCGTATGCTCGACCTTTTCGGAGAAGCGCAGGCGGCCAAAGCTGTCGCGATGGGGTGTTTGTAGCTCCGCTCGCATTTTCTTGCTCCCACTGTTAGGTTAAGGCCCGACAGGAGTGTAATGGCGAGCAAGCATCCGGCCGCGATCCAAAATCCAGACCATGGTGTTCCCCGGTGGAACGCCACGCACGTGCGCACCCTCGTGCGGGATCTGGACTGGGACGATCTTCGCGCACTCCTGCTTGTCACCGAACATCATAGTTTTCGAGCCGCGGCAGACAGTTCTCGCCTGTCCCTCAATACTCTGCGCCGGCGAATCGAGCGGCTCGAGGACCGAATCGGCACCAAATTGCTTGGCAGGTCGAGAAGCGGGGTGGTGCCTACCGATATCGGCCTGATGATGGCGCGCGCCGCGCGCGAGATGGCGGGCGCCGCCCTGTCGGCCGAAAGCGAGGGCGACGGCGAGGCCAATGTCCTGATCAACCCCGGCGAGCTGACGATCGGCTGCACCGAGGGACTGGGCAGCCTGTGGCTGACGCCGCGCCTCAACGAGCTGTCGCCGTCGCTCTCGAACCTGACGGTATCGCTGCAGCTCGACTATGATTCGGCGCGCGACCGGAGCGACACGGTCGATGTCGGCGTGGCCTTCAGCGAGCCGCACCACCGTGACGTGGTTCGCGCCAAGCTGGCGACCGTCCATTACATGCTGTTCGCGTCCGAGACCTATATCCGCAAGCATGGGGCGATGACCTCGCTCGACCAGTTTCGCGAGCATAAGTTCATCGAGCAGAGCGGCCCGGGCTATAATTCGAGCCTGGTCAAATTCCTCGTGGGCTCGGACTGGCCCGACGGGTTCATGCCGATCCGATCCAATTCCGCCCTGTCGGTCTATTGGGCAGTGGTGAACGGCGCAGGAATCGCCGCGCTGCCGACCTATGCCCGGGCAGTGTCGAAGCACCTGATTCCGCTCGACGTGCCGCTGCCGCTCCGCTTCGACCTCTGGTATTATTTCCATGCCGAGGCGCGGCATTCGCCGGCGGTGCGCGCGACGATCGACTGGCTGAAGACGGCGTTCGACCCGGACCTCTATCCCTGGTTCGCCGACCAGTTCGTCCATCCGCGCGATTTCGAGAAGAACCGCACCGGCAAGGTCATCCGGCTGTTCGAGGGACTGCTCGACCCGCGGAAATAATCAGCGGCGCATCCAGGCGCAGCGGCCGGCGATATAGGTGCGGGCGATCGCCCGGTCGTCGCCCAATATCTGCAGCGCGAACAGTTTCTCTGCGAGGCCTGCGCTGGTGGTGCGCCGCGTGAGCAACGGCGTGGCGGCGGGATCGAGCAGGACGAAATCGGCCTCTTGTCCGGGCTGCAACCCGCCGATCCGGTCAGCCAGTCCAAGGGCGTGGGCACCGCCCGCCGTTGCGAGGTACAGCGCGCGGAACGGGTCGAGGGTCGTGCCGCGTAACTGGCCGATCTTGTAGGCCTCGCCCAAGGTAGCGAGCAGCGAGAAGCTGGTCCCTGCACCGACATCCGTGCCGATCCCCACTTTCACGCCGTGGCGATCGGCAGCCGCCAGGTCGAACAGGCCAGAGCCGAGGAACAGGTTGCTGGTCGGGCAGAAGGCGATGCTCGATCCCGCTTCGCTCATCCGGGCAAGGGCGCGATCCTCCAGATGGACGCAGTGCGCGAACACCGATCGCGGGCCGACCAGCCCGAAGCGATCATAAACGTCGAGATAGTCCCGGGCGGTGGCGAATCGATTGGCGACGGCGGCGATCTCACCCATATTCTCGGCGAGATGCGTGTGCATCAGCACATCGGGGTGCGCCGCGACCAGATCGCCCGCGCCGGCGAGCTGCGTATCCGACGACGTGAGCGCGAACCGCGGCGTCACCGCATAACCGAGCCGCCCACGCCCGCGCCACCGCGCGATCAGCGCCTCGCTGTCCGCCCGACCGGTCTCGACCGAATCGTGCAGGGTCTCCGGCCCGAGATCCATCAGCACCTTGCCCGACACGATGCGCATGTTCCGGGCAAGCGCCGCCTCGAACAGGGCGTCGACCGACTGGGCATGGACGGTGGCGAAGACCAGCGCGCTGGTGGTGCCGTTCCTCAGCAGCTCGCCGAGGAAGTAGCCGGCGACTTCGTCGGCGTGGGCACGATCGGCGAAGGCGGCTTCGGCCGGGAAGATGTGGCGCTCGAGCCATTCTAGCAGCTGCCCGCCATAGGCGGCGATGCTGTCGGTTTGCGGATAATGGATGTGCGTGTCGACAAAGCCGGGGACGACCAGTCCGGGCAGGCGTTCGACCGGCACGCCGGGAAAGCGCGGCACGAGATCGGCATGATCGCCGAACGCGACGACGATGCCGTCCTCCACCACCATCAGCCCGTCGGCGTAATGGCGAATGGTGCCGCCTTGCGCCGGGTCCGCGGGGACGCTCAGCAGCTCGGCGCGGTAGGCTTGGGCAGTCATGCCGCGTGCCTGGCGAGCGACAGGATCTGGGCAAGCGCAGCGATGGCGATCACCGCCGGCTCCTTGCCGGTCACGCCGGGCAGGCCGATCGGGCAGGTGAGGCGTGACGCATCGATTCCCTCGTTCGAGAGCCGGGAGAGGAAGCGCGCGCGCTTGGTGGCGGAGCCGATCAGGCCGACATAGCCTGCGTTTCCGGCGAGTGCCGCAGCGGTGAGGCGGTAATCGAGGGCGTGATCGTGGGTGACGATCAGGATCGCCGCGTCGGCGGGGGCGGTTCCAGCGCAGTCGACCATTTCCGCTTCTTCGGCCTGCATGACGCCGGGATAGTTGGCCGCATCCTCTCGACTGTCGAACCAGGCGAGGTGGAGGGGAAGGCCCGGCATACGATCGGCAATGGCGCGGCCGACATGGCCTGCGCCGAACAGGATGAGGGGGGTGCCGGGGGTTTCTATGGGTTCGAGGAATGCAGTACCCTCTTCGGGAAGCGCTCCCCTGGCCACAATGCTTCCCCGGCGAAGGCCGGGGCCCAGCATCGGGCCGGTCGTAACTGGGCCCCGGCCTTCGCCGGGGAAGGTGCTGCGATTGATCGAGCCGGTTTCGAGCCTCGCCACGACTTCCTTCCCACTTTCGAGGTCCCCGATCCAGCCACAATCCGGACCGAGCCGCTCCACCAGCAACCGTACCCGCCCGCCACAACATTGCCCGAGCAGCGGCCCCAGCGGATAATCCTGCACCCGCCAGCTCCCCGGGGGCAGCGCCAGGATCGCGCGGGCCTGTTCGGTCATGCGCCATTCGAGCGCGCCGCCGCCGATCGTGCCGTGGAGGGCATCCACCGTCACCACCATGCGCGTGCCGGCGCCGCGCGGGGCGGAGCCTTCGGTTGCGAGGATCGTCACCAGCGCCGCCGGGCCCTGCGCCAGCGCTGCGCGCGCGGCCTCGGTCCACTCAGCCATCGCGGCCCTGCAGGCGATCGATCGCAGCGAGGATGCGTTCGGGCGTCGCGGGCGCGTCGAGATCGGGCAGGCCCTTGCCCGGCACCGCAGCCGCGACCGCCTGGGTCAATGCGGAAAAGACCGAGATCGCCAACATGAAGGGGGGTTCGCCGACGGCCTTGGAGCGGTGGATGGTCGGCTCGGCATTGCGGCCGCGTTCCCACAGGCGGATGTCCATGCGGCGGGGCCGGTCGCTGGCGGTCGGGATCTTGTAGGTCGAGGGAGCGTGCGTCAGCAGGCGGCCGCGATCGTCATAGACCAGTTCCTCGGTGGTCAGCCAACCCATGCCCTGGACGAAGCCGCCCTCGACCTGGCCGAGATCGATCGCCGGATTGAGCGAGCGTCCGACATCGTGGAGGATATCGACGGCCAGCACCTTGTGTTCGCCGGTGAGGGTATCGATCACCACTTCCGACAGGGCAGCCCCATAAGCGAAGTAGAGGAAGGGCCGGCCGCGATGCGTGGCGCGGTCGTATCTGATGTGGGGCGTCGCGTAGAAGCCGGTCGAGGACAGCGAGATGCGGCCGAGATGCGCGAGCCGGCACAGCGTATCGAACGGCACCGTCTCGCCGCATGCGACGACGCCGTCGCGAGTGAAACGCACTGCCTCGACCGAGCCGCCGAACCTGCCCGCCGCGAACTCGGCGAGACGCGTGCGAATCGTTTCCGCCGCGTTGAACGCCGCCATGCCGTTGAGGTCGGCGCCGGACGAGGCGGCGGTGGCCGAGGTGTTGGGCACCTTGTCAGTGCGGGTCGCGGAGATGCGGACCCGGTCGACCGGCACGGCAAAGACATCGGCGACGACCTGGGCCACCTTGACCATCAGGCCCTGCCCCATCTCGGTGCCGCCATGGTTCAGATGGATCGAACCGTCGGCATAGACGTGCACCAGCGCGCCTGCCTGGTTGAGATGCGTGGTGGTGAAGCTGATGCCGAACTTCACCGGGGTGAGCGCGAGCCCTTTTTTCAGCACCTTGTGGCTGGCGTTGAACGCCTCGACCGCCGCGCGGCGCGCGTCATAGTCAGTGTGTGCCGCCAGCTCGGCGATCAGCTCGGGCGCGACATTGTCCTCGACCGTCAAGTGATAGGGCGTGATGTCGCGGCCCGGCGCATAGAGGTTGATCCGGCGAACGCCAAGCGGATCGAGCCCGCGCGCGGCAGCGATGGCGTCCATCACGCGCTCGATCGCCATCATGCCCTGCGGCCCGCCAAAGCCGCGAAAGGCGGTGTTGGAGACGGTGTGCGTCTTCAAGCGGTGGCTGACGATCTCCACCGCGGGCAGCCAGTAGCAATTGTCGGCGTGGAACATCGCGCGGTCGTTGATCGCCGGCGACAGATCGGCGGTGGCGCCACAGCGCGAGGCAAGCTCGAGGCGGATGCCTTCGATCCGGCCTTCGTCGTCGAAGCCCACGTCATAACCAACCTCGAATTCATGGCGCTTGCCGGTCATGACCATGTCGTCGTCGCGGTCGGCTCGGATCTTGGCCGGACGGCCGGTCTTCGTGGCGACCAGCGCACAGGCGACGGCATAGGCGGCGGCCTGGGTCTCCTTGCCGCCGAATGCGCCGCCCATGCGGCGCACTTCCACCGTGATATCGGCATGGCTGCGCGCCAGCACCTTGGCGATGAGGTGCTGCACTTCGCTGGGGTGCTGGGTGGAGGACAGGACATGGACCTGCCCGCCCTCGCCCGGCGTGGCGAGCGCGGCCTGGCCTTCGAGATAGAAATGCTCCTGCCCGCCCATTTCGAGCCGGCCCGACAGGCGGTGCGGCGCGGCGGCGAGCGCGACATCGGCGTCGCCGCGCGACATGCACTGGCTGGGTTCGATCACCGATCCATCGGCTTGCGCCTGACCGATGGTGACGAGCGCGGGAAGCGGCTCGACGATGGCCTTGCCGAGGCGCGCGGCCCGGCGGGCGGCGCCGGTGCTGGTCGCCGCGACGACGAACAAAGGCTGGCCGGGATAGAGGATTTCGTCCTCGGCAAAGAGCTTGTCGTCCCCCGCGACCGGGCTGACATCGTTCTTGCCCGGAATGTCGGCGGCAGTGAGCACCGCGACCAAGCCGGGCGCGGCGCGAACCGCGTCGAGGTCGAGCGAGACCAGTCTGCCATGCCCCTCGCTTGCCAGCCCGAAGGCGAGATGGAGCGTGCCGGGCGCTTCCGCGACATCGTCGACATAAATCGCGCGGCCGGCGACATGCGCCTCGGCACTATCGTGGTGCAGCGGCCGGTGGACCGCGCCGGAGGGGAGATCGACGTCAGCCATCGGCCAGCACGCTGGTCATGTCGCCCGACCGCTCGGCCCAGAGACGACGCAGCAGGTTCGCGGCGACCGTGAGGCGATAGGCGCTGGAGCCGCGTACATCGGTCAGCGGCGCATAATCGCGCGCCAGCGCCTGGGCGGCGACTTCGATCGTCATCTCGGACCAGGGCTGGCCGATTAGCGCCGCTTCGCAGGCGGCAGCGCGGGCAGGCGTTCCGGCCATGCCGCCAAAGGCGATGCGCGCCGCGGTCACCTGGTCCTGCTCGACGGTGATCGCGAATGCCCCGCAGACTGCCGAGATGTCGCTGTCGAAACGCTTCGACAGCTTGACGATGCGGATGATCGTGTCGGCCGAAGGATGCGGCACATGCACGCTTTCGACGAACTCGTCGGGCGCACGGTCCTGCACGCCGTAGCGGAGGAAGAAGCTCTCCAGCGGGATGGTCCGCCGCGCATCGCCGCGCCGGAGCGTCAGGGTCGCCCCGAGCGCGATCAGCGCGGGCGGCATGTCGCCGATCGGCGAGCCGTTGGCGATATTGCCGCCGATCGTACCCGAATTGCGCACCTGCAGCCCGCCGATCCGCCGCACCAGTTCGCCCAGATCGGGGTGAAGCCGCGCCAGCGCCGCCCTCGCCTCGGTATAGCGCACGCCAGCACCGAGGGTCAGGCCGTCCGCATCTTCTTCGATCGCCCGCAGATCGGCGACATCGCCGATGAAGATCACGGTGCCGAGATCGCGATATTGTTTAGTCACCCACAGCCCGACATCGGTTGCCCCGGCGACGATCCGTGCACCGGGATGGGCGGCCAGCAAAGTAGCCAATTCACCAGCGGTGCGCGGCGCGAACCAGTCCGCGCCCGAACCCCGGCGGGCGATCCCACGCAGCAGTGCGGCGATATCTTCATCGTCGGACTTGCCTGGCGGCACCGCTTCGCCCGCATCGAGGATCGGGCCATAGCCAGTACAGCGGCAGAGATTGCCGGCGATCACATCCGCGACCGGCTCGTCCAATGTTCCGGCTGCGCCAATGCTGCGGCCGTAGAGCGACATCACGAAACCCGGCGTGCAGAAGCCGCATTGCGAGCCGTGCCGGTCGACCATCTCGCGCTGCACCGGGTGGAGCGCGCCATCCACCGACAGGCTCTCGACCGTGCGGAGTGCCTTGCCGTCGAGCATCGGCACGAACAGGATGCACGCATTGACCGCGCGCCAGGCCACTGCCCCACCGTCCAGTTCGCCGAGCAGCACCGTGCAGGCGCCGCAATCGCCCTCGGCACAGCCCTCCTTGGTGCCGGTGCGGCGGAGCGTGTAACGCAGCAGGTCGAGCACGCTGGCCGTGGCGGTCGCCTCCACCTCCATCACTGCGCCGTCGAGGACGAAGCGAGTCATCTTGGTGCCCCGGCAGCGATCCAGGCGCCGAGCTTCTGGCGCTCGGCCCTGGTCATGCCGGTCGCGTTGCCGAGCGGCATTACTTCGGAATCGACCGCTACCTTCTGGATCCGCGCCGACAGGGCGCGGACATGGCCGTAGCTGTCCATCACCACGCCGAGCGGCGGCGCGGTGAAAGCGGGATTGGTCGGGTGCACGCTGTGGCAACCCACACAATGCTTCGCCAGGATCGGCTCGATATCGGCGAACACGGGATTGCCGGCCGGCGCCGGCTGCGCACCCGCATCGGCAGTCGGCGTCGACACTGCGGCGCTCTTCTCCATCGAAACATAGGTCACGCTGGCAAAAGCGAGCACCGCTGCCAGGACCATCGCCGGCCCGGTCGCTTGCGCCCGGTGCCGCAGGTTGAACACATGGCGCACGGCGACGCCGGTCAGGCCGAGCAATGCCAGCACCAGCCAGGGCCGCTGCGCGCCATAAGTCATGGGATAATGGTGGCTCATCATGATGAACAGAACGGGCAGCGTCATGTAATTATTGTGCAGCGAGCGCTGCTTGGCGGCCTTGCCCAGCGCCGGATCGGGCGTGCGCCCGGCGATCAGATCGGCGACGACCTTGCGCTGGTTGGGGATGATGACGAAGAACACATTGGCAACCATCGCCGTGCCCATCATCGCCCCGATATGCATATACGCCGCGCGGCCGTTGAACACGCGGTCGAGCAGGATGGCCGCGACCAGCAGGAAGGCGAACCAGACGATTCCGAGCAGCCGGTTGTTCGTGCCCAGCGGCGAGCGGCACAGCAGATCGTAGAACAGCCAGCCGACCGCCAGCGCCACGAGGCCGATGGCGATCGCTTCGGCGGGGCTGAGCGCTGCCTTGGCCGGATCGACCAGATAGCTCTGCGCGCCGACATAATAGACCAGCACCAGCAGCGAAAAGCCGCTGATCCAGGTGAAATAAGCCTCCCATTTGAACCAGTGCAGGCGATCGGGCATCTGGCTCGGCGCGACCTGGTATTTCTGGTTGTGATAGAAACCGCCGCCATGGACCGACCAGAGTTCGCCCGAGGCCTCCCCTTGCGCGGGGGGCGTCAGGTGATTGTCGAGCCAGACGAAGTAGAAGGACGACCCGATCCAGGCGATGCCCGCCGTCAGATGCAGCCATCTGATCGCCAGGTTGAGCCATTCGGCGAGGTCGATCGTCATGGTCTCAACTGCCCCGATAGGTGGAATAGCCATAAGGCGAGACGAGCAGCGGCACATGATAATGCCCGCCATCCGCCGCGATGCCGAAATCGACCACCACTTCATCGAGGAAGGGCGGATCGGGCAGAACGACGCCGAGGCTTCGGAAATACTCGGCCACCGAAAAGCGGATCGCGTAGCGGCCGGGCTTGAGATCGTCGCGCATCAGTTCCGGGCAGCGGCCATCGGCATTGGTCGTGCCGCGCGCGATCTCGCCGTGCGGCCCGGTCAGCGCCAGGCCCAGCCCGGCGGCGGGCCGGCCGTGCATGGTGTCGAGCACATGGGTGGAAAGACTGTTCATGCCATGTCCTTGAGCCGGAGGCGCACGATCTGGCCGATCTCGGCGATGGCGGTGGCGATCTCGGTGTCGCGGTCATTGTCCAGCCGTTCCTCCATCGCGGCGAGGATGCCGGCCTTGTCGGTCAGCCGCACGCAGAGGATGAAGGGGAAACCGAAGCGCTCGCCATAGGCCTGGTTGAGAGCGTGGAAGCGATCGAACTCCTCTTGTGTCAGCCGGTCGAGACCGGCCGAGGCCTGTTCGGCGGCGGATTCCGCGGTGAGCGTCCGGTCGATCGCTGCCTTGCCGGCAAGCTCGGGATGGGCGCGGATCAGCTTGAACTGCTCCTCGGGCGTCGCCTCATGCACCACTGCCATCAGCCCGGCATGGACATCGCCGAGCGGCAGACGGGCGGCGGCGCGCATGACCACCCAGGGGCTGTGCTCGAACAGGGCGCCATAGCGGCGGATGAAGGCGTCGGGGTCGGTCTCGTCGATCATGAGGTGGTGCCTTCGATCGAGACATGCGCCGAGACGATCTTCCAGCCATCCGAGAACTTCACCCAGGCCTGGCTCTGGCGGCCCCGCCTGTCGCTGCCGTCGCGGAAGAATTCGGCATTGGCGGTAGCGAAGCTGTCGCCATAGGTCGTGATCGCGACGCGGCCGAGGCGGCGCTGGGGCGAGCCGCCGCGCCCTTTGCGGAAGTCGCGAATCTCGTCCGCGCCGTAGAGCACCTCACCGACGCCGTAGCGGATCGTGGTCGGCGCATCGGCGAAGAGCCGGTCCATCGCGGGAATATCGTCCGCCATCAGCGCGCGCTCATACTCGTGGAACGCGGCGGCCACTTCGGCCAGGATGCGGGGATCGTCGATGGTCATGCCGGGTACAGCTCGAGCCAATGCCGGGCGATGTCGATGCGGCGCGCGATCCAGGCGTCGCCGCTCTCCAGCACATGATCGAGGAACTGCGCGACCGCGATGGCGCGACCTGGCCGGCCGGCGATGCGCCCGTGCAGGCCGACCGACATCATCCGCCCGCCTTCCGCGCGGAGTTGTTCATAGGTGTCGACGAGGTAGCGGAAGAACTGAACGCCCTCAGTGAAGCCGTTGAGCGCGACCATCTTCATGTCGTTGGCGTCGAGCGAATAAGGGACGATCAGCTGAGGCTTGGCGTGCCGGCGATCGTAATAGGGCAGGTCGTCGGCATAGCTGTCGGCATCGTAGAGGAAGCCGCCCTCCTCCACGATCAGCCGCGCGGTGTTGGGCGAGGTGCGGCCCTGGTACCAGCCGAGCGGGCGCGTGCCGGTGAGGCGGGTGTGGAGATCGATCGCCCTGGCGATGTGCTCGCGTTCGATCCCTTCGGGGATGGATTGATAGTCGATCCATCTGAGCCCGTGGCTGGCGATCTCCCACTCGGCTCCCATCATCGCCTCGACCGCGGCGGGGTTCATCTCCATCGCCGAGGCGACGCCGAACGCCGTGATCGGGATCTGGCGCTCGGTGAACAACCGGTGGAGGCGCCAGAAGCCGGCTCTCGACCCATATTCGTAGAGGCTTTCCATCGCCATCGCGCGCCCCGGATGGCTCTGGGCGCCGACCATTTCGGATAGGAACGCCTCGGAACCTTTGTCGCCGTTGAGGACGCTGTTCTCCCCGCCTTCCTCATAGTTGAGGACGATCTGGACGGCGACGCGCGCATTGTTCGGCCAGCGTGGGTTGGGTGGGGTCTGGCCGTAGCCGACGAGGTCGCGGGGGGTGGTCATGCGAAGGAACCCTTAATTCCCTCTCCCAGCGGGAGAGGGAGGGAGCCGCGAAGCGGCGGAAGGGTGAGGGTGATCATTGCGATGAGCGCTATCATTCGCCCTCACCCTTCCCATGCCTTCGGCATGGGCCCCTTCCCTCTCCCGCTGGGAGAGGGAGTTTGATGGAACCCCTCACCGCCAGGCCTCCAGCGCGGCATCGACTCCAGCGCCTGGCGGCGTCGCAAATCCTTCTGCCCGCAACACCGCTTCCAGCGCCCCAAGCGTCAGCGCCACCTTATGCTTCATCGCATTGTAGCCCATCGCGCCGATCCGCCAGATCTTCCCCTGGAGCGGCCCGAACGCGGCGCCGATCTCGATCTCGAAATCCTCGCGCATGCGGCGGCGGACCGCTTCGCCGTCCACGCCTTCAGGCACAAAGATGCCGGTCACATTGGTCATGCGATACGCGTCGTCGCCGAACACCGTCAGCCCCATCGCCCTCGCGCCGGCCACTACCGACGCCCCGGCCAGGCGATGCCGCGCGAACCGCGCGTCGAGTCCCTCGCCCAGCACCACGCGCGCGCATTCACGGGCGCCGTAGAGCATGGTCGTCGCCTCGGTATGATGATTGAGGCGCTTCTCGCTCCAATAGTCCATCACCATGGCGAGATCGAAATAATTGGAGCCGATCCGCGCGCCCGAGCCATTGGCGATATCGTCCCGGACGATGCCCTTTTCGACATGGCGGCGCGACGCGATATGGTCCGCCGCGCGATCGGAGATGGTGATCGGGGCCGATCCCGAGGGGCCGCCCAGGCATTTCTGCAACCCGCCGGTGACGACATCGACGCCCCAGTCATCGGCCTCGATCGCCATGCCGCCGATCGTCGCGGTCGCATCGACATAGGAGAGAGCGCCCGCTGCGCGGCACAAAGCGCCGAGGCCCGCTAGCGGCTGCGCCATCGTTGTGGAGGTGTCGCCATGTACCGCAGCGACCACCTTCGGCCCGGCCCGCTCGATCGCGTCGGCGATGGCATCCATCGGCACCACCTCACCCCAGGGCGCGTCGACCGTCTCGATCCTGCCGCCGATCCGCTCGACGATCTCGCGCAGCAACAACCCGAAGCGGCCGAAATTGACGATCAGCACGGTGTCGCCCGGCGCGATCAGGCTGACCAAAGCCGCCTCGATCGCGGCGCGCGCAGTGCCGTCGACGAGGAAAGTCCAATGATTCTGCGTCCCGAAGATCGGGCGATAGAGCGCCATGACCTGGTTCATATAGGCCGTCATCTCGGGGTCGAACTGGCCGAGCAGATCAGCCGACATCGCGCGCAGCACACGGGGATGCGCGTTGACCGGGCCAGGGCCCATCAGCAGCCGCTGGGGCGGATCGATCTCTCCGAAAAGGTCAGGCGTCAAAGCTATCTCCAAGCCGGTCGATGAAGCCGAGCATCACCCGCCGCGCGACCTCCGCGTCAGCCGGGTCCACGCTTTCGGCGGGGTTGTGGCTGATGCCGCCCGCGCAACGGACGAACAGCATAGCGGTCGGGCAGAGCGACGCCATCACCATCGCATCATGCCCCGCGCCGCTGGCGAGGCGGCGTTCGGGCTGGCCTTCTGCCGCCATCGCGTCGGACAGCAGGTCCATCAGCCTTGGGTCGCAGGGGCTGGCGGGCAAATCATGGATCCGCTCGGCAGAGACGCTGACCTTGCGCCAGGTGCCGATCGCCTCGATCTCGGCAAGGATCGCGTCCGCGACGGCATCGCGCGCGGCCGGATCGAGCGCGCGGATGTCGATCGAGAACGCGACACGGCCGGGAATCACGTTGACCGCGCCGGGCCTGGCCTCGAGCCGGCCGACCGTCGCGACGAGATCGGGGGTGCCACCGCCCGCGAGCCGTTCTACCGCGAGGATCATTTCGGCCGCCGCCGTTAGCGCGTCGCGGCGCAGCGTCATGGAAGTGGTGCCAGCGTGACCTGCCGTGCCCTCGACCACGACGCTGTAGCGCAATTGTGATGCGATGCCGGTGACCACGCCCACTGCGAGGCCGTCCGCCTCGAGCGCGGGCCCCTGTTCGATATGCGCCTCGAGATAGGCGATGACGGAGCCGGGCGAGCGAGCGGCCCCCGCGAAGCCGTCGGGCGGGTGGCGGCCTGCGATCAGGGCCTGTTCGATCGTTACCCCGTCTAGCCCGATGGCTGACAGGCTCGCCGGATCGAAGCTGCCCGCCACCGCCCGGCTGGCGAGCATCGGCGAGGGAAAGCGCGAGCCTTCCTCGTCGCCGAACCCGATCACTTCGATCGCGAAGGGCAGGCGCCGGCCCGCCGCGTTCAGCGCGGCGACGCATTCGATGCCGAGCATTACGCCGAGCGGCCCGTCATAGCGGCCGGCATCGCGTACGCTGTCGAGATGGCTGCCGATCAGCAGTGCAGGCGCGTCTGGCGTCGCGCCTTCATAGCGGCCGATGAGGTTGGTCGCCGCATCGATGCGCACCGCCATGCCCGCCTCCGCCATCCATCCGGCAACCGCTTCCTGCGCCGCGGCGAAGGCCGGCGTCAGCCAGGCGCGGAACAGCCCATCCTCCATATCGCTGTACGGCGCGGCGCCCAGCGTATCGCAGCGCGAGACCGCGCGCTGTCCGCTGCTCACCACGCCGCCACCTGGCCATCGCTGCGCGGATCGGTCGCACCCTCCAGCATGCCATCGGCATGGCGCACGATCGCACCGGCATGGCCCATGGTCGTGGTGAAGGCGGGCATCAGCTCGATCTGATGCCCTGCCGTATCGAGATCCTCGTACAGATCGAGCGGGAAACGATCCTCGATCTTGAGCGTGGTGCTGTCGTCACCCCAGGTTCGCCCGAGCAGCCAGCGCGGGCGGCTGATCGCTTCCTGCAGGCCGATGCCGTAGCGGGCATAGCGGGTGAAGATCGCCGCCTGGGTCTGAGGTTGCCCCTCGCCGCCCATCGTGCCGTAGGCCATGACGCGACCGTCGTCGAAACGGGCCAACGCGGGATTGAGCGTGTGGAACGGCTTGCGGCCCGGCCGCAGTGCGTTCCAGCCATCCTCGCTCAGGCGGAAGCTGCTGCCCCGGTTCTGCCAAGTGATGCCAGTTTCGGGCAGGACCAGGCCCGATCCGAACTCGAAATAGGTGCTCTGGATCGCGCTGACGACGCGCCCCTCGGCATCCGCCGCGCCGAACCAGCAGGTGTCGCCCGCCGAGGCCGGCTGCGGCCAGGGTAAAGCGCGATTGAGATCGATGCGCATGGCCATCTCGTCGAGCTCGCGCGGATCGTCGAGCAACGTTTGAGGGTCGAAGCTCATATAGGCGGGATCACCGACATGCCGGTCGCGGAACAGGAAAGCCTGCTTTGTCGCCTCGACCAGGCCATGGACATAATCGAAGCCCTCGGCCTCGGCGGCATGGACCCGGTCGAACAGCGCGAGGATCAGGAGCGAGGCGGCGCCCTGAGTCGGCGGCGCAGTGTTGAACAGCCGTGCGCCCTCGATCGGCACGCTGAGCGGCGCCGGCCGGGTGGCGCGGTGCGCGGCGAGATCGGCCGCCGAGACGGGGCTGCCGAACTGGGCGAGATCGGCGGCGATCGATCGGGCCAGCGCGCCTTCATAGAAGCTGCGCAGCCCGTCGCGGGCCAGCGCCGTCAGGGTCACGGCAAGCTGGGGTTGGCGCAATATCTCGCCTTCGACCAGCGGCCGGCCTTCGGGTTCGAAGGTCGTCGCCCAGGCGCCCGGCTGATCGCGCAACTCGGCGCCTTTGGCCGCGGCGATCTCCGCCCCGCCGCGCGCCACCGCGACGCCGCATTCGGCATGATGGATCGCATCGCGCAGCAGCCGCGCGAGCGGCAGCGTGCCCCCGCTCGATTCAAGCGCCGCCGCCCAGCCCGAGATCGTGCCTGCCACCGTGTTGGCAGCGAGCGGGCCGCGCCAGGGGATCGTCTCATGCTCTTCATAGAGGGCGAGATCAGCGGTTGCCGCTGCGCCGCCGCATGCGTCGATCGCGTGAGTCCGGCCGTCGGGCTCGGCGATCAGCCAGAAACCGTCGCCGCCGATCCCGGTCATGTGCGGATAGACTACGGCCAGGCACGCCGCGACCGCGACCGTCGCCTCGACCGCATTGCCGCCATCCTGCAGCACGCCGAGCCCGGCCTGCGCCGCCAGATGATGGGGCGCGGTCACCATGCCGCGCAGGCTTCTCACTTCGTTACGCATCACAATAAGAGCATGAACCTCTAATCATCCCGCCGCCAGCCATGCGAAGCGCAGGACGAACAGCGCCGCGAGTACCAGCAACAGCCAGTCGGTCTTCGTGATCTTGCCGCGGAGCAGCTTCAGCACGGCATGCGCGGTGATGCCGAAGGCGAGCCCGTTGGCGATCGAGAAGGTCAGCGGGATCAGCGCGACGGTCAGGAAGGCGGGGATCGCGACTTCCGGATCGTCCCACGCAACTTCGGCTAGCGGCATCATCATCAGCGCGCCGACCAGGATCAGCGCCGGTGCAGTCGCGGCGGCCGGAATGAGCTGCGCATAGGGCGCGACGAACATCGCCGCCAGGAACAACAGGCCAGTGACCACCGCGGTCAGGCCGGTGCGTCCGCCTGCCTCGACGCCTGCCGCGCTCTCGACATAGGACGTGACGGTGCTGGTGCCGGCCAGAGCGCCGATTATCGTCGCGATCGCGTCCGTGAACAACATGCGGTTGAGCCGGGGGATGCTGCCGTCCGGAGCGACAAGGCCGGCGCGCTTGGTCACGGCGACGAGCGTGCCGATATTGTCGAACAGGTCGACGAACAGGAAGACGAACAGAATCTCGATCACGCCGAGCCCGTGCCTGCCATCGGCACCGAACACGCCGCCCAGATCGAGCTTGAACGCCGTCTCAGTCAGCGCCTCGAAGGAATAGGGCTGGGGCGTGAAGGTGACGAGGCTGAACGCCCAGCCGATCAGGGTGGTCGCGACGATGCCGATCAGCACTGCGCCGCGCACCCGCCAGACGCTGAGCACCGCGATCGTCACCAGCCCGATCAAGGCGAGCGCTGCGCTGGGGGCGTGAAGATCGCCCAAGGCGACGCTCGTCGCCGGATTATTGACGACGATGCCGGCATTCTTCAGCCCGATAAAGCCGATGAACAGGCCGATGCCCCCGGCAACCGCCGCGAGCAGGTGCGGCGGGATCGCGGCGAGGATCATCTGGCGGATGCCTGCGGCGGTCAGCAACAGGAAGACCACGCCCGAGATCAGCACGCAGCCGAGCGCGACCGGCCAGGGCACGCCCATGCCCTGCACCACGGTGAAGCTGAAATAGGCGTTGAGGCCCATGCCCGGCGCCAGCGCGAGCGGCACATTGGCGAAGCAGCCCATCAGGATGCTGGCGACACCCGCCGCGAAACAGGTCGCCGCTGCCACCGCCGCGATCGGCATGCCCGCCGCGCCGAGGATCGCCGGGTTGACGACGATGATATAGGCCATGGTCAGGAACGTGGTGGCGCCGGCCAGCACCTCGGTGCGCACGGTCGTGCCGCGTTCGGCGAGCTCGAACCAGACGGCTAACCGACCCGTCCTCTGCTTTTCCTCGGTCGTCGACATTGGCGGTCCCCCGGCTGCCCAGATCCGCTCCCGTCCTTCCGGTCGGTGCCGGATCATCAGCGAGCATAGCGCGACTTTACGCGAGCGGAAGAGGGTTCAGGCGGGCGCGCTGAACCCGGTCAGGCCGTCCGCCTCGAGCCGCTCCGCCAGCCCGAACAAAGCGCCCTCGCGGCCCGGCACGCCGACGAGCTGGAGCCCGAGCGGCAATCGGCCCGGCCGGAGCAGCGGCACCGCGATCACGGGCAAGCCGATGAAGCTGAGCGGTTGAGTCAGCCGGCCGAGATGCGCGCGGGCGGGCACGCGCGCGCCATCGATAGTGATGAAGGGATCGTCGATGCGCGGCGCGACTTCGCCGACGCACGGGGCGATCAGCACGTCGTGGCGCTCGAACAGGGCAGATACGGCGGCGCGGAAGGTCTCGCGGAAGGCCTGTGCCGCCAGATAGTGCGGCGCGGGGAGCATCGCGCCGGCGATCAGCCGGTCGCGGGTCGCCGGATCAAATTCGAGCGGGCGACGGCGCAGTTCGGGCAGATGTCGCGCCCCGCCCTCGGCCGCGGTCATCAGGAAAGCCGCAGAACGCGCGCGGTCGACCTCGGGGAATTCGACGCGCTCCAGCCCGCCGAGATGCGTGTCCAGCGCATCGATCGCCGCTGTCAGCTCGGGCGCCATGTTGCGTTCGAACCAGCCGCCGAGGCGGCCGATACGCGTTCCGGCCGCGCCGCTGACGCCACCGACGACCTGCCAAACCAGTTTCAGGTCGGCGATCGAGGTGGCGAAGGGGCCGATATCGTCGAAGCTGTCGACGAACGGATAGACGCCCCGCATCGGCAAACTGCCATGCGCCGGCTTGAGCCCGTACAGCCCGCACAAGGCGGCGGGCACGCGGATCGATCCGTTGGTGTCCGACCCCAAGGTCAGCGGCAGCATTCCGCTCGCCACGGCCGCCGCCGATCCGCCCGATGATCCGCCGGCGAGGCGATCCGTGTCGTGCGGGTTGCATGTGGTGCCGAAGGCGGCGTTGACGGTCGCGAAGCCATACGCGAACTCGTCCATGTTGAGCGTCGCGACCAGCACCGCGCCTGCCGCCCGCAGCCGCGTAATGGCTTCAGCATCGGCTATCGCAGGCGGCGCATCGCGCAGCATCGCCGCGCCCGCGGTGGTGGGAAGGCCGGCGACGTCGAACAGGTCTTTCACACCGTAGGGCACGCCTGCCAGCGACCCGGGATCGCCTCCCGCCGCGACGATCGCGTCGATCGCCCGCGCCTCGGCCAGCGCCCGGTCGTCGAGCAGCCTTGTTACCGCACCGCTGGCCCCGTCGCGCTCGCGGATGCGCGCGATCGCCTCTTCCGCGACCGATACAGCCGATCGCCGGCCGTTGCGCACGGCTTCGGCGATGGCGAGGACGCTCTCAGTCATCGGGCTGCTCGATCAGCTTCGCATGCCCGGCCAATATATCGAGGTTCGCCCGGACGCCCGGCAGGCATTCGGATGGGATATCGAGATCGAGCATCGCGCGCGCCATCTCGACGATTGCCGCGTCGGTAAGGGGAGTATCGTCCATCGGGCCAGCTTACGGCCAATCGCCATCGGACGATATCAGGCTTTGCGGACCCCCGCCCTGGCGTCACCCCGGACTTGTTCCGGGGTCCACCGTTCCGGGCCCCCATCGGCCGAAAGTCGTGCGGAACGGTGGATGCCGGAACACGTCCGGCATGACGATGCAAGTTCGACGGGAGGAGCAAACCCGTTGCGGCGCGAGGCCGATCGCGCGAAGGATCGGAAATGCTGAAGCGTTTCCTCGTCATCTTCGAGCCGTTCATCCTGATGCTGATCGGCACGGTCGTGCTCGCCTCGATCCTGCCGCCGCGCGGCGCCGGCGTGCCGCTGTTCGGCGCCATCGCGGATATCGCGATCGTGCTGCTGTTCTTCCTCCACGGCGCGAAGCTGTCGCGCGAGGCAGTGCTGGCGGGGATGAGCAACTGGCGTCTTCACCTCGCGGTGTTCGCCGCGACCTACATTCTGTTCCCGGTGCTGGGACTGGGCGTCGCTGCCCTGCCCTTCCTTACGCCGCCGGTCGCGATGGGCATGCTGTTCCTGACCCTGCTGCCCTCGACCGTACAGTCGTCGATCGCCTTCACCGCCATCGCACGCGGCAATGTCGCGGCGGCGGTGTGCAGCGCGTCTATCTCCAACATCCTCGGCATCGTGCTGACGCCGGCGCTGACCGCGGTGCTGATCCATTCGAGCGGCAGCGCGGGCGTGTCGCTCTCCTCGGTCGAATCGATCGTCGTCCAGCTCCTGCTTCCCTTCGTCGCCGGGCATCTGCTGCGGCCGTGGATCGGGGCTTTCGTGACGCGCCAGAAGAAAATGCTGACCATCGTCGATCGCGGATCGATCCTGCTGGTTGTCTATACCGCATTCGGCGCGGCGGTGGTCGACGGGATCTGGCACCGGCTGTCGGCGGCGGAGCTCGGCGTGATCCTCGCGGTCTGCGCAGTGCTGCTCGCGCTGGTGCTGCTCGCCACCTGGGGCGCGGGCAGGCTGATGGGCCTCAGCCGCGAGGATGCGATCGTGCTGGTGTTTTGCGGATCGAAGAAGAGCCTTGTCTCCGGCGTGCCGATGGCGGGCGTGCTGTTCGCCCCGGCGCAGGTCGGCCTCGTCATCCTGCCGCTGATGCTGTTCCACCAGCTCCAGCTGATCGCCTGCGCGGTGATCGCGCGGCGTTATGCGGACGATCCGGTACCTAGCAGCGCGGCAGGATGATTGAATCGATCGCCTGCGCGACGCCGTCCGCATCGTTCGCGCCGGTGACGAAATTTGCCTTCGCCCGCACTGCTTCCGGCCCCTGCCCCATCGCGATCGACAGCCCGGCGCGGGCGAACATGGCGAGGTCATTGCCCTGATCCCCGATCACCGCTGTCTGCGCGAGCGATGCGCCCAGCGCCTCCGCGAGCAACGTGACGCCGTCGCCCTTGTTGGCGGCGAGCGCGGTGACGTCGAGATAATAGGTCTGGGATTGCACCACCGTCGCCCGCGTACCGAAAGCGGCTGCGGCGCGATCCGTCAGCGTGCCGAGCAGCGCGGGGTCATCGCTGACGAACGTCACCTTGTCGGCGCGGTCGTATAGCGCCGTGAAGTCGGCGACGATCACCGGCGCCTGATTGGACGACACCCGCTCCGAATCGACATGATGGCCCTGAGCGGTGCTGGCGTACCAGAGGTCGTCGGCGAACACCCAGATGTCGACCGCGGCGTCACCCACCAGGCCGAACACGCCGCGCACGACGTCCGGATCGATGCGGTGCTGCTCGATCACGGTGCCGTCGCGCCGGAAGATGGTGCCACCGTTGAACGCGCCCATCACATCGTCGATCGCCAAGGCATCGGCGATCGGCATCATGCCCGATCGCGGCCGGGCGCTGATGATGGTGAAGCCGACCCCGGCGTCGCGCAGGCGGCCCACTGCAGCGATCGTGCCGGGAGTAAGCTGCTTCTTTCGGTCGACCAGCGTGCCGTCGAGATCGGAGACGACGAGCCGGATCGCCTCACTCGGTCCGTTGCTCACTATTGGGGCATCTCGACATGGCCGCCGAAGCCGAAGCGCATCGCAGAGAGCAGCTTGTCGCCGAACGTATGGTCGACCCGGCTGCGATAGCGCGCGAACAGCGCGGCGCTGAGCACATTGACCGGCACCGCTTCCTCCATCGCCGCTTCGATCGTCCAATGGCCTTCGCCCGAATCGGCGACCTTGCCGGAAAATTTGTCGAGCTGCTGATCGTCGGCCAAGGCCGAGGCGGAGAGGTCGAGCAGCCAGGAGGAGATCACGCTGCCGCGCCGCCAGACCTCGGCGATGTCGGTGAGGTTGAGATCGAAGCGCTCGTCCTCGGGAAGTTTTTCGGACGCCTTGCCCTTCAGGATATCGAAGCCTTCGGCATAGGCCTGCATCAGGCCGTACTCGATGCCGTTATGCACCATCTTCACGAAATGGCCCGAGCCAGGAGGGCCGGCATGGATATAACCCTGCTCGGCGCGCGGATCCTCGCTCTTGTCGCCACGATTGGGCGTGCGCGGGATGGTGCCGAGGCCGGGGGCCAGCGCGGCGAGGATCGGATCAAGCAGATCGACCGCTTCCTTGTCGCCACCGACCATCATGCAATAGCCGCGTTCCAGCCCCCAGACGCCACCCGAGGTGCCGACATCGACATAGCGGATGCCTTTTTCAGCCAGCGCCTTCGCGCGGCGGATATCGTCCTTGTAGAAGCTGTTGCCGCCGTCGATGACGATGTCGCCCGGCTTGGCGAAGCCGGCGATCGTCGCGATCGTGTCCTCGGTCGGCGCACCGGCGGGCAGCATCACCCAGAAGATCGCCGGGCTGGCGAGCTTGGCCTGCATGTCCTCGAGCGAGTCGGCGCCGACCGCGCCGTCCGCGACCAGTTCGGCGATCGCCTCGGGCGAGCGGTCATAGGCGACCGTCTCATGCCCGGCGCGCATCAGCCGCCGCGCGATGTTGCCCCCCATCCGGCCAAGGCCGATCAGTCCGATACGCATTGGCAATCTCCGGATGGGGTTGGTCAGTTGGCCGTTTCGGGATGCTTCGCCGCGATCGCCCCGAGCAGGGTGTCGAACGCTGACGAGAAGGACGCAACGCCTTCCTCGACCAGGGTATCCGTCACCCCGGTCAAATCCAGGCCGAGCCGATCCGCCTCGGCGAGCGTGTGGCGCGCGCCGTCGACATCCTGGGTCAGCGTCTCGGCGGCGGTGCCATGGTCGCGGAAGGCGTCGAGCGTCTTGGGCGGCACGGTGTTGACCGTGTCCTTGCCGATCAAGGTGTCGAGATAAAGCGTGTCGGGATAATCGGGGTTCTTGGTGCCGGTCGACGCCCAGAGCAGCCGCTGCGGCATCGCGCCCCTGGCGGCGAGCGCCTGCCAGCGGTCCGAGGCGATGAACGCCTCGTACCAGGCATAAGCGAGCTTGGCGTTGGCGATGGCGACCTTGCCGCGCACGGCCTTCAGCGCCTCGGACTCGGCATCGCCGTCCTTAACACGGGCGTCGATCGCGTCGTCGATCTTGGTGTCGATGCGGCTGACGAAGAAGCTGGCGACGCTGGCGATCCTGTCGATCGCCTCACCCTTTCCGACGCGCTGTTCGAGGCCGGCGACATAGGCCAGCGCGACGGCCTTGTACGCCTCGATCGAGAAGAGCAGCGTGACGTTGACGTTGATCCCCGCTGCGATCGTCGCGGCGATGGCGGGGACCCCGGCGGGCGTGCCCGGGATCTTGATCATCAGGTCGGGCCGGTCGACCGCCGCCCAGAGCTTCTTCGCCTCGGCGATGGTGCCGTCGGTGTCGTTGGCGAGATAGGGCGAGACCTCGAGGCTGACATAGCCGTCCTTGCCGTCGAGCCGGTCATAGACCGGGCGGAGCGTGTCGGCCGCAGCCTGGATGTCCTGGATCGCGAGATGCTCGTAACGCTGCATCGCCGGCGCGCCGGGATGCGTCTGGTCGAACTCAGCCAGGGCTTCGTCATAGGCGGTGCCATGGCCCATCGCCTTTTCGAAGATCGACGGGTTGGAGGTGACGCCGGTCAGCCCATCCTCATCGACCAGCTTCTGCAGGCCCCCTTCGGCGAGGAACTTGCGGTCGACAAAGTCGAGCCAGACGGCCTGGCCCAGTGCGGCGAGATCGTTGAGACGGCCCATGATCAATCCTTTCCGAGCAATTCGCGGGCAACCTTGACGACATTGTCGACGGTGAACCCGAACTTGTCCTGCAGCTTCGCGAGCGGTGCCGAGGCGCCGAAGGTCGACATGGTAATCGTCCGCCCCTCGAACCCGACATAACGATCCCAGCCGATCTCGCCGCCCATCTCGATTGCGATGCGGGCAGTGACCGACCTGGGCAGGATCGATTCCTTATAGGCCTGATCCTGCAGTTCGTACCGATACCAGCTCGGCATCGAGACGACGCGCGAGCGCACGCCCTGTGCGGTCAGCGCCTCATGCGCCGCGACCGCGAGCGAGACTTCGCTGCCCGTGGCGATCAGGATCAGCTCGGCGTCGCCATCGCCGGCGAGGATATAGGCGCCCTGCATCAGCCCCTCGGCCGATGCATATTTGGTGCGGTCGAGCGTCGGCAGTGCCTGGCGCGACAGGACCAACGTGGTCGGACGATGCTTGTGCTCGAGCGCGGCGCGCCAGGCCCAGGCGGTCTCGTTCGCGTCGCCGGGGCGGATCGTGTCGAGCCCGGGGATGGCGCGCAAGGTGGCGAGATGCTCGATCGGCTGATGCGTCGGGCCGTCTTCGCCGACGCCGATGGAGTCATGCGTGAAGACGAAGATCGAGGGCAGTTCCATGATCGCGGCGAGGCGGATCGGCGGGCGCATATAATCGGCAAAGACCATGAAGGTGGAGCCGTAGGAGCGCAGGTGCGACAGCGCCATGCCGTTGACCACCGCGCCCATGCCATGTTCGCGCACGCCGAAATGGAAGTTGGAGCCGCCATAATTATCGGCTTCGAACGATGCCTTGCCCTTCACATCGGTCTTGGTCGAGGGCGCGAGATCGGCCGAACCGCCGATCAGGAAGGGCACGCGATTGGCGATAGCGTTGAGCACCTTGCCGCCGGCGTCACGCGAGGCAACGCCCTTCTCATCGGCACCGAACACCGGGATATCGGCGTCCCAGCCCTCAGGCAGGTCGCCCTTGAGCAGCAGATCGAGTTCGGCCGCCAGATCGCCATTGGCCTTGCGATACTCGGCGAACATCGCCTCCCATGCTTCGCGCAAGGGCCGGCCGCGATCGGCGATCGACTTCTCGAAGGCCTCGGCGACGCCGTCCGGTACCAGGAACTGCGCATCCTCGGGCCAGCCATAGGCGAGCTTGGTCGCCTTGATATTGTCGGCGCCGAGCGGCTCGCCATGCGCCTTTTCGCTGCCGGCGCGCGGGGAACCCCAGCCGATGATCGAATGCACGACGATGAAGGTCGGGCGGTCGTTCGTCGCCTTGAAGCTGGCGAATGCATCGGCGAGCGCGCCGCAATCATTGGCGTCGTCGACATGGATGACGTTCCAGCCATAGGCCTGGAAGCGCATGCCGACATCCTCGTCGAAGGCGAGCGCCGTGTCGCCCTCGATGCTGATATGGTTGCTGTCGTAGATCCAGCACAGGTTGGAGAGCTTGAGATGGCCGGCGAGCGAGGCAGCCTCGGCCGAGACGCCTTCCATCATGTCGCCGTCGCCGCACAGCGTATAGACGTCATGGTCGAACAGGTCGAAGCCGGGCTTGTTGTAGCGCGCGGCGAGCCAGCGCTCGGCGATCGCCATGCCGACCGAATTGCCGCAGCCCGCGCCGAGCGGGCCGGTCGTGGTCTCGACGCCCGTGGTGTGGCGATATTCCGGGTGACCCGGGGTCTTGGAGCCGAGCTGACGGAACTGCTCGATGTCGTTCAGGCTGACCGCGAGGTTGCCGGTCGGCTTGCCGTCGCGGTCGATCTCCTTGACGCCGGCGAGGTGCAGCAGCGCGTAGAGCAGCATCGAGGCATGGCCGACCGAGAGGACGAAGCGATCGCGATTGGGCCAGTCGGGCTTGTCCGGATCAGTGCGCAGGAATTGCGACCAGAGCGTGTGGCCGACGGGCGCAAGCGCCATCGGCGTGCCGGGATGGCCCGAATTGGCCTTCTGCACCGCATCCATGGAGAGCGTGCGGATCGTGTCGATCGCCAGGCGCTCCGGCGAGCCGTCCTCGTGAAGGCCCTTGACGGGTGCGCTGGCCGTGGCGGCATCGGACATGGAGAAACTCGCTTTCTACTCGGACAGTCGAACGCTGTCCGTCGCTGGTGGTTGCTATCTGTCAAGCCGGATCACGCGGCCGCCCCCGCCGATATAGGCGCAATCCACCTCGTCAAGGAAAAGGCCATGCCCGAGAACGCCGGGGATCGCGGAAAGCCCCATGGCCAGGGCGCAAGGATCGGGCATTTCAGCGAAAAAAGCGTCGATGATGATATTGCCCTGATCGGACCGCTCGGCGCGCAGCGCGGTCTTCGCGCCCAGATCGGCCAGCCGAGTCGCGACGAAGCCGCGGGCAAAGGGCAGGACCTCGACCGGCAGCTTGGCCTTGCCGACGCGATCGACTCGCTTCGACGAATCGGCGATCACGATCATCCGGCGCGAGGCGGCCGCGACGATCTTTTCGCGGAGCATGGCGCCCCCGGCCCCCTTGATCGCGAACAGCCGCTCGTCGATCTCGTCGGCGCCGTCGATGGTGAGGTCGACCGAATCGACGGTCGCGAAATCCACCAGCGTGATGCCCGCCATGCGTGCCATCGATTCGGTGCGCAGCGACGTGGCGACGGCGCGGATCTTCAGCCCGGCACGCACCAGCTCCCCCAGCCGACCGATCGCGAAGGCAGCGGTGGAGCCAGTGCCGAGACCGATCAGCATGCCCGACTTCACCTCCTCCACCGCGGCGAGGGCAGCGGCGCGTTTGTCGTCATCGGTCATGGGCGGCCTTTGTCGGGATGAGCGGCCATCCTAGCAGCCTGCACGCCGCGCCGACAGATTTTCCACTGGCGGCGGACACCCTCTTCGCCGAAAGGGGGAACCCATGATCGAGAAAATCCTCGCGATACTCGCGACCTTCACCATCGCCGTCATCTCCAAGGGGGGGTATCTCGGCATCGTCCTGCTGATGGCGATCGAATCGGCGTGCATCCCGCTGCCGTCCGAGATCATCATGCCGTTTGCCGGCTATCTCGTCTCGGTCGGGCGGTTCGACCTGTATCTGGCGGCGACCGCCGGGGCGATCGGCTGCAATCTCGGATCGATCGTCGCCTATGAAGTCGGCAAGCGCGGCGGCCGTCCGCTGGCCGAGCGCTGGGGCCGCTATGTCCTGATCGGCCCGGGCGAGCTCGACATGGCCGATCGCTTCTTCGACCGCTGGGGCAACCACGCGGTGCTGATCGGCCGGCTGCTGCCGGTGATCCGCTCCTTCATCGCCTTCCCCGCCGGCGTTGCGCGGATGAAGCTGATCCCCTTCCATATCTATACCTTCATCGGATCCTGGCCGTGGTGCTTCGGCCTGGCCTGGCTCGGCATGGTACTGGGCGAGAAATGGAACAGCGATCCGCGCGTGAAGGCGGCGTTCCACAGCGCGGACGCGCTGATCGGCGTGGTGCTCGTTGCGCTGGTCGGTTTCTATATCTGGCACCGGGTGCGCGGGTTGAAGGCCAAGCCGAAGGAATAGGTGCGGGGACGCGCCGGCAAGTATCGGAGACGATCGCTCCAGTATCGGTGCGGCAGGTGGGTCGCTTCCCTTTAAATATTCGGGGATTTTTGCCACCGGACGTCTACCCCGATTTTTCGGGCTCGGCCGCATTTCGGCTGATCGTTTTTCAGCGCAAGTGACGCTCGAGACCTGATTCGCGCGAGATGTTGTCGTAGAGAAGCGGGCATGCTTCCTCCCGTTTACTGACGCTATACTTCCCGAATTATGAGAATCGCATCGCGAGATCACTATGCCGTCTTCCCCTGACCATTGAGGCCCCGGTGCAGATACCGCCAGGAGCCCTTGCTGCGATGATGCGGCCACCGGTCGGCAAAATGAATCGACGGTCGCTTCCGACCCGTGCGTTCTCATGGGTAAAGGTCTGGAGGCCCTAGGATGCGGTCGCGTCACCCGCGAGGCCGGGAGATGCGCCGATCCTGTGACGCGCCAGGTCGTAGAGCGCGTAGCCGTGCGTGATCATCAGCAAAGGCACGTAAAGGACCGGAATCGCATAGGCGGCGCCCAAGGCTCCGGCATGCTCCGGAAGCCCGCTCCGGACGGCGTGCCAATAGTCGAGGAGGAGATCGCCGGCTCCCACGAGGTTGAAGGCGACGACGAAGGCCCAGAAGAGCGGACGAATCCGTATCGTGAGCAGTGCCAGCATGGCCAGCAGGCCCGTGGCGACGTCGCCATAGGCGGCGGCCGGGGCGAAACCGGCGGGCAGATCAGGACCGACGACGCCGGGAACGAGGAAGACGAGGCCGAAGAAGCGGAAACTGTGCAGGATGGCGATCGCGCGGTGGGCGTGCGCCCGGTCCATCGATTCGAGCCTGGGCAGGCCGTAGGTCCCGAAGCAGAGCAGCCACGCGACATAGCCAAGGATGAGTTGAATGAGGAAGAGCGTTCCCATCGGCATTCCAGTCTCCTGCGACGCTTCAGGGCTTCATCTAGGGCGGCCGCTGGCGTTTCACTATCCGATATAATATTCATTGATAATGAAGCAAAACTACACAGTCCGACATGGCGCTCTGGAAGGCGTCGAGACCTTCCTCGCCGTCGCGCGGCACCACAGTTTTCGACGCGCCGCCGCCGAGCTGGGCGTGACGCCCTCCGCGGTGAGTCAGGCAGTTCGCGGCCTGGAATCCCGGCTCGGCGCCGCGCTCTTCACGCGCACGACGCGCAGCGTCGGCCTGACTGAAGCGGGTCAACGATTCTTCGACCGGGCCGGGCCGGCTTTCGCGGAACTCGTCGCTGCCGGCGAGGTCGCCCGCGATCTCGGCCAACGGCCCGCCGGACTGTTGCGCCTGTCGGTACCCCGCGGTGTCGTACCGCTGATCCTCGAACCGGTGATCGGATCGTTCGCCCAGGCCTATCCGGAGATCGAACTGGAGATTGCCGCAAGCGAGGAGATGGTCGATCTCGCGGCCGGCGGTTTCGACGCCGGAATCCGCTTCGGCCAGTTCATCGCACCCGACATGGTAGCAGTGCGGCTCACCCCGCCTTTTCCCTTCATGATCGTCGCCAGCCCCGACTATCTCGCGCGCCACGGCCGCCCGGAGCGGGTGGAAATCCTGCGCCATCACGCCTGCCTGCGCCTGCGCCGTTCGAACGGCGCGATCGCGCATTGGTCCTTTGCCAACGGCACCGAGCGGATCGAGGCGGCGGTCTCGGGCCCGCTGATCGCGCATGACTACCCGACGCTGCTCGGGGCCGCGATCCGCGGCGTGGGGCTGGCACAGGTGCCCGGACCGCTCGTCCGCACGCCGATCGCTGACGGAAAACTGGAGTCAGTGCTCGACGCTCTCGCCGTGATGACGCCGGGCGTCTTTCTCTATCATCCGGGCAAGCGCCAGATGCTCCCCAAGCTCCGCGCCTTCATCGACCACATCACATCAGCATCCTGATGTGACGGTCCGGACCGACTTCAGTCAGGTCGATCGATCGACCGCTCCCGACCGACGTTCGGCGCCTGGTTCGTATCGGCGGGCCCGCAAAGGGTCATAAGCCCCAAATCCAATTGGGGTCTGCGTCGAGATAAGATGTTTTGTCGTGCGGGCGCCGCCGCGACATCGTCGCGGGAGCAATCGGGAGAGCGAGCGATGAAATGGATGGTTTTCGGCGGCGTGGCTTTGGCGTCGGTAGCGGCGATGGCCTCGGCGCAGGCGGACGATCCGCTCACCCGTCCGATCGAGCCCGACTACGCCGCGCGCTGGCTGACGCCGCAGGAACCGGTGCGGGTGCATGGCAATTTCTACCTGGTCGGGTTCGGCGGGCTGAATGTCGGGCTGATCCGCACCAGCGCCGGGCTGATCCTGATCGACGGCGCGGTGCCGCAGGCAGTGGCGGGAATCGAGGATCATCTCCGCCAGCTCGGGTTCAAGGTGACGGACGTGAAGTTCATCCTCAGCACCGAGCCGCATTACGACCATGCCGGCGGCATCGCTGCCCTTGCGCGCGACAGCGGGGCGAAAGTCGTCGCCAGCCGGGCGGGCGCGCAGGTGCTCGGTCTGGGGCAGAGCCTCGCGGACGATCCGCAATTCGGTCAGCTCGCGCCCTATCCGGCGGTGGCAGGCGTGCTCACGCTGGAGGATGGCGAGAAGCTGCGGCTCGGCGATACGGTCATCACCGCGCGGGCCACACCGGGGCATACTGCAGGGAGCATGAGCTGGACCTGGCGCAATTGCGCCGGCAGTACTTGCCGGAACATGGTGTTCGGCGCGAGCCTCAACCCCGTTTCGACCGAGAGCTGGGGCTTTTCGGACCCGAAACATGCGGCGACCGTCGCGGCGTTCCGCAAGACCTTCAAGGCCTTTGCCACGCTCCCCTGCGATATCCTGGTAACCTCGCATCCGGATGCGTCGGGCGGCGATGTGAAGCTGGCCAAATTCCGCGCGAGCCAGACGCCCAACCCGTTCGTCGATCCGGGCGCGTGCCGTGCTTATGCGGCGAAGTATGAAGGCTTGCTGGACGCGCGGATCGCGCGGGAACGGTCGGGAACTGCGAAGCCCTGATCTCCGTCGCATCGCTCTCGACCCGGCAGGCGATCCCGGTGCAAAGGAGGCGCATCCCCTTCGCGGAAGGTTGGGGAATCGGGGGAGAGACGCATGTACCGGATTGGCGCGCTGTTCGTTGCGGTGCTGCTGTCGCTGGCGTGGCAGGCCCCCGCCCGGGCGAGCGGCGATTTCGGGTGCACGCAGGAGTGGAAACTCAAGCACAAGGCAATGACCGGGTGCACCGACATGGCGATGATCGGCCCGGGCAACGACACGCGGGTCAATCTCAGCCTGTTGCTGCTCGACATGCGCGCCGGCAAACGGGCCGAGCGGCCGGCGCCGCCGCTGGCGCTGTTCGACTGGATGACCTTCCGGAAAACCTATTTCCCGCAGCCCGACTCATCGACCGACACCAGCTATGCCGAGGGCGAAGGATCGCGCTGCCGAAGCAACGACAGCGGCACCGCGGCCTTCGCGGCAGCCCTGGCCGCGGCGCGGCAGGTGCCGGAGGCGGAGCGGACGGCGCTGATCGCGGCGCGGCGGGCGCTCCAGCCCAATTGCACCGGCCCGGCCGCCACCACTGACGTCGTCGTCAAATCGGCCGCGGGCAAGGCCTTTGCCCGCTACCTTCAGGGCGCGAGCGACTTTTACGGCGGCGATTACGACAGCGCCGCCGCGCGCTTCGCGGCGCTGCATGGCGCCGACCAGGCCTGGCTGCGCGAGACCGCCGATTACATGATCGGCCGGGTCGAGGTGAACCGGGCGCAGGTGAGCGCATTCGACGAGTATGGCTCGCCCAGGGATGGCGCGCAGATCGATGCCAAGGTCATCACGGCGGGCGAGACCGCGTTGCGCGCCTATCTGCGCGACTATCCCAAGGGGCTCTACGCAGCCTCGGCACGCGGGCTGCTGCGCCGAGTCTATTGGCTCGGCGGCCGTGACGACAAGCTGGTCGCCGAATATGCAGCGCTGTTCGCACAGGGCGGCGGCGTGGATGGCGGCGCGCTGGCCGACGAGATCGACAACAAGCTGCTGCCGCGGCTGAAGATCGCCGACACGATCGACCCGACCCTGCTCGCCGTGCTCGACCTTGCCCGGATGCGCGACAATCGCGGCAATATCCTCGCTTCTTCGGACGAGCCACCGATCGGCCTGGCCGAGCTGGAGGTGCAGCGCCCGCGCTTCGCGGCCAATCCGGCGCTGTTCTCCTATCTGCTCGCGGCTCATGCGTTCTTCGTGCAGGACAAGCCCGAGGCCGTGCTGAAGCTGATCCCGGACGCGGCGCGGCAGGCGGATTTCAGCTATCTCCAGTTCAGCCGCCAGATACTGCGCGGCGCGGCGCTCGATGCCGTGAAGGACCGCAATGCGCGCGGGTTCTGGATGGAAATGCTGCCGGGGGCGAAGCGGCCCTTCCAACGCGCAGCGATCGAGCTTGCGCTGGCGCTGCATGACGAGCGCGCCGGTGCGCTCGATGCGCTGTTCGCGGCGGGATCGCCGCTGCGCACGCCCGATCTGCGTGAGATATTGCTGACCAATGTCGCCGGACCGGCGCTGTTGCGGCGCCAGGCGAAGGATGCGCAGGCGCCGAAGCACGAGCGCGACGTCGCGCTGTTCACCCTGCTCTACAAGGACCTGACCCGCGGCGCCTATCGCGAGTTCCTCGCCGACCAGGCGCTGGTGCCGGCGGGCGCCCCGACCGAGGGCAATTTCTATGACCTGCGCGGCGGGGACCAGGCGCCGATCGGCATCTTCAGCCAGGCGAAGGGAGTCGGCGATTACGACTGCCCGGCGCTGAAGGAGGTCGCGCGGCAGCTCGCCGCCGATCCGCGTGAGGCCAAGGCGCAGCTGTGCCTGGGCGATTTCATGCGGGTGACGGGATTCGACGGCTATCCGCTCGACAACAAGCTGCCCGCGGACGAGCTGGGCGGTACCGCGTCGCTCTTCCCCGGCGCGGCCTTCTCGCGGCTGGAGATCTACAAGGCGATCATCGCGGACCCCAGGACGCCCGCGCCCGACAAAGCCTATGCGCTGTTCCGCGCGATCAATTGTTACGCGACCTCGGGCAACAACAGCTGCGGCGGCACCGAGGTGGTGATCGCGCAGCGCAAGGCGTGGTTCACGCGGTTGAAGAAGGACTATCCGACATCGCGTTGGGCGCAGGAGCTGCGTTATTATTGGTAGGCTGACCCGCCTCTTCGCTGTCCTGACGCTGGCGCTCGCCCTATCGGGCGCCGCCCTGCCCGACGAGCGGGTCGATGCTGCGCGGTACGATGCGTTCTGGCTCTGGGCGGGGGTCAAACCGCAGCCCGCCCTTGCCAGGGCAAAGACGCTATACCTGCTCCAGGGCCAGGTATCGGTGCGCGAGCCGGTGCGGCTTGCCGCGCAGCGCCCGGCGGTGCCGAGGGTGCGCGGGTCGGAAGTCTGGATGGTCGTGCGCGTCGAGACCATAAAATGGCCGCCGCCGGTCTACGCGCAGCTCCTCGCGCAACTCGCGAAGTGGCGCGCGGCGGGGAACCGGGTGGTCGGCGTGCAGATCGATTTCGACGCGCGGACCCGGGATCTCGAAAACTATGCCGGTTTCCTGAAAGACCTGCGCCGCCGCCTGCCCGCGGATTGCAGGCTGGGCATCACCGGCCTGCTCGACTGGAGCAGCAATGGCGACCCGAAGGGCCTCGATGCGCTGGCCGGCGCGGTCGATGAGGTGGTGCTGCAGATCTATCAGGGGCGACGCGTGATTCCGGGTTATGCCGGTTATCTGGCGCGGCTCGACCGGATGAAGATACCGTTTCGGGTCGGGCTGTTGCAGGGCGGGGAATGGCGCGCGCCCGTAGGGCTTGAGGCGAACCCGCATTTCCGGGGGTATGTGGTGTTTCTGCTGAATCCGCGGTGAGCTTTCCTTTTTACTAGCGCTTCCCCGGCGAAGGCCGGGGCCCAGTTGGAAAGGTTGCTGTAACGATGCGCCACGCCCACCATTATCGTCCCCCAACTGGGCCCAGTTCCGGGTTGAACATGCCCCGCATGTTCAAGGATCGTCCGGGGGACGATCCGACCCGGAACTCTTCGCCGGGGAAGGACAATCCTTATGCCTGAGGCAACTCCGACATCATCCGCTCAGCCGCCGCCTCAGTCCGCGCATCGCGCCCCGGCGCCGATTTCGCGGCCAGCGCCTGATAGCGCGCCAGAGTCTCGGCATCCGCCCGCTCGGGCGATCCGGAATCGAACGGCGGTGATGGATCATATTCAAGGCTGAGCTGGACCAGCCGGGCATGCGCCTCGCCGCGGATCGCAGCGGTCATCGCCAGGCCGAAATCGATGCCCGCGGTCACCCCGCCGCCGGTCGCGCGGTTGCGGTCGATCACCACGCGTTCCTTGACCGGGATCGCGCCAAACGCGGCGAGGTGGTGGTGCGACGCCCAGTGCGTCGTCGCGCGGTAGCCCCTGAGCAGCCCGGCCGCACCAAGCAGCAGCGCGCCGGTGCAGACGCTCGTCACCCAGGTCACGCCGGCCGCCGCCTGCTGTACCCAGGCAAGCGTCGCCTGATCCTCCATCGCGTCGTTCACCCCGAAGCCGCCGGGGATGCAGAGGATATCGGGCTGCGCCGCGTCCGCGAAGGTCGCGGTCGGCAGCAGCGCGAAACCGGCATCGGTCGGCACCGGCGCCAGGTCGCGCGCGACGAGATCGATCGTGACATTGCCCAGCCGCGACAGCACCTGCGCCGGGCCGGTCAGGTCGAGCTGAGTGACGTTCGGGAAGAGCAGGAAGGCGACGCGGATCGGCGAGAACTCGGGCATGGTGACGCTCCTTCAGATCGAGGGTCTGCCCAGGCGAGCGGCTTTTCAGGTCTCGCGCTTCCCCGTGGTGCTCCACGATTCGCCAGTCACGCGAGTGCTGTCTTGATATCCCGGTGCTCGGCGGCCGACAAGCTGGCCTGGCGGATCAGCCACGCCAGCAGCGGCATCGCGACGAGCAGATACGGCACCAGCCCGAGTGCGGGGCTGAAGCCCCAATATTCGCCGGCGATGGTATTGACCCGGCCCTCGAACAGATCGGTCATCACCGGCGCGATCAGCGGAAAGCGATAGCCGTGCGGCGCCGCGATCTCGCAGGCGGCGACGGCGAAATTGATGAAGATGCCCGAGGCGATCAGCCCGGCGATCCAGCCCTTGCCGGTCGCATTCCAGCCCTGCCAGAGCGGTGCGATGCCCAGACAGAGGAAGCCGATCATCGGCACCGAATGGCGCGGCCCGGTGGAATGGCCGCCGTCCCAATAGACATAGGCGGCATTGTACAGCAGCACCGCGACGGTGATCGTGGCGCAGAGCCAGCCCAGGTCGCGCGTCTCGGGCGCGCGGATCAGCCGGACCAGCCCGAACGGCGCGAGCACCAGTACCGGCGCCAGCCAGATCAGGCCCCGCTCGGTGCCGAACAGGATTTGCCACAGCACTTCGACCTTGGGGTAAGTGAGGCCGAAAAACCCCTGTTGCATGCCGTTGAAGCCGACCACGCCCTGATACCCCACCTTGAACGGCGTCCCGAAGGCGATCGCGTTATAGGCGAGCAGCGGGAGCAGCGCGGCCAGGCCGGCCGCCACCGCGATGCCGAACAGCCGCGCCCGGACCGGCCAGGCGACGGCGCGCGTCCGCCAGAGCACCCAGACCCCGATCGGAAAGGCGGCGATGACCGCCGGAAACTCGACAACCAGCGCCCAGCCCAGCGCCAGCCCTGCCATCAGCGGATAGCGCAGCCGCCCGATCTCGCGCTCGCCCGATGTGCCGCGCCAGATCGCCCAGGTCGCGATCAGCAACAGCGCGCCGACCGGCGCATGGCCGAACAACGTGGTCGACCAGCCCCAGACCGGCGTCGCCAGCGCATAGGCAAGCGCGGTGACGAACCCCGCCCGCGTGCTGCCGGTGATGCCGGTCGCGAGATCGAGCAACAATACCGTGGCAAAGGCCGTGAGCACCGCGACCGCCATCGCCACCGCGATCCGCAGGCGCAGCCGCATATAGTCCCAGAAATCCTTGTTCCCGATCTCCTTGGGCATCGGCGTCGCGGTGGTACCGGTCAGCACATCGCCGAGCCATATGGCAGGCATCGCCATGATCGTCATGCCCGGCGCCTTGTCGAGATAGGTGTGCTTGCCGAACTCGGCCTTGTCGATCGTCAGGTCGCGGAACTCGTCGATCGTCGCGTCGTGCTGCTCGACCAGCGAAATCGCCGCAAACATCCGGGTCGAATTGTTGGCATTATAGGGCGACGAGCCGAACCAACTGATCGAGATCCATACCAGGACGAACAGCCCGAGCGCGAGCTTGTGCGGCCCGCGGACCGGTGTGGGAGAGGTCAGGGTCATGATGTCAGCCGAATAGCCAGGCGCCGAGCATGCGTCCGAAGGGGAAAGTGAAGAAGCCGGCGACGAGCAGCGCGCCCGTCACCATGCCGCGCACCATCGTGCGGTGCCGCCTGACATTGTGGGTGCGCGCCGTCCACCAGATCAGCGGCGCGACGAGGATCACGTAAGCCGAGATGAGATGGATCAGGCTGAGCCGGCCATGGCCGCTCTCGCGCACCCCGAAGGAGACGATGGCGGTCAGCAACATCGCCGCCACCCAGATCTTGCCGAGCAGCCGGTGCAGGCTGTCGCCGCGCGGGCGCAGCAGCATCACCGGTGTCAGCGCGAGCGCAGGCAGGATCGTCGCGAGATGCGCCCACACCAGCGGCGGAACCGCGCCCCAATGCGGAAAGCCTCGTGCGAGCGCGACCAGCACCGTCGCCAGCAAGGCGATCGCGGCAACGGCCAGGAATTTCTCATACCCGTCGGCGGCGAGGGGCTTTGCCCGTACCGTTCCGGCCGTCACCGTCGCCATTGCCTGCCCCTCAGCGGAAAAGGGGGAATCCCTAACCGAAGCGCAGACATAAGGTCAAAGCATCAGGGGAGGGAATCCTCGAGCTGCTTCTGGTCGGCTTTTTTCTGCTGGTTCTCGCGCTTGGCCTGTTGCGCCTGCTGGAGGAAGCAGCCGCTCTGGCCGCCGGCGCCGACCGTCGAGCAGCTGCCCACGCCGCCGGCCACGGTCGGGTCGTTGACGAGGCCCTGCGCCTTCACTGCCCAGCTCTGGTTCTCCGGCGTGATCTGCAGGTTGCGCACGTCCTTGGGAATGCGGAACTGCTCGCTCGGATTGCCGCGCACGCACACCACCACTTCGGCGCCGTCGGCATTGGTCGGGCAGCGTTCGTTGCCGAACAACGTGATGACGCCGTTGACCGGCGCGCTGCGCGATACCTCGGCCGGACCCTGCGGCACGATGACGCGGGGACCGGGCAGCGCCGGGCCGGCGACCTGCGCGGCAGCCGGGCCGGCCGCGGCCAGCGCCAGCGCGGACGCCATGATCCTGACAATCATCATACTCTCCCGTTTCTAGATCCGCTTGGCGGTCGCGATCGCCGCCTTGCAGCCGAGACGAATCAGTCCGCTCAGCAGGGGATACCCCAAAGCCCGCTCAGCCCCGGAGGCGAGCGCGGTGTCGCGGTGCTCGACCTCTTCCGCCTGAAAATCCGCGATCGCCTCGGATAGTTCCGGATCGCTCTCGCCGAGCGCGGCGAGCTGTTCCGAATAATGCTTGTCGATCTCGGTTTCGACTGCAGCGGTGCAGGCCATCGCCGCCTCCGGCCCGATCGCCGCCGTCACCGCGCCCAGCGCGAAACCGGCAACGTCCCAGAACGGCTGTAGCAGGGTCGGCCGCACGCCGCGCCGCGCCATCATCGCATCGAAAAAGGCGCGGTGGCGCTCCTCCTGCCCGGCCATGCCGGCGATCTTCCGCGCCGCCGGGGTCCGGTCGCCCATCACCGCAAGCTGGCCGGCATAGATGCGCGTGGCGCCATATTCGCCCGCCTGATCGACCCGGATCATCGAGTGGGTGACGCGTTTCGCGTCGCCGGGCCGCCAGCCGCTCATTTCGCGAAGGCCGATATCGTGCGTCGCCGCAGCAGCCACAGGATCGCCAGGCCGCCAACAAGCGAGATGATCGCGTTGAAACCGGCGAGCGAAATGCCGAACAGCGACCATTGCGGCACGTCGCAGCGCACGACCGGCGCGTCCATGATGCGCTTCAGCATGTCCTCGACCGATCCGCCGCTGCCATGCATCGTCGTCGAGCAGGCCGTGATGCCCTGCCACCAATGATATTCGACGCCGGCGTGGAACACGCCGATCCCGCCGCTGACCAGGATCGCGAGTGCCGCCAGCGCGACCAGCGCGCGCTTGAGGGCGGCGGCCGGCACGACAAAGGCCAGCGCGGCCAGCACGATCGCGGTATAATGCGGCCAGCGTTGCCAATGGCACATCTCGCACGGGAACAGCCCGCCGATGAACTGCGACCCGAGCGCACCGGCCATCAGCGCGGTGGGGAGCAGCAGCGCGATCCACCGCGCGGTGACGAAGCGATCCCGGGTCTGGCTCACTTGCGGGTGACCGCCGCCACCTGAGGCATCGGCGTCGTGCCGAGCCGGCCGATCGTCTTCAGCGCATAATCGAGCTGGAAGTCCTCGATGCCCTTGGCCTTGAGCTGCTCCGGCGTCGCCGCGAAGCGCGGGTCGGTCTTGGTATCCTCCTCAAGCACCGAATTGTCCGCTTTCACCTCGTTGATCAGGTGGCGGCGCAGATCGGCCTCGCGGAACACCGGCCGCGATTTGTAATCGGCATCGGAGATCTGCGGCACCTTGATGTCGGGCTCGATCCCGCCTTCCTGCACCGAGCGGCCCGACGGCGTGTAATAGCGCGAGGTGGTCAGGCGGAGTGCGGTCGAATTGCCGAGATCGAGCACGGTCTGCACCGATCCCTTGCCGAACGAGCGTTCGCCCATGACGAGCGCACGGTGATGGTCCTGCAGTGCGCCGGCGACGATCTCCGACGCCGAAGCGGTACCGGAATTGGTCAGCACGATCACCGGCAGGCCGCGGGCATAATCGCCATTGTGCGCATAGAAGCGCTGGATGTCGTTCTTCTCGCGGCCGCGTTCGGAGACGATCTCGCCATAATTGAGGAAATTGTCCGCGACGTTCACTGCCTCGTCGCGCAGGCCGCCGCCATTGTCGCGCAGGTCGACGATATAGCCGAGCGGCGCGCGGCCGAGCGACTTCTCGATACCGAGGATCGCGGCCTTGGTCGCCTCGCCGGTATTCTCCGAGAAGCTGTTGATGTTGATGATGCCGATGCCGTTCTTCACTTCCCACTTCACCGGCTTCTGCACGATCTTCTCGCGCACCATCGACACCTCGATCGGCTTGTCGCGGCCTGGGCGGATCAGGGTCAGCTGGATCTTGCTGCCGGGGGGGCCGCGCATCTCGGTGATCGCTTCATCGAGCGTCTCGCCATAGATCAGCTTGCCGTTGATATGGGTGATATAGTCGCCCGACTTGACGCCCGCGCGCCAGCCCGGCGTGTCCTCCTGCGGCGAGATCACCTTGACCGCGCCGTCCTCCATCGTGACGGTCAGGCCCAGGCCGCCATAGCTGCCGAGCGTCTGGATGCGCAGATTGTCGTAATCGAGCCCGGTCTCGTACGCGCTGTGCGGGTCGAGCGCGGCGAGCATGCCGGAAATGGCACCCTTGATCAGCGTCTTGTCGTCGACCTTGTCGACATAATCGACCTTCACCCGGTTGAAGACGTCCATGAACTGGTCGATCTCGCGATAGGTATTGCTGTCGACCGTGGCCATCGCGCTGGTGCCGATGGGGATGATCGCAAGGACTGCGGCGATCGCAGTGGCCTGAAGAAGTGCACGTGACATAAGCTTTTTACCCAGGAAACCGGTTTGCGGGCATCGTAGCGGCATTTATCGCACGATCAAAGCGCGGCGCGCCTGAACGCACGGTGAGCGTCACGGGCGTCACCCCAGCAGCGGCGTCATATCGACCGGCCGGTCGCGACGGCGCAGCTCGATGGTGATGCGAGGGTCGTCGCCCGAGCCTGCGCGACCGATCGGCGAGCCCTGCGCCACCGTCTCGCCGACCCGGGTGGAAACCCTGCCCAGCCCAGCGATCAGCGAGGTCCAGCCGCCACCATGATCGATGATCACGATCGTGCCATAGCCCCGGAACGGGCCGGCATAGGCGATCCGCCCCGCCGCCGGCGCGATCACCGTCGCCTCCGCCGCGCTGACGATGGTCAGGCCGCGCGAGCGCACCCCGGCATCCGAAAGCTCGCCCAGCCCGGTCACCACCCGTCCCACAACGGGAAGCTTGTAGGGCGGCGCGCTGGCCGACCAGGATATGGTTTCGACGGGCGAGGCGACCTCTCCGGGGCGCGGCGGGCGCGGCAGCGGGCCCGGCAGCGACTGAAGTTCCTCGCGAGTCGCGGCCTGATTGCCGAGCTGGTCCATCAGGTCGACGATGTCGCGGGCGCGTTCGCCGAGCGCGATCGCCCGATCCGATTCGAACAGCGCGTCGCGCCCCAGCGCGCGCGAGCGCAGGCGGTGTTCCGCCTCCAGCCGGGTCAGCGCGAGCCGCTGCTCCTCCAGCCTTGTCCGGCTTTCGGCCAGGCGCTGCGTCGCGAGCGAGGCACCTGCCTGGAGCTGGCGCGTGCGGGCGAGATCGGCGCGGACATCGGCGGTGCGGGCGCGGACCACCGGCAAGGTGCTCGCCAGCACCGCGCGGACATGGACGATATCGGCGACCGAGCCGGGCTGGACGATGCTGATCAGGGCCGGGCGCCGGGCAAGCGACTGGAGCGCTGCCATCAGCCGCGTGACCGGCCCCTGCCGCGTCGCGAGGCGCGCGCGTTGGGCCATGAGCAGGCGGTTGATGATCGCGATCCGCGCCTGGCCAGCGGCGATATCCGCCTCGGCCTGCTGGATGCGCGCGGCGACCGCGGCTTCCTGCGCGCGCGCCTGACGCGCCTCGTTCTGCTCGCGCGCTGCTTCCTGTTCGAGCCGCGCCGATCGCGCGGCGGCGGCGGCGGATTGCTGCTTGGCCTCGATCAGGCGCTGCTGCTGCTCCGCGGCCGGCGTCTGGGCGGAGAGGGACGCGACGCCGATGCCGGCCAGGGTGGCCGCAACGGCGATCGATGCTGTCCAGGCCCGGCGCATGGCCTATCCTTCGCGGTGATAGGGGTGGTTGGCAAGGATGCTCGTCGCGCGCCACAATTGCTCGGCGAGCATCGCGCGGGCGAGCAGATGCGGCCAGGTCGCGCGGCCGAACGACAGGAGCAGATCGGCATCGGCGCGCTGCGCATCGTCGAAGCCGTCAGCCGCACCGATCAGGAAGCGCGCCTCACGCACGCCGCCATCGCGCCATTTCTCCAGCCGGCTGGCGAAGTCGCGCGAAGGGAGCACCTCTCCGGTCTCGTCGAGCATGACGATGCGGGTGCCGGGCTCGACCGCAGGCATCTTGCCGCCGGTATCGGGCAATTCGGTCAGCTTCACCGGCCAGGCGAGCCGCTTCACATAGCGATCGACCAGCTCGGCCTCGGGCCCGCGCCCGATCCGGCCGCGTGCGACGATATGGAGCAGCAACGCGGGTTACGCGTCGGGCGTCGGCGTCACCCCAGGCGAATCCGGGGTCGGCAGCGGCGCATCGCCGAACGCCCACATCCGCTCGAGATTGTAGAAGCTGCGCACTTCCGGGCGGAACAGATGAACGATCACGTCGCCCGCATCGATCAGCACCCAATCGGCGGTCGGCAGGCCCTCGATCCGTGTGGACCGGCCCAGCTCGCCCTTGATCTTTTCGGCAAGCTTCGACGCCATCGAGGCGACCTGACGCGTCGAGCGGCCGCTCGCGATCACCATGTGATCGGCAATGCTGCTCTTGCCTGCCAGCGGGATCGAGATGGTATCGACGGCCTGATCGTCGTCGAGCGACGCCAGGACGAGCTTGTGCAGCGCCTCCACCTCATCGGGTTCGGACGCACGATACGCAGGAGAAGATGAGGCCAAGACGATTCCTATGTTGAGGGTGTGAGGAGCACTGACGGCGCAAAACGGCGCTGCCAGGCGGGATCGGCCAAACGAAGCCGGGTCGCAGAAGTCGGGTCGGGGCGGAATCGCAACAGCACGAGTGCCGGCATTCTCCACTTCGTCCAGCTCTTTGCCTGGTCCACGGGCCGCGTGAAGCGCCGCAACCAACCCATCGCGGGGGCCGCGAGGGCATCGCCATCATAGCCCGGACGGGCGACGACCGCAATCGGAACCTCGCGCGCTATGCCGCGCCAGTTTTTCCACTGGTCGAATTGAGCGAGATTGTCCGATCCCATCAGCCAGATGAAGCGTTTGTTGGGGTAGCGTCGCCTGATCGCGCGGACCGTGTCGATGGTGAAGCGCGTGTGCAGTTGCAGCTCGATCGCGCTCGGCCGGATCGGCGCATGCCGCGCCATCCGCCGCGCCGAGGCGAAGCGGATCTCGAAGGGCGCCATGTCGCCCGCTTTCTCCTTGAGCGGGTTGCCGGGCGAGACCAGCCACCACACTTCGTCGAGCCCCAGCGCGCGGATCGCGGCAAGGCTGATCGCGCGGTGGCCGCTATGCGCCGGGTTGAACGAACCGCCGAGGATGCCGATGCGGGTCATTCGGCCTTGCGCCAATTCTGCTTTGCATGATGGACACGCAGCACCTGGATGCCCTGTCTGACCGGCCGGTAGATCAGGACATAATCGGTCCCTCTGACGCGCCACTTGCGCACTTTATCGTCCAGGACCGGGCCCGCTTCAGGCCGCTCGGCAAGGAACCGCGCAGCCGCAATGGCGGCGCGGCCCACGCGCAGGGCATGGTCGGGATTCAGATCGTGATAATAGTCATCGATCGCCGCCAGATCCCCCCTGGCGTCGACCGTCCATTGCGATCGCCTCATTCAGCAGCGGCCGGCAACTGCCTGCGCTGCTCGAACCAGGTTTCCATCTCCTCCTGGTCGATCAACGCGCCGCGATCCGCCGAGTCGACGCCGGCCTGCACAAAAGCGCGAAACTCCGTCTCTTCTTCGACATAACGTTTCACCGCCTTGGCGACGAGCCAGGCGCGCGTACGCTCCTGGCTTTCGGCGAGTGCGTCCAGGGACTTCAGCGTCTCTTCGTCGAGGCGCGTGGTGATGACGGCGGTTTTGCTCATGTATCTAATGTATACATCGAATACATTAGATACAAGTATCACCCGCGCGGCGGCTGCTTCAGGACATTGTCGCGATAGGTGCCCTGCAGATCGAGCATCCAGCCGGGATATTCCGCCGGCAGCTTCGACACCGCGTCGAGCGTCGCCAGCTCGTCTGCGCTCAGCACCACCTTCGTTGCGGCGAGATTGTCGTCGAGCTGGTCCTGTCGCTTCGCCCCGACGATCACGCTGGTGACGTGCGGCTGGTGGAGCAGCCAGGCGATCGCGATCTGGGCGACCGACGCGCCGTGCGCCTTGGCGATCGGCTCCAGCGCATCGAGCACCTTGTCGCCACGTACCTCATCGACCGGCGGGAAAGCACGCGTGGCGCGGCGGCCGTCGCTGTCGCCGTCGCCGTCGCGATATTTGCCCGACAGATAGCCGGCAGCGAGCGGGCTCCACACCATCAGGCCGAGGCCTTCGGCATTCATCATCGGCACCAGCTCGCGCTCCAGATCGCGGCCGACGATGGTGTAATAGGATTGCACGCTCTGGAACCTGGCTGCGTTCAGCCGCTCGGAGATGCCCAGCGCCTTGGCGACCTGCCACGCCGCCCAGTTCGACACGCCGACATAGCGGACATGGCCCTGGCGTACGAGATCGTCGAGCGCGCGCACCGTCTCCTCGATCGGCGTCGCGGCGTCGAAGCCGTGGATCTGATAGAGATCGATATGGTCGGTGCCGAGCCGGGTCAGGCTGGCCTTGACCTGATCCATGATATGCCCGCGCGACGTACCGCGGCTGTTGAGCCCGTCGCCCATCGGGCCCATCACCTTGGTGGCGAGGATCACGTCCTCACGGCGAAGCCCGAGATTCTTGATCGCCTGGCCAGTGATCTGCTCCGACAGGCCCTGCGAATAGACGTTCGCGGTGTCGATGAAGTTCACGCCGGCATCGACCGAGGCCTTGAGCAGCGCGTCGGCCTCGTCCTGCTTCACCTGGCCCATATAGGCGAAGAAACCCTCGCCGCCGAAGGTCATGGTCCCCAGGCACAGTTCGGACACGAACAGGCCGGTGCGGCCGAGCGGATTGTAACGCATATTGGGGTCCCTTCGTCGATGCCACTCCCGTCGGCGACGCGGATATGCGTATCGGGCGGACGGGCGACAATGGGTTTGTTGGAATAACCCTGGGGTCTTCGGCGAAGAAAGAGGGACGCGTCCCCTACGGCCGCGTCTGCCCCGTCCCGCGGACGATCCACTTGTACGTCGTCAGCCCCTCCAGCGCGACCGGGCCGCGGGCGTGCAGCCTGCCCGTGGCGATGCCGATCTCGGCGCCCAGACCGAACTCACCGCCATCGGCGAACTGAGTCGACGCGTTCCACAGCACGATCGCGCTGTCGACGCCGGCAAGGAAGCGTTCCGCCACGCCCTCATTCTCCGCCACCACTGCGTCGGTATGGTGCGATCCATGCGCTGCGATATGCGCCATCGCGCCGTCGACCCCGTCGACGATCGCGACCGAAGCGATCGCCTCGAGATATTCGGTATCCCAATCGGCCGCGTCGGCGGGTTTGGCGGTGGGGACCAGCGCGCGGATCGACGCGTCGCCGCGTACTTCGCAGCCGGTGTCGCCCAGCACCTTCACCAGCGCGGCGGTGTGCGGATAGGCGCGGTCGATCAGCAGGGTCTCCATCGCGCCGCACACACCGGTACGGCGCATCTTGGCATTGACCGTGATCGCCGCCGCCATCGCCGGATCGGCCGAGGCGTCGACATAGACGTGATTGATCCCGTCGAGATGCGCGAGCACCGGCACGCGCGCCTCGGCCTGGACGCGGGCGACCAGGCTCTTGCCGCCGCGCGGCACGACCAGGTCGATCATGCCCTCCGCGCCGAGCATCGCGCCGACTGCCGCGCGATCGGTGATCGGCACGAGCTGCGCCGCATCGCCCGGTACACCCTCGCGTTCGAGCCCGGCGACCAGCGCCGCGTGGATCGCGCGGTTGCTGCCGATCGCCTCGGACCCACCGCGCAGGATCACCGCGTTGCCCGACTTGATGCACAAGGCCGCCGCATCCGCCGTCACATTGGGGCGACTTTCATAGATGATGCCGATCACCCCGATCGGCACGCGCACCCGGCGCAGGATCATGCCGTTGGGCCGGCGGCTCTCGTCGATGATCTGGCCGACCGGATCGCGCAGCCCGGCGACGGCGGCGACGCCCGCCGCCGTCGATTCGATCCGCCCGGCATCGAGCCGCAGCCTGTCGAGCATCGCGCTCGACAGGCCGGCAGCCCTGGCGCGGGCCATGTCTTCGTCATTGGCCGCGGCGATCGCCGGGGCGGCCTCGCGAATCGCCTCGGCGGCGGAATCGAGCGCGCGCGCCTTGACCGCGCTGGACAGCCCACTCAGCACGCGGGCAGCATCGCGGGCGCGGCGGCCCAGATCGGCGATCAGCGCCGTGGAATCGGTTTCGGCATCGGCCATGACCGAGTCGCTACCACGACCGGCAAGAGACGCGAAAGCGCTATCGCCTTTTGCCGCATCAAGATGATATTCGCACGCACATGAGTGGGGGAATCGAAGCAGCCGGCGACATCGCCACAGGAGCCCTGATCGGGCGCGCGGTCGAGCCGCATGCCGGGGAGGGCCATGCCCATGCCGGCCATGCGCACGGCGCCGAACATGGCATGTGCCTCAATTGCGGCACTGCGCTGATCGGTGACTATTGCCACGCCTGCGGCCAGGCCGAGCATGTCCACCGCTCGCTCTCGTCGATCGGACATGATCTGCTCCACGGCGTGTTTCATTTCGAGGGCAAGATCTGGCGCACCCTGCCGATGCTGGTGGCTCACCCGGGCGCGCTGACGCGGCGCTACATTGCGGGCGAGCGCGCGCGCTTCGTCTCGCCGCTGGCACTGTTCCTGTTTTCCGTCTTCCTGCTGTTCGCGACGATCCACACCTTTGACGGCGAGCTCGAATCGGTCGAGACCAGCAACCAAACCCGCCCGGAACGCATCGCGGAAATCGACAAGCAGCTCGTCGAGGCCAACGCAAATCTGAAGGAAGCGCGAGCGAACCACGCCAAGCGCGACCAGAATATCCCGGATGGCGAGCTGATCGCCGCCGAAGCGGTGGCAAGGTCGCTGAACGCAGCGCGCACCTCGCTGGCATCGGGCAAGGGCGTGAACGTCCGTTCTCAACTGACCGATGTGAAGACCGGCTGGCACGCGCTCGACAAGGGCATTGCCAAGGCAAACGCCAATCCCGGCCTCGCGCTCTACAAGCTGCAGTCGAGCGCGTATAAATTCTCCTGGGCGCTGATTCCGATCTCGGTGCCGTTCGTGGCGCTGATGTTCCTGTGGCGACGCCGCTTCCAGCTCTACGACCATGCGATCTTCGTGACCTATTCGCTCGCCTTCATGATGCTGTTCGTGGTGGCGTTGACGCTGGGGGGCATGATCGGCCTCTCGGCCGGACTGATCACGCTCGCGGTGTTCGTCGTGCCCCCGGTGCACATGTTCGCACAGCTGCGCGGCGCCTATTCGCTGCGCAAGAGATCGGCCCTGTGGCGGACGATCGCGCTGACCTGGTTCGCCTTCATCGCGCTCACTGCCTTCACCGTGCTGCTGCTGGTGATGGGCCTGATGGAGTGATCAAGGGCTTTGCGTCGGCAAAGTCGGCGCCGGCCCGCTCCCCCACCCCGCCTCCCACAGCGTATCCTGAATGGGAGGCGGGGTGGGGGAGCGGGCCGGCGCCGACTCAGCGAAGCTGCAAACAATCAGCCACAGGGATAGCGTTTGTCCATGAAGCTGTAGAACGCAGTCTTCACGCTCACCCCGCGCTTGCCCGCCGGGATCGTCTGGAACGAGCCGATCAAGGTGTTCGAATCGATCTTGGCCTGGCCCTTGGGGGGCGGGCAGCTTCTCGGTTTCCTGCCCGCAGCCTGGTCCGCATCGATATCGGCACGATAGGCGTCGGCGGCAGTCTTGATCTCGCCGCGCAACAGGCCGAGGTCGGGGGAGAGCGCCGCCGCCATGCCCTTGGCCTTGAGCGCCGCCGCCTTGGCGAGGAACTCATCCACCGTCATCGCCTGAGCCGCCACGGGCAACACCAGCAGCGCCAGCGCGCCAGCCACCATCAATCGACGCATCCCCATCCCCTCCATCCGCATGCCGCGCATTGATGAGCGTTCGCGCCGTGAACCGAAAATGAACTGAAACAGGACGTACAGGCAATCCGGTGCTTCACCGCCGCGAGCCGTGCGGTTATGCGGTTGAAATACGGGCGGGGACTACAGGCAAGATGATCATCGGAATCGATCTCGGCACGACCAACAGTGCCGCGGCGGTGTGGAAAGACGGCGCGGCGACGCTGATTCCCAATCGCCTCGGCCAGACGCTGACGCCCTCTGCGGTCAGCATCGACGACACGGGCAATGTGATGGTCGGCCTCGCCGCGCGCGACCGCCAGGCGAGCCACCCCAAAGCCACCGCGACGGCCTTCAAACGCTATATGGGCACGAAGCGCACCACCCTGCTCGGCGGGCGCGACTATAGCGCCGAGGAACTCTCCGCGCTGGTGCTGCGCAGCCTGAAGGAGGATGCCGAGGCGTATCTGGGCGAACCGGTCACCGAGGCGGTGATCACCGTGCCCGCCTATTTCAACGACCAGCAGCGCAAGGCGACTCACCGTGCGGGCGAAATCGCGGGCCTGCGCGTCGAACGGCTGATCAACGAGCCGACCGCTGCCGCGCTCGCCTATGGCATCCACAATCTCGACCGCGAAGCGCGCTTCTTCGTGTTCGACCTGGGCGGCGGCACCTTCGACGTGTCGATCGTCGAGATCTTCGAAGGCATCATCGAGGTCCGCGCCTCGACCGGCGACAACCAGCTCGGCGGCGAGGATTTCAACGAGATACTGATCGGCCTGATGCGGGCGAAGTTCGCGGAAAGCTGGCAGCGCTTCGAGCGCGACGATGCACTCTACCAGAAATTGCGCGAGACGGCCGAGCGCGCACGCCGCGACATGTCGTCGACATCCTCGGCGACGATGCGGCTGGCGTGGCAGGACATTCCCTATGAGCTGGAGATCGAGACCGCCGAGTTCGAGACTCAGGCCGCGACACTGATCGATCGGCTGCGCGAGCCGGTGCTCCGCGCGCTGCGCGACAGCAACCTGCGGCCCGAGGCGCTGTCCGACATCATCCTGATCGGCGGCGCGACGCGCATGCCGGTGGTGCGCCGCGCGGTCGCGCGCATGTTCGGCCGCTTCCCCAACGCGACGGTCAATCCCGACGAGGCGGTCGCGCTGGGCGCCGCGGTCCAGGCCGGGCTGAAGGCGCGCGATTCGGCGCTGAAGGAGGTCGTCGTCACTGACGTCTGCCCCTATTCGCTCGGCGTCGAGGTCAGCCGCCAGCTTCCGGGGGGCGGCTATGAGCACGGCCTGTTCGCGCCGATCCTGGAGCGCAACACCGTCATTCCAGCCAGCCGCATCCACAGCTTCTCGACCCTGCAGGCCAACCAGACCGATGTCGTGTTCGGCATCTACCAGGGCGAAGGCCGGCTGGTCCGCGACAACGTCAAGATCGGCGAGACCAAGGTGAAGGTACCGCGCGGTCCCGCCGGGGAGCGGATCGACGTACGTTTCTCCTACGACGTCAGCGGCCTGCTCGAGGTCGACATCCTGGTCGAGAAATCGGGGCTGCGCACGCAATTGCTGATCAATGATGATCCGAGCGGTGACGAGAAGGCGATCGCCGAGCGCCGCGCCGCGCTCGCCGCACTCAAGACTCATCCGCGCGAGGACGAACTCAACCGGGCGGCGCTGGCGCGCGGTGAAAAATGCTTCGAGAATTTCCTCGGCGAGGAACGCGCGGCGATCGACTATCTGATCACGCAGTTCCAGCTCGTGCTCGACGGACAGGATCCCCGCGCCGCGGAGCATGCCCGGCAGGAGTTCCATGAGGCGCTCGATCGGATCGAAGGCGAGCGCTTCCTGTGAAAAGCGCGTGGCCATGAGCACTATCTGGGACGTCCTGGAGATTCCCCGGGGCAGCGACCGCGACGCCATCCGCCGCGCTTATGCGAAGAAGCTGCGCGTCACGCATCCGGAGGACGATCCCGAAGGCTTCAAGCAGTTGCGCGAAGCCTATGAGGCAGCGCTCGAGCAGCATGACTATGCCGTGCGCTGGGCCGATTATGACGAGGATTCGGACGAAGAGGTCGACAGCGACCCCGTCGAGCCAGCGCCCCTCGACTGGAGCGCCCCGGCCCGGCCGGCAGAACCCCTTGATCCGATCCCTGTCGCCGCGACACCCGAGCTCGACACGATGCTCGCCGAGCGTGAGGCAGAACTGGCTGCCCTGCGCGCCGCGATGGCCGATCTCGAGGCCGGTCTGCGCGGCCCCTGGCGCCCTGGCGACGCAGTGCTCGAGGAGCGGCTGAAAGCGATCCTCGCATCGCCCGCCATGGGCGAAATCCGCATCCGCGACGATGTCGAGCCCTGGCTCGCCGACCTGCTCGCCTCGACCATCCCGCTCAGCGACGCGGTGCTGATGCAATCGATCCAGGCATTCGGCTGGGGCAGCGACGACCATCATCTGCGCGGCACGAGCTGGTCGATCTCGACAGTGCTCGGCCGGCTCGACGAATGGCGGATCATCGAGGGACTCAACCATCACAGCCATGCCTATCACGCCGCCTGGCGATCGCTGACCCGGCCGCCCGGCGCCTGGTGGTCGTGGCGGCTCGACGCGTTCCGCCCCGGCATGATCGACGGCGTGGAGACGCTGCTGGGCGAGCATGGCGAAGTTTCGCCGGGTCTCCATTATTCGTTCAAGGGCGAGTCGGTCGATCGCTGGCGGACCTTCCTCGCCAAACCGCGCCTGACCCTGGGCATCCTCGCGATGATGCCGATCGCGTTCCTTGCGACCTTGTGGCTCAGCTATGTCGTGGCTGGAACCGGCGCGGTGAGCCAGGCCTGGCTGATCGGCGGCGTCGCGGCGATCGGCTTCGCGACCCCGGCCTCCATCCTGTTCATCCTGGCGCCGTGGCGCAAACGCTGGCGGGCGGCGGACGAGCACCCGCGCTGGCAACGCGAGGGCTGGCTCGCTGCCTATGCCGTGCTTGGTTTCGTCGCGGCGGCACTGCCGCGTCCCTGGTGGCCGGCGCTGACCCTGCTTCCCGCGATGATCGTCGCGGGCTGGACCTATGTCGCGGCCCAGCGCACCGAACCGGGCCCCTTGCGGATCGGCGGCGGTGCGGCGACCTTTGCCGTGGCGGCTTTCTTCAGCCTGGTGATGTTCGACCAGCTCGCACCGGCCGAGGCTTTCGCGATCGGCACGATGGCGGCGTTGCTGGTCTATCTCCGGATCGCGGCCTGGCCTGCGGTGCGGATCCTGCTCGAGGACATGCTCTGGCGGCATCGCGAATGGATCATCCTCGGCAGTGTCGCTGCCGGCGTCGGCGCGGCGGCCGGTATCTGGTGGCTGCGCAGCCTGTGGCAGCCGGTCGTGCCGTTCTATCCGGTGGCGCTGGCCGCGATCGCCCTGGTGCCACTGGTCGGCGCGCCGGATCGCGGTTTCGGCGGGCCACCGCGCTGGATCGCGCGCGTCCTGCTGATCCTCGCCTTTTTCTGGGCGTTTGCCGTTTCGGTGCCGCCGTCCAAACACGCCAACCGCTCGAACGGCGTGCCCCTCGTCGTGAATGGCGGGTTGGGAACCGCTGATTCGGACATGATGGGGATGGAGGCCAACGTCACCGGCTTCTCCCAGGTCCGGCGGGGCAATCCCGAACTCTACGCCGCCATCCGCGCCGTGATGATCCGATATCGCAACAACGCGATCACACGGGGTCAGGCCAATGTGCAGATCGCGGCGCTCGTTACGGCGGAGCTCCACAAGAGGCTGCCCGAGGCGCAGACCGGTCCGCTTGTCGAATGGCTGCGCATCCGGATGGATCGGCTTGAGGCGCTGCGAAAGACCAACCCAGCCCTGTGCGCGTCCGACAGGACCGCGATGGACGATGCCGCAGTGCCCGAGCGGATCCGTCGACGCGCCAGCGCGCAGACCTATGACATCATCTCCAGCCCGTCCGCGACAGCGGAGGAATTGGCCGAGGGTCGGGTGATCGGCGGCGGCGTGCTCGTCCGCAGGGCCTCGACCGCGCTGCGCATCGACCAGCAGGCGTTGATCGACCGGCTGGACGGAAAGCGTGGCGACGCCCGCACCTGCGACGCGAAGATCGCGCTGACCCAGGCGCTGCTCGACAGCGAACGGACGGATGATATCGCGGCAACCTTGCGCGCGGAATTCCGCCGTGCGCGGGACGCGAAGCCGGTGCGGCCCCAAGAAAAAACCGGCGGCCGCAAGGTGCAGCCGCCGGCTTGATACTGGTTGTCCGGGCGAGGTGCCCGGCGGTTCAGGCGCCTTGCGGTGCCGGGGTTCCGAACGGACCCTTGGGGCGCCGCGTGCGCGGGATCGAGGTGCCGCCGGCCGGGACCGGAGGCCCCTTCGGGCCGCTGTCGATCCGGCCGATTTCCTCGCCGGCGATCAGCTTCTTGATCTCGTCGCCCGACAGCGTCTCGTACTCAAGCAGCGCGCCGGCCAGCAGATGGAGCTGGTCGATATGCTTGGCGAGCAGTTCCTTGGCGCGATTGAGGCCGCCTTCGACGATCGTCTTGATCTCGTCGTCGATCAGCTGCGCAGTCTGGTTCGACATGCGCATCGGACGGCTCGACGAATAACCCAGGAAGCTCTCGCCCTCCGGCTCGGCATATTCGAGCGGGCCGAGCTTGTCGGACATGCCCCAGCGCGTGACCATGTCGCGGGCCAGGCCCGTGGCGTACTGGATGTCGCTCGACGCGCCCGACGAGACCTTGTCGTAGCCGAAGATCACTTCCTCGGCGACGCGCCCGCCCATCGAGACGGCCAGGTTCGCGTACATCTTGTCGCGGTGATAGCTGTACGAATCGCGTTCCGGCAGCCGCATGACCATGCCGAGGGCACGGCCGCGCGGGATGATCGTCGCCTTGTGGATCGGGTCCGAGGCCGGCTCGTGCAGCGCAACGATAGCGTGACCGGCCTCATGATAGGCAGTCATGCGTTTCTCGTCCTCGGTCATCACCATGGAACGCCGCTCGGCGCCCATCATGACCTTGTCCTTGGCTTCCTCGAACTCGGCCATGGCGACCAGCCGCTTGCCCTTGCGTGCCGCGGTCAGCGCCGCCTCGTTGACGAGGTTGGCAAGATCGGCGCCCGAAAAGCCCGGCGTGCCGCGCGCGATGACGCGCGGATCGACGTCGGGCGCCAGCGGCACCTTCTTCATATGGACCTGCAGGATCTTCACCCGGCCTTCGATGTCCGGGCGCGGCACCACGACCTGGCGATCGAAGCGGCCCGGACGCAACAGTGCGGGATCGAGCACGTCGGGACGGTTGGTCGCGGCGATGATGATGATACCTTCGTTCGCCTCGAAGCCGTCCATCTCGACCAGCAGCTGGTTCAGCGTCTGCTCGCGCTCGTCGTTTCCATTGCCCAGCCCGGCACCGCGATGACGGCCGACTGCGTCGATTTCGTCGATGAAGACGATGCACGGCGCGGACTTCTTGGCCTGTTCGAACATGTCCCTCACCCGGGACGCGCCGACGCCGACGAACATCTCGACGAAATCCGAGCCCGAGATGGTGAAGAAAGGCACGCCCGCCTCACCCGCGATGGCGCGGGCCAGCAGCGTCTTGCCGGTACCGGGCGAGCCGACCAGCAGCGCGCCCTTGGGGATCTTCCCGCCGAGACGCGCGAACTTGGTCGGGTCCTTCAGGAACTCGACGATCTCCTGCAATTCCTCGCGCGCCTCGTCGATGCCGGCGACGTCGTCGAAGGTCACCTTGCCCTCGCGTTGAGTCAGCATCTTCGCGCGGCTCTTGCCGAAGCCCATCGCGCCGGAGCCCGAATTCTTCTGCATCTGGCGCAGCACGAAAAAGGCGATGCCGAGGAACAGCAGGAACGGGAGCGACTGGACCAGCAGATACTGCCAGATCGGCGGACCTTCCTCGGGCTTGGCCGTGATGGCCACCTTGTTCTCGCGCAGGCGATCGGTCAGGCGCGGATCGGACGGCGCATAGGTGCGGAACTTGCTGGAATCCTTCAGCGTACCGGTGATCACCTCGCCTGCGATATTGACCTCCTGGACGCTGCCTGCCTGGACGCGGTCGAGGAAGGACGAATAGGAGATCGTGCTGTTCGCCGCCGGCTGAGTGCGACCGTCGATCAGCGTCACGAACAGCGCAAGCGCGACGAGGATGCCGACCCAGATCAGCAGGCTCTTCATCCAGGGGTTGCCGCCCCCGTTGTCCGGGGTCTGCTGCTTGTCATTGTCGTTCATGGGTATCCAGTACCTTTCACGCTACAAGATAAGCCGTGCGAGGTTAATGGCAATGGAACAACGCAACGCTTTCGTTGATCAGTGTGATCGGCGCGGCGGGGCCAGTTCGAAGCGCCAGCGTGGGCCTGCACGCGCCGCCACCCCGGCCAGGGTGCCATGCTCGCCGGCATCGAGCCCCGCCACCAGCCGGTCGAGCCCCGTACCGCTCCAGTCGCCCTGCAGGTCGAATTCGAATCGGAGATAGTCGATCGCCCTGAGGACAAGACGGCGGCGCAGTTCATAGGGGACGCCGTCAACGTCGAGCCACACCGTCTCGTGATGGTCGATATCGGCGCGGGCGCGCCATTCGCGTGCCGCGACCCATTCGAGCGCGTCCTCGGCATGGCGCAGATTCTGCGCGGCCATCGCCAGCCGTTCCGACGGCAGATCGCGCGACGCAGCGATCAGCTGACGGATTCGGCTGCGGTCGAAGCGCGGATGCACGTTGGACGGATCGGCGACCGGGACGATGCCCGCCGCCGTGACGATCCCGGCGAGTTCGCCATGCGACCAGCCGAGCAGCGGCCGGAGCAGGCGCGGGCCGGGAAAGCCGCCCGGGAAAGCCTGAGCCGCCGCCATCGCCGCCAGCCCACCCACGCCGGCGCCCCGGCGCGCGCGCATCAGGAACCCCTCGGCCACATCGTCGCGGTGGTGCGCGGTGGCGAAGAACTCGACGCGCCAGGGGCGATCCCCGCGCACCGTGCCGGACCCGGCCCAGAGCCCGAGCAGGCCGTAGCGCGCACCGCGTGCCTGATCCTGCAGATTGCCGCTGACGATCAGATGGGCCGGCGCCGTCAGCACGGCGTGCGGCACGCCGAGCCCGTCGCAGATACCGGCGACGAACGCTGCCTCATCGGCCGCCTCGGGCCTTAGGCCGTGATCGACCGTCGCCGCTTCGACCAATCCCGGGTAGGCCGCTGCGGCGAGCAGCAGCAACGCGAGGCTGTCAGCGCCGCCCGACACGGCCACACCAAGCTTGCGGCCCGGCCCAGGCGCTCCTTCCCCCAGCTGCTCGAAATCGCGCTGGAATCGCGCGACGAGTGCCGGATCGGGGCCGCTCACCTCACTTGCACTTCGCCTCGGTACGGCCGCGGGCTATGTCCGCCTTCATCGTCGCGCTGATCTTCGCCTCATAGACGTCGCTCAGCTCGCCATAGACCTTGCAGGCATCGGCCGGTTTGCCGAGCTTCATCAGCGCTTGAGCGAGGTAATAAAGGCTGTCCGGCGCCCGCTCGCCATCAGGCATCTTCTTGTAATTGTCGTAGAAGGCGATCGAGGCGAGCGAGGGCTTGCCCTCGTCGAGATAGGAACGGCCGAGCAGGTTCTGCGCATAGCTGGCGCGCTTGTGCTTGGGATAGGTGGTGACGACCTTTTTCAGCTGCACCTCGGCCTCGGGGTAGAACTGGCCCTGCCACAGCCGATAACCATAGAGATAGGCGTCCTCGGCCGGATCGTCGCTGACCGGCTTCTCGACTGCGGCCAGCTTCTGCGCGCGCGCCGGATCCTTGGCGCCGGTTGCGGGTGGCGGCGTCGTCGGCTTGGCCGGTGTCGTGACGGGTGGCCTGGGTGTCGCCGTTACCGGCGCGGTCGTGCCGCCGACCGGCGCCGCGATCGGGCCGGCACCGGGTGTCAGGCTACCACCGGTCGACGACGCATTCTCTTCGAGCACCCGCAACCGCGCATCGATCGTGCGCTTGTAGGTGTTGAAGGCATCCTCGATCTGCCGAATCTTGTGCTGGTTGGTCTCGATCTGGCCGGTCAGGCTGGTGATCTGCGATTCGAGCGAGCTCACGCGGGCGTCGAGATCCGCGACCGGGCTGCCCGAGGGGCTGCCGGGAATATCCGGGTTCTGCTGAGGCGCGGTGATGTCCGGCTGGACATATTGGTCGCGCCCGCCCGGGAACACCTTGCGCTGCACCGCGCGCATCTCGCTTTCGAGCCGGCCGACGCGGCCCTCGATCGCGCTTTGCGCCTGGGCGGCGACCGGCACCAGGCCGAAGCCCGCCACCATCATCGCCGTCATCGTCGTCATCACAAACTTACGCATATACACCCCCCGGTGCGGTGAACGTCCGGGTATAGCTGACACCATCATCCTGTCGCCACCCTTAAGGTGCCGTGGTTGGGGCAGGCGCCGGCGCGAAAGCCGGCGGCACCGGCGGCGCGGTCGGCGTCGGGCTCGGCGCGGTGGCCGCCGGCGTGCGTTGCGCACGCGGCGTCGACCGCGTCACGGGCGTACGGGTCGTCGTCGCGGGCGTGCCGGTGGCAGTCGCCGGCGTTGCCGAAGCGGTCGGGAGCGGGATGCCGTTCGCCCGGGCCTGCAGCGCCGCAGCGCCGATCGGCACGTCCTTGATCGCGACCTTGCCGTCGCCCAGCGGCGCGACCAGCGATCCGTTGAGCATCACCTGCAGCTTGTCCGGTCGGCCGATATTGATCATCGGGTTATTGGCATTGGCGGGCACGTCGTAGCGGTCGCCAGGCTTCAGCGTGTTTTCGTACAGCGTCGTGCCGGTCGCGTCATAGACCCGCATCCAGACATCGTCGGTCGCGGTCAGCGTCACCTGTCCGCTCGCGGCCGGGGTCGGCGTCGCAACGGGCGCGGGTTCCTCGACATTCTCGATCGGCGCCGGGATCACCTCTTCGGTACGAAACAGGGTGGTGCCGTACCACAGGCCCGCGCCGATCAGCAGCAGCACCGCAACGATCGCCGTGATCAGCGCGATTCCGCCCGTCGGCACCTTCGATGCCTCAGTCACCTCATAGGCTTCATATTCCGTACGGCGCACGCCCTGGTCGTTCTGGGCGCGCACGTCGCGTGCGATCGCGACTTCGTCGGCACCGACCGCCCGGGCATAGGCCTTGGCGAAGCCGACCGAATACGTGATCGACGGCAGCGCCGCGAAATTGCTGGTCTCGATCGCCTCGAGCTGACGGATCGGAATCCGGGTGCGCGCCGCGATCTCGGCCAGCGACAGACCCTGCGCCTCGCGCGCCTCACGCAGGCGTTCGCCCGCGGTTTTGGGGAACAAGGTCGCTTCTTCGCCGGGATCGGTGTCGGTCATGCTTGTCTCCGGCGAGGCAGGTTGCGGCCTATATGATTTTCCCGCGCCGCCGCGTGTCTCACAAAGGGACCGCGCTGAGTCAACGGCCTGCAGTTCCGCCCGTCACACTATCATGCCAGTTCGACGCCGCTTTTGGCCGCCCAGGCCGTCAGCGCCCCGCGCATGTCGCGCGGCGGCTTCGCGAGCAGTTCGTCCATGAACGCAATCAGCGCGGCCCGATCGAGCGAGCGCACCATCGCCTTGATCGGCCCGACCGCGGCCGGCGTGATCGACAGCCGGTCGATGCCGAGCCCGATCAACGCCATCGCCTCGAGCGGCCGCCCGCCCATCTCGCCGCATACGGCAAGCTGCACGTTCGAGGCCCGCGTCGGCGCGACGAGGCGGCGCAGGAATCGCAGGATCGCCGGACTCAGCCAGTCGTAGCGCTCGGCAAGCCGCGGATTGGCCCGATCGGCGGCGAACAGGAACTGGGTGAGATCGTTGGTGCCGACCGACAGGAAATCCACATTGGGCAGCAACAGGTCGAGCTGCTCGGCCAGCGCCGGCACTTCGAGCATCGCACCGTAGCGGATCTCGGCGGGCAGCTTGCGGCCGCGCGCGTTCATCCACTCGCGCTGCGTTTCGAACAGGGCGCGGGCCTCGTCGAACTCCCAGGGCTCGGACACCATCGGGAACATCACGTTGAGCGTCCGCCCCGCCGCCGCCTCGAGCAGCGCGCGCGCCTGCACCTTCATCAGGCCCCCGCGATCGAGCGCGAGCCGAAGCGCGCGCCAGCCCATCGCCGGATTCTCCTCGTCGGCGTCTTCCTTGTTGAGATAGGGCAAGGCCTTGTCGCCGCCGATATCGACGGTGCGGAAGATCACCGGCCGGTCGCCTGCCGCCTCGAGCACGTCGCGGTACAGCCGCTGCTGACGTTCGCGCGCCGGGAGCGTCGCCGAGATCAGGAACTGGAACTCGGTGCGGAACAGCCCGATGCCGTCGGCCCCGGTCACGTCGAGCGCGGCGACATCGTCGCGGAGACCCGCATTGACCATCACCGTCACCCGGTGATCGTCCAGGGTGATCGGCGCCTCGGTTTTCAGCGCGGCAAAGGCGGCGCGGCGCTTCTGGCGCAGCTGCAGCTTGGTCTCGAACGCTTCCTCCATCGCGGCGGAGGGCCGCGCGAAGACATTGCCCTCGGTCACGTCGAGCAGCAGCAGGTCGCCCTCGCCGATCAGCCGGCGCACGCTCTTCACCCGGCCCAGCACGGGCACGCCCATCGCCCGCGCGACGATGGTGACGTGCGCGGTGAGCGAGCCTTCCTCCAGCACCACGCCCTTCAGCCGGCGGCGATCATATTCGAGCAGCTCGGCTGGCCCGAGGTTGCGCGCGATCAGGATCGTGTCCTGACGCAAGCCCATTTGCGCCGCGGTGCCCATCTGGCCGGAAACGATGCGGAGCAGCCGGTTGGACAGGTCCTCGAGATCGTGCATCCGGTCAGCGAGCAGCGGATCGTCGATCTGGCGCATGCGCATGCGGGTGCGCTGCTGGACGCGCTCGATGGCGGCCTCGGCGGTCAGGCCTGAATCGATCGCCTCGTTGATCCGGCGGCTCCAGCCTTCATCGTACGCGAACATCTTGTAGGTCTGCAGCACCTCGTCATGCTCACCGCCGACGCCGAACTCGGCCTGCGCCGCCATGCGCTCGATCTGCTCGCGCATCTTGTCGAACGCGGCATAGACGCGGTGGCGCTCCGCCTCGGTATCTTCGGCGACGGTATGCTCGATGGTGATGCGCGGCTGGTGATAAACGGCATAGCCGCTGCCCATGCCGTCGACGAGCTTCAGCCCCGGCACGCGCATCGCGGCGGTCGATTGCGGGCGCGCCGAGGCAGCCCCGCTCGCATCGGCCAGGTCGGCATTGGCGATCAGTTCGCTCAGCACCATGGCGACGGTCTGCAGGGCTTCGATCTCGACATCGTCATATTTATGGGGATCGGCGTGCTGAACGCACAGCACGCCCACCGCACGTTCGCGTCGGATGATCGGAACGCCGGCAAAGCTGTGGAATTTCTCCTCGCCGGTTTCGGGCTTGTAGGCGAAATCGGGATGCGACGCCGCCTCGTCGAGGTTCAACGTCTCGACTTCCTGCGCGATCGTGCCGACCAGCCCCTCGCCCATGGCGAGCTTGGTGACGTGGACTGCCTCCTGCGCCAGCCCGCGCGTGGCGTAGAGCTCGAGCACGCCGTCGCGCAGCAGGTAGATCGAGCAGACCTCGCTCGACATCGCTTCTCCGACGATCTGCACCACTGAATTGAGCTTCGCCTGCGCCGTGGTGCGCGACGCCATCAGGTCGTGGAGGCGGACGAGGATCTCACGGGCAGAGGCGGCGGCGCTGGGCATGGTCTGGCGCTATCAGATTGTGAGGGGCTGGGCCATAATGCTGCGCAACAAGAAAGGCTCGTGCAGCAAGAAGTTGAAACTAGTCGAACAGCCCGTCCTGCGAACTGGCTGGCGGGTTGAGCCCGAGATGCTTCCAGCCGCCCGCATTGAGCATCCGCCCCCGGGCGGTGCGCGCGATCAGGCCGAGCTGGATGAGATAGGGCTCGATCACTTCCTCGACCGTGTCGCGCGGTTCGCTCAGCCCGGCCGCCAGCGTCTCCACCCCGACCGGGCCGCCGCGATAGACGTCGGCGATCATCATCAGATAGCGCCGGTCCATCGCATCAAGGCCGAGCTTGTCGACTTCGAGCCGGTTGAGCGCCGCATCCGCTGCCACTGCGTCGACCGTCTCGCGGCCCGCGACATTGGCGAAATCGCGTACGCGCCGGAGCAGCCGCCCGGCGATGCGCGGCGTGCCCCGCGACCGGCGCGCGATCTCGTGCGCGCCATCGGGCGAGACATGCAGATCGAGCAGCGACGCTGCTCGGGTGACGACCTTCTCCAGTTCGTCGACGGTGTAGAAATGAAGCCGCACCGGAATGCCGAACCGGTCGCGCAACGGCGTCGTCAGCAGCCCCTGCCGCGTCGTCGCCCCGACCAGGGTAAAGCGCGGCAGGTCGATCCTGACCGAGCGCGCCGATGGCCCTTCGCCGATCATCAGGTCGAGCGCCCGGTCCTCCATCGCCGGATAGAGCACTTCCTCGACCGCCGGCGCGAGCCGGTGGATCTCGTCGATGAACAGCACGTCGCCATCCTCGAGATTGGTCAGCAGCGCCGCCAGATCGCCCGACTTGGCGATGACCGGTCCGGAGGTGGCGCGAAAGCCGACGCCCATTTCGCGTGCGATGATCTGCGCCAGCGTGGTCTTGCCCAGGCCGGGCGGGCCGAAGAACAGCACATGGTCGAGCGCATCGCCGCGCGACTTCGCCGCCGCGATGAACACACGCAGATTCTCCCGCGCCGCCTTCTGCCCGACGAATTCGTCGAGCGTCTTCGGGCGCAACGCCGCGTCGATATCCTCGGGCTTGCGCGCGGGCGTCAGGATGCGGTCGCTTTCAGTCACTGAGCGGCGATAGCGCGCGGATGCTGGCGGGGGCAAGGCGCGCGCACTATGAGGGCGCGATGAGCGAGCTTCCCGACCTGTATCTCCCTGCCGCGATGGCCGGCCCCCTGATGGACGCGCTGGAAAAGCGCTTCGTCGTACACCGCGACAATCCGCCACCCAGCACCCGCGCCATCGTCGGCGGCGGATCGGTTATGGTCGACCAGGCGCTGCTCGACCGGCTCCCCGCGCTGGAGATCGTCTCGATCAACGGCGTCGGGTACGAACGGATCGATCTCGACGCAGTGCGTGCCCGTGGCGTGCGGGTGACGACCACGCTCGATATATTGACCGACGATGTCGCCGATCTCGCCATCGGGCTGATGCTGGCGGTCGACCGGCGGCTCGCCTTCAACGACCGCACGGTGCGGGCCGGCGGCTGGAACGTGCCGCTCGGCCGGCGCTCCAGCGGGCGACGCATCGGCATTTTCGGTTTCGGCACGATCGGCCAGGCGATCGCCAGACGCGCCGCGGTGTTCGCCAGCGAAGTGCTCTACACCGCCCGGCACGAGCGGGCAGATTCGGGCTATCGCTTCGTGCCGGAGATCGGTGCGCTGGCCGAAGCCTGCGACACGCTGATCCTGATCGCGCCCGGCGGCGACGCGACGCGCAACATCGTCAATGCCGAGGTGCTGGCGAAGCTGGGCAGGAACGGCGTGCTGATCAACGTCGCGCGCGGCAGCCTGGTCGACGAGCCGGCGCTGATCGCAGCGCTGGCCGATGGCACCATCGCCGGCGCAGGCCTCGACGTGTTCGCCGACGAGCCGCATGTCCCGGAGGCGCTGAGGGAAATGGATCAGGTCGTGCTGATCCCGCACCAGGGCAGCGCCACGGTCGAAAGCCGCACGGAAATGGCGGCGCTGGTCGTGGCCAATCTCGATGCTCATTTCGCCGGAAAGCCGCTGCTCACGCCGATCGTCTGAGCAGGCGGACCTTCTCTTTTCCCATCGGCCCGCCGCAGCGGCGCCGTCATCTACCCAGCGCGCGCGCCGTCTGCAGCGTATCGGCATATTGCTGGAAGCTGGCCACCTTGCCGTCGACCAGGCGCCAGACATGTGCGAACTGTGCGTCCATCGCCGTGCCGGTGGCCTTTGCCACGCCGCTGTAGCGGCCGAGCGCCACGACATGATCGCCGGCATCGAGGATCTGGTCGGGCTTTGCCGCGAATCCGTCCCAGTCGCCGGCGATCTGCCCGAACACCCCGGCCAGGATCGCCTCCGGCCCGATATGGGGATTGGTGACGGCGTAGGGATAATTCTCCGCCTCGTTCCACTCGATGTCCGGATGCATCGCGCCGAAGATGCCGGGCAGGTCGCCGGTCCTGAACGCGTCATAGATGCCTTGCACGACTGCAACGTTGCCCATCGTCCATCCCCTGTCGATTATCACGTCAGGCTATCGCTTTTCCCGGACCGCGCAAGCGATCCTCAGGCCCTGGACGCCTTGCGCAATGCCAGCCGAACCAGCGCATCGAGCGTGGCGCCCGAGCCGAGCTCCTCCTCCGCAGCGGCAACCGCCGCGCTCGCCTCCGCGGGGCGAAAGCCGAGGTTGAGCATTGCCGAGATCGCATCCGCCCCCGCACCGCTCGCCGCGATCGGAGTCGCGCCGCCGATCGCGACCGCGCCGATCTTGTCCTTCAGTTCGCGCACGATGCGTTCGGCGAGTTTCGGCCCGACGCCGTTGGCCCGCGCGACCATCGCCTTGTCCTGCGCGGCGATGGCGCGGCTGAGATCGGCAGGATCGAGCGCCGACAGGATGGCCAGCGCGACGCGGGCGCCCACCCCCTGCACGCCCGTCAGCAGCCGAAACCAGTCACGCTCGCTGGCGGTGGCGAAGCCGACCAGGCGGATGAAATCCTCCGCCACCAGCATCTCGGTGTGCAGCATCGCCGCTTCGCCCACCGGGCCGATCGCGGCCAGGGTCCGCGACGAAGCCCCGACGAGATAACCGACGCCCCCGACATCGATCACCGCATGGTCGATGCCGAGGGAGTCGAGGCGGCCTTTGAGATGGGCGATCATGATGACGGACTAGGGGATGCGCCGCGCCGACGCCAGATGATGCGCGTGGCAGATCGCCACCGCCAGCGCGTCAGCCGCGTCGGGGCCGTCGATCTTCACGCCCGGCAGCAGGCGCGCGACCATCGCATGGACCTGCGCCTTCTCGGCAGCACCGGTACCGACGACGGCCTTCTTGACCAGCCGCGCGGCATATTCGCCGACCTCGATCCCCGTGCGCGCCACGGCGCACAGGACGACGCCGCGCGCCTGACCGAGCTTCAGCGTCGATTGCGGGTTGGCGTTGACGAACACTTCCTCGACCGCCGCCGCGTCGGGCGCATGATCGACGATCAGCGCCCCCAGCATCGCATCGAGATGCGCGAGCCGGCGCGGCAGGGTCGCGGCGCTGTCGGTCTTCAGCCGGCCATTGGCGAGGTGCGACAACCGGTTGCCCTCGGCACGGATCAGCCCCCAGCCGGTCGTGCCAAGGCCAGGGTCGAGGCCGAGGATGATCATATCCTCCCCGGCGCGGGGAGGATTGAGATCAACCCAGCTTCTCCAGCACGGCGTCGGACACGTCGTAATTGCCCCACACCTGCTGCACGTCGTCATCCTCGTCGAGGACGTCGATCAGCTTGAACAGCAGCCCGGCATCGTCCTCGCCGACTTCGACCATGGTCTGCGGCTTCCAGGCGAGCTTCGCGCCCTCGGGCTCGCCGAGCACCGGGGTCAGCGCCTTCACGACTTCGTGCAGCGCTTCGTTCGAGGTCCAGATCTCATGGCCGTCATCGCCCGATTCGACATCCTCGGCACCCGCTTCGAGTGCGGCCTCGAACACTGTGTCGGCGTCGCCCGCGCTCGCCGGATAGGAGATCAGACCCATCCGGTCGAAGCCATGGCTCACCGATCCGCTCGCGCCCAGATTGCCGCCATTCTTGGAAACGGCGACACGTACGTTGGTCGCGGTGCGGTTGCGGTTGTCGGTCAGCGCCTCGATGATCAGCGAGACGCCGCCAGGGCCAAAGCCCTCATAGCGGATCTCCTCGTAATTCTCCCCGTCGCCCCGCTCGGCCTTGTCGATCGCGCGCTGGATATTGTCCTTGGGCATCGACTGCGCCTTGGCGGCGTTGACCGCCGCGCGCAGCCGCGGGTTCATGTCCGGATCGGGCGTGCCCATCTTCGCCGCCACGGTGATTTCGCGGCTGAGCTTGGAGAAGGCGGCGGACCGTTTCTTGTCCTGCGCGCCCTTGCGGTACATGATGTTCTTGTATTTGGAATGGCCTGCCATGGGACGTCCTGAAAACTAACCGTTCGAGCTGAGCTTGTCGAAGCCCTGCCCTTGCTGCACCTGAGGTAGAAGAAAGAACAGTCCTTCGACAAGCTCAGGACGAACGGAAAAGGGTGGCTTAGTCGAGTCCGAGCGCCGCCTTGTAGGTATCGAGCAGCATCTCGGCTTCGTCGCGGTGATGCTTCTCCATCTTGCGCAGCTTGACGATCGTGCGGATCGTCTTGGTGTCGAAGCCGTTCGATTTGCATTCGGCGTAGACGTCCTTGATGTCGTCCGCGATGCCCTTTTTCTCTTCCTCGAGCCGCTCGATGCGCTCGATAAAAAGGCGAAGCTGGTCGGCGGCGATCACGTCGCTCATGAAATAGTCCCCGGAGTTGATTCGTTGGAAAGGTGGGCGGCTTTAGGACAGCGCGGCGGCCCCGTCACGCATTCTTCGCGACGCTCTCCGCCATGCGTGCGAGTTGCTCGGGCGTCGCTTCGCCCTGATGCTGCGCCTTCCACTGCGCATAGGGCATGCCGTAGATCGCTTCCCGCGCGCCCTCCTTGTCGAGGGCGCCGTCGGATGCCTCCTGCACCCAGTCCGACAGGCAGTTGCGGCAGAATCCGGCGAGTCCCATCAGATCGACATTCTGCGCATCGCCGCGATGGCGCAGGTGCAGGACGAGCCGGCGGAAGGCGGTCGCCGCCACGGCATCGTCGATCGTCTCCAATTCGGCCATTTTACACGCTCCACGGTTGATCCCCCCGAGATAGGGGTTAGAGCCAAGCGCGCACAAGCCGAGGAACGCCGTGACATGACCAAGGCCATCAGCCCCCGATCGCGAAAGGTGCGCATCCTCGCGACGCTGGGCCCCGCAAGCAGCACCGCCGAGATGATCGGCAAGCTGTTCGAGGCAGGCGCCGACGCTTTCCGCGTCAATATGAGCCATGGCGACCAGGCGTCGAAGGTGGCGGTGATCCAGGCGATCCGCAGCCTCGAAAAGAAATATGGCCGCCCCACCACGATCCTCGCCGATCTGCAGGGCCCGAAGCTGCGCGTCGGCAAATTCGAGGGCGGGCGGACCGAACTGGTCACCGGATCGACCTTCATCCTCGACCGCGACAAGACGCCGGGCGACGCGACCCGGGTCGAGCTGCCCCACCGCGAGATCTTCGAGGCGATCGAGGTCGGTGCGCGGCTGCTGCTCGACGACGGCAAGCTGGTGCTGCGCGTCGAGAGCCACGAGGAGAAGAAGATCGTCACCACCGTGGTGGTCGGCGGCGCGCTGTCCAACAACAAGGGGCTGAACGTGCCCGATGTGGTGGTGCCGATGGCGGCGCTGACCGAGAAGGACCGCAGCGACCTGGCCTTCGCGATCGACCAGGGCGTCGACTGGATCGCGCTCAGCTTCGTCCAGCGCCCCGAAGATCTGGCGGAGGCGCGCAAGCTGATCCAAGGCAAGGCCGCGCTGATGGCCAAGATCGAGAAGCCCTCGGCGATCGACCGGCTCGAGGAGATCGTCGAGCAGTGCGACGGGGTGATGGTCGCGCGCGGCGATCTCGGCGTCGAGCTGCCGCCCGAATCGGTGCCGCCGCTGCAGAAACGCATCGTCGAGACCGCGCGCCGCCTCGGCCGGCCGGTGATCGTGGCGACCCAGATGCTCGAATCGATGATCACCGCACCGACTCCGACCCGGGCCGAAGTCTCCGACGTCGCCACCGCGGTCTATGACGGGGCGGACGCGATCATGCTCTCGGCGGAGAGCGCCGCGGGTGCCTGGCCGATCGAATCGGTCGCGATGATGAATTCGATCGGCGAAGCGGTCGAGCGCGACCCGATGCACGGCGACCGCATCCATTTCACCGTCACCCGCCCCGACCCCACCACCGCCGATGCCCTGGCCGAGGCCGCGAAGAACATCGCCGCGACCGTCACCGCGGCGGCGATCATCTGCTTCACCTCCTCGGGCTCGACCGCCCGCCGCGTCGCACGCGAACGGCCCTCCGTACCGCTGCTGGTACTCACCCCGAAGATCGAGACCGCACGCCGGCTCGGCCTGCTATGGGGCACGCACGCGGTGCATACCCGCGACGTCGAATCCTTCGAGGACATGGTCGCCAAGGCCAAGCGCATGGCGCTGCGACACAATATCGCCAAGGCCGGCGACCGGGTGATCCTCATCGCCGGCGTGCCGTTCCGCACGCCGGGTTCGACCAATGTACTGCATGTGGTTCGAGTGATCGGCGACGAGTTGAAGGGCTATTCGCACTAGAATTTGCAGCGCGTGCCGCCCGGCTATAGTATGTTTCGTACTATCGGGAGGATAGCGGGATGAGGATATTCTGGCTGGCCGGGCTCGTCGCATCGCTGGCCGCGCCGGCAGCCGCGCAGCAGACGCCGCCCGAGCAGTGGCACACTGTCCTGGCGCCCTCTCCCAATATTGCCATCGGCAAGCGCACGGTCACCATCCCGGGTGAGAAGGGCACGAGCTTCCAGGCCGATGTCTATGCCCCCGCGGGCACGCCGCGCGGCGCGATTGTCTTTATCAGCGGCACCGACAATGCCCGCGCCTGGGGCAATTATATCGACCTGGCGAAGCTCGCCGCCGAGCATGGGCTGATCGGCATCATCCCCGACAAGCGCTGGCCGCGCGGTGGCGGTAGCGCGGCGTTCGAGACCTCGCATGCCGATACGATTGCGTTGTTGAAGGCGCTGGGCACGGGCGGCGAGATCGGCATCGGCGCCGACCGGACCTGCGCGTGGCTCTTTTCGGGCGGCGGCGTGCAACTGGCGGCGGTCTTCGATCCGGCGGCGCAGCAGCTTGCCTGCACGATCGGCTTCTATCCCTATTTCGGCGGCCCGGACGGGACGCCGGCGGAGGCATGGGCGCGCACCTATCAGCCGCTCGACGCCTTTCGCGCGCACGCCGCGACGCGCCGCATGCCGATGCTGTTGGTGCGGGCCGGCAAGGACAGCGAGGGGCTGAACCGGCGGCTGGGCGATTTCGTCGGCGCGGCATTGGCGGCGAATTACGATCTGCGGCTGATCAACCTGCCCGACGCGGTCCATGCCTTCGACCTGCTCGACGACACCGACTGGTCGCGCGCCGCGCTACGCGAGGCGTTCGATTTCGCGGTGACACAGACGGCGCGTTAGCGCGACAGCACGCCCAGCCGGACCAGATCGGCGCGCAGCGCTTCGGCATCGGTGAAGACCAGGCCGTTCATGCCGACGCCGTTCGCCGCCGCGACATTGTCCTCACGGTCGTCGATAAACACCGCCTCGCCCGGCTGGAGGCCGAAGCGGTCGAGCGCGAGGTGGTAGATGGCGGGGTCGGGCTTCACCAGCCGCTCGTCGCCCGAGACGACCACGTCGCGGAACCGGTCGAAGATCGCGGCCTCGCGGTCGCGGAACGGCTTCCAGAACTCGCCCGAGAAATTGGTGATGGCGTAGAGCGGCACGCCGGCCGAATCGATCTCCGCGACCAGATCGGCCATGCCCGGGATCATGCCCGGGATCGTCTCGCTGAAGCGCGGACCCCAGAGCGCGATCATCTCGGCATGCTCGGGATGTTCTGCGCTCAGCTCAGCCGAGGTCTCGGCGAAGGGGCGACCTTCGTCGTGCTGGAAATGCCATTCCTTCGTCGCGACGTCGCGCAGGAACGCATCGAGCGCCCGATCGTCCTCGATCAGGCGCTCGTAAAGGAACCTCGGGTTCCAGTCATACAGGACGTTGCCGACGTCGAAGACGACGGCAGCCGGCCGGCTCACTTAACCCTGGCGGGCCTTGAAGCGGCGGTTCGTCTTGTTGATGACATAGGTGCGGCCACGACGGCGGATCACGCGGTTGTCGCGGTGACGGCCCTTGAGCGACTTCAGGGAATTGCGGATCTTCATGATCGATTCGCTTCTTTGATTCTCGGGTTTTGGAAAGAGGCGCCCGCATATGGACGAGAGGGTCCCAAGTCAACCCGCGCGACACGGAACCCGGATGTGTCTATCGTGCGTTATCGGCTTACAGCGTTACAGTGACGCAACGATCGGTTCGAAGGATATGGCAGGATGACGGCGGCACGGACATTGCTCATCGCACTCGCAGCAACCGGTCTGGCAGGGAGTCTCGCAGGATGCGCCACCACCGTCAGTGGCCCGGTGCAGGTGACGCGTTTCCATCTCGGTGCCCCGCTCGAGCGGGGCACCGTTACGGTCGAACCGCTGCCTGGCGGCGGGCCGGCGAGCCTCGAATTCTCGACTTATGCCTCGGCGGTCGAAGCTGAGCTGATCCAGTCGGGCTATACCGCGGCGCCTGCCGATGTGCGCGGCCAGTATCTCGCGGTAGTCGGCTTCACTCGCACCACGCTGGAGGGACCGCCCAAGCCCCCGCCGTTCAGCATCGGCCTGGGCGGCGGCACCTATAGCGGCGGCCGCGGCGGCGGTGTCGGGATCGGCGGCGGCGTCTCCATCCCGATCGGCAAGAGCAAGTCCCGCTATGTCGTCGCGACCGAGCTTTCGGTGCAGATCCGCCGGCGCAGCGACGGCACCGTCATCTGGGAGGGCCGCGCCCAGACCCAGGCCGACGACAAGGCGCCCGAGGCCCAGGCGAATGTGGCGGCGGGCAAATTGGCCCATGCCCTGTTCCTGGGGTTCCCCGGCGAATCGGGTCGTTCTATCACGGTCAAATGAGCATTCAGATCAACGCCGCCTTCGATGGCGGCAATATCCGCCTGGTCGCCATCGCCGGAGACCGAATCGACCTGGAGATCGTCCACGATCACCAGTCGGACTTTTTCCAATGGTTCTATTTCCGCGTTGCCGGCGCGAAAGGTCGCAAGCTGACCTATCGCATCGTCAATGCGGGGTCGTCGGCCTATCCGTTCGGCTGGCCGGGCTACAAGGCACGCGTCTCGACCGATCGGATCGACTGGCGCATGGCCGAGACGCGCTATGCCGATGGCGTGCTGGAATTCGACTGGGAAGGTGACGGCGAACTCGTCTGGTTCGCCTATTTCGCGCCCTATACGATGGAGCGCCACGACGCGCTGGTCGCCGCGACCGCGCTCCAGCCGGGCGTCACCCACCGCCAGCTCGGCCAGTCGCTCGACGGCCGCGCGATCGACTATTTCCGCATCGGCGAGGGGCCGAAGCAGGTCTGGCTCTACGCGCGCCAGCATCCCGGCGAATCCATGGCCGAATGGTGGATGGAGGGCGCGCTCGAGCGGCTGACCGATAGTGAGGACGCGGTCACCGCGGCACTGCTCGCCAAGGCGACCTTCCATGTCGTGCCGAACATGAACCCGGACGGGTCGTTCCGCGGCCATCTGCGCACCAATGCCGCCGGCGTGAATCTCAACCGCGAATGGCACGAGCCGACCGCGGAGAAGAGTCCGGAAGTGTTGTGCGTGCGCAATGCGATGGACGAGACCGGCGTGGCCTTTGCGATGGACGTGCATGGCGACGAGGCGATCCCCGCCAATTTCCTCGCCGGCTTCGAGGGCATTCCGGGCTGGACCGACGCCCTTGGCGAGAAATACTACGACTATGCCCGCCGCCTCGCCGCCCACACCCCCGATTTCCAGATCGAGAAGGGCTATGAGAAATCGAGCCCGGGCAAGGCCAACCTCACCATGTCGACCAACCAGCTCGCCGAACGCTTCGGCGCGGTGGCGATGACGCTGGAAATGCCGTTCAAGGACCATGATCCGAACGCGGACCCCGAGTTCGGCTGGTCGCCGGAACGGAGCAAGCAGCTCGGGCATAGCTGCCTCGAAGTGCTGGCCGAGGTGATCGACTCGATCTGAGGCGTCAGAAGAGCTCCGCCAGGAAGTCCTTCATCGCTTCCCAGCTCCGCCGGTCCGCGCGTTCCTCATAAGCGACGCCGGGCCGGGTGGAGCCCTTTGCCGAGTGATCGGTAAAGGCATGGCCAGCATTGCCATAGGCATGGATCTGCCAGTCGGCCCCACCCTCGGTCAGCTCGCGGCCAAGCGCCACCACGGCGTCGGGCGGCGCCAGCGGATCGTCCCAGCCATGGCAGACCAGCAGCTTCGGCTTGATCGGGGTCGTGCTGGCATAGTCGGGCCGGTCGTAGACACCGTGGAAGCTGACACAGCCAAGCGTGTCGAGCCCTGCGCGCGCGATGTCGAGCACGCATTTGCCGCCGAAGCAGAAACCGATCGCGGCGGTCTTTGCCGGGTCGACCCGGTCGAACCCCTTCAGCGCATCGAGCGAGGCCTGCAACCGGTCACGCAGCAGCGGACGATCAGCGTTCATTTCGTTCATATAAACCGCCATGTCGGGCGACTCATGCGTGGTGCGCTTGCCCTGCCCGAACACGTCGCAGGCGAACCCGACATAGCCGAGCTTCGCCAGCGCCTCAGCCTTGAGATTGTCGGCTTCCTTCTGTCCGCGGATATTGGGCACGACGAGCACGCCCGGCCGCATCGTGGTGATCTCGTCCTCATAGGCGATCACGCCCTCGAACGGCCCGCCCGGCCCGTTATACACGAGTGTCTGCCGTACGATCGCCATGGAGATTCTCCTTTGGCGGCCAGATGCCATGCCGCGAAGGTGCGCCGCAAGTTGCCTCGCACGCATCAATCGCTAGAGACGGGCGCGTCATCCTCGCCTCGGGAGAAACCATGCCCACCCTCGTCCTGATCCGCCACGGCCAGTCCGCCTGGAACCTGGAGAACCGCTTCACCGGCTGGTGGGACGTCGATGTGACCGAGAAGGGCGCCGAGGAAGCGCGTGCGGCAGGCCGGCTGATGAAGGAGAAGGGCCTGGACTTCGACCAGACCTTCACCTCGCTTCAGACCCGCGCGATCAAGACGCTCAACCTCGCGCTCGAGGAAATGGGGCGGCTGTGGCTGCCGGTCGAGAAGGACTGGCACCTCAACGAGCGGCATTATGGCGGCCTGACCGGGCTCGACAAGGCGGAGACCGCCGCCAAGCATGGCGACGCGCAGGTCCATATCTGGCGCCGCAGCTTCGACATCCCGCCCCCGCCGATGGAAGCGGGCGGACCGTTCGACCTGTCGCAGGACCGCCGCTACGCAGGGATCGCCATTCCCGACACCGAGAGCCTGAAGGACACGATTGCGCGCGTGCTGCCTTATTGGGACGGCCGCATCGCCCCCGCGCTCAAGGCCGGGCAGCGCGTACTGATCTCGGCGCACGGCAATTCGCTGCGCGCGCTGGTCAAGCATCTGTCGAACATTCCGGACGACGAGATCACCAGCCTGGAGATCCCGACCGGCCAGCCGATCGTCTACGAGCTGGACGACGCGCTGAACGCGACCGATCGCTATTATCTGAGCGAGCGCTGACTCGAAACGTAAGTAAGTTGCCCTGACCGCGTCCCACGGTTAGGAAACCGCTCCTTTCACCGGGGTAGCTCATGACGGATCATCCCCTTGTCGGCATCATCATGGGCAGCGCGTCCGATTGGGACACGATGCGCCATGCCGCGGATGCGCTCGCGGCACTCGGCGTGCCGCACGAGACCAAGGTCGTGTCCGCGCACCGCACCCCGCAGCGGCTCTACGATTATGCCGCCCAGGCCGAGCATCGCGGGCTGAAGGTGATCATCGCCGGCGCGGGCGGCGCGGCGCATCTGCCCGGTATGGCAGCCGCGATGACGCATCTTCCCGTGCTCGGCGTGCCGGTCGAATCCAAGGCGATGAAGGGCATGGATAGCCTGCTCTCGATCGTCCAGATGCCCGGCGGCGTGCCCGTCGGCACGCTCGCGATCGGCAAGCCCGGCGCGAAGAATGCCGGCCTGCTCGCCGCCGCGATCCTCGCCACCAGCGATGCGCTGCTCGCCGAGCGGCTGAAGAAGTGGCGCGCCGCACAGACGGACAGCGTGGTTACCGACCCCGAATGAGTGCGCTCCCTCCCGGCTCGACGATCGGTATCCTCGGCGGCGGCCAGCTCGGACGGATGCTCGCGGTCGCAGCGGCGCAGCTCGGCTATCGTACCCAGATCCTCGCCCCTGACGCCGAGAGCGTCGCGGCACAGACCGCCTCCAGCTTCACCCGCGCCGATTATCACAGCCGCATCATCCTCGACGAGCTCGCCGCTTCGGCCGATGTCGTCACTTACGAGTTCGAGAATATCGCGATCGAGCCGATCCAGTACCTCGCGACGAAGCTGCCGGTGCACCCTGCCCCTGCCGCACTCGAAGTCGCGCAGGACCGCGCGACCGAGAAGAGCTTCGTCGACGGGTTGGGCGGCCGCACCGCCCCGTGGCGCAAGGTCACGACGCTCGCCGAGCTGAAACAGGCACTGGCCGAGATCGGGGCGCCGGCGATCCTGAAGACCTTGCGGCTCGGCTATGACGGCAAGGGCCAGGTCCGCCTCCACATCGTGGACGACGCGGAAAGCGCCTGGGCCGAGATCGGCCAGCGCCCCGCGATCCTCGAAGGCTTCGTCACCTTCAGCCACGAATTCTCGATCATCCTGGCGCGCGGCGCGGACGGCGCGATAGTCAGCTATCCGCCGCCCTGGAACCAGCATGTCGACGGCATTCTCGACCGCTCCTCGCTGCCCGCCCCTGCCGAGATCGCGCGGCACTGGACCGAGGCGGCGGCGCTTGCCGGGCGCGTCGCTGACACGCTCGGCTATGTCGGCGTGCTGACGCTTGAGTTCTTTGCGACCGAGCAGGGCCCGGTGTTCAACGAGATGGCGCCCCGCGTCCACAATTCGGGCCACTGGACGATCGAGGGCGCGGTCACTTCGCAGTTCGAGAACCATATCCGGGCGATCTGCGGCCTGCCGCTCGGCGACACCGGCCTGATGGCCCCGCGCGTCGAGATGGAGAATCTGATCGGCGAGGACGCCAATCGCTGGGCGGAGATCCTCGCCGAGCCGGGCGCGCATCTGCACCTCTACGGCAAGACGGTGCGGCCGGGCCGCAAGATGGGCCATGTGACCCGGCTGGCGCGCTGACAGAAAAGCCCGCCTTCCTTGCGGAAAGCGGGCCTCTTCATGTCATCAGAGCCGGCAGATCAGCCGGTGCGCGTGCCCGTCAGCGGGAAGCTGCCGAACGCGCCGGCGCCGACCGATCCGGTCAGCGTGTCGCCGTCCGCGGTCGCGGTGCAATCGAGCGTCATCGGCATCGGCACGGTGATGTTCATGCTCCAGTGGATGGTGTCGCCGTCCACGGTGCCGTTGATGTCGGTCGAGCCCATCGCGCCGGTGTTCGTGCCGGTGAAGGTGCCGCCATCGGCCTTGACCGTCAGCGTCATCTTCTGATCGCCGAGCGGCGACTTGACCGTCGTATCCCAGGTGCCGTCGATTCCAGCCATATCGTCTCTCCTGATCTGAATTCCTAGCGCACGTCCGCGACGGACGCCGCGGGCACCACCTCAACCGGCAGTCCGAGGCTGTCAAGCTGAGGTCGAACCGTCTTCGCATCGCCCACCACGACCCAGATCAGCTTCGACGGATCGATTACCGCGCGTGCCGCAGCGTCAAGCTGGGCGACCTTCAGCCCGCGATAGACCTGGGGAAGTTTCGCATAATAATCGTCGGGCCGTTTGTAGAGGCTGTTCGACTGCATGCCGGACAGCACGGCGCCCGCCGTTTCGAAGTTTCCGGGCAGCGAGCGAATCGTGCCGGTGATCGTCCGGTCGAATTCGAGCGGGGTGATGCCCTTGGTCGTCAGGAAGTCCTGGACGTCGGTACGCACCGCCGCGATCGACGCGCCGGTCCTGTCGGCCTGGACGGGTGCCTGGATGACATAGGGCGCGGCGAACTCGGCGCGCTGGAAGCCGCCGCCGGCGCCATAGGACCAATGCTTGTCCTCGCGCAGATCCATGTTGATCCGCGAGAGGAAGCCGCCGCCGAGCGTGTCGTTGGCGGCGAGCAAAGGCACGAAATCGTCGGTGCCCTTCAGGTTGGTCGGGGTCGCGGCATAGATCAGCGACTGGGGCGAATCGGGCCGGTCGATCAGCACGATCTTCGGTGCCGACGGGGTCGAGGGCGCCGAAAAGTCCTTCACGCCTGCCGCACCCGTCGGGGTCCAGTCGCCGAACTCGGCGTCGAGCGCTGCCTTCACTTCAGCGAGCGGCCGATCGCTGACCACGAAGATCCGCGCCTTGTCGGGCCGGATCCAGGCGTGCTGGAATGCGATCAGATCGTCGCGGGTCAGCGCCGCCACGGCCTTGGGATCGCCGCTGCCGAACGACTTGGCATAGGGCGAGGCCGCGCCATAGACGAGCCGCGGCATCACGCGCGAGGCGAGGCCGCCCGGGCTGGTCAGCTCGGCCTGGATCTGGGCGAGCTGCTGGTTCTTGACCCGGTCGACCTCGGCCGGCGCGAAGGCCGGGTTGCGGACGATATCGGCGAACAGGTCGAGCGCCGGCACCAGGTTCGGGCTGGGCGCCGACAGGGTCAGACTGGTGCGGTCGGAGCTTGCGCCCGATCCGATCGCCGCGCCGAGCCGCTCCTTCGCTTCGGCGATCTGGATCGAATCGAGCGTGGTCGTGCCTTCGTCCATCATGCCGAGCGTGAGCTGCTGGGTGCCGAGCCTGGTCGCCGGATCCGCCGCCACGCCGGCGTCGAAGCTGATCACTGCCTGGGTGATCGGCACCGCGCCGCGCTGCGCATAGATCAGCTCGATGCCGTTCTTCAGGCTGGTGTGCACCGCCGGCGGGAAATCGATGTCGGAGATGTTGGCCACCCCCGGCATCTCGCCGCGCGTGCCCTTGACCGGCGTATCGGTCGCCGGCTTGGGCTCGACCGCCGCCGCTTCGGTATAGGCCGCGCGCGCGCCGGGCTCGACGGTGAGCGCATAGACCGGACGGGTCAGCCATTTGCTGGTCGCCGCCTTGACGGTCGCGGGCGTCGCGCCCGCCATGGTCGCCAGCCGCTTCTTGTAGAAGGCCGGATCGTTCGAATAGAGCGCGCCCTCGGCCAGGGTCGCGGCCTTGCCGTTGCCCCCGCCGACCGATTCCAGGCCCTGGATCGTGCTGGTCACGCTGCCGGTAGCGACTCGTTGCACTTCGTCGGCGGTCGGGCCCTTGGCGAGCAGATCGGCCATCACCTCGTCGAGGCGCTTGGCGACCAGCGCCGGATCGACGCCCTGCTTCACATCGGCATAGACCTCGAACAGGCCGATCTGCGCGAAGGTCTGGTTGCTTGCCGAAACGCGGACCGCGATCTTCTCCTTGCGCACCAGCGCATTGTCGAGCCGCGAGCTGGACAGGCCGCCGAGCACACCGGCGGTCACATCGAGCAGGACCGAATCCTTGTCGTTGACGCCGGGCACCGCCCACATACGATAGATACGGGTGGTCGAGACCCGATCCTTCATCACCTCCGCTTTCGCGGCGGCAAGGTCCGGGACATTGGCCTCCGGCACCACGCTCACCGGGCCGCGCTTGATCGCGCCGAAATATTTCTCGACCAGCGGCTTCGCCGTGGCGAGGTCGATGTCGCCGGCGAGCGACAGGATCGCGTTGTTGGGCGCATAATGATCGTGGAACCAGTCCTTCACCGTGGCGAGGCTGGCGGCGTCGAGATCGGCCATCGAGCCGATCGTCGAGTGGCGATAAGGATGGCCTTCGGGGAAGAGCGCATCGAGCTGGCTGTATTCGACCAGGCCGAAGGGCTGGTTGTCGCCCTGGCGCTTCTCGTTCTGGACGACGCCGCGCTGCTCGTCGAGCACGCCCTGAGTCACTGCGCCGGTGAGATAGCCCATGCGATCGCTCTCGAGGAACAGTGCGCGGTCGAGCGCGGGCGTCGGCACCGTCTCGTAATAATTGGTGCGGTCGAACCAGGTGGTGCCGTTCAGGTCGGTCGCCCCGACTTCCTTCATCGGCCCGAAATAGTCGCCTGGCGCATTCTCGCTGCCGTTGAACATCAGATGCTCGAACAGATGCGCGAAACCGGTTTTGCCCGCGGGTTCGAACTTGGAGCCGACATTGTACCAGACGGAGACTGCGACGATCGGCGCCTTGCGGTCGGTATGGACCAGCACGCGCAGACCATTGGCGAGGGTGAATTCCTGATAGGGAATGTCGACGCTCTTCGCGAGGACGGAGACCGGAGCCGGCTTGGCAGCAGCCGGCCTGGTCGCCGCCTGGGGCGGCGCCGCCACGACTGGAGTCGCGAGCGCGCCGAGCGCCACGCCCGCAAGCGCGAACATCTTGATGGTCATGGAAGATATGTCCTCGAATATGAAACTATATTGCGCAGGTATAGCGCAGCGTTTGCGCCGCGCAAATCGGTCGATCAAGGGTGATAGACACGTTCGACATGGCCCTTGAGCTGGGCGGGATCGAACCACACAGGCTTCATCTGATGCCGCACGAACAGGGGTGCCTGATCGGCATAATGCGGCGACTCGGGCCGAGTCGTCGCGGCGCCGAAGGGCTGGATCGATTGCGAGCTGACCCGGCCCTGCCGGTCCCAGGCGATGAACATGATGAAGCTGTCACCGTGCCGCACCGCGAGCCGGCCATCGGGCGCCTCGTCCCACAGCGCCGCCGCGCGGAGCACGTCGGGGCCGCCATCCATCGGCAGGTCGACCTTGCCCTGCCGCACGCGCAGCACTGTGCCGAGCGGCGGATCGAGCCGGCCGAAATGCTTCGTCAGATAAGCGGCGGCAGTGGCGAGTTCCTCGCGTGGATCGGCCTCGGGCCGGCGCTGATAATGCCATTTGTTGCCGGCGCGGAGGAGCAGCGCGGCGATCGCGTCGGCCGGGCCCTTGCCGTCATAATTCCAGTCCCATTTCGCGAGCAGCGCCTTGGCGTCGATCAGCGACTTGTCCCCCTTCGGATCGACCGCGACGATATCGGCGAACCATTTCGCTGCCCAGCTCACCCGGCTGACGCCGGTGTCGAACTTGATGCGATGAAGGTCCTCGTCACTGATCGACGGATCGGCGCCCATCAGTTCGAGCGCCCGGGTCGCGCGGTTGGTCGTGTCGGTCTCGATGCCGAGCAGCGGGGAATAGTCCGCCGGGTTCATTTCCGAGCCCGTCCCGGCCGCCTGGAAGGGCGTGTTGTTGGCGTTGATCAGGAAGCCCGAAGCCGGGTTCACGTTACGCGGCACCCGCGCCCAGGGCACCGTGCCCGCCGCCAGATCGCGCGAGGTGTCGCCTGGCAGCACCACGGCATAATCATAGCCCGGCTTCCGGTTGAGGAAGCTCGCATTGTAGAAATAGGCGATGTTCCCTGCCGCATCGCCATAGAGGAAATTGGTCGCCGGCACGCCCTGGATCGCCAGCGCCTTTTGCCATTCGGCGAAGTCGCGGGCCCGATTGAGCCGGTAATATTCCTCGACCATCTTCAACTGGTCGGCCCCGCCATAACGCAGCGCGAAGGCGCCCTTGGCATTCTCGACCACCGGCCCCTGCACTGCGCGCAGCACCGTCTTGGGCACCGGCAGCACGAACGGCCCCCAGAGCTTCACGTGCAGCCATACCCGTGTCTTTTCGAGCGGGCGCCATTTGCCGTCGAAGCGATAGGCGTCGCCCGCCGGGTTGAGCACGAGTTTGTACACGTCGATCAGATCGGGCCGGTTGACTGTGTTGGTCCAACCCAGCGTGCGATTATGACCGAGCAGCGGATAGGGTGCGCCGGGGAAGGTCGCGCCGGCGAAGTTCCAGCCGGTCTGCGAATGGACCACCAGCTCATACCAGGCGACGCCGCCGCGCCAGGGCTGGTGCGAGTTGGAGACGAGCCTCGTAAAGCCATCCGCCGACCGCTTCGGCGCGACGACAAAGGCGTTGGAGCCATTCTCATTGCCGTTCGGGCCGAGCGGCGTGATGTCGGGCGCGTCCGGCACCGAGCCCGCATTCTCCTTCGGCAGCGGCGTATCGCCAGCGAGCGCGCCGAGCACTGAATCCAGCCCGAAAAAGAAAGGCGAACGCAGCACGAAGCCAGTCGCGACATCCCGGCCGTCGACCGGGAAGAGCTTCGACAGCCGCACTTCGCCCGGGTGCTTCTCGGCATAACGGTTCAGCCCGGAGGCATAGCCGTCGAGCAACGCGCGCACATCGGCGGGCTGCTTCATGTAATCGCGCGCCACCGTCTCGCGCGCGCCGAGCAGGTGCAGCACATAGTCGGTCTTCGCGCCGTCCCCGCCAGTCATCGCGCCGAGCCGCCCGCGCGTCATCGCAAGCACTTCCTGCAGGGTCGAGAAATCGTCCTCGGCATGGGCATAGGCGATGCCGTACGCGACGTCGGGATCGGTCTTGCCGAAGATATGCGGCACGCCGAACGTGTCGCGCGCGATCTTCACGTCATACACGCGCGCCGGCGGAGCGGCGGGCGCAACGGCGGTCAGCGGCTCCCACACCGCCAGGCCAATGGCGACAACGATCAGAAGAACAGCAAGTCCAGCCGCTGCCCGTAAGAATATCCGCCGCATCCACCCTCATCCACTCTATTTTGCGGGTGGTGTAGCGGCGTGCGGCGGCAGGGGCGAGCACGATTGCCGCCGCCCCCGCACGAACGCAGGAGCGGCGACCGCGCGACGATCAGAAAGCGGTCTTCACCGTGACGAAGAACTGCTGCGGTGCGCCCGCGAGCAGCGTCTGGTTGTCGCCGCTGTTGCCGAAGCCGTTCGACCCGATGGTCGAGACGTACTTCTTGTCGAACAAATTGGTCGCGTTGAGCTGCACCTCGACCTTGCGCTCGTCGGGCAGCGAGAAGCGGACGCCGAGGCTTGCATCGAACAGCAATTGCCCCGGCACCGACTGGTCGTTGGTATAGGTAAAGTAGCGTTTGCTCATGTAGTTCGCGCCGATGCGGCCGAAGAACATGCCCTTGTCATAGGTGATCTCGCCCTTGGCGAGATGCTTTGGGCTGTCGACAGTGGTCTTGCCGGCCGTTGCGATGGCGGGACGCGGTATCGGCGGCGTGGTGCTGATGTCAGGTGCCTGGGGCACGTCGTCGCGATAGGTCGAGTCGTTATAGCTGTACGAAGCGAACACCCCGAAACCATGACCGATGCGCGCCTCGACCGCGGCCTCGATGCCGTAGGAACGGACCGAGCCGACGTTCGACAGGGTCGCGAGGTTGCCGATGATACCTGCGCCGACCGTGGTCGCGATGATGCGGTTGCTGAAATCGACATAATAGGCAGCGAGCAGCGCATTGAAGCCGCCGTTGCGATAGCGGCCGCCAATCTCGAAGGTGTTCGATTCCTCGGGCTTGAGCTTGTTCGTCGTCAACAGCGCGTTGAACCCGGCCTGGGTGGTCGCGAACGGCCCGCTGGTGGCGGACGATACGAAAGCGCGCTTCGCCTGGGTGAAATCCCCGAACAGCTCGGCCGTTTCGCTAAGCTTGTAGTTGAGGCCGGCATGCGGCTGGAACCAGTCGGTCGTCTTGATCTTGCCGGCGGCAAGGCCGCCACCCACGATCGGGGTCGCGCCGTTGCGGACGTCGAAGCCCTTCCAGCCGAAATCCAGGGTCAGGGCACCGAGCGCGATCTTGTCCTGCACATAATATTGCAGCGTCTCGGTATCGTAATTGAGATCCCATTGCGTTGCGAACGGGTTGATCATGAATTCGAGCGAATTGCGCGTCGAGACAGTGCGGCTGCCAAGCCCGTAGAAGCGCCGCGCCTGACGGAAATCATTCTTTTCGTACCAGCCGCCGATGGTGATGTCGTTGAAGGCGAGCTTGCCGCCGATCGAACCGAACACGCCCTTGCGACGGATGTCATATTCCGTCGTGCGCACCGAGAGCGGCGCGCCGCCCGGCGTGGCTTGGTACGGCGTGTACCAGATGCCCTGGCCGTGGTTGGAATGATAATAGGCCTTGAGCATGCCATGAACCGGTGCGTCCTTCGCCGTCTCGACACCGAACGAAGCGAGATAATCGACACGCAAGCCCGCGGCATCGAAATAGACGTCGTCGGCGGTAGTGTACGGCGCAGGATAAGGGATCGGCGCGAGCGGATGAGCGCCGTTATAGGCCAGGGTGTCGGCGATCACGACGGCGAGCGGATAGTTGTTCGAGATATTGTCGTTGCGCAGGCCGAGGCGGCGGATCATGTCGAGCGACAGATCCTGATAGTCGTTCTCACGTCGGTCCGAGAAATCGAACGTGCCGACCAGGCGGAAATCCGCGATCGGCGCGACGAACTTCGCGTTGATCTGATGCTGGCGCTGCGAGCCGAAGCCCTTCCATTTGTCGGTGTCGAGGAAGCCGTAGGAGACATAGGCGCTCGGCCCGTTATCGCCGAGCACGCCGGTGTCGAGCCGGCCGAACGCGCGCACCGTGTTCTCGCTGCCGAAGGTGCCGTTCAAGGTCATGCCGAAAACGGATTTCGGATCGCTCGATACGAACTCGATCGTGCCGCCGAGATTGTTGGTCGCCTGAGTCCCGATCGAACCGGCACCCTGAGACACGGTGGTCTGCGCGATATTCTCCGACGAGATCGCGCGGCTGATGTGCAGGCCGTTGGTGTTGCCATAGCTGCCGTCGCCGAGCGGGATGCCGTCGAGGGTGAAGCCGATCTGGTTCTGGTTGAAGCTGCGGATCGAGACGCGTTCCGACCATTCATAGGCGCCGAAGGCATCGGCTGCCTGGAAGTTGACGCTGGGCAGCTTCTCGATCGCCTTCAAGGGGCTGGTGCCGGCCGGCAGCCGCTCGATATCGACCTGGCTGATGCGCTGGACCTGGCGCGTCTCGCCGCGCCCGACCACGATGATGTCAGCGGTGGGGGCTTCGTCGGCCGCCGGAGCGTCCGCGGGATCGGCCGTCGTCGCGTCGGTCGCGGCGGCGGGCTTGTCTTCGATGACCGCAGCGTTCGCGGCGAAGGGCGAGCACAGGGCGGTGCCAGCCAGCAGCCAGGCGTGAAGATGGCGCATGTCGATTGTCCCCTTGGGCGTGAATGGGTGTTCGTTTCTGGGCGACCCACTCCCGGCGCCCCCGAGCCGCCTAGGCGTTGTGCGTTGCACAATTATGGGAAGAACAAGTCGTTTGCGTGTGACTGGTGGGACAGGTTCGTGACGCCTATCTATCTGTCGACAGCGAGGGTGAAAAAGTCCGGCCAGCAAGGCTTGTGTTGCATATATACAACACCATATCGCGACTGGACCTGGAGGGACATCAATGAACCTGGAAAAATTCACCGACCGCGCAAAGGGCTTTCTGCAATCGGCGCAGACTGTCGCGATCCGGATGAGCCATCAACGCATTTCGCCCGAGCACATTTTGAAGGCGCTGCTCGAGGACGAGCAGGGCATGGCCGCGGGCCTGATCACCGCAGCGGGCGGCGACGCGAAGCGCGCGGTGACGGAAACCGACGCTGCACTGGCGAAGGTTCCCGCCGTTTCCGGCGGCGGCGCGCAGCAGACGCCCGGCCTCGACAATGATGCGGTGCGCGTGCTCGACCAGGCCGAGCAGATCGCGACCAAGGCCGGCGACAGCTTCGTCACGGTCGAGCGGCTGCTGCTCGCGCTCGCGCTTTCGACCACCACGACCGCCGGCAAGGCACTCGCTACGGCCGGGGTGACGGCGGACGGGCTCAACGCCGCGATCAACAAGGTCCGCGCCGGCCGCACCGCCGACAGCGCGGGTGCCGAGGACCGGTTCGACGCGCTCAACAAATTCGCCCGCGACCTGACCCAGGCAGCGCGCGACGGCAAGCTCGATCCCGTCATCGGCCGCGACGAGGAGATCCGCCGCACCATCCAGATCCTCGCCCGGCGCACCAAGAACAACCCGGTGCTGATCGGCGAGCCCGGCGTCGGCAAGACGGCGATCGCCGAGGGCCTCGCCTTGCGCATCGCCAATGGCGACGTGCCCGATACCTTGAAAGACCGGAAGCTGATGTCGCTCGACATCGGCAGCATGATCGCGGGCGCGAAGTATCGCGGCGAATTCGAGGAGCGCCTCAAGGGCGTGCTCGACGAAGTGCGCGCCGGCGAGGGCGACATCATCCTGTTCATCGACGAGATGCACACGCTGATCGGGGCCGGCAAGACCGATGGCGCGATGGACGCGTCCAACATGATCAAGCCTGCGCTCGCACGTGGCGAGCTGCACTGCGTCGGCGCGACCACGCTCGACGAGTATCGCAAATATGTCGAGAAGGACGCAGCGCTGCAGCGGCGCTTCCAGCCCGTGTTCGTCGGCGAGCCGACGGTCGAGGACACTATCTCGATTCTGCGCGGGCTGAAGGAGAAATACGAGCTGCATCACGGCGTGCGCATCACTGACGCCGCGATCGTCGCTGCCTCTACCCTTTCAAACCGATACATCACTGACCGTTTCCTGCCCGACAAAGCGATCGACCTGATGGACGAAGCGGCTAGCCGAATCCGCATGGAGGTTGAATCGAAGCCTGAGGAGATCGAGACGCTCGACCGGCGGATCATCCAGCTCAAGATCGAGCGTGAAGCGCTGAAGAAGGAGACCGACGCGGCCTCACGCGACCGGTTGGCCAATCTGGAGGGCGAACTCGCCAATCTCGAGCAGCAATCGGCCGAGCTTACCACGCGCTGGCAGGGCGAGAAGGACAAGATCAACGCCGAGGCGAAGCTGAAGGAACAGCTCGATGCGGCGCGGCTCGAACTCGAGCAGGCGCAGCGTGCGGGCGACCTCGCGAAAGCCGGCGAGCTATCCTACGGCACGATCCCGCAACTGACCCGGCAGCTCGACGAAGCGCAGGCGACGACCAAGGGCGCGATGCTGCGCGAGGAAGTGACTGCCGACGATATCGCCGCGGTGGTCAGCCGCTGGACCGGCATCCCGGTCGACCGGATGCTGGAGGGCGAGCGCGCCAAGCTGCTCGGCATGGAAGAGGCGCTGGGCAAGCGCGTGATCGGCCAGGCCCAGGCAGTCCGTGCCGTCTCGACCGCGGTGCGCCGCGCCCGTGCCGGACTGCAGGAACCCAATCGCCCGCTCGGCTCCTTCCTGTTTCTCGGCCCGACCGGCGTCGGCAAGACCGAGCTGACCAAGGCGCTTGCCGAATTCCTGTTCGACGATCCATCGGCAATGGTCCGCATCGACATGAGCGAGTTCATGGAGAAGCACGCGGTCGCCCGGCTGATCGGCGCGCCTCCCGGCTATGTCGGCTATGAGGAAGGCGGCGTGCTGACCGAGGCAGTGCGGCGGCGGCCTTATCAGGTCGTGCTGTTCGACGAAGTCGAGAAAGCGCATGGCGACGTGTTCAACATACTGCTCCAGGTGCTCGACGACGGGCGGCTGACCGACGGGCAGGGCCGCACGGTCGACTTCTCCAACACGCTGATCATCCTGACCTCGAACCTGGGCAGCCAGTATCTGTCGAGCCTGGGCGACGGCGAGGACGTGTCCTCAGTCGAGCCGCAGGTGATGGAGATCGTGCGCGGGCATTTCCGCCCCGAATTCCTCAACCGGCTCGACGAGATCATCCTGTTCCACCGGCTCGGGCAAAGCGAGATGGCGCCGATCGTCGATATCCAGGTCTCGCGGGTGCAGAAGCTGCTGGCCGATCGCAAGGTGGTGCTGGAGCTGACCGACGGCGCGCGGGCTTGGCTGGGGCGGGTCGGCTATGATCCGGTCTATGGTGCGCGACCGCTCAAGCGTGCGGTGCAGCGCTATCTGCAGGACCCGCTGGCCGACCTGATCCTGCGCGGGGACGTGAAGGACGGATCGACGGTGAAGGTCACTGACGGCGACGGGAAGCTGGAGCTCGCCGTCTCCTGACCGGCCCAGCCCTGCCGGGCGGTTCCCACTTCGCAAGACAAAGAAAAGGGGCGGTCTCTTGCGAGACCGCCCCAATTCTTTTGGTCTTGAAGGTCAGGTTTAGAAGTCGACCTTCGCACCGACGCGGAAGTAGCGGCCCAGAATGTTGCCGCCGGCCCATGCCGGGTTGTACTGGCCAACGCTGTAGCCACCGCTCGGATCGAACGTGGGCTTGATGTCGAGGAAGTTCAGGATGTTCGCATAGATCGTGAACTTGTCGCTGATCTTCTGGCTGACATACAGGTCGGCGTTCCACTGGGCGCCGGCCTTGCAGAGCACGGGCGTCACGTTGTCGCGGTACGTGACGACCGAGCCACCGATGCTGCCGGCGCAGTCACCCTCGACGCCGCCGTAATCGATCGACGCCAGGTCATAGCCGCTGGTGTAGTAAGCGGTGACCGACAGGGTCGTGTCGTGATACTGCAGCGTGTTCTGCCAGCTGCCGCGCCACTTCGGAGCACCCGAGCAGGACGTGACGTCGCACGGCGAGAGCGTGCCCTCATAGCTTTCCACACGGCCCGGGAACACACGATCGAAGTTGAGCAGGAGAGTCGCTTCGAAGTTGCTGGTCAGCTTGAGATCGTTGGTGATCGGCAGCTTCACATTGGCAGCGAAATCGATGCCCGAGACCTTCTCGGAGTCGGTGTTCTCGAACGATGCCTCGATGAAGCCGATGTGCGGCAGCGCGTTCGGGAAGGCGAGATCGGGCTGGCCCGGACGGACCACGATGCCCGGAACGTTCACGACGCCGTTGTTGGAGTAATACTGATTGAATACGTCATCGACGTCATAGGTCGCGTTGGCGATCAGGTCCTTGATCGTGATGTTGAAGTAATCGATCGTGAAGCTGACGTTCCGGATCGGCTCGAAGATGCCGCCGACGGTCCAGTTGGTCGACTTCTCCGAATCGAGCGAGGCGTTGCCGATCGTCGTCTGGCCAAGCGCGAACTGCTGGGTCGCGTAGAGGTTGCCGCCGTGAGCCGCAACGAACCCTGCATAATACGGGGCCGCCGTGGAGAGCTGGCGAGTTACGTAACCGGTGGTCGGCAGACCAAAGGCTTCATTGAAGCTCGGGATGCGGAAGCCCTTCGAATAGGTACCGCGGATCGCGAACTGCTTGATCGGCGTGAACTTGGCGCCGATCTTCGGCGAGAAGTTGCTCTGGCCCGACGAATAATCGTCATAGCGGCCCGAGCCGTTGATCTCGAGCTGCTCGATGATCGGCGCGTTGATTTCGAAGAAAGCCGACTTCACGTTGCGGCTGCCGATCGCGCCCACGGCGTTGAGCACATAATAGCGCGACGCCGGGTTGGTCTCGTTGGCAGGGTTGCCGCTCGGGTTGTTGATCGACTCATGACGGTAAGCGACGCCGACCGCCGTCTGCAGCGGGCCGCCCGGCAGCTCGAACAGAGCCTTGGAGAGGTTCGCCGACACCTGCCAGAGATCCGAGGTCGAACGGATCGTCTGCGTCGGGGCGATATAGTCGCGCATTGCCTGCGAGTTCGACGCGGGATCCCGGAAATTCCAGGTGCCCTTCGCGATCACGTCCTGGATGCGGCCCGGGATCAGCACGTTGCGGTTGGTGATGTCGAGCTGGACGTTCGACACGGTCGCATCGGCCGCATAGTTCCAGTCGTCACCGAACGAACCCGAGATGCCCATCGCACCGCGCAGGCTGCGCGACTTCGACTCGAGTTCACGCGGACGATCATAGCTCACCAGGATCTGCGCGCGCTGGCCAGCTGCCGCGAACGGGTTGTTCGGGTTGAGCGTGCCGTTGGCCGCGGTGCAGCCCGTGTTGAGCATGGTGTTCGAGCCAACGCCACCGGCGCAGACATAGACCGGCAGGAACACCGAGGTATAGGCGAACTGGGTCGGCGGCGGCGTGGTGCCGGCAAAGTTGACCGGCGCGGTCTGCGTGCTGGTCGAGACTTGGTAGTAGTTCGCCGCAGCGTAGAACTGCGCATTATCGCCGACGTTCGCGGTCAGGCGGAACGCGCCACCCAGACGCTCCTGCTCCGGCAGTACGGTCGCATACATATTGCGATTGTCGCGTGCGCAGACATTGCCCGCAGTGCCCGACAGCAGCGGGTTGTTCACCGAAACCGGGGTGAGCTCGCGGCAGCCGGCGGCAGTGTTCAGGATGTTGAACAGACCGAGGGCGCCACCGGCGTCAGTGACCGGGCGCACGGTTGCGACCTGGTTCGCGAACAGGCCGTTGAACGCACCGTTCGGGAAACCGGGCGAAGGCGCCATGATCGAGTTCTGGATGCCGTTCAGGCGGCAGACCGTCTGGCCTGGCGCAATGTAGTTCGCGGCGCCGACGACGCCACGACCGACGCTCGGGGCGCACATGCTGCTGAGGTCGGCAGTATTGAACGGGAAATCGCGGTCACGCGCGTACAGTGCGTCGGAACGCTGATATTCGCCGTTGACGTAGAAGTTGAAGCCCTGCTCGGCGAGATCGCCATAGCCCCAGGTGGCGTCGATGCGCTGCTCGCCCGCGTCGCCGCGATCCGAGATGCCGGCCGAGCCGTTGAGGTGGAGGCCGGTGACCTGCTTCTTGGTGATGACGTTGACCACGCCCGCGATGGCGTCTGCGCCATAGGTCGACGATGCGCCGTCCTTCAGGACTTCGATGCGCTCGATGATCGCGTTCGGGATGGTGTTCAGATCGACGAAGTTGCGGTGACCGTCATCGGCCAGCGGATACGGCGCCATGCGCATGCCGTCGAAGATCGTCAGCGTCGACTGCACGGTCAGGCCGCGCAGCGAGACCGCGTTCGCGCCGGTCGCGAAGTTGTTGCCGTTGTTCCAGCCCTGGGTGATCGCGCCAGCACCGTTGGCCGAAAGGCGCTGAACGGCCTCTGCGACGGTGTTGATGCCGCGCTGCTGCAGCGCTTCCGACGACAGCACGGTCACCGGCGACGGGGTCTCGGTGTCGGTACGGCGGAACAGCGTTCCGGTCACGACGACGTCGTTGCCCTCATCGGCGGCAGCGCTCTGGTCGTCCTGGATAGTCGCAGCCGGTGCCGGGGTTGTGGCTTCCTGCGCGAACGCAGGGCTGGCTGCCAGCACCAGCGCGAATGGCGCGGCGGTGGCGAGCAGACGCGCCTTACGCGCGAAATTGTCTGGATTGATCACGAATTTTTCCCTCGCTTGACCCCTCCGGCCGCTTTGCGCGGTCCGGCAAGGTGATTGCCAAGCCCCCATCGACCGCACGCAATACGGCCCCCAGAGACATGACGGTGTGATGGGGCAAGCCGTCAGTTTCTGTAAAGGTGCCATTCATCTTCGCTGCACCGCTTTCGCCTTATCTGTATCCAAAAAGACACAGAAACGACGCGTTTCGGCAGCAAATAGCCGGTATCGCGCGATACCGTGCTGCGCCTGCGAAGGCCTTGATTGCTATTGAGTAACCGGCATCGGGCCAGCGACGAGCAGCGGGTCGATACGGGAATCGCGCCACTTCATGCCCCAATGGAGATGCGGCCCGGATGCGCGGCCCGTCATCCCGACCAGCCCGACGGGCTGTCCGCGCCGCACCCGCTCGCCGACCCGCACGGTGATCTTCGACAGATGGAGGAAGGCCGTGTTCAGGCCCATGCCGTGGTCGATCATCAGCAGATTGCCCTCCAGCGTGAAGGGATGATCGGCCGCGAGGATGACCACGCCGTCGGCCGGTGCAAGCACGGTCGTGCCGGTCGGGCGGGCGATGTCGAGGCCGGAATGATAGCTGCCCGCCTCGCCATTCTTGTAGATGCGCTGCGAGCCGAACAGGGTCGAGATGCGGCCGAGCACCGGCCACATGAACGGCTCCCGCCAGCCGCTCGCGTCCGTCACGATGCGGCGTGCGGCATTGATCTGGGCCAGCTCCGCCGGACGCAGCTTCTCGAATTCAGGCTGGGGCACCGGATATTTGGGGACGGTATCGAGCTTCGAGATGTCCCAGGCGCGCGGCGCGACGGTGAGCGTGTCGCGCACCTCGCGTCCGTCGCCCAGGGTCGCGATCAGCGTCGCGGTCGGCTTCGCATCGCGGTCGAACGCGATCAGGAAACGGCCGTCGGGCGCGACCGGGATCGCCGCGCCGTCGAAGGAGAGCATGCTGGTGCCCGCCGGCGCGATGCCGATCACCAGGCCGCCCTGGATCATGCTGCCCGAATAGCTGAAGCTCACCCGTACCGGCGCGCGCTGCGGCTGGGCGGTCGGCGGCGCCACATGCTGGCTGGGCGGGACCCGCTGGACCGTCTGCCGCGAGACCGACGGGGTGGTGCAGCTTCCGGCGATCATCAGCGCGGTGACCCCCACCGCCCAGCGCCGAAGTCGCTTCATTGCGGCGCCATCGCCTGCATCGCGAATTGCGGCGTGGCATAGGGCTCCTGCCGCGCGACGCTCCAGTAGCGCAGATCCTCAAGCGCGATCCGCTCGCCGGAGATCGCGCAGACGACATGGTCGCCCGTCGCGAGCACGCGGAAACCATTGGCCATATAATGAAGCCGCGCCGGGCGATCGCTGTTCGACATCAACATCGTATTTCTGCTCACAAGAGGCTCGGCTGTTCCGGGCTGGTCTTGTCATATGCCTTGCCGCCCGCGCGCTCAACCCGCGCGTCGACGGGACCGTCCCGGAAGTGGAGCGTGATGGCGCCGGCGGTGCGCGCGGCGGCGCTGGTGGTGACGACGGCACCCGAGGGCCGCGCCGAGACGCGGACATAGCCGCGCTCGAGCAATTTGTCGGGATTGAGCGATTCGGCAAGCCGCCAGGTCCGGTCGAGCCGGGTCCGCGCATCCTCCAGCCGCCGTTCCAGCACCGACAGGCGGAGCGCCCCTGCGGATCGATCGAGCACGCCGCGCGCCAGGGTCACGCGCCGCTCCAGCCCGCGATCGAGCCTCGCGCCCAGATCGTCGGCACGCTGGCGCTGCGGGCCGAGCAGCGCATCGCGCTTCGGGATCACCCGGACCAGTGCCTCGAGCCGTTCGCGGCCGCGCTCGTGATAGCGCCGCGCGCACCGCTCGGTCCGCTGGCCCATCGCCTCCAGCGTCAGGCGCAGATCGGCGAGCACCGGCACCGCCATCTCCGCCGCGGCGGTCGGCGTCGGCGCGCGCAGGTCGGCAGCGAAATCGGCAAGCGTCGTGTCGGTCTCGTGCCCGACGGCGGAGATGATCGGGATCGAGCAGGCGGCGATGGCGCGGACCACCACTTCCTCGTTGAACGCCCAGAGATCCTCGATCGAGCCGCCGCCGCGCGCGACGATGATCAGGTCGGGCCGCGGCACCGGGCCGCCCGGCTGGATCGCGTCGAACCCGCGCAATGCGGCGGCGACCTCGGCCGCGGCGCCGTCGCCCTGCACCTTGACCGGCCAGACCAGGACATGAGTCGGGCAGCGATCCTCCAGCCGGTGCAGGATGTCGCGGATCACGGCGCCGGTCGGCGAGGTGATCACGCCAATCACTTGGGGCAGATAAGGCAGGACCTTCTTGCGGCCATTGTCGAACAGCCCCTCGGCGGCGAGCCCGGCCTTGAGCTTCTCGAGCAGCGCCATCAGCGCGCCCTCGCCCGCCAGTTCCATGCGCTCGATCACGATCTGGTATTTGGAGCGGCCGGGATAGGTGGTGACCTTGCCGGTCACGATCACTTCGATCCCGTCCTGCGGCTGGAACGGGATCAGCGCGACCTGGCCCTTCCAGATCACGCCGTCGATCACCGCGCTATCGTCCTTCAGGCTGAGATAGGCATGGCCCGACGCGACGCGCTTGTAGCCGGAAATCTCGCCGCGCAGCCGGACATGGCCGAACTCGCCCTCGACGAGGCGCTTGAGCTTCAGCGCCAGTTCGCCCACGCCGAGCGGCGCGGCGTTGTCCCCCGGCATCTGCTCGGCTACGAGCCGCCCGGTCTTGTCGTCGATATCGTCGTTAAAGGGGTCGGTCATGAATGTCCTGCTGATCGGCTCCGGTGGCCGCGAACATGCGCTCGCGTGGCGCCTTGCGCAATCGCCGCGCCTCGGCAAGCTCTTTGCGGCGCCCGGCAATCCGGGGATCGCCGAGCATGCCGAACTGGCCCCGCTGGACCCTGCGGATCACCGCGCAGTGATCGATTTCTGCCATCGCCATTCGATCGGCCTGGTCGTGATCGGGCCCGAGGCGCCGCTGGTCGACGGGCTGGGCGACAATATCCGGATGATGGGCATTCCGGTGTTCGGACCGAACAAGGCAGCGGCCCAGCTCGAAGGGTCGAAGGGCTTCACCAAGGATCTGTGCGCGCGCGCCGATATCCCGACCGCGGGCTATGCCCGCGTCACCTCGCGCGATGGCGCCCAGGCCGCGCTCGGGGACTTCGGCCTGCCCGTGGTGGTGAAGGCGGACGGGCTCGCCGCGGGCAAGGGCGTGACGGTCGCGATGACGCGCGACGAAGCCGAAGCGGCGCTGGACGATCTGTTCGCGGTGCGCGGCGCCGAGGCAGTGATCGAGGAATTCCTCGACGGGGAGGAAGCCAGCCTGTTCGTGCTCACTGACGGCGAGGCGATCCTGCTTTTCGGCTCGGCTCAGGACCATAAGCGCGTCGGCGACGGCGATACCGGCCCCAATACCGGCGGCATGGGCGCATACAGCCCGGCGCGCGTGCTGACGCCCGACCTCGAGCAGCAGGCGATCGATGAGATCGTCCTGCCTACCGTGGCGGCGATGAAGGCGGCGGGCACGCCCTTTTCGGGCGTCCTGTTCGCGGGCCTGATGCTCACCGCCGACGGCCCCAAGCTGATCGAATATAATGCCCGTTTCGGCGACCCCGAATGCCAGGTGCTGATGACGCGGCTGGAGGACGACCTGCTCGAGGTCATGCTGGATACCGCCGAAGGGCGGCTGGCCGACCGGGCACCTTTACGCTTCTCGCCCGATACCGCGCTGACCGTGGTGATGGCCGCGAAGGGCTATCCCGGCACGCCCGAGACCGGCGGCGCCATCGCCGGGATCGATGCCGCCGAAGCGCTCGGCGCGCGCGTCTTCCAGGCGGGCACGCGCCTGGATGACGGCAAGCTGGTCGCCTCCGGCGGACGTGTTCTGGCGGTCACCGCGACCGGCCCCGATATCGCTTCGGCCCAGGCCGACGCCTATCGCGCGGTCGACGCGATCGACTTTCCCACCGGCTTCAGTCGCCGGGACATCGGCTGGCGCGAGGTCGCCCGAACCCGTTGATTCGGTGGCGCAGAGCGCAAGCGATGAGAAGCACCACCTGTTCCACCTGTTATTTGAGCGAAATTTTTTTCTCACCTGTTATGTTGGATTCCGATCCCGCTTTAATAGCGATGTCTCAGACTGTTACCGCCCAGCCACCTGTTATCGGATAACAGGTCAGGAACAGGTGAATAACAGGTCGATAACAGGTGGCGTGGCCGGCAATTGGTTCGAGCGACTCTCCTGTAATCTTCAAGCTGAGAAAGAGCGGGGCGTGCCTGACAAAGGCGTCGTCCGATTCCACCCTGCCATGATCCGCAGCGACGTTGAATCGACGCGCCGCACAATCCTCTCGTCTGACTTGGCCCTCTCGTCTGACTTGGCCCTCTCGTCTGACTTGGCAATATTGATATTATGTTATACCATTACATCAATGGAGAGAATATAGGGAGAGAGTCGATGAGGTTCCGTCCTGCAGTCGCTTCCGGATCGATCAGCCTGTTGCTCACGTCGGGGCTGATCGCCTTGCTGGTCAGCTCGGCGCCGCGACCGTCATATGCGCCAGTATCCGAGTCTCTGCGTCTGATGGATGTGATGGAGCCCCCGTCGCCTGCCATGGCACCGTCATCGCCCGCCCTCGCGGAATACTCGATCGCTCCCTATGGCGCGCCCGAAAACACCGAACGTTATGACGGGCGGCCGGTCGCCCCGATCCAGTGGGTCGCGACCAATCCCGCCTCCACCTTCTCGGTCGATGTCGACACCGGTTCCTATGCCAATGTCCGGCGCTTCCTGAACCATGGCGAGACGCCGCCGCCCGAGGCCGTGCGCACCGAAGAGATGATCAATTATTTCCGCTATGACTATCCGCGCCCGACCGATCGCTCCCAGCCGTTCAGCGTGACGACCAGTATATCGACGACACCGTGGAATCCGGAATCGCGGCTGCTCCGCATCGGCCTGCGCGCCTATGACGTGACGACTGCCGCACGGCCCCGCGCGAACCTCGTTTTCCTGGTCGATGTCTCGGGATCGATGGACGACCCCGACAAGCTGCCTTTGGTCAAGACGGCGCTGTCCCGCCTGGCCGACCGGCTCCGCCCCGACGACCGCGTCTCGATCGTCGTCTATGCCGGCAATGCGGGCATGGTGCTGAAACCGACCGCGGACAAGGATGCGGTCAAGGCAGCGCTCGGTCGCCTCTCCGCCGGTGGATCGACCGCCGGGGGCGAGGGCATCCAGCTCGCTTACGACACGGCCCGGTCGACTTTCATGAAGGGGGGCGTCAACCGCATCTTCCTGGCGACCGATGGCGATTTCAATGTCGGGATCAGCGACACCAAGGCGCTCGAGGCACTGGTCAAGTCCAATCGCGACGACGGCATCACGCTCACCACGCTCGGCTTCGGCGAAGGCAATTACAACGAAGCGATGATGGAGCACATCGCCGATCTCGGGAACGGCAATTATGCCTATATCGACAGCGCGATGGAGGCGGGGAAAGTGCTCGACGAGCAATTGTCCGCGACCCTCGTCACCGTCGCGAAGGACGTGAAGGTCCAGGTCGAGTTCAATCCGGCCGAGGTGAAGCAATATCGTCTGATCGGCTATGAGAACCGCGCCCTGGCCGAAGAGGATTTCAACAATGATTCGGTCGATGCCGGCGATATCGGCGCCGGGCATCAGGTCACTGCGCTCTATGAGGTGATGCCGGCCGATGCGAAGGGCTGGGCCGACGAGCGGCGCTATGCCCCCAAGCTGACCTCACCCCGTGGGGGCGGCACCGAGCTTGGCTTCGTCAAGCTTCGCTACAAGCTGCCAGACGGGCAGCAATCGCGGCTGATCACGCGACCGGTGCCCGCCAGCCTCATGACGAGCGCAGCGGCACCGAGCGGCGACATGGCCTTTGTCGCGGCGGTCGCCGCGTTCGGCCAGAGACTGCGCGGCGACACATTTCTCGGCAGCTTCAGCCTTGCCGATGCCCGCGCGCTGGCGGGCAACCAGCAGGGCATCTGGCGAGAGGAATTCGTCAGGCTGACCCGCCTCGCCGACAAAAGATGCACGGGCGACTGACGACCCGGTGGCGCTGCCGGCCCGTCCTGCGATAGGGATGGCCGGCAACCCACGGAGCCAGAACATGGAAACGACCGCCCCCCTGATCCTGATCGCGCTGCTCGCGGTCGTCGTGATCGCCGGCATCCTCTGGGGCATCAAGCTCAGGCGAGACCGCAGCGCTGCCGACCATATCGTCACCGCGAACCGCACCGCAGCCGAGCAGGGCGCGCCCGGATCGACCATGGCACCTCCCGTCGCGCCGAGCCCGCCGCCGCTCGCCGACGAACCGATCGCGGCCGCCGCCGCGTTCGACGCGACGCCCGCCTCGATCGCCGTGGAAATGGCCGAACCGGAACCCGAGCCCGTAGCCGAGCCTGCCCCGGCTCCAGCGCCGGTTCCCACGCCCGCGCCTGCCTCCGCGGACCTGACTCAGCTCAAGGGCCTCGGCCCCAAGCTGGTCGCCACCCTGGCAGAACTCGGCATCACGCGGATCGACCAGATCGCCGCGTTGACCCCCGACCAGGCGCAGGATCTCGATGCGCGATTGGGCAGTTTCCGCGGCCGGCTGGCGCGAGACCGCTGGATCGAGCAGGCCCGCTTGCTCGCCGCGGGCGACCGTGCCGCCTATGAGGCGGAATTCGGGAAGCTGGGCTAAACTGAGGAGTTCAGGCGGGCCGCGCCGGGCGGCCTCTGCCGCGCCCCCGTCGCCGGGGCGCGAACCGGTCGAACGCTTCGACCAGATCGTCGAAGCGGCGATCGGTGCCCATCATGTTGAGCGGGATGTCGCCGAACCCCATCCCCTTGTTGGCCCCGGCCAGCCAGCCCATCAGATGGCGGGAACGATAAAGCTCGGGTTCGTGCAGCCACAGGCACACGAAGCTGCCCAGCCCCGCCCCCTGGACCTCGATCCGCGACATCGCGCTCCACGGGATCAGGTCATTCGACCAACGGCGCCAGCGCACGCCGCGCGCATCGACCTCCATGACCGGCCCGAAGCGGAAGAGCTGGCGTATACCGACGATCGCGCAAAGGCCGAAAAACAGGATCGCCGCCCAGCCGATCGTCACGGTAAACAGGTCCTTCGCGCGAAGCATGAAGATCCCGGCTGCCACGAAACCCAGCGCACCGACCACCACCAGGCCGATCCGCCAACGGGAGACATAAGCGGTGAAGGCGGGCTCCATCCTAGCGCTTCTTCTTCGCCTCGCTGACCAGTAACTTGTCGATGCGCCGGCCATCGAGATCGACCACTTCGAATTTCCAGCCCTGCTCGACGAAGCTTTCGCCCTCGCCGGGCAAATGGCGGAACACCGCGAGCGCAAGGCCAGCGACCGTCGCATAGTCGCGGTCCTCGGGTAGATCGATGCCGAGCCGCTCGGCCAGCGCGTCGACCGCCATCTGCCCCGCGACGAGCAGCGATCCGTCGTCGCGCTCGACCACCGAGGGCGCTTCATCCGGATCAGTATCCGACGCGAACTCACCCGCGATCGCCGCAAGCAGGTCGGCCGGCGTCACGATGCCTTCGAAATGGCCGTACTCGTCATGGATCAGCGCCATCGGCACCTCGGCCTGGCGCAGCGCGTCGAGCGCGTCCATCGCGTCGATCTGGTCGATCACCACTGGCGCCTGGCGCATCAGCACGCGCAGGTCGAGCGGCTCGCCCTTGAACAAGGCCACCGCGATGTCGCGCGCCTGGACCACGCCGATCACTGAATCGACCGAGCCGTCGGCGACCGGCATGCGGCTATGCGACGCCGCCATCAGCGCGGAACGGATGCCGGCATCGTCGAGCGTCACGTCGATCCATTCGACATCGGTGCGCGGCGTCATCACTTCGCGCACCGGCCGGTCGGCCAGGCGGACCACGCCGGAGATGATGGAGCGCTCATGCTCCTCGATCACGCCCGACTTGCTTGCCTCGGCGACGATCAGGTGAAGCTCCTCCGCCGTCACATGATCCTCAGTCTCGCGCTTCAGTCCCATCAGGCGGAACAGCGCGCCGCTCGACGAATCGAGCAGCCAGACCACCGGGGCGGTGCACCAGGCGAGAATGCTGACCGGGCCCGCCATCATCGCGGCGATCGGCTCGGGCGCCCGCAGTGCGATCTGCTTGGGCACCAGCTCGCCGACGACGAGCGAGGCATAGGTGGTGAGGGCGATGACGATGCCGAAGCCGATCGTCTGGGTCGCCTCCGGCGACAGGCCGAGGAACATCAGCCGCGCCGCGACCGGCCCGCCCAGGCTCGCGCCCGAATAGGCGCCGGCGAGGATGCCGATCAGCGTGATGCCGATCTGGGTGGTCGACAGGATCTTGCCGGGGTCCGCCGCGAGCGCCAGCGCCGTGCGCGCGCCGCGTTTCTTCGCGCGCGCCATCGCCTCAAGCCGCGCCTTGCGCGACGAGACGATCGCCAGCTCCGACATCGCGAAAACGCCGTTGAGCAGGATCAGCGCAAAGATGATCGCAACGTCGATCCAGGGGAAGGGGGGAAGCGGTGCCATGGCGCTCGGCAAGTCTTTGACCGGTTTCTCGCGCCTGCACAACCGCCTGAGACGCGCAAAGTTCGAATCGGATGCGGAACAAGCAGGCGCCAAGACGGGTTGAACCAGGGTTGGGCGGCGCTTCCACGCGCCGCAAAGGGGAGAGAGAGATGACGCTGTCGAATCGGCTGCTCGCCGCCGCGGCCCTTGCCGCGCTGGTCATAACGAGCGCCTGCACCACTGACCCCGTCACCGGCGAACGTCGTGTATCGAAGGCCGCGATCGGCGGAATCGGCGGCGCGCTGGGCGGCTATCTGCTCGGCGATATCGTCGGCGGCCGCAACGACCGTACCGCGAAGATCGTCGGCGCGGGCATTGGCGGCATCGCGGGTGCCGGCATCGGCGCCTATATGGACAAGCAGGAACGCGACCTGCGCACCCGCACCGCGGGCACTGACGTGCAGGTGATCCGCCAGGGCGACGATTTGATCCTCAACATCCCGTCAGGCATCAACTTCGCCTATAACAGCGCGGCGGTGGAGCCGCAGTTCCGGCACACGCTCGACCAGGTCGGGCAGGTGCTCGGCCAGTATGACCGCACCTATATCGACATCTACGGCCATACCGATTCGACCGGCAGCGAAGCGTACAACCAGGACCTGTCGGAACGGCGCGCCGGATCGGTCGCCGACTATCTCGAGACGCGCGGCGTGCGCGGGGCGCGAATCGGGACGCGCGGTTTCGGCGAGCTGCAGCCGATCGCCTCGAACGACACCGAACAGGGCCGTGCGGTGAATCGGCGCGTGGAGATCAAGATCGTGCCGATCCCGGAGAGCGATGTGCGGTGATACAAAGGCCTCTCCCTTCGGGGAGAGGGAATTACCGCCTCGCCGCGAAGAAATCTTTGAGCAGCGCCGCCGCCTCGCCTTCGCCGATCCCGGCATAGACCTCGGGCCGGTGGTGCACGGTCGGTTGGGCGAACAACCGCGGGCCATGCTCCACCGCGCCGCCCTTGGGGTCGCTCGCACCGTAATAGAGCCGCGCGATCCGGGCATGGGCAATCGCGCCCGCGCACATCGCGCACGGCTCCAGGGTCACCCACAGGTCGCAATCGGACAGCCGGTCGTCGCCGATCGCCTCGGCGGCGGCGCGAATCGCCAGCATCTCGGCATGAGCGGTCGGATCATGAAGCGCGCGCGGCGCGTTGGCAGCAACCGCCAGGATCTTCCCGTCGAGGACGATTGCCGCGCCGACGGGCACTTCCCCCGCGGCTGCGGCCTGGGAGGCAGCATCGAGCGCTGCGCGCATCGGGGCGGGAATGGGGAACATACGTGCCCCTTTGCCCCAGCATCGCCGCCCGGACCAGTCCGGGCGGCGACGGCACATGCTTACTGAGCGGTGTTGCTCGCGGCTTCGGCGGGCTTGTTCATCGTCACCGTCGGCACGGTGATGGTCTTTTCGGTGGTGGTGACGGTCGGCACTTCGATCGTCTTGTTCGTCGTGCCGACGCTCACCGTGGCGAGATTGGCGTCGACCGATGGGGCGGCACCGCCATTGACGCTGATGCTGGGCAGCGAGCCCGGCGTGGTCTTGAGCGTCAACAGGCCGAGCGACACCAATATGGCGACAACGACGGCGGCGATTCCAACCAGGGCTAGCAGGGCGCGCATGGGCATTCTCCAATCGAGGTAATCGAATCGTTACCGTAATTAACCTACATCGGCGCACTAGGTTGCATGGGTAAAGCCTGAATCGGTTGACGCATTGTCCCGTTCCGGCTATCCGCGCCGCCTTTACGGGACCAGCCAGCACGGTCTGGCCGAAACTCAGGATACGACACATGTCGCGCATTTGCGAGCTGACCGGCAAGGGCCGGCTGGTGGGAAACAACGTCTCCCACGCCAACAACAAGACCAAGCGTACCTTTCTGCCGAATCTGCAGAACGTCACGTTGATGTCCGAAGCACTGGGCACCAGCGTCAAGCTGCGCGTCTCGACGCACGGCCTGCGTTCGGTCGAGCATGTCGGCGGCCTCGACAACTGGCTGGTGAAGACGGCGGACGACAAGCTGTCGCTTCGTGCACGCCGCCTGAAGCGCGACGTCCGCAAGAAGCTCGGCACCGTCGCGGTGGCCGCCTAACCTTTTCGACGGGTTCGAAAGAGCAAATGGCCTGCTTCCCCTGGGAAGCGGGCCATTTTGCGTGTCAGCGCCGCTTTGCTGGTGAAACCGGGGCCGGCGAATCGGGCTCGAGCCTGAACTTCAGCAACAGGCTGCGCTGCAGGAACAGCTGATTGTCGTCGGACACGATCCAGACGATGATCGCCTTGCCTTCCCGGGTCACCGCCAGTCCTTCGAAATTGTCGTGGATCAGCGGCTTGGCCAGCGTCGCGATCTCGCGCCCGCGCACCACCGCGCCCGGACGAAGGGTGCGCGGATCGATCAGGATCAGCTTGGTCGAGAAGTCAAACGGCAGCGCGAATCGACGATTGAGCACCAGCAGCCTGCCGTCGGGCAGCACCGCGAGATCGCTCGGATCATAATGTGCCGGCGGGATATAGCTGAAGCGGAAGCCCTTGTTGGGATGTTCGGCCGGATCGCCGGAAAAACGAATCGCCGCCCTGCCCTTGCGGCCCGGCCAGGGCTCCCGCTCCCCCATCACGACGAATCCGCCATCGGGCAGGCGCGCCATCGCCTCCGCCCCCGAATTCACGGGCCAGTCGGCCATGGCGGGCGGGGCGGCATGCGCCTCGCTGCGCTTCAGGGCGGGTGAGAAGCGCCAGATTTCGTTGGCCCGCTCGAACCCGACCCATATCTGCCCGGTCTTCGGGTCGGCGGTCAGTGATTCGCTGTCGCGGTCCTGTTTCAGCCAGCCAGTGCCGGGCCCGGCGGGCAGATCGCTGAAGGAACGTTCGCTCAGGCGCCCCCGCGAATCCATGCGAAAGCGCACCACATTGCCGCCATCGCTGAGCAGGGTGAAGCGGTCGCCCAGGACGGCCATCGCGGAAAAGCCGCCAAAGGCCGGATCCGGGCTCGTCAATTCCACACCGCCGAGCCAGGTGAGCTGTCCCACCCGCGTCAGCGCGGGATTCGCGTCGTCGAGCTGGTTCCGCTTCGCCTCGAACGCTGGGTCCGGGCCAAGCAGCGCCAGCCTCTTCTCCCCCATCCATGGCGGCGTGAAGAACAGCAGCAGCAGGACGGAATACAGGATGCGCATCGTCACCGCCCTGATCGACCCGGCGCGCGGGCGCAACCGTCATCCGCTTCATGAACCCTGGCTAACGACTCCATTCAGGACGGGCTCAAGCCGACTCACCCATAAGGTCTCCAACGACACGGCATTCAGAGGAGACGAGCCATGTTCAAGAAACTTTCCCTGGCCGGTGCGGCCCTCGCGATGAGTGCCACCGCCCTGATCCCCGCGACGCCCGCCGCCGCCCAGAATTACGACCGCCATTATCGTGGCGACCGCTACGACAACCGGTACGACGGGGGCTATCGCGATTACGACCGCGGCTATCGCGACGATCGCGGATACGACAACCGCCGGAACTATCGCGGCTATAACCGCAGCTACCGCGCGCGCTGCAACAACGACACCGGCACGGTGGTCGGCGCGATTGCCGGCGGCCTGCTCGGCAACACCGTTGCTGGCCGTGGCGACCGCCTGCTGGGCACTGTGCTCGGCGCTGGCGCCGGCGCGCTGGCCGGTCGCGCGATCGATCGTTCGGACGATCCGCGCCGCTGCCGCCGCTAACGAAAACCCTCGCGTGGTGTAACGAGGGCGAGGGCCGGTGCCGCAAGGCGCCGGCCCTCAACCGTTGTGGGGTTCTCCCAAGTCACCCAATCGGCGCGCCGGCGGCAAAGCCGCCGTCGGCCGGATTGGGCAAGCCCACCCGCCGGCCGTGCCGGTTGCTGCGCTGTGCGCACCGGCGGCACACAGTGCCGCCTGCAACCGTCAGTACATATGCTGCCCGCCATTGATCGACAGCGTCGAGCCTGTCACGAACCCGCCCTCCTCCGAACACAGGAACGCAACGCCCCGCGCAATCTCATGCGCCTGGCCGAGCCGCCCGACCGGTATCTTCGCCACGATCTTCTCCAGCACATCGGCCGGCACCGCCGCGACCATGTCGGTGTCGATATAACCCGGCGCGATCGCGTTGACCGTCACCCCGGCGCGTGCGCCTTCCTGCGCCAGCGCCTTGGTGAAGCCGTGGATGCCCGATTTGGCGGCGGCGTAATTGACCTGGCCGTACTGGCCGGCCTGGCCGTTGATCGACCCGATATTGACGATCCGCCCCCATTTGCGCTCGCGCATGCCGGGGAACACGGCCTTGGCCATGTTGAAGCAACCGCCGAGATTGGTGTCCATGACCTCCTTCCACATCTGGTAGGTCATCTTCAGGATCGTGCCGTCGCGGGTGATGCCGGCATTGTTGACCACCACGTCCACCGCGCCGAGTTCCTCGGCGACCTTCCCGCAGCCGGCCTGGCAGGCATCGTAATCGCCCACGTCCCATTTATACGCCGCGATGCCGGTTCGATCGGAGAACTCACGGGCGCGCTCGTCGTTGCCGGCATAGTTCGCCGCGACGGTCATCCCCATGTCCTTGAGCGCAAGGCTGATCGCCTCGCCGATTCCGCGGGTACCGCCGGTGACGATCGCGACGCGTGCCATGTGTCTCTCCTCTGAGCGTTCAACCAGACGCTAGGCGGGGAGGTTCCAGCCTTCAAGCTCCCGTTGCAGCAATGTGCGCAACATTTCCATGCCGACCGGACGGTCGTTGAGGCAGGGCAGATAGGCGAAATCGGTTCCGCCAGCGGCGAGGAAACTCTCCCGCCCGCGGATGTTCAGCTCTTCCAGCGTCTCCAGGCAATCGGCGGAGAAGCCCGGCGCGACGATCGCGACCCTGGTCACGCCCTTGCCGGGCAATGCCTCGAGCGTCCTGTCGGTGGCGGGTTCGAGCCATTTCGCCCGGCCGAAACGCGACTGGAACGCAACGATCAGCTCGCGCCCGAGCGCGTCACCGAGCAACCGCGCCGTCTTCCGGCAATGGCAATGATAGGGATCGCCCAGTTCCAGCGTGCGCTGCGGCATGCCGTGGAAGCTCGCGACGATCGCCTGCGGCTCGAACTCGAGCGTGGCGAGCGACGCCTCCACCGCGGCTTTCAAGGCGGCGATATACGCCGGATCGTCATGATAGGGTGGCAAGGTGCGTACTGCCGGCTGCCAGCGCATGCCGGCCAGCGCGGCGAACGCCTTGTCGTTCGCCGTCGCGGTCGTTGCTGCGCAATATTGCGGATAGAGCGGTGCCAGCAGGATCCGCTCGCACCCCGCCTGTTTCATCGCGGCCAGCTTGGCCCCGATCGCCGGATTGCCGTAGCGCATCGCCCAGTCGACCATCACATTCGGCCCGAAGGCGCCCTGAAGCGCGATCGCCTGGGCCCGCGTGATCGCGGCAAGCGGCGATCCGTCCTCGCGCCACACCAGCCCATAGGCATGGGCCGACTTTTTCGGCCGCGTATTGAGGATGATACCGCGCAATATCGGTTGCCACAGGATCGGCGCTATCTCGACCACGCGGCGATCGGACAGGAACTCGGCCAGATAGCGCTTCACTGCCCCCGCGTCGGGCGCATCGGGCGTACCGAGATTGATCAGCAGCACGCCGATCCTGCGCCGGGGAATGGCCGGATGGCCCGCCGGAAGAGTCATGCCTCGCCGGGCGTCAGGGGAAGGGTGCGCATGCGGAAGCCCGTAGAGGCCTGAAGCGCATTGGCAATGGCGGGCGCGATCGGCGGCACGCCCAGCTCGCCGACGCCGCCCGGATCGGCCTCGCTGCGGATCATCTCGATCGTGATGTCGGGCGTGTCGGCGAGCCGCGGCAGGCCGATATCGCCGAAGGTGCGCGCATCGGCGACATTTTCGGTAAAGGTCGTGGCGCCGCCGAGCGCCGCGGCCATACCGAAGATCAGCCCGCCCTCGATCTGCTGGCGGACCACATCCGGATTGACCTGGCGCCCGCAATCGACCGCTGCGACGATCCGGTCGACCACCGGCCGCTGGCCTTCGTCCATATGCGCCTCGGCCAGCACCGCGATATGGCTGCCGCGAAAGCTGTGACAGGCAATGCCCTGGCCGCTGCCCTGGATGCCGCCTTCCCAGCCCCCAAGCGACGCCGCCGTCGACAGGCACCGCGCCAGCCGCGCATCGCCGCCGAGCATGCCGATGCGGAACGACAGGGGCTCGGTCCCGGCGACATGCGCCAGCTCGTCGAGGAAGCATTCCGTGAAGAAGCTGGTGTAGCTGTGCGCGCCCGACCGCCAATGGCCGGTCGGCACGCCGATCTCCGCCGGGTGATGATCGATCGCATAGGACGGGATACGGTAGAAGGGCTTGGCCCCGGCGACCGCATAGGCATCGCCCACATGCGGCAGCGCCAGCGCGGCCTGCGCTGCCTTGTCGGTGCCCATCAACCGCCCGGCCAGCTCGCGACCGGTAGTCGGCGCGGCGATCTTGGCGAGCCAGCCGAGGATCTGCCCATTGGGCCCGAGCCGCGCCGACATGCGCGCCGCGGCGGGCGGGCGGTAACGGTCGTGCATCATGTCCTCGCTGCGCGACCAGACGAGCTGGACCGGGCGCTTGAGCTTCTCGGCGAGGATCGCTGCCTGCTCAGCGGCGAGATGCTCGAGATTGGCGCCGAAGGACCCCCCGATCAGCATCGGATGGACGACGACATTGCTCTCCGAGATGCCGAGCACTGCCGCGGCGGCCGCCCGCGCAAGCCCCGGCGCCTGAGTCGGCAGCCACAGCTGGAGCCGGCCGTCGACATAATGCGCGGTGGCGGTCATCGTCTCGACCGCGGCATGGACGGCAAGGCCCGCGCGATATTCGGCGGTAACCAGCCGGGCGCCCTTGAAGGCGGCGGACAGATCGCCTTCCGCCGCCATGCGCTCGCCCGGGCCGTCGAGCGCCGCGGTCAGCGCGTCGTCGATGCTGCTCGAGCTGATGATCGCGCCCCGCGTCTCGAAGCGCGGGCGCATCGCCGCGAGCGCCTGGTTCGCCGCCCACCAATTGTTGCCGATCGCCGCGACCCAATTGTCGTTGGTCGCGACCGACAGCACGCCGCGAATCCGGTCCGCGGCCGCGCGATCGACGCTGATCAGCTTCGACTCGCCCACCGGCCCCTGGCGGATCGCGGCGAAGACCATGTCGGGCAGGCGGACATCGCCCGCGAAATTGGCCGAGCCGTCGACCTTGGACGGCACGTCGAGCCGGGGCAGCGACTGGCCGAGCAGGCGATTGGCGTCGCCGGTGCGCAGCGGCAAAGGGTTGGGCAGCGACCCGCCGACCGCCTCCGCCGCCAGCTCGCCGAAGCGCAGCCGGTCAGTGCCGTGAATGACGAAGCCGCCGGCCGTGCCGCATGCCTGCCAGTCGACCTTCCAGCGCTTCGCGGCCGCCTTGCACAACAATACCCGAGCCGCCGCGCCCGCGCTGCGCAGGTCCGCCTCGAACGCGCGCACTGAAGTCGATCCACCGGTCAGCACCAGCGCGGTGCGCGAGGCATGGCCCGAGCGGAGCGGCGCCGGCAGCGTGTCGAACACGCCCTCGAACAGCACGTCCGCCGCCATCGGATTGGCATAGAGTGGGTTGAGCGGCGCGGGCTCGACCGCGATGGCGCGCCAGTCGGCGCCGAGCTCGTCGGCCAGGATCTGCGGCAGGGTGGTATAGACACCCTGGCCATGTTCGGCCTGCGACACCGCCACGGTGACATGTCCGTCGGTGCCGATCTTCAGCCAGGCGCCGAAAATCGTCTCGCCCTTCGCCGCGGTGAGGTTGGGCGCATAGCTGCGCGGCCAGACACCCCAGGCGACGAAGAGGCCGATCCCGACGCCACCGCCGATCAGCAGCTTGCGCCGGTCGATATTCGGGAGTGCGTCGCGGACCGCCATCATGCTGCTCTATCGTGGCGAGCGGTGGCGCGCCAGTTTGACCTACTTCTCTTCCGCCTCGGCCGCCGCGATCGCCTGGTATTTCGCGCGAAGCCCGACCTTGTCGATCTTCTCCGTGCCGAGCCGCGGCAGTGGGTCCGCCGAGGTCCAGATGCGCTGGGGCACCTTGAACGCCGCGATATGCGCATAGAGATAGGCGCAGAGCTGCTCCGGGGTCAGGTCCTCGCCGTCGCGATATTTCACCACCGCCCCCGGCACTTCGCCCAGCCGCTCGTCGGGCAGGCCGAACACGGCGACCTCGGCGACGGCGGGGTGTTCGTAGATCGCGGCTTCGACTTCCTGGCAGGAGATGTTCTCGCCGCCGCGGATGATGATGTCCTTCTTGCGGTCGACGATGAACAGATACCCGTCCTCGTCGAGATAGCCGATGTCGCCGCTCAGGAAATAACGGTCGGCGGTGAAGGCGGCCGCGGTCGCTTCGGGCCGGTTCCAATATTCCTTGAAGTTGGCGACCGAGCGGATCGCGACTTCGCCCCGCGCACCCGGCGCAACCGGCCGGCCCATCGCGTCGAGGATGGCGAGATCGACCAGCGGCGCCGAGGCGCGGCCGGTCGAATTGGGCTTGGCGAGATAATTGTCACGCCAGTTGCCGCAGCCGATGCCGTTGGTCTCGGTCAGGCCATAGCCGAGCAACGGCGCGCCGCCGCCCATCTCCTCCTTGATCCGCCGGACATGCTCGACCGGGCGCGGCGCGCCGCCCGCGGCGAAATCGGTGACGGTGGAGAGATTATAGTTCGGCCGGTTCGGGTGAGTCAGGATCTCGAAGCTCATCAGCGGCACGCCGACGAAATAGGTGATCGCTTCGGCCTCGATCAGCCGCATCGCTTCCTCGGCATCCCATTTCGGCATCAACACCAGCTTGCGGCCCATGGCGAAGCTCTGCAGGAACACCGGCACTTCCGCGGTCACATGGAACAGCGGCACGTTGAGCAACGTCGCCGGCTGCCCCTCGGGCGGATTGCCGTCCCTGGTCGCGATGCCCAGCATCACCAGCGCCTGCGCCAGATAGTTGAACACGGCCTGCAACACCGCGCGGTGATCGCTGAGCGCACCCTTGGACTGGCCGGTCGATCCCGAGGTGAACAGGATCGTCGCATTGTCGTCCCCAGTCAGCGCGGGCAGCGGGACCCTGGGCCAGCTATGCGTGATGACGTGCATTGCCCTGGCCAGCGGCAGCGAGTCGTCGATCTCGACCACCGGCACGGCCGGCCCCTCGATCGCTGCGAGCCGCTTCGCCCGCGGCGGATCGGCAAACACCAGGGTGCAGTCCACATCGGCGATCGCCTCGGCCAGCTCGGCCGATTGCCACCAGCCGTTGAGCAGGGTCGCGACCCCACCCGCCATGGTGATGCCCATATAGAGCGCAATCCAGGACGGCGAGTTGCGCATCGCGATCCCGACTCGCTCGCCCGGCTGCAGCCCCTCGTCGACCAGGGTCCGCGCGACCTTTTCGGCCTCGGTATAGACTTCGGCGAAGGTCAGGCGTTCCTCGCCGGCGACGAGGAAGACCTTGTCCTTATGCTCGGCGGCATAGTGCGCGAAATACTGCGGCAGCGCGGGCGGGACGGTTGCGATCAGCGGCAGATCGGCCCCGTTCAGCGCGATCGAGCCAAGCGCCAGCGGCGCACCTTCCCCCGTGAGCGCGGCCAGCCCTTCGTCCATTCGGCGGTCAAGCTCGGTGCGCATGCTCTCTCCCCTTGGGTTTGTCGTTGTCGGCCTTTATGGAGGCGCGAACCCTTGGGGAAAAGCCTTGATCCTGACCACGCTCGCCAGCGCCCAGAACCATATCCATTTCGAGAGCCTCGGCCTGCATCCGGTGGCGCTGAGGCTCGGATTCTTCGACATCAAATGGTATTCGCTCGCCTATATCTCGGGCATCCTGCTCGGCTGGTGGTATCTGCTGAAGCTGATCTCCCAGCCCGGCAGCCCGATGGCGCGGCGCCATGCCGACGACCTGGTGTTCTACGCGACGCTCGGCATCATCCTGGGCGGGCGGATCGGGTATGCGATCTTCTACGCCCCCGGCATGTTCCTCAATCCGCTGCAGATCCTGAAGCTGTGGGACGGCGGCATGTCCTTCCATGGCGGGATGATCGGCACCTCGCTCGGGCTCATCCTGTTCGCGCGGCGGCATCAGCTCGACTGGCTGCGCATCCATGATTATCTCGCCTGCTGCGTGCCCTTCGGCCTGTTCTTCGGCCGCCTCGCCAACTTCGTGAACGGCGAGCTCTGGGGCAAGCCGACCGACGTCGCCTGGGCGATCGTCTTTCCGCGCACCGTCGTCGGCGGCCTCGATCCGGCGCGCCATCCGAGCCAGCTCTACGAGGCGGGGCTCGAGGGGCTGGTGCTGTTCGCGATCCTGTGGTTCGCCTTCTGGCGCACCAAGGCACGCTACGATCCGGGCAAGCTGGTCGGCCTGTTCCTGCTGTTCTACGGCCTCGCCCGCTTCACGGTGGAATTCTTCCGCGAGCCCGATTCGCAGCTCGTGGCGTTCGCCCAGGCGACCGGCCTGCATATGGGCCAGTGGCTGACCGTGCCGATGATCGCCGGGGGCATCTACCTGATCGCGACCTCGAAGAAGCGCCGCGAGCGCGTGGAGCCCATCGCCGGGAGCGAGAGCGTCGCCTGATCTTCCTCTCCTCCCGCTTGCGGGAGGAGCCGGGGGAGGGCATGTCGCCACCGAACCGATGGAACCCACAAGCCCTCCCCTAACCCCTCCCGCAAGCGGGAGGGGGATAGATGCGCCGCTCGCCGATCGGCTCGCCCGCGCGATAACGCTGGCGGGGCCGATTTCGATCGCCCAGTTCATGTCGGCCGCCAACGCGCATTATTATGCGACGCGCGATCCGCTCGGCGCCGCGGGCGACTTCACCACGGCGCCCGAGATCAGCCAGATGTTCGGCGAGCTGATCGGCCTGTGGTGCGCCGACCTGTGGGATCGTGCCGGGCGCCCCGACAGTGCCTGGGTCGAACTCGGCCCGGGCCGCGGCACGCTCGCGGCCGATGCGTTGCGCGCGATGGCGACGGCCGGGCTTACCCCGCCGGTTCATTTCGTTGAGACCAGCCCGACGCTCCGTGCCGCCCAGGCCGAGCGCGCACCCGGCGCAACCTGGCATAACGACGTCTCGACCCTGCCGGACGATCGCCCGCTGATCGTCGTCGCCAACGAGTTTTTCGACGCGCTGCCGATCCGCCAGCTCGTCCGCGCGCTCGACCTCTGGCACGAGCGCTTCGTCGCCTGCCAGGACGTGCTGTTCCTCCCGATCGCGGGCAAGCAGGTGCCGGCCGAGATCATCCCCGAAGCCTTGCGCGACGCGCCGCCCGGGTCAGTGATCGAGACCTCACCCGCCAGCGTCGCGGTGATGCGCGCGCTGGCCGGTGCCGTCGCGCGGCAGGGCGGCGCTGTACTCGCGATCGACTATGGCTATGAGGGGCCGGCGATCGGCGACACGCTCCAGGCGGTGCGCGGTCACCGCTTCGCCAACCCCTTCGACCAGCCGGGAGAGCAGGACCTGACCGCCCATGTCGACTTCGCGACGCTCGCCGCCGCCGCCCGGATGGAGGGCGCGCACGCCTATGGCCCCATCGGCCAGGGCGCGCTGCTGACCGCGCTCGGCGTGGACGCCCGCGCCGCCGCGCTCGCCAATGCAGCGCCCGACCGCGCCGACTCGATCGCCGCGGATCGCGAGCGGCTGACCGGCGCGATGGGCAATTTGTTCAAGGCGCTGGCGGTCACCGCGCCGGGCTGGCCGGTACCGGCGGGTTTCTCATGATCACCTATCGCGACGCCCGCACGATCGACGGCCCCGCGCTCTCGGCCATGGCGCGGCGCTCCTTCACCGAGACGTTCGGCAATCTCTATCGCCAGTCCGATCTCGCCGCATTCCTCGATGAGGCGTTCGGCGCGAACGGCCTGCCCTCGCAGCTGTCCGATCCCGATTTCACCGTGCGCCTGGCGCTGGACGACGGGGAGATCATCGGCTTCGCCAAGATGGGCCCGGTGACGTTCCCGGGCGAATGGCGGCCCGACGCGATCGAGCTCTACCAATTCTATGTGCTCGGGCCGTGGCAGGGCCAGGGCGTCGCGCCGGCGCTGATGGACTGGGCGCTCCAGCATTCGCGCGATCACGGCGCGAAGGAGATCATCCTCAGCGTCTATGTCGACAATCACCGCGCCCGGCGCTTCTACGAACGCTACGGCTTCCAGGAGATCGGTCGCTACGCCTTCCGGGTCGGCGAGACGATCGACGACGACCGAATCATGCGGCTGGTGCTGTGACCGTCACCTATCGCACCCCCGGCGAAGCGGACGGCCCCGCGCTGTCGGCGATGGCGCGGCAGGCGTTCGTCGACAGCTTCACCGGGGTGATCGATCCCGAGCCGCTCGCCGTCTATCTCGAACAGGCCTATGGTCCCGCCGGCCAGATGCAGCGCGATCTCGGCGACCCGGCGATCGACTGGCGCGCCGCGTATCTCGACGGGGTGCCGGCCGGGTACATCAAGCTTTCGGCGATGACCCTGCCCTTCGAGGCGGCACATCCGCAAGCGATGGAGCTGCGCCAGCTCTATGTCGTCGAAGCCTGCAAGGGCCAGGGCGTGGCCGATGCGCTGACCGAGTGGCTGATCGATACCGCCCTCGAGCGCGGCGCCCCGGAACTCTACCTTGCCGTGTTCGACCACAACCAGCGCGCCAAGCGATTCTATGCCCGGCACGGTTTCGCGGAGGTCGGGCGCTGCGATTTCGTCACCGGACCGCAAGTCCATGACGACCGCATCTGGCGGCGCACGCTGTGAGTGTCGAGGTCGTCCGGGCCAGGGCGCTCGACGGTGTCGCCCATGGTTTTCTCGGCCGGCGCGGCGGCGTCTCGACCGGGCTGTACGCCGGGCTCAATGTCGGCATAGGATCGGATGACGATACCGACGCCGTCGCGGAGAACCGCCGGCTCGCGACCGAGGCAGTGCTGCCGGGCGCGCGGCTCCTGACGCTCTATCAGACGCATTCCGCGGATGTCGTGCGCGCGCTGACTGCGTTCGACGACCGCCCGCCGGGCGACGCCCTGGTCACCGACCGGCCGGGCCTCGCGCTCGGCATCCTCACCGCCGATTGTACCCCGGTGCTGCTCGCCGACCGCGAGGCCGGGGTGGTCGGCGCGGCGCATGCCGGGTGGAAGGGCGCGATCGGCGGCGTCACCGATGCGGCGATCGCCGCGATGGAAAAGCTCGGCGCGCGACGCGACCGCATCGCCGCCGCGGTCGGCCCGTGCATCGCCCGGTCGAGCTATGAGGTCGATGACGGTTTCGCGCGGCGCTTCGAGGCCGACGATCCCGCCAACGAACGCTTCTTCGCACCCGGCAAGCCCGGCCATCACCAGTTCGACCTCGAAGCCTATGTCGCCCAGCGCCTCGCCAAAGCCGGGCTCGCCCGGATCGAGATGCTCGGCCTCGACACCTATGCCGATGAGGCCCGCTTCTTCAGCTTCCGCCGCGCGACTCATCGCGGCGAGCCGGGCTATGGCCGGCAGATCTCGATCATCGGGATCGCCGGCTGACCGGCGCATTTTGTCCAACATGGACGCCATTTTTCGACAATGTTTTTTCTTCCGCTGTTATGTTGGATTTTCGGGGTCATTTTCTCCCGGTAGTTCAGTGCGTTGCGGACCGTTTTCCCTGTTACGCATAACAGCGGAAAAAAGGCGCGCCTTTCCGCTGTTCTGGCCACGATTTTCCCCTGATCGACGGCGAAAACCGTCCAACATTTTAATCACAATGGGAAAGAGCGGGACGGCGCTGCAGACACCCTCCAGCCGCCTGATGCCGTGATCGCCGCGAATCTTGAATCGGCGAAATTCTCCCTGGCGGCGACGGAACGCGCGCGGGATCGATCCGTTACCGGAACGACGGCCTGCTGCGCACGCGCAAACCGGTATCAAATGCGACTATCTCGCGCTAGGACAGCGCATCCTCTCTTACCCAGGACGCATTCATGGCGATCAAGAACGAAGACGAAGCCGACCTGACCGGCGTCGCACCCCGCACCAAGCCCAAACCCTCCGTCGAAAAGATCGGCGACCGCAAGCTCAAGCCGTCGACCCTGATGATGGGCCATGGCTATGACCCGATGCTGTCGGAAGGATCGCTGAAGCCGCCGATCTTCCTCACCTCGACCTTCGTCTTCCCCAATGCCGCCGCGGGCAAGCGCCATTTCGAGGGCGTGACCGGCAAGCGCCCGGGCGGCGCCGAGGGCCTGGTCTATTCGCGCTTCAACGGGCCGAACCAGGAAATCCTCGAGGACCGGCTCGGCATCTGGGAAGATGCCGAGGACGCGCTTGCCTTCTCCTCGGGCATGTCGGCAATCGCCACGCTGTTCCTGTCGATGGTCAAGCCCGGCGACACGATCGTCCATTCGGGCCCGCTCTACGCCGCGACCGAGACCTTGATCGCGCGCATCCTCGGCCGTTTCGGGGTGCATTGGCTCGATTTCCCGGCAGGCGCGACCCGCGAGGAGATCGATGCGGTCCTGTCCAAGGCAGCAACCGGCCGAGTCGCGCTGATCTATCTCGAAAGCCCGGCCAACCCGACCAACGCGCTGGTCGATATCCAGGCTGTCGCCGCCAGCCGCGACGCGATCTTCAAGAACGCCGCGGAAAAGCCGCCGATCGCGATCGACAACACCTTTCTCGGCCCGCTCTGGCTCAAGCCGCTGGAACACGGCGCCGACATCGTCGTCTATTCCTTGACCAAATATGCCGGCGGGCACAGCGATCTGGTCGCGGGCGGCGTGCTCGGCTCGAAGGAGCACATCAACACCATCCGGCTGATGCGCAACACGATCGGCACGATCTGCGATCCGCATACCGCCTGGATGCTGATGCGTAGCCTCGAGACGCTGGAACTGCGCATGAGCCGCGCCGGCGAGAATGCGGTGAAGGTCTGCGAATTCCTGCGCAGCCACGCCAAGGTCGAGCGGGTCGGCTATCTCGGCTTCCTCGACAGCACGCCGGGCATGGAGCGCCAGGCCGATATCTATCGCCGCCACTGCACCGGCGCCGGATCGACCTTCTCGCTGATCGTGAAGGGCGGCGAAAAGGAGGCCTTCGCGTTCCTCGACGCGTTGAAGATCGCCAAGCTGGCGGTGAGCCTTGGCGGCACCGAGACGCTGGCGAGCCATCCTGCGGCGATGACGCATTTGTCGGTGCCCGATGCGCGGAAGCAGGCGCTGGGGATTACGGACAATCTGGTGCGCATTTCGATCGGGGTCGAAGATGCGGACGATTTGATTGCCGATTTCCGGCAGGCGCTGGATTCGATCTAGGGCCGCCCGCTCCTATTTCGTCATGCCGGACTTGTTCCGGCATCCACTGCTCCGCACACATTACGCTCGTTGGATTTGCGGAGCGGTGGACCCCGGAACAAGTCCGGGGTGACGGTGATGGTTGGGGCCGAGGTCCCGGCTCAGTGCAGCTTCAGCCTCGGCCGGATGATCGTGTTCACCCGCCCGATCACGATCAGCCCGATCCCGCGCAGCCAGCCATGGATCGCGATCAGGTGCATGCGGTAGAGCGAGACATAGACGAAACGCGCCAGCCGCCCCTCGATCGCCATGCGCCCGCCGACGAGATTGCCCATCAGGCTGCCGACGGTCGAGAAGCGGCTGATCGACACCAGCGAGCCATGGTCGTGATAGACGAAGGGCTTGAGCGGTCGGCTGTTCATCAGCCGCACGAGATTGTGGAAGACGCTGGTCGCCATCTGGTGCGCCGCCTGGGCGCGCGGCGGCACCGGCCGGCCCGTTGCGGGATCGATGCAGGAGCAGCAATCGCCCAGCGCGAAGATGCGGTCGTCGAGTGTGGTCTGCAGCGTCGGCTTCACCAGCAGCTGGTTGTTGGGGTTGGTCTCCAGCCCGCCGATATGATCGAGCGTCGCTGCGCCCTTCACGCCGGCCGCCCAGACGCGCAGCTCGCTGACCACCCGCTCGCCGCTCGCGGTGACGATCGCTTCGTCGGTCACCTCGGTCACGCGCGTATTGGTCAGCACGCGCACGCCAAGCGTCTCCAGTTCGGACTGCGCCGCGGCGGCGAGCTTTTCGGGGAGCGCGGGCAGGATGCGCGGGCCGGCCTCGATCAGCGTCACTTCGAGCCTTTTCTCGTCGAACGTCTCCAACCCGTAGAAGCGCAGTGCCGCCGCGGAGTTGAACAATTCGGCGGTCAGTTCGACGCCGGTTGCACCGCCGCCGACCACCGCGACGCGGACATGTTCGTCGGATGCCGGATCGACGCTCATCGCGCGCGACACGCGCAGGCAATGGTTGAGCAGGCGGTTGCGGAAGCGGTCGGCCTGGGCGCGATCGTCGAGCACCATGCAATTCTCGCGCACGCCCGGCGTGCCGAAATCATTGGTGACCGACCCCACCGCCAGCACGAGGCAATCATAGCGGATCGGATGGCGCGCGATCAGCTCGCTGCCGTCCTCGTCGAGCAGCGGCGCGATCCATAGCTCGCGCTTGTCCCGGTCGATGCTCTCCAGCGTGCCGAGGAAGAAGCGATAGCCCCAGCGATAGCAATGGCTGCGATACCCAACCTCGTCGAGATTCGCGTCGAGCGACCCGGCCGCGACCTCGTGCAGCAGCGGCTTCCAGATATGGGTGCGGTTGCGCTCGACCAGGATGATGTCGTGACGCTTGCGGCCATATTTCGCGCCGAGCCGCCGCGCGAGCTCAAGCCCGCCGGCGCCGCCCCCGACAATCACGATCTGGATCTTGCGCTCGGTCATTCCTGTCCCCCGGATGTCTGGCCGAAGCCGTACGATAGCATCCGGTCCGCGGCTGGCGAGGAAGATTTGGCTCGGGAAACCCGCCCTTGAACTTCGCCGGAAAGCCAGCCAGCGTTCGGCAACGACGCCGGGGGAGCAGAATGACACCAGCCGATCAGCCGGGCATCGACCCGCGTCCGTTGCTTGGCGAGTTCGCCAGCGACCTGTGGTTCCCGCATTATGCCCAGGGTGTCTGGGGTCCCTGGTCAGTGCGGATCATCGCGATGCCCTCGGCGCGGGGCTATTGGGGCCAGGTCTATCGCATGGCGGGCACCGTGATCCTGTCCGGGCCGGTCGAGCATGGCGAGGCGAGCTGGATGTCGATCGTGCCGATGGAGGTCGAGAGCCAGGAGATCGGCATCGCTGCGGCGCGGGGGCATACCGTGGTGCTGGGGCTGGGCATGGGCTGGTGCGCGGCCAATGTCGCGCTCAATCCGGCGGTCGACCGGGTGACCGTGGTGGAGCGCGACCCGCAGGTGATCGCGCTGATCGAGGCGCTGGGCATTGTCGGCCAGTTGCCCGAAGAGGCCCGGGCGAAGATCAGCATCGTGCAGGCCGATGCGCTCGAATGGCGCCCCGATGCGCCGGTCGACAGCGTGCAGGCGGATATCTGGGCGAAGTTCGTCGAGCCGCAGAAATGGGACGATGTCCGCCGCATGCAGGACAATATCGGCGCGGCAAGCTTCTATTTCTGGGGGCAGGAGATGGAGCTGTGGCGGCTGGCCTGTCGGGAATCGGGCGGTGTGCCGGACGGGCTGGATCGGGGCGAGATCGCGCGGCTGATCGAGGGCACTGGTGTGCCGCTGGTCTGCCCCGACTGGCCCGATTATGGCGATCGCATCGTCGCCGCCGCGCCGTGGTGGACGCCGCGCGCCGAGGGCTGGTGGGCCTGACCGTCAGCGCCTGTTGCGGCGCGACACCTTCGATGAGACAAGCAGTCATGCGACTTCGCGGCCTTCTGGCTCTATCCATTCTGATCATCGTGTCCGGGCAGGCATCAGCCACTGGGGCGGACAAAGTCGAGGCTCCTCGCCCCTTTTTCGCTGACGCTGACCTGAACATCGCGATCCAGACTCGGGACGACCGCAGGACTCTCGTCGCGACCAGAGGCACTGGCGTCTATGCCGGCGTCTTCGATCCCCTGTTCAACGCCGACCGGGGCCGTGCGGGCAAGATCGTCGCGATACGCCTCGCCACCCCATCGGAAATGGCGGATTTTCCGCATCGCGAGGCTGATCACTTTTATGTTTTCACCTACAGTACCGGCGATCTGCTGGTGGTGGACGTTCGCGGCGACGGCGCCATCAGGCCGACCCGGTGCGGCGGCAACGGACTGGCCAGTGCGCGCCGCAATCTCGCCTGCAAGCTGGACCTGAGAAAAGCCAAGCTGCGGTTCATCGACGCGCTGAACACCGAGTTTCTGTCCGACGGTCCCTCGATGCGGGATTACAAGGCGTTCGACTTTCCGGTTCCGTGCTCCGACATCGTGATCCATGTCGACGCCGACGGCAGGACCGTATCGGCGACGAATGGATCGGGCCGGCGCCTGTGGCGGGCAGACCCGTTCAAACGGGCGCATCTTAAGCCCTATCGGTTCTTCAGGCCGACCATCTCGCGCCTTGGGTCATCGCCGCAGCCAGGTTCGAGCGCATGCCAGGCCGGGGAAAGTGCCACGGTGTTCCTGTCGTACAACTCCACGCAATCCGGTACGCTCGACCCGCATACGGGCCGGTTCGACTTTGGCGGTCAGGACTGAGTCAGCCGTCGCTGACGCGCTCGATATCGGCACCCACGGCGCTCAGTTTCTCTTCGAGCCGCTCATAGCCGCGATCGAGGTGATAGACGCGCTGGACCTGGGTCTCGCCCTCGGCGGCGAGGCCGGCGAGGATCAGGCTCATCGAGGCGCGCAGGTCGGTCGCCATCACCGGCGCGCCGACCAGCTTCTCCACGCCGCGCACCACCGCGGTCCGGCCGCGTACCTGGATGTCGGCGCCCATGCGCGCCAGTTCGGGCACGTGCATGTAGCGATTCTCGAAGATCGTCTCGGTCAGCACGCTGGCGCCGTCGGCCAGGGTCAGCATCGCCATGAATTGCGCCTGCATGTCGGTCGCGAAGCCCGGGAAAGGCGCGGTCGACAGGGTCAGCGGCCCGAGCCGCCCGGTCGCCTCGACGAACAGGCTGTCGGCGCGTTCCTCGACCGTGACGCCTGCCTCAATCAGGGCGGCGACGGTAGCGCGCATGTCGTCCATCGCGACGCCGACCAGTTCCAGCGCGCCGCCGGTGATCGCGGCGGCACAGGCATAGCTGCCGGCCTCGATCCGGTCCGGCATGACGCGATAGGTGGCGCCGTGCAGCCGGTCGCGCCCCTCGATCTCCAGCGTCTCGGTGCCGATGCCCGAGATCGACGCGCCCATTGCGACGAGCAGGTTGCACAGATCGACGATCTCCGGCTCGCGCGCGGCATTCTCGATGATCGAGCCGCCTTTCGCCGTCACCGCCGCCATCACCGCATTCTCGGTCGCGCCGACCGACACGATCGGGAAGGTCACCCGGCCGCCGGGGAGCCGGCCGCCCGGCGCGGTCGCCTTCACATAGCCGGCGGCCAGCTCGATCTCGGCGCCCAGCGCTTCCATTGCCTTCAGGTGAAGATCGATCGGCCGGTTGCCGATGGCGCAGCCGCCGGGCAGCGACACGGTCGCCTCGCCGGCGCGGCCGATCAGCGGACCGAGCACCAGGATCGAGGCGCGCATCTTGCGCACGATGTCATAGGGTGCCTCGGTCGCGGTCAGCTTGCCGGCGCGAATCGTCATCACCCGGCCGAAATCCTCGGGCCGTGCGCCCTCGATCTGGGTGGAGCAGCCGAGCTGGTTGAGGAGATGCCCGAAGCTGTCCACATCGGCCAGACGCGGCAGATTCCGCAGCGTCACCGGCTCCTCGGTAAGGAGCGCGCATGGCATGAGGGTGAGCGCTGCGTTCTTCGCACCGGAGATGGGGAGGCGGCCCGAAAGTCGGTTGCCGCCGCGGATGAGGATACGGTCCATTGGCGGCTTCTATCGTGTGCGCGTGCCCACGCAAGTAGCCCCTTTGCGTAAGCGGAAGATGTTGCGTCCCGGTGACAGCGCTTGATCGACTTTAATGCACTGATTCTCCTGCAATGCTCTGGCTGGTCCGGGTTGGGGGGAATGTTGGCGTGCCGGGCAGTTGTTTCGCTGAAAGATTAAGCGACATGGTCGCCCTGACTCCCGGCGAACATCGTGCGCTGGAGCAGTTGGAGGAGCGCGAGCGCAGCCTGCGCCGCGGCGCGACGTTGCAACGCGAGAATGATCGCTGCAGCGAGCTGTTCATCCTGCGCAAGGGCACGATGATGAGTTCGGTGCTGCTCGACGACGGCAGCCGCCAGATCCTGCGCTTCCTGTTCCCCGGCGACATGATGGGGGTCTCGTCGCTGGTCTATAGCGAGGCGCCGGAAACGATCACGGCGCTGACCGACGCCGTGGTCTGCCCGTTCGAGCGGACCGCGATGAGCAAGCTGATCACCGACCATCCCCGGCTGGCCGCGTTGATCATGGTCTATAACCAGATCGAGCGCGCGGCGCTGACCGACCGGCTGGCGGCGCTGGGCCGCACCTCGGCCAAGGCGCGGGTAGCGGGGATATTGCTCGAGATGCGCAACCGGATGCGGATGCTGGACAAGGCGACCAATGCCACCTTCACCCTCGGCCTGACCCAGGAGGAGATCGGCGACGCGACCGGGCTGACCGCGGTGCATGTCAACCGGATGCTGCGACAGCTGGAGGAGGAGGGCATCATCGCCCGCGAGGCCGGGCGCGTGACCTTGACCGACGAGCGGGCCTTGCAACGGGCCGCGAATTTCGTGGATCGCTATGCGGGGCTGGATCTGGGGTGGCTGCCGGCGGCGCGGTGAGCTTTGCTCCTAATTCCTCCCCGTTCCGGGGAGGAATTAGGAAGAAATCACGCTTTTTCCAGCGTGCACTGCAGGGGGTGCTGGTTCTGCCGGGCGAATTCGATCACCTGGGCGACCTTGGTTTCCGCGACTTCGTAGCTGAACACGCCGCACACGCCGACGCCCTTCTGGTGGACGTGGAGCATCACGCGCGTCGCGGCTTCCATGTCCATGCGGAAGAAGCGCTGGAGCACCAGCACGACGAATTCCATCGGCGTGTAATCGTCGTTGAGCAGCAGCACCCGGTACGGCGTCGGCTGCTTGGTCCGCGTGCGGGTGCGGGTCGCGATGCCGAGGCCGGTGCCGTCTTCATCGCCACCTTCGCCGTCGCGGCGCTCGGCCATGGCCGTGATGGAAAGCTGGTTGATCATGAGAAGCGAAAATATGGCATGCCGCGCCCCAAGGGCAAGAGGTAGCGAACGATCAACCTCGATTGTGGATCAAACGAAAAAGGGCGGCCCCTAAGGACCGCCCTTTCCCTATTGCTTGATCGTGCGCGAGAATTACGCGGCGATCTTCGCCTTCTCGGCGGCGAGCGCGACGCGGTTCGAGATCGGCTGAGCGACCTCGCCGGCGAGCTTCAGCATCGCTTCGGTGTTCTTCGAGGTCTGCGCGACGATCGAGTCGAACGACGAGCGGACATAGTCGCTCTGCAGCTTGAAGAAGTCGGTCGGCGACTTGATCGTCGACAGGCTCTTCAGCGCTGCGGTCGCGCCTTCGAACTGCTTGCGGCTGTAATCGGCTGCATCCTGGCCGAAGCTCTCGAAGCCCTTGGCGGCAATCTTGCCGGACTCGACGATCGCTTCGATGTTGCCCTTCGAGAACTCATTGGCCTCCTCGAACAGCTTGGTGCCCTTCTCGACGGCGGCCTTGGCGCGCTCATTGGCTTCAGCGAACAGGGTCTGCGCCTTCTCGGCGGCATTCTTCAGATTGGCTTCCATGGTCTTCACTTCCTTCTGGATGAGGGCGACCGGCGTTTCGACGATGGCCGGCTTGATTGCTTCGATTGCTTCAACGACTGGTTCGGTGGTCTTCACTGCGGTGTCGGCTGCCTTTTCGATCACCTGCTCGACCACGGTCTCGACGATAGCGGCGGGCACGGGGGCGACAGGCGCGGGCAGCTCGACCTTCGCGGCGACCGGTGGAACCGGCTTTGCCGCGACAGGGGCCGGCGCCACGACTGCCTTGGGGGCAACCGGAGCGGCGACTGGCTTGGTGGCGGGCTTCGCCACGGTCTTTGCGGCCGCTTCAGTCTTGGCGGGCGCGGTGGTTACAGCCTTGGGAGCTGCGGCCTTGGGCTTCGGCGTTGCCGCTGCCTTGACCGGCGTTCCGGGCTTGGGACCCTTGCTGGCCATAAGGCCTCCTCACGTTACTTGCTGCACTGCAATATAGCGAATGCTGCACGTTTCGCAAGAGTTTTTGTTGCACCGCAACATAAACGTCACGGGGCGGACATAGAACCGTCATTACAGAGGCTTAGCGCGTCCTGACATAGCTCCCGGGGGCATCTTCAAGTACCTCGAGCGGCCCTTTGCCCGGCTTGCGCGCGCCCTTGGCGGGCACCGCCGAGTCGTCCTGATCACGCAGCCAGCCGATCCAGTCGGGCCACCAGCTGCCCTTGGTCTCGGCTGCGCCGGCGACGAATTCGGCGAGCGTCCCGGCCGGCTTCGGATTGAGCCAATATTGGTATTTGCCGAGCGACGGCGGGTTCACCACGCCGGCGATATGGCCGGAGCCCGCCAGCACGAACTTCACGGGCCCAGTGAAGATATGCGTGATGTTCCACACGCTCTCGGCCGGGGCGATATGGTCCTCGCGCCCGGCCTGGATATAGGAGGGCGTCTTTACCCGTGTCAGGTCGACCGGCGTACCGCCCACCGACAAGGTCCCCGGCTTCACCAGCAGATTGTCGCGGTAGAGATCGGTCAGATAGCTCATATGCCATTTGGCGGGCAGGTTGGTGGTGTCGCCGTTCCAGTGGAGCAGATCGAACGGCGTATAATCCTGACCGAGCAGATAATTGTTGGTGACGTAGTTCCAGATCAGGTCGCGGCCCCGCAGCAGGTTGAAGGTCAGCGCGAGATAGCGGCCGTCGAGAAAACCCTCGGGCGAGAGCGTGGCGATCGTCTTCAATTGTTCGTCATCGACGAAATTGAGCAATTCGCCGGCGCGCGAGAAATCGACCTGCGCGGTGAAGAAGGTCGCGCTCTTCACCTTGTCCGCTTCGCCCCGCGCCGCCAGCACCGCCAAGGTCGCAGCGAGCGTGGTACCCGCCACGCAATAGCCGATGGTGTGGACCGCATCCGCCTTCAGCCCTTCGCGCACCGTATCGATCGCGTCGATCTGCGCCTCGACATAATCGTCCCACACCACCTCGCTCATGCTGGCGTCGGCGGATTTCCACGAGACCATGAAGACGGTGATGCCCTGCTCCACCGCCCAGCGGATGAAGCTTTTCTCGGGCGTCAGATCGAGGATGTAGAATCGGTTGATCCAGGGCGGGAAGATGACCAGCGGCACGGCCAGCACCTTGTCGGTCGTCGGGGAATATTGAATCAGCTCGTACAGCGGGGTGCGCTTGACCACCTTGCCCGGGGTGGTCGCGAGGTTGCGGCCAAGCTCGAACGCGTTGGGATCGGTATGGGTGAGCTGGCCCTTGGCGATATCGGCCAGCATGTTCTGCAGGCCTTTCAGCAGATTCTCGCCACCCGTCTCGATCGTCTTTTCGAGCACCACCGGATTGGTGGCCGGGAAGTTGCTCGGGCTCATCGCTTCGAGGAATCCCTTGGCGGCGAAGCGGAGCTGCTCCTTCTGCCGATCGTCGACGCCGGCCAGCGCGTCGATGTTCGCGAGCATATGGTCGGAGATCAGGAAATAGCTCTGGCGGATCCAGTCGAACAACGGATTGTCGCGCCATTGCGGCGCCGCAAAGCGCTTGTCGCGGGCGTGCTTGCCGTCATCCGCGGGCGCGGCCTTCGGGTCGAGGAAACGCTGCCAGAGGTTCAGGCTGTCGGTCCAGAAGGCCTCGGCGCGCTCGATCGTCGCGGGATCGTTGAGGCCGGGGATCTCCGGCACACCGAGATCGCGCTGCTCTGCCGCCGTGGTGGAGAGACCGCTCTCCAGCATCATCTGCTGCGCACGACCCATCACCCAGGTCCAGTGCTGGAGCTCTTCGAGGCTGGGCAGTTCGGGGGCATCGGACTCGGCCATGGCAACCTCGATAACGGATTTTCATGTCACCCTAACGCACGAGCGCATGTCCGTCATTCCAGAGCGGGGAAGAATCAACTAAAGGTTGAAACTCCTCAAACCGGAAGAAGCCATGTCCGACGATTTCTATCGCATCAAGCGCCTGCCCCCTTATGTCATCGCTGAAGTCAATGCGATGCGGGCGGAAGCGCGCGCGACGGGCGAGGACATCATCGATCTCGGCATGGGCAATCCGGACCTGCCGCCGCCGCAGCACGTCATCGACAAGCTGTGCGAAGTCGCGCGCAACCCCGGCGCGCACGGCTATTCGGCGTCGAAGGGGATTCCCGGACTGCGCAAGGCCCAGGCCAATTATTATCAGCGCCGCTTCGGCGTCGATCTCAACCCCGATACCGAAGTGGTCGTAACGCTTGGATCGAAGGAAGGCCTGGCCAACCTTGCCCAGGCGATCACTGCGCCGGGCGACGTGGTGCTCGCGCCGAACCCGAGCTACCCGATCCACACTTTCGGCTTCATCATTGCCGGCGCGACGATCCGCAGCGTGCCGACCACGCCCGACGAGCGTTATTGGGAAGCGCTGGAGCGGGCCATGGCCTTCACCGTGCCGCGCCCGAGCGTGCTGGTGATGGGCTATCCGTCCAACCCGACCGCCGAGGTGGTCGATCTCGCTTTCTACGAGCGGGTCGTGGCGTTCGCGAAGGAGCACAAGCTCTGGGTGCTGTCCGACCTGGCCTATTCCGAGCTGTATTATGACGGCTGCCCGACGCCTTCGATCCTGCAGGTGCCCGGCGCGAAGGACGTCGCGGTCGAGTTCACCTCGCTGTCCAAGACCTATTCGATGGCGGGCTGGCGGATCGGTTTCGCGGTGGGCAATCCGCAGCTCATTTCGGCGCTGACCCGGGTGAAGTCCTATCTCGATTACGGCGCCTTCACCCCGATCCAGGCGGCCGCGGTCGCCGCGATCAATGGGCCGCAGGACATCGTCGAGCAGAACCGCCAGCTCTATCAGCGCCGCCGCGACGTGCTGATCGAGAGCTTCGGCCGGGCCGGCTGGGATATTCCGCCGCCCCGTGCGTCGATGTTCGCCTGGGCGCCGCTGCCCCCGGCGCTCGCGCATCTCGGCAGCCTCGAATTCTCCAAGCAGCTGCTCACCCATGCCAAGGTCGCGGTCGCGCCGGGCGTCGGATACGGCGAGAATGGCGAAGGCTATGTGCGCATTGCGATGGTCGAGAACGAGCAGCGGCTGCGCCAGGCGGCGCGCAACGTGAAGCGCTATCTCCAGAGCATGGGCGTGAACACGCCGGCGCGCACTGGCTGATCCCCCTTTCCCGGGCCGGCGGCGACGCGGCCCGGGACCGACCCAACATCTGTTAAACCTGCGCTTAAGGCTTTGATCCTATTGCAGGAGGATGGGCCGCGCTTCCTCCACCGCCCTTTCACCGGTCATGATCATCGGCGTAGGGCTGAGCTATTTCGCGCTCGCGTCGGGCGCGATCCTGCTCACGCGCCTGAGCGGCGGGATCGCCTTGCTGTGGCTCGCCAACGCGCCGCTGATCGCCGTGCTGAGCGCGGCGCCGCTGCGGCGCTGGGTGCCGGTCCTCATCGCCGCGATCATCGGCACGTGGAGCGCGTCGCTGTGCTTCTCGCCGATCCCGGTCGTCGCCCTGCCCTTCGCGCTCGTCAATGTCGGCGAGGGCGCACTGGCGGCATTGCTGCTCAAGCGCTGGGGCGTCGACCGGAGCCAGCTGGACGATTCCCGATCGATCGGCCTGTTCGTGCTCGCCGTGGCGGTACTGGCACCGACGGCCGGCGGCCTGCTCGGCGCGTGGATGGCGAGCGGGTTGCTGCCGATCGGGTTCCTGCCGGCGCTGTTCGACTGGATCGTCGGGCACGGCATCGGCAGCATGATCGCCGCACCGCTGGCGATGCAGATGACTCGCCGGGACATCGACTGGCCGCTGTTCCATGCGCGGCGCGGCACGATCAAGGCCATCGGCGCGATCGGCCTGCTCAGCACGGTCACCTTCCTGGTCTTCTACCAGAACGGCCTGCCGCTGCTGTTCCTGCCGATCGTCCCGCTGTTGATCGGCACCTTCGCCTTTCAGCGGTTCGGGGCGGCTGTCGGCATCCTGATCGTCGCGGTGATCGGCGGCATCCTGACCACCAATGGCCATGGTCCGATGGCGCTGATGCATGCCGACCAGGCCGGACGGCTGCAATTCTTCCAATTCTACATGGTCGTGCTGTTCGTCACTGCGCTGCCCGTCGCCGCCACCCTGGTGCAGCGCGACAAGCTGCTCGCCGCGCTCAGCGAGAACGAGGCGCGCTATCGGCTGATGGCGGAGAATGCGACCGACATCATGATGACGCTCGAGCCCGACGGCACGATCCGCTTCATCTCGCCCGCGGTGCGCGAGCTGGGCTATTTCGAGCCGGAGGAGATCATCGGGCTGAACGCGGCGATCCTGGTCCACCCGGAGGATCGCGAGAAGGTCAGCGCGGTGCATGTCGAGGCGCTCGGCGCGCCCGAGCGGGTGTTCACGGTCGAGTACCGGGCGACCAAGGCCAATGGCGAAGTCGCCTGGTTCGAATCCAACATGCGGTCCGTCCGCGACAATTCGGGCCGGATCACCGCGGTGTTCAGCGTGATCCGCGACCTCGACGGCCGCAAGATGCGCGAAGACGAGCTGCTGCGTGCCGCCAACACCGATCCGCTGACCGGCCTGCTCAACCGCGGCGCGTTCCGCCGGCAGGTGAAGGACGCGATGAACCATTTGCGGCCGGAGCGCCCATCGACGCTGGCGCTGCTCGACCTCGACCATTTCAAGGCGGTCAACGACAATCACGGCCATGCCGCGGGCGACGCGGCATTGCTGATGCTGGCCGACCTGCTGCGCGAGAATCTCCGCCCCGGCGACGCGATCGGGCGGATCGGCGGCGAGGAGTTCGCCATCCTGCTCACCGGATTGGCGATCGTCGAAGCGCGCACGGTCTGCGAGCGCCTCCGCCGGACGCTCGCCGAACGGCCGGTGCCGGGCGTCGAGCCCCAGCTGTGCATCACCGCGAGCATGGGGCTGGAGGCGCTGACCCCGGGGACCGGCATCGACGACATTTTCCGCGCCGCCGACACCGCGCTCTATGCCGCCAAGGCGGGCGGGCGGAACCGGATCGAGCTCGCCGCCTGAGCGCCGGATCGACGCCGCATTGACGGGGCGGGCGGCGCAGGCCATCGCCGCGGCATGATCCGCCCCGGCTTCGCCTTCTCCACCAGCCTCAAGGTCCGCTATGCCGAGATCGACGGGCAGAAGGTGGTCTTCAACTCGCGCTACCTGGAATATGCCGATGTCGCGGCGACCGAATTCTGGGAGTGGACCGGGATCGGCGAGGCGCTGGGCGCGGTCTGGACCGAGACCGAGTTCCATGTTCGCCGCACCGAGATCGATTACCTGAAGCCGTTCGTGTTCGGCGATGCGCTCGACGCCTTTGTGCGGATCGAGCGGATCGGCAATTCGAGCATGACTCAGCGCTTCGAGCTTTGCCATGCGGTGACGGGCGATCTGCACACCGTGATCGACATGGTCATCGTCAACGTGCACTTGCCGACCGGCAAGCCGATCCCGATCGAAGCGCCGATCCGCGCGTTTCTCGAGACGCTGCCGACCTAGGCCTATTCGGCCGCGCGCATCTCGGGCTCGTGCACCACGTCCTCGGCGAGCGCCCAGAGCAGGTCGTGCTTGGTCAGCACGCGGCCGTCCCAGGCGCGCACTTCGATCGGGCCGATCGGGCGCATGTCGCGCGCATCGACCAGCACCGGGGTGGCGGGCATGCCGGTTTCCCAGCGTTCGCCCCATTGCCGCAGCGCGATCATCGTCGGCAGCAGGGCCGCGCCCTTTTCGGTCAGGCGATATTCGATCTTGCGGCGATCCTCGGGCATCGCCTCGCGCGTCAGGATGCCGTGCTCGACCAGGCGGGCGAGCCGGTTGGCCAGGATGTTGCGCGCAATGCCGAGTTCCGACTGGAACTCCTCGAAATGATGGAGGCCGTTGAAAGCAGCCCGCAGGATCATGAAGCTCCAGCGTTCGCCCATGGCCTCGAGCGCCGCAGGCAGGCTGCACTCGCTCAGTATTTCACGGATTTTACCGCTCATCTCATTCCTCTCGACCCATGGAGCCTATCCCAAATCGCTCGTCATGGAAATGACATATAAGTTTTTAGTTGCAACTTACTACTTAATCCACTAGGTAGTGATTCGCAACTGGTTTCAAGGAGGACTAACAATGACCCGCATTCTTTCAATCGCTGCCGCGCTCGCCGGTTCCATCATGCTGCTGTCGCCGGTCGGCAGCCACGCACAGGGCCCGGGCGGCTATTACACCGCGACCCCGGTCGCGCAGCCGACCAAGACCAGCTTCATCACCAGCAACCTGATGTGGAAGTGGCGCGACACGGCGTTCACCGCCAACAAGACCAACTCGCGCGACGGCATCGTGTGCCAGATGATCGTGCAGCGCGCCGGTGCGCTGAGCGAGTTCACCGCCGGCGGCACCGCCTTCGACGCCGACGCGCTCGCCAAGTGCAACGCCCGCGCGAAATAAGATCCCCTGACTGGCCGCGGTTTCAGGACCGCGGCCAGCTTTTTGTTGCAAAGCAACACATCGCGGCCCCATCTTAAGGCGTGCTGCGCCAATATGAACTTGTAGACCGGGTCCTCGATTACGATCCGCAAGCCGATGAGGCGCTGCTCAACCGCGCCTATGTCTTCTCGGTCAACGCGCACGGCACGCAGAAACGCGCCTCGGGCGACCCCTATTTCAGCCATCCGATCGAGGTGGCGGGCATCCTGACCGAGCTGCATCTCGACGACGAGACGATCGCCACCGCGATCCTGCACGATACGGTGGAGGACACCGTCGCGACGATCGAGGAGATCGAGCGCCTGTTCGGCCCCGCGGTCGCGCGGCTGGTCGACGGCGTCACCAAGCTCTCCAAGATCGAAGCGCAGACCGAGAATGAGCGCGCCGCGGAGAATCTGCGCAAATTCCTGCTCGCCATGTCGGACGATATCCGCGTGCTGCTGGTCAAGCTGGCCGACCGGCTGCACAATATGCGGACGCTCCACTACATCCCCAACCCCGACAAGCGCCGCCGCATCGCGCGCGAGACGATGGACATCTATGCCCCGCTCGCCGAGCGGATCGGCATGTACGAGTTCATGAAGGAGATGCAGACGCTCGCCTTCAAGGAGCTCGAGCCCGAGGCCTATGCCTCGATCGACAAGCGCCTGACGCAGCTGAAGGAAGGCGGCGGGGACCGGATCGCCAAGATCGGCTCCGGGCTGAAGCTGCTGCTCTCGCGCCACGGCATCGACGCCGATATCTCGGGCCGCGAGAAACACCCCTATTCGATCTGGAAGAAGATGGCCGAGCGGCACATCAGCTTCGAGCAGCTCTCCGACATCATGGCATTCCGCGCGATCGTGCCGAGCGAGGAAGCCTGTTACCAAGCGCTGGGCGTGATCCACCGGCGCTGGCCGATGGTACCGGGGCGGTTCAAGGACTATATCTCGACGCCCAAGCGCAACGGGTACCGCTCGTTGCACAGCTCGGTCATCCATGCCGACAATACGCGCGTCGAAGTGCAGATCCGCACCGAGGAGATGCATGAGGAGGCCGAGCTCGGCCTGGCCGCGCACTGGGCGTACAAGCAGGACAAGGTGCGCCCCGAGACCCAGGTGAGCTGGATCCGCGACCTGGTCGAGATCCTCGACAATGCCGAGAGCCCGGAAGAGCTGCTCGAGCATACGCGCATGGCGATGTACCAGGACCGGATCTTCGCCTTCACCCCCAAGGGCGAGCTGCACCAGCTGCCCAAGGGCGCGACGCCGATCGATTTCGCCTATGCCGTGCATACCGACCTGGGCGACCAGGCAGTGGGTGCGAAGATCAACGGGCGCGTCGTGCCGCTGAAGACCAGCATCGAGAATGGCGACCAGGTGCAGATATTGCGCTCCAAGGCGCAGGAGCCGCAGGCGAACTGGCTGAGCTTCGCGATCACGGGCAAGGCGCGCGCGGCGATCCGCCGGCATCTGCGCCACAAGGAGCGCGAGGAAACCCAGGCGCTGGGGCGCAAGATCTATGACGAGATCCTGTCGCATTTGCCCGCCCCGCTGGCCGCGGGCGCGATCGGCGCGGCGCTCAAGCGGCTGAAGCTGACCGACGAGGCCGCGCTGATGGAAGCGATCGCGCGGCGCCGCATCACCGATTCCGAGGTGATGGAGGCCTTGATGCCGGGATCGGGCGGCACCGCCACGACGCGCGCGGCGCCGATCCAGACCAGCGCGATCTCGATCAAGGGGCTGACCCCGGGCGTGGCGTTCGACCTGGCCGAATGCTGCCATCCGGTGCCGGGTGACCGCATCGTCGGCCTGCGCCGACCGAACGAAGGGATCGAGGTCCATACGATCAACTGCCCGCGGCTGGCCGAGAGCGACGATGCCGACTGGGTCGATCTCGCCTGGGGCGACAAGACCGAGGGCGCGACCGCGCGCATCTCGGTCGAGGTCAAGAACGAGCCCGGTGCGCTGGGCGTGATCGCGACGATCATCGGCGCGCAAAAGGCCAATATCGTCAACATGCGGCTCGACAACCGCGACACGGGTTTCCACACCAACACGATCGATGTGGAAGTGCACGACCTGCTTCATTTGACTCGCCTGATCGCGGCGCTGCGCGCGGCCGATGCGGTGAACATGGTGGAGCGGATCTGACGCGCGGGGGCGCTGCGGGCTCTTCATCGGGCGGCCGATCAGCCGCTGGCGGACGGCGGGCTCAACGATAGCCTCCGCGCTCGAAGCGGGGTACCGGCATGAAGACCGGTTTCGGGGCCGCGGGCGGTGACGGTGCCGGGAGGAACGGGGGTGGCGGGGGCGGGGGCTGTAGCGGCTTCGGCTTTGGCTTCCGCTGCGGCTTTGGCTTCGGGTCGGGGGAGACCAGAGCCTGCGGTGGTGCCAGGCCTGAATCCGGGGCGGGATTTGGCTCGTCCGGCGGGTATAAGCGAGGCTCCGGCGCCGGACCGTCATCCGTGCGCGGGTCGAGGTCGGGGTCCGGCACCGGATCGGCGTTCGGACCTGCGGCTTCCGGTGGTGGCGGCGGCGATTGCTCCGGGTGTGGCGACGTCCGCCCGGCTAGCTGGGCGTCCTCCTCAGCGCGCATTTGGCCGGCTTCGACACGGGCCCATGCTTCTTCGATGTCCCTCGCCAAATCGCTACCGTCCTCTTCCTCATCGCGGATGCGCCATTTCTGCGGCTGGCGGACGCGGAGCCAGTGCAGCGCGGCGGTGGCATCGGGCGGGAGCTGGTGCTTGTAGGTCGCATAGACCGGATCGGGATCGCCGGCGTGCTTGAACACCCTGGTGCGCTCGACAGTGCAGCCGATAGCGCGGGAATAGAGCGCTCGCTCGACGCGGGCGTCGGCATGGTCCTTGCCAGCGACGACGGCCTCGGCGAATTCTTCGTGCGTGTTGCGCCAGCGATAGATGGTGCGGACGCAGGCGCCGAAATGCTCGGCGAGTTCCTCGTCGGTGGCGCCGAGGCGGCACATCGCGCGGGCCTGATCGGCGAATTCTGGTTTGTAGATCATGGTGCCGGGATAGCGGCGGTGGGATGAGGTTTGAATCAAGGGAGGCGCGGGCAAAATGTCAGGGAGTTTGCTGACATTTTTCGGAGTAGGGATTAGATAGTTTATCTTTACAAATCAATATCTTGATTAAATTCAACCTCAACGGATCGGCGATCTTCGGCGACGAACGTCGCAGGGAATTGGAGCAGCTGACTAAAGAGATTATCGCCCAGCCAGGGGGCCGTGCCTTCTATTGGGCCGTTTGCGGACTGGCAGGTTTTGGGCGAACTATGTCCGAAACCTGCCCCGCCGGACCGAACTGTTGGTGAGCCGTTGGATAAGTCGCACGATCTTTCCCCAGATCGATGGGGACCGTTCTGGCGTCGGCGGAGACCACGGCGTGCGCACATCGAAAAGCGGATCGCCTGCCTGATTGGCTGGGTAATGCGGACAAGCGCGCCCCTGAAGCACACTCATTTTTGCGCTCATAGTGACGGTGTGCTTGTTGCCGTCATATTCCAAGCACGCGCTCTCCAGCGGCTTGCTATGCCAAGGCGTCAACGTCTGCACCATCAGGCCTATGGCCGTGGAGGCTAGGACGCCATTCGGCCACACCACCTGCGGCCGACCGCCAGCAGCACCATAACGGGCGCCCTCGGCCTCCAGCGCCTCCTCAGTGATTAGGCCGAAGCAGCGCAAGCACGGTTCGCCCGGTGCCGATAACACGACCTGCCCGGAGACTAGGTAGCGAGCGCCCATCTCATGCACATCCATGCCCATATCGATGTAGGGAATGAGCATGCCACGGCAAAAGCGCTCAAGCTCATCCTTGCCGCGAACGGTATCAATCCCGCCGATCAAAAGGTCACACCGTTTCAGCGGCTCGATTGCCTCCTGCCAGTTCGAGCGACGAAGAACGATATTGGCGCGGGGGTTGATGGCGAGGATCAGTCGCTTTGCAATTTCGACTTTTGGCGATGCCTTTGTGACGTCGAGCGCGGTGCCGCCGACGAGCCGGTTTAAATTAGAATCTTCGATCTCGTCGGGATCGACCAGTACGAAATTGCCGATGCCGAGATGAGCGGCTTGCTGGACGGCATGCGAGCCGCCTCCGCCTAGCCCGCAAAAACCGATACTCGCGGCTGCGAGCACTTGGTCGCTATCCGGCCCCAAGAAACTCTGTCGACTGTAATCGTTCATTGCGGGCCTCCGAACTTGAGAAGCGGTGCGCCGATTTGGGTAAAGCCCTCGAAGTAGACGGGCGGCTGTGTCTTCCCCATCCAAAGCAGGCCGCGCGCGGAATCGTCGCTCAGCACCAGAAGGGCGTGCGGCATATGCGAAACGACGTTGAAAAAGCTCGGGACGAATTTCTTGCCGTCGTCCAGATCGACGCCGCTGAACTCAGGCCGCCCGGTTCCGCCATGCGTGTGCAGATGGACTAACGCGCTCCGGCTCTTATAGGCGAGCTGCAAACCCTTGCGCATCGCATCTGGCCCGATCATCGCGCCCACGCGCGGGTTCGGAACATAGTCTTCGTCCGCCACCGGCTGGTACTCGCGTGCCAAAAGGACAACGTCGCCATTGTCCATTCGCACCGCGCCAGCGGTGAGGAACCCGATCCGCTCATATGCGAAGCTATGTGGCCGCCGAAGATCCTGACGAATTCCGGCAAGCAGCTTACGCGGGATTTTCATCTGCGCTTTCATTTGAAGGCCCTCAGGTGATTGGCGATCATTTCCGGCCAAGACAGGCTCTCCGGGACGCCGTGCCATGAACAGGCCCACCACGTGCGCGTGCAGATACCGAAGCTGTTCCAGTTCTTTGCCTGCGGCGCGGTAAGCTGCCGTTCAAGGAAGAGGCGGGTGGGATAGCTGTCGCGCGCCTTGGGCCACAGCAGTGCAGGCATCGTCACCGCGTTGCCCTGATTGTCGATCACCAACCGGGGCAGGAAGGCGAGATCGACCCCGCCTTCCTGCAACAGTTGCGCGTCCGGGAACAGAACCCGAAGCTTCTCGAACTCCGACGCGGCAGACACTAGGACGAATGCCCGCACGGAGCGTGCGACACGAACGTCATGTCCTTCTTGATCGGCAGCGTGCGACCGGGCTTCAACTCGACGAACTCGCCGGCCTTGGTGACAAGCTGGAGGATATAGCCTTCTTCGACACCGAAGACCTGCCGCAGTTCCTCGGTTGTGTAGGTCCGGCGCTCCAGCTTGAACGTCTCGCCGTTGTAGGTGACCGAGACCAGCTTCTCGCCGCGCTTCGTGATGAAGCGCTCCAAGCCGTCGCCACCCAGGCTGACCACCTGATCATCTTCGATCAAGGCGTTGGGCGCGTCGTCGAAATCCTGGAAGACCTCGAACTCCTCGCTCTTGCGCACCAAGTTGCGGATCGTGTCGCCCGACACATCGACCCGCGGCCATTCCATGCGGAGCCCGTCGATCATCAGGCGATAGGTCCGGTCCCCGGCTATCACGAAGAACCGCTCAACGCCGCTTTCGCGGAGATCGACCAGTTCCTCAAGACGGAGCTCTTCGAGCGCGCCATCGGCGAGCTGCTGGAGCACGATCGCATCGTCCGCCGGGCGGAAGCCCGCGGCCTCCGCGATCTGGCGGCCCGTCGGTTTCGCATCGGGCAGGGTGATGTGCCGTTCTGCGAAGTTCTCGTCGATCGCGACGAGCTTGAACGTATCGCGATCGTGGATGCCGGCCTGTTCCGGCGCGTCCGTGGGTTTCATCTTCACTTACCTTTCCGTTGTGGAGTCGCGCCTTGTCGGCTCCGTGGCCTGTTGGATCGCCTAGCGCGCTAAGAATGTCAAGCGGCAAGTATGCATGCTTGCAAGACATAGCGGCAAGACGGCGCGCTTGATGAATCTAGCAAACCATGTAAGATTCGGGCCGACAGGCTGGGAGACTGGAGCCAATCATGACAGACGAAAATCCGCCCCCCCCCAAACCGGGGTCGTCGTTAGGAAGTCACCTAGCGGCAATAAGAAATGATCGCGGCTATTCGCTGCGCCAAGTCGAAGGCTTGACCAATAACATCATCTCAAACGCGTATTTGAGCCAAATTGAGAGTGGGAAGATACAGCAACCGTCCCCGAATATTTTGCATGCGCTCGCGAACGTGTATCGAATAAGCTACGAGCAGTTGATGGAAATGGCGGGGTTCATTGTTGGAAACCGTGAGAAGGGCGATGTGTCCCACGGGCGCGCGGCGACCTTCGCGGAGCTGAATTTGAGTGAAGATGAGGAGCGAGAGCTTCTGGAATATCTGAAATTTCGGCGCGGGCTAAAGGGATAAGCGGGTGAAAGCTGACGACAGTTCGTTGGATCCGAATCAATATCGGACAGTGCATGAATCAGCAGTTGCGCTGCTAAACAAGGCTGACGCTCTCGGGCGGTATCCAACACCTGTGTCTGACCTGATGGATGCGGCGCAACTCAAGGTCGCGCCCATCAGTGCCTTCGATCTCGATGCCCTCCAGCATTTTATCAAACAGGCCGGCGACAAGGCGGGCCAATTCGTTCGGGCGGCGCTGGACAAGGTTCGCGGCATTTTTGATGTCCACGCCGATATCGTTCACATCGACCCCGCTCTTGGCAAGGAACAGCAAACCTTTCTCAAGTTTCATGAAGCCGGGCACAAAGTCATTCCGCATCAGAGCGGACTTTATAAATTCATCCAGGATTGCACCAAGCATCTGCGGCCAGAGGTGGCGGATTTGTTCGAGCGGGAAGCCAACACATTTGCTTCCGTCGTCCTCTTTCAGAATGACGGCTTTGCGAAAATGACCGCCGATTTCGAGTTCGGGATCAAGGTGCCCATGACCCATGCGCGGAAATTTGGGGCATCGGTTTACGCCGGAATCCGCGAGTATGTTCGGCGCAGCACCAAGGCGTGCGTTGTCGTGGTATTCGATCCGACCGAAACCTGCGACGTTCACGGCATGAAGGCTCCGGTGCGCCGGATGGAGTTTTCACAGGATTACCGTACCCGCTTTGGATCGCTCGTCTTACCCGAAGCGATAGTCCCGGGACACGATCTGATGGCATGCGTTCCGATTGGGTATCGCAAGATGTCTAGTCCACAAAGCTTTGAACTGATTGATCGCAATGGGGAGCGACACGAGTTCGTGGGTGAAGGCTTCAAAACACCTTACAATACGTTTGTTTTGATTCACTGCGTCGGCACCCTGAACGCGTCGCTGTTGGTTGGAATCCCCGCCTGAAGCAGTGCCGCCGGTGTGGGGAAACTCGCTTTGGCCCGCGCTCCAGCCGCTGCGCGGCCGGAGCCCATGGCTCCGCCCATACAGGTGACGATATCGCTAGCGCGGGCTTGGGGCCGGACAGCTCAACTGTGGCACTCGATAGGGCAGTGTGTGGCATGGGATGCTACTTCTATGCCTAGCGCATCGCTCAAAGAATGCTGTTTTGGTTGAGCTTTGACCCGCCCCTGCACCGCTTCCTTCTTCGATCGAAGTGCAGTCCGCGATGGAGGATGAGACTCGGTGGCAAGTTATATTCGGTGGCGAAGCTCGATTACCGGATGGCAGCTTCCGGGACACCCAACGCGCACGTGGAACGACGACAATTGGGGCGCGAAGCTGCCCTTATCCTATGCCAGCGCGACGCGCCCATCGCGGTGCCACCTGCATCGGACGCAGGCAGCATGGTCGAGTGAATCAAACGCCTCGGAGCCCAGCTCGGGATCCCCGGGCTCACCGTCGTCCTCGTGGAGCGGCAGCCGATCGGATTCGCAAGCATCGCCGCACCCGGCTAAGCGGGTAAACCCGTCATGCCCACGCCGATCCCCTATGACCCATCCAACCAGGCGCTCTACCGCCCCGAAGCGCAGCCGCCGCTGGCGATGGGGGACGACTGGAGCATCGACGCCGTCGCCGCCGAATTCTCCCGCCTCGCCTATCGCCGGTTCGAGCAGGATGACGCCGACAAGGGGCTGATCGCCGAGGCGATCGGGGCGGTCGGCTATCGCCGGCCCGGCTGGTTCCGGGAAGCGACCGGCACGGCGAAATTCAGCGCGACGGGATTTGCCGCGGTCCATGACGATGGCCGGGCGATCATCGCCTTTCGCGGCACGCAGGCGGATTCGCTTCGCGATGTGATGACCGATGCGAGCTTCATCCTGGAGAATTGGGACAGGCCGGGGCGGGTGCATAGCGGTTTCTCGGCGTCGCTCTCCTCCGTCCTGGAGCCGATCCTGGGCTGGCTGCACGACACCAACCCAACGCGCCTGCTGCTGACCGGGCATAGCCTTGGCGCCGCGCTGGCGACCCTGCTTGCCGCGCGGCTCTCGGATGGCGGGCGGCCGATCGAGCTCGTCACCTTCGGGTCGCCGCGGGTCGGGGACGAGGCGCTGGTTGCCTCGCTCGCGCCGGTGGTGATCCGGCGGTATGTGAACTGCACCGATACCGTCGCATTGCTGCCGCCGCCGTTGATCTACAGCCATGCGCGCGGGCTGCATTATATCGACCGGGACGGGGCGATCCATGTCGGCGATACGCCGGCGATCTCCGTGGCGAAGGACCAGCGGGCCGCGCACCTGGCCTATGCGGCGCTGATGTGGCGGACCGGCAATGTTCCCTGGCGCGCCCTCGCCGACCATGCGCCGATCAATTATGTGTCCGCGCTGCTGGGTGGGCGGGTGTGGCCGGTTTCGAGCAGCCCCTGAGGCTTTTCCCCGCTAGGGATGGGAAAAGAGGGTGGAGGCTGGCGCATCTGCGCGCTTAAAAAGGCTCGTCTCACCAAGCACCGAAGCGTTGATCGGGGCCTCGAGCCCCGCTCAACGCTGCCCCACCCCTTCCCCCCTCCCCTGAAGGGGAGGGGCTTAATTGCGCGTGCAAGCTCGACCGAATTCAACTCTACCTCTCGCGACGCTCTTCGTGCGGTCGCGGGGCACCGGTTGATCCAGCGCAATCTTCCGATGACGGGGGCATGACTTGCCGCTAAACAGCGCGCCCATGCACCGTCCCGCCCTCTCCATCGTCGTCCCCTGCTATAATGAGGCAGCCTGTCTCGACATCCTGCATGCCCGCGTCTCCGCGGCGGCGCGCGCGGCGGTGGGCGAGGATTTCGAGATATTGTTCGTCAATGACGGATCGCGCGACGAGAGCTGGCCGGCAATGCAGCGGATTGCCGCGACCGATCCGCATCTCGTCGCGATCAACCTGTCGCGCAACCATGGCCATCAGCTCGCGCTGACCGCCGGGCTCGATCTTTGCGCGGGCGAGCAGATCCTGATCATCGATGCCGACCTGCAGGATCCGCCCGAACTGCTGACCGACATGCGCACGGCGATGGCCGAGCAGCAGGCCGACGTCGTCTATGCCGTGCGCCGCAAGCGCGAGGGCGAGAGCATCTTCAAAAAGGCGACCGCCGCGATCTTCTACCGCATGCTCGACCGGATCACCGATACGCCGATCCCGCTCGACACCGGCGATTTCCGGCTGATGAGCCGGCGTGCGCTCGATGCCTTCCTGTCGCTGCCCGAACAGGCGCGCTTCATCCGCGGCATGGTCGCCTGGATCGGCTTTCGCCAGGTACCGTTCGTCTATGACCGGGCCGAGCGGCTGGCCGGCGAGACCAAATATCCGCTGGGCAAGATGGTGCGTTTCGCGCTCGACGCGGTGACGGGTTTCTCGACGGCGCCCTTGCGTTTCGCCAGCCATGTCGGGCTGGCGCTGACCGGCGCCTCGCTGCTGCTGTTCGTCTATATCGCGGTCGGCTTCCTCACCGGGAGCGCGGTGCAGGGCTGGACGTCGACCATGCTGGTCGTGGTGCTGCTCGGCGCGGTGCAGATGTTCGTGCTCGGCATGATCGGGGAGTATCTCGGCCGGCTCTATGTCGAATCGAAGCGGCGGCCGCTGTATCTGGTCGCGGATATCGCGGGCCCGGTTCAGGGCAAGGCGATGCTGGGGTATCGGGCGGAGATGGCTGCGCCAGCCTCGCGGGCGGATTTCGTCGAGGGGATGTCGATCACGCCCATTCCCGCCGAGGGTGCGCCGAAGGGCGAGTGAGCCCGGGTTCGAAACGCACCCCGCAAGAGCCGCGACCGGCGGTGTGCGGCACCATGGGCCCCGGAACAAGTCCGGGGTGACGGTGGAGGGGCGGTCGCCCCGGCCTATCGCACCGGCGATGCCAGGGTGATGATCGAGACGCCGGGCGACAGCGGCACGCGGCCGACCAGATGGCGTTCGAAGCGGAAGATCTTCTCGAACAGGGTGTTGACGATCTTCGGCGGCGGCGAATCGTCGCTGTCGTCCTTGCCGGTCAGCCGGCCGACCAGGCGCGAGGCGGCGGCGAGCGGGAAGAGCAGCGAATTGAAATAGCCGAGCTTGTTCGGCTCGAGCCCCGCGGCGCGGATGACCTTGATCAGCCCCGCCTTGGAATAGCGGCGATGATGGTGATTCACCACGTCGTGCGCGCTCCACATCCATTGATGCGCGGGCACGGTGATCAGGATCTTGCCGCCCGGCTTCAGGCATTCGGCCATCGCCTTCAGCGCCGCCACATCGTCCTCGATATGCTCGACCACGTCGAGCACCGCGATCAGGTCATAGGCGCCGCGCTCGACGCCGGTCAGCGCCGGCAAAGGTGCCGCGCCGACCTCGCGGCCGAGCCGCGCGCTTGCGATCTCGCGCGCGGCGGGGTCGATCTCGATCGCCTCGATGGTGCCGAAGGCGGCGAGCATCGGCAGGTTGTGGCCGGTGCCGCAGCCAATCTCCAGGATGCGGGCATTGGCGGGCAGATTGCCCTCGCGCACGAGATAATCGGCGAGGATGTCGCGCCGCGCGCGATACCACCAATGGGTGGAATCATGCGCCGCCATGCGATCGTAAACGATTCTATCCATCAATCATGGCCCTCGCCGAACACCCATTGACGGTTGAGCGCGAAGGTCGCGACCGGGGTTATCGTCAGCACCGGGATCATCGGCAACCAGGGCGAGCCGTGGAACAGCGGCCCGGTGATGATCCAGGTGAAAGCAGCGTTGAGCAACAGGCCAAAGCTCTGCACGATGAAGAACTTCGCGTGCTGGCGTCCGCTCTGGTCGCGCGTGCCATGGCCCTTGAAGCTCCATGCGCTGTGCAAGAAGAAGCCCGCCACCACCGCCACCAGAAATGCCGGCGGCACGGCGAGCACGGCAAGCCGCGCGCCGAACACGTAGAGCGTGAGCGGCATATAGACCGCGAAGTAGATCACGCTCGAAATCGCTCCGGCAATGCCGAAGCGGATCAGCTGCGCGAGCATGCCGCTCGACCGCCAGGTCTCGATCTGTCTGATAATCGCCGTCACGCGTGCCTTGCCCTTTACGCGCGCCGCACTAGAGCGCGAACGTGACCGAGGGAAGCCCTTTGCAAAACACGACCGATCGCTCCCTTGTCCGCGAGCTGGACAGATACTGGCTGCGGCTGACCCTGCTTGCCTGGCTGGCGGTCGGCATCTGGTTCCTGTTCGACCGGTGGAACGCGATCCAGTGGCTGTCGCTGGGCGATACCGACGACAATATGCGGCTTGCCCAGGTGCGCGCGCTGCTGAACGGGCAGGGCTGGTACGATCTGCGCCAGTACAAGCTCAATCCACCGGGCGGGTTCGATATCCATTGGAGCCGAATCGTCGACCTGCCGATCGCGGGCCTGATCCTGCTGCTCCAGCCGTTCGTCGGCACGGCCCAGGCCGAACGGCTGGCGTGCGGCATCGCGCCGATCCTGCCGCTCTCCATCGCGATGATCGGCATCGCCGCCACCGTGCGCCGGCTGGTCGGGGGGCTGGCCTGGCCGCTCGCGCTGATCTTCCTGGTCGCGGGCTGCACCTCGACCATCCTGATGTTCATGCCCGACCGGATCGATCACCATGGCTGGCAGCTCGCCATGCTGAGCCTGACGGTCGCCGGTCTTGCCGACCCGAAGGGCGCGCGCGGCGGCGCGATCGTGGGCGTCGCCAGCGCGGTATCGCTGACGATCGGGCTCGAGCTGCTGCCCTATGCGGCAATGGCCGGGGCGATCATCGCGCTGCGCTGGATCTGGGACCGTGGCGACGTGCAGCGCATGAGCGTCTATGCGCTGACGCTCGGGGGCGGATCGGCGCTCGGCTATGCGCTGTTCGCCTCGAACGCCAACCAGGTGCTGCGCTGCGACGCACTGACGCCCGTGTGGCTGAGCGCGATGGTCGCGGCGGGGGCGTTCCTGTTCATCCTCGGGCGGCTCAACCCGGAACGGCGTGCGGTTCGCCTGGCGCTGGCCGTGGTGGCGGGCCTGGTCATCGCGATCGGCTTTGCGCTGGTGTTCCCGCAATGCCTGGGGCGGCCCGAGCAGGTCTCGCCCGAGCTGGCGCGCAACTGGCTTGACAATGTCCGCGAGGCGCGGCCGATCTACAAGCACCCCTTCCGCACGGCCTTCCCGATCGTGACCTTGCCGGTGATCGGCATCATCGGCGCGTGCATCGCGACGTGGCGCGCGCGCGGCTCCGACAAATTCAACGGCTGGATGCCGGTGCTGCTGTTCTGCAGCTTCGCCGCCGCGATGCTGTTGTGGCAGGCGCGCGCCGCGCCGGCAGCGCAATTGCTGGCAGTGCCCGGCGCGACCGCGCTCGCCTGCATCGTCCTGCCCTGGTGCCTGGGCCACCGCTCGATCTTCGTGCGGGTGCTCGGCACGGTGACGGCCTTCATGGCGGTGTCCGGGCTGTTTTCCGGCATCGCGATCAAATATTTCAGGATCGATCCGCCGAGCAACCGGGTGCAGATCGTCAACAATGCCAGCGGCCGCTGCCCGACCATCCCGGCGCTCGCCCCGCTCGACAAGCTGCCCGCACAGACCATCTTCACCTTTGTCGATCTCGGCCCACGGCTGATCACCGTGACGCATCACAATGCCGTTGCCGGCCCCTATCACCGCAATGGCGATGCGATCCTCGACGTGCAGCACGCCTTCAAGGGCACGCCGGAGAATTTCCGCGCGATCGCGAAGCGCCACGGCGCGACCTTGCTGCTGATCTGCCCGAACATGGCGGAATCGACGATCTATCGCGCGCGGGCGCCGGGGGGCTTTTACGACGAGCTGGCGCACAACAAGGTACCGGCCTGGCTCGAGCCAGTCCCGTTGCCGAAGAAATCGCCGCTGCGGCTGTGGAAGATTCGCTACGAGCCGGCAGCTACAGCAGACTGATCCGCACCCCGTCGATCACGAACTGAACGGCGAGCGCCGCGAGGAGCACGCCGAGCAGGCGGGTGATCACCGCTTCGATCTTGACGCCGAGCACGCGCATGATCGGCCCTGCCGCGAGCAGCGCGAGCAAGGTCAGCGCAAGGATCGTCGCCAGCGCGGCGAGCACGACGAGCGAGCGTTCGAGGCCGTCGTTGCGGCTCATCAGCAGCATGACCGAAGCGATCGAGCCGGGGCCTGCGATCATCGGCATCGCCATGGGGAAGATGGAGACGTCCTCGACCTCGGGCGTCTCGGCGACCTTGGCCGCGCGGTCCTCGCGCCGCTGGGTGCGTTTCTCGAACACCATTTCGAGCGCGATCAGGAACAGCATGATGCCGCCGGCGATGCGGAAGCTCGCCAGGCTGATGCCGAGCGCGCGGAGCAAATCCTCGCCGAACAAGGCAAAGACGAACAGGATCGCCGAGGCGACCAGTACCGAGCGGATCGCCATCGCGCGGCGGTGCGTCGGCGAGGCGCCCTTGGTCAGGCCGGCATAGATCGGCGCGCAGCCCGGCGGATCGATCACCACGAAGAAGGTGATCAGCGAGGAGACGTAGAGCGCGATCAGGCCCGACGCATTCATTGCGCGGCGATCCGGTCGGCCATGACCGGTTTCATCACCCGCCCGTCCCACAGCCAGACGTCGAAGCTGCGCGCGCCGTCCGGCGCGACGTGCCAGCGCCAGGCGAGCGTGCGGTCCTCCGACTGGCCCTCGGCGGTCTCGCCGTCGCGGTAGCGCACCGCGGCGACGGTGGAGGGGCTGCCCTTGCACGAGCCGCGGCGGATTGTCGGCGCGTCGCCGGCCGGGCGCGGTGTGGCGAGGCCGTCGCCGCCGTCCATCGTCCATTTCCAGCTGCCGTCGCCCTGGCGCTGCCATATGGTCGAGAAATAACCGAAGGCATCGCCCTTCGGCCTGATCCATGGGCCGGTATTGACCGCCAGCGCGCCGTCGCACGAGACATAGCTGTCCGCCGCCCACCACATCAACGCAGCCGGCGGGTCCTTGCGGTCCTTGAGGAAGTCCTGCGTCTTCACCGGCTGGGGCGCGAACATCACCGAATCCTCGGTCGCGAAGCGGCGGAACGACGTCCATTGCCCTTCGGCCTGCGCAGCGCCGGCAAAGGCCTTCTCGGCCTGGGCAGCGGTCTGCGGCACGGCGGCGGCGAGGAGCAGGAGGATCACAGCGCTTCCTTGTCGTACGGGACCTTCATGCGACGATGCGCCGAGACGAGAGTGTTACGCAGCAGCACCGCGATGGTCATCGGCCCGACCCCGCCCGGGACCGGGGTGATCGCGCCCGCGACGCTGGCCGCGCCGGCGAAATCGACGTCGCCGACCAGCCCGTCCTCGGTGCGGTTGATGCCGACATCGATGACGGTCGCGCCGGGCTTGATCCATTCGCCGCGGATCATCTCGGGCCGGCCGACCGCCGCCACGACGATATCGGCACGGCGGACGACGCTCGACAGATCCTTCGTCTTCGAATGCGCGACGGTGACGGTGCAGCTTTCCTTGATCAGGAGCTGCGCCATCGGCTTGCCGACGATGTTCGAGCGGCCAATCACCACGGCGTCGAGCCCGGCCAGGTCGCCCAGCCGGTCCTTGAGCAGCATGATGCAGCCGAGCGGGGTGCAGGGCACGAAGCCGTTGAGCCCGGTCGCGAGCCGGCCCGCATTGACCGGGTGGAAACCGTCGACATCCTTGTCCGGGTCGATCCGGGTGGTGACGACCCGCTCGTCGATATGCGCCGGCAGGGGAAGCTGGACGAGAATGCCGTCGACATTCACGTCCGCGTTCAGCCGGTCGACCAGCGCTAGCAGCTCTTCCTGCGATACCTCGGCCGGGAAGCGGAACTCGAACCCCTCCATGCCGGCGGCCTTCACGGCCTTGCCCTTGGAGCGGACATAGACGGCGGAGGCGGTGTCGTCGCCGACCAGCACCACGGCCAGCCCGGGCGGGCGGCCGGCGGCGGCGACAAACGCCGTCACCTGCTCGGCGATGCGGCCGCGCAGGGCCAGGGCAAAGGCTTTTCCGTCGATGATATCAGCGCTCATGGCGCCGCCTCATAAAGACTGGCGGCGATTTTCGCCAGCAGCGCGGCATCGCCCGATATCTGGAGCCGCTTCAATCGCGCGGTCTCGCCGGCGATCAGCGTCACAGCGCGTTTCGGCACACCGAATGCCTTCGCGACAACGGCGATCAGCGCCGCATTGGCCGCACCCTCGACCGGCGGTGCGGCCAGTCGCGCCGCGAAATGATCGTCCGTGCCCGCCGCGAGAATGTCGCGGGAGGATCTGGGCGTGACACGAACCGCTATCGCGATCCCGTCCGGCCGGAGCGCCCAGGCGGGCAAGATCAGACGACGGGCGCGGCGACGATCTGGTTGTAGATGGCCGGCAGGATGATGTTCGACAGGATGAAGAGGATCAGCAGCACCACCAGCGGCGACAGGTCGAGCGCGCCGAAATCCGGCATGACGCGGCGGATCGGGCGGTAGAGCGGCTCCGTCATCTTCTTGAGCGCCTCCCAGATCAGGCGCACCGTATCATTATAGGTGTTGATCACGTTGAAGGCGATCAGCCACGACAGGATCGCCTGGATCACGATGATCCACCAGACGACGTTGAGCAGCACCTGTACGATCTGAAGAAGGACCAGCAAAAAGGTCAAGGGGGATCTCCGGGTCGAGTGGAAGGCAAGCGTAGCGAAACGCGTCCGTTTCGAACAGACCCGTTCAGCGCCGAACGAGCGTTCCCGCGCCGCGCCGGGTGAAGATTTCCAGCAGCATCGCATGCGGCACCCGCCCGTCGAGGATGACGGCGGCGTCGACTCCGCCCTCGACCGCCGCGACGCAGGTCTCGAGCTTGGGGATCATGCCCCCGCTGATCGTGCCGTCGGCGCGCAATTCGGCGATCGCCGCCGGATCGAGATCCGTCAGCAGCTCGCCCTGCTTGTCGAGCACGCCGACCACGTCCGTCAGCATGAACAGGCGTTGCGCGCCGAGCGCGGCAGCGATCGCGCCGGCCATCGTATCGGCGTTGATGTTGTAGGTCTGGCCATCGACCCCTTGTGCGATAGGCGCGACGACCGGGATGATCCCGGCGGACGACAGCGTATCGATGATCCGCCGGTCGACCCCGACCGGTTCGCCGACGAAACCGAGATCGACATGGCGTTCGATGCCCTGGAGCCGATCGGGCGTGTTGCGGCCGACCTTCTCAGCGGTGACGAAACCGCCATCCTTGCCCGAGATGCCGACGGCACGGCCGCCGGCCTGGCCGATCCAGCCGACGATCTCCTTGTTGATCGATCCGGCCAGGACCATCTCGGCGATCTGGGCGGTCTCCGCATCGGTGACGCGCAGGCCATCGACGAAGCGCGATTCGACTCCGAGCCGCTTGAGCATCGCGCCGATCTGCGGCCCGCCGCCATGGACGACGACCGGGTTGATGCCGACTGCCTTCATCAGCACCACATCCTCGGCGAAATCGCGCGCCGCCTCGGGATCGCCCATGGCGTGGCCGCCATATTTCACGACAAAGGTCGCGCCGGCATAACGCTGCATATAGGGCAGCGCCTCGACAAGCGTCTCGGCCTTGGCGAGCAGGGCCGGTTCGGGGAAGTGATCGGTCATGCGGGCCCCTTACTGATTCAGGGCCCGGAGCGAAAGCTATACCCCGCCCCATCGATGCAGACATGGAGTTCGACATCAAATGATGCTATTATCCGTGCCTGACACTGGAGACTCCCATGCGCACTACCCTCGCCCTCGACGACGATCTCGTGGCCAAGGCTCAGGCCTTTACCGGCCTGAAGGAGAAGTCCTTGCTGGTCCGAGAGGCGTTGAAAGCTCTCATCGAACGCGAAAGCGCCCTACGTCTCGCCCGGCTCGGCGGCAGCGAACCCGATCTCTCGGTAACGCCACGTCGCCGAGCCGAGCCTGCATGATCCTGGTCGACAGTTCGGTGTGGGTCGATCACCTGCGCAGCGGTGATCCGCTCCTCACCGATCTCCTCACAGCGGGGCAGGTTCTCGTCCATCCTTTCGTGATCGGCGAGATCGCCCTCGGAAACCTCCGTCAGCGCCACACAGTGCTGGGCGCGCTGCAGGGTCTGCCCCAAGCAGTCGTCGCTGAAGACAAGGAGGTACTGGACTTCATCGATCGACATGCCTTGTCGGGACTCGGCATCGGCTATGTCGATGCTCATTTGCTGGCGTCGACGCTGCTAAGTGCCAGCACCTTCTGGACTCGTGACAAGCGTCTCCACGGCGCGGCGCAACGACTTGGTGTCGCTGCGCCCTAGATGCTTCCCCTGCGGCGCGCGATTCTCAGCGCGCGTCCAGGCGGCGGCCGAGCCAGACGAAGAAGGTGATCAGGAACGGCACCAGCACGATCGACAGCACGACCTTGGCGAGCATCTGGCCGCCCATCAGCGTCAGGATGGGGCGTTCGCCAAGGAAGGAGATCGAGATGAACAGCACGGTGTCGACCACCTGGCTGACGATGCTGGCGATCATGCCACGCAGCCAGAGCATTTTACCGGTGTCCCGCCGCAGCTTCGAGAAGATGAAGATGTTGAGCGTCTGCGACGTGCCGTAGGAGATCAGTCCGGCGATCATCATCCGCGCGCTCTGCCCGACCACGATCGGAAAAGCGTCGATGGCGGGCGGGTACATGTCGGGATCGGTCGGCAGGGCGAGCACCAGCTGAATCAGCAAGGCAGCGACGATCAGCGGCACGAACCCGTACCGAACCAGCATGTCGCCCGCCTTGCGGCCGTGCAGCTCGGTCACCGCGCTGCCCATCACGACGAGCAGCAGGAAGCCGAAGATCCCGGCCTCGACCGCAAGCGGGCCGAGCTGGACCTGTTTCACCCCGAGCACGCCCGCGATGCAGACCATGCCGCCATAGAAGATCGAATAGACGAAGAGCGAGCGCGGGATCGCGGGGGCGGTCTGGTTCATCGCGGTGACGCTACCGCCTTTTACGCGCACGTCAAACCGCCACTAGCCCAATCGCGCCCTGTCTGTATGGTGGGTCCCCGCGTGCCCATTGGGTAGCGTCGTTAGTTTTGGCAGGGCGGGGCGCCACTTATGAACCATTTCCTCATCGGCATCGCGGGCATCGCGGTCATCCTCGGCATCGCCTTTGTGCTGTCGAGCAACCGCCGCGCGATCCGCCTGCGCGTCGTCGGCGCGGCGTTCCTGCTCCAGGCCGGCATCGCGATCCTGGTGCTCAAGGTGCCGGCCGGCGTGCGGACACTGGAGTTCATGTCGACCGGCGTCGCCAATCTGCTCGGCTATGCCAATGCCGGCACCAGCTTCCTGTTCGGCAGCCTTGCCGCCGACCCGCTCGGCAAGAATTTCGCGATCCAGGCGCTGCCGGTGATCATCTTCTTCGCAGCGCTCGTCTCGATCCTCTATTATCTCGGCATCATGCAGCTGGTCGTGCGCTGGCTCGGCGGCGCGATCGAATGGGTGATCGGCGTGTCCAAGGTCGAATCGCTCTGCGCGGCAGCGAACATCTTTGTCGGGCAGAGCGAATCCCCGCTCGTCATCCGCCCCTATCTCGCAAGCCTGACCCCGGCCCAGCTGTTCACCGTGATGACCAGCGGCATGGCCGGCGTGGCGGGCACGATCCTCGCCGCTTATGCCTCGATGGGCATCCGCATTGAATATCTGCTCGCGGCGAGCTTCATGGCCGCGCCCGGCGGCATCCTGATGGCCAAGATCATGATGCCCGACGTGAAGGAAGCGCCGTTCGACCAGCTTCCGCTGGGCGACGATCCCGAGGCAGAGGTGATCCATATCGCCGAGGCGAGCCATGATGAGGAAAAGCCCGCCAACATCATCATGGCGGCGGCGCAGGGCGCCCAGACCGGCGTGAAGCTGGCCGTCGCCGTCGGCGCGATGGTGCTGGCGTTCGTCGCGCTGGTCGCGCTGGCCAACGGCATCCTTGGTGGGGTCGGCGCCTGGTTCGGCTATCCGACGCTCAGCTTCCAGGGGCTGCTCGGCTATGTCTTCGCGCCCGTCATGTTCCTGCTCAACGTGCCATGGGACGAGGCGCAGATCGCCGGCGGGCTGTTCGGGCAGAAGATCGTGCTCAACGAATTCGTCGCCTATATCTCGCTCGGGGCTCAGCAGGGCCTGAGCCCGCGGACCATCGCGGTGATCACTTTCGCACTGTGCGGCTTCGCCAATTTCTCGTCGATCGCGATCCAGATGGCGGTGACCGGCAGCCTCGCACCCAACCAGCGCCCGATGATCGCCAAGCTGGGCATCCGCGCGCTGATCGCGGGCAGCCTGGCGAACCTGATGAGCGCGGCGCTCGCGGGGATGCTGATCAGCTGACCTGCCGGACCGCGCTGGCAGTGCGTTCGCACCGGTCGGCATAACGGTGATGCGACCAGCGCACGGCTTGCGCGATGGCGATCAGCGCGACGAGCCCGACCGCCGCGATCGGAACGAGGCGATCAGCCGACAGCACGCCCCCGAACAGCCGCTCGATCCCGTCGCCAAAGCCGTAACCGATGCCGGTGAACAGCGCCGCCCAGATCGCCGCGGCGAGCGCGTTGAGGGGCATGAAGGTGCGTGTGCGGATATGCGAGGTGCCGATCGCGATCGGGCTGACGGTGCGCAGGCCGTAGAGGAAGCGGAAACCCATCACGAACAGCACGGGATGCCGCTCCAAGGTGACCAGCGCCTTGGCGAAACCGGGCTTCGCGGCGATGCGTTTGACGCGGGGATGATCGCGGAAATAGCGGCCCGAGGCGAAAAACAGCTGGTCGGCGACGAACGAGCCCGACGCCGCGGCGAGCCATACCGCCCATAACGGCAGCAAATGCCGGTGCGCGAGCACGCCGCCGGCGACCACGCAAGTCTCACCCTCGATCCCCGCGCCGAGGAAGATCGCGGCCAGGCCATAGTCGGCGATGAGGGAGTTGATCGTCATCCGGCCGATTGATGGCGGATCGTGTCGAGCCTGACCAGCCCGCCGTCAGGCCTCGGGCTGCGCCACGCGAAGGTCGAGATCGGACAATGGCGTGCCAGTCGCCCGATCGACCACGACCGCGTCGACCGACGCCCCGCTGCCATTGTCGACCAGATACGAGACCGGGGCATCGCCGAAATGCCGGGCGCCCCAGGCACCGAAGGCGAACAGCACGGGCAGGAAATCGCGGCCGCTATCAGTCAGCAGATATTCGTCGCGCGGCGGATGCTCGCTGTAGCGGTGGCGTTCGAGCAGGCCGCCCTCGACCAGCGCGGTCAGGCGGCGCGTCAGGATGTTCGGCGCGATGCCCAGATTCTTCTGGAACTGGTCGAAACGCGTCGCACCGCCGCCCGCATCGCGCAGGATCAGCATGCTCCACGCATCGCCGACATGGCAGAGGCCGCGGGCGACGGGGCAAGGCCCGTTCGAATATTTTTCGGTGTCCATTGCACAATGATAGTCATGTTCCTATCATTATGCAAGTCACCGGCACCGCTCCTTCCTGTAGGCGCCGGGTTGAGCAAGGAGACACACCATGACGACTTCGACTCTGGGCACTGCCCTCATCACCGGCGCATCGACTGGACTCGGTGCCGTTTATGCCGACCGCCTCGCCCGCCGCGGCTATGATTTGATCCTCGTCGCCCGAGACGCCGGACGGATGGAAGCGCTGTCCGCGACGCTGAGCGCCGAGACCGGCCGTTCGATCGAGGTGCTGCCCGCCGATCTGACCGACCGCGCCGATGTGGCGAAGGTCGAGGATCGCCTCGCCTCCGATGCCGCGATCACCTTGCTGGTCAACAATGCCGGCATGTCACTCAACGGCGGCCTGCTCGACAGCGAGGTGAGCCAGGTCGAGAAGCTGATCGCGCTCAACATCACCGCGCCGACCCTGCTGGCCGCTGCTGCAGGCAAGGCGTTCGCCGCGCGCAAGAGCGGTGGGATCATCAACATCGCTTCGGTGCTGGCGCTGCTGCCGGAGATGTTCGACGGCGTCTATAGCGGCTCCAAGGCCTATCTGCTCAATCTCAGCAAGTCGCTGGCCAAGCAGCTCGAACCGCAGGGCGTGCGCGTCCAGGCGGTACTGCCCGGCGCGACCCGCACCGAGATCTGGGCGCGGTCGGGCAAGGATGTCGATTCTTTCCCGGTCGATTGGGTGATGGAAGCGGACCATCTGGTCGACGCCTCGCTGCTCGGCTTCGATCGCGGCGAGACGATCACCATTCCGCCGCTTGCCGATGAGGGCCAGTGGGATGCCTATGAGGCCGCGCGCCTGGCGATGGACGGCAAGCTTTCCAACCGCGAGGTTGCGCCGCGTTATCGTGAGGCGATCAAGGAAGCGGTTGCCGCCTGACCTCTCTCTTCACCCCTCCCTCTCAAGGGAGGGGTTGGGGAGTGGGTGCGCGCGTCTGCGCGCTCAAAAAGACTCGTTTCGCCTAGCTCGAAACGTCGAACGGGGCATCGAGCCCCGTTCGACGCTGCCCCACCCCCTTCCCCTCCCCTGAAGGGGAGGGGCTTAGAAGGTTAGAATCGATCCGATACCAGCCCGTCGACGGTCCGGTCCTTCAGCCAGCGGCTGCCGAAGCTGCGGAAATTGGTGACCCGGTCGAGCACGAAGCTTTCGCCCCTTGGCACGCGCAGGCGGAAGAAATCCGCTTCCGTCACATCGTTGAGATAGAAGGCCGCGCGCGGATCGGCCTTCTCCACCGCGATCTCGACATTGCTCATCTCGATATTGCGCACGTCGCGGATGAAGAATCCCGTGGCGGGCACGTCGCCGAACATGTTGGGCTCGGGATAGGCCAGCTCGTTGAGCGGCGGGCGGAGTGCCGCCATCGCCTGGGGGGCGCCGCCGATCTGGTGGAGGAAGACGTCGCTGATCTTCACATCCTCGATCGGATGGCCGGGAATGCCGGCCAGGATCGAGGGCAGCCAGCCGGCGCCCGAGCTGACGATATTGGTGATCAGCACCCGCTTCAATGTGCCGATCGGCGTGTCCTTCGGCCCGCGCATGCGCCGCCCTAGCCGCATGAAGATCGGCGAGCTGAAGCTGCCGCGCATCGTGACGTTGGTGACCGTCACATCCTCGAAATTCGCGCCGTCGACCGTTTCCAGCGCGAGGCCCTGGCTGTCGTCGAACACGCAATTGCTGATGGTGATCTTCTTGAAGCCGCCATTCGATTCCGTGCCGAACTTGATCCGGCCGTGGACGGTATTGGCGAAGGAGGCCGGCATCTTCTTCCAGGTGCCGTCGATCACCGATCCGATCACGTAATTGCCGGTGACCAGGCAATTGGCGATCATCAGATCCTCGGTGTCGCGCGGATAGCCGAGCGCGAAGCTGCTCTTGGGGCAGATCGCATCGTCCCAGGGCGAGTTGATCGTGCAATTGGTGATGCGCACGCCGCGGCAACAATCGATATCGAAGCCGTCGCGGTTGGTGTCGACCAGCAGATTGTCGATCGTCAGATTGTCGACACCGGTCGCGAGCAGGGCGAACCAGCCGCCTTCGAGCACCTGGAAATCGCGCAGCAGCACGTTGCGGCACAGCTTCAGCGCGATCGCCTTGTTGCCGGTGCCCGGGCCGTTCGGGTCGCTGAGATAATTGTCCTTGCCGTCGCCGCGACCGAGGCCCTTGCCCCAGATCAGGCCCGATCCGACGATCGCGATATCGTGCAGGCCTTCGCCCCAGATCAGGCTGTTGCGCCAATGGCCATGGCCGAAATCCTGATAGGCGCCGTGATCGCCGATCGGCTCGGCATGGTCATAGCCGCCGCTGCCGGTGGTCGGCGCGGGCGCCGCGAGGATCGTCGCGCCCTGATCGAGATGCAGCGTGATCCGGCTCTTCAGGCGGATGGTGTAACTGGCATAGGTACCGGCCGGGAAAAACACCGTGCCGCCGCCGCGCGCCGCGGCAAAATCGATCGCCTTGTTGATCGCGATCGAGTCGATCGTCGTACCGTCGCCCTTCGCACCGAACTGGCGGACATCGACCCAGCCGCTTGCGCCGGCGATAGGCAGCGGCCCCTGGCGCTCGGCGGCCAGCGCGGGGCTGGCGCCCGCTGCCGCGGTCAGGGCGGCCGATCCGCCCAGGATCATCGAACGGCGATCGAGCGTCATTGAGCCTCCCTGCAATCGAAAGGGGAAGCGGCGGTCCCGCCGCTTCCCCGATCCGTTTTTAGAACTTCACGCGGGCGCCGATGAAGAGCTCGGTGCCGATCACGTCATAGGTCGCGGCGAAGGTATTCGCGCCGGGACCCTGGGTCGAGACCGGAGGCTGCTTGCCGAACACATTGTTCGCGCCGCCGTAGAATTGCAGGCTCTTCATCACGTCCAGGGTGAAGGAGAGGTCGAAATAATTCTGCGCGCCCAGCTTCGGATAAGCGAAGTTGGTGATCGGCGGCGCGTTGGTCGCACCGGCACGCAGCGGCAGCAGATAGCGGTCGGTAGTGACCGAACCGATATAACGATGCCGGACGCTGAGGCTCAGATCGCCAAGGTTCCAGGTGATGCGCGAATTGCCCCGCCATTTCGGCAGCGGCTGGCCGCAGGTCGTGCCGAATGCACCGGCGCAGTAGTTCTTGATGTTCGGGAACGCCGCGACCGGAGTCGAGGTGAACTCGTCGAGCCAGGTGAAGTTGGTGCTGAAGTCGAACGAGCTCGTGTCGCCCAGGCCCGGGAAGCCGAAGCCGGTTTCGAGATGATAGCGCGCCGCGAAGTCGATGCCCGAGGTCTTGAGCGACCCGGTATTGGCGTTGCGGATCTGCGCGACATAGGGATCGTTGATCGCGCCCGAGTTCGGATCGCGCTTGATCGCCCGGCAATATTCGCTGTTGGCGTCCTGGATCACGTTATAGCACAGATTCAACGTGTTCTGCAGGCCGCCGCCCAGCGCCGAGACCGCGCCGTCCAGCGTGATGTTGAAATAGTCGACGCTGATATAGAGGCCCTTGGCGAAGGTCGGGGTCAGCACCACGCCCGCGGTGAAGGTATCCGACTTCTCCGCACCGAGATTGGTGTTGCCGCCGAAATCCGCCGGGATGATGTTGTTCGGCTGAACGCCGCCGATGTTGGGGCCACCAAACAAGGCGTTGGTCGGCACGCCGGTCGCGGCGCACAATGCCTTGAGGGTGGGCGTCTGCTGCGCGACGGGCGTCGAAGCCGAGCACGGATCCGTCGCGGCGCCGACCGAACGGCTGGTGCCGCCGAACAGCTCGTTGACGTTCGGTGCGCGGATCGCGCGCTGATATTGGCCGCGGAAGGCGATATCCTTGCTGACGCGCCAATCGAGCCCGCCGAGATAGGTCCACACCCCGCCGATGCCGTTCAGGCTGTAATCCGAATAGCGGAAGGCGGCGTTGGCGGTCAGGCTTTCGATGAACGGCGTGTTGTGGATCAGCGGCACGCGGATTTCGCCGAACACTTCCTTGGCCGAGACCTCGCCGCTGGTTGGCAGGCCCGGGTTGAAGCCGGCGACGTCGCCCGAGGACAGGAACGAGTCCGGATTGAACTTCGCGCTCGACTTGCGCCATTCGACGCCGGTCGAGAAGCCGACCGGGCCGGCCGGGAGCGAGAACAAGTTGCCGGTGACGTTGCCCGACGCGACCTGCAGCTCGGCCGTGGTCGAGTTGGTCGCGCTGATCGAGATCGCCGAGGCGCAGGCAGCGGTGATGTTCTGGCCGAAGATGTTGCAGACCGGGGCCGCGCCGCCCGCCGAGAGCAGGGACGCCTGAAGACGGCTGCGCGAGATGGCGTTGCGCAGCAGCGTCGTCTCTTCAGTGCGGGCATAGGTGTAATAGACGTCATACGACAGGTCGGTCAGGAAGCTGTCCGATACGCTGCCCAGATCGCCGCGGAAGCCCCAGGCGCCGCGGAAGGTGTTGCGGCGGGCATCGGCCTGGCGGCGTCCGACCTCGAGGTAACGACGACCGGCGGTGACCACTGCGAGTCCATCACCCGCGACCGTGGTGCGCGAGGCAGACCCGCTGGTCACCGTCGTGGTACCGACCTCGGCCAGATCGAGCTGGCGGAACACTTCGCGCAGCTGCGGCGTGAGATAGGGATTGTTGGTGTTGAACAGGGTCGGCACGCCGACATTGCTCGGCGCCAGCTGCGCGCTCACCAGATTGTTGGAGTAGTGCAGCTCCATGTACCCGGTGATGTTGTCGCTGAAGTCGTAGTGACCGAAGCTGTTGATCATCCAGCGCTCCTGCGGGACGATCAGGTAGTTGTCGGGGCCGAGGTTGAAATCGTCCTGCGGGGTGAGCGCCGGTCGCGCGGTCGTCCCTTCATTGTTGAAGGTGAAGCCGCGCGAGCCGAGGCTGCCGAGACCGGCGGCGGTGTAGGCCGCCTGAAGCGCCGGGCTGGCGGAGCCGAAGGTCGGGAGGCCCGAGAAACGGCCATTGGGAATGTCGCCGCTGCCGCCGGCGATGAAGCCGAGCTGGCCGCCGGCCGAAGTGCAGGTCTGGCCGCCCGGGATGGCGAAGGGCGTGCCGGCATGGTTGGCGTTGCCGCTGCCGGGCACGATGCAGCCGTCCGACAGCGAATCATAGGCGAAGTCGCCGCGCTCGCCGCGGGTGATCGCGCCGCGCTTCAGGTAGTTGCCCGACACGACCAAATTGCCGCGGCCTTCCGAGAAATTGCCGCCGAGCGTGACGTCGAAGGTGTAGGTCGGGGTGCCGGTGGGCGTAGCGTAGTTGAGCTGGGCCTTGGCCTCCACGCCCTCGAAATCGTCGCGCATGATGAAATTGACGACGCCGGTGATGGCGTCCGAGCCGTACACCGCCGACGAGCCGCCGGTGACGATCTCGGTCCGGGCGATCAGCGCGGTCGGGATGGTGTTGAGATCGGTGACCTGATCCGGACCATAGATCGCGAAGCGGCGGCCATTGACCAGCACCAGGTTGCGCGTGGCGCCGAAGCCGCGAAGGTTGATGTCGGCCGTACCACCGGGAACGGTGTTCGAGGTAGCGCCACCATTTTGCGAGGCGACGAACTGCGGCGAATCGCTCAGCAGCTTCTCGATATTCACCGTGCCGGCGAGCTTCACATCCTCCTGGCTGAGCACGCTGACCGGGGTCGAGGCGTCGAACTCGGCGCGCTTGATGCGCGAGCCGGTGACGGTGATTTCCTGCTCCTGCCCAACCGTCGCTTCGTCCGACGGGACAGCCGGTATCGCACTCTGGTCGATGACGGGTGCAACCGTCTGGGCCGAAGCGACCGAGGCGAAGCTCAGGCCGGCGGCGACGAGCGCCGATCCGCACAGAAAACGCGCGCGGCGGCTGATGATCTGGGTGTCTTTCATAGGTTCCATCCCCTCTTGCGGCCTCCCCGCAGGAGGCGCTCCGTTTATCCCGGCCGCTTGCGCGGCCCTGTCGTTCGCCGATTACCGGTCTTGTTCGTCCGTTCGATCCGCGATGCCGTTCCTGTGTATTTCGACCCTCGAAGTCAGTTCCGAGGTAGCGCTACCATTTTGGAACGTCAGTATTTCTCATATTGTGGGACTGCATATTACAGAATGAGAAGTAAGGCGTCAATCGCGATTCGCGACGCTTTGGGACGCGTGTTCAAAAGATGGAATTGCGTGTCCCGCGGGACACAGGTGCGCGGATCGGGTGCCGGGGATCAGGGAAGCGGACGGATGCCCTCGACACGCACGCGCCATCCCTGCTTCGGGAAGCCCGGCGCCGGGCCGGTCGAACCGTCCCAGCCGGCCGCCATCATGCCGGTGACCAGCAACAAGCCGCCATTGGAGGGGAAATAGGTGTCGGCGACGCGGGCATAGCCGGGGCCGTCGGGGCCGCTCTTCACGGCCGGATCGAAGCCGGCGCGCGGAGTCATGCCGCTGACGCCCCATTGGTTGTTCGCGGTATCGCGGAACAGCCAGTCGATCGCCTTTTCCGGCTCGCCGAGCCGCGCCGCGGTCATCGCGATCATCGGAAAGTCCCAGCCCCAGGTCTGGCGCAGATCCCAATCGGACTCGACCGCGCGGAGCGTGCGGCGCATCGTCTCGGGATCGACATGGTCGCCGCCGATCGCGCCATAGGCCATCAGGAAGGAGGGGTGGTCGCGGTTGAGGCAATCATGCCCGATCGCGTTGCGCCGGCATTCGGGCGAGGACACTTTCTTCCAGAAATCGGGTTCGCTCTCGACCGGGAGATAGAGGCCGTCGCGCTGCGGCACCGGGCCGAGCAGGTCGATCACTTTGTCCCAGTCGGCGACGCGCTTCAGGCCACGCCGCTCGCGCCAGGCCTGGGCGGTCTTCAGCCCCCAGCGGAAATATTCGACTTCGTACGCCGGGTTCATCGTCGTCATCGGATCGTGATTTTCCTGCACCGGGATGATCGGCGGGCCGAGCACGAAGCGCTTGCCCGCCGCATCCCAGCGCGGCCAGGTGGCGAGCAGCCGCGCGGTCTGGTCGACCAGTTCGCCATAGCGGGCGAGCGTCGTGGCATCGGGATGCGCGCGATAAAGCAGTTCCGCCATGTAGATCGGGTGCGGCTGCTGCCACATGATGAAGGGGTTGATCGGGCTGGGGCTGTTGCGCCCTTCCGGCCCCGACATCTTGGTCCACCACGCGCCCAGCACGCCGTGGCGCGCTGCCTCCGCTTTCGCCTGGGGCAGGCGATCGAGATACCAGGCCATGGAGCGTTCGAGCAGCGCCGGCCGTCCCCAGAGCGCGAAATGCCCGGCGTGCCAGGGATGCACCTCGAGGTGGAACTTGCCGTTCCAGCTGTTGGAGAACAGCCCCTCCTCCTGCGGCGGCACATCGCCCGCCTGGTTGATCGCCGCGAGATATTGCGAGAGCAAGATGCGGCGTTCGAGTTCCGGCGCGCGCGGATCGGTGCTGCCGCTGAAGTCGATCATGCCGCCTGTCGACCAGTAGTCGCGCCAATGCTTCGAGACGGCGGCGGTGGCGGCGGCATAATCGGTGCGGGGCGCGGGTTTGCGGGTCCGGTCGAAGCTGACGAACACCACCAGCCGGTCGCCGCGCCGGGCGGCGACATGGACTTCTTGCTGCCCGGCCTGGGAGACCGTCGCGCCGGTCGCGGCGATGGTTGAATAATAGACAGTGTCGTCGATCCGGTTGCTCAGCATGAGCGAGCCGGGACCGCGGGCGAGGACCAATGTCTTGCGGTCCGCCGCGTCGCCATAATCCGACGGATCGGGATTGAGGTTCCGCGACACGCCGGGATAGCGGACGTCCACGCCGATCCGGCCGCTCGCGACCAGCGGCGAGCGGATCTCGACCACCACCATATCGCGATCGGGATGGACACGCGTCGTCACCGCCACCGGCTGGCCTTCGAAACGGAAGCTGCTCGAGAGCGCCCCGGTCCAAAGGTCGAGATGCTGGCGGGTGGCGGACAGCGCCTCGAACCGGGCGGGCTTGCCGTCCCTGCCCTTCAGCGCCAGCGCGATGCGGCCGAGCGAGAAGCGATGCGGATTCTCGCGCAGCCAGACCAGAGACGGATTGGTCTTCAGCAGGTCGAAATCCCGCATGTACGAATAGGGCTGGGTGCCGCCGCCGGGCACGGGCACCTGCACCAGCCCGTTCGCCTCGGTATAGCCATGCGGGTTGGGGAAGCTGTGCCACGCCCATTGCGCCATGGTCAGCAGCGGCGCGGTCTTCGCATATTGGTCGGGGAAGGTCTGCAGCCCGGTGATGTCGGCGGTGAAGCCGATGCTGCCATTGCCGAGCATCAGCGGGGCATGCGGATCGACCTTGGTCAGCGTCACGTCGTGACGCTTGACCAGCGCCAGCCGGTCGATCGGTTGCGCGGTGGCCGGCGCGCCCGCGAGCAGCGCCAACGCGGCCAGCCAGAAACCCTTCAAAGGGTGACACCCCGCTTCCAGATCGCGATCTCGCGCTCGCCGTTTCGTTCGGACGCGGTCTGCCTGCCCGAAGCGATGGCGCGGACCGTGTCGAGTAGCGCGTCGGCGGCCTGGTCCATGCCCTTTTCGAGCACTTGCCCGGCGTCGAAATCGATCCAGTTGGGTTTGCGCTCGGCGAGCGGCGTGTTGGAGGCGATCTTGATCGTCGGCGCGGGGAAACCGAGCGGGGTGCCGCGCCCGGTGGTGAACAGGATGATCGTCGCGCCCGCCGCGGTCAACGCGGTCGAGGACACCGCGTCATTGCCGGGCGCTTCGAGCAGGGTCAGCCCTGTACGGCGCACCTGCTCGCCATAATGGCGGACGTCGGTGACGGTCGCGTGCCCGGCCTTCTGGACCGCGCCGAGCGACTTCTCTTCGAGCGTGGTGATGCCGCCGGCGATGTTGCCGGGCGACGGGTTCTCCGAGACGGGCTCGCCATGCTCGGTGAAATAGCGTTTGAAATCGTTGACCAGCGCCCCGATGCCGTCGAACACCTGCTCGTCCGCGGCGCGGTCCATCAGCAATTGCTCGGCACCGAAGATCTCGGGGATCTCGGTCAGGATCGCGGTGCCGCCCGCGCGCGTCACCGCGTCGCTCATCCGGCCGACCAGCGGGTTGGCGGTGAGGCCCGAAAAGCCGTCCGAGCCGCCGCATTTCACGCCGAGCACGAGATCCGACAAGGGCACCTGCGTCCGTTGGATCTTGGCCGCTTCCTCGACCAGTTCGTCGACCAGCGTCAGGCCTTCCTCGATCTCGTCGCCGGCGAACTGCGCGGCGACGCTGCGGATCTTGCCGTGCAGCGCCGGATCGATCTCCTTCAGCAACCGGTCGAGCTGGTTGGATTCGCAGCCGAGCCCGACCAGCAGCACGCCGCCGGCATTGGGATGCGCGGCGAGCGCGGCGAGGATCGAGCGGGTGCCGTCCAGATCGTCGCCGAGCTGCGAGCAGCCGAACGGGTGCGCCAGCGCGAGCACGCCGTCGATGCGATCGGCATGGCGGCGCCCGGCGATCTCGGCGATCTTCTGCGCGGTGCGGCCGACACAGCCGACCGTCGGGATGATCCAGATCTCGTTGCGCGTGCCGACCCGACCATCGGCGCGGCGATAGCCGGCGAAACCCGTCGCGGGCACCACGATCTCCGCCTGACGCACATGCGGGCGCCAGACATAGTCGTCGCTCGTCGCGAGCGCGGTCGAGACATTATGGACATGGACATGTTCGCCCGGCGCGATCTCGGCCGTGGCGACGCCGATCGGGAAACCGAACTTCAACACCGGATCGCCGGCATGAAGCGCCTGCAGCGCGACCTTGTGGCCGCGCCCGATCGCCTGCGGCAAGGTCACCTCGACATCGCCGACCGTCGCAACGGTGCCGGCGTCCAGATCGTGGAGCGCGGTGGCAACCCCGTCCCGGGGATCGATACGGAACAGCGACAGGGTCATTCAATCACGCCTTATTGCAGGTTCACGAACGCGCCGCCGTCGACCAGCAAAGCCGCCCCGGTCACATAGTGCGCGAGATCGGAAGCGAGGAAGACGATCGGCCCGGCAAGATCGTCGGGCTGGCCGAGCCGGCCCAGCGGGATGCGCCCTTCCATATAGGCGCGCTTGGCCGGATCGGCGAGATCGTCCTTGTTGATGTCAGTGAGGATCGTGCCGGGCAGCACCGAATTGCAGCGGATGCCGTGGCGGCCGAGCGCGATCGCGGCGGACTGCATCAGCGAATGCACCCCCGCCTTGGTCGGCGTGTAGTGCGTCTGATACTCGCCGCCGACCAGCGCCGAGATCGACGAGACCGCGACGATCGACCCGCCATGGCCTTGCGCGACCATGCGGTTCGCCGCTGCCTGCACCATGAAATAGGCGCCGTGGAGATTGACCCTCATCGTCCGCTCGAACGTCTCGACCGGCATGTCGAGAAAGGCGTGGAACGGGCAGATGCCGGCATTGTTGACGAAGATATCGACCTTGCCGAGCGCGGCCACCGCGCTGTCGACAAAAGAGTTCGCCGTCTCCGGATCGGCCACGTCGCCGTGCAGCGCGAAGGCCCGGCGGCCCAGCGCCTCGATCTCGGCGACGCAGCTCGCCGCGCCTTCATCGTCGTGCAGATAGTTGATCGCCACATCGGCGCCGTGCCGCGCGGCGCCGACCGCGGCGGCGCGCCCGATCCCCGCCGACCCGCCGGTGACGAGCATTGTCTTGCCCTGAAGCAGCACGAACCTCTCCTATCGCTCTATCGACGCGACCGCGGCGGGGGGCGGCGGATGGCGCCTTCGGACCAGCCGAGATCCCGGCTGACCGCCATCGCCGTAGCGCGGACATCGTCCGACAGCGCCTGCATGCGATCGTCCGCCATATATTGCGCGGCGCTCGACACGCTGATCGCTGCGACGATCTGCCCGCTGACGCCGCGGATCGGCGCCGCGACACAGCGGATCAGATCCTCATTCTCTTCCAGATCGAAGGCGCGGCCGACGGTGACATAATCGCGCATCCGTTCCTCCCAGACCGCATAATCAGCGGGCGGGGAGCCCGCGGCCTGATCCTCCTCGAACAGCTTGCGCCAGTGCCGGTCATTGTCGTCGAGCAGCAGCGCCTTGCCGAGGCCGGTCGACGTAAGCGGCTGGCGATCGCCCACACGGCTGCTGATCTCGACGCGGCGACGGCCGGGGATTTTGTCGAGATAGAGCGCGCGTTCGCTGTCGAGCACGCCGAGATGGACGGTATCCTCGGTCGCGGCGGCGAGATCCTCGAGATGCGGCCGGGCGACCTGGACGAGATCGGTTTGCTGCTGCGCATGGAAACCGAGTTCGAGCAGCTTGGGCCCGAAATGATAGCCGAGCCGCGGCACGAAGGTGAGGTAGCGCCGGTCGATCAGCGCAGTCGCCAGCCGGTGCGTGGTCGAGCGGGTGAGGCCGAGCCTGGCGGCGAGATCGGCCAGCGTGATCGGGCCATCGATGACCGCGTCGATCACGTCCAGGCCGCGCAACAGCGTCTGGCTGCCGGGCTGGGATTTGGCATCGCCGGTCGCGTCAGCCGATTTTTCGGCCAAATCAGCATTTGACGGGGCGTTTCTCATCTAATAATATTCTTTCCCATATTCTGGAATTTATCAAGCGGTAAAACGCGAGAGAGGAAGGCGAGGGGCGTGTTATCTGATCCGCTTTCGGCGGCATTGCTGCGTACCAAATGCTGGTACGCCGTGCCTATAGCTATCCTCGACACGGTGCGCGCTTGTTTGTCGGTGGAGCCCGCATGACCCTGCCCCGCATCAAGCATGTCCGCGCCTTCGTGCTGCGCGGCGGCGGCGCCGATTATCACGACCAGGGCGACGGCCACTGGATCGACGATCACATCGCCACGCCGATGAGCCGCTATCCCGAATATCGCCAGTCGCGGCGCAGTTTCGGCATCAACGTGCTCGGCACCCTGGTGGTCGAGATCGAAGCGGACGACGGCACGATCGGTTTCGCGGTCACGACCGGCGGCGAGCCCGCGGCCTTCATCGTGGAGAAGCATCTCGCCCGCTTCCTCGAAGGCCGCTCGCCCACCGAGTACGAGAAGATCTGGGACCAGATGTACTTCTCGACTCAATATTATGGCCGCAAGGGGCTGGTGGTGAACGCCATCTCCGGCGTCGATCTCGCCTTGTGGGACCTGCTCGGGCGGCTGCGTCAGGAGCCGGTCTATCATCTGCTCGGCGGCGCGGTGCGCGACGAGCTGCAATTCTACGCTACCGGTGCGCGGCCCGATCTGGCAAAGGAGATGGGATTCATCGGCGGCAAGCTGCCCCTCCACCACGGCCCGGCCGAGGGGGAGGAAGGGCTCGACAAGAACATCGCCGCGCTCGCCGACATGCGCGCGAAATGCGGGCCCGATTTCTGGCTGATGCTCGATTGCTGGATGGCGCTCGACGTCAACTACGCCACCCGGCTCGCCATTCGTGCACACGAACACGGCCTGAAATGGATCGAGGAAGCGATCAGCCCCGACGATTATTGGGGCTATGCCGAACTGAAGCGCAACGTGCCCAAGGGCATGCTGGTCACCACCGGCGAGCATGAGGCGACGCGCTGGGGCTTCCGCATGCTGCTCGAAATGGATTGCTGCGACATCATCCAGCCCGATGTCGGCTGGTGCGGTGGGGTGACCGAGCTGCTCAAGATCTCCGCGCTGGCCGATGCGGCGGGCAAGATGGTCGTGCCGCACGGATCTTCGGTCTATTCCTATCACTTCGTCATCACCCGGCATAACAGCCCGTTCGCCGAGTTCCTGATGATGCATCCGGGGCCGACCGAGCTGGTGCCGATGTTCGCGCCGCAACTGCTCGGCGAACCCATCCCCGAAAAGGGCCGAATCCGCGCGTCCGCGCTCGACAAACCGGGCTTTGGTGTGGAGCTCAACCGCGATATCCCGCTCCACCGCCCTTATACTCACTGAGGAATCCTCCCCATGAAATTGCTGCGTTACGGCCCCGTCGGCCAGGAAAAGCCCGGTCTGATCGATAGCGACGGGAATATCCGCGACCTTTCCGCCCATGTGACCGACATCGGCGCCGCCGAAATTTCGTCCGCCGGCCTCGCCAGGCTCGCTGCGATCGACCCGGCCTCGCTGCCGCTGGTCGATGGATCGCCGCGTTATGGCGTGCCCGTTGCCGGCACGCGAAAATTCATCGCGATCGGCCTGAATTTCGCCGAGCATGCCGCGGAATCCAACCTGCCCGAGCCGCCCGAGCCGATCTTCTTCACCAAGGCGATCTCCTGCCTGCAGGGCCCGAACGATCCGGTGATGATCCCGCGCGGCTCCGAAAAGACCGACTGGGAAGTCGAGCTGGGCGTCGTGATCGGCACGCGCGCTTCCTATGTCACCGAGGACAAGGCGCTCGACCATGTCGCGGGATATTGCACGATCAACGACGTGTCGGAGCGCGCCTATCAGCTCGAACGCGGCGGCACCTGGGACAAGGGCAAGGGTTGCGACACCTTCGGTCCGGTCGGCCCCTGGCTGGTAACGAAGGACGAGGTCGGCGACGTGCAGTCGCTCGGCATGTGGCTGGAGGTCAACGGCAAGCGCGTCCAGGACGGCAGCAGCAGCACGATGATCTTCGGCGTGGCGAAGCTGGTTTCCTATGTCAGCGAGTTCCTGACCTTGGAGCCCGGCGACATCATCACCACCGGCACGCCCAAGGGCGTCGGCATGGGGCAGAAGCCGGCTCCCTGGTACCTCAAGGCGGGCGACGTGATCGAGCTCGGCATCGAGAAGCTCGGCCGGCAGCGCCAGGACGTGGTGGCATGGAACCCGAACGGAGCCGCTGCGTGACCTTTTATTCCGGACGATTCGACGGAAGGACTGCGGTCGTCACCGGCGGCGCATCGGGGCTCGGCCGCGAGGTCGCGCGCCGCATCGTCGCCGAGGGCGGTCGCGTGATATTGTGGGATCTCCACGCCGACTGGGCGGCCGAAGCGAAGGAGGATGTCGGCGCGGTCGCCGCCATCCCCTTCAACGTCGCCGACAATGCCGCCGTGGAGCGCGCGACCGAAGAGACCATGAGCCTGCTCGGCCATATCGACATCCTGGTGAACTCGGCCGGCATCACCGGCGCGACCGCACCGGTCGATACCTATCCGATCGACAGCTGGCTGAGCGTGATCGACGTCAATCTCAACGGCCTGTTCTATTGCTGCCGTGCCGTGGTGCCGCACATGGTGGCGAACGGCTATGGCCGGATCGTCAACGTCTCCTCGGTCGCGGGCAAGGAAGGCAATCCCAATGCCTCGGCCTATTCGGCGTCCAAGGCCGCGGTGATCGGGCTGACCAAGTCGCTCGGCAAGGAACTCGCGACGCGCGGCGTGATCGCCAATGCGGTGACCCCGGCGACCTTCGAAAGCCCGATCCTCGAACAGCTCCCCAAGAGTCAGGTCGAGTATATGCTGTCGAAGATCCCGATGGGCCGGCTCGGCGAAGTGCGGGAGACCGCGGCAATGGTCTGCTTCATGGCCTCCGAGGAATGCAGCTTCACCACCGCGTCGACCTTCGACACCTCCGGGGGGCGGACCACTTTCTGATCGTTTTCGGCCAGCCCCGCGACCGGCAAGAGCCCGCGCGGCCACGGGAGAGGAATATAGTGCGCGACCTGCCGTTCATCGACCCGCATGTGCATCTCTGGGACCTGTCCCGGGATCGTTATGCGTGGCTGTCGCCGCCCTTCGCGGACAGCGGGCCCAACGGGAATACGCAAGGGATCGCGCGCAACCAGCTGCTCGACGATTATCTGGCCGAGGCCGCTAGCTGGAATGTCGTCGGGATGGTGCATCTCGATGCCGGCGCCGCAAATCCGCTCGGCGAGACCGACTGGCTGCAGGACCTGGCGGACGAACGCGGCATGCCGAACGGCATCGTCGCCAATGCCGCGCTGGACGATCCGAGCGTCGAGGCGCTGCTGGCGGACCATGCGCGCCGGCGCAACGTGCGCGGCATCCGGCATATCGTGAACTGGCACAGCGACCCGAACCGCACCTACACCGCGCGGGACGTGACCGGCGACGAAGCCTGGGCGCGCGGGTTCGGGCTGCTGGCGAAATATGGCCTGTCGTTCGACCTCCAGGCCTATCCCGACCAGTTCGCCGGCCTTGCCCGGCTGATCGAGCGGCATCCCGGGACGCCGGTGATCGTCAACCACACCGGCATGGGCGTCGATGGCGATAAGAGCTGGCGCGCGGCGATGAAGACGATCGCGGCGCTGCCGCATGTGTCGATCAAGATCTCCGGCCTCGGCTTCGTCTATCGGCCTTTCGCCGCGGGCGCGGTGCGCGACCGGGTGCGCGAGGCGATCGACATTTTCGGCACCGACCGGGCGATGATCGCGAGCAATTTTCCGACCGACCGGTTGTTCGCCGATTTCGACACGACCCTGGACGCGCTGGCGGACGCGATCGCGGATTTCAGCGAGGACGAACAGCGCGCGCTGTTCGCGCGCAATGCCAACCGGATTTATCGGCTTGGGCTGGATGTTTAGCACCCCCACCCTTCTTTCCCCGGCGAAGGCCGGGGCCCAGTTGAGGGACGTTGGCGGCGACGTGCGCCGCCCGTTCCCTTCTGTCTCCCGACTGGACCCCGGCCTTCGCCGGGGAAGCACGGAGGTTGGCACAACGATGATTTATGGATCGGCCAGCCAGGCCACCGGGAGAACCACATGAACGCGAATCCGCTGCTCGGCGTCCTGTTCCACTGGCTGGGCGGGCTGTCCTCGGCCAGCTTCTATGTCCCCTATCGCGCGGTGAAGCGCTGGTCGTGGGAGATTTACTGGCTGACCGGCGGCATCTTCTCCTGGCTGCTCGCGCCGTGGTTCTTCGCGAGCATCCAGACCAACGACCTGCTCGGCGTGCTCGGCGCCGCGCCGACCCCGGTGATCGTCTGGCCGATCGTCTTCGGCATGCTCTGGGGCTTTGGCGGCCTGACCTACGGCCTCACCATGCGCTATCTCGGCCTGTCGCTCGGCATGGCGGTGGTGCTGGGGCTTTGCACCGTGTTCGGCACGTTGATCCCGCCGCTGTTCCAGGGCGATTTCGCCGCCAAGCTGCTCGACACGCCGAGCGGCAACATCGTCCTGCTCGGCCTCCTCATCACCATGGCCGGCATCATCGTCGTCGCCATGGCCGGCGCGCGCAAGGACGCCGCGCTCTCGCCCGAGCAGAAGGCGGCCGCGGTCGCCGAGTTCGATTTCCGCAAGGGCATCGCGGTCGCGGTCTTTTCCGGCATCATGTCCTCCTGCTTCGCCTTCGGCCTCGCCGCGGGCGAGCCGATCAAGGCGCTGTCGGCCGCGGCCGGCACCGGACCGCTCTGGACCGGCCTGCCGATCCTGTGCCTCGTCATGTTCGGTGGACTCATCACCAACGCAATCTGGTGTACGTATCTGATCGTGAAGAACCGCAGCGCCAGCCAATGGGTCGGTGGCGGCGAAGCGGTCGGCGCACCGTTGCTGGTCAATTTCCTGCTCTGCGCGGTCGCGGGCACGGCATGGTATTTCCAGTTCTTCTTCTACACCATGGGCGAGAGCCAGATGGGGCGCTTCGGCTTCTCGTCCTGGACCTTGCACATGGCGTCGATCATCATCTTCGGCACGCTCTGGGGCTTTGCCTTTCGCGAGTGGAAGGATGCCGCACCGCGCGTCCGGGCGACGGTATGGGGTGGCGTCGGGCTGCTGGTGCTCGCCACGATCGTCATCGGGTACGGCAACAGCCTCGCGTTATGAGGCTTGTTCTTTCCTTCGCGGCCGCCGGGCTGATCGCGTCGCTGGCCGGCGCTGCGGCCCCGCAGGCGAGCTATACCAACCCGATCCTGTTCGCGGATTATTCGGATCCGGACATGATCCGGGTCGGCCGCGACTATTATCTGATTGCCTCGAGCTTCCATTTCTCGCCGGGCATTCCGATCCTGAAGTCGCGCGATCTCGTCCACTGGACGATCATCGGCCATGTCCTGCCGAAACTGCCCTTCGCGCCCGAATATGACATGCCCGGCCCGCACATGCTGACCGACAAGATCTCCAAGCCGGTCGGCGGCACGCGTTATGCCGGCGGCGTCTGGGCGCCGTCGATCCGGCATCATGCGGGCAAATTCTACGTCTATTGGGCGACGATCGACGAAGGCGTGTTCATGGCGACCGCGACGCGCGCGGAAGGGCCGTGGAGCGCGCCGGTCAAGGTGATCGACCAGAAGATGCTGGAGGATCCCTGCCCTTTCTGGGACGATGACGGCCAGGCGTGGCTGGTCCATTCGCGCCATGGCGCCGGGCCGCTGATCCTTCACCGGATGAGCGCGGACGGGACGCGCGTGCTCGATGCGGGCGAAGTGATCGTTGAGGACAAGGTCAATCTGCCGATCCTCGAAGGGCCCAAATTCTACAAGCGCAACGGCTATTATTATATCTTCGCACCCTTCGGGGGCGTGGAGAAAGGCGCTCAGGTCGCACTGCGATCACGCAATATCCGGGGACCCTATGAACAGCGCGTCGTGCTCGAACAGGGCTCGACCAAACTCGAAGGGCCGCACCAGGGCGGTTGGGTCGAGACCCCCTCGGGCCAGGGCTGGTTCGCGCATTTCAACTCGACCGGTGCGTTCGGGCGCATCGTGCATCTCGAACCGGTCAAATGGGTCGATGACTGGCCGGTGATGGGCGATCCGATCCCCGGCAAGACCAGCGGCCAGCCGGTCGCCTCTCATGCCATGCCCGACACGGGGAGCCCGCCGACCCGCGACCGGCTGCAGGATTCGGACGAGTTCTCGGACGCGAAGCTCGGTGTGCAATGGGAGTGGAACCACAATCCCGACGACAGCGCCTGGAGCCTGACCAAACGCCCGGGCTATCTCCGCCTGAGCGCCGGCCCTGCCGAGCATCTCGTCACGGCGCGCAACACGCTGACCCAGATCCTGCAGGGCCCTAGCCGCATGACCACCAGGATCGACATTACGGGGATGAAGGACGGCCAGCGCGCCGGTCTCGCCCTGTTCGGCGTCCGCCCGAGCTGGATCGGGGTGGTGCGCGACAAGGGTGCGGCGCACGTCACGCTCGCCACCGAAGGCGATGAGACGCCGGGTCCAGCCATTGCAGCAAAGGCGATCGAGTTGCGCGCCGAGGTCGGGATCGAGCAGACGGTCCGCTACAGCTACAGCCTCGACGGCAAGACCTTTACCCCGATGGGCAGTGCCATTCAGCTCGCGCGCTTCTCCTGGTGGAAGGGATCGCGCCCGGCCCTGTTCAGCTTCAGCCGCGCTGCGCCGGGAAGCGCGCGCGGCTGGATCGATGCCGACTGGTTCCGGGTCGAGCGATTGCCTGCAAAGGCCGAATAGGAAATTTACGCCATTCCTGTCGGGCTTTGTCACGCACCCGACAGGTCATGTCATTGGGCTGAACCGCCCCTTCCCGGCATAACCCTTTGCATCGGCGCAAGGGGAAACCCGGTCGCGCCACCGGTTCGGCCGGGATCTGCGTGACGCGACCCCATGCAGACCCCGTTCGGGAGCGCCGCCCAGAACATCGGGCGGCGCTCCACTTTTGGCGTCAGCGCCCCACGAAGACGAACGGCGCCCAGTTGACCGGCTGGTCCGACCCGGCGACCGGCTTCCCGTCGATCATGCCGAGCATCGCCCGGCGCAACGCCTCGGCCGGGTCCGCCCCGGCACCGTAACGCTTGACCGTCTCGACCGAGAGATAGGCCGCCGCATCGTCGCGGACGGCCCAATGCGACACCAGCAAATTGCGCCCGCCGGCATGCAGGAAGGCACGGGCCAGGCCGGTCAGCCCGCCATCGTCCGCGCTGCCGCCGGCCGCGGTATTGCAGGCGGAGAGCACCACCCAGGCGGCGTCGATACGCAGCTTCATGATCTCGCTGGCGGTCAGCAGTCCGTCATCGTCACCGCCCGGCGTCACCACCAGCGCCGGTTCCTCCAGCCCGTCCAGCTCGCCCGCTACCAGCCCGTGCGTCGCGAAGGCCACCACGCCGGCATGGCCGAAATCAAGCGCCCGGATCGCCGCCTCGGTCGCGCCGGCGCCGGTCAGGACGCGTTGCTCCCGCGCATCGAGCGCGATACCGAGCGCGCGTAACTCCGGCTCGGTCGCCGGCAGGGCAGGCAGTTCCTGAACCTCCCGGGCCATACCGGCCGACCGGAAGGCCGGGGCACCGCCCGTCGCGGGGGCCGCAAGCAGGGGTGCGCCGATCGCGACGAACTGCGCCGGCCGGCCCTGCGGTGCCGTCTCGCGCTTTGCCGTCACCGCCGCGATCGACGGCAGCGTGACCAGCGCATGGTCGCGGACCAGCCAGCGCGTCGTGCGCAGCGATTGACCGGCGCGCGCCGGGGCGAGCGCGGCGAAGGGCAACGCCCCGAGCCCGGCATTGGCCGCGATCAGCACGCGGCGCTTGCCAGCCATCGCTGCCCCGATCGCCTTGGGGAACAGGATCGCATGCAGTCTGCCCGACGAGGCGAAATCGAACGGGGCGGTCGCATCGGGGGCAAGGCTGGCGCGCAACCGGGCGACCTCGCGGTTGATCGCTTCCCCACCCTGTTCGCCCGAGGCCATGGTTACCCGGTCCCGCGTCACGAGAAACAGGCCGGTACGCTGCTCACCTACCGCCGCGACGAACAGCGCCTCGTCCTTGCCGAGCCCGGCCTGCACCGCCGCAAGCGACAAGGGATCGGCCAGTTCGCTCGCGACGAAATCGGGCGCCCGCGCCCGAAGCGCAGCGGTGCGCTGCTCGAGCCGCGCCGCCAGCGTGCGCCGCTCCACCGCCATCTGCTCGACCGCGGCGGCGTCGGCACCGCGTCCGGCGAGGCGGACCTGCCGGTCGAGCAGCCGTTCCAGCTCGATCGCGCTGTCCTGGCGGTCGCGCAACAGCGTGGCGAATGCGGGATCAGTCGCGCCGGACCGCGCTGCCGCCTCGCTCGCCGCGCGCCCGGCCGAGTTCATCGTGACGCGCTGGGCAAGGCGAAAGGCGAGGTCCGGATCGTTCGCGCCAAGCGCCGCATCGAGCGCCCAGCCATAGGCCGACCGCGCGTCGAGGTCCTGCCCGGTGCGATAGCTGCCGGTGGCGAGCAGCTGGCGCAGGCGCCCGTCCACCGCAAGGGCCGCCGCCCGCGCCCGGGCAAGACCGCCCGCCGCGTCGCCGCCGCGCACCTCGATCGCGCCCAGCCGCGCCTCGCCGACCAGGGTCGAGATATCCTCGGGCGGCAGGATCAGGTGGCGCAGTCGCTGCGCCTCGGCCTGGGCCGTGCGCGCATCCGCGATCGCGCCCAGCTTCAGTGCCTGCACCGCCATCCGGTCCCCGCCGCCGATCCGGTCGCGGTGATGCGGCGGGAATTTCCGCGCGCGGATCTCGGCGACTTCGCGCTGGGTGGCGAGCGCGCCGGCCCGGTCGCCCGATGCGGCCTGCGCTGCGGCGACCGTCTCGCGCGCGATCAGGGTCCGGTCCGCCTCGGCACCAAGATCCTTTGCCAGGATACGCACCGCTGCTTCCGCGACGGTACGTCCCTCCTCGACCTTGCCCTGGTTGAGCAGGGCCGTGGCGAGCGTGCTCATGTAATTGGCGGTCTGCTGCTTCTCGCCGAAACGGGCGACCGCCATGTCGACCGCGCGGCGCGCCGTCGTCTCGGCCTCCGATGCCCGACCGAGCTGGAGCTGAAGCCGCGCCAGGGTGTTGAGATCGGCCGACAGGAACGGGTGGCCCGGCGGCAGGATCGCCTCCATGTCGGTCGCGGTGGTCCGCGCCGCCTCGATCGCTTCCTCGATGCGCCCGGCCGCGCCGAGATAGATCGGCAGGTTCGACATCCACAAAGCGGCGTTGGGCGGGATCGGCTGAAGCCTTTTCGCCTCCGCGACGGCGCGGCGCGACAGCTCGATCGCGCGGTCGTAGTTGCCGAACTCGAACTCGGCATTGGCATAGTTCGAATAAGCGGCGCCCACTTCGACATGCGCCCTGCCCGCATATTGGGCTGTGCGCCGTTCCAGCACCTCGGCGCCGACGATACGCGCCTCGTCATGCCGGCCGAGCGTCATCAGGATGACGAACTCGCCGTTCATGAGATCGGTCACGCGCGTCGCATAGGCGGGGCCGCCCAGCTTCAGCCGTGCGATCAGGTCCCGCGAGCGTGTGAGCGCGCCCTTGATATCGCCCTGGAGATAGTCGGCAGTGACGAGTTCGCCCTCAGCCGCCGCGATTTCGGGATGGCCGGCGGGATAGATCGAGGCGGCATAGGCGACCACCGCATCCCATGCCTTGCGATAGGCGGCCGGATCGGCCCCTTCGTCGAGCGCGTCGGCCGCCTTCTTCATCGTCTCCAGCCTGGCGACCTTGTCGGGCGCCACCGTCTGCGCGGCGAGCGGCGTGGCGAGCATGACGAGAGCGAGCGCGGCCCCGCGCCCCGATCCGAAACGAATCATCATCCCCCTCCGTCGTCGGCGGCTGACAGGATGCGACCCCCGGGAAGGCCGCCGCCTCCGCAACAGCGAGTTTAGGTCCGGAGCGGGCGATTGCAATTCCCCGGTCGGCGGGCGCACAACGACTCCTAACAGCCATTGTCACTGCGCAGGAAAGGCACGCCGGGCTAGAAGGGGGGATGGGTTGCGCGGAACGAGTGTGATGACAGGTCTCAATATCCTGTATGTCGAAGACGATGTGCGTCTCGCCGAGGAGGTGAGCCGGATGATGGCGGCCGAAGGGAATCGCCTGTCCTGGACCGCCAGTGGCGAGGAGGGGCTGAAGCGCGCTGCCGCCGAACCGTTCGACGTGGTCATCCTCGATCGCATGCTGCCCGATCTGAGCGGAATCGAGATCGTCGCACGGCTCCGTGACAGCGGGGTCGCAGCGCCGGTGCTGATGCTCTCCGCGCTCGGCCGCGCCGAGAACCGGATCGAGGGGCTCGATGCCGGAGTCGACGATTATATGGCCAAGCCGTTCGATCCGCCCGAGCTGATCGCCCGCGTCCGTGCGCTGCATCGCCGCGCGGCCGGCATGGCGCATAGCGCGGTGATCCTGTTCGGGGATTTCGAGTGCCATGTGAAGGCGCGCACCGCGCACCGCCAAGGCCGGCACATCCCGCTCAGCCCCAAGGAATTCAAGCTCTTCCGCTATTTCATGGAAAATGCCGGCGAAGTCGTGACCCGCGAGATGCTGCTGCGCAATGTCTGGAACCTGTCCTTCGATCCGCAGACCAATGTGATCGACGTCAGCGTCGGGCGGTTGCGACGCAAGCTGGAGGAAGGGTTCGAAACGCCCGCGCTCGAGACGATCTGGGGCACCGGCTATCGACTGGTGGCGGCTTGATCGGCGAGGTCCAGAGCGCCCGCACCTCGCTCGTCACGCGCTGGGCGCTCGCCGTCGCGGCGCTTGCGCTGGCGGCGATCCTGCTGCTGTACCTGGTGACGATCTGGGTGGTGGAGAGCGAGAGCGATGCCGCGCTCCGCCGCAGCGTCGATGTCGAGATCGCCGCGCTTGCCGATATCCATGCGACCGGCGGGCAGCGCGAGCTGGTTGCGCGCATCGGCGACCGCCTGGCGCTGCGGACCGAAGGCGGCGACCGCGCCCGCTATCTCGTCGCCGATGCGAGCGGCAACCGGATCGCCGGCGACATCGCGCACTGGCCGACGCTCTCCGCCGAGAATAGCGAGGCGCGCTTCATCGAGCTCGACGACGGCACCCCCGTCTTCGCCCGCGCCACGCAATTGTCTCCCGCACTCCGCATCGTCGCGGCGCGCCCCTATGGCGGCCGCACGGCGCTGATCGCGCGCATCCGCCTCGCCTTCGCCGCGGCGGGCGTGATGATCCTGCTCGCCGCGATCGGCCTGGCCTGGATCGCCGCAACACGCCTGCGCCGCCGAGTCGATGCAGTGAACGATGCGTTCCGCGCGATCGAGCAGGGTGAACTGCACCGGAGCATTCCCGATGCCGAGCGCCCGGACGAACTGGGCGAGCTGGCCGAGCATGCCAATCATCTCGTCGCGAGGCTCGCCGCGCTGATCGAGGCGCAACGCGAGGTGACCGACCAGGTCGCGCATGAGATCCGCACCCCGCTCGCGCATCTCGACGGCCGGCTGCTCCGCCTGATCGACCACAGCGTCGATCCAGTGCTGGTGGAGGCCCTGGGCAACGCGCGGCGCGAGACGCGCGGCATTGCCGAGCTGCTCGATTCGCTGCTCGACATCGCGGCGAGCGAGGCGCGCATCGGCGACCGCACCGGCTTCGAGCGGATCGACCTGTCGGCACTCGCCGAGGATGTCGCCGATCTCTACGCCGACAGCGCGCAGGAATTCGGCCTCGATTTGCGGACCGCGATCGCACCCGATGTGACGATCATGGGCGATGCGATGCAGCTAACGCGCTTGCTCTCCAACCTGCTCGACAACGCCTTCAAATATGTCGGCAACGGTGGCAGGATCGACCTGATCATCGAGCAGGGTCCGCGTATCCTGGTCCGCGACAATGGTCCGGGGGTGCCTGAGGGGATGCGCGAGAGGATCTTCGAGCGATTCCAGCGCGGCGGCGGCTATGGCAATGGCCATGGCCTCGGCCTGTCGCTGGTTCGCGCCATCGCCGGGCGGCACGGACTGTCGATCCGCTGCAACGACGCGGATCCCGGTGCCGAATTCGTGCTCGTACCGCAGGGGCGCGGCCAATGATCGTCCGCTGGCTCGCTTTGATCCTGTTGCCGGTGGTCGCCTCAGCGCAGGAGTCCGCGGACCCGGTCCAGCGGGTGGCGGACGCGCTTCACCAGGGCGCGCTCGCCGAACAGTCAGGCGACCCGAAAGCCATGGCCGAGGCAGCGCGCACGCTCGACCTGCTTGGCGCCAAACCGGCCGAGGGCGAGGAGAATGCCGCCAGCCGCTGGCGCGACCTGGCCAGGGCGGGCGGCGTATCGGACGCGACCGAAACCTATCGTGGCCGCGCGCTCGGCCCGGCCTATCGCCAGGGCGTGCTCGCCCCGCGCGCGACGCTCGCGACCGAGCAGATTTTCCTCGCCGGCAAGAAGGCGATGGTCTCGGTCGTCCCCGAGGCGGGCCGCACGCTGGCGATGCGCGTCACCGCGCCGGGCGAGGCGATCTGCGCGCAGGACGTCGCGGCGCCGCGCGGGGTGTGCAGCTGGCTCCCGGTGTTCACGCGTCGGGTCGAAATCCGGCTGGTCAATCAGGGCGACCGGCCCTCGCATTATTACCTAGTCAGCAACTGACCCTCAGCCCCTGGCGCCTCGCGGCTGGCCGAAATAGACCTTGTTTGCGATCCGCCATGCGCCATCGACCTTCAGCAGCACGAAATAGTCAGTGAAGATCGTCGCGCCGTGATCGAGCGTCGCCTTGGCCATCGCTGAATTCCCCGACACATCGATGACGTCGATGGTGCGTTTCCGCGTCGCTTCGTCGCTCGCCGGCGTTCCCTTGAACAAGGCGCAATAGGCGTCGACCGTCCAGGAGGTGAAGACCCCGTTCCGGATGCCTTCGATATGCGCGGTCGACAGGAAGGCCTTGCGGAAATGCGCGGGGTCGCCCGTCGCATGGCCCTGGAAATAGAAACCGATCGCCTTGCTGATCCCGGCCTGCGCGGTCTCGTCCTGCTGGATTGCCAGGCCGGCCGCAGCCGGCGGCGCGGCGATCAGCCCCCAGGCGAGCAAGAGCGCGAAGAAACGAAGGGTCATCACAGGTCCTCCAATGTTCGATCATGAAGAATGTCGCGCGGTCGGGCGGGACAGGATCCAGGCAGCACACAGCAGAAGCGCGGCCGAGACCAGGCTCAGCACGAGCAGACCGGGATGAACGCCGATCACGAACAGCGCGAGCCCGACGGCCATGCCGATGCACGCCGCGATCTTGCCCCGCCGTGGAATTGCCCGCTCGGCGCGCCACGCACGCAGGCCCGGGCCGAAGCGGGGATGGTCGAGCAGCTTTGCCTCGAGCCGCGGCGACGAGTGTGCAAAACAGCCCGCGGCCAGGATCAGGAAGATGGTGGTCGGCATCAGCGGCAGCAGCGCGCCGATGATGCCGAGCGCGACGAACAGGAATCCCAGCAGCAGCCATCCGATGCGCAAGGCGCCGGAGGTCTGTCGCGATGGTTCCTGCTCACTCACACCACATGTCCGCCAATTCATAGAGCCGCTACGCTATGCGACTTGCGATTCATTCGCAACAAAGCGTGCGATATGCGGGGTCCCTTGAGGGGCGGTCGACAGATCAAAGGGGAAAATGGTGCTGCCGGTGAGGATTGAACTCACGACCTCAGCCTTACCAAGGATGCGCTCTACCACTGAGCTACGGCAGCATTACCGGTCCGGGAGCCCTTACGGCCATCGGCGGAGCGCGCCTAAGAGACGAGGGCGGCGGGATTGTCAAGGCGAACCCGCCGCAGGATAAGGCGCTATGGCCGATAAGGACGAGAAAGCGGCGCGCCTCGCCGCCGCGCTGCGCGAGAATCTGCGGAAGCGCAAGGCACGGGCGCGGGCAAGCGACACGCCGCCCACGCCCGGTCCCGGATCGATCGAGGACGATCCGGGCCGATAGGGCCTAGCCGATAGGCGCGCATTTCGCCTCGAGCCACGCCAGTTCCTCGCCCTTCATCGCCGGGCCGAGGATCTCCAGCACCTTCGCGTGATAGGCGTTCAGCCAGTCGCGCTCGGCCGCCGTCAGCAGATCCGCCACGATCAGCGAGCGCTCGATCGGGCAGAAGGTCAGCGTCTCGAACCCCAGCATCGGCTCGTCGCCGCCGGGGATGAGCCGCTCCTCGACCAGGATGAGGTTCTCGATACGGATGCCGTATTCGCCCGCCTTGTAGTAACCCGGCTCGTTCGAGATGATCATGCCGGCACGCAGGGGCTCGGACGGGCCGCCGCCCGGATAATTGGGCTTGGCGATGCGCTGCGGCCCTTCATGCACTGCCAGATAGGCGCCGACGCCGTGGCCGGTACCATGCGCGAAATCAAGGCCCGCCTCCCACAGCGGCCGGCGCGCGAACGAATCGAGCTGGCCGCCATTGGTACCCTGCGGGAAGATCGCGGTGGCAAGGCCGATATGCCCCTTGAGCACCCGGGTGAAGCGGTCGCGCATCTCCTCGCTCGGCGTGCCGATCGGCAGGACGCGCGTCACATCGGTGGTGCCGTCGGCATATTGCCCGCCCGAATCGACCAGATAGAGCTGGCCAGGCTCGAGCGCCGCGTTCGATTCGGGGGTCGAATGGTAATGCGGGCTCGCCCCGTGCGCGCCGGTCGCCGAGATGGTGTCGAACGAGGTGTCGCGCAGCACGCCGGTCGCCTCGCGATATGCCTGCAGCTTCGCCACGCAGGAGAGTTCGGTCTGCCCGCCCTTGGGCGCTTCCTCCTCGACCCATTTCAGGAACCGCGCCAGCGCCGCCCCGTCGCGCACCGAAGCGGCGCGGTGCCCGGCGATCTCGACCGGATTCTTCATCGCCTTGGCCAGCACCACCGGGTCGCGGAAGCTCAGCACCGTCGCGCCGCCCGCCTCGAGCCGCGAGAAGATCGCCGACACCGCGCGCTCCGGATCGGCGGCGACGCGCTTGCCGGCATAGGCACCGAGCGCCGAGGCGAATTCGGACCGGTCCCGCACACGCACGGCATTGCCGAGATGCTGCAGCACCTCGTCGCCCACTTTCTCAGGCGCGACGAACAGGTCGGCGGTGCCGTCGGCATCGACAATCGCATAGGCCAACGCGACCGGCGTATGTGCCACATCCTGCCCGCGCACGTTCAGGGTCCAGGCAATCGAATCGAGCGCCGAGAGCACCACGGCGTCCGCCTTGCGCTCGGCCAGCCAGTCGGCGATCGCCGCGCGCTTTGCCGCCGAGGATTTCCCGGCGCGGTCGTCGTCCTGTACTGCCAGCTTCGCGTCGGATGGCTGCGGCCGGTCGGGCCACACCGCGTCGACCGGATTGGTGTCGACCGCGACCAGCTCCGCCCCGCGCTCGGCCAGCGCCTTGCGCGCTTCCTCGACCCAGCCGCGCGTGTGCAGCCACGGATCGTAACCCACCCGCGCGCCGGCCGCGGCATGCGCGCCCAGCCACATCGAAATGCTCGTCGCGGGCACCGAGACATATTCCCAGTTCCTGCCGTCGACCTGCTCGCGCACCTGCAGGGTGTAGCGCCCGTCAGTGAAGATCGCCGCTTCCTCGGGCAACACCACCGCACTGCCGGCCGATCCCTGGAAACCGGTCAGCCAGGCCAGGCGCTGCGCATAGGCGCCGACATATTCGCTCATATGCTCGTCGGTCAGCGGCACGACGAACCCGTCGAGGCGGTCGCGCTTCAGTTGGTCGCGAAGGGCGGCGAGGCGGTCTTGGTAGCTGGACATGAGGGACTCCGTTTCCTGGGCGCAGGCGTACGGGAAACAACAGGGCTTCGACAAGCTCGGCCCCGACGCTATGGGGGGCCATGACCGATCCAAAGCCTCCCGTCGCCGAGACCCGTCCGCACAGCTTCACCACGCACGGCATCACGATCGAAGACCCCTATGCCTGGATCAAGGACCCGGGCTATCCCGAGGTCACCGACAAGCAAGTGCTCGCCTATCTCGAGGCGGAGAATGCCTATTTCGAAGCAGTGATGGCGCCGCACAAGCCGCTGACCGACCGACTGTATGAAGAGATGAAGGGCCGGATCAAGGAAGACGATTCCTCCGTCCCGCAGAAGGATGGCGACTGGCTCTACTGGACGGCGTTCGAAACCGGCGGCCAGTATCGCAAATGGTGGCGCAAGCCCGTTGCCGGCGGGCCGGATCAGCTGATCCTCGACGAGCCTGCGCTGGCCGAGGGCAAGGAATATTTCCGCCTCGGCGCCTTTTCGGTCAGCAACGATGCGAAGCTGCTCGCCTATGCGATCGACGACAATGGCTCGGAGCGGTTCGAAGTCCGCGTCAAGAATCTCGAGACCGGCGAGCATCTGCCCGACGTCATCCCCGGCATGCTCTCCGAGATCGTCTGGACCGCTGACGACAGCGGCTTCCTTTACGGCCTCGCCAACGAGCAATGGCGCACCGACAATGCCCGGCTACACAGGCTGGGCACGCCGATCTCGGACGATATCGAGCTGTTCAAGGAAGCGGACGAGGGTTTCCGCGTCGGCGTCAGCGAGACCAGCTCGCGCCAATGGATCGTCATCGCCAGCGGCGATCATGTGACCAGCGAGGTCTATCTGCTTCCCGCGGACAATGTCCTCGCCACGCCGATCTGCGTCTCGCCGCGGAAAGTCGGCCGCGAATATGATGTCGACGAGCATGACGGCACGCTCTTCATCCACACCAACGACGTGGATCCGAACTTCCGCCTCTGCACCGCGTCGATCGACAATCCAGGCGAATGGTCCGAGCTGATCGGCCCGTCGACGCATTTCTACATGACTGGCGTCGACTGTTTCCGCGACTTCTTCATCGTCGACGGGCGCGAGGACGGGCTCGATCAGATCGAGATCCACCGCTACGATTCGTCGCTCCCGCCGCAACGCATCGTCTTCCCCGAGGCGAGCTATGACGCCGGGCTCGGCAACAACCCCGAATATGCGATGGACGTGCTGCGCGTCGGCTATGAATCCATGGTCACCCCGGGCACCGAATATGATTACGACGTCGCGACCGGCACCCTGACCACGCTCAAGGTGCAGGAAATCCCCTCGGGTTACGACGCCGACAAATACCGCACCGAACGGCTGAAGATCACGGCCCGCGACGGCACCGAGGTGCCGGTGTCGATCGTCTACCCGAAGGATTTCCCCAGGGACGGCTCAGCCCCGCTCTTCCTCTATGCGTACGGCGCCTATGGCTATGCCATTCCGCCAGGCTTCTCGACCGGGCGGCTGAGCCTGCTCGATCGCGGTTTTGCCTATGCCATCGCGCATATCCGCGGCGGCGACGATCTCGGCCAGCAATGGTATCTCGATGGGAAGCTGGAGAAGCGCGAAAACACCTTCAACGATTTCGTCGATGTGGCGAAGGGCCTGATCGCCGGCGGCTGGACCAACGCCGGCAAGATCGCCATCGCCGGCCGCTCCGCCGGCGGTGAGCTGATGGGGGCGGTGGTCAATAGCGACCCCGCGCTGTGGGGCGCGGTGATCGCCGACGTGCCGTTCGTCGATGTGCTCAACACCATGCTCGACGCGGAGCTGCCGCTGACGCCGGGCGAATGGCCCGAATGGGGCAACCCGATCGAGGACAAGGCCGCGTTCGAGCTGATCCGCTCCTATTCGCCCTATGACCAGGTCGCCGCGCACGCCTATCCGCCGATGTTCATCTCGGGCGGCCTGAACGATCCGCGCGTGACCTATTGGGAGCCCGCCAAATGGGCGGCGAAGCTCCGCGCGACCAAGACCGACGACAATCTGCTGCTGCTCAAGACCAATATGGGCGCAGGGCATGGCGGCAAATCGGGCCGGTTCGAGAGCTTGCGCGAAGCAGCCGAAGAACATGCCTTCGTGCTGTGGCAGATGGGCGTGGAGGGGTAATGCCCTTCAAGCTCACCAAAACCGCGACCGACGCCGATATCGACGAGCTCGGCCACGTCAACAATGCGGTGTGGGTGAAGTGGATCCAGGACATCGCGGTCGCGCATTGGGCAGCGATCGCGACCGCCGAGCAACAGGATACCCTTATCTGGGTCGTGACCCGACACGAGATCGATTACCGCGGCAATGTCGGTCCGGGCGAGACGGTGACGGGTGAAACCTGGGTGCCCGAACCGCCCCGGGGCGCCCGCTTCGATCGCCATGTGCGATTCACCGGCGCCGACGGCAAGGTGAAGGTGGAGGCAGTGTCGACCTGGGCGCTGCTCGACCGGGCGACGGGCCGGTTGCTGCGAGTGAGGCCGGAGCTGGCGGCGCCGTTCCTTTCTTAATTCCTCCCCGAGCTTGCTCGGGGAGGGGGACCGCCCGCTTCTTCAGCGGGTGGTGGAGGGGCTTGGAGCGCGGGGCAGGCGTTCCGCGCTCCAAGCCCCTCCACCAGCTTCGCTGGTCCCCCTCCCCCGGTTCCCGGGGGAGGAATTATCAGCCCGAATTCCGCAGCGCCGTCGCGATCGCGTTGATCGACAGCAATATCCCCTCGCCGATCCGTTCGTCGGTCTCTCCCGCGCGGTGGCGTTTCATCAGCTCGATCTGCAACAGGTTGAGCGGCTCGATATAGGGCAGGCGCAACCGGATCGATGCGTCGAGCGCCGGATGCTTCTCCAGCAATCGCGACTGGCCGGTGATCTCCAGCAGCCCGTCATGCGTCTGCTGCCAGCCGCCCCGGATCGCCCCGAATACCTTGTCCGCCAGCGTCCGGTCCTCGACCAACGCCGCATAGCGTTCCGCAATGTCCATATCGGACTTGGCGATAACCTGCTCCATATTGTCGAGCGTCGCGGCGAAGAACGGCCAGCCCTGCGCCATCTCCGCCAGCAGACCCTTGTCCGCGAACCCGGCGATCGCCTGGCCGACGCCGTACCAGCCCGGCAGCATCACCCGTGCCTGCGCCCAACTGAACACCCAGGGAATGGCGCGCAGGTCCTCGATCCGGTCGGATTTGGTGCGGCTCGCCGGGCGCGATCCGATCTTCAGGCCCGAGATCTCTGCGATCGGCGTCATCTGGCGGAAGAAGGTGCGGAAGCCTTCGGTGCCATAGACCAGATCGCGATAGGCCTTGAAGGCACTCCCCGACAGCGCATCCATCGCCGCGCCGAACCGCGCCGCCTCCGCCGGTGACAGCGCATCCGGCTCCAGACTCGCGAGCAGGGTGGCCGACGCCATCGCCTCGAGATTGGTCATCGCGCTCTCGCGCGTGCCATATTTGCCGGCGATCACTTCGCCCTGCTCGGTGATGCGGATGCGGCCCTGCACCGTCCCCGTCGGCTGTGCCCGAATCGCGGCAAAGGCCGACCCGCCGCCACGCCCGACCGCGCCGCCGCGGCCGTGGAAGAGCTGCATGCCCACGCCCGCCTCGTCGAACACGGGTTTGAGCGCTGTCGACGCCTTCGAGAGCGACCAGGTCGAGGTGATATAGCCCCCGTCCTTGTTCGAATCCGAATAGCCGATCATCACTTCCTGGAAGCCCCGCGCGCGCGTGATCGTCCCTGCCTCGGGCAGGGCGAACCACTCGGTCATGATGCCCGGCGCCGCCTCCAGATCGCCGATCGTCTCGAACAGGGGCACCGCCATGATCGCCGCGCTCGGCGTTTCGCCCGGCCGGTAGAGCCCGACCTCCTTGAGCATCACATTGACCTCGAGCAGGTCCGACACCGACTGCGCCATCGAGACGATATGCTGGGTGATGCAGGCCGGGCCATATTTGGCATGCGCGTCGGCCGCCGCCCGGACGATCGCCAGCTCCGACGCCGTCTCGTCCGAATAGGTCGCGAACGGGCTCGACAATGGTCGAGCATTGGACAGTTCGTGCCGCAGCAGCGACACGCGCCGGGACTCGTCGAGCGCGAGATAGTCCGCCTCGACCCCCGATACCTTGAGCAATTCCGCCACCACGCGCTCCAGCACCGCGCTGTTCTGCCGCAGGTCGAGTGTGGCGAGATGGAAGCCGAAGGTTTCGACCGCCCGGATCAGCCGCCCCAGCGCCCCGCCGGAGGACAGGGCCCCACCGCCGCCGCGCAAGGCCCGCGCGATGGTGACCAGATCGGCGCGGAATGCCTGCGGATCGGCATAGGGCTCACCGTGCAGCGGACCGGGGCGCGGCGCCGGCTTGCCGGTCAGAGCGAGATGCGTCGCCGCGAGCCGCGCATAAATGCCCGACAGAGCGCGGCGATAGGGCTCGTCCGCCCGGCTCGCCGCGGCGTCGCCGCTTGCCTCGGCCAGCGCCTGCACGCCTTCATCGGCCTCGGTGATGCCGGTCGAGATCGACAGCTCCGCGCCCAGCGCATTCACGGCGTCGAGATAATGGCCGAGCACTGCCTCGCACGCCTTGGCCAGCGCGATCTTGAGCGACTCCGCCGTGACGAAGGGATTGCCGTCGCGATCCCCGCCGATCCAGCTGCCCGGCCGCAGAAAGCTCGGCGCGCGTGCGCCCAGCGCCCGGTCCCAGCGCTGGTAGAGCGCCGGCAGCGCCGGCAGGAACACGTCGCGCAGATAGCTGAGCGCAGTCTCCACCTCATCGGCGACAAACAGCCGCTCCTTGCGCAGCACGCGCGTCTGCCAGAGCAGCGCGATCTGCCGCAGGATCGCTTCGTCGACGGCATCGCCCTCCGGCGTTTCGGCCAGTCCGGCATCCTTGAGCGTCATCAGCTCGGAGATGCGATTGCGATGGTCGATCATGCTCTTGCGCCGCACCTCGGTCGGGTGCGCGGTCAGCACCGGCGCGATCAGCGCATGGTCGAGCAGCGCCATCACGGCATCGTGATCGATCCCCTCGTCCGCCAGCCGCTTCAGCGCGGATTCGACATCCGCCCCCTTTTCCGCAGCGACGCCCTGCCGGTCCTCGGCGAGATTGGCGAGCATCGAGAACAGCATGAACCCGCGCACGAAATCGAGCGTCTCGTCCAGGTTCAGCCGGTCGAGCCCGAGATCGATCGCATCCTTCGCAGTGATGCCGCGGTGCCGGTCGACCGAGGCGGCGCGGATATATTCGGTGCGTTTGAACAAGGTCTCGCCACCATAGGCGCGGATCACGTCGCCGAGCAGCTTGCCCAGGAAACGGATGTCGGGATTGTTCGCGATGGAAGGGAGTTCGGCCATGACGCGATGCTGCATTGCGGTAGAGCTGGGGTCAACCGACGATCGAGCCGAATCCCAAGTCCCTCTCCCAGCGGGAGAGGGAAGGAGCGCCGAAGGCGCGGGAGGGTGAGGGTGAGTAAGGAGCGCAACCGGTCGCCCTCACCCTCCCACGCTTCGCGCGGGCCCCTCCCTCTCCCGCCGGGAGAGGGAAATAATCAAGCCTCCAGCTCGACATCCCAGTACAGCCAGTCATGCCAGGTATCGTGCAGATAATTGGGCGGGAAACGCCGGCCATGTTCCTGCAGATGCCAGCTGGTCGGCCGGATCGCGCCGATGTGCAGCGGCATGCCCGCCTGTTTCGGCGTCCGCCCGCCCTTCTTCAGATTGCACGGCGCGCAGGCCGTGACGACATTCTCCCAGGTCGTCCGCCCGCCCTGGGCGCGCGGCACGACATGGTCGAAGGTCAGGTCATGGCCCGCCCCGCAATATTGGCATTCGAACTTGTCGCGCAGGAACAGGTTGAACCGGGTGAACGCCGGAAAGGCGCTCGGCCGGACATAGGATTTCAGCGCGATGACCGAGGGCAGCTTGATCCTGTGGTTGGGGCTGCGCACCTCGCGCTCATATTCGGCGACGATGTCGACCCGGTCGAGGAACACTGCCTTGATTGCGGTCTGCCACGGCCATACGCTGAGCGGATAATAGCTGAGCGGCGTATAATCGGCATTCAACACAAGCGCAGGGCAACTGTCCGGATGGCGGATCAGATCGGGATGGTACACGCGAACGACCCCCTTTGCTTCCTGGGCGCGGCCATTGCCGATCAGGATGACGCCGTGATGACAGCACAGCCCGCGACTCGCGGTCAAGAGCCGGTTTGATGCCCAGGTGACTTCCGTCGTCGCCCGATTCGCGCCCAGCCCTACAGGGCTGTTGCACATCGGCCACGCCTGGTCGGCAATCCTTTCGCACGACCGCGCAAAAGGGGCAGGTGGGCGCTTCCTGCTGCGTATCGAGGATATCGACGGCACCCGCAGCCGGTCCGACTATATCGACGCGATCGAGCGCGACCTGGCCTGGCTCGGGCTCGACTGGGACGGGCCGGTGCTGCTCCAGTCGGAACGGCTCGATCTCTATGGCGAGGCGATCGAGCGGCTGAAGGCGATGGGGCTGCTCTATCCCTGTTTCTGCACGCGCGCCGAAATCGCCGCGAGCCTCTCCGCCCCGCATGGCGATGCCGGGCCGCTCTATCCCGGCACCTGCCGCCATATCGCGGACAGCGAGCGCGCCCGGAGGACCGCGGGCGAAGAACATGCGTGGCGGCTCGACCTGGCCCGCGCGCTCGATATGCTCGATCCCGCAGCCGAGGAGATGCCGGATCAGGCCCGGCACGATGGCCCGCTGATATGGCATGACGAGCTTGCCGGCGACGTGGTTGCCCGGCCCGAGATGCACGGCGACGTGATCCTCGCCCGCAAGGATGCACCGGCCAGCTATCATCTCGCCGTCACCATCGACGATGCAGCGCAGGGTGTGACTCACGTGGTGCGCGGCGGCGATCTGTTTGCCGCCACGCATGTCCACCGACTGCTCCAGGCGCTGCTTGGCCTGCCCACCCCAATCTACCGCCACCATGTCCTGCTCGCGGACGATAGCGGCGCGCGCCTCGCCAAGCGCAACAAGGCACCGACCCTGCAGGCGATGCGTGGTGCCGGCATCGATGGGCGCGCCCTGGCCGACGACCTGCGCGCCGGGCGCCTGCCCATTGGCTTTCGTACCTCGGAAGCCTAGATAAGGGCCATGAATACCTTCCTCATCATCCTGCTGATTGCGGCGATGCTCGCGACCGTTGCGATGCTTGTCCGCGGCCTCGTGATCTTCCTGATGAGCGCGAGCGCCGAGGCGAAGGGAGAGAAGGGGCCGAGCAGCTCGGCCCTCAAGTCGAACAAGGCAATGCAGTACCGCATCTTCTTCCAGGCGATCGCGATCGCCCTGGTGGCGATCATTCTGCTCCTCGCCCAGAAGAACTGACCCCCTGGTCAAGCTCAACAAGATCTACACCCGCACCGGGGACGGCGGCACCACCGGCCTGGTCGACGGATCGCGCGTGCCCAAGAACGACCCGCGCATGGCCGCGATCGGCGATGTCGACGAGGCGAACAGCGCGATCGGCGTAGCGATCTCGGCGCTCGGGCCGGGCCGATACGCGACCGCGCTGACGCGAATCCAGAATGATTTGTTCGATCTCGGCGCCGATCTCGCCACCCCGGGCGAGGATTTCAGCCCTTCCGACATGAGCTTGAGGATCGTGGCGGCACAGGTCGCGCGGCTCGAGGAGGAGATCGACGCGATGAACGCCGATCTTGCCCCACTGACGAGTTTCATCCTGCCGGCGGGCACCGCGGGCGCCGCCGCGCTTCACCTCGCCCGGGCCATCACCCGGCGCGCCGAGCGCACTGCCGTCGCCGCCGGGCAGATTGTCCCTTTGAATCCGCTCGCGCTTTCCTATCTCAACCGCCTGTCCGACTATTTGTTCGTCGCCGCGAGGCGGGTGAACAAAGATGCCGGTGGCGACGTTCTGTGGATTCCCGGTGCGTCCCGAGACCCGACAGGGCCGTAGCCTGGCTTGACTTTGGCCGGCGCGTTCTGGAAAAAGGGAACAGAATGCGAACAAAGACTAAGCCTCGACCCAGGACGGACGCGCTTGCGACGCGCTTCGCGAAGGTGCGGGCGTTGACCGAGGCCCTGGTTGCCCCACTGTCAGACGCCGATGCCTCGGTCCAGTCGATGGACGATGCGTCGCCCGCCAAATGGCATCTGGCGCACACCACCTGGTTCCTTGAAACCTTCATCCTGCGCGATTTCGTCGCCGGCTATGCGCTCCATGACGAACGCTTCCCCTTCCTGTTCAACAGCTATTACGAGGCCGAAGGCCAGCGCCACAGCCGCGCGCGCCGCGGCATGATCACCCGGCCCAGCCTCACCGAGGTGCTGGCCTATCGCACCCATGTCGACACCGCGATCAGCGCCGCGCTGCCCGATCTGCCCGAGGCGGCGCTCGCGCTGCTGATGCTCGGCTGCCATCATGAGGAGCAGCATCAGGAGCTGCTGGTCACCGACATGCTCCACCTCATGGCGCAGAACCCGCTCGAACCGGCGATCTGGCCGGCCGAGCGCAAGGTCCCGGTCGCGATGCCCGGCCCGATCAACTGGATCGAGGGCAAGGCCGGGATCGTCGAGATCGGTCATGGCGGCGACGGCTTCTCCTTCGATTGCGAAGGGCCACGCCATAAAAGCCTGCTCACCCCGCACGCCATTGCCGACCGCACCGTCACTAATGGCGAATGGGGCCAGTTCATCGCCGATGGCGGCTATGCCGATCCGCACCACTGGCTGTCCGACGGCTGGGCCTGGGTGAAGGCGCAAGGGATCGTGGCGCCGCTCTACTGGGAACAGCAGGACGGCGTCTGGACGCGTTTCGGCCTCGACGGCCGCCGCCCGATCGACCCCGCGGCGCCCGTCACGCATGTGAGCTTCTACGAGGCGGATGCCTATGCAAGCTGGGCCGGTGCCCGCTTGCCGACCGAGTTCGAATGGGAGGCCGCTGCCGCTACGTTTGATGCCGCCGGCGGCAACCAGCTCGATAGCGCAGGCCCGGTCGAGCCGCGCCCGGCCACCGAAGGCCCGGCCTTTTTCGGCGATGTGTGGGAATGGACCGGCAGCGCCTATCGCCCCTATCCCGGCTTCAAACCCGCCGAGGGCGCCGTCGGCGAATATAATGGCAAGTTCATGAGCGGGCAGTTCGTCCTGCGCGGCAGCTCCTGCGCCACGCCGCGCGGCCATGCGCGCCCTAGCTACCGCAATTTCTTCTATCCCCACCAGCGCTGGCAGTTCACCGGCGTGCGCCTGGCCAAGGATCTCTGACATGCTGAAACAGGAAATCGAGGACGGCGAGTTCACGTTGGCCGACCCCGCCTTTCGCGCCGACGTGCTGCGCGGCTTCGAAACCCGGCCCCGCGCCATCCCGGCGCGCTGGTTCTACGACCGGCGCGGCTCGGAGCTGTTCGAGGCGATCACCGAGCTTCCCGAATATTACCCGACCCGCACCGAGACCGAGATCCTGCGCCGCGCCTGTTCCGAAGTCGCGACACTCGCTGGCGAAGGCCGCGCCGTGGTCGAGTTCGGCTCGGGCTCTTCGACCAAGACGCCGATCCTGCTGCGCAGCGTGAACCCCGCCGCCTATGTGCCGATCGACATCTCCGGCGATTTCCTGCGCGAATCCTCGGCCGGCCTGGCCGCCGCCTTTCCCGGCCTGCCCGTGCTGCCGGTCGAGGCTGACTTCCTCCGCCCGATCGCCCTGCCCGCCTCGGTCGCCGACCTGCCCAAGCTCGGCTTCTTTCCCGGATCGACCATTGGCAACATGATCCCGCACAGCTCGGTCGATCTGCTTCGCGCGATGAAGGCGTCGCTCGGCACGGGATCGATGCTGCTGATCGGCATGGACCGGATCAAGGACGAGCAGGTCCTCGTCTCCGCCTATGACGACGCGCAGGGCGTGACCGCCGCCTTCAACATGAACCTGCTCGAGCGGATCAACCGCGAGGTGGGCGGCACCTTGCCGATCAAGGCTTTCCGCCATCGCGCGATCTGGAACGACGATCGCGCCCGGATCGAGATGCATCTCGAAGCGACCCGGGACATGGCCTTCACCATCGAAGGCCGTCCCTTCTCTATGGCGGCGGGCGAGACGATCCACACCGAGAACAGCCACAAATACGGCCAGCGCGACGGCCGCATCCTGCTCCGCGCGGGCGGCTGGACGCCGATCGCCGAATGGACCGACCCGGATGGCCTGTTCGCGGTGATCCTCGCCGAAGCGCAGCCGGCCCGGTTCGCGCCGTAACCTGCTCCCCTCCCACTTGTGGGAGGGGTTGGGGGAGGGCGTGTCCCCGATCGATAAGCCTGGTGGGGAGGACAGGCCCTCCCCTAGCCCCTCCCGCAAGCGGGAGGGGTTCGCATGTGGAGTCGTTCTCGCATCGATTCAACTGCCCCGAAAACACGCTAATGTCCTGGTCCAACCGGCCGGCCCCAGCCGACCGGTATTGGATCTTTCTCATCGTCGGCATGCGTAACAGAACCTGTTCCGGCACCTGTTATCGACCTGTTATTCACCTGTTCTGCCAATAACAGGTGGAGCAGGTTATCGCGTTGAAACAGCGGAAAAAATTCGAACGCCAAATCCAACATAACAGGTGAAGAAAAAAATCCGCCTGATAAAACAGGCGGAACAGGTCAGCGAACCGGCGTCGCCCGCCAGATCGTCAGCCAGTTGATCGACCCGCGGCACTCGCCCATCTGCGTCGCCTCGATCAGCCGGAACATCGACCCGTCCCAGACATAGGTTTCGCTCGATCCGCAATCGCCTAGGCCACGCGCTTTCTCGTAGCTGCCGAGCCGCCCGAGCTTCGCGTCCCAATCGGCATTGACCAGAGTCGGCGTGCCCTCGGCCACCGTCCATCCGGGCGGCGAATCGAAGCGGGCGATGACTGGCTTGCCCGCAGTGACGACGAACGGCACGGTCGAGAAATTATAAGCGCCCGCCCCGCACGGCAGCAGCACCAGCGTCTTGCCCCCGCCGATCGCATTGCCGGTGACCGGACCGCTGCTCTGCACGTCCTCGGTTTCGCACCCCGACAAGGTGCGCATCGTCTTGATCAAGGCTGGCGTGACCTTCGCCGCGACGCCCGACGCCGCGATCGAAGACACTTTGGGCAATGCCGCGACGGGCGGCACCGCGCTTGCCGGCTTCGGGCCCTTGGCGACAGCGGCCGTTACCGTTCCCGCGCGATGCTGCTCGGCATCGATGAAACGCAATGCGGCGGCAGAGCCCGACAGAGAGGCGTGCGCCACCTCCTTCCCCGCCTTCTTGTTCAAGGTCAGTCTTTTGCCATTGGCCATCGCCGCGACGATCCGGTCCGCGGCATCGCCGGCCAGCGTCATGCCATCGTTCGCGACAATGCCGTCGACGATCCTCTTACCGTCGATCCGCACCGATACCGGCCCGGCGACGCCGCCATTGGTGGATAGTTCGAAGAAGAATCCGCCGCCGGGGCCCGCTGCGCGCGCGATCGAGAAGGAAGCACCCGAATCGCTGCCGTCAGCCGCCTCGTCCTCGGCGATCAGCGATGTCATCTCGCACACCTGAACATTGTCGCAAGCGACAGCCCAGTCGCCGAAGGTCTTGCTGGGTCCGGGGGTCGGGCGCGGTGTCACGGCATCGGCCGCGGCAAACAGAAAGAGCAATCCGATCATCCCACCATCCTAGCCCAGCTGCGTCCGAGTCGATAGGAGCAGCGCGGTATCGATTTTCGGAGAGCAGGTAATGCAGACGGTAGGCGTGATCGGAGCGGGGCAGATGGGCGCGGGCATCGCGCAGGTCTCGGCGCAGGCGGGCTTCCACGTCCTGCTCACCGACGTCTCGAAGGAGCGCGCCGAAGCCGGCAAGGCGGGCATCGCCAAGGCGCTCGACCGGCTGGTGACCAAGGAGAAGATCGACGCCGCCGCGCGCGACCAGGCGCTGGCCCGGATCGAGCCGATCGACGGCGTGCACGGCATGTCCTCCTGCGGTCTGGTGATCGAGGCCGCGACCGAGCGCGAGGAGATCAAGCGCTCGATCTTCGCCGAGGTCGGCAAGGTGCTCGGCCATCAGGCAGTGCTTGCGTCCAACACCTCGTCGATCCCGATCACCCGCCTGGCCCAGGCTTCGCCCGATCCGAAGCGCTTCGTCGGCGTGCATTTCTTCAACCCCGTGCCGGTGATGGGCCTGATCGAGCTGATCCGCGGTCTCGCCACCTCGGACGAGACGGTGAAACTGGTCGAGGACTATGCGAAGGCGCTGGGCAAGAAAGTGGTGCGCGCCAACGACGCGCCCGGCTTCATCGTCAACCGCGTGCTGATGCCGATGCTCAACGAAGCCTGCTTCGCGCTCGGCGAGGGCGTCGCGACCATCCCCGACATCGATCTCGCCTGCCAGCTCGGTCTCAACCACCCGATGGGACCCCTGACCCTCGCCGACTTCATCGGGCTCGACACCTGCCTGGAGATCACCCGGGTGCTGTTCCAGGGTACCGGCGACCCCAAATTCCGCCCGGCCCCGCTGTTGGTGAAATATGTCGAAGCCGGCTGGTTCGGCCGCAAGACCGGCCGGGGTTTCTACGATTATTCGGGGGACGAGCCCGTTCCGACGCGGTAGGATCGGGCTCGTCCTACCGGGGGGAATATGATGCGCCTGTCTGCCGCCTTGCCTGCCACCTTGATTGCCATGTCGTTGTTTTTCCTGCCCGGCATCGCGACCGCGCAGTCGGCGATCAGCGTCAAGGATCCCAAACAGTTCGAGCAGCAGTTGCGCGAGATGGGCTATGCGCCTGATGCCTTCGGCACCGGCACCACCACGGTGGAGGGCCTGCTGCATCTCCCCAACGAGACGCTCGGCGTGGTCCTTGCCGGCTGCACTGACGGCAAGGATTGCCATTATATCGTGCTGGTCGGCTCTTTCTCGGACCTTACCGATCTCCCGGCCGAGTGGGTCGCCAAGATGAACGCGCTCTATGACCTGATCAAAGTCTGGACGCGCGACGACAAGCGCCTGGCCTATTCCGCGGGTGGATTGGTCGACGGCATGCCGCGCGCGACCTTCCGCGCCTGGGTCGACCAGATCGTCGACTCGAGCGACGATCTGGCGGCCGAAGCGATCAAGGCCGGCTACGGGCCGAAGAAGAAGTAGCGCCGCTCAGGCGGCCAGCGCCTCCAGCCATTTCTGGTGCCAGCGCTCCATCCGCGTCGGGAACAACAGCCGCCCCACCCGGGAGACCAGCCCGTATTGAGTCTCCTCGGTCAGGATCGTGCAGCCCGTCCCGGTCGGGGCGATCAGCCAGGCATGATAGGCGGTGACCCCGATCCCCACTGCCTCCCACGCGATGCGCGTCTCCGGCTCGAACTCCTTCACCTCGCTGCGGAGCGCGACACCGAAGGTCTTCCAGCTGAACCGCGCCTCAGCGAACAGATCCGCACCACCGCCCTCGATCGCCACATCGCTCGCATTGGCATAGATCGCCGGCCAGCCGGCCGCATGAATCAGCCGCCGCCACACGATCTCCGGCGCGGTCCCGGTCTCGATGCGGTTGACGACATGGATCGGCGCCGCGTCGGGCGCGAAGCCTTTCGGCCAGCGGATCCCTTCACCCACTTTGGGAAATCGGCGCGAAGCGCGCGACCTGACGGCCAACCAGGCAAATCTGCTCATGCACGGCGGGGTCGCTGCTCCCGCCGTCATCGTCGAACTTGGTCAGCTGCGTGTTGATCGCCGCCGCGAACGGCGTCGGCCAGCCGCGCAGCGCATGGACGATCGACCGCAGTGCCGCGATCGTGCTGCCCGTCGCCTGCCAGCCATAAGCGGTCGCGATCAGCCCGACCGGCATGTCCGCCAGATAGGGCCGTTCGTCCTTCGCCGTCTCCTCGAGCAGGTCGAGCGCGTTCTTGACCACGCCCGAGATGCTCCCGTGATAGCCGGGGCTGGCGATGATCAGCGCCGAGGCCTGGCGGATGGTGTCGACGAACTCGCGCTCATGCTCGGTGCGTTCGGTCGCACGCGGGTCGTAGAGCGGCAGCCGCGCCATATCGGCGCCGCCGAACATGCGCGTGCGGAAGCCCTCCTTGCACGCCGCGTCGAGCGCGATGCGTAGCGCCCGCTCGGTCGAGGAGATGCCGCCGATCGTGCCGCCGATCCCCACGACGAGGGGCGTAGCGGCGGGGGCGATATCGGTCATTCGGCATCCTTGCTGGTGCGGTGCTGCACGATATGCAGATAGCCGCTGCATGGTACGGCCTCAATGCCTCATGGTCGGCGCTCGCATGGCCGGGCGGCGCCTGCTAGGATGACGTCCATGTCAAACGCTTGCGGCAACTGTCATATCACGCTAATACACCTCCGGGCGGCGTAACCGGGGACGGACTGACAGGAGCCATGCGTCCTTATCCATTCGAGCCCGCATCGTCGCAGGGAAGATCCCCTCTGGACCTGACCGAGGGCTTGCCCCCACCGGCCTATTCCGGCCGCTTCGACTATCCGGACGCGCCCCAGCAGCCCTACACGACCAACCTGCCCGTGGTGCAGCGGCGCAATTACTGGCGCTGGATCATGCGCGGGCTCGGCGTGCTGATCCTGTTGTTCGTGCTGGCGGTCGGCTGGCTCGCGATCACCGCGCCGCTGTCGCAGTCGCTGAAGCCGCTGACCCCACCGAGCATCACCCTGCTCGCCGACGACGGATCGCCGATCGCGCGGCGCGGGGCGATCATCGGGCCGCCGGTCGATGCGGCGAAACTGCCCAAGAACGTCACCAACGCCTTTCTCGCGATCGAGGACCGGCGCTTCCGCTCGCATTGGGGCATCGACCCCAAGGGCATCATCCGCGCCTTCGTCCACAATATGAGCCGGGGCCGGGTGCGCGAGGGCGGCAGCACCATCACCCAGCAGCTCGCCAAGAACGCCTTTCTCGATTCGGACCGGACGGCAGCGCGCAAGGTCCGCGAAGTGATGATCGCCTTCTGGCTCGAGGCATGGCTGTCGAAGGACGAGATTCTCTCGCGCTATCTCTCGAATGTCTATTTCGGCGACAATGTCTACGGCCTGAGCGCCGCGGCAAAGCATTATTTCAACCGCGATCCGAACGAACTGTCGATCGGCCAGGCGGCGATGCTCGCCGGGCTGGTCAAGGCGCCGTCGAAGCTTGCCCCGACCGTCAACCTCAAGGGCGCGCGCGACCGGCAGAAGCTGGTGGTCGGCGCCATGGCCGCGGCGGGCTTCATCGACAAGGCGACGGCCGAGGATGTCCGCCCCGCGCGCCTCGCCGTCGACCGGATCAGGCCGCTGCCCGACGGCACCTATTTTGCCGACTGGGTCCTGCCCGAGGCACGCGACCGCGCCGGCGAGATCGTCACCGAGACGACGGTGAAAACGACCCTCGATCGCCGCCTGCAGCAAGCGGCGGAACGCTCGATCAAGCGCGCGGGCCTGCGCCAGGCCCAGATCGCGCTGATCGCAATGCGCCCCGACGGCCGCGTGGTCGCCATGGTCGGCGGCAAATCCTATCGCGACAGCCCGTTCAACCGCGCCACCCAGGCAAGGCGCCAGCCCGGTTCGGCCTTCAAGCTGTTCGTCTATCTGGCGGCGCTGCGCAGCGGCATGACCCCGGATTCGATGGTCGACGATTCGCCGATCACCATCGCCGACTGGTCGCCCAAGAATTCGGACGGCCGCTATCTCGGCGAGATCACCCTGCGCCAGGCCTTTGCCAGGTCGAGCAATGTCGCAGCGGCGCGGCTGATCCAGAAGGTTGGCGTGGCGAACGTCATCAAGGCCGCGCGCGATCTCGGCATCACCACGCCGATCCCGAACGAAGCGACGATCGCGCTCGGCACGTCGAGCATGTCGCTGCTCGAACTGACCTCGGCCTATGCCGCCTTCGCCGCCGAATCCTACCCGGTCGCTGCGCGTGGGCTGGAGGAGGTGCACGACCAGAGCTGGTACGCGTCGCTGACCACCCGGTCGCGCCCGCTGACCGGCCGCATCCGCGACGACATGCTCGACCTGCTCTCAGCCTCGGCTGAATCGGGTACCGGGCGCCAGGCGGCTTTGTCGGTCGACACCTATGGCAAGACCGGCACCACCCAGGACAATCGCGACGCGCTGTTCCTCGGCTTCGCCGGCGGGCTCGTCACCGGGGTGTGGGTCGGCAATGACGACAACACGCCCAATCCCGGCCTGTCGGGTGGCGGCATTCCGGCCCGGGTGTGGCGCGACTTCATGCAGCAAGCGCTCGGCGTCGGCCCCGCCCATGCGGCCGAGCCGGCCGCTGAGGAGATCGACCCGGACGCCGAGAACGCGATCGATCCCGACGCGGTCTCGCTGCCGCTCGAGGGCGAGCTCCAGGGCCTCGGCCTCAATCTCCATATCGGCCGCGACGGCAGCATCGAGATCAACCGATCGAACCGCGACGACAGCGATCCCCGCCCCCGCCGCGACGACCGCGCCCCGCCGCGCGACCCGGAGGATGAAGAGCAATAGGCGTTCAGGGGGTAGTTTCCCCCGCGTCCACCGGATCCAGCCGCGCTAGCTGAGCGAGCAACGCGTCGACCTTCTCGTGCAGGCTCGCAATCTCGCTTTCGGAGCGCAGATTGGTTTCATAGTCGAGCCGCGCATCCAGCCGGTCCTTCGCGGCCTGGCGATTCTGGCTCATCATGATGACCGGCGCCTGCAGCGCGGCCAGCATCGACAGCATCAGGTTTAGGAAGATGTAGGGAAAGGGATCGAACGCCCGCGTCGCGAGCACGAGCGTGTTGAACGCCGCCCATGCGACCAGGAACAGGCTGAAGGCGATGATGAAGCGCCATGAGCCGCCAATGGCGGCGACCCGATCCGAAAGCCGCTCGCCAAAGGTCAGATGCGCGTCGAACAGCTGGTTCGAATCGCGCACCGTCGAGGTGCGGCGAAAGGACGCGAGAAAACGGATCGCTGTATTCATGGCTCACCTCATTCTCCGACCGGGCCGCCAGGGCCGGTCGCGAGCGAGCCGATCGAGCGATCAGGTCAGCGCGACGGCCTCGAACGGTCCGGTCGGTCTACTGTCGTCGTTGCTGGACATGGTCGTCCCAACCCGGGTTGATCGAAAGCGGCCGCACTGGCGCGCGGCTGGGACGTGGCGCGTCCGGCGCATGATTTCAAATGAAGAAATGGTCATTTTCGCAGAGGCCCCGCGATCGAACGCCCTGCCGTTCAACGGCAGCGTTGACGCCACCCGCGCGGCATCGCAAGGCGCACCACATGCGCTTCTTTTCCGACAATGCCGCCCCCGTTCACCCGGCCGTGCTCGCTGCGCTGGCCGAGGCGAATGTCCTCGACACCGCCTATGACGGCGACGCCTGGAGCAAGCAGCTCGACGGGCTGTTCTCCGACCTGTTCGAGACCGACGTCCGCGCGCTCTGGGTGCCGTCGGGCACCTCGGCCAATTGCCTGGCACTCGCAGCACTCTGCCCGCCGCACGGTGCGATCGTCTGCCACCGGGACGCGCATATCCAGAATGACGAGTGCGGCGCGCCGGAATTCTACACGCATGGTGCCAAGCTGCTGCTCGCCGAGGGGCCCGGCGCGAAGCTTGATGCCGCCGCGATCCAGGCGGTGCTCGACGCCACGCGCAACGACGTGCACCAGGTCCAGCCCCATGCCATCTCGATCACCAACGCCACCGAATATGGCCTGGTCTACGCACCCGACGACGTCGCCGCGATCGGCGATCTGGCAAAGGCAAAGGGTCTCGGCCTGCATATGGATGGTGCGCGTTTCGCCAATGCGGTCGCGCATCTGGGCTGCTCGCCTGCCGATGTGACGTGGCGCGCCGGGGTCGATGCGCTGAGCTTCGGCTTCGTCAAGAATGGCGGGATGAGCGCTGAGGCACTGATCTTCTTCAAGCCCGATCTCGCCGCCGCCACCCTGTATCGCCGCAAGCGTGCCGGGCTGCTGCTGTCCAAGGGCCGCTACCTCGCCGCACAGATCCTCGCGCTGCTCGATGGCGATCTGTGGCTGGAGAATGCCCGCACCTCGAATGCCGGTGCGACGCTGCTCGCCCGCGCCGCCGGCGACCGGCTGATCAACCAGGTCGAGGCGAACGAAGTGTTCCTGCGCGTCTCCGCCGAAGAAGCGGCGAGCCTGCGCGCGCTCGGCTTCGACTTCTACGACTGGGGCCCCGGCGAGGCACGGCTGGTCATTTCGTGGAGCCAGCGCGCGGAGGATATCCAGCCCCTCGCCGACGCGATCGCGGCGCTTTGATAGGGTCCGCTTATCACCTGACAAGGAAATCGCCCGTGCCGCCGGCGCCCGGCGGGCGCTAGGGCAGGCCCATGTCCGATCAGCCTGCCCCGCAATCGACGCGCCTCGCGGTGCTGATCCCGTTCGGCATCGTCACCTTGATCTGGGGATCGACCTGGATCGTGATCACCGATCAGCTCGGCGTGGTGCCGCTCAACTGGTCGGTCACCTACCGCTTCACCGTCGGCGGGCTGACCATGCTGGCCTATGCCGCATGGAAGCGCGAGACGGTCAGGCTCGATCGGCGCGGCTGGCTGTTCGTCGTCGCGCTGGCCTTCACGCAATTCTGCCTCAACTTCAACTTCGTCTACCGGGCGGAGACCTATATCACCTCCGGCCTGGTCGCCGTGGTGTTCGCGCTGCTGCTCGTGCCCAATGCCGTGTTCGGGCGCATCTTCCTCGGCCAGAGACTGGGCAGGCAGCTGATCATCGGGTCGGTCATCGCGATGGCCGGGGTCTCGCTGTTGTTCGTCCATGAGGCCCGCTCCGCCCCACACGGACCGGAAGCAGCGCTGGCCGGAATCGGCGTCGCCCTGCTCGCCGTCCTCTCTGCCTCCAGCGCCAATGTCCTGCAGGGTACCGAGACCGCGCGGCGCTATCCCATGGCGCCGACGCTCGGCATCGCCATGCTGCTCGGCGCGGCGATGGATGCGGTGATCGCCTGGACCATCGCTGGTCCGCCGGTGATCGAGTGGCGCCTTGGCTATCTGTTGGGCGTGCTTTATCTGGGGGTGTTCGCCTCGGCGCTCGCCTTCACCCTCTATTTCGGGGTGCTGCGCATCATCGGCCCGGCCAAGGCGGCCTATTCGAGCGTGATCATCCCGGTGATCGCAATGCTGCTCTCGACGATCTTCGAGGGTTATCGCTGGTCGCTGCTCGCCGGGGCCGGCGCGGCGCTGGCAGGCGTCGGGCTGGTCATCGCGCTCAAGGCGCGCAGGCCGGCGCAGTAATCCGGATAAAGCGGGCGCCAGCCGAGCACTCGCTTCGCCTTGCCGTTCGCGACCCGGCGGTTCTCGTCGTAAAAAGCGCGTGCTGGCGCTGACAAAGTCTCCAGTGCCGCGAAGGGAGGTGGATCGCGCCCAAGCAGCCGCGCCGCGCGCTCCATCACTGTGTTCTGGTTCGCTGGCAGATCGTCGGCGAGGTTATACGCTCCGGCCGGCGCACCTAACCCCGCGATCACGCCTGAGACGAGATCGTCGACATGGATGCGGCTGAACACTTGTCCCGGCAGGTCGATACGGTGCGCGCGCCCTTCGGCGATCCGGTCGAGCGGCGAGCGGCCCGGGCCATAGATGCCGGGCAAGCGAAACACGCGCGCGCCCATCGCCAGCCATGCCGAATCCGCCGCGGCGCGCGCGCCACGCCGCCCGCCGCCGATTGGCGAACCCTCGTCCACCCAGGCCCCGCCGGCATCGCCATAGACACCGGTCGAGGAGAGATAGCCGAGCCAGGCATCCGCCTCGGCAAGCGGCGGCCCATAGGCAGCCAGCACCGGATCCTCGTCACCCTCGGGCGGCACCGAGGACAGGATATAATCCGCCCCGGCGATCGCCGCCGTCACCGCCGCCCGGTCTCCGAACGCGATCGTCCCGGACCGGCCGTCGCGGCTGGTGCCGCTCACCTGCCAGCCTTTGGCCGCCAACCGGACCGCCAGCGCCCGGGCCGAATAGCCCAGGCCGAAGATCAGCAGCGCGGTTATTTCGCGCCATACCCGTTATAGAGCAGGCCGAAGAAATCACCCTTGTTCCAGCGCGGCCGCTGGTCGCCATCGGCGATCTCGCGCGCGATCGCATAGTTCGCATCGACGAAGCGGATGCCCTGGCTCCAGTCGATCGGCTGCGAAATCTCGTCGGTCGGCTGGTGATAGCGCTTGGCGAAGAATTCGGCCGTTGCCGCCTTGCCCGGCCCGGCCTGGCCCGGCCACAGGAACACCGAGGGCACACCCTGCTGCACGAAACGGTAATGGTCGGAGCGGACGAAGATGCCCTGCGCCGGATCGGGATCGGGCGACATGGTCACGCCGACCGACGCGACGGCCTTGCTGACGATCGGCCCGAGCGTCGAGCGATCCGCGCCGAACACCGTCATGTCCTCGAACCGATAAGTCAGGATCGGCATGTCGAGATTCACGTCGGCGACGATGCGGTTCATCGGCACCGTCGGATGCTTCGAGAAATAGTCGGAGCCGACCAGCCCCTTCTCCTCGCCGGTGACGGCCAGGAACATGATGCTGCGGCGCGGCGGCTTGCCGCTCGCCTTGAAGCGCTTGGCTTCCTCGATCAGCGAGGCGATGCCGACGGCATTGTCCTCCGCGCCGTTGAAGATGTTGTCGCCCTTCATGTCCGGGCGCACGCCGAGATGGTCGAGATGAGCGGAGAGCACGACCACTTCCGATCCGAGTTTCGGGTCGCTGCCGGGGAGCATGCCCGCGATATTGCTGCTCATGCCCTGCTGAAACGCCGTCTTCACCGCGATCGCCAGGCTGCCGGGCAGCTGCTCCGCCTTGAACTTCGTCTCGGCATTGGTGGCGCGCTTCACGATCGTTTCCCATGGCGTCTTCGCGCCCGCGAAGAGCTTGGCCGCGCCCATGTCGCTGATCGTCGCCAGCTGTGGCGCGCCCGGCGCATCGCCGGTACCGTCGGGCTTGCCCCAGGTCACCCGCGGGCGGTCCAGATTCTGCGCCGCTGCACCGAGCGGCCGCGGCTGGATCAGGATGGTGCCGATCGCACCGCGCGACTGGGCATAGATCGCCTTGGTCGTGCCGCCCGAGAAATGCGCGCGCTCCTCGCTCTGGAAGCTGGACGGTGCGCCGCCGAGATAGGCGACGATCTTGCCCTTCACATCGACGCCCGCATAGTCGTCGCGCTTGTATTGCGGCGCGACGATGCCGAAGCCGACGAACACCACCGGCGCGTCGATCACCGTGGAGGCGGCGCCGGCATAGGCGCTGGGGACATAATCGTCTCCGAACACCAGACGCTGCGGTTCGGCATCCTTGCTGGTCAGCACCAGATCGCCCTTGTCGGCGGCGCGATAGGTGACGAGTGGCACCTTTTGCAGATAGCCGCCATTGTCGCCCGCCGGGCGCAGACCCGCCGCGTAGAATTGCGCCGCGACATATTCGGCCGCGATGTCGAATTCCGGGCTGCCCGCCTCGCGCCCGCGCATCGCGTCCGAGGCAAGGAACATGACATGCGCCTTCATCGCCGCCTGGTTGTCGGGCAGCACCGCGTTGACGATATCGTTGATGGCCTTCGCGTCCTTCGCCGGGGCGGTGGGGGCAGGGGCCGGGGTCGTTTGGGCCAGCGCTGCACCCGCGAAACTCATCAGCGCGATCGCGCCAACCGAACGAAACATGCTTTTTCCTTGTGCAATCGAGATCATGGAGACGGCCTAGCACCGCCATTCACGCGCGCAAGTGCGACAGTCCGGGCGGCGATTTCGGTGGCACGAGCGGAATCTCGTCCCTACATCCAGCGACATGCTCGACGTCCAGACCGCCACCGCCCTGCCCCATGTCACGCGCCGCGACGATTATGAGGCGCCCGGCTGGCTGGTCCCGGAGATCGCGCTCGATTTCGACCTCTCGCCCGAGGCGACGCGCGTCCAGGCCGTGCTGCACATCATCCGCAACGGCGCGCATGACGCACCGCTGCGGCTCGACGGCGGTGGCCAGACTCCGCTCTCGGTCAAGGTCGACGGCAAGACGATCAACGACTGGACGCTCGAGAACGACACGCTCGTCATCCCACTTTCCGGTTCGGCGCACACGATCGAGACCGAGGTCGAGATCGCGCCCGACCGCAATACCCAGTTGATGGGGCTCTACGCCTCGGGCGGCAACCTCTGCACCCAGTGCGAGGCCGAAGGCTTTCGTCGCATCACCTTTTTCCCTGACCGGCCCGATGTGCTCAGCCGCTACAAGGTGCGCATGGCCGCTGACAAGGCGCGCTTCCCGGTGCTGCTCGCCAATGGCGATCCGATCGGTGAGGGCGATCTGGGCGACGGCCGCCACTGGGCCGAGTGGCACGATCCCTTCCCCAAACCCTGCTATCTCTTCGCGATGGTCGCGGGCGACCTCGTCGCCAATCGGGGCACTTTCGTCACCGGATCGGGCCGCGAGGTCGCGCTCGGCATCTGGGTCCGCGCCGCCGATGTCGCCAAGACCGGCCATGCGCTCGAGGCGCTCAAGACCGCCATGGCCTGGGACGAGCGCGTCTATGGTCGCGAGTACGACCTCGACGTGTTCAACATCGTCGCGGTCGACGATTTCAACTTCGGCGCGATGGAGAACAAGGGCCTCAACATCTTCAATTCGCGCTATATCCTGGCCGACCCCGACACCGCGACCGACTATGATTTCGACGCGATCGCGGCTGTGGTGGCACACGAATATTTCCACAATTGGTCGGGCAACCGCGTCACCTGCCGCGACTGGTTCCAGCTCTCGCTGAAAGAGGGCTTCACCGTCTTTCGCGACCAGAGCTTTTCCGCCGACCAGGGATCCGCCGCGGTCAAGCGCATCGAGGACGTGCGCGGCCTGCGCGCGGCGCAATTCCCCGAGGATGCCGGCCCGCTCGCCCATCCGATCCGGCCGGACGAATATCTCGAAATCTCGAACTTCTACACCGCGACGATCTACAACAAGGGCGCCGAGGTCATCCGCATGATGGCGACTTTGCTGGGGCCACAGCGCTTCCGCACCGCCACCGACCTCTATTTCGATCGCTTCGACGGCACGGCCGCGACCTGCGAGGACTTCGTCGCTTGCATGGAGGAAGGGGGTCAGATCGACCTGACCCAGTTCCGGCGCTGGTACAGCCAGGCCGGCACGCCGCGCGTCACCGCGTCGCTGGCGCATGCGGCCGGCAGCGGCCGCGCTACCCTGACCCTGTCGCAGCGCACCCTCCCGACCCCGGGCCAGCCCGACAAGCTGCCGATGGTGCTGCCGATCAGGCTGAAGCTGTTCGGTGCCGACAGCGCCCGCCCGATCGGCCCCGAGCAGCTGATCCAGCTGACCGATGCGGAGGAGCGGATCACCTTCGAGACCGTCACCGAACGCCCGGTCCTGTCGATCAATCGCGGCTTCACCGCGCCGGTCATCATCGAGACCGACCGCACGGCCGCCGATCTCGCTTTCCTGTCGGCGCATGACGACGATCCCTTCGCCCGCTACGAAGCGATGCAGCAGCTGATGCTCGACACGCTGGTCAGCTCGGTCAGCCAGGGGCGTGCCGACCATGCGCCGGTGATCGCCGCCATCGCCAACACGCTCGACGACCCCAACCTCGACCGCGCCTTCGTCGCGGAGGCGGTGCTGCTGCCGTCGGAAAGCTTCATCGGCGACCAGATGAAGCTGGTCGATCCCGAGGCGATCTATACCGCGCGCGAAGCACTGCGCCGAGACATCGGCCGCACGCTCGAGGCGAAATGGCGTGCCGAATATGAAGGCGCGCGGGCCAGGAAGTTCGAATATTCGCCGCTCGCCAAAGGCATGCGCCGGCTGCGCACCGTCGCGCTCGGCTATATCGCTGCCAATGGCGGCGACGAGGCGGCGGCTTTGGCCTTCGCCCAGTTCGAGGCGGCCGATAACATGACCGACCGCCAGGGCGCGCTCACCACGCTCGTCAACGGTAATTCGGACCGGCGGATCGCCGCGCTCGACATCTTCTTCAACCGCTATTCGGACAATGGCCTGGTCCTGGACAAATGGTTCTCGACCCAGGCTTTGTCGTCGCGCGACGACACGCTGGCGAGCGTCAGGGAACTGGCGCGGCACCGCGACTTCACCCTCGCCAACCCGAACCGCGCTCGATCGCTGGTCGGCGCGTTCAGCGTCAACCAGCGCGCGTTCAACGCGGCCTCGGGCGAGGGCTATCGCTTCGTCGCCGACCAGCTGATCGCTCTCGACAAGCTCAACCCGCAGACCGCGGCGAAGCTGATCCCGCCGCTCGGCCGCTGGCGCCGCTTCGACGAGTCACGCGGCGCCCTGATGCGCGCCGAGCTGGAGCGGATCGTGGCAACGCCGGGCCTGTCGAAGGACATGTTCGAACAGGCGACGCGCAGCCTCGACGGCTAACCCGTCACGAGATCGAGCATCGCCAGCGCGTTACCGAGCGCAGCGCCCGACGCGGTGTTGTCGTAGATCGTCCAGGTCTCCGTGTTCGCCGAGCGGGCGGCTGCAGCCTGCCGCTTGATCGCCGCCGCATCATATGATGACCAATAGATGCGCGGCGAGCCGTGCAGGCGCGTGTAGCGGAAGTCAGCCCATCCACCCGGCTCGCCTGCGCCGGGCACCGGAGCGGGGTCGGCCGCAACGCGCGCCACCCGATGCTTCACCAGCAACGCATCAGCTTCCAGCGTGAACCATCCGGCATGACGCGGCTCGCATGCCATCAAGCCACCCAGCCTGTCGCGGGCGAGGTCAAAGAACCGCGCAGCGACATCCCTGTCCAAGCCGAGCTTGGGCGGGAGCTGGATCAGGATGGGCCCACGTTTTTCCCCAAGGCCTGCGACCTCTCCGGCGAAGCGCTCGACCAGGTCGCTGCAGTCGACCAGCCGCCGCTCATGCGAGATCGCCTTGGGCAACTTCACCGCGAAGCGGAAATCCGCCGGCACGCTCGCCGCCCAGCGGGCATAGGTTTCCGGCTTGTGCGGACGGTAGAAGCTGGAGTTGATCTCGACCGCGTCGAACGTCGCGGCATAGCGTTCGAGATGACTGCCCTCGTCCGGAAAGCGCCCGGCCGGCGGCTTGTACAGCGACCAGCCCGCCATCCCGATGCGAATCCGCTGCCTGGAAGAGCCTGCCGCCATTAGGGACGGTAACGCTTGGCCGATCAGAACGCCCCGCTCCCTGATCAGTATGGCTCAGGCTCAGAAATCGAAATCCACATCGTCATATTCCTTGGGTGGACTGATCCCCGTCATTCGTTCGGAAAGCAGCGGCCGAAAGCTGGGCCGGCTCTTGAAGCCGCGATACCAGCGTGCGGTCTGCTCATGTCCTTTCCAATCCACCCCGCCGAGATAGTCGGCGACCGAGATCTGCGCAGCAGCGGCGAGATCGGCGAGGCTCATCGTTGCGCCGGCCATCCAGTTGTGATGATCGAGCAGGTAGTCGGTATAATCGAGATGGCGCTCCGCGGCCTTCATCGCCTCGCGCAGCACCTTGGCGTCGGGCGATTCCTTGGTCACGATCCGCTTCATCATCCGCTCGCCGAGCAGCGGCGCGGTCACGTCCTGAAAGAATTGCGAATCGAACCAGGCGACCAGCCGGCGAATCTCGGCGCGGTTGACCGCAGTGCCGTTGATCATCGCTGCCTTGTCGACCGTCTCTTCGAGATATTCGCAGATCGCCATCGAATCCATGAGCAGGATGTTGCGCTTGGGATCGACCATGACCGGCACCTGGCCGGCCGGATTCATGTCGAGGAACTCGTCGCGCCGATCCCAGGGATTCTCGAGGACGAGGTCGTAACCGACGCCCTTTTCGCCGAGCAGGAGCCGGACTTTGCGCGAGAAGGGGCACAGGGGAAATTGATAAAGCTGCCACATAAGGCTCTGTTAGGCTGAGCGAGCCATCGGGGGAAGGCATGATGACGGACGATTCGTTCGAGACGGTGGCGATCGTCTACAACCATCCCGAGACGGCCGTGATGCTGTCGATGTTCGCCTTTTACGGCATCCCCGCGATGCCGGTCGGGCTGGGCCACAGCCAGATCGCGCCGAACTTGATGGTCGCGCTGGGCGGCGTGCTGATCCGCGTGCCGGCCTGGGCGGCGGCCGAGGCACGGACGCTGCTGGCCGAGGTGGCGGAGCGGCCGCAGGCGGTGCGGCCGCGGCTGGTCGACAATGCGGTGATGAACGGGCTGATCGTGGTGCTGTTCTGCTTCCTGACCGGCACGGTTCCGCCGACCCGGACCGGATCGACGTTCTTTCTGGGCACTAGAGGCTAACCCGGTGCCCTACCCCAGCGTCACCCCGGACTTGTTCCGGGGTCCATCGCCCCGCACACGCAACGTCTGCGGGGCTTGCGGAAGCATGGATGCGAGAACAAGTCCGGCATGACGGGTAGTTGGTTGGCCAGCCCTATTCCGCCGCCACCATCTCCGACCGGTCGTCGAGCGGGTGCGCCAGGCGGGTCAGCATCTCCTTCGGCACGACCTGCCAGAAACGGTCGATCACCCGGCCCCAATCGTCGAGCAACGCCGCCGACCATTTGCTGTCAGTCGCCGCATGATGCGCGCGGACGAGGTTGAGCAACACGGCCTCCCAATGCATCGACGACAGGCGCTGCCACACGATATTCTCGGGATTGGCGCGCCGTTCGAAGCTGCCGTCCGAATCGTAGACGAAACCCATGCCCCCGGTCATGCCGGCGCCGAAATTCGCGCCGACCGGCCCCAGCACCACCGCGGTACCGCCGGTCATATATTCGCAGCCGTTCGCGCCGCAGCCTTCGACCACCACGGTCGCGCCCGAGTTGCGCACGGCGAAACGCTCGCCCGCCTGGCCCGCCGCGAACAGGCTGCCCGAGGTCGCACCGTACAGCACGGTATTGCCGATGATCGTATTGTCCTGACTGGCGAGCGGCGAGCTCACCACCGGGCGCACCGCGATGATGCCGCCCGACAGGCCCTTGCCGACATAGTCGTTGGCATCGCCGAACACTTCGAGCGTGATGCCCTTGCACAGGAAGGCGCCAAGCGACTGGCCGGCCGAGCCGCGCAGCCGGACATGGACATGCCCGTCCGCCAGCTTCGACATGCCGAAGGTGCGCGTGATCTCGCTCGACAGCCGGGTGCCGACGGCGCGGTGCGTGTTGCGCACTGAGTAGGTCAGCTGCATCTTCTCGCCGCGCGAGAAGACCGCCGCCGCATCCTTGATCATCTGCGCATCGAGGCTGTCGGGCACTTCGTTGCGCCACGCCGACAGGCTGAAGCGCCGCTGGTCGTCATCCGCATCGACCTTGGCGAGGATCGGGTTGAGGTCGAGGTCATCGAGATGCTCGGCACCGCGGCTGACCTGGCGGAGCAATTCGGTGCGGCCGATCACCTCGTCCAGGCTGCGGAAGCCGAGCCGGGCCAGGATGTCGCGCACTTCCTCCGCGATGAAGGTCATCAGGTTGATGACCTTCTCGGGCGTGCCGGTGAACTTGGCGCGCAACCGCTCGTCCTGCACGCAGACGCCGACCGGGCAGGTGTTGGAATGGCATTGCCGCACCATGATGCAGCCCATCGCCACCAGGCTCAACGTGCCGATGCCGAATTCCTCGGCGCCGAGGATCGCGGCGATGACGATGTCGCGCCCGGTCTTGAGTCCGCCATCGGTGCGCAGCTTGATCCGGCCACGTAGGCCGTTGAGCGTCAAGGTCTGGTTGACCTCGCTCAGGCCCATTTCCCAGGGCGTTCCGGCATATTTGATGCTGGTCTGGGGCGAGGCGCCGGTGCCGCCGACATGGCCGGACACCAGGATCACGTCCGCATGGGCTTTCGCGACACCCGCCGCGACCGTGCCGATGCCGGCCGACGAGACCAGCTTCACGCAGACACGCGCGACCGGGTTGATCTGCTTCAGATCATAGATGAGCTGCGCCAGATCCTCGATCGAATAGATATCGTGATGCGGCGGCGGGGAGATGAGCATCACGCCTGGCGTCGCATGGCGCAGCTTGGCGATGAACTCGGTCACCTTGAAACCGGGCAGCTGTCCACCCTCGCCCGGCTTGGCGCCCTGCGCGACCTTGATCTCGATCTCGTCGCAGGCGTTGAGATATTCCGCCGTCACGCCGAATCGGCCCGACGCGATCTGCTTCACGCCCGAATTGGCGTTGTCGCCATTGGGATAGGGGGCGTAGCGCGCCTTGTCTTCGCCGCCCTCGCCCGACACCGCCTTGGCGCCGATGCGGTTCATCGCGATCGCCAGGGTCTCATGCGCCTCGGGACTCAGCGCGCCGAGCGACATGCCCGGCGTCACGAAGCGCTTGCGGATCTCGGTGATCGCCTCGACCTGATCGACCGCCACGCCCTCGTTGGGGAAATTGAACTGGAACAGGTCGCGCAGATAGACCGGCGGCAGCGCCTCCACCCCGCGCGAGAATTGCAGATAGGTCGAATAACTGTCGGTCGCGACCGCGGTCTGCAGCAGGTGCATCAGCTGCGCCGAATAGGCATGAGTCTCGCCGGTGTGACGCTGGCGATAAAAGCCGCCGATCGGCAGGTTCACCACGACCTCGTCATAGGCATATTCGTGGCGCAGCGCCGCGTTGAGGTGCAGCGAGGCATAGCCTTCGCCCGAGATCTTCGCGGGCATGCCCGGGAAGAGATCGTTGACCAGGCTGCGCGACAGCCCGACCGCCTCGAAATTATAGCCGCCGCGATAACTGGAGATCACCGCGATCCCCATCTTCGACATGATCTTGAGCAGTCCCTCGTCGACCGCATGGCGATGGTTGGCGAGGCACTTTTCCAGGGTCAGGTCACCGAACAGCCCGCGCTGGTGCCGGTCGACGATCGACGCCTCGGATAGATAGGCGTGCACGGTCGTCGCGCCGACGCCGATCAGCACCGCATAATAATGCGTGTCGAGGCATTCGGCGGTCTGGATGTTGATGCTGGCATAGGAACGCAGGCCGCGCCGGACGAGATGCGTATGCACCGCCGCCGCCGCGAGCACGCCGGCGATACCGACCCGGTCCGGACCGATGTTCATGTCGCTGAGGAAGATTTCGCTCTTCCCTTCGCGCACAGCCTGTTCGGCCTCGGCGCGGATGCGTGCGATCGCGCCGCGTAGCGTCTCCGGCCCGCCGCCGCTTTCGAAGGTGCAGTCGATATCAGCAACCTTCGACCCGAAGAACGCCTTGAGCCGCGCCCAGTCGGCGCCGGTCAGCACCGGGGATTCGAGCACCAGCACACCGTCGCGCCGGTCCTCGGTATCGAGGATGTTGGCAAGATTGCCGAAGCGCGTCTTCAGCGACATCACATGCCGCTCGCGCAGCGAATCGATCGGCGGGTTGGTGACCTGGCTGAAATTCTGCCGGAAGAACTGGCTGATCAGCCGGGGCTTGTCCGAGATGACCGCGAGCGGCGTATCGTCGCCCATCGAGCCGATCGCTTCCTTCGCGCCCTCGACCATCGGCGACAGGATCAGCTCCATGTCCTCGAGCGTCTGCCCCGCCGCAACCTGGCGGCGCGTCAGCTCGGCGCGCTCGAACCGAACGGTCGCGTCGGCCGGCGCGGGCGGCAGATCGTTCACGCTCAGGAAATTGCCGATCATCGTCGCGTAATCGGCCTCGCCCGCGATCTGATCCTTGATCTCGCGGTCCTTGAACAGAACGCCCTTGTCCAGGTCGACCGCGATCATCTGGCCCGGCCCGAGCCGGCCCTTTTCGATAATGGTCGATTCCGGGACCACGACCATGCCGCTTTCTGAACCCACGATCAGCAGCCCGTCCGAGGTGCGCGTATAACGCAGCGGACGGAGCGCGTTGCGGTCCATGCCGGCAACCGCCCAGCGGCCGTCAGTCATCGCCAGTGCCGCCGGGCCGTCCCACGGCTCCATCACGCTGGCGAGATATTTGTACATGTCGAGATGCGCCCTGGGCATCTCGCCCTTCGGCCCCCAGGCTTCCGGCACCAGCATGAGCTTCGCCGTCGGCGCGTCACGGCCCGAACGGCAGATCGCCTCGAAGGTGGCGTCGAGCGCGGCGGTGTCCGACGCGCCGGCCGGGATCACCGGCTTGATGTCCTCCGAATATTCGCCGAACGCGAGGCTCGCCATCTTGATCTCGTGGCTGAGCATCCAGTTCTTGTTGCCGCGGATCGTGTTGATCTCGCCATTATGCGCGAGGCAGCGGAACGGCTGGGCCAGCCACCATTGCGGGAAGGTGTTGGTCGAATAACGCTGGTGGAAGATCGCGACCCGGCTCTCGAAGCGCTGGTCGGTCAGGTCGGGATAGAAGACCGACAGGCTCTCCGCGAGGAACAGCCCCTTGTAGATGATCGAGCGGCACGACAGCGAGCAGATGTAGAAGCCCTGGATCTGCGCCGCGATCACGCGCTTCTCGATCCGGCGGCGGACGAGATAGAGATTCTTCTCGAACTCGGCAGCGCTCTGCTCCTCGGGCAACGGCCCGGCGATCATGATCTGCTCGATCTCGGGGCGCGTCGCCTGCGCCTTTTGCCCGATCACCGAGACGTCGACCGGCACCTGGCGCCAGCCATAGATGGTGTAACCCTCTTCGATGATCGCGCTTTCGACGATCGTCCGGCAATCCTCCTGCGCGCCGAGATCGGTGCGGGGCAGGAAGATCATGCCGACCGCGAGCCGGTTCGGCATGGTCTTGTGGCCCGAGGCGCTGATCGCGTCGTCGAAGAACTTGACCGGCAGGTCGACATGCAGCCCGGCGCCATCGCCGGTCTTGCCATCGGCATCGACCGCGCCCCGGTGCCACACGGCCTTCAGTGCATCGATCGCCGACTGGACGACACGGCGCGACGGCGTACCGTCGGTCGCGGCGACGAGGCCGACACCACAGGCATCGGATTCGAATTCGGGGCGGTACATGCCCTCCGCCGCAAGGCGGGCACGCTGGTTCTCCAGCGCGAGCTGATCGTGCGACATCAGATCTGATCCTTGCTCACGGCGGCGCGCCGGCCGCCTGCCGGTTGAGGCGCTTCACCTGCGGCCTTGTCGGCATTCTCGATGAATTCGCTTGCCGCCTTGGTAACGGCGGCCTCGATGACCTTTTCCGCATCGGGCTGGGGTTCGTTCGACCAGGCGGTGACCGTCTGCATCACCGCCGGGCCAAGCCGACGGATCTTCACCCCGGCGGGCGAGAATACGAAGCGAATGATGTCCTTGCGCTGCGCCGGCGTCGCGGAGGAGGTCAAGGCCTTGGCGCCGGGCACGATGATGGCCTCGCGCAGATCCCCCGACTGGATATTGCTATCCGGCTTGTCGATCGATTGCTGCACCAGCTTGCTGAAATCGGCGCCTTCTCCAACCACCCTGATCAGCCACGATCCCGATGGACTGCGATAGAAGGCAAGCGCCTGTCGCATGTCTGCCTCGGTCAGGTTCCGCGCATAAAGTGCCCCCAGCCGATCCCATAGATCGGGCAGTCGCTGAATCGTCGAGCGCTCCGCCTCCGGCCGTATCGCTGCGATGATATGGGCGGTGAAGCCGGGATAGCTCACTTCGATCTGCTTATATTCCGCATTCGCCGCGAGTACTTTCGGCATCGTTTCGTCGAACAGCTTGCGGCTCTGCTTGAGCGTAAGCTCCTCGCTGTTGAGGACTGACGCCATTTCCACGCCGAGCGCTTTCGCCGCGGGCGAGATTGCCGTCGGCGTGGGTGGGGCGGGTACGAATATCGGCGGCGGAGTCCGGGCAGGCTGCGCGCTCTGGCCGCCCAAGGCAGCCAACAACAGAACCGGACCCATCATGCCGCCTTCTTCCCCGTCTTGGCCTTTGCCTTCAGCCAGCCATGCATCGTCGTCGCGACATCGCGGCCGTCGCGGATCGCCCAGACAACCAGGCTCGCGCCCCGCACGATGTCGCCCGCCGCGAACACGCCGTCGAGCGAGGTCATCAGCGTCTTGTTGTCGACCAGCAACGTGCCCCAGCGCGTCACGCCGAGCTCCGGCGCACCGAACAGCGCCGGCAGCTCCTCGGCATCGAAGCCGAGCGCCTTGATCACCAGATCCGCCGGAAGGGCGAAGCCGCTATCGGGCTCCGCCTCCGGCGCGCGGCGTCCGCTACCATCGGGGGCGCCGAGCCGCATCTTGGTCGCATGCACCCCCGTCACCGTTTCGCCCGCGTCGAACGCCTGGGGCGCGGAGAGCCAGACGAATTCGACACCTTCCTCCTCGGCATTGGCGACTTCGCGCTGCGAGCCCGGCATATTGGCGCGGTCGCGGCGATAGAGGCACCTCACTGAGGTCGCACCCTGGCGGACCGCAGTGCGGACGCAGTCCATCGCGGTATCGCCGCCGCCGATCACCACGACATTCTTGCCAGCCGCATCGAGCTTGCCATTGTCGAAGTCCGGCACCGCATCGCCGAAGCCTTTGCGGTTGGACGCCGTGAGATACTCCAGCGCCTCGACCACGCCCGCGCTGCCGACGCCCGGCGCCTTGATCGCGCGGGGCTTGTACACGCCCGTCGCGATCAGGATCGCGTCGTGGCGCTGGCGCAGCTGATCAAGCGTCGCATCGCGGCCAACCTCGAAGCTTTCGTGGAAGACGATACCGCCTGCCTTCAGCCGGTCGACCCGGCGGGTGACGACATGCTTCTCCAGCTTGAAGCCCGGGATGCCATAGGTGAGCAGCCCGCCGGCGCGGTCGTGCCGGTCGTAGACATGGACATCATAGCCCATCACCCGGCAATATTCGGCGGCGGAGAGCCCGGCCGGCCCGGCCCCGATCACGCCGACCGACTGGCCGCGCGGCGCGCCCGGCACCAGCGGCTCGACCCAGCCTTCTTCCCAGGCGGTGTCAGTGATGAACTTCTCGACTGACCCGATCGTCACCGCGCCGTGCCCGGAGAATTCGATCACGCAATTGCCCTCGCACAGCCGGTCCTGCGGGCAGATGCGGCCGCAGATCTCGGGCATGGTCGAGGTGGCGTTGCTCAGTTCATAGGCTTCGCGCAGCCGGCCTTCGGCGGTCAGGCGCAGCCAGTCTGGGATATGGTTGTGCAGCGGGCAATGCACCGAGCAATAGGGCACACCGCATTGCGAGCAGCGGCCGGCCTGTTCCTCGGCGGCGATCGGCGCATAGCGATCGGCGATCTCGCGGAAATCCTCCGCACGTGGCTTGGCCGGGCGCTTGCCCGGATAGGCTTGTGCCCGGTCCACGAACTTCAATGTGTTGCCGTCAGCCATGGTCGCGCGCCTCGTGAAATCGAGGTGGCGCTAGCGATTCTCGGGGTGAATGTCACGCTGAATCCGCTAAATAGGTAAGCTATGCTGCCCTATTTAGTCGCATTTATTGCTGGGTCTGCCCCGATCTTAAATGCCTTGAGCAATATTGGTTCCGGTTCGGGCCTATATTAGCAGCCACGCCAGTGCGGCACCGCCGACGATGATTCGGTACCAGGCGAAGGGGGCGAAGCCGTGCTTGCCGACAAAGGCAACGAACCACCGGATCACCAGCAACGCGACGATGAACGACACGACAAAGCCGATCGCGATCGCGGTCAGATGCGCGTCGCCCAGCTCGTGGCGGCCCTTGTAGAGCGCGAGCGTGGTCGCCCCGAGCATGGTCGGGATCGCCAGGAAGAAGCTGTATTCAGCGGCCGTCTCGCGATCGACGCCGAGCAGCAGCGCGCCCATGATCGTCGCGCCCGAGCGGCTTACCCCGGGGATCATCGACACGCACTGGATGACGCCGATGCCGAGCGCGGTCCGCCACGTCATTGCCTCGACCGATTCGGCGGTGACGCGCTTCGACAGCCGCTCGATGATCAGGATCAGCACGCCGCCGACGATCAGCGCGATGCACACCACGATCGGTGCGATCACCGGCGCCTCGAGCACTGCCTTGATCGCACCATAGGCGATGGCGCCGACCACGGCCGACGGCAGGAAGCCGAGCAGCACGTTGCGGGTGAAGTGAATCGCAGCGGGATCGCGCTTCAGCAGGCCGCGCAGCACCCCCATGAAGCGGCCCCAGAACAGCACCACGACCGCCAGGATCGCGCCGAGCTGGATGACGATGTCGAAGGTCGCATCCGCCTGGGGCAGGCCGAACAGCCGCCCGGCGAGGATGAGGTGCCCGGTCGAGGAGACGGGGAGGAATTCGGTCACCCCCTCGACGATGCCGAGCAGGATGATGATGATCAGGTCCACGCGCATTCCCCCTTTTGCGGCGGCCTGCCGCGACTGATTACCCGGCCATATTCAGGTCACGCGGCGGCGCGCGTTCCGAAGCGCCCATGCCGGCGATATTGCACGAGCCAGCCCGGCGCGACGGCATCCATGGGCGTCGGCGCCACACCGAGCGCGGCCAGCCCTTCGGCACCGGCCGAAACGACATTGTCCTGTTGCAGCATCTGCCACTGGTCGCGCGTGATCGGCGCGCCGGGCAGGAAACCGCCCATCGCGATCAATCCGCCGACGACATCCGGAATCGCGGCGATCGACGGCTCGCGCCCGACCGCGCCGGCGATCCAGCGAATCAGCGCGCCCATCGACAGTATGTCGGGTCCGCCCAGCTCGAAGGTCTTGCCATGGGCCGTTTCGTCGCCGAGCGCCTTGACCACGGCCTGCGCGACATCGGCGACATAGACCGGCTGGAGCTTCACACCTGCCCGCAGCACCGGCACCACCGGCCACGCGACCATGCCGGCGAAGCGATTCACGAACTGGTCTTCGCGGCCGAACATCAGCGATGGCCGCAGGATCGCCGCCCCCGGGAAACCGGTACGCACCGCCGCCTCGCCTTCGCCCTTGGAACGGCCATAAGCGGAAGAGCCATCGGGATCGGCACCGATCGCGGAGATATGCACCAGCGCCGTCGCGCCTGCCCCCGCAGCAGCCTCGGCAACGGCGCGCGCACCATCGACGTGCACTGCCCGGAAATTGCCCTTGAGCACGCCGGCCAGGTTCACCACTGCATCGGCGCCCTGCACCGCCCGCGCGATGCTGTCGGGCTTGCGCACGTCGACCGCGACGAACTGGGTCTGGCCGAGGCCGCCCAGCGGCTTCAGGAACAGCGCCTCGCGCGGATCGCGCTGGGCGATGCGCAGGCGCGCGCCGGCCGCGAGCAATTCCTGCGCGACATAGCGGCCGAGAAAACCTCCGCCACCGATCAGCGTAACCAGCCTGTTCTTCATGCCTCAATGCCTTGCCATGCGTGTGCCGCCCCCATGCCGCGCGACACCCGTGTTGACAAGCCGCACAAGCGTCCCCTAAGGCCCGCGCCCTACCCCGTGCCCAGATGGCGGAATTGGTAGACGCACCAGCTTCAGGTGCTGGCGGTCGCAAGGCCGTGGAGGTTCGAGTCCTCTTCTGGGCACCATTTACCCGTCTCTTGACGCCCCAGAACCATCGACAAAACGGCAGAAATCTGCCATTTTTTCCTTGGTTCTGTCCGAAGGTGTCCGATCAGATTTCAGTCGATCCCGTCAAAAAGTGGGCCATGGCCCGGGCCATCCGTGGCCCGGTTTTGACGGTGGCCCGGCGGGCCATTTCGACGAAATAGGGGGTAGCTTTCGATCAAGACCGTTCGATTCGGGATTGATGGTCATGCCTTTGAAAGATTTAGAGATTCGCGCCCTAAAAGCGCAAGATCGGGTTTACAAGCGTACCGATGAGCGCGGGCTGTACATCGAGGTGCACCCCAGCGGCTCGAAACTCTGGCGGGTGAAATACACTCACCTGGGCAAGGACAAGCGCCTAGCGCTGGGTCGCTACCCGGAAGTCGGCCTGGCGGATGCTCGGCGAAAGCGGGATGAAGCGAGAGCGAAGTTGCGCGACGGCATCGATCCCCTTGCCGAGCGCAAGCGCGAAAAGCTCGTCGCCATCTACAATGCGGCCAACACCTTCGGGGATGTCGCCAAGGAATATATCGACAAGATGGTCGCCGAGGGTCGTGCGGACACCACCACGACAAAGGCGAACTGGCTGCTTGAGCAACTGGCGCCGCTCGCGACGCGGGCGCTCGCCGATCTGAAACCCATCGACGTCTTGGCGGCGCTCAAGCGCATCGAGGCCAAGGGCAAGCACGAAACCGCGCGGCGTTGCCGGTCATTCGCTGGCCGGGTGTTTCGATATGGCGTCGCGACCGGGCGCGCGGAAACCGATCCGACCTCCGTCCTGCGCGGAGCTTTGATCACGCCGAAGGTCCAGCACCACAGCGCGATCCTCGACCCGGAGGCGTTCGGGGAGTTGTTGCGATCGATCGACGCATATTCGGGCCATCTGATCACACGCATCGCCATGCAGATCATGCCCCACGTCATGGCCCGCCCCGGCGAGCTTCGACAGGCGCTATGGCCCGAGTTCGATCTGGAAAACGGGGTCTGGAAAATACCGGCTGAGCGTATGAAGATGCGGCGGCCTCACGCCGTTCCCCTATCCAGACAGGTACTGTCACACCTTGTCGAACTGTACGCGTTGACGGGGCCGGATGGTTTCGTGCTTCCGGCGTTTCACACGTCGCGCAGGCCGCTCAGCGAAAACACTGTCAATCAGGCGTTCCGCCGCATGGGTTACGCGGTGGGAGAGGTCACCGCCCATGGCCTGCGGACCACGGCGTCGACCCTCCTGAACGAAAGCGGAAAGTGGAGTCCGGACGCGATCGAGCGCTCGCTCGCTCACGCCGACAAGGATTCTGTTCGGGGTACCTACAATCGCGGGTTCTACTGGGAGGAACGGGTCGCCATGCATCAATGGTGGAGTGATTATCTCGATCAGCTCCGAGCGACTGTCAGCGTTGGTTCGTTTGGGAAGAAGCTACACGCACCTTGACCGCCCGAACTTGGATGCGTGCATGCCCGCAATCCTGCGCGTGTCGCCCTGGACGCAGCACACGCCGATCCGAGTAAGAGCAGCCGTTCGGCGATTTGCTCGGGTCACTCGAAATAACTTGCCATTTATACCTTTTTTGGTATCAAGCAGGCATTGGCAACGGAACAAGGTGCCATGGATGAAAAGACGATAGAATGGATGGGCAGCAGCAAGAGAGATTTGCTGGGGATGCCCGAGGCGGTGGTGAACACGTTCGGTCACGCGCTTGGTTTGGCGCAAAACGGATTGTCCTATCCCGATGCGAAGACGCTGACACAGTTCAAGCCGGTGTCGATCGAGATCCTGGAGGATCATGATACCGACACGTATCGCGCAGTCTACACCGCGAAGTACGAGGACACGATTTACGTCCTCCATTGCTTCAAGAAGAAATCCACCAACGACAGTAATCTGCCGAAACGCGACAAAGAGACCATCGAGGCGCGCCTCAAAGAGGTGAGAGCGATCGAAGCCGCGAAACGGCAGGGAGAAAGCAGAGGCTCCTAGATATGACTATCGGTCACACCACGCCGGCCGGCATGAGCGTTCTCGACGATCTGGGCCTCGACCCTGGGTTCATCGTCAAGTCCAAGCTTGCTATCCGTATTGCCAAGACGGTCGACGAGCTTGGGCTCAGCCAGCGCGATGCCGCGCTCAAAATGGGCATTACGCAACCAAAGCTTTCCCGGTTGACGCGAGGCAAATTCGATGGGCTGAGCCAGGCCAAACTCGAAGAGTGTCTGGTTGCGCTCGGCCATGATGTTACGATCAATATCAGCCCTCGACATGAAGGTGTAGGCGCTCGTCGGGTGCTTGAGACAGTGTGAGGCCAAGCTGACCATTGGCCGGAGCCTGCCTGGACAGCTCTCTGGCAAACTCGAAGCAGCTCAAATGTGCGCGGATCTAGCGGCTGCTTAGCCTTCTATACTCGCGACTCTATTCTGAGGGTACGACCGCCCGCCGTCGGACTAAGTTGCCATTGAATCATCATGGTTTGTGCCTCAAACACGCAAAATGCGGGGGCCAAGTGACATTGAAACGTTCATCGCGCAGTGGCGCGACACCGGCGGGTCCGAGCTTGCGAATACACAGAGCTTCATAAACGGCCTGTGCGCGCTGATCGACGTCGCCCCACCGCACGGCAGCCGCACCGACGACGCGCATAACGACTATGTGTTCGAGCGCCGCGTGTTTCAGGACAATGGCGACGGCAGCACCAGCTTCGGCCGCATCGATGCCTATAAGCGCGATTGCTTTATCCTCGAGGCCAAGCAGGGCAGCGAGGCCGATCGCGAGGCGGCGGCGCGCGGCGACGCCGACCTCGACCTGTTCGGCCAGACCGCATCGACCCGCATCAAGCGCGGCACCGCGCGCCGGGGCACGCCGAGCTGGGCCAAGGCGATGGTGCAGGCCAAGGGCCAGGCCGAGCGTTACGCCAAGGCGCTGCCGACCGAACATGGCTGGCCGCCGATCCTGCTCGTCGCCGACATCGGTTATTGCATTGAGGTCTATGCCGATTTCACCGGCACCGGAAAGGCCTATGCCCAGTTCCCGGACCGTTCGCGCTACCGCATCATGCTGGAGGATCTGCGCGACGAAGCGGTCCGCGAACGCCTCGCTGCGATCTGGACCGCGCCCAAGGCGCTCGACCCCGCAATTCAGTCGGCGAAAGTCACCGGCGAGATTGCCGTCCTGCTCGCCACCGTCTCGCGCCGGCTGGAGGCGCGCGGCTATAATGCGGAGAGCGTCAGCGGCTTCCTGATGCGCGTGCTGTTTACGATGTTCGCCGAAGACACCGAGGTGCTGCTCCCCAAGGACAGCTTCAAGAACCTGCTGCGCGAGCACATCGGCAACCCCCAGCACCTCCACCATTCGCTCGCCGCGCTGTGGCGCGCGATGGACAAGGGAGAATTCGCCCCCGCGCTGCGCCAGCACGTCAAGCGCTTCAACGGCTATCTGTTCAAGGAAAATACTGCGCTCGAACTCGATGGCGACGAACTCGCCGTGCTGATCGAGGCGGCGGAGAAGAACTGGCGCGACGTCGAGCCGGCGATCTTCGGCACGCTGCTCGAGCGTGCGCTCAACCCCAGGGAACGCGCCAAGCTCGGCGCGCATTACACCCCGCGCGCCTATGTCGAGCGGCTGATCTCGCCGACCATTATCGAGCCGATGCGCAACGACTGGGACGGCGTGCGCGGCGCCGCCGCCACGCTGATCGGCGAGAACAAGGCAGTCGAGGCGAAGGCGCTGGTCGAGGCGTTTCACGGCAAGCTGGCGCAAACGAAGGTGCTTGATCCCGCCTGCGGCACCGGCAATTTCCTCTATGTCGCGATGGCGCGGATGAAGGAGCTGGAGGGCGAGGTGCTCGATCTGCTCATCGAGCTCGGCGACGACCAATATGTCGCGCAGATCACCGGCCACACCATCACGCCCGAAAACTTCCTCGGGATCGAGATCAACCCGCGCGCCGCCGCTATCGCGCAGCTCGTTTTGTGGATCGGCTATCTGCAATGGCATTTCCGGGTGAACGGCGCGACGCAATCCCCGCCCGAGCCGATCCTGAAAGACATCCGCACGATCGAGAATCGCGACGCGCTGATCGACTATGATGCGCGCGAACTGGAGCGCGACGAGCATGGCCAGCCCGTCACCCGCTGGGACGGCGAGACACTGAAGGACCACCCCGTGACGGGGCGCAAGGTGCCCGATGAGACAGCGCGGGTCGAGGTGTATCGCTATGTGAAACCGCGCGCCGCGAAATGGCCCAAGGCGGACTTCATCGTCGGCAACCCGCCGTTCATTGGCGGCAAGGACGTGCGCGATCGGTTGGGCGATGGCTATTTCGAGGCATTGTTCAAGACGACCGACATGCCCGAAAGCGCCGATTTCGTGATGCACTGGTGGGACAAGGCGGCGACCGCCGTGCGAAAATCCGGCACACGCCGTTTCGGCTTCGTCACCACCAATTCGATCACGCAGCTATTCAGCAGGCGGGTCATCGCCGCACATCTGGAAGCGAAGGACCGCGTCAGCCTGTTGTTCGCCATCCCCAATCATCCTTGGGTGGATGAAAAGGATGGCGCGGCGGTGCGCATCGCCATGACGGTTGCGGCGAAGGGCAAAGCAGAGGGGCAGTTGCTGACCGTCACCGACGAAAGCGCCGCGCCCGAACGGATCGACTTCGCCACTGCCGTTGGCGCGATCAGCAGCGATCTGCGCGTCGGCGCGGATGTGACGGCGGCGGTCGCGCTGAAGGCGAACGACCAACTTTGCTCGCCAGGGGTGAAGCTGCACGGTGACGGCTTCATCGTCACGGCCGAACAGGCTTTGGGTTTGGGAGGCATGGCCGGCCCGGATGACCGGATCCGCTCCGGCCTCGGCATCGAGCCGGCGGTGATCTTTGACTATCGCAATGGTCGCGACCTCGCGGCCCGCCCACGCTACTTAAAGGTGATTGACCTGTTTGGTCTGACCGAGGGGGAGGTGCGAGATCGTCATCCGGCGGTGTATCAGCACCTTCTCGCCAGCGTTAAGCCGCACCGCGACCAAAACAATCGCGCGAGCTATCGGGGCAACTGGTGGCTCTATGGCGAAACACGATCTGAGCTGCGCAAGGCGCTGCGCGGCATAACCCGCTACATCGCCACGATCGAGACCGCCAAGCATCGGATCTTTCAGTTTCTGCCTGTTTCGATCGTGCCCGACAACAAGCTGATCACCATCGCTTTTGATGATGGATTTCACCTGGGGATACTGTCGAGCCGTTGCCATGTGGTGTGGGCGCTTGCCGCCGGCGGGCGGCTTGGCGTGGGGGACGACCCGGTTTATGTTAAGTCGCGCTGCTTTGATCCTTTCCCGTTCCCCGCTGACGCGCCCGAGCCGCTCAAAAACTCCATCCGCGCCGAGGCGGCGGCACTCGATGACCTGCGCAAGGGTGTCCTGACGGCCCACGACGACCTGACGCTGACCAAGCTCTATAACGTGCTGGAGGCGCTGCGTGCTGGTCGTGCGCTGACCGACGTCGAACGCGACATTCATGGTCGCGGCTTGGTCACGCTGATCCGCCAACATCATGATGCGATCGACGCTGCGGTTGCCGACGCCTACGGCTGGCCCACCGATATCGCCGACGAGGAAATTCTCGTTCGCCTAGTGGCGCTCAACAAGGTGCGAGCAGGGGAGGAGGCAAAAGGCCTGATCCGCTGGCTCCGCCCAAACTATCAGGCGCCCACTTACGCGGCACCCGTCGCCGACACGCTCGATCTCGGCGAGGCCGCGGCGGTCCTACCGGACAACGTCATCCCCTGGCCACTTACTCTGCCCGAACAGGTCAGCGCCGTGCAATCCGTCCTTTCCACCTCACCGGCACCGATGGCACCTCAAGACATCGCGCGCGCCTTCAAGGGCAAGCGTGCGGCCACTGTCCGCCCCGTGCTCGACGCGCTCGCCGGCATTGGAATGGCGCGGCGCCTTGAAGATGGGCGTTACGCGGCATGATGTGGAGTCGCGACGTGTTATTTGATCTCTTCGGCCTCCGCCAACAGCGAGCAGGGACATGAGCCGGCCGCTAAGCAGCCTGACCATTGCTGATCTGACGGCAATGTCCGAGCGTAATTGGCGGAATTCCGCGGAGCTTGAATTGATCCGCTCGGAGCTGATGCACCGATCGACCGCTGCGGCTTTGAAACTGCGTGAGACTGTCGAAACCTGGATCGCCGATTGCAAGACCGACCAGCCCGCCGGAGCCAAGGCAGCGGCGGAAACTAGCATTAGCGAGCAGGTGCGCAATTGGACCTATGAAGCCGTCGCAAAACTGCGTGCGAAGCTGATCGATCTATCGCGCAAGTCACCATTGATCTCATTCAAGCACACGTCCCGCAGCGCGAGCCAACTGCGCTTCGTCGATGAACGGCCCGATTTGCTGTTTACGCGATTGACCTCGGGTACGATGGGCTTCGAGCCCCTTCCTGGTGAAGAACAGACGCCACCTGACGAACGGACGCCACAGTTCGGTATCGCGTACGAACGCGCACGCCTGATCGACGAAGAGTTTTTGGCCGCCACCAACAAATTGGGCGACAACGAGGGCGACGCACGAGCCTGGCAGGATGCCGAGCGGGCTTTGCGCGGAAGAGTCCGCGAACAGCTTGGCTTGCCCAAACTGAATTATGGCAAGGGCATCGATGTTGCGGCGATCGCCCGCGCGCATGGATTTGATCCGTCATTCGACCTGAAAACCAGTGATGACGACGGGCTTGCGGCGCATCATGAGGACGATCGCATCCGGGTGCTGCTCACGCAGAAAGAACTGGAGCGAAGGCTGAAATCAGTCGCCGACCGGGCGACGAGCCATCTCCGCGAGACGGGACACCACACGCTCCACCTCGTCTTCGGGTTCGTGCAATGGTACGAGGATGATACGTCAGACATCGTATCGCACGCGCCGTTATTGTTGCTGCCCGTAGCGCTGGAGAAGGACGAGAAGCGCGCGCGCAAGGAATATCGGCTCGGCGTTTGGGAAGGCGGGCTTGAGGTCAACGTAGCGCTGATCGAGAAGGCTCGCGAACATTGGGGGCTGAAGCTGCCCCCGCTTCGGGAAGAAGAAAGCCCGGAATCATATTTCATTCGAGCAAAAGCGGTCCTGGATCAGGGACGACGGCTGACGCTGAGGAATTTCGTGACGTTGTCGGTGTTGCCGCCGATGGTCCTGTGGCGCGATCTAAATCCCGAAAATTGGCCGACCGACGCCTTTGCGAACCATCGCTTGTTGCCGGGCATGATCGGGGCGACCGAACTGGGCGGTTCCGCGCAGGACGACATGGTCATAGATATAGATGACCCGGCGCATGCTGCGCGCGTACCTGCTCTCATCACCGACGCGGATGCCTCTCAGCATCGGGCGATCATGGATATGGCCGCCGGCCACGATATGGCGATCGAGGGTCCCCCGGGAACCGGTAAATCCCAGACGATCACCAACATGATCGCGACCGCGCTCGCTCAGGGTAAGCGCGTGCTATTCGTCGCCGAAAAGCAAGCCGCGCTGCGCGTTGTGGCCGATCGCCTGAGCGTAGCCGGCTTCGGCCCGCTCCTTCTCGAGCTTCATGGTGACAAGGCGAGCCGGACATCGGTTTACGAAGGCGTAAGAGAGCGACTTGAAGCTCGAAATCGCCATGATGCGCGCGCGCTGGAGGAGAAGCGCGTCGAACTTCGGCGTCACCGTGCTCTGTTGCGTCGCTACCTCTCGCTCGTCCGGACGCCGCTCGGCAAACTTGCGCAGACGGCGCACAGTCTGGCGTGGCGCGAGATCCGACTTCGCGCGCTGTTCACGCGCGAACAGGTGAAGGCACTGGAGAAGCGCTGGTCCCTGCGGAATCCCCTTGAGCTGGATCGTCCTACGCTGATCGAAAATCGCGAGTTGCTGGCTCAGTTTGGCCAAGCGCTTGCGGCGCTGGATACAGCGCACGGAAATGGAACGCGTACGCGGTGGTCCAGCGCGACGCAGCTTGATCCGTTCGATCAAAGCGCAGCGCTCGATGCCGCCGCCGGAGCAGGCCAAGCAGCCGGTGCCGTCGCGCTAGTGGCCGCGCGTTTCGCCGACCTCGGCATCGAACTACCAGGGCCAGCGGGAAAGGTTCGAGCGGCCGATGCCCAGCTAGCTGGAGTGACCCCGTTTTCCAGCACCGAAGAGTCAGTTGTCGGGGCCGCGCTTCACAATCGCCACGCCGCAACCGATCTCATCGCATTGCAGCGCGCGTGGCAGGAACAGCGGGACAGCTTGGTCGGGATCGTCGATCATCCCGACACAGTCAGTACCGAGACTGCCGAAGCCCTCCGCGATGCTCTCACAATCGATCGTTGTCCTGAAACGGCGGACGCGGTCGCAAGCGAGCGCGCTGCCTGTGAACGCCTCTCCAAAGAACTTGCCGCCGTATCCCGCGATATTGAGCGGATCGGTGAAAAGCTCAGCAACGGATTGCAAACGTCCACTCAGACCACGGTGAGCGTGGCGCTCAAAATGGCTGATCTTGGCAGGGTGTCGCCTTCGGCCGGGGCGATGCTCACGATGAGCATACTGGATTCAGCAGTCGGTACCGTCGTCGATGGAGCCGCGCGAGATGCCGCGGCCTTGGTGGCGGACAGGGCGCACCTGTCGGGGCTGACCCAATCGGAGGTGTCGAATATCGAGCCTGCGGAGCTCGACGCGCTTGCGGAAACGCTGGAGACGACCGGCGTCTTCGGACGCATGCTTGGCGGGCAATACAAGGCAGCAAAGCGGAGATCGGCGCGCTATCTGATTGACGCGTCCGACCGCGGGCAATCGGCAGATATCCTTCGTCGCGTCGGAGCTCTGACGCGCGCGCGCCGTGTATTTCGGGAAGAGAATAAGGCGCGGTCGATTTTCCCGACGATGCTGTGGGACGGTATCGACAGCGACTTCGCGGCGATGCAGACAGCACATGCTGTCGCGACAGACGCCGCATCACAATTGACGGCGCAGGACGAATTTGAGCTTCTGCGGTGGTGGCTCACTGCAGACACGACCGACCGGCAACGCTTCTGCGCGACCTGTGAGCGATTGGTCGCTGCCCTCAACCTCGCTGATGGCGTCAGCTTATTCGATGTCCAACTAGGCGATCTGCCGGCCAGATGCGCGTCGCGAGCCGACGTCTTGCGGAATCTCGAAGCCGCTATCGTCGGTGCGGGGGTACGATCGACTGCCGAACTTCGCCGGGCGGACGGCAGCATTGCGGACGCGTTGTTACACCTCAATCAGGCGAAGCGGTCTTTCGATCAGGTTCGATCTTTCGGCGCGTTCGACTGGGTCGGCACCGTCGCGGAGCCCCTCGATCTGCTGCAGACGAGCCTGAACGAGCTGGACCAGGTCGGCAGGCTCAGCGGCCCGATCGAGATGGGCGCCCTTTTGATAAAAAGCGACGCGCCTGTGGCGCTCGTTCGCTCGATTGTCGAGGCCTCCCCGCAGCTGACAGACGCGACCCGAGCGTGGAGCGACGCTTCAGACGGTCTCAGGGACATCTGTGGGATCGACACAGGCGACCTGTGCGCTGGGCTGGATTGGGATTCGACCGCCGCGACATTGATGGCAATGAGTGCCGATGGACGCGGTGCCGGCCTGGCAGCCGATCTCCTGAAATATCGTGCCGCGCTGACGGTGCGTGGATTATCTGGGTTCGCAGAAGCCGCGAATGCCAAGGAAATTGAGCCTCAGCAGCTCGACGACGTTTACGAACTGCTGTCGATTTCAGCCCTTCTCAAACAGTATCTCGGCAACGATGGAGCGGAGCTGGGGCGGCTTGGTAGCTTGTCGCTTGATGCGGCGCGCCAGTCGTTCAAACGCGTCGACAAAGAGCTCCACAAGCTTGAGGCCGCCGCAATCGTTTCCAAGCGCCTTGGCGACAAGGCGCCCGTTGGTGTCGGATACGGCCGTAAATCTGACTATTCTGAACTTCGGCTCCTCGAAAACGAGGTGGAACTGACGCGGCCGCGCACGCCGTTGCGCGATGTGGTGCATCGTGCGGGTGCGGCGTTGCAGGCGCTGAAGCCGGTCTGGATGATGTCGCCGACGTCGATTGCGCAGTTCATACGGCCAGGGTCGCTCACCTTCGACCTACTGATCGTCGATGAAGCATCGCAGATGCGTCCGGAATTCTCGATCAGCTGCATTTTGCGGGCCGAGCAGTTCATCGTCGTTGGCGACGCAAACCAGCTTCCGCCAAGCGACCATTTCCAGGTCGCGGGTACCGTCGACGACGGAGACGATGATGGGGTCGGCGTCGATGAGAGCACCGAGTCCATTCTCGATCTGGCAAACCAGCGTTTTCGGCGTAAACCACGATTGAAGTGGCATTACCGGTCGCAGCACGAGAGCCTGATCCAGTTTTCGAACCGCGAATTCTATGATCGCGACCTCGTCGTATTCCCAAGCCCGATGGCGAATGACGACGATCTGCTCGGCGTCAAATGCTTCTATGTGCCCTCGTTCTACCCTGACACCGTATACGAATCGTCGATCAACCAGCGCGAGGCCGAGTTCGTCATCGAACAGGCATTCGGTCTCATGCAAACGCACCCTGAGCGGTCGATCGGCATCGTGGCGATGAATTCTAAGCAGACCGAGCTCATCCAGAATGAGTTCGACCGCTTGATCGTCGAAGAAGAGCGCGTTGGGAAATACGTTGAGTCGTTCGTCGGCACCATCGACGAGTTCTTCATCAAGAACCTCGAAAACGTCCAAGGTGATGAGCGGGACATCATCCTGATCTCGACCGTCTACGGGCCGGGCAAGGACGGGAACGTCCGACAAAATTTCGGTCTGATGACCCGCGAAGTTGGCTGGCGGCGCTTGAACGTGCTGGTGACGCGGGCCAAGATGTCATGCCGGCTGGTTACGTCACTTCGCCCTGACGACATTAAGGTAACGGAGAACTCCTCCCGTGGCGTTATCGCGTTCAAGAGCTACCTTACCTACGCTCATCGGGGCGCCCATTATGACGACGCGTCCGGCGGCGAGACCGACAGCGATTTTGAGATTTTCGTCGCGGATGCGCTTCGAGGTGCCGGGTACGAAGTCGTCTATCAAGTCGGCGTCGAGAATTTCCGAATAGACCTCGGCGTCCGTCATGAAGATTGTCCGGTGGGGTTCATCGCTGGGATCGAGTGTGACGGGGCACCCTATCATTCCGGTCTGAGCGTGCGTGATCGCGACCACATACGGCAGACGGTTCTCGAGAATCTTGGCTGGAATATTTACCGGGTTTGGTCGACCGATTGGTTTGCAGATCCCGCGAGAGAGACAGCAAAGCTCGTCGCCTGGGTCGACCTGCTTCGCGATCGAATTATGCGTGAATTGGCAAATCGCCCGGCGAGCGAGGCGGTAGTGACCAAGCCCCGCAAGAGCTCGCCGCCCGTCGTGCGAATTGAGGAGGCTGCTGCTGAGGTCGCCTCAGCTCCCGTTCCCGAAGCGGATTTGCCGACCGGCGTAAATGATGCGCCAGCCATCGAAGTCCCGCGCGAGCCTCGGGGCCGAGAACTCAGGTCGCTTGGGGACTTCAACACCTTTGAGGCCATTCGCGGACGGCTCTATGAGATATGGAAATCCGACCGGTTTGTCGGCGAGGTAGAGGTCATCAAGCGCGCCACAGCCGCCCCGCGGCTATACGGCGATCGCGCGGTTGCTGCGCAATCTGAATACGAGGGCCGCGTCGAACATAACGGGGACTGCTTTCGTTCGTTTGACCTTTATGCAGCGATGCGTGAGGTCGCGTCGCGGGCCTCGGATATCGCGTGATCGTCTCGGCTGGGCGAGCCGCACGCGAGAATTCGTCTGCCATTGGCGAAGGCTGCTATTCTCCGACTGAATAAGACATCGGATTCTGCAGCCACGCGTTGACCGCTGACTCGCGCCAGCCTGCGCAGCGTTCGGCGATCTTGATCTGCCCAGGGAAGGTGCCGTGTTCCATCTTTCGATAGAGGGTGGAACGGCTGAGACCGGTGCGGTCGAGCACGGCGTCGAGGCGGAGGATGCGGTCGGGGGCATCGGTTGTCATGGGCAGTTCCTGTCAGCAAGTGCGTTGCATTGGCTCCCTACGGGGAGATGTGAGACAGGGATTCTGCTGGCGCAAGAGTGCCAGATGGGTGCTGTTGCGTCAGAAACAGCCGGCTTTAGCCGGGGAGCGCCAAAGACCGCCCGGACCGCGAAAAATAAATTTCGTGAGAAGGGTGAGGGGTGGCGTCCCGGCGCTTTGGCGCCGTCGTGCCCTATGCCGCTGCGCGTCACCGAGCCGCCTGCGGCGTCTCGTCGGCGTAAGGCCGTGACGACCACATGACGCAGGTGGCCGTGCTGCGCACGGCATGCGGTCATCGCGCTTTCGCGCGCTGGCATTTGCCTCCGGCACGCGGTCTGGCGGGGTGAGCGTCGCTGCCCTGTCTGATGATCGTTTCGAGTGGTTTCGACGCACGCATTCGGGCCGCAGCGCGAAGCGGCCTGCGTGGATGTAGGCGGGCAAGGTCGAAGACGGGGCCGCAGACGTCGGTGAACACGCTCTGATGCGCGGGTTGGGTACCGCATTTCCGTTTTTCGTCCGGGGCTGCTCCAGTCTAGAGTCGGGCGTCGGCGATGCCGGCCACATACAGGGTATCGGACATTCCCCACGTGGCCCCGCCTTCGGCCTTGCCGGCCAGGAAGCGAGCGTCAGGCCGCGATCGGCACCTCCCGACCGATGGCCCATATAAAGGCTGCAAGCTCGCGCGCGACGGCGACCACCGCGATGGTGCTGCGCTTGCCGCTGGCGCTGAGCTTGCGATATCGCTCGCACAGGCGGCTTTGTGCCTTCCACGCGATGTCAGTGACCGGTTTGGGTAGGTCCTCAATGACGTGGATCTTCTCGCGGCGGATGCGAGGCGCATGCCGATAGCCCCATGACGCCTCGACGAGCGTGCGCCGCACGATGGCGTTGCCGCGTCTGGTGATGCCGCCCCGTTTGACCCGGTCGCCAGTCGAGCGCTCCGAAGGGACCAGTCCGACATAGCCCATGAGCTGGCGCGGGTTCTCGAACCGGGACAGGTCGCCGAGTTCCGCCATCAGCGTCACCGCGGAGATCAGGCCGATCCCGCGCAACGCCTGCAGCGCTGCGACGACAGGGGCGAGCGACCAGTCCTCGAGCATGGCCTCGATCGCTGTCTCGGTTCGCTTTTGCCGCGTCTCGGCATCTGCCACAGCCTGGAGCGCTTCGCCCAGCGCGATGTCGGATGCGCGATGGCCGAGATTCTGGTCGGCGAGCCAGCGACGATGTTTAGCGCTCCAGCTCTTCTTGCCTGGGTAGATGTGCCCGTGACGAAGCATCATCGCGCTGACCTGCTGGCGCTTCATGCGGGAGTCGCGCACGGCGGCTTCCCGCGCCCGGACGAGATCGCGCATCGCTTCGTGCGGCGCGTCGGGCACCCATATGGGCGTCAGTTCGCCCGCCCGCAGCAGCCTCGCCAGATCCATGGCATCGCGGCGGTTGGTTTTGACCCGGTCGCCAGGACGACGCGGCATCGAGGTCGGCGCGATGACGATGCAGTCCTGACCCAGGTCCTTCAGGCACCGGTGGAGACCGTACCCCGTCGGCCCAGCCTCATAGCAAAAGTGCAGTCCGTCGTACTTTGCGGCCAACTTTGCCACGAGCTTGCGGGTCGCCTCGGGCGTGTTGGGGATCTCACCAAGGTATCGGATTTCGCCGGTTCGGCCGGCGTCGGCGATCGCCACCGCATTGTGCAGCTTCGCCACGTCCAGACCAACGAACGCTTCAGATCCTTGCTGTCCCATGCTCGCTCTCCTCACGTTGAGCCCTGCATTCTTCACCCTCTCTCCCTCGCGCGCGAGTGCGCCGGAAGGGGAAGGGGTGAGCAGTGATCATACGGTCTAGTCCCGCAGCGGCGGGCAGCAACCCGAGGCAAGCCTCGGGTGCGCCACGGTGTTGGCCCCTTTGGGTGCAACCCGCCGCTCTTGCGGGACTGCCGGTCCGCTCCTGCCGCTCACCCCGCCATTCCGGCGCCGGTTGCGGTGTTGAAGGGAGTGAGGAAGTGGAGAAGGGCAAGTCATCGCAGCGTCAGACCGGCACGCTTTATGGCGAGGTCACCGACCGGATCATCACGGAGCTGGAAGCGGGGCGTGTGCCGTGGGTCCAGCCTTGGGATGGGGCGCAGGTCGGCGTGGGGACGCCGCGCAACGCCGGGACGGGGCGGCACTATTCCGGGATCAATGTTTTGATCCTGTGGGCACGGCTGTTCGAGCGCGGGTTCGCGTCGCAGGGTTGGTTGACCTACCGGCAGGCGCAGGCGCTGGGCGGCAATGTCCGCAAAGGCGAGACCGGGACGACCGTCTGCTACGCGGATCGCTTCACGCCGAAGGGTGAGGATGGCGAGCGTGCCGGCGATGGCGAGGCACGGCAGATCGCGTTTCTGAAGCGGTTCACGGTGTTCAATGTCGATCAGTGTGAGGGTTTGCCGGCGAATGTCGCGGGCGTCGCGACGCCGCTTGGCGAGCGCGAGATCGTGCCGGCGGCCGAGGCGCTGATGGTGGCGAGCGGGGCGCGGATCAGCACCGGCGGCGGTGAGGCTTATTACATGCCGGCCGTCGATCGCATCCAGCTGCCGCCGCAACAGGCGTTCTACGACCAGGTGAATTTCTATCGCACGGCGCTGCATGAGCTTGGGCATTGGACCGGACACGCGTCGCGGCTCGACAGACTTGGCGGCGGCGATCCGCAGGGCGAGGATTATGCGCGCGAGGAATTGGTCGCGGAGATGTGCAGCGCGTTTGTCTGTGCCGAACTCGGCATTCAGCCGACCGTCCGGCATGCAGACTATCTGGCCTGCTGGCTCTCGGTGCTGCGCGAAGACAGCCGCGCGATCTTCCGAGCGGCGAGTGCGGCCAGCAAGGCGGCCGATTATCTGCTGGCGTTTCGGCCGACCGTAGAAAGCAGCGAGATGGAGGCGGGACAGTGACCCCGCCGCCGGGCGCGAGCGCGCGCGAGGATAGCGCCGACCCAGAGATGTTGCGTCGGTTGGAGCGCGCGGTGGCGCGCCTGCCGCGCCGCCAGCGCCTCATACTTCTCGCCATCCGCCTCGATGATATTGGCTATGACGAGATCGGCGGGCGTTTGGGGCTCACGTCGCGCCAGGTCGAGCATCAATTCGCACGCGCGATCTACAAGGTTCACCGTCAGATGGAGGGTGAGCGCCTGCGCTGGTGGGAGCGCTGGATATGACCGCGCCGCGCAAAATTTCGGCCGGTGTCCGGGGGCCAGCCCCGGACACCGGCCACTGGCAAAATTGTCGCCAGACTCTAGGATGATCAACGATGCGCACTGAGCTTGATCATCTGCCCCCTGCCAAGCAGCGCGAGCTCGAACGCGTCGTCCAGATTCTGTTCGAGGAATTCGGCGACGCGATCGCGATTGCTACATCGGACTGGAAGAAGCAGGCGCGCATTCTCAAGGTCATTTTGTATGGTTCGTATGCGCGGGGCGGATGGGTCGACGAACCGCACACTGCGAAGGGTTACCAGTCCGATTTCGATCTGCTCGTCATCGTCAATCACCAGAAGCTGACCGACCGTGTCGAATTCTGGGCGACGGCCGAAGACCGGTTGAACCGCGAACTGGCGATCACGAAAGCCGTGCGCACGCCGGTCAATTTCATCGTCCATACGCTTCAGGAGGTGAATGCTGGCCTGTCGGAAGGGCGCTATTTCTTCATCGATATCGCCCGCGACGGGATCGCGCTCTACCAGAGCGACGCGACCGATCTGCCCGAGCCGCAGCCCAAGACGCCAGCGCAGGCGCTGGCGATGGCGCGCGAGTATTTCGACGAGTGGTTGCCGAGCGCGACCGTGTTTCTAGATACCTCGCGCGATCTGGCGCAGCGCGGCCGACCGAAGGAAGCAGCGTTCCTTCTGCACCAAGCCGCCGAACGCTATTTCCACTGCGTCCTTCTGGTCTGCAGTTTCTATACGCCTCACGTCCACAACCTCGGATTCCTGCGTACCCAGGCCGAGCGGATCGACCAGCGGCTGATCGACGTGTGGCCGCGCGAGACCAAGGCCGACCGCGCGCGGTTCGAGAAGCTCAAGGAAGCTTATGTGAAGGCGCGCTACTCGAAACATTATCGCATCACGGAAGCCGAACTGGCTTGGCTCGGCGAGCGGGTCGAGGCGCTCGGCAAGGTAGTCGAAGTTATCTGCATCGAGCGGATCGAGGCGCTGGAACGAACCGCGCGCGCCGCCTGACATCGCAACCGACAGATCGAGGCCGCCATGCGCTATTTTCTCGATGCGGAATTCAATGGCTTTGGCGGCGCGCTGATCTCGATCGCTCTCGTGCCCGAGGAAGAGACCGTCGCGCCATTCTATGAAGCGATCGAATGCACCGACCCGACCACCTGGGTGATTGAAAACATTCTGCCAGTTCTCGACGCCCGACCGCTTGGCCGGGCCGAAGTTACCGATCGCTTCGCCTATTACCTGCTCGACGATCCCGACCCGTTGCTGGTGGCCGACTGGCCCGAGGACATAGCCCATGCCGCGTTACTGCTGGTCAGCGGACCGGGGCGAATGAAGCCAGTGCGCAGCATCCGGTTCGAACTGGTCGATCCCGACATTATCGGCCCCGGTAAACCGAGCGACGTGCCGCACAATGCCTATCACGATGCGCTAGCGCTGCGCGCCGAGGTGCTGGCCTATGAGAAGCGCATCGCGCGCTGACACAGAGATCAGGAGGGGCCGGGAACGTCATCCGGGTCATGACTAGCACCGAATGCGCGCTGCCCTCGGCGGCGCCAGAGCAGCTTGGCCTGGTCGCGATCGCCGCCGCTTAGCTTGGCCGCCGCTTCGATCAACAACCCGAAGATGATGGCACGATCGTCTTCGGTGAGTTCGATCAGGCCAGCCTTTGCAACCAGCCCACCGAGCTCGATCAACTGGCGTGTACGTTCTCTCCGCTTCACGACCCAGGTGCGCGTGTCAGTTCGAGCGCGGCTGGCTTGCAAGCGGAAGCGTGCCGCTGTCGCTCGCCGCAGTGCCAGCATTGTCGCGGCGAGTGTTGTCCGCAGCTTCTGCCGTCCCGCGCTGAAAGAACTCAGCGCCGCGTTTACGCCAGCTCTCCTTCCTTCCGGCATCTGGGCGTTCAACGCTGGCGAGCAGGAGGCCGGCCAGCTCTTCGATTGACAACACATCGGCGCCGGTCGCGACTACGAGTTCGCCGAGTTGGTGGATTTTGCGCTCCTTGAGGTGCTTCGCCTTGTCGTTGAGTGCCTGTAGTTCGGCGTCGTAGTCTCGCAGCTTGCGCATTGGTCGACCCTCATTGCGTGTTGAGGATCATCCAGTTATCGGCTTGCTCGATCAGTCGCAATGCGTTGGGATGACTTGGGATTCTGCCGTCCCGAGATTGATGAAATCTTTCGAGGGCGCGCTTATACGTCGTGCCGACGTCGCTTTAGAAGTGTAGATGGATTGCCGTCATGGCGATCTACCATTTCTCGGCCAAGGTCATCTCCCGCGCTGCCGGATCGAGTTCGGTGGCGTCGGCGGCCTATCGCTCAGCCTCCCGGCTGCACGATGAGCGGCTCGACCGGAACCACGACTTCTCGAACAAGTCTGGCGTCGTTCACTCGGAAGTGATGCTGCCGGACGGCGCACCCGACGACCTCGGCGACCGCGAAAAGCTGTGGAATGAGGTCGAGGCGACCGAGAAGCGGATTGACGCGCAGCTGGCCCGCGAGATCGAGTTCGCCATTCCCCGCGAGATGACAAAGGAGCAGGGGATCGAGCTGGCCCGTGACTTCGTGCAAACCGAGTTCGTCGACCGCGGTATGATCGCCGATCTCAACGTGCATTGGGATGTCGGCGCGGACGGTCTGGCTAAGCCGCACGCGCATGTGATGCTGACGATGCGCGAGGTCGGCGAAGACGGGTTCGGCAAGAAGAACCGCGACTGGAACCGCACCGACCTGCTGGAGAAATGGCGCGAACGCTGGGGAGAGCACGTCAACCAACGGCTGGCCGAACTGGATATCGATGCGCGCGTCGATCACCGCTCGCTGGAAGCGCAAGGAATAGACCTCGAGCCGCAGCACAAGATCGGCCCGGCCGCATCGCGCATGGCCGCGCAGGGGCTGGAGTCCGAGCGGCTCGCCGAGCATCTTGAGATCGCGCGCGCCAATGGCGAGAAGATCGTCGCCAATCCGGCGATCGCGCTCGATGCGATCACGAAGAATCAGGCGACATTCACGCGCCGCGACCTCGCCATGTTTGCCCACCGCCACAGCGACGGGAAGGAGCAGTTCGACCAGGTGATCGGCGCGGTGCGAGGCTCGCCGGAGCTGGTCGCGCTTGGAAAGGACGGCCGCGGCGAGGAGCGGTTCACCAGCCGTGATATGATCGAGGTCGAGCAGCGGCTGGAGCGGACGACGAGCACGCTGGCTGCGCGCGACGGTCACGCCATTGGTGATCTTGATCGAAAGAGCGCGATCATCCGCGCCGAACGTGGTGGCCTCGTGTTGTCAGGCGAGCAACGCACCGCGTTCGATCATGTCACCGACGCCGGCGATCTACGGTCCGTGGTCGGCTATGCCGGCTCGGGGAAGTCGGCGATGCTGGGCGTCGCGCGCGAGGCTTGGGAGAGCGCCGGCTATAGCGTTCATGGCCTCGCGCTGTCAGGCATTGCCGCGGAGAATCTGGAAAGCGGATCCGGGATCGCGTCGCGCACGATCGCGAGCATGGAGCATCAATGGACGCAGGGGCGCGAGTTGGTCGACCGGCAGTCGATCCTCGTGATCGACGAGGCCGGCATGATCGGCTCGCGTCAATTGGAGCGCGTGGTCGGCGAAGCGGAGAAGCGCGGCGCCAAGGTCGTGCTGATCGGTGATCCGGAACAGCTTCAGGCGATCGAGGCCGGCGCGGCGTTCCGTTCGGTCGCCGAGCGCCACGGCGCGGTTGAGATTACCGAGATCCGCCGGCAACATGAGGACTGGCAGCGGGAGGCCACCCGCGAGCTGGCGACCGGACGAACCGGCGACGCGATCCGTGCCTATGATGAGCATGACATGGTCCATTCGTCCGCGACCCGCGAAGAGGCGCGCGCCGATCTCATCGATCGCTGGGATCGTGACCGGACCCGCGACCCGTCGGGGTCGCGCATCATCCTCACGCATACCCGGAAAGAGGTGGAGGCGCTCAATAATGCGGCGCGCGAGCGGGTCCACGAGGCGGGGCTGCTCGGCGAGGATGTGGGGATCGAGACCGAGCGCGGGCCGCGACAATTTGCGGACGGTGACCGGGTGATGTTCCTCAAGAACGAACGCGAGCTTGGCGTGAAGAATGGCACGCTCGGCACCATCGAGTCCGTGAGCCGGGTCCGCATGGCGGTGCAGCTCGACGACGGACGATCGGTCGCGTTCGATGTGAAGGACTATGCCCATGTCGATCACGGTTATGCCGCGACGATCCACAAAGCGCAGGGCATGACGATCGACCGCGCCTATGTGCTGGCGACGCCCGGTATGGACAGCCACACCGCCTATGTCGCGCTGTCGCGCCATCGCGACAGTGTCGACCTATCCTATGGCCAGGATGACTTCGCCGATCAGGGTAGGCTGGTGCGCACGCTATCGCGGGAGCGGGGCAAGGACATGGCGAGCGACTATGCCGACGCGCAAGCCGGCGACCGAGCATTCGCAGAGCGGCGCGGCATCACTTTCCGCGAGCGCGTGGTCGAAGCGGTAAAGGCGGTCGTGCCCGAAAAGGTCCGATCCATGTTCGAAGGCCTGCGCCTCTCCGTCCCGAGACCCGAGGAGGTGCCATCGAAAGATCAAGATCGGTTGCGTGCTGATCGCGCGGCCGTCGAGCCGGCTGTTCCGGTTCGGAGCGAAGCGAGCTTGAACAGGGCCGCTGTCGAGCGCCACGCCCGCGCGGTCGATGCGATCTTCTCGGCACAGCGCGAGGGCCAGGCCGCCGGACCCGCTATGCTTGAGGAATTGAAAGGCGCGCGCGCGGAGCTCAACGGTCGCCGGGCGGACGGTGCGCTCGACATGGAGACGGCTTACAAGAAAGACCCCTCGCTCGCGCGCGATGCGGCCTCCGGAAATCCCCGCGGCGCGGTGCAGGCGATGCAGCTTGAAACCGAGATGCGCACCGATCCGGCGAAGCGGGCGGATCGGTTCGTCGAGCGCTGGAATCAGCTCAGCAGGGGCGCTGATCGAGCCTATCAGGACGGCGACACGTCAGGTCAGAAGTCTATACGAGGCGAGATGGCGAATATGGCAAAGTCACTTGAACGCGACCCGCAGATGGAGTCGATCTTGGCCAACCGGAAGCTTGAGATCGGGATCGAGATCAGCACCGGTCGCAGCCTCGGCGCTGAACTGGCGTTCAACCACGGCATAGATCTCGGGCGAGGGCTGGGAATTGGGATGTAGTTCCGTCCGCTAATGGCTGTTTGCCGTCTCGCTGCCTTCAGGCATGCGGGAGTGGGAGCGGACATCGTTCAGCTGGCTGTCTGACCTGAAGACCCAAAAACGGACGCTCGCGTCTGCTCTTGGCCTTCCCAACTTCGGTCATTGGTTCATCGGCGCCAAACATGCTTGCTCGCGTCTCGCCCGCTATACGAAAGTCAGCCAAACCATTGACGAAGCATCGGCAGCTGGTCGCTCATGGCGTGCTACCGTTGCCCGGCGTGAACGGTGTGATCCCAACGTGACGAGACCCGTTATCACTTTGATCGCGCCGACATGGGCGAACCTGGCGAGTTCAGCGCAATGCGCGCGCCGTCAGCGCGTCCTTCCCGTAGGTCGGTCGCCTGCCGTTGCGCAGATCGTCCTTGAGCGCCGCCTGGGGGTCGGCCGGCAGGCCCGCGGCCGCGGAGACGGCATCCGGTCCGTAGACAAGGCTGCGGACATAATGGTTCTTCGACATGTCGAGGGACGACGTCGGCACGGGCACGAGGGTATCGAGGCAGCACAGCAGATCTTCACGCACCGGAAGCCAGAACTTGTCTCTTCCGTCCCGCGGATCGGCCGCCGAATAGTGCGGGTTTGCCAACAGGGCGTCGCCAGCGAGACCGTCGCGCCGCGCCGCCGTAGCAACGGCGACGCCGCCGCCCGCGCCGTATCGGGTCAGCAGGCGATCGTAGTCTCGTCGGCTGCTGTCGGCGAACTTGGCCACGAGCCGCCGGTCGGACCGCGACGTGACCGATTCGATCGCGCCTTGGAGGTAGCGCACGTTCGGGAAGCTCATCAGGATGCGCATGACCCACACGTTGTAGGGCGACAGTTGGCGCGTGTATGGCGTCGGCGTCCGCCCGTTGAGCGTCAGGGTGACGCCCTTGCGCGCGAGATTGTGAATTTCGCGCAGGTTGGGCGGCAACTCGATGTTGGCGACCGCCGTCTCCAGCCGCCGGCTGATCCAGTCCTCGATCACCGGCCGCGCGGTGTCGCGCACGGCGAACTGCCGGTCACGGGGCAGATTTTTCGCGAACTCCTCGAGCTTTTCGTAGGAGACTTTTGCGAGCGGGCGGCCGGGAAAGGCCGCGTCGAGATCTCCGGCCAGCGCCCCACTGATCGCCGCGAAGATGGGCCTGGTGTGCGGATTGCTGTCCAGCGGCCAGATCGGGTCGGGATTTTTTCTGAGGTGGTAGCTGATGTCGAGCCACCAGCAGACCTCCGAGACGAGTGGGTTCTCGAAGTCGATGTTCGGCTCGGCACCCAGCACGTCGGGCAGGCGTGCGTCATCTACCAATTGGTCCAGCACCAGACCAAAACTCTGATACGGCGGCCAGAAGGCCTCCACCTCCTCGTGCCGGAACGAATTGAGCGCGTAGTGAAGCGCCTCGATGACACCACTGTCGCCGCATCCCGAGATGAGCACGTCCGCCGGCGGCACGACATGGTCGTAGGTCAGCCGGTGGCCGGATTCCCAGTAGCTGAAGTCGATCAGGCGGTGGGGGTTCGCCTCTTCGCCGAAGCCGGTGGCATCGATGACAAGGTCGACTGCGATTGGCACGCGAGTCGACACTGCGCGGTCCCACGCGATCTCTACGCCGGTGGCGTGCGGCCGAAGGTTCGCCGATCCGATCGACGTGTTACAAATGCTGAAGATCGGCAGCACGCAATAGTAATCGGCGAACTCCCGCAGCCATTGCGCGGCAACTTCGCTCGCTGGCCCCTTGTCCCAGGCGAAGATCGGCGACCGGAACGTCGGGCCGGAGTAGCTGGGGTCGAAGTGCTCGCCCAGGCCGCGGGAGTTCAGCACCGGCGACAGGTGACGGTGGCCTTTGTCGCGGAAGCGGGGCAGCAGGTGCGGACCCTTCTCGAAGATGTAGACGATAGCGTCCGTGGTGAGCGCGAGCGCCGCCGCCACCATTATGCCCGAGAACGAACCGCCGATGACGGCAACGACGTCGCCCGCCCCTACCTTCCCGCGACGCTTGAGTGCCCATGCCAGGTTGGCGGTGCGCGTCTGTTGATGGACGATGGAGATGTTCTCCGAGGCGAAGCCCGTCGCGGAGAAGACGCGATCAGAGATATCGAACGTCGCCTCCGCGAGCATCGCGTCCGCCAACTCGTCGAGGCGGGTGGCGTCGTTCGCGTTGGGAACTGGAGGGGTAGGTCGCGGCATCATGCACCAATATCGACGCGATGGCGGATCAGGAAGCCAGAGGGCGCGCGCCTTCGGCGATCACGTGTGCTTAGGTGCGATCATGCGCACCTCGGACCGTGCGACCAACGGTGGTGACGCCCGACGGGCCACTCTCGCGCTCGACAGAGGTCACATCCGGAACCTGGCCGTGACCGTAGCTGGAAGCGGCCGTTGCGGGTCGTGCGGTGACGACCCAGTTGCGGACGTTCGCGACGCGACTTCGGTTTTTCAACTCCGGTCACTCGTTCATGCCAATCGAATGGCCGGTTTCAGAAAGTGCAATGTTCGGAAGTGGAGCCCATCCGAGGCGAGGCTCATTTCTTCGAAAGGTCGATCTGGAGCTTCTCGCGGTAGACGCCGATCCGCTTGGTTGCGCGGTCTACGATGTCATCGAAGAACAGCGTCTCCGCGTAGAGCTCGCCCAAGACCCTGCTGTTCTCGGGGTCGTTGAGCGGGGTCGAACGGAAGAACCCTTTGCCCGCGGCAAACCGCGTCCAGCCGGCCATTCGCAGCGGATTGATGGTGTCGCCGATGAGATAGCCGTAGAACTTTCTCAGTCGTCCGTTCGATTTGGCGGCGAGCAGATGCGCGTACTCGGAAAGATCTCCGACGTGATCGTCCATGCTGACCCCGGGTGCCTTGAACTCGATGATGATCGCCGAGCCCTCCTTGTCGAAGATCGCGACGTCGGGCCGCATCGCGCGATTGTCGTGGGCGCGGCGACGCAGTGTTTCTTCCATCTCCGCGTCGATGTCGTCGTCGAACAGCTTCACGCCTTCTGACCACTCGATCTGCGCCAGCGGCTTGTCGGAGGCGATGTAGTCATAATATTGGTATTCTTCGCTCAGCAGCCAGATGTCGTGATCGGCTGCCTCGCGGCTGTCTTTTTTCATCGGGAAGAAGATGCTGTGGATGATGCGTTCATCCTGGCGACGGTCGCCCTCCTTGATGGCCTGGACCGCGAGCCCACGCCGGCAGGCCAGTTTGAGAATCTCGACGATCGCTGCCCTTCGCACCACGAGCTGCGACAGGTTCGCCATATCGATGGTCTTGATCGACGACGTATATTTCCATGAGAGGTCGTTGATCTTGAGCCGAAAGTCAGGGCTGTGCGGCTCCAGCTTCTCGATTTCCTCCCGAAGGTCGAAGATCTCCGCGGTGTCGGCGATGATGCGGTCCTGATATTTGCGAAGAACGCGTTCTGCGACCGACTTCGCGCTGTCGCCGTAGACAACCCTGGTGTCGGTGTCGGCCAGCATTGTCGGAATGACGCCGAACTTCTGGGTCACGTCCCTGATGACGTCGTCCTTGCTCCAGCCGGACGGCGAGACCATCTCGTCGATGATCGGGTCAATCTGATCATAGATAGCGGCATAGGACACCGTGCCGTCGGAAAAGAGATCGCCTGCCGGGATCTCGTCGGGAATGCCGTCGAAACCGTCCCGCTGTTCGTTCACCTGACGGTCGAGAAGATTTCCCTCGATCAGCACGATGTGATGGAAACCGTCCAATGGTCTGTTCTGTTCGGCGACGGTGCGCAGATAGCGACGGGTGATGTCGAAAGCCGGTGACGACTTGGCGCAGAACGAGATCGCGTTCCTGGGCAGATCGAACGTTTTGGCATCGAGTTGATAGTGCGAGAGGGTGAACGTCTCGCGCTTGCCGAGCGGTTGGCCCGATCGCGGGTCCCTTTCCTCGACCTCCGCCGTCCTGACCTCCGTTACAGGGGGTAGATCTGCCGCACCAAGGCTGTTCTCGTCGACCCGGCCATCCGGATATCTCGTCTCGAACGAAATCACGAAAGCGCCCAGCTGCGACTTCAGGCTGACCAGCCTCTGCAAAAAGGCGATCAGCATGTAGCGCCGCATGTTGGTTGCCGAGAATATCTCTCCCAGCGCCTCCGACTTGTAGACTCGCTCGCGCGGACCTGGCTTCAGCCCATCAAGGGTAATCGTGGTGCCGATGTCCTGCTCCACGCCATCGCTGAGCGCGAAATCCCCGTGCTCGATCTTCTTTCTCGCAGCGACGAGGGGCAGGGTGCGCGTGAGGATCTTGCCATTGCTGCGGAACGTACTGCGGATGCCCACCCTCTCGAAGTGATGGAAAAACTGAATCCGCCCGGCCCCCTTGCACTTGCCGATACCGGCGATCGAGAGATCGTCCTTGTACGACGTGTCCTTGGTGACGAAGGCGTCAGTCTGCTCGTCTCCCAAACCGCAGCCATTGTCGCGGCAGGAGATCGAGATGTCCGTTGCGTCGCTGAACAAGCCCGATGCGAGGATGTTGACCGATACTGTCACATCGAGACTGCGTTCAGCGGGATCCTGATGCTGCCGGATCAGGAACGAGTCGATCGAGTTCGAGATGAGCTCCTCAAGAACGACGTAGCGGTTCGAGCTGATCTTCGTGTTTTTCAGGCTTCCGCGAATGTCGAGCGTCATCTTTTGATCCGTCGGAAAAGGCTTGGGCCCTAAGGGCAAATTCCTGAGAGGCGCACCACCCTGAAGTCAAGGAACTTCCGAGCGACCGTTACACACGATAAATCTCCTGATGACCGATCGCAGGGCCGTTTGGCGTGCGCATAGGCAGCTCGTTATACCGAGAAGGTGGCCGCCTTGCCGATCCGCGCTATTTGCACGTCGTGGGCGACAGCTCGCAGCCGACTAGGTGTCGCTTCTGGGCAATCACGTCGCTTCGCTCTTGAGGTCGTTAGCGCGTTGCGCGTCTGTCTTTGTGAACGCTGTCGCGAGCGCGCTGGCGGCATCCAGACCGCTTGGCGCGCCCGAGCTTGAGCCATGATGGAGCATCTGGATCGTGCCGCTTTCGCTCAAGCTCGCGCCGAACGCCGTCTCCGAACGTGGCGGGCTGCCGCCCGAGCAGCATCTCGTGGAGCAGGGCGTCGGACTGGATGCGCATCAGGTCGAGCTGGCGATAGACGGGCCGCCGGCGAACCACCCCGCGAGAAGGGCAGCGCCGCCGGTGATCAAGGTCTTAGAATCGTAAATGACATGGCCGAGGCTTATGAAACCAATCCGACAATAGGAACTGGGATTTAACCTAGCAGATCCGGCCCGCGAAGTGGAAATAGAAGGTTGTCGGGCGCTGCGATCAAGGGCGCGTCGAAGACAGATCAGCAATAGCATCCAGAACGGATGTAAATTCCCCGCGAGCTCCTACACGTTTTTTTCTGCGGTGCTGGTCGTTCTGATGGTGCTATGATCTTCAGTCTGTCTTGGCGTCGCCAAAAGGGCAGGGCGGTTTGCCGGACATGTGCTATCTGACGGGCGATACGAACTGAGACCACAACGATCATCATGCCGCTTACTCTGACGCCCATCGATCATGACGACCTCTGCCATGGCTGGCGTTGGGAAGTCCACGATGAAGCCGACCTCGCGCGCAAGGTGGCGATGGTCGCGCTCGGTCAATATCGCCATGTTGCCCAGATCCTGGCCGGCATCGACAAAAAGCCCCTGGCCACGCGCAAGGATACCGCGAAAGCGGCGATTGAACGCTTCAAGGTCTCGGCCAATGGCGATCCCTGGCACCGCGATGGCTGGATCTTCCAGACCATCTCCTGGATCGCGGCGCACCGCAGCGAAAAGGGCATCGTCGCCCGCGCCCCCCATGCCATTCCCGCCCACAAGGGTTTCGACGGCATGCAGCTGCGCCTCGACAAGAAGGGCAAGGCGGTCACCGCCGTCGTGATCTTCGAGGACAAGGCGACTGACAGCCCGCGCAAGACCGTCCGCGAAGATGTTTGGGACGGCATTCGCGCGCTCGAAGCGGGTGAACGGATGCCCGAGCTCATTCAGGAAACCGCGACGATCCTCGAGGCACATCAGGTCCATTTTCCGGACCTCGACATAGACGATGCGATCGAGACCATCTTGTGGGACGAGGTGCGCAGCTACCGGGTCAGCGTCACCACGTCGGACAAGCATGCAGGGGACGCTTCGCGTCGCAAGCTGTTCAAGGGCTTCGACGATGTCGCACCGGGCGAAGCTGGGCGCCGCCGCGCCGACACGATGCATCTTCCCGAGCTGCGCGACTGGATGGATGCCTTCGCGCTGAGCGTGATCGCCCAGATCAAGGCGTGGAGGGACGATGTTTGATCCGGTCACCGTCGACCTGATCGGTCGCGCGCCCCCACTCGATACGCTCGATCTCGAAGAGCTGCCGCGCAAGTTCACCAACGCCTATGCCGAAATCGTCGCGGCACGTGTCCGGATGCGCGGCATGGTCACGACGGAAGGTCGGACCGAGGCGCTCGACGTCCTGATCGATGAGATGCGCCGGCTGGCTGCGGCTCAGGAAGCCCTTGTCGCGACCAATCCGGCGCGCGAGGCGCGGGCGGCAGCGGCGTTCGTTGCCGGCGCGGCGCATCAACTTTGCCTCATGGCTGAGATCGTCGGCGGGACTGACGCGCATACCGCCGACGACGAAGGGGAGGAGGACGAAGAGGCGGCTGGGGAGATCGCCGAGCAAGATCAGGACGTCGGCGATGATGAGGCCGAACCCCGTCGTGCGACCTATGTCGATGCCATACGCGTCGCGCCGGAACTCTGCGCGACATTGCTCTTCCTGATTGCTGACGCGCAGCCCGATGCAGCCGAGATGGCGAAGCGGATTCAGCCACCGACGGGCGCGAGCGGCGAAGCGCAGCTCATCGCGGCCATCGCCAACCTGGCATTGGGCAGGCTCGGCGCGATCAATCCGGCAGAGGTGCCGGACTATGATCTTCCCGAGGAGGCCGCCCCGGCCGACCTGGCAGTCGATGCCTTGCTGCGCCGTCTCCACGCCGGCGTCCGTGCGCTCGCGCGGGAACTGCTCGCGCGACCCACCAAGGTTGCCAAGCCATCGGCGGCACGCGAGATCATTCTTGAAGTAAAGGGCCTCGCCCTGGCGCGGCTCGACGATGTGTTCGATGCCGGCGGCCCGATCGCGGTCAGCATCTTTCCCGGTCCCTTGCACCTTGCCAATCTGCTGCTGTCGGTGGCCGGCGATCTGGTGGAGTCGGGCCTGTGCCGGGTCGCCACGCCGGAAGGTGTCGCCGAGGGTGCCTGGTGGAAAATCCTGCGCCAGGCCGCGTACAAGCGCCCTTATCTGTGGCGCAATCACCGTCAGGCGATCGCCGAGGGGTATCTCACGCCCGGCGTGTCCGCTGCGGTGAGCTTCCCGACCGGCGGCGGCAAATCCACCCTTGCCGAGTTGAAGATCGCGGCAGCGCTGCTCAGCGACAAAAAAGTCGTGGTGCTCGCGCCGACCCTGGCGCTGGTCGACCAGACGGCCTTCGCGCTCGGCAACGCGTTCAAGGACTATGAGGTCGTCGGCGATCTAGACGACGAGAACAGCTTCTCCGACATCGTCATTCTCCCCGAAATCATCGTGACGACGCCCGAGCGGTGCCTGATGCTGCAAGCGCTCCAGGCCGACGCCTTTGCCGATGTCGGCCTGATCGTGTTCGACGAGTGCCATCTGATTCATCCGCGCGACGCCGATCGCAGCCGCCGCGGCGTCGATGCGATGCTGTGCATCCTCAACCTCACCCGGAGCGCCCCGGATGCCGATCTGCTGATGATCTCGGCGATGATGAAGAACGCGGTCGAGATGGCCGGCTGGCTCGGCGAGCTGACCGGCCGGACCGCGCTTGCGCTCGATCTCGCCTGGAAGCCCACGCGCCAGGCGCGCGGCTGCGTGACATACCCAGCAAGCCGGATCCAGGCGCTCGACGGGCTCCTTGCGGAGGCCCATGCCGCGGCCACCACGAAGGGCGCTCCCAAGGCGGTCAAGGATCAGCTCTCCGCCCGGCCCTTCGCTTTTTTCTGCCTGCGCCAGACTTGGGCGACGATCGACCGCAACGATTATGCGCTGATGCCGCTGCTAGACACCGAGGTTCCGTTCAACACCGGCATCTATAAGAGCGGCGACTGGTATCTCACGCCCAATGGCAACCGGGTCGCAGCCGAGATCGCCGCCGCCGCCGCCGGCGATCGACTGAAGACCCTTATCTTCGTCCAGAGCACGGTCGCGGCTGAAGGTGCGGTAAAGGTGTTTCGAACCTTGCTGCCGGAGCGGCGGGTTGAGCTCACCGAAGCTGAAGCCGACCTCTGGAAGCGCGTGGTCGAGGAAATGGGTGGCGCAGAGCATTGTTACCTGAAGGTCGACGCGACGGGCACCGTGATCGGCGGTGCGACCAGCCATCATGCCCAGCTGCTCAAGGACGAACGCGACCTGCACAAATCCCTGTTCGAGCGGCGCGACGGCCTCGATGCGCTGTTCGCCACATCGACGGTCGCCCAAGGCATGAACCTTCCCAGCGACATCGTGCTGATCGCCGGTGACAGCCGCTGGGACGAGACCAAGGACAAGATGCAGCAGCTCGATGCACACGAGCTGCTCAACGCCGCGGGCCGCGCGGGCCGGGCAGGGGAGAGCGGTCAGGGCTTCGTCCTCATCGTGCCGAGCAAGGTCATCGATCTCGACGACGGCGCAAACAAGATCGATCGCCACTGGATGTCGCTCCAGGGGATCTTCGCCCAGTCCGACCAGTGCCTCGTGATCGACGATCCGCTCACCGAATTGCTCGATCATATCCACAACGAGGTCAACATCGGCGACAATGAGGACTATCTCCTAGCGCGGTTGCCGACCGGCCCTGACGAGGACAAGGATCTACCGGCCCGGGTCATGCTGGGGCGGTCGTTCGCCGCCTACCGCAAACGCGTCGACGGCAAGGCGAAATGGATTGAGAGCAGGATCGACGCAGCGCTTGCCCGACGCGATGATATGGCGCCGGACGAGGACATCCCCGCGCTGGCGCAGGTCGCGTCGTCGGCCGGCCTGCCGGTCGATATCGTGGTCAGCCTCGCCAGGCGGATCGACAAGGGCAAGTTCGATGGCGATACCCTGGCCTGTGTGGAAGCGTTGTTCCGGTGGCTGGAGAAGAATCCCGACTATGTGCTCCAGCTGCTCAGGCCGAATGATGTCGAGGGCTTGTTCGGCAAGAAGTACAAGGAGCTGCCCTCAAGCACCGCGCAGGCACGTCACGCGCTGCCGGTCATCAAGACCCTGTTCGGGAAATGGATGGCGGGTGCGCCGCTCAATCAGCTCGAGCTTGCCACGGGCACGCCGGCCGACAAGCTTGGCACCTGCGAAGTCGCCAGGCATTTCGCCGTTCGTGTCGCTTCCGACATGGCATTCGTCGCGGGGCTTCCCGCCCGTATCGTCGCTGCCCGTAAGGCTGCGGACGATGCGGTCGTGATGCCGACCGTCCTTGCGACACTCGCCGGTGCCGTGCGTCGCGGCTGCGACAGCCCCGAGACGCTTGCCAACGCCGTCGATCTCGGCCGCGACGTGTCGCGTGTCGCCGCAAGACTGGGATTTGCAAAGATCAGTCCGCACATTCCCCCAGGCGACCCGGCAGAGCCGTTCGAAACGACGCTGGAACGAGTACGGACGGCGCGTCTCCTCGCGATGTTTGGTGCACGTTGAGCTTGCCGCTGCAACTGCGGCGCAGGTTGGTCTGACCGATGGCCCGCCCACCTCGCCTTGCTCGCCTGCTGGACCGCCACGCAGGCAATGTCGCGCTGGTCATCGGTAACGGGATCAATCGTTACCGCGGGGCGGGGTTCAACAGCTGGGACCAGTTGCTGGTGCGCATCGCCCGGGACTGCGCGATCGATGTGCCGGCGGTGCCCCGCGGCACGGCTCTCACGGAATTCTACGATGTCCTCGAGCTCAACTCCGCCGGGCGGTCCGGCGATCTCGCCGCGGAATTCTGTCGCCTGATGTCGGGCTGGCGCCCGCTCGATCATCACCGTCGCATCATGGGCTGGGCAGACCGGCACGGCGTGCCGGTCCTCACGACCAATTTCGACGAGGTCCTGAGCGACGCCGCCGGCTGCTCGTTCCAGCTGTCGCGCAACGACAGGTTCACCGACTTCTATCCCTGGGAGGGCCGCTTTGCGCCTGCGCTCCTGTCGGACCCGTGTGCCGGTTTCGGGATCTGGCACATCAACGGCATGGCGCGCTACAGGCGCAGCATCCGGCTCGGCCTCAGTCATTATATGGGGTCGGTCCAGCGCGCGCGGACCTGGCTTCACCGCAGCGGCGACGCGCAACTCTTTCGTGCCAAGGATCGCCGAAACTGGGCCGGCGCGCACACCTGGATGCACGTCATGTTCAACAAGCCTTTGCTGATCTTCGGTCTCGCGCTCGAGGAAAATGAGGTGTTCCTGCGTTGGCTGCTGATCGAGCGGGCAAAATACTTCCGGGCCTTTCCCGAGCGCGCGCACCGCGCTTGGTATGTCTATCACCATGATCCGGCGAACGACCGTGAAGCCGGCAAGCATTTCTTCCTGGAAGCGCTCGGCATCCGTTGCGTGCCCGCCCTGGAATTCGACGAGATCTACCGAAATCCGGGCTGGGATTCCTGACCCCTGCTGCCCGGCTTCTGGGTCCGATGGGCGGTGAATGCGCGAACGATCGCGCCGGCCCGACCGCGCGGATAGTAGGGACGCTAAAGTATGTGCGGCATGCGAGAAGGGCTGCCGACCTGGTCCGGAGCCTCGTTGCCTGCGTCCTTATCAGGCGGGCTCAAGGATGCTGGCTATTTCTTCGATGCCAGCCTTCCATCTGGGCAGTATCCAGGATCTGGCCAGACCCGATGTCAGGGGCAGGCGCTGCCGCACTGCCCAGGAATGGAGTTCGGCCGCAAGGCTCTCCGGCAGCGCTCTTGTCTGCTCCGTCGATCGGCCAGCTCGGGCGATCTCATGACGGCAGCCGAGAAATTTCACCCAGCAGGTGAAATATCTGGGTGAGAACGCAACCGACAATCCATAATGATGCACGGCGTCGTCCGGACTCTTGCAGAGATCGCCCTCGATCTCGAACCATTGTGCGTCAACCGTCGGCGCCTGGGTCAGCGACGGGGCGAGCTCGGCGATTTCGGACCTCGTCCTGTCGAGATCGTGGTGCCGTGGATCTTCGGAAAACAGGAAAACGGCATATTGCGTCAGAACGCCCAGTCGTTCCGCACCGGCGGCAGGATCATCGGCCATAGCCTTGAGAGCCTGCATGAAGAGCTCCTTGGCTTCGACGATGACCGCTTCGCGCTCGCTGTTCGTCCCAGCCTCCTGCGGGCTTGCGAGCCATTTGGCGTACGCACGCGCCTGATTGGCTAACTCGAACGGCAACGGATCGAGGCCCAGCCCTCGCTTTTCGTCGATGAGCTCCCTCGCCATCTCCGCTGCGGCTTTGGCCGAGAGGCCGTACCGGTTCCGCATAAGGCTGTTCGTCACGCTCATCGTTGGAAGCTCAATGAACCGCAGCAGTCGCGCATGCGCCACACGAATGATCTCTCGATGCTCGCGCAGTGCTGTCTGGTCGACCTTGGGCAGAGCGCTTGCTTCGATCGCACATTGACCTGCGACCTCGAGGTGGAACCCGGCTTCGTGCACATTCTGCGGAAGAAGTGCCTGGCCAATGTCCAGCCCGGGAAGCGCCGCTACCGAAAGATAGGGAGCAAAAGCAAGCGCTGCGGCCCAGTGCGCCCGCGACGCGGAGAATGCGCCTCTGACGTCTGTCCCGACCTCCGCGCCCAGGCTTCCCACGACCCAATATTCTCCGGCGCACTCGCCGAGATGACCTTTCTCCGTCAGGCGCTGGAGCGTCGAGCGGACGTCCACGCCCTGATATCCCAACGCCTTCAGCAGCACGCTTCCCTGTGCCTGCGTAAAGCCGAAACGAAAGGTGCGCAGCCGATCGAGGATGACCACGTCCTGGTCGCCCAGATGCGACGCGCCCTGCACTGGAATTGCGGGGACAGAGGAGTCATGCGGGACGATGATCAGGCGCGTCTTGCCGACATGTCGTCGAAGGGGAAGCTGCGGAATGCCGTGAAGATCGTCGTTCCGGAGCGCGCCGACAATTGCCGGGAAGATATGGGTTCGGTATCCCAGTGCCTGGGCTTTCCAGTCGTCGGGATCGAGATGTTCGCTTCCCAGAACGACCAGAAGGTCGGGCGCGCGAAACCCCGGGCGACCTTCGGACGGCGAGTGCGTGTTGAGCGCCGCGGCAAGCAGCGTTGCTGCGTCGCGGGGGCTCCCGGCGTGCTTGAAGCGGGCAAAATCCTCCCTTGTCGCCCCCATCGCGTGCCAGATCGTGTGCCACAGCCGACGATCATTCTCCTCGGGGACGGCGCGGATGAACAGCCAGGACAACGACGGCGGCGTGCCGCCTCGGTCGCCCGTGAATCGCTCGACGTCGTTTACATGCTTGAGATACAGGACAAGGTCAGCAGCGTTAACGCTCTCGGGCATCGTGACGACCGCATCCGCATTTTCTGCCAGGAGGTCCCGCACCCGCGTGAACGCCTGCGAACCGGGCGCGACGACATGCTCGCGTGCTTCCCGCGCGACATCTGGCGCCCGGATGTAGCTAAATTGACGCCATCCGTTCGACTGACAGCAGTCGGCGACATTCGACAGGTACCGACAATAATTCACCTCGACGATCGGACTACCTGTTTTTGCCAGCAGATATTCGGCGCCCGCCCGTTCATCGGATGTATCGGGCAGCACGATTTTCGTAAATCCCCGGCTGCGGAAGGCATAGCGCAGCTTCGCAGCCGTACCGCGGACCTCGCCGAACCTGAAATCGAGGCCGGGGCGGCCATCCGGCATGATGCGCCGGTCGCCGATCTCTCCGGTGACAGCGCTGGAGAATCCGACGCTGCGCCCCAGCAGACGGCTCAGCACGATCTGGGCCATATAGGCACTCATGCTGCCCTCGCTCACCGCGAGGCTAAAGGGGACGTCGTCCAACATCTTGTTGGCGACAGCGAAGTCGAAGGTGACGGATGCGGTTGCTACCGTTTCGCGAAAAACCTGCGATGCGCCGCCATGCTTTGACCGCCACAAGTCCTTCGCAGCCGAGGCGGCGTGTTCAAGTTCCGCGCGCCATGGCTCGATGTCAAGATTGACGCTGCCCCCTGCAAGCTCGACGTCGTTTCGGCCGTCGAAGTGAATATCGACCGCGACCGGAATGCTGAATGCTGCCAAACTCCCGGTATCCTGCTTCGGTACGACGAGTGGCCATGCATGAAGCAGGTGGAACACGGCGTTTTCGACCAGGTTCCAATAGGGCAGCGAAGCCGGAATCAAGGCGCGGAACTCGGCGAGTGCGTCGATGCGAGCCTGCGTGTCGATCAGGCGTGTTGTCGAGATTGCCGGCCCCCGGAGCATCGCCAAAGGTGCCCTTGCGCTTTCCTTCCACGCATCCTCTCTTCTGGCGAACTGCCAGTTTTGCGCCAGTACTGACTGTCCGCACTGTACGAAAGCGGAAGGACTGCTCAGGCCCTGCAACAGCAGCTGGGCAAGCAGCCGGCTGGCATTGACGAGCGCGGGCCTGCCGCCCTTCCGGGAGAGCGAGATGTCCTCCAGTGCGGTCGCCCAGCGGGCAAACTCGCCGCGCAACCCATGAGCTTCGCCCAACCGCGTTTCCAGCTGCGGATCGGTCAGCGCCGAGAGCGTGGATGTCGGCAACCGCTTGAGTGCGCTGTCAACGTGAGGTCCCTCCACGGCACCCAGGCACGCGAGCTGTTCGGCAAGCGCCGATTGCAGGCGATTCCGCAAGGGCTTGCCCGCAGGGCCGGACGTCTCCAGCAACACGTGCGCGATCAGACCCACGCGCAGCCCTGCGATCCAGCGATCGATTGGGGGAGCAGGTTCATCCATCGCGATCGAATCCGCAGACCGTGTCATCGACGAACAATTCATCGGCGAGCCCCAGATTGAGGCCGACGACGTCGAAAGCCGGTTCGTCGCCATCGCGAGCGCGCAGTGCGAAACGACGTGCACCCACCAGCAGGAAACGCGCTTCCGCCGGAACCCGCCCTCTCAAGACCAGGTTAGCGTCGGTGCCCGACAGATAGAGGCCATAATCATGCGCTCCGATCGTGAACCGCTCGGCTGGCTCGACATCGGCAGGCGCATCGTGCCCCGCCGATTTCGAACCGGCGGCCGCCCTGAATATTACGCGCTCCTGCTCATTGTCCGGGCGCAGGGGCGAACCGGTATGCGCTGGATCACCTCGCCGCTCGTCGCTCTGCGCGAACAGCTCTTTCGCGATGCCATCAAGAATGCGATCTTTTGCGTCGCGCAGTTCGTCAGGCGTGAACGGCCCCTCTCTTCCCTGCGTCATGCGCAACAGCCATTCGGCGCGCTCCTCTATCGGCAGCGCCGGGCGCGCCTCGGAAAGGGCTGGTTGGATGTCTTCGGCGGAACCGGCAACCAGCGCTGCCATCAGCCGATCGAATTCGGACTTTTGCATGCGTCAACTCCTCTTGGCGCCAAGGGCGCCCCAATCTCCGGCGCCGCGCCTCAGCGCGGGCCGCCTGAATCTTTCCCGATCCGCGCGAGGCAGTTCAGGAACTCCTCGAAATTCGAGATGCCGTGCTCGCGCATCATCGCCTGGATCAATCGAACAAGCCGGTCACGCGCGTTGATGACACGGGCTGCCGTCCACGATCGATTGTCCCAGGGTCGGTCACCCGCACTCTCGTTCAAGCCGTCCGCGATGTCCTGGTTCGGCCAGTTCTGACCACCGCCACGACCCGGTACGTGCCCGATTTTGTCGGCAACCACACCGCCGTCGCCGAGTGCGGCGAAAAAGACGCAAGTATCGTCTCTCGGGCCAAACCTGGATTCGAGCAGGGCCAGCACCGTGTTGAAGCGGGCGACGAATTCCTGCGCCGTAAGGACATCGTCGGGGCGCGGCGTCGCGACATGGACGGGATAGAGTACCGGCACGTCGCCGGCCGCGATCCGCTCCAAGGTGTCGATGCCATCGTCGCTGGCGTCGCCCTGGCGGCTCTGCGAATTGGATGACACAAAGGCGCTGACGCGGACGACCTGGCTGACAAATGCCGTTGCGGCGCCGCCGGTGTCGTCGCGACGGCTGGTGGCGAGCTTGATCAGGGGTTTGCCCTTCTTCCAGGCGTCCTGCTCGATGCCACGGATATGACCGCGATCGGTGCACTGCTTTACCAGCCAGTCGATGCGCCCGTCAGCGTCCGGACGCTCCTCGTCGATCGTGAGCTCGCGAAACAGACGATCCTGCCGATCCGCCGTGTCTGCGGTGGCGGCGGACAGCAGCGACTCGGATATCACGCTGATGATCGCCCCGGCTTCCGAGTCGATCGCTTGCCGTTGAACCTCGGCGGTCGCAAAGCCACGGCGTTCAACGCGCCTTGCCGCAACCACCCGGCATTCCTGCCGCACGCGCGCCGCGAACAGGTCCCGGTGCCCTGGAGGCATGGAGGTGAAAACACCCAGCATCAATGCCTTGCGGCACGCATGGCACAGATCTCGCTCGAGACCATCCGCGCGCTCGGTGCGGCGCCTGACGGCGCCCGGCACCTTGCCGCACATCGGGCATCCGCCGAGAATTTGGATCAAATCACCCATAGGTCCTTCCGTTCGTTCGGAGCGTGTGGTGCGCCGGTCGGCGCAGCCCCTGTATGTGAGCGACCCAGATTCCGGCTTTTGAGCATGGCCGGCGAAATTATTTTCGCAGGTACTAAGAAGCCGGTTATCGCAGCTTCCTCCAGTCGCTGCCGCCGATCAACCCCGGGCAGGATTGTGTCGGGTAGCCTCCTGCCGGTGGGCCGCCCAGCGCGCCGCCGCGACGCTCCATTCGGCGCAGCCTTGCATCACGGTTTCCATGGCGCGCTCGTCCATGCCCATTCCGGCCAACACGCTGGTCGGGACGCTGCGCCGGTCGCCGCCCGGCGCGCGCAGAAATGCCATTGCCCGTGTCGCGTCGCGCCCGGTGAGGTTGGACACGCATGAGTCCCAGCTATAGCTGCCATCGAACGGCGCCGGGCAAAGGCGCACGACGCAGGGTCGCACGTCGACGCGGCCGGGCGACACCAGGCATTGCAGGCGCAGATCCCAGAGGTGGGGCTTGCCGTGGAGCATGTAAGGGCTCGCCATCGCGAACTGGAACAGGCGCACCGGGAATACCGTGGCATCCGCGTCCGGGCCGTGTTTGTCCCGTGCGCCGGCCAGTATCTGATCGAGTGCCGCCTTGCACTCAAGGTCGCCCATCGTTGGCGCGATCACCTGAATCCCGGCACCTCCGCTGCCAGAATTCATCTTCGCAACGCAGACCAGTCCCTGTTCGCGAAACCAGCGTGTCGCGTCCATCCACGTCTCGACATCGTGCGCCTCGCGCCATGCCAGGGGGGCGATCGCGGTACCCTCGGCCAGAGCCTGCTGGATGCCCTTGTCATGAACCAGTGGGGTGCAATCCCCTTCATGGAAAATATCGTCTCGCACCCCGTACGTCATCCCGTCACGGTCAATCACGCCGAGCCGCACCAGCTCCGGCAGCACATTGGGATTTGACGCGAACGTCACTGGCCGTCCGCGAAACAGAAGGAATCCCGCCTCGCAGGTGATGAGCGGCGCGAGCTCGGCGATCGGTCCGCAGACGATGCTGACATCTTCCCCGCCGAGTATTTCGTCGGCACCGCGCAACGCGACCGCATGGTCATTGCTGAGGACCCGCGCGAAGGTACCCGCACGACGATAGAATTCGGCGATGTGAATGAACCCAGGCTGGTGCCCAAGCAGTGCTACCACCGGCGTAGCCGGGCGCGGCTTGAGGTTGAAGCAAAATGCCATGTGGCGTGCGCGATCATGGTCTTCACCGCGCACGCTGCTGGACAACGCAGCGTTCGAGCCGTTGACCTCGATCAGGTGGATCACTCCCTTGTCGGTTACGGTGACGTCGATCAGGAAAAAGCTCGGCTTTGTGATGTCGGGCGCGTGGTAGCGCAGGCGGAAATCCCGGGTCGGAGCCGGTGGCATTCCGCCCGTCGACCCGATCTGCGACAGCGACGGAAACAGGTGCCCCGCGACGCGAAGCCCCAATTCTGCGGCGATGGTGCCGAAATCAGTATTGTGCATTTCTCAACTCCCGTTCGTCATGTTGCAGATGTTCATCAAGCCGAGCTGCATCAGACAGTCGGCGAGCTCCTTGGGCGTGGTAGCGAGGGCGTCGGGCCGTGCCTCGGCGAGCCGGGGGTGGGGATCATATCCCCAGCTCACCGCGATCACGCCGACCCCGGCCGCGCGACAACGAGCGAGGTCGCGCACGGTGTCAGTGACATACCAGCGCATGCCGTCGCTCGCGGCGCGGGCGATCAGCGCATCCTTCGCGCCGTCCTCCCGCCCGAGGATCGCGCCGAACAGGCGCGCGCGATCGCCGAGCGCCTGGTAAACGCCCTGCGCATAGGCGGCCGTGATCAGTAGCGGCGGGATAGCGGACTGCTCGACGACATCGAGCACCGCGTCGAACCGGCCAACCTCGTCGCTCCGCGCGCGCATCAGCACGCGGTGCATCGCGCGGAGCGTTGTTGCGCCATCGGTGCCTGCCATCCGCACCTGGGCAGCCTTGCCGAAAGCTTCTTTATTGCGTTCTTGCGAACCAATGATCGGGCGGGGGCCGAACAAGGCGACAATGCCTTCGGTGACGCTCCAGGCAGTCGCACGCGAATCGAGCACGACCCCGTCAGCATCCCAGCCGAGGCGGGTTACGTAAGACATCTATACCTCCATCGTCTCGCCGACGCCGAGCAGACGGACATCGCAAAGATCCGCGGCCAGGAGGGCGAACCGCTCGCCGCACGCCCGGTCGCTACGGCCGTGGAAATGGATGGGGACGACGCGGCCGCGGTGACCGAGCGCGGCGATATAGGCCGCTGCTTCCTCCGCGCTGAACACCTTCGAGCCACCGACCGGGATCAATATGGCGTCCCAATTTCCCGGCGGTATCGACGACGCGGCAGCCATGTCGCCGAGAAACAGCAAATTCTTGTCGCCCGACGAGAAGGCAAAACCGAGGTTGTCGATCGCTGCGCTGAGATGGGGCCCATGGTCCGACGCGAACGGCGTGACGGAGAAGCCGGCGACGTCGAACTCGACACCGGCGGTGATCTTCGTCACGCGAAACGGGGGGGAGCCGATCGCTTCCGCGACATCTTCGGGGCAGAACAACGGCACCTCGAGTGCGTCGAGATGGGGACGGTGGAAATGGTCCGGATGCAGGTGCGATGTGAGAACCGCTTCGACGGACAGGCCGGCAACCGTCTCGGCGGGAACTTCATAGCCGAGGTCGACGGCGATTGCGCCGCCATGGGCTGCGCGCAGGACGAAGGCGGATTGATGGAGCAAATGCAGATGCATGATCTTTCCTCTCAAATAGCGTGTGGGTTGGGCGTGACGGGCGCGGAGTCGCTTAGGGGGAGGTGGAGCCCCGCATCGGCTGCGGCCTCGAGCAATTCGCCGAGTTCCCAGGCGACCCGATGAGGGAAGCCCAGCGCGATGACCTCGTTACGGGTGATCGTCAGCGCACCAACGGTGACGGCGCCCGCCCGCGCGGCGATCTCCGCCGCCCTGATCAGCGAGCTGCCGCTACGCGCCCAGTTATCGATGAGCAGGACGCGCATGCCCGCGACCTCGCCCTCAACGTCGCGCTGCAATCCCGTGCCCCGCGCGCCGTCGAGCAGAATGTTGGCAAACGGCACACGGTTTTTCCATGCAAGCCATGCCGCCCAGCAGGTGCCCGACTTGGCGACCCCGGCGATCACATCGAAGGCTTCGCCCATGGTGGCGATCTCGGCTAGGCGATCGACGATCAGGCCCCGCAATTCGGGATCCGCACCGGCACCGCGCGTATCGATGACGTAGCGCTTGGGGCGCCCCTCGCGGCCGGGAAATGACGTGCCTGACGGCGGGAAGCGCAGCAGCCCGCGCTGAACGAGCTCGTGGACGATGTTCATGCTGCCATCTCCCATTCCGCGCCCGGCACGTTCAGGGCCACTTCCAACCCCGGCATGACGATGCGGAGACATCCCTGAGGGCTGGTGAGAATCCGCGGCAGTGCCTGGGTGTGCCGCCGCCCGCCTTCGAGGTGACGAATCGAACCGCGCGCAAGGAGCATTGCGAGCCACGAGCAACGCAACCGCGCCAGCCCCAGTGTCGCAAGGCCCGTCAGCGGCGCAGCACCATGCTCGCCGGCCGCGTTGTGGAAGGAAACAACATCAGTCCGACCAGGATCCACGACGGCCAGTTTGGCGTCGAGTGACGCGCCGACGAGTTCGAGGCGCGCTTCGCTTGGTGTGACGCCGTCAGGAAGCGGTCCTTCGACGATCGCATACCGATTGAGGAAACCGACGATGGCGACGCGAAGACCACGCCACTCGCGATCGATTATCCTGGGTGAGCCTTCGAAGGTCCACGTCTGCTGGATTGAAGGGCCGGAGCACCGGCTCTCGACCGTGCAGCGCCGTCCTGCGGGGCCGTGAACCTCAAGGCGCGCCGCAGCCGACGCCTCGACGGCGAGCGCGGCCGCAACGGCGTTTCCGCACCACACGCGACGGACGCTCTGGCGTGCATCGGCCTGAAAGACATGAATGCCGTCTGCGGCTAGCAGCGCGATTTTGCCCGATGCGGTCGCCGCCGGATTGTGCATCGAGCGTGCGCACAACGCGCCTATCTCCGCCCGCTCCGGCGCGCGGACCGTGTCGCGGATGTCGAGCACCACACCGCAAGTACGCGGCCGCCCGTGCATGAAAGTCTGAAACTCGATCTGGGGATATGTCATGATGGCCTCCGAGATGGAGCCGATCCAGACCGGTCCATTTGGGTGACTGCGGCCGATCACGAGAAAATAATCTGCGAGGAACAGCGTTTCGATCCCCGATCAGCAACGGCGGGCAGCCTTGGTCACCCCGTGGCCACTTCACCGCTGGATCGTGCCGGCCCCAGCTTCAGACAACCCATCGGCCGCGAACAAGTCAGTGGGGCGCGGCAGCGATCCGTTACGGGCCGTATCCGCTGCTCTTCCGATGGACCGTCGAAGTCCAGGTTGGCCGCGAGGAAGGCAGCGATCTGCTGGATCGCTTGTGTGCGCTGGTCGACGACTGAAGGAACTGCGCCGCAGTGATGTTAGGCTGCAGCTGAAAGGCCTCGGCGACGATCGCGTCGATCCGCGCAAGGCCCGCGGAGGCGAGGTCTAGCCTCTCCACTCTCATTTGCTGGATTACGGAAGACCCCCAACCTCGTCACATAAATGAGCGTCCGGTTAGGCCGGCCATCGGAAAGCGGACTGGCCGCTTACCACCATCAGCGCCTCCGCAAGGATTTGAATGACGGCGCTCTCAGGAACCGGGTGTGCGCGGCCGAGCGACCGACGAGGGCGCGGAGCCGCCTGGCCGGTCTGCGTTGGGCGAATGGCTGGTTCTGGCCCAGGCGGCCGCTCGGGCCTCGGGCGCGAAATGACTTAAGCTGATCGTGCGCGACCTGCTCTCGATACTGGTGCCTCCGCCGCCATGCAGGCAGAGTCAGGGCGAGCGGCGCCAGCATGAGATCTCTCCATACGTCTTGAGCCATTCGCGACGAATTGGTATGATTCGGTGCCGGGAACGGATGGGCACAGCGACACTCGAACCACCGCTACGGTCGAAGTGTCGGGCCATAATTCGGGCCACCGAAATTATGGTTCAAGATATTGAATTTAATATCAAAATCTTGCTTTAAAAGTGTGAGTTCTCTTCTGGCACCATTTCTTCCGCGAACCGTCGCGGAAGTCGAGACTGCGCTTCCTCGTGCATTGCACCGGGAACCACCCGCGTCAGTCGAGCCCTAGCAATGGGCGGAACGACTGGCCGCCAGGCAAGCGAGAGATCGTGACCGGCACGTCGGTGACCGCCCAGTCCCGATTCACCACCATCGAGACGAAGGCGGCAAAATCGAACCGGCCATGCCGGCCGGAAAGAATGTCCCGGACGACACTGAAGGGCGCGCGCCCTTTCGCGAACAAGGCCTCCACTTTTTCGGCACTTGCCTGATCATAGGGATGACCGGCGAGATCAGCGAGCGTGTAGCCCGAGGAATCGACGAGGAGATAGCCGATGCCGCGCGGCTGCAGATGCCCGATCGCCGCCAGCCCCTTCTCGAGCGTCCGTTGGCGGAACATGTTGAAAACCGGTTTCACCTCGACCACCACGAGCCTGCCCTCCCGGTCCCACACCACGGCATCCGGATAATAGAGCCTGTCCCGTCCTTCGGCCGCATACGGAATCGCGAGCGGTTGCTCCTGATACCAACGGACTTCCTTCGACCGCTCGAGCCAGGTGAAGACCCTCAACTCCATAGCCGATTCGCATGCCACGATCCGGTTCAGCTTGTCGCTGCGCAGAGGAATGGCCTCTCCGCTGCTTCCCACTGCAGGCGCGCGTTTCAATCCGTTCAGATCTTCGGGAAGCGCGTCGAAGCAGGCGAACTGACCGCGCAGAATCGCTTTCGACGCTGCATCCGGCCAACGATCGAGCCGCCAACGCCCGAGCAGTTCGGGGTCCCGGCACGCGTCCATCGCCGCCTGTTCGGCAGCACGACGCAGCGATCTGAGCTGGCCAGCCGCGCCCGATGCCAGCATCAGCATCAGGGTCAGCTGCCTGGCCGCCATAAAGTTGCTATTGATCAACCGGGCGACAGCGCGGGCGGCCTCGGCCGGATCGGTCCAGTCCGTGTCAGCCGACAGGTCGGCCAGGACGGCGCGAAGCCGGGTTGCGCTGGCGACCCTGCGCGGCAGCGCTGCATTGATGCTCCTGAAGGCCCGGTTGCGCCGCTGCCGCATCCGCTCGGGCGTTCGATCCAGCTCGCCGCCAACCTGAGCGAGCGTCACGCGCTCGCCATCACCGTCCAACCCGAGCAGCCGGATGGCGACTAATCTGTCCGTGAGATTGGAAACGCAGGCTCTTACCAGCCCGGCCAATGCCTCGCGCAGACGGTCAGGTAGGGGATCTCCGGCCTGTTCCGCATCGTCCGGCGCTTTGGGCACCTCAATCGTCGCCATCAAGAGCGCATCGACACGGTCATACTCCCGTGCCACCGCAGCAACGCTATGCCGGTCGAGCGGTCCCCGCTCCACCTGCTGCTTGAGATCGACCAGGGCCGCGACAAGCCGGTCTATGCCTATCGAAAGCTGCGTTTCCGGCTGTTGCTGCTCCATGAGGACCGGCTCGGACATGGGTGGCGGGGATATTGTTCGAACAAGCCCCAGCCGTTCCAGCCGCGCTTTGATGGCACCGGCACCCCGCTCATGACGTGCGGCCAGATCCTCGGTGGAAGCGCCGTTCCTGAACGCCGTCTCGAGATTCCGGTCTTCCGCCGGCTCCCAAGGCTGTCCATGACGCTGCTTCATGTCCCGATCCGTCCATTTGCCATGGCGATCACCGAAGCCGGCAGCATATCCGAAAGCGCCTCTTACGCCGAGGCGATCTGGACGATCGCATCGATCTCCACCGCGACTCCGAGTGGGAGCACGGGCACGCCCACCGCGCTGCGGGCATGGCGGCCGGGTTCGCCGAACAGCGCGAACAGCAGGTCCGATGCGCCGTTCGCTACCTTGGCCTGGTCCGTGAAACCGGCCGACGAATTGACGAACACGCCGAGCTTGAGGATCCGCTCGACCCGGTGCAGGCCGCCCAAAGCCGCCTTCATTTGCGCGACGATCATCAGGGCGCAGCGCTGTGCCGCCTCCTGCCCGAACGCCAGATCGACATCGTCGCCGAGCCGCCCGGTCATCAGCACGCCGTCCTTGAACGGCAACTGCCCGGACACATAGAGCACGCCATCCGATTCGACCGCCGGGACATAGGATGCGACCGGCGCGGCGGGCGCGGGAAGGGTGAGGCCAAGTTCCGCCAGCTTGCGGTCGATTCGATCGGTCATGTGCAGCGCCTCTTTGATGCTGAAGTGTCGATCCTGCGGATGCAGGAAAGGCGCCCTTGCGACAAGCCGGGAGCCGCGGCGATCAATCGGCGGGCAGCCCCGCGGCGAACCGTGCCGCGATCCAGGTCTCGGCTTCGCGCCAGTCGTCGATCCGCGCATGCGCGGCGGGTGCCATGGGCACGTTCGGCGCCAGTGCCGGCTCGGAGATCATGTGCAGCCGGTGGACTTGCGGCGCATGCTTCGCGACCGATTCGTGATGCACGCCCAGATCGTCGACGAACACGGTGACCGGATCGCCATGCTCGGCGACCAGTCGCGCCACCGGCCCACCCTTGCCGCCCTGGTTGCATTCGACCCGGTGCGCGATGCCGAACTTCGCCAGCTGCTCGATGCGCGGCTGACGGCACAGCTCGCCCAGATTGGTCAGGATGACGATATCGGCGGTCTCGGACAGCCTGGCCAGCGCCTCGCGGGCATGCGGCACCAGGGTCTGACGATCCATCTCGGCCGGAAAGAACTGGTCGAGCATGCCCCACATCTCCTCGCGGCTTGGCGCGGGGGTGCCGTCGCGGCGTTTCATGCTCGTCGAGAAGTCGGCGCCATTGGGGGAGAAGTCGATATCGTGCGTCTCGCCCAGCCACACGCCGAAATGGCGGACCATGTGGAGCAGCACTTCGTCGCAATCGCAGATCAACAGGGGTTTCATTCGGACTCCAGGGCGCGGCGGGCGGCGACGATCGCTTCGGGCTTCACCTGGAGGTCCGCGGCGCAGGCGACAAGGTCGGGTTCATAGGCTTCGAGAAAATTCAGCGTCGCGGCGAGCACGGCCGGATCGGTCGCCCGCGCGCGCAACTCGGCCGGATCGAGCCCGGTCGTATCGAGCAGCCGTTCCGCCCGGGCGGGCTCGCCCAGCGTCCACACCAGCGCTTGCAGGGCAAGCGCCGCGGCATCGTGATTTGTCTCTGGCGCGCGCATTGCCTATCAGCGATCCGGAACAATCGGGGAATGCGCGGACGTGGCAAAGAAGGTGCTCGTTGTCGAGGACAACGAACTCAACCTGAAGCTTTTCTGCGACCTGCTCCGCGCGCACGACTATGCCGCCGAACCAGTGCGCGACGGCCGTGAGGCCGTGGAGCGCGCCCGCGAGTTCATGCCCGACCTGATCGTGATGGACATCCAGCTGCCGCATGTCAGCGGGTTCGAGCTGATCGGCCAGTTGAAGGCCGATCCCGCGCTGCAGGCGATCCCGATCATGGCGGTGACCGCCTATGCCGGTCGAGAAGACGAGGAGCGTATCCGCGCCGCGGGGGCGGATGCCTATGTGTCGAAGCCGATCTCGCTGGTCCGCTTCGTCGATGCCGTGGCGGCTTTGCTGTAGATACGCAAAAAAGCCGCGAAGGGCATCCCCTCGCGGCTCCGGATCCCGGCCTGCGCCGGGATGACCGATCGGCGGCTTACGCCGCCGGCAAGATCACTTGATCTTGGTTTCCTTGAACTCGACATGCTTGCGCACGACGGGATCATATTTCTTGAAGCTGAGCTTCTCGGTCTTGGTGCGCGGGTTCTTCTTCGTGACGTAGAAGAAGCCGGTGTCTGCCGAGCTGAGCAGCTTGATCTTGACGGTGGTCGGCTTTGCCATGACCTGAAATCCTGTATGCTGAAAAAGCAAAAGCGGCGAACAAGCCGCCGCTCTCAAGCGCTGCCCGATGGCGGAGAGTCGCCGATATGTCAACCCTGAGAGCCCGGTTAACCCTCCGTTTACCATAGAGAGCGCAGCTTTCCTCCCAAAGGCGGGAGTGAGGGCAATGACACAAGTCTCGATCGACCAGGTACAGTCCGAACTGGCAGCGCGAATCGGCATGATCGGCGCGCGTGCGGCGGGCCAGCGTATCGGCGACATCGCGTCGGAGATCGACGCGATCCGCCGCATCGCCCATCGCCACGGCCTGTTCCCGGCCGTCGCTGTCACCCAGGCGCTCGAATCGGCGCTGGCGCGCGGCGAGCGCGGGGCGCTGATCCAGGGCTGGCTCTCGATCCTCGGCGATGCGGTCGGCTGCGACCGGCACGACCGCGCGGCGTGCGAGACCTTCGCCGCCGCCTGCTCCGTCCGCCTTTCCAGCTAGGGCAGGATCATGGATGCGCTGATGGCCGCCTTCGTCGCGGCGATCCTCGCGCAGGCGAGCGACCGGACTCCCTGGCTGACCGCCATCCTCTCGACCCGATTCGCCCGGCCCGGCGCGGTGATAGCCGGCACTGCCATCGCGCTCGCGCTGATCAACGCGATCGGCGCGATCGGCGGCGCGATCATCGGCCCGCGCATGGCACCCAACGCGCAGACGCTGCTGCTTGCGATGGCGCTTGTCCTTGCCGGCGGCTCCGCCCTGTTCCCGATCAAGCCGCCCGACTGCCTTTCCGGCTGGCGCATCGGCGCCTTCCTGACCAGCTTCCTCGGCGTTGCGATCCTGGCGTTCGGCGACCGCACCCAGTTCATCACCGCGGCGCTGGCGGCGCGCAGCCCGGCACCGGCGCTTGCCGCGGTCGGCGCGACGATCGGCGCGCTCGTCGTCAACGTGCCCGCGATCCTTGCCGGCGAGGATGCCCGCAGGAAGCTGCCGCTCGCCGCGATCCGCATCGCGATCAGCATCCTCTTCCTGGTCGTCGGCGCGATCCTCGGATTCTCGGCGCTGCGTCTTATCTAGAGTCTCGATTGCGGTGATCGGGACAAATCCGGCAGCGAACGCGGAGCGTTTGCGCTACCGGACCGTTCTCGCAACGAACCCGAACCGAGGAACCCCACCATGGCCGATCCAGCCGCCCCGCTGAAGACCCCCACCGACATCAAGACCAATGCCGCCAAGACCGTGGCCGAGGCACTCAACGGCATCCTGGCCGATTCGTTCGCGATCTATTTCAAGACCAAGAATTTCCACTGGCACGTGTCTGGGCCGCACTTCCACGACTATCACCTGATGCTCGACGCCCAGGCGGCGCAGATCTTCGCGACGACCGACGCCATTGCCGAGCGCGTGCGCAAGACCGGCAACACCACCTTGCGGTCGATCGGCGACGTCTCGCGCCACCAGACGATCAAGGACAATGACGCGCCCTTCGTCTCGGCCGACGACATGCTGGCCGAGCTACGCGACGACAATCTCAAGCTGGTCGAGAGCCTGCGCGAAGCGAAGGATATCGTCGACACGGCCAAGGACAATGCCACCAGCGGCATCCTCGACACCTGGACCGACGAGGCCGAGGAGCGCGCCTGGTTCCTGTTCGAGGCAAGCCGGAAGGGCTGATTACGGAACAAGCCGGCCCGGCGCATCGTTTCGCTTCCATATTTCAGGAGAGTGACATGATTCGCTGGGCCATCATCTTCCTCGTCATCGGGGTCGTCCTCGCGCTGCTCGGCTTTGGCGGGCTGGGCGGCACCTTTATCGGCATCGCCAAGCTGCTGTTCTTCGTCGCGATTGCGGTGTTCGTCATCCTGCTCGTGCTCGGCCTGATGGCCGGCAAGGGCGTGAAGAACGCGATCGACTAGATCAGCGCCGCGGCGCCGGACCGAGGGTGAGAACCCACAGGTCCGGCGGCGCGCCGAACCGAAGCGGCACCGTGCTGGTGCCAAGGCCGCCGGTCACCACGACCGTGCGGCCTTTTTCGTGGATGATGCCGCAGCGATAGCGCGGTGCCGCGACATGAGTGACCGGCCCATACAGCGGCAGCACTATCTGTCCGCAATGCGTATGGCCGGCCAGCAACAGGGCCATGTCGGCCGGCAGTTGCGGCGCCAGATCGGGCGAATGAGTCAACACGATCCGCGCGCCAGTGAGAGGGCGCATCGCCTCGATCAGCGCCGGCATGTCCTGATGATGCGTATAGGCATCCCCGGCACCGCCGATCGCGAGGGGCCCGCGCTGCACCGCCTGATTGTCCAGCACCGTCACCTTGGCCGCTTCGAGCGCGCGGCGGATCAGGGCGGGATCGGTCCAGTGGTCATGATTGCCGAAGGTCGCGATCACGCCCAGGCGCGTACGCAGGCCGGCAAGCGGCGACAGGCCCCGCGCCATCTCTGCCGCGCGCGCCGAATCATGGCCCGAGGCGAAATCCCCGGCGATCAGCACGAGATCGGGTCGGAGCGCGTTCACCTGCCCGACGATGCGCGCCAGCCGGGCCGAATCCATCGTCGCGCTGGCGATGTGGACGTCGCTGAACAGCACCACACGCACCGGCGGCGCGCCGACCGGCCAGTCCGGCAGCGCCAGGCTCTCCCGGCGGACGAGGGGATCGGCCCGCGCGTTGAGAAAGCCCCAGCCGAACAGCAGGAGCGCAAGGGCAGCGAGCGAGGCAAGGACGAGCAGGAAACGGCGCACCGCCCGAGCATAAACGGGCCAGCGCCCGACGCCAGCGCGATGATGCTGGCGGAACCCTGGCGCCGCCGCCATGTTCCGCAGATCATGCGTGCCTTTGCCGACCTTCTCGACCGGCTGATCTACACCCGGTCCCGCAACGCGAAGCTGAAGCTGATCGCCGATTATCTGGTGTCGGCGCCCGACCCCGATCGCGGCTGGGCGATGGCGGCGCTGACCGGCGATCTCGACCTGCCCGCAATCAAGCCGGCGATGATCCGCGCGCTGATCGAGGAGCGGGTCGACCCGGTGTTGTTCCGCATGAGCCGCGACTATGTCGGCGACAGCGCGGAGACGGTCGCTTTGCTCTGGCCCACCCCGACCACGCCGCCGACCGACGGCGAACCGCTGACCGTCGCGCAGGTGGTCGACCGGCTCGGCGCGCTCTCCCGCTCCGACGCGCCGGCTGCGCTGGCCGGCATGCTCGACCGGCTCGATGCCGACGAGCGCTTCGCGCTGCTCAAGATGGCGACCGGGGCGCTGCGCATCGGCGTGTCGGCGCGGCTCGCCAAGACCGCGCTCGCCCAGGCGTTCGGGCTCGATGTCGAAGCGGTGGAAGAAGTATGGCATGGCATTACCCCGCCTTATGCCGCGCTGTTCGCCTGGGCCGAGGGCCGCGGGGCGCAGCCGACCGCCGCGGATGTGCCGGTGTTCCGCCCGTTCATGCTCGCCCATCCGCTCGAGGACCTGCGCGTCAGCCTCGACGACTATGCGGCCGAGTGGAAATGGGACGGCATCCGGGTGCAGATCGTCCATGTCGGGGGCGAGACCCGGCTCTACAGCCGCGCCGGCGACGACATCACCGGCAGCTTCCCGGAGGTGGCGCGCGACTTCACCACGCCCGGCGTGCTCGACGGCGAGCTGATGGTGAAGGGCAGTTTCCAGGGCGGCGCGCTGGAGGAAGGCGGGGGTGCCGCCAGCTTCAACGCGCTGCAGCAGCGGCTCGGGCGCAAGATCGTCTCGGCGAAGATGCTGGCCGACTATCCCGCCTTCGTGCGGCTCTACGACATCCTGTTCGACGGCGCCGAGGACTTGCGCGAGCTGCCCTGGTCCGCCCGGCGGCCGAGGCTGGAGACCTTTGCAAGGCGACTCGACCCGGAGCGCTTCGATGTCAGCCAGGTGATCGACGCGGCCGACTTCACCGAGCTGGAGGGCATCCGCGCCGGCGCGCGCGACGCCTCGATCGAAGGCGTGATGCTCAAGCGCCGCGATTCGCCCTATGTCACCGGGCGGCGCGTCGGCCTGTGGTACAAATGGAAACGCGATCCGCTGACCGCCGATTGCGTGATGATGTATGCGCAGCGCGGCAATGGCCGGCGATCCTCCTTCTATTCCGATTACACTTTCGGCTGCTGGACCGAGGAGGGCGAGCTGCTGCCCGTCGGCAAGGCCTATTCGGGCATCACCGACGAGGAGCTGAAGATGCTCGACGGCTTCGTGCGCGGGCACACGCTCAACCGTTTCGGGCCGGTGCGCGAGGTGGAGAAGACCCTGGTGCTGGAGATCGCGTTCGATTCGATCCACGACTCGAAACGCCACAAATCCGGCGTCGCCATGCGCTTCCCCCGCATCGCCCGTATCCGCACCGACAAGCCGGCCGCGGAAGCCGACACGGTCGCGGCGCTCCGTCGGCTGATCACCTGAGGCGCAAGTCGTTCGCGCGGAAATCCGGAAATTCGAGTAATATTCGATCGAATGCGAGAGTCGGTTAACGTATTTTCTCGGATTGAGATACTTTCGCGGTCGGCCGCCGACAGGCAAGAGCTGCCGACGAATGGCGCGCCCTCCGAGAAACACGCGTGAACACATTGCGTCACGGTATTACAGAATTTCTTGCGCAATGTGAGAGTCGCTTATGCAATGCTCCATTCACCTTCACCTGTAGTTGCAGGAAGAAAAGTCCGAATCGTCATGCCGTCGCCGATCCGCGTGACGGGGGCAGCATGATATCCGACGCAGCGCGCCGTTGAATCGGGCGCGGCAAGCTTGTCAGCGGGGGCGCCTGACTCCATGCGTCGCTGATGCCGCCCTACACGCTTGCCGCCCTGCTGATGATTGCTTCCGGGTCGATCCACGCAGCGGTCAACGCGATCGTGAAGGGCGGGCGCGACAAGGCCGCGGGCCGCGCCGTCACCGACGGGACGAGCGCGCTGATCCTGCTGCCCGCCACCCTGTTCGTGCCGCTGCCGCACGGCGCCTGGGAGTATCTCGCAGCGAGCGCGGTGATCCACGGCTTCTACCTCTATTTCCTCGTCCGGGCGTACAGGGTCGGCGATCTTTCCGCGGTCTATCCGGTGCTGCGCGGCACGGCGCCGCTGGTCACCGCCGGCGTGACGATCGGCCTGCTCGGCCAGCATGCCACGACCGGCCAGATCGCCGGGATCGCGCTGATCGGCGCCGCGATGTTCCTGATGATCGCCGGGCGGCATCTCGGCCGGGCGGCGCTCGGCTGGTCGCTGCTGACCGGCCTGTGCATCGCCGGCTATACCGTGGTCGATGCGATCGGCGTACGCGCGGCACCGAGCCCCGCCAGCTATATCGTCTGGGTGTTCGTCCAGATGGGCGCGGTGGTGGTCGCGATGTTCGGTATCCTGTCGCGCGGCGCGATGTTCGCCGCGGCGCGGGCGCAGTGGCGGCCGGGGGCGATCGCCGGGGCGCTGTCGATCCTGACCTATGGCCTCGCGCTCACTGCCTTCTCGCTCGGCCCGACCGCGCCGCTTGCGGCGCTGCGCGAGACCGGCATGGTGACGGCCCTGCTGATCTCGATCTTCTTTTTGAAGGAGCGCGCGACCACCGGACGCGTGATCGGGGTGTTCGGCATCCTGGCCGGTGCGGCGCTGATCCTTACCGGGTGAGACCCGGATGGGGCTGCTTCACACTTGGTGTTTGGCTCCCGGGCGGAGGCCGGGGCCCAGTTGGAAAGGTGGTTATCACGGTGCGCAGCACCTCGCCATGATCGTCCCCCGACTGGTCCCCGGCCTCCGCCGGGGAGCGTAGAAAGGAGCGACGGGTTACTTCGCCCAGCCGGCGAGCCAGTCGGCCAGCGCCTGGGGCGTCATGCTGCGCGCATCGGCCAAAGCGGCGGTGCGGCCCTGATTGATCAGCCGGTCAGTGCGCGGATCGACGATCAGCACGCTCGGCACGCCTTCCAGACGGTCCTTGATGCCGTAATGCGCCGGGATATCGAGATTCTTGTCGAACCGGCCGACATCGACGATCGCCACCTCGTAATTGGCGGCGATGAATTTCCGGAGCTGAGGAAGATCCATCGTGCCCGCGAGCAGCCGGCAATCGAGGCACCAATTGCCGCCCAGGTCGATCAGCAGCAATTTGTGCCGGGCCCTGGCCCGCGCCTTGGCGGCCGCGACGACAGCCTGCGCATTGGCCTGCCCGTCATAGGGAAGCGGCAAGGGCTTGGCGAGTTGCTCGAAGCTGGCGATCGAGACGCGCGGCGGGCTGGCGGCGCCGACGGGCGCGGCCAGCGCAAGGGAAAGCAGGGCAACGAACAGGGTACGCATGAGCCGGTCCTCTAATTCATAGCGATTCACTATGAATTAAAGACGACTCGCCCTGGAAAACAACAAAGAAAAACCCGGCACGCCCCAAAGCATGCCGGGTCTTGATCTTCTCGCCTCGGGAAACAGGGTTTTGCCCTGGGACCTTATGCGATCGAGGTGAGGTTCACCGCTGCATATTTGCCGCGACGATCGACCTCGAGCTCGAATTCGAGCCGGTCGCCCTCGTTGAGGCTGGTCATGCCGCCGCGTTCGACCGCGGAGATGTGCACGAACGCATCGGGCTGGCCATCGTCGCGCTGAATGAAGCCGAAGCCCTTCATCGCGTTGAAGAACTTGACGGTGCCCGTCGCCTTCTCGCCAGTCAGCTGACGCGCCGGACCGGCACCGCCGGCACCTGCACCACCGCGCGGACCGCCCGGACCCGCATCACGGTCGCGCGGCGGGCCGCGGTCAGTGACGGGGAGGGGCTCGCCCTCGATCTTGAGGTCGGTCGCCGAGATGCGGCCGCCACGATCGACCAGGGTGAAGCCGAGCGGCTGACCCTCGGCCAGACCGGTCAGGCCGGCCTGCTCGACCGCGGAGATGTGCACGAACACATCCTCGCCGCCGTCATCGCGAACGACGAAGCCGAAACCTTTCTGGCCATTGAAGAATTTGACCACGCCGGTGCCTTCGCCGACGACCTGCGGGGGCATGCCGCGGCCACCGCCGCCAGCACCACCGCCGCCGAAGCCGCCACCGCCGCCGCTGCGGAAACCGCCGCCGCCACCGCCGCCGCCGAAGCGATCGCCGCCACCGCCGAAGCGATCACCACCGCCACCGAAACGGTCGCCGCCGCCGCCAAAGCGGTCACCACCGCCAAAGCTGCTGCCGCCGCCGAAATCGTCACCGCCGAAACCGTCGCGCTTGTCGCGCCCACGCCCACCGCGATCCCCGCGGCGTCCTTTATCGAAACTCATGCCCTGTTCGTCTTCCCGGCTCGCCCAAATCGCCATATCAACACGCCCGCGCTGGACGAAAAACGCGGTTGTTCGGACGCCAAACCTATCGCGCCACCGAGTCGGTGTAGCGTAATTCCCCTTAGCCTGCGAATAAATTCGTCCGAAATGCGGCACAGCTCGCTTGCTTCGCCTCAGGTGAGGCGGCAGAGCCACACCATGTCCTTCATCACGCTCTTCTCCGACCCCGCCACCTGGGCGGCGCTGGCCACCCTGATCGTGATGGAGGTGGTGCTCGGCATCGACAATCTCATCTTCATCTCGATCCTGTCGAACAAGCTGCCCGAGGACCAGCGGGTCAAGGTTCGCCGCGTCGGGATCAGCCTGGCGCTGATCCTCCGCCTCGGGCTGCTGTCGACCATCGCCTGGATCGCCAGCATGACCGTGCCGGTGTTCGACCTGGGGCTGACCGGCGGACTCGATTCGCATGGCGAGCCGAGCTTCGAGACCGCCTTCTCGATCCGCGACCTGATCCTGATCGCCGGCGGCCTGTTCCTGCTGTGGAAGGCGACCAAGGAAATCCATCACAGCATGGACCCCGACGAATCGGGCGCGACGCTCGACAAGAAGGGCCGGGCGGTGATGAGTTTCTGGTCCGCGATCATCCAGATCCTGCTGCTCGACATGGTCTTTTCGATCGATTCGATCCTGACCGCGATCGGCATGACCGACGATCTGCCGGTGATGATCATCGCCGTCGTCATCGCGGTCGGGGTGATGATGTTCGCCGCCAACCCGCTCGCCGATTTCATCGCGCGCAATCCGACGGTGGTGATGCTCGCACTCGGCTTCCTGCTGATGATCGGTGTCGTGCTGATCGCCGACGGTTTCGGCGTGCATGTGCCCAAGGGCTATATCTACAGCGCGATGGCCTTCTCGGCCGGGGTCGAATCGCTCAACATCTGGTCCCGCAAGGCGCGCGAGCGGAAGAAGGCGGCGGGCGGCGGGCATTGAGCATGAGCCCGTTCGCGTCTAGGCGGGCGTCATGACCGTTTATCTGCACGAAGAAGACATTCCCGCCGGCCTGTTCGAACCGGGCGTCGACATCGCCGTCGATACCGAGACCATGGGGCTGATCACGCCGCGCGACCGGCTGTGCGTCGTCCAGCTTTCCGATGGCGGGCCGGACGAGCATCTCGTGCGCTTCTCCCCCGGCAGCGACTATGCCGCGCCCAATTTGCGCGCGCTGCTGGCCGACCGGAATCGCGTGAAGCTCTATCATTTCGCGCGCTTCGATCTCGCCGCGATCAAGCATTATCTCAAGGTCGATGCGGCGCCCGCCTATTGCACCAAGACCGCGTCGCGGCTGGTGCGCACCTATACCGACCGGCACGGCCTGAAGGAGCTGGTCCGCGAGCTGCTCGCACAGGACATCTCCAAGGCGCAGCAATCGTCCGACTGGGGCGGCCCGGTTCTGTCCGATGCGCAAAAGGACTATGCTGCGTCCGACGTGCGGTATCTCCACAAGCTCCGCGAGGAACTCGACCGGCGCCTCGCCCGCGAGGGCCGGACCGCGCTCGCCCAGGCCTGTTTCGACTTCCTGCCCTCGCGCGCGGATCTCGATCTCGCCGGCTGGCCCGAGGTGGATATTTTTGCGCATATCTGACGCCCTTTTCCCTCAGGGCATCTCCCCCGGCGGGGAGTCCCATGTCTGAGGCCGCGGTCAGCGTCCGCTCGGCGCGCCAGATCTGGGCGTCGCCCGGGAGCAGCCACGACCGGGTCGTCGGCACGCTGCGCATCGTGCTGCCGCTGCTGATCGGCGTTCTCTCCGCTTTCCTCGTGATGATGCCGCTCGCCGGCAGCGGCGATGTCAGCTTCCTGCTCGACAAGAACAAGGTCGAGGTCGCCAAGGAGCGGCTGCGCATCCAGTCGGCGACCTATCGCGGCGAGGACGGCAAGGGCCAGGCCTTTGCGATCAATGCCGGCTCCGCCGTGCAGAAGACTTCGGCCGAACCGATCGTTCAGCTCAGCCAGCTCTCCGCCGAGATCGGGCTGACCGACGGGCCGGCGCGGCTCGTCGCCGATCGCGGCCGCTACAACATGGACAGCCAGCAGGTCATGGTCGACGGCCCGGTCCGCTTCAACACGACCGACGGCTATCAGCTCGACACGCATGACGCGACGGTCGATCTGAAGACGCGCAAGCTGCAGAGCGGCGGCGCGGTGACCGGCAAGGTGCCGCAGGGCACGTTCAGCGCATCGCGCCTGACCGCCGATCTCGAGCAGCATATCGTCAAACTTGACGGCAACGCCCGCTTGCGGATCGTGCCGCGAAGGGCGAGATAGGCGGCCATGGCTCATCTGACCCGCCTCCTTGCGCTCGGCGCCCTGTTCCTCGCCTCGGGCGCGAGTGCGCAGAGCCACAATTCGGGGGCGCCGATCGACTTCGGCGCCGATCATATCGAGCTGCAGGACAAGGCGAACCGCGCGATCCTGACGGGAAACGTCTCGGTTCGCCAGGCTGAGATGACCCTCAACGCGGCACGGATGACCGTCGCCTATACCGGCCAGGTGGTCGACGGATCGCCCCAGGTCTCCCGCCTCGACGCGGCGGGTGGCGTCACCGTGACCAGGCCCCAACAGACCGCGCGCAGTCAGTATGCGGTTTATGATCTCAACCGGCGGGTAATCACCATGCTCGGCACGGTATCGCTCCTCCAGGGCGGCAACACCGTCAATGGCGGGCGGCTGACGATCAATCTCGACACCGGACGCGCCGTGATCGACGGATCCGCGGTTGGCGGTGCCGGCGCAGCGCCGGGCACGACGACGAGTCGCGGCGGCCGGGTGACGGGCACCTTCTCAGTGCCGAAACGCAACTAGACGCCGAAAATCGGCCGGTTTTTCGTAGACCTCACCGCTCGGCCCTTCCCTTGTCGCGGCGTCTGGTGCAGGGTTTTGCGTGCAGGCATGCACAAAGCCTGCCAAGCGAGTTTCGGGTAAGCTTTTGCTAACCATATGATGCGAGCACGGGACGCAGAATGACCGATGTGACCACACTCGACGCCGTCGAACCGATCACCGAAGCACCAGTGATGAAGGGGCTGTCGGTCGTTTCGATCGCCAAGTCGTACGACAAGCGCGTCGTGCTGTCCGACGTCTCGGTCTCGGTCGGGCCGGGCGAAGTGATCGGCCTGCTCGGGCCGAACGGTGCGGGCAAGACGACCTGCTTCTATTCGGTGATGGGGCTCGTGAAGCCCGATTCGGGCCGCATCATGCTCGACGGCGACGATATCACCGGCCTGCCCATGTATCGCCGCGCGATCCTGGGGCTGGGCTATCTGCCGCAGGAAACCTCGATCTTTCGCGGGCTGACGGTCGAGAAGAACATCCTGACCGTGCTCGAGCTGTCCGAGCCCGACCCCGCGGCGCGCCAGAAGAAGCTCGACACGCTGCTCGACGAGTTCGGCCTGACCCGGCTGCGCGACGCGCCGGCCATGGCGCTGTCGGGCGGCGAGCGGCGCCGCGCCGAGATCGCCCGCGCGCTGGCCGCCGACCCGTCGATCATGCTGCTCGACGAGCCCTTTGCCGGCATCGACCCGCTGTCCATCGCCGATATCCGCGACCTGATCTGCGAGCTGCAGAAGCGCGGCATCGGCGTGCTGATCACCGATCACAATGTCCGCGAGACGCTCGAGATCGTCGACCGCGCCTACATCATCTATGACGGCCGCGTGCTGTTCACCGGCTCGCCCGCCGAGCTGGTCGCCGACGCCAATGTCCGCCGGCTGTACCTGGGCGAAGGCTTCTCGCTCTAAACCCGATGAGCCTCGCCCCGCGCCTCGATCTGCGCCAGTCGCAATCGCTGGTCATGACGCCGCAGTTGCAGCAGGCGATCCGCCTGCTCGCGCTGTCGAATCTCGAGGTCGAGGGGTTCATCGCGGAGGAGATCGAGAAGAATCCCCTGCTCGAATCGGGCGCGGCCGAGGACGACGGCCCGACCGTCGAGCGCGAGCCCGTCCCCGAGCCGCGCGACGAGCCGGCCAGCGCCGATGAATTGCTGATGGGCGGCGACAGCACGGGCGAGGCCTCGCTCGACGTCGATTTCAATGCCGAGAGCTTCCACCATGACAGCCCGGCCGATGGCGGCGGCATGGACGGGTCGCTCGGGCTGAACGGGGCCAGCGGCGGCGGCATGGGGGAGGACGGGCCCGATCTCGACGGCTTTGCCGATACCGGGCTCAGCCTCGCCGATCACCTGCTTGCCCAGGCGGGCCCGGTGGTGGACGGCGCCGACAAGTTCATCGCGGCGCACCTGATCGACCAGATCGACGAGACCGGATATCTGACCGTGCCGTTGCTTGAGGTCGCCAATCGGCTCGGCGTCGCGCTCGCCCGGGTGGAAGAGGTTCTCGGGATCATCCAGACCTTCGATCCGACCGGCGTCGGCGCGCGATCGCTGTCCGAATGCCTCGCGCTCCAGGCGAAGGAGGCGGACCGCTACGATCCGTGCATGGCGCGGCTGATCGACAATCTGGAGCTGGTCGCGCGCGGCGACATGGCGCGGCTGAAGCGGATCTGCGACGTCGACGACGAGGATCTGGCGGACATGATCCGCGAGCTGCGAAACTATGATCCCAAGCCCGGCTGCCGCTATGGCGGGGAAGCGATGCAGGCAGTGGTGCCCGACATCTTCGTGGCCAAACGCAAGACCGGCTGGGCGATCGAGATCAACGCCGCGACCCTGCCGCGCCTGCTGGTCAATCGCGGCTATTATGTCGAGCTGTCGGGCGGGCAGCAGGACAAGGCGTCGAAGGCCTGGCTGTCCGAATGCCTTGCGAGCGCCAACTGGCTGGTCAAGGCGCTCGACCAGCGCCAGCGCACCATCGTCAAGGTCGCGACCGAGATCGTGAAGCAGCAGGAAGCCTTTTTCGTCCACGGCGTGTCGCAGCTGAAGCCGATGACGCTTCGCCAGGTCGCCGACGCGATCGAGATGCACGAATCGACCGTCAGCCGGGTGACCAGCAACAAATATCTGAGCTGCGCGCGCGGCCTCTATGAGCTGAAATATTTCTTCACGAGCGCGATCCAGTCCTCGGACGGCGGCGACGCGGTCTCGGCCCAGGCAGTGAAGAGCGCGATCCGCGCACTGATCGCGGCGGAGGAGCCGAAGGCGATCCTGAGCGACGACACGTTGGTCGAGCTGCTCAACGCCAAGGGCTTCGACATCGCGCGGCGCACGGTCGCGAAATATCGCGAGGCGCTGGGCATCGGCAGTTCGGTGCAGCGGCGGCGGCAAAAGGCGCTGGAAGGCGTGGGTTGAACACCACGGTGCGGCGGTTCGCGTTCGTCGCATTACTTCTCATGGTGGCAGGAATTTCTGTTCTAGGCACCCTGTTTTGGGCTTGGACGCGAGATATGGCCAAACCCGACCCTCCGATTCTGAGCGACTTGGCTGGTCGTGGGTCTTCCGAGCAGAATGTCAGCTATCAGCACCGATTGCGGCAACGCTTTCCGATCGGGTCGGCCGAAGCGGATCTGGCCGACGGCTTGCGGCGGGAGGGGTTTGTTCAGATCGACTGGGGCGGCGCCACAGGCACTCTCCATCAGGCAGAGTGGAAACGTGAAGGGCTCCCTTGTGCGACCGGCGCCCAAGTTCGCTGGACTGCCGATGACCGGGGCCGGATCACAGGCATTGACGGGCTGTACGGTTATGCCTGCCTTTGACGGGCACAAGGAGAGAAACATGATCATCGTCACGGGAAGCGTCACCGCACGGCCCAACAGTTTCGAGGAACTGCGCCGGGCGAGCCTCGATCATGTCCGTCGATCGCGCACCGAGCCGGGCTGCATCAGCCATTCGGTTCAGGTCGATTGCGAGGACCCGATGCGACTGTTCTTCTTCGAGCGCTGGAGCGACATGGACGCACTCAAGACGCATTTCGTCCAGCCGGGATCGGTCCAGTTCATCGGCGCAATCCGCAGCCTCGCGGCGTCGAGCGCAAGCATCTCGATGTATGAGGCACGTCCCACGGGGTGATGGCGTTCAGCCTTTTCTAAACATTCCCCGATAGTTGGTGGAAATGAGCGCGAATTTCCATGTTGAAGCCGATCCCGACCGCGATCTTGTTCGGATTAGACTGTCCGGATTCTTTTCGCAGGAAGACATTGCAGGCTTTCTCGAAGCACGCCGGGTTGCACATGCAATGCTGCGTTGCGGCCCGAACCAACATCTCACGATCAATGACATCACCGCGATGAAGATCCAGTCGCAGGATATCGTCGCGGCCTTCCGCGACATGCTTTCGGCGCCGGAATATCGATCGCGCCGGCTGGCGTTCGTCACCGGGCCGACGCTTGCCCGATCGCAGCTGATGCGCGCGCTGGTGAACCGCAACGCCCGCTGCTTCAACGATCACTTCCTGGCCGAGATCTGGCTGTTCTCCGCCGACGACCCGCCACTGTCCGGATGGGCGGCCGCCGGCTAACCTGTCGGCGCTAATCGTCCTCATCCTCATAGCCCAGCAATGCCAGCGCCCGCGCCTTGATCTGGCGGGTCATGCACCAATGGACCAGTGCCTCTTCCCGGCCATGCGTCACCCAGACTTCGCGGGGCGCGATCTCGGTCAGGGTGTCGGTCAGCTCGTCCCAGTCGGCATGGTCGGAGAGGATCAGCGGCAGCTCGACATTGCGCTGCACGGCGCGCTGGCGGACGCGCATCCAGCCTGAGGCCATGGCCGTGATGGGATCGGGCAGGCGACGCGACCAGCGATCGTTGAGCGCGCCCGGCGGGGCCATCACGATCCGCCCCTTGAGCTCAGCCTTGGGCACGCCGGTCGCCGGGCGCAGCTCACCGAGATTGACGCCGTGCGCGATGTACAGGTCGCAGAGCCGCTGAAGCGCGCCGTGGAGATAGATCGGATCGTCGAACCCCCGCGCCCGCAACTCGGCGATCACCCGTTGCGCCTTGCCCAGGGCATAGGCGCCGACCAGCACGCAGCGATCGGGATTGGCGTGGAGCGCCGCGGTGAGCTTGTCGATCTCGTTGCCGGTGTCGGGGTGGCGGAACACCGGCAGGCCGAAGGTCGCCTCGGTGACGAACACGTCGCACTTCACCGGTTCGAACGGCGCGCAGGTCGGGTCGGGCCGGCGCTTGTAGTCGCCCGAGACGACGATGGTCTCGCCGCGATGCACGAGTACGATCTGCGCCGAGCCGAGCACATGGCCGGCGGGCACGAAGCGGATATCGACCTCGCCCATGCGCATCGTTTCGCCATAAGCGACGGGATGGCCGGCCTGGGGACCGTAGCGCGTCTCCATGATCGCCAAGGTCTCGGGGGTCGCCCAGACCGCCTCATGGCCGCCGCGCGCATGATCGGCGTGGCCGTGGGTGACGAGCGCTTTAGGCGAGGGGCGCGAGGGGTCGATCCACGCATGGGCGGGCTTCACATAGATGCCGTGGGGTTGCGGATCGATCCAGTCGCCGAGTTTCGCCATGCTCCCTATATGAGCAACGGGAGCCTTGAGTTCCATTGGGCAAGAGGAAGCGTGATGATCGACGTTATGGAGAGACTGGAGCAGCTGGAGCGGCAGGTGCGCCGGCAGCGCCTGATGCTGATCGCGGGCGGCATCGCCGGCGCCGCGGCGCTGCTGACGGGTTTTGCCGCGGGACCGGCCGATCTGATCGAGACGAAGGCGATCCGGATCGTCGATGCGGCCGGCACGCCGCGCATCCTGATCGGCGCGCCGGCGCCGAGCGACGGGCGCGTGCGCAAGGACGGGCAGACCGCGTCGGTCGTCGTGCTGGGACCGGACGGTCAGGACCGGGTGGTGCTGGGCGAAGCGCCGAATCCGAGGCTGGACGGCAAATCCTACCCGCGCGTGGCCGCGTCGTACGGCCTGGTCATCAGCGACAAGAACGGATCCGAACGGGGCGCGGTCAATTATCTCGACAATGGCCGCGGGGTGATCGCGCTCGACCGCCCGGGCGGCGATGCCGTGTCGATGATTGTGAACGAGCAGAGCGGTTTTGCCGGCTTCACGGTGAACTACGCCAATCCACTCGGCAAATATGAGGAAGGCTGGCGGATCGGCACCAAGGGCGACGAGGCCTGGCTGTCGCTGCAGGATCGCGCGCAGGGCGAGCGGGCGCGCCTGTCGAGTCTCGGGGCCGCGGCGCCCAGGCTGGTCAGCCACCCTGCCGGAGCACCTCCCGCACCTTGAACGCGTCGCTTCCTCCACCTCTGGCCAACTGGTTCGCGACGCGTGGCTGGGCGCCGCGGAGCCATCAGCTCGACATGCTCGAGGTCGGTCGCGCCGGGCGGCACGGGCTGCTCGTCGCCACCACCGGCGCGGGCAAGACGCTGGCCGGCTTCCTGCCGACCCTGGCCGAGCTGATCGAATCCCCGACCGAAGGCCTCCACACCCTTTACGTCTCCCCACTCAAGGCGCTGGCGGTCGACGTGCAGCGCAACCTGCTGACTCCGGTCGAGGAGATGGGGCTCGACATCCGCATCGAGACGCGGACCGGCGACACGTCGAGCGACCGCAAGGCGCGGCAGCGGGTGCGCCCGCCGCAAATCCTGCTGACCACACCCGAATCGCTCAGCCTGCTCCTGTCCTATCCCGACAGCTTCCTGATGTTCGAAGGGCTGAAGACGATTGTGGTCGACGAAGTCCATGCCTTCGCCACGGGCAAGCGCGGTGACCTGCTCTCGCTGTGCATGGCACGGCTGCAGCGGCTCGCGCCGGGGCTGCGGCGGGTGGCGCTATCGGCCACGGTCGCCGATGCCGACGGCTATCGCGCCTGGCTCGCGCCCGATGGCGATATCGACCAGGTCACCTTGGTGCAGGGTGAGCCCGGCGCCGAGCCCGACATCGCCATCCTGCTGCCCGAGGGCCGGGTGCCCTGGGCGGGGCATTCGGGGCGCTATGCCGCCGAGCAGGTGATGGCCGAGATCGAGACGCACAAGACCTCGATCGTGTTCTGCAACACGCGAAGCCTCGCCGAGCTGATCTTCCAGGACCTGTGGAAGGTCAACGAGATGCAGCTGCCGATCGGCATCCATCACGGCAGCCTCTCGCTCGAGGCGCGGCGCAAGGTCGAAGGCGCGATGGCCGCGGGCAAGCTGCGCGCGCTGGTCGCGACCGCCAGCCTCGATCTCGGGGTCGACTGGGGCGATGTCGATTGCGTGATCCAGATGGGGGCGCCCAAGGGATCGTCGCGGCTGCTGCAGCGGATCGGCCGGTCCAATCACCGGCTCGACGAGGCGTCGGAGGCCGTGATCGTGCCGGGCAACCGCTTCGAATATCTCGAGGCGCGAGCGGCGCTCGACGCGGTAGTGGCGGGCGAGCTCGATCCTGACATCTTCCGCGCCGGCGCGCTCGACGTGCTGGCGCAGCACATCATGGCCTGCGCCTGCGCCGCGCCGTTCCGGCAGGAGGAGATGCTCGACGAGATCCGCTCGGCCCTGCCCTATTCGGCGCTCGATACCGAGACGTTCGAGCGCGTGCTCGGCTTCATCCGCGACGGCGGCTATGCGCTGAAGGCGTACGAGAAGTTCAAGCGCCTGACTCAGGACAAGGACGGGACCTGGCGCGTCAGCCATCCAAGCTTCGTCGCGCAGCACCGGCTGAACGCGGGCATCATCGTCGAGGCGACGATGCTGACCGTGCGCTTCCGCAACGGCCGCACCTTGGGGAAGGTGGAGGAGGCCTTCGCTGCCTCAATGCGCCACGGCGACACCTTCTTCTTCGCCGGGATGAGCCTTGAGGTGGAAAAGATCGATACCGAAGATCTGATCGTCCGCGCGACCTCCCGGCCCGCGCGCATCCCGACCTATGGCGGGGCGCGCATGCCGATCTCGACCAACCTGGCCGACCGGGTGCGCGGCTTCCTGGCCGATCCCGAGGAGTGGCCGCGCTTTCCGGCGGATGTGCGCGAATGGCTCGAGGTGCAGTCCTACCGATCGAAGCTGCCGACGCCGGGGCAGCTGCTGGTCGAGACCTTCCCGCGCGAGGGGCGGCACTACATGGTCGTCTACAGCTTCGAAGGCTGGAACGCGCACCAGTCGCTCGGCATGCTGCTGACCCGGCGGATGGAGACGCAAGGGTACAAGCCGCTCGGCTTCGTCGCCTCCGACTATTCGATCGCGTGTTATTCGCTCGACCCCGTCACTGACCCCGCGGCCTTGCTTTCGCCCGACATATTGGAGGACGAGTTCGTCGACTGGGTGCAAAGCTCGGCGCTGCTCAAGCGCGCCTTTCGCGAAGTCGCGGTGATCGGCGGGCTGGTCGAGCGCCAGCATCCGGGCAAGCGCAAGACCGGCAAGCAGGTCACTTTCTCGACGGACCTGATCTACGACGTGCTGCGCAAATACGAGCCGAGCCATTTGCTGCTCCAGGCCGCCTGGGCCGATGCGCGCGCCAAGATGACGGATGTCGGGCGCCTGGCCGACCTGCTCGACCGCGCGGCCGAGACGATGCTGCACGTCGACCTCGACCGGGTCTCCCCGCTCGCGGTGCCGGTGCTGACCCTGATCGGGCGGGAGCGGATCGCGATGGGGCTGGCCGACGACGCGCTGCTGATCGAGGCTGAATCGCTGGCGGCAGAGGCGATGCGGCTGGACTGACCCATATCGGTCGAACGTCGGTTTTCTGCTGTCGAATAGCCCCTTGTTGAAGGTCCGCAACGGGCGTAACCTTGTCTCATGCGCGGAATAACCGCCCTTGTGATCGCGATCACGGCCGCCGCCCCCGGGGCGTTGCCTGCGCGTCAGGGCGAGCTACCGCCAGCCGCCACCGACACCACCATCGCCTTCGACGATTCAGCGCAGCGGATGACGGTGCCGGTCACGATCGGCACGACCGGCCCGTTCGCCTTCATCATCGATACCGGCGCCGAACGGACGGTGATCTCGCGCGAGCTCGCCGCGACGCTAGGCCTGTCGCGCGGCCCCGATGTGCGGATGACGGCGATGACCGGCACGAGCAATGTCGGCACGGTGGTGATCCCGTCGCTCAACGTCAGCAGCATCGCCAGCCAGCCGATCGAGGCACCCGCGCTCTACTCCGCGCATCTCGGCGCGCCGGGCATGCTCGGCATCGACACGCTGAGCGGTCATGCCCTGTCGATCGATTTCGAGACCAACCGCATGACCGTGCGGCAGTCGACCAAGCGCAACCGCCCGACGATCAGCAACGGCGACATCGTCGTCCGCGCCAAGAGCCTTTACGGGCAGCTGATCGTCACCCAGGCCTATTACAAGGGCCGGCGGGTCAGCGTGATCATCGACACCGGATCCTCGGTCAGTATGGGCAATTCGGCGTTGCGCGCGCGGATGCGCAGCGAGTTGAAGACGCCGTTGCCGATCACCCTGACCAGCGTGACGGGCGATACGCTGATCGCCGACTATACCCAGGTCACGCGCCTCGATATCGGCGGGGTCACCTTCAATCACTTGCCCATCGCCTTTGCCGATGTCGCGCCGTTCCGCCGCTTCCGCCTGACCACCGAACCAGCGCTGCTGCTCGGCATGGATGCGCTGCGCCTGTTCAGGAAGGTGGATGTCGATTTCGCGAATCGTGAGGTGCGGTTCGCGCTGCCCAAGGGATATCGTTCCAATGGCTTCTGAGCGCTTGCCCGTCGCGCCTCCGAGACCGGCAATGCGCCGGCTGGTCGCCCTGTCGCTTGCGATGGCCGCGATCGCGCCGGGCGCGTCCGTGGCGCAGGATCCCGATCTGCCGCCACCCCCACCGTCCCTGCTCGATTTCAGCAACGCACAGGATCGCATGACCGTCCCCGTGTCGATCGGGAAGAGCGGCCCCTTCCATTTCGTCGTCGACACCGGCGCGCAGCGCACCGTGATCTCGCGCGAGCTGGCCGGCACGCTTGGCCTGACGCCGGGCAAGAATGTCCGGCTGACCGCCATGACCGGCACCGCCGATGTCGCGACCGTGATGATCCCGGAGATCAGCGTCAGCACCCTCGGCGGGACGAGCATCGAGGCGCCGTCGCTCGAATCACGCAACCTGGGTGCGCCCGGCATGATCGGGCTCGATGCGCTTCAGGGCCATGCCCTGCTGATCGATTTCGGCAAGCAGGTCATGACCGTGCGGCCGTCGGTCAAGCGCAGGAAGAGCATCAGCGCGGCACCCGGCGAGGTGGTCGTCCGGGCAAAGGACCTGTTCGGTCAGCTGGTGGTGACCGATGCCGCCTATCGCGGTCGCAAGGTACGCGTGATCCTGGATACCGGTTCGGGTATCACCATGGGCAATATGGCGCTCAAGCGCCGGGTCGGAGGCGGCGCCAAGAAGGTCCGGCCGATATCCTTGTGGGGCGTTACCGGCGCATTGATGACGGCCGACTATACCCAGATCGACAAGGTCGATTTCGCCGGCATCACCTTCTCTCACCTGCCCGTCGCCTTTTCCGATGCGGAGCCCTTCCGCCGGTTCGGCCTGACGGATCAGCCGGCCCTGCTGCTCGGCATGGATGCCTTGCGCCTGTTCGAGCGGGTCTCGATCGATTTCCCCAATCGGGAGGTTCGCCTGGCCGTCTCGCATGATTGGGTGGCCGGCGCGGGATATTCGCCGTTGCGCTCCTACCCCGTCCGCCAGTAGCCTTCCCCCGAACAACGGGGGCGGGCATGCGGATAATCCATCGGACGATAGCGCTTTCCTTTGCCGTGTCGGCTGCGATGATCCCCGTCGGGGCCTCGGCCCAGGCGCTTCGCCCCGACCAGCAGGCGTTCTTCGGGCTCTACAAGGAACTGATCGAGACCAACACGACCCTGTCGTCAGGCAGCTGCACCCAGGCGGCCGCGCAGATCGGCGCGCGGCTGAAGGCGGCGGGGTTCGCCGACAGCGACATCACCACTTTCTCCGTGCCGGATCATCCGAAGGACGGGGGCATCGTCGCGGTGCTCGCCGGATCGGACAAGAAGGCCAAGCCGATGCTGCTGCTCGGGCATCTCGACGTGGTCGAAGCCAAGCGCGAGGATTGGGTACGCGACCCGTTCAAACTGGTCGAGGAAGACGGCTATTATTACGCGCGCGGCACCGTCGACGACAAGGCGATGGCGGCGGTGTGGGCGGACAGCCTGATCCGCTTCAAGACCAGCGGCTACAAGCCGAAGCGCACGATCAAGCTCGCCCTCACCTGTGGCGAGGAGACGACCTTCGCTTTCAACGGCGCGCAGTGGCTGGCGGCGAACAAGCCCGACCTGATCGCCGCGGAGTTCGCGCTGAATGAGGGCGGCGGCGGTCGTTACGATCCGAGCGGCAAGCCGCAGTTGCTCGCCATCCAGGTCGGGGAGAAGGCGGCGCAGAACTACACCTTCGAGACGGTCAATCCCGGCGGCCACAGCTCGCAACCGACGCCCGACAACGCGATCTACGAGCTGGCCGATGCGCTTCAGGCGGTCCGGACCTACGAATTCCCGATCAAGTTCACTGACACCACCCGCGCCTTTTTCGGCGCAACGGCGGCGGCGATGCCGGGGCCGGTGGGCGATGCGATCAACCGCCTGCTCGCCAATCCGGAAGACAAGGCCGCCGATGCGCTGATCAGCCGCGACAAGGCGATGCATTCGACCTTGCGCACCACCTGTGTCGCGACGCTGGTCAATGCCGGCCATGCCGAGAACGCCTTGCCGCAGCGCGCCACCGCCAACGTCAATTGCCGCATCTTCCCCGGCGAGACGGTCGAAGCGACCTTCGCCAAGCTGAAGGAGCTGGCGGGCCCGAAGGTGAAGGTGACGATCAACCAGCCGATCCGCCCGACTGCGATCCCGCCGTCGCTCGACCCGAAGATCGTCGGCCCGGCCAAGGCAATCGCTGCGAAATATTTCCCGGGCCTGCCGATGCTGCCGCTGATGTCGACCGGCGCGACCGACGGCATCTTCTTCCAGGCGATCGGGATCCCGGTTTACGGCGCGCCGGGCATCTTCGTCGATGCCGACCTGAACGGCATTCACGGCCTGAACGAACGGATCAGGACCAGGTCGCTCTATGAGGGGCGGGACTATCTCTACGATCTGGTCAAGGCGTACGCCGGCTAGACTTCGGTCACCCGCGCGGTTTCTGAAGAGCCTCGCCCACGCGTGACATGGTCTGGCCGATCGCCGTTATCTCGGCACCGCAGCGCACCAGATCGGGGCGCGTATTCTCACCCATCGCAGCGGACGCGGTGCGCATTGCCGCTTCCAGATCGATCGAGGGGTTTCGGCCGAGCAGCTTCCCGACGAAGATGAAGGAGCCCGTCTGTGCCGCCTGCAACGTCTCCTTGTCGCCGCTCGCCACGATCAGGGAAAGAACCGCGAGGCAACGCGCGTCGCTGGCTTCGGTAGAAGGAACTGCCTGCGCCGCCGATTGAACGGCATGGGCGGGGCCAGCGGCCACTGCGGCGATCATGCAGAGAGCAGCGGCGGCGCGAAACGACATGGGGTGTTCCTTTCAGGTTCCGGACAGCGAACCCGATGGCGACACGTCTGTCCAGCCCCCTCAGACCGTCACCTGCTCACCCAGCTCGAGCACCTTGCCGGGCGGAATGCGCAGGAAGTCCGTCGGGTCGCTGGCGTTGCGCTGCAGGAACATGAAGATGCGATCCTGCCACAGCGGCATGCCCTGGTTGGCGACCGGCTTCAGCGTGTTGCGGCCAATGAAATAGCTGGTCTTGGCCGGATTGAGCAGCTTCTTCGCGCCTGACTGCTCAAGGCCGAGATCGCGCGGCACGTCGGGCGATTCCATGAAGCCATAGGTCAGCACGACGGCGCAGAAATTGTCGTCGATCCGCGTCGTCCGCGCGCGTTCCTCGGGCGGCACGGTCGGCCGGTCGGCAGTGCGGATGCTGACGATCAGGTTGCGCTCGTGCAGCACCTTGTTGTGCTTGAGATTGTGCAGCAGCGCGCCCGGCGCGCTTTCCGGATTGGCGGTGAGGAACACGGCGGTACCCTCTACCCGCTCCGGCGGGCGGCGGCTCAGCGCGGCGGCGAGATCGGCGAGCGGCACGCTCTGGCGCTGCTCGAAGGCACGCACGATGCCGCGGCCGCGCACCCAGGTGTAGATCAGCAGCGCGATCATCGCGCCGACGACCAGCGACACCCAGCCGCCCTCGATCACGCGCAGGATGTTCGCCCCGAAGAAGATGGTGTCGAGCGCGAAGAAGGGCAGGATCACCGCGAGCGCCAGCGGCCGCGACCAGTTCCAGCGGTGCCGTGCGACGATATAGGCAAGGCAGGTGGTGACGACCATCGTGCCGGTCACCGCGATACCATAGGCCGCGGCCATCGAGGATGACGTGCGGAACTGGATGACCAGCACCAGCACCCCGATCAGCAGCAGCCAGTTGATCGACGGCAGATAGATCTGCCCCGAATGGCGCGCCGAGGTCTGGCGGATGCGCAGGCGCGGCAACAAGCCGAGCTGGATCGCCTGCTGGGTGAGCGAATAGGCGCCGGTGATCACTGCCTGGCTGGCGATGATCGTCGCCAGGGTGGCGAGCAGGACCAGCCAGGGACGGAAGGCATCGGGCGCCATCAGGAAGAACCAGTCCTGGTTGGCGAACGCGACGTGATGCGACGATGCCGTTTCCAGCGCGTTGAGCGCGAACGCGCCCTGGCCGAGATAGTTGAGCATCAGGGCGGGGAAGACCAGTACGAACCAGCCGAGGCGGATCGGCGCGGCGCCGAAATGGCCCATATCGGCGGTCAGCGCTTCGGCACCGGTCACCGTCAGGAATACTGCGCCGAGCACGAACAGGCCGGTCACGCCGTGCGTCATCAGGAATTCGATGCCGTACCAGGGCGACGCCACGCGCAGGATCGAGGGCTCGTCCCAGATGTGCCACAGTCCCATGCCGCCGATCGTCAGGAACCACAGGATGCACACCGGCCCGAACAGCCTGGAGACATGGGCGGTGCCGCGAGCCTGGATCATGAACAGGGCGATCAGGATGCCGATGGTCAGGAACAGGATGGTGTGTTCGCCGACCAGCGTCCCCGCGCCGGGAATCGTGCGCAGACCCTCGACCGCCGACAGCACCGACAGGGCCGGCGTGATGATCGCATCGCCATAGAACAAGGCCGCACCGGCCGCGCCGAGCACCAAAGCGATCATCGATCGCCGCCCGAGCGCGCGCCTGGCGAGCGCGGTCAGGGCGAGCACGCCGCCCTCACCCTGGTTGTCGGCGCGCATCAGGAACAGGACATATTTGAAGGTGACGACGATCGTCAGGGTCCAGAGCGCGAGACTGAGCACGCCGAGGATCTCGCTCGCGTCGATGCCGTCCTGCGCGGATTGGGCCAGCGCCTCGCGAAACGCGTAAAGCGGGCTGGTGCCGATATCGCCGAACACGACGCCGATCGCGCCGATGGTGAGTGCCAGCATCGCCGGATGGGGACGATGCAGATTCCCCGATGTTTCAGGGGCTGATGACATGTGACGTTGGCCTGCCAAGAAGGACGGCGCGCTTTACGCCTGTTGCGGGGCAGCGCAAGCGCTTTTGTTGCACTGCCGCAAGCCGTTGATCTGGGGAGCCGATCGCTGCATAGCAAGACCATGGTTCCCTTTTCGTTCGCCGGTCACGATCTGCTCGCGCTGCCGCAAGGGGCGCTTTTCTGGCCTGCGCGGCGCGCGCTGCTGGTCGCCGACCTGCATTTCGAGAAGGCGAGCTGGTTCGCGATTCGCGGCCAGATGCTGCCCCCTTATGACACGATCGCGACCCTGACCGGGCTGGCCGCGCTGGCGGAGCGCACCGGGGCGGCCGAGATATGGTGCCTCGGCGACAGTTTCCACGACTCGGCCGGGTGCGAGCGCCTGCCGGCCGACGCGCAGGAGATACTGCGTGCGCTGACGACGGGCCGGCGCTGGATCTGGATCACCGGCAATCACGACCGGACGATCGACCGCTGCGGCGGCGAGGTGATGGACGAGGCGCTGGTCGACGGGCTGATGCTGCGCCACGAGGCTGACCCGCGCGAGACCCGGCCCGAGCTGTCGGGACATTTCCATCCCAAGCTGCGGGTGCGGGTACGCGGACGGCAGGTCTCGCGCCGCTGTTTCGTCGCCACGCCGACCAAGCTGATCCTGCCGGCGTTCGGCGCGCTGACCGGTGGACTCGATGCGGATCACCCGGAGATCGTCCGCGCGGTGGGTGCGGGGGCAGAAGCGCTGGTGCCGGTGGAGGACCGGCTGTTGCGGTTCCCGCTCGCGGCCTAGATCGCCTTGGCCAGCGCCGGGAAGCCGGCCTTGAACGCTGCGACCTTCGGCTTGTCCCACTGCACGATGTACGGGTGGCGCGGGTTCCGGTCGTAGAAATTCTGGTGATAGGCCTCGGCCGGATAGAAGCCGCCGTTTTCCAGCCTGGTCACGATCGGTGCCGGGAACGCACGGGCCTTGCCGAGCTGCGCGATATAGGCGGCGGCGACGGCACGCTGTTGCGGCGTCTGCGGGAAGATCGCCGAGCGATAGCTGGGGCCGCTGTCCGGCCCCTGGCGATTGAGCTGGGTCGGATCGTGCGCGATCGAGAAATAGACGCGGAGCAGCGTCGCGTAGCTCACCTGCGCCGGATCGAACACGATCTTCACGGCTTCGGCATGGCGCGTCGTCTCGGTGCTGACCTGATCATAGGTCGCGCTGGTCGCCGCCCCGCCGGCATAGCCCGAGGTCACGTTGCGCACGCCTTTCACCCGTTCGAACACCGCCTCCATGCCCCAAAAGCAGCCGCCGGCCAGCACGGCGGTCTGGAGCCCGGGCGTCTTCGGCACGTCCTGCGCGGCGACAGGGATCGGCACCGCGCGCTCGGCATTGGCGACGCCGCCCGACAGGGCGGCAAAGGCCACACCGGCGGCGGCGGTGGCGGCTAACAGGGACTTGATCATGGATCGTCTTTCGATGGGCCTCGACGACGATGTAGGAACTCCCGGCTGAACCGGAAGTGGACGGTCAGGAAAGGGCGTGGATCGCCGTCGCCAGATTGCTCACCAGCCCCTTCGCCTCGGCGGGCTGGAGGAGGAGCAGGCCGATCGCGCCGATGACGAAGCCGCCGGCGAAGCGCAGGAAGAAACCGTCCTTCAGAATAGCGAGCATCGCCATCTACCTTCGTTATGTCCGGGCGTCTGAACGGCCCGGGTCGATTCGTTACGGAGCCAGCTTTTTGCTTCGCCCGGATGAACGAAAGCTGGCTGTTCCTATCGTACGGCCGCGCAGGCCGTCTGGATGCGCTCGCAGGCCTCGCGAAGCAGCTCTTCCGAGGTCGCGTAGCTGATCCGCATCGCCGGGGAGAGGCCGAACGCCGCGCCCTGCACCGCCGCGACCTTCGCCTCGTCAAGCAGATAGGCGACCATCACCTCGTCGGTGTCGATGACCACGCCCTTGGGGGTCGACTTGCCGATCAGGCCTGAGAATTCCGGATACACATAGAAGGCGCCCTCGGGCCGCGGGCAGGTGATGCCGTTCGCCTGGTTGAGCATCGACACGACCAGATCGCGGCGCGACTGGAACAGTGCGGCATGATCCTTGAGGAACGACTGATCGCCGGTCAGCGCTGCGACCGAGGCGGCCTGGGCGATCGAGCAGGGGTTGGAGGTCGATTGCGACTGGAGCTTGGCCATCGCCTTGATCAGCCACGGCGCGCCGCCGGCGAAGCCGATCCGCCAGCCGGTCATCGCATAGGCCTTGGAGCAGCCGTTCGCGGTCAAGGTGCGCTCGTAGAGCGACGGGCAGACCTGCGCGATCGTCGTGAACTCGAACCCGTCATAGATGATATGCTCGTACATATCGTCAGCGAAGATCCAGACATGCGGGTGCCGCTCGAGCACGTCGCCCAGCGCCTTGAGCTCGGCGGCCGAATAGGCAGCGCCGGTCGGGTTGGACGGCGAGTTGAGGATGACCCATTTGGTCTTCGGCGTGATCGCCGCTTCGAGCTGCTCCGGCAGCAGCTTGTAGCCCTGTGCCGGGCCCGCTGCGACGAACACCGGGGTGCCGCCGGCGAACAGCACGACGTCCGGATAGCTCACCCAATAGGGCGCTGGCACGATCACTTCGTCGCCGGCATCGACCGTCGCGACCATCGCATTGAACAGGGTGTGCTTGCCCCCCGCGTTGATAGTGATCTGGTCGGGCGTATAGGTCAGGCCGTTGTCGCGCTGGAACTTGGTGATCACCGCCGCCTTCAGCTCGGGCGTGCCGTCGACATTGGTGTATTTGGTCTTGCCGTCGCGGATCGCCTGGATGCCGGCTTCCTTGATGAAGTCGGGCGTGTCGAAGTCGGGCTCGCCGGCACCCAGGCCGATCACGTCGACACCGGCCCGCTGCAATTCCTGCACGCGCGAGGTGATCGCGAGCGTGGGGGATGGCTTGATTCGAGCGAGCGCGGCGGATGGTTGCATGAAATAGGCGCCTTTGTCTGGGAGCGGCGCGGCTATAGACCCGGGTCGGTTCCGTTCGCAACCGCAACAATGGCGGGAATCAGCCCCCGGAGCGCATTTCCGACAAAAAAGCGACCGGCGAGGTCAGCGATGGTCAGATCGCCCTCGATCGCGCGGCCGCTGGCGATCAGCTCGGCGCGCAATATGCCGGGCAAGAGCCCGCGGTCGAGCGACGGCGTGACGAGCAGGCCGGCGCGCTCGACGAAGAGCGAGGTGAAGCTGCCTTCGGTCAAATAGCCGTCGGGATCGAGGAAGAGCATGTCGAAGCAACCGGCCGGCGGCTTGCCGTAAAAGGCGCGGTCGCTGGTCTTGTGACGCAGGCGAAAATCGGCGGGATCGACCGGCAGCGGCACCACAGCGACCGTGACCGGCTCGGCCGGCGCGCGCGGCATGGGCGAGACCTCGATCGCGATCGCGCCGCTCTTCGCCAGCACCAGCCGGATGCGGCGCGGCTTGCGCAGGCGGAAGGTCGCTGCCTGGAGTTCGTTGCGCACCGCATGGCGATCGAACGGGAAACCGAACAGCCCAGCGCTCGCCTTCATCCGCGCGAGATGCCGTTCGAGCAGGGACATGCCCGTTTCGGGATCGAACGCCATGGTCTCGATCAAGTCGAATGTGCTGCTGCTGGTCAGGAAATCACCCTTGGCAAGGCATTCGTCCCATTCCTCATGCGCTGTCGAATCGGCGACGATGCCGCCACCTACCCCGAACAACCCTTGGGACAGACCATGCGCGTCGCCGCGCCGGATCGCCAGAGTCCGGATGGCAACGTTGAACATCGCATCGCCGCCCGCGTCCAGCCGCCCGATCGCACCGGTATAGGCGCCGCGCGGCGGACTGGCGCGTTCGACCTCGGCGATCGCCTGCATCGCGCGGATCTTCGGGGCGCCCGTGACCGAGCCGCAGGGGAAGAGCGCGGCCAGCACGTCGATCGCATCGCGGTCCTCGGCGAGGTCGGCAGTGACGGTCGAGACCATGGTGTGGACGGTCGGATAGGTCTCGACCGTGAACAGGGCCGGCACCGCGACGCTGCCCGGCCGGGCGATGCGCGAGAGATCGTTGCGCATCAGATCGACGATCATCAGGTTTTCCGCGCGCTGCTTGGGATCGGCGCTGAGCGATGCCGCAAGCGCGCGGTCCTCGGCCGGGGTCGCACCGCGGCGCACCGTGCCTTTCATCGGGCGGCAGGTAAGCCGGCGATCGTCCAGCGCGAAGAAGAGTTCGGGCGACAGCGACAGCAACATATCCTGGCCGGTGTCGATCAGCGCGCCGAACCCGGCGCGCGCACGGGCACGGAGCTGCGCGTAGAGCGCAAGCGGAACGCCGGCATGGCGGACGGTCGCGCGGTAGCTGAGATTGATCTGATAGACATCGCCCGCCGCGATCAGATCGAGCACGCGGGCGAACTGGTCGTCATAGGCCGTCTGGTCGATCCCCGGCTCGGGCGGGGCGATCCAGGCCCCGGCGGGATCGGGCAGGAGCGCGGGGACGTCGCTCGGCGCGATCTCCTCATAGTCCTGGAACAGGCCGAACCAGAGCAGCGGCGCATCGTTCGTGCGCGAATCGCCCAGCACCGGCTCGAACGCGGCGCCGGCGTCGTACGACAGGAAGCCGGCGGCATGGAGCCCGGCATCGCGCGCGGCGCGGAGCGAGTCGAGCGCGGGCAGGACTTCGGCAATGGTCCGCGCCTCCACCACGCGCACCGGCCGGCGATAGAGGCGCGCGGGGGCGGCTTCCTCTCGGGCATCGTCCAGCAGAACGAAGGGGGCGGTTTCACGGGCGAGCATCAAGTTGGCGCCAAATGCAACCGCGCGCGGCGCTCGGCAAGCCCACGCTTGCCCGCGAGCGTGGTGGCGCTTACCTCATCGCCATGGCTCTCCCTCCCCTTCGCGCGGCGATCGTGCCCGTAACGCCGCTCCAGCAGAACTGCTCGCTGATCTGGTGTACCGCGACGATGCGCGGCGCGTTCGTCGATCCGGGCGGGGACCTGCACAAGCTGCGCGCCGCCGCGACTCAGCACAATGTGACGATCGAGAAGATCATCCTGACGCACGGCCATATCGACCATTGCGGCGAGGCCAAGCCGCTGGCCGAGGAGTATGGCGTGCCGATCGAGGGGCCGCACGAGGCCGACCGCTTCTGGATCGCGCGACTCGACGAGGACGGGAAGAATTACGGCATCCGCGGCGTGGTGTTCGAACCCGACCGCTGGCTGGTCGAGGGCGACACCGTCACGGTCGGCGACCTGACGCTGGACGTCTATCACACGCCCGGCCACACGCCGGGCCATGTGATCTTCCATCACGCGCCCTCGAAGCTGGCGCTGGTCGGCGACGTGCTGTTCCAGGGATCGGTCGGGCGCACCGACTTCCCGCTCGGCAACCATCAGGACCTGTTGCGGTCGATCGTCGAGAAATTATGGCCGCTCGGCAGCGACACGGCCTTCATCCCCGGGCACGGCCCACCCAGCAACTTCGCGCATGAGCGGCAGCATAATATGTTCGTGAGCGATCGGGCGATGGCCGCTTAGCTGCACCCTGCTCCTCCCCTTCAGGAGAGGGGTTTGAGAAGGCGGACTCATCCCGCGGCCGGGACCGTCTCGATCACCGTCGGTTTCGCATCATGCTTGGCGATCAGCGGCAGGCTGATCGCATAGAGGCCAAGGCCGATCAGCAGGAGGAAGGTGACCCCGGTCCCGATCGAGCGGCCGAGCTTCATGCCGTCCATGCCGAGCGGATGCAGGATACGCGCGACGAGGAAAGCGACGCTTGCCACCCAGAGCCAGGTCGAGGTGCCGGCGGTGAATTCGATCAGCGCGATCAGGATCAGGATGAAGGGGGCGTATTCCGTGAAGTTCGCCTGGGCGCGCATGCGACAGATCAGCGCTGCATCACCGCCGTCGCCGATGCTGACCTTGGCCTTTTGCCGAACGCCGCCGGTGCGAAGTGCGAGCCACAGGGCGATCAGCGCGGTGGCCCCCGCGGTCGTGAGTGTGATCGGCAGCATGATCGGATTCATCGTGTCTCTCCCCCTTTATAGTGCGCGCGAGCGTGCCAGTCCTTCGCCATGCTTGCAACGTTCGCTCGAATCGCTATAGGCGCACGCTTCGCGATGCGTCCGGCCGCAGGTGCCTACCGCGGCTGACGGAAGCGTCGGTTGCGCTGGCGTCCGTCCGGGCGTACCGCGCTATTGACCCAGATAAGACAAGGTTTCGCCGAAATGGCCGTCCCCAAGAGAAAGACTTCGCCGTCCAAGCGCGGCATGCGCCGCAGCCACGACTCGCTGAGCATCGACTCCTATCAGGAGTGCCCGAACTGCGGCGAACTCAAGCGCCCGCATAACCTGTGCGGATCGTGCGGCCATTATAATGGCCGCGAGATCGTCTCGGCCGAAGGCTGAGCCACACAGTCCAACGGGGGGCCAGCCGCGTGTCGAATAGCTCCCGGATCGCCGTCGATGCGATGGGCGGCGACGAAGGATTGGCCGTGATGCTGGCCGGCGTCGCGCGTGCGCGCCGCCGCTTCGAGGAGATGCGCTTCATCCTGGTCGGGGACGAAGCGCAGATTCGCGAGGGTCTGAAGACCCATCCCAACCTGACCGCGCATAGCGAGATCGTCCACGCCCCCGAGGTCGTCGGATCGAGCGACAAGCCGAGCCAGGCGATGCGCCGTGCCAAGACAACGTCGATGGGCATCGCCATCGACATGGTGAAGCAGGGCCGTGCCGCCGCCGCTGTCTCTTCCGGCAATACGGGCGCGCTGATGGCGATGGCCAAGCTGTCGCTGCGCATGCTGCCCGGCATCGACCGCCCCGCGCTCGCCGCGATGCTGCCGACGCTCGGCGAGAACGACGTCGTCGTGCTCGACCTTGGCGCCAACACCGAATGCGATGCGCGCAATCTCGTCCAGTTCGCCGTGATGGGCGCCGCTTATGCGCGCACCAATCTCGATCTCGAATCGCCCCGCGTCGCGCTGCTCAATATCGGCAGCGAGGACCAGAAGGGCACCGAAGAGATCCGCGACGCCGCCCAGGCGCTCCGCGCCGCGACTCACCTGCCGATGACCTTCACCGGCTTCATCGAAGGCGACCGGCTGTCGCGCGGCGACGTCGACGTGATCGTCTGCGACGGCTTTTCCGGTAACATCGCGCTGAAGACGGCGGAGGGCACTGCCCGCTTCGTCGCCGACCTGCTCAAGCGCGCCTTTCGCAGCTCGATCCGGTCGAAGGTCGGTTTCCTGATCTCCAGGCCGGCGACCGATCTGCTGCGCCACCATCTCGACCCGAACAATCACAATGGCGCTGTCTTCCTGGGCCTGAACGGCATCGTCGTGAAGAGCCATGGCGGCGCCAATGAAGTGGGCGTCGCGACCGCGATCGCCGCGGCCGCCAAGATGGTGCGCGACGACCTGACCCGGCGCATCAGCGAAGACCTGGGGAATTTCGAGGCAAAGGCAGCGTGATTCGATCGATCATCACCGGCACCGGCTCCGCGCTGCCGGTCCACCGCGTATCGAACGCCGAACTGGCCGAGACCGTGGATACGTCGGACGAGTGGATCGTCGAGCGTACCGGCATCCGCTTCCGCCATATCGCCGGCCCGGACGAGACGACCGGCACGCTGGCCGCCGATGCCTGCAAGGCGGCGCTGGCCGCCGCGGGCCGCACCGCGCAGGAAATCGACCTGATCGTGCTGGCGACGGCGACGCCCGACCAGACCTTCCCGGCGACCGCGACCAAGGTCCAGGCGATGCTGGGCATCAACGACTGCGTGGCGTTCGACGTCGCCGCGGTCTGTTCCGGCTTCCTCTATGCGGTGCAGGTCGCCGACAGCATGATCCGCGCCGGCGCACACCACCGCGCGCTGGTGATCGGCGCCGAGACGTTCAGCCGGATCCTCGACTGGGAGGATCGCACCACCTGCGTGCTGTTCGGCGACGGCGCGGGCGCGATCGTGCTCGAAGGCGAAGAGGGCAATGGCGAGCGCGGTATCCTGGCGACGCGGCTGCATGCCGATGGGCGCCATAACGAGCTGCTCTATGTCGATGGCGGCCCTTCCACCACCGGCACCGTCGGCAAGGTGCGGATGAAGGGGCGCGAGGTGTTCCGTCATGCGGTGGTCAATCTGGCCGCGGTGATGACCGAGACGCTGGCCGCGGCCGGGCTCGATTCGGACGATGTCGACTGGGTCGTGCCGCACCAGGCCAATGCCCGGATCCTCGATGCGACCGCGCGCAAGCTCGGGCTCGACCCGGCACAGGTTGTCGTCACCGTCGACCAGCACGCCAACACATCGGCGGCGTCAGTGCCGCTCGCGCTCGACACTGCGGTGCGGGACGGGCGGATCAAGCCGGGCCAGCTGATCGTGCTCGAAGCGATGGGCGGCGGCTTCACCTGGGGTGCAGCCGTCGTCCGGCTATAGCCTATAGGATCGGGCAACGTTCTTGCGCCGTTCTCACAGTGTAACAAATGTCTTTCAGTCCGCTCCATCATTGTGTTAGGTTCAGTTCTTACCACTCGGGGGAGGGTAGCGGATGGCACCTGTGGGGACGTTGACAAGGGCTGATCTGGCCGAGGCACTGCACCATCAGGTGGGGCTGTCGCGCGCGGATTCGTCGAAGCTGGTCGAGCAGATTCTGGACCATATGTGCGAGGCACTGTCCAAGGGCGAGAACGTCAAGATCTCCGGCTTCGGGACCTTCGTGCTGCGCGACAAGGGCGAGCGCGTCGGGCGCAATCCGAAGACAGGCGTCGAGGTGCCGATCGCGCCGCGCCGTGTGCTGACATTCCGCGCCAGTCAAATGATGCGCGACCGCATCGTCAGCGCGGGCTGACCCCATCATGGCCGGCGTGCCCGACAAGGCGGCTGGCGCATTCCGGACGATCGGCGAGCTTTCCCGCGAAACCGGGCTGCCCCAACATATCCTGCGATACTGGGAAACGCGCTTTCCCCAGCTCCGGCCGCTGCAGCGTGCCGGCAAGCGGCGCTATTACCGGCCCGAGGACGTCGCGCTGGTGGCGCGGATCAACAGCCTGCTCAACCATGAGGGCTATACCATCCGCGGCGTGCAGAAGCTGCTGTCGGACGAACGCAAGCGCGTGCCGATGAATCAGGCGGCGCCCCGGGCCGCCGGTAGGGCCGACATCGGCGCAATTCGCAAGGTACGCGATTCGCTTGCCGAGGCGCTGGCGGACGATTCGAGCCGCGCCTGACCTGGTCCGTTCGGTCCAACACGACTCGCAATAATGGCGGTATTTTTTCTTTCCGCTGTTATGTTGGATTTTCGGCCCGAATTCGGTGTGGTTTCTCAAGGAGTTGAGCCCGTTTTCCCTGTTATCGGATAACAGCGGAAAAAACGGGCCAAAACAGCGGAAAAAGACCGGTTATTTCGCGCGCATTGCGCCGAAAACCGTCCAACAAATCCGACAATGAGAAAAAGCGGATCGGGCTTCCGGCTGGAATCCCGACCGCTGCTCGCTGCCATGATGCGCCACGAGATTGAATCGAGAGGCGCCCCAGGCAACGGCGCTCCGTTCCGGTCAGCGCGTGCCGATGCCCCGGGCGAGCATCTCTGCGATCGTGTCGGCGACCTGATCGGGCGAGGCATCGTCCTCCCACACGCCGTAGCGCAGGCCGAGGAACACGTTCATGCCCATGATCGCCCAGGCATGGACTTCCGAGACGTCGGCGCGGATCTCGCCACGGGCCGCACCCGCCTTGAGCCGGGCAGCGATTCGGTCCGCGGTGACGGCATAATGGAGGCGGAAGCTTTCCGGATCGACGAATTCGGATTCGTCGATGATCCGGTAAATCTCCTTGTGGCCGCGCACAAAGGCAATGAACTCGCGCAGGCCCGCGCGCTCGGCGGCGATCTGATCGGGCGCGGCACGGATCGCCGGGGCGACATGGTCGCGCACCTGATCCGACATGTCGCGGACCAGCGCACGGAACACCGCATCCTTCGAATCGAAATAGGTGTAGAAGCTGCCCAGTGCGACGCCCGCGCGGCGCGTGATGCCGCTGACCGATGCCTCGTGGAACCCCTTCTCGCCGAACTCGGTCGCGGCGGCGTCGAGGATCGAGCGCAAGGTCTTGCGCCCGCGCTCGGTGCGCGGCGCCTTGCCCTCGCTCGCGGCCAGCGCCGTATCGCCTCTTGAAAGCCCGGTAACCGTTGCCGGTTGGACACGCTCACCCGCCATTTGCGGCTCCCTCCCATTCCCAAGTTGAAACCTGGTTCATGTTTCAGTATAGCGCCTTCGACTGGCGCACAACCCGGTATGAGACCGGGCGCATGCAAGCGGCGCCGCAGGAGGGGAGATCTTCATGACACGCCTTTATTCCATGCGCACGCTGCTCAACGCCGGCGCCGCGATCGCCGCGCTGACGGCCGCGCCCGTGATGGCGCAGGACGCGCCGGCCGACCAGAGCCAGGCAGCCGAAGCGCCCGCCGACGATGGCGACATCGTCGTCACTGCCCGCCGCCGCGAGGAAACCCTGCTCAACGTGCCGGTTGCGGTGACCGCGTTCTCGGCAGCGAAGCTCGAGCGTAACGGCGCGCTCGACCTGACCGATCTGCAGAACATCACCCCCAACACGACCCTGAAGGACGCGCGCGGCACCAATTCGACGCTCGCCGCCTTCATCCGCGGCGTGGGCCAGCAGGATCCGGTCCCGGGCTTCGAGGCAGGCATCGGCATCTATCTCGACGATGTGTATCTCAACCGGCCCCAGGCAGCGGTGCTCGACATCTATGATGTCGACCGGATCGAAATCCTGCGCGGGCCGCAGGGCACGTTGTACGGCCGCAACACGATCGGCGGCGCAGTGAAATATGTGACCAAGAAGCTGCCCGATCATTTCGAGGCGAGCCTGAAGGCCACCTATGGCTCCTATGACCAGGCCGACGGGATCGTCAGCGTCTCCAGCCCGATCGGCGACATGGTGAAAGTCGGCGTGTCGGGCGCGCGGTTGTCGCGCGGCGGCTTCGGGCAGAACACCAATCTGAACATCGACAATTACAACAAGGATATCTGGGCCGGGCGCGGCACGGTTGAGTTCAACTCGCCGGATTCGCGCCTGTTCGTCCGGATCACCGGCGATTACACGCACGACAAGTCGAATGCGCGCAACGGTTATCGCCTGATCCCGGGCATCGCCTCCGGCGCACCGGTGCAAGCGAACGTCTATGATACGCGCGCCGGGCTGAACAATCCGAAGAACGACATCGAGGCCGGCGGCCTTTCCATGTCGGTGACCGCCGACCTGACCGACCATCTGACGCTGCGCAGCATCAGCGCCTGGCGCAAGGACCGGTCGTTCACGCCGATCGATTTCGATGCGCTGCCCGCGGTCGATGTCGATGTGCCGGCGGTGTATCGCAACGAGCAGACCAGCCAGGAATTCCAGCTCCATTACAAGAGCGAGAAGCTGAACGGCCTGATCGGCTATTATTATCTCGGCGCCAAGGCTTCGACCGGCTTCGACGTGTTGCTTTCGACGACGGTGCCCGGTCTCAACAGCTACACCGCAGGGGACGTGCGGACGGAGACCAGCTCGATTTATGGTGATTTCACCTATGATTTCACGCCGCAGATCAGTCTATCGCTGGGCGGGCGCTACACTTGGGATCAACGCAGTTCCTATATTTTCAAGGCGAATTATATCGGCCTGTCATCTGAATTCGGCGGCAGCCCTGTGCCGTTCCTCGGTACACCCCCCTCGACCGATTTCCGCGGCGTCGCGAACTTCAAGCGTTTCACGCCGCGCGCCTCGCTCAGCTTCAAGCCGGTCGAGGGCCATATGCTCTATGCGTCCTATTCGGAGGGCTTCAAGGGCGGCGGCTTCGATCCGCGCGGCTCCGGTACCTCGGCGCCGATCAGCAACCCGGCCCCGGGCGCCACGCGCACATATCAAGATATCTATAACTACCTCTCGTTCGACCCCGAGGTCGTGAAAACCTATGAGATCGGCTGGAAGGGCGCAGCGTTCGACCGGCGCCTGACCTGGGCGCTCGACGGCTTCTATTCCGACTACAGCAACGTGCAGGTGCCAGGCTCGGTCGGCTGCTTGATCAGCGGCGTCCAGTCCTTCTGCGGCATCACCACCAATGCGGCCAAGGCGACGATCAAGGGTATCGAGCTGGAGACCAATGCGACCCTGGCGCGCGACTTTGCCGGGTCTGGATCGTCGATCTATTTCGCCGGCACGCTCGGCTATATGGACGCCAAGTACAAGACTTTCATTGGCCCGACCGGCTCCGACGTCGCCAAGCAGCGCGTGTTCCAGAACACGCCGGACTGGACGCTGTCAGGTACGCTCGGCACCAATGTTCCGGTCGGCTCGGGCACGGTCAACGCCTCGACCGTGGTCTCCTATCGCAGCCTGACGCACCAGTTCGAGACGGCCAGCCCATTCCTCGACCAGCCGGCCTATACCTTGTGGGATGCGCATCTGACCTACAGCTTCGGCGACGGGCGCTATTCGATTGGCATCCACGGCAAGAATCTGACCAACAAGCACTACAAGACGGCAGGGTACCAATATATCCGCACCGACATTGCGGGCAACCCGATCAACCTGCTCAACGTGGCGGTGCCGAACGGCCCCTATGTGCCGACCCTGGGCAAGGAAGGTATCGCCACGGCGTTCTACGGGAATCCGCGGCAGGTCTTCGGGACTCTGGCCGTAAAGTTCTGAACGAAATGGAAAAGATGAGACCGGGCGCGCCGACGAGGAGTGCCCGGTTTCTTGTTTGACGAGACGGTGGGGAAATATCCGTCATGCCGGACTTGTTCCGGCATCCACCGTTCCGCAGGAGCATCGGCAGCTGGTCTCGCGGCTCAGTGGCCCCCGGAACACATCCGGGGTGACGACGACTAGATTGATGAAGGGCGCATATGACCGAGACCGATTCCCGGGGATATCGCACGCTGGCGCTGGCGATGCTGCTGCTCGTCTACACCTTCAACTTCGTCGACCGGCAGATCTTCAGTATCCTTGTGCCGGCGATCAAGGCTGAGCTCAGCCTTACCGACACCCAGCTCGGCGTGCTGGGCGGGCTGGCCTTTGCCCTGCTCTATTCGACCCTGGCGATCCCGCTGGCGTGGATCGCCGACCGGACCAGCCGCACCTGGACCATCACGATCAGCCTGGCTGTATGGAGCGGCTTCACTGCGCTGTGCGGCTGGGCGGGGAATTTCGCGCAATTGTTTGGGGCGCGGCTGGGCGTCGGCGTGGGCGAGGCGGGCGGCGTCGCGCCTTCCTATGCGGTGATCGCCGATACCTTCCCGCCCGAAAGCCGGGCGCGGGCGCTGGCGGTCTATTCGCTGGGCATTCCGCTGGGATCGGCGGCGGGGGTGCTGCTGGGCGGCTATATTGCGACCACGGTCGACTGGCGCGCGGCATTCATCGTGGTCGGCCTGGCGGGCGTGGCGATCGCGCCGCTGTTCCGCCTGATCGTGCGCGAGCCGGTGCGCGACCGCACCCTTGCCGCGACCGAGCCGGTGCGGCGCGTCTTTGCGATCCTGGCGCGCAAGCCAAGCTTCTGGCTGCTGGCCTTTGGGGCCTCGGCCAGCTCGATGCTCGGTTATGGCCTCGCCTTCTGGCTGCCCTCGCTGCTCAAGCGGAGCTTTCATCTCGAGCTGCAGGACGTGTCCTATTTCTACGGCGCGATCCTGTTGCTCGGCGGGGTGCCGGGCGTGCTGTTGGGCGGCTTTATCGGGGATCGGTTCGGGACGAAGGACCGGGCGGCCTATGCGCGGGCGCCGGCCATCGCCTTCGTCATCGCGGTGCCGCTGTTCGCGGCGGGCATCCTGTCGTCCTCGGTGACGGCAGCCTTCCTGTTCTTCCTGGTGCCGCAAGCGCTGGCCTATGTCTGGCTGGCGCCGGTGATCACGGCCGTCCAGCATCTCGTGCCGCCGCATATGCGGGCGACGGCTTCGGCGAGTTTCCTGTTCATCAACAATCTGATCGGGCTTGGCGCGGGGAGCTTTGCGCTGGGGGCTTTGTCCGACGGGCTGACGAAGCGGCTTGGCGACGAGGCGTTGCGCTATTCGATGCTGATCGGGCTGGTGCTGTATCTGGTGGCGGCGGTGTTGATGTGGCTGGCGGCCAAGCCGCTGCGGAAGGATTGGGTGGACTGATTCCCCTCCCTGAAAGGGAGGGGCCAGGGGTGGGTCAGCGTTGGGCGAGGCTCGATGCCTCGACCAACGCTTCGGGTCCTGGTGAGACGATTCTTTTGAGGGCGCGCAGACGCGCGCCCCCACCCCCTGCCCCTCCCTTTCAGGGAGGGGAGATCAACGCTCCCTTGTCGCGGCGAATTTCACCTTGGGGTAGCGGTCCGCGACATAGCCGACGTCCCAGGCCGTCTTCGCCATATAGACCGGGTTGCCGTCGCGGTCTTTGGCCATGGAGGAGCGGTTGAGGTCCATGAACGCCTTGAGGTCCGCGGGATTTTCGGCCGAGACCCAGCGGGCGGTATCGAAGGGGGCCATCTCCAGCCCGGCATCGACCTTGTACTCGGCATCGAGCCGCGACAGCAGCACTTCGAGCTGGAGCTGGCCGACCACGCCGATGATCCAGTTGGAGCCGATCTCCGGATAGAAGACCTGAGTCACGCCCTCTTCCGCCATGTCGTCGAGCGCCTTGCGCAGCTGTTTGGTCTTGGTCGGATCCTTCAGCGCGACGCGGCGGAGGATTTCGGGGGCGAAGTTCGGCAGGCCGGTGAAGCGGATCGTCGCCTTTTCGCTGAGCGTATCCCCGACCCGCAACGTGCCGTGATTGGGAATGCCGATGATGTCGCCCGGGAACGCCTCATCGGCGAGCTCGCGGTTCTGCGCGAAGAACAGGATCGGCGAATGGATCGCGATCGGCTTGCCGTGGCCGGTCGGGGTGAGCTTCATGCCGCGTTTGAAAATGCCCGAGCAGAGCCGCATGAAGGCGATGCGGTCGCGATGGTTCGGGTCCATATTGGCCTGGACCTTGAACACGAAGCCAGTGACTTCCGCATAGTCCGGGGCAATTGCTTCGGGTTCGGCCGGCTGCGGGCGCGGGCCCGGCGCGTGCTGGCCGAGCGCACCGATCAGTTCCGCCACGCCGAAATCCTTCAGCGCCGAGCCGAAATAGATCGGCGTCAGATCCCCGTGCCGATAAGCCGCCGGATCGAAGGTGGAATAGCCGCCCTGCGCCAGTTCCGCCTCCTCGCGCAGTTTCTTCAGACCATCCTCGGACAGGACCTTGGCCAGGGCCGGATCGTCGAGACCGGTGAAGCGCAGCGGCTTGCCCATATATTCGCGCGAAGGGCCTTCGGGCTGGCTCAGCGTGTTGGCGTAGAGATCGTACACGCCCTCGAAATCGCTGCCCATGCCGACCGGCCAGCTCATCGGGCACACGTCGAGCTGCAGGATGTCGGCGACCTCGTCGAGCAGCTCGAACGGATCGCGGCCTTCGCGGTCGACCTTGTTGACGAAGGTGATGATCGGCACGGAGCGCAGGCGGCAGACCTCGAACAATTTCCGGGTCTGCGCCTCGATGCCGCGCGCCGCGTCGATCACCATCACCGCCGAATCGACCGCGGTCAGCGTGCGATAGGTGTCTTCCGAAAAGTCCTCATGGCCCGGCGTGTCGAGCAGGTTGAAGGTCAGCCCGTCCTTTTCGAAGGTCATCACCGAGGAGGTGACCGAGATGCCGCGCTGTTGCTCGATCTTCATCCAGTCCGACCGCGCGCGCCGGTTTGCCCCTCGCGCCTTCACTTCGCCGGCGAGATGGATCGCGCCGCCGAAATAGAGCAGCTTTTCGGTAAGCGTCGTCTTGCCCGCGTCGGGATGCGAGATGATCGCGAAGGTGCGGCGGTCGGAAATTCCAGTCATGGGGCGCCCCTAGCGGTTCAGGGGCGCAACGTCACGTCCAGTGCGCATTTCCAGGTGCCACCAGGGGCAATCTCGAACACGCCGGGTTTGTCGCGGAACGCGCCGGTATAGCCTGCGGGGTCGGCGATACCGTGCCACGGCTCAATGCAGATGAAGTGGGCGCCGGGCCTGGTCCAGATGCCGAGCTTCGATGTATCCGGGAAGGCGATGTCGAGTTGCGGACCCGTCGGCGCGCCATAGATAACGTGGCGGGAACGGACAGGGTCCCAGATCAGCGCATCGTTCGTGAAGAGATCGTCGCGCAGATGCAGGGTGCGGCCGACGAGCGGCGACGGGCGCGGCGTGGCGCCGATCAGACCGCCGGGGACGATCTGTTTGAGCGGATCCGGCTCGTCGGTCTCGAACAGGATGCGATGGTCTTCGCGCACCGCGCCATAGGGCAAGGGCCAGGCAAAGGCCGGGTGCCAGCCGAAGCTGGCGGGCATGGCGGTGGCGCCGCGATTTTCGATCCGCGCCTCGATGTCGAGCGTCGTTCCATGGATGTGGAAGGCGAGATCGAGCGCGAAAGCGAAGGGATAGGCGGCGCAGGTTTCTTCGCTGTCGGTGAGGCGGAAGACGGCGCGGTCCGGTTCCTGCACAGTCACCGTGAAGGGCATGCGTCGGGCGAAGCCGTGTTGCTTCATCGGATAGTCGGTGCTGTCGATGCGGAGGATATCGTTGTTCAGGCGGCCGACGATCGGGAAGAGGATCGGGGCATGGCCAGTCCAGAAGGCCGGATCGGCATCGGTCATCAGCTCGCGACCGTCGGCGTCGCGGAGATGGGTAAGTTCGGCGCCGAACGGGTTGATCGCGGCGGAGAGACCCGAGGAGGCGATTTCGATCAGGTCGGTCACGTACATCTCCCGATTCACACCGCCGTCATGCCGGACTTGTTCCGGCATCCACCGATCCGCATGACCATCGGCGTTTGTTGTGCGGCCCGGTGGACCCCGGGACAAGCCCGGGGTGACGGCTGGGTTTTAGACAGGATCTCGGTCAGCCCCGCAGGCTCGCCCCCAGCTTCGCCGCCGCCGCCACGACCTTGTCGGCGACGGCCTTCAGTTCCTCGTCCGTGAAGCTCTTCTCGCCGGGCTGGAGCGTGACTTCGAGCGCCAGGCTCTTCTGGCCCTCATCGACGCCGGCGCCGGTGAAGACGTCGAACAGCCGAACGCCAGTGATTGCCGTCTTGTCGGCGCCCTTCACCGCGCGGAGCAGCGTATCGGCGCCGAGCTCGGCGGGCACGAGGAAAGCGAAGTCGCGGCGCACGACCTGCAGCGCCGGGGGCGCATAGGCCGGGCGCATGAAGCCGGCCGAGCGCTTGCCCGGAATCGCATCGAGATAGAGTTCCACCGCGGCGACCGGGCCGTCGAGATCGAAGGCACGCGCCGTGAGCGGGTGGACCATGCCGAAGACGGCAAGCACCGTCTTCGGGCCGAGACGCAGGGTGCCGGACTGGCCGGGATGCCAGGCATCCCCCGCCTCCCCCATCACCTGGAGATTTTCCACCGGGGCGCCGGCCGCGGCAAGCAGCGCAAGCGCCTCCGCCTTGGCATCGAAGGCGTCGAACGGGGCGGCCTTGCCCTGCTGCCAGCCGCGCGCGCGGCCCTCGCCGGCGAGGACGACACCGAGCGTCGGGCGTTCCTTGTCTGCGAGATAGCGGCGGCCGATCTCGAACAGGCGCACGGTCTGCGCGCCGCGCTTCAAATTGCGCTCGGCCGCGGCGAGCAGGCCGGGGAGGAGCGACGGACGCATGACCTTGAGGTCTTCGCTGATCGGGTTGGCGAGGCTCCAGGCGCCACCGCCGAAGGGCGCGGCTTCGGCTTCGGACAGGAAGCTCCACGTCACTGCCTCGTTGAGGCCGCGCGCGGCGGCCGCGCGGCGGGCGCGGCGTTCGAGCTTCTGCTCGGGCGTGGCCGTTGGCGTGGCGACGCCGGGGACGCGATCGAGCGGGACCGGCGGCACCTTGTCGATGCCCTCGATGCGGATGACTTCCTCGACCAGATCGGCCGAGCCGTCCACGTCGCGGCGCCAGCTGGGTACGGTGACGTTCCACGACCCGTCGACCGTGAAGCCGAGGCTTTCGAGGATCGCCTTTTGCCGGTCGGCCGCGATGGCGAGGCCGCCCAGCGTCTCGGCGCGGTTCGTGTCATAGGCAATTGCGCGCGGTGCGACCGGGGGCGTGCCGGCGCGCGTGACGCCGCTGGCCTTGCCGCCGCAAATGTCGGTCACCAGCCGGGTGGCAATGGCGAGGCCATCTTCCAGGAACGCCGGATCGACGCCGCGTTCGAACCGGGCGCGGGCATCGCTGGTGAGGCCAAGCTTCTGGCCGGTGCGGGCGATATGATCCGGATCGAAGAACGCGCATTCGATCAGCACGTCGGTCGTTTCCGCCGATACGCCCGATTCCTCGCCGCCCATGATGCCGCCAATGTCGTGGACATGGGCGTCGTCGGCGATGACCGTCATGCTCTCTTCGAGCGTGTAGGTCTTGCCGTTCAGGGCGAGCACGGTTTCACCAGCTTTGGCGCGTCGGGCGACGAGGCCGCCCGAGAGTTTCGCCTGGTCATAGACGTGCAGCGGACGACCGAGATCGACCGACACATAGTTGGTGATGTCGACCAGGGCCGAGATCGACTTCTGCCCGATCGCGGTGAGGCGGCGGCGCATCCAGTCGGGCGATTCGCCATTGGTGACGCCGGCAACCGACTGGCCGAAAAAGGCGGGGCAACCGTCGGTATCGTCGGTGCGCACGTCCGGGCCAGGGCCTTCGCCCGCCACGGGATCGACCTTCAGCGGCTTGAGCGTGCCGAGGCCCGCCGCCGCAAGATCGCGCGCGATACCGCGCACGCCCATGCAATCCTGGCGGTTGGGCGTGATGGCGACGTCGATCACCGGATCATTGAGGCCGGCATAGTCCGGGAAGGCCGTGCCGATCGGCGCATCGGCCGGCAGCTCGATGATGCCGTCATGATCCTCGCCCAGCTCGAGCTCGCGGGTCGAGCACATCATGCCGTTCGATTCGACGCCGCGGATCGCAGCGACCTTCAGCACCATGCCGTTGGAGGGCACGACCGCGCCGGGCAGGCCGAACACGCCGACCAGACCGGCGCGGGCATTGGGCGCGCCGCACACGACCTGAAGCGGACCGTCGCCGGCATCGACCGTCAGCACCTGGAGCTTGTCGGCCTGGGGATGCGGGGCGGCCGTCAGCACCTTCGCCACCTTGAAGGCGGCGAGCTTCTCGCCCGGATTCTCCACGCCCTCGACCTCTAGGCCGACGCGAGTCAGCGCCTCGACGATCGTGTCGAGATCGGCGGTGGTTTCCAGATGCTCGTGGAGCCAGCTCAGGGTGAACTTCATGCGCCGACTCCCCCCGACAGCGTGGGCACGTCAAGTGCCGCGAATCCATAATGTTTCAGCCAGCGGATATCGCCGTCGAAGAAGGCGCGCAGATCGTCCATGCCGTATTTGAGCATCGCCAGCCGATCGATGCCGCAGCCGAAGGCGAAGCCCTGCCACTCGTCGGGATCATAGCCGCCGGCCTCGATCACCGTGCGGTGGACCATGCCGCTGCCGAGCACTTCCATCCAGCCGTCACTGCCGCCGATCACGCGCTTGCCGTTGACCAGGCTGAAGCCGACATCGACCTCGGCCGAGGGCTCGGTGAAGGGGAAATAGCTCGGGCGCAGGCGCAGGACGATATCGTCGCGCTCGAAGAACGCCTTGAGGAAGGTCTCGAGCGTCCATTTGAGATGGCCGAGGGTGATGCCCTTGTCGATCACCAGCCCCTCCACCTGATGGAACATCGGGGTGTGGGTGGCGTCGCTGTCCGAGCGATAGGTGCGGCCGGGCGCGATGATGCGGATCGGCTTGTTGCCGCCCGCCGCCTGCATCGCGCGGATCTGTACCGGGGAGGTGTGGGTGCGGAGCAACATCTTCCGCTCGCCCTCGCCTTCCGGGAAGTAGAAGGTGTCGTGCATCGCGCGGGCCGGGTGAGTTTCCGGGATGTTGAGCGCGGTGAAATTATACCAGTCGTCCTCGATCTCGGGGCCGGTCGCCACCGCGAAGCCGAGATCGGCGAAGATCTCCGCCAGCTCGTCCATCACCTGGCTGACCGGGTGGACGCTGCCCGCACCGACGCCGTCGGCGGGGAGCGTCATGTCGAGCGTCTCGCGGGCGAGGCGCGCGTCGAGATCGGCGCGGTCGAGCGCTGCCTTCTTATCGGCGATCGCCGCCGTCACGGCTTCGCGCAGTCCCTGGATGCGCGGGCCTTCGACGAGGCGCTGCTCGGGCGACATGCCGCCCAAAGTCTTGAGCAGGCCGGTGATCGTGCCCTGCTTGCCCAGCGCGCCAACGCGCACCGTGTCGAGCGCGTCGAGCCCGCCCGACGCTTCCACGGCAGCGAGCAAATGGTCACGCAACTGGTCGAGATCGGTCATGCAGCCCTCTTCGTATCAAGGTCGATCGCCCAGAGAATGAGCGCGCCGTCCTCCGGATCGTCGCGCGTGCCCGTCCGGACGAAACCGTTCTTTTCGAGCACGCGCTGCGAGCCCGGATTGTCCACGCTGGTCCCGGCGGTCAAGCCGGCATGTCCGTGTTCGCGCAGGATCGGCAGCAAGGCGGCAAGCGCCCGCGTCATCACGCCGCGGCCTTCATGCGCCGGCGCGACGCCGTAACCGATCTCGTAGCGGCCGTTCTCGTCGCGCTTCGTGAAGCTGGTCATGCCGACCACCATATCGCCCTCGGCGATGAGCCAGGCAGTCGGCTTGTCGGTGGTCGTCGCGACCTGCGCCGTAACGCCGCGGAGCATGGCGCTGACCTCGGGCGGGGCGATGCCGCCTTCGCACTGGACCAGGCCGTCGGCGCGCGATTGCTCGCCGAGTAGCCAGGCATAGTCGCGGTCACTCATCGGATGCAGCGTGATCATAGCCTCGATTCCAACGAAAAGGGCGCGGGTGGAAAACCACCCGCGCCCCAAATTTCGGTCGCTACAGGTCGCTCAGGCGGCCTGGGGCAGAGCCGCCTTCGCCTGCGCGATGATGGCGCTAAATGCCGCGCCTTCGTGCATCGCGATGTCGGCCAGGACCTTCCGGTCGAGTTCGACGCCGGCGAGCTTCAGGCCATGCATGAACGTGCCATAGGTGAGACCCTCGACGCGGACAGCCGCGTTGATGCGCTGGATCCAGAGCGCCCGGAACGAGCGCTTCTTCACCTTGCGGTCACGATAGGCGTACTGGCCTGCCTTTTCGACGGCCTGACGGGCGATGCGGATCGTGTTCTTGCGACGGCCGTAATAGCCCTTCGCCTGATCGAGGATCCGGTTATGCTTTGCGCGGGTGGTTACACCCCGTTTTACGCGTGCCATTCTCTATATCCTCCAGTTCAGCTCAGACCGTAAGGCGCCCAGGCCTTCACGGTTGCGGTGTCAGCCTTGGACAGGACCGAGGTGCCGCGGTTCTGGCGGATATACTTGCCGTTGTGGCTGATCAGGCGGTGGCGCTTGCCGGCGACGCCGTGCTTCAGCTTTCCGGTGGCAGTGAGCGTGAAGCGCTTCTTCACGCCGCTCTTCGTCTTGAGTTTGGGCATTTTCGTCTCCTCATATTCGCGACGATCTATGAACGGCCACGGCAGCCCATACCGGCCGGGCAGTTCCTCTTACTCGCGGAAAGGCGGGCGCATAGCGGCAAGCCCCGCGGAATGCAACCATTTGGAACTTGCCGTGTGTGCGAACGGTTGGGGTGGGATGGATTTTCCGCCTAAAACCGTTCCTCCGCAAGAAAAGGCCGCCGATCCGGCAGAAGAGCAGCCCGTCGGCGCCGAATCGGCGACGGAGACGCCAAGTACCGGGCGCCGGCTGTCGAAACCATGGCGAATCGCGCGGAACGTCGTGCTGGGCATTATCGGCACGATCTTCCTTGCCTGGCTGATCCTGTACATCACCAAGGGCCGTTTCCTGAAGCATCCGTTCGAGCGGACCGTCGCTGCCATGACTCATCGTGCGGTGAAGGTGCCGGGCGACTTCCAGCTCTATTTCGATCCGATCAATATCCACTTCGTCGCCGAGGGGATGACGATCTCCAACCCGGCATGGGCATCCAAGCCCAATCTGTTCGAGGCGAAACGAATCGATACAAGAATCGCCACCTTCCCGCTGATCTTCGGCAATCGCCGGATCCGGTGGCTCGACATGCTCGATGGCGCGATCGACCTGGAATGGAGCAAGGACCGCAAAAGCAACACCTGGACCTTCAGCGAGGGCAAGGGGAAACCGTTCGAGATGCCGCTGATCCGCCGGGCGACCGTCTCGGGGACGACCTTGCGCTATGTCGATCCCAGACTGCAATTGTCGGTCGATCTCGCCTTCCAGACGATCAAGGCGAGCGACACGCGGTTCGAGAATACGATCCAGTTCACCGGGAAGGGCATGGAGCGGACGACGCCCTTCACGCTCTATGGCGCAATGCTGACGCCCAACGCGACGGTGACCAACGGCAAGAACCAGCTCGAAATGCACATCAAGGCGGCGCGGACGGCGATCGATGTTTCGGGCACGCTCGACGCGCCGACACGCATCGAGGGCGCGAACCTGAAGGTCACCGCGCGGGGCACGAACATCGCCGATCTGTTCAGCATCATCGGCGTGGCGGTGCCAGAGACACGGTCCTATCGGCTCGATTCGGCGCTGACCAAGGTCGGCGACGAGTATCGCTTCACGGGGCTGAAGGGCCATTTCGGCGACAGCGATATCGGCGGCACGCTGACCGTGGCGATGCTCGAGCCCCGGCTGAAGATCACGGCGACTCTGGCGACCCGAACGCTGGACATCGTCGATGTCGCGCCGTTCATCGGCTATAATCCGGACGAGGTCGCGGCGCGGGGCAAGGCGGGCGTGATCAAGCAGGTCGGCGGTGCGCCGCGGCTGCTGCCCAATGCGACCCTGCGCGTCGAGTCGCTGCGCAATTTCGATGCCGCCGTTCAGTACAAGGTACGATCGCTGCGGGCGAAAAGCGTACCGGTGTCGAACATCGACCTGACGCTCGGGCTCGACAACAGCCTGATTACTCTGTCGCCGCTGACTTTCGACATGGCGCGCGGGCATGTGTCGTCCGACATCAAGATCAATGCGCGCCAGCGGGTGGTGCATACCGATTACGACATCCGCCTGTCGCCGACGCCGATGGGCGTGCTGCTCGCGGGCTACGGCGTGGACGAAGCCGGCACGAGCGGTACGGTGAAGGCGCGGATCCAGCTGACCGGCGACGGCGATACCGTGCATGAATCGCTGTCGACCTCCAACGGGCGGATCGCGATCATCATTCCGGCCGGCAGCTTCTGGACGCGCAACGTGCAGTTGTCCGAGCTCGATATCGGCACCTTCGTGCAGAAGATGTTCGAGGGGAAATTGAAGGAGCCGGTGCAGATCAATTGCGGGCTGATCGCCTTCACCGTGCGGCGCGGCATCGCGGCGGCCGACCCGATCCTGATCGACACGAAGAAGAATGTGATCCTGGGGCGTGGCGGCTTCAGCTTCCGCAACGAATCGCTCGACCTGGCCCTGCGCGCAGACGGCAAGAAGTTCAGCCTGATCTCGGGCCAGTCGCCGGTTGGGCTGAACGGCTATTTCGCCAAGCCCGGCATCGATGTGATCAGCCCGCAATTGCTCACCAGGGCGGGTGCCGGGCTTGGCCTGACGCTGGTGGCGAGCCCGATCGCGGGCATCCTCGCCTTTGTCGATGTCGGCGATGCCAAGAGCGCGGCGTGCGGGCCGGTGCTGTCGGGCGCGACCGCCCGGGCGCAACGCACCACAATGGGGGAGCCGCGTGACGATGTCGGACACGGCACGACGGCGAAGGCGGAGGACGGCAAGAAGACGTCGGGCGAGCGCAAGGAGCAGCGCAAGAAATTCCTGGGAGTCTTCTGACCCGGTCGCTCAGTGCCCCCGGCAGGCGAGCGCTTCCAGGATATCCTCGATCCGGGCGGGATCGCCCGCAGCGACCACTTCGCCGATGCTGTCGGCCGTGAGCGGATCGCCCGCCCAATCGCACATCCGCCCGCCCGCGCCTTCCACGACGGGGACCAGCGCGGCGAAATCGTGCAGCTTCAATCCGTCCTCGACGACGATATCGAGCCAGCCCGAGGCGAGGCAGGCATAATTATAGCAGTCGCCGCCCAGCACCGTGCTCATCACCGCGGCATCGAGATGCTCAAAGGCATGAAGCTGGTCGTCGCCGAACAGGGCGGGCGAGGTTGTCGCAAGCAGCGCCTTCGACAGTTCGGGGCAGCTGCGCGTGGCGGCGGGCTTGCCGTTGAACAGGGTCGGGCGGCCGATCACCCCGAGCCAGCGCTCGCGCAGGATCGGCTGGTCGATCACGCCGAGCACCGGCCAACCCTCGGCGACCAGCGCGATCAGGGTGCCGAAGATCGGGCGGCCTGAGATGAAGGCGCGGGTGCCGTCGATCGGATCGAGCACCCAGGCGCGGCCGCTGGTCCCCTCGCGCACGCCATATTCCTCGCCGATGATCGCATCGTCGGGGAAACGCGCCTCGATCGCCGCGCGCATCGCTGCCTCGGCGGCGCGATCGGCGAGGGTGACGGGCGAGGCGTCTTCCTTCGCCTCGAGCCCATGGCTGTTGCGGAAATAGGGCCGGATCGCCTCCCCGGCGAGGCCGGCCAAGGTTTCGGCAAAGGCGATCTCTGCATCGGTAACGCGCATGGGTACCGCCTAGCCGGGCGACCCGCGCCGCGCCAGCCCGATCAGTTCGGACTCGCGTCCGTAACAAACCGCTGGCAACACTTTGCCGATGCGCATCCTGACGATCCCCGCCGCCGCGACGACTTTGCTCCTCGCCGCCCCCGCCGCCGCTCAGCTCCGCCCGCTGGTCGAGCCGGTCGCCTCGGCCGAGGCCGCCCGGCAGGGCGTCGAGGTGTTCCTGCTCAACGAGGGCACGGCAGCAGTGCCCGCCGAAGGCCCGGCCGAGATCGAGACCGTCGCCAGGGACGGATCCCGGTTGCGGCTGATCATCACGCCCGATGCGGTGCTGACCGTGCAGCCCGGCACCTTCGCCAAGCTGCATTACCGGCTTGCCGCGGCAGCGCCGGCCCGTCCCGTCGAGACCGCCCAGGGCGCGGAAACGGCCGCACCCGCTTCGCCCCCGGTCCAGGTCGCGGCGGCCGAACAGGTCGTCACGGATTCATCGGGATCGTCGAGCGGCTTCCTGGATCGCTTCCGCCCGCACGAACCCATTTACGGCGTGGCGGGAACGGGCGACGCGGGCGCCAAGCTGCAATTCAGCTTCGCTTTCCGCGCGCTGGGCCGGGAGGACGGACCCCATCTCAACTTCGCCTATACCCACACGATGTTCTGGGCGCTCGGCCAGCCTTCCGGCCCGTTCCGCGCGACCAATTACAGTCCGGAAGTCTATGTCGACGTGCCGATCGACCCGACGACGACGCTGGGTGCCGGCTATCGGCACGATTCGAACGGGCTGGGCGTGGGCGGCTCGATCGACGTCAATCGCCTCTTCGTGCGCGCCGCCAAGGATTTCCGACTGGGCGACGGCTGGACGCTGCAGGTGGTACCCCAGGCATGGTTCTATGTCGGGCATCAGGGCGCCGCGCCCGATCTCGACCGTTATTGGGGCTATAGCGCGCTCACCGCATCTATCGGGCAGAAAGACGGCATCAAGCTCTCAGTGACGGGGCGCGGCAATCCGGGCACGGGCAAAGGTGCAGCCGAAGCATATCTTTCGTATCCGCTTGCCTCCATTTCGGACGATTTGCCGCATATCTACCTCTTCGGTCAGGCTTTTACCGGATATGGCGAGGCGCTGAGCGACTATAACCGCCGCGATACGCATGCGCGGATCGGCATCGCCTTCACCCGCTAAGTAAAACTACAGCATTGCTGGCCTATCTGAATGCTGCGGTCACCGGATATTAGCAGTTCCGGTCTAACCCTCGCCGCCGTGATTGAGCTCGATGCGCTTGTGCGTCGACTCGGGGAGGCGGACACAAGGTGAGGGCGGGAACAGGCGCGGCACGGTTGGCGATGGTGGAGGACAATAGCGCCCAGCTGTTCAACCGTATCGGCCATTTCCTTGCCGAGCACCGGTTGAGCCCCGATCCGCGCCATTATGCCTTTGCCTATCGCGTGTGCAGCGACGAAACGGGCCCGCTGGCCCAGGCGGTCGCCTCGCTGACCGATGGCGGCATCCGTCTGTCGAGCCGCGATATCGAAGCGCTTGGCGGGGAGATCGGGACCCTGGCCGTCGCCGCATCGCCCGAGAATGCAGCGAAGAAAGCCGATGGCCTGGTCGCGCAGACCCAGATGCAGGTCGATGGTTTTACCGACATGATGCACGCGATCCGCGCCGAGACCCAGGATTTCGGACGCGATCTTGCCGCGAGCGCCGATGCGATTCGCGAATCGCGCGACACGGTCGGCATCGACGAGGTCGTGCGCCTGACCGGCGTGATGCTCGGCCGCGTGCGCAGCGCCGAGACCAAGCTGGAAGAAGCGACTCACGAGGCGACCGAATTGCGCGCCAAGCTGGAGGAAGCACGCGACAATGCGCGGCGCGACCCATTGACCGACCTGCCCAACCGACGCGCTTTCGAGGAAGCCTATGCCGAACAGGCAGCGACCGGCGCGCGGCTATGTGTCGCGGTGTGCGATGTCGATCACTTCAAGATGGTCAACGACCGGTTCGGCCATGCGGTCGGCGACCGGGTGCTGAAGGCGATCGGCGAAGCGCTGATCAAGGCGTGCGATGGCCATCTGGTTGCGCGCTATGGCGGCGAGGAATTCGCGGTGCTGTTCTCCGGCGTCGGGCTTCAGGTGGCGCGGGCGACGCTCGAGGAAGCCCGCGGCACGGTCGCGGCCAAGAGATACCGGCTGCGCGAATCGGACGAACCGCTAGGCGCCGTCACTTTCTCCGCAGGCCTGACCGAAGCGTCGTGCGAGGAAATACTGGGCACTGCTTTCGCCCGCGCCGACCGGCTGCTCTATGCCGCAAAGCATGCCGGCCGAAACCAGGTGCAGACGGCCCATAGCTGACGCCAAATAATGGCGTAAAATCCCAAGTCTTCCCTGTCATTTTTGCCATTCGCTCGATGCCTGATCTCACAGATCAAGCAATTTCAATGTGTTGCGAGTTTGGCACGCTCTCTGCAATCACCCTGGCATCGGCGGCCGGATGGTCCGGATCGCCAAGATCAGGGAATGAAACAATGTCGGTCCGTTTTCACAATGTCCAGAACCTCGCGCTCTCCTTCTTCGGTGCGCTGCTGTTCACCGCGCTGATGGTCAGCGCTGCCGTCCCCGTCGTCCCGGTCGTCTGAACCGGGACGCAGACCCAGAGAAAGACCCTAAAATGACTCGCTCCTTCGTTATCGGTTTCGCGTCCTTCGCGACGACCGCCCTCATCATCCTCGGCCAGTACGCCGCCGTCGGCGCGATCGGCTGAAGTCCCCGCCCCGCCGCCCGCAGCGATAATGCGGGCGTAGCGGGTGCGAAGCGTGTAGCGTCCCCACAGGGCATCCGCCCGCGAAGGAACCGCCGCCATGGCCAAGAGCCAGAAAAAATCGAACAAGGAAGTCCGCAAGCCCAAGGCGGAAAAAGCCCCCAAGGCGAACGCCTCGAACCCTTCGAGCAAGGGCAAGGCCGTCGAAATGACCACGATCAAGAGCTGACCCATGGCCGGTGACGACGACGACTTCGTCTATGACGAAGCCAGCGGCGAATGGATCAGCGCGGCCGAGGCTCAGGCCAACGCAACCAGCGCCGACGCGGTCGAGGTGCGCGATTCGGTGGGCAACCTGCTTGCCGACGGCGATCAGGTGACCTTGATCAAGGACCTGACCGTCAAGGGTGCTGGCCAGACGCTGAAGCGCGGCACGCTGATCAAGTCGATCCGGCTGACCGGCGATCCGCAGGAAATCGACTGTCGCTATGAGGGCATCAAGGGCCTGGTCCTGCGCGCGGAGTTCGTGCGCAAACGCTAGGGCCTGGCCCGCGACCTTTTCTTTGTTCTCAATTTGTTCTACGCTGCCCGCCATGCAACGGAGCTTCGATTTCGTGGCTGGTGACATTGCGCGATGGCGCGCCGAACTCGTGCCCTTGCTGTGCGGTATCGACCTGACCACGCGGCGCAAGCCGATCGGGCAGCTCGTGAAATCGCTGATCAGCGGCCGGACGCGCGACGCCGTATCGCTTGCCGCCTATCACCGACTGGGCATGCGTTTCGGATCGGCCAGCGGAATCGCCGCGGCTGAGCCATGGGCGATCGAAGCGGTGATCGCCGACGTAACCTTCGCCCGGGCCAAGGCAGAATGGCTGGTCGCGGCCTTGCGCCAGATCCGGCACGGGCGGCCGGACTTCTGCCTGGATTTTCTCGCGACATTGTCGCTCGACACCGCGCTCGCCTGGCTCGAGCAATTGCCCGGCGTCGGGCGCAAGGTCGCCGCGTCGACGCTCAACGCCAGCACACTCGGACGGCCGGTTCTGATCGTCGACAGCCATGTGTTGCGCGTGCTCCACCGCCTGGGGTTCGTGCCGGCAAGCGCTGATGCGCGCGCGGCGAGCGAAGCCGTCACCTCGGCCATGCCGGGCTGGCGCGGCGATGATTTCCTGATGCTGCATTTCGGCATGAAGCGGCTGGGGCAGAGGATCTGCCGGTTCGATACGCCAGATTGCGGCGCCTGCCCGCTCGCAGCCGACTGCCCCTCAGCAGGCGATTGACAGGTGCGGCCAGCTTCGGACATGCCGGGCCCATGAGCGACGCCGTCAAACTCCATCCGAGCTGGCTCGAACCGCTCCGGCCCGAGTTCGACAGCCCCTATATGGCAGCGCTCAAGGCCTATCTCGTGGCGGAAAAGGCAGCGGGCAAACGCATCTTCCCCAAGGGCAATGAATGGTTCCGCGCGCTCGACCTGACCGCGCTGGAGGATGTTCGCGTCGTGATCCTTGGGCAAGACCCCTATCATGGCGAGGGACAGGCGCATGGCCTGTGCTTCTCGGTGCAGCCCGGCGTCCGGCCGCCGCCGAGCCTGGTCAACATGTACAAGGAAATGGCGAGCGACCTCGGCATCCAGCCCGCGCGCCATGGTTTCCTGGAGCATTGGGCGAAGCAGGGCGTGCTGCTGCTGAATTCCGTGCTGACCGTGCAGATGGGCATGGCCGCGTCGCACCGCGACCGGGGATGGGAGAAATTCACCGACGCGGTCATCCGCCTGGTCAATGCGAAGCCCGAGCCGGTCGTGTTCATGCTGTGGGGCAGCTACGCCCAGAAAAAGGCAGCGTTCGTCGACAGCGTGGATCGCGGCGGCCGGCACCTGGTGCTGAAGGCCGCCCATCCTTCCCCGCTATCGGCGCATAACGGCTTTTTCGGTTGCCGGCATTTCTCCAAGGCCAACGCGTTCCTGGAGAGCCAAGGGCAGAAGCCGATCGACTGGGCGCTGCCGGCCCTGACCTGACAGGCCGCCGACCAGCGGCCAGCGATCGAGGATGATATGTTCCGTCAGGCCGACCCTGCTGTGCACCAGCAGCAGATCCTCCACCTGCCAGCTTATCGGATCGACCTGCCATTCGAACGGCTCCCCTTTTCGATGGAAGAGGGTGATGTGCGGATTGAATCGGTAGGGGTGCCCGCGCAACCGATCGACCCGGCCAATGGCCGCGGCAAGACGCGCCTGTAGATCGAACAAGGCCGCGATTCTTTCGCTCGGACGCAACATCACCGAGTCGGGGCCACCCGTCATGCGATCCACCGCGATCCGAAAGGGCGGAGCAGCGACCGACGCGCCGATTTCCTGCATCAGTGGCACCGCCCAAAATGGCAGACGTGGGAGAAAATCCAGCTTGCAGAGCGTGATGTGGAGATAGTCGGTCCGAACCCGTTTCCCGAGATCGAGGATGCGGCATTCGGCATCGATATGCTGCGCCACCGGCGTAGGCGGGCGCAGCAGGAACAGGAGGCGATCGCAATATCTGCGCAGCATGGCGGGAGTCCGAATCGATTCAACAATGTTCCTTTTTTGTTCCATATTGCGTCCAGCAAGTCGAGTCAGCGACTCGCGGTGAATTGACTTCGCCGGCCAATCGGCGACGATGCCGAAACCATGGGGGTGGGGATGGACGTCAAGCGACTGCAACAGCGGCTGGCCGATGCCGGATATTACCACAAGCCGGTCGACGGCGGGCTGGGCAAGAACACCTATGCCGCGTTGTTCAACTATATGGCGCGGCGCGAGTTGGGCGATACCGGGCTGGCGATCGGCACGGGGTGCACCACCAGTCTGAAGGATGCCGGCATCGTCACCGAGCTGCGGTTGGCGCATTTCCTCGCGCAGACCGCGACGGAAACACAGGGCTACAAATATCTCGTCGAGAATCTGAGCTATACTGCCGTCGGACTCATGGCGGTCTGGCCGACGACCTTTCCAACCGAGAAATCGACCAAGGGCTATGTCAACAATCCCGAGGCGCTGGCGCTGAAGGTGTACAGCAACCGCATGGGCAATGGCCCGCCGGCGAGCGGCGACGGATGGGATTTCCGCGGGCGCGGGCTGATCCAGCTGACCGGACGGAACAATTATACGGCGCGTGAAGGCGAAACCGGCGTGCCGCTGCTGACCATGCCGGAACTGGCCGCCGATCCCGGCATGTCGGCGCGCCTTGCCTGCCTCTACTGGACCTCGCGCAAGATCAACCCCGCAGCCGACGCGGACGATCTGGTGAAGGTGCGCAAGCTGGTCAATGGCGGGAGCAACGGGCTGGACGACGCGAAGATCCACCTCGCCCGGGCCAAGAAGGTTCTGCTCTAGTCGCCCGAGGGCTGGTGCGGACGGTCGCCGTGCGGACCGCCGACGAAATCGCCGATATTGATCGTGCCGAGATCGCCCGGCCAGTCGCGCGAGACCGGGGTACCGTTGCCAGGCAGGTTCGCGATGTCGCCCGCCGGCTTGAAGCCGCCATCGCCATCCGGATCGGCGAGGACGGTGAAGCCGAGGGTCGTGCCGGTGCGGCTGATGGCCGTGATGCGCGAGGTGCCGCCGGTGACTTCATAATGCACGGTGATCGCCCTGGCTGCGGGATGCGCCGGGTCTGTCGCGACCAGCAGCTGATGCGCCTGCCCCGGCGCGAGGGTGAAGGCCCTGGTCTCGCCGGGATGCAGGGTGACGCGATCGACGCCGACACCCGACGGTGGCGCCACGGTCTGGGCGAAAGCGGCGGCGGGCAGCAGGGCGGCGGCCAGGGTTGGCGCGAGGCGCATCGATCTTCTCCAACTAGCCCGCCCGCACGGCGATTGAACGCCGATGCGCGTCGATGGTTCATGCCCATGATCGTCAAGGAGAGAGACATGACAGAGAGTCATCGCGGCGGATTCCACCATATCGACCTGAACGTGCGTGACCTTGCCGCATCCAGGGCCGTGTACGGCCCGGTGCTGGAATATCTGGGCTATCGCTGCGTCAAGGACGAGCCCCTGGGCTGCGAATGGGACATGGCCCCGGACGGGCGCGGCGCCTCATTGGGACTACGGGCATGCGACTCCTCGCTCGCTTCCTACACGCACGAGCGCTACGCGCCGGGGCTGCACCATCTCGCCTGGCGGGCGGAGAGTCGCGAGGATGTCGACCGGTTGCATGATCTGCTGGTGGAGCGTGGGATCAAGATACTCGATCCGCCGGCGCATTATCCCGAATATTGGGGCGACTACTATGCCGTGTTCTTCGAGGATCCCGACGGGATGAAGCTGGAGCTGGTCCACGCGCCGGGGTGGATCTGAGCCCGGTCAGACCAGCCCGTTGAGGCGGGCGAAGCCGAGCGTGTCGTACATCTCCATCAGGCTGACGCATTTCCCGCCCTTGAAGTGCCAGATGTCGACCTTGGGCGTTGCGATCTCGCGCCCTGTCTTGCGATCGCGCCAGCGGCAGCTGCCGACCCAGACGATCGTGTCGCCATCGACGATCAGCTGGTGCGTCGGATGGTCGATCAGCTCCATCGCAATGGTCAGCGAGGTCAGATAGTCGCGCGCCCGTTCGATGCCGATACGGGCATCGGCCAGCGGATGGAGTTCGGGCGGGTTGAGGACCGAGCGCAACCGCACATCGTCGGCGAGCAGCTCGAGGAAGAGATGGGCGCTTTGACCTTTGGTCTCATGCCACTGCTCATAGGCATAGAGCAGGCGGTCGGCAGTGGTGGGCGCGTCGCTCATCATTATTCCCCGTCCGCGCGGGACTAGACAGGATCGTCGCTGCCATGTTGCGGAATTGGAACGGATTTGGTGGGATTTTCCGCGGATCAGGACCGGGCGGCGAACTCGATGAGATCCCACAGATTGCCGTAGAGATCCCGGAACACCGCGACGGTGCCATAGGGTTCGACCTTGGGCTCGCGCACGAACACCACGCCCTTGTCGACCATGGCGGCGTGATCGCGGGCGAAATCGTCGGTGGCGAGGAACAGGAAGACGCGCCCGCCCGCCTGGTCGCCGACAAAGGCGGCTTGTTCCGCCGTCGCGGCGCGGGCGAGGAGGATCGAGGTAGCGCCGGGGTCCGAGCCGGGTGGGGCGATGACGACCCAGCGCTTGTCCTGTGCCGGTTGGTAGCTGTCCTCGACCAGGGTGAAGCCGAGCGTGCCGACATAGAAAGCAAGCGCCTCGTCATAATCGCGGACGACAAGGGCGATATGGGCGAGGGACTGGCGCATGCCCGTCGCTTAGCGCGGACAGCGCGCGGTACCGAGAGTGCCTCCAATCCGGAGCAAAAATATTTCGCTGGACCCGGAGTCACCGGCTTCCTACCGCGACGCACCCCGATCCCGTGGAAGGGATGGGACCGGGGAATTCCTGGGCGGCTGTCGCCCATAACTATTGGGGGAAATTCATGAAAATCACTCTGGCGCTTTGCGCCGCTCTTCTCGCATGCGTGCCCGGCATGGCCGCCGCGCAGGACGCCGAGCCGGCGACCGAGCAGGGTTTCGATGGCGTCCGCGTCGAGGCGCGCCTCGGTTACGAGACGCCGACCGTGAGCGGCGACGGCGATATCTACAAGCTCGGCAGCGCGGTCTCCTATGGCGGCGAAATCGGCTTCGACCTCAAGGTCGGCAACAAGGTCGTGGTCGGCCCGTACGCGACCTATGAATTCTCGAGCGTCAAGCTGTGCGACGGCGCGGATTGCCTCAAGGAAGACGGCAATCTCGGCGTTGGCGGCCGTATCGGCGTCATCGTGTCGCCGACCGTCCTGATCTATGCCAAGGCCGGCTATGCGAACATCAAGTTCAGCGTCGATTCCAGCATCGGCACCGGATCGGACAGCAAGGGCGGTGTCCAGGGCGCGATCGGCGTGGACGTGAACTTCGGCAAGCATTTCTACGGCTTCGTCGAGGGCAATTACGGCGATTACGGCGAGTATTTCGGCTTCAACCTGCAGCGTCGCCACGTCGCCGCGGGTGTCGGCCTGCGCTTCTGATCCTCAGGCGCATCGTGAAAAAGGAAGGGGCGTCCGGCAACGGGCGCCCCTTTTTCATGCGCCGCGCCCTCTCCCTAGCCGAGTGGGCGCGGCGATTGAATCAAGCCCCTATTCGTCCTGGAGCAGGAGCCGCGCGTTGATCGTCGGATTGCCGGCCTGCGACAGCGGGAAGGAGGTGCCCGCCTCCTCCTGCGAGGGAACATGGATCTCGACGGTGAGCTTGCGATCGAGGATCTCGGCCTGGTCGACGCGGAAATTGACGTTGATCAGGCCGTGATCGCGACAATTGGCGCAGTCGTTCGGCGTCGCCGGCTGGAAAAAGGCGCGCGTCGCGATCGGCTCGCCATCGGCAAGCAGATCGACCTGGAACGAGCCCGGGATGTTGAGCCGGTTGATGTCCTTGACCCGCACCGACACCGGCGCCGAGCTCTTGATCGTGAAGCTGCGCAGCGCATCGAGGCTGCCGACCTTGTTCTCGAACATGAGCGCCGGACCGGCCGCGCCCGCAACATCCAGCGTGTCATAGCCGATATCGGTTTGCGCGATCGTCTGGTCGGCAGTCGCGGTCAGCGGCGGCGACGGGGGCAGCGCGCTGAACGGGGCCGACAGCCAATATTGGTCCGACGTGCTCATCGTCGACTTGAACCCGGCCAGGGTCGTTCCGCTCACCAGGGTCTGCCATTTCCACCACATGCGATCGAGATTGCAGTGGAAGAACCAGAAGATCGGATCGAACGAGGCGATGTTCTGGTCCGCCATGGTCGGGCCGATCGCGAGATGCCCGCCGTCATGCGCGGCGATCGACGTGTCCTGATAGCCGTCCACGCCGTAATGGCCGAACGTCGATTGCTGCAACGATGTCGCGGTGTTGCCGGCGAAATCATAGCGCTTCAGCAAGGTCGCGATCTTCGCATCGTCATAGCGCGAGGTCTGGTAGTTGGTGCCGTAGCGCGCGCCGAGATTGACCGGCACCACATAGGAATCGAACGGCGGCTGCTTGAACAGCGCCGGTACCGGCATCGACATGTCCCAATAGGGCAAGGTGACGTCGGCGCAGCCGGGGACCGAGCGCAGCGCATCCTCGAACACGCGCAGATATTCGCGGTGCCACGGGTTGAAGCGCGGTTCATGGTGCAGGCAATAGGTCGGGGCGGGCAGGCCGTGGATGCTGGCAAGCGCGCAATAGCCGCCCGGATCGGCCGGGTCCTTCGCCAGCAGGCCCTTGAAGGCGTTGGTGAGCGCGGTGACCTCGTCCGGGCTCAAGGTGCTGACATTCTTGCGCAGCCGGCCGACCGCGGGCGCCGCGGCCTTCAGCATCAGCGCCTCGGCGGCGACGGCCGAGCCCATTGGATAACCGTTCATGATCCAGTTGAGGAAGGTCTGCGACATGTCCGCCGTCCATTTCGGCAGGGGATCGGGCGGCATGTCGCCATCGGGCTGGCGGGTGTGGATATAGATGGTCGGCGCGTTGGCCTTCACCCCGTCATAGGTGGAAAGGTCGATGCCCTTCGGCCCCATATGAGCGATGTCGATATCCGTGAAGAACTGGCGGATATCGGCCATATAGGTCGGGTTCTGCACCGGCCCGTTCGCGCTGCTGTTGTCCATGATCCTGCCCCCTCGACACTGGTCTTTTTCGTGCAAGCCTGCGGAACCGACTCGATGCGCCATCCCGGGCTTGCTGCCGCGACGTCTTGCTGCAGAATTTGCCCGGCCCGATAGCGGAACCGCCGCCGATCTGGCGCCTTCCAAGCCTATCCGGGCAGGCCGTCGACGATCTGGGTGCCCGGCCCCCCGGCCTGAGTCTTCACCTGGCCGCGCAGCCGCGGATCGAAGGAGAGGTGGACGATGTTGCGGCTGATCTCGAGGATGAGCTGATCGAATTTCAGCTTGCTCGCCGCCAGGGTGCGCGCCACCTGGAAATGGGTGAGGCCGGCCACACGGATATCGGCGGCAAAGCCCTTGGGATGCGCCGAGGTGGGCGTACCGCCGACGATCTTGTTGATCTTCGGATTGCGATAGGCCGAAGTGATGACGATGGCCCGGCCATCGAGGAGTTCGCGCGCCTTTTCGAGGCCCGGCGCGAGGAGTTTCTCGATATTGGCGAGATGCTCCTTGGTCGGCGTGTTGGCGATGCCGAACTTCTCGGCGGTGTCCGACACGAGAAATTCGTCGAGGAAGAAATGATCGGTCAGTCTGGTGCGTGCCATCTTGCTTTCCTCCTGATCCGCGATGGGATCGTCTGTGCGGATAGCCTCGAGTTTCGCGATATTCGCGCACGCGCTTTTACACCGTTCCCGCGCCATCCAATCCGCTTGATGCAGCGGATATGGCGCTAGTTGAATCGACGCGCAGCCTAGAGGCCGAGGCCGAGCTTGCGGAGCAGACCGGCGAGCTGGTCGCGTTCCCGCGGGCTGAGGGCGGCCACCGCCTCCCCCGCCTCGGCGAAGCGCAGGCCGATCGCCCTGTCAGCAAGGTCGCGGCCGCGATCGGTGAGCATTGCCGCCAGCGCGCGCCGGTCCCCCACCTCCGGCGCGCGGGTGAGCAGGCCGCGTGCCTCGAGGCGATCGAGACAGGCAGTCATCGCGCCCGAGGTGAGCAGGACCGAGCGGCGCAGCACCGTCGGCGTGAGGCGCCAGGGCGACCCGGAGCGCCGCAAGGTCGCCAGCACGTCCAGGTCGGTATAGCTGAGCCCGGCCGCTTTCAGCGCCTCGTTCGCCCTTGCCTCGAGCCGGCTGGCGAGATGCAGGATGCGCCCGACCACCGCCATGGGCGCAGCGTCGAGATCGGGTCGCTCGCGCCGCCAGTCCCGCAGCAGCTGATCCACCACATCGCCGGCCTGCACCGTGCCTTCGCTCGTCGATCCCGCCATGCACGCCTCCAGGATATGTCGATATCAAGTATCTTGACATAAAGATATAATGATTGAACCCTAGGGACGATTTATGCCGAATCCGGGAGACGCCTGAGCCATGAAGATCGCGCGCTATTGTTTCGGCCTGATGCTTGCCTTCGCTGCCGCCGCTTCCTCGGCCGAGCCGATGCGCCACGCGGGCGAGATCCAGGTCGAGAACGGGACGGCCATAGCGACCGACGGATCGACCATGGCGTACGAGATCGGTACCCTGTTCGTGCCCGAGAATCGCGACAAGCCGGGGAGCCGGCTGATCGGCGTCGGCTTTGCGCGCGTGAAGGCGGCACATCCCACCGGCGCGCCGCCAGTCGTGCTCCTTGCCGGGGGGCCGGGCGTGACCATGCTCGACATCATCCTCGACCATGACGAGACGGCGAAGCGTCGCGTGAAGGTGTGGCAAGCCTATGCCGAGGTCGCCGATCTGGTGGTGATCGAGCAGCGCGGCTTCACGTTGCGCGGCGACCGGATGGAGCTGGAGACGAAGCCGCTGCCGCTCGACCGGCCGATGACGATCGCCGACGATGTGGCGATCGTGCGCGACCTCGCGCGGCGCGCGGCCGCGGCCAATCCGGGCAAGGACCTGTCGGGCTACACCATCGTCCAGGCGGCGCACGATGTGGACGACCTGCGCAAGGCGCTTGGGTATGACCGGATCAGCCTGGTCGCGGCGAGCTTCGGATCGCAATGGGCCTTCGCCGTGATGAAGGCGCATCCCGGCCTCGTCGCCCGCGCCGTGATGTCCTCGATCGAGCCGCTCGACTATGGTTATGACATGCCGTCGACGGTGTTCGCGGCGATCCAGCGCATCGCGGTCGAGGCCGACCGCGACCCGGGGCTGACGCCCTGGCTGCCCAAGGGCGGGCTGATCGCCGCGATCCGGGCGACGCGCGATCGTTTCGCCAGGGGACCGGTGACCGTCACCGTCAAGGATGCCGCCGGCACGACGCGGCGGGTCGTGATGGGGCTCGAGGATTATCAGCTCGCGCTCATCACCTATTCGGCCGATGCCGCGACCTTTCCGCGCTTCATCCTGTCGGCCTGGCATGGCCATTATGACGACTGGGCGCGCGACGAGATCGACTGGCGCAAACCCGAGAAGCGCGCGGTGATCAACCCGCTGATCAATATCGGGCTGGGCATGTCGGCGGCGCGGCAGAGCCTGTTGTGGAGCGACCCGGCGCTGCCGCTGCTCGGCAGCTGGAACTTCGCCTCCTATCTGGCGACCCAGGGAGAATGGGCGACGCCCGATGCCGGCGATGCCTTCCGCGCGCCAATGCCCGACCCGACGCCGATCCTGTTCGTGCAGGGCGACTGGGACACCTCGACCCCGATCGACAATATGCTGGCGATGCTGCCCTATTTCCCCAACGCCCGGGCGATCCTGCTCCACCGGGCGCAGCATAACGGGACCTTCGCGCTGCTGCGCAGCCGGCCCGAGGTCGCGGCAAGGGTCTACGACTTCCTGCGCAGCGGGCGGACGGAGGGGCTGCCGACCGATGTCGCGCTCGACCCGGTCGTTTTCGCCAGGCCCGATTTCCCCGCACCGGCCAGGCGGCGTGGCGGCTGAAGTAAAACCAAGTAATTCCAGGACAGCGGCGACAGTCGAGACTGCTTTTTGCCACCCCACGCCCCCCGGATTTTTTGCATCGCCACTTTCGGGGAGAACGATCTCGCGAGCGGCGACGGCGAACAGGGCCTCGAGAAACGCATCGAGCCCGTGTCGTTCGATAATGGTTCTGGCATCGCTGATCTTTGAAATCGGCGATGGGTTATGAGAATCGATCGGTTTCTCTTCGCTTTTTCTTGTGGCCTCGAACTGCCTTGCTGAAGGTGCTGCGGGAATACGCCATTCATCGGGACGGCGGCTGCCCAGCCAGCGGAACGCAACCTTGGGATCGGCGAGCACGCGGCGGGTATAATGGGCAACGACCGGCTCGCGGCCGCGCAGCTTGAAGACACGCTCGGCGCGATAGTCATAGCCGGTCGCGCGGCGATAGGAGGATGTCTGCACCGGCGCTGCCGCCTTTGCGCGCCCGGCGGCGACCGCCGCGGCGAAATCCGGATAGCGATGGAGCCAGCGATAGAGCGTCGCGGGGCTGACCGTGAGGAAATCGGCGAGGGCGGCATTGTCCATGCCGAGACCGCAGGCGAGGCGTGCCCGACGCGCAAGGCCGGGCTTGTAGTGCGAGGGACGGGCCATGCCGACGGCATGAGCGAACCCAGCGCAAGATTGAATCGAGGCGGACGAATCGATCGCGACCCTGCGGAATCGCTTTCCCCCAAAGCAGCGCCGCACAGCGCCGGAATCCTGCGCGATTTCGGCGTTTATGCATGAATTCGAAGCGTCTGACGCTAAAGCCGCGCTCCTTTGATGAGAAACGCCGCCGGCGATCTGATATCAACCATGGGTCTCGACATGCTCCCGTGGCAGGTCGGGAATCGAACAAACAAGATACATAAAATTACAACAACGCGTCGCCCAAGAATAGCTACATCCTATAGTATATTCCGATCAGTTCGTCCCGATGTGGCGGACTTGTCTCGAATGTCTTCGGAACAGCTCCAGCGATAGTTTGTAGATAAGCCGCGGTCATTGCGGTATGTTCGGAGAGGTTTGCCAGAGGAGACTCGTGCTCCTCGACAAAGGCATCGTGTCTTCCAGCGATGCGGCAGCGCGGCCGCATGCTGGACGGCGATGGAGTTCGCCCTGCGCCGGGCCGACAATGCTCTTCGAGGAAGCAGATCATGCAGCGACGACCGGAAATGTGCATCGTCAACCGCGAGCTGGTGGAGGATCTGGAGCCCCTGGTCGGATCGCAGGCCGAAGTGATGCAGCGGCTGGGGATCAGCTGGAACAGCTGGATCAAGATCGTCGCGGGGTTGCCGGTGCGGAAATCGGTCGCGCAGCGGCTGCGGGACCGGGCGCTGGCGCAGGCGGCGACGGTGCAGGGCCTGCGCACGAAATTCCCGTGCAGCTCGGCACCCGACGGAATCAACCGCGCGGCGCTGGAGAGCGTGTTCATGGCGCCCGCTGCCAACGATGCCGGACCGGCGACGCGTCCGGCGGGCTATGGCCTGCGCGGCGTGCGGCAGGCGCGGTCGTTCGGGATGAGCGAGGGCGTGCCGGGGTGATCGTGGCCGGGGACACATATCTTCCCCGGCTTTCCTGACATCGCGATGCCCGTCGGCTGCCATGATGATGCAGTTCACTCACCCGCGACGCAGTACGCCATCCTTTGCCGCGATTGAATCGACGGGCGCTGGCGGGGTCGCGCTGTTGGAAATGTCAGTAGGGTAGCTGACATTCTGCGCAAACATTGTACAGGAAGCCGTACAACGTTTTGTCGGAGAGAGCCGATGCGCACGATAAGCTTTTCCGCCGCCCGCGCCAATCTGAAGGCAGTGATGGACCGGGTGGTGGAGGATCGCGCGCCGGTGGCGATCATACGCCAGACCGCCGAAGGCGTGGTGATGGTGTCGGCGAGCGAATGGGAGGCGATCGAGGAGACGCTTCACCTGCTGAGGGCGCCGGGCAACGCGGCGCGGCTGACGGAGAGTATCGCGGAACTCGATTCGGGCAGCGCCTCCGACGGACAGCAGCAGTGACCATCGCCTTTTCCAGGCACGCCGCCGCCGACTATCGCGCCTGGGAGACCGAGGATCCGGCGATGGCGGCGCGGCTCCAGGCGCTGATCGCCGACGTCATGGACGATCCCTTCCAGGGGGCCGGAAAGCCCGAAGCGCTTCGCGGCGTGCTGAGCGGCTGGTGGTCGCGGCGGATCGGGCGGGAGCATCGGCTGGTATACCGGGTGGCGGGAAGGGGCACGGCAGCGGTGCTGCAGATCGCGCAGTGCCGGTATCATCCTTGAGCCTGGACAGCGCGACGGCTGTAAATAACGGTCGCGCCGCCTGACGGATGTCCGCGCGGCGATCAGCGCCGGATGTCGTGCACCGTGCCTTCGTCATGCAGTTTCTTCAGGTCGGCGATCGGGATCACCAGCCGGTCGGGCGCATAATAGTCAGCGGATGCCGCCTTGCCGTTGTTGATGTCGCGATCCACGCCGCCTGTCCCTACTTCAATCCCTTGCTTTTCTGCTCCGTCACGAACTCCTCGAAGGCACCGACATAGGCATCCTCGAACCCGCGCGTGATCACGGTGATGTCCGTGGTCGACACGGTCGGATAGAAGGTGAGCTTAACCCCGCCGCGCCCCTGCACGAGAAGCGGCGCCGCCCGGCCGCCGCGGAAATCGCGGAAGGTGAAGTTCACGCGGAGCGTCGGCGGAAACAGCGCGGTCTTCAGGAAGTACATGTCCCGCACGATGATCTCGCCGTAACAGGCGCCGGTCGCGGCGGTCATCCGGCCCTTGGCCGATTTCCACTGACTCGTCTCGGTCGGCTGCGCATTGGGCACGATCACCACGCCCGGCATGGCGAACAGGGTCGCCAGATCGAGCCGGGCAAGAAGCCCTGCCTGGCGCCTCCCCTCCATGCTCCGCCGCAGCATGCCCTCGACGGTTTCCGGATTGGCGCGATTGCCGTCGAGCGCCGGCCCGAGCACACCGCCGCCCATCGCCTCGGCAAAGCCGGTGACATAGGATTTGATCTTGCCGGTCGACCAGACATGGATCTGGCAAGCCTCCGCGCCCGGCGGCGGCGCATCGGGCGCAAGCACCATGGTGCGATCGGGCAGAGGCGACGGCAGCTCGGTCTCGCCCGGAGGCAGCGCCTGCTGCGCGATCGCGGGTGTTGCGATGACGCATGCGCAAGATGCGGCAGCGGCCAGCCATCGGCCTCGAACTGCGAACCTCATTCCATCCCCCCGTTCGTCGTTTCGTTCCGCCGCTGGCGAATGGCGCCCCTGCCATCCCGTCGGACCGTCCGTCGCGCGATATGACGAGCGCGGAACGGCGGAGTCAAATTTGATGGCGCGCCGGTTTTTGCGCTATTGCCAGCCGGCGCGGCTGCTGGAATCGCCAGCGCGTTGAACCGTCGGGAAGGACCCTATGAAATCGCTGTTCGATCGCCTGTTCGGGTCCCGCAAGACCGAGACGACGCCCAGCCCGACCCCGGCGGCGTCCGGAACCGATGCGCACGAGAAGATCGACTGGCTGCGCGAGTCGATCCGCTGCGATGTCGCGATCGGCTTCTATGACGAGGATGCCATCCTGACGCATGCGGTCGATTCCTATGAGGAGGAGTTCGAGCCGGCCGAGCTGCGCCGCGAAGCGCAGCGCCTGCTGCGCGAAGCACTGGCCGAGCATAAGGCGGCGCAACGCACCTGGCCGGCGCGGACGGATTGCGACCGGCTGGACGATGCCTTTGCCGCGCTGGAAGCCAAGGGCGTGATCTCGCGCCAGCATTTCACCTGTTGCGGCACCTGCGGTTCGAGCGAGATCTGGGACGAGATCGACGCAGTGCACAAAGCCGGCCGGCCGACGCGCGGTTACGCCTTTTATCATGTGCAGGACACGGAACGCGCCGCCGAGGGGGGCGGGCTCTATTTGAACTATGGCGCCTGCGAGGAGGGCGAGGAGGCTGCGCTGGCGGTGGCGAAGGATGTCGTCACGCACCTTGAGGCGCATGGACTTCGGACGGAGTGGGATGGGAGCTGGGGGCAACGGATTGCGGTGTCGCTGGATTGGAAGCGGCGGCGGTAGGGCGGCGCCCGCGTCCGGGAGTTTGGCACTAGTTTGTCTCTCTCTACCTCCTTGGCTGTTGTCCGTACGAACGGTTTATGACTATCATTTGATGTAGCATAAGCTACGAGATGCAAGCGTGGCAGAAGTCATATGGAATTGGGACCCCCAAAAGGCGGAGATCAATCGATCTAAGCACGGCCTTTCTTTCGAGGCGGCCGTCCACGTTTTTGATGATCCCTGCCTCATCTCTGATCCCGATCCTTGCGAGGTAGAGGCACGGTGGCGCACACTAGGTATGGTCATGGGCGTATTATTAATGGTCGTGCACACTGAGCCCCTCGCGGCCGGGCCTGCTGAAACGCAGGAGGGGAGAATCATAAGCGCTCGAAAGGCAACGCCCGCCGAGAGGCGCGGATATCACAATGGCTAAAGAACCTCTCGATCCCCGCATTGCGGCCGAGCTTTCCCGGCTAGCTCTACTACCCGACGATCAGATCGATACTTCTGATATAGCAGAAGTAACCGACTGGTCCCGAGCAATTCGGAGCAGGTTTTCGACAACGCCCCTGCAAGCGCGTGATTATGACATTCGTGCTATTGCTAATTGGATCCTAGATTATTTCTCCGAACTGAATATACCAGTATCCAACATGTCGTTGAATAAATTAGCTTATTTTATATTTGAACGGGGCCTTGTGGAGATGAAGGTATTATTCTCTCCAGCAAGGGTTGAAGCATGGGACCACGGCCCGGTTTTCAGGGAGATTTATCACGCCGTGAAGGGCGACGACGATAAGCCGATAGCGAAAAGGATTACTCGCTATAGTGCGCGAGATCGAGAACTCGTTGAAGCTAGGGACCAGTTTTCAAACGACGATATTGAGTTCTTTAAATCTGTAATTGACGATTACAGACGCTTCACGGCGTCCGAGCTTCGAGGCATATCGCATCGTGAAAACGGCCCTTGGGATAGAGTTTGGAAAGCTGCGGCGCCAGTAAATCCAGGAATGGTTATATCAATTGAACTAATCCTCGCTTCAGCGCCTGAGCAGCGTGACTTAGATGGACGATACTGAAAAACGTATCCAGTCACTACTGAGGCTCCCCAGCCTCATAAATTGGGTGCGCCACAATAGAAGGCGCCTCGATGATACAATATTTCAGTTGCGGGAGTTCGCCGCCAATCCGCCTCGGCACTCCTTGCAACCAGTACAAAAAATTTGCGCGGGCTTGGCCTATGGCCGGTTGGACGAAGAGGCCGCCCTAGAAAAGGCTGAGGAAATCATTAGGCCTGCGGCAAGGGCCGCGGGGAGAGAGGTAATCCCCGCTTTTTGCCGGTATTTACAAAATACCGGCATTGAAGGAGTCCCGGAATTAGATGGCTTTCAAGCCATGTACATTATTGGCAAGAAGCCAAATGGCGACCCTCTTCTCGTACCAGTCAGGCCTACTTTCGTTGGAGTGAAAAACGACAAACTAATTCCGGTGTTTGTCGTCGCTTGGGCGGAATTTAACTTGGACGGATTCCAGAAATACCTTCTTTCGACGATCATTTGCGACGCCATTCTAACCCAACAAGATTTTTTGAATTCGGATGCTGAGATCGTTGCATTTCCTAGAATTAGACACACAAAGAGTCGCGATCGGCGCGGGTGGCGAGCAAGGCAGTATAACCTCCTGACGCAAGAGGAATTGGTAGAGCAATTTGAGCGGTACAGCCGGGCTCTCCGGATAGTGATCAATGAACTGAGGGGAGAATAAGTGGGCACCCGCTAGCAAGTGGATTTCCGCGCCACGCAGGCGATCCCGCGTAAATGGCAACGCTGGTGCGCTTAATCTCTAGCATCCGGGAGGACTCAGCTCACAACATGCCCGTAAGCCGCATACAACTCCAGCACCCGTTCTGGCGTGATGCCTCTCGCCTGCGCGCTAGCAAGATCGTGCTCCTCGTTCCCCAAGGTGATGACCGGCCGCTGGCGGGCAAGTTGGGGGTGGACCCAGCAGGGCTGGTTCAGCGTGTCCCCGAACGGCGCGAGGCGGTTGGAGAACCAGCCGGTCCAGGGCCCGAGGTTCGCATAGGTCCCCTCGTCGAAGCCATCGAGATAGATTTGGAAATTGGCGCGCGAGAGCGTCGACCAGACACCGAAGCCGAATTTCTCGGCGAGGCCGTGGACTGGGATGTCGAACACGCAGCGTACGAAGAAATGCTCGCCGCCGACGACGCAGAAGTCCTCCGAGAGGAAATCGCCGTCGAAGCGGATGGCGCCGTTGGGCTCATATTCTTCCGGCCCTTCCCAGAAGTCCGGGGCGAAGGATGCCAGGTGGAACATGCCCTTATGGGTCAGGTCGCAGGAGGCGCACTTCCAGCCTGCGCCGCGCAGGCTATCGAGCGCGGACATTGGTTTTTTACGGCCGAAGAACTTCATGGAGATTCTCGGTCATTTCTTCCGTGGCCTTTTCCGCTGTCTCGCTTGGGCCGCCGCCTCCACCATTCGCGAAGAGCGAATGGTCCCCCTCCCCCGGCGAAGCCACTACTGGCTTCACACATTGCGTTGCACGGTGCAGAAATCCTTCTCCCCCTGTGGGAGAAGGTGGCGCGAAGCGCCGGATGAGGGGGAGTGAGGCTCGGAACCATCACGCCGCGTGTCCCCCTCACCCTTCCCATCGCAAGAGCGATGGGCCCCTTCCCTCTCCCACAAGGGGAGAGGGAGAAAGAGCCGCCTAGCGATGGTGAATGCCATAGGGCGAAGCCGAGGGAGGAATAGGGGGCGGCCTCACGCTCGCGTAGCCCTCACTCGGCGGCCGGCAGGTAAATCTCGCTGCCAGTCTGGCGGAATTTCTCGCTCATCTCATCCATGCCCTTTTCGGCATCGGCATTCGCAAACCGCGCCCTTGCCGCGTCGCCTTCCTGCGCCGGCGTCGCGGCAAGGAAGCTGTCCACGCCGCTATTCTGCTTCGCGGCGAAGTCGCGGACTTCCTGGGTGATCTTCATCGAGCAGAATTTGGGGCCGCACATCGAGCAGAAATGCGCGGTCTTGGCGCCTTCGGCCGGCAGGGTCTGGTCGTGGTACTGTTCCGCCGTGTCGGGATCGAGCGACAGGTTGAACTGGTCGCGCCAGCGGAATTCGAAGCGCGCGCGTGACAGGGCGTCGTCGCGCAGCTTCGCGGCCGGGTGGCCCTTGGCGAGATCGGCCGCATGGGCGGCGAGCTTGTAGGTGACCACGCCTACCTTCACGTCGTCGCGATCAGGCAAGCCGAGATGCTCCTTGGGGGTGACGTAGCAAAGCATCGCCGTGCCGTACCAGCCGATCATCGCAGCGCCGATGCCGCTGGTGATGTGATCGTAACCCGGCGCGATGTCGGTGGTGAGCGGCCCGAGCGTGTAGAAGGGCGCCTCCCCGCAAACCTCGAGCTGCTTGTCCATATTCTCCTTGATCTTGTGCATCGGCACATGGCCGGGGCCTTCGATCATGACCTGGACGTCTTCCTTCCAGGCGCGGTGGGTGAGTTCGCCGAGCGTATAGAGCTCGCTGAACTGCGCTTCGTCATTAGCGTCCGCAATGCTGCCGGGGCGGAGGCCGTCGCCGAGCGAATAGGCGATGTCATACGCCTTCATGATCTCGGTGATCTCGTCGAAGCGTTCGTAGAGGAAGCTCTCCTTGTGGTGCGCGAGGCACCATTTCGCCATGATCGAGCCGCCGCGGCTGACGATGCCGGTGACGCGCTTCGCGGTCATCGGGACGTACGCCAGGCGCACGCCGGCATGGATGGTGAAATAATCCACGCCCTGTTCGGCCTGCTCGATCAGCGTATCGCGGAAGATATCCCAGGTGAGGTCCTCGGCGACGCCGCCGACCTTTTCCAGCGCCTGGTAGATCGGCACGGTGCCGATCGGCACGGGCGAGTTGCGCAGGATCCATTCGCGGGTGTCGTGGATGTTGCGGCCGGTGGACAGGTCCATCACCGTGTCCGCGCCCCAGCGGATCGACCAGACCATCTTGTCGACTTCCGCCGCGACGTTCGAGGCGACGGCGCTGTTGCCGATATTGGCGTTGATCTTGACGAGGAAGTTGCGGCCGATCGCCATCGGCTCGGATTCGGGGTGGTTGATGTTGTTGGGGATGATCGCGCGGCCGCGCGCGACCTCGTCGCGGACGAATTCGGGCGTGACGTGATCGGGGATCGAGGCGCCCCAATCCTGGCCGTCGCGGATCAGCTTCTCCTTGGCGGCGGCGCGACCCATATTCTCGCGGATCGCGACATATTCCATTTCGGGCGTGATGATGCCGCGACGGGCATAGTGCATCTGGCTGACATTGTGGCCAGCCTTGGCGCGCAGCGGGCGCTTCACGACATTGGGGAATTGCGGCACGCCGGCGGAGCGATCCGGGCCGGACAGGCCATTGTCCTCGGGCCTGATCTCGCGGGCGTCATAGCTCTCGACGTCGCCGCGACCGATGATCCAGTCGCGGCGGAGCGAGGGCAGGCCGGCGTTGATGTCGATGACCGCCTTGGGATCGGTGTAAGGGCCCGAGGTGTCGTAGACCCGCAAGGGCGCTTCGCCGCTCGACGGCTCGAGCATGATCTCGCGCATCGCCACCCGCCATTCGCCGACATGGATTTTCCTGGAGCCGCGGATCGGGCCAGTGGTGACGCCGATTTCGGTGCGGGCGGGGATGTCGGCCATGGGTGTTCGCTCCAACGTAAACGGAGCGAGGACGGATTTCGGGTGAAAGCCGCTCCCTCCCTCCGCCGGTCTCAACCGGATCAGGTTCGGCGGGTCGGGGGCTGCAGCCCCCCTCTCAGGCGCGCATCAGCGCCCCCCCGGGGAAGAGACGGGTCTAGGCGTGTCGGCGCATAAAGAAAAGGCCGCGCGACCCGGGTCGCGCGGCCTTTCTCATGACTCTGGCCAGGGCTTAGTTGGCAGCGCTGGTCTTGAAATAGGTGCTGATCAGGCCGTTGGGGTAGAAGCCCCCGCCCGTCACCGCCGAAGAGGTGGTGTAGAGCACGTTGAGCACCTGCCCCGGCGTACGGCCGAAGACGATGCCGTCGATATTGGTCGGCGTGACATTGGCGGTGCTGGCGTTGCCGGTGACGCCCTGATCATTGTCGCTGGCGCCGTCGAACGAATCCCGCGCGTTGCTGAGCTGATCGGTCGCGGTGCGCGCCGCGGTGCCGCGGGCGTAGAGCTGCGCGCGGACCATGGCGGCGTGGAACGACTTGGTCGCCAGGGCATCGGCCGCCGCGTTGACGTAGAGCAGGTTCGCGATCGAGGGCGTCGCGCCGATATAGGCGCTGACCATCACGTCCTGCAGCATGAACGCGCCGAGCAGGAAGTTGAGCTCGCTCGCATAGGGATTGAACTGGTCGGCCGGGCCGATATAGCCGCCCGCGCGCGCCAGCCGGGTGAAACCGCCGGTGATGCCGTCGGAGATGTCGATGTTCGGCTGGGCCGAGACGGCAGCCGAGCCGATCGCCGAGCGCAGGAAGGCGAGCAGCGCGACTTCGCCCGCCGCGATCTCGCGCGCATATTGGCCGAGCACGACATCCGTGAAGGTCACCTGAGCGCCGCCCGTCACGTTGCCCTTAGTGCCGGTACCCGTGAGCAGCGCCGCACCGCCGCCAGGCAGGGTACTGGAGGCGGGGATCGCCTCGACACCCGTTCCCGTAGTGGCGAAGACGAAATATTGCGCGACCAGATATTGCAGCTGCAGCGCGAAGTTCAGGTAGTCGACGTCGAGCGCGACCGTCGACGTCGCGGTGGGCGACGGCGTGGGCGTGACGGTCGAAGTAGGCGTGGGCGTCGGCGTGCTGTCGTTGCTGCCGCCGCAGGCCGCGAGGCCCATCGCCACGGTGGCGCTGCCGGCGAGCAGCAGGAAGCGCCGGCGCGGCCCGAAGCTGCGGTCGTCCGCGGAACCGGCCATATCGGGCGCCTGGATCGGGGTATCGGTATCGATCATCGTGAAATCTTCCCTTTGGGGAGCCTGGGGGGCGATCAGTTCGCGGAGCTGGTCTTTACCGCGCCGTTGAGACCGGCGGTGTAGAAGCCGCCCGACGTGACGGCCGCGCTGTTCAGATAGAGGATGTTCAGTACCTGGCCGGTCGAGCGGCCGGCGATGAGGCCATCCGCACCGGCGGGCACGACGTTCGACTGGATCGTGGCGCCGGTCCCGGTGGGCGAGATGCCCTGATCGAGATCCGTCCCGCCGTCGAGCGCGTCGCGGAGATTGTCCGAGATCTTGTCGGCGTTCGTCCGAAGCGCCGGCGTCGCGACGCCCTTCGCATAGAGCAGCGAGCGGATCACCGCGGTGTGATGCGAATGAGCCGAGATCAGGCCGAGGACCTTGCCGAGGAAAGCCTTGTCCGAGATCGAGGCGGCGGCGCCGGCAAAGGCGGTGACGATGACATCTTCGAAGATATAGGCGCCGAGCAGGAAATTCTCGTCGCTGGCATAAGGGTCGAATGCCCCTGCCGCGGCGATGCCGGCGGCAACGGCTGCCTTGCTGAAGCCGCTGCCCGCCGCGAAGCCCAGATCGATCGCCGGCTGAGCGGTCGCACCGTCCGTGCCGAGCGTGGCGCGCAGGAAGGCGACCTGCGCCGCCAGGTCCTGCCGAATCTCGCTGGCGAATTGCGCGACGAGCGGATCGGTGAAGGTCACCTGGCGCGCGCCGGTGGCAGCGCCGGCGGTACCGACCCCGGTCAGCAGCGCGGCGGGAAGACCGGCGCCGGTGACGGCGAAGCTGTAATATTGCGCGGCGAGATAATCGAGCTGGAGCAGGAAATTGCCCATATCGTTATCGGCGATCGTCGCGGCCGAAGCCGAGGTCGCGATCGACAGGGCGCCTGCGCCGGCGGCGGTCGCCGCAGCAGCGCCGAGCGCTGCCCTGAAGAATTCCCGACGCTCGTTACGCAGCGTGGTTTCCGGCTGGAGGGCCGATTCGCTACCCTCGATCAGCTGCTGGTGTTCGGTCAAAGCGACCTCTCCTTGAGATGGTGTCCCATGCGACAGGACGGATTCAGCCACCGTTTCCCGTCATTTGCATGCCGGGAATGTCGATTCCGACCGGTTTCCGTATCCGGGTAGCCGATGTGCGGGGGCGACAGCAACAGGCGTTCGTCCCCGATCCATCGCACATCCCTCGGTCCATCTCAAAAAAGAGATCAGAAAGTATAGCCCAACCCCAATGCGCCCAACCATTGGTTGCGGCTGCCGGCGATGCTCACCACCGGACTGTCGGCGTAACTGTCCTGCATCCTGGTGTAGGAACCCATCGCGAAGATGCCCAGGCCATGGAGCAGATCCCCGGTCAAGGAATGGCCGACCACCGTGCCGAAGGTCAGATCCTTCCACCCCTTGCCCCCGGTGAACACCGGCAGGCCGCTGCGCGCCGAGCCGGCGGCGTCGACATCGAAATAGGCGCGGGAATAGCCGGCGCCGGCATAATCGGCCGAGACCGAGAGGCCGACGAACGCCGTGCGGCTGAGCGGCGTGGTATATTCGATCGACGGCGTGATGACGTAGCTACGGTAGATCTTGCTGACATCGTGCACGTAGGCGAGCTTGATCGTGAGATTGTCATAGTCGCTGGTGATCAGGCCGGTCTTGCCGATGCCGACAAAGCCGCCCGCCTCGAGCGCGATCTTGCGGGTGCCGAGCGCCTGGACCTGCGGGTCCTTGATGCGGGCGACCCGGTTGAAGTTGAGCCCGACGATCGGACCGAGCTGGATATCGAAGGACGGACCCGACGGATTCGGGATCAGATCGACATAGAGCTGGGTGTTGCGGGTCGAGAAGGCAAAACCGCCGATCTTGCCGCGCGCCGCCACCGCTGGGGCGAGGATATAGTCGTTGGAGCCTTCATAGCTGGGCATATAGGCGGCGCCGCCACCAATGGTCAGGCTGTTGCGGTTCGGGTCAGGCGCGTCCGGCGGGGGCGCTTCCTGGGCAAAGGCAGCGGTGGCGCCGGTGAAGCACATCAAGGTTGCGGCGAGAAGAGCGGTACGGTTTTCCGTGATCACATGGATACTCCAGGAACGGGTTTCGCATCGAAACGCGTCCATCAGCGCTTTGTGTCCATAACTGCAACCTAGAGCAGATAAAGCATTTTCACCTGTTGCGCATCGGTATCACCCGAAACGGTGAAACGCGCCGCCTTGAAGCTGGGCGGGCCGAAGGTGATGATCGGGTTGCGCGAGAAGCCGAAGCCCTCCTTCGGGATGCCGGCAAAGGTATCGAGCTTGCCGTTGCCGTTCTCGTCATGGATCACCGCAATCGCATAATCGCCGCGCGGCAGGCCGTCGAAGCTGATGTCGTGGCGGGTCGCCGGCACCGACCGGGTCACCGCGCGCTTGTCGTCGGTGCATTTGGGGAAGTTGGAGGGGTCCGCGGTGAGGCAGACGCGGATCAGGCCGCGCGTCGAGCGCAGCTTCGCCACGTCGAGCGACAGGTCAGAGACCGGCATCGCCCCCGGCAGCAGCGCCATCGCGGCGAGCGCCAGGCCCAGCCGCTTCACCCCCGGATGCTTTACGGCGCGCGCGTTCATGATCTCGGGCAAAATCCCCGATGCCGCGATCGGTACCGCAGAGGCGATCCCAGAATCGGAAATAGAGCCCATAATTCCCCCCATAATGCTCATGGTGCCGCTGATGATGGCTCGCGGTGATGAGCCAGGCCCCCATTCGCCCACGCCACATGAACGCAGGAAAAACCTCCCACCCCATATGGTTGGTCACACCCATAACGGTCATGACGGTGAGCACCACTCCGAGCGCGTACGGATGGATCGGAATCACGAACACCAGTAGCGGAATTGCCACAGCGCCGGTGATCGCCTCGATCGGGTGGAACGCCATCGCGGCCCAGGCAGTGGGCGGGCGGCTGGCATGATGGACCGCATGCGCGATGCGGAACGGCCGGGGCAAATGCATCCAGCGGTGCGTCCAGTAAAACCAGCTGTCGTGCGCGATCAGATAGAGCAGCACCGAGACGGGCAGGTACCAGAGCGGGAAGGCGTGGACGTCGCTGTAGATCAAGGTCCAGCCGCGATTCTGCCAGCCCCAGGCGATGATACCCGCGGGCACGCCGTAGATCGCGGCGGAGGCGAGGCTCCACCAGATCTCGCGGCGGATCTGCGGATCGAGCCCGGCATAGAGGCCGGGATGCTTGGCGCGGGTCGCCACGGCGAAGGCACCGCTGACGATCAGATAGCGCACGCCGACGATCAGCGTCATCGCGATGGCGGAAAGCAGGGCGGCGAGCGGGGCAGTCATCGGCAACCGCCTTACACGTCCAGGGGCGGACTAGACCACCATATCGGCGCAGTCGCGGGCGATTCGCTCCATCGACTCGCGCGATTCGCCGGCACGGGCACGGACGCTGAGCGAGTGAAGCACCGAGGCGACGATCGCCGTCGAAGGCCCCGGGCGCGTGCTGCCGGCGGCAACGAGCAGCTCCTCGATGCAGCGATCCTCCATCGCGAGGAACGTACCGAGCGCGGCGCGGACCTCCGGGTCGGCGGCGGCTTCAGCGGTGGCAGTGCCGATCAGCAGACAGCCGGAAGGCCCCTTTTCGCCCGACATATAGCCGTCGATCGCGCCGACCAGCATGCGCTCGACCATTTCGCGCAGCGGCAGGGCAAAACTGCCCAGCGTGGCGAAGCTGCGCTCGGCCCGATCGGTCAGCCGGGCGAGCGCAGCGAGGTACAGCGCGCGCTTGTCGCCGAACGCCGCGTAGAGGCTGGGCCGGGCAAGGCCGGTCGCATCGGCCAGTTCGTCGAGCGAGGTGCCGGCAAAGCCGTGCGTGCGGAAGCGTTCCGACGCCGCCTTGAGCGCGACATTGGCATCGAAGCTGCGCGGGCGACCGCGGGGGCGTTGTGTCAAATCTGTACCGTTTCGCAAAGAATCGTTGACTTGGGCGTATATTATGCGAAACAGTATGAAAATCAACCAAGGCACCCGGGAGGTCCCCATGAAGCTCTATTTCATTCCCTTCGCCTGCTCGCTCGCGACACGGATCGCGATCGAAGAGGCCGAGCTCGATGCCGAGTTCGTCCAGGTCCTGCCGGGCGGGCGCCTGCCCGACGGGCGACTGTTCACCGCGATCAGCCCGATGGGTTATGTGCCGGCAATGGAGACGGTCGGCGGGCTGGCGCTGACCGAAGGGCCGGCGGTGCTGACCTATATCGCCGATCTCGCCGCCGAGGGCGTGCTCGCACCGGCGCCCTATACCGAGGAGCGCTATCAGATGATGCGCTGGCTCAACTTCATCTCGACCGAGCTGCACAAATCCGCCTTCGCGCCGCTGATGAGCAAGGCAGCGCCAGAGGGTGCCAAGGCCTGGGCACGCGAGCTGGCGGCAAAGCGGCTCGACCTGCTGTCGGTCCACCTCGACGGCGCCGACTATCTGGTGGGAAGCTTCAGCGTAGCAGATGCCTATCTGCTGAGCATCCTCAACTGGTGCGAACATGCCGGCGTACCGATCGCCGACTGGCCAGTGCTGCTCGGCTGGCGGACGCGGATGCGCAAACGCCCTTCGATCGCGCGCGCGATGGGAGCAGAGATGCCGCTGCTCCAGGCCGCCTGAGCGGGACGGGACGGCGTCAGCGCTTTTTGGCGCCGTCCTTGAGGCTGAGGGGCGAGACCTTCGCCCCTTCCACCATCCAGGCGACATCCTTTCCGGTCCCGACCGCGATGGGCTTGCCCATCCATAGCGACAGGTAGACATGGATCTCGGTCGGATGCGGGTCGAGCAGATGCGTGACGAAGCCCATAACTGAATCGGCGGGCTGTGCGATGGTCAGACAGCTATTGGTGAAATCCCGCGTGGCGGCGACCCGGCCGTCGGGGCCGATGTCCACTTCGTGATGGCCACCGAACGGATAGGCGTCCTTGGCGACCATCGGCGTCAGGAGGTAAACGGGGATAGTGCCGTCGGCCAACGGCGGCAGGACCACCGTGTTATAGGACCGCTCGACGCATCTCTTGGGTGGCGTTTCCGACGCGGCCGCGCGGGCCAAGGCCATACGCTCGCCCTGCGCCGACAGGGCCTCTGTGGTGGAAGGAACCCGTTCAGCGACGACCTTGCCGCCGGCATAGTCGGCGGCATAGATCGCATAGGGCTTTGCCCCCTCGAACCCGTAATAAGTGACGGTCAGCGTCTCACCATGCGGCTCGACGACCCACCCGCGGATCGCCGCCATCTTCTCGCGGGGCAGGCCCTTGGCCAGCATCGTATCGGTGGTGTGCCAGGCGGCCTGATCGAAGGCGTAGAGTTGGGCGCCGCGACGACTGACCGTCTCCAGGTCGGCGGTCTTGATCCGCTCCTGTGCCACGGCTGGCGACAGCGTTAAGGCAACGGCGGCAATGGCGGTCAGGATACGCATGAATGGCTTCCCCTCGACATCGATCCTAGCCGGGGCCCGAAAAGGGGCAAGCGCGCGATTTGCACGACGAAGCGATTCGGCTACGCCAGCACCATGCCCGCCCTCCTCTCCTGCGATATCGCGATCGTCGGCGCCGGGCTGGCCGGCGGGCTGGTGACGCTGGCGTTGAAGAAGAAGCATCCCGATCTCGATATCAGGCTGATCGAGGGATCCGGCGGAGTCGGCGGCAACCATCTCTGGTCCTTCTTCGCCAGCGACGTGGCCGACGCCGACCGGTGGATCGTCGCCCCGCTGATCAGCTATGGCTGGAAAAGCTATGATATCGCCTTCCCGGCGCACCGCCGCACCCTGAATGCGGCCTATTATTCGATCGAATCCGAACGGCTCGACGCCGTGGTGCGCGCCGCCCTGCCCGAAGGCGCGCTGATGACCCGGCGCAAGGTGCTGGGCGCCAGCCCGACCGCGGTGGTGCTGGCCGATGGCGACCGCATCCAGGCCAGAGGCGTGATCGACGCGCGCGGGCCGGGCGATCTCGGGCTGCTCGAGCTGGGCTGGCAGAAATTCCTGGGGCGAGAATTCCGTCTGGCGGAGGATCACGCCGCACCGAATCCGATGGTGATGGACGCGACCGTGGAGCAGATCGACGGATATCGTTTCGTCTATTGCCTACCCTTCGCGGCGACCCGGATGTTCGTCGAGGACACCTATTACAGCGACACGCCCGGGTTCGACCGGGCAGTGCTGTCCCAGCGGATCGACGATTATGTCGGCGCGCGCGGCTGGCAGGTCGATCATGTCGCGCGCGAGGAAGCCGGGGTTCTGCCGGTCGCGATGGGCGGCGATTTCGAGGAATATTGGCGCAGCGGCGGCAACAAGGTTGCCAAGGCGGGCATGCGCGCCGGGCTGTTCCACCCGACCACCGGCTATTCCCTGCCCGATGCGGTGCGCACCGCATCGCTGATCGCGCGGACGACCGACCTGTCGGGCAAGGCGCTGCACGACCTGACCTATGGCCTGGCGCGGTCGACCTGGCGCAAACGCGGTTTCTACCGGATGCTCGACAAGATGCTGTTCAAGGCGGCCGAGCCCGCGGAACGCTATCGTATCCTGGAACGCTTCTATCGGCTCGATCCCCGTCTTATAGGCCGTTTCTATGCTGGAAGATCGACCATCGCCGACAAGGCCCGCGTCTTGATGGGCAAGCCCCCCGTACCCGTGGGCCGCGCCCTGGAAGCTATTGCCGGCGCGCGCCCGACCCTGCACCGGAACCCGACATGAGCCGCACTGCCATCGTCATCGGCGCCGGGTTCGGCGGGCTCGCGCTCGGCATCCGCCTGCAATCCGCGGGGGTCGAAACGACCATCGTCGAGGCGCGCGACAAGCCAGGCGGGCGTGCCTATGTCTGGGAGAAGGACGGCTTCACCTTCGATGCCGGGCCGACCGTCATCACCGATCCGCCCTGTCTGCAGGAATTATGGGCGTTGACCGGGCGCAATATGGCCGACGACGTGACGCTCGAGCCGGTGCTGCCCTTCTATCGGCTCAACTGGCCCGACGGGACCAGCTTCGACTACACCAACGACGACAGCGTGCTGATGGCGGAGATCGCCAAGCTCAATCCCGAGGATGTCGCCGGGTATCGCAAGTTCCTCGATTATGCCGCCGGGGTATATCAGGAAGGCTATGTGAAGCTCGGCCATGTCGCGTTCCTCGACTTTGCGTCAATGATCAAGGCAGCGCCGTCGCTGATGAAATATCAGGCATGGCGATCCGTCTATTCGATCGTGTCGAGCTTCGTGAAGGACGAGCATCTGCGCCAGGCGCTGAGCTTCCACACCTTGCTCGTCGGCGGCAACCCAATGACCACCAGCGCGATCTATGCGCTGATCCACAAGCTGGAGCGTGACGGCGGCGTGTGGTTTGCCAAGGGCGGTACCAACAAGCTGATCGCGGGCATGGTGACGCATTTCGAGCGGCTGGGCGGGGTGCTTCGCCTGAACGATCCGGTGACGAGCATCGAGACGCTGGGCGACAAGGCGACCGGCGTGGTCACTGCCTCGGGCTGGGAGGGCAAGGCGGACATGGTGGCCTGCAACGGCGATGTGGTCCACACCTATCGCGACCTGTTGAAGACCTCGCGCAGCGCGCAGCGCAAGGCGCCGAAGCTGGAACGCAAGCGCTTCTCGCCCTCGCTGTTCGTGGTGCATTTCGGGATCAAGGGGACCTGGCCCGGCATCCCGCATCACATGATCCTGTTCGGCCCGCGCTACAAAGGGTTGCTGAGCGACCTGTACGATACGGGCGTGCTGCCAGAGGACTTCTCGCTCTATCTCCACCACCCGACCGTGACCGATCCGAGCCTGGCGCCAGAGGGGCATTCGACCTTCTACGCGCTGGCGCCGGTGCCGCATCTCGGCAAATTCCCGGTCGACTGGGCCGAGATCGGGCCGATCCTGGAGAAGCGCATCCTCGACGAGGTCGGGCGGCGCCTGATCCCCGATATCCATGAGCGGATCGTGACCAAGTTCCATTATGCGCCGAGCGATTTCGCGGCGGACCTGAACGCGCACCTCGGCAGCGCCTTCAGTCTCGAGCCGATCCTGACGCAGAGCGCCTGGTTCCGCGTGCACAATCGCGACGACGAGATTCCGAACCTGTATTTCGTCGGCGCAGGCACGCATCCGGGCGCCGGCATTCCTGGGGTCGTCGGCAGCGCCAAGGCAACGGCGGCATTGATGCTGGAGGGGCCTCGGTGAGCGACGCCCTCACGGAGATCGTCAATCAGGACTGGAGTTGGGCCGGCATATCCGCCGCGGCGGTGACAGCCGTCAGCCCGATGGGTCATCTCATCGTACGGGATGAGGCTGGCGCCTTCTGGTATCTCGACCCCGAAATGGTGACGCTCGAACAGGTAGCGATCGACGAAACCGGCCTGTTCGCCCATATGAACCAGGCTGAGACTCGCGAGGTCTGGGAATCGCTGGCGCTGGTCGAGGCAGCGCACGACCAGTTTGGCGACCCCGGCGAGGGCCGCTGTTACGCGCTGAAGGTACCGGCGCTGTTGGGGGGCGAGTATGTGCCCGAGAATCTCTGTACCATTCCGATCGCCGAACTCATCTCCTTCACCGGGAGTCTCGGCCTGCAGACCCGCGACCTTCCCGACGGCCACAAGGTCGTCATCAAAATGGTAGATTGATCCTGTGAAACGCCTTGCCGTTTATTGTGGCTCCGCGAGCCCGAGCGACCCCGTCTATATCGAGTCCGCCCGCGAGGTCGGCCGCACCCTGGCCGAGCGCGGGATCGGCGTCGTCTATGGCGGCGGGCGGCTTGGGCTGATGGGAGCGATCGCCGACAGCGCGCTCGAAGCGGGTGGTGAAGTGATCGGGATCATCCCGACCGCGCTGGTGAATGCCGAGGTGGCGCATCGCGGGCTGACCGAATTGCACGTCGTCGACACGATGCACCAGCGCAAACAGGCCTTCACCGACCTGTCCGACGGCTTTGTCAACCTGCCCGGCGGCACCGGCACGATGGACGAATTGTGGGAAGCGCTGAGTTGGGCGCAGATCGGCTATCATGCCAAGCCGGTCGGGCTGCTCAATGTCGCCAGCTATTACGACCATCTGATCGCCTTTTACGAAAAGATGGGCGAGGTCGGTTTCCTGCGGCCGCAGCATCAGGGCATCCTGCTGATCGACGACCAGCTCGACGGACTGCTGGCCAAGATGGCGGATCACACGCCGATCGAGACGATCACCAAGATGCGCGCCAAGGACCTGTGAGCGGCGACCTGCCGAGCCGCGACGCGATCGTCGCGACGGCGGCGGAATCGATCGCGCGCGGATCGAAGAGCTTTGCAGCGGCGAGCCGGCTGTTCGACCGCAAGACACGGGAGCGGGCGTGGCTGCTCTATGCCTGGTGCCGCAAATGCGACGATATCGCCGACGGTCAGGACCATGGTCATGGCATGACGATCGTCGAGGATGCCCCCGCGCGGCTCGTGCGGATCTCGGCGATGACCGAAGCCGCGCTCGCCGGCGACTGGGTGGGCGATCCGGCGTTCGACGCGCTGCGCATCGTCGCGGCCGAGACGCAAATGCCGCCGCGGTTCGCGCGCGACCTGATCGCGGGGTTCGCGCTCGACGCCGAGGACTGGCGGCCGCGCAGCGAGGCTGACCTCTACAAATATTGCTATCATGTCGCGGGCGCGGTCGGCTGTATGATGGCGGTGGCGATGGGCGTCTCCCCCGAGGACGAGGCGACGCTCGACCGGGCCTGCGATCTCGGCATCGCCTTCCAGCTCGCCAATATCGCGCGCGATGTGGAGGAGGATGACCGGGTCGGGCGCTGCTATCTGCCCGAGGAATGGCTGGTCGAGATGGACATTCCGCCTGGCCAGCACATGAAGCCGCCCTTTCGCCAGCGGCTGGCAGTGTTGGCGAAGCGGCTGGCGGCACGCGCCGCCGAATTCGAAGCCAGCGCGCGAGCGGGCACGCCAACCCTTCCGCTGCGATCGGCCTGGGCGGTGCTGGCGGCGGCGGGCATCTATGGCGCGATCGGGCGCACGGTCGCCGAGCGCGGCGAGCATGCCTGGGACCACCGCGTCACCACCTCCATGGCTGCCAAGATCGTCATGATCGCGCGCGCGGCGCGAGAGGCGATCGAGCGCCGGACGCTCTATCCGCCCCTGCCGCGCGACCCGAACTTGTGGACAAGGCCGCGCTAACCTTTTCCGGTGACCGTCGCGATACCTTCCGGCCCTAGCCGTGGATACATGACCATGCTTTCCCATCGCTTCTCCCGCGCGCTCGCGCAGGGACGCGCCAAGCCGGCGGAAGCGCCGAGCCGCGCGTCGCTGCTCGCGATCCTGCTGAGGAAACGCGCGGTCGCGCACAACCAGGGCGCGGACGAATTGGAATCGCTGCTGCGCGACCAGATCCGCTGGTCGCTGCCAATCGTGCGCGATGACGAGAAAATCTCAGCCGAGTAGAGGCTCACCGGGATAGGGTTTGCGGTGCGCCCAAATACCGAGCGCGCCACCCAATAACGGCAGCACCACGGCACAGGCCTGCATCCACAACGGGTGCGGCAGCGTCAGCATATTGGCGATACTGTCGACGAGCACGACCAGCGCGACGATCCAGCCCGCGGTACGCCAATCGCTGACACGAAGCGCCAGCCAGGCACCCGCCAGCGGACCGACGAGCCAGCCCAGCGCAACGAGAAGCTTCGCCGTCATCGACATGCTGCCGACGATAGCGGTCAATGCAACGGGGTCGTCGCTCTCAAGCTCGGGCACGGGGTAGAGGTAGCCGGCGATCCAAAGGATCAGCAGCGCCACCAGTACGCCCAGAATGATGCTCAGAATCTTGCGCATTGCCCGCCCGTCGCCATGAACGGCCAACCTAGCAGGGGTGCGTAAAAGCGGAAGGCGCTATCAGCCGCCGCGGCGCTGGCGATCGAGCTGGACGAGCTGCGGCCGGTTCGACCGGCAGGCTGCACTGATCACCGGATAGTCGATATCGCTGTTGCGCTGGAGCATGGCAGGCATCGCCGCCTGGCATTGCGCGACCGTCGCGTAGCGCACGGGCACGACACGCGCCTCGGCGCACTGCGTCGAACCATCCCCGCAGCCCATGATCGCCATGACGAAGTAAAACGGTTCCATGCTTCGGCTCCCAGTCAAGGCATCAATCGACGAAGCGAGACTCTTGTTCCGTGAAATGCTTTCGATTGAGGTCGGGCTGCCTATATTGGTCCGCAATGCCCCCCATGACTGAACCGACCCGCATCGAGCGCCCGCTGATTCCGACGCTCCGGCGCTTCCTGCCCTATCTGTGGCCGGCCGATGCGCCGATGCTGCGGCTGCGCATCGTCGTCGCGCTGCTGCTCGTGCTCGGCTCCAAGCTGGTCCAGGTATATGGCGCGCCCTTCGCGCTGCAGGGCGCGATCGACGGCATGGGCGCGGGCGATCGCAGCGCGACGACGCTGATCCTGTTGCTGGTGATCGGCTATGCCGCCGCGCGGTTCGGATCGGTGGTGTTCGACAATCTGCGCAACGCGGTGTTCGAGCGGGTCGGGCAGGAAGCGACGCGGCGGCTGGCAGCGGCGGTGTTCCGGCATCTCCACCGATTGTCGCTGCGCTTCCACCTCGAACGGCGCACCGGCGCGGTGACCAAGGTGGTCGAGCGCGGCACCAAGAGCATCGACACGATGCTCTATTTCCTGCTGTTCAACATCGCGCCGACCGTGCTCGAGCTGAGCCTGGTGCTCGGCATCTTCTGGAGCAAGTTCGGGCCCGGTCTGGTCGTCGGCACCCTGGTGATGGTCGCGGCCTATATCGTCTTCACCCGCATCGTGACTGACTGGCGCGCGGCGCTGCGTTCACGGATGAACGATCTCGACACCGGGGCGGTGGCGCATGCGGTGGATTCGCTGCTGAATTTCGAGACGGTTAAATATTTCGGCGCCGAGGAGCGCGAAGCGAAGCGGTACGACGAAGGCATCGCCGCCTATGCCAGTGCCGCAGTGATCAGCGAGAATTCGCTCGCCTGGCTGAATATCGGTCAGGCGCTGATCACCAACCTGATGATGGCGGGCGGCATGGCGCTGGTCGTGTGGGGCTGGAGCGAGGGACGTTACACCGCCGGCAATGTCGTGCTGGTCAGCACCCTGCTTGCCCAGCTGTTCCGGCCGCTCGACCTGCTCGGTATGGTCTATCGCACGATCCGCCAGGGCGTGATCGACATGGGCGCGATGTTCGACCTGATCGACACGCCGTCCGAAGTGGTCGATATGCCGGGCGCGAAGCCGCTGGTGGTCGGTGCCGGGCATGTGCGGTTCGAGGACGTGCGCTTCGGCTATGATGCCGGCCAGCCGATCCTGAAGGGCATCGATCTCGATATTCCCGCCGGCCACACGCTGGCAGTGGTCGGGCCGTCAGGTGCGGGCAAATCCACGCTCGCGCGGCTGATGTACCGGTTCTACGACCTCACGGGCGGCCGCATCACCATCGACGGGCAGGATATCGCGGCGGTCACGCAGGATTCGCTGCGCGCGGCGATCGGTATCGTCCCGCAGGACACGGTACTGTTCAACGACACGATCGGCTACAACATCGCCTATGGCCGCGAAGGCGCGGATCAGGAGGATATCGAGCGCGCGGCGCGAGGTGCCGCGATCGCCGAGTTCATCGAGCGCCAGCCCTTGGGGTACGAGACCCGGGTCGGCGAGCGCGGGCTCAAGCTGTCGGGCGGCGAAAAGCAGCGTGTGGCGATCGCCCGGACTCTGCTCAAGAACCCGCCGATCCTGATCCTCGATGAAGCGACCAGCGCGCTCGACAGCCGCACCGAAGCGGAGATTCAGGCGACGCTGGAGGATATCGGCCGCGGCCGATCCACCATCGTGATCGCGCATCGGCTGTCGACCGTGGTCCATGCCGACGAGATCGTCGTGCTCGAGTCGGGCCGGGTGGTCGAGCGCGGCAGCCATTCGGCGCTGCTGCGCAAGGACGGGCTCTATGCCGAGATGTGGAACCGCCAGGCGCAGGAGCGCGAAGAGGGCGCACTGGCAGCGGAATGAGGCTCAGGCCAGCGGTTCGGCCAACAAGTCCTGCCACTCCGGATGCCGTTCGATATAGGCCCTCACGAACTTGCACACCGGCCGCACCTTCAACCCGCGGTCGCGGACCTGGGCCAGTGCACCCGAGATCAGCCGGCTGGCCACGCCATGGCCCTCGAGCGCCGGCGGGACGATGGTGTGGGTGAACGTGATCACATCGCCGTCGAGCGTGTACTCGCTGAAGGAGAGATGGCGATCGACCACCAGCTCGAAGCGATGGGCGGTTGCGTTGTCGCGGACTTCGGTCATGGGCCGTCGCTAACAGGAAGGCGCGGTCCGTGGCCAGCCATGACTCACCATATACCCCAAGGCGCCGCATGGCTTTTTGATGCGGCGGGATTATGTGAGGCAGTGTGATCGATCCGCTTCCCGTCCTGCAATCCACTTTCGGCTTTCCCGAGTTCCGCGGCGTCCAGCGCCAGGTGGTCGATCGCGTGCTCGCCGGCCAGAATACGCTGGCGGTGATGCCGACCGGTGCGGGCAAGTCGCTCTGCTATCAATTGCCGGCCGTGATGCTCGACGGCACCTGCGTCATCGTCTCGCCGCTGATCGCGCTGATGCATGATCAGCTGCGCGCGGCCGAGGCGATCGGCATCCGCGCCGCGACCTTGACCTCGGTCGACACCAACCAGATGGAGACGATCGGCCGGTTCCGCGCTGGCGAGCTCGATCTGCTTTACGTCGCACCCGAGCGCGCCTCGGGCGAAAGCTTCCGCAATTTGCTCGGCCAGGCGCCGCTCGCGCTGTTCGCGATCGACGAGGCGCATTGCGTCTCCGAATGGGGGCATGATTTCCGGCCCGATTACCGGTTACTGCGGCCATTGTTCGACCATTTCCCCGACGTGCCTCGGCTTGCGCTGACCGCGACGGCCGATGCGCATACCCGCGCCGACATCCTCGACCAGCTCGGCATCCCGCGTGACGGCAAGATCGTCGCGGGGTTCGACCGGCCCAACATCCGCTATGCGATCTCGCCCAAGGACAATACGACCCGCCAGATCGCCGACCTGATCGCGGAGCAGCCTGGGCCCGGCATCGTCTATGCCCAGACGCGCAAGGCAGTCGAGCAGCTCGCCGAGAAGCTCGCGGCGACGGGCAGGTCGACCCGGCCCTATCATGCGGGCCTCGAACCGCATGTCCGCGCACGCAACCAGGCCGATTTCGTCGCGTCCGAGGATATGGTGATGGTCGCCACGGTCGCGTTCGGCATGGGCATCGACAAGCCCGACGTACGCTTCGTCGCGCATGCCGGACTGCCGAAATCGATCGAGGCCTATTATCAGGAGACCGGCCGCGCCGGGCGCGACGGCGACCCGGCCACCGCGCATCTCTTCTGGGGGGCGGAGGATTTCGCCAAGGCGCGCCAGCGGATCGCCGAAGTGGAACCGCACCGCCAGTCGGGCGAGCGCACCCGGCTCACCGCATTGGGCGCGCTGGTCGAGACGGCGGGGTGCCGAAGGCGCATCCTGCTCAAGCATTTCGGCGACGATTCACCTGAAATCTGCGGCAATTGCGACAATTGCCTCAATCCGCCGAGCGCGGTCGACGCGACCGAAGTGGCGCGCAAATTCCTGTCGGCGGTGTTCCGCACCGGGCAGAGCTTCGGCGTCGGTTATATCGAGAGTATCCTGACCGGCCAGTCGAGCGAGCGCAGCCTGATGAACGGGCATGAGGCGCTGGGCGTGTTCGGCGTCGCCTCCGACCCTGAGGAGGCAGTGCTGATCAAGCCGGTCGCGCGCGCGCTGCTGTTGCGCGATGCGCTCCGCGCCAATGATTTCGGCGGGCTTGAGTTCGGGCCCGAGGCGCGGGCGATATTGAAGGGCGAGTCCGAAGTAGCGCTGATCCTGCCGCCCAAGCGCGAGCGGCGGCGGCGTGGCGGCACGAGTGTGGCCAATCCGGTCGGTGATCCGCTGTTCGAGGCGCTGCGTGCCAAGCGTCGCGAGCTGGCGCAGGAGGCGCAGGTGCCGCCCTATGTCATCTTCCATGATTCGGTGCTGCGCGAGATGGCCACGGCCAAGCCGGCGAACCTGGCCGCGCTTGGGCGCATCTCAGGCATTGGAGCACGCAAGCTGGACGCCTATGGTGACGCCTTCCTCAACGTGATCCGGGAGGCGGCATGATCAAGGTCCTGATGCAGCGTCGCGTGCCGCCGGGCTTCGACACCGATGATGACGAGCAGCTCGCGCGCCACGCGAGGATCGCGGCCGACGCGCTGGCGACGATCGGCGGCGGTGCGCACTGGATCACCTCCTATATCGCCGACGACACCATCTTCAGCGTGGTCGTTTTCCCCAGCGAGGCCGATGTCGAACGCTTTCGACAGGCTGCGGGCATCACCGACCAGACCAGCGTCGTGCGACGTATCAGCCGGACGTTCGACGCTTCCTTCGCCGACGCGCCTTTGAGGAGACCATGATGAGACCCATGCCGACTAGGACCGCCCGCTCATGATCCGCCGGATCGACGACAGCATCTCGGTCGCCCCGCAGATCACGCCCGAAGACGTGGCCGAAATCGCGCGCGCCGGCTTCACCGCCATCGTCAATAACCGGCCCGACGACGAGGAAGGCGGCCAGCCCGAGGGCGATGCGATCCGCGCCGCGGCCGAAGCGGCGGGGCTGAGCTATACCGCGATCCCGATCACCCATGCCGGATTCTCGGGCAATCAGGTCGATGCGATGGTCGCCGCGCTTGAAGCGGCGGGCGGGCCGGTACTGGCCTATTGCCGGTCGGGCACCCGCTCCTGCAGTCTCTGGGCGCTGGCGCAGGCCAAGATGGGCGAGCATCCCGACCGGCTGATGGCCAAGGCCGCGGCGACGGGATACGACCTGACCGGCATCCGCCCCATGCTCGACGCGCTCGCGGGCGGCAGGTGAACTGGGCCCAGCTTGGCGGGTCGATCGCGGCGATCCTGGCATTGGCCGGGATCGCGCGCTGGCTGAAGCTTGGCGAGAGCAGGATCGGCAGCGCGGCCGAGGCACGCGAGATCGCCGAGGACATGCTCGCCGGCTTTTATGCCCATGCTGCCCTGGTCAGCCAGGATGGCGGGGCGGCGATCGTCGCGGGCAATGGCGCGATCGCGGTGCTGAAGCGGCATGGCGCGCGGGTGGCCGCGCGGCGGCTGCTCCCGCCGCTGTCGATCGGGCCGGCGATCGAGGGCGTGACCGTTCGAACGGGCGAGCGGCTGTTCGGCGACGTGACCTTGCTCGGCGTGCTCGAGTCCGATGTGCGCGGGCTGGAAGCGTCGCTGACAAGGGTGTAAGCAGGCGGCATGAGCCTGCCGAATCCAGTCGATTACGCCGTGCCGGCTTTCGTCCTGCTGGTGCTGGCCGAGATGCTGGCCGCCTGGGCGAAGGACCGCAAACGCTACGAGCCGAAGGACACGCTGACCTCGCTCGCGCTCGGCACGGGCAGCACGGTCGCGGGGGTGCTGACCGGCGGGTTCGTCTATACGCTGGCGGTGTGGCTGTCGCAGTACCGGCTCTTCGACATCGGCTATGCCTGGTATTGGTTCGTCCTGTGCTTCGTGATCGACGACTTCGCTTATTATGTTTTCCACCGATCGGCGCACCGGGTGCGGTGGTTCTGGGCGAGCCATGTCATCCATCATTCGAGCCAGCATTATAATCTGTCGACCGCGCTTCGGCAGACCTGGACCGGCTTCATCTCGATCGGCTTCATCTTCCGGCTGCCGCTGTTCCTGATCGGATTTCCGCCGGCGATGGTATTCTTCGTGGGCGGGATCAACCTGATCTACCAGTTCTGGATCCACACCGAAATGATCCACCGCATGCCGCGCTGGTTCGAGGCCGTGATGAACACGCCGTCGCACCACCGCGTCCATCACGCGACCAACCCGCGCTATCTCGACAAGAATTATGCCGGCGTGTTCATCGTGTGGGACAAATGGCTCGGCACCTTCGAACCGGAGCGCGACGACGACCGGCCCCGTTATGGCATCGTCAAGAATCTGGGCAGCTTCAACCTGGTCTGGGCGGCGTTCCACGAATGGGTGGGGATCGCCAGGGATGTGTGGGCGGCGCCGGGGCTGCGCGCCAAGCTGGGCTATATCGCGAAGCCGCCGGGGTGGAGCCACGATGGTAGCCGGGACACGTCCGAGACGATCAAGGAGCGCTGGCTCGAACGCGAGCGCGCGAAGGAACAGGGCACCGCGCCGCAGTGAGGGAATCATCGTCGCGTTCGGCCGTGGGACAGGGCCCTGCGCGTTCGGCATTGCCGCCAGTCGCCAATAGGCTAGCTTGATTCGATAAACACCCGGGGAGGGGTCGCAGTGGAAGAAGCCGACATCGTCGTCGTTGGGGGCGGATCGGGCGGCGCGGCCGCGGCCGGCCGGCTGAGCGAGGACGGCCGCTATACGGTCGCGTTGCTCGAGGCCGGGGGCCGCAACACCGGGTTCCGCACGCGGATTCCGGGGTTCATCGCCTTCCAGACGCCCAAGACCAACTGGCAGTTCGAGACCGTGCCCCAGGCCGGGCTCAACGGACGGCGCGGATATCAGCCGCGCGGGCGCGGGCTCGGCGGATCGAGCGCGATCAACGCGATGCTCTATCTGCGCGGCAACCAATGGGATTACGACAATTGGGCGGCGATGGGGTGTCCTGGCTGGTCGTACGACGAGGTGCTGCCGGTCTTCAAGCGCAGCGAGAGCAACGAGCGTGGCGCCGATGCCTGGCACGGCGATGATGGGCCGCTGCATGTCAGCAACCAGTGCGATCCGCATCCGGGATCGATCGAGTTCGTCGAGGCGGCGCGACAGCTGCAGATCCCGCTCAACGCGGATTTCAACGGCGCGCGGCAGGATGGCGTCGGCGTCTATCAGGTGACGCAGAAGGGTGGCGAGCGCTGGAGCTCGTCGCGCGCCTATGTCGAAAGCGCGGTCAAGCGCGCCAATCTGGAAGTGCTGACTGACGTCACCGCCGAGCGGGTGCTGTTCGACGAAGGACGCGCCTGGGGGGTCGCCTATCTGCAGGATGGCCAGGCCAAGGTGATCCGCGCCCGCCATGCCGTGGTGCTCGCGGGCGGGGTGTTCGGCACGCCGCAATTGCTGATGCTGTCGGGCATCGGCCCGGGCGGCCATCTGCGCGAACAGGGCGTGGCGGTGCGGATCGACCGGCCGATGGTCGGCGCGAACCTGCAGGATCATGTCGATTATGTCGCCGGGTTCGAGGTGAAGGGGAGCTACTTCATCGGCCAGTCGCTGAAGGGCACGCTCAAATCGGCTGCGGCGATCCTGCAATGGATGCGGCACCGGCGCGGCGCGATGACGACGCCCTATGCCGAATCGGGCGGCTTCCTGACGGTCGATCCATCGTCGCCGGCGCCTGACGTACAGCTTCATTTCGTACCGGTGGTGCTCGAGGATCATGGACGGACCAAGGTGAAGGCCCATGGCTTTTCCTGCCACGTCTGCGTGCTGCGGCCGGAGAGCCAGGGCACGGTGCGGCTCCAGTCGATCGATGCGCGCGCGGCGCCGCTGATCGACCCGGCGTTCCTCAGCGACCGGCGCGATATGGAGCTGATGAAGAAAGGCGTGCGGGCGATGTACCGCGTCCTCGAGACTCCGCCGATCGCCGACCACAAGGGCCGCGACCGTTATCCGATCGATCTGAATGATGATGACGCGCTGGAACGGCTGATCCGCGCCCGGGCCGACACCATCTATCACCCGGTCGGCACGGCGCGGATGGGATCGGACGATCTGGCGGTGTGCGACCCGAAGCTGCGCGTGCGCGGGGTGGAGGGGCTTTATGTCGCCGACGCCTCGATCATGCCCAAGCTGATCTCCGGCAACACCAACGCGCCGTCGATCATGATCGGCGAGCGCTGCGCGGATTTCGTGAAGGCCGATCTCGCCGGCTGACCGGGATTCATATGGCGCGCGTTCAGCTTTTCGCGTGTAGCGCCGCGCGATGGACAGAAAGACCCTGAACCGCGTCGGCCTGGCGGCCGCGATCCTGCTCGTGCCGGGCGGCTTCATTCTGGGCGCAACCCTGGCCGCGCGGCGTTATCGCAAGCAGCAGAATGAAGGCGATGTGGCTGTCGAACCGACCGACGACGCCGGGGGCGAAACCCCTACCGCCTCCTGACAAAAAAGGGCCGGTGCGTTGCCGCACCGGCCTGAGGTCGTCCGCAGGAGGAACGAATGGGGGGGCCGGCCTTGTGGCCAGCCCCGAACTTGTCAGTAGTTGTAGGCGCGCTCGCCATGCTCGGAGATATCCAGGCCTTCGGCCTCGACATCTGCGCTCGGGCGAAGGCCGATCGTGTATTTGAGCAGGGTGAACAGGGCGAAGGAGACCCCCCCGGACCATACCAGCGTGATCAGGACCGCCTTGAGCTGCGTGATCATCTGCGCGCCCATGTCGTACTTGCCGGCAACCGCAGGCATGACGGTGTAGTCGAACCAGCCCTGACCGCCGAGCGCCGGATCGGCCATGATGCCGGTGGCCAGCGCGCCGACGATGCCGCCGATGCAATGCACGCCGAACACGTCGAGCGAGTCGTCGTACTTGAGCGCGTTCTTCACGGTCGTCACGAACAGGAAGCAGATCGGCGAGACGACGAGACCGAGGATGATCGACGTCATCGGTGCGCCGAAGCCCGAAGCCGGGGTGATCGCGACGAGGCCGGCGACGGCACCCGTTGCCGCACCGAGGAGCGACGGCTTCTTGTGGACGATCTGCTCGATCACGGCCCAGGAAACGGCCGCAGCGGCAGTGGCGACGAAGGTGTTGATGAAGGCGACGCCAGTGACGCCATTGGCTTCAAGGTTGGAGCCCGCGTTGAAGCCGAACCAGCCGACCCACAGCAGCGAGGCGCCGATCATGGTCATGGTCAGCGAGTGCGGCGGCATCGGCTCTTTCTTGTAGCCGAGACGCTTGCCGATCACGAGGCAGCCCATCAGGCCGGCGATGCCAGCGTTGATGTGCACCACGGTGCCGCCAGCGAAGTCGAGCGCGCCGATACCGTAGAGATAACCGAAGTCACCCGGCTGCTTGGGCAGGAAGTCCGGGCCGGCCCAGTACCAGACCATGTGCGCGATCGGGAAATAGACGATCGTCAGCCACGCGACCACGAAGATGATCAAGGGCGTGAACTTCACGCGTTCCGCAAACGCACCGACGATCAGCGCCGGCGTGATGCAGGCGAAGGTCATCTGGAAGCAGATATAGGCATATTCCGGGATATAGACCCCGTTCGAGAAGGTCGCCGCCAGGGTGGTGGCGTCGACGCCCTTCAGGAAGAGCTTGGAGAAGCCGCCGACGAACGGCGCGGTCGCGCCCGAGCCGGCGGTGAAGGCCATCGAATAGCCCCAGCAGACCCAGACCAGCGACGCGACGCAGACGATCATCAGCACCTGCATCAGCACCGACAGCATGTTCTTGGTGCGGACCAGGCCGCCATAGAAAAGCGCGAGGCCGGGCACCGACATCATCAGCACCAGCACCGACGAGGTGAGCATCCAGGCGGTGTCGCCCTTGTTGGGTGCCGGTGGCGCCGCGGCCGCGGCAGCGTCCTGCGCCCAGGCAGGAAGAGCGGCGAAGAGTGCGGCCCCGAGACCGGCCCCAAGTCCGGCAATGCCGGCGTATTTCAATGCATGCTTCATCACTGCCCCCTTACTCACAGCGCGGTTTCATCGGTTTCGCCGGTGCGAATGCGCACCGCCTGGCCGACATCGAGAACGAAGATCTTGCCGTCGCCGATGGCGCCGGTGTTGGCCGAGGCCTGGATCGCTTCGACGACCTTGCCGGCGAGGTCCGCCGCGCACACGATCTCGATCTTGATCTTGGGCACCATGTTGGTGCTGTACTCGGCCCCCCGATAGATCTCGGTCTGGCCCTTCTGTCGGCCAAAGCCCTTCACTTCCGTCACGGTCATGCCCGCGACGCCGATCTCGGTGAGGGCCTCGCGGACCTCGTCGAGCTTGAATGGCTTGATGATGGCAATGATGAGTTTCACCGGCGCCCCCTTGTGAGATTTGTCCCGGGGGTTGATCAGCAATGGTCGTGCCAGAGTCGAAAACACGCGTTTCCGCGCGGTTTTCCGCAACGAAATATTACCGACAGGTAAATTTTTGTGCAGCTGCGAACGGCTGCCCAAGAATCAGGCAGTATCCGACAGGATCTTTCGGGCAGCCGCCAGGTCCTCATCATCGACCATCACGCGGACGGGGATGAAGAGGTAGCTGCCATCGGCGATGCTGGCATTGCCATCGAGCGCGACGGCATCAATCCCTTCGGAATCGAGCCGGCCGATCACGATATGGGCTTCGTTGCGGTTGAAGCGGCCCAGTTCCACCAGCGCCACTATTGCGCCGCCCGGGTCGGGTTGCGGACCGGCAGGCCGTCGATGCTGTGGGTGCGCCTGGCATATTTGCCGAACCGCTCCTCGTCGCTCGATGTCACATGATATTTACTGAGCGTGTCGCGCTCGCGTTCGAAGCTCATATGCGGCACGCCCCAACCGCAGCTGGTCTGGACCTGATCGATCGCGATCTCGAAGATCTGGCGGGTGCCGGGGAGCAGGGTGAAGGAGGCCGCCAACTCCGCCCAGCGATCGTCCTGCGGCAGGACCGGCGTGCCGCGGCCATAGATTCGGAAGATCAGCGCCGGGCTTTCGAAGGCGCAGAACATGATGGTGATGCGGCCGTCGGCGAGGAGGTGCGCGTTGGTCTCGTTGCCCGAGCCCGCGACGTCGAGATAGGCGACGCGTTTTTCGTCCAGTACCCGGAAGCAGTCCATGCCCTTGGGGCTGAGGTTGACCCGCGCGCCGGGCGCAGCGGTGGCGACGAAGAATAAAGGCTGACGCGCGATAAAGGCGCGGTGGGCGTCAGTGAGGGCATCGAAGAACTCGGCCATGCGTCCCCCTATCACAGGGTTCCGTCTCTAGGGAGGGGTCAGACCTCGCGCGGCACCCTGGGCCGGCCGAGCGGGCATTCGAGCGCGTCGCGGTCCCAGGCGCCGAGATCGGCAGCGGCGTCATAGGTCGACTGACAGAAAGCGAGCAGCGCCGCGTCAGGGTCGACGGCGGTACGGACGGCGTCATAGGGCAGGAGGAACTCGCCCATCTCGGCATTATAGAAAGCCTCGGCCGGCTCGACCCTCGCCTCGGCATAGCCGGCGGGTGCGGGATAGGCATAAGCGTAGAAGGCGGCGTGCGGATAGGCGTCGCTGCCGGGCCAGAAGCCGACGCTCGCTTCCTCATGGCTGTACGCCTCGCACGTCACTGCGTCCGGCAGGCCCGGTAAGCCGCCCGGATGACGCGGCGCAGACCGGCCGGAAAAACGGGTCGAGGCGAGATCGAAGCTGCCCCAGAAGAAGTGGATCGGACTGGTCTTGCCGAGGAAACCGGTGCGGAACCGGCCGAACACGCGTTGCGCCTGGATCAGTGCCCGCCAGAAACGGCGGACGGCCTCCGCATCATAGGGGCGCTGTTCGCGATCTTCGGCGAAGGGCACGGCGCCCGGCATCTCGCTGGGCATGCCATCGAACGACGTCGTGACGCCAAGGTCCCGCAGCGCCTCCACCACGGCGGCGTGGAAATCAGCGATGCTGCCCGCGGCCAGCGGGATGGTCTTCACGCCGCCATCGCTGGTGGCGAAGACGATCCATTCGGCGATCAGGTCGAAATCGATCTGCAGGACCTGATCGCCGCAGGGAATGGTGGACGTGCTCCAGCCGCGTGCGGTGAGGTAGAGCGGGACGTGCCAGCTATGGTTGAGCCAGGGCGTCAGCGCGAGGCGGACCTTGCCGATGATCTGGGTGCGGAGCTGAAGGCCGATCGCAGTCTCGCGCCAGGAGGACCAATCGAGTTCGGGCCAGGATTCGGTCGCGGCCATGTGATACTCCTATGCGTCGTGCAGGATCCGGTATTCGCTCTGCACCAGGCCGCTCGGATAGGCACGTGTTGCGACATGGTCGAGCCGGACATCCGCGGCCAGGCTGCCGAACAGCGGCACGCCCTCACCGATCAGCACGGGCACGCGCGTGACGATCAGGCGGTCGATCAGGCCGGCGCGCAGGAAACGCTGAATGGTGATTCCGCCGTCGATATAGAGATGTTGGGCGCCGCTGGCCGTGAGGAGCGCAACGATCTCCTCGGGAGAGCCACCCATCTGCTCGACATTGCCACCCTTTACCACGCTCAGATCGAGCGCCTTGCTGCTCAGGACGACGACGCGCTTGTCACCATAGGGCCAGGGATCGAACGCCAGGACGATCTCGAACGTGTTGCGGCCGATCACCAGCGCATCGATGCTCGCCATGAAGTCGTCATAGCCGTGCGGCTCGCCGCCGCCCGCGGGCAGCCAGTCGAGCCCGCCATCAGGCCGGGCGATGAATCCGTCGACGCTGGTGCCGATAAAGACCGATGCCGTCATCGCGGGAATCCTCTTCGCCCGGCGGTTTACCCGAACGGGCCGCCGGACAACAGCTTCTGAGCGCTCGCGCGATGCGGCGCCCGACAGGGATCACACCGCCGTGCCGCCCACCGTCAGGCCGCTGACCAGCAGGGTCGGCTGGCCGACGCCGGCGGGGACGCTCTGCCCACCCTTGCCGCACATGCCGACGCCTTCATCGAGCGCGAAGTCGTTGCCGATGCCAGTGACCTTGGTCAGCACGCTGGGGCCGTCGCCGATCAGGGTCGCGCCCTTGATCGGGGCGCCGAGCTTGCCGTTCTCGATCTTGTACGCCTCAGTGCAGGAGAAGACGAACTTGCCCGAGACGATATCGACCTGACCGCCGCCGAAGCTCTTGGCGAAGATGCCGTTCTTGACCCGCGACAGGAGCTCGGCGGGATCGTCGTTGCCGCCGCGCATGAACGTGTTGGTCATGCGGGGCATGGGGGCATGAGCGAAGCTTTCGCGGCGGCCATTGCCGGTGGGTGCGACGCCCATCAGCCGGGCATTGAGCCGGTCCTGGATATAGCCGCGCAGGATACCGTCCTCGATCAGGATATTCTCCTGGGTCGGCGTACCCTCGTCGTCGATCGACAATGAGCCGCGCCGGTCGGCGATCGAGCCGTCGTCGATCACCGTCACGCCCGGTGCCGCGACACGTTCGCCGATGCGGCCGGAGAAAGCGCTGGTGCCCTTGCGGTTGAAATCGCCTTCGAGCCCGTGCCCGATCGCTTCGTGCAGCAGGATACCGGGCCAGCCCGGGCCGAGCAGCACGGTCATGTCGCCGGCGGGCGCCGCCACCGAATCGAGATTGACCACGGCCTGGGCCAGCGCCTCGTCGATCGCGCGATTCCACGTCTCGGGCTGCATCAGCGTGTCGTAGAGATAGCGGCCGCCGAGACCGAAGGTACCGGTTTCACGTCGGCCATTCTGCTCGACCACGATCTGCACGTTCAATCGCACCAGCGGGCGGATGTCCGTTGCGACGAAGCCGTCGGCGCGAACGATCTCGACCACGCTCCAGGTGCCCGACAGCGAGACCGAGACCTGGGCGACGCGGGGATCGCGGGCGCGGGCGGCGGCGTCGATCGTCTGGCAGAGATTCACCTTGTCGGCGAAGGGGATGAGATCGAGCGGATCCGCATCCGTGTAGAGGTGACGATTGGTCGCACGCGGCGGCGGGGCCTTGGCCGCGGCGGACGGATCGATCAGCGCCATGGTCCCGGCGGCGCGGCCGATCGCCGCGGCGCTCAGCTCATTGGCATGGGCAAAGGCAGTGGTCTCGCCCGAGACGGCGCGCAGACCGAAGCCGGAATGGGTGTCGTAGCTGGCGGTCTTCAGCCGGCCGTCGTCGAAGCCGAACGCTTCGGACTTGCGGTATTGGAGATAGAGTTCCCCGTCATCGGCCTTGGCCAGCGCCGACGCGGTGAGGCGTTGCGCCTCGGCGGGGTCGAGCTGGCCATCGTGATAAAGGAACGAGCGGGGATCTGAGAGGCTGGTCATGCCCCGCAATATAAGAAGGTTAGACGCTCGCGCCAGCCGGATGATCGGGAAGGGTCGACTGGTCGACGCCGTCGGCGGGTCCGCCGATCAGCACGAAGCGCCGGTCGCAATAGCCGCAATCGACATAGCCATGCTCGTCGATCTCCAGGAACACGCGCGGGTGACCGAGCGCGGCACCGCCGGGAATATCGGTCGCGCCGTCACAGGCGTTGCGGCGATGGGAGACGCGGAGGGTTTCGGGCGGGGCGATCATGAGGTGGCGCGATAGCAAGCGCGGGGGCGAGGGGCAATTCTTCCTTTCCCTCTCCCGCAGGGAGAGGGGTTGGCGCGCGCTTGCCGCAAGCTTAAGGGGCCAAGCATGACCGAAGCCGCGATCGTCATCGACTCCCTGTGCAAGACCTACAAGGGCGGCAAGCGTGCCCTGGACGATGTGTCCTTCGAGGTACCCCGCGGGCAGATCTTCGGGCTGCTCGGGCCGAACGGTGCGGGCAAGTCTACCCTGATCAATATCCTGGCGGGGCTGGTCAACAAGACCGGGGGCAAGGCCTCGATCTGGGGCTTCGACATCGACCAGCATCCGCGCAACGCCAAGGCATCGATCGGGATCGTCAATCAGGAGATCCTGTTCGACCCCTTCTTCACGCCGTTCGAAACGCTGGAAATTCAGGCCGGCCTCTACGGCGTGCCCAAGGCCAAACGGCGGTCGATGGAATTGTTGCGCGCGGTGCATCTGGAGGACAAGGCCAATGCCTATGCCCGCACTTTGTCGGGCGGGATGAAGCGGCGGCTGATGGTGGCCAAGGCGATGGTCCATACGCCGCCAGTGCTGGTGCTCGACGAGCCGACCGCGGGTGTCGACATCGAATTGCGCCAGCAGCTCTGGGCCTATGTCCGCGGCCTCAACCAGCAAGGCGTAACGGTGGTGCTGACCACCCACTATCTCGAAGAGGCCGAGCAGCTCTGCGACCGCATCGCCATCATCAACCATGGCAAGGTGATCGCCAACGAGCCGACCCGCGAGCTGGTCGGCAAGGCGACCGAGAAGCTGGTTGAGGTCACGGTCGATCGTGACGTCGTGACGCCACCGCAGTCAGTCTGCTTCCAGAAGATCGAGCTCAAGGGCACGCGCACCCTCGCCATCACCTATGCCAAGGACCGGGTGAATGCGGGTGAGGTGCTCGCCGCAGTGCAGGCCGACGGATACGGTATCGTCGATGTTTCGACCCGCGAAGCCGATCTCGAGGATGTGTTCCTGAACCTCACCCGCGCATCGAACGGATAGGCTGCGCTTGTTTTCCCGTCCGTTTCGGGCGTAGTCGCAGGGAAACGCGGATCGAACGTCTGGTCTCGACTTCGCTCGATACGAACGGAGTAGGCGTGCCGGACTCTCATTCAAGCGACGTTCTGATCATCGGTTCCGGCGCGGCCGGCCTCACCGCAGCGCTCAATCTGGCCGACCGGGTCAAGGTGACCGTGCTCGCCAAAGGCGGGCTCAACGAGGGATCTACTGCCTGGGCGCAGGGCGGGATCGCCGCAGTGCTCGAACCGGGCGACACCTTCGAAAGCCATATCGAAGACACGATGATCGCCGGCGCGGGACTGAACGACCGCGAGACCGTGGAGTTCGTGGTCGAGCGCGCGCCCGCCGCGATCGCGCGACTGGAGGAGCTTGGCGTGCCCTTCGCCACTGACGGCGACACGTTGCACCTGACGCGCGAGGGCGGGCACAGCCACCGGCGCATCGTGCATGTCGCCGATGCCACCGGCTGGGCGGTGCAGGAAGCGCTGCAGCGCGCGGCCGAGGCGCACCCCAACATCACCCTGGTGCCCGACATGGTCGCGATCGACCTGGCAACCGGGCGGCATGAGGAGCGCTATTCGGGATCGGGCCATGTCTGGGGCGTCTATGCGGTCAATCGCGCGACCGGGCGGGTCGAGCTCTACACCGCGCGCGCCACGATCCTGGCGACGGGCGGCGCGGGGCGGACCTATCTCTTTTCGACCGCGCCGCGCGGCGCGACCGGCGACGGCATCGCCATGGCGTGGCGTGCGGGATGCCGCGTGTCGAACATGGAGTTCATGCAGTTCCACCCGACCTGCCTGTACAATCTCGAGGTCAAGAATTTCCTGATCACCGAGGCCGTGCGCGGCGAGGGCGGGCATCTGCTGATCCCCGAGACCAGCTATCGCTTCATGCCCGATTTCGACGAGCGCGCGGAGCTGGCACCGCGCGACATCGTGGCGCGTGCGATCGACCATGAGATCAAGCGGCTCGGCCTCGATTACGTCCATCTCGACATCAGCCATCGCGGGCCGGCGTTCGTGAAGGAGCATTTCCCCAACATCTATGAAAAGCTGATGGGGCTGGGCATCGACATGACCAAGGACCCAATCCCGGTGGTGCCCGCCCAGCATTACACCTGCGGCGGGATCGTGATCGACCTGCACGGTAAGACCGACCTGCCTGGCCTTTATGCAGCGGGCGAATGCAGCGAATCCGGCCTGCACGGCGCGAACCGGCTTGCCTCCAACAGCCTGCTGGAATGCTTCGTGTTCGGCGAGGCAGCGGCGGATCACATCCTGGAGCATTGGGACGAGCTGCCCACCCCGCCCCCGATCCGCCCCTGGGACGAGAGCCGGGTCGAGGATTCGGACGAAGAAGTCGTCATCAAGCAGAACTGGACCGAAATCCGGCGCTTCATGTGGAATTATGTCGGCATCGTGCGGACGACCAAGCGGCTCGAACGGGCGCAGCACCGCATCCGCATGCTCACCGATGAGGTGAACGATTATTATGGGCATTTCCGCGTGACGCCCGACCTGATCGAGCTGCGCAACCTGCTCCAGACCGCCGAACTGATCGTCCGATCCGCGCTGCACCGCCATGAATCGCGTGGGCTGCATTACACGCTCGACTATCCCGCCATACTGCCCGACGCGATCGACACGGTGCTGATCCCGTGAGGGCGGTTCTGCATCTCAAGGAAATCTCACGCACTCGCCATTTTCGGTGCCCGTAAAACTCCTGAATGGATTCAAACGGCTGGCCTGCGATGCTGCCACAACCGTTTCACCTTGTGTCAGCCGCGGTTCGTCGCAAGGCTTGCATGTCAGGGATTCCTCAAGGAGATTCCGTGATTAAGGTCGCGAGCGGGGCGGGACTTTACCGGTGATACAGATTCTACCATTTGATTTTCCAAGGCCGGTTGCGGTCATCCTTCTCGCAGCAGCACTGTGCGCATGCGGCCACGACACCAGCAGACACCTCGCCGTGGTGCCGCCGGCACCGGTTCCACCACCCTATCGGGTCGTCATCCCGGTTCCGGCGCCGACATCCAGACCGGTGCCGCTGCCGCCAAAGGCGCCGGAGGAGCTGGTCGCCAACATCTCGTCGCTGGGCCGCAATTTCAACGGACGGGTCGGCATCGCGGTGCGCAGCATCGATCAGGGTTGGACGGTCTCCAGCAACGGGGACACCCGCCTGCCGCAGCAAAGCGTGAGCAAGCTGTGGGTGGCGATGACCGTGCTTGACTATCGCGACAGCGGACGCCTGACGCTCGACGATCCGGTCACGCTGACCAGGGACGATTTCACGCTGTTCCACCAACCGGTCGCGGCACTGGTGAAAGGCGATGGCTATCACACCACGATCGGCGAGCTGCTGCGGCGCGCGCTGACGATGAGCGACAATACCTGCAACGACCGGCTGCTGCGCTATGTCGGCGGTCCTGCAGCGGTGCGCGATTTCATCCGGCGCAAGGGGCTGGGCGATATCCGCTTCGGCCCGGGCGAGAAGCTGTTGCAGAGCGCGACGGCTGGTCTTGAGTGGAAGCCGGAGTTTGCCTTTGGCGACGCTTTCACCCGCGCCCGCGCCCGCCTGTCCCCGACCGCGCGGATCGAGGCGTTCGAGCGCTATGTCGCCGATCCGCCGGATGGCGCGGCGCCGGCCGCGATCGCTGGGGCACTGGCCAAGCTCAAGACGGGCCAATTGCTGTCGAAGCAATCCACTGATTATCTGATCGGCACGATGGAATCGTCGAAGACCGGGCGGCAGCGCATGCATGGCGCGGTACCGGGCGGCTGGAATTTCGGTCACAAGACCGGCACCGGTCAGGATCTGCGCGGACGCACGGCCGGCTATAACGATGTCGGCCTGTTGATGGCGCCGGACGGGCGCAGCTATGCCGTCGCGGTGATGATCGGCGATACGCCGCGCGCGATTCCCGAGCGCCAGGCGCTGATGCAGGCAGTCGTGACCGCCGTGGTGGCGAGTCATCGCGGACCGGGCTATTCGGTCGCAGGCGGCACCCGCCCCTCCGACGCCACGGCGATGTCGAACAACTAGGTCGAACAACCGGTTGAGAGGCAAGTCGGGCTTGGGGTGAACGCTCCACGCTGCTATCCCCCCGGCCATGCCTCATCTCTACCTTGTCGACGGCTCGGGTTATATCTTCCGCGCCTATCACCGGCTCCCCCCGCTGACCAATGTGCACGGCGAACCCGTCGGCGCGGTCTATGGCTATACGACGATGCTGTGGAAGCTCGCCGACGAGCTGCACAAGGCCGACGGGCCGACGCATATGGCCGTCATCCTCGACAAATCGAGCCATACGTTCCGCAACGAGCTTTACGACAAGTACAAGGCGCAGCGTCCGCCACCGCCCGAAGACCTGATCCCGCAGTTCCCGATGATTCGCGACGCGACGCGCGCCTTCTCGCTGCCATGCATCGAGGAGGAGGGGCTCGAGGCGGACGATATCATCGCGAGCTATGCCAAGGCGGCGCTGCGCGAGGGCTGGTCGGTCACCATCGTCAGCTCCGACAAGGATCTGATGCAGCTGATCGAACCAGGGCTCGACCTGTACGACACGATGAACAACCGGCGGCTTGGCCCCGAGCATGTCATGGAGAAGTTCGGCGTGATGCCGGACCGGCTGGGCGACGTGCTGGGCCTGATGGGCGACAGCGTCGACAACGTGCCGGGCGTGCCCGGCGTGGGCCCGAAGACCGCGGCCAAACTGATCCAGGAACATGGCGATATCGAAGGCGTGCTCGCCGCCGCCCCGTCGATGAAGCCGGGCAAGCTGCGCGACAATCTGATCGAGCATGCTGACAATGCCCGGCTCTCGCGTGTGCTGGTGACCCTGAAGGACGATGCGCCGCTGGCCGACCCCCTCGAATCGCTTGAGCTGCAGGGGATTCCCGAGGCGCCGCTGCGCGCCTTCCTCGAGCATCATGGCTTCAAGTCGCTGCTCGCCAAGCTCTCCGCCGTGGCGGACGCGCCGGTCGAGGCGCCCAAGAGCGTGCCGCAGGAGGAGGACCCGCCCTGCAATCACGACGGTTACGAGACGGTAATCGACGAAGCGGCGCTGGACGACTGGATCGCCAAGGCGCGCTACCAGGGCTGGATCGCGATCGACACCGAGACGACGGGGGTCGATGCGACGCGCGCCGAGCTGGTCGGGGTCAGCATGGCGCTTCAGCCGAACAAGGCGTGCTACATCCCGCTCGCCCATGGCGGCACCGGGTTGTTCGCCGAAAAGCCGGAACAGATCGCGCCGGCAGCGGCGCTGGAGAAACTCAAGGCGCTGTTCGAAGATCCGGGCGTGCTCAAGATCGGGCACAATCTCAAATACGACATGATCGTGCTCGGGCGGCTCGGCATCGATGTTGCGCCGCATGACGACACGATCCTGATGAGCTTCGATCTCGATGCCGGCCTGCATGGCCACGGCATGGACGAGCTGGCCGCGACGCATCTGTCGCACAGCTGCATCGCGTTCAAGGATGTGGTCGGTACCGGCAAGAGCCAGTTGCAGTTCAACGAGATCGATCTTGTCGCCGCCACGCGCTACGCCGCCGAGGATGCCGACGTCACCCTGCGGCTATGGCGTCGGTTCAAGCCACGGCTACCGGCCGAGGGTGCGACGCGAGTCTATGAGATGGTCGACCGGCCGCTCGCCCCGGTGATCGCGCAGATGGAGCGGCACGGCATCAGGGTCGACCGGGAGAAGCTGTCGCAGCTTTCGACCGAGTTCGCCCATTCGATCGCCGCGCTGGAAACCGAGATCCACGGCCTTGCCGGCGGGCCCTTCACCATTGGCAGCCCCAAGCAGCTTGGCGACGTGCTGTTCGAGCGGATGGGGATCAAGGGCGGACGGAAGGGCAAGTCGGGCGTCTATTCGACTGACGTCAACGAGTTGGAGCGGATCGCAGCCGACAAGGACTCACCAGGCAAGGTGATCGCGGAACGGGTGCTAGACTGGCGCCAGTTGTCTAAGCTGAAATCGACCTATACCGATGCGCTTCAGGCGCAGATCAACCCGGAGACGGGCCGGGTCCACACCAGCTATTCGCTGACCGGCGCGCAGACCGGGCGACTCTCCTCGACTGACCCGAACCTGCAGAACATCCCGATCCGCACCGAGATTGGCCGGCAAATCCGCGACGCCTTCGTCGCCGAGTCGGGCAATGTGCTACTTGCCGCCGACTATTCGCAGATCGAGCTGCGGCTTGCCGCGCATATGGCGGACGTGCCGGCGCTGAAGGCCGCGTTCGCCAATCGCGACGACATCCACAGCCTGACCGCGCAGGAACTGTTCGGCGAGGTCAATCGCGACACGCGCGGACGCGCCAAGACGATCAACTTCGCGATCCTCTACGGCATCTCGCGCTGGGGTCTGGCCGGAAGGCTCGACGTGACGGCGGACGAAGCGCAGGGCATGATCGACCGCTATTTCGAACGCTTCCCCGGCATCAACCATTATATCGTCGAGACGACCGAGAAGGCGCGCGAAAAGGGCTATACCGAGACGCTGTTCGGCCGGAAGACGCATTTTCCGCGGCTGAAATCGAAGATCCAGCACGAGCGCCAGGGCGCCGAGCGCGCCGCGATCAACGCGCCGATCCAGGGCACCAGCGCCGACATCATCAAGCGTGCGATGGTGCGGATGGGGCCGGCGTTGCTCGAAGCCGGGCTGCCGAACGTGCGCATGCTGCTGCAGGTACATGACGAACTGGTGTTCGAGCTGCCCGAGGGTGACGTCGAGGCGGCAAAGCCCGTCATCGAGCGCGTCATGGCGACCGCGGCCGAGCCTGCCGTGGTGCTCAGCGTGCCGCTCGGCATCGAGATCGGCGTGGGCGCCAGCTGGGGAGCGGCGCATTGACCATTCCGGTCGCCGCCGATGACGGGGGCTCCGAGGATCTGAAGGCGCTCGCCAAGGGCGGGCGGACCAACATCCTCGGCTTTGCGTTGCGGCTTCTGGCGCGGCTGCCTTTCCTGTTCATTGCCGGCCGAGTCTATGGTCCGGATATCGTCGGCCGGTTCGCGCTCGCCGTGGTGGTGGTCGAGTTGGCCGCGCTGCTTGCGACCCTGGGGCTGAAGCGCGGGCTTGCCCAGGCGCTGTCCTCGTCCGAACGGCCGCACGTCCACGTCGCCTGGGATGCGATGGCCGTGGCGTTCTGTGCCTCGCTGATCGCGAGCAGCGTACTGATCGCGATTCCCGAGGTGATGTTCCCCAACAGCCCGATCCAGGGGATGGACCGGTGGCTGCCCTGCATCGTCTTCGCGATCGCCTGGTCCGACGTCAGCCTGGCGGCGCTCGCCTATCGCCGCAACGTCAAGGCGACGGTGACCGCGCGCGCGGTCGTCGAACCCTGGACGATCAGCATCGCCGCCTATGCCTTCTCCTTCATCTCGCTGCGCGACGGGCTGTTCTATTCCTATATCCTGTCGATGGCGGCGGCGCTGATCGCTTCGCTGATCCCGTTCGTGCGCAGCTACGGCCTGCCTTATGGCTGGCGACCGCGGGTGGTGCGCCTGTTCGCCATGGCGAGCCGCAACGTACCGCTGGCCGGCGCCGATGCGATCGAATGGAGCACGCGCAACGTCGACCGCTTCATCCTGGGCGTGATGTTCGAGCCGAAGATCGTCGGCATCTACTATATGGCGCAGCAGGTCGCCTCGCTGCCCGCCAAGCTGAAGACCAGCTTCGACCCGATCCTGGGGCCGGTGATCACCGCCAGCCTGGCGAGGAACGACCGCGAGGCAGTGGCGGCACAGGTGCGGCAGGTCGGTTTCTGGATCATGGCGGCGCAGGCGGGCCTGGCGCTGATGGGATCGATTCCGGGCGAGGCCGTGATGGGCGTGGTCGGTCCGCAATTCGTCGCCGGCACCGCCGCGCTCGCGTTCTTGCTAACCGCCGAGGTGGCCGCCTCGACCGGTGCGGTGTGCGAATCCGCGCTCGTCTATATCGCGCGGATGCGAAACCTCGCGATCTCGCTGTTCATGCTGGGATTCCAGATCGCGCTGAGCTTCGCCCTGATCTTCGCGATGCGCGCGGTGGGCTGGCCGGTCAATTTCCAGGCGGCGGGACCAGCGGTCGCCTTGCTGATCTCGCTGGGGATCAGTTCGATCATCAAGGCGAACTTCCTGTCCTACCTGCTCAAGGCGCGCGTCTCGGGCCTCCGCCGACCCTTGATCTGGGCAGCGGTGGCGGCGATTGCGGTCGGCACGGTCTTCACCTCGCTGCCCAAGCGCTATGAATGGGCCGAGCTGATCATCGGCTTGCCGGCGATCTTTGCGAGCTATGCCTTCGTGCTGCACCGCTGGGCGTTCGGCGTCGAGGATCGCGCGCTGTTCGGCAAGATCCCCGCAGCAGAAGAAGCCGTTCCAACCTGACGATCAGTGGCGGAAGTGGCGCATCCCGGTGAACACCATTGCCAGGCCAGCGTCGTCCGCTGCCGCGATCACCTCGTCATCGCGGATCGAGCCGCCCGGCTGGATCACCGCCGTCGCCCCCGCCTCGACTGCTGCGAGCAGGCCGTCGGCGAAGGGGAAAAAGGCGTCCGACGCGACGGCCGAGCCGATCGTGCGCGGCGTCGCCCAGCCGGCCTTGTCGGCAGCGTCCTTTGCCTTCCACGCGGCGATGCGTGCGGATTCGAGGCGGTTCATCTGCCCCGCACCGATCCCAACCGTCGCGCCGCCCTTGGCGTAGACGATCGCATTCGACTTGACGTGCTTGGCGACCGTCCAGGCGAAGCGACAATCGGCGAGCTCGGCCTCGGTCGGCTGACGCTTCGTCACCACCTTGAGATCAGGCGCCGCGCCATTGTCGCGGGTCTGGACCAGCCAGCCACCGGTGATCGACTTGGCCATGATGCCGTTCCGCGCCGCATCGGGCAGGTCGCCGGTAAGCAGCAGGCGAAGATTCTTCTTCGCCGCGAAGATCGCGAGCGCGGCTTCGTCCGCGTCCGGCGCGATCACCACTTCAGTGAAGATGCCCGAGATCGCGCGCGCGGTCGCTTCGTCGAGCGCGCGGTTCAGGGCGATGATGCCGCCGAACGCCGACACGGTGTCGCAGGCGAACGCTTCGGCATAAGCCTGCTCGATCGTCGAGGCCGTCGCGACGCCGCAAGGGTTGGCGTGCTTGACGATCACGACGGTCGGCTCCGCATCGCGGAATTCGCTGACCAACTCGAGCGCAGCATCGGCGTCGTTGTAGTTGTTGTAGCTGAGCTCCTTGCCCTGCACCTGCCGCGCCTGACCTACGCCGCGCGCGGCAGGACCGGTGGCGGTGTAGAAGGCGGCGGACTGATGCGGGTTCTCGCCGTAACGCAGCGTCGCGCCGCGCTTCAGCGTGATCGGCAGGGTTTCCGGGAAGGCTTCGCCCTGGTCGGCAAAACCGAACCAGCTTGCGATCATGCCGTCATAGCTGGCGGTCGCCGCAAAGGCGCGGGCCGCAAGGCGCTTGCGCAGGTCAAGCGTGGTCGCACCATCGCCTGCGTCCATCTCGGCGATGAGCGCGTCATAGTCCGCTGGATCGGTGACGATCGCGACAAAGGCGTGGTTCTTCGCTGCCGAACGCACCATCGACGGGCCGCCGATATCGATATTCTCGATGATCTCCGGCCGGTCGGCGCCTTTCATCACCGTCTGGAGGAAGGGATAGAGGTTCACCACCACCAGATCGATCGCGCCGATGCCGTGCTCCTCCATCGAGGCGACATGCGCCGCATCGTCGCGCACCGCGAGCAGGCCGCCATGGACCTTGGGATGAAGCGTCTTCACCCGGCCGTCCATCATCTCCGGGAAACCGGTCAGGTCGGCGATGTCGCGCACCTCGAGCCCGGCATCGCGCAGCGCGGCGGCGGTGCCGCCGGTCGAGACCAGTTCCACGCCGTGCCGGGCGAGCGCCCGGCCGAGATCGACGATGCCGGTCTTGTCGGACACCGACAACAGGGCGCGGCGGATGGTGATGGCGGTCATGGGCACTCCGGGGTGAGGGATTGCGCGCCCCTCTGCCGCCTCAGGTCGCGCGCTTCAAGGCCCAGCTGACGCTGGCGCCGCCAGCGGGCGATTCTCCCGAGACGACGAGCTGGTGAGTCGGCTGCGGACGGCCTTCACTGTCGACCCACAGGCTGTCCTCGACCGCCAGCGTGCCGCCGCGGCAGCGGAACTGCCAGAGCACGCCGCCGGGCAGGCGCAAAAGGGCGGCCATGCCGTCAGCGGTGGGCGAGACCGACACACCTTGGCCGAGATGGAAGCGGATCGCGAAGGCGGTCGCGGCGAGCTTGCGCTTCTTGCTTGCGGGCAGGAGCATGTCCTCGCCGCGCAGCTCGCGCCCGTCGCCCGACAGGACGAGCTGGCGGCGGTGGAGGAAGCCGTAGCGCTTGGCATAGCCGTCATGGCTTGCTTCGATCCGGCTCGACGCCTCGCTTTCCTGTCGCGCCAACTCGACCTCGGCGACGCCGCGGCCGAGCGTGCCATCGGCGTGGATCGCGGTCGAGTTGCTGTCGCCGACGATCAGGGTCGAATGCGCCGCCGTAGTGCGCAGGCCATCGGCGAGCGCCGTCGGCAGCTGCGCAACGGAAGCGCGGGCGCCGCCGCAATTGACGACCAGGCGGTGCGGCCCGTCGGAGAATTCGAAGGCGAGGGTCGAAGCACAACCGCCCTCGACCAGCCGGGCGATCGGCGGGGGTGCCGCATCCATGATCAGCACCGCGGCGCCGGCGGCGAGCCGCTGATAGCCCCAGTCGCGGGCCTGGCGGAGTGGGCGGGTTCGTATGCCGGTCGCGGCGATGATCGGGTCGAGCGTTTCGCCGGATACGGGCCCGCCACCTTGCCAACTGGAAAGCCCGCGATCTCCGTGACATACGCCGAGCAGCGCCGGCACCATGCGCGCAAGCACCGCAGCGATCGCGGGCTGCTCCACCAGCCGGCGGGCGGCGTACACTTCCTTCAGGCTGGTCAGCAGCATGATGATATCGAGCTGGGCCAGAGGCGAGCGCGCGACGCTGCCGCCATCCTCGAACACCGAGACCGACAGGGCCTTGGCCAGAGCGGATTCGGTCGAGCCCCGCCGCGCGTCCCCGCCCGGGATCAGCAGTCCGGCCGCGACCACACCGCATAGCGCCGCGACGCGCGGGGCGCCGGGCGGCAATTTGTCGGCACCGCGATCGATATGCCGCGCCCCGCGGGCGAGCGTGTTGAGCACGAGGCTGCGATAGACCAGGTCAGTGCTCGACAGGATCAACGGGGCGTGCGCCGTCCAGAGCAGGATCCGGCGGCCCCAGAGATCCGCACGCCAGGCCGGTTCGCTGACCGTATCGGCATGGGCGGCGAGCCAGCGGCGCATCAGATCCTCGGCGATCGGGGTCGCCTGGCCGCGCGTTGCCACGGTCGAGAGATCGCGAAGCCAGAGGAAGCTGTGGAAATAATCGCCGAACGCGCGCGAGAAATCGGGCTTGGCGAGATTGAGATCGGCGATGACGCGGGTTTCGCCGCGCAGGGTCAGCTTGCCGTCGAGCAGGGCATGGCCACGACGCGGATCGCCGAGAAAGGGATCGTCGGGAACGGCGATCAGCTTCAACGGATGGCGCCCCTTCAACCGCATGCCGTGAATCGGCGTCCTCCAGGTCAGTCGGTGGAAATATTCGGTGAGCCGGTCAGCCAGCGATAGCCCTTTGTCGCCGCCCAACCGAATCAACCGCTTGCCTTCTTCGATGCCGTCGGCGCCGGAATCGCGACCGCCGTCGGTCACCCGCCTCTCAGAGCAAGGATGTTGGATGCATAAGCCGAGGGGCCGCCGCGGAAGGTCGCCGTGCCCGCCACCAGCGCATCGGCACCGGCGGCGATCGCCTCGCGCGCCGTCACCGCGTCGATGCCGCCATCGACCTCGAGATCCACGCTCAGCCCGGCCTTGTCGATCATCTTGCGCACGCTTTCGATCTTGCGCAGCGCGCTGGGGATGAAGCCCTGGCCGCCGAACCCGGGATTGACGCTCATCACCAGCACCAGATCGACTTCCTCGATCAGATAGTCGAGCGCCTTGGCCGGGGTCTGCGGCGTCAGCACCACGCCGGCCCGCTTGCCGAGCTTGCGGATGTGCTGGAGGCTGCGATGCGTGTGCGGCCCGGCCTCGACATGGATGCTGATGATGTCGGCGCCGGCTTCAGCGAATTGATCGAGGAACGGATCAACCGGCGCGATCATCAAATGGACGTCGAGCGGCTTGGTGGTGTGCGGGCGAAGCGCCTTCACCACTGCCGGGCCGATCGTGATGTTGGGCACGAAATGGCCGTCCATCACATCGACATGGATCCAGTCGGCGCCGGCCGCGTCGATCGCGCGCACCTCCTCGCCAAGACGCGCGAAATCGGCGGAGAGGATCGACGGGGCGATACGGACGGGCTGTTGCATGACCGATTCCTTAGCACGCGTGATTCGCGCGGCAAGGAAAGTCAGGCCGCACGGCGCAATCTGGCGATGAAGAAACCGTCGCAGCCGCCTTCGTCGCCGAGCATGCCCGGCAAGGTACGGACCCAGCCACGCTGATGCGGTGGGACACCCTTGGGCAATTCCTCGTCGCGCACCGGATCGATCGCGAACTCGGGCTGCGCCGCGAGAAAGGCCATAAGCTGCTCCTCGCCTTCGGCGCGTTCGAGCGAGCAGGTGGCATAGAGCAAAGTCCCGCCCGGCTTCACCCATTTGGCGGCGCGGGCAAGAAGTTGCGCCTGCACGCGCGCCATTTCGGCGATCACTCGGGGATTCACACGGTGAAGTACATCCGGGTGGCGCCGGAAGATGCCGGTCGCGCTGCACGGCGCGTCGAGCAGCACGGCGTCGGCGGGCGCATCCGGGGACCATTTGAGGAGGTCGGCGGCGATGACCGTCGCGTCGAGATGCGTACGCTCCAGATTCTCACGAAGTCGCGCCAGACGACTTTCCGAGGAATCGATCGACGTCACGCTCCAGCCGGCGCTGGCGAGCTGCATCGTCTTGCCGCCGGGCGCCGAGCAGAGATCGAGCGCGACACCCTGGCCCCTGCCGATCAGTCGCGCGGGAAGCGAGGCAGCGATATCCTGCACCCACCAGCCGCCTTCCTCGAAACCCGGAAGCTCCCGAACGTTCGTGCTGGCGAGGCGGATATGGCCGGGGAGCAGCGAGATGCCCTCCACTTCCTCGGCCAAAGCCTTCGTCCCTGCCGGATCAGCCAAGGTCAGATCGAGCGGCGGGGGTGCCGCGATCGCCCGTTCCGCGGCACCGACCTGATCTTCGCCCCAGGCATTCTGCCAGCGTGCTTCGACATCCTCGGGCAGGGTGGGAAATTCAGGGAGCGTGGCAGCGCCGCGCATCAGGGTGCCGAACACGCCGTGGACCAGCTTGCGCGGGCCGCCATCGACCAGCGGCAGCACGGTCGAGATCGCGGCATGCGGCGGCGTACCGAGCGCCAGCGCCTGGACCAATGCGATACGCAGGGCGAATCGCGCCTTGGCGTCATCGGGCAGGCGGCTGCGCGTCGCCGAATCGATCAGCAGGTCGAGATCGGGCAAGCGGCGGAGCGTTTCCGCGGCGATGGCATGCGCGAGCGCGCGATCGTCGCTGCGGTCGATCCCCTGAGTCGCGCGGTCGAGGGCGGCCTCGAGCGGCAGGCCCTGGCGGAGCACCGCGTCGAGCAGCTTCAGCGCGGCGCGGCGGGCGGGTACGCCGGGCGGATCGGCGGGGCGGTCGGCGGATTGGCGTGGAGGTCGGGTCAAATCGCTTGAACTCGTGTCGTGACGGGTGGATGGGGTGGCAAGCAGCATCCGGGATGAACCGCCATGGGCCGCCGCCCGCCACATGTGAAGCCGCCAGCCTATCTTTCCAAGAGCCCGCCGGTGCCGAAACCCGATCCCAAACCCGCGCCCGAGGCGGAAAACGATCCGCTCGGGCTCGACCCGACGCGCTATGGCGACTGGACGCTCAAGGGAATCGCGGTCGATTTCTAGGCGCCGAGTCGGCAGGCGCTTCCAACTTTTCCGCTGTTAAGCTCCGTTTCTTTTTTTCGGCGCTTTTTTCCGCTGTTAAGTTGGATTTTGCGCCCGGATTTCTCCTGCGCGAACAGCGGCTTGAAGACGCTTTTCCCTGTTATGGAATAACAGCGGAAAAATGCGCCGTTAACAGTGGCGGTTTTCGCCGTAACAGGGGCGAAATACGCCCCATAAATACCGACGATGCGAAAGAGCGCAGACCGCGCCGAAGCGGGTCCGGTCGTGACGCTATCGTCGCTTGCCGGCATTTGAATCGACCGCCGCGGATCGGACGGAGATCAGGCCAGCAGATCCCGCAGCTTGCCCACCGTATTCCAGTTGCGCATCGTCGCGAGCTTGGGGAATTTGAGCTTCGCCATGGCAGGCCCGAGCTTCGAATGGCCGACATCTTCGGGATAATCGATATAGAGTTCCCGATCGATCGCCTTCAGCCGCTCCGGCCCGTCATAGATGGTGGGAATCTTCTCGATCAGGCCGTCCGGCACGGGATCGCGGTGGAAGGACACCAGCAGATGGTTGGGATGATCCTTCGCCGCGTCGGGGAAAGGGTTGGCGGCGATCACTGCCTCCAGTTCCTTGTGGTTGCGCACCACGACTTCGGTCTTGAGGCCCCAGGCGGCCAGCGCCTCCTCCAGCGCCGATTCCAGCGTCGCGCCGTCCGTCTCCGTGGCAGTGAAGACGACATTGCCCGAGGCAAGCAGCGTCTTGACGTCACTATGGCCCATCTTCTCGATCAGGGCCTTCAACTCGGTCATCGGGATCTTCTTGCCCCCGATGTTGATCCCCTTGAGCAGGGCTGCCCAGCGCATCACTGATCCTCCCGGGTGAGCGGCCGCGCCAGCAGCGCGCCGACGACCTCGCGCACATCGGCGCCCTCAAGCAGGGCACAGACGGCCTCGGTGACGGGCATGTCCGCGCCGACATCGGCGGCCGCTTCGCGCAGGACGGGCGCGGTGAAGGCGCCTTCCGCGACGGTGCGGCGATCCGCCATCAGGTCGCTTGCCGACTTGCCCTGGCCGAGCCCCATGCCGAGCGAGAAGTTGCGCGAGCTGGTCGACGAACAGGTGAGCACGAGATCGCCCAGCCCCGAAAGCCCGGCCAGGGTCTCCGCCCGGGCGCCGCGCGCCAGGCCGAAACGCGTCATCTCGGCGAAACCGCGCGCGATCAGCGCAGCGCGGGCGTTCTGGCCGAGCCCGGCGCCCTCGACCACGCCGCAGGCGATGGCGAGCACATTCTTGACCGCGCCGCCGATCTCCGCGCCGATGACGTCAGACGAGAAATAGGGGCGGAAGGTCGGGCCGGCGAGCCGATCGGCCAGGCGCGCGCCGAGATCCTCGCTGTCGCAGGCAAGCGTGACGGCGGTCGGCTTGCCCTGCGCGACCTCGAAAGCGAAGGTCGGGCCCGAGATCACCGCGATCGGCGCGTCGGGGTGCACCGCGCGGGCGACTTCGCCGACGAGCAGGCGCGATCCGGCCTCGATGCCCTTGGCGCAGAGCACCAGCGGCGTGGTGCCGATCGGCATCGCGCTCAGGATGCTGCGGATATGCTGGGCCGGAACGACGATCAGCAGCGCATCGCAAGCCGAAACCGCATCGAGCGACCCCGTCGCCTCGATCGAGGCGGGCAAGGGGATGTCCGGCAGGAACAGCGGATTGCGATGCGTGGCGTTGACGGCCTCGACCACTTCGGGCTCGCGCGCCCAGAGCAGGACGGGATCGCCCTCGCGCGCCGCGACGCTGGCAAGCGCCGTGCCCCAGGCACCGCCGCCGACGACTCCGATCCTCATGCCTTCACTCCAGCACCGCGCACTGCCTCCGCGCCCGGATCGAGCGGCCAGCGTGGGCGCGCCGCGACGTCGAGCGGATCGGTGAGGCCGGCGGCGAAGCGCTCCGCCCCGGCCCAGGCGATCATCGCGGCATTGTCGGTACAGAGCCACAGAGGCGGCGCGACGAAGCGCAGGCCGTTTGCCGTGGCCAAGCCCTGCAACGCCGTGCGGACCGACCGGTTCGCCGCGACGCCGCCCGCCACGACCAGTGACGTCACGCCGTCAGCCCGGCGCAGCGCCTGGGCGGTGCGGTCGATCAGGCAATCGACCACGGCGGCCTGGAAGGAAGCAGCGATATCCTCGGCGCTCCAGGTCCCGGCGTCGCGCGCGCGGGCGACGGCACTCTTCAGCCCGGCGAAGGAGAAATGCGGCTCGGCCGAGCCTTTCAGCGGGCGCGGCAGCGGTACGGCAGTCGGATCGCCAAGCTCGGCTGCGCGCTCCACCGCGGGGCCACCGGGAAACCCGAGGCCGAGCAGCTTGGCGGTTTTGTCGAAGGCTTCGCCGGCGGCGTCATCGATCGTGGTGGCGAGGCGGCGATAGGTCGCGACGCCCTCGACCAGCAGCAACTGGCAATGCCCGCCCGAGACGAGCAGCAGCAGATAGGGGAAAGCGAGATCGGGATCGGACAGACGCGGGGACAGCGCATGTCCTTCCAGATGGTTGACCGCGATCAGCGGCTTGCCGACCGCGTGCGCCAGCGCCTTGCCGGTGACGAGGCCCACCATGACGCCACCGATCAGCCCGGGCCCGGCGGTCGCGGCGATCGCGTCGACATCCGCCAGGGTCACCCCGGCATCGGCCAGGGCAGCTTCGACCAGCGGGATCAGTGCCTCGACATGCGCGCGCGCGGCAATCTCCGGCACGACACCGCCATAGGGGCGATGTTCCGCTTCCTGCCCGAGCAGGCGGTGGGCGAGGACGCGGCGGTCGCTGGTCACCAGAGCGGCGGCGGTTTCGTCGCAGCTCGATTCGAGGCCGAGGATGAGTGCCATCGCGCCTCCCTAACGGTTCGCCCCGAGCTTGTCGAAGGGCTGTGCCTTCCTCTAGAGACGCTCGCGATCATATAGATCGTCATGCCGGACTTGTTCCGGCATCCACCGCGCCGAAAGATCGCCGGCGCATGATACGCGGAAACAGTGGACCCCGGGACAAGCCCGGGGTGACGAGGTGGTTTATGCTGGGTGCCCGGCACACCCAGTCCAAACGGAGTGTTTTGTGTCCAATCCCCGCCTTCGCCTCGGTACCCGCGGATCGCCCCTTGCGCTCGTGCAGGCCGGCATGGTGCGCGATGCGATCTGTGCCTTCCAGGGCTGGATGGATGACGCTGTCGAAATCGTGCCGATCAAGACCACCGGCGACAGGGTGCAGGACCGGGCACTGGCCGAGATCGGCGGCAAGGCGCTGTGGACCAAGGAGCTCGACCGGGCGTTGATCGACGGCGAAATCGATTGCGCGGTGCATTCGATGAAGGATGTCGAGACGATCCGGCCGGCGGCGATCCGCATCGCGGCGATGCTGGCACGCGCCGATGTCCGCGACCGGCTGATCGGCGCCGGCAGCATTGCCGCGTTGCGGCAGGGCGCCGTGGTCGGGACGAGCTCGCCGCGGCGGAGCGCGCAGCTCAAGCGGATTCGGCCCGACCTCGAGACAGTGTTGTTCCGCGGCAATGTCGACACGCGCCTCGCCAAGCTGGCCGCGGGCGAGGTCGACGCCACCTTGCTCGCCGCGGCTGGGCTCGACCGGCTGGGACGTCCGGAGATCGGCGTGGCCATCCCGAATGACGTCATGCTGCCAGCGCCTGCCCAGGGAGCGGTTGGGATCGAGGCGCGCGCCGATGACGCGCGGGTGCTCGGCTGGCTGGCGGGCATCGACCATGTCGACACGCATCGCTGTGTGCTGGTGGAGCGTGCGCTGCTCGCCGCGCTCAAGGCGGATTGCCATTCGCCGGTCGCAGCGCTGGTAACGATCGATGGCGACCGGATGACGATCCGCGCCGAGTTGCTGGCGGAGGACGGCAGCGCCCATGTTGCGGGTGAGACCACGGGCCCGATCGGCGAGACCAGTGCCGATCAACTGGCGCACGACCTGCTCGACCGGGCGCCGCCTGCCGTGCGGCGGCTGTTCGCGGCATGACGCCACCCTTCGCGGTGCTGCGCCCGGAACCGGGCAACGCCGCGACCGTCGGGCGGATCGAGGCGCTGGGCCTGTGCGCGATCCGCTTGCCGCTGTTCGAGATCCGCGCGCTTGGCTGGACCGCGCCCAACCCCGCCGCGTTCGATGCGCTGCTGCTGACCAGCGCCAATGCCGTGCGCTTTGCCGGGCCGGGGCTGGAAGCGTTGCGACACCTGCCGGTATTGACGGTGGGTGCACGAACCGCGGACATCAGCCGTGCGGCGGGACTCGACGTCATGGCGGCGGGCAAGTCCGACGCTGCGTCGCTGCTCGCCCGCGACCATGGCTTTACGCGCATCTTGCATCTCGGCGGGCGCGAACGATCGATCGAGGCGGGCGGCCTGATCGCCCGGGCGATCGCGGTCTATGCCAGCGAGACGCTGCCGGTGACGGCGGAGGCGCTCGCTACCCTGGAGGGATCGATCGCGCTGCTCCATTCAGCGCGTGCCGCCACCCGGCTCGGCGACCTGGCCGACGAACAGGGCCTCCCACGGTCCTCGGTCGCCCTCGCGGCCTTCAGCCCAGCCGTCGCCGCGGCGGCGGGGGCGGGTTGGGCATGGGTCGCCACCGCCGCCACCCCGAATGACGCCGCGCTGCTCGACGCGGCGCGCGCGCGATTGACCGGGTGAGCATGCGCGGGGATAAGGCGGCATGAGCGACGACCTGCCGACCCCGACGGCTCCCCTCCGCAAGCTCGGCTGGCGCACCGCGGCGATCCTGGGGGCAATCGCCTTCGTCGCCGGTCTCGGCGCGATGGCGCTGGGGCTCTACGCCTTTCCCCAATGGTTCGGCCAGAAGCCGGTCGCGACCGTGACCCTGCCGATCGCCTCCACCGCCGACGGTAAGCGCACGCCCGTCGTGATCGTGCCCGGCAGCGGCACGGCGGCACCGCCGGCGATCGACCTCGATGCGCTCTCGACCCGCGAGACCGAGCTGGCCGCGCGCCTCACCGACCTGGAGACGCGCACGGCGAACGTCGGTGGGCAGGCCCGTGCCGCTTCCGGCTATGCCACGCGCGCCGAAGGATTGATGATCGCCTTTGCCGCGCGCCGCCAGATCGATCGCGGCCTGCCGCTGGGTTATATCGAAGAGCAGTTGCGCGAGCGCTTCGGCCCGATCCAGCCCCAGGCGACGGGCACGATCATCCAGGCGGCACAGCAGCCGGTGACGATCGAGGATCTGCGCGTCGGGCTCGACGCGATCTCGCCCGAGCTGAAGACCGGTGCCGCGCGCGATGGCTGGCTCGCCAGCCTGCGGCGCGAGCTGGGCAATCTGATCGTGCTGCACCGGGCCGACACACCCTCTCCATTGCCGGCCGACCGGCTCACCCGGGCGCGGCGTACGCTGGAGGCCGGGCATGTCGAGGCGGCACTGGCCGAAGTGGCGCGGATGCCTGGGGCCGCCAGCGCCGAACGCTGGACGACCGCGGCGCGACGCTACATCGGCGCACGCCAGGCGCTCGACACGATCGAGACGGCAGCGATCATGGGCCAGGGTGCGGCTGGGCCTCGGTAGGGCGCAACCTGGAGATCGGGTGCGGGACTCTTCCCTGGCCAAAGCCCTATGGCATTTACACTTTGCTTATCCCTCTCGCATCGGGAGAGGGAGGGAGCCGCGAAGCGGCGGAAGGGTGAGGGTGACCAGCATGAGCGTTTCCCGCTCAGCCTCACCCCGCGCTGCTGCGCAGCTTGCCCCTCTCCTGAAAGGAGAGGGGAAGAAGACAGGGAAGGCGAACGCTGGCTCTCCGCGTTCTCGCGTAGCCAAAATCAGTTTTAAGCGTTGAGTCGCTCCAGCAGCGCCATCGCGCCGGCGGGTGCGCGCACCTTCGCACCGTTGATGAAGAACACGAAGGTATCGCGCGGTTTCTTTGCCGGCTGTTCGGGCGAAGCATAGGGCAGCCCGACGGGCTGGCAGCCCGCCGCCCAGGCCTGCGCGACCTCGAGCCAGCGATCGAGTTCGGCGGGGGTGTAGCCGGTCGGCACGGTCTCGACCGCCTTTTCCAGCCGGGCATAGACGAAGTCGCCGGTAACGTCGGCGATGGCGGGGTATTCGGCCGAATCGGCGAAGACGAGGGAGACGCCCGCGGCGCGCGCCATGGCGACGAATTCGGGCACATGGAAACTGTCATGCCGGACCTGGATCGCGTGGCGCAGCGCAACGCCCTTGTGCGACGCGGGCAGCAGCTTCAGGAAGGCCGCGAAATCATCGGCGTCGAATTTCTTGGTCGCCATGAACTGCCAGAGGATCGGGCCGAGCTTATCGCCCAGCTCGACGATACCCTGGCCGATGAACTTCGCGATCGAATCGCCCGATTCGGCGAGGACCTTGCGGTTGGTGCAGAAGCGCGAGGCCTTGAGCGCGAAGACGAAGCCGTCGGGCGCGGTCTTGGCCCAGGAGGCGAAGGTCGCCGGTTTCTGCGAGCCGTAATAGGTGCCGTTGACCTCGATCGCCGTCACCGCGCGCGAGGCATATTCAAGCTCGCGCTTCTGCGCCAGGCCCTCGGGGAAGAACACCCCGCGCCAGGGTTCATAGGTCCAGCCGCCGATGCCGGTGCGAATCATGCCGTTGCTCATGGAGAGGGTTCTAGGCCGGGAAGGCGCTTTCGCGAAGATGCGACACGCTGCTAGAGTCCAGAACGGACATGAAGTGGGGAAGACGATGGCGACCGACCGGACCGAGATCGATCCGACTGATCCCTATGAACGGACCGCACAGACCTTTCCGATCCTGCCCGAGGAAATGGTCGAGCGCATGATGGCCTATGGCAGCGCCGAAGCGGTCGAGAAGGGCATTGCGCTCTACACGCGGGGCGAGCGGGGCGTCGATTTCTTCGTGGTGCTGGACGGGTCGATCCAGGTGCTTGACACCGACGAGTGCGGGGTCGCCAGCATCTTCACCACGCATCATGCCCGCCAGTTCACCGGCGAGCTCGATCTGTTCAACAATCGCGCGATCCTGGTCACCGGGCGCACCGGCGAGGACAGCCGGGTGCTGCGGATCAGCCGGGTCGATTTCCGCCGCATGGTCTCGACCGAAGCGGATATCGGCGAGATCATCATGCGGGCGTTCATCCTGCGGCGCGTCGGGCTGATCAAACATGCGCATGGCGGCGCCACCTTGATCGGATCGGGGCATTCGGGCGATACCCAAAGACTGCAGCGATTCCTCGAGCGCAACGGCTATCCGCACCGCCTGCTCGACACCGACAGCGACCCGGACGCGGACGGCTTCCTCGAATGCTTCTCGATCACGCCGGACCAACTGCCGGTGGTGATTGCGCCGGGCGAATCGCTGCTGCGCAACCCGCCGACGGGCGAGCTGGCGGATGCGCTGGGGCTGACCGAGACGCTCGACCCGACGCGCGTCCATGACGTCATCGTGGTCGGCGCGGGGCCGGCGGGGCTGGCGGCGGCGGTCTATGCCGCGTCGGAAGGGCTCGACACGATCGTGCTCGAAGGGCTCGCACCGGGCGGGCAGGCCGGCACCAGTTCCAAGATCGAGAATTATCTCGGCTTCCCGACGGGCATTTCCGGCCGGGCGCTGGCCGGGCGGGCGCAGGTGCAGGCGCAGAAATTCGGGGCGCGGCTGGCCATCGCCCGGCCGGCGACGGCGCTCGATTGCAGCAAGGACCCTTATGTCGTGACGATGGAAGACGGGCAGCGCGTGTCCGGCCGGGCGGTCGTCGTCGCCAGCGGGGCACGCTATCGCCGGCTCGACGTGCCCGATTATGACCGGTTCGAGGGCCAGGGCATCCATTATGCCGCCACCGCGATGGAATCCAACCTCTGCGCCGGCGAGGAAGTGCTGGTGGTCGGCGGCGGCAACTCGGCCGGGCAGGCAGCGGTGTTCCTGTCGCGCACCGTGCGCCACCTCCATATCCTGGTGCGATCGCGCGGGTTGGCGGAGACGATGTCGGACTATCTCGTCCAGCGCATCCTCTCCTCGAGCCAGATCACCTTGCACACGCATTGCCAGGTCACCGGGTTGGAGGGGGACGGCTATCTGCGCCACGTGACCTGGACCAATATGAAGACCGGCGACGCGCAGCGCCACGACATCAGCAACATGTTCGTGATGATCGGGGCCGAGCCCAATACCGACTGGCTCGACGGCTGCCTGGCGCTGGACGACAAAGGATTCGTGAGGACCGGCGCCGATGCGGACGGGTCGACCTCGCCTTATGCCACGAGCAAGCCGGGCATCTTCGCGATCGGCGACGTGCGCGCGGGATCGGTCAAGCGCGTCGCTTCGGGCGTGGGTGAGGGATCGGTCGTCGTGTCCTCGGTCCACCGCTTCCTGCATCCGATGGAGTGATGCCGGTCAGGCGTGCTCGACGAAGGGGTAATGGTCGCGGATACGGCGATTGAAGAAGCCGCCCTTCGACGTCACGCGGCGCATCGCGTCGAACAGCGATTCGGGCACGTCGAGATAGGAGTAGCGCCGGCCGCTGACGAACTCGATGTCGAGCCGTTGCTCGGCCGGGTCATAGTCATAGGAGCGGATCACGCTGGAGGGCATGCGGCGTCAACGCGGAACGTCGCACGCCGGTTGCCGTTCGCGGGAAATGCGGGGTGATATGGACACGTCGGGCCCGTCGATCGTTACGGGGTTGGGCACTTCACCCACGAGGTGCCGAGCGAAGGGAATCTACATGAACGAGGACACGCTCGAGGGCGAGGGCCGCAATCTCGCAGGCCAGGTCAAGGAAGCCGTCGGCAAGGCCACGGGCGACCAGGCCACGCAGAATCAGGGCGTCGCCGACCAGATCAGCGGCAACCTCCAGCAAAGCTATGGCGCGGCGAAGGATGCGGTGACTCAGGGTATCGGCCCATTGGCGGACAAGGCCAAGGCCTTCGCCAAGGAACGGCCCTGGGCGACGGCCGCACTGGTCGGCACGCTCGCGCTGGCGGTGATCAACACGCTGCGCGGCAAGAAGGCCTAGGACTCATACTCACCCTGCGGGCTGGTTCGGCGCAGCCCGCTTCCCTATCTTGATAGGGAAACAGTCAAGCAGGGTGAGGCCGTGGCCGACTATCAGCTTTTCGATACCGCGAACGGCGTCGCCGCGATCGCCTGGACCGACGCCGGTGTGGTGGGCTTTCGCCTGCCGGCGGAGTCAGCGGAGAGGACCGAGCGGTCGCTGCTCCGCCGCTTTCCCGGCGCGGTGCGCCGCGCGCCGCCGCCTGAGATAGCCGCGGCCATCGCCGCGGCGCAGCGCTATTTCGAGGGCGAAGAGATCGACTTCTCCGGCGTGAAGGTCGATCTGGGCGAGCAGGCGCCCTTCTTCGCACAGATCTACGATTCGGTGCGGCGGCTCGGCTGGGGCCAGACCACGACTTATGGCGCAGTGGCGAAGGAGCTCGGCGCCGGCCCGGAATCCGCGCGCGCCGTGGGCCAGGCGATGGCCTCCAACCCGGTGCCGTTGATCGTTCCCTGCCACCGCGTGCTGGCGGCGGGCGGCAAGGTGGGCGGCTTTTCAGCGCCGGGCGGATCCGATTCGAAGGTGAAGATGCTGGCGATCGAAGGCATCGATCTGAGCCCGCCCGAACCGGCGCAGCAGGGATTCTTTTTCTAGGCGGGACATGAAAAAGGCCGCTTGCGCGGCCTGTTCCCGTACGAGAAACTGGAGCGGGCGAAGGGATTCGAACCCTCGACCCCAACCTTGGCAAGGTTGTGCTCTACCCCTGAGCTACGCCCGCTCTGGCGCCTGACCGATCGTTGGACCGGGCGGGTAAGGGGGCGGCCTCTAGCATCGGCTTTTGGGTCCGGCAACCCCCAGTCGTACAACAGGGTTCAAACCCATTCCCAATGAGATCGAGACAGCCTTATCCGGGATGCTGTGGAAGGAGGAGCGCGAAAAACGGGGTTCGCCCCCCGTTTGAGCGGTCCGACGCTCCACAGCGCCCGGATAAGGCTGCCCAAGGGGTGGGACGAAAAGGGTTGGCTTGAGGGGCCGCGCACCCACATAAGGCGCGAAGTGAAGCACGGGAGTGAGACTTGGCCAGTTTGGGAATGACCGCCGCGGAGCGCGAGGCAGTCGAAGAGTTCCGGCGCGACGTCGTCGAGCCGTCGATGACGAAGCTCGTCATCATCGATTTCTGGGCCGAATGGTGCGGGCCGTGCAAGGCGCTGACCCCGGTGCTGGAGAAGGTCGCGGCGGAATATGCCGACAAGGGCGTGGTGCTGGCCAAGGTCGATACCGACAAGAACCAGTTCATCTCCGCGCAATTCCAGATCAAGACGATCCCCACCGTCTATGCGATGTTCCAGGGGCAGCTCGTCGCCGACCTGACCAGCGCGCGCACCGAATCGCAGCTGAAGGTGATGCTCGACCAGATCCTTCGCCAGCTGCCGGTGGAGAGCGAAGCAGCGAGCGCCGAGGCCGAGATCGAGCCGCTGATCGCGATGGGCGAGCAATTGCTGGCGGATGGCGACACCGATCGGGCGCTGTCCGTGTTCGAGCAGATCGGCGAGATGGTGCCGGATCATCCCGCCGTGCTGTCGGGCCGGGTGCGGGCGCTGGTCGCGGCGAATCGGATCGACGAGGCCGAAGCGGCGATCGCGGCACTGCCCGAGGAACTGGCCAAGCTGCCCGAGATCGAGCGCGCGAAATCGGCGCTGGCGCTGGCGAAGGACGCCAAGCCGGTCGACGACCTGGCGGGCCTGGCGGCCGAAGTCGCGGCCAACCCCGATAATCTCGACAAGAGGTTCGAGCTGGCCGGCGGCCAGATGGCGGCGGGCGACCGCGATGCGGCGGCCGATTCGCTGCTGGGCATCATCGCCACGGACAAGGATTGGAACGAGGGTGCGGCCCGCCAGCAGCTGCTCAAGCTGTTCGAGGTGGTCGGTCTCGAGGATCCCTGGGTTTCGGCACAGCGGCGACGGTTATCGGCGATCCTGTTCGGATGACCGACGCGCCGGTCTCGACTCGGCTCTCGATCTTCCCGTTGCCCGGCGCGCTGCTGTTTCCCGGCATGCATCTGCCGCTCCACATCTTCGAGCCGCGATACCGCGCGATGGTATCCGATTCGATGGCGCGCGATCGGCGGATCGGCATGATCCAGCCGCGCCCCGGCCCGCTGGCGCCGGGCGAGGCGCCGGCCCTGTTCGAGATCGGCTGTGTCGGCCGTATCGCCGAGTTCGAGGCGAGCGAGGACGGGCGTTACAATCTGGTGCTGGAAGGCCTGGCGCTGTTCCGCATCATCCGCGAGCTCGAGGTGACGACCGCCTTCCGCCAGGTTGAGGCACTGTTGCTGCCGGTAGCGGCCGAAGCCGAGATATTATCCCTGTCGCGGCGATCCTCGCTGGAGATGGAATCGCGCCGCTTCGCCGATGCGCAGGGCTATGCGGTCGATTGGGAGGCCGTGAACCGGCTCGACGACGAGGCATTGGTCAACGGCATCGCCCAGATCGCTCCGTTCGACGTGGCGGCGAAGCAAGCACTGCTCGAAGCGCCGGGAATCGAGGATCGCGCCGAGCTGATCATCCAGCTGATGCAATTCTTCGGCCGCCACGACGGCGAGGATTCGGTGACCTTGCAGTGAGAAACGGCTTTCGGGGTCAAGGCCGGACCCTGAATCCGGCATCGGGCGCCACCCAGATCACTTTCTGATCCATCGCTGGCTGGGCCACCCCGTCGATCGATATCTTCGCGATCAAGTATTTACCCTCCGCAGCGTAACGCGTGCAGATATCCCGTCCGAGGATCGGTTTGGCGATCGCTTCGACAGCCTCGTCGACTCTCTTGTGGAATTTGGGATCTTCCATGTCGGTGCCATCCATAACCGTCGTCATGTCAGAGGCATCAATGTCTTGCTGACGGATGGCGCCACATATCGCGCCCGCTTCGATGCGAACCGGCGATTCGATATTCCACACGGTGGTCGGGCTCATAACGAGGAGAATATGGGCGATGTTCGTGATCGAACCGTCCGGAGCGCGGCGATATTCAGCCAACGAGCGGCACGTTTTCTTGACGGTGTCAGGCTCATAGCATTGCAGTTGCCCCTTCCACGCCGCCTCGAGTGGGCCAGTATCCGCGACCTGGCCGGTGAGCAGTGCAACCGCTAGCGCAATACCCATGAGTCCTCCTAAACCGTAAGCCCCTGGAGCAGCTTCGGCACCTCGCCCGATTCGCCGCGCGCCTCGGCCATAAAGCGGTCCTTGAGCGGGGGCAGCTTCTGCACCGCCGACAGGCCGAAGCGGCGCACGGCGGAGGCAGTGCGGCCGGGAATGCCGAACAGGCGCGTCAGGCCGTCGGTGGCGGCGGCGACCATGAAGGTGTCGAGGCTGCGCCAGCGTTCGTACCGGGCGAGAAGCTGCGGATCGCCGAGATCGAGGCCAAGGCGTTTGCCCTCGACCAGCACTTCGACGAGGGTCGCCACGTCGCGGAAGCCGACATTGACGCCCTGGCCCGCGATCGGGTGGATGCCGTGCGCGGCGTCGCCGACCAGCGCGAGCCGATCGGCCGTGATCGTCGCGGCATGGTGGAAGCCGAGCGGATAGCTCGACCGCGCGCCGAGCGGGCCGAGCTTGCCCAGGAAACCGCCCATTTTCTTCTCTGCCTCAGCCAGGAAGCCGCGATCGGACAATTTGAGCATGCCCGGCGCCTCGTCGCGGCGCACCGACCAGACGATCGCCGAGCGATGGCCCCGATCGTCGTCGTTCAGCGGCAGGATCGCGAAGGGACCCTTCGGGTAGAAGATCTCATAGGCGATATTTTCGTGGCTGATCTCGTGATGGAGCGACGTCACCAGCGCGGCATGATCATAGGTCCAGCGCGCGACCTTCAGCCCGGCCGATTCGCGCGTCGGCGAGTTGCGGCCCTCGGCGGCGATCAGCAGCGGGGCGGTGACGACCGCGCCCGAATCGAGCGTGACGGTGACGCCGTGAGCGCCGCGATCGACCGCGACGGCGCGGGTTTTCATGCGCACATCGACGCCCGGTGCCGCCTCGGCCGCCTCGAGCAGCGCGCCGCGCAGGCGCCGGTTCTCGAACATATGGCCAAGCGCGCCGCTCTCCGTATCGGGCTCGAAATCGAGCGCGCCCGGCTCGAGCCCGTCGCTGACCCTGATGCCCTGGATCGGGCAGCCATGGCCGGTCAGCCGATCGACCACGCCGATCGTGTCGAGCATGCGATAGGGCGCGCTGGCGATCGCCGAGGCGCGGCCGTCGAAACCGGCGGCGAGGATCACCTGCGGATCGGCAATGTCGATGACGATGGCGGTGAGGCCGTGCGCGTCGAGCGCCACGGCGAGTGCGCTGCCGACCAGGCCACCGCCCAGGATGATGACGTCCGCTCTGTCCATGGGCTCGCTCTAGCGCGCGGCAGGCACGGTGCCAATGCGTCCGCCCAATGGGTTAACCTTGACGTCGGACTCGCCAGGAGCGATGATTCCACGCGTACAGACAGCGAACAATCAAGGACCAGATCATGGCTAGCCGGGCGCAGCCGCCCTTGTGGCGCGAGACGGTGAAGGCAGGCGCCGCGCGAAGCGGCGCGCTGATCGGCGCGATGGCGATCGCCCTCGCGACGCTGCTCGTGTTCGTCTCGCTCGTCACCTATCATTCGGGCGACCCGTCGTTGAACACCGCGTCGGGCGGGCCGGCCGAGAACTGGCTGGGCACGCCGGGCGCCTGGGTCGCCGATATCGGTTATGCCCTGTTCGGCTTCCCCGTCTTCCTATTCCTGCCGGTCGCGCTGATCATTGCGGCGCGGCTTTGGGCCGATGTGCCGGTCGGGCGCTGGAAGCTGATGCTGCTGGCTGCGCTGGGCGGCATCGCGTTGATGAGCACCACCGGGGCCTTGATCCGGGAGTCGGCGGTGCGTTGGCTTCCGGCGGGACCGGGCGGCGTGATCGGCATGGCGCTGGCGGACCTGGTGCGTCTGGCGACCGGCTTCATCGGCGATACGGCGATTCGCTGGTGGACAGGTCTCGCCATCGCCATTCTCACTGGACTGGCGGGCGCCGGCGTCTGGGCGCTGAGCTTCATCATCGACATCGGCGACCGCCCGCGCCGCTTGCCCAAGCCCAAACCCGTCAAGGCGGAGCGTCGCACGCCCGAACAGGAGGTGTTCGCCCCCGAGCCGGCGCGCAAGCCGACGCCCCGCGCCGTCGCGACGCCCGATTCGCGGCCTGGACCCATCATCGCCGAGCGCACGCTCGCACCGTCAGTGGCCAAGCCGAAGGCCAAACAAGCCTCGTTCGATCTGGGCGACAATTCACAGCTTCCTCCGCTCGACCTGCTGAAGCCCGCGCCGCCAGCGCCGGGCGGCCCAGTCGACAAGGCAGCGCTCGAACGCAATGCACGGCTGCTCGAATCGGTGCTCGATGATTTCCACGTGAAGGGATCGATCATCAATATCCGGCCCGGCCCGGTCGTGACGATGTACGAGCTGGAGCCTGCATCGGGCATCAAAGCCAGCCGGGTGATCCAGCTTGCCGACGATATCGCGCGCAACATGTCGGCGATTTCGGCACGCGTTGCGACCATTCCCGGGCGCACGGTGATCGGCATCGAGCTGCCCAATGTCCGGCGGGAAACGGTGGGGCTGCACGAGCTGATCGGATCGCAATCCTTCGACGACCAGTCCGCCTCGTTGCCCCTGGTGCTCGGCAAGAACATCGCCGGCGACCCCGTCATCGCCGATCTCGCGCCGATGCCACATCTGCTCGTCGCCGGCACGACCGGGTCGGGCAAGTCGGTCGGGCTCAACTGCATGATCCTGTCGCTGCTCTACCGGCTTCGGCCGGACCAGTGCCGCATGATCATGATCGACCCGAAGATGCTCGAGCTGAGCATGTACGAGGACATCCCGCATCTGCTGTCCCCCGTCGTCACCGACCCCGCCAAGGCCGTGCGCGCACTAAAATGGGCGGTCGAGCAGATGGAGGAACGCTACCGCATGATGTCCTCCGTCGGGGTGCGCAGCCTCGCCAGCTTCAACGAGAAGGTGCGCGCTGCGCGGACCAAGGGCCAGCCGCTCGGCCGGCGCGTGCAGACGGGTTATGATTCCGAGACCGGCCAGCCGGTCTATGAGGAAGAGACGCTCGACTTCCAACCGCTGCCGCAGATCGTTGTGATCGTCGACGAACTTGCCGATCTGATGATGACGGCGGGCAAGGAAGTCGAATTCCTGATCCAGCGCCTCGCGCAAAAGGCACGCGCGGCGGGCATCCATCTGATCATGGCGACGCAGCGACCATCGGTCGACGTCATCACTGGCGTGATCAAGGCGAACCTGCCGACCCGAATCAGCTTCCACGTCACCTCCAAGATCGATTCGCGCACCATCCTGGGCGAGCAGGGTGCCGAGCAGCTGCTAGGCAAGGGCGACATGCTCTATATGCCGGGCGGCAAGGGCATCGTGCGCGTGCACGGCCCGTTCGTCAGCGACGACGAAGTGCGCGCCGTGGCGGATCACTGGCGGGCGCAGGGCCGACCCGATTATATCCAGTCCGTCACCGAGGAGCCTGAGGACGGCTTCGCACTGGACGGTGCGCCAGACGGCGAGGATTCGGCCGAAGACCAGCAATATCGCTCCGCCATCCAGCTCGTCGTGGAAAGCCAGAAGGCCTCGACCTCCTGGCTGCAGCGGCAGCTTCGGATCGGCTACAACAGCGCTGCGCGGCTGATCGAGCGGATGGAGAAGGACGGCATCGTCAGCCGCCCCGACCATGTCGGGCGGCGCGACGTGTTACGCGACCGGGACGGGAACCCGCTGTAAGGCTTGCGGTTCAGAAGGGGTTCAACCCGACGCACCTAGCGCCGGGACCTGTCTCGGGAGAATATCGTGATCCTTCGCAATCTGTCCGTGTTGGGAGCGCTCGCCGTCCCGGCACTGGTCGCAGCGGCCCCGGCCACCGGCGATCTGGCGCTTGTCCAGAGCCATCTCCAGTCAGTGCAGAGCCTGACTGCCGCGTTCAGCCAGACCGACCGTGCCGGCAAGGTGCTGACCGGCACCCTAACCTTGAAGAAGCCGGGCAAGATCCGCTTCCAGTATCAGAAGGGCGTTCCGATCCTGATCGTCGGCGACGGTAAGGCACTGACCTTCATCGATTATTCGGTGAAGCAGGTGCAGCGCTGGCCGATCGGCAATTCGCCGCTCAGCGTATTGCTCGATCCCAGCAAGGACATGACGCGCTTCGCCAAGGTCATTCCGGGATTCGACCCGCGGATCATTTCAGTCGAGGCGAACGACCCCAAGCATCCCGAATATGGCCGCATCACCCTGGTCTTCATCCGCGACGCAAGCGCGCCGGGCGGGCTGATGCTGCAGGGCTGGGTCGCGCTCGATTCGCAAAACAACCGCACGACGATCCGCCTGTCGAATCAGCAGTTCAACGCGCCGGTGAGCGACAGGACGTTCAATTGGAACGACCCGCGGCGGAGTTTGGGCCGAAACTGACCCTTCGTTCATAGTGGCGACAGGTTCGGGCCCCTAGAAAGACATTGCGGATGTGGGGCGGCCCGAGATTTTCCCCCTGTTGCTCGGACGACCTGCTTCCCGCCTGCGTGACGAACGCTAGGTCGGCCCTCGCTCCATGCCCCCGGAGCGAGGGCCTTTCCATTTCCGGCTCTTTCCCTTGCTGCCCCATTCCTTGTCGGCACCCATTCCCGCCGCTACATCGCCTTGATGGCGCTCAAGATCGTTTCCTGGAACATCAACTCGGTTCGGTTCCGTATCGAGATTGTCGAACGTTTTCTTCGCGAAGTGTCTCCCGACATTTTGTGCCTTCAGGAAACCAAGGTGATCGACGGGGATTTCCCGACCGCGCCGTTCCGCGCGCTCGGCTACAACCATATCATCCTGCATGGACAGCGCATGCACCACGGCGTGGCGATCATCAGCCGCGTGCCGCTGGTCGAGGATGACCGGTTCGACTGGCAGGCCAATCGCGAAGCGCGGCATGTCGGCGTGCGGCTGAACAACGGCGTGCGGCTGGAAAATGTCTATGTGCCCGCGGGCGGCGACGTGCCCGACCGCGAGGTGAACCCGAAATTCGGGCAGAAGCTCGATTTCGTCGAGCGGATGACGCGCTGGTCGGAAGGGCTGACCGTGCCGACGATCCTGGTCGGCGATTTCAACATCGCCCCGCTCGAAGCCGACGTGTGGAGCCACAAGCAACTGCTCGACGTGGTCAGCCACACCCCGATCGAGGTCGCGGCGCTGGACGGGCTAAAGGCGTCGAACGACTGGGTCGATCTCGGGCGCCATTTTGTGCCGGCCCCCGACCGGCTGTTCACCTGGTGGAGCTACCGCGCGAAGGACTGGCTCGCCTCGGACCGCGGGCGGCGACTCGACCATATGTGGGCGACCGCCGATGTCGCGAAGACGGCGGTGAGCCATACGGTGTTCGAGGATTGCCGAAGCTGGCTGAAGCCATCCGATCATATCCCCATCATGACCGGGTTCGCAGTGTGACCGACGCACGAAGGACGGCAGAAGCAATCGACGCCTTGCGGCGCGGGTGGCCGATCGCGATCGTGGGGGCCGATGGTGCGCTGGCATTGTTGCCGATCGAGACGACCGATCCGACGCGGCTGACGACGTTCGATCCGGCTGGCCGGGCGTCCGTTCTGCTCACCTCGGGCCGAGCGGCGACGCTGAAGCTTGCCAACCAACGCGAGGCGGCGGCGCCGGATTGCCCGGTGCTCGTCGAGCGAGCGCCCTGGCTGGATTTTGCGGCGGCAACCGCGCTGGCCGATCCGCAATTCGACCTCCGGACACCGCTGAAAGGCCCGTTCCGTGCGATTGCGGTCGAAGCGCCCGAGGCCGCGGCTGCCGCGCTGCGGCTGGCACGGATCGGCGGGGTATTGCCCGCTTTCTTCGCCATTCCGGGTGCGACGGCCCAGGTGACGCTGACGCCGGCGGATATCGACGCGCATGAGGACGCCGCCCGGCTGACCATTGCGACGCGCGCGCGCCTGCCGGTGTCAGGTGCCGAAAATACCGAGATCGTCGCCTTCCGCACGCCTGAAATGCCCGGGGAGCACGTCGCGCTGCTGATCGGCGCACCGAACGGCCAGCCGCCGCTCGTCCGCCTGCACAGCGAATGCCTGACCGGCGACGTGCTCGGCAGCCTGAAGTGCGATTGCGGGCCGCAGCTCGACGCGGCGATCCGGGCGATCTCGGACAGCGGCTGGGGCATTTTGCTCTATCTGCGGCAGGAAGGGCGCGGGATCGGGCTGATCAACAAGCTGCGCGCCTATGCGCTGCAGGACCAGGGGTTCGACACGGTCGATGCGAACACGCGGCTGGGCTTCGCGGTCGACTCACGCAATTTCGCCGTGGCGGCGCGGATGCTCGAATTGCTCGGCCAGCGATCGGTGCGGCTGCTGACCAACAATCCGGAGAAGGTTGCGCAACTCGAAGGCGCAGGAATCAAGGTGGTCGAGCGGGTGCCGCATGTCCTGCCGGCCAACCCGCATAACGAGCGCTATCTCGCGACCAAGCGCGACCGCACCGGGCACCAGTTCTAGGGTGCGCTATTTTCTCGACGTCGAGTTCAACGGGTTCGGCGGGGAGCTGATCGCGCTCGCCTTGGTGCCCGAGGCCGAAGACATGCCGCCCTTTTATGAAGCAGTACGATGCGAGCAGCCAACACCGTGGGTCGCCGACCATGTCCTGCCGGTGTTGGATATCGCGCCGGTGGATCGTGCGACGATGGCGCGGCGTTTCGAGACATATCTCGGCGATGACCCCGATCCCCTGCTGATCGCCGACTGGCCGGAGGATATCGCGCATGCGGCGATGCTGATGGTGATCGCGCCAGGGCGACGCATGGCGCTCGACCGGATCCGTTTCGAGATGCTCGATTCGATCGGATTCGATTCAGCCGCAATGAGCGCCGTGCCGCACAATGCCTATCACGATGCGCTCGCGCTCCGGACCTTCACGCTCGCGCGCGAACGTTAGGCGAGCAGCCGGGCCACCTCGTCGAAGTCCGTCGCGATGTCGCGCACCCCAAGCGCCCTCAGCCTGGCGGCATGGTCCGGCCCGCAATGCGTGCCGCCGCAAAAGCCGATGACATAGGCGCCCGAGGCGACTGCGCCCGTCGCGCCGACCGGCGAATCCTCCAGGATCGCGCAGCGCCCGATGTCGACGCCGAGCGCGGCCGCGGCATGAAGATAGAGATCGGGCGCCGGCTTGCCGCGCGCGACATGCTCGCGCCCCGAGAAGATCTTGTCGCCGAACGCATCGCGGATGCCGAGATGCTCGAGATGGCGCTCGATCCAGCGAGTCTTGCTCGACGAGGCGATGGCGCGGGGGAAGTCAGCCGGCAGGCTCCGCACAAAGGCCACTGCGCCAGCGACTGCATCGAGCCCTTCGCGCATCGCCCGGTCATCCTCGGCCTTGCGCGCCACATGGAAATCGTCGGGCAGCACCCGACCGATCCAGCGTTCGATCGCCGCGAGGAAATCGCTACCCGCCAGCCCCATGAAATTAGCCATGGATTCCTCGGCCGTGGTGGGGTGGCCCGCACCAGTGAGATAATCGGCGATCTGCTTGTTGCCGGCATATTCGCTTTCAAGCAGCACGCCGTCGAAATCGAAGATCAGCGCATCCGCCTTCATCAACGTGCGCCGAACAGCGCGGTGCCGACACGGACATGAGTGGCGCCAAGCGTCACCGCGGTCTCGTAGTCGCCCGACATGCCCATGCTCAGCTCGGCAAGATCATTGTCGCGCGCCAGCTTGGCCAGCAGCGCGAAATAGGGCGCCGGCTCCACATCGGCCGGGGGTACTGCCATCAACCCGACAACCGGCAGGCCCGCTGTGCGTGCTTCAGCAAGCAGATCGGGCAGCGCATCGATCGCGCAGCCACCCTTTTGCTCCTCATCGCCGATATTGACCTGGATGAAACAATCGGGCCGCCTGCCCTGCCGCTCCATCGCCCGGGCGAGCGCCAGGATCAGCGAGGATCGGTCGACCGAATGGATCGCATCGAAGAGCTCCACGGCTTCTTCCGCCTTGTTCGACTGGAGTTGGCCGACGAGGTGGAGCTGCACATCCGGCCACGCACCCCGCAGCGCCGGCCATTTGGCCTGGGCCTCCTGCACACGATTCTCGCCAAAGATTCGCTGGCCGGCCGCAAGCAGGGGTTCGATCTCCTCCGCGGCCTTGGTCTTGGACACGGCGATCAGGGTGACGGTATCAGCCTTGCGATCGGCAAGCCGTGCGGCGCGGGCGATGGCCTCGCGCACGATATTGAGGCGGGTCTCGGGGTCGTCGGGCTGCATCGGCAGCGCTATAGGCAGGGGCGTGCCGCACCGCCACCCCAAGCACCCGCCGATTCCGACGCTGTGGCTGATGACCGACGAGCGCATGGGCGACGAGCTATGGGCGGCAATCCAAGCCTTGCCGCGCGGCGCGGGGATCGTATTCCGCCATCACGCGACCGGCCTTGCCGAACGGCGCGCGCTGTTTGCGCGGGTGGCCCGCGTGGCGCGGCCCAAGCGGCTAATGCTGATACGGGCCGGATCGACACCGTTCGGGCCTGAAGCCGGGGTTCATGGGCACGGCTCGCTCCGGCCAGGCGGCGTCCGTACCTGGGCGGCGCATTCCCGGGCAGAGGCGATCGCCGGCAAGCGCGCTGGTGCGGACCTGCTGTTCGTGTCGCCGCTCTATCCGACTCGATCGCACCCCGGTGCCGGGGCGCTTGGGCCGGCCCGCGCCGCCGCCATCGCGCGCGGGCTCGGCATTCCCGTCATCGCGCTAGGCGGGATGGACGCGGCGCGATTCAGGAAATTGCGGAAAGCGGGATTTCACGGCTGGGCGGCGATTGACGCCTGGCTACCCGATCAGAAGCGGAACGCCGTCCCGATATAGACTGCCTGGCTGTCGCGGCGATCGTCCGGCGCGGGCTGGAGGCGATAATCGCGCTCCGCCTTGTAGCGGACGCCCGCCGTCACATCGAGGTTCCGGGTCAGGCGATAGGAACCGCCGACATCGAGCGAATAGGCCGGTGCTTCCTCGACCAGCTTGGGTCCGTTCGGCAGCGGCCGATCGGCGCCCGCCTTCACCCGGCCGGTGAAGCGGTTGCCGGAATAGCTGACACCGACATCGACTGCCTCGCGGCTGCCCGGCATGCCGGCGAGGTCGACCTTGGCGACATCGCCCGACAGCGCAAACCGACGCCAGCCGACCGCGACGCCCAGATTATAGGCGATCGGCGCGATGCTGACCGAGGACGGCGTATCGATGATCGACCCGGCGCGCTCAGCGGCCAGCGCCGTACGAGTCGAGCGTGCGCGAACAGCGACGGTGACGGCACGGTTGCCGTTGCGGCGCGATTCGGTCGGGGTGAAGCGGAAGCTGCTGGTGTCGAGCCCGCTCCGCGCGAACACCGCCGCGAGCTTGGGGTCGGCCGCGGCCGGAGTGAAGGAGTTGATGTCGCCGACGTTCAACGGCGCGATGCGCTTGATCGGCAAGCGCGAATCGCCCGGTGCGCCGATCGCCGGTGCCATGGCGAAGCCGGCGGCGACGAGCGCCCCCACTCCGATTCCAGACATCCAACGCCTTGAAAACACGTGCGACCCCTTGCGATGCCCGGATTCGGCACCTTCACTCTAAATGGCGCCTATCACGATTCGATCCAGCCCTGCCACTGTCTTGACGCATTTTCCCCCGAAGTGTTGCGCGCGGCACACAGGCCGCCCGCGCGCGCCATGCTTGCGGCAGGCGCGAGACCATCTATAGATGCCCGAGATTCTCATGAAACCGTCCAGGAAACCGCCGATGAACCGCCTTTTGCGTACCGCGATTGTGGTTTCGCTTGCCCTCCCGCTCATGGCCTGCGGCCATCGCGGCAAGGATCGCGCTGCCCCCGATCTGGCCGCCGCCAAGGTGACCACGATCGGCGTGAACTCCTATCTGTGGCGGGCCAGCCTCGACACGCTGAGCTTCATGCCGCTGCTCCAGACCGATTCGAATGGCGGCGTGATCGTGACCGACTGGTATGTGAACCCGGCTGCCCCGACCGAGCGGATGAAGGTGACCGTGACGATCCTCGACCAGGACCTGCGCGCCGACGGCCTGCGCGTCGCGGCGCTGCGCGAAGTCAACCAGGGCGGGCAATGGGTCGCGTCGCCCGTCGCCGCGGCGACCGTGCAGAAGCTCGAGGATATCATTCTGACACGGGCGCGCGATCTGCGCCGCGCCGCCATCGCCAACTAAAGGCGTTCTCCCTATGGCGTCACGCTTCAACGCGCTGAAGGCGGACGCGGCTTGGCAGAAGGTGTGGGACGACCGCCACACCTTCGCTGCGCGCGACGATTCGACCAAGCCGCGCACCTATGTGCTCGAGATGTTTCCGTACCCATCGGGACGGATCCATATCGGCCATGTCCGCAACTATACGATGGGCGACGTGCTTGCCCGGTATCGCCGGATGACCGGCCATGAAGTGCTCCATCCGATGGGTTGGGACGCGTTCGGCATGCCCGCCGAGAATGCCGCGATGGAAAAGGGCGTGCATCCCGGCGGCTGGACCCGCGCCAATATCGCCACGATGAAGGCGCAGCTGAAACGCCTTGGCTTCGCGCTCGACTGGACGCGCGAACTGGCGACCTGCGAACCCGATTATTACGGGCATGAGCAGGCGCTGTTCCTCGACCTGTTCGCGTCGGGCCTGGTCTATCGCAAGGAATCCTCGGTCAACTGGGATCCCGTCGACATGACCGTGCTCGCCAACGAGCAGGTAATCGACGGCCGCGGCTGGCGATCGGGCGCCCTGGTCGAGCGGCGCAAGCTGAGCCAGTGGTTCCTGAAGATCACCGATTTCGCCGACGAGCTGCTGGAAGGCCTGGATGGGTTGGAGCATTGGCCCGACAAGGTGAAGCTGATGCAGGAGAACTGGATCGGCAAGAGCCAGGGCCTGACCTTCCGCTTCACGCTGTCCGACGGCGAAGAAGTCGAGGTGTTCACCACCCGACCCGACACGATCTTCGGATCGAGCTTCGTCGCGGTCGCGGCGGACCATCCGATCGCGCGGGCGCTGGCCGAGCGCGATCCGGCGGCGGCCGCGTTCATCGAGCTGTGCAAGCGTGGCGGCACGACCGCGGCCGAGATCGAGACTCAGGAGAAGCTGGGCTTCGACACCGGGCTGCGTGCGACGCATCCCTTTGATCAGACGTGGAAACTTCCAGTCTACATCGCCAATTTCGTGCTGATGGACTATGGCACCGGCGCGGTGTTCGGCGTGCCGGCGCACGACCAGCGCGACCTGGATTTCGCGCGGAAATACGACCTGCCGGTGCGCCGCGTCGTCTCCGAGGGCGATGTGACCGATCCCGTCTTCACGGGCGACGAGGCCTATACCGGTCCCGGCACGCTGGTGAACTCGCACTTCCTCGACGGCATGGATGTCGAGGATGGCAAGCGCACCGTAATCCGCCGCGCCGAGGAAGAAGGCTGGGGCACTGGCTCGACCGTGTTCCGCCTGCGCGACTGGGGTGTGTCGCGCCAGCGTTACTGGGGCACCCCGATCCCGATCATCCACTGCGACGCCTGCGGCGCCGTGCCGGTGCCGCGCGGGCAATTGCCGGTCATACTGCCCGAGGACGTCAGTTTCGACATTCCCGGCAACCCGCTGGATCGCCATCCGACCTGGAAAAATGTCGACTGCCCGAGCTGTGGCGGCGCGGCGCGGCGCGAGACCGATACGCTCGACACCTTTGTCGATTCTTCCTGGTATTTCATTCGCTTCGCCAGCCAGCCAGGCAATGCGCCGTTCGATCGCGCGGTGGCCGAGAAGTGGCTGCCGGTCGCGCAATATATCGGCGGGGTGGAGCATGCGATCCTGCACCTGCTCTATGCGCGCTTCTGGACCCGAGCGCTGCGCCATATCGGCATGCTCGACGTGGCCGAGCCCTTTGCCGGGCTGTTCACGCAAGGCATGGTCACGCACGAGACCTATTCGCGCGGCGAAGGCGGCGAACGAATCTGGTATGGTCCCGATGACGTCACGGTCGGCGGCGGCAAGGCAGTCCTGAAGGCCGATGGTGCGCCGGTGGCGATCGGCCGCGTCGAGAAGATGTCGAAGTCGAAGAAGAACACCGTCGACCCGACCGGCATCGTCGACCAGTACGGCGCCGACGCAGTCCGCTGGTTCATGCTCTCCGACAGCCCGCCCGAGCGCGACCTGCCGTGGAGCGAGGCAGGCATCGAGGGATGCTGGCGCTTTATTCAGCGGCTGTGGCGGCTGTTCGACGGTCTGGCCGAGGCCGAGGCGAGCGATGCCCGCGATACGGCGCTCGACCGCAAGACGCACCAGACGATCGCCGGCATCGCCGCCGATATCGAGGCGCTGTCGTTCAACAAGGCCGTCGCCAAGCTGTATGAGCTGGTCAATGCGATCGAGCGCGCCGGCCCTTCCGCCTCGCGCATCGAGGCGATCCGCGCGCTGATGCGGCTGGTATCACCGATGGCGCCACACCTTGCCGAGGAAGCCTGGGCGGCCAATGGCGGCGAAGGCCTGATCGCCGACGCGCCCTGGCCCGAAGTCGACCCTGCCCTGCTGGTCGAGGACGAGGCGACCATCGCGCTCCAGGTCAACGGCAAGCTGCGCGACACGGTGAAGGTCGCCAAAGGCACGCCGCGCGAAGCGATGGAGACGATCGCCTTGGCCAACGCCAATGTGCAGCGTATCCTGGACGGCGCCGTCCCCAAAAAGGTGATCGTCGTGCCCGACCGTCTCGTGAACATCGTCGCATGAAGCACCAGCCGCTTCTCGCTGCCCTGGCGTTGATGCTGTCGGGTTGCGGGCTGCATCCGCTCTATTCGGGCGGCGCGTCGGGCGCGGTTGCGACGACCCTGACGCGGGTCGAGGTAGGGCCGATCGAGGGCAAAGCGGGCTGGCTGATGACCAACGCGCTGAACGACCGACTCCAGACCAGCGGCACCCCGCTCTACCGGCTCGAAATCAAGCTCGACGACAAGATCATCGGCCTCGGCGTGCGCCGCGACGACAGCGTCTCGCGCGAGCGGCGGTCGCTGCGCGCGCGCTACCAGCTGGTCGATCTGTCCAAGGGTACGGTATTGCTCGATGCGACCGCGGGATCGGACGCAGGCATCGACGTGGTCAATTCCGAATATGCGACGATCGCAGCGGAGAACACGGCGCTTGAGCGGCTGTCCGACATCGTCGCTGACCAGATCGTCGCGCGCGTCGCGCTCTATGCGCAGCGGACCGCAGCGCCGGCGCCATGAGCCGGCCGTGAAGGCAAACGCCAACCAGATCCGCGCCGCGATCGATGCGGCAAGCCCCGATATCCGCCTCTATCTGCTCCACGGGCCCGACGAATCGGGCGCGCAGGAGATCGCAGCCCGGCTGGCGCGAACGATGGGTCCCGATGCGGAGCGGGTCGATTTCGAACCCTCGACGCTCAAATCGAATCCCGGGCGCCTGGCGGACGAGGCGGCCTCCATGTCGCTGTTCGGCAGCGCGCGCCACATCCGGATCAGCGGCGCCGGCGATGAGTGCCTGGAGGCCTTCACCCTGCTGCTCGACTCCGAACGGGCCGGGAATCCGGTCGTCGCCATCGCGCCGTCGCTCAAGGCGACGTCGAAGGCGGTCAAGCTGGCGCTGGGAGCCGCGCGCGCGATGAGCTTCGCCTGTTACCTGCCCGAGGGCGGTGACGCGGAGAAGCTCGCCACCGCGATCGCACGCGAGCAGGGCCTGCGCACCACTGGCGACACCGCGGCGCGGCTCGCCAATGCCACCGGCGGCGACCGGGCGGTGATGACCCGGGAGCTGGAGAAGCTCGCGCTCTATCTCGACGCCTCGCCCGAGCGGCCGCGTGAGCTGGACGACGCGGCACTGGACGATGTCGGGGCGGATCTGGGCGATTCGGAGATGAGCCGCGCCATCGACGCAGCGATCGATGGACGCCCCGACGCCCTGGGCAGCGAGCTCGCTCGGCTCGAGGAAGCCGGCGTGTCGCCGATTCCGGTGCTGCGGCAATTGGTTCGGCGGTTGATGACTCTGGCTGAGCTGCAGGCGGAGATCGAGGCCGGCGCGAGCCCGGGGACAGTGATTGAGCGCGTGTTCTTCCGTGAACGCGCCTCGACCGGTCGGGCGCTGCGGACCTGGTCAGCACCGAAGATCAGCGAAGCGATTCAGCGCGCTCGGCTGGCGGAGCGGGCAATCATGAGTTCAGCCAATGCAGGGACGGTGCTGGCCCAGTCGGCAATCGTGGCAGTGGCCCGGATGGCCGCGCGACAGCGTTAGAAAATTGGAAAAGTTCACTATCTATATCAAATAGTTACTGGTTAAATCCGCTCGCCGGTCAGACGCTGGCAGACCATGTCGAGCTGGTCGAGCGTCGAATAGGACAGCGTGAGCGAGCCGCCTTTCGGGCCGTGCGCGATACGCACCGCGAGACCCAACAGATCAGCGAGATGATGCTCGAGCGCTGCGAGATCGGCATCGCGGGCATTGTCGCCGCTGCGGATCCGCGCTTCGGCCGGCTTGGCGGCGCGCGCCAGGCGCTCGGTGTCGCGCACGGACAACCCCTTGGCGATGACCTGATAAGCGAGCTGCTCGATATCGGGTGCGCCGATCAGCGCGCGGGCGTGACCCATGCTGAGTTCGCCTTCGATCACCTTGTCCTGCACCATCTTCGGCAGATCGAGCAGCCGCAACAAATTGGCGATATGGCTACGCGACTTGTGGACGAGCTTGCCCAGCGCTTCCTGGGTGTGGCCATAATCGTCGATCAGGCGATGATAGGCCTCCGCCTCTTCGATCGCATTGAGATCCTGACGCTGGATATTCTCGACCAGCGCGATTTCGAGTGTTTCGGCATCGTCGAATTCGCGAACGATGACCGGCACTTCATGGAGACGCGCCCGCTGGGCTGCGCGCCAGCGGCGCTCGCCGGCGACGATCTGATAGCCCTTGCCGTGCGGGCGGACGACGATCGGCTGAATGACCCCGCGCGCGGCGATCGACTCGGCCAGTTCTTCCAGCGCCGCTTCACTGAAGTGCCGACGGGGCTGGCCCGGGTGCGGCGTCAGCGAGCCGACGGGCAAGGTGCGTACACCGCTCGACAAGGATTCGCCGCCGCGAACCGGTTCCTCGCGCGCGATATCGCCCATCAGGGCATTGAGGCCGCGACCGAGTCCGGCGCGGGGCTTGGGCCGCGGGTGCGGCGTCTGATCAGCGGCGTCGTCGGTCATGCGGCTCTGGCGGGTTGCTGCGGTTTGGTTGGCAGGCGTGCGATCAATTCGCGGGCGAGCGCGATATAGGCCTCCGAGCCGGCGCAGCGATAATCATAGATCAGCGCCGGCAACCCATGGCTTGGCGCTTCGGACAACCGGACGTTCCGCGGGATAACCGTATCGAACACCACGCGGCCGAGCACGGCGCGGACATCGGCCGAGACCTGGTCAGTCAGCCGGTTGCGGCGATCGTACATGGTCAGCGCCACCCCGAGAATCGACAGGCCCGGGTTGAACCGTTCGCGGATACGCTCGACCGTGTTGAGCAGCTGGCTCAACCCTTCGAGCGCGAAGAATTCACATTGCAGCGGCACAAGCAAAGAATTGGCAGCCACCATCGCATTGAGCGTCAACAGGCCCAGCGAGGGCGGGCAATCGATCAGCACCACATCCCAGCGCTGGTCGCACCGCGCCAAGGCCCGATTCAGCCGGTGAGTCCGTTCCTCATAGTCGACCAGTTCGATCTCCGCGCCCGACAAGTCGACCGTTGCGGGTACGATCTCGAGTTTGGGCACACAGGTGGGAATCGCTGCCTCGGCAATCGGCATCTCGCCGAGCAGGATATCGTAGCTGGATTTCTCGCGCTCGGCGCGATTGATGCCAAGTCCGGTCGACGCATTGCCCTGGGGGTCCAGATCAATGATCAGCACCCGCGAGCCTGTCGCTGCAAGCGCGGTTCCCAGGTTGATAGCAGTGGTGGTCTTGCCCACCCCACCCTTCTGGTTCGCGACGGCAATGACATTCATCGGCGTGACACCCCTTTGGCGAGGACGATGAGGGATTCGGGATCGGTGATGCTGTGTTCCACGTGAAACACACCATGCCATGTCTGCTCGGCGACCGCCACCTCTTCGCGCGCAGTTCGTCCCTTTGGGAGAATCCAGAGTGTCCTGCGCCGGCTGCATTGCACCGCGGAGGCAAATAGCGACGAGAGTTGCGCCACAGCCCGAGCGGAGATCACCGCTACCGGTATATTGACCGTTTCCACCTTGCCGCAAACGACCTCGACGCGGTCGGCGATACCCAGCGCCCCTGCCGCTGACTGGAGGAATTCGACCCGGCGCTTGCGTGGTTCGACCAGAATGGTACGGCGTGCAGTGAGAGCCGCGACGACCAAGCCGGGAAAACCGGCACCTGTGCCGATATCGAGCCAATCGCCCTCCACGTCGTCGGCCAAGCCGATCAACTGGGCGGAGTCGACAATATGGCGGGCCCAGATGGCGTCGAGGGTCGAAGGCGCAATCAAGTTCTGCCGGCTGGCTTCGTCGACCACGATCCGTGCGAGTTCGGCCATCCGCCCCTCACCCACTGCGCCAAAGCGATCGCGGATCCAGGCTTTTGCATCCTCCTCGGTCATGCGGCGCGACGCCGGGCGTGGAGCAGGATCGCGGTCAGCGCGGCGGGCGTGATGCCGCGGATACGGCTGGCAGCACCCAGCGTGGCCGGGCGGACCTGGCAGAGCTTTTCGACCATCTCCGTCGAAAGGCCGGGGATCGCGGCAAAATCGAGGCCGTCGCGCAGGCTGATCGAGTCATTGGCGCGGAGTTGCGCGACTTCCTCGTCCTGCCGTCGCAGATAAGGTGCGTAACGGGCATCTTCAGCAATCTCGGCGACGAGCGCAGGATCATATGCTGCCATCAGGCCGGGCGCGACATGATCGACCGTCACGCCGGCGAAGCGCAACCACTCAGTCGCTGATCGCTTCTGACTATCGAGTGGACCGGCAGCGCCATTGGCCAGCACCCTGGCGGCCGACAAGGTCTGACCGAGTATGGCCTCGATCTCGCCGCGCTGAGAAGAGCGCTCGGCCAGACGCGCCAGGCGCGGCGGTCCGAGACATCCAATGGCTTCCGCGATCGGGCCAAGCCGTGTCTCGGCATTGTCGGCGCGCAGCCTAAGCCGGTATTCGGCGCGGGCGGTGAGCATGCGATAGGGCTCGGTGATGCCCTGCAGCACCAGATCGTCGACCATTACGCCGAGATAACTCGTCGCGCGGTCGAGCACGATTGAATCGGCGCCGAGCGCCACCGCCGCAGCGTTGAGGCCGGCAATCAGCCCCTGCCCCGCTGCTTCCTCATAGCCGGTCGTGCCATTGATCTGGCCGCAGCAGAACAGCCCCCGTATCGCCCGCACCTCGAGCGTCGGATCGAGCGCCCGTGGGTCGATATGGTCGTATTCGACCGCATAACCCGGGGTGATGATCCGCGTCGTCTCGAGCCCCGGGATCGAAGCGATCATCGCGGCCTGGACATCCGCCGGGAGGGAGGTCGAGATACCGTTGGGATAGATGGTCGCGTCGTCCAGCCCCTCGGGCTCAAGGAAGATCTGATGTCCGTCACGGTCGCCGAAACGGTGGATCTTGTCCTCGATCGAGGGGCAATAGCGCGGGCCCGGCCCCGCGATCGCCCCGCCGAACAGGGGCGAACGATCGAGCGAGGCGCGGATGATCGTGTGCGTTTCTTCGCTGGTGCGGGTGACGGCACAGAAGAGTTGCGGAAGAGACCGACCCGGCGTGACGGGCGACATGGTCCAGGGGTCGTCGTCACTGCGTTGCTCGGCGAGGCGGCTCCACTCGATCGTCCGACCATCGAGCCGCGGCGGCGTCCCCGTCTTGAGCCGCGCCATCGGCAAACGGGCGTCGCGCAGCTGCACCGCCAGCAGCGAGGCTGCAGCCTCGCCGATCCGCCCACCGATCAGCCGCTCTTCGCCGCAAAAGATGCGGCCGCCCAGGAAGGTGCCCGTGGCGAGGACGACGGCGCGCGCCTTGAGCAAGGAGCCGTCGGCCAAGGTAACGCCTGCCACTGCGCCTGACGCCGAGAGAGTGAGCGCCGCAACCTCGCCCGATACGATGCACAGGCGTTCCTGGTCTGCCAGCATCTGTTGGATCGCCACTGCGTAGCGAGTCCGGTCGGCCTGGACGCGCGGCCCCTGCACCGCCGAACCCTTGCTGCGGTTGAGCATGCGATAGTGAATACCGGCAGCGTCGGCAGCGCGCGCGATCAGGCCGTCGAACGCATCGACCTCGCGAACCAGATGGCCCTTGCCGAGCCCACCGATCGCCGGGTTGCACGACATCGCGCCGATCTTTGTTGGATCGAAGCTGACCAATGCCGTGCGCGCGCCACGGCGCGCGGCCGCGGCCGCGGCCTCCGTGCCGGCATGGCCTCCGCCAACGACGATTACATCGAAATCCATGACGCTCCGCTAGGTCGACGCCAGCCCGCTGTCAAAATTGTTCCACGTGGAACGTCTATTTGCCAAGGCAGAATCGAGTGAACAGGGCGTCGAGCATCGCTTCGACATCGCTGCGGCCGACCAATCGATCGAGCGCTTTCATCGCAAGTCGCAGTTCCTCGGCAAAGACGATCGGGTCGCGCTGCCCGCTCGCCGCTCGCAAGCTGTCGGTGCACAGGACCAGCAAATCGCGTTGCCGGCGATTGACCGCAACCGCATCTTCGCGCGGCAGCAGCATGGCGGCATGGTCGCGCAGCAGCGACCAAAGAGCGGGAACGCCTTCGCCTGTGGCAGCTGAAACGGCGAGATCAGCGCCCGACGGGACGACGGCGCGCGCAGCAATATCGGCGCGCGCATGAATGCGGATCGCGCCCGGCTGCGGCGCCTCGTCGTCGCCCAGCCACAGGATCAGGTCAGCTGACCGCATCGCCTCTTCAGCGCGTGCGATGCCGATCCGTTCGATCGGATCAGGCGTTTCCTCAAGCAGCCCGGCGGTGTCCGTCAGGACATAGGCGATGCCATCGCGAACCACCGGTGCTTCGATCCGGTCACGCGTCGTGCCCGAGATCGGCGAGACGATCGCGGCATCGCGTTCAGCGAGCACGTTAAGCAGGGTCGACTTGCCGCTATTGGGCGGGCCGGCGATCACCACCCGTAATCCATCGCGCAAGCGTTCGACGGGCGGCACGGCGAGCAGGGTCGCGATCTCGTCGGCAAGCGCCAGCGCCTCCATGGCAAAGGCAGGCGGCGCGGCCTGATCGACCTCATCCTCCTCGGCGAAATCGAGTTGCGCCTCGACCTGCGCAGCCAGCGCCAGCAGTCGGTCGGTCCAGCCCTCCGCGCGTCTGCGGATCGCCCCCTCGGCCACAGCCAACGCCGCACGGCGTTGGCCTTCGGTCTCCGCGGCAAGCAGGTCGCCGAGCCCCTCGGCTTCGGTCAGGTCGATCCGGCCATTGGCCAGGGCGCGCCGGGTGAACTCGCCCGGCTCGGCACGACGCATTCTCGGCAGGGCCGCCAGCGCGGCCTCGACTGCCTGAACCACGGCACGTCCGCCATGGACATGCAGTTCGACGAGATCTTCGCCAGTCGCGCTATCGGGGCCCGGAAAGGCAAGCACGAGCGCGCGGTCGAGCAACAGGCCGCCACTGCCACGCAGCGCACGCAATGCCGCGTGGCGTGATTGCGGCAAAGTGCCCGCCAGAGCACGTGCTGCGGCGAATGCCCCTTCCCCGCTCAACCGGATGATCGCGATCGCCGCGGGCGGGGCACCGCTCGACACGGCGAAGATCGTCTCCATCACGCGTTACTTGGACGACGTCTCGAACATCTTCCGCCAAAAGCCCATGCCGGCTTCGCCCATCGGCGACCAGCTCTTCATCAGCGTGTCGATCATCTCAGGCGGGACAGCGCCATCCATCGCACCCATCACGCTCTGGATATATTTTTCATGGACTGGCGTGAAATCGGGCAGCCCCATGAATCGGCGTGCTTCTTCCGGGGTGCAATCGACTTCGACATTGATCTTCATGGGCCATCTCCGCTTGAGCGGGCGACGGCCGCGCTGCATAAGCTTCGGGCATGTATGCGCGCGACTTGGGCCTGATCGCAACGCCCATCGACGGCATGCGGATTTCGGGCGTTCGCCGCCCTTACAGCCGAGGACCATGATGACCGCAACGATCACGATCGACACGCTCGACGGCACGGGTGATTTCACTGCCTATTGCGCCGAGCCCGCGGGTCCGCCGCGCGCGGCGATCGTCGTGGTCCAAGAGATCTTCGGCATCAATGCCGGCATCCGCCGCAAATGCGACCGGCTGGCCGAGGACGGCTATCTCGCCATCGCGCCCGATTTGTTCTGGCGGCTCGAGCCGGATACGCAGCTCGACCCCGACATCCCCGAAGAATTCCAGCAGGCGCTGGCGATGATGGGGCAGTTCGACCAGAATGTCGGCATCCAGGATATCGAGGCGACGATCCGCACCGCGCGGAAAATGCTAGGTGCTGAGGGCAAGGTCGGTGCGGTCGGTTATTGCCTTGGCGGCCGGCTCGCGTTCATGACCGCCGCGCGCACCGACGTGAACGCCAGCGCCTGCTATTACGGCGTCGGTATCGACGGCCTGCTCGGCGAGAAGCATGCGATTGCGCACCCGGTGCTGCTGCATGTGCCGCAGGAGGATCATTTCGTCGACAAGGCAGCGCAGCAGCGGATGCACGACGGCCTCGACGATCACCCCAAGGTGACGATCTTCGATTATCCCGGCGAAGATCATGGCTTCGCGACCGAATTCGGGCTGCGTCGGTCGGATGCGTCGGCGACGCTGGCGGACGAGCGGACGGCGGCGTTCTTCGCGGAGAATCTGGGCTGATCTCAGCATTACCCTAATCGTCATGCCGGATTTGTTTGGGCATGACGATTTTGGCGCGGTGACGAATCCTCAGATCAGCAGGTGGAGGATACCCACGTCGTTATCCACGATACCGTGGTAAATCATTGATCCGGAAACATAAAGTATCACCGCCAGGCCGATATAGGCAATCCAGTGATAGCGTTCGATCAGTCGCGCGATGAAGTTCGCGGCGACCGCCATCAGGGTCACCGACAGGATCAGGCCGAACAGCAATACGGTGGGATGCTCGCGCGCTGCGCCGGCCACGGCGAGGACATTGTCGAGGCTCATCGACAGATCGGCGATGGCGACCTGGATCGCTGCGCGCAGGAAGGTCTTGGTCGGCTTGACGCCTTCGACCGCGGCGGTCTCCGGATCATCGACCGCCACTGCGGCGGGCGCCGGGTGAAGCTCGCGGAACAGCTTCCACGCGACCCAGAGCAGCAATACACCGCCACCGAGCAGCAAGCCGACGACATGGAGCAATTTGGTCGCGATCAGCGCGAAGCCGATCAGGCAGATCATCGCGATGACTACGCCGAAGCCGAGCACCTGCTTACGCTGCTTCGGTGGCAGTCCGGCTGCGAGCGCGCCGAGCACCATGACATTGTCGCCCGCCAGCATCAGGTCGATCATGATCACCTGGCCGAGCGTCGCGAGACCGGCGGCAGTGAACACGTCCGCGAAATTGATCACACAGGGTCTCCGAAATAGGTCACGGTCGGCATCGGCTCATAAAAGGGATGGAGCAGTGCGCGCCACTTCGCATAACGCGCTGACATACGAAAACCGTCGCGATGACTGGCGATATCCTCCCACTCCACGAGCAGCAGGTACTGGTCCGGGCTTTCACAAGCCTTTCGCACCGCGATCGACCGAAAGCCGGGTGAGACGACGATCAGCGGGCGGGCCCGGGCCATGACGGCTTCGAAGCTAGCGGATTGGCCGGGTTTTATGGTGAGGAGGGCGTGTTCGAGGATCACCATGCCCTCCTTTGAGCAAGCGCCGCGGGCAAAGCCCGCGGCGTCGGTCGGGGCTGTGGCCCGCCGCCGAGCTTGCGCGAGTCCTGCAGCAGGATGCTGCAGGCCGCACGTCGCTACTGATTCATCGAATCGAAGAAGTCTTCGTTGGTCTTCGAATCCTTCATCTTGTCGAGCAGGAACTCCATCGCGTCGATGGTGCCCATCTGCATGAGAATCCTGCGCAGCACCCACATCTTGGAGAGCTTGCTCTTGTCGACCAGCAGTTCTTCCTTGCGGGTACCGGACTTCCCGACGTCAAGCGCGGGGAAGATGCGCTTGTCGGCGACCTTGCGGTCGAGCACGATTTCCGAGTTGCCGGTGCCCTTGAACTCTTCGAAGATCACCTCGTCCATACGGCTGCCGGTGTCGATCAGCGCGGTGGCGATGATCGAAAGCGAGCCGCCTTCCTCGATGTTGCGCGCAGCACCGAAGAAGCGCTTCGGACGCTGCAGGGCGTTCGCATCGACACCGCCGGTCAGCACCTTGCCCGAGCTGGGCACGACGGTGTTGTAGGCGCGGCCGAGACGCGTGATCGAGTCGAGCAGGATCACCACGTCCTTCTTGTGCTCGACCAGACGCTTGGCCTTTTCGATCACCATTTCGGCGACCTGCACGTGGCGCGTGGCAGGTTCGTCGAAGGTCGAGGAGACTACCTCGCCCTTCACCGAGCGCTGCATGTCGGTCACTTCCTCCGGCCGCTCGTCGATCAGCAGCACGATCAGGAACACTTCGGGATGGTTGTCGGTAATGGCGCGCGCGATATTCTGCAGCAGTACCGTCTTGCCGACGCGCGGCGGGGCGACGATCAGGGCGCGCTGGCCCTTGCCCTGGGGGCTGATGATGTCGATCACCCGCGCCGATTTGTCCTTGATCGTCGGATCCTGCGGATCGAGCGTCAGCTTCTCTTCGGGATAGAGCGGGGTGAGGTTGTCGAAATTGACGCGGTGGCGGACTGCATCCGGATCGTCGAAATTCACTGACGTCAACCGGGTCAGTGCGAAATAGCGTTCGCCGTCCTTCGGCCCACGAATCTCGCCCTCTACGGTGTCGCCAGTGCGCAGACCGAACTTCCGGACCTGGTTGGGCGACATGTAGATATCGTCCGGGCCGGCGAGATAGTTCGCCTCCGGGCTGCGCAGGAAGCCGAAACCGTCAGGCAGCACCTCGATTGTGCCCAGCCCCATGATCTGCTCGCCATTTTCGGCCTGGACCTTGAGGATCGCGAACAGCAGATCCTGCTTGCGCAAGGTCGACGCGCTCTCGACGCCGAGTTCCTCGGCCATCGCGACCAGTTCGGCCGGGCTTTTTTTCTTGAGGTCTTTGAGATGCATGGGTGGCGTCCGGACGTGGAATGGTGCTGGGGGTTAGCGTCTGTCGGCGAAGGGGAAACGCGACGATGCTGGAGGAAGGTGCCGCGGCCCGGAACACATGGCTCCGCGCGCTTCGACACCTCGGGACCTAGGTGTCAGCCTCTCTCAAGTCAAGTCGCGAACGCCGAATCAGAAGGGGCGGACGATCACCAGGACGACAATCAGCGCGATCAGGATCGCTGGGACCTCGTTGATCAGGCGAAGTTGCTTTCCGCTCAGCGTCGGCTTGCCCGCCGCGAGCTTCTTCGCATAGCCGACTGCCCATCCATGATAGCCGCTGAGGATCACGACCAGCGCCAGCTTGGCATGGAGCCAGCCGAGCCCGCTTGCGCCAGCGAACAGCCCTGCATTGACGGCCAACATCACGCCAAGGATCCAGACCAGGGTCATCGATGGCGTCAGGATCATGTTGCGGAGCTTGGTTTCCCGCTCGACCCATTTCTGTGCCTCGGCCGATCCCGGTAGCGCTTCCTGATGATACACAAGGTAGCGCGGCAGCGCGAACATGCCCGCCATCCAGAAGATCACGAAGACGACATGCGCCGCCTTCACCCAGAGATAAGCGTTCCCAAGGAAATTCATCGCACTCTCCGCACCTGCGCCAGCAGGCGCTCGACATGGGCGATCGGCGTATCCTGCAGGATGCCGTGACCCAGGTTGAAGATATGCGGCCGATCGGCCAGCGCCTCAAGGATTCGTGTCGCCGAAGCGTCGAGCTCTTCGCCGCCGGCGATCAGGGCGAGCGGATCGAGATTACCCTGAACCGGCAAGCCTTCGGGCAGGCTCTTGTGCGCCCAGACCGGATCGACCGTCTCGTCGAGGCCGATCGCGTCAGCGCCAGTCTCCCGCGCATAGGCCGGCAGCTTGCCACCGGCGCCCTTGGGGAAGCCAATGACCGGCGTGTCGGGATGCAGATCGTGTAACGCCGAGACGATCTTCGCGCTCGGCGCGATCACCCAGCGCTCGAACTGGGCGGGCGACAGGCTGCCCGACCAGCTGTCGAACAACTGGACCGCCTCGACGCCTGCCTGGATCTGCCGGGACAGATAGGCAATCGTCATATCCGCGATCGCATCGATGATCTCGGCAAAGGCCTTGGGGTCGGTATAGGCGAAACGGCGCGTCTCGCCCTGATCGCGGCTGCCATGACCGGCGACCATATAGGTGGCGACCGTCCAAGGGCTTCCCGCAAAGCCGAGAAAGGTCGTTCCCACCGGCAGCATCGCAGCGACCTTCTCGACTGTCGCATAGACTGGGTCGAGCCGTTCAGGCACCTTCTGGAGCCCCGCCAGCGCATGATCGATCAAGGGTGGGGCCAGCGCAGGCCCCTCACCCGCGCCGAAGCTCAGCGCCTGTCCCAACGCCCAGGGGACCATCAATATGTCGGAGAAGAGGATCGCGCCATCGAAGCCGAAACGGCGGATCGGCTGGATCGTCACTTCGGCCGCAGCATCGGGGTCGGTCGCCAGCGCGAGGAATCCACCCTTCTCCGCCCGAAGCGCACGATATTCGGGGAGGTAGCGTCCGGCCTGGCGCATTAGCCATATCGGAGGCACCTCCTGCCGAACGCCCTTCAGGGTCGCGAGCAAGCGCTTTTCGGTCACGGGAGTCGGGATCGCGAGCGTCCTTCTATCTAATAAGAAGAGAATCTAGAAAGGATGTAGTGGTCGTTGGCGCGTGGATGGCGGGGCTTATGCGTTCGTCCCGAAAATGCCAACAGCTTGACGCGGGCGGGCCCGCTGACTCCCGCAGAGTCGGTCGGGCGATCCCCATTATCCACAGGCTGTGCGTGGAACCATGGGGGTGTGGGCGCGATTGTGGGAAACTCCGGACTTTTCCACGCTCGGCGATCGCTTTGCGCGACGGAGAAGTTGCGCTAGCGATTTTCCGGATGTTCTCCACAGTTCCATCCCCAACCGGCCTTTTGGCCCGCGATACGCGGCCGTAATGCGGCTGCATCTCCACCTTTTGTCGGATTCGACCGGCGAGACGCTCGAGAATATCGCAAAGGCGGCACTCGCCCAATATGACGATGTCGAGACGATCCGCCATTTCTGGCCAATGGTCCGCACCGAGGCGCATCTCGAACGCATCCTGCAGGAAATCGCGCAGAATCCCGGGCTGGTGCTGTTCACCCTGGTCAACAGCGCGACACGCCGGACCTTGGAAACGCGGTGTCGGGCGCTTGGCCTGCCGGCAGTCGCGCCGCTCGATCCGGTGACTGACGCCCTTTCAAGCCTGCTCGGCCAGCAGGCCAAGGCGCGGCCGGGGCGCCAGCATGTGCTCGACGCCGCCTATTTCGCTCGGGTCGATGCGATCCAGTTCACCATGGCGCATGACGACGGCATCAACTGGGAGGATTGGGAAGAGGCTGACATCGTGCTGGCCGGCGTGTCGCGTTCGTCCAAGACGCCGACCTCGATCTATCTTGCCAATCGCGGCTTCAAGACCGCCAATATCCCGATCGTGGTGGAAAGCCCCCCACCGACCTCGCTGTTCTCGCTCCGGCATCCGCTGGTCGTCGGGCTGACCACCAGTGCCGACCGGCTGATCCAGGTGCGGCGCAACCGGCTGCTCTCACTCAACCAGGCGCCGGAGACATCCTATGTCGATCAGGAAGCGGTGACGCGCGAGGTCGCCTATGCGCGGCGGATGTTTGCCGACAATGGCTGGCCGGTGATTGACGTCACCCGCCGGTCGATCGAGGAGACTGCGGCAGCGATCGTGCAATTGGTCAACGAGCGGGATTCGGCATGAGACTGGTACTGGCGTCCAAAAGCGCGTCGCGTCGCGCAATGCTGACGGCCGCCGGCGTGCCGTTCGAGGCAGTGGCGGCCAATGTCGACGAGGAGTCGGCCAAGGCGGCGATGCGTGCCGAGGGCGTGGCACCGCGTGACCTGGCCGACCGGCTGGCCGAGCTGAAGGCGCTGCGCGTGTCGCACCGCGACCCCGAGGCGCTGGTGCTGGGGAGCGACTCCGTCGTCGCCCTCGACGACGGATCGATGCTCGACAAGCCAGCCGATCGCGCCGAGGCAGCCGAGCATCTTCGTCGCATATCGGGCAAGCGGCATGAGCTGATCAGCGCCGCGGTGATGGCAGTCGACGGACGCCCGGTCTGGCGGGTGGTCGACCGCGCGAAGATGTTTGTCCGCACCCTCTCCGACAGTTTCATCGATAGCTATCTCGATGTGGAATGGCCGGAGATTTCTGGATGCGTCGGCTGTTACCGGATCGAGGGGCCGGGAGCCCAATTGTTCAGCCGGATCGAGGGGAGCCAGTTCACCGTGTTGGGTCTGCCACTGTTGCCGGTACTCGATTATCTACGGGTTAGGGGTGTTTTGACGTCATGACGGCCATCTATGCCGAGGTGATCGGCGATCCGATCAAGCACAGCAAGTCGCCGCTGATCCATCGCTTCTGGATCGATGCACTGGGCCTGGATGCGGACTATCGAGCGCACCATGTCACGCCCGATCGCCTCGCCGGCTATTTCGAGGAACGCCGCGCGGATCCGGCCTGGCGGGGGTGCAATATCACCCTACCGCACAAGGAGGCGGCACTCGACCTGGTCGAGGATCGCGGCGGCGTGCGTGCGACGATCGGCGCGATCAACCTGGCGATGCGCGCCGAGGACGGGGTGCTGATCGGCACCAATACCGATGCCGGCGGCTTCTATGCGCCGATCGCGGAGGTGCCGCTGGCCGGGGCGCCAGTGGCGGTGATCGGGGCAGGCGGCGCGGCACGGGCGATCCTGTTCGCGTTGTCGCGGATCGGGGTCGGCGAGGTGACGATCCTCAACCGCAACGTGCTGAAGGCGGCTGCCCTGCTTTCCACTTTCGGGCTGAAAGGCAAGGCGCTGCCGTTGAGCGCCCCGCTGCCGCCGGCGTCATTGCTGGTCAACACCAGCTCGCTCGGCATGGCTGGCCAGCCCCCGCTCGACCTCGACCTTTCTCCGTTGCCTGAGGATGCCGTGGTCTATGAGATCGTCTATGCACCGCTCGAAACCGGGCTGCTGAAGGCGGCACGGGAGCGGGAGCTGGAGACGGTCGACGGTCTCGACATGCTGATTGGCCAGGGTGCTTTGGCCTTCGAGCTTCTGTTCGGTGCGGAGCCGCCGCGCGATCGCGACGAGGAGCTGCGCGAGCTGTTGATGTCATGACGTCATGTTGACCTCCCGCCTGACCCTGGGACTCACCGGCTCGATCGGCATGGGCAAGTCGACCGTGGCCGCGATGTTCGAGGATCTCGGTGTGCCGGTATTCGACTCGGATGCGGCGGTCCACCGGCTCCAGGGTGAAGGCGGGCGACTTGTCGCCGCAATCGAGGCGATGTTCCCGGACACGACCGGGCCCAAGGGTGTCGACCGGACTCTGCTCGGCGAGGCCGTCCTGGCCGATCCGCGCGCGCTGAAGCGCCTCGAGGCGCTGATCCATCCCGCAGTGGGCGAGGAACGAACGGCATTCCTCGCTGCGCATACCGATGCGCCGATCGTCGTGTTCGACGTCCCGCTGCTGTTCGAAACCGGCGGCGAGAAGCGGGTCGACAAGGTGGTGGTCGTCTCCGCGCCGGTCGATGTCCAGCGGGGCCGGGTATTAGCGCGGCCGGGTATGACCGAGGTGAAGCTGGATGCGATCCTCGCGCGGCAGATGCCCGACACGGAGAAGCGCGCCCGAGCCGATTTCGTCATCCCGACGGGGGGCAGCCTCGACGAAACGCGCGCTGCGGTCGAGTCATTGGTCTCTTGCCTCAGGGCCTCGCAATCCCGATAACATATGTAATGCGCGAGATCGTCTTCGACACCGAGACTACCGGCTTCAGCTTCGCCGATGGCGACCGAATGGTGGAGATCGGCTGCGTCGAACTGATCAACCGGGTCGAGACCGGGCGCACCTTTCACGCTTATTTCCACCCCGAGCGGACCATGCCCGCCGAGGCGCAGCGCGTGCATGGGCTGAGCGATGCGTTCCTGTCGGACAAGCCGTTGTTCGGTCATGGCGTGGACGGCCTGCTCGAATTTCTCGGCGATGCGCCGTTGGTCGCGCACAATGCCAGCTTCGACTTCGGCTTCCTCAACGGCGAGCTCGCGCGTTGCGGGCGCAAAGCGATCCATCTCGACCGGATGGTCGACACGATCGTGCTCGCGCGCACCCGCCATCCCGGCGCCAAGCACAGCCTTGATGCGTTGTGCAACCGCTATGGCATCGATCGCAGCCACCGAGTCGTGCACGGCGCGTTGCTCGACGCGCAGCTCCTGTCACAGGTCTATGTCGAGCTGACCGGCGGACGCCAGATCGGGCTGACGCTGGTCACCGAGACGATCGAGGTGCAGGCGAGCTTTCAGCCAGTCGCGGCGCCGGCCGTCGTTCGGCCTGCCCGGCTTTTTGAGGCAAGCGCTGCGGAACGCGCACGCCATGCCGCGTTTATGGAGAAGATAAAGAATCCGCTTTGGGGGGTCGAGGCGTCCGGTTGACGCAGGTACGGAGCCGGGCCTAGCTGCCTGGTTCTGTTGAAGGAGAATGCTCATGGACATCCGGATTTCGGGCCATCAGGTGGCTACCGGCGACGCGCTGAAAAGCCATGTCGAGACTCGGCTCCAGGGTATCGCCGCCAAATATTTCTCCCGGGCGATTTCTGCCCATGTGACGTTCGGCAAGGGGCCGCACGACAATGGCTTCACCTGCGATATCGTGGCGCATGTGATGCAGGGCCTGGTGCTCAAGGGCAGCAATGACGGAATGGACGCGCACGGCGCGTTCGACGGCGTGGCCGACAAGATCGAGAAGCAGCTGCGCCGTTACATGCGCCGCCTGAAGGACCGTAACTCAGGCCAGGCAAATGGCGTCGCCAACGGCGCCGACTCGGTCGACGACAATGCGGGCTATACCGTGTTCCGCGAGGCCGATGACGAGGTGGCGGAAGACTTTCCGCTGATCGTGGCGGAAACCCGGGTCGATGTGCCCGACGCGACCGTCTCCGATGCAGTGATGATGCTCGATCTGCGCAACACCACGGCGCTCCTGTTCCGCAATGCCGGGTCGGGGGCGTACAATATGGTCTATCGCCGCGGTGACGGGACGATCGGCTGGGTCGAGCCGCACCGCGCGGCCTGACGCATGTGCTATCGCACGGCGCCAAACGGCGCTATGGGCGCCCCCCGGGGTAGGGGTGCCCAAGGATGATGATGACCGACCTGAGTGACCTGTTGTTGCCCGAGACCGTGCTCGAACGGCTCGCGGCAGCCAACAAGAAAAGCTTGTTCCAGCAGCTCGCGACTGCCGCGGCCGCCGCTTACGGACTCGACGCCGCAGCCGTTGCGGAGGGTCTGGTCAAGCGCGAGAAGCTCGGCTCGACCGGGTTCGGCAGCGGCGTCGCGACGCCGCATGCGCGGATTGCCGGCCTCAATCATGTCGTCGGCGTATTTGCGCGCCTTGCCCAGCCGATCGATTTCCAGGCGGTGGATGATCTGCCGGTCGACATCGTCTTCATGCTGTTATCGCCGGTCGATGCCGGTGCGCTGCACCTGAAGGCGCTGGCCAGGGTGTCGCGCCGGCTGCGCGAGCGTGGGTTCGTCGACAAGCTGCGCGGCGCCGGGTCGCGTGATGCGATCTACGCGTTGCTGACCGCTGACGAGGCACGTGACGCCGCCTGATTCTCCGGCGCAGGGCGAAGAAGCGCATTTCCGCGCGCTCGAATCGCTTTACGCTGCGGCCCCGATCAACCGGCTGTTCGAATCGAGGCTGGAAATTCCGACTGCCGGCGTCGCGCGGATTCATTTCATCATCGACGAGCGTCATTATCATGCCGGCGGCGCGGCACACGGTACGAGCTATTTCAAGATGCTCGACGATGCCGCCTTCTATGCGGCCAACAGCCTGGTCACCGATCGCTTCCTGCTGACCACCGCGTTCAACCTGCTCTTCACCAAGCCGCTCAAGGCAGGGCCGGTGGTGGCGGAGGGGCGCTGGGTCAGCGGCCAGCGCCGTGTGTTCGTCGCGGAGGCCCGGCTGATCGACAGCGAAGGCGAGGAGGCTGCGCGCGGCACGGGCACCTTCATGCGCAGCCGCATCGCGCTTGCCGGCCTGCCCGGATATCGGGCGGTTTCATGAGTGAACGTCTGCCGAGCGGGTTGCTGGTCGGCGCGATGCTCAGGCGGGTGAACGATGCCGGCGGGATCGGCACGGTGCTCGCCAAAGGCGACGTTCAGGCTGGCGCGATCCTGGTCATCGCGCTGGAAAAAGGAGTTAATTCTGGCGTCTTCGAACGCGGAATCGGGGCCGACGGCTCGGTTCAGCTCGTCCGCGTTGGCCCAAAAACCATTGATAATGCAGCCGAAATCACCGACTATTGGCGCCGGAGACGCAGCCGCGACCCCGATTTGTGGGTAATCGAGCTGGATATCGTATCGGCAGAACGATTCGCCGCAGAAACGATGCTGTCGGGTTGACTTGGGTGCGCTGCACAACGAAAGCGCGTGCTCTAATCACGCGCGTTGTGCCGTGCCGGGTGCGATCCGGCTAGGTTACGCAGTCGGGGGGACGTCCGGGCGATCGCTTTTTCTTGATCCGATCAGCTTCCGCACACCACCGCATTTTTCGAAGTTTTAATGACGTTTTTCACTCGCGCCGCAGCTATCGCGGCGATGTCTCTGACCATCACAGGCCTGATCGGCGCCAGCACCCCGGGTTTTGCTTTCGAGCTCGACAAGTCTCTTAAACTCCCGATCGCCGTTCCTGTTCCCGTTGCCAGCCCCACGCCTGAAGCAGCCGCGACGCCGGCGCCAGATGCGGAAGCTGCCGACACCGTCGCCAAGAGCGACACCGATCTTCCCGCCCTTCCTGCTGCCCAGGCAGACGAAGACTATGACAGCCTCGCCCAGGCCGTCGCTGCGCAGGATACCGATGCGCACGATCGCGACCTGACCTGCATGGCGGGCGCGATCTATTTCGAAGCCAAGGGCGAGCCCCTATCGGGCCAGCTCGCGGTCGGCGAAGTCATCCTCAACCGCACCAAGTCAGGTCGCTTTCCCAAGTCGATCTGCTCGGTCGTGACTCAGCCGGGTCAGTTCTCCTTCGTTCGCGGCGGCCGCGTGCCGGCCATCGCCAACAGCCCTGCCTATCGCACGGCCGTGGCCGTTGCCCGCGTCGCGATGGCTGATGCCTGGGACAGCCCGGCACCGAATGCGATGTATTTCCACGCTCGCCGGGTTTCGCCGGGCTGGCGCATGACGAAGATCGCCGCGATCGGGAATCACGTGTTTTATCGCTGACGCGATAGACTTCACGCTCTTCAACGATGCGCGGATTTGACCCGCGTTCGTGAAATGTTCTAGATCGGGGGGATGCTGCAGCGTCCCCCCGAATCATGTGTAGACGCCCCCGGATCCCCGCTCTGCGCGGCGGATGTGGCGCGCGGCACGGTGCGCATGCTGCTCCGCCACGATCTGGTCGCCATGGCCGAGGTGCCGCTCGACGGCGGCCGGCGCGCCGACCTGATGGCGCTCGATTCGCGCGGCAACATCATCATCGTCGAGATCAAGGTGTCGCGCGCCGATCTGCTCGGTGACGGCAAATGGACCGATTATCTGGCGTGCTGCGATCGCTTCTACTGGGCGATCCCCGCCGGCTTCGACGCGTCGCCGCTCGATGGCGAAGCGTTCCTGCCCGCTCGTACCGGAGTGATCGTCGCCGATCGCTATGACGCGGCGATCATCCGCGAGGCGCATACCGACCCTTTGTCCAGCGCGACGCGCAAACGCAATACGCTTGCCTTCGCACGGCGGGCGGGCAGGCGGTTGATCGGGCTGATCGACCCTGAGGCCGGCGCGCTACTTTAAAGCCGGGGTCCCGATACGGCGCGGCGAGCCTTTTTGGGGGTCTCGGCCATCAGCTTGGCCATTGCCGTCGATCGCGTGTCTTCCGTCGCATAGTCGCGCGCCGATTTGCCGGCGATGACATCGGCCTGGTCGGGATCCGCCCCGGCGGCCAGCAGCGTGCGGGCCATGCCCAGGTCACGGCGCTGGACGGCGCGAATCAGCGGCGTTTCGCCGCTCGAATTGGCGAGATTCACATTGGCCTTTTTGTCGAGCAGCGCCTGAAGCAGGTCGATCTCGCCGAGGCCCGCCGCGACCATCATCGGCGTATTGCCCTTTCCGTCGCGGAGATTGGGGTCAGCGCCCTGGGCCAGCAGATACCTCAGATAGGTCGCGTCGCTGCGCTTCACGACGATATGCAGGGCACCTTCGCCGGTCGAGATTTCGCGCGTGTTGAGCACGGTCGTGCCTGGCACCCGCAGCATCTTCTCGACGTCGGAACCCTTGGAGTCCTTCACCGCCTGGAGGAATTTATAACCCTCGGACTGGTTCTGCGCCTGGGCGGGAATGGCGGTGCCGAGCAACGCGGCGGTGAGCGCGATGCCGAATGTACGTGCGATCATCTGGTGGCCAGGCCCCTGTAATGCCGAAGCGCGGTTGCGATGGCCGGCTTCGGGTCGAACTTGCGCCGAGGCCCTTAACAGATCATGGCTGGCCGCGCCATGAACGAGATAGCGCGTCTGCCCACAATCATCATCCGCCGAGCCCTTGCCGCCCTGCTGGTGATCGCTCCCCTTGCCGCCTGTTCCGGTCCGGGCGCTCCCGCAAAGCCGCCGCTCGAGGGCGCGCGGATCGGTGGCCCCTTCACCCTGACCGATCAGGACGGCAAGCAGATCACCGACCGCGCGTTCGCGGGCAAATACCGCATCGTCTATTTCGGCTACACTTTCTGCCCGGACGTCTGTCCGGTCGATGCGCGCAATATCGGCCTTGGCCTGCGCGCGGTGGAGGCGAGCGATCCGGCGGTAGGTGCGAAGATCGTGCCGCTTTTCATCACGGTCGATCCGGCGCGCGATACGCCTGAGGTGCTCAAGAGCTTCGTCGCGAATTTCCACCCGCGCATGGTCGGGTTGACCGGCAGCGCGGCTGCGATCGATGCGACGGCAAAGGAATATGCTATCTATTACAAGAAGGGCGAGATGAGCCCCGGTGGCGGCTATATGGTGGATCACAGCCGGGTCGCCTATCTGATGGATCCGCAGGGCAAGCCGATGGCCCTGTTGCCGCAGGATCAGTCGCCCGAGGCGATTGCGACCGAGATCAAACGCTGGGTGAAATGAGCGACCGCTTCTGGGAGACCACCCCGATCGACGCGCTGGATCGCGGCCAGTGGGAGGCGCTGTGCGACGGCTGCGGCAAATGTTGCGTCCACAAGCTCGAGGATGAAGACACCGGCGAGCTGATGGCGACCAACGTCTCGTGCCGCCTGCTCGATCGCAAGACGGCGCAATGCTCCGATTACCGGCACCGCCACGCCTATGTCAGCGAATGCGTTCGCCTGAGCCGCGACAATGTCCGCGAGATCGACTGGCTGCCCTCGACCTGCGCTTATCGCCTGCGCGCCGCCGACGAACCGCTGCCGCGCTGGCATTATCTGGTCTGCGGGGACCGTGACGCCGTCCACCGCGCCGGGGAATCGGTGCGCGGCTGGACGATTTCCGAAGATGATGCCGGCGATCTCGAATTTCATCTGGTCGATCGCCGGCTGTGAGCGAGCCGGTAGAGGTCGTCCGCAACGCCCGTTCCCGCCGCGCGAAGCTGTCGGTCGATCCGGCGAGCGGGCGAGTCCGGCTCACCCTGCCGCTGCGCGCACCGGTCAAGCCCGCCCTGCTTTGGGCCGAGGGGCAGCGGGCCTGGATCGACGCACAACGCGCCCGTCTGCCCCGGCCGCGTCCGCTGGTGCCGGGCGGTGTCGTGCCGTTCGGCGATGACCTTCTGACGATCGAATGGCGCGAGGGTGCGCCGAGACGGATCGAGCGCGACGGTGCCGTCCTGCGCTGCGGCGGGCCACGCGACGGTCTGCCGCGGCGAATCGAGACCTGGCTGAAGCGCGAGGCCCTGCGTGTACTCAGCGCCGAGACTGCCGAATTTGCAGCTCTCGCGGGCGTCGGTGTCACCAGGGTCGCGATCGGCGATCCGCGCGGGCGCTGGGGGAGCTGCGCGTCGAGCGGCGCGATCCGCTATAGTTGGCGGCTGATCCTCGCGCCGGACTTTGTGCGGCGGGCGACCGTCGCGCATGAGGTCGCGCACCGGGTTCATATGAATCACGGACCCGATTTCCAGGCGCTGGTCGAACAGCTGGACGAGAGCGACCCGGCAAAATCGCGGGCATGGCTGCGCGCCAATGGCGCGGCGCTTCACTGGGTCGGGCGCGAATCCTGAGGTCGCTCGGCCGGTCGGTCTGACGGCGGTACAGGCGCGCGTTCGCGCTGCGGCACCGGTCGGTTCGGTGGCGGTGTGCGGCCGAGCACTTGATCCATCCATTCCTGGTCCAGCCGCTCGGGGGGCTGGCTCCGGATAGCGCGCTCCTGCTGATCCGGCGGCAGCGGGTTGCCGTCGGGATCGACCAAGGGTGCACCCGGATCGGACGGCGGCGCTGCGCCGGGCTCGACCGGATTGCCGTCCTCGTCGACGAACAGGCCATTGTCGGGCTCGCCGAAATAGGATTCCTGATCAGGCTCGAGTTGCCATTCGGGGAGGGTCACCTGAGTCTCGAACGCCTCCACCGGGCGATTGGCGACGGCGGGTTTCATGAAGGCGGCAAAGGCGCGCGCCGGGGCGGTGCCGCCCTGCAGCCCGGGCACTGCCTTCGCATCGTCGCGGCCCATCCACACGCCGGTGGTCAGGCCGCTGGAGAAGCCGAGGAACCAGCCATCCTTGTTCGAGGTGGTCGTGCCGGTCTTGCCGGCGACCGGGCGACCGATTTGCGCTGCCTTGCCGGTGCCGGTGTTGACCGCGGTCTGGAGCAGGTCGGTCATCTGCGCCGCGACATAGGGTGCGACGAGCACATGGCTGCGATCGACCTGCTGGGCGTAGATCGTCTCGCCATTCGCCGTCACCTTGGTGATGCCGTATGGGGTCACTGCGACACCCTTGTTGGCGACGCTGGCAAAGGCGCGGGTCATGTCGAGCAGCCGCACGTCGGAGGTGCCGAGCACCATTGCCGGATGGGTATCGACCTTGGTGGTGATGCCGAAGCGGCGGGCCATGTCGGCGATCGTGCCGAAGCCGACTTCCTGGCCCAGCTTGGCTGCGATGGTGTTGACTGAATAAGCGAAAGCAGTGCGCAGCGTCATTGCGCCGCGATTCGCGCCCGAGCTGTTGCGCGGGCTCCAGCCGTTGATCGAGATTGGCTCATCGACCAGCGAGTCCTCGGGCTTGTGTCCCGCCTCGAGCGCCGCGAGATAGACGAACAGCTTGAACGCCGACCCTGGTTGGCGGACCGCCTGGGTCGCGCGATTGTAGATCGACGAGACATAATCCTTGCCGCCGACCATCGCGCGCACCGCGCCGTCCCGGTCGATCGCGACCAGCGCGCCCTGCGCGTTCTTCGGCGCGTTGGCGCGGATGGCGCCGTCGGCATCGCGCTGCATGTTGAGGTCAAGCGTGGTCCATACCTCGAGCGGTCGGCTGGTCTCATCGATCAGCAGCTCGAGCTGGGGCAGCGCCCAATCCGTGAAATAGCGCACGCTGTTCTGCTTGGGCTCGGGCGCCAGCGCGACGCTCTTGGGATCGGCGGTCGCGGCTTCGGCCGCCGTGATCTTGCCCGTCTCCTGCATCAACTCGATCACAACGCCGGCCCGGCCGACGGCGGCCTCGGCATCGGCGGTCGGCGAATAGCGCGACGGCGCCTTGACCAGGCCGGCGATCACCGCTGCCTCGGACAGAGTCAGCTTGTCGGCACCGTGCCCGAAGAATTTCCGTGCGGCCGCGTCGATGCCGTAGGCGCCGCCGCCAAAATAGACCTTGTTGAGATAGAGTTCGAGGATCTGGTCCTTGCTGAACTTGCGCTCCATCGCCAGCGCGAGCAGCGCTTCGCGCGACTTGCGGCCGACATCATACTTGTTCGACAGGAAGATCGTCCGCGCCACCTGTTGCGTGATGGTGGAGGCACCCTGGAAACGCCGGTCGGTACCGCGATTGACGAAGGCGAGCTTCACCGCGCGCATCACGCCGATCGGATCGATGCCGAGATGCGAGCGAAAGCGGCGATCCTCCACCGCGACCATCGCGTCGCGCATGACGGGTGGGATCTTGTCGTAGGGCAGCCATTCACCATAGCTCGGCCCCATCGACACGATCACCGTGCCGTCGGCGGCATGCACGCGGATCATCTGGCCGTTGGGCGAGGATTTCATCTCCTCGAAGGTCGGCAACTGCGCGCGCTGGACATAGACGGCCACGACCAGGGCGATCAGCCCCAGGACAATGAGCACGCCCGAGATGCGCAGTGCCAGCATCAGCCGGCGACGCCAGATCGGGGGCAGGAATGATCGGGAACGGCTGGCCATGGGGCTCGGTGGGGATAGGCTCTATTGGTTAAGCAAACAAGCGGCCTGCCTGTGAGCATGTGGTGCAGACGCGATGAAGCGCCGGTGAACCGATCGGATCAGGCGGCGGCCTCGCCGACACTTTCCGGTGCGCGTGCGCGGAAATCCAGGCTGAGCGAGTTCATGCAATACCGCAGGCCGGTCGGCGGCGGACCATCGGGAAAGACATGGCCGAGATGCCCGTCGCACCGCGCGCACCGCGCCTCGGTGCGGGCCATGCCGTGGCTGACATCGCTGTGCTCAGTGATGTGCTCGGGCGCGATCGGCTGGGTGAAGCTGGGCCAGCCCGAGCCCGAATCATATTTGTCGGCGCTGTCGAACAGCGGATTGGCGCAGCCGGCGCAGCGATAGAGGCCGTCGGCCTTGTTGTTGTCGTAGCGGCCGGAAAAAGCGGGTTCGGTGCCGGCTTCGCGCAATACATGATATTGTTCGGGGCTGAGCCGCTTGCGCCACTCGCCTTCGGAAAGAGTGAACTGGTCCATGGGGTCAGCTTTCCTGCGCGGTGGCTTCATGGTCAAGGTGCGAATGGTTGATCCGGGTCAGCCGCGCGACAACATCGATCAGCAACGGCAGGTTCCGCGCAACTGGCACCAGTGCGGCGGCAATGCCCCGCCGTTCGGCAAGCCGGCGAATCAGGCTCGCGACCCCGATTGGCCTCGCAAGATCGTGGGCGAGCCATTGCTGGAAGGGAATCGCGGCCATGACTCCGCCTGCACCATAGGCCCGCGCGGCGCGGATGCCGCTGGCGATGGCGATGCCCATGCCTTCGCCGGCGAGCGACGGAATCACGCCGGCCTGGTCGCCGAGCCGGAACAGGCCGGCCGCCCCTTCCCGGACACGCCAGCCATACGGAACATTGGCGACGGCATCGATCGTTTGGCCGGCTCGGCGCCACATGAGTCGCTCGCCCAGCCGGGGCGATTCCGCCGCAAGCGAATCGAGCAGGCGTTCGGGATCGCCCGATTCGGCGAGGCGTGAACGGTGGACCGCCATGCAGCAATTGGCGCTGCCGTCTTCCTGCAGGACCACGCCCATATAGCCGCGATCGAACAGGTGGAGCTCGATTCGCGTGCCGACCAACCGGTCGAGTGCCGGTGCTGGAGCAAGACGGAGGCGAAGACCGAGGGTGGGGTCGTCGCCCCGCGCCTCTGCCGGGCGGGCAAGGCCGCGGACATCGTGCTTGCCGCTCGCCAGGAACAGGGCGTCGGTCTCGATCGCGCCGCCATCCTGCAGGCGGGCAGTGGTGTCGTCGATTGCCTTGACCGTCACGCCGCGCTCGATCGCCGCGCCGGCGCGCACGGCCCGGTCGAGCAGCAGCGAATCGAGATGACGCCGCGACACGCCGATCGCCGGACGGGGCAAGGGCGCCTCTGCCATGCGGGTGCCGGCGAACAGCCGGACATGAGTGACCTGCGCCGGACCGAGCGCCTCGGGCTCGACGCCCAGACTGCGCAGCGCTTCGAGCGTACGCCAGCTGAGGAAGCCGCCGCACAGCGCGTCGCCGGTCTCGCGGCTGCGTTCGACCAGCAGATGCGGGGCCCCGGCGCGGGCAAGCAGGATCGCCGCGCTCGCGCCCGCCGGCCCGCCGCCGACGATCAGCGCAGGCGTTCGACGCACAGCCTGAAGGGGAAGGCGCGGTAGATGCGGCCCTCGACCCCGGCCTCGGCGAGGATCGGCGGCCATTCCGCCGGCCGGTAGGATCGCGCGATCGACAGCGTGCCATCGAGCCGCACGATGCGGTGCCAGCCCGCGATCCGCGCGAGGATCGGGAAGCCCCAATGGGCAAAGCCGTGGCGGTGGAGATCGTTGACCAGCCAGCCGCGCCGCGACTCGGTATCCATGAAGCGTAAAAAGGCGACCAGCTGGGCGTGAGTCATGTGATGCGCGACCAAGCTCGAGACGACGAAGTCCCAATCGCCGCGCGCGAACTCGGCATAGTCGCCAGTGATATAGCGGATGCCCAGATCGGCGGGCGTATGCGCGGTTGCGGCAAGCTCGCTGCGCGGGTTGAGGTCGACCCCGACCAGTTCGGCGGCGAGCCCACGCTTCTTCGCCCAGCGCGCGATCCGGCGCAGCATGTCGCCGTCGCCGAATCCGACATCGAGCAGGCGGAAAGACGTCATGCCCTTGGTCGCCCGCTCGAGGAAATCGAGCGTCGGGCGCCCCGCCATCGTCACGACATTGACGGTGGCGAGGTCACCGACCACCTCGGCATAGGTCGCCGCGTCGAGATCGTCGGCGTCCATCAACTCCTCGGCGATGGCGCGGATCCTGAGGTTCATCCCACACTCCTGAAGCCGAAGCCTTCAGCGGCGAGGCCGGGGCCGAAGGCGAGCGCGACACCGTCTCTCACCGGCGGCCCGGCGAGCAGCCGCGCGAGCACGAACATCAGCGTTGCCGAGGACATATTGCCATTGGCGGCCAACACGCTGCGCGAGGCCGCCAGCGCTTCCGGCGCCAGGCCAAGGCTGTGCTCGACCGCATCGAGGATCGAGCGCCCGCCGGCATGCACCGCCCAGCCGTCGATCTCGCCCGGCGCGCGTCCGCCGGTCGCGGCCGAGGCGAAAGTGGGGTCGGCCAGGCCTGCGGCGATTCGGCCCGGCACTTCGCCCGACAAGTGCATCGCGAACCCGCTGTCGGTCACGTCCCAGCGGATCAGCTCCTGCGAATCGGGCAGGGTCGTGGCAAAGGGCTGGCCGATGGCGAAGCCTTTCGGTTCAGCGGTGACCATCGCCGCGGCGGCGCCGTCGCCGAATTGCAGCATCGCCAGCAGCGGCTCGACCTCGCTTTCCGCCTGAAGGTGGAGCGTCGATAGCTCGACGCACAGCACGAGCACCCGCGCCTCAGGCTCGGAGCGGACGATATGACGCGCGGTCCGGAGCGCTGCCACCGCCGCATAACAGCCCATGAACCCGATCAGCAGCCGCTCGATCGAGGGATGCAGGCCGATCTGCCGCGCGATGATCTGATCGACGCCCGGCGCGACGAAGCCGGTACAGCTCGCCACGACGAAATGGGTGACGCCAGTGATCGGCACCTGCGCCGCGAGCGCCTTGATCGCGGCGATGCCGAGTTTCGGCGCTTCCTTGGCGTAGAGCCGCATACGCGCGGCGGTACCGGGCAGGTGCGGCTTGGCGTAGAAGCCCTCGGCCGACACCGGGGATCCGCCGTCATTGGTGCGCCTCAATACCGACCAGCGATGTTCGATGCCCGATCGGCCCGCCATGCGCGCGAACAGCTTTGCGGCGCGCTCGTCCTCGATACGGGCCTGCGCCCAGGCGATGAAGGCGTGATGGATGTCGTGATCGGGAACGGCGGTGCCGATCGCATTCAGATAGGCGGCGACTTCGGGCAAAGCGGGCTTTCGGCGGGCGCGACGGAATCGCGCGTTCAGTTGCAGAACGCCACTGTAGCGTGGACGATCCGTTGGTACCAAAGCTTTGCGTGAAGGTTCTACCGGCGGGCGAATCAGGCCGTGCGCACGAGGGGACGGGCGCTGCCCGTCCGGTCCCGGCGATCAGGGAAGCATATCCCTGAAAAAGAAAGTGGTGCGGCCGAGAAGACTCGAACTTCCACGGGCTTTCGCCCACAACGACCTCAACGTTGCGCGTCTACCAGTTCCGCCACGGCCGCACGTGAAACACCGCCGGACAAGCCCCGGCAGCTGGTAGGGGAGCGCCCCTAGCAAGGCATTGCGGCATTGGCAACTGCTCTATCCGCGTCGCTGATCCATCGCTAGCAGGGCGCGATGCGCGGTATCGCTCCTTCCTATCCGATCGGAGACGAAACGCGGCGAATCCTGGGACTCGCCTGGCCGGTGATGCTGACCAGCCTCAACTGGACCATCCTGCACGTCACTGATGTGGTGGTGGTAGGGCTGGTCGGTACCGAGGAGGTCGCTGCGTTGGGCGCAAGCCGCTCGCTGACGTTCGTCGCGATCGTGGCCGGTCTCGCCGCCCTGTCGGGCGTGCTGGTTCATGCTTCGCGGGCTGACGGCGCGGGCGATCTCAAGCGTACCGGGGCTGTGCTGCGCGAAGGCCTGTTGCTCGCCCTGTTGCTGGGCAGCGCAGCGGGACTGGCGCTGCTGCTCTTCGCGGGGCCGATGCTCGCCGGCATGGGCGTGGCGGAGGCACTCGTCCCACGGTCGGCGCGCGTCGTGCAGGTGATGGCGCTGTGCTTTCCGTTCCAGCTGATCATCGTGGCGGCCAGCTTCTTCCTGGAAGGCGTCAGCCGCCCGCGCCGGGTGACGACGGTCAATCTCGCGATCCTGCCGCTCAACGCAGTGCTCGCCTGGGCGCTGTCGGGTGGCCATCTCGGGTTGCCGGCGCTTGGCGCCGTGGGCGCGGCGGCGGCGACAGCGATCGCTTCGGCGATCGGTGCCTTCGGGATGATCGGCGCGGCCTGGACGCTGCCGCGGGCAACGCTTCGCGGTGTGCACGACCTGTCGCTTGCGGCATGGCGAAGCGTGCCCGCCGGCGCGGCGCGGCTGGCGGCATTCGGCGTCGTGCCGGCGATCGCCTCGGGACTTGAACTGGCCGGCTTCTCGATCCTGATCGCGCTCTCCACCCGCCTCGGCGACGCGGCGGCGCATGCCTTCCAGATCGTTTTCGCGATCCACAACGTCACTTTCTCGGTAGCGCTCGGGCTGGGATCGGCGGCGGGTGTGCGTGTCGGCAACGCGGTCGGGGAAGGCGTGCCGCAACAGGCCTTTCCCCGCACGCTGATCGCCGCGTCGATCGCGGCGTCGCTCACCGGGCTGCTCGCCCTGTTGTTGGTGATAGGCGCGGCCGGAGTCGTCGCGCTGTTCCCGGCGACGGGCGAGGTGCATCTGCTCGCGCTGGCGATGGTGCCGTTATGGGCACCCTTCATCCTGTTCGACGGTGTGCAGGTGGTGTTCGTCTATGCCCTGCGCTCGCTCGGCGACCAGGTGGTGGCCGGCGGCAACAGCATCATCGCCTTCTTCCTGGTGACGGGCGGGGCGGGCTGGTGGCTGATCCATATCGGGTGGGGGCTGACCGGGCTGGTCTACGCCTCGGGCATCGGCATGGTCGCGGCCGCCTTGCTCCATGGCAGCCGCTTCGCCCTGGTCAGTTGGCGGATTCGCCGGAAAAGCTCAGCACCAGCTGTTTCGAATTGACCGGCACGTCGAGCTTCGCGCTGTTGAACTCGACGCTGCCGTGCGGCGCCAGCGACATCTTCTCCGGGCGGATCGTCCAGCTATAGACCAGCCGGTTCTGCGCATCCTTCAGCTCGACACGGATATCGGGGACAGGCTGGCGCTGGTCGGTCGGGTTTACCACCTTGCCGCTGATCGCGAACATCTCGCTGCCATTGGCCAGGTCGCGCCGGTCGATCGGGTTGTTGAGGATCTTGAGCGGTGTCGCCGCCGCCCCGATCGGCAGGCCGAACTGCTTGGCGAGGCCTGGCGCGCCGGAATAAAGGATGGCGGCAGCGCCAACCAGCATGGCGAAACCGGCTGCAAAGGCCGCCATGGTCCAGCGCCTTGCCGGGTTGCGGCGGGGTCGGAAGGGCGGCTGGTGCGCGAAGGCATCATAGTCGGGCGCCGTGCCGGGTGGTGCGATCTCGACATCGGGCGGTGAAGGAGGCGCCGGGGTCGGGGCGGGGCGCGGCGATGCCGTGCCGCCGGCTTCCGCCCGGGCGACCAGATCGAGCACCTGACCCGGCTGGAACCAGCTGTGCTTGCAGCTGGCGCACCGCACGGTCCGTCCATCGGCCCCGATCGCCGAATCGGGCACGAGGTAGCGGGTCCGGCATTGAGTGCATTCGAGGATCATCTTGGGCCGCTTCCGGCGCCGCGGACCACGCTGCGCCTGTCCCGAATCTAAGCACGCACCGGCGGCTTGTGGCAAGTCTTTCGGGACAAGGCCCTAATGCCCGCGCTTGTGGCGCGCGCCCTGAACGTGCGATGGCGGGGATGGGGCATCAGTAATGAAGCGAGCGTTGCGCCGGTAATGGCGAATATCGTCCAGTTCGAGAATGTGGGGCTGCGCTACGGCACGGGCCAGGAGACGTTGTCCGACGTCAGCTTCACGCTGTCGACTGGCTCCTTCTATTTTCTCACCGGAGCGAGCGGCGCGGGCAAGACGTCCTTGCTGAAGCTGCTCTATCTTTCGCAGCGGCCGACCCGCGGGATGATCCGGCTGTTCGGCGAGGATGCGGTGACCCTGCCGCGCAAGCGGCTCCCGGGGTTCCGGCGACGGATCGGGGTGGTGTTTCAGGACTTCCGGCTCGTCCCGCATCTTTCCGCCTATGACAATATCGCGCTGCCCCTGCGCGTCTCCGGCGTGCCGGAAAGCGACGTCGAGGCGCCGGTGCGCGAGATGCTCGCCTGGGTCGGCCTGTCGGACCGGGTCCAGGCCAAGCCGCCGACGCTTTCGGGCGGCGAACAGCAGCGCGTGGCGATCGCCCGCGCCGTGATCGGCCGGCCCGAAATCCTCGTCGCTGACGAGCCGACCGGCAATGTCGATCCCGACATGGCGGAACGATTGCTCCATCTGTTCGACTCGCTCAACCGGCTGGGCACCACGGTCGTCGTCGCGACGCATGATTTCCATCTGCTCGGGCGCATCCCCAATGCGCATATGATGCGGCTCGACAAAGGGCGGCTGCTCGACCCTACGGGATCGCTGCGTTTCCCGCCGCCGGAGTCCGAATGAGCATCCGGCTGATCACCTCCGCGGCCGATCGCCGCCTGCTCGACGAGAGCCGGGGCACGCGCGCGATGATGTGGATCATGGCGATCATGCTGTTCCTGACGGTGTTGGCGGCCGCGCTGGGGCTCGGCACGCTGAGCGCTGCGACTTTGCTCGACCGGCAATTGGCGGGGCGGCTGACGGTGCAGATCGTCGAACCGGCCGATCGCGCCCGCGAAGACCAGACGGCCAGGGCGCTGGCCGCGCTGCGCGGCTTGCCGGAGGTGTCGCGCGCCGAGGAGGTGAACCGTGTCGAGCTCGCCAAGTTGCTCGGTCCCTGGCTCGGGCCCGACGGCGCCGATCCCGATCTGCCGGTGCCGGCGATGATCGATGTCGATCTCGGTATCGCCAACGACGCGGCAGTCGCCCGGGTGACGAGCGCCGTACGGGCGGTCGCGCCGGCGGCACGGGTCGACCGGCATGAAAGCTGGATGTCGCCGGTCAGCAATTTCATGAACATGGTCACCTGGCTCGCCGCCGGGCTGGTCGCGCTGATGGCGGCCGCCACCGGGGCCGTCGTCATCCTGGCGGCGCGCGCCGGGCTCGAGACTCACCGCGACACGATCGAGGTGCTCCACATGCTCGGCTCGACCGACATCCAGGTCGCGCGGCTGTTTCAGCGGCGCATCGCGCTTGATACCTTGTTCGGCGGAGCGTTGGGCACGCTGGTCGCGGCCGGGATGGTGGTCCTGGTCGGGCTGCAGCTCGCGACCCTGGGGTCGGACTTGCTCGGCGGATTGCAGCTGTCGACGCGCGACTGGATCCTGCTTTCCATGCTCCCGCTCGCCTTCGCCCTGCTCGCAACCTATGCGGCGCGGCTCGCGGTGCTGGGCGCGCTGAGGCGAATCCTGTGATCGTGCGGACCCTTGGCGTGCTGGCGCTGCTTTGGGCGGCTGGCTTCGCGCTGTTCCTGCTCGCCATGCCCAAGCCGCTGGAGAATGCGACAACCGACGCGATCGTGGTGCCGACCGGCGGCGCGGGACGGATCGACCGCGGCATCCTGCTGCTCAAGGCGCATGCCGCGAAGCGCATGCTGGTGACCGGCGTCGCGCCCGAGGTGCGGCCGGTCGAACTGGCGCACGAATATCGCGAGGCGCCTTCGCTGTTCGCCTGCTGCATCGATCTGGGCCGCGAGGCGGTCGATACGCGCTCCAACGCGGAGGAGACGGCCGACTGGGTGAAGCGGCATCAGTATAAGTCGGTGCGATTGGTCACCTCGGACTGGCATCTCGCCCGCGCACGGCTGGAACTGACCAACGCGCTCGACGGCGATGTCGAAGTGCTGGGCGATGGCGTGCCGAGCAAGCCGCGCTTCGGCCTGCTGGTTGCCGAATATAACAAGCTGTTGCTGCGCCGCGTGGCACTCTGGCTGGGGATCGGCGCATGATCTGGGCTCGGACGATCCTGTTCATGATCGTCTTTTACGGCATTTCGGTCCCGATCGTGCTGCTCACACCGGTCACGGCGCTGTTCGGCCGCAAGGCGCTGATCGTTCACACTCATTTCTGGACGAAGTTCCACGGCTGGGCGACCGAGCATATCCTGGGTATCCATCGCCGGGTGGAAGGCAATCTGTTCGCCCCCGGCCCGGTGATCTACGCCGCCAAGCATCAGGCGATGTACGAGACGCTGGAGCTCGGCCGGCTGCTGCGTACCCCGGCGATCGTGATGAAGCAGGAACTTGCCTCGATTCCGGTCTGGGGCTGGGCGGCACGACGCTATGGCGTCATCGTCGTCGATCGCGAGGCTTCGGCCGGCGCGCTGCGGCGAATGGTGCGCGAGGGGCAGGCGGAGCTGGCGCTCGGGCGCTCGATCCTGATCTTTCCGGAGGGTACCCGGGTGCCGCCGGGCGAGCAGCCGCCGCTGCGCGCGGGTTTTGCCGGCCTCTACCAGATGCTCAAGATCCCGGTGATCCCGGTTGCGATCGACAGCGGCAAGGTGTGGCCGAAGCACGGCCCCAAGCTTCCCGGTGTCGTGACCTTCCGCTTTGGTGAGCCGATTCCGCCCGGCCTGCCCCGCGCCGAGGCCGAGCGCCGGGTACACGAGGCGATCAACGCGCTCGACAGATAGGATCAGTCGTGGGTGCGGCCGAAGTCCGGGGCCGGATCGTCCTGACCCTGTTCGATGATGTTGCGGCGGATCGCCCGGGTCCTGGTGAACAGGTCGAACAATTCGTCGCCCTTGCCCCAGCGGATCGCGCGCTGCAGCGCTGACAGATCTTCCGAGAAGCGCTGGAGCATGTCGAGTACTGCCTCGCGATTGGCGAGGAACACATCGCGCCACATGGTCGGGTCGGACGCGGCGATGCGGGTGAAGTCGCGGAAACCGCCGGCCGAATATTTGATCACCTCGCTGCGCGTGACCTCCTCCATGTCGGAGGCAGTACCGACGATGGTGTAGGCGATCAGGTGCGGCAGATGGCTGGTGATGGCGAGCACGCGGTCGTGATGGCCGGGCTCCATCGTCTCTACCTCTGCACCCAACCGGCGCCAGAACTCGCTGACGCGTTCGATTGCGACTGGATCGGCGCCTTCGGGTGGCGTCACGATGCACCAGCGCTTGTGGAACAGGGTGGCGAAACCCGCTTCGGGGCCACTATGTTCGGTGCCGGCGACGGGATGCGCCGGGATCACCGTCGCGCCGGGCAGCGCTTCGGCCAGCGCGCGCACCACGTCCTCCTTGCATGACCCGACATCGCTGACGACCGCATCGGCCGGCAGATCGGCGGCGATCTGCGCCCCGACCGCGCCCATCGCGCCCACCGGCACGCACAGGATGACGAGATCGGCGTCGATCGCCGATGCGCCGGCGGTATCGGTGACGTCATCGAACAGCTGGAGCTGGTCGGCGATCGCGCGTACCTCGGCATCGGCATCATAGCCGGTCAGCCGCACCGTCGGCATCTGGGCGCGGACGGCCCGCGCGATCGAGGAGCCGATCAGGCCGATGCCGATGATGGTGACGCGGGCAAAGGGAAGCATGGCCGTCCGCATGGCTCATGGACCCAGTTAAGGCAAGGTGGGGTTAAGGCAGGCTGGCGCTCTGCAATACTCCTGCTAGGAAATGCGAAAGCAGGGGAAAGCTGGATGCGGGGCAGTTCGACTTTCTGGGGAGCGCTGGAATCGGCGCGCCGGATGAACCTGGCGGCGGCGGGAGAAAAGCCGCCGGTCGAAGGATCGCCGGGGCTGAGCCGTCGTGCGCTGCTCAAGGCGATCGGCGCGGCCGGCCTCGTGGCCGCCGTGCCGCGTCCGCTCCGCGCCGCGCCGATTCACGGCCCCGTCGCGATCATCGGCGGTGGCATCGCCGGGCTGACCGCTTTGTGGCACCTCACCCAGGCCGGGATCGACGCGCGCATTTATGAGGCGCGGCCGCGACTCGGTGGGCGCATGTTCACACACCGGCCGGCGGATGGCGTGCCGATGGAGATCGGCGGCCAGCTGGTCAACACTGACCATGATGACATGCACAAGCTGGCGAAGGCATTCGATATCGGTCTGGTCGACCGTAAGGGCGAAGCGCACCGTACGGTCGTGCTCGCCAATGGCGCCATATTGTCGACCGCCGCGCTGGCCGAGGCGCTGCGCCCGATCGCGGCGCAGATCGCGCTGGATTCGGATCGTCTCGACAAGGCCTATGAACGAACGGCGCGGGAACTCGATCGGCTGTCGATCAGCGCTTATCTCGACAAGCATGCCGACAAGCTGCCCCAGCCCTGGGTACGTCAGTTGATGGAGGCGACCAGCCGCACCGAATATGGCGTGGAGCCCGGCCAGGCCTCGGCGATCGAACTGGTATTCAACCTGCCCACGGTCGATGGTGAGCGAGTCGATGTGCTCAGCCATAGCGACGAGCGCTATCTGATCGACGGCGGCAGCGGCGCGCTAATCGCGGCCATGCAGGCGAAGCTCGGTGACCGGATCGAAACCGGCAAGCGGCTGTTGCGGCTCGACGCGTACGGCGCTGGCGCGCGCCTGACCTTTCTCGACGGCACGTCAGTGACGGCGGGGGCGGTGATCGTCGCAGTACCGGCACCGCTGATGCGCCAGATCGATTTCCGGGTGCCGCTGCCGCCCTTGTGGCGCCGCTTCATTGCGGAGGTCGACCTCGGCTATAACGAGAAGGTTCAAGCCGTCATGACGTCGCGCCCCTGGGAGGGGCCGATGGGGCGTGGCGGCGAATTGTGGCAGACCGACGCCTCGGCCGGGGCTGCGCTGGGCTGGGACGGTGGTATTCGTCCGGCGACCGACGCCGGCAGCGTCTGGACATGGTTCCTCGGCGGCGATGAGGTCACCGCGGCCGATACAATGGACGCGAACCAGCTCGCGCGCCGCTTCGCGGCCATGGCGGAGGGCGGCGTGCCGGGCTTCGGCGCGGCGATGAGTGGTGTCGTGCGGCGCACCGGCTGGCACCGCGATCCGCTGACGCTCGGCGCCTATGTCAATTTCCGGCCGGGCCAGCTCACCCGTTTTGGTGAGCTGATCTGGGTCGAGGGCGAAAGCGGGCCGAAGCACCGCGCACTTGCCGGGCGGCTCCAGTTCGCCGGCGAGCATCTGTCGGATGCCTATCCGGGTTATATGAACGGTGGCGCGCAGACTGGCAGGATGGCGGCCGAGGCGATCATGGCCGCGCGCCACGCTTGAACGCCAGCGCTTGAATGCCAAAGCTTGAACGGGCGCGCGTCGCGGCCTAACGCCGCGTCAATGTCGGACGATGCGCGTTTTGGGCTGGATCGCCATGTCACCCTGCCCGGGCCGCTTCGGCTCGATGGCGGCGCGCTCCTGTCGCCGGTCGATATCGCCTATGAAACCTATGGCACACTCGCGCCGGACGGCGGCAACGCGATCCTGATCTGCCACGCGCTGACCGGCGACCAGAATGTGGCGAGCAACCATCCGATCACCGGCAAGCCCGGCTGGTGGACCCGGCTCGTCGGGCCCGGCAAGCCGGTCGATCCCGATCGTCATTTCATCATCTGCAGCAATGTGATCGGCGGCTGCACCGGCTCCTCGGGTCCGGCGACGGTCAATCCGGCAACCGGCAAGCCCTGGGGCATGAGCTTTCCCGTCATCACCATCCGCGACATGGTGCGGGCGCAGTCGATGCTGCTCGATCATCTCGGCGTCGAACGGCTTGCGGCGGTGATCGGCGGGTCGATGGGCGGCATGCAGGCGCTGAGCTGGTCTGCGACTTTTCCGGACCGGGTCAGGGCAGCGCTCGTCATCGCGTCGGCGGCGCGGCACACGGCGCAGAACATCGCCTTTCACGAGGTCGGTCGCCAGGCAGTGATGGCCGATCCGAACTGGCGGGGCGGCGACTATTACGAAACGGGCGATCCCCCCGCGGCGGGCCTCGCCGTCGCGCGCATGGCGGCGCACATCACCTATCTATCGGAAGCGGGGCTCACCGAGAAGTTCGGCCGCCGCCTGCAGACGCGCAGCGCCAAGAGCTTCGGCTTCGACGCGGATTTCCAGGTGGAAAGCTATCTGCGCCACCAGGGGATCAGCTTCGTCGATCGGTTCGACGCCAACTCCTATCTCTATATCACGCGCGCCACCGACTATTTCGACCTGGCGGAGGAACATGGCGGGCAGCTCGCCAACGCTTTCCGCGCGAGCAAGGCACGCTTCTGTCTGATCAGCTTCGACACTGACTGGCTCTACCCGACATCGGAATCGCGCGCGATCGTCCATGCGCTCAACGCGGCGGGCGCGGCGGTCAGCTTCGTCGAGCTCAACAGCCCGTTTGGGCACGACGCTTTCCTGCTCGATTCGCCCGGCATGAACCGCGTGATCGATGGTTTCCTGAGGGCGGGCGCATGACCTTCCGCCTGACGACCGATCGCGCCGAGATGCAGGCCGACGTGATCCATGCCTATCTCGTACGGAGCTATTGGTCGGCCGGCATCCCGCGCGAGGTTGTGGAGCGGGCGATCCGGGGCTCCACCTGTATCGGCGCGTTTGACCGCGATGTGCAGATCGGTTTTGCGCGTGTCGTTACCGACAGCGCTACCTTTGCCTATCTCGCCGATGTCTATGTGCTCGAATCGCATCGCGGCCAGGGCATTGCCCGCGCGATGGTGGCGGCGTTGCAGGCGCTGCCCGAGCTCCAGGGGTTGCGGCGCTGGATTCTCGGCACGCGCGATGCGCACGGCGTGTACGAAGCGCTGGGCTGGGAGCGGGTGACCGATACGACGCTGTTCATGCAGCGCTATTTCCCCGATGTGTATGGGGCCGCCACATGAGTGGGCGACTATGGCCACCAGCGCCTGAGACAATCGCCTTCTGGCGACTGAGTTGGCTCGGTAGCAGGGAGTCGGATCCGTCGATCATCTGGTACGAAGTCACTCCGGATGGTGCCGTGACGCGCTCGATCGAGATTTTAGACAATGGGGTGATGAAGGCTGACGCTCTGGCCAACTATCCCGACGGCACTACCGAATTTGGCTTCGGGACACTTATCGGTGACAGTTTCTATGCGCTCGACTGGCATTGGCCGAATGCAGATGTTTCAGAAAAGATAGTCGTTCTGCCTGCTACTGAAGCGGAGTTTGCAGCGATTTGGGCTATCTCGGCCACATGAGCCTGCGCCCCGATCTTGCCGTCATTGCCGACAATGTCGCGCCGGGCAGCCGAATCCTCGATGTCGGCTGCGGCGACGGTGCGCTGATGGCGGCGCTGCGCGATGCCAGGGGCGTCGACGCGCGCGGTCTCGAGCTCGATGCGGGCAATGTCGCCGCTGCGGTCTCGCGCGGCTTGTCGGTGATCCAGGGTGATGCGGATTCGGATCTGGCGGACTATCCCGAAGCCAGCTTCGACTATGCCATCCTCAGCCAGACGCTGCAGACGACGCGGCGGCCGGATGTCGTGCTCGATCATCTGCTGCGGATCGGCCAGCGTGCTTTCGTGTCCTTCCCCAACTTTGCGCATTGGCGCGGACGCACATCGCTGATGTGGGGCGGCCGGATGCCGGTGACCCGCCTTTTGCCCGAGCAATGGTACGATACGCCCAACATCCACCACGTGACGATCGACGATTTCCGCGGCTTTGTGAAAGAACGCGGCATCACGGTCGAGGGTGCGTGGTTCCTGTCCGGCGACAAGCGCACGACCTCGGCTGCGGCCAATTTCTTTGCCGAACATGCGGTGTTCCTGCTGAGGAATTGATGTCGATCAGGAACTCTTCGGTCCCTTCGCGTGTTTGCGGCAGGAACCTTCAGAGGAATCCATGGCGACTACCGCTCTCATTGTCGAAGACGAGATTTTCGTGGCGCTCGATCTCGAGCGGATCCTGACCGACGCCGGCTATCATGTGAAGGCGATCGCGGCGGATCGTCTCGGCGCGATCGAGGCTGCCGATGATTGCCATTTCGCGCTGGTCGATGTGAATCTGCGCGACGGCCCGACCGGGCCGGATCTCGCTGCGACGCTCGCCCGCGATTATGGCGTGAAGGTGATCTTCGTCACGGCGAACCCCGCGCAGATCGGCGCCGCCAAAGGCGCGCTCGGCTATATCCGCAAGCCTTTTTCCGAAGCCGCCATCCTGGCGGCGGCGGCGATGGCCAGCGCTGGCACCCCGCATGGCGCTGCTGCCAATGACGATCTGGTATTGCTGGATCGCGAGATCAGCGGCGGCTGAACGCGCGCTCCGGCACGTCGATCGTCACGACCAGCCCTTCCGGCAGCCAGTCGCGGGTTATGCTGCCGCCGAGCTGCCGCACCGCGCTCATCTCCATCAACTGCGATCCGAAGCCCTTCATCGCCTCGGGTGACGTCACCGGCGGTCCGCCGGTTTCCGTCCAGCGCAGCGTGATGCCACTATCCATGGCGGCGATATCGAGCGTGATCCGGCCGGCGTCATTGACCAGTGCGCCATATTTGGTCGCGTTGGTGGCAAGCTCATGGAACAGCAGGGCGAGCGGGGTCGCCGACCGGTCATCTATCTCCACATCGTTGCCCGTGATCGCGATTCGCTCCAGGCCCGTTGACTGATAGGGACGGAAAAGCTCGCCCAGCAGGCCGTGCAGGCTGTTCTGCGATACCGCCGGGCGGGAGTTCGCGCTGTGCGGGCGAACGAAATCATGCGCGCGGCCAAGCGCGGTGATCCGCTCGCGCAGATCCTCGGCGATGCCGGCCAGCTCGGGCTTGCTGCGCGCGGCGAATCCGACCAGCCCGGCGATCACCGCGAAGATATTCTTGATGCGGTGGCTCAGCTCCTGCGCGATGACTTCGCGCTCCTCGCTCGCCTCTTTCTGCTCATGGATATCGGTGCAGGTGCCGAACCAGCGAACGATCGCGCCGGCTTCATCGCGCAGCGGCAGCGCGCGGCCCAGGGTCCAGCGATAATCGCCGTCGGCCCGGCGCAGGCGATATTCGATCTGATAGGGATCGCCCGTCGCGAGCGAGCGACGCCAGGTTTCCCAGGCGCGCGGCTGGTCCTCGGGGTGGAACATGCCGTTCCACTCCTCGCCGTCGGTCGATCCTTCCGGCACGCCGGTGAACTCGTACCAGCGCGCATTGTAATAATCGTGATAGCCGTCGGGCAGGGTCGACCACACCATCTGCGGCATCGCATCGGCGAGCACGCGGAAGCGGTTATGGCTTTCGTTGAGCGCGCGGTGGGTGGCGTTTTCGGTCGCACGCCATGCGGCGGCATCGCGGCTGTCGCGGAGCCGGGCCATCACCGCTTCGGCCAGGGCGGTGAGTCCCTGGTGCTGCAATGGCGTCAATCCGTCGCGCGGCACGGTGTCGATCACGCACAGCGAGCCGAGCGGCACGCCGTCGTCCGAGACGAGCGGAGCGCCGGCGTAGAATCGGATATTGGGGTCGCCGGTGACCAGCGCATTGTCGGCGAAGCGCAGGTCCCGGGTCGCGTCGGGCACGACCATGATCTCGGTTCCGCGCATCGCGAACGCACAGAAGCTCGTCTCGCGCGGTGTTTCGGTCGTCTCGAGCCCGGTACGGGCGAGGAAGGTCTGGCGGCGTTCCTCGACCAGGCTGACCAGCGCAATCGGCGCATCGCACAAAGCCGCGACGAAGGCGGTGATCTGGCTCAGCCCGTCATGGTCGCGCAGCGATTCGATATCGTGCGCGGCCAAAGCCTCGGCACGCGCCGCCTCGTCGATCAGCCAGCCGGACGGGGCGGCCGATCTCGCCGGGGAAGTCTCGTTCATGAAGGGATGAACGCGCGAAACGGTCAGAAGGGCACGTCGTCGTCGAGATCGTCCGCAAAGCTGCTGCTGCCGCGATTGGCCGGAGCGCCGCCGCCACGGCTCGCGCCGCCGCCAAAGCCGCCGGAGGATCCGCCGCCGAAATCGTCATTGCCGCCGAAATCGTCGCGCTGGGCACCGCCGCCACCCCCGCTACCGCCGCCCGAGCCGCCGCCGGGGCCGTCGAGCATCGTCAGCACCGAGTTGAAGCCCTGCAGCACGATCTCGGTCGAATATTTGTCCTGACCCTGCGCGTCCTGCCATTTGCGGGTCTGCAGCGCGCCTTCGATATAGACCTTGCTGCCCTTGCGCAGATAGCGCTCGGCGACGTTCGCGAGACCTTCGTTGAAGATCGCGACCGAATGCCATTCGGTCTTTTCCTTGCGTTCGCCGGTGTTCTTGTCCTTCCAGGTGTCCGACGTGGCGATACGCAGGTTCACCACCTTGCCGCCATTCTGGAAGGATCGGCTCTCGGGGTCGCGCCCCAGATTGCCGACGATGATGACCTTGTTGACGCTGCCCGCCATATTGATTCTTCCTACAAACCGAGTCCGATAGCGGCCCAGTATGTAGCGCCCGCGGCGACGTATGCCAGCGCGAACAGGTATCCGACCATGAACAGGGGCCATTTCCACCCATTGGTCTCGCGCCGCGTGACCGCGATGGTCGAAATGCACTGCGGCGCGAAGACGAACCACATCAGGAACGCGAGTGCCGTCGGCAGGCTCCAGCGGCCGCGCAGGCGATCCGCCAGCTTGGTCTCGCCCGCCACATCCTCGGGATTGTCGATCGAATAGACCGTCGCGATCGCGCCGACCGCTGCCTCGCGCGCGGCCATCGCCGGCAGCAGGGCGAGCGCGATGTCGTGATTGAAGCCGATCGGCTTGACCACCACTTCGATGCCCGAGGCGATTCGCCCGGCGATCGAATATTCACTCTGTTTCTGTCCTGCCGGCGCCACCGGATAGCTCGCCAGCGCCCAGAGCAGCACGACCGTCAGCGCGATCGTCGTGCCGGCGCGCTTGAGGAAGATGAGCGCACGGCTCCACAGGCCGATCAGCACGTCGCCCAGCCGCGGCCATTGATATTTCGGCATCTCCATCATGAAGCCTGAGGAGGCGCCCTTGGTCACCGTCCGCCGCAGGACGAGCGCAGCGACGAACGCCCCGACGATGCCGAGCACATACAGGCCGAACATCACCAGCCCCTGCAGCCCGACCAGCGGCAGCACCCTTGTATTGGGGATCAGCGCGCCGATCACCAGCGTATAGACCGGCAACCGCGCCGAGCAGGTCATCAGCGGCGCGATCAGGATCGTGGTCAGCCGGTCCTTCTCGTCGTCGATCGTGCGCGTCGCCATGATGCCGGGCACCGCGCAGGCGAAGCTCGACAGCAGCGGAATGAAGGCGCGGCCCGACAGGCCGACATGCGCCATCAGCCGGTCCATCAGGAAGGCCGCGCGGACCATATAGCCCGATGCCTCGAGCACCAGGATGAAGGTGAACAGGATCAGGATCTGCGGCAGGAACACCACTACCGCGCCGACGCCCGCGATCAGCCCGTCGACGATCAGCGAACGCAGAAATCCAGCCGGTAATTCGCTGCTCGCGAGGGTGGAGAGCCAGGCCATGCCCGATTCGATCCAGCCGATCGGTGCCTCGGACCAGGCGAACACCGACTGGAACATCACGAACAACAGGCCGAGCAGCAGGATCGGCCCCACGACCGGATGCAGCGCGATCGCATCGAGCGCATGGCCCCAGCGCCGCGTCGGCGTCTCGGAAATGGTCGACGCCACCGCGATCGTGCGGGCGCGGCGCTGCAGGGTGACGATATCCTCCTGCACGCTGCCGTCGCTGGCACGCAGCTGCTTGGCGGCGCCATGGACGAGGATATCGCCCAGCCGCGCCTTGAGGTCCTCCAGCCCACGCCGCCGGACCGCGACGGTCGGCACCACCGGCACGCCAAGCTCGCGCGACAGCCGCTCGGGATCGAGGATCAGCCCGTCGCGCTCGGCCAGGTCGAACATGTTGAGCGCGACCACCACCGGCAGCCCCAGCGCGATGAGCTGCAGCGTGAAGCGCAGATGATTGTCGAGATTGGCGGCATCGACCACCACGACCAGCGCGTCGGGCAGCCGCTCGCCCTCCTGGGTGCCGGTCACCACGTCGCGCGTGACCCGTTCGTCGGGGCTCGAGGGTTCGAGACTATAGGCGCCGGGCAGATCGACCAGCTCGACCGGGCGGCCATCGGGCAGCGCCAGACGCCCCGAATGCCGCTCCACCGTCACGCCGGGGTAATTGCCGACCTTCTGGCGCGCGCCGGTCAGCGCGTTGAACAGCGCGCTCTTGCCGGCATTCGGATTGCCGACCAGCGCCACCAGCGGCGCGGCGTTCACTTGGTGCCCAATCTAGCCGGCGATGGGGGAAACATGGATCGCGCCCGCCACGGCACGGCGGAGCGCAACGGTCATGCGGCCGATGCGGCAGGCGATCGGGCCCTTGCCCAAAGTTGCGCGGTGCAACACTTCGACCCCGACGCCCTCGTCGAAGCCAAGCTCGCGCAGGCGTCGCGCTTCCGGCACGCTCAACTCGGTCCAGGCGATTCCGGCGACCGTCGCGCGCTGGCGATGGGGTAGCGATTCGAGGCTGAGAGGCGTTTGCACCAGTTCGCAATAAGGCCGTTGCGATTGATTATCAATAACCGTCGCGCGAATTAGCGCATACCGATGTCACACCACCGGATAGCGTAGCCGTCCGATGAAGCGCGACAGACTCGGCATATGCTCGGTGCGCGCCAGGAAGCCCGATTTGGCCTTTTCGAATCGCATGATCCCCTCGATCCGCCGGGCGAGAAAGGCGCGGGTATCGGCCCAATTCTCGCTCTCGTCGTCGAGGAACACGGTGATCGTCGCGGCATAGACGCCCGCCAGGATCGTGCGCTTGGTGTAATGATTATAGTCGGTCGCCGTGTCGCCCGCCGCGCGCCACATCAGGTCGGCCGCGCGCCAGCCGAGTGTCGCGCCGCGCACGAGATTCTGCGGCATGGCAAGGATCGCCAATGCGCGGCGCAACGCTTCGCGATTCGGCGCGGCCTCGGCAAGGCGCGCCTCGACCAGCGCGGTGATCTTCGCGCGAATCTTCATCGTGGCGAGGCGTTCGGGCGGCAGCGCGGCGGCCATCGCCGTGTCGATCGCGGCGAACCAGGCATCGATCATGTCGACCGCGCCGCCGGGAAAGGCGACCTTGGCGATATCGCGGTCAACCCCGGCCGACTCGGCCGCGGCATCGCGCGCCCTATCGTTCCAGCCGTCGAACGCGGCATTGGCCGCGATCAGCGGTGCCAGCGCCGCGCGCACCTCGTCGAGCGTCGGGTCCTCGGGCAGGGCAGCCATCATGCGTCTCCTCGCCTCCTATCTAGACCCGGTCTCTGCCGGTGCAAGCGGCGCGGGCCTGTCGCGCACCAGCACCAGCGCGACCGCGACGAGCACTGCCCCCACCAGGTCGGGCAGGCCGAGCCGCTCATTATACACGATCAGCCCGACCGAGGCGGCGACCACCGGCTGCACGAGCAGCGCGATTCCGACCACCAGCGGCGACAGCTTGCCGAGCGCATAGATCAACAGGCCCTGCCCGATCACCTGGCTGACCAGCGCCAGCGCGATCAGCGGCGCCCAATTGTGCGGCCAGATGCGCTCGCCCATCAGGATCGCGAGCAGCAGCAGCGGCAGGATGCTGGCGCCGGTCGCCAGGCCAAGCGCCGGCAGCGAATCCATCCGCTCGCGGATACGCAGCATGAAGATGAAATAGAAAGTGTAGAGCAGCCCCGCGATCAGGCAGAGCAGGTCGCCGACCAGATTTTTCGGATCGAGCTGATAGGACCGGCCCATCAGCAGCGCCGCGCCGATCGTCGCCAGCGCAAGCGCGATACCCTGCAGCCTGGTCGGCAGCGCCCGCGCGGCAAGGAAGCCATAGACCGGGAAGAACAACGTCGCCGAATTGCCGAACAAGGTCGCATTGGCCAGCGTCGTCTGCAGGATGCCGATATGCCAGGCGCCGAGATCGGCGGCGAAGCAGACCCCCGCCAGGCCGAACAAGATCCACATGCCCCGCCCGAGCCGCGTCGGCCGCCAGCCCCCGACCATCGCCGCGGCGAGCAGGATCGGCGTCGCCAGCGCGATTCGCCAGAAGGCGGACGCGACCGGCCCGGTATCCGCCATCCGCACGAACCAGGAGCCGAAAGCGAGCATGACGTTCGCCGCGATCAGCGCGATAAAGGCGATTCGCGGAGAGCCGAGGCTTTGCGACAGGACAGTTTTTCTTGGAGATGCGGGCTGGTGCATGCGGCCCCTTAGCGTTCTATGTCTGGCGCGTCAGGTAGCAAAAGGAAACTCAGTTTCATGCCCAGCCTCTTCGAGCCCGTTCAGCTCGGCGCGATCCATGCGCCCAACCGCGTGCTGATGGCGCCGCTCACCCGTGGCCGCTCGACCCGCGAGCATGTGCCGCAACCCTTGATGGGCGATTATTATGCGCAACGCGCCGGCGCCGGGCTGATCATCACTGAGGCGACCGGCATCTCGCGCCAGGGCCTTGGCTGGCCCTTCGCCCCGGGCCTGTGGACCGACGAGCAGACCGAAGCGTGGAAGCCGGTGGTCGCTCAGGTGCATGCGGCCGGCGGGCGGATCGTCGCGCAGCTCTGGCATATGGGCCGGATCGTCCATTCGAGCCTGGGCGGGGCGCAGCCGGTGTCCTCCTCGGCGACGACCGCGCCGGGCCAGGCGCATACCTATGACGGCAAGCAGGACTATGAGGAAGCGCGGCCGCTCCGGCTCGAGGAATTCCCCGGCCTGCTCGACGATTATGCGCGCGCGACGCGCAACGCGATCGCGGCGGGTTTCGACGGCGTGCAGATCCACGCGGCGAACGGCTATCTGATCGACCAGTTCCTGCGTGACAATTCCAACTTCCGCGACGACCATTATGGCGGCCATCCCGAGAATCGCGTGCGCCTGCTGCGCGAGGTGACCGAGCGCGTCGCGAGCATCGCTGGCGCCGATCGTACAGGGGTGCGCCTCTCGCCCAACGGCAATTCCCAGGGCGCGAAGGACAGCAACCCCGAGGCAGTGTTCGTGCCGGCCGCGGAGATGCTGTCGGAGATCGGCATCGCCTTTCTCGAATTGCGCGAGCCCGGCCCCAACGGCACGTTCGGCCGGTCGGACCAGCCCAAGCTGTCGCCCGAAATCCGTCAGGTCTTCCCGGGCCCGCTGGTGCTCAATTCGGACTATCTCGCCGACGATGCGCAGGGCGCGCTCGATTCGGGTGTGGCGGACGCGATCACCTTCGGCCGCACCTTCCTCGCCAATCCCGACCTGCCGGTCCGCCTGCAAAAGGGCGCGCCGCTCAACCCGGACAATATGGCGACCTGGTACAGCCAGGGGCCCGAGGGATATACCGACTATCCGGCGCTCGAGGACGTCGCGGCCGAATAAAGCCTCATCCCAGCGGCACGAACCGTACCGGCAGCCCATCCTTCGGCCGGGGGATGGGCCAGGCCTGCCACTCGGCACCGGCCCCTTCGTCGAGCTCGATCCGGTAACGGCTGAGCAGTTGCGCCATCAGGATGCGGATCTGCATCGTCGCGAAATGCAGGCCGATGCACATATGCGCGCCGCCGCCGAACGGCACCCAGGCATATTTGTGCCGGCCCTTGCTCACCTCGGGCGAGAACCGCATTGGATCGAAGCTCTGTGGATCGGGCCAATGCTCGGCCATCTTGTGCGTGAAGGCCGGGCTGATGCCGACCATCGTCCCGGCCGGGATATGATAGCCGCCGAAATCGAACGCCCGCACCGCCCGCCGGGGGATCGAGGGCACCGGCGGTACCAGCCGCAGCGCTTCCTTGAACGCATAGTCGGTCAGCACCAGCCGATCGAGCTGGCCATAAGGCAGTCCTTCCGCGTCATTCAGCCCCAGTCCCGCAATCTCCTCGCGCAACCGGTCCTGCCATTCGGGGTGACGGCCGAGCAGCATGACCAGGCTGGTCGCTGACGAGGTGATCGTGTCGTGCGCCGCCATCATCAGGAAGTTCATGTGATCGGCGATCGCGTCGTCGGACAGCCGCTGGCCCGCGTCGTCGGTCGCGCGGCAGAATTGCGAAAAGAAATCATGGCCCTCATCGGCACTGGCCCGCCGCTTGGGGATCTCGCGCTGGAACAGGTCGATCAGATAAGCGCGCGCCTTCACGCCCTTGTTCATCATCGAGCCCGGCAGCGGCACGCGGATCGGCGCGACCGATGCCTGGACCTCATCGACGAACGCCTGATTGATCCGGTCGGCTTCGGGGCCGAGCGGCATGCCGAGAAAGCTGTCGGCGGCGAGATCGAGCGTCAGCGTCTTGATCGTATCGTAGAAGCGCATCGGCCGATCCGCCCAGCCGCTGACGGTGCGCGCAATGCCGGCATTCAGCGCTTCGGCATAATGGCGCATCGGCTCGGGCTTGAACGCGACCGACATCACCTTGCGGTCGGCCCGGTGCTTCTCGAAATCCATCAACATCAGCCCGCGCGGGAACAGCAGGTTGAGCATCGGGCCCCAGCCCTGTTCCGACGAGAAGACCTTGTCGCGGTCGAACAGCACCAGCTCGTTCGCCTCGGCGCCCATCAAGGTGACGGAAGGGCCGCCAAAGGCATGGTTGCGATAGACGGTGCCGTACCGCGCGACCATGTGATGGCCGAATCCCACCGGATCGCGCAGCAGCCTCAGCGTGTTGCCGATAAAGGGCAGGCCGTTCTCGCCCGGAATCGCGGCGATCGCCTGGGGCTTCTGCCGCGGCAGCCAGTGCGGATTCGCCTTGAACGTGTGCGCCAGCGCCATCGGGGAGTCTCCTTACTTACATCAGTATAAGTAAGGGTGAAGGCGGGTCAATCGGGCGGGTCAATCGATCGGCAGCTTCTGCAGCCGGTCGACCCAGCGCGTGCCGATCGACGCTATGTTCTTGCCGACCACCACCAGCAGAAGGAAGGCGATGAACAACGCTTCGAACCCGATGACGAAGGCGAGCACGAAGAAGAAACCAACGACCATCAAAAAGGCCAGCACCGTCCCGCCCAGCCGCTCGACGCCCGATCGGCCCAGGCTGAATTGACGCTTGGCCTTGGTGTCGAACCAGGAGGCGCTGGTGAAGATCGGCCGTCCTTCCGCATCCTCGGCGCCGGCACAGGCCGCCAGCGCGAGCCGGCGGAGCAAGGTGCCGCCGTCCTCGCCCGCGCGCACGATCCGGTTGGCCGAGTCGCCCGACTTTGCGGGCAGCAGGTCGCGCCCGGAGGATGACGGGAGGGTCGGAGAAGAAGGCGGCGTCTTGTCGCGCGCCCAATTGTCGGTGACGATCAGCCGCCGGTCCCGCTCCACGATGCTATAGCGCGGGGGCGGTACCTGGCTCATCGGCGGATCAGCCGAACCGGTCTTTCAGCGCCAGCATCGCCAGCGCCGCCTTGGCCGCTTCGCCACCCTTGTCCTTCTCGGTGCGGCGCGCCCGCGCCAGCGCCTGGGCTTCGTTCTCGACGGTCAATATGCCGTTGCCGATCGCCACGCCGTCCATCGACAGCGCCATCAGCCCGCGCGCGCTCTCGCCCGCGACGATCTCGAAATGATAGGTCTCGCCGCGGATCACCACGCCCAGCGCGACGAACGCGTCATAGCCGTCGCTCTCCGCCGCCAGCGCGACGGCGCCGGGAATCTCGAGCGCGCCCGGGACGGTGATCGTCTCATGGCTATGCCCCGCTTCCTCGATCGCGGCACGCGCGCCCTCGAGCAGCAGGTCGTTCAAATGGTCGTAGAAGCGCGCTTCCACGATCAGGACTTTCGCCATCATTCGCCTCCGGTGCCGGGAATCGGCCGCTCGCCGACGATCGACAGGCCGTACCCGTCGAGCCCGACCAGGGTGTGGTGGGTGTTGGTCAGCAGCACCATGTCCTGCACGCCCAGCTCGGCGAGGATCTGCGCGCCGACACCGTAATCGCGCAGCTCGGCGGCTTCGGGCGTACCGATCGTCTTGCCCTCGGCGCGCAGCTTGATCACCCGGGTGATCGAATCCTTCATCGGCCGATTGATCACGACGATCACGCCGGCGCCTTCCTCGGCGATGGTCTCCATCGACCGGGCGAGCAGGCCCGACCGCTCGGATTCCTCGCCGAACGCATCGGCGAACATCGACAGGCTGTGCATGCGGACCAGGGTCGGCTTGTCGGGGTCGATCCTGCCCTTCACCAGTGCCACCTGCTCGTCGCCGGTCGCCTTGTTGAAGAAGGTCATCGCTTTCCAGTCTCCGCCCCATTTGCTGTGGAACACCATCTCGGCGCGTTTCTCGACGAGATGATCGTGACGGCGGCGATAGGCGATCAGGTCGCGGATCGTGCCGATCTTGAGATTGTGCAGCTGTGCGAAGGCGACCAGGTCGTCGAGGCGCGACATCGTCCCGTCCTCGTTCATGATCTCGCAGATCACGCCCGACGGGTTGAGGCCCGCGAGCCGCGACACGTCGACCGCTGCCTCGGTATGGCCCGCGCGCACCAGCACGCCGCCGTCGCGCGCGACCAGCGGGAAGACATGGCCCGGCGTCACGATCTCTTCGCGGCTCTTCGACGAATCGATCGCCACCGCGACGGTGCGCGCGCGGTCGGCGGCGGAGATGCCGGTGGTCACGCCGTCGCGCGCTTCGATCGAGACGGTGAAGGCGGTCTCGTGCCGCGTGCCGTTGTGACGGCTCATCAAGTCGAGCCCGAGCTCGTCGACGCGCTTCTTGCTCAAGGCCAGGCAGATCAGCCCGCGGCCATGCTTCGCCATGAAGTTGATCTTCTCGGGCGTCGCCATCTGGGCGGGGATGACCAGATCGCCTTCATTCTCGCGGTCCTCGTCATCGACCAGGATGAACATCCGGCCGTTGCGGGCTTCGTCGATGATCTCTTCCGGGCTGGAGAGGAAGCCGTGGCGCAGCCGCGCCAAATCACCCTTATGGGCCTCAGGCTTTTGCACGATAATGCTCCATGCGTTGCAGGTAGCGGGCGAGCACGTCGATCTCGATATTGATCGGATCGCCGGCCGCGAGGCTGCCGAAAGTGGTAACGGCCGCGGTATGCGGGATGATGTTGACGCCGAAGGTGACGCCGGCGAGCGAATCTTCCACTTCGTTCACGGTCAGCGAGACGCCGTCGAGCGTGACCGATCCCTTGGGCGCGACGAACGGGGCGATCTCGGGCCCGGCCTTGATCCGCACGCGGTGCGATCCGCCTTCCTCGGTGACGGAGATGACTTCGCCGATGCCATCGACATGGCCGGTGACGATATGGCCGCCCAGTTCCTCGCCCAGCCGCAGCGCGCGTTCGAGGTTCAGCTTGCGGCCTCCGGTCCATTGACCCTGCGCAGTGCGGCTGATGGTTTCGCCCGACACGTCAACAGCGAACCAGTTCGGACCCTTGTCGATCACGGTCAGGCAGACGCCCGAACAGGAGATCGAAGCGCCAAGGTCGATCGTCGCGGTATCGTAGCTGGTGCCGATCACGACGCGCGTGTCGGCCAGCGCCTCGACGCGCTCGATGGTGCCGATGTCGGTGACGATTCCAGTGAACATCAAACCAGTCCTTTGGCGCGCTCGTAGACCTCGACTCGGTCGCTGCCAAGTCGCCGCGCGTCGTGCAATATCCAGCGGCCATGGGCGTCGGGAAGATCGGCCAGGCCGATGTCCGGCAGGGTACGGCCCGCCCCGATCAGGATCGGCGCGCGGTACAATGAAAGCCGGTCGACCAGATCGGCGGACAGGAATGCCGCAGCCGTCGCCATGCCGCCTTCGACGAGCAGATGGTCCACGCCTTTCAGCCCGACAATATCCGTGGGATCGCGCAGGAGCTCCCAGCCGTCGGGCGCGTCGCCATGCGACAGCAGGAAGCGTCGCGGACTCCGCCCTTCCAGCCCGGCCAGCCGGACGTCGAGCGCCGGCGCATCCGCCTCCAGGGTTGCGCGTCCGACCAGGATCGCTTCGTGCCGGGCGCGCTCGACATGCGCATGTGCCCGCGCTTCGGCGCCGGTGATCCATTTGCTGGTGCCGTCACCCATCGCCACCGCGCCGTCCAGCGACATGGCCAGCTTCAAGGTCACCTGCGGCCGTCCCAGCGCCTGCCGGGTGAGGAATCCCGCCATCGCGCGGCGGGCATCGCCATCGCGAACATCCGTCGCCACCTCGATTCCCGCGCCACGCAACCGCGCGATGCCGTCGCCATCGGTCCGCGGGTCGGGGTCGCCCATCGCGATGATGACACGCGCCACGCCGGCCGCGATCAGCAGGTCCGAACAGGCCGGGCCGCGCGGCGATTCATGCGCACAGGGTTCGAGCGTGACGTAGCAAGTCGCGCCGCGCGACTTTTCGCCCGCCTCGGCCAGCGCCATCGCTTCGGCATGCGGGCGCCCGCCGGGCTGAGTCCAGCCGCGCCCGACGACGCGGCCGTCGCGCACGATCACGCAGCCGACATTGGGGTTGGGCGCGGTGAGTCCCTTGCCGCGCTCGCTCAACGCGAGCGCCGCCCCCATCCAGCGCGCATCGGCTGTCGTCAGAATCCGTACTTCTTCAGCTTGTCGTCGAGCCGCTTATAGGCGGCCTGAGTCTCGGCTTGCTGTTTTCTGACCTCTTCGATGGCGGCCTTTTCCTTGGGGCCGTCGATCTTCTGCTGCGCGATGATCTGCTCATCGGTGCGGTTGGCGGGCCATTGCTCCGCATAGACGATGTTCGGGCGATAGACCTTCTCGACCGTCGAGTTGTTGGCGATCGCGAACATGATCGTCCAGGTCACGATGATCGCCAGTACCAGAAAGACGACCTCATAGGTCTTACGGCTCGCCAGATAGCGCCGCAGGTCGCGATAGGCGCGAAAAGGGGAGATGGTGCGCAGGAAACTCATGCTCGCAAGATAGGCGCATGGGCGGCGCGATGCCAGCCCCGGGTCTCCCGATCGCGCCGGAGTCCAAGGAATGCCCGGCGCGATCGGAAGGGCGTCAATCGTCGTTCAGCACAAACCGCACCGCCATGGTCTTCCACGTCTCCATGGGAACTCCGTCGCGGGTGCCGGGCTTGAACCGCCATTTGTCCAGCGCGCGGCGCTTGGTCGCGTCGAAGAAGCTGCTGCTCGGCGAGCTGACCAGCTCGACCTGCTTCACCCGACCATCAGTGCTGATCAGCACCTTGATGACGACCCGGCCCTGGCGACCCATGCGTCGTTCGTCGTTGGGATATTCTGGCTGGTAATAGCTGGCATAGCGCGGATCGACCATGGCATCGGTCAGGACGGGCGCTGGCTTGGTCAGAATCTCGCCGCTGCCGAGGCCGGTGCTTGTTCCTTCGGTGATCTCGACCTTGTCCGGGCCGGGGGTGATCGTGAAGCCCTTCGGCATGTCGATCGTGACATGCTGTTCCGGGGGAATGATGCGCGTATCCGCCTTCGGCTTCAGGATATCCTGCTTCTTCGGCAGCGGCTCCGGGTTGGGAGGCGGCAGCGGCTTTTCTTTGACGTCATAGATCTCGATGGGCTTTGGGATCATCGTCTTCACGAAGTCGGGCGCCGAGAAGATCATCCCGGTCATGATCCCGCCGACCAGCAGCGCCGACAGGCCAAGGCTGGTGGGGTCCAGTTTCTTCTGTTTTGCGTAACGGTCTGCGTACATCGCCTGCCTCCATCTCCTTGGTGGGCGGTCGAGTCTGTCGCTCGATCTCAATGGCGATGATACAACATTACTATCAAGATACAAGATATCATTTCACGCCCGAAATCGGTACAATTAGCTCTTCCCCGGCGAAGGCCGGGGCCCAGTTGGGGGACGATCGTGGCGAGGTGCTGCGCGCCGTTACAACAACCTTTCCGACTGGACCCCGGCCTTCGCCGGGGAAGCAGAAAGGAAAGGGAGGAAGCAGGAAGGAAGGGGCGCTCCAGCGCGCCGCCGCGAAACTCAGCCCGTCAGCCGCTCCACCGCCCGCTCACGCCCGATCAACGGCAGCAACGCCTTCATGTCCGGCCCATGATCCAGCCCGGTCAGCGCCCGCCGCAACGGCAGGAACAAGGCCTTGCCGCTCCGTCCGCTCGATTCCTTCAACGCCCCGGTCAGCGCATGCCAGGGGTCGGCAGACCAGTCGATCGTCCCCGCCACCCGCGCCGCCTCGCCCAGGAAATCGGCATCCGCCGGATCGGCGACGGCCTCGATCGGCCCCTCGATCACGCGCCACCAATCCGCCGCCTCGGCGACGATGGTCAGATTGGGCCGTACCGCCTCCCATTCCACCCGGCCCATGCCGCCGGGCAGCCGCCCTGCGACCGAGTCGAAATCGAGCTGATGCACGATCCGCGTATTGACCGCGCTCAGCTCCGCCTCGTCGAACCGTGCCGGTGCGCGCCCGAAGCGCCCGAAATCGAAGGTCTCGATCAGCCGGCCCGTATCGACCAGCGGCTCGACCGGATCGCTCGTCCCGATCCGCGCGAGCAGCGCGCGAACGGCCTCGGGTTCGATCCCGGCCTCGCGGAACTGGTCGACCCCGACCGATCCGAGGCGCTTCGACAGCTTGCCCTCGCTCCCGACCAGCAGCGCCTCATGCGCAAAGGCGGGCGGCGCACTGCCCAGCGCGGCGAACATCTGCAGTTGCAGCGCGGTGTTGGAGACATGGTCCTCGCCGCGCACGACATGAGTCACCCCCATCTCGGCATCGTCGATCGCGGAAGGCAGCATATAGAGCCAGGATCCGTCGGCGCGGCGGATCACCGGATCGCTCATCGTCGCCGGGTCGAAACGCTGGTGCCCGCGGATCAGGTCGTCCCACTCGATCGCGGCGCCATGATCCAGCTTGAACCGCCAGTGCGGCGCGATCCCCTGCGCTTCGAGTGCAGCACGCTCGTCATCGCCCAGGGCCAGCGCGGCGCGGTCATAGACCGGCGGCAACCCGCGTCCGGCCGCGATCTTGCGCTTCAGGTCGAGTTCCTGCGCCGTCTCGTACGCGGGATAGACATGCCCGGCGTCGCGCAATGCCGCGAACCGCGCTTCGTAGAGCGAAAAGCGCGCCGACTGCCGCTCTTCGCCCACCGGGTCCAGCCCGAGCCAGGCGAGATCGGCACGGATCGAGTCGACATAATGCTCCTGGCTGCGCTCGGCATCGGTATCGTCGATACGCAGCATGAAGCGCCCGCCGCGCTTTTGGGCCCATAGCCAGTTGTGGAGCGCAGTGCGGATATTGCCGACATGCAGCCGGCCGGTCGGGCTCGGCGCGAAACGGGTAAGGACGGTCATGGCAGCGGCTGTAGACGCGGCGCCTCGCGGCAACAACCGGGACGCTTGGCCTCGATCATGGTACAGGCGGTGCAACAGGGGAGGACGAGATGAATCAGATCAACATCGTCGCCGCGATCGTCGCCGGCATCATCGGTTATTTCCCGGGGGCGCTCTGGTATTCCAAAATCCTGTTCCTGCGCCGCTGGGCGCAAGAGATGGGCATCGACATCGACAATCCTCCAGGTGGCAGGAAAGCCCATGGCCCGAAGATCGCGATCGGCGTCGTCACGTCGATCGTGGCGGCGATCGTCTTCGCGCTGATCGCCGGACCCGCACCGGGCCTTTGTCATGCGTTGCTCCTTGGGCTCGCCTGTGGCGGACTGATCGGCGCTGCCTTCTCGATCCAGTACGTCTTCGAGGGTCGCAGCCTGGCCTTCTGGGCGATCAATGCCGGCTATCATTTCGTGCAATTCGCGGTGTTCGGGCTGGTCATCGGGCTGTGGCCCTGACGGCCGGGGGACGAATCGGGTCGCGACGGGCCTTTCCCCCTCGCGAAGTGCTGGCTAAGAGCGCCCGTCAACGGCCACGTCGGCCGGTGGGGATACGCGCATGAAATTGATGACGGGCAACTCGAACCTGCCGCTGGCACGCGCGATCTCGGATTATCTCGAAATCCCGCTCACCAATGCGAGCGTTCGCCGCTTCGCCGACGAGGAAGTGTTCGTCGAGATCCAGGAGAATGTCCGCGGCGAGGACGTGTTTGTGCTCCAGTCGACCGGCTATCCCGCCAACGACAACCTCATGGAGCTGCTGATCTGCATCGACGCGCTCCGCCGCGCCTCGGCCAAGCGCATCACTGCCGTCATCCCCTATTTCGGCTATGCCCGTCAGGATCGCAAACCCGGGCCGCGTACCCCGATCTCGGCCAAGCTCGTCGCCAATTTGATTACCGTCGCCGGTGCCGACCGCGTGCTCTCGGTCGATCTCCATGCCGGGCAGATCCAGGGTTTCTTCGATATCCCGACCGACAATCTCTACGGCGCGCCGGTGATGTCGGCCGATATCCTGACTCGTTTCGGCGACCGCAACCTGATGGTCGTCTCGCCCGACGTCGGCGGCGTGGTCCGCGCCCGCGCGCTGGCCAAGCGGCTCGACAACGCGCCCCTCGCCATCGTCGACAAGCGTCGCGAGCGCGCGGGTGAATCCGAGGTGATGAACATCATCGGCGAGGTCGAGGGCCGCTTCTGCATCCTGATCGACGACATCGTCGATTCGGCCGGTACGCTCTGCAACGCCGCCGCCGCGCTCAAGGAAGCGGGTGCCGAGGGCGTGGTCGCTTACGTCACGCACGGCGTGCTCTCGGGCGGCGCCGTCGCGCGCGTCGAAGGGTCGGCGCTCGAGGAACTGGTCATCACTGATTCAATCGGCAGCCATGATGTGGTGGAGAATGCAAAGCGCATCCGCCACCTCACCATCGCGCCGCTGCTGGCCGAGGCGATCAAGCGGATCGCTGACGAGACCTCGGTCTCGTCGCTCTTTGACTAGGTAAAGAGGAAGCCGCACCGACGGGTTCGGGGCGATTAGCGCATCCCGAGGGCAAACAGGGCGAGCGAACCCCGTTCGCGGGGCCTCCGGCTGGACCGATTCGGCCTCCATCCCGGTGTTGGATAAACCCCGTCGTTGCTCAGCGGAAAACAGCGGCGCTTTTGCGCGGTTTTCGCGTCATTTTTCCGCTGTTATGCCGTAACAGGGAAAACGACACTCAAGCCATTGAATTAGATACGGAGTTTTCTACCGAAAATCCAACATAACAGCGGTAGAAAAATGGGCCTCGTCGTAACAGCGGCGCTGTTGGAGAAAGTCTGGAAATCGCCGGGCCGGTCGAGGCGCGTTCCACCAGCGAGCGCCGGTCAGGTCAGACCATCCCAGACGAGCTTTATGCCGACCAGCACCATCAACAGATAGATCGCGGTGTAGAATCGCGCCGGCGACACCCGGCGCACCAGCCACACGCCCGCCAGGGTCGAGGCGATCGCCACCGGCAGCAAGCTCGCTGCCGCCAGCAGATTCTCCCGGCTGAACTGGCCGAGCGCCCAATAGGCCGGCACCTTCAGCCAGTTGGTGACGGCAAAGAAGATCGCGGTGGTGCCGACCAGCACGTCGCGCTCCAGCTTTTTGGGCAATACCCAGATCTGGAACGGCGGCTGCCCGGCATGGGCGATCTGGCTGGTGAAGCCAGAGGCGATACCGCACAAGGTCCCGACCCAGCCCGGTGACTGGGCCGGCGCCGCGATCACCCCGCGCCGGTCCAGCCACAGCCGGTACAGGCCGAACAGGATCGAGATCGCGCCGACCACGCCCAGCACCGCGCTCTCCGACACCCGCGCCGCGAAGAACCAGCCGAGCGCGATGCCGATCAGCGATCCCGGCAGCATCCAGCCCAGCACATGTCCGTCCCATTGCTTGCGGAACGCCCAGACGCCGACCACGTCCTGCACGATCAGGATCGGCAACAGGATCGCCGCCGCGCGCACCGGCGAGATGGCCAGTGCCATGATCGGGAGCGACAGCGCGCCCATGCCGACGAACCCGCCCTTGGACAGGCCGATCAGCGTCACTGCGGGCACCGCGAGCGCGTAGAAATACCAGTCGGGAATGGCTCAGCTCCGCTCGGCGATGCGGGCGAGGTATCCGGTGATCCGCAGCAGCACGATCAGGATCGCGGCGGCGAACCCGGCCAACGCAAGCACGGCATAGGTCAGCGCCTCGAGCAGTTGCGCGCCGGCATCCTGCGCCGAAGTGCCGGGCACGGCGACTCGCTGGACCGGCTGGCCGGCGGGCGTTGGGGTTCCGGGCCTGGCGTCACTTGATCCCAGCGCTTCCCGCACGGCGTCGGGTGGCGGCGCGCGCGGATCGGGCGCGCTTTCCATCGGCGGCATCCCGTTGCGCAAGGTGCCGTTGCCGCGCGACGCTGATTCAAGCGAGGCAAGGATCGCAAAGGTGGCAAGCCCGCTCAGGACCAGCAACAGCGTGCGGCCGATCCAGTCGAACATCTAGCGCTCCGCTACTTCGCCGGCCGGCGCGCGAACGCCGGCATGGCCGCGGCGCTTGAGCTCGGCCTTCAACGCTTCGGGCTTCGGCGCCCAGAGGAAGCCGAAGCTGACCGTGCCCGCCTTGGTCTCGACGATATGGTGCAGCCGGTGCGCCTGGATGATCCGCTTCATATAGGCCGATTTCGGCAGATAGCGGTGGTTCAGCCGCTTGTGCACGATGACGTCATGGAAGCCGAAATAGATCGCGCCATAGGCCGCGATCCCGGCACCGATCCAGGCGAAGCCCGGCCACCAGCCGAGCTGGACCCCGCCGAGCAGCAGCACGATCGACGGCACCGCGAAGATCACCGCGTAGAGATCGTTCAGCTCCCAGTTGCCGGTACGCGGTCGATGATGGCTCTTATGCAGGAACCAGCCCGGCCCGTGCATGATCCAGCGGTGCGCGACATAGGCAAAGACCTCCATCCCCAATAGGGTGGCGAGGAACAGGATCAGGCCGATTGTCCAATGCATCCTGTGCGATATAGCGGCGACGAACCGGAGTTGCACGACAGGATGGATGGAATGCGGGTTTTGCCGATCGGCGCTTTGATGCTGCCGCTGCTGATGCTGGCGGGATGCTCGACGCCCGAGACGATGACGCGTGACGGGCTGGTCAATGCCGGCATCTCCAACCCGGTCGCCGCCTGCATGGCCTCACGCATGGTCGATCGCCTGTCGATCCTGCAGCTCCGCCGCCTCGCGGGACTCGGCAAGGCGGAGCGCTCGCGCGATCTCGACCAGTTCCTGTACCGCGTGCGCTCGCTCCGCGATCCGGAGATCGTGGGCGTGACGGCGAGCTCCGCAGCGCTCTGCGCGACGGGGCTTGTGCGCTAGCCCTCCACCGTGGGGGTGGATTCGCCGTCCACCCTGTGCTTAAGGCACCGCATCCCCCGATCTTCGAAAGGCATGTGAGCCCCATGAACATCCACGAATACCAGGCCAAGGAGCTTCTCGCGAAATTCGGCGTGCCCGTCCCGGCAGGCTTTGCGGCGCTCAGCGTGGATGAGGCAGTGGCTGCGGCGGGCAAGCTGCCCGGGCCGCTTTATGTGGTGAAGGCGCAGATCCATGCAGGGGGCCGCGGCAAGGGCAAGTTCAAGGAGCTCGGCCCCGATGCCAAGGGCGGCGTCCGCCTCGCCCGCACCGCTGACGAAGTCCGCGCGGCGGCGACCGACATGCTCGGCAACACGCTCGTCACGATCCAGACCGGCGAGCATGGCAAGCAGGTCAATCGCCTGTACGTCACCGACGGCGTCGACATCGCCAAGGAATTCTACCTCGCGCTGCTCGTCGACCGGGTCACCGGCCGAGTCGCCATGGTCGTCTCGACCGAGGGCGGCATGGATATCGAGACCGTCGCGCACGACACGCCGGAAAAGATCCAGACCTTCGACATCGATCCGGCGACCGGCTTCATGCCGCATCACGGCCGCGCCGTAGCGAACGCGCTTGGCCTGAAGGGCGATCTCGCCAAGCAGGCCGCCAATGTCGCGTCGAAGTTGTACGACGCGTTCCTCGGCACCGACGCCTCGCAGATCGAGATCAACCCGCTTGCCGTCACCGACGACGGCAAGCTGCTCGTGCTCGATGCCAAGGTCGGCTTCGACACCAACGCCCTGTTCCGCCACAAGGACCTGCTCGCGCTGCGCGACGAGACCGAGGAGGACCCGTCCGAGCTCGAAGCGTCCAAGTACGACCTGGCTTACATCAAGCTCGATGGCGATATCGGCTGCATGGTCAACGGTGCCGGCCTCGCCATGGCGACGATGGACATCATCAAGCTCAACGGCATGTTCCCGGCCAACTTCCTCGATGTCGGCGGCGGCGCCAACAAGGAGAAGGTGACCGCGGCGTTCAAGATCATCCTCGCCGATCCGGCGGTGAAGGGCATCCTGGTCAACATCTTCGGCGGCATCATGAAGTGCGACATCATCGCCGAGGGCATCGTCGCCGCGGCGAAGGAAGTGAACCTCTCGGTGCCGCTGGTCGTTCGGCTCGAAGGCACCAATGTCGAGGAGGGCAAGAAGATCCTTTCGACGTCCGGTCTCGCGATCGTCCCCGCCAATGATCTGGGCGATGCCGCCCGCAAGATCGTGGCAGAGGTGAAAGCGGCCGCCTGAACTCTTTTCCCTCCCCGGGAAGCGTTCGGTCACAGGAGTGGATTGCAATGAAGGTGCTGGTCCCGGTCAAGCGTGTGCTTGACTATAACGTAAAGCCCCGGGTGAAGGCCGACGGGACGGGGGTCGACCTCGCCAACGTCAAGATGAGCATGAACCCGTTCGACGAGATCGCAGTCGAAGAGGCGATTCGTCTCAAGGACAAGGGCGTGACGGAAATCGTCGTCGTCTCGATCGGCGAGCAAAAGGCCCAGGAAACGCTGCGCACCGCGCTCGCCATGGGTGCCGACCGCGCGATCCTGGTCGTCTCGGACGACAAGGTCGAGCCGCTCGGCGTCGCCAAGCTGCTCGCCAAGATCGTCGAGGAGGAAAAGCCCGACCTCGTCATCCTCGGCAAGCAGGCGATCGACGACGACAACAACCAGACCGGCCAGATGCTCGCCGGCCTGCTCGGCGTCGGCCAGGCGACCTTCGCGTCGAAGGTCGATCTGACCAGCGACTCGGTCACCGTGACGCGCGAAGTCGATGGCGGCTCGGAAACCGAGACGCTGAAGCTCCCGGCGGTCATCACCACCGATCTGCGCCTCAATGAGCCGCGTTACGCATCGCTGCCCAACATCATGAAAGCCAAGTCCAAGCCGCTCGCGCAGAAGACCCCGGCCGATTACGGCGTCGATGTGTCGCCCCGCCTGACCACGCTCAAGGTGGTCGAGCCCGCCAAGCGCGTCGCCGGCGTCAAGGTCGCCGATGTCGACGAACTGGTGGCCAAGCTCAAGGCGATGGGGGTGACGAAATGAAGACGCTCGTCTGGGTCGAACATGACGGCAAGACCGTCAAGGACGCAACGCTCGCCGTGGTCACCGCCGCATCGAAGCTCGGCGAAGTCCATCTGCTCGTCGCCGGCCAGGGCGTCGACGGCGTCGCCGCCGAGGCCGCGAAGATCGCCGGCGTGGGCAAGGTCCATGTCGCTGACGATGCGGCTTATGCGCATGCGCTCGCCGAGAATGTCGCGCCGCTTGTCGTCGAGCTGATGGGGCATCACGACGCGGTGCTGTTCCCCGCCACCTCGAACGGCAAGAACATCGCGCCGCGCGTCGCAGCCCTGCTCGACGTGATGCAGATCAGCGACATCCTGTCGGTCGAAAGTGCGGACACCTTCACCCGCCCGATCTATGCCGGCAATGCGATCGCCACCGTGCAGACCAAGGACGCCAAGCTGGTGATCACCGTGCGCGGCACGGCGTTCGAAAAGGCCGCGACCGAGGGCGGTTCGGGTACGATCGAAGCCGTAGCCTCGACCGGCGACAAGGGTCTGTCGACCTTTGCCGGTGCCGAGATCGCCAAGTCCGAGCGCCCCGAACTGACCAGTGCGAAGATCATCGTGTCGGGCGGCCGCGCGCTGCAGAATTCGGAGAACTTCCACTCGATCATCGAGCCGCTTGCTGACAAGCTCGGCGCCGGCGTCGGCGCTTCGCGCGCTGCGGTGGATGCGGGCTATGTGCCGAACGACTATCAGGTCGGCCAGACCGGCAAGATCGTCGCGCCCGAGGTCTATATCGCGATCGGCATCTCCGGCGCGATCCAGCATCTGGCGGGCATGAAGGACTCCAAGACGATCATCGCGATCAACAAGGATGAGGACGCCCCGATCTTCCAGGTCGCGGACATCGGCCTGGTGGGCGATCTGTTCAAGATCGTGCCTGAGTTGACCGAAAAGCTCTGACGCTATCGATGGACACGGACCGCCTGTTCGTTCTCACAGGCGGTCCGGGTTCGGGAAAGACGACGCTGATCGAGGCGCTCGCTGCGGCGGGCGTCGCGACTAGTCCCGAGGTCGGCCGCGCGGTGATCCGCGAACAGCTCGCGACCGGAGGCGATGCGCTACCTTGGGCCGATCAACAGGCCTTTGCAGAGCTGATGGTTGTGCGGGACATCGCTGCCCGTGAGGTAGCGCTGGCGAGTGGGGCGATCACTGTGCTCGATCGCGGCGTGCCGGATGTCGCCGGTTTCCTGCGTGTTTCGGGCCTGCCCGTTCCATCGCACATCGACGAAGCGGCGCGAACCTGCCGCTACAACCAGCGCGTGTTCATCGCGCCGTTCTGGCCGGAGATATTCACCGGCGACGCCGAGCGCAAACAATCGCCGGAAGTGGCCGAGGCGACCTTCGCGATCATGGTCGAGACCTACCAAAGCTACGGTTACGCGTTGGTCGAGCTACCCCGGGCCAGCGTCGCCGAACGAGTAGCGTTCGTAAGAGAGCGGATCAGCCTCACCTAGCCGTCACCCCGGACTTGTTCCGGGGTCCATCGGTCCCGGCGCCTGCGGAAGCATGGATGCCGGAACAAGTCAGGCATGACGAAGGGGGCGAACCCTAGGCCGGCTTGCGAAACTTGTAGATGAATTGGTCCGTCTTCCCGCGCACTGCCTTGTCGAACACCGCAAGGCTGTGGTCGTCCGCAGGATTGGCGAGCAGTTTGCTCTCGCCGACATAGTCGAAGCCCGCCTTGGTCACCTGCGCCTTCACGATCGCCGGGTCGATACGGTGGAGCGTGTCGGTGTCGCGCATGCCCGATCCCGCTTCCGCCGCATGATCGATGATCAGCAGCACGCCGCCCGGCTTCAGCGCGTCGAACGCCGCCTTGTTGAAGACCGCCGGATCGAGCGAGCCCATGAACTTGTCGGGATAGTCATGATAGTTCTGCGACGTGAAGATCAGATCGACCTTGACCGGCGCCTTGAGCTCGGTCGCTTCCTGGATCGATCCCGAGACATTGGGGAAATCGGCTGAACTGCCCAGTTTCATATAGTTGCGGACGTCGCCGCCCGCCTCCATCGCATAGGGCTTGGGCCAGATACCGTAGACGTGGCCGGCTGGCCCGACCGCCTTGGCAAACAGGCGCGTCCAGTATCCGCCGCCCGGGATCAGATCGATCACCTTGCCGCCCTCGGGCACGCCCGAAAAACTGACGATCTCCGGTCCGTGCCGCCGCGCATCGTTCGCGGCGTCTGTGGCGCGGGCGGGGTCGGATGCCGCCCTGGTCACATCGGCGGGCTTGGCGGGAGTGGGCGATCCGCAGCCGGCAAGCATGCATCCAGTCAGCAGCAATGCGATCGTCGATCGAGCGATCATCCCATCCTCCCCCGATTATGCCGCGTCGGGATCAGCCCGGTTTGCGGAACTTGTAGATGAACTGGTCGGTGTGCCCGCGGATCTTTTCGTCGAACACCGGCAGGCTGTGGTCGTCGGCCGGGTTGTTCAGCGCCTTGCTCTCGCCGACGAACTTGAATCCGGCGGCGATCACCTGGGCCTTCACCGCAGCCCCGTCGATGCGGTGCAGCGTCTTCGTGGTGGTGATGCCCGTGCCCGGAGCGCTGGCATGGTCGACGACGATATAGGTGCCGCCCGGCTTCAACAGGTTGAACACGCCCTTGTTGACCGCCGCAAGCGCGGCTTCGCCGCCATTGTTGGCGACGTCGTGATAATTCTCGACCGTCCAGAAGATATCGACCGGCTTGTCGCTGGTCGGAATGTCGCCCGGCCCTACCACCGGTGTGACATTGGCCAGGTTGCGGCCTTTCAGATCCTCCACGGTCGCGGTGGCGCGAGCGGCGGAGACGGCGGGCCACATCGGATAGACATGGCCCTTAGCACCGACCACGCCAGTGAAGATGCGCGTCCAATATCCCTTGCCGGGCAGGTAATCGATCACCGTGTCGCCCGGGCCGACGCCGGCGAAGATCAGCGTCTCGGCTGCCTTGCGCCGCGCATCGTCCACCGCCTGGTCGGCCCGCGCCGGATCGGCGAGGGCGGCGGAGACGGCCTTCTTGGTCTCGGCGGCCGGATGGTCCTTCGCGACCGCTGCCGTCGCCATCAGTGCCACGATCGCGACGCCTGTCAGTGCAACCCTCATGCCCGTCTCCCTCGATTTGGATAGTCTACACGTCCAGATTCACCACGCTCAGCGCATTGTCTTGAATGAACTCGCGGCGGGGCTCAACGACATCGCCCATCAATCGGGTGAAGATTTCGTCAGCCACATCGGCCTGTTCGACCTCGACCCGGAGCATCGAGCGGTTCTGCGGATCGAGCGTGGTTTCCCACAGCTGCTCGGCGTTCATCTCGCCCAGACCCTTGTAGCGCGAGATCGCCAGGCCCTTGCGGCCGGCGAGCAGGATCGCGTCGAGCAACTGGCTCGGACGGGCGACCATCGTCTCGCCCTTGCCGAGCGCGACTGGTGCGTCATCCTCTTCCTCGGCCGCATCGGCTTCGGCCTGAGCCGCCGCGGCGGCCTTGGTCGAGACCAGCTTGGCGGTCTGGGCAAAGGCATCGCCCTGCTCGACGGCCAGGGTGTGGAGCTTGCGTGCCTCGGCCGAACCGAGGAACGCTGCCTCGATGATGTGGTGGTCGGTCACGCCGCGCCAGATGCGCTTGAAGTGGATGCTGCCCTCGGGCGTGATCGTCGCCGACCAGCGCGCATCGGCATCGGCCGCATCGAGCCCGCGCACCACCGTCGCGACGAGAGTTCCGCGCGCTTCGTTGGAGAGCGTGGGATCGAGCACGCCGCCCATCGCCAGCGCTTCGACCATGGTCGGGTCGTAGCGCCGCGGCACATAGCGCATCAGCGTCCGCATGCGTCGTGCATGATCGACCAGGCTGCGCAGATCCGCACCCGAGCGCGCGCCGCCCGCACCTTCGAGCACTGAGGTCGCGACGCCATTCTCGACCAGATATTCGTCGAGCGCGTTGTCGTCCTTCAGATAGACTTCGGACCGGCCCCGCGTCGCCTTGTACAGCGGCGGCTGGGCGATGAAGAGATGCCCGTTGGTGATGATCTCCGGCATCTGCCGGTAGAAGAAGGTCAGCAGCAAGGTGCGGATATGCGCGCCGTCCACGTCTGCGTCGGTCATGATGACGATCTTGTGGTAGCGCAGCTTCTCGACATTGAAGTCGTCACGGCCGATGCCGGTGCCCATCGCCTGGATAAGCGTTCCGATCTCGCGGCTGGAGAGCATCCGGTCGAAGCGCGCACGTTCGACGTTCAGGATCTTGCCGCGCAACGGCAGGATCGCCTGGAAATGCCGGTCGCGGCCCTGTTTCGCGGAGCCGCCGGCGGAGTCACCCTCGACCAGGAACAGCTCGGACTTGGCCGGATCGCGCTCCTGGCAATCGGCGAGCTTGCCGGGCAGCGACGCGATATCCATCACGCCCTTGCGCCGGGTCAGCTCGCGCGCCTTCTTCGCGGCTTCGCGGGCGGCGGCGGCGTCGATCACCTTGGCCACGATCGCCCGGCCATGCGCTGGATTCTCCTCAAGCCATTCGACCAGCTTGTCCGCCATCAGGCTTTCGAGCGGCTGACGCACTTCGGACGAGACGAGCTTGTCCTTGGTCTGCGAGCTGAACTTCGGATCCGGCAGTTTGACCGAGACGATCGCGGTGAGCCCTTCGCGCATATCGTCGCCGGTCAAGGTCACCTTCTCCTTCTTCAGGAGGCCCGACTTCTCGGCATAATTGTTGAGCGTGCGCGTCAGCGCAGCGCGGAATGCCGCCAGATGCGTGCCGCCGTCACGCTGCGGGATGTTGTTGGTGAAGCAGAGGACATTCTCGTAATAGCTGTCGTTCCACTCCAGCGCGACGTCGATCGTCACATCGTCGCGCGTTCCCGAGATCGCCACCGGATCGGGCATCAGCGGGACCTTGTTGCGGTCGAGATATTTCACGAACGCGGCAATGCCGCCTTCGTAATAAAGCTCGACCGTCCTGGTCTCTTCATGGCGCGCATCGCTCAGGAACAGGCGCACGCCGGAATTGAGGAAGGCCAGCTCGCGGTAGCGATGCTCGAGCTTGTCGAAATCGAATTCGGTGATCTTGAAGGTGGCCGGCGACGGGAAAAAGGTCACGCGCGTGCCCTTCTTGCCCTCGGCGGGGCCGACGATCTTCAGCGGCGCGACCGCATCGCCGAACGCGAAGCGCATATAATGTTCTTCATTGTCGCGCCAGATCGTCAGGTCGAGCCATTCGGAAAGCGCGTTCACGACGGACACGCCCACGCCGTGCAGGCCGCCGGAAACCTTATAGGCATTGTCGTCGGAGGTGTTCTCGAACTTACCGCCCGCATGGAGCTGGGTCATGATGACCTCGGCCGCCGACACGCCTTCCTCGGAGTGGATACCGGTCGGGATGCCACGGCCATTGTCAGTCACCGAGACCGACCCGTCGGGGTTGAGCGTGATGTCGATCCGGTCGCAATGACCGGCCAAAGCCTCGTCGATCGCATTGTCGGAAACCTCGAACACCATATGGTGGAGGCCCGAACCATCGTCGGTATCGCCGATATACATGCCGGGACGTTTGCGGACCGCGTCGAGGCCCTTCAGCACCTTGATTGAATCGGCGCCGTAATCATTCGTGTTGGGATCTTCTGCCATGCCAAGCATATAGGGATTGAGGCACGGAAACGGAAGCAAAATGCCGTGTTGGGACGGCCGCCCGCACGCAGCGGACGACCGTCCCGAAACACCCGGATTTCAGGTGCTTAATCGGCGCGCGCGAAGCGGTCTGCGCGCTGGCCGAGCAGGGTCACTTCGACCCGGCGATTCTGGCGCATGCCGGCGGCCGTTGCATTGGTCGCGACAGGGTCCGCCTCGCCGTGCCCGACCACCGCAAAGCGGGCGCGGACGACACCAAGTTCGTCGAACGCGGTGCGCACGCTGGCCGCGCGGCGTTCGGACAAATCCTGGTTGTGCGCATCGGTGCCGCGACTGTCGGTATAGCCGTCGATCGCCACGCGGACGCCCGGTTCGGCGCGCAGATAGGAGGCAAGTGGCCGCAGCTTCTCGATCGCGCCGGGGCGCAGCACCGCACTGTCGGTCTTGAACAGCACGTCTTCCTGCAGCCGCAAGGTGGCGCCACGCGAGGTCTGGCGGAAGCCATAGCCGCGCATCGCGCCGCGATCCCATCCGCCGCCGCGCTCCTCGACCACGACCGTCCGGTCGCGCGAACTCCAGTCGAACCGGTCGCGGCGCTGGCCGGCGACCTGGGCGAAGGCGCGGTTGGCCGCATTCGCCTCGCGCGGGCTCACCCGGCCGTCATGGTTGAAATCGAAATTGCGCATGACGAAGGCGCGGCCGCGATTGGTCGCGCGCAATTCGCGGTAGAGGATCGGCACGCCGGCGCCGACCAGGCCGTAGTCGCGGTCGCCCGGGCGTCCGCCGCCCCAGTCCCAGCGGTCCTGGGCAAGCGCTGGGCTGGCACCCGCGGTCAGCGCGGTCGCGGCGATCGCAATGGCTATCATTGGGTTCTTCATCGTTCTTCTCCCATGGCCCCCGCCATGGAGTGGCTTTGCCGCCCGGCGCTTGAACGCGATGTGAGCCGACTCGACAGGCGAGGTTCAGCGTGTGCCGTGCCCGATCGTCAGGCGAAAGGCGTCGTTGCCGACCTCGTCGAACAAGGCGGATTCAGTGCCCGTCATCCACACCTGGCCCTTGCCGGCGAGCCGCTCGAACAGCGCTGCGCGGCGGAACGGATCGAGATGCGCGGCGACTTCGTCGAGCAGCAGGATCGGGGCCTGGCCGGTGCGCTCCGCCACCAGATCGGCATGGGCAAGCACCACGCCGAGCAACAGCGCCTTTTGTTCGCCGGTCGAACACAGGGCTGCTGCCTGGCCTTTGCCGAGATGCATGACCGCCAGATCGGTGCGGTGCGGACCGACCAAGGTGCGCCCGGCCGCGGTGTCGCGGCGGCGGCCCTGGGCGAGGTCACCGGCCAGCGTGTCGCCGGCGCCGGTCCAGCCTTCGAGTGCCAATCCGGCGCGGGCGAACGGGCCCTCGGGCTGATCCGCCAGCCTTTCCGCCAGCGCGGCGACCGCATCGCGCCGCGCCGAATCGATCGCCACGCCATGTTCGGCCATCTGCGCTTCGAGCGCGTTCAGCCATTCCGGGTCGGCGGGGCGGACACCTTCGTCCGCTTCGGCCAGCAGTCGGTTGCGCGCGCGCATCGCGGCTTCGTAACGGTTGGAATGAACCGCATGGCCCGGGTTCAGCGCCAGGGTCAACCGGTCGAGGAAGCGCCGACGTTCGCTCGCCGGCTCGACGAACAGCCGGTCCATCGCGGGGGTCAGCCAGAGGATGGTCAGCCATTCCGCAAGCGCCGTGGCAGCGACCGGTGCGCCCTGGATGCGCACGATGCGGCGCTCGGGCGCGGAAGGTTGGGTGCCGGTGGCAATCTCCACATCACCCGCGACGGTTGCCGCCACCCCGAACCCGCCGCTGCCGCCTTGCCGCGCCATCTCGCCCAGCGGCGCGCGCCTGAGCCCACGCCCCGGCGCGAGTAGCGACACCGCCTCCAGGATATTGGTCTTGCCCGCGCCATTCTCGCCGGTCAGCACGACGAACCCTGGCCCGGGCTCGATCGCGGCATCGGCGTGATTGCGGAAATCGGTGAGGACCAGGCGCGAGAACATTGCCAGCGCCTTAGCCCAGTTCGTGTCCGGCTAGCGAGTGCCGGCGCGGCAGGTCAGGCGGCGAGCTGCTCCGCCGCGGCCTTTTCCTTCGGCGCGCTGAGATAGGAAGCGAGTTCCGCGCCCAGCTCGCGTTGCGCGTGCAGATAGGCGGTCGGGGTCGGGATGCCGAGCCGGGCGCGCGCCGCGTCGAGCGGTTCGTGCATCAGCGTCAGATAATCCTCGCCCGAAATCCATTTCGCCTTGCGGCCATTGCGATAGCCTTCGATCACGGCCCGGGCGAACAGCGTGTTGCCGGTGACACGCAGGCTCTTCAGCGCCGCCGCGCCGCCGATGAACGCCCAGCCGAGCCCGCCGACCTGGGCATAGCTGAACGCGACCAGCGCCGCCTCGCCCATGCTCTCATCGGCCTTGTAGCCGGTCAGCACGTGCCAGATGTCGTGGGTGTCGCGGGTCCGCCGCCCGAACCAGGCATAGGGATGGAGCATATCCTCCTCGCGGTTGATCTTGCTGATGTCGGCAAGACCATCGGCGGAATAGCCGGTCGACTCGAGGAAATGGCGATAGGCGGCACCGACCGTGCCCGGTGCGAACGACGCGACATAGTCCTTGTCGACGAAGCGCTCGGCCAGCTCGACCCGGTCATAGGCCATGCGTCCGCCCTCTTCGGTGGCGATGAGCCGACCGTAATTTGCTGCCGTGCTGCCGACATTGAGCGCGCGCATGATGCGGAACACCTGAGTCGTGTCGTCGCCATTGGCGAGCAGCTTGCGGATCGCGTCGAACGCGGTCCGCCAGTCGCGACGTCCGGTGGTACCGGGGAAGGGAGGAAGCTTTGCCATCGACTCGATCCTTACTGACAAGAGTGTCAATAACTCGATACTCGACTGCGGTCAAGCCGGATGCGGCGCGCCGATCGTTCGGGTGAGGAAGGACAGCAGAATCGCGCGATAGGCCGGCGTCGCCACGCCGGAGACTGCGGCATGGTCGAGCCCGGTGGCCCACCATAGCTGTTTCGGGCCCGGCGCCGCGTCGAACAGCGCGCGCGTTTCGGCCGGCGGAGTATAGCGATCAGCGGTTCCGCCGACGACCAGCACTGGTCCGCGATAGGCGCGCAGGGCCCTGATCGGTGACAAGCCCCCGGGGCCGACGCCGAAACGCGGACGAGCCTGAAAGCTCAGCAGCGGTTCCAGCACTACACCGGCCCAGTGCCCCGCGACCGCGCCAATCCGGTTGCGGATCGCGCGGCGGATATCGGGATAGGCCGCCTGCAGGACCATGGCATCGGCCGGGACCGGACCGACCGACCCGATCAGCGCGGCAGCCCCGCCAAGCGAGATGCCGATGACGGCGACTTTGCCGCCCTGCTGCCGATGCTTCAGCCAGTCAAAGGCTGTGTGCGCGTCAGTCGATTCGGCATAGCCGAAACTGTGCGAACGCATGGTCGATTGGCCGTGACCACGGAAGTCGATCGCCAGAACGGCAAAACCCTGTGCCGCGAGCCAGGTCGCCGTCGGTTCCATCGCCGCGCGCGAGGCACCATTGCCGTGCAGCAGCAATATCGCCGGACCATTCGGACGTGCGCCGGGGCGGTAGGTGGCGGCGAGAACCACGCCATCGCTCGTGCGAAGCTGGACGTCGCGTGCCGGCGCGACGGCGGGCGGGACAGGCGACGGCGTGGGTCGCACCATCAGCGAGCCGAGCGCCCAGCTGACGGCAAGTCCGGCAATGATCAGAACGGCCAGGAGGATCGACCAGCGCCTCAGGCGCCGCGTGCCGATACTCCTCGCGGTCACACCCGCATCGGCATCAATACGTAGAGCGCGGACGACTTGTCGTTCTCGCGGATCAGGGTCGGCGCGGCGGCATCGGCGAGGTGGACCTCGATCGTGTCGCCGTCGAGCTGGCCGAGAATGTCGAGCAGATAGCGGCTGTTGAAACCGATCTCGAACGGCATCGCGGCATAATCGCCCGGCACTTCCTCGGCGGCGGTGCCGTTTTCGGGGCTGGTCACCGACAGGGTGATCTTGTCGCGATCGAGCGCCATCTTCACCGCGCGCGTCTTCTCGGTCGCGATGGTCGAGACGCGGTCGACGCCTTCCTCGAAGCTGCGCGGGTCGATCTTCAGGATCTTGTCGTTGCCGGTCGGGATCACGCGGCTGTAGTCCGGGAACGTGCCGTCGATCAGCTTCGACGTCAGCAGCGCCTGGCCCAGGTCGAACCGGATCTTGGTCGGCGACAGCGACACGCCGACCGAGCCGTCGATCTCGTCGAGCAGCTTGCGCAGCTCCGCCACGCATTTCCGCGGGATGATCACGTCGGGCATGCCCTCGGCGCCGTCCGGGCGCGGCATGGTCACGCGGGCGAGGCGGTGGCCGTCGGTCGCGGCTGCCTTCAGCACGGGCTGGGGATCGTCCGAGACGTGCCAGAAGATGCCGTTGAGATAATAACGCGTCTCTTCGGTCGAGATGGCGAAGCGGGTCTTGTCGATGATCTGCTTGAGCGTTTCGGCAGGCAGCTCGAACGAGACGGGCAGTTCCCCTTCCGCGATCACCGGGAAATCGTCGCGCGGCAGGGTGCCGAGCTGGAACTTGGCGCGGCCGGCCATGATCGTCATCTTGCCGTCGGCGGCGGCAAGGCTGACCTGGCTGCCCTCGGGCAGTTTGCGTGCGATGTCGAACAGGGTGTGGGCGGAAACGGTGGTCGCGCCGGGCTGGTCGACTGCCGCGGCGACGGTCTCGTTGATCTGCAGGTCGAGGTCCGTGGCCATCAGCTTGAGGCCCCCGTCCGCCGTCGCCTCGATCAGCACGTTGGACAGGATCGGGATCGTGTTCCGGCGCTCGACCACCGACTGGACGTGGCTGAGGCCCTTCAACAATGTCGCGCGTTCGATCGTCGCCTTCATCTCATTCCCCCGGGCCGCCGCCCATTTCTTTCCCTCCGAGCATGCGCACCGGGGGCAATTCGCCGTCTCCTTTCCTTAACGATAAAAGGGGCCGGGGCAAGCGCCCCGACCCCTTGTTTTACGCCTGTAAACAGACGGATTGTGTCAGAAACGATAGCCGACGCCGGCCAGCACCTGATTGCGGTTGGCATCGATGTCGTAATCGTCGGCCTGGCCATAATGCGAGTAGCGGTATTCCGCCTTCACATAGGCCCGCGGCGTGACGTTGTATTCGACACCGGCACCGAGGCGGTAGCCATCGAGATTGGTGTGGTCCTCGATCCGTGCCGTGCCGACGGTGTAGTCGGTGTTGACCCGGGCGTTGGTGTAACCGGCCTTGGCGTAGATCAGCGCGCGGGGCGACGCGACGAAGCCGATGCGGCCGCCGGCGTACAGATCGCGACCGGCGCCGACGCGGATGCGGTCGCCGGCGGTCAGGACGTCACTGGCACGGACCTTGGTGGTCGATCCGGTGATCTCGCCCTCGACACCGAGCACGACACCGCCGACCTGGGCGTCATAGCCAAGCGCGCCGCCATAGACGAAGCCGTCCTTGCCGGTCGAATTGTCATCGCCGCTGCTGAGATTGTCGTAACCGCCAAGGGCTTCGACACGCACGCCGGTGAAGGGGGCCTTTTCCGAATCCTGGGCGAAGGCGGGGGCTGCCAGGCCAAGACCGAGAGCGGCGGTGGCGGCGGTGAGAACAAGCTTACGCATAACGATGACTCCATTGGACAGCCCGGCGGTGTTGAGCCGGGAAGGGGGAAATAGGCGTCCGCGCCAGAGGTTGCATGAACCTCAGATAAACAAGGAAATCCGTTGCTTTTGCGCCACACGGGGTTGAAATGCGGCTCATGGATTCCAAGGCAGCGGGCAGCCCGAGACGACAGGGCAGGGACTTTATCGCGCGGCACGGCGAGACCGTGTTCAACATCGCCGGAAGATTGCAGGGCAATCATCTTCATACCCCCCTGACGCGCGTCGGATTCGCCCAGGCCGACGAAATGGGCCGGGCGTTGCGCGCCGAACTCGGCGCGAAACCGACGCTCACCCTCTGGGCGTCATCGACCGGCCGGGCGTTGCAGACCCTTGCCGTGATCTGCGAGCATCTCGAGCTCGACTGGCACCAGGCGAAGACCGACCCGCGCCTGGTCGAGATCGGCATGGGAAGCTGGGGCGGACGCTATTACACCGATGTCGTGGCGGAGGTCGGGCCGGTGTTCGATCCGGTGCACCAGATGCTGGCGCCGGCACCCGACGGCGAAGTCTATCATCAGATCGTCGAGCGCGTCTCCGGCTGGCTGGCCGATACGGACGGCGATCCCGGCGACCGTCTCGTGATCATGCACGGCATTTCCAGCCGGGTGATGCGCGGGGTGATGACCGGCGCGCCCGACATTCCCGCCCTTGGTGCTCCCGCCGCGCCGGGCCTGCCGCAAGGATCGGTGGTAATGATCGAAGGGGGCGTCGAGACGGTCGTCCATACCGGCACCGGTTATTCCCCGGCATGAAACGGGCGCTGCTCCTGCTCCTGCTGGCTGCTGCCCCCGCCGCCGCGCGCGATTCGCTCGGCATCTTCGACAATTGGGGCGCCTTTTCCGATGCATCGCCCCGGCGCTGCTTCGCCATCGCCGAACCGGTTGCGCGCCGCCGCGCCGCGGGCTGGCGGCCCTTTGCCAGCATCGCCACCTGGCCGGGCCAGGCGGCGCGCAACCAGCTCCATATCCGCCTCAGCCGCGAGCGCGATCCGCGTGCCCGGGTGACCCTGTCGGTCGGCGAGCGCCGCTTCGAGCTGGTCGCGGGCAATGCCGATGCCTGGGCGCCCGATGCGCGCACTGACGCCGCGGTGGTCGCGGCGATCCGGTCGGGCCGGAGCATGAGCGTCGAGACCCTGGGCAAGGGCGGCCAGCCCTTTGCCGATGTCTATCCGCTGCGCGGCGCGGCGACCGCGATCGACGCGGCGACACTGGGCTGCGCCCGGAAATAGGGTCGACTCCCACTGGAGAGGAAGAACTGCCTGGCTCGCACTATACCCGCATCACGAGAGGTAATCGATCAGCCCCTCGGCCAGATGGTCGAAGGTCGCCCTGATCCGGGCCACGCCGCGCATGTCCTCGTGCATCACGACCCAGGTATCGAGATCGAGGTCGAACGCGTCGGGCATCACGCGGACCAGCGCCGGGTCGCGCGCGGCGAGCGGGATCTGGCAGATGCCGATGCCGATCCCGGCGCGAATCGCGGCAAGCTGGGCAAGATCGCTGTCGCTGCGGAAGATGAAATCCTCATGGCCGATCGCGTAGCGTTCCCGAAGGCTGCGCAGGACCGCATTGTTGTGCTCGACGCCGATGATGCCGATCGCCCGGAGTTCGGCCAATGTCCGGGGTGTACCGTGCGCCGCGAGATAGTCGGCGCGCGCGTGCAGTCCCAAGGGCACCGCGCCGATCCGCCGGGCGACCAGCGCGTTCTGGGTCGGGCGGACCATGCGGATCGCGATATCGGCTTCGCGCCGAAGCATGTCCTCGTTGCGGTTGCTGGGGGACAGTTCGAGCACCAGCCCCGGATGCGCGCGGCGGAGGGACGCGAGAATCGGCGGCAGCACCTCGACCGCGATCACTTCGCTGGCCGAGATGCGCACCGTGCCGGCAATCTCCTGCGCGCCTGCCGACCCGGCACGGACAAAGGCGTCGGCCGCCATCGCCATCGCTTCTGCATGATCGCGCAGCGCCAATGCCGCCTCGGTCGGCGACAACCCACCGGCCGATCGCGTGAACAGCGGCACACCGAGCGTCGCCTCGAGTTCCTCGATCCGCCGCCGCACGGTCGGCTGCGCGACCAACAGCGCGCGCGCCGCCGCGGAAAGGCTGCCCTCACGCAGCACGGCGAGAAAGGCGCGTTGGCGTTCCCAGTCGATGCTCATCAAAAATGTATAGGCTGACTATACATCCCTGACAATTTTCAATGAGCTCACGTCGTCGCATATCGTCGCCGTCAACGCATGGAGGCGAGAATGATGAACGGAAAGACGGCACTGGTGCTTGGCGCAACGGGCGGCATCGGCGGCGAGACGGCACGAGCACTGATCGCGCATGGCTGGACAGTGCGCGGCCTGACCCGCACGCCGCGCACGAGCGATGGCGGCATCAAGTGGATTACCGGCGATGCGCTCGATCGCGACGCGGTGGTGCGGGCGGCCCAGGGCGTCTCGGCGATCGTCCATGCGGTGAACCCGCCGGGCTATCGCGACTGGGAAAAGCTGGTGATGCCGATGCTCCACAATAGCATCGCGGCGGCTGAAAGCGCGGGCGCGCGCTTGGCGCTGCCGGGCACGATCTATAATTACGATCCGCGCTCGGTGCCTGTCGCACGGGAGGATTCGCCGCAGCGGCCGAACACAAAAAAGGGCGCATGGCGGGTCGAGATGGAGCGCGCGATCGAGGCAGCATGCGATCACGGCATGCGCGCGGTGATCCTGCGCGCCGGCGATTTCTTCGGGCCCCGGCCGGGCAATAGCTGGCTGTCGCAGGGGCTGGTCACGCCGGGCAAGCCGGTCAAGCGCGTGATGTATCCCGGGTCGCGCGGCGTCGGCCATGCCTGGGCCTATCTGCCCGATGTCGCGGAGACCTTCGCCCGTTTGCTCGATCGCGGTGCCGATCTGCCGGCCTTTGCCCGCTATCATTTCCGGGGCGTCTGGGATGGCGACGGCACCGTCATCGTCGAGGCGATCCGCGCCGCCACAGGCAATCCCGGCATCAGGCAGGGCGGCTTCCCCTGGGCGCTGCTGCCGCTGATCGCGCCGTTCAAGGCCACGATGCGCGAGATGATCGAGATGCGCCCCTATTGGCAAAACCCGGTCGCGCTCGACAACAAGGCGCTGGTCGCCCTGCTCGGCGAGGAGCCGCATACGCCGCTGGTCGAAGCGATGAGCGTGACGCTCACCGCGCTGGGGTGCCGTTCATAGCGCGGCGCTGGTCATCCGCCGGATCGGGGCCGACCCTGTCTGCAGCAGCAGAGGGACAGGATCATGCTCACATTTCTCGCCCTGCTGGCGGCACAGGCAACGACACCACCTCCGCCGCCGGTGCCGATCGACTGCAGCGATGCCGCGCACCGTGCCTTCGATTTCTTCGTGGGTGACTGGGAGGTGACCGACCGGCAGTCGGGCAAGATCGTCGCCACCAGCCGGATCGAGAGGATCCTTGGCGGCTGTGCGATCAAGGAGAGCTACGACCAGAATATCGGCCCGGACGGCACGGCAACCGACTATCGCGGCACCAGCTATACCGCGTTCAACGTGCGGGCCGGCTGGCGGCAATTCTATGTCGACAGCAGCGGTGCCGCGGCAGCCTATACCGGCGGAATCGTCGACGGCGCGATGGTGCTGACCGCCACCAACGGCGTCGCGACGAACCGCATGACCATCGCGCCCCAGCCCGACGGCAGCGTGCGCCAGACCGGCATGGTGTCGCTCGACGGCGGCAGGACCTGGGCGTCGCCGGGTTACGACTTCACCTATCGCCGAAAAGCCTGAATCGCGGCGCGCTGGAAAAATGCGCGCAATTGGCTTATGTGCGCCGCCATGCTTGATACCCCGAATTATTCCATGCCCATCCCCGGGCACATCGATCCCGTGCCCGTCCCCCGCGCACCCACCCTGCGCGAGGACGGCAAGGTCGATCTGATCGGCCTGCCCCGGGAGGCGATCCGCGCTGCGCTGGAAGAGGCGGGCATGGAGCCGAAACAGGCCAAGCTGCGCGCCAAGCAGCTCTGGCACTGGATGTACAATCGCGGTGCGACCGAGTTCACCGCGATGACTGACATCTCCAAGACTCAGCATCCCTGGTTCGCCGAGCGCTTCGTGATCGGCCGGCCCGAAGTGGTCGAGGCGCAGGTCTCGACTGACGGCACGCGCAAATGGCTGCTGCGCTCGCCCGACGGGCAGGATTACGAAATGGTGTTCATCCCCGACGCCGATCGCGGAACCTTGTGCGTGTCGAGCCAGGTCGGCTGCACGCTCAACTGCCGCTTCTGCCACACCGGCACGATGCGCCTGGTACGCAACCTTACCGCGGGCGAGATCGTCGGCCAGGTGATGCTCGCGCGCGACGGCCTGGGCGAATGGCCGAGCCAGCCCGAGGGGCGCATGCTCACCAACATCGTGATGATGGGCATGGGCGAGCCGCTCTATAATTTCGATGCGGTGCGCGATGCGCTGAAGCTGGTGATGGACGGCGACGGGCTTGCCCTGTCGAAGCGCCGGATCACCCTCTCCACCTCGGGCGTAGTGCCGATGATGGCGCGCGCAGGGGCGGAGATCGGGGTGAACCTCGCCGTGTCGCTCCACGCCGTGACCAAGGCAGTCCGTGACGAGATCGTGCCGATCAACCGCAAATACGGCATCGAGGAACTGCTCCAGGCGTGCGCCGATTATCCCGGCGCCAACAATGCGCGGCGCATCACCTTCGAATATGTGATGCTCCGCGACAAGAACGACAGCGATGCCGACGCGCATGAGCTGGTCCGGCTGATCCGCCATTACCGCCTGCCCGCCAAGGTGAACCTCATTCCGTTCAATCCCTGGCCCGGCGCGCCGTACGAATGTTCGACGCCGGAGCGGATCCGCAGCTTCTCGAGCATCATCTTCGAAGCCGGCATCTCGGCCCCGGTGCGCACCCCGCGCGGCCGCGACATCGATGCCGCCTGCGGCCAGCTCAAGACCGCATCCGAGAAGAAGAGCCGCGCCGAGCTGGATCGCCAGGCGGAGGAAAAGCTGGCCGCGCTTGGCTGACCTTTCCGGGCTGGGGTTCGCGGCGGGCGCCGGGCTGCTCGGCGGCGCGATGAATGCGCTCGCGGGCGGCGGCACCTTCGCCACCATGCCGACCTTGATCGCGCTCGGCCTGCCCTCCCCCGTCGCCAACGCGACGAGCAATGTCGCGCTTCAGCCAGGACTCGGCGCCAGCGCCTGGGCGTACCGCAAAGGCTTGGGGCCGCTTGCCGGCTTCTCCATGCCGGTGCTTGCCGCAATCACCTTTGCCGGCGGCCTCGCAGGCAGCCTGTTGCTCGTCGCGACGCCGGCGCGGCTGTTCGATGTGGTCGTGCCCTGGTTGCTGCTGCTCGCCACGATCGTGCTTGCCTTCGGCCAGCGCGCTGCGGTGGCGCTGCACCGGCGCGTCACGATCGGCCCGAAGACGCTGGTCGTCGCCCAGATCCTGCTCGGCATCTATGGCGGCTATTTCGGCGGCGGCGTCGGGCTGATGATGACCGCGGCGTTCGGCCTGCTCGCGCATCAGGAGCCGCACAAGATGGCCGGCGCCCGCACCCTGATGGTAGCGACCGCCAATGCGGCGGCGGCCTTGATCTTCATCGTCGCCGGCATGGTGCGCTGGATCTACTGCATCCCGATGCTGATCGGCGCGATCGTCGGCGGCTATCTGGGCGCGCGGCTCGGGCAGATCCTGCCGCCGCTCGCGATCAGGATCTGGACTTTGCTGATCACCGCAGTGACCACCGCCGTGTTCTTCTGGCGCGCCTATGCCTGAGCGGCAGGTGCGGCGGCGAAGAACATCAGGTGCACCAGCCGGCCATTTTCCGGCCGGTCGCCGAAGGGCGCGCCCGCATTGTGGAACATCCAGGGGCTGAGCAGGATCAGCCGGTTGAAACGCATCGGCACCGTCATGGTCTTTTCCCAGCGCGACGGCTTCAGCGTGTCCTGGTTGATCACTTCCTCGATCAGCCGATTGATGTCGGTATAACCGGCGGCGAACAGGCCTGCCTCGGTCTGCGGCACGCGCTCCAGCCCGGTCGGGCGGTGGCTGAAGAAATCGGTGCCGCCGCGGCAATGCTCGGGCAGCGAGAGATAGAGGATGCCCGAATAGAAGCAGGGGTCGATATGGACGCCGCTCGCGCCCTTGTCGCCTTTCAGGGTCAGGCGGCAATGCTGGTGCGTCGTACCGGCCGCTGGTTGTAACCGAACGCCCGCCCGCAACGAAACAGCATCGTCGAGGCCGGCGATCGGCAGCGGCCGGGTGGAGAGAAGCCCCGGATAATTGCCCTTCTTGAAGGCCGGATCATAGTTGAGCGCCAGCGCCTGGGCGCGGAAGGCCAAGGGATCGCGCAGGAAATCATCGATGACGATCAGCGACGGCAGCATGCCCCGGCATGGCAGATTTGCTTCCGCCGGGGAACCGCCCTCCCCACCTCGATTCACTTCCTCCCGCATTCCTGCTGAAATCCCGGCCGGAGCGCGATCGGGGCGTGCCGTCTGGAGGACTCTCGCGATGAATAGCTTTCTCGCCTTAAGTAGAACACGAAGAAAAAATGATAGGGGTCGCGTAATTGGTGAAGACAAGTGACAATAATTGCTCAATACCATCTCGCTGCCTCGGCGGCGATTCGCCAGTGTCGGGGCAGTGTCACGCCAGCCACTCCCAATAATGGCGCTGCAGGCGTCAAATACGGCTCGATTCCGGGTCACAGGCAAGTGGGTCGCATAAATCAGCGAATATTTGTCAGAAATCCGTCGGCGGTCGCAGAATCCAACATGAGATGTACGCCGTTACTGTCCAAGGCGCTGGAAGCTGCCCACGGCGACTTACCCCCAGGTCGGCGGGACCTACGATGGGCGGCGTGGGGCCTATGTCGAGGCCGGCAGCGCCAACCCGCGCGTGATTGCAGTTCTACAACGTCCCCCAAGAGGATATGCATCTGCCATGGATGAAGCGCCCCTATCCCCCGAGGCCGAGGCGGCGCCGCCGGCACGGGTCATCTACCGGCACAAGCTCGCTACGCGGCTGTGGCACTGGGTCAACGCGGTCACGATCTTCATCCTGCTCGGCAGCGGGCTGATGATCTTCAACGCGCATCCGCATCTCTATTGGGGCCTCTACGGCGCCAATTACGATCATGCGTGGCTTACCCTGCCGCAATGGCCGGGCTGGCTGACCATTCCGGCGAGCTATAATCTCGCAATCGCCCGGCGCTGGCATCTGCTGTTCGCGCTGGTGTTCGGTTTTGGTCTGCTGTTCTTCATGGCGGCGAGCCTGATCAACCGGCATTTCCAGCGCGACCTGCGCGTCCGTTTGGCCGACCTGAAACCGCAGAACCTGCGCCACGACCTGCTCGAGCATATCGCATTGCGCTTCCACGACCCGAAGGATCCGCGCGCGTTCAACATCTTTCAGAAGCTGTCCTATGTGCTGGTGATCTTCGGGCTGATCCCGCTGATGATCCTGACCGGCCTCACCATGTCCCCGGCGATGAACGCGGCCTGGCCCTGGTTGCTCGACCTGTTCGGCGGGCGGCAATCGGCACGCTCGATCCATTTCATTGTCGCGGCGGCGCTGACCGGTTTCATCATCGTGCATCTCGCTTTGGTGATCATCGCGGGCGCGTGGAACGAGGTGCGATCGATGATCACCGGGCGCTGGACCGTGCCGGAGGATGAGGCATGAGCCGGATTATCACCCGCCGCGCGCTGATCACCAGCGCGGCCGTCGGCGGCGCGGGCCTGCTCGCCGGGTGCGACAAGGTCGCGAACGACCCGAATTTCCGGAAAATCCTGTTCTCGGGCGAGAAGATGAACCTGGGGCTGCAGCGGGCGCTGTCGAACCGGCATGCGCTCGCGCCCGAGTTCCGGCCCGACCAGATGTCGCCGCGCTTCCGCACCAACGGCACGCGCAACCCCAACACGCCCGACTACACCGCGATGCTGGCGGCGCGCTTCGCCCATTGGCGGCTCCAGGTCGGCGGGCTGGTCACAAGGCCGCTCAGCCTCTCGCTGGCGCAGATTCGGGCGATCCCGGCGCGGACTCAGATCACCCGCCACGACTGCGTCGAGGGGTGGAGCGCGATCGGCAAATGGCATGGGCCGATGCTGGGTACGATCCTCAAGGCGGCGGGGCTCCGGTCCGACGCGCGCTATATCGTGTTCACCTGCGCCGACCTGTTCCGGGGCAGGAATTATTACGAATCGATCGACGTGATCGATGCCTTTCATCCCCAGACGATCCTGGCCTGGGCGATGAACGATGCGGTGCTGGACGTCGGGCACGGCGCGCCGCTCCGCCTCCGGGTCGAACGCCAGCTTGGTTACAAGCACGCCAAATATGTCATGCGCATCGACGCGGTCGCCTCGCTGGCCGGAATCGGCAAGGGAAAAGGCGGCTATTGGGAAGATGCTGTAGATTACGATTGGTATGCGGGCATCTGATTGGTACGGGGGCCGAATATGGCTCTGATCGATCGATTCCTCGCCGCCCGCGTCAAGCGCGGACAGCTTACCGTCCATCATGCCAACGGCACCGTCCGGGTGTTCGGCAAGCCCGATCCCGATCCGGATTTCCCGAACGTGACGATTCGCTTCACCGATAACGGCGCGGCCAATTTCATCGTCCGCAACCCCAGCCTCGGCGCGGGCGAGGCCTATATGCAGGGCCGGCTGGCGGTCGACGGCGAGGACATCATGGGACTCGTCCAGCTGATGACCGCCAACGACCTGTGGGAGCACGGTCTTGGCGGGCTCCATCCCAGCCGCGCCCGCCGCGCGGTCGCGGCGGTCACGCACCGTCTCAGCCGGATCAACATGGCGCGCCGGTCGAAGAAGAATGTCGCGCACCATTATGATCTGAGCGACCGGCTCTACGACCTCTTCCTCGACGCCGACCGCCAATATAGCTGCGCCTATTTCACCGATCCGACGAACAGCCTGGAACAGGCCCAGGCCGACAAGAAAGCGCATATCGCCGCCAAGCTGGCGCTAAAGCCGGGCATGACCGTGCTCGATATCGGTTGCGGCTGGGGCGGCATGGCGCTCTATCTCCACGAGAAGACGGGGGCCGAAGTGCTCGGCGTCACCCTGTCGGAGGAGCAGCTGAAGGTCGCCCGCCGCCGCGCCGAGGAAGCCGGGGTCGCCGACAAGGTGAAGTTCGAGCTGATCGACTATCGCCATGTGACGGGCAAGTTCGATCGGATCGTCTCGGTCGGCATGTTCGAGCATGTCGGCCCGGCGCACTACCGCACCTTCTTCAAGCAGTGCCGCAGTCTGTTGACTGATGACGGCGTGATGCTGCTCCACACGATCGGCCGCGCCGGCGCGCCGGGCGTGACCGACGACTGGACCGCAAAATACATCTTCCCGGGCGGCTACAACCCGGCTCTGTCGGAGATCACGCGGGCGCAAGAGGGGCTCCGCTTCTTCCTCACTGATGTCGAGGTGCTGCGGCTACATTATTCCTACACGCTCGATCACTGGTACGAGCGTACCGTCGCCGCGCGCGAGGCGATCGTGGCGCTGTATGACGAGTCGTTCTATCGCATGTGGCAATTCTACCTGGCCGGCGCGTCCTGCGCGTTCCGCTATGGCGGCATGGTCAATTACCAGCTGCAATATGCCAAGAATCGCCACGCGTTGCCGATCACCCGCGACTATATGCTCGAGGCCGAGCAGGCGATGCGGACGCCTCAGGCCTGAGCTGACTTGTATGCCCAGGATTGGGCGATCAGATCCTCCAGCACGGCCAGGTCCACAGCGGCGAGTTTCGTGATGTAGAGGCAGCCCTTGCCGAGCGAGTGCTTGCCGAGCTTCGCCAGCAGCGCGTCGCGGCCGGGCAGACTGGCGGCGAGATAGAGCACCAGCTGCGCCTTTCGCGGCGAGAAGCCGATCCGGCACATGTCGCCCTCGCGTCCGCTTTCATAGCGGTAATGTACGCTGCCGAAGCCGATGATCGACGGACCCCAGAGCACCGGCGGCTCGCCGGTGAGGCGGGTCATCATGTCGAGCAGGACGCGTCCGTCGGCCCGGCGCTGTTCGGGTTCGACCTTCGCCAGGAAAGCGTCGACGCTCACATTGGTCGGCTTGGTCTTGTTCTCGGGCATAGCGGCATCCCATCCGAGTCGTGAGGATGCAAGGCTAGCGCGATGGTCCGCCGGTGCCTATCCGGGCGCGCATGACCACGCCGCTGACCCGTCGCGCGATCTTCGCCCAGGCCTGGCCGATCATGCTCGGCCAGACGACCGTGCCCTTGGTCGGGCTGGTCGATACCGCGGTGATCGGGCGGACCGGGGATGCCGCCGCACTTGCCGGGGTCGCGCTCGGCACGGTCGTGATCAACATGATCTTCTGGACCTTCGGCTTCCTGCGCATGGGCATGACCGGGATGACCGCACAGGCCGAAGGCGCGGGCGATGCGTCCGAGGTCGAGGCGATGCTGCTGCGCGGCGTCGTGGCGGGGTTCCTGCTCGGCGCCGCGCTGTTCGCGCTCCAGATCGTGCTGATCCCGCTGGCGCTCGAGACGATGGCGGGCGGTGGCGCGCTCGACGCGGCCGCGCACGGCTATGTCAGCGCGCGCTTCCTCGGGGCGCCGGCGAGCCTTGCCGTGTTCGCGATCAACGGCTGGCTGCTCGGCCTGGGGCGGACGCGGTCGGCACTGGCGCTGCAGATCGTGATGAACCTGGTCAATATCGCGCTCGACCTGCTGTTTGTCTGGCATTTCCATCTGGGCGCGCGCGGCGTTGGTCTGGGCACGGCCTGTGCCGAATGGATATCACTCGCCGTCGGGCTGGGCATTGCGGGGGGCGGCATCGATCGGCGCCGCCTGCTCTCGCCTGCCCTGTTCGGCGGCGGCGCGCTCAAGCGGCTGTTCGCGGTCAATGCCGATATCATGATCCGCACCATCGCGCTCCTTTTGCTGTTCCTCTGGTTCACCAATGCCGGCGCGCGGCTCGGCGAGACTGCACTCGCCGCGAACTATGTGCTGCTGCAGTTCATCAGCGTCTCCGCCTTCGTGCTCGACGGCTTCGCCTTCACCGCCGAATCGCGCGTCGGCCAGGCGATCGGCGCGCGGTCGCGGCCGGCGATGGTCCGGGCGATCAGGCTGACCGGCGAATTCTCGCTGGTGGCGGGCATCGGCTTCGCGCTGATGTTCTTCGCCGCAGGCCCGGCGCTGATCGCCTTTTTCGCGACCAATCCAGAGGTGCGGGCACAGGCGGCAGCCTTGCTGCCGTTCGCGGCGGTCGTTCCTGCGATCGGCGTGCCGGCTTGGCTGCTCGACGGCATCTTCATCGGCGCGACACGCGGCAAGGCGTTGCGCAACGCCGCGATTCTGGCGACGGCGCTCTATATCGCGACCGACCTGCTATTCCGGCCGTTCGGCGAGAGCGGTATCTGGTGGGCGTTCATGGCGAGCTATTTCTACCGCGCGGCGTCGCTCGGGGCCTATCTGCCGGGGCTGATCCGGACCATCGAGGTTGCGGAACCGGTCAACGGACCCTAGAGCGCGGGCCGATTTCCAAGCATGTTCGGAGCCGCTTTCATGACCGACAAGATCAACCGCGTCGTCCTCGCCTATTCGGGCGGGCTGGACACCAGCGTGATCCTGAAATGGCTCCAGCAAACCTATCAATGCGAAGTAGTGACCTTCACTGCCGACCTCGGCCAGGGCGAGGAGCTCGAGCCGGCACGGCGAAAGGCCGAGGCCGCCGGCGTGAGGCCCGAGCATATCTTCATCGACGATCTGCGCGAGGAATTCGTCGGCAACTATGTCTTCCCGATGATGCGCGCCAACGCGATGTACGAGGGGCTGTACCTGCTCGGCACCTCGATCGCGCGGCCGCTGATCGCCAAGCGCCAGATCGAGATCGCCAGGCTGGTGAATGCCGATGCGGTCAGCCATGGCGCCACCGGCAAGGGCAACGACCAGGTCCGCTTCGAGCTCGGCTATTATGCGCTGGCGCCCGACATCAAGGTGATCGCGCCGTGGCGCGAATGGGACCTGACCAGCCGCACCCGGCTGATCGAATTCGCCGAACAGCACCAGATCCAGGTGTCGAAGGACAAGCGCGGCGAAGCGCCCTTCTCGACCGACGCGAACATCCTGCACACCTCGTCCGAGGGCAAGGTGCTCGAGGATCCGTGGGAGGAAGTGCCCGACTACGTCTATTCGCGCACGGTCAATCCCGAGGACGCGCCCGATAGCCCTGAATTCATCACGATCGATTTCGAGCGCGGCGACGGGGTCGCGGTGAATGGCGAGGCGATGAGCCCGGCGACCCTGCTCGCCAAGCTTAACGATCTCGGCCGCAAGCACGGCATCGGCCGGCTCGACCTGGTCGAGAACCGCTTCGTCGGCATGAAGTCGCGCGGCATGTACGAGACGCCGGGCGGCACCATCTATTATCTCGCGCATCGCGGCATCGAGCAGCTCACGCTCGATCGCGGCGCCGCGCATCTCAAGGACGAGCTGGCGCCGCGCTATGCCGAACTGGTCTACAATGGTTTCTGGTTCTCGCCCGAGCGCGAGATGCTCCAGGCAGCGATCGATCACAGCCAGGAGAAGGTGGCGGGCACCGTCCGGCTCAAGCTCTACAAGGGCGGGGTTTATGTGGTCGGCCGCAAGTCGCCCAATTCGCTCTATTCGGAGAAGGTCGTGACCTTCGAGGACGATCAGGGCGCCTATGACCAGCGCGACGCGGCAGGCTTCATCAAGCTCAACGCCTTGCGCCTGCGCCTTTTGGGGCGGCGCGACCGGGATTGACCCAGTCCGGGTAACGGCCATTGCGGACCTATTGCTGCCCCTAACCCCGCCTTAACCTGACTTCGCTAGTCCCTCGTTATGGGGACAGGCACCGAACGACGGCTGGTCTATGGCGACGCGCTCGTGGCGATCCTGCTCGCCTGCCTGCTTGCGGTCGCCTGGACGTTCCGCGACTGGCACCAGCTCTCCGCGCTTCGCCTGCCCGACACCGACGATGTCATGCGCCTTCAGCAGATTCGAGACTGGCTGGCGGGACAGCGCTTCAACGATCTTGCGCAGCACCGGCTCGGTGAGGCGCCGGGTCTGGCGATGCACTGGTCGCGCCTGCCCGATCTCGTGCCCGGCGCGATCATCGCCCTGTTGACGCCCTGGCTCGGCGCGCATCAGGCCGAGATCGTCGCGGTCGTCACCTGGCCGACCGCGTTGTTCGCCGCGGCTCTGTTCCTTGTCGCGCGCATCGCGCGGGCGATCGGCGGCCCCGGGGTCGCGCGCACCGCGATCGTGGTCGCCGCGATCGCCTATCCCGTGACGACGATCTTCCTGCCCGGGCGAATCGACCATCACGGCCTGCAGATCGTGCTGCTGCTGCTGGTCGTTCGTACCCTGATCAGCCCGCCGACGCTGGGCCACGGCCTCACCGCGGGGCTTGCCGCGGCGGCCAGCCTGGTGATCGGCATGGAAACGGCGCCGCTGCTCGCCGCGGCCGGCCTCGCCATGGCCGGCGAGTGGCTGTTCGCCAAGCATGCCGCCGATGACCGAATGATGGGCTTCGGCATCGCGCTGGGTGCCGGGCTGCTCGGTGCGTCGATCATCTTCAAGACCAGTCAATGGGGCTATCCCGGCTGCGATGGCTTCACCGCGACTGCCTGGCGCGGCGCGGTCATCGCTGCGTTCGGCCCGATGATGATGGCGCTCGCCGCGCGCGATTTCACCAAGCCCGCGGTGCGCGCCCTGCTTGCGCTGTTGGTTGCCGGCGTCATCGGCGGCGGCGTGATCGCGGTCGCCCCGCAATGTCTGCAGCCCTATGCCATGGTCGATCCGATGCTCGCGCGGCTGTGGCTTGGCAAGGTCGGCGAGGCGCAACCGCTGTTCACCGCCCCGATCGGCGTGGCGATCGGTTATGCCGGGGTGATGGTGGCCGGTATCGCCGCAACCGTCTGGCGGCTCCATGCGACGCGCGACACGCGCTGGATCGCCCTGCTGATCGTCCAGCTCGCAGCCTTCGGCCTGACCTGTTTCCAGTTGCGCGGCGCTTATGCCGGCGCGATCCTCGCCGCGCCGGCGCTGGCCGCGGTGATTGCCGCCGCCCGGAGCCGCGGCACCGCTTGGCTCGCTGGCGCCTGGCTTGCCTCGGCGGGCATGCTCTATCCGCTCGCCGCGGATGCGCTGACGCCGCGCCAGACGGTGCGCAGCAGCGAGCCGCCCGCAGGGAGCTGCACCTCGCCCGAAGCGCTGGCGACACTCGCCACATTGCCGCCGGGCAGGTTGCTCGCCCCGCTCGATCTCGGTGCCTATGCGCTGGCCGCGACCCGGCTCGACGTGGTCGGGGCGCCCTATCACCGCAACAATGCGGGCAATCTCGCGGTCTATCGTTTCTTCCTGCGCACGCCGGAGGATGCGGCGGCGATCGCCCGGCAATGGCAGGTCGGCTATGTTGCGCTCTGCCCCGACAGCTTCACTGAACTGGGCGACGAGGCGGCCGGCGGACTCCAGCTGGTCAACCAGCTTCGGGCCGGCCGGCCACCTGCCTGGCTCCACCGCGTCGCGGTCGCCCCTGCGGGGCTTGCGTTGTACCGCGTCGAACCCGGCTTGTTTACGCAGCCCGCAACGCGGTAAGGCCCTCCCATGCCGGGGGATAACGACAGACTTCATTGGTGGCAGACACGCTGGTTCGTTGCGCTGGCGGCGTTCGTCGCGATCATTCCGCTGCTCAAGCCCGAAATCCCGCCGCTGGTGGACCTGCCTGGGCATCTCGGCCGCTACCGCGTTCAGCTCGACATGCACCAGGTGCCCTGGCTGGGCGAATGGTATAATTTCAGCTGGCAGCTGATCGGCAATCTCGGGATCGACATATTGATCATCCCGCTGGCCAAGCTGGTCGGGCTCGAAATGGCGGTGAAGCTGATCGTCATCACCATTCCGGCGCTGACGGTGACGGGTTTCCTGTGGATCGCGCGCGAGGTGCATGGCCGCATCCCGGCGACCGCCCTGTTCGCGCTGCCGATCGCCTACAGTTACCCCTTCCATTTCGGCTTCGTGAATTTCGCGTTGGCGATGGCGCTTGCGCTCAACATGTTCGCGCTGTGGCTGCGGCTGGCGCGGCTTGGCCGGTTCCGGCTGCGCGCGGCCATTTTCATTCCGCTCTCCTGTGCGCTGTGGATTTGCCACACCTTTGGCTGGGGCGTGCTCGGCGTGCTCGCCTTCTCGGCGGAAATGGTGCGCCAGCACGACAAGGGCCATCGCTGGCTCAACGCCTGGGTCCGCGCCGGGCTCGGCTGTCTGCCGCTCGCGCTGCCGATGGTGCTGATGGTGATGTGGCGCAGCGGGCATCATGTCGGCGGCGAGACCGGCGACTGGTTCAACTGGCGCGCCAAGATCATGTGGCTGACCATGGTCCTGAAGGACCGCTGGCAGCTGTTCGACATCGCATCGGGCGCGATCCTCTATCTGATCCTGTTCAAGGGCTTCCGCGACCCGACGATCGAATATTCGCGCAATCTCGGCCTGTCGGCGCTGTTCCTGCTCGCGGTGTTCATTCTGCTTCCGCGGATCGTGTTCGGGTCGGCCTATGCCGATATGCGGCTGGCGCCGTTCATGATCGGCATCGCGCTGATCGCGCTGCGCCCGCGCCGGGGCGTGCCGATCCGGCATGCTGCGACCCTCGCTTTGCTCGGCCTCAGCTTCTTCCTCGTCCGGATGGGCGCGACGACGGTGAGCTTCTGGATGTTCGACCGGACCTATGAGCGCGAACTGAAGGCGCTGGATCACATCCCTGTCGGCGCCAAGATGGTCAGCTTCGTCGGCACCGAGTGCCGGCCGTCCTGGTTCATGACCCGGCTCGAGCATTTGCCGGCGATCGCGTTGGTGCGGAAGCTCGCCTATACCAACGATCAATGGTCGATGGCGGGCGCCCAGCTGCTGACCACGCGATATGCGCCGGCGCGCAACTTCGCGCATGACGCGTCGCAGATCGTCACCGAGAAATATTGCCGGGGCGAATGGTGGCGGACGATCTCGTTGTCGCTGGCGCGTTTCCCGCGCGACGCGTTTGACTATGTCTGGCTGATCCAGCCGCCGCCCTATGATCCGAAATACAATGCCGGACTGGTGGAGGTCTGGCGCGACGGCACGAGCGTGCTGTTCCGCGTCGACCATAAGGTCACCCCGCCGCCGGTGCCGTTGTTCCCGGAAGAGATCAGGGCGCTGGAGATCCGTGCGCGGCGGCAAGCCCTTGAACGGCTCAGGGCCCTCGGCGGAACGGCGTCGCCTCTCCCAGCCACGCCCGGTCCGACGCCACTGCCTGCCGCTCCTGCTCCAGGAAATGCCCGACCGCCTTCCTGAAGCCGGGATCGGGGATGTAATGGGCCGACCAGGTCGGCTCGGGAACGTAACCACGCGCGAGCTTGTGCTCGCCCTGCGCGCCGGCCTCGACCGTTTTCAGCCCGAGCGCGATCGCGGCGTCGATCGCCTGGTAGTAGCAAAGCTCGAAATGAAGGAAGGGCACTTCCTCGGTGCAGCCCCAATAGCGGCCATAAAGCGTGTCGCCACCGATCAGGTTGAGCGCGCCGGCGATCGGGCGGCCGTTTCGTTCGGCGAGGATGAGCAGCGCCTTGTCGGCCATGCGCTCGCCGAGCAATGAGAAGAAGGCGCGGGTGAGATAGGGCCGGCCCCATTTGCGCGAGCCGGTGTCCTGATAGAAAATCCAGAAGGCGTCCCAGTCGGCCTCGGTGATATCGGCACCGGTCACGTGGCGGATGATCAGGCCTTCGACCGCATGGCTGCGTTCCTTGCGGATCGCCTTGCGCTTGCGGCTGGCGAGCTCGCCGAGGAAATCGTCGAAACCGGCAAAGCCCTGATTGTGCCAGTGGAACTGCGTGCCGGCGCGGATCAGCCAGCCGGCAGCCTCGAACAATGGAAGCTGGTCGGGCGCGATGAAAGTGACATGAGCGGAGGAGAGGCTGTGCTGGTCAGTCACCGCTTCGATCGAGGCGATCAGCGCGGGCGCGAGGCTCTCGTCGCGCAACAGCAGACGCGGGCCCGGCGCCGGGGTGAAGGGCACGGCGACCTGCAGTTTCGGGTAATAGCGTCCGCCTGCCCGCTCCCAGGCATCGGCCCAGCCATGGTCGAAGACATATTCGCCCTGGCTGTGGCTCTTGCCATAGGCCGGAGCGATCGCGGCAGGCCGGCAGTCGGCGCCGTCGATCACGATCGGGATAGGCTGCCAGCCGGTCTCCGCGACCGCGCTGTCCGATTCCTCGAGGATCGAGAGGAAGTCGTGCGTGACGAAGGGATTGGTCGTGCCGGAGCACGCATTCCAGTCCCCAGCCCGGATCGAGGAGACGCCATTGGCGATTCGGGCGGTAACGGCGGGCTTGTTCACCCGCCCTAACTAGGCGTGGGTTCCGCGCTTTCCAACTGCGGCGCGATCATTCCGCACACCAGCAACAGCAGGAACGGGGTGAGGAACTCGCGGTGGCGTTCGCTGAATTCGAACCACACGCCGAAGAACATCAACTGGATCAGGCAGGCAGCGATCAGCAACAACAGGGTGCCGGTACCGGGCATGCGGCGCAGCCTGGCCGCCACAGCGCTGCCGCCGAGCAGGGCGACATGAGCGAGATGCGAAAAAGGCACCAGCGCCGCGGCGATCGCCGCGGGCAGAGGCGGCTGCATCGCGACGAGCCGGCCGATGCCGAATGCGCCGACGCCGCAGGCGCGAAGGAACTTGGTGATCGTCAGCCTGACGAAAGCGCCGGGATTGGCCCTGATCCATTCGACCGCGATCGCGCCGATGCGTTTGTTGTAGACGATTTCCGGCAGGCCACGGAGATGCTCGGGCGGGGGCAGCCAATTGCCCGTCGCGTCGGGATTGTTGCCGATCCACAGGCTGGCGCCGCCCGCGCTGGTCAGCGGCATGAACACGCCGAAGATCAGCCAGTTGCGGATCCACCAGGGCAGCATCACCAGCAGCGCGATACAGGCGGCGCGCAGGCCGGCGAGCAGGATCGGGAGGAAGCCCGCCTGGCCGATCAGGCACAGCCCGAACAAAGCGGCGAGCGGTGCCTGGCCTGGCTGAGTCAACGCGAGCAGGGCCGCCGGTACGCCGATCTTGACCGCATTGCGCCAGATTCGGTGGTCACGGTTCAGCCAGGCGAGCGCGAGCGCGAGGATCAGGAAGGCGCACAGCCCTTCCTTCTGCGCGAGCGGGGCTGAGAACAGTACCGAAGGCCAGACGAGATAGAGCCAGGCTGCCCCGCGCCCGGCGCCTTCATTGCCGAGGCGGCGGCCGAGCTGGACGATCAGCGAAGCGGCGCCGAGATCGATGACGGTGCCGAGGAACAGCACGGATGCCGTGGAGAAGCCGGCGATCGAGCCCCATCCCGCGAGCAGGAAGGAATAGAAGGGCGGGAACAAGGCGCGCCAATAGCCGCCGAAATATTGGTCGTAGATGCCATATTCGTCGCGGATCAGCAGGCCCTTGGCGAGCAGCAGATAGGCATTGGGATCGCCGCCCGATCCGCGATGGACCGAGAGCAGGGCAAAGCAGAGGCGCAATGTGATCGCCACCATAGCGAGAAGCGCGAGCCATCGGCGCGTCGGTCGTGCGCGCAGCAGCGGCAGGCCCAGGCCGGCGATGGCCACCCATAGCAGCAGGGCGCAGATACCGGTGAAGGAATAACCCCAGCGCCCAAGCACGCCCGGCGCGGACCACAGGCCGTAGAGGCACAGGATGGCAAGGGTCGCCTGGATTGCCCACCGCACCGGTCTGGGCGCGGCGGCGGTCATTCGCCGAACGCGGTGGCGCGGTAGAGCAGGGTGATCGCGACGCGCCTGTTGCGCGGGTCGCTGGCATTGTCCTGGATCATCGGCTCACGGTCCGCGACGCCTTCGATTCGGTTGAAGCGCGCTTCCGGGATGCCGCCATTCGCCAGCCGCCGCCGCGTCGCCTCTGCGCGACCGCTGGAGAGCATCCAGTTGTTCATCGCCAGCGGATCGCCATAGCCCAGGCTGTCGGTATGACCGCGGATCATGATCGGATTGGTCATGTCCTTGATCGATTCGGCGATCAGCCCGATCAGCTTCGACGCCTCGGGGTCGAGCTGAGTCGTGCCCAGGCCGAACATCGAATAATCGGCATCGTCGATCAGGTCGACGCGCAGGCCGTTCTGGGTGCGCACGAAGCGGACATGCGACGCCAGCTTGGACAGTTTCGCGCTTTTCGACATGGCGAAGGAGACCTGGCGGCGCATCTTCTCGAAATTCTGCCGGTCCTCGGCGGCGAGAACGGCCTTGTTCTTCAAAGTACCCTTCTGGCCGGTGCCGACCTGATCGCCGCCAAGCGATTCGACCGGAATGGTCATCGACCGCGTACCGGTCTGCGACGCCTTGTGCGGATAATTATCCTTGTCGGTGATCGACGAGCCGCCGAACATGCCGTTCGAGCCGGCGCTGTTCTGCTTCATCTGGACGAGGGTCGGCGCGAAATAATCGGCCAGCGCCTTGCGCTGCTTCTCGTTGGTCGCGCCGAGCAGCCACATCAGCAGGAAAAACGCCATCATCGCCGTCACGAAATCGGCATAGGCGACTTTCCAGGCGCCGCCATGATGGCCGCCATGACCTTCGACATAGATCTTCTTGTAGATGATCTTCGGCGGCTGGTTGCTGCCGTGCGGCGCACGCGCTGCCATCGTTTAACGGCCCCTCAGGCCGTCAAAGACTTCGGCGAAACCGGGCTGGTTCGAATGCGCGATGCCGGAGCGGGCAGCCTCGATCACCAGCGGCTGCGGATGGCCGTGGAGCGAGGCGATGATGATCTGCTTCACCACATGATAGATGGCGGCGTCGGCGTCGATGACCTGCTTCAGCCGGCTGGCGAGCGGGCTGACGATGCCATAGGCGAGCAGCACGCCCATGAAGGTGCCGACCAGTGCAGAGCCGATCATTGCGCCCAGGATGGCGGGCGGCTTGTCGATCGAACCCATGGTCTTCACCACGCCGAGCACCGCGGCGACGATGCCGAGCGCGGGCAGCGCGTCGGCCAGGCTCGACAGGGTGGTGTGCGGTCCCTCGACCTCGTGGTGGTGAGTCTTGATCATGTTGTCCATGACGTCCTCGACTGCGTGCACATCGAGTGTGCCCGAGGAGACGACGACGAGACGCAGCGTATCGGCGATCAGGTTGATCAGCGTATGATCGGCGAGCAGGCGCGGATATTCCGCGAACAAGGCGGAGGATTTCGGATCCTCGACATGCGGCTCGAGCGCGATCGGCCCCTCGGTGCGCAGCATCTTCATCAGCTTCGACACGAGGAAGATCGTGTCGAGATAATCCTGCTTCTTGTATTTCGGACCCTTGAAAATCTTGGAGAAGCTGCCGCCCAGCGCCTTCAACTCCTTGCCCGAATTGCCGATGATCAGCGCGCCGGCTGCGGCGCCGCCGATGATCAGCATTTCGTGCGGAATCGCTTCCATCACCGGGCCGAGCGCGCCGCCAGTGATCGCGAAGCCGCCAAAGATCATGACGAGCAGGACGACGAGGCCGATCACCGGAAACATGGACTTCGCATTCCCCCTTGTTGCGCGCTGCCATCCCTAGGAACGGCAACGATCATTCCCGGTTAACCGGATTTCGTAGCTAACCGGTTACTAACCGGCTCCGGATCAACGCAGATAATCGAAGAGCGACAGCTGGCTGAGCTTCGTGAAGCTCGCCTGGGTCGCCGACAGGATCGTCATGGTCTTTTGCAGCTCGGTGATCGTTGCCGTGATGTCGGTATCCTCGAGCGCAGAGCGGTCGATTTCGCGATTCGCGGCCGTGTCGGTCAGCTGGTCGGAGACCAGGTCGAGCCGGGCGGCGCGTGCACCGACCGAGCCGCGCACGGTACCGACCTGAGTCAGCGCCGCATTGATGCCGTCGGTCGCCTCGCTGGCTGCGCTGGAGACGTTACCGCCGGCGTCGATCGCGGCAGCAAGTTTGGAAATGATGGCAAAGGCGTCGGTCGTACCGCTCGCGGTCTGCACCCCGCCGAACACGCGCGCGGCGGTGTCGGTCGCGACGATCGACTGGTCGTCGCCGAGCGGGATGGCGGGCGGCGTGCCGGTACCGGTGAAGCTGACCGCGCCGTCGGTGCCGACGGTGACGGCGGTGTCGCCGGTCGCCGCGCCGAACAGCGGTTGGCCGCGGGCATCCCTGGTGTTCGCCAGTTTGACCAGGTCAGCGAGCACGCCCTTGAGTTGAGTGGAGATGGTCGCGCGTGCCGAGTCGGTCAGCGTGCCGTTGCCGGCCTGGAGTGCCAGTTCGGCCGCCTGTTGCAGGCTGTTTTCGACCGAGGTCAGCGCCGAATCGGATTGCTGGAGCAGCGACTGGGCTAGCCCGACATTGCCTTTGGTGGCGAGGTCGTCGGCCTTGCCCTGCTTGAGTGTGGCGAGCCGCTGATAAGCGACGACATCGTCGGACGGTGCCAGCAGGCGCGTCTCGGACGAGACCTGGATCTGCAGCTTGTCGGCCTTCTGGCTGAGCTTCTGCATGAGGGTGGCCGAGCGGTCGTAAAGCTGGGCGGTGCTGATCTGCATGGGGCTGCTCAACGAATATCGAGGATGGACTGGAGCGTTTCGCGCGCGACCTGGATCACGCGGCTCGACGCCTGATAGGCTTGCTGGAAGCGCATCAGATCGACGGCTTCGCTGTCCAGGTTGACGCCCGACACCGCATCGCGCGCGGCGACCGCGCCGTCGCGGATCGCGCTTTGCGCCTCGGCGACCTGCTGGCGCGAGGAGAGCGCGGCGGCGTTGTCGGCGACGAGGCCGGTGGTCTTGGCTTCGAACCCGGCCGAGCTGCGCAGCGCCGAGAGTGCCTGGAGATTGCTGTTGTCGCGCGGACCGCCGCCGACCGCTGCGGCGGCGATGCCGCGCGGATCGGTAAGGGTCAGCTGGATATCGCCCGGCGAATCGCCCGTCGCGAACATCGGCGCACCGGGGTTGCCGTCGAGGTCGCGGCCCTGCGCCTGCACCGCGTTGACGCCGTCGACGAAGCTGGTCGCGATGCCATTGAGCTGCTCGCGCGCCGCGGCGATGCGCTGGGCGCCATCGACGACACCGGCCAGCGCCCCGCCCGACGGGACCAGTGTGGAGATTTCGCCGGCGCGGTGGACGGCGAACGACACGTTGCCCGCATCGTTGCGGACATAGGTGACGGTGCCGGCGTCGCTGCCGGAGACGAGCATCGGGCCGGTCGCGCCGCCGAGGCGGACGGCGGCTCGACCGGCGACGTCGATCGAGACCGAGACGTCGCTGATCGCACTCATCTGTTCGAGCAACTGGTCGCGCTGGTCGAGCAGTTGCGCGGCGCTGGTGCTACCGGGCGTGACACGGCCGAGACCGTCATTGACCTTGGCGAGCGCGGCGCCAAGGCCGCTCAGCGTGGTCACGGCATTCTCGGCGGTGCCGTCGAGATCGGCGGCGATCTGGTCGAGTGCCTTGCCGGTTGCGGCAAAGGCGTTCGCGGCCGAGGTGCCGGCTTCGAGGAACACCGAGCGCGGTGCGCTGGCGGTCGGATCGGCGGCCATGGCCTGGGCCGAGGTGAAGAAGCTGGTCAGCCGGTCGCCCAGCTTATTGCCGGTCAGCGCGGTCTGGATCCGGTCGAGCCAGGCGACGCCCGTCTCGCTGCGGGCGAGATCGGCGCTGGAGGCGCGGACGTCGGCGGTGCGGAAGGCGTCGGCCGAGCGGACCACGCCGTCGACGACGACGCCCATGCCGGATGCGACCCGGTTGGTCGAACTGATGCCGGCGCCGGCATTGACCTCCTTGAGGGAGACGCTGCGGCGCGCATAGCCGGCGGTGCCGGCATTGGCGATGTTTTCGGAGACGGTGGTCAGCGCGCTCTGATAGGCGCGGACCCCGCTGGCGCCGGTCGCGAGAAGGTCGCTCACGGCGTCTTATCCTCCTGAGTCTTGGCGGTGCTTTCCGGTTGAAGATTGGCCTGCGACTTGGCGAGGAAATCCGTCATCGCCTTGCCGATGCCGAGCGGTGCGTGATCGGCCATCGACTGGGCGACCTGCTGGTCCTGCATGTCGCGGAACGTGTCGAGCCCCTTGGACGAGAACAGCTCCTCGGCCAGGTGCGCCTGACGCATCGACTTGAGCATCATGCCGGCGAACACTGCCTCGAACTGCTTGCCCGCCTTGTCGAGGTTGGCGCGCGAAGCGAGACGGCTGGTGTCGACGCTGATGCCCGATGTCGGGGTCGCGGCGGGGAGGGCGGGAATGTCGCTCACAGGACGATCAGCTCCGCTTTGAGTGCGCCGGCTTCCTTCAGCGCCTCGAGGATCGCGACCAGATCGGCCGGCGAGGCGCCGATCGCGTTCACGGCCTTGACCACGTCGGCGAGCTTGGGGCCGGGCTCGAGCAGGAACATCGGGCGATGCTCTTCCTCGACCGCCACGCCGCTCTTCTGCTCGACGGCGGTCTGGCCCTGGCTGAACGGCTGGGGCTGGCTGACATGCTGCTGCTCGTCGATGCGCACGGTGAGCTTGCCGTGGCTGACCGCGGCGGGGCCGACGCGGACCGCCGAATTGATCACGACGGTCCCGGTGCGGGCATTGACGATCACCTTGGCCGAAGGCTCGGCCGAGACGACTTCGAGATTCTCGATCTCGCTCATCAGGGTCGCGCGGACGTCGCCGCCCATCGGCGCACGGACGGAGACCGAGACGGCGTCGATCGCCTGGGCTGAGCCGGCGCCGAGCCGCGTGTTGATCGCGGCGGCAACGTTCTGCGCGGTGGTGAAATCGGCGCGGGTGAGATTGTAGGTCAGCACCGGCGACGTCTCGAAGCCGGTCTGGACTGCGCGCTCGACCGTGGCACCCTCGGGGATACGGCCGGCCGAGGGGATGTTGACGACGATCTGCGACCCGTCCTTGCCCTCGGCGCCAAGCCCGCCGACGGCGAGGTTGCCCTGCGCCATGGCGTAGATCTGGCCATCGGCACCGAGCAAAGGCGTCAGGATCAGCGCACCGCCGCGCAAGCTCTTGGCCTTGCCCATCGAGGCGACGGTGATGTCGAGCTTCTGGCCCGGCTTGGCGAAGGCGGGCAGATCGGCGGTGATCATCACCACCGCGGCGTTCTTCATGCCCGGATTGGCGCTGGGCGGCAGCTGCAGGCCGAAGCGCGAGGCGACCGCCTTCATCGACTGGATGGTATATTCGAGATTGTCGTCGCCGGTGCCGGGCAGGCCGACCACGACGCCGTAACCCGTCAGCTGGTTCGAGCGGATGCCCTGAAAGCCGCCAAGGTCCTTGACCCGGTCGGCGCAGGCCGGGCTTGCGATCAGCAGGCCGGCGAGCATGGCAGCGACGAAACGGAACATGGCGGGCGCTTTCATCAGAAGGGGCTCACGACGGAGAAGAAGCGGCCGAGCCAGCCCTGGCGGCTGGCGCGGGCGACGTCGCCCTTGCCGGTATAGGCGATCTGCGCATCCGCCACGCGGGTGGAGGGCACACGGTTGTTGGCGTCGATATCGGCGGCGCGGATCAGGCCGCGGATCTGGACGAACTCGTCGCCGCGGTTGAGCGTCACGCGCTTCTGCCCCTGCACCAGCATGGTGCCGTTGGGATAGACCGCGGAGACGGTCACGCTGACTTCGCCCGACAGGGTGTTGGACTGGTCGGTCGCGCCGCTGCCAGTGAAGTTGCGCGTGTTGCTCATGCTGGCGTCGGTCTGCTTGAACAGCGAGAGCGGGCCAGTCGATGGCGGCGTCAGGCTCAGCCCGCCGCCGCTGTCGAGCTTGGAGCTCGCGGACTTGGAGGCGACGGTGCGCTCGACCAGCAGGATCGTCAGCGGATCGCCGACCCGACGCGCGCGCGATCCCTCGTGCAGCGCGGCATAGCCGTCGCTGGCCTGGAAGATCGACCCGTTGGCGGGTGCCGCGACGATCGGCTGCGGCAGCACGGCCGAGAAATCGACCGGCGGCTTCTTCTTGCCCAACAGGCGCGCATCGGCCTGCATCGGCACGAGCGCGACGGTGAAGGACAGGGCGATCAGGGTGGCTGACGGTTTCATGAAATTAACCATCAGATATTTTGGTTAACATATTTCAGCATGTCGTCGGTCGCCGAGATCATTTTTGAATTTACCTCGTACGCACGCTGCGTTTCGATCATGTCGACGAGCTCTTCGACGACATTGACGTTCGACGCTTCGAGCATGCCCTGGCGGATATTGCCGCGTCCCTCGATGCCGGCCACGCCGAGATTCGCCGCGCCCGAGGCCGAGGTCTCGACCAGATAATTGTCGCCCTTGCCGAGCAGGCCGGCCGAGTTCGCGAAGCTGGCGATCTGGATCTGGCCGAGCTCGCTCGATTCGCTCTGGCCGGGTACGGTCGCCGAGACGGTGCCGTCAGTGCCGACGGTGATCGCGGTCGCGCCCTCGGGCACGGTAATGCCGGGCATCACCTGATAGCCTTCGGAGGTAACCAGCAGGCCTTCCGGCGAGCGGGTGAAATTGCCCGCGCGCGTATAGCCCAAGGTGCCCCCCGGCATCTGGACCTGGAAATAGCCGTCGCCGTCGAGCGCGAGATCGAGCGCGTTGCCGGTGGTCTGCATCGCGCCCTGGGTGTCGATCCGGGCAGTGCCCTGGATGCGCACGCCAGTGCCGAGGTTCAGGCCGACCGCATATTTGGTCTCGGACGTGCTCGGCGCGCCGGGCGCGGTCACCGTCTGATAAGCAAGCGTCTCGAACGCCGCCCGGTCACGCTTGTACCCGGTGGTGTTCACGTTCGCGAGGTTGTTCGAGATCACCCGCATGCGCATGTCCTGGGCGTCGAGCCCGGTCCGCGCGATGTGCATTGCTGCGCTGGTCATATCCTCGGTTCCTTAAGAGGGCATCCGCATCAGCGATGCGGCGCTTTCGTCCATGTCCTTGGCCGACTTCATCAGATTGGCCTGGACCTCGTAGCTGCGCTGGTTCTCGATCATGTCGACCAGCGCCTGGGTCATGTTGACGTTCGATCCCTCGAGCGCGCCCGATTGGACCGTCGCTTCCATGTCCTCGGGCAGCACGCCGCCGCCGCGAACATGGAGGAGGTTGTCGAGGCCCTTGACCGTGTCCGTGCCCTTGGTGCTGACCAGCTTGAGCTTGTCGAGGACCTGCGGGTTGCTGGCGTCGCCGCCCACGGGGACGATCGAGATGGAGCCGTCGGCCGCGATCTTGACCGATTCGGCGGGCGGCACGGTGATGGGACCCCCCGATCCCATCACCGGGAAACCGTCGCCGGTTTCCAGCACGCCCGTCGGGGCGATCTGGAGATCGCCACGCCGGGTATAGGCTTCAGTCCCGTCGGGTGCCTGGACGGTCAGCCAGGCGTCGCCGGTGACGGCGACGTCGAGCGGCCGGCCGGTCGACATGATCGCGCCGGCGCGGCGATCGGCATCGACCACCTCTTCCGACGCCGGCGAGCGCGTGTCGAACTCCGAGCCCGACACGTTCAGCCGGCTGAACACCACCCGGTCGGCGCGAAAGCCGATCGTCGAGGCGTTCGCCATGTTGTTCGCGATCGCGGCCTGCGACGCCATATGCGCCTTGAGCCCGGTTGCCGCGGTATAGACCAGCTTGTCCATTCAGGTTTTCCCGTCCGCCCTTGAGATCAGCTGCGGATGTTGAAGATGGTTTCGGAGATCTGGCCGGCGGTATCGAGCGCCTTGGCGTTCGCCTGGAAGTTCCGCTGTGCCGCGATCAGGGCCACCAGTTCCTCGGTGATATCGACGTTCGACCCCTCGACGGTGCCCGACATCAGCGAGCCGAAGCCATTGTCGTTGGCGCTGCCGAGCGTCGCTTCGCCCGAGATGCCGCTGGCCGACCAATAGCTGTTGCCCATCTGGCGAAGGCCCGACGGATTGGCGAAGTTGGCGAGTGCCACCTTGCCCAGCGGCTTGGTGTCGCCGTTCGAGAAATTGGCGCTGACGATCCCCGATTCGTCGACGGTCACGCCGGCGAGCTGGCCGACCGACTTGCCGTCCTGGCTGCGCGCCTGGACCGAGAAGGCGCTTGGTGCCTGAGTCGTGCCGGTCAGGTCGAAGGTCAGGCTCTGGGCCGAGGTGCCCGACGACGAGGTGAAGGCGTCATAGCTGATCGGTGCCGTCGGCGCGGTCATCGTGCCCGCAGCATTGAAGGTCACGGTCACCGGATTGGTCGATCCGCCGACGGCCAGCTGCTGGTTGCCGACATAGGAATAGACCGACCAGCTGTTCGCGCCGGCCGGGCTGGCGGCATCGTTGCGGACATAATAATTGGTCAGGGTCATCGCGTTGCCGCTGGCGTCGTAGATCGTCGTCGCGGTCGAATTGTTGTACGATGCGGCATTGGTGCGATCGAAGGCGGTGCCTGGTGCGGTCGCGTTGGCCGACAGGTTGACGTCGAGCGCGACCTTTGCGGTGGCGGTCGGCGTGCCGCTGGTTTCCGGCAGGGTCAGGTTGATCAGGCCGTCCTGGCCGGTCGCAGTGACATTGCCCTCGGCGTCGACCGGATAGACCTGCAGCGCGCTGCCCTGGGCATCGACCACATAATGGCTGGCCGGATCGACCGAGAAGCTGCCGTTGCGGGTATAGGCGGTCGAGGCGTTGATGCCGTTGGTCTTGACCGTGAAAAAGCCGTCGCCCGAAATGGCGATGTCGAGCGAGGAGCCGGTCGCCTTCAGATTGCCCTCGGTGAACAGCTGGCGGTTGCCCTTCACGACCGTACCGGAGCCGACCACCTTGGTGGGATCGGAGGTGACGCTGGACGCGATCACGTCAGCGAAATCGGTGCGGCTCTTCTTGAAGCCGTTGGTCGCGACGTTGGCGAGGTTGTGCGAGATGGTCGACATCTCGGTCTGGGCCGCCTGCAGGCCGCTGAGTGACGTGTAGAAGGACATGCTGAGCTACTCCAAGGGGGTCTGGGTCAGCCGATCTGGCGAACGGCGGAAATGGGAACCTGGCCGAGGCCGGGAAGCGTAAGGATCGGCGAGCCCGAGGCGGGCATCGAGACCGCGGCGACTGGCGACCAGACAAGGCCGCGGCTGGCGACGGTGGCGCCGCCATTGGCAGCCGAGACGGTGACCTTGAACGGACCGGGGCCAGCGTCAGCGCCGCCGTCGGTCTTGCCGTCCCAGTCGTAGTTGATCGTGCCCTTGGGCTGGGGCCCGAGATGCTGCGTGGTCAGCACCTGGCCATTGGCGTCCTCGATCGTGACGTTGACGTCGGTCGCGTCGCCATCGATCTCGACGGCGCCGGCGATCCCGCCCGAGGTGCGGCCATAAGCGATATTGCCTTCGGTCAGCACGGTGCGGCCGACATAAGCGAGCGCGTCGCTGGCGCTGGTCCCGGACAGCTTGTCCGAGATCGCCTTCAAGGTCGTGTTCATGTCGGTGATGCCGGCGAGCGACGAGAATTGCGCCATCTGGGCGACCATCTGGGTGTTGTCGACGGGCGAGAACGGGTCCTGGTTCTTCAGCTGCGCCGTCATCAGCTTGAGGAAGTCCGCCTGGCCGAGCGAGGTCGAGCCCGACGAGGCGACCGGCGCGCTGTTGGTCGTGCGGTTGATGCCCAGATTGTTGAGCGTGGTGTCGAAGGCGGAGCTCATGATCAGCGTCCCAGCTTGAGGGTATCGAGGATCAGCGACTTCGCGGTCTGCATCACCTCCACATTGTTCTGATAGCTGCGGGCGGTCTCCATCATGTCGACCAGCTCGCGGGTCTCGTCGACCGCGCTGACGAAGACGTTGCCGTCCTTGTCCGCCATCGGGTGCGATGGATCGTACAGCTTGGTCGGGTCGCCGCCGGCGGTCACGATCTTCTCGACATTGACGGTCGCGAGGCCCGTCATCTTGTCATATTCAGTGCGGAACACCGGCTTGATCGTGCGGTAGGCGGTGTCGGCGCTGCCCGTGATCGCCCCGGCATTGGCCAGGTTCGACGCGGTCGTGTTCATCCGGATGAGCTGCGCCGACATGGCGCGCCCGGCGACCTGGAAGATGTTGAGGCCGTTGTCAGCCATGTTATTCGCCCTTCAGCGCGCGGGTGATCTGGCCGATCCGCCCGTTCAGGAATGACAGGGTCGTCTGGTACTGGACCGCGTTCTCGGCAAAGGCGGTCTGCTCGGTCGACAGCTCGACCGTGTTGCCGTCGAGCGAGGCCTGGCTCGGCACGCGGTAGCGCACCGAGTTCTCGATGCTGCTGCTGCCGCCGGTGCTGTCCGACTGTTCCATCGCGGAGAGCGCGGTGCGGAAGTCGATGTCCTTGGCCTTGAAGCCGGGGGTCGACGCATTGGCGATGTTCGATGCGAGCAGGCCCATCCGCTGCGAACGCACCTGTAGCGCCGCACCGTGGACTCCGAAAAGCATGTCGCTGGCCATGGGCCTTCTCCTGCGCAAGATTGCGCGAGGGAACTCAGCAAAGGCCGTGCCAAATGCGCTTTGCCGGGTCAGGCGCGGTTTCCTGCGCCCGTTGCGGCAGAGGAAACGGCAAGGCCTTGCCGGTGCGGCGGCAATCTTGCCGGTCGCCCTGCCGCCTTGCCGGGTCGGGGAGCGCGGCGATGCCGGGGCGATGTGGGGGGATCGCCGCCGGCCGGCACTTGGCCCACCCCTTGCAACGTACGGGGGCGATGACGACAGCACCCGATATCGCCCAGATAATGGGCCCGTTCCTCGACCCGCTTGCGATCTCGATCGTCGGCGGCGGCACCCTGCTTGCGGTCGTGCTGCGCACGCCGATGCGCGATCTGTCGCGGGCGCTAGCGGCGCTGGGCACGATCGGCCGGCGGCGCTTCGATGCCGGGCCGCTGCTCGACCAGGTCGCCGCGCTGGGCCGGATCGCCCGGCGGCACGGCGTGATGGCGCTCGATCGCTCGGTGATCGCCGATGCCGATGTCGCCGCCGCGATCGCCGCGATCGTCGATGGCCGGCCGGCCGCCGACGTCGAGGCGCTGGTCCAGCATCATCGCCGCGCGCGGATCGACCGCCATGTCGCCGCCGCCGATGTCTGGTCCGGCATGGCCGAGGTCGCACCGGCGATGGGCATGGTCGGCACCCTGATCGGCCTGGTCGGCATGTTCGTGAAGATGGACGATCCCGCCGCGATCGGGGGATCGATGGCGATCGCGCTGCTCGCGACGCTCTATGGCGCGTTGCTCGCCAATCTCGTTGCCGCACCGGTGGCCGCGCGCTTGCGCCGCCACGCCCGCGAGGAAGCGGTCGAGCGGCTGCGGCTCGAAGCGCCACTGGTTGCGCTCGCTGCCCGCGAGCAGCCGCGGTCCGCCGCGCCCTCGTTGGGCATTCCGGTGCCGATGGCCGACGTGGCATGACCGACGAGTTTCCCGAAACAATGCCCGCGCGGCCGATCTGGCTGATGACGCTCGCCGATCTGGCGTTGCTGCTGGTCGGCTTTTTCGTGCTGATCCAGGCAGGCCAGAATCTCGACCGCAAGGCGCTGGCCCAGGGCATCCGCGAGGGTTTCGGCGTGTCCAGCAGCCCGGCCGCGACGCCCGATCCCATTCCCGTCGCCGCGGCGGCGATGATGAATTTCGCCCCCGGTTCGGCAGCGCTGCCGTCGACGCCTGCCGGCCTGATCGCCTGGGCGCGCGAGGCCGTGCGCGATCCGCGCGTCACCTTGAAGATCAGCGGCAGCGTCGATGGCTCGGCCCGCGACGTCGATGCCCTGACCGGCAGCGGCGCAGTCCTTGCCGCCGACCGCGCCCGCGCCGTCGCCGCCACCCTGGCCGAGGCGCATGTCGTGCCCGCCGGCCGCATGACCATCGTCAACGCGCCCGAAATTCCGGGGCGCACCCACCGCACCGTCGTGATCACCATCGGCTTTGCCGGGGAGCGGCAATGATCTGCCGCCCGGCAACCCGGATTTGCCGTTCCAGGGAGAATAAAATGTCTCGCATGTTCGCTGCTGGCTTCTTCGTGCCGCTGGCGCTGATGGCCAGCCCGGCCGTCGCTGCCGGACCCTTTCAGGATACCGCCTCGATAGACCGGGCCGTTGCCGCCTTCACCGGCAAGGGCATCGGCGACCTCGGCGGCGCCCGCAGCGTCGTCGATGCGCGGCTGAAACTTGCCGCCTGTCCGATGGTCTCGATGTCGTGGCGCACCGCCGGCCAGGACGCCGTCGTGGTGACCTGTACCGGCCCGGAATGGCGGATCTTCGTGCCCGTTCGTGCCATGGCGACCCCGGCTGTCGCGCCTCGGGCCGCAGCGCCCGTCACGATCGCGCCGGTCAAGCTGGCGGCAGTGATCAAACGCGGCGATCCGGTGATGATCGCGGCCGGCTCGCCCGGCTTCTCGATCACCCGCGACGGGGTCGCGATGGCCGATGCGGCGCCCGGCGCGCGCTTCCTGGTGAAGGTCGACGGCGCCAAGGCGCCGGTCCAGGCTGTGGCGATCGAATCCGGTCGCGCGACGCTGCCGGGATGGACGGAATAATTCCTTAAGGTGTCGGCGAAACGGTCGTTACTCCTCCTGTCAGCGTAACCTCAAAGGTGCAGGCGTGGTGGATTCGATCAACTCAAAGCCAGTTGCCGGACGCGATCTTCAGGTCGCTCCGGTCGCGCGCACCGCGCAGGCAGCGCCTGCGGCCAAGGCGACGGGCCGCGAAGGCGTTGTTGCGGAGCAGCTGAAGCTCTCGGCCATGGCGTTCGGCTTTACCGAGCAGGCGCCGGTCGATCATGAGCGGGTGTCCCGCATTCGCGCCGCGATCCGCAACGGCACCTTCCCGATCTATCCTGCGAAGATCGCCGACCGGCTGATCGCGCTCAAGCTCGAATGGAATCCGCATGACGGCAAATAACGCCAAACGCGACGCGCTGATCGGGGTGATCGAATCGCTTCACGCCGAGATTACCGCGCTGAAGGCGAATGACGTCGAAGCGCTGGAGCGGGCGACCCAGGCCAAGCTTGCCGGGATCGAGGCCATTGCGGTGCTGGGTACCGGCCCGACCGGCTCCGACCTCCGCGATCTGGCCGAAGAGGCCAACCGCCTCAACGAGGCCTGCCGCATCTATGTGAACCTGATGGCGGCAAATGTTCGCCGCCGCCTGCAAAGTCTGACCGGTGATGCCGGCATGGGCTATAGCCGCGGCATGGGACTCAAGGCTTACGCCTGAGGGTTTTTGGGGTTTGTTGCCTGGGCTTCCTCTCCAGTGGGAGAGGATAGCGAAGCTTGGCAGCTTGCTGCTTAGCGTAGCTTGGTGAGGGGCTCCGGGAGCTCTCGATAGCTCCCGGAGCCCCTCACCAACTTCGACTAGATCGCTGCGCTCTCAAGTCTCCGTATCCTCTCCCACTGGAGAGGATAAAGCGACCCTCCCTAACTGGCACGCTCCTTGCTGCTGTGACCCTGAATAAGGGCAACGCAGCCAGGGAACGATGACCTTCAATCCGATTACCACTCTTACGGGTACCAAAGCGACCGGCTCGGTGCAGTCGGCGATTGCGCTGGCGAGCCAGAAGACCGGTATCGACTTCCATTACCTGATGGGTCAGGCGCAGCTCGAGAGCGGGATGCGGGCCGATGCGCGCGCGGGCACCTCGAGCGCCTCGGGCCTGTACCAGTTCATCGAGCAGAGCTGGCTTCGCGTGATGAAGCAGCACGGAACCGAACATGGTCTCGGCTGGGCCGCGGACAGCATCTCCACCACCAGCTCGGGCCGCATGGCGGTGAGCGACCCCAATATGCGCCGTGCGATCCTGGCGCTGCGCAACGACCCGCAGACCGCGTCGATCATGGCCGCCGAGCACGCCTCCGACAACAAGGACGCGATCGAAAGCTCGCTCGGCCGCGATGCCACCGGCACCGACCTTTATATGGCGCATTTCCTCGGCCTGGGCGGCGCCCGATCGTTCCTCGGCGCGATGCAGGACAATCCGAACCGCACCGGGGCGACGATGTTCCCCGCCGCCGCGCGCGCCAATCGCAACGTCTTCTACGCCTCGAACGGCCAGCCGCGCACCCTGTCGCAAATCTATGAGCGCTTCGCCGCCAAGCTGGATGCCGGGGCCGCAGGCGGCTCCGCCAGGGCCGGCGCCGTCCAGCTCGCATCGACCACGCTCGGCGATTCCGGCGCGACCGTCATCCCCGGCAATGGCGAGACCAGCACCAGCGAGGCCGCCGTCTGGGCGCAGGCCACGCTCGACCAGATCAACGGAGGATCAGCCCGCGTGCAGACAGCCAGCCTGATGCGGCCGACGCCCGATACGGCGCGGCTGGCGTATATGATGCTCGCGACCCTGGGGGCCTGAGACCATGGCCGTTGCTCTCAAGCGTGGCGGCGTCGGGCCGCTGGTCCGCTCCTCCGCTTTGCCGGTCGCGATCCTGTTGCTGGTCGTGCTGATGGTCGTGCCGATCCCGCCGGCCTTGCTCGACCTGTTCTTCATCATGAACATCACGATCAGCCTCGCCGTGCTGATGGTCTCGCTCAACGCGCAGAAGCCGCTCGACTTCTCCGCCTTCCCGACCGTGTTGCTGTTCGCCACGCTGTTCCGCCTCAGCCTGAACGTCGCGTCCACGCGCGTCGTGCTGGTGCACGGCCATGAGGGCGAAAGCGCCGCCGGCCATGTCATCGAGGCGTTCGGCACCTTCCTGATCGGCGGCGATTATGTCGTCGGCCTGTTCGTCTTCGCCATCCTGGTCATCATCAACATGATCGTGGTGACCAAGGGCGCGGGCCGCGTGTCCGAAGTGTCGGCGCGCTTCACCCTGGACGCCCTGCCCGGCAAGCAGATGGCGATCGACGCCGATCTCAATGCCGGCCTGATCACGCCGGAAGAAGCCAAGGCGCGCCGCATCGAAGTGGCGACCGAAGCCGATTTCTACGGATCGATGGACGGTTCGTCCAAGTTCGTGAAGGGCGACGCGGTCGCCGGCCTGCTGATCCTTGCCGCCAACATCATCGGCGGCCTGATCCTGGGTCCGGTCAGCCACGGCATGACGATCGGCGATGCCGCGCACAATTATGTGCTGCTCGCAGTCGGCGACGCGCTGGTCGCGCAGATCCCGTCGCTGATGCTGTCGATCGCTGCCGCCGCCATCGTCACCCGCGTCACCTCGAGCATGGACCTTGCCGGCCAGATCGGCAGCCAGTTCGGCTCGGCCCGCACCTGGACGCCGGTCGCGATCATCCTCGCCTTGCTCGGCGTGATGCCCGGCATGCCGCATCTGGTGATCCTGCCTGCCGCCGCCGCCGCCGGATTCGCTGCCTGGAAGCTGCGCCAGATCGCCAATCGCCCGGCCCCGGTCGAGGCCGTCACGGTCGAGCCGGTCGATCAGTCGAAGATCGGCTGGGAGGAAGTCACTGACGGCATGCAGGTCAATCTCGATATCGGCTACGGCCTGGTGCCTTTGGTCGACGAGCGCCGCGGCAGCCCGCTGATGGCGCGGATCACCGGGGTGCGGCGCCAGCTGTCGAAGGAACTCGGCTTCGTCGTGCCGCAGGTGCGGGTGCGCGACGACATCAACCTTGCGCCCTTCACCTATCGCATCGTCGTCGGCGGCGTCACCGTCGGCGAGGACAGTGTCTCGCCCGACGAGATGCTCGCGCTCGATACCGGCCAGGCGTACGGCCATCTCCAGGGCAAGAAGGCCAAGGATCCGACCTTCGGGCTCGACGCCGTCTGGATCTCGGCCGGCGATGCCGATGCCGCGACCGGCGCCGGCTATCTGGTGGTCGACCCGGGTACCGTCGTCGCGACTCATCTCAATCACCAGCTCGGCGTCCATGCCAGCGAGCTGCTCGGCCCCGACGAAGTGCAGAGCCTGCTCGACGGGCTGAAGGATCGGGCGGCCAACCTCGTCGCCTCGCTCTCGCCCAGCCCGCTGCCGCTGACCACGCTCACCCAGGTGCTGCGCGGGCTGCTCGCGGAGAATGTGCCGCTGAAGGAATTCCGCCGCATTGCCGCCGCCATCGCGGTAGCGGCGCAGCGCACGCTCGACGCCGACGAGATCATCGAGCTGATCCGCCCCGAGCTTGGCGGGCTGATCATTCAGAAACTGTGCGGCGTGCGCGAGCCGCTGCGCGTGATGACGCTGGAGGGGCAGCTCGAAGGGCTGCTCGGCCAGGCCGTCCGTTCCGATCCGTCGCGCCGCCACACGATCGAACCCGATCTCGGCCGCCGCATCGTCGATGCGCTTCAGCGTGCCGCCCAGCCTTTGGTCGATGAGGCCAAGCCCTTCGCGCTCGTCGTCCAGCCGGCGATCCGCGTCGCCATTCGCAAACTCGTCCGTACCATCTTGCCGGATACCCCAGTCATGAGCTTCTTCGAAGTACCCGAGGACAAATCCGTCGAAGTCGTCGCCGTGATCGGCGCGCCCGGGGCGCTGCCGGCATGAGCGCGCAGCCGCACCCCGCCGCATTCGCCGAGGCGACGCCGCTCGTTTATGGCCGCACCGCTGCGCCCGACCTGGCATTGCTCGCCAAGAAGCATATGCCGCTGGTCCGCCGGCTCGCCTGGCATATCCATGGCGGCATGAGCAGTGCGATCGAGGTCGAGGACCTGATCCAGATCGGGCTGGTCGCCCTGGTCGAGGCCGCTTCGACTTTCGAGGATCGCGCGCTGGTGAGCTTCGAGCAATATCTCGTCACCCGAGTGCGCGGATCGATGATCGATGCGCTGCGCCGCCAGGCGACCTTGACGCGCGGCGCGATGCGCCGGCGCCGGGCCTATAACAATGCGATCGCAGTGCTCACCACCGAACTGGGCCATGCGCCGACCGAGGCCGCCATCGCCGGGAAGCTGTGCGTCACCGTGGAGAAGCTTCGCATGGAATATGCGACGGCGGAGCCGGTGCGCTTCGAGGCGATCGACGAAGTCTATGCCGACGACAAGCCCTGGTTCGCGAGCGACGAGCCCGATGCGTTCGAGCAGCTTGCCGAGGCCGACCTGCGCGAGGCGCTGATCGGGGCGATCTCCGCTTTGCCCGAACGCGAGGCGCAGGTGATCCAGCTATATTATGTCGAGGAGCTCAACCTCGAGGAGATCGGGCTGGTCCTCGGCGTCGGCTCGGCGCGGATCTGCCAGATCAAGAAATCGGCGCATGACCGGTTGAAAAAGGCGCTGATGCGGCGGGGCTGAACGCTGCCCGGCTGTCGTCGGGCGCTTCGTCGCGCTCGCTCATGCCGTAGTCCCGCACCACCGCCGCGATGCGCAGGCGATAATCCTCGAACACGGAGTCGCGGCCAAGCTTCTGGGTTGCGCGGTGCGCCGGCCGGTTGCGCCACGCCGCGACCGCCGCCTCGTCGCGGAAGAAGGAGAGCGAGAGCAGCTTGCCCGGCTCGGCCAGGCTTTCGAATCGTTCGATCGAGACGAAGCCGTCGATTGCCTCCAGCTCGGGCCGCAATGCCGCGGCGAGGTCGAGATAGCGTGCCTTCTGGCCATCGGCGGGGCGGACCTCGAAGATCACCGCGATCATTGCGCATCGACCCGGCGCAGGAACAGCCGGTCCTCGCGGCGGATGAAGCGTTCGGCGTGCGCGAACGCGTAATTCTCCTGTCCCAGCGGATCGGCCTTCAGCCTGGCGCGATACGCTTCGTACGCGGCCAGATCGGCGATCGAATAGACGCCATATGCGGTGGTCGCCGATCCTTCATGCGGGGCGAAATAGCCGATCAGCTCGGCGCCGCAGCGCGGGATCGCCTCGCCCCAGGTCCGCGCATAGCGCTCGAACGCCGGGACGTTGAACGGATCGATCTCGTAGCGGATGAAGCAGGTAATCATGGTCGGGCTCCGTGGTTGCGGCGTCTTCCTAGCGCTTGATCTGTCGTCGATGGTTCGGTTATGACCGAACCATGAAGGACGGGCCCAGCATTGCCGCAATCGCCGCGCTGATCGGCGACCCTGCGCGCGCGAACATGCTGACCGCGCTGATGGACGGGCGCGCGCTGACCGTCAGCGAGCTCGCCGAGGCGGCGGGCGTCGGATTGCCGACCGCGAGCGGTCATCTGGCGAAGCTCGACGCGGCCGGACTGCTCGTCGCGCGCAAGCAGGGGCGGCATCGGTATTTCCAGTTATCCGGGGCCGATGTCGGCGAAGCGCTGGAGAGCCTGATGAGCCTGGCGGCGCGGACCGGTGCGATGCGGGTGCGGACCGGGCCGAACGACGCCGCGCTGCGTGAGGCGCGGATCTGTTACGATCATCTTGCCGGCGAGCGCGCGGTGGCGCTGATGCAGGCGTTCGAGCGGCGCGGGGTGATAACGGGCGGGGATGCGCCGGCGGTGACGCCGGCCGGTATCGGTTTTCTTGCCGGGATCGGCATCGATGTGGCGCAGCTCGGCAGCTCGCGGCGGCCCTTGTGCCGCGCCTGTCTCGACTGGAGCGAGCGGCGGAGCCATCTCGGCGGTTCGCTGGGCGCGGCGATCCTCGATCATGTCATCGCCGCCGGCTGGGCGCGCCGCGGCGAGGGGCGGGCGATCCGCTTCAGCCCGGCCGGCGCGGGGGCGTTCGATGCGGCGCTGCTGAACTTCTGACTCAAAAACCCCGGCAGTCTTGCGACCGCCGGGGCTCCTGGTTGCTCCGCCCTTGCGGGAAGAGCCCGGTCGGCCCCGACACCCTCATTGGGGGGCGGTGCCGGGGCCGTTCTCGGTATTAGCGGAGCAGCGAGAGCACGCCCTGCTGCGTCTGGTTCGCCTGAGCGAGCAGCGCCGTCGACGCCTGGCTCAGGATCTGGGCCTTGGCGAGGTTGGTCGTTTCGGTCGAGAAGTCGACGTCTTCGATCCGGCTGCGGGCGTCCGTCAGGTTGGCGACGTTGCTGGTCAGGCTGTTGACCACCGACTCGAGGCGGCTCTGGCCTGCACCGATCGACGAACGGGTCGTGTTCACGGCGAGCAGGGCGGTGTCGAGCGTGTCGAGCGCGTCGGTGGCGCCGTCAGCGTCGGAGATGTCGATATCGCCGACATCGTCCAGGTCGAGCGCGGTGATGGTCAGCGTGACCTGGTCGTCCGAGGCCGAACCGGTCTGGATGTTGACCGCGACATCGCTGGCGCCGAACAGGGTCACGCCGTTGAAGTTGCTCTTCGACGTGATGTCCGACAGCTGCGAGGCCAGCTCGGTGACTTCCACCTGCAGGTTGGTACGGTCGTCATCGGAATAGGTGCCCGAAGCCGACTGGACCGACAGTTCGCGGATGCGCTGCAGGATGTTGGTGACTTCACCCAGGGCGCCGTCGGCGGTCTGGGCGAGCGAGATGCCGTCGTTCGCGTTGCGGATCGCCTGGCTCTGGCCCTTGATCTGCGAGGTAAGCGAGGAAGCGATGGCGGAGCCCGCCGCGTCGTCCTTCGCGCTGTTGATGCGCTTGCCGGTCGACAGGCGCTCGATGCTGGTCTGCAGCGCCTTCGACGCCGCGTTCGACGCGTTGGTCGCGCGCAGCGCGGCAACGTTGGTTCCGATAACAGTCATTTGTCCGATCTCCACTCTGATCCGACGATCCCCGCCGCCCCCAAAGCGGAGGGCCGAGCCGTCACAGGAGGTAACGGCAGGATCGCGCCGGGTTTAAGTCTCTTTTGTTTGCCGGCCGCGTCGCACCGCCTCCGGCCTTCGCGCGCGCGAGCACGTACGGGCGATCGCGCGCAGGGAATCACTTGCCGCGCGGCGGCATGGTTAATTCTCGTGCAGTTTCGGTGGCCTGCCTGGCTGGAAGCATCCATTATATAATTGAATTATCACGACTTTATGTGATGCTGTAGCATTGGGCACACGTCCGGGGATCTCCCAACTCCCAGTGAGGGTTCGCTGGCGGCAGATAGCGGCAGCACAGCGGAAATAAATTGCCGGGCGGCAACATGCTTAACGGTTGGTTTACCAAATTCAGGGCATTTGGCTGTCTCAAGGGGGAAGTACATGCGCTCCATCGTTCCATCGGCCGCTGTATTGCGGCAGAAATACACGCTCGTGTCGTCGCTCCGCGCCCAGGGGTTCGCGGTTCGCTCGTTCGAGGATGGCCGGCCGCAGCCGGGCGACATCTATCTCGTCGCCGATGGCGAGACGCCGCCCGCACCTGCCCGTACCGTGGTGATCGGCGCTGAGGGGCGCCATATCGTCCCGGCCCGCGACGGCAGCCCGGCGCGCATCGCCTTCGGCCCCGAGGACGCGCAGGTCGGCAACGGTTTCGTCCGCGCGCTGGTCGCCGAGCCCGAGGCGCCGACCGCCGCCGATCCGGAGAGCCTCGCGCTCTACGCTCTCGCCGAGCGCGTCGCCGCCGCCGACATCACCGTCCTGATCAATGGCCCGACGGGCACCGGCAAGGAAGTGCTGGCCCGCGCGATCCATCTCGGCTCGAGCCGCCGCGACGGCCCGTTCATCGCGATCAACTGTGCTGCATTGCCCGAGACGATGCTCGAGGCTTTGCTGTTCGGCCACCAGAAGGGCGCCTTCACCGGTGCCTCGTCGGGCGGCGAAGGGTTCTTCCGCGCGGCGCATGGCGGCACGCTGTTGCTCGACGAGATCGCCGAGATGCCGATCCAGCTCCAGTCGAAGCTGCTGCGCGTGCTGCAGGAGCGCGAGGTCGTGCCGATCGGCGCCTCGACGCCGGTCTCGGTCGACGTCCGCATCATCGCCTGCGCCAACCGCGACCTGCAGGCCGAAGTCGCCGCGGGCCGGTTCCGCGCCGATCTTTATTACCGCCTCTCGGTTTTCCCGCTGACCACCAAGCCGCTTGCCGAGCGCCGCCAGGATATTCCCGCGCTCGCCGCGACCCTGATCCTGCGCCATGCCGGCAACCGCACGACCGTTCCCTGGCCCGACGCCTCGGCGATCGACGCGCTGATGGGTCACGACTGGCCGGGCAATGTCCGCGAGCTCGAGAATGTGATCCAGCGCGCGTTGCTGTTCGCGGCGGGCGACACGATCCATGCCGAGCATATCGTGTTCGACCGTCCGTCGGCACCGATGCCGGTGTTCGCGGCGCAGGCCGCCAACGACCAGCCCGCCACGCAGCCTGCGACTCTGGGCAACATCGTCCAGATGAGCGAATTCGCCGCGATCCGCGAGACGCTTGCTGCGTGCGGCGGCAGCCGGATCGAGACGGCGCGCCGCCTCGGCATCTCGGAGCGCACCTTGCGCTATCGTCTTGCCAAGGCCCGCGAACAGGGTGACGACATCACCCGGGCGGTCTCGGCATGAGCGGCGTCGGGGGAATCGGCGGCGCGATGAGCGTCGACCGGGTGATGCAGCTTCGCGCGCAGATCCTGGAACGCAACGAAGCGCTGTCGCGCGCCAACGCCACGGGCGCCACATCGGCCCCTGCATCGACTCAGCCGACCAGCTTCACCGCGACGATGGAAGAGGCGCTGAAGAGCGTCAACGAAGGCCAGAACAAGGCCGGCGCGCTTTCCGCCGCGTACGAGCGCGGCGAGAATATCGACATCGCCAAGGTGATGCTCGCCCGCCAGCAGGCCTCGGTCGGCTTCGAGGCGACGCTGCAAGTCCGCAACAAACTCCTGTCCGCTTACAAGGACATCATGAGCATGCCGGTCTAACCCATGAGCAACGCCCTCACCCCATCCGCCGCCTCCGCCCTGCCGGAACGCTTCGCCAACCCGCTACGGCAGATCCAGGATGTGCTCGCACAGCCAGCGGTGCGCCGCAGCTTGCCGATGGTGCTGATGGTCGGCCTCATCGCCGCCGCCGCGCTTGCCTGGGTCATGCTGTCCACGCCGACGCAGAAGACTTTGTTCTCGGGGCTCAGCGACGTCGACAAGGGCTCGGTCACCCAGGCGCTCGAACAGGCCAAGATCACCGCGCGCATCGACGAGGGCACCGGCGCCCTGACCGTCAACGAGGATGACTATTCCCGCGCGCGCATCCTGCTCGCCGGCCAGGGCCTGCCCAAGGGCGCGCCCGGCGGCTACCAGATTCTCGACAATCTGCCGATGGGCGTCAGCCGCGCGGTCGAGGGCGAACGCCTTCGCCAGGCGCGCGAGACCGAACTCGCCCGCTCGATCCAGGAGATCGACGCGGTGGCCGAGGCACGTGTCCATCTCGCCACGCCCGAGGCATCGGTGTTCGTCCGCGACAATGCAGCACCCTCGGCGTCGGTGATCGTCAAGCTCCAGGCCGGTCGCTCGCTGGGCGATGCGCAGGTCAGCTCGATCATCAATCTCGTCGCCTCGTCGGTGCCGGGCATGAAGCCGGAATCGGTGACGATCGTCGACCAGATGGGGGGGCTGCTCACCAAGGGATCGGCCCAGAGCGCGCTCGGCATCGCCAGCGACGAACGCATCGCCTTCCAGCGCCGCATCGAGGAAAAGAACCGCGCCCAGGTCGTGCAGCTGCTGACGCCCTTGATCGGTGCCGGCAACTTCACCGTCGAGGTGCAGGCCGATGTCGATCTCGACGAGACCCAGGCCACGCGCGAAAGCTATGACAAGCAGGGCGCGCTGCGCGCCGAGCAGGGCAATTGGGTCGGCAACCAGAAGGACGGCGCCGGCGCTCAGCCCGGCGGCATCCCCGGTGCGCTGTCCAATACGCCACCGCCGGCCGCGACGCTGACGGCGCCGCAGCCTGCCCCGGCGCCGACTCCCGCGGCGACGCCCGGCGCTCCCGGCGCACCCTCTGCGGCCGGTGCCGTGGTCGGCGCCGTGGCCGATGCGATGAAGCAGAGCGATCAATATAGCCGCGCCTATGACCTCGGTAAGGAAGTCTCGGTCACCCGGGCCGCTCCCGGTGCGATCAAGCGGCTGTCGGTCGCAGTGCTGCTGCGCGATCCGGAAACCGGCAAGCCACGCAGCCAGCTCGAGATCCAGCAGATCACGCAGCTCGTCCAGACTGCCGTCGGCTTCAATCAGGGCCGTAACGACCAGGTCACGGTGATCAGCCGCAAGTTCGCCGGCGCTACGGCGCTCGACGACAAGCAGCCCTGGTATGAGGCCGGCTGGCTACCAGTGGTGGCGCGCAACGTCACCGCGATCGTCATCGCCCTGCTCGTGCTGTTCCTCGGTGTCCGCCCGCTTGCCAAGGCAGTGCTGAAGAAGCGCGACGACACGGCACCGCGCCTGGCGCTCGGCCGTGACTATGGCAGCGCAGGCGGCGCGAGTGATGGTGGTGGCGCCGGCTTCGCAAGCGGCCCGGTCAGCATCGACGCGCTCGAAAGCGCCCGCAACTATGACGACCGGATCGGCATGGTCCGGGGCTTCACCCGGGACAATCCCGCGCGCGCCGCGCTCGCGGTGCGTGACATGATCAAGGCGGACGCAAAGCAATGACCGCGCCCTTCCGCAACTATACCGGCGTCGAACGCGCCGCCGTGCTGATGATGCTGGTCGGCGAGGAGGAAGCGGCTGCGATCCTGCAGAAGCTCGATCCCGAGGAAGTCCGCCAGCTCGGCAAGGCGATGTTCGCCGTCGCCGATGTCAGCGAGAGCGAAGTCGAATTCGTGCTCGACGATTTTGTCGGCAAGGCGCGTGAGCGCACCGGCATCTCGTTCGATCCGCGCCCGCAGATCGAGACGATGATGACGCGCGCGCTCGGCCAGGAAAAGGCGGACAGCGTGCTGTCGCGTATCATCCCGGCCGAGGACGCCTGCCAGATCGACCTGCTCGATTGGCTCGACGCGACCGAGATCGCGGGGCTGATCGAGAAGGAGCATCCCCAGATCGCCGCCGTGCTGATCGCGAACCTCGATCCGGTGGTCGCGGCGCAGGTGCTCGAATTGCTGCCCGACGCGGCGCAACCCGACATCCTTCATCGCCTCGCCCGGCTCGGGCCGATCACGCCCGAGGCCGTCGAGACGCTGAAGACCGTCCTCGCCGGCCGGGTCGGCTCGACTCAGCAGCCGGCGGGCGTCACGCTCGGCGGCACCAAGGACGCGGCGAAGATCCTGTCGAGTGGCCGCAAGGCGACCGAGCTCAGGGTCATGCCCAAGTTGTTCAAGATCGACCGCGAAGTCGCCAAGGCGATCGAGGAGGCGATGTTCGTCTTCGACAATCTGCTCGAGCTCGACGACAAGAATCTCGGCACGCTCATCCGCAACATCGACGGCGATATCCTCACGCGCGCGCTCAAGGGCGTGGACGAAGCGATGCGCGCGCGCTTCCTGGGCTGCATGTCCAGCCGTGCGGCGGACGGCATCCGCGACGAGATGGAAGCACGCGGGCCGATGAAACTGTCCGAAGTGCTCGAGGCGCAGAAGGTGATCATCCAGATCGCGCGCAACCTTGCCAAGGACGGCACGATCCAGATGGGCGGGGGCGAGGACGATTATGTCTGATTTCACCGCCGGTTTCGTCGCGCGGCACGAAGCGGTGGCGCAGGCGCTGCATCAGGCCTTCGAGGTGCCGCCCGAGGGTTTTGCGGCGTCGGATCTCAAGACCTGGGCCGCACATCGCGCCAGCCCAAGGTCCTTCTCGCCGCAGGGCGATGGGCCAAGGCACTTCCACCCGGCCGATCCGGGAACCAACCCGACCGAGGGGTGGGATCCCTTCGCTGCGGCGGAGGCCGCACCGGAGCCCGTCTTCGTCGATCCGGTCGCGACCGCGCATGCGGCGGGTTTTGCCGAGGGCATGGCCGCCGCGATCGCCGAGATCGGCGAAACCGGCGCGCGCGACCGCGCCTTGCTCGCGGAACTCGGTACGGCCTTGCGCAACGATGGCCGGCTCGACCGCGACGTGATGGCGCGCCAGTTGCGCCAGACCGTGATGTTCCTCGTTTCCCGGCTGATCGGGGAAGTCGGCATCGCGCCGGATATCCTTGCCCGCCGGATCGATTCGGCCGCCGAGATGCTCGCCGACAGCGCCGAATCCGCCTTGCTGCGCGTCCATCCGGACGATGTCGCCTTGCTCGACGGCAAGCTGCCCAAAACGGTATTCGCGGTCGGCGACGTCCATGTCGCGCGCGGCAGCTTCGTGCTCGAATCCGTCTCGACCATCGTCGAGGACGGCCCCGAATTGTGGCTCGAGCAGCTTGCCCAGGCGATCGACCGCGTCGCCGTGCCGACTGTGTGAGGGGTCCGATGCTGAACCGTTTCACGACCGACTATCTCGAATCGCTTGGCATTCCCGATTTTACCCCGAGCCCGAAAATCTCCGGCCGCCTGGCGTCGTTCGACGGGCTGCTGATGGAGGCGGTCGGCCTGACCCTGCCGGTCGGCACGGTCTGCCAGGTCGGCACGCGCGGTGCGGGTGTCGAGGCCGAAGTGATCGGTTTCCGCAATGGCCGGACGCTCCTGATGAATCTCGGCGGCCCCGCGCCGCTGCTGCCGCAAATGCCCGTCCGACCGCTTGGCCCTCCGGGCGAGGCTGAAGTGGGCGCTGCACTGCTCGGCCGGGTCGTCGACGGCGCCGGCAAGCCGATCGACGGGCTTGGCCCGATCCGCGGTGCCGATCATTGGCCGCTCTCGGGCAAGCTGCAGAGCCCGCTCGACCGCGGCCGCGTGCTCCAGCCGCTCGATGTCGGCGTGCGCGCGATCAACGGTCTGCTCACCGTCGGCCAGGGCCAGCGCATCGGCATCATGGCCGGCTCGGGCGTCGGCAAGTCGGTGCTCCTCGGCATGATCGTGCGCGCCGCCGAAGCCGATGTCATCGTGATCGGCCTGATCGGCGAGCGCAGCCGCGAAGTCGCCGACTTCCTGGAGACCAAGGTCGCGGGCGCGGCGCGCCAGCGCGCCGTCGTGGTCGCGGTTCCCGCCAATCATTCGCCGGTGCTCCGTATCCGCGGTGCACTGCGCACGCACGCCATTGCCGAGGCGTTCCGCGCCCAGGGCAAGAAGGTGCTGTTGATCATGGACAGCCTTACGCGCGTTGCGCATGCCGGGCGCGAGATCGGCCTGGCGCTGGGCGAACCCGCCAGCGCGCGCGGCTATCCGCCCTCGGCCATCGCCATGCTGCCCAACCTGATCGAACGCGCCGGCACGGACGTCGCCTCGGGCGGGTCGATCACCGCGATCTACACCGTGCTCGCCGACGGCGACGACGGGAATGACCCGGTCGTGGACAGTGCCCGCTCGATCCTCGACGGGCATATCGTGCTGTCGCGGGCACTCGCCGAACACGGCGTCTACCCGGCGATCGACATCGGTCCCTCGGTCAGCCGCGTGATGACCGACATCGTCGGCAAGCCGCATCAAAAGGCCGCGCGCGTGCTGCGCCGCCATCTCGCCACCTATGAGGAGAATCGCGATCTGGTGCTGATGGGCGCTTACCGCGCTGGCACCGATCCCGCGATCGACGCCGCCATCGCCTGCCATCCGGCGGTGATGGAATATATCAAGCAGGATCCGGACGAGGTCGTGTCGCTGGCCGATGCGGTGATGGAGCTGACCGGCGTGTTCGGCGATGCCTAAGCCAGCCAAGCTCGACCGCCTGCTCCGCGTTCGTACGCTGCAACTCGGCCTCGTCCGCGCGGAGGAAGTGCGGGCGCAGGAACGCTTCGCCAGCGAATCGACGCTCAAAGGGCGCATCGCGCAACTGGCCGAGGCCGTCGCGCCCAGTTCGGACGCGACCCAGGGTTTCTCCTTCATCGCCGCCGCGCATTTCCGCGATCGGCTCCAGCAATCCGCCGAAGCTGCCGAAGGGCGGCTCCGCGCCGCCGAGCGCGTGGTCGAGCGCGCCGCCGAGGCGACGCGCGAAGCCAGGCGCGATCAGAATGCGATCGAGAAGCTGATCGCCCGCGCCGACGCCGATGCCGCGCTCAAGGCGATCCGCGAGCTCGAGGCCGCGCCGCCTACCCGAAAGATTCGGCACGATCCTTGCTGATAGCTTGAACGGCGGATTGTGCCGAACGGGATAGATGGATGATCGAGCTTTCGACCCAGATACCACAGACGACCATACCGGTTTCCGGTCCAGCCGCGCCGGGGGGCGCGGCTGGCGGATTCGTGCAGCTTCTCGCGGCCTTTCTGGACGCGGGTGCTGCCGCCGCGCCCGATGCGCTGGCCGATGCCGGATTGCCGGGCGACCGGCAGAGCCTTGCCGGTGACGGCAAGACCGTGCCCGCCGCGCCTGCCGATGACGGCAAACCGATCGATCCAGCGCTGATCTGGCTGCCGATCGCGCTGCCGATCCCCGCACCCGTCGCGCCGATCATGTTGCCGCCCGCGGGGGCGCCCCTGGCGGCTTCCGTAGCCGATCCGGCGACGCTTGCCATCACCGGCGCCTTCGTGATGGGCGATGGCGCTGCCGATCCGAAGACCGATGGTCCGGTGAAGGAAATGTCGATTCCAGGCACCGATCTTGCCGCGAAGAAGGATGCCGCCGCAGCGGACCCGCTGTCGAAGACGGTCGGCGCTGCGCCGACGCCCGCTATTTCCACGGCGCAGCCCGCCGGCCAGACCTTCGCCGCCGCGATCGCGGCGGTTCTCGCCAATCACGACCGCCCCGCGCGTGACGACGATCGCGGCGATTCGCGCGGTGTCGGCGCACTGGCCGCGACCGCTCAGGCCGAAGCCGCCGCCCGGCCGATCGTCCAGGCCATAGCCGATGCGAAGCATCCAGCGCTCGACCTGCGCGACGATCGCGGGCTGCACGGCATGATCGACCGGATCGAGATGCTCCGCGACGAGGCCAATGCCAACGACACCCGCATCCGCCTCGTCCCCGATGCGCTGGGCGGCGTCGATGTTTCGCTGCGCAAGGACGGCGATACCCTGCATGTCCATTTCACTGCCGACACCCAGGCGACCCGGACCTTGCTGAACGACGCGCAGCCGCGCCTCGCCGAGCTGGCCGACGCGCGCGGCGTGAAGCTGGGCCAGACCAGCGTCGATGCAGGCACCGGCGGCAACGCGAATCACACCCATCACCAGCCGCGCACGGCAGCCCAGCGCGCACCCGCGCCGGCTTCCGCCGCGGACGATTTTTCCACCGATCAACGACTCGCCTGAACTGAAGGAGCGCAACGATGAGTGACACCGACGACACCCAGGCCCCCAAGAAAAAGAAGAAGGGCAAGGGAAAACTCCTGATCATGACCCTGGGCCTGCTCGTGCTCGGCGGCGGCGCCGGCGGCGGCTATTTCGCCTGGAGCACCGGCATGCTGGGCGGCGGCGCGCATGCCGCCGAAGCCAATGGCCCCAAGCTGGTCCCGAAGAGCGAGCAGAAGCGCGTCAGCGCGTCCGGCGAGGGCGGCGGGCACGGCGAAGAGGGCGGCAGCACAGGCTCCAAGCCGCCGAGCGGCACGGGCGGCGAGAAATACGCGTCCAACTATTATGCGATGGAGAAGGAGTTCACCTCCAACCTCCAGGACAGCGTCCATTTCATTCAGGTCGGGCTGGCGATCTCCACGCCGTATGACGATTCGGTGATCGAGAACATCAAGACCAACGAGATCGCGGTCCGCTCCGCGATCCTGATGACGCTTGGCGACACGACCGAGGAGCAGGTGTTCACCAGCGATGGCAAGAAGCTGCTGGAGCGCCGCCTCGCCAAATCGATCAACGACACGCTGAAGGAAAAGGAAGGATTCGGCGGGGTTGGTAACGTCTACTTTACCAATTTTGTTGTTCAGTGACCGGGCATGGTTAACGGCTCTTCACCACAATCGAGCGAACGGCGGGAACGACCCCGGCAGGCGGCGGAACACGCCACGCTGGGCGTCGCCAACCTCAACCCGTTCGGCGATCTGCACACGCTGCAGCATCTCTCGGCGCGTCTCGCGCGGGGCATGCGCAGCGTGTTCGAGCCGTTGCTGCGCAAGGAAATCCGTACCTTTGCCGAGCCGCTGGTCGTCCAGCGCTTTGCCGATTACCGCGCCGAACGCCCGGACGGCCTGACTGCCTGGCTGCCGATGGCAATGACGCCGCCGACCGGCAATGCGATGATCGTGCTCGACGGCCGTTTCGTGATGGAGCTGCTCGACCTGTTCTTCGGCGGTACCGGGGCCGTTCCGCACGACATGCCGGCTGAATTCACGCCGGCGGCAGAGGCGATGATCGGACGGCTGGGCATGATGCTCACAGCCCCGCTCAAGGCCGCCTGGGAGCCGCTTGCCCGGATCGAGTTCAAGCCCGGCCATGTCGAATCGAACCCGGCCATGCTGTCCGGCCTCGACGGCGACGACGCGATGGTCATCACCCGGTTCGGCATCGCCGCCGGCACCGCCAAGCCCGTGTTCGTCGATATCGTCTATCCCGTCGCGGCGCTGAAGCCGCACGCCCCATCGCTGACCGGCAAGGTCCATGCGAAGACCGCCGAGCCCGATCCGGCCTGGCGCAACAGCCTGACGCGTGCCGTGATGGGCGTCCGCTTCCCGATCCGGTCAGTGCTGGCCGAGCCGATGGTCCCGCTGAGCGTGCTCATGGACCTGAAACCCGGCGACGTCATTCCCATCACCCTCGGCGCCGATGTGCCCGTGATGGTCGGCGGCGACCGGCTCGGCGCCGGTACCGTCGGCACCTCGAACGGCCATGCCGCCATTCGTCTCAATTCGATCTCGCGCGAAAAACTAGAGGAACTCCAATGAACGACATGACCGGCGGATTCCCCGTCGACGGGGCGCTCGCGGCCAATTTCCGGCTGCTGCAGGACGTCGACGTCAAGCTGACCGTGGAGATCGGATCGACCTCGCTCACCTTGCGCGAGCTTCTGGCGCTGGGCGAATCGAGCGTGATCGAGCTCGATCGCCAAGCGAACGAGCTGCTCGACGTGCTGGTCAACGGCACCCTGATCGGCCGCGGCGAAGTGGTGATGGTCGGCGACCGTTTCGGCGTACGCATGACCGAGCTGGTCACGCCCGAGAAGCGGGCCTGATCCGCGATGATGTGGTCCTATGTCCTCAAGCTGGTCGTGCTGCTGCCGCTCGTCTGCGGCCTGATGATCGGCTGCCTCTATCTCTGGCGCCGGCTTGAATCGCGCCTGCCCGGCCAGCCGGCCAACCGCATGATGGCGGTCAAGGAAACCATGATGATCTCGCCCGGCCTGCGCCTTGCGGTGGTCGAGTTCGAGGGGCGCAAGCTGCTCGTCTCGGTCAGCCGCAGCGGCGTGACCCTGATCGACAAGGGCGACAAATGACCGTCACCGTTACGCGCAAGGGCACCGGCCCGGCGCTGATCAGAACCGCGACGCCGCGCAAGGGCTTCTCCTGGGGCAAGCTCGCGCTGCTGCTGCTCGGCATCGTCGTCGCCGTGATGGTCGCGCATCCCGCCTTCGCTCAGGCTGCCGCGCCCGCGGTACCGCCGCCCGCGGCGCCGGGCGCCGGCGACGCAGTCGATCGTGCGCTTGGCGATCTCGGCGGCGGCAACGCGCCGCTGGCGCTGTCGCTGCAGGTCCTCATCATCATGGGCCTGCTGACGATCCTGCCGGGCATCCTGCTGATGATGACCAGCTTCACGCGGATCATCATCGTGCTCGCGATCCTGCGCCAGGCGCTGGGGCTTCAGCAGACCCCGCCCAACCAGGTGCTGATCGGCCTGTCGCTGTTCCTGTCCTTTTTCGTGATGGCGCCGGTGGTCAACCAGATCAACACGGTCGCGATCCAGCCCTATGCCGAGAGCAGGATCGGCGCGACCGACATGATCAAGAACGCGTCGGTGCCGCTGCACGCCTTCATGACCAAGCAGACCCGGGTGAAGGACATCACCATGTTTGCCGGCATCGCCAAGTCGGGGCCTTATGCCAAGGCATCCGATGTGCCCTTCTCGGTCCTGCTCCCGGCGTTCGTGACCAGCGAGCTCAAGACCGCCTTCCAGATCGGTTTCCTCGTCTTCCTGCCCTTCATCGTCATCGATCTGGTTGTCGCGACCGTGCTGATGTCGCTGGGCATGATGATGATGTCCCCGACGATGATCTCGATGCCGTTCAAGCTGCTGCTGTTCGTCCTGGTGGACGGATGGGCGCTGACCATGGGCAGCCTAGCCAATAGTTTTGTGAGTTAGCGACGATGGACGCAGATTATTTCCTCACCGTCGCCAACCAGACGATGTGGGTGCTGGCGCTCGCCGCCGCGCCGATCCTGATTCCGGCGCTGTTCGCGGGGCTCATCACCGGCATGATCCAGGCCGCCACCTCGATCAACGAGCAGACCCTGTCGTTCGTGCCCAAGCTGATCGTCGTCGCGTTCTCGATCATGATCTTCGGCGGGCTGATCCTCGGCCTGCTCAGCGACTTCACGATCGGCATCTTCGAGCGGATCCCCGACCTCGTCCGATGAGCCCGCTCGGCTTCGGCCTCTCGATCGAGCCGCAGCTCTGGGCACTCATCTTCGTGATGGTGCGTGTCGGTGCGGCCTTCATCGCCGCGCCGGTGTTCAGCGCGGTGTCGATTCCCGTCACGGTGCGCGTCACTTTGTCGGGGGCGATCGGGGTGCTCGTGCTCGCGACGCACAAGGTCGTCCCGCCCGCCGAGATCTTCGCCTTCGCGACCTTCCTCGCCATTGCCGCGGAAGCGCTGGTCGGCTTCGCGCTCGGCTTCATCCTGCAGATTGCCTTTGCCGCGCCGATGATCGCGAGCGAAATCATCGGCACCTCGATGGGCATCGGTTTCGCGTCCTCGATCGATCCGCAGAACGGCCGTTCGACCCCGGCGCTCGGCCAGTTCTTCTCGATGATGCTGACCTTGCTGTTCCTGTCGATGAACGGCCATCTCGTGCTCGTCGAGATGATCGTGAAAAGCTATGATGCGCTGCCGGTCGGTGCGGCCTGGCTGACCGCCGCGCAGCTCAAGGACATCGCCTTTTTCGGCGGCTACACTTTCCTCGCCGGCCTGCTGCTGGCGCTGCCGGTCGGCTTCCTGCTGCTGTGCCTCAATCTGATCGTCGGCATGCTGTCGCGCTCGGCCCCGGCGCTCAACCTCTTTGCGATCGGCCTGCCGACCAGCCTGGCGGTCGGCGTCGTCGCGCTGGCTTTGGCCTTCCCGGCGATGGGTGATTACATGATGGTCATCGTCATTCAGGGCCTCGCTGCCACCCAGAGCCTGGTGCTCGGCTGATGGCAGAGGAATTCGGCGAAAAGACAGAAGCCCCAACACCGAAGCGCAAGAAGGATGCGGCGGAACAGGGTGACGTCCTCCGCTCCAAGGAATTCGCGACCGCGCTGGTCATCCTGGCGGGCTGCGGCTGGCTGGCGCTGGCCGGGCCCTCGCTGATCGCCGCGTGCAAGGCCGTGATGGAAGCGAGCTTCCAGTTCGGCCGCGCCGATATCGAGGATTTCTCCCCCTTTCGTCCCCTGCTCGATTCGGGCTGGAAGCTGGCGCCGTCGATCATCTCGCTGTTCGCGGTCACGATCGTCGCCGCGATCCTCAGCCAGGCCGGCCTCGGCTCGCTCAGCTTCAACGGCACGCTGCTCGCGCCCAAGGCATCGCGCATCAATCCCGCGTCGGGGCTGAAGCGCATCCTGGGGCCGCAGGGCTGGATGGAGCTGGGCAAGTCGCTGCTCAAGGTCGTGCTGCTCGGCTCGATCGGCTATTATATGCTGATCAAGGCGTCGAAGACCTCGATCGGCCTGGTCTCCTCCGACATCAACGGCGCGCTCGGCGCACTCGGCGGCACGCTGCTGACGATCCTGTTCGTCATGGCCGGCGGGCTGGTGATCATCGCCGGCATCGATCTGCCGATCCAGATCATCCGGCTGCTCGGCAAGCTGCGCATGACCAAGCAGGCGATCCGCGACGAGAACAAGGAAAGCGAAGGCTCGCCCGAGGCCAAGGGCGCGATCCGCCAGCGCCAGCGCGAAGTGATGAAGCGCGGCATGCGCCAGGCCGTGGCCGAGGCGCATGTCGTGCTGACCAACCCGACCCATTTCGCGGTCGCGCTGCGCTACGATCGCGGGGCCGATCAGGTGCCGGTCGTGGTCGCCAAGGGGCGCGGCGTGATGGCCCTCGCCATTCGCGATCTGGCGGGCGAATCGGCCGTGCCGATCCTCGAATATCCGGCGATCGCCCGCGCGCTCTATTACACCAGCCGCGAGGGGCAAGAGATCCGCGACGACTTGTATCAGGCGATCGCGACGATCCTCGCCTTCGTGTTCGGCCTCAACGCCCAGGCCGGTGGCAGCCCGCCGCCCGTGCCGGTGCCGGAAAGCGCCCGGTTCGACGAAAACGGCGTGAAGCAGGGCTAAAAAGGGTCGGGCAGGCCTAAAGAATCACCCCCGACGGTCGTTCAATGTGGTGAAGCTTCAAGGGTAGAATCATGGCGAGCACGTCCATCTCGAGTACGCTCGGCGCCGGGTCCGGCGTGGATTTCCAGGCGCTCGCCAGCCAGCTGGTCGACGCGCAGTTCGCGACCAAGCTCAAGAACCTCACCAACAGCAACACGAAGCTCACCGCGCAGATCACCGGCATCAGCCAGCTCAAGAGCGGCATCACTGCCTTTTCGAATAGCCTGACCACCTTGGTGAAAGGCGGCTCGCTTGCCACGCAGCCGACCAGCTCGAACACGGCTTTGCTCAAGACCAGTGCGCTGCCGGGTGCCAAGCTGAACGGCTTTTCCGCTTCAGTCGAAGTACGTCAGCTCGCCGCTGCCCAGTCGGCGGCGACGGGCGCTCTCCCCAGCAAGACCGCGCCGATCGGCACCGGCATGCTGACCCTGACGCTCGGCACCGCGACCGTCGCCGATGGGGCGATGACTGACTTTACGGCGGGCAGCGGCAGCCCGATCAACATCGCGATCACTGCGACCAACAACAGCCTCACCGGCATCGCCGCTGCGATCAACGCGCGCAATGCCGGGGTCACCGCTTCGATCGTCAGCGACGCGGACGGTTCGCGGCTGGTGCTCAAGGGCAGCACCGGCGCTGCCCAGGCCTTCACGCTCAACGCCACCGAGAATGTCGGCTTCGAGGGCCTGTCGGCGCTCAACGTCGGCGTCGGCGCGACCGGCACGACGATCGGCAGCGTGGCCAAGGATGCCATCGTCGCGGTCGACGGGGTCGCGGTGAAGCGTTCGACCAATTCGATCAAGGACCTGATCGACGGCGTGCAGCTCGACCTGGTCGGCGCTTCGGTCGGCACGACGGTAACGCTCGGCAACAGCTCGCCTGCCGCCAACATCACGCAATCGGTCACCGATTTCGTCGATACCTATAATCAGCTGCTGACGGTCATCAAGCAGGAGACCGATTCGAAGACCGGCACGCTGTCGGCCGATCCGGCGGCCAAGGCGCTGACCCGGCAGCTCGCCCAGCTGACGATCACGCGGCTGGTGCCCGGCACCTCGACTGACGGACCGACCACGCTTGCCGATATCGGCATCGCGACCAATCGCGACGGAACCCTGTCGGTCAACGCGACCAAGCTGTCGGCGGTTCTTGCAAAGGATCCGGCCGCCGTCGAAGCGCTGTTCGCCGACGGCACCGGCGCCAGCGGCAATGGTCTGGCCGGCGCGCTCTCCGCGATCTCCGCCAACGCGACCAACCCCAAATATGGTCTCGGCGTCAGCGCCGACAATTATTCCAAGGCGCAGGACAAGATTGCCGAGCAGCAGGAAAAGATCACCGAGCAGGAGGACAAGCTGCGCACCCGGCTGTCGACTCAGTTCGCTCAGACTGACGCGCGCATCGCTGCCTACAAGGCCACCCAGGATTATATGAAGCAGCAGGTCGACGCCTGGAATGCGTCGAAGGGATGAAATACGCCAGCGCGCTGCGCGATCCCGACGCCACCTATCGCCAGATCGACCTTGTCGGCCGCACCGCCGAAGCGGACGGGCCGGCGCTGGTCCAGCTGCTGTACGAGGAGGCGGTCCATGCTCTCCGCGCGGCCGCCTGGGCCGCGGAGAATGAGCAGCCCAAAACCAAGAGCGACAAGGTGACGCGCGCCACCGCGATCCTGTTCGCGCTCGAGGCGAATCTCGATCACGAGGCCGGCGGCGAGGTCGCCCAGACCCTGGCGCGGCTTTATGCCGGGGCGCGGCGGATGATCATCGACGCCAGCATCGGCCATGATCCGGCACCATTCCGCGATGTCGCGTCGACGCTCGAAGAGATCGGTCAGGCCTGGCGCAGCGCGCGCTCCGCCTGATCGTGGTTGCCGGCCGGTTAACCAAATCGTGACCGGCGCGGGATAGGATCGGTCCACCAATAAAGTGGAACCTCGCCAGATGGATCTTTTCGGCAAGCTCGAATCGGTGGCGCAACGGCGCGGGCCGGTACGCACCGTCCTTGCGGTCGACGACAGCCGGACCAACCTCGCCGTGCTGGGGCGCAGGCTCGGGCATCTCGGCTATCTCACCGTGCTCAGCGACAATGGCGCCGAGGCGCTCGACCTGATCGCTGCGCGAGGCTTCGATCTCGTGCTGCTCGACATGGTGATGCCGCGCATGTCCGGCGTCCATGTCCTGACCGAGATCCGCGGCAGCCGTGACACCGCCGACCTGCCCGTCATCATGCTGACCGGACGAAGCGATCCTTCCGCGGCGGTCGAGGCGCTGGCGGCAGGGGCGGACGACCATGTTGCCAAGCCCTTCGCCTTCGAAGTGCTGGCGGCGCGGATCGAGCGGGTGCTCGCCCGCGCCCGGCGCATCGCCGAGCTGAAACGCTCCAATGCCACGCTCGATGCCCGCATCGCCGCCCGCGCGATGGAACTGGGCGAAGCGAAGAACGCGCTTGCCGCCACCCGTGCCGATCGCCAGCGGCTGATCGCGTCGATCCAGGCGCTTAACGACGAGGTCGATCGTCTCAGCTCGATGGCCACTTAAATAATTGAAATAAATAATAAATCTTAGATTCGTTAGCCTGGGAGATTCGGGACACACCGGTGTCCCATATCTCCTTCGTCAGCCGCGCCCGAACCAGTGCTTGCGCACGAAATAGATGATGATCACGACCGAGATGATCGTGCACCCGGCCGTGATCGCGTCGAATGCCCATGGCTCCTCGGCATAGGGGAGCCCCTTGACGTTCATCCCATAAAGCCCGGTGATGAAGGTCAGCGGCAGGAAGATCATCGCCGCGATCGAGATGATCAGCGAGCGGCTGTCGATCTGCTCGGCGCGAAGGTCGGTCAGCGCCTCGTGCATCAGCGCCGATCGTTCCCGGATGCTCTCAAGCTCTTCCGCCATGCGCGCGGCGCGATCGGCGGCGGCGTTGAGGTGCAGCCGGTCGTCGTCCTGCAGCCAGTCGCATGGCAGTGCCGCCAGCTTCTCGATCGCGGCGCGCTGCGGCGCCAGGAAGCGGCGATAGCCGATCGCCGCGACCCGCACCTTGGTGACGTGGCGGCGCAGCTCGAACACCTTGTCGGCGTCGAGATCGGCCTCGCAATCGTCCAGCGTGTCGCCAAGGTCGGCGACTTCGGGGTCGAGGTTGCGGGTGATCGCCGTGGCGAATTCGGCGATCAGGTCGCCGGGATCGCGAATCTGCCCGCCCTCGATCGACTCGATCACATCGTCTACCGCGACCAGTGCGCGCCGCGTGACCGAGATCACCCGCCCCCGCGTCGCCCAGATCCGCACCGAAGCAAGGGGCTCGGACGTGGGCGTATCCTCGCTCGATCGGCCGCGCAAATTGAGGAAGGCCCCATCGCCCAGCGCGTCGCAACGGGGTCTCGTCTCGGTCGCGGTCAGCGCGTCGACGATATAGTCGGGCGCCTTGGCCTCATCGGTCAGCCATGACTGGGCATGTTCGTTGTTGGTGAGAAGATGGACCCAGATCAGGTCCGCATCGCTTTCCAGCGCCTGCTTGATCTCGATCCGCTCGGCCTTTCCGTTGCAGATCCGATAGGCGAAACCGCTCATGCAAGCTCCATATAGATTGCGAGTCCCGGACCGGGCTCAACCGGCGATATAGTGCAAAGGGTCCGCACCGCATCGGCCCGGGCGCGGTCGAGGATTGCCGCCGGTACCTCGGCGCGGTGATAGACATGGTCGGCCAAGCCGAGCAGCCGCGCCTCGCCTAGGGTGAGATCGTCGGGATCGGTGGAGCGAAGGCGAATGATCACCAGCCGATCGCCGGTCGCCGCGCCGATTCCGCTCAACCACGTGGCGACTGTGTCGGCAGTGGCGGTCAGTGGATCGAGGGCGCCGCCCGGCGCAAGCGCCGCGCCGAGCGCGCGCCTGCGATCGTCGATCGTCGGCAGCTTCTGCCGGAGCGCGGCCCGCGCCCGGTGGAGTGCGGCCGCTAGGCCGCCGAGGCTCGCGGGCAGGATGGTCTCGATCCGCTGGCGCAGAGCGGCCGCAAGTCCGGCCGAGGCGCCGCCGGTGCCGATCGCGACCAGCACCGGATCACGGTCGACAATCGCCGGCAGGGTGAAATCGCACCAGTCGGGCCGGTCGACCGCGTTGACCAGGATGCCGCGCGCCTTCAGCCGCGCAACCGCCTCTTCCGCGAGGGTCTCGTCAGCGATCGCGACGATCGCCAGCGCCGCGTCGGCGCCTTCGTCGCCGATCGTCGCGCCGGCGCGTTCGAGCAGGCGGCGCTTGGCGTCGGCCGCTTCTCCTTCGCCCAGCAGGATGACCTGCCGGCCTGCCAGCCGCACGAACAGCGGCAGGCTGTGCAGGGTCACGCGGTCAGCCACTCCGGCAACCGCTCGGCGGCGATGATCGTCTCGGGCTCGATCCGGTCCGCAACCACCGCGAACCTGTCGCCATCGACCATCACCTCGGGCACCAGCGCACGGCTGTTATAGGTGCTGGCCATGGTCGCACCATACGCGCCCGCCGTGCGGAAGATCGCAAGGTCGCCGGACTTCACGGCGTCGATATCGCGCGCCATGGCGAAAGTGTCGCCGCTCTCGCAGACGGGCCCCGCAATATTGGCGATCATCCGCTCGCCAGTCGGGCGCACGGCCGCGAAGTCATGCCAGGCGTCGTACAAAGCGGGGCGGGCAAGGTCGTTCATCGCGGCGTCGACGATCACATACGGGCGGGTCACGCCGGGCTTCACCCAGATCACCCGGGTCAGCAGGATGCCGGCATTGCCCGCGATCACGCGGCCGGGCTCGAACATCAGCATGACGTTCCAGCCCCTGGTCACGCGTGCGACCATCGCGCCATATTCGGCGGGGCTCGGCGGGTTGTCGCCCGCCTTGTACGGTACGCCGAGACCGCCGCCGAGATCGACCCGCTCGATCGGATGGCCGGCTGCACGGAGCTGCGCGACCAGCTCGCCGACACGGGTATAGGCTGCCTCGAGCGGGGCGAGATCGAACAGCTGGCTGCCGATATGGATCGCGATGCCGCGCATCGCGAGGCCGGGCAGAGCGGCGAGCCGCCCGAAGATCGCCGGTGCTTGGTCGATCGGTACGCCGAATTTGTTCTCGCTCTTGCCGGTCGAGATCTTGGCATGCGTGCCGGCATCGACATCGGGATTGACCCGAAGCGTCGCATTGGCGCGGATGCCCATCCCGGCGGCGAGTCCGGAAAGCGCTTCGCCCTCCTCCTCGAGTTCGAGGTTGAACTGCCCGAGCCCGGCGTCGAGCGCGCGGAGCAATTCGACCCGGGTCTTGCCGACCCCGGAGAATACCACGTCCTCGGCTTTCATGCCCGAGGCCAGCGCGCGGGCGAGCTCGCCGCCCGACACGACGTCGGCGCCATAGCCTTCGTCGGCCAGCACCTTGAGCACTGCGAGATTGGGATTGGCCTTGATCGCATAGGCAAAATGGGCACGTTCGACGCCGGCGAGCCCCTCGCGGAACACGCGCGCATGGCGAGTCAGCGTGGCACGGGAATAGACATAGACGGGCGTACCGACGGCATCGGCGATGCGTTCCAAGGGAACGCCTTCGGCGTACATCGCGCCGTCAACAAGACTGAAATGGTCCATGAGCTCAATTCGGTGGGAGGTCGTAATCGTCGCTGCGGCGTTCCTCGGAACTGCGGAGGAGCTCGTCGCTGCGGGCGGGGCGCGCCTGGTTGCTCGGTTTGAGCAGTTCCTGGGCAGTCGGCGGTTTCTCGGCGCCATAGGGCGCGATCGGCAAGGCCTCGCCCTTTTGCGGTTTCAGGTCCTGCCGCGCGCCGCAGCCCGACAGGGCCATGGCGGCCAGGGCCGCCCCCAGGAACATGGCACGTTTCATGATCCGCCTTCCTTCCTCGCGGCCGCGATCGCGGCCCGTACCCGCACCGGCGCGGTGCCGCCGAAACTGGTCCGGCTGGCGACCGATGCGTCGACGCTGAGCACGTCATAGACGCGTTGATCGATCCGCGCATCGATTGCCTGCAGGTCGGCCAACGGAATCGTATCGAGCGCGATGCCCCGCTCTTCCGCGAGCTTCACGGCGCGGCCGGTGATGTGGTGGGCCTCGCGGAACGGCACGCCCGCTTCGCGCACCAGCCAGTCGGCCAGATCGGTAGCGGTCGAGAAACCGGCCTCGGCCAGACCGCGCATCCGCTCGGTGCGGAAGGTCGCGCTCTCGACCATGCCGGTCATTGCGGCGATGGACAGGCCGAGCAGGTCGTGCGCCTCGAACACCGGCGGCTTGTCGTCCTGCATGTCCTTTGAATAGGCCAGCGGCAGGCCCTTCATCGTGATCATCAGCGCGGTCAGGCAGCCGATGATCCGCCCCGAATGGCCACGTACCAACTCAGCGGCGTCGGGATTGCGCTTTTGCGGCATGATCGACGATCCGGTCGACCATTGGTCCGACAGCGAGACGAAGCCGAACGGCTGCGACGCCCAGAGGATGAACTCCTCGGCAAGCCGCGAGAGATGCAGCGCGCACTGCGCCGCTGCGGTCAGATATTCGATCGCGAAGTCGCGGTCGGACACGCCGTCGAGCGAATTGCGCATCGGCCCGTCGAAGCCGAGCGCCGCCGCCGTCATCTCCCGGTCGATCGGAAAGCCGGTGCCGGCAAGCGCCGCGGAACCGAGCGGCGAGCGGTTCATCCGCGTGCGCGCATCGGCGAAGCGGCCGCGGTCGCGCGCGATCATCTCGTGATAGGCCATCAGATGATGGCCCAATGTCACTGGCTGCGCGCTCTGCAAATGGGTGAAGCCGGGCATCACGCTCGCCGCATGCTCGTCCGCGCGAGTCAGCAGGGCCTGCTGGAAATGCGCAAGGCCGGCATCGACCGCGTCGATCGCGTCGCGCACCCAGAGCCGGAAATCGGTCGCGACCTGATCGTTGCGCGACCGCGCGGTGTGGAGCCGGCCGGCGGCCGGGCCGATCGCCTCGGCCAGCCGCGCCTCGGTCTGCATATGGATGTCTTCGAGGACCAGATCCTCGGCGACGCCGTTCGTCTCGTAATCGGCCGCAACCCGGTCGAGCCCGGCGACGATCGCGGCGATATCTTCGGCCGAAACGATGCCCTGCGCGCCGAGCATTGCGGCATGAGCCTTCGATCCGGCGACATCCTGTTTCCACAGGCGCTTGTCGAACGGGATCGAGGCATTTATCTCGCGCATCACCGCTGCCGGCCCCTCGGCGAAGCGGCCGCCCCACATGGCATTGGATCGGTCCGACATGTCCTTCCGCTCGACGATCGTCTCTCTCCTGGCCACGGGGCTGCTGATCGGCGGCTGCGATAGGCAAGTCTCCGCGCCGGAGCAAGCAAAGCCCTCGCCCGCCGTACCGGCAACCGCCGCGGCGCCGACCGGCCCGAAGGAAGGCGAGAAGGTCGTGGTCGACACGATCGGCGCGCTCGACCGCAGCCACAAGGGCGAAGCCGCGCCGGCGGTGGTCTTCCAGGATCCCGCGGGCAAGCCAGTGACGATGGCCGTCTTTGCCGGCAAGCCGGTGCTGCTCAACCTCTGGGCGACCTGGTGCGCGCCCTGCGTTGCCGAGATGCCGACGCTGGATGCCCTGGCGAAGGACATGAAGGTGGTTGCCGTTAGCCAGGATCTAGGCGGCGCGGAAAAGGTCGCACCCTTTTTTGCCAAGACGGGCCTCAAGCAACTCCAGCCCTATCTCGATCCCAAAGTGGGGCTCAGCGTTGCGCTGAATGCCGAGTTGCCGACCAGCATTCTCTATGATTCGACCGGTCATGAGGTGTGGCGGATGACCGGCGGCATGGACTGGACGACCGGAAGCGCCCGTGAGTTGCTCGCCGAAGCGCACTGAACCAGAGGGGCAGTCGTCTGCTCATTGATCGCAAAAAACACTGGTGATTTCGTTGCTCCACGTGCGCTCGCGCGTGGAGAGGAGCCTCCTGTAGCGCCGCCGTTTGGCCCTTCCGCCGGATAGGGCCGAATCCGTGCTATTTTTGCACCAGCACCGGAAGCACTGACCCGCCCCGGGCTACGCACCCCATCGACTCGCTTGACGACCGTCCGAACCGCCCGTAGGAATGCCGCAATTCCCGATCCTATATCATATCAAATCATAAATAAGATCGGATCGGGGGTTGAGAGGATAACCAGTCTGAAAGGGGGAACGGGGATGCGATTCTCGTCCAAAATCAAAGTAAGCGGTTCCGTGATTGCGTTGTCGGCGGCGATGGTTTTCGCGCCGGGTATCGCCTTCGCGCAGAGCACGCCGTCGACCACTCAAACCACGCCGGCTCCGGCCGAAGACACCACGCTGCCGCAGGAAACCCTGACGGACGGCTCCGCGGCCGATCTCGGCAAGGACATCGTCGTCACTGGCACCAGCATCAAGGGTGTCGCGCCGATCGGGTCGAACCTCGTTTCCGTCGGTCAGGCGACGATCGAGAAGACCGCGCCGATCAACGTGTCGCAGCTCGTCAACACGGTTCCGGCGATCACCACCTCTGGCTCATTGGCCCAGGGCGAGAATGCCTATTCCTATTATTCGCCGCAGATCCACAGCCTCGCCGGCTCGTCATCGAACACCACCCTGGTGATCATGGACGGCCTGCGCCTGCCGGGTGGTGGTACGCAGTTCGCCCAGACCGATCCCAACATCATCCCGATCGGCGCCGTCGAGCGCGTCGAGGTTCTCGCCGACGGCGCGTCCTCGGTGTACGGTTCGGATGCGGTCGCGGGTGTGGTCAACTTCATCACCCGCCGGACCTATGACGGTCTCGAGGTGAATGGCCGCTACGGCTTTGCCGATGCCTATCACAATTTCGACATCAACGGCATCTGGGGCACCAAATGGGATACCGGCGGCGTCTATATCGCCGGGTCGTACAGCAAGGGCAGCACGCTCTTCAACAAGGACCGGCCGTTCGCGAGCCTGGGCGATTTCCGCCCGGTCGGCGGCACCAACACCAACAGCTTCGCCTGCAGCCCGGCGACGATCCAGGTGACGGGCGTCAATGGCCTGCCGGCTGCGCCGTCGGGTGTTTTCCTGTCGCCCAGCGCGACGAGCACGGTGGCCAACCAGTCGGTCAATGCACCGTGCAACAACTCGCTCTATGGTGTCCTGGTGTCGGGCCAGTGGCGCGCCAACACCATGATGAAAGTGTACAACGAGTTCGGCGACAAGTTCCGCATCACGGCGATGCTGAACTACAATATCCAGAAGACGAATTCGCCGAACAGCCCGGGCACGCTCACCAACGCCACGGTTTTCCGTAAGACCGACGATGGTCTTGGCAACGCGAACTCAGTCATCGGACGGGGCATTTGCGGTCCGCTCGACGCGCTGGGTCGCTGCACCTATCCGCAGGCCAACCCGTTCTTCGTCGCGCCCGCGGGCGCCGCGAACGCGTATCAGGAATCGATCAGCTATCTCGCGCTGCGGGACGACGGCAACTATGGTTACGGCGAGTCCGAGTCGGACTCGATCTACGCCACCTTCGTCGCCGAATATGATCTGAGCGATAGCTGGACCGTGAAGTTCAGCGACGCGTTCGGCCGGAACCGTTCCGCGCTGAACACGATCGACGGTTTCTGCACCTCGTGCGCTCTTCTCGCGCTGAACGGGACTGCCCAGACCACCGGCAGCACCACGACGAGCGACGTCGCCGGTCAGAATGTGATCGCGCTGAACCTGCCGCTCACCGCAGCCAATGCGCTCGACGTCTGGAATACGGGTTCGGCCAATCGCACCTCGCAGGCGGTTCTCCGGTCGCTCTACGGGTCGGACTCGCAGAACACGAACTTCAACACGTTCAACCAGATGAAACTCGATTTCCAGGGCGGCGTGTTCAACCTGCCGGGCGGCGAAGTGAAGATCGCGTTCGGCGGCGAGCATTACTGGGCTGACGAAACCCAGAAGATCAATGGTTCGAACGGCACGGGCCCGTCGGTGACGGGTGCGACCTTCCGCCAGTATATGTACGCCCGCACGGTCAACTCGGCCTATGCGGAAATCGTCATCCCGGTGATCTCACCCGACATGGAAATCCCGTTCTTCCGCAAGGTCGATCTGGATATCTCGGGCCGGTATGACAGCTATAGCGACGTCGGGGACACCACGAACCCGAAGTTCGCGGCGAACTGGGAAGTGTTCGAGGGCGTCAAGCTTCGCGGTAACTATGCGACCGCTTTCGTGGCGCCGCCGCTCGCGGTGATCGGCGATCCAAGCCAGGGCTATCTCTATGCCTCGGGCAGCGTCGGACAGCAGAACGGCGCGATCGTCGTCCCCGTCGCCAATTACGTGAATGTCAGGGACGTTCCCAACGCCGTCATCACCGGGACCACGACGCCGTGCTCCACGGTGAGTGCGACGAATCCGGGATCCACCACCTGCTCGATCGGCGCCAGCAATAATTTCGGTCTGCGTCGTCAGCTTGGCGGCGGTTTCTCGAACATGGTGCCGCAGAAGGGTACGAGCTACTCGTTCGGTCTCGATCTGGCGCCGCGCTTCATCCCCGGCTTCACGGCGGCAGTGACCTGGTTCCACAACCAGTTCATCGGTGGCGTGAGCTCGCCAAGCCCGACGGCGATCGTGAATTCGGCCGGTCTGCGCAACCTGCTCCAGATCTATCCGACTGGGGCGACGCAAGCACAGATTGACGCGTTCGCGAATCTCGCGAACGGAGCGACGATCTCCGGCGCGGTTCCAGGCACGGTGTATTTCACCCTCGACCAAAGCTCGCGCAATGCGCTCAACCTGACCGTGGAAGGCATCGACTTCCAGGCGTCCTATCGTACCGCGATCGGTGATTTCGGTAACTTCACCGTCGGCATGAGCGGCACCTACTTCACGAAGTTCCGTCAGAACTTCGGTGGCGGTACCGAGTTCAGCATCCTGAACACCTCGGGCTACAACACGACCTTCCCGTCGGTTCAATACAAGCATCGTGCCCAGCTTGGTTGGGAATTGGGCGGCATCTCGGCCGACCTGTTCTGGAACCACACGGGTTCGTACCGGAACTGGATCAGCACCTCGGTGATCCCGATCACGACGAACTCGGTCGGCAACCCCACTGGGGGGGGCGACAAGGTCAAGGCCGACAACACCTTCGACCTGCACCTCCAGTACACGGTCAAGAGCGAAGGCATGTTCAACGGCTGGCAGGCCTATGTCGATGTGAAGAACCTCTTCGACACGGATCCGCCTTTCTACAACGGCAACACTGCAGGCATCATCGGCGGCGCCTGGGGTTACAACGGCTTCGTGTCGAACCCGCTCGGGCGCCAGATCGCGGTGGGGCTGCGTACGAAGTTCTGATCCTCCTCTCCCGCCCGTCCCTTCGGGGGCGGGCGGGCCTTTTCTCTACCAAGCGGAACAAGACGGTCATGACGATCAGCAAGCGGGAACGGATGCGCAAGGGGACACTCCCCGGCGCCGGCCTCGCGGCCGCACGACCTCCCGCTCGACCGGATTCCATCTCGAATTTCTCGCCTGCGCTCGCCCTGAACGGGGCGGGGCTTGGCGACGGCTGCACGGCGGCCTTTCCCATCATGCCCGATCGCGGCCTGTCGCTGGCTTCGGCCAGGTGATGCCGATGGGGACAAGAAAACGGACGGCAAACGTCCGGGACAATGAAGGAGCGGGTCGTATGCGTACTTGTAGCTGGATGAGTGTCGCGGCGCTGATGGCGGGGGCGCTGACCGCGGCGCCGGCCATGGCGAAGACCGTGGCGCTTTCGCACTTCACGCTGATCGATGGCACCGGCCGCGCGCCGGTGAAGAATTCCGCCATGATCATCACCGACGGCAAGATCAGCTGGGTCGGTCCGGCCGCGAAGCTCAAAGCGCCGGCGGGCGTCCAGGTCAGGGACCTGACCGGCAAATTCGTCATGCCCGGCATCATCGACAGCCATGTCCATCTCGGGCTGGTCGACGGCATCACCCAGGATCTGAAATATTATACCCGCGAAAGCGTCGAGCGGCAGCTGAAGCTCTATGCGGCCTACGGCGTCACCTCGGTCCAGGTGCTCGGCACCGACAAGGATGAGATTCATGACATCGTTCGCGATATCCGCGCCGATCCGGCGGGCCGGGCGCGTGTGTGGACGGCCGGCCGCGGCGTGGTGTTCAAGGGCAGCTATGGCGGTGTCGTCGGGCTTCCGGCCCAGGTCGCGACGCCCGCCGAGGCGACCGCGATGGTCGACCGCGAGGCAGCCAAGGGCGCCGATTTCATCAAGCTGTGGGTCGATGACGAATTCGGCACGATCGCCGAGCGAATGCCGGCCGATATCAGCACGGCAGTGATCGCTGAGGCGCACAAGGACGGCAAAAAGGCCGTCGCCCATGTCTTCTATTACGACAATGCCAAGGAACTGACCCGTGAGGGCGTCAACGGCTTTGCGCATTCAGTGCGCGACCGCGCAGTCGACGCGCCGTTGCTGTCGGCGATGAAGGCGAAGGGCGTGTGGCAGATCGCGGCGACGCTCAGCCGCGAGGCAAGCTTCACCTATGATCTGCTGCCGTTCGTCGATGATCCCTTCTTCTCGCGCGGCGTGACGCCGCAGGTGATCGCCGACCTCAGGAATCCCGAGCGGCGCACCCGCCTGTCCTCCTCGCCGACCTTCCCGAAATATCCGGCGGTCCTGAAATACGCGATGGAGAATTTCGGGCGCGAGGCAAAGGCCGGCATTCCCTACGGCATGGGCACCGACAGCGGCCCTTCGGCGCGCTTCCCGGGCTATTTCGCGCATTGGGAGCTTGAGCTGATGGTCAAGTCGGGCATCACGCCGCTCCAGGCGCTGACCGCCGCGACCGGCAGCAACGCGAAGTTCATGGGCGCGACCAATGTCGGCACGATTGCACCGGCCAAGGCTGCCGACCTGCTCGTGCTCGACAAGGATCCGACCGCCGACATCCGCAACACCCGCGCGATCGATAGCGTCTATCTCGCCGGCGAACAGGTGCCGACGATCTGGCAGACCTGCACCGGGCGCGCCGCCGACGCCTGCACCGGCGGTCCGAAGTGATCGACGCCCAATCAGGCGTGCGGGCACCGCGCCCAACCCTCGTCCGGCACAAGGTGCTGTGGCTGACGGTGCTCGCTTATCTGATCACCTATATGGACCGGGTCGTCATCTCGACGGCGGCTCCGTCGATCCAGAAGGAATATGGCTTCCACGACGTGACGATGGGCTGGATCTTCGGCGCCTTCTCCATCTCCTATGCGCTGTTCCAGATACCCGGTGGCTGGCTCGGCGACAAATTCGGGCCGCGCCGCGCGCTGACGGGCGTGGTGCTCTGGTGGTCGACCTTCACCGCCGCGACGGCGCTGACCTGGTCGGCCGGGTCGATGATCGTCACCCGCTTTCTGTTCGGCATGGGTGAGGCGGGCGCCTTCCCGATCGCGACCCGCTCACTCTCGCGCTGGATGCTTCCGGCCGAGCGTGGCTGGGCGCAGGGTCTGACTCATGCCGGTGCCCGGCTCGGTGGCGCAGTGACACCGGTGTTCGTTGCGCTGCTGATCGTCGATTTCGGCTGGCGCGTGCCGTTTATCGCCTTCGCGGTGGTCGGCGTCGCCTGGGCCTTGTTCTGGTTCTGGTTCTACCGCGACAGCCCGCGCGAGCACGCCTCGGTCAACGAGGCGGAACGCGTGATGATCGAGGAAGCGCTCGGCGAAGGCCGCACCAAGGCGAGCGTGCCATGGGCGAAGCTGCTCGCCCGGCCCCAGCTCTGGCTGCTGTCGGCGATGTATTTCTGCTACGCCTATTGCATCAACATCTTCCTGACGTGGTTCCCCAAATATCTCCATGACGCGCGCGGTTACGACATCGCGCTGATGGGCCTGTTCGCCAGCCTGCCGCTGATGGCGGGCGTGGTCGGCGACCTTGCCGGGGGCTGGTTCTCCGACCATCTGGTGAAGCGCGGGCGCGGCCTGTTGTTCGCGCGGCGCTGGGTGTCGGTGGTCGGTTTCGCGATCGCCGCGATCATGATCCCGCTCGCGACGGCGTCGGACAGCCACATCGTCAGCATTGCCTGCTTCTGCCTCGCGCTGTTCGGCCTCGAGCTGACGGTCGGCGTGTCCTGGGCGGTGACGCTCGATATCGGTGGCGAGTTCGCCGGATCGGTCTCGGCAGTGATGAACACCATCGGCAACCTCGGCGCCTTCGTCGCGGCGACGCTGACTGGCTATATCGTCTCGGCGAGCGGCTGGGGCGCTGCGTTCGGCGTGCTGGCGGGCCTGTGCGTGGCCGCCGCGCTGCTGATGTTCACGATCGACGCGTCGCGTCCGCTCATCCCAGAACCTGCGCATGAATGAGCGGAGCGGGGGCATGCGGGGGCGCGTCGACGGCAATGACAATTGGCTCGGGACAGGGGTTGTAATCCTGTCCCCAGGAGGGTCGAAATGAAGTATCTTGTAGGTCTGACAACGTTTGTCATGATGGGGGGCGCGGCGGCCGCGATTTCGGCCGCACCGCCGGGGAATGCCGTGAACGGTGCCGTGATCTTCAAGAAGTGCGCTTCGTGCCACAGCGTCGATCCGTCGGGGAAGAACGGCCTCGGCCCCAATCTGCGCGGCGTGGCCGGGCGCAAAGCGGCGATGGTCGCGGGCTTCACTTATTCGCCTGCGATGAAGGCGTCGGGCCTGGTCTGGAACGACCAGACTCTCGCCCGTTTCCTCGCCGGCCCCCGCCAGGCGGTCCCGGGCACCAAGATGATCTTCATCGGCCTCCCCAAGCCGCAGGATCAGGCGGATGTGATCGCCTACCTCAAGCAGAACAGCGCGAAGAAGTAACCCTGATGCGTATCCCCCCACTCTCTCGTTCGGCAGGCATATAATGAACATTTTCGGCGCCATGCGTCTCCCCCGCTCGGTCCTGTTCGGCGTCGGTCAGCGCCGAGCCATCGGCAAGGTGACCGCCTCGCTCGGCAAGCGCGCGTTGATCTGCACCGATGCGCGTCTGGCCGCCGATCCGGCGTTCAGGACGATGCTCGCCGATCTCGAAGAGGCCGGGGTCGAGACTCATGTCTATGACCAGACCCAGCCCGACCTGCCGGTCGAATCGATCCTGGAATGCGTCGAGCAGGTCCGCGGCTTCACCGCCGATGTGGTGCTCGGCATCGGCGGCGGCAGCTGCATGGACCTGTCGAAGGTCGTCGCGGTGCTGCTCGCGCACGGCGGCAACATCAGTGACTATTATGGCGAGTTCAAAGTGCCCGGCCCGGTCCTGCCGCTGGTCGCCGTGCCGACGACATCGGGTACCGGTTCCGAGGTCACGCCCGTCGCCGTGGTCTCCGACAATGCGCTGGGTGCCAAGGTTGGCATCGCCAGCCCCCATCTCATCCCGATGGCGGCGATCTGCGATCCGGAGCTGACGATCACCTGCCCCAAGGGCCTCACTGCCTGTTCGGGTTCCGACGCAATGACTCATGCGGTCGAGGCATTCACCGCGCTCGCTCGTCCGATCGATGCGATGCTGACCCAGGACCATGTCTTTGTCGGCAAGAACGCGTTGTCGGACCATTTCGCCAAGCTCGCGGTGAAGTGCGTGTGGGACAGCCTCAAGACCGCTTATGACGATGGCAGCGACGTGGCCGCGCGCGAGCAGCTGATGCTCGGTGCGCTCGCCGCCGGCTGCGCGTTCGGCGTGGCGGGCACGGCGGCGGCGCATGCGCTGCAATATCCCGTCGGCAATCTGACTCACACGGCGCATGGCGACGGGGTTGCGGCGCTGCTGCCTTATGTCATGCAGTTCAACCGTCCGGCCGCAGTTCCCGCGTTCGCCGAGCTTGCCCGTGTCGTCGGCCTGGGGTCGCCCGACGACAGCGAGGACATGCTGTCCCAGCTCTTCATCGACGGCATCGCGGACTTGTTCGCGTCGGTCGATATTCCCACCTCGCTCAAGCAGCTCGGCCTGGCCGAAGACATGCAGGAATATGTCGCGGAGAACGGCCTGAAGGCGCAGCGTCTGATCAAGAACAACCCCCGTCCCCTCGATCTCGACGCGATGCGCAGCATCACCGGCGCCGCTTATGTCGGCGACCGCTCGCTGTTGCTCGATCGCGTGAATCAGAACCTCCAAAAGGCAGAATGATGGACTCTCTGAATAGTTACGCAGCCCCCGCCGCCGGTGACCATGAAGCGCCGTTCGATGTCCCGACCGATCTGCTGATCGGCAATGCCTGGGTCGAGGGCTCTGCCCGCGGCCGCATCGAAATCGTCAATCCCTCGACCGGCGGCGTGCTGACCGCCATCGCCGACGGCACGGTCGAGGACGGTATCGCCTGTGTCGACGCGGCCGAAGCCGCCGCCGCCGCCTGGGCCGCGACCGCGCCCCGCGCGCGCGCCACGATCCTGATGGCGTGCTGGGAAAAGATGATGGCGAATGCCGAATGGCTCGCCCAGCTGATCAGCCTGGAAAATGGCAAGTCGCTGCCCGACGCGCGCGGCGAAGTCGGCTATGCCGCCGAATTCTTCCGCTGGTATGCCGAGGAAGCCGTGCGCATCAACGGCGAGTTGTCGATCTCGCCCGCGGGCAACAACCGTATCCTGGTCCAGTATCAGCCGATCGGCATCTCGCTGTTGATCACGCCGTGGAATTTCCCGGCGGCGATGGCGACGCGCAAGATCGCGCCGGCGCTGGCGGCGGGCTGCACCGTCATCCTGAAGCCCGCGGCGGAAACGCCGCTGACTGCGCTCGCCGTCGCGCAGATCATGCTCGAGGCGGGCGTTCCGGCAGGCGTCGTCAATGTCATCAACACCAGCGATGCGCCCGGCGTGTGCCGCGCGATGCTGCACGATCCGCGCGTGCGGAAGCTCAGCTTCACCGGGTCGACCGAAGTCGGCCGCATCCTGCTGCGCGAATGCGCCGACCAGGTGCTCAGCGCCTCGATGGAGCTGGGCGGCAACGCGCCGTTCCTGGTGCTCGACGATGCCGATCTCGATGCGGCGATCGAAGGCGCGATGGTCGCCAAGATGCGCAACGCCGGCGAGGCCTGCACCGCGGCGAACCGCTTCTATGTCCAGCGCGGCATCTATGAGGCGTTCACGCAGAAGCTGGTCGAGAAGATGGGCGCGCTGAAGGTCGGGCCGGGTTATGAATCGGCGACCGAATGCGGCGCGATGATCAACCAGGAAGCGATCGACAAGATCGAGATGCTGGTCGAGGACGCCGTGGCGAAGGGCGCGCGCGTCCTGCTCGGCGGCAAGACCCCGCATGGCGACGGCTTCTTCTACCCGCCGACGGTCATCGCCGACATCCATCCGGATTCGGAGATCCTGACGACCGAAGTGTTCGGCCCGGTCGCGCCGATCACCCTGTTCGACGATGTCGAGGACGCCATCCGCCTCGCCAACGCCACCGAGTTCGGCCTGGCCGCCTATGTCTTCACCGGCGACCTGAAAAAGGGCCTCGCCATCTCGGAGCGGATCGAGGCCGGCATGGTCGCGCTCAATCGCGGCCTGGTGTCGGATGCGGCGGCGCCGTTCGGCGGCGTCAAGCAGAGCGGTCTGGGTCGCGAAGGCTCGCACCACGGCCTGCACGAATATACCGAAGCGAAGTATATCGCCGTCAGCTGGTAACGGCTTTCAGCGGATCGCAAAAACGGCCGCTCCCGAAAGGGGGCGGCCATTTGGTTTGTGGGTGATCACTCCAACCGTCCTGCCGGACTTGTTCCGGCATCCACCGTTCCGCAGACTCCCAGCTTTCGGATTTGCGGCACCGTAGACCCCGGAACAAGTCCGGGGTGACGGAGGAAGCAGAGTGCGGTTGGCCTACGCCGCTCAGTCGCCCGTCCAGATCGGGGTCTTCTTGGTCTTGGCCAGGAAGTCGTGCACGCCGCGGCGGAAGTCGTTGCTGCCGTATACGTCGGAAATCAGCTGCTGGATGTCGGGCAGCCCGTCGAAGGTCATTCGCCGGATGGTTTCCTTGGTCGTCTTCGTGGTGAGCGGCGCATTTTCCGACGCGCGTTGCACCAACGCCTCGACCGCCGCGTCCAGCTCTTCGGCTTCGACCATCTTGTAGAGGAAGCCGCTGTCGAGCATCTCCTGCGCCGTGATGAACTCGCCGAGCAGCACCATGCGCTTGGCGATCTGAACGCCCACTGCGCCGCCGACCCGCGCCACGCTGCTGGACGACAGGCAATTGCCGATGGTGCGGCCGATCGGCGAGCCGAACTTCGAATTCGGTGTCGCGATGCGGAAATCGCAGGCCGAGGAGATGTTGATCCCGCCGCCGACCGCCCAGCCTTCGACCACCGCGATGGTGATTGCCGGGATCTTGTCGATCGACCCCATGAAGACATCGATCTCATTCTCGTAATCGAGCCCGTCCTGCCCGCTCGAGAAATCGGCGAAGCTCGAAATGTCGGTGCCCGAGATGAACGCCTTGCCCCCGGTGCCGCGGAAGACGACGACGCGAACGGTGGGGTCATTGGCCAGCTGCACGCAGATATCATGCAGGTCGACCCACATCTGGTGAGTCAGCGCATTGTGCGCCGGGACGTTGTCGAACCGGACGCGCGCGATCGCGTCGTCGCGCTCAAGGATAGTCTGGCCGGTCATTCGGCCGCCTCCGCCGGGGCGTCCGGCAGCAGGCCGCGTTCGCGCAGCTCGCGGCGGATCTCATCGCCATGCTCGTTGATCAGCGGCGGCGGCAGGCGGACTTCCTGCGGCGTGCCCATCATCTTGACCGGGAAGCCGAGCGACTTGAAGCTGCCTTCGATCGGGTGCGGCACGTCCATCACCATGTTGCGCGCTATCGCCTGTTCGCTCGCCATGGCCTGCTCGTAATCGAGGATCGGTGCGGCGGGCACGCCGGCGCCGAGCAGCGCGTCGATCCATTCCTGGCTGGTGCGGGTGAGGAAGGTCGGGGCTAGCTCCGCGATCAGCTCGATCCGGTTGGCGACGCGCGCTGCATTGGTCGAATAGTCGGGAACGTCCTGCAATTCCTCGCGGCCGAGGATCTTGAGGAAGGTCAGCCACAGGCCCTGATTGGCAGCACCGATGACGAACCAGCCGTCCTTGGCGAGCACTGCCTGATACGGCCCCGACATGCGGTTGGCCGAGCCGATCGGGGTCGGCGACTTGCCGGTGCCCCACAGTTCGGTCGTCTCCCAGATCGACAGGCCCATCGCTGCTTCAAGCAGCGAGGCATCGATATATTGGCCGACGCCCGATTTCTCGCGGCCGATGACTGCGCTTAGGATCGCATAGACCGAGAATAGCCCCGCGCCGAGATCGGCGACGGCGATCGAGTTCTTGGCCGGCTCCATGCCGGGAAAGCCGTTCGAGCTGAGCACGCCCGACATGGCCTGGGCGATCAGGTCGAATCCGGGGCGCTGCGCCCAGGGCCCGGTCTGGCCGAAGCCCGAGATGCTGGCATAGATCAGCCGCGGGTTGATCGCGCTGAGCGTGTCATAGCCCATGCCGAGCCGGGCGGCGACACCCGGCCGGGCATTCTCGACCACCACATCGGCAGTCTTGACCAGGGCGTAAAGCACCTCGCGATCGGCGTCGTTCTTCAGGTCGAGCGTGATGCTGCGCTTGTTGCGGTTGAGTGCGAGGAAGCCGGGGCTGTCCTCGCCCTTCAGACGGAAACCCATCGAATGACGCGTCGAATCGCCCGTTTTCGGCGGCTCGATCTTGATCACGTCGGCGCCCATATCGCCCAGCAGCATGCAGCAGAACGGGCCTGCCATGACCTGGGTGATATCGAGCACCCGGATGCCGGAAAGCGGCAGCGTCGTCATTCAATGTCTTCCTTCATACGCGCCGCCCGCCGACGGCATTTACAGTCGATGATTGCCCGTCGGCGAAATCAGGCGGCAACCGCCTCGAGATGGGGCGTGGCTGGTCGCGCGGCAACGATCAGCCGGTCAGGCCGAACGAAACACCAGGCGACCGCCCCGACGACCGCCAGGGTGGCAGCCGTGCCGAACGCTGCGATCCAGCCATATTCCGCCGCGATCCACGGCGTCAGCGATGCCGTGATCGCCCCGCCGATCTGGCAGCCCATGTTCATGAAGCCCGATACGACGCCGGTATAGGGCCCGGCGATGTCGGCGGTGACCGACCAGAACGAACTTTGCGAGAGATAGAGCGCGCCAGCGCCGCCGGCCAGGATCACCACGGCCAGCCCGGTGCTGGTCACCTGAGATCCCGCGGCAAGAAAGCAGGCGGTCAGGATGAACGCCACCACTGCGAGGCCGCTGCGGCCCCAGAACAGGCCGTATTTCTTGGCGATCCGGTCGTTCGCGACGCCGCCGCTCAGGCAGCAGATGGTCATCGCGATGAACGGCATCGAGCTGTACAATGCGCTCGTCTTCAGATCGACATGGCGCACCTCGGCCAGGTAGATGAAGAACCAGCTGAAGAAGAGCCAGGCGACATAGCCGAAGCAGAAATAGCTGATGAACAAGCCCCAGACGTTACGATCGGTCAGGATCGCGCCCCAGGGCGTGGCGGGGGTCGGAGCGGTCGACACGGCGGGCAGGCCAGCCCGGATATGGGCAAGTTCGGATGCGGAAACGGCCGGATGATCTTCCGGCTTGTCGCGCGCGAGCACATACCAGATGGCACCGACCACGATGCCGATCAGCGCGCACGCATAGAAAGACAAGCGCCAGCCGCCGAACACGATGAGCGCGGTGATCAGCGGCGGGGTCAGGCCGGAACCCGCGCCGACGCCGGCAAAGATCAGACCGTTGGCCTTGCCGCGCTCCTGGATGGGAATCCAGCGCGACAGGAGCTGGTTGCCCGCCGGATAGATCACGGCCTCACCCGCACCGAGCAGGAAACGGACGATGATCAGCTGCAACACGGTGCTGCCGAACGCGGGAGAGACCAAAGCGGTCGCGGCGGAGAAGAGACCCCACCAGATGACGCCATAGGTGAGGGCTTTGCGCGGCCCGATCCTGACGGCGAGCCAGCCCGCCGGAACCTGGAAGGCGGCATAGCCGATCAGGAACGCGCTGAAGACCCAGCCCAGATGAATCTGGTCGATCCCGTACTCCTGACGCATCTGCACGCCCGCGACCGAGATGTTGGTCCGGTCGAGGAACGCGACTGCGCTCAGCATAAAAAGCAGGAAAATCAATAAGACCCGCACTCGCGAGCGCCTCGCTTCCGTCATCATGGTCTATCCCCTCGCTAGTCTCCGTCCTGTTGCCGATTGGCTCAGGATCATATTGTATATGATATTGCACCCTGCTAGCATCCGTCGAAACAAAGAACAACGTCTGAGCCGGGGCCGCAAGGAGCCGGCCGCGATGCCGAGGGGAGATCTGGGTTGAGGAAGCACTATCTGGCGTGTGCGCTCGTCGCGCCGTTGCTCTATGCGGCTGTCGCTCATGGGCAGTCTGCTGTTCCGGCTCAACCCGCCAAGACCCTGGCGCAGCGCATCGGCCACACCGATCCAAGCAAGTTCCGTCACAGCGAGGGTGTTCATGCCGGCGCCGGATCCATGGAGTTCGGCGCGATCTTCGGCGCCGACGCGCTCAGCACCAATCTGATCTTCGTCCACCGCGGGGTGATCGCGCCGAAAAGCGGCATCGGCGAGCATTTCCACAACAACTGCGAAGAGATGTTCGTCATCCTGGACGGTGAGGCGCAGTTCACGATCAACGGCCATACCTCGCTCATCAAGGGCCCGGCCGCGGTCCCCGACCGGATGGGTCAGGCGCACGGCATCTACAACCCCACTGACAAGCCTGTGCAATGGGTCAATATCAATGTTGGGCTGACCAAGACCTATGACGCGTTCAACCTGAACGATCCGCGCACCGATGTGACGCTCGATCCGATCCCGCAGTTCATTTCCGCCCGCTTCGATCCGGCCCAGTTGCGCCCTGTCGCGGGCATGGATGGGGGCACCGGTACAGTACAATATCGCCGCGCGTTCGAGCCGAGCGTCTTTTCGACTCCCTGGTCCTATGTCGATCATCTGCGCATCCCGCAGGGTGCTTCAGTCGGCGCACGGACCATGGCGGAGATGAGTGAAGTCTATCTCGTCCTTTCGGGCGACGGCGAGGTGACGATCGGTTCCGAAACGGCGCCCCTTCACACCGGGGATGTCGTCCCCGTCGATCTGGGGCAATCCCGGTCGATTCGATCAACAGGAGCGGCTCCCCTCGATATGATGATTATCGGTGTTGCGAAGGACCTGGCATCCAAGGCGTCGTACATGGCGGCACAAGCCGCTCGTCCGAGGGCTGCCCGTTGAGGATCGCGCTGCTGCTCGCGGGCGTCGCGACGATCGCCGCCTCGGCTCATGCCGCTCCCGGAAAGGACTGGCCCAGCTACGGCAACGATCAGGGAGCGTCGCGCTATTCGCCGCTCACCCAGATCACGCCGCAGAATGTCGACAAGCTCCAGGTCGCCTGGACCTACAATATGAAGCCGGCCAATTTCGTCGTGCCCACCTTCCCGGTTAATCCCGAGGCGCCGGCCAATATGCCGCCGCCGCCACGCCCGCGCTTCTCGTCGTCGCAGGCGACGCCGATCGTGATGAACGGCGTGATGTATTTCCCCTCGCCCTACGGCAAGGTCGTCGCGCTCGATGCCGATACCGGCAAGGAGATCTGGGCCTATCAGATGCCCGAGCGCGACCAGGCTTCGACCCGCGGCGTGCAATATTGGCCCGGCTCGGGCAGGGCCAAGCCCGAGATCGTGTTCGGCACGCGCTCGGGCCGGCTGATCGCGCTCGATGCCGCCACTGGCGTGCCAGTGCCCGGCTTCGGCGACAACGGCGTGGTCAATCTGAAGACGCCGGAGATCATGAACGGCAACCCGAACGGCCAATATGGCATGACCGGGCCGCCCGCCATTTACGGCGACCTGATCATCACTGGATCGCGCGTGCAGGAAACGCCGTCGCTCGGCGCCCGCGGCGATGTCCGCGCCTGGGATGCGCGCAACGGCAAGCTGGTCTGGACCTTCAACACGGTGCCCCGCCCGGGCGAGCCGGGTCACGAGACCTGGGAAGGCGATAGCTGGAAGAACCGCTCGGGCAACAATGTCTGGACGCAGATCGTCGTCGATGAAAAGCGCGGTATCGCCTATCTGCCGATCGCGGCGCCCAGCTTCGATCGCTGGGGCGGGGACCGCAAGGGCAATAATCTCTACGGCAACTCGATCGTCGCGGTCGACGCCAACAACGGCAAATATCTCTGGCATTTCCAGGTCGTGCATCACGACATCTGGGATGTGGATCTGCCCGCCGCGACCTTGATGGACGTGAAGAAGGGCGGCCGCAATATTCCGGCGATCGCCGTGATGAGCAAGATGGCGATCATGTTCATCCTGGATCGCGTCACCGGCAAGCCCATCTATGACGTGAAGGAAGTGCCGGTCCCGACCGACACCGACATTCCGGGCGAAGTCCCGTCGGCGACTCAGCCGATGCCGTCGACGCCGCCGCCGCTCACCCGTCTGTCGTTCGACATGTCGGAAATGGCGGCGATGACGCCCGACGTGAAGCAGCGCTGCCAGAAAGTGGTCGACGACTACAAGATCGTCGGGAGCAAGATGTTCCAGCCGCTCCGGGCGGATTCGGCGGTCGCTTTCTTCCCGGGCAGCCTTGGCGGCATCGATTATGGAGGGGGCGCCTTCGATCCGAAGCAGGGCCTCTACATCACCAACGTCAACTCTCTGGCGAGTCCGCAGCAGCTCGCCAAGCAGGCGGACGGGTCCTGGGGGCTGGCGCGCGGCTATGTCTATTTCTGGGATCGCGAAACGCGCATCCCCTGCGGTCCGCCGCCCTGGGGCGAAATGGTCGCGGTCAACGTCAACAATGGCAAGATCGCGTGGCGCGTGCCGCTCGGCACGACCGACACGTTGCCCGAGGGCATGCGCGACACCGGCCGGCTGAGCTCGGGCGCGCCGATCGTCACCGCGACCGGCCTCGCCTTCTTCGGCGGCACGGATGAGAACAAGATGCGCGCCTTCGATACCCGCACTGGCAAGGTCCTGTGGACGGCGACGCTGCCGGCGGCGATCTACGGCTCGGCGATCAGCTACGCCGGCAAGAGCGGCCGCCAGTTTGTCGCGGCGGTCGATACCGGCGGGTTCAACGGCTCGCCGGTGTCGAGCGACGCAGTGCTGGCGTTTGCGCTACCGAAGAAGTGACTGTGTAACGGGAGTATCGGGTGGAAATGTCTGCACGGAAAATAGCATTGAGTGTGATGGGCCTGGCCTTTGCGGTCGTGGCGACGCGCGGGCTGGAGGCGCAGAGCGCGCCTCCGGCGCCCGCCGCCCCGACGCCGCCGCCCGGCCCGGCGCTCGTCGTGATCAACGAACGCTGCAGCACCTGCCACTCGACCGCGAGCGTGTTCAACCAGCGCCGCAGCGCCGATGACTGGGCGGCGACGGTGCAGCTGATGGTCGATCGCGGCGCCGACCTGACGCCCGACGATATGACCATGGTGATCGGTTACCTCGCGACGAATTTCGGCCCCGAACCGGCCAAGCCCGCCGCGAAGTGAGATCTGCGCCGGGTTTTCCCGGCTGAACGAGAACAACCCTGGAGGGGAAACGATGAAGTCCGTACTGAAATACGCGCTTGTCATGAGTGCCGGGATCGCGGCGATCAGCGCCTCGGTCGCGCAGACGCCGCCGGCCGCACCGGCGGTGTCCGAGGTCGTTCGCGTCGACCCCGCGCTCGACGCCCTGATCGCGCCCGATGCGCAGATCGAGAAGGTCGCGACCGGCTTTAAGTTCGTCGAAGGCCCGATGTGGCGTGCAGGCCGGCTGTGGTTCTCCGATGTCGGCGGCGAGGAGATCCGCGCGGTCACGCCCGACGGCAAGGTCGAGTTGCTGGTCGATCATGCCGGCGGTTATCCCAACCCCAAGCCGGGCAAGACGCTCGGGCCGAACGCGATGGCCACCGACAAGGACGGTACGATCGTCTATGCCCAGCAGGGCGGCCGCAACCTCTCGCGGCTCGACGCCAAGCTCGCGATCAAGCCGTTCCTCAGCACCTATGACGGCAAGAAAATCAACAGCCCGAACGACCTTGTCTTCGCCAAGGACGGGGCGCTCTGGTTCACCGATCCGCCCTTCGGCCCGATGAACATGGAGCCGTCGCCCCCGCTCGAGCAGCCTTTCGCTGCGGTCTATCGCTATGCCGGGGGCAAGCTGACCCCGATGGTCACCGACCTGAAGCTGCCCAATGGTCTCGCTTTCTCGAACGACGGCAAGACCTTCTACGTCAACAGCTATGGGCCGGAGATGTTCACCCGCGCTTATGACGTGGGCAAGGACGGCGCACTGTCCAACCGGCGCGTGCTGTTCACCTATGACCGCAGCATGGGCCGGGGCGGTCCGGACGGGCTGAAGACGGATGTCGCCGGCAATGTCTGGAGCACCGGCCCGGGCGGCATTCGCGTCATCTCGCCGCAGGGCAAGCTGCTCGGCCAGATCAAGCTGCCCGAAGTCGCCGCCAACCTCGCCTGGGGCGGGGCCGACGGCAAGGATCTCTATTTCACCGGTTCGACCAGCATCTACCGTCTGCGGACCAAGGTTGCCGGCTCGCCGCCGTTGTACAAGCGCTGAGCCACCCGGCGCTTACCCTACCCCTCCCGTCGCTCCCGAGCGCGGGACACCTGGCGGGGCGTCGCTTCGGCGCCGCCCCGCCTTTTTATCACCGGCCCGGGAGAAGATCGTGAAGGGAAGACTTTCCGTTGCAGCGCTCCTGCTGGTCTCTACCGCGCTGGCGGTCCCTGCGATCCGCGCCGCTCAGACGCCGCTGGCCCCGGTCGCCCCGCCGCCCGATCCCGAGCGCGATCGCATCACGGCTGAATCCGCGGCGGAACGCGCCCGCGAGATGCGGCTTCTCGGGATCACCACGCTGACCCCGACCGTCTCGGCGCGCGATCCGAGCAAGCCCGATTTCGCCAATTTCGACGAGACCCGGGCCAATCCCTTTCCCAATCTCCCCGATCCGCTGACCAGCAATGCCGGGGTCAAGCTGACCAGGGCAGCGCAATGGCCCGCCCGCCGTGCCGAGATTGCCGAGCTGTTCGACCGTGAGGTCTATGGCCGGGTACCGGCGATTGTGCCGATCGTAACCTGGCGTGTCGCCGAGACGGTCGAGGAGACGATCGGCTCGACTGCCGTCGTCACCCGAAAGCTCGTCGGCCATGTCGACAATGCGGCGGCACCCGGGATCACCGTCGATATCCTGATGAACGTGTCGACGCCGGCATCCGCCAAGGGCAAGCACGTCCCGGTCGTGATGTCGTTCGGCTCGGTCAATCCGCGTCCCCGTCCGCCGGGCGCGCCGGCGCTGCCGCCGGGGCCCGACTATCGCGAGCAATTGCTGGCGAAGAATTGGGGTTTCGCGACGCTCGATACCAACAGCGTGCAGGCCGACAATGCCGCAGGCCTCACTCAGGGCATCATCGGCCTGGTCAACAAGGGCCAGCCGCGTAGCCTCGAGGATTGGGGCGTGCTGCGCGCCTGGGCCTGGGGCGCGAGCCGGGGGCTCGACTATCTCGCCACCGACAAGCAGGTGGATGCGAAGAAGGTCGCGATCTTCGGCCATTCGCGCGGCGGTAAGGCAGCGCTTGTCGCGCTCGCCTATGACCAGCGTTTCGCCACCGGGTTCATTTCCTCTTCGGGCGCGGGCGGTGCCGCGCTCTATCGCCGCAATTTCGGCGAGGGCATTCCCAACCTGGCGGCGGTTAACGAATTCCACTGGTTCGCGGGCAACTTCCTGAAATTCGCGGGCGCCGGCCATCATGCCAGCGAGATGTCGGTCGACAGCCATGAGCTGATCGCCATGGTCGCGCCGCGCCCGTTGTTCGTCGGCGGCGGCGCGCTGATCATGACGCCGCTCTCCGCCGTGCCCGGGGACGGCTGGGTCGATGCACGCGGCATGTTCATGGCGTCGGCCGCGGCGAGCCCGGTCTGGACTCTGCTCGGCAAGAAGGGGCTGCAGACGACCAGCTTCCCGCCGATCCTCACCTATCTCGGCGAGGGCGATATCGGATACCGCCAGCATACCGAAGGGCATACGCCCAATCCCAACTGGCCCTATTTCATCCAGTTCGCCGGCAAATACTGGAAATAGCGTTGAAGTAGGCGTTGATCGGCACCGCCAGACCAGGGAACCGAGAATGGCTGCATATATCGGTCGCCGCGAGGGCATGCCGCGTGCGACGGTGCTCTTGCGGGCGCGATAGGTCCATTGTTAACCCATCGCCTGCGATCCGTCCTTTCCCGCAGTGATCCGATATCCTATAGGTGTTGCATAGACGCCACGGCGCCGTTGCATTTCGAGACCTAGATGGACAATTCCGACTCCCCCATTGCCTTCCCGCCCGCCGGCTATCGCTCGCCGCGGCCCGCCCCGGTGCCGACCCTGGTCGCCTGGGCGCATGAGCATCTTCTGTCGATGCTGGTGTCGATGGAGATCGCGCCCGGCACGCGGATCGGCATCGATGCCGTCGCGCGCAAGCTCGGCATCTCGCAGACCCCGATCCGCGAGGCGCTGAGCCGGCTCGAGGCCGAGAAGCTCGTCATCAAGGTCCCCAATGTCGGTTATCACGCGAGCGCGCAGATGACGCCGTCAGAGGTCAGCGACCTTTATGTGCTGCGCCAGCTGATCGAACCCTATGCCGCCGCCCGCGCCGCGGAATCGATGAACGACGAGACGCTGCGCCAGCTCTCGGCGATGGAAGAGGAGATGGACCGGATCCAGGCGGAGACCGGGGTCGCCTATGCCCGCTTCGCCGAGGCCGATGCGATGCTGCACAGCCTGGTCGCGACCGGCAGCGGCAATCATCTGATCGCGGAGACGATCGAGCGGCTGCACATGCACCTCCACATCTTCCGTTTCCTGTTCAACACCAATGCGCCGCAGGAAGCCGCGCAGGAGCATGCCGAGATCATCCATGCGCTGCTCGCACGCGATCCGGCGGCGGCAGAGACGGCGATGCGTGTCCATCTGGAGCGCTCGCGTATCCGCATGGAGGAGGCGTCGGTCCGCATCGCGGCCCGCGTTCCAGCCGAGCCGCGTACCGCTGGCGGTCCCCGCCGCGAATTGTGATGGGCTTGTCGGCTGACGCCGGCAGCATCGCCCATTGTTCCGATAGTGGTGGCGAGGCCTCGCGCCACAGTGAACATGGCCGCACGCCCATTTGGGATGCGATCGATTCGCAATCGGCACCCAATTGATTAAAAAACATGTCATGTTGGCCCAGGACGGGGCAAGTATTGATGTCGATCAAGTGAATCGCTGATTCACCCCTTGCAGAAACAACCCGATAAAACCTAGCCTCGGCGCCAGCGAATTGGGGAGTTCGTCGGCACCATGCAACAGCTTCTCGGCTATTTTACTGTCATCATCGTCGCGGCGGCGCCCATCGCGGCGATCGCCTTCCTGCGTTACAGAAGCAATCGGGAACGACGCGAGCGCCGCAGGACGCGCGCCGACCTGACCGGAATCGTCCGTTCCGATCGCAGCAAATGACCCAGGCGTGATCGCCGATTCAGATAAAGGCGCTGATGACGAGGGCGAGATCGACGAAGGCATGTGAGAAATCAGGAGTGGGGGCGTTTCGCCTTCGCGCCTGATTCCTTACTGAGGATCAACGACGCAGACCGTTGAAGCTGCAGTGCGCCGAATATGCGACGATTCTGAAACCATCCTCGCTTGAAAAGCAAATCCAACTCATTCACTGTGAGCAACGCGCACGTTCGCCAATAATCCCCGGGGGGTAGACACCAATGCCAGACAGTGATTGCCAACGATGTGGCGGTAGGCTGACGTGGGGACATCAGCCGCATGAAGTCGGTATTGGCAACATGATAAATATGGCTGCAATGTTTTTTAAGAGCAAATCTAAGAAGCAAAGTTACATATTTGGATGCAGCTCCTGCGAAGGGTATGAAGTCGAGTGCGGCGAATGCGAAAGGCTCGCTAAAGTCGAACATATGTTCAGGAGGGGCGACGACTACACTTGCTCTTTCTGCAACCGAGACTCAGTAATGCATTAGCGTATATATCGATCGCGGGTTTGCGGCAGCTGTCGGGTGAAGTCGAGCCACCACCGCCCCTCGATTGCGCCGGTCATCTACTACCTAATAGCTAGCGCCACTTGGGCGATTCTCGCATTGCCATGAGCAGGTCGAAAATCAGCCGACCTTCCTCGGTCGGAACGATCCCCCCATCCGGCGCAAATATCGCACTCGGTGGAGTGCGGCTGCCCGTAGCCCGCCCTGGAAACGCGATACGCTTGCGTGTCGCGGTACTGGACGGTCCCGCCGCATGTCGCGTGTTGCAGCCATGTTGCAGGGACTGGCCGGGACTCGAGAGAAATCGACGGAAATCCGAGGTTTCTAACGGCACCATGTCGCACTCATGTTGCACGCGCGCCGAGGCGCCCACGAGATCGCAGGGTATTGACTTTGCTAACAAAAAAGCTGGATGCCCCGTGAGGATTCGAACCTCAATAGACGGAGTCAGAGTCCGTAGTCTTACCATTAGACGACGGGGCAACGTGGGGGGCGATCTAGGGGGCTCCGCCAGGGCTGTCAACCAACTGTAGGGCCCACTGCTTGCCGAGCGCGGCGGCCTGCGCTACCCCTTATGCCAAGCACCGAACGTCAGGCCATAAAGGCTTGCCGCGACGGCAGAACATAAAAGCGAGTACACACGGCATGGGGGATCATTCGCCCAAGATGCCGTACCGGCAGGACAGACCTGCCCGTTCGGCGCCGACCCCCGGAAAGACCCCTGGGGCGGGACGCGCACGTTGGCCGGAGGCGCGCCACTTCGCCGCGCTCGACCTCGGCACCAATAATTGCCGCCTGCTGATCGCACGGCCGCAGGGCAATGGCTTTGCCGTGGTCGATGCCTTTTCGCGAATCGTCCGGCTGGGCGAAGGGCTCGCCGCCACCGGCCGTCTCAGCGACGCGGCGATCGACCGTACCCTTGCCGCGCTGAAGGTCTGTGCCGACAAACTCAAGCGCCGCAATGTCGCCCTGTCGCGCTCGGTCGCGACCGAGGCGTGCCGGCGGGCGAGCAACGGCCCCGACTTCATCGCGCGGGCCTATGAAGAGACCGGCATCCATCTCGACATCATCTCCGCCGAGGAAGAGGCGCGGCTCGCGGTGCTCGGCTGCCAGGCACTGATCGAGCCCGGCGACGATCCCGCTCTGGTGTTCGACATCGGCGGCGGCTCGACCGAGCTGGTGCTGGTCGATACGCGGCCCAGGATTCCGGTCGTGCTCGACTGGCACAGCGCGCCCTGGGGCGTCGTCTCGCTCACCGAGAGCGCCGGCGGCGGCACGGGCGCCGACGGCCTGGCGGTCGCCTATGCGCGGATGCGCAGCCTCGTCGCGGAAAGCTTTGCCGGCTTCGCCAGCCGCCTGCCGACCGGGATGGAGCGGCCGCGGCTGCTCGGCACCAGCGGCACCGTCACGACGCTCGCCAGCGTCCATCTCGGCCTGTCGCACTATGATCGATCGGCAGTCGACGGGCTGATCGTGCCGGCCACCTCGATGCGGAAAATCAGCAGCGACCTGTCGCGGATGAGCCTTGCCGAACGCGCAACGCTACCCTGTATCGGCAATGAGCGGGCCGATCTGGTCGTCGCCGGTTGCGCGATCCTCGAGACGATCATGGATCTCTGGCCGGCCGAACGGCTCGGCGTCGCCGATCGCGGCATTCGCGAAGGCATATTGCGCCGGTTGATCGGCGGGAAAGCTTTATGAGCAAGGATGGTGGCGGCCTTCGGGTCCGGGTCAAGACCGCGCGGCGGCGGACTCCGCAATCGACGCGCTGGCTCGATCGCCAGCTCAATGATCCTTATGTGAAGCGTGCCAAGGCGGAAGGGTATCGCAGCCGCGCCGCCTACAAGCTGATCGAGCTGGACGAACGCTTCGGTTTCCTGCGCGGCATAAGGCGCGTGGTCGATCTCGGCATCGCGCCAGGCGGCTGGAGCCAGGTGGTGCGGCGGCGCTCGCCCAAGACGGCGATCGTCGGTATCGATCTGCTGCCGGTCGATCCGATCGACGATGTGACGATCTTCCAGATGGACTTCATGGATGATGCCGCGCCGGCGAAGCTGACCGAGGCGCTGGGCGGCGCGCCCGATCTGGTGCTGTCCGACATGGCGGCGAACACGGTCGGCCATCCGCAGACCGATGCGCTCAGGACCATGGCGCTGGTCGAGGCGGCGCTCGCCTTCGCCGTCGATGTGCTCGAGCCGGGCGGGGTGTTTGTCGGCAAGGTGTTCGCCGGCGGCGCCGACGCGTCGCTGGTCGCCGAGCTGAAGCGCAACTTCAAGACGGTGAAACACGCCAAGCCGCCCGCCAGCCGGAAGGGCTCGTCGGAATGGTATGTGGTGGCGCAGGGTTTCAAGGGCCGGCGGGAGGCAGCGGCCGAGGAATAAGCGACGGCAGCCATCACGGGCACAAAAAAGCCCGCGGATCGCTCCGCGGGCTTTTTGTTCGTCCGATGACCGAAGGGCTCAGCCCTCGTAGTCGCCGCCCAGATTCTGGTTGCGCGGCGGCGCGGCGGCGGTGAGGCGGAGTGCCTCCGCCGATGCAGCCAGGCTGCCGATCTCGTCGGGCGTGTCCTCGTCGTCGACCTGGACGCGCTGCAGACCGGAAACGACTGCCTCTTCCAGGTGATTCGGGCGCACCGTCTCCTCGGCGATCTCGCGCAGCGCGACCACCGGGTTCTTGTCGCGATCGCGGTCGATCGTCAGGTCGGCACCGCCGGAAATCTGCCGCGCACGCTGCGCTGCGAACAACACCAGATCGAACCGGTTGGGAATCTTGTCGACGCAATCCTCGACAGTGACGCGCGCCATGAACGGCTTCCTTCGCAAACAACGATAGAATGAAGACCGGCGATCTAGGGTGCCGCCTGCCAAGAGTCAAGGAATCCGGCTTGCCCCCGCCTCGCCACGCGACCACATCTGGACGATGACCGAACCCGCCGTCCAGCCGAGCTTCACTGTCGACGGCAACACACTGACCATGCTCGATACCGGACCACGCCGGCTCGAGGCGCTGATCGCGCTCATCGCGGGCGCCGAGCGCACGTTGCGCATCATCTACTACATCTATGTCGACGACGCCGCGGGCGCGCGGGTCCGCCAGGCGATGCTCGACGCAGCGGCGCGCGGCGTGGCGGTGTCGCTGGTGATCGATGGCCTGGGCAGCGAGCATGCCGAGCAGCATCATTTCTTCGAGCCGCTGCGCGATGCGGGCGTCGATGTCTGCCGCTTCGTGCCGCGCTGGGGCCGGCGCTACCTGCTGCGCAACCATCAGAAGCTGGCACTGGCGGATGAAGCGCGGGCGATCATCGGCGGCTTCAACGTACAGGACAGCTATTTCGGCACCCCGGCCGAACAGGCGTGGCGCGATCTGGGGCTGCTGGTTGAGGGGCCCGCCGCCGCGCACATCGCCGGCTATTTCGACGCGCTGTCGCGCTGGTCGAAACAGCCCAAGGCACCACTCCGCTCGCTGCGCCGCGCTCTCGGCACCTGGAGCGAGCCCGAAGGCAAGACGCGCTGGCTGTTCGGCGGCCCGACGCGGCGCCTGTCACCCTGGGCGCGCGCGGTGAAGCGGGATCTGCAAATTGCGCAGAGGATCGACATCATCGCCGGCTATTTCGCGCCAAGCTCCGGCATGCTGAAGCGGCTCGACCGGGCCGGTATGCGCGGCAAGGTACGCATCGTCCTGCCGTCGAAGAACGATCATGGCGCGGCGATCTGGGCGTCGCGCTTCACCTATGCGGGGCTGCTGCGCAAGCGCGTCGAGATCTACGAATATCAGCCGACCAAGCTCCACACCAAGCTCTTCGTGATCGACGATGTCGTCTATATCGGCTCGGCCAATTACGACATCCGCAGCCTGTTCCTGAACCTGGAGATGATGCTCCGGATCGACGACAAGGCCTTTGCCGTGCATGTACGCGCCTATGTCGACGGCGAGGTCGACCAATCCGAACGAATCACCTCCGCGCTGTACAAGGCGCGCACCAACTGGTGGGTCCGCACGAAGCAGGCGGCGGCCTTTTTCGTGATGACCGTGCTCGACTATAATGTGACGAAGAGGCTCAATTTCGGCCCGCGCAAGCGGCTGACGAAAAAGCCCTGAGCGCTATTCCTTCCACGCCCAATAGAGCTGGGCCGGCGGTACGTTCCACCACTCCATGTCGTGGTCGATCTTCGGAAGATAGGGCTCGATGAAGTCGCGGCACTTGGGCGAAAATTGATAGACCAGGAAGGCGCCGCCCGGACGCAGCACGTCGGCGGTCGCCTGGCCGATCGCGTCGCCCACGCCGGCGGGCAGAGTCGAGAAGGGCAGGCCCGACAGGACGTAATCGGCATGGTCGAAACCATGGTCCTGGACGATCTGGCGTACATCGGCCGCCGATCCGCTCACCGCGAGAAAACGCGGGTCGGTGATCTCGTGGCGCAGATAGCGGATGAAATCGGGGTTGGTGTCGATCGCGATATAGGTCGCATCGGGAGCGAGCCGCTCCAGGATATGCGGGCAGAAGGTGCCGACGCCCGGGCCATATTCGACGAACAGCTTCGTATTCTGCCAGTCCACCGGGCCAAGCATCTTGCGGATCAGCTTGCCCGAGGAAGGAACGATCGATCCGACCATCACCGGATGTTTCATGAACCCTTTCAGGAACATGGCCCAGGGTGAAGACACTCCGGCGGCGGCCCGGCGCTGGCGTCGCGCGGCAGTGGTGGAAACGGTCACTGGCGATCCTTGTTTTGATGAGTCACGAGCATCTGTCGCAATCCTGTAACGAACATTCAAGTCTTAGGGTCCTCCCGCGACGCGATGAGCGTCCCGTTCAGGGTTGCACACCGCCGGGAAGCGCCTAAGCGAGGCGCATGCGCGACGACCGGACCGGCCAGATCGTGGTGATCTTCCTCTCCCGGCGCACCGCCGTGGACGATGCGGGCTATGCCGCCGCCGCCGAGGCGATGGATTCGCTCGCGAAATCCCAGCCCGGCTATCGCGGAATCGAGAGCACGCGCGGGCCCGACGGGCTCGGCATCACGCTCAGTTTCTGGGCGGACGAGGGCAGCGCGCTCGCGTGGCGCGACCATCCCGAGCACAAGACGATCCGCGATACCGGACGGGCGCGCTGGTATGAGAGCTATGAAGTGATCGTCTGTGCGGCCGAGCGTTCCTACGCGTGGGCAAAGGGGTGAGGGCGCCCGAGGTCAATCGCGATTTCGCGCTCCTGTTCCTGGTGATGCTGACGATCGCCGCGGGCAACACCGCGCTGCAATCCGTCCTGCCCGCGCTTGGGCGCTCGCTGAAAGTGCCCGACAGCGCGGTCGCCGCTGCCTTTTCGGTGTCGGCGCTGCTGTGGGTGGTCGCCGCGCCCTATTGGGCCAATCGTTCGGACAAACATGGGCGGCGGGCGATGATCCTGCTCGGGGTCGGTGGCTTCTGCGTCTCGCTGCTGCTGTGCGGCCTGTTCCTCGCCGCCGGGATCAATGGCTGGATCAGCGGTACGGCCGCCTTCATCTGCTTCATCGGCGGGCGGCTGATCTACGGCACCTTCGGCTCCGCTGCGCCCCCGGCGGTCCAGGCGCTGGTCGCCGGCCGCACCAGCCGCGAGGAGCGCACGCGCGCGCTCACCCTGCTCGGCTCGGCCTTCGGGCTCGGTACGATCCTGGGTCCGGCGATCGCCCCGTTCCTGATCCTCGGCAGCATCGGCGCAGTCGAAATTGGGCTGGCCGGCCCCGCCTTCATCTTCGCCCTGTTCGCGGTCGGCATCTACATCGCCGTGCTCAAGCGGCTGCCCAATGACCGGACGCCGCAGCCCGGCACGCATGGCGGCGCGGCCAATGCCTATCCCTCGATCGGCGGGCAGAGCACCGGCGCCAGCATCACGGCCGCGATCGAGCCGCATAGCGAGCGCGTCGGCTATTTCGATCCGCGCGTCCGCGCCTGGATGATCGCCGGGCTGGTGATGGGCCATGCGCAGGCGATGACCAGCCAGGCAGTCGGCTTCCTCGTCATCGACCGGCTGCACCTGGCCCCGGTCGACGCGCTCCAGCCGACCGGCATCGTTCTGATGATGGGCGCGGGCGCGGCCCTGCTGGTGCAATGGGGCATCATCCCGCTGCTCGACATGAAGCCGCGGCAATTGATGCTGGTCGGCCTGGTCATCGGCGCGATGGGATGCGCGCTGACTGGTCTCGCGACCTCGCTCTACGGCATCGCGACCGCTTATGCGCTGGCGTCGATCGGCTTCGGGTTCACCCGGCCCGGCTTCACCGCCGGCTCATCGCTGGCGGTCGGGCATGCCGCGCAGGGATCGGTCGCCGGCAAGGTCACCTCGATCAACGGCGCCTCCTTCGTGCTCGGGCCGTCGATCGGGGTCGGGCTCTATGAGGCGCAGCACGCGCTGCCCTATCTGACAGCGGGTGCCGCGCTCATCCTTCTGCTGGGCTATTGCTGGTTCGCCCTGCGGGACCCCTTAGTCGCTGCCCTTCGGCCCATGGGGGCGAAGCTGCCCGGGGTTGATGAAGCCGATCGGCTGGATGGCTGAGGCTTCCTGCTTCAGCCGCGCTGCCATCTGCTCATATTCGCGTTCCATGTCCGGGGTCACCGAGGCGCGCGAATCCGCCAGCGCTTCCTCGAAATGCGCCATCGTGACTTCGGCGGCGGATAGCGACTGGCGCAGCGCGACGAGACCGGCCCGACGGACCAGATCCTCCAGGTCGGCGCCGGTGAAGCGCTCGGTGCGACTCGCCATTTCGTCGAGATCGACATCGGCCGCGAGCGGCATCTTGCCGGTCTGGATTGCCAGGATGCGCCGCCGGCCTGCCTTGTCCGGCACGCCGACATAGACCAGCTCATCGAAGCGGCCCGGCCGCAGCAATGCCGGGTCGATCAGGTTCGGCCGGTTGGTCGCACCGATCACGACGACTGACTGCAACTCCTCGAGCCCGTCCATCTCGGACAGGATCGTGTTGACGACCCGTTCGGTGACCTGGGGCTCGCCGAGCCCCCCGCCGCGCGCCGGGACCAGCGAATCGAGCTCGTCGATGAAGATCACGCAGGGTGCCACCTGCCGTGCCCGGGCGAACAGCCGGGCAATCTGTTGCTCCGATTCACCGTACCATTTGCTCAGCAGGTCGCTGGATTTGGTGGCGATGAAATTCGCCTCCGCCTCGCGTGCGACTGCCTTGGCCAGCAGCGTCTTGCCGGTGCCGGGCGGGCCATAGAGCAGGAAGCCCTTGGCCGGGCGGATGCCGAGACGGCGGAACGCGTCGGGGTCCTTCAGCGGCAGCTCGACGCCTTCCTTCAGGCGCGCCTGCGCCTTGTCGAGCCCGCCGACATCCTCCCAGCGGACGCGCGGCGCCTCCACCATCACCTCGCGCATCGCGCTCGGCTGGACGCGTTTCAGCGCATCGAGGAAATCCTCACGCGTCACGGCAAGCGTATCGAGTACTTCGGGCGGGATGGTGCCCTCGGCCAGGTTCAGGCGCGGCATGATCTTGCGCACTGCCTCGATCGCCGCCTCGCGCGCCAGCGCGGCGAGATCGGCGCCGACGAAGCCGTACGTGGTCCGCGCCAGTTCGTTGAGGTCGACCTTGTCGCCCAGCGGCATGCCGCGGGTGTGGATACCCAGGATCTCGCGGCGGCCACGCTCGTCCGGCACGCCGACGACGATCTCGCGGTCGAACCGGCCCGGCCTTCTCAACGCCTCGTCGATCGCCTCGGGGCGATTGGTCGCGGCGATGACCACGACATTGGCGCGCGCTTCCAGCCCGTCCATCAAGGTCAGCAACTGCGCGACGAGGCGCTTCTCCGCTTCGCCCGACACCTGCCCGCGTTTCGGCGCGATCGAATCGATCTCGTCGATGAACACGATCGAGGGCGCATTCTTGGCCGCTTCCTCGAACACCTGGCGGAGCTTGCCTTCGGATTCGCCATAGGCCGAGCCCATGATCTCGGGGCCGTTGATCAGATAGAATTCGGCTGCGCTCTCATTGGCGACAGCACGCGCGAGACGCGTCTTGCCGGTGCCGGGCGGCCCGTGCAGCAACACGCCCTTGGGCGGATCGACGCCCAGGCGCTGGAACAGTTCGGGATAGCGCAAGGGGAGCTCGACCATCTCGCGCAGCTGGTCGATCGTCGGGCCCATGCCGCCGATATCGTCATAGGTCACATCGGCGCGGCGGGCCTCCTTGGGCTCCTCATATTCGGGCCGCAGCTCGATCTCGGTATTCTCGTCGACATGCACGACGCCCTTGGGCGTCGTGCCGATCACCGCGAGGCGAATCTCCTGCAGCGCATAGGCGGGCGCGCGCAAGAACTGCTGAACACCCGGCGGCATATTGTCGACGCGCTGCTGCCCGGCGGTAGCGACGACATCGCCCTGAGTCAGCGGCCGGCCGAAGAAAGTGCGCTTCAGCGCGTTGGACGATCCTTCGAGGCGCAGATTCTGCTGCGCGGGGGCGAACACCACGCGCGTCGCCGGCTTGGATTCGACCTTGCGTACCTCGACGAAATCGCCCGAGCCGGCACCGGCATTGGCGCGCTGCAGACCGTCGATGCGGATGATCTCCAGGCCCTCGTCCTCGGCATAAGGCGCAACGGCGCGCGCGGGGGTGGTCGACTTGCCGACGATCTCGATCACGTCGCCTTCGCCGATGCCCAGCGCCGCCATCAGCGCGCGCGGCATATGCGCCAGGCCCCGGCCGCTGTCTTCCGGCCTGGCATTCGCCACCTGCAATTTCCGAACGGGCGCTTCGCCATCGGCCATGTATGATCCCCTCGAGAACTCGACGTTGAGCGCGCGAGATAGGATCGTGGTTCCGCAGATACGAGGGGGTGGGTTGTCTGCTTCGGGTAAGCCACTGGAAGCAGACAAAAAAAGGGCCGACCCCGTGGGGCCGGCCTTGAAAGTTTTAGGAGAGGATGCCTGAAAGGCCTGCTCTATATGCTGCGCTGCGGTTTATGCTGCAAGTGCGAAAAGAGTCGGTGCAATTGCGTTTACTGCAATCAATGCTGGCAATCGCACGAGGGACGATGGTAGATTTGGAACACAGGGTATATGACGCGGCGCACAATGCTGGCGTGAAGGGAGCGCTTCGATCATGCGCAGATTGCCGCCGCTGACCGCAATCGAGGCATTCGTGCAGGTTGCGCGCCTCGGCTCGATCAAGGCCGCCTCGCAGGAACTGGCGCTATCCCCGCCTGCGCTAAGCCGTCGAATCCAGGCGCTCGAACGCTTCATCGGCAAGCCATTGTTCGATCGCCGCCACCAGGCCGTTGTACTGAATGCCGATGGGGAACGCCTGATCGCCCAGATCGCGCCTGCGCTCGACAGCCTGTCCGACGCAGTCGAAGTGATGACCAGCGGTACCGACGTGTTGCGGCTTCGGCTCGGCATCCTGCCGCTGTTCGCTTCGCAGCGGCTGTTCCCGCGGCTCGGGGAGTTGCGCGCCAAGCACCCGGAGCTGCATCTGGACATCGATACCGCGGCGCACGGGCTCGCCCGGCTGGGCGACGGGCTCGACGCCGTGATCGCCCTGGCGCGGGAGATCGATCCGGCGCTCTACGGCAAAAGGCTCGATCGCAATTCGGTCTACGTCATCGGCGCGCGCGACCTGGTCGAGCGCGCCGATCCCATCACCAAACCGAAACAACTCGCCGGCCTCACCGCTTTGGTCCACCGCGACATGCCCGACACCTTCACGGCCTGGCGTCGCGCCGCAGGGCTCGACGATCTTGAGCCGCTGGCAATCGATCATTTCGATTCGGGCGCGTTGATGCTCGAGGCGGCAGCGCAGGGTCTCGGCATCGCCTTCATGCACGAAAGCCATTTCGAGGACGCGCATGACGAGCGGCTGGTCAAGCTGTTCGATATCGAGGTGGAGAGCCCGTACAGCTATTGGTTCGCCTGCCGCCCCCGTGCGCTCGCGCAACGGCCGGTGCGGCTATTCCACGACTGGCTGATCGAAACGATCGGCGACCCGGCGGTATAAAAAAAAAGCCCCTCCGCCGAAGGGGAGGGGCTTTTGAAAATCAGGCAGCGCGTGCCTTGACGATCTTGCCCGGCTCGCGCGGCGGCTCGCCCTTGGGCAGTGCGTCGACATGCTCCATGCCGGACGTCACTTCGCCCCACACGGTGTACTGGTTGTCGAGGAAGCGCGCATCGTCGAAGCAGATGAAGAACTGGCTGTTCGCGCTGTTCGGGCTCTGCGCCCGCGCCATCGAGCAAACGCCGCGCACATGCGGTTCCTTGGAGAATTCCGCAGCCAGATTGGGCTTGTCCGATCCGGACATGCCGGTGCCGGTGGGGTCGCCGCCCTGAGCCATGAAGCCCGGGATCACACGGTGGAAGACGACGCCGTCGTAAAAGCCGTCATTGGCGAGCTCGACGATGCGCGCGACATGCTGCGGCGCCAGATCGGGACGCAGCTTGATCGTCACGTCGCCGCCGTCGAGGGTCAGGGTAAGGGTTTCCGGGGAATCGGCCATGTGGGAGGGCTCCTGAAGAAAATGGTCCCCGCACCTAGGGGCCGTCTTCGAGAACCGCAATGGCAGCTGGCGCCGGAATGGGGCGGGCCCGCGCTCACACGGGGGCGTGTCTATCTGAGCGCAGGCCCGGAGACGGAAGAGGCCCGGGGTCGCATTTCGAACCCCTTCCGTCCGGCTGTGAGCCATGGACCGGGTAAGCGAAACCTGGATTTCGGTCCCGTTACAAATGCTGTCATGTTGATTTGGCTTTGGCGCCGCGCGAGGGTAGAGCCGGGCCGTCGCACGGGCTTTGGGAGGTCAGGATGAGCGAGACCGAACTGAGCCAGCAGGACACCGAGGGACAGCAGCTCGACGAGGATGACCGGCTGAAGCCAGAGTTCGTCCGCGCCGTGCTCGACGCGGTCGAGCAGGGCGATACCGAGGCAGCGCGCGCCCTGGTCGAGCCGCTCCACCCTGCCGACATCGCCGATCTGTTCGAGCTGACGCCGCACGAAGAGCGCGCCGATCTCGCCAAGGCGATCACTGACCTGCTCGACGCCGATGTGTTCGCCGAGATGAACGATTATGTCCGCGAGGACCTGATCGACGCGCTCGAGCCGCACGAAGTCGCGGACATTGCCTCGGAGCTCGATACCGACGACGCGGTCGCGATCATCGAGGACATGGAGGAGGACGACCAGCGCGCCGTGCTCCGCGCGCTCGACCCCGACGATCGCGCCGCGATCGAGGAAGCGCTCTCCTATCCCGAGGAATCCGCCGGCCGCCTGATGCAGCGCGAGCTGATCGCGGTGCCCGAGCATTGGAGCGTCGGCGACGCGATCGACTATCTGCGCGGCCATGAGGAGCTGACCACCGATTTCTGGGAGATCTTCGTCGTCGATCCCGCGCACAAGCCGGTCGGCACCTGCCAGCTCTCCTGGATCCTGCGCACCCCGCGCACCGTCTCGATCGCTGATGTGATGAAGCGCGAGCAGACCCTGATTCCGGTCGATATGGACCAGGAGGAGGTCGCGCTGCGCTTCCAGAAATATGCGCTGATCTCGGCCGCGGTGGTCGATTCGGGCGGGCGGCTGGTCGGCATGATCACCGTCGACGACATCGTCCACATCATCTCCGAAGAGGCCGGTGAGGATATCCTGCGCCTGTCCGGCGCGGGCGAGGGCGACATCAACGAGCCGATCCGGCTGACCGTGCGCACGCGAATCACTTGGCTGACCGTCAATCTCGGCACGGCGATGCTCGCCGCCTCGGTGGTCGGGCTGTTCCAGGGCGAGATCGGGCGATTCGCCTTGCTCGCGGTGCTGATGCCGATCGTCTCGGGTATGGGCGGCAATGCCGGTACGCAGACGCTCGCGGTGGTGGTGCGCGCCCTTGCCACGAATCAGCTGACCAGTTCCAACACGCAGCGCATGATCATGCGCGAATTTACCATCGCCGCGGCCAATGGCTCGATGCTCGGCGTGCTGATCGGGCTCGGCACCTATCTCATCTTCGGCAATGCCGATCTCGCCATCGTCATCGCCATGGCGATGGTGATCAACAATCTGATCGCCGGCCTGTCCGGCGTGCTGGTCCCGGTCGGGCTCGAACGCGCCGGGGTCGATCCGGCGGTGTCCTCGGCGGTGTTCGTCACGATGATGACGGATGTGATGGGATTCTTCTCGTTCCTCGGCCTTGCCACCCTATGGGGCCTTGGCGGTTGAGCCCCGGCCTCCCAAATACCTGAAATGCCGCTGCATATGACGAAAGTCGCGTTTGCCGCCACGGGAGTCGACCATCTCGCCGAGCGGCTGCTGCTGCGTGCGGAGGCTGGCCCCGTGTTCCTGACCACGCGCTATCTGCCCAAAAGGCACGAGGAGATTGCGGGGCAAGGCTCGCTGTTCTGGATCATCAAGCATCAGCTTATCGCCCGCTCCCCGATCCTTCATTTCGGCGACGCGGAAGGCGGACGCGTCGCGATTCATATCGATCCGAAGCTGATCCTCACCCAGGCCCGGCCCAAGCGCGCGCACCAGGGTTGGCGCTATCTCGAGGATGCCGATGCGCCCGCCGATCTCGACGGCGATATGGTGGTGGGCGATCAGATGCCCGCCGCGCTGATGGGCAAGCTCGCCGGACTGGGCCTGATTTAAGGCGCTGGCAGCTTGCCACAGCTCACTGGGCCGCCCGCCACTGCCTTCACGGTGCAGGCCGGACTGCCATAGACGGTGACGGCGCCCAGGCCGGTGGTGGTGACCTTCGCCGTGAAGCGGGCGGTCGCGCGCATCTCGCCCGGGCCGTCGAGCAGCAGGATCAGGTCGCTGGCGGTCAGCGCTGCCGCATCGATCCCGCCCGTCCCATTGGCAGTCAGCTGAACCTTGGCGGCGCGGCCGCCCAGCTTCATGCTGCCCGATCCGAGCATCGTCGCGTTGAACTGGTCGGCCTGGATCGCACCGGCGTCGATCGCACCGCTGCCGCTCACCGACAGGTCGATGCGCTGGCCGCGAACGGGGCCGGTGACGCTCAGTCGCCCGCCGCCGATCACGATCGCGCTGCGGATCGCCAGGCTCGACACGGTGATCACCGGCGCGCCCTTGTTGCCTGCGACGGGCTGCTCGCCCCAGCCGTTGATGCCGGCACGGATGATCAGCGTCGTCCCCTCGACCCTGATGTCGAGGCTCTCGATCACCCGCGTCTCGCCCGAGGCGCGCGCGCCGGGCGACTTGCCGGTCAGGAGCTGCACCTGGAACGGGCCCTCGACGCGGACCCGGTCGAAGCTGCCGATCGAATAGGTCCGATCGGCCGCGCCGGCCGACACGGGCAGGAGCAACAGGAAGAGCGCGGGCAGGAGGCGGATCATCCGCCCGGCATCGCCCCAATCACGCGTTCAGGCAAGAGCGGCGTATACGTAGCTCAGCTACCGCAGCGCACATCGCCTGACCCCATCTTGGAGGTCGCGCATTTGGCGTCCGGGCCAAGATCGACATCGCCCGATCCCATCATCGACACAGCGGCACCGCCCTTTACCGTGGCGCGCACGCTACCCGATCCGGCAATCGACACTTCTGCGCCCTGGGCGGTCAGGCCCGGCGCGTCGACGCCGCCCGACCCGGCGATATCGATGGTCAGCTTCTTGGCGCTGCCTTTCAGGCCGATGTCGCCCGATCCCGCGATCGAGAATTTGCCCGTTTCGACATTGATCGCCGCGACCTCGAGATTGCCCGAACCAGCGCTCGAGCCGTTGAAGCTCTGGCCCTCGACCCGGTCGACCGCCATGTCGCCCGATCCGGCGATGCTTGCCTCGGCGATGCGCGGCATCGTCACGAAGATCTTCACGCCCTTATGGTCGCCGCTGCCCCAGCTGAAGCTGTTGCCGTTGATCCGGCCGACCCGCAGCGTATCGCCGACCCTTTCGATCTTGAGCTTGTCGAGCTGTTCCGACGGCCCCTCGGCGCGCACCGAAAAGCCGGTGCCCACGCGCACATCGACATCGTCCGAGCCGCGCAGCTCGACGCCGGTGAAATCGGCCACCGAGTAGCTGCGGGTGGTACCGCTGCCCGACCCGGCGATACCGGGTTTCGAATCTTCACCGCTCGACGTGAACGAGCAAGCCGCGAGCGGAACCGCCGTCAGCGGCAGGGCCAGGATCAGGGCAACGAAGCGCATGATAGTCTCCTTGTGTGTATTGGTTTAATAACACACCAAGGCGGGATACGCAACCCAAACGAAAAGGGGCGACCGTCGCCGGCCGCCCCTCCCGTCTGGAGTATGCTCCCGCGATCAGGCGGGGGCCTTGTCCTTGTTGTGGATCGCCGCCGCCTTGCGGAGGATCTCCAGGATCTTTTCCTGAGCGGTCGGCTCGTCGACCTGCTCCATCGCCGCGAGTTCGCGTGCGAGACGGCTGGTCGCCGCTTCGAAGATCTGACGCTCCGAATAGCTCTGCTCGGGCTGGTCGTCGGCGCGGAACAGATCTCGGACCACTTCGGCGATCGACACCAGGTCGCCCGAATTGATCTTCGCTTCATATTCCTGGGCGCGACGCGACCACATGGTACGCTTCACGCGCGGCTTGCCGGTCAGCGTGTCGAGCGCCTCGCGCAGCGTCTTGTCCGACGACAGCTTGCGCATGCCGACGCTCTCGGCCTTGTTGGTCGGCACGCGGAGCGTCATGCGCTCCTTTTCGAAACGGAGAACATAGAGTTCGAGTTGCATGCCGGCGATTTCCTGCCGCTGCAGTTCGATGACACGGCCAACGCCGTGCTTGGGGTAAACGACATAATCGCCGACGTCGAAGGACAGCGCCTTGGCAGCCATTCCGTTGAGCCTTTCCGTGGACTGGTTCCCCTGAGGGTGCGCGGCGGCAGCGGGGCTGCGTGCGCGCGATAAGGGGATGTTGATTTAAACGTCTCCAGCCGGATGACGCGAATCCGCGCCTCCGTCCTACATCATGTAGCAGAGTCGTAATAAAATTACCAGACGCAGTACGCCCATTGCGGGTCGCCCCCGCAAAAAATAGTACGGAAACGACTAAAAAGGCGGCGATCAGTCGCCCGAACCAGGCTCCGGCGAGAAGTATTTGTCATACTTGCCGTCTTCGCCCTTGTGCTCGTCGGCGTCCGTCGGGGTCTGGTCGTTCTTACGCGTGACGTTGGGCCATTGCGACGAGAAGGTGTTGTTCAGCTCGAGCCATTTCTCGAGACCATTCTCGGTATCGGGCAGGATCGCCTCTGCCGGGCATTCGGGCTCGCACACGCCGCAATCGATGCACTCGCTGGGATTGATCACCAGCATGTTCTCGCCTTCGTAGAAGCAATCGACCGGACAGACCTCGACGCAGTCCATGTACTTGCACTTGATGCAGGCATCGGTGACGACGTAGGTCATTGCATACTCCCCAGTTCGGAACGCCAAGGGTCCGACGAAACGCCCCCGGACCGATCAGGTCCGACGAAACGACCCGTCTGCTATGCCCGGCCGTGGCCGTCGTCAATCGCTCGAAGCCTGATGCGAGACGTTCTCAATGACAAGGTCGGTGTAACAGGCCTGTGCTTCGGGTGCTGGCCCACGCCGCGCCGGCAATGCCTCGACCCGGATCGCGCGTACCCGCATGCCCTGCATGAAGGCGATCACGCTGCCGACGCGCACATTGGCATGGGCCCGGTCGACCGCCCGGCCATCGAGCCGCAACCGGCCTTCGCCGGCGATCTTCTGGGCCGCGCTGCGGGTTTTGGCGAGGCGGATGAACCAGAGGAACCGGTCGAGCCGCATCGTCGCGCCGTCAGCCGCGCCGCTAGCCATGCGTGGACCGAAGGCCAGCAAGGGCGGCAAAGGCATTGTCGCGCGGCGGCGGGGCCACCCTGGCGCGGGTCAGCCCGCGCCACACCCAGCGCGGCGCGCCTTCCTGCGCCGGCGCGGTGCGGAAACCGAGCGCTGCCATCAGCCGTGCCAGCGTCTCGGGCGTCACGCCGATCGACGTGGCGAGCGCCGGATCGGGCGCGAACGGCTTGCGTCCGGCGCGCGCATCATGTGCAGCACGGGCGATGCGTTCCGCCAGGTCGACCCGCACCGCCTGGTTGCCGAGCGGGCGATAGCCATCCGCGAGCGTCGCGCCCTGCGCACCGCGTGCCAGCACGCTTGCGCCGTCGGGCGGTGCGGCACCCGGCGCGCTCTCGGCCTGTGCCGCGATCAGCATCCGCCGCCAGCGCGCGGGGCCAGGCTTGAGCAGCCGCTGATCGAACAGGTCGAGCGCGCCGATCGTCACCCCGATGACCCTCAGCCGCTTGCGGGCGCCCGCGTCGAGTGCATCCACCGCGGCATCGATCCCACCACGCGCAACGATTCCGCCCGCGCCCACCAGCGCCGCCGCGACCGCCCGGAGCGGCGGCGTAGCTGCCGGATCGCGCTGCGCCGCGTCGAGTGCGACCAGCCCCGGCAGGCGCCGGGCGATCTGGCCGGCCAGCCATTCTTCCAGCCTTGATCGCGCCCGGGCCTGCAGCCCGCGTTCGAGGCAATCGAGCGACCGATCGAGCTTCACGCGCGGCCGCGCCAGCGACGGGCCGGGCGCGAGGTCGGCAACCTTCAGCCCCTCCCACAGGATCGCCGGCCGCGCGCTGTCGTCGATCGCCAGCGCCGCATCCTCGGCCCTCGCAAGTGTCTCGCCCCGCCGCGCCCGCTCGTCGCCGAGCCGGCGCTCGGCGGCGGCGAGCAACAGCCGCTTGTCGCCGTGCCGCGCATCGGCCGCGACGCTGAAGCGGAAGCCGTCAAGCCGCCCGATCGCGTGCTCCTCGACCATCACTTCGCCCTCGGGCCCGATCGTCACGGGCAGGGCAGCCTTGTCGGCGCCGATCTGGCGCAGCAGCATCGTGGTGCGCTTGTCGACGAAGCGCTGAGTCAGGCTGAGATGCAGCGCGTCCGACAGCCGTTCCTCCACCGCCGCCGCCCGCGCCGCCCAATGCGTCGGGTCGGCCAGCCAGTCCGGCCGGTTGGCGATATAGGCCCAGCTTCGCGCCGCCGCGATCCGCCCGGCCAGGGTCTCGACATCGCCTGCGACGTTGTCGAGCCGGGCGATTTCCTCGGCGAACCAGGTGTGCGGGATATGGCCGGTACCTTCGCTAAGATGCCCGAACACCCGCCCGGCGAAACGCGCATGCGGATCGACGCCGAGCTTGCGGAAATCGGGCAACCCTGCCGCCGCCCAGAGCCGTTTGACCATGGCGGGCGAGCGCACCCGGTCGCGCACCCAACCCTCTTCGACGAGGCGTTTCAAAATGGCGAGATCGGTCGATTGCGGCGCGGCGCGCAGCACGCGCTCGGTCGGCCGCGTCTCCAGGCTGGCGATCAGCACATCCACGCTCGCCATGTCGGGGTCGCCGTCGCGCCAATAGAGAAAGTCGAGCCGTGGGAAGCGATGCTCCTCGATCGCCAGCACTTCCTCCGGGGTGAAGGCGCCCGGGCCTTCCTCGACCAGCGCACCGAAGGTCCCATCGCGCTGGTGCCGGCCCGCGCGTCCGGCGATCTGCGCCATCTCCGCCACGGTCAGCCGGCGCTGGCGATGCCCGTCGAACTTGTCGAGACTGGCAAAGGCGACATGCGCCACGTCCATGTTGAGCCCCATGCCGATCGCATCGGTCGCGACGAGATAGTCGACCTCGCCCGCCTGGAACATCGCGACCTGCGCATTGCGCGTGCGCGGCGATAGCGCGCCCATCACCACCGCCGCGCCCCCGCGCAGCCGCCGCAGCATCTCGGCGACCGCGTAGACCTCCTCGGCCGAAAAGGCGACGATCGCTGACCTTTTGGGCAACCGCGAAATCTTCCGCGCACCGGCATAGCTGAGCGTCGAGAAACGCGGCCGGTTGAGGATGTCGATCCCCGGCACCAGCGCCTTGAGCATCGGCCGAAGCGCCTCGGAACCAAGGATCATCGTCTCCTCGCGCCCTCGCGCGCGGAGGATGCGATCCGTGAAGACATGCCCGCGCTCCGGATCGGCACCCAATTGCGCTTCGTCGATCCCGACAAAGGCGAGGTCGCGGTCGACCGGCATGCTTTCGACGGTGCACAGGAACCAGCGGGCGTCCTTCGGGACGATCTTCTCTTCGCCGGTGATCAGCGCGACCTGGTTCGCGCCCTTGATCTTCACCACCCGGTCATAGACCTCGCGGGCGAGCAGCCGCAGCGGAAAGCCGATCATGCCGCTCGAATGGCCGCACAGCCGCTCGACCGCCAAATGGGTCTTGCCGGTATTGGTCGGCCCCAGCACCGCAGTGACCGGACGTTCGCTGTCACGCCTCATCGTGCGACCAACATCGCGTGCCGATCGCGCGGGCGCAACCTGCCACGATCGGAATCTGCGCTAACCATATCGAATGCTTGACGGATTTGGTGAATCCTCAATGCCTGTGGCGGGTTGTCGCAGCGCGGCCACGTTTCGCCGTGCGAGTCCCACCCCGGAACATTCCTTAATTTGACTTTAGGAGAATATCGCCACAGTCATTTGACCTCGCGCCGGGGGGTTCTTTTTTCAGACGGCGCCGCGACCTTGGGGGCGAACAGCCTTTGTTTTTGCGCAGTGACCATGGATCGGATCAGGCGGGTGGCACCGCAACCCTGTCGTTCGGCCGGGCGATCGTGCCGCTGGCCGAACCGCGCACGATCGATCGTCTGCGCGACGCGATCGCGCGGATCGACTGGGCGCCGGATCTCGGATCGCAGATTGGCTCGGTCGACTGGTGGCGTGGCGCTGCGACCTGCGCCGCGCTCTGCACTGCCACCTGGATGCTCGCACCGAGCTTCGACACGACGATTCCGGGTGTCGCGCCACCCGCGCTCGAAGGCACCGACTGGGACGAGGCGCGCGCGCAATCGATCGCCCCGCTCGCCTGGGGTGCCGATACCGGGCGGCACATGGCGGCGAACGATCTGGTCGCGCCGCTCACCGAAACGCCCGAACGCCCGATCATCGATCTCACCACCCTGTTCGGCAATGGCGACAGCTTCGCCCGCGTGCTCCAGCGCGCCGGCGTGTCCGAAGGCGATGCGTCCTCTGCGGCCAACCTCGTCTCGGGCGCGGTCGGCCTTGGCGACATCAAGCCGGGCACGCCGATCGACATGACGCTCGGGCGCCGCCCGACTCGCGATGTCGCGCGGCCGCTCGATCTCCTGTCGTTCCGCGCGCGCTTCGACCTCAATCTCAGCGTGTCGCGCGTGAATGGCGCCCTCGTCCTGACCCGCCACCCGATCGTGATCGATCACACGCCGGCCCGTTTCCAGGGCCTGGCCGGCCGCAGCCTTTATCGCTCGGCCCGCGCTGCCGGTGTCCCCGCCAAGATCGTCGAATCCTATATCAAGGCGATGGCGACGCGGCTCTCGGTCGGCCGCGATGTCGGCGCCGGCGACACCTTCGACATCATCGTCGAACAGGCCCGCGCCGCGACCGGCGAAGTCCAGATCGGCAGCCTGATGTTCGCCGGGCTCGATCAGGGCCGCAAGAAGACTCAGCTGATCAAATGGAATGACGGCCAATGGTATGAGGCGTCGGGCCAGTATGAGCGGCGCGGCACCATGGGCATGCCCGTTGCCGGGCATATCACCTCGACCTTCGGCCTGCGCCGCCATCCGCTGCTCGGCTTCACCCGCATGCACAAGGGGCTCGATATCGGCGCTCCTTATGGCGCACCGATCCATGCCGCGATGGCGGGCGTCGTCGCCTTTGCCGGGCGCAACGCGGGGTACGGCAATTTCGTGAAGCTGGCGCATGGTGGCGGCATCGGCACCGGCTATGGCCATATGAGTCGCATCGCGGTGCGCCCCGGCACGCGCGTCGCGGCCGGCCAGGTCATCGGCTATATCGGCTCGACCGGCCTCTCGACCGGTCCGCATCTCCATTGGGAAGTGTGGAAGAACGGCATCGCGGTCAATCCGCGGTCCATGTCCTTCTCCAGCCTGGCGCAACTCTCCGGCGATGCGCTCCGCGCGTTCAAGGCACGCTATGCCAATCTGATGGCGGTAAAGCCCGGCGCGCACTGATCCCGGTCAGCCGGATTTCCGGTTACGCGGGCTCGATCCGGTCCAGCGCTTGAACGCTCTCGAAAAGGAGCTCGGGTCAGAAAAGCCGACCAGATAGGCGGTTTCGTTCACGGATGCTTTCCGGCCGCCCAGATAATGCAGCGCCATGCGATGACGCAGATCATCGATCAGCGCTTCGAAGCTGACACCCTCCTCCCTCAGCCGCCGATAGAGCGACGGACGGCTCATCCCCATCCGCCGCGCGATATCGTCCATGGCCAGGTCGCCGGTGTGGAGCAGCGGAATCGCGAGGCTTTCCACCTGTCCGCGGATCGTCGTCGCCTTTTCCAGGCCCTTCAGCAGGCGGTCGGCATGCTCGCTCAGCACGCCGAAAACATAACGGTTCGGCTGGTGCAGCTCGATCGACAGCCAGGACGGATCGATCATGATCGCGTTCTTGTCGCTGCCAAAGGTCACCGGCACCTTCAGCACGCGTTCGTAATCCGGGGCGTGGCCCGGCGCGTCGTGCGTGACGTGGACTGCCTTGGCAAAGGGGGCGTCGGGGAAATGCCGGCTGGTCTCAGAAATGAAGCGTGACCAGGTCGCCTCAGTCATCTCGGGAAAGGCGTTCGGGTCGCTGCGCATGTCGACCAGCCATAATTCCGCGTCGATCGGGGTGAGCTGGAATCGCCCGCCGTCCACCGGAATGTCGACCTCGGCCGTCAGGCGGCTGAAGCGGTTCAGCTCGATCAGCGCCGCGCCCATGGTCGGCGCGGCGTAGCAGATCAGTCCCACGACGGAGATTTCCTTGAAATCCTTTTCCGCGCCCAGGTCCAGCGCCAGGGCGGGGGCGTCGCACAGCTCCCTGGCCGCCTTCATCAACGCGACATAGCGGGCCATCGGCACGCGATTGTCGGGATCGGCCAAATCGTCCGGCGTGATGCCCGATCGCTCGCCGAGCAGCGCCGCGTCGGCGCCCTTCGCCACCGCGAACTGCATCAGATTGCCGGCATAGCCCGCCGATACGGTGGGTTCGGCCATCTCCCCTCCCTGCAACGCAAAGCCATGTTTCTGATCTCCGGCGTCATGTGCCCGGAATCCGGGGCGGACTAAAGCCCGGTGGATGGAAGAACCGAACAAGACTCAGGCTGCAACCGCCGCCAAAGCGTTGCGGGCCTCGGGCACCGCCTGGTTCCTGACGGCAATGCTCGGCCAATGGCTGTTCGTCCTCTATATCGCCGGTTTCTATGGCGGGGCCGCCGCGCAGGGCGATTTCGCCAGATGGAACGACGTGCTGGTCGGCGGCTATGTCGCGGGCGGCGCCATCGGCAATGTCGCACTCGCCGCGCATCTGCTGCTGGCGGCAGTCATCACCATCGGCGGCCCGCTTCAGCTTCTTCCCTGGATTCGTACCCGGTTCCTGCCCCTTCATCGCTGGAACGGGCGGCTCTACATCCTCACCGCGATCGTGATCAGCCTGACCGGCATCTACATGGTCTGGACTCGCGGTACCGCGGGCGGTGCGGCGATGCGGGTCGGCATCAGCATCAACGGCGTGCTCATCCTGATCGCCGCTGTCTCGGCGTGGCGTTTGGCGCGCGCCCGCCGCATCGCCGCGCATCGTCGCTGGGCGCTGCGCAGTTTCATCCTGGTCAGCGGCGTGTGGTTCTTCCGCGTCGGGATGATGTGCTGGATCCTGCTCAACCAGGGGCCGGTCGGTATCGGCGGCAAAGGGTTCGACGGCCCGTTCGTGCGCTTCTGGGCATTCGGCTGCTATCTCGTGCCGCTCGCCCTGCTCGAACTCTATCTACGCGCGCAGGATAGCGGCTCGGCGCCAGGCCGCTACGCCATGGCGACCGTGCTGGCCCTGCTGACGCTCGGTACGGCGATCGGGATTTTCGGCGCGGCGATGGGGATGTGGCTGCCGCGCCTGACCTGAGGCTGCCGAGGGTCCGTACTCACTACCCGCAACGGCCGTGACGGAGCGGATTTTGGCGTGAGGCAAGGAGCAAGGAGGGAACGATGGCTTTCCATCGTGACCCCAAAGGACTCTTGGCGCGCGACGCCGCATCACGCCAAAAGCCGCCCGCCCCGAAGGGGTCGCCCGGAGAGAGGTGCTGGCGGCGTCAGGCTGCTTGCGCGGGCTACCAGCCCGCGACGGCGCAACCTTCCTTGCCAGCGCCTCTCTCCGGGCGATCACGGCCATTGCGGGTAGTGAGTACGGACCCCTACCGCCCCTGCGAACGCCAGCGCTTCAGGGTGCGGCTGATGATCTGGTCCTCGTTGCCGACTTCGCGCCACAATTCGGAGAAGAGCGGATCTTCCGAGGCCGGGCGCTTATTCTCTTCCAGCCCGTCGAACGAGACGCGGATCGGGATGGCGACGCCTTCGCCGCAGATGATGCATTCGCGGTTGCGCAGCGCCGGGATCGAATCGAGGAAGCCGCGCGCGCCTTCGGGCATCGCCGCGCGGACGAACGCCTGGTCGCGGTCGTTGTTCAGGCGCATCGAGATGATCGTGCCGAGCTGCGACAGCACGCCTTCCGCCAGATCCGACGGTCGCTGCGTGATCAGGCCAAGCGACACGCCATATTTGCGGCCTTCCTTGGCGATCCGGCTGAGGATTTTGCCGACCGACGAATTGTCGGCGTTGCGCTCATTGGGGATGTAGCGGTGCGCTTCCTCGCAGACGAGCAGGATCGGGCGCTGCGCTTCGCCGCGCGACCAGATCGCATAGTCGAACACCATCCGGCTCAGCACCGCGACCACCACCGAGGTGATTTCGGACGGCACGCCCGACACGTCGATGATCGAGATCGGCTTGCCGTCGCCGGGCAGGCGGAAGATGCGCTGGATGAAACCCGCCATCGTGTCCGCGACGAGCATGCCGGAGAACATGAAGCCATAGCGCGGATCGGCCTTGATCTCCTCGATCTTGGTCTTGAGCCGCAGATAGGGCGCGGTGTCGCCGGCCCGGTCCATCTTGCCCATTTCGAGCTGGATCAAATTGGTCAGGTCGCTCAGCAGATACGGGATCGGCGCGTCGACCGTCAGCTTGGAAATCTCCTGGCCGAGCCGGCCCTTGGCGCGCGCCATCAACAGGCATTTGGCTAGGATATCGGCGTCGATCTGGTGCTCCGAACCGCCGGAGGTGACGAACACCTCGCAATGCTCCTCGAAATTCATCAGCCAGTACGGCATCTGCAGGTTGGACACGTCGAAGATCGCGCCGTTGTCCTTGAACGCGGCGCCATATTCGCCGTGCGGATCGACCATCACGATATGACCCTGCGGCGCGAGCTCGCAGATGCGGTGAAGGATCAGCGCGGCGCTGGTCGACTTGCCGGTACCGGTCGATCCGAGCAGCGCGAAATGCTTGCCGAGCATCGCATCGATATAAAGCGCGGCGCGGATGTCCTTGGTCGGATAAACGGTGCCGATCTCGATATTGGCGCGGTCGTCCGCGGCATAGATCTGCTTCAGGTCGGCGGTGGTCACCGGGTAGATGCGGCAGCCGGGGGTGGGATACCGCGTCACGCCGCGGCGGAATTTGTACAGCTTGCCGGTCAGCCTTTCCTCGTCGCCCTCGCCCAGGAAATCGACCTGCGCGGCGATGCGGTCGTTCGATCCGTCGGCCAGCCTCAGCGACCGGATATTGGCGATCAACCAGGCATTGCCGACGCGCATCTTGATCTGGGTGCCGACCTGCCCGGCGCTGGCCGCGACCGGGTCGCTGTGCCGCGACGCGGTCTCCAGCGCGCGCGCGTCGAGCATCACCTGGCTGCTCGATCCGGCGATCTCGAACACGAACCCGATGGCTTCGCCCGCCGCGTCAGGCAGGGCGACGCCGGCACTCGCGGGCGCTGCTCTTTCGAAAGCCTGGCTGCCCAGCATCTCGGTCATTCCTCGGTTTCCCCCGGTGTCATTCATCCGAGCTATGCCGACGACAGGTAAATATTGGGTGTGCCGGCCTTTTCGAGGCGCCGGATTCCCGAAAGACTATATCCGATTCGGTTGGAAATCCGTGGCTACAAGGGCTCGTCGCGCTGGAAACGCCAGAACGGTGCATCGGGCCAGCGCCGCTGCGCGTCGTACAGGGCCCGGCGCCGCTCGGTGTAAACCGAAGCGACCTGGGCGAGTTCGGCGGCGTAACCGGACCCGGATTCCCCTGCGATCGCGGCGACGACGTACCGCGCGGCGGCCATGCCGGATCGCAGCGCATTGAACAGCCCCTGCCCGGCGATCGGGTCGAAGCTCAACGCCGAATCCCCGCACGCCACCCAGCCTTCCCCGACCGGCGAGGCGAGACCGCCGTCGCGCGCATCGCGAAAGACCAGGCCGGGATCGAACCGGGGTTCGCCGAGCAACGCGGTCAGGCCTGGCGCCTCGCGCAGGATCGCGTCCCACCGCGCCGGGTCGCGTCGCAGCAAAGCAGCCTCTTCGGGCGAGGTGTGGAAACCGAAGGCCCAGCGCCCGTCCCCCAGCTGCCCGGCATAGAACCAGCCGTTCGGTCGCGCCTCGATGATGGTGCGGTCGAGCGCCGCGTTGAACGTCGGGCGGCCGTAGCGATAGACGGCGACCAGTGCGCGGTGGCGCCGCCGCCGCGTGCCGATCAGCCGTGCGAGCTTGCCGCGCCGGCCGGTGGCATCGACCAGCCAGGACGCTGTTATCTGCCGACCATCGTCGAGCCCGACGGTCCAGCCCTCCCTCGCGCGCTCAAGCGTCGAGATGTTGGCCGAATGGGATGCCGCCCCGCCATCCAGGCTCGCCTGGCGCAACGCTGCGTCGAATCGCGCGCGATCGAGCCGGATGCCGGCGCCATAGGGGTCGGCCATGGCATCGCTCGCGATCATCGTCGCGGAATCCCACGCGGTCAGCGTGCCGCCGACATGGCAATGACCCGTGACGTCATTTGTCTGGGCGATCGACCCCAGCTCGAGCCGATGCAGCAGCCGGATCGCTGCGCCCGGCAGCGTCTCGCCGATCTTCGATGGCGCCGGCCCTAGCCGGTCGGCGACCAGCACGGAAAGCCCCGCCCGCGCCAGTTCGAGCGCGGCGACCGATCCGGCCGGCCCTGCCCCCGCCACCAATATATCGACGCGACGCGGGCCGCTGCCGTCACTCGCGATGGACACGCACCGACCGGAACGCCTCGAACTGCTCGTGGCTTGCCCAGCCCGCTTTCTCGAGTCGGGTGAGCGGCCGGTCGAGCTCGGCCAGCAGGGCGGTGGCCTTGAGCGCGCCCTTCCTCAGCTTCCCCGCGGCCAGCGTCTCGACATGGATGATTTCCGGGAAATCGGGGTCATCCGCAATGCCCGGTCGCGCCTCGACGATCCCCAGCTCGCCGAACTGGGCGATCATCTTCAGCATCACATCGGGCGTGCTGGCCTGGTCGATCGCCCGGAGCCAGTTGGCACGGCGCTGATAGGCCGCGAGCCGCTGTTCGCGGGGGAGCGAGCTGTCCATCACCACGTCGTAATCCTCGGCGGTCAGCACTTGGTTGGGCACGCGCGCCGCCCAGAAGGTCGGCAGATACGGGTCGAAATCGGGGTCGTACCCCGATCGGCAAAAGGCCGTGTCGCCCTGCCAGGGAACCGCCATCCAGCGCGTCAGGCCGCCGGGCGGTTGCGCGTAGAGCGGGCCGTTGACCAAAGCGACGTTGACCGGATTCAAGGTCGCGCCGTAATTCGGCTCGGACTCGCCCGCCGGCCGCGCGCGGATGCGGAACGGGGCCGAATAAAGGCTGGCATGGCGCATCGGCCAGGTCATCTCGCAGCCCGGATGGAACGTGTCGGCCAGGCAATAATCGAGCGCCGCGCGGTCGAGCGTCCCCGGCTGCTCGGCCAGCGGGATCGTCTCGAACACCGCCGGCGGCGCCTGTTCGGGCCAGTCGGCGATGAAATGCCCCGCCGCCCAGCGGCGCAGCAGCCCTTCCTGCAGCCCCGTCATCGGCAGCATGTTGCCCGTGCTGTTCGCAGGGAAGCTGCCGAACGCATCGCCATAAATCCACGGCCAGATATGCGGCCAGCTCACTGGTTCGGCAACGAGCGGCTTGTTCGGGCGGAAACTGTGCAGAATGGCGAGGCGCAACTCGCCATAGGGATCGTCGCGCGTGCCGGCCGGCTTGTGCGACAGCTTGGCGATGAGATCGTGGTTGGTGAAATCCATCGGCGCGCCCTTGCCGAAATAGGCGGCGAATCCCTTGTTGACCCATTGCAGCCCGGTCAGCCGGTTGAGGATGGGCAGGATGTCACGGGCGAAGGAGGGCGTGTCGGGCATGGTCATCAGGCCCGCCTCGACCGACACGTCGCACATCAGGTCGTACATGGTGCGCCAGCTCATCACGCCGGGCGCGTAATTGGGCGGTGCCACCACCACCCATGCCGATTCGACCGGAATCGGCTTGCCGTCGATCGAGACAGTGGCGGTCACCGGTCCGTCCGACGTGTCGTCATACCAGTCATCGGCATTGTTGAAGCTCGGCGGATTGGCCGGATCGAACACCGGGGCATGAGTCGGCGAGGCCGATTCGCCGGTCCCGCCCAGTATGATCAGCCGGCCGGCGGCGTCGGTGCGGATCTCGCCGAGCGGCACGACCACCGGCTGCTTGGCCGCTGCCTTGAAAGTGCCCGTGTCGAACGCATGGTCGGGCCCGCCCGAAATGTCGCAGCCAGAGATGCTGCGCGGCCCCGGATCGATCGCCAGCCCGCTGCGGTCCTTCACCTTGCGGTTGCGCAGCGAGAACTGGTTGTCGGAGGCATTGACCGCCTCGGGAATGTCGAGCGCGTACTGGAACTGATACCACTGCGCCTTGCGGTTCGCGAGGTGCGCGGTCCAAACGATCTCTGCAGTGTCGGGGGTCAGCTCGCGAACCACCTCGCCCGCGGCGTTATAGCCATAGAGACGGAAGCGGGCTGCCTGCCGCTTGATCGCGCCCTTCTTGTCGCGCCAGGTCTCGGGCGGGGTGTCCGGACCCGGCGGCGCGATGGTTTCCGGCCCGATGAAATACTCGGTCTTGCTGTCGCCGATCCGCGCGATCCCGATCGCCGGATGAATCGCCGCGCGCACCACGGTCCGGTCGACCGCACCCGCCCTACGATCGCTGCTCGATTTCAGTTTCGCCATCGCCATTCCCCCGCCACGGTTTCAGCATAACCGCGCCGGGGCAGGGGTGACATCGCATAAGCGACCATTTTGAGGGCAGTCGGGCCGGGCTGCGTCAGGTATTTGATTCAGTAGTTCCGCGGCGGGGTTTCAATCGCGAGACACCGAAATCTCGACATTGTTCCAAGACTGGAACCTCGGACCCGATGAGAAGTGAATGCCGACAAGGTACCATTTCCCGTCGACGTCCTCGAACAGGATCGGCGACCCCGAATCACCGGCCCGCGAGCGGTAAGTCGCTTTCCAGCTCGGATACAGCGCATTGTGACCTTCAACGCGCGTGATCGTGGGCGAGCCGATCCTGCCTTCCGTCCATCCGGAAACCATCCCCATCTTTGCAATGGGCATGCCCAACTGAGCCGTTCTCAGTCCGCTGATCTCCAAGGGTGCGCCTTCTGGGTTGAACACCTTGAATGCGTTTTCTGGTGGTACTCTTTCATTGGCCTCGGCAACGCCAGCGTCGAAGGTTGTTTCGGCCTCCAGGTCGAACACGCACGACACGATGCCGATCGCTTCGCCCGCGGCGTTCACGGTGCCCCCGGATCGGTGAAAGACATGCGAGTTCGAAAGAAGGAATCGCTTGTCGGTCCCGCAGCTCCTCCCTTCATGCAAAAGAGAAATGCTCCCGCCCGACAAGCAAAGCGTGCCGCAGCCACCGCCTTCGCAAACTCTCGTGCCAGCCAGGCCCGCTCTAGCTGCAAGTAGGGCCTCCCGGTGCAAGGGCTCGACATCGATGGTGGTGATTTCCTCATTCGGTACCTCCCCCTGCTCGATGCGAAGCGGCAGGGAAGCGAACCCGGAAATCGTTTTTGCCAAACTTAGGAATGAAGATGATTTCTTGGCGGGGTCACGATGGACGAGTACTAATCCTTGAACATCTCCATCTTCTGCGACATCGAATTCAAGTGCTACCGCATCGGCATCGTTTTTCAGGAGGTCGATATTTGCGAGCAGAATCGCGTCCATTTCTTCCACCGAAAGGCGCATTTTCGACTCTCCCCCGATTCGGCGATAAGCAAGCAGCGTAACCCTCGTCTGGAAATTACCACACAATTATCTGCTCGCCGCATAGCCGCAACAGCGAGGCGCAAATGCGCCCAACGCGGCCGTTCAGGTCGATTCGGCGATCTCGGACCAAATCCCGGGTGACGACCTGGGCTGGCCTGACCCGAATTCCGTTCTAGAAACGCCGCGCCACCCATCCCGCGGTCCACCCGAACAGGATCGACAGCGCGACGGCGGTCAGCCCGTAGGTGAAGGACCAGCGGTCGGCCGAGCGCGCGACGAAACGCTCGAAGCCCGATTTGCGGATGTCGATATCGCGCGTTGCCGCCGCCAGCACGCGACCGTCGCGGATCAGGAAGGTTTCCGCCGTGAAGCGCCCGACCGGTACGCGCGCCGGAATGGTCACGCGGGCACGGTACAGCACGCCGTCCGTGATCTCCACGGCGCCGGGCGCTTCGAAATACAGGCCGGAGCGGCGCTTGAGGTCGACCAGCCCGCGCGCGAATCGGTCCTGTTCCTCGGTGGGCGCGCTGCTTGCCGGGGAGAGCTGCAGGCTGTTCAGGCCCAACTCGTAGATCGCCTGAGTCCGCTCATCGACAAGACTGGCGATCGGCCGCGACGAGGCGATCGCGTAGAAGCTCGGGGCGGAACGATAGCGTAGCCGGGCGGCATTGACCCAGATGCCCGCCACCTTCTCCTTCTCGCGCACCAGGATCGACTGGACCGGCCCCTTCACCACCACGACGATATCGGTCGGCTTGTCGTCATCGGGCAGCCGCCCGCCGGGATAGAGGATCGCCCCGAACAGCAGCAACTCGGCGCCGGTGAAGCTGTAAGCGATTTCGATATCGCGCTGGGAGACGTCGGGGACTAGCACGGGCTTGGGCTGGGTCGCCGGTTTAGTCTGGCCCATCAGCAGCGGGACCAGCAGTAGAAGGAGCAATCTTTTCACGACAGCTCAACTGAATAGATTTCGTCCGGGCGCCAGCCCAGGCCGAGTGCGATGCGGAAGGCGACGAGCAGCACGATGACCGCGAGCGCGAGGCGCAGATATTCCGGCTTCACCTTGGTCGCGAACCGCGCGCCGACCTGCGCGCCCGCGACCGATCCGAGCAGCAGCAAGGCGGCCAGCACGATATCGACGGCTTTTGTCGTGGTGGCATGGACCATCGTCGCCATCGCGGTGACGAACAGGGTCTGGAACAGCGAGGTGCCGACCACGACCTGCGTGGTCATGCCGAGGAGATAGAGCATCGCCGGCACCAGGATGAAGCCGCCGCCGATACCGAGCAGCATGGTCAGGATGCCGACGAAGAAGCCGAGCAGCAGCGGTGCGAGCGGCGAGATGTACAGGCCCGAACGGTAGAAGCGTGTCCGTAGCGGCAGCGCCGCGACCAGCGGATGGTGCCGGCGCTTGCGCGGGCGCGGCGGCGCGCCGGTACGGCTGGCATGGATCGCCGTCCAGCTTTCCTGCGCCATCAGCCCGCCGATCGAACCGAGCATCAGCACATAGACGATGGCGATCACCGTATCGATCTGGCCGCTTGCCTGGAGCAGTTTGAACAGCCAGCCACCGAAGAGCGACCCGACCAGGCCGCCCGCGACGAGCACGCCGCCCATCTTGGTATCGACCCCGCCGCGCCGGATATGCGCGAACACGCCCGACACGCTCGCGCCGGTCACCTGGCTCGCGGCGGAGGCCGCGGCGACGGTCGGCGGGATGCCGTAGACGATCAGCAGCGGTGTGGTCAGGAATCCGCCGCCGACCCCGAACATGCCGGACAGCAGCCCGACACCCCCGCCGAGCAGGACGATGACGAGCGCGTTCACCGAGAGATTGGCGATGGGCAGATAGATGTCCATTGCCCAAGGCGGATATCCTGTTCGGCGCGCCGCGGAAAGCGAAAGGCCGAGAATATGGCTCGTTGCCGGCGGTTCGCGGCAAATGGCGGCAGGGATGTCCGGTATTTGGCGTCATGAGGCCGTTACTTCCGGCTGGACTTGAACCCGTATCGCGCCTTAGCCTGTGGTCGACTTCCGGGAGAGAGTTCGATGAAGCTCGCACTGCGTCTGGCACTCCTCGCTCTGGCGGTCGCCCCCGTCGCCGCGCTCGGCGACAACAGCCCCCAGGTCGTGATGGCGACCCCCGGCGTCGGGGATGGCGGCTCGATCCGGTCCTTCACTGCGCGCTTCAGCCAGCCGATGGTGCCGCTCGGCGACCCGCGCGCACCGTCGCCATTCGGCGTCACCTGCGCGGTCGAGGGCGAGGGGCGCTGGGTCGATCCGCAGACCTATGTCTATGAATTCGGCAGCGGGCTGCCCGGCGGCACGACGTGTAGTTTTGCGGTGAAGAGCGGGTTGAAGAGCGTGTCGGGCTACGCCGTCACCGGCCAGCAGGAATTCAAGGTCGATGCCGGCGGCCCGGTCGCGCGCGCCGTGATGCCTGGACAATATGGCGGGGAGATCGAGGAGGACCAGGTCTTCCTCGTCGCCGCCAACATGCCCGCCACCGCTGCCTCGATCGGCGCCAATGCCTATTGCGCCGTCGACGGCATCGGCGAGAAGATCCCGGTCGACGTGCTTGCGGCCGACCTCCCCGGCAAGCTGCTGGGCGAGATGGGGACTGACAATTGGAACGTCCGCAGCTTCCTGGAAAGTGCCGGCCTGCCCGCGACGGTGCCGACCGACGCGGCCGACAAGCAGAAAGCCTTTGCCACGGTCACCGCGCTGAAATGCCGCCGCCCGCTGCCCCCGGGCCGCGATATGGCGCTCGTCTGGGGCGCGAACATCGCCGGCGCAGGCGGCAAGCTCGCCGGCACCGATCAGCGCTTCGATTACACCGTGCGCAAACCCTTCACCGCGCGCTTCGAATGCTCGCGCGTCAATGCGCAGGCGGGGTGCAGCCCGGTCGAGGCAGCGCATGTCCGCTTCACCGCGCCGATCGCGATGAGCCTGGCGGAGCAGATCCGCATCACCACCGCTGACGGCAAGGCGATCGCGCCGGTGTTCGACAAGGACGAGAAGAAGAAAGCGACGATCAGCGACATCACTTTCTCCGCGCCCTTGCCGCCGGCGACCGCCGCCAAGCTGACCCTGCCCGCCGACGTCAAGGACGAGAGTGGGCGCGTGCTGGCCAATGCCGAGCGCTTCCCGCTCGACGTGCGTTTCGACGAGGCGCCGCCGCTGGTGAAGTTCGCCGCCCCCTTCGGCATCCTCGAGGCGAAGGAACAGGGCGTGCTGCCCGTCACCGTCCGCAATGTGGAGCCCTCGCTCCAGGGGCTCAGCACGGCGATCGCAGGCAAGTCGCTGCGCGTCGACGGATCGGACGGCAAGGTCGCCGAATGGCTGCGTACGGTCGATGATGCCGATGATTATGCGAGCCATGAGGAGAAACAGGGCAAGGAATCGGTCACGATCAACGACACCGGCTCGAAGTCGATCCTCGCTGATGCCGGCGGTGCGCCGCTCCAGGTCGGCCTGCCTGGCAAGGGCAAGGATTTCGAGGTCGTCGGCATCCCGCTCGGCAAGCCCGGATTCTATGTGGTGGAGCTGGCCAGCCCGGTGCTCGGCCAGGCGTTGCTCGGGCGCAAGGCACCGCGCTACGTCGCCTCGGCGGCGCTCGTCACCAACATGGCGGTGCATTTCAAATGGGGCCGGGAGCGGAGCCTTGCCTGGGTGACCCGGCTCGACACCGGCAAGCCCGTCGCCGGCGCCACGGTGCGCATCACCGACAGCTGCACCGGCGAGCAGTTCGCGCGCGGCACCACCGATGCCAGCGGCGGCGTGTTCGTGCCGCAGGGCCTGCCCGAGCCGGAAACCTATGGCAGCTGCGAAAGCGGCAGCTCGCATCCTTTGATGGTCTCGGCGCGCGAGGGTGAGGATTTCAGCTTCACCCTTACCGCATGGGGCGACGGCATCCGGCCGTATGATTTCGACCTGCCCTATGGCTATGAGGCCAAGGGCGACATCCTCCACACCGTGTTCGATCGCGCACTGCTCCGCCAGGGCGAGACGATCAACATGAAGCATATCCTGCGCACGTCGATCGGTGCGGGCTTCGGCATGGCGCCGGCGCTGGAAGGAACGCTTCGCCTGTCGCATCGCGGGTCGGACACCCAGTTCGACATGCCGCTCAAGATCGATGCCAATGGCATCGGCGAATCGAGCTGGACCGCCCCGCAGGGCGCGCCGATGGGCGATTACGATTTGCAGGTGATCGTCGGCGACAAGACGATCTACACGTCGCAATCGTTCAAGGTCGACGTCCACAAATTGCCGACCATGCGCGCGACGGTGACTGGGCCGAAGGAAGCCGCGGTCAGGCCCAAGACGCTGCCGCTCGACCTGTTCGTCGGCTATCTTTCGGGCGGCGGCGCCTCCAACCTGCCGGTCGACCTGCGTGTCGGCTATTTCGGGCGAAGCACCACGCCCGAGGGTTATGACGGCTACAGCTTCGGCGGCAACGCGGTGCAGGAAGGCACCAAGCCGCTCGACGGCGACGGCGAGGAGGAACAGACCCCGCTGCCGCCGACCCAGACTCTGCCCGCCACGCTTGGCGGCGACGGCACCGCCAAATCGGTGATCGAGGTGCCCCAGGCGCTCGACGGCGCGACCGACATGCTGGTCGAGATGGATTATCAGGATGCGAATGGCGAGGTGCTGACCGCATCGCGCCGCATCCCGATCTTCCCCTCGGCGGTTCAGGTCGGGGTCAAGACCGATGGCTGGCTGATGAAGCAGGACGATCTGCGCCTGCGTTTCGTCGCGCTCGACACCTCGGGCAAGCCGATCGCCAACCAGAAGATCTCGGTCGCGCTGTACAGCCGCAAGATCCTGACCGCGCGGCGCCGGCTGATCGGCGGTTTCTACGCCTATGACAACCAGATGAAGACGGAGAAGCTTGCGGGGACCTGCACCGCGACGACCGACGCGCAGGGGCTTGCCCAGTGCAAGGCCGATCCCGGCGTCTCGGGCGAGGTCTATGCCGTCGCGACGACGACGGACGCCAATGGCAATGTCGCGCGCGCCACCCGTTCGGTCTGGCTCGCCGGTGACGACGACTGGTGGTTCGGCGGCGACAATGGCGACCGCATGGACGTCGTGCCCGAAAAGACTGCCTATAAGGCCGGCGAAACCGCGCGCTTCCAGGTCCGCATGCCGTTCCGCGAGGCGACGGCGCTGGTCACCGTCGAGCGCGAGGGCGTGCTTTCCTCTTATGTCACGACCCTGTCGGGCACCGATCCGGTGGTCGAGGTCAAGATGCCGGGTAGCTACGCGCCCGATGTGTTCGTGTCGGTCATGGCGGTGCGCGGGCGCGTCGAAGGCGGCTTCTGGAGCTGGATCCACGGCATCGCCCAGAGCCTCGGCCTTGCCAGCGGGCCCCCCGCGGCGCCCGAGCCGACCGCGCTGGTCGACCTCGCCAAGCCCGCGTACCGCCTCGGCATGACCAAGGTGAAGGTCGGCTGGGAGGCGCATCAGCTCCAGGTCGCGGTCAAGGCCGACAAGGAGAAATATGCCGCACGCGACACCGCGCAGGTCGATGTCCAGGTGAAGAGTCCCGACGGCAAGCCGGCGGCCACCGCCGATGTCGCTTTCGTCGCGGTCGACGAGGCGATCCTCCAGCTCGCGCCCAATGAAAGCTGGGACGTGCTGACCGCGATGATGGGCGAACGCTCGCTCTCGGTGCTCACCTCGACCGCGCAGATGCAGGTCGTCGGCAAGCGCCATTACGGTCGCAAGGCAGTCGAAGCCGGCGGCGGCGGCGGCAACGACATGTCGGGCCTCAACCGCGAGAATTTCCAGCCGGTGCTGCTATGGAAGGGCCGGGTCGCGCTCGATGCGCAGGGCCATGCCCGTGTGCCCGTCCTACTCAGCGACGCCCTGTCCTCGTTCAAGCTGGTCGCCATCGCCACTGACGGCGCGCAATTGTTCGGCACCGGCATGGCGAGCGTCAGGACCGCGCAGGACCTGTCGATCTTCGCCGGTATCCCGCCTCTGGTGCGCACCGGCGATTATTTCGCGGCGGGCTTCACGCTCCGAAACGGCTCGGACAAGCCGATGAAGGTCACCGCCACGGTCGACGTCACCCCGCGTGTCGCGCAGGGCAAGCCGCTGACCGTGATCATCCCGGCGGGCGGCGCGACGCCGGTCGCCTGGAATCTCACGGCCCCCGGCAATGTCACCAACCTCCGCTGGCAGGTCAGTGCCAGGACTGAAGACGGCAAGGCAGTGGACAAATTGACGGTCAACCAGGACGTCATCCCGGCGGTGCCCGTCGAGGTCTGGGCGGCGACGCTGACCCGGGTCGGTACCGACACGATGATCCCCATTGCCCCACCCGCAGGCGCGCTGCCGGGTCGCGGCACGGTGGATATCAAGCTCGACGACACGCTCGCCCCGCCGCTCGCCGGGGTGCGCGCCTTCATGTCGGCCTATCCCTATGATTGTTTCGAACAGCGCCTGTCGCGGATCGTCGCCTTGGGCGATTCGGCGGGCTGGACGGCGCTGGCCGGGGCGATCCCGACCTATCAGGCGTCGGACGGGTTGCTGCGTTTCTGGCCGTCGGACACGCTCGAGGGCTCGGAGATCCTCACCGCCTACGTCCTGTCGCTGACCGCGGACGCCGGCCTGCCGATCCCCGAGGCGTCGCGCACGCGCATGATCGAGGGGCTGAAGGCAGTGCTTGACGGCCGCTTGCGGCACGAGACCTATGGCGATGTTCGCCTGGAGAAGGTCGCTGCCTTCACTGCGCTGGCCCGGGCCGGCGCGGCGACGCCGGCGATGCTCGGCCAGATCAGCATCACCCCCAAGGAGATGCCGACGGCGAGCGTCGCGGATTATCTGATGGCGCTCGACAAGGTCCCCGGCCTCGCCAACGGCACGGCGCTGAAAGCAGCGGCCGAAGCGGTGATCCGGTCGCGCATTGCCTATGAGGGCACGCGGCTCGACCTGACCGATGCGTCGAGCTCGGCCTGGTGGCTGATGTCGTCGAGCGACGAGGCCTCGATCAAGGCGCTGCTCGCCACGCTCGGCCGGCCCGGCTGGCAGGACGATGCGCCGAAGATGATGGTCGGCGTCTCGCTGCGCCAGGTCCGCGGCCATTGGGACACGACCACCGCCAATGCCTGGGGTACCGTCGCCGCGCGCAAGTTCGCGACGCTCTACCCGGCCGAGGCGATCGCCGGCACGACCTCGCTCGTGCTGGGCAGCCGCACCATCTCCAAGGCGTGGCCGCTCACCGTCGACCTGCGCCAGGCAAGCTTCCCGCTCCCCGCCGCCCAGACCCCGCTGCGCCTGTCGCAATCGGGCGGCGCGGGCCCCTGGGCGAGCGTCTCGGTCTCGGCCGCGGTGCCGCTGACCAAGCCGCTCAACGCGGGCTATCGCATGTCGCGCAAACTCGATGTGGTGCAGGCGCGCACCAAGGGCGTGCTGACGCGGGGCGATGTCGTGAAGGTGACGATCACGGTCGAGGCGACGGCGGAGCGCAACTGGGTGGTGATCGACGATCCGGTCCCGGCCGGCGGCACCATCATCGGCGATCTCGGCGGCCAGTCGAAGATCCTCGCCGATCAAGGCAGCGATGGCGGCGGCTTCGATTTCGTCGCGCAGGATGGCGAGGGCAAGCTCTGGAACGTCGAGGTCGGCGCCCAGCTCGCTTATATCGAGCGCGGCAATGATTCGTGGCGCGCTTTCTTCTCCTGGCTGCCCAAGGGCAAGCTGACGGTCAGCTATCTGGTCCGCCTCAACGGCGCGGGCCGGTTCAACCTGCCGCCGTCGCGGGTCGAGGCGATGTATTCACCCGCGATCCGCGCCCAGCTGCCCAATGCGCCGATGACGGTGGCGCAGCGGTGACCGGATGGGAGAGCCCGACCAACCATCGCCGTTCGCCCTGAGCCTGTCGAAGGGCGGCTCCTACCTTCTCGACCGGGTCGGGAAGGCGAAGGCGAGGGTGCGGGAAATTCAGCCCGAACGGTGGTGGGCGGCACTGCGCACAAGGACCGGCATGACCTTCGCCGGCATCGGCCTGGTCGCCCTGATCTATGCCAGCCTGGACTACGTCACCCTGCCGCCACCACTCCCCGGTTATGTCCAGGTCCGCACTGCCTGGCACCCGTCTGAAGCGTGGCTCTACGACCGCGACGGCAATCTCATCGACAGCGCTCGCGTCGATTTCGCCGCGCGCCGGCTCGGCTGGACGCCGCTCGATAAGGTCTCCGCCGTCACCCGCGAAACGCTGGTCGCCGCCGAGGACCGCCGCTTCTTCGGCCATGGCGGCGTCGACCTGCTCGCGCTGGTCGGCGTGGCGCGCGATAAGGCGCAAGGGGAGCGGGCTCGCGGCGCCAGCACCATCACCATGCAGCTTGCAGGTTATCTCGCGCCCGATCTCGCCGCGCCGGGCTCGCGGCGCTGGTGGGACAAGATCCGCCAGATGCGCGCGGCCTGGGCGCTCGAGGGCGCCTGGACCAAGGACCAGATCCTCGAGGGGTATCTCAACCTCGCCGGTTTCCGCGGCGAGGCGCAGGGCATCGGGGCCGCCGCGCTCGGCCTGTTCGGCAAGACGCCCGATGCGCTCGCCCGCGACGATTCGCTGCTGCTCGCCGCGCTGCTGCCCGATCCCCAGGCCGATTCGACCAGGGTCGCGCGCCGCGCCTGCGCGCTGTCGCACGAAAAGGACTGCACCCGCTTCGCCGGCGAGGCCGCCTCGATGCTCGGCCCAACGCGCAGCCTCGCGCTCGACCCCGGCCTCGCCCCGCATCTTGCCGATCGCCTGCTCCGGAAACCGGGCCTGCGCATCAGGACGACGCTCGACCGGCGCATCCAGCAATTCGCCATCACCGCGCTGAAGCGCCAGCTCCAGGGCCTGGGCGGCGCCCGTGCCCGCGATGGCGCAGTGGTGGTGCTCGACAATCAGAGCGGCGACGTTCTCGCTTATGTCGGCGGCATCGGCGGCGCCTCGACCGCGCGGTCGGTCGACGGCGCCAATGCCTATCGCCAGGCGGGCTCGACCCTGAAGCCCTTTCTCTATGCCCAGGCGATCGAGAAGGGCTATCTCACCCCCGCCTCGATCCTCGAGGATTCGCCGGTCCAGCTCGACACCGCCTCCGGCCTCTACGTGCCCCAGAATTACGATCGCGGCTTCAAGGGCCAGGTCTCGGCGCGCTCGGCGCTGGCCGGGTCGCTCAATGTGCCCGCAGTGCGCACCTTGCTGCTGGTCGGGGTCGATCCGTTCCGCGACCGGCTCTGGGACAGCGGCTATCGCGGTATGACCGAGGACGGCCAATATTACGGCTTCTCGCTCGCGCTCGGCTCGGCGGAAGTCACGTTGCTTGAACAGGCCGATGCCTATCGCAGCCTCGCCAATGGCGGCCGCTGGTCGCCGCTCCGCCTCACCGCCGACGCGCCGCACGAAGCACCGCGCAAGGTCACCACGCCCCAGGCCGCCTGGCTGGTCGCCGACATGATGGCCGATCCCAATGCCCGCGCCGCGACCTTCGGCCTCGATTCGGCACTGCGCCTCCCTTTCTGGGCGGCAGTGAAGACCGGCACGTCAAAGGCGATGCGCGACAATTGGTGCATCGGCTTTTCGGATCGTTACACGGTGGCGGTCTGGGTCGGGAATCTGGAGGGCGATCCGATGCGCGCCGTCTCGGGCACCAGCGGTGCGGCGCCGGTCTGGCGCGATCTGATGCTGGCGCTGAACAGCGACCGCAAGGTGGTGGCGCCGCCGCGTCCGGCGGGCATCGAGCAGCGCGCGATCCGCTTCGCCAACCATGTCGAGCAGCCGCGCCTCGAATATTTCCTCACCGGCACCGCGCAAACGGAAGTCGCCGCCGCGCCCCAGGCCGCGCGCCGGCCGCGCATCACCAATCCGGTCGCGGGCAGCGTCTATGCGATCGACCCGGATATCCCGCCCGATCGCCAACGCCTCGCGGTCGGGGTCTCGGGCGAGGTCACCGCGCACCGCCTGCTGCTCGACAAGCGCGATCTGGGCGCAGCCGATTCGCAGCCCCAGATCCTCGCCGCGCCCGGCCAGCACCGGCTGCGCCTGATCGATATCAGCGGCCGCGTGGTGGATCAGGTGCTCTTCACCATCCGCTGAAACGACAACGGCCGCGCCCACCCGTAGGCGGACGCGGCCGTGCCCGGGCGACATCGCCGCCCGGGCCGTGACGATCTTCTTACCAGTAGAAGTTGCGGATCACGTCGATCACGACGCCGCGGCGGGTGTCGACCAGCAGCACATCGTTATAGTGACGTACCCAGCGCTGGTTGTAGCCGACCGGCGCGAGGCGATAGCGCCACGGATCGTTGATGAAATAGCGCGGGCCGTAATAGCTCGCGCCGATACGCACGCCCGGACGGAACGCATTGTAGCGGAACGGGGCGCGCCAGTTGCCGCGCGAATAGAGCGCGCGATTCTGGTTGCGATAGCCGTTCCAGTCGTTGCGGCCCCAACGGCGGTTGCGGTCGCGAACGTCCTCGCGCAGCTCCTGACGGGCCCCGCGGACGTCGCGGCGCTCGTCGCGGATATCGCCGCGGTCGCCACGGCGATGGGCATCGTTCAACTCGCGCTGTTCCTGGCGAAGCTCACGCCGGTCCTGGCGCACTTCGCGGTTCGACTGCGCCATCGCCGTCGTCGGCAGCACCGTCGCGGCCATCAGCGTCAGGATGATCAATTTACGCATGATATTCTCCATTCTCTCCCGGAAACACCCGAAGGGGGTGTTGCCGCGCGACTCTTTTCGCCGAGTCGCGCTGAACGGGGTGCGAACCACCCAGTCAGGCGATAGAAAGAATGGGAAGGCGGCAGGTTCCGCCCGAGACCGCGAAAAACGCCGGATTACGGCGTATCGCGACCGCCGCTGTCGCCACCCGGAGGGCCCATGCCGGCAGCGCCGACCGTGCCGATATTGCCGAACAGCTCATCGAAGAGGCTGCGCTTGCGGCCGAGCGTCGGGGTCTTCTCGCCCGACGGGCTGATCTTCGCGATCTGCTCGGCGCCGGTGCGGTTCACGGCGGTGACATTGCCCTTGGCGTCGAAGCTGACGCGCAATGTCGTCTGGCTCGTCACCTTGGGGTTGTTGTAAGCGAAATTGCGTGTGTCGCGGGCGATATAATACCATTCGCCCTGGTTGAACTGGCTGGCGAAGCTCGGCTTGCCCAGCACCTGGAGCACGGATTGGCGGTTGTCGACACCCGGCTGGACCGAATTGACCAGGTCGACATCGACGACATAGCCCTGGTGCATGCGCAGCGGCGTGCAGCCACCGGCGGCGATCGTCGCGAGGCCCAGGGCGGCGCCCATCATCAAGCGGGCGGAAATCACACTCATCATACTCTCCAGGCACGCCGACGCGGCAACGCGAGTGCATTGCATCATGCGCCGCCAGCCTCAATATGCGGATGAACGCGGCCAAACAAGGGCACGCGCGGGAGACCTTGAGACGTGCAATGGATCGCGAAGCTGTTCGGTAGCCGGGATGAGGAGGCGCTGCCGCTCTATAACGAGGTCATCGTGCGCGCCCGCCAGCCCCATTGGTACGAAGCGGGCGGGGTTCCCGACACGATCGACGGCCGGTTCGACATGGTCGCCACGGTCCTTTCCTTCGTCCTGCTGCGGCTGGAGGGCGATCCCGTCGCCGCCGGCCCCAGCGCGAAGCTGACCGAGCGTTTCGTCGACGACATGGACGGGCAGCTCCGCGAGATCGGCATCGGCGACATCGTCGTCGGCAAGCATATCGGCAAGATGATGAGCATGCTCGGCGGCCGGCTCGGCGCCTTTCGCGATGCGACGACTCCGGCAGAGCTGGACGCAGCGCTGGTCCGCAACCTCTATCGCGGCGCGGCGCCCGATGCGGCGGCGCTCGCTCATGCGCGCGATTCGCTGCTTGCCTTGCGCGAGTCGCTGGCAGCGACGCCGACCGGCGCCCTGCTCGCCGGTCAGCTGCCGTGACGGCACCCGAATTCTCCCGGCTCGAGCGAATCGATACGATCGGCGAGGGCGAACGCGAGATCACCATCTCCGCCACTGCCGAGGAGCGGGCGGCCCTCGCGTCGCGCTTCGGGCTGAAGTCGATCGACCGGCTGGTCGGGACCTTCCGCCTGCGCCGCGATGCCGCCGGCGTCGTTGCGCGCGGGAAAGTGGTGGCGAAACTGGTTCAGGCCTGCGTCGTCACGGACGATCCGCTGCCCGTTTCGGTCGACGAACCCGTCGCGCTGCGCTTCGTCGCCGGCGACAAGCCTGAAGGCGACGAGATCGAGCTCAGCGAGGACGCGCTCGACACGATGAGCTTCGATGGCGCCGCGATCGATCTCGGCGAGGCGGCGGCGGAGACCATGGCGCTCGCGCTCGATCCCTTCCCGCGCGGCCCCAATGCGGCGGCGGTGCTGAAGGAGGCGGGTGTGATCAGCGAGGAAGAGGCGAAGCCGCTCGGCGCATTGGCCGGCCTGGCTAGTCTGAAGGAGAAGATGGAGAAGCAGTAGCGGCGCCTGCCATTCAGCAATGCCGCTTCACCAAACACGCCGTCACCCCGGACTTGTTCCGGGGTCCACCGACCCGCATGCTCTCAGCAGCGGTAGGTCGTGCGGAACGGTGGATGCCGGAACGAGTCCGGCATGACGACAATAGGGTATTCGTCAGCTCAACCCTGATCCGGCCCCAGGCTTGGATCGAGATCACGCGGCCGCACGAACAGCGCCAGCGACGCACCGCCCGCCGTCACGTCCCGCCACGATTCGACCTCGAAACATAATTGCGCCGTGCTCGCGGTCGGGAACTTCACCTCGACATCGTCGCGCAGCGGCTGCTCGTCCGAATCGGGCACCAGCAGCAGCACCAGATCCTCCAGCCCGGGATTATGCCCGATCAGCAGCGCCGTATCGGCGCCCTCGGGCAGCTCATGGATCACGTCGAGCAGGGTTGTCGCCGAGGCGAGATAGATGCGCCGGTCCCAGGCCGGCGCCAGCGCCGCGCCATATCCGGTCGCGACCTGCTCGATCGTCTCCATCACGCGCACCGCGGGCGAGGCGACGACCTGGTCGAAGCGCAGGCCCATGGTTCGCCAGTTGCGCCCGACCAGCTGGGCGGCACGCTTGCCCTTGCCGTTGAGCGGCCGATCGAAATCGCGCAGCACCGGATCGTCCCAGCCCGATTTGGCATGGCGAAGGAGCGTCAGCGTCTTCATCCCGGCAAGCGTCTCCGTCAGGCTTCCTCGCGGGCCTCATGCCCCACATGGCTGACAGAAGGAAGACGGCCCGCGCGCACCACCGCTTCGTCCAGGGTCACGCGAGACACCGTCACGCCCGGCGGAAAGGCGGTCAGCAGCCGCGACGGCATCGCCGCGGAGAGCAGGACGAAGATGCCGTGATCGTCGGCGCGCCGGATCAGCCGACCGAACGCCTGCGCCAGCCGCGCCCGCACGATGCGGTCGTCATAGGCGCTGCCGCCGCCCGCCAGCCGCCGCGCGGCGTGCAGCACGGTCGGCTTGGGCCAGGGCACGCCTTCCATCACGACCAGCCGCAGCGACCGGCCCGGCACGTCGACGCCGTCGCGCAGCGCATCGGTGCCGAGCAGGGAGGCGGAGGCATCGTCGCGGAAGATATCGACCAAAGTCCCCGTATCGATCGGATCGACATGCTGGGCATAGAGCGGCAGCCCATCGCGCGCGAGCCGGTCCGCGATCCGCGCATGTACCCCGCGCAGCCGCCGGATCGCGGTGAACAGCCCCAGCATGCCGCCGCCGGACGCGACACCCAGCCGCGCATAGGCATTGGCCAGCGCCCCCATGTCGCCGCGCTTCACGTCCGTCACGATCAACACTTCGGCCTGCGACGCATAGTCGAAGGGGCTGATCGCCTCGAACCGGCTCGCCCCGCGGATCAGATGCTGGGCGCCCGTCCGCGCCTCGGCCACGTCCCAGTCGCCGCCCCCGCGCAACGTCGCCGAAGTGACCAGCGCACCATGCGCCTGTTTCAGCACCGTCTCGGCAAAGGGCTTGCTCGGGTCGAGCCAGTGGCGGTGCAGGCCGATATCGTACTCGCGGCCCTCGATCCGGTCGACCGCCAGCCAGTCGACATAATCGGGCGTCGCCGGTCCGCCGATCCGCGCGAGCAGCGACAGCCAGGCCGCGACCGTCTCCGCCCGCCAGCCGATCGAGGCGATCGCCCCTTCGATTCGCGCGCGCGCCGGCCCGTCCATCCAGTCGGGCGCTTCGGCCAGCACTGCCTCGAGCCGCCGGCCAAGGGTGACGAGCGGCCGCACCAGCGCGTCCAGCGCATGCGCGGCGGGTGCTGCCGCCTCGATCAGCGCGGCGTCGGGCTCGGCAAGCTCGGTCTCCAGACCGTAGCCGGCATCGCCCTGCGCTTCGGCGCGGGCATAAGCGAGGCCACGCACCGCCGCGAGCAGGGTCTCGATCGGCCCGAACGGCGCGCCTTCGCTCAGCCGCTGCAGCCAGCCGTCCGCGGCGAGCGCGCCCGCTGCCTTGATCGCCTCGGCAATGGCGATCCCGCCGCCCTCATCATAGCTCGCCACATCGGACAATCGCGCGGCAAGCCCGCGTCGTCGCCCGCGCCCGCCCGATTCGGGGCCGAGGATCCAGCGCCGCAGCTCGATCGTCTCCTGCCCGGTCAGTGCGGTCGAGAACATCGAATCCGCCGCGTCGAAGATATGGTGTCCCTCGTCGAACACATAACGGGTCGGCCGCGTCGCCAGCTCGCGGCCGCGCGCGGCATTGACCATCACCAAAGCATGGTTGGCGATGACGATATCGGCCTCGGCGCTCGCCCGGGCGGCGCGCTCGATGAAGCACTTCCGGTAATGCGGACAGCCGGCATAGACGCATTCGCCGCGCCGGTCGGTCAGCGCGGTCGATCCGTTGCGGCGGAACAAAGTGGGCAGCCAGCCGGGCAGATCGCCGCCGACCATGTCGCCGTCGGCGCTATACGCTGCCCAGCGCGCGACGAGCTGCGCCAGGATCGCGGCGCGCCCGGCGAATCCGCCCTGCAGCGCGTCCTCCAGATTGAGCAGGCAGAGATAATTCTCCCGTCCCTTGCGCGTCACCACCTTGGCCTTGCGGACTTCCGGATCGGGAAACAGCCGCGCGCTTTCATGTCCCAATTGCCGCTGCAGCGCCTTGGTGAAGGTCGACACCCACACTGCGCCGCCGGCCTTTTCGGACCAGAGCGAGGCGGGGGCGAGATAGCCCAGCGTCTTGCCGATACCGGTGCCCGCCTCGGCCAGCACCATGTTCGGGGCGTCGCGCACCATGCGCGGGCCGAACGCTTCCATCGCTGCCTGGGCAAAGGCGCGCTGGCCCGGACGCTGCTCCGCGCCATTGCCGGTCAGGTGCGCCAGCCGTGCCTGGGTTTCCTCCGGGTCGAGCGTAATGGTGCGCGGCGCCGGGCGCGGCGCTACTTCGGACCATTCGGGCAGCTTCGAAAACAGCCAGCGCTCCGCGGTTGCAGGTTTCGCCAGCCGATCCGCCACCACCGGTGCCCAGGTCCAGCGCAGCCGAAACAGCGATTGCGCAGTGGTCCAGGCCCCTTCGCGCTCGGGCCAGTCGGCCGAGGTCAGGTCGAGCAGCTTTTCGGCGGCGCTGCGCAGGAAGGCGGCGACCTCGGCGTCGGTCGCGGGCGCCTCCAGCCCGGTTTCGCGCGCCAGCCCACGCGGCGTCGGCACCATGAATCGCGCCGGGCGGAGAAAGGCGAACAGCTCGAGCACGTCGAGCCCCGACAGGTCGGCATAGCCCAGCCGCTGGGCGATCAGCGGCGCGTTGAGCACGATCACCGGTGTATCCGCTGCGATCCGGATCGCTTCGCCGCGCCCGATCGGCCGGGTGCCGTCAGCGTCGGCGATCCAGATGCCGCTATGGCTGGCATGCAGCGCGGGGTGGGGGAGCGGGGCCACACCATCCCATCGCGCGAATGGAACGAAATGGCAACGGCACGAGGCCGTTTAGAGGATTCCGTTCGTCTCGATCGTCAGGTCAGCCAGCGTCACGCTCTGCAACGGCTCACCCACGGCGACGGAGCGGCTATTTTGATAGCTGCCTTCCATCGGCTGCCAGAGCTGATGAATCTGCGCCGCCGGCAGGTCGACCACCCAATATTCCGGGATGCCGTGCATCGCATACATCGCCGCTTTGGTGCCGAGATCGTAGCTGATCGTGCTGTCCGACACTTCGATCAGCAGCGCGACCGACTCAAGCGGGACATAACCGTCGCCCTGTGGGGCGCTGGTAAGGACGACGTCGGGTTCGGGTGCGCCATAAGGCGGGAGTGCGACCGTCGTTTCGCTCTGCGCCGAATAGGCGGAGCCCAGCGCCTCGAGCGCGCGGCGCAGTCGATAGGTCAGTTCGTTTTTTGCGAAGGAATGGCGCCGGTACTGCGAGTTCATCTCGACGATCACCCCCTCGATCAGCTCGGTCTTCGCAAGATGGGAAAAGGTGCCGGCGCGCAGCAGCAACTCATAGTCCTCGATCCGGAGTTTGACCGGCTGCGGTACATTGAGGGGAGCGATCAGCGTCACGAGGCGAGTATAGCATTTGCGGCGCGGCTGCCAAATCGGCAAAGAGCCCGCATGACTGCACCCGAACTCCGCCCCGCCGACCTCAAGTCCGCCGCCCTCGAGTCCAAAGCCTGGCCGTACGAAGAGGCGCGCAAGCTGCTGAAACGCTATCCGGACGGCAAGCAGGGTGCGCCGGTGCTGTTCGAGACCGGGTACGGCCCCTCGGGCTTGCCGCATATCGGCACCTTCAACGAAGTGCTGCGCACGACGATGGTACGCAACGCCTTCCACGCGCTCAGCGACACCCCGACTCGCCTCGTCGCCTTTTCGGACGACATGGACGGCTTGCGGAAAGTGCCGGACAATGTCCCGAACAAGGCGATGCTGGCCGAATATCTCGGCAAGCCGCTGACCAGGGTGCCCGATCCGTTCGAGAAGTTCGAAAGCTTCGCGCACCACAATAATGCGATGCTACGCGATTTCCTCGATCGCTATGGCTTCGATTACGAGTTCCTGTCCTCGACCACCGAATATGCCTCGGGCCGCTTTGATCCGACCTTGAAGCTGATCCTGCAGCGCTATCAGGCGATCATGGACGTGATGCTCCCCACGCTTCGTGCCGAACGCGCCGCGACCTATTCGCCGATCCTGCCGATCAGCCCGAAATCGGGGATCGTGCTCCAGGTGCCGGTCGAAGTGGTCGACGCCGAGGCCGGGATCATCGCCTTCATGGACGAGGGCGACCGGATCGAGCAATCGGCGCTCGGTGGCATGGCCAAGCTGCAATGGAAGGTCGATTGGGCGATGCGATGGACCGCGCTTCAGGTCGATTACGAGATGTCGGGCAAGGACCTGATCGACAGCGTCACTCAGGCGTCGAAGATAACGCGCGTGCTCGGCGCCCGTCCGCCCGAAGGCCTCACCTATGAGATGTTCCTCGACGAAAAGGGCGAAAAGATCTCCAAGTCCAAGGGCAACGGCCTCAGCCTCGACGACTGGCTGACCTATGGTCCGGAGGAGAGCCTCGCCTTCTACATCTACCGCGAGCCGCGAAAGGCCAAGTCGCTGCACATGGGCGTCATCCCGCGCGCGGTGGACGACTATTGGCAGTTCCGCGGCAATTATGCCGCGCAGGAGCTGAAGGAGAAGCTCGGCAACCCGGTCCATCACATCCATGACGGCAAGATGCCGACGGGCGAGCTGCCGGTGACCTTCGGGCTGCTGCTCAATCTGGTCGGGGTGATGGGTGACGCGACCAAGGAACAGGTGTGGAGCTATCTCTCCAATTACGTGCCCGATGCCACGCCCGAGGCCTATCCCGAGCTCGACCGGCTGATCGGGCACGCCCTGGCTTATGGCCGCGACTTCGTCGCCCCGACGCTTCAGCGCCGCGCGCCCGAAGGCGTGGAAGTGGCAGCGCTGCAGCAGCTCGATGCCGATCTCGCCGCGCTGCCGCCCGAAGCGAGCGCCGAGGAGATCCAGAATCTGGTCTATGAGATCGGCAAGACCGGCGGGTTCGAGAATCTGCGCGACTGGTTCAAGGCGCTGTATGAGACCTTGCTCGGCTCGAGCCAGGGCCCGCGCATGGGCAGCTTCATCGCGCTCTACGGCATCGAGAACAGCCGCAAGCTGATCGCCGAGGCGCTGGCGCGGTAACGGAGGACTCATGCTGATCCGGCCGGCCCAAGCCGAGGACGCTGCGGCGATCTGGTCGATCATCGGCCCGGTCATCCGTGCCGGCGAAACCTATGCGCTGGACCGCGCCATGCCGGGGGGCGATGCGCTCGCTTATTGGCTCGGCGCCGACAAGCAGGTGTTCGTCGCCGAGGAGGACGGCCGGGTGCTCGGCACCTATTATCTCCGGGCGAACCAGGCCGGGGGCGGCGGGCATGTCGCCAATTGCGGCTATATGACTCATGCCGACGCGCAGGGGCGCGGCCTGGCGCGATCCATGGCCGAACATTCCCTCGATCATGCGCGGCTACGTGGCTTTCGGGCGATGCAGTTCAACTTCGTGGTGAGCAGCAACACACGGGCGGTGCGGCTCTGGCAGTCGCTCGGCTTCGACATCGTCGGCACACTGCCACTTGCCTTCGAGCATCCGACACACGGGTTCGTCGATGCGTTCGTGATGTTCCGCTCGCTCTAAAATTCCCTCTCCGTGTCTCGAGCCTCACTCCCCCTCACCCTCCCGTCGCTTCGCTCCTCCTTCCCTCTCCCACAACGGGAGAGGGAGATTTGTTGCCGCTTCCGCTTGCTAGCTGACCGTCGAAACCGCCATACCCTTTCCCGAAAGGAACGCGCAGATGGCCGGAAAAAGAGGATCCCCCGCCTCAGTCCTGCGCGATTTCCTCGCCAATGAGGCAGCCGGCGGAATCCTGCTGATCGCGGCGGCCGCGCTGGCGATGATCGCCGCGAACTCGCCGCTCGCCCATGAGTATTTCCATCTGCTGCACGTCGAGACCGGGCCAGTGCTCGCCCCGGCGATCGGGCCGATGACGGTCCATCTCTGGATCAACGATGCGCTGATGGCGCTGTTCTTCCTGCTCGTCGGGCTCGAGATCAAGCGCGAGCTGGTCGACGGCCAGCTCGCCAGCGCGGAGCGACGGCGCCTGCCGATCATCGCCGCGGCAGCCGGCATGATCTGCCCGGCGATCCTCTATCTCGCCATCACCGGCGGCGCGGCCGATCTGCGCGCCGGCTGGGCGATCCCCGCCGCGACCGACATCGCCTTTGCCATCGGCGTGCTGGCGCTGCTCGGTCCGCGCGTGCCCGCGTCGCTCAAGCTGTTCCTGACCACCGTCGCGATCGTCGACGATATGGGAGCGGTCGCGATCATCGCCGTCTTCTACAGCCATGGCCTGTCGCTGCTGGCGCTCGCCGGCGCAGCGATCGTCGCGGGCGCCATGGCCGCGATGAACCGCTTCGGTGTGGTACGGCTCTGGCCCTATCTGGTCGCTTTCGCCCTGCTCTGGCTGCTGGTGCTGATGTCGGGTGTGCACGCGACCATTGCCGGCGTGGTTGCGGCGATGACGATCCCGATCCGCCGTTCCCCCGGCGCGCCCGATCATCACGATTCGCCGCTTCACCGGCTCGAACACGCGCTCAATCCCTGGATCGCCTATGCGGTGGTGCCGCTGTTCGGTTTCGCCAATGCCGGGGTGTCGCTGGCTGGCCTTGGCCCGTCGATCCTGGTCGAGCCGCTGGTGCTGGGCATCGCGCTCGCGCTGTTCTTCGGCAAGCAGATCGGCATTTTCGGCAGTATCTGGCTCGCGGTTCGCATGGGGCTGGCCGGGCCGCTCGGCGGAGCGAGCTGGGCGCAGGTCTACGGCGTCGCGCTGCTCGCCGGGATCGGCTTCACCATGAGCCTGTTCATCGGCGGTCTCGCCTTCCCCGGCAACGCCGCGATCATGGACGAGGTGAAGATCGGCGTGCTGGCCGGATCGATCCTGTCGGCGGTGGTCGGGTTTGTCGTGCTGTATCTTGCCGGCTCCCGTACCGCCGTCTTGATTCAACCGCGGCAAGGATCATGACAGCATCGAACCGCCGGCTCTCCGGCCTGCTCCTTCTCATGGTCGATTGAAATCGAACGGTGTTTTCCGGGTGTTACAGCGGAAAAAACGCGGTGTTTGTGGCCACTTTTTCCGCTGTTATGCGTAACAGGGAAAACGCCGCCTAACCCGTTGTGAACAGGCGAGGAATCCGGCACGAAAATCCAACATAACAGCGGAAGAAAAATGTGGCGGCTAAATAGCGGAAAAGCCGAGTCGCTGTTTGGATCCGGTTGCGCCGATCCCGGTGTCGCGCGACAAGGCCGGATGCGTCGTTTCTTCGATCCCCGCCAGCTCGCCCATGCGCCGCTGAAGGAGCTGCACAATGGCGGCTTCACCGACTATGCGGAACGGCCGGTAAGGGCCGAGGCGATCGCCGAAACGCTCGGCGTCGAGGCGCCTGTCGATCACGGCGACGCTGCGATCCGCGCCGTGCATGACGCGGGCTATCTCGATTTCCTCAAGCATGGGCCGGCGCGCTGGGCTGCGGCGGGGCGGCCGGGCGACGTGATCGGCTATATCTGGCCGATCGTCGCAAGGCGCGCGCTGAAGCTCGACCGGATCGACGCGCTGGCTGGCCGCTACAGCCTCGACGCTTCGACCCCGCTGACCGCCGAGACCTGGGATGCCGCTTATTGGAGCGCGCAATCGGTCCTCTCCGCGCTCGATGCGGTGCACGGCGGGGATCGCGCCGCTTTCGCCCTGTGCCGTCCGCCCGGCCATCATGCGGGCGCCGATTATCTTGGCGGCTATTGCTACCTCAACACTGCTGCCATCGCCGCCCAGGCCGCGCGCGATGCCGGGGCCGATCGGGTGGCGATCCTCGATATCGACTATCATCACGGCAACGGCACGCAGGACATTTTCTGGACGCGCGGCGACGTCTTCTACGCGTCGATCCATGCCGACCCGGCGACTGACTATCCCTTTTTCTGGGGCCATGCCGACGAGACCGGGGAAGGGGCGGGGGAAAGCACCACGCTCAACCTGCCATTGCCGCAAGGGGCGGGGATCGATGCGTTCCGGGCCGCACAAACCGCCGCGCTCGATGCGATCGCCCGATTTGCGCCGGACCTGCTGATCGTCAGCTTCGGCGCGGACACCTGGGATGGCGATCCGATCTCCTTTTTCCGGCTCGCGACCGCCGACTATGCGGTGCTCGGCCGGGATATCGCCGTACGGGGCTGGCCGACGGTGATCGCGATGGAGGGTGGATATGCCGTCGACGCGCTCGGCGGCAATGTCGCCAGCCTGCTCTCCGGCTTTTCGGCCTGACCTCAGGCCTGCTGGGTTTCCGCGTCGGGGACCTTGATCACGGACAGGAACAGGCCGAGCTGCCGGATCGCCTGGGCGAAGCTTTCGTAATTGACTGGCTTGGTGATGTAGACGTTGGCGCCGAGATCGTAGCAGCGCTCGATCTCGACCTTGTCGTCAGTGGTGGTCAGCACGACCACGGGGGTGCGCCGCAGCGCCGGCGCGCCCTTGATCTTCGTCAGAATGTCGGCGCCGCTCATGTCCGGCAGGTTGAGATCGAGCAGGACGAGCGCCGGGCCGCCCAGCGCCGGGCCCTTCTCATGGTTGAACAGGTAATCGATCGCCCGCGTGCCGTCCGTGAAATGGACGATCTCGTTGAGGATGCCGGCACGACGGATGTTCTTCTCGATCAGCCGCGCATGACCTTCGTCATCCTCGATCATCACGATGCCGACTGAGTGGTGATCGTTCATCTAATTCCCCTGTCCCTCGGAAAGTGTAGCCGGGAGCGACAGACGAAATGTCGCGCCTTTTCCGATGTCCGACCGGACGTCGATAACGCCGCCGAGCCGGTACGCCAAGGCACGGACATGCGCCAGACCGATGCCTTCGCCCGGTTGGTCCTGATTCCCGGATCGGCGGAACAGGTCGAACACCCTGCGATGGTCGGCAGGGGCGATGCCGCGGCCATTGTCGCTGACCTCCAGGGTCACGCGTCCGCCATGCCGCTCGCCGCGTACCTCGATCAGCCCCGGCCGGCCCGGACGGAGATATTTCACCGCATTCTCGATCAGGTTGGAGAAAATCTGCTCGAGCGCCAGCCGGTCGCTGACGATGTCGGGCAGCGTGCCCTCGATCACGAGGCGGGCGTCGCGGTCGTCGATCAGATGCTGCAGGCTCGCGCCGACCGATCCGATCAGGGCGTTCATCTCGATCCGTTCGGGCACGATGATGCGGCGGCCCTCGCGCGACAGCTTCAGGATCGCGTTGATCAGCCGCTCCATCTTCTCGCTCGAGGTGCGGATGAAGCGGATCGCCTCGGGCAGCTCCTGTCGCGCGGCGGTGCGGGCCTGCTCGCTGACGACGGCCGGCGCCTCGGTCTCGGCGTGGTCGATCATCGTGGTGATCGCGGCAGCGGCGGCGTCCAGCTCGGCAGTAAAGCCCATGACGTTGACCAGCGGCGCGCGCAAATCATGGCTGACGATATAGGCGAAGCGCTGGATCTCCTCGTTCGCGCGGGTCAGGTCGGCGGTGCGCTCGGCGATCAGCTCCTCGAGCGATTCGGCGAAGTCGCGCAGTGCGTCGCGCGAGGCGGCGAGGTCGCGGGTGTAGCGCAGGATGGTCAGCAGCGATGCCATGGCGACGAACAGCAGCAGCGCCCCGGCAACGCCGATCGTCGTATAGAAGGTCCGCACGCTCGCCTGCTGCTCGGCATCGCGGATCGCGAGCAGCCGTTGCTCCTCGCCTTCCATCGCCTTGCCGAGGTCGCGGATGCCGCGCATCCGGCGCGCGGTGGTCTCGTCAGTGAAGGCGCTGATCGCCTCGTCGACCCGCCCGGCCTCGACCAGCGCGTTGGTGATGTCGCGGCGCTGCTCGATCGCCGCGACCAGCCGGCGCAACCGGGCGAGATTGGCCTTTTCCCGCGGATTGTCGGCGGTCAGCAGGTCGATCTGCCGCAGGGCATCGGGAATCTGCGCGGCGATGGTCTTGTAGCTGGTCAGATATTCCGGCTGCCGCGCGATGACATAGCCGCGCCGCACCGATTCGGCCTGTTCGACCAGGATGTTGGCGCGGGCGATGGCCAGCTGCACCTCATAGGTGTGGTTGACCGCGCGAATATGCTCCTGGTTGTGCCCGGTCGACCAGATCGCCGCGATGCCGGCGGCCATCAGGCTGGCGAAGCCGATCACCATGCACCCGATGAGGAATCGGCCCATCGACTGGTCGGCCCACCCGAACCGCCGGGCGATCCCTTCGAACATCGGCTTTTCGACCATGCGTGTTTCTAGATTCGCAAATCCGGGAACGCCAGCACCAGTCGTGCCACATTTATCAAGGTCGTTGCGATCGGGGAATGATGCTAGAACAAGGCGCCCTGCAAGGTCGTCCGTCCGACCGCGCCGCCGCCGCGGCGCCGCGCCAGCTCGGTCTCGGCGGTGAAGCGCACATCGATATCGCGGTCGCCCAGGAAACGCGCGAGCGATTCGTCCTCGATCTCGCGCCAGTCCTTGCCGCGATCGGGCCCCTGGCGGACGCGCGGCAACAGGCCCGGCAGATTGGACCATTCGATCAGCTGCGGCAGCCCGACCTGGTTGAGCATGTCGCGCAGGTGAAAGGCCGTGACATAGGAATCGGGAAAGGCGCGGTGTGCCGGCAGGCCGCGCTCATGCTCGATCCCCTCGGGCTTGCGCCAGTAGCGCAGCACCTGGTTGGAGAAGCTCGGGCTATCCGGCCACAGCCGCATCGCGCATTTCCAGGTGCATACCCAGTCGGCGTTGCGGGTGAGCGCGGGGGTGCAATATTGCTGCTCGAAATCGGCGCGATGCGCGGCGAGCGCCAGCCGGCGCGGCCAGGGATCGAGCACCGCGCGCGCGACATCGTGCCAATAAGGCGCGTCGGCGACCTGCTCGTCGAGGATATGGTGGATCGCCTGCGTGATCGGCGGGATCTGCCGGCCCGGATTGACCAGCCGGCTGCCGCCCTCGCCATGGAGTTCCCAGCGCCCATCGGCACCGAGCACGACATCCTGCCATCCGATCTCGCACACGCCGTGCGCCGGCGGCGCCGGCCCGGTGGTTTCGAGATCGACGACACGGATAAGCTGGGGTTGAGGGGGAGGCATCGCGCTTAAGTGGCGGTTTGAGAGGCGGAATGCGAGTCTCTTGAACGCCCCTCCCCTTCAGGGGAGGGGAGAAAACAGTTAGTGCCCCGCCTGTTCCCCGCGCACGATCCCGCTGGCGGCAAGCTGCGCATCGATCATTGCCATGAGCCGGTCGAGCCCGGCCTGATCCTTCGCCTCGGCGCGCGCGACCAGCACGTCCTGGGTGTTGGACGCTCGCAACAGCCACCAGCCGTCCACCGTATTGACTCGCGCGCCGTCAGTGCGGTTGACCTCGGCGCCCTCGGCCTCGAGCCGGTCGAGCACTTCGTCGACCACCGCGAACTTGCGGCTCTCGTCTACCTGGAAGCGCATCTCGGGCGTGTTGACCATCGCCGGCATGGCGCCGCGGATCTCGGTCATCGACTTGCCGATCATGTGCACGGCGCGGATCAGCCGCACCGCGGCATATTGCGCGTCGTCGAACCCGTAATAGTCATGCGCGAAGAAGATGTGTCCGCTCATCTCGCCGGCGAGCGGCGACTGCGTCTCCTTCATCTTCATCTTGATCAGGCTGTGCCCGGTCTTCCACATCAGCGGCTCGCCGCCCAGTTCGGCGATCCGGTCGTACAGCGCCTGGCTGGCCTTCACGTCAGCGATGATCGTCGATCCGGGCAGCTCCTTCAGCACCGGCTCGGCGAGGATGGACAGGAGCTGGTCGCCCCAGATCACTCGGCCCTGGCCGTCGATCGCGCCGATCCGGTCGCCGTCGCCGTCGAAGGCGAGCCCGAAATCGAGCTGCTTCTCGGCGACGAGGCGCTTCAGGTCGGCGAGGTTCTTTTCCTCGGTCGGATCGGGATGATGGTTGGGGAAGGTGCCGTCGACCTCGGTGAACAGCAAATGATGTTCGCCCGGCAGCAGCTTGGTCAGCTTCTCGATCACTGGCCCGGCCGCGCCGTTGCCCGCGTCCCAGCCGATCCGATAGGCGCCGCCGGCATAGCCCGCCATCAGCCGGCCGACATAATCGTCTTCGATGTAGAAGTCGGAGACGGCGCCTTCGCCCTCTTCCCAGTCGCCTTCCTCGGCCAGCTTGCCCAGGTCCTGGATATCAGCGCCGAAGAACGGCAGATGCTGCAGCACCATCTTGAAGCCATTGTAATCGCCCGGATTATGGCTGCCGGTGATCTGGATGCCGCCGTCGACTTCGAGGATCGCCTCGGCATAATAGAGCATCGGCGTCGGCCCCATGCCGACCCGCACGACATCGACGCCGCTCGCGGTCAGGCCGGCGATCAGCGCTGCCTCCAGCTCGGGCGAGGAGACGCGGCCGTCATAGCCGACCGCCACCCGCGTCCCGCCGGCACGGCGCACGCGCGTGGCGAAGCCGCGGCCGATCGCAGTCGCATCGGCCGGGCCGAGCGTCTTCCCTACGATGCCGCGGATGTCATATTCGCGCAGGGAAGTGGGGTCGAAGCGGTGCGTCATCGGTCCTCCGGTTCAAGCTGTTCGAGCGCCCAATAGGCGAGCGCCCGGAAAGTTCATTGTAAGGAAAGGTCAGTCGCGCTTTTTGAGCAGCACGTCGCGCGCGGCGTTGATCCGCCGCGCCAGTTCGGTCGATCCGCCGCGGTCCGGGTGGACGGCCGCGACCAGGCGACGATGCGCGGCACGGATCGCCTCGGCATCGGCGGTACGGTCGACCCCCAGGATGGCGCGTGCCTCCTTCTCGTCGATCGGCGGCGTCGGTGCGGTCTTGCGCAGCAGCAGCCAGACGCCGAACAGCACCAGCCCGATGAAGAGGATCTTCGCCATCAGGCGAACAGCGGCATCGCGGGCTCGGGCAGGCCAAGCGCCGCCATCATCTCGCGCAGCTCCTGGCGTGCCGCGACATGGGCCAGGCCCATCTCGCCGAACTCGCGGGCGTCGAGCATGGTCAGGCCTTTCGGGAACAGCTCGCGGTAGATCACGCGCTCGCCGAGCCCCGGAATGATGCGGAAGCCGACCCGCTTGGCGAGCTGATCGAGCGCCTCGGACACGCGGCGCATGTTGCGCGCCTCGATATGCTGGACGCGGTTGCGCAGCACGACCCAGTCGATCGTCGATCCGTCGGCCTTGGCGCGGGCCTTGCGCGCGTCCCAGATCAGCTCGGCATAGAAACTCGGGCGAGTCACCTTGTAGGTCACCGGGTCGACCTGGCCGATCAGGTCGAAATCGACGAAGCTGTCGTTCATCGGCGTGACCAGGGTATCGGCCTTTTGCGCTGCCATCCGCGCGAAGCGGTCGTCGCGGCCCGGCGTGTCGATCACCAGGAAATCGGCGCCTTCGGAAAGGGCATCGAGCGTCTCGGTGAAGCGTGCCAGGCTCTCGCCGTCATGCGTCGCGTGGCGGGGAGTGTTCAGCTCGCGGCCGGTCCGCTTGGCGGTCGCCTGGCGATTGTCGAGATAGCGGCCTGTCGTCCGCTGGCGGTGGTCGAGATCGAACGCGGAGACCTTCGCACCCCGTGCCTGCAGCGCGATCGCGACATGGACGGCAGTCGTCGACTTGCCGGTCCCGCCCTTCTCGTTGGCGAACACGATGATATGTGGCTTCTGTGCAACCGTCGACAAGTCGCTCGTGTCCCTGATGATTGGCCGTATTGATCGGTCGCGCTGCCCCCCATAGAAGGCCCGCCCCGTCCTTACCCGTCCTTATCGAAGGCCCATCACGCGTGCAAACCATCCGTCACCTCGATCTGCTCCGTGCCGGGATTGCAGAATTCCGTGAGGGAGGAGCAGCGATCGCGCTGGTTCCGACCATGGGCGCGCTTCACGCCGGCCATATGGCGCTGATCGAGGCGGCCAAGCGCCCCGGCGTACGCGTCGTGGCGTCGATCTTCGTCAACCCGAAGCAGTTCGGCCCGAACGAGGACCTGTCGCGCTATCCCCGCAAGGAGACCGCCGACACGCGCATGCTGAAAGAGGCGGGGTGCGACCTGCTGTGGATGCCGCCGGTCGACGTGATGTATCCGGATGGCTTCGCGACCAACGTCTCGGTCGCCGGCGTCAGTGAAGGGCTCGACGGTGCCGCCCGGCCAGGCCATTTCGACGGAGTCGCGACCGTCGTGTCGAAGCTGTTCAACCAGGTGCGGCCCGACATCGCCTGGTTCGGCGAAAAGGATTATCAGCAGCTGGCGGTGATCCGCCGCATGGTTGCCGATCTCGATTTCGGGATCGAGATCATGGGCCTGCCCACCCAGCGCGAGGATGACGGCCTCGCGCTCTCGTCACGCAACGTCTATCTCGACGACGATCAGCGCAGCCGGGCGGTCGCACTGCCGCGGGCGCTCGGCGTTGCGGCGAAGGGCATCGGAAAGGGCGACGATATCGAGACGGTGCTGGCCACTGCGCGGGAGTCGCTGACCGCCGCCGGCTTCGAGATCGATTATGTTACCCTGGTCGATGCCGAAACGCTGCGGGAAGGCCCGGATGCGGATCGCCCACGCCGCCTGCTGGCCGCGGCGAAGATGGGCACGACCCGCCTGATCGACAATATCGCGGTCTGATCGGAGATTTCTACTTTCTGTGCCGCAAGGCATTGGTTTGAGATATCTGCATCGCGGTCACTTCCTCGATAAATTTCCGGATCAGCGCCATCTCCTCCATCGAGTAGTTCTCGAGTAGCGCTGCGCCCGCTTCGAAGACGGGTTGGTAGGTTTGTCGGGTCAGTTCTTCGGTTTTCTCCGCCGCTGCCACCATGACCCGGCGCCTGTCGTGCGGGTCGGATTGACGTCGAACGAAACCGCGCTTCTCGAGCCGATCGATCAGCGTCGTGACGGCCGCCGGCGTCAGGTTGACGTCCTTCGCGATGGCATTTGCCGGTTGAGGTCCATGACTGACCGAGCTCAGGCAGCGTCGCTCGGCCGCGCTCAATCCATAGATCTCGCCTACGGCGCCGTCGAAGTCTTCGACTGAATCCTGCCAGCGCGAAATGGCAAATCCGAGCGCGATTATCAGCTCTTCGGTAGGCTTTGTTGACATATAGTTCGACATTCGTATAATCTGATAATCGTTATATCAAAAAATCGAGATTCCGTCAATGAGTGCGGCAGAGGGATTGGAAGTAGCGGTTTGCGGCGCCGGCGTTGCCGGACTCGTCCTGGCGATCCGACTCAAAAAGCTGGGCTTTCGGCCGACTGTTTTCGAGGAGAGAACGTCGGACGCGATACGGTGCGAGGGCGAATTCCTGACACTGGCGCCAAATGGGATGAATGGCCTGCGGGCGATCGACTGTTGCGACGATGTCATCGCGGCCGGGATCGATACCACGGGGCTGGAGTTGCTCAACGGACGCGGCAAGTCGCTCGCGATCGCCGATCAACGCGATCACGCCGACATATTCGGTGCGCCGAGCATCACGTTGCGGCGCGGGGCGTTGGCGGCGATTCTGCTGAAGAGGGCCGCCGCATGCGGAATCCAGGTCCGATTTGGCGACCGTGTGAACGGGGTCGAAAGCCGGCCGGACGGAGCGACGGTCCAACTGGAGCATGCTGGTGCTTTTGACGCGATGTGCGTCGTGGCCGCTGATGGCCTGAGATCGACGGTACGCCAACATGTCTTTCCGGAGTATCCCGCGCCCCGGTTTACCGGGGTGGTTGGAACTGGAGGTGTGGTGGACGCTGATGTGCCGTCGACCGGCGGTCTGATGCGGATGACCTTCGGCAACAGCGCCTTTTTCGGTTACATCAAGGAAGGTTCGGGCCCGGTCTACTGGTTCAATTCCTACTTCGCCGATCATCCAGGCAGCGGCAGGCAAGCCGATCCCGAAAAATTCGCCGCTTTCATTCGTAGCCTTCACGCCGGCGATCCCGATCCAAACGCCAGAATCCTAAGGCACGTCGGCAGGCTCGAACGATCCTATCCCGTATTTGATATGCCCAATCTGCCGCGCTGGTCGAAAGGCCGCGTCGTTCTGATTGGCGACGCCGCCCATGCGGTCGGCCCGCACGCCGGCCAGGGCGCCTCAATGGCAATCGAAGATGCAATCGTGCTGGCCGCATGCCTGCATGATGAAGCGGAGCTCGGCCAGGCCTTCCATCGTTTCGAAGACCTCCGGCGCGGCCGCGTCGAGCGCGTGGTCCGGATCACCGCGCGGAACAGGTCGCAAAAGGGGCCGGCATCGTGGTTCGGCCAACGGGTTCGAGACCTAATCCTGCCGGTTTTCGTCCGGATCGGGATTCGCAGCGGGCGCAAACTGTTCAGCTTCCGTGTCGATGCCAACCCTCTGGCCAAAGCCTCATTCTGATCAAGGACTGGAAGGAACTCAGCTCATGTCCAAGCCCAACCACTCTCCCAAGATCGATGCCTATCTCGAAAATGCGGAGCCCTTCGCGATGTCAATTCTCGCCCATCTCCGCGCTCTGCTTCATGCGACCTGCCCGGAGATCATCGAGGAGCTGAAATGGGGCATTCCCCATTTCGACTATCGCGGCGAGATGATGTGCATCTTCGCGGCCCACAAAAGACACTGTTCCTTCAGTTTCTGGAAAGACGCCCTGATGAGCGACGCGCGGCTCAAGGCCAACGCCGATCTGCCAATGGCCAAGCGCTTCATGGGCAAGCTGACCAATGTGGCCGACCTGCCTTCGGACGGCGACCTCACTGCCTGGATCAAAGAGGCGATGGCGCTCAACGAGCAGGGCATAAAGCTGCCGCAGCGAAAGTCCGAGGGCCCGAAGGCGGTGGGCATTCCCGAAGCCTTTTCCGAAAGGCTCGCGGAAAATCCACAGGTCAAAGCCATTTTCGAAAGCAGGTCACCGTCGTTTCAGAAGGAATATAATGTCTGGATCGGCGAAGCGAAGACCGACGCAACCCGGGACAAGCGCATCGAGGAAGCGCTGGCGTGGATAGCCGACGGCAAGGGTCGCTTCTGGAAATACAGCAAGCCCGGATGATAGCGGCGCTCTACGCCCGACATGCCTGGCTAGAGCCCCGTGATGAGCTTCTTGAGAAGAGCATTGAGCGTTTCCTGTTCGAGCGGCGTCAGCACCGAGAGCAGCCGTTCTTCGTTGGCGACGTGGCGGCCGATAGTTTCGTCGATCACGCGCTTGCCGGTGTCGGTAAGCGCGATCAGCTTGCCGCGACGATCGTTGGGATCGGGGCGACGCTCGACAAGGCCTGCCCGCTCGAGCCGATCGAGCCGGTTGGTCATGCCCCCGGAGGAAATCATCAAGGCCTCATAGAGCGTGGTCGGTGAGAGCATATGGGGCTCACCCGAACGCCGCAGCGTTGCGAGCACGTCGAACTCCCCGGGCTGAAGCCCGGCGTCTGCGAAAAGGGGGTTCATATGATCGCGCAGGACGCGTTCCGACGCATCCGAGAGGCGACCGAAAATCGCCATCGGCAGCGCCGGGAGATCGGGGCGTTCGTGTCCCCATTGTTCAACCGCCATCTCAGCACGATCCATCTGTATTCCTCTCGACGCAATGTCTCTTGACATTAAGATACATTGCGTCTACTAACATTGCAGCAAGACAGTAGCGTAGCGCAGCAGCCAAATGAAGGAGAAAGTGATGTCCAGAATGATTTTCGTGAACCTGCCGGTGGCCGATCTGGCAAAAGCGACGGCATTCTATGAAGCGATCGGGCTTACCAAGAACCAGCAGTTCAGCGACGAGACGTCCGCGTCCATGATTCTCTCGGACACCATCATCGTCGCACTCCTGACGCACGCCAAATGGCACATGTTCACGAGCCGTCCGATCGCGCCCGCTACATCCAGCGAAGTCATGCTCGCCGTTTCCTGCGACAGCCGTGACGCCGTGGATGCGATGAACCAGGCGGCCGCCACGCATGGGGGCACGGTCGACATCAACCCCGTGCAGGATCTCGGCTTCCTGTATAATCGCAGCTTTGCGGACCTCGACGGACATGTCTGGGAAGCAATGTGGATGGACATGGCTGCCGCGGACGGTGCGACCGGCTGACGCCAACGGCGACTTTCATCGGCCACTGGTGGAGAAGGCCAGGTCCCATGGTGCCTTCTCCTTCCGGTGCGTTATGCGAGGATCGATCTCATGACCGCTCAACTCAATCACACGATCGTCTGGTGCCGCGACAATCGCGCATCGTCCGCCTTCCTGACGAATATCCTCAGGCTACCACCCGCCGAATCCGTGCTCCACTTCATGGTCGTGCAACTCGGAAACGGCGTCGCCTTGGACTTCATGGCCAAGGACGGCGATGTCGCGCCGCAGCATTATGCATTTCTGGTCAGCGATGACGATTTTGATTTCGGGCTCGACCAGATCAGGAAGGCTGGTCAGCCTTACTGGGCTGATCCTGGGCGGGGGAGGTCCGGGGAAATCTACGAGCGCCACGGCGGTCGCGGTTTCTATTTCAATGATCCTGATGGCCACCTGCTCGAGCTTTTGACCCAGGCCTAAGACAACGCCACGCCAACCGCCTGAGCGGGGTCAGCGTCATGAAAAAGGTAGCGAATGAAGCAAGATGGGCGACGGCGGCGGTTCTCACCGGCGCCTGCTCCCTTTCTGGGGTCGTATTCATGCCTAACCGATGTTAACCATTTGTTGAAGTCTTCGCCCCAAGGTCGTCCGACAGGGATGGTTAACAGGGGTTAAGATCATGGGCAGCAGCCTGAAGAATGCGCAGTTCCTCATCGACAGCCGACTGGCCGATGCGGCGCTTGGCGACATGGACGCGTTCTACGATCTCGGCATGGTCTATTCGAGCGGCGCCGCTGGCATCGATGTCGATCTGATCGAGGCGCATAAATGGTTCAACCTGGCCGCGGTCGCGGGCAGCGAGGCAGCCCAGGCCTGCCGCAGCGAAATCGCCGAGGACATGACCGCGCGCGAGATTGCCGAGGCGCAGAAGGCGGCGCGTGCCTGGCTCCATCTGACGTCGCGTCGCGCGGCCTGATCCGGATCGACGCTTCTTGACAAAAGGAATAGAACCGCCTCCGCAACGATAAGGAGGGGGGCAATGCAACTCACGATCACCGCGCTCACCGCGGCCGCGCTCGCGCTGCTGCTGGTCTTTCTGTCGATCACGACGATCCGGATGCGCATGAAGCACAGTGCGGCGTACGGCGATGCCGGCCAGCACGATTTGAATTGCGCGATCCGCGCGCACGGCAATCTCACCGAATATGCGCCGGTCGGGATCATCCTGATCGCCCTGCTCGAAAGCGGCGGGGCCAATCCCACCGCCCTATCGATCGCCGCCGCCGCTTTTGTCGGCGCGCGCCTGCTCAACGCCATCGGCCTGTTCAACCCGCCGGGACCGCCCAAGCCCGCACGCTCGATCGGTATCGTCGTCACGCTGCTGACCTTGCTCGGTCTGGCGGTCTGGCTCGCGGTCAGGGTGTTGATGCCCGACATGGGCTGATCCACACACTTCGTCACCCCGGACTTGTTCCGGGATTCATCGTTCCGCACCTCCATCGGCCGAAGGTCGTGCGGGACGATGGATGCCGGAACGAGTCCAGCATGACGGTTATTTAGCGGCAGCCTTCTTGGCGGGCGCCTTCTTCGCTGCTGCCTTGGGCGCCGCCTTCTTGGCCGGGGCCTTTTTCGCCGCCGGCTTCTTCTTGCCCTTCTTCGCCGGCGCCGCGGCGGCGCGCGCATCGATCAACTGGGCCGCTTCCTCCAACGTCAGTTGGTCCTGCTGGACTGACTTGGGCAGGGTCGCATTGGTCTCGCCGTCCGTGACATAGGGGCCGAACCGCCCTTCCATCAGCTTGATCTCGGCCTCGGTGCGGGGGTGTTTGCCCAGCACCTTGAGCGGCTCGCGGCTGCCGCGCTGCGGACGTCCACCGCCGGCGGCGGCTTCGGCCAGCTTGACCACGGCGGCGTTCATGCCGGTCTCGAACACCTCGGCGGTCGAGGTAAGGCGGGCATATTTGCCGTCATGCGCCAGATAGGGACCATAGCGGCCGATCGACGCGGTGATCGGATTGCCGCTTTCCGGATGCGTGCCGACGGTGCGCGGCAGGCTGAGCAGCTTCAGCGCCCAATCAAGCCCGAAATCCTCGCCCGGCACATCCTTTGGGATCGAGGCGCGCTTCGCCTCCTTGCCATCGCCGAGCTGGACATAGGGTCCGAACCGTCCGCTGCGCTTGGTCACCTCTGCACCCGTCTCCGGGTCCTGACCCATCACCTCGGGGCCGGTATCGCCGGTGTCCCCCTCGCTGCCGGGCTGGCCAAAGCGGCGGGTAAATTTGCAGTCCGGATAATTGGAGCAGGCGACGAACGCGCCGAACTTGCCGCCGCGCAGCGCCAGATGGCCCTGGCCGCAATTCGGGCAGAGCCGCGGGTCGCCGCCGTCCGCCTTGGCCGGGAAAAGATAGGGTTCGAGGAACTTGTCGAGCGCGGCGGTCACTTCGGACGGCTTCTGCTCCATCACTTCGGTGGTGCGCGGCTTGAAATCCTTCCAGAAGGATTCGAGCACTGCCTGCCACTGGGCGCGGCCGCCCGAGACCTCGTCGAGCTCGTCCTCGAGCCCGGCGGTGAAATCATACCCCACATATTTCTCGAAGAAGCGCTCGAGGAATGCCGTCACCAGCCGCCCGCTCTCCTCGGCGAAGAAGCGGTTCTTCTCGACCCGCACATAGGCGCGGTCCTTCAGCGTCTTGATGATCGAGGCATAGGTGGAGGGGCGCCCGATGCCGAGCTCCTCCAGGCGCTTGACCAGCGACGCTTCGGAGAAGCGCGGCGGCGGTTGCGTGAAATGCTGCTCGGCATTGACCGCCTTCTTGGCCGGCGCATCGCCTTCGCGCATGCGCGGCAGGCGGCGGCTGTCCTCGTCGGCGCTGTCGTCGGTGCCTTCCTCGTACAGCGCGAGATAGCCGGGGAAGAGCACGACCTGGCCGGTCGCACGCAGGCTGGTCTGCCCCGAACCGTCGGTCAGCTCGACCGAGGTGCGCTCCATGCGCGCGGACGCCATCTGGCTGGCCAGCGCACGTTTGAAGATCAGGTCGTAGAGCCGGGCATGGTCGCCGCCACCGAGCTTGTCCTTGCCGAAATCGGTCGGGCGGATCGCTTCATGGGCTTCCTGGGCGTTCTTGGCCTTGGTCTGATAGAGCCGCGGCTTATCGGGCACATACCCCGCGTCATAGCGATCCGCGATGGCTTTCCGCGCGGCGGAAATGGCGGACGAGTCCATCTGTACGCCGTCGGTGCGCATATAGGTGATCGCGCCGTCCTCGTAGAGGCCCTGGGCGATGCGCATTGTATGATCGGCCGAGAAGCCGAGCTTGCGCGACGCCTCCTGCTGCAGGGTCGAGGTGGTGAAGGGCGGCGGCGGGTTGCGCGTGGCCGGCTTGACCTCGACGGTCTGGACGCTGAAGCGCCCTTCCTCGACCGCGGCCTTGGCGCGGAGCGCCGTGCCTTCTTCGCCGATCGACAGGCGATCGAGCTTCTTGCCCTCGAAGGTGACGAGACGCGCCGTGAAGGGCGTGCCGTCCTGCTCCATATCGGCCGTCACCGACCAATATTCCTGCGCCCGGAACGCTTCGATCTCGCGCTCACGGTCGACGATGATACGCAGCGCCACCGATTGCACGCGCCCGGCCGACTTGGCGCCGGGCAGCTTGCGCCACAGCACCGGGGACAGCGTGAAGCCGACCAGATAGTCGAGCGCGCGGCGCGCCCGGTACGCGTCGATCAGGTCGGTATCCAGCTCGCGCGGATGCTTCATTGCCTCGGTCACCGTCGCCTTGGTGATGGCATTGAAGGTGACGCGCTCGACTTCCTTGGGCAGCGCCTTGCGGTTGCGCAGCACTTCCTGGACATGCCAGCTGATCGCCTCGCCCTCGCGATCGGGGTCAGTCGCGAGGATCAGTCGGTCGGCCTTCTTCGCCTCGTCGGTGATCGCTTTCAGCTGCTTCGACTTGTCGGCGTAATTCTCCCATTCCATGGAAAAGCCGTCGTCGGGATCGACCGATCCGTCCTTGGCCGGCAGGTCGCGGACATGGCCGTAGCTCGCGAGAACGCGATAGTCGGATCCCAGATATTTCTCGATGGTCTTCGCCTTGGCGGGCGATTCGACGATGACAAGCTGCATGGGTTTTAAGGCGTCCTTACGTGTACGCGCGAGGATGGAGAGGTGTGCGGGGCGGCGTCAAGCGGTCGGCGGGCGATCTCGGGGTTGGGCTCGGGATAGCGAAACTTCCAGCCGTTTGAATCGATCCGATGGAATCTGGTTGGGCGTTGGCGTCAAATCAAGCTCACTCTCCCGCCGGCATGGCGCTCCAGGCGTCCGGCCAGTTCAAGCTCGAGCAATACCGTCTGGACGATCATCGAGGCGAGCCCGGATTGCCGGATCAGCTCGTCGATCGCGACCGGCACCGGGCCGAGCAGCCCGCTCACTTCCAGCCGTTGCGTGTCAGTGACATCCTCGGGCGGCGGCCCGCCGAAGCGCGATCCGGGCGCGCGCACCATGCGCGGGTCGATCGGACGGACCAGTTCGAGGATATCGGCGGCCGACTGGATCAGCGTCGCGCCCTCGCGGATCAGGCCGTTGCAGCCCTGCGCCCTTGGGTCGAGCGGGGATCCGGGGACCGCCATCACCTCGCGTCCCATCTCGCCGGCCAGCCGTGCGGTGATCAGCGATCCGGATTTCGGGGCTGCCTCGACCACCACCGTCCCCTGCGCCAGGCCGGCGATGATCCGGTTGCGATACGGGAAGTGACGCGCCCGCGGTTCGGTGCCGGGCGGCTGCTCGGCGATCAGCAGGCCGCGCGTGGCGACGGCTTCCTGCAAGGCGGCGTTCTCGGGCGGATAGGCAATGTCGATGCCGCCCGCGATCACGCCGATCGTCCCGCTGTCGATCGATCCGACATGGGCAGCGGTGTCGACGCCGCGCGCCAGGCCCGACACCACGGTCACGCCCTCGCGGCCCAGCTCGACCGCCAATTGCCGCGCGAACCGGCATGCCGCTGCGGACGCATTGCGTGCGCCGACCATCGCGATCGTCGGGCGCTGTGCCAGGCCGATATCGCCGCGCACCATCATGGCGGGCGGCGCGTCGTCCAGCTCGGCCAGCAGCGCCGGGTAATCGGCGTCGTCGATGAAGACATGACGTGCGCCGAGTTTCGCCGCGGTCGCCAGCTCGCGTTCGGCGATCGCGGGTGGCGCGACGACGGGCGCCTTGCCGCCGCCGCGCGCCGCGAGTTCGGGAAGCGCGTCGATCGCGGTCGCGGCGTCGCCGAAGCGCTCGATCAGCTGGCGATAGGTGACGGGGCCGATCTGCGGGGTGCGGATCAGCCGGAGGCGCGCGACCGCGGCCGCGACGGTGCGCGGCGGATCGTCACGCACTTTTCGCGCCGACCTTCGGCTCCGTGCCGTTCAGCAGCCGCTCGATATTCTCGCGGTGCTTCCACAGCACCAGCAGCGCCAGCGCGAGCAGCGGCAGGACGATGTCGAACTCGGAAAAGAAGGTGGCGCTCAGCGGCGCGCTGAACGCAGCCGTAATGCCCGCCAGCGAAGAGAAGCGCAGCAGGGCGAGCAGGCCGAGCCAGACCACGGCATAGACGATAGCGCAGGGCCAGTAGAGCGCGAGCACGATGCCCATCATCGTCGCCACGCCTTTGCCGCCGCGGAATTTGAGCCAGACCGGATAGACATGGCCGAGGAATGCCGCCGCCGCGGCGAGCACGCCGCTGCCCGGCCATAGCGCCTCGACGATCGTCACCGCGGCGAAGCCCTTGGCTGCGTCGAGCAGCAAGGTCGCCGCCGCGAGGCCCTTGCGCCCGGTGCGCAGCACATTGGTCGCGCCGATATTGCCCGATCCGATCTGGCGCAGGTCGCCGGCGCCGAACGCGCGGGTCAGGATCAGCCCGAACGGAATCGAGCCCAGCAGATAGCCGAGCAGCAGCGCGCCAGCCGGCGCCATCCAGACATATTCGGTCGGCAAGATAGATCAGCCCCCCATCGCCCGTCAGCATAGCCCGATCCGGGTGGGCCGCCAACAACCTCTCTCTAGGTCGGGCAGGCCCCGCCCGGGTTCAAGTACCGGAGCATTGTCAAACCCGGCGCCCGCGCTACATCGCGCTTGTGACGGATACGCGGCCCATCCTGTTCTTCGATTCCGGGGTGGGCGGCCTTTCCGTGCTTGGGCCGACCCGCGCGCTGCTGCCCGGCGCCCCCTTTGTCTATGTCGCCGATTCGGCCGGCTTTCCCTATGGCACCAAGACCGAGGCGGAGATCGCGGCGCGCGTGCCCGCGCTGCTCGGCCGGCTGGCCGAACGCTACCATCCGCGGCTGATCGTCATTGCCTGCAACACTGCCTCGACCATTGCGCTGGCCGCGGTGCGGGCCGCGCTCGACCTGCCGATCGTCGGCACCGTCCCCGCGATCAAGCCGGCCGCGGCGTTGAGCAAGACCCGCGCAATCGGCGTGCTCGGCACCGATGCGACGGTGCGCCAGCCCTATGTCGACGACCTTGCGGCGCGGTTTGCCGCCGACTGCCTGGTGGTGCGCCACGGTTCGGCCGAACTGGTCCAGCTCGCCGAGGCGAAGCTGCGCGGGGAGGATGGATCGGCCGATCGCTACCGTGCGATCCTCGCCGGCCTGTTCGATCAGCCCGGCGGCGATCGGATCGACGTGATCGTCAACGCCTGCACCCATTTCCCGCTGGTGGTCGAGGAACTGGCCGCCGCCGCGCCGCATGCGGTGCGTTTCGTCGACGGGTCGGAAGGGATTGCGCGCCGAGTCGCGTATCTCACCCAGGGCCAGTCATGGCCGGACAGCCCGGGTGACGGAGTCGCGGTGTTCACCGGCCATGCCGATCATGGCGCGCTCGTCCCGGCGCTCGCGCGCTACGGCCTTATGCGGGTTGAGACGCTCTAGGCTGCTCGACCGTCACCTCGACCGACTCGGCCAGCACGGCATAACGACTCGCCAGCTCGTGATGGACGTGGCGCGCCGAACGGTCGGCGCTCCGCCCGGCAAGCTCGCGCTCCTGCGCTGCCCGGCGTGCAAAATAGTCCTGTTTTCCGTCACTTGGAACGTGGTTGGTCATGATCAAAGCTCCATGCATCAAGCGGGAGCGCATTGCGTCTCTCGGTCGCGGGCAGGCTCGCGGCAATCGGCCCGGCGATGGCGCATCATAGCATGAAACGGCGCGGCGCGCTTGAGCGAAGCTAAGCGGCCCATCGCTTTTCCCACCGGTTCGGGCACATCTTGGGTACGTAAAACGCTGGAAATCCCTGGCGCCGCGCGCTAGTGCGGCCGGCATGGAAGCGGACGGAACGGCGCTGCGGGGAGTGGACTACTCGCGCATCTTCACCCAGGCGATTGACCGCCTGCATGTCGAAGGCCGATATCGCGTCTTCATCGATATCCTGCGCAACAAGGGTGCGTTCCCCAACGCGCGCTGCTTTGCCGGGCATAA
>NZ_JBAZTU010000005.1:0-583620 GCF_041661825.1 Sphingomonas sp.
GTATAGTTCAGCACGCACTCGCCCGCGCGGAACAGGCCCTGGATCAGATAGCGGTCGCGCAGCTCGTCGTTCGAGACACACTCCATCATGTCCGGGTGCGTGGCGTAATAAGTACGGTCGAACATCAAGCTTCCTCTCGGTGAAATGGGGCCGCAACACCCGGAGCGGGCGCGGGCGGGCGACCGACCGAAGCGCGGCGGATCAGCTTGGACAGAAAGAGCGACGGCTCCTTTGTCCCTTCGTCATCGGCGAGCGTGCCGGCCAGCAGCTTCAGCGCGGCCGAGCGCGCCATCGAAGCGATCGGCCAGCGCACCGTCGTCAGCGGCGGCCAGACATGGCCGGCGATGACCGTGTCGTCGAAACCGATGACTGACAGGTCCTGCGGCACGGCAAGGTTGCGCTGGCGCGCCGCGTGGAGCACGCCGGCCGCCATCTCGTCATTGCAGGAAAAGATCGCGGTCGGCATCGGCACCTGGTCGAGCAGGCGATTGCCGGCCTCGACGCCGGATTCGAAGCGATAGTCGCCCGAGGCGACCAGGCCGCGCGGCAGCTTGATCCCGGCTTCGGCCAGTGCGGTCTCGAAGCCCCGGCGACGCTCCTGAGCCGAGCGAAAGCCGTGCGGGCCAGTGACGAGGCCGATCCGGTGATGACCCTGCTCGATCAGGTAGCGAGTCGCCTCGGCGACGGCCTCGGCATCGTTGGAGGCGACCGAATGATCGGCGTCGTCGAGCATCGCCGAGCCCATCCGGACATAACGACAGCCGAGCGACCGGCAGAGATCGGCAAGAGCGTCATTCTCGGAAATGGGCGGCAGCAGCATCACGCCGAACAGGCGGTGGCGTTCGAGGAACTGGCGGAGATCGTCGAGCATGACGGGCGAGCCCCGATCGACCGGGCGGACGACCAGCGCGAATTCGGTGTCGCGGATCGCCTCCAGGATGCCCTGCTCGACGCCGAGCACCATCTGCGCATTGGGATTGTCGTGGATCAGCCCGATCAGGAAGTTGCGCCTGAGCGCCAGCCCGCGCGCCTGCGGGTTGGGGATGAAGCCGAGGTCGCGGATCACCGTCTCGACGCGCTGGCGCATCCGGTCCGACAGCAAGGGCGAGCGGTTGATCACCCGGCTCACCGTCTTTTTAGAGACGCCGGCGAGACGCGCCACATCGTTGATGGTCGGATTGGCCTCAGCCATCATATGCCCTCACTCGTCGGTCCCCCTCACCAATTGGTCATCGTGCCGTCTTCGAGCCGGTTCACCGGCAGATAGGCGCGGCTGTACTCGTACTTCGCCGCCAGCTCCTCATCGAGATCGACGCCGAGGCCGGGCTTGTCGCCCGGGTGCATCAGGCCGTTGTCAAAGCTATAGGCATGCGGGAACACCGCGTCGGTCTCCTCGGTGTGGCGCATATATTCCTGCACCCCGAAGTTCGGCACCGACAGGTCGAAATGGAGCGCCGCGGCCATGCAGACGGGCGACAGATCGGTCGCACCGTGGCAGCCGGTGCGGACATTGTGCATGTCGGCAAAGCTCGCGATCCGGCGCAGATGGGTGATGCCCCCGGCATGGACCACGGTCGCGCGGATATAGTCGATCAGCTGTTCCTCGATCAGCTGCTTGCAGTCCCAGATCGAGTTGAAGATCTCGCCGACGGCGAGCGGGGTAGTGGTGTGCTGACGGATCAGGCGGAAATTCGCCTGGTTCTCGGCCGGGGTCGCATCCTCCAGCCAGAAGGGGCGATATTGCTCCAGATCCTTGCCGAGGCGGCCTGCCTCGATCGGGGTCAGGCGGTGGTGGATGTCGTGCAGCAGATGCACGTCCCAGCCCAAGGCCTCGCGCGCCTTTTCGAACAGTGGCGGGACGGAGCGGAGATATTTCTCGCTCGACCAGGCATTCTCGCTTGGCAGATCGGCATCGGCGGGCTCGTAGAAATAGCGGTCCTTCGAGACGCCATAGGTCGAGGCAAGGCCCGGCACGCCCGACTGGAGCCGGATCGCCTTGTAACCGAGCGACTGGTAATGAAGCGCGTTGTCGATCGTTTCCTCGATCGTCTTGCCGTTGGCATGGCCGTACACCATCACGCCCTCGCGGCTCGCGCCACCGAGCAGCTGATAGACCGGCAGGCCGGCGATCTTGCCCTTGATGTCCCACAGCGCCGTGTCGACCGCGGCGATCGCCGACATGGTCACCGGGCCGCGGCGCCAGTACGCGCCCTTGTAGAGGAACTGCCAGACATCCTCGATGCGGTGCGCATCGCGCCCGATCAGGCAGGGCACGACATGATCCTGCAGATAGCTCGCGACACTCAGTTCGCGCCCGTTGAGCGTCGCATCGCCCAAGCCGTACACGCCCTCGTCGGTCTCGATCTTCAGGGTGACGAAATTGCGCCCAGGGCAAGTGACGATGACGCGCGCATTGGTGATCTTCGGCATCAGGCTCTCCTAGCCTTTTCCATACTTGTCATACAACTTTATTGACAGGGCCGCAGAAAAAGGAAAGATGATTCTGTCACCGGTGTCAGAAAATCGGGACCGGAAAGGAGGAGCAAGGATGCGGAAACAGGTTGCGCCTTGCGGGCAAAAGACCCGCGCGTCATCACCGTGGCGAGCCCCGCCCTTTCGGTCGCCACGGAGCCGGGCATCTGGGAGAAAGCCATGTTCGTGATCCTTCCCGCCGCGGCAGCCGCCGTCATGTTGACGGCGCCGGCGCCTGCCGAAGCCGCCATGCCGCGCCCCGCCGATATCCTCGCCGCCACGCGCCGGGTCGCCGACTGGCAGATCTCGCACCGCGACAATTTCGAGCGCATGCCGTCCGCCACTGCGAGCACGGGCAATCCGCGCGGCTGGCAGCAGGCGACCTTCTGGGTGGCGCTGACCGAACTGGCCGACCGGACGCGCGATCCGCGTTATGCCAGGACGATCCTCGATCTCGGGCGGAACGCGGGCTGGCGTCTGGGCGACCGGCCCTTCCATGCCGACGATCAGCTCATCGCCCAGGCCTGGCTATGGGCGTCGCGGCACGGCGCCGGGCAGGAAGCGGTCAAACCGATGATCGCCTATTTCGATCATGTGCTGGCCAATCGCCCGACGAACGATCTGCGCTTCGTGCCGCCGCCTGCGCCCGGCGATCCGGCCTGCACGACCCGGTGGTGCTGGTGCGACGCCCTGTTCATGGCGCCGCCGAGCCTGTTGGCGGTGTCCCGAGCGACGGGCGACAAGCGCTATGCCGCCTTCGCGCATGAGGAATATCGCGCGACCAGGGATTATCTCTACGACCCGGCCGAGCATCTGTTCTTCCGCGACAGCCGCTTCTTCGAGCCGCGCGATGCGGCGGGGCGCAAGCTGTTCTGGAGCCGCGGCAATGGCTGGGTGATGGGCGGGCTCGCGCGGATCATCCCGCAACTCGACCGGACCGATCCGATGCGCGGCTATTATGTCGGGCTGTTCCGCGAGATGGCGGCGCGCGCGCTGAAGCTGCAGAAGCCCGATGGGTATTGGGCGCCGTCGCTGCTGGACGACGGGCCGAACACGCAGCCCGAATCGAGCGGCACCGCCTTCTTCGTCTATGCGCTTGCCTGGGGCATCGATACGGGGTTGCTCGACGACGCCACCTATCGCCCGGCGGCGATCCGCGGCTGGTCGGCGCTGCAGCGCGCGGTCCAGCCCGACGGGATGCTGGGCTGGGTGCAGCAGGTCAGCGACCGGCCGGATTCGGTGGCGCAGGCCGATACCCAATTCTACGGCGCGGGCGCTTTCCTGCTGGCGGGAAGCGCGATGTACGATCTGTCGCGGCACAAGGTCCGTCGATGAAACCAGCCCTGATGGCCGCGCTGGTCGCGGCCCCGCTGGCCGCCGCGCCAAGCGCGCCGGCCTCGCCCGATCGTTGGGCCGGTCGGCCGCACGGCCCGGTCTATGCGGTCGCGCCGCCAATGCACGACACGGTCGAGCGGCGGCTGATGCCGCAGGTCGAGGGGTTGCTGGCGCAATTGCTGCGCGAGCGCCGCGAGATGGTGCTGGGCGGGGTGAAGGTCTTCGACAGCGGCGACAAGTTCCTGCCCGGTAAGATCGCGGCAGCAATGACCTATCACGTGCTCGACGTGCACGGCGATCCGCGGCTCGAGCAGCGCCTCGCGGAATATGCCGATATCGCCGATCTCACACTCGACGACGCGAACGATAGCTGGGGCATTTATTATTACGTCTCGGCACTTCACCAGCTGAAAGAGGCGGGGCTGCTGGACCGTGCGGTACGGCCGGCGACCCTGGCGAAGCTGCGGGTGCAACTCGACTGGCGACGCTTCGTCCGGCCCGATCTCTCGCTGATCAACCTGCCGAACAATTATTACGGCGTCGCCTTCAGCGTTGCCCGCTTCCGCTTCCTGATGGGATGGGAGGATGCCAGCGCGAGCGAAGCGCTGCTGGCGAAGATGATCGAGCACTACCGGCTCTATTCCGGCAAGTACGGTTTTGCCGACGAGACCGAGGGGGACGGGCGGTTCGACCGCTACAGCGTGCTGCTGATCGGCGAGATCGCGCAGCGCCTCGTCGAGACCGGGATGGCGCCGACGCCCGATGTGAAACAGTGGCTGCGGCGATCGGTCGACCTGATGCTGCCGCGCTTCAACCTCGGCGGCGAGGGTTTCGAATATGGGCGCAGCATCGGCACCTATGGCGAAACGGCGTTTCTCGAGGTGCTGACCGCGGCGGCGCGGTTCAAGGTCCTCAGCCCGGTCGAGGAGCGCATGGCCTATGCCTTTTCGTCGCGGGTCGCGGCGCGCTACATGGATTTCTGGGTCGATCCGGCGACGGGGTCGGTCGACATGTGGGATCATGGCCGGCGGACCGACAGCTATCGCGGCAAGCACCGCATCTTCGGCGAGAATCTCAGTCTGGCGCGCCAGTATATCTACACCGACGCGATCTGGAACGAGCTGGGCTATCGCGGGAAGGCGCCGGCGGCCGATTATGCGCGTTGGCTCGACCGATTGCCGCGATCGACCACGACGTGGTTCGCGCGCGGGGCGTATGACCGGGCGCTGGTCACGATCCGCGACCGCGGGCATGTGATCGGGCTGCCGATCATCAATGGCGCCGTGGGGCAGCATATGAACACGCCCTATTTCCCGGTGCCCTTCTCGCCGGGGCTGCTGCAGGGATCGGCCGATGCGAAATATCCGCATCTCGTGCCGCGCATCACATTGGCTGATGGCAGCGTGCTGATGCCGCTTGCCTGGTTCAGGAACGTCGCGGTGACGCGCCGGGGCGCGGCGACTGAAGTGCGCTGGCGGCAAGATGCGCTCGACCTGATGGGGGCAAGCAATGCCCGGCGCGACGATCGGGTGGCGATCGAGACACGCTATGTCTTCGCGCCCGGCAGGATCACCCGCAGCGACTCGATCGCCGCCAGGCCAGGGGTCGATATTAAGCGAATCGATCTCGAGTTCGCGACCTTCTCGAATCGGGCATCGACGCGTGGGGCGACGGTCCGATTCGGCCATGGCGAGGTCGCCGGATTCGAGGCGCGAAACCTGGGTGACTGCACTGCGGTCCCGGTCGACGCCGACCCGTACAGGGCGCCCACAGGGCCTTTTTCGACGGTTGTCCGTTGCGGAAAAATCCTTTCTTCTCAAGGCAGAAAGTCAATGACAACTTTGTCCTTAAGCTGGACATTGTCATACAACTATCGCGATTTGAATTGACACGACGCGAGACGCGGTTACTTTCGACCTCCAATGACACCGGTGACAATCGGGCGTGACGGAAGCGTAGGCTGCCGATCAAAAAACTCGGGAGGATAAGATGATCACCATGATGAATCGCCGTCATGCGGCACGCGCGCTCCTGCTGGCATCGGTCGCGGGAATCGGCCTGTCGCCGCTCGCCGCCGCAGAACGCGCTGCTACGGAAGTCGGACAGGACCGGATTCCGCCGGCCGAAACCGCCGATATCGCTGCGCAGGAAGGCGTCGCGGACGACATCGTCGTTACCGGCGCGCGGGCGACGCAGCGCAGCTCGATCGAGCTGAAGCGTGATTCCGCGGTCATCGTTGACGGCCTGGTCAGCGACGAGATCGGCGCGACGCCGGACAATTCGGTCGGCGACACGCTCGAGCGCATCACGGGCGTTTCGGCCGATCGCTTCAAGGGCAATGCCAACGAGTTGTCGGTGCGCGGCTTCGGCCCGACCTTCACCCTCTCGACCTTCAACGGACGCGAAGTGTCGACCGCGGGGCCGGATCGCTCGGTCGCGTTCCAGCAATTCCCGTCGGAGCTGGTCAACGGCGTGCTCGTCTACAAGACGCAACAAGCCGATTTCCTGGAAGGCGGCGTCGGCGGTGTCATCGAACTGCGATCGATGAAGCCGCTCGATTACGGCAAGCGCCGCATCCAGGCCGAGTTCCGCGCGGATTATCAGCCCAAGGACAATGACGTCTATCAGCATGACGGCATCGGGTACCGCGCCAACATCTCCTATACCGACCAGTTCAAGACCGGCATCGGCGATATCGGCGTGAGCATCGGCTATCAGCGCCAGGACACCACCACGCCGGAGGATTATTACAACGCCAACGCGACCTTCCAGGCGTGCAACACCTCGGCGCTCAACCCCGCCGTCCTGACGGGCAGCACGGCGGTGCAGACCGCGTCGGGCGCCAACCAGAATTGCGTGCTGGCGACGGGCCCGCGCACCGTGTCCGGCACGGTCGTCGGGGAAACCCGCGGCCCCGTCTATTTCGCCAATTCCTCCCGCAGCTTCCGAACGCAGAAGACCGCCGAGGTTCGCGATGCAGTGATCGGCGCACTGCAATGGCGGCCCTCGCCCGATTTCGAGATCGCGCTCGACGGCCAATATTCGAAGCGCGACAGCCTCGAGGACCGCAACGTCCTGTCGATCGCGGAGGGGCTTCGCGGCATCAAGCCGCTGATCATCGGCGATGGGACCAACGGCTATTCGCCCGGCGCGCTGATCAGCTATCGCGGCAATTCCAACATCGAGGACCAGCTCGAGACGCGCCAGCGCAACGAGGAATATCTCGGCGGCGGGATCAGCCTGGCCTGGACGCCGGACCGGTGGAAGATCACCGCCGACGGCTCCTATTCGCGCTCGCACCGGACCGAAACGCAGAAGGCCACGCGCATGCGGTCGACCAACCGTGTCGGCTATACGCTCACCTATGTCGGCGACAATGTCGTGCCGACTGTCGTGTTCGACAATTTCGACGTGACCAACCCCGCCAACTTCCTCGCGCTCGCCAACAACGCAGTCTATGCGCGCAACCGCTTCGTCACCGATCGCGAGGACGAAATCTGGGCCGGCCGGTTCGACGTGACGCGCGAACTCGACGGCTTCCTGACCTCGGTGAAGGTCGGCGCCCGGGTTTCGAACCATCAGCGCACCAACGACAATGCGCGCAACACCGATCTCAACACCATCCCGGGCACGCCGGCCCAGGTGTCGGCGATCATCACCGCGGCCAACCAGAATTGCCGGGTGCCGTTCACCACCACGTCCTACATGGCCGGGCAGGGCACCAACCTGACCAACTGGGCAACCTTCGACAATGACTGCCTGTTCCGCGCCTTTGCCGGCAGCGACGATGCCTTGCCTTATCCGGCGGACGGCCGCGACCCGAGCGATATCGACGTGCAGGAGCGGATCTATGCCGCCTATGCGATGGCGAATTTCCGGTCGGACCTGGGCAGCGTGCCGTTCAGCGGCAATGTCGGCCTGCGCTATGTCCGTACCGACATCACGTCGATCGGCTATCGTCAGGCCTATCTGATCACGGTGGATACCGGCGCCGACAATTATACCGTCGCGGTCGATCCGACGGGCACGCTGACCTCGAACACCGCCAAGGGCCGCTACGAATATTGGCTGCCCAGCGCGAACATCGCGTTCGATCTCAGCGACAAACTCAAGCTGCGCCTCGCCGGCTACCGCGCGATCGCGCGGTCGGGCATCGAGAGTTTCGGTGCCGGCATCACCCTCACCCCGGGGACCGGAACGGGGGCCAACAACATCATCTTCAACGCGACCACGGGCAACCCGAACCTCAAGCCGTTCCGCGCCTGGAACGCCGACGCCTCGATCGAGCTTTACGCCTCGAAGGACACGCTGCTGGCGATTGCTGGCTATTATAAATGGGTCACGGGGGCAGTGATCGGCCGTTCGGAGCCGATCCCGACCGACATCACCGTCACCACCATCACTGATGGCGGCCCGCGCCAGACGGGAAACATGACGATCAACCCGGTGGGCCCGGCCAACGATCTCGACCAGCGCCATCTCTACGGCGTCGAAGTGACGGCGAGCCACGCCTTCACCTGGCTGCCCTCGCCGCTCGACGGGTTCGGGGTGAGCGGCTCGGCCAACCGCGCCTTTGCCGATTTCGAATTTCCCGACACCTCGACGCTCGCGCCCTATCTCGAGCCGTCGAACTTGATCGGCCTCTCGAAATTCACCGCGAGCGGTTCGGTCTATTTCGAGAAATGGGGAGCGTCGTTGCGCGCGTCCTATCGGTACCGCTCGTCCTATTACAAGCCGAACGGGGGCACCAATCGCGAGGTGCGCGGCGCGAGCTATCTCAACCTGTCCGCCCAGTACGACCTGACCAAGAACGTCCAGCTCAAGGCCCAGGCGCTCAACGTCACGGGCACCAAGGATGTATTCTACAAGGGCGGCGTGGACAGCATCGCCGAGGTCAGCAACAACGGCCCGCAATATTTCCTCGGGTTCCGGGTGCGCCTGTGATCCGGTCCGGCACGGCGATCCTCCTCCTGACCTGTGCCGGTCTCGCCGCTGCCGGCATGCCCCCGGCAGCGGCGGATCCTCTGCGCACGCGGGCGACGCCGTCGCAATGCGCCGCCGAGGAAGGGTATAAGGCAGCGTTCGGGGGGCGGCGGACCTTCTATCTCAAGCCCGACCAGCTGGAAGCGATCAAGGCAGTCCGCGACAGCGACCCGGCAGTGGCCGAGGCCTATGCCGCGCTGATCGCCCGCGCAAACGCAGCGCTCCAGCGCAAGCCCGGATCGGTGATGGACAAGACGACCATCCCGCTGTCCGACGACCGCCACGATTATCTGAGCATCGCGCCTTACTGGTGGCCGGATCCGGCCAACCCCAACGGCCCCTATGTCCGGCGTGACGGCGAGGTGAATCCGAAGCGCGACACGAAATCCTATGATCGTACCGCGATCGGCCGGATGAGCAGCGACGCGGAGACTCTGTCGCTCGCCTATTTCTACAGCGGCGACCGCAAATATGCCGACAAGGCGGCCGAGGTTATCCGCACCTGGTTCCTCGACCCCGCGACGGCGATGAACCCCAATGCCAAGTTCGCCCAGGCCGTGCCGGGTCGCGAGAATGGCCGCGCCGAGGGGGTGCTCGACACCAATGCCTTTCAGCCGGTGATCGACGCGGTAGGCCTGATCGGTCCATCGGGCGCGCTAAGCGATGCCGAGGTGAAAGCGCTGGAAACCTGGTTCGGCCGCTATGTCGACTGGATGCTCAGCAGCCCGACTGGCCGCGAGGAGCAGGCGGCGAAGAACAATCATGGGATGTGGTTCGATGCGCAGCTCACTCAATATGCACTGTTCGCGCGCCGCGCGGCCATTGCGCGCAAGGCGGTCGCAGAATTCCCCAAGCGCCGAATCGCCGCGCAGTTCGATCCGTCGGGCTCGCTTCCTGGCGAACTGACCCGCACCCGCAGTTTCCATTATTCGATCTACGCGCTCGAGCCCGCTTATGACGTGGCGGAGATGGCCGGCTGCCTCGGCCTCGATCTGTGGAATTATACCGACGATAAGGGGCGCGGCCTGCGCAAGGCGACCGACTTCATCGCTGCCTATCGCGGCCGGCAGGCCGACTGGCCGTACAAGGAACTGAACTGGCCCGCGGCCGAGCTCGACGCGCTGTTGACCCGGGCCGACTGGGCATGGGGGCCGGGGCGTTATCCTCGCTCCAGCGAGGGTATGCCGACGCTGCTTTACCGCCCCCAAGCCTCCGCGGCGCGCTGACCGTCATGGGTCGTCCGGCCCCTTGGCCTTCCCTGTTCGGCCGGCGGGATGTGCTCGCCGGGGCGGCGTGCCTCGCGGTAGCGGGCAGGTCGGTCGCCGCCGAGCCGATCGATCTTGTCGCGATCGAACGTCAACGGGTGATACGCGCGGCCGATGCCTGCCTGGCGCGGGCACCGCTGACGATTGCCGCCATCCCGGCACCGCGCAGCCCGGGCAACCGGCACGATTATTATTCGGAAGGCGATTATTGGTGGCCCGATCCGGCCAATCCCAACGGCCCCTATGTCCGCCGCGACGGCTTTTCCAATCCCGCGAAGTTCGACGGTCACCGCGACGCGCTGATCCGCTTCGGCATGGACGTGCCGTCGCTGACAGCGGCCTGGCTGGTGTCGCAGGACGCGCGCTATGCCCGTCACGCGGTGGCCCATCTCAAGGCGTGGTGCGTCGATCCGGAAACCCGCATGACGCCGAACCTGGTCCACGCCCAGGCGATCATCGGGGTGAATCAGGGCCGCGCGATCGGCATCATCGATACGCTGCAGATCGTCGAGGTCGCGCGCGCTGTGGAGCTTCTCGGCCGCCGGCATACGCCGGGCTATGACGATGGCACGCGCCGGGCGGTCGAAGCATGGTTCCGCGACTATCTCGCCTGGCTCACCACCTCCGCGCCCGGTCGGGAAGAGCGCGACCAGGCCAACAATCACGGCACATGCTGGCTGCTTCAGGCCGCTGCCTTCGCGTCGCTGACCGGCGACAAGGCGGTCCTCGACAGCGCCCGCACGCGGCTGATGGAGGTGGTGATCCCACGCCAGATCGCGCCCGACGGCAGTCAGCCGCTCGAACTCGCGCGCACCAAGCCGTTCAGCTATTCGCTGTTCAATCTCGATGTGCTTGCCGGGGCCTGCCAGCTCCTGTCGGGCGGCAGTGCGGATCTCTGGCGCTTCGCCACGGCGGACGGGCGCGGGATCGGCCCGGCGATCGACTTCATGGCCCGCTACATTCGCGACAAGGCGCGCTGGCCCTATCCGCGCGATGTCGAATATTTCGATGCGCTGCCCGTCCGCCAGCCCAGCCTGCTCTTCGGCGGGCTGGCGCTGGGGCGGGCCGACTGGATCAGCCTGTGGAAATCGCTCGAGCCTGATCCGACGGTGCCGGAGATCGTCCGCAACTTCCCGATCCGCCAGCCTCTGCTCTGGGTTCCGCCCGGTGGCTCACATAATGGAATGCACACATGATGGCGGATCGAACGGCCGGGGAATTTTTCGACGGCCGTGCCGAGCATCGGTCAATCGCGGCCAAATTCGTTGCGGCACGGCACGCTGGCGAAGCGCTTGGCGGCTATCCCGGCACGCCGCCGGGATCGCTCGAGGAAGCCTATGCGATCCAGGCGCTGGCGATCGAATTGCGTGGCGGATCGGTCGGGGGATGGAAGCTGGGGCGGATCAACCCCCCTGCCGCTGACCGGATGGGTGCCAACCGGCTAGCGGGCCCGATCTTTACCGACATGATCTTCGAAGGCGATGCGGGCGGCAGTCGCGAGATGCCGGTGATAGCAGGCGGCTTCGTCGCGGCCGAGGCGGAGTTTCTGTTGCGCATCGGCGCGCGCACCGATCCATCGAAGGCGGCGTGGACGCTGGAGGAGGCGCGTGCCCTGGTCGACCGGGTGGCGATCGGTATCGAGATCGCCAGCTCGCCGCTCCGCGCGATCAACGAGCTCGGGCCTGCCGTCACTGCGTCGGATTTCGGGAACAACAACGGCTTGCTGGTCGGCGAGGAGCTTCCCGGTTGGCGCGCCGCCGACCTGGATTCGATTCCGGTCGCCTTCCTGCTCAACGGAGCCGAGATCGGGCGCGCCACCACGGCGACCATGCTCGACGGCCCCTGGGGAGCGGTCCGCTTCGTTGCCGAGCTTTGCGCCAAACGCGGCTTGGCGCTGGAGCCGGGGCAATGGATCTCCACCGGCGCCGTCACCGGAGTCCATCCCGTCGCGGTCGGCGACCGGGTCGAGGCACGGTTTGGCGAGACACTGTCGGTCGGGTGCGTCATCGTGGCGCAGGGCAATCGGGATTGATCGGGACATGACGATGGGCACAGGCGACACGGTGGTGGCAGCGGCGACCGACAGGATCGGGCGCTATCGATGGCTGATCTGCGGCCTGCTCTTCGCGGCGACCGCGATCAACTATGTCGATCGCCAGATGATCGGCGTGCTGAAGCCGACCATTTCGGCCGAGCTCGGCTGGAACGACAAGACCTATGCCGACGTCATCTTCTGGTTCCAGGCGGCCTATGCGATGGGCTATCTCAGCTTCGGCTGGATCATCGACCGGCTCGGCGCGCGGATCGGCTATTCGATCGCTTTCACCATCTGGACGCTGGGCCACACCTTGTGCGGCTTTGCCGGCAACGCCTTCCAGTTCTCCGCTGCGCGCTTCATCCTCGGCATCGGCGAGTCCGGCAATTTCCCGGCGGGTATCAAGGTCGTGTCGGAGTGGTTTCCGGCGCGGGAGCGCGCTTTCGCGACGGGCGTGTTCAACGCGGGCGCCAATATCGGCGCGGTGGTCACCCCGCTGATCGTGCCGATCATCACCATCGCGTTCGGCTGGCGCATGGCGTTCGTCATCACCGGCATTGCCAGCCTGGTCTGGCTGGTCGCCTGGATCTGGGTCTATCGCCGCCCGCGCGAGCAGCCGCGCGTTTCCGAGAGCGAGCTTGCCTATATCGAGAGCGATCCCGCCGACCCGGTCGAGAAGATCGGCTGGCTGCGCCTGCTGCGCTATCGCGAGACCTGGGCCTTTGCGATCGGCAAGTTCCTGACGGACCCGATCTGGTGGCTCTTCCTGTTCTGGACACCCGACTTCCTCGCCAAGACCTATGGCCTCGATCTGAAGAGTTTCGGCCCGCCGTTGGTCGTCATCTATCTCATCTCGGATTTCGGGAGCGTGGCCGGTGGCTGGAGTTCGTCGAAACTGATGAAGCGCGGGCTGAGCGCGAACCGCGCGCGCAAGCTGACCATGCTTGCCTGCGCCTTTCTGGTGATGCCGATCTTCTTCGCGCAATATGTCACCAGCCTGTGGGCCGCCGTGGCGATCCTGGGCATTGCGACGGCGGCGCACCAGGCCTGGTCCGCGAACCTCTACACCATCCCGTCGGACATGTTCCCGCGTGCCGCGGTCGGATCGGTGGTCGGGATCGGCGGGACCGCAGGCGCGATCGGCGGGATGATGATGGCCAAGTTCGTCGGTTACATCCTCGACGCGACCGGCAGCTACACGCTGATCTTCGCGGTGGCGGGGAGCGTCTATGTCATCGCGCTGGCCTGCGTTCATCTGCTTACGCCGCGTCTCGCGCGGGTTCAGGTGGCATGATCCCGATGGCGGTCTGGTCGATGCGCTTCCCGCATCGCTGACCGCCACGGCGCTTCAATATCAGCCCCAAGCCCGGCACGGCCGCCCCGTTAACCTCGCGATTACGAGGAGACCCTAGAGGTCGAAGGGGAAGGTCGTCATTCAATGATCGAGGTCGTCATTTCAGCCGCGAGCGACGGCCTTGGCCGCCTTGCCGGCTTCTGGGGCAACCAGCTTGGCGGCACCTTCCTCGGGCGTGGGTCCACCCTCGCGATCGACGGGCTGATCTGCACTTTCTTGCTGGCCGCTTTCCTTGCGGTGCCGCGCGGCCGGCGGCGTCTGCCGCGGCTCCGAGTGTGGTGGCGCGCGCTCTTTCCCCGGCGCTTGTTCAAGAGCGCCTCGGGCCGGGCCGACATCGTCTATTTCCTGTTCGGCCTGTTCTTCTACGGCCTCGCCTTTGGCTGGATGCTGTTCTCGGCCGGCCCGCTGGCGCAGTGGATCGCGAATGGGCTGACGCTGGCGCTGGGGTCGGCGCCGGCAACCGCGATCCCGCCGCTGGTTCAGGGGGTGGTGCTGACCATCCTGTTCTTCCTCGCTTACGAATTCGCCTATTGGCTCGACCATTTCCTGAGCCACAAGATTCCGGTCCTGTGGCAGTTCCACCGGGTGCATCACGGGGCGGAGAGCCTGTCGCTGCTCACCAATTTCCGGGTCCATCCGGTCGACACGCTGGTCTTCATGCACATCACTGCCGCGGTACTCGGTCTGAGCCAGGGCATTGCCCGCTATGCGCTGGGCCCGACCGCGCATCCCTGGGAGATCGGCGGCACCAATGCGCTGATCATCCTGACCGCCGTCGCGCTGACTCATCTCCAGCATTCGCATCTGTGGATCACCTTCGGCCCGACATGGGGACGGTGGATATTGAGCCCGGCGCATCACCAGGTTCACCACTCGACCGACCAGCGCCATTTCGACCGCAATTTCGGGAGCACGCTGGCGATCTGGGACCGGCTGTTCGGTACCTTCTACCTGCCGTCGGAAAAGCGGGAAGTGCTGCACTTCGGGCTGGATGACGACCCGTCGCCGCATGGGCTGCGCGCCGCGTTCGTGACGCCGTTTCACCGGACCGTGGCGCTGCTTCCAATCGGGCGCGGCACGAAAGTCGAGGACGATCCGGATACCCGACCGGAGATGGTGCTTGGGTCCGAGCGGGCGAGCCCGATCTCTCATTGAATGAGGGAGCGGGCGGGCAAGCCGCTTTACCCCGCGCCGGTTTCGCGATCAGGTTGCGCGCCCCGCCGGATAGGAGCGTATTTTGATCGCCGCGTGCATTGACGATTTCCGCGTGCTGGCAAAAACGCGCCTGCCGCGCTTCCTGTTCGACTATATCGATGGCGGCTCCTATTCCGAGGCGACGATGCGCAGCAACGTCGCCGACCTGCAGGCGCTGAGACTGCGCCAGCAGGTGATGCGCGACGTCTCCGCGATCGACCTGTCCACCATGATGATGGGCCGCAAGGTCGCGCTGCCGATTGCGCTCGGGCCGGTCGGACTGGCGGGGCTCAATGCGCGGCGCGGTGAAGTGCAGGCAGCGCGCGCAGCCGAGGCGAAGGGCGTGCCCTTCATATTGTCGGCGGTGTCGTGCTGCAGCCTCGAAGAAGTGACGGGCGCGGTGTCCGGGCCGGTGATGCTGCAGCTCTACATGATCCGCGACCGGGATTTCATGCGCGACCTGCTGGGCCGCGCCGCCGCGCTGGGGGTCGATACCCTGGTGCTCACCGTCGACCTGGCGGTGCAGAGCGCGCGCTATCGTGACGTGCGCTCGGGGCTGGCCGGGGTGCAGGGCATCGACACCCAGCTGCGCCGCTTTTCCCAGATCGCCGCGCGGCCCGGCTGGGCATGGGATGTCGGCGTGCGCGGCGGGCCGCATACGCTCGGCAATTTCGCGCCGGTCATGAAGGAGGGCGCCGGGCTGAGCCAGTTCCTCGCCTGGGTCGGCCGCAATTTCGATGCCTCGATCACCTGGAAGGATCTGGACTGGATCCGGCAGCACTGGAGCGGGCGGCTGGTGATCAAGGGCGTGCTCGATCCCGACGATGCGCTCGCGGCCTGCGATGCGGGCGCGGACAGCATCATCGTCTCCAACCATGGCGGCCGCCAGCTCGACGGCGCACCCTCGACGATCGCCGCGCTACCGGCGGTGGCGAAAGCCGTGGGCGGGCGCGCTGAAATCCTGATGGACAGCGGTGTCCGCTCCGGCGTCGACGTGCTGCGCGCGCTGGCGCTCGGCGCGAAGGGCGTGCTGCTTGGCCGGCCCTGGGCCTTCGCGCTGGCGGCGCGGGGCGAGGCGGGGGTGGCGGCGATGCTCGACCTGTTGCGGCATGAGATGGCGGTGGCGATGGCACTGACCGGCCAGACCAGCATCGCCGATCTGTCGCCCGACATCCTGCTGCCTCTCAACACATGAGCGCCCGAACGCCGGCGGCCATCGACGGCGGCTGGCTTGCGCTATGCTCGCGTCCAAACAAGACGCGTTGAGGGGATGGAGATGGCCGGAGCATCGAACGGGGCGCGCACGCCGGGGTCGCGCTGGCTCAGCTATCTCGTTGCGCTGATCCTGCTGGCCGCGGGGCTCGCCTTGCTGGTGCCGGGGCTTGCGCTGCTGGGTATCGGCGGCTCGGCTTATTATGCGGTCGTCGGCCTTGCGGCGATCGGTACGGCCATACTTGCGGCGCGGCGCAAACCAGCGGTCGCGCTTGCCTATGCCGCCCTCCTGTTCGGCACGACACTCTGGGGATTGTGGGAAGTCGGGCTCGATCCCTGGGCGCTGATGCCGCGACTGGTCTTCTGGATCGTCGGCGGCATCGCGGTGGCGCTGGTCTGCGCCGCGTCGCGTGCGGAGCGCCGGGCGTTATGGGTATCGATCGGGTCGGCGACGGGCGTGTTCCTGATCGCCTGGATCCTCCATTCGCCGTTCGAGGCCGGGCCGGCACGGTGGAGCGGCCAGCCGCGCGCGGTCGCGGCAAATGGCGACTGGGCGCATTACGGCAATTCGCAGGGCGGTTCGCGCTTCTCGCCGCTCGCCGAGATCACGCCTGCCAATGTGACCGGGCTCGAGCGCGCCTGGACCTTCCGCTCCGGGCTCACCATGCCCGGCGGCAAGCGCAAGGGCGGGTTGCAGGTCACGCCGCTGATGGTCGATGGCGTGTTGTATGGCTGCACTGCGTTCAGCAGCGTGTTCGCGCTCGACCCTGTTACCGGCAAGCAATTATGGCGTCATGACCCCAAGCTCGCCGAGAATTCGGGCGGGCACCCGGCGTGCCGCGGCATCGCCTTTTTCCGCGCGCCGGCGGGCGTGGCGGAATGCTCGACACGGCTGATCCTCGGCACGATCGACAATCGCCTGATCGCGCTCGATGCGAAGACCGGCAAGCCTTGCACCAGCTTCGGCGAGGGCGGCGCGACCAGCCTGCAGGACGGCATCGGCGATTTCCAGAAGCGCTGGTCTCACCCGACCTCGCCGCCGACCATCGTGAACGGCGTCGCAGTGATCGGCGCCTATGTCGCCGACAACCAGGCGACCAAGGTGCCGCCGGGCGTCATCCGCGGCTATGATGCGGTGACGGGCAAGATCCGCTGGGCGTTCGACCCCGGCCGGCCCAACGACCAGCGGCCCTTGCCGCCGGGCCAGAATTACACGCCCTCCACGCCCAATAGCTGGACCCTGTTCAGCGGCGACGATGCGCTGGGCCTCGTCTACATCCCGATGGGCAATGGCAGCCCCGATTTCGTCGGCGGCCAGCGCAGCCCGGAGACCGAGCGCGTCACCTCATCGCTAGTGGCGCTCGACGGGGCGACCGGCGCGGTGCGCTGGACCTTCCAGGCCGTGCGGCACGACCTGTGGGACTATGACCTGGCCGCGCAGCCGGTGCTGGTCGATTTCCCGACGGGTAACGGCACCACGCCCGGCCTGATCCTGCCGACCAAGACCGGCCAGCTCTTCGTGCTCGACCGCCGAACCGGCAAGCCGCTGATCAAGGTGGAGGAACGCCAGGTCCCCAGATCGACCCTGCCGGGCGAGCGCGGGTCGCCGACGCAACCCTTCGCGGTCGGCATGCCCGACGTAGCGGGCAAGCCGCTCGAAGAGCTCGACATGTGGGGCCTCACCCCGTTCGACCAACTCTGGTGCCGCATCCAGTTCCGCCGCGCGCATTATGAGGGCATGTTCACCCCGCCACGCCTTGGGCCGACCTTGCGCTATCCCGGCGAGCTGGGCGGGATCGACTGGGGCAGCGTCTCGGTGGACGAAAGCCGTGGGCTGCTGATCGTCAATTCCAACCATATGGCCGACCGCGACGAACTGATCACCCGTGCCCAGGCCCGGGCCGAGGGCCTCGTCGTGAAGAGCGACCCGAAGACCCATTCGGCGCCCGGCGCGCCGATGGAGGGCACGCCCTATGCGATCCATTGGGGGCCGTTCATGTCGGGGCTCCAGGTGCCGTGCCAGCGGCCGCCCTATGGCTATCTGACCGCGATCGACCTGAAGACACGCAAGATCCTGTGGATGCGCACCCTGGGCGATTCCCGGAACAGCGGGCCCTGGGGCTTCGGCCTGGGCCTGCCGCTGCCGCTCGGCGCGCCGAACATCGGCGGATCGATCGCGACCGCGAGCGGCCTGATTTTCATCGCCGCGACCCAGGACGAGATGTTCCGCGCGGTCGACACCGGCACGGGCAAGATCCTGTGGCAGGACAAGCTGCCGGTGTCGGGCCATGCCACTCCGATGAGCTATCGCGGGCGCGATGGGCATCAATATGTGGTGATCGCGGCGGGCGGCGGATCGCTGCGCGACCGGCCGGGGGATTATTTCATCGCCTATCGGTTGAAGCGGTGAGGGGAAAAGCCTTCGCTCGCAGCCCTTCGGCAATACTGTTCCGACAATAAGAAAGAGCGAGCCGGCTCACATCCGGCACAGATGACATGCCAGACCCCAAGTCATCGTTGAATCGAGGCCGATGACAGGCTGAGCCGACTGGAAGATATGGGACACCCAGCATGTCCCATATCTCCTGTCCCGTCGGTGAGGGGTTTCTATAATATTATTGTATATCAGTTATTTAGAATATAGCCGATAACCGAGGGGAGCGCTGGATATGGGACATTCGGGGATTCTGGAGCGTCAAAGTGGCGGGAGCAGGGATATCACCAGCGATCCCAGCCCAGCATGGCCCCGCGCGCCACGGCTTCCAGCGTTGCGAGATCGGCGCCGTCGCGCGCAAGCACTGACATTCCGCTCTGCACGCTGAGGTAAAATGCCGCCGCGTCGAGGACCGGGAACGCCGGCGGCAATTCGCCCTCGGCGATCGCGCGCGTGAGACGATCGGCGATCTGAGTCAGGTTTCCGCGGCGCCGGGACCGTAGCTCGTGATGCGCGGCATTGTCCTCGTCGAGGTCATGCTGTGCCCCGAGCACGATCAGGCACCCCGGCGGATCGCCGGGAGCCGAAAAGGCCCGGGCCGTCGCCACCAGGAAAAGCGCGATCGCGTCGCGCGCGCGGGGCGTTTCCTCGAGCGCGCGCCAGATCTCGGTGCCGTGATGGGCGTTGTAATGGGCCACCGCCTCACAGAACAGCGCCTCCTTGCTGCCGAAGGCGGCGTAGAGACTCGGCGCGTTGATGCCCATGGCCCTGGTCAGCTCGGCGAGTGAAGCGCCTTCATAGGTCTTGCTCCAGAACAGCCGCATCGCCTGTTCGAGAGCTTCCGCGCGATCGAACCCGCGCCGCCGGCCGCGTTCCACCACGATCGCCTCCTTTCTGTAGCGAACACTATATATTCATGTTGACCGACTCGCCAAGTGCTGCATATCTGTAGTGATTGATACAGAATGGAGATGGCGATGACGAGACTGACTTCCAAGCGCGCTCTGGTGACCGGCGGCAGCCGGGGAATCGGCGCGGCGATCGCGCGGCGGCTCGCGGCCGAAGGTGCTGATGTCGCCATCACCTATGCCGCATCGGCGCAGGCGGCGGCGCAGATCGTCGGCGATATCGAGCGGATTGGCCGCAGGGCGTTGGCCATTGCCGCGGACAATCGCGATGCGCAGGCAATCGAGGCGGCGGTGGAGCAGGCAGCGGGCGCGCTCGGCGGGATCGACATCCTCGTCAACAATGCCGGCATCTTCATTGCCGCGCCGATCGAGTCGCTGACGCTCGACGATTTCGACGCGACCATCGCCGTCAATCTGCGCGCGGCGTTCGTCGCGGTGCGCGCGGTGCTGCCGCATATGGGCGAAGGCGGGCGGATCATTTCGATCGGCAGCAACCTGGCGACTCAGGCGCCGCATGAGGGGCTCACCGCCTATGCGGCGAGCAAGGCCGGACTTGCGATGATGGGCCAGGCGCTGGCCCGCGATCTGGCGCCGCGTGGGATCACCGTGAACACGGTTCATCCGGGATCGACCGACACCGACATGAATCCCGCGAACGGTAGCTTTGCCGCCGACCAGGTCGCGCGGATCGCGCTCAAGCGTTTCGGTTCGCCCGACGACGTTGCCGCCGCCGTCGCGTATCTCGCTGCGCCCGAGGCAGGCATGGTGACCGGCACGGCGATCCTGGTCGATGGTGGCGCAAACGCATGAACGGGGCGATGGCCGCGCTGCTTGGCATTGGCGCGGCGATCGTGGTGGCGGTGGAGTTCGTCGTCATCGGCCTGATGCCGGCGATGACGGCGGAACTCGCGCTGTCGCCTGCCCAGGCCGGCGCGCTGGTGACGCTGTTCGCGCTCGCCTCGGCGCTGCTCGGGCCAGTGCTGGTCGCGACCACCGCGCGACTTCGCCCGGCATTGGTGCTGGCGGCGGCGCTGATGCCGTTCGCGGCGGGCCTGTTGCTGCTCCCGTTTCCGAGCTTTGCGATGGTCGCCACCCTTCGCGTGCTGCAAGGCGCGACGCTGCCGCTGTTCATGAGTCTCGCTGGAGCCCGGCTCGCGGCGGACCGGGGGGCGGGACAGGGGATTGCGCTGCTCTATATCGGCGTCACGATCGGCGGCACGCTCGCGCCTACCTTCGGCGCCTTTGCCGCCGAGCGGGTCGGCTGGGTGGCGCCGTTGGCGGGGCTTGGCGCCTTGGCGCTCTTCGTCGCCGCGGCCTGTCTCGCACTCCCGCACCGCAAGCTCGCGGATGAGCGCGGCATGACGTGGCGGCTGCTCGCCCGTGCGCCGATGCCCGCGCATCTGCTGCTTTCCGCCTTGCTGTTTGCAACGATGTTCGCGGGGTTCAGTTACATCGCGCTGCTGCTCACACACGCGGGGCTTGATGCCGATGCAGTCACGATCGCCCTGTTGGGCTTTGGCGCGGCGGGTCTGGCCGGCAATTGGCTGGCGGGCAGGTTCGTCCGATGGGCGCTGCCGGCGACCTATGCGCTCGCGCTCGTGGTTGTGCTGGCGACGTCGTGGCTGTCTTTCGTCGTCAGACCTGGAGCCCTCGCTTTGGGCCTGGCGATGCTGATCTGGGGGGTGGCGCATTCGGCCGGGTTCGTATTCAGTCAGGTGCGGGTGATGGCGGTGGCGTCGGAGGCACCGGGCTTTGCCGGTGCGCTGAATATCTCCGCGGCGAACATCGGCATCGCGATCGGCAGCCTTGCGGGCGGTCGCGCGATGGAATGGGGTGGGCCGGCGACGCTGGCTGCAACCATGATCGCGCTGGCCCTGCCGTGCGTCGGCGTCGCGTTTTGGATCGGTCGTGCCGGTCGCCTGCTGCCCGGTCGAAATCCGCCCGTCGGATCGGGTTAGGGTGCAGAGTCATCGATTCAGAATTTCGCGCGCAGGCCGATGGTGATCACGCGGCCGATCGGGTTGCCCGAATATTGGTCGTATCCATTGGCGCCGTTGTAGAAGGCCGGTTCGCGGTCGAAGAGGTTGGTCGCGTCGACGAAGATCTGGCTGCCGCCGAGCGATCCCGAGCCGGGCAGGGTGTAGGTCAGGTTCAGGTCGAAGGTCGTGTTCGAGCGGACCTTGTCGCCGCCGCTCGACGGCAAGCCGTCCACCGTGACGATCGGTGCGACCGTAGAGCCCGACCAGTTGCGATAGCCGCCGACATGATTGGCGAAGATCGTGGTCGAGACCGGCCCGATATCCCAGCCGAGATTGGCGCGCGCCTGAGTCTGGATCGACGGGAAGGTGTTGTTGAAGCCCGTCGTGTTGAGCACGCTGAACGTCTTGCCGCCGCGCAGCTTCTGGTCGAACCGGGTGAAATAGGAGATCGATCCACCGATGCGGAAAGCGCCGGCCGATCCCGCCTCGAGCCGGTAATCGACATTCGCGTCGATGCCCTGGATGTCGAGGTTGAGCACATTCCCCTGGCGCACCGATAATATGTAGTAGGTCGGCGTGTTGACTGGCGAGGACAGCGGGAAATCGCCGACGACGCCCGTGATATCCGCCTGGGTCGCGCCGTTCGGGAAGAATTGCAGCCGGTCGGCCAGCGCGTCGCTGCTGATTGCGTTCGAGGCGCTGGTGCCGGTGATCTGGTTGATCAGCTTGGTGTTGAACAGGGTGAAGCCGGCGCGGAAACCCGGCAGCCAGGGTGGTGAGAAGTCGAAACCGATCGACCAGCTGATGCCGCGGCCCGGCTCGGGATCGGGCGGGCCGCCATTGACGGTGATGCCGTTGACCGTGCTCGGCACGGTGCAGAAGCCGTTCGAGCAGGTGACGCCAGGCACTGACGCGACCTGCGGGAAGCGCGAGACCGGGATGTTGATCAGCGACTGGTTCGACCCGCCATAACCCGAAAAGCTGGTGAGGCCGTTGCGCGTCACGTCGCCGACGCTGGTCAGCTGGGGTGCGACAAACGAGCGCGAATAATTGCCGCGGAAACGGATGCCTTGGGTCGGCTCCCAGCCCAGTGCGATGCGTGGGTTGGTGGTCGTGCCGATCTCGCTGTAATCGTCGACCCGGCCCGACAGGCTGATATCGAAGCGCCGGATGAAGGGCATTTCGTTGCCGGCGCCGACCAGCGGGATGTTGAGCTCGGCATAGGCCGATTTCACGTTGCGCTTGAGGAACAGGTAAAAGGCTTCCGATCCGCGCGAGGACGGGCCGGTATTGTTCGGCCGGTTGCGGTTCATCTCCAGCCCATAATGGGCGAACTCGCCGCCGATCGCCATGCGCACATCGCCGCCGCCGATCGTGAACAGCGTGCCGTCGACCGCGAGCCGCGCCTGCGTCAGCGAATAATACCACATCGAGCGAGTCTCGTTGTCGATCAGGCGCGCGCGCACCGCCGCAGAGGTGCGGTTGGCCGAGCCGATGTTCCAGACGTCGAGTGCGTTGTCGACAGTCAGCGGCAGCTCGGTGACGATGATGTTGGTGCCGGGGATCGACGGCGTGGTCAGGCTGCCGCTGCTGTTGGTCGTGCCATTGAGCGCGAGATTGGCGCAGCTCGCGCAGATCTGGCCCTTGTTGCCGACAAAGCTGTCCTCGCGGCCGTACAGGCCGAGCGCGGTGATCCGGAAATTGCCGTCGAGCTTATATTCCAGGTTGAGCGTGCCGTAATAATCGGTCGCGTTGTTGTCGTTGTACGCGCCCGGGCCGAGCAAATCGTCGGCGTTGAAGCGGATGGTCTGCTTGTCGAAGGCTGGATTGGGCGTGATCCCGTCGGCAAGGAATTGCGGAATGCCGGGAGGGTTCACGTAAAAGGGATTGGCCTGGGCGCCGGTGCGCGACACGGTCGAGGTGATCGTGCCGCGCGAGGTCTGCTGGCGGTTGGTGACGCGCGAATAGACGACGTCCAGCCCCACCGTGAGCTTGTCGGTGATGTCCTGCTGGAACTTGACCATCGCATTGTGGCGTTCCTCGCGCGGGAAGATATCGCCGAGCGCGGTCAGCTGGCAGGGCGAGTTCGCCGCCGTATTGGCGATCGGGGCGGCGGAGGTGGGCGAGACATAGATGCCCGATACGCCCGCGGGCTGGATCGATGCCGGCGAGCAGAAGAAGGAGCCGAAATTGGTGCCGCCCTGCGGCCGATGGTCGCGATTGAGGAAATCGCGGTCGGCGAACTGGAGCGCACTGCGGTTGGAATAATTATAGGCCAGCATCGCCCAGCCGCCGTCCCAGCGCGTGCCCCACAGCGCCCCGGCATTATAGGTGCGATAGCCGTCGCCGAAGCCGGCCTGGCCGGTAACTTCGAAGCCCTTGTAGTTGCGCCGCGTGATGAAGTTGATCACGCCGGCCACTGCGTCGGAGCCGTAGACCGAGGAGGCACCCTCGGCGAGCACTTCGACTCGTTCCAGCGCGATCGGCGGCACGATGTTGGGATCGGTCAGCGTCTGCTGCTGGCTGCCGGGCGAGATGCGATGCCCGTCGATCAGCACCAGGGTGGAGTTGGACGAACTCGACCCTAGGCTGTGGATCGTCGGGGCGTAGAAGGAATTGCCCGGATTGCCGCCCTGCGGCGTTGCGCCCGAGCCGGTGATCGACGGGATGGTGCGCAGGATCTGCTGCACGGTCTGGGCGGAGGTCGATTCGATCTCCTTGCGACCGACCGCGACGACGTTCGACCCGACCGGCGCGGCGCCGCGGATGCTGGTGCCGGTGACGACGATGTCTTCCTGCTCGGCCGTATCGGGGCTGGCGGGAAGGTCGGCCGGTGCGGCGGGCGCAGCCTGTTGCGCAAGTGCCGGCACAGAAAGGGTTGAAAGGCCTGCAGCGAGCGCCAGAAGACACGCCCGCCATGCCGCCGCGATTCGCGATGTCGCCATGATCCGCTCCCTATTATGTTGTGGGAGCAAGAGGATAGTATTGGCCTTTGTCCGTCAAAGTCGGGGCCGCCAACCTTCTCAAGCAATGAGAAGGCGACGAAATCGCCTCTCAACTGTTGAGCGTCAGTGCCCCGCAGGCTTCTCGCCGACGCTTTGGGCGGGATAGGTCTTGGACAAATAGTCGACGAACTTGGGATAATCCTCGTCGGACACCGTCGCGCCATAACCGATCATCTGATCGACCGTCAGGGCCCATTGGTCGGGTGACTTGCGCTGCGCGCTCACCTGCGTGAACACATGGCAGCTCGCACAGGTTTTCTCGACCACTGGCTTGATCGCCGGATCGGCTACCGCCGGCGCCGGGTCTGCCTGGGCGAGTGCCCCCGACCCGAGAATGGCGAACGCCAGCAGGCCGGCTGAAACCGTGAACGTTTTGCGACCGATACCGTGCATCCAACTTCCCACTTCAATTCTTCGCCTCTTCTGGCCTCCGGCGGGTGCACCGGGGCTGAACGGCAATTTGCGATCCGGCAGCTATCCCAGCGCCGCTGGCGCTCCAATGAATGGGCTCGGCCCGCTCTCATTAAATGAGAGGATATGCCATGGTCGCGTTGACACTTTGGGCGCTCGACCGGACGCTTAGGGGCATGACGACGGCGTGATGAAGCGCCCCGGGGGGATGATGTCGGCAGGGCGAAACCTTGCGGACGACAGGTTCGAAACCCCCGTGAAGAACGAAAAACGGCCTTGGGCCGAGGAGAGACGGATCGCATGACGCAGGGGTTCACCCGCCGCCAGCTTTGCCAGACCGGGATCGCGCTTGTCCTGGCGGCGCGGGCGCCGGCCGTGCTGGCGCAGGGCCTTGGCGAGCCGGGAGTTCCGGGTAATCCCGATCTGTCCGCCGGCACCGACAAGGGCGAATGGCGGACCTATGGCGGTGGCCTGTCGAGCACGCGCTATGCGCCGCTCGACCAGATCAGTGCCGACAATTTCTCGAAGCTCGAAGTTGCCTGGCGGTTCCGCCCCGACAATCTCGGCCCGTCGCCCGACCCCAATCTGCAGGCGACGCCGTTGATGGTCGACGGCGTGCTGTATCTCACCGCCGGCTCGCGCCGCGCTGCGGTCGCCCTCAATTCGCGGACGGGTGAGATGCTGTGGAAGTATAATATCGATGAAGGTCCGCGGGGCGAGAAGGCCGTGCGCCCGGGCAGCGGTCGTGGCCTGAGCTACTGGACCGACGGCAAGGAGAAGCGGATTCTCTACGTGACGCCGGGATACCGGCTGATCGCGCTCGATGCCGCGACCGGCGATCCGATCCCGGGCTTTGGCGATCAGGGCGTGGTCGACCTGAAGACGGGGCTCGACCAGGACGATGTGGATCTGGTCGGTGCCGATATCGGGCTTCATGCGACCCCGCTGGTGGTGGGCGACATCATCGTCATCGGCGCGGCGCACCTGCCGTCCTCGACGCCGATGAAGAAGCATATCAAGGGCGCGATCCGCGGCTACGACATTCGTACCGGCAAGCGGCTGTGGATCTTCCACACCATTCCGCAAAAGGGCGAATTCGGCAACGACACCTGGCTGAACGGGTCGGAGGTTTACACCGGCAATGCCGGCAGCTGGGCGCAGATGAGCGCCGATCCCGAGCTCGGTCTGGTCTATGTCGGCGTCGAGCTGCCGACCGGCGACTGGTATGGCGGGTCGCGCCCCGGCGCGGGCCTGTTCGGCGAGAGCCTGGTCGCGCTCGACGTGAAGACGGGCGTGCGGCGCTGGCACTTCCAGTTCGTCCATCACGGCATGTGGGATTACGACGTGCCCTGCGCGTCGATCCTGGCCGACATCACGGTCAATGGCCGCAAGATCAAGGCGATCGCCCAGCCGAGCAAACAGGCCTGGGTCTATGTGCTCGACCGGGTAACCGGCAAGCCGGTCTGGCCGATCCCCGAGCGCAAGGTGCCCAAGGGCGATGTGCCGACGGAGTGGTATGCGCCGACCCAGCCCCATGTCACCAAGCCGCCGGCGTTCGATCGCCAGACGGTGACGGTGGACGAGCTGATCGATTTCACGCCCGAACTCCGCGCCGAGGCGACCAAGCTGATCCAGGATTATCGTTATGGCGAAGGCGGGCCGTTCCTGCCGCCGACCTTCAGCAAATGGCCCCGGCCGCGTGCGTCGCTCGTCACGCCTTATGGCGACGGTGCGGGGCAATGGCCGGGCGGTGCGCTCGATCCTGAAACCAACATGCTCTACGTCTTTTCGAACCTGTCCTATGGTGGGCTGGCCAACAAGCCGGCCGACCCCAAGGTGACCGATCAGGCGATGGTGCCCGGCATGGTGTCGGCCCCCGACGAGGTCGGGCGCCGGCCCACGCGGCTCACGGTGCGCGGCCTGTCGCTGCTCAAACCGCCTTATGGCCGCATCACCGCGATCGACCTCAACAAGGGCGAGATCGCCTGGCAGGTGCCGCATGGCGAGACGCCCGACGAAGTGCGCAACCATCCCGACCTCAAGGGCCTGACGATCCCGACCACGGGGAGCATCGGCAAGGTCGGCACGCTGGTGACCAAGACCTTGGTGATTGCCGGCGACGGCACCGCGACGACGCTGAACGGCGTCAAGGGCGCCTGGCTCAAGGCCTATGACAAGAAGACCGGTGCCGAGGTGGGTCGCGTTCGCATGGCGAAGCGGGCGACCGGATCGCCGATGACCTATTCGATGGGCAGCAAGCAATATCTCGTGATCGCGACGACCAACCCGGGCGAGCCGGGCGAACTCGTTGCCTATCGCCTGCCCGGATAACCGAAATCGCGCCGGCGATGTCGGCGGCACCAGGAACTGAGGACGATGGCTTCAACAAGACCGAAAATGAAAGTGGCCATCATCGGATCGGGCAATATCGGCACCGATCTGATGATCAAGATCATGCGAACATCGGACATATTGGAAATGGGCGCGTTTGTCGGGATCGATCCGGAATCGGACGGTCTCAAGCGCGCCGAGCGCATGGGCGTGGCGATCACGCATGAAGGCATGGACGGACTCACCAAATTGCCGGTCTGGCCCGAGATCGGGATCGTGTTCGACGCGACGTCGGCGGGCGCGCACAAGCGCCATAACGAGATCACCGGCGCCGCGGGCAAGGTGATGGTCGATCTGACCCCGGCGGCGATCGGCCCCTATGTCATCCCGGTCATCAATGGCGACGATCATCTCGACGCGCCCAACGTCAACATGGTGACGTGTGGCGGGCAGGCGACGATTCCGATGGTCGCCGCAGTCTCGTCGGTGGCCACGGTCCATTATGCCGAGATCGTCGCGTCGATCGCGTCCAAATCGGCTGGCCCCGGCACGCGCGCCAATATCGACGAGTTCACCGAGACGACGTCGAGCGGCATCGAGCAGGTCGGTGGCGCGGCGCGCGGCAAGGCGATCATCATCCTCAACCCCGCCGAACCGCCGATGATCATGCGCGACACGATCTTCACCCTGTCGAGCGGCGGAACCGAGGCGGAGATCACCGAAGCGGTCGAAGCGATGGTCGCGAAGGTCCAGTCCTATGTGCCGGGCTACCGGCTGAAGCAGAAGGTCCAGTTCGAACGGTTCGGGTCGAACAATCCCGTGGTCATCCCCGGCTATGGCAGTTTCGAGGGGCTGAAGACCTCGATCTTCATCGAGGTGGAGGGCGCGGCGCATTATCTGCCCGCCTATGCCGGCAATCTGGACATCATGACCTCGGCCGCGCTGCGCACCGCCGAGAAGATCGCCGAGCGTCGCCTGACGGGAGTGGCAGCATGACCCCGGGCGGCAAGAAGCTCTATATCCAGGACGTCACGCTGCGCGACGGCATGCATGCCATCCGTCACCGTTACAGCATCGACCATGTCCGCGCGATCGCCGCCGCGCTCGAGGATGCCAAGGTCGACGCGATCGAGGTCGCGCATGGCGACGGGCTGAACGGCTCCAGCTTCAACTATGGCCTGGGCGCGCATACCGACTGGGAGTGGATCGAGGCGGCCGCCGATGTCGTCAAGCATGCGCGGCTGACCACGCTGCTGATCCCCGGCATCGGCACGATCGAGGAGCTGCGCCACGCGCACAAGCTCGGTGTGACCTCGGTGCGGATCGCCACGCATTGCACCGAGGCCGACATCTCCCGCCAGCATATCATGGCGGCGCGCGACATGGGCATGGACGTGTCGGGCTTCCTGATGATGAGCCATATGAGCGAGCCCGACGCGCTCGCCGCGCAGGCGAAGCTGATGGAGGATTATGGCGCACACTGCGTGTACGTCACCGACAGCGGCGGTGCGCTCGACATGGACGGCTATCGCGAGCGCCTGCTCGCATACGACCGCGTGCTGAAGCCCGAGACCGAGCGCGGGGTGCATGCGCACCACAATCTGTCGCTCGGCGTCGCCAATTCGATCGTCGCGGTGCAGACGGGCGCGCTGCGCGTTGATGCGAGCCTGGCCGGCATGGGGGCAGGGGCGGGCAATGCGCCGCTCGAGGTGTTCATCGCCGCCGCTGAGCGCAAGGGCTGGCAGCATGGCACCGACCTGTTCAAGCTGATGGACGCGGCCGAGACTTTGGTCCGTCCGCTGCAGGACCGCCCTGTGCAGGTCGACCGCGAAACGCTGATGCTCGGCTTTGCCGGGGTCTATTCGTCCTTCCTGCGCCATGCCGAGCGCGCCTCGCGCGATTACGGCATCGACACGCGCGACATCCTGATGGAGCTGGGCCGCCGCAAGATGGTCGGCGGGCAGGAGGACATGATCGTCGATGTCGCGCTCGATCTGCAGAAACGCGCCGGCCTGGCGCCCGATTCAACGATAAAGACAGGAGAGGTCTGATGAACGATCTGATGTTGGGACGCCGTCATATGCTGGGCGGCGCCGCGCTGCTGGCCGCAAGTGTCGCGCTGCCGCGCAGCTTGAGCGCGATGCCCGCGCCTGACCTGTCCAAGGTCAAGACGCGTACGACCGGGCCGGTCGAAGCGATGATCTACAAGGCGCCGCATTACGGCCCGAACGGCATGTGGATGAGCCCGGAAGGCATGTGGATCATCCACCAGATCGACGAGAATTACGCGACCCTGATCGACGTTGACACCGGCAAGGTGCTGCGCGAGATCCAGTGCGAAGGCGTGTTCCGCTCCAGCGGCATCTGCATCGACGATGAGGGCGTGATGTGGATCGGATCGACCTATAACCGCCTGATCGTCGCCTGCGACGCGAAGACGGGCAAGGCGATCGCCAAATACAGCACCCCCGGCGCGGGCCAGATCTATGCGCAGAAGGGTGACCTCAAGGGCACCCGCACGCCGCTCAAGCCCGCCTGGCCGCCGCCCCCGCCGGCCGGTCCGTCGGGCCGCCGCGGCGCCGGCAAGCAGGATCTGACCGCGACCGAAGGCCCGGTCGGCACCGGCGCGCATTGCCCGCTGCCCAAGGGCAATCTGCTGTATGTCGACGTGCCGCCCGCCCGCGCGATCTTCGCCATCGACAAGACGACATGGGAAGTGCAGCTGAGTTTCCCGACGGCCGGCGACCGGCCGCACGACATGGCGTGGGCGAATGCGGAAAAGACGAAGCTGTGGTGCTCCGATTCCAACCTCAACGCCTTTTTCCTGCACGATGCGGCGACGGGCGAGATCCTGGAGCGCGTCAACCTTCCCGCCGGCTCGCCGATCATTCATGGGGCGAAGCTCCATAATGGGTACATGTACATGTGCGACGATGTCGGGTGGATGAATCGCGTGCGGTTCTGAGTGCCTGTCGAAGGGGCCCGCCAGAGGCCCCTCGGCATCCCTAGGAGAGAGAATATGGCAACGCCAAAGAACAAGTCGGTGCAAAAGGCCTTCAAGATGCTGCGGGCCTTTCACGAGCCGGACGAATGGCTCACCAGCGCCGAGCTGAGCCGCCGCGCGGGTTTTCCCGAGGCGTCGGGATATCGGTTGATCCAGACCTTGCTGGAGATCGGCGCGGTCATCCAGGACGGACGCGGGCGCTATGGCCCGGGCATGCTGCTGATCTCGCTCTCGCGCTATGTCGCGCATGACCGGCTGCTGCAGAGCGCCGCGAGCACGATCCTGGAGGACCTCGCCGCCGAACTCGACCTGATCGTCCATATGGGCGTGCTGGAGGACGGCATGGTCACCTATGTCGCCAAGGCCGGCCGCAACGAGCGGTTCAACGTGCACACCAAGGTCGGCACGCAGCTCGAGGCCTATTGCTCGGGGCTCGGCAAGGTGCTGCTCGCGTCCCTGCCATTGCGCGAACTCGAAGCGTTCATCGTCGAGGGCGATCTGGTCGCGCTGACCCCGAACACCATCACTGAGCCCAACGCCTTCCGCGCCGAGATCGAGCGCGTGCGCCGCCGCGGCTGGGCGATCGACAATTGCGAGATCGACAGCGACCTGCGCTGCGTCGCGGTGCCGGTGCGCGATTCCACCGGCCGGACGATCGCGGCGATCTCCTCCTCGGACTGCGCCGGCCTGATGAGCGAGGAACGCGTGAACGAAATACGCGAGGCGCTGACTTTCGCCGCCGAGGCGATCGGCACGCAGGTGTTCCGCACCAGCGGCCCTTCGCCCTTTCGCCTTCCCGCGGCCGGGCCAGCGGCGGTGACGCCGGCGCGCGCGCGCAAATATTACGAGGTCGGGGTCGGCAGCAGCCGCGCTCACTGATCCGACATCCTCGCTGAAACGGTGAATCATCAGATGGCAAGTTCCGACGCGACGGCCGTGAAGGCGCAGCGGCCCACCAGGATACGCCACGCCGTGCTGTGGATGACCGTGCTCGCGTACATGATCACCTATATGGACCGGGTGGTCATCTCCACCGCGGCGCCCTCGATCCGCGCCGAGTTCGATCTCAGCAAGGAAACGATGGGCTGGATCCTCGGTGCGTTCCAGATCTCCTATGCGCTGTTCCAGATCCCCGGCGGCTGGCTCGGCGACAAGTTCGGCCCGCGCGCGGCGCTGACCGGGGTGGTCGCCTGGTGGTCCGCCTTCACCGCGGCCACGGTGCTGACCTGGAATGCCGGATCGCTGATCGTCTGCCGCTTCCTGTTCGGCATGGGCGAGGCGGGGGCTTTCCCGATCGCGACGCGCTCGCTGTCGCGCTGGATCCTTCCCTCGGAGCGTGGCTGGGCGCAGGGCGTCACGCATGCCGGATCGCGCTTCGGCGGCGCCATCACCCCGATGCTCGTCGTCGCGCTCATCGCAAGTTTCGGCTGGCGTGCGCCCTTCCTGCTGTTCGCGCTGATCGGCTTGGGCTGGGCGGCGGCGTGGTGGCTGTTCTACCGCAATTCTCCCAGCGAGCATAAAAGCGTGAACGCCGCGGAACTGGCGCTGATCGAAGGCGCGGTGGGCGCCGCCAAGCGCGAGCGTGGCCCGGTGCCCTGGGCGAAGATCCTGCACTCGCCGCAGATGTGGCTGCTGTCGCTGATGTACTTTTGTTACGGCTGGGGCATCGTCACGTTCCTCCAGTGGTTCCCGACCTATCTGCACGACGCGCGCGGCTTCGAGCTGGCGGCGATGGGCATCGGTGCCAGCATGCCGCTCATCGCCGGCGTCGCAGGCGACCTTGCCGGCGGCTGGATTTCGGACCGGCTGCTCCACCGCAGCGGCAAGATCACCTGGGCGCGGCGGGTGGTGATCTTTGTCGGCTTCACCATCGCCGCGGTGGCGGTGCCGCTCGCCGCGCTCAGCGCCGACCCGATCGTGGCGATCGCCTGGTTCGGGCTGGCGGTGTTCGGGCTCGAACTGGTGGTCGGCGTCGCCTGGGCGATCACGCTCGATATCGGCGGCGAATATGCCGGGTCGGTCTCGGCGGTGATGAACACCTTCGGCAACCTCGCCGGCGCGATCGCCGCGGTCGCGACGGGCTACATCGTCGCGCATAGCGGGTGGAACAGCGCGTTCTTCGTGATCTCGGGACTCGCCGTGGTCGGGGCGTTGCTGTGCCTGAAGGTGGACGCGTCGCAGAAGGTGGCGTGAGGGGCTCTTCCCGCCAGATGGCGGGAAGAGCCCAGCGCGCAGGCCCTCAGAAAGCGGCGCTGATCGTCCCGAACACCTGGCGCGGTGCCGACGAGTGAAACACCAGGATGGTGCCGCTCGCATCGTCCGGCGCGAACACGCTGCTGTCGAAGTTCGCGGCATAGCGCTTGTCGGTCAGGTTGGTGACGTTGACCGACACCTTCGCCCCCTTCAGCGCGCCGAAGCTGCCGAAGTCGTAGCCGAGCCCGAGATCCGCCGTGAAATAGCCGGCAAAGCTCTGGTCGTTGGTATAGGTATAATAGCGCCGGCCGGTGTATTTGCCCTGCAGCGAGGCGAAGAAGCCGCTCTGCTTCACCGTCACCACGCTCGAGACCATCTCCTTCGGCGTATCGACCTGCTGCTTGCCCGCCGTCGCCTTGATCACGCAGGTGGTGGTGCACCAGTTGAGATCCTGGTCATAGGTCGACTTGTTGTACGACGCCGAATTGTACCAGCTCAGCCACGGCGCCGGCTTCCACAGCACGCCCAGCTCCACGCCCTTGCTCGTCACGCTGCCGGCATTGTGGAAGGAATTGCCGCAACCCGGGTTCTGCTGCTGGTTGGTCGGGCAGGGGTTGTACTGCAGCAGGCGGTTTTCGAACTTCACATAATAGCCGGTCAGCGACGCCTGAAGCTGCCCGCTCACGAAGCGATAGCCGCCCTCGACGCTCTTCGACGTCTCCGGCTTCAGCGTCTTGCCCTGCACGTCCCACACCGCCTGCGACACCGATTGCGGGCCGAGCTTGAAGCCGCCCTGATACATCGCCATGTTTTCGGCATAGCTCGCGAACACTTCGTGCCCCGGCGCGATCTTCCAGCGCAGGCCGACCTCGGGCAGGAAATTGTCCTTCGCCACCAGCGTGCCGCTGGCGAACTGGCTGGACGCCGGCGGCCCCGACTTGGCGATACCCTGCATCGCCTGGGCATCCGATTTCGCATAAGTGCTCTTGAAGCCGAAATCGACGCTCAGCGCGTCATCGAACAGTTTCACCGTGTCCTGGACGTAGAATTGCTCGGTCTTCCAGGTGGTCCGCTGCACCCACTGGGCGGTGTTCGGCTGGCCTTCCAGGAACTGCGCCAGGCTGAATGGCCCGGTGACGTTGGTCCAGATATAGCGCGCCGCGCTGCTGACATTGTCCTCGACCCAGAAACCCGCCTCCAGCTGGTTGAAGCCGAGCTGCCAGCTCAGGCTGCCGATCACGCCGGTGCGGTCGATGGTATAGCGCGTGTCGCGGATCTGCACCGGTATGTCGTCCGCGGTGGACGTCGTGCCCTGGGTCGACCAGCCGGTGATGAAGTTGTTGCCGGCGCCCTTGTCCTTGTGGTGATACACCTGCCCGTGCACGCTCAGGTTCTTCGTCAGGCTGAAATCGCCGGCGACATAATAAAGGTCGTCGTTGCGCAGGATCTGGCCGTTGGTGAAGGTCACGTCGGCGCGCTTTTCCGGCAGCACGGAGTCGACGCATTTGGTCGGCGCGGTCGGCGCGGTCACGGTGCAATAGGCGCGGTCGAGATAGCCCTGCCAGTTCGGCGCATAGCCGCCCCAATCATAGCCGAGGCGCCCCAGCATCTCCTTCGACAGATAGGCGTCGTCGGCCTGGTTGGTGCGCGACAGGTCGGCAAAGGCCGTGATCGTGCCGCCGTCGAACTGATATTTCAGCTTCGCGTTGAGCTGCTTGCCGGTCGACTTGTTATAGGCCGGCTGGTTCACGAACAGATCCTGCTCGCTATACTGGCCGGAGATATAGGCCGAAAAACCGCCATGCTCGCCGGTGTCGATGCGGACGAAGGCGCGCTTGCTGTCCTCGCTGCCGATGGTCGCGTTGGCCGCGATGCCCATGTCCTTGTGCGGATCGCTGCTGAAATAGGTCAGCGCGCCGCCCAGGTTGCTGGTCGAAGGGATGCTCAGCCCGGCAATGCCGGTCGCCAGATCGGCGCGGCCCAGATTCTCGGAGATCAGCGCGCGGCTGATGGTGAGGCCGTTGTAATTGTTATAGGCGCCGTCGCCGAGCGGCATGCCGTCGAGCGTATAGCCGAGATGCGTGGTGTTGAAGCCGCGCACCTGGAGCGACAGCGACTGCTCATTGACGCCCAGCGCGTCGATCGACTGAGCGCTCACCCCCGGCAGGAAGTTCAGCGCCTTCTGCACGCTGGTGCCCGGCGGCAGCACGTCGAGGTTCGAGGGCAGCAGGGTGGAAACCGAGCGGGTCTGGCCGGTGCCGATGACGACGATGTCCGCGGTGTCGGCGCCGTCCGCGGCGTCATCGACGGAGGCGAGGTCGGCCGTCTGGGCCTGCGCGGCGGGCGCGACCGCGGTCAGCGCGGCCGAGGCCATCAGAAAGGCAAAAGCCTGGCCGCGGCGCAGCCGGCGGCGCGAAGTGTCGGTCATGTATCGTTCCCCGTTCCGGCGGCCAGACGGGCCGCCCTCGCTCGCGCAGCTAGGGCGGGTCGAAGGCGTTATCGTTACGGCTGGGTGACGTTTTGGTGACGGTGCGCGATGGGAGGACAATGTTGCTCAACTGCAACGAACGTTCCGATCCGGCCGAGAACGGGGAGGGGAACCATGCGCGGTCTGTGTGCGCCACGGGCTGAGCGACGCAGCGTCGCGTGCAATTGAATGCACCGTAAGCGAGATTCTGGGACTAGAGCTATCCCGAGCGCCGTCAACGCCGCCCGGTCACCCAAACAAAGCCCTCTGCCCCGCCGTCCGCGCCACCCACCGATAGGCCCCGATCGAGTTCCGCCAGAAAAACTTCTCCCGCTCCACCAGCGTCTTCCCCGCAAAATACTCCTGCAGGATCGCCACGGCGACATCCACCGGCCCATCCCCCTCCACATTCGGCCAGTCGCTGGCGAACAGCACCCGGTCCGCCCCGAATGTCCCGAACAACAGGTCGAGCCGCGCCTTGTGGTCGGCTAGGCGCGGGCTGACATTGCCTTCGTGCAGGCTCGAGGAGAGCTTCACATAGAGATTGGGCCGCCCCGCGATCTCGCTCAGCACGGCGTCATAGGCCGCCTGCTCCTCGGGCTTCGGGTCGAGCTTGCAGAGATGGTCGATCACGATGCGCAGATCTGGCAGCCGGTCGCTGATCCGCACCACCGCCTGGAGCAGGTCGACCCGCGGATTGGCGGTGTCGAGCGCCAGCCCGGCATCCGACACCAGCTTCAGCCCCGCAATGAATTCCGGCCGCTGCGATTGCGCGACGATGTCGTACCGCCACAGATTGCCGTAGCGCAGGCCGCGCAGCAGCGGGTTCTTGGCGTGGCGCGCGAAGATCTCCGGGAAGTCGGGGGATTCGATCCGGAAATTGCCGATCACGCCGACCATGATCGGGTCGGTCTCGGCGGTCTGCAGCGCCCAGAGATTGTCCTCGATCCACGGGCTCGCATCGACATGGATCGCGGCGACCACGGGGTGGCGGTGCAGCGCCTTGCGATAGGTCGCCGGAAAGGAACCGGTCTTCGACACCGGGCTGGTCTTCGGCCCGCGATAGGGCGCGCCCTGGGGGCGGTTGGGGTCGAACAGGTGGATATGCGTGTCCACCATCGGCATCGTCTTGGGCGCGGCGGCCTCCAGGCTCGACACAGCAGCGGCGGCAATCGCGCCCCCGATCAGCGTGCGGCGGGTAAGGTCCTGGCTCATTGCGGCGCGCGCTCCGGCCCAGACACTGGCAACGTGAGCGAGATGATATTCGACCCCGCCGCCACCGCGACATATTGCCGCCCCTCCACCATGTAGGTCATCGGAGAGGCGCGCCACGCGTCGTTGGTCGGGAAATACCACAAAGTCTTGCCCGTCTTCGCATCGACCGCCGCAAAGCCGCCCGCAGTCTCGCCGTGGAACACCAGCCCGCCCGCGGTGGACAGCACGCCCGAATAATTGGCCTCATGCGATCCGGTCAGCGGCTTTTCCCATACGATCTTCCCCGTCTGTGGGTCGATCGCGCGGAGGAAGCGCTGGCCGGGGCTCTTCACATCGACATTGGCGCCGTAGATCCTGCCCTTGGTGCGGAACACGCCGCAATCCTCCGCCGCCATCAGGTAGAACAGCTTGGTCTGCGGGCTGTACGCGGTCGAGAACCAGTTGGTCGCGCCGCGCACCGCGGGGCAGGCGAACACACCTGCTTCGGTCGGCTCGCGGCCCGGGATCAGGATCGGCCGGCCCTTGGCGTCGATCCCGCTCGCCCAGTTCATCTTCTCGACGAACGGCTTGGCGAACAGGAACTGGCCGGTGACGCGATCGAGCACATAGAAAAAGCCGTTGCGATTGGCCTGCATCACCAGCTTGCGCGGCTTGCCCTGATAGAGTTCGTCGACCAGCAGCAGCGGCGCGGTCGCATCCCAGTCATGCACATCATGCGGGGTGAACTGATAATGCCAGCGTAGCTTGCCCGTCTTCGCGTCGAGCGCGATCATCGAATTGGCGTAGAGATTGTCGCCGACCCGACCCGATCCGTCGGTCGAGGGATAGGGATTGCCGACGCCCCAATAGACCGTGTCGGTCGCCTTGTCATAGGAACCCGTCATCCAGGTCGCGGCGCCGCCGGTCGCCATGTCCGGGCCCTGCCAGGTCTTGGCGGCGGCATCGCCGGGCGCGGGTACGGTCCAGAAGCGCCAGGCGAGTTCGCCGGTGGTCACCTTGAACGCAGCGAGGAAACCGCGCGTCGGGGAATCGCCGCCCGACACGCCGGAGATCACTAGGTCGCCGATCACCAAAGGCGCCGGCGTCGCATAATAACGCCCGCCGAACTCGGGGTCGGTCAGCGGCACGGTCCACATCACGCCGCCGGTCAGCCGGTTGACCGCGATGAGATACCCATCGTCCGAGGTGAAGATCACCCGGTTGCCGACCACCGAGACGCCGCGATTGGGGCCGTTGCCGCTCGCCACGCCGGCCGAGGGCCGCGCGGCATTGGCCGGGCCGATCGCGGCGGAAGGCTCGTTGTTGCCCGCACGCTGCTGCTCGGCGATGCCGCCCGCGGGCAGGGGCTGGCGGGCGTTGCGCGCGGCGCACCAGAAGCTGCGGCCGGTCTTCGCGTCGAGCGCGCAGACAAGCTTGGCGCCGGTCACGTACATCACGCCGTCCATCACCACCGGCGTCGTCTCCAGCCCCATGCCGCCGGGCGCAAAGCTCCAGGCGAGCTTGAGCTGGCCGACATTGGCCGTGTCGATCTGGTCGATCGGGCTGTGGCGGTTGCTCGTCGGCGTGCCGTTGTAGGAAGGCCATTCGCCCCGCGCCGGCTGCAGCACCGCGGCGATCTCGGCCGGGGAGGGCGCCGCCATGCTCGGGCGCGCGATCGGGCCGAGGCGCTGGCCCTTCAGGGTCGAGAGATAGGCGAGCAAGGCCGTGCGCTGCGCCGCGCTGCCCTTGAACGGGGGCATGAAGGACTGCGGCTCGCGGGCGTAGGACGTGTATTGCGCATCGCTCAGCGCGATCATCCGGCCATCGAGCGTCTGGAGCTGAAGGCTGTGCTCGGCCTCGTTGCGGGCAAAGCCGCGCAGGGTGGAGCCGTCGCGCATCGTCACGTTGACGACGGACCATTGGAAATCGGGGCAGAACGCCCAGCCCGGGCAGGAGGCGGTGGTGCGCGCGCCCATCATCTTGCTCGGGTCGTCGAGCATCTTCGCCATGTCGGCCACGGTCGATCGGTCCGCGACCATGCTGAGATCGGGCCCGGTGCTGCCGCCTTGCCCGCGCACCATGTGGCAACTCGCGCAATCACCCTCGCCGTGGAACAGCGCTTCGCCCGCCGCGATCTGTTCGGGCGTGGCGTCGCTCTTCGCGACCTGGTTCTTCGACCGGATCAGCGCGACGAAGCGGCCGAGCTCGGCATCGTCGAAGCCGAAGGGCGGCATGCCGCCCGCGGTGCCGTTACGAATGATCGCGCCGATCTCGGCATCGCTCAGCGCGCGCAGCTTGGCGCTGTTGGCGAGCGCGGGCGCGCGGTCGCCGCTGACGCCGCCGGCACCGTGGCAGCCGGCACAGGTCTGTTCGAATTTCGCGGCGGTGGCGGTCAGGCCCTGGGGAGGGGCGGCCTGCCCGGCGAGCAACACGGGCGCAAGCGCTGCGGAAGGCGCGGTAAGTTTCGCCCCGATCGAGGCCGAGGCAACCAGAAGGGCGGCGGCAAACACTGCCGAGGGCCCGAAGAAACGCCGCAACGCCGTAGGACCCATGTCACTCTCCGCCCATCACCATGCCGGTGGCGGCAGGGTGCAACAAGGATAAAAAGGCCGGCAGAATGATCGCGCGAAGCGATCGTCCCGCCGGCCGGTAGGTTCCGCTCCCCGGGAAGAGGGAGCGGGCGGGATCAGAACTTCTTGCGCACACCGAAGGTGAACACCCGGCCGAGCACGTTGCCGTTGCCGTAACCGTTGCCGGCGCGGGCGAAGGGCGGATCGGCATCGAACAGATTGTCCACGTCGAGCACCAGCTCGGTGCCTTCCAGCACGCCCGACGCCGGCAGCTTGTAGCCGAAGTGCAGGTCGAGCGTGGTGTAGGCGCCGATCGTCTCGGTCGCCTGCACGTTGGTCGGCAGGAAATACTGGTTCTTGTACTTGTCGCTATAGTTGAGCATCGCGACGGCCGTCACCGGACCCGCCACCGCACCAAGCTGACCGCGGACGCGGAACTTGGCCTGGCCGAACGGGAACTGATCGATCGGCAACGCACCCTCGATTGCCTTCTGGTCATAGGACAGGACGTAATTGCCCGAGACCGAGGCGCTCATCTGCACGCGCTCGCCCATGTTCCAGCGATAGTTCAGGTCGAAATCGATGCCGTCGGTATCGATCTCGGCCAGGTTGGCGCGCCGCAGGATGGTGATGCTGTAGATCGGCGGCAGGTCGTTCGGGCCGGTCACCGTGGTCGGGAAGTTCTGCAGCGGCAGGTCCTTGATGATCGACCAGACCTGCGCCGACGGGATCGGCTGCGGACGGCAATTGACCGTGTCGGGCGACGCGGGGTTGTAGGTGCCGGTGGTGCAGACGTTGTTCGAGACGAAGAACTGGTTGAACGCCGGATCCCGGTAGAAGAAGGAGGAGGACGGGAAGGCGACGCGGCCCTTGAACTTCACGTTGTAATAGGTCGCGCTGGCCTTGAAGCCCGGCAGGAAGGTCGGCTGGAAATCCACGCCGAGCGACCAGGTGGTCGCCTTTTCGGCGTCGAGATTGGGGTTGCCGCCTGCGATGAAGATGCCGCCCGGGACGTCGGCCGACTGGAAGCCGGGAGGGGCGAGGCCGTTGTTCAGGTAACCCGCACGCGTGTCCGGGCCGTAGAGATCGGGCAGCGCCGGTGCGTGGAACGAGGTGCCGAAGCTGCCGCGAAGCGTGAAGCCCTTCAGCGGCTCCCAGTTCACGCCGATCTTCGGGTTCGTCGTGCTGCCGAAATCGCTATAGCTGTCATGACGGGCCGACAGTGAGAGGTCGAGCCGCTGGAAGCCGCCGATCGCATTGTCGCCGCTGAAGATCGGCACGAACAATTCGCCGAAGCCCGACCAGACCTTGCGCAGGCCCTTCTGCGCGCCGACGCCTTCGAGCGCATTGATGCGCCCGTTGGTGAACAGGCCGTCGAAGAACTCCTGGCGGTGCACGCCGCCGACCGCGATCTTCACGTCGCCGCCGGGCAGCGCGAACAGCGGGCCGTCGACCTTGGTGTTGACCTCCCAGATATATTGCTTGGAGCGATAGCTCTGCTCCCAGTCGGCCAGGGTGATCTTGGTCTGCTGGCTGGTACGGCCGCCGAACGGGTCAATCGCCGTGTTCGGGTCACTCGACTGGATCAGCGCGCCGGCCGCGACCGGGCTGAAGCTGCCTTCGCGCAGATCGGTCGAGGAACGCGATCCGGTGACATAGGTGGTCCATTTGAACCGGCCGAAATCGACGCCGGCGCCGACGGTGCCGCCATAGACGCTCAGGTCCTGGGTATCGCGCTCGCGCACGCCGTCCAGTGCGTTGACGTTATAGGTCACGCTGATCGACGGCACGTTCGCCGCGACGAAGGTCGGAAAATACGGGTTGTTCCGCGTCATCACATTGGTGGTGTAGAGCGACTCGCGGTACGCATCGGTCTGGGTGCGCGAATAGAAGGCGTCGAAGAACAGCTCGACATTGTCTGCGGCCTGGTGATGGCCCGCCGCGAGGAAGCTCAGCCGCTCCTGGCGCGGATAGAGATCGAGATCGCGGATATTGTCGCAGCGCGGGCTGACCGCGCCGGTCGCCGGCTGGATATAGTTGCCGGTCGGGCCGCCGGTCGCGGTGGTGTTGACGCGGTAGGTCGGCGAGAGACAGGCATTGCCCGTCGCGCGGTTGTCGCGGCCGCCGGTCGCGGTGAAATCCTGCGTCAGATAATCGCGGTCGGTTGCGCGCAGCCGGCTCGTCTTGGAATATTCGCCGGCGATCATCACGCCGCCGCCGTCCCATTTGGTGCCGGCGACTGCATTGGCGTTCATCGTGTTGTAGCTGTCGCCATAACCGACGCGGAACGTGCCCTCGAGCCCGTTATAATCCTTGCGCGTGATGACGTTGACCACGCCGGCAATGCCGTCCGATCCATAGACCGAGGACGCGCCGTCGGCGACGACTTCGATCCGCTGGACGCCCGAGGTCGGGATGATCGAGGGATCGGGGATGTTCTGCAGATGGCCGACGCCGACCAGGCGGTGGCCGTTGATCAGCACCAGCGTCTGCGCCTGGCCGATGCCGCGGATGTTCGGTGCGGTCGAGATGATGCCGTTGGAGCGCTGGTCGGGGCGCGGCGCGGTGTTGAAGGTGCTGAGCTGCGGGATGGTCGCGAGCAGTTCCTGGGTGGTCGAGGCGCCGGTGTTGACGACTTCCTCGGCGCCGACCTGGATCAGGTTGGAGCCCGTCGGCGGCACGCCGCGGATGCTGGAGCCGGTGACGACGATGTCCTCGGGGATCGTATCGTCCTGCGCGCCGGCCTCGGGCGACGTGTCGGCTGGCGCCGGGGCGGTCTGGGCGAAGGCGGGCGTCGCCAGGGCCAGCAGGGCGGCTCCTGACAGCAACGAGACGGCGAAACGCGTAGTGGCAGTGGAACGTCTAGACATAAAATCCTCCCCAAATGTTGGCCGCGCTTTGCGGTCTGTTCCGGTTCCCCCATGACCGCCTCGAAAGGGGCGCTCGTCAGTGGCGAACCCGCTTTTTTCCTGGACGGCCTGTTGTTCTTGGCCCCTCCCGAATGGGAAACATGGCCTCCCGGTGTCAAACGACCCCAGGTGATGGCTCTCAGGAAATGAGACGGGAGGCGTCGGGTCTCACCTGTTGAGCACCGTGGGGCGCCGGACACCGCTCCAATTTGTGCCCGCGCGCCCTTGGGGGCATCACCTTGGCGATAACAAGCAGTTCCGGGAGAGTGGTGTGGACAGGCGGCAATTCATCATGGCGGCGGCCGGGGCGATCGGCGCGGCGGCATTCCCCATCCCGGCATTGGCGGCCCTGCCCAAGGCGAAGATCACCCGCATCCGCTATTTCCGCACGCCCACCGATGCGGCGGGCCGGCCCAATGTCCACCAGCCGACCTTCAACCAGAGCACGCACATCGTTCAGATCGAAACCGACGCGGGCATCACGGGCCTGGGGGAGGGCGGCGCGCCCGACGTGATGGAGCAGCTTGCGGGGCAGTTGATCGGCGAGGACCCGTTCCGGACCGAACGGCTCTGGCAGACGATGCACCGCGCCTATTTCTACCCCGCCGGCCGCGAGAAAACCCACGCCCTCGGCGCGCTCGACATGGCCTTGTGGGACATCAAGGCCAAGGCGCTCGGAGTGCCGCTTTATCAACTACTTGGCGGCAAATCGCGTAACCATATCGAATGCTACGCGACCGGATTCTCGATCCCCGGCCAGCCGGGTGCTTCCAACAAGGACCGCGCCCGAGCCTGCATGGAAGCCGGCTTCCACACCTACCGAATCCACGATCCAGCGGCCGGCCCCGTATTCGACCGCTTCGAACAAGTCCCCCGCATGGCCAACCTCTGCCGCGAAGCCCGCGAAGGCTGCGGTCGCGACGGCGGCTGGGCGATCGATTTCCACGGCGAATTCGACCAGAACGACGCCATCGCGCTCGCCAACATGATCGAGCCGCTTCGCCCCTATTTCGTCGAGGACCTGGTCCGCAGCGACAATCTCGATACCTACAAGCTGATCCGCGAGAAGGTGAACGTGCCGATCGCGGTGGGCGAAGTGCTCGGCAACAAATGGGACTGGGCGCATCTGATCGAGGGCGACCTGATCGATTATGGCCGGGTGACCATCCCCAATGTCGGCGGCGTCACGGAGTATATGAAGATCGCCGCGATGTGCGAGACTCACCATATCGGCATGATCCCGCACTTCACCGGCCCGATCGCGACCGCGACCCTGGTCCATTGCAACGCAGCCCTGTCAGTACCCGCGCTGATGGAGATGAGCGCGGCCGGGCGCCGCGGCTGGCCCTATCTCAAGAGCTACTACGACTTCGACAAGGGCCGGATGCTGATCAACGATCGCCCCGGCCATGGTTGCGAGGCGGACTTCACCAAGCTGGAGATGATGGCCGAGTATAAGGAGCGTTATGCGCCGATCCCCGTGCGCGAGCGGACGGACGGGTCTTATACGAACTGGTAGGGAGAGGCTTCCATTCCAACCACTCCGTCACCCCGGACTTGCTCCGGGGTCCACCGTGCCGCACCCCAAAGGCCGATGAGTTTGCGGAACAGTGGATGCCGGAACGAGTCCGGCATGACGTATGAGGCAATCGGGAGCGAGTCTACCGCCCCGCCGGATAGGTCACGCTGAACCCAGATCCCTGGTTCGTCACCTGGATCGTCCCGTCCGCCGAAACGCGCGCCTCGATCCCATAGGCCCCATCCGGCCGACCCGCGGGATTGGCGATCCTCTCCGCCGCCACATCCAGCTCCGGCGACTTCGTGGCACTGTGCAACTGCCACACCGCCGGCCGCGAGGGCGCCATCGCAAGCGTTTCGAGCACCTGCCGATCACCGCCCTTGGTCTCGCCATTGCCCAGCAGTGCCACACGCGGGCGCACCGCCTCGTAGAGCTGCGGACTGTTGCTGAGGGACGAACCATGGTGTGACACCACCATCAGGTCGATGCGGCCAAGCTTGTTGGCGGGGCAGACGAGCTGCTTCTCGATCTTCCAGGTCGAGTCGGACAGGTTGAGGATGCGCGCCTTGCCGAAGCTCGCGACCACCCCGATCGAGGCGTCGTTCTCGTTGGTCGTGGGCGCGCCGCGATCGGTCATGGTGGCGCAACCCGCTACGCTCTGCCCACCGCCGGGAAGGTTCCCCGCCATCACCCGCCCCGCGGCATTGACGATGTGGATCCGCAGGCTCCCGATGCGGAAATGATCGCCGGGCTTCGCCAGCACGCGCTTGCGCCCCGCGACGACCGGCAGATACTCCTTGAACAGATCGCTCGGCGTGACGCGCGGATTGCTGCCGGGGCGTTTCGGCTCAAGGCTGGCGCCATAGTCGATGATCGTACCGACCGGCATACTGCGCAGCAATTCGGCGACGCCGCCGACATGGTCGGCGTGGAAATGGCTGACGATCAGCGTGTCGATCCTGCGCACGCCCAGCGCCCGCGCCGCCTTCACCACGCGCGACGCGCTGGTCGGCGATGCCGGCGCTTCGTCGGGCATGCCGGCGGTCCAGCCGGCGTCGATCAGCAGCGACTTGCCTTCGGGCGTGACATAAAGCGCACCGCCCCCGCCCTCCATGTCGATCAACACCATCCGCAGCTGCGGATCGCTTATCGCAGCGGGGCTCGCACTTCCGCAGAGCGCCGCAATGGCCATGGTGGCCCCGATCCTCAGTCCTCGCACATCAGCCTCCCATGATCCCGGCGGATGATAGCGGGTCGCCCCCAAACCCCAATTCGTATCGCTCAACAGGCGAGAGACAGGCGCTTCGCCGGTGACAGTCAGGCGACAGGAAAACATTACATAAATGTAACTTGATATTGCGCGCGATGCGCCGACAAGGCGCCGGCACTTGTGTGGCGGGTGGAAGAAGATCGAGAAGATGAACGTCGAACAAGGTTCGCATCATCCAAGTATTACTGGATATATCTCGATTCTACTTCGTCGGCCGAAGCGCGACGCATTAATTCTGGAGGTATCATGCGTACTATGCTTGCCTGCTCCGTCGTCCTGATTGCCCTTGCCGGTTGCCATCCCACGCCGGGAAACGAGTCGGCTCTCGCCGGCAATGCGGTGGCGGAAGCTGCCCCGACGCCTTTCAAGGTCGACAAGGTGGCGCTGCCCGGCGAGGGCCGGGGCGACTACCTGACGATCGATACCGATGCGAACCGCCTCTACGTCACGCACTCCGCGGCGGTGCATGTGCTTGATCTCACCACGCTCAAGCCCCTGTTCCAGGTCGACGGTTTGAAGGCGGCGCACGGCGTCGCGCTCGATGCGGCGCGCGGGCATGGCTTCGTCACTGACGGCAAGCAGAATGCGGTCGTGATGTTCGATCTAGCCACCGGCAAGATGATCAAGGCAATTCCGGCCGGCAAAAAGCCCGATTCGATCGTGCACGACCTCGCATCGGGCATGATCTTCGCGTTCAACGGCGAATCGTCCGACGTGAGCGTGATCGATCCGGCCAAAGCCGAAGTCGTCAAGACGATCAAACTGCCCAACGGCCCCGAATTCTCGCAGTCGGACGGGCTGGGCAAGGTCTGGGTCAATCTCGAAGAGGGCAATGCCATTGCCGAGATCGATACGAAGACGCTGACGCTCGCCCGGACGATCAAGCTCGACGGCTGCGAGGGCCCCGGGCCGCTGGCGTTCGATCCGAGCAATCGCCTGTTGTTCACCGGCTGCACCGGCAATTCGCTTCTGGCGGTGGTCGATCCCGACAGCGGCAAGATCATCGCGACGGCGAAGGTCGGCGAAGACCCGGACGGCATCGCCTTCGACGACGCCAAGGACCGAATCTTCGTCGCGAACCGCAAGGGTGGGTGGACGATCGTCGATCAAGCCGACCGGACTCATTACGCGCTGAACCAGACGCTGCCGATCGACGAATACGCCAAGACGGTGTCTGTCGACCCCAGGACTCACCGCGCGTTCAGTTCGACTGCCGACCTGATCTGGCCGAAGGGCAAGACGGGCGACGGCGTGCTGCCGACGGCGAGGCCGGGCAGTTTCCGCCTGATGGTGGTGTCGGAGAAATAGGCGGCCGCTTTCACCGCCGCCGAACATTGGCGATTTGTATAGTCCGCGAAATGGGTGACCAATCCGGAGCGGTGCAAAGGGTCGATACAGGAGGATCCGGTGTTGAAGGTGCTGGTTGCGGAAGATGACGCCGAGACGCGCGATTATATCGAGCGCGGCCTGCGCGAGCTCGGCCATGCGGTAACCACGGCGGCCGATGGCCGCGATGCGATGTTCCTCGCGACCGGCGAGCCGTTCGACGCCATCATTCTCGATCGCATGCTGCCCGTGCTCGACGGCATGACCATCCTGCGCTCGATCCGGTCGGCCGGCATCGCCACCCCGGTGCTGATGCTGACCGCGTTGGCGCGGGTCGAGGATCGGGTCGAAGGGCTCGAAGCCGGCGCCGACGACTACCTGGTCAAACCCTTCGCTTTCACTGAACTGACCGCGCGCTTGAACGCGCTGTCGCGGCGCCCGGCGGCGGTCGCCGCGGAGACGGTGTTGCGCGCAGGCGATGTCGAGATGGACCTGCTCAAGCGCGAAGTGCGCCGCGGCGGCCAGCGCATCGACATCCAGGCGCGAGAATTCGCCCTGCTGGAGCAGCTCATCCGCAATGCCGGGCGGGTGGTGACGCGCACCATGCTGCTCGAGCGCGTGTGGAATTTCCACTTCGACCCCAAGACCAACATCGTCGAGACTCATATCAGCCGGCTGCGCTCGAAACTGAATGCGGGCTCGGACCGCGACCGGATCCAGACGGTGCGCGGCGCCGGCTATTTGTTCGATGCCGATGCCTAAATTGCCCTCCTCGACTGCCTTCCGGTTCGCGGCCTTCTACAGCCTCGCCTTCACGATGCTGATCCTCGCGCTGGGCACGGCGATGTACTGGGCGATCCGGCAGGAGCTGCGGTACGAGCTTGAGCAGCGTGTGGTGACCGAACGCGGCGCCATTCTGCGCGAAGCGAACGACCTCGGCGTGGGCGGTCTGGAAACGATCATCGCGGATCGCGCCGCCACGAAGAACAGCGACATGCGCTACGCCCTGGTGGATGCCTCGGGCCGACTTCGGGCGGGCTGGAAAGTGACTGCGATCCCCACGCCGGGCTGGTCCAACATGCTGTTCGTCAAGCAGAGCGGCAAGCTGGACGACACCCGCGCCTTCACCTCGCGCACTGCCGATGGCGGCACCCTGATCATCGGCGCCGATCCCGAGGCGATCGAGGAGCTCGACGGCCGGATCATCCCCCTGTTCGCGGTCGCCTTCGGCCTGATCACGGCGATCGGCGTGCTCGGCGCTTTCCTGCTGAGCGGTGCGCTCGGCCGCCGGCTCGGGGCGATCAACCGTACGGCGGATGCGATCATCGGCGGCGATCTCGCCCGGCGCATGCCTATCTCCGGCACTGGCGACGAGTTCGACCGGCTGTCCGAAACGCTCAACCAGATGCTCGACCGGATCGCCGGGCTGCTGGACAATCTCCGCCAGGTCTCGGGCGATATCGCGCATGACCTGCGCACCCCGCTGGCGCGGTTGCGGCAGCGGCTCGATCTCGCGCTGGCCGGCAACGCCGATGCGCCGGCGTTGCGCACCGCGATGCAGCAGGCGATCGAGCAGAGCGAGGACATGCTCGAGCTGTTCGCCGCCATCCTCAGCATCTCCGAGGTCGAGGCCGGCGGGACGGTGGTGCGCATGGCGCCGCTCGACCTGAGCGGGCTGATGAACGATCTCGCCGATTCCTATCAGCTGTCGGCCGAAGATGCGGACCGGGCCTTTTCGCGCGATATCGCCCCCGGCATCGCGATCGAGGCCAATCGCGAGCTGATCGCGCAACTGGTGGTGAACCTGCTCGACAACGCCCTGCGCCACACGCCGCCCGGCACTGCGATCGGCATCGCGCTGACCGCCGACGAGGACGCCGTGCACCTCGCGGTGAGCGATCGCGGTCCCGGCATTCCGGAAACGGATCGCGAGCGCGTGTTCGCCCGCTTCGCAAGGCTGGAGAGCAGCCGCACGACCCCCGGGCATGGCCTGGGTCTCAGCCTCGTGGCGGCCATTGCCAGGGCGCATGGCGGCACCGTCCGTCTCGACGACAATCGTCCCGGAGTGACGTTCATGGTGACCCTGCCCCGGAGGCCGCGATGAGGCGTGCCTCTTTTGCCCTGTTATTGGCGGGCAGCCTGCTCTCGGGCTGTCAGACCTATCGGGCCGCGCCGCTTGCCGTGCCGTCCGATGTGCTTGCGCCGCCCGACGCGGCGATCCTGTCGGCCGATGCGGCGAAGATCGACCGGCCCTTCCTGACGCCGCAGCCGATCGACCTGTCGCAGCCGCTGACACCCAACGCGCTGGCGGTGATCGCGGTGCTGGAGAATCCCGATCTCAAGGCGCAGCGGGCGAAGTCGGGCGTGACCGACGCTCAGGCCTTTGCCGCGCGGCTGCTGCCCGATCCCAGCTTCCAGGCGAATGTCGACAAGATCCTGTCAGGCCCGGACATATTCAATGCGTTCGGCGGTCAGCTCGGCCTCGATATCGGCCAGCTGCGCACTGCCCGCGTGACGCGCGAGGCGGGCGAGGCGAGCAAGCGCCAGGTGCGGCTCGATCTCGCCTGGGCCGAATGGCAGACGGCGGGGCAGGCGCGGCTGCAGGGCGTGCGCGTGCTCGCGCTGACCGACCAGCTCGCCATCGCGCGGACCAGCGCCGCCGCGACGGAGAAGCTGTTCGAGGCGACTCAGCGCGCCACCGGCCGCGGCGATATCGCCGCGAGCGAACTCGACAGCCGCCGCCAGGCGTTGCTCGATATGACCGACAAGCTGCGTGTCGCCGAGCGCGACCTCGCTGCGGCGAAGGGCGATCTCAACAAGATGCTCGGCCTGCCGCCCGAAACCGAGTTGCGCCTTGCAGCCCCCGCCGATCCGGTCGTGCCGCCCGACAGCGCCACGCTCGTCGCCCAGGCGATCGGGCGCCGGCTCGATCTCCAGGCCTTGCGCGCCGGTTACGGCGTGGCCGAGGCCGATCTGCACAAGGCCGTGCTCGACCAGTTCCCCAATCTCTCGCTCACCGTGGCGGGCGCGCGCGACACGGCCGACAATTACACCGTCGGCCCGGCGGTCGGTTTCACCCTGCCGCTGTGGAACCGCAATCGCGGTGGCATCGCGATTGCCAGGGCGACCCGCGAGCAGCTTCATGCCGAATATGATGCGCGGCTGTTCCAGACCCGCGCCGAGATCGACGCCGCGATCAGCACGCTCGTCACCGTGCGCCGGCAAAAGGCCGAGTTGATCGCGCAGATGCCCGCGCTGGAGCGCTTCGCCGCCAGCACCGAGCGTGCCGCGCAGCGCGGCGATCTTGCGCCCGCCACCGCCGATACCGCCGCGCAGGCCCTGCGCGACCGTCGCCTGACCCTCCGCCAGCTCGATCAGCAGATCGCCGAGCAGACCATCGCGCTCGAATTGCTCTCGGGCGGCCCCGCCGAAGGATGGACTCAATGAAGTTCTGTGCGCCGCTCATTCCCCTGATCCTGCTCGCCGGTTGCGGCGGGGGCGCCGAGCCCGAAGCGGCCGCGCCTGACGCCGTCGCCCAGGTCCGCACCGGCATCGCCGAGTCCGGCGCGTCGAGCGACGATGTCGGCGTCTATGGCGCGACCGAGGCCGGCCCCGGCGGCGAGCAGTCGGTCGTGGCGCCCGCCGAGGCGATCATCGCCACGATCGTCGCGCCGACCGGCACCGCAGTGGGCGCCGGGCAGACCATCGCCCTGTTGCGGCCCAGCCCGACCACCCGGCTGGACATCGCCAAGGCGAGCAGCGACGCGGCGGCCGCAGGGGCGGCCTATGCCCGCGCGCTGCGGCTGCGGGCCGACGGCCTGGTCAGCGACGCCGATGTCGAGACCGCCCGGGCGGCGGCCGCGACCGCCAATGCGACGCGCGCCAATCTCGGCATCAAGGGCGGCGCGCTGGCGCTGCGCGCGCCGATCGCCGGCACCGTGCGCAACCTCACCGCCAAGCCGGGCGACCAGCTTGCCGCCGGCGCGACGCTCGCGACCGTCGCCGCGCAGGGCGATCTGCGCGCGCGTTTCGGCATGGATCCGATGCTGGCCCAGCGCGTCCATCCCGGCCAGCCGATCAGCATCGACACGATCAACGGCACCGCGCCCGCCAGGGTGGCGGTGGTCGGCGTCGATCCGCAGATCGATCCGACCACCCGGCTCGCCTCGGTCTATGTTCGCATCCCTGCCGCGCTGCATCTCGGCGCAGGCGAGCCGCTCCGCGCGACGCTTCAGATCGGCGCGAGCAGCACCGGCATCACCATCCCCTATGCCGCGCTGCTCGATGACGGCGGCCGCAGCTATGTCTTCGTCGTGAAGAACGGCGTGGCGAAGAGCCGCGACGTCTCGCCCGGCAATTCGGCGGGCGATCGCATCCAGATCCTGAAGGGCCTTCAGCCCGGCGAGAAGGTCGTCACCGAGGGCGGTACCGCGCTCGAGGACGGCATGAAGGTCACCGAACAGGGTGGAGCGGCGAAGTGAGGGAGCTGCTGCAACGCCATCGCCGGTCGATCTGGCTCAGCGTCTTCCTGATCACGCTCGCCGGCCTGGTCGCGGCGACGCGGCTGCCCGTCACCCTGTTCCCGCATATCGATTATCCGCGCGTCGTCGTCTCGATCGACGCGGGCGAGCGTGACGCGGCGCAGATGGCGGCCGATATCACCCGTCCCGCCGAGATTGCGCTGCGCGAAATACCCGGTGTCACCCAGATCCGCTCCACCACCAGCCGCGGCTCGGCCGAGGTGGCGATCAGCTTCGACTGGGGCGACGACATGGTCGCGGCGACGCTCGCGACCCAGGGCGCGCTCGCGACCATCGCGCCCGATCTGCCCCCGGGCACGCGCTTCAGCGTCCGCCGCTCGGATCCGACGATCTTCCCGGTGCTCGGCATCTCGCTGACCTCGAACAAGCGCGACGGCGTGGCGCTCGAACAGCTTGCCCAGCTCAAACTGCGGCCGTTGCTCTCGACCGTGCCCGGCGTGGCCGGCGTCGACATCCTCGGCGGCTCGACGCCCGAGATCGATGTCGAGGTCGACCCGGCCCGGCTCCAGTCGCTCGGCCTGACCATCACCGACGTCACCACTGCGCTCGGCAGCGCGAACAGCGTCGCGGCGGTCGGCAAGATCGAGGACCGCCACCGGCTCTACCTCGCTCTGGTCGAGGACCGGCTGGTCAACGAAGCCGATATCGCCGCGATCCCGGTCAAGGCTGGTACCGCGCCCGGCGCCGGCGTCGCGACGCTCGGCCAGATCGCGACGATCCGCCGCGCGCCCGCGCCTGCCTGGACCAAGGTCACCTCGAACGGCACGGACGCCGTGCTGGTCAATATCCGCCAGACGCCCACCGCCGATGCCGTGAAGCTGGTGCAACAGGTCGACGATCGGCTGAAGGGCGCGTCGCTGCCCGCCGATGTGAAGGTCAGCGTCTTCTACGACCAGTCGGAACTGGTGACGGGTGCGGCCAATGCCGTGCGCGATGCCATCCTGCTCGGCGCGATCCTGGCGGGCGTGGTGCTGTTCCTGTTCCTGCGCAGCTGGCGCCTGATGGTCATCACCGCCGCGCTGCTGCCCGCAGTGCTCGCGGCGACCTGCCTCGCACTTTACGCGCTGCACATGAGCTTCAACATGATGACGCTCGGCGGCATGGCCGCGGCGGTCGGCCTGGTGGTGGACGACGCGGTGGTGATGCTGGAGCATCTCATGCGCCGCCTGCAGGAAGCGGAGAAGGACGAGCGCCCCTCGATGCTGGCGGCAGCGCGCGAAATGGCCAAACCGCTGTTCGGCTCGACCGCGGCAACGATCGTCGTGTTCCTGCCGCTCGCTTTCATCTCGGGCGTCACCGGCGGCTTCTTCAAGGCGCTGGCGGTGACGATGACCGCGGCTTTGGTCGTGTCGCTGCTCTATGCCCGGTTCGTGCTGCCGATCATCGCCGATCGCTGGCTCACCGAAAAGGATGCCCAGGCAGCCGAGAAGGCGGATCGCTTCACCGGCGCGCTCGGCAGCCGCTACGCATGGGCGGCGACGCGCGCCTTTGCCAAACCGCGGATGTTCGCGGCGATCGGCACCTTCGCGCTCATCGTGACGGGCCTGTTCGCCTGGACTCACCTGGAATCGGGTTTCATGCCGGTGATGGACGAGGGCGGCTTCGTGCTCGATTACAAGGCGAAATCGGGCGCGGCCCTGTCCGACACCGACCGGCTGCTGCGCCAGCTCGAAAAGATCATCCGCGAGACGCCCGAAGTCACCGGCTATTCCAGGCGCACCGGCGTCCAGCTCGGTGGCGGTCTGACCGAGGCGGATGAGGGCGATTTCTTCATCCGCCTGAAATCCGGTTCGCGCCGCCCGATCGACGAGGTGATGACCGAGATCCGCGACAAGGCGCAGGCCACCGTTCCGGGGCTCGAGATCGAGACGGTGCAGCTGATGGAGGATCTGATCGGCGATCTCACTGCCGTGCCCCAGCCGATCGAGGTCAAGCTGTTCGGCGACGACCAGGCGCAGCTTGCCGAAGCGGCCGGCAAGGTCGCGGAGACGATCGGCAAGATCGGCGGCGTGGTCGAGGTGCAGGACGGCCTGCGCGTCGCCGGCGACGCCATCATCATCAAGGTCGATCGCGCGGCGGCGGCGCTCGCCGGGCTCGATCCGGATGCGGTGGCGAAGCAGGTCGAGACTCAGATCGGCGGCACCGTCGCGACTCAGATCCTGTCGGGCGAACAGGTCATCGACGTGCGCGTCCGCCTGCCGCAGGAACTGCGCCAGCGCGCCGACGCGCTGAACGCGCTGACGGTGCGCGCGGCTGACGGCCGGGCGGTGGCGCTCCGCGCCATCGCGCAGGTCAGCATCGCCGCCGGCCAGCGCCAGATCACCCGCGAGGATTTGGCCCCCTTCATCCCCGTCACCGCACGGCTGGAGGGCGAGGACCTCGGATCGGGCATCAAGGAAGTGCAGGCGGCGGTCGCCGGGCTGCATCTGCCGTCCACCATCCGGGTCGATTATGGCGGCCTCTATGCGCAGCAGAAACAGTCGTTCAGCGACCTCACCACGGTGTTCGTCGCCGCGTTGCTGCTGTCCGCGCTGTTGCTCACCCTGCTCTACGAGCAATGGGCCTTCACCGCGGCCGTGATCGGAACGGTGCTGCTGTCGACCGCCGCGGTGTTCGCAGGGCTCTGGCTCACCGGGACCGAGCTCGACATCTCGGCGCTGATGGGGCTGACCATGGTGGTCGGCATGATCACCGAGCTGGCGATCTTCTACCTGGCCGAGCTGGTGCCCGATGCGCCGGTCGACGCGGCGAGCCTGCTCGAAGCAGGCAAGGCACGGCTTCGCCCGATCGTGATGTCGGCGCTGATCGCGATCCTCACGCTGCTGCCGCTCGCATTGGGTATCGGGCGGGGATCGGGGCTGCAGAAGCCGCTGGCGACCGCGATCATCTTCGGCCTGGCGATCGGTGCGCCGCTGGTCCTGACGATCCTGCCGACCCTGGTGCTGGTCCTGACCCGACGCCGGCAGCTTGGTGAAGCCTGATGCATCTTCGTACTTTGTGTAAAGAATATGCAATGAATTAAATGCTGGCGATGAGAAGCGGAAAGCGACGCTTCCCTCATCGCGCGGGCTGCCTGTGTCTCATATTGCAAGGATCGGTCGCCCTCTTCGCGCCCGACGCAGCTTTCGTGCGCAAAAAAAGCGCTTGCGAAAATTACGAATCGATTGCACTTTGAATTCACAAGATGGAATCATGACATAACGGCTCAGAGGCCGGGTCTCGATCCTGTGAAAAATCGGGGAGAAATCGATGCGCGTCCTTCGCATGCCGGTAAGGCTTGCCCGCACGACAGCCGGCCTGCTTGCTGCGGCCATCGCGGCGGTCGCTGTACCGGCCTCGGCCCAGGACTGCGCCGCGCTTGCCGGCGTCACGCTTCCCCATGCGAAAATCAGCAGTGCGACCATGGTCGGCACCGATGGGTTCGCCGAGCCCGTACGCGAAGGGCGGCCAGTCGTGCGCTATGCGGCGGCGCGGGACTTCTGCCGGGTCAGGGGTGTCTCCAGCCCGGTGGCCGGGTCGAAGATCGGCTTCGAGGTCTGGCTGCCCGCGTCGGCGACATGGTCCGCTCGCCTGCACATGGTGGGCAATGGTGGCTACGGCTCCAACCTCTATTACGCCCAGATGGCGGCGCGCGTGGCGCGGGGCGATGTCGCGGTGGCGACCGATACCGGGCATAGCGGCGGCGACCTTGGCTTCGGCCGGGACAACCCCGTCGCGATCGCCGACTGGGGCAATCGCGCGGTCCATGAATCGGTCGTCGCGGCGAAGCTGATCCTCAAGGCCTATTACGGCAAGCCGCAGCGTTTCGCCTATTTCAGCGGTTCCTCGACCGGCGGGCACCAGGCGCTGATGGTCGCGCAGCGCCACCCCGAGGATTTCGACGGCATCATCGCTGGCGCACCGGGCAACAACCGCACCAACCTCAACCTGCTGTTCCTGTGGGAATTCCTGCAGAACCACCGGCGCGGCGACAATGAGCATCCGATCGTCCCGGATGCGAAGCTCAAGACGATCACTGCCGCTGCGATCAAGGCCTGCGATGCCGGCGACGGCGTGGCCGACGGCGTGATCAACGATCCGCGCGAATGCCGCTTCGACGTTGCGACGATGCTATGCCCAGCCGCCGAGACATCGGAATGCCTGACGGCCGAACAGGTCGCGACGATCAAGGCGATCTATCAGGGGCCACGCGACGCGCGCACCGGCAAGCAGCTCTATCCCGGGCTGACCTTCGGCAGCGAAGGCATCGATTACGACGATCACGCCGGCTGGAACGCCTTCTGGGCCAATCCCGACAAGCCCAACGAGCCCAACCGAGCCGACTTCTTCCGCTACTGGGTGTTCCATGACGTCAACTGGGATTGGTGGCGCTTCGACTGGGGCAAGGATGTCGACACCGTGCTGGCTGCGATGGCCCCAGTGATCAACGCGACCGACCCCGATTTGTCCCGCTTCCGCGCGCATGGCGGCAAGCTGATCCTGTTCATGGGCTGGAACGACCCGGTCGGCTCGGCGCCCGAGGCGATCGATTATTATCACAGCGTGGTGGCTCGCAGCACGGGCGCCGACGCCGCGGCGAAGCTGGCCGATACGCAAGGTTTTGCCCGGCTCTATATGATCGCCGGCATGTCGCACACCGCGACCGGACCGGGGGCGACTTATGTCTCCAACGCGACCCGCGATTCCGCTCCGCCGGTCGAGGACAGCCGCCACGACATGGCGCGCGCGCTGCAGGACTGGGTCGAAAAGGGCGTCGCGCCGAACGACCTGGTCGCCACGCATTTCGCCAAGGGCAGCGGCCCGGCCGGTACGATCGGCTTCCAGCGGCCGATCTGCGTCTACCCGAAAATCCCGCGCTACCGCAGCGGCGACAAGGCCAGCGCGGCCAGCTTCCGCTGCACGGCGCCGGGCCAGAAATAACAAGAAGAAGCCGACCAAAAACAAGACTTAAGGGGAAACGAACATGAAGCGTACGACCGCGATCCTGGCAGGGACGACTGCCTTCACCATGCTGACTGGCCTGGCAACCCAGGCACAGGCGCAGGATGCCCCTCCGCCTGCCGAAGAGGCGCCCGCGACCGGCGGCCCCGACATCGTCGTCACCGGATCGCGTATTCAGCGCAACGGCTATCAGGCACCGACCCCGACCGTCGTCGCGACGGCCGAGCAGCTCCAGTTCACCTCGCCGCAGAACCTGACCCAGGGGCTCAACAAGCTCCCCGTCTTTGCCGGATCGCAGACCCAGGCGGGATCGGGGCAGGGCGGGCTCGGCTCGGGCGGCGTCAACAATATCGGCAGCTTCCTCAACCTGCGCAATTTCGGCACGATCCGCACCCTGATCCTGCTCGACGGCCGCCGCGTGCCGCCGACCAATTTCGACGGCAATGTCGATGTCGATACCCTGCCTCAGGCGCTGATCCAGCGCGTCGACGTGGTCACTGGCGGCGCCTCCGCCGTCTATGGCTCGGACGCGGTGACTGGCGTGGTCAACTATGTGCTCGATCGCAAATTCACCGGGCTCAAGGGCACGCTCCAGGCCGGCATCTCGCAATATGGCGATGACGGGTCGCAACGCGCGAACATCGCCTTCGGCACCGGCCTGTTCGGCGGCAGCGGCCATCTGCTGCTCAGCGCCGAATACAGCAACAGCGACGGCGTCCCAGCCAAGGAGGAGCGGCCCTGGTTCCACAACCAGCTGCTCACCGGCACCGGCACGCTCGCGTCGCCGTTCAAGCAGGTCAATGAAGGGCGCGAGAATGATCGCGCGTTCGGCGGCCTGATCCGCCGCACCGCGACGATCAACCCGACCATCCCGGACTCGCTCGCCAACATGACCTTCAACGCGGACGGCAGCCTGCGTCCGTTCGACAAGGGCACGCCCACCAATACCGCGGCGTTCAGCAGCGGCGGCGACGGCACCTATCATCCGCGCACCAGCCTGCTCGCGACGCTCCGCACCAAACAGGCATTCGGCCGGTTCGAATATGATTTCGGCGGTGTCACTGCCTTTGCCCAGCTCGGCTATTCGGAATCGAACAGCCATCACAGCCAGGCGACCGCCAACCGCGCCGACACCAGCAGCTCGAAGGTCACGATCTTCAGCGGCAACGCGTTCCTGCGTCCGGAAATCCAGTCGATCCTGACGGCGAACAACATCTCCAGCTTCGTCGTGTCGATGCGCGGCCTCTATCTCGGCCGGCCCGATTTCGAGATCGAGACCAGGTCGCTCGCCGGCACCGTCGGTCTCGAAGGATCGGTGGGCAAGTTCAAATGGGACGTGTCCTACACTTATGGCCGCGGCAAGACCGACCAGATCCAGCACGGCAACGGCAACAACCGCAGCTTCTACGCCGCCGTCGACGCCGTGGACGAGGGCCAGTTCCGCACCGGCACACGCAACGGCACCATCGTCTGCCGCGTGACCTTGACCAATCCGGGTCTCTATCCCGGCTGCGTCCCGATCAACCCGTTCGGCGCAAACAACGCGTCGGAGGCAGCGATCGCCTATACCAACAACGATACCGCCTGGTACGCGACGAACCGCTCGGACGACATCACGGCGAACGTCACCGGCGACTTGTTCGATCTGTGGGCCGGCCCGGTCTCGATCGCGCTGGGCGGCGAATATCGCCACCAGTCGCTGGTCCAGACCTCGACCGTCGATCCGCTCGCCCCGGTCGACTTCACTGGCCTGCGCGGCGGCTTCACGTCCTCGACGCTCGCTTACACCGGCGTGGTCGTCGCCGGCGCGAACGGCGCGCAGGAAGTGTGGGAGGGCAATGCCGAGCTCGTCGTGCCCCTGTTCAAGGATTCGGCACTCGGCAAGTCGCTAGAGGTCAGCGGCGCCGGCCGCTACACCCATTACCGCACCAGCGGCGGCGTATGGACCTGGAAGGCGGGGCTCGACTATCGCCCGATCGACGATCTGCGCATCCGTCTCGTCGCGTCGCGCGACATCCGCGCGCCAACCCTGTTCGATCTGTTCGCCGCGACTCAGATCCGCAATTCGGGCCTGGTCGATCCGCTGACCGGCGTCAGCGCGACGACTCAGCAGGTGCAGGGCGGCAACCCGAACCTGGTGCCGGAAGTGGCGCGGACCTACACCGCGGGCATCGTGTTCAGCCCGAGCTTCCTGCCGGGCTTCAACCTGTCGGTCGATTATTACAACATCAAGATCGACAACGCGATCGGCACGGTCGACATCCAGACCCAGATCCGCGAGTGCACCACGTCCGGCGGCACATCGCCCTTCTGCGCCAACATCACCCGGCCGCTGGGCAACACCAACACCACGGCGGCGAACTTCCCGACGCGCTATTTCAACGGCTCGATCAATGCCGCGCTGACCAAGACCCAGGGCGTGGACGTGGAGGCAAGCTATCGCACGCCGCTCGCCTTCCATGCCGACAGCTCGCTCGGCATCAGGGTGCTCGGGTCGTATCAGCCAAAGCTCGAGATCCGCAATTTCCCGGGCGCGGTGACCTTCGACTATGCCGGCGTCGGCGAACGCTTCTCCAAATGGCGCATCACCACCGAAATCAGCCTGAAGGTCGGCGGGCTCGATGTGGGAATCCTCAATCGCTGGAAGAGCGGGGTGAAGTGGAACGCCGATCCTTCGCTGATCTATCTCGATCCCAAACCCGGCTCTTATGACGTGACCGATCTGACGTTGAGCTACACCGTGCCGCACGGAAAAGGCGAGATGCAGCCCTTCTTCTCGATCGGCAACCTGTTCAACCGCGCCCCGCGTATCCTGGCGACCGACAGCCCCGGCCAGGTGACGCCGGTGGTGGCGGGCGACGATGTCGCGGGTCGCTATTTCACCGCCGGCGTGCGAGTGAAGTTCTGATATGCGGGGATTGAGCAGCAACTGGTTCGCCGGCGCCGCGGCATTTGCCGCGGCGCTGGTCGCCCCGATCGCCGGGGCGCAGCAGATCGGGGTCCCGCAGGCCGGGGCGCGGGGCGATCGCTATTCCGGGCAGTTCTGGGCGACGAGGTCGCCGGTGATCGCACGAAACGGTATGGCCGCGACCGCGCACCCGCTGGCGACGCAGATCGCGGTCGACATCCTCAAAAAGGGCGGCAGCGCGATCGATGCCGCCATCGCCGCCAATGCGGCGCTGGGGTTGATGGAGCCGATCTCCGCCGGCATCGGCGGCGATCTCTTCGCGATCGTCTGGGATCCGAAGACCCGCAAGCTCTACGGTTATAACGCTTCGGGCAAGGCACCGGCCGGGCGCGATCTGGCGCAGATGATCGCCAAGGCCAAAGCGATCTCGGCCCGCATGGGCGTGCCCTATGTGCCGCACGTTCCCCGCTACGGCTCGCTGTCGGTGACGGTGCCGGGCGCGGTCGATGGCTGGTTCGCGCTGCACGATCGTTTCGGCAAGCTGCCGATCGGCGACGATCTCGCCCCGGCGATCGGCTATGCCCGGGACGGCTTTCCGGTCACCCAGATGATCGCGCAGAACTGGAAGCGCAACATGGGCCTGTTCGAGGCCGGCCGCGCGATGATCGAGGAATTCGACAATGCGCGCGGCACCTATCTGATCGACGGCCATAGCCCGGCCGAAGGCGAGATGTTCCGCAACCCCGATCTCGCCGCCACGCTCGGCAAGATCGCGGCCGGCGGTCGCGACGTCTATTACAATGGCGAGATCGCAAAGACCGCCGACAGCTATTTCAAGCGGATCGGCGGCGACCTGCGCTATGCCGATTTCGCCGGCTTTCGCGGGGAATGGGTCGAGCCGCAAAGCGTCAAGTATCACGGTTACGACGTGTTCGAGCTGCCGCCGAACAGCCAGGGCTTCGGCGTGCTGCAGATCCTGCGCCTGCTTGAACCCTATGATCTGAAGGCAATGGGGACGGGCAGCCTCGCCAGCGTCACGACCGTGCTCGAGGCCAAGCGCCTCGCCTATGAGGATATGGCGAAATATTATGCCGATCCGCATTTCGCGAAGATCCCGCTGAAGGCCCTGCTCTCGACCGGCTATGCCGACCAGCGGCGCACGTTGATGAACATGGACAAGCCCGATCCGGCGGTCGGCCCGGGCGAGGCGCAGTTCAGCGTCGGCGACACCACCTATCTCACCGTCGCCGACAAGGACGGCATGATGGTGTCGTTCATCCAGTCCAATTATCGCGGCATGGGCTCGGGCCTGGTCGCCGACCGGCTCGGCTTCATGTTCCATGACCGGGCGGAGCTGTTCTCGCTCAACCCGGCCTCGCCCAATGTCTATGCGCCGGGCAAGCGGCCGTTCCACACCATCATCCCGGGCTTCGTGATGAAGGACGGCGATCCCTTCCTGTCCTTCGGCGTGATGGGCGGCGACATGCAGGCGCAGGGGCAGGTGCAGCTGCTCGTCAACATCATCGATTTCGGGATGAACGTGCAGGACGCCGGTGACGCCGCGCGCTGGTATCACGGCGGCAGCACGACGGTGATGGGCGATCCGTCGGAAGGCCTCGGCACGGTCGCGATCGAATCCGGCTATTCGGACGCAGTGAAGGCCGGGCTGCGCGCCCGCGGCTTCAAGGTGATTCCGCCCGGCTGGGAATATGGCACCGACGAATTCGGCGGCTATCAGGCGATCCAGTGGGACAAGGCGCACAAGGTCTATTGGGGCGCGAGCGAGATGCGCAAGGACGGCGCCGCGCTGGGCTATTGATCGGGCGCGGATGGCGCCTTTGTGCGGGCGGGGCCTGGCGGTATCATCGGCCAGCCCCGCATGCGCAAAGGCCCGCCCATGAAGACGATATTCCCAAGCATCGCCGCACTCGCGCTTGCGGGCATGACGATCGGCGCCGCGGCCCAGCAGGGGCCGCCCGCTCCGATGATCGCCGAGGCCGATTATGTGGTGCCCGAGTTCCGCTTCCACACCGGCGAGACCCTGGCGGGGATGAAGATCCACTATGCGACGCTCGGCACGCCGAAGCGGGATGCGCAGGGTCACATCAGCAACGCCATCCTGCTGCTCCACGGCACCGGCGGCACCGGGCGCGGCATGGCCTCGGGCGATTTCGCGAGCGCGGTGTTCGGGCCGGGCCAGGTGTTCGACACCACCCGCTATTTCATCGTCCTGCCCGACGCGATCGGCCATGGCCGGACCGCGAAGCCGAGCGACGGGCTGAAGGTCAGGTTTCCGAAATACGATTATCGCGACATGGTCGACGCGCAGCATGCGCTGGCGGAGCATCTCGGCATCCAGAGGTTCGAACTGGTCGGCGGCCAGTCGATGGGCTGCATGCATAGCTGGACCTGGGCCACTGCCTATCCCGAGGCGATGAAGCGCGTCCTCGCACTTGCCTGCACCCCCACCGAGATCGCCGGCCGCAACCGGCTGACGCGGAAAATGGCGATCGAGAGCATCAGGAACGATCCGGCCTATCAGGGCGGCAACTACGCCACGCCGCCACTCCAGGGCCTGCGCGCGGCGACCTTCATCCTCAGTTTCTCGAATACCACCGCGGCAGTCCAGCAGCGGCAATTCCCGACCCGCGCCGCGGCTGACGCCGAGGTCGACCGCATGCTCAAGGCTGTGCCGGACCGCGATGCGAACGACATGATCTACCAGTTCGACGCCTCGCGCGATTACAATCCGGAGCCGGATCTCGCGAAGATCAGGGCGAAGATCCTGTGGATCAACAGTGCCGACGATCTGGTGAACGCGGCGGACGCGGGCGAGGTCGCGCGCATGGCGGCAAAGCTCGCACCCGGGCAGTTCATGATGATCCCCACCGGCCCCGAGACCGTCGGCCACGGGACGACGATGAAGCCGAAACTATGGGGCGATCGCGTCGCCGACTTGATGCGTGAATAGCCCCGCGCCTTTCGCGCACGAAAAAATTTGCAGGACCTTGTCGATTTCCGGAAACCCCGTTCGTCGTTCCGATGTCAGGCCGATGAGCCCGGCTCGAACCATGGAGACAGCCAATGCATGTGATGGTGTTCGTGAAGGCGACCGAAGACAGCGAAAAGGGTTTCGAACCCACGCCCTGGACGACCGAGATGATGGAGGCGATGGGCAAGTTCAACGACGAACTGCGCGATGCCGGCGTCCTGCTTGCTGCCGACGGCCTCAAGCCTACCTCCGAGGCCAAGCGCATCGCGTTCGATGGCCCCGGCCGCACGGTGATCGACGGGCCTTTCGCCGAGACCCGGGAGCTGGTCGCCGGCTTCTGGCTCTGGAACGTCAAGGATATGGACGAGGCGGTCGCCTGGGTGAAACGCTGCCCCAACCCGATGCCGGGCCCAAGTGAAATCGAGATTCGGCCGCTGTACGAAGCATCTGATTTTCAATGAAATTACGGCGCGATCGACATGGATGTGTTCCGGTCGTCGCGCACCCATCCGGAGCCTGCCATGACCATCACCATCACTGCCTTCGAGAGTTCCCCCGATCGCGGAAAGGGGCTGGCGCGCGACATGCGTGTCCGCTGGGCACTCGAAGAAGTGGGCCAGCCCTATGACGTCCGCCTCGTGTCGTTCGCCGAGATGAAGCAACCCGCGCACTGTGCGCTCCATCCGTTCGGGCAGATCCCGACCTATGAGGAAGGCGGGCTCGCCCTGTTCGAAACGGGCGCGATCATCTTCCACATCGCGGATCGCCATGCCGGCCTGCTGCCCGACGAGCCGAATGCCCGCGCCCGTGCGATCACCTGGATGTTCGCGGCGGTCAACACGGTGGAACCGCCGATCCTCGACCTCGTCACGGTGAAGCTCCTCGAGGGCGACAAGCCCTGGGCCGAGCAGCGCCTGTCGCTCGTTCAGGATCGCATCCGCGCCCGGCTGGCCGATCTTTCCGCGTATCTCGGCGATGCCGAGTGGCTCGACGGCGCGTTCAGCGCCGGCGACCTGATGATGGTGACGGTGCTGCTCCGGCTGAGCGCATCCGGGCTGTTGGTGGAATATCCGAACCTCGCTGCCTATGTCGCCCGCGGCGAAGCGCGGCCGGCCTATCAGCGCGCGTTCGCCGATCAACTGGCGGTGTTCACTGCGGCCTCGACCGGCTGATCCAGGTCCGCTCATCGCTGGCGCCCCGCTTGCCTCCGCCGTGCCTCTGCCCGACAAGGCGGCATGGCAGCAGGCGAGACGCATCAGGCGATCGAGGCGATTTTCCGCATTGAACGGGCCAGGCTCATCGCGGGCCTGGCCCGCTTCATGGGCAATGTCGACCGTGCCGAGGAAATGGCACAGGATGCCCTGGTCACTGCCCTGTCGGAATGGCCCAGGACCGGCGTTCCGGCCAATCCCGGCGCCTGGCTGATGACGACCGCCAAGAACCGCGCCATCGATGCGATCCGCCGCGACCGGATGCGCGAGCGCAAGCATGAGGAGATCGCCCGGGACCTGGACGAGGCGGTCGACGACACGGACCCGGGCGAAGCGACAGACGGCGATCCCGGCGACGAGTTGCTGGGCCTCATCTTCACTGCCTGCCACCCGATCCTCTCGGCCGACGCGCGCGCGGCGCTAACCTTGCGGGTCGTCGGCGGCCTGACGACGGACGAGATCGCCCGCGCTTTCCTGTCGAGCGAAGCGACCATCTCCCAGCGCATCGTCCGCGCGAAGAAGACGATCGCGAAGGCCGGCCTCGGCTTCGAGGTGCCGCGCGGCGCCGAGCGTGCGGCGCGGCTCTCCTCGGTGCTGGAGGTCATCTACCTTATCTTCAATGAGGGCTATGCCGCCACCGCGGGCGACGACCTTGTCCGGCCGGGCCTGTGCCTGGAGGCGCAAAGGCTGGGCCGCATGCTGGCCGCGCTGATGCCCGAGGCTGGCCGCGAGAACGCAGAGGTGTTCGGCCTGCTGGCCCTGATGGAGATCCAGGCATCGCGCCTGGGCGCGCGCATCGGGCCGGACGGCGCCCTGCTGACCCTGACCGACCAGAATCGCGCCCGCTGGGACCAGCTGCTGATCCGCCGGGGCCTCGACGCCCTGGCCCGAGCCGAAGCCCTTGGAGGCGATGGCCCTTATGTGCTGCAAGCCGCGCTTGCCGCCTGCCATGCGCGGGCGACCAGGGCCGCCGACACCGACTGGCCCCGGATCGCAGCGCTCTACGACCGGCTGCGATCGGCGATGCCTTCGCCGGTGGTCGATCTCAATCGCGCGATCGCACACAGCATGGCCTTCGGGCCCGAAACGGGCCTGAAGCTGCTCGACGAGATCGGCGACGAGGCGGCCCTGCGCAGCTATGCGCCGCTGCCGGCGGCGCGGGGCGACTTCCTGTTCCGGGCCGGCCGATTGAGCGAAGCGCGCGCCGCCTTCGAGGCAGCGGCCGCGCTCACCCGCAACGCGCGGGAAAAGACTTTCCTCCTCGCCCGCGCGAACGCTTGTGACTGAGGGCATCGGCCTCCAGTGCCGGACATAACCGCTGCACTTTCCACTAACAGCCGATCGGCGTACCCAATGGCGTATCGATCGACGGCCCGGGCCGATGATGGAGAGCGATTGCCATGCCACGCGTGACGGTGCGCCAGCTTCTTCGGTCGGCCGGACGCTGCACGATCGGGTTGGGAACGGCCTGCGTTGTCTTCGGCCTTGGTGCGCCGGCCTTTGCTGATCCGGTGCGCGGGCTGCCCGAAGGCTGGCTCATGTCCGATGACGCGACCTATGCGCCCGCCGACAAGCGCTGGGCCTATCGCGCACCCGCGACGCGGCGCGGCACCTATGCTCATGGCGCCAGCGGCGAGCTTGAAACGGCGCCCGGTATCGATGCCCAGGCGGCGGCGATGGCATGCTATCGCCGCACCGGCAGCTTCCCCGACACGGACGTGCAAGGAGAGGAATACTGGTATTTCGAGGCCGGCGGGGAAGCCCTGCTCCTGCTGAAATCGAACCTGCTCAAGGGGTACGATGCCGATTGCCGGGCAATGATCGGGGCGACTTTCACCGTCGAGCGCGCGGTGATTGGCCGCGATGGATTCACCCGCTTTGTCGAGACCGCCACGGGCTGGCACGGCGAGACGCGTCAGTTCACGGAGTATCGCAGCGCCCGGATCGACGACATCTTCGTGGGCAATGCGCGGCCGGCGCTTGCGCGGTTCGTGGTGCGCAAACGCCGCCTTTCCGACAGCGACCGCGGCGGCCGGATCGGCAAGGTCGAAACGCATTGCATCGCCTATTCGAGCCCGCCCGATGCGGGCGGCGGCCAGTGCTGGGCTGCGGGATCGGGCCCGGGCAAGGGCATCGTGACCTCGGACTATGAGATCCTCATGGGTTCACCCTATATCTATCAGTCCGTGTCCGATCTCGAGGACGGCGTCGCGCTCGACGGACGCTTGTTCGAATGGGATCGACCGATCCGCAACAGCGGCGCGGGCGCGCAAGGTACGGAACCCGCCACGCCGATGAAGGGCCAGCAATGACGATCCCCGCCAGCACGGACCAGTTCACCGGCGGTTGCCTGTGCGGTGATGTCCGCATCGTGGCATCGGGGCGCCCATATCGGGTCGGCATCTGCCATTGTCTCGATTGCCGCAAATATCATGGCGCGCTGTTCCACGCCTCCGCGATCTTCCCGCAGGATGCGGTGACGATCACCGGCGAGACGCGCGATTATGCCGGGCGGTTCTTCTGCCCCCGCTGCGGCTCGTCCGTGTTCGGCCGCAGCGACGACGAGATCGAAGTGAATCTGGGATCGCTGGACGCGCCCGACCAGCTGAAGCCGACTTACGAACTCTGGACCATCCGCCGCGAAACCTGGTTGCCGCCTTTTCCGCTTGCGAGGCGATATGAGCATGATCGAGGCGCGGGCCGTTTTGAGGAATAGGGCCGTTATCAGTCGAAGTGGATCGCTGGCCAACGACTCAATTGCAGACGTCAGTTATCGGATGCATGCTCCTCGGATGAGACGCTAACGCATTAGTGGAGCTATGCTGTGCGCACGGGGCGAAGTCGGCTTGGCGGGGGCAGATCGCGACGTCGGCCGCAATGCCGAATTGCGATGCTGGGTGCGCTCGGATTTTTGGCGGGATGCCAGCTGGATAATTCAGCTACCACGTCTACCAATACGGGTGTCAACGCCAGGGCTGCTTCTGCAGCGGCCTCCAACGGCAGCGATCCGCAGGTATATTGCAGCCATTGCGACGACCCGCCCCCGCCGACGCGGGAGGAATCCGTGCTGCCCGAATACAGGAAGTGTGGCGTTTCCGAACGTGATTCGTACGAAGCAGGGTCGCTGGGATTCATGGCAGCTCTTCCTGCCGACCGGGGCGCGGCGTTGCGCGTCGCGACTTGCCTTTTAAAGATGCCTGGTTCCGGCGCTACGCACTTGATAAGTGGTCACGCATACCGTCTTAGCTTACGGGATCCTCGCGGAGCAATATTGTTGCTGATGGCAGCAATCGATCAGGGCATGGCCGAGGCGCCGGGACCGAGCGCCAAATGCCCGCTTGCGTCCATCCCAGCGATCGATGCGGTTCGTATGCTCGACGCGCTGCGCGAGGACGGATTGGCACTTTTACCCGCCGAACGCAGCAAGCTGGCCAATGCCAAGGCCTTGGCCTGCCTGTAGCCGGGCTTATCGGTGGTTTACGCCTTCCGCTTTCTACCACCTCCGATCGTTCCCACCGCCTTCCACGCCCTTGCCAGCCGCCCTTCATGCGGGCAGCATCCGGCCATTCCGGGCGCTGTGGGGAGCGGGCAATGTCGAACGAAGTCGGTCCTGTCCTGAACCGGAACGCGGTGGTGGAACTGCGGGTGCAGATCTCGCCCGCCGGCCTGTTGTCGATCGCCGCCATCGTCCTCGCGGGGGCGGTGGTCACCGGGGTCGCGATCCGGGAAGCGCGGCGGCCAGTGCTGCCGCCCATGAAGCGGGGCATCGATCCCGACGACAATTGAGGGCGCGGGCGTCAACCGAACCGCGGATTCCAAGTTGGTATCGGGCTCGCGGTTTTCGGAGATAAACCCAAGCGTTTACTGCGTCTCGGAGAGCATCGTACGGGGGGAATGAATGCTTGGAATTGCCGCACTCGTCTTCATTTTTGCCTATGGCAGGATGTCCAAATCCTTCTCCTTGCGCTCAGTCGCGATCCTCGCGGTGATCGCCCTTTCGCTTACCTATGTTTCGGCGCTGCTGCTCCATGCCCCGCCCGACATGAGATTGCTGGTCGCCGCGGGCGCGCAATTCGTCTTTCAGCTGATCCTGTTCGCGCTCGGGGTGCTTCTCGGTAAATGGCTGGATCGCGACAAGGACGCTGCCTGACCAGGGCGGATCGACATTCGATGCGCGGCCTTCCTCTCCAGTGGGAGAGGATACGGAGACTTGAGAGCGTAGCGATCTAGTCGGAGTTGGTGAGGGGCTCCGGGAGCTATCGAGAGCTCCCGGAGCCCCTCACCAAGTTATGCTAGGCAGCAAGCTGCCAAGCTACACTATCCTCTCCCACTGGAGAGGAACAATTGTATCGCCGCTCGGTGAGACAGTCGCGGGCCATAGCTGACAGCCGGCCTCAAATCGGCAGCCGCGTCGTCGCCTTCACCTCCTCCAGCACCGCATAGGTCCGCGTCTCGCGCACGCCGGGGATGCTGGTCAGGATCTCGCCCAGGAACCGGCGATACGCCGCCATGTCCGCCACCCGCACCTTGAGCAGATAGTCGAACCCGCCCGCCACCATATGGCATTCGAGCACTTCGGGAATGTCGCCGACCTGCGCCGCGAAGGCCGTGAACACATCGTCGGTGGTCCGGTCGAGCACCACCTCGACGAAGATCAGCAATGCCTGCCCGAGCTTCGCCGTGCATTTGAACGCTCCGCCCATTGCGGACATTGCGGCATCTTCCAATCACTGGCACGCGTGGTGCCATGCTTCAGCTTCCAACCAAGCACGCGTTGTGGGTCGTCGAATATGGCGAGACCGACGAAAATGAGCTGACGATCAGCCTCATCGAGGCCAAAATCTCGTCCGAGGTCGTGCACACGGAATTTGGATCAGCACATCCGATCTACCCGGACGAGAGCAGTTCGGTGTTCACCGTGACATGGAGCGATTACGTTGCATTCGCAGTGAGAAACGAGAGCTTTGCTCTCCCCGAAGAGGGAGCGGCACTGGGATATGGCCTCGGGAAGAAGGCTCACTCGCATTTTCGTACTTATGTTGCTGCTTCAACATTCGCGGATGATGAATATCCCGGCCCACTGACCCATTGGTTCTTGAATGCTGAGAGGCATTGCTTCGATGTCATTTCTGCCAACGCTCCGGGGATTAGCGAGTTGGCCCCGGAAGAAGCTGCGAGCGTGCGGGCGCGGTATCGGCAAGGCCGCTAGCTAGCACCGAAAGGCATTCGTGATCTGATGCTGTCCAAACCGAATAACCCGCCCTCAGATCGGCAGCCGCGTGGTCGCCTTCACCTCTTCCAGCACCGCATAGGTCCGCGTCTCGCGCACGCCGGGGATGCTGGTCAGGATCTCGCCCAGGAACCGGCGATACGCCGCCATGTCCGCCACCCGCACCTTGAGCAGATAGTCGAACCCGCCCGCCACCATATGGCATTCGAGCACTTCGGGAATGTCGCCGACCTGCGCCGCGAACGCCGTGAACACATCGTCGGTGGTCCGGTCGAGCACCACCTCGACGAAGATCAGCAGCGCCTGGCCCAGCTTCGCCGGGTCGAGCAGGGCCGTGTATCCCGCGATCACACCGCTCGCCCGCAGCCGCTTCACCCGGTCGAAACAGGCCGCGGGGGACAGGCCCGCGCGGCTCGCCAGCTCCTGGTTGGTGATGCGCCCGTCCTCCTGCAAAATCCGCAGGATTCGCAGGTCGACCGCGTCGGCCGAAGATTCCATGGCTCGGGCGCTCATTTGTAAAATTCCTTCGGTATCGGTGCCAATATAACGAAGCACGTTCAGCCTGGAAAGCAGTATGACGAAGATGTTCAGCCATCTCCGCCACGCACCAAGGAACCCTTCGATGCCACGCTCGCCCTGGGACATGATCGACGACGCCAAATATCGCGACGAGGCGGAGACCATCGCTGAGTTGCTGGCACGCCAGCCGCTGTCCGTCCCCGAGCGCAAAGCCGTGGTGGCCGAGGCCGTCGCGCTGGTGGAATCGGCGCGCTCCGCGGCGAAGAAGCAGGGTGTAGTCGAGGATTTCCTCCAGCAATTCTCGCTCGGCACGCGGGAGGGCCTCGCGCTGATGTGCCTCGCCGAGGCGCTGCTGCGCGTGCCCGATGCCGAAACCCGTGACCGGCTGATCGCCGAGAAGATCGGCTCGGCCGACTGGGCCAGCCATGTCGGCAAGTCCGACAGCCTGTTCGTCAACGCCTCGACCTGGGGCCTGCTCCTCACCGGCAAGCTGGTCGAGGCGGACGAGACCGCGAAGAAGGATATCGGCGGCTACATCAAGCGCATCGCCGCGCGCATCGGCGAGCCGGTGATCCGCCAGGCCGTCGCGGCCGCGGTGCGTATCATGGGCGAGCAGTTCGTGCTCGGCCGCACGATCGAGGCGGCGCTCGCACGGGCGAAGAAGGAAGACACGCTCTGCTCGTTCGACATGCTGGGCGAGGGCGCCCGGACCGAAGTCGACGCCGCGCGCTTCGAGCGCATCTATGCCGAGGCGATCGAGACGGTGGGCAAGGCCGCGGCGGGCGCCGGGCCGGAGCTTGGCCACGGCGTGTCGGTGAAGCTCTCGGCGCTCCACCCGCGCTATGAGGCAGTGCAGGAAGCGCGTGTCTGGGACGAGCTGTATCCGCGCGTGAAGCGCCTCGCGCTGATCGCCGCGCGCCACGACCTGAATTTCGCGATCGATGCCGAGGAAGCCGATCGTCTCGTGATCTCGCTCAAGCTGGTCGACCGGCTGGTGCGCGAGCCCGAGCTTGGGGCATGGCAGGGGCTCGGCGTTGTCGTCCAGGCCTATCAGAAGCGCGCGCCGCTGGTGATCGCCGCGCTGGCCGATCTGGCGAGGGAGACCGGCCGCCGGATCATGATCCGCCTGGTCAAGGGCGCCTATTGGGACAGCGAGATCAAGCGCGCCCAGGTCGCCGGCCGGCCCGACTATCCCGTCTACACCACCAAGGCCGCGACCGATCTCAGCTATCTGGTCTGCGCCAAGGCGCTGATCGATGCCTCGCCCGCGCTCTATCCGCAATTCGCGTCGCACAACGCGCATACCCTCGCGGCGGTGCGTCACATGGCCGATGCGGCGGGCGTCCGCATCGAGCATCAGCGGCTGCACGGCATGGGCGAAGCGCTTTATGCCGGCGCTGACCAGCGCTATGGCGGCATCATCCTGCGCGCTTACGCGCCCGTCGGCGGGCATGAGGAGCTGCTGCCCTATCTCGTCCGCCGCCTGCTGGAGAATGGCGCGAACACCAGCTTCGTCCATGCCCTGCTCGACGAGGAAATCCCGGCTGCCGAGGTCGTCCGCGATCCGATCGCGATCGTCGAGGCGCACCCTCGCGCGCATGCCAAGATTCCGGTGCCGCAGCATCTCTACGGCGCTGCCCGGCGCAATTCGCAGGGCCGCGACTTCTCGCTGCTGGCCGCGCGCGACACGGCGGGCAAGGCGCTCGCGGTGGTCCGTGCCGAGAAGCTCAAGGCCGGCCCGATCGTCGGCGGCAAGCTCGTCACCCGCCCGACCGAGCCAGTGACCAACCCCGCCGATCGCAGCATGACGATCGGCCAGGTCGGCAGCGCGGTGCCCGCCGATATCGATGCCGCGATCAAGCTCGCGCGGAAAGCGCAGCCGCGCTGGAACGCGCTGACCGGCATTGGCCGCGCGGTCGTGCTGCGCGCCATGGCCGATGCGCTCGAGGCGGAGGAGGATCGGCTGATCGCTTTGCTCTCGCTCGAAGCGGGCAAGACGCTCAACGACGGCGTTGCCGAAGTGCGCGAGGCCGTCGATTTCTGCCGCTATTACGCGATGCTCGCGGAACGCCAGTTCGGCGCCCCGGTGATCCTCGACGGCCCGGTCGGCGAGGTGAACAGCCTCGAATTGCACGGCCGCGGCGTGTTCGCCTGCATCTCGCCGTGGAATTTCCCGCTGGCGATCTTCACTGGCCAGATCGCCGCCGCGCTCGCCGCGGGCAATGCCGTGCTGGCCAAACCCGCCGAACAGACCCCGCTGATCGCGGCCGAGGCCGTGCGCCTCTACCACAGGGCCGGGCTCGATCCGGCGTTGCTCGCGCTCGTGCCGGGTGACGGCGCGGTGGTCGGCGCGGCGCTCGTCGCGCATCCGGGCATTGACGGCGTCGCCTTCACCGGCGGCACCGACACCGCCGGATCGATCAACCGCACCCTCGCCGCACGCCCAGGCCCGATCGTGCCGTTCATCGCCGAGACCGGCGGGCTCAATGGCATGTTCGTCGATTCGACCGCGTTGCGCGAGCAGGTCGTGGACGACGTCATCCTCTCCGCCTTCGGCTCGGCCGGGCAGCGCTGCTCGGCGCTGCGCCTGCTGTACCTGCCCAAAGACACCGCCGAGGAAACCATCGCGACCCTGGTCGGCGCGCTCGAGGCACAGGTCCTCGCCAACCCGAGCGACCCGTCGACCGATATCGGCCCGGTGATCGACGAGGAAGCGCGCGAGGCGCTCAACAGGCATGTCGTGCGGCTGGAAAAGGAGGCGCGTATCGTCGCCCGCCTCGACCCCGGCGCGCTGGGCACGCGCGGCAGCTTCTTCGGCCCGGTGATCGCCGAAGTGCCGACCCCCGACTTTCTCGAACGCGAGGTGTTCGGCCCGATCCTGCATATCTATCGCTACGACCCGAACGATCTCGAAGCGGTCGCCGGCAAGCTGGCGGCGAGGGGCTATGGCCTGACGCTCGGCGTGCACAGCCGGATCGACCGCTTTGCCGAGGAAGTCCGCGAGGCGGTTCCCGCCGGCAACGTCTATGTGAACCGCTCGATCATCGGCGCGGTGGTCGGCGTCCAGCCGTTCGGCGGCGAGGGCCTGTCGGGCACCGGTCCCAAGGCCGGCGGCCCGCACGCGCTGCTGCGTTATGCGCTGGAACGGGCGGTCTCGGTCAACATCACCGCCCAGGGCGGCGACCCGGCGCTGCTCAATCTCTGACAGGGAGCTTGACCGAACTCGGCGCGTTACGGATAGGCGGGTGCGGAGCGCCCGTGGCGCGTAACGGCAAAGAGGGAAAATCGACGTGGCGGCTGACAAGATGGACATCGACCTGTCGACGCTTCTCGACAATGAGCACGAGCAGCAGGTCGAGTTCACCGGCGAAGTGGACGGCGACGAATATGAATTCGCGGTGCAATATGCGGTGCTCGAGGCGCTGAGCGGCGACGCGCCGGAAGACGACGCGATCGACATGTTCAACCGCTTCAGCGACACGATCGCCGAAGCCGGCCTGGTCGCGCTCGCACGCAACAGCGATCAGGCGCTGATCGTGATCAGCGAGAACGACCTGGAATAGTCTCGGGGCTGTCCGGCACTGCGAAGAGTCGATTCACGCGAAGACGCGAAGAGAGACGTGCAAGGATGGTTTGGCACGTCAGGGCCAATCCGATCGTCACCCCGGACTTGTTCCGGGGTCCACTGCGCCGCACATCAAGGCGCCGATGGGTGCGCGTGCCGTGGATGCCGGAACAAGTCCGGCATGACGGTTAAACCTGATCGCCAATAACCTTAGCCTTGCAAAATGCATGCTTCCCCGGCGAAGGCCGGGGCCCAGTTGGGAGCGGCCAGTTGGCTGGCGTCGCGTGCTGTTATTCGAGCCTTCCCAACTGGGCCCCGGCCTTCGCCGGGGAAGAAGAAATTATATGCTTCGGGGATATCTTCGCGTCTTCGCGCCTTCGCGTGAATCCGCTCTTCCGTGCCCGGACGCCAAAGCCCGAATGTTCACCCCAGCCGCTCCACCAGCGCCCGCGCCGCAGCGGTAACGTCGTCCCACGTCGTCTCGAACCCCTCGTCCGTCCCGTAATAGGGATCCTTCACCGCCTGACCCTCCCGCCCGGGCACGACATTCAGCAAAAGATCCAGCTCAGCAGTCCCGTCTGGAGGAGCGATCGCCAGCAAATCCCGCAAATTCTGCGGGTCGAGCGCGAAGATATGGCTGAACCGGCGAAAATCCTCCGCCTCCACCTGCCGCCCGCGATAGCCGGAAATGTCGATGCCGTGGCGTTTCGCCGTCGCCAGCGCGCGCCGGTCGGGCGCATGGCCGATATGCCAGTCGCCGGTGCCTGCGGAATCCACCTCCACCTCGAGCCCGGCCCGCTCCGCCTCGGCGCGAAACGACGCTTCGGCCAGCGGCGACCGGCAGATATTGCCAAGGCAGACAAACAGGACTGCGGGCGGCGAGGGATGATCGTTCATGCGTCCGGAATATCGGGTAGAGATTGTTTTGTCATCGCCCGCTGGCCTCATTATTCCATTAAGTAATTCATATACAAAGATATACTATAAAAATCACGTGCGTCGAAAATGTCAGCAACCCTCATGACATTCCCAACCACCCCTCCCATTTCCCACCCCCTCGATTCAACGCGCCGCGCCTGTGGTGCAGCATGCCGCCATGGCCCGTCCTTCACTCTACCGCCCGGAATTCGCCCGCTACGCTCGCATGGCATGCCGTGTCGGTGCCTCGAACGAAGATCTCGCCCGGCTCTGCTCGGTCGGGCTCGCGACTCTGTATCGCTGGCTGGATCGGCGCGCCGACTTCGCGACCGCTGTTGCCATTGGCCGAGCGCAAGCCGCCGCGCCGAAACGCAGATCGCTCTACCGGCGCGCCATCGGCGGCGATTATCTGGCGGAGCGCGTCTATCATGTCCGCGGATTCGGCACCCCGGTCGTCGCGCGCTACCGGCGGCGCATTCTCGCCGAGCCAAAGGCGGCGTTCCGGTGGCTCAGCGTGCGCCGCCCGGACGAATGGCGCATCGGTACCAAAGTAGAAGCGGAGAACAGGCGACAGTCGGCGATAGACGCGTTATGTCACGCCCTCCGCATTCTTTCCCCCGCACGATCAGGCCAAGACGGTACAAACCATTCTCATAACTCTGATCTACCTTATAGCCTAGATGGGCAGTCAGGTGCAGAGGATGGAGTACAAGCATACCCGTACACTATGGCCGTACTTACATCATTACTCGAAGTATATTTGCGATACCTGATAGGCGTCGAAAAAATCGACCCCCACGTCGGGTGGCGGAAACCCTCGAATACTATCGCCTTTACTTGCGCGGGTGCCGAACACGGGTCGCAGAACCGCCCTGCGCAGGCGGAATCAGGCGCGGGGCGTGAAATCCTCGACCAGATCGTAGCGATCGCCTGGGAAAAGCTGCTGCGCGACAGTAACCGGCGCGCCGTTCCGCCAGGTCCAGCGCTCGATCCGCAGGCAGGCGGCATGGGCCGCGATGCGCAGGTGCCGCGCGATGGCGGGCGGGGCGGGGACGGCGCTGATCCGGTGGCGCGCATCTGTCCAGGGCACATGATCGAGCAGCCAGGTGCCGGGCGCCAGCGCGCTGAAATCCACGTCCCGGGCCTCGGGCACGGTGCCCAGATCGAGCCAGCGCTCTTCCCAGCCGAACGGATCGGCGCCTGCGTGATGGACGCCGCACAGCCGCAACCAGGGCCCCGCCGAGTCCGCCACGTCTTCGGGCGGATCGGTGTCGATCGCCCGCGAGTCGAGCTGCCAGCGATAGGCCTCGCCGCGTGCCGCGATCAGCGCGCCGATATCGGGCACGCCTATCACGGCGGAGCGGATGCGCGGATGGGCAACGAACGAGCCCGCGCGCCGCCGCCGCTCGATCAGGCCTTCGCGCGCGAGCCGGCTGATCGCCTTGTTCGCCGTCGCGCGCGCGCAGCCATAGGTCACGACCAGCTCATGCTCGAACGGGATGCGCGTGCCGGGCGCCCATTCGCCGGAGCGGATGCGCTCCTCGATATCGCGCCGGATGCGCGCCTCGATCGTCATGCGTCGATCAGACGAGTCAGGACGGCCGCGAAGCGCCGCCGCGTCTCATCTCTGCGCACGTGCCTGCCCCCTTCGACCAGCCGCACGCCCCGGCGCCAGACACAGTCGATCCCAGCGCGCGACGCAAAAATCCAGCTGTCGAGCAGCCTGTCGCCCGACCGCGCGACGAGCGCCGGGTCATTGGCATCGAGCGAGACGAGATCCGCCGGATGACCGACCGCAATGCCGCCCGCCACGCCGAGCGCGCGCGATCCGCCGGCAAGGGCGCCCGCGAACAGGGTCGCACCGACCGATGCCCGCGCGCCGGCGAGCACACAGCGCTCGTGCCGGCTCAGTCGCTGGCCATAGTCGAGCAGCCGCAATTCCTCGGTCGCGGAGATCAGCACGTTGGAATCGCTGCCGATCCCGAACGCGCCGCCTTCGGCAAGATAGGCGGCGGCCGGGAAGATCCCGTCGCCGAGATTGGCCTCGGTGATCGGGCACAAGCCCGCGACCGCGCCGCTCCCGGCGATGGCCGCGCGTTCGGCATCGGTGACATGAGTGGCATGGACCAGGCACCAGCGCTCATCGACCGGCAACTCGTCGAACAGCCACTCTACCGGGCGCAGGCCGCACCAGGCGAGGCAGGCAGACACCTCCTTGAGTTGCTCGGCGATATGGATGTGGACCGGGCCGCCCGCCGCAAGCGGCAGGATCGCGCGGATTTCCTCGGGCGTCGCCGCACGCAGGCTATGCGGCGCGATGCCGACCACCGCATCCGGACCAACGGCATCGCGCGCACCCTCGACCAGTCGCGCAAACCCATCGGGATCGCTCAGGAACCGCCGTTGCGCCGCCCCCGGCACCGCGCCGCCAAAGCCACCATGCGCATAGAAGACCGGCAACAGGGTGAGGGCGATTCCGCTCGCCTCGGCCGCCGCGGCCATCCGCGCCGCCATTTCGGCCGGGTCGGCATAGGGACGGCCATCCACATCATGGTGGAGATAATGGAATTCCCCGACGCGGGTGAACCCGGCCTCGAGCATCTCGACATAAGCCAGCGCCGCGATCGCCTCGACATCCTCGGGGCCGAGCCGGTCGAGGAAACGGTACATCAAGTCGCGCCACGACCAGAAATCGTCGCCGGTCGTGCCGCGCTGTTCCGCAAGGCCGGCCATGCCGCGCTGGAAGGCGTGGCTGTGGAGATTGGGCAGGCCGGGCAGGCCGATCGCGTGGCGCTCGTCGCCGGCTGCGGGATCGACGCCGGTCGCGATGGCGGAAACCAGCCCGTCGGAAATCTCCAGCCGGACTCGATCGGCCCAGTCTTCGCCGACCAGCGCGGTCTCGAACCACAATGCGGACATCGGCACCTCCTGTCGAATATGTCTAGACATATTCATCGCTTTGGCCAAGTCTGTATCGCATGACGACTCCGGACCATCCCCGCTGCGACCGGCTGTGGCGCAATGCACGGCTGATGACCTGCGTCGATGACGGACTGGGGTTGGTCGAGGATGGCGTGGTCGCGGCGCGCGATGGGCGGATCGCCTATGCTGGCCCCGCGAGCGACGCCCCGGCCTTCAATGCGGCCGAGACGATCGACTGTGCGGACCGCTGGATCACCCCGGGCCTGATCGACTGCCACACGCACCTCATCCATGCCGGCGACCGCGCCCGCGAGTTCGAGATGCGGCTCGACGGCGCGACTTATGAAGAGATCGCCCGGGCAGGCGGCGGCATCCGCTCGACCATGGCCGCGACCCGCGCCGCGAGCGAGGCCGATCTGGTCGCCACCGCGCTCCCCCGTCTCGACGCGCTGATCGCCGGGGGCGCCACCACGGTCGAGGTCAAGTCGGGCTACGGCCTCACGCTCGACGATGAGCTGAAAATGCTCCGCGCGGCCAGGGCGCTGGGCGAGGCGCGCAAGGTCCGCATCCGCACCACCTTCCTCGGCGCGCACGCGCTCCCGCCCGAATATGCCGATAACCCCGATGGCTATATCGACCTCATCTGCGACTCGATGATCCCCGCTATCGCCGGCATCGCCGATGCGGTCGACGCCTTTTGCGAGGGCATCGGCTTCACCGCCGCGCAGACCGAACGTGTCTTCGCTGCCGCGGCCGCGCACGGCCTGCCGGTCAAGCTCCACGCCGAGCAACTGTCCAACCTCCACGGCGCCGCGCTCGCCGCGCGTTATCATGCGCTGTCGGCCGACCATCTCGAATATCTCGACGAGGCCGGCATCGCCGCGATGGCACGGAGCGGCACCGTCGCGACCCTGTTGCCCGGCGCCTTCTACTTCGTGCGCGAGACCAAGCTGCCGCCGATCGGCGCGCTGCGCGCCGCCGGGGTGCCGATCGCGCTGGCGACGGACTGCAACCCGGGCACTTCGCCGCTCACCTCGCTGCTGCTCGTCATGAACATGGGCGCGACCCTGTTCCGCCTGACCGTCACCGAATGCCTGCGCGGCGTCACCGTCAATGCCGCCCGCGCGCTCGGGCTGCAGGACGAGACCGGCACGCTCGAGGCGGGCAAGGCCTGCGACCTCGCCATCTGGGATGTGGGGCACCCGTCCGAACTCGTCTATCGCATGGGCTTCAACCCGCTCCATGCCCGTATCTGGAGTGGCCTATGAGCGCGATCACCCTGAAACCCGGCGCCGTGCCGCTGGGCGAGTGGCGGGCGATCTACCGCGGCGCGGACGCGCGGCTCGATCCCGCCTCCGCCGGTGCGATTGCCGCGAGCGCCGCTGCGGTCGAGCGCATCCTTGCCCGGGGCGAGCCCGTCTACGGCATCAACACAGGCTTCGGGAAGCTCGCCAGCGTGCGGATCGCGGGCGAGGATCTCGCCACGCTCCAGCGCAACATCGTGCTGAGCCATGCCGCCGGGACGGGCGGACCCTCGCCGGTCCCGGTCGTCCGCCTGATGCTGGCGCTGAAGCTCGCCAGCCTCGCCCAGGGTGCCTCCGGCGTGCGGCCGGAGACGGTCGCGCTGCTCGAGGCGATGCTGGTCCGCGGTCTGACGCCGGTGATCCCGGGACAAGGCTCGGTCGGCGCTTCGGGCGATCTCGCGCCGCTCGCGCACATGGCCGCGACGATGATCGGCGTCGGCGACATCCTGGTCGATGGCCAGCGCCTGCCTGCGGCTGACGCGCTCGCCGCAGCCGGCCTCGCGCCACTGACGCTCGGGCCGAAGGAAGGCCTGGCGCTGCTCAACGGGACGCAGTTCTCGACCGCGAACGCCTTGGCCGCACTGTTCGAGGCGGAGCGGCTGCACCAGTCGGCCCTGGTCACCGGCGCGCTCTCGACCGAGGCGGCCAAGGGCTCGGACACCCCGTTCGATCCGCGCATCCATACGCTGCGCCGCCATGCCGGGCAGATCGAGACCGCGGCGGCGCTCCGCACCCTCATGGCGGGCTCGGCCATCCGCGCCTCGCACGCGACGGGCGATGAGCGCGTGCAGGATCCCTATTGCCTGCGCTGCCAGCCCCAGGTGATGGGCGCGGTGCTCGACCTGCTGCGCCAGGCCGCCGGGACATTGGAAGACGAGGCCAATGGCGTCTCCGACAATCCGCTGATCTTCCCCGACACCGACGAGGCCTTGTCGGGCGGGAATTTCCACGCCGAACCCGTGGCCTTCGCCGCCGACATTATCGCGCTCGCTCTGTGCGAGATCGGCTCGATCGCCGAACGCCGCATCGCCATGCTGGTCGATCCCGCGCTGTCGGGCCTGCCGGCTTTTTTGACTCCGCGGCCCGGGCTCAATTCCGGCTTCATGATCCCGCAGGTCACGGCGGTGGCGCTGGTCTCGGAGAACAAGCAGCGCGCTTATCCGGCGAGCGTGGACTCGATCCCGACTTCGGCCAATCAGGAAGACCATGTGTCGATGGCCGCGCACGGCGCCCGCCGGCTGCTCGACATGGCGGAGAATCTCGGCGCGGTGATCGGCATCGAACTGCTCGCCGCAGTGCAGGGCTGCGAGTTCCATGCCCCGCTCACCTCGTCGGATGCGCTGGAGGCGGCCCGGTCGCGGCTGCGGCAGGACGTGCCCTGGCTCGACCATGACCGCCACATGCATCCGGATATGGAAGCGGCGAACGCGATTATCCGATCAGGTGCGCTGATCGAGGCGGTTGATGTCGCGCTACCGGGCGTCGCGGCATGAGCGCCGAGCCCACCCCCTGCCGTCACCCCGGACTTGTTCGCGAGTTAAGCGACCCACCCAAAAGCTGCGTCCCCGGCGAAGGCCGGGGTCCAGTTGGGGGACGATCGTGGTTCGCGTTGCGCGTCGTTACAGCAGCTTTCCCAACTGGACCCCGGCCTTCGCCGGGGAAGGGCGGGGTTTGTGGAACCGCTTTTCCATGTCCACCGTCGTTGCTGGTTGCACGATGGATGCCGGAACAAGTCCGGCATGACGCGTGGGGAGTGTTCGCATGAGCGTCGAAGTCCGGCGCGGCACGGCGCCGCTGGTCGTCAGCTTCCCGCACACCGGCACCGATATCCCAGCCGAGATCGAACCGGGCTTCGTCTCGCTTTGGCTGGCGCGGCGCGACGCCGATTGGTGGATCGACCAACTCTACGACTTTGCCGCCGATCTCGGCGCGACGACCGTGCGCACCACCATCTCGCGCAGCGTGATCGACGTGAACCGGGACCCTTCGGGCGCATCGCTCTACCCCGGGCAGGCGACGACCGAGCTGTGCCCGACCACGACCTTCGACGGCGAGCCGCTCTACCGCGAAGGCCAGGAACCCGATGGCGAAGAGATTGCTCGCCGACGCGCGCGCTGGTTCGATCCTTATCACGAAGCGGTGGCGGCGGAATTGGCGCGGCTGCGCGCAGAACATCCTAAGGTCGTGCTCTACGACGCGCATTCGATCCGCAGCCGCATCCCCCGGCTGTTCGAGGGCGAACTTCCCCAGTTCAACATCGGTACCTTCTCTGGAGCGAGCTGCGATCCCGCACTGGCCGACGCAGTCGAGGCCGAATGCGCGGCATCCGGCCTGAGCCATGTCCTCAACGGTCGCTTCAAGGGCGGCTGGACCACGCGCCATTATGGCCGCCCGTCGGACGGTATGCACGCCATCCAGATGGAGCTGGCGATGCACGGCTATATGGCTGAGCCCGAAACGCCGACCCCTGACACCTGGCCCACCGAACTTGACCCCGCCGCGCCGCTTCGCGCGCCGCTCACCCGCATCCTGAAGGCTTGCCTCGCCTTCGCCGAAAAGGACGCCGCATGAATCGCCTCGACAACAGCCGTATCATCCGCCCCGCCACCGGCACCACGCTTACCGCGAAGAGCTGGCTGACTGAGGCGCCATTGCGCATGCTGATGAACAACCTCCACCCCGACGTCGCCGAGCGGCCCGAGGAGCTGGTCGTCTATGGCGGCATCGGCCGCGCCGCGCGCGACTGGGAAAGCTATGATCGCATCGTTGCTGCGCTGACCCGGCTCGAGGATGACGAGACGTTGCTGATCCAGTCGGGCAAGCCGGTCGGCGTCTTCCGCACGCACTGCGATGCGCCGCGCGTCCTGCTCGCCAATTCGAACCTCGTGCCGCACTGGGCGACCTGGGAGCATTTCAACGAACTCGATCGCAAGGGCCTGGCGATGTACGGCCAGATGACCGCTGGCTCCTGGATCTATATCGGCACTCAGGGCATCGTTCAGGGTACCTACGAGACCTTCGTCGAAATGGGCCGTCAGCATTATGGCGGCGACCTCACGGGCCGCTGGCTGCTGACCGCAGGGCTTGGCGGCATGGGCGGCGCCCAGCCGCTCGCCGCGGTGATGGCCGGCGCCTCTTGCTTGGCGATCGAGTGCCAGCCGAGCCGGATCGAGATGCGGCTGCGCACCGGCTATCTCGATCGTTCGGCCGATACGATCGACGAAGCGCTGGCGATCATCGATCAGGCCAAGGCCGATGGAAAACCTGTCTCGGTCGGCCTGCTCGGCAATGCGGCGGACATCCTGCCCGAGCTGTTCGCCCGCGGCGTGCGCCCCGATCTGCTGACCGACCAGACTTCGGCGCATGACCCGCTCAACGGCTATCTGCCCAAGGGCTGGTCGCTGGAGGATTGGGTTCAGGGCCGTGAGCGCGATCCGCAATCCGTGATCGCCGCGGCCAAGGCGTCGATGGCGGTGCATGTCCGCTCGATGCTCGACTTCCAGGCCGCGGGCGTGCCGACGGTCGATTACGGCAACAATATCCGCCAGGTCGCCAAGGACGAAGGCGTAGCCAACGCGTTCGACTTTCCCGGCTTCGTCCCCGCCTATATCCGCCCGCTCTTCTGTCGCGGCATCGGCCCGTTCCGCTGGGTCGCGCTGTCGGGCGATCCCGAGGATATCTACAGGACCGACGCCAAGGTGAAGGAGCTGCTGCCCGACAACAAGGCGCTCCACACCTGGCTCGACATGGCGCGCGAGCGGATCAAGTTCCAGGGCCTGCCGGCGCGGATCTGCTGGGTCGGGCTCGGCGATCGCCACCGGCTCGGCATGGCGTTCAACGAGATGGTGGCGAGCGGCGAGCTCAAGGCGCCGATCGTCATCGGCCGCGACCATCTCGATTCCGGCTCGGTCGCCAGCCCCAATCGCGAGACCGAAGCGATGCGGGACGGGTCGGATGCGGTGTCCGACTGGCCGCTGCTCAACGCCCTGCTCAACACCGCGTCGGGCGCGACCTGGGTGTCGCTGCACCATGGCGGCGGGGTCGGCATGGGCTATTCACAGCATGCCGGCATGGTGATCGTCGCCGACGGCACCGAAGAGGCGGCGCGGCGGCTGGAACGCGTGCTGTGGAACGACCCGGCGACCGGCGTGATGCGCCATGCCGATGCGGGCTACGACATCGCAGTCGATTGCGCGCGGGAGAAGGGGCTCGATCTTCCGGGAATTCTCGGCTGAGCAGCCATCGCATCCTGCGGGCGGCAACGCGCCACCAGACGCCGTGGCGCAATGGCGGCGGGATGACGACGGAGGTCGCCACCTTCCCGCCGGGCGCTGGCATGGACGATTTCGTCTGGCGGGTGAGTATCGCCGAAGTGCGGGAAGCCGGGCCGTTCTCCGACTTTCCCGGCATCGATCGGACATTGTCGGTACTGGAAGGCACGCTCTCGCTGGCAGTGGCGGACATGCCGGAGCAGCGCCTGGACGCGGCGGCCGCGCCCTTCGCCTTTCCCGCCGACGTGCTCGCTTGGGGCGCACCGATCGATGGCGCGGTCCGGGATCTCAACGTGATGGTTCGCCGAGGCCATTGCACGGCGGCGGTCGAGCGGCTGCCGGTGGGAACGGCGCCGGTCGGCGGCGGCACTGCGACGTGGCTGATGATCGTCGCCACCGGCGATGCGACCGTTGCGCACGATACCGGGATCGAGACCCTGGCCCGGTTCGACGCGATCCTGTTCGAAGGCCCCATCCCGGAGGCAATCACGGTCGGAAGCGATCTGCCGAGCTTCGCGATCCGGTTGCAGGGCCTGTCCGCTCTGATTGACATTGATAACCGTTCGCAATAGCGAACCCATGACCGAAAAGGGGTTCAGCTTGCGCATTGTCATGTCCAGCCGCGGGGTCGCGCGATGCTGATCGCGATTCCCGATCTGCTGTCGTCCGGGCAGCTTGCCGAGGTGCGGGCGATCATCGACGCGGCGGCATGGGTCGACGGCAATGTCACCTCGGGCCATCAGTCGGCCCTCGCCAAACGCAACGAGCAGCTTCCCGAGGAGTCGGAGGCCGCGCGCCGTGCAGGCGGCATAGTGCTCGATGCACTGTCCGCCTCTCCCCTGTTCGTTGCGGCCGCACTGCCGCTCAAGGTCTTCCCGCCCTTGTTCAACCGCTATGCCTGGGGCCAAGCGTTCGACACGCATATCGACAATGCGATCCGCATCCGCCGCGGCAGCGATTTCCGCATCCGCAGCGATCTTTCCGCGACGCTCTTCCTCGCCGATCCCGACAGCTATGACGGCGGCGAGCTGGTGATCGAGGGGCAGTTCGGCGAGCAGAAGGTCAAGCTGCCTGCGGGGCATATGGTGCTTTATCCCGCCTCGAGCCGCCATCACGTAACGCCGGTGACGCGCGGCACCCGGGTCGCGTCCTTCTTCTGGATCCAGTCGATGGTGCGCGACGAAAGCGCGCGCAACATCCTGTTCGACCTGGATTCAGCGGTGCAGGCGGTCGCGGGCGACCGCGGGCAGGATGATGTGGCGGTGGTGCAGTTGACCGGGGTCTATCACAATCTGCTGCGCCGCTGGGCTGACGTCTGAGCCAATCTCGCAAACGATTCGCAATTGCAACACCGAGTGTGGATGCTAAAGCTCGGCGTGGGTCATCAGCGAGGGACTAAGGATGAGCAAGCTGGCGCTGCGGCGCACATGGTTTCAGGTGCACAAATGGATCGGCCTGATCCTCGCGATCCTGATCCTTCCGATCTCGGTGACCGGCGCGGCGCTCGTCTGGGACGAAGCGCTCGACCATGCGATCAACCCGCAGCGTTATGCAGTGAGCGGCGGCACCCTGATCGATCCCGATCTCTATGTGCAGGCAGCCCGCGGCGCACTCGGCCCGGGCGACCGGGTGACCACGCTGACTCTGCCCGACGACGATGGCGATCCCGTCATGGTCGCCGCCAGCGTGGCGGGCCCCGCCGCGCGGAGCGGCCCGCCGATGCGCACGACGCTCTATCTCGATCCGCCGACGGCGCGGGTGCTCGACAGGGCGACCGGCAATTCGGGCCTGATCCGCACCATGCATGTCATCCACGGCAGCTTGATGGTGCCGGGCCTGGGCCGCCAGATCGTCGGTTGGATCGGCGTGGCGATGATGTTCTCCTGCTTCACCGGGCTATGGCTGTGGTGGCCGACGGTGGGGAAATGGGTGCGCGGGCTGCGCTGGCGGCGGCACAATAATCTCGACACCAACCTTCACCATCTGATGGGATTCTGGATCGCGTTGCCGCTGTTCGTGCTGTCGCTGACGGGGGCCTGGATTTCCTTCCCGCAATTCTTTGGGTCACTCGGCGGGGGCGGGCAGCAGCGTGGGGCAGGGCCGGATCGCGCCGCGCAGGCGCGCGCAAGGCCGCTGGAGACGACGCGGCTATCGCTCGACACCGCGATCGCCAGCGCCCAGGCGGTGGTGCCGGGCGATGTGCGCCAGGTGATCTGGCCGACCGATCTCAAGCCGGAATGGCGCGTGGCGCTCGATGGCAACCCGCAGCCGACCGTCACGATCGATGACGGGACCGGCGTCGCCAAGGCCGGGCGCGTGCAGAAAGAGGATACGGCGCGGCTGATGCGGCGCATCCATGACGGCACGCGCATGGGGCTGCTCTGGCAGGTGATCATCGTGCTTGGCGGCATCCTGCCCGCGCTGCTGGCGATCACTGGCGTGATCATGTGGTGGCGCGCGCGGCGCTGGAAAGCCGACCTCAAGGCCCGGCAGGCGGCAAAGGCGGCCGCCGGATAACAGGGCTTGCCCTGACGCGGCGTGAAGCGGCATAGGCGCCGCCCTGTGTGCTGCGTCGGAGGTCGGCAATGGAAGATGTTGCCGCACGCACCGCGATCGGCCTGGATTTCGGAACCACCAACAGCGTGCTCGCCCGCACGGACGCTGACGGCGGCGCGACCCTGGTAGAATTCGACGGGCCGGAGGAGCGCGGCGCCGTGTTCCGCTCCGCGCTCTGTTTCTGGCATGACGATGACGCGCGCGGCGGGATGGCAGTCGAGGCCGGCCCCTGGGCGATCGCCGAATATCTCGATTATCCGCAGGACACGCGTTTCATCCAGTCGTTCAAGTCAGTCGCCGCCAGCCCGGTGTTCGAGCACGCCTCGGTGTTCGAGAAGCGCTACCGCTTCGAGGATCTGGGCCGGCTGTTTCTCGACAAGCTCTCCGCGCACGCCAGCGGCCTGAAGACACGGCCGCAGCGCGTCGTGGTCGGGCGTCCGGTCGAATATGCCGGCGCGCGGCCCGACGCCGCCCTGGCCCGCCAGCGCTACGACGCAATGTTCGCGGGCTTCGGTGCCGAGATCCATTATGTCTATGAGCCGCTCGGCGCCGCGTTCAGCTATGCGACCCGGCTCGAGGAGCCTGCCACCATCCTCGTTGCCGATTTTGGTGGCGGCACCAGCGATTTCTCGGTGGTGCGTGTCGCCGCACCCGGTGCGGCGAAACGCTGTGTGCCGCTCGGCCATGCCGGCATCGGCATTGCGGGGGATCGCTTCGATCAGCGCATCGTCGACCGGCTGGTGCTGCCAATGCTCGGCAAGGGCGGCAGCTATCGCTCGTTCGACAAGATCCTCGATATCCCGGGCGGCTATTTCGCCGACTTCGCCGATTGGTCGCGGCTCGCGCTGATGCGCAACCGCCGGACGCTGGAGGAACTGCATCGGCTGCAGCGCTCGGCGATCGATCCCGCCGCGATCGGTCGGATGATCGCGTTGATCGAGAACGAGCTTGGCTTCCCGCTCTACGATGCGGTCGGTCGTTTGAAGCGTGCCCTGTCGGCCGGGGACAAGGCGCATTTCCACTTCTCGGGTGCCGGGCTCGAGATCGAGGCCGATGTCGCCCGCACTGAGTTAGAGAGCTGGATCGCGGACGATCTGCGTCGCATCGACGCGACAGTCGATCGCGCGCTGTCGGTTGCGGGGCTTGGGGCGGACGGGATCGACCGGGTGTTCCTGACCGGCGGCTCCTCGCTGATCCCCGCCGTCCGCGCGCTGTTCTCCCGTCGCTTCGGCGATGCAGCGATCAGCTCGGGCGGCGAACTCACCTCGATCGCGCACGGTCTCGCGCTGATCGGGCAGCAGGACGACATCGCCGCCTGGTCGGCCTGACATCGAACCGCAACCTTGCCGTCATCAAAGCTGCATCGATCACCGGTACGCTGCCACATGTGATCGACTTTCGGGAGCGAACGGCATGATTCACCTCGGCGACATGGTGGCGGACCGGATCGACCTGCTGGCGCGGTTCAGCGCCACCTTCGGCCAGGACGTCTGGGTCCACCGCACCAATGGCTGGACCCTGATCGGCCTGGACGCGGCGTCGTTCGGCAAGGAAGCCGTTAACGGCCTGCAGACGGCCTGGCTGCGCGAGACCCTGCAGGGCTGTGACGGGCCGATCGGCCTGTTCCTGCACGAGCCCTGGTTCGGCGATTCGGCCGGTCGCGAGGTACCGCCGGCAATGCGGCACCATCTCGAGGCGCTGTTCGACGGGCACGACCTGTGCTTCGTGGTGAAGGGCTATACCCATCAAATCCAGCCGCATCCCGCCGACGATATCGGTACGGGTTGGGTGCCGGCGATCGGCTTCGCCGTGCCGGCCGCTGTCGAGGGCGATAGCCGGCTGGTCGGACTCGCCCGGCTGACGCTGGATCGCGACGGGCACCGGTTCGACTATGTCGAGGTGCCCGGCATGCCGCGCCTAGACCCAGCTGAGTATGTCACCGCCTTTGCCGCGCCTGCTCGGCGCGAACTTGCCGCCGCTTGAAGGCTCAGCCCTTGTAGAAGGGGAAGACGCCGAGCAGCAGGCAGGTGATCATGAACACCGCGCAGGAGCCGAGCGCCCAGCGGAAGGTGAAGCGCTGGTGGTCGCCCAGCTCGACCCCGGCGAGGCCGACCAGCAGATAGGTCGAAGCGACGAGCGGGCTGAGCAGATGGATCTGCTGCCCGATCAATGATGCGCGGGCCAGCTCCATCGGAGTCAGGCCATATTGCACGCCGGTCTGGCCGAGTACCGGCAGCATGCCAAAATAAAAGGCGTCGTTGGAGATCAGCACGGTGAAGGGAATGCTGACCAGCGCGGTGATCGGCGCCATGTACGGCCCGAGCGCGGGCGGGATGATGTTGATGACGGAGTCGGCCATCGCATCGACCATCTTGGTGCCCGACAGGATGCCAGTGAAGATGCCCGCGGCGAAGATCAGGCTGACCGTACCCAAGGCATTCCCGGCATGGGCGGCGATGCGTTCCTTCTGCTGCTGCAGCCGCGGATAGTTGACCATCGCGGCGATCGCGAAGGCGAGCATGAACAGCACGACCAGCGGCAGCGACCCGATCACCAGCAGCACCAGCAGAGTGGCAGTGAGCGCGAGGTTGAACCAGAACAGCTTAGGCCGGCGCATGCTGGTGTCGCCGCCCATCTCGTCGTCGATCACCTCCTGCGCGGTCGTCTGTTCATTGTCGTCGGTGAGCGCGAGAGCCGCGAGCCGGCGCCGTTCGCGCTTGCCGAAGACCCAGGCAACGAAGAAGGTCCAGACTGCGGTCGTCGCCATCGCCGGGATCAGCCCGACGAACAGCTCGCGCGGATCTACGTGCAGCGCAGTCGCGGCGCGGACGGTCGGGCCGCCCCAGGGCGCGATGTTCATGACCGCGCTCGACATGATGAGCAGGCAGGTCATCATGCGCAGGTCCATCTTCATGTGCCGGTAGAGCGGCAGCAGCGCGGACACGGTGATCATATAGGTTGTGGTGCCGTCGCCATCGAGCGAGACGATGAGGGCGAGCGCGACCGTGCCGATCATGATGCGCATCGGATCGCCGTGCACCAGGCGCACGATCAGCCGGATCAGCGGATCGAACAGGCCGGTATCGATCATCAGGCCGAAATAGAGGATCGCGAACAGCAGCATCACGCCGGTCGGCGCGAGCTCGATCACGCCCTTCACCATCATCGGGCCGAGACCATGGGTGAAGCCGGCGCCGATGGCGAACAGGGTCGGGATCAGGATCAGCGCGACGAGCGCGGAGAGCCGCTTCGTCATGATCAGCGTCATGAACGTCGCGACCATGACAAAAGCCAGAATAGCCAGCATCTTCCCTGCCAGTCCCCCCTGCCGGCGGAGGGCACATTTCCCCCCGCTCGGTTCTTAGCAGTCTGATATGCAGGCCGCTGCTGTCATCGACCTGTCATGGGCGATAACCGTATCGGTCGCCAAATCCTATTCGCAAACAGCCGCTTGCGGTGGGGAGCGGCCCGGCAATCCGCACTAGCCGCGGAGCGCGGCGGAGATCGCCTTCAGACCGCCCTCCAGCTCCTCGGCGGTGGGCCAGCCATAGCCGAGGCGGAAATAGGTGTCGGGCAGCTCGAACCAGTGGCCCGGGCCGACATAACAGCCATGCTCTTCGAGCAGGCGCTTGTAGAAGGCATCGGTGCCGCCGGGAGGTTCCCGGCGCATGCGCGGGAAACAGACCACGCCGCCGCTGGGCGCGACCCATTCGAGCAAATCCTCGCCCGCCATCCACTCCGTGATCCGCGCGAGGCGGCGACGCATCTCGGTCAGGACAGGCTGGAGGATCTCGTCGCGGCGCGACAGAATCTGCTCGCCGACCCATTCGTCGATCACGCTGCCGCAGATGCTGATCTGCTCCTTGGCGGCGAGGAAGCGCTCCTGCAGCGCCGGGTCCCTGCTGATGATCCAGCCGATGCGAATGCCGGGCACGCCATACGCCTTGGACAGGGAGGCAACACTGATGACATGGTCGCCGAGCGACGCGGCGAGCGGCAGCGTGCCGTCGAGCGACAGGTCGCGATAGGTCTCGTCGACCAGCAGCACGCAGCCGCGGTCTTTCGCCAGCTCGACCAGCGCGCGCAGTTCGGCCTCGGCGAGCATCGTGCCGGTCGGGTTGTGCGGGGTGGTGACGCTGATGATGCGGGTCTGCGGCGTGACCGCGGCGGCGATGGCGGCGGGATCGATACGGAAGCCGGACTCGAAGTCCAGCTCGACATGGGTGACCTTGCAGCCGATCGCGCGAGGGGTCTCCAGGTTGGTGGCATAGTTAGGCCGGACCACGACGAGATGGTCGTCGGCGCCGAGCAGGGCGGTGGCGATAATGAACAACGCACCGGCCGCACCGACGGTGACCAGCACGTCGTCTGCCTCGACGCCGCCGCTGGCCTCGGCGATCAGGCGGCGCAGTTCGGCGCCGCCGCGATGCTCGCCATAGAGCAGGGTGAGGTCGGGGACGGTCAGGCCGAGGCCGTGCACGGTGCGGTCAGCGACCGAGCTCTCGGAAAGATTATAGCGGATGCGGCCATAGCCATATTCCTCGGGCGACTCGACCTCGATCGGCATCCGGACATAGCGCATGGGGTTCTCCTTTGAATCGATGTGCCGTCGAAACTGCACGTGCGGCGCCGACAGCGCCATCCCCCGGAGGAGGGATCAGTGGAGGCTGCGCTGGCCTGCGAACAGCTCGGCGAGCGAACCGATGCCGAGCTTGCGGAAGATCGCCTTGCGGTGATCCTTCACGGTGTGGCGGCTGATCCCGAGCCGCAGCGCGACCGCTTCCGACGAGCAGCCGAGGAGCAGCAGGTCAGCGACCTCGCGCTCACGCGGCGAGAGGACCGCGTGCCGGTGCATCGGGGTAAGGCGGGCATGGCAATCGAACGCCGCCGTGATCGGCGCCTCGAGCGCGCCGAGCAGCCTGAGCGTGCGCGGCGACACCGGGCGGGCGGTACGCTCGCGGTAGAAGCCGCATTCCATGACTCCGCCACAGGCGGGGAAATAGAGGCCGACTTCCTCCAGCCGTTCGGGCCAGCCGATGGTGCGAAAGCCGAGCTCCTCCTCCGGCGCCGGAACGAGGTGTCCGATGCAGCCCTCGACCCGCCGGTCGGACGGGATGCGATAGTCCCGTGCGCGGAGGGCGCCGCGCGCGGGATGGCCGGTCAGGATCGGGTTGATGCGGTGGGTGACGCCGACATAATTCTCGATGCCCTGCCGCCCGCCGACCCGGTCGAAATTGTCGAACAGGGCGATCGGGACCTCGCTGCGGCGATGCAGGATCACGGCGGCGAGATCGAAACCGATCAGGCCGCCGACCAGGCCGGCCGCGATCGCTTCGAAATCCGCCTGCCCGATGGCGCCGATGATCCCTGCGATCGTGCTTTCCCTGGTCGCTATCATGGTCAGGCCGCCAGCGGCCGGCGAGTGTCGAGCGCGGCGATCGCGCCCTCGATCGTCGACACGACATGCGCGCGCTCCGCGCCCACCAGCGGCAGGCGCGGCGCGCGCGTCCATTCCGGCGCGCCATAGACAAGATGCTCGGCGAGCTTGATGTACTGCACGAGCTTCACATGGGTATCGAGGTGAAAGCTCGGGGTGAGGATGTGGTACAGCTCGCGCGCCTCGGCATAACGCTGCTGCGCGCAGAGATTGAAGATCGCGACGCATTCGGCTGGCCAGACATTGGTCATGCCCGATACCCAGCCGGTCACGCCGAGCGAACTGCTCTCGACGATGAGGTCGTCGACGCCGCAGAAGACGCTGAACCGGTCGCCGAACTCGATATAGGTGTCGGTCACGCGGCGGATGTCGCCGGTTTCTTCCTTGATGCAGACGATCTCCGGCACATCGACCAGGTCCCGCAGCACTTCGGCGGTGACGTCCACGCCGTAAGCGATCGGGTTGTTGTAGATCATGATCGGCAGCGAGGAGGCGCCGGCGATCTCGCGGTACCAATGAGCAGTTTCGCGCGGATCGGTTTTGTAGCCTAGGCTCGGGAAAACCATCATGCCGCGCGCGCCGAACCGCTCATAATCGCGGGCATGCGCCTTCGCTGTCTCGAGCGTGATCTCGGCCAGGCCGGAGAGCAGCGGCACGCGGCCGGCGACTGCCTCGACGCCGGCGCGGATCACCGTCTCGCGCTCGGTGGGCGCCAGCGAGGCGTTCTCGCCCAGCATCGGCAGCACGATCACGCCCGACACGCCGTTATCGACCAGCCGCGCGATGCTGGCCTGAGTCGCTGGCAGGTCGATCTCGCCTGCCTCGGTCATCTTGGTCGTGACGGCGGGGAATACCCCTTTCCAGATCGCCATTGTCTTCTCCGATACGTTCAAACAGGTGCGCGTCAGTGCTTCTTCTTCGCGTCGAGCGCGGCGATGCGGCGGGGGTCCGACGAAGGCTCCCAGACATCGGACGCGGTCGCGACCAGCTCCTTGCGTGTCGTCCAGGGGCGTCCGCCCGGCACGGTCTTCTGGCCGAGCGCGGCGGCGCGGGCATAGGCGACCATGCGCGCTTGCACTCGCTTCTTCTCGGACTCGGGCCAGGTCTCGTAGGGGTGGGGGCCACGGACCACGACCAGCTCCTTGGGGCCGTTGACCCGGCTGTTCGAATCCATCGAGCCTTCGAGCCCGGCGGCGTAGTCCCACAGGCCGCGCGCCTGGAAGAGGCTCGGCCATTTGTGGATGCCGGCGAGCACTGCCGAGCTGGGGAAGAACACGATGTTCTGCTGAAGCTCGGTACCGACGGTGAACAGCCCGCGATCGTCGCCAAGGCCGCGCGAATTGTCCTCGTCGGTCATCTGCGCGGGGACATAGCCCATGCCGCTGGAGAATTCGGAGAAGAGGATCGCGCCGCGGATCGTCTTGTCGCCGATCGCGGGGCCGCAATCGAGATCGGCCAGGTCGTAATGGCAGGTCTTGTCGAAGTTCATCGTCATGGCCCAGCCGCTGGCCATGGTGCCGCGCGAGCTGCCGAGGAACAGCACCGGCACGCCGGTGGCAGGCGCGGTGCCGCGGATCGAGGCCGCCGCGGCCTGGCCGCTGAGCGCCTGACCCCTGGGTGTCAGGGCACGCATGCCCTCACCCGAACGCAGGCTGGCGACGATCGCGAGCAGGTCGCGGCCCTGCTGCAGCGTGTTGGTGTCCGCCACACCAGTCGACAGGCCGACCCCGCGTCGATCGAAGATCAGCACGTCGAAGCCGGCGCGGTAGAGCACATCGGCGGTCTTGCGCCAGGTACGCTGGCCGACCGAGCCCGAGGTCTTGTTGGGATAATCGTTGAGCTCGGTCTCGCCGTTGGGGAGGATGCGGTAAAGCGTGTCGCGCGGATCGTCGATCGCCGCGACGCGCTGGCCGCCGCCGCCGCTCATGATGACGAGTGCACGGGTCCTGCCGCCCTTGTCGTTGGCGATGCCGGTGCCGCGCAGATACCAGCCGCGCAGCTTGACGGGGGTGTCCTGCTTCAGGTGGATCCGCTCATAGGGATCGACGGGTGCCGTGAACTCGACGGTCCAGCTGTTGGCGTCCGCCTGGGCGAAGGATTCGGTATAGGGCGCGCGGGCGAAGAAGGCGGGGCGGCGGATCGCCTTGAGGTCGATATTCTCGCCGACCGGTGGCTTCCCGAGCAGATAGAGCGCGTGCGGATCGGTGATGCGCGCTTCCTTGTTGGGTGGATGGCGCGCATCGACCTGATGCTGGACGCGTTTGGCGCAGGCCGTATCGGCCATGCAATCCTTGTAGCGCTGGCGCAGCTTCTCGTCGGTGAACTCGTTGACGTAGAAGTCGCCCGTGTAATCGGCGGGGGGCTGGGCGGCGGCGGTGGTGAAGCCGACACAGGTATCCGGGCCGAGCGCGGTCTTCATCCTGTAGCCGGGGACCTGCAGATCGCGGTCGAAGCCGGCATGGGTGACGCAGTCCGGCGGTTCGCTGCGCGGCTTGGCCGGGCTTGCGTCTGCGGGCGTCTGCGCGAAGGCGACTCCCGGGCTTGCCAGCAACAGCGCGGCCAGGCCCGCCCTCAGCATTTCGCTCTTCATGCTCGATCCCCTTCCATTCCTTGTCGCGAGGCTATCCGGTGATTGCCGTCACCAAGCTGTCACGAAACATCAGTCCTCCCGGCCGAGCTCCATCGCGCCCATGAAGGTCTCGACCGAGACGTTGCGGCCGCACAGCACCACCGCGACCTTCTTGCCGCGCCATGTTTCCGCGGTCTGAAGCAGCCCGGCGACGGCGACGCCGGCCGATCCTTCGATCATCCAGCGCTCGGCCTCGGCGATGCGGCGCATGCCGCGCGCGATCTCGATCTCGCTGACGGTCAAGGTCTCGTCGATCACTTGCTGGCAGATCGGGAAGGTGACCGATCCCTGTTCCACCGCGCCGGTCGATCCGTCGGACAGCGTGTCATATTCGGGCGTCTCGATGATGTGGCCGGCCTCGAGCGAGTCGAGCATGCAGCGTGAAGCCTGGGGCCAGACGCCGACGATTGTCGTGTTCGGGCTGAGTTGCTTCATCGCGGTGCCGACGCCGCTGATCAGTCCGCCGCCGCCGACGCAGATGAACACGGCGTCGAGATCGGGCGCCTGGTTGAACAGCTCCATACCGAGTGTGCCCTGGCCGGCGATCGTGTCGTAGTCATTGTACGGCGCGACATAGGGCTTGCCCTGCAGATCGGACTGGCGCCGTGCCTCGAGCTCGGCCTCCAGCGAGGGGCCGTCGAACACGACCAGGGTGGCACCGAGCGCTTCGATCGCGCGCATCTTGGCCGGCGGCGCCGAGCTGGGGAGGTACACGGTGACGGGAACCCCGGCGAGCTTGCCGGCGCGGGCGACGCCCTGACCGTGATTGCCGGTCGACGCCGTGATCACCCCGCCGCGGGCCGCCTCGCCGAGGGTGCGGATCTTGTTGGCTGAGCCACGCACCTTGAACGAGCCGGTCGGCATCAGGTGATCGGTCTTGAGCATCACCTCGCAGCCCAGCGCCCCGGACAGCTTGGCGCTGTACTCAAGGCCCGACACGGGGACTTGCGGGCGGATGCCCTTGTCCGCTTCCATGATTCGCTCGAACAGCGTGGCCATCGGGTTCTCCTTGCACGGCACGGTGATTTGGATAATAAGTCTAATCTGGACTTGATAGTCAGGAAAGTTTGAATGCGCAAGCTGGCGGAAAAAGAGACGGCGGATCTGGTCGCGGCATCGCCGTTGCGACCGCACTTCGCGGTGGCACGGGGCATCGCGGCGCTGTTCACGCCCTTCGTCGAAGTGGCGGTGCACGACCTGGTCAGCGACAGCGTGGCCTGTGTCGCCAACCCCTTTTCGCCGCGGAAGGTCGGCGATCCGTCGGACCTGCGCGAGAGCCGATTCGCCGACGATGTCGATGTGCTCGGGCCGTACGATAAGGTGAATTATGACGGGCGGCTGATCAAATCGATCTCGATCGTGCTGCGCGACGATCATCTCAAGCCGGTCGGTCTGATGTGCATCAACGCCGATGTCACCGAGTTCGACGCGGTCCGGCGGATGCTGCACGGTTTCCTCGGAGCGGCCGAGTCGACTGACGCGACGATCGCGCTGTTCAAGGACGACTGGCACGAACGGATCAACCGTTTCATCGCCGCCTGGACCAAGGAACAGGCAACGACGGTCGACCGGCTGGACCGCACCGGGCGCCGTACGCTGATCGAGGCGCTGTTCGTCAGTGGCGGATTCGAGGGCAAGCGCGCGCCGGAATATGTCGCGGCGATCCTGGGGGTCAGCCGGGCGACGATGTATGGCGAGCTTGCGCGGCTGAGGACCGGCGCATGAGAGTGGTCGAGCTTCCCGAGATCCTCGCCGCGATCGACGCCGACGAGATCACCGCCGCGATCGAGGAGGGTTTCCGCCGGTACAGCTCGGGCCAGGCCGAGGCGATGGCGGTCGGGCATCTGTCGTTCGACGATCCGCCGGGCGATTGCCATGCCAAGGGCGCCTGGTTGCGCGGCGACGATGTGTTCGTGTGCAAGCTGACCACCGGCTTCTACCGCAACGACCTGGTCGGGCTGCCGACGAGCAACGGGTTCAGCGCGGTGGCGAGCGCCAAGACCGGGGAGATCCTGGCGATCCTGCACGACCTTGGGCAGCTCACCGATCTGCGCACCGCGCTGGCCGGGGCAATCGCCGCGCGACTGATCGCGCGCGCCGATACGCGGGTGCTCGGTGTGGTCGGGTCCGGAACTCAGGCAGCGCTGCAGGCCAAGTGGATCGCGAAGGCGCTGGGAATCGAGACCGTGCTGGTCTGGGCGCGCGACCCGGCCAAGGCGGCGGCGATCGGCGAGGCCGTGCCGCTCGCGGAGCTGGCGGCGCGGGCCGACCTGATCGTGACGACCACGCCGTCGCGGGAAGCGCTGATCACCGCGGAGATGGCGCGGCCAGGCATGCGCATCGTTGCGGTCGGCTGCGATACGCCGGGCAAGAGCGAGATCGCGCCGGAAGTCATGGCGCAGGCCCGGATCGTGGTCGATTCGCGATCGCAGTGCATCGACCATGGCGACACCGCCAATGCTGTCGCGGCGGGGCTGATCGACGGGAACGGCCTGATCGAGCTGGGCGAGCTCATCGCCGCGCCGATCGCCTTTGCCGCGGAAGAGATCGTCGTGGCGGATCTGACGGGGGTCGCGGTGCAGGACGTGCAGATCGCCAAAGCGGTGTGGGCGAAGCTCGCGGCGTGATGACAGCCTGATGACAGCCGGCCCGCCATAGCCTCCCCATGCCCGCACCCAAGCCCCGATCAACGGCAGGCTGTCGACGGGCATTTTTGGGGGACATATGGTCTGGCAGAAACTCGTCGCGGCAGGTCTTGGATTGACGTTGGCCCTGGCACCCGCCGCCGCCCAGAAGGAAGGCAAGCTCGACGCCTCGGTCGACACCGAGTCGAAGGATGTGCAGACTCGGCTCGAGGCGCAGCAGCATGATCAATATGCGACTCAGCAGCTGCTTTATGCAGTCTTGTTCAACCAGACCTATGGCGACCAGGTGAAGATGCGGCAGGTGCTGTATCCCAACCGGGACGGCGACTTCACCCCGGCCTATGTTTTCACCCAGCGCGGCCAGTCGGTCGGCAAGAGGCCCGGGCTGGTCGTGGTCCACGGCTCCTATCACGGCAGTCTGGACCCGAACATATTCGGCCTGATCGTCGATGCGGTGGGCAGGGGCTATGTCGTGATCTTCCCCGAATATCGCGGCAGCCGCGGTTACGGGAAGGCGCACTATGACGCGATCGACTTCGGCGGGAAGGAAGTGGACGATGTGGCTGCCGCCGCCGAGTATCTCGTCCATACCCATTCCGAGGTCGATCCGAAGCGGGTCGCCATTTACGGCCGCAGCAAGGGCGGGATGATCACGCTGCTGGCAATCCAGCGCTTCCCCAACCTGTTCGCGGCGGCCGTGGACAATGTCGGCATTACCGACATGGTCGCCTATATGGCGTATAAGCCCAATTTCCGCGGCGACGACGTGGCCAGGCAGCCACGCTTCGGCGGCAAGACCCCGGCGCAGGACCTGGCGCCCTATATCGACGTGTCGCCGCTCAATCATGTCGATCTGATCCAGACGCCGCTGCTGATCCAGTCGACCACCGGCGATCGTTCCGTCCCCGTCGCGCTGCACGCCGGGCGCCTGATCGACCTGATGAAAGCACGCGGCAAGGTGTTCGAATCGAAGATCTACGACATGGCGCCGGGCGGGCACCAGTTCGCGCAGGTGGATTCCGACCAGGCGCATGACGCGCAGGACGCGGTCTTCACGTTCCTCGACAAATATGTCGGTCGATAGGGCGGCTGTTTCCTCCAACATTTCGGCTGTTTCGCGGTTCTGATTTTTCTTCCGCTGTTATGTTGGATTTTCGGGGCGGATTCCGCCTTGTCGATCAGCAGCTTGGTGCGGGTTTTCCCTGTTATGCATAACAGCGGAAAAATCGCGCTGTTCGGGCGCGGTTTTTCCGCTGCTTTCCGCTGAAAGGCGGGGAAAAACCGTCCAACATTTATGGATGACGATGAGAAAGAGCAGGTCGAGGCCTGGTGGTGGCTCCGGCCGTTCGACGCTTGCACGGCTTCCTAGCGGGTTGAATCGACCTGCTGCCTGTTCCCCGAACCGGGTCCAGTAAGGAAAGCTCAGGAAAAGCTTAGCCCCTGCCGCTCAGCCGCGTGACGATTTCCGGCAGCAGGCCGCCGCCGGCGAGCATGGCGACTTCGCTCATCGTCTCGATCGCGGCGCGAGCGGGGATTGGCTCGATCGAGCCGTCGGCGCGGTACACCGATACCGACACGGGGCCTCGCGGATCGAGGTCTGCCACATCTACATCGATCGCGATCCGGTCTCCCGGGCGCAGCGTGCGCAGGGCAAGGGCGGTCTCGCGCGGGACCTCGATCGGCAGGATGGCGAGGTTGATCAGGTTGCTGCGGTGGATGCGCTCGAAGCTCGATGCAATCACGGCGCGCACGCCGAGCAGCCAGGCGCCCTTGGCCGCCCAGTCGCGCGACGAGCCCATGCCGTAGCGATCGCCCGCGACGATCGCGAGCGGGGTGTCGCCGTAGAGGCGCGCCGCTTCCCACAAGGGCAGGCGGGTGCCGCTGGGGGCATGGATGGTCCAGCCGGCGGGCAATTCCTCGCCAAGCAGATTCCGGACCGCGGGGTTGGTGAACAGGCCGCGGACCATCACCTCCCAATTGCCGCGCCGCGACGAGAAGACGTTGAGGTCGGCGGGGTCGGCGCCATGCTCGACCAGCCAGCGCGCAGCGTCGCTGCCGCGCGGGATCGCGCCGGCGGGGGAGATATGGTCGGTGGTGATGTCGTCGCCGAGTACGAGCAGCGGATGGGCGAGCATTGCCTGCGACACGCGCCGCGCGTCCACGCTGGCGAAGGGCGGCGGGCGCAGATAGGTCGAGGCGGGATCCCAGGCGAACAGCGGATCGGACGGCGCGTCGAGATCGCGCCAGGCCGGGCTTTCCTCCGCCGTGTCGAAGGCGCGCTGGACGTCGGCCGGATCGGCCGCGCGGGCGAGCACGGCGTCGATCTCGCCGCCGGTCGGCCAGAGATCGGCGAGGTGGACCGGATTGCCGTCGGTGCCGAGGCCGATCGGATCGCGCGCGATATCGCCGGTCGCGTCGCCGTGCAGGGCGAAGGCGACCACCAGGGGTGGGGAGGCGAGGAAGCTCGCCTCGACCTGGGGATGAACGCGGCCGGGAAAGTTGCGGTTGCCCGAGAGGATCGCGACGGGCGAAAGGCCGCGCCCGACCGCCTCGGCCATAGCCGGCACGAGCGGCCCTGAATTGCCGATACAGGTGGTGCAGCCGATGCCGACAATGGCGAAACCCAAGGCCTCGAGCGAGTCGAGCAGTCCGGCACGGCGCAGCAATGCAGCGGCGGAGGGCGATCCGGGCGCGAGCGAGGTCTTGACCCAGGGTTTGACCGAGAGGCCGGCGCGCCTTGCCTTTTGCGCGAGCAGCCCGGCGGCGATCAGCAGCCTTGGATCGCTGGTGTTGGTGCAACTGGTGATCGCAGCGATGGCGACGGCGCCGTGCGGGATGGTCGGATCGGGCGCGCCGATCGAGGGCGGGACCTTGCCGGCAATCTCCTCGAGCGCAAGCAGGTCCTGCGGGCGCGAAGGGCCGGCGACCGAGGGCTGGATCGCGCCGAGATCGATATCGACGATCCTGTCGTAATCGGGCGTAGCCTGCGGATCGAACCACAGGCCCTGGGCCCGGGCGTAGGTGCGGACTCGCTCAGTCGCCTCGGGGCTGCGCCCGGTCGCGACGAGATAGTCGATGGTGCGGATGTCGATCGGGAAATAGCCGGTCGTCGCGCCATATTCCGGCGCCATGTTCGCGACCACCGCGCGCTCGCCGGCGGAAAGCGTGCCGACGCCGGGGCCGAAAAACTCGACGAAGCGGCTGGCGAGATCGACCTGGCGCAGGATGTGAGTCACCGCGAGCGCGAGGTCGGTCGCGAACACGCCCTCGCGCAGCTGGCCGGTCAGCCGGACGCCGACCACGCCTGGCACGCGCAGCATCACCGGCGCGCCGAGCATCGCTGCCTCCGCCTCGAGCCCGCCGACGCCCCAGGCGAGCACGCCGATGCCGTTGACCATCGGCGTGTGGCTGTCGGTGCCGATCAGCGTGTCGGGGATCAGCCAGTGTTCACCGTCATGCTGCTCGACCGTGACGACCGTCGCCAGCCGTTCGAGGTTGAGCGTGTGCATGATGCCGGTGCCGGGCGGGTGGACGGTCAGGTTCGCCATGGCCTGGCTCGCCCATTTCATCAGGCGGAAACGCTCGGCATTGCGGCCGGCCTCGCGCGCGAGGTTCAGGCGCATCGCGTCGGGCGTGCCGAAATGGTCGACCGCGATCGAATGGTCGGTCGAGACGTCGACGCGGATCACCGGATCGAGCGCGCGCGGATCGCCGCCCGCCGCGGCGACGCCGTCGCGCGCGGCGGCGAGATCGACCAGCGCCGGAACGCAGGTGGTGTCGTGCATCATGATGCGCGCGGGATAGAAGGGGATTTCCGCATCGCTGCGGCCATCACGCAGCCACGCCGCGAGCGTCGCCATCGCTGCCCGGTCACCCGCGCTGCGGCGGAGCAGATTCTCGATCAGGATGCGGTGCACCCAGGGCAGGCCGGTCATGGCAGGGCCGATCGCCGCCGGCAGGTCCAGGGTGCGGAGCGGTGCCTCCGCGATATCGGCAGTCACGCTTCTTCGGTCCTTGAGTCGGAGCTCAGCCAGGCGAACCACACCATCATGAAGGCGATGAAGATCAGCACGGCGAGGAAGATGAGGCCCGCGATGGCACTGCCGGTCGAATCCTTGACCAGTCCGATCAGATAAGGTCCGGCAAAGCCGCCGAGATTGCCGACCGAATTGATCGCGGCGATCGCGATCGCGGCGGTATTGCGCGAGAGGAACAGGCCGGGCAGCGCCCAGAAGGGCGCCTTGAAGGCATAAAGACCCGTCAGCGCGACGCTGATCAGCGCGACGGCGACAAAGGTGTTCGCGGCGAGGCCGATCGCGCCGAGCGCGAGCGTCGCGGCGAGCAGGGGCAAGGCCGTGTGCAGATAGCGCTCGCCCTGTTTGTCCGAATGGCGCGACCAGACGACCATGCCGATGGTCGCGACGATATAGGGCAGGGTCGAGATCAGCCCGACTTCGAAGGTCGATGCTTCGGTCGACAGGCCCTTGACGATCTGGGGCAGCCAATAGCCGACGCCGAGGCTGCCGCACTGATAGGCGAAATAGATGACGCCGAGGTACAGCACCTTGGGGTGGGTGATCGCCGCGAAGGTGCCGAGCGTGCGGCGGTTGGCGGCGGGGGCATGCTCGGTCGCCATCTCGCTCGCGAGCCAGGTCCGCTCGGGCTCGGACAGCCATTTTGCCTGGTCGGGACGGTCGGTCAGCAGCCAATAGGTCGCGATGCCGCCGAGCAGAGCGGGGACGCCCTCGATCAACATCATCCAGCGCCATCCGCTGAGGCCGAAGCCGCTGACATGTTCCATGATCAGCGTGCTCATCGGCCCGCCCAGGATGTAGGAGACGGGGATTGCCGCGGTGAACAGCGCGATCACCGTCGCCTGTTCCTTGGTGCGGAACCACAGCGTCAGATAGAGGATGATGCCGGGGAAGAAGCCGGCCTCCGCCACGCCGAGCAGGAAGCGCAGGACGTAGAGCTGCGCCGCGGTCTGCACGAACGCGGTGAGCATTGAGACGACGCCCCAGCTGAGCAGGATGCGCGCGATCCATTTGCGCGGGCCGAACTTCAGCAGCGCGACGTTGCTCGGCACCTCGAACAGGAAATAGCCGATGAAGAAGATGCCGGCGGCGAAGCCGAAGGCCTGGCTGGACAGAGCCAGCTCGGCATTCATCTGGAGGGCGGCATAGCCGATGTTCGCGCGGTCGATATACGAGATGATGTAGAGCGCGAAGCAGAAGGGGATGATGCGCCAGAACACTTTGCGCGGGACGGTGCGCTCCATCCTCTCGTGATCGCTTGCTGCGGCAGATTGCATCGGAGTCCCCTCGTCTTATGGGGATCCAATACATTATGTGAATGCAAAGTGCAATCTGATGCGTTGAGCTATTCCGTCAGCCGGTGGACCGCGCGTTCCTTTACCGTGAGCGCATGGCCGATATGCACGCGCAGGAAGTCGGCGGCGAGCAGGATGTCGCCGCGTTCGAGCAGGTCGAGCAGCGCGAGATGCTCGCGGCATTGCTGGTCGAGCCGGCTGCGGTCCGCGGTGACGCGGAACTCGATCAGCCGGCGCAGGCGGTTGATCCGCCGCAGCGAATCGAAAAAGAACGGGTTGCCCGACCAGCCGACGATGGTCTCATGGAAGCCGGAATTCAGCTCGAACAACCGGGCGCGGGACAATTCCTCGATCGTGCCGTCGAGCAGGTCCTGCTGCTCCCCACGCAAGCGGACGAGTTCCTCGGGCACGACCTTGTAGCCCGGCTGGAGCAGCGCCTGGGTCTCGATCATGCCGCGGAAGCGATAGGCCTGTTCGTAGGATTCGGCGGTGTGCAGGGTGGTGCTGAATTGCCAGCCATGGCCGGGCAGCCGTTCGACCCAGCCTTCCTCGGCAATCTGCCCCAGGGTGCGTTGCAGCCGGCTGCGGGTCACGCCGAAATGGCGCATCAGCTCGTTCTCGCTGACCTTGTCGGGCAGGGTCTCGCTCAGCCGCTGGTCGACGATCGCATTGTACAGGCCATCCTCGTCATCCTCGCCCGAATCGGGGAGCGGCGCCTCATCGACTGCATCGCCGACGAAGAAGCCGCGGTTCGGCACCGACCGCACCGCGCCGGTCTGTTCGAGCGCGCGCAATGCCGCGGTAACCGGCGCGCGCGAGACCTTGAACAGGTCGGCCAGTTCCTGCGCGACGAGGTGCGTGCCCTCGGGGAGTTCCCGGGCACGGACATGCTCGACGATGCGTCGCGCGACCCGATCCGCCAGCCTCTCGCTCATTCCACCCTCATGACAATTACCCTATGGACTTTTGTGTTCGCAAAATGCAAATGGCCACCAACAAACTTGGCGAGGCGGGCAGGAACGGCTGTGGCGGACGATCGCATCGAAAGGCCTATAGCATCAGCGCCGCGCGCTGCCACGGTCATCGCGCGCCGTACCTTGCTGGGCTCGGCGATGCTCGCCGCGACGGCGATCGGCGCGAGTCGCCTGGCGGCCGAAGGCGGTCTGTTCTCCGGGGAGGGACGAGATATGAGCGATCCGGCATCAGAATATCTGGCCTATATCGGTTGCCGCACCACGCGGGAGCGCAATGCGCGCGGCAACGGCATCACCGTCGCGCGGATCGGCCGCGAGGGCGCGTGGAGCCAGGTCCAGGCGCTGGACGGCATCGCCAACCCGGCATTTCTTGCCTTCGACCATGAACGCCGTTTCCTGTTCACGGTGCATGGCGACGGGACCGAGGTCAGCTCCTTCGCGATCGACCCGAAGCATGGCACGCTCAGCTTCATCGGCAAGCAATCGTGCCAGGGACGCAACCCGGTGCACCTGGCGGTCGACCCGTCGAACAAATTCCTGGTCGTCGCCAATCACCTGACCGTCGGCGATTATGTGTCGAACGTCGCGGTGCTGCCGATCGGCGCGGATGGCCGGATCGGCGCGGTCACCGAGCTGGTGCCGCTGAAAGGGCCAGTCGGCCCGCACCGGGTCGAGCAACCTTTCGCCAAGCCGCACCAGATTTGCTTCGCCCCGGCCGGCGGATTGATTGCGGTGCCCGACAAAGGCCTCGACCGGGTCCATAGCTTCCGCTTCGATGCTTCGGGCAAGCTCAGCCAGGCAGCGCCGCCGCTGGTGGCGCGCGAAGGGGCCGGGCCGCGGCACCTGGCGTTCCATCCGCGCCTGCCCTTTGCCTATGTGATCGACGAGCTGGATTCGACGGTGATTGCCGCGCGAGTCGATGCGGTGGCCGGATCGCTGGTGCCGTTCCAGATCCTCTCCGCGCTGCCCGACGATTTCACCGGCAACAGCCGCGGGTCGGAGATCGCGATCTCGCCCGACGGCGCTTTTGTCTTCGCCTCCAACCGCGGCAGCGACACGATCGTGTCCTTTGCGGTCGATGCGAAGAGCGGGCGGCTGGGTGCCGGCACATGGCAGGGCTGTGGCGGGAAGACGCCGCGCTTCTTTGCCGTCGCACCGGGCGGCGGCGCGCTGTTCGTCGCCAATGAGGAAAGCGACACGATCGTTCGCCTCGCGCTCGATCGCCACGGCAAGCTCGCCGCGCCGGTGCAGGTCATGACCACGGGCAGCCCGACCTGCATGGTGTTCGCGCCCGCCCCAACATCCTGGAAAATCTGATGCGTCTGCTCCTACTGCCCGGTGACGGGATCGGCCCCGAAATTTCCACGGCGACGCTGGCCGTGCTGAACGCCGCGGCGGCGGTGACCGGCGTGACGTTCGAGATCTCCGAGATGGATATCGGGCTGAAGAGCCTGGCCGAGCAGGGCACGACCCTGCCCGACACCGTGATGGCCGCGATCCCCGAGGCGGACGGCGTGATCCTCGGCCCCGTCTCGCATTATGATTATCCCAGGGGCATGCCCAATCCGTCCGCGGCGCTGCGCACTCAATTCGCGCTTTATGCCAATATCCGGCCGTGCCGGTCGCGCGAGGGGCTGAGCATCCTGCGCAAGCCGATGGACCTGGTGATCGTGCGCGAGAACACCGAAGGCTTCTACGCCGATCGCAGCATGTTCATGGGGCCGGGCGAGTTCATGCCCGACGAGAACAGCGCCTTTTCGATCCGCAAGATCACTGCCTTGGCCTGTGCACGGGTCGCGCGGTCGGCCTTCACTTTGGCGATGGGCCGCGACCGGCGGGTGACGGCGGTGCACAAGGCGAATGTGCTGAAGCTGACCGACGGGCTGTTCCTGCGCGAAGTGCGTAAGGTCGCGGCCGACTTCCCCGAGGTGACGCTCGACGAAGTGATCGTCGATGCGGCCGCCGCGCTGCTGGTGCGCAGCCCGGAACGGTTCGACGTGATCGTCACGACCAACATGTTCGGCGACATCCTGTCCGACGAGGCATCCGAGCTGAGCGGCAGCCTGGGGCTGGGCGGGTCGATCAACCAGGGCGACGAGATCTGCGTCGCGCAGGCGCAGCATGGATCGGCGCCGGATATCCAGGGGCAGGGCGTGGCCAATCCCACCTCGCTGATCCTGTCGGCGGCGATGCTGCTCGACTGGCAGGCGCGGCGGACCGGGGACCAGGCGCTGGCCGAGTGCGGGCGGCGGATCGAGGCAGCGGTCGAAGCGGTGCTGGCCGATCCGGCGCGACGGACGCGCGATGTCGGTGGGCCGCTCGGGACGCAGGCGTTCGCCGATGCGGTGATCGCGGCGCTGGCGGCATGATCGTCTCGATCAATCCCGCCACCGGTGCCGAGGTCGCGCGCTTCGAGGCGCAGAGCCCGGCCGAGGTCGATGCGATGCTCGAAGCGGCGGCGGGGGCACAGCGCACCTGGCGGACCGCGCCGGTCGCCGGGCGGGTGGCGCTGCTGCGCTCGATCGCCGCGACGCTCCGCAGGCGCAAGCCGGCGCTTGCCGCGCTGATCACGCAGGAGATGGGCAAGCCGATCGGCGAGGCCGAGGGCGAAGTCGAGAAATGCGCGTTCAACTGCGATTTCTACGCTGAATCCGGCCCGGCGATGATCGCGGATGTGCCGGTGCCGGGCGTCGCCAATACCGAGCTGATGTTCGATCCGCTGGGCGTCGTGCTGGCGATCATGCCGTGGAATTATCCTTTCTGGCAGGTGTTCCGCTTCGTCGCGCCGGCGCTGATGGCGGGTAATGGCGTGGTGTTGAAGCATGCGGCCAATGTCACTGGCTGTGCCCGGGCGATCGCGGATGTGCTGGCCGGGGCGGGGGCGCCGGCCGGGCTGTTCGGGCTGCTGGTGGTCGAGCCCGACAAGATCGAGGGTGTGATCGCCGATCCGCGCATTGCGGGCGTTACGCTGACGGGATCGACTCAGGTCGGCATGATCGTGGCGGGGCACGCCGGCCGCGCGCTCAAGCGGCAGGTGCTCGAGCTGGGCGGATCCGATCCGTTCATCGTGCTGGCCGATGCCGATCTCGACCATGCCGCGCGCATGGCCACGAGCGCGCGCTTCACCAATGCCGGGCAGAGCTGCGTCAACGCCAAGCGCTTCATCGTCGAGGCGGGCGCGATGGATGGGTTCGTCGAGCGGTTCATCGATCATGCGACGCGGCTGAAGAGCGGCGATCCGACGGATCGGGCGACGACGCTCGGGCCGCTCGCGCGCGCCAATCTGCGCGCGGCGATCGACGATCAGGTGCAGCGCAGCGTTGCCGGCGGCGCGCGATTGCTGACCGGCGGCGCGATGCCCAATGGGCCGGGCTTCTTCTATCCGCCGACCCTTCTCGGCGACGTATCCCCGGGGATGGCGGCGTTCGACGAGGAGACCTTCGGGCCTGCCGCCGCCATTGTCCGCGCGGCGGACGCCGACGAGGCGATCGAGCTCGCCAACCGCACGGCCTTCGGGCTGGGCGCGTCGATCTGGACTGCGGACCTCGACCGGGCGCGCGGGCTGGTGCGGCGGATCGATGCGGGCGCGGTGTTCGTCAACGCCGTCGTCGCATCCGACCCGCGCGTGCCTTTCGGCGGGATCAAACAATCGGGCTATGGCCGCGAGCTCGGCGAGCATGGGTTGAGGGAGTTCACCAACATGAAGACCGTGCGTATCGACCCGGCACCCGCAAAGGCCGCGGCATGAAGGGCGTGATCCTGCACCCCGCCGACCTGCCGGTGAAGGATCGGGGCGGCGGCATCCGGACGATCCCGCTGGTCACGTACGGTGTCGGATCGCGCTCGATGCTCAACGGCATCACCACGCTCGATCCCGGCGCCGCGGTGCCGCTCCACACGCATAATTGCGAGGAGAGCGTGGTCGTGCTGTCGGGGCATGCGCGGGCCTTTATCGACGGGGTCGAGACCGATCTGGAGGCGCGCGACACGACCTGGATTCCGGCGGAGGTGCCGCACTTCTTCCGCAACATCTCCGACAGCGAGCCGATGTCGATCCTGTGGACCTATGCCTCGATCGATGCGACGCGAACGATCGTCGCGACGGGCGTGACGACGCGGATCGACGAGGAGCATCGGCCGGCATGATCCAGGAGATCGCGCGTCTCGACGTGACGCCGGGCGAGGAGGCAGCGTTCGAAGCCGGTGCGACTGCTGCGGTGGCATTGTTTCGACGCGCGGCCGGGTGTCATGCGATGCAGCTCAGTCGCTCGCATGAGCAGGCCGGGCGCTATTGGCTTATCGTGTCGTGGGAGACCGTCGAGGCGCATCTGGCGTTTCGCGAGACGGCGGATTTCAGCGAGTGGCGCCGCCTGGTCGGTGGACATTTTGCCGGTCCGCCCCAGGTCGAGCATGGCATCCCCACCCAGGCCGGTTTCAGCAACATTGTGTCTGCTACGCGTCAGCCTCATGTCAGTTGATGTCGCTATGACCAAGTCCGCACATCACGGGCGGATCATCGACCATGCACATTGCTCTTCGCCGGACCGACTGCGCGCGGCCGCGCAAGCTCCGCGCCTTCTCCGCGAAACTTTCCTGCGGGCCGGCCTTCGTTTTGGCCTGCTTCCTGTCGGGTGGACAGGCCAAGGCGCAGGACATGTCGATCGACGACATCCAGGCACGCATCGTGGCGCTGGAGGCGGAGAATGAGCGCAAGATCGCCGAGATCCGCAAGGAAAATGCCGAGCAGATCGGCGCGCTGAAGGCAGCGCTCGCACAGGTCAGCGGCAGGCCGCTGCCGGCTACGACCGCGGCGGCACCGGCCCCCATAGCGGTCGCCGCCACCGGCCAGACCGGCGGCATCACGCTCCAGCCGCGCGCGACGGTGGACAATTCTGCGCTGCCCGTGGCGGTGCCCGTGAAGGTCGCGAACAATCTGCAGATCAGCGGCGACATGCGCGTGCGCTACGAGCAGAATTTCGGCGAACCACGGCGCGACCGCGGACGCGGCGTGCTGCGCGCGCGGTTGCGGGCGACCTATCAGATCGACAGGAATTTCAGCCTGGGCGCGCGCATCGTCAGCGGCGACCCCGATGATCCCAACAGTGCCGACATCACCTTGACTCAGTTCGACGACGATCTGGTCGTCGGGCTCGACCAGGCCTTTGCCAAGGCGACCTTCGGGGCGCTCGATCTCTATGCCGGCAAGTTCGACAATCCCTTTGTGCGGACCGATCTGGTGTGGGACGGCGACGTCAATCCGGAAGGGGCTTCGGCGACTTTTGCGCGCAACCTCGGCCCCGTGAAATTGCGCGCGAGCGGGCTGTATTTCATGATCGACGAGGCGACCAATGCGCGCGACAGCTCCATGGCGGGCGCACAGGTCGCACTGGCCGGCAAGCCCGGGTCCGACTGGCAGGCCGAGCTGGCGGGCGGGTATTACGACTATACGCTCGACCTGCTGACGGACGCCGATGCGGGGGATTTCCGCACCAATCTGCTGCGGCCGGGCGGCGGCTATCTCTCCGATTTCAACCTGGTCGATGTGGTGGGCAGCCTGACCTATGCCGGGCTTGGCCCGCGCTGGCCGATCCGGCTGACCGGCGATTATGTGAAGAATCTCGGCGCCGCGGTGAGCGATGACGAGGGCTTCGGTGCTGACCTGTTCGTCGGCCGTGCCGCGGACAAGGGCGATTGGCGCTTCCAGTACGGCTATGCGCGGATGGGCGTGGACGGCACGCTGACGGCCTTTTCCCACGACAATACCGATCTCGCGTCCAACTATGTGCAGCACACGCTGGCAATCGACCATGTTCCGGCGAAGCGCGTGACCCTGAACGCGACCTATTACCGGTACCGGGTGAAGAACCCGCTCTACACGCCGGGATTCGTGCCGGGGGACTGGTATAACCGGCTGCGCCTGAACCTTATCTACGCCTGGTAGGCGGTCAGTCCGTCGAGAGCGAGAAGCTGAAGCGCACGCCGGCTACGAGTGCATCGTCGCGCGATGAGACCCAGCCGGGGTTGATCACATATTGCAGGTCGGGCTGGACGGTGAGCCAGGACGTCACCGGGCGGGCATAGGTCAGCTCGATCGTCGTCTCGGCGCGGTCGGTGCCGCCTTCTGCGGCCAGGGTCGCGCGGCGGCCGGGCGTGCCGAGCTGGGCATGCGCCACTGCCAGACCGATTTCGTGCTTGTCGGTGCGCCACGCCGCGCCGCCGCCGAGATAGAGGCCGATCGGATTGGTCCGGTCGCTCGCCACGCCGATGCGGGCCCAGCCGAGCAGGGCTGCCTTGTCGCGTTTGGCGAGGGTGCCCTCGACCAGCGCGTAACCACCCTGGCTTGTCGCCTTGCCAGTGGCGGCGGGGTCGATCAGGTCGAAGTGGGTGGTGTAGTGCCACAGGCCGAGCTGGATCTCGCCGTCGCCGGGAAGCTTGCGCTCGACTTCGCCGACCAGCAGCGCGCCGCGCTGGCCGGGGATGCGGAACACGGTGCGGCGCGGGTTGGACAGGCTGCCGGCGACCGCGTCGAATATGCCGACGCGCGCGGCCCAGTCGTCATCCTCGTAGCGGAGCAGCGCGGCGGTGGCGGGGGCGGGGAAGATAGAGGGGCCGTTGACGCCCGTCTGCGAGAAATCGGGGCCGATGCCGAACGAGCTGTTGAGGAAGGTCCGGCCGACATCCTGCACGTCGAATTCGGTGTTGAGGTCGATCAGCCCGGCCTTGACCGTGAAGCTTTTGCCGAGCGGGACGGCGAGCCAGGCTTCATAGGGTCGGATCGCGCTGTTCGCCTGGACGTTGCTGACGGTCTGGGCGTCGCCGACATAGCGGCCGGAAAAGTCGGGCGGGTTGACCCCCATCACGTCGACGAAGAATTCCGCGCCGTCGATCCCGAACACGCGCCCGTCGACCGAGACGGTGACGTCGCCCCGTCCGAGCCAGGCCGTGCCGCGTCGGATGCCGCCATCGACCACGGACAGCACATCGGTCACATAAGTCGCGCCGAGTTCGACGGGCGCGCGCTCATCTTCGGCGTGCGCCGGGGAAGCGAGACAGGAGGCCGCCGCCACCATAAGAGTGACGGCAATTCTCATCAGGCGCGAATGCCCCGCAGATCGTGCACCTGGTCGGCGACCCGGTCTGCCTCGAAGCTGGCGACGGGATAGGCGCAATAATCCGCGGCATAATAGGCGCTGGGGCGGTGATTGCCCGAGGCGCCGAGGCCGCCGAACGGCATCGAACCGGCCGCGCCCGTGGTCGGGCGGTTGCGGTTGACCACGCCGGCCCGAATGCGGCGCTGGAACTTGTCCCACAGCGCGTCATCGTCGCTGATGAGCCCAGCCGAGAGGCCGAAGCGCGTGTTGTTCGCGGCGGCGATCGCGGCATCGAAATCGGCGACGCGCGTCACCTGCAGCACGGGGCCGAAAATCTCCTGGTCGGGCACATCGAGGCCCGTCACGTCGAGGATGGTCGGGCCGACGAATGCGGTCGAGGGGCCGGGGCGCCCTTCGAACGGGCGGATCGCCTGGGCGCCGAGCTTCATCAGCTCCTCGGCCTGGAGCGACACGCGCGCTGCGGCGGCCGGCGAGATCAGCGGGCCCATGAAGGGCTCGGGTGAGTCGTTCCACGCGCCGATGGTGATCCGGTCGGACAAGGCGGCGACCGCCGAGACGATCGCCTCGCCCTTCGCGCCTTCGGGCACGATCAGGCGGCGCGCGCAGGAGCAGCGCTGGCCGGTGGTGATGAAGGCCGAGCCGACCACGATCGAGGCGATCGCGTGCGGATCGCCGTCCCAGGCGATCAGCGGGTTGTTGCCGCCCAGCTCGAGCGCGAGGATCACCTTGGGGCGTTCGGCGAAGATGCGCGTGAAATGTGCGCCGGCGCCGGCAGAGCCCGTGAAGAGCAAGCCGTCGATATCTTCGGCGAGCAGTGCAGCGCCAGTGTCGCGGCCGCCCTGGACGACGGTGAACACGCCTTCGGGCAGGCCCGCCTTGCGCATCGCCGCGCCGATCAGCTCGCCGACCAGGGGCGTTTCCTCGGACGGCTTGAACAGGACCGTGTTGCCCGCGAGCAAGGCGGGGACGATGTGGCCGTTGGGCAGGTGGCCCGGGAAATTATACGGGCCGAGCACGACCATCACGCCGTGCGGGCGATGGCGCAACACGGCGCGGCCGAACGGCGCCTCCTGCTCGCGGCTGCCGGTGCGTTCGGCGTGCGCGGCGATCGACAGATCGACCTTGCCGATCATCGAGGCGAGCTCGGTCTTCGTCTCCCAGAGAGGCTTGCCGGTCTCGCGCGAGATTGCCGTGGCGATGGCCTCGGCATCTTCCCTCAGCGCATCGCGGTAGCGATGGACGAAGGCGATGCGTTCTTCCTCCGTCGTCGCCGACCAGTCGTTAAAGGCGGCGCGTGCCGTCGCGACCGCGGCGGCACAGTCTTCCGCTGACGCTTCGGGTCCGGACCATACCACCTCACCGGTGGCGGGATCGTTGGAGTGGAACAGGTTGCTCATGTCAGGCCGCCATTTCGCTCAGCATCGCGTTGCAGGTCTCGTCCATGCGCTCGAGCGCAATGTCCGCTTCCGCGTGCGACAGGTTGAGCGGCGGTAGTAGCCGGATGCAGTTCTCGCCGCCACCGGCGACCAGCAGCAGCCGGTCGCGCGCGGCGGCCATGAAGGCGCGATTTTCGACCACCATCTTCACGCCGACGAGCAGGCCCTTGCCGCGGACCTCGGCGATCGTCTCGGGATAACGTGCGGCGAGCCGGGCGAGTCCGTCGCGCAGATGCACGCTGATCTCGCGGACATGGTCGAGCATCTCGGGCGTGGCGATCTCGTCGAAGGCCGCGATCGCCACCGCCATCGCCAGCGGATTGCCGCCGAAGGTGGTGCCATGCACGCCGGGCACCATGCCGCTCGCCGCGTTGCGGGTGGCGAGGCAGGCGCCCACCGGGAATCCGCCGCCAAGCGCCTTGGCGATCGCCATGATGTCGGGCTCGACACCGTTGAACCATTGATGCGCGAACAGTCGGCCGGTGCGGCCCATGCCGCTCTGCACTTCGTCGTAGATGAGCAGCACGCCATTGGCGCTGCACGCCTGGCGCAGATTGCGCAGCAGTTCCTCGGGGATCGCGCGTGCGCCGCCCTCGCCCTGGACCGGCTCGATGATCACGGCGGCGGTGGTGGGCGCAGCGATGGCGGCGGCGATCGCCTGCCAGTCGTCGAGGCCGAGCTGGAGATAGCCGGGAAGGGCCGGGCCGAAGCCGTCGAGATAACCGGCATTCCCCGACGCGTTGATCGCGGCATAGGTGCGGCCGTGGAACGAGCCCTTGAAGCCGATGATGACGTTGCGGTCGGCGTTGCCCCGCGCGCTGTGATAACGACGCGCCATCTTCAGCGCGGCCTCGATCGCCTCGGTGCCCGAATTGGCGAAGAAGGCGAGATCGGCGAAGCTCGCCCTGGTCAGCCGCTCGGCCAGTGCTTCCTGGCCGGGGATCCTGAACATGTTCGAGATGTGCCAGAGCTTGCCGGCCTGCTCGGTCAGCGCCGCGACGAGCTTGGGATGGCAATGGCCGAGCGCGTCGGTCGCGATACCGCCGACACAATCGAGATAGCGGTCACCATTCTCGGCGATCAGCCAGCTGCCTTCGCCATGCGTGAAGGTGACGGGTGCGCGGTTATAGACGTTGAGGAGTTGGCTGGTCATCATTCGCTCCAGATGCTGGGGATGCATCGATCCATAGCGAATATGGGTGCGAGAAACCTCAGCTTCCTGTGCTGAACCGGCGATAGTTCATCAGCAATTGATGATGATATGGAATGAATTGTCGTCGTCACGATGCGAGTCCCTTGCGCAGCGCACGCCGTGTTGCCGCCGGTGCATCAGCCCAGGGGAAATGGCCTGCCTGCGGGATCACGATAGTGATGGCCTTCGGCCAGGTCTCGCGCAGTCGGGCCTCATATGCGCGAATCCAGTCCACTTCGCCGGCCAGGATGACGACGGGAAAGGTCGCGCCCGTTGCGGTCGTGCGGACATCATAGTGGCGGGCGTAATCGTCGGAGAGCGGTGCGACGTCCTGATGGATCGCTGAATCGGGGAGGGTCTTGAGGAACACGAGGCCCCTGGCGCGGTGGTAGAAACTGCCGAGGAACTTGATCTTCATCGCGGCCACGCGGTCGCCCTTTGCACGCGCCGCGTCATAGCGTGCCAGCTCGTCCGGGTTGAGGCGTGTGCGCCAGCTGTCGAGCGGGGCCGTCGGCGGCCGCATGTCGGGGCCGACCGAGTTCATCAGGATCAGCTTTGCGACATGATCGGGATGGACGGCGGCATAGGCCTGGGCGATGCCGCCGCCGAAGGAATGGCCGATCAAGGTGATGCGATCCGACCCGAGCGACCGGCGGAGCGCCTCCACATCCGCGACGCTGCCCGCAACGGTGAGGCGGCTGCCGTCGCCGAGCGCGGCGCGAGAGGCGCCGGTGCCGCGCTGATCGAGCAGGATCGCGCGGCGGCCGCTCGCCGCCACGTCCAGCGCGACATCGAGCATGTAGGCCGCGTCCAGCCCGGGTCCGCCGGGGAGGATGATAGTGACCGGACCTTGGCCGCAGCTCCGATAAGCGAGGTCACCCTGATCGGCGGCGAAGCGATGCGCGGCGCACGGCGTCGGCCGTGCCGTCGCGACCGAAGGCAGCGCGCATGTCGCAAGGATCAGGGCGAGCGCGGGTCTCACCGGGCCGCGGGTTTCGCGACCGGGAAATAGCGGTCGAGCCACGCAGTGACCTTGTCGAGCGCCTGGTGGTTGATCGCATCGTCGGGGCCGCCTTCGGGCACCTTGGCGAAGCCGTGCGAGACATTGGGGTAGAGGACAAGCTCGCTCGGCACGCCCGCGGCGCGGAGCGCATCATGGAGGCGCTGCGCCTGTTTTGGCGACACGGTGTCATCGGCCGTACCGTGCTGGATCAGGAAGGGCGGGTCGTGCGGATCGATATAGGCAAGCGGGCTGGCCGAGCGGGCGAGGCCGGGCGGGCAGGTGCGGCGGATCACGCAGCCGAGATATTTGTCCTCGCTGGCGTTGATGCCCGATGCGTCGTCCTTGCCCAGATCCGCCGCATGACCCTCCAGATCGATGATCCCGTACCAGTCGATCACGCCCTGCACGCAGGGCGAAGGCTGTAGCGACTTGCCCGCCGGCGGTGCGATCTTCGGGTCGTCGCAGCCAGTGCCGATCAGGGTGGCGATCTGGCTGCCGGCCGAGGAGCCCCAGGCGACGACGCGGGCGGGATCGATATTGTAGGTCGATGCGCGACGGCGCAGCCACTGGATGGCCATCTCGACGTCCTGCACCGGGCCGGGGAAGCGGGCCTCGCCGCTGAAACGGTAATTGACGCTGGCGACGACATAGCCGCGCGCCGCATAGGAGGCGAGGACGGCGGGGAAATCGCGGAAGGTGCCGCCGTCGCGCGCGGTACGATGAACCCAGGCGCCGCCATGGACAAAGACGATCACCGGCCTGGGCGCGCCGCCGTCGGGGGGCAGATACAGGTCGAGCGTCAGCGGACGGAAGCCGGAGAGTTCGGCAAAGGCGACGTCGCGCAGGCTGCGCACCCCGCCGGGATATTCCACCGCCGCGGTCGGCAGGTAGCGCGACGGGGCGTCGTCCTTATCCTGTGCGACTGCCGGGGCGGACAGCGCGATCAGGCAAGCGGCAAGGGCGGTGCGGTACAGCATCAATGAGTCCCCGGAACTGGCGGTGCGATGATATCCGTCTCATGCACTTCGACCACGCCGCGGCCCATCAGGCTGTGGCGATAGCCATAAGCGAAATAGAGCAGCAGCCCGATGCCGCCCCAGATCGGCAGGACCATCTTGGCGTCGAAGGGCAGGCGCAGATACAGGATCAGGCAGCCGAGGATCGTCAGCGGGCCGACCAGCCAGACCAATGGCGTGCGGAACGGCCGCGCGCGGCCCGGATCGGTGCGCCGCAGCACCATCAGCGCGATCGCCACCGCGACAAAGGCGAACAGGGTGCCCGCGTTGCACATGTCGGCGAGCTTGCCCACGGGCAGGAAGGCCGAGCCGAGCGCGACTCCGGTGCCGGTGATCATGGTGATGATGTGCGGCGTCTTCCACTTCGGATGGATGCGCGACAGGCGGGCGGGCAGCAGGCCGTCGCGCGACATCACGAAGAACATGCGCGCCTGGCCGTAGATCATCACGAGGATGACGGACGGCAGGGCGACGAAGGCGGCGAGCCCGACCAGGTTGCCGAGCTTCATATAGCCGATCTCGCGCAGGACATGCGCCAGCGCTTCGTTCGAGCAGGCGAGCGGCTCGACCGCGCCGCCGCCGACGATGGCGGCACAGCGGGCGGCAAGCTCGGCCGATCCGGGTGCCAGCCAGTGGCCGGTGGCGCTCATCACTGGCTGCGCGCCGAGCGGGGAGCCGATCGCCCCCGCCGCGACGAGCATGTAGAACACCGTGCAGATCACCAGCGAGCCGATCAGCCCGAGCGGCACGTTGCGCTGCGGGTTCTTCGTCTCTTCCGCCGCGGTGGAGACGGCGTCGAAGCCGATATAGGCGAAGAAGATCGAGGAAGCCGCGCTGACCACGCCGGCCCCGTCGCCGCTGGCCCAGCCAAGCGGCATCAGCGGATGGAAATTCTCGGCGCGCATCGCCGGGATCGACAGGATGACGAACAGGGCGAGCGCCGTGACCTTGACGCCGACCAGCATGGCGTTGACTCGCGCACTCTCGCTGGTGCCGATCATCAGCAGCCAGGTGATGAGCAGCGAGATGGTCACCGCCGGCAGGTTGATCAGACCGCCGGCATAGGGGCCCTGGGTGAGTGCCATCGGCAAGGTGATGCCGAACCAGCCGTGCAGTTGCCCGACGAAATAGCCCGACCAGCCGACCGCGACGGCGGAAGCGGACACGGCATATTCGAGGACCAGCGCCCAGCCGACCAGCCAGGCCATCACCTCGCCCATCACCGCATAGGTGTAGGTATAGGCCGAGCCCGATACCGGGATCATCGCCGCGACCTCCGCATAGCAAAGCGCTGCGGTCGCGCAGACGAACGCTGCGATGACGAAGCTGATCACCATGCCAGGGCCGGCCTTTTGCGCTGCCTCCGAGGTGAGCACGAAGATGCCGGTGCCGATGATCGCGCCGACGCCGAGCAGAGTCAGTTGCCACGCGCCGAGCGTCGGCTCGAGCGCGTTCCTGCGGGCCGAGGCCATGATGGCGTCGAGCGGCTTGATGCGCAGGAAGTTCATCGCCAGCATTCCGCTCCTCGATTATCGAGCTGCAGAAACCACCGGCTTGCTGTCATCTTGCTGTCATGCCGGCTGGAGCCCTCAGCGCAGCAGGAATCCGCCCCGAAGCGCGTCGTCCGGCTCGATCCAGAAGCTGTTCCGGCCAGTGAAGGAGGCGCTGCCGCGCACCTGCGGGATCACGGCGTCGTGCGGGCCGAACCGCGTCGTTTCAGCGACCTTTACGGTCATGGTCGTGTCGAGGATGCTCTCGATCACGATCTCCTCGCCGACGCCGATCTCGCCCCGGCTGAAATGGAGCGCGGCACGTGCGCTGACGCCCGATCCGGTGGCGGAGCGATCCACTTCGCCATCGGCGAAAATGCAGACGTTGCGGCTGTGATGCGCCGGGTTCCTGGGCGGTCCGGTGAAGATCGTGCCGTAGAGGAAGCTGAGGTCGGGCTCGGTCGGATGGATGACCGGGAAGGCGGCAGCGACGGCGTGCTTGATGCGCCGGCCATGGTCGATCAGTCGGTCATGATCCGCAGGCTCGATGGCGAGGCCGAGCGGTGCCGCCTCGACCAGGGCGTAATAGGCGCCGCCATAAGCGATGTCGAAAGCGACCGGGCCAATGCCCGGCACGTCGACCGAGGCGCCGGCCAGGGCGACATAAGAGGGCACGTTGCGAAAGCTGGCCGAGGCGACCCTGCCGCCCTGCCAATGCGGTCGCGCGACGATCCTGCCGCAGGGCACGTTGAAGACGATCTCCTCCCGCTCCGGCTCGACCAGCCCGGTCTCCGCCGCCAGCCGGGTCAGCGCGAGGATCGCGTGGCCGCACATGGTGCTGTAGCCCTCATTGTGCAGGAAGAAGACGTCGAAATCGCCGTCGGTCGAGCGATCCATCACCGTGCCGTACATGTCGGCATGGCCGCGCGGCTCCCACATTAGCGCGGTGCGGACATGGTCGAGATTGTCGCGGAACCAGCGGCGCTTTTCGAGGCAGTTGGTGCCCTGAAGCTGGGGCAGGCCGGAGACGATCACGCGGAGCGGTTCGCCGCCGGTGTGCATGTCGATGGTTTCGATCTGCAGCCAGTCGGCGTGAGGCGTCCAGGCCCAGTCGGTGAAGGGGTTGTTCATTGAGACAGCTCCTGGCCGAGGCCGCGTTCGACGACGATCGCTACCGCCCGCGAACAGGAGTGCCGCCATCGCCCGGATCGAGACAAGGCTGCGCGATTTCCTGTGATTTGTGAGAAAAAGGGACGGGGTTGCAAGAACCCCGTCCCTGGCAGTCATGCTCAGAACACCGTGCCGATCGAGAATTTGATCGTCGAGGGGGCGCCCTGTGCAAGCAACAGGCCGGCGGTCGATGCCCAGTAGCGCTTGCCGCCGATATTCTCGCCATTGATGCGGAAGGTCAGCTTATGGCCGTCGATCTCGGTCGTGTAGGATCCGCCCAGGTCGAACAGCGTGTAGCCGTCGATAAAGCCCTGGTTGGTCGGATTGATCGCCCGGTTGCCGACATAATAAGCGGCGGCACTGATCGCGAGGCCGGGAAGGACTGGCGTCAGGCGATATTCGCCGGCGACCGACCAGGTGGTCTTCGGCGTATTCTCCACGCGGCGGCCGACGAGCGTCGGAGAGATCGGCGTGCTCGTCAGGTTGGTCGGCGCGCCCGAGGTGTATTTCGCATCGAGGAACAGCGCGCTGGCGTAGATCGACAGGTCCTGGGTCAGGTTACCGGTCAGGCTCAGCTCGACGCCCTTGAAGGTCTGGCGACCGTCCTTGACGTAGAAATTGGCGCCGTTGACCACCGCGGAATCGCGCTGGATGTTGAAATAGGCCGCCTGGAACAACAGGCCGCGCTTCGGCTCCCACTTCACGCCGCCTTCATACTGGGTCGACTGGCTCGGCCCGAGCTGCACATTGGGGTTGTTCGAGGTCAGTGGCGCGCCCGGAGTGGATTCGAGGCCCTCGATATAGGTGCCATAGACGCTTACCGAGCTGATCGGCTTGACCACGACGCCACCCGACAGCGATGTCGGCTTGGCCTTGAAGGTCTTTACGCCAGTGTCGAGCCGCTTCTCGCTATAGTTGGATTTGCGCACGCCGCCCAGAACCTGCAGCCAATCGCCGAGCTTGATCCGGTCGAATACGAAATAGCCGATATCGGTGATCTGGGTCGGGTTGTTGAGCGTGTTGAGCGGCTCGCCGAGCTGCGGGATCGCATGTGGAGCGGTGATGCTCTGGCGGCAGGTCTGGCGGGTTGCACCGGCCGGTACCGGGGTGGTCGGGAAGCCGCCGCCCAGCAGCGTGCCGGTGCTGCTGTAGAAGCAGGTTTCCGCCGTGCTCGCCGAAGAACGGTTGGCACGCGTATTCTGCGAGGCGCCGATCAGGATTTCATGCACGAATGGCCCGGTGCTGAAGGTACCGGTGACCTCGGCGCGGTAGTTCTCGTTATTGTACTTGGCGAGCGGCTGATAGCTGATCGACAGCGGGTATTCGCCCAGCGGCCCGTTTGCGGCATTGGTATTGGGGTTGTTGGGATCGAGCGTGTTGAAATGCCGCGCGCGCTGGAGCTGCGACATGCCGGCGCTGGCGACGAATTCCCAGGCCGGCGAGAATTTCCAGATCACCTTGCCGAGAAGGTTGGTTTCCTCGGTCCGGTTCGATGCCCAGTCTGGACCGAAATTGGTCGACGGATCCTGCAACGCCGGGATCTTGATCGCCGGGTAGAGATTGCCCGCGGTGATCGCCGGCGTCAGGATGAAGCGGTAGATGCCGGGCTCATTGACGCGCTTGAAGAGATGCTCGCCGTCGAGCTGGATCGTGATCGTGTCGGTCGGTTTGATGTCGAACGCGCCCGCGATCACGGTGCGGATGCCGCGCGTGTTGTCGATGCCCGAATCCGGCTGTGCGTAGACGGCGTTGAGGCGATAGCCGAAGATGCCGGTGGTGCCGCCGACGTCGATATGGCCGCCGACCGCGCCATGGCTGTTGCCGAAGACATTGGCGGCAAAATACGGCGCCGCGGTCGGGCGCTTCATCGTCAGGTTGATGATGCCCGATGGCGTGGTGAAGCCGTAATAGAGCGCCGATGCGCCCTTCAGCGCTTCGACGCGCTCCTTGTCCTCGAGCGGCATGTCGGTGAGGTTGATGATCGGCAGCGTGCCGTTGAGGCGATAGTTGCCGCGGTTTTCGACATCGATGCCGCGGATCGCCAGGTTGTTGTAGACGGTCGGGGAGGTCTGCGACGTGGTGACGCCGGCGGTGTTCCGCAGCGCGTCGAGCAGGCTGATCGCCTGCTGCGTGTCGAGCACTGCGCGCGGGATGACGCTGATCGTCAGCGGCGTATCGAGCTGCTTTGCGCCGCGGAAGCTGCCGACCTGCACTGCCTCGGTGCCGGTACGGTCAGCAGTGACGACGATGTCCTCGAGCTGGGGGCCGTCGCTCGCGGGCTGAGCCTTGTCCTGTGCCGGGGCGGTGTCCGCCGCTGCCTGTGCGGTCGCCATGCCCGGCGCCAGCGTCAACGCGCCGATCGCGGTGGCACTGGCCAGAAGCATGTTTCGCAATGTGATCGTCGACATTTTTGGTCTCCCTTTATGCTTTGCGCGATTCCGAACGGCTTGTTTTTCCTGTTCGGAATCCTCATCGTTTATCTATGCCTGCCCCCCGCAGGCTGGGGTTCCTGTGATGCGAAAATGGTATGGATGAGCGGTCTCGCCGGCTGCTGCCGCCGATCGGTGCGCTGCAGAGCTTCCTGGCGGCTGCGCGGCATGAAAGCTTCTCCCGCGCGGCGGACGAGGTCGGGCTGACGCAGAGCGCGATCAGCCGGCAGATCGCCGTGCTGGAGGACTGGCTGCAGACCGAGCTGTTCGACCGGGTCGGCCGCAGCGTGACGCTCAATCCGGCCGGCCGTGGTTATGCCGAAGCGATCGCCCCGGCGCTGGCGGCGATCCGCGTCGCGACCGCGCGCGTGATCGCGCGGCCCGACGAGAATGCGCTGAGCATCGCGACCCTGCCGAGCTTCGGCATGCGCTGGCTGGCGCCGCGGCTGGGTCGGCTGACGCGCGACATGCCCGAGCTGGTGATCAACGTCGCCGCCCGGGTGCATGAATTCGATATCGATGCCGAGGGCTTCGACGCCGCGATCCATTTCGGCGCGCCGACCTGGCATGGCGTCGAGCACGACCCGCTGTTCCGCGAGCAATCGATCGTGGTGAGCGCGCCGGGCCTGCTTGCCGAACGACGGATCGAGACGCCGGACGATCTGCTGCAGGTGCCGCTGCTCGCCCAGGCCGAGCGGCGCGGGGCGTGGCGCCAATGGTTCGCCGCTGCCGGCGTCGACGAGGGCGCGAAGACCGAGGGTCCGGTATTCGAGCATTTCCTGATGGCCGCGCAGGCGGCGGTTGGTGGAGCGGGCGCGGCGCTGCTGCCCGAATTCATGATCGAGCCCGAGCTGGAGAGCGGGGCGCTCGTCCGGCTGTTCGACCAGCCGCTGGAGAGCGAGGGCTCCTATTACCTCGTCTATCCGGCCGACCGGCTGACGCGGCCCGCCTTTGCGCGCTTCCGCGCCTGGATCCTGGCGGAGGCCGCCACGGGCTGAGGCGTGAAGTGACGTCATGCCGCCGGATCCAGCGAGCCCGGCGACCAGCGTAACGTAGTGCCGGTCTGGGCATCCAGCGCCCGCGTTGCTTCGGCGGTCAGGGCGATCTCGTTGCCGGAGACCTGGGCCGAGGCCATGACCACGCGGAAATCGATCAGGTCCTCGTTGCAGACGAGATGCGGCGTTGCGGCAGGCGCAGCGTTGGGGGAGAGCATCGTCGGCAGCGCCTGGCGCGAGCGGGCGACGGTGGCGACCTGGTCGCGGTCGCAATGCATTTGCGGGCCCGCGTCGAACACGTCGACATAACCTTCGTAGCGGAAGCCCTCGCTCTTCAGCAGGGCCATGGCCGGCATCGAATTGGGGTGCGGTTTGCCGATCACGGCGCGCGCTTCTTCCGGCAGCAGCTCGATATAGATCGGGTGCTTGGGCAACAGCTCGGCGATGAAATCGGCGCCGCGTGTCGCGCTCAGCCGGTCGGCGGTGGCGAAATCCATGCTGAAGAAGCGCGCGCCAACGGCGTTCCAGAACGGGTTCTCGCCCTTCTCGTCCTGCCAGCCGCGCATCTCGCCCATCAACAGCGGCGCGAACAGATCGGGGCGGATCGCGACGAGCATGTAGCGGGCGCGGGCGAGCAACCGGCCGGCGCCGCTGCCTTTCAGCGACGGGTGGATGGCGAGCGTGCCGACTTCGGTCGTGCCGGTATAATCATTGGCGAGCGTCAGCATCTCGACATTGCAGCTGACATCGACGGCCTGGCTGCGCTGAACCAGCCGGAGCCGCTTGTAGGAGAAGAAGCCGTAAGGCAGGCCGACATGCGGATAGAGCGCCGAGGTGCCGAGCACCGTGCCGTCGCCGTCGTCGAGCACCAGCAGGTAATGCGCCTCGTTCCGGTCGATCTGGCCGAGGAAGCTTGCGACCGAGCGCTCGATCTTCTCGGCCAGCACAATGCGGTCGGCGGGCAGGGTGGTCATGCCCGAGCCAAGGCTTTCCGCCAGCGCGACGACCCCGTCCAGGTCGCGCATCTCGGCAGGGCGGACGGCACGCATCAATGGGCCTCCGCGACCGGCACGGCGGCGGCGCGGGCCGCGCGGTTGCGGCTCTTCTGCCGGCGGCGCGAATACCACAGCCACAGGCCGGTGGCGGACAGGCCGGTCAGCGAGACGCCCGAGAGCAGGAACAGCAGCTGAGTCAGCGTTCCGCCGAACATGCCGGTATGGACGGTGTAGAGCCAGTCGATGAACTCGCTGCCGGCGGGCAGGGCGCCCGCGACGTAGTGGCCGAGATCGTCGCCGGTATAGGCGTTGTAATAGATTTGCTTGGTGCCGTCGGCGCGGATGGTCAGGTCGCTGTCGAGGAAGACCGCGACGACCCGGCCGCCGCTGGAGAAACGCACCTGGCGGAGCGGAGTCTCGCCATATTCGGCTTTGGCGCGGGCGACGAGCCGATCGATCGGCACCATTGCCTGGCCGGGGATCTTCGCGACCTTGGGGGTCGGCTTGTCAGTGACCGGGCCGAGGCTGCGGAGCGCCACCCGGGCCTCTTCCTTCCACACCATCAGTACGCCGGTGGTGGCGGAAACCAGCAGCAACAGGGCCGCAGCCGCGCCACCGGCGCGGTGGATCGTGCGCCAGCGGCGGTCGACATTGCCCTTCCACATCACGCGGAAGCCGGTGCCGATCCGCTTGAGGCCGGGCCACCAGATAATCGGCCCGGTGATGGCCATGAACAGCAGCGCCAGCCCTTCGATGCCGACGATCGTCTCGCCGGTATCGCCGGCGAGCAGGGTGTAGTGGATCTGGAAGATCAGCTCCATCGGCCAGGTCAGCAGGCCGCCGTCGCGCAGGATGGTGCCGCGGAACGGATCGACCGACATCAGGCGCAGCGCCTTGGTGTCGGGATCGGTCAGCTTGACCAAGGCCGCACCATCGTCCCAGCGCGACAGCTCGACGCGGGTGATGGTCTCACCCGGATGCGTGGCGCGGGCGGTATCGAAGATCTGCTGTACCGGGATGCGTGTCGGCGCGACCGGCACGACGATCTCCGGATGGATGACCCGGTCGAGCTCGTCGCGGAACACGATGACGGTGCCGGTCAGCCCCTGGATCAGCAGGAGCAAGCCGACGCTGAGACCGACCCAGCGATGCAGCTTGAGGAGAAGGGGACGCAGCTTCTTCACCGCGCGGCCCCGTAATTCTTGATCAGGCGATAGAGGAATTCGCGCGCGTTATAGAGCGAGGCCACGCGGACGCGCTCGTCCAGGCCGTGCACGCCGTTGCCGTCGGGATCGACGAACACCGCCGAGACGCCATAGGTCGGGATGCCGGCGGCCATCAGGAAACGGCCGTCGGTCGCGCCGGTGCTGAGGATCGGCACGACGGGCACGCCGGGCCAGATCTCCGCGGCTACCTTCTCGATCGGCTTCATGATCGCGGGGGTGAGCGGCGGGGGCGGACTTTGCGGGCCGGGCTCCTCGGCCAGCTTCAGGTCGATCTTGGGATCGGCGACCTGCTCGATGAGCTGGCGCTGGATGTCGGGGATCTTCTCGCCCGGCATGATGCGGCAATTGACATTGGCCTTCGCGCTTTGCGGCTGGGCGTTGGGGGCGTGGCCGCCTTCGATCAGGGTCGCGATGCAGGTCGTGCGGATGAACGCGTTCCAGTAAGGCGACTGGGCCGCGATGCGGGCATAGGCCGCGGCATCGGCGGTGCCGGCGGCGACGGCGATCATGTCCTGGCTGGTCTGGCCGGAGAAGGACGCGGCCGAATTGCGGAAGAAGCTCTTGCTGCCTTCGGTCACATCGACCGGGAATTTGTACTTGCCGATCCGGGACAGCGCATCGCCGAGGCGGACGATGGCGTTGTCGTCGGTCGGGCGGGCGCTGTGGCCGCCCGGTGCGGTCGCGGTCAGGGTGAAGTCCTGATAGATTTTCTCGCCGGTCTGGACGCCGAACGAGATCGGCTTGCCGGCCGCGTCGAGCGTGCCCTTGCCGCCTTCGTTGATCGCGAAGCCTGCCTTGAGCGTGTCCGGCGCGGTCTTGAGGAGGTACGAAACGCCGTTGAAATGGGAGTCGGTCTCCTCGCCACAGGTGAGGGCGAGCTTGATCGTGCGGCGGGGCTTGAAGCCCTCTTCCTTGTAGCGGATCAGCGCGTCGACATAGGAGGCGGCCATCGCCTTGTCGTCGATCGCGCCGCGCGCGTAGAAATAGCCATTCTCCTCGACGAGCTTGAACGGATCGCGCTTCCAGTCAGAGCGTTTCGCCTCGACCACGTCGATATGCGCGAGCAGCAGCACGGCCGGCAGCTTCGCGTCGCTGCCGGTCACTTCGCCGACCAGGCTACCCTGTTTCGGGAATTCGGGCGGCACGACGGTGCGGAACTGGGTCGCGCCGTACCCCGCCGCGACGAGCCGCGCGTTCATCCGCTCGGCGGCGAGCGTGCAGCTGCCGTTCGAGAGCGACGTGTCGGTCTCGATCAGCTCCTGATAGAGCGCGCGGAAGCGCGCCTGATGGGTGTCGGCCTCAGCCGCGTGCGCGGGGATAGCCGCGACGAGGCCGACGAGCGCAAGGGCCGCGGGAAGTCGGCGATCAATGCGCGATAAGTTCAGCAATGCTGTTCTCCGTTTCAGTGCGGATGCCGCCCTTGCGCTTGTGCCAGTCCTGCCATTCGGCATTGTCGCGAAGGGTCACGCGGACCTTGTCGAGCACCTGCTGGCGCTTCCCGAAGGCAGCGAAATCGCGGTAGCGCTGGATGAACAGCGAATCCCAGGGCGCACCCACGGAATAGCGGTTCATGTAGAGCTGGTAGCCCGAGAGCGCGCCTTCGCGCATCCAGCCGTCGAACTGCGGCAGGACATAGGCCTTCACATAATCGCGATACTCGCCGGCATCGCGATATTCATAGGGAATGACGTAGAAGACCTCGCCATTGTTCAGCGGCGCGGCGCTCTTCGTCCAGCTCAGGTCGACCGAAGAGGTCATCACTGGCTCGGCGAGCGCGAGGCCGGCGGCGTCGAGGCCGCCCGGTGCCGTCTTCTCCAGCATGTTCCAGCCAGTGACCGAGGCATAGGTAGGGAAATGGAGGACGATCATCGCGTCCCAGACGGCGGGCTGGCGATACCAGCTGTAATAGATTTCGAAGCCTTCGATCCTGCCCTGCGCCTTCATCGCGCGGAGCTTCGTCGCCATGGCGCCGGTCAGGTAACTGCGGAAGGCCGGGCGTTTAGCGGTCGTGGTCCGATAGGCGATGACGAGGCCCTTGGGCCCGTCCTGCAGCTCGGCTTGCGCCTGAGCCGGCGAGGCGATGGCGATCGGCGCGATCGATACCAGCGCGCCAAGCATTGCCTGTTTCAGAAATCGTTCGAGTCGCGAAGGCATGTCTGAACCGTCCCCTTATGCGCCGTCCGCTGGACGGCAGGCGCGCCCGTGGTTCGGGCGTCGTTAGGGAAAGCCTATGCCGTGATCCTGTCACGTTGCTGTCACGCTTCTGTCAGACGGAAAGCGACGGATTTCTGCGGGAAATCAGCTTCGAGCCGGATCGAAGGGCAGGCGAATCTCGACCCTGAGTCCGGAGCCCGATGAAGCGTCGGCCAGGGCCACGGATGCGCCGATCGCCTCGGCCAGGGCCTGCACGATCGCGAGGCCCAGGCCGCTGCCGGGATGGCTCTGGTCGCGGTCGAGGCGGCGGAATCGGGTGAAGACCAGAGGCCGGTCCTCGACCGGGATGCCGGGACCGTTGTCCTCGACCACGACCAGTGCGCCGTCGCTTTCGGCCTGGACCGACACGGTCACCACGCCATCGGCCGGTGTGTAGTGGATCGCATTGTCGACCAGATTGCCGATCAGCTCGCCGGCGAGGTCGCCGATGGTCAGAACCTTGAGGGCGGGGACCGCGGGATCGAACTGCAGGTCGACCGAGGATCTGAGGGCGCGGGGCGCGTGCTCCTCGGCAACGGTGCGGGCGACCGCGACGATATCGGTCGGGCGTGCCCGCGCCATTGCCGCTTCGCGCGAGCCCTCGGCGCGAGCGAGCGCGAGGAGCTGGGTGAGCAGGCGCTGAAGCCGGGTGGTGGCCGCGTCGATATCGGCGGCCGACTGGCGGGCAGGGCCTTCGGGCAGCACCACCGATGCCTTGAGCAGATCGATATGGGTGCGCAGGATGGTGAGCGGCGTGCGCATCTGGTGCGAGGCGTCGGCAGTGAAGCGGCGGATACCCTGCACGGCATTGTCGAGGCGCGCGAGCAGGCTGTTCACTGCGGCGATCAGGCTGCGCAGCTCATTGGGGACGTGGTCCAGCGGCAGGGGATCGAAATCGGCCTTGCGCCGTCCCTCCATATGGCGGCGGATCGCCTCGAGCGGGCGCAGGCCCCAATGCACCGCGATCGGCAGCAGCATGAGCAGCAATGCGAGCAGCATCAGCTCGAGGATCGCCAGCGCGCCGAGCATGCGGTCGCGCAGCGCGCGCCGGGCGTCGAGCGTCTCCGCCACCTCGACGATCACCAGCGACTGCACGCGCGGCACCTGGCGCGCCATCGCCGCGATGCGGATCGGGAATTCGCGGAAGCGGGCATATTCATAGACGATCTGGCCGTCGTCGACCGGCGGGCGGCGGACGCGGGGCAGATCGGGATAGCCAGTGATCAGATCATTGCCGGCGCGGACGCTGTAATAGACGTTATCGCGCGCGTCGTTCTCCAGCATGCCCAGGGCGGAGGGCGGGATGTCGAGCGTGACCTGGTCGTCCTCGAGCGCCAGCGTCTCGGCAATGGCGCGGGCCGAGGCGCCGAGGATGCGGTCGTTCACGCCCTCGACGATGTTGTTGATGGTCAGCGCGCCGCCCAGGCCGAGCAGCAGCGCCAGCGCGGCCATCGGCAGGCCGAGACCGAGCAGCATGCGGCGGGTGAGCGAGGTCGACCGGACAAACTGGGCGGCTGGGACCATCCGGTCAGTCCTCCTCCATCAGATAGCCGAGGCCGCGCAACGTACGGATCGACGGGCCGTCCGGCTCGAGCTTCTTGCGCAGGCGGGCGATATAGACCTCGATCGCATTGGGGGCGACCGCCTCGTCATAGCCGAACACCTCCGACGCCAGCCGGTCCTTCGACACGACCTGGCCGACGCGCGAGATCAGCCGTTCGAGCAGCACCCACTCACGCCGGCGAAGCTCAAGATCGCGGCCGTCGATCGAGGCGGTGTGGTGCGACCGGTCGAACGCCAGCCGGCCGACATGGATCACCGGCGAGGGATCGACCTTGGGCCGGCGCAGCAGCGCACGCAGCCGGGCGGCCAGCTCCTTGGGCTCGAAGGGTTTCAGCAGATAATCGTCGGCACCGAGATCGAGCCCGCGCACCCGATCCTCCACCGCGTCGCGGGCGGTGAGCATCAGGACAGGCGCGCGGCACTGGCGGGCGCGCAACGTCTTGAGCACGTCGAAGCCCGACATGTCGGGCAGGCCGACGTCGAGCGTGATGACGGCATAGGGTTCGTCGGCGGCCATCATCAGCCCGGACGCGCCGTCATAGGCGGGATCGACCGAATAGCCTTCGGCGATCAACGTCGCGGTCAGACCACGCGACAGGGCCGCGTCGTCCTCAATGAGCAATATGCGAGCCAAGGGCGAATTCCGTGTGACAGCCGGGTGAAAGGTTGGCCGTGTTCCTGTAACAAACAAACAGAAAAGAGAGGGAAGGCGCAAGGGTGTTAAATTCGGGACGGCAACGGCGACTCTTGGCGAAGGCAGGGCTGGCCCTGCTTGGGTGGACGCTGTTGTCGGCAGCCGCGCCATTGCCGCGCGGCTATCCCCGATCCTATCGCCAGATCGCCACCAATGCCGAGTCCGAGCGGGCGCTGGTGGTCTATTCGACGATCAACGGCGGCGATGTCGCCGACCTGCTCAAGGAATTCCGCGCCGCCTATCCGGCGGTCCGCCTGCAATATCGCGAACTGTCGTCCACCGAGGTCTATTCCACTTTCGTCAATGAGACGCGCGCCGGCAAGCCAAGCGCCGACCTGTTGTGGAGCGCCGCGATGGACCTCCAGACCAAGCTGGTGAATGACGGCTATGCCCAGGCCTATGCCTCGCCCGAAAAGCCGTATTTGCCGCCCTGGGCGGTGTGGAAGAACCAGGCTTACGGCGTAACGGCCGAGCCGATCGTCTTTGTCTATAACCGCAAGCTGGTGCCGGCCGCCGACGTGCCGCGCACGCATGCCGACCTGATCCGCCTGCTCCGGGCCAAGCGCGCTTTCTATCGCGGGCGCGTTGCGACCTACGACCCGGTCCGGTCGAGCGTCGGCTATCTCTATATGAGCCAGGACCTGCAGCTCAATCGCGACACCAGCAGCCTGATGAAGACCTTCGGCGCGACCGGCGTCACCTTGTTCGATTCCTCCTCGTCGATGCTCGACGCGCTGTCTTCGGGCAAGGCGCTGCTCGGCTATAATGTGATCGGCTCTTACGCGCTCGAACGCCAGGCGCATGACAAGTCGATCGGCGTGGTGATGCCGACCGACTATACGCTGGTGACATCGCGCGTTGCGTTGATCGCGCGCGAGGCGCGGCACCCCAATGCGGCGAAGCTGTTCCTCGATTTCCTGCTGTCGCGGCGCGGGCAGTTCCTGCTCTCGCGCCGCTACATCACGCCCGCGCGCGCCGATGTGCCGTCGCATGCCGGCGCCCGCGCGCCCGCGCCGATCGCCCGGGCGATCCGCGTCGGTCCGGCGCTCATCGCCAATCTCGACCAGATCAAGCGCCGCCATTTCGCCGCCGAATGGGCAGCCGCGCTCGCACCTCCTGCCCCATAAGGATATCCGCATGACCTTCACGGACCCGCTTTCCCGCCGTCGTTTTGGCGTCCTTGCGATGGGCGGTGCCGCCGCACCGCTGGTGCCGGGCGTGCTGAGCGGTTGCGCCAATGCGGCGCAGGCCGGTCCGGCAGTCGGCCCGGTCGCGCCGCATCTCTCCGCGCATGATGGCCTGCCACGCGCGCTGCCCGAAGCGAAGGGCGTGTCGTCGGAGCGGATCCTCGCCTTTCTCGACGATGTCGCGGCGGCCGGTCTCGAGCTGCACAGCTTCATGGTCGCGCGCCACGGCTCGGTCGTGGCGGAGGGCTGGTGGTGGCCCTATCAGCCGCAGCGTATCCACATGACTCATTCGCTGACCAAGAGCGTGATGGTGTGCGGCGTCGCGCTTGCCCTCGACGAGAAAAGGTTCGGGCTCGACGACAAGGTCGTCTCCTTCTTCCCCGAGCATGTGCCCGCCGACGCCAGCGACAATCTGAAGGCGATGACGGTGCGCAACCTGCTGACCATGCAGTGCGGCCACGAGAAGGAGACGTCGGGATCGGTATGGCGCCCGATCAAGACGAGCTGGGTGGCCGAGTTCATGAAGATCCCGGTGCCGATCACGCCCGGCACCAAGATGGTCTATACCAGCGCCGCAAGCTACATGCTGTCCGCGATCGTCACCAAGACGACGGGCATGAAGCTGGCCGATTACATCAAGCCGCGCCTGCTCGATCCGATGGGTATCAAGGATTTCCACTGGGACGTCAGCCCCGAGGGCGTGACCCCGGGCGGCAACGGCCTGAGCTGGACGACGGCGGATTCGATGAAGCTCGGCCTGCTTCATGCGCAAAAGGGCAAGTGGCAGGGCAAGCAGCTTCTGTCGGCGGAGTGGGTGGCCGACGCGACCCGCTTCCAGACGCCGGACGACGATGGCGGCGTCGGCTATGGCTATCAATGGTGGATGGGGCCGAGCAAAGCCTATTTCGGGCTCGGGCTGTTCACCCAGATGGCGATCGTTTTCCCCGAGCAGGATGCGGTGGTGGCCTTCTTCTCGGCGATCGACGGCAGCAAGAAACTGAAGCCGCTGATCTGGAAGCATTTCCCCGCGGCGTTCGTGGAGGCGACCCCTGCCACGCCTGCGACTGCGGCATTGCGCAAGCGCACGGAGTCGCTGCGGTTGCTGCCGACGCTTTCCAAAACCCGTTCGCCCGTCGCGGCGCGGATTGCGGGCAAGACCTTCACCCTGGCGGGGAACGACCAGTCGGCGAGGTCGGTCACGTTCGATATGGCCGGCGACCGGCTGCGCTACACGCTGGTCGACGATCGCGGTACGCACAGCATCACGTCCGGGCTCGGCGAATGGCTGGAGCAGGACACGACGATGACGGGCGCGCGGCTGCATCATGAATATGAGCCGGACAGGATGCGCGTCGTCGCAGGCGCGCGCTGGGTCGACGACAACAGGCTGGAGATGACCTGGCAATATGTCGAGGCGGCGTTCCGCGACACATTGGTCTGCACGTTCGACGGCGACAAGGTGTCGATCGATCGCAGCGTGAACCTGAACTCGGGCGAGCGGAAGCTGCCGACGCTCAGCGGGACGATCTGACGGGGTCATCGGCGCGGGGGTATCTGTTCCGCGCGATGGGTTGAATCGAGGTTGGGGAGATATGGGACACCGTGTGTCCCATATCTTTTTTTGCGGGATTTTATATTAAACTTTGTATTTCAATGCGTTGTATGGAATGCGTCGGGCAGCCATCCTGTCGTCACCCCTGACTTGTTCCGGGGTCCGTGGTTCCGCGCACGCACTGGTTGCGGCGCTTGCGGGACGATGGATGCCGGAACAAGTCCGGCATGACGGAGGTGGACGTGGTGGGCTACACAGCCGTCGCTTATCTTCCGGTCCAGCGGGGCGAGCGCTTCTCTACGAAGGCGCGGACGCCTTCCTTCCGATCTTCGGACTCGAGTGCAGGCGCTGCAAAGGCGCGTTGCGCTTCCCAGCCTTCCTCGCCCCAGTCAGGTGCGCGGCGCAGGATGTTGACGGTTGCCGCGAGTGCGGTCGGTCCATTGGCCAGTAGTTCGGCGGCGAACGCCAGCGCTTCGTCCAGCGCCTGGCCGCGCGGCACCAGCCGGTTGACCAGTCCGTGCCGGTGGAAGAAGTCGGCCGGATAGGGCTTGCCGGTCAGCGCGACCTCCGCCGCGAGATTGGGCGGGATACGGCGGGGCAAGCGAAGCAGGCCACCGCCGCTCGCGATCAGGTTGAAGCGCACTTCGGGCAGGCCCATCCGGGCATCCTCCGCCGCGACCACGAGATCGCAGGCCAGCACCATTTCGAAGCCGCCACCGAAGGCGCCGCCTTCCACCGCGGCGATGATCGGCTTGGCGGGCGGATGCCGGCACATGCCCATTGCGCCGCGCTCGGTGCTGGCGCCGCTGCGCCCTTCCGAAGCGGCGACCTTCAGGTCGGCCCCGGCGCTGAAGAAGCCGCCGGCCCCGGTCAGCACGCCGAGGACGATCGAGGGGTCGGCTTCCATCGCGTCGAATGCATCGCTGAGCTGGCGCGCGGCGGCGGCGTTCATCGCGTTGCGCACCTCGGGTCGATCGATCGTGACGATCAGGATGGCGCCGCGCCGCTCGGTGCGGACAAGCTGTTCCCTCAACGGTCCGGCTCCTCTCCCGGACATTCAGCGCGCAAAAGGCCCGCGTCACAAATGACGTTTGATGGGCGCGAAATGAGAAAATGTCGGCTGGTTGGCAGGCCGGCGCGCGCTTAGCCTCCCCGCCAAGCAGGCTCGGTCGGAGAGGATCGGAAAAGCGCGCATGTCGGACGAGGATATCAGGCTCACCAACCCGACCTTCTTTGCGAAGGGCGATCCGCATGCGATCTGGCGGCGGTGGCGGACCGAGGACCCGGTGCACTGGACCGAAGGGCGGCTGCACCGGAAATTCTGGTCGATCACGCGGCATGCGGACGTGAAGTTCGTGCTGATGAACGACCACCGCATCTTCAGCGTGCAGCGCGCGGGCGCGAATCTGCCCGCAGGGCCTGAATTCGAGAATCCCGAGGATTCGCTGTTCACTGAGCTGACACATAGCGGGCAGCAGCTTGCGACGATGGACGGCCAGCCGCACAGCGTGTTGCGGCGCTATTTCTCGACCAAGTTCACCTCGTCGAGCATCAACAGCCTGGAAAGCCTGGTGCGGTCGATCACCGATGAGGTGCTGGCCGGCATCCTAGCGCGGGGCGCGTGCGACTTCACCACTGAGTTCGCCGGCCGCATCCCGACCGCGGTCATTGCCGCGATCCTCGGCGTGCCGCGCGACCTGTGGGACGATCTCTACCGCTGGAACAACATGCTCGCCGCGCCCGAGGATCCGGAATTCTCGATCGGCACTCCGGTCGAGACCAGTACGGCGGGCGTGACCGAGATCATGCGCACCTGCATCGAGCTGGCCGAACAGAAGCGTGGCAAGGGCGGGGACGATCTGCTCACCGCGCTGACCGAGGCCGAGGTCAACGGCGTGCCCCTCACCCCGACCGAGATCGGTTTCAACGGGCTGATGTTCTTCGCGGCCGGACATGAGACCACACGCGCGTCGATGAGCATCGGTCTCGCTGAATTGTTGCGCGATCCGGCGCAGCTCGCCTGGCTGCGCGCCAACCGGCACGACCCCCAGATCCTGCGCAGCGCGGCGGAGGAGTTCGTGCGCTATAGCGCGCCGCTGACTCATACGCTGCGCACCGTCACCGAGGACGTCGTGGTCGGTGGGCAGGAGATCAAGGCGGGCGACTGGGTGGTGTTGTGGTTCCACGCCGCCAATCGCGATCCGGCGGTGTTCGCCGATCCCGAGAAGTTCGACGTGACGCGTACACCCAACGACCATCTCGGGTTCGCGGTAGGCAAGCATTTTTGCCTGGGGGCGCATCTCGCGCGGCTCGACATGGCGGTGATGCTCGGCGCGGTGCTCGATCATATGGATGATATCGAGCTGGCGGGGGAAGTCGAATGGGCGAGCTCGAACCTGTTCTGGGGGATCAAGCATATGCCGATCCGCTTCAAGGCGCGGGCTGCTTCGGAGCCGGTCGAGGCGGTGTCCGCCTGACCCCGTTTTTAGCTCTTCATCCTTCCTGTTCCCCGGCAGAGGCCGGGGCCCAGTCGGAAGGCTGTTGTAAGGATGCACAGCGCCAGAACTTGACGTCCCCCAACTGGGCCCCGGCCTTCGCCGGGGAAGCAAGGGGGACATTCGCCCTTCCCGAAACACCCATGAGAGAAGGGCATGGCGCCGCAAGCTTTACTGGTTTGTCGGTCGCCAGGTGCCTCGATAGCTCTCCATACTAACAATAAAAGTGGGGAGAGCGTGATGGGCAGTCCGACCAAGCGGCGCGTTGCGGGGCGCGCTTTTCTGTTCCTGATGGCGACGGCATCGCCGCTGGCCACGGCTTATGCGCAGGATGCGCCGGCGCCGCAGGCCGCTGCGGCCGAGGAGGAGCGCGGCGTTCCCGACATCGTCGTGACTGCCCAGCGCCGGGCCGAGAATCTGCAGGACGTGCCGATCTCGGTCGCGACCGTCTCGCCGGCCGAACTGCAGACCTCCGGCGTGATCAGCAGCCTCGATCTGCCGCGCATCGCGCCGGGCGTGACAACCTCGCCGACCGCGGCGAATTCCTTCTTCATCCCCTATATCCGGGGCGTCGGATCCAACTCGCCGGCGACCGGCAACGACAGCTCGATCGCGGTCTATATCGACGGCGTCTACCAGTCGGACAAGGCAGCGAACGTCCTGGAATTCAACAGCATCGACCGGATCGAAGTGCTGAAGGGACCGCAGGGCACCTTGTTCGGGCGCAACGCGACGGGCGGCGCGATCAACATCGTCACCCGCCAGCCCGAATTCACCTTCCACGGATCGGGCGAGATTTCCTATGGCCGGTTCGACCAGATCGTCGGCAGGGCCTATCTGACCGGCCCGATCAGCGACACGCTCGCTTTCAATGTCAGCTATCAGCACAGCGATGGCGGCGATTTCGCGACCAATACCGGCACGCGTTATCCCGGCAAGTTCGGCGGGGCGACGAGCAATGCGGTCGATGCCAAGCTGTTGTGGCGGCCATCCGACGCGTTCGAGATGACCCTGGGTGCGATGTACACCAAGCGGGATTCGACCAACCTCAATTCGAACCTCAATCCCATTCCGGGGACGACGCCGGTCGGGTCCTTCTTCGGCGGGACCTATGATCCCGACACCTATCAATATCAGGGCAGCCCCAATCTGTTCAGCGTCGAGGCGTTCCGTGCGACGGGCAAGATGCGCTACTCGTTGCCGGGCGTCGATATCGTCTCGATCACTGGTTATGTGCACACCCGCGATATCTCGAAGCTGGACTATGACGGCACGTCGGCCGACTTCTTCTTCTTCGACGAAGTGCAGGGCGTGAAGGATTTCTCGCAAGAATTGCAGCTTCTCTCGACTGGCAAGGGGCCGCTGCAATGGGTGGTCGGCGGTTATTTCTTCGATGGTCGGGCGCGCATCTACCCGCTGAACATCGTGCAGAACGTGCCTTATGATTCGACGCTCGCCCAGGCAGCGGCGATCCCGGGCGGCTTCATCACCAGCGTCCAGGCCAACGGCCCGACCCGCGCTTATGCGGCGTACGGCCAGGCGACCTATTCAGTGACCGACAGCACGCGAGTCACGGCTGGCCTGCGCTACACCAGCGAGCGGCGCGGTTATGATTTCAGCGTATCGGGGATCGGGCAGATCGCGGCGGGTTTCTATTCGCCGACGCTCATTACGCTGGTGTCCGACAGCGGCCTGCACAAGACCTTCGACAAGCTGACCTGGCGGCTGTCGGTCGACCAGGATCTGGCGCCTGACGTGATGGGCTATGCAAGCTGGAACCGCGGCTTCAAGAGCGGCACGTTCAACATGAACGACTTCACGCCGGGCCAGAAGCCAGTCAATCCGGAGAAGCTCGACGCGTTCGAGCTTGGCGTGAAGAGCCGGCTGTTCGACCGGGTGCTGCAGCTCAACGCCTCGGCCTTCTATTATGATTATACCAACATCCAGCTCGACATCATCGTGGCGAGCGGGGGCGGCGGATCCTCCACCACGTCGCTGCAGAATGCCGCAAGCGAGCATATCTACGGGCTCGATCTCGACGCCATCCTGCAACCCATGCCGAACCTGCAGCTCCGCGCGAGCACGACACTGCTGCACGCGCGCTACAAGTCCTTCCCCAACGCGGTCGCTTTCGTGCCCAATGCCTTCGGCAATGGCGACCAGGTTGTGGTCGATGCGAGCGGCGATCGCGGGCTGTTCTCGCCCGACTGGTCCTTCACCCTGGGGGCGGACTATACCGCCGAGCTGGGCGGCGGGACCAAGCTGATCTTCAACACCAGCTATTACCGGACCGCGTCGTTCAAGGTTGGGATCGGGCCGGCTGACCGGGTGAATGAATATGACTCGCTGGGCGCCTCAGTGACGTTGAAACCGGCCGGGCTGCCGGTCGATGTGCGGGTATTCGGGGCCAACCTGACCAACCGGAAGATCATCGGGACCAGCCTGTCGGCGCTCAAGGGATCGCGGCAGGAGATCGTGCCGTTGACCTATGGGGTGGCGGTGGGTTTCCACTTCTAGACGGGACAAAAGGGGGAAGAGGGGCGGTGCCGCGGGGCGCCGCCCCTTTTTGTGCCCGCACGTTCCCCTCCGTCATGCCGGACTTGTTCCGGCATCCATGTTTCCGCGTGCGCCGCAGCCGTTGGGTTTGTGGAGCGATGGACCCCGGAACAAGTCCGGGGTGACGGTGTGGGTGGGGCGTCTACAGGGCACAAAAATGGGGCGTGCCGGCGGCACGCCCCTGGCCTTGAGGAAGGGTGTTATTTCCCGCGGAACTTGACCCCCAGGGTCACACCATAAATGATCGGCCGGGCATCGACCTGCTGAAAGGCGAGTGCCTGGGGCGAGATGTAGATGGCGTGCTTGTTGTTGGTGACATTGTCCGCCCAGAGCCGCACCGAGTAGCGGTCGTCGGCGGCGTAATAGGTCGCCGCGAGGCTGGCCGATTCATAGCTGCCGATATGCGCGAAATAGCCGCCCGGCGTGACGTCGTAACCGTCATTATAATAGAGCGACCCGGTCAGCACGACGCGGGCCTCGCCCACCGGAATGGTATAGTCGGCGGCGATGTTCGCGGTCAGCTTGGGCGAGAAGATCAGGTCGAGCCCATTGGCATTGAGCGAATAGGAGCAGCTTCCCGCGAACTTCGGCAAAGCAGCCAGCGCCTCGGCCTGGGCCTGGGTGATCGATGGCGGCGGTGCGGTGCAGGCGGCCGCGGACGTCTTGGGCAGGAAGATCTGCGCGTTGGTGTAGTTCTTGTACTGGCTATCGAGCAGGTTGAGCGCCGCGCGGATGGTGAGGTTGTCGGTCGGCGCCGCGGTGACGTCGAGGTCGAGGCCGTAAACCCGCGCCGCAGCGGCATTCTGCACCGCTGTCACGCCGGCGGATGTGATCAGGCCGACCTGGATGTTGGTATAGTCGTAATAAAAGGCCGACGCGTTCACGCGCAGGCGGCGGTCGAGGAATTCCGACTTGAAGCCGATCTCATAGGCGTCGAGTATTTCGGGATCGACCGGCACCGCCGTGGTCGAGAGCGAGGTCGGGTTGTAGGTGCCGCTCTTGAAGCCGCGATTATAGCTTGCATAGAGCATGACATCGTCACTGACCTTATAATCGAGCGCGGCGCGCCAGGTCAGCTTCGAGAAGGTCTTGTCGCGCTTGGTGATCGAGCTGGCGGCGACCGTCTGGCCGAACACCAAAGGCTCGGGTCCGAGCACGGTGTTGAACAGATCGACATTGGTGTTCCCCGCCGCCGGCAGCGCGCTGTAGGAATAGCGGAAGCCGTCGATCGCGTGGTTTTCCGTATTGTAGCGCAGGCCGCCGGTGAAGCGCAGGCCGTCGGTCAGTTCGATGTCGCCTTGCGCGAAGGCGGCATAGGCATTGGTACGCATGTCGACATGGAAGCCGGTCGCGCTGGCGCCCGGGAGCGACAGATCGATCGGGCGGATCGGCGAGGGCAGGTTGGAGGCGGAGAGCAGGTCGGCGAACCCTTCCCGGATCCAGCCATAATAGCCGCCGACGATCCAGTTGACCGCGCCGCCGCTATCGGACTGGATCTGCAGCTCCTGCGTGAACTGCTCGCCCGGCTGGTCGCGCGAGCCCGAATAGCCGAGGCTCAGCTCGGACGCCGGCGAGTTGGAGAGGGTGCCCGCCTTGGCCTTGATATAGCCGCTGAGCGAGACGACCCGCACTGGCCCGAGATCGTAGTTCAGCTCGAGCGAGCTGCGATAGCCCGAGGTCGTGACATAGGTCTTATGGTTCGAGCGCATCTGGAAAATGCGGTATTCCGGCACCGGCAGACCGCCCGCACCGGTCGGCGAAGTCCCGGCCGGAATGGTGCCGGGCACGACGCGCGGCGCGAGGAAGGTCGGGTCGTTATGCTCGTAATAGGAACCTGACAGGCGCGCGGTGAACGCGTCGCTTGGCTTCCACACGATCTTGCCCATCGCGATGAGGTTCTCGGACGGGTTCGCGTCCTGCTTCAGGAAATTATTGTAGATATAACCGTCGCTCCAGCGGCCGGCGAAGCTGATGCTGGCGGCGAGCGTGTCGGTGACGGGCGTCTGGGCGTAGAGCTTGGCGCGGCGCTCGTCGTAACGGCCATAGCCGATCTCGGCGGCGATCTCTGGCGTCTGGTCGGGATCGCGGGTGACGATGCTGATCGCGCCGCCGGTCGCGTTGCGGCCGAACAAGGTGCCCTGCGGGCCCTTCAGCACTTCGATCCGCTCGATGTTCGGCAGGTCGAAGGTGTTGGCGCTCTTGGTCGCCTGATAGATGCCGTCGAGATAGATCGCGACCGGGCTTTCGAAGCCGGGGCTCGACTGGTTGGAGCCGATGCCGCGCAGGAAGGGCAGGACCGAGGCGCCGGTCTGATAGACCTGCAGTCCCGGCGCGACACGTTCCAAGTCGAGCACATTATAGGCACCCGATGTGGCCAGCGCATCGGCGGTGACCGCAGTGATGGCGATCGGCACGTCCTGAAGATTCTGCGCGCGCTTCTGGGCAGTGACGACGATGTCCTCGAGGCCGCCCTGATCCTGCGGCTCTTCGGCGGCAGGGGCGGGGGTGGCTTGCGCATAAGCGGGCGCGGCCTGCAGCGTCGCGATCGCCATGCCGCTCGCGATGAGCAGCGTCCGGTGCCTGAACTTCGAGAATCTCGCGGCCGTCTTCATGATGCACCCTCCCCAGGATATGTGACACTCCGGTGCCGGTCTCGCCGCCGCAAGGCATGGCCGCCGATAATTCCGGGTGTATTTCGGTCCATCGATACTGGGTTAGGGCGGGTATCGTCTCAAACGAGTTTAATCGGGTCGATCATGAGCAGGCGTCATGATGGGACGATCTTGTGTCGGGGAGCATCAGCGTCCGATCTCCTGGCCACCATCGACGGTGAGCGTCTGCCCGGTCATCCAGCGGGACAAAGGCGAAGCGAGGAACAGCACGACATCCGCGATCTCTTCCGGCGTGCCGAGGCGGCCGAAGGGAATCTGCGCGACGATACGCCGGTAATCTTCGGTGTCGTCGCGTTTGCGTTGCTCCCAGAAATGGCCGGGGAACGTAATGGCGCCGGGCGCGACGGCGTTGACGCGGATGTTCTGCCCGGCGAACGCGAGAGCCTGGCTGGCGGTATAGTGGACGATCGCTGCCTTGATCGCGCCATAGGGCGCCGCGCGGGGGGTCGGGTGGAAGGCGGAGATCGAGGCGATGTTGATAATCGCGCCGCCGCCGCTCGCGGCCATGACCGGCACGGCCGCGGCATTGGTACGGACCACGCCCATCATGTCGACCGAGAAGGCGGTGTTCCAGCCCGTCTCGTCGTCGGTCCGGGCGAAAGCCGAGCCGTTGTTGACCACCACATCGATCCCGCCGAGCAGGTCCGCCGCCGTCGCGACCGAACGGACGACCGCGTCGGGATCGGCGAGGTCGCATAGTCCGACATGCGCCGACGAGCCACAGGCGGCGCGGGTCTCTTCCAGTGCCGCTGCGTCACGGCCCGAGACGAAGACAGTCGCTCCGGCATGCGCAAAGGCGACGGCGATGCCGCGGCCGATCCCGCGGCTGCCGCCGCCGATCAGGACGCGCTTGCCGGCAAAGTCGAACGGCGCGGTCACGCCGCCGCCGTCAGCTCCCGGTTGCGCTCGGCCTCATGCTCGCGCAGCCGCGGCATGACCTGCTCGGCGAACAGGGTCATGCTGTCGACCGTTTCCTCATGACTGAGATAACCGGCCTGGGCGAGCATCAGCAAATGGCCGAAGCCGCCGGTGCGGTCGTTGAACGAGCTGATCTGCTCGTAAAGCTGCTCGGGCGTGCCGGCGAACATGATGCCGCCGTCCGCCATGTCCTTCAGCGTCGGGTTCTGCGGCAGGCCGAAATTGATGCGGCCGGTGATGCCTTTCTTCAGCGCCATCGCGTTCAGTTCGGCGGTCTCATAGCCCGGCGGGTTCGACCAGGCTTTCGGCGTGCGCGGCTGGACGTCGAGATAGGGTTTCACCTTGGCGACGCGGTCGGCGACCTCCTTCTCGTTGCGGCCGCACACGACGATGGCGAGATAGGCGAAGCGGTCGGGCCCTGCCTCATGGCCGTGGGTCTTGAGATATTCCTCCTTGTACGCCTCGAACAGCGGGCGCGTGCCCGCGCCGTTGAAGAAGGTCGCGCAGACATAGCCAAGCTGGGCGATGCGCCGGCCGGTGCTCGCGCCCGAGGCGGTGATCCACATCGGCGGCATCGGCTGCTGATAGGGGCGCGGCCAGACATTGACGTTGCGATAATTGTAGAACTCGCCTTCCCAGCTGAATGGGCCGCCCTGATGAGTCAGCGCCTTGACGATGAAGTCGTGTGCTTCCCAGTAACGGTCCATGATGCGGGCCGGGCTCTGGTTCGACATGGCGAGCTCGAAGGGCGAGGCCTTGACCAGGCCGATCTCGAGCCGCCCGCCTGAGATGACGTCGATCATCGCCAACTCTTCCGCCACCCGGTAGGGATCGGTGCGGTTGGTGACCGGCACGCCGAGGCAGAGCAGCCGCGCCTTCTTGGTCTGGCGCGCGAGAATCGACAGAGTCAGCAGGCACGAGGCCGACATGCAATTGGCCGAGGCGTGATGCTCGTTGACGAAGATATTGTAGCCGAGCTGGTCGGCGACGATCCATTCGTCGAGATAGCGGTTGTACAGCTCATGCGCGACGACCGGGTCGCAATGCCTGTTGTCGACCGTCACCTTGGTGGGCCCGTCGATCTCGCTCCAGGCGGGATGCATCGACTGTTCGCTGAAGTGCCAGAATTCCATGTGTCTCTCCTGCTGGCAGGCCGGGGCGCTCAGGCGCCGAGAAAGCCCGTGATCTTGTCGGCAAAGGCCTGGGGCTGTTCGAGATAGCCGTAATGGCCGGCGTCCTGGACGATCTCGATCCGCGCATCGGGGATCGCGGCGGCATAGTTGCGGCCATAGTCGACCGGGACGATCCGGTCCTCGGCACCCCACAGCACCAAAGTCGGCACCTTGATGCGGTGGAGGCGGCCCTTGAGTTTCGGATTGTAGAGCGTCGGTGCCCAGCCGAAGAGCGTCAGCGCCTCGCGGTTGCGGGCGAAGCGCAGGGCGATCTCTTCGGGCAGGTCCTTGAAGTCGAGATTGTTGAGCGCGGCCAGGCCCTTTGTCTCGTCGGCGAAGAAGAGTTCGGGGATCTGCTGCGCGGTGGTCGCGTAGATATCGGTGATGTCGCGCGTCTCGCGGTCGCCGAACTTCACCCCGACCGGATCGATCAGCACCAGCTTCGCGATCCGGTCCGAGCCCTTGGTCGCCAGCTCGGCCGCGATCCAGCCGCCGAAGGAAACGCCGACCAGGATGATGTCGGTGAGACCCAGGTCCTCGATCAGGTCGAGATAGCGATAGGCGATGTCGTCGACCGTATCGACGCCGTCGGGGCGCGGCGAGGCGCCGAAGCCTGGGTGCGAGGGCGCGATCACCTTGTAGCTGGCGGAGAGGCGTTCGATCAACGGGTCCTCCGCGTCGAAGCCATGGCCGGCATGGAGGAAGAGCAGGGGCTGGCCCTCGCCCTTGATCAGGATCTCGGTCTCCGCGCCCGCAAAAGTGCGACGGTCGGGTAGGGGCGACATGAACATGGGTGGTTCCCCGGCTTTTCTATCGGTGGAGGATCATCGCAGCGCCGCGGCGTCGGCCTGGGCATGCGGGAGAATGTGGACGCTGGGGCGGCGATCGCGCCCTTCGCGCCGGTAACAGATCAGGTCGGCGATGGTGATGATGCACAGCCCGTGCGTGCGGGCGAAGCGCAGCAATTCGGGCGTGCGCGCCATCGACCCGTCGTCGCTGACGATCTCGCACAGTACACCCGCGGGAACGCAGCCGGCGAGCCTGGCGAGGTCGACGGCCGCCTCGGTATGCCCGGGGCGTTCGAGCACGCCGCCGGCCCGGGCGCGGAGCGGGAACATATGGCCGGGGCGCATCAGGTCGTGCGGCGCAGTTGCCGGATCGATCAGCGCGGAAACGGTGTGCGACCGGTCGGCGGCGGAGACGCCGGTGGTCGTGCCGGCGCGCGCATCGACGGTGACGGTGAAGGCGGTGCCATGGCGATCGTCGTTGGCGGGGACCATCGGCTCGAGGCCCAATCGGTCGGCGCGATTGCCTTCGATCGCGACGCAGACGATGCCGGTAGTGTGGCGGACGATGAAGGCGAGAGCGGCGGGCGTGGCATGCTCGGCGGCGATGATCAGGTCGCCCTCATTCTCCCGGCCCTTGTCGTCGAGGACCACCACCATCTCCCCGCAAGCGAGCGCGGAAAGGGCGTCCTCGATGCTGTCCATCGCCATCTCGACTATGTTGTCCATCACCAGCACCTCTCGTCGAGTTAGATCGCATAGTGGGATGCATCCCGCAATATAAAACACGGAATGCCATTGGGGGGCCTCCACGAGTTTTTCTCAGGGAAGCCGATCGAGGCATTGGAGACGGTCGAAAGGTCATGCTGAACCGGGGCTCGCATCACCTAACGGCGCCCCACGCCACCTAACTGGGCATGCCCGGGACCGGAGCGCATTTCCGGAAAACGCGGTCGGCTCCGCATCGGCCGCGCCAACCCTTTTTCGGGAGACCCGCCATGCCTCGTTTCTTTTCGTCGCGACTGTCACGCCGCAGCATGCTCGCCAAATCCGCCACGGCCGGCGCGGGCGGCGCCATCCTGCTCGCCTCGTCAGGCGGTGCGGGTGGAGCGCTCCTCGCGGGCGATGCCATCCGGCCCTTCCACTATCATGCGTCCGATACCGAGCTCGCCGACCTGCGCCGGCGTGTCGCTGCGACGCGCTGGCCCGACCATGAGACGGTCCAGGATTCGTCGGAGGGCGTGCAGCTCGCGACGATCCAGAAACTCGCGCACTACTGGGCGACCGAGTATGACTGGCGCAAGGTCGAGGCGCGGCTGAACGCGTTGCCGCAGTTCATGACCGAGATCGACGGGCTCGACATCCACTTCATCCATGTCCGCTCGAAACATCCGAACGCGATGCCGGTCGTCGTCACCCATGGCTGGCCGGGCTCCGTGATCGAGCAGCTCAAGATCATCGACCCACTGGTCAACCCGACCGCGCATGGCGGCAGCGCCGCGGATGCCTTCGACGTGGTGATCCCGTCGATGCCGGGCTACGGCTTTTCGGCCAGGCCAACCGCGACCGGCTGGGACCCCACCCGCATCGCCCGCGCCTGGATGGTGCTGATGAAGCGCCTCGGCTATCAGCGCTATGTGGCGCAGGGCGGCGACTGGGGTGCCCTCGTCACCGAGCAGATGGGCGTGCTGGCGCCTCCCGGCCTGATCGCCATCCATACCAACATGCCATCGACCGTGCCCGTGGAGATATCCGCGGCGCTGTCGTCCGGTACCCCGCCCCCCGGCCTTTCGGCTGACGAGAAATTCGCGTTCGACCGGCTGGTCTTCTTCTTCACGCATGGCCTGTCCTACGCCCAGCAGATGGCGAACCATCCGCAGACGCTTTACGGCATCGCGGATTCGCCGGTGGGGCTCGCGGCCTGGTTCCTCGATCACGACCTGCTCAGCTACGAGCTGATTTCCCGCGTGTTCGACGGGAAAAGCGAAGGGCTCACGCGCGACGATGTGCTCGACAATATCACGATCGCCTGGCTGACCAACACGGCGATCTCCGGCGCCCGTCTCTACCGCGAGAACAAGCTGCCCTTCTTCTCCCCGATGGGCGTCAAGATACCCGTCGCGGTCAGTGCCTTTCCCGACGAGCTCTATCGGGTACCGCGGAGCTGGGCCGAACGCGCCTATCCCAACCTCATCCACTTCAACAAACTTCCCAAAGGCGGGCATTTCGCCGCCTTCGAGCAGCCCATGTTGCTGACCGAGGAACTGCGCGCGTCGTTCCGCTCGCTGCGTTGATGCAGGGACGGGCGCTGCCGGAACGGTGGCGCCCGTACCGCTGCCGATCAGTCCTCGATCGGTGCCGCCGCGGCCTCGGCGAAGCCGGTGCCGGCGAGACGCCGGAGCGCCGCTGCATATTTCTGCGTATCGAGATAGGGGTGCAGGCTGACGATCTTGCCCCAGCGCAGCCGGATCACGTGCACGCCGTCATTGACATAGGACGTATCGCCATCGGCCATGACCGCGAAGTCGCGCCACTCGATCACCGCGGTCGTGTCCCAAGGGGTGCCGCTCGAGGCGATGTGCTTGATCTGGAAACGAAGCTGCGGATGGACCTTGAACAGGCGCTGGAACCAAGCCTTGAGTCCCTGCTTCGTATGCCGGACGCCGCCAAGCGCATGATCGCCGGGAAAGATGTGTTCGAACCGCTCGGCCATCCCGGCGAGCGCTGCTTCCCAATCGCCCCGGCTGAGACCTTCGAAGATCTTGCGGACCTGGTGACGAACGATGGCGTGGTACATTTTCAAACTCCTTCTGCTAGTGTTGACAGCGTCAATATGGGCGCGATATTGACGATGTCAACACCGCGTGGCACAGGCATTTCATGAGCACTGAAAAAACCCGTTCGGCCTATCATCACGGCGATGCCCGCAACGCCCTGTTGAAGGCAGCGGGCGCGTTGCTCGAGCATAGCGGCGCGGCGGGCCTTTCCCTGCGCAGCATCGCTGAACGCGCCGGTCTCTCCCGGCAGGCGCCGTACAACCATTTCGCCGACAAGGCGGCGTTGCTGGCCGACCTGATCGTTGACGGATTCGCGCGGTTGCACGACGCGATGTCGGTAGCCGAACGGGAGGGAACCACGCCGTTCGAGCGGCTCGAACTGGCGGGCCTTGCCTATATCGCGTTCGCGCAGTCGTCGCCGGCGCTGTTCAGGCTGATGTTCGCAAGCGAACTCGTCGATCCCGCCAGCCATCCGCAAATAAGGGCCGGACATGTCTCGGCACTCGCGATCGTCAGCGGCATCCTGGAGAGCATGGCGGAAGCGGATGACGCTGCCGACCTGACCCTCGCGGCCTGGTCGCTGGTGCATGGTTACGCGACGCTCTGCATCGAAACGGGGTTGGAAGGGCCGGACCGCCGCGAGGCGCGCGCCGCGTTGTTCGCCCGAGTCATCGCCGCCGCAGCGAACCGGTAGCGCTTCGCTATCGTCCGGGCGAACCGCCGGGCTGGCTTTTGATGAAGTCGACAAACGCCCGCAGCGGCGCGGGGAGATAGCGGCGGCCGGCATAATAGAGGAACGGCCCCGAGAAGCGCTGCCACCAGGGCTCGAGCACCGGGACCAGCGCGCCGCTGTCGAAATGCGGTTTCAGCCAGTCCTCGAACAGATGGATGATGCCGAGCCCGTTGACCGCGGCATCCACCGCGAGGTCGAAGGCAGCGCCGGGCTGGACCAGCAAGGGACCGTTGGGTTCGATGCGGATGATCTCGTCGTCGCGTTCGAACTCCCAGATCGGGGTTCGGCCACTCGAGAAGCGGCCGCGCAGACAGGCATGGTCGAGCAGGTCGCGGGGATGTTCCGGCCAGCCATGGGCGGCGAGATAGGCGGGGGAGGCTCCGGTCGCGATGCACTGGGTGCGCGGGCCGATCGGCACGGCGATCATGTCCTGCTCGAGCCGCTCGTCATAGCGGATGCCGGCGTCGAAGCCGGCGGCGAGCACGTCGACGAATCCGTCCTCGGCGGTCACCTCCAGCCGGATGTCGGGATAGGCCTGGAGGAACAGCACGACGATCGACCGCAGCACGGTGCGCGACACATTGGCGGGGACGTTGAGCTTGAGCGTGCCGGCGGGCCGATCGCGAAAGGCGTTGACCACGTCCACTGCTGCCTCGACCTCGCCCAGCGCCGGGCCGAGGCGTTCGAACAGGCGCGCGCCAGCCTCGGTCGGCGTGACGCTGCGGGTAGTGCGGTTGAGCAGGCGGACGCCGAGGCGCGTTTCCAGCCGCCGCACCGCTTCGCTGAGGCCGGAGGCGGAGGCATTGCCGGCGCGGGCAGCGTCGCGGAAACCGCCAGCGCGGACCACCGCCGCGAAGGTCGCCAGATCGTCGAGTTCGGTTGCCATTGTGCATTATACCGCACGGCCCGTGCCGATTGCCACATCTTATCGTCCGGTGCTTTCGCGCGCATATCCTGCGCAGTGAAACCGGAGACTGGACATGACCGACAAGACTTTCCGCCTCGGCGACCGCATCGTGAATCGCATGGGCTATGGTGCGATGCAGCTCGCCGGCCCCGGCGTGTTCGGTCCGCCGAAGGACCGTGACGCCGCGCTCGCCGTGTTGCGCGAGGCTGTCGCGAGCGGCGTGAATCATATCGACACCAGCGACTTCTACGGTCCGCACGTCACCAACCAGATCATCCGCGAGGCGCTTCACCCCTATCCCGAAGCACTTACGATCGTAACCAAGGTCGGTGCGGTGCGTGGCGCGGATGCGTCGTGGCTTCCCGCGATGAGCCCCGCCGAGCTGACCCAGGGCGTGCACGACAATCTGCGCAACCTCGGCGTCGAGGCGCTCGATGTGGTCAATCTGCGTGTCCTCGGCGAGGTCCATGGTCCGAGCGAGGGCTCGATCGCGGAGGGGTTCACTGCCCTGGCCGGCTTGCAACGCGAGGGGCTGATCCGGCATCTCGGGCTGAGCAACGTGACCTCGGCCCAGGTCGCCGAGGCGCAGGGTATCGCGCCGGTGGTGTGTGTGCAGAACCAGTATAACCTGGTCCACCGCGAGGACGATGCGCTGGTCGACGAACTGGCGGCCAAGGGCATTGCCTATGTGCCCTTCTTTCCGCTGGGCGGCTTCTCCCCGCTGCAATCCTCCTCGCTGTCGGATGTCGCCGCGCGGCTGGGCGCGACGCCGATGCAGGTCGCCCTGGCCTGGCTGTTGCAACGCTCGCCCAACATCCTGCTGATCCCGGGCACGTCCTCGACCGAGCATCTGCGGGAGAACCTTGCTGCGGCCGACCTCGCGCTTTCGGACGAAGTGATCGCTGAACTCGACCGGATCGGCATGGCCGCGGCGTAAGTGGAGAAGGCGCATCATGGGAGCAGCGGACTCGCTTTCCTGTGACGCGCCGCTTCACGGCTGTGGCATCCGGATCACACTCAGCGACGCTGAATCCAGCCGGGGCTTTCCGGAACGTCACGACTGGTTGCCGCGGATGCCGCGGCGCGCCTAAACCGGCGTTGAAGGCCGCCGGGGGTTCAGCGGCCATTTTCCGGAAAGACCAGCATGCGCCGTTTCGTCATCCTGTCCCTGCTGCTCGTTGCCGCGTCACCTCTGGGTGCTGCTGCACCCGACAAGGCCTGGGTCGCGGTCAGCGACCAGAACGCAAAACTGGTGGCGGAGGCGCAGGCGAAGTTCGATCCGGAATCCGCCTCGCAGAACGGCATGACTGCTTATGATGGGCTGGCGACCGATCTCGGGCCGAAGCTGGACGAGCGCACCGCCGACGCGATGGGCAAGGTGACGGCAGAACTGAAGCGCCGGCTCGCGGCAGAGAAAGACCCCAATGTCCGGCAGGACCTGGAGATCATGATCCGGTCGGTCGAGTCCGATCTCGAAGGCACCCGCCTGCGGCGCAAATATTTCCTGTCCTGGAGCGACGCGCCCCGCGCGATGTTCGGCGGGATCAAGGGGCTGCTCGACGACCAGGTCGTGCCCGCGCGCCAGAAAAAGGCGGTGGAGCTGCTGCGGCGCTATGTCGGCGACTATCCGGGTTCGACGCCGCTGACCGATCTGGCCAGGGCGCGCTTCGCCGAGACGCGCAAGCCCGGGCTGCTCGGGCCGGACAAGGTCGCGCTGGACAATGCGCTGACCAATGCCGGGACTTATGCCGAGGGTATCCGCAAGCTGTTCGCCAAATACAAGATCACCGGCGCCGAAGCGGCGCTGGCCAAGCTCGACAAGCAGATCGCCGATTATACGGCGTGGGAGCGCGCCGAGGTGCTGCCGCTGGTGCGTACCGATTTCCGCCTGCCGCCTGAAGTCTATGCGTACCGGCTGAAGCAGTTCGGCATCGATATCGACCCGCGGCTGCTGATCCAGCAGGCGCAGATCGAGTTCGCCGAGACGCGCGCCGCGATGACCGCGCTGGCGCCGCTGGTGGCGAAGGAAAAGGGATTGAAGGGCGGCAGCTATGCCGAGGTCATCCGCCAGCTCAAACAGGCGACCATTCCGAACGACAAGCTCGAGGCAAGCTATGCGGACGTGATCCGCGCCAACGAAGCGGCGATCAAGCGCGAGCGCATCGTCGACCTGCCCGACCGGCCGATGCAGATGCGGCTCGCCAGCGAAGCGGAGTCGGCAGCGTCGCCCGCGCCGCACATGGAACCGCCGCCGCTGATCGGCAACAAGGGCGAGCGCGGTACTTTCGTGCTGCCGTTGAGCGTCGCAGCGTCGGGTCCGGACTCGGCCTATGACGATTTCAACTTCCCCTCAGCGCAGTGGACCGTCGCCGCGCATGAAGGTCGGCCGGGGCATGAGCTGCAATTCACGGCACTGGTCGAGCGTGGCGTGTCGCAAGCGCGGATCTATTTCGCGTTCACCAGCGTCAATGTCGAAGGCTGGGCGCTGTACGCCGAGGCCGAGGCGCTGCCTTATCACCCGCTCGACGGGCAGTTGATGGCGCTGCAGGCGCGGTTGCTGCGCGCAGGCCGGGCGATGCTCGATCCGATGCTCAATCTCGGACTGATCTCGAAGGAGGACGCGCGGCGCATCCTGCTCGAACAGATCGTCGCCTCGCCGGCGATGGCGAAGCAGGAGATCGAACGCTACACGTCGCGCGCGCCGGGCCAGGCGGGCAGCTATTTCTACGGCTATACCCGTATCCTGCGCATCCGCATGGATACCGAGCTGGCGCTGGGCGCCAAGTTCGACCGGCTGGCGTTCAACAATTTCCTGCTCGATCAGGGGCTGTTGCCGCCAGATCTGTTGGCCAAGGCCGTGGCGGAGCAATTCGTGCCGGCGCAGAAGGCAAAATAACGACGGCGCCGGACCTCGGGCGAGGTCCGGCGCCACCGTTTCGATCGATCGGCTTATTTGGCCGAACCGCGGGCCGCTTCCTCGATGATCGAGGCGACGACGGCCGGCTTCGAGACATAGATGGCGTGGCTGCCGGCCGCTTCCTGGACCTTGGCCCCCGCACGCGCTGCCATCTGCCGCTGGGCTGCCGGTGGGATCATCTTGTCCTCGCTGGCGACCAGGTACCAGCTCGGCTTCACGCGCCAGGCCGGGTTGGTGACTGCACCCGCCAGCGCCTCGACGCCCCAGGGCACCTGCGAGTCGGCCATGAACTGCGCGATATCGGGGCGGACGTCGGCGGCAAAGGAGGCAGCGAACTTGCCGCTGTCGAGGAACAGATAGCCGTCCTTGGGCGGGAGGATCGGCGGCACCGGGGCGCCCGGTGCAGGGTTGGCGATCAGCGAGCCGACCGACTCGCCCTTGTCCGGCGCGAAGGCAGCAATGTAGACCACGCCGGCGACCTTGGGGTCAGTGCCCGCCTCGGACACCACCACACCGCCATAGCTGTGGCCGACCAGGATGACCTTGCCGTCCGCCGCGGCGATCGCGCGCTTGGTGACCGCGACATCGTCGGCCAGCGAGTTGGTCGGGTTCTGGACGATCGTCACCTTGTAGCCGTCCTTCTTCAGGATCTGGTACACGTCCTGCCAGCCGGAGCCGTCGACGAAGCCGCCATGAACGAGCAGGACCGACTTGATCGGGGCGCCGGCCTTGTCTTGGGCGTGGGTCATGGCAGGGGCCGTGCCGAGAGCGAGCGTGGCAGCGGCGGCGAGCAGCATCTTGGACTTGGTCATCTTCAGTCTCCTTTCATCGGTTAGTGCGATATTTGTTATCGCGATAACTAATGGCTACTCCACCGTTTTACCCTTGTCAAAAGGAAATTTATCGCGATATGTATTTTTGTGATAATGGATTGATCTGGAAGCAGGATTTTTTAATGACCGACCCCGGCAAGGAGCCGCTGCCGCTCGACGCGCAGCTCTGTTTTTCGCTTTATTCGACCACGATCGCGATCAACCGGCTTTACAAGCCGATGCTCGATTCGCTCGGCGTGACGTATCCGCAATATCTCGTGCTCAGCACCTTGTGGGAGGAGGATGGCCAGACGATCACGGCGATCGCCGACCGGCTCGCGCTCGAGCCGAGCACGATCACGCCGCTGATGAAGCGGCTTGAAGCAGCGGGCTTCGTCGATCGTCGGCGCAATCCGCAGGACGAGCGCCAGGTGCAGGTGTTCCTGACCGGGAAGGGCAGGGGGCTGCGCGCCCGAACGTCGTGCCTGACCGACTCGCTGTTGGAGAATTCCAGATTGACGGTGCCGGATATGATCGCGCTCAACGACCAGGTGCAGCGGTTGCGCGATGCCCTGACGGCCAAGGGCGCGTAGAAAGCTAGCCCTTCACGCCGATCATGCCGGTCTGCTGGCCGGCCGCCTCGGCCTGGTCGGCCTTGCCGAACTTGGCGAAGGTTGCCTGGGCCGCCGCGTGGCTTGCGTCGCTGAACTCGACCGAATGCGCCTTCCACTCGTCATAGGATTCGTCGCGTCGGGCATTGGCGCCCGAGAAATGCGGGACGACGAAGCGCATATAGAGTTCGTAGGATTTCTTGGTCTGCTCCCAGTCCGCCCAGTCATGCGCCTGGTGGAGGAAGCCGCCGAAATGGCCCTGCTTCTCGCGGAGCTGCTCGAGCACCTTGATCGCGTCGTCAGGGGTGCCGATGACGATATGACCCGAATCGAGCATCACATCTACCGGATCGCGCGACCCGAAATCGCCGTAGCGGCCGGGGGTGAGGGTGCGGGCATATTCGATATATTTTGCGAGCCCGAAGCGGACATTCTCGCGCGCCTTTTCGCGAGTCTCGGCGATGTGCATCGGGCCCATCAGGCGCAGCTTGTTGCGGTTCATGATGTTGCCGTGCTCGGCCGCCGAATCCATCGCGACCTTCCAGTTGACGTCGAGCACGTTGAACCCGCCGCGCGGATCGGTCGCGGCGACGCAGAGCATCATGAGATTGTGCTTGCCGGCGAGCTTGCCGCCCGATGGCGTGGCGGCGCTTGCCACCGCGATCTCGGGGCGCGGCTGGGTATAGGGCATCAGGTGCACGCGCGCGTTGACCAGATTGTACCATTCAGTCTTCTCGGTCACCGTCTCGCCAGCAAGCAGGCGCAGGATGACGTCGAGCGATTCAGCCATGCGATCGCGCTGTTTCTTGGGATCGATGCCGAGCATCGCCGCGTCGGAGACGAGCAGGCCTGGGCCAAAGCCGAACATCACCCGGCCACGCGTCTGGTGATCGAGCTGGATGATGCGGTTCGCGACCATCAAAGGCTGGTGATAGGGGAGGGATATGACGCCGGTGCCGAAGCGCAGCGTCTTCGTCCGCTCCGCGGCGGCGGCGATGAACAGTTCCGGGCTGGCGATCGTCTCGAACCCACCCGAGTGATGCTCGCCGATCCACGCCTCGTCGAAGCCGAGCTTGTCCAGCCATTCCATCAATTCGAGATCGCGGTGGATCAGGCTGTTGGGGTTCTCGTCGACGGCATGGAGCGGCGCGAGGAAGATGCCGTGGCGCATATTGGGGTTCGACATGGGTACCGACCGCTCCTGTTCACCGACTCACGCGCACGCCTTGCACAGCGATCTTTGCGCCATTTGAAGGGGATTCATACCAAGCATTATTGTGCTGTAAAATGGAATATATCTCATAATGCAAACTGCATGGCGCATCAGCAATCGTCCGGGCCAGCGATGATCGAGCGATCGTGCAGGGCGCCGATCGCGCCCGAGGAAAGGCCGAGCAGGTCGGCCAATACGGCATCGGTATCCTGGCCGAGTACCGGGCCGGCGAGGGGCGGGATCGCTTCGATCGCGGAGAAAGCGATCGGTGTACGCGCAGTGAGGGTGCGGCCCAAGGCGCGGTGCTCGACCTCGGCGAACATCGGATTGGCGGCCGAGACCCGGGGGTCCTCGGCGAGCATCTGCCCGACATCCTGATAGGGACCCCAGCAGGCGCGGGCGGCATCGAGATCGGTACGGGCCTGGGCGAGCGTGCGGGCGTCGAACCAGGGGCGGAGCCAGGAGACGATCGCCTCGCGCGTCCCGAAGCGATCAGCTTCCAGCGTGAGGTCGACGCCGTGCGCCCGTTCATGGGCGGCGACTGGGTCGGCAATGCCGGTCGCGCGGATCAATGCCTGCCATTGGCCGGCGCTGACCGCGGCGACCATCAGGCGGCGGCCGTCCGAGGTCGCGAAGTCGTGGCCAAACGCGCCATAGATATGGTTGCCGTGGCGTTCCCGCGCGGCGCCGTTGATCTGGTGCTCGGCGAGATAGCCTAGGTCGCTGACCACAGCGAAGGCGACATCCGAGAGTGCGATCCGGATGCGCTGGCCTTCGCCGGTCATCCGTCGGTGGCGTTCGGTCGCGAGGATCGCGGTCGCCATGCTCATGCCCGCGAGCAGGTCCCAGGCGGGCAGGACATGATTGACCGGCGCATCCGACCCTTGCGGGCCCGTGATGCCGGGAAAGCCCGTCGCGCAGTTCACCGTGTAGTCGAGCGCGGTCGATCCATCATGGTTGCCGACAATCGTCGCCAGGATAAGGTCGGGACGTAGCGCCCGGAGCACCTCGTCGCCGAGCCAGCCGGTCGCGGGCAGGTTGGTCGCGAAGATGCCGCCATTCTCGCCCGGCGCGGTGATGATCGCCTGGGCAAGCTCGCGCCCCTCCTCGCTGCGGATATCGACGCGGACCGATTTCTTGCCCTTGTTCAGCCCGGCCCAATAGAGGCTGCGGCCCTGGGCGGTGACCGGCCAGCGGCGATAGTCCAGTCCGCCGCCGATCGCGTCGATGCGGATCACCTCGGCGCCCAGTTCGGCCAGCGTCATCGTCGCATAGGGACAGGCGATGAAGGCGGCGCATTCAGCGATGCGCAGGCCGTGCAGAATGCCGGACATGGTCCCTCCGTCGAAGTGGAGCCTCGCATAACAGGCGTCGGCGCGCATGCGGCAGAAACTTTGTAATGTCCCGGAAGACAATTCGTCATTGTTGTGATCGGCGCGACGCGTGATAGTCGCCCCCGCCATGGCGGTTCCCATCGATCCCGAGATCCTCGCCGCACGGGCGGCACAGGCGACGCGTTTCCCCGCGTTCGATCTGATGGCTTTGCCGCCGGCCGAGGCGCGGGCGCGGATGAACGCGGCATCCGCCTGGTTCAACGATGGCCTGCCCGAGATGGGCGGCGTGGAGGAACATCGTATCCGGGGCGCCGGCGGATTGATCCGCCTGCGCGTCTATACGCCCTTTGCAGCGACGGCGCGGGGTGGCATTTTCTATCTTCATGGCGGCGGCTGGTTCGCCTGCGATGTCGACACGCATGACCGGATGATGCGGCTGCTGGCGCAGCAAAGCGGGGCGGTGCTGTTCAGCGTCGACTATCGCCTGTCGCCCGAACATCCGCATCCGGCAGCGCTCAACGATTGCCTGGCGGCTTGGGACTGGATCGAGAAGCGCGCCAAGCGCTATGCGCTCGATCCGGCCCGCTTCGCTTTTGCGGGGGACAGCGCGGGGGCCAATCTGGCATTGTCGCTGGCGATCCGGCTGCGTGATGCGGGGCGGGTGACGCCGGTCGGATGTGCGCTGCTCTATGGCTGTTTTGCGCCGGGGCTGGACACCGAAAGCGCGCGGGCCTTCGGGGCCGGGGGCTACGGCCTGACGGCGGAACGGATGGCCTGGTATTGGGGAAATTACCTCGGCGCCGCGCGGGATGAGCCGCCGGTCGAGGCGATACCACTGCAGGCCGATCTGGCGGGATTGCCGCCGATCTTCCTGGGAGTTGCCGAGGCGGACACGGTAGCGGACGACAGCCGGTTGCTGCTGGAGCGGCTGGAGGCGGCCGGGGTGTCGGCGGAGTTGGTTGTCTGGCCAGGCGCGGTGCACGGTTTTCTGCAGATGACGCGCGATGTGGCCCTGGCGCGCGACGCAGTCGGCGACGTGGCGCGCGCAATCCGGGAATGGATCGTCTAGCCTTGGTGGAAAGGCGGGGCGGCGGTGCCGCCCCGCCGTCGAATCAGGGCTTCAGGCCCTTGGCCATGTTGAGATGCGCCGTCACGGTCGGGACCAGCCCGGTCGCGAACGTCTTCAGTTCGGGGACGTCGCCGGTCGCCGAATAGGTTTTCAGCGCATCGAGTGTCGCCTGGTGCGCGGCAACCTGATCGGCTGCATAGGCCGTATCGAAATCGGCACCCGTCTGCGCCTTGAGCGCGTCGAGCTTCTGCTGCTGTTCGGCCGTCAGGGTCGCATCGGGCGTGATCGCCGGCGTGGCGCTGGCCGCGGCTGCCTTCAGCTTCGTGGTCGATCCGGTATGGGCGTCGATCATCTTCTGCGCGAAGGCCTTGATCGCCGCGGATTTCGACGCGGTCTGGGCGAGCTGCGATTCAGCGATCTCGAACGCGTCGCTGGAGGCTGCGGCGTTGGCGAAGGCCTGACCCGGGCTGAGGACCGGCGTCGTCACATTGGTGTCGACCGTCAGCGAGTCCGCCTGGGTGGTGACGCTGTTCGTCGTGGTGCTCGTCTCGGTCTTCGACCCGCCGCACCCGGCGAGCGCCAGCGCGCTTCCCGTCAGCAACGCAATAATTGTGTAGCGCATCATCCTTACTCCTGCTGATCGCGCGCTGAGGCGCCCCGCGCACAAACCTCCGGCGGCGGATGATCGTTCCGTGCCATGATGTTTATCGGGGTGATGGCAGCCGGGGACCTTTTTGCGTCGGGCCCCGTTCTAGCGGGCACGCGGCCCGGCCGGTCGAAGGACGTCAACCAGGAGAAGAGCAATGGGCATTTTCGGCAGCATCATGGACAAGATCTTTCATCACAAGGCCGCCGCGCCGCAGGCGGCGCCCGCCGCTCCCGCGCCCGCTGCGGCGCCGGCCGCTGCTCCTGCCCCGGTGGCGCCGGCGGCACCTGCCCCCGCCCCCCAGAATGTCGATGTCGGCGCGGTGCTCAGCGAGATGGCGTCGCTGAAGGGCGGCGGCGGCAACTACCAGACGTCGATCGTCGACTTGTTGAAGCTGCTCGACCTCGATTCCAGCCTCTCCGCGCGGAAGGAACTGGCGGAAGAGCTTGGCGTGAGCGGTGAGGACGGCAGCGCCGAGAAGAATATCGCGCTCCACAAGGCCGTGATGGCCAAGCTTGCGGAGAATGGCGGCGTGGTGCCGGACAGTCTGCGCAACTGAACGATAGAGGCCGGCAGCGCCGGCTGTCGGCCTTAATCCTCGAGATACCGGATCCGCACGGGATCCGACCCATATTGCGCGTCGCGGATGCGGATCGCCTGGCGCACGCCGTGCTCCTTCACGTCCGCGCGCCATTTCTGGCGGCCCGGCCCTTGCGACAGATGCGCACGGGCATCGGCTTCCAGCGCGAAACCCTGCGCCATCTTCGCGCCTGACAGATCCATCGCGACATTGACGATGCGCTTCTGCGCGGCGCTGATCTCCGGGTCGAGGATCGCGATGCGTTTCGCCAGCGCCTCGACCTCGGCATTGAGTTCCGCCGCGGGAACGGCGTCGAGCACCATGCCGATCCGCGCGGCGTCCTTGCCCGTCACGCTGTCGCCGGTGAGCAGCAGGCGCTTCGCCCATTGCGGGCCGACATGGTAGAACCAGTAATTGACCGGCGGCGATCCGATGCCGCGCGCGCCGGGATGGCCGATCTGTGCATCGTCCGCGGCGATGACGATGTCGCAACACAGTGCCAGCTCCGCGCCACCCGCCAGCGCGCGACCCTGGATCTTGGCGATGACCGGCTTGTGGATTTCGGGGATGATCAGCATCTTCCCCATCTTGCGCTGCATCGTCCAGATATCGTCATCGAAGGTGCCGATGCGGCTGCGGTATTTGCCCTCGGTATCGGCCTGGTTGGCCGGATTGGCGCCGAAACCGAGATCGTACCCCGCGCAAAAATCCTGCCCCGCGCCCTGCAGCACGATGACATGCACGCTGGTGAGGTCGTCCGCCTCGAGCATCGCGTCATGGACTTCCTGGATCAGCTCGGGCGAGAGCGCATTGCGTTTCTCCGGCCGGTTCATCGTGATGTACGCGATCCGATCCTTCACCTCGAAGGTGATGAAGTCCTCAGACTTCAGCCATTTCGCCATGTGCGTTCTCCGTTGGAACTGGGGGTGTCGGACCGAACGATCAGCGCATCCACCGCGACCGCGCCGTCGGGGCGGCAGATCACCGGGTTGACGTCGATCTCCGCGATGCGATCGGCCTGGTCGAAGGCGAGTTCGGAGACCGCGACGATGATGCGTTCGATTGCTTCGATGTCGACGGGAGCCGAGCCGCGGAAGCCGGTCAGGAGCGTGTAGCCTTTCAGCCGGCGCAGCATTGCGCCGGCCTGGTCGCGGTTCACCGGCGCCAGTTCGGCGGCGGAATCCTTGATCAGCTCGACCATGACGCCGCCAAGGCCGACCACGACCATGGGGCCGAAGGTCGGATCATTCTGCGCGCCGATGACGAGTTCGACGCCCTTCGCGATCATCGGCTGGACCAGCACGCCGGCGATATGGGGTGGAGGCTCCAAGCGGGCGGCGGCGGCGATGATTTCGGCATAGGCGTGACGCACCCCGCGTTCGTCGGTGAGCCCGAGGCGGACGACGCCGGCTTCGGTCTTGTGCGGGATGTCGGGGGATTCGACCTTGAGCACGACCGGGAAGCCAAGCGCGGTTGCCGCGTCCACTGCCGAGTCCGCGCTACGGACCACCTGGTCGGTCGCGACCGGAATGCCATAGCTGGCGAGCACTGCCTTGGCCTCGCGCTCGGTCAGCCGGTCGCCGGCGAGGCGGAGCAGGGCATAGGCGTCGGGGTTGATGCCGGCGATGCGGGCGCGGGGTTGCGGGGCGGAGAGTGCGGTCGCCCATCCGTGCCAGGCAGCAAGCGTGCGAAAGCATTGGTCGGTCGACCGGAACAGCGCGACATGCGGGTCGGCCTCGCATTGCTCGGCGCCGGGGCCGCTGGTCCATTCGGACATCCAGGACAGGCACACCGGCTTGCCTGCCGCTGCCGCCAGTTCCGAGAACATGGCGATGTTGCGCGGGGTCATCGCCTCGCTGATGCTCGGCGCCATCACCACCAGTGCGCCGTAGGACGGATCGGCGAGTAGCGCCTCGGCGCAGGCAGCATAGGAGGCGGGGTTGGTCGCGACTTGGGCAGTGATGTCGCACGGGTTGGTCGGCGATCCGAAATCGGGCACGTTCGCCTCGAGCACCGCGCGCGTTGCGGCCGCGGGCAGGGGCATGGCCACGCCCGCCGCCTCGGCCTTGTCGAGCGTGATGACGCAGGCGCCGCCCGAGGCCGCGACCGCCGCAACGCCCCTGGCCTTGGGTAGCCCCGCTTTCGCGAGGAAGGCGGCCACCGGGTAAAGGTCCTCGATATTGTCGGCCTTGATGATGCCGACGCGGCGATAGGCGGCGTCATAGGCCGCGTTCGACCCGGCAAGTGTGCCGGTGTGCGACATCGCTGCCTGGGCGGACGCCGCGCCGGTCGCAATCTTGTACATGACGATCGGCTTGCCCGCGGCGCGCGCTGCTTCACCGGCCTGGAGCAAGCGCTCACCGTCGTTCAACCCTTCCGCGATGCAGGTGATGACCCGACAATCGGGGTCGCCGGCGAGGTAGCTCAGATAGTCGCAGACATCGATATCGCAGCTGTTGCCGGCGGCGAGGAAATGGCTGAACGCGCCGCCCCGCTCGGTCACCTGTGCGAGCGCCTGGCCGAGGCCGCCGGATTGCGAAACGAGGCCGATCGGGCCCTGCCGCCCCGGCGCTGCGCCATAGCGGCCCGAGAAGCTCAGGCCCGCACGCGACATGTTGTTGATCAGGCCGAAGCAATTGGGGCCGACGATGCGCATGCCCGCCGCGCGGCCGATATCGCCGATGCGCTGCTGGAGGGCGATACGATCGGGAAGTGCGGTCTCTGCAAAACCCGAGGCGTAGATGATACAGCCGCCGACGCCCGCTGCAGCGCACTGAGTCACGACCTGCTCGACCGCTTCCATCGGCACGGCGAGGACGGCGCAATCCACCGGCTCAGGAATGTCGGCGAGCGTCGCGAAGCACTGCACGCCGTGGATCAGGCCGCCATTCGGGTTCACGCCGTAGAGGCGACCATTGAAATGCGCAAGGTTGGCGGCGGTCCGTGCGCCGAACGACGTCTCGTTGCGCGAGAGGCCGACAATCGCGACCGTCTCCGGCGCGATCAGGCGCTTCATCTCGGTATGGCTATAGACTGCGCGCCGCATCAGCGCAGGCCGGTCGGGATCTGGTTGAACGGCAGGCCCTTGTCGGCGCGCACATCGCCGGGCAGGCCAAGCACGCGCTCGGCGATGATGTTGCGCAATATCTCGTCGGTACCGCCGGCGATCCGCTTGCTCGGCGCATAGAGCAGCGCCTGCTGGAACCAGCCGTTCATTGCCGCCACGTCGGGGTCGGATATCGCGCCGGCCATGCCGATCAGGTCGATGCCGAAGGTCGCGATCTCCTGCAGCTTGGGCGCGCTGACCAGCTTGCCGATCGAATTCTCCGGCCCCGGCGCCTTGCCGCGCGACAGCGCCGTCTGCGCGCGGAGGCGGGTGTATTTCAGGCCGGCGCTCTGGACATACCAGCGGGCGAGGCGTTCGCGCACCGCGCTGTCGTCGACCGCGCGCTTGCCGTCGAGATCCACGCTGCGGGCAAGTGCGAAGATATCCTCGAAGTCCGGCCCCTCGGCCCGGCCGACGGTGAAGCGCTCATTGGCGAGCATGGTCAGCGCGACCTTCCACCCCTCGCCGACCTTGCCGAGCCGCTGGCTGTCGGGGATGCGGACGTCAGTGAAGAACACCTCGCTGAAATTGGAGCTGCCGGAAATCTGGCGGATCGGGCGGATCTCGATGCCTGGTATGCGCATGTCGACAATGAAGAAGGTCAGCCCCTGATGCTTGGGCAGGTCCGGGTCGGTCCGCGCGACCATCATGCCGAAATCGGCGAAATGCGCGTAGGAGGTCCAGATCTTCTGGCCGTTGATCACCCAGTCGTCGCCCTCTGCCACGGCGCGGGTGCGCAGCCCGGCGAGGTCGGAGCCGGCGGCGGGTTCGGAGAAGAGTTGGCACCACACTTCGTCGCCCATCAGCGCGGGGCGGGGATAGCGGGCGAGCTGGTCGGGCGTGCCGAAGCTCATCACGGTGGGCATCGCCATGCCGACGCCCTGGTTGAACACCGTGGTCGGGACGGCGTAGCGCTCTTCCTCCTGGCCGAAGATGATCTGCTGCATCGGCGTGCCCTCGCGCCCGCCATATTCCTTCGGCCAGAGGATGCCGGCGAAACCTTTCTCCGCCTTGATGCGCTGCCAGGCCCTGGAGGCGGCGACATCCTCCGGCGTCATTGCCCGGCTGGTGACGCGGCCCTGCTTGAGCGGCATGTGCGCGTCGAGGAACGCGCGGGCCTCGGCGCGGAAGGCGGCTTCTTCGGGGGTGTCGCTGAAGTCCATCTCAGGCAGCCTCATCCAGCCGGTCGATCAGCCGGTCGCGCCAGTAGCGCGTACTGCCCATGACCAGCGCCAGCTCGCGGGCGCGGCGGTAATAGAGGTGGCAGTCGGACTCCCAAGTGAAGCCCATGCCGCCATGCGTCTGAATATTCTCCTTGGCGGCGAGGCTGAACGCATCGATCGCGGCGAGCCGCGCGGCGGCGGCCGCGACGGGGAGTTCGGGCGCGTCATTCTCCAGCGCCCAGGCGCCGTACCAGGCATTGGAGCGCGCCAGTTCGAGCGCGACATAGATGTCAGCGAGCTTGTGCTTGATCGCCTGGAAGGACGCGATCGAGCGGCCAAAGGCGTAACGCTCCTTTGCGAACGCCACGGCCATGTCGAGTGCGGCCTGCGCCCCGCCGACCTGTTCGAAAGCGGTGAGGATCGCGGTGCGATCGAGCAGGCGCTGCACGTCGTGCCAGCCCTTTGCGCCATCGAGCCGTTCGGCCGTGGCGCTGTCGAGGGTCAGGCGGACGCTGTGGCGGACGAGGTCCAGCGCCTCCAGCGGCTCGCGCTTCACGCCCGGCTGGTCGAGTTCGACGACCCACAGCCCGTCCCTGGTGGCGACGATGCAGAGATCGGCGATGTCGCCGTCGATCACCGGGAGCTTGGTGCCGGTAAGACCGTTCGCGAAGCTCGTAGCGAGGGCATCCTCGCGCGGATCGCCTGTGCCTTCCGCCAGCGCGAAACAGCCGATCGTCTCACCGCTGGCGAGACCGGGCAGCCAGCGTTCGCGCTGGGCGTCGCTGCCGAACAGCAGGATTGCCTCGGCTGCCTGCTGGATCGAGGAAGCGAACGGCACCGGAGCCACGCCGCCGCCGATCTCCTCGGCGATCATGCACAAGGCTTCATATCCCAGGCCAGATCCGCCGAGGCGTTCCGGGATGGCGACGCCGAGCCAGCCCATCTCCCCGATCGACCTCCAGAATGCCCGGTCGAACGGCGCGCCGGCATCGACCGCCTGGCGCACGCTGCCGCGCGGAAAACTGTCGCGCAGGATCCTGCGGACCTCCTCGCGCATCAGCGTCACATCTTCGGAAAAATCGAAATTCATCGCCTGTCTGGCACCCGCTCCATCGTGCTTCGGGCATCCGGCAAAGGCCGATGCGCATCAACCCGATATAATCTGATAGAGGCGTGATAATCTGTCATTTGGCAAGTCTTCCGAATAAACAATAAGCCACTGATGATGAGAAACGGCCGGAAGAGCAGGAGAGAGTGATGGGCTATCCCGAGCTGAAATTCCTGATCGGTGGGGCATGGCGCACCGCCGCGGCCGGGGAAGAGGTGATCAATCCGTCCGACGGCACGGTGCTGGCCTCGCTGCCGCATGCCGGCAGGGCCGAGCTGGACGATGCCATCGCGGCGGCGGAACATGGCCTGAAGGCATGGCGCGACGTGTCGCCTGCCGATCGTGAAAAGATATTGCTGCGGGCCGCCGACCTGCTCGGCGAACGGCGCGAGCGCATCGCCCTTGCCATCGCGCTCGACCAGGGCAAGACGCTGGAGGAAGCGCGCAGCGAGGTCGATATCGCCCGCGCGCGGATCATGTGGGATGCGGGCGAGGGGCGGCGGCTCTATGGCCGGATCATCCCGGCCCAGCCCGGTTTTCGCAAGATGGCGCTACGCTATCCGATCGGGGTCGTCGCCGCTTTCACGCCGTGGAATTACCCGCTGGCCTCGCCGACTCGCAAGGTTGCCGGCGCATTGGCGGCGGGATGCTCGATCATCCTGAAGGGTGCCGAGGAGACGCCGTCCGGCCCGATGGCGTTGGTGGAGGCGTTCCACGATGCGGGCGTGCCCGAGGGCGTGGTCAATCTGGTGTTCGGCAAACCCGCGGAGATTTCCGACTATCTCATCGCGCACCCGTCGATCCGGCTGGTGACCTTCACGGGATCGGTTCCCGTGGGCAAGCATCTCGCCGAACTGTGCGGGCGCCATATGAAGCCGGCGATCATGGAGCTTGGCGGCAATTCGCCGGTGATCGTGTGGAAGGATGCCGATGTCGATGCGCTGGGCGCGCTGGCAGCCAGGGCCAAGTCGCGCAATGCCGGGCAGGTCTGCGTGTCGCCGACGCGGTTCTTCGTGCATGATGCGGTGTATGAGCGGTTCGTCGAAAGCTTCGGCGCCGCGGCGTCTGCGTTGCGCGCGGGCCCTGCGCTGGCTGAGGAAACCGAGATGGGGCCGCTGATCAACCAGCGCCGCATGACCGCGATCGAAGGATATGTGCATGATGCGCTGGAGCGCGGCGCCCGGCTGGCGAGCGGCGGCGCGCGCCAGGGGAATGAGGGGTTCGTCTATCCGCTGACGGTGATCGCCGATGTTTCGGCTGACGCGCGCGCCATGGTGGAGGAGCCGTTCGGACCCTTGGCCCTGGTGAGCCGGGTGTCGGGGGTGGAGGAAGCGATCGGGCGGGCCAATGCGGTGCCATTCGGTCTGGCTGCCTATGCGTTCACGGATTCGGCGAGCGTGACGGCGAAGCTGATCGACGGGGTCGAATGCGGAAGTCTGTCGATCAACCATTTCACTTCATCCTTTCCCGAGGTGCCGTTCGGGGGGATCAAGGATTCGGGATATGGCCGTGAGGGTGGGTCCGAGGGGCTCGATGGCTACACATATGTGAAGGGCGTGACTCAACTGACAGTCTAACCCCTCTCCCAGCGGGAGAGGGAGGGGCCCATTGCGAAGCAATGGGAGGGTGAGGGCGACGGGCTGGTCCTGCCCTCAACCGCACCCCGCGCTGCTGCGCAGCTTGCCCCTCTCCTGAAAGGAGAGGGGAGGTAGTGTTAAAATCTCGGCTCGCGCTTTTCGCGGAACGCCGCATAACCCTCGGCGAATTCCGACGACATGAGGCATGCCGCCTGGTCGCGCGCTTCGCGGTCGAGTTGCAACACCTGCTCCGCATCGCCGCGCAGGCGCCGTTTCAGCCGGGCGAAGGCCCCCGGGGCAAGGCGGGCGAGCGCCTCCGCACGGGCGACCGCCTCTTCCATCACGCGAGCGTCCTCGACGACCTGATCGGCAAGCCCGAGCGCCAGCGCACGGTCGGCCGCAACATTGCCACCCGTCGCGAACAGTTTCGCCGCCGCTTCCGCCCCGGCGCGGCGCGGAACCGTACCGGAGAGGCCCCAGTCCGGCACCAGTCCGAGACGGATGAAGGGAAAACCGAACACCGCCTTCTGCCCGATGACGATCTCGTCGCTGAGCAGGGCCAGGCCGGCCCCCGCGCCGATCGCGAACCGCTCCACCGCGGCGACGACGGGCTTGGGATAGGTCCAGAGGAGCGACACCAGCCGGTGCCCCTCGCGTAGCCGGGCCAGCGCTGCATCCTCGCTGATGCCGACCAGGCTCGGCAGATCGCCGCCGGCGCTGAACATGCCGCCGGCGCCGGCGATCACCAAAGCACGGATTGCCGGATTGGCCTGCGCGGTCGTCGCAGCATCGATCAGGCCAATGCGCACATTCGCGTTGATCGCGTTGCGCGCGTCGGGGCGGTCGATCAGGAGGCGCAGGATGCCGGGTACCGGCATGTCGGTCCGGACGCTCATACCGCTTGCTGCCCGAGCCACAGGCCAAGCAGCGCGCGGCGGCGCAGCCACAGGCTTGGGCGATAGCGGGGATCGCCCGTCACTCGCTGCAACGATTCAAGGATGGCGAGCACCCGCGCCGCGCCGATCCGGTCGCCGAGCGCGAGCGGCCCCATCGGATACCCCAGGCCGATCCGCACCGCCGCGTCGATATCGTCGGGCGACGCGATGCCGCGCTGGGCGATTTCGCAACCGGTGTTGACGATCATCGCCAGCACGCGCTGCGCGACGAAGCCGGGACTGTCGCTGATCACGCTGACCTTCGTGCCGTCGCTCGCCAGCAACGCGTGCGCTGCGTCGACGATGGCGTGGCGTGTGACCGGCGACGTCATCAAAGTGCGGCGGCGTTCGAAATCGGTGATCGGATCGATCGCGACGCAGCGTGTCGGGTCGAGGCCAAGACGGACGGCGGCGGAGGTGAGGTCCTCGCCCCAGAGCGCGAGCAGCAGGGCGGGATCGGTCGGATCGTCGGGCCGTTCCACCAGCGTGAAACCGGCGTTCGTAACGAGGGCGGTCACCGCCTCTATATCCACTCCTTCACCAAGCCAGATCGGATGCTTCGCCGCGGGAACACCGGCTTCGGCCGGCTCCTGCTTCTGGCCGTCGGGATAGGCGTAGAAACCGCGCCCGGTCTTGCGCCCGTACAGCCCCGCAGCGATCCGGGGCGGGATCAGCGCCGAGGGGCGGTAACGCGGATCCTGCAGAAACTGGTCGTAGATCGACTGCATGACATGACCCGACACATCGAGCCCGGTAAGGTCGAGCAGCTCGAACGGGCCCATGCGAAAACCGAGCCCCTCGCGCACGATGCGGTCGACGCCGACATGGTCGGTCACGCCTTCCTCGACCACGCGCAGACCCTCGGTATAGAGCGCGCGGCCGGCATGATTGACCAGGAAGCCGGGCTGGTCCGCAGCGGTGACGGCGCGGTGGCCCGCGCCCTCGACCAGTGCCTTGAGGCGGTCGGTGACGATTGGCGCGGTCATCACGCCGGGGATGATTTCGGCGAGCTTCATCAGCGGCACGGGGTTAAAGAAGTGCAGTCCGGCGACTCGTTCGGGATGTGCGCATTTGGAAGCGATGGCGCTGATCAGCAGAGAGGAGGTGTTGCTGGCGAGGATGCACTCCGCGCCGACCAGTGCCTCCAGCTCGCCGAACACTTGCTGCTTCACATCGAGCCGCTCGACAATCGCCTCGATCACCACCTCGCAGCCGGCGAGATCGGCGAGCGCGGTGCACGGAATGATGCGGCCCTTGACCGACTCTCCGGCCATGGCGTCGATCGTGCCCTTGGCCACCTGCCGGTCGATCATGCCCGCGACGAAGCGGGCGGCCTCGGCCACCGCCTCCGGGCTGGTGTCGTAGAGCCGCAGCTCATGGCCGGCCTGGGCGAAGAGCTGGACGATGCCGCGCCCCATCACGCCGGTGCCGATCACGCCGATCACCGCCATGTCAGTTCCCCCGCGCGAGCAGGCCGCGCGCGATGACCTGCGCCTGGATCTCGGCCGCGCCCTCGAAGATGTTGAGGATGCGCGCGTCGCACAGCACCCGGCTGATCGGATATTCGAGCGCGAAGCCATTGCCGCCATGGATCTGCAGCGCATTGTCGGCATTGCTCCAGGCGACGCGTGCGGCGAGCAGCTTGGCCATGCCGGCATCGATGTCGCAGCGCTTGCCTTCGTCCTTCTCGCGCGCCGCGACATAGGAGAGCTGGCGCGCGATCATCGTCTCCGTCGCCATCCAGCCGAGCTTGCCGGCGATGCGGGGAAAGGCAGCGATCGGCTCGCCGAACTGGATCCGGTCGGCGGCATAGGACAGGCCAAGCTCGAGCGCGTTCTGCGCCACGCCGACCGCGCGCGCCGCGGTCTGGATGCGCGCGCTCTCGAAGGTTTCCATCAGCTGCTTGAAGCCCTGGCCCTCGATCCCGCCGAGCAGGGCGCTCTCCGGCACGTCGAAATCCTCGAAGGCGATCTCATATTCCTTCATGCCGCGATAGCCGAGCACTTCGATCTCGCCGCCGCTCATGCCGGGGGCGGGAAAGGGGTCGGCGTCGTCGCCGCGCGGCTTCTCGGCGAGCAGCATGGAAAGGCCGCGATACCCCGTCTGCGACGGATCGGTGCGCACCAGCAAGGTCATCAGGTCGCTGCGCGCGCCGTGCGTGATCCAGGTCTTGTTGCCGGTGACGCGCCACACCGGCTCGCCGGCGGCATTGGTCGCGCGCACCGCGCGGGTGCGCAGCGAGGCCAGGTCCGATCCGACATTGGGCTCGGTGAACACGGCGGTCGGCAAGATCTCGCCCGAGGCGAGGCGCGGCAGATAATGGTCCTTCTGCGCCTCGGTCCCGCCGAGCCGGATCAGCTCCGCCGCGATCTCGGACCGGGTACCGAGCGAGCCTATGCCGATATAGCCGCGCGAGAGCTCTTCCGAGACAAGGCACATGGCGAGCTTGCCCAGGCCCGCGCCGCCATAGGCCTCGGGCACGGTCAGGCCGAACACGCCCATGCCCGCCATCGCGGTCACCACGTCGAGCGGAATATAGGCATTGTCGAGATGCCATTGATGCGCATGCGGCGCGACCTTGTCCTCGACGAAGCGCGAGAACTGGTCGGCCATCACCTCGAGCAGCTCGTCGCCCAGCGCCCGGTCCGGCCCCGCGCCGATACCGAGCGACGCGGCGACGCGGGCGCGGGCGTCGCTGCCGCCGGCTGCAATCAGCGCCCGACAGGCCGGGTCTGCAAGGCACGCGGCTGCCTCCTCCTCGAGCCCGAAATCGCTCGGGCGGATCATCTCGACCTGACTCATCGGGATGCCGCCACCGATCTGGGCGAGATATTCAGCGAAACCGCTCGTGAGGATCAGTCGCTCGACCTCGCGCAGCGGCCGCTCCGCCGTCAGCCGCTCAGCCCAGCCAAACAGCGCGCGAAGGGCTGCGTCATAGGTGGCGATCCAGGCCAGGCCATGTGCCGCATGCTGGTGACGATTGAGCAGCGCACCATCGACCTTGCCGCCCGCCGATACGCGTTCTTCCACCGCGATACGGACCGACGCGAGATAGCGTCCGACTGCGCGCAACGCTGCAGCGCAATCGGCGAGCACCATACCGTCCCGATCCCGAACCTCGGCCTCCATCAGGAGCCGCGGGCTTCCCGCCTCCGGCGCTGGCGTTCGCGCCATGCGGTCATCAGACGCTTGGGTTCGTCGGTGGTGTGGGCGCGGCCGACCGCGCGGACCCCCGCCTGCACCGCGTCGCTGATCGACATCTGTTCCCAGTCACGGCACAATTCCTTCTGGATGCGGATCGCGCGCGGCCCCGCCTCGCAGATCGCCCGCACCCAGGTCTCAGTCTGCCGGTCGAGGTCTTCGGGGGCAACCAGCTTCTCGACATAGCCGAAATGATAGGCCTCCTCGGCGGAGATCATCTCGCCGGTGAACACCAGCTCCATCGCCTTGCCCCACCCGACCAGTCGTGGGATCAGGCACGCCTCCATGCCCGAGGGCACGCCGTATTTCACTTCGGGCATGCCGAAACGCGCTCGCGTCGTGGCGACGCGCATATCGCAAGAGGTGGCAATCTCCATGCCCGCGCCCAGGCAATAGCCGTCGATCCGGGCGATCACCGGCACCGGCATGCGGCGCATGCTGTCACAGGCATGATGCGTGGTCTTGCTGCCGGTCTCCGCCACGACGGGGTCGGGAAATTCGGACATCTGGCCGATATTGGCGCCGCCGATGAAATCCTCGCCCGCACCGGTCAGCACGGCGCAGCGCAGCTCCGGCTCGGTTGCCAGCTCGGTCATGATCTTGGCCAGAAGCGCGCGGCCTTCGACGGGCAGGGCGTTCTTCTTGGCGGCGTTGTTGACGGTGACATAGGCGACCCAGCCGCCCTCGGCGCGGTCTTCGCGGCGGACGAGGATCAGGTCTTCCCGCTCGAATTCGTGGGTTGCCACCGATGCCATGCTCACTCCCCCGGACGTTCGCGCAAGTCGGGAACCGCTGGTCGATGCCGTGCGATGCCGCGCTGTTCGTCGCTCCAATCCGCCGGTTTCGGGACGATCAACAAGCCAATTTTCCTGCCCGTTTGATGAGGCCAACTCATGCCGGAGCCGGCGGCATCGCCGGCGAAGGCAGTTGCATGCAAGGGATGCGGGATGCATTCTGCCATGCAGCACATTTCGTGACGGGAGAAGCGCTTGGGATCGATCCCGCACAGGACGATGGCGGAACAGAACCGCTGGCTGGCGGGCGCTGTCGAGGCGGTGATCGATCCTGCCCGGCGGATCGTCGATGCGCATCATCATCTCTGGTGGCGCCCGCCCGAGGCGTATCAATTGCCCGAGCTGATGGCCGACCTGGATTCGGGCCACGACATGCGTGCATCCGTCTTCGTTCAATGCAACGCGATGTACCGCGCGGACGGCCCCGAGGAGATGCGACCGGTCGGCGAGACCGACTATGTGAACGACATGGCGGCGATCGGCGCGAGCGGCCTGTACGGCGATCGGCGGCCCTGCGCCGGGATCGTAGGCTATGCCGATCTGCGGCTGGGTGATGCGGTGGCCCCGGTGCTCGAGGCGCATCTCGCGGCCGGGGACGGGCGCTTCAGGGGCATCCGCCAGCAGGCGCAATGGGACGCGAAGGTCGGCGCGCTCGCGAAGATCACGCCCCCCCGCTATTTGCTCGCCGACAGCGCGTTTCGGCGCGGCTTCGCCCGGCTCGCACCGCTCGGGCTCAGCTTCGATGCCTGGGTCTATTTCACCCAGCTCGATGAGGTGGCGGCGCTGGCCGCCGCCTTCCCGGACACGCCGATCATCCTCGACCATATCGGCGCGCCGCTTGGCGTCGGCCCCTATGCGAAACGGCGCAAGGCAGTGTTCGAGACGTGGCGGGAGGGGATCAACCTGCTGGCACGGCACGCCGGGGTGACGGTCAAGCTCGGCGGGCTCGGCATGGCAGCCTATGGTTTCGGCTTCGAGGCCCGCGAGCACCCGCCTTCGTCCGAGGAACTGGCCCAGGCCTGGGGGCCATACATCATCCATTGCATCGAGGCGTTCGGCCCCGATCGTTGCATGTTCGAAAGCAATTTCCCGGTCGACCGGCAGAGCTGCAGCTACCGGACCCTGTGGAACGCGTTCAAGCGCATCGCGGCCGATTGTCCGGAGGCTGACAAGGACGCGCTGTTCCACGGCACCGCGACCCGCGTTTATCGGCTCGAGCATGATCTGGGGTCGGATGACGGCGACAAATAATCGTGCGGAGCGGCGAGGCGGCCCCGCCTAGATTGCGGGGCACATGGGAGAGGGACACATGGCCTCCATATTCGAAGCCCCGACGGCGCCGGCCGATGCCGCTGCGACCGCCTTCCTCGGCGCAGGCGCGACAAAGCTGCTGATTGGCGGCGAATGGGTCGCTGCGCGATCCGGCGAGACGTTCGCCGCGATCGACCCAGCCACCGGCGAGACGCTCGGCGAGTCGGCGGCGGGCGACAGGATGGATGTCGATGCGGCGGTCGTTGCGGCGCGGGCGGCGTTCGACCAACCGAGCTGGGCCGGCATGTCGCCGCACGAGCGATCCCGCCTGTTGTTGCGCATCGCCGACAAGATCGAGGCGCATCAGGAGGAGCTGGCGCAGATCGAATCGCGCAACAACGGCGCGCCGCTCACCATCGCCCGCGCGCTGGTCGCGGGGGTGGTCGAGACCTTCGTCTATTATGCCGGCTGGCCGACCAAGATCTATGGCGAGACCAACCCGTCGGCGGGCGGTATGCTCAACTATACCTTGCGCGAGCCGGTCGGCGTATGCGGCCATATCGTGCCGTGGAACGGACCGCTCGGCAGCGCCGCGTGGAAGATCGCGCCCGCCCTGGCATGCGGGAATACGGTGATCTTGAAGCCCGCCGAGCAGACCCCGCTCAGTTCGATCCGGCTGGGCGAGTTGCTGCTCGAGGCGGATGTGCCGCCGGGCGTGGTCAACATCGTGACCGGCCTCGGCCATATCGCGGGCGCGGCAATCGCCGAGCACCCCGGCGTCGACAAGGTCGGCTTCACCGGGTCGACCGAGGTGGGCAAGAAGATCCTCATTGCCTCGGCCGGCAATCTCAAGCGGGTGACACTGGAACTGGGCGGCAAATCGCCCAACATCGTCTTCCCCGATGCCGATCTCGATGCCGCTGCGGCAACGGCCGCGCAGGGTTTCTGCTTCCTCTCGGGCCAGATCTGCGTCGCCGCCTCGCGCATCCTGGTCCATCGCAGCGTGCATGACGATTTCGCCCGGAAGCTCGCGGCGCAGGTGGGCGCGTTCAGCGTCGGCGATCCGTTCGACCCCTTGACGATGATGGGGCCGGTCGTATCGCGCGAGCAGTTCGACCGGGTGACCTCCTATTTCGATGTTGGCCGCGCCGACGGAGCCCAACTGCTGACCGGCGGCGCAGCGCTCGACCGGCCGGGATTCTTCGTCGAACCCACCATCTTCGCCAATGCCGACAACCGCATGCGCATTGCCCGCGAAGAGGTGTTCGGTCCGGTCACCGTGCTGATCCCGTTCGACGACGAGGCGGAGGCGATCCGCATCGCCAATGATACGGAGTTCGGGCTGGCTGCGGCGGTCTGGACTCGCGATCTCGGCCGCGGCCACCGGGTGGTGAAAGCGCTCCGGGCCGGCACGGTGTGGATCAACACCTATCTCCATGTCGATCTGATCTCGCCTTTTGGCGGCTATCGCCAATCGGGCATCGGGCGCGAACTGGGGCGGCAATCGATCGATGCCTATACCGAGGTGAAGTCGGTCTATGCGCGGATCGACTGAACGCGCTTAATGCCGTTGCTCATTGTCGATTTTGCATAAGTCTTTGATATTAAAGGCAATGAGTAGATTGAAAATGTCAGCTACCTGCATGACATTTTCAACATGCTGTCGTCGTCCCGGTTCGATTCAACCCGCCGGTTCGCGGCGCTAGTCCGACTCAATGTTTGCCCGCTCCTTATCCTGTCTGCGCCAGCACCTTGCGCGCCTGGCTGAGATGCGGCTGGTCGATCATCTTGCCGTCGAGCTTCAGCGCCCCTGCGCCCGGATTTGCGGCGAAGGCTTGCACCACTGCGCGAGCATGCGCGATCTCCGCCTCGCTCGGGCTAAAGCCGGCGTTGATCGTCGCGACTTGGGCCGGGTGGATCGCCATCATGCCGGTAAAGCCGTCGCGCCGGCCACGCGCGACATAGGCGGCGAGGCCGTCGGTGTCGGCGATGTTGGGATAGACCGTTTCGATCGCCGTCACCGCTGCGGCATGGGCACCGAACAGGGTCAGCGCGCGGACCATCTCATAGGGCGCGGTATAACTCCCATCGGCGTTGCGCGAGGCAGTCGCGCCGATCGCGGCAGGCAAATCTTCGGCGCCCCAGGTCAGGCCGGCGAGATGGGTCGCGACCTCGCCATAGGTGGAGAGCTGGAACACGGCGGCAGCGGTCTCGCTGGCGATCGGCAGGATCGGCGGGGTCGAGCCACCGGCAAGCTCGATCAGCGCGCGGACCGACGGGGCGCCCTCCGCCTTCGGCAGCACGATCCCGTCAGGCCCGGCGGGCAGGATCGCGGCCAGATCGGCGCGGGTCTCGTCGCCGCCAAGCGGATTGATGCGGACGAAGCAGGGCAGGGTGCGTCCGTCCTTCAGCCACGCAGCGATCGCCGCACGCGCCTCGGGCTTCTTTTCGACCGACACCGAATCCTCGAGATCGAGGATCAGCGCGTCGGCGCCGCTCGCCGCCGCCTTGGCGAAGCGATCGGGGCGGTCCCCGGGGACGAACAGCAACGACCGGAGCTTCATTGTCTCACCTTCATCGACACACATCACTATTGCCGCTCTGGCACATGCACGACGATTCCGTCCATGGCAGCGGTCAGCGTGATCTGACAGCTCAGCCGGCTGGTGGCGCGGCGTTCGGCCTCGGCCGCGTCGAGCATCTCGTCCTCGTACGGCGACATGGGCGGCAGGGCGCTCACCCATTCCGCCGCGACATAGACATGGCAGGTCGCGCAGCGGCACGATCCACCGCACCGCGCGAGGATGCCCGGCACGCGCCCCTCGGTCGCGGCGATCATGACGCTGTCACCGACATCGCCCGGAATCCTCCTGCGCGTGCCGTCGACCGCAACGAACTCGATTTCCGGCATGCCGCCTCCGCTTTTGACACGCGATTGATGGACGCGGGCACAGGCCGTCGCACGATGAAAAATTGACAAAGCCGGGGGAAATTTTCTCCGCAGCCGCGACAGCCGCGATCCGACCTCGCATAAGGACCCACGTGGATATCGAGCATCTCAAGTCATGGATCGGTCGCGAGGAGCGGGCCGTCGACCAGGCCTCGCCGGCACCGCTGGCCGGCCTTGCCGCGCTGCTCGACCATGAGGCGCAGCTCCCCGGAGAGGTGCCGCCGCTCGGTCACTGGCTCTATTTCCTGCCGCACGCGCGCCAGTCCGCCATCGACGTCGATGGGCATCCGAAGCGCGGCGACTTCCTTCCGCCGGTACCGCTCCCCCGGCGGATGTGGGCCGCAGGGGAGATAGTCTTCCACGCGCCAATCCGCATCGGAGCGTCGATCGAACGCGTATCGACCGTCGCCGACGTGACGGCGAAGACCGGATCGAGCGGCGAGATGGTCTTCGTCACGATGCGCCATGCGATACGCTGCGACGGCGTGCTGGTCATCGAGGAGCGGCAGGACCTGGTCTATCGCGGGGACGGTAGTGCCGCCGCGCCGCCGCCGGTAGAAGCGCGCGTCGCAGAGGCCACTCGCATCGTCACGCCCGATCCCGTCGCGCTGTTCCGCTATTCGGCGCTGACCTTCAACGGGCATCGCATCCATTATGACCGCGGTTATGCGCGGGGCGTGGAGGGCTATCCGGGGCTGGTCGTTCACGGCCCCTATGCCGCGACCCTGCTGATGGATCACTTCCTGTGCGAGACACCCGGCGCCCGGGTGAAACGCTTCGCTTTCCGTGCGCGCCGGCCGCTGTTCGATACCGCGCCCTTCTCATTGAACCTCAAGCGGACGGGGCGCGGCGCCGAGGTCTGGACCGCTGACGCGGCCGGTCAGCCGGCGATGACCGGGATCATCGAAACGGGAGAATGACTGTGCGCGACGTGGTGATTTGCGAGCCGTTGAGGACGCCGGTCGGCCGCTTTGGCGGCGTGTTCAAGACGCTCAGCGCACATGAGCTTGGCGCGATCGTCGTGCGTGGGCTGCTCGACCGGACCGGCCTGCCGGCCGGAGAGGTCGAGGATGTCCTGTTCGCGCAATGCTATCCCACGATGGACGCGCCGGCGCTCGGCCGGGTGGTCGCGCTGAACGCCGGGCTGCCGATCGAGGTCGGCGGGTTGCAGATCGACCGGCGTTGCGGATCGGGGCTTCAGGCAGTGATCTATGCCGCGATGCAGGTCGCGACCGGTGGCTCGGACCTGGTGCTGGCGGGCGGCGCTGAATCGATGAGCAACGCGCCCTTTTATTCCACCGCCCTTCGCTGGGGCGCGACCGGGGACGGGATGAAGTTCGACGATGCCCTGGCGCGAGGCCGGATCACCGCAGGCGGCGCCCACTATCCGGTGCCCGGCGGCATGCTGGAAACCGCCGAGAATCTCCGCCGCGATTATGCGGTGCCGCGCGCGGAGCAGGATGCTTTCGCCGCGGAATCGCATCGCCGCGCAGTGGCGGCGCAGGATAGCGGCGTGTTTGCCGAGGAGATCGTGCCGGTCGCCGTGAAGACCCGCAAGGAAGAGATGCTGGTCGAGTCGGATGAGCATCCGCGCCGCGGCGTGACCGCGGAATCGCTCGCGTCATTGAAACCGATCCTCGGCGCGAAGGATGCCGAGGCGACGGTGACCGCAGGCAATGCCAGCGGGCAGAATGACGGCGCCTCGGTCGCGATCGTGACCACGGTGGAGAAGGCAGCGGCGCTTGGCCTCAGGCCGTTCGCACGGCTCGTCTCATGGGCCGTCGCTGGCGTACCGCCAAAGACCATGGGCATCGGGCCGGTGCCCTCGGTCGCCAAGGCGCTCGATCGCGCCGGTCTGACCCTCGCCGACATCGACCTGATCGAACTCAACGAGGCATTCGCCGCGCAGGTGCTCGCCTGCACCCGCGAGTGGAAGTTCGGCGCTAGCGATTTCGAGCGGATGAATGTCCATGGCTCGGGCATCTCGCTCGGCCATCCGGTCGGCGCGACCGGCGGGCGGATCATGGCGACCCTGTTGCGCGAGATGGACCGGCGCGGTGCGCGCTACGGCGTGGAGACGATGTGCATCGGCGGCGGGCAGGGGCTGGCGGCGGTGTTCGAACGCCGCTGCGGGTGACCGTGCACGGCCGCGGCAGGCTGGCGGCGTTCACCGTCGGGCTTGCCGTGACCATGTCGGTGCTCGACGGCGTGATGCTCAACATCGCGCTGCCGTCGATCGCCGGGCAACTCGGGGTCGGGCCGGCTGAGGCGATCTGGGTGGTCAATGCCTATCAGCTCGCCGTCGCGCTGGTGCTGCTGCCGATCGGCAAGGCAGCCGACATTTATGGCCATGCGCGCCTCTATCTCGGCTGCATCGCGCTGTTCGGGGTCGCCTCGTTCGGCTGCGCGATGGCGGACGATCTCTGGTCGCTCGCGGCGTGGCGCTTCGTCCAGGGCTGTGGCGGGGCGGGCATCATGGGCGTCACCAATGCGATGTTGCGCTTCGTCTATCCGCCGGAGAAATTGTCGCGCGGCATCAGCGTCAACAGCCTGCTCGTCGCCCTCGCGCTGGCCGGCGGGCCGAGCTTCGCCTCGCTCGTCGTGTCGCTGACGAACTGGCGCTGGCTGTTCATCGTCAACCTGCCGGTGACCTTGCTGCTGCTCGTGATCGGCATCGCCTCGCTGCCCAAGGCGGCCGAGCGCAACGGCGAGCGGCTCGACGCGCTGAGCGTGGTGCTGAGCATGGCGACCTTCGGGCTTGTTCTGCTCGCGCTCGATGCCGTTGCGCATCGCGACGGGGCGGCGGTGCCGCTCGCGCTTGGGATAAGCGGCCTCGCCGCCGGCGTGTTGCTGGTCTGGCGCCAGACGGGCATGGCGATGCCGCTGCTTCCGGTCGATCTGCTGCGCACCCGGCGCTTCGGCCTGTCGGTCGGCACGGTGTTCGCGGCCTCGGCGGCGCAGCTGCTCGCTTATGTCGTACTGCCCTTCCACTTCCAGCAGGATCTCGGGCGGACCCAGATCGAGACCGGCCTGCTGTTCCTGCCCTGGCCGTTGATGCTCGCGGCGGTGGCGCCCTTTGGGGGATGGCTCGGGAACCGGATCGAGACCGGGCCCCTCTGCGCGATCGGGCTGGCGATCTTCGGCAGCGGACTATTGTCGCTCGCCTTGATTCAACCGGGCGCCGGCGTGTGGGATATCGCGTGGCGGATGGGGTTGTGCGGGTTCGGCTACGGAATCTTTCAGCCGCCGAGCAGCAAGGCGGTGATCCTGGCGAGCCCGATCGAACGGAGCGGCAGCGCAAGCGTGATGGGCGCGACGGCACGGGTGCTGGGGCAGGCGAGCGGCGCCGCGGTGGCGGCGCTGATGTTTCGCCTGCTGCCGGCCGAGGGGCGAGTCGTCGCGCTGCTCGTCGCGGCGCTGTTCGCCGCGGCCGGGATCGTCACCAGCCTGTCGCGCGGCCCTCAGCCATTGGCGGCGCGCAGCACCGGATAGGCTTCCTCGCCATGATCGAGCTCACTCAGCTGGTCGAGCAGCCAGTCCCGGAAGATCGCGACATGATCGGCATTGCGCCGCTCGCGCGAGACGGTGAGGTAATAGCCCCGGTCTCGCTTCAGCACCGTCTCGAACGGCGCGATCAGCTGGCCATTGGCGATCTCGTTCTGGAAATAGGCCCGCTGCGCCATGGCGATGCCGACGCCGGAGATCGCCGCCTGGTTAGCCACGCTCAGTTCGTCGAACACCAGATTGTCATGCGGCACCAGTTCGGGATGGCCGGCGGCCGCGAGCCAGTCGGCCCAGTCGTGGCGCCGTCCGTCATGATGGAGCAGCACCTGTTTCTCCAGCTCGGCGAAACTCATCGTCGTCGCGCCGGGTTCGAGCAGCTTGGGGCTGCACACCGGGCGCAATTCCTCGCGGAACAGCAGGGTGCTGTCGAAGCCCTGCCAATGGCCATGCCCGTACCGCAGCCGTACATCGACCTGCTCACGGTTGAAATCGGTGCTGTCGGTCGCGGAGATCAGCCGAACCTTGATGTTGGGATGCTTGACCTGGAAATCGGGGAGCTTGGGGATCAGGAAGCCGATCATGAAGCTGGTGTACGTCCACACCGTCAGCACATGCGATGTCTTGGAGCCGACGAACTCGTCGGTCGCATCGGCGAGCTGGACGAAGATGTCGGTCAGCTTGTGCGCAAGGATTCGGCTCTTCGGCGTCAGCTCGAGCCCGTTGCCGAGCCGTTTGAACAACGGCACGCCGTAATAATCCTCGAGCGTCTTCACCGCGCGGCTGATCGCGCCCTGAGTCACGCAGAGCTCGTCCGCGGCGATGGTGAAGCTCATGTGGCGCGCGGCGACTTCGAAGGCGCGCAACGGGTTGAGTGGGCCGGTGCGGCGGACTGCGCGTCGAACGACGGACATTCTCTCATCCTCTCATGGCTATATTTTATTTGAATGCGGTTCTAACAGCATTCTATACGAATATCCAGCATGCAACCCGACATTCAGCACAGAATGACCGGGAGGACACACTACCCATGACGGGAAGTCATGGCGCGAGGAGAGCCGGATGGAGCGTTTGAGCGGGCGGGTGGCGATGGTGACGGGCGGTGCCAACGGCATCGGCCGGGGCTGCGCCTTGCGGCTTTCGTCGGAGGGTGCGGCGCTCGCGGTGATCGACCGCGAGGAAGATACGCTCGCCGCGCTCAAGGCCGAGGTCGAGGCGGCGGGCGGCACGATCCTGGTGCGTGCGGCCGATTGCACCGATCGGCAGGCGGCGTGGGATTTCGTCGCCGAGGCGGAAGCGCGGTTCGGCAGGATCGACGTGCTGATCAACAATGTCGGCCAGGGCGCGCGCGAGCGGAAATCGCGCTTCCTCGTGTCCGAGGAAGAGGTGTGGCGCTTCGTGATCGAGCTCAACCTGTTCACGACGATGCGTTTCTCCCGCGCGGTCGCGCCTGGCATGGTCGCGCGAAAATATGGCCGGATCATCAACATGGCGTCGGAGGCGGCGCTGACCGGCCCGATCGGCAGCCATGATTACAGCGCGGCCAAGGCCGGGATCATCGGCTTCACCCGGGCGGTGGCGCGGGAACTGGCGCCCGACGGGGTGACGGTCAATGCGCTCTGCCCGGGCCCGATCCTGACGCGGGCGCTGACCACCAGCAAGGATCCGGTGGTGGCGGAGACCATGGCGCAGATCCCGGTCGGCTTCGTCGGCGAGCCTGAGGATGTCGCGGCGATGGCGGCGCTGCTGGCGAGCGACGAGGGGCGATTCATCACCGGCCAGTCGATCGTGGTGAATGGCGGGCGCTGGTGGGTTTGATGCGCCTCACCACACCGTCATGCCGGACTTGTTCCGGCATCCATGGTTCCGCGAGAGCTGCGGTTGGTGCGTTTGCGGGACGATGGGCCCCGGAACAAGTCCGGGGTGGCGGGTCATGATGCTGCTCGAACACGACGCGAAGACCCTGCTCGCCGAACTCGGCCTGCCGGTCCCGTATGGGCAACTGGTCCGCGTCGGCGACGCCGTCGACGCGACCTCTGGCGCGGTGAAGGCCCAGGTTCCGGTCGGCGGCCGCGGCAAGGCTGGTGGCATCAAGGTCGCGCGTGATGCGGCGGCGGTATGCGCGGGACTCGACGCGATCCTCGGCATGATCATTCGCGGGCACAAGGTCGCGGCCTGCCGCATCGAGGAACTCGTCGACTACCAATATGAAACCTATCTCAGCTTCACCCTCGACGCCGGGCCGGCGATGGTCCGCGTGATGATGTCGCCGCAGGGCGGCGTTGATATCGAGGAGGCGCACGACGACCTGATCGGCGAGAGCGTCGCGCTCGACCCGGCGGCAATGCGCGATGCGGTGGAGCGACTGTCGGCAGCGCTGCCTGATGCGGTGCGGGGCCCGATGCGCGAGGCGGCCGAGGCGCTGATCCCCGCGTTCTTCGAATACGAAGCGTTGCTGCTCGAGATCAACCCGCTCTTCATCCGTGCCGATGGCAGCTGGATCATCGGCGACACCAAATTGGCGATCGACGAGAACGCACTCGAACGCCGGCCACGGCTGGTACGCGTGATCGAGGAAAACGCCGATCTCTACCCGGAAGCCGCACTGAAGCTGGCGCAGGGTTTCGATTTCGTCCGGCTCGACCCGCGAGGCGATATCGGGCTGATCACCACCGGTGCGGGGCTCAGCATGCAGTTGATCGACGAACTGGTCGCGCGTGGGCGCGGCCCGTTCAACTTCTGCGACATTCGCACCGGCCAATTCAAAGGCGACCCCGCCCGGCTGATCCAGGTGATGGAGTGGATCGCGGAGGGGCCGAACATCAAGTCGGTGCTCATCAACTTCTTCGCCGGCCACACCCATCTCGGCGAGATATCCCGGCTGCTGATCCAGGCGATCGCCGCCGTGCCGCAGTTGAAGGCACCGATCACCGCGCGCTTCATCGGCAACGGGCTGGAGGAAGCGCGGGCGATCATCGCCGAAGCGGGCAACCCGATCGCGATCGAGACCGACCTGGAGCGCGCGATCGATCTCGCCATCGAGCGGGCCGGCGCGGAGACCGTCGATGCGTGAGAGCTTCCTGAGCGCCGATGCGCCGGTCATCGTCCAGGGCATGACCGGGCGGGCTGGGCGGACTCACACTCTCTCGATGCGCGCTTATGGCACCAATATCGTCGGCGGAGTCAGTCCGCGGGACGAGGATGTCGGGGGGATCCCGGTGTTCCGCACCTGCGCCGAAGCGGTCGCGGTGACCGGCGCCGTGGCGAGCGTCGCGATCGTGCCGCCGCTTGCCGTGCTGCCCGCGATCCTCGACGCCATCGCCGCCGGTATCCGAACAGTGGTGACGATCACCGAGGGCATGCCGATCCATGATGCCGTGAAGGCGAAGCACGCGGTCGCAGCGGCCAGCGCGCGCTGGATCGGGGCATCCACCCCGGGCATCGCGATCCCGGGCAGGATGAAGCTGGGCTTCCTCCCCGACGTCTCGCTCGCGCCCGGCCGGCTTGGCGTGATGGCGAAGAGCGGCACGCTTTCCTACGAGGTCTGCCACCGCCTCGTCGCGCGCGGGCTCGGCCAGAGCCTGTGGGTCGGGGTGGGTGGTGATCCGGTCAAGGGTACGCGCTTCGCTGACATGCTGCCGCACTTCGCGCAGGATGCCGGCACCGACGCGCTGGTCATCATCGGCGAGATCGGCGGCAATGAGGAAGAGGAGCTGGCGGCGGCGATCCGTGACCAGGGCTTCGCGAAACCCGTCTATGCGCTGGTCGCCGGCCAGGCTGCGCGCGAGGGCGTGACGATGGGCCATGCCGGCGCGCTGATCCACGGCAATGTCGGCACGGTGGAGAGCAAGAGCGCCGCGTTGCGCGGCGCGGGCGCGCTGGTGTTCACGCGGATCCAGGATCTGGTGGACGCAGTGGCGGGGTGAAGGCGAGGGTGGCCATGGTGCCGGAGCGCTCGCCCTTTCTTAACCCGGCCGATATATCAGCCTCGCGACACGATCCGGGGGAAGAGCATGTTCGGGTGGTTCGGAAAACGAACCCGCGAGACGCGGGACGACAGCATAAGGCAGATCATCCCGCGGGAGCTGTGGGAGGACGAGATCGGCACTGCGATACATGACGCAGGGCTGTCGCCGGACGATGGCACCAATCCGGCGCCGATGGATCCGGTCGATGCGCGTATCGCTGCGGAGAAGCTGGCGCATGAAGCCGTGCTCGCCGGGGAGAATGCGCGGATCGGTGCGGAGCATCCGGGCTGTCGCGTCGCGACGCAATTCATCCTGACCGACGATATCTGGAACGGCCCGCATGCCGAGCTGCTGCTCGATGTCCTGGAGCTGACTCCCTATTGGCAATTCAACACGCGGTTCCTCCCCGCCGATGAAGCGTCCGCGCGGACCATGGGGCTGCCGGTCCACCATCTGGGCCAGTTCGGCGACGTCCTCGGCGTGGCGGACGGCCATATCGCCGACCTCGCCGAGCGCTGCGGTCTGGGCGATATCGCGACGGGGCGTACCGCGAGCGACGAAGCGAAGGAGGAGATGAAGCGCGAACTCGCCGGGCTCACCAACCATTATTACGAAGAATGCATCCTGCCCTTGCTGCGCGAGAACCCGTATCCCGCCGGCGATTGAGTAGTCTGGCGGTGCGGTCCGCGATGGCATCCGCACCATGAATGATGCACACAGCGGCCTGTGGGAGATATCGGGGACGATCCGGACAATGACCTGGTCGCCGCCGCCATTGGCGGCGATCGCGACGCGTTCGGTACGCTGCTCCAGCGTCACTATAACCGGATCCACGGCCTCGCCTGGCAGCTGACCGGATCGCGCGCCGACGCGGACGATATCGCGCAGGATGTCTGCTGTACCCTGGTCGAGAAGATCGCCGGATTCCGCGGCGAGGCGAAGTTCACCACCTGGTTGTGCGGCATCGTGGTCAATGCCTGTCGCGACCAGAAGCGCCGGCGCCGATCGTTCCTCGGCTTCACCGAACGGCTCGGCGTATTGACCGGGCTCACGCGCGGACCGGACGGGCGCGACCTGCACGACGCGATGTGGGTGAGGAGCGCCGTCGCACGACTGAAGCCGGCCTATCGCGATGCCGTGGTCCTCGTCGCGGGCCAGCAGCTCAGCCATGCCGAAGCGGCCGAGATATTGGGGGTGGCGGAATCGACCGTCTCCTGGCGCATGCACGAGGTGCGACGGCTGCTCGCGACCGACCGGCCCGAGGGCGGCTGACCGGCGCCGCGGCTCTTCAAAAATAATTTCAGGGGCTCCCAAGGATATCCCGGCGAGCGGCGTCGAAGGGACATGCGGACGATCGTGCGCCGCTGTCACCAGGGAGAGTTTCTATGCCCCGCCTACACCCGGCCGCCGTCATCGGGCTGACCGCCATGCTCCTCGCCTCCTGTGCTAGGTCAGGCATCGAGTCAGCTGGCCCGCCCGCCACTCCATCCGCCCCTGGGGCAAACGATATCGTCGTCACCGGCACGCGCTCGGAGGCGCCGTCCGTCGCCCAGAGGCAAACTTCTCCAGTGACCGTTGCGGACCAGTCGGCGATGTCCGCACCACCGCCCCCGCCGCCGCCGCCCCCGCCGCCATCTCCGGAGCCGGTGCCGGTCGTCACAGGTAAGATGATGGCTTCGCGCGCCTATGCCCCGGTGGCGGAGGAGCGTTTCCGCATGCCGTCGCCAGTGTATCAGGACGTCGGACGCGACAAGTTCACCGCCACGGCGGAAAATCCGTTCAAGGTCGTGCGGGAGGACCCCGTCTCGACCTTCTCGATCGACGTCGACACTGCTTCCTATTCCTTCGTCCGCGCGTCGCTCAACCGCAATGTCCTGCCCCAGCCGGCGGCGGTGCGGACCGAGGAGATGGTCAATTATTTCCCCTATAGCTATGTGAGCGCCCGCTCCGCCGATCAGCCGTTCAGCACCAATGTCGCGGTCTTCCCCAGCCCCTGGACGGCGGGGCGCAAGCTCGTCCGCATCGGCATTCGCGGCTATGAGATTCAGCGCGCGACCCGGCCGCGCGCCAATCTCGTCTTCCTGATCGACACCTCGGGGTCGATGAACGCCCCCAACAAATTGCCTCTGGTCAAGCAGTCGCTGGCCATGCTGCTCGATCAGCTCGACGCCAATGATCGGGTCTCGATCGTCACCTATGCCGGCTCGGCCGGTACCGCCCTCGAGCCGACCCGCGCGAGTGAGAAGGACCGGATCCTGGCGGTGATCGACCGGCTCGGCGCGGGCGGCAGCACTGCGGGTGCCGAGGGCATCCGCCAGGCCTATGCGCTGGCGGAAGCCAATCTCGATCCCAGGGGCGTCAACCGGGTCATCCTGGCGACCGACGGCGATTTCAATGTCGGCATCACGAACCAGGATGAGCTGAAGGGCTATATCGAGCGGGAGCGCGGCAAGGGCGTCTTCCTCTCCGTGCTCGGCTTCGGCATGGGCAATTACAACGACGCGCTGATGCAGGCGCTGGCGCAGAACGGCAATGGCGCCGCCGCCTATATCGACACGGTCAGCGAGGCGCGGAAGACGCTGGTCGACGAAGCGACCTCGACCCTGTTTCCGATCGCCAAGGACGTGAAGATCCAGGTCGAGTTCAACCCCGCCACCGTCGCCGAATATCGCCTGATCGGCTATGAGACGCGCATGCTCGCCCGCGAGGATTTTGACAATGACAAGGTCGATGCGGGCGATGTGGGGTCGGGCCAGACGGTGACCGCGATCTATGAGGTGGTGCCGGTCGGCGGCCCGCGCAGCATCGGTGACCTGCGCTATTCCCAGCCTGCGCCGGTCGCGGATCGCGTGGCCTCGCGCGGCAGCGAATATGGCTTCGTGAAGATCCGCTACAAGCTGCCCAAGTCGGATACGAGCCGGCTGATCTCGACCCCGATCGACCGCACGTCCGAGGCATTGCGGTTCGAGGACGCGCCGCGCGATGCGCGCTTCGCGACTGGCGTCGCGGCCTTTGCCGAGCTGCTGCGCGGCGGCAAGAATAACGGATCGATGACGTATGACGATGTACTGCGGATCGTCACCGCGACGCGCGGCGAGGATGATTTCGGCTATCGTACCGAGTTCGTCCAGCTTGTCCGTGCGGCGAAGTCGGCGGGGGCGCTCGCCCGGCTGGAGCGCTAGCGCCGGGGGCGGGTGCGGCGGACACCGTCGCATCCGCCTGGTTGCGGCCGATCGCGCATTCGACCAGCCCGTAATTGAGGCTATAAGGCCGGCAGATGTCCCTTTCGTCCCCTTGCTTCAGGCTCCTGCCGGATTGCCGCGTGATCCGCTCCGCCGACGGGGCGTCGTGAATGTCCACCGATAGCGACCTCTCGGCATCGCTGCCCGAACCGCCGCCGCCCCGGCCCGACCGGCGCGACGCGGCGATCGAGGCGGCGATGCGCCGTTTCGACGGGGTGGCCGACACGTCGCGTGCCCCCGATGGCCCGCGCGCGGCAGGGCCGGCGCCGTGGCGGATCGGCCGGCCACAGATGGGCGCGCTGGTCACCGCCGCGCTGGTCGCGGTGATCGGCCTGCCGGTCTGGATGGCGACCAACGATCGTTTCGCCACTACCGACGGGGAGGCCCCAAGCATGCCGACGCCCGGGCCGATGGCCGGTCAGCCGATCCCGCCACGGCCGGTGGCGACCCCTGACGGGGCGCCGGTCGTTCAATCATCCGGGAGCAAGCCCACCGTTTCAGATTCTGCGGCCTCCACGCCCGCCGAGCGCGACGCCGGCAAGGCCGAAGGGCAGGCGGAAGAGCCCGCGGTTGCTCCCGCCCCGGAACCGGCGCCGTACGCCGCGTCGCCGCCGCAGGCCGTGCAGATGAAGCAAGTGGAAACCATGGCTGACCGCGTCGCGTCGTTCCGGCACGCTGATGCGGCGCCACCACCTCCGCCGCCTCCGCCTCCGCCTCCGCCAGAACCAGTGCCGGTGATCGCGGCACCCCAGGGGGCACCCGCGACCATGGGGATGCGGGAGGAGCGCGCCTCCAACAACGACATCGTCGTGACCGGCACGGCGGTACGGTCGCCCGCGGCCTTGCGACGTGCGCGCAAGGCGAGCGAACGCGGCGACTGGAACGCCTGCACGGTGAACGATCCGGGCGCCGATCTCGCTGCCTGCAAGAAGCTGGTCGATCCAGGTGCGTCGGGCGCCGCCGGTCGCGCAGCGGCCCATGTCGCGGACGGCCTCTCACGCGCCTGGCGGGGCGACACGGACGGCGCGATCGTCGCGTTCGATCAGGCCATCGGGATCGCGCCGAAGCTTGCCATCGCGTGGCTCAACCGGGGCCTCGCCCATCAGCGCAAGGGCGAGCTGGATCATGCCATTGCCGATCTCGACAAGGCGGTGCGCTATGCGCCCGGCACGGCGCGGGTCTATTATAACCGCAGCCTGTTGTTTCGGCAGCGGGGCGATGTCCGCCGCGCTGACGCCGATGCGGAGCGCGCGCTGGACCTGGACGCGCGCTACGAGGCAGTGATCGAATAGATAACAGGTTGGCGGGAGGCGGTCCGTTATCTGCACCTAGGATCGCGCTGGCTAGGCTCCGATCGTGCGATCGCGCAGGTTGATGCTTTCGTACAGTGCAAGCAGCCGGTCCGTTTCAGCGATTACGCTCTTCTGTTCCGTCAGCCAGCGCTGGGTGGCGTCAGTCATCGGCTCGCCCTCACGCCCGTCATGCAGCGTGGCACCGCCTTCGATCAGCCAGACGATGTCGCGCGCCCGGGTGCGTTGCAGGCGCAAATGAGTCATCCATTGCTCGACCATGTCGGACGGTACGGCACGGTCCATGACCTTCTCCATTCGCTCCGCTACGCCGGTCGCCATGGATCAGCCGGCGACCATCGGCATTGCGGGCCGGGGTTGACCGGCAAACCCCCGATCAGGGTTTTCGCTCAACGTCCGATCCCAGGAAATGGGTCCGGTCGTCGTGTCGGTGGTCAGGCCGGCCTGCGCCTGGCGTGCTTCCCGCCGCTCGGCCAGCACGGCTTCCTTGCCCCAGGCGTTCGCGGCCCCGGTGGCGATGTTGCGGACATTGTCGAGATGGGCTTCGGCCGCGCGCGACCGTTGCTGCGCTTCCTGCGTGCGGCAGAACTTGGCTGTGGGTTGCATGGGTCGTCCTTTCGAAGGAGGGAGTCGCGTCGACGGACCGTGCCGTCGGCTCAGCGCGCCAGCGAACTGCCCCAGGGCGTGCGGATCACCGGCCCCTTGATCACGCGCGACCCAAAGGCCTTGGCGACGATGGCGCTGCCGTCGGCATTCATGAAGACGACGCGCGTGCCGCTGGGTTGAAGGGCTTCGATCGCGCTGATCACCGCGCCGTGCTTGGCGGCCATGGCCACCACTTCGTCGTGCGTTGCGTCGACATTTACTGCGCGAGACATGAGATGCTCTCCAACATGCGAGGCCGCGCCAAAAGGCACGGTCTTCCCGCCAGAGCGGGAGCATGAAGCATCTCTCAGTCGCACCCGTGCTCATGATGAAGCGGGGCGATGGCGTCTATATGGGGTCGCGACGGCCGATTTACCAGTTGCGATGGCGTAATGATCCGCCGGGCGCTGGTTTAGTCGCCGGGAATCAGCAGCACTTTCGACGTTTCGCCAGCACGGCACAGGGCGAACGCCTCGATCGCCTGTGACAAGGGCAGGCGATGGGTGATGAGCGGGGCGAACGCCTCGGGTCGCTTCGCCATCAGCGCGATCACGCTGGGCCAGATGCGCGGGGGAATGCGCGAGACGCCGCGGACCTGCAGGCGCTTGCGCACCAGCAGGCCGATATCGAGTGGCCCGCTTGCTTCTCCCATACCGGCCATCGCCAGTATCCCGAGTGGGCGAAGCAGCGCCAGCGCCTGATCGATGACGCTGGCAACGCCGGCAGCCTCGATCGCGATGTCGAAGCCGTCGCCGGCGAAAGCGGACAGTCGTTCGGCCGCGTCGGGTTCGCTCATGTCGAACAGGTGGTCGAAGCCGAGCGTCCGCAGTGTTGTGAAGCGTGCCGCGTCGGACAAGCCGACCACCGCGACCTCCGCCGCACCCATCTCGCGCGCCAGCACTGCTACACCCTGGCCGATCGGGCCGGGACCATAGACCAGCACGCGCTGGCCGGGCTCGAAGCCGGCCACGTCGAGCGCATAGGCAGCGACGCTCAGCGGCTCGACCAGCGCACCGAGTTCGAGCGGAATGTTGGCGGGCAGGCGGTAGACATAGCTTCCCGGTACGTTGAGCAACGGCGCGAATGCGCCGTCCATCACCATGCCGACCGGGCGGCGATCGAGGCAACCGACCGGATCGCCGGCGCGGCAGCGGGCGCAGTCCCCGCACGCCACCGCCGGATTGACCACCACGACATCGCCGATCGCGACCGAGGTGACGCCGTCGCCGACCGCGATGACGTGCCCGACCGTCTCATGTCCCAGCGTGACCGGCAGCGCCTTCGCCATCATCGCACGGTAACCGGCGCCCCATTTCTGGATGCCGAGGTCGGTGCCGCAAATGCCGGTCGCCGCGACGCGGATCCGCACGTCGGCGGGGCCGGGCGGCGGCGGCTCGGGCACGTCGCGCAGCTCGAGACCCTGGTCGTCGCGCCTCTTCTGCAACGCTAGCATTCGTCTCTCCCGGCCCGACGCCCTTGCCGGAAAATTATCACCGAACGCGGACGTTCGCGCGGATTTAATCTCATGCCGGCATGACGGTCGCCCCGCACTCGATGAAGTTGCGCACCATCGGCCGCTCGTCGTCGCTCCGGCGCGCGGCGCAGATGGTCGAACGGATCGGGGAGTCGATCCGGCGATAGACGATACCCGGCAGTTGCAGGCTGTCGACGCTCTCGGGCAGGATGGTGACGCCGAGGCCGGAGCCGACCATCGAGATCGCGGTCTGCCAGCCCGGCACTTCCTGCACCACGCGCGGGGTGAAGCCCGCCTCCACGCAGAGCGCGATCACCGACTCCATGCTGGTCGACGCCGGATTGCGCGGGAACAGGATGAAGGGATCGTCGGCCAAACCCGCGAGATCGAACGGCACGCCGGGGTCGGCGAGAACATGGCCCGCGGGCAACACGGCGACGAACGGCTCGGTGTGGAGCGTGACCAATGCCGCGCCCTCGATCGGATGGGCGTCGCGGAGCAGGGCCGCATCGATCTCGCCGCGCCGCAGCGCCTCGAGCAGCGCGTCAGGCATCAGTTCGGACAGCGCGATCTCGACCCGGGCAAAGTCGCGACGAAAACTGTGGACGATCGCGGGCAGGAGCCTGAGCGCGGTGGTCGGAGTGAAGCCGACCGCGAGCCGTCCCGCGTCGCCGGTCGCCACCGCGCGCGTACGTTCGATGCCGAGCGAAAGCTGCTGGAGCACCGTGCGTGCCGTCTCGGCAAAGGCTTCGCCTGCCGGGGTGAGCGAGACGTTGCGGGTATCGCGATCGAAGAGCGGGTGGCCGAGCGACTGTTCGATCCGCCGTATCTGCTGGCTGAGCGGCGGCTGGGCGATGCCGAGCCGGATCGCCGCGCGCCCGAAATGCAGCTCCTCGGCCACGACCAGAAAGGCATGGAGATGCCGAAGCTCGATCAGCGGCGGCGGACGCAGCGTGGTCATCGTCTTTTCGGGGGAGTGGGGCAGAGTCGATCTCCCGGCGCAGGCATCGAGCATATCGGAAGGGCTCCCGTACGAGTCATGATTTTTTGCCCGGCGCCGACGCGCGAGTCATCGCCGCATGAGATAAGCTCGTTTCGCGATTCCCCGACGCCCGGTGATGCTCCGGCGATGGAGAGACCCGAACCGGCCGCGCCCGCGGGGCGCCTGCACTCCTGGTATGTGCTCACGCTGCTGTTCGGTGTCTATGTGATGAACATGGCGGATCGCCAGATCGTCGGCATCCTGGCCGAGGACATCAAGCGCGACCTCCACCTGACCGACGGACAGATCGGCATCCTTGCCGGGCCGGCTATCGCGTTCTTCTATGCGATCCTCGGCGTGCCCATGGCGTATTTCGCTGACCGCACGCATCGCGTGCGCTTCATCGCTGCCTGTATCGCCGTGTGGAGCGTCATGACCATGCTCGGCGGGCGCGCGGGCAACCTGATCGAGCTGGCCGCGACGCGCGTCGGGGTCTCGATCGCGGAGGCGGGCGGATCGCCGTCCTCGGTATCGCTGATCGCGGATCACTTCCCGGCGCGGCGACGGGGAACGGCGATGGCGATCTGGACCTCGGCGACGACTGTTGGGCTGTTCGTCGGCTTCGCGATCGGCGGCGTGGTCAACCAGGAGCTTGGCTGGCGGACGACCTTCTTCGCGGCCGGCATGCCCGGGCTGGTCCTGGCGCTGTTGCTGGTCTTCACCACGCGCGAGCCGGTGCGCGGTGCGGCAGATATGACGCCGGGCGTTGCGGCGGGATCGAAGAACCTGTTCGCGACCTTTGCGTTCCTCTGGCGGATCAAGGCGTTCCGCCAGTCGATCTTCGCGGTGGCCTTGTGCAATTTCTGCGTGTTCGCAGTGCTGAGCTGGGCGCCGTCCTTCGCGGTGCGCCGCTTCGCTTTGGGCACGGCCGAGGTCGGCGGCGTGATGGGCACCGGCATCGCACTCGCCGGCGGCACGATGATGATCCTGGCCGGCATCGCGACCGACGGGCTCGGCCGGCGCGGGCTGTGGCGTCCGCCCGTCGCCGTCGCGACGATGCTGGTGCTGTCCGCAGCGCTGTTCACCGGCGCCTTCCTCGCGACTGACTTCCGTACCTTCGCCGTGCTGTTCGTGCTCGGCTATGCGGCGCTGATGACCAACCCGCCGATCAGCTGGGTGATCCTGCAGACCTATAGCCCGCCCGAGATGCGCGGCATGGCGACAGCGGTGCTGCTGCTGGTGATCGCACTCTGCGCCAGCGTGCCGGCGCCTCTGATCGTCGGCTATGCGAGCCAGGCCCTGGCGCCGAGCGTTGGCGCAGCGAGTCTTGGCTACGCGCTGCTCGCGGCGCCGATTGCGGTGGTCGCGGCGGCGATCCAGTTCCTCCGGGTAGCCCGCACGATCCGTCGCGAGGGTCCGCGGACTATGTAATTTTGACGTCTCAAACTCGCGTGAATCGGTATTTGACGATGAAGGCGCAGAGGAAGATCGTCGGCGTAGGAACTGAGGAGAGAGACATGGCAACCGCACACGCCACCCGCCTGATCCCCAAGCATGTCGTGACCCCGGCCGAGGCCGAATCCTTTCGCGACCTGGGTTTCGTTCTGCCGGCGCAGGGCCTGGATACCGAGACCACCGCGGCGATGGTCGGAGCGATGGAGGATGTCTTCACGGCCAACCCCGACTGGCACAATCTCGTCCGTATGCCGCATATCCCGCTGCGCCCCGGCGTGCTGGAAGGGGTGATCGGCGGCGAGGAGCTGTTCAAGATCGCGATCCACCCGACGATCCTCGCCGCAGCGCGCGATCTGATCGGCCCGAACCTGATCCTGTGGGGCGGCGAGATCTTCGCCAAGCCGGCGAGCATCGGAAAGGCGACGCCGTGGCACCAGGATTGCTACAACCCTTCGGTCAAGGCCGGGCCGGGGCGCAGGGACCCCAAGAGCGTGATGATCTGGATCGCGGTCGACGATGTGAATGTCGATAATGGCTGCCTGCGCTTCGTGCCGGGATCGGGCAAGAACGGGCGGATCGAGCATATCATCGGCACCAATGACGATGCGCTGCTCAATTTCGAGGTCGACAAGACCGTGGTGGATTTCGACAGCGCGGTAAATGCGGTGCGGGCGCCCGGGCAGTTCTCCGGTCATGACGTGTTCGTGGTACACGGTGCCAATGCCAACACGTCGGGGCGGCGGCGGGCGGGGCTGACCTTCCACTATATGGATGCGGCCGACACCTATGATCGCAGCTTCGGCATGGCCAAGGGGACGGGTGCCGCGGGCAAGCCGGCGCCGATCGCGCAGCGGCCGATCTGGCTGGTGCTGGGCGAGAACCACAACCCGCTCAACGATTTCGCGACCGGGCACCAGCATCTCGGGGATCTGGATGCGATGGCGGAGGAACAGCGGGTTCGGTTGAACGCCGAATGGGCTGAGCCTCGCTAAGCCGGGGCTACGGTCCGATCGAGGTTGATCACGATCTCGTCGGGCGGGATGTGCGCGAAGGGAGAATCGAAGCCTGACGGCTCCAGTGCGATCTCCGCCTCCAGCGCATCGCGCACGCCGCGCGCAACGTCCTCGTCATCTGCCGCCGCTAGGTCCGAGCCGCTGATCGCGATCGAGGCCAGCACTTGGCCGTCGGGATCGCGCACCGGCAGTGCGAAGGCCGACTGATCCTCGCCGGTGGAACGCTGCGCCAGGCCTGCCGCGCGGACGGTGGCCAACGATGCTTCCCAATCACCCCCGGCATCGTCCGGATGCCGCCGGGCGATGAAGGTGCGGTAGGCCGCCACGGCCTCCTCCGGCAGAAAGGCCAGGATGCCGAGCCCCGAGATGTTCCGGTGCAGCGGCGTCACCTCGCCGAGGCGGTCGCGGTGATAGATGTCGTGACTGCCATAGACGCCGGCCAGCCGCAGCCCGTACCAGCCGAGCCGCACCGTCAGCGATGCGGTCTCGCCGGTCCGTTCGGCCAGCGCACGAAGGTGCGGGCGGCTCGCGGCGTGCAGACGGAAACGATGGACCAGCGCGCGGTTCAGCAGTTGGGGCATCTGCCCCAGCTCGTAGCGCGGCATGTTCTGATGGCGGACGAGATAGTCCGATTCCTCGAGCGTGATCAGCGCGCGGTAGACGGTCGAGGCGGGCAGGCCGAGGCGCCGGCTGATCTCCGACACACCGAGCGGCTCCTCGGTACGCGCGACCAGGCGCAGTACCTCGAACACATGGATCGCGGAGGAGTTGATCGCGGTCCGCGCCATCAGTTGAGCTCCGATCCGGCGTCGTCCGCCGGGAACAGGCGCGACCGGCGGTTGAGGTCGGCGACGATCTCGATCAGCTCGGGCATCTGGTCTTCGAGCTGCGCCGCGAAGCGCTCGCGCGGGCCGCCGACCGAGATGCTGCCGTGCAGCCGGTTGTCGAGGTCCCACACCGGGAAACCGACCGACACCATCTGCGGCGCGCTGGCGCGGACCACGCGGGCCTGGCCCTCGCGGCGGATCTTCTCGACCTCGGCGAGCAGCAGGGCGGACTCGACCAGTTCGCCGGTGCGCGGATTCCGGAGCGGTTCGTTGCGCGCGATATAGTCGCGGATCGCTTCGTCATCGTCGAACGCCAACAGCACGCGGCCGCTCGCAGGACCGAACAGCGGGAAGAGCGCGCCGACCCGTACACGCCAGACGCCATGCTTGCGCGTCTCGACCCCGTCGATCAGCACGGCATAGTCGCCGCCACGCACGGCGAGGCCGACCGATTCCCCGGTCAGCGCGTTGATCCGCCGGACATAGGGCGCGCACAGGGTGCGGAAATCGGGTTCGACCGCGAGCGGGTTCTGCAGCTCGAGCACACGGTAGCCGAGCTGGTAGCGCGACCCATCCTTCTCGCGAACCAGATAGCCCTGTTCGACCAGGGTGGTCAGCGCGCGATAGGTCATGTTCTTGGTCATGCCGAGCAACAGGCTCAGCTCGGTCACGCCATAGCCCGACACGTCGGACGCGAAATTGGAAAGGACCTGGAGCACGCGGACGGTCGCCTTGTTGAGCTCGCGTTCGCCGCCCACACTTTCCGTCTTCGTCGCCACCATAAGGCTTCCCTATGGCATTGGCCGGGCGGGCGCAATTTGTCCGGCAAGATGTTTTCGCAATGACCTAAGCTGGTCGCGCAATGAGTTTTAATAGCTTCGCCGCTTGCGCCAACGGCGCCAAATACAACGCCCAAGGAGAGCGACGATGAGCGGGACAATGCGCGCCTATCAACTGGTGCGCGCCGGCGAGGCGCAAATGGTCGATCTGCCGATTCCCGAGCCGGGGCCGGGGCAGGTCCGGCTGCGCATGGCGGGTGCTGGCCTGTGCCACAGCGACCTGCTGGTGATCCACGCCGACCCTGCGTTCTTCCCGCTGCCCGCGATCCTGGGCCATGAAACCACCGGCTGGGTCGACAAGCTCGGCGAGGGCGTCGAAGGCGTCGAGTTGGGCGCGGCGTACGGCATCTATTTCCCCTGGGGATGCGGCCAGTGCAGCCCGTGCCGGCGCGGCGCGGAGAATGTCTGTGACAAGGCGCCGATGGTTCCCGGCTTCGGCTGCGGGGTGGACGGGGGCATGGCCGAGTACGTCATCGTCGATAATGTCCGACACTTGATCCCGCTCGGCTCGCTCGACCCGGTCGCGGCAGCGCCGTTGATGTGCGCGGGCATCACCACCTATCACGCCATCCTCCAGGCCGAGCCGCTGCTGGGTCCGGGGTCGAGCGCGGTGGTCATCGGCGTGGGCGGGCTCGGCCATATCGCGATCCAGGTCCTGCGGACGCTGACGCCTGCGCGGATCATTGCGGTCGACCGGCAGCCGGAAAAGCTTGTCCATGCCCGCGCGCTCGGGGCTGACCTGGCGATCGAGGCGGGCGAGGCCGCCGCCGCTGCCATCCGCGCGGCGACCGGGGGGCTTGGTGCAGGACTGGTGCTCGATCTGGTGGGCAACGATGCGACGCTCGCTTTTGCGCAGAGCGTGCTGGCGCAGGGCGGGCAGTTGCAGATCGTCGGGGTGGGCGGCGGCACCCTGCCGCTACGCTTCCACGAGATGCCGCGCGATGCGACCGTCGCGGTGCCCTATGCCGGGACCTGTAGCGATCTTCGCGCGGTGGTGGGGCTGGCACAGCAGGGCCACGTCCATGCCGAGATCGTCGAAGTGCGGTTCGACGAGCTTGCCGATACCTATCGCCGGATGGAGGCGGGAACCTTGCAGGGCCGCGCCGTCCTCGTGCCGGAGCGCTGAGCGTGGCGGCACCGCTCATCCTCGGCATCGGCGGCACCACGCGGGCCGGCTCCTCGTCGGAAACCGTGCTGCGCGCGGCACTCCGCGAGATCGAGGCGCTCGGCGCGACGACTGAAATCCTGGCCGGGCCCGATCTCGTCATCCCGCTCTACGCGCCGGAGAATCCGGAACGCGATCCCGCCGCCGCGCGGCTGGTCGACCTGTTCCGGCGCTGCGACGGCGTGATCATCGCCTCGCCCGGCTATCACGGCTCGATCTCGGGCATGATCAAGAATGCGCTCGACTATGCCGAGGATACCGCGCGCGACGACCGGCCCTATCTCGATGGACGCGCGGTCGGCTGCATTGCCTGCGCCTATGGTTGGCAGGCGACCGGATCGACCCTCATCGCGCTGCGCACCATCGTCCATGCGCTGCGCGGCTGGCCGACGCCGCTCGGCGTCGCCGCCAACACCACGATGACGCTGTTCGACGAGGAGGGTGGGTGCATCGATCCGGGGCTCAAATCCAACCTGTCGATCATGGCCGGCCAGATGATGCATTTCGTCCGCTGAAGGAAACCCGATGACTGTCCTGCGCCACTACAAGATGACCGCCGCCGAGGATCGCGCGACCGATCTCCACGCGGCGCTCGTCGATCTGGCCGTGAAGGTGACGCCGCTTCCCGGGTGCGAGAAGGTCGAGTTGTTCGCCGATCCGAAGGACGGCGCGACCTTCGTCTTCGTCGAGCATTGGCGATCGATCGAGGACCACGAGGCCGCCGGTGCGGCACTCGGCAAACATGCCTTTGCGCCGGTCGCCGCCACGCTCTCCGCGCCGCCCGAGGGCCGCTATCTGGAGCCGATTCCGCTCGGGTGATCGCCCGCGCCGTTTCCGGTGCTATGACCGGCGAAACGGAGAGACGGATGCTGTTCGAACTGGGCGTACGGGATACGCAGGAACAGGGCGAGATTCGCCGCGCGGTGCGCAAGCTCTGCGCCGACTTCCCGGGCGACTATTGGCGCGCGAAGGATCGCGACCGGGCCTATCCCACCGAGTTCGTCGCCGCGCTGACCCAGGCCGGCTTCCTCGCCGCGTTGATCCCCGAAGATTATGGCGGCTCGGGTCTGACGCTCGGCGATGCGGCGGTGATCCTGGAGGAGATCCAGGCATCGGGCTGCAACGGCTCGGCCTGTCACGCGCAGATGTATGTGATGAACACGATCCTGCGCCATGGCAGCGCTGACCAGAAGGCGGCGTATCTCCCCAGGATCGCAACCGGCGACTTGCGCCTGCAGGCCTTTGGCGTGACCGAGCCGGGATCGGGCACCGACACGCTGGCGCTGCGCACCACGGCGGTGCGCGACGGAGACCGCTATATCGTCGACGGGCAGAAGATCTGGATCTCCCGCGCCGAGCATTCGGACCTGATGCTGCTGCTCGCGCGCACCACGCCGCGTGATCAGGTTGCGAAGAAGACCGAAGGCCTGTCGGTGTTCATGGTCGACATGCGCGAGGCCTTGGGCAACGGCATGACGATCCGCCCGATCCGGACGATGATGAACCACGGCACGACCGAGATCTTCTTCGATCGGCTGGCCATTCCCGCCTCAAGCCTGGTCGGCGAGGAAGGGCAGGGGTTCCGCTACATCCTGTCCGGCATGAATGCGGAGCGGATCCTGATTGGCGCCGAATGCATCGGCGACGCCAAATGGTTCATCGAAAAGGCCGCCGCCTATGCCGGCGAGCGCGAAGTGTTCGGCCGGCCGATCGGCCAGAACCAGGGCGTGCAGTTCCCGATCGCGCGCGCTTATGCCCAGATGCGCGCGGCCGAGCTGATGGTGCACGAGGCAGCCACGCTCTACCAGTCGGGCGCGAACGCCGGAGCTGAGGCGAACATGGCGAAGATGCTCGCGGCCGAGGCGAGCTGGGCTGCGGCGGAGGCCTGTGTGCAGACGTTCGGCGGGTTCGCCTTTGCCGAGGAGTATGACGTCGAACGCAAGTTCCGCGAGACCAGGCTGTACCAGGTCGCGCCGGTCTCGACGAACCTGATCCTGTCCTATCTCGCCGAACATGTGCTCGGGATGCCGCGCTCCTATTGAGCGGCGGGCGCCCGGGGTACGTGCATCGAGATCAGCACCAATTCGCCATCGATCGCGGTGAACTGGTGCGGCGTGTTTTCGGGCACGACGAAGAAATCGCCCTTTGCGACCTTCCGGTCGGTGCCGCCCTCGATGCTTGCCGGCGGTGGCGGCGCGCCAGCTGCGACGGCGGCCCTGACCATCTTGCCGCCCGTGGTGAGCGTGCCGCTGCCGCGGATCACGAAGAAGAACTCGGCCTGCTTCTCATGGATGTCGGCGCCCGCCGGCGTCATGCGGCGATGGATGATCGGACGATAAGGTGCGAGCTGGAGCAATGGCTGCGTGATGACGGTCGTTGCCGCGCGCGGGTCGCTCTCGGCCTTGGCGATCATCGCCGCTATTTCCGCAGCAGGTACATAGGTCTTGTCGGGTGTCGGCGCAGTTTGCGCAAAGGTGGGTGTGGCGAGCGTGAGCAGCGCGATCCCCGCGCATAGGTGACGGTTCATAGATCCTCCCCTGGCCTGGCGTTCGCTGCCGGGAGATCGTCGCACCCCGGATCGACGCCTATGTGCTGCCGCAATAATTGCACACAATCTGGTGAGGTGTATACAATTCATTGTGGAGGGCCGCAGGCTCGTGTATCCAGGTCTGCATAACCCGTGCGGGACCGGTACCCGCACGAACGCGGAACGATAGTGAGGCCGTGTAGCTGGCCGCTTCTCTCGCTGACATCGTCCGCTGGGAAAGCCGGGGGAGGATGATCATGCGAGCACCATCGCGCACTTTGCTGTGCGCCACCGCGTCCGCCATGGCGGCGGCCTTCGCGCTGACGGCGTCGCTACCGGCGCAGGTCGTGCCCCAGACACTGCCGCCGATCACTGACCCCGCCACTTATGTCGGTTTCGCACCACCCTCGGTGACACCCACGCCCAGTGCTGTGCCAGCCGTTGCAGCGCCGCCGGCGCCGGCGGCGCCTCAGGTTACCGCTCCTTTCGCGCGGCACATTATCTCGCAGAATATTCGCGGCGCGTACGTCGTCCTCGCGGCGGACATGAACAAGGACGGCAAGACCGATGTGATCGCGCTCGGCCAGCGCGAGGATTATTTGATCTGGTACGAGAACCCCTATTGGACGCCGCACGAGATAATTACGCCGATCCCGTTGAAGCAGATGGTCAATATGGACTCGGCCGACACGGACGGCGACGGCATTCCGGAAATTGCCGTCACCTATGCCTTCAATGCGGATCCGAAGCTCAGCATCGGCAACATCGCCATCCTGCACAACAGCGGCGGCGACGCGACCGCGCCCTGGACGATGAAGGTGTTCGATCAGGTGCCGGCACCGCACCGCGTGCGCTTCGCCGATCTCGACGGCAGCGGGAAGCTTGCGCTGCTGGTAGCCCCGATCCTCAACGCGAAAGCGCAACCGGTGCCGACCAATGATCCCGATCGGTTGCCGACCCCGCTCTATGCCTATCATGCGCCCGACTGGAAGCGGGAGCTGGTGAGTGTGGAGAATATCGGTGAGGTCCATGCGCTGCGCCCATTCGACTGGGATGGCGACGGCCGGCAGGAAGCCATCACCGGCGGGCAGAGCGGCATCTACGGCCACAGCTTTGGCACGGACGGGAAGTGGAAACGCTTCCTGATCGCCAAAGGCAACCCGGCACCCTGGCCCGATAACGGCGCGAGCGATGTCGGTTTCGGCAAGCTCGGCGCCAAACCCTATTTCGCGGCGATCGAGCCGTTCCACGGCAATCTTGTCGTGGTCTACACGCTGGATGGGCGGGGCAGATACCAGCGCAATGTGATCGACAACGAACTGAAGCGCGGCCACGGCATCACCATGGTCGATGTCGATGGCGACGGCGTGACCGAGATCGTCGCGGGCGGCGGCGGCGGCGCGGCCAACACCTTCCTCTACAAGGCGACCGATGCGACCGGCCGGACGTGGAAGAAGATGCTGATGGACACCAGCATGGCCGTGCAGGATTGCGTGACCGCTGACCTGAAGGGCGATGGCAGGAAGCGCGACGTGATCTGCCTCAGCGGGCAGGTGCCGAACAACCTGACCTGGTACGACTATGCGGGGAAATGAAGGCGCGGCCGCACCAACGAGAATTTCCCTGTTCCTGGCGATTAACAGGGAAATTAACAGGGAATTTCTTTTTTCCGGCGCGATTTTAGCTGAAATTGATGCATTTTTATTCATTAAAACAGCTAGTTGACCAGCAATTCCCTGTTCCTGAATAACAGGGAATTCCTCGGGAATAACAGGGAATTTCCCGGCTCGAACAGGGAAATCCCTGGGCAATTGTCCAATGCTGAGAAAGAGCGCGGCAGGCCCCGAGACCTGTCCAGCGCCATGTTGTCCAATCCTGCTCCTTGTTGAATCGATCCGCTCAGTTTTTCTCGACCAGCAGGATGCCTGCCTTGGCCAGCACGACGAGGCTCTTCTTCAGATTGGCGATGGCGGTGTCGCCGGTCAGCCGTGCCGTCAGCTCCAACACCGGCACCGCACGCGTGTCGCGTAACTGCTCGAGCGCGGGCACCAGATCGGCGGGCAGCACATAGAGCTTGCCGTTCGCCTTGAACTCGACATTCGTGCCGGCCGCGATGAAGGCCAGCCGGTGCCCTGCGGTCAGCCGGATGGTGCTGCCATCCGCGATCGGCCCGAACTGCTCATAGGGTGCGCCGGGCAGGTTGACACGCGGGCGGGGGAAGCTGTCGCCTTCCCACTCCCGCTGGAAGGCAGCGATCAGGTCGTCGTCCATCGCCTGGGCCAGCAAGGTGCGGAGCGTTTCCAGATGGACCTGCTGCCCCGCGGCATCGTCGAGCGCGGGCAGGTCCTGCCGCACCGCCTCATGCCGCGGTAGCCTGGCGATCATCCAGCGCAGCAGGTCCATGCCGTTCGGGGGGATGGTCGCGAAGGTCAGGTGCAGGCTCGGCTCGTTGACCGGATAGGCCATGTGCCACCAGCCGCGCGGAATATAGATCGCGTCGCCATCCTCCAGCAGCCCGTCCCACACCGGCGGACTGGTCGGGCGCGGCGGGGCCTCGATATCCTCCTGCAGCGGATGGAGCCGGGTCGGCTTGTAGACCTGCCAGCGCTTCCTGCCCGACAATTGCAGGATCACCGTATCCTGGCTGTCCCAGTGCAGGTCGAAGCCGTTCTGGCTGTGCCATCCGGCATAGAGGTTGACGTAATTGCCCGACCGCAGCGCCTCGCGGAACGAGTCCGACAGGTCGCGCACGCGCGGCGCGAGTTCTTCCACCGCGTCGAGGATCAGGGTGGCGCCCCCCGCCAGGCAGGCAGCGAACTTGCCCGAATCGAGCCGCGGCGTGCCACCCAGGCCCGGCGAGAGGTAGCGGTTCGGGTCGAGCGAGCGCCCGTCCTGGGCCAGCTTGAAGCGAGGCGGCGAGAGCCGGTGCCGTTCGAGGATCGCGTTGAGATCGTCCCAGGTCAGCAGGCTGGTGAAGCGTCCGGCCGCGCCCTTCATCTGCGTAAAGCTCTTGCCCCAATGATCGGACAGGAATGCCTGTCGCGTCAGGGGAGCGATGACGTCGTCGAAATTCATGTCGCGAATGCTAGGCCGCGCCGGCCATCCCGGCAAATCCGCCGGGTGGAGGCTGGTCAGCGCGCGGTGCCCACGCGTTGCACGAACCGCTCGGCGACCGACATGCGGATCGGCTTGCCGTCGCGCATCTTGACCCAGGTGTTCACGCTGATGCCGAAGGTCTCCATCACGCAATCCGCGGTCTGTGCGCGCAGCCGGTCCCGGGCGTTGCGGACCAGATCGGGATGGACGTAGCAGAGCTGCGCCCGGCCCGAGCGGCCGGCGGGGATCATGCCCTCCCCGAGCGAAGATTTGGCGCCAAGCGAGGATTTGGTGTCGGACCGGCGGTCCATTGCTGAGATGCTCACAACATATGCTCCGTGGGGGCTAGAATATCTTCCCGCGCGCCTCTTCGATGATCCGCTTGGCGCGCACGGGGTTGAAGATGCCGCACGAACAGAAGCGGCTGAGCGATGCCGTCGCCTTGTCGGGCGAGAGGCGGTTCTCCTTGACCATGTCGATCATCTTCTTGGCGAGCGACTGGCTGATCATGCCGTGGCCGCACATGGTCGAAAGCGACAGGACGTGCCGGTTGGGCGCATTGTCCTGGATGCCCTCGAAGCCGAGCGAATAGCCGACGCTGTGCCGCGTGATGCCGGCCGCCTTGCAGCAGCCGAGCGCATTGGCGATCGACGAGGAGATGTTGATGCTGAGGCCCAGATCCTCCTCGACGATGCGCGTGACGAACGCTTCGGCATCCTCCTTCGTGGCGAACACGGCGGAGAAGGTCGTCGGGTCGCCGGCGCCGTCGATCACCTGCTGGAAATCGGGCTTGGTCGGGCGCTTGGCGAAATGCTCGAGCGCGTGGCTATGCTCGGTCGGGCGGGTGGCGCCGCCATGCATCGCATCGCCGATGTTCACCGGGTTGTATTCCATTGCGATCTCGAGGAAGCGCTTGAGCGCCGGCTTCGGATCCCCCTGCTGCGCGCCGCCCTTGGCGGGCAGCGCGAAGATCACATAATCGTCCTTGAAGCTCTCGGCCGTGCCGTAGCGGTGAAGGGTGTTGGTCATGCTGTCACCGCCTCCTTGGCCGACGCCGAATTTTCATGGGGGGCTTCGTGGGTGAGTTCGCGGATCTGCAGCTTGCCGAGACCGAGATTGGTCTTGGCGCGCTTCAGCGTGTAGCCGAGGCTTTCCAGGATCGGGGCGACGACGCGCTCCTCGCCATCCTCGTCGCAGCGCGTGCCGACGCCGAGCACCACGATGGTGTCGATCTTCTTCTCGACCGCCCAGACGGTGCGGATGATCTCCTCGGTGCGCTCGACCGGGACGGTGATCTCGAGGATCGCGGACAGCACTTTCTCGTTCAGGATGTCGTCGCGGATCTTGCCGGTCTCGACATCGCTCATCATCGCGGTGACTGGGTTCTTGGGCTGGATCTTCACGCCCAGCGCCGCGAGCGCCATGCTCATTTCCTGGATCTGGTAGAAGCGCACGCCGACGCCGGGGCGGCCGAACTCGATGGTGAAACCGACCATGCCGACCGCGATTCGGTTGGAGATCTCGTTGGTCTTCACTTCCTCGGTGCCGCGGCCGGTGACGCCGGTCGATTCGTGCGGGACGCGCGGATCGGAGAAGGCGCGGCGTACGACGCGCGGCCAGCTCAGCTCGTCGGGCACGAGCGCATCGGTCGGGCAGATATCGGGATCGGGCTCGAAACGGAGCCACAGCTTGGACATCATGCGGCGCGTGAAGCGCACCGTCCTGGGCGGGAGATGCTCCTTGCTCAGCCCATTATAGCAGGCATAGCACTCCACGCACTCGTCGCTGTTGACGGTCGCCTTGCGCGTCTTCGGGTCGATATAGATCGCCCCCATCGTGCAGGCGTAGGTGCAATTGCCGCACCCGACGCATTTCTCCTCACTGATCTTCATGCCCTGCCTGACCTCCCCAGACATTCGGGTGAAATTGCTTTCCCCGATGTTTTGCCCACCGTAGTTGCCGTATGTTGCATACTAAAATACCTATTTGTATGCATCAAGGCATTGGCCGAATGTGTCAAGGTCTTCATGTTCCGATTCCGACCAAAGCTCTCAAATTGGGAGACGAAACCGCGCCGTCACACGGGCGCCGGATCGCCCCGGTACAGCGGTTTCGACGCGTCGATCCGCAGGAACAGCAGCGCCGCCGCGAAGCACAGCACCGCCAGCACGAAAAAGGCCGGGTTCCAGCCGGCATAGGTGACGATATAGCCGGTCGCGAACGACGCGATCGCGCCGCCGATATTGCCGCAGGTGTTCATCACCGCCGAGACCGAGCCGGCATAATTGCCGCCGATATCGAGCGTCACCGCCCAGGACACGCCGACCGTCAGCTCGAGCCCGAACACCGCGAGGCAGAACCAGGCGACGCTGGTCATCGGATCGGGGGACAGCACCGCCATCGGGATGGTCGCGGCGGCGAGCAGGAAGCCGACCATTGCGACGAGCCGCCGCGACATGGTCAGGTTGCCCGATTTATGCGCCATCCGGTCCGAGATCCAGCCGCCCGCGATGTCGCCCGCCACGCCCGCCATCAGCGGCAGGCTGGCATAAAGGCCCATCTTGGTCAGGTTGAACTCGTGCGCTTCCTTCAGATAGGTCGGGAACCAGGTGAGGAAGATGCCGATGCTGTAGGCGTAGCAGAAATACATCGCCGACAGCGTCCAGATCTGGCTGTTGCCGAGCAGCTTCGACCACGGCACCTTGACCGCGCGGCTCGGCTTTGGTGCCGACCCCAGCGCCTCGGTGATCAGCGCCAGCTCGGCGGGGTTCACGCTTTTATGCTCGCTCGGCAGATCGCGGTAGAAGAAGAACCAGAACGCCGCCCAGATCAGCCCGACACAGGCGAACACGAAGAAAGGCGCGCGCCAGCCGAAATCGGCGATCAGCAACACGACGAACACCGGGGTGATCGCCCCGCCGAGTCGCGCGCCGGCATGGGTGACGCCCTGCGCGAAGCCGCGCTCCGCGGGCAGCATCCAGCGCGACAGCGACCGGGTCGCGATCGGGAAGGCGCCGGCCTCGCCCGCGCCGAACAGCGCGCGGCAGACCAGCATCGATCCGGCCGACCAGGTCATCGCGGTCAATGCGGTGAAGCTCGACCACCACACCACGATCCAGGTCAGCGCCCGGCGCGGGCCGAAACGGTCGCCCAGCCAGCCGCCCGGGATCTGGAAGATCGCATAGGTGATTTGGAAGGTGCTGAAGATCCAGCCCATGGTGATCGCGGAGAAGCCGAACTCCTGCTGGATCGACGGTGCCGCGGTCGAGATCACCACGCGGTCCATATAGGTGATCATGTAAGCGAGCACCGTCAGCCACAGCACGGCGTGGCGGACGCGCGTCGGCCGCCGCCGCGCCGGGGTGTTGTCGTTCGCTTCCATCGTCATTGCGCGACCGAGCGCACCTTGCGGCCCGCGATATAGACCGAGTTGATCTTGCGGGTGTTCTTGATGTCCTGAAGCGGGTTGGCATCAAGCACGACGAAGTCGGCCCATTTGGCCCGCTCCAGCGTGCCAAGGTCCTTCGCGCCCAGGACTTCGGCACCATATTCGGTCGCTGCCTGGATCGCCTGACCGGGGGTGAAGCCGTCCTTGACCATCAGCTCCATTTCCCAATGGCCCGAATAGCCGGCGACGCGTCCCGGAGGGCCGGAATCGGTGCCGAGGCCGTAATGCACGCCCGCCGCCGATTCGCGCTTCAGATTGCCCATCGCGGTTTCGAAGAAGCTCGGCAGCTTCGGATAGGCGGGGGAGGAAGCGACCGTCTTCTGCCGTTCCGGGCTTGCCAGCAGCCTCAGCGCCTCGGGCGACAGGGATTGCTGGAAAAAGGGATCGCCCAGCTGCGGCGCCGGCTTGCCATAAGCGAACATCGCTGCCTCGCGGCTGAGCGTCGCTGCGACCTGCACGATGCCCTTTTCCTTCATGGCGTCGGTCAGGGCCTTGTCGATCGGCTGGTCGCGTACGCTGTGGACGAACCCGTCGACTCCCTGAGCGGCAAGGCGCTTGGCGTCTTCCAGATAGAAGATATGGGCAAAGACCTTCAGCCCGTTGCGGTGCGCCGCGTCGATCACGGCCTTGCTGATCTCGGGCGGCATCTTGGGCATGGTGCCCAGCTCGTCGTCGAGCCAGAACTTGATATAGTCGGCACCCTTGGCGGCCTGGGAATCGACCTCGATCGCCGCTTCCTTGGCATTGGTGACGGGGCGATTAATGCCCGGCACGCCGCCATAACCGCCGCGGAACACGATGCCCTGGCCGGCGGTGAACAGCCGGGTCATGGTCGGGCGCCCGGCACGCTCGGCATTGCGCACGGCGAAGACCGAGTCCTTGTCGGTGCCCATCACCGCGACGGTGGTGAAGCCATAGGACGCATAGGTCTTCAGGTCGGCTTCGACATTCTCGGTCGTGTAGAAGCGCTCGTCCTGAGTCAGGTCATGGACGTTGCCCATATGGATATGGGTGTCGATCAGGCCGGGGATGACATATTTGCCGGTCAGGTCGACCGCATCGGCGGCGGCCGGTGCCTGGGCGGACGGGCCGACCCAGACGATGCGCCCATCCTCCACCACCATCGCCGAATTCGGTTCGGCGGCGCCGCCGCGGCCGTCGATCAGGGTGAAGTTCTTGACCACCAGCGTCTCCGCCAGCGCGGGTAGGGCGGCGAACAGCCCGATCGCACCCGCGGTCGCGGCGAGCAGGCGGCCAGTCAGCCGTGCCTTGCGTCCGCGCCGTGCGGCGGTGTCGTTCTTCGGCATGATGGCGTTCCCCATAGTCACTCTCCAGTTGGACCGTCCCGTCTCGGCGGGCGCGTCTTCGATCGATTACGCCTGAACGGCACCCCGCCGGGCAAGGTCGCGCATCAGCGACGAAATGCCATAGGTCCAGGGCGGTGCATCCTCGCAATGGCATACCTTGTTGGTCAGCGTGCCGAGCTTCGGCGTCGCGACTTTCACGGTGTCGCCGATCTTGTGGGTGAAGCCCCGCCCCGGCTCGCCGCGATCGTCGCCCGGCGCGAACATCGTGCCGAGGAACAGCGCGAAGCCGTCGGGATATTGGTGGCTCTTGCCGATCGTCTGGCCGACCAGGTCGAGCGGATCGCGGCTGATCAGCCGCATGTTGGAGCGGCCCTCGAGCCTGTAATTGTCCTCGCCCTCGATCAGCAGCGAGACCTCGGCGTTGCGGATGTCGTCCATGGTGAAATTGTCGTCGAACAGGCGGATGAACGGGCCGAGCGCGCAGGACGCGTTATTGTCCTTGGCCTTGCCCAGCAGCAGCGCGCTGCGCCCCTCGATATCGCGCAGGTTCACGTCGTTGCCCAGCGTGGCGCCGCGCGCATTGCCGGCGGAATCGGCGATGATCACCACTTCGGGCTCGGGATTGTTCCAGTGCGAATCGCTGCGGATGCCGACCCAGGCGCCGGATCCGACGGCGGAGAGCACTGGCGCCTTGGTGAAGATCTCCGCATCCGGGCCGATCGCCACTTCGAGATATTGCGACCAGGCGCCGCTCGCGATCAGCATTTCCTTGAGGTTCATCGCCTCGGGCGAACCCGGACGGACCGACTGGATGTCGCCGCCGATCTTTTCCTGGATCTCCGCCCGGAATTGCGCCGCGCCGGCCGAGTCGCCGCGTGCGCGCTCCTCGATCACTCGCTCCAGCGCAGAAACCGCGAAGGTGACGCCCGATGCCTTGACGCAGTGCAGGTCGATCGGCGCGAGCAGGCGGCCGGGTCCGGCCCCATCCCAGGCCGGCCGCAGATCGAGCGCCTCGATCGGGCCCAGGCTGCGGCCAATCGGCAGCTTTCCGCTCGGCGGCATCGCCTCCAGCAGACCGGATACCGTTGCCGCTTCTCCGGAAAGATCGAAGACATGGCCGTCGACGACGGAGATGGGAATCGGGCCTTGCTCGGTCGCCAATCGTCCGACCAGCGTCGCGTCCTGGCTGTCTTCCGGAAGCAGGTCGCGCACTCGTCATTCTCCCGACTCCGGGTCGCGTGAATACGCCCGATTTCCTGTATGCATACCAACCGTCTTGCATACAGACAACCGGATATTGCCGGATTTTATATCCGTCTCAGGGGCAGCGACGCCATATGGGCGGCGTGTGGCCGCTCATGGATTGAGGGAAGGGCCCTAGCTGATCACGCCCGCGTAGATCTCGGCGCGGCGGCTGGCGCGCTCGCGGGCCTCGTTCTTCTTCATGCTCTCGACGCCCTTGGCGAAATGGCTTTCGAGCAGCTGCTTGAGCAGCTTTTCGTCGCGCGCCTGAATCGCGGCGTTGATCTCGCAATGTTCGGCAAAGGCCTCCGCCCAGCGGTCATGGTCGAGCGTGGTGACGTGGCGCGCACGCTCGGCGCGTGGCAGCAGCAGCCGCCAGGCGAGCATCAGCGACGGGCTCTCGGCCGCCTGCACGATATGTTCGTGGATCAGGCGATTCGCTTCGAGATAGCTCAGCCGGTCCGACTTCTCGAAATAGGCGGCAAGATCGGCCTGCAGTTCGTCGAGGATCTCGATCTGCTCGGGCGTCATGCGGCGGCAGGCAAGCTGTCCGGCCAGGCCTTCGAGCACGCCGAGCACGGTGAAGACATCCGCCGCCTCCGACTTGTCGGGCACGCTGACCACGACGCTGCGATTGGGCAGCAGGTCGATCAGCCCTTCGGCGGCGAGTGTACGGAATGCTTCCCGGATCGGGGTTCGCGACATGCCCAGTGCCTCGCTCAAGGCGACTTCGCGCAGGCGTTCGCCCGGCGGCAACTCGCCGAGCAGAATCATCTTCCGAATTGTCTTCACCGCATCAAGACGAAGCCGGCCCTTGCGCGGTCCAGCACTGGCAGCGTTCTTTGCCGGAGCCTTGGCTCGGACGGCTTTGGTCTTGGTGCCAGTTTTTACAGTTCGGCTCATCATCTCAGCGCCTAATTGTGATTTTTTGGGAGGTTAACGTCGTGAGACAGCGTTTACCTAAAGGCCGGAACGGCACTTATCAAGCTGATGCGCCCGGCCCCGGACGCGGCTTCCCGATCGGATTTTGTGGACGATCCCGTCATCCTTCCCCCTCGTCTTTTTCTGGTTGTACGAATAACCTAACCCGATCAGCGGCCTAACGCAACTTGCATGCAAGTTGTATGTAACGCTATATTTTACATGCAAAATGGATGAAAAAATACGCGACTAAAGTCGGGGGTGAACGATCCAGACGAGTCGTGCGTACACGAAAAACAGGGGAGAGGATTGATGGACAAGCGCGAATTCCTGCGGGCTGGCCTTGGTATCGGACTAGGCCTTGGTCTGGGACGGGTGGCGACGGCGCAGGACACCGACCAGGCAAGGAAGGACAGGGACGCCGCCCGGATCGCACGCGAGACGCGCCCGGCCGCCATTGTGCCGCATCGCAAGGTACGCACCACCGACCTGTTCCTCAGTCCGGAAGGCTATCCCAATGCGATCGATTCGCAGCCAGAGGGGCTGTGGGTCGCGGAGCAGCTGACGGCGGAAGGCGTCGGCGTGTCGAACGATTGTTATCTGGTCGACTGGAGCGGCAAGATACTGCGCAAGGTCAAGACCGAGTCGAAGAACACCAGCGGCATGGCATTCGGCGGCGGGCATCTCTGGATGGGTGCCAATGCCGCGCCTAACGGTATCTTCGAAACCGATCTGAACGGGCGGACCGTCAGCCATCGCCAGATTCCGCTGGGGCCGGCCGACAATGGCGGCGGCTGCCACGGCGTCGCTTATGCCGGCGGCAAGCTCTACATCACGGCATTGCGCATGCGGGGCATCCTCAAGCTCGATCCGAAGAGCTGGGTGCCCGAGCTGTTCATCCCGTGCCAGGCGCCGCGCCTGCACGGCCTCGCGGTGAACGGCGAGGCGATCTGGATCGTCACCGGCGATTCGAACACCGATCCCAACTTCAAGCCGGGCCTCGCCAAATACGAGCTTGCGACCGGCCGGCTGCTCGAGACCGCCGAGTTCGTCCCCGGCAGCGCCGACCCGCACGGCCTGACCTTCCGGGACGGGGTGATGTATGGCTGCGACGCCGGGATCCATCCCGGCTGGCCGGATCGGGCGAGCAAGTCGAGCGGGAAGATCTTCCGGGTGGAGTTCGAGTAGGGCGGGTCGCCATTCAGATGCGGCGCCTTCATCCTCTCCCACTGGAGAGGGGCGATGGTTCGTGTCGGCAAAGCTCGACAACGACACGAGTCGAATGAGGTTGAGCGATATCGGCTGACGAAAAAAGGGGCGGCCGCGAGGCCGCCCCTCTCTTTTCCGAATGCGGTTCGGGCTATTCGCGCCCCTTCATCATCTCGGCGAGCTCGGCCTTGCTCATCTTCATCTGGTCGGGATGCTCGTCGACCCATTTGAGGAAGGCGGCATTGATCGCCGGCGTCCATTTCTGGTCGATCTCGCCCGGCGTGAAACGCTGCTCGCGCAGCATCTGGTGGCCGAAGCCGTCGCGCATCGCGATGTATTCGGCGCCCTTCACGACCTTCTCGGCCATGATCGCCGGGATGAAGACGACGCCCTCGCGCTTCGCCAGGATCAGGTCGCCCGGCAGCACGGTGGCGCGACCGATGCGGATCGGCCCGTTGATGCGGACCATCTCCATCTCGCGAATCGCCGAGGGGTCGTAGCCACGGGTGAAGGCGTTGAACCCGTCGATCGCGGCGAGGCCGGCGACGTCGCGCACGCCGGCGTCGAACACCACGCCGGTCTTCGACTTGGCGTAGATCGAGTTGCCGAGATTGTCGCCGATCAGGGTGCCGTCGATGATCTTGCCGTAACCGTCGCCGACATAGACGTCGCCGACCTGGAGCATGTCGATCGGCCAGCTGTTATGGCCGCCGGAACGCTTCTCCTTCACGCCGAGCGCGCTGATCGCCTTGTTCATGTCGGGGCGCATGGGAAGGTACTGGACGGTCAGCGCCCGGCCGACGAACGGCCGGTCGTTATGCACCATCTGGAAGCCGCCCTCGAACTGGTTGTTGTAGCCGGCCTGGCGGAGGATGCCCCACGCCTCTTCCGTGTTGACGTCGAGCAGGCGCTTGAGGATCGCGTCGGGTACCTTGGGCCGGCCGTCGGGGAAGCGCTCCCCGGTCCAGTCCGAGGTGTAGAACAGGATTTCCTCTTTCGTCGCCTGGGTCTGGGCCTGGGCGGGTGTCGCCATCGCGAGCGCGGACGCGCCCAGGGCGGCGGCCAGTAATAGCTTTCTCACTGCATCTCTCCCTTGTTCTTGTGATTGTCGCATCCGCCATGGCCGGGGATGTGCTCAGGTATCGGCGGGGCACGCATTTTCCGCTGCTTCGATTCCCCCTTTGCTTGGGCCCGGAGGGATGGTCGAACCAGCCCGGGGCCGTTCGGCAAAATTTGCATACAATTATTATGAGTTCAATACATTTGCTGCAAGACGGCGCGGAGTCCATGGCCAGCACACCAGCCGAAAGAAGCCTTGGAATCCGGTTGTACTTTATTGCGCACAGAAAGGCAGCACGACTCCGCTATTTGCCGCCGCGCGCGTGCGCCTGACGAGCAAGGCGACTCGTTCGAAAGGCTGAAGACGGTGTTTAGTAAGTTACGAGATCCATGAGCAAAAATCATGATGGGCGCCCGCCCGGGTCGGGGTCTTTAGGCGCGATCAGTGGTGATCCGGTCAGTTGAGCGCATCGCTCGTCAAATAAATCGTATTTTTCGTGTCGCAATGCAGCACAAAATAGCATCTTGTATTCAACGATCAGAATTGTATCCAAGAGAACTGTCCCCCGGACTCGGGAGACAGGCGGGTGACGGGATAACCGGCGCCAGCGACGTCAACGGCAAAAGCCGCGGCGAGATGAAAAGGGGAGAATGCCTTGACCGGGATTCGCATCGCGACCCGTTGCCGGAGCCTCGTGCCCGCTTGCCGGGAGCCCGAAGGCCGCGACGCTGCACCGTTCAGCCACGACACCTCTCACGCCGCTCGCCAGGCCGCGCCGCGCTGCGCCGGAGCCTCCTGATCGCGACCCACAGAATCAACCGGGGAGAAGAAACAGTGACCAAGGTGTTGCCCATGCTCAAGCTGAGCGGTTCGACCATCGCACTTGCAGCCATGTTCGTGTTCGGCCCCGCGGCCGTAGCACAGGAGCAGACCCCGGCGGCGGCAGTGGCGCAGAATTCTCCGGTGCCGCCATCGGCCGGTTCGGGCCAGGAGGCGCCTGACCAGGACGCAGCCGACCTGGCTGCCGACATCGTGGTCACCGGGTCGGCAATCCGCGGCGTCGCGCCGGTCGGCTCGAACCTAGTGTCGGTCGGTCAGGAAGCGCTCGCCAAGACAGCCGCGACCTCGACCACGGAACTCGTCAACACAGTCCCTGCGATCACCACTGCCGGCTCGACCCCGCAGGCGCAGAGCTCCTATTCCTATTATGCGCCGCAGATCCACAGCCTCGCGGGCAGCGGCAGCAACACCACGCTCGCGCTGATCGATGGGCTGCGCATGCCCGGTGGCGGCCTGCAATATGCCCAGACCGATCCCAACATCATCCCGACCCCGGCACTGCAGCGGGTCGAGGTGCTGGCTGACGGTGCCTCCTCGATCTACGGGTCCGACGCGGTCGCCGGCGTGGTCAACTTCATCACGCGCAAGACCTTCGAGGGTGTTCAGGTCAACGGCCGGGTCGGTTTTGCCGATAATTATCGCAGCTACGATCTCAACGGCATCTGGGGCACCAAATGGGATACCGGCGGCGTCTATATCGCCGGGCAGTTCCTGAAGCAGCAGGAGATCACCAACGACAAAAGGACGTTCCTGAGCCGCGGCGACTATCGCGACATCGGCGGCAGCAACACCAACACCTATAACTGCTCCCCCGCCACGATCCGCGGCAGCTCGGCCGCGACCGTGATCTATCCGAGCGCCGACGCCACTTCGACCCTGCCGAACAACCAGGCGGCCAACGGCATGTGCAACACCACGATCTACGGCAGCGCCGTGCCGGGCGTGCAGCGCGAGGGCGTGCTCGTCGTGGTCAACCAGGAGCTGGGCGATCGCATCACCTTCACCGGCAAGTTCGTGTTCAACCACCTGCAGCATTTCTCGACGGGCACGCCGGGCACGCTGTCGAACGCACAGACGTTCGGCGACGGATCGGGCAAGGGCACGCAGATCAACCCGTTCTTCCGCGCACCCGCCGGATCGGGCTTCACGCAGGAACTGGTCAACTGGCTGGCGCTGACCCCGAGCGGGAATTACGGCACCAACAACTATCAGAACACGACCTTCTACACGACCGGCGTGGTCGACTATAAGGTCACCGACAAATGGTCGCTGACCGCCAGCGGCGTGCTTGCCCGCTCCAACAGCTACCAGCGCGGGCGGAACACTTTCTGCAGCACCTGCGCTACCTTGTCGCTCAATGGATCGCCGGCGCTGAACGGCACGATATCGAGCGTCCTGCCGCAGCCGGGCCAGACCGGCTCGGTCAGCCAGGCCCTGACCACCACGAACGCACTCGATGTCTGGAACGGCCTCGGCAACAACCGCACTTCGGCGGCGGTGTGGCAGTATCTCTATACGAACAACACCAACAACGAACACCAGAACAACATGTACCAGCTCAAGTTGGAGGCGCAGGGCGAGCTGTTCGATCTGCCGGGCGGCGCACTGCGCATGGCGGCCGGCGGCGAATTCATGCACGTCACCCAGGACGTGTACGGCCTCAACCCGAACAGCACGGGCACCGGCTACACCAACTTCATCATGAACCTGGGTCCGCGCAACGTGAAGTCGGGCTATCTGGAAGTCTATATTCCGGTGGTCGGCGAGGACATGGACGTCCCGCTGGTCAAGAAGTTCGACCTGAGCATCTCCGGCCGCATCGATCATTACAGCGACTTCGGATCGACCACCAACCCGAAGGTCGCGGCCAACTGGCAGATCAACGACTGGATCAAGATCCGCGGCAACTGGGCGGAATCCTTCGTGGCGCCGCCGCTCAACCAGATCGGCGACGCGCGCCAGGGCTATCTGCGCGGGGCGACCGGTACCGGCGCCAGCGCCGTGCTCGACGTGCCGGTCGCCGCCTATCCGGAGGTGAAGCTGCTTCCGGGCTGCGAAACGGCGACGGTCACCTGCCGCGTCGGCGCGAATACCGGGCGTGAGGGTCTCGACCGGTCGCTCGGTGCGGGCTTTGCTGGCGTCGTGCCGCAGACCGGCAGCAGCTGGTCGGTCGGTCTCGACCTGAACCCGGATTTCATCCCCGGTTTCACCATGAACGTCACTTATTGGGCGAACGTGTTCAAGGGCGGCGTGGCATCGCCGGCGCAGCCGCTGATCATCAACTCGGCCGCGCTGCACGACCGGCTGACGATCTGCCCGACCAGCTGCACCGCCGACCAGATCCGGACCTTCACCAATGTGGCGAACGGCGCGACCACCGCGGCGACCTTGCCATCGACGGTGTATTTCCTGATCAACCGCGACGTCGGCAACGTGCTCAACCTCAACGTCCAGGGCATCGACGCCCAGTTCAACTATCGCATGCCGACATCGGGAGCGGGCACCTTCACCATTGGCGGGTCGCTTACCTATTTCACCCGCTTCATGCAGGATTTCGGCGACAAGCCGTTCAGCATCCTCAACACCTCGGGCTATAACTCGCAGTTCCCGTCGATCCAGACCAAGGGACGCGGCCAGCTCGGCTGGGAGATGGGCGGCTTCTCGCTCGATCTGTTCGGCAACTATACCGGCGCCTATCGCAACTGGATCCAGACATCGGTCAAGCCGGTGACGCTTGGCTCCGACGGCAACCCCATCGGTGGCGGCGACCATGTGAAGCCGGACTTCACGGTCGATCTGCACGCTGCCTATGAGTTCAAGGGCAGCTTCCTCAACGGCAGCCAGATCTATCTCGACGTGAAGAACCTCTTCGACCGGGAACCGCCCTTCTACAATGGCAACACCACCGGCGCTGGCGGCGTCGGCGCCTGGGGCTTCAACGGCTTCACCTCGAACCTGCTCGGCCGCCTCGTCTCGGTCGGCTTCCGGGCGAACTTCTAAGCACAAGTCGACGTCATGAAATGAAAGAAGGGGAGCCCATGAAGTCCGCATCCAGCCTGATCGTCGCCGCGCTGTTGCTGGCGGGCTCCCCTCAACTCCATGCTCAGATCGCCGTCTCGGCCAATGACGGCAAACAACTCCGCCCGAACGAGGGCAAGGAAACGCGCACCCCGGATACGGTGTCGATCATCGACCTGCGCGGGGCCGCGCCGAAGACCCTGGCAACCATCCCCGTCCCGGCGAGCATGATCGGCCCGCCGGCGGCGGTGGCGGTCGCCCGCAACGGCCGCTTCGCCCTGGTGACCGCGGCGCAGCGGCTGAACGCGGCGGCCGATATCGAACTGAACGATCAGGTCTCGGTGATCGACCTCGCCAGACCGGCATCGCCGCGCGTGGTGCAGGCCGTGCAGGCGGGGCCTGGCGCGAGCGGGGTGGCGATCAACCATGCCGGCACGCTCGCCCTGGTCGCGAGCACCGGCGACGACACCATCTCGATCTACTCCATCGCCGGCAACCGGTTGACGCCCGAAGGCAAGCTCCAGTTGGAGGCCAAGACCCGGCCGACCGATGTCTCTTTCGCGCCCGACGGCAAGACTGCGATGGTCGTCGGCCAGCAGGCGAACAAGCTGATCCTGCTCTCGGTTATGGGCAAGCAGGTCGGACTGGCCGGCGCGACGATCGACGTGGGGCAGCAGCCTTACGGCGTCGTCTACAGCCCTGACGGACGCTACACTTACAACACCAATCTCGGCGGCCGGCCACTTGCGCCCGGCGCCGCGCCGCCCGCGCGCGACGGCACGCCGCGGATCGGCACCGTCGCTGCAGTCGATCTCAAGACCGGTGCAGTCAACAATGTCGATGTCGGCCAGACGCCCGAACATGTCGCTTTGTCGGCGGACGGGAAATATCTCGCGGTGGTCGTCGCCAATGGCTCGGCGGCGCAGGCGACCGCGCCGGGCTATCATCCTTACGGCCTGCTCCAGATCTACAGCGTCCAGGGCACTAATCTGACCCGGGTCGCCGAGGCGCATAGCGGCGCCTGGTGCCAGGGTGCAGTGTTCAGCGCGAACAACCGAACCGTGCTGCTGCAATGCGCGATGACCCGGGCGATCGAGGTCTATCGTTTCGACGGCAAGGCCGGTCTGACCCAGGATGCCGCCGCGACCCTGAAGTTCGATGCCCGGCCGGGCGCGATCGCCGTCGCGACCAGCCGCTGACCAGATGCGGAGGGCCGCGCTGCTGGACACGCCCTTTCCGATCCACCTCCAGCAACAAAGGGGAAGCTCATGGACATCAACAAGCGCGAACTCCTGATGGCCGGTGCCGCCGTCGGCGTCGGCATCGCCGCGACTCAGGCCGTGGCGCAGAACCGCGCCGCCCGCCCGATCAACACCGGCAAGCAGCCCTCGTCGGTGGACATGAACTACAAGCCGCGCCGGCTGAACAAGTGCATCGAGCTGTGGGAGGACGGTCAGCCGATTTACTACACCGGCTCAGGCGTCGGCCCGAACGTCGATCCGTACGAACAGGGCAAGAAGATGTGCAAGACCTGGGCGGACGCGATCAGCTACGAGATGGAGCATGGCTGTTTCGACCTGAAGGAATTGCGCGAATTCATGCGCGGCCTGAAGGACGGCGGCGGCACCAAATCCGGCCACCGGCTCCCCACGGTGTTCGTCTCGCCGCCGATCATCGGCCTCGACGAGCCCTATGCCCGCGCCAATACCTGGGTGATCGAGCAACTGCTCTGCACCGGCGTGATGGGCATCCATATCTGCCACGCGCGCGATCCCAAGGCGATCGAGACCTATATGCATATGGGCGCGCGCTATCCCTTCCCCGACTTCCCCAACACCCCCAAGGTCGCGATGCGGGGCCTGCGCGGCAACAGCGCCAGCTATGCCGCGGACATCTGGGGCGTGTCGGGCGGCACTTATCAGCACATCGCCGATCTCTGGCCGCTCAACCCGCGCGGCGAGATCATGTTCGGGGTGAAGATCGAGGATACCTATGCCGACAAGACCGTCGCGCAGACTCTGGCGCTCCCCGGCCTGGCCATGGCCGAATGGGGCCCGGGCGACCATAATCTCTGGCTGAACGGCTATCACGGCGTGGAGGATGGCGGCCTGTCCGGTCATCCCGTGGTGCGCGATGCGGCGGGGAAGGTGGTCGAGGACGTCTCCGCGCTGCCCAATATGGAAGCGGTCCGCGCCAAGGTGCTGGCCGAGTGCAAGAAGAACAAGGTCATGTTCCTCAACGCCGCCGAGACCGAGCCGGGCCACAACAACGTGATCCAGCAGATCAAGGACGGCTGCATGGTCGTGGCGGCGGGGCAGGGCGGCGAGGACGTCGCGATCATGGGCCGCGAATTCACCAAGCGGAAAATGCCTGTCTGAGCGGTCGACCTCGGACTCTCCTCGGGGGTCGTCCACACGGACGGCCCTTTTTTTTGGCGCTAGGCGATCCGTCGTCCTGCCGGCCGCACCGTGGCGCAAGCGGGAGTGCCGTCCTTGCCGGTCCCGTTGACCGATATTTCGATGACACCGCCGCCCGCTGCGCGATCCAGCAGGTCCTGCTCGATATCGTGGATGTCGATCTTCATCCGGCGAGACCAGGGCGAGGACGGGTCGCCGGCCAATTGCCCGATACGGATATAGACGAACCGGCGCTCCGGGCCCTCACGTCTTACCTGATCGCCGAAGAATTTCGGGCCTGGCCCGACGCGGATCGTGAAATCGAACGCCAAAGGCTCGCCCGCGCCGGACAATTTCGGATCGAGCGGTTGGTCGTCCCCGGCCTGCAAGCTGTGGCGCACGCCGACGACCGGCTGCTCGATGACGATCCGCATGCGAAGCTCGTTCTGATCCCTCCGTGGCATGACGACTTCATAAGCTGATTGGCGCGTCGCTGAAAGGCGCTGGTCGATCGCAGAATGGCGCCGCGACGGGCATCGCTCCGCAGGTGAGAGACGCGAGTTGGCGCCCCGAAGCGGGCTGACGAATCTATTGACAGTATCAGTGAATGGGAAGATGCATGCACGCAGAGTAATGTGTATGCATTACGAACGAGACTGCCGATGGGGGTCGGCAGAACCCACCAATATGCGACACTAGATCGCTGATAATACGGAGAATTTACCACCATTTCGAGGCTAAAAATGGCCCGGAAAAATCAAAAAAGGGGAGACTGAAAATGGCAAAATCCTATAGCGGCCTGTTGTTTGGCGCATCCAAACTCATCCTTCTGACAGCGACGTCCTGGTCGGCCACGGCCTGGGCGCAGGTGACGCCGGCGGCCACGCCGGAGACCATCCAGGCTGAACAGGCGGCGGATTCGTCCGATGCGAACCCGGAAGACATCATCGTCACCGGCACCAGCATCCGCGGCGCCCCTCCGGTCGGCGGCAATCTCGTGTCGGTCGGTCGAGAGGCGATCGAGGAAACCGGCGCGATCAACGTCCAGCAGATCCTCAAGACCGTGCCGGCGATCACCGGCATCGGCAGCGGCGGCGTCGGTCAGAATGCCGGCAACTCCTATTATGCGCCGACCATCCACAGCCTTGGCTCCTCGGCGTCGAACTCCACGTTGGTGCTGATCGACGGCCACCGCATTCCGCTCGGCCACACCTCGCTGGCCTTGCCCGATCCGTCGATCGTCCCGCCGATCATGCTCGAACGCGTCGAGGTCCTCGCCGAAGGCTCCTCCGCGACCTATGGCTCGGACGCAGTCGCCGGCGTGGTCAACTTCATCACGCGCAAGCGCTACAACGGGGTGATGGGCACGGCGCAGGTCGGTTTCGGCCATAGCTACCGCACCGTCGCGCTCGGCCTGCTCGGGGGAAAGAGCTGGGACAGCGGTTATGTCACGCTGGGCCTCGGCTTCTCCCGCTCCAGCGCAGTGCCGTACGACTATGACAACCGGCCCTATCTGCAGCCCGACCATCGCGACGAGGGCGGCACCAACTTCCAGAGCTTCAACTGTTCGCCCGCCACCATCCAGCTGAACGGCGCCGGCAATATCTATCCCTCGGCGACCGCGACGGCGGCGCAAAGCTACGCCAATATCCCCGCCAATGCGCCTTGCGACAACCAGCCCTTCGGCGATCGTATCGGGCGCGAGCGCCGCTACAATGCCATGGTCAAGCTGTCGCAGGACATCACCGACACGCTGACCCTGTCGGCCGATTTCGTCTATTCGGATCGCGATACCCTTACCAACAACGCCCGCGGCGGCATCCAGGCCACCGTGTTCCGCGACACCGCGCAGGCCAACCCCTTCTATGTGAATCCGCCCGGCATTTCGGACACCCTGGCCGACGGCGTCACGCGCAATCCGGCCGCCTTCAAGCAAACCATCCGCTGGAACGCGGATCAGTTGCTCGGTCCGGGCGCGTTCACCGACAATGGTGCGAAGACCTATATCGCGACCGCCAACGCCGAGTGGAATTTCACCGAGAATTTCCGCTTCACCGCCATGGCCCTGTTCGGTGAGGATCGCACCTCCCAGGTGTCGGAAGGCAGCCTCTGCACGAGCTGCGCGACCCTTGCCCTGAACGGCACGGTGCAGACCAATGGCAGCATGACCACGCCGGTCGCGGGCACCAACCTGATCCCGCTCAACCTGCCGCTCACCACCGCCAACGCGCTCGACGTGTGGAACCCCGCGGCAACCAACCGGACCTCGGCGGCGGTGCGCGCGATGCTCACCGACAGCCGAAGCTCGATCAGCCATGTCAGCACCATCCGTCAGTTCCGCGCGGGCATCGACGGCTCGCTGTTCGATCTGCCCGGCGGCGCGGTGAAAGTCGCGGTCGGCGGCGAATTGCAGAACTGGGTCCTGAACACGACCGTGGTGCGTCCGCTCAATTCGGGGCCGGCCAGCCTGGGTTCGACTCAGCGTTATTTCCCGCTCGATCGTCAGGTGCAGTCGGCTTACGGCGAGCTCCTGATCCCGGTCGTGTCGCCGGACATGGACACCTTCCTGTACCGGGTCGATCTCAGCGCCTCGGGCCGCTACGATCACTACAGCGATTTCGGGGGCACGTTTAACCCGAAATTCGCCGCCAATGTGGAGTTCATCCAGGGCATCAAGCTTCGCGGCAACTGGGCGCGCTCGTTCGTGGCGCCGTCGATGCGATCGGTCGGCGATCCGGTCTTCGGTACCTACAGCAACTCCACCGCATCGCTGACCAGTGCCACGGCATCGGTCTCGGTCGCGCGCTTCCCGACGATCGCCAATATCCCGGGCATTCCGTGCGCCAACGGCTTCTGCACGATCGGCGGCAATATCCAGGGTGTGATCGTCGATACCGGCAATCCGAAGGTCGGCCCGCAAAAGGGCACGACCTGGTCGATCGGGCTCGATCTCGCACCGACCTTCCTGTCGGGCTTCCGCGGATCGGTCACCCTGTTCAACAACAAGCTTCGTGGCGGCATCACCTCGCCCTGTGCCCCGGGCTGCATCCTGAACAACGGCGCGCTCAACTATCTGCTGACGATCTACCCGAACGGCGCCACCCCGGCGCAGCTCGCGGCGCAGATCAACGACGTACCGATCACCACCGCATTGCCGTCGACGACCTATTATGTCTTCCGTCGTCCGCAATCCAACGCGCTCGATCTCGACCTGACCGGGCTCGACATCGCCCTCAGCTACGAATTCAATACCGGCGTGGGCAAGTTGGACTTCGGCGGTTCGGTCACCGAGTTCCTGAAGTTCAAGCAGGGCTTTGTCGGGGGGCCGAAGTTCGACATTCTCAACACCGTGGGCGTCAACTCGACCTTCCCGTCGATCAAGCGCCAGGCGCGCTTCAATGTCGGCTGGAACTATGAAGGCGCCTCGCTCCAGTTCTTCGCCAACCATGTCGGCGCCTACAAGAACTGGGGCAGCGGCACGGTCAACCTGCTGGTGCTCGATGCGGCGGGCAACGTCGTCGGCGGCGGCGACAAGGTGAAGTCCTGGACGACCTTCGACATGCACGCCGGGTACAAATTCTCGAAGGGCGGCGCGCTCGGCGAGAGCGAGATCTATCTCGACGTGAACAACATTGCCGACAAGGCGCCGCCCTTCTTCAACACCGCCAATGGCTATGATCCGTTCGGGTCCAACCCGCTCGGCCGGGTCGTCAGCGTGGGCCTGCGCATGAAATATTGAGCCCCCTCTGCGGCGCCCTCCTTCGTGGGAGGGCGCCGATTTTCTCCGGTTTTCGGGAGCTAGTCATGAAGAAGATCTGGGTTCCATTATTGCTGTTGTGCGCGACGCCCGCCGCTTCGCAGACCGACCCCCATCGCACGGTCGATCCGACCTTCCTCCACCGCTTCGTGCCTAATGTGAAACCGGTCACGGTGCCGATCAGCAGCCCGACCGCGCATTACAAGGCGCTGTTCGGAGAGGGCGATGCCAACGCCAAATTGCTGCGCACGATGAGCCGCTTCGGCGAGCTCACCGTCGATCCCAACGGCAAGAGCAGCCTCGTCAGCTATCCGCGCGAGGAGCATATGTTCGTGATCCTCGATGGCGAGGGCACCGTCTCCTACGGCGGCAAGACCTTCCCGGTGAAGAAGGAGGATTTCCTCTATCTGCCGCCGACCGTCGAGTTCGGGCTGAATGGCGGAGCCAAGGGTGTGAAGGCCGCGTTCATGGGCTTCAAGATCCCGGAGGCCATGCCGCTCACCATCCCGGACACGCTGAAGATCTCGAACATCGCCGATGTACCGCTCGTCAATGTCGGCGGGCATCCGCTCGATACGCTCTACCGGCTGATGATGGGCGATACGAAGAGCACTCGCGACAAGCTGTCGACCGGCCATGTCATGATCAGCCTGTTCGTCATGGAGTTCGCGCCGGGCGCCACCAACTTCCCGCACCATCATGAGACGCAGGAGGAGATCTACCTCATGCTTGACGGCAAGGGCGAGATGGTCGCCGGCAGCGGCATGGACGGGATCGAGGGCAAGTTCCCGGCGAAACCCGGCGACGCTTATTACTACCGCGCCAACACCACGGTCGGTTTCTACAACGACAAGGCGCTCAGCCCGAAGCCCGCGCGCATCCTCGCCGTGCGCTCCAACATGCCGCCGCCCAAATGACCGCGAACAGGAGCTGAGTAGATGAAGTCCATCGGACTGTGCCTTGCCGGGCTCGCGCTCGGCCTGACCGCGAGCGGCGCCCAGGCGCAGCTCGCGGTCTCCGCGAACGACGGCAAGCAGCCGCGCCTCGGCCAGAAGCCGAGCGACGTGAAGCCCGACAATGTCACCGTCATCGACCTCAACAGCTATCCGCCTAGGGTGATCGGCAAGGTCGAGGTGCCGGTGAGCATGATCGGCCCGCCGACTATCGTCGGCGTCGCCCGCGACGCGAGCTTCGCGATCGTCACCAACGGCCAGAAGCTCGATCCGGCCGACAATTCGAAGTTCATCCTCGACGACACAGTCTCGGTCATCGACCTGAAGGACCCGACCAACCCCAAGGTGATCCAGACGATCAAGGCCGGCGACGGCGCGTCGGGCGTGGCGATCAACCGGGCGGGCACGCTCGCGCTGGTCGCGGCGACGGGCGAGGGCACGATCTCGGTCTATTCGATCGCGAACAAGACGCTGACCCTGGCCAACAAGCTGCAGCTCGACGCCAAGGCTGGCCCGGTCGACGTCGCCATCTCGCCCGACGGCAAGACCGCGCTCGTCACCCAGCGGCGCGGCAACGGCATCTGGCGCCTCGCGATCGACGGGACAAAGGTCACCGATACCGGGACGATGTATCCGACCGGCGGCAACCCCTACGGATCGGTATTCAGCCGCGACGGCCGCTATGCCTATAACACCAACCTGCAGGGCACTCTGCCGCCCGAGGGCACGCCGCCGCAGCGCGGACCGCGGATTGGCACGGTCAGCGTGATCGATCTCAAGACCGACAAGATCGTCAACCAGGTCGAGGTCGGCCCGACGCCCGAGCATGTCGCGATCTCGCCCGACGGGCGCTATCTCGAAGTGACGGTGGTCAACGGCTCTTCGGCCAACCCGACCTCGGCGCAGTTCAGCCCGTTCGGCCTGTTGCAGGTCTATCGCCTCAACGGCCCCATACTGACGCTCGTCGCCCAGGCGCAGACCGGCCAATGGGGGCAGGGTGCGACATGGAGCAAGGATAGCCGAACAATCCTATTGCAGGGCGCCGTCGCACGGGAGATCGAGGTGTACCGCTTCGACGGCACGTCGCTGAAGCGGGACATGGACGCGACCCTGAAGTTCGACACAAGGCCCGGTGCGATCAGCACCGCGCAGAGCCGCTGAACGGCGGGAGGAGAGGAGCATGCGCGGATATTATCTGGCCGGCATTGCGGCGGCAGCCTTGTTCGCCGGCAGCGCGTTTGCGCAGGCCGATGCGCCGGTAAAGGGGCCGGCGAAGGACGGCACGCCGGCCTGGTTCCTGCAAGGGTCCTTCCCCGATCCGGGCGGGCGCACGACGGTGGAACATGGCGGAAAGGTCACCGCTTTCCCCCGGCCGCCCGGCGGTCCCACTGGCGCCGCGGCGGCGGGCTCGGGCAATTATCGCCCCGGCTGCTACCGCTCCCCGGTCTGCGACAACCCGCATGGCCTCGCCCGCCAGGCGTTGCAGCGCGTCCAGTACGCGCAGACCATGGGCTATAGCTTCACCTATCCGGTCGATCTGCCGCCCGGCTTCGGCGGTGTGCCCGCCGTGGGGCTGGATTCGAAAGGAAATCTCTGGGTCTATCAGCGCAAGCCCGTCGGCAGCCCGCAGCTCCTGAAGTACGACCGCAACTACAAGCTGATCCTGTCGGTCGGCGACGATGTGATCGGCCATGCGGAAAAGGCGCACGGCATGGCGGTCGATGCCGAGGACAATGTCTGGATCCTCGACACCACACTGGCCACTGCGAAGAAGGTCAGCCCCGGCGGCAAGCTGCTCCAGACGATCGGTACGTCGGGCCATCCCGGCGACTGGGACGAGGCCAAGGGCCAGCGCCTGCTGTGGCAGCCGGTGATGATCGCGTTCGGCCCGACCGGCGATATCTTCATCGCGGAGGGCCACGCCAACGAAAGTCCCAACGATACCGAGTCGGACGACCCGACCAATAACATCGGCGCGTCGCGGATCATCCACCTCGACAAGGCCGGCAGGTTCGTCAACCAATGGTATGGCAACGCCAATGGCCGCGGCAAGTTCGAGGGCGCGCACGGCTTTGCGATCGACCCCACCAATGGCGACGTCTGGATCGGCGACCGCGAGCAATATCGCATCGTCGTCTACAACGCCAAAGGCCAGTTCCTGAAATCGATCGTCTCGCAGAATCTGGTCTGCGCGATCCAGTTCGATGCCCAGGGCAATCCCTGGATGGCGAGCGGCCAGGACGGCCAGTTCCTGAAGATGGACCGCAACGGCAAGGTGCTCGGCGCGATCGGCAACGGCATGGGCATCGGCCCCGGCCAGTTCATCGAAGCGAGCTACTGGGTCTTCGACAAGCAGAACAACCTTTACGCTGGCGACACCAGCGTCGGCCGCGTCACCGTGATGGTGGCGCCGAAGAAGTGAGCGGGCGGGTCGTCCGGCATGGTATCAACAGCCCCCTTGGGAGAGTAAGAATGAACGTACGTAATCTGGCCGGCGTCGCGGCCGGTGCATTGGGCACCGCGCTGATCGTCACTGCGGCGCTTGCCCAGACGGTGCCGCCGACCAAGGGGCCGGCCGTCGACGGTTCGCCCGCATGGTTCCTGCAGGGCTCCTTCCCCGATCCCGGCGGCCGTACCTCGGTCGACGCCAATGGCGTGGTGACGGTGATTCCGCGGCCCGAGGGCGCCCCCTTCGCGGCGGGTGCGCGTCCCGCCTCGATCCAGGGCTGCCGCCATTCGACTGCCTGCCAGAACCGCAACGGTCCGCAGCGCGGCCAGCTGCAGCGCGTCCAGTGGGAACAGAAGCTCGGCTATAATTTCTCCTACCCGATCCAGCTCCCGCCCGGCATCGGCGGCGTGCCCGCGGTCGCGCTCGATTCGAAGAACAATCTCTGGGTGTTCCAGCGCAAGCCCGCAGGCAATGCGCAGCTGCTGCGCTATTCGCCCGCCGGCAAGCTGACTCTGTCGGTCGGCGACGACGTGATCGGCCATGCCGACAAGGCGCATGGCATGGCGGTCGATGCCGAGGACAATGTCTATGTGATCGATACCGCCAACGCGACGGTCAAGAAGGTCAGCCCGGACGGCAAGCTACTCCAGACCATCGGCACCTCGGGTCATCCGGGCGACTGGGACGAGGGCAAATCGCAGCGCCTCCTCTGGGAGCCGGTGATGATCGCCTTCGGCCCCAATGGCGACATGTACATCGCGCAAGGCCATGGCAACGAGAGTCCGAACGTGGTGGATTCGGACGATCCCACCAACAATATCGGCGCCGCCCGCGTCCTGCATCTCGACAAGGCCGGCAACTATGTCGGCCAGTGGTTCGGCCACAATACCGGCCGCGGCAAGTTCCAGAACGCGCATGGCCTGGGGGTCGATCCCAAGACCGGCGACGTCTGGGTCGGCGACCGCGAGGATTACCGCATCATCATCTTCAACAGCAAAGGCGAGTATCTGCGCCAGATCGCGACCGAGAACCTCGTCTGCGCGATCCAGTTCGATCATAATGGCGAACCCTGGATGGCCAGCGGCCAGGACGGCCAGTTCCTGAAGCTCGATCGCAAGACCGGCAAGGTCGTCGGCGCCACCGGCAACGGCATGGGCATCGGCAAGGGCCAGTTCATCGAGGCCAGCTATTGGGTGTTCGACAAGCAGAACAATATGTGGGCCGGCGATACCAGCGTCGGCCGCGTGACCCGCATCGCGAAGTAAATGCCGGGATCGGCCCGTCCGCGTCGAGGCGCGGGCGGGCCGGCCGCATGTGGAACACCGCACCAAAAGGTGTTCCAAACAGCCCCGGGAGGTGTTCCATATTGCCCCGGAGGTGTTCCACCAAGAGTGTTCCATCCGTCGCGACCAAGCAGTGCGGTGCAGGTGATTATCGGCATTTGCCGCGCCAATATCAAATAAATGGCGGAATTCCGCCGATTATTACTCCCAATTTTCGTTATTTTTTCACCAGCCCCCTTGTTCCGGCGCGCCGCGCCCGGCAAATGTGGCGCAGGTCACCGTGGAACACGGTGTTCCGACTTTGGCATAACGTGGATTCCCGCACTGTTCCTTATAGTTGACGGGTCGCCGGGGAGCGGGGGAAACCAATATGCTGATCCAGGAATTGCCAGTCGCTCATATGCGGGTGGGCCTGCGCACCGAATTCGGGCTGATTGAAAAGGCCCGTCACATCCACAACCAGCGCCGTCTGCGGGACGAGGTGCTGGGCAACGAGTTGTTCGGCGATCCCGGCTGGGATCTGATGCTCGATCTGTACATCGCCCAGGCCAGCGGCAAGCGCGTCTCGGTGACGAGCGCGGCGATCGGCTCGGGCAAGCCGATGTCGACCGGGCTGCGCTGGGTCAAGCTGCTGATCGAGCGCGCGCTCGTGGTGCGCGAGGCCGATCCTTATGACGGCCGCCGCTCCTATCTTCGCCTGACATCCACCGCCTATGACGCGATGGAGGATTTCCTCGCCCGCTGCTGAGCGCGGGCAGGGACGTACATCGCCGGGTCGCACCGAAGGGCCTGCATCCAACCTCCCCATGTTGCGGAGGGTGGATGCAGGCCCTAACGCGTTGGCGGGCTTAACGGGAGATCATGATGCTGGACGGTGCGGTGCTGGTTACGGGCGGTGCGGGCTATATCGGGAGCCACGCAGTCCTCGCGCTGCTCGACGCTGGACACCGCGTGGTGGTCGTTGACAATCTCGTCACCGGCTTCGACTGGGCGGTCGATCCCCGCGCCACTCTCGTCCAGGCCAATATCGAGGATGACGGCCCGGTCCGCGCCGCGATGCGCGAGCACAATGTGCGCGCGGTCATGCATTTTGCCGGATCGGTCGTGGTGCCTGAATCGGTCAGCGATCCGCTCAAATATTACCGCAACAACACCGCCGCCAGCCGCGCGGTGATCGAGAGCGCGGTGGTGAGCGGCGTGCGCCACTTCATTTTCTCCTCGACCGCGGCGACCTATGGCACGCCCGAGAAGATCCCCGTCGCCGAGGGCGACCCGCAGTCGCCGATCAACCCTTATGGCATGTCGAAGCTGATGACCGAGGCAATGCTGCGCGACGTCGCCGCCGCGCATCCGATCAATTTCGCGGCGCTACGCTATTTCAACGTCGCCGGCGCCGACCCCAGGGGCCGCAGCGGCCAGTCCACCGCCGGCGCCACGCATCTCATCAAGGTCGCGGTCGAGGCGGCGACCGGCAAGCGTGATGGCGTTTCGGTCTATGGCACCGATTTCGACACACCCGACGGCACCGGCGTGCGCGACTATATCCATGTGAGCGATCTCGCGGCCGCCCATGTCGCCGCGCTCGACCTGCTGGTCGCCGAGCCGACCCGCAGTCATTTCCTCAATGCGGGGTACGGCCGCGGCTTCTCGGTCCAGCAGGTGCTCGACGCGGTCGACCGGGTCACCAACATGAAGATCGAGCGCCGCCTCGAGGGCCGCCGGCCCGGCGACCCGGCCGAACTGATCGCCGACAACCGCGCGATCCTCGCGACGCTCGACTGGAAACCCGCGCTCGACGATCTCGACACGATCGTGAAGGACGCGCTGGCGTGGGAACGGGTGCTGGAACAGCGCGGGCGCTGAGGCCCTAGAGGTCCTCCAGCGCCGCCAGCCGTTCCCGCAACCGCGGCACTGCCCAGTCGAGGAACGCCCGGACCTTGACCGGCAGCATGCCCTGGCCGGCATAGACGAGCTGCACCGGGATCGGGCCGGGCGCGAAATCCTCCAGCACCGGCACCAGCGCGCCCGACCGTAGTTCGTCCACCACCTGATAGGACAGGAGCCGGACGAGCCCGAGTCCCGCCACCGCCGCGTCGATCGCCGCTTCGACGGTGTTCAGCGAGACACGCGGACGCGGTTCGACCAATGCGTCATTGTCCCCGCGAAAGTTCCAGCCAGGCTGTGTCGAAAAGGCGCGAAGGCTGATCCCGTCATGCCCGGCCAGATCCGCCGGCACACGTGGCATGCCGCGCCGCGCCAGATAGTCCGGGTTGGCGCAGATCAGCCGCCGCACCTGGCCGACCTTCGCCGCCATCAGCGCGCTGTCCTCGAGATGCCCGAGCCGCACGCCGATATCCAGATGCTCCTCGATCAGATTCACCTGCCGGTCGACCAGCGACAGGCGCAGGTCGATCAGGGGGTGCGCCATCAGGAAGTCGGCCGCGAGCGGCAGCACGTGCCGCCGGCCGAACATCACTGAGGCAGTCAGGGCAAGCTCGCCGCGCGGTTCGCTATATTCGCCCGCGGCGGCACGCTCCGCTTCTTCCAGCCGCTCCAGGATCTGCCGGGTCGCTTCGACAAAGCCGTGCCCCGCATCGGTCAGCGCGACCCGCCGGCTGGTCCGTACCAGCAGCCGCGTGCCGAGATGCCGCTCGAGGTCAGCGATCTTGCGGCTCACCGTCGCCAGCGGTGCGTGCAGGCGCCGCGCCCCGGCGGAGATGCTGCCCTCCTCCACCACTGTCAGCAGCACGGACATGGCGTCGAACCGGTCCATCACATCCTCCCGTAAAGTGGGAGGATATATCCCATTTCCTCGGACTACTAGCGAAGATCGTCAAGGCATAGCTTCCTGTCGTCGACGGCACCACGCCGCCGGGTTCAAGGAGAAGACCGATGTTCCGAAAATGGCTGTTGCTCACCGCCGCCACCGTCGCGCTGACCGGCGTTCCCGCCGTCGCGCAAACTGCCACCCCGGCCACGCCCGCGATGATCGCCGCCGCGCAGGTCCACTACCGCTCGGCCGTGGTCGACGGCACGAAGATCTTCTACCGCGAGGCTGGACCAAAGGATGCGCCCACCCTGCTGCTGCTCCACGGCTTCCCGACCTCGTCGCAGATGTTCCGTGACCTCATTCCGCTGCTGTCCGATCGCTATCACATCGTCGCGCCTGACTATCCGGGTTACGGCTATAGCGACGCGCCCGACCGCGCGACCTTCGCCTACACCTTCGATCATTATGCCGAGCTCGTCGGCAAGCTGACCGAGCAGCTCGGTGTCGACCGCTATGCGCTCTATGTCATGGATTACGGCGCGCCCGTCGGCTTCCGCATCGCGACCGCGCATCCCGAGCGGGTGACCGCGCTGATCGTCCAGAACGGCAATGCGTATCTGGAGGGCATCACCGGCTTCTGGGATCCGATCAAGGCTTATTGGAAGACCGGCGCCGCGCCGGAACGCGAAGGCATTCGCTGGCTCACCTCGCGCAAGGCGACCGACTGGCAGTACAGCAACGGCGTGAAGGACCTGACCCTGGTCGATCCCGATGCCGCCACGGTGGACCAGGCGCTGCTCGACCGCCCCGGCAATCAGGAAATCCAGCTCGACCTGTTCTACGATTATCGCACCAACCTGCCGCTCTATCCCGCCTGGCAACGCTATTTCCGCCGCGCCAAGCCGCCGACGCTCGTGGTCTGGGGCAAGAATGACGACATCTTCGTCGCGCCCGGTGGCGCGCCCTACGGGCGCGATATCCCGGATGCCGAGATCCACATGCTCGACACCGGCCATTTCGCGCTCGAGACGCACGGTCCGGAGATCGCCGGCCTGATCCGCGACTTCATGGACCGCAAGGTCGCCCGCTGATCGTAACCGGGGCCGGTCAGGCGCCGGCCCCGCGAGGAGACAGGTCATGACGCATCGTTTCGGCGCGCTGATGTTCACGCCGCACGTGAAGGCGCTGCAGGAGGAGCAAGGCTCGCGCGCCTCCTATGCGCGCTTCGAGGCGCCCGACGCCCCCGCCCGGGACCGGCTGGAGACCCGGGAAATCGATTTCATCGCCGCGCGCGACAGCTTCTACATGGCGACGGTGTCGGAGACCGGCTGGCCCTATGTCCAGCACCGCGGCGGGCCTCCGGGTTTCCTGAAGATCCTCGACGATCGCACGCTCGGCTTCGCCGATTATCGCGGCAACAAGCAATATGTCAGCATCGGCAACCTCGCGACCGACGATCGGGTGTCGCTGTTCCTGATGGACTATCCCAACCAGCGGCGGCTCAAGCTGCTCGGCCATGCCCGCACGGTCGATGCCGAGTCCGATCCCGCACTGCTGGCGCGCCTGCAGGATCATTACCCGGCACAGGTCGAACGCGGCATCGTCATCGCGCTCGAAGGCTTCGACTGGAACTGTCCACAGCACATCACGCCCCGCTTCAGTGAAGCCGAACTGACGGAAGCGCTCGCCCCCATCCGCGCGCGCCTCGCCGCGCTGGAGGCGGAGAATGCCGCGCTCAAGGCGGCACGCTGAATACCTTTGCTTCCCCGGCGAAGGCCGGGGTCCAGTTGGGGGACGAATCTGGCGACGTGCTGCGCTCCGTTACACAACGCCCGATACTGGACTCCGGCCTTCGCCGGGGAAGCGCCCTTTTTCTGGAGCCGGGGTGGATTGAACTGCCCTTCCTCGATGGAATTCAGGCCGCTAGGCTCGCCTTCCATATCGAGGAAGCGCGTTCATGGAATCCCGATCCCCGACCGTGCAGGCCGGCAACGAATGGCGCAAGGGCTGGCCGCTGGTCGCCGCCGGCATGATCGGTATCGGCACCGGCCCCGGCCTCTTCCAGAACGTCTCCAGCCTCTTCACCGCCGGCATGACCGCCGAGTTCGGCTGGACTCGCGGCGAGATCGCCACCGCCGCGGGACTCGGTCTGGCCGGCGCGCTCGCGGCGCCGTTCATCGGACGGCTGGCCGATCGGATCGGGGTGCGCGCCGTGATCGTCGCGGCCATGCTGCTGCTCGGTCTGGCCTATTGCGGCATGTCGCTCCTGACGGGCCTGCTCTGGCACTATCAGTTGCTGGTCGTCTGCCTCGCGCTCTCCGTTCCCGGCACGAGCGCGCTGGTCCATGGCAAGCTGATCTCGTCGGTCTTCGTCAGCCACCGCGGGCTCGCGCTCGGCATCGCGACCTCGGGCCTGTCAGTGACGACGATCGTCGTGCCGCCGCTCCTCGCGCTGGTAATCGCCGTGTCCGGCTGGCGTGGCGGCTTCCTCGCGCTCGCGGGCCTCACCGTCCTGCTGGCGCTGCCGTTGGTGTTGCTGCTCATCCGCGGCGCCTCCTCCAGCCCGGCGGGCCTCGCGGTCGACGCGTCGGGCGCGGCGCTGTTGTCCGGCGCGACCGGCGCCCAGGCGCGGCGCAGCCGCTCCTTCTGGCTGCTCGCGAGCAGCGTGATGCTGATCAACATGGCGACGATCGGCCTGGTCACCCAACTCGTGCCGTTCGGCCTGGATCGCGGGCTGAGCGCGGCGCAGGCGGCGTTGCTGCTCGCCAGCTACGGCGCCTCGCAGGTCGTCGGCCGGCTCGCCATGGGCGCGCTGGTCGATCGCTTCAGCCCGGCCAGCATGGCGGCCTGCGCCGCGATCCTCTCCGCGATCGGCTTTGGCCTGCTCCAGCTGCCCATGCCGGGCTTCGCGCTGCTGATGCTGGCCGTGTTCGTCGCCGGGCTGATGAACGGCGCCGAGCATGATCTTTTGCCCTTCTTCGCGGCGCGACTGTTCGGCCTGCGGGCCTATGGCGAGATCTACGGCACGTTGCTCATGCTGGCGCTGGCCGGCACCGCGACCGGGATCGTCGCTTTCGGCCGGCTGCATGATGCGACCGGCGGTTACGGCGTCGCACTGGCCATCGGGCTCGCGGCGATGCTGCTGGCCACGCTCGCCTTCCTTGGGCTGGGCAAGGCTCGCCCCTACGCGAGTCGTGAGCCGGCCCCGGGCACTCCCTCAGCCTAGCTTCCCGTCTCCGGGAATGCCGAGTCGTAGTCGGCCAGGCTCAAGCCGCGCCCTGCAGATATACTAAAGTTTGTACTTGACTATCAGTGCGACTCTCGTAATACTCAAGTCTGTGCTTAACAATCATCCCATCGATCTCCTGCTGGCCGCCCTGGGCGAGCCGACTCGCCGCGCGATCGTCGAGCAGCTCGGTCGCGCGCCCGCGAGCACGAGCAGCCTGGCCGAACCGTTCGACATGTCGCTCGCGGCCGTGGTGCAGCATCTCCAGGTGTTGGAAGCGGCCGGCATCGTCGCCAGCGAAAAGATCGGCCGGGTGCGCACCTATCGGCTGGTGCCCGGCGGGATGGACGGCATCGCCGGCTGGATCGCCGACCGGCGCAGCCCGGCCGAACGGCGCCTCGACCGGCTGGAAGAGTTTCTCCCTGATCCTCCCTCAATCAAGACGAAAGGAAGCAAGAATGACCAATGAAGCAAGGCCCGCGGTGCACAGCACGTTCCGCCTCGAACGCCAGTACAACGCGTCTCCGTCGCGTGTGTTTTCCGCCTTTTCGGACACTGCGGCGAAACGGCGCTGGCTGGTCGAAGGCGAGGGTTTCGAGGTGTTCGAACACACCGCCGATTTCAGCGTGAATGGCCGTGAGGTATCGCGCTTCCGCTATGGTGATGGCCCGGAGATCCTGAACGAGGCGGTCTATCAGGATATCGTGCCCGACCAGCGCATCGTGTTCTGCTATCGCATGGCGATCGGCGCCGCGCCGATGTCCGCCTCGCTCACCACGATCGAACTGACGCCGTCGAATGGCGGAACGCTGCTGACTCACACCGAACAGGGCACCTATCTCGACGGATCGGACGACGGGACCGGACGGAAGGAAGGCACGCTCGGGTTGCTCGAAATCCTGGCGAAGGAAGTAGAGGGCTGAGGCCGCTGATGAACGACATGGCCGGGCACCCCCGGGGCAAGCGCCTCACGGAGCCCGGCCCGATTCCTGCGCGATTTCCGACAAGGCGATCCGCCGCGTGATGTCGATCGCCTCCAGGAACGCCGTGTCGTGGCTCACCACCAGCAACGCGCCGTCATAAGCGCGCAACCCCGCCTCGACTGCCTCGATCGAGTCCAGGTCGAGATGGTTGGTCGGCTCGTCCAGGATCAGCAGGGAAGGGGGCTTCGCACCGCCCAGCACGCAGGCCAGCCCCGCGCGCAGCATCTGCCCGCCGCTCAAGGTCGAGACGATCTGCAACGCCGCATCCGCCCGGAACATGAAGCGGGCAAGCGCCGCGCGGCAGGCATTCTCGTCGGTCGTCCCGTTGATCCGCGCATAATTGTCGCGGATCGAGCTGCCCGGATCGAGCAGGCTCACCCGCTGGTCGAGCAGCGCCAGATCGACCGGAACCCGTACCGTCCCGCTCCATGGTGTCAGCGCCCCGGTGATTAACCCCAGCAAACTCGTCTTGCCCGACCCGTTCGGCCCGGTCACCGCGACGCGCTCCGGCCCGCTGATGGTCAGCGACAGGTCGCGCAGCACCGGTCTGCCGGGCTCATATCCCGCCGTCACGCCCTCGATTTCCAGCACGGTCCGGTTCGCCGGCAGACCGGTCGGCGCGAGCGTCACCGCAAAGGGCTGGAGGATTTCCACCCGCTCGCGCGCTGCCGTCGCGGCCTCGACCGCCTGGGCCCGCTGCCGCTCGGCGAGCCGCCGGTTCTCGCCGCCGCTGTCCTCGGCGCGGTCCTTGCGCGCGCCGATCAGGATGCGCGGCATGTCGCCCCTGGCACCCTTGCGCTTGCCCGCACCGTCCTTGCGCGCCTTGCGCTCGGCCGTCTCCTGCGCGCCGCGCGCCACGTCGGTCACATGACGTTCGGCTTCGGCCAGGTCGCGCTCCGCCGCCGCCAGCTCGATTGCCTTGCGCTCGCGATAGCGGCTCCAGTTGCCGCCATACCGCGTCGCGCCCAGGCTGGTCATCTCGACGATCGCGTCCATCGTCTCGAGCAGCGCGCGGTCATGGCTGACGACGATCGCCCCCGCCCGCCACCCGGCGAGCAGCGCGATCACCGCCTCGCGCCCCTCCCGGTCGAGATTGTTGGTCGGCTCATCCAGCAGCAGGAAATCGGGTTCCGAAAAGATCGCGCCAGCCAGGCTCGCCCGCGTGCGCTGCCCGCCGGAAAGCGCGGTCAGCGGCGTCTCCGGCACGGCTGCGAGCCCGACCCGGCCGAGTGCTGCGGCGATGCGATCCTCCAGCGTCCAGTCGGCCTCGCTCAGTTCCTCGATGCTGGCGATACCCTGCTCCGCGCGCCGTAGCAGCGCGAGCGCGTCGGTCGCTCCGAACAGGTCGGCGACGGTTTCGTGTGCGTTCACCTGCACGGTCTGGCGCAGCACGCCGATCGTGCCGCTGACGGAGATCCGGCCCGACTGGACCGGCAATTGCCCGGCGATCAGCTTGAGCAGCGTGGATTTGCCCACGCCGTTACGCCCGACCAGCCCGGCGCGCTCGGCAGCGAAGCTCAGGTCGAGATCGGCAAAGACCGCGCGGTTGTCAGACGTGGACCAGGCGAGATGGGAGAGGGAAATGGCAGGCATGATGAAGGTCCCTGAAGGCAAGGCAGGCTGGCATTGCGGTCAGGGAGAAGGTCATGGTGCACATCCGGTCGGAGGGCCGTTGTCAGTGGCCTGATGGGTTGAAGTAGAGGCGGTGGTGGCGCCTTGCAAGAAGCGGAGGGGCCAGCCGCAGCCTCCACCTGCCCTATCGCGCGGGCGGCGCATCCCGGAATTCGGGGAAGAGCCGCTCGACGGCGGCCTGCAGGTCGCTTGGGCCGGGGAGCAGCCCGAAATGATCCAGGAGGCCCTTCACCAGGCGCGCCCGGTGGGGGCCGATGCCGGGCACCGTCTCCAGGCCGGGAAAGTCGGGATCGGCCAGCCTGTCCGCCAGGTCGCCGAGCGTCCGGTATCCCGATGCGGTCAGCTTTCGCCGCAAGCCGGAAGGCAGGACGGATTGGTTGACCGGCAGGTCGCGGTCGGTCGCCTCCGGCCTGGTCGAGCGCAGCCGGGTGCGGGCGCCCTTCTCGCGCTTCAGCGCCCGGCGAATATGGCCGAGCTGGCCGGACGTAAGCCCGAGCCGGCGACCAATCTCGCGATAGGGCGTGCCGGAAGCGCGCAGGCCGCGCGCCTGCTCCAGATTCTGTACGGCTTGTTCGGGCTGGCTAAGCATCGGTGATCGGACATCCTGACCGCGACAAACCGCTACGGCACGGACGGGATAGACGACAAGCGGAATGACGCAGGTCGTCGATCCGGGGCCGGTTTGGACCCTAGCCCGTCAGGCGCGCGCGCCCGTGGGGTTGCCCACACCCTCCGCATAGGTGCCATGCCCTTCGATCACCAGCGCCCCGGCGAATTTCAGCACCTCGCAAACCCGGGCCTGTTTCTGATTCATATAGGCGATGACGAGACAGTCGATCCCGACGAACACCGTATCGACCGAAAAGCGCAGGTCCGGAATCCGCGCGATGCCGATCGCCCAATAATCCCTGATCGCTGCTTTCCCGATCAGCCGGCCCTCGCTCGCGGGAAAGACCAGCGCAGCAAAGGGCGAGGAGAAGGTCGCGTCGTCATGAAAATGGCGGAGCACCGCTTCGATGTCATGCGCATTCCAGGCGGCGGCCCATTCGGCGGCAAACTGCCGCGGGTCGATCTCCATGCACCCTCTCCACTGCGCGGCCGGCTCACTCTTCCGTCAGCGACCCCGTCGGTCGAATGACGCACCATCCTGCTCGCCGCTCTCCGAACACCTCAACTGATGGTTCGGGAAAATCCATGTCGGCAAACCCGCCCGCCGGGACTGACACCATGCCCGGCCGCACCTCGATCTCATAGAATACCGACGTCCCGCATTGGGGGCAGAAATGGAAATCCGCCCAGCGGCCCTCGTCGCCGGTCCGGCGATAGGTGCCATGCTCCCCCTTCGTCGACACCTGGGCGGCGTCATAGCTCGCGGTGTACGCAAAGGCGCTGCCGCTTCGCCGCTTGCAGTTCAGGCAATGGCAGACGGAAACGCGTGCCGGCGCCCCGCGACAGGTCGCGCTCAGGGCACCGCACAGGCATTCAGATATCCGCTCTTCGGTCATGCTCTGCTCCGCACTCTCAACCGGCTGGGCCGACGATTACCTTTCCGCGAAGATCGGGCGCGGCGAAATTCGTCTCGCCGTCGCCACCATAAATATTCCCGATCAGCGCGAACAGCGTCATATAGGTCTCGATCGCCAGCAGGGAGCCGTCGCAGAACAGCCAGCCCGGCGGCGCGTCATTGCCGGCATAGGCGATGATCTGGCCGATAAAGCCCTGCTGCACGGGCACTGAGGCGGACGGGGCGGCATTGGGCCAGACGCCGTTGAAACAGATGAGATAGTTGAGGCACACGCCCTGAAGCGGCCCGCCGCCGATCATCGTGCCGACTGTCGTGACCGGCCATCCCGGCGCGTACGGCGCGCCGGCGCCGATGACGACATTGTCGGTCAGGCGCGGCAAGGTGACCTCCGTCGTCGTCAGCCAGCCAAAGGCATTGCCGAACAGCGCGAAGAGCTGGGGATATTGCGCCTGGGTGAAGAACGATCCGTCGCACGCCACCCAGCCGGAGGGGACGACACTGCCCGCGAACGGCACGACCATCCCGGCCGCGATTCCGGCGATCCCGTCAAAGCCGGGCACGCTCTGCGTCGCCATGAGCCACTGCATCGCCACCGTGTTCGCTGGCGGCGCGACGCCGGGATTGCTTCCGACCACTGACCGCCCGCGCAGATCGGGCAGGGCGAAGCTCGGAGGCTCGCCGCCGAACTGGTTCATGATCACGGAATACAGCGGCGCGTCGGCCATGTGGGCCTGATCGACGGTGAGCAGGCGGCCATCGGGGGGCAGCGCATTGAACGGGGCCTGTCCGGCCTGGCCGATCGCGGTATGGATCATCGCCAGCAGGAACATCGGCGTGCCAGGGCCATCCGCCGACGGATATTCGCCGGTCGGTGCGATATAGGAAGGAAGGGCGATAGGGATCGGCTGGCTCCCCACCGGCCGAGGATCGCCCACGCCGAGGGTCGCTGGCGTGACGATGTCAGGATGCGGCTCCACGGGCTCTTGTCCTTGTTCCGGCGGGGCTGGCGGCTTCGGCCCTTGGCCCAGGAGGCTACACGTCTGGCGAGGATGCGCAATCGCGCGATAAGTACCCCGTTACTGCTTCCCCGGCGGAGGCCGGGGCCCAGTTGGAGGGACCTGTTTGATGGGCGCTTTGCGTAGGTACTTCTGCCTTCCCAACTGGACCCCGGCCTCCGCCGGGGAAGCAAGGTTAGTTCAGGCCGGCGGCACCAGCGCCCACACCCACCTGCGCTGCAAACCACGGCCCGATCCGCCGCAACGCCTCCTCCACCCGGTCGGTCGAGACCGCGAAACTGAACCGCATGAACCGCCGTCCCTCCACCGGATCGAAATCGATGCCCGGCGCGGTCGCGACGCCGGTATCGGCCAGCAGCCGCGTGCAGAAATCCATGCTGTCATCGGTCAGATGCCCGATGTCCGCCCAGATATAAAAGGCCCCGTCGGGTGGCGCGATCCGCTTCAGCCCGAGCGCGGGCAGGGCAGCGAGCAGCAGGTCGCGATTGCGCGCATAGGCCCTCACATGCCCCTCCAGCTCGTCGCGGCAATCGAACGCCACCAGCCCCGCATGCTGCGCCAGCGACGGCGGCGTCAGGAACAGATTGCCCATCCGCGCCCGCGCCGCATCGATCAGCGCCGGCGGCACCACCAGCCAGCCGAGCCGCCAGGCGGCCATGCTGAAATATTTGGAGAAGCTGTTGATGATCAGTGCGTCGGGGTCTTCCTGCAGCACTGACCGCGCCGGACCGACATAGCTCAGCCCGTGATAGATCTCGTCCGAGACGATGCGGATGCCACGCCTGCGGCACACCGCGACGATCGCCGCCAGCTCGTCTGCGGCGATGATCGTGCCGGTCGGATTGGCCGGGCTGGCGAGGATCAGCCCGTGCGGCGCCGGGTCGAGCCGCTCGATCGCCGCCGCGGTGATCTGGAACCGCTCCGCTTCGCCGCAACCGATCTCGACCGGCTCCAGGTGAAGCGCCTTCACCGTGTTGCGATAAGCGACATAGCCCGGCCGCGCGAACGCCACCCGGTCGCCCGGCGCGAACAGGCAGGACAGGGCGAGCACGAAGGCCGGCGAGGCGCCGCAGGTCAGCACCACCTGCTCGGGGTCGATCGCGACGCCGTACGCCTCGTCATAATGCCGCGCGATCCGCGCCTTGAGCGGCATGCTTTCCCAATAGCCCATGCCGTCGGTCGCGAGCACATGCTGCGCGGTCGCGATCGCCGCGGCCGGCGCGCCGGTCGAAGGCTGGCCGAACTCCATATGGATCACCGATCGTCCCTCGGCTGACATCCTGTGGGCCAAACGGCTGACGGCGATGGCGTGGAAGGGATCGATCTCGGCTGACATACTGCCCGCTTACAGGCTCGGGCGGCGGGCACAATCGGCTTGTCGCCGATGGTGTGCCCGATCGGATTGGCGGCGCCAGCGCGAACCGGTAAGCCGGGCCATGGCGATCTTCGAAGTCGAGCTTGATATCGGCGCTACGGGCACGCCGCTCCGGGCGCAGCGCTTTCATCGGCAGCTCAGGGAGGCGATCCTGGGCGGGCAGCTCAAGCCGGGCGCGCGGGTGCCGGCAAGCCGCGCCGCGGCCACCCGGTACGGCCTCGCGCGTACCACGGTGGTCGGGGTCTATAACCAGCTGCTCGACGAGGGGCTGCTCGCCTCACGGCATGGATCCGGCACCTATGTCGCTGAACGGCCCGTACCCCTCGCGGATATGGCCGCGCCCGGTGCGGCGCCTGAAGCCCGGCTCAACCCCTTCTGGCTTCGCCCTGACGTGGCGTCGGCGTTCGGCTTCTTCAACGACGCCACTGTCGCGCCCGACATCGCGGCGTATCCGACTGTCTTCGATTTCCGTCCCGGCCTGGTCGATCTGAAGCACTTCCCGTTCGACATCTTGCGCCGCGTCTCGGCGCAGAAGCTGCGTGCGTTCGAACAGGCGCCGTTCAACTACGGCCACCCGCAGGGCAATCCCGATCTGCGCGCGGCGATCGCGATGCATTTGTCGGTGATGCGGGCAATCGCTTGCCAGCCCGACGATCTGGTCGTCACCAGCGGTGCGCAACAGGCGTTCGATCTGCTCGCCCGGCTGTTGGTGAAACCGGGGCGGTCGGTCGTGGCGGTCGAGAATCCGGGCTATGCGCCCACTCGCATCCCCTTCGCTGCGGCCGGCGCCCGCCTGCATCCGGTCGAGGTCGATGCCGAGGGGATGATCATCGACCGATTGCCCCGCGATGCCGGCATCGTCTGCGTCAGTCCGTCGCACCAGTTTCCGCTCGGATCGAGCCTTTCGAAGGAGCGGCGCGCGGCGCTGATCCGCTTCGCGCGGGAGAATGGCGCGCTCATCGTCGAGGACGATTATGACGGCGAGTTCCGCGCCGCGCGCGGGCCGATCAGGGCGTTGAAGACGGTCGATGAGGACGATGTCGTCTTCTATGTCGGCACCTTCTCCAAATCGACCCTGCCCAACATCCGCCTCGGCTTCATCCTGCCGCCGCGCTGGGCGGTGCGGGCGCTGGCAACCGCCAAGATCTGCGCCGACGGGCCCTGTTCGATGCCGACCCAGGCGGCGGTGACCGGCTTTATCGGCGGCGGCCATCTGACCCGGCATATCGGCAGGATGCGGCGGCTCTACGGGGAACGGCGCACCCTGTTGCTCGATCTGCTGCGCAGCGATTTCACTGCCTGGCTCGATCCGATCGAATCCGCCTACGGCATGCATGTCACGGCGATCTCGAACGGCACCGTCGATGTCGACGCCCTGTCCCGCACGCTGGCGCGCCGCAACATCCATATCCGCAGCCTCAGCCGATACTATCACGGGCCGGCGACTCAGGCGGGGCTCGTCTTCGGCTTCGGCATGATGGACCCGCCCGCGATCCGCACGGCGATGGCGATGGTCCGCGAGGCGATGGAGGAGGGATCGTGAGGGTTGAAGCGCAGGTGAGCGATCCGGACCTAAGAGTGAATTCGATCCACTTCAATGAGCCCCTCCCCTTCAGGGGAGGGGTTAGGGGGTGGGGGCGCGCGTCTGCGCGCTCAAAAAGACTCGTCTCGCCAAGCACCGGAGCGTTGATCGGGGCATCGAGCCCCGCTTAACGCTGCCCCACCCCTAACCCCTCCCCTAACGGGGAGGGGCTGAATTTGCCTCGCGCTCAAACCTGATCGATCCGGGTCCTAAAGCACATAGTTGATCGCCACCGCAGGCGTAATCGACGGCACCGTGTTGCCGGAACGCGGAACGATCCGCGCGGCGATCAGCACCCCGAGGTTCGGCTTCCAGCTATATTCGATCCCCGGCGCGATCGCGAAACTGTCGCTCGCCCCGGATCGGCGGACGATCGGCCCGCCACCGCGATCGACGCCGGTCACGCGGGTCGGCGCTGTGTGATCATAGGTGAGGTCGAGCGCCAGCACCCAGCGTCGCGTCACGCTATATTCGACCGAACCGCCCACATCGAAGGACGCGCCGGGCCGCGCCTCGCCGCGAAAGCCATGCCGGGTGCCATAGACGCTGACATCCTCCACCCGCGCCTTGCCCGGCAGCGATGTCGACAGGTTCAGCCGAGTGCGCAACAGGCGCCCATTGCCCAGCCAGCTATAATTCTGCGCATAGACCGCAAGCGTCGTGGCATGTGCCCCGCTACCCAGCCCGTCGCCGGGCCGCGTGCCGAGCCGGTCATATTTCCCCGTCGGCAGGCTGTGCTGCAGCGACACCGCGATCGCCGGCTTCCAGGGATCGGCCCGGAACGACGATAGCCGATATTGTGCCTGCAGGGTGAGGTCGCCCATGCCCATGGCCGAGGCGCTGCCGGCCGGATTGAACCCGAACATCGGCCGCGCGCCCAGGGTCAGCGTGTCAGTCACGCCGTAGAGCAGATAGGTCAGCGATCCATAGGAACTGGTGCCGCCCGAGATCTGGTCGAAGACATAGGTCTCGATCAGGGCGTGGCCGCGCGGTAGGGTCGCGGCCGAATTCGCCAGCATCGGCCCGGTCCACCAGGCATCGTCGAGCGATTGCCGGGCAGGCGGGGGCGCGACGGGCGGCGGCTCCTCGGCCAGTGCCGGCGCGGCAGCCAAAGCGAGCGCCAGGCACCATGAAAAGCGGGCCGGGTTCACGATCGGGGTTTTCTGAACCTGAACAGGAACTGGTCGGTATGGCCTCGGATCGACGGGTCGAACGGACCGGCGGTGTGCGGGTCGAGGGGGTTGGCGAGGATCGCGCTTTCGGATTCGAACACGAAGCCCGCCGCTTCGATCTCGCGCCGCACCGTCGACGGTTCGATCCGGTGCAGCGTGTCGGTGACATTGGCGGGCGATCCCTTCGCTGCGACATGGTCGAGTATGACATAGGCGCCGCCCGGCTTCAGTGCGGCGAACACCGCCCGGTTGAACGCGCTGATGTCGACCGGCCCCATGAAGGGGTCCTTCAGGTCGTGATAATTCTGCCCGATCCAGAAGAGATCGAGCGGCTCGGGATAGGCCGCGGCGGGCAGCGCGGCGGCAAGGGTGACCGTGACATTGGGGTGAGAGGCTGCCCAGATCTGCGTATCGGAGATGGCCTTGACGGTATTGGGGAAGGTGAACAGCTCGGCTGGCACCGAGGCATAGACATGGCCCTTCGGTCCCACCACCGACGCGAACAGGCGGGTGAAATATCCCGCGCCCGATGCATAATCGGCGATCCTGTCGCCCGGCTTCGCGCCGATAAACGCCAGGGTTTCCACCGGCTTGCGATTGGCATCGCGCGCCGTGTCGGTTGCGGGCCGCGACGAGTCCGCGATGGCAGCGGCGATGGCCGGCGGAACGGCAGGCGTCTGGGCATGGGCCGTGATCGGAAGGAGCGCCGGAACCAGCAGCATGGCCGTGGCGGCGAGAAGCGGATGGCGCATAGGCCCGTCCTCGATTGTTTGCGGGAAGCCACGGATTTCCGCCGCCCGCGCGTTTCCGGCAAGCTCCACATCCCGTAAAATCGGGTGGTCCACTTTGGGACGGACGCTCGACCACGCCTTCGGATTCAGCTGTTTGCTCGGTGAAGTGGTCCAGCGGGAATCCAGAAACTCGGGGCATATCGGTCGCGACGATATTTGGGCCGGCAGTCCGTCCAACGGCGCGTCCGGTCAGCAACCGTTCACTCGAAAAGGCGCACTGTCGCTCGCGCTGCGGTAAAAGGATGTGGTTGATGTCCCAGTCGATTCGGCGAACTGCCTGTGCCCTGGTCGCTCTGGTTACGGCGATCTCCCCGATCTCGGCCTCGATGGCCTCAGCCCAGGATTATCCGCCTCCGCAGCCCCAGACGGGTTATCGCGAGCCGGAGCCGCAGCAGGGCTATCAGGATCCGCCACCGCCGCCCGAGCAAGGCTATGATGAGCAGGATGACGCGCCGCCGCCCGGCTATGACGGATCGGAACCGCCCCCGCCACCGCCCGGCTATGTGTCGGATCAGGCCGACACGGTGCAGGGCGACCAGGATCGCCGCTACGAAGCCTATGCCGAGGACTGGTCGGCGCGAAACTGCGTCAAGGCCCGCAGCAACTCTACCGCCGGCGCGGTGATCGGCGGCGTGTTCGGCGCGCTGCTCGGCTCGAGCATCGCGGGCCGGCACGATCGTGGTGCCGGCGCCCTTGTCGGCGGCATCGCCGGTGCCGCCGGCGGGGCCGCGCTCGGCGACCAGAGCCGTTACGACACCAGCCCCGGTTGCCCGCCCGGCTTCGTCGTCCGCAATGACGCGCCGGCCTTTTATTATGACGGTTATGACGCGCCTTATTATTATGCCGCGCCGGGCTGGTACCGGCCCTGGGTCTATTATGAGGGCCGCTGGAACTACCGACCCTATCCCTATCACGCCTGGTATTACCGCCATCGCGGCTATGCCCGACCCTATCACTATCGCGGCTATCGCGGCGGCTATCGCCACCGCCGCTGGTGACGGCTGGGACCGGCCTCTCAAAGGCGTGCCCAACGCCAGTGATGAGGAACGCCCGTGTCCCGGATCAGCTTGCAACAGGCCAACACGATCATCGAGGCCGCGCTGACCCGGGGTGGCATCGCCGCCGCGGGGCTGACGGCGCAAGGGTAACGGGCCGGGGGCGACGAAGGGCGCTATCGCGCCGGCTTCGTCGCCATTGCTGCCGCGATCAGCGGGCGGCGGTCGCGAACAGGCGGCTGGCCGCGCTCCAGTCGATCGCTTTCATATAAGCGTCGACATAGGCGCCGGCCTTGGCGCCATAGTCGATCGCATAGGCATGTTCGTACATGTCGAGCGCCAGCAACGGTGTTCCGGCGGCCAGGGTCATGCTGTGGTCCGCCGCCCATTGATTGACCAGGCAATGGTCGCGTGCGCTCCAGGTGAGCAGCACCCAGCCAGATCCGCCGCCGAGTGCCTTGCCCATCGCGGAAAATTCGCCGGCCCAGCGGGCGTGGCTGCCGAAGTCGCGCTCGATCGCGGTCGCCAGCGGCGTACCGGGAGCGACCGGCGCGCCGAGTCCGGAAAAATACAGCTCGTGAAGGATCATCGAATTCCATGCGATCAACTCTTCCCGCTTCAGGCCGTTGATCGTGAAGGTCGGGGCAGTCGCGGGGTCGAGCGCGGCGAACTCATTGGCTATTGCGCCCAGCCGTTTCACCGCCCCGACATAATTATTGTCGTGGTGGCTGGTGAGCAGTTTCTCGGAAAGGCCAGCGACCGAGCCGGGTTCGAACGGAAGCGGTTGCGGCGTGAAGCTGCGCCCGGTTTTCGCCGGCTTGATCTGCGCCATCGCCGGTGCGGGTATGGCGCTCACGCCCAGTGCGGCACTCGCGACAAGCAGGCTGCGGCGATCGATCATGGCGTCGGACATCGTGTCACTCCTCGGTTTCGATCGCTGCTCCGGATGCATCGCGTGCGTTCGGTTCGATCATGAAAGGCGATTGTCGATCTTCGGCGCACAGGGTGCATCCCTGGGTCCGTTCGAGACACGATTCTTCGGCATTTGCCTCATGAGGAGATCGTGGTCCCCATGATCTTTCAAGGCCCGAACTGGCTCCTTACTGTCAAGAAAGACCTTGGATCATGACGGATTTGTAATGTCGGCGGGGCCGTCATCGCTTGCCACGCGCATCGTCTGCTCTACCATTCTCGCCATGAAACGCCTGCTTCCGGTGCTGCTGTTGTGCCTCGTGCCGGGTCTTCTGAGCGCCGCGCCCGCGGTCGCGCAGGTCCATGGTCGCATTTATCCTGCGCCCAGGCTGCCGGTGAGCATCGCCGGCTTGCCGGCCGGCGCTGCGATCCTGGAGGTGCAAACCGTCGACGGCCTGACGCTCAAGGGCATCGAGATCGCGCCGCAGGGCGGCAAGCCGACCCTGCTCGTTTTCCACGGCAACGGGTCCAGCGCGATGCGATCGGTGGAGTGGTTCGCCCCGCTGATCGCTGAGGGCTATGGCATCGTCGCGGCGGAATATCGCGAATATAGCGGCAATCCGGGCAAGGCGAGCGAGGCCGGCCTCGCCGCCGATGCCGACGCCTTTTACAACCGCGCCCACAGCCTTGCGGGCAGCGGCAAGCTGATCGTGGTCGGCCACAGCCTGGGCGGTGGCGTCGCCTTCGGGCTCGCCACGCGCCAGCATGCCGACGCGCTGGTCACCATCGGCGCCTTCACCCGGCTGCGCGACATGGTGTCGAAGCTCCTCCGCGCCGCCGTGCCCAACGAGTATGACAATGTTGCCGCGATCCCGAAGCTCGATGAGCCGCTCTACCTCATCCAGGGGACCGCCGACGACACCGTGCCGTGGCAGATGGGCGAGCAACTCGCCAAGGCAGCCGGGGCGGCGCACAAGCCCGGCGCGGCCTTCGTGATCAAGGATGCGGGCCATGCGCCCGATGGCGCGGTGGTGGCGATGATCCTGCGGGCGATCGTGGCCAAGCTCGACGGGGACGGCGCGACGGTGAAGGTGACGCTTCCGGAGACCGTGCACCCGTACCCGTTCGGTCAGTAAGCGTCCGACTCTCCCCCCTTTTCTTGCTTCCCCGGCGAAGGCCGGGGCCCAGTTGGAAAGGCTCCGGTGATGTGCGCCACGCCAGCCAATTCATTTCCCCCAACTGGGGCCCGGCCTTCGTCGGGGAAGGCAGAAGGGGGAGGCGCCCAGCGTCCCGATTCAACCTCTCGCAACACGCGCTATCGTCTCTCGCCCGGCGCTCCACGCCGAAGCCCGAGAGAGACGCAACCCGTGCCAGTAAAGATTCCAGCCCCCAACTACCCGCAAGAACAGCCCGAACAATTCGTGATACCCCTCGCGAAATTCGGCAAGAATTCGCTGAATTCCTTGCGTCCGATATTTCAGGGAGCGTTTCTTGCGCTTCCAACACCGCTTCTGCCGCTCCAAATAAACCCGCTGCAGGCGCGAAATAGCGCTCGATTTTGCCCCCCTCCTAAGTGGGTCGCAAAATTCGACGAATATTTGGTGTTTCTCGCCCGGTTCCAACGTGATTACTTCGTATCCGGTCTTGGGCATGGGGCGCCATATCGACAGCGCCTGCGCCGTTCAGCGCTTGCGTGGCTTCTCCGGCTCCGCTGCCGCCGGTCTCGGCGTGCCGGTGAACGTGCGTTTGAGGATGACGTCCACAACCCCGTCGACCGCAGGGGTACGCTTGGGCTCGGTAAACGCCTTCTCCACGACACCGCCCTTGATCACCATGGTGACATCGCGCACCGCCGCCACATCCCGTGTCGGATCACCGTCCACCGCGATCAGATCGGCGAGCAGCCCGGCCTTCACGGCGCCCACCTTGCCGTCGAGATGGAACGCCCGCGCATTGCCGGACGTCGCCGCGATCAGCACCTCGGCCGCGGGCATCTCCTGCTCCGCCATCAGCTCCATCTCGCGCGCATTGTCGCCGTGCGCGAACACGCCGACATCGCCGCCCATGCAGATCGGCACGCCGGCCGCACGGGCGAAGTGGAAAGCCTTCCAGCTATCGAACACGCCCTGCGGTACCGTTCCGGTTCCCGTCCACCCGCGATAACGCGCCACCGCATCAGCGGCGGCCAGCGTCGGGCACAACGTAATCCCCTTCGCCGCCATTGCCTTGAAGATTTCCGGCGTCCCGCCATAACCATGCTCGATCGTGTCGACCCCCGCCGCGATCGCGCGGCGCATGCCCTCGGCGGTCGAGGCATGGACCGCGACCGTGCGGCCAGCGTCATGCGCTGCCTCGGTCGCGGCGGTGATCTCGGCCAACGACAGGGTAGCGCGGCTCGGCTCGCCCGGCCCCCAGCGGTAATCGGCATAGAGCTTCACCACATCGGCGCCCGCCGCGATCTGGCTGCGCACCGCGCGGACCATGTCGTCGATGCCGCTCACTTCCTCGGCGCCCTGCGGAATCGCGACGCCCGGCTCGAATCCTTTGGGACCATAAGCCCCGAGCGCCACGATCGCGCGTGTCGCCACGCTCATCCGCGGCCCCGGCACCACGCCCTGGTCGATCGCCTGGCGCAGCCCGACATCGGCATAGCCTGCGCCTTCGGTGCCGAGGTCGCGCTCGCTGGTGAAGCCGGCCATCAGCGTCGCGCGTGCCTGCGCCACTGCCTGCGCGGTGCGCAGCGCCAGCGGCTCGTGCAGTACCTGATCGTCCCAGCTCGTCTCGTTATAGGGATGCAGGAACAGATGGCCGTGCCCCTCGATCATGCCGGGCATCAAGGTCTGGCCAGGCAGGTCGATCGTGCGCGCACCGGCGGGGGCAGTCAGTTTCGGCCCGACCGAGACGATCTTGCCGCCCTCGATCAGCACTTCCCAGCCCGGATGCGGCTTCGGGTCGACCCCGTCGAACACCTGTGCCGGGCGCAGCAGGATGGGCGGCTCGGCCGCCGCCACGGGCGCGGCGATCGACAAGGTCAGTGCCAGCAGCCACTTCATCGCCCGTTCTCCTTGCCGCGCCACGATGCGCCGGATAGCCCTTGCTTCATGGATAGACTCAGCCGCCGCCTTCGCAACCCGCTCCTCGCGCTTGCTCTCCTCACCCCCGGCATCGCCCACGCGGCGCCGGACGAGAAGGCCGGCTGGAAGGCCCAGGCCGCCCGCGTCATCATCACCCGCGACGATTGGGGTATCGCCCATGTCGTCGGCAAGAGCGACGCGGACACCGTGTTCGGCGCGATCTACGCTCAGGCCGAGGATGATTTCAGCCGGATCGAGGCGAACTATCTCACTGCGCTCGGCCGCACGGCTGAAGCGGAAGGCGACAGGGCGATCTGGGCCGATCTGCGCCAGCGCCTCTATGTCGATCCGGTCGTGCTGCAGAAACAATATCGCGAGAGCCCCGCCTGGCTCCGCAAGCTGATGCAGGCCTGGGCCGACGGGCTGAACTATTATCTCGCCACCCATCCCGACACCCACCCCAAGGTGTTGCAGCGCTTCGAGCCCTGGATGGCCCTGTCCTTCACCGAAGGCAGCATCGGCGGCGATATCGAACGCATCTCGCTCTCGGAGCTGGAGAGCCTCTACGGCACCCGCCAGGTCGCGATGACCGACGAGGAGCTTGGCCGCATCCCCCGCGAACCGCGCGGCTCCAACGGCATCGCCATCGCGCCGAAGAACACGGTGGACGGCCATGCGCTGCTGCTGATCAACCCGCACACCAGCTTCTATTTCCGCTCCGAGTTGCAGATGACCAGCGGGGAGGGGCTCAACGCGTACGGCGCCTCCACCTGGGGGCAGTTCTTCATCTATCAGGGCTTCAATGCCAACGCCGGCTGGATGCACACCTCCTCGGGCGTCGACAATGTCGATGAATTCGCCGAGACCTTCGTGTTCAACTCGGGCAAGCTCTCCTATCGTTACGGCGACAAGCTGCGCCCGGTCGACCGCAGCCGCATCTCGATTTCCTTCCGCAAGCCCGACGGCACGATGGGCACCCGCGCCTTCACCGTTCAGCGCACGCATCATGGACCAATCGTCGCCAAGCGCGACGGCAAATGGATCGCCACGTCGTTGATGTGGAAACCGATCCCCGCGCTCGAGCAAAGCTGGCTGCGCACCAAGACGACCGATCTCGCCTCGTACATGGCGGTGGCGGAGCGTCAGGCGAACAGTTCGAACGACACGCTGTTCGCCGACAGCAAGGGCGAGATCGCCTATCTCCACCCGCAATTCGTGCCGATCCGCAACGACAGCTTCGATTATACCCGCGCCGTCGACGGCTCGGATCCCGCGACGGACTGGAAGGGGCTGCATGCGATCGCGACCCTGCCCAATGCGATCAACCCGCCGGTCGGCTGGGCGAAGAACTCGAACGACTGGCCCTGGCAGTCGGCCGGCCCCGACAGTCCGAAGGCGGCCGACTATCCCAAATATATGGACCAGGCCGGGGCGAATGCGCGCGGCACGCATTCCGATCTGCTGCTGACCGGCAAGACCGGCTTCACCCCCGAGGGCCTGCGCGCGGCGGCCTATGACTCCTATCTCCCGGCCTTCGCCAAGCTGATCCCGCAACTCGTGTCTGCCTGGCAGGCGCTCCCGGCAAACGATGCCCGCCGCGCGAGGCTTGCCGCGCCGATCGCGGCGCTCAAGGACTGGGACTATCGCTGGAGCGCCGCGTCCGAGCTCACGTCGCTCGCTATCTTCTGGGGCGATACGCTGTGGAAGGATGTCGGCGGCTTCGCCCGCGCCGAGCGCATGAACGTGCCCGACTATATCGGCGCGAAAGTGACGCCCGAGGCGAAGCTCGATGCGTTCGTCCAGGCAGTCGACCGCCTGACCCGCGACTTCGGCGACTGGCGCGTGGCGTGGGGCCGGATCAACCGCTTCCAGCGCCTCGACGATTCGATCGACGCCCGGTTCGACGATTCAAAACCGAGCATCGCCGTGCCATTCGTCTCCGGCCAATGGGGGTCGCTGGCGAGCTATGGGGCGAAACCCTATCCGAACACGAAGAACTATTACGGCACCAGCGGCAACAGCTTCGTCGCGGTGGTGGAATTCGGCCCGCGGCTCAAGGCCTGGGCGGTCACCGCGGGCGGCGAGAGCGGCAACCCCGCGTCACTCCATTTCAACGACCAGGCCCAGCGCTACGCCGACGGCAATCTCCGCCCGGTCTATTTCTACCCGCAGGACCTCACCGGCCATGTGGAGCGGAAATACCAGCCGGGGGAGTGAGGCACGGTGTCCGCAGTTATGTTCCTTCCCCGGCGCAGGCCGGGGTCCAGTTGGGGGACCTGGGTTGGAGAAGTTGCGCTTCGTTACCGCAACCTCTCCAACTGGACCCCGGCCTGCGCCGGGGAAGCCCCCATCAAATCCCGCCCGCTTTGGTCCGCTCCCACGCACCGATCACCGCATCCACCGTGACATCCGCCTCCGCCATCGTCGTCGCAACCGAGGAGACCGAAACCCGCATCACCCACCGCCCCCGCCACAGCGCCGATCCGATGAACGCCACCGCATCCTCCTGCACCTGCTTCACTGTCGCGAGCGTCAGGTCATCATCGTCGCCGAAGCGCACCATGAACTGGTTGAGCTCCACCGGGCAGACCAGCTCGATCCCGGGCACCGCCGCGAGCCGCTCGGCCATGTGCGTCGCGATGGCGCAATGCTCCGCGACCATCGCCGCAATCCCTTTGCGCCCGAACTGCCGGATCATCGCCCATGCGGCAAAGCCCCGCGCGCGCCGCGACAGCTCGGGCACATAGGCGGAAGGGTCGCGCTCGGCGCCTTCGGCCGGCGGCAGATAGCTCGCGGTGATCGCCATCGCCCGCCGATGCGCCTCCGCATCGCACACGATCGCAAAGCCGCTGTCATACGGCGTCTGGAGCCATTTATGCCCGTCGGTCGCCCAGCTATCGGCCAGCTCGACCCCGGCGGTAAGATGGCGATGCTGCAGGCTCGCCTGCGCCCACAGCCCGAACGCGCCATCGACATGCAGCCAGGCACCCGCCTCCCGCGCCATCGGTGCGATTTCGACGAAAGGATCGCACGCGCCGGTGTTGATCTGCCCCGCCTGCGCGATCGCGATCACCGGCCCCGTTGCCTCTGCCAGCGCCCGCGCAAAATCGTCGGCCAGCATCCGCCCGCTCGCATCGCACATGACCCGCCGCACCCGCTGCGCGCCGAGCCCGAGATACTTGATCCCCGAATAGACCGTCGCATGCGCATCGTCGCCGATCAGCACCGTGATCGGGGGCGCACCGAACAGCCCGTCAGCCTCGACATCCCAGCCGGCACGCCGCAGCACTTCGCTCCGCGCGGCGGCGAGGCACACGAAATTGGCCACCGTCGCGCCGGTGACAAAGCCGACCGAGGCGCTCGCCGGAAGCCCGAGCAGGTCGAGCAGCCAGTCCGCCGCAACCGCCTCGATCGCGGAGGCAGCGGGCGCGGCGTGGAGGTTGGCGGCGTTCTGGCCCCAGGCGGTGGCCAGCCAGTCGGCCGCGACGCCGGTCGGGTGCGAATTGCCGATCACCCAGCCGAAGAAGCGCGGCCCGGTCGAGGCGCGAATGCCTGGCGTGGCCAGAGTCGCCAGTTCCTCGATGATCGCCCGCGGATCTGCACCCCGCTCGGGCGTCGGCGCGGCGAAGGCGGCGAGCATCTCGGCGTAGCTCGCAACGGGCGTATGCTCCGCCGTCGCGATGCCGCGCCGATAGGCGATGGCGTGCTTCGCGGCATCGGCCATAGCGGCATAGCCGTTATCGATATCGTCCGGTTCCATTGCCCGACCATGTCACACCGGCCGGGGCGGGCGCCATCCGCTTCTGGCCTTCAAACCGCCGCCTCAGTGGAACGCCGGCGCCGCCTCCACTGCGTCCTCGCCGGAGAGCCGCGATTTGGGGCCCAGCCCGCCGAACAGGGCGATCGCCACATAGGCGATGGCAGGCAGCACGAAGGTCATCCCGATCGAAGTCGCGTCCGCGATCCAGCCGGAGAACAATGGCAGCAATGCGCCGCCGACGATCGCCATGCAGAGCAACCCCGATACCGATGCGCTCGATGTCTTCGAGCGCTCCATGGTGATGCTGAAGATCGTCGGGAACATGATCGAATTGAAGAAGCCGACCCCCAACGCCGCATAGGCCGCCGCCGGTCCGTGCAGCAGGAACGCCGCCGCGGTCAGGCATGCTGCCATCGCCGCGGCCCCGGTGAGCAGGTAGCTTGCCCGAACTTTGGTCAACACCACGCTGCCGACGAAGCGCCCGACCAGCGCGCCGCCCCAGTAATAATAGGCCAGCACCCCGCCCGCCGCCTCGAGCGTCAGGCCAAGCACGTCGGGCCGGTTGAGGAAGTTGATCATCACGCTGGCGATGGTCACTTCGGCGCCGACATAGAGGAAGATCGCGACCGCCCCGAACACTGCCCAGCCGGACCTGAGTGCCTTGAGCGGCGAGGCGCCTTCGATGCTGATGTCGGCAGCCGATGCGTTGATCCGATTGCGAAAGACGAAGATCAGCAGCGCGAGCGCCGCCACCGCAAAGGCGATCAGCACAAAGGCATGGTCGATCGCGCCCAGCGCCGTGCTGCGCGGCACATGCGGCAGGATATGCCCGCCCTCACCAAACACCTCGGGCCGCAGCATCAGCTTCGATCCGATGCTGACGCCCAGCACCACGCCGAGCGAATTGAATGCCTGGGCGAAGGTCAGGCGGAAATGGCTCCGCTCAGGCGTGCCCAGCGATGCCGCCAGCGGGTTCGCCGCGACCTGCAGCACGGTGATGCCGCCCGCCATCACGAACAGCGCCACCAGCACCATGGTGTAGGCCTGCATGTGCGACGCGACGAGCATCAGCCCACAAGCGCCGATCATCACCATCAGCGCGGTGATGATCGTGCGGCTATGCCCCAGCTTCGCGAGCAGCGCCGCGGCAGGCAGCGATACCACGAAATAGGCGAGGAAGAAGGCGAACTGAGTCAGCATGCCTTCCGCCACGTTGAGCGTGTAGATGCCGCGCATCGCCGCGATCAGCGGGTCGGTGTTGGAGGTGATGAAACCCCAGGCGAAGAACAGGCAGGTCACCACCGCAAAGGCGGCGCCGGCACCGGCAGCGGTCTTGCCGCCCTCGGTTGCGGTCATTGCGGGCACCCCGCGACGCCGTTGGCGCTGACGAAGCGGATGTCGGAGATCGACAGGGTCGCCGCCCCGTCGCTCGCCAGGGTGAGCGGCGCGCTCACCCGCCGAGGGTCGAGCCCGGCGGTGGCGAAGCAGTTGAGCGGCAAGGTGAGGGTGGCCCATTGGCCGACCGTCGCCGCGCGCAGCACCCCGGTGATCGGCACCGTCCCTGCGCAATTGTTGCCGCACTGCATGCCCAGCCGCACGGTGCCCGTGGGCGCCGCATCCACGCGATATTCGATGACCATATTATATTGTGCATTGGATTCGCGGCCGATGTCGATCGGCTTGTCGGCGGCGATCCGCGCCGTGCCCCCGGCGGCGCCCCACACGATCCTGCGCGCATCCTCCTGCGCGCGTCGGTCGACGCTCGACAGGCGGATGGCGCCGCCCCCCGTCGCACCCGCATTGCCGGTCACCGGCTCGGCGACCCCGCCCGGCTCGGCCAGGTCGAAGCGCCAGCCCGGGGGCAAGGTACCGCGCGCGAATACGGTGCCATCGGGCCGTGTGGCAGCGGCGGGACGATCCTCGGACAGCGCGGGGAGGTCGCCCTTATCCTTATAGGTCAGCCCATAACCGAAGGCGAAGAGCGGGTCGTACACGGCGTCGCCCTTGTTGAGCGGTGTCTGGTCGATCCGCTTCGGCCAGGAGAAGGACAGCGTGCCGCGGAAATCGTGGCGAGGCTTGCCGTCGGCGCCGGCCAGCAACACATCGGCCACGCCGCCGCCTTCGCCGCCGGGCAGGAACGCGGCAACGAACGCGTCAGCCGCGTTGAGTTCCGGGTTCACCCAGAGTGGCCGGCCCGAGAGGAACACGGCCACGACGGGAATGCCCTGCGCTTTCAGCTTCTTCAGCAAGTCGAGGTCGCGGCTGTCCCCGGCGCGGTATTCGACCGTCGGCCGGTCGCCCGCGAACTCGGCATAAGGGTCCTCGCCGAATATGACGATTGCCGCGCCGGGCTTCTTGGTGAAGCTGCCGTCGACGCTCAGGGTCGCGCTGCCGCCCGCTGCCTTGGCTGCCTCGGCAATGCCGGCATAGATCGACTGGGCGTGCGGGAAGTCGGCATTGGTCATGCCGGTGCCCTGCCAGCTGATCGTCCAGCCGCCGCTCTGCTTGGGGATATTGTCGGCACCGTCGCCCGCCACCAGCAGGTCGAGCTTGGGCGACAAGGGCAGCACATGGCCCTGGTTCTTGAGCAGCACCAGCGACTCCCGCACCGCCTGCCGCGCGACGGCGCGGTGCTCGGGCGATCCGAGCAGCTCGAACTTGCCGGCAAAGGGGCGGGACGAAGGCTTGCCCTTCTCGAACATGCCCGCGCGCAGCTTCACACGCAGGATGCGCCGTACTGCTTCGTCGAGCCGGGCCTTCGAAATCTCGCCCGATTTCACCTGGGCGATCGTGCTGGCGTAAAAGCCTTTCCAGCTGTCCGGCGCCATCACCATGTCCATGCCGGCGTTGATCGCCGCGGCGCAGGAGGTGTTGGTGCAGCCCGGCACCTGGCCATGCGCGTTCCAGTCGCCGACGGTCAGTCCGTCGAACCCCATCTGGTCGCGCAGTGCGCCGGTCAGCAAGTCCTTGTCGGCGCTCAGCTTGGTGCCGCGCACGCTGGAGAAGCTCGCCATCACGGCCTGCACGCCAGCGGCGATCGCGGGAGGATAGCCGGCGCCATGGATGTCGCGGATCTGCTCAGGGGAGGAAGGATTGTCGCCCTGGTCGATGCCATTGGCGGTGCCGCCATCGCCGACGAAATGCTTGGCGGTTGCGATCACCTTGCCGTCGCGCAGGAATTCCTTGGTGCCCGCCTTGCCCTGCAGCCCCTCGATCATCGCGCCGGCATAGTCGTGCACCACCGACGGGTCCTCGGAAAAGCCCTCGTAACTGCGGCCCCATCGATCGTCGCGCACCACCGCGAGCGTCGGCGAAAAGTCCCAGTCGATCCCGGTGACCGCCATCTCCTTGGCGGTCACTTCGCCGATCTTCCGGATCAGGTCGCGGTCGCGCATCGCGCCCAGGCCGATATTCTGCGGGAAGATCGTCGCGCCGATGATGTTGGCATGGCCGTGCACCGCATCGATGCCCCAGATCGGCGGGATCACCGGGCGGCCGTCGTCGCGCTTGGTCACGGCGTCCCACGCCGCATCGGCATAGGCCAGCCAGGCGGGGGCGGGGGCCTTGTCGTCGCGATTGGGGCCGGAGCTGCCTCCGGCCAGGATCGATCCGAACTTGTACTGGCGGATCTCGTCGATCGTCAGGCTGCCGATGTCGGGCTGGACGACCTGCGCGACCTTGTCCTCATCGGACATTTTCGCGAGCAGCGAATCGATCCGTTTTTCCATCGCCGGATCGGCCGGCAAGGGCGATCCGACATGCGGCCAGGCGGCACCGGGCGTCTGCGCCGCGCCGATTCCCGTTGCCGTCCCGATGGTCACGAGGCTTGCCACCCCGAGCGCCACCTTCAGCCTGCGCCTGCCGAACATACTCTCACTCTCCCAAACCGATCGTTCATTCGCCCGATCAATCGGGTCATGGCAGCCCTTACATCATCTGGTGACCTACGTTGTCAATTCCAATCACACGCCATGACGGCGGGATTGTCATGTCTAACCCAGATCAACTCAAGCGGTAGGTGCCGGCCCGGTGGATTGGCGATGAACAAGGGCAACCGGGTGCTCGATCAGGTCCTCATGGGGCTTCTTCTCGAGCATCGCGACGAGCATGGCGGTCGCGTCGCGCGCCATGTCGAACACCGGCTGGTGGATGGTGGTCAGGCGCGGCCAGACGATCTGCGCGATGGCGCTGTCGTCGAACCCGGCAACCGACAGGTCGCGCGGCACGTCGATCCCCAGATCATGCGCCGCCATGATCGCGCCGGCAGCCATGTCGTCATTCTGCGCGAAGATTGCGGTCGGGCGGTCGCGTCGGCCGAGCAGGCGGGCGCCGGCCTGGAGTCCGGATTCGAAGTTGAACATGCCCTGCTCGATATCGTCGAGCCGCATCTTCAGTCCGGCCGCCGACAGTGCGTTGGAATAGCCGAGCAGGCGCGCCTCGCTCGCCGGGTGGCTGGGGTCGCCCTTGATCATGCCGATGCGTTTGTGGCCGAGCGAGATGAGATATTCGGTCATCATCCGCGCCGCGCCGACATCGTCGGTCAGGGTGCGCGGGCCGAGCTCGGGCGAGCGGGTCGGCGCGATGCGCACGAACGGGAAGCGGGCTGCCTTGAGCTGTTCCAGCACGACGGGATGGTCGGACGCGGGCGGCGTCAGCACCACGCCGTCGAGCGCGGCCGATCGTACCAGCGACACGATCTTGTCGGCGATCGCGGAGACCTGGCCTACCGGCAACACCACCAGCCGGTATTTCTCGCCCTGCAACCGGTCGAGCGCGCCCTGCTGCAGCTCGACGACATAGTTGGGGCTGGGGTTCTCGTAGAGCAGGCCGAGCAGATAGGAGCGTCGGCCGACCAGGCCCTGCGCGACGACATTGGGGTGGTAATGCAGCGCGGTCGCGACCTTCATCACCCGCTCGCGGGTCTTGGGCGTGACGTTGGGCGCATCGTTGAACACGCGCGACACGGTCTTGATCGACACGTCCGCCTCTCGGGCCACATCGATAATGGTTGCGCGACGCCCGAGATCCATATCCGCCCCGCTAGCATGGGAATTACCGCTGCGGTAGCCCGCACGATGGCGCGCGGTACAGCAAGCGGCGCCCATACTGCCTTCCGGAACGGGCACGAAACAAGGGGTTTTGTGACGAAGGGTCGAATTATGACAACGTTGACCTGCATTTCGGCCGGGATGGTGCTTCACCGCTCCCGGCTCTTATGGTCTAACGCGCCGATGAATCGCATCACGGTCATCGCCGCCCTGTGCCTTGGCACCGCGGCCAGCCTCGCCACCGCGCAAACGGCGCCGGTTTCCTCCGCCGCACCGATCGATTCGGTCGATCCCTTCATCGGTACTGGCGGGGAAGGACACACCTTCCCCGGCGCGGTCGCGCCGTTCGGCATGGTGCAGCTGAGCCCCGACACGGAGATCAAGCCGTTCAAGCAAAGCTACAAATGGGCAGCGGGCTATCGCCATGAGGATTCGTCGATCCTCGGCTTTTCGCACACCCATTTCTCCGGTGCGGGACACAGCGATCTGGGCGACATCCTGGTCAGCCCGGTGGTTGGCGATACGGTGTCGCTCGAACCCGGCGATCCGGCCAAGCCCGGTTCCGGCTACCGCTCGCGCTTCAGCCATGCGAGCGAGGTCGCGACGCCCGGCTATTATGCGGTGACGCTCGACGATCCTGGCGTCCGCGCCGAGCTGACCGCCGGCACCCGTGTCGGCGTGCATCGCTATGGCTTTCCCAGCGGCAAGCCGGCGCATCTGGTCGTCGATCTCCGGTCGAGCATCTATAATTATCCCGGCAAGATCCTCTGGTCGTCGGTCCGAGTCCAGCCGGACGGCACGATTACCGGCATGCGCGAGACGCGCGGCTGGGCGCCCGCGCGGAAATTGTTCTTCGCGATGCGCTTCTCCGCGCCGCTGACCGGTCACGCTTTCGTCAACCGCGAGGAAGACGTGCCGTACAAGGGCTTCGAGGGTCCTGGCCGCGGCGATGATTCGGTGCAGCAACTGGCGGGCAGGGCGCTCGTCGCCCGGCTCGATTTCGGGGCGCTGCCCAAACCGCTCGAAGTCCATGTCGCGATCTCGGGCGTCGACGAGGCGGGGGCGCTCGCCAATCTCGCCAGCGAGCCCGGCAGCTTCGATACGATCCGCGCGCAGACTCGCGCTGCCTGGGAAAAGGCGCTCGGCGCCGTGGTCCTCGACGCGCCCGTGCCGATGAAGAAGACGGTCTATACCGCGCTCTATCACACGCTGGTCGCGCCGAGCGTCTATGGTGACGCCGATGGCCGCTATCGCGGGCCCGACGATCAGGTCCACCAGGCGACCGGCTTCACCTATCATTCGACCTTTTCGCTCTGGGACACGTTCCGCGCCGAGCACCCGCTGCTGACCCTGATCCAGCCGGAGAAGCGCAACGCGGATTTCGTCAATTCGCTGATCGCCAGCCGCCAGGACAGCCCCTTCGGCATCCTGCCGGTCTGGCAGTTCAACGGCCGCGAGACCTGGACGATGATCGGCTATCATGCCGTGCCCGTCATCGCCGATGCCTATCTCAAGGGCATCAAGGGGTTCGACGCGAGGGCCGCGCTCGATGCGATGGTCGCGAGCGCCGACTATGCGCCTTACGGCGGCCTCGGCGATTATATGAAGCTTGGTTACGTGCCGATCGACCACGAGCCCGAAGCGGCCTCGAAGACGGTCGAATATGCCTATGACGACTGGACGATCGCGCGGATGGCGCGCGCGATGGGGCGCAAGGACGTGGCCGACCGCTTCGACAGGCGCGCGCTCAACTGGCGCAACAGCTTCGACGTGAAGACCGGCTTCCTGCGCGCCCGCAAGGCGGACGGCAGCTACCGCGAGCCGTTCGATCCGACCGCGATCAACTATGGCAGCGACTATACCGAAGGGAATGCCTGGCAATATTCCTGGTTCGCCCCGCAGGACCAGGGTGGCCTGATCCGCGTGCTCGGCGGCGATGCGGCGACTGTGAAGAAGCTCGACGCGATGTTCGACTTCGACAATTCGAAGGTCGATTACAGCCATGCCGAGGATATCGCCGGGCTGATCGGCCAGTATATCCATGGCAACGAACCGAGCCACCACGTCGCCTATCTCTACAACTATGCCGGCAGCCCATGGCGCACGCAGGAGCGGCTGAAGCAGATCGTCGACAGCCAGTACAAGCCGACGCCCGACGGCCTGTCGGGCAATGACGATCTCGGCCAGATGTCGGCCTGGCTCGTCTTCACCTCGCTCGGCTTCTATCCGGTCGCGCCGGGCACGGGCGAATATGTCATCGGCCGGCCGTTCGTGGATCGCGCGGTGCTCAACCTGCCGAACGGCAAGCGCTTCACCATCCGCGCCGATGGGTTGTCGGATAGGAACCGCTATGTCGGCCAGGTCCTGCTCAACGGCAAACCGCTGCCGCGCGGCTTCATCCGCCACAGCGAGATCGTCGCCGGCGGTGAGCTCCGTTTCGTGATGCAGGCAACGCCTAACGCAAGCTGGGCGACGGCTGAAAGGGATCGTCCGTATTCGATGACGGGTTATTCCGCGGGAAAGTAAACTGAATGTTCTACCTCGACGCCTATCTAGCCCGCATCGCCCTTACGGAACGGCCGCCCGCCGATGCCGAGGGCCTCGCCGCGCTCCAGCGCGCGCACCGCCTCGCCATTCCGTTCGAGAATCTCGACGTCATCCTCGGTCGCGGCATCCGCATCGACAGTGCGTCGGTCTTCGCCAAGTTGGTGACCGCGCGGCGCGGCGGCTATTGCTTCGAGCATAACCGCCTGTTCCTCGATGCGCTGACCGCGCTTGGTTTCGAGGCGCGGCCGCTGCTCGCCCGGGTCTGGCTCGCCGCGACCGACACGCCGCCGCTCACCCACACCTTCAGCCTGGTGACGATCGACGGCGAGGACTGGATCGCCGATCCCGGCTTCGGCGGCAGCTACACGCCGATCATGCGGCTGGTCGAAGGTGCGACGGCGGCCGCGCCGGACGGCGCCCGCTTCCGGCTCGATCGCGATACGGTTTATGGTTGGATGCTGCTCCGCGACGGTCATCCCGGCAGCACCGATGGACGCAGCACCGGTCCGGGTTTCCAGCCGCAATACAGCTTCACCCTGGGTCAGGTCTGGGACGCCGATCTTGAATTGAGCAACCGCTGGACCTCGGCGGCGCCCGAGAGCCGCTTCATGCAGGCCCGCCTCGTCAGTATCGTTTTGCCGTGCGGCCTCGCGGGCATGACCGAGCGCGTATATCGCCACCGCGACGGCGAGCACGACATCACTGCGGCCATCGACGAGTCGGACGTCTATCGCGAGCACCTGAACCAGACATTCGGCATCAATTTCACCGCCGAGGACGTGGCTGCGCTCGGTCTGTTCCCGGCGACATAAAGGGAGGCAGCAAAAGCTATTGCTCTTGATTCAACATTACAGCGGTTTGTCGCACCATGATGCCGGACCGGTTCATGTGATGGGTCCCGCTCTTTCTCAGGTGCCGGACGATGATTTCCCTGATCCAGCGGCGGAATTCCCTGTTATTTCGCAGGAACAGGGAATTTGAGCCCGTTCGATCGCTACCCCGAAAGCCGCCCCAGCTCGACCATGATCACCCGGTCGCACCGCACCAGGCTCTCGGCGCGGTGCGAGATCATTACGATGGTCGGCCGCGGATCGAGCGCGGCGAGCCGTTCGAGCAATGCCGCTTCGCCCGCCGCGTCGATCGCGTTCGCCGCTTCGTCGAGCACCAGCAGGCGTGGGTCGCGCAGCAGGGCGCGGGCGATCGCCAGCCGCTGGCGCTCGCCGCCCGACAGCGCGATGCCGCGCTCGCCGACCAGTGAGTCGAGTCCCTCGGGCAGCCGCGCCACGATCTCCCCGGCACCCGCGAGGCGCAACGCGTCCCATAGCCGCGCATCGTCGATGCCGGTCGTTCCCCAGGTCAGGTTGCGGCGCACACTGTCGTTGAACAGGAAACCTTCCTGCGGGACATAGGCAAGGCTCTCGCGCCATCCAGCCTGCCGCGCCGCGTCGAGCGGTTCGCCGCCGACCAGCATCCGCCCGGTCTGCGGCTCCTGCAGGGTGGTGAGCAACTCGACCAGGGTCGTCTTGCCGGCGCCCGACGGCCCGGTGATACCGACGAACGATCCATGCTCGATCCTGAGATCGGCCGGATGCAGCCCGCCGCCGCCGGGATGGAGGAAGGACGCACCCTGCAACTCGATCGCGCCAGCCGGCGGCTCGACCGGGGTCGGGGCCGGGGCCGCACTGGCGTCCAGGTCCTCCTCCAGCTTGCGGATCGCCTCGAAAGCGGGGAGGCCGAAGAAGAAGTTCTGCACTGATTGCTGGATCACCATCGCCGGCCCGCTCATCCGCGCGAAGATCAGCACCAGGGTGATCAGCACCGCGGGCGGGATCGCCGCCGCATAGCCGGTCAGCACCACGACCGCGCCCATCAGCGCGGAGCCGATCGCGAAGAACTGCCGGCTGCGCGCCTGGCGCTGGATGAATTCGAGCTGGCGCGCCCGGACCGAATGCTGGATCGCCGCGAATTCGTCGGCGAAACCATGCTGCGCATTCTGCGCCGTCGCTGCCTTCAGCCCGCCGAGAAAGCCAGCGGCGCTGCCCATCATGCGGTGATTGGCATCGACCAGCCCAAGGCCGAGATTGCGGATATGCTCCTGCGCGAGCAGGACCACCGTGCCGCCGACCAGGAAGATCGCCCCGATGGTCAGCGCGAGTGCCGGTGCCAGCACGAACGCCAGCGCACCCTGCACGAACAGCATCACCAGCGCGATGCCGCCCTGAATCAGGAATTGCGCGCCCGTGCCGATGCGGTTGACCTCGACGCTGACCAGGCTGGTGACCCGGGCATGGCTGAGCGCGGCGATTCGGCTCCACGGGGCGGCGGCCAGCGATCGGATGATGCGATTGCGCTCATGCTGGGCGAAATCGCCCTGCAGCCGCCCAAGCTGCATGTCGCGGGCATAGAGGACCACTGCGCGCAGCAGGGACAGCGCGACGAACGCCGCGATCAGCGCCGCAAGCCTGCCCAACGGGCTGTGCACGCCGAGGCTGTCGAAGATGGCGCGTGTCGGCAGATAGCCGCTGTCCGGGCTGACCACTGCCTCGACGATCGGGATCAGCAGCACCAGCCCCATGCCGTCGAGGATTGCCGCAAGCCCGACCAGCGCGGCGGCAATCCAGCCGCGCATACCCGCGAAGCGCGCAAAGGCACCCAGGAAAAGGGCGGCCTGGCGCCAGAGCGCTTTCATCGAGGCGAACGTCATCGCCGATCCTTTCCCACGCGCGCGGCCCGCCGTCGAGAAGCTGCGTGTTTTCGAGCTGGGACTTGCATCCGGTGCGCGAACTTCCTGTAAGCGGGCAAACCGTTCGCAGGAGCCGCCAATGACCATCCGCCCCTATCGCAGTGCCTTGTTCATGCCCGCATCGAACGGGCGTGCCGTGGAGAAGGCGCGCAGCCTCGATTGCGACGTGGTGATCCTGGACCTGGAGGATTCGGTCGCACCCGAGTTGAAGGCGACCGCACGCGATCAGGCCATCGCCGCAGCGGCGGCCGGCGGATTCGGCGATCGCGCGCTGTTCGTTCGCGTCAATGCGCTCGATACGCCCTGGGGCGCCGATGATTGCCGCGCGGTGGCGGGTGCCGGGTTCGGGGCGGTGGTGCTGCCCAAGGTTTCTCGTCCGGGGGATCTGCAGGCAGCCAGCGCGCTGCTCGACGGGTTGCCGCTCTGGGCGATGATCGAGACCTGCGCCGGAATCCTCGATCTGCCGGCAATTGTCGCCTCGGCGGAGGTGACCAGGCTTCAGGGCCTGCTCGCCGGCACCAACGATCTCGCCAAGGAGATGCGCTGCATCCCCGGGCCCGATCGCACCCCGCTGCTCGGCCATCTGGCGATGATCGTCACGGCCGCGCGCGCCGCCGGGCTCGTGGCGCTGGACGGGGTATGCAACGTGATCGAGGACGGCGCGGTGCTCGCGGCCGAATGCGCGCAAGGGGCGATGTTCGGCTTCGACGGCAAGTCGCTGATCCATCCCGCGCAGATCGCTGCGGCCAACCGTGCCTATGGTCCGACGCCAGAAGCGGTAGCCTGGGCCGACCGCATCATCGCCGCCTTCGGGCTCCCGGAGAATGCGGGCAAAGGCGTGATCCGCGTTGCGGGCGAGATGGTCGAGTTGCTCCACCTCGAACAGGCGCAGCGCATCGCGGCGATGGCGGCGCGTTAGAAGAAGAAGCTGCTCAGCAGTTTCACGTTGAGGCCGATCACCGTCGCGGCGATCACCCAGGCGGCGATCTTCAGCCACAAGGGATTGGCCAGCGCCCCCATCTGGCGCTTGTCGCTGGTGAAGGTGACCAGCGGCACGATGGCGAAGGGCAGCTGAAGGCTCAGCACCACCTGGCTCAGCACCAGCAGCTTGGTCGCGCCCGAATCGCCGGCGATGGCGACCACAATCACCGCCGGCACGATCGCCAGCAGCCGCGTCACCATGCGCCGCAGCCAGATCGGCAGCTTGAGGTCGAGAAAGCCCTCGGCGACGATCTGCCCGGCGAGCGTGCCCGTCACCGTCGAATTCTGTCCCGAGGCAAGCAGCGCTACCGCGAACAGCACGCTCGCGGCACCCGCGCCGAGCATCGGGGTGAGCAGCTTATAGGCCTCGCCGATCTCCGCCACGTCGGTGCGCCCGGCGGTGTGGAAGGTCGCGGCGGCGAGGATCAGGATCGAGGCGTTGATGAACAGCGCGAGCGTCAGCGCGACCGTGCTGTCGATCGTCGCATGCTTCACTGCGTCGCGCTTGCCCGCCTCGTCTTGGGCGAAGCGGCGGGTCTGCACGATCGAGCTGTGCAGATAGAGGTTGTGCGGCATGACCGTCGCGCCGAGGATGCCGATCGCGATATAGAGCATCGCCGGGTTGGTGACGATCTGGGTCGAGGGGACGAGCCCGCCCATGATCGCCGCGACGCTCGGCTGCGCCATGGCCAGCTCATAGGCGAAGCAGCCCGCGATCACGATCAGCAGCGCGACGATGAACGCCTCGAGCTTGCGAAAGCCGAAGCGCTGCAGCGCCAGGATCAGCAGCACGTCGAACGCGGTCAGACACACGCCCGCGACCAGCGGCAGGCCGAACAGCAATTGCAGCGCGATGGCGGTGCCGAGCACTTCGGCCAGGTCGCAGGCGATGATCGCCAGCTCGCAGAGCACCCACAGGCAGAAATTGACCACGGGATTGTAATTGGCGCGGCACGCCTGGGCGAGATCATGCCCGGTGACGATGCCGAGCTTGGCCGACAGCGACTGAAGCACCATCGCCATGATGTTCGACAGCAGGATGACCGAGAGCAGGGTATAACCGAACGCCGATCCGCCTGCGAGGTCGGTCGCCCAGTTGCCCGGGTCCATATAGCCGACCGCGACCATATAGCCCGGCCCGGCGAACGCCGCGGTCTTGCGCCAGAAGCCGCCCTTGCCCAGCGGCACCGCGATGGTGCGATAGCTTTCGGAGAGCGATGGACGTTGCGGGCGCATGTCGTTCATGCCGTCATATCCGGACGCGGTGGTGGCTGAAGGCGGCGGCGACATGCGGTAACCTCTCCTATGCGCGTCATACCGTCAATTGCCGGAGCCGCATTTCGGTTGTGCCTTAGCCGAGGACCCGGCCCGCGACAGCATCGAGTTTCGCCAGCATTGCCGGATCGCGCGCCTCGGGCGCCGTGATCAGCGCATAGTCGAGCACCGTATCGAGCGGGGAGGGCGTGCGCTCCGCCGGCAGCGCGGCGACGAATTCCAGCACGGCCTTGCGCGCGATCGTACCATTGGCCGACATCTGCTTGATCACTTCGCTCACCTCGACGAACGCCGCTTCCTCGCGCCAGCAATCATAGTCGGTGACCATCCCGATCAGCGCATAGGGCAGCTCAGCTTCGCGGGCGAGCTTGGCTTCGGGCATGGCGGTCATGCCGATCACGTCGGCGCCCCATTGGCGGTAGAGCAGGCTTTCCGCGCGGCTGGAGAATTGCGGGCCCTCCATCGCAAGATAGGTCGCGCCCTTGGCGATCGATCCGCCTGCAGCGTGCACGGCTTCGGCGGCAAAGGCGGAGAGGCGTGGGCAGACCGGCTCGGCCATCGAGACATGGGCGACCATGCCGGTGCCGAAAAAGCTGGAGGTGCGCGCGACCGTGCGGTCGATGAACTGGTCGACCACCACGAAATGTCCGGGCGGCAATTCCTCGCGCAGGGATCCGATCGACGAGATGGCGAGGATGTCGGTGCAGCCGCTGCGCTTCAGCGCGTCGATGTTCGCGCGGAAGTTGAGCTCGGACGGCGGGATGCGATGGCCGCGGCCATGACGCGGCAGGAAAACCAGCTCCACATCGCCGATCGACCCGAACAGGAGATCGTCCGACGGCGCCCCCCAAGGGGTGGAGACCTGACCCCATTCCGGGTTCTCCAGCGCGTCGATCGCATAAAGGCCGGAGCCACCGATGATCCCGATCTTCCACTTGCCGCTCATTCGATGCTCCCGTTCGCTGCGTCCAGGCGGTCGAGCCATGCCTGTGCCTGTTTCGGTTCGCCCACCGCATGCGCCTTTACCGGCCCGCGTGCGGCGAGGAATTCCTGGTGGAGGGCGAAGGGCTCGATCGACAATTGCGCGCGCAGCTCATCGATCTCGTCGCCCAGGTCGATGAGCTCGTCGATCAGCGGCGCCGCCTTCGTGCGGGCCGCCTTGTCCTGGGTGTGGCCGAACAGCCCCCAGCGCCCGCCGGCAGTCAGGCGCAGGGCGGCGATCAGCGCCGCGCGATATTCCGCTTCGATCTCGGTTCGCCGCTCATCGAGGCGGGCAAGGCGGTCGGCTTTGGCCATCGCGCCTTCCCCTAGATGGGATGCGGCGTGCGTCAACCGCGGACAGAGCGAGGAACTGAATCATCTTGCCCTTCGGAATGCACGGCTTATCGATATCGAGCGGGACATTGGTCCCGCCCCGGGAGCCGTACATGCGTTTTGTCTTCGTCCTTCTGCTTGCCTTTGCGTTTCCAGCGACCGCCCAGGCCGCCGATCTGATCACCGGCGACTGGGTGTCGCAGGACGGCAAGGGCGTCGTCACGATCGCCCCCTGCGGCAAGGCGCTGTGCGGGCACATCACGCGCCTGACGGAAAAGGCGCGGGTGGAAGGTCCGACGACCGACAGCAACAATCCCGATCCGGCGCTGCGTACCCGCTCGCTGGTCGGCGTGCAGGTGCTGTTCGGCTTCACCGCGCAGAGCGACGGGAAATGGCAGGGCAAGATCTACTACCCTTTCCAGGGCAGGACCTACCGCGCCTATATCAGTCGCAATCCCGACAAAAGCCTGAAGGTGCAGGGCTGCTGGCTGGTCATCTGCCGCACGGTGCAATGGCCCGCCGCTGGCTGATCGGTCGGTCAGATCACCTTCATGTCAGCGGCATAATGATGCCAGGCGAAGATCGCCGCCGCACCGCGGTGCGGCCGCCATGCTTCGGCCACTTCGCGGGTCAGCTTCTCGCTCGGCCGTTCGGCATGGCCCAGGATCCGGCCGATCTCGATCTGCACCGCCAGGTCGCCTGCCGGCCAGATGTCGGGCCGTCCTTCGGCGAACAATAGATAGACCTCGGCCGACCAACGGCCGATGCCCTTGATCCGGACGAGCGCGGCCACCGCCTCTTCATCGTCAGCCGGAAGATTGTCGAAATCGAGCCGCCCGCTGGTCACCTCGTCGGCCAGGCTGCGCGCATAGCTCGCCTTTTGCCGCGACAGGCCGGCTTCGCGGAGCTGCTCGTCGCTGGCGCGCGTGATGTTGCCGGGGTCGTTGAGGCTGCCGACGATCCCCTCGAGCTTGCGCCAGACCGATTCGGCTGCCTTGGTGCTGACCTGTTGGCCGACGATCGTGCGCAGCAAGGTGGCATAGCCGCGCGCACGGATTCGCGGCGGCGGATAGCCGGTGCGGTCGATCGCGGCGGCGAAGCACGGCTCGCTCGCGGCCAGTATGTCGAGCGCTGCGCGCAGCTGTTCGGCGCTCAGGCCCATGGAGTCGTCCCTTGATTAGCGGCGCCCGGGGCGGCATGGCGACGCCGAACCCTTGAGGAGGAATGGATGCCCAAGCTTATCGTCGTGACCCGTGAAGGGGAAGAACGCGAGATCATGGGCGAAACCGGGCTTTCGGTGATGGAGGCGATTCGCGACGCCGGGATCGACGAGATCCTGGCGCTGTGTGGCGGCTGCTGCAGCTGCGCCACCTGCCATGTCCATGTCGACCCGGAATTTGCTGCCAAACTGCCGAAGATGAGCCCGGATGAAGACGACCTGCTCGATTCGTCGTCCGACCGCGACGAGCGCTCGCGCCTGTCTTGCCAGATCGAGCTGACCGACGCTCTGGATGGCCTGAAGGTAACGATCGCAGCGGAAGATTGACCTTAAAAGCCCCTCCCCTTCAGGGGAGGGGCTTAGAGGATTACTTCGCCAGCCTCAGCACCGCGCTTGGCGCGTCCTTGGTCAGCGGGGTCGCCTTCCAGGTGATCGTCTTGCGTCCGCTGGCGGCCGGGACGGCGCCTTCCTCGTTGTTCTGGCTGACGATCTCGGCATTGGTGTCGAGCGTGAAGACGCCGTCGAGCTGGCTCGACGCCTTGTCCATTCCCGGCATGCCCATGCTGCTGGTGCTCTTGCTGCTGTCATTGGCGAAGGCGGGTGCCTTCATCCGCACCGTGCCGTTGGCGCGCAGCTCGATCGCGATGAAGGGGAACATGAGTTCCGCATCGACATTATACGGCCACAGGAAGGCGTGATCGAGCGTACCCGAGATCGCATAGTCGATGCTGAACTTGCCGTCGCCGAGATAGGTCACCTTGCGGTATCCGGCCTCTTTCGACAGCGTCTCGGCAATCGTCCGGTTCTTGGCCTCCGCCGCGGCTTTCTTGGCGGCTGCCTTCCTGGCGTCCTCGGCCTTGTTGTCCCCGTCCCCATCCCCGCCTTTATCCTGGAAGGCGAGCTTCTGCAGCACTGCCTCGCCGTCGCTGCTGGTCGGATCGGTCGGCGTCTCGGATGAACTATCGCCCAGGCCCTTCATCATGTCGTCGCCGATATCGAGCGCGAGCACTTCGCCGACATAAGTGAAGGTGAAGTGCCGGTCGGCGTCGATGCGCAGGGTCGAAACGAACTTGCCCGGCGTCAGCACGCAGCTCGCCAGCGCGAACGGCATCAGCAACACAAGCATCAGCCGCGAAAGTCGTGCCGCCATGGTCTTGCCCCCGGTTAGGTCCGTTGTGGTCAGCCCCGTGTCGTCACCGCATAAAGTGCGATTGCCGCCGCATTGGACACGTTCAGGCTTTCCACCTTAGGCGAGATCGGCAGGCGCGCAAGCTCGTCGCAATGCGCCGCAGTGTTCTGGCGCATGCCCTCGCCCTCGGCGCCGAGCACCAGCGCGACGCGGGTCTCGCCCATCGCCTCGGCCAGGGTCTGGGTCGCCTCGCCGGTCAGGCCGACGCGCCAGAAACCGGCCTCAGCGATCTCTTCGAGCGCGCGGGCGAGGTTCACCACGCGCACCCAGGGCACGATCTCGAGCGCACCCGAGGCCGAACGCGCGATCGTGCCCGATTCGGGGGGCGCGTGGCGATCGGGCGTGACGATGCCGAGCGCATCGAACGCCGCCGCCGAGCGCAGGATCGCGCCGACATTGTGCGGATCGGTCACCTGGTCGAGCACGACCAGCGGCCTTTTATCGTCGGCACCCTGCAGGAGCAGATCGCCCAGCCAGATATCCTCAAGCGGATCGACCTCCGCCACCAGCCCCTGATGCGGCGCGTCGCCCGGCACCAGCCGCGCGAGATCGGTGACTTCGGCATAGACGATGGGAATGACCGGCGGGATGTCGAGCGACGCCAATGCTTCGCGCGTCGCCCACAGCTTGCGCACGACACGCTCGGGATTGGCGAGCGCGGCGGTCACCGCATGCCGCCCCCAGAAACGGGGGCGGCCGGCGGGTGCCTGGGAAGGGCGGTGTCCTTTGCGGGCCATCAATCGTCGTCCACGGTGTAAGCGAAGGGATCGGTCACGACCGGTTCTACCGGCAGCGGCGGCCGCGGCAGCGCCTTGTCGGCATTGGCGGCGTTGGCGAGGAAAGAGGCGAGGATGATCGACCCCTGGCGCATGTCGTCACCCTTCAGATGGTCGAAGGTGTCGATGCTGGTGTGGTGCACGCGGCTGCCATAGTCGAGCGGGTCCTGGATGAACTGGAAGCCGGGCACGCCGACTGCCTGCATGAAGACGTGATCGGTGCCGCCGGTCTTGCGGATCACCACGTCCTTCGCCCCCATGCCCGAGAAGGGCGCGAGCCAGTCACGGAAGATCGGCGCGACGGCTTGGTTGTTCTCGACATAGATGCCGCGAATCTTGCCCGAACCGTTGTCGAGGTTGAAATAGGCAGCGAGATCGCCCCAGCCGGGCTTGGGCGTGATCGGCCAACGGCTCGACCAGCTGTAATAGCTCTTCATGCCGGTCAGGACCGGATCGCTCGCCTTGCCGCGGGTGGCGAGGTGCTGCTCGACATAAGCGCGGCTGCCGAGCAGGCCCTGCTCCTCGCCGGTCCACAGGGCGAAGCGGATCGTGCGTTTCGGCCGGATGCCGCTGGCGGAAAGGATGCGCGCGGCTTCCATGATCATCGCGGTGCCCGCGCCGTTGTCGGCGGCGCCGTCGCCCGCGACCCATGAATCGAGATGCGCGCCGGCCATCACATACCCCGCCTTGGGGTCAGTGCCGGGGATCTCCGCGAAGATATTGTACGCCTTGCTGTCGCTGTCGTCGAAGCGGACATCGCTGTTGATCTCGACCGTCGGCGCGGTGCCGACCTTGGCGAGGCGGGCGAGGCGGCGATAATCCTCGGCGGCGATCTCGACGCCCGGCACTTCCTGCGTCTCGCCGACGCCGAACAGATAGCCTTCGCCGTGCACCAGCTTGTAGTCGAGCCGCGACATGGTGGCATAAGCGACCGCACCCTCGGCCTTCAGAAAGGCGTCGAGCTTCTTGGAATAATCGAGCCGCTTCAGCCGGCGGTCGGCGGTCTCCGGATCATAGGTCGGCTGCTGGTATTGATCGAGCTTGGCCAGTTCCTCGGAAGTGTAGCGCTTGAAGGCGGGCTCGCCCGGCTCGCCGCCGGTGTTGGGCTGCGTGATCATCACGATCTTGCCCTTCAGCTTGCCGCGCCATTTGTCGAAATCGCGCTCCTTCGACATCGGGGCGACGAAGACGGGAGCGCTGATCGTGCCGTTGGTCGAAGGTGTCCAGGCGATCGGGATCGCGGTCAGCACGATCGGGCGCGGGGTGACCATGCGCACGCTCGAGCCGTTGATCCACCAGCCGCGACCGAACTCATAGCCTTCCTTGTGGACGTTCTTCAGGCCCCATTCGCTGAACTTCGCCTGAGTCCAGGTCTCGGCCTGGCGCATCGACGGCGAGTTGGTCAGGCGCGCGCCGATCACGTCGGACAGATGCTCGGCGGTGAGCATCACCTGGCTGCGAGTCGTGCCTTCGTCGATGAGGCGATTCACCTGGCTGCGATCGACCGCCTGGGGAAAGGCAGGGGAGGCGATGGCGAGCATGGCGGTGGCGAGCAGGAGCGAACGACGCATTGGAACCCCCAGAGACGTTGAAAGATTGTTGCGAGGCCTATTCGTCGCCGTCGCCCCGCGCAAGGCCCCGGCCATAAGGTCTTTCGGGCGTTGACAGCATGGGTTTCGGTCGGCATGGGACCGCCTCGCTTTTGAGCGGCCCAGTGGACAGGTGGCCGAGTGGTTAAAGGCAGCAGACTGTAAATCTGCCCGTGCAAGCGTACGCTGGTTCGAATCCAGCCCTGTCCACCACTTCTTTGAAACCGCCGCGCCATGGCGGTTCGCAAGCTGCGCAGCGAGGCGCTACCGGCCGCGACCCGCAACCGCCGGCCCCCGCAAAATCGACGTTCGGACGCAAACGCCTCGCGCGTCGATCCGTGGGCCGACAGCACCTTCCTCCGGCCGCTTCGCGGTGAAGCCCCGGCGGAAAGGATCGCGATGATCTTTCGAAGCATCTTCCTCCTCATCGGCCTGCTCCTGACAACGGCAACGAGCGCGCTGGCGCGCGATCGTGACGTCGATGTCGCGCCCGACATCAGTCTCCACGTCATCGATTCCGGCCCGGAGGACGCCCGTCTGCCGACGCTGGTGCTGATCCCCGGCTGGGGCTTTGCGGGGTCGATCTGGTCGGCACAGATCGACGCGTTCGACGACCACCGCCGCGTCATCGCGATCGATCCACGGTCGCAGGGCGATTCGACCAAGACGGCCGACGGCTACACGCCCGAACAGCGCGCCGACGATCTGCATGTCCTGTTGGGCAAGCTCGGCGTCCGGCGTTTCGTCCTGGTCGGGTGGTCGCAGGGGGTCCAGGATGTCGCTGCCTATGTCCTGCGCCACGGCACCGCGCCGGTCGACGGCGTCGTACTGGTCGATTCGATGATCTCGGGCGGCGCGGCAAGCGTCGCGGCATCGCCCGGCATGGCGGCACAACAGCTCGGATTGTTGCCCATCCTGGCCGCATCGCCGCGTGACTATACCGAGGGGTTGATGCGCGCGGTCATCACGCGGCCGCTTGCGCCAGCCGAACTCGACGCGCTGATCAGCGAGGCGCTCAAGACGCCGACGGCGATCAGGGCGGCCATGCTCGTCGCGGACATGTTCGGAGCCGATCGCAGCGCCGCCGTCGCGAAGATCGACAGGCCGGCATTGATCATCGCCTCGCCGCGCTCGTCCGAGCTTGCAGCGCAACGGGACATGGCGGCGAAGATTGCGGGCTCGGAATTCCATATCGTCGACAATGCCGGCCATGCCGTGTTCTTCGATCAGCCCGCCCGGTTCAATGCGCTGCTCGGCGAATTTCTTGCGCACCTCTCTTCCACCGCGCCGCGCCCGGCGGGGGCGGGCTGACCGCAACGACATTATCGCGGGTCCGAAAGTAAGCTTTTGGTAATCTAAACCATCGACGGTTCGACGCCTGTTCTGGCGTTGGAGTGATGATGGCCCTGATTGCGCGCGTGTACCGTTCCGATCCGGACGAACGGCGCGGGGCACCCCGATATCCGGTGCTGGTCGATGCGACCCTGCGCGCGTCGGACGAGGGTATGCCGCTCGACGTGCTGATCTACGATCTGTCGATGACCGGGTTCAGGATGGAGACGTCCGAGGCGCTCGATCCCGAATCGATGATCTGGATCGGCATCGCCGGCACCAGGGTCAACGCCGCGGTGGTGTCGCGGCGCGGGCCCAATGGCTATGGCTGCGAATTCGTCACGCCGATAACCTTCTACCAACTCACCGAGGCGCTGAACCCGCCCTCGACCGTGGTGTCGCTCGAACGGCCCCACCGGCCGGAAGGGATGCCCGCCCGCATTTCGTGGAATCGCGTGGTCCTCGGTGCGATCGCTGGCGCCGCCTTCATCCTCTGCATCGTCTCGCTCTGGCTCGCCTGAGCCGCGTCACGATGCCAAAGTGAGCTGCTCCGTCAGCCAGTCGTTCGTGATGCAATCGATCACCAGATGAACCCGGTCGGTCGTGCCGCGATTGGCCACGCTGTGCGGATCGGACAGGCGCAGATACCAGGCGCTGCCTGCCTCCATCGCAACGGGTATCCGGTTGACCGTGAACTCGACCTGCGGGTTGGTGGTGATCGGGATATGGACTCGCGCCGCGCCCCATTCGGCGGCCAGATCGTGATCGAAATGTTCCTTGATGATCGACCCTGGCGCCAGCCGCATCAGCCGCACCGTCTGGAGGCCGCACTGAAACCAGTCGATCGCGGCGCGGATCGCGGGCGCCGTGTCGAGCAACGGGCTATAGGCATAGTCCGTCACGGACGGGTCGGAGTAAGCCTGCATGATCGGGTGCGTCGCAGCCGCCGAATAGCGGAGCGGCAGCACGCTCCAGTCGCCTTCGTAATTCTGCTTCACGAAATGATCGACCCAGGTCGCCCCGGATATCCGCTCCAGGTCCTCGGCCAGCCGATCGCCGTCGAAGGTGACGGGCAGGCGCACCCGGTCGGCGAAGATCAAGGGCGATTGGCTCTGCATTATTAGCATGATAGGCAAACCATCCAGCGCGGGCGCGACGCCCGTTTCCGGATCAGCCTATCGGCCGCGGGGGCGGTTGGAAAGAAATCGTTCGCGGTCCTTCATGACAGACACCAGCCTTCTCGACGCGGCCGCACCGATCGACCGCTTTCGCACGGTGCTGATGGCCGACTCCGCGCTGCAGCAACGGCTGAGCGGGATCGCCGAGCAGGAGATCTTCGTCGACGCGATGATCGCGGCTGCGGCGGACGCGGGTATCGCGATCACGCCGGATGAGGCGAACGCCGGGTTGAAGTCCGATCCACTCGGCATGTGGCGCTTCAGCGGTGCGCCGATCACCAGCCACACCGCGCCGGAAGGGGATTGGCTGCCGATTGCGATCGTGCCGAGCATGGGCGAACTGGCGGTGGATTGGGCCCATTTCGCCGGGCGGCCTCTGGCCGATTCCTTCTTCGAGGATTCGCTGCGCCGGGCACGGCATCAGCCGCTCAACCGGCTGGTGCGCCCGCGCACGCCGCTCCAGGCGCTTGCCGCGCCAGCCGGCGAGGAACCGCGTGCCCCGGCGGGTTTCGTCTTCCACCAGTCGCGCTGCGGTTCGACCCTGGTGTCGCAGATGCTTGCGGCCGATGTCCGCAATGTCGTGGTGTCGGAAGCGGCGCCGATCGATTCGATCGTGCAGCTCGTGGCGGCGCGCACCGACGTGCCGGTCGAGCAGCGGGTTGCGCTTCTGCGTGCGATCGTCGGCGCGCTTGGCCGCGACCGGCTGGGCGGGGGCGGCCATTATGTCGTCAAGCTCGACAGCTGGCATACGCTCGCGCTGCCGCTGTTCCGGCTCGCCTTTCCCGACACGCCCTGGATCTTCCTGTACCGCGATCCGGTCGAGATCCTCGTCTCGCATGCGCGCATGGCGGGGGCGCAGACCGTCCCCGGCGCGATGCCGTTCGAACCCTATGGTATCGAGAACGCCGCCGAGATGGCGCCGGACGATTATGCCGCTCGCGCGCTCGGGCGCACCGCCGAGGCGGTGATCGAGCATCTCGGGCTCGGCGGGGGCATGCTGGTCAATTATGAGGAGCTGCCGGAAGCCGTCGAGGCGCGCATCCTCCCGCATTTCGGCATCGTCCCCGACGAAGCGGCAAGGGCTGCGCTGGCGGCGGCATCCGGCCGCGATGCGAAGGCGCCGCTCGAACGCTTCGCCCAGGACAGCGACGCGAAGCAGCAGGCCGCGAACGAGAAGCTCCGCGCCAATGCGGCGCTCCATATGGACGACCCCTATCGCCGGCTCGAAGGGCTTCGCCGCGCCGGCAAAAAATGAGCGCGATCTTCGGCATCGTTCGATTTGACGGCGACCCCGTATCGGCACGCGAGCTCGAGCGGATGGGCCACATCCTCGTGCACCGTGGCCCCGACGGCCGGTACACGACGATTGAAGATGGTGCCGGCATTGGACATTGCCTGCTGCGGGTGAATCGGGAGGATTGGTACGAGGCGCAGCCGATCCAGGACGGTGGCCTGACCCTCGTCGCCGACCTGCGGCTCGACAATCGCGAGGCGCTGGCCGGGGCGATCGGCATCGCCGCCGATGTGCTGCGCGACATGCCCGACAGCGAAGTGCTGCTTGCTGCCTACCGGCTTTGGGGTGAGGATTGTATCGACCATCTGCTTGGAGATTTCGTCTTCGCGCTCTGGGATGCGCGCTCACGCACGTTGCTGATGGCGCGCGATCCGATGGGCCAGCGCGGCGTCTATTTCCATCATGGCGATGGCTTCTTCGCCTTTGCCAGTGAGGTGAAGGCGCTCTGGGCGGTGGAGGGCGTGCCCCGCCGCCTTTCCGAGCTGGGCATTGCCCAGCGCGTGCTCGCGCCGCTCGATCCCAATCCGGGCGGGACGATCTATGACGCGATCGGCACGCTGGGGGGTGGTATGGTGCTGCGCCTGAACGCCGACGGTGCAGTGTCGAAGCGCACCTATTGGGAGCCTCATGCCGCGCCAGAGCATCTCGGCCGTGACGAGGCCTATTATGTCGACGCCTATCGAGCCGTGGTGACGGAGGCGGTGGCGTGCCGGGTGCGCCGGCTGGCCCGCGCGCCTGCGCTCTGTTTTAGCGGGGGCTTCGACAGCGGCAGCATCGCGGCGATCGCCGGCCCGATCGTCGCGGCGCAGGGACGCCGCATCGTCGCGGTCGCCTCGGTCCTGGACGAGGGCGAGCGCCGGCTGGTCAGCGATGCCCGCGCGGCGGTCGAGGCCTTCCGACCCTATCCATTCCTCGACCTCCATTATTATGTCCGCGGGGAGGAGGGGGTCTTCACTGACCTCGAGACAAGCTTCGCGATGTCGGACGAGAATGCCGGGACGCCCTATGTCCGGCGCGGCCTGCTCCGCATCGCGGCATCCGCCGGCGCCCGGCTCGTGCTGGACGGGCACGGCGGCGACTATACCGTCAACGTGAATGCCAAGGCGATGCTCGGGCGAATCCTGCGCCGCGGCAAGCTGGGGCGTTTCGTGCGCGAGTTCCGGCTGCGCGTGCGGGTGACGGGGCGAACCTGGCAGCAGGTCGTGCGTCACGACGTCCTGCCGGCCCTGCTCCCGTTGCGGGCGTCGCTCGTTGGGCACCTCTTGCGGAACCGGCTGACGCCGGTCTGGCGCAACCGCCCGGTCAATCCGGCATTCGCCAAGACGATGTTCGCAGACGGCGCCATCGATCCCGCGCGGTTGCGCGACGCGCGCGTGATCCATCATCGCTGGCGCGCCTTCTGCCTGCATCATCTGCGCAAGGTGGCCGCGATGCAGCCGACTCACCCGACCCTCGCCGCGGCGCACGGGATGGATTTCTCGCGGCCCTTCCACGACCGGCGTGTGGTGGAGCTTGGTCTCGCCATCCCGGAATCGCTTGAGTTCAGGGGCGGCCTGGAACGCCATCTGGCGCGCCATGTCTTTGCCGATATCCTGCCGGCGCGGCTGCTGGCGCGCGGGCCCGGCAATGATGCCGAGGAGCCCGACATGTTCCGCATGGCGAGGGAGGGTGCGCCTGCCGCGCTTGCCGAGGCGCGGCGGCTGGATCGCGATGGGCGGCTATCCCGCTATCTCGATCTGGACAGGATTGAAAAGATGGTGGCCGAGGCGGACGAGGCGCGAAAGCCCGGACACGCCGCCATATATACTGCAGCCCGGACGATCGCGCTTGCGCGCTTCATCGCGTGGTTTGACGCCAGCAACCGATGATGCGGCAGGCCGCGCGGCCTGCCTGTGCCCTAAAGATCAGGATCCGTACGGGCCGAAGAAGGTCGTGCTGCCGTCTGGCGGATTGTCGGCGACATGGGCCTCGGCATTCTGTGCCACCGAAACGATGACGCGCGGAGTCGACCAGGGTTTGCGCGACTCTGCAGCGGTAGCCGTCAAGGTGTCGGACAGGTCGATAGCAGGCGTGATTGACGTCATGACGAACGATACCCCCATGGCGCATGTTGCACCGAAACAGTTAACCTTGGGACTATGACAGAACGAAAAATGCTGCGCAACAGCGGCGATTGTACGGCGTCGCTGTTGCTGTCCGATTTTAGGTCTCGCCGGCGACATGACCATTTTGTCACGAATAAATATGCGTGATTGCTCATGCGGTTACCAGCTTGTCTTGGTGCGGTGAGAGACTGAACCGACTTTGGCTGCTATTTGCTATTGAGTCTTTGGGGCACACGGTTACAACCATCAGGTCAACACTCGGGGGGCTGGTGTTGCACGATGCTGCGCCTCCTGAAGAACGCGTGAGAGGCTGCCATGACGCAACCATATATCGGTGAAATCAGGTTCTTTGGGTTCAACTTCCCGCCGCGAGGTTGGGCGAGCGCCGCCGGGCAGCTTCTGTCGATCGCGCAGAACCAGGCGTTGTTCGCGCTGCTCGGCACCACCTATGGTGGCAACGGCGTCACGACCTTCGCGCTGCCCGATCTGCGCTCTAGGGTACCGGTCGGCCAGGGTAACAACGGCGGTGTCGGTACCTACGTCATGGGGCAGAAGGACGGCTTTGAGAATGTAACGCTTCTCCAGACCCAGATTCCGCTGCACAACCATTTCCTTGTGGGCACCACGATGACCGCGACGCACCGCCCGCCGATCGGGCGTACGCTCGGCGCGGACACATCCGATACCATCGATTTCTATGCGCCTGGCGGCACGCCGGTGACCCTGGATCCCGCATCGATTGCGACTGCTGGCAGCACCCAGCCACACAACAATATTCAGCCCTATACCACGCTGAATGCCTCCATCGCGCTGCAGGGTCTCTTCCCGTCGCGAAATTGAGGTTTTGAGAAGCGCGGCAGAACGGCACGGAGGACGAAATGAGCAATCCTTTTCTTGGTGAAATCAGAATGTTCGCGGGCAATTTCGCGCCACGCGGCTTTGCGCTCTGTGCGGGGCAGTTGATGTCCATCGCGCAGAACGACGCGCTCTATGCGCTGATCGGCACGACCTATGGCGGCGACGGGCAGGTGACCTTTGGCCTTCCTGACATGCGGGGGCGGCTGCCCATCAACCAGGGACAGGGCCCGAGCCTGTCGAATTATGTCATAGGCCAGATGGCTGGAACGGAATCCGTCACGCTGACGGTCCAGCAGATGCCGGCGCACAGTCACCTGCTTTCCGCGACGACGGCCACCGGAAGCCAGCCCGCGCCTACCAATACGTCGTTTACGGCGACTCTGCTCGGCACAGCCGAGCTGTACGCCGTCCCTGGAGCGAACCCGCTCAAGCAGGGCGCCTTGAACACCAACAGCATCAGCGCGCTGGGCGGCAACCAGCCGCACGAGAACCGGATGCCCGCGCTGGTGATCAATTTCATCATCGCGCTGGAAGGCGTCTTCCCCAGCCGCAACTAATTCGGAGAGCGACCGTGACAGCACCATTCATTGGCGAGATCAGGATCTTTGGGTTCAACTTTCCGCCGCGCAACTATGCGTTTGCTCAGGGCCAGATTCTGCCGATCGCGCAGAACACCGCGTTGTTCTCCATCCTCGGCACTACCTATGGCGGCAATGGCCAGACGACCTTCGCGCTGCCGAACTTCAGCGGCTATGTGCCGATGGGTAACGGCGACGGGCCGGGGCTTTCGTCCTATGTCCTGGGCGAGATCAGTGGCGCGCCGACCGTCACGATCGACACGACTACGATGCCCAATCACAATCATGGCCTGAACGCGGCCGCGCCGAATCCCCAGAATCCGTCGCAGATCGTGGGGACCCCGACGAACACCGCTTTCCTGTCGGCCTCCGGCCCCGGCTCTGCCTATACGAACCCGCCGATCACGCCGGGGACGCTCGTGAACATGGCGCCGACCGCGATCAGCCTCACCGGTGGCGGCCAGCCGCACTCGAACCAGCAGCCCTTTCTGGTGCTGAACTTCTGCATCGCGCTGCAGGGTATCTTCCCACCGCGCAACTGATCGGGACTGTTCCTGGTGATATCGGACAAGGCGCCGTCGGCATTTTCCCTGCCGGCGGCGTTGCTTTCACAAGGCTATAGGCTGCGCCCCGAAACGGAGGACGATACCGTCTTCCTGATGCAGCTCTTCGCCACGACCCGCGCCGACGAGCTGGCCCGGACTCAGTGGAACGACGACCAGAAATGGTCCTTTATTGCGCAGCAATTCGAGTTGCAGCGCCTCCACTATCGCACCTACTATGCCGACACCGCGTTCGACGTGATCGAACATAATGGCCTGCCGGCCGGGCGATTCTATCTCCAGGAAGTCGGGCAGTTCCGCATCATCGATATCGTGCTGATGCCGGAATGGCGCGGCAAGGGTGTCGGCACGGCGATCGTCGAGGCGCTGATCGAAACTGCCCGCGCCCGCGGCAAGGACATCGACATCTTCGTCGAGAAGTTCAATCCGGCGCTCGAATGGTATCGCCGCCTGGGCTTCAAGGAGTTCGACGACACCGACATCTATCTCGAGATGAGATGGATCGTGGACGAAGCCGCCGCAGCACCATCCGGCATCGCCGACAGCTGAGCAATCAACCAGCTCTTGCCCATCCGCATGGGCAGGAATGATCACATCACCGGCAGCGAATAGCGCCGATCAGTTGAACGTCGCGCAATATCGTACGCCGTCCGCGCCCTTGGCGACCGGCACGATGAAGATGGCGACATCGCCGATCGCGTCATGGCGGAACTGATACAGACCCTGCGGCAGGAGCTCGTCATTGCCGCGAAAGATCAGGTCGAAGGGAGCGCGCAAATCCTGCGAATTGTGCTTCAGTGCCTTGATTTCCTCGAGCAGCATCGGCAACGGCGGCAGGCCTTCGGCGACGATCGAGAACGTCGTTCCCACATGCGGCTCGAAGTCCTCCAATTCCTTCCTGTCGATGGCAACGTCCGTCATTTCCAACTCCGCTTGCTCCGGCGATCCCCCGCCGCGTGACGCTGATTGAGTGCCCCAAGCATGCGGGACAATCAAGCGCCGCGGCTGCCCGCACCGGCACGGCACCCAGGCAGGACAGGCTCAGACGAAGCAGCCCAGCTCCGCCATATGCGGGGCGACCGGATAGCCGGTGACCTTCACGCCAGCGGCGTCGAGCCAGGCATGCGCATCGATCGGTTTCGCGTCGCTCTTGCCCGCGCCGAAATGCATCACACTGGGAATGCCGCGCCGGCGCAGCATCGCCTGCGCGGCCATCGCCTGTTGCAGGCACACCGACCTGAACGGCATCCACGGCGCGCTGGTGCGCACCGCCCAGCCGATCTCCTTCGCTATGCGCGCCTGCGCCTCGCCGATGCCGCGGGCCTGGGTCGCGACGCGCGGATCGGTCGGCGACACGAATGCGCCGAATCCCTTGGAGACGCGCCGGAACGGGAAGATCGCCAACGCCAGACGCGCCGCGAGCATGCTCGCTGCCGCTTCGGCCACGAGCAGCTGTCGCCGTGGCCCGAGCGTCAGCGCGGTGCGGAGCTTATGCGCGATCGACCGAGACGGCGCCATGCTTCTCCATCTCCGCCAGGAAGCTGCCGACCTCTGCCTCGCAATCCTCGGGTGACACCTCGAACTCGCGTACCAGCGTCGCACAGACGGTGGCGATGTCGGACGGTGTCTCGATCAGTTCCCAGATACGCGCGCCGACTTCGTTCATGCCGATATATTTGCCGTGCTCGGGGCTCATCATCATGATCTCGTCGCCCACACGGGCGCTGAGCCAGTCTCCCTTCCGCTCGATCAACTTGCGATCCTTTCTTCACCGGCATTCGACAATGGATAGCCCAGGCGCAGCATCATCGCCGCATGATCGGCCTCGATCCGGGCGACCTGGCCGGGCGTAAGCTCGTCGTGCCATCCCCCTGATACCCCGCGCCGGAAAAAACCGCCACCCGGCCGCGCCCGCGGTGCCTCGCGGAATCCGCGCTCGGTTTCCTGCTTCTTGAGCTCGCCGAAATCGGCAAAGCGCACGGCTTGCGCGGCTTCCTCCCGCGTCACCTCGACATCGGCAAAGGCGAGCGCCCGGCGGAAGGTGCCGGCGGCATCGGCCTGCAGATCCTCGTACCGGACGAGATGGACCGGCAGATCGGCCTGGTCGAGCCAGCTTTGGTTGTAACCGCTCCAGCCAGGCAGTTGCTGGCGGAGCTGGTTGGGCTGCCGGTCGCGTTCGCCGCAGAAGGCGGCGTCGGGCCGGCCCATGAACATGATCGACTCGTCGATGGGCCGCGTGCCGTGATTGGCCAGGCTCGGCGCCACGTCGCGCGGATCGCGCACGATCAGGATCGCGCCGTCCGCGCCTTTCAATCCCCCGAGCAGGGGCTCGCCGTCGCTGGTATAGGTCCAGGCGTCATGGGTCTTCACGAAGCGGATATCGCCGATCATGGTCTCGCGTTCGGCTTCCTCTTCGTCGCCCTGCGCGATCGACGCGTAGACGCGGGGGCGCAACCGGTCGCATTCCTCATGAGTCAGCAGGCCGGACGGAAACAGCATCGCATTGTCGAACCAGGCGCGCGCGCTGGCGATGCCGCCCTGGCGGGGCAGGTCGTTGATATCGACCGCTGCATCCTGCCGCAGGTTCGCGACCAGCAACCGGAACCAGGTGTTGCCCGATTTCGGATAGGAGGCGAGCCACCAGGTCTTCTTCAAGCCGCCCGCTCCAGCAGCCCCAGTTCGCGCCAATGCGCTTCGAGCCAGTCCATCACCACCGGCATCTGGGTGAAGGTCATCTCCCGCGTCAGCGTGAACACGCCCGCCCGTTGCGAGATGGTCGCCGCCGCCTGGAAATAAAGGTCGGCCTGCGCCATGCGCCGCACCATCACCGGGCGATAGGCATTGTTGCGCACCATCAGCCCGCCATCGACGATGTTGGGCCGCTCGATCCCCGGCGCATGCGGCGGGCGCGCCTCGCGCAGCACATAGATGGCGGAGAGCGGCAATGCAGCGGCGGTCGCGGCGCGCGGCTCGACATAATATTTCTGGATCGCCGGCCGCACCGGCGCGGCGACGCGTTCGGTCAGCGAGAGCCGGTCGATCGAATTCTGCCACAGCTTCAATTGCCGCCCGTCGGGCTCGACCCAGGGCGTGCCGTCAGCATGGACCGAGATGCCGCAAAAATCGTCGGTGACCAGATCATATCCGGCATCGACCAGCGCTGCCGCCAGAGTCGATTTGCCCGCACCGGACGGGCCGCAGAACAGCACCGCGCTGTCGCGCACGCGCACCGCGCTGGCGTGCAGCACGATGCGGCCGCGCTGGTGCAGCAAGATGCCGAATCCGGTGCTGCTGATGAAGATCGCGGCTTCGTCGATCGAGCTGCCGTCCTGCAGCGCGAACAGGATCTCGCGTCCGCCCGTCAGCAGGATACGCACCACGCCCGGGACTTCGAACAGGAACCGATCCGGCGCGATCTGCCAGTTCACGCCGCTGATCTCGGCTTCATCCAGCGCCGTCGGCACATCGCCGGCGCGGATCGTGACGTCGATGGCCGGCGCGCCGCCTGGATCCAGCGCGATCAGGCCCGGCAGAGCAAGCTCGCTGGCGACGTTAAGTCCCGAAACCAGATAGGAAAACAAATCCATACCCCCGACATGTCGCGCGGCTGGATGGGCCGCAACGACGCTACGCGCTGTGATCGATCCCCGTTCACGCCGCAACCATAGGACCGCGATTTCGCCTTGCGATCAAGCCTCTTGCGTCAAGCCTGCGTCCGGGCGCGGGGCAAATACTGGCGCGCTGCCGCAGGCTGCGGCATGGAGGCGCCATGAACCCGATCTATGCGTCGCTCGGCACCACCATCTTCGAGGCCATGTCAGCCCGCGCGCGGGAGACCGGCGCGATCAACCTGGGCCAGGGTTTCCCTGACGGTCGCGGGCCGGAGGATGTCCTCGCCGAGGCAGCCCGCGCGCTGCTCGAGGATTCGAACCAATATCCGCCGATGCCCGGCACCGCGGCGCTGCGCCAGGCGGTGGCCGATCATTATGCGGTGCATCAGGGGCTCGACCTCACCTCGCAGGAAGTGATCGTCACCTCGGGCGCCACCGAGGCACTGGCCGCGGCGATCCTCGCGCTGATCACGCCGGGCGACGAAGTGGTGATGTTCCAGCCGCTCTACGATGCCTATCTGCCGCTGGTCGAGCGCGCGGGCGGCGTGGCGAAGCTGGTGCGGCTCGAGCCGCCCGAATGGCGCATCACGGCCGAGGCGCTGGCGGCGGTGGCTGGTCCGCGCACCAAGCTGCTGATCCTCAACAACCCGCTCAACCCTACGGGCACGATGATGACCGACGCCGAGCTGTCGCTGCTCGCCGATTTCTGCATCAGCCATGATGCGATCGCGATCTGCGACGAGGTGTGGGAGCATGTCGTGTTCGACGGCGCCGCGCACCGCCCGCTAATTGCCTTTCCCGGTATGCGCGAGCGCACGGTGAAGATCGGGTCGGCCGGCAAGATCTTCTCGCTGACCGGCTGGAAAGTCGGCTGGATGTGCGCCGCCCCGCCGATCGCGCAGGTGCTGGCCAAGGCGCATCAGTTCCTCACCTTCACCACCCCGCCCAATTTGCAAGCGGGGGCGGCGTACGGCCTGGGTAAGGACCCGGCTTATTTCACGGACATGCGCGCGGGCTATCAGCGCTCGCGCGACCGTCTGGCGTCGGGCCTGGAAAAGCTCGGCTATGCCGTGCTGCCCAGCGCCGCGACCTATTTCCTCGCGATCGACCTGCCGCGATCGGGCGTGAACATGGGCGACGTGCAGTTCTGCAACTGGCTGATCGAGGAAGCGGGGGTGGTCTCGGTGCCGTTCTCCGCCTTCTACGCGAAGGACGCGGTGACCAGCGTGGTGCGGCTATGCTTCGCCAAGCAGGATGCGACGCTCGATGCGGCATTGGAGCGGATGGTCAGGCGGCCCTGAGCTTTTCGGCGCGGACTTTTGTCATGCCCCTACGGCATTTTGCGCCGTGACGAACATCGACATTATCAGATAATATCATTATATATTAATGGCTTAATTGGTATCCGGAAATCGTCCTTTTGTTGGAGAGTGTGACATTAATCGTCAACTCGATCCAACAGCCCGCGCTCCGTGAGGTAGCCGGTGACCAGCCGCGCTGGTGTCACGTCGAAGGCCGGGTTGGCCGCGCCTGACGCCGTTACACGGATTCTGCCGCCTTCGCCAACAACGTGAGTCACCTCGTCGGCGCTGCGTTCCTCAATCGGGATGTCGGCGCCGGTGGCGGTCGCCGCATCGAAGGTCGTGTAGGGCAGCGCGACATAGAAGGGCACGTCATTGTCCTTCGCCGCGAGGGCCTTCAGATAGGTCCCGATCTTGTTGCATACATCGCCATTGGCGGTGACCCGGTCGGTACCGACGATCACCGCGTCGACCTGCCCCTGCATCATCAGATGCCCGCCGGCATTGTCGGCGATCACCGTATGCGGCACGCCGTGACCGGCCAGCTCGAACGCAGTGAGCAGGGCGCCCTGGTTGCGCGGGCGGGTCTCGTCGACCCAGACATGCACGGGAATGCCGGCATCATGCGCCAGATAGATTGGCGCGGTCGCGGTGCCGTAATCGACCGTCGCCAGCCACCCGGCATTGCAATGAGTCAGGATGTTGAGCGGCCGGTCAGGGTTCTTTGCGTGCATTTCCCGGAACAGCTCCAGCCCATGCTCGCCGATCGCGCGGTTCAGCTCCACATCCTCGTCGCAGATCGCGTCGGCCCGCGCGAAGGCGGCGGCGGCGCGCTCGCCCGGGGGCAGGGGGCGCACGGCTTCGACCAGCTTGTCGAGCGCCCAGCGCAGGTTGACCGCCGTCGGCCGCGCGGCGAGCAGGGTCGCATAGGCGGCATCGAGCGCTGCGTCCGACCCATCCTCGGCGAGCGCCATCGCCAGGCCATAGGCCGCGGTCGCCCCGATCAGCGGTGCCCCGCGCGTCCACATTTCGCGGATCGCCCGCTCGGCCTCGGCGGCGGTGCGCAGCTCGATCCAGACGATCTTCCACGGCAGCTCGCGCTGATCCATGATGCAGGCGCCGCGCCCGTCGGTGGTGCGCCGGATCGATCGCTGGTGCGACCCTTCGAGCTTCATGCCGTGATATCCCCGAAAGTTGTGATGTCGCCCGAGCTGCCGTCGCGATCGATCAGCAGGGCCTGCATGCCGGCCCCGCGCGCAGCGGCGATCTCCTGCGGCGTATCCGACAGGAACAATATGTCGCCCGGTTCGAGCCCGATCGCGCCGGCGATCGCCGTATAGGACGCGGCCTCGCGCTTCGGCCCAGTGGTCGTGTCGAAATAGCCCGAGAAGAGCGGTGTCAGGTCGCCCGCGTCGCTGTGCCCGAACAGCAATTTCTGCGCCGCAACCGACCCTGATGAGAAGACGTAGAGCGCGATTCCCGCCACATGCCAGCGTCTCAGCGCCGCTACCGCATCGGCATAGATATGTCCGGTGAACGCGCCCTCGCGATAGCCGTCTTCCCAGATCATCCCCTGCAGCGTCTTGAGCGGCGTGGCCTTACGATCCTCGTCGATCCAGCGCGTCAGAGTCGCGACGGGGTCGCCCGGCTCTGCTGCAGCCACTTCGGCGAGGATCGGCGCGGCCGCATCCGGGTGCGCCGCGACGAAGGCCCGCAACCGCTCGCGCGCATAGGGAAACAGCGTCTCTGCCACGAAGGCGATGCTTGAGGTCGTGCCCTCGATGTCAGTCAGGATCGCGCGGGGCATTCAGGTGAGGGCGGGTTCGTGGCGCGGAAAGCGATCGGCGATGCTGTCGCCGGTGAAGCGCGCCACCCAGCCATCCGGATTGACGAACAGCCGGATCGCAGTGAAGCGCGGCGCCGGCCCCATGTCGAACCAGTGCTTCATGCCGGCGGGCACGGAGATCAGGTCGCCTGTGGTGCACAGCATGTTGAACACCCGGCCGCCCTCATGCAGCGTGAACAGACCCTCGCCATCGACGAAGAAGCGGACCTCGTCCTCGCCATGCGTATGCTCGGACAGGAATTTGCTGCGCAGCATTTCGCGATCGGGATGGTCGGGCGCCAGCGCCACCACGTCGACCGACCGATAACCGGCCTCAGCCTTCAGCCGTTCGATCTCAGGCGCGTAGACATCGAGGATCGCTGCCGCATCGGGCAGGGGACGCGTCGGCCAGCGTTCGAACCGGACGCCGATCGTTGCCAGCTCGGCGGCGATCGTCGCTCCGTCGGACGTGTCGAGCAACGGGGTGGCGCCGTCGGTCTCATCGAACACCTGCAAATGGCTCATGCTTCGCTCCCCCGTCCTGAAACGTACCGGAAACCAGCCTCGGCCAGTTCGGCGGCGATCATCCATTCGACCGCCTCGATCACGCGCTCTGCCTCGGCCATGTCGCGGCCCCAGCCGTACAGGCCGTGGCTGCGGATAAGATAAGCGGGTGCAGCGCCCGGCGCCAGCAATCGCGGTGCCATCGCGGCATCGATCACGGCCATGTCCTGGCTGTTGTCGACGATCGGCAGGTCGATGCTCGTTTCGTGTGTGGCGATGCCGGGCAGCGCCTTCAGCATCTCGTGCCCGGCGAGTGTGTAGCTGTGATCTGGAAAGGCCCGGCTCAGGCCCACCGCAGCGGGCGAGTGGCTGTGCAGCACTGCGCCCGCATCGGGAAAGTCGCGATAGAGCGCGAGGTGCAGGGCGGTTTCGGCCGACGGTTTCTTGCCGTCGAGCGAAACGCCGGCTGCATCGACCCGCATCACATCATCCTCGGTCAGCCGGCCCTTGTGGCGGCCCGACACCGTCACCGCGAACGTGCCGTCGTCCAGCCGCATCGAATAATTGCCGGCGGTAGCGGGGGCCCAGCCCTTGCCGTCGAGCCAGCGCCCGACCGCAACGATCGCGGCCCTCGCCTCGGCAAGCGTGGTGGCGGCCATACGGTGCTGATCCCACACAGGTTGGTTGTGGAGCGGGTAGCGGGAATCGAACCCGCGTATTCAGCTTGGAAGGCTGCTGCACTACCATTGTGCTATACCCGCGCTGAGGGCGAATTACCGGCAAGCGCCGATGCGCGCAACCCGCACCGTTCGCGGAGAAGGTGCTTTTGCGGAGCGGCGCGCCGATGGGCCAAAGCCCAAGCCGCTCACCCTCACCCTTCCGCCGCCTTCGGCGGCTCCCTCCCTCTCCCGCCGGGAGAGGGAAGGGGCCCGCTCGGCGAAGCCGAGTGGGAAGGGTGAGGGTGACTGGAATGGGTGACGCAAGTCGCAGCTCGCCCTCTATCCTTCACGGCTTGCTTACCATTCCCGCGCTATCTCCTCGCGCGATGTTCCACGACACGTCCCTCGCGAGTGCCGCCAAGGTCGATCCGCGGCCGAAATCCGCCGTCAGCACCGGTGTCGGACTGGCGGGCCTCGCCGGCCTGCTGACCTGGGTGGGCATCGCGCGCTGGTTCGGCATGGACGGGCCCTATGCGGCTTTGGTCAATGTCGCTGCCTGCGCGCTGCCGATGATCCTCTGGTCGGTGTTTGTCGACAAGGTCCACCGCAATCCCACCACCGGGCTCGACTGGTCCACCGCGAAGCCATGGCGCGAGACGATCGATGTGAGCATGACCAAGCTCGCCGGGCTGTGGCTGACCTGGGCCGGTATCGCGTTGATCTACGGCACCGGGCGCTTCTATTGGGAGGGCAATTTCGCTTTCGCCATGTGGTGCTTCGGCCTCGCCGCGCCGGTGCTGTTCGTCGCCTCCATTCCCTATATCCTCATCCTCGATCGTTATGCGGTCGAGCCGAAGGACGGCTGCTGGTCGCTCGGCGCCTGGCTGATGGGCCTGAAGGAACCGGTCGACCGCGAGGCGATCTTCAATCATCTGCGCAGCTGGGGCGTGAAGGCGTTCTTCACGGCCTTCATGGTCGCGATCGTGCCCCCCGGCTTCGGCGAGTTCATCCGCGCCGACACCAGCCAGGTGCTGCACGATCCCGTGGCGATGGCGAACTGGCTGATCACTTTCATGTTCACTATCGACGTCGCCTTCGCGACCGTCGGCTATATCGTCGCGCTGCGCCCGCTCGATTCGCATATCCGCACCGCCAACCCTTATGCGGCGGGCTGGATGGCGGCGCTGATCTGCTATCCGCCCTTCATCCTGATGAGCGACGGCGGCCCGCTCGATTATCATATCGGCACGGCTGACTGGACTCACTGGTTCCAGGGCCATCCGATCCTGCTGGGGCTGGTCGGTGCGATCCTGGTCGGGCTCACCGGCATCTATGCCTGGGCGACGATCGCCTTCGGCTTCCGCTTCTCGAACCTGACGCATCGCGGCATCCTGACGCATGGCCCCTATGCCTTTTCGCGCCACCCGGCCTATCTGTCGAAGAACCTGTTCTGGTGGATCTCGACCATCCCGTTCCTGACCACGGGCAGCGTCGTCGATGCCGGCCGCGCCGTGCTGCTGATGAGCGCGGTCAGCGGGGTCTATTACTGGCGGGCGAAGACGGAGGAGCGACATCTCGGCCTCGACCCGGCCTATCGCGACTATTCCGACTGGATGGCGCGCAACGGCATGGTGCCGCGCTTCATCGGCTGGATGCTGGGCCGGCCGGCTCCGGTGCGGGACTAAGCGAGCGCGGCGGCGCGCTCCTCCATCAGTTTCCGTTCCCGAACGCTGCGCGCCAGCGTCGCCGCCTTGAGCAAGGCGCATCGCGCCTCATCGTTCCGCCCCAGCCGGGTCAGGAACTCGCCCCGCACGCTGAACAGCAGATGATAGTCGCCGAGCGACCCTTCAGCGATGATCCCGTCGACCAGCGCCAGCCCCACAGCCGGCCCATACGCCATCGCCTTCGCGACCGCGCGGTTGAGATCGACCACGGGCGAGGGCAGCACCCGGTACAGATCGTCATACCGCGCGGCGATGCCCGCCCAATCGGTCGCTTCCGGCGTCAGCGCGCGGGCATGGCAGGCAGCGATGGCGGCCTGCAGCGTGTAGGGACCTGACGGCGACGTTCGTTCCGCGACCGCCAGTGCCTTGAGCCCATGCTGGATCAGGGTCCGGTCCCAGCGCGACCGGTCCTGGTCGAGCAGCAGCACCGGCGCACCGTCCGGCCCGGTGCGCGTGGGCAGCCGCGATGCCTGCAACTCCATCAGCGCGATCAGCCCGTGCACCTCGGCATCCCCCGGGGCGAGCCCGGCCAGGATCCGCCCGAGCCGCATCGCTTCCTCGCACAGCGCCGGCCGGGTCCAGGCATCTTCAGCCGCCGGGGAATAGCCTTCGCTGAAGATGAGATAGATGACCTCGAGCACGGAGCAGAGCCGCGCATCGCGCTCGGCGCCACGCGGCACTTCATAGGCGACATCGGCATTGGCCAGCGCTTTCTTGGCGCGCACGATCCGCTGCGCGACCGTCGTCTCGGATGTCAGGAACGCGTTGGCGATCTCTTCGGTGGAAAGACCCGCGATCAGCTTGAGCGTCAGCGCGACCCGCGCCTCGGTGCCGAGCACCGGGTGGCAGGCCGTGAAGATCAGCGCGAGCAGCTCGTCGCCGATATCGTCATCGATCCTGTCCTCGATCGTCTCGGCCGACAGGTCGACTGGATCGAGCTCGTCGGCCAGTTCCCGGTGCTTGCGCTCGATCATGCTCGACCGCCGGAAGCCGTCGACCGCGCGGCGCTTGCCCGCCGCCATCAGCCAGGCACCCGGATTGCGCGGCACGCCTTCCTCCGGCCATTGCCGGAGCGCTGCCTCGAGCGCTTCCTGCGCCAGCTCCTCGGCCTGCGAAAGATCGCGGGTGAGGCGGGCCAGCCCGGCGATCAGCCTGGCGGATTCGATCCGCCAGACCGTCTCGACCGCCCGCAAGGTCTCCACCGTTCCCATGGCGGCTTTCTAGCCATGGGAACGGCCGGGGCAAGTCGGGTAGATCGCCGCCTTCTTCCTCTCCAGTGGGAGTTTTGCCTGGAGTCAGGTCAATCATGCCCCCGGCATGATTGAGAAATGCCCGGGGGGCATTTCGACCTGTCGCCCGGCAAAACTGATAGTGAAGCTTGGTAGCTTGCTGCCTAGCGTAACTTGGAGAGGGGCTCCGGGAGCTCTCGATAGCTCCCGGAGCCCCTCACCAACTTCGACTAGATCGCTGCGCTCTCAAGTCTCCGTATCCTCTCCCACCGGAGAGGAGGGTGGTATCGATTCACCTACGCTTTGGATTCGCCGTAATTGCCGGTCTGGTTGCGCATCGCCTCTTCGCGCGCCTGCAGTTCGGGCGTGAAGGCTTCGCCGAAATCGGCGGCTTCGAATACCCGACGGATCTCGATCTCGTGATGCGCCCCGTCGGTGTTGGGCACGCGGCGGACCCACTCGATCGCCTCGTCCATCGATTTGACCTGGAGCAGCCAGAAACCGGCGATCAGCTCCTTGGTCTCGGCGAACGGGCCGTTGAGCACGCTGGTCTTGTCCTTCCCCTCGAAGCGGACGCGGGCGCCCAATGACGAGGCGCGCAACCCTTCGCCGCCCAGCATGAGGCCGGCCTTCACCAGCTCTTCGTTAAAGGCCGTCATATCGGCCAGCAGCTGCTCGCTCGGCATGATTTCGGCTTCGGACTCGGCACTTGCCTTCATGATCACCATTACACGCATCGATAGTCTCCTCAGGAGCGATCCCGGGATGCTCCATCCCGTTAAAGATACACTCTGCAGACACGTCGAGCGAGCCGTGCGGGAATCGACACGGTCGCAAAAAATTTTTCAAAAAAATTTTTCGGCGACCCTCCAAGGGAGCCGGAGGGACTAGAATCGCATCTCGTCATAGACCTTCGAGACGTCGCCGCCCCAGGCCCCATGATATTTGTCCAACAGCACCTGCGCCGGCACCTTGCCCGATCGCACGATCTCGCGCAGCGGATCGAGGAAGCCCGTCTCGTTGCTGCCCGACGCATCGAAGCGTGCCCGCGCGGCGAGGCCGGCATTGGCGATGTCGAGCACTTCGCCTGCAATGTCGCGCAGCTTACCGCCGCCGGGGATCGGCGCGCCGAGTGCCAGCCTCGGCACTGAATCGCGCAGCGCCTGGCGCTCGTCGATCGTCCAGTGCTTCACCACGTCCCATGCCGCATCGAGCGCGGTGCCGTCATAGAGCAACCCGACCCAGAGCGCAGGCAGGGCGCAGATCCGCCCCCAGGGCCCGCCATCGGCACCGCGCATCTCGAGGAAGGTCTTCAGCCGCACCTCGGGAAAGGCGGTCGAAAGATGGTCGTTCCAGTCGTCGAGCGTCGGCAGCTCGCCCGGCAGCACCGACAGCTCGCCCTTCAGGAAATCGCGGAAGCTCAGGCCCGCCGCGTCGATATAACGGCCGTCGCGGTAGACGAAGTACATCGGCACATCGAGCGCGTATTCGGCATAGCGCTCATAACCGAACCCGTCCTCGAACACGAAGGGCAGCATGCCGGTGCGCGCCGGATCGGTGTCCGACCAGATATGGCTGCGATAGCTCAGCATGCCGTTGGGCTTGCCCTCGGTGAAGGGCGAATTGGCGAACAGCGCGGTCGCCAGCGGCTGCAACGCGAGCCCGACGCGGAACTTCTTCGCCATGTCGGCTTCGGTCTCGTAATCGAGATTGACCTGGATGGTGCAGGTCCTGAGCATCATGTCGAGGCCGAGGCTGCCGACGCGCGGCATGTGCCGCAGCATGATGGCGTAGCGCCCCTTGGGCATGATCGGCAGCTCGGCGCGGGTCTTGTCCGGCCACATGCCGAGGCCGAGGAAACCGATGCCGAACTTGTCGCCGATCGCCTTCACCTGCTCCAGGTGCCGGCCGGTCTCGGCGCAGGTCTCGTGCAGATTGTCGAGCGGCGCGCCCGACAGCTCGAACTGTCCGGCGGGCTCGAGGCTGATATTGCCGTCCGGGCCGGCCAGCGCGATCACCTTGCCGCCCTCCTCGACCGGACGCCAGCCGAAGTCGGTCAGGCCGTCGAGCAGGTCGAGGATGCCGCCGGGCTCGTCATAGCTCGGCGCGTGATGGTCGGAGAGGGAATAGACGAACTTCTCGTGCTCGGTGCCGATCCGCCAGCGATCGACCGGCTTCTCGCCCTTGGCGAAGCTCTGGATCAGCTGGTCGCGGTGCTCGATGACCGCTGCGTTGCTCTTTGAAACGGTCTTCGTGCTCATGGCGCGCATGTAGCGAGCACAAAGGTCCGAAGCTAGAGGGACCAATCCCCGGCCGCTGCCATCCATAAACTCACCGCCGCCGCCGCTGCGGTATCGGCGCGCAGGATGCGCGGCCCCAGCCCGATCCCCACCGCATCCGGCAGTGCCCGGATCGCCTCCCGTTCCTCCGCATCGAACCCACCCTCGGGCCCGATCAGGATCGCCGCGGGCCCTTTGGCCGCGCGCATCGCCTCAAGTGCGGGCACGCCGCCGGTCTCGTCCGCGAAGAACAGGGTCCGCCCCGCCGGCCAGTCGCGCAGCAACGCCGGCAGCTTCACCGTCTCCGCCAGTTCGGGCACCGCGGTCCGGCCGCATTGCTCGGCCGCCTCGATCATATGGGCGCGCAACCGCTCGGTCTTGGGTCGCTCGACCACTGAACGTCGGGTGACGACCGGCACCAGCCGCGCGACGCCCAGCTCGCAGGCCTTTTCCACCATCCAGTCGATTCGCCCCTTTTTCAACGGCGCTGCGCACAGCCACAGGTCGGGAACTGCCTCGCGCTCGCGCAAAAGCTCGGTCACATCGAGCATCAGGTCGCGCTTGTTGACCGCGGTGGCGATGCCGAGCCACTCGCCGCTCTCGCCATCGAACAGCTTCACCGGATCGCCCGGTTTCGTCCGCATCACTGACAGGAGGTAATGCGCCGGCGCGCCCTCGACGCGCAACTGCACGCCTTCGCTAAGCGGCGTCTCGACGAAGAGTCGCGGTGTCGATTGCGGCGGCCAGGCGGGGGTAGCGGTCATGACCGACTGTTAGCGCGTCGGGGCCGCTCTTGTCGAAGTCTCTCGGATCGCCTGCGCAATCTGCATACACATTGATCCAAGTTACTGAAATTGCGGAGGTCCTGGGTACCTCCTCTTAACCAATGCCGGCGCATGCTGCGTATCGGCACGGGGGATGCCATTAAAACGTACCGACCACCGGGGGGAGGGGCAATGCTGCACAAGGTGCGATCGGATCAGGCGCGGCTGGGCATGTTCGTCCATGCGCTTGACGGATCGTGGTTCGATCACCCGTTCGTGCGGTCGAGCTTCCTCCTGACGCCGCGCACGCTGCAGATGCTCCGCGACAGCGATATCGACACGGTGGTCATCGATGACGAACGGGGCCTAGGTCCGCTGCCGTCCTCCGCGCCGCTGGCGCCCGACCCGGCGGCGGCGCCGCCCGCCATCGAGCCGGCACGCAAGGCATCGCGACCCGGCGTGCCGCGCGCCTTCCTGTCGCACGAGCCGACCGACATGGAGCAGGAACGCAAGCGCGCGATCCAGATCGTCGCCCGCTCCAAGGCGGCGATCGTCCGCACCTTCGAGCAGATCCGCCTCGGCAACCTGGTCAGGGCCGAACAGCTCACCCCGCTGGTGGACGAGATCTCCGCGTCGATGGCGCGCAACCCCTTCGCGCTGACCAGCGTGACTCAGCTCAAGGCGCGGCACGAATATACCTATCTTCATTCGGTCGCGGTCTGCGCGCTGATGATCAGCCTCGGGCGGCGCCTGAAGCTCGACGAGACGCTGATCCGCGATGTCGGTCTTGCCGGCCTGCTCCACGATATCGGCAAGGCCAGGATTCCCCAGCATCTGCTCGACAAGCCCGGGCCGCTCACGGACGAGGAGTTCGCGATCGTCCGCACCCATGCCGAGCGCGGCTATCGCATGCTGCTCAAATGCGGCGGCATTCCGGAGATCGCGCTCGACGTTTGCCGCCATCATCACGAGCAGGTCGGCGGCGCGGGCTATCCCGATCGGCTGGGTGGGCCGGCGCTCAGCCTCTATGCGCGGATGGGCGCGATCTGCGACGTCTATGACGCCGTCACCTCGGCCCGGGCCTATAAGGAGCCCTGGTCGCCCGGCGAAGCGCTGCGCTGGATGCAGAGCTCGGACCGGCATTTCGACCAGGATGTGCTGGAAGCCTTTGCGGGGTGTATCGGCATCTATCCGATCGGCGGGCTCGTCCGCCTGCGCAGCGACCGCCTTGCCGTGGTGCTCGACAGCAATGCTGCCAATCCCATGGCGCCGCCGGTCCGCGCGTTCTTCTGCGCGATCAGGCGCCGCCGGCTGACGCCCGAGCATTGCGCCCCCGGCCATGACGAGATCATCGGGATCGAACGCCCCGACCGCTGGGGCTTTGACGACTGGCCCCATCTGCGCGCGGAGATGATGGCGGCGCACTGAACGAATTCGCGCGATCCAACTCCCACTATTATGATATGCTTTCGCTGGACGGGTGGGAGAGAAAGCATGCAAGCGTCGTTACTTGCCGTACTGATCGCGGCTGTTGCCCTTGGCGGCTGCCAGCGGGCAACCGTATCGGGGGACTCGCCACAGATGCGTCACGGCCGCTACGCCGGCATCGGTCTTTATGCGGCCGACCCGCTCTGGTCGCAGATGAAGGTGGCGGACAAAACCAAGGATCAATCCAGCGCCACGACGGCGGACGATCAGACGATCATCGTCGTGGTCGACAGCGAGACGGGCGAAGTCCGCCAGTGCGGCAACATGTCGGGCTATTGCGTCGGCATGAATCCCTGGACCGGGCCGCTGGGCAAGGAGCGTAGCGCGCCCGCCAGTCTGTCGAAGCATCTGGCCGAACTGGGAAACGACTCGGCTGTCAGCAATGAGGCCGAGGTCGTCACCGAGAACGCCCAGTCGCGCTAAAGACGGATTGCCGCCCGCGTCCGCCGGGTTACAGACGGGGCATGACCATCGTGCCCGAGATCGTCCCCGACACCGAGCATCGCGGCCTTGTCGGCCTGTTGCCGCCGGCGGCCCGCCCCTATGCGCTGCTCGCCCGGTTCGATCGGCCGATCGGCTGGTGGCTGCTCTACTGGCCCTGCGCCTGGGGCGTGGCGCTGTCGGGCAACCGGCAGGGCGACTGGTGGCTGCTGCTCTGGCTCTTGGTCGGCGCGATCGCGATGCGCGGCGCCGGCTGCGTCTATAACGACATCGCCGATCGCGAGCTCGACGCGAGCGTCGAGCGCACGCGCAACCGTCCGCTCGCCAGCGGACAGGTGTCGGTGCGTGCCGCATGGATCTGGCTGCTGATCCTGGTCGCGATCGGCTTCGCGGTGTGGTGGCACGTCAACATCTACGCCAAGGGGCTGGCGCTGCTCACCCTGCCGATCGTCGCCATCTATCCTTTCATGAAACGGATCACCTGGTGGCCGCAGCTGTGGCTCGGACTGGTGTTCAGCTCGGGCGCGGTGGTCGGCTTCGCGGCGGCCGAGGCGGCGATGTTCGAGATGCGCTGGTGGAACCTCGTCGCGGCGATGGTGCTGCTCTATGCCGGCGCCATTGCCTGGGTGGTCGGCTACGACACCATTTATGCGATCCAGGACAAGGAGGATGACGCGCTGGTCGGCATCCGCTCCTCCGCGCGCCGGCTCGGCAGCCAGGTGCGCCCGGGCGTCGCGATCTTCTACCTGATCGCCCTGGGTTTCTGGTCGGCCGCCTTCTGGCAGGTGCGCCCCGATCCGCTCGCGCTCCTCGCGCTTCTCCCGGTTGCGCTCCATTTCGCCTGGCAGGTCGCGACGCTCGGCACGGACGACGGCGATAATGCGCTGGCCCGCTTCCGCTCGAACCGTTTCGCCGGCTTCCTGATGTTCGCGGCATGTTTTGTCGTCGGCGTGTCCTCAGCGCTTTGACCTTCGCGGCCGTCATCCCTAAGTCGCCGTGATGCTGACGATCGATCAGGCGCGGGACCGCGCCCAAGACATAGTTGCCCGGGCCAAGGCCGCCGGAGCCGACGCCGCCGACGCCGTGTTCGTCGACGATACCGCGCTCGACGTGTCGATCCGCCTCGGCGCGCTCGAGGATGTCGGCCGGTCCGAAAATGCCGAGCTTGGCCTGCGCGTGTTCGTCGGCCGCCGCTCGGCCAGCGTTTCCACCTCGGACCTGTCGTCCGCCGCGATCACCACGCTCGCCGAACGCGCCGTCGCCATGGCGCGCGAGGCGCCCGAGGACGCCTGGGCCGGGCTGGCACCGGAGAATCGCCTGCTCCACGGCGCCCCGCCGCATCTCGATCTCGACGATGGCGGCGTTGTCTCGCCCGAGGCGCTGAAGGAAGCCGCGCTCGCTGCCGAGGACGCCGCGCGTGCGGTTGCCGGCGTGTCGAACAGCGAAGGCGGTGGCGCCAGCTCCTCGCGCGCGGTCTGGGCGCTCGCCACCAGCCACGGCTTTGCCGGCGCCTATGCCGCGACCGGTTACGGCCTCTCCGCCAGCGTGCTCGCCGGATCGGGCGGCGACATGGTCCGCGACTATGCGCACCATTCCGCGCGGCACCGCTCCAGGCTGGAGGACGCCCTGTCGATCGGCACCCGCGCCGGCGAGCGTGCGGTCGCCCGGCTCAACCCGGGCCGTCTCGCCAGCGGCGCGATGCCGGTGGTGTTCGATCCGCGGGTCGGATCGAGCATGCTCGGCCATCTGATCGGGGCGATCTCCGGCCAGGCGATCTCGCGCAAGACCAGCTTCCTGCTCGACGCGCTCGGTACTCAGGTCTTTTCGAGCGGTGTCACCATCTGCGACGATCCGCATCGGCCGCAGGGCCTGCGCTCGCGGCCGTTCGACGGCGAGGGCCTGCCTGTCTCGCCGACCGAGTTCGTCTCACACGGCATGCTCGAAACCTGGCTGCTCGACAGCGCCTCGGCGCGCCAGCTCGGGCTCGAGCCGACCGGCCATGCCACGCGCGGCGCGGGCGGCAGTCCGGGCGTCACCACCAGCAACATGCATATGTGCGCCGGCGCGATGCCGCGCGAGACGCTGATCGCCGACATCAAGCACGGCGTGTTCGTGACCGAGCTGATCGGCATGGGCGTCAACGGCGTGACCGGCGATTACAGCCGCGGCGCGGCGGGTTTCCTGATCGAGGATGGCGAGATCACCACGCCGGTCGCCGAATTCACCATCGCGGGCAATCTGAAGGACATGTTCCTCAACCTCACGCCCGCCAACGACCTCGAATTCCGCTACGGCACCAATGTGCCGACCCTGCGCATCGACGGCATGACGGTGGCGAGTGGCTGATCGCCCCGGTACCGGGGACCTGGCCGACGCGATTGCCGCGATCGCTGCCGAGGCGGGCGCACTGGCGCTGGCCAAGTGGCGCACTGACTTCCGCCAATGGGAAAAGAGTCCCGGCAACCCGGTGTGCGAGGTCGATCTCGAGGTCGACGCGCTGCTCCATCAGCGTCTGTCGGCGCTGCTGCCCGATGCTGGCTGGCTGTCGGAGGAGACGGTCGACAATGCCGATCGCCTGTCGCAGTCGCGCCTGTGGGTGGTCGATCCGATCGACGGCACCCGCGACTATGTCCGCGGGCGGGAGGGCTGGGCGGTCTCGATCGCGCTCGTCGAGGACGGCCAGCCGCTGATCGGCGTGCTCGACGCGCCCGCGCGCGGCGAGGTCTGGCGCGCCGAGGCGGGCAGGGGCGCGACGCTCAATGGCTTGCCGATCCGCACCGGCGACCGGGCGGTCTTCTCCGGCGCGCGTGTGCCGACGGACACGCTGCCCAAGGTCGACAGCGATCTGGTCGCGGTGGCCAAGCCCAATTCGATCGCGCTCCGCATCGCCATGGTCGCGGCGGGCGAGGCCGATCTCGTGGCGACCTTGCGCTGGGGCTATGAATGGGACGTCGCGGCTGCGGTGCTGATCGCAGCCGAGGCTGGCGCGACCGTCAGCGACGCCTTCGGCAAGCCGCTCTTCTTCAACACGCCCAGTGCCCAGGCCTTCGGCGTGCTGGCGACGACGCCGGGCATCCATGCAGCGGCGGTCGAGCGCCTCGCCGATCGCGCCAGGACGCTGGCCACACGATAATCTTGAGTCGATCGAGTCAACCGCGCGCCGAAAGAGTGGGATCCCGCGACTAAACCCCTCCCGTCATGCCGGACTTGTTCCGGCATCTACCGTGCCGCACATCCATCGACCGTTGGTTTGCGGCGCCGTAGACCCCGGAACAAGTCCGGGGTGACGGTGTCGAAATTGGCCACGTCTCCCTGTTCTCAACCAGCGCTTCGGACCAGCTCGACGATGTCGACATCATGGCCCACCCAGCCGCGACTGGCGCCTGCCTCGGCGGCCAGCGCGCGCGTCTTCTTCGCCTCGGCCAGCGACTTGCTATGGCCCCAGAACACCTCTGTCCTGCCGTTGCCCAGGCGCGCGACGATCCGCCAATAATGGGTGAACTCGGTCGCGGTCGGCCCGATCGTCTTGACGTACCCGTCGGGCAGAGTCGCGGTCAGCAGATATTTCTTCTTCGCCACGTGCGCTCAGCCCGCCAGCAGCTCGAACGCCGCGCGCGCCATGGTCTGCCCGTTGACGATCAGCTCGACGTCATGCGTGCCCGGATGATGCCGCCGCGTGCTGAAATCCTTGATGGTCTGCCGGATGGCGAGGGCGACCGTTTCGCCCGGACCAAGGTCGAACGTGCGAAGCTTGAACACCTTGGCGGCACTCTTCCCGCCGGCCCGCGCGTAATGCAGGCGGTAATCGACCACCAGCCGCTGCGCTTCGGCAGCCGTCGATCTTACGTCCGCAGCGATGGTGATCGCGTCGCCGAGCCGCACTGTCCGCGGCACGACCGAAAAGCCCGACACCTCGACCGCCGCACCATGCCCGACGCCGATCAGCGCCAGCGCGCGGGGATCGCCCTGCTTGATCAGCGTCCGCAATGCATGGCGGATAATCCAGACGGTGCGGGCATCGTCCGTCGGCCAGGTCGCCAGCCGGTCGACCAGCCAGTCCGGCCGGTCCTTGGCGATGTCGTTCAGATGGTTGGCGACCGACTTGCGCACATAGGCGCTGGGATCGCGCTTCAATGCCTCCAGGATGGGCGTCGCGAGAGTCGGATCGACCTTCAGCGCCGGCACCCGCCCCGCCCAGGGCAGCCGCGGCCGGCTCCCTTCGCTGGCGAGCCGCCGGACATGCTCGTCTTCATGCCCGCTCCACGCCAGCATCATGGCAAGCGTCCACGCCGCATCCCGCGCCAGGAACGGCCGAATCGCGAATTCGGCGGTGCCGAAGCGGGTCAGGTCGGCCAACGCTTCCATCGAAAGGCCGACATCGCCGAGCCCGTGCCGCGCAACGAACTCGGTCACCGCGACTGCCTGAAAACCATGGGTGAGCCGTGGTGCCATGGCACGGACGATCGTCACCGCCTCCGCATAGTCGGCTGGCAGCGCGACCCGCAGCGCGTCGGCGATATGGCGCACCCGCTCCATGATCGACAGCGCGTCCAGCCCCGTCGATGCCGCATCGAGAAAAGCCGCGCGATCGAAGCGCGGCGACGCGGCTGCGCCGGCATCGGCAATCACGGTCAGCGCCTGCCGTCCAAGAATGTCCTTGAGCAGGGCAGGGCTGGCCATGTCGTCCGTCATTGTCGTGTTCGTCCCTGTCGTGTCGCAGCCGATCTAGCGGCTCGGCAGAGGTGGGCAACCTGCGATAGCGCCGATCGGCGCTATCCGACTCACGACAGGAAGTCGCGTATCTCGGAGGCGATGTCGGCGGCGTGAGTCTCCAGCGCGAAATGGCCGGTGTCGAGGAAGGTTACCCGCGCTTCCGGAATGTCGCGGCGGAACGCCTCGGCGCCCGGCGGCAGGAAGAACGGGTCGTTGCGCCCCCACACCGCCAGGAAGCGCGGCTGATGCGTGCGGAAATACTCCTGGAAAACCGGATAGAGCGCGACATTGGTCTTGTAGTCGCCGAACAGGTCGAGTTGGACTTTCTCGGCACCGGGCCGACCGAGATAATGATCGTCGAGCGTGTAGCCGTCGGGCGAGATCGTCGACGCATCCGATACGCCATGGGCATATTGGAAATAGGTCGTCTCCGGCGTCAGCATCGCCCGCAGCGCCTCGCGATTCTCGACCGAGGCGTCCTCCCAATAGGCGCGGATCGGGTTCCAGCCGTCGCTCAGCCCTTCGACATAGGCATTGCCGTTCTGGGAGATGATCGCGCTGATCCGCTCGGGATGGCGGATCGCCAGCCGGAAGCCGGTCGGCGCGCCATAGTCGAAGACATAGACCGCGAACCGGTCGAAGCCGACGGCCTCGGTGAAACGCTCAATCGTGTCGGCAATCGAATCGAAGCTGTTGACCTTCGGGTCGCCCGACTGGCCGAAGCCGGGCAGGTCGGGCGCGACGATGTGGAAGCGGTCGGCGAGCAGCGGGATGAGATCGCGGAACATATGGCTCGAACTGGGGAAGCCATGCAGCAGCAGGAGCTTGGGGGCGCCTGCCTGCCCGGCCTCGCGATAGAAGACGCTGATCCCATCGATATCGATGGTCCTGTAGGCAATCGCTGACATTGGCTTTCTCCTTGATGTAACTGCTTGAGTGATAGTGGAAGGGTTATGCGGTGCTGCCCGGCGCTTCAGGGCGAACGAAGAGAAGCAGCGCGGCGCAGATCAGCGCGAAGGCGAGCCAGGGCAGCATGAGTGCAACCGGAATCGCGGTCGCGAACATCGCGACGGTGGCGAGCGAGCGCCGACGCGCCCCACGCCGGGCGCCGGCGGGAAAGTCGCTTTCATCAGCCTGGCGGATCACGGCGCGCTCGAAGGCGAGATAGGCCAGGTCGACGATCGTGAAGTTCGCCGCATAGACCGCGACCGGCACGGGCGAGAGCCGGGAATCGGCGATCCACGCCGTGGCGAAGGGTAGCAGCGATACGGCGAACAGATGCGCGAAGTTCAGCCACAGCAGCTCCGGCCCGGCATGCCGGACGAAGCGCAGCAGATGATGATGGTTCATCCAGATGATGGCGATGAACAGATAGCTCAGCCCATAGCTGATCGCGGTCGGCCAGAGCGGCGCCAGGGCCGCAAGGCTGTGCCCCTCCGGCGGCCTCAGCTCGAGCACCATGATGGTGATCACCACGGCAATCACCGCATCCGAAAAAGCCCCCATCCGGTCCGGCGCGACATGCTTGCTGCGCATTTGATCCTCCAGCGATGATGAAACCTCTCAGAGCGTTGTTGAGTGGTTACGTCCATGCGATGTAACTTGTCAATCATGCTTTTGCTGGTTACATATGAGTCGTCACATCACTGACGGACCGCAACGCCATGCCTGCCAACACGAACGCCATCTTCATCGCCGACGCGCCGGGGATCGATTTCCTCAATTCGGTCGCCACGCCGGTCGACCGGCCGGTCGACTGGATCGGTGACGGGCAGGGGCTGGTGGATTGGCTGCGCCAGGCCGGTCTCGTGCCCGGGGAACAACTCGACTCGATCGCCGCCCGCGCCATGCCGGGCGAGCTTGATCGCGTCGCCGATCAGGCGCGGGATCTCCGCGAATGGTTTCGCGGCTTCCTGAAAAGCCACATGGGGCGGCCGCTCGATCCGGCCACCTTGAAGGAGCTCGCCCCGCTCAACCGGCTATTGGAGCGGGACGAGGCCTATAGCCGGATCGTGCTCGATGAGGGTGCCGGCCTGAGGCTCGAAATCGACCGGCGCTGGCGCTCGCCGGAATCCTTGTTGATTCCGATCGGCGAGATTTTGGCCCGCGTCGTGGTCGAGCAGGACTTCGCTCAGGTCAAAGCCTGTGAGGGGCATGGCTGCACCTTGCTGTTTTCCGACCATACGCGCCGGCACACGCGGCGGTGGTGCAGCATGAGCGTCTGCGGCAACCGCGCCAAGGTATCGGCGCATCGCAGCCGCCGGAAGGAAGCTGCTTCCTGAGCCGCTACTGCGCGCTCATCGCGGTCTTGGCAGCGCCGGAGGCGCCGGCGCAACCCGCCCCGTGTCGGGGCAGTCGATCTTGTTGTGCGTGGAGAACCGGAAAACGCGTCCGAAATAGACCTTGTCGCCGGTCAGGTGCAGGTCCACGCCATATCCAATCACGGTGCACCTGTTCGTTCCGACGGGCTGAGCCCGGCAAATCCATCCTATCCCGTCCGAGGACTGAAAGCGCACGCCCTTGGTATAGACGTCGGACACGACGCAATCGCGCACTTCATCGAGAAAGGCGTCGCGCGACAGGCGCCTGATCGGGCCGGGCGCGCCGCCGTCAAGCGTCAGGACCGTGTCGCGATCCTCGCTGATCGCCTTCAGCCGGGCCCAGTCCCTGGCCTTGAAGGCGTCGCCGATTTGCTCGGGCGTCAGTGGCTGCGGTTCTGCTGCGCTGCCCGTGGTTGCGATGCCGGCTGCCGCAAGGGCCACGATCCAGTGCCTCACCGAGGTCGCGTCCGGTCGAATGGCCAGCATCGTGCCGCCTAACTCCCGCTCAGATCGTCGTCGCGGTATTTGATTTCCAGGAACCGTCCCCGCGTCGCCAGCAGGTTGAGATCGCCCTCGGCCAGCTGCGCCGACATCTGGCCGATCTCCTGCTCGATCACCTTCAGCCCCTCGGCGAGCTGGGCATCGGGCGTCTTGCCGTTGCGCTCCACGCCGCGCAGCGGCTGGGGGACCTTGGCATAGTCGCGGATCAGCTCGGGCAATTGCTCGCCGACCAGCTTGCGGATCTCGGCTGCTGCGGGCTCGCGTTCGTCGAGCGCGGCAAGCTGCGGCGCGAGCGTCTCTAGCTGGACGCCGATGCCGTCGACCAGGGTCTGGGCCGGGGCGGGCAGGGCGGGGCGCTGCGTCTCCAGCCATTGCTCGGTCTTGCGCGGCAGCGCCTTCAGCGGCACCTCGACCAGCTTCTCGGCCACCACCGGCGCCTCGAGCGAGACGAAGGCGAGCAGGAAGGTTACCAGGATCAGCGCGGCGAAGACCAGCAACGCCCCGCCCATGCCGATCGGGAAGAACCAGCCGAATATGATCGTCGCGATGATGATCGCAAGGTCGGCGGTGACGATCAGCCCGGCCCGCTTGGCGAGGCCAGTGCCGCGCCGCCGGCGCTTGCGCTGCATCAGCGCCTGTTCGCGCCGCTCGTTGAGGAACTGGGTGGTCCTGGCGATCTGGCGATCGACGTCAGTCATTTATACGGCTTCCAGCTTGAAGGTTTCGCCCCCGCTGCCCGAATTCTGCGCTGCCCCTTCGGCCCGGGCGATATAGCCCTTCGACTTCTCGACTTCGTTGCCCAGCACAGTGACCGTGGTCTTCATCGAATCGAGCGCCTTCAGCTTGAAGGTGTCGATCGCGTCCATCGTGTCATAGATGTTCTGGAAGGCGCGCTGCAGCACTTCGATCGGGATGGTCGCGCTCGCCGCCTGCTCATGGATCGTCGCGGTCTGGCTCTTCAGCAGCTTGCCGGTCGAATCGATGATGTTGGCGGTCGTGGTGTTCAGCGCAGTGATCTGCTCGAGCACCAGCTTCTGGTTGGTCAGCGCCTGCGCCACCGTCACCGCGGTACGCAGCGCGGAAACCGTGGTGGTGGAGGCGCGGTCGACGCCCTTCACCAGCTCGACATTGTTCTTCTTGACGAGATCGAGCGCGAGATAGCCCTGCACCGTCACGGCCATCTGCGTCAGCAGGTCCTGGGTGCGCTGGCGGACATAGAAAAGCGCGCTCTCGCGGATCGCCTTGGCCTTGGCCGGATCGGTGTGATCCAGCTCATTGGCCTTTTCTTCCAGCCGCTCGTCCATCGTGCGCGACAGGATGATCATCTGCTCGAGCCGGCCCATTGCCGCCCAGAGATTGGTGCGCTCGACGTCGATCGCTGCATTGTCCATCAGCAGCTCGTCCTTGCCGCTGCCCAGGCTCTTCAGGATCGAGGCGATGTGCGTCTGAGACGACTTATAGCCGTCGAAATAATTGCGCATCGAATTGCCGAACGGGATGATTCCGAACAGCTTCTTCGGCGCGAGCAGATTGCCCTGCTTGCCCGGATCGAGATCCTCGATCGTGCGGCGCAGCTCGGCCAGGTCGGCGCCGACGCCCGATTCCTGGTTCATCGCCTTGACCGGCCGGTCGAGGAATCGGTTCGATTGCCCGGCCGCCTCGCGGATTTCCTTCTGGCCCATCGCGCTGATCGCATCGACGCGCTTGCCGAATTCCGGGGAGTTCACGTCCTGCGCGACCAGGTCGTCGATAAAGGTCTCGACGCGCGTCTGAAGCTGGGTGCGCTTGGCATCGTCGACCGGCACCAGGCCCACGGCCTTTTCCGGCGCGACCACGGGTACGGGGTCGGGCGGGGTCAGCACCAGGTCGGTGGTCGCGGTGTCAGTCTCGGTCGCCATCACTCTCTCCACGCAGTCGCCGCCCTAGATGACGGCGATTCGAACGCGCTTCAAGTGTATCATTCAACTATAACACTTGTCACGTGTCGCTAGGGTAGCGGAAAATTGTTGCGCAATCGATGGCGCTTGCGTCAGATGGCCAACGTTGGACAAGGGAGGGGATTAGATGCGCCACGCAATTGGCCGCATGGTGCTCGCGCTGTTCGCGCTGCTGGCGCTCGCCACGGCGGCGGTCGCGCAGGAAACGGTCGATCCGAATCGCGTGCCGCCGTCGCACGATCCGGCGCGCACTGCCAACGGCCTGGCGCGGACCCCGCCCATGGGCTGGAACAGCTGGAACAAATTCGGCTGCAACATCAGCGAGAAGACGGTCCGCGCGGTCGTCGATGCGATGGTGTCGGGCGGCATGCGCGATGCCGGCTACCAGTATGTCGTGATCGACGATTGCTGGCACGGCGTGCGCGACAAGGACGGGTTCATCACCGCCGATCCGGTCAAATTTCCCTCGGGCATCAGGGCGCTCGCCGATTATGTCCATGCCAAGGGGCTGAAGTTCGGCATCTATTCCGACGCCGGCATGAAAACCTGTGGCGGCCGGCCGGGCAGCCAGGGCCATGAATATCAGGACGCGCTCACCTATGCACGCTGGGGCGTCGACTATCTGAAATACGACTGGTGCTCGACCGGCACGCGCAATGCGGAAGAAGCCTATGCGCTGATGGCCGACGCACTGAAGGCGAGTGGCCGCGATATCGTGCTCAGCATCTGCGAATGGGGCCAGAACGATCCGTGGCGATGGGGCACGAAGATCGGCAATCTCTGGCGCACCACCGGCGATATCGGGGACCGCTTCTCCGGTGACGACAAGGAGCATTGGTGGACGCACAATCTGCTCGACATCATCGACCGGAACGAGCCGCTCTGGCCCTTTGCCGGGCCGGGCCATTGGAACGATCCCGACATGCTGGAGATCGGCAATGGCGGGATGACCGACACCGAATATCGCAGCCATTTCAGCCTCTGGGCAATGATGGCCGCGCCACTGATGGCCGGCAACGACATCGCCTCGATGAGCCCCGCGACCAGCGTGATCCTGCTCAACAAGGACGTGATCGCGATCGACCAGGACCCGCTCGGCATTCAGGGCAAGCGGGTGCGCGACGATGGCGATCTGGAAGTCTGGGCAAGGCCTCTGGCGGATGGCGGCCGCGCGGTGATCCTGTTCAACCGCGGGGCAACAGCAGCGACGATCAAGGCGGACTGGCGCGAACTCGGCTATCCGCCGGGACTGAAGGCGGAGGTGCGCGACCTATGGGCGCACAAATCGCTGGGGCGCATGGCGGTTAGCTTCTCGGCAACGGTCGAGCCTCACGGCATGGTGATGGTGCGGTTGCTGCCGTGAATCTTGTCACCTGAGGTCGCGTGATATATATCATTGGTATATGACATGCTGGGTGGGCGTGGCTCGATCGGCTCGAGCCACTTGATCAGGACGCGGTCGCGGCCGCACTGGAGCAGCCTCGGCCCGAAGAGGCGGACTCGCTAGACGATGACGTCAGCTTCGACTGATGGGCTATTCGCTGGACAGCAATATCGTCATCGCCCTGATGGCGGGTAATTCGACCGTGCGATCGCGGATCATCGCGCAGGAGCCGGGCTCGATCTTCCTGTCGAGCATCGTCCTTCACGACCTGATGTTCGGCGCGTTCAACAGCCAGCGGGTCGAGACGAATCTGGTAAAGCTGGAACGGCTCGCCTTTCCACTTCTTCCTTTTGATGAGGCGGACGCCCGCGCTGCTGGCGAGGTGCGGGCGGCGCTGAAGCGATTGGGCTCGCCGATCGGCACGCTCGACGTCCTGATCGCAGGACAGGCACTTGCGCGCGATCTGATAATGGTGACGGCGAACTGCCGTGAATTCGAGCGCGTGAAGGGCCTATTGGTCGAGGATTGGACTGCCACCTGATCCGAGACATCAGGATCAGGTATGCGGCACCGTCACATACTGCATCGCGCCGAGATCATTGCCCTCGGTATCGAGAAACCGGATCAGCGCGCCGACCGTCGGGATAATCCCCTTGGCGTAAGTGATCGTCCCGCCATTGGCCTCGACCAGTGCCGCAACCGCATCCACGTCATCGACCGCGAAGGTCGGCTCCACCCCGTTCAGGCCAGTGCCGGTGCGCGGCGTATGGCGCGCATGCATCAGGCCCTGGATACCGGGCGACGCTTCGTCGCCGGTATGGATCAGATAGAAGCCCGGCGGGCCCCAGGGCTCGAACTCCCAGCCGAACACGGCTTCGTAGAAAGCGCGGGCACGGTCCACATCATCGACATGGATGGCGAAGGAGGCGAGGTTGGCTGGCATGCCCGCATCCTGCGCCGCTGGCGGGCGAGCCGCAATAGCGCTATTCTGCCAATGAATGTCGCAAAAACGTCGCACCGCCGCTGACGAACCCTATCTGGTGGTGCGCAGCAGCGCGTCCGATCTCGTGCCCGGCCAGACGATCCGCGAGCATGCGCATGACTGGCACCAGCTGATCCATGCGACCAGCGGCGTGCTGATGATCGCGACCGGCAGCGGTTCCTGGGTGGTCCCGCCGAGCTGGGGCGTGTGGGTGCCGGCCGGTATCCGTCACGCGATCCGCGCCTCCGGGCACTGCGCCTTCCGCACCGTTTATGTCGCGCCGGGCTGCGTGCCCGATCTGCCGATGGTTTGCACGGCAATCACCGTGTCGCCGCTGCTGCGCGAGCTGATCCTGCGCATCGTCGCGATCGGGATGGCCGACCGGCGTGACACGATCGAAGCCGCGCTGGCGATCCTGCTGCTCGACGAGATGCGCCGCTCGCCCGTTCCCCCCTTCAATCTGCCCGAACCGCGCTCCGACGCGACCCGCCGCGCGGCGGAATGGCTCTTCTCGGGCGGGGCAGAGGCGGGCATCCCGGAGATCGCGCGCGCTGTCGGCCTCAGCGTCCGCGCGCTGGAACGCCGCTTCGTCGCCGAGACGGGCATGAGCCTCGGTCGCTGGCGCCGCCAGGGCGCGTTGCTCGCCTCGCTCGAACGCCTCGGTGCGGGTGCCAGCGTCAAGCAGGCCGCGGCCGCCGCCGGCTATGCCACTCCCAGCGCCTTCGTCGCGGCTTTCCGCGCACAATTCGGTACGACGCCCGCACGCTATGTCGCGGCGGAGTAAGGCTAGCGCAGCGTGGTCGTGGTGTGGATCGCGGCCAGCATGCCGGGGATCCAATGGTCGCCGTCGCGCAGCCGGAAGGTGTTGGTATAGGCCCAGGCGCAGCTCTGCACGCCGACCGAGGCATAGGCCGCGGTGATCGTGCCGTAATAGTTGATCCGCTCGCTCACCGGCACGCCGGCCACGTCGTTCGCGCCATATTCGCCGACGAACGGCACCCGGCCGGTCCGGGCGATATAATCGCGCACCGTCTGCAGGTTGCGGTCGATCTCGGCGATGTCCGCCGCGCCGCCGAAGACGCGCCCGAGCGGTGGAGTCGGGGTCACCCAGGTCGCGCCCTGATGCGTGAAGGCGAACGGGTCGTAATAATGGAAGGTCGGCACGACATTCGGATCGGCCGGCATCGGCAAGGTCGCGAGGCTGCCGATGCCGCTCCATCCCTCGCCGCCGATGATCACTGGCCGGGTCGGGTTGGTCGCGCGGATCTCCGCCAGCGCAGGCGCGATGATCGCGGGCAGCTTGGCATTGGTCAGATTGGTGTTGGGCTCGTTGATCAGCTCGAACCAGACGGTCGCGGGCGCAGCGGCGAAGGTCGCGGCGATCTGTTTCCATAGCCCTGCGAAGCGGACCGCATTGGCATCGGGCGCGGCCATCAGCTCGTCGTAATTATGCATGTCGATGATCACGTTGAGCCCGGCGGCCGTCGCCAGGTCGACGACATGGCGGACCCGGGTCATGAACGCCGCATCGATCGTGAAGGGCGCGGCCATGGCGGCATGGCCCGAGAATCGCACCGGCAGGCGGATGCTGGTGAAGCCCGCCGCCTTGATGATGGTGAAATCGTCCTCCGCGATCGCCCGGCCCCAATCGCCCTCGTTCGGCGCCTCCAGATGATTGCCCATATTGACGCATTTGCCGAGCGGCAGCGCGATGCCGGCGGTCGGAATCGCTGCGGCGGCGGGCGTGTAGGAAGCGATCGGCGTCGGGGTCGGTGTGGGAGAAGGCGATGGGGCAGGCGCCGGCGTCGGCGCAGGGACCGGCGCAGCGGCCGCTGTCCCGCTCGCGCCGCCGCCGCACCCGGCCGTGCACAGCGCCAGCGCGCTGGCGATCATCAGGCCTCGTTTCATCGCAACCCCTCCCGACATCGCTCATGATCGGCGATGTTATTGTCGAACGTTGTCAATCTGCACGGCGACGGGGCCTCGCACAATACCAAATAGCCCCGCAGATGCAGATCTCAGCGCTTCGGGGTGCCCTTGTCGGCCATGCGGTCGCGCTGCCACACCGTAAAGCGCGCATTGCGGGTCGATCGCATCGCCCGCCGGATCGCCGCCTTGTCGAACCCGCGCGCATCGCCGATCCGGTCGAACAGCTCGCGCTCGGGCACCGCGCCGGCCGGCAGCACGAACAGGATGCGGTCCTCGGCGTCCGCCAGCAACCAGCAGGGATCGGTGGCGAAGGGGCCGGTATCCCAGGTCTCGACCATGATCTTGGCGACCTTGCCCAGCATCCGCCGCCCGGACAGGTCCTCGATCCGTCGCGGCCGCGCCGAGCCCCTCGCTCTTGCCCGCGCATTACGCAGATGACGGAACAGGTTGTGCAGAGTCATGTTGCCCCCTGCGCGCGATAATAAATGTCGCCAAATCGGACGAAAAGCGGGAATCTGCGGGGGTTTGTCTCGAATCTGCGCGGCCGGGACACGCCTTTGCGGCGATCTACGTGTTTCTTCGCATGACATCCGCCCTTTCCGCGGCGCAGCAATTGCGCTATCGGCGCCCGCAACCTTTTCCCTGCAAAATATCGAGTGACCTAATGAGCCTCCGCAACGTGGCGATCATCGCCCATGTCGATCACGGCAAAACCACCCTGGTCGACCAGCTCTTCCGCCAGTCCGGCACTTTCCGCGACAACCAGCGCGTCGAAGAGCGCGCCATGGATTCGAACGACCTCGAAAAAGAACGCGGAATTACGATTCTCGCCAAGTGCACCTCGATCGAGTGGGACGACCATCACGGCCACAAGACCCGCATCAACATCGTCGACACCCCCGGCCACGCCGATTTCGGCGGCGAGGTGGAGCGCATCCTGTCGATGGTCGACGGCGTGGTCCTGCTGGTCGACGCGGCCGAAGGCGCGATGCCGCAGACCAAGTTCGTCACCGGCAAGGCGCTGGCACTCGGCCTCCGCCCGATCGTCGTCGTCAACAAGATCGACCGTTCCGACGCTCGCGCGCAGGAAGTGCTCGACGAGGTGTTCGACCTGTTCGTCTCGCTCGACGCCAATGACGACCAGCTCGATTTCCCGGTGATCTTCGCCTCGGGCCGCAACGGCTATGCCGGCGACAATCCCGATGTGCGCGAAGGCACGCTGACGCCGCTGTTCGAGACGATCGTCAGGCATGTCCCCGAGCCCTCGGCGGACCCGGACGGCCCGTTCAAGTTCCTCGTCACCCTGCTCGACCGCGACAATTTCCTCGGCCGCATCCTGACCGGCCTGGTCTTCTCCGGCTCGGTCAAGACCAACATGCCGATCCATGCGCTCGATCCCGAGGGCAAGGTGGTCGAAACCGGCCGCGCGTCGAAGATCATGGCGTTCCGCGGGCTCGAGCGCGTGCCGGTCGACGAAGCCAATGCCGGCGACATCATCTCGATCGCGGGCCTGACCGTCGCGACCGTCGCCAACACCATCGCCGATCCGTCGGTCAGCGAGCCGCTCCACGCCCAGCCGATCGATCCGCCGACCCTGTCGATGCGTTTCGCGGTGAACGATTCGCCGATGGCGGGCCGCGAGGGCAGCAAGGTGACGTCGCGCATGATCCGCGACCGCCTGTTCCGCGAAGCCGAATCGAACGTCGCGATCAAGGTGACCGAGGCCGCCGACCGCGACAGCTACGAAGTTGCCGGCCGCGGCGAGCTCCAGCTCGGCGTGCTGATCGAGACGATGCGCCGCGAGGGCTTCGAGCTCGGCATCAGCCGTCCGCGCGTGCTGTTCGGCGAGGATGAGAATGGCGGCAAGACCGAGCCGTACGAAGTCGTCATCATCGATGTGGATGAGGAATATTCCGGCACCGTCGTCGAGAAGATGAACATCCGCAAGGCCGAGATGACCGACATGCGCCCGTCGGGCGGCGGCAAGATCCGCATCACCTTCTCCGCGCCATCGCGCGGCATGATCGGCTATCACGGCGAGTTCCTGTCGGACACGCGCGGCACCGGCATCATGAACCGGCTGTTCGAGAAATACGGCCCGCACAAGGGCAAGATCGAAGGCCGCAAGAACGGCGTGCTGATCTCGAACGGCGCGGGCGAGGCGAATGCCTATGCGCTCGGTCCGCTCGAGGAGCGCGGCATCCTGATGGTCGCCCCGCAGGAAGCGCTCTACGAAGGCATGATCGTCGGCGAGAACGCCAAGACGGACGACCTCGAGGTCAACCCGATGAAGGCGAAGCAGCTGACCAACTTCCGCGCGTCGGGCGGCAAGGACGACGCGATCCGCCTGACCCCGCCCTGGCGCCTGACGCTCGAGCAGGCGATCGCCTATATCGACGACGACGAACTGGTCGAAGTCACGCCCAAGTCGATCCGCCTGCGCAAGCGCTACCTCGATCCGAACGAGCGCAAAAAGGCCTCGCGCGCCAAGCAGGCAGCGTAAGCTTTACCCCTTCGCCATTCCCGTCAGCACAGCCCATTCGGCGTCGCTGACGGGGCTGACCGACAGCCGAGACTGGCGCAGCATTTCCATGCCCGCCAGCTTCGGCTCGGCCTTCATCGCCGCCAGCGTGACGGGCCTGGCCAGCGCTTCGACCGGCTTGACCGCGACCGATACCCAGCGCGGCTCGTCGCCGTCCTGTTGCGCGGTGCGGGTGATCTCCATCACCCCGACCGCGGCCTTTTCCTTGCCCGAATGATAGAAGAACCCGCGATCGCCCACCGCCATCGCCTTGAGGTGAAGCGCCGCGGCGGGGTTGCGCACGCCGGTCCATTCGGTCGCGCCCTCGCGGATCAGGTCATCCCAGCTATAGCTTTCGGGTTCTGATTTCAGCAGCCAGTACGCCATCATCGCCTCCTCTGAGTGAACCCGACTTTACTTTGCCGGATAGGCGTTTCAACTTCTCCCGCGGGAGAGGGGAGACACCGCCATGGACTATATGCTGCTGCCGCTGCGCCGCTATGCCGATTTCCGCGGCCGCTCGCAGCGCAAGGAATATTGGCTGTTCATCCTGTTCCAGTGGCTGCTCCTCGTGCCGATCGGCGCGATCTTCGTCGTGCTGGGCGGTGACGCGCAAAAGCTCCTCGACGAACCCTTCACCCTCCAGGGCGTCGCAGGCGATCCGGTGCAGATCGTCGGCCTGCTGGTGTTCGCCGCCCTGCTGATCCCGTTCCTCGCCGTCCAGGTGCGGCGCCTGCACGATCAGGGCAGGACCGGATGGTGGATCCTGATCGGCCTGGTGCCGTTCGGCCAGTTCCCGCTGTTCGCCCTGATGTGCTTCGACGGCACGCCCGGCGCCAACCGCTATGGCGCCGATCCAAAGCGCCGCGATACCGTCCACCGTCAGGACTGGCGCGACGCGCCGGCAGATGCGGCGCGCGTGGTGCAACGCCCGAAGCTCGGCGATTAACCACGCTGAACGCTCGTTAAACAGCGCATTCCGCACAAGTTCAGACCGACTCGGCCATAGCGGTGCAACAAGCTGGACGGCTTCCGCGTTATACCCTCGATGCGGATTCGGGCTTGCTGAGTAGAGGAGGTTGAAATGAACACTCTTGTGAAGAAGGCCGGCCTCGGTGTGGCGCTCGCCGCCACGGCGCTGACCACGGCGCTCCCCGCCGACGCGCAGCGCTATCGCCGCTACCGGCATGATGACGGCACCGGCACCGCGATCGTCGCCGGTATCGCCGGCCTCGCGATCGGCGCAGCCATCGCGTCGAGCAGCCGCGATCGGGACCGTTATTACCGCCAGCGCGGCTATGATCCCTATTATGACGACGGCTATTACCGGAGCCACGGCTATTATCCGAACGACGGCTATTACGCCTATCGCTACCGGCCGAACTATAATCGCTGCTGGGTCGAGCGCCGCTACGACCGCTATTACGGCCGCAGCGTCCGGGTCCGCGTCTGCAACTGACCGCGGCCAGCCACTGAACGAGACGGCGCGGGTCCTTCCCGCGCCGTTTTCATATCCATGCTCTGGCATCGCGCGCGATTTTGCGTCATGAGCCCGCCCCATGACCGACACACCGCCAGACCGCCTGTCCTCCAACCCGCGCAGCCAGTTCTTCGACGAAGAGAAGCTGTCCCGCGGGATCGGCATCCGCTTCAAGGGCGTGGAACGCCGCGACGTGGAGGAATATTCGATCTCCGAAGGCTGGATCCGCGTCGCCCTCGGCAAGAAGGTCGATCGTCACGGCCAGCCGCTGACCCTGAAGCTCAGCGGCCCGGTCGAGGCCTGGTTCGAGAACCCGCCGGCCGGCGAGGCTGAGCACGGGGACGAACCGGCGGCGTAACCTCCGCCTGGTTCCAGTCGAACGCTGCCTGCGCCGCCGCGGTGAGCGCCGCCATCGCGGTGCGATAGGGGTTCGGCCCATGGCTGATGCGCGAGACGCCGGCGCCCGCGACCTCGCGCGAGCCGGGTGCGCCCGGAAATGCCATGAAATTGATCGGCAGCGCCACCTCGCGGCAGATCCTGCCCAACAGGGTCAGGTCGACCAGACCGGGCACGAAGAAGCCGCTGGCGCCCGCCGCCGCATAGGCACGACCGCGCTCGATCGCCGCATCCACCTTCGCCATATCATGCGTCTCGGGGCCGTTCTGCAGGAAGATATCGGTGCGGGCGTTGATGAAGAAGGGCACCCCCGTGGCGCTCCGCATCGCCGCGATCCGCGCGGCCTGGACCTCGATCGGGTGCAGGCCTTCGCCGCCCACCACCTGATCCTCGAAATTGCACCCGATCGCCCCGGTCGCGGCCAGCCGCTTCGAATTGGCGGCGATGTCCTTGGGCTCGACGGCATAGCCGCCCTCGAAATCGATCGATACCGGCAGGTCCACCGCGCCCGCGATCCGCGTCGCGCCGGCCAGCGCGACCTCCAGCGGCAGCCCTTCGCCATCGCCATAAGCCTGTGCCGCGGCGACCGACCAGCTCCCGGTCGCGATCGCCTTGGCGCCTGCGCTCGCCACTGCCCGCGCGCTGCCGGCGTCCCAGGCATTGTAGAGGATCACCGGATTGCCGGCCACGTGCAACGCCGCGAAAGCCCTGAATTTTCCCTGCATCACCAGCCTCGACCCGATATTGTTTTGCCCTATCTGCGACCGAGCAGCCGCCCGGTCAATCGGCTAAGGCGGCTCGGCACCACGAGCGGACGGATGCGATCATAATGATCGAACACCGCCGCATCGCGCGCGCCCCAGACCTCCAGCCTGCCCCGCTTGTTCGCGGTCGCGTGGTTGAAGCGCAGGCGCGTATGCGGGAAGCCGCACCAGGCGAGCATCTCCCGCACCACGGTCTCGCCCGTCGGATACCAGGCAAGGCCATCGACGCCGGACATCAGCGCGGCCCGGCTTTCCGGATTGAGGATCAACCCGTCCTGCCGCGACGGGAAGGTCGCGGTGTTGATGATGATCAGCTCTTTCGTCAGGTCCGCCGCGATCTTCAGCCCCGCGACCGGATCGGGCAGGTGGTACAGGATGCCGCTGAACAGGGTCACGTCATAGGGCTTCAGGCCCAGGCCCGGCACCTCGGCCAGCCCACACACGCCCGCATCGATGTCATCGCTGGGCACATGCTCGGCCAGGAAATGCGCCTGGCGGATCCAGTGCTCGCGCACGTCGAAGCCGAAGCAGCGCCCGGCCCCCAGTTTCCGCGCCGCGAACAGATAGCCGCCCGCATTGCAGGCGCAGTCGAGAAAGGATCGGCCCTTCAATCCTTCGGGGAACAGATCGGCGACGGTCCGTTCGAAATTGGCAAAGGGATCGATGACGCTCGGCGTGCCGAACGCGGGGTCGGGCTCGGGGCGCCAGGCCGGGTCTCCGGTGCGGATACCCGGCGCAATCTCGATATCATGGTGCCATGGCCCAAGGCGCCGGATTTCGGCCCCAAGCTCGTCGTTCGTCATGCTCAGCCCCCGGGTTGCAGCGCACCCGAGGCGCGACGTCCGGGTTTAATGCACGAAGCGGGCAACCACGTCACGATAGGAACGCGACACCTTCACCTGCGCGCCCGATCCCAGCACCAGGAAGCATTCGCCATTGGTGTGCGGCTTCACCTCTTTCACCAGGTCGAGATTGACGATGGTCGAACGGTGCACGCGCTGGAAACGGCGCGGGTCGAGCCTTTTCTCCAGGTCCTTCATCGTCTCGCGCAGGATCAGCGTGTTGTCGCCGGTATAGATGCACATGTAATCGCCCGCGGCATCGATCCGCTCGATCGTGTCGACATCGACGCGGAAGATCTGCCCGCGGTCCTTGATGTTGATCAGCTTCTCGAACCGGTTGGCCGACACCTGGTCGCCGCCATCGACGAGATTCTCGACTGAATCCGGCGCCACCTCGGCCAGCACTTCCTTCAGCCGGTCGACTTCCTCGATGCCGCGCTTCTCGGCGAGGCGCAGCCGAACCCGGTCGAGCGTATCGGCCAGCCGCGATTCCTCGACCGGCTTCATCAGATAATCGATCGCCTGCGCTTCGAACGCCTTCAACGCATGGTCGGAATACGCGGTGACGAACACGAACAGCGGGGGTTCGACCTCCATCAGGCCCTGCACGACCGAGAAGCCGTCGAAACCGGGCATCTGGATGTCGAGAAAGACGAGATCGGGTTTGTGCGTCTTGATGGCGCGGATCGCTTCGCGCCCGTTCTGGCATTTGTCGATGATCTCGACGTCTTCGTGCGCGGCAAGGCGAAGCTCGAGCCCCTGGATTGCCAGCGGTTCGTCGTCCACCAATATCGTACGAATGGTCATGCTACCTCTCTAACCGGTTCCTCGAGCTGGAACGGAATCTCAATCTCGACCCCGAAGCCGCCCCCGGGGATGGAGCGCGTCTCGAAGCGGTGGTCGGGCCCATAAGCCTGAACGAGCCGCTCCCTTATATTGGCGAGCCCAACCCCGGTTGAAAGGCTTGGACGTGCTTTCATTTCATTCAAGCCCGGTCCGGTGTCGGATACGGCGATCTGCACCCGATCCCCGGCGAGTCGCGCCGTGACCGCGATTTCGGCGCCTTCTTCCTTGGGCGTGACGGCATATTTGATCGCATTCTCGACCAGGGGTTGCAGCAGCAAAGAGGGTAAACGCGCCTTGGCGACCCTCGGATCCACCTCGAAATTCGGGCGCAGCCGGTCCTCGAACCGCATCTTCTCGATCTCGAGATAGAGTTTCAGCGTCTCGACCTCCTGCGCGATCGTCACATGCGCGGTCGGTTCGTTGGCCAGGGTATAGCGCAGGAAGGACGACAGCCGGCTCAGCATCGCGTTCGCCCGCTCGGTCTGCTTGAGCAGCACCAGGGTCGAGATCGAGTTGAGCGTGTTGAACAGGAAATGCGGGTTGAGCTGATAACGCAGCATCGCCAGCTGCGCCGAGCTCGCCTGGTTGCCCAGCGCCTCTAGCTGGTCGATCTGCTCCTCGACGATCAGGTAGAAATTGATCCCGAAATAGAGCGCGGACCAGCCCGCCAGCACGGTGAAGTTGAGGAAGATCGTGCCCAGCACCAGGCTGAAATTCAGCCCCGGGTTCGCCATCTTGATGAACGAGAAGGAGAAGGCGTCGAGCACCGCGTAGAGCAGGGTCGCCGCCGCCAAAGTGAGGATCGTCAGGATCACCGCCGCGATGCGCGGCTGGCCCCGGTAATAATGATAGAGCGTCGAGAGCAACAGCGTGATGCAATAGCCGACGATCGATTCGACCACGACGAGCAGGGTCGCGGTCAGGTCGAGCCCGTTGGAGATGCTGGAGACGCTGCGCAGGATCAGATAGCCGGTCCAGCCCGCTGCCTGGAGCCGCCAGAAGGCACGGCTCTTGTCCTCGAAGAACGGCCGCGAGAAGATCGCGGGCTTGGTGAACAATGGCATGGGCGGGGGTCTTAACCCGACTGGGACCGATGCGCAAAGTGCGGTAGGGTGCGATCAGGGCAGTTGGATAGGGATATCGCGACGCACTCTTCTCCCTCTCCCCTTGTGGGAGAGGGAAGGGGCCCGCTGCCGAAGGCAGTGGGAAGGGTGAGGGGGACACTCGCAAGTGTCCCGACCCTCACTCCCCCTCATCCGGCCCTTCGGGCCACCTTCTCCCACAGGGGGAGAAGGGAGGGAGGTGCGAACGGGATGCGAAGATCCTTCAGCTTCGAAGGAGAGAGAAACATGACCGAGCATCAGGACCGCGCGCAATTCACCGCGATGACCGAGGGCACCCAGCAGGACTGGAACATCATCGGCGGCCATTTCCGCGATTTCGCCAAAGACCTGCCGTCCCGTGTGCTCACTCACCTCAAGCTGCTCGAGGGCGATTTCGGTGGTTTCCCGGTCGACCGGCTCGAACATTCGCTCCAGACCGCGACCCGCGCCCACCGCGACGGCCGGGACGAGGCCTATGTCGTGATGGCGCTGCTCCACGACATTGGCGACACGCTCGGCACCTTCAATCACCCGGAGATCGGGGCGGCGATGCTGCGGCCTTTCGTGTCGGAGGAAGTACACTGGATCGCCAATACCCACGGCGTGTTCCAGGGCTATTATTTCTTCCACTATCTCGGGATGGATCGGGACCTGCGCGAGAATTACCGCGGCCATGCCCATTTCGAGGCCTGCGCCGAATTCTGCGAGAAATACGATCAGTCGGCGTTCGACCCGGCGTACGAGAGCGCACCGCTGAGCTTTTTCGAGCCGATGGTAGGCCGCGTGTTCTCGCGGCCGATCAACTCGGTCTATGCCAAGGCCGCTGCCGAGGCGAAAGCCGCCTGAGCTGAGACAATCCCGGACGGGTCTCGCGTCGCAAGGATCAGATAAGGCCCGTTTCGACGGGTCTTTCCCGGCGGCCTGTCTTTGCCAAATCGGCCCATAAACGACAACTGCCGCCCTCTTGCGAGGACGGCAGCCATCCGATTGTCGATACGTGTCTTAGATTTCGAAGTGAACCGTACCCAGCACCGTCCGCGGGTAACCGACCGAGAAGTTCGGGCCGCCGCCAACGTTGATCTGGGTCGAGATGTTTCCGTAATAGAACTCGTTGAACAGGTTCTTGACGTTCATCTGGAAGTACGCCTTGTCCAGACCGAACTGACGCAGGTTGAACCGGGCGTCCAGGTCCACCAGCGTATAGGCCGGCACGACCACGTCGTTCACGTCGGTCGCGAAGCGCTTGTCGACCCACTTGGCTTCCGCGCCGAAATCGACCGGGCCGACCTTGAACTGGGCGCGACCGCCGACCTGCCACTCGGGCGTCTCGGCAACCATCTTGCCCTTGGTCAGAGCAACCGTCGTCGTGGTCAGCGCGATGTTGTCCTGCAGCTCGGCGTGAATATAGGAAGCCATGCCGGTGAGCGAGACCCAGTCGGTCGCCTTGACGGTGACGCTGGCATCGACACCATAGCTCTTCACCTTGCCGACGTTGCGGTCGATCGAGATGCCCTGCTCCTGATCGAACGAGGTCACGATGCGGTTCTGGTAGGCGATGTACCAGGCCGTCGCCTGCGCCTGCACCTTGTTGTTCGTCATGCGAATGCCGAGGTCGAAGGCGTCGGTCTTCTCGGGCTTCACCCCGATGAACGGCGAGCGATACAGATTGTCCGTGCGCGGTGCCGAGAAGCCCTTGGCATAGCTGGCGAAGATATTGAAATCGCCGCCGAACTTGTAGACCAGGCCGGCGCTCGGCAGAACCGCGCTATAGCTGTATTTGGTCTTGAACGGCGCGTAGAGCGGGACAGGGTTAGTCGGCGTCAGCGGAACCTGAGCGTTCGGGGCGATAATGACAAAGGCCGCATTCGGCGTTCCCGCTGCCGGAATGATCTCGCTGGTGCAGTAAGCAAAACCGCTGCCGCGGGCTTCGGTGTAGCAACGCTGGTCGAGGTCGCGCTTGAAGAACGGCGCACGCACGCCGATCTGCACGGTCAGCGCCTCGTCCATGAACTTGCCGACATACTCGCCCGAGATCTGGTTGAGCAGGGCGATTGACAGGCGATTGCGCTGCTGGATCGCGTAGCCGTCGGCCGTCAGAACGGGACGGGCATCCTTGCGGCCGCCGAACGGGCTCTCGGGGTTGCCCCACGGATCGAGGAAGCCCCACTCGCCGGTCTGGCGATGGTTGCCGCGATCATAGGTATAGGCGACGCGAACGCGATTCTGGTCGTCGATATTGTAGATCAGCGAGCTGGTCGCGGTGATGCGATTGGTGTTGGTGTTGTTCGGCGTGTAGAAACGCACCGTGTCCGCGATGTCACCGTCACCATTATAGTCGACGCCGAGTGCCGTAGTGCTGCCGCCCCGCGCGCGTGCCGAGCTCTCGGCAAGCGTCGTGCTGCCGCCGCCGTTGGCCAGCGTGTACTGATAGGAGGCGTCAGCCGTCAGCAGCAGCTTGTCCGTCAGGGTAAAGCGCGAATTGAACCGCACGTTGCCGGTGTTGGACGGGTTGATGCGAACGCCATAATAGTTCGAGCATGCGGCAGCCGCACCGGCGGAATCGCTCTGGGCGCCGGGACCAGGCACCGGACGAGCGCAGGTCGCGTCGTTCTCGAACGCCATTACGGTGTCTTGCTGCGCCTTGCTCAGGTCGCCGATGTTGATCGGATTGGCGGCAGTGGCGGTGGCGTTTGCCGGGATTTGGGTTGCGCCGAGCAGGTTACGCAGATCGGTGATCGACGGGTTGCGATAGAAGGCGTTGCGGTTCTTGTTGAAGTGACCCGAAATGCGGAAGAAGTCGCCGTTCGAACCGATCGGCTGATACAGGCCGACATTGTACTGCTGCTTCTCGATGCGGCCGGGGCCCTTGAACTTGTCGTTGCGCGCCATGCTGGCCGCCACGAACACCTTCGTGCCGAACGAGGTCAGGGTGCCGGGCTGAACCATGCCGAAGATGCGCATGTAATCATAATCGCCCATCGAACCCGCCAGGGTCGCGCTGAAATCGTCGCTGGGGACGATCGTGCGATAGTTGATCGTGCCGCCGGCCGCGCTGGCGGTCGGGCTGTCGATGTCGGTCGTGCCGAGGTTGACGTTGACCTCGTCGATCAGCTCCGGGTCGAGCTGCTGGTTCGAATAGATCGCATAGTTGCCGGTATCGTTCAGCGGAAAGCCGTCGAAGGTCAGCGAGATGCGGTTGCCGTCGAAGCCGCGGATACGGATGTTGCCGCCCGAGGAGCCGAAGGCGTCGCTCTGGGTGAAGTTCACGCCCGGAATGATGTTCAGCGAATCGAGGACCGTGTTGCCCGGCGACTCCCGCATCAGGATCTCGTTGGTCAGCACGGCGCGCGCCTTGGGTGCGTCGGGGACAACGATCCCGCCGACACCGTTGGCGGTCTGCGCGGTGACGACGATGTCGCCCTCGGTATCGCCGAATTCAGTCGAACCGGTCGACTGCGCAAATGCGGCGCCCGGTATCATCAGCGCAGCAAAAGCTACGCTAAGAAGCAAATTCTTTCGCATGGTATTCCCCTATTGGTCGCGAGTCGCGAGAAGCGGTGCTGGTCACCGTTGCTGGCCCCATGCGACTCGATTATTTCGGATAAATGACATGGGAGAATCTTCAAGTGGGGGCGCAACATTCCGCGATGCTGCGTTGCAAAAAAGCATCACTTTGCCGCAGCGACAATCTCCGCCCATGCTGCTTCGTCGATCACCCTAACCCCATGTTCCGCGGCCTTTTTCAGCTTCGATCCGGCCCCCGGCCCGGCAATCACCAGATCGGTCTTGGCTGATACGGACCCTGACACCCGGGCGCCCAAAGCCTCGGCCTGGGCCTTGGCTTCGTCCCGGCTGAGGGTCTCGAGCGATCCGGTGAAGACCAATGTCATGCCGCTGACCTCGGACGCGCGAATATTGGAGACATAGGCCGCGGGGCTGACCTCGCTCAGCAGATCGGCCCAGGCTTCGCGATTATGCTCCTCGGCGAAGAAGTCGACCAGCGCCTCGGCCACGACCGGGCCGATCCCCTCGACCGAGATGAGCTCGGCGCATGCTTCCTCCTCCGTTGCCGCGCGGGTCGCGACATCGGCGACGGTCTCGACCGTGCCGAACGCCTTGACCAGGTCGCGCGCGGTGACGCTGCCGACATGGCGGATGCCGAGTCCGAACAGGAAACGTGCCGGGTCCGGGCTGCGCTTCGCCTCGATCGCCGCCAGCAGATTGTCGACGGATGTTTCCGCCCAGCGCTCGCGTCCGATCAGTTCGTCGCGCTTGCCCTTGAGGCGGAAGATGTCGGCGGGCGAATGGAGCAGGCCGTCATGGAAGAAGGATTCGATGCTGGTCGCGCCCAGGCCCTCGATATCCAGCGCGCCCCGGCTGGCGAAATGCCGCAGCCGCTCGACGCGCTGCGCCGGGCAGATCAGCCCCCCGGTGCAGCGCACATCGACCTCGCCCTCCTCGCGTACTGCGTCGGACTGGCATTCGGGGCAGACCGTCGGGAAGGGCCAGGCACCGCGGCTCTCGTCGCGCGACAGGTTCTCGACGATCTGCGGGATCACGTCGCCGGCGCGCTGCAGGACCACACGGTCGCCCGGCCAGACGTTCAGCCGCGCGATCTCATGCTCGTTGTGCAGCGTCGCATTGGTGACGACCACGCCGCCCACCGTGACGGGCGTCAGCCGTGCCACGGGCGTCAGCTTGCCGGTGCGGCCGACCTGGATGTCGATCCGCTCGAGCGTCGTCTGCGCGCGCTCGGCGGGGAATTTGTGCGCCAGCGCCCAGCGCGGCGCCTTGGCGACCGCACCCAGCCGTGCCTGCCAGTCGAGCCGGTCGATCTTGTAGACCACGCCGTCGATATCGAACGGCAGGTCGGCGCGCGCCGCCTCGATCGCCCGGTAGTGCGCCAGTGCCTCGGTGATGCCCTCGACCCGCACGAACATGTCGCTGACCGGCAGGCCCCAGGCCGCGATCGTGCGGATCACGTCATATTGCGTGTCGCCCGGCACCGCTGACACCTCACCCCAGCCATGGGCGAGGAAGCGCAGGGGGCGGCTCGCGGTGACGGTCGCATCCTTCTGGCGCAGCGATCCCGCTGCGGCGTTGCGCGGATTGGCGAACTGGCGCGCCTTGCTGGCATCGCCCGCCGCTTCGGCCTCGGCAAGCAGCCGGGCGTTGAGCGCGGAGAAGTCCGCCTTGGCCATATAGACCTCGCCGCGAATCTCGAAAATGTCGGGCGCCTCTCCATGCAGCCGCTCCGGGACGTCGCCAATGGTGCGCACATTGGCGGTCACATCCTCGCCAACCTGCCCATCGCCGCGGGTCAGCGCCTGCACCAGCCTGCCGCGCTCATAGCGTAGCGAACAGGACAGGCCGTCGATCTTGGGTTCCGCGGTGAGCGCGACCGGCGTGTCTTCGCTCAGGCTGAGGAAGCGTCGCGCGCGCGCGACGAATTCCGTCGCGTCCTCATCGGCAAAGCCATTGTCCAGGCTCATCATTGGCCTGGCATGCGCCACCTTGGCGAGGTGGCTGGCGGGCGCCGCGCCGACCTGCGCGTTGGGCGAATCGGTTCGGATCAGGCTCGGGAACGCCGCCTCGACCGCATTGTTGCGCCGGATCAGCGCGTCGTAATCGGCGTCCGAAATCTCCGGCGCGTCGTCGGTATGATAGAGCTTGTTGTGATGGGCGATCTCGCTGGCGAGCCGTTCCAGCTCGGCGGCGGCTTCCTCGTCGCTCTCGGGGAGCGGGGCGGACAGGGTCGTGCTCATGGGCAAGCGCTAGAGCGTTTTCGAGCTGGCTGGAACAGCCAGCGGCTCGGAAAACGCGACAACCAAAAAATCTCGAGCGATTCGACCTTGGTCGAACGCGCTCGGGCGGAGGCGGCATGTCGATTCAACGATCCGCATCGGCGTGGCAGCAACGCGCGGCCGAATCGCCGACCGCGTTCCGGCCCGCTGTTTCTCATTGTCGGTTATGTTGGAAGATTTTCCGCGGTCATTTCGCGCGAAAACCGCGTTTTTTCGGCATGAGCAGCGGAAAGTTTTCCGCTGTTATGCGTAACAGGGAAAACCAGCCCCAAGATATTGAAAAGGCGCACTGATTCCGGCCCCGAAATCCAACTTAACAGGGGAAGAAAAAAGAAACGCCAATAACAGCGGAAAATCCGAGTCGCTGTTGGAAGGGACGACTAGTCGTCCTCCATCATCTCCGCGACCATCTTGGCTTCTTCGTTGACGGAGCGGCGCTCGGCCGTCTTCTCGGCGCGGCTGGCCATCTCGTCCCAGGCTTTGGCTGCACGCAGCCAGCGGGAACGGACATTGTCCAGGGTTGCAGCATTCGCATCGGCTTCCGCCTGACGGGCACGATCGCGATAGAACAGGGCGGTGGTATTCGTACGACTTCTCCGCGGGTCGGGGGGAGCGGAAGGGGCGCCGACCGAAGCCGGCGCCCACCCGTCATTTACGCGCTGGCGAGGTTGACCGCGGACATCTTGCCGCGACGGTCCTGCTCGAGCTCGTACGACACGCGCTGCTCCTTATCGAGCGTGCGCATGCCGGCTGCTTCAACGGCGCTGATGTGCACAAAAGCGTCGTTCCCGCCGCCTTCCGGCGCGATGAAGCCATAGCCCTTGTCGGCGTTGAAGAATTTTACGGTGCCGATCGGCATAAGTATTTCCTTGGGTAGCCCGGTGGTGGCATCGCCTTGCACCGGTTTGGGGCCGAGAAGAGAGAGCGGAGCACCGTCCGGCCCCGGCCGGCGCATCCGAGGACGAGCGCGCTACTCCGTGAACACGGAAGCGGTGCGAATGAAGGTTGGAGAGAGAACCAGGAGAGCGATCCAACGGCTTGGCAAGCGGGAGCGCGAAGGTCTCTCAGTCACGCGATGCTTGTGGGCGGAATCGCGAGATGACAGCGCTATAGCACAGCTTTGCGGAAAAGTCGCATCGTAATGAAGCGGCCATGTTCCGGCCCCTTTGTCATGATGTTCTTCGGCCTCTCGGCTGGAAAGGGTGGCCAATGATCGCGGCGTTATTGGCGATGCTCCAGGCCGCTGCCGGCCCTGTTGCAGACCCGCCCGCTCCGCGCCGCAACCCGACGCGCTGCCCCGAACGGACCGAGGAGGACGGCGATATCGTCGTCTGCGGCCGCCCCGAACCGCAGGAACAGTTCCGCCTCCGCCCGCTCACGCATCGATATGATCCCGTCGGCGGCCCGGGCACTGGCTTCCGCGTCGGAGCCGGGCAGGGCAATATCTATGCGCAAGGGACTCAGAGCCCCGACGGCAAGCCCGACAAGCGTATCATGGTGACGCTGAAATTCCCGTTCTGAGTGAGGGCTATTTCGGCTTGGGCTCGCTGGCGGGGTCAGTGATGCCGATCTTCTTCAATCGTTCGAGCATATCGTCGCCGTGCCGTCCCATGCGATAGGCGGCCATCCAGTAGAGCTTGGCGCTTTTCGTATCGTTCCGCTCGAAGGACAGGTCGCCGAGCACCGTGAGCGCGAGCTCGTTGGGCTTGATCTCGAAGGATTTCTTGGCGTCGGCGAATGACTCGTTGAGCTTGCGCTGGTTGAAACGCGCCCAGGCCCGCCCGCCCAGTGCCATCCAGGTTTCCTTGATGGCCAGCGACTTGTCGAACTCGCGCTCGCCTGCCCAGCTATGGGCGCCCCGCACATAGGCGAAGCCCAGATTGGCATGCCAATCGGCGTTGCCCGGGTCGAGCGCGGCCGCCATCTGATAATCTTCCGTCGCCTGGGTCTCGTCCTCCACGATCAGCCAGGCCACCGCTCTTGTGGTGAGCAGCGCCGCCTTGGCCTTGGCTGAAGGGGCGGCGACATAGGCGGCGGTGCAGGTCGCGATCAGGCCCTTGCGATTGAAGCCGCCGTCATTCTGCGCTGCCAGGCAGACGGTGCTGGCGTTCGGCTCGGCACCGTCGGTCATGCTGGCAAGTCGTCCGAGAGTCTTCTCGGCAACGGCCTTCATATCCTTGTCGCCTGCCGCGTCGGCTATGGTTCGGGCGCGTGCGATGTCGGCGCGCGCCTCGTCGAACCGCCCCAGCCACAGCAGCTCTTCCGCGCGGGCATTGTGGGCCGCGCCGTCGTCGGGGGTGAGCGCCAGGACACGGTCGCGGTCAGCGACCGCGCCGGCGGGGTCGCCCAGCTTCACCCGCGACATCGCCCGCTCGTTGAACAGATGCGCCGTCGCGACGCCCAGCTTCGCCGATTTGTCCAGGTCGGCCAGCCCCTCGGCGTAATTGCCCAGCTCATTGTTCGTGTAGGCGCGTTCCTGCAGGATCTTGGTATTGTCCGGGTCAGCGGCCACCGCGGCGTCGAGATCGGCCAGCGCGGCGATCGAGTCGCTCTTCTCGTTGTGAATATAGCCGCGCTCGAAGAGCAACTGCCCTTTAGCGGCGCCGCTCGAGGCAGCGATCGCGCGGTCGCACGCCTTGGCCGGATCGCTATCGGCGACCGTTACCTCGGCAGGGCTGCACGGGCTGTCGGCCGGTTGGTCCTGCGCCGAAAGGAGCAGGACGAGCGCGAGCCCGATCGTCATGCCGCCTCCAGCAATCGTTCGGCTTGAGCGCGCGCCTCGTCGGTGATCGTCGCGCCGGACAGCATCCGGGCGATCTCCTCGCGCCGGGCGCTGTCGTCGAGGTGCACCACGCCGGTGCGCGTGACGAAGCCGTCATGGCTCTTCGCGATCAGCAGGTGATGGCGCCCGCGCGCCGCGACCTGCGGGCTGTGCGTCACCACTAGCAGCTGGGTGTTGGCCGCGAGCCGGGCGAGCCGCTCGCCGATCGCGCTCGCCACTGCGCCGCCGACGCCGCGGTCGATCTCGTCGAAGATCATCGTCGCCGCGCTACCCTGCTCGGCCAGAGCCACCTTGAGGGCGAGGATGAAGCGCGACAGCTCGCCGCCGCTGGCGATCTTGGCCAGCGCCCCGAACGGCGCGCCGGGGTTGGTCGAGATCTCGAACTCGACCCGGTCCTTGCCCGAGGCACTCCAGAGGTCGTTGCCGAGCGGCGCGACCACGGTGCGAAAGCGCGCGGCATCGAGCTTCAGCGGCGCCAGCTCGCCCTTGACCGCGGCATCGAGGCGCCCGGCCGCCTCGGCGCGGGCGGCGGTGATGGCATCAGCCTCGGCCTCATAGGCGCGCGCCGCGTCAGCGACCGTGCGTTCCAATGCGGCGATCCCCGCACCCCCGCTTTCGATCCGCTCCAGCTTGCCAGCCAGATCCGCAGCGAGCGCGGCGAGGTCGTCGGGCTGCACCCGGTGCTTGCGGGCCAGCGCGCGCAGTTCGAACAGCCGGGTCTCGTCCGCCTCGAGCTGGGCCGGGTCGAAGGCCAGCGCTTCCGCGGCTTCGTCGACCTTCTCCTGCGCCAGCCCGCCCTCGACCAGCGCGCGGTCGATCGCCGCGAGTGCCTCGCCGAGCGCGTCATGGTCCTCGGACACGCGCTCCAGCACCCGCGCCGCCTGGCGCAGCCGGGCGAGCCCGCCCTCCGATCCTTCGAGCAGGTCGGCGATCGCCTGCAGGTCGCCCGCGATTTTCTCGCCGCGCTGCATGCCGGCGCGGCGAGTCGCGAGGATCTCCTCTTCGCCCGGCTCCGGGCCGAACCTGGTCAGTTCGCCGACGGCATGTTCCAGCCACTCCTGGTCGCGTGCGACGGTGTCGAGCTCGGCCCGTGCCACCGCCAGCGCATCCTCTGCCTCGCGCCAGGCGCGGTGCGCGCGGGCGGCGGGGCCGGTATCGATCCGGCCGAACGCATCGAGCAGCGCTCGGTGCCCGCGCGGGTTGAGCAGGCCGCGATCGTCATGCTGGCCATGGATCTCGACCAGATGCACCGCGAGTTCACGGAGCAAACCGGCGGAGGCGGGCTGGTCGTTGACGAACGCCCGGCTGCCGCCGTCGGACTTGACGATGCGGCGGATGATCAGTGGTTCGCCCGGGTCGATGTCGAGCCCGTTCTGCGCCAGCAGCGACGCGATCGGCCCGTCAGCATGCGGCGTGTCGAAACTCGCACTGACCACTGCCTGGTTCGCGCCCTGCCGCACCAGGCCGCTCTCGCCACGCGCGCCAAGCGCCAGCCCCAGCGCATCGAGCAGGATCGACTTGCCCGCACCGGTCTCGCCGGTCAGCACGCCCAGGCCATCGCCGAAATCGAGGTCCAACGCCTCGATCAGCACCACGTCGCGGATGGAGAGGGATGTCAGCATTGCGGCATAAGCGCCGCGTCAGGCGCCCGTCTTGGCCGGCTCGGCGGCGGAGGCTGCCTTCACCGGGTGCTCCTGCATCAGCTTGTAGGCGCGCTGATACCAGTCAGTGCCGGGATAGTTGGCACCGAGCACGGCCGCCGCCTTCTGCGCCTCCTCGGGCACGCCAAGCGCGAGATAGGTCTCGGTCAGCCGCATCAGCGCCTCGGGCACGTGAGTCGTCGTCTGATAATCGTCGACCACGCGGCGGAAGCGCATCGTCGCCGACAGCCACTGGCCGCGGGTCTCGTAGAAGCGGCCGATCTCCATCTCCTTGCCGGCGAGATGGTCGCGCACGAGATCGATCTTCAGTCGCGCATCGGCGGCATAGCGGCTGTTGGGATAGCGCCGGGTCAGCTCGCCGAGCGAATCGAGCGCCTGCTGCGTGATCTTCTGGTCGCGGGTCACGTCGCTGATCTGCTCGTAATAGCCGAGCGCGATCAGGTAATAGGCATAAGGCGCATCGCGGTTGCCCGGATGGACCGAGATGAAGCGCTGCGCCGACTGGATCGAGCTCGTGTAATCGCGGTCGAGATAATAGGCGAAGGCGCTCATCAGCTGCGCGCGGCGGGCCCAGATCGAATAGGGATGCTGGCGCTCCACTTCGTCGAACAGCGCCGCCGCCAGCTTGTACTGCTTGCGGTCGAGCCGGTTCTTGCCGGTCGTATAGAGCGTGCCCACATCGCGGGCGACATAGGGAATGTCGCTTTTGGTGCGGCCGCCGGCACAGCCGGAAACGGTGAACGCCGAGGCGGCAACAAGCGCAAGCGCGATCGAGCGGGACAGGGGGATACGCATCGTAGCGATCCTTAGCCCAAGCCCTCCCGCCCGAACAATGTTTTTCGCGCGTCCCCTCGCGGCGGGATCGGATGGCGGGTGAGGCGCGTTGGCGCTATCACACGCCATTCCCAGGGGACTCACATGACAGCAACCTTGCTTGCCACCAAGCGCGTCGAGAAACCATGGGGGCGGCACAGCCTGTGGCCGGGCTTTCCCGATCCCGCGCCGGGCGGCGATCCGGTCGGCGAAGTGTGGTTCCAGACGCCGCATGCGGCTGAGCCCGAGCTGCTGATCAAATACCTCTTCACCAGCCAGAAGCTGTCGGTCCAGGTCCATCCCGACGACGCAGCGGCGCAGGCGGCGGGCTATCCCCGCGGCAAGGACGAGGCCTGGGTGATTCTCGCCGCCGAGCCCGACGCGACGATCGCGTTGGGCACCAAGGCGCCGATGTCGAAGGACGCGCTTCGCGCCGCCTCGCTCGACGGGTCGATCGAACACCTGCTCGACTGGAAGCCGGTCAAGGCGGGTGACTTCTTCTACTCCGAGGCCGGCACGGTCCACGCCATCGGTGCGGGGATCACGCTGATCGAGGTGCAGCAGAATGTCGATCTGACCTACCGCCTCTACGATTATGGCAGCGACCGCGAGCTGCATCTGGATGCGGGGGTCGCTGTCTCCGATCCGGTTCCGTTTGTGCCATTGCCGACTCCGGCCCCGGCATCGGACGACCGAACGATCCTGGCCGAGGGCCCGAAATTCGTCCTCGAACGCTGGCCTGCCGGTCACCGCGTGGTGACTCTGCCCGAAGGCACGATGGGCTGGTTCGTGCCGATCGCCGGCGAGGGCGTGGCTGACGGCGTGGCGTGGAAGGCGGGCGAATGCCTGACCTTCGAGGGCCGCTGCGAGGTCCAGGCATCGATCGGCAGCGACCTGCTGTTCGCTTATCCAGGGGATAAACGCCTCTGATCATGGCGGGGGCGTGGGAGGATTAACCTTCCCGCGCTACACTCGCCGCCGCCATGCTCCGCGTCCTCACGCTCTCCACCCTGTTCCCCGATGCGACGCGCCCCAATTTCGGGGTGTTCGTCGAGCGGCAGACGCTGGGTCTCGCGGCGCTGCCCGATGTCGACCTGCGGCTGGTCGCGCCGGTCGGCCTGCCGCCCTGGCCGCTACGCGCGCTGTCGCACCATGCGCCGCTGGCGTCCCTGCCCGAGCGCGAGACCTGGAAGGGCCTCGACACCCGCCGCCCGCGCTTCACCACTATTCCGGGCACAGGCGGGCGGCATCATTGCCGCGCGCTGATCCCGCGCCTGGTGACGCTCCTCACCGAGATCCGTCGCGACTTCGCCTTCGATGTGATCGATGCCGAGTTCTTCTTCCCCGACGGTCCTGCCGCCGTGGCGCTTGGCCGTCATTTCGGGGTGCCCGTCTCGATCAAGGCGCGCGGCGCCGATATCCATCATTGGGGGCATGCGCCGGCCACCGCGAACCAGGTGATCGCGGCCGGCCAGGGCGCCGACGGCCTGCTCGCGGTATCCGAGGCGATGAAGGCCGACATGGTCGCGATCGGCATCGCTGCCGATCGCATCCGCGTCCACCACACTGGAGTCGATCTCGACCGCTTCGCTCCGCGCGATCGTGTCGTGGCCAAAGCGGTCTATGACGTCACCGGCCCGTTGGTCGTGTCGCTCGGCGCGCTGATCCCGCGCAAGGGGCATGACATCGCGATCGATGCGGTCGCGGCGCTGCCGGGCGTCGCCTTGCTGATTGCAGGGGAAGGGCCGGAACGAAGCGCGTTGCAGGGGAAGATAGACGCGCTCGGCCTCGGCGACCGGGTGACGCTGCTTGGCGGTGTCCCACATGCCGATCTGCCAGCACTGCTCGCTGCCGCCGATGTGATGGCGCTCGCCTCAGCGTCGGAGGGGCTCGCCAATGCGTGGGTCGAGGCGCTCGCCTGCGGCACGCCGATCGTCATCACGTCGGCGGGCGGGGCCGGCGAAGTCGTCACCGACCCCGCTTATGGCCGAATCGTCGCTCGCGACTCGAGCGCCTTCGCGCAGGCGATCGATGCGGTGCTCGCCGATCCGCCCGAACAAGCGACCGTCCGCCGCGGCGCCGAGCGCTTCACCTGGGAAGTGAACGGCGCCGCGCTGTGCGAGCACCTCGCCGCATTGGTCGATCAGCGCCGCTTGGGCTTGTAGGGCGTGCCCCGCCACGCCGCTGCCTGACGGTCGGCGAGGTCGACCAGATTGCCCATCTCCACCGGCATATCGATCAGGTGCAGGCCCCAATCCTTCAGGATCACGCCGCCGATCGAGACATCCCCGACGATCGTGTCGGTGCGCGGATCGGCCGGGTTGGCGTTCACGGTGACGGCCAGATAGTCGAACCCATCCTTCGACACGCATTCGGCAGAGATCAGGTCGGGCACCTTCACGAAGGCCGTGGTAACCGGCAGGTTGTCGCTGGTCCACGCGCCCATCGGCGCGCTGCCGGTCCCGGCGCCCTTGGTGCCGAGGATCGCGTCCGTCACCACCTTGCCGCCGCCGAGCGCCGCCGGGTTGGTGCAGGCGGCGACCATGCCGGCGTCGGGCACCTTGCCGAAACGGCTGTTCGCCGGTGGCGGCGAATCGGCGCGGAAGGTCGTGTAGCTGATCACGCAGTTGAACTGGTCGTCCTTGCGGCACAAAGGCAGCCGCTTGAAGTCGCCGCCGACATCCTTGCCCGGCGGCACCGCGACATTGGCGCCGATCAGCATCGCCGAGATGATGTTGCGCCGGACGGCCTGGGGCTCGATCGACTTGGCGATCAGCGTCTTCAGCACGAGCGAGCCCTGGCTATGCCCGATCAGCACGACGCCGCGACCCTTGTTGTCGCGCGCCAGATAGTCGTTCCACGCCGCCGTCACATCGTTGACCGGCATGTCGCGGTCCATCGTCACCGGCTGGCCGGTGATGAAGGCGCGCAGCGCGGTCAGCGTGACCTGGCGATAGAGCGGCGCGAACACCCGGCATTCCGAGGCGAAGCGCGCCGCCTGCGATGCAGCGACCGCCAGTTCTTCGGGGCCCGGCGTCATGTCGCTGTTGGGCGTCGCGTCGTTGGAGACGGTCGGGTAGACATAGAAACAGTCGAACTGCGGCGAGGGCGCCGGTTTGAACTTCTCGATCTTCCGCTTGCCGTTGGCCTGGATGACGGTGACGTCCTGGTTGACCGCGCACGCATCGACGCGACCGGGGCGGCAGAGCCATGCCGAGTCCTGAGCGTAGTCCGGCGCCGGTGCGGGGCTGGGCGCCGGGCTTGCCGGCGGCACGGTTTGGGCGGCGGCGGGAACGGTGAATAGCGGTACGGCGAGCAACCCGATTCCGGCAAGCAGCTTCATGCGATCTCTCCCCCAGCTTTTGAGACCGGGGTATGATAACCGCGCACCCGGCGGGGGTCAAAGCGGGTAGAGCGCACCCGCGATCCAGCGGCCTTCGCCGCGCAGCACTGCCCAGGCGCGCGCCGCAGCGCGGCTGTCCATGGCCTCGATGCCGAGCCCGCGCGCTTCGATCGCGCGCACGAAGGATAGCGGCGGGCGCACCAGTGCCGGGCCGGTGCCGAGCAGCAGGAACTCGGGGAATGGATCGAGCGCGAGCAGCGGCGCGATATCGTCGGCGCTCAGCTCCTCCAGCGGCGGCGGGGTCCAGCCGTCGGCTCGCACGGGCGAGATCAGCAGCGCGCGATAGACGCCGTCGTCGACCTTGAACCCGCCGCTCGAAAAGGCCGAGATGATCGGCCCGTCGGTCTGCTGGCCCTTATCCATGCGCATGGTGGGTTACCCCGAAACGCCTCAGGGCATGTCCTTGAAGGCAACCCGCTCGGCCTTCGACCCCGGCGTGTCGTCGGGCTTCGGCTCGGCGCGGAGGCCGAGCGAGATGAGCAGCGACGACGAGACGTAGATCGACGAATAGGTGCCGACGAAGATGCCGAGGATCATCGCCGCGGTGAAGCCGCGCAGCACATGGCCGCCGAAGATCAGCATCGCGAACAGCGCGAGCAGGATGGTGACGGAAGTCATCACCGTGCGCGGCAGCGTCTCGTTGACCGAGAGGTCGACGATGTGCGGCATGTCCATCTTGCGATAGCGGCGCATATTCTCGCGGATCCGGTCGTCGATCACGATCTTGTCGTTGATCGAATAGCCGATGATGGTGAGCACGGCCGCGACGATGTTCAGGTCGAATTCGAACTGAGTGAGCGCGAAGAAGCCCAGGGTCATCAGCACGTCGTGGATGATCGCGACCGCGGTCGAAACGCCGAACTGCCATTCGAACCGGAAGATCGCGAACAGGCTGATGCCGACCACGGCGAGGACGACCGCGAGGATGCCCTTCCAGATCAGCTCGCCCGACACCTTGCCGCTGACGGCATCCTGCTTCGAGAAGCGGGCGTCCGGGAACTCCTTGTTGATCGCGGTCTGCACCGCCGCGACGGTCTTGTCGGTCGCGTCCTTCTCGGTGCTCTTGGGCGGCGGCAGCTTGATCGAGATGGTCTTGCCGTCGGTGCCGACCGACTGAAGCCGCACTTCGCCGAGACCGAGCCGGTCGACGACCTGCCGCAGCTTGTCGGTCGAGGGCGGGGTCTCGAACTTCTCTTCGATCATCAGGCCGCCGACGAAATCGACGCCGAGGTTGAGGCCCCGCGCGAACACCAGGGCGACCGCCGCGATGGTCAGCAGCATGGTCAGCCCGAACGCCCATTTGCGCAGGGAGACGAAGGGAAGGTTGGTGTTGTCGGGGACGAGTTTCAGGAGACGCATAGCCGGTCGCCGATCAAATGTTGAGGTGGCTGGGGCGCGTACGGCGGACCCAGAGCACGACGAGCATGCGGGTGAAGGTGACGGCGGTGAACACCGAGGTGCAGATGCCGATCAGCAGCACGACCGCGAAACCCTTCACCGGGCCGGAGCCCAGCAGCAGCATGATGACGCCTGAAATGGCATGAGTCGCGTTCGCCTCGAAGATCGTCCGGCTCGCTTCCTTGTAGCCAAGCTCGATCGATTGAATCACCGATCGCCCGCGCCTCTGCTCTTCGCGGATTCGTTCGTTGATCAGCACGTTCGCGTCGACCGCGGTACCGATGGTCAGCACGAAGCCGGCGATGCCGGGCAGGGTCAGCGTGCCGTTCAGCACCGCCAGCACGCCCATGATGACCACCACGTTGATGACCACCGCGAAGTTCGCATAGATGCCGAAACGTCCATAGGTCACCAGCATGAAGGCGATGACCAGGATTACCGCGATCACCGACGCCTTGATGCCGGCCTGGATCGAATCCTTGCCGAGGTCGGGGCCGACGGTGCGTTCCTCGATCACCTTCAGGGCGACCGGCAGCTTGCCCGAACGCAGCGCGATGGCGAGCTCGTTCGCGCTCTCTACGGTGAAGCTGCCCGAGATCGACGCGGTGCCGCCAAGGATGGGCTCGCGAATGCCGGGGGCCGACAGCACCTTGTTGTCGAGGATGATCGCGAAGGGGTGGCCGACATTGGCCTGAGTCACGCGCGCGAACTTCTTGCCGCCCTGGCTGTCGAAGGTGATCACCACCTCCGGCTCATTGGTGGTCTGGTCGTTGCTCTGCTGCGCGTTGATCAGCTGGTCGCCGGAGATCATCACCGATCGCTTGACCGCGATGAACGGCACGCCCGACGGGTTGCCGGCATAAGGCAGCACCTGGCTGCCGACGGGCGCGATGCCCTGGGCCAGCTGGTTGGGATCGGTCACGGTTTCGTCGACCAGCTTGAATTCGAGCTTTGCGGTCGTACCGAGCAGCTTCTTCAACGCATCCGGATTCTGCAGGCCGGGCACCTGGACGACGATCCGGCTGCTGCCCTGGCGGACGATGGTCGGCTCCTTGGTGCCGAGCTCGTCGATGCGCTTGCGCACGACCTCGGTCGCGTCGCCCATGGCCTGGTTGATCGCCTGGTCGATGCCGGCCCGGGTCGGGGTCATGACGAAGCGGGTGCCGTCGACCACCTCGATGTTCCAGTCGCGCTGGCCGGTCAGGCCCGCACCCGTGGTCAGGGAATTGAGCTGCTCGCGCGCGGCGTCGACCTGAGTCACGTCGCGCAGCATGAAGTTGACCTTGCCGTCACGCGTCGAGATGTCGCCGATATCGATCTTCGGCGTGGCGCGCCGCATCCGGTTCGCGACCTCGTCGCGCATCTGCTCGACCCGCTGGTTGATCAGGGAGTCGGTATCGGCCTCGAGCAGCAGGTAGCTGCCGCCAGCGAGATCGAGGCCCAGATTGATCCGGGGATGCGGGAACGAGCCCCAGGCATTGGTCTGGTCTTCCGAGAAGAAGCTCGGGATCGCCAGCGCCATCAGCGCGGCGAGCAGCACCAGGATCGAGGTGACCTTCCAGCGCGGGAAATCTAGCATCGGATTAATCGTTCGCCGGCTTGGTGCCGAACGGAGTGACCTCCGCCAGCATCGCCTTGACCACGCGCACCTTGACGGTGGGCGCGATCTCGACCTCGACATGACGTTCCTCGACCTTGGTCACCTTGCCGACCACGCCGCCGGCCGTCACGACCGAATCACCCTTCTTCACTGCCTCCAGCGTGGCGCGGTGCGCCTTCGCCTTTTGCTGCTGCGGGCGCAGCACCAGGAAGTAGAAGACGGGGATGAGCAGCAGGTACGGGATGAGCACCAGGAAGGAACCGCCACTTGAGGCGGCGCCTGTGGCTGCATAGGCTGGGGTTGCGAACATGGCATCCTGAATGGCTTGGCCGAAATGGCTGGGGTTTCGAAAGAGACCTGGGTTATCGAAGAAACAGGGCCCACTCTATAAGCGCCGCGCGCTATCACTTGTCCGGTGACCACGCAACAATCGGTTGGTCGCGACGGCCGGCCCAAGCATAGACAAGCACAGATAGACAAGAACGGGGGGAGCGCCATGACCATCATCGTATTGGGACATATCCGGGTCGGAAGCGGCGAAGGCGCCAGGCTGCGCGACCTGCTGGTGGAGCATATGGCGACGACCAATGCCGAGACCGGCTGCGAGTATTACAACTTCGCCTATGATGCGGGCGACCCCGATCTGATCCGCATTTCCGAACGCTGGACCTCGGCCGAGGCGCTCGGGGCGCATGGCGTCGCCGATCACCAGAAGGCGTTCGGCAAGAGCCTGGCGGCGTTCGAGATCAAGGAGATCAGCGTGAAGGCCTGGGACGGCCAGTTCTGGAAGACGCTCATTGGCGAGTGAGCGGGGGGCGAGTGAGCGGGAAACGAACCGAATCGCGCCTGTCGGGCGTTCCAGTGACAGCCTAGAGACAGGACCATGTTGAAAACCGCGATCGCCCTTCTTCTCCTGCTCACGCCCGTCGCCGCAGGTTCCAGCCCGTCGCGCGACGGGCTGACCCAGACCGTGTTCACCGTGCGCGACAAGGCTTCGGTACTGGCGCAACTCGCCGGCGCGGAGGCGGACGCCAATGCGATCCTGGCCCGCATGCCCGGCGACAGCGACGCGCTGCTCACCCGGGCAATGGCGATCGGTTACCGCGCCAAGCTCACCAAGAGCCGGAGCGACGCCCTGGCCTGTCGCGCGCAGTTCGAGGCGCTGGTCGCCAGGAACCCGCGCGATCCCGAAGCGCAGGCGGCGCTTGGCGGCTGGCATATCGATGCGGTCGAGGCGCTGGGCGGGCTGGCCGCCCGCGCGGTGCTCGGCGCGCGCAAGGCGGCCGGGTACGAGGCGACCGACCGCGCCGTCGCGCTGGGCGGGGATCGCGCCCTGTTCACCGGGCTTGCCGCGTTGCTGCGGCTGTCGCTCGATCCCGAGGATGTGCGTGGCGCATCGCTGGCGGATGTGGCGAGCCGGGGAACGACGCCCACGACGCTCGACCGGATGATGCAGCGCCGGGCGGCGGAAATGGTCACCGTGCTCAAGGGCGGCGACCGGCGGCTGGTCAAGGCGATGGCCAAGCGCCTGTTGCCGCTCGGGCAGATCAAGGAATAGGGCGCTCGCGTCGCCCCGTTTCGTCCAGCGGCAAGGCCGGCGATCTCGCCCTGTTATTGCGCGATAACAGGGCGGGAACGGTGAGGATTTTTTCTCTCCCTGTTATTTCCAACTTTGTTGGAGATATTTTCTATTCGCCTCAATATGTTGCGACGCCTTCTCCCTGTTCCTGAATAACAGGGAGAGAGGCGCGCATAACAGGGAGCAATTCCTCCGAATAACAGGGAGGATCTTCGTCGGAACAGGGACCGGACATCTTCCAACAAGAGTCGCGGTCATGAGACACAGCAGACGGGATGCAGGGAGCACCCCGTCATCGGCACTGTGGCACGACCTTTGGGCGAGTTGAATCGAACGACGGCTGGCCGGGCCGATTTCGGCTCGTGGTTACCGCGTGGCTTCCGCGCTTGCATCCCGCGCTTCACCCGCATATGTGCCCCACCCTCGGTCGGGGCGTAGCGCAGCCTGGTAGCGCATCACACTGGGGGTGTGGGGGTCGCAGGTTCGAATCCTGTCGCCCCGACCAAGATTTTCAGCACTATATCAATGGGTTAAGTGGGCAGCGAAAGCTGCCCGTTTCCCTGCTCGCATGCTGTGTAGGCAGTGTAAGGCGGGCCATTGAATCGTCGCCCTCACAGCAATGCCCCGCAAACTAGCCTGCTGCGCCCACCAGGCTATTAGCCACGCTGGCTGAGTCTCTGTGGGCATAGCGGCTCCACACCCCGGTCTCTTCCCAGCGGCGCAGATCGGCAAGAACATTGTAAAACTCTTCGCTCAGCTTGCTCGCAATCATAACGGTGACAGGTGCAAGAACCCCTAAACTCGGCCTTCTCAAAGCGTGGCGCGATGCCTTACGCTACAACCTACCCCACCGCAGAAAAGAGGGTAGTTGCACCTGTCATCGTTGCGCCACCGTTATGCCATTGGATTTGCGAAACCCTGGCCATTCAGATAACCTGATTTCGCAGACTTTGGACCGCTGACTGCACGCGGGATTCAACAGCGAAGGCCAAGTATGGCGTGCGAGTTTTGCAAAAGGCTGCGCAGCTTATTCCGTATCGATTTTGGGCCAGACTGCGATACCGTCTTTGACTCCCTGTGGCACAAGTCAGGCGACTGGGAGGAGTCTCAGTCAAATCAGAGCGAGATTTGGGCTAGGGAATCGGACGATACTCTAGATCGGATCAGGGTCGCTTCACCACTCGTCGAGTCCGATCCGGGAGCCGCTATTCGGGTATTCCGGGAATTGGCTGAAGCAGGCTCTGTCTGCTCAATGGAGCTACTCGCGTGGCACCACCACACGGGCACCGGCGTCCCTCCCGATTTCGAGCAAGCCCAAGAATATTATCGTCGAGCGATATCCGGTGGCTCGTGGATGGCGACAATCGGATATGCACGGCTTCTGGCATTACATGGTCACTACGATCATTGTGAAAAACTGCTGGAAGACGGCGTAGGATCAGACTTCATCCCGGCCTATTTTTGGCTCGCCTGGTTTCGCCATGAGCGCTCCCCTGGCGGCAAGGCGCGCCGTGCAGTCAAGCCGTTGCTGGAGTACGCAGCGGACAAGGGGCATCCTGGGGCAAAGATCATTCTCGGCCGCTGGCTGACCATTGGGAAGTTCGGAATTCGCGAAATTCCGCGAGGCATCAGATTACTCAAGGGCAATTTTCTCGCCACCCTTAGCGAGTCCAGGGGGTAGTATGGCTATTACGGTGCCAGTTTACGGAATTGACCCCCGCTGGCGCGGCTAAGCTGGATCGCGTCGATCAAGCAGTCCTCTTCCTCACAAGCCATTGGGGCGGCCCGGCGCGATCCGCGCGAGCGCGGCCTGCATCTCCGCCACGCTGGTGACGATCGTGTCGCCAGCGAAGCGCAAGCTCTCGATCGATCGCCGCGCGGCCTCCGCGTCGCCATGGCCGCACGCGTCCTCGATCAGGATGGGGACGATGCCGAGATCGGCGGCGTGCCGGCAAGTGGGCTCGATGCCGATCTCCATCGCGATGCCGCAAATCGCGAGCGCCTGGAGCCCCGCGTCGCGCAGTGCCATGGCGAGTGGCGTGCCCTCGAAGGCGGACATGGTGAGCTTGTCGAAAACGAAGTCTTCCGGCTGCGGCGCGAGCGCGGGCACGATCTCGACGCCGGGGGTGCCGCGCAGGAACCAGGGCTCGACCACCGCGGGATCATCGGTGCGTTGCCACGCCATGGCCATGCGGACGGCGAACGCCCCCATCCACGCCTTGGGGAGCGACTGGTGACGGCACCAGGCAATCCGCATCCCCGCCGCCCGCGCGGCGGCGACCGTTTCGCCTACCCGGGCGATGACGGCGTCCGACTCCACCTGGTGGCAGATGCCGACCTGCATGTCATAGACCAGAAGCGCCGCTCGTGAGGGAGAGAGCCAGGATTCCAGATCGTTGGAGGCCATTGAGGGTCGTCCTATATAGCGCGAGGCGGTTTACCCATCGTCTGTAAATGGCGTCGGGCTCCTGTCGGCTATCGGAAACCGCGATGCGAGCGCAAACCCTATTATGGTGAACTTGGCGCAATCGAGAACCATCCCCGGTGTGACGGAGTCCGACTTCCTGTTCCGGGCGCCGATGTCAGGTCCGCCGTAGATCCCGGCGTAACGGGCGTAACGGTCATGACTTGCCCGAGAGCTGGCGGCGATAGCTGGAATCATGGCGGCGGAAGAGAGGCGCTTCGCGATGAGCATCGCGGTGCCGGACCTCGCAGGAAAGCCGGGAATCTCGGTGAAGGGTCGAGACCGCGCATCGTTGCTTCGTTCCCGCTATTTTTTGCCCGCCTCGTTGCCTGGCGCGATGGAAGCCAGGCGCATGCCCGGGTGCCAGCCGCTCTTGCGGAGGAACGCCTTCGGGTCCTGCATCAGAAAGATATCCCGGATCGCCTGCCGCTTGTCGCGGGCGTTCAGGTAATAGGCCTTGATGATCCGGTAGCCGACCCAATAGCCGAGATCGCCGGGGCGCTGATTGGTCCCGTTATACAGCCATGCCGAAAGGTCGGTCTTGCCCATGTCTGCGACGAACCGCGTCTCGATTTCCTTCTCGTGCCCCTTTGCCAGCTGGCCCGGCGCCTGATTGCCGACCTCGCCCGAGATGAGCTCCGCGGTGAACTCGCCGCCGCCTTCGATCAGAGACTGCGCGAGGACGGTGCGCGCCTCGCCCGGCCGTAGCGGCGCATCCTGCTGGATATGACCATATTCGTGCGCGATCACATGGACGAACCGATCCTCGATATCCGGATTGAGATACGTCGTCGCGCACAGGGCCTCGAGGCCGATCCGTACGCCGCCGGCATCGGTCATCCCGACCGGTTTCGTGCGCGACACCGCGATCGTGACCGGTGGGAACGAGCCCTGTGGATAGAGCTGTCGCAGGGTTGCGAGCGACACGGCCAGCCGGCGTTTCACGGCGGGCAACGCCGCCATGCAGCGGCGGGCGTCACTATAGGTTTCGGGATGCGCCGCCATCGCCTGGGCAATCGCCTCGCCCGTTACGCGGCGCAGGCGCGCGAGCTGGTGGAGGCCGTCCGAGCCCGGGTCGAGATACTCCCGTTGAATCTGGTCAGCGCTCGGATGCCCCTCCTTTGCGTCGTAGAGCTGGTAGAAGCGCACCACATCGCCGGTTTCGATGATGGGGTCAGTCGGAGGGCCGCCCTGTGCCACCGCCAATGAGGCAATGGCCGACAGCATCAATGCGATGCAGGTCACGGCACGACGCGCCTCGGAACGCAGCATGGCGCCGCAGACTGCCTTCGCCTCGTCGAACATCATGTGTTTCTCTCCAACACCGCTGACATGGGCCCAAATATTCACCGGCAGGTTTGGCGCGACGCCCTTCAGCCCTGCCGAAGCATCTCGTCGATCAGGCGTTGATCCTGATCGAGCACCCAGCATTCGGCCAGGAGCGAATCCCTGACGGCATAGATCAGCGTACGATCGACCTGGACGGGGCGCCCCCCGATCGAGAGCTCCTCGCGCACCAGGATCACGCCGCGCGTGGCGCCGACCGCTATGTCGCTGATCTCGACCAGCCGACGCTGCGACCTTCGGGAAAAATCGGCCAGGATTGCGAGAGCTGCGCGCTTGCCGCGGTGCACGCCGGCGAGAGGGCTGGTTCCGAAATAATGAAGCGTGAAGTCGTCATGGTAGCAGGCCGCGATCGCCTGCAGGTCGCCGGCGCGCCATGCCGCGGCGTAGCGGGTCAGGGTGGTCCGGATGTCGTCACTTGCCCTATCGTCCATCGCTGCGCCCCTGATGATTGTGCCTTACCTCACCGCATGAATGCACTCTCACGGCCGTTTTGAAAGTCACCGATTGCCGAGAGGTCGACTAAAGCCGGTCGACGGCCTTGCGGATCGCGCGGGGGATACGCGCCCATGCCGACAGCATGTTCATCCCGTAAAGCCAGCCGAAGGCGATGGCGGCGAATTTCAGTCCCTCGGCCACACCCTCTACCAGGCCGCCAGCGAAGAACATCGCAGCGCCGAACAGGCAGAAGACGAAGCCGTGCAAGCTGCGCAGATCATAGCGAAGAATGCGGCCGTCCGACCCTTGCTCGATCCAGAAGCGTCCCCGATCGTAAAGGACCATCGCCAGCCAGTTCGGGCCGAAAAAGTCGCTCCACATCGGCGAGTCGAAAACCAGATCATCTTCGCCCCGCCGGATCACTGGCTTTCGCTGCCGCTCCAGCAGATCCTCGATGCGATCCAGCACCGTCTCGTTCGCGCCCTTCCCGTCAATCAGAGTGGAGCCGGGCAGATGTCAGATGAAATCCCACATGAGCCGAGGTTAGGGCGTTTGGGCGCTGTCTGTCACCAAGTCGTAAGCGGTCATGACCGGCAGCCGCAATCAGGCCCCCCGCGGCAGTTCAACGTAAAACGCCGCCCCGCGCCGCCAGCGCGGTTCGAACGCTACGCCGCCGCCCATCAGCTCCGCCATCTTGCGCGACGAGGGCAGGCCGAGGCCGATGCCGCGCCGCCCGCTCGATTCCGCGGCGAGGCGGAAGTCCGCGAACAGGGTCGGGACCTCGCGATCGGGCACGCCGCGGCCATTGTCGATGACATGGATACGCACCCGGTCGCCGCAGCGGCGCGCGCCGACCAGGATGCGGGTGCCGCGCGAATGGCGCATCGCATTGTGGATCAGGTTGCGCAGCACGCGGGCGAGCAGATGCGGGTCGGCGACCGCGCTTTGCCGGGTGGCGATACAGGCGATGGTGAAGCCGCTGGCGGCGGCAAGCGGGGCGATCTCTTCGTTCAGGCGCGACAGCACGTCGCCGATCGCGATGGTGTCGAGCGTCGGCTGGATCATCCCGCTGTCGAGGCGGAGATGGTCGAGCAGCCGGTCGAGCAACGACGCCGCTTCCTCGAACGCGAGCTTCGCGTTGGCGACGGTGCCGTGCCGGTCCTCCGCCGCCGCGTCGCGCTTCGCGACATGGGTGAAGAACAGGGCAGCGGCCTGGAGCGGCTGGCGCAGGTCGTGCGTGGCGGCGGCGATGAAGCGCATCTTGGCGTCGCGCGCTTCGGTTGCGGCGTCGAGTGCTGCTGCCAGCTCGGTCGAGATCGCCTCCGCGCTGAGCCTCGCCCTGATCGCCGAACGGATCGCCACCTTGAGCGTCGCCGCCACCCCGACCATCAGCACGCCGAACGCGGCGAGGAACAGCGACAGCGGCACTGAATAGGGCCCGGGGTTGATCAGGAAGAAGATCGCCGCCGAGCCGAAGATCGTGACGACGCCGTAGAGGATTGTGCCCAGCGACTCGGCGGTCGAGATCACCTGGCCAGAGACGCAGGCAGCGTAGAAGATCACCATCAACAGCCGGAGCGGTTCCGACGCATAGGGCAGCAGCATCCACACGCTGGCGGCGACGGCGGTGTCGAACAGGATCGCGCAGAGCTTCCCGACCGGCGACCAGATCCGCATGATCTCCGCGTCGTCCGGTTTGCGCAGGAAGACGAGCACCGGGACGAGCACCATCACCACGACCACGATGATGACCATCACCGTCCAGGACCAGAGGCGCCACGCCGGCACGATTTCCGCGAACAGGCTGTGCACATAAGCCAGCGTGCCGGCGATCAGGATAGTGAAGGCGCCCGCCACGGCGAATTCGATGCGCGATTCCGCCGCGCGGATACGGGCATGGTCGGGCGAGGGCAGGCTGGCCATGGTGCGTTGTCCCGCAACCCGGATGCCCGCGCAATGGGCGCGAGGGGGCGCCAGATGGGTGAGCCGTTCGGCGCGCCATTTCCACCATCCGGATAGCCGCCTGGCCGACGCGGCGGGGCTTGCCGCGGTCCATGATCCGCCTCGTTCGAAATGGAGGAGGCGATCATGGTCCGTGCAGCCCGAACCGCAGCGGCGACCGCCGCGCTAGCGATCCTGATCCACCCGATCGCGGCGGAAACCCAGAACACGCGCACCATGACCGTGTCGGTGGTCGACCCGGCGGACCATCCAGTGCGCGATGCGCTGGTGTGCATCGGCACCGATGCCGACCGCAACGCTTTTGGTGCCGCGCGCACCGACGCACTGGGCAAGGCGCGCGTGCCCATTGCTGATGCGGGTCCGGAAGGAGCGCAGAGCGGGCTTGGCGCGCTCCCGGCGATGGCGGCGACCGTCACGGCCAATGTAGGAACGCGGGGCGGCACGGTGCGCGGCGCCATCGCGACCGGCGCGACCGTCCGGCTCCAGGCGAGCGGCGGGCCGGCCTGCCCGGCCGATACTGCCCCGACTCAGGTCGCGGGCACCATGGCGATCGATCCCAATGCGGTGCTTGCCGGTCTCGCGCGGCTGCCGAACCGGCCGATCGGCGAGCGGCTGGGGCCGCTCAATCGCCCCGAATATTGCTTCGGCGCGGCGGGGCAGCAATGCGTTGACCGGATCGGGCGGATCGGCACCTGCGTACTGGGCAGCTGCCTGATCAATGCGGGAAGCTGGCTGCATGACGAATGCTGCTGGCGCGACCGCAACGGCTATCTGTGCAGCGGCCAGTTCGAGCATGTGTTGACCCCGCCGCCGGGTGGCGGCAACCCCGGCATCAATTGCCAGGTCGAATTCTATGCGGCCTTCACCAGGCTGGATTCGATCTTCAGCTGGCGGCGCAATGTCGACTTCGCGGTGGCGAACAGCACTGGCCGGGTCGATCACGGTGCCTATTGCGCGCCTGCAGGCGCCTACATGATCGCGGGCGAGGAAGCGATGTGCTGCTCGCGCCGGGTGCGCCAGCCCAATGCGGTGGAGAGCGCCGCGATCGTTTCAGCCCGCGCGATCAACCCGCTGCTGCCCGCCACGCCGGCCCGCATCTGCGCGGCCTGACCCCCTCGCCCGGAGAACCCCATGCCTGCCATCTCCCTCCTGCTTGCGGTCGCCATGGCGTCGGTGCCGCCCGTCTGCACGACGGCCAGCCACGACCGGCTGATCGTTCAGCCCGGCCGCGACGTGTGCGGCGCGTCGCTCAACCAGCGCGGCGAGCCGCGTGCTTCGGGTTTCCTGCCGACGGCCTGCGCCGACGACAGGCTGCGCTACCGGATCGATGCGCGCGGCAATGCCGATCTGTGCGTCGCCCCGCGCCCGGGAGCCGGCGCATGAGCCGGCTGCTGACGCTCGCGGCGCTGGCCGGTGCGACCGCGCTTGGCGGGTGCGGCGGGGGCGGGAGCATGCCGGTGCAGAGTGCGGCGAGCCTCGCCGCGCCGGCCGACGACGCGACGCTCGAAAGCCGAGGTGCCGCCGCGCTCCAGGCCGGACACCCGCGCGAGGCGGTTGCCGCTTTTTCCGAGCTGACCGCCCGGCGCCCGCGCGATCCGTCGGCGCAGACCCTGCTCGCGCTGGCCTATCACCAGTCGGGCGAGACCGATCCCGAGGCCGTCGAGCTGGCGCTGGCGGGCTATGATCTCGCGCTGAAGGCCGAGCCGGGCAGCTTCTGGGCGGCGGCGCTTGCCGGGCGCGCGGCGTTCGACCGGGGGCGTTACGACGAAGCGACGCGGCGCTTTGCCCAGGCAGTGCTGGCACGGCCGTCCGATCCGGCGGCGTTGCTGGCGCTCGGCACGGCGGCCTATCGCAATGGCGATGTGACGCTCGCTGCCGCGAGCGCCGGGCGCGCCGCCGATCTTGCGACGACGCCCGAGGCAAAGCTGCCCGCGCTGCGCCTGGCCGCGCTGGCCGAGGCGGCGTCGGGCAATGCCGAACGCGGCCGGTCGCTGATCGCCGCGATCGACGCGATCGATCCGGCCGTCGCCGCTGCGCTGCAGCCGCGGGTCGCGCAACTTGCCCAGACCGCACCGGTCGATGCGCAGCCGGTTGCCGTGTCCTCCGAGCCGGTCGTCGCCGACACGCCGTCGCAGATCTCGGTCGATGTCGCGATCGTGCTTGCCCAGAACACCGCACGCGAGCGGATCGGGATGAACCTGCTCGACGGGCTGCGCCTGCAATATGGCTATAACCGTGCCGACACGCGCCGGGTGACACGGGGCGGATCGCCGAGCGATTCCTTCGAGCGCGTGATCACCGAGGCGATCGGGGTGCCGCAGCTCACCTACAACCTCAACCTGTTCAACCGGGGCGGCCAATTCTACCAGGTGGTGGCCCGGCCGACGCTGACTGCCTTTCGCGGCGAGGTCAGTGAGTTCTTTGTCGGGCGCACGCTCAAGGTCGCTGTCGGCGGGGTCAATCTCGGCCAGCTCGAGCAGATCGATATCGGTATCGAGCTGAAGGTGACCCCGGTCGAGATCACTGCCGACGGTACGCGCGTGCGCATCGAGACGGGGCGGTCGTTCCTCACTTCCGAACCGGCGGGCAGCTTCAGCGAGGCACTGACCACGTTCCGCCAGAAAGTCGCGGCGACGGCCGAGCTCAAGTTCGGCGAGACGCTGGTGCTGTCGGGTCTGTCGGAGAGCGTCGACGATCGCACATTTTCGAAGGTGCCGGTGCTGGGCGATATCCCGCTTGCCGGGTCCTTGTTCAACGAGCGGGCGATGACCTCGCGGCGCGATGCGGTGCTGATCCTGGTCACGCCGTCGCGGCCGACGGCGCTTCCGGGTCGGCCCTGGGCGCGCGCTGACAGCGTCGAGCGGCTGGCGCGGCTGTGGACCGAGATCGTCGACCCTTCGAGCAACGGCACCGATGCCGCGGCTCGGCTCGGGCGGATGCGGATGTTCACCCGCATGGCACCCGGCGACGCCCCGCTCGCCTGGCCGAGCCCCGGCAAGCTGAGCGGGCAATTGCTCGGCGAACTGCTTGCGCCGGGAGCACGTTGAGATGCGCGCGCTCACCCTCTCGCTTGTCGTTGCGATCGCGGTCGCACCGGCATTTGCCCAGCCGCAGATCGGAATGGGGCTCGGCTCCAACGAGCTGCCGCCACAGCTTCGCGCGAGCGGTTGCCCGGACGGCTATTGGCTCCAGACCCAGGCAGCGTCCAGCGCTGCATTGCCGGCCAACATGCTGTCCCAGCCGGGACGGCGACTGGTCGCGCGCTGCGTCGGGCTTGTCGTGGAATTGCCGCTGGCCTGTCCCGCCGGCCTGGATGTGGATCCGGTGCGGGGTCCGGACGGCTGCACCGCCAAGGGCGCCGCCGCCGCGATCCTCAAGCCGCGCGCACCGTCCTGCACTGCGCCGGCCAAGCTTAGCGTCGATGCCGGTCCGGACGGGCGCGACCTGTGCGTGAGCGAACGAATCGAACTGCCGGTGAAGCCGGTGACGCTGGGGCTCCCCTGGGGCTTCGGCCTGTGACGGTCGCAACAATCCCCCCGATCTTGGAGACGTGACATGCGTATCGACCGGAATGCCAACCTCGCCCGGATGCTGATCCCGGCGCTCGCCCTTGCCGGCTTCGCCTGGAGCGCGCCGGCGCATGCCGAATGGGAGACGGTGCACGGCGCGCCGATCGAGCCCGGCAAATCCTGCCCGAGCCCGCACGAACGCGACCCGAAATTGCGCAACAGCGACAATAGGCCGCTCGATATCCCGGCAGGGTTCAGCAACGAGATCGAGATCTATGGCCACGGCGTCGACCTGAGCCCCAGCGCGACCCTGGCCGGGCCGGGCACTGCGCACCGGGAACGCGGCGTCGGCGGCGGGGAGAATGGCGCGCGCGGGTGCGGCAATATCGGCTCGCTCGTCGTCAAGATAAAGGTGCCCTATGGCACACCGCCCGGCACGGCGACGCTCAACTTCGGCAGCGAAAGCATGCCCGTGCGGATCATCACCCCGAGCATCCTGCGCACCGAGTGGAGCCCACAGACGATGCAGGGCCGGTCGACCCTTGGAAATGGCCCGGCCCCTGCGCAGGGCGCTCCGGGGACACCCACTGGCCCCATCACCTCCACGCAAGGCCAGGGGTGCGGCCCCGGTGGCGGTCCGGGTTGCAACTCCAGCACCGGCGCAGTCTCGACTGGCGGCACCGGGAGCGGGTCTGGCTCGCTGGACGATCCGCCCCGGCTCGACGATGCGTTGGGCGGCTGCATCGACGATATCGGGGGCCGGGCGACGATCGCCGGCGCAATCCTGACGATCGACATGCCGCCGGGTCGCGGCGACGCGATCGAGATGCCGTGCCTGACCCGCCCGGTCTATTTCAACGTGGTGATGGGCGAGTATCGCGGTGACGTCGGGGGCTTCCGGGCCGGCATGATTCAGCCTTATCCCGATCGGGGCAAGGCCGTGATCCCGCCGCGCTATAGCGGCAACACCTCGGGCCTGACCGGGCCGACTGCGCTTGTCGATCCCAATCGCGATTTCCAGTCGATCCGCATGACCGCTGACCTGGCGCGGACCTTTGTCGGGGAGCGGCGCATTACCCTGGCCCCGGCGAGCGGGAGTGGCGGCGCCAGCGCCTTGACCCTGGTGATCCGCACCGACCCCGGAAACGGCATCCGCAATGTCGAGGGTGTGCCCTTTGGCGGGCCGCGCACCAGCGCGCGTTTCGAGGTCCGGTTTGACTTCGCGCAATCGACGCGGGCCGGCGGGGAGCAGGTCTTTTGGCGGCTGCGCCCGGTTGGCGGCAGCAATCCCGGTACCTGTTTCGTCGCGACGACCGGCGGCCTGACGGTGAGCGGGGCGATTGGCCGCTTCACCCTTGAAGCGACCGAGCGTGCCGGCTGCGCCGATGCGAGCTTCGCGCTCGATATCGGCCCGTCGCGCGCCGGTGCCGCCGTGTTCCAGGCGCCGTTCGCGCGGACGGTGACCTTCCCGCTGCCCGCGCTTTCGGCGCCGTCGCTGCCGCCCAGGGTCGACCTGCCGCGGCGACCCAACTGACATCCGGAAAAAGAGGAGACATGCCATGAAGCGCTTGAATCATATCACGCTGGCACTGGGCAGCGTCATCGCCCTGACCGCCGTCGCCGCGGCCGACACCCAGCCCATGACCAAGGTGACGGCAGGCGCGGCGGCGAAGCTGCCCGCGACCGCCAACCGCGCCGTTCCCGGCACGGCGATCAGGGTCGCAATGAGCAGTGGCCAGACGGGGATCTTCCGCTCCTCGACCCTCCGGCTGTCCGGACAGGCGGCGGTGGAAACGCTTGCGGTCGTGGAGAATGGCCGGGTGGTCGATCTCCATGCGCGCCAGAGCGGCACCTTCCTGACGCGCCGGCCAGGGAGCGGCATCCGCGCCTTGCCGGCTGCGACCTTCCGGACGCTGATCGGCTATGGCATCGATGCGCCGATCACTGATCCAGCACGGCGCGCGGCCTTCCTCGCAGCGGCACGACCGGCGACGGGCGGGACGTCGGGTCAGCACACGCCGCCGCCTTGTCCTGCCGATTTCGCCGCCGCGCCGCCGCATCGGCAGCAATTGCTGCTCAACAACCCCGCTTACGCCACCTGCAGCCTGAGCGCGCAGAAGGTACGGAGCCCGGTCCAGCTTGCGGCGCGAGGGTTTATCGAAGTGTTCGGCATTCCCGCTGCGGCCGCCTCCGACTGGTCGATGATCTTTTTCGAGGCCGGCACCGATCCCTTTTTCTCCAACTGGGGCTTCGAATATGTGCCTGACGAATATGTCGCAGTGAACATCGGCGGGGCGCGGGGCGTCTGGGCCAATACGGGCGGCTAGACGAACCCGTTCTCGCGAGCGCGGGCGGCCGCTTCAGTGCGGTTGCTCGCGCCGAGTGCCGCAAAGATATGCGCGAGATGAGTCTTCACCGTCGCGGGCGACAGCCCGAGCAGCCGCGCGATCTCCTTGTTCGACCGCCCGCGTGCCAGTTGGTCGAGCACGTCGCGATGCCGCTGGCTGAGCTTGCCATATGGTCCGATCGCTGACCATTCCGGGGTCGGTATTGGCACAGCGGCACGGCGCTCCCGTCCGCGCGCCAGATCGGCCACCCGGTCGGGAAGGTAGCGCCCGCCAGCGATCACCAGCCGCAGCGCTGCCTCGACCACGCCGGGCTCGACCGTTTTCGGCACATAGCCATGGATGCCGAGATCGAGCGCGGTGACGAGGTCGGCATCGTCATCCGAACCCGTCACCACCACGATGCGGGCGTCGCCGACCCGCGCCTTGAGCCCGCTCAGCCCCTCGGCCGGGCACATGCCGGGCATGTGCAGGTCGACCACGCACAGCTCGAGATCGTCGCGTCCTTCCGCAATGGCCCAAGCCTCGGCAAAGTCGGATGCGAGCAGCACCGGCGGGGCAGCGATGTCGGCCAGCACCAGCGCCAGCGCTGAGCGCACCAGGGGATGATCGTCACAGACCAGCGTCGCCATGGTCTAGCTCCTTCCGAGCTTCGAGCGGGACGCGGTACAAACGGCCGGATCGGCCCTGCAAAACGCTTTTCCTATATCATATATTTGATATAGGTCTGCGCCGACTCCACGCCCCGAACATGGCAAAAGCCGATGGGCGGCGGAGAGAAGAATAATCCGGCGGCGCGCGCCGGTCCTTTTGGAGGGAGATGACTGATGCGTGTTCTGACGACCACCGTGACCGCCGGGATGATGGGGGCCGCAGCGATGCTGGCGCATCAGGCCTTTGCCCAGACCGCACCCGTGCCACAGGCCGCGCCGCCCGCCGCGCGACCTGCGCCGCCGCCGCCGATCTTCGGGTGGGTGCCGAAGAAGACTCCGGTCCAGGCCTATGTCGCGCCGAACAAGGCGTGGTGGAAGCTCTCCGACGTGCTCGCCCTGCACAAGGGTCAGGCGACCTGGTCGCAGCCGATCGTGCGCAACAAGGACCTGGCGGCCGACTGGCATCAGCTCGCCCCCGGCGGCAAGACGCCCGAGGTCCTCTATGCCGATAACCGCGTCGCGATGATCGTGTGGGGTGGTCAGGTCCGCGTCAGCATCAAGGGCCAGGAGCCGTTCGTTGCTTCCAAGGGTTTCGAGATCAACGTGCCGCTGCGCCTGCCCTTCACGCTGGAGACGGTCGGATCGGAGCCCGCTCTGTGGTTCGAGATCCACGAGACCGGCGACATCCCGATCTATCCGGAGACGAGCACGCCCAACAAGCCCGCCGATATCAAGGGCGTCACCTATACCAGGACGATCCTGTCGGGCGGCGATGGCGTCTATGACGGCCCCAACAAGCCGTATCTCGATTATTACAAGGATGTCGTCGGCGCGAACGCCCGGGCCGGCGCATTCATCGCCAGCGATCACATGTTCGTGAACAACATCCGCGGCAAGGGCACGCCCACGCCGCCGCCAAGCAATCTCGGCCATTTCCACATCAACTACGCCGAGTTCTGGTTCGTGATGGAAGGCAAGATCGATTACCAGATAGAAGGCGTACCCTTCTTCACCGCGTCGCCCGGCGATGTCGTGACGGCGGAGATCGGCCGCTGGCACCGCGCGAGCTGGGGCGGCACGGTCGGCGAGATGGCGACGCGCGTCGCGATCAACCCCTTCCCGCGCGGGCTGCATAATTTCTCGCCGGAATCGGGCGGTCGCCAATAGGCGCACCGATCGTCTGGTCCCGGAAACCCCGCCCGCGCAAGCAGGCGGGGTTTTCCTTGCGGGACGCCAGCGCATCAGCGCGCCAGCGCGGCCAGCTTGCCCGTATCGACCGAGGCGACGGCCTGTTTCAGCGTGTCGATGTTAGGCGCCGCGCCATCGGCTGAGACCATGAAGCGGCTCGCGACCATCGTGCCATAGCTGCCGCTGTTCGAGTCGGTATTCCATTTCTCGGACACCATCGCGCCGCCGACCATCTCGGTCTTCTCATAGCCGGTCGCAGTCTGTTTGCTCGACTGCATGTTCATCGCGCCGCCCAGCGAGGCCAGTGCCCCGGCGGCGCCCATGTCAGTGACGGACAGGCTGAAGCTTTGCTCGCCCGAGGTGTAGCGCCCCTCGGCATGGCTGCCCGCGATCCCGCCGACGCCGCCGCTCTGCGACTCGATGTCGCCGCGCGTGAAGCTGCCGATCGCGGCGGGCAGCATTGCCTGTAACGCGGCGGCGGGAATCGGCGTCGCCGTCCCGTTCTGCATCTTCTCGGTCGCCGCCTTCATCTTCGCGACGGCATCATTGGCCTTGTCGAGATCGACCTTGCCCACGCCCGGCAGGTTCAGCGATCCGCTGACCGTTCCGGTGTCGGTTGCCGCGCTGAGCATCGGCCTTGCGAACGAGGCGCCGACCTGGGTCGCGACGGCGCCGCAGACCAGGAACACGACGATCGAGACGAGCATCGTCACCACGATATAGGTCGTTGCCTTGCCCTCGGGCACTTTCATCAGGATCGGCAGGCCGACCCAGAGGAGGTAGAGGCCATACAGCCCGAGTATCGCAAGCCAGGCGAGCGACGGGATGATCTGGAAGATGCCGACGAGCCAGCCCGCGGTTCCGGTAAAGGCCGCGACCTTGAAGGCCGACACCGCATTCTTGGTGCCGCCAAAGCTGGGTGCCAGCGCGTTGATGATCAGCGACAGGATATAGACGCCGATCAACGCCATGACGTAGGCGACCAGCGCCGCGCTGACCGCAGCGGTGATCGGTGGGCGATAGGTGATGCCGAGAAAGCTGTAGCCGAAGACGAGCGCGCCGATCAGGCCGGCGACCGGGCCGATAGCCGCCAGCGGCACGACCCATCCCATATAGATACCCTTGATCGTCATCGGTTCCGCGTCGATCCGCGGCCATTCCTGTGCGGGCGCGGTCAGCAGTCGCTTGATCCGTTCCACCATGTTCGTGGGTTGATCGCCTGGAATTTGCGTGGCCATTGGCTGCTCCCTGTTGCTCTAGCCCCTCCCGCGCGACCCTAGGCCCGGCTTTTCCGAAGGATAGGATCAAGGCGACATGCGCGGCGGTTTCGCCCCGATCCGGCCATAGCATATTTCGCAGATCGAAAGCAGCGCCGACAGCGTTAACGCAGCGGCTTGCCCGAATCCTTCCAGCGGTCGAGGATCTGGGAGTCGCCCGGTAACCCGTCCGACGCAACGGCCGGTTTCAACACGCTGGTCTGGGCATAGGCCGGCTGGATCATCGATGCCGCAGTGCGCGGCGCGGGGGCCGGCAGGCTCGCCGATGCCAGGGTCAGTTCGGGCTTCGCCGGGCGAGCGTGCGGCCCCGGGAAGGGTTCATTGCCGGCATAGCGCTGGCTGAACGCGGCGGGGGTGCCCCACCAGCCCTGCCAGCGGTGGAAGAAATGAGCACCGAGCGCCGCGGTCATCACCAGGCTCTTGTTCCAGGACGGCGTCACCGCATAGGTGTGATAATGCGTCGCGAGGCCGACCGGCGCGAAGACATGGCCGTTCAGCGCCGCCGCCGCGACCTTCATCGCGCGGATCCAGTAAGTACGCGACGGCACCCGCGCCATCGATCCGTCGCATGCGAAGCTGAACTGGCAGCCCGTGTTACGCTCCGACCCCTGATAGACCACACCGCACACCGTCGCCGGGAAGGCGGGATGGCGCATGCGGTTGAGAATCACCTGCGCAACCGCCTGCTGGCCGGCGTCGGGCTCGGTCGCGGCTTCGTAATAGATCGCGGTGGTCAGGCATTGCAGCGCCCGCCCGCGATCGGCGGGAGTCGCATTGACCATGGAGAAAGGCTGGGCCGGGCGGATCGAGGCATCGGTCGCCAATGCCACCGCTTCGGGCGGCAACGGCATGTCGGGCAGCCTGGTCGTGCCGGTCGCGCCCGAGCCTGGGGCGGCGCTTTCCTCGGCCATGTAGAAATAGGCCGCGCCGGGGAAATGATCTTCGGCCTCATAGCCGACTGGCTTCGCCGCGGCGGCTGCGGCCCTGGCCTGCTGGTCGACGATCGCGCGGATCGCGGCGTGGGCGGAGACGCCGGCGCAGATCAGCGCGACGATCCCGACCAGGCCGAGCTTGCCCAGCCGTCGCATCCGGAACCAGTTGGTGATCATGCCCCACGCCATGGCTGCGCCATAGCGGATCGGGCCCTTTGGTGCGCGCCCTGATTTGGGGGTGTGTCGTGGCGAAACACTTGATGGTTAACGTAATTTTTGAGAACGCCCCATCTCTGACAGAGGGAAAGGTGAGGGGACATAGGCTGCGTCTCGAGCCTCAGCCCCCTCATCCAACTTCGACTAACTCGCTTCGCTCGCAAGTCTTCGTATCCTTCTCCCGCGAGGGGAGAAGGGGTTATTTCAGCGTTGCCGTATCCAGTTTCAGCGCGCTCGCCGGGATTAGCTCGAGGTTCGGATAGTCCTTTCTGAGCGCGTCGATGAAATCCTTCGAATCGCCCACCACGATGATGCTCGCCCGGCTCGGATCGAGCAGGCTCGCCGCCGCGGCCTGCACCGCTGCCGGGTCGACCGCGGAGACCTTGGTGGTGAAGGCCTTGAGTTCGCTCAGCGGGACATCCTGTACGACATAGTCGCCCAGCACATCGGCGATGCCGTCGGTCGTCTCGACCCCGCGGCCAAAATCGCCGATCAGGGTTGCCTTGCGCGGCTCGAGCTCGTTCGCCGGTACGGGCTCGGTGCCGAGGCGCTTCATCTCGGCGACCATGATCGCGACGGTTTCCGGCGCGGTCGGGTTCTTGGTCTGAGTCCGCGCCGAGATCGATCCGGGCTCGCGCCGCGCCGAGAGGGAACTGCCCGCGCCATAGGCAAGGCCGCGCTTGATCCGGATCTCCTGGTTGAGACGCGACGAGAAACCGCCGCCGAGCACGGTGTTGGCGACGCTGGCGGGATAGAAGCTCGGGTCTCGGCGCGCGATGCCGGGCCGGGCGACGACGACGCCGGCCTGACCCGCGCCGGGCATGTCGACCACGATCACGCGCGGCCCCGACGCAGGCGTAAAGAGTACCGACTGGGTGAGGGGGCCAGTGGTGGCGGGTGCCTTCCAGCTGCCGAAATTTCGCTCGGCAAGCGTCCTGGCGGCGGCGGGAGTGATGTCGCCGACCAGTATCAGGCTCGCCTGACCCGGTAGCCATGTCCGGGCATAGGCGCTGCGGATATCGGCTGCCTTGATCGCCTTGAGCGAGTCCGGGGTTCCCGACAGGGCATGGCCATAAGGCTGGCCGCCGAACACCGCGCGGCCGGCGACCAGCCCGGCAAGCTGCGCCGGATCCTTGATCGTCACCGTGACGCCATCGATCGCCTGGGCGCGGGCCCGCTCGATCTCCTCATCGGCAAAGGCCGGGTTCTGCGCGACATCGGCGAGGATGGTCAGCGCAGGGGCGGCCTGGTCCGATTTCACCGTTACGGCGATCGACGATCCGTCCCAGCTCGCATCGCTGCCGATCGACCCGCCCAGCGCTTCGATCTGCGCGGCGATCTGCGTGGCGGAACGAGTCTTCGTGCCCTTGGTCAGCAGGTCGGCCGTCAGGCTGCCGACACCAGCGCGATCGGCCGGGTCGGCCGCGCCGCCGCCGGGCGCGACCAAGGTCGCGGTGATCAGCGGCAGATCATGCTTTTCGACCACGAGCACACGCAAACCGTTGGCGAGCTTGATCTCCTGCGGCGACGGGATGGCGGCGGCGATCGGCGTTCCCGCGACGGGCGGCGCCAGGCGCTGGTCGGCCGGGGCCGGCGTCACGATCGCGACATCGTCCGGCGCGACCAGCGGCGCGACCTGCACGGTCGAGGCGATCGTTACCGTATCGCCCTTGGCGCCTGCCGGGGCACCCTCGGCCGGGAGATAGTGGATCGCGGCCGACCGCTCGTCGCGCAGATATTTCTTCGCCACGCGCTGGAGGTCGGCCGCGGTCACTTGGGCGATCTCCGCGATCTGGCGGTCGGACGCGCGCGGATCGCCGTTGATGATCACGGAAGCGGCCAGCGCCGAGGCCTTGCCCTCGGCCGTTTCGCGGCCCCGGAGTACGCCGGTCAGGATCTCGTTCTTCGCTTCGGACAGCTCGGCGGCGGTGACCGGCGCATCGCGCAGCCGCGCCACTTCGCGGCGCAGCGCCGTCTCGCCGTCATCGGCGGTCTTGCCCCCGGCGAGGATCGCGAACACCGCCAGATTGCCCGGGCCCTGTTTGGTGTCGAGATAAGTCTCGGCACTCTGGGCGAGCTGGTCGCGATAGACGAGCGTCTCGTAGAGCCGCGAGCTCTCGCCCTGCGACAGCACGGCGTTGAGCACGGTCAGCGCCGGCATGTCCGCATTGTTGTCGGGCGGCACCGGATAGCTGATCATCACTGCCGGCAGCGGGGTGTTCTGCTCATAGACGGTGACATGAGTCGCCTTGGTCCGCTCCGGCTCGGTCACCGTCACGCGCGGGATCGGGCGGTCGGGCTTCTTGATGCCGGCGAAATACTGGTCGACCCAGGCATCGAGCTGCTTCGGATCGAAATTGCCCGACACGACCAGGATGGCGTTGTCCGGCCGGTAATAGGCCGCGTGGAAGGCGCGGACATCGTCGATCGTCGCGCTTTCCAGATTCTCCAGGCTGCCGATGCCAGGTCGGGCATAGGGGTGCTTCGTGTAGGAGATCTCCGGGAAATAGATCGAGAACAGCTTGCCGTAAGGCTGGGCGAGCGTGCGCAGACGCAGCTCCTCCTTCACCACGTCGCGCTCGGAGGCGAAGCTCTTCGGCTCGACCACCAGGCTCGCCATGCGGTCGGCCTCGGCGAACAGCAGGCGCTGGAGGTGGTTGGCGGGCACCACCTCGTAATAATTGGTGTAGTCGTCATTGGTGGAGGCGTTGTTGTAGCCGCCGACGTCCTCGGTCAGCCGGTCCATCTGCTCGGAGACGAGGTTGCGCGTCGCCTTGAACATCAGATGTTCGAACATGTGCGCAAAGCCCGAACGGCCGGCGGGGTCGTCCTTCGACCCGACATCGTACCAGACCTGCACCGAAACGTTCGACGTGCCGGCGTCGTGGATGGCGTAGACCTTCAGCCCGTTGGCCAGGGTGCGTTCGGTGAAATCGAGCGGTTTCGCCGCAGCGGAAGGCGCTGGTGCTTTCTGCGCTTGCGCCGAAAGCGGGAGCAGGGCGGCGCCGAGCAGAAGGGCGGCACGGAAAAGACGCATGAACGACTCCGGAAATGCGGGAGGATAGCGAGAGGTGTCGCGTCCGGGTCGGGCCGTGTCAATTGCGCCAGACACTTGCCTGCCCGCGCGCGACGCGGGCAGGGGCGCAGGCTCTATCGGCTGGCCGGCTTCCGGCCGGAGTCGGCCGGGCCGGTCGGTCCGACCGGGCCGATCGGCGTGGCGGCGTTGCTTGCCGCGCGTTTCTCGGCGGGCGTGACCACGCCGTCATGGTTGCTGTCCATGCTGTCGAACGCCGCGAGCGCCCGCGCGCCCGCTTCAGTGCGGCTGAGCTTGCCGTCATGATTGACGTCGACCGCATTGAAGGCGGCGACGGCGGCAGTGAGCAACTTCTGCGCCTCTTCCTTCGACGGTGCGCCGGGCGTGCCGGGTGGCGTGCGGTTCAACACCGCGCCCATGCGCTTGCCGAACTCGGCGCGGCTCATGAAATTGTCCTTGTTGGTGTCAGCGAGGTCGAACACCTGCTTCACCTGCGCCTGGACCTGCGCGCGCGTGACATTGCCGGCGACTGGACGGGCTTTCGCCTGGGCGTGGAGCGGCGGGGTGATGGCCAGCGCGGCAAGCGTGGCCATCCCGACGAGATCGATGGGACGCATGATACTCCTTTCACAGGCGCGCCGACGGAGCCGGCACGCGCGGCATTTCCGGACATGCGCTAGGCGCAGCAAGCTATCCGTAGCGTGAACGCGGCGGGAGGGCGCGCGAGCCGGACGTGTCGCCCGGTCAGCCGGTCTGCAGGATGAGGATGAGCACGATCAGGGTAGCGACACCCGCCGCAATGCTCGTGGTCCAGCCCATGGCCCGAGACCGCGTCCAGCCGCTGGCGCCCAGGCTGAACAGCAGGGCAAACAGCGCCAGCACGAAGCTGAGCGTCATCGCCACCTGCGCGGTACCGGCCAGGTGCGACGCGCCCATGGGGGCATCGGGATGCAGCGCCGCGATCAACATGGTCGAGGCGACCACCGCGACGATGAACCCGACCGAAGAGATCATTGCCCCACCGATCGCCACGGCTGCTGGGTGGGTCCGCTGCCCGGCAGTGAGGAACGTCGCAAGATAGGTCGCGGCGAAACCGCCGAGAAAAGCGCTCAGTGCGCCGATCTGGGTCGCGAGCGTCGAGAGATAGGCGGGGCGAGGTGCTGCATCGACGCGATGGTAGGCCGCGCCGGCCGCGACGCAAGCAAGAGCGCGTCAGCAAAGGGGTTCGGCAGCGCGGTTGATGTCCGCATTGCCGAGGATCCGTTTGGCATAGCCACCCCGGGCAACGGCAATCATCGCGCGGCCGAGCTTCTCGGTCGTCGTCGCCAGCCCGGGAGATACGGCGCCCAGCGCCGAGGCAAGCGGGCCGGTCATGGCATAGAGTGCGCGGTACCAGCCGGTCTTCGAGACGATGCCGTGCAGCGGCTGGATGAAACCGGGGCGGAACATGTAGCTTGCGGCAAAGGGGAGGGCGAACAGCGCATTTTCCGTGCGGCCCTTTACCCGTGCCCACATGCGCCGGCCCTGTTCGCTGCTGTCGGTCCCAGCACCGGTCACATAGATGAAGGTCATGCCGGGGTTGAGCCCGGCAAGCAGCGTCGCGACCGTCACCGTCAGGTCGTGGGTGATGCGCGTATAATCCGCTTCCGACATGCCGACCGAGGAGACGCCGAGGCAGAAGAAACAAGCGTCGAAGCCGGACAGTTCGCCCGTCTTGTCGGCGATCGCGAACAGATCGGGCAGCAGGATCTCGCGCAGCTTCGGGTCGCTCCGCCCCGAGGGTGCGCGACCGACCGTCACGACGTTCTCGACGCCTCTGTCGAGCAGGCATTCACGCAGCACGCCCTGCCCGACCATGCCGGTGGCGCCGAAGATAAGGACGTTCATGCCCCACCGATATCAGGCGCCGCCATGGCCGGATAGGCGGCAGTGGAAACCCTGACCCACTCGCGACTCGGCCCGGTACAGGCACTGCCAAACATCCGTCTGGCGGGCTTCGCAGGTGCGAAAAATCTATGACAGCAAATTGAACGTGCGGACGGACCGGCAACCACCCGCCCTGGACGCTCGGGCCCTTGGGAAAACGCACTCGGATCGACGCCAGCCCGCACAACCGAGGTCGAAGGGCTTGTAAATCTACGACGGTCATATTCCGCATCAGTATTGCAACCCTGCAACACCGGCCGGAATCGAACAGCGCGGACACTTTACAAAGGCCCAGGCAAGTTACAGCCTGATAGCATCCAGGGCGTGTAATAGCACCCCTGAACAGGCTGCACGTCTTAAGTGCGTAACTTGGGGAAACTGTTTCAATGTCAGTGAACACTCTTTCGCGCCTGCGTGCAGGCGCGGCTCCTATTGCTATGCTTATTGGCCTGACGGCTGCTCCGGCCTTTGCGCAGACTGCGCCCGCCGACACCGTGGACCAGTCAGCCGAAGCAGCGGACGCGCCCGACATCGTGGTGACCGGCTCGCTGTTCCGCCGCACCGATACCGAGACTCCGTCGCCCGTCACGGTGCTGACCGCCGACAGCCTCGCCAAGGCCGGCATCACCACCGTCAACGACGCGATCCGCTCGGTCTCCGCCGACAGCGCCGGCTCGATCGGCACCGGCTTCCAGAGCGGCTTCTCGGCTGGCGGCGCCGCGGTCTCGCTGCGCGGCCTCGGCGTGTCTTCGACCCTGGTCCTGATCGACGGCCTGCGGTCGACCAACTTTCCGATCAACGACGACGGGCACAACGCCTATGTCGATCTGAACTCGATCCCGTTCAGCCTGATCGACCGGGTCGAAGTGCTGAAAGACGGCGCATCTTCGACCTATGGCGCCGATGCGATCGGCGGCGTGGTCAATCTGATCATGAAGAAGCAGTTCACCGGCATCGCCGGCACCGTCGCGGCGGGCGTGTCGCAGGAAGGCGATGCGGGGCACCAGCGCGCCGACCTGACGCTCGGCTATGGCGATTACGCGGAGAAGGGCTGGAATTTCTACGTCAACGGCGAATATCAGCATGACGGCCGGGTGACCAACCACAGCCGCGGCTTCCCGTACAACACCACCGACCTCAGCTCGATCGGCGGCCTCGACAACAACACCGCCGACAGCACGCTCACCACGGCGACGCCGAACGCGGTCGTGGTCCGCACCAACCAGACCGATCTCAACAATCCGCTCGCCGGCGGCACGTCGCTCTTCGCGAGCGGCCTGCAGCCCAATGGCTCGGCCTATAGCAATTACACGTCGCTGAACCTCAACTGCGCCCGTGGCAGCTACACCGTCGCGACCGGCGCTGCCCGCGGCACGGGCTGCAAGCACGACCTTGTCGACGAATATTTCCAGCTCGCGCCGCTGCAGGAGCGGTATGCGTTCAACGGCCGGTTGAGCATTCGGCTCAGCGACAATATCGAAGCCTATGTCACTGGCAGCTATTCGCATGACTTTGTCAGCATCCTGAACGCACCGCGTGCGCTACGCGCCACGCAGCCGTTCGGCGGGGCGCCCGCGCTCGCGTCGAGCAACCCGGGCATCGTGCTGCCGGTCTATGTCTGCGGCACTGGCCTCAATTGCTCGACGGCGGCCGATCGTCGGCTCAACCCGAACAACCCATATGCCTCGGCCTATGCCAATGATCCGGCGAACGGCGCCGCGCGCATCTATTACCTGTTCGGCGACATCAAGGCAGGCAGCGACCGCACCAACGAAGTGATCCGCGGCGCAGCCGGCCTGTGGGGCAGCTTCGACGGCGGGTGGGACTGGCGCGTCGACGCGGTCGGCGCGAAGGACAATCTCAGCATCACGCAATATGGGTTCATCAACATCCCGAACCTGCTCAACGCGATCAACACCGGCGCCTATAATTTCGTCGATCCGTCGCTGAACAGCGCGGCGATCCGCAGCTTCGTCTCCCCGAACGTCACCACGCCCTCGACCTCGTCGATGGTGTCGCTCGACGCGTCGGTGACCAAGAAGCTGCTCGAATTGCCGGGCGGCGCGCTGCAGCTCGCGATCGGCGGTCAGGTTCGTCGCGAGACGCTGACCAACAACAACCAGAATGCGCGCCTCGACACCTATACGCTGACCACGTCCTCGGCGTTCGGTCAGCATACCGTCTCGGCCGGTTATTTCGAGATCGACGCACCGGTCCTCGACATCCTCGATATCACCGCCTCGGGCCGGTACGACCATTATTCGGAAGGATTCAGCCACTTCTCGCCCAAGGTCGGCTTCAAGTTCACCCCGATCAAGGAACTGGCGATCCGCGGCACCTATTCGCAGGGCTTCCGTGCGCCGACCTTTGCGGAGAGCGGACCGCGCAGCCAATATGCCGGCTTCTCGACCTTCACCCCGCCACCATCGTTCCTGGCGGTACATGGCGGGACAGTGGGCAACACCAACCCCTATGCCCAGGCCTATCAGCTCGGCTCGGGTCTGGTCGGCAATCCCAATCTGAAGCCGGAGACGTCGCGCAGCTTCACGGCCGGCGCGATCTTCCAGCCGGTCAACTGGCTCAGCTTCACCGTCGACTATTACAATGTGAAGAAGTCGGACCTGATCGTTGCCGGCCCGCTCGTCGGCGATGCGCGTAATGCCTATTACAGCAAGTCGACACTGGCGGAGGCGATCGCCGCGGTCGCGGCGGTCGGGCCGGGCTATTCGGTCAACGTCGTCGACGCGCCCGATCCGCTCTTCCCGAACGCGCTGCCGCGCGTGCTGATCATCAATGCGCCGTTCGTGAACGCCAATTATGCGATCACCTCGGGCATCGATTTCTCGGCGACCGCCAAGATCCCGATCAGCGACGGCATCCGGTTTACCAGCCGGCTCGAAGTGACCGACGTGCTGCAATATGATCTGCACACCTCGGGCGGCGTGCAGAAGTTCGCCGGGACGCTTGGCCCGTACGAGCTGTCGTCGGGCAACGGCACGCCGAAATGGCGCGGCAACTGGCAGAACACGCTCGAGGTCGGCAATTTCTCGCTGACCGCGACGGCCTATTATGTCGGCCGGATCAAGTCGATCGCCAACGACGAACGCGCCGGCGACGATTGCACGCTGAACAACCAATACGCCACCGGCGACACGGCGAAGGGTGCGCAGTTCTGCTACATCAACAGTTTCATCAACACGAACCTGAACGGTACGGCCCGCGTGAACGACAAGTTCAGCGTGTTCTTCGACATAGGCAATCTGTTCAACGCCCGGGCGCCGATCGCGCCTGGCGCCTATGCCAGCGCGCCGAACTTCCTGACCACCTGGCACTATGCCGGCCTGATCGGGCGCACGTTCAAGATGGGCGCGAACTTCGCCTTCTGATCCGCTCACCTTCCTTGCAGGGGCGGTTCCGCGAGGAGCCGCCCCTCTTTGTCTCCGCATTTGGTCATTGAATCTTAACGCCTACTATGTTAGTGGGATTTCAGATGAGCAAGACGAATCGTCTGCCCACGACCTGCCCGGATCACCCGGTCTGGGCCTCGCTTTTCCCCTATAGCATCGGTCCCGAAGATGCCGCGCTCTCCTTCGTCGCGCGGCTCGCGCGCGAGAATGGCTGGAGCCTGGGGTATGCCGAGCGGGTGATCGGGGAGTATAAGAAATTCTGCTTCCTGGCGGTGACCGGCGAAACCGAGGTGACGCCCTCGGACGCGGTCGATCAGGCCTGGCACCTCCACCTCACCTATAGTCGGGACTATTGGGAGCGCTTCTGCCCCGAAGTCCTCGGCCGCCCGCTGCATCATGGCCCGACCGCCGGTGGCGCGGGCGAGCGGGGCCGCTTCTTCGATCAATATGCCGAAACGCTGAAGCGCTACGAACGCGTCTTCGGCGACGCGCCGCCGCCGGACATCTGGCCGGGCGGCGCGCGACGGCTGATCGACGATCCCAAGGCACGCCGGGTCCACCCGCGCGATGCCTTCATCATCCCCAGGCGCACGGCGCTGCTGTCCCTCCTGACGATCCTGCTGGCAGCGGCGGCAGTTCTTGCACTTGTGGTGTCACGGTAGAGGAGCATTGACGATGTCTCTCGGACCATTCGACCTGACTGCCGAGCCTTTCCTCCAACTCTATATGATCCTGTTTGCGACGACGATCGTCGCGGGCTTCATCATCCCACGCTGGCTCCGGCCCGACGGGCGGTCGGCGCGCGTCACCGATACGCGGCACCTTGCCTATCTGGCGGGCGGTGCGACACGCTTCGCGGACGCGGTGGTGACCCGGCTGCTGGCGGCGCGGGCGCTGGTCATGATCGGCAAGAAGAGCTTCCATGTCGCGGCGCGCAGCGGCGGTGATACACCTGCTGATCGCAGCGTGCTGGCGATCCCGGGCGACGTGCGCTGGCCGGTGATCGAAATGGCGCTGAAACCCCATGCGCAGCCGATCCGGAGCAAGCTGATCACGGCCGGCCTGATGATGGACGACGGGCTGACCCTGCAGATGCGCTTCTGGCAGACCTCGCCCTATTTGTTGCTGCTGGTTTTCGGCAGCATCAAGCTGCTGGTCGGGGTCGAGCGCGACCGACCGGTGGGGTACCTGACCTTGCTGCTGATCTTGACCGCGGTCTTCGCGGTGATCCGCTGGGCCGCGGTCGATCGCCGGACCCGGGGCGGCCATGAGGCGCTGAACCGGGCCCGGAGCGATGCCGAGCGGCTGCGGCGCGCACCGACCGCTGACGAGACCGACCATGCGGTGGCGCTGTTCGGCACCAGCGTGCTGATCGGATCGGGCCTGGGCGACTTCCACGCCCTGCGCACCGCGGGCTCGGGCGACAGTGGCGGCGGCTCGAGCGATGGCGGCGGCGGGGGGTGCGGCGGTGGCGGTTGCGGCGGTTGCGGCGGGTGACCGCCGGCCGCGGGGGTCAGCGCTTCTGGCGCGACCTGTTGGCGTAGAGCAGGGCAGCGACGACGGCAGCGGATCCGATGCCGAGCCCGATCGTCGTCAGCGGCCAGCGCTTGGCCTTGGCGGCATCGCTGGTCGCCGCTGCCGCTTCGCGCTGCTCCTTCGCGGCGCGGGTGGCAGCGAGGATTTCGTTTGTGTCGTCCTGGTCGTCGGTAGCCAAGTCACTCTCCCTTGGGCGGGCCAGCATAGTCCCGTCTGAACGCATCGGCAAAGGCCGTGATCCGCCCGTTCGCTATCGCGTCGCGAAGATCGGCCATCAAGACCTGATAAAACCACAGATTATGCTCGGTCATCAGCATGGCGCCGAGAATCTCGCCGGCGCGGACGAGATGATGGAGATAGGCGCGGCTCCAGGTGCCGCAAACCGGGCAGGGGCAGGCGGGGTCGAGCGGGCCGGTGTCCTCGGCGAACTTTGCGTTGCGGATGTTGATCGGGCCGGTGCGGGTGAAGGCCTGGCCGGTGCGGCCTGAGCGGGTGGGCAACACGCAGTCGAACATGTCGATGCCGCGCTCGACCGCGCCGACGATGTCGTCGGGCTTGCCCACGCCCATCAGATAGCGCGGCTTGTCGGCGGGGAGCTGGCCCGGCGCGAAGTCGAGGCAGGCGAACATTGCCGCCTGGCCCTCGCCGACCGCGAGGCCGCCGACCGCATAGCCGTCGAAACCGATATCGATCAGCGCCTGGGCGCTTTCGCCGCGCAGCTGCTCGTCGAGCGCACCCTGCTGGATGCCGAAGATCGCGGCACCTTCCGCGTGCGCGCCGCCGCCGTCGAACGCGTCGCGGCTGCGCTTCGCCCAGCGCATCGAGCGGGCCATGGCGGCGGCCTGCACTTCCTTGGTCGAGGTGGTCGGTACCAGCTCGTCGAACGCCATGACGATGTCGGAGCCGAGCAGGCGCTGGATCTCGATCGAGCGTTCGGGTGAGAGGGTGTGGCGGGTGCCGTCGAGATGGCTCTTGAAGGTGACGCCGTCCTCGGAGCGGGTGGTCAGGTCGCTCAGGCTCATGACCTGGTAGCCGCCTGAGTCAGTCAGGATCGGCCGGTCCCAGCCCATGAAGCCGTGCAGCCCGCCGAGCCGTGCCACGCGTTCCGCGCCTGGGCGGAGCATCAGGTGATAGGTGTTGCCGAGGATGATGTCGGCGCCGGCCGCGCGGACATCGGCCGGCTTCACGGCCTTGACCGTCGCGGCGGTACCGACCGGCATGAAGGCGGGGGTGCGGATCGTGCCGCGGCGCATCGCGATCTCGCCGGTGCGGGCCTTGCCGTCGGTGGCGTGGATGGTGAAGTCGAAACGGGGGGGCATGGATGAGCCTCTAGCGGCGGAAGTCGGCGCCTGTCGACACGCATCGCTTCGCCGGCCTAGACGTTGCCGCATCATGGCCGACGACCAGACGGAAAAGCTGCGCGAGATGGCGCGGCATCGCGGGCTGAAGCTGAAGACGTCGCGGCGGCGCAAGCCGGGCGGCGATTTCGGGCGCTTTGGGCTGGTCGATGCGGCGGACAAGCCGGTGCTGGGTATCGGCGACAAGGGGCTCGAGACGAGCGCGGAGGAGGTCGAGGCCTATCTGCGCGACGCGATGCGCGCGACGTGGAAGAGTTCGGCCGGGACGGTGAAGGCGCGGGAGAAGGTTGCGCCGGAACCCGACCCCGAGCCTGAGCCTGAGCCGAAACCGAAGCCGAAACCCAAGCCTGCCCCCAAACGGAAGCCGGCTCCAAAACCAAAGCCAAAACCCAAACCGAAATTCAAGATCGCGGTCGCCAACCTGTTCGCGAAGCTGCCTGCTGCCAAGCGCGCAGAAGCTTTCACCGAATTGCTTGACGGTCCCGGTGTGCGCATCGAACGGATCGTGTCGAATGGCCAAGCGACGCCCGAAGACGAGCCGATGGTGCAGGAGCAGGACGAATGGGTCGTGCTGCTGCAGGGTGAGGCGGGGATCAGGATCGAGGACTCAGTGGCGGTGACGTTGAAGCCAGGCGACCATCTGACGATCGTGGGCGGGCAGCGGCATTGGGTGACCTATACCGCCCATGGCGAGCCGACGGTGTGGCTCGCGGTGCATGTGGGCTGAACCCCTCCTTCCCCGGCGAAGGCCGGGGTCCAGTCGGGAGGGCTGAAGTTACGACGCGCAGCGCCAGCCAACGGGCCTTCCCCAACTGGACCCCGGCCTTCGCCGGGGAAGAGTGAAGGTCAGAGCGTCAGTTCCCAGATCTCGCCTTGTTCGGGTTTGCCGAAGCTGTGGTGGATCTCGGTCTTCACGATCTCGAACCCCGCACCGGCATAGATACGGCGGGCGCTGAGCAGCACGCTATGCGTCCAGAGCCGCAACGTCGTGTAACCAGCCTCGCGCGCGAAGGTGACGCAGCGGCCGACCAAGTCGCCGCCGATGCCCATGCCGCGCGCCCAGGGCTCGACATAGAGGAGGCGAAGCTGGGCGACGCCGCCGCCGGCATCGACGACGAAGATCGAGCCGGCCATCATGCCAGCGCTTTCGGCGACCCAGCATTGTTCGCGGCCTTCGCGATAGTCGCGGAGGAACGCCGAGGTGACGTCCCCCAGCAGCACCTCCATCGGCGCGGCCCAGCCATGGCTCTCATTGTAGAGGATCGCCTGGCGCGCAGTGATCATGCCCATGTCGCCGGCGCGGAAGGTGCGGACGGCGTAGCCGGCGGCCTCGCCAGAGGTGAGTAGCCCGCGCGCGGTGTCTAGCGCGGTGACCAGCACGCGCCGGTCCGCCACCGCCAATGGGGCGACACGGTGTTCGAGCACGTCGCGCTGGCGCTTGTCGAGATCGGCGAACATCTCCCGCCCCGCTGCGGTCAGCGAGATCGGGCGGCGCCGGGCATCCTCGCCGCGGCCGCGCTCGATCCAGCCATGCGCCTCGAATTTGCGTAGCATCCGGCTGGCATAGCCGGCATCGAGCCCGATCACCTCTTGCAGGTCGGTCGCCACGGGCCGGTCGCGCGTCGCGATCTCGTAGAGCAGCCGCCCTTCGGCGAGCGACAGGGCGCTGCCGAGGAAGCGCTGATCCAGGGCGCCGGAGAATTTGGTGTAGAAGCGGTTGAAGGCACGCAGCGAGGGAATGGTCGAGTCCATGTCCCGTTGATGCGACTGATACTTGACGATGTCAAGTAATCACGACGACGCGAAACGCTCCAGCATCTCGTAGAAAATCGCATCCGCCGCAGCATGCGACCGGGCATCGACCACGCCCTTCGGCTCCGCTTCGGCGATCGCATATTCGCCTTCGACGAATGCTTCGATCTCGGCGGGCATCGGCGCCAGGCCGAGTTCGCGCGTTTCCGCCTTGCGTGCGATGAGGTCGGCGATGATCGCCCGGACCTGTGCCGGCGGCTCGCACTCGGCGATCAGGGTCGGGAAATGCATCGGTGGCGTGGCGGTCGGATGATAGCGCATCCAGCGCAGCACCGCGGCCGGGCGCAGGATGTAGAAGAGCCGCTTGATCGCGACCCCGTCCTGGTCGTTCGCGCGCTTCCATTGCTGCATGCCTAGATGGAGATAGTGGCGCCGGACCAGTTGCAGCGGCGCATGGGCGTCGGCAAAGGCGAGCAGGGCATCGCGGAAGGTGGGATCGCCGCGATAGACGATCGGCGAGCGCAGCCATTCGATCGCCACCGCGTTGCCCTTGACGATAAGTCGCAGGGCCTTGGCGACATCCCAGCCATTGACGTCGAGCAACCCGTCGAGCGGCGTCTCGATCACGTCGCGCTGCGGCCAGAGTGTCAGATAATCCTGCCGCCGCCGGACGAACAGGAAGCGGCAGTCATAATCGCTGTCGGGTGACGCGAAGCCCCAGGCGCGGCTGCCGCTTTCGATCGCGAGCGGCATGGCGACCCGGTCGTCGTGCACGATCGCCTCGAGCCGTCCATCGATCGCCGCGACGGTTGCCGCGTCGAAATCACCGGGAATCGATCGCATCAGGCCTGCCGCTGCTCGCCACCGTTGGCATGGGCGTCGCCGAGCAACAGCCGGGCGACCTCGTCTGGATGTTCGAAGAACAGGTCCGGCCCGGCATTCGTCAGCGCCTCGCGGTGGGCATAGCCCCATAGCACCGCGCCGGCGGTGACTCCGGCCTTGCGTGCGGCGGAGATGTCGCGCGTCTCGTCGCCGATCGCGATCGCCTCATAGGGTTCGACATAGGCGCGGCGCAGCACCCGGCGATAGCGCGGCGCCTTGCCGAACAGCGAGGCGCCGCATTCGAACCAGTTGATCCGGGCGACGTTCGCCGGGCCCAATATGGCCCGTGCATTGGGTTCGGAATTCGAGGTGACGAGCGCGATCTTGAACCCGGCATCTGCCAGATTGCGGAGCAGCGGCTCGACGCCGTCGAACAGCGCGATCTTGTCGGTCTGCTCGGCAAGCCGCGCATGGAGATAGCGGCCAATCCCGGGCAGTTTCCAGCGCGGGATGCCGAGATAGCGAATCACCTCGCGGCTGGTGCGGCCGCGCAGCATCTCGACCTCTTCGGAACTGACCCGGCGGAAGCTGAAGCGCTGCGCCAGCTGGTCGGACATCGACAGGAACCAGTCGCCGCTGTCGGCCAGGGTGCCGTCGAAATCGAAGATCACCAGGCGATAGCGGCGCGACGCCTCGCTCGCCCCAATGGCGGCCTTGCGGTCGTCCGGAGTGGAAAGGAAATTCACGTTACCGCTCGGGCTTCGGGGCAAGCGAAGCAGCGGCGAGGATCGGCATGCGCATCTCGGAGGCCTTTTTCACGGGTCAGCAGGGTGGCGGTGCCATGGGCCAACACGCGATAGCCCAATCGAACTGCGTGGCGATAGTCGTTGCGGAGCTTTTGGTGAATCGATGTCCGGTGGAGAAGGAGCGATTGTGGACCCATCTTCATTGCACGGTAGGGGCTGTCGGCGGATAATGCTCGCGAGGTGCCGTCGGGAATGGGCGTCCGGGGCCGGGGGAACGAACGATGGCCGAAAAAGCCGGCCCGGATGAGGCCGTTTCGACGAGACGCGGCCTCTCCATGGGCCAGAAATATATCGGCTTGAGCGTGACCCTGCTGCTGCTGATGTTGGCGGCGGCGGTCTATTCCTTCGTTCAGGTCAGTCTGGCCAGTGACGAGACTCATCTTCTCACGGACGTGGTCGAGCCGCTCGATCACGAATTGAACGATCTCGCCCAGAATGCGTCCGCCGAGGCGCTCTCGGTCGAACGGGCGCTGCGTTATGGCGGCCCGCAGATCAACGATCCGGTGCGTGCGAAGGAGCAGGCGAACCGGTTCGCTGAACTGTCCGATCATGTCGGCACAGGGATCGCCACGCTCGCGCGCCACATCGCGACCTATGAGACCCGGACGAAACGCACGGATATCGCCGTTGCGCTGGGGCGGCTGGATCTCGAACTGCAGGCAGTGAAGCGCGAGCATCAACGCTACCGGGCTTCGGTGAAGGCCCTGTTGAGCCCGGCACCCGGTACGCCGCGTGAGCAGATCAATCTGCTCGAGGCACATACGCAGCAACAGGAAGTCGCGCTGATCGCCGCGATGGCGCGCCTGACCGGTGAGACCGGCAGGCTGGCCGCCGCGAGCGAGGCGGGCGAGGGAAGGACCATGTCCCGATCCCTGCTGGCGTCGAAAGAAAACCTGATCCTGGCGATCATCGCCTTCCTCGCGGGATCGGTGCTGTCTTTCCTGTTCACCCGCCACATGGTGGGGAGGGTTCACCGGCTGATCCGGGGCACGCACGAGGTGCGGCGCGGCAATCTCGACGTGACCCTGTCCGAGCCCGCGGGCGACGAGATCGGGCAGCTGACCAACGCCTTTTCGGACATGGTCGGCGAACTGCGCAGCAAGGTGGCGATGCGGCAGACCTTCGGCAATTACATGGATCCGCGCGTGGTCGATCGGCTGCTCGGCGACGACCGCGCCGTGCTCGAAGCGGGCGAGCGGCGGAACATGACCGTGTTCTTCTCCGACCTTCAGGGGTTCAGCGCGATCTCGGAAACCCTGACGCCGACATCCCTGGTCAAGCTGATCAACCGCTATCTCTCGCTCGCGTCCGAGCCGATCCACGAGAATCAGGGCGTGATCGACAAATATATCGGCGATGCCGTGATGGCCTATTGGGGCGAACCCTTCACGCAGGGCGACCCTGTGCTCGCGGCCTGTCGCGCCGCGCTGGCCCAGCGGCTGCAGGTGACCGCGCTGCAGGCGGAGCTGCCTGAATTGCTCGGCCTGAGGCGAGGGGCGCCCGAGGTGAACATCCGGATCGGCCTGGCGACGGGCGATGTCGTGGTCGGCAGCATCGGGTCGTCCCGGTCCAAGTCGTTCACGATCATGGGCGATCCCGTCAACATCGCGTCGCGCCTCGAAGGGGCGAACAAGATCTATGGCACGACCATCCTCGCGGACGAGGCGACGATCGACCGGGTGCGCCCGCATATCGACGTGCGCGAGATCGATATCATGGCCGCGGTCGGCAAGAGCGAGGCGGTGCGGGTCTTCGAGCTTCTCGGCGAAACCGGCCGGACCGAGTCCGGCCTGCTGGAACTGCGCGACCTGTTCGAGGTGGGGCTGTCGGCCTATCGGGCGGGCGACTGGGCCGTCGCGGCGGGCCGCTTCGCCGAGTGCCGGCGGATCGCGCCCAATGACAAGCCGTCCTTGCTGTTCGAGGAGCGCGTCCGCCTTTTTCGCAAGACCCCGCCCGGGAAGGGCTGGACCGGAATCTGGGTGAACGCCAACAAGTGAAGCTTGCGACGGACGCAGGCCTCACCTCATCTTTTGGGCTTCTTGCCGCGCGGGTCCGGGCGTTCGCCGATCGCCATGGCCTTGATCGTCAACAGCTCGGCGCGGGTGAGCACGCCGTCCTTGTCGGTGTCGAAGCGCGCGAACAAGGTGGCGAACTGCGCCTCCAGCTCGGTCAGGGTGATGCGGTTGTCGCCATCGGCATCGACGGAAAAGGGACTGGGCAGGGCGTTGCGATCGCCCAGCCACAGCAGCGCCCAGTCGCTATAGCCGATATAGCCGATCGATCCGGCGTTGCCGGTGTCCACGCCGGCGAAGCTGCGCTTCACGCATGCGTCGAGCTCGGCCCGAGTCACCTTCGCGTCACCATCGGCATCGCAGGCGGCGATCATCAGCGCGACGGGTTCCGCGACGATCGTGGCTGGCGGCTGGCCGCCAGTCGCGCTGCCGATCGGCGGGCTGCCGCCGGACGGGAGTGTGATCGGCACCCTTTGTCGTGCGTCCTGCGCGACGGCCGGCGCTACGGCGAACAGGCCCAGGAGCGCGCCGGCGAGGATCGGCAGATGGAGTATGGAAAGGGCTTTCACGGGATCGGCACGCTCGCTCATCGGAGTCGTGGGAACCGATAGCCGGATTCCGGCGGCTGGGGATAGGTGGTCGTGCGACAGTACGGGCATGGCCGCGGTTCAGGGTGACGCGGCGGCGCGTTGAATCAGGGCAGGGGCGAATCGAAAATGTCAGTAGGGTTGCTGACATTTTGAAAACACGCGGCCTGATCGCGACGATCCACATAAGCCGCTGATATATTGGTATAATATTCTATAACACTGGCGATGGGCGGCGATGACCGGCAGAAGAAACTAGTTTTCTCCCACCCAGACCGGCGGTTTGTGGCGCCACCATTCCAGCTTATCCTCCAGCTGACCGGCAAGGGCGAGCAGAAGGGCTTCGCCGCCGGGTCTGGTGGCAAACTGGATGCCGACCGGCAACCCATTGTCGCTGAAGCCGATCGGCAGGCTGATCGACGGCGAACCGGCGAAATTGTCGATCCAGCAATAGCCGGCATAGTCGACGAGATGGTCGCGCTGATCGAGCCATGCCGTGTCGGGGCCGAAGACGCCGATACGAACGATCTCGGTGCTGAAGGTAGGCGTCATCCAGATATCGATGTCGTCCAGCAGGGCGAGATAGGACGCGACATGTCCCTCCATCCGCTGCCAGGCCGCATCATAGCGTTCGTCCTCGATCCGGTCGCCCTGGAGCACCAGCGTCTTCGAGCGATATTCCAGGTCGTCCGGTTCGATCGGGATGCCGATCTGTTTGGAAAGCAGCCCGAGCCGCCGCGAGAAGGTACCTTCGGTGACGATATGCAGCGCCTCGATCGCGGCCGAGGCGTCGAACGGCAGCTGGCCGTCGCCGACGCTATGGCCCAGCCGTCCGACCAGGTCGATCGTCTCCGCAAAGACGCGCGCGACACTCGTGTCGGGATCCGCGCCGGTGCGCATGACCTTGCTGTAGGCGTGGATACGAAGGGGGCGGTCCACCGGAGCGATAACGAGCGGGACAGGGGCGAAGGCAGCGTTGGACGCTCGTGTCTGGGTCGCTTCAAGCCACGCCGCCGTATCGCGCACCGTGCGGCTGACACAGCCATTGACGCTGAGATCGGCAATGGAGCGCATCGCCTCGTCGCCGATATTGCGTCCGCGCGAGGGCTTCAGGCCGACAAGGCCGCAGGGCGCGGCGCCGTGGCGGATCGATCCGAGACCGTCGCTCGCATGCGCCACGGGTACCACCCCCGCCGCGACCGCGGCCGACCCGCCGCCCGACGAGCCGCCGGGTGTGTGGTCGAGACTCCACGGATTGCGCGTTATCCCGACCAAGGGCGATTCGGTCACCACGTTGAGCCCCAGCTCGGGCATCGCCGAACGGCCGATCGAGATCAGGCCCGCGCCGGCAATGGCGCGCGTATAGGGCGCGTCGTCGGGCGCGATGAAGTCGCGGAGCGCAGCGGCGCCCCAACTCGCCGGGATACCCTTTTCCATGATCATGTCCTTGATAATGGTCGGTACGCCGGCGAGCGGCCCGGTGCGGGGAGTGGCCGCCTGCATGCGGGCGCGATCGAGAGTCGGCCACGCCATGAAGTTGAGCTGGAGGTTGGCCGCCTCCGCACGCTCGATGGCGCTTTCCACCAGCGCGGCCGATGTCGTCCGCCCCGCCTGGAGCGCCTCCACCATGCCGATCATGTCGACAGGCCGGCTCCCGGTCGCGGTGTCCGTCATCATGCTTCTTCTCCCGAAAGCTGGGACCGGACAATCCGCACCGTCACAGCATAGGGGCGCTGGGCGAGCGACAGGAGGGCGGCGGCGGCCACGAGCGACGGCAGGCTGACGATAGCGATCGAATAGAGCATGCCCCGCGGCCCGACGATCAGGCCGGAGATCAATCCGATCGCCAGCGGGGACGCGGCCAGCGCCAGCGCGTTCACGATGCCGAGAAGGGCCAGGACGCGTGAGCGCAAATGCGCGGGCGCCAGGTCCTGAATGACCCCCGGCATCAGCGCGGAGCCGGCAACGCCCATCGCACCCTGAAGCGCAGCGATGGTATAGGCCTGGAACGGCGAGGTCGCGAACGGCAGGAACGCGGCCGGCAGGGGCGCCAGCCAGAAAAAGAAGCCTGCGACCCTGATCGGCGGCAGCCCGCCGGCGCGTTGCCCGAGCTTGAGGGCAATGCCCGGCAGGAACACCCCGATCAGCGTCGCCGCGGTGACCGCCGTGCCGAGGCCGACCCCGACGGTCGCGGGATCGATCCCGAACGCGCGCGGCAATGCCAGGGGAAACCAGTTGAGGCCCGATGTCATGGCGACGGCCATGGCGAAGATCGCGCCGAAGACGCAGGCCAGCGAGCGCCAGTGCGTTTTCGCATAGGGCAGGAAGTCGAGCATTGCTCCGTCGGCGTCGTCCTTGCCGGAGCGCGATGGCGGAGTCGTTCGCCTGGCCAGCGGCATCGTCACGACGAGCAGGAAAAACAACGGACCCGGAAGGGCGATCGCCACCATCGCGATGCGCCAGGAGTCGATGCCCGCGAGCCATGCCGGCAAGCTGTCGGCCGACACCGAGAGCCATTCGAGCATCGCGCCGCCAAGCGCTATGCCGATACCCGATCCGAACAGCGATCCGGCGTAGAAGACGAGATTGGCCGTATGGCGCTTCCGCTCGGGAAACAGGTCGGGGATCATCGCATAGACGATCGGCGCCAGCCCGGCCTCGCCGATCGCGATCCCGACCGTGCCCGCGAACAGGCCGCCGAAGCTGTCCTGGAACGCGCAGAAGAAGGTCGCCAGCGACCAGATGCCGACGCCGATCGCCAGGATCAGGCGGCGTCCGAACCGGTCGGCAAGCCATCCCATCGGGTAGCTGGCAACACAGGCGAAGATCGCCATGCCGAGGCCTTGCAGCATCCCGATCTGAAGGTCGGTAAAACCCAGCGACGTCTGGAGCGACGGCGCGATCAGGCTGAGCATCTGCCGGATCACCAGGGCGAAGAGTGTCGTCATCAGCAGAACCGCAAGGCCATACCAGGCCAGGGCGACCGCCCTGCGCGACTCGTCGACCTGTCCGTCCGCTGACGACATCGTGCCCACCATCCCGGACGAGGGAAGCGGTGAAGGCTTTTCCGTGGCCGTGCCCGTCCCGCTCTTCATGTCCATTCTCCCAGGCCTCTGTCGCAGCGCGCAGGGTCGCCTCTCAATGACACCTTAATAAACAAGTTGACTTTATTGTAAAGTAGGCAGAGGAGTCGCTCCAGAAGGATTTTCACGGCCCATCAGCCAGAGATGGCGCACAGGCCTCCAAAAAAAACGGCCGGCGCCTGATGGAGTAAGTCGATGCCATTTTCCGTTCGCGCTTCCCTCGATCAATTCACGCTCGCGCATCCGTCGGGCGACGGGCACCTCACGATCAGTGTCGCGGCGCCGGTGGTGGAATCGCCGGGTGGCAGGGTGCCGGTTCTCTATGTCGTCGATGGCGATGTCGCGTTCGGCCTTGCCGCGGAGATTGCGCGGGTGCTGACGAGCGTGGCTGCTTTCCCTGCCTTTTACGTCGTCGGCATCGGCTATGATGCGGCCTATGCCGCATTCCTGAAGCTGCGTACCGCAGATCTCTCACCGCCGATCCGAGCCGAAGCGCTCACGGAGCTGGGGGCATTGGGCGATGCCATCGGCGGCGAACGAAACGGTGGCGCCGATGCTTTTCTCGCATTCCTGGCCGAGACGCTCAGGCCCGAGATCGCAGCCCGCTATCCGCAGACGGCAGGGGGCGATCGGATCCTGTTCGGTCATTCGCTCGGCGGCCTGTTCGCCGCCAACGCGCTGCTGACCAGGCCCGACGCGTTCGCCGCCTTCCTGATCAGCAGCCCGTCGCTGTGGTGGGACGATTTCTCGCTGTTTCAGAAGCTAGCGGCGTTCAGGGAGCGCCTCGCGGCGCTGCCCAGCCAGCCGCGCGTGTTCGTCGACGTCGGCGGCAAGGAGCAGGATCTTCCGACCAGCGTGCCCGACGGCCTGGGCGTTACGCTCGAGGAAGCGCAGACGCAGATCCGCGCCGCGCGAATGGTCGACGCGACCAGGGAGTTCGCCGACGCGCTGCGCAATGCCGGCGTCGCGGACCTGCGCCACATCGCCTTTGCCGAAGAAGATCATATCTCGGTCGCGTCGACCGCGATCCTTCACGGCATGCGCTTTGCGCTGGGGCGCGAACGCTGAGGCTTCGACAATTTCCGACATCAAGAGGGGGATCGAATGCGAGGTCTGACACGAACAGTCACCGGAACGGCGCTGGCCATCGTCATGGCCTTGCCCGCCGCCGCCTGGGCGCAGGACGAGAATCAGGGGACTCAAGACGATATCATCGTCACCGCGCAGAAGCGGACTCAGACGCTGATCGACGTGCCGCAGTCGGTGTCGGTCGTGTCGGGTGCCACGCTCGAACAGCAGGGCGCGACGAACTTCAGCGATTATCTGAAGAATGTGCCGAGCCTGCAACTGGTCCAGGGCACGCCCGGCCAGGGGCGGCTCATCCTGCGCGGCGTCAACACCGGCGGCGTCGCATCGACGGTCGCCGTCTATGTCGACGAGACGCCGTTCGGTTCCAGCACCGGGCTTGCCAATGGCGCCGAGCTGGCCGGTGATGTCGATACGTTCGATATCGGCCGGATCGAGGTTCTGCGCGGCCCGCAGGGCACGCTCTATGGTGCCAGCTCGCTTGGCGGGCTGCTGAAATTCGTCACCAACGAACCCTCGACCGACGGCTTCGAGGGGAAAATGCTGGGCGGTGTCGAATTCACCGATGGCGGCGATGCTTCCTATCGCGGCGCCGGGATGATCAACGTGCCGCTCGGCCACACCCTGGCGTTCCGTGCCTCGGGTTCCTACCGCAAGCAGGGAGGCTATATCGACTCCATCGGCACGGCCGGATCCAATGTCCGCAGCAACATCAACGCTCTGGAAAGCTATGGCGGCCGCGCCTCGCTGCTATGGAAACCCGATTCCAGCCTGAGCGTCCGGTTGAGCGCGCTGCTCCAGAATCTCTATGTCGACGCGTCGAGCTTCGTCGAAGCGGATCCAGCGACCCTGAAGCCGCTTTATGGCGGCCTGACTCAGGCCGAATATCTGCCGACGTTCAGCAACATCCAGTACCGGCTGTACAATGCGACCATCGACTATGATGTCGGCCCCGCGACGCTGACCTCGGCGACGAGCTATGGCGAGCAGCTCCAGTCGTTTCGCGCCGATTATACCGCCAATCTCGGCGCAGCGCTGGGCGGGCCCTATGTCTATTTCGATCAGCTGACGCAGAACCGCAAATGGACGCAGGAGCTTCGCCTCGCATCGAATGGCGGCGCCTTCGTCGAATGGCTGGTCGGCGGTTATTACACGCACGAAAAGGCAAGGATCTTCCAGAATCTGAAAACCGCCGTGCCGGGCACGCCCGGCACGCTGACGCCGATCGACCTGCCGTTCGAGTTCGCCGTCTACAATCTCGACTCCCGCTATGAGGAGGTTGCCGGCTTCGCCAACGCGACCTTGCACCTGGCGCCCTGGTTCGATGTGGATCTCGGCGGGCGCTATAGCCACAACCGCCAACGCGCCGATCAGGTGACGGACGGCCTGCTGCTGGGGGCGAGCGTCATCGACAATCTCAAATCGTCGGACTCCGTCTTCACCTACTCGGTCGCGCCCAAGATCAAGTTCGGCAAGCGGGCATCGCTCTACGCAAGGGTCGCGAAGGGCTACCGTCCCGGCGGCCCGAACGTCATCCCGGTGGGCGCCCCGGCGGGCACGCCCACGACCTACCAGCCCGATACCGTCACCAGCTATGAAATCGGGTTCAAGGGCGAGACCGTCGACAAGAGCGCCTCGATCGAGGCAGCGGTCTATCATATCGACTGGAGCGACATTCAGCTTTCCGCCGTGGTCAACGGCTTCGGCGTCAATGCGAATGGCAAGGGCGCGAAGGTCGACGGCGCCGAAATCACCGCGACGCTCCGGCCGACCGCCGGACTGGCGACGTCGGTCAATTTCGCGCTCAACGATGCCAAGCTGGGCGGCGATACCGATCCGCTCGTCGTCGGCGCGGTCAAGGGGGATCGCCTGCCGTTCACGCCCAAATATGCGGTCAGTGTGAATGCCGACTATCAATGGGCGCTCGGCGGCGATGTCACCGCGTCGATCGGCGGCTCGATCCGCTCGCTGTCGGGGCAATCGGGCAATTACGATCCGGCCTATCGGGCGACCTACGGCCATTTCGCCAGGGTGCAGGCTTATGAAGTGATCGACCTTCGCGCGGGTCTCTCGTTCGGTCGCTACGCGATCAATGCCTATGCCAACAACCTGACCAACAGCGCGGGGATCACGGCGATGCAGGGGTTGTTGGGGGTCGCGGGGCTCCCCAGGAATGCCAATGGTGCGATCGGGACAAGCGTGCTTCGTCCGCGAACGATCGGCCTGAACCTGACCGCCGGCTTCTGATTTGCCTCAGCGTCTTCCGCTGCAAGTTTCGAGTGAGTCCGTGGAAATCTGGCCTATGAGTGAGCTGAAAACTGTCACAGATGATGCCACCATGACGGCGACCGCCGTAAAACCTCGTCGCAGCCAGGCCGACCGAAGTGCCGCCACCCGCGCCAAGGTGATCGCGGCCGCGAGCGACGTCCTGCGCGCTCAAGGCTATTCGGGCGCGACGATGCACGCGATCCGCGATGCCGCGGGGATGAGCCTGGGCGCGATCCAGCATCAGTTCCCGACCAAGGCCAAGATCATGGCGGCGGTCGCCATCGAATTTTCGAGCTACCGGATCGAGGTCTACGCCGATGCCATTCGACGGGGAAGGACACCCCGCGAATCGATGGAGAACCTGATCGACGCCAATTTCGAGATGGTCGGCCGGCCGGAGATGGCAGCGTTGCTGGAAATCCATCTCGCGCGTCGCAACGACCCCGATCTGGATCGGGAGGTTGGACCCAGCACCCGGCGGTTCGACCGGCGGGTACGTCTCTGGGCGTACAAGATCCTTCACGCCGCGGGAATCCAGGAAGCAGAAGTGCACCGGAACCTGCAACTGCTCAACAATGCGGTCACGCGCGGCCTGACGGTGGAATATATCCGCAATCCGAACGCGCCGGCGATCGAGCGGTCGATCCGGATCTGGAAAACGCACCTGCTCGAGTTGATCTTCGGCGACTGACCCGGATGAGTCGGACGGGGCCCCGATAAACGGGACCCCGTCCTCCGGTCTGAACGCGGTAACGGCGTCAATAGGCAGCCGACAGCGTCAGGAACCACTGGCGCGGCGCGATCGGATAGGCCGAATAGCTGTTGGTCGCCGATCCGATCGACAGCGTCGATACGCCCTTCCTGTCGGTCAGGTTAGTGACGTTCAGCGCAATCTCCGCCTTGCGCAGCGGCAGGATGTTGTCCGGAATTCGCGCCGCGAGACGCAGCGAGGTCAGGAAATAGGACGGCACGCCGGCATCGTTGGTGAAGGTGCTGAAGCGGCGGCCGACATAGTCGCCGATCAGCTGCGCCTCGATCGGGCCGAGCGACACCGTCGCGACCGTCTTGTTCATCCATTTCGGCGTTCCCGGCAGCTGCTTGCCGCAGGTCGGCACGATGCCGGCATTCTCGGGGTGTGCGGCAGCGTCCGGCCCGCCGACGAGATAACCGCCGAGGCACGTGTCGGTGGCGCCACCGATGCCGGTCGCGGCGGACCGGTAGTCGCTCTGGTACTTGGACAGATTGTACGAGACGGCGTTGTAGAGCGAGAAGACCCGGCCGACGCGGAACGTGAAGGCGGCATCGACGCCGTCCGTCTTCACGTCGCCGACATTGACCAGGATCGAAGTGCCGCCGGTGATGCCGCTGCCCGCGATGCCGCCCGGATTGGTCGAGATCGCCAGCAGGCGGTCGTTGAACACGACGTGGTAATAGTTGATCTGCGCGTCGAACCCGATGTCGCCGGAGAAATTGCGACGGGTGCGCAGGCCGCCTTCATAGGTCCAGCTGCTCTCGGGCTTGCCCTGGTCGGCGAACGCGTCGAACGCTGCCTGGCTTCCCGTGAACCATGGGCCGCCACCGCCCGCCAGATAGGCCTGATATTGGCGCAGGTTCTTCTGGACGTTGAAATAGACCTCTTCGTGCCCGTTGAAGTCATAGGTCGCGCCGATCGCCGGCAGGAACCAGCGCAGCGTGTTGATCTTGCCCTGCGGCAGGCCGCCGGACAGGCCCGACAGCGATCCGGCCTTGGGCTGAACCGGGAAACGCCCGTCCGCCCATTGCGCGCTGGTCTTCACGCCGCCCTGGACGAGCAGCCGGTCGGTGACCTGCCAGGTGTCCTGGATATGGAGCTGCAGCTGGTTGATCGACGCGTCGCCCTGATACTGGGTGAACAGCGGCGTCGCGACATCGAGCGGGCGGATATAGGGCGTGCTCGATGCGGGGTTGTTGACGTCGACGCCGTACCACCGGCGCCACTGCGTGGTGCTGTTATGCTCGAACCAGCCGCCCAGCTCGATCTTGTGGCTGCCGAGGTCGAGGTTGAGCGCGGAGATCACGCCGCCGCGATCGATCCGGTATTCCGTGGTGCGCGTGATCAGGCCCGAGCCACCCGTCGCCTGGACCAAGGCGGCACCCGCCGCGGCCGCCTGGGCATCGGTCAGCGCCGTGCAGGCGGTGGGCCGGATTCCGTTGGCGTTGGCGCCGAAGCGGCAATTGGCGGGGAGAGTCGCATAGTTCGGATCGAGATAGGGCTGGGCCGTCGTGATCGACTGGCCGAGCGGACCCGCAACAACGCCGGCGCCGTCATTGTGATGGAAATAGGCTGTGGTCGACCAGGTGATATGGTCGGAAAACTTCGCGTCGTAGCGAAGATAGCCGAGATAGTCGGTCCGCTGCGCATCCGAATAATAATTGCGATAGTTGCTGCCCACGGCGGCCGGGGAATTGCCCATCGCGTTCAGATAGGACGTCCGGTACCCGCTGAAATCCGGGTAGTAGAACGGCTTGGTATAGGGCGTGTAGAGCTGGACCGGGGTCGCCGTGCCGCCGGCGGAAGGCTTGAAGAAGACGGTCGCGTCTTCGTTCGGCTGAGTCATGTCGTTATAGTCGAAATAGAAGGTCAGCTTGCCGATCGAGCTGTCGTGCACCAGCTTGGCGTTGGCCTGATAGCCGCCCTGCGTGCCGTTGAAGTCCCAGGCCCGGGCATGCTGGCGCGCAGCCGAGATATAGCCCGATGTCGTGCCGCCAGCGAAGGTGCCGGTGTCGATGCGGACGAAGCTGCGCGAGGTATCATAGCTGCCGACGGTCTGCGCGGCCTGGACGCCGAATCTGTCCAGCGGGCTCGATGAAAAGGTCTCGACGGTGCCGCCGAGATTGCTGTTCGATGCCGTGGCGAGATCGCCGGCGCCCGTCGACACGACGACGCGGCCGACATTCTCGGAAATAACCGCGCGCTGCGGCGAAAGGCCGTTATAATTGCCGTAGCTCTGGTCGCCCAGCGGGATGCCGTCCATCGTGTAGCCGAGCTGGTTGGCAGCGAAGCCATGGATGAAGATCTGGGCGTTCTGCTCGTTGTAACCCCAGGGATCGGCGGTGATGTAGAGCACGCCGGGCAGCGTCTGGATCGCCTTCAGCGGCGAGACGCCCGGCAGGATCTTCTGGATCTCGCTCTGGGGGATCGCGGTCGACGAGCGCGTCGATTTGGCGGCGGTGACGACGATCGTCGAGGTATCGTCGGACTGGCTTTCGCTCGCAGCGACGTCGGCCGTCTGCGCACAGGCCGCATTGGCGTAGAGAAGCGCGCTGGCGAGCGCGAGCACGCTGGAAGTAAATCGGATCACGAAAAGGCCCCTCTTGTATCGCTGCTGCAACGCAGCACGGAGCGCCTGTGCACGCGGACAATGCCATTTCCGCGACGTTTCCGTTGCGATGTGATGACAACGGACGATCCGAGCGATTCGCCTGACCGGCGCGGCCGCCCTTCAGCGCAGCGCGGGCGTTTGCCGCCCCACCGCCGTCACGGCAGCAGCAGGGATCCATCCCCATAGGAATAGAACCGATACCCCCCGGCGATCGCATGCGCGTACGCCGCCTGCATCCGCTCCAGCCCCATCAGCGCGGACACCAGCATGAACAGGGTCGATTTGGGCAAATGGAAATTGGTCACCAGGCCGTCCACGCCCCTGAAGCGGTAGCCGGGGGTGATGAAGATCGCGGTGTCGCCTTCGAAGGGATGGATCGTGCCGTCTTCGCCCGCCGCGCTCTCGATAAGGCGCAGGCTGGTGGTGCCGGCGGCGATGATGCGGCCGCCTTTCCGGCGCACCTGGTTGAGGCGATCCGCCGTTGCGGCGTCGATCCGGCCCCATTCGGCGTGCATTTTGTGGGCGTCGGTATCCTCCGCCTTGACCGGCAGGAAGGTGCCCGCGCCGACATGCAGGGTCAGCGTCGCATGGCCGATGCCGGCCTTCTCCAGGCTCTCCATCAGCGCCGGCGTGAAGTGCAGCGAGGCAGTGGGGGCGGCGACGGCGCCCTTTTCCGCCGCGAACATGGTCTGGTAGTCCTCGGCATCGCGCGCATCGGTCGGCCGTCTCGCGGCGATATAGGGCGGCAGCGGCATGCGCCCGGCACGTTCCAGCAACAGCTCGACCGGCTCGTCGCCGGCAAAGGTCAATGCCAGGCTGCCATCCTCGGCGCGGTCGCTCGCGATCGCGCTGACGTCGGCGCCGAAATCAATGCTGTCGCCTTCGTGCAAGCGCCGCGCATTGCGGATGAAGGCGCGCCAGCGGCGTGGGCCCTCGCGCTTGTGCAGGGTCGCGCCGATCTTCGCATCTCCCCGTCGGCCCTCGAGCTGGGCGGGGATGACGCGGGTGTCGTTGAAGACGATCAGGTCGCCCGCGCGCAGCTGGCCCGGCAGGTCGGTCACGCTCAGGTCGCGCGTCTCGTCGCCGTCAAGCACCAGCAGCCGCGCCGAATCGCGCGGGGAAGCCGGCCTGAGCGCGATACGCTCCGGCGGCAGCTCGAAATCGAACAGGTCGACCTTCATGAGAGCGGCCTCTTTGCCCGCCCGCTATCGGCGTCGGTTACTTGGCTTTTGCCTTCGGGGCGGGGGCCTTGGCTGCCGGAGCCTTGGGGGCGGGCTTCTTCGCGCCAGCCGCCGGCACCTTCACCACCAGCGGCGCGGCGGGCGCGTCGGTCAGCGACAGGGTCGGCGCGGCCACCACCGGTGCGGGCGGTGGTGCGGTATAAGGCGGGGGGTTGTCCGATCCGATATAGGCGTGGAGGATCTTGGTCGGGTTCGCCGGCGGCTCGCCGCGCTGGATCGCATCGACATAGTCCATGCCTTCGATCACGCGGCCGAACACCGTGTATTTATGGTCCAGCGTCAGGCGCGGCTGGAACACGATGAAGAACTGGCTGTTGGCACTATCCTCGTTATCGGCAGTGCGCGCCGCCGATACCGCGCCGCGCACATGCGGCAGGAAATTGAATTCCGCCTTCATGTCGGGCAGCGTCGATCCGCTGGTGCCGTCGCCCTTGGGGTCGCCGCCCTGCGCCATGAAGCCGTCGATCACGCGGTGGAAGGCCAGCCCGTCATAGAAATGCTGGCGGGTGAGCTCCTTCACCCGGTCGACCATCTTCGGCGCGGCATCGGGGCGCAACCAGATGACCACACGCCCGCCGGTCGACAGGTCGAGATACCAGAGATTTTCCGGATCCCTGGTCGGGACAGGTGCACGCCCCGTGATCTGGGTATCCAGGTTCTGGGCAGTCGCGGTGCCCGTGACGAAAAGGGCGGATACACACGCGATCAGGCTGGCAATAAAACGCATCATATCCCCGTAACATCCTGGCCCCGATACTTCGGACCCGTAAGGCTAGACCCGTTTCCGGGCCCTGCAGCGCGCTTAGAGCAAATCCCCGCTTGCGCCAATCTGAACATCCCGCTGCAACCGTCCTCATCCGACGCAACCGTGGCGCTCGTGTGGCAGGCGCTGCGTAAAATCGCGTCAGCTTCCCTTGCGGCCGATCTTCTCGACCCGGGCGGCGACGTCCACGGCGACGGCGGCCGAGACAAACCGGTCGATCGGCCCGCCATAGAGCGCGATCTCCTTGACCAGCCGGCTTGCGATCGGCTGCAGCGAGACATCGGCCATCAGGAACACCGTCTCGACGCGCGGATTGATCTGCTGATTCATCCCCGCCATCTGATATTCATATTCGAAGTCGGCGACGGCGCGCAGGCCCCGCACGATCACCCGGGCGCCCTCGCGCTCGGCGAAATCCATCAGCAGCGAATCGAAGCTGACGACATGGATCTCCCCGCCGATCCCCGCCACTTCGCGCTGGACCATCGCCATGCGCTCCTCGAGGTCGAACATCGGCGACTTTGACGGATTGGTCGTCACGCCGATGACGAGCCGGTCGACCAGCTTCGCCCCGCGCCGGATGATGTCCATATGCCCGAGCGTGACGGGATCGAAAGTGCCGGGATAGACGCCGGTACGGATGGTCATGTCGACTGCCTCTGCCAAGCCCGCAAGGTTTGAGCACGGGGACTGCGGGGGCGGGGTTCGGGTGTCAAGGCCGCATCACGTTCCAGTCGACCCGGCCGGCGATGCCGCGGACCCGGCGAAAGCTGGACGCCTGCCAGATCGACCAGGGGCGGGCGCCCCAATTCGGCTCGAGCACCAGCCGGCGCAGCCATAGCGGACGCTGGACGCGCTTGCTGAGCCCGTACGCGGCATCGAATTCGCGGGTGAGGTAAAGCGTGACCGGCTTGCCGAAGCGTGCCTCCACCGGGCGGATGAAGGCGGCCAGCTCGGTGATGAGCACCGCGGTCGACGGGCGCGCCGCGCAATTGCCGCCGAATTCCAGATCGATGACTGGTGGCAGCGCGTTGGGGTCGAGCGGCACGGTCGCGATGAAATTGGCGGCCTGGTCGGCGCCGGACCGGCACAAGGTGAAGAAATGATAGGCGCCTCGCGTGATCCCGACCCGGCCGGCGGCGGCCCAGTTCTCCGCGAACCGCCGGTCGCGATGATCGCCGCCTTCGGTCGCCTTGATATAGGCGAAATCCACCTGTTGCGCGGGCAGCGCGGGCCAGTCGATCGCACCCTGATGATGCGAGACATCGATGCCCTGGCGGGGATAGCGCGATTCCGATGGGCGCCAGTGCAGCGCATAATTCCACCCGCCGATTCCGATCGCCGCGAGCAGCAGCAACACGGCGACGATGCGCAGCAACGGGCGATATCGGCCTATCGGTCGCGTTCCAGCGTGAAGCGCGCGATCTGGCGCAGCAGGTCGGCCTCTGCGCCGAAGCCCTGAAGGTGCTGGATCGCCTGGTCGACCAGCATCCGGGCCTGCGCGCGGGCGCGATCGACCCCGAGCAGCGACAGGAAGGTCTCCTTGCCCGCGCCTTCGTCCTTGCGCAGCTTCTTGCCGGCCGCCGCCTCGTCACCCTCGACGTCGAGCAGATCGTCGGCGATCTGGAAGGCGAGGCCCATGTCGCGGGCATAGCCGCGCAGCGGCGTCCGGCCTTCCGGCGGGATTCGGCCGAGGATCGCGCCGGCCTCGACCGAGCAGGCGATCAGCGCGCCGGTCTTCATCGCCTGCAGCCGGGTGACGGTCGGCAGGTCGAAACTGGCTTTCTCGGCTTCCAGGTCCATCATCTGGCCGCCCGCCATGCCCGCAGGCCCGGCGGCGCGCGCGAGATCGAGGACGAGTTCGCTGCGCACGAAGGGATCGGGATGAGTCGCCTGATCGCCGAGGATCTCGAACGCGAGCGCATGCAGGCAATCGCCCGCCAGGATCGCCGTCGCCTCGCCGAACATCTTGTGCACGGTGGGTTTGCCGCGGCGCATGTCGTCATCGTCCATCGCCGGCAGATCGTCATGGATCAGCGAATAGACATGGATACACTCGACGGCGGTCGCCACGCGGCCGGCGCAGTCGCGATCGACCCCGAACAGCCGGGCGGTCGCGAAGACGAGCAACGGGCGGAGCCGTTTGCCCCCACCGATCGCGGCATGCCGCATGGCCCGATAGAGATCGGCGCGGGGATCGTCGGGAATCGCCAGCAGGACATCGAGCCGCCGGTCGACATCGGCCCCGACCTGCGTGAGCGCTGCCTGCAGCGACGGGGACGCCGTCACCGGATCAGCCCGCGGCAAAGGGCTGGGTGCCGGCGGCGCGGCCTTCGCTGTCCAGCCGGATCGCCTCGATCCGCGCTTGCGCCGCGTCGAGACGGTCGGCGCAGCGCCGCCGCAGCTTGTCGCCGCGTTCGTACAGGCTGATCGCCTGGTCGAGCGGCGCCTCGCCGGTTTCGAGCCGGGAGACGATCGTCTCCAGTTCCTTCAGCGCGTCCTCGAACGACAGCTCTTCGATGGGTCTCTCCATCGCGCCGCTATGCGGCACGCGGGCGAGGGGGGTCAAGGACGGGGAGGGGAGGAATTCGCCTCGGCCATCACCTCGGCGACCAGGTCCTTGCGGCTGAGCTTGCCGATCATCGTCTTGGGCATGGTCAGCCGGATCACGACCTGGTCGACCCGCTCGTGCCGGCCGATCTGGGGATTGAGCCAGTCGCGCAGTTCCTCGCCGGTCGCGGTCGCGCCGTCGTTGAGGGTGACATAGGCGCGGGGCTGCTCGCCGCGATACGGATCGGGCAGGCCGATCACCATCGCTTCCTTCACGTCGGGATGATGGTGCAGCACTGCCTCGATCTGGCTCGGGAAGACCTTGAAGCCGGAGACGGCGATCATGTCCTTCAGCCGGTCGACGATCTTGATGAAGCCATCCGAATCGATCGTGCCGACATCGCCGGTGCGCAGCCATATGCGCCCGTCGGCATCGGTGACGAACACGTCGCCATCGGCGTCGGGCCGGTTCCAATAGCCCTTCATGATCTGCGGACCTGCAGCGACGATCTCGCCCGGCTCGCCTTCCGGGGGGGGCTGGCTCGGATCGCCCTTGTCGACCAGCCGGACCCAGGTGCCCGGGATCGGCTGGCCGATCGTGCCGGACTTGCCTTCGCCCTCATAAGGGTTGGCCGAGATCACGCCCGAGCTTTCGGACAGGCCATAACCCTCGACCACCGCGGAGCCGGTCGCTGCCTCGAACTTCGCCTTCAGCTCGGCCGGCAGCGGGGCACCGCCCGAGATGCAGACGCGGAGCGACGAGAAGTCGGTCGCGGCGAGCTTGGGATGGTCGAGCAGCGCCTGGTACATGGTCGGCACGCCGGGCAGCGCGGTCGCCTTGGTGCGGTCGATCGCGGCGAGCACCTGACCGGCCTCGAAACGTGGCAGCATCACGATGCACCCGCCGTTGAGCACGGTGCGGTTGAGCACGCAGGTATTGGCGAAGACATGGAACAACGGCAGCACGCCGAGGATGCGATCGTGCAGGTTCGGATGCGGATCGAGCCCCATCACCTGGCGCGCATTGGCGCTCAGATTCTGGTGAGTCAGCATCGCTCCCTTGGGCGTGCCGGTAGTGCCGCCGGTATATTGAATCAGCGCGACGTCATTGACCGGATCGATCGCGGCGGCGGGGTGAACGCCCTCATTCGCGATCAGCTCCGAAAAGGCCATGATCCGTGGGTCATGTGGCCGCTTGGTCACTTCGCTGCGCTTGAACAGCCGGTAGAGCACTGACTTCGTTGCCGGCAGCGCCCCCGCGACCGACCCCACCACCAGTCGCTCAAGGCTCGACCCGTCGAGCACCTCGAGCGCAGTCGGCAGCAACGCGCTGGCCGACAGCGTGAACAGCAGCTTCGTCCCCGAATCGGCGACCTGATGCTCGAGTTCGGCCGGCGTGTAGAGCGGCGAGAAATTCACCACCGTCGCACCCAGCTTGAGGATGCCGTAATAGGCCGCGCAATAGTGCGGCACATTGGGCAGGAACAGGCCGATCCGATCGCCCGGGCCATAGCCCAGCGCCTTCAGCCCCGCTGCTACCCGGTTCGCACCGTCGAGCGTCTCGGCATAGCTGTACTGTCGGCCGAGGAAATCGATCAGCGGCGCCTTGCCGTTCCGTGTCGCTGCGTCGTCGAAGAAGTCGACCATCGATTGCGGCGGATAAACGCTGTCCCAACGCGTGGGGTGGCGATAGGAATCGCGCCAGGCGCTTTCGGGGTCAGTCATTGACAAGGATGTAAGCAGCGGTCCGGCACGGTGCAAGCGTCAGGCGAAGCGCTTTTCGGTCCAGGTGATGAGCACGGAAATGGCCACCAGCCCGAAATCGATCGCTGCCTGGAAGCTCCGCGGTGCGCTGTCCGCCCGATCGTGCGTGAGGATGCGGAGATCGGCGGAAGGGTGGCGCGCGGCCATGAGCAGCAACGCGGCTGCCGCGATGATCAATCCTGTTCGACGATTACGCATCGGATGACTCCCGTGACGCCTCACATAGGCTTGAGGCCGGATCGGAGCAAGCGATGTCAGGCGGCGATTCGGCCCTGATTCTGGGTGCAACGTGCTCGGTCGCGGCCGGCCGCCTTGGCCTCGAACAGCGCGCGGTCGGCACCGCGATAGAGCGCCTTCCAGTCGGTTTCCCTGGCGAGCGGTCCGCTGCAGGTGCCGATGCTTGCCGTCACCGACAAATCATAGGGCATCCGCGCGGCGCGCAGGCGCGCCAGGATATCCTCGGCCTCGACCGCGAGCCCGACGGGGGTGATGATCGCGAACTCCTCGCCGCCGATCCGCGCGACCAGCGCCTCGGGCGGTACCGACTGGCGCAGGGTGCGGGCGAACACGCGCAGCACTTCGTCGCCGCCGTCATGGCCGATCGTCTCGTTGACTCGCTTGAAATGGTCGATGTCGGCCACCAGCAATGTCTGGTCGCCCTCACGCCCGATCGCGTTGCGCAGGAAGGCGCGGCGGTTGAACAGGCCGGTCAGTGGATCGGTATCGGCCAGCAGCCGTGCCGCGATCTCCTGCTCGCGCGCTTCGTCGCGCTCCAGGCTGAGCAGTCGGATGCGATAGGCGATGGCGAGGCTGGAGAAGAGCGCCTCCACCGTCATCGTCAGGATCGTCGAATTGTCGAGCCAGAAGCTCCAGCTGATCGCATTCAGGGAGCTGGCGATGCGGAAAGCGGCCAGCACGATCGGCGCTGCCCAGGCGATTGCGAACATCCACAGATAATTGCTTCGCGTCCGCCAGCCACGCCACAGGATAGGGACGACGATCCCGATCTGCGCGATGAACACGAAGGAGAAGAATTTGTCGAACAGCGTGATCTGCCACGGCGCCAGAGTCGCGAGCAGCGCGACGGTGGTCAGCATCAGCACGCAGATCAGGTTGCTCGCTTTTGTCAGCCACCCGGCGAACACCCGCGGCTCGAAGAAGCTGCGGGCGAACAGCATCGCCGCGACTGCGGCGAGGCCGAGCGAGGCATAGTTGATGCGCAGCCGATCATTGTTGACGATGTCGGGCCAGGCCCAGGCCAGCGCACCCGACGATGATGTCGCATAGACCATCAGCGCGAGCAGCATGCCGCAATAAGCGAGCTGGAAGCGGTGGCGCAGCGCGCCCCACAACGCAAAATTATAGACGAGCAGGGCGACGCACAGCCCGGCGAAACCGGCATAGACCGATCCCATCACCAGGTTCGCATTGGCACTTTCCGCCGGCGTCGCGATCCGCGCGCCGACCAGGATGCCGCGCAGATTGGCGGCGCCCTCGACGTGCCAGAGCAGGCGGACGAGCGGCGCGCTGCGCTCCGGCAGACCGCGTTCGATGATCGCGCCGAGCTGGAGATGCCGGGTCGCGGCGCGACCGTCGGTCACCGCCGAGACGATCGTTCCATCGGCATAGAGCGCATGGAGCGTCACGCGTTCCTGCCACAGGCTGCCGATGCGGATATCGACCGCGCCGGTCGCGCGGACCGGGGCCGAGAGGGCCCAATAGTCGCCCGAACCGAGCTTGGTCTGGCGGACCTTGCAGTCGAAGCGGCTGGGCTGAGCGAACAGGGCGCGCGCTGCCATGCCGGGCACGGCGCTCGCCACGCATACCGCGACCGGCCGACCGGCAAGCCCGGTTTGCGCAGCCGCCGGCGCCACGCCGGCAAGCGCCGAGACGAGCAGCGCGCCGATCAGCGCCAACAGATTGAAAACCCACCCCCTAAGCATGAACAGGGTCTACACCGGAGATGCCGAACAGAAGGTAAAGGGCGGAAATATAGCTAAGGCTTTTGGCTAACGCCGCATGCCCAAATCGGGGTAGAAACCCGTTCAGCCCCGATCAAGCCGGGAAGGTGCACCCCGACCGGATCGGGTTTGCGGGAGCGATCGCCATGCGCATCTCATTTGTCCTCATCATCGGCCTGTCCTGGCTCGCCGCCGCGTCCCCTGCCGGCGCCCGGGAGCCGAAGCCGATCGCGCCCGGCGCCAATCCGCTGATCGATTATTCCGGCTATGTCGCCCTGACGAAAAAGGTCGGCCCCTATCGCGCAAAGCGGCTGCTGGGCATGGCGGAATTCCGCCAGCGCGCGGCCGCCGAAGGGGCGCTGCTGCTCGACGCGCGCTCGGCCGAGGCGTTCCGGCGTGGCCATATCGAGGGCGCGGTGAACCTGCCCTTTTCGGATTTCACCGCGGAGAGCTTGGCGCAGGTGGTCGGACCGGACCGAACGCGGCCGATCTACATCTATTGCAACAATAATTTTCGGAACAATGTCGCGCCGGTGATGACCAAGTCGATCCAGCTCGCACTCAACATCCAGACCTTCGTCAACCTGGTCGGCTATGGCTATCCCGAGGTGTGGGAACTGGGCGAGGCAGTCGACATGAACGATCCGGCAATCGGCTGGGTTCGCGGATAGGCTTGTCCGAAGGCGGGACAGGCGTTGCCCTTGTCTTTCCGTCCGCCCGCGCTTCTATTGTTAACCATCTTCGACGGTGGGAGACGGACATGATCCGGGGAGTGTTGCTGTTCGCCGCGACGGCGGGCCTGACGACGGCGGCCCATGCCGATGATCGCTACGAGACCCGCTCGATCGCAGTCGCGGCGGCCGATCTCGACCTGTCGACCAGCGCCGGCGTCGCTGAACTCTATCGCCGCGTCGAGCGCGCGGTGAACCGGATCTGCGATGGCGACCGGGATTGCCGCGACCAGGCCTGGGCGAGCACTGAGGAACAAGCTTCCGCCGCGATCGCGCGCGACCGTTGGATGCGACGGCTCGCGCGCGAACGCGAAGCGGAACTGCGCGCCTGTGGCCGTTATGGCTGCGCCCCGCAGCCGGCGCCGGTCTATTATCAGCCCGCGCCGCCACCGCCGGCGCCATCCACCGTCACCATGCAGGGCGGCACGACGGTGACCGTCGTGGTCCAGACCAGCCCCGGCTATTACGCGCCCTGACACGAAAAGGCCGCGGCATTGCTGCCACGGCCGCTTCGTCTCATGGATTGACGCTTATTTGGCGTCGACGCTTTCCGCCTTGCCCTTCTTCTTGGGCTTCTTGGGCGGCGCTGGGACGATCTCGAACGTCAGGGCGCCGTCCTTCATCTTCACGCTCACCTCGCCGCCATGGACGAGCTTGCCGAACAGCAGCTCCTCGGCCAGCGGCTGCTTGATCTTTTCCTGGATCAGTCGGCCCATCGGCCGCGCGCCGTAGAGCTTGTCATAACCCTTGGTCGTCAGCCACGCCTTGGACTCATCGTCCAGGCTGATGTGCACATGGCGGTCGGCCAGCTGAAGCTCGAGCTGGAGGATGAACTTCTCCACCACCCGCGCCACGACTTCCGGCGGCAGATAGCCGAACGGCACGATCGCATCGAGCCGGTTGCGGAATTCCGGCGTGAACATCTTCTGCACGGCCTGCTCATCCTCGCCCTCGCGGGAGAGGGTGCCGAAACCGAGCGTCTCGCGCGCCATGTCCGACGCGCCGGCATTGGTCGTCATGATCAGGATGACGTTCCTGAAATCGACGGTCTTGCCGTGGTGGTCGGTCAGCTTGCCGTTGTCCATCACCTGCAACAGGATGTTGAACAGGTCCGGATGCGCCTTTTCGATCTCGTCGAGCAGCAGCACCGAATGCGGCTGCTGGTCGACCGCGTCAGTCAGCAGCCCGCCCTGGTCGTAGCCGACATAGCCGGGAGGCGCGCCGATCAGCCGGCTGACCGAATGGCGCTCCATATATTCGGACATGTCGAACCGCTGGAGCGGGATGCCCATGATCGCGGCAAGCTGCTTGGCGACCTCGGTCTTGCCCACGCCGGTCGGGCCGGTGAACAGATAGTTGCCGATCGGCTTGTCCGGATCGCGCAGGCCGGCACGGCTGAGCTTGATCGCCGAGCTGAGCTTCTCGATCGCGGCATTCTGGCCGAACACGACTCGCTTCAGATCGGTATCGAGGCTTTCCAGCGCCTTGGTGTCGTCGGTCGAGACCGATTTCGGCGGGATGCGCGCCATCGTCGCGATCACGGCTTCGATCTCGCGCGTGGTGATCGTCTTCTTGCGCTTGTTGAGCGGCACCAGCATCTGCATCGCACCGACCTCGTCGATCACGTCGATCGCCTTGTCCGGCAGCTTGCGGTCGTTGATGTAGCGCGCGCTGAGCTCCACCGCCGACTTGATCGCGTCGGGGGTGTATTTCACCTTGTGATGGTCCTCGAACGCACTGCGCAGACCGGTCAGAATCTTGACCGTGTCCTCGATCGTCGGCTCGTTGACATCGATCTTCTGGAAGCGCCGCAGCAGTGCGCGGTCCTTCTCGAAGTGATTGCGGAACTCCTTGTAGGTGGTCGATCCAATGCAGCGGATCGTGCCGCCCGACAAAGCCGGCTTGAGCAGATTGGATGCGTCCATCGCGCCGCCGCTGGTCGCGCCGGCACCGATCACGGTGTGGATTTCGTCGATGAACAGGATCGCGTCGGGCAGCTTCTCGAGCTCGTTGACGACGGCCTTCAGCCGCTCCTCGAAATCGCCGCGATAGCGCGTGCCGGCGAGCAGCGCCCCCATGTCGAGCGAATAGATGACCGCGGGCAGCAGCACCTCGGGCACGTCGCCCTCGATGATTTTCCGCGCCAGACCTTCGGCGATAGCGGTCTTGCCCACGCCGGGATCGCCTACATAGAGCGGGTTGTTCTTCGACCGACGGCACAGAATCTGGATGGTGCGGTCCACCTCCGGCCCACGGCCGATCAGCGGATCGACCTTGCCGTTCCGGGCCTTCTCGTTGAGGTCGACGGTGAACTGCTTGAGCGCGCTTTCGCTCTTGCCCTTGCCGTCCGGCTTTTGCGTCTTCTCTTCCTCGGCGCCCTTCACTTCACGGGGTTCCGGGGCAGCGCCACCCTTGCCGACGCCATGCGAGATGAAGCTGACGGCATCGAGACGGCTCATATCCTGCTGCTGGAGGAAATAGACGGCATAGCTCTCGCGCTCGCTGAACAGGGCGACGAGCACATTCGCGCCGGTCACTTCGTCGCGGCCGGAAGACTGGACGTGCAGGATCGCGCGCTGGACGACGCGCTGGAAGCCCGACGTGGGCGAGGGATCGGTCGCGGCGTCGACCTTCAGCGCCTCGAGTTCGGTATCGAGATAATGGGCGACGGTCGCCTTGAGCTCTTCGAGATCGACCCCGCACGAGGTCATCACCTTGGAGGCATGCTCGTCGTCGATCAGCGCGAGCAGCAGATGTTCGAGCGTCGCATATTCGTGGCGGCGCGAGGACGCGGCTTCAAGCGCCTTGTGGAGGGTGGTTTCCAGCGCGGATGCGAAAGAAGGCATTAGTTTACTCCATGCGGACCGCAACGTGACGGACGGCCCTTTCCTCTTATGTCGGAAGGCAGGGCGCCCGCATCAAGCACTTGACGAACGCCCCGGCCTGATCGCCGTGCCGGAGCTTCGCTGCTCATCGCTTGAATAGATCGTTGGCGCTTGCCCTGTGGTTAACGGCGCGCGTCAACCGGGTCTTCGTTCGGACGATTTCAGCCTCGAGCGCCGCGATGCGTGCCTGGCATTCCTCGACCGACAGGGGATCGAGGTCTTGCCGTGCAAGCTCGGTGAGCGGATCGCCCGCTTTTCGCGCGAGAATCTCGTCCGGGTCCATGGCATGGAACGTTGACCCGGCACGCCGCGATGTCAATAAGGCCGGGCTATTCCGCGACGGGGGGCGGGCGGATTTATGGTGAACGTTCCGACGGTGATGCAGGCGATCGATCCCGAGGCTCCGGGTGGGCCCGAGGTGATGCGCCTGGTCGAGCGCCCCGTGCCGATGCCCGGTGCGGACGAGGTGCTGATCCGCGTTGCCGCCGCGGGGGTCAATCGGCCCGAGGTGATGCAGCGCAAGGGCCTGTACCCGCCGCCCCCCGGTGCGCCCTCGATCCTGGGCATGGAAGTCTCCGGCACGATCGTCGCAGTGGGGGAGGGCGTCCAGCCCGAGCTGATCGGCCAGCCGGTGTGCGCGCTGATCACCGGCGGCGCCTATGCCCAATATGCCGTCGCGCCCTACGGCCAGTGCCTGCACGTGCCCGAAGCGCTGTCGATGGTCGAGGCGGCGGCGATGCCGGAAACGCTCTTCACCGTCTGGACCAATTTGTTCGAGCGCGGTTACGCCAGCGAAGGCGACGTGGTGCTGGTGCACGGCGGCACCAGCGGCATCGGCACCATGGCGATCGGCCTCGCCAATCTGTTTGGGCTGACCATCATCGTCACCGCCGGATCGGACGGGAAATGTGCCGCGGCAAAGGCGCTGGGGGCCGATCACGCGATCAACTACAAGACCCAGGATTTTGTCGCGGAGGTGAAGGCGATCACCGGCGGCAAGGGCGTCGCGGTGGTGCTCGACATGGTCGGCGGCGATTATGTGCCCCGCAATCTGCAATGCCTCGCGGATGACGGCCGCCATGTCTCGATCGCGGTGCAGGGCGGGCTGATGGCGACGATCCCGATCTTCGAGATCATGCGCCGGCGCCTGACCCTGACCGGATCGACGCTCCGCCCGCGCGACACCGCGTTCAAGAGCCTGGTCGCGGACGAACTGGCCCGCACCGTCTGGCCGCATGTCGAGGCGGGGCAGCTGAAACCGGTGATCGACCGGACCTATCCGCTTGCCGAGGCGCCAGCCGCGCACGAACGGATGGAATCGGGCGACCATGTCGGGAAGATCGTGCTGACGATGGAATAGACGCGCGGGGGCGCGTCATGGGCGGATTTCAAAAGGGGGGAACCGAGTGGCCGAGAAGAAGCATCCCGTGATCAAGCGGGACGAGACGATCCGCAGCGTGCTGATCGGCGTGGTCGTGATAGCGGCGGTCTTTGCGATCCTGCTGTCGGACAAGCCGCTGGGCCTGACCAACCGGCCCTGGGTCGATCCCATCGCCGAAATCCCCGCCCGGGCGGACCTGCCCGAGGTGAAGCGCTTCATCCAGAACTGGGCCTATTTCGTGCCCAAGGCCAACCACACGCCGCTGTTCGCCGTGCTCGATCGCCGCCCGCGCAAGGCGGAGGGCGAGCCCAAGCCGATGCTCGGCTATTCGATCCGCGAGGTCACCGCGGCCGGCCTGCCGATGCTGTCCTACAAGGAGCTCGGCTATGTCCTGTACCTGGAGCGCGAGGGCAATTTCCAGATGGTGCCGCTCGACGAGTCCGGGTTGAACCTGCTCGCGAGCAAGGCCGGCACGCATCTCGAGACGGGCTATTTCTTCCCCTTCTGGAATCATTTCTGGGGGCTGCTCTTCCTCGTCGCGCTCGGCGGGATCGGGCTGTTCGAGCTCGGCGCGCTGCGCCGTCGCCGCGAGGCGCTTGACCTGATCTAGGCACTGCTCTCCCGGGCGATCCACAAGGCCGGCTTGTCGATCGCCCGCAGCATTTGATTTGACGCTCCGCGCGGCCGCGTCATGAGGATGGCCGCAAAAGGGGATGCCACATGTCCAGCCTGATCCTCCATGAATATGCCGCGTCGGGAAACTGCTACAAGATTCGGCTCACCGCCGCGCATCTCGGCATCCCGCTCGAGCGCCGCGAATATGACATCATGAAGGGTGAGACCCGGTCCGACGCGTTTCTCGGCGGCGTCAACGCCAATGGCCGCATCCCGGTGCTTCAGGTCGGCGACGATTATCTGCCCGAAAGCGGTGCCGCCTGCCTCTATCTCGCCGACGGCTCGCATCTGATCCCGCACGACCGTTACGACCGTGCCGACATGTTCCGCTGGATGTTCTGGGAGCAATATAATCACGAGCCCAGCGTCGCGACCCTCCGTTTCTGGCGCCACTTCATCGGCGAGGCAGGCCTGAACGACCTGCAGCGCGCGCAGATTCCGGCCAAGCAGGCGGCGGGCGAGGCAGCGCTGGAATTGATGGACGACCATCTGGCGCAGACGCCCTTCTTCATCGGCGACCGGCTGACCCTCGCCGACATCGCGCTCTACCCCTATACCCATGTCGCGGAGGAGGGCGGTTTCGACCTCGCTCGCTACCCCGCGGTCCAGATCTGGCTGGCCCGGGTCGCGGCCGATCCGCATCATATTGCGATGAAAGCGTAACCTGCCTTTCACATCACTGGAATCAAGCTGTAACATAAAGCGGCCATAGCGCAGGTCCATCAGGGGCTTTGCGGGATATTGCCAAGATGGACGCCATCACCAGAATCGCGATGGACAATAGCATCGCCGATTTCGCCGACTTCGCACATTCCAAACCGTCGATTCCGGAACGCGAGGTCACCGAGCGCCGCAAATACCGCACGATCTGGATTTCGGATATCCATCTCGGTACGCGCGGCTGCAACGCCGATATGCTGATCGACTTCCTCGACCATGTCGACAGCGAGCGGATGTATTTGGTCGGCGACATCATCGACGGCTGGCGGCTCAAGAAGAAATTCTACTGGCCCGCGTCGCACAACGACGTGGTCTGGCGCATCCTGAAGCGCGCCAAGCGCGGCACCGAAGTGATCTATATCCCGGGCAATCACGACGAGGTGGTGCGCCAGTTCACCGGGCTGGATTTCGGCGGCGTCTCGATCCGCCGCAACGCGATCCATCAGACCGCCGATGGCCGCCGCCTTCTGGTGCTGCACGGCGACGAGTTCGACGCGATCACGCTGGCACATAAATGGCTCGCACACGTCGGCGACGTGGCGTATGAATTCATGATGGCGCTCAACAGGTTGGTGAACGCGTACCGCCGCTTCTTCAAGCTGCCCTATTGGTCGCTGTCGAAGCATGCCAAGGCGAAGGTGAAGAACGCTGTGGAGTTCATCTCCAATTATGAGGAAGTGATCGCGCAGGCAGCCGGTGCGCGCGGCGTCGATGGCGTGGTGTGCGGGCACATCCACACCGCCGAATTCCGCAACATCGGCGGCATCGAATATTATAATGACGGTGACTGGGTGGAGGGCTGCAATGCGCTCGTCGAGCATTTCGACGGGCGGATGGAACTGCTCCACTGGCCCGACGAGATCGCCGAGCGGGAAGCGGCGAAGATCGAGATGCTGGCGGCCTGACGAGCGTGCGTATCGCGATCGCCACTGATGCGTGGACCCCCCAGGTGAACGGCGTGGTGCGGACGCTCCAGGCCGTGCGCGCCGAGCTCGAACGCCAGGGGCATGTGGTCATGGTCGTCTCGCCCGACCTGTTCTACTCGATGCCTTGCCCGACCTATCCGGAGATTCGCCTGGCCTTTGCCAGGACTCATGCGGTCGGCCGGATGCTCGCCGATTTCAACCCGCAGGCGATCCATCTCGCGACCGAGGGGCCGGTGTGCCTTGCCGCGCGGCGCTGGTGCCTGATGAACGCATTCCCCTTCACCACGGCCTATCACACCCAGTTCCCCGATTATGTCTCGGCACGGACCGGCGTGAACCCCGAATGGGTGTGGCGCTATATCCGCTGGTTCCACGCGCCGGCCCAGTCGATCCTGGCCTCCACGCCCTCGATCGCCTCGACGCTCAAGCAGCATGGCCTGGGCAAGGTCCGCCATTGGGGCCGGGGCGTCGATCTCTCGACCTTCTCGGCGACCATCGCGCCCGATCCGGCGCTCGCCGCGCTGCCCGGCCCGATCCAGCTCTATGTCGGCCGCGTCGCGGTGGAAAAGAATATCGAGGCGTTCCTCGCCAGCAGCCACCCCGGCACCAAGGTGATCGTCGGCGACGGCCCGGCGCGTGCGTCGCTCGAGGCGCGTTATCCCGAGGCGAAGTTCCTCGGCCCCCGTTTCGGCGCCGATCTCGCGGCTGCCTATGCGAGCGCGGACGTGTTCGTCTTCCCCAGCCGCACCGACACGTTCGGGCTGGTGATGATCGAGGCGCTGGCCTGCGGCGTGCCCGTCGCGGCCTATCCGGTCACCGGCCCGGTCGATGTCCTGAACGACGCAGTCGGCGCGATGGACGAGGATCTGACCGCCGCGATCGCGCGGGCGCTCACAAAGGATCGCAAGGCCTGCGCCGCCTATGGCCGGACCTTTACATGGGAAGCGAGTGCCCGCCAGTTCCTCAGTGCTTTGGTGCCGGTGGACGGCGACGAGGCCATCGCGGCCTGAGCCTTGCCTCCATGCGCAAGGAAGACTAAGTCACCAACATTGTGCGGCCGCTCCGAAAGGGGCGGCCCTTATTGTTTGCGCTGTTAGTGCTTTTGAGGAGTTTCCGGTGGCCCAGCCGCTCATGCCCCACGCGACCGCCTCCTGGCTGGTCGATAATACGTCGCTCAGTTTCGAGCAGATCGCCGAATTCTGCGGCCTGCACATCCTCGAGATCCAGGCCATCGCCGACGATACCGCCGCAACCAAGCTGACCGGCCGCGACCCCGTCCGTGCGCATGAGTTGACCCAGGACGAGATCGACAAGGGCCAGGCCGATCCCGATCATCGCCTCGTCATGCTGAAGGGCCCGGATCAGGTCCGCCGCACCAAGGGCCCGCGCTACACCCCGGTGTCGAAGCGCTCGGACAAGCCCGACGGCATCGCCTGGATCATCCGCAACCATCCGGAGATCTCGGACGGCGCGATCGGCAACCTGATCGGCACCACCCGCACCACCATCGCCGCGATCCGCGATCGCAGCCACTGGAACATCGCCAACATCACGCCGAAGGATCCGGTGACCCTGGGCCTGACGACTCAGCGCGAGCTTGACGCGGCGGTGGCCAAGGCCGCCAAGGCCGCCGGCATCGAAGCCCCGGTCGACACGCGTCTCGAGGGTGACCGCGAGGCACTGATCGTCGAGCTCCGCGCCCAGCGCGACCAACTGGCGCGCGACGCCGAGGCCGCGGAAGCGGGCGAAGCGCCGGCATCGGCCGAGCCGACCGCGGAAAGCCTGTTCCGCCGTTGATCCCCTTCTGAACCCCTCCCCTGAAGGGGAGGGGCTTTTAATTGGCATTTGTCGCGTGACTTGCCCGGCATTCCGTTGCTAGTCGCAACCTATGGCCACTGCTTCCCGCTCCGATGCCGCGTTCGTCGCGGACGAAAGCTTCGTCCCGACCAGCCATAAGGGCCTGACCTACCCCTTTGGCGGCCGCGAGCCAGCGGCGGGTGACGTCATGACGGTGGCACCCGGCATCCAATGGGTGCGGCTGACCGTTCCGGGGCCGCTCAGGCACGTCAATTGCTGGCTGGTCGACGATGGCCCCGGTGATGGCGGCGGCGTTGCGCTGGTCGATACGGGCATGAACCTGCCCGACGCGCGCGAGGCGTGGAAGACGGTGTTCCGCGGCCCGCTCGCCGGCACGCGCGTCACGCAGATGATCGGCACGCATTTCCACCCCGACCATGTCGGTCTCGCCGGCTGGATGTGTTCGCACCATGCGGCGCCGCTGGTGATGACGCGTGGTGAATGGCTCACCCTGCGCTCGGTCCTGCTCGACGCGCGCGACACTGTGCCCGACGAGATGATCGCCTTCTGGCGCGGCGCGGGCTGGAGCGACGAGCAGGTCGACCATGCCAGCGCGCGCGGCTGGTCGGGTTTCCGCCGGATCGTGACGCCGATGCCGCTCAGCTATCGCCGGATCAAGGACGGTGATACGATGACGATCGGCGGTGCCGAATGGCGCGTCGTGGTCGGCTCGGGTCATAGCCCCGAGCATGCCTGCCTGCTGAACGAAGCGGCCGGCGTGCTGATCGCGGGCGATCAGGTCCTGCCGCGCATCAGCCCCAATGTCTCGCTCGGCGTGACCGAGCCCGAGGGCGATCCGCTCGGCGAATGGTTCGCCTCGATTGCCAGGCTCCGCCTGCTCCCGCACGACCTGCTCGTCCTGCCCGGGCACGGCGATCCGTTCACCGGCCTCCACGCCCGGCTCGACGCGATGGACCGCGAACACCGCGAACGGCTGGATGAGCTCGCGGTTTTCCTGGCCGAGCCACGCCGAGCGGTCGATTGTTTCGGCCGGCTGTTCCGTCGCGCGATCGGGCCGGACATGCTCGGCATGGCGACGGGCGAGGCGTTGGCGCATCTGCGCCGGCTCGAGATCGAAGGCAGAGCGGTGAAAGACGTGCGCGACGGCGTGTGGTGGTACCGCGCGACCTGAAGGCCGGTTTCTTTCGCGCGGCTGCCGCAGAGGCGTTCAATAATGGCACAACGCTGCCGGAGCATGAAAAAACCGCTACAGGCTGCAGTCGCGGCAGGAAGATCGCCTTTCCCTGCAAGCATTTAGAAAAACAGATAGTTAGCCCCAACGAAAGCGTGCCGGCTCGGGAGGGTAAAATCCCTTCGTTTTGGTTGTATCGGCACCATCTTATCGTTACGCTTTTATGAACCCGCACAGGGGCGGCGTTAGGGAGGCACCATGTCAGATATCAGCGATCAACCCGTTATGGGTTTCGAGGGACTGGGCCGCACGCCCGTCGGCCGTCGCAGCGTCATGCGTCGCATGGCCGCGCTGTCCGCGGCACCCGCCGTGTTCGGTTTCGCCGGCTCCGCTTTCGCCATGGCCGATGATACCCGTCTCAACGCCCGCAAGGTCCGTTACGCGCTCCGCGGCGGCAAGGTGCTCGAGGGCTATTTCGCCTCGCCGCGCGGCGCGGCCAATCTCGGCGTGGTCGTGGTGATGCCCGATCAGATCGGTGCCGATGCCAAGGCGCAGGAAACCGCGCGCCGTTATGCGCACGCCGGCTATCTGGCGATCGCGCCCGATCTCGGCGCGACCTTCAAGGGCGGCAGCCGCGACGCGATGGTCGCCGCGATGATGCAGACCGTGCCCGAGCTGAAGCGCCTGGCGCACAGCAACAGCAAGGTGTCGAAGATCAGCGTGGTCGCCGCCTGAGGGCAGCGACGCGACGTTCGGCACGAATTATCCGACCGGCGTCAGGGGCGACCTTGACGCCGGTCGTTTGTCATGTTCCATTTATGTTCTGCGACCGCGAGTCGACAAGAACATATTTGGGAGGACGACATGGCTGCGGACCTGATTTTATACACGAACCCGATGTCGCGCGGCAGGATCGCGCGCTGGATGCTCGAAGAGACCGGCGCAGACTATGAGACGGTCGTGCTCGATTACGCCTCGACGATGAAGCAGGAACCCTATCTGTCGATCAACCCGATGGGGAAGGTACCGGCGATCGTCCATAACGGTCATGTCGTCACGGAATGCGCGGCGATCTGCGCCTATCTGGCGGATGCATTCCCTGATGCGGGCCTCGCGCCGCCGATCACGGATCGCGCCGATTATTACCGCTGGCTGTTCTACGCGGCGGGCCCGGTCGAACAGGCGGTCACCAACAAGTCGATGAACTTTGCGCCCACCGAACAGCAACAACGCTCGGCGGGCTACGGCAATTACGACCTCGCGGTCGACACGCTGGAGAAAGCGGTGTCGGCGCATCCCTATATCGCGGGCAACAGCTTCACCGCCGCGGACGTCTATGTTGGGTCGCAGGTCGTCTGGGGCGTCCAGTTCGGCACCTTGCCCAAACGCGACACGTTCGCCGCCTATGCGGAACGCATCACGACGCGCGACGCCTACAAGCGCGCCAACGACAAGGACAATGCGCTGATGCCGGCCCCGGAGCCTGAACGGGCGGAGTAAGCGGCGGCTGACGCTTCTTTTTTAAAGCCCCTCCCCTTCAGGGGTGGGGCAGGGGTGGGGCAGCGAGGAGCGGGGCTCGATGCCCTGCTCCTCGCTTCGCCTCAAGCACAGCGCTCCGGACTCCCCCACCCGAACCTCTCCCCCCTCAGGGGAGGGGCTTTAGGGTCGGCGCCCCGGCAGTTCAGCCATCACCTTATCCCGCCACGCCGGGCTCCCGCTGCTCCACGCCACGATCTCGTCGATCGTCCGCGCGCAACCGACGCACAGACCCGTGGCCGCGTCCATCTCGCAGATATTGACGCAGGGGCTCTCGACTCGCTGAACTGGCACCGTCTCGACGATCCCGTCCATGCCGTGCTCAGTCAGTCAGCTTCGCCATCAGGAAGTCGGGCATCGGCCCGTTCCAGCCCTCGTCCGGGCCGTCATCCTGCGGTCTGCGCGCCGGGCGCTCATCGCGCGCGGGCCGCTCCTGACGCGGCGGACGGCTGTCGCGTGCCGGGCGTTCCTCACGGGCGGGCCGTTCCTCACGGGCGGGCCGTTCTTCGCGGGCGGGTCGCTCGTCGCGGGGCGCGCGCGCCTCGCGCGGCGCACGGGCCGGCCTGGCAGGGCGCTCGACCTCGACCGGCGTTTCCGCTTCGACCGGTGCCGCCTTCGCGCCTCTGGTCCTGGCGGGCTTGGCTTCGGCCTTGGGCGCCTTGGCATCGGGCTTGGCCCGGCCGCGTCCGCGCGACGTCGCGGCGGATGCCGGCTCGTCCTCGGCGCCTTCGTAGCGATCGATCTTCAGGCCGGTCAGCTTCTCGATATTGGCGATGTTCTCGGCGTCGTCCGCCGTCACCAGCGTGAAGGCGACGCCCGTCGCGCCCGCGCGGCCAGTGCGGCCGATACGGTGGACATAATCGTCGGGGTGCCAGGGCGCATCGAAATTGAAGACGTGGCTGACGCCCTTGATGTCGAGCCCGCGCGCCGCGACGTCGGAGGCGACCAGGATGTTGACGTCGCCCGCCTTGAACCGGTCGAGCTCGGCGATGCGCTGCGATTGCTCCATGTCGCCATGGATCTCGCTCGACCGGAAGCCCTGGCGCTGCAGCGCCTTGTTCAGGTCGCGCACGGTCGTCTTGCGGTTCGAGAAGATGATCGCGGTCTTCACGTCCTCGAGGCGCAGCAGCTCGGTGAGCTTGTCGCGCTTCTTCGAGGCGGAGACAGGCACCAGCCACTGCTTGATGTTGATGTTCGCGGTCGCGGGGCGCGCGACTTCGATCGTCTTCGGGTTCGACAGGAACTTGTCGGCCAGCTTCTTGATCGGCGGCGGCATCGTTGCGGAGAAGAGCAGGGTCTGGCGCTGCTTGGGCAGCTTGGTGCAGATTTCCTCGATATCGGGGATGAACCCCATGTCGAGCATCCGGTCGGCCTCGTCGATCACCAGCAGGTTGCAGCCGGTCAGCAGGATCTTGCCGCGCCCGAACAGGTCCATCAGCCGGCCCGGGGTCGCGATCAGCACGTCGACGCCCTTTTCGAGGGCCTTTTGCTGGTCGCCCATCGAGACGCCGCCGATCAGCAGCGCCATCGAGAGCTTGTGGTACTTGCCGTATTTCTCGAAATTCTCGGCGACCTGCGCAGCGAGCTCGCGCGTCGGCTCGAGGATCAGCGATCGCGGCATGCGCGCGCGGCTGCGGCCTTCGCCCAGGATGTCGATCATCGGGAGCACGAAGGCGGCGGTCTTGCCGGTGCCGGTCTGGGCGATGGCGACGATGTCGCGCATCATCAGGACGCTCGGGATCGCGCTCGCCTGAATGGGAGTCGGCTCTGTATAGCCGGACTCGTTCACGGCTTTGAGAAGTTCGTCGGATAGGCCGAGGTCGGCGAAGGTCATGCGGTGTCCGGAAAAAGGCCCGGTCATCTTGGCCCGGCCAGCCCGGGAGCGCTTGCCGATAAGGGCGCGATTGTCAAGAAAAAGGGGTATTTGCGCGCCGCGGGGCCGCCCTTGGAGACGATTTACCGCTTCGCCTTGGGGATCAGCCGCTTGAATTCCTCGATCGGGCAGGATCCGCCCGAGCGCGATCGGATCGCGTCGCGGTCGGCGCAGACCATGCCGTCCGGGGTCGGCTTCAGATAATAGCTCGAATAATAATCGAGCGGCGGACAATCGTCGTCGAGCCGCGCGCGTACCCGCGATCCGTCGTCGATCATCAGGTCGATGCTGTCGGGCGCCGAGATCGCGGCGCCGACCAGATCGCCCATCACGACGCATTTCGGCCCCTTCTTCTCGGACCAGGTCACTTGCTGCTGCGGCTGAACCGGCTGCTGCGGGGGAAGCGACATGCGGGGGATGCGGATGATGATTCGCTGGTGCACCGTCAGCTGCGCGACCTCGACCTTGTCCAGGCGCGATTCGTCGACTGACGCGCCCGGGGCGACGGCAAGCAGGATCAACGCAAGAATCACCGGTTGCGACATGGTCTGCGGCGTTAACCGAAATGCTTGAACAGTGCATGAATTGGCGCGTCCGTTCCTGCGTGATAGGGCCCTGGCCATGACTCCCGCCCAACGCCAGTTGACCGACTCGGTCCGCGAAAAGCTCGGCCCCAAGGCCGTGATCACTGACGCTGCCGCGATCGCGCCGTGGCTCGAGGACTGGCGCGGCCGCTATCACGGTGCCGCGCCGGCGATCCTCGCACCCGACAGCCGCGACGGTGTGGCCATGATCCTGTCGCTGGCGCAGGAGGCGCGAGTCCCGCTGGTGCCGCAGGGCGGCAATACCGGCATGGTCGGCGGCGCGACGCCCCCGGTCGACGGCTCGGCGCTGATCCTGTCGCTCCGCCGGATGAACCGCATCCGTTCGGTCGATCCCGTGAACGGCCTGGCGATCGCGGAGGCCGGAGTGATCCTCGCCGATCTTCATACGGCGGCGCTGGAACAGGGCAGGCGCTTCCCGCTGACCCTCGGCGCGCGCGGCAGCGCGACGATCGGCGGGCTTGCCTCGACCAATGCCGGCGGCACTCAGGTGTTGCGCTTCGGCACGATGCGCAGCCTGGTCGCCGGGGTCGAGGCAGTCCTGCCCGATGGCAGTGTCCATGACGGGCTCGCCGCGCTCAAGAAGGACAATCGCGGCTATGATCTCAACCAGCTGCTGATCGGGGCCGAGGGCACGCTCGGCGTCATCACCGCCGCCACCTTGCGCCTGGTCCCTGCCATCGCCGCGCGCGCGGTGGCATGGGTCGGCCTGTCCGGTCCGGAGGTCGCGCTTGCGCTGCTGCGCCGGCTCGAAGCGGGCACCGACCGGATCGAAAGCTTTGAAATCGTGCCCGGCCATACCCTGTCGCTGGTGCTGCAGCATGTTCCAGGCACGCGCGCACCCCTGGCAGGAGAGCATCCCTGGCACGTGCTGATCGAGGCCGTCATTACCGATCCGGCGGACGAACCTCCCGCCGACCTCCTCGAGCGGCTGCTCGCCCCCGCGCTGGCGGATGGGCAAGTGGCCGACGCAGTGATCGCGGCAAGCGAGGCGCAGGCCGAAGCCTTCTGGCACATCCGCGATTCGATCTCGGAGGCGGAGCGCAACAACGGTCCGGCGGTGCAGCACGACATCTCGGTGCCCGTATCGGGCATGCCGCGTTTCATGATCGAAGGGGGTGCCGCGTGCGAGGCGCGCTTCCCCGGAACCGAGGCGATGGCGTTCGGGCATCTCGGCGACGGCAACGTCCATTTCCATATCCGCGCCCCGCGCGGCGTCGACGCCGCACGCTGGTATGCCGAGGATGCGCCGGTCATCACACGCTTCGTCAACGACCTGGTCGTTGCGGCAGGCGGATCGATCTCGGCCGAGCACGGCATCGGCCAGATGAAGCTCAAGGAACTGGAGCGCCTTTCCTCGCCGGCCCGCATGGCGGCGCTGCGCGCGATCAAGGCGGCGTTCGATCCCGGGGCACTTATGAACCCCGGCAAGCTCGTGGCGCTTGCGCCGGAACCCTTGGCACCATAGAGCCGGGCGCCGTCCGGCACGCACAAGCCGTTACATTTAGTCCCGATGGAGAGTTTTCATGGCCAGCGCGCCGCAATCGCAACTTCCGCTATTCTACAATGCGCTCGAACCGCTTTCGAGCGAGACGCATGTCAATTTCAAGATGAAGCCGATCACCCAGGCGAAGTTCCTGGTGGGCCAGCACGCCATCCCGATCACGGTTGACGAATTCCCGCTCGCGCAGCGCCATTTCCCGATCGTCTTCACTGAAGGTGACGATGCGGTGCCGCTCGCGCTGATGGGCCTGAACGAAGGCGTCAACGTGTTCGTCGACGCTGAAGGCACGCTGACCGAGAACCAGATGTACCTGCCCGCCTATATCCGGCGCTACCCGTTCATGCTCGCGCGTCTCCGCCCGGGCGCAGAGGAGCTGTCGCTCTGCTTCGATCCGACGTCCGAGGGCATCGGTGCCGATCTCGAAGGCCAGCCGCTGTTCGACGATGGTCAGCCTTCCGAGGTGACCAGGAACATCATGCAGTTCAACGAATCGTTCGAGCAGGCCGGTGCCCGCACCGCCCAGTTCATGCGCGACCTGACGGAGCTGGGTCTGCTGATGGACGGCGAGACGACCATCCAGGCGGACGGTGTCGAGCAGCCCTTCATCTATCGCGGTTTCCGCATCGTGAACGAAGAGAAGCTGGCTGAGCTTCGCGGCGATCAGCTGCGCAAGATCCACAAGAACGGCATGCTCCCGCTGCTCTATGCGCATCTCTTCTCGCTCAGCCTGATGCGCGACATCTTCAGCCGTCAGATGCAGCTCGGCCTCATGCCCGCGCAGCTCCCTGCCGTCTGATCGACTGCGGCATTCATCCGTTCCGGTCGCTTCCTTCGGAGGCGGCCGGTTCGGCTTTCGTTTCTTGATCACGAGTCGCTGATCGATCGCGCTCGCGCGGCAGAGTCGGGATATGCGAGTCGCTCATTCAGTGAGCGGATCCTCCCGGCTGCGGCACTGCGGAATCATTTCCTGTCGCACGAAGCCGCGCTCACGCAACTAAAGCCCCGGAATCGGGCCCTGCCGCTAAGCACAGTCAAAGCGGCTCTTTTCGCCCTTGAAGCGCGAAAACCCCCCTCCTATATCGGTGTTGCGCGGCTTCGTGTCCCCCCTTTCGCGGGGCCGTGCGGCACACCTCCGGGTGTGTCTCCTCCCTGAACCTTGGCCACCGCGTGCTGCATTGCACGCGGTGGTTTTTTTTGGATTTCGCCTATTCCGCGGCGATCGCGCCGGGCAGGGCGAGCGCTTCGTCCGCCACCGCATCGATCATCCGCCGCAGCAGCGTCGCAGTATCGGCCAGCCCGTCGCCCGGCCCGTCGAGCGCCGGATCGAGATAGAGCGAGCGGTCGAACTCGATCTGGACGGCATGAATGCCCGCTGCCGCTCGTGCCTGCGCGTCGAGGATATGACCGCCGGCATAAGGCGCGTTCAGCGCGACCGTGATCCCCGCCGACCGAATCTCGCTCTCCAGCCGATGGACGAACCGCGCCGCCGCCGATCGCCCGAAACGATCCCCCAGCACGATCCGCGCCTTCCCCTGCGCCGGCGTCAGCGGCGGCATCGAATGAAGGTCGAGCAGCACTGCGGTGCCGAATCGCGTCCGGGCCCGCTTCAGCGCATCGGCCAGGGCGGCGTGATAGGGCCGGTGGTCCATCTCGATCCGCGCCATCACCTCGTCGCCGTCGAGCCGCCGCTGCCAGATGTCGCCCGCGCCCGAAACCCGGCGCGGCACCAGGCCCAGCCCGCCGCGCATCCGGGCCGATTGCATCGGCATCGCCTGGCGGTTGGCGCCGTCGTCGATACCGGGGTCGCGCTCCTGCTCGCTGCGGTTGAGATCGATCCAGGCCCGTGCGACGCGCTGGACCAGCATCGTCTCATTGCCTCGCGCCAGCATCGCCACGGCGTCGACATGCCGGTCTTCCAGCGGAGTCAGTGCCGCCACCGGCACGCGCAATGCCGCGCGCAACGCCAGTGGATAATCGCGCCCGGCATGGGGCACGGACAGGATGACGGGACTGGCCGGCTCGTCCGGGCCGTATCGATCGAAGGAAAGGGCGCTGGCGGCCATCTCCGCCAACCTAGGATGCGTGGCTCTGCGCCGCAATCGCGCTTTGCATCGAACGGCCATCGTAAAGCAGGCGGGAATGCTGGAAAATCTTAAGAGCTTCGCGCATAAACAAGGGCCACAGACTGAGCGGGACTGCGATGATCAGGATATTGTTGGCCGAGGACGACCGGGTGATGCGTGAATATCTCACGCGCGCGCTCGAACGTTCGGGATATGCCGTCAGTGCGGTCGATCGCGGTACCGAGGCGATTCCGTTGCTCGAATCGGAACCCTTCGACCTGCTGCTCACCGATATCGTCATGCCGGAAATGGACGGCATCGAACTGGCGCAGCGCGCCGGCGAGATGTGCCCGGACCTGCGCGTGATGTTCATCACCGGCTTCGCCGCGGTGACGCTGAAGGCAGGCAAGACGGTGCCCCAGGCCCGCGTCCTGTCCAAGCCTTTCCACCTGCGTGATCTCGTGCTGGAGGTCGATCGCATGTTCGAAATGGAGAATGCGACCCGGGGTCTCTGATCCCGGCAAGATTTCGCGCGTTGCGGCTTGCGCGGGCGGATAACCCTCGCTAGAGCGCGCAACTCTCGTGGGCGTGTAGCTCAGTGGTAGAGCACTGTGTTGACATCGCAGGGGTCGCAAGTTCAATCCTTGCCACGCCCACCATTTAAAAAGCCCGTGCGGTCTTCGGACCCCACGGGCTTTTTTATCGCCGCGCTAATCCGCCCTGCGCTGCATGCCCGCATCCGAGGCGCGCAGCATGCGCGAGCGGAATTTCACCCGCTGCCAGAAGGTCGCGTCCTGCAGGCGCCGTTCCTTGATCGCGTCGCCGGTCAGCAGGTCGAGCAACGCGTCGCTTGCTTCTTGATCCTCGGCCGCGAACTCGCCGGAGATTTCATCGAACCGGTCGCGCTGCTCCTCCATCGTGTAGGTGCGGGGCGCAAAGTCGGTCTTTTTGGCTGGGGAACCGCTCATGTCAGTACCGCCTTGATCGAGATCAACGTCTCGAATCGGCATGAGGTTCCGGCCGCATGGCATCGCAAAGCCGGTCGCGCCGCTTGCCACTCCGCCCCTACGCCGATAAGGGCGCGTCCGTGACGGGTTCCCGGCAACGGGAACAATAGGGAAGTCGGTGCGCGGAACCTTCCGCAACTCCGATGCTGCTCCCGCAACTGTAACCGGTTAGCCGGTGCTCCATCACGCCACTGGGTAAAAGCCCGGGAAGGCGGAGCATCAGGCGAAGACCCGGAAGCCAGGAGACCTGCCCGCCACGGTCGATCCATCGCGCGGGCGGGATGCACCGGGCGGACGAGGGCATTGCCTCGAGTGAGCGACATGAACCGGGCCGTCTGGGCCGGATGTCGCCCAAGGCACGTCCGGACCGGTAGGCCCCATGCAAAGGGGTACATCATGTCCATCAGTTCCACAGTCAACGACGCCGGTTCCTTCCATTCCGGGGACGTCACAGTCCATTCCGCAGTTTTGCGTAGCAATCGTTGCGCTCACGGAATTTTTCAGCGTAACCGCCGCCATAACCATTTGAGCCTGCTCGCGGTGTCCGTCGCCCTGTTCGCGACGATGCCGGCCTTCGCCCAGGACGCGGCGCAGGATTGCGCCGCCAATCCTGGCGATTGCGTCGTCAGCACCGCCTCGCTCCGCGCCGACGTGGTCGTCACGGCGACCGGCGTCGAGCAGCCAGTCGAGCAGATCGGCCAGGCCGTCACCGTCGTCGAGCGCGCCGAGATCGAGCGCCGCCAGACCGTCTCCATCTCCGATCTGCTCGCCACCACGCCGGGCGTCACCGTCAGTCGCAATGGCGGGCCCGGCAATTTCACTGGCGTGCGTATCCGCGGTGCGGAGGGTGAGCAAACCCTGACCCTGATCGACGGCGTGCGCGTCAACGATCCGTCCTCGCCCGGCGGCGGCTTCGATTTCGGCAATCTTCTCGCCGGTTCGGTCGAGCGGATCGAGGTGCTGCGCGGCCCGAACTCGGTGCCCTGGGGCAGCCAGGCCCTGGGCGGCGTGGTCAACATCGTCACCGCGACGCCGACCGAGGGGCTGCAGGGCCGCGGCAGCGTCGAATATGGATCGCATGACACCGTCTTCGCCAATGCCGGCGTTTCCGGCGGTAAGGGCGCGGTCACTGCGTCGCTGACCGGCGGCTACCTCCGCACCGACGGCGTCTCGTCCGCCGCGATCGGCACAGAGCCCGATGGCTATCGTCAATATGGCGGTACCGGCAGCGTCAACATCGCCTTCACGGACGGGATCGGGCTCGACCTGCGCGGCTATTATGCGCACAGCCGCCTCTCGCTCGACGGCTATCCGCCGCCCAATTACTTCCCCTTCCAGGACACCGCGGAATATTCCACCGCGCAGGAAATCTACGGCTATGCCGGCCTCCATGCGAACCTGCTCGACGGCCGCTTCCGCAACAAGGTCGCCTTCACCATCGCCGACATCAACCGCGACAATTTCGATCCGTCGTTCGGCACCGCGCCGAGCTTCTTCGGTCGCGGCCGGAGCGAGCGCTACACCTATCAGGGCGATTTCCAGCTGGTCGACCAGGTCCGCCTCGTCGGCGGCGCGGAGCATGAGAACAGCAGCTATTTCGACGGCAAGAGCGAAAAGACCGGGATCACCAGCTTCTATGGCGAAGCGATTGTTCGGCCGATCGATCAGCTGACCGTGACGGGCGGCGTGCGCCACGACGACCATCGCAAGTTCGGCGGTCATACCAGCTTTGCCGGGAATGCAGCGCTCGCGCTCGGTACGGGCACCATCCTGCGCGCCAGCTATGCCGAGGGCTTCAAGGCCCCGACGCTGTATCAACTGTTCAGCGACTATGGCAACGAGCGGCTGAAGCCGGAAACCGCGCGCAACTATGACGTAGGGATCGAACAGAAGCTGCTCGAGGGGCGCTTCACCGCGCGGGCGACCTATTTCCATCGCGACACGAAGGGCCAGATCGATTTCGTGTCCTGCCCGACGGTCGACGTCACCAACCCCAATTCGATCTGCTACCAGCGCCCCTTCGGCACCTATGACAATATCGCCCGCACGCGCGCCCAGGGCGTCGAAGTCGAGCTGGAACTGCGCCCGATCGACGATCTCACGCTCACCGGCAATGTCAGCTATATCGACAGCGAGAATCGCTCGCCCGGCGCCAATTTCGGCAAGGACCTGGCCCGTCGCCCGAAGGAAACCGCCAGCGTCTCGGTGGACTATCGTCTGCCCTTCGGCCTGTCGGTCGGCGGCACGATCAGCGTGGTGGGGGACAGCTATGACGATGTCGGCAACTTCAACCGCCTCGACGGCTATTCGCTGGCGAGCCTGCGTGCCGAATTCCCGATCGGCGATCGCCTCACCGTCTATGGCCGCGTCGAGAATCTGTTCGACGAGAAATATCAGACGGTCGCCACCTATGGCACCTATGGCCGCACGGCCTTTGGCGGCATCCGCGTGAAGTTCGACTGATGAAACGGGCGATCCTGCCGCTCGTCCTGCTCCTCGCCGGGTGCTCGCCCGCGCGGGCGCCGGGCGGCGGCGGGATCGTCTCCACCAATCCCTGCGCGGACGCGATCCTGATCGACCTCGTCCCCGCGAACCGCATCGCCGCGATCAGCCATTATTCGCAGGATCCCGGCGCGACCTCGATCGACCTTTCGGTGGCGAACCGCTTCGCCTCCACCACTGGCACCGCCGAGGAAGTGATCGCGCTGAAACCCGATCTGGTGGTGACCAGCAGCTTCACCCCCGCCAGCACCCGCAATGCCTACGCGCGGGCCGGGCTGAAGACGCTGCTGCTCGATTCTCCCGTCACGATCGAGGCAAGCAAGGCGCAGGTCATGCAGATCGCGTCGGCTGTCGGCGCCGAGGCAAAGGGCAGGGCGCTCAACGCGCGCATCGACGCGGCCGTCTCTTCTGCCCTTCCCCGGCGAAGGCCGGGGCCTAGTTGGGAAGGTGGAGGTAATGGAGCTCAGGCACCAGCCAAGGCAGGTCCCGATACTGGGCCCAGTACCGGGTTGAACATGCCCCGCATGTTCAAGGATCGTCCGGGGGACGATCCGACCCGGTACTCTTCGTCGGGGAAGGATAGTGGGGAAGATCCCTCAGCCCTGCTCTTCATCGCCGGCAACCTCGTCAACGGCTCGGGCACCCTGCTCGACGAACTGCTCACCAGGGCCGGTTTCCGCGACGCCGCGATCGATTACGGCCTGGCCTTTACCGGCACCCTCCCGATCGAAACCATTGCCGCAAAGCCGCCCCGCGTGATCCTCACCCCCGGCCCGTCGCGCACCGCGACCCTCCGCGCCCGCGTCCTCGCCCGTACCGGTGCCAACACGGTCGAGGCGGCCTTCCCGCGCAGCCTGGTCAATTGCGGCGGCCCGACGATCATCCCCGCCATCACCCGCCTCGCCGCGATCCGTCGATCGCTGGATTGGCGGACCGCTTCTTCCCCTCTCCCGCAGGGAGAGGGAAAATGAAATTGAAGCTCGCCCTCCTCGCGCTGCTGGTCGTCCTCGCCTTCGGTCTCTCGCTGATCGCGGGCAAGACCTGGATCCCGGCCGATGCCTGGTTCTCGGACGATCCGCGCTTCGCCATCATCGTCGAGCTGCGCCTGCCGCGCGCGCTGCTCGGCCTCGCCATCGGTGCCGTGCTCGGCCTGTCGGGCGCTGTGCTGCAAGGCTATCTCCGCAACCCGCTCGCTGATCCGGCGGTGGTCGGCGTCTCCTCCAGCGCAGCGCTCGGCGCGGTGGCGGCGATCATCCTCGGCGTTGCGGGCAATCCGCTCATATTGTTCGCCTGCGCGATGCTCACCGCCGGCGGATCGATGGCGCTGCTCGCCGCGCTGACCTGGCGATCGCCGAGCCCCGTCCAGTTCATCCTCGCCGGCACCGTGCTCGCCAGCCTTGCCGGCGCGCTCACGGCCTTCCTCATCTCGATCGCGCCCAACCCCTATGCCGTGGCCGAAGTGATCGACTGGCTGATGGGCGCGCTCACTGACCGCAGCATCGAGGATGTCCGCACCGCGCTCCCCTTCATGGCGCTGGGCGCGATCCTGCTGTTCCTCACCGGCCCGTCGCTCGACGCGCTGACCCTGGGCGAGGCGGCGGCGCGCTCGCTCGGCGTCAGGCTCGGCCGGCTCCAGGCGCTGATCGTGCTCGGTACCGGCCTCACCATCGGCGCCAGCGTCGCGGTGACGGGCGTGGTCGGCTTTGTCGGCCTGGTCGTGCCGCACATGCTCCGCCCGATCTTCGGCCACCGCCCCGCTGCCCTGCTGCTGCCCAGCGCGCTGGGCGGTTCCGCGCTGGTCCTGATCGCCGACAGCCTGTGCCGCCTCGCGCCGGGCGCGGGCGAGGTCAGGCTCGGCGTGGCGATGGCGCTGATCGGCGCGCCCTTCTTCCTGATGCTCCTGCTCAAGGGCCGCACGTCGTGGAACTGATCGTCGAGGGCCTCGGTGTCACGCTGTCCGGCCGCAGAGTGCTGGACGGAGTCAGCGCCGTCCTCCGCCCCGGCCGGGTGACCGCGATCCTCGGCCCCAATGGCGCGGGCAAATCCACCCTGATCAAGACCGCCGCCGCGCTGATCGCGCCGAGTGCCGGTGCCGTCCGCCTCGGCGAGCGCACCGTCGCCGCGCTCGATCCCCGCGAGCGGGCGCGCCGCATCGGCTATCTCCCGCAGGACGCCCGGGTGCACTGGAACATCGCGGCGTCCGACGTGGTGGCTTTGGGCCGAGCCCCGCACCGCGCGCCCTTTGCCGGGCCCGACGCCCATGATGCCGAGGCAGTGACTCAGGCCATGGCCGCGACCGAGACCGGCCACCTCGCCATCCGTCCGATCAACGAGCTGTCGGGTGGCGAGCGCGCCCGCGTCCTGCTGGCCCGGGTCCTCGCCGGCGAGCCCGACTGGCTCCTCGCCGACGAGCCGCTCGCCGGCCTCGATCCGCATCACCAGCTCGATATCCTCGACCGGCTGGGTGAGGTCGCGCGGCAGGGCAGGGGCGTGGCCATCGTCCTGCACGACCTGCTCCATGCCGGCCGCGTGGCGGACGACGTGCTGCTGCTCAAGGACGGGACGATCCTGGCGAGCGGCGAGGCCGGCGCAGTGCTCACCCCGGAGAATCTGCGCATCGCCTTCGACGTCGACGTCAGCGTCCACCGCGACACCGAAGGCCGCCTGATCTGCCTCCCCCGGGGACGGGTGGTTTGATATATATTCAATCCCTCCCCCTTCAGGAGCTCTGCTTTTCCCTCTCCCAGCGGGAGAGGGAAGGGGCCCGCCGCGAAGCGGTGGGAAGGGTGAGGGTGACCAGCATGGGCGTCTCATACTCAACCTCACCCCGCGCTGCTGCGCAGCTTGCCCCTCTCCTGAGAGGAGAGGGGAAGATGGGCGCCTGCACAATGTGTTAATCGCTGGCCGCTGAAGGGGAGGGGCTCTCATTTGGCCAAATCAATTCTCTCTAGCCACTGGACCGCAGCCCCACTTTCGCGCAGCCTCGCGGGGTTCGGGAGGGACTCGTGACCAAAACCATCGCGGCCATGCTTGCCCTTGCCGCCCTCGGCTTCGCGGCGAACGACCTGTCCTCGCTCAGCGGCCAGACGACCGCGCCGGATCGCTCCCCCGCGCCCCAGGCCGGCATCAGGAACGACGCCGAATTCGATCGCCTCGCCCGCACCGAGGGCGGCGGCCGCTTCCTCGCGCTGCCGCAGCTGATGTTCGCCATCGACCGCGCCGCTTCGACGCCGAAGCTGCTGTGGATCGACACGAAACGCTATCGCTATCACCTCGAATATCTCCAGGCGAAATACCTGACGCTCGCCGACAGCCAGACCTTCAACGACGCCAATTATTCCAACCCGAAGCGGCGCTTCATCCTCGGCTCGGTCGTCCGCTATCCCCGGCTGAACCGCTACGGCGTGGAATTATGGGAGGGCGATCTGGTCGAGCCCGCGCTGCTCGCCGACATGATGCGCGTGCTCCAGGCGGGTTTCCCCGCGTCGCTCACCTTCAAGCCCAATTCGGATCAGCAGCGCGAGGCCGCCGGCCAGGCGAAGCTGCCGACCATCGGCGTCGACGAAGCCTATGGCAGCCGCGAGGAGCTGGTCCTCAACCATGGCCGCGCGGTCGGCCGGCTGGTGGTGGTGAAGGAGGGGCAGGAGGACACGCTCACCCCCGGCGACATCGCGGTGCTGACGACCATGCCGATCCGCATGCCGCCAGTCGCCGGCATCGTCTCCGCGACCTTCACCACCCCGATCAACCATGTCAGCCTGCTGGCCAAGACCTGGCGCATTCCCAATGCCTATCGCGCCGATGCCGATCGCCGCTGGGCCGCGCTCGCCGGCCAGATGGTGCTGCTCGATACGCGCGGCGCCATGGTCGTGCTGCGCATGGCGACCCCGGCCGAGGTCAAGACGGCCGAGCGGGCGAAGAAGGCGCGCGCCGTCCAGGTGGCGCAGGCCGACACCGTCTATTCGGGCCTGCCCTCGCTGGTCGAGCAGGACGAAAGCTGGGCCCGCCGCACCGGCGCCAAATCGGCCAATCTCGGCCAGGTGGCGCAACTCGCGGTGCGCGACGGCCGCTTCACCGTGCCGCCCGGCTTCGGCATTCCCTTCTCCTTCTACGACCGCTTCGTTGCGGCCAACCAGTTCGGCCCGCGCATCGCCGCGCTGCTCGCCGATCCGCGCCGCACTGAACCCGCCTGGCGCCAGCAGGAACTGGCCAAGCTCCGCGCTGCCTTCCTCGCCGGCAAGATCCCGGACGCCGATTTCGCCGCCATCACCGCGCGCCGCGCCGCGCTGCTCGGGCCAAAGGGGGTGTTCATCCGCTCCTCGACCAATGCCGAGGATCTGCGCGGCTTCAACGGCGCCGGCCTCTACGATACCGTCCCCAATGTGGTCAGCGCCGAAGATCTGGCGAAAGCGGTAAAAACCGTGTGGGGCTCGATCTGGAACGACCGCGCCTTCGCCGCGCGCGAAGCGGCGGGCATCGACCACCGCTCGGTCCGCGCCGCCGTGCTGGTCCAGATCGGCGTCGATGCGGATTCGGCCGGCGTGATGACCACGATCGACCCGTTCGACGAGCAACAGGCCGACGAGACCCGCATCTTCATCGCTGCGAAGCGCGGCTTGGGCATCCGCGTGGTCGAGGGCCGGAAGATCGCCGAGCAATTGATCTACCGCCCGGAGCTCGAATCGATCCAGGTCCTCACCCGCTCGAAGGACGATGTGCTGCTGCATTTCTCCCCCGGCGGCGGCGTGGAGGAAGTGAAGATCGAAGCCGACCGCCCCGTCCTGTCCGACGATCTGGTCCGCCGGCTGGGGAAGGTCGGCCGCGCGGTGGAGGAAGTGTTCGGCAACCGGCCGCAGGATGTGGAATGGCTCGTGGTCGGCGACCGGATCATGGTCGTGCAGTCGAGGGATTATGTGCGGGGGCGATAGGGTAATAATAGCGTGTTTTCACGCACTGGCGGGCCATTCTGACTGGAACATCTACCGTCGCCATGGAAGCGCACGAGCAAGGCGGCGCAGGCCCGAGACGAACCTCGGCTTCCGCTCCAGTTGCGGCGCCAGCTTCAGCGCGATCTCGGTGCGCAACCCGGTCGCCGCTTCAGCATTGATCTCGCCCTGCACACCGCGCCGCTCGGGCGGAAGATGCGTGCCCGGCGGACCATCGTCGCCGAATACATAATGGCCGAACAAGGCGCGCCAGGCGTCGCGCCGGCTGTCGGGCAGGTTCTTGATCGACATCATCGCGAGCAGCAACGCCTCGGTGCCCACCTCCTGCGTGTTCGCCGCGACCTTCCACCAGAAATTGACGAGCAGATTGATCCGATCGAGCGACCTGACATGATGCCACCAGAGGGAGGGGATGTAGAGCGCATCACCAGGCTCGAGCTCGACCACCTGAGATGCCGCGATCGCCTCAGCGAACAGCGGAAAACGAGCGGGATCGGGCGCATCGAAATCGACCATTGAGACGATCGGGCCGGCCGGGGTCAGCTCGAACGGCCCTGGATAAAGGCCGCGCACCTGTTCGGGCGGAAACAGCGTGAACCGCCGCCGGCCGGCAACGCAGCAGGCGATGTTTTCGGTTGGGTCGTAGTGAGCCGCGACGATGACCGCATTGCCGATCCACAGGCGCGGCCCGACGCTGTCGGGCAGCATTGGCAACCGATTCTCTCGATGGAAGCCGGGAAAATATCGGCGCGCACGGGCTGACTGGATCGCAAAGGCGGGCGGCGATTCCTCCTTCGACAGCGCGACCAGCCGGTCGAGCGCATCGCCGACTTTCATGCTGTCCTTGTGGTAGTTGAAGCCAGTGACGGCAGCGTCGTAGGCGAAGCGGCCCGCCACCGCCGCCGGCGCAGTCTTGGTCACGAGCGGCACGCCGCAGTCGAAGCGTTTCAGATAGGCAGCGAGCGCCTCGCCGCCCTCGCTCGCCGCACGCGTCGCGGGCCAATCCCGCACCAGGCCGCGGACCACCACGGGCCGATAGGCCGGTACTATCTCTTCATGGAAAAGCGCCGCGCTGAAATCGCCGGCATTAATTTCGCGCACCCGTTGCCCCATGTCCTGTTTGCCAGCGAATCCGATTTTGGGCGCGCTGCCGCGTGGGGTCAACGTCGCGGTGCGATGCCAATGGTCATCGCCGCATCGGCAATCCGGTTCGCTGGTCTCCAATCGCGCCTCGGGGAAGAGGGGAATAGAATAGGCGAATTCGATATGCGCCAGGTCGCATAGCGGTTGGCGTGACTGCTCTCGTGACTCAGATGCTCGACGGATCGGGTTTGGCATTGACGCCGACCTGGCGTTCGCCACCCCGAAGTCCTGCGATCGACCGGGCCAGGTTCTCCCGCGCCGCCGTTTTGAAACGCTCACGACCCCAGAGTTACGGTGCCAGTTTCCCAATTATGGAAACGCAACGTCGACAGCCAGCTCCCGCAAAGCAGGTCAGTCGTCCGCCGAGAGCGCCCTTTCGCAGTCGCGCCGCAATTCCGGCAACCGGTCCGTCACGGTCGCGTAGATCGCCGGCAGACTGACACGATCATAGTCGTGGCGAAGCAGGTTGCCCAGGCCCCGCACCGCTGAAACGGGCAGGGATGGCGCGATTTCGCCCATGCGCTCCGGCCCAATCTTGATCACTGCCTCGGTAATCCGTTGCAGGCACCGTTCCACCGCGTCGATCGTCTTTGGATCGACCGCGAACGCCGCATAGTCCATGTTCCCCACATAGGATGCGATCCGGTCGATATTGTCGACGATATCCTGAAGGCGAAGCCGCTCGCGGCTAGAAGACACGCACGCGATCCCGATCGATTTCCGCCTGCATGCGCGCGGTGCGGGCGGGTTCGGCGACCAGATCGACCGTCGCGCCCAGCATCTCCGAAAGCTGCTCTGCGATCTCCGCGAAACGGAACAGGTCGATCCGTGCGGCATCGTCGAACGTCGCGGCCAGGTCCACGTCCGACGCGGAGTTGCCGTCACCGCGTGCCGTCGATCCGAACAGCGACAGATGTTCCAGGCCCATCGCGCGAATATCCTTTTCGCGCTTTCTGAGCTGGTCGAGGATCGCTTCGTATTTCACGGCCGGAAATATAGCTGGAAACGCCGTGCCCTACAAACCGCTGCGTCAGCCACTGCGCAGCTTTGCGATCGATCGGGCCAGGTTCTCCCGCGCCGCTGCTTCGAACCGCTCTCGCCCCCAGCCCGAGAAATACAACGCCTCCCGCGCCAGAAACCCCTCGAGAATAGCCGCCCGCCCGGCCCGAAACACGTCCTCCGGCACCTCGCGATACTCATGTCGCACGCCCGCTTCATACGCATCGAAGACCGCCGGCGCTGCGCCGAGGATCGACAGGTCCATGTCGAGGAACATCGCCATGTCCGCCACCTCGTCAGCGAGCAGGTCGGCGGGGATCGCATGATGCGCAGTGGCTTCGATCAGGCGCAGCGTCCGGCCGAGCGTCGGCTCGGGCACGACTCCCTTCAGCATCTCCGCCGCCAGCGCCGCGCTGCGGCTTTCATTGTCCTTGCGGCGCGGTTCGTAGATCGCATCGTGCAGCAGGATCGCGCAGCGCACTGCCTCGGCATCGTGCAGTTTGTCCTCGACCTCGGCATGGAGCGCGAGCAGCGCGAGCGGATGGCTCCAGCCGTGATAGCCGCGGTCGGGCCCGGCATGGAGGCCGCGAATCTCGTCGATCAACGCATCGCTCAGCATTGCTTCCCTTCCGGCCTGCGCGCTGCTGACATCGTCAGGCGCGAATGCGCTGAATCGAGGCCTCGACGATGAGGTCGAAGCGCCCGGGATCGTCGAACGCGCGCGCGGCGAGCATGGCGCCGTACACCGATGCCATGAAGGCCTCCGCTTCGATGGCAGGGGAGGCGTTCAGCCGCATCGCGCCCTGTTCGACCCCGAGCGTCAGCACCCGCGCGAGCCATCCGGCAAGATCGACGAAATGGCCGCGGACCGAGATGGCGACTTCCGCCGGGAGACCCGGAAGGTCGGCGGCAAGGATCGCGGCGAGGCAGAAGGGTGCGCTCTGGTCCTTGATGCAGCGTTCCCAATAGCCCGTATAGGACAGGAGCTGGTCCATCGCGACGGGCGAACCCTCCTCCAGCGCCGCGATCTGGGCGCGGATGATCGCGCGGCCCTGCTCCACGACCGCGACCACCAGGTCGACCTTCGACGGAAAATGATGGTGGATGCTCGCATTGCGGATACCGAGGCGTTTCGCCAGGTCGGCATAGCTGAAGCCGTTATACCCGCCGCGCATGATCAGCTGGGCGGCGGTACCCACCAGCTTCCCCGCCGTATCGCCTTGAACAAACCCCATCGCACCTACCTTCTGATAGGTAGATATATCCGTGAGAGAGACTGCGCAAGGCGCTGACGGCCATGTCGCATGAGCCCAGCCCCGATCGGGACGGCCGTTCCCAGCCCATGCCACTGCAACGACAGCAGCGCGCAAGCCCATTGACCGAGCGACTCCTACCTACTAGTAGGTAGACACATATTCGGAGAATCACCGTGCAGCATCAGTCCATCGATCATCGTCGCGTCGCCTCCTCGGCTGCCTGGCTCAGGAACTATTATGTCATCCGCTTTGCCGTATCCGCGGCCTGGGTGGTCCTGGCCTTCACCGTCGCCAGGCAGGCGCCGATGATCGCTGCCGTCATGCTGGTCGCCTATCCCGCCTGGGACGCGCTCGCGAACTTCATCGATGCGAAGCGCAGCGGCGGCCTTGGCCGCAACAGGAGCCAGCTACTCAACGTCGTCGTCAGCGGGCTCACCGCGATCGCCGTCGCCGTCGCGCTTGGCCGGGGCATGAATTCGGTACTCGCCGTCTTCGGCGTGTGGGCGGTGCTCGCGGGACTGTTCCAACTCGCAACGGCCATCCGGCGCTGGTCGGCGTTCGGGGCACAATGGGCCATGATCCTCAGCGGTGCCCAGTCCGCCCTTGCAGGTGCCTTCTTCGTGACGATGGCGAGCAGCCCGGCGGTTCCCGGCATCGCCGACATTGCCCCCTATGCGGCGTTCGGCGCCTTCTACTTCCTCGTTTCCGCGATCTGGCTGACGGTCGGCAATGCCCGTCGCGGTTCGACCAGCGCGGCCATCTGACTACGCCGCCATCGCGCACCATGCCTCCAACCTGGGCGTGGTGCGCAAGGAACGCGGATGGCGCCTGCCATGAGGATCTGGCTTAACTTTATTTCTCACAAGTAGTTAATATTGAATAATAAAATACCATTTCGACCGACGTCGAAAATGTCAGCAACCTCCATGACATTTCCAACACCGAAGGCGCCGGGAATGTCAGCGACCTGCATGACATTCCTGTCGACCGCCTCGATTCAACCCGGCCGCCAAACCGCCTGGATCAGCATCACGGCGGACGCCCGCGTCCCGTCTCTTTCTCATCGCCTGCTCTCATGTCCAGCGCACCACGGGCAAGACACGCCCGGCGCCACCAAAGCGATTGTCCGCGCCCACCGATCCACCCCATCTTGCCGCCCCGGCATATCCCGCTAAACCTCCCGTCAAGGGGAGAAGCAAACATGGCCACGATCACGGCTGCCGACATGGCGTCCGAACCGGGTGCGACGCCCGAACCGAGCCGGAAGGACATCCAGCTCGTCATTACTGCGTCGTCGCTCGGCACGATCTTCGAATGGTATGATTTCTTCATCTACGGCACGCTCGCCGCCTCCGGCATCATCGGCCGCGTCTTCTTCCCCGCCGGCAACGAGCTGGTCCAGACGCTCGCCGCCTGGGCGGTGTTCGCGGTCGGTTTCGGCTTCCGTCCCCTGGGCGCGATCCTGTTCGGTTTCCTCGGCGACAAATGGGGCCGCAAATACACCTTCCTCGTCACCATCACCCTGATGGGCGTCGCCACTGCCGGTGTCGGCCTGGTGCCCTCGGCCGCCTCGATCGGGCTCGCCGCGCCCTTCATCGTCATCTTCCTGCGCATCCTGCAGGGCCTGGCGCTGGGCGGCGAATATGGCGGCGCGGCGATCTATGTCGCGGAGCATAGCGGCAAGGGGAAAAGCGGCTTCTACACCAGCTTCATCCAGGCCAGCGTGGTCGGCGGCTTCATCCTCAGCCTGATCGTCGTGCTGCTGTCGAAATGGCTGATGCCGGCCGCGGTGTGGGACAGCTGGGGCTGGCGCTTCCCCTTCGTCTTCTCGCTGGCGCTGCTCGCCGTGTCGCTGTGGATGCGCCTGAAGCTCAACGAGAGCCCGGTGTTCAAGGCGATGAAGTCGGCCGGCGAGACCGCCAAGAACCCCTTCACCGAAAGCTTCACTTATCCCGGCAATCTCCGGCGGCTGTTCGTCGCGTTGTTCGGCATCTCGGCCGGGCTGACGGTCATCTGGTACACCGCGACCTTCACCGTGCTCTCCTTCCTCCAGACGACGATGCGGGTGAACGCCACCGCGGCACAGCTCATCGTCGGTGTCGGCGCGACGCTCAGCCTGTTCTGGTTCATCTATTTCGGGAAGCTGTCGGACAAGGTCGGCCGCAAGACGCCGATCATCCTCGGCTATGCGATGACCCTGGTGCTGATCTTCCCGCTCTTCTGGATGATGGGCGGCGCGGCCAACCCCGAGCTATCGCGCGCCGCGCGCCGCGCGCCCGTTATCGTGTCGGGCCCGTCCTGCGACTATAATCCCTTCGCCGCGAAGCAGGTCGACAAGTGCGGCGAGCTGCTCGATTATTTCTCGAAAAAGGGCGTCACCTACACCAAGGCGCAGACCCCGGTGACCCTGGTCACGATCGGCCAGGTGCCGGTCGCCGATACCAGCCCGGCCGGTCTCGATGCGGCACTGGCCAATGCCGGCTACAAGCTCGACAAGGTCGTGCCGACGGTAAAGAGCATCATCCTGATCATGCTCGCGATCATCGTGATGGGCGCACTGTCGGGCATGACCTACGGCCCGGTCGCGGCCCTGCTGTCGGAGATGTTCCCGCCGCGCATCCGCTACAGCTCGATGTCGATCCCCTATCATATCGGCACTGGCTATTTCGGCGGATTCCTGCCCTTTATCGGCCAGTATATCGTCGCCCGGACCGGCGATCCCTATGCCGGCCTGTGGTACACGTTCGCGGTGGTCGCGATGGCGCTGGTGGTGACCGCGGTCGGCCTGCACGAGACCAAGCCCGGCACGGCGAGCGCCGACTGATGCAGGGTTGGCGCGTGTTGGCCGTCGCGCCGATTCTCATGATGCCTGGCGCTGCGGCAGTCGCACAGACTGCCCCGCCACCCATCGTTGCCGTTCCGGTCGCCCCGCGCGTGGCGCCGGATCCCTATGCCGCATGGATCAAGGCGTCGGGCACCATGGACTATCATGGCCGTCCGGTCCGGGTCGATCTGCTGGTCAACGGTCATGAGGCGGCGATCCGGGCCAGGGCGGGCGCCGCGGTTGAGATGCGCCCCGTCACCACCGCTGACATGGCGATCCTGCTGCTGCTCGATCGTCGGCTGGAATTCCTCTGGCCTGCCCTGCTCGACTGGGCCGGCCCGGATCTCGGCAGGTTCCGCGACTTCTCCGTCGCTGATGCGGAGGCGGCTTATAACAAGGGCGAGCTACGGGCGCCGCCGCGCACGACCGCCGAATCGAGCACTCGGCCCAAGACCCGCCGGCTGTTCCAATATTCGGAAGCGTTGTGGTTCGCCGGCTATCGCGACAAGGCCCGCGCCCTGGTCGACACGGCGCGCACGGAGACCGGGCGGCGGACCGACTGGGACCGTACGGAGTGGACCATGCTCTCGGCGCGCCTTGCCTCCTACACCAGCAATGAGGGTCGGCGCGACGACGCGATCAGGCTGTTGATCGAGGCAAAGGCGACCCTGGGGGCCGACAGTCCCTATGCGATCAACTTCGACATCAATCGTGCAGCCTATCTCGCCGAGGCTGGCCGCTCGGCCGAGGCACTGGCGCTGATCGAGACGCTTGCCCCGCAATTCGAGACGAAGAAGGACGGCAAATACGGCAAGGGCGGGGAAAAGGTGCCCGGCAGCGAGCGCCAGTTCGCCTGGATCAAGGCCTGCGCGCTGTCCGGGCTCGGCCGCGCCGAGGAAGCGACGCGCGCGCTCGCGCCGGTGCTCAACGAGCGCCAGGCGAGCGACCCGGATTTCGTGGTCACGCCGAACGCGGCGATCCGTCAGCGTGCCTATGTCTGCATGAAGCAGGTCGACGGCGTCGTCCGCGAGCTGCTCGCCGAGATGGACGAGGTGCTCGTCGCTCCCCGCGCGCTCTACTGGATGACGCCCGGGGCGACGCCGGCGGGGCTGGACCCGGCAATGCTTGCCGCGGTCCGCGCCGATCCGCGCATGAAAGCGGCGATGGCCGGGCGACTCCGCCCGCTCCCGGCCGAGCTGACTCCTGCGCTGAACGGATGGGCTGGTCCCTCCTGACGCGCCGCACTGGCGCCCGGGCCGTGACATCGTTAGGTCGCGGCCAATGACGTCCGCTCCTCTTCGCCTGCGCCTCGACGGCGCTACCCTTGCCGACAATTGGCGCACCCTCGCCGCGATGAGCGGCGGCGCGGCGTGCGGCGCGGCGGTGAAGGCGGACGGCTATGGCCTGGGCGCGGTCGACGTCGCGAAGCGGCTTGCGGCCGCTGGCTGCCGCGACTTCTTCGTCGCCACCTGGGCCGAAGCGGCGGCGCTGGCGCCGCTCGGCCTGCCGGTCACCGTGCTCCACGGCGTGCGCGATGAGGATATGGCGCTGGCCCTGACCGGCATCGCTCGCCCGGCGCTCAACACTGCTCATCAGGTCGCGCGCTGGAGGGCGGCGGGCGGTGGCGCCTGCGACGTGATGATCGACACCGGCATGAACCGGCTCGGCCTGTCGGTCGACGATCTGCCGTTGCTCGAGGGGCTCGTCATCGAGACGCTGATGAGCCATCTCGCCTGCGCCGATGAGGATGTGGCGATGAACGAGCGCCAGCGCGCGGCCTTCGCGGCGCTCGCCGGCCGGACGGGCGCGAAGCGGATGAGCCTCGCCAATTCGGCCGGTATCGCGCTCGGCCCCGATTATGCCTTCGACCTGACTCGCCCCGGCCTTGCCCTCTACGGCGGTATCCCGCGTGGCGAACTCGGCGCGATCCGCCAGGTCGCGACGCCCGAGGCGCAGATCCTCCAGCGCCGCACCGTGCCCGCGGGCCAGACGATCGGCTACAACGCGACCTGGACCGCGCCGATGGCGACCGAGGTCGCAGTCCTCAACCTGGGCTATGCCGACGGCTATTTCCGCGGCTTCTCGAACACGGGCGCGGCGCGGTTGGGTGGGCAGGTGCTGCCGCTGCTCGGCCGGGTCTCGATGGACCTGATCGCGATCGACGTCACCGCCGCGCCGGAACTGGCGGAGGGCGATTGGCTCGCGCTCGACTATGCCCTGCCCGAAGCGTCAGCGCGGTCCGGCATGTCGCAATATGAACTGCTCACCAGCCTTGGCGACCGCTTCGATCGGCTCTGGAGCGACTGACCGGAGCGCGGCTCGATTCAACCCCTGCGACAATCGTCTATCGTCACCGCCGGCACGAAGGCGTCAGCCAATCGTGCCGGCTCTTTCTCATGACCGTTTCGAATATTTCCAAGGCCATCGCCTCGTCCGCGGCCTTCTCGCCAGACGCGCGCCATTCTCACATTCGCGCGTTAGCGACTCTCACATTGCGCAGAATCTATACTTCGCATTCAGGCTAGTGGCGGCATCTGTTCGCGAAGCGTACGTGACGCTGTCGCGATCATCACGAAAAATCCAAGCCAAGCTACAGAAAGTCGGCATGAGAGATCTACGCGAAAAACACGTAAACCGACTCTCACATTAGCTCGAACTCTGGCTCGTTACTGATACGGATTGCGCAGAATGACTTTGCCGGATCGGCCGGGATCGATCCGGATCGCCAGTCTCGCCTGCAATGCTGCAGGCGAATGAGAACGCAAAATCGTCGGCGGGCTTACCGCTCCACGCACATGGCGATGCCCATGCCGCCGCCGATGCAGAGTGTGGCCAGGCCCTTCTTCGCGTCGCGCTTGCCCATCTCGTACAGCAGCGTCGTCAGCACGCGCGCGCCGCTCGCGCCGATCGGGTGGCCGATCGCGATCGCGCCGCCATTGACGTTGACCTTCTCGGCATCCCAGCCGAGCTCCTTGCCGACCGACAGCGCCTGCGCCGCGAACGCTTCGTTCGCCTCGATCAGGTCGAGATCGGCAATGCTCCAGCCCGCTTTCTCCAGCGCGCGGCGAGTCGCCGGCACCGGGCCGATGCCCATGATCGACGGGTCGACGCCGGCTGAGGCCCAACTCGCGATCCGCGCCAGGATGGTGGAGCCACGCTGTTCGGCTTCCTCGCGGCTCATGATCACCAAGGCCGCCGCGCCGTCGTTCAGGCCCGATGCGTTGGCGGCGGTCACCGTGCCGTCCTTCTTGAACGCCGGGCGCAGGCCCGATAGGCTCTCCAGGGTCACGCCGGCGCGGATATATTCGTCGTCCGCCACGATCGTGTCGCCCTTGCGACCCTTGATCGTCACCGGCACGATCTCGTCCCTGAACCGGCCCGAGGAGCGCGCCGCATCGGCGAGGTTCTGCGAGCGGACCGAGAAGACGTCCTGCATCTCGCGCGTCACCTGGTACTGCTCGGCGAGGTTCTCGGCGGTGATGCCCATGTGATAATTGTTGAACGCATCGGTCAGGCCGTCGCTGATCATCGTGTCGACCAGCGAGAGATTGCCCATCTTGGTCCCGCCGCGCAGGTTCTGCGCGTGAGTCGAGAGCGACATGGATTCCTGTCCGCCCGCGACGACGATGCGCGAATCGCCCGCCTGGATCGCCTGTGCCGCCAGCGCGACGGCGCGCAGGCCCGATCCGCAGACCTGATTGACGCCCCAGGCCGGGATCTCCTTGGGCACGCCCGCCGCCATCGATGCCTGGCGCGCGGGGTTCTGGCCCTGCGCCGCGGTCAGCACCTGACCCAGGATCACCTCGGACACGTCGGCCGCCTCGACCCCGGCCTGCGCCAGCGCGGCCTCGATCGCGATCCGGCCAAGCTCATGCGCCGGAGTCGACCCGAAGGCGCCGAGGAAGCTGCCGACCGGCGTGCGCTTGGCGGCAGTGATGACGATGTCCTGCATGAGTCGAGGCTCCCGTTGGAGAAGGATTTGGGCGCTATCTAGTGCCGGGGATCGCGCTTAGCCAGTCCGCCAGCGGTTCCCATAATTGCGATCGCCCGCCGCGCCCCACGATCATGCCGACATGCCCCGCGCCCAGATCGCGCCGGTCGGGCAGGTCCGCTGCGCTGCGGGCCGGTACGATCCGGTCGGTCATCGACACGAAGTCGACCGCCGGGCACGCCAATTGCGCCGGATCGGCAATCGCCCCGCCGACTCGCCAGCGCCCGCTGCCGGGCAGATCGGCCTCGATGAAGTCGTCGAACATCTGCCGGCCGGCGGCATAGGGCAGGGGGGCACCGGCATTCGCCCAATCCTCCATCGCGACGAAGGATCGGGCGGTGGCGCCGCCCGGCTCCATCGCAGCGAACGCCTCGTACTTCGCGATGGTGCGCGCCGGGTCGAGTCGCCAGAATCCGGTCTGCAGCACTTCCATCGGCACCAGCCCCATCGCCTCGCAAGCCGGTTGTGCGGCGCGCCAAAGCTCGGCGATATCGCCCCGTGCTGCATCGCCGAAGCCCGAAAAGCGCCAGGGCGCAGCAATCATCGCAAGTCCCGCGACCGGTACCGCGCAAGCGGCGGCCAGCGCGATGGTCCCGCCCAGGCAATAACCGGCCAGCACCGGTGGCTCCTCGAACTTCGCGATCAGTGGCAGCAGCAGCTGCTCGACATGCGCAGTGACGTCCATATCACGCTCGGCCGGGTCGGGCGTGCCCCAGTCGAGCAGGAACGGCCTAAATCCCTGATCTGCAAGCCATTGTATCAGCGAATTGCCGGACATCAGGTCGAGAATGAAAGCCGGATTGATGAGTGAGGGGATGACGATCACCGCCCGTCCGTGGCTGCCCTTCGCGCTGTAATCGCGCAATCTCGCGCGGCCCTTGCGGAACCGCGCGGGCGCCAATCGGCGCGTCCGGCCGCGCGGCGCATCCTGATACGCGCGCAATCCGGCGAGTGCTGCCGCCCGCCGTTCGGGCGATGCTGCAGTCTCATTGCGCAACATATCCAGGAACAGCGGTAACGGGCGTGGACCGTGTTGCGGTGCGGTATGAAAGGGTGGTACAGAAGGATCAAGCACAGGGTCGGGAGCCTTCTTTCATGAAGAAGCAGAATGCGGGCGACGGCCCGGTTATCATCAAGAAATACGCTAATCGGCGTCTCTATAACACCGAGACCTCGTCCTATATCACGCTCGAGCACCTCGCCGCGATGACTCGTGAAGGCCGCGACTTCAAGGTCGTCGACGCGAAGAGCGAAGAGGATATCACGCATAACATCCTTACCCAGATCATCATGGAGGAGGAATCGCGCGGGCAGACCATGCTCCCGGTGAACTTCCTGCGCCAGCTGATTGCGATGTACGGCGATTCGATGCAGCAGATGGTGCCCGGTTATCTGGAGGCGTCGATGGACAGCTTCCGCCGCAATCAGGAGCAGTTCAAGTCGGCGGTCGAGGGCGCCTTCGCCAACTCGCCCTTCGCCGATCTCGCCAAGCGCAACATGGCCATGTTTGAGGCTGCGACCCAGGCGTTCAAGCCCGGCGCCAAGCCCGGCGACGCCCCCGTGCCCGCCGCGAGCAAGGACGATGAGATCGCCGCGCTCAAGGCCGAACTCAGCCGGCTTCACGAGAAGATCGAGAAGCTCGGCGACTGATCCGTTCGATGGTGAGTCCGTTCTGGATCGGCGCGGGCGGCTCGCTTGCGCTGGCGATTGTCGCCGGATTCCGCGACCGGCGGCGCAAGCGCCGCGCCAATCTCGACTCGATCGGGCTGGTCGACTGGCCGACCGTTCAGGTGCTCGCGCTGATCGCCGCTGCGATCCTCGCCAGCATCGCGGCCAATAGCTGAGTCGTCAGTAAAAGGCCGCGAGCGTCAGCTTCCGCTCGCCGCCGCCGCACAGCCCGAGCGTCACCGTCCGTCCCGCTTCTCCCGCCGGCCAGTCGCTCGCCGGCGGCGCGACGCCATCGACCGAGCAGATCCGCTCCCCGGCGCGCCAGCCTGCCGATTCACCCGGCCCGCCCTTCATGACGTGCAGCACGACCAGCGCCTCGCCCTGCGCTTCGACCAGCAATCCGCTGGTCGATCGTGCCGGCGGCCTGTCCGCCTCCGGGCCGGGGCTGAGGATCATGTGCCCGGCCTTGGGGTCGAGCAGTACATGGTATCGCTTGAGGAAGCCGGACCCGATCCGCCCCGCGACTCCGATCCGGGTCGAATAGCCGCCCGCCCGCTCGACATTCATCGCGACATTCCGCGCGGTCAGCGCCCCGAGCGTCAGCTCGGACAGGATCGCCAGGTCGGTGACGACCGGGCCGGCGAGCCCATGGCTCATCGTCGTGGTCATGTGCGGCGCCAGCGCGCCGTGCGGCCGCCAGGCATCGCCCGATACGGTCATCGCGCCGCCATCGCCGGTATCGATCACCATCGGCCGCACGCGGACGCCGTGAAGCTCCATCTCGGTGATGTAGAAGCTCAGATCGGTTCCGATCCGCAGCGGCGCGCTCTTGCCGGGAAAGGGCAGGCGGCCCGATTGCAGCAACCGGAAACGCCGCGCCGGATAATCCACATCGAGCGCGTAGCCGCCGACCAGGTCGATGCCGACCAGCATCTCCACCGCGTCGCCCCCGGTCGCCGCCTGCGCCAGATCGAGCACGGCCAGCTTGCCGCCGCTGCGGCGCAGCCCGCCGAAGCTGATCGACGCGGCATCGGCCCATTCGATTCCGACGGCGCCGCCGATCGCCGCAGCGCTGCGCTCGCCCCGCGTCCTCAGCTTCATCCGGCGCGCATAGGCGCGGGAGATGGTGGTGACGCTGACCGCGGTGTCGAGCATCGCCGTCACCGGCCTGTCATCGAGCTCGAGCGTGAAGCGGATCTGGTCCTGCGGAGTCAGCTCGAACGACACCCACCGCGCCTCGGTGTCGCTGGCGAGAGTGAGGATCGGTGCCGGCGCAGGTTTCTGCGCGAACGCCGGCACGGCCAGGAATAGTAATAGGAGAGTGAGCCAGCGCATCGCCTCCGCGATACCAAAACCCCTCTCCCAGCGGGAGAGGGAGGGGCCCATGCATAGCATGGGAGGGTGAGGGCGACCGGCAACCTTCATGTCACCCTCATCCGGCGCTTCGCGCCACCTTCTCCCGACGGGAGAAGGATTAAATCAGAGACACGCCTCGAGATACGCCTGATCGAAGCCGAACTGCCGCGCCTTTTCCAGCGTGTACGGCCGCAGGCCCATCGAGCGGTATTCGCCGATGATCTTGCCGTCGGCGCTCTCGTCGAGATATTCGAACTTGAACAGCTCCTGGGTGACGATCACCGGGCCTTCCATGCCGATCACTTCGGTCACGTTGGTCACGCGGCGAGAACCGTCGCGCAGACGTTTCACCTGGATGATCATCTCGACCGAATCGGCGATCTGGCGGCTGATAGCTTCCTTCGGCACCTTGATGTCGGACATCATCACCATGTTCTCCATACGGGCGAGCGCCTCGCGCGGGGAGTTGGCGTGGAGCGTACACATGGAGCCGTCATGGCCCGTGTTCATGGCGGCGAGCATGTCGAAACACTCGCTGCCGCGGATTTCGCCGAGGATGATGCGGTCAGGGCGCATACGCAGGGCGTTCTTGACGAGATCGCGGATGCTGACCTCGCCCTGACCCTCGAGGTTCGCCGGCCGGGTTTCGAGCGGCAGCCAGTGCGGCTGCTGCAGGCGAAGCTCGGCCGCGTCCTCGATGGTCAGCACGCGCTCGCCCGGATCGATCATCTTCGACAGGGCGTTGAGCATGGTGGTTTTACCGGAACCGGTACCGCCGGAGATGACGACGTTGAACCGGCACGCGCCCGCGATCTTCAGCGCGGTCGCCATCTTCGGGCTCATCGAGCCGAAGCCGGCCATCATGTCGAGCGTGATCGGCTTGGCGGAGAATTTACGAATCGAGATCGCGGTACCGCGCAAGCTCAGCGGCGGCACGATCACGTTGACGCGGGAGCCGTCCTTCAACCGGGCGTCGGCCAGCGGCGTGGTCTGGTCGACGCGGCGGCCGACCGAGTTGCAGATGCGCTGCGCGATCTGGAACAGATGCTCCTCGTCGCGGAACTGGATATGCGCCAGCTCCAGCTTGCCCTTGCGCTCGACGAAGGTCTGCTCGGGGCCGTTGACCATGATGTCGGTGATGTTCGGATCGGCCAGCAGTTCTTCGAGCGGCCCGAGACCGAGCAGCTCGTCGACCAGCACCTTTTCCAGCGCGAACTGTTCGCGGCGGTTGAGCGTCAGCTTCAGCTCGGCGAGCACTTCGCCGATGATCGGGCGGAATTCCTCGGCCAGCTCGTCCTTGTTCAGGGTGGCGGCCGCTTCGGGATCGACTCGCTCGAGCAGGCGGGGAAGCACCTGCTCCTTGATCTTGTGGATCGAGGCTTCGAAGCCCTCGACCCGGCTGTTGCCGGCCTCGCCCGAGGCATTCTGCCGGTCGGCAAGCCGCGCCAGTGCATCGGCGTTGTTCGGATTGCCGGCAGGGGCTTCGGGCTCACCGGGCAGCGGCAATGTTGCGAGCGGCGGGAATTGCTCGCCGCCGGTATCCGCCTCGCGCGGCGCGGCGCCGCCCTGCATCGGGCGGGCAACGCCGAACGCCGGACGGGCTCCGGGCCCGTTGGCCACTCCGGGACGACGCCCAAATGCACTCATGCCGATAGATCCCTCATGCTCGGGGACAGGCGTACCGCCCAAGGCTTGATAATTGACTAACCATTGCGCGGGATTGTCCGTAGCGCCCGATTGTTCGGGTAATCAGCGCTCGCCGGTCAGGAAGGGGCCCTTCGCCTTTGCCCGCGCCGCGCGCGGGGCGGTCCGGGCCAGCAGGCGGAAATCGCGTGCCATATGCGCCTGGTCGGCAAAGCCATGGCGCGCCGCCTTGTCGGCCAGGGTCGTTGCCGGTTCGGCGACATCGGCCATGGCCTTGCGAAAGCGAATCAGCCGGAGATAGCTGCGCGGCGGCAACCCGACCACGCGCTCGAACCAGCGCTGCACCATGCGATGCCCATGGCCGCTGGTGCGCACGATATCGGCGACGCTGGCTGCGGCCAGCACATGGGCGCCGAGCGGCTGAGACGGCGCCGCGGCGAATGCCTCGATCAGATGCGGTACGATCCCGTCCGGTTCGTCGGGCAACGATCCGGCCACGCTGGTCTCGTCGAGCGCGATCCACCGGCCGGCAAAGGCGGGGCAGGGCAGGTCGCTCAGCATCGTCCAGGCCCAGGGCCACAGCCTGATCCCGATGAACCGTGCGTCGCCGCTCATCCGGAAGCGCACCGGCGCCAGGTTCAGCCCGGTCGCGAACAGCGGCGGCTGCTCCTCGCCCCAGATCGATCGCCCATGGGTGCGCCGGATGATCTCGATACAGCCATCGGGCGTCGCATCCTGTTCGATCCAGTCGCGCACGGTGCCGTCGCCCGCGATCGTCCAGATCGCGGCGACCAGCCCGTCCAGCGCCGGCGGCAGGGGCAGTTCGGCATAGTCCACGCGCGATGCTATCCCATGTCGTGTCGGTTCAAGCCAGCATCCCGACTGGCGGCTATGCCGGCCCGACATGAAGAGGGAGGACAAGATGCGCCGGACGACCCTGTTGATCGCCACGCTGGCCCTGTGCGGAGGCGCCGCCATGGCGCAGCAAGCCAAGCCTGTCGCGGAAGGCCCTCCCGGCTGGATGGCCGGCTGCTGGATCGAGCAGAGCGGACAGAAATGGACCGAGGAATGCTGGACGCCGCCCCGCGCCGGCACGATGCTCGGCTCGAACCGCGCCGGGGAAGGCGCGACGCTGAACTCGTGGGAGGCGGCGCAGATCTTCCCGGACGCTACGGGCAGGCTGACCTATTGGGCTTCGCCCGACGGCGGCACGCGCATCCCGTTCCCGCTCGCCTCGCGCACCGCGACGGAGCTGGTGTTCGCCAACCCGGCGCATGATTATCCGCAACGCATCCGCTATTGGCGGGACGGCGCGACGCTCAACGCGGAGATTTCAATGCTGGACGGCACCAGGCCGATGCGCTGGCATTTCAGCGCGATGCGCTAGTTATTCGGCGCGCTCGGCGAGTACGGTCAGGCCGGCCGAGCTGACTTCGGCAAAGCCGCCCTCGATCGCGATCGTCTCGGGCTCGCCCTTTTCGGTGCGATAGATCGACAGCGCGCCGTCGCGGATCGTCGACATGACCGGCGCATGCCCTTCGAGCACGCCGAAATCACCCTCGGAGCCGGGGACGACGACCATATAGACCTCCTCCGAACGGACGAGCTTTTCCGGGGTGACGAGTTCGAAGTGCAGCATTCTATCTCTCCCCCCTCCCCTATAGGGGAGGGGCAGGGGGTGGGGGAGTGGTAGCGACCTTTTCGCAGGTCAGGCCCCACCCCAATCCCTCCCTTGAAGGGGAGGGGCTTCTTCTCCTTACGCGTCCTGCGCCATCTTCTCGGCCTTGGCGATCGCTTCTTCGATGCCGCCGACCATGTAGAATGCGCTCTCGGGCAGGTGGTCATACTCACCCTCGACCACTGCCTTGAAGCTCTTCACCGTGTCCTCGAGCTGCACGAACTTGCCCGGGATACCGGTGAAGACCTCGGCGACGTGGAACGGCTGCGACAGGAAGCGCTGGATTTTACGCGCACGCGACACGGTCAGGCGATCGTCTTCCGAAAGCTCGTCCATGCCGAGAATCGCGATGATGTCCTGCAGCGACTTGTACTTCTGCAAGGTCGACTGGACGGCGCGGGCAGTCTCGTAATGCTCCTGGCCGACGACGCGCGGCTCGAGCACGCGCGAAGTGGAGTCGAGCGGATCGACCGCCGGGTAGATGCCAAGCTCCGAGATCGCGCGGTTGAGCACGGTCGTCGCGTCCAGATGGGCGAAGGACGTGGCCGGCGCCGGATCGGTAAGATCGTCGGCAGGCACATAGATCGCCTGCACCGAGGTGATCGAGCCCTTGTTGGTCGAGGTGATGCGCTCCTGCAGCGCGCCCATGTCGGTCGACAGGGTCGGCTGATAGCCCACGGCCGACGGAATACGGCCGAGCAGCGCCGACACTTCCGAGCCCGCCTGAGTGAAGCGGAAGATGTTGTCGACGAAGAACAGCACGTCCTGGCCTTCGACGTCGCGGAAATATTCAGCGATCGTCAGGCCCGACAGCGCGACGCGAGCGCGGGCGCCCGGCGGCTCGTTCATCTGCCCATAGACCAATGCGACCTTCGAACCCTCGGACTGCGGATTGCCGTCGGCATCCTTGGCGATGACGCCCGCGTCGAGGAACTCGTGGTAGAGATCGTTGCCCTCACGGGTACGCTCGCCGACGCCGGCGAACACCGAGGTGCCGCCGTGCCCCTTGGCGATGTTGTTGATCAGTTCCTGGATGAGCACGGTCTTGCCCACGCCGGCGCCGCCGAACAGGCCGATCTTGCCGCCCTTCGCGTACGGGGCGAGCAGGTCGATGACCTTGATGCCGGTGACCAGAATGGCGCTCTCGGTCGACTGGTCGACGAACAAGGGCGCCGAAGCATGGATCGGTGCGGTTTCGGTGTGGCCGACCGGGCCACGCTCGTCGATCGGCTCGCCGATGACGTTGAGGATGCGGCCGAGCGTCTTCGGGCCGACCGGCACGCGGATCTGCGAGCCGGTGTCGGTCACGGTCTGGCCGCGGGTCAGGCCCTCGGTCGCGTCCATCGCGATGGTGCGAACGGTGTTCTCGCCGAGATGCTGCGCAACTTCGAGAACCAGGCGGTTGCCGTTATTGTCGGTCTCAAGTGCCGAAAGGATCGCCGGCAGGCTGCCCTGCGGGAAGGCGACGTCGACGACGGCGCCGATGACCTGGCTGATGCGGCCGACATTGTTCGTCGTCGCGACGGTCGCGGTCGCCGTCGTCTCCGGAGCGGCTGCCTTGGGCGCGCGCTTGGCGGCGGGCTTCTTGGTGGTCGGGGCTGCGGTTGCCATTGTCTATTCCTTGCTTCGAACTGCTTAGAGCGCTTCGGCGCCAGAGATGATTTCGACCAGTTCCGTCGTGATCGCGGCCTGGCGGGTGCGGTTGTACTGGATCGTCAGCTTGTTGATCATGTCGCCGGCATTGCGCGTGGCATTGTCCATGGCGGTCATACGGCTGCCCTGTTCCGATGCTGCGTTCTCGAGCAGCGCGCGGAACACCTGGATTGCGACGTTGCGCGGCAGCAGGTCGGCCAGGATCGACTCTTCGTCCGGCTCATATTCGACCGCGGCGCCACCATCGGCGACGGGCGCTGCATTGGTGTCGATCGCGACCGGGATGATCTGGCGACCGATCGGCTCCTGCACCAGCGCCGACTGGAAGCGGGCGTAGAACAGGTGGGCGATATCGAATTCGCCCGCCTCGAAGCGTGCGATCACGTCATCGGCCACCGCACGGGCATCGGCAAACGCTACCCGCTTGATATGGCCCATCTCGTGATCGGCAACGACCAGCTGGGGGTAGAAGCGCTTCAGCACGCGCCCCTTCTTGCCGGCGATGTAGATTTTCACCGTCTTGCCGGCGGCGATCAGCTCCTCGGCCTTGCGGCGAGCCGCGCGGACGATGTTGGTGTTGAACGCGCCGGCCAGGCCGCGCTCGCTGGTCGCAACGATCAGCAGGTGAACCTGGTCCTTGCCGGTCCCGGCGAGCAGCTTGGGCGAGGATTCGCTCACGCTCACCTTGGCGGCGAGGCTGGCCATCACCTTTTCCAGCCGCTCGGCATAGGGGCGGCCGGCGACGGCCGCTTCCTGCGCACGGCGCAGCTTCGCGGCGGCGACCATCTTCATCGCCTTGGTGATCTTCTGCGTCGACTTCACCGAGCCGATGCGAATCTTCAGTGCCTTGAGGCTGGCCATCTGGCGCCCTTACTTACGCGAAGGTCTTGGCGAAGGCGTCGAGCGCAGCCTTGAGCTTGCCCTTGGCGTCGTCGCCCAGATCCTTGGTGTCGCGGATCAGGCCGAGCACATCGGCATGGTTCGCGCGCAGATCGGCAAGCATCGCGGCTTCGTAGCGGACAACGTCCTGCACCGCGACGGCATCCAGATAGCCGTTGGTGCCGGCGAAGATCGACGCCGTCTGCTCCTCGAACGGCAGCGGGCTGAACTGCGGCTGCTTGAGCAGCTCGGTCAGGCGCGCGCCGCGGTTCAGCAGCTTCTGGGTCGAGGCGTCGAGGTCCGAACCGAACTGAGCGAACGCGGCCATCTCGCGATACTGCGCCAGCTCGAGCTTGATCGAGCCCGACACCTTCTTCATCGCCTTGGTCTGCGCGGCGGAACCGACGCGGCTGACCGAGAGGCCGACGTTGATCGCGGGGCGGATGCCGGCGAAGAACAGGTCGGTTTCGAGGAAGATCTGGCCGTCGGTGATCGAGATCACGTTGGTCGGGATATAGGCCGACACGTCGCCGGCCTGGGTCTCGATGATCGGCAGCGCGGTGAGCGAGCCCGAGCCATTGTCCTTGTTCATCTTCGCGGCGCGCTCGAGCAGGCGCGAGTGAAGATAGAACACGTCGCCGGGATAGGCTTCGCGGCCCGGCGGGCGGCGCAGCAGCAGCGACATCTGACGGTAGGCGACGGCTTGCTTCGACAGATCGTCGAACACGATCAGCGCGTGCATGCCGTTGTCACGGAAATACTCGCCCATCGCGGTGCCGGTGTAGGGCGCGAGGAACTGCAGCGGGGCAGGGTCGGACGCAGTCGCGGCGACGACGATGGAATACTCCATCGCGCCATTCTCGGTCAGCGTGCGGACGAGCTGCGCCACGGTCGAGCGCTTCTGGCCGATCGCGACATAGATGCAATACAGCTTCTTCGACTCGTCGTCGCCGGCGTGGTCGTTCTTCTGGTTGATGAAGGTGTCGATCGCGACGGCCGACTTGCCGGTCTGGCGATCGCCGATGATCAGCTCGCGCTGGCCGCGGCCGACGGGGACGAGGGCGTCGATCGCCTTCAGGCCGGTCTGCACGGGCTCGTGCACAGAGGTGCGCGGGATGATGCCCGGGGCCTTCACTTCGACGCGGCTGCGCTCGGTCGTCTCGATCGGGCCCTTGCCGTCGATTGGGTTGCCGAGGCCATCGACCACGCGACCGAGCAGCGCCTTGCCGATCGGAACGTCCACGATCGTGCCGGTCCGCTTGACGATGTCGCCTTCCTTGATCTCCGAGTCCGACCCGAAGATCACGACGCCGACATTGTCGGCCTCGAGGTTGAGCGCCATGCCCTGCACGCCGTTCGAGAATTCGACCATCTCGCCGGCCTGGACATTGTCCAGCCCGTGAATGCGCGCGATGCCGTCGCCAACCGACAGCACCTGGCCGGTTTCGGAGACCTGGGCCTCGGTACCGAACGAAGCGATCTGGTCCTTGATGACCTTCGAGATTTCAGCGGCGCGGATATCCATTGTCAGCCTTTCCCAACAGCTAAGAGCTGTCAGCCTTTCATTGCGTGCGCGAGAGTGTTGAGACGGGTCTTGATCGAGCTATCGATCATCTGCGAACCGATCTTGACGACCAGCCCGCCAAGCAGGGCAGGGTCGACCGACAGGTCGACGGAAACGTCACGGCCGATCCGGGTGCGCAGCTGCTGCTTGAGCGCGTCGACCTGGGCGGCGGAAAGCGGATGGGCCGACGTCACTTCGGCCTTGGTCTCGCCACGATGGTTGGCGGCGAGCGAGCGGAACGCGCGGATGATCGCGGGCAGTTGCGACAGGCGGCGATTCTCGGCCAGCACGCCGAGGAAGTTCTTGGTCGTGCCGTCGACGCCGATCGACGCGGCGACCGCGGCCACGGCCTTGGCCGCGTCCTGGCGCGAGACGAGCGGGCTGGCGACGAGCCGGGCGAACTCGGGCGATTGCTCGAGCGCGGCACGCACATCGGCGAGGCTCGCCTCGACAGCGTCGATCGTCTTTGAATCGCGGGCAAGCTCGAACAATGCGGTGGCGTAGCGACCGCTTAAGCTTGCTTGAATACCGCCGGATGTCTCCACGCGATCGAAATCCTCGTTTGAAACTGTTTGCGACCCATACGAAAAGGGAGGCCGGAATCGGCCCCCCTGATGGGTCGCCGCGCGGTTAGCATCGGGTTGCACGGGATGCAACCCGAGTCCGACCCGCTGCCTTGAGCCTGTCTATAGGATATAGGCCTTATTTGGTCATATGCGGCATTGCCCGCACGGACATGATTTTGTGTCGGTAACGATTCTTTGCCGGTTTCATGTAACTGTAACAATCAGTTAACCATCCGTTTGTGCCTTGCTCCCATAGCGGGGCCATGCCTCGCCCAGACATCGCCGCCATCCTTGCAACGCTGAAGCAGCTCGCCGCATGGCGTGGATCGGGGGGCGGCAGCATCCGCGCCCAGCTTCGCCGCATCGTCTGGAGCCTGCTCGGCATCCAGGCGCTGCTCGCCATCGCGCTGATCGGTACCACGCTCAGCACCAGCCACGGCGTGCGGTCGCTCGTGCTCGACCGGCTCGATCCGATCGGGGAATTGCAGCGAGTCAACGACAGCTATGTCACCGCCCTGCTCACCGCGCAGAAGGTGCAGAGCGGCAACCTCTCGGCCGACAGCGCGATCAGCGCGATCGAGGAAGCGCGCGCCACCATCCGCAGCAGCTGGCAGTCCTTTTCGGGCCAGGCGCTCGACGCGCGCCGCGGCGTCGCCGTCGCGCAGGTCGCCGATGCCCGCCGCGATGCCGACGCGGCGATCGTGCGCCTGCTCGATCTCCTGCGCAGCCGCCGCGTCGACCAGCTCGACTTCTTCGTCAGCGGCGCGCTCTATGCCGCGATCGATCCGCTCACGGTCGCCAGCAACGGGCTGATCGACGATCTTCGGGCGGACGCTGCGCATGAACGGGCTGCGCTCGAACGCGGCTTTGCGACGACCTATCTCATGGTCGCCTTCGTAACGTTGCTCGCCGCGCTGATCGGCTGGTGGGGCATGCGCATGCTGACGCTGCGGATCGAACAGCCGCTCGCCGAGATTGCGGTCGCGACTGGCGACATCACGCTCGAGCGCGACGATACGCCGATCCCCGGCCTCGACCGCACCGACGAGATTGGCGAGATCGCCCGCGCATTGGCCTTTGCGCGCAAGCGCTCGGGCGATGCGCGCCGGCTGAGCGACGAATCGCACCGCGCCAACGAAGCGCTTCATCGCCGCCAGGTCGTCGAGCATGAGGCGCGGGCGAAACGCGCTGCCGATCTCGATGCGTTGTTTGCGGTCTTCGAGCGCGAGGTCGGCCTTGTCGTAAGCGAGCTCATCTCGGCTGGCCCCGCCCTGCGCGAGACGGCGAACGCCATGTCGGGCGAGGCAGGGACCACTGAGCATCATGCCCTCGCGACCGCTGCGCTGGCCGAACAGAGCGCGTCGAGCGCCCGTACCATCGCCCAGTCCGGCGCCGCACTCGCCGGGGCGATCGAGCGCATCAGCGATGAGGCCCATGAATCGAAGACCGGCGCGGCCCATGTCCGGGCACGCACGCTCGAAGGCCGCGCTCATGCCGAATCGCTCGGCGTACTGGTCGGCGAGATCGCCGGCGTGCTCGACCTGATCTCCCAGATCGCCGGGCAGACCAATCTGCTCGCCTTGAACGCAACGATCGAGGCGGCGCGCGCCGGCGATGCCGGCCGCGGTTTTGCCGTGGTCGCCGACGAGGTGAAGGGCCTTGCGCGGCAGACCCAGGTGGCCGCGGGCCGGATCGAATCGCGCCTCGCCGCCGTCTCGCGCGCGAGCGATACGGTGCTGGAGACGATCCAGTCAGTCGACTCGCTCGCCGCGGATCTCGATCGTTCGGCCGCCAATGTCGCCGGCGCGGTCGAGCAGCAACGCGACATGACACGCCGCATCGCCGCCGCCATCGCCGAGGTCGAGGGCGGCACCGCCGACGCGGCCGCCAATATGCAGATGCTGCGCGAACGCGCCGAACGCTCGCGCCGCAGCGCCGAGGACGTGGCCCGCACCGCCGAAGCGGTGGCGGGCGGCGTCGAGACGCTGCGCAGCCGGATCAACCGCCTGATGGACGATGTGCGCGTGGCGTGAGGCGCCACCTGTTTATCCGCAGAGCGGCTTGCCCGGAATGGCGCTATATTGCTGCCCGCTGATCATGGTGCGTGCGAGCCTGATGGGCGAACCGCGCCGGACGCAGGTCTCGGAAGGCCGGAGAAAGGGTCTCGCCAATCGCGGAGCCGACTTTAGAGTGCGTGGGGCGGAACACGGGCTCACGCTCTTTCCGGACAAGTGGGGAATAGCCATGGGTCTGACTGACTGGTTCAAGCGCAAGCCCACCGAGCCGCTACAGCCGGCAGAACCGACGCCCGAACAAACCCGCTTCTCCTGCGACCGGAGCAAATTGTTCGATATCGAGCGGACCGCAACGCTCGCCGCCCTGCTCCGCGTGCCGGCCGGCGAGCGCGACCTGTCCTGGTCCGAGGCGTTCCACGATGCGGCATGGTATGCCTCGGTGGTGATGCCGACGCTGGAGCCGTTCGTCGGGCCCGACGGCTTCCCCTATCTGCGCTTCGATATTCCGCATGAGGGTCCGTTCGACTCCCAGTCGCTGGGCAATCTCGCCGCGCAGTGCGTCGATGCCCGGGTCGGTGCCGCGCTGTTCGCCTCGCCCGACGACCCTGTCGACCAGGCAGCCTTTGTCTTCTCGATGGGCGCGCTGGACGGGATGCTGCGCTTCGGCACGATCGACGGCGATCCCGTCGATGCGGCCGAAGCCGGCGCGGAGGATGCCGCGATGTTCGATGTCGATCGCGGGGATCGCGCGCAGACGCTCACCGTCCGCCAGGCGCACGAGGTGATGATCGGCGCGCCGTCGCGTTCCTATCTGCCGCCGAGCAGCGCGCGGCCTTTATATGACCGCCTGACGCGCGGCTGGGGCGTGGAGGCGCCGCGCGTGGCGCTACTGATGGATCCCGCGATGCGGCCGACGCGCAGCCTGGTCCTGGGCGTGAAGCGCAGCGATTTCCCCGCCGAAGCGCCGATCGACGACATGATGCGCACATTGCTCTGGTATCTGCCGCCGCGGCGCATGCTGATCCTGACGCCGGAAGACTGGACGGTCGGGACGATGACCCTGCTCGCCGATTATGTCTGAACGGGGCGACGAACTTTGAGCGCAAGCCTCGGGATGTGGCGGGCATTGGGGGCGCCTATATCGGCATCATGACACAGCAACTCGCCATTGACGCCGATACCGCCTGGGCCGCCTTCGAACGGCGCGACCGGGCCTATGATGGCCATTTCGTCGGTGCGGTCACCTCGACCGGCATCTATTGCAAGCCGAGCTGCCCGGCGCGGCACCCGAAGCGGGAGAATGTCCTGTTCTACCGCGATGGCGCCGAGGCACGCGAGGCAGGATTCCGCGCCTGCCTGCGGTGCAAGCCCGACGAGGTCGGCCGCGACCGGGTCGCGGTGGCGCGGGCAGTCGCCCTGATCGAGGCGGACGAGGACGGCATCGGGCTGGAGGAACTCGCTGCCCGGGTCGGCTATGCGCCGCATCATTTCCACCGCCTGTTCAAGCGCGCGACCGGCGTGACGCCCGCCGCTTATGCCCGCGGCCTGAAGGCGCAGCGCGCGGCCAAGGCGCTGATCGACGAGGATACCGTCACCCAGGCGATCTACGAGGCCGGTTATTCCGCTCCCAGCCGCTTCTACGAAGGCGGCGCCAAGCGGCTGGGCATGACGCCGAGCGCGTGGCGCAAGGGTGGGGCAGGGGTGACGATCCGCTGGACCATTGCCGACACCAGCCTTGGTCCGATGCTCGTCGCCGCGACCGACAAGGGCCTGTGCCGCGTGTCGTTCGACGAAGGCGAGCAGGCGCTGAAGGAGCGTTTCCCCAAGGCCGAGATCGTGCCCGGCGGCGCGGCACTGGCCGACCTCGCGGCGCGCGTCGTCGCCAGTGTCGAATCTCCCGATCGTCACCATGACCTGCCGCTCGACGTGCAGGGCACCGCTTTCCAGGAGGCAGTGTGGCAGGCGCTCCGCGCCATCCCGGCGGGGGAGACGCGCAGCTATAGCGAACTGGCGGCGATCGCCGGCAATCCCAAGGCGGTTCGCGCCGCCGGCACCGCTTGCGGCCACAACCAGGTCGCGGTCGTCATTCCCTGCCACCGCGCCCAGCGCAGCGACGGCACGCTCGGCGGCTATGCGTACGGCCTCGACCGCAAGGCCGTGCTGCTCAAGCGGGAGGGCGTGGCATGAGCGGCTTCGCCATCACCGGGCTCGATCCGGCGCCCTTCGTGCCGCTCTACGGCTTCAGCGATGCCGAGCTCGCCGGCCTCGGGGTGATCCGCATGCCGGTCGATGCGAAGCCCGGTTTTCCCTGCCGCGTCTCGCTCGAGGATGCCATGCCGGGCGATCATGTGCTGCTGCTCAATTACGAGCATCTGCCCCTCGCCTCGCCCTATCGCCAGCGCCACGCGATCTTCGTGCGCGACGGGGCGACCGAGGCAGCGCGGTTCGAGAATGAGGTGCCCGAACAGCTCGCGATCCGCACCCTGTCGGTCCGCGCTTATGATGCGAACGGCATGATGACCGACGCCGATCTCACCGAAGGCCGCGACCTGCCGGCGCTGATCGATCGTTTCTTCGCCGATCCGGCGGTCGCCTGGCTGCACGCGCACAATGCGAAACGCGGCTGCTTCGCCGCCAGGATCGACCGCACCTGATTTTGCGTCGGCTGGCCAGCCGGTCTAGGTTCCCCCTATAAAATCAAGGGGGACTCATGGAACCGATCAAGCCCGTCACGCCGCCGAACAGCCTGGTCTGGCGTATCGTGCATTTCCCGCTGGTGCTGCTGGTCATCGGCATCGCGTTCGTGGCTGGCGCGATCATGACATCAGCCTTTGTCCGCAAGGCTTTTCCCGAAGCCGCGAACAACTGGCTCGCCGTCCTGATCGCCGTTCTGGTCGCGGCGGTTTTCGTCGCCTTTTATTGGGCGTTCGTGCGGCTGGTCGAACACCGGCCAGCTGTCGCCGAATTTGCGCTGAATGGCTGGGCAAAGGAACTCGGCGCGGGCTTGCTCAGCGGGGTCATCCTTTTCTCGATCGTGGTCGGTATCATCGCCGCGCTCGGCGGCTATCGGGTGATCGGTCACAATCCCGTTTCCGTGCTGCTGCCGGTGCTCGCCATCTCGATCACGTCGGGCGTCACCGAGGAGATCATGCTGCGCGGCGTCTTCTTCCGGCTGATCGAATCCTGGCTGGGCAGCTGGATCGCCCTGATCCTGTCGGCGGCCGTGTTCGGCGCGCTGCACCTCGGCAATCCCAACGCGTCGCTGCTTGCCGGTTCAGCCATCGCGCTCGAAGCGGGCGTGATGCTCGCCGCGCTCTATATGCTGACGCGCCGGCTATGGGCGGCGATCGGGCTGCATGCCGCCTGGAATTTCTCGCAGGGCGGCATCTATGGCATCGCCGTTTCCGGTTTCAAACAGGACGGCCTGATCATCCCGCGCATCAGCGGCTCGGACCTGCTGACCGGCGGCTCCTTCGGCGCAGAGGCCTCGCTCCCGGCGATCATCGTCTGCACCGCCTTCGGCGTCGCGTTGCTCGTCCTGGCCTATCGTCGCGACCGCTTCGTCAAGCCCTTCTGGCTGCGCAAGGCCTAACCGGTCGACCTGCAGGAATAGACGATCTTCTCGTTCGGATAAGCGGGCAGCAGGGTGCGGATCGCGCTCTGCTGCGTCGCCAGATTGGCGCGGCCCGCCTCGTCCGGGGTGCACGCCTTGATCGTCACCTGCGACCGGATCTTCCGCAGCGCGTCCATCTGCGCTGCGGTCAGGAAATAGCGCTGGTTCGAATAGAGTCGCGTCGCCGGGTCGAACTGCAGGACGGAGACGGTCTGGTCCTCGGTCGGCACCAGGATCCGGTCCCATTTGCTGCCATTCTCGGCATATTGGGTGCGCCCGTTCATGCACCCTGCCGTGCCCCAGTCGATCGTCAGGTCCTCGACCGAGGAGGATACCACCCGGCTGCGCTCGGGCGCCACGGTGCACACCATCTTGCCGAGCGCCGCGGTCGAGGAGACCGCCGGCGCGTAAGTCGGTGCGACATCGGGCGGCAGAGTCACCTCGCCGCTCGGCCGGGTGAAGAACACTATTGCCGCCGCGACCATCAGCACCCCGCCCGCCGAGGCCGCCCAGATCGCCTCGCGCCGCTTGCGCCGCACCTCGAGCAACCCGCCCCCGCCGATCGCGAGCGCGCCCGCGACCAGCAGCACGGCAGCCAGCGCCATGATATTCTCGCGGTAGCGCTCGGCCGCGATCCGCGCATTGCCCAGCGCCTGCTCGCGTGCGACCGCCGCCTTGGCCGCCGCCTCGCGCTTCGCCGCGTCGGCCTCGGCGCTCGCCCGCGCATCGGCCTCGCTGTCCTGCTTCACCCGGTCGAGAATAGAGGTGCAGGGCGTGCCGACCGCGGGATAATCCTGCTTCGCCTCGCGCAGGAACGCCGCGACCTCCGAATCGGCGATGGCGAAACCGAAGCTCGAATCGCCCTCCTCGCCCTTGGCGAAAGAGGAGTTCACGCCGATCACCCGCCCGCACGGATCGAGCAGAGGCCCGCCCGAATTGCCCCGCGCGATGTTCGCGGTGTGGAGCAGCACATCGACCCCTGACATGGTCCGCCGTCCCGAGAATACGCCCTCGGACCGGATCGGCGACAGCGGATGGATATAGTCGACCGCCGAGCGCGCCGTCGCGAGATCGACATTGCCCGGATAGCCGAGCGCGGTGACCAGCGCGCCCTCCTCGACCGGCCCGGTATAGAGCGCGACCGTCGGCAGCCGCGTGCCGGTGAACTCGATCAGCGCGAGATCGCGCGCCGCATCGATCGCGATGACCTTGCCCTCATAGCTCTTGGCGCCCTCGGAGGGGACCACGCCGACCACGACATTGTCGGGATAGCGCTTGGCCAGGTCGACGACATGCGCATTGGTCACGATCCGGTTGGGCGTGATCGCAAAGCCGCTGCCATGGCCGAAGCCGACCACCTCGTCGTCGACCACCGCGATCGTGACGATCCGCACCACCCCGCGCCCGGTGGCGGAGATGTCGTCGGCGCGCGCGGGCGCGGTGAAGGCGATGAGCAGCGCGAGCGCACCGAAAAGGGCACGGCGCACGGCGACGGGGAAAGGGGCGATCGGCATCGCCGGCGATTCTGACAGCAACCGGCGCCCGGGAACAGGGAAAACGCGCGCGACGAACCGTCGTCGCGCACGCCTCAGTTCTTTTTGTCAGCCGGTTTCGCCTTCGCGTCTTCCGCCTCCTTCTTCGCCTTGGCCGCGTCCGCCTGCAGCACGGCGAGCGCCACTGCGGTGCCGCCGCTGTCGAGCGCCGCGATCATCCGCTTCGCCTGGTCGGCGAGATCGCCGCCATGCGGGCTGTATGCGATCGGCTCCAGTGCCACCCGCGCCGCCTTGGTCTCGCCGTCCTGCAGGAGCACCCGCGACGCCTGGAGCCGCAGGCCGATATTCTGCGGCGACAGCTTATAGGCATAGAGCATCGCGTCGCGCGCGCTCTTCGGTGCGCCCTGGCCCGCCTGGCCGAAGCTCTCGTAATAGAGCTGAGGCGGCCAGGAATAGAGAGGGTCGATCTTGTTCGCCGCCAGGAACCAGCGGCGGGCCACGGTCCAGACGGCGGGGTCCTTGTTCTCTGCCTTCTTGGCAATCGCCATCTGAGCCATGCCCTTGTAGATCAGCGCGTGGACCGATTTCGGATCCGCGGCCAGCGCCCGGTCCGCTGCGGCATTGGCTTCGGCCAGATTTCCGGCGTCGAACTCCGCCTCGGCCAGCGCATTCTGCGCCCCGGCGTCGTTGGGATAGGGAGCCGCGAGCTGCCGCGCCTGTGCCACCACTTCCTTGGCCAGCTTCTGGTCAACGCCGTTATAGGATCGCATCATCGCTGGCATCACCGCTGCCTCGCCGGGCGTGAGCGGCCGCGTCGTGACTTCGCCAATCGGCAATTCGCTCGCGCTCAGTTCGGTCGCCGGAAGTCCCTTGCGTGCGCCATAGGCGTTCAGCTTGAGGTCGAGCGATGAGGTCAGGCCAAGCGCCGCTTCGGCTTCCTTGGCGGGTTTTCCCTCGTTGATCGCCGCTATATAGGCGGCGAGCTGCTTCGACCGGTCCTTGTCGAACATCAGATAATGAGTCAGCAACCAGGACCGCCCGTAGAAGATCTGCATCTGCATGGCGTCGCGATAGTCCGGCCGGCCCGCCACCAGCTGTTCGACCGGCAAGTCGTTCATCCGGCTCATGCCGTACATGCGATAGGTTGGGCCCGCTCCGATGACGACACCGCCGTCACGCAGGGTCTTCGCCGTGGCGAAGAGTTCGGCAAAGCCCTCACTGAACCAGGTCGGGAAGACGACGTCGCCCCAGCTCGAATACATCAGATGATGGGTATATTCATGTTGAAGTACGGTGCGCGGGCTCAGCATCCCGCTCGAATCCGACGGGCTCTGCGCCGGAACGAAGGCGAAGGGGCCCGACGGATAGCTGCCCCTGTAGTAGCCGCCGACGTTCGAGTTCTTCATGCCCAGCATCTTCTGCACATCGGCCATCGACGGCAGGACGAACACGATCACCCGGGCATTGGACCCGACCTCCCTGTCCCGGAGGTTCAGCGCGACGCGGACGGCGCGGTCGAACCGCTCGAGCTGGGCAGTGGTAGCCTTCACCTTTTCAGGTGAATCGTCGGCATAGACCAGGAAATGCTCGGATTTTCCCTGTTGCCATTCGGCATGGGCAAGCGATGGCGCCAGGCACAGAACCCCAGCCAGCAACAGCTTACGAAACATCGAAAATCCCCCAAAAGATACCTGATGCTAGCGACGCAGCGACACGCCCGCAAGCAAACCTCGACAGGGGTCCGTTCCTCCCTGTCCAGCTATCCCGATCAGGTCGGCTTGTCCGCCTGAAGCTTCACCAGCCGGTCGTACATCTCGCGCGGCGTCTCGTGCTTGGTGGAGCCCGCAAGGCGATAGCGCTCCTGGTCCTTGTCGCGCTTGGCCTTTTCCTTCGGGGTGAGGCTGTCCTTCTCGGAGAAGGCCGCGAGCCTGATGGTCACGATCGCGTCCTTGATGGCGCCGTGCGCCTCGAAGCTGGAGGCGAGTTGGTAGCGGACTTCATTGTCGAACGGCACCAGGTCCAGCGCCCTGTACAAGGCGTTGTGCGCGTCCGCCGTCGGCAGTATCCCCTGCATCCTGAAGCTGTCGAAATAGGTCTTGAGGACGAGTGGATCGTCGGGCGCCTTGCGCGCGGCGTTCGCGACGATGCGACGTGCCGCGGTCCATGCCGCGGTATCGGTCGATTTCGCCTCGCTCAGCGCGTCGAGCTTCAGCAGGCCCTGGTGCATCATCGCCTGCGGATCGTCGGGGGCGATGGCGTTCCACCGTTCGACCGCGACTGCATAATCGGCGCGATCTTCGGCCAGGCGATCGGCCTCGGCACGCAGGCGCAAGGTGAAGACCGTCTCTCCCGCTCTCGCCGCATCGGCGCGTACGCGCGCGGCGAACCGCTTCGCATCCGCTTTTGGGATACCGTTGAACAGCTGAAGATCGTCCAGCACCATGATGGCATGGTCGGCGGGCAGCGGCTCGACCGTGATCGGCTTGATCAGGACGGGCTTGAAGGTGATGCCGGTCGCCGGCAGCCGGGGGCGGCGGCTGTAGCTGATCAGCTCCGCATTGAGCTTGCCGAGATCGCCAAAGGCGTTGTTGGCGGCTTCCTCGAACGACTTGCCGCTGTTGATCTCGTTCAGATATTTGGCGAGCTGCCCGTCGCGCTTTCCGCCGAGCGTCAGATAATGGGTCAGCAGCCAGCCTTCGGCATAAAGCCATCCCAGGTCTTCGCCCATATCGTCATAGGTCCGGGCTTTCAGGATCTCGCGAACATTGACCCACCGATCGAACGCGAACGTGTAGTAACGCCCTTCCGATTTCTGGCCGACGATCACTTCATCGGTATCGTCCACCTTCGATGCGCCGACGAATTCGGCAAAGCCCTCCTCATACCAGGGCGGATAGGCGACCCTGTAATATTGGAACATGAAATGATGAGTCAGCTCGTGGAACAGCACGAGTTGGGACGAGAAGCCGTGAGCGCTGTCATTGGCGCGGCTGATCACTGAGTACGGCCCGCGCACATTCGCTTCGTAATAGCCTGCGACACCGGCCTGCGGAAACGGCATCGACCGGTACACGTCGTCATATCCGGGCAGGACGAACAGCTTGACCTTCAGGCCGGGCTTGTCCTTTTCAAGGCCCGTCACTGCGTGCTGCAGCAGGTTCAGCTTCTCCAGCCGTTCGGCCTGGTGTCGCACATTGGCTTCGCTGTCTTCGCTATAGACGATGAAATGCTCCGACTCCGCCTTGTACCATTTGGCATACGCCGCGCCCGGCAGGCACATCGCCCCAGCCAACAACGGCGCTACTACTTTGCGAATCATCACTTATTTCCCCCGAAACCTGACGACGACGGTGTAGCGCGCGATAAAGCCTAGAGAAAGCTGTAAGGATCCACATCGACCACGACTCTGACCTTGCTCGGCCAGTCGAGCTTGCCCAGCCAGTCGCGGATCACATCCTGCACATCGAGCGCACGCCGGGCATGGACCAGCAGGCGGAACCGGTGCCGCCCGCGCAGCATCGCCAGCGGGGCGGGGGCGGGGCCGTACACCTCCATCGCCTCCAGCTTCGGCGCGGTGCGGCCGATCTGCGTCGCGATTTCCTGCGCCGCCGCCTGGTCCTCGCTCGACACCACGATCCCGGCGAAGCGGCCGAAGGGCGGGGCTCCGGCCTCGCGGCGGGATTCGGTCTCGGCTTCGTAGAAGGCGTCGGCATCGCCCGTCACCAGCGCACGCATCACCTGCGCGTCCGGGCTGTGCGTCTGGATATAGACATGCCCCGGTTTCTCGCCGCGCCCGGCCCGGCCCGCCACCTGCATGATCTGCTGGAAGGTGCGTTCGGACGCGCGCAGGTCGCCGCCGCCAAGCCCCAGATCCGCGTCGATCACCCCGACCAGCGTGAGGTTGGGGAAATGATAGCCCTTGGTGACGAGCTGAGTGCCGACCACGATGTCGATATCGCCTGCCTCCATGCGGTGGACGAACTCGGCTGCCTTGGCCGGCGACCAGATCGTGTCCGAGGTGACGATCGCGGTCTTCGCTGCCGGGAACAGCGCGCGCACTTCGTCGGCGATCCGCTCCACCCCCGGCCCGACCGCCACCAGCGTATCCTCGTTGCTGCACTCCGGGCAGGCGCGCGGCACTGGCTCGATATGGCCGCAATGATGGCAGGCCAGCCGCGCGACCAGCCGGTGCTCGACCATCCACGCCGTGCAATTGGGGCATTGGAAGCGGTGCCCGCAAGTCCGGCACAGGGTCAGCGGCGCATAGCCGCGCCGGTTGAGGAACAGCAAAGACTGCTCGCCGCGCTCGAGCCGTTCCTCGATGCCCTTGACGATCGCCGGCGCGATCCAGCGCCCGCGTTCGGGCGGGTTGGCGATCAGGTCGATCGCTTCGATCGCCGGCATCTCCGCAGCGCCCCAGCGCCCGGGCAGCTTCAGCTCGGCATAGCGCCCCAGCGCGACCTGCTGCCGCGTCTCGATCGCCGGCGTGGCCGAGGCGAGGATCACCGGGCATTTCTCGAACAGCCCGCGCATCACCGCCACGTCGCGCGCATGATAGTGCACGCCCTCTTCCTGCTTGAAGCTCGTCTCATGCGCTTCGTCGACCACGATCAGGCCGAGATTGGCATAGGGCAGGAACAGCGAGGAGCGCGCGCCCACCGTCACCAGCGCCTGCCCGCTGGCGATCGCCCGCCACGCGCGGCGCCGCTGCGACTGACGCAGCCCCGAATGCCAGGCGACCGGCGCCACGCCGAACCGCGCGGCGAAGCGCTGCAGGAACGGCTCGGTCAGCGCGATCTCGGGCAGCAGCACCAGCGTCTGCCGCCCGGCCCGGATCGCCGCGGCCACCGCTTCGAAATAGACCTCGGTCTTGCCGGAGCCGGTGACCCCATCGAGCAGGGTCGGCTGGAACGCTTCCGCCGCGACATTGGCGATCAGTACCTTCGCCGCCGCGCGCTGGTCCGGCGACAGCGCGGGTACGCCATGCTCGGGATCGGGCAGGGGAAAGGGGCTGTCGATATCCACCTCGACCGCTTCCAGCGCCCCGGTCTTCACCAGCCCGCGGATCACGGCGTCGGAGACGTCGGCGGCCAGCGCCAGCTCGCGGATCAGCCCCTGGCGCTCGCCGATCCGCTCGATGGCCTGTTCGCGTTGCGGCGTCAGCCGGTCCGGCACCAGCCCGGTCGCGCGATATTCGGTGACGGTCCGCCCGCCCTCGAGCGCCGAGGTCGAGGCAAGCGCCATGCGCGCGACCGAGGCGGGCGGGGCGAGATAATAATTGGCGGTCCATTCGATCAGCCGGCGCAGCGGCGCCCCGAGCGGCGGCACCGGCATCACGCCGACCAGATTGCGCAGCCTGTTGTCGCCGACCTCGGCGTCGGACGGCATGTTCTCCGGTTCCCACACCACGCCGATCAACTGGCGCGGCCCCAGTGGCGCGACGACGATCGACCCCGGCTCGACCTGCATCCCATGGGGAATGCGGTAATCGAGCGGGCCGAGCGCTGAATTCATGACGAGGACGCGGGCGCGGGACACGGCGCCCATATGGCGGCTCGGCGGCCCCGCGCAAAGCTTCCGCATGCAGCCGCTTCGGCGCTATGGTCGGATCATGTCCGGTCTCGCCCCCGAATTCGCCGATCATCTCCGCCGAGACCGGCGGCGATCGGTCCACACGATCCGCGCTTATGAAGCGACGGCCAACCGACTGATCCACTTCCTCGAAGGCCATTGGGGCGGCGCCGTCTCGCGCGATTCGCTCGGCCGGGTCAGCGCGGCCGATCTGCGCGCCTATCTTGCGTTGCGCCGGGGCGAGGGGCTGGGCAATGCGTCGGCGGCGCGGGAATTGTCGGCGGTGCGCTCCTTCCTGGTCTTTGCTGGCGGGGCAGGGGCGGCACCCCGGGTGAAAGGGCCGCGCGTCAAGAAAGGCGTGCCGCGCCCGATCTCGCCCGACGAAGCGGTCGCACTGGCCGAAGATGTCGAGGAGAATGCCGCCTTACCCTGGATCGGCGCGCGTGACTGGGCAGTGTTGATGCTGCTCTACGGCGCCGGCCTGCGTGTGGGCGAGGCGACGGGCCTGACCGGCGCGATACTCCCGCTCGGCCCGACGCTCAGCGTCACCGGCAAGCGCGACAAGACCCGGATCGTGCCCCTGCTGCCGCAGGTGCGCGACGCGATCGAGGCCTATCTCCAGACCTGCCCCTGGCCGATCTCCCGCGACGCGCCGCTGTTCCGCGGCGCCAAGGGCGGGCCGCTGTCGCCTGCGATCGTGCGCCGCTCGGTCCAGGCGGCGCGAATCCGGCTGGGGCTGCCCGAACGCACCACGCCCCATGCGCTGCGCCACAGCTTCGCGACGCATCTGCTCGGGCGCGGTGCCGACCTCCGGGCACTGCAGGAGCTGCTCGGCCATGCCAGCCTCAGTTCCACCCAGATCTACACGGCCGTCGATGCGGCGCATCTGCTCGACGTCTACCGGAATGCGCATCCGAGGGCTTAGGATGACCGCTTCCCTTCACCTTCCCCGGCGAAGGCCGGGGCCCAGTTGGGGGACGATTCTGATTGGCGTTGCGCCCTGTTACATAAGCTTTCGCGACTAGGCCCCGGCCTTCGCCGGGGAAGGTAGTGGGGGAAAGCGACTCTACCCCCGCGGCTTCCACGTAAACACGCGCCACACATAAACCAGCACGATCCCCACCATGATCGCCAGCGCGCCGGGGCCGATGAACCGGTCCAGCTCATGGAAGTTCGCGCCGAGATACCAGCCGCCCCACGTCAGGAAGCAGTTCCACACCGCACTGCCCGCCGCGGTCCACAACAGGAAGCGCCAGCGTGGCATGCAGGTCATGCCGGCGGGCAGCGAGATGATCGTGCGGAAGGCCGGCATGAAGCGGAACACGAAGACGATCCACTCGCCGTGGCGCGTGAAGAAGGCGTGGAGCCGCTCGACCTCATGCCAGTCCACGGTCAGCCAGCGGCCGTGCCGGTCGACCCAGGGCTTCAGCCCGAGATAACCGAAGCGCCGGCCCAGCGCGTACCAGAAATAATTGCCGACGACCGTTCCCGCCGTGCCGACCGCGATCAGCGGCAAGGCCTCCATCTGCCCGCGCGCCACCGCGATGCCGCCCAGCCCCATGATCACCTCGGACGGGATCGGCGGGAAGACATTCTCCAACACCATCAGCACGAAGATGCCGAAATAGCCGCCCCAGGCGGTCAGATCGATGATGAACTCGGTCACGAAAGCTTACGCAGCGACCTTCGCCTCGATCGCATCCCAGATCAGGCCCGCCACATCAGTCCCGTCGAACCGCTCGATCGCGACGATCCCCGTGGGCGAGGTGACGTTGATCTCGGTCAGCCATTTGCCGCCGATCACGTCGATTCCGACGAACAGCAGCCCGCGCTTCTTCAGCTCGGGTCCCAGCACCGCACAAATCTCTTCCTCTTCGGGCGTCAGGATCGATTTCTCCGCCGACCCGCCGACCGCGAGGTTGGATCGGATCTCGCCCGCGCCCGGTACGCGGTTGATTGCACCGGCCACGACGCCGTCGATCAGCACGATGCGCTTGTCGCCCTTCGCCACGTCGGGAAGGAAGGCCTGGATCATGTGCGGCTCGCGGTACGCGGTGTTGAACACCTCGATCAGCGCCGACAGGTTCGCCCCGTCACTGCCGACCTTGAAGATCGCCTTGCCGCCATTGCCGTGCAGCGGCTTGACCACGATCTCGCCGTGCGTGGCGAGGAAGGCGCGCGCCTCGTCGAGCGAGCGCGTGACCAGAGTCGGCGGCATGAAGCGCGCATAATCGAGCACGAACACCTTCTCGGGCGCGTTGCGGACATTGGCGGGGTCGTTCACCACCAGCGTCTCGTGCGCGATCCGTTCGAGCAGGTGAGTCGCTGTGATATAGCCCAGGTCGAACGGCGGATCCTGCCGCATCAGCACGACATCGGCTTCTTTGCCCAGGTCGAGGCTGACCGGGTCGCCGAAGCTGAAATGGTCGCCCGCGACGCGCTGTACCGTCACCGGATGCGCCTTGGTCCAGACTCGGCCGTCCGAATAATTCAAATCCTCGGCGGTGTAGTGGAACAGTCTGTGCCCGCGCGCCTGTGCCGACAGCATCAGCGCAAAGGTCGAATCGCCCGCAATGTTGATCGAATCGAGCGGGTCCATCTGGACGGCCACGGTGAGCATCAAGGGACCTCTTGTTCGTGCGGTGGTGGCGGCGATGTAGGGTGCGCGGCGGCGGAAGTCACCCGATCCACGCATTCTCGATATGACGTGGCCGCGTGCCGGGCGCGAGCAGGATCACGTCGACGCGGATGTCGTCGCCCGGCCCGGCATATTTCGGCATCAGGAACTCCGCCGCCGCCGCGACCCGCGACAGCCGGCGCTCATCGATCGCGAAGTCGAGCTCGGCCGAGGTCTTGCGCATCTTCACTTCGACGAACGCGACGAGGTTCCCGCGCCTCGCGACCAGATCGACCTCGCCCGCCGGCGTGCGCACGCGCCGATCGAGGATGCGCCAGCCCTTGAGCCGCAGCCACCATCCGGCCAGCCGCTCGCCGCGACGGCCTGAGGCTTCGGCAAGACGGCGGTCACGCGCCACCAACTCCCCTCCCTTCAAGGGAGGGGCTGGGGGTGAGTGCGCGCGTCCGCGCGCCCAAAAAGAATCGTCTCACCTCACCCGAAGCGTCGATCGGGGCATCGAGCCCCGCTCGACGCTCACCCACCCCTTGCCCCTCCCTTGAAAGGGAGGGGTGAAGAAGAGCGGCCCCCATCACCCCTTCATCTCCAGCGCCCGGGCATAAAGCTCCTTGCGATCCACCCCGAGCTTCTTCGCCACCTCGCTCACCGCTTTCGCCATCGGCAACCGCGTCAACGCCTCGGTCAGCGCCGCCTCCGCATCGTCAACGCTTGCCGCCTCGGGCTCGCCCGGTGGTGCCACCACCACCACGATCTCCCCCCGCGGCGGCGCATCGGCATAGCGCGTGGCGAGCGACGACAGGGTCCCCGTCACCGCTTCCTCGAATTTCTTGGTGATCTCCCGCGTCACCGCTGCGTCGCGGTCGCCCAGCCCCTCGGCCAGTGCCGCCAGCATCGCCCCGAGCCGCGGACCGGATTCGTAGATCACAAGCGTCGCGCGAACCGACCCGATCTCGGCGATCGCCGCCGCGCGCGCCTGCGCCTTGGGCGGCAGGAAGCCGCAATAGAGGAACCGGTCGGTCGGGAGTCCCGCCAGAGTCAGCGCGGCGATCGCGGCACAGGGCCCGGGAATCGTCACCACCAGATGCCCGGCCGCGCGCGCGTCGCGCACCAGCTTGTAGCCGGGGTCCGAGATCAGCGGGGTGCCGGCGTCGGACACCAATGCCACCGCCTCGCTGCCCATCCGTGCGATCAGGCCGGGGCGGACATGTTCGGCATTATGGTCATGATAGGGTGTCATTGGCCGTTTGACGCCGATATGACGCAGCAGACCCGCCGTCACACGCGAGTCTTCGACCGCAACTACGGCGGCGTTCGAGAGTATATGCGCAGCGCGCGGGCTCAGATCGCCAAGATTGCCGATCGGGGTGGCAACGATATAGAGACCGGGCGCGAGTTCGGCGTTCATTGGAGCAGTCATGGCAGAGGCCCTATCGATACCGCAACGGGGAGCGAAGCTTCTTCGTGCAGCAATCATCGCGGGAGCATTGGTCCTGAGCGGCTGCCAGTCGGTGGTGCCCCGCGGTCCCCGCACAGGCCCGCCGCCGCCGCCGCGCGTGGTCCAGGAACAGCCGCAGCAGGTCCAGCCGGGCATCCCGGTCGACGTCGCGCGCCACCGTGTCGCGCTGCTGGTGCCGCTGACCGGCTCCAATGCCGGCGTCGGCCAGAGCCTCGCCAATGCGACTCAGCTCGCCCTGCTCGATACCAAGAACGAGAAGGTGCGGATCACCACCTATGACACCAATGGCGGTGCCGCCGCCGCTGCGCAGCGCGCGCTGGCCGAGGGCAACAAGCTGATCCTCGGGCCGTTGCTCGGCGAGGATGTGCGCGTGGTGACGCCGATCGCACGGCGCGCCGGCGTGCCGGTGATCAGCTTCTCCAACGACGTGACCGCCGCCGGCAACGGCGCATATCTGATGGGCTATGCGCCCGCCCAGGCGATCGGACGCGTGGTCGACTATGCCAAGGGGCGGGGCGTGACCGATTTCGCCGGGCTGGTCCCCAACGGCACCTTTGGCGAGCGCGCGTCGACCGCGTTCCTGCGCTCGGTCGAGAGCGCGGGCGGGCAGGTGCGCTCGCTCCAGACCTATGGTCGCACGCCCGGCGCGATCACCTCGGCGATCACCCGCCTGGCGCAGAATGCCCCGTTCGGTGCCGTGCTGATCGCCGACAGCGGTGCGACCGCAGCGACGGCAGCCCCGCTGATCCGCCGCAATGGTGGCGCGACGGCGCATATCCTCGGCACCGACCAATGGAATCTGGAAACGTCGATCGCAGGGCGGCCGACCTTGAACGGTGCCTGGTTCGCCAGCGTGTCGGACGAATTGTACCGCCACTATGCCGCCAAATACCGCGCCCGCTTCGGTGCCGCACCCTATCGCCTGTCGAGCCTCGGCTATGATTCGGTGCTGCTGACGGTGCGCATCGCGCGCGACTGGCCGGTCGGCAGCCCGTTCCCCGAGGCGCGGCTGCGCGATCCGGGCGGGTTCGTCGGCATCGACGGCCCGTTCCGCTTCGGCCGCGACAGCGTCGCCGAACGCGCGCTCGAGGTTCAGGAGATTCGCGCCGGGGCGACCGTGGTGGTCTCGCCGGCGCCGACCGGTTTCTGATTCAAATCGTCCGCGAGACATAGGATCAAAGAGCGAATCGGGCGCCTGGCGTCCGGTTCGCTCTTTCTCATGGTCGATGAAATGTTGGACGGTTTTGCTGCTGTTTCAGCGAAAGAACAGCGGAAAAGTGCAGCATTTTCCGCTGTTTTTTCCGCTGTTATCCATAACAGCGGAAACGCCGCGCAAGCGACTGGAAATAAAGGCGTAATTCGCCGCCAAAATCCAACATAACAGCGGAAGAAAAAAAGAAACCGGAAAACGGCGCTTTTGTTGGACGCTCAGGCGGCGTCGTTGACGATTTCGGGCAGGATCGCGTCGAGCAACAACATGCCCGCCTCGGTCACGGTCAGGTGGTCGCCGCCGCGGACAAGCAGTCCCTGTTCCTGCAACCGGACAGCGGCGGGCCAATGGATCAGCGCATCGACGCTGGTCTCGCCCAGCCGCGCGATCCGCGCGAGGTCGACGCCCTCGCGCAGGCGCAGCCCCATCAGCAGCGCCTCGGTCGCGCGGGTATGCGGGGCGAGCGGTTCCTCGCTCTCGGTGCCGTGCTGGTTGCGCTCGACCGCGCTCATCCAGTTTTCGGGCTTCTTGCGGCGCACCGTGGCGAGCCCGCCGCGCCGGCCATGTGCGCCCGGCCCGATCCCGGCATAGTCGCGGTAGCGCCAATAGGTCAGGTTGTGCCGGCTCTCGGCACCTGCCCGGGCATGGTTGGAGATCTCATAGGCCGGGATACCGGCGGATGCGGTGATCGCCCGCGTCGCCTCGAACAAGTCGGCGGCGCTGTCGCCATCGGGGATGACGATCCGCCCCGCCGCTGCCTCGGTGGCGAAGCGTGTGCCTGGCTCGATGGTGAGCTGGTAAAGCGACAGGTGCTCGGTACCGAAGCCGATGGCGCGGGTCAGCTCGGCCTCCCAGTCGGCGAGCCGCTGGTCGGGCCGGGCATAGATCAGGTCGAAACTCACTCGGGCAAAAGCCCGCTGCGCGGTGTCGAGCGCGGCCAGGCCTTCTGTCTGGTCATGCGCCCGGCCGAGGAATTTCAGCGCCTGGTCGTCGAGCGCCTGCAGCCCGAGCGACACCCGGTTCACCCCCGCCGCCGCGATATCGGCAAAGCGGGCTGCCTCGACCGAAGAGGGGTTGGCCTCGAGCGTGATCTCGACATCGGGTGCGAAACCCCAGGCCCGTTCCGCCGCGTCGATCACCGCCGCGACCGTCTCGGGCGGCATCAGCGAGGGCGTGCCGCCGCCGAAGAAGATCGAACCGAGCGTGCGGCCCGGCAGTTGGTCGGCTTCATGGCGCAGGTCGGCGAGCAGGGCGGCACGCCACGCAGCCTGGTCCACCTCGGCGCGGACATGGCTGTTGAAGTCGCAATAGGGGCATTTCGACACGCAGAACGGCCAATGGACATAGAGCGCGAGCGGTGGCGTTTGGGGATCGGTCATGCGCGCCCCATATGATCGTGCGAACGAGGCCAGGGAAGAGGCAGGGCGAAGATGCGGTTTCTGCTGATGGCGCTGGTGGTGCTGACGGGCTGCTCGGCCGCCGCTCCGCCCCAGAGCGAGCGGGTGATCGAGGAGCGCGGCTTCTCAGGGATGGCACCGCGCGGCGAGGCGCTGATGCGCCAGGCGATGATCGACGCGCATAACCGCGCCCGCGCCGCGGCCGGAGTGCCGGCGCTGGTCTGGAACCCGACGCTCGCGGCCGACGCCGAGCGCTACGCCCGCGACCTGGCGCGCACCGGCAAGTTCGAGCATGCGGAACAGCCCTCGGGACCCGGGCGCCAGGGCGAGAATCTCTGGACCGGCACCCGCGGCGCCTATCGTTACCCGGAAATGGCCGCCCACTGGGTCGACGAACGCCGCGACTATCGCCGCGGCTCGACCCCTGACTTCAGCGTGACAGGGCGCTGGGAGGATGTGGCCCACTACACCCAGATCATCTGGCGCCGCACGACGCAGTTCGGCTGCGCGACGGCGAGCAATGCGACGGATGATTATCTGGTGTGCCGCTACACCCCGCCGGGGAATGTCGTGGGGCAGATGCCGACCTGAAAATCCCTCTCCCAGTGGGAGAGGGAAGGGGCCCGCGCCGAAGGCGTGGGAAGGGTGAGGGTGACTTGCAGCCCGACGTCCGTCACCCTCACCCTTCCGCAGCTTCGCTGCTCCCTCCCTCTCCCGCTGGGAGAGGGAATTAGAAGGGAGAGGGGCTTAAAGCACCGCGGCCATCATCGCATCGAACGCCCGTGCGCGGTGGCTGATCGCCTTTTTCGCATCGGGCATCTCGGCAAAGGTCAACTCGCTACCTTCGGGCACAAAGATTGGGTTGTAGCCGAACCCGCCGGTCCCGCGCGGGGGCCAGACGAGCGTGCCGTCGACCCGCCCCTCGAACCACTCGACATGCCCGTCGGGCCAGGCGAGCGCGAGCACGCAGGTGAAATGCGCATCGCGGCTTGCCTCGGGCCCCACTGCCTCGATCGCATCGTTGACCCGCTGCATCGCCACCCGGAAGTCCTTGCCTTCGCTCGCCCAGCGCGCGGAGAAAATCCCCGGATCGCCGTTCAGTGCCTCGACGCACAGGCCGCTGTCGTCGGCGAGCGCGGGCAAGCCGGTCAGGTCGGCCGCCTGCAGTGCCTTCAGCTCGGCATTGGCGAGGAAGGTGGTGCCGGTCTCCTCCGGTTCGGGCAGGTCCAGCTCGGCGGCCGAGACCGGCTCGATCCCGTACGGGCCGAGCATCTCGAGGATCTCGCGCACCTTGCCAGGGTTGTGGCTGGCGATGACGAGCTTGCCGGGTGCCAGCTTGCGGATTGCCTGGGGCGGGACTTCGGTCATTTCGCGACGGCCCTGGCCTGGGCGGCGAAGATGTCCGAGCAGCCGATCCGGGCGAGGCGGAGCAGGCGAAGCAGCGCTTCCTCGTCATAGGTCGCGCCCTCGGCCGTCGCCTGGGCTTCGGCGATATTGCCATTCTCGAGCAGCACGAAGTTCGCATCCGCATCGGCGTTCGAATCCTCGTCATAATCGAGGTCGAGCACCGGCGTGCCCTGATAGATGCCGCAGGAGATCGCCGCGACCTTCTGGCTCAGCGGATCGACCGTCAGCTTGCCCGAGGCGAGCAGCCCGTCGATCGCGAGGCGCAGCGCGACCCAGGCGCCCGAGATCGAGGCAGTGCGCGTGCCGCCATCGGCCTGGATCACGTCGCAATCGAGCACGATCTGGCGCTCGCCGAGCAGCTTCATGTCAGTGACGGCGCGAAGGCTGCGGCCGATCAGCCGCTGGATTTCCTGGGTGCGGCCGGACTGCTTGCCCTTGGCTGCCTCGCGCTGGCCGCGCGTATGGGTGGCGCGCGGGAGCATGCCGTACTCGGCGGTGACCCAGCCTTCGCCCTTGCCGCGCAGGAAGGGCGGGACCTTCTCCTCGACCGAGGCGGTCACCAGCACCTTGGTGTCGCCGAAGCCGATCAGCACGGAGCCTTCGGCATGACGGGTGAAGCGCGGCTCGATCGTGATCGTGCGCATCTGATCGGGGGCGCGGCCGGATGGGCGCATTGGGGAAATCTCCTGAAACGGGTCGGGCATGGCACCTAGACGCGACAACGCGAACACGCCAGTCTTGGTGGAGTTCACGGAGACAATATGATGCGCCTTTGGGCCGTGGCATTGATCGTGTCGTTGGTGGCTTTGCTATTGGCACCATCGGAGGCAGCGCGGCCTCCTGATACGATCATCATCCGTATTCGCTCGATCAACATGGTATGCCTCGGATTGTGTCCGGACTTCTCGGTGAGCATCGCGCCGAACGGCGTTGTCACGCAACGTAATTTCGAGCTCGGGAGCGACCACGTCATCGGGACCGAACGCTACAGGCTCAGCGTCTCCGAACGTACCGACCTGACGCGGCGACTCGACAAGCTCAGGCCGATCGGAGATCGTCAGTTCGGGCGGGCGTGTGACGCGTACCCAATGCGCGGGGCTGACAACAAGCGGATTTCAGGCCGGCTCCTGCGCGGCGCCAGCCATTATGACATCCAGTGGCGGGGCAGTGCAGCGCCATCAAGACTCAGAGCCTGTTTCGAAGATGAGAGGGTGCGTCACGCCGTATTCGCTGCGCTGGCAGTCGTGCGCATCAATCCGATCAGCGGTAGGCGCCTTAAAGCTGGTGAAATCGCATCAATCGCGGAATGGTGAGGGCTGGCGGGGATGACAAGCAGCGTTGAGACGCGCATCGTTGCTCCTTACATGACACCCATGTCCGCGCCCCCGATCACTGAACTCAACGACCGCGCGCGTGACGTCTTTCGCGTCGTGGTGGAGAGCTATCTCGATACGGGTACGCCGATCGGATCGCGCACCATCGCGCATCTTTCGGGGTTGAACCTCTCGCCCGCGTCGATCCGCAACGTGATGCAGGATCTGGAGGAGCTGGGCCTGCTCGCCGCGCCGCATACCAGCGCGGGGCGCATGCCGACCGAGATCGGCCTGCGCCTGTTCGTCGATGGCATGATGCAGGCGCTTGAGCCATCGGCCGAGGAACGCGCCGCGATCGAATCGCGGGTGTCGCAGGTCGGGCCGGTCGAGGAGGCGCTCGCTGCCACCACTGCCGCGCTCTCCGGGCTGTCGGCCTGTGCCGGGCTGGTGCTCGTGCCCAAGCGCGAGCTGGTGTTGCGCCAGATGAGCTTCGTGCCGCTCTCTGCCGACAAGGCGCTGGCCGTGCTCGTCGCCGAGGATGGGTCGGTCGAGAATCGCGTGATCGATCTGCCCACCGGCGTGTCGTCCTCGTCGCTGGTCGAGGCGGGCAATTATATGACCGCGATGCTCTCCGGCTTGACCATCGCCCAGGCGCGTGCGCGGATCGAACATGAGATCGGCGAGGAGCGCGCGCTGGTCGACACCGTCGCCCGGACTTTGGTCGAACGCGGCCTCGCCATCTGGAGCGAAGACGGCAATCGCCGCCCCGTGCTGATCGTGCGGGGCCAGGGCCGGCTGATCGACGCGGCGGCCGCGGCCGACCTCGAACGGATCAGCGATCTGCTCGACGATCTGGAGGGCAAGCAGGATATCGCGCGGCTGCTCGACAGCGCCGGCGCAGGCGATGCGACCCGCATCTTCATCGGCGCCGAGAATAAATTATTCTCGCTTTCGGGGTCATCCGTCATTGCGAAACCGTTCCGCGGCCTCGATGGACGCGTGGTCGGCGTGGTCGGCGTAATCGGGCCGACTCGGTTGAACTATGCTCGCGTCGTGCCCATGGTGGATTTCACTGCCGCGACACTCGCGCGGCTCATGCCCTAACAGGATCGAAGCGACATACGATGATCGAAGACGAAAAGATCGAAACGCCCACCGCCGAAGACCTGCGCGAAGAGACTGCGCAGGACGCCCCCGAGCTTGCCGAGCATGACCGCGTGGCGAAGCTCGAGGCCGAACTGGCCGAGGCGAAATCGTCGCTGCTCTATGCTCATGCCGAAGCGCAGAATGTCCGCCGCCGTGCCGAGAAGGAAGCTGTCGATGCGCGCGCCTATGCCGCGACCGCGTTCGCGCGCGACCTGCTGTCGGTCGCCGACAATCTCGCCCGCGGGCTCGAGGCGATCCCGGCCGAGCTGCGCGACGACGAGAAGCTGAAGAGCGTCGTTGCCGGCCTGGAAGCGACCGGCCGCGAGCTTGAATCAGTGTTCCAGCGCCACGGCATCAAGAAGATGAGCACGCTTGGCGAAACGCTCGACCCCAATTTCCACCAGGCGATGTTCGAGCTGCCGAGCGACAAGCCGGTCGGCACGATCGTGCAGGAAATGCAGGCGGGTTACATGATCAAGGACCGGCTGCTGCGCCCGGCGCTGGTCGGGGTGGCAAAGAAGCCCGAGTGAATCCGGCGGGGGTCGATCTGGGCGAATGGCTCAGGCTGGCCCTGCCGCTTTCTATTGGTGGGCTGATCTATTGGCTGGTGGCCCGGCGGGGCGGATGGCGACGGGAAAAGACCGTCGCCGTCGGGGATATCGGCGACCCGTACCGCGTCTTCGCGCGCGATCACGACCGGATTCTGGCGGCGAAGGACGTGCCGGCAGCGCTGGAAGGTCATCGCCTGGATGGTGCGCAGACGCGGGCACTCCGCGATCCCGATCTGTGGGCCGAAGCGGTCCACGCATCCCGGGCGATTCTCGCCACCTATACGCGCGATCGCTCCGAGCAACTGCGCCAGGCGCTCGCGGCCGACCTCGCCGTGGCGCCGCCAAAGGACTGGGCGGTCTGCATCCTGGTCGACCAGTCCGGGTCGATGCGCGGCGACGGCATGCGCAACGCCGCGGCCGCGACGCGGTGGCTGGCCGACAACCTCCACGCGATGGGCCTGCACACCGCGCTGCTCGGCTTCACCACGCTGGGCTGGAAGGGCGGAGAGCCACGCCAGCAATGGCTGAAGGCCGGTCGCCCCGAGCGCCCGGGCCGGCTCTGCGCGCTACTGCACATCGTCTATCAGAATTTCGGCACGGCGCTTCTGGAGCGCGACTGGGAAGTGATGCTGCGCCCGGACCTGCTGCGCGAGAATGTCGACGGCGAAGCGCTCGACTGGGCCTATGGGCTGCTCAAGGTGCGTACCGAACCGCACAAGCTGTTGCTGGTGATCTCCGACGGCGCGCCGGTTGACGACTCAACGCTGATGCAGAATGGCGATACGTATCTGGAGCGCCATCTCCAGTCAGTGATCGAGACGATCGAGGCTGATTCAACGGTCGCTTTGGCCGCGTTCGGGGTCGGCTTCGAGGTCAGTCGCTATTATCAACGCTCGGCATCTGTCGCGGAAATCCCCAAGCTGCCGGAGGCATTGTCCGGTTTGGTCACAAAAAGCATCGCTGAAATGGTCCGAAGCCAATGAACGAAAACCTCACCACCGACCGCCCGACCTTCGTCACGCATCTCGAATGCTCGATGACGGGTGAGCGCTACGAGGCCGACACCCTCCAAGGCCTGTCCCGCGTCGGGCGGCCGCTGCTGGTGCGCTACGATCTCGCCATGCTCCGTGCGATGATTCCGCGGGCGATGGTTGCCGCGCGGCCGACCGATATGTGGCGCTGGCGTGAGCTGCTGCCGGTACGCGCCACGCGCGACGTGGTCAGCCTGGGCGAGATCGAGACGCCGCTCGTGCCGATCCCGCGCTCGGGCGGGTCGAATGTGCTGGTCAAGGACGAGGGGCGGCTGCCGACCGGATCGTTCAAGGCGCGCGGGCTCGTCATGGCGGTGTCGATGGCCAAGGCGCTGGGCGTGACGAAGATCGCGATGCCGACCAACGGCAATGCCGGTGCTGCGCTCGCTGCCTATGCAACGCGCTGCGGAATCGAGACGATCGTCTTTTGCCCCGACGATACGCCCGAGATCAACGTGCGCGAGATCGCGCTGCAGGGCGCGCGCGTCTACCGCGTCAACGGGCTGATCGACGATTGCGGCGCGATCGTCGGCAAAGGCGCGGCGGAAGGGCTGTGGTTCGACTTCTCGACCCTCAAGGAGCCGTACCGGATCGAGGGCAAGAAGACGATGGGGCTGGAGCTGGCCGCCCAGTTCGGCTGGAAGCTGCCTGATGCGATCTTCTACCCGACCGGCGGCGGCACCGGACTGATCGGCATGTGGAAGGCGTTCGACGAGTTGGAGAAGCTCGGCTGGATCGGTTCGCAGCGGCCCCGCATGTTCGCGGTGCAGGCCTCGGGCTGTGCGCCGATCGTCCGGGCGTTCGATGAGGGTGTCGAGCATGCCGAGCGCTGGGAGGATGCGGCGACGGTCGCGGCGGGCATCCGCGTGCCGAAGGCAGTCGGCGACTTCCTGATCCTGCGCGCGGTGCGAGAGAGCGGCGGGCAGGCGATGGCAGTGGGCGATCCGGCGATCCTCAAGGCAGTGGACGATGCCGCGAAGAAGGACGGGCTGCTGCTCTGCCCCGAAGGCGGCGCGACGCTCGCGGCGTACAAGGAGGCGCTCCGCACCGGGCTGGTCGACGAGGACGAACGCACCGTCCTGTTCAATTGCGCGACGGGCCTGAAATACCCGATGCCCGAGGCGAACGACACGATCGACCGGCATGCGGAGATCGACCTGGCTGCGCTCTGACTCGCCTTCCGGGGGGTGGCGGCCGTGTTGACAGGGGCGGGGCTAGTGCTCACGGGAGGCCATGGCCGGACCTGCCGGCTGCGGTGCAGATCGAGGCTCGATGCCCAAGGCTTCCGTCCCTGACGCGCGTACCGGCCCGGCGGTGACGCCCGCGCTCGGCTTCCTTGACGGCGGCGGGGAGATGGGCGAGCGAATCCGCAGTTTCGACTGGTCGGACCATGTCTTCGGGCCTCCGCAGGACTGGCCATTGGCAATCAAGGTCGCGGTCAGCCTGTGTCTCCATTCCAGCTTCCCGATCGCGCTCTATTGGGGACCGGAGCTTCGCCTGCTCTACAACGACGCTTCGGCGAAGGTGACGGCGGATCGCCATCCCTGGGCGCTCGGCCGGCCTGCCGCCGAAGTCCGTTACGATAGCTGGCACCTGATCGGCCCGCAGCTCGAAGGCGTATTCGCGACAGGCGAAGGCTATTCGAGATCGAACCAGCGTATTCCGATGGTCCTGCACGGCGTGCTGACCGACACCTGGTGGACCTACAGCATCTCCCCGATCCGCGACGAGAATGGCGTCGTGCTGGGCGTGATGAGCCAGGGCCATGACATGACCGCCAAGGCGCTGGCGGAGGCGTCGCTACGCGCGAGCGAGGAGCGGCTGACCATGGCGCTCGAGGCCTCGGGCAATGTCGGCACGTGGGAATGGGATCTGGCCAGCGACATCCTCGTGGGCGACGAGCGGATGGCCCGGCTCTACGGCGTCGATCCCCGTCTCGCGCGGGAAGGGGCGCCCGCCTCCGCCTATATCGTGCATATCCACCCGGACGATTATCTGCCGTTCAGCCAGGTGATGCAGGCGGCGTTCGTCCAGGAAAGCGCGGTTTCGACCGAATATCGCCTGGCGCTTCCCGACGGCACCGAGCGCTGGCTGGCCGTGCAGGGGCGCAGCCGCAACGGCCCGGACGGACGGCCGCAGCGCTTCTCCGGCGTCACACTCGATATCACCGAGGCGAAACGGAGCGAGGCGGCGCTGCGCCATGCCAAGGACGAGCGCGAGTTCATCCTGGCGCTGGTCGAGCGGCAACGTGCGCAGCAGGACCCCGACGATGTGATGCAGCTCACCGCCGAGGCCGTGGGACGCCGGCTCAAGGTCCACCGCGCGGGCTTCTTCCAGGTGATCGACGACAGCATCATCCAGTATGGTGCGTGCTGGGCGGGTGGCTTGCCGCCGCTGACCGGATCGGTCCCGTCGGCCAGCTTCGGCACCGAGCTAGGCACGGTGATCCGCGCCGGTCGAACGCTCGTCTTCGGTGCGCCGACCGATGCGTTGCGCCCCGCGGACGAAGCGCTGGACGCGACCGGATCGCGCGCCGGGGTAAGCGTGCCGCTGATTCGCGAGGGGCGGTGGGAGGCGGGCTTCTATCTGAGCCATGCCGAGCCGCGTGCCTGGACACCGGGCGAGATCGCGCTGGTCGAGGAAGTGGCGCAGCTATGTTGGGACGCGGTGGCGCGGGTGCGGGCCACCGCACGGCTGCGCGCAGTGAACGAGAGCCTTGCCGGGGAAGTCGCCGATCGTACCGCCGAGCGTGACCGGATCTGGGATGTAAGCCAGGATCTGCTTGGCGTCGCCGATGCGGATGGCATCTGGCAGAGCGTCAACCCCGCCTGGACGCGCATGCTCGGCTGGCCGGCAGAAGAGATCATCGGCAAGCGCTCGGCCTGGATGCTCCACCCCGACGATGTCGAGCGGTCGCGGGCGCTGGTCGCCCGGATCGCCCAGGGCGAAGCCATTTCCGGTTTCGAGAACCGGTTCAGAACCCGGGACGGCGAGTATCGCACGCTCTCGTGGCGGGGGAATTTCGCGGAAGGCCGGATCTACGCCACCGCGCGCGACGTGACCGACGAGCGGCGCCGGCAGGAAGTGCTGCTCGCGGCGGAGGAGCGGACCCGGCTGGTGCTGGAGGCGATGGATGGCGTCGGGGTGTGGACCTATGACGTGGCAGCCGATCGCTTCAACAGCGATGCGAGCTTCGCTGCGCTCTATGGTTTCGACGCCTCGCAACAGTCGAACGGCGCGAAGATGGCGGAGGTGCTGGCGCGCATCCATCCCGACGATCTCGCCAAGGTGATGAAGTCGATCGCCGATGCCCGCGAGGCGACTGACGATGGCGAGATCGAATACCGCCTGCTCAGGCCCGACGGCTCGATCCGCTGGATCATGACGCGCAGCCATATCGTGCTCGACGCGCAGGGCATGCCTGAGACGGCGATCGGTGTGGGCGTCGATGTCACCCGCCAGCGCGAGCTGGAGGATCGGCTGCGTCAGGCACAGAAGATGGAAGCGGTCGGCCAGCTCACCGGCGGGCTGGCGCACGACTTCAACAATCTGCTGACCGCCATCTCGGGCGCGATGGAGATGATGCAGATGCGGCTGAAGCAGGGCCGGGTCGCCGATCTGTCGCGCTATATCGGCGTGGCGCAGACCGCGTCGGGGCGGGCTGCTGCGCTGACTCACCGGCTGCTCGCCTTTGCCCGGCGCCAGCCGCTCGACCCAAAGCCGATCGACATCAACCGGCTGGTCGCTGGGATGGAGGATCTGATCCGCGGCACGGTGGGGCCGGGCGTTCAGGTCGAGGTGGCCAGCGCGGTGGGGTCGCTGCCGACCCTGGTCGATCCCAATCAGCTCGAAAACGCGCTGCTCAACCTGTGCATCAACGCGCGCGACGCGATGCCCGACGGGGGCAGGCTGACGATCGAAACCGGCACCGTCCTGCTTGACGACAAGGCGGCGCAGGAGCGCGACCTGACGCCCGGACCCTATCTGTCGCTATGCGTCGAAGATACTGGCACCGGCATGACCGCGGAGGTGATCGCGCGGGCGTTCGATCCCTTCTTCACGACCAAGCCGATGGGGCAGGGCACCGGGCTTGGCCTCTCCATGATCTATGGCTTCGCGCGGCAATCGGGCGGGCAGGTGCGGATTCAGTCGGTGGTCGGGCAGGGCACGACCATGTGCCTCTATCTGCCGCGCTATGACGGCGCGGTCGACGATGACGGCCAGGCGGGCGGATCGCGCGAGGCGCCGCGCAGCAACCGGGGCGAGGCAGTTCTCGTCGTCGACGATGAGCCGGCCGTACGCATGCTGGTAACCGAGATCCTCGGCGAGCTGGGCTATGCCGCGATCGAGGCCGGCGACGGGCCGGAAGCGCTGGCCGTGCTGCAATCGGACGCGCGGATCGACCTGCTGGTGACCGATGTCGGCCTGCCCGGCGGGATGAACGGCCGGCAGGTGGCGGACGCGGCGCGAGCAGCGCGGCCGGGCATACCGGTGCTGTTCATCACCGGGTTTGCGGAGAATGCGGTGGTGGGTGATGGCCCGCTCGATGCGGGGATGGAGCTGGTGACCAAGCCGTTCTCGATGGAGGCGCTGGCGGCGCGGATCAGGGATATGATCGCGCGGGCTTGACGGTCAGGCCGCCCGGTCGTGCTTCTCGACCATATCCTTCCGCCGGAGGTAGGGCGCGACCAGGTTGCGGGCGCGGAACCATTCCTGCCGTTCCGGTGCCAGGGTTTCGAAATTGCCGATCACGCGGCGGCAGTCCGGGCTGCGGCACTGGCAGATCATGTGCCAGTTCGATTCCTTGAGTGTCGTCGAATAATCCCAGGCGATCTCCTCGCCCGGCGCGATGTCGCGCACCGCCACCAAGAACACGCCGTCCACCGCGAAGCGCAGGCCGGCATTGGGCGCGCAGCTATGGTTGATCAGATCATCGATCCGGCCGGACGGACCCATATAATGATCGGGTGTGACCTGGACGAAGCGGTCGCTCGATCCGCGCATCAGGCTGGGCACGCGATCAGCGCGGAAGCGGCGGCCGGTGAAGCGGATGATCGTGTCGCCCTCGGCAAAGCCAAGCGCGGCATAGACCGTCTTGCCGAGATGCGTCTCGCCGACCGCGAAGAGGTTCGCGGCGGGGCTGTACGCGTCGAGAATGTAGAAGCGGCCGTTGCGGAAGCCCAGCGAGCGCAGCGGGTTGATCGTGGCGAGGCCGACCATGAACCAGACGCTGGCGTGGCAGGCCAGCTCGACGAACAGATAGGCATATTCGCCGACATGCTGATCGCCGCTGCGGGTCGCGACGATCAGGGTGGCGAGATCGCCGACCGTCCACAGGCCCCAGGCGGGCGAGCGCTCGCGGGTACGATCCTGCCAGACGCTTTCCCAGGTCGGCCAGAAGCTGACCGGCACGGCGGCGACGACGAGCATATGCGCCCAGAAGGCGTTGCTGGAGACGATCCAGACGATGAGCGCGGCAAGGCAGGCGGCCATGCAGATCATCTCGCCGCGCGACGGTGCGGCCCAGTTGGAGCGGCGCCAGATGCCGATCGTGACGATGATGCAGGCGATCGAGGCGAGGGCGAACACCCAGCTTTGCAGCGCACCCGGATTGACGGCCGCATAAGTACCGGCCTCGACCGCGGTTGCCGCGCTCCAGATCAGCCAGGAGGCTCGATTGGGCTGCACCAACTGACGACGCAGGCCGGTCAGATAAACGGCATACCCCCCCAGGCTGCAGACGATCGCGACAATGAACCAGGGTTCGATGAGCATGTCCGGTTACCGTTATGGTTAAACGAACATTACGCGGGCGCGCGACTCCCGTCTATAAAAACCTAGGAGTCACCACGAGTCGCGGGGAATCGCGAGTCATCTGAATCGCTTAACTGGTGCTTTTCGAGGTGCCGATATGGCCGATGATATCGGCGTAGATATCAGTCAGTGCGATCAGGTCGTCGATCGCCACCGCTTCGTCGAGCTTGTGCATCGTCGCGTTGATCAGGCCGAATTCGACGACGGGGCAGAGTGCCGACAGGAAGCGCGCGTCGGAAGTCCCGCCGGTGGTCGACAGCTCCGGCCGGATGCCCTGCCGCGCCTCGATCGCGTCGCCGATCAGGGTCGAGAGCGCGCCCGGGGCGGTCAGGAAGGCATCGCCCGAGACGCGCGCGATCATCGTCGCCCCGGGGGCGTGGCGGTGGACGATCTTCTCGATCCGTGCGGTGAGATCGTCGCCCTTGTGCAGGTCGTTGTAGCGGATGCTGAGCCGGGCCGAGGCGTGCGCCGGGATCACATTGGTCGCGGGATTGCCGACGGTGATGTCGGTCGCTTCGATATTGGAGGGCTGGAACCAGTCATTGCCCTGGTCCAGCACGATCGCGTCGATCTCGGCCAGGATCGCGACCAGCTTCGGGATCGGATTGTCGGCAAGATGGGGGTAGGCGACATGGCCCTGCCGGCCGGGCACGTCGATCCAGATGTTGACCGAGCCGCGCCGGCCGATCTTGATCATGTCGCCGAGCCGCGCGACGGAGGTGGGCTCGCCTACCAGGCAGAAGTCTGGCTTCAGGCCGCGTTCGCCCATGCGATCGATCAGCGCGCGCGTGCCGAAGATCGCGGGGCCTTCCTCGTCACCAGTGATGATCAGGCTTTGCGTCCCCATCGCGGGCGCCCGCCCCAGTGCGGCGACGAAGGCAGCGATCGCTCCCTTCATGTCGACCGCGCCGCGCCCGTGGAGCAGGCCGCCGCGGATATCAGGCTCGAACGCACCACTGGTCCAGCCGGCGCCGGGCGGCACCACGTCGAGATGCCCGGCAAAGGCAAAATGCGGACTGCCGCTGCCGCGCACCGCGAGCAGGTTCTCGACCGGGCCATCCGGTGCCTCGCCGACAATGAAGCGGTCGACATGGAAGCCGAGCGGAACGAGCGCGGCTTCAAGCACGTCGAACACGCTGCCTTGTGCGGGGGTCACGCTCTCGCAGGCGATCAACGCCTTGGTCAGCGCGACGACATCGGGCAATCTGGTTTCAGCATCCATGGAGGTGGCATTGCCCAAGCTCGATCTCGATTCAATCCCGCAGACCAACGCGACCGGCTATCCGCCGCCACATTCCGAGAAAGTCCAAGGCCGCTGGTACCGCCGCCTCGCGCCGGCGTCCGGTTTGAAGGATTTCGGGGCAAGCCATGTCACCCTGAAGCCGGGCGCATGGTCGTCGCAGCGGCACTGGCATGAGGGGGAGGACGAGTTTCTGGTGATGATCGCGGGTGAGGCGGTGCTGGTCGACAATGACGGCGAGACGGTGTTGCGCGCAGGCGACTGCGCGGCGTTTCCGAAGAATGACGGCAACGGGCATGTGCTACAGAATCGCAGCGACAGCGCTTGCGTATTTGTCGCGGTCGGGCGGCCCTCTGATACCGATTGCCATTACCCGGACATCGACATGCATCTGTTCGCGGGGAAAGGCTTTCGTCGCAAGGACGGGCGTGACTTTGTGCGTGAGGCGGATTCGTCGTGATGTGGCGGCGTGAGGCTTTGCGCTTGACCGCCGCGGCCTCCCTGTTCCTGGCCGATAACAGGGAAGGAACAGGGAAGATTTTTGTTTTCGCCGGTTTCGGTACCGTTTTAGGCTCGTTTAAGAAGATTCTACGTTGTCTTTCAGATAGATAATGATGCTCTCCCTGTTATGCCTTAACAGGGAGGCCTGTTGGAAATAACAGGGAGCGGCGCGCCCATAACAGGGAGCGGCGCGCCGTAACAGGGAGCGGAGTTGAAAATAACCGGGACGGGAGAACGCTGAGATTTCGACCGTCATGAGAAAGAGCGTGCTGGTCCGCGCGATTCGGATCATGCACGCGTTGGCACCGCGGTTGAATCGATCGTCGGCGCCTTTTGATCCTGGGCCCGGCCTGCGCCGGGCCGACTTCGCTACGCCGAAGTCGGCTGCTCGAACTGCTCGATCACCCATTCCTCCTCCTGCGCGCCGGCGATCCAGTCCTGCATGAAGGGGTGCTGCAGCACCGCGTCCATATAGCCGGTGGCGAAGCGGGCGATCGGCAGGCCGTAAGTGACGATGCGGGTCACCACTGGCGCGTACATCATGTCGACTGCGCCGAACTCGCCGAACAGGAACTTGCCGGTGCCGCCGAAGCGAGCGCGGGCCTGGGCCCAGAGTTCCATGATGCGGCCGATATCGGCGAGCACATCGTCGTCGGGGCGCTTGGGCGGGAAGACCTGGCGGACGTTCATGCTGTGCTTGCGGCGGAGCGCAGTGAAGCTGGAGTGCATCTCCGCGGCCATCGAGCGGGCCATGGCGCGGGCGGTGTCGTCCTCGGGCCAGAATTTCGACCGTTCGGTCTTTTCGGCGAGATATTCGATGATCGCCAGGCTGTCCCACACCACGGCGTCGCCGTCCCACAGGATCGGCACCTTGCCCGAGGAGGGGGCGAACTCGTCGCCCTCGCGGCGCTTGTCCCAGTCGGCGTCGTAGAGCGGCACGACCACTTCCTCGAACGGCAGTCCCGACTGCTTGCAGGCGAGCCAGCCGCGCAGCGACCAGGAGGAATAGGCCTTGTTGCCGATGATGAGCTTGAGCATGCGGGGTGGATAGACGGGCCGGGCGCGGGCGGCAACTCCCGCGCCCGACGCGGTGTTACAGGCCCTTGCTGGGGTTGATCAGGAACTTCTCGCCGGTCGCTTTCCGCGCATAGGCGGCGATCGTGTCGGGCTGCAGCGCCTCGGCGAGCGAGATTTCCGAGGTGTAATGGCTCGCAAACGTAGTGGTCAGCTCGGCGGCGACGCGCACGCGCATGCGCTGGCCGGTTTCCTGCCCGGCCTTCATCAGGAAATAGGTGAGCAGGAAACCGCCCACGCCCCAGGCCATGCCGGTGTTGCGGCCGATCTCGGTCGGGCGCGTATCGAGCACGCCGTAAATATAGACCTGCTTGTGCGTGGTCGAACCGTAGCGGCTGTACGACGTCATTTTCCGCGTCGCGGCGACTTCCATCGCGGCGATCAGCTGCCCGGCCAGCGGGCCGCCGCCGACGGCGTCGAAGGCAAGCGTCGCGCCGGTTTCCATCAGTGCATCGATCAGCTTGTTGCGGAAATCGGGCGCGGTGCTGTCGACGACATATTTGGCGCCGATATCGGTCAGGATTGTCGCCTGGGCTTCGCTGCGCACCACGTTCACCAGCGGCACGCCGTCAGCGATGCAGATGCGGTTGAGCATCTGGCCGAGATTGGAGGCAGCGGCGGTGTGGACCAGCGCGGTGTGGCCCTCGGCGCGCATCGTCTCGACCATGGCAAGCGCGGTCAGCGGGTTGACGAAGCAGGAAGCGCCCTGGGCCGATGTGGTGCCCTCGGGCAGGACCAGTGCCTCGGCGGCACGCATGACGCGATATTGCGAATACATCGATCCGCCGAGGATCGCGACGGTGCGGCCGATCAGGTGCTTCGCGTCGTCGCCCGCATCGACCACCACGCCGGCGCCTTCATTGCCGACCGCCATGGCCTCGCCGATCCGCGCCTGAAGCGAGGGCAGGAAAGCGGGGTTGACCGACGCGGTGACGACCGGGCGGTCGGCGGGGCCGCTGGCGGCGATCGTCGTCAGGTCGGCCGGACCGAGAAGCAGACCGAGATCGGACGGGTTGAGCGGCGAGGCCTCCATGCGTACGACTATCTGGTCGGCACCGGGCGCGGGAATCGCGACATCGTCCAGCGTGAGGCGCAGCTCGCCTTCGGGGGTGATCAGCGAGCTGATCTGCAGGCCGGTGGTGATGGTCATCGCGTCTCTCCCATTTTTATGGGTAGCGATATGCAACGGAAGTTGAATCGACGCGAGGGGGAATTGTCGCCGTCTTAGCCGATTGCTTCGATCACCGCCGCGCGCAGTTCCGGGATGCCGAGGCCAGTCTCGCTCGAGGTCTCCAGGATATCCGGATGCGCGGCGGGGCGCTTGCGGACTTCATCGGCAGTCTGCGCGGCGACCTCGGCGAGTTCGGTCGGCTTGATCTTGTCGGCCTTGGTCAGGACGATGCGATAGCTGACCGCGGCCTTGTCGAGCATTTCGAGGATCTCGCGATCGACTTCCTTGATGCCGTGGCGTGCATCGATCAGCACCAAAGCGCGCTTCAGTTCCTGCCGGCCGCGCAGGAAGTCATTCACCAGGAAACGCCATTTCTTGACGATGTCCTTGGGCGCTTTGGCAAAGCCGTAACCGGGCATGTCGACGAGCCGGAAAGCGAGGGGATCGCCCACGTCGAAGAAGTTCAGCTCCTGCGTGCGGCCCGGTGTGTTCGAGGTGCGGGCGAGTGCATTGCGACCCGTCAGCGCGTTGAGCAGCGAGGACTTGCCCACGTTGGAGCGGCCGGCGAACGCGACCTCGGGTACGGTCGCGTCCGGCAGGAATTCCAGCTTGGGCGCGGATTTGAGGAAGGCGACCGGGCCGGCGAAGGTCTTCCGCGCGGCCTCGATCAGTTCGGGGGTGAAGGGATCAGCCATGGGTCATTTCGCGATCGCCTCTTTCATCCCCGGATGCCGCGCATAGAGCAGGCGCTGCTGGAGGATGGTGAGGGTGTTGGACGTGATCCAGTAGATCTGCAGGCCGACCGCGAACGGCGCCATGACGAACATCAGCACCCAGGGCATCAGCGCGAAGACCTGCTTCTGCGCCTCGTCCATCGGGGCCGGGTTCAGCTTGAACTGGAAATACATCGAGATGCCGAGCAGCACCGGGATCACGCCGATCGCCAGGAAATGCGGCAAGGTGAAGGGCAGATAGCCGAACAGGTTGAGGATGGTCGCCGGATCGGGCGCCGACAGATCCTTGATCCACAGCACGAAGGGCTGATGGCGCATTTCGATCGTCAGCAGCAGCACCTTGTACAGCGCGTAGAAGATCGGGATCTGCAGGAAGGTCGGCAGGCAGCCCGCGAGCGGGTTGACCTTCTCCGCCTTGTACAGCGCCATGATTTCCTGCTGCTGGCGCGGCTTGTCGTCCTTGTACTTCTCCTGCAGCGCCTTCATTTTGGGCTGGATCGCGCGCATATTGGCCATGGAGGCGAACTGGCGCTGGGCGATCGGGAACATCAGGCCGCGGATCGTGATGGTCAGCAGGATGATCGCGACGCCGAAATTGCCGACCAGCCAGAACAGCCAGTCGAGATAATAGAAGATCGGCTTCTCGACGATGCGGAACCAGCCCCAGTCGATGCCGTAGTCGAGCATCGTGAAGCCCTGCTTGTCGGTATAGCGATCGAGCAGGCGCACTTCCTTCGCGCCGGCAAAGAAGTTCGAGGTCTGGGTCACCTGCTGCCCGGGTTGAAGCAGCTTCGGGTTGATCGCGTAATCGGCCTGGTACGCCTTGTTGGCACCGGCGCGGAATTGGCCGTCGAACGCCTGCGCCTTGTCGGGGACGAGTGCGGTCAGCCAATATTTGTCGGTGAAGCCGAGCCAGCCCGAGGTGGTGGTGAACTTTTCCGGTGCCTTGTCGACGTCGCTGAAGTTGATGCCGTAATCGGCCTTGCCGTTATAGACCGCCATCGGGCCGATCTGCACCGTCCAGGTATCGGGATCCTTGAACACGCCCGTCCGGTTGACCAGGCCGTAGGTCGCGACCGGCACCGCGCCCGCGCCGTTGTTGGCGACGGTCTGGCGGATGGTGAACATGTAATCGTCGTCGACCGAGATCTCGATGCGGAAATGCTGGCCCTGAGCGTTGGCGGCGTCGAGCGTCACCGGCTTGCCGGGCGCCAGGATCGGGCTGCTCGCGGTCCAGACGGTGTCGGCGCTCGGCGGCTTCAGGCCATCGTCGCGCCAGCCGAAGCCGGCGAAATAGGCCTCGGGCGACCCGGCTGGGGAGAGCAGGCGGATCGGTGCCGAATCCTTGGCGATCGTTTCCTTGTAGTTGACCAGCACCAGATCATCGATGCGCGGGCCCTTCAGGTTGATCGAGCCGTGCAGCTTCGACGTCTGAATCTGCACGCGCTGCGGGGTCTCGGCCAGCACCGTCTTGAGGTCGCGCACCGCGGCGGCGCCCTCTGCAGCCGGGCTGGTGCCGGGGGCAGGGACGACCTTGCTCTTGCCGTCCACCATCTTGGTGACCGGCGGGTTGGCCGCCGGGAAGAACTTCGCCGTCACGATCGGCCAGCCGAACAGGACAAGCGCGGCGAACACCGCGAACAGGATGAAATTCTTGTTGTCGTTATTCACGTGAGTGATGTCCCGCTCATGATAGGCGTCTGGTCTTGCATTGCTTCAGGGAACCGGATCGTGACCGAACCCGCCCCAGGGATGGCACCGTCCGATCCGTTTTGCCGCCAGCCACCCGCCCTTCAGCGCGCCATAGCGGCGAAGGGCCTCGATTGCATAGCTTGAACAGGTCGGCTGATAGCGACAGCTGGGCGGCAGGATGGCGGATGGGCCGATCTGCCAGAAACGGACCAGGGCGATGAGGAGGCGGGTCAGCATGGTGCGGAACCCGCCAAGCCGTCGCTCCGGAAGTGTTCCGGCATGACAGGCGTGGGGATTGTCACCGCGCCACCTTCGTCAGCGCCTTGGCGAGATCGGCACGGAGCTGCGCGAAGTCGCGTTCGATGCCGCCGTTGCGCCCGATCAGCACATGGTCCGCGCCGCGAATGCCCGATTCGGGCAGCAGATCGCGGGCGAGCGCGCGCAGGCGGCGCTTCATGCGGTTGCGCACGACCGCATTGCCGATCTTCTTGGTGACGGTGTACCCGATTCGCATCGACGGATCGCCGTCGTCGCGATCGCGCACCAGCAGGACGAAGCCCGGCATCGGCGCGCGTTTTCCCGCATTCGCCGCGAGAAAATCGCGGCGGATGCGAAGAGTCGTCAGGCCGACAGCTTCTTGCGGCCGCGATTGCGGCGAGCGCGAATCACGTTGCGGCCGCCCGGAGTCGCCATCCGCGACCGGAAACCGTGCCGGCGCGCGCGCACCAGATTGCTCGGCTGAAAGGTCCGCTTCATCGTTCATTCCCTGGTCGTCTGAATAGAAAAGGGCCGCCACGCGGACGGCCTCGTAGCGGGTGCCCTTAGGCAAAGAGTGCAGCTTAGTCAACGTTCGAGGGGCGCCCGGTCGCGTTCGCGGCGACGGCGCGCGCTCGCGCGGCGCAGGCCGATATCGGCATAGTGGCCGAGCTTCGGCCAGCGGCGCTTGGTGTGCACGAAGCGTCGTTTCGCCCAGTGCGAGTTTTGCAGCATCAGCGCCAGCCCGCCCGCGAACACGAACACGCCGCCGGGACCGGGGATGATGCCGACCAGCGGCGTCGCGATCACCAGCAGGACGCCGAGCCAGAAGAGGCAGAAGCGGATCGTCGGATGGCGAGTCGTACGCATGGGAGAGGATGTGGGTGCGGTGTGTTGGTTTGACAAGACACTGTTCCTGTTCTCGTCGGGAGGGGACGGTTCCTTCCCGGACAAAATTGCGTATGACCAACGTTCTTCGGGGGCAGTCGGGGGCATTATGGTCGCGAGCGTATCGACGGTGGCGTATCTCGGGCTCGAGGCGCGTGCCGTCGAAGTGCAGGTCCAGCTCATCCCCGGGCTGCCGGCGTTCAACGTGGTGGGGCTGGCCGACAAGGCAGTGGCGGAGAGCCGCGAGCGGGTGCGCGGGGCGATCGCGGCGATGGGCCTGTCGCTGCCGCCCAAGCGCATCGTGGTGAACCTTTCGCCCGCGGACCTGCCCAAGGAAGGATCGCATTTCGACCTGCCGATCGCGCTCGCTTTGCTGGGGGCGATGGGCGTGGTCGATGCCGAGACGCTGGCTGACTATGTCGTGGTGGGCGAGCTCGGTCTGGATGCGCGGGTAGCTTCCTCGCCCGGCGTGTTGCTGGCGGCGCTGCATGCGTCGGAGATCGGCAAGGGGCTGGTCTGCCCCGCAGCGCAGGGATCGGAAGCGGCCTGGGCAGCGGGCGTGCAGGTGCTCGCCGCGCCCGACATCCTCGCGCTGCTCAATCATTTCAAGGGACATGGCCTGCTCTCCGCGCCGCAGCCGGGCGAGGTGGAAGAGGCGGGTTTCGGCCCCGATCTGGCGCAGGTGAAGGGGCAGGAGACCGCCAAGCGAGCGCTCGAGATCGCGGCGGCGGGTGGGCATAATATGGTGATGGTCGGCCCGCCGGGCGCCGGCAAATCGCTGATGGCGGCGTGCCTGCCGGGTATCCTGCCGCCGCTCGATGCGGCCGAGGCGCTCGAGGTGTCGATGGTGGCGAGCGTCGCCGGCACGCTGAGCGGCGGACGGCTGACCCGGACACGGCCCTTCCGCGCGCCGCATCATTCGGCGTCGATGGCGGCCCTGGTCGGGGGCGGGCTGAAAGTGAAGCCGGGCGAAGTGAGCCTGGCGCATCTCGGCGTGCTGTTCCTCGACGAACTGCCGGAATTCCAGCGCGCGGTGCTCGATTCGCTGCGCCAGCCGCTGGAGACCGGCACCGTCAGCGTCGCGCGGGCCAATGCGCATGTGACCTTTCCGGCGTGCGTCCAGCTGATCGCGGCGATGAACCCGTGCCGGTGCGGGCATCTCGGCGATGCGTCGCTCGCCTGTTCGCGCGCGCCGCGCTGTGCCGCGGACTATCAGACCAAGGTCTCGGGGCCGCTGCTCGATCGGATCGATCTGCATGTCGAGGTGCAGGCCGTGAGTGCCGCCGATCTCGTGCTGCCGCCGCCGGCGGAAGGATCGAAGGAAGTCGCCGCGCGCGTCGCCTCTGCGCGGGCGATCCAGGGCGCGCGCTATGCCGATCATCCGATCCGCACCAATGCCGAAGTGGACGGGGTGCTGCTGGAAGCGGTGGCGACGCCGGACGAGGCGGGCCGCAAGCTGCTTGCCCAGGCATCGGAGGCGATGCGGCTGTCCGCGCGCGGCTATACCCGCATCCTGCGCGTGGCGCGGACCATCGCCGATCTGGCGGGGAGTGAGGGAGTGGGGCGGATTCATGTGGCGGAGGCGCTGAGTTACAGGCGGCAGGCGCCGCGTAATTGAGGGGCGCGCCGGGACGGTGTTGGAATGCGCGCAAGTAAAGCGGTCGTCGCGATACTTTGATCTCGACAGTAAAAGGTCGAGCTTGAGAGCCAACGTCGACCCACAATTTTTCGCAACCTTACTTGAACGGTGATGACGAGCATCGCTATTCACGCGCGATATGCGGCGTTCGCGGCGTGGATCGTCGTCGGTAAGGTGAAGGAATAGGCTCGGAAAATCGGCGGATAGTTGCGCAATTATGAGAATCGGTCGATTGGCATTGGGACTTTTCATCGTGCGCATATCGGGCCTCGGTCTTATACTGCCGCCCCCGGGATGCACCGCGTCATCGCGGCAGGGGCAACAGCACAGGATAGCCGAAGTACCATTGTCGGTTGAATCGAGCGGCGAGGGGTCTTTGCCATGCATGCGACAGCCCCCTTACTGTGAGGCGCGCGTATGATGAGCGCAAAGGAGTGCCGATCAAAAGTTCGGCGATAGTTGAAATCGGAACCTGGAAATGTTGCGGGTTTCCAGAATCTTGACTAACCTTCCGGATGGCGCGGCGATTATTGCCGCCGCCTGGAGGGGGTCTCATGAAGAAAATTCTTGCTGGCGCGGCTGTGGCCGCGCTCATCCATATGCCTGTCTATGCGCAGACGGCGCCGGTGCAGACTGCCGCGGCCCCGGCGCCGACATCAGCTGCCGCTGCAGACGGGCTGCTCACGCTGAACGACGGGGTTCCGTTCAAGCTGGTGGTTTCCGAGGAAGTGAACAGCAGCACGCACCGCCAGGGCGACACCTTTCCGTTGACGGTGCTGGAAGACGTCAAGGTCGGCAACACGGTGGTCATCCCGCGCGGCACGCACGCAACGGGCGAAATCACCTGGCGGACCGGCAAGGGCGCGTTCGGCAAGTCCGGCAAGATCGAGTTCCTGCTGAGTCACCTCGATCTGGACGGGCAGCGTGTGCCGATTTCGGGTACGTATCGGCAGGAAGGTGAAGGCAATACGGTTGCGACCGGCGTCGGCATCATCGCCATCGGCGTGTTCGCCGGATTCATCACCGGCAAGCGCGCCCGTCTTCCGATGGGCCGCGAACTGATGACGCATGTGTATTCGAGCGTGCCGTTCACGGCCGATGGTCACCTGGCGTCGTCCTATGATGGCGCTGCCGCCATGGCTGCATCGGAGGGGAGCACGCCGCTCGGCCAGTGCAAGGCGGAGGCTGCGGCGTTGCCGAGCAAGAAGCAGGAAAAGGCACGGGAGAAATGCTACAGCGAGCGCATGGAATGATGTGCGGGGCGGCGGGGCTCATGGGTTCCGCCGCCCGTTCTCGTTCGAGGTGGCGCGTCTGGAAATAACCTAGGCGCAGCGACCCGTTCGTCCCTTTACCCGGCTAGCAGCATACCCGTCTCGCGAAGAAGGCAAGTGAGATCGCGCCCGGCTGCCCGCCCCCGATACCGCCCTGGTCGAAGCTCAGATCGGTCGGCATCGGCGGATAGATTTTCGCCGAGCAGCAATCAAGCGTGATCGAGCCCGTCGCTGCGCCATGCTCGTCCTTGAAGCCAAGGACGCGTTCAGCGCCTTCGTCGATCTCGGCGCCCTGTATCTCGAACGTGAACGTCTCCGTGGTGCCCTTGCGCACATTGACCCGGCCGACCACTGCGCCGATCGGCATCCACAGCCCTGGCCCGCCACCCGCAAGGATGCTTGGCACGCGCACACCCATCGTCGTCGACAGGCTGGGGATGAGGACCCCGATATTGTCGATCGACACGAACAGTCGCACCTCGAGTTCGTTGATCGTCGGCAGCGGCAGGGTAGTGTCTCCGGCATCTGCCGGTTCCAACAGGCCCTGCGGCTGGATGCCCCTGATCTTTTCGAGCACGATCTCGAAACAGCAACAATCGTCGCTGATGCAAGATGAGCAGCCGCATTCGCCATGAGCCGCATCCGGCGACACTGTCCCGTTGGGGTTCTGACGAACGGCAGGAGTGCCGGCGGGCGCCGTCATCATTGCGCGCGTCGCCGATTTGACGTCCGCAATGGCGTCCTGGAAGACGGCGTTCCGCGACGCCTGCGCCTGCATGGACTGCACGGCTACCATTAACGAGCGTGTCAGTTCCCTGAGCTCGACGATCTGCTGATCCTGCGAAGCGCCCGGAGCCGGCATGATCAATTCAGGGGGGACGCGGTGAGCTGCATCCGGAAGTTCCATGGACTCGGTGTCGGGTGGCGGAGTCTGCGCGGCCATGTCTTTACCCTCCCATGCATCGTTCAATGAGGTGAACGGTAAATATTGCATCGGGTAAGCTAAGGTCGATATCTCTTGGAGTCCATTGCCCGGTTGGCTCAGGTCGGTAGCGATATATAGGGGAGATCAAGAAATTTCATATAGAAGAATGATATTGTTAATGCTTGAGAGCAGAAGGTAATATTTCAAAGGGGTAAGGTATTTTTTGAGACGAAGGATTCGCAAGTATCCATTTTGGACGAAGTTCATTTCGAGAGTTTGTGAGGCGGGCGATTTTCTGAACTCGGGTGACAACGCACGGACAACCTCCCTCAGATCAATGGGCGGCTAGTTCGTTGGCCAAGCGGGTATCGCCCCCGCCGGGAAGCGCGCGTAGCCGCTGCAGCAAGGCTTCGCCAACCCCGGATCAAGTCCGGGGCCGAACGGGGAGGGGGCTGTGCCTGCCGACCGGGTTTTGCCCTAGCGGAAACGCGATCCCGGCGTGGGCTTCAGGTGCAATATCTGCGCCGGCCGTTCCTCGAAATCGTCGAGCAACGGTGTGACCGAGGCTCTCCATGCGGTCGATTGGCCCAGCTGCGCAACGGCATGAGCATGGGAGGTCTCGTCCCCGGCGCGGGTGAACCACACGAACAGTTTCTCGCCCTCGCGGATGGGCAAACGGGGGAAATTATTCGCGGCTCGCTCGGGCACGAAGGCAGCGATGACCGGAAGGCCCGCGGCCTCCAGCAGCGGCCGCATCGTCGCCTGGAAGAAGGCGGCAAAGCCTTCGGTCGGCTCCTTCCAGAGATAGTGGATCGTCGCGACCATGATGCCCGGCGTGCCGGCGCCCTCGCGGCGCTCGGCCGGGCCGAAGCCGGTTCCCGCCGCAGCGGGTCGCAGCAACAGGACATTGTCGTTGTCGTCGAGCATCGGGTTGGCCTCGGCGCGATGCGCCTGCCACGCCGGCCCGAAATAAAAGGCGTTCAGCGCCTCGGCGCGGGCAGCCATGCCGGGAAATTCGCGCACCCAGGTGAAACGATCGGGATCGTCCAGATCGCGATACTGGCCGATCAGCCGGATGCCGAGCTTTTCCTGGCTGTCGACGAACTCGCGCTCGAACAGGGCGATCATGGCGTCGCGCTTGCCATGGACGATCTTGTATTGCCGAAGCTCGATCACTCGTTCGGCAGGCTCTGCGCCGAACGCGTGGGTGCCGGCGGCGGCTGCGCCAAGTGCTGCGCCCATCAGTGCGCGCCTCGAAAGCTGCATCGCATCATCCTCATGCCCGGGTGAAATCCATGATCCAGTTGACCTCCCAGCTCGCACCGGCATCGGGCGAAAAGGCCTGGGTCCATTGCGCGGTGCGATCGCTCAGCGGCTCATAGGTGGTGCGGACGTGGATCGGGCGGCCATCGAGGTTGTCGTCAACGAAGAAGCTGCCCTTTGCGCCGTCGAAGCGGCCGACCACCGGCGCGTCGAGCGCGGGGAAGCGTGAATCGAGCCACCAGATCGACCAGAGGCCGGTGGCGGGATTGAAGATCCGCAGCGAGTGCGCCTGATAGGCGCCGCCCGGATCTGCGAGGCGGTTGTCGTCGAAATTGCCGAGGCCGGCGAGGATCGGGGACACGGTGAGGTCGCCGGGGAAGCTGAACCAGTCATTGTCGCCCGCCAGGCGCTTGCGACGCTTCCGGTGCGTGACCTTCCAAGCGCCGTGGAGGAAGTCGAAGGCGCGCGCGCCGGCGCTCGACGCATCTTCCGGGCCCATGGCAGGCACCGGTTGCGGCTGGCCCGCCAGCCAAAGCGCCGTGCCGGCCAGCATGATCTCCCTTCGATTCATCGTCATCCCGATCGCTTCCTGATTCGACTAACGCAACAAACAGGTTGACCCGTCTGTTGTCAAGATGGTTGTGGAGACCATGAGGCGACGTGTATGATCGGGCGCATGACGGGACAGAAAAGGCCGCCGCGGCGACGCATCAACGATCCGGCGGCAATGCGGGCGCGAATCCTCGATGCGGCCGCTGACCTGTTCCTGCGCAAGGGGTATCACGACACGTCGGTGCAGGAGGTGATGCGGGCGGCCGGGGTGACGGCGGGCGCGCTGCACCATCATTTCGTGTCGAAGAAGCAACTCGGCCTGAGCGTGGTGACGGACCGGATCGCGGAGTCGGTGCGCGAGGCGTGGATTCGTCCGGTCGAGGAGGCGCGGGATGCCGTTTCCGGGGTGCGTGCCGCCTTCCACCTCGTCGCGGATGGCCTGCGGGAACAGGGGTTCGTGCGGGGGTGTCCGGCGAACAATCTTGCGGCGGAGCTCGCCTTTGCCGATGCGGATTTCCGCGCGGCGCTTCAGCCGATCTTCGAGGAATGGCGCGGGGCGATCGCCCGCCGGCTTGTCGGCGAGGGTCGCGAGGCGGACGAGGCGCGCGATCTGGCGACGCTGGTCGTCGCGGCCTATTCCGGCGCCATGTCGGTGGCGAAGGTGGAGCAGACGCCGGAGCCGCTGCTGATCGCGCTCAGGGCAGTGGAGGGGCGGCTTTCGCTAGCAGGCTGAGTTGCTCCGCCAGTGCCCGCTGGGCGACGGGCGGCAAAAATTCACTCTGACCCCTTTTTGAGGGCGCCCCCAGTGCCTCATTGCACTTTCAGCATCACCACTGATTTGGCCGGGATGCTGACGTTCAGCACGCCGCTCGCGAGCTGCGCGCCGCCGAACGCCGCCGGCTTGACCGCGTCGGGCGCGGCGAAGTCGTTATGGGCCTGCATCGTCGTCGCGGTCAGGATGCGGCCGGTGACGCTCGTGCCGGTGATGCCGGTCAGGGTCGCCGAGACCGATGCGGCCCGGTTGGGATCGACGTTGACCAGGGCGATGTAGAGATGGCCGTCAGTGCCGCGCGCGGCGGAAGCGCTGACCGCCGGGATCGCCCATTGATCCTTGTTGTACCAGCTCGACTTGAGCTCGATCGGCACGAAGGTCGCGTCCTGGAAGGGCCTGTACATCTCGAACACATGATAGGTGGGCGTCAGCACCATCTTCGGGCCGTCGGTCAGGATCATCGCCTGGAGCACGTTCACCATCTGCGCGATATTGGCCATCTTCACACGTTTCGCATGCTTGGCGAAGATGTTGATGTTGAGCGCGGCGACAACTGCATCGCGCAGCGTGTTCTGCTGTTGCAGGAAGCCCGGGTTGCTGCCCGGCGTCGGATCGTACCAGGTGCCCCATTCGTCGACCGCCAGGATCTTGCGGCCTGACGGGTCGTATTTGTCCATGATCTTCTCATGGCCGTCGAGATAGCCGTCCATCAGCAAGGTCTTGGAGAGCACGCGGGCCCAGGATTCCTCGTCGAAATCGGTCGCCGATCCCTTGGGATTCCGGCGGCTGGGGAAGGTGTAATAATGCACGCCGGTGCCGTCGATCTCGCTCGCGGCCTCGCGCATCATCACTTCGGTCCAGTTATATTCCGCCCAGGGCTCCGCATTGTGCGTCGCGCCGCTGGCGATCTTCATCGTCTTGGTGTCCTTGGGCAGCTTGACGAAGGTCGAGTAGCGCTTGGTGACATCGGCGGCATATTCGGGACGCATATTGCCACCACAGCCCCATAGCTCGTTGCCGAGGCCGAACCATTCGAGCTTCCACGGCGCCTTGTGGCCGTTCTTCGCGCGCAGATCGGCGAGGCTGCCGGCAGGCGCGGTCATATATTCGACCCACTCGGCCATCTCCGCCGGCGTGCCGTTGCCGACATTGCCCGAGACATAGACTTCGGAGCCGATCTGCTCGGCGAAATCCATGAATTCATGCGTGCCGAACGCATTGTCCTCGGTCACGCCGCCCCAATGGGTGTTGACCTTGGTCGGGCGCTGGGCGCGCGGGCCAATGCCTTCGCGCCAGTGATATTCGTCGGCGAAGCAGCCGCCGGGCCAGCGCACCACGGGGACCTGCAGCGCCTTCAGCGCGGCGACGACGTCGTTGCGCATGCCGCGCGTGTTGGGGATTTTCGAATTCGGGCCGACCCAGACGCCGCCATAGATGCCGGTGCCGAGATGCTCGGCGAACTGGCCGAAGATGCGGCGATCGATCTTCGGACCGGGCTGGTCGGCATGGACCGTGAGAGTCGCCGCCGGCGCTGCGGGCGGTGATTGGGCGAGGGAAGGTGCCAGCCCGATACATGCGCACGCCAACAGCGCGGCAACAAAGCCCTTTTTCATGACATTCCTCTCCCTGTCTTATTGTCCGACAAGTACACAGGATCATATAGGATCGCAAGGGGAGGCGTGGCGCACTTCAGGCTCGCTCTCAGGCTTAGAGAGACGGAATCTATACGGTCTTAACTCCTACAAGACGATAAACCTGCGAAGCGCCTCGAGGGCGCCCGCAAGTGCCCGTGTTGGTAATCGCCGGAGTAACCAGAATACGCGATTTTCTGTTCACAATTCTCACCGGATCGGTTCGGATTCCTTTCTCCTGCGATTGACTCGCCAGGCGCCCTGGGCATCTTTTTGCAGGTCGATTCCTCACGGAGAATGTCATGATCGATCAGGCCTCAGGCAGCTTTGTCACGCCGGTGTACCGGACCAGCGGGGCTGCTGCCGCCGCCTTGTCGGCCAGCAGTGCCACGGGCGTGGGCATCTGCCTCAGCGGCGGCGGGTCGCGGGCGATGGGCGCGGGGATCGGGCAGCTCCAGGCGCTGGAGAAGCTGACCACTGCGTCGGGCGACAGCTTGCTCAGCCAGGTCGTGGCGATGTCGACCGTGTCCGGCGGCGGCTGGGTCGGCATTCCCTTCACCTATCTGCCGTCGAGCTTTTCCGACGCGCAGTTCCTCGGCAGCTATACCGATCCGGCTGCGCTGACCGACGCGATCATCGATGCGTCCCCGACGGGGTGGATCGGCGGGCAGGTGTCGAGCGGCTTCTCGATCGCCGATCTCGCGACCAAGGCAGTGTATCTGCGCGCGAAGGGCGTGCCGTCGAGCATGTTGTGGCAGACGCTGATGGGCCTGCATTTCCTGCAGCCCTACGGCCTGTTCCCCGCATCGTCGGGCGACTATCAGCCGAACACGCTGTTCTCCTATGATTCGCTGGTGCTGGATGGGCAGGTCACCGGGCCCAACCCGTCGCTGGCGGACGTGCCGGCCTATCTGGTCGCGCAGGTTGCCGGGCAGGGCAGGCCCTATCTGCTCGGCGTAGCCAGCATGTTCGTGACGTTGCCCAGCGACAATAATGCCAAGGCACTCGTGCCGGTGCAGTCCACGCCCGTGCTCACCGGGATCCTGCCGACGCCGCAAGGGGGCGTCGACGGGAATGGCCTGGCGGTAGGCGGCGGGGCGGTCGGCTCGTTCGGGTTCAACTCGGTTTACGAGTCGATCGGGGACGACGGGTACGCGAGCATCCAGCAGAGCCGGCAATGGTCGCTGATGGACATCCTGGGCACCAGCAGCGCAGCCTTTGCCGCGACGCTCGAAGGCCAGATCGCCGACTGGTCGCGGTCGCCGCAGCGTTTCGCCGCCGCGATGCGCGTGCACAAGGACAGCGCCGCGGCGAGCCTGGCCGAGGCCGGTTATCCAGCGGTCGAGGTGGCCGCCACGCTGGAAGCGCTCGCCACCGCCGCCGAGAGCGGCGGCATGGACGCGGTCAAGGGGCAGCTCGGCGGGGCTGACGTGCTGAGCGGGTTGATCCCGAAATATGACTATTGGTCGCCCGGGACTCCGCCGTCCGCCGGGGGTGCGGCGCTGCAGGATTTTGCCGATGGCGGATCGCTCGACAATACCGGCGTCACCTCGATGCTGTTCTATCCCGACGTGTCGAGCATCATCGCTTTCGTGAACACCGAGAATGCGCTGAAGCAGGATTCGAACGGCAATATCGTCGTCGATTCGAGCATCCCCGCGCTGTTCGGCTTCCAGGCCTATAACGACAAGGTGTCGCCGCCTTATGTGCCCTCGTCACAGGCACCGGCGACCGACCTGCACCGGTTCAGCCAGGTCTTTCCCAGTGACGCTTTCCAGCCTTTGCTCGACGGGCTGTGGCAGAGCATCGGCAGCGGCGAGAGTTTGGCGCCGATCTTCACCCAGCAGCTTACGACCGTGGCGAATGACTGGTTCGGCATCCCGGCCGGGCGCGACGTGACGGTGTTGTGGGTGTATCTCGGCATGTCGGAGACCTGGTACAAGCTGCTCACCAGCGAGCTGGTCAAGCTCAAGGTCGATGTCGAACTCGCGACGCAGGATTTCCCGCATTACGGCACGCTCCGGACAGAGCGGTCAGCGGTCCAGATGAACCTGCTGTCCAACCTGACGGCGTGGACGGTGCTGCAGAACAGTGCTGCATTCACCGCGCTGTTCGGGTGAACGGCAATAAATCCCTCTGACCCCTTTTTACTGGAATCCGACACAAGAAAAGGGGCGCCACCGTGGTGACGCCCCTCATCATCTTTACTGGTCCGGCTCAGCCGCGATGGCCGTCCCAGTCGCGGCGCTCGAGGCGCAGCTTGATATGGATGCGGTTCACCTGGGTCTGCAGCGCGCTCACCTCGGTGCGGTTCAGGCCGCCGCGCAGGTAATTGTTATAGGTGCGCTGCAGGTTGGTCGCGTCGCGGCGCAGGCCCATGGCCTCGCGCTGCGAGATGGTGCGGCGCTGCGCCGCGCGCTGGATCTGGTTCTGCAGCTGGTTGATGTCGCTCTGGATCTCCCGCTGGACCCGCGGCTGGATCCGCCAGGCCTGGGCGGAAGCCGGAACGGCGGCCATGGTGGCAGACAGCATTGCGATCGAGATCAGTATCTTACGCATGACAAACTCCTTTTGACTCCTTGGCCCCTCGTTGGGCGCCATGGGTGTTCTGGAGCTCGCCTGTTGCAGAATTGTGCCGTTTCGACCGCTAAAGTGTCGCGATCTGTCGTTCGGTCGCGGGGTCCGTTCAGGTTCGCCGAAATGTCATAACCGTTTCGGCTCCGACTCAGAATCCCCGCGGCCCGATCCCGTGCCATGAAGTGCCATGCGGACCTCGATGTCCGCCGGATGAGGAGCGGGGACATGGCGAGCAGCGCGAACGGTAGCAGCGGCATGAATGGCACGAGCATCTCGGGCTCCCCGACACCAACCCCGGCACCGCCACCCAGGCCCAATATCCTGCTGATCACTTGCGACCAGTATCGTTTTCCGCGCTTCTCCTATGGCGCGGAAGGCGGGTTCGACCCGCTGCTGAAGGAGATTCTCGGCTTCCAGGGCGAGATCCGCGAGGACAATCCTTATGCGAAATTCTTCCCCGGCTTGCTCAGGCTGCGGCGGAATGCGGTGGCGCTGCGCAATCACACGATCGCCGCCAGCGCCTGTACGCCGAGCCGTGCGGTGATCTATACCGGGCAATATGGCACCCGGACCGGCGTCACCCAGACCGACGGCCTGTTCAAGAACGGCGATTCCGCCAATTTCCCCTGGCTCGAGGCGGACGGCATCCCGACGCTCGGCACCTGGATGCGTCAGGCGGGCTATTCCACCCATTATTTCGGCAAATGGCACGTCTCCAACCCGCCCGAGCATTCGCTCAAGCGCTATGGCTTCGACAATTGGGAGGAGAGCTACCCCGAGCCGCACGGCGCACAGCCCAACAATCTCGGCGTCTATCGCGATGCGGGATTCACCGACAGCGCCTGTACGTTCATCCGCCGCCAGGGCCTCGCCTCCAACTATAACCGCGCTTATGCCGCGATGGCGGTCGAGGATCCGAGCACGACGGGGCCCGACAAGAGCAGCATCCCGCCCTGGTTCGCCGTCGCGTCCTTCACCAATCCGCATGACATCGCGACCTATCCCGGCGTGATCGCCCAGGCGCTGCCGGCTGACGATCCGCAGCCCATCACCGTCGGGCCGAAGACGATCATACCGACCACCCAGTCGATCTTCGGCCCGCTGACCGTGCCGGTCGCGGGCGACTCGACGCCGGCGCCCGTCGCGGGATCGATCCAGATTCCGCTCAACCCGCTCGGCTTCCCCCAGGATTGCGCCAACCCTTCGCCGACCCAGAACGAGGATCTTTCCACCAAGCCGAGCTGCCAGCACGAGATGGCGTACAAGGTCGGCCTCGCGCTTGCGGCGAAGGGCGGGTTCAACATCGTCAGCGGCCTGGTCGGTGCCGCGACCGCGGCGATCGAAGGCGCGCTGCCGGACGGGGGCGACGGTGTCGATGCCTCGGTTCCCAAGCATCCGTTCCGCGAGCAGGAGATGCAGGCGGCGATCGCCCTTTCGCTCAAGAGCTGCCTGCCGCTGCAGCTTTCCGACGATCCCGACCAGAATTGCCTGTTGTTCCTGCAGCTCTATGGCTGGCTGCATGCGGTGGTCGACACCCACATCACCGCGGTGCTCGATGCGCTCGAGGAGTCGGGCCAGGCCGACAACACCATCGTCATCTTCCTGGCCGATCACGGCGAATATGCCGCCGCGCACGGCATGATGATCGAGAAATGGCACACCGCCTATCAGGAGGCGCTGCACGTGCCGGTGGTGGTGCAGTTCCCCGTGCCGGAGGCCGATGCGACGGCCTATCCGACGCCGGAGGGCGTCGCCGCGCCCGAGCCGGCGCAGCTCGACGCGCTCACCAGCCATATCGATATCCTGCCGACGGTGCTGGGCTTGGCCGGGGTCGATGCCGCCGCGCGCCGGACCTACAGCAACCAGCTCGCCCAGAGCCGGCCGGTGCCGCCGTTGCCCGGCGTCGATCTGACGGAGGTCATCCTCAACGCGCTGAGCGACGATCAGGTGGAGATTCCGATCATCGAGCCCGATGGCGGCGTGCGCGAAGGCGTGCTGTTCATCACGGACGACGAGATCACCGCGCCACTGCCGCCGTCGCGGACGGCGCAGGAGAAGCACAGCTATGAGGAGTTCGCGGTCTATCAGGAGGTGGTCGCCTCAGTGATCACCGGCAAGGGCGGCAAGGGGCCAGTCGCGCTCAAGCCGGGATCGATCAAGCAACCCAATCATGTCCGGGCCGTCCGGACGAAAGACTATAAGCTCGCCCGCTATTTCGATCCGTCCGGCCGGGAGGCGCAGGAATGGGAGATGTACGACCTGGTCGATGACGCGAACGAAGCGATCAATCTGGTGGCGGTGTGCAGCGCACAGCCCCAGGCACCCCAGGCCCGCGCTGATCTGCCGGATCGGGAGAAGGTGCAGGCGGTGGCGGACCATATGGCGCGGCTGCTGGAGAGACTGGAGCGGCGCGACCTGTAGCCCCGGCATGAAAAGGGCGGACAACCATGTGGTTGCCCGCCCTGTTCGGCGCTTCGATGTAAAAGCTTAGCTGGTCTTTTTCGGCCGGCCGCGCGGTGCCTTGGGGGCTGCCGGTGCATCGGACGCTGCGGCCGCTTTGCGCGGGCCGGGCTTGCGGCCGAGGCCGATCTTCTTGGCCATGGCGCGACGCGCCTCCGAATAGGTTTCGGCGACCATCGGATAATCCGACTTCAGGCCGTAGCGCGAGCGGTAATCGTCCGGAGTCAGGCCATGGCCCGACAGATGACGGCGCAGCGTCTTGTAGGGCTTGCCGTCGATCAGCGAGATGATGTGGTCCTTCGACGCCAGCGATTTGCGCACGGTGACGGCGGGAACGTGTTCCGCGGCCGCTTCCGGTGCGGCTTCCTCGGTGCCGGAGCTGGCGAGGGCCGAGACGGTGGCGTGCATCTTCTGCAGGAAAGCCGGCACTTCATCGGCCGACACCCGGTTGTTAGGATTGCCAAGCCACGCAATGGTCAGCTCGGTCGCGAGCTCGGTTGCGTTGAGATCTGAAGTGTCGTCAGCCATAATTACCTCCAAACTGGATATATAGCCCATTAACGCGATTGTCGGTGCCGTCAACCGCAATACATCAATTGTTCTGCGCCGAGATGCTCTCGTTTTTGACGAAAACAAGGCCGGCATATAACTGCACACGCGGCGCTTGCGCGCATCAACGTAGACGGGATCGACAACAACGCGCCGGCAACCATAATTCTGGATGATTCGGTGCGGTCACTTCGTGGTTGCTTGGCGAGGATAGCATGATCTCTACCGCGCAGAGACAGCGATCTGCCGGAAAGATGAAAGCTACTTCATGATTGCGCCAAATGACGGGAAGTGCGCAGGAATTCAGCGGGGCGTCGAATATGGTCCGATCTGGTGATCGCCCGGGCGCGTCGGGTCGCGGACGGCGCGCGGGTTGAAATCGCGGCGAGGGCCGGTTAACTGCGCGCTCTCCCGGCCCGGCCGGGAGCACGCGGGCGTGGTGAAACTGGTAGACGCGCCGGACTCAAAATCCGGTTCCGCAAGGAGTGTCGGTTCGATTCCGACCGCCCGCACCATCATCCTTCGAAGGCTGATTCTCCGAGCCGGAAGGCGCGATGTGATCGTGCGCGTGGATCAGCTTGCCGCTTTAAGTCCGATGATCCCCATCAAGGTGATCGATGCGAACACGAGTCGCATCGCGCCGACAGGCTCTCCCAACAACAGGATTCCCGCAGCGAGCGAGCCCAGGGCGCCGATCCCGGTCCAGACGACATAGGCCGAGCCCAGCGGCAGGACGCGGAGTGCGTTCGACAACAGCAGGATGAACGCCGCGAGCAGGATGAGCGACGCCGCGGTCCATCCCGGAACGGTCATTCCCTCCGACCGCTTCGTGGCATAGGCCCAGGCCACATCGAGCAACCCCGAGGCCACGAGCATCGTCCAGGCAAGCGCGGGGCTCATTGCGCGGCCCTCCGATGCGCGGCGATCCGCGCATCAAGCCTGCCGCTCGCTTCCGCGCGCGCGGTCTGTTGTCGTGCGGCATCACCGGCGGTGGGGCCCGCGAGGACAATCTCGGGCTCACCGATGCCGATGAAACGAAGGGCTTCGCGAAGATAGCCGCTCGCCAGATCGGGCCGGCCCCAACTGGGTCCTGTGGAATAGTCGCCCGAACTTGCCAGAACGACCGTAGCCGGTCTGGGCAATAGCAGCGGGCGATAGCCGGATTGCGGATCAAAGGCGAAGCTGAGCCCGGGCTGGGTGATCAGGTCGATCCAGTGCTTGAGCCGATAGGGAATGCCGAAATTCCATATCGGCGTGGATATCAGGATGCTGTCGGCGCCCCGGACGCGCTCGATCAAGCCGGCGATCCGGTCCCAGGCTCCGGCTTCGGCCCTGTCGAGGTCGCGACCGGACAGTACCGCGTATTTGGCCGAGAGCAGGGCGCCGTGGAGATCGGGAAGCTGCTCTTCCCAGATGCGCAGGCGATCGACGTCGAGCTGTGGCTCGTCGTCGCGGAAGCGCTGGATGAAATGCGCGGCCAGCGTGGTGGATACCGATGCCTCGCCGCGCGGCGATGCTTCTACGTGCAATAATCGGTGCGCCATGATTCAATTCCTCATCGATGTCACGGCACGGTATGTAGATCGCGGAAATGCGATTGCTTCTTGCAATATGGCGAAAACAATTCGCATTCTTGCGACGCCATGGATCCTGATCTCGACGATTTGCGGCTCGTCGCCGCGCTGGCCGAAGGAAAGGGCGCACGCCACGCAGCGCGCCAGCTGGGATCGCACGTCGCGACCGTCTATCGGCGTTTGCAGGGGCTCGAGCAGCAACTGGGGCTGCAATTGTTCGAGCGGATCGATGGCGACTTCCAGCCCACTCCGGCCGGCGCCGAACTGATCGCCGCGGCAACAGATGTGACCGCCCGCCTGGGGGTGCTCAGACGACGCCTGGCGGCCGATCGCGGGCGCCTGGTCGGCGATCTTTCGGTGACGACGACGGATTCGCTGCTCGCGTTGGTCGCCAGCGCAGTGCGCCCGTTCCAGGCGACGCATCCCGAGGTTCGTTTGCACCTCACCGTCGCCAACGCGATGGCCGATATGGCGCGGCACGAAGCCGATGTGGCGATCCGGCCGACCTCGACTCCTCCCGAGACACTGGTGGGACGTCGCGTCGCGCCAGTTGCCTTTGCCGTCTACGCCGCCGCCGCGGATGCGCCCGAGCGCTGGATCGCGCTCGACGAGAGCTTGTCCGACGTCCGTTCGCAACAATGGCTGGCGCGCCGCATCGATGTGCCGGCGCTGCGCGTGAACAGCATGTGGGCGGCGGCCGAAGCCTGCGCCGCGGGGCTGGGGCGCGCGGTACTGCCCGATTATCTCGCGCGCCGCCTTTCTCTCGTCGAGCTGGAACCGATCGCCGACCTCGAGTCAGGGGTGTGGATTCTCTTCCACCCCGATCATCGTACGACGCCCCGGGTCCGTTATTTTGTCCGTGAGGTCGCTGAGGCGCTGCGCCGGTTGCTTTAGGCGTCCCTTGGACATGTTACGCTCGACTTCAGGCACTCATACAGTGAGTGCTGTTAAGACCTTCGGTCGTGTTAGAATAAATGCAATATGAATGAATATTAATCAGCAAATTTTGAAATATAGTGCAGAATATTTCAATCATTTTGAAAATAGTGCATAAGTAAAATTACAAGTATGTGGAACAATAATCTTCACGGATTGTTGGGTCGTTATGGAAAATGCCCACTCAAAATATGAGATGTATATCGAACATATGCCAAATAGCGGTTTCGGCTCGGTAATGACGCATTGGATCTGGCGGAAATTGAACGACGCTGGGCGTGTCACCGTACATGGGTCCCACCATGGCTCGCTCGAGGCCTGCTTCGCGTCAGCCCGCAAGCATCGGGACGCGTTCGGCAATGCGCCGATCATCATCAACCTGCACAAGGGGGATGCGAGCGACGCGCCGGCACCTATTGTGCTGCCCGACGCCCAACATGATATATCGATCGCGAGCAAACCGCTCCACTAGTGTCCCCGCCAGGTGCCGATTGAATCTGTGGCGGTTCAGGCCTCGACAGTCTCAAGCTCTTCGCTGATCTCGAGCCAGACGGCTTCAGCGGCCTCCAGCTTGGCCGCGACATCGGCGCGCTGCTTCATCAGCTCGCTCATATTCATTCTCGACAGCCATGGCTCGGCCGTCGACGGATCGAACATCGCGCGGTCGATCGCGCTGCGCTGCTTGGAGAGCTTGGCGACCAACGCTTCCGCCTCATGGGCGCGCTTGCGCAACGCGACGCTCTTCTCGCGCGCCTCGGCATTGGCGCGGCGTTCGTCCTTCTTGCTGACCTTGGCTTTTGCTGCACCGCCGCCGCCAGTCGCGCCGTCGCTGGAGAGCACGAAGGCGATATAGTCCTCCATACTGCCATTATATTCATTGGCGACGCCGCCATCGACCAGCACCAGCCGGTCGGCGGTCAGTTCGATCATGTGGCGGTCATGGCTGACGATCACCACCGCGCCGTCATAGGCGTTGAGCGCCTGGACCAGCGCCTCGCGCGCATCGACGTCCAGATGGTTGGTCGGCTCGTCGAGGATCAGCATGTGCGGCGCGTCACGGGTGATCAGCGCCAGTGCGAGGCGGGCGCGCTCGCCGCCCGACAGGCTACCGACCTTGGTCGTCGCCTTTTGCCCGGAAAAGCCGAACCGGCCGAGCTGCGCCCGGACGGCGGCGGGCGACATGCCCTTCATCATTCGCGTCATATGCTCGAGCGGCGTATCGGTCGTGTCGAGCTCTTCCACCTGATATTGCGTGAAATAGCCGACGCGCATCTTGCCCGATGCCGTCATCTCGCCTTCCATCGGAGTGAGCTGCGCGGCGAGCAGGCGGGCGAGGGTGGTCTTGCCGTTGCCGTTGCGGCCGAGCAGCGCGACGCGGTCGTCCGGGTCGAGCCGCAGGTTGAGGCGGCGCAGGATCGGATTGCCCTCGGTATAGCCGACCGCCGCCATGTCGAGCGTGACGAGCGGCGGGCGCAATTCCTCGGGGCTCGGGAAGTCGAAGGAGAGCGTCGGATCTTCGGCCATCGCCGCGATCGGCTGCATCTTGGCGAGCATCTTCTGGCGCGACTGGGCCTGTTTCGCGGTCGAGGCGCGGGCGCTGTTGCGGGCGATATAGTCCTGCAGCTTGGCGCGCTGCGCATCCTGCGACGCCTTGGCCGCGGCGAGCTGGGCGACCCGCTCGGCGCGCTGCTGCTCGAAGCTGTCGTAACCGCCGGTGTACATCACCGTTTTGCCGCCCTCGAGATGGAGGATGGTGTCGACGACATTGTTGAGCAGGTCGCGCTCATGGCTGATGACGACCATCATCGCCGGATAGCTTTTGAGGAAATTCTCGAGCCAGAGCGTCGCTTCGAGATCGAGATGGTTCGAGGGCTCGTCGAGCAGCAACAGGTCGGGCTCGGAGAAGAGCAGGGCGGCGAGCGCGACGCGCATCTTCCAGCCACCCGAATAGCTGTCGAGCGGGCGACCCTGCATTTCCTCGTCGAAGCCGAGGCCGACCAGGATGCGCGCGGCGCGGGACTCGGCGGTATAGGCGTCGATCGCGATCAGCCGGTCGTGGATTTCGCCGACCCGGTCGGGATCGTGGCAATCCTCGGCTTCGTGCAGCAGCGCGGCACGCTCGGTATCGGCGGCGAGCACGGCTTCGATCGGTGTGGTGGTGCCGTGCGGCGCTTCCTGCGCGATATAGCCGATGCGCGTCTTGCGCGGCATCTCGATCTCGCCCTCATCGGCCTCGATCGATCCGATCATCACCTTCATCAACGTCGACTTGCCCGCGCCGTTGCGGCCGATCAGGCCGACACGGCTCTTCGGCGGCAAGGTTGCCGTCGCGCGGTCGAGGATCGTGCGCCCGCCGAGGCGCACCGTGATACCGTTGATATTCAGCATGCGGGCGCCACTATCATGCAGCGCAGCATAATAGAAGGGCGGCACCTCTTCCGTCATGCCGGATTTATTCCGGCATCCACGGTGCCGCGAATCCTCCCTTCTCGGACTCGCGGCACCGTGGACCCCGGAACAAGTCCGGGGTGACGACACTGAAGGTCACGCGATCGTGTTCACCAGCCCGCCCTCGGCCCGGATCGACGCGCCGTTGGTGGCAGAGGCGCGCGGGCTGGCGATATAGGCCACCATATCGCCGATCTCCTTCGCCTCGATCATGCGCTGGATGATCGACGAGGGGCGGGCGTCGCGGAAGAATTCGGCCTCGATCTGGTCGATCGGCGCCGCGGGATCGGCCGCCTGGCTGCGCAGGAATTCCACCACGCCGTCCGACCGCGTCGGGCCCGGCAGCACTGAATTGACCGTGACGTTGGTGCCGCGGGTGAGCTGTGACAGGCCGCGGGCGATGGCGAGCTGGGCGGTCTTGGTCATACCGTAATGGATCATGTCCTGCGGCACGGCGAGGCCGGATTCGCTGGAGATGAAGATGATCCGCCCCCAGTTGCGCTCCAGCATGGCGGGCAGATAGGCGCGCGACAAGCGGACGCCGCTCAGCACGTTTACGTCGAAGATATTGGTCCAGTCGGCGTCGCTGATGTCGCCGAACGGCTTGCTCTCATAAATGCCGAGATTGTTGATCAGGATGTCGATGGTCGGCAGTGCAGCCGTCACCGCCGCGGCGCCTTCGGCCGTCGCGACATCGGCGACGACGCCCGCGACGGGCTTGCCACCTGAGGCGTTAATGTCGGCGATCGCGTCGTCGAGCTTCTGCTGCGAGCGGCCGGTGATGGTCACGGCTGCGCCCTCGAGCGAGAGCGAACGGGCGATCTCGAGCCCGATGCCGCCGGTGCCGCCGGTTACCAGCGCGATCTTGTCGGTCAGTTCGAGGTCCATGATGTGTCTCCACTAGGGTTTCGTTGGAGCTGATCTAGGCATCGCGAGGGCCTTGGACTATGTCCCAAAGCGGATCATCATCTGTGAATGGAGATCATCAATGCCGCGTATCCTGATGGAACGCTCAGGCGAGATGGAAGTGTTCGCGCGCGTCGTGGCGGAGGGCGGCTTCTCGGCGGCGGCGCGGTCGCTCGACCTGACGCCCTCGGCGGTGAGCAAGCTCATCGCCCGCCTGGAGGAACGGCTCGGGGCGCGGCTGCTGGTGCGGACGACACGGGCGCTGCACCTGACCGATGAAGGCGAGGCCTATCACCGCGCGGCGATGCGCATCCTGCAGGAACTCAACGACGCCGACCAGGAAGCATCGGGCGGGGCGGTACGCGGCAGGCTTCGGGTCAGCGCCTCGTTGCCGTTCGGGGCAATGTTCGTCGCGCCGGCGGTGGCGACCTTTCTCGAACGGCATCGCCAGGTCGTGGTCGATCTCAACCTGACCGACGATGTGGTCGATCTGCTGGCGGAACGCACCGATGTGGCGATCCGCATGGGCAATCTGCCCGATTCCGGGCTGATGGCGCGCAAGCTGGGCGAGAGCAGGCGCGTGATCTGCGCTTCGCCCGACTATCTGGCGCGGCACGGCAAGCCGGAGCGGCCGCAGGACCTGGCGCGGCATGATTGCCTGACCTTCAACTTTCGCCGCCCGCGCACGACCTGGCCGTTCCGCCGCGATGGCGGGATCCTCGACCAGCCGGTGACCGGCAGCCTGCAGCTCAACAATGGCGAGACGATGCGGCAGATGGCCCTGGCCGGCGTCGGCATCGCGCGGATCGGGCTGTTCCACGTCGCCGAGATGATCGCGGCAGGCAGGCTTGTTGTGTTGCTCGAGGACTTTAATCCGGGGGATATGGAAGTGGTCAGCGCGGTCTATGTCGGCGGAGGCATCCTGCCCCACCGGGTCCGCGTGTTCATCGATCACCTCGTCGAGGAGCTGAAGGACGCGCCCCTGCTCGCGCCGGTCAGCGCCGGGGTAGCGTGATCGTCGCGACCAGCCCGCCTTCGGGGCGGTTGACCAGAGTGATGTCGCCCCCCGCCTCGCGGACGATCGCCCGGGCCAGCGCGAGGCCGAGGCCGATGCCGCCCGTCTCCTTGTTGCGCGACGTCTCCAGCCGGGTGAAGGCGTCGAACACGTCGCCGAGGCGATCGGCCGGGATGCCCGGGCCCTTGTCGACGACATGGATGGCGACATCGCGCTCGCCGGCGACGATCCGCACCTCGGCGGACTCGCCATATTTGACCGCATTCTCGATCAGGTTGCGCACCGCGCGCCGGATCAGCGAAGGGCGCAGCCGCATCCTGAGCCGCGCGGTTTCCTCGAAGGTCACGTCATTGTCGAGGTCGCGGAAATCCTCGACCACCGCATCGACCAAAGCCGCCAGATCGACTTCGGTGAGCGGCTCGCTCGGCCGGCCGAGGCGGGCGAGCGAGAGAATGTCGTCGAGCGTGCGGTTCATCTCCTCGATCGTGTCCGCCATCTTCAGGCGGTCGGTATCGTCCTCGACCGATTCGATGCGGACGCGCAACGCGGCGAGCGGCGTGCGCAGATCATGGCCGATCGCGCCGAGCATCCGGTCCTTCTCGTCGAGCATCGCCGAAACGCGCAGGCGCAGCGCATTGAACGCGGCGATCACGTCGCGCAGATCCTGCGGCCCGCGTTCCTCCACCGGCACATCGACTTCGCCGGGCATGAAGTTGCGCGCGGCGGAGGCAAGGCTACGCAGCGGCTGCGAGATGCGCCGGCCGATCCACAGCACCGGGATCAGCATGATCGCATAGAGGATCAGGGTCTGCCAGATCAGCCTCCAGACCAGAAAGGCTTCCGCGCGCGGCCAGGGCGCGTTGAGCACCAGCCAGCCCTTGCCGGGCTGCTCGACCGCGATCACCAGCTCGCCGCCCATCTTCACCATGCGATCGGCGAGGCGCGGGCCCCAGCGGCGCGTGCGGCGATCGCCTTTATGAATCGCGTGAACCTCGGTCTCGATCCGGCCTACCTTGAGGCCCGCTTCCTCAAGCTCGGTGCGCAGTCCCTGCTCGACCGCGGGCTGATGCTCGCCGCCTGGGTCGACCGGCGAGGTATCGGCCTGGCGGACCCGGCCTCGATTGGCGTCGAAAGGCCGCCCGGCATTGCTGCGCTCGACCGCATCGACGATGCGGGTGACGGCCGGGCCGGTCGCCTGGTCGTAGCGCGAGGCGCGCCGATCCTGGAGCTGGATCGCGAAGTTGATCGCCTGCGCCACGAACAGCGCGATCGCGATCAGCAGCACCATCTGGCCGGAAAGATTGCGCGGCCACAGCCGGATGCGCCTCACAGGCGCGTGACTTCGGCGGCGAGCGTATAGCCGCCGCCCCAGACCGTCTTGATCAGATCGGGATTTTTCGGATCGTTCTCGATCTTGCGGCGCAGCCGGCTGACCTGGTTGTCGATCGCGCGGTCGAACGCGGCCGCCTCGCGGCCCTGGGTGAGATCAAGCAACTGGTCGCGCGTCAGCACCTGGCGCGGTCGGGTCACCAGGGCGTGAAGCAAATTATATTCGCCGGTAGAGAGCGGCACCGACACGCCTTCGCGGTCGACCAGCGCGCGCTCGCCCGATTTGAGCACCCAGCCGGAAAAGGCGAAGGAGCCGGTGTCGGGCGCATGCTGGCGCGTGCCGCCGGCCGCGGCGCGGCGCAGGATCACCTTGACGCGCGCGGCGAGCTCGCGCGGCGAAAAGGGCTTCACGACATAATCGTCGGCGCCCATCTCCAGCCCGACGATCCGGTCGGTCTCCTCGCTGCGCGCGGTGAGCAGGATGACGGGGGTCTCGCTCGTCTCGCGGATATGGCGGCACAGGCTCAGCCCGTCCTCGCCCGGCATCATGATGTCGAGGATGACCAGATCGATCGCGTAAGCGGTGAGGCGCGTGCGCGCTGCCTCCGCGTCGCCCGTCTGGGTCACGCGGAAGCCCTGCTTGGTCAGATATTGCGCCAGCGGCTCGCGGATCGAGCGCTCGTCATCGACCAGCAGAAGGTGTGGAGTTTCTCCCATGAGATCGGCGTCTAGCATGATCGTTCGCCTTTGGAACATGCCGGGCGGGCAAGGGGGAAAGCCCGCCCGGCAGCCAGGCCAGTCGGGGGATTACTGGCCGGCGTCTGGTTTGGGCGCTTCGGCGCCTGGACGGTGCCGCCAATGGCCGCGCATTCCGCCCCGATGCTCCTTCATCTTCGCCCGGGCGGCCTGCATTTCCGCCTGGTCGATGAAGCCGTCCTTGTTGGTGTCGAGCCTGTCGAACCGGGCGTCGATGCGCGCGCGCATCTCGTCGCGGCTGATCTTGCCGTCCTTGTTGGTGTCGATCCGGGCGAGCATGTCGCCATGGCCACCATGATGGCCCATCGCACCGGGCGCACCCGGAGCGCCGGGCGGGGGCATCATGCCGCCACCGCGTTCGCCGCGGCCTTCGCGCATGCGCTCGCCCATCGCCTTCATCTCGTCGGGCGAGATCTTGCCGTCGCCATTGGCGTCGAGCTTCGCGAAACGGGCGGCGGCCTGGGCTGAATATTCCGCCTTGGTGATCTTGCCGTCCTTGTCCGCGTCGGCGCCCGCCACCATCCGGCCGCGGCCGGGCAGTTCGTCGCCCGAGATCACGCCGTCGCCATTGGCGTCGAGCCGGGCGAAGCGCTGGTCCGATCGCGCCATGAACTCGGCGCGCGAGATGGTACCGTCCTTGTCGGCATCGGCGCGCATGCCCCCGCCAGCGTTCTGCCCCGCGATCGCGATGCCGCTGATCGCGGTGCCGGCCAAAGCCAGTGCGAAAAGATATGTACGCATGCTTATGTCCTTCGAGTGATTGCCCCGGTCCCGCCGGCTATGGTCAGGGTTTTCGCTCAAGGGTGTCGCGCGGCTATGTCAGCGAGCGGCAAAAGTGTCGCAATTTGTCGCATTTATTCCTCCCCGGCACGGGGAGGGGGACCGCGCGCTTCTTCAGCGCGTGGCGGAGAGGCTTGGAGCGAGGCCACGTCGCCGCGCTCCAAGCCCCTCCACCAGCTTCGCTGGTCGCCCTCCCCGTTCCGGGGAGGATTGGTTACGCAAAGATAGCGACGCTCTGCATGCCCTGGGCGATGGGCTGACCGTCGGCATTCCAGATCGTCATCGACTGGCTCGAACAGCCGTTCCGCGCATGATCCGACTCGGCCGAGAGCAGCCACCAGCCGTCCGTGGTCGTCGGCGCGGGTGTGAGCAGATTCACGATCCAGGTCAGCGAGCTGATCGGGGCGGGGTGCTTGCCGAGCAGCTTGAACGCGGCCGGGGGCAGGGCGTCGGCGACGGCGAGCACATGGACCATCGGATCGAGCCCCTCGAACGCGCGCAGCCGTGCCCAGCGCAGCCATTCCGCCTCGCCCGTCGCTTCTTCCTTCAGGTCGAGGAAGTTGAAGTTGCCAGTGAAGAACTCGTCGGGCCCGGTATAAAGTGTCGCCTCGGGCGCGGGCGGGCGGCGGTCGCTTTGCAACCGGCCGTCGAGTTCGATCCGCGACGGCTGATCCGACATGAAGACGAAGGTCGCGCGGTAACCGAGCCCGGCGTCCGAGACGATATCGGCCTGGATGAAGGCGGCGTTGCGACCGCGGCGGAGCTTGGTCGCGGTGACGCTGACCTCGCCAGACAGCGGGCCGATGAACGCGATCTGGGCTGAGCGGAGCGGTGGCAGGTCGGGCTCGATACCCTGCGCCGCATGAAGCGCGAGTGCGCTGGACAGGCCGCCATAGGTAGTTCGACCCTGCAGCCAGTCGGCGGGAATCGTTGTGCGGAAACCGCTCTCGATGGGGGTGCCGGCGGCGAGGATGTCGGCGATCGGTGTCACAGGGCTTTCTCCGCCAGGCGATCGCGCAATTCGCGTTTCAGCACTTTGCCGATCGCACTCCTCGGCAATTCGGCGATGGCATGGAGCGCGGACAGGCGCTGGGTCTTGCCGAGCTGGGCATTGGTCCAGGCGAGGATCTCGGTGCTGCCCGTATCCACGCCAGTGTGCGGCACATAGAAGCCGACCGGCGTCTCGCCCCAGGCCTCGGACGGCACGCCGATCACGCTGCAATCGGCGACGGCGGGGTGCTGCGCCAGCACGGCTTCGAGATCGGTCGGGTAGATATTGAAACCGCCCGAGATGATCAGGTCCTTCTTGCGATCGAGCAAAGTCAGGAACCCGTCCTCGTCGAACCGGCCGACATCGCCGTGGCGGATATAGCGCCGGCCCTCGGCATCGAACCATTCGGCCGAGCGGGTCGCGTCGGAGCGGCCATGATAGCCGGTCATCATCGCCGGCGAGCGGCCGACGACTTCGCCCATCTCGCCCTGCGGCACCTCGTTGCCGTCATCGTCGATCAGACGGATGTCATGATCCTCGATCGGCTTGCCGACCGTGTGGAGCTTGTCGGGATACATGTTGGCGACCAGCAGGCAGGTGCCGCCGCCTTCGGTCATGCCGTAATATTCGACCAGCAGCCCCGGCCAGCGCGCCAGGACGTCGGCCTTGAGCGCGGCGGAGAAGGGTGCGCTGGTGCAGGTCTTGAGCCGGAAGGCCGACAGGTCGAAGCTGTCGAAATCGGGCAACGCCATGATCCGCTGATACTGGACGGGCACGAGCATCGCGTGAGTCGCGCGGTTGGCCTGAGCGAGCTCGAGAAAGCCGCGCGCATCGAACTTCTTCATCAGCACCGCGGTGCCGCCCCAGCCGAGCGTCGGCAGGAAACTGACCAACGTGGTGTTGGAGTAGAGCGGCGTCGCGATCATCGTCACGGCGTCGCCAAAGCCGGCCGAAGCGTTGCGGTTGATATGCGCCCAGCGCATCGCGTGGCTCTGTACGATGCCTTTCGGTGTGCCGGTGGTGCCGGAGGAGTAGATGATGTTGAAGCCGTCGCCGGGAGCGATGGCGACGGGGGAGGGCTTTGTACGCTCGGGGGCGAGCCAGTCTTCAAGGGAAGCGAAGTGAATGATCTTTGCGGTGATGTCCTGGCCGGCCAGCGCTGTGGCGGCCTCGTCGTCCACGAATACGATCGGCGCACCGCAATCGGCAATCATCGCGGCGAGCGATTCGGGCGTGGACGAAGGGGCGAGCGGCGCCGCGACGCAGCCGGCGCGGAGGGCGCCGAGAAAGACCGCGCCATACTCGATTCGCGAAGCTGCGACGATCGCGACCGACTGGCCCTGCGCCACGCCGTCGCGCTGCAGCGCCGCGGCGACTCGGTCCATTAGCGCGTCGAGCGTCGCATAGTCGATGCTGCCCTCCAGCGCGGCAAGCGCGGTCTTGCCGCCTTGCTCGGTCGCATGGGCACGGATCAGGTCGGGCAGGGTCGCGAAACCGGTCGCGAGCAGGTCAGCGGCTGTCATGATACGCCGCTATGCGAGGCGCGCGGCAAATGCCATACGCAATCTTCGAAAAAATGAGGAGGGGTTGCCGATGCTGTTCTACGACGCGGTGAATCCGGCGCCTAATCCGCGCCGGGTACGCATCTATCTCGCGGAAAAAGGCCTGAGCGTGCCGAGCGAGACGCTGTCGATCGTTGCCGGCGAGCATAAGGGGCCGGATTTCCTAGCGGTGAATCCGCTGGGGCAGATCCCGGCGCTGAAGCTCGACAATGGCGATGTGCTGACCGAGAGCGTGTCGATCTGCCGCCTGTTCGAGGCGATGCATCCGGCGCCGCCGATGTTCGGCGAGGGGCCGCAGGGCATGGCCGAGGTCGATATGTGGATTCGCCGGGCCGAACTGCGCATGATGGTGCCGCTGTCGATGGTATGGGCGCATTGCCACCCGTTCACCGCGCGCGTCGTGAAGCCGCAATATACCGAGTTCGGCGAGAGTCAGCGGCCGCGCGTGATCTCGGCGATGCGCGAGTTCGACCGGGCGCTGGCCGATCGCGATTATCTGAGCGGCAAGGGCTATTCGATGGCGGATATCGTTCTGCTTTCGGTGGTGGATTTTGCGGGTTTCGTCGGAATCCCCATTCCCGAGGATCAGGCGAACCTGCGCGCCTGGCACGAGCGCGTCTCCGCCCGGCCGAGCGCTCAGGCATGAGCGATCGGATGGAAGGCGCGGTCGCAATCGTCACTGGCGGCGGCACGGGGATCGGCGCAGCGGTGGTGCGACGGCTGGCGGCCCGCGGCGTACGCTGCGTGATCAACTATGCGAGCAGCCGCGACGAGGCCGAGGCGCTGGCCGCCGAGGTCGCGGGGGCGATCGCGGTGCAGGCGGATATCGCCGAGGATTCGGCCTGCCGCGCGCTGGCCGCGGCCGCGATCGATGCGTTCGGGCGGATCGATTTCCTGGTCAACAATGCCGGCCGCACCAAATTTGCCAATCACGAGGACCTCGAGGCGCTCTCGGCTGACGATTTCATCCATATATATCGGCTCAACACGATCGCGCCGTTCCAGATGGTGCGCGCCTGTGCGCCGGCGATGCGCGAGGGTGGGGTCGGATCGGTGGTGAATATCGCCTCGGTGGCGGGGGTGTTCGGCAATGGATCGTCGGTGGCCTATGCCGCGTCGAAGGGCGCGTTGCTGACGATGACCAAGAGCCTGGCCAGAGCGCTCGCCCCGGCGATCCGGGTCAATGCGGTGGCGCCTGGTTATGTCGGGACCGGCTGGTTCGAGAAGCGCCTGGGTGAGGCGGGCTTTGCGGCGCTCAACGCGCGCATCGCCGCGCAGACGCCGATGACAATGGCGGCAGGGGCGGACGATATCGCCGGACCGGTGGTGATGCTGCTCGATCCCGACAATCGGGTGATGACGGGCGAAACCCTGCTGCTCGATGCGGGCGCGCATCTTGATGTCGGGCTGTCACGGCGGCCGGGCAAGGAACTCTGATTTCTCCCTCGCCAAGCTGGGGGGAATCGGAGCCTGGCCTCAGTTGGCGATTTCCGGCGCCGCCGCTGCATCCGGTGGCGGGACGCGGTCGAGCACCTTCCACAGGATGATGCCGAGCGAGACGAAGGCCAGGATTCCCGCCAGCAGGAAGGCCGCACCCGGGAAGCCATGGTCGACGCCGGTCGCCAGTGCCTGGGTCAGGAGCAGCGGCCCGAGGATCGACGAGATGCTGCCCATGCTGCCGATGCCGCCCTGCAAGGCGCCCTGGTGCGAAGCGTCGACCATGCGCGAGAGCAGGCCATTCATCGCCGGGAAGATCAGGCCGGACAGGGCACTGACCAGGAACAGGGCATAGGCCTGCCAGCTCTGGGTGATGAAGGCGAAGGCGAGGAAGGAGATGCCGGCCGAGACGAGGCCGATGACGAGCGCACGCCGCTCCCCGACGCGGGCGATGATCTTGCCGGTCAGGCCGCCCTGCACCAGCGCCATCACCAGCCCGACAAAGGCGAGCGACCAGCCGATCGCCTTGGCGTCCCAATCGAAACGGATGGCGGCCCAGAAGGACCATGTCGCGGGATAGACCATATGCGCGAGCTGCCAGACGAACCAGGCGGCGAGCAGCGGCGCGGCATTGCCGGCGTGGAACAGTGGGCGGAAGGCGCCAACGACATGGGCGTCGCGCAGCTTGAACGGACGGCGATTCTCCGGCGCCAGCGTTTCGGGCATGGCGACGATCATCACTGCGGCATTGACGAGCGCCAGGATTGCCGCGGCGACGAACGGCGCGCGCGGGCCGAAATCCGCGAGCAGCCCACCGATCGCCGGGCCGATGACGAAGCCGATGCCGAACGCAGCCCCGATCAGCCCGAACACGCCGCTGCGTTTCTCGGGCGGGGTGACGTCGGCGAGCACCGAACTGGCCGGACTGTAGACGGCGCCGGCGATGCCGGCGATCGCGCGGCCAAGGAACAGCCAGGCAAGCGTCGGTGCCCAGGCCATCAGCGCATAGTCCATGCCGAAGGCGAGCATCGAGGCGATCAGCACGGGGCGCCGGCCGAACCGGTCGCTGAGATTGCCGAGCACAGGCCCCGCGAAGAACTGCATCACGGCGAACACCACCAGCATATAGCCGGCGATCCGCGTCGCCTGTTCCAGGTCGACATGACCGATGCTGGTGATCAGCTGCGGGAAGACCGGCATGATGATGCCGAAGCCGATCGTGTCGATCAGCACGGCGGCAAGCACGATGGGCACGGCGCGGTGTTCGAAGCGCATTCACTCTCCCCCCGGGGATCGGTCGCGTCCCGCATCTTTGTTGACGGCGCAAGCGCCGGCGGAACATTCGTCGAACATGCACAAGGCGGCGGCGAAGGGCAAGGGGGTAGGCGCTGGCCAACTATCCTCGAAATCCGCTGTTTTTCGGGCCATTCCGGGCCAATTTAAAAAAACTGCTTAATGTCGCATTTACCCTGCCGTTCTTCTCGTAGACGGTTCGATCCATCGCTTTGGGGGCGGCGGGAGGACGTCCGGAGATTGAACATGACTGTTATCGGCACCAACGTTGCCGCGCTCCGCGCGACCAACGCATCGAACGCAGCGTCGAAAGCGCTGCAGACCAGCATCGAGCGCCTGTCGACCGGCAAGCGCATCAACAGCGCGAAGGACGACGCGGCAGGCTCCGCCATCGCTTCTTCCATGACCTCGCAGATCCGCGGCCAGAGCCAGGCGATCCGCAACGCGAACGACGGCATCTCGCTCGCCCAGACCGCCGACGGCGCGCTGAGCGAAGTCACCAACATCCTGCAGCGTATCCGCGAACTGTCGGTCCAGTCGGCTTCGGGTACCTATTCCGATGACGATCGCACCAATCTGCAGGTCGAAGTCACCGGCCTTGCCGCCCAGCTCGCCGACATCGTCGAGAAGACCAACTTCAACGGCGTGACCCTGTTCGGCGCCAGCGATATCGCGGTCAACATCCAGACCGGCTCCGCCTCGACCGACCAGGTCGCGATCACGATCAGCGCGCTGGACCTGGACGATGTGGGCGATATCGACATCTCGGATGCCGATGGCGCCACCGACGCGCTCGACTCGCTCGACACCGCCCTGCTCGCCGTGAACACGACCCGTTCGTCGATCGGCGCAAGCCAGAGCCGCCTCGAATCGGTGGTCAACAATCTGACGACCAGTGTTGCCAACCTGACCGATGCGCGCAGCCGGGTGGAAGACGTCGACTTCTCGACGGAGACCATCGCGCTCGCCAAGGCCCAGATCCTGAGCCAGGCATCGACGGCGCTGCTCGCCCAGGCCAACCAGACCCAGCAGGGCGTCCTCTCCCTGCTGAAATAAACTCGCCAGCGGCCAAGGCACCGCCCCCGAGGTGCCGAGGCCGCCCGTGGAGTCCACGGTGCGACCGCGCCGGCCCGCAGGGGCCGTGCGCGGCGCAGCGCGTTCGGCGGTATGGGCGGCGTTACGCGCTTTGCTTGCCTTTCGATCTGTGCCACATGCTCGACCATACCCGAAATTCAGATTCGGTTGTCGAAGGAGAGCATATATGGCCAGCGCCGCCGAAGCCGACGTCGCCGTCACCCCGATCGACGCGTTCCGTCAGGAAACGCGCGCATGGCTCGAGGCGCATTTCCCGCCCTCGCTGAAGGGCAAGGAAAACCCGATGGCGACGGTCGAGGGGCCGAGTGCGCTTTCGGATGAAGAGGCGGCCTGGAAAAAGGCGTTCGGCGAGAAGGGCTGGGGCGTGCCGACTTGGCCCGCGGCCTATGGCGGCGGCGGACTCGACCGCGCTCAGGCGCGCGTGCTGGGCGAGGAAATGGCGCGGATCGGCGCCTGGAACCCGATCGGCGGCATGGGCATCATGATGTTCGGCCCGACCCTGCTCGAATATGGCAGTGAGGAGCAGAAGCTGGAGCATATCCCGGCGATCGCCAAGGGCGAGGTGCGGTGGTGCCAGGGCTATTCGGAGCCGGGGGCTGGATCGGACCTGGCGAGCTTGCAGATGTTCGCCGAAGACAAGGGCGATCATTATCTCGTCAACGGTCAGAAGACCTGGACCTCGGGCGGCCAATGGGCCGACAAATGCTTTGCGCTGGTGCGGACCGACAAATCGAAAAAGCATGAAGGCATCAGCTTTCTGCTGATCGACATGACCTCGCCGGGTGTCGAGGTGAAGCCGATCAAGATGATCTCCGGCGCGTCGCCCTTCTGCGAGACCTTCTTCACGGATGTGAAGGTGCCCAAGGGGAATCTCGTCGGCCGCGAGGGCGAAGGCTGGACCATCGGCAAGCGGCTGCTCCAGCACGAACGGCAGAATTTGTCGGGCGGCGGCTCGCTCAGCCGGCTGTTCGGCGGCACGTCGATGGGGGCGCTCGCCAAGCAATATCGCGGGACTGACGAGCAGGGCCGGGTCGACGATAGCGACCTGCGCATGCGCATCGTGCGCCACGAGATGGACAGCCGCGCCTTCGCGCTGACCCTGCGCCGCGCCGCGCTCGAAGCGAAATCGAACCAGGGGCCGTCCGCCGCGACGTCGATCATGAAGAATGTCGGCGCGCGCATCACCCAGGACCGCGCCGAGCTGTCGATCGAGATCATGGGCATGAACGGGCTCGGCTGGGACGGCGAGGGCTTTACCGAAGCCGAGCTGAGCCAGACCCGCACCTGGCTCTGGGGCAAGGCAGTGTCGATCTATGGTGGGTCGACCGAGATCCAGAACAACGTGATCGCCAAGCGCATCCTCGGGATGCTCGACCACCAATAACCGATGATTGCCGTCACCCCGGACTGGTTCCGGGGTCCATCGTACCGCGAACGATGGGCTGGAGGTTCTGGCGGCAGCGCAGGCGGATCGATGGATGCCGGAACAAGTCCGGCATGACGGAAGTAGTTTCAAGGGGCAGGATGATGGCCGTACTCAACGACGAACAGACGATGCTGCGCGACATGGCGCGCGAATGGGCGGACAATGAGTCCCCCGTCGGTGCCTTTCGCAAGATGCGCGATGCCGCGCCGGCTGAGGGCTATGATGCCGCCGCCTGGGCCGAGATGGGCCAGATGGGCTGGGCGGGGATCGTCGTGCCCGAGGCCTTTGGCGGATCGGAATTCGGCTATCTCTCGCTCGGGCTGGTGCTTGAGCAGCTCGGGCGCAATCTCGCTGCCTCTCCTTTGGCCTCGACCGCAGCCGCGGCGACCGCGATCGTGCTGGGCGGATCGGATACGGCCAAGGCTGAGTGGCTGCCGAAGATTGCGGCCGGCGAGGTCGTCGCAACGCTCGCGGTCGACGAAGGACCAGTCCATAATCCAGCAAAGATCACGACGAGCGTCTCGGGCGGCAAGATCAGCGGCACCAAACAGTTCGTCGCGGAGGGCGACAGCGCCGGCCTGTTCGTCGTTGCGGCGGCTGATGGACTGTATCTTGTCCCGGACGGCCCCGGAGTCTCGCGGTCAACGCGGCATATGGCGGATTCGCGCAGCCATGCCCAGGTGACCTTCGACGGCGCTGCCGCGGAGAAGCTTGGCGGGACCGATCTGACCGCGAAGGTGATCGACCGTGCCACCGCCGCGCTCTGCGCCGAAATGCTCGGCATGGCGGAGCAGGCCTTTGCGACCACCAACGACTATCTCAAGACGCGCGTGCAGTTCGGCCAGCAGCTCTCGACCTTCCAGGCGCTGCAGCATCGCATGGCGAAGATGTTCACCGAACTCGAGCTGATGCGCTCCGCGGTGGAGGGTGCGCTGGAGGCGATCGACGCGAACCGTTCGGACGTCGACCAGGCAGTGAGCCTGGCCAAGGCGGTGGCGGGCGACACGCTCAATCTGGTCAGCCGCGAGCTGATCCAGCTCCACGGCGGCATCGGCATGACCGACGAGCATGATGCCGGCTTCTATATCAAGCGCGCCCGCGTGCTGGAGACGATGTGGGGCAATGCCGCCTATCACCGCGAGCGCTTCGCCCGACTCAACGGCTACTGACCCTCACCCCCAGCCCTGCATGACAGGCGTCGCCCAACCGGGCGGCGCCTGTTTTCATGTGTGCCGCGGCAGGGGAGATATAGCCAATTCGAATATGGGTTCTGGCCGTTCCGGCTCCTTGTGGCTGGTGCAGAACGGCAACACACAGAAACGGGTACCGTTTCGAAACGCGTCTTTTACTTGACGTAACGTCAATCTCTCTATCAATTCGAGTTTACGGTACGGGATCATGGAGCATCCCGGCTTAAGGGGAGAGAGAGATGCTCAGGAAGCAGTATTTATCGGCGTGCGCCGTTTCGGCCCTCGCGCTCGGCCTTGCGACGCCGGCCTTCGCCCAAAGCACGGTTGCCGACCAGGACGATGCCGGCCAGACCACGCCCGACATCGTCGTCACCGGATCGTTGATCAAAGGCACGCCCGAAGACGCGGCGCTGCCGGTCGACGTGATCTCCTCCGAAGAGCTTCTCAAACAGGGCAGCCCGTCCGCGGTCGAGATGCTGAAGGCATTGCCGACCTCGAACGGCGTGCTCGGCGATTCCAACCAGTTCGACAGCCGCTCGCAGGGCGCCGAGGGCATCGCCACGGTCAACCTTCGCGGCCTCGGCCCGCAGCGCACCCTGGTACTGCTCAACAACAAGCGCCTGGTCGCGGCCGGCAACGGCATTCCCTCGATCGACATCAACATGATCCCGCAGGCGGCGATCGGCCGGATCGAGGTGCTGAAGGACGGCGCCGCGGCGACCTATGGATCGGACGCGGTGGCGGGCGTGGTGAACTTCCTCACCAAGACCGACCAGAAGGGCTTCCTCGTCGCCGGCAGCTACAAGTTCGTCAACGACAGCGTCGGCGATTACGATATCTCCGCGAGCTTCGGCCATCAGGGCAACGGCTTCCGCGTGTTGCTCGCGGCGGGCTTCCAGTCGCGCGGCGAACTGCTCGCACGGGAACGCGATTTCGCGACCCTGCCGTTCGCGACCAATCCGGAAGGCGGCTGGACCGGCGGCGGCAACCCCGCGACCTTCGTCGCGCTGGGCCCGACGGGCGCCGCGATCACCAACCCCATGCCCGACCTCAGCTGCGTCGCGCTCGGCGGTGTCATCACCGCACAGAACCGCTGCGCCACCCAATACAGCCCCTATGACGCACTGGTCGACACCGAGCGGCGCGGCCAAGCCTATGTCGAGGTAGGGGTTGATGTCGCCCCGGATATCGAGCTCGAGGTGAGCGCCCTGTTCGGCCGGTCGACGGTGCCGCACTACCGCACCTCGCCTTCCTATCTGCTGACCCAGGCGCCCTCGTCAGCGGCGGGTATTACCCAGAGCGGCTTCTTCGTTCCGGCCAATAATCCGGGCCTGGTCCAATATAAATTGCAGAACCCGACCCAGATCCCGGCGGGCATCGGCGTGCTGTTCCCGACCCTGCTCTACCGGCCGTTCCTGACCGGCGGCAACCCGATGTTCTCCGACCCCGACAGCAACGATCCCGGCGCATCGATCGGCATGCGCAAATCGGAATCGGAACGCTTCACCGCGACCCTGTCGGGCAAGCTGAGCGACAGCCTCGATTTCAATATCAACGCGACCTATCACCATTATTACCGGTACATCGACGGCTATGACTCGTTCGGCGACCGCGTCCAACTCGCCCTGCGCGGGCTTGGCGGCGCGAACTGCACCGGCACGACGCCTGGCGCAAATGGCTGTCTGTGGCTCAATCCGTTCGGCAATGCCGTGCAGAGCAATCTGGCCACCGGTGCGACCAACCCAGCTTACACCGCCACCGTTGCCAACAACGCCGAGCTGGCGCGATGGTTCTTCGTCAAATCGTTCAGCCAGACCGACACCTCGCTGTTCGTCGGCGAGGCGAGCATCAGCGGCAGGACGGGGCTGACCTTGCCGGGCGGCGACGTGCAGTTCGGCATCGGCGCGCAATATCGCCGCGACACCTACAAGGTGAACTACGGCAACAACAACAATCTGGCGGTCAACCCATGCCGCGAATCGCCGCTCAACGGCAATGTCGGCGCCTGCCGGCCCAACCAGACCACACCTGGGGTCAACCCGCCGGCGACCGGCGCCTTGGCTTTCCTCGGCACCAACTCGAACGCAAGTGCCTCGGGCGACGTGATCGCGACCTATGGCGAGCTCCAGATTCCGGTCTTCGACATCCTCAACGTGCAGCTTGCCGCGCGCTATGAGGATTATGGCGGCGGTGTGGGGTCGACCTTCGATCCGCAGGCACGCGTCCGGTTGCAGGCGACACCGTGGCTCGCCTTCCGCGGCGGCATCGGCACCACGTTCCGCGGCCCGCGCAACGAGAATCTCAATGCCGGATCGGTCACCTCGCTCCAGCTGATCGGCACCAGCTTCCGCCCGGTCGACGTGTTCGGCAACGCGGCGCTCACGCCGGAATCCTCGCGCAACATCTCGGGTGGCGTGCTGCTCAACTTTGGCGGGTTCACCGCCAGCGTCGACTATTTCAACTACAAGCTGAAGGACTCGATCCTGTTCGAGCCGGTCGCCGGCATCGTCAACACGCTGTTCGCCAATGCCGCGAACTGTACCGACCCGGCCTTTGCCAATCTGCGCAAGCGGTTCCAGTTCAACGACGGCAACGGCGTGGCGGGCGCGGGCACCTGCGCCATCGCCAACATCTCGCGGCTGCGCACCCAGATCATCAACGGTTCGGGCATCAAGAACAGCGGGCTCGATTTCGCGGCCAATTATCGTACCGATATCGGCGCGGCGCGCTTCGGCGCCGGCGTGACTGCGACCTACACGATCGAGTACAAGAGCGAGGACCAGGTCGTCGAAGGCGTCGTCGTGCAAAAGGCGTTCGACGCGGCGGGCAAGCTCAACTTCCAGACCACCGCCTATCCGGTGCCGAAATGGAAGGGCCAGGCCTATATCGATCTCGGCGCGGGCATCTTCGATGCGCGGCTGACCGGGACCTATATCGACAAATATCGCGACCAGCGCGCCGACACCAATTCGGGGCCGTTCGCGCCGCGTGCCGATATCGCCGGTGCGCCGATCCTGATGCAGGGCGCCGACATCAAATCCTATTTCACTGCCGATTTCAGCCTGCGCGCGCGCCTGCCCTGGGACACGACGCTCAGCCTGACGGTGATGAACATCTTCGACCGCGATCCTTCCTTCGCGCGACTCGATTACAATTACGACCCGTTCACCGGCAGCCCGCTGGGCCGCAATTACAAGGTCGGCCTGTCGAAGAAGTTCTGATCTTCTTCGACACCCTCTGGCCCGCCGCTTCTCCCTTGGACGGCGGGCCGTTTTTTGCCCTGTAACCCGAGTATCCCCATGGCTTTCTCCCCGGAAAATGCGCCAGAAACCGCCGATGCGCTGGCGCTCCGCCGCCGCCGGCTGACCCTGGCGCTGCTGACCTTCGTCTATTTCTTCAGCTATATGGACCGGCAGATCCTTGCGATTCTGCTCGAGCTGATCCGCAAGGACCTGCTGCTGACCGACACGCAGCTCGGCCTATTGTCGGGCCTGGCCTTCGCGATCTTCTATGCCGGGCTGGGCATTCCGGTGGCCCGACTGGCGGACCGGACCAGCCGCAAGAAGATCATCGTGCTGTCGCTGGCATTATGGAGCGCGATGACGGCGGTGTGCGGCCTCGCCACCAACTTCCTGCAGTTGCTGCTCGCGCGGATCGGCGTCGGCGTGGGTGAGGCCGGGTCGAGCCCGCCCAGCCATTCGATGATCGCCGATCTCTACGCGCCGCACGAGCGGGCGAGCGCGATGGCGATCTATTCGCTCGGCGTGGTGCTCGGCGCGGCGTTCGGCACGATCATCGGCGGGACGATCGGCCATTTCTATGGCTGGCGCGCGGCGATGTTCGTGGTCGGCCTGCCCGGGTTGCTGCTCGCGGCGATCGTCTGGCTGTTCGTGATCGAGCCGCGCCGCGGCCTCTCCGACGGGCGCACCACAGCCGAGCAGGAACGCGAGGCGATCCCGAGCCTGGGCGCGGGCTTCACCTCGATCTGGCAGGACCGGGCGGCGCGGCATCTGGTCGCCGCGGTCACGCTGACCTCGATGATCGGCTATGGCCATGCCCAATGGGGGCCAAGCTTCATCCTGCGCTCCTTCGACGTCTCACTGCTGACTATCTCCTGGGTGATCGCCCCGGTCGGCGCGATCTTCGCGACCGTCTCCGGCGTCGTCGGCGGCATTCTGGCCGACCGGCTGGCGAAGAAGCGCGGGCTGCACTGGCAAAGCTGGATGGTCGGCATCCTGAAGACGATCGCGCTGCCGTTCAGCCTGATCTTCTATTTCCTCCACGACGCCAATGTCGCGATCGCGGCCTATTTCCTCGCGCTGCTGTTCGCGTCGAGCTATCTCGGCCCGACCTTCGCGCTGCTGCAGGGGCTCGCCCCGATGCGGCTGCGCGCGCTCTGGGCGGCGATCACCCTGCTGGTGATCAATCTGATCGGGCTCGGGCTTGGGCCGACGCTGGTCGGGCGGATCAGCGACATGCTGCGCCCGACGTACGGCGAGGAATCGCTGCGCTGGGCGATGTTCGTCTTCGCGGTGGCGACGCCCTGGGCGATCTTCCACTATTGGCGGGCCGGCGTGATCCTGAAGCAGCGCGGGCAGGTGACGGCGGGAGCGTAAACCCCTATCTCCCGTCGATGCCCAAACCAAAGCGTTCGCCCGGCCTTCCAACCCGCGAGCAGATCCTCGACTTCATCGCCTCGTCGGATACCCCCGCCGGCAAGCGCGAGATCGCGCGCGCCTTCGGCCTGACCGCGCAGGAGAAGATCGGCCTCAAGGCCCTGCTCAAGGACATGGCCGACGAGGGGCTGATCGACAGCGCCCCCGGCCGCGCTTTCCATAAATTGGGCGGCCTGCCCAAGGTGACTGTGCTGCGCATCGCCGACGTCGATGACGGCGGCAATGTATGGGCCGTGCCCGAGCGCTGGGAGTCCGATGCGCCCGCGCCGCGCCTGAGGGTGCGCGAGCGCAAGCATGGCGCCTTGGCCATTGGCGACCGGGTGCTGGCGCGGACCGAGGAAGCCGGCAATGGCTGGATCGCCCATCCGATGAAACAGCTCGCGCGCGGCGAGGAACTGGTACTCGGCGTGCTGCATCAGGAGGGCGGCAAGCTCTGGCTGCAGGGCGTCGAGAAGAAGGAACGGCGCGAATTTCTGGTGTCCGACGCCGGCGGTGCCGAGCCGGGCGACCTGGTGCTGGCCGAAAAGGCCGGGCGCCCGCCGCGGATCACGGTGCGGGTGACCGAACGCCTCGGCGATCCCTTCGCGCCGCGCAGCTTCTCGCTGATCGCGATCCACAAGCTGAGCATCCCCAATGTCTTCACGCCGGAGACGATCGAGGAAGCCGCGCGGGTCGCGCAGACCCCGCTTGGGGATGGACGCGAGGACCTGCGCGATCTGCCGATCGTCGCGATCGACCCGGCCGACGCGCGCGACCATGACGACGCCGTCTGGGCCGCGCCCGACGACGATCCCGCGAACGAGGGTGGATGGAAGGCGATCGTCGCGATCGCCGATGTCAGCTTCTATGTCCGCCCCGGATCCGAGCTCGACCGCGAAGCGCGGCGGCGCGGCAACAGCGTCTATTTCCCCGACCGCGTCGTGCCGATGCTGCCCGAGGAATTGTCCGCCGACATGTGCTCGCTGAAGCAGGGTGTCGATCGCGGGGCGCTGGCGTGCCATCTGCGGATCGCGAAGGACGGGACGCTGAAAAGCTGGCGCTTCACGCGTGCCATTGTGCGGATCGCGGCGAACATTGCCTATGAAGATGCGCAAGCGGCGATCGACGGCACAATCGAGCATCCGCTGACCGACACTGCGCTGAAACCGCTCTGGGCCTGCTGGAAGGCGCTCAACAAGGCCCGCGCAAAGCGGGAACCGCTCGACCTCGACCTGCCCGAACGCCGCGTGGTCCTCGACGAGAAGGGCCGCATCCTGTCGGTCGCGCCGCGCGAGCGGCTCGATGCGCACAAGCTGATCGAGGATTACATGATCGCCGCCAATGTCGCGGCGGCCAAGGCGCTGGAGGTGAAAAATGCGCCGGTCATGTACCGCGACCATGAGCCGCCGAGCCGCGAGAAGCTGGTCGCGCTCAAGGAGTATCTGAAGACTTTCGGCGTCGAGTTCGCGCTGGGCCAGGTGGTGCGCCCGGCGACCTTCAACCACATCCTCGACAAGATCGGCGAGGTCGATTTCCGCCCGCAGATTATGGAGCAGGTGCTGCGCACCCAGACCCAGGCTTATTACGGCCCGGAAAATCACGGTCATTTCGGGCTCGCGCTCGGCAGTTACGCGCATTTCACCTCGCCGATCCGGCGTTACGCCGATCTGATCGTTCACCGCTCGCTGGTCAGCGCATACAAGCTCGGTCCGGGCGGCCTGACCGAGGGCGAGGCGGCCTCGATGGAGAAGATCGGCGAGAGCATCTCGATGCTCGAACGCCGCGCGATGGAGGCGGAACGCGACACGATCGACCGCTATGTCGCTGCCTTCCTGGCCGAGCGGGTCGGGCAGGTGCTCGACGTGCGGATCACCGGCGTCGCCAATTTCGGCTTCTTCGCGACGGTCGAGGGCATTGGCGGCGACGGGCTGATGCCGGTGCGCGACATCGGCGGCGAATATTTCCGCTATGAGGAGGCGGGGCGGCGCCTGATCGGCGACGAGACGGGCACTGAATATGCCAGCGGCCAGCGGCTGCAGCTCCGGCTGGCCGAAGCCAATCCCGTGTCGGGCGCGCTGCGCTTCGAGATGGTGGACGGGAAGGGCGCCCGGCCCGAGCGCGACGCGAAGCCTCACCGCGTGATCAAGCGGCGCGGGCGCCCGGCGAACATCCGCCACCAGGGCCGCAAAAAATGAGGGAGCTTCCCGCGGCCGCCCGGCGCGTGCGCGGGCCGGTGGCGGGGCATTTCCTCGCGCATCATGCGCTCTCGCCCGAGGATGCGATCGCCTTCGTGCCGAAGGATCGGGTCGAGCGCTGGTGGTTCGACCGCTTCCGCCGGATCGGCGCGCTGCGCGAAGTCGCGCCCGGGCGCTGGTGGTTCGATCTGGTCGCCTATCATCTCGACCGGGAGGCGTTCAGCCGGCGCTGGGTGCCGATCGCGATCCTGGTCTCGGTGGTCATCGCGGCCGTCGCGACGCTCTTCTATAGCAGGTGAAGCCGTGGCATGATCGCCGTGCAAGTCATTGGAGACGGGGCATGGGCGGGGCAACGGCAGGCGTGGCGGCGGCAGCGGCACGGGCGCGGCGCAAGGTCATCTCGCACTTCATGTCGAAGAACGCGGTGTCGCCGGACAATGCCGTGAGCTTCACCCCGGCACGGCGCATGGAGGAGAAATTCTTCGACCGGCTGCGCGAGAACGGTGTGCTCGCGCCCGCGAAGAACGGCACATATTATCTCGATGTACCGAAGCTTGATGCCTATCAGCGGGGCCGTCGGAAAAAGATCGGCATGGCGCTGGCCGGGCTTGCCGCGGCGCTGGCGGCGGGCGTAGGGATCGGGCTGCTGGGCTAGGGTTCGGACACTCGACCAAAACACCTCGTCACCCCGGACTTGTTCCGGGGTCCATCGTCCCGCATGCACCGCAGCCGGCTTTTGCGGAGCGATGGATGCCGGAACAAGTCCGGCATGACGGGTTGGATTTGGTGGCGAATCACCCCGCCCGGAAGGTGAGCCCCGCCTTCGCTTCGAGCCGCTTGACCAGTACCTCGCCGAGCAGCGCACCCGGCGTCCAGATCCCGCCTTCACCCGCCACGTCCTGCACCAGGCACAAGGCCGTCTCCGCGATCATCTTGCTGGTCGATCCGTATCCCGGGTCGCGATCACCGGTAACGACGGAGTCGATGCGCGTGCCGTCGGGCATCTCGCCGATGAACAGCACATCATAGTAGCCATTCTCGCGTTCCTCCTTCGACGGGCCTTCGCCGGGCTTGGGGCCCTTGTCGCTGGCGAGCGGATTGATCTTCGCGATCGCTTCGGCCGCCGCCCTGCCGATGTCGCCGAGCCCTGCGACCATCATCTCGTCATAGACGAAGTCGGCGCCATAGGCCTCGCCGAGGAGGAAATTGGTGCGATGGACATTCTTGGTGTTGATCGGCGCCATGATGAACGGCGCGACCCAGGCCTCGATCGTCTTGTCATAATCGGGCAGCAGCCCGCGCGGCTGGCTCGGCCCCTGAAAGCCGGGGGTCAGCGAGAAGGGGTTGGTCAGCAGCCCGAGGATCGACGGGTCGCGCGCCGCCGCGGCCAGCGTCGCCTTGAGGCTCGCCGCGGTGCCGCCGGAAAAGCCGCCCTGCATCTTGCGCACCCGGCATTTCACGCGGGGGGCGGGCTTGCCGTGTTTCAGCTTCGCCGCATTCTGCAAGGTCAGCACGCCGAGATCGAACGGGATCGAATCGAACCCGCAGGAAAAGACGATGCGCGCGCCGGTGCGCTGCGCGGTCTCGTGATGCGCGTCGATCATGTGGCGCATCCAGGCCGGCTCGCCGCACAGATCCACATAAGCGGTGCCCGTCTCGGCACAGGCGGCGACCAGGTCGCTGCCGTAAAGCTGGTACGGGCCGACCGTGGTGAGCATCACCGTCGTGCGCTCGCACAATGCCTTGAGCGTGGCGGGATCGTCGGAATTGGCGGTGAGCAGCGGCGTGTCGGCAGGCGCGCCGATCTCGTCGCGCACCTCCTGCAGCTTCGAGAGCGACCGACCGGCCATCGCCCAGCGCGGACGATCCGGGCCGGTATAGGTCTGGACCAGATATTCCGCGACCAGGCGCCCGGTGAAGCCGGTGGCACCGTACACAATGATGTCGAAGTCGCGCATCTCGCTCTCCTCTCGTCACCCCGGACATGTTCCGGGGGCCCCTGTCCGAAGCAATATCGGAGTGTGGGGCACAGCGGATGCCGGAACAAGCCCGGCATGACGCGCTATCGACATGCGGTGAATCGACTCAAAGCGGATCTGACGCGTCGGCGATTTCCATCCGGCGAGTCGCGGGATCAAGCGGGAACGTAGGTCAGCCTGATCACGTCCTCGCCCATCCGATCATTGGTCACCAGGCGGAGCGGCGGCCGGGGGCCGGCGAAATAGGGCGTGCCGTGACCAAGTACGACGGGGTGCAGGTAGATGCGATACTCATCGATCAGGCCAAGGTCGGTGAGGCTTCGCGCCAGGTGCGGGCCGGCAACTTCGATCTCCCCGTCGCGCTCGGCCTTCAGCTTGCGGATCGCGCCCTCGAGATCAGCCCCAACAAGCTCGGCGTTGGGGCCGACCGATTTCAACGAGCGCGAGACGACCCATTTCGGCTGGTTCCGCCACGCCGCGGCGAAGGCATGTCTCGCCGCATCCCATTCAGGATGATCGTCATCCCAGTACCGCATGATCTCATACAAGTTGCGACCATAGATGCTGCCCGCCTGCCCCTGAGCCTCCTCGATGAAGTGGCGGAAGAGTATGGGCCCCGGCGCGAACCCCATATGGTCGACATAGCCGTCCAGAGACTGGTTCATTCCAAAGACGAGCTTGGCCATGCTGTAAAATCTCCATCTCGTGCCGCTCTCACGCAGGCACAGGCTCGGGCGCGAAGGATGCCAATTGCGCGTTCAGCGCCCGCTCGAAGGCGGGGCGGCTCATGCACCGATCGCGATAGGCGATCAGGTTGGGGAATTCGGCGAGCAGCGCATCGTCCGAAACCTCGCGCAGCACCGTCGTCATGATGATATCGGCCGCGCTGAAGTCGCCTTCGAGATACTCCTTTTCGCCCAGCCAGCCTGATACGCCTGCCAACCGCCCGCGCAGGTTGTCGATCACCTGCGGCCGTCGGAGTTTGCCCCATTCGGCGTCCGGATTGAACGTGTCGATATCGACCAGATCGAACACGAACGGCTCCACGCTGTTGAGCGCGGCGGTGACCCAGGTGAGTACGCGCGAGCGGCCTGCCGCGCCTTCCGGCATCAGCTTGTCGGAACGCTCGGCGATGCGCAGCACCATCGCGCCGCTTTCGAACATCTGCACTTCGTCGTCGCGATAGGCCGGCACCTGGCCGAAGGGCTGCTCGCGGCGATAATCCTCGCCCTTGGCCGTTTCGAAGCCGATCAGCCGCTCGGCATAGCCAAGACCGGCCTCCTCGCATGCCCAGCGCGGCCGCAAGTCCCGGACGAAGCCGCGCGCGAGCTCCGGCACCCAGGCGAAACTTGTAATCTCGATGGTGGCATTGGGATCGATCGGCACGCGGCACATCCTCTTAGTGAGCGCTTGACAGAATCAGTTGATATCAACATAAATTACCCATGTCAAAACCCGGTCTCGTTCCTTTCGACCAGACGCATTTCGTGCGCGATCATTGCCTGTGCCTGGCCACCCAGCGCGCAGCGCGGGCCCTGTCGCGACGGTTCGACGAAGCCTTCCGAGTCTTCGGCATCACCAGCGGCCAGTTCTCGCTGCTGAATGCGCTCAACCGGCCCAGGCCGCCGTCACTCGGTCCGGTCGCCGACCTGCTGGCGATGGATCGCACCAGTCTGACCGCCAATCTCAAGCCGTTACAGCGCGATGGCCTGGTGCTCGTGGAATCGGACTCGTCGGACCGGCGCATCAAGCGGTTGGTGCTCACGGCGGCGGGAAAGCAGGTGCTGGCGGAGGCCATGCCCGTGTGGAGCAGCGTCCATGGCGAGATCGACAGAGACCTGGTGACGCGTGCCGCCAGCGGCGAGGCGCTGCGCACGGGCCTCGGCGCGCTGCTCTGACGTTTCATGGGACACTTGTTGGAAATAACCGGCCGCGCGTCCCGCGATTGGCGCTGCGCGTGAGTCAGTCTTCCAATTAAGAATTTGATATAAAACGATATTATGTGTGACACCCGAAGGTGTCGGCGGGAGATATGGGACAAGCTGGTGTCCCATATCTCCCGCCGCTCGTCCCGCAGCCTTGCCGTCGGCGTTGATTCAACGGTGCCACGGAATCTGGCATGCCATCCTTACCGGACTTGAGCCGGCTCGCTCTTTCCTATTGTCGGAACAGCTGCAAACGGGATGGACGGCTAGATACCCGCCCCGAGGTCGAGGAAATCGCCCGCGCTGAGATGTGCGGCCTCGGGATTGGCGAGTTGCCCGACCAGCCGGTCGACCTGCACCGCGATCTCCGGAACCGCGGTGATCTCCCACCATTGCGGGCAGGTGAGCGCGCCGAGCGCGAACAGCCAGGTCGAGGTGCGGCGATCCGTGTCGAGCAGCGCGCAATTGTTGGTTTCGAGACCCAGGCCGAGGTCATCCGGCAGGGCGAGACCCTGATCGCGCAGGTCGGCGAGCAGCGGAATGGCGATCGCGCCGGCGTCGCGGCGCGGCCCGGTGCAGTTGACCACCCGGGCAGCCGCGAAACGGCGCTCGCCGCCATGGCGCGGGGCGAGAGCGACCTCGACCTTGTCACCCGCTAGCTGATAGCCGCGCAGGCGCGCTGGCAGGATCTCCAGCCGACCGCGCCCGGTCTCGGCGTGGAGCGCGTCATGGATGCGCTGCGCCATGCGGTGGCGATGAACGTCCCAGCGGGTGCGGAGATGCCGGAGGAACTGGCGCTTCTCGCGCGTCGACCAGCTGCTCCACACCGCCGGGATGGCAGGACGGGCGGCGTCGAACACGCGCTGCCACGGGATGCCGCGCGTCTCGGCGGTCGCGACCTGTTCGCGGATCAGGCGCATCAGCCGGCGCGGCGAGGCAGGCAGGGCGGCCTCGAGGAACGCCGGCCATGCGCCGCCGCCTGCATGCACCTGCGGCAACAGACCGCGCCGCGAGGTAGCGAGGATCGGGCCGCGATGGCCCGCTGCCGTGAGCTTCAGCACGATATCGACCGTGGTCAGGCCGGTGCCGAGCAGCAGCAGGGGATCGTCGGGCTGAAGGCCGTCGAACGCATCGGGTGCCCAGGGATCGGGCACGAAGCCGGGGCTGTCGTAGAACCATTGATCCGGCCCGCCCGGCGCACGCGGGGCGAGGTTGCCGGTGGCGAGCACCACCGCATCGACCGGGATCTCGCGGCCGTCGCTCAGCCGGATCGTGCGGTCGGGGCGAGCAAGCACGCGTACCGCCTCGCCGCGGATCAGCGACAGGCTGGGGCCGTTGCCCGTGACCAGCGCCGCTTCCAGCCGTTCCTCGAGATAGGCGCCGAACAATGCGCGCGGCACGAACACGCCGTGCAGGTCGCCGCCGCTTTCCTCAAGCCCGGTCGAGAGTGCCTCCCGGGCGTTCGGGTTGGCCTGGAGCCAGTCGGCGAAACCGGGTTTCAGCCCGACTTCCATCCGGCTGATCGGCACGTTGAGCAAATGCTGCGGCGTGCAGGCGCCGTACGCCAGGCCGCGGCCGATGCGACGCGTCGCCTCGATCACGATCACGTGGAAATCGGGGCGCGCCGCGGCCAGTTTCAGGCCGAACAGCGTACCGCTCATGCCGCCGCCGATGACCGCGACGGTGTGGACCTTGGCTCTGCTCAAGCTACGCTGCCTCGCTGAACTGCAGGCTGGCAAGCCGCGCATACAGGCCGTTCTGGCCGATCAGCGAGCCATGCGTGCCGCTTTCGACGATCTGCCCGTCGCTCATCACGATGATCCGCCCGGCGGCGCGGACGGTGGCGAGGCGGTGGGCGATGACGAGCGTGGTACGATCCTGCATCAATCGTTCGAGCGCCTCCTGCACCAGTCGCTCGCTCTCGGCGTCGAGCGCGCTGGTCGCCTCGTCGAGCAGCAGGATCGGCGCATCGCGCAGGACGGCGCGGGCGATCGCCACACGCTGGCGCTGGCCACCCGACAGGCGCGCACCGCCTTCGCCCATGAAGGTGTCGAGGCCCTGAGGCAGCTTGCGCAGGAATTCGGCGGCATTGGCGATCTCGGCGGCAGCCCAGAGCTCGTCGTCGCTTGCCTGCCATTTGCCATAGCGCAGATTGTCGCGCGCCGAGGCGCCGAAGATCACCGTCTCCTGCGGCACCATGGCGATATGGCGGCGGATATCGGCCGGGTCGGCAGCGGGCAGCGGCACGCCGTCGAGCAGGACGCGACCGGCATCGGGATCGTAGAAGCGCTGGATCAGCTGGAACAGCGTGGTCTTGCCGGCGCCCGAGGGGCCAACCACGGCGACGGTCTCGCCGGGCGTGATCGCCAGCGAAAATTCGTGCAGCGCAGCGACTTCGGGCCTGGTCGGATAGCGGAAGGTGACATTGTCGAACTCGATCGCGCCGCGTGACGTCTCCGGCAAGGCGATCGGGTTGGCCGGCGCGCGGATCTCGGGGACTTCGTCGAGCAGCTCGGCGAGGCGGCCGGCGGCGCCCGCACCGCGCAGCAGGTCGCCATATACTTCGGTCAGCGCGCCGAACGCGCCGGCGACCAGGCCACCGGTCAGCACGAATGCCGCGATCGATCCGCCGCTGATCCGGCCGGCGGCGACATCGACTGCGCCTTCCCACAGCACCAGGGTGATCGATCCGAAGATCAACCCGATGACGATCGCCGTCATGAACGCGCGCAGGATGATGCGGCGCTTGGCGGCGGTGAAGGTGGCGTTGACGGCGGCGGCGAAGCGGGCGGCCTCGCGGTCTTCCTGGCCGAACGCCTGGACGACCTTCATCGCGCCCAGTGTCTCGGACGCGATCGATCCGACATCGGCGACACGGTCCTGGCTGGTGCGCGAGAAATTGCGCACGCGGCGCCCCAGCAGCGCGATCGGCAGGATGATGACCGGGATGCCCAGCATCAGCATGCCGGCGAGCTTGGGCGAGAGGGCGAAGAGATAGATCATGCCGCCGACGCCGGTGAAGCTGTTGCGGAGCGCGACCGAGACGGTAGTGCCGACGACCTGCTCGATCAGCGTCGTGTCCGAGGTCAGCCGCGAGGAGATTTCCGACGGGCGATTCTCTTCGAAGAAGCGCGGCGCGAGGGTGAGCAGATGCCGCTGCACCGCGACGCGGATATCGGCGACGACTCGCTCGCCGAGCCAGGAGACGTAGTAGAAGCGCACCGCCGTCGCGAGCGCGAGCACCACCACGATCATCAGCAGATAGTGGAAGGAAGTGGCGACCGATCCGTCCGCCCCGGGGCCGAAGCCGCGATCGATCACCTTCTTGAAGCCGTAAGGGATTGCGATCGTCGCGGCCGAGGTGACGAGCAGGGCCAGCAACGCGGTGGCGATCTGGCGCGGATAACGCGAGGCGTGCTGCCACACCATCCTGAGATTGCCGAGCTGACGCCGCGACTGGGCGGGTTTCGCCTCGGAAACGACGGGTGAAGCGGGGACGGGCTCAGCCATGCCGGGGGACTAGGGCTTGTCCTGACTTCCCGCAATGCCCGTGAAATGGGAGCGTGCAACCCGGCTTGGGGCACGTCCCCGGATAGAACGTCCGTTTCGATTGCGTATGCTGCGCTGCACACCTATGTCCTGACCTACGACCGTGTTTTCCGATATTGGGTACGCAATGCTCTATAACGCTTATGAAATGCAGAAATCGATGCTGGCGGGTGCCAGCGCGATGGCCAATTTCGGTGCAGGAATGCTGTCGAATCCGGCCAATCCCTTCGCCTATTTCGGCGGCGGGTCGATCATCAGCTCGGCGCTGGAAGTGTTCGCCCATGCGGCGGCGCCGCGCGGCAAGCCGGATTTCGGGCTCGATCGTACCGAGATCGACGGCAAGGATGTCAGCGTCGTCGAGGAGATCGTGCTGCGCAAGCCGTTCGGCCAGCTCAAGCATTTCAAGCGCGAAGGCGTGAAGGGTGGCCCGAAGCTGCTGATCGTCGCGCCGATGTCGGGCCATTACGCCACGCTGCTGCGCGGTACGGTCGAGCGGATGCTCCCGGTGGCGGACGTCTACATCACTGACTGGCGCGACGCGAAGCTGGTGCCGCTGAGCGACGGCAGCTTCGATCTCGACGATTATATCGATTACCTGATCGAGTTCATGGAGCATGTCGGGCCCAATGAAAAAGAGGGGGGCTCGCACATGCTCGCGGTCTGCCAGCCTTCGGTACCCTGCTACGCCGCCGTCTGCCTGATGAGCGCGGACAAGAATCCGTCGCGGCCGAAGACGCTGACCATGATGGGCGGCCCGATCGACACGCGCGAGGCGCCGACCGCGGTCAACACGCTGGCGACCGAACGGCCGCACAGCTGGTTCGAGAACAATGTCATCGCGACCATCCCGGCGACCTATCCGGGCGCGGGACGGCGGGTCTATCCCGGCTTCCTGCAGCTCAGCGGGTTCATGACGATGAACCTCGGCAACCACATGATGTCGCATTACGAGATGTTCAAACACCTGGTGCAGGGCGACGACGACAGCGCGAACCAGACCAAGGATTTCTACGAGGAATATCGCTCGGTCTGCGACATGACCGCCGAATTCTACCTCCAGACGATCGACGTGGTGTTCCAGGACCATTCCTTGCCCAAGGGCACGATGACTCATCGTGGCCGGCTGGTCGATCCGGCGGCGATCACCGATATCGGCATCCTCGCGATCGAGGGGCAGCGCGACGACATCTCCGGCCTGGGGCAGACCAAGGCGGCGCTGAAGCTGGCGACCAAGCTTCCCGAAGCGAAGAAGAAGTACGTCGTGGCAGATGCCGGCCATTACGGCATCTTCAACGGCAGCAAATGGCGCAACCAGATCGCGCCGGAGCTCGAAGAGTGGATGAAGACCAACGCCTGATCAGGCCGCGGTCCTGAATAGGACCGTCCCGGGCCGGCTGGAACAGCCGCCCACCACCATCCGTTGACGCGCATCACTCAGGAGAGAATCGATGCGTAGCAACAAGATGGCGCTTGCCGCGGCTCTGGCACTGGCCGGGCTGACCGTCTCCGGATGCCGTTACGGCCATCCCGGCAATGCGAGCGACCGGCATCACGGCCGCCACGGTGGTGATCATGGCGGCGATGGCGACCACGACCATCATCGCTGATCGCTGCTAGTCGTTATGTAGCGCTGCAGCGGCGCCCATCAGTTCCAGGTCGGACCGGTTGACGATCGCGACCGGCACTTCGCCCAATTGCCGGCGAAAGGCGTCCTTTGCCTCGAGGCGACTGCGGAAGCGGGCATCGTTCAAATGCGCCTGCAACGCACGCGGGATCGGGCCGGTCAGGTACACGCCCTCCCAGGCGCCAAAGGTGAGGACCAGATCGCCGATGAACGAGCCCAGATAGCCGGCGACCATCCTTGCTACCGCGGTCGACACCGGATCGCGGCCGGCGGAACGAGTCACTTCCTCGGGGCTGCCGATCGTCTTGCCGTCGGCCAGTGCGGCATAGGCCGAGACCAGCCCACCGGCGCTGAGCAGGGCCTCGGCGCTGGTCGCGCCCCGCGTGCGGATATAGTCGGCGAACTTTGCCTCGTCCGGGCTGCCCGGAGAGAAGGTCATGTGACCCGCCTCGCTCGCGATTGGCTGAAGCTTGCCGTTCGATCCGGTGACCAGCGCCGCGACACCCAAGCCGGTACCGATACTGACCACGATATAATTGCCGCCGGGCTGGACCAGCCGGGTAGACTGGGCGCCGACGGGCGTGAAAGCGCTCTGGTTGAGCGTGGTCAGCGCCAGCGCGGTGGCGGCGCATTCGTTGAGCGCGCGGGGGCGCGACCGCAGCACGGCCTCGACACCCGAGAGCGAGATATACCAGCGGCTGCCGGTGAGGTTGATCAGGTCGCCGCGCGCCGCGCCTGCCACGGCGAGCACGCTGGGCAGCACCGCGTCGCGTTGGCCGACCTCGGAAAGATAGGCGAGCAAAGCGCTGGTGAAGGTGGCATGTTCGGCGGTGTGATAGCTGCGGACGTCGCGCGGCACGATGCCCGCGGCTCCGCCGGTCAGCGCAAATCTTACTGACTGGCGGCCGATATCGGCCACCAACCCAATTTCGTCGCCTGTCATCGTCCACCCTCTGAAGTCGCCCGCCTATGCAGGAGGGTCGAACATGTGAGCGGTACCATAGGGATGGGTGCTTACCTAGATGCTAATTCGCCGCCAAAATGGCGGTTTTCATTGGCCGGCGCCACGCGCGGATCCGGTCCGTAGCGGTTCTCGCCCGGGGTTTCGGGGAGGAAGTACAGGACGAATATCGCCAATATGGCGATCACCGATCCGACCAGCAGGGGCGTCGTCACAGGGGTCCAGGCGAGCCATCGATGAAAGCTGAGAAAGGATATCGATGGGCCGTGACCATCGCTGCTTTCGGGCAACAGGAGCAGGATCACGGATGAAAAGATGGGCACGCCCCATAGTAGCGCCCAGCGCCATGGGCGACCCTGATCATGCAGGCGTCGCACCAGCAACGGGATGAAGGGCCAAAACAGAAGGGTCGACCAGAGCAGATCGAGCACGCCAATCGCACTCAGCGGCGATGTCTCGCGCAATGTCGGGGCCAGCCAATTGACCACGAAATTGGCAAGCATTCCGAAGAACCAGAAGGAGACGACTTCGGATCGGGTCGAGCGCCCGTGGAACCGGAAGGAATGCGCCACCGCGCGAAACGCGAGCCGCGGCGACACCCGATTGTCGATGTACCGATCGTCCATGAAGCAGGAGGGTGCCGCCCGGCACCCTCCCGGTCAAGTCACAGGACCTCGAACAGCCCGGCCGCGCCCATGCCGCCGCCGATGCACATCGTTACGACGACATATTTGGCGCCGCGGCGCTTGCCCTCGATCAGGGCGTGGCCGGTCGCGCGCGCGCCGGTCATGCCGTACGGATGGCCGATCGAGATCGCGCCGCCCGAAACGTTGAGCAGCTCGTTGGGAATGCCGAGCTTGTCGCGGCAATAGAGCACCTGCACCGCGAAGGCCTCGTTCAACTCCCACAGGCCGATATCGTCCATCTTGAGATTGAAGCGCTGGAGCAGCTTGGGGATGGCGACGACCGGGCCGATGCCCATTTCGTCGGGCTCGGTGCCGCCGACGGCGATGCCGACATAGCGACCGAGCGGTTGGAGCCCGCGCTTCTCGGCGAGCTTCTCTTCCATCAGCACCGAGGACGACGACCCGTCCGAGAGCTGGCTGGCGTTGCCGGCGGTGATCGTCATGCCCGGACCCATCACCGGCTGGAGCGCGCGCAGGCCCTCGATCGTGGTGTCGGCGCGGTTGCCCTCGTCCTTGGCGAGCGTCACTTCCTTGTAGGTGACCTCCTTGGTCTCCTTGTTGACCACCGCCATGGTCGCGGTGACCGGCACGATCTCCTTGTCGTAATAGCCGGCGGCCTGGGCGGCGGCGGTGCGCTGCTGCGACTGGAGCGCATAGTCGTCCATCACCTCGCGGCTGATGCCGTAGCGCTTGGCGACGACCTCGGCGGTGCCGAGCATCGGCATGTAGATGTCCTTGTGCATCGCGACGAGCTCAGGATCGGGCGCGACGTTCATCTTGGGCGTCTGGACCAGGCTGATGCTCTCCACGCCGCCGCCGATGGTGATGTCCATCTGGTCGATGATGATCTGCTTCGCGGCCGTCGCGATCGCCATCAGGCCCGACGAGCATTGGCGGTCGATCGACTGACCCGCGACGCTGACCGGCAGGCCGGCGCGCAGCAGCGAGGTGCGGGCGATGTTGCCCGCCTGATGGCCTTGCTGCAGTGCGCAGCCGAACACCACGTCGTCGACCTCCGCCGGATCGATCCCGGCGCGCTCGACCGCTGCCCTGATCGAATGGCTGGCGAGAGTGGGCGAGGGGGTGTTGTTGAACGCGCCGCGATAAGCGCGGCCGATCGGGGTGCGGGCGGTCGAGATGATGACGGCGGAACGCATGGTTGGGATCCTTCTTGTCTTAAGCCCCTTCCCTTCAGGGGAGGGGTTTGGGGTGGGGGAGTCGGATGGGGCCGCCGTCGCGTCTAATCATGCAGGTCAGGCCCCACCCCAACCCCTCCCCTGAAGGGGAGGGGCTTTTGGGTTCACACGAAAATCTGGGCGATCCATTCGGCGATCATCGCGGGCTTTTCCTCGCCTTCGATCTCGACGGTGAATTCGTTGGTCTGCTGCCACTGGCCGGGGCGTTTTTCGATGAACTCGAGCAGCTTGAAACGGCCGCGCACGCGCTTGCCGGAGCGGACCGGCTGGAGGAAACGGACTTTGTTGCCGCCATAATTGACCCCCATCTTCACGCCCTCGATCTGCGGCGCATCGGGTACCTTCGAGGCAAGCAGCGGCATCAACGAGAGAGTGAGGAAGCCGTGCGCAATGGTGCCGCCGAACGGCGTCATTGCCGCCATTTGCGGGTTCACATGGATGAACTGGTGATCGCCCGTCGCCTCGGCGAACTTGTCGATCATCTCCTGGCTTACCTCGACCCAGTCGGAGACGGTCTCGGTACCGATGCGGCCCGCCATTTCCTGCGCGGTGATGGTCGCCATGATGTCCTCGGCTATCAGTTGGGTTGAAGCGTCCTCTAGGCACGCTGGCCCGGCCGGCGCAAGCCTTGCCCGACCGGAAACTTTAACCGGGCCGGTGACGTAGCGTCCAACCGGGGTAAATCGGTCGCTGCGCCAGGCGCGCGCGCCGGACCGGACATTCTAAAGTCGATTTGCAGGATGTAATGGCGGGGTCGATTCGCGGTAGCCGGTAGCGGTCTCCCTTGACGGCCTTGGCGATCAAGAGCCTGTTCCGGTTGAGCGATTCGCTCGCGCAAACCAGGGGGCTGGCAGAATGCAGGTGAGGATTTCGGCGAGCGCGATTGCGCTCGCGATGGCGTTGGCCTTGGCTTCTCCGGGCGGCAGCGCCCCGACGGCACCGAAGATCCCGCCCGAGATGGTCCAGTTCGAGAAGAGCCTGCACAAGCGGACGGGGGACATCGCCATTCCGGAGGCGCATGCGACGCTGCATCTTGGCGACCGCTATTATTTCCTGCCGGCCGACGAGGCGAAGACGGTCCTGACCAAGGTCTGGGGCAATCCGCCCCAGGCGGAGACCGGCGTGCTCGGGCTGGTCTTCGAGAAGCAGGCGTCGATCTTCGACCAGGTGTGGAGCGCCGTGGTGACCTATGAGGATACCGGCTATGTCCCCGACAAGGATGCGAAGACCGAGGATTACGACAAGGTCGTCGAGCAGATCCGCAGCGCCGAGGAAGATATCAATGCGGAACGCCAGAAGGGCGGATATCCGACGATCCATCTCAAGGGCTGGGCGCAGCAGCCTTCCTACGACCCCGTATCCCATTCGCTGATCTGGGCGCGCGACCTGAAATTCTCGGATACCAAGGTCGATGTGCTCAACTACGACGTCCGCCTGCTCGGCCGCCACGGCGTGCTGAGCCTCAACATGCTGTCCGATATGGATCATCTGGCCGATGTGCGCAGCGCGGCCGGGGATTTCGGCCGGGCGGCGTCGTTCGACACCGGCGCGCGCTATGCGGATTACGATGCCTCGGTCGACAAGACGGCCGAATATGGGCTTGCCGGGCTGGTCGCGGCGGGCGCAGGCGTCGTGGTGGCGAAGAAGCTCGGGCTGCTCGCCATCATGCTGGGGTTCGGCAAATGGATCCTGGCCGGGCTGGCGATCGTCGGGGCGACGATGCGGCGCTGGATCGGCGGGCTGTTCGGCCGGCGCGAGCGCGACGTGCTAGAAGGGGAGGAATGATCCGCCGCACGCCGGCTCGTCGCAATCTGGTCGATCCGGCGTGCCGCCGTCTCACATCGGCGGATGTGGACGCGGCGGTTCGGTAACAGGCTCCGACACGGCCCCTTCTGGCGGCCGAAGATTTTTGGAGCTTATAGATGATCTTCCACGTTTCGATCGATGCCGACAATCCGCAGCATGTCGCCAAGGTGATTGCCGAGCTGTGGGACGGCCAGGCGACGCCGTTCCCGCCGGTGATCGAAGGCAGCTGGGTCGCGATGGCGGGCGACGAGCGCAACACCATCATCGAAGTCTATCCGCGCGGTACCGAGCTGGTCCCGGCCGACGGCGACGCGGACAGCTACGGCGTGATCGGATCGCCCGACCGGCGCTCCGCGACTCATATCGCCATCGCCACCCGCATGGGCGCCACCGAAGTGTTCGCGATTGCCGAGCGCGAGGGCTGGCCGGCCAAGTACCGCAAGCGCGGCGGCGCGTTCGGCGTGATCGAGTTCTGGGTCGAGGGCACCCGCATGATCGAGGTGCTGACCCCGGTGATGCAGGGCGAATATCTCGGCGCGATGACTGTCGGGAACTGGAACGCGATGCTCGCCTCGATCGGCATGAGCCAGCGCGTGCCGGAGATGGCGTGAGTTATTCGGGCTTCTTCGGAACGAATTCCCCGCCGCGATAGCTCTCGCCGAAATACACATGGACGCCGTGGATCTGGCCGTCCGAGACGTTTAGATATTCGGTGTTGCGGAACTGGTCGCCGGTATCGGCGGTGGCGAGATAGGTCACGAACGCACCGGTCTCGTCCGGCGTGACGCGTTCGATCTGGAAATCCGAGAACCGGTCGCCGTTCGGCCAACACCGCTCGAAAAAGGCGTCGCGCGAGATCGCGTCGTCATACGGGCTGGTGAAAGTGAAATCGGGGGCGAGCAGCGCCTCGCTGTCCTCGCGTCGGCGGTCGCGGAACGCCTCATATTGAGCGCGGACGATCGCTTCGTTGTCGTCGATCATGGGTGCGAATCCTGGTCTACGGCCGAGCGATCGCCCGACGGCTTCAGCTCTGCGGTGGTGGCGGGATCATCGACTATCGGCGCGGCGTTCTCACCATGGATCGGCCCATCCGGATAGGGCGCGATCATCCCGCCGCGCGGCGCCGCGGTGAAGGCGGTCTGGGTCGGATAGGCCAGCTCGATGCCCTCTGTGTTCAGCCGCTTGATGATGCCGAGGCCAACGGCATGGCGGGCGGCGAAGAAATCCTCGAAGCTCGATGTCGGCGAATCGAACTCGACGTCGAAATCATAGCTCGCCTCGCCGAAGCCGATGAACCCGGCGCGGACGAACTTGCGGCCGCATCCCTCGATCACCTCTTCCAGCATCCCGGGCAGCTTCTCCATCTTCTCGACCGGGGTCCATTGGACCAGGCCGAGCTTGAACTGGCAGCGACGGTACTCGCGCTGGCTGGTGTTGAGGATTTCCTTGTCGAGCAAATTGCGGTTGGCGATGATCCGCTCCTCGCCGGTGGCGGCGCGGATGCGGGTCGATTTGAGGCCGATCGCTTCCACCGTGCCCGAGCTTGTATCGTACGAGATCGCGTCGCCGCGCCGGAAAGGACGATCGAAGATGATCGCCAGCGCCGCGAACAGGTCGCCGAAGATCCCCTGCGCCGCGAGACCGATAGCGATGCCGCCGACGCCGAGGCCGGCGACCAGGCCGGTCACGTTTACGCCGAGATTGTCGAGCACGACGATCAGCGCGATCGCGAACAGCGCGAAGGTGACGAGCAGGCGGATGATGCCCATCGCGCTGCCGATCGCCTCGCCCGAATAGGTTTCGGAACCGGTGCGGTGCTCGATCGCACCGAGGATGATTTCGCGTGCCCAGATCGCCGCCTGGAACACTGCCGAGACGGTGAACAGGAAGCTGATGGTCGACGCCACTTCGTGCGGCGCGTTGGCATAGCCGGCGACCAGCTTGGCCGCGACCATGACGATGAAGAAATTGCCGGTCTTGACGATGGCGCGCCCGAATACCGTGCCCCAGCCGGCGGCACCGGGCCTGAGGTTGCACAGCTTGTGGCCGAGCCGGCGCAGGAAATGCAGCACGACGACGATCACTGCCGCCGCGGCGACGGCGATGATGATCTGAAGCCAATGAGTCTGAATCCAGATCGAGCTGGCGGTGAACAGGTTCTCGGCCTGGTCCTGCACGTTGGACGCGGAAAGGGCAGGCGACTGGGCCTGAATGTTGTTCGTTACGGTCATGAAATCATGCTGCCTTGGCGGGCGCTGCAGCACCAGGGTTTTCCAGGAAATCGATCAACCCGCGCTCGGCACGCGACAGAAATTGAGTCGATCGGGGCAAGGGTGTCTCGCGCAAGGCGGCCTGCCCGTCTTTCACCGCCGCAATCAGCGCGGGGTGGACATAGGATTTGCGGGCGATGGCGGGCGTGTTGCCCAGCGCCTCGGTGACGGGTTCGAGCATTGTCTTGAGGCTGATGTCGTGACCGGCCTGGGCCAGCGTCTCGAACGCCAGCACGCTCGCGCCCCAGGTGCGGAAATGCTTGGCCGAATAATCCTCGCCCATCGCCTCGCGGATATAGGCGTTGACGTCGGACGAGGTGACCGGATGCGCCTCGCCCGCACTGTCGATCCAGCGGAACAGGTGCTGGCCGGGCAGGTCCTGGCATTTCCTGACGAAGCGGCTGAGCGAGCCGTCAGTGATGGTCAGGATCCGCAGCTTGCCCGACTTCGCCTTGTACTGGAGTTTCAGGGTCTTGCCGCGCAGGTTTGCGTGGCGCTTGCGCAGGGTGGTGGCGCCGAAGCTCTTGTTCGCCTTCACATAGTCTTCGTTGCCGATGCGGACATGGCCGAGATCGAGCAGCCGGACGATCGCGGCGACCGCGGTTTCCTTGTCGAGCCCGCGGCGCTTCAAATCCTGCTCGACCCGCGCGCGCAGCTTGGGAAGGGCGCGGCCGAACGGCACACATAGATCGTACTTGGCGGATTCCTGCGCGTCGCGGAATTCGGTGTGATAGCGATATTGCTTGCGGCCCTTCTCGTCCCAGCCGATCGCCTGGATATGGCCGTTGGCCCTGGGGCAATACCAGGCATCGCGATAGGCGGGCGGCAGGCCGACCGCGTTCAGCCGGTCGATCTCGTCGCGGTCAGTGATGCGATTGCCTTCCGGGTCGTAATAGCCCCAGCCGTGCCGGGCCTTCTTCCGGGTGATGCCGGGCTCGCTGTCGTCGCAATAGGTGATCTTGGCCATGACGCCGGAATGCGCGGAGGTGCAGGGAGGTTCCCGTTCGCGGATGCCGCCGGTCAGGGGAGGGGCCGTCTCACCTTTGCCAGAAGCTCGGACACATCCTCCCCGGGCCTCTTCCGCAAGCGGGAGGGGAGGGTCACGGTGTTGACCCATTTCTGCGCGGGTCGTTCGACCAGATGATAGAGGATGATCGAGCTGATCATTACCAGCACGAGGTACAAAGCGATCAGCAATGGCGGCACGGCATTCGCGTCGCTGACAAAGGCCAGCTTGAACACCACGAACAACAGGAAATGGCCGAGATAGGTCGCGTAGCTGATCTCGCCGAGATAATGCAGCAGCCCGATCTCCAGCGGATTGCCGCGCTTGCCCGAGGTGAGGGCGAGCAGCAGCAACATGGCGGCGAAGGCCGCGGGGACCGCGAGCGTTTCGGACAGCGTATCGACCGCCCAGCCCGCCAGCATCAGCACGGCGATGCCGGCGGAAGTCCAGGCGGGTACCGCGGGCGTATCCCGCCAGCGTACCCACAAAGCCGCGATCGCCGTGCCGGAAGCGAATTCGAGCACGCAGCGGCGGAGGCCGAAGCGGGCGATGTCATGGCCGAGATTGAGCGCGCCGCCATCCGCCATCAGCGCGTGGAGCAGGACGAGCAGCGCCCCGATCGCGGCGAGCACCGCCCAGGTCGGCACGCGCCGCCAGTCGATTGCCAGTGCGAGCAACGGGAAGAGCAGATAGGCGCCCAGCTCGGCACTGATCGACCAGCTCGGGTCGTTCCAGGCGAGATGGTCGGTGAAGCCCCAATTCTGCAGCAGGAGGACGTGCAGCGGCAGCTCGCCGAACGGATAGTCGACCGGGTTGGCGCGCCCGGTCGCGGCGAGCAGCAACGCCAGGCCGACCGCGCAGGCGAGCATGAACAGGTGCAGCGGCCAGATCCGCGCCACACGCTTCCGCAGGAACTGCGGCACCATGCGCCACCGGCCCGCGCGCAGGCGATCGCCCCAGGTGAGCCAGATGACGAAGCCGGAAAGCAGGAAGAAGAAATCCACCGCCAGATACCCCTTGGCGAACACCGCCACCCAATCGGGCGACAGCCCCGCGATCGACAGGCGGATATGGTAAAGCACGACGAACCACGCGGCGATGCCGCGGACGCTGGTCAGCGCGCGAAGCTCGCTCTGGCCGGTGGTGCTCATGAGGTCGCCGGCTCCAGCGACCGCACCTTCTGCATCGGGCGCCACGCCGCCTCCTGCCGTTTGCGCGCGAGATAGGTGTCGAGCCCGATCTGCGCGCCGATCAGCATATAGACGAAGGGCTGAAAGGCGATCGCGATGAATGCCGCGCCGAGCAGATAGACGATATGCGCCGATTGCAGCGCGCTCGCGAGCGGCGTCACCCAGGCCTGGTCGGGCGGCGCCTTGCGGTATCGTTGCCGGATCACTTCCATCCGGGCGATGCCGATCAGGTTGATCATCAGCCACAAGGCAAGGCCCGGATAGCCCTGCTCGCCGAGCATCTCGAAATAGGCGCTGTGGAAGGCGCGCGCCTTGTCGACCGTCAGCTTCTTGTCGACCTCGACATTGCCGGCCGCCCCTTCGACCTTCTCGGTATCGTAGCGAATCTGGTTCTGACGATACATTTCGAAGCCGCCGCCGAACGGGTGCTCCTTGGTATAGTCCCAGGTCCATTTCCACACGGCCAGCCGCGTCGAGGCGGATTCGTCCGCCTTGTAGGTCTTGATCGTGCTCATCCGGTCCGTGAAGGTCGATGGCAGGAACGGCACCGCGGCAAGCCCGATCACGCCGAGCACACCGAGATAGAGGAACTTGCGCTTCGTATCGCGGATCATCAGCATTGCGACCAGGCCGATGCAGAGCAGACCGGTGCGGGTCGAGGTGCCGATCGGGATCAGCAGGCAGGAGAAGATCAGGGCGGCGCAAAAGCCCTTCACCTTCCAGTCGGGCGGGAAGATCGTGCCGTGCTTGGCGAACCACAGGATCAGCGGGATGATCGCGATCGCCACGGTCGAGATGGTGCTGCCTTCGTACAGACCCGAATTGTTCGAGACCATCAGGTTGAGCGAACCGTACCCGCCGCCGCCCGACGCCAGCGTCTTGATGCCCCCGACGATGATGATTGAGCTGGCCGACAGGATCATGAACAGCAGCAGCGATTCTATGCGCAGCCTGGTACGCAACGTGAGTGGGAGAAAGGCGGCGAACGCCAGCGCCTTCCACACCCAGTCCCATTTATCGAGCGCTTCCACCGGGAAGTCCGCGCTGCGCGTGGTCAGGTAGCAATAAAGCAGCAGCGCCAGGATCAGCAGCTGGCGCGGGCCGACCCGCGAGTCCTTCTTGTCGTCGATCAGCGCCCAGGACAGCACGCACAGCGCCACGGCCAGCAACGAGATCGGCACCGAATTGAGCAGCACATAGGTCAGCCGCTGCGGCGAGACGATGTCGATATAGACATAGACCAGGATGAACAGGAACGGCCGGCGAAAACCGCCGGCGAAGAACACGCCCAGAAAAGCAACGAAGACGAGATCACGCACCCGGCTGGTCTCCGGGCTTGGGTGCCGGGTCGCGCGGCCCAGGCTCCTTGTCCAGATCGGGACGGCGCAGCAGGAACCAGGCAGCGAGCAGCATCAGCCCATGGCTGACGGCGAGCGCGAAATTGTCGATCATGCCCTTCGCCCTTTGCCTTGCCCGTTCCGGAACGCGACATGGTTACTCCGGCGCGGGTTGAGGCTCCGTTAAGCAGTGGCGTGGCAAGGGAATGCCCATGCGCATCCTCCATATCCTCGACCACGGCCTGCCCCTGCAGAGCGGCTACACCTTTCGCACGCGCGCCATCCTGAAGAGTCAGATGCGGCGCGGCTGGGAAGTCGCGGCGGTCACCGGCCCACGTCACGGCACGAGCCAGGCCGCCGAGGAGACGGTCGACGGGATCGATTTCTTCCGCACCAGGGCGCCGCGCAACTGGCCGAGCCCGCTCGGCGAACTGCGCGAGATCCGCGCCTTCGCGAAGCGGATCGACGCGGTGGTGGACGAATTCCAGCCCGATATCCTCCATGCTCATTCGCCGGTGCTCGACGCGGTCGCCGGCCTGCGCGTCGCGAAGAAGCGCAAGCTGCCCTTCGTCTACGAGATCCGCGCCTTCTGGGAGGATGCGGCGGTCGGCAACGGCACCGGGCGCGAAGGATCGCTTCGGTATCGCGCCACCCGCGCGCTCGAAACCTGGGCGGTGCGCAAGGCCGATGCGGTCGCGGTGATCTGCGAAGGATTGCGCCGCGACCTGGTGATGCGCGGCATCGATCAGTCGAAGATCTTCGTCTCGCCCAACGGCGTCGACCTGGAGATGTTCGGCGCGCCCTTGCCCTATGATCGCGCGCTCGCCCGGTCGCTTGGCCTCGAAGACGCCGAGGTGATCGGCTTCATCGGCAGCTTCTACGATTATGAGGGGCTGGACGATTTGATCGCGGCGATGCCGATGCTGGTCGCGTCGCGGCCCAAGGCGCATCTGCTGCTCGTCGGCGGCGGCCCGATGGAAGAGGCGCTCCGTGCCCAGGCGGCGGCATCGCCGGTGTCCGGCCATATCCGTTTCATTGGCCGCGTGCCGCATGGCGAGGTCGATCGCTATTACAGCCTGACCGATGTGCTCGCGTATCCGCGCAAGCGCATGCGCCTGACCGATCTGGTCACGCCGTTGAAGCCGCTCGAGGCGATGGCCCAGCGCCGACTCGTCGCCGCGTCGGATGTCGGCGGCCACCGCGAGCTGATTCGCCACGGTGAAACCGGCACGCTTTTCCCGCCCGGCGACCCTTACGCAATGGCACGTAGCCTGGACGGGTTGCTGGCCGATCGCGACGTGTGGGAAGCCCGGCGGGAGCGTGGACGGGCCTTTGTCGAGACCGAGCGGAACTGGTCCGTAAATGTGGGTCGTTATGCTCCTGTTTACCAAAAACTTACCGAAAGCGTGCCATCGGGTAACGCATGGTCGACTCCACCCGCCGTCAACGCCTGAACCTCCCGGTTGCGCCGCTCGTCGCGGCGGTGATCGGCGGTGTCATCGCTCTCGTTTTCGCGCTGATCCCGACGGGGTTGCTCGAGGACCTCGTGATCGACAGCGGCATCGCCGCGGTGATCCCGGCGGCCGAGCCGCCGCTCGGCGTCACGGCCCGCGCCGTGCTGATCCTTGCGGCCGGCGGCGGTACCGCGCTGATCGCCTGGTTCGGCCTGTTCCTGCTGCTGGGCGACCGCGCGATCGTCGTGCAGAAGTCCGCCTCGGCCGATGGCGACGAAGCGGCACCGGTGCTGCGCCGCGCCGATGCCCATCCCGATGCGCCAGCGCGGCGGCCTTTGTCGGCCAATCGCGAGCTGGGCACCCCTTTCCTCGAAGTGCGCGCGCATCGGCCGGTCCATACCAGGGCGGACGAGCCCGAGATCGACGCCGAGTTCGACGAACTGCCGGTGGAAGAGCCGGTCGAGCGCGATCTGCCGGCCGATCTCGACATGCCGCTTGCGGCCTATGACCCCAAGGCGATTCCCGAGGAGCCGATCGACTGGGCGCCGCAAACCGCCCCGTTGCTGCGCACGCCGCGCCAGCAGGTGTTCGATCCGGGCGAGCGCTTCGAAACCTTCGAGCTGACCCCGCTGATCCGTCGCGCGACGCCCGCGCCCGTGATCGAGCCTGAGCCCGAGCCTGAACCGGTCGCGGTCCGCGCGCCGATCAGGGTCGTCGCGCCCCCGCCCGTCGCCGAGCCGATCGAGGCCTATGCACCGCCGCCGGCCCCCATTTACGCACCCGAGCCGATCCAGCCATCCAGGCCGGTCTATGCGCCGGAGCCGATTCAGATAACCGAGCCGGTCTACGCACCCGCGCCGATCGCGGCGCCCGAGCCGATGCCGGCCTTTGCGCCGACCGAGGCGCGCGAGCCCGAGCCGGCCCCCGAAACCCCTTACGCGCCCGTGCCGATCGTCACGCCCGAGCCGATGCCCTCCTTTGCGCCGACCCCGTCGCGCGAGCCGGCCCAGTTCTTCCGCACCAAGAGCCCGTTCCGGCCTGAGGCAGCCAACCAGGATCGCTCCTTCGCCCCGGCGCGGCCGCGCGCTTCGGCCCAGGTGGAAATGGATCCGTCGGCCAGCATCCATGCGCTGCTCGATCGCCTCGAGCGCGGCGTCGGTCGCCGCGAGACGATCGCGCCCCCGCCGCCGCCACAGAATGAGGATTCGCTGCAGGAAGCCCTTGTCACGCTGCGCCGTCTCGCCATGCGCGGCTGAGGTTCATTCCTCCACGGTCAGGGCTTCGATCGTCATCGTCGCCACGCCGCCGGCACGGGTCACCCCGGTAACCACGATATCTGCGACCAGATGGCCGCGCAGCGGCAGGTCGGCTTCGGGCAGGGCGTCGAGCCACGCTTCGAGCGCGGGCGAGTCGGTGGCCTCGAGACTCAGTTCGTGCCGCGCGCCGTTGAACGTGGCGCTCGCCCAGCGCGTCCAGGTCGAATCGATTACGCGCACCAGACAGGCCGCCCGTTGCGAGTCGGCCTCCAGACTGCGGACGAGCAGGGTGGCGGCGTCGGGGCCGCGGCTCATCGTTCGCGGCCCAGCGCGAGGAACGCCTCGATCCGCGCGACCACGCGCGATCCGGGTTCGCGCCCGTTGCGCAGGTCGCCGACCAGCCGCGGATCGTTGACCGCCAGCCGGCCGAACCGTGTCGGCGGCATGCCCGTCTTCTTCAAATACCGATCGATCTTTGCCAGCACCGACATCGCAGCCCTTCCCGAGTCTCTTGATTGTGTTCCCTGTCTGTTCCGTAATTTCCAACTTGTCTAGGAATTTTCCTATGCTATTGGAACAGGAATGGAGGCGACCGATCCTCGCATGGCCCTGGACCGCCTCGTCGAGGCGAATGGGGAGAGCTATGCGTCGCTGTCGCGCATGCTCCACCGCAACCCGGCCTATCTCCAGCAATATGTGAAACGCGGAACCCCGCGCCTGCTGGCCGAGCGCGACCGCAAGCTGCTCGCCGGCTATTTCCGCGTCGACGAGGCGGTGCTGGGCGGGCCGGAAAGGCCTGCGATCCCGGCGGTCGCGCAGGTCCGCCGGCTCGACGTGGCGGCCTCGGCGGGGCCGGGCGGGCTGGCCGAGGATGACCGTTTACTGGGTGGCGAATTGTTCGATCCGCGTCTGCTCGCGTCGCTCGGCGTGCGGGAGGACGAGAGCGCCGTGCTGCGCGCCCAGGGCGATTCCATGTCGCCGACGATCGAGAATGGCGACCGCATGCTGATCGACGAGCGCGACCGGAAGGTCGTGACGAAGGGCGGTATCTTCGTCATCCGCATGGACGGCGCGCTGATGGTGAAGCGCGTGGCCAGGGCGGGGGAGCGGATCGCCATCACCAGCGACAATGCGGATTTCCCGCCGATCCTGCCCCGGGCGCCCGACGAGGTTGAGGTATTGGGCCGGGTCGTGTGGTTGTCCCGCGCGCTGCGCTAGCCTTCAGCCTCGGTGGTGCCGGACTTGTTCCGGCCCCAAGGTATTACCGCCGAAAATTCAGCAGCCACATCGCGATCGACACGGCGACGCCGAGTCCGATGCCAATCAGCAATCCCGGGATCGGCTCGTACAGGAATTGACCGATCACGGCGCCGCCCAGGGCGCCCAGCGCGATCAGGACGCCGCCGGCGAGCGGGGTGCGGGTAGGGGGTTTGCTGGCCATGTCCCGCCTCTGCCATGTCCCGCCACAGGACGCCAGCGTCCCGCCATGGGATCGGTGGGGCTGTGCCCAAACGGTCGTTTACCACTCATCCCCGCCGCCGCCCGCGATTCCCCGGATGTGGCACATGGCTTGAAGGTCGATGATCGGATCAATCCGGGGAGTCTCGATGTCGTACCTGCCGTATCTCGCCGATCGTGGCGAAGTTGCCGATGCCACCACCCTGATGGCGCTGTTCGGCGACGATGCCGGGCTCGAGGCGGCGGCGCGCGCGGATGAAAGCCGCGACATCGGCAATTATCTCCATTTTTGCCGCTGGCGGCAGATCGAGCGGCTGATCCTTCTCCTCTCGGCTGAAAGCGCGATCGGCACGGTTCACTGAGGCCGCGCGCCAAGCCACTGTCACTGGCGGAATTGAGCCGCTAGGACAGGCGGATGTGGTTACCCGTCGGGGCGCGTGGCACGGTGTTGTGTGCCGCCGCAGGTCTTTTTGTCTGCACCGCGCCTTGCGTTCATGCGCAGGACAGCGGGGCGGCGACCGCTCCCCAAAGCGCGCGCCCGCAATCCGTGCCGCCGCAATCCACATCACCGCAATCTTCCGGGCTCGATCCGCAATCGCCGCTCGCGCCGATGCCCGGCCTGGGCGTCGACTGGCCCGATCTCGACGCGGCCCCACCCGAGCCCGTCGATCCGGCCGATCCCGCCGCGCAGGCGGAGATGACCGGAGAATCGCGCTACAGCTACCGCATCGACGGCATGGGCGCGGTGACCAGCCCGTTGCTCCACCAGCGTTTCCTCGGCCTCTCCACCCTGAAGGCGCATGAGGGCGATCCGGCCAATGCCGCACAGCTCGACCGGCGCGCGCGCGAGGATTCGACCTTGCTGGTCGGGCTGCTCCGCGCCGAGGGCTATTATGACGCGCGCGTCTCCACCCGGATCGAGCAGGCCGCCGGGCGCCCGGTGGTGGTGCTCGATGCCGAACCGGGCGTGATCTACAAGTTCGAGGGCGTCACGCTTGCCGGGGTAGGTGCCGCGGGCGACAAGGAACCGGGGCTGCGCGAGGCCTTTGGCGTGAAGGCCGACGACGTCGTCAACGCCGACCGGATCGCCGCGGGCGAAGCGCAGCTGCGCACCACCATCGGCCAGCAGGGCTTTCCTTTTGCCGAGGTGGGCGAGCCCGAGATCGTCGTCGATCATGCGACTCACACCGCGACGCTCGCGATGACGGTCGAGCCGGGCGGCGAGAAGCGCTTCGGCACGGTCACCACGGCGGCCGACAACAAGGTGTTCGATGCGAAGCACATTCTGGAGATCGCCCGCTTCAGGCCGGGCGAGCCTTATAATGCCGCGGCGCTGGACGATTTGCGCCGGGCGCTGATCCAGACCAGCCTAGTCTCGACCGTCGACATCAAGCCGGTGCAGACCGCCGACCCCAATGTCGTGGACATCGACATCGGACTCGCGCCCGCCCCGCCGCACACCATCGCCGGCGAGATCGGCTATGGCACCGGCGAAGGGGCGCGCGCCGAGGTGAGCTGGACTCACCGCAACCTGTTCCCGCCCGAGGGTGCGCTGACCCTGCGCGGCGTGCTCGGCACCAAGGAGCAGCTCGCCAGCGTGGTGTTCCGGCGCAACAATTTCCACGCGCGCGACCGGGTGCTGACTGGCCAGATCGTCGCCTCCAACCTGACGCGCGACGCCTATCAGGCGAGGACCTTCTCGGTCTCGGGCAGCCTCGAGAAGCAGACCAACATCTTCTTCCAGAAGAAATGGACCTGGTCGCTCGGCGCCGAGCTGGCCGCGTCGGACGAGCGCGACGTGATCCTGTCGACCGGCGCGCCGCGCCGCCGTACCTTCTTCATCGGCGCATTGCCCACGACCTTGACCTATGACGGATCGGACGATTTGCTCAATCCGACCAAGGGCTTCCGGCTTGGCGGGCGGCTGTCGCCAGAGATCTCGCTGGAGGGGCAGGCCTTCGGCTATGCCCGGGTGCAGGTCGACGCGAGTGCCTATCAGTCGGTCAGCGACCGGATCGTGATGGCGGGGCGCGTGCGGCTGGGCACGATCGCCGGCGCGCCGCGTGACGCGATTGCGCCGTCGCGGCGCTTCTATGCCGGCGGCGGTGCCTCGGTGCGTGGCTATGGCTATCAGAGCATCGGCCCGCGCGATCCGAACAACGATCCGATCGGCGGGCGCAGCCTGACCGAATTCTCGATCGAGGCGCGAGTGAAGGCGTTCGGCAATTTCGGCGTGGTGCCGTTCCTCGACGGCGGCAATATCTACACGTCGCCGCTGCCCAAATTCACGCAGTTCCGCTTCGGCACCGGCATCGGCGTGCGCTATTATTCCAGCTTCGGGCCGATCCGCATCGATGTCGGCACGCCGATCAACCCGCAGCGCGGGGATTCTCGCGTCGCGGTCTATGTTTCGCTGGGACAGGCCTTTTGACCGAGGAGGCGGCGCTTCCCCCCGCTGCGGAGGCGGGTTCGCCTCCGGCTGCCGTCAAGTCGCGCCGCCGCTGGTGGCGCTGGCTGGTCGGCGGCCTGCTGGGCCTGGTCGCGCTGCTGGTGGTCGGCCTGGCGGTGCTCGATACCGCCATCGGCCATCGCTGGGTAGCAGACAGGATTGCGGCACTGAGGCCCTCCAACGGACTGCGCTACAGCGTGGGGCGGATCGAAGGTTCGCTCTTCTCGAAGGCGCGGCTGATCGACGTCCGCATCTCCGATCCCAAGGGGCTGATCTTCTACGCACCGCGCGCCGAGCTCAGCTGGGTGCCGTTCGCCTGGCTCGACAATCGCTTGCACATCCGCAGCCTGGTCATCCCGCGCGCCACATTGGCCAAGCTTCCCCAGACGATCCGCACCGGCAAGGCCGGGCCGCTGCTGCCCGCCTTCGATATCCGTATCGGCGAGTTGCGCGTCGACCGGCTCGCGGTCTCGCCGAAGATCACCGGGGTGGCGCGGACCGGGCGGCTGGCCGGGCGAGCGGAGATTCATGCTGGCCGTGCGCTGGTCGATCTGAATGCGGTGGTCGAAGGCAGCGACACGCTGACCCTGAAGCTTGATGCCGAGCCCGATCGCAACAAGTTCGACGCGGATATCCATGCCCGGGGCAGCGCCACCGGCGTGCTGGCGAAGCTCGCCGGTTTCGCGCGTCCGATCGCGCTCGACATATCGGGCGATGGCACCTGGGCGGCCTGGAAAGGCATGGCACGCGCTGATATCGGCGATGTCCGGCTGATCGATCTCGCGCTGACCAATCGTTCGGGCACGTACGCGCTGACCGGCAACGTCAACCCGGCACCGCTCTCCAAAGGCAAGCTGCAGCGGCTGACGACACCGCGCGTGATCGTCGACGGTGCGGCAACCCTCGCCGACCGGCGGCTGGAGGGCTCGCTCAACCTCCGCTCGGCGGCAATGGTGGTCGACACGGTTGGCACGGTCGATCTGGGGCAGGGCGCCTATCGCAATCTGCGGATCCATGCCCGGCTGCTCCAGCCCAAGGCGCTGTTCCCCAATATGAGCGGGCGCGGGGTCGAACTGCGCGCGATCCTCGACGGTGTCTTCGCCACCGCGCATTTCGATTACCGCCTGACCGCCGACCGCTTCGCTTTCGACCAGACCGGGTTCGAGGTCGCGCGTGCCGGTGGGGCGGGCAATTTCTCGAAACAGCCGATCAGGGTGCCGATCCGCTTCACCGCGGCGCGGGTGACCGGCGTCGGTGACGTGGCTGGCGGAATCCTGCGCAATCTCAGCCTCGAAGGCGTGCTGCGCGTCACCAGCAAGTTCGTCACCGGCGACGATCTCCGCGTGAAGTCGGACAAGCTGACCGGGCGGATCAACCTGATCCTCGACCTGGCGACCGGCAAGTTCGAGATCGGCATCAACGGCGTGCTCGGGCGCTATCTCATCCCCGGTCTCGGCATCGTCGACGTCAAATCCACCTTGCGCGTGGTGCCGGGCCCCGGCGGCCACGGCACCAGGGTGATCGGCACCGGCACGGCGCAGATGGTCCGGTTGGACAATGCGTTCTTCCGCTCGCTCACCGGCGGCCTGCCGAAGATCGTCACCGGGCTCGAGCGTACGCCCGACGGCATCCTCCACCTCAACAATCTGGTGCTGACCTCGCCCTCGCTACGGCTGGCCGGCAACGGCATTCGCCGGCGCGACGGTACCTTCCATTTCGAGGGGCGCGGGACTCAGGCGACCTATGGCCCGCTGACCCTGAAGCTCGACGGCAAGATCGAACGGCCAACGCTCGATCTGGTGTTCGAGCGACCCAATGACTCGATGGGGCTGAGTAACGTCGTCGCCCATCTCGACCCCACCGCGCGCGGCTTCGCCTTCACCGCTCGGGGTGGATCGCGGCTCGGCCCGTTCGACGGCAAGGGCGAGATCCTGTTGCCGCCGGGCGGCGGCGGCTCGATCCAGATCGACGAGTTGAATGTCAGCGGCAGCAAGGCGACCGGCACCCTGGCGATCGTCGATGGCGGGTTCGACGGGCGGCTGGCCATTGCGGGCGGGGGGCTGTCGGGCGAACTGCTGTTCCGGCCGGTCGGCACGATCCAGCGGATCGAGGCGCATATCGATATCACCGCAGCAAAATTGGCCAACAACATCACCTTGCGCCGCGGGCGGATCGACGCGGTCATGTTGCTCGATCCCGCGGGCACGTCGATCGAGGCGACGGCGACCGGTTCGGGGCTCCGCCGCGGCACGCTGTCGCTCGGGCGGTTCGCGGCCAATATCTCGCTCCGCGGCGGGCGCGGCCAGATTCGCGCCTCGATCGCCGGCTCGCGCGGGCGGGCCTTCGATATCCAGACGGTCACTGAGGTGACGCCCGACAGCTTCGCCCTGTCGGCGCAGGGCACGCTGGATCGCCGTCCGATCAAGCTGGTCACACCGGCGGTGTTCACCCGTGAGGGCGATGGCTGGCGGCTCGCCCCTGCCAAGTTGAGCTTCGCGGGCGGCGAGGCCGAGGTCGCCGGCCGCTTCACCGGCGCCTCGAGCTCGGTCGATGCGGCCCTGTCGCGCATGCCGCTGTCGATCCTCGATATCGGCTATCCCGGGCTTGGGCTGGGCGGCACTGCCTCGGGCAAGCTGTCCTTCACGCAAGGGCACGGCACCGCGCCGACCGGCCGGGTCGACATGACGGTGCGCGGTCTCACCCGGTCCGGGCTGATCCTGTCGTCGCAGCCGGTCGATGTCGGCATTGCCGGCATCCTTCAGCCGGGCAAGGCCGCCGCGCGCGCGGTGGCGAAGAGCGGCGGCAAGACGGTCGGCCGCGCTCAGGCGCAGCTCACTCTGTCGGGCTCGGGCGATCTGCCGACGCAGTTCGCCAATGCCGGGCTGTTCGCGCAGCTTCGTTATGACGGCCCGGCCGATACCCTGTGGCGGCTCACCGGCATGGAGCTGTTCGATCTGACCGGCCCGGTCGCGATCGGCGCCGATCTCGGCGGCAAGGTCAACGATCCGCAGATCCGCGGTATCGTCGAGGCGAAGAACGCCCGGATCGAAAGCGGCGTGACCGGCACCCTGCTCACCAACGTCCAGGCCACCGGGCGCTTCGGCGGATCGCGGCTGGTGATCGACAGGTTCGCGGCGGACGCGGGCAAGGGCGGGCGAGTCACCGGCACTGGCACCTTCGATCTGGCGGCGGCCAACGGTTTCGGCATCGACCTCGCGATCCGCGCCGACAATGCGGTGATGATCAACCGCGACGATATCGGCGCGACCGTCACCGGGCCGCTGACGATCAAGTCGGACGGGCAGGGCGGGGTGATCGGCGGCGACCTGCTGCTCAACAAGAGCCGCTACCGTCTCGGCCAGGCCACCGCAGCGAGCGCGGTGCCGCAACTCAACATCCGCGAGATCAACCTGCCCGGCGGCGGCGAGGAGGATGACGTGCCGCGCAAGCCGTGGCGGCTGGCGATCAAGGCACGGGCGCCCGACCAGCTGATCGTCAGCGGCCTGGGGCTGAACAGCGAATGGTCGGCAAACCTCCAGATCGGCGGCGCGCCTGACAATCCCGCGATTACCGGACGCGCCGATCTGGTCCGCGGCGATTATGAATTCGCCGGCCGCCAGTTCGAGCTGGAGCGCGGACGCATCCTGTTCGTCGGCGAGGTGCCGGCCAACCCGTCGCTCGACATCGCCGCCAATGCGGATTCGACCGGGCTGAGCGCGACGATCCGGGTGACCGGCTATGCTCAGAAACCGGAAATCAGCTTCACCAGCACGCCGGCGCTGCCCGAGGACGAGCTGCTCTCCCGGCTGCTGTTCGGCACTTCGATCACCAACTTGTCGGCCCCCGAGGCATTGCAGCTTGCGGCGGCGGTTGCGGCGCTGCGCGACGGCAGCGGCGGGCTAAACCCGATCAACGCCGTCCGCCGTGCGGCCGGCCTCGACCGGCTGCGCATCCTCCCCGCCGATCCGCAGACCGGCGCCGGCACTTCGGTCGCCGCGGGCAAATACATCACCCGCCGCCTGTTCGCCGAGATCATCACGGACGGTCAGGGCTATTCGGCGACTCAGGTCGAGTTCCAGGTCACCCGCTGGCTGTCGATCCTGTCGAGCATCTCCACCCTGGGCCGCCAGAGCGCGAACCTCAGGGTGTCGAAGGATTATTGAGGCGTAGGGTTTGGCCAGATTTCGAGGTCGAGGCCTGGAATGTCTCGGAAATCGTCGCCGTTGATGGTGATCAGCGTCAGGCCGTGAACGATGGCGGTGGCCGCGATCATGCGATCGGTTACGCGGCGTCGTGAATAGCCGCGAACGGCAAGGATGTCACGATAGACTGATGCCATGCTGGCCGTGAAATCATGGATCTGAAGCGCCGATAGCAACGCATCGGCTGTTTCTCGACGCTTCGCCGTCAACTCCGGAACGGCGTACACGCCACCTTCAAGTTCTATTTGCGTCAGGATGGAAATCGATGGCGGAGACGCCAGCATTTCGTACCGCCCGATGATAGTCGAATCGCCATCGCGCAAATGGATTGCGATGTTGGTATCGATCAGGGCAGGCAACGCTTACAGGCCGGGCCGGTCAGGGAATTCAATCGGCTCGCGAACCTGGATTTCACCGACCGGACCGAGCGCGCGGAGTTTTGCGACCAGATCCGCGACCTTGCGCTTCTCTTCGACAGGGTCGATCATCGGCTGGACCTTCACTCCAGTGCCGTCGCGTTCCACCGTAACGGACAAGCCTGCCTCAAAACCAAATTCGGCCGGCAAGCGCACCGCGACACTATTGCCGCTCTTGAAGATCTTGGTTCGGACCACGCCCATCGCCAACTCCTGTCTATACACGTATATACAAGGTTGGCGGTGCCCTCGCAACCGACTCCCAATCTACCGGCTCGACATGATGAACTGGTTCCCGTCGGGGTCGCGAAACCGCGCGAAGGTCCCCCAGGGCTGCTTCTCCGGCGGACCGTCGAACTCGACCCCGCGCTCGCTCAACTGGCGATAGCTGTAGTCGACATCGTCGCAGGCGAAGGAGCCATTGAAGAAGCTGCCGATCCTGTCCTGATGCCCGTCGGGCGTGAACAGCACCACGCTGGTCTCCGCGCCCGGAATGCCCAGCTCGATCCAGCGCTGGGTCTCGCCCATCGGCTGGTCGGTCACCACGCGGAAGCCCATCTTCGTCGTCCAGAAATCGAGCGCACGGTCCTGGTCCGAAGTGGGGATGCCCACGAACTTCACCATCTTGATCATCGCCGTCTCCTTTGTGCGCGAGCCTAACCATGGGGCTTGCAGGCGGGGAGGGGTGCAGGCATTGCTATGGCAATGAATGCCATATCGCTTGACCCTTATGTGATCGGCACCCTGATGGGTGATCTGGTCGGCCATGATCGCCGGCCATCGGCCTTCCTCGTCTATCTGCTGATCGAGGCGAGCGGGGCAGAGGCGCTGAGCTATGCGACCATCGCCGAGCGCACCGGCCTGTCGCGCCGTTCCTGCCAGGCGGCGGTCGCGCATCTCGAACGCCGCCGCCTGATCGAGGTGGTGCGCCGCGCGGAGAATGAGGCAGCGATCTACCGCCCGCTTCGCCCGTGGCGGCGTTAGAGCCGCGCTGCCACGGCGTCCGCCAGGCGGCCTGGTAATTCCGGCGCCATATGCGGATAAAGGTCAGGCTCGATCGCCTCCAGCTCCATCAACGCCAGACTGTCGTCCGCAAGCCGCAACAGGTCGACTCGGGCATAAAGCGGCGCTTCGGGCAGCGCGGCAATCACCGTCTCAGCCAGCGCCAGCTGCGACGCTTCGGGCGCGAACCGGCTGAACTGCCCGCCGAATTGTGGCTGGATGCGGAAATCGCCCTGTTTCGCCACCTTGCGCACCGCGTGACTGAAGACGCCGCCGATGAACAGGAAGGAGAGCTCGCCTTCGCCCGAAACGGCCGGCACGAACGGCTGGATGATCGCGTCGTCGAGCGGCTCGATCGCATCGCCCGGCTTGACGCGCACCGTGCGGAAGCTGCCGCCCGATACCTGCGGTTTCACCACCAGTTCCCCGGCACCGAACCGCTCGAACGCTGCCGCGACGCTGTCGTCATCGGCATGGCCGAACCAGCTCGGTACGATCGGGATGCCCGCCGCCTCGAGCTCAAGCAGATAGGTCTTCCGCGTGTTCCAGGCGAGCAGCGCCGGGCCGTTGAGCAGCAACCGTTCCGCCGGCCAGGCAACGAGCATCGCCTCCCAGCGTGCGACATCGAGATGATAGCCCCAGGAGAACAGCGCGAGCGTGGCGCCGCCGTCCCCCGGTCCCTGATCCCAGGGCCGGGTGGCGAGCGCCATTCCGCGTGCCGTAAACGCATCGCGATACTGGTCGAGAATCTCCGCCGCCACCGCGCCATAGTCGCTGGCGGCGGTCGGCATCAGCACATCGATCGAGCGCATTGCGTCAGGCAGGCTCGCCCACGACCGTCTTCACCTCCATGAAGTCGGTCAGGCCGTATTTGCCGCCCTCGCGGCCATTGCCCGACTGCTTGTAGCCGCCGAACGGGCCGCCGCCATCGGGCGCCCAGCTGTTGATCGTGACCAGCCCGGCGCGCATCCGCGGTGCGACCTTGGCTGCCGCGGCGGGATCGCCCGAGATCGTCGCGGACAGGCCGTAGGGCGTGTCGTTGGCGATACGGATCGCCTCGTCCTGCGTGTCGTACGACGTGATCGTCGCCACCGGCCCAAACGTCTCCTCCTGCGCGATGCGCATGTCGGGGGTCACACCGGTGAACAGGGTCGGCTTGATGAAATAGCCGGCATTGCGCCCGTCGGGCCGCCCGGTGCCGCCGGTGACGAGCGTCGCGCCCTCGTCGATCGCCGACTGGATCAGCCCCTGGATCTTCTCATATTGCGCCTTGTTCACCACCGGGCCGATATGCGCGCCCATCACCGACGGGTCGCCGACCTGGGTCGCCTCCATCATCGTCTTCACGATCTGGGTCGCACCCTCGACCTGCGAGGCATGGACCAGCAACCGCGTCGGCGCGATGCAGCTCTGCCCGGAATTGGCCAGCACGCCCGACACCGTCGGCGGCAGCACCGCGGCGAGATCGGCGCCCTCCAGCACCAGGTTCGGCGCCTTGCCGCCCAGCTCCTGATGGACTCGCTTGACGGTCGCGGCAGCGGCCTGCGCCACCGCAATGCCCGCCCGCGTAGATCCGGTGAAGCTCACCATGTCGACATCCTTGTGGCTCGACAGCGCCGCGCCCACGCCCGGTCCGTCGCCATTGACCAGGTTGAACACGCCCGCAGGCACGCCGGCCTTTTCCAGTACTTCGGCCAGGATCATCGCGCACGCCGGCGATTCCTCGCTCGGCTTCAGCACCATCGTGTCGCCCGCGGCGAGCGCGGGGGCGACCTTCGCGCAGATCTGGTTGAGCGGCCAGTTCCACGGCGTGATCATCGCGACGACGCCCAGCGGCTCATGCACCACGCGCGCGCGGCCGATCCGCTCCTCGAACTGGAAGGCGTTGAGCGCCTTCAGGGTCGACATGAAATGCCCGAGCCCCGCCGGCGCCTGCGCGGCGGTGGCGAAGCCGATCGGCGCGCCCATTTCCTGGCTGATCGCGGCGGCGAGATCGGGGATGCGCGCCTTGTACTCCTCAATGATCCGGCCGAGCAGCGCGGCGCGTTCCTCGACTGTCGTCTGCGAATAGCTCTCGAACGCACGCCGTGCGGCGGCGACGGCCTTGTCGACATCAGCGCTGGTGCCGAGCGTGATCTCGGTGCAGGGCTGCTCGGTCGCGGGATCGATCACCTCATGGCGCTTGCCCTCGCTCTCGACCCAGGCGCCGTCGATATACTGCTTGAGGTAGCTCTTCATCCTCGCCTCCGATTTTTGAATTCGCGGTACGGTGTTGCCGCCTAGATGGCGGGCAACGCGAAACGTTGCAACCTGAAACGCGATGACTATGTGCACGTCACCGCATCAGGAGACCGACATATGGCGCGCGTTGCACGGATCGAGCAGACCGGTGGCCCCGAGGTTATCCAATGGGGAGATGTCGACCTGCCCGATCCCGGCCCGGGCGAAGTCCGCGTCCGCACCACGGCAGTCGGGCTCAACTATATCGACGTCTATTTCCGCACCGGCCTCTATCCGTCGCCGTTGCCGAGCGGTCTGGGCAGCGAATCGGTCGGCGTGGTCGAGGCACTGGGCGAGGGCGTGACGACGCTCGCGGTGGGCGACCGGGTCGGCACCTTCGGTCCGGTGCGCGGCGCCTATGCGACCGAGCGCAACCTGCCGGCCGCGCAGATGCTGAAGATCCCCGATGCAGTGGACGATCGCACCGCGGCGGCCTTGCTGCTCAAGGGCTGCACCGCCGAGTTCCTGGTCGAGCGCTGTGCGAAGGTGCAGGCGGGCCAGACCGTGCTGGTCCATGCCGCGGCGGGCGGCGTCGGCCATATCCTGGTCGGCTGGCTCAAACATATCGGCGCGACCGTGATCGGCACCGTCGGCACCGAGGACAAGGCAGCCCAGGCCAGGGCCGCCGGCGCCGATCATGTGCTGATCCACAAACAGGTCGATGTCGCTCAGGAAGTCCGCGCGCTGACCGGGGGCAAGGGCGTGCCGGTGATCCTCGACGGCGTCGGCAAGGCGACCTGGCCGGTTTCGCTCGATTCGGCGGCACGGCGTGGGCTGATCGTCAGCTACGGCAATGCCAGCGGCGCGATCGATGGTGTGGCGCTGGGTATATTGTCCGCCAAAGGCTCCCTGTTCGTCAGCCGCCCGACCCTGTTCGATTATTATGTCACGCCCGAGGAGCGACAGGCCGGCGTCGACCGTCTGTTCGAGATGCTCGCCAAGGGCGCGATCGTGCCCGAGATCGGCCAGACCTTCGCGCTGGAAGACGCCGCCGACGCGCACCGCGCGCTCGAAGCCGGCGAGACGCTTGGAGCGACGGTGCTGCTTCCCTAACTACGAATCGGGTGGAGGAGGCCCCTCAGTCCAGCCGCCGCAGCGCCAGCCGCGCGTCGCCGGTGTCGTCGCGGATCGACATCACCATCCTGTCGGCCTTCGCGTCATAGCGCATCACGAGTCGCGAATTCACGAGATGGATATCGCGCTCGTTGATTTCGTAACCCTCGGTCTCGTCCGCTTCGGTAAAGCCCGTCTTCTTGCGATAGGTCAGCATTTCGCGGTCGCCGGTGAAGGACAGCCGGTCGCCGCGATGGAGATCCTCGAAGCCGTTGGCCTGGACGATCTCCCAATTGCCGACCACCGCGAGATGCTTGAGCGTCTTGGGCAGTTCGCCGGCATAACCGGCATAGAACGCTGCCCGGCTGCGCATGTCGCCGGCCAGCTTCTCCTCTACCGCCATGCCCGGCAGGCCGGAATCGCGCAGCCGGGTGGACAGGCCGTCGAGCAGGGCAAAGGCCCTTTTGGGATTGTTGTCGCGGTGGAAGGCGATCGTCGCTGCGCGCATCGCGAGATATTCGTCGATCAGCAGATGCGCCTGGCGCAGCGGTGCACTTGGCGTGGTGCCGGGCACGGCGATCGCGATCCGGTCGCTGCCAATCGCACCATTGGCCGCCATATGATAGCCGAGCGAGACCTCCATCAGTGGCGCGCCCTGCGCTAGCGGAGCCTCGGGCAGGTCGGCCCGGGCCTCCGATTTGGCCAGAGTCGCAAAGATGCCGCCGCCATTTGTGCTCAGGAACACCGTCGGCACGGTGATGGTGATCGCACCTTCGGGCGCCTGTTCCATCACCCCGTCGGGAACGCCGAATACGCCGGAGATGCGATATCCGGGCGCGGGCTTCATCGTCATCTGCAGGTCGTGCGCAAGCTCGCTGACCATCGTGTCGAACTGGCCTTCGAAGGTCGTCTTCACATCGGCGTCGTTGGCAATGAAGAACAGATTGCCGCCGCGCACGCTCGACACCTTGGTCGCAAGCGAGGCATCGAACTGTACGCCGACGCCGATCGTGGTCAGGCCGATCCCGCGCTTCGACGCGTCGCTTGCCATCGTCATGAAGCTCTCGGCATCGGTGCGGCCGACATTGGGCTGTTCGTCAGTGAACAGCATCATGCGCGTATTGCCGCTGAAACGCAGCGCCTCGGCAAAGGCGGCGCCGTATCCGACCTTAAGCCCGGCTTCCATGTAGGTGGAACCGGCGCTTTCGATCGAGTCGATCGCCTTGAGCAGGGCCTCGCGATTGCCGGCATAGTCGGTCGGCTGGAGATAGACGGCAGCCGTGTCGCCATAGAGCACAATGCCGAGCCGGTCGCCGTTTCGCATCTGCTCGACGATCTGGCGCAGGCTGGCGCGGACCAGGGCCAGCGGCTCGCCGCTCATCGAACCGGATTTGTCGATCACCGCGATCAGGTCGACCGGCGCCCGACGCCATTTGGCCTCGTCGATGTTCGACGCGAAACCCAGCCCGACGAACAACCGGTCGTCGCGGCCGGGCAGGGCGGCCGGCATCGCTTCGCTGACCAGGCAGAAGAGCTGGGCGCAGGCCTTCGACACCGGCAGGGTCAGGTCATGCTCACCCATCAGCCCTTCGGCGGTGAGCGATTCCGGCCGCGGCATGCCGACCTCGTCGGCGACGGACCGGAAATGCTTGATATCCTGCGCGCCGCCCTGCCGGACCTTCATGCCCGTCACCACGACGTCGGAATAATCCTCGTCGTCCTTGTTCTGCGAAGCGTCCTGAGCGCTGGCGGCCAGGGGCAGCGCGAACGCCGCCAGGGCCAGACCAAGATTGCGAACCGAAGCCAGTCTCATCGCATCTCTCCCGGATTATGTTTCGGAAGAGTATCATTGATGATCCCCGTCCGGGAGAGCGAAAAATTACCCCAGCGCCCGCGCCGCCAGCCCCGCGCAATCCGCGTCCGTTGCTCGTGGCCCCTGGGTGCCGGCGATCGACTGCCCGATCGCCTTGAAGATGTTGCCCACCGATTTTGACCCCGGGGCGAGCGCGACGTCGGGCGTCTTGATCGATCCGCCGATCGTCAGCGTGCCCGGAAGGCGCAGCACGCTCTTCTCCTTGGGCGCGCCGCTCACGCGCAGCGCGATCTGCTCGGAGGGGAAACCGATCGTGCCGGTGCCGTTCGCCTGGCTGCGGGTCGTATCGATCAGGAAGGGATCGGCCGTCCCGACGCCGCGCCTGACCGCAAGCCGCACGATCGCGCACCGCAGCGTCGCAACCTGATCGCCATCGGTGAACAGCCCGCGGCCAAGATCCAGCCCGAGAAAGGAGGCGATCTTCGCCGGCAGCACCCCGTCGCGCGCGACCAGGCCGATCGTGCCGTCCGACGCACCGACCACCTCGCGGATCGTGCTGCCGGTGCCCGTCAGCTTCACCCTGCCATCGACTCGCCCGTCGACTTCGCCGCCGCCGCCCGCCAGCGTGCCGATGCTGCTGCCGGCAAGCTTCAGGTCGATCCTCACCAGCGGCTCGTTGCGCCCGCCGCGCTGGTCGACGCGCATCGACCCCGTGATGGCGCCGCGGGTCAGGTCGAGCGTGAAGGGTGCGACGCTCATGAGCTGGTGGTCGATCGAGATCGTCCCGCGCATCGCGCGCAACGACGAGGGCGCGGTGCTGATCAGCTGGCGGACGGTGAAGGCGATCGTCCCGTCAGTGCGGGTGATGCGCCGGATGTTGATCCGGGTATCGGGCACCAGCCTCCGGCCGATCGCCTGGCGCTTGGCCGCGGCTGCCGCGGCCCCGGCGCGCGAGGCGAAATCGTCGAAGTCGAGCCGGTTGGAAAGGACGGTGCCGTCCAGCTTGGTCCGCCCATTGACCTTGCGCACCGCGACTCGTCCCGCGATGTCGGATCTTCCGATGAAACCGGTGATGCCGGTCACCTTCCACAGATTGCCGTCGCGCCGCGCATGGGCCTTGAGCTTGACCGGCCGCGTGCCGAACAGGCCAGCCTCGATGATCGAATCGACGAACTTCAGGTCGTCGGCGCGGGCGGTCACATCCATGGTCAGCCCGCCCGGGTCGAGCGGGGCGTCCATCGCGCCGATGACCGTCATGTCGAGCGCCGCCCCGTGGATCGTCGCCCGGAACGGCCAGGGCTTTCCTTCCGCACCCTCGACCGCCGGGCCGCGCGCCGCGATGGTCACCGGCTCGCCGCGCACCACGCCGGTCCCGGTCAGCGTCACGCCCTGCTGCGGATCGGCGGCGATCTTCGCGGTGAAGGCGCGCTCCTGAAAGGCGTCGCGATAGGTGATGCTGCTGTTCGCGATGCGCAGGCTGGTCAGCGCGATCGAATCCCCGCCGCCGCCGTCCTGCGCGGGGTCGTCGGGCTTGCTCCAGCTCTTGCGGCGCTGCGCGTCGCGAACCAGCACCAGATGCGCCCCGCGCACGTCGATCGTGCCGGGGCGGAAATGCCCGAACAGTAGCGGCAGCACCGGAAAGCGCAGCCGGACGCTGTCGACATTGATCAGATCGCCGGTGCCGGCCCAGCCGGCCTGGGGTACGCGAAGCCGGCGGATCGCGACGGTCGGCGACAGCGAGAAACTGTCGAGCCGCTCGACCGATCCGATCGTGACCGGCCGGCCGAAACGGTCGCTCAGCCGCGATTCGATGGTCGATTTGAACATCCCCCATGGCATCATCGCGAGCACGATCAGCGCGAGGACGATCAGCGCAACCACGCCCCCGGCTGCGAGATGGAATCGCCGGTCGGCGAGGACGGTGCGGATGGTCATTGCGGGAAGGACGAACCGATAGGCGGATTCGTTCCGGCCAATGTCATGAGCGCCGGCAACCAGCGCTCACAGGCAACCGGCCTCCGACAGGATTGCGGACGCACCGTCGATCGTCCCGTTCGCGCGCCGGACCCACTTTATGCGAGCGACTTCGTTGCAGGGCAGGCTCTCGATCGTCCTGATCGCCTGGCCATGCGGCCGGTCGACGGAAAAGCCGTTGGACTGCAGCCAGGTGACCAGATCCGCTTCCGGTGCGCCGCGCCCGAACCTGCTCCGGAATTTCTGCGCTGACATGGGGTCGTTCCAGCGTGCGTCGCGCAACAGCGCCGGGCGCCGTTCCGCCATCACGATGGCTGCCGACAGTCCGACGGTTTCCAGGTTGACGAGGACGATCAGCACGAGCGCTCCAGCCGCCAATGCTAGCCATGTCCTTCGGGTCTTGCGTGCCGGCATGTGTCTCCGCGCCCGGTTATTGCAGCTGCCGGGTCTGGGTATCGACGATATCGACGATCTCCGACACAGGAATGGTGAAGGTGCCGCCCTTCGCTTTCTTCCACTCGGCAACACCCTCCTGCAAAGCCGTCGCCGACAAGTCGGGATTCGCCGTGGACAGGCGCGTCACGCTCTTGTCGAGCGTGACGGCGGAGACCGGAATATGCGGCAATATGTCGGCCATGCCGGGCCTGCCGAAATGCACGCCCGTGATGCTGAGGTGATAGACTTTGCCGTCGCCATAGGCCTCGATCTTCTGGATTTTCAACAGCGATCCAGCGTCCTGCGGCCGGTTGTGATACTCCCAGACCTGGCCTTCGGCATAGGGCGCGGGCGGACTTTGCCCGGACAGGGCCATGGCCGTGACGATCAGCATTGCGGTGCGAAGCAGGTTCATCGGCGGCCCTCCAGCCTGGAGGCTCGCACGTTCGCCGGCTGGTTTCCAGCTACAGCCATGAAAAGAAAAGGGCGCCCGGATCGCTCCGGACGCCCTCCCTCTCGAAACGAATTCGATCAGTAGGAATAATACATGTCGTACTCGATCGGGCTCGGGGTCATTTCCCAGCGCGCCACGTCTTCCATCTTCAGCTCGATATAGGACTCGATCTGGTCGGCGGTGAACACGCCGCCCTTCAGCAGATAATCGTTGTCGGCGGCCAGATTCTCCAGTGCCTCGCGCAACGACGCGCAGACGGTCGGGACCTGGGCGAGCTCTGCCGGCGGCAGGTCGTACAGGTTCTTGTCCATCGCTTCGCCCGGGTGGATGCGGTTCTGGATGCCGTCGAGGCCCGCCATCAGCAACGCTGCGTAGCAGAGATACGGATTGGCCATCGCGTCGGGGAAGCGCACTTCGACGCGCTTCGCCTTGGCGCCCGTGCCGTACGGGATGCGGCACGATGCCGAGCGGTTGCGCGCCGAATACGCGAGCAGCACCGGCGCTTCGTAACCCGGGACCAGGCGCTTGTAGCTGTTGGTCGACGGGTTGGTGAAGGCATTCAGCGACTTGGCATGCTTGATGATGCCGCCGATGAAATACAGGCAGGTGTCGCTCAGGCCCGCATAGCCATTGCCCGCGAACAGCGGCTTGCCGCCTTCCCAGATGGAAAGATGGGTGTGCATGCCCGATCCGTTATCTTCCTTGATCGGCTTCGGCATGAAGGTGACGGTCTTGCCATAAGCCTGCGCGACCTGGTGGCAGACGTACTTGTAGATCTGCATGCGGTCGGCGGTCAGCGTCAGCGTGCCGAAGGTCAGGCCGAGCTCATGCTGGGCCGCGGCGACTTCATGGTGATGCTTGTCGCAGGGCAGGCCCATTTCGAGCATGGTCGAGACCATCTCGCCGCGGATGTCGACGGCGCTGTCGACCGGGCCGACGGGGAAATATCCGCCCTTGGCGCGGGGACGATGGCCGAGGTTGCCGCCCTCATATTCACGGCCGGTGTTGGTCGGCAACTCGATATCGTCGATCTTGTAATAGCTCGTCGCGTAGCTCGTCTCGAACTGCACATTGTCGAACATGAAGAACTCGGCTTCCGGGCCGATATAGATCGTGTCGCCAATGCCGGTGGTCTTGAGATAGGCTTCCGAACGCTTCGCGGTCGAGCGCGGGTCGCGGGCATAGAGCTCGCCGGTCGAGGGCTCGACGATGTCGCACACCAGGATCAGCATCGGCGTCGCCGAGAACGGGTCGGTCCACACCGCGTCCAGATCCGGCTTCAGGATCATGTCGGACTCGTTGATGACCTTCCAGCCCGCGATCGACGATCCGTCGAACATGAAGCCATCGGTCAGTTCGTCCTCGCCGACGACGGAGGACACCATCGTCAGATGCTGCCACTTGCCCTTCGGATCCGTGAATCGCAGATCGACCCACTCGATCTCCTGGTCCTTGATCATCTTCAGGACGTCGTTCGCCGAATTCGCCATAGTGCCCCATGCCCTTTCTAATAATGTCGTTTGCCCGATAGAATCGGGAATCATGTTGTCGCCCCGGAGGGCCCTGCTGTCACAATATGCTGCGTTGCGTCAAATAGCGTCTTCGTTGCGCTCCCCCGTACGGATACGGAGCGCGGTTTCAACCGGAATGACGAAAATCTTGCCGTCGCCGATGCGGCCGGTCTGCGCGGCGGCGGCGATCGCTTCGACCACGCGGTCGGCCAGCGCGTCCTCGACGACCACCTCGAGCTTCACCTTGGGCAGGAAATCCACGACATATTCCGCGCCGCGGTACAGTTCGGTATGGCCCTTCTGGCGGCCGAAGCCCTTGGCCTCGGTGACGGTGATGCCGGACACGCCGACCTCGTGAAGCGCCTCCTTCACCTCGTCCAGCTTGAACGGCTTGATGATAGCCTCGATCTTCTTCACGTTGGTTACGCCCCCGGGTAAATGGTTGGCCAGTGTGAGCCGCCGTACGAACAGGACGGCTCTGCCTGTCGGCAACCCTTACAACAAGCGTGCCAGCCGCGCGAGCGAGGAACGCTGCGACGCATTGCCCGATTCGCGGGTTAATGGATGCCTAACGCCCGTGCAGGCAGGCAGCTGCTGCCCTATTTTGCGGCAGTGTCCGGCGTTGTCGGGGCAACTTACCCCTCTCCCATCGGGAGAGGGAGGGGCCCATGCGAAGCATGGGAGGGTGAGGGCGACCCGTGCTTCAAGTCACCCTCATCCGGCGCTGCGCGCCACCTTCTCCCGAGGGGAGAAGGGAAGTGCCTAAAGCCCGCTCAAAAATGCCGCCGGCACATGATCCGTCAGCCACACCCCATTTCCGGTTAGAAAAAACACATGCCCCGCCGCCGCCATCGCGCCAGCCCGCACGGTAAGGATCACCGCTTCGCCCCGGCGCGCGCCGACGATCGTCGCGGTCTTCTCATCGGGCGAGAGATGGACATGGTGCCGCCGCATCGGCTTCAGCCCCTCGGCACGGATCGGCGCGAGGAACCGCTCGACCGTGCCGTGATAGAGCAGCTCGGGCGGCTCGGTCTGCGGCCAGCCCAGCTCGACCTCGACTGAATGCCCCTGCCGCGCACGGATGCGCGCGCCGTCGGCGGAGAGTTCGAAGCGCTGCTTGTCGCTGCCCTCGACCACGGAGAGCAGGCGCTCCCAGTCGCAGTCGATCCTTTCGGCGGCCAGCGCCGCGAGCACGCTGTCCGTGTCGGTCCAGCCCGCAGGCTCGAGCGTCAGCCCCGCCGCGTCCGGCCGATGCCGGAGCCAGAAGGACAGGGTCTTGGAAATGGTCTTGTCGTCCGTCATGATTTTTCCATTGTAGCATAGTCGGTAACCCCGACCGCAACGGCTGGTGCGGCGCCCGGTCCTCGCCTAGGAGCGGGCGCCGGGGGGAATGATGGCCACAACCGACAATCGGCTGCCGCTGATCGCGTTCATCGTCTTCATCGACATGGCGGGCATCGGGCTGATCATTCCGATCCTGCCGTCTTTGGTCGAGAGCCTCGGCCATACTGACGTCGCGCATGCCGCGCTGATCGGCGGCGAGTTGCTGTTCGCTTATGCCGCGATGCAGTTCCTGTTCGCGCCGCTGGTGGGTGGCCTCAGCGATCGCTTCGGGCGACGGCCGGTGCTGCTCGGCACGCTCGTCGCGCTCGGCCTGGATTATGCGTTGATGGCCTGGGCGCCGACGCTCGCCTGGCTGTTCGCCGGGCGGCTGATCTCGGGTGTGATGGGCGCGACCTGGGCCGCGGCGAACAGCTGCATCGCCGACATCTATCCGCCCGATCAACGCGGCCGGCTGTTCGGGCTGCTCGGCGGGGCAGGGGCCTCGGGTTTCGTGCTCGGCCCGGCGATCGGCGGCCTGCTCGGCACCGTCGGACTGCGCCTGCCCTTTATCGCGGCGAGCGTGCTGGCGTTGACCGGCGCGGCGATCGGCTACGTCATCTTCACCGAAACGCTTCCGCCCGATCGCCGCCGCCCCTTCACCATGGCGCGCGCCAACCCGTTCGGCACGCTGATCCGCATGACGCGCTACCCGTTCGTGCTGGGCATCCTCGCGACGATCTTCCTGATGCAGCTCGCGGCGCAATCGCAGCTCTCGACCTGGGGCTATTTCCTGATCGCCCGCCTGAACTGGTCGCCGCTCGATATCGGCCTGTCGATCGCGACCTTCGGCATCACCATCGCGATCGCGCAAGGGCTGGTCACCGGGCATGCCATCGCGCGCTTCGGCGAGCGGCGCAGTGCGTTGATCAGCCTCGCTTTCGGGCTGCCCAGCTATCTCCTGCTCGCTATCGCCGGGTCGGGCTGGATGATCTATCTCGCCATCCTCGTCGGCGCGCTGACCGGCGTCGCCTTCCCCGCGATGCAAGGCATGATGAGCTCGCGGATCGAGGAGGATGCGCAGGGCGAGCTGCAGGGCGCGGTCGCCAGCACGATCGGCCTGACCTCGATCATCGGCCCGCTGGTGATGACGGCGGTGTTCGGCCATTTCGCCGATGCGAAGGGGGTGTATTTCCCCGGCGCGCCGTTTGTGTTGGCGAGCGGGCTGCTCATCGCGGCATGGCTGTTGCTGGCTTGGACGATCCGCCGGCAGTTTTGATCGGCAGCCGATGTATCACGCTCAGGCCTCCGGCCCGAAGGGTTGGCGAACATCCTTCAACTGGTTCGAATCGAAGATCAGCGAGGATGCGTGTCAGGATTTGTCCATCCTGAATGGCTGGCCTGCTCGTAAGGGCTGGTGACGTTCCAGTTAACTATGGTCTTCACTATTTAACTAAAGTCTAATCCGGCCTTAACGGAAGTACGCATGCCGCATCGTCTATACATTTTCAAACTTATTCCATGAGTGTAAAACTATCTGGGCAATCTATTGTTCTATATTCTGTAAGACGGCTCTGAAATTGGTCTTGATGCGGTCGTATTCCGGGTTATTTTTGGTAGAAAATGCATGGATATGAATTGTAGTAGATAGCCGTTGTATGTTTCGTATTCCATAGGAATTACAACAATTGTTATTTACCGTGAGCCATTGTTGGACCCGATCTATGTGACGGACGGTTAATGGTTGAGTGGGGGGATCGCCTGGACATGGCGCTCAGGTCGCGCCGCGTGGGCAAGCTTTATGCCCTCGCGGTGGAGATCGGTGTCGACGACAGCGCGATAAGCCGCTGGCGGCGGAGTGACTCGATTTCCATCCGCAACGCAATCGCTCTTTGCAACGCCCTGGACGTCTCGCTTGACTGGCTGATGACCGGCCGCGGCGAGATGGAGTCCCACCGCGCTCCCGCCGCCGATCCGGTGCGGCGCACGCTCGCCGATCTCACGCCGGGCGAGGCGGGCGGCCTGCGCCGCCTGCTTCTCGCTCTGGCGGATACTCTTGTCGTCGAGACCTGAAGGGGAATTCGCGCCTGGCGCAACAATAACCGGCCCGGCTTGCGCTCCGCGCAACAGGGTGCACGCGCCAGGCGCGTGGCTCTCGCATATCGTTCTTCTCGCGGAGGCAAGTGGATTTGCCACCGTCCGGCCCGGTTGGGGATCGGTCGGCCATTTCCAGCCCGAACGGAGGATTTTATGTACGAGATCGACATCAGCATGTCGCCGGCGACCATCGAGACGTTGAAGAACGAAGGTTATGCGCTTTACGGCTTCAAGGTGGTGCAGACCGCCGCGAAGGGCGGCGCCCCCCTGGTATGGTTCAAGACGACCAAAATACTGACCGGCACGAAGGTGCTGTGGGAGGAGGCCTATCAAGCCTATGTCTCGACCAGCGACATCATTACGAACGGCGTGATCGACGCCAGCACTTCCTGCGACATCACTCTCGGCCAGACCGCAGAGATCGACCCGAGCGGCGTCATCACGTCGAGTTCCGATGGTACCGAAGGTGCGATCTCGATCAACAATCTCGGAACCACGCCCTACACGGCGGGCATCTCGCAGATGACGGACGGCATCGCCAAGGCCATGTGCGCCATCCCGCTGCACGGCATGGCGCTCGACGAGATCGTTCCGATCGAGAAGGTGCTGCTCATGTTCGCCTCGAACACGGTGAACACCGGCACGGTGATCTACAAATCCTTCTCCCCCGGCTTGCTGGTCGACCTGACCGCCGCGCCGACTCGCCCGGTGGCCTTCGACATCGACCTGGGCTGGAGCTGGGGCACCGGGACCTGGGCGATTCAGGTCGCGGCCGAGGCAAACCTTGTGCCGCTGCTGATCACCGACTGACCATATCCGTGGCCGCTGATCCGGAGGAGCCATGGCTCCTCCGGATTTTGCCCCGCAATCGATGGTACCATCATGACATCCCACAGCCTGACCATCACCCTGTCGAGCCAGACATTGGATGAACTCAAACAGGGCGGATTTACCCTCTACGCCTTCCTGCCGGTACAATGTTCCAATCGGACCGGGGTGCCCTTGGTCTGGCAACGCATCGACCAGTATCTGGGCCGCATTCCCGTCGATTTCCCGGCCGCGCTTTCAGCTTACGCCTCGACCAGCACGATCGCGCCTAACGCTGCGGTGGAACCCGACAGCGTATCGGCGGTGAAGCCGGGTCAATTGGTGACATTCTCCGGGTCGGCTTGGACGCTGAGCACGGCGGGCCTGGCCCCCGATGTCGTCGGCATCGTCAGCGCGGCCGCCCAAAGCTTTGGTTGCGGCCTGGCGGCTGACCAGGTTCCGTTCTGCGCGTTCACCTTGTTGGCCGGCGCCCTTGTGCCGATCACGCCGATCAAGGCGATCTGCCTGATGTTCGCCACGTCCGACTATGATGCTGGCGTCTACATGGTCAATGCCCTTGGGCCGACGATGCTGGTTACCCTTGCCGACGGGGTCGAACGGCAGGTGGCCTATGACGTTGCGACAGGCTGGTCGCCGACCGGTGTCGACTGGGCGATGGTCGCCAACGCTGGGACCAGTCTCAAGGATCTTCTCCTGCTCAGGCCCGGGACCAACGAGCCTTCGCGCCTCGTGACCAGATTTCCGTGAGGGGGCAGCAGTAAACCGGATTTTGCGCAAGGCTCGTTGCCGACCGATTCCGCCAAAATAATCCAACGTCGCGCGCCGGTTTTGCCGCTTTCCCCTTGCGCGCAAAAAGGGGTCAGAGTGATTTATTCTCGGCCCCGAACCCGCCGCCGACAGCACGCGCCCATAATTCACTCTGACCCCTTTTCTGCTCGCCTCCACCACCAGACAGGCATGACAAAATTCCCCGCCGCTGTCGGCCCATTTGCCGCTCTCTCCCCTCGTGAATCTCCCACCCTGAGCCCGCAATCCGCCCCGATTTTTGTCGCACGCGCTCATTGCGGCGTGGCGCGCAGCGCCCCTTGATTCAACCATCCCCCGCACCCCGCTAAACCGGCGCCATGTCCAGAGGTCGCCCCAGCCCCTATCGCCCCGATTTCGCCGAGCAGGCGCGCAAGCTCTGCCGCAACGGCGCCACCGATCGCGAGATCGCCGACATCCTCGGCGTCTGCGTGCGCACTTTCTATCGCTGGCGCGCCGAGCATGACGACTTCGCCGAGGCGCTCAAGGCCGGCAAGGAACTCGCCGACGACCGCGTCGAGCGCGCCCTGTACGAACGCGCCTGCGGTTACGACTATGACGATACGAAAATCTTCCACCCGAGCGGCGCGAAGGAGCCGGTGATCGTGCCGATCCGCGTTCATGTCCCGGCGGATGTCGGCGCCGCGCGGCAATGGCTCGCCAGCCGCAGGCCGAAACGATGGGGCAGCGTCAAGGGATCGCCGGAGAACTTCGACCTCTCCGAAGCGCTCGAAAAGGCCCAGGCCCGCGCGGAAAGCTACCGGCGCGAAAAGGAGGCGAAGGATGCGATCCGCTTCGCCGAACGCGTCGAAACCCGAGTCGCCGAGGAACTCGGCCGGCGCGGTCTTCAGGCGTAGGGCGGCTGGTGCAGGCCCTTGGGGCTGGTCGTGAATATCTCGCAGCCGGTTTCGGTGATGCCGATCGAATGCTCGAACTGCGCCGACAGCGACCGGTCGCGCGTCACCGCGGTCCAGCCGTCATCGAGCAGCTTCACGTCGGGACGCCCGATATTGATCATGGGCTCGATCGTGAAGATCATGCCCGGCTTCAGCTCGGGTCCGGTGCCGGGGCGGCCGACATGCACCACCTCGGGCGCGTCGTGGAACAGCTGGCCGAGGCCATGCCCGCAGAAATCGCGCACCACGCCGTAGCGATGCTTTTCGGCGTGGACCTGGATCGCATTCGCCACGTCGCCAAGATGATTGCCGGGCTTCGCCTGCTCGATGCCGAGCATCAGGCATTCATAGGTCACGTCGACCAGCCGCTTCGCTTTGATGGGCACGTCGCCGATCAGATACATCCGGCTCGAATCGCCGTGCCAGCCGTCGAGGATCGGGGTCACGTCGACATTGACGATATCGCCTGCCTTCAGCGTCTTCTCGCTCGGGATGCCGTGGCACACGACATGGTTGATCGAGATGCAGCTCGAATGGGTATAGCCGCGATAGCCGAGCGTGGCAGGCACGCCGCCGCGATCGACGATGAACTGGCGGATCATGTCGTCGATGTCCGCCGTCGCCATGCCGGGCACCATGTGCGGCACGACCATGTCGAGCGTCTCGGCGGCCAGGCGGCCGGCCTTGTGCATGCCATCGAACGCTTCGCGCCCATGGAGCTTGATCGCGCCGGTGCGGCCGGCGGGCGCATCCGGGGTGACGGTTACATAATCAGTCATGAAGCGGATATAGCGCGCAACGGCGCACTTTGCGAGGGTGGGGTTACCGGGCTATGCGCACGTCATGAGCGAGAGGATCTGGACAGCGGCATTGGTGGTGATCGGCGACGAGATCCTCTCGGGCCGCACCCAGGACAAGAATGTCGCGCAGGTCGCGGCCTGGCTCAACGTCCAGGGCATCCGCCTCGCCGAGGTGCGCGTGGTGCCGGATGTGACGGCGGCGATCGTCGAGGCAGTGAACGCCCTGCGCGCGCGCAACGATTATCTCTTCACCACCGGCGGCATCGGCCCGACTCACGACGACATCACCGTCGATGCGATTGCCGAGGCGATGGGCGTCCCGGTCGTCTTCCACCCCGACGCATTGGCGGTCATGGAACGCTATTACGAAAAGCGCGGCGGCCTGACCGAGGCCCGCAAGCGTATGGCCCGCGTGCCCGAGGGCGCCGACCTGATCGAGAACCGCATGTCGGGCGCGCCGGGCATCCGCATCGGCAACATCTTCGTGATGGCGGGCGTGCCGCACATCACCGCAGGCATGCTCGACGGCCTGACCGGTACGCTGGAGGGTGGCCTGCCGGTCATCTCGCGCACGATCGGCTGCTGGGTCGCCGAGAGCGAGGTCGCGATCCTGCTCGGCGAGGTCGAGCACGCCTATGCCGGCGTCGCGATCGGCAGCTATCCCTTTTTCCGCGACGGGAAGACCGGCGCCAATTTCGTCGTGCGCTCGACCGACCAGGCGGTGGTCGATGCGTGCGTCGCCGATCTCACCGCGCGGCTCGAGGCCGAGGGCAGGGCAGTGGTGGCGGACGGAATCTGAAGCTGAAGACGACCAAGTCCGATCCATCGTCACCCCGGACTTGTTCCGGGGCCCGCTGTGCCGCAAACCAAAGCGCCGATGAGAGTGCGGAACTGTGGATGCCGGAACAAGTCCGGCATGGCGAAACTTGGCTCAACGCGTTTCGATAACCATGATCCGGTCAGCACCTTCTTCCCCGATCGTTGCGCGCATGACATAATTCTACGGTAGAACATTGCATGGCCAACCCGGGAGGCCCTGATGATCGACGTGATTCCCCTGTTGATAGCCGCCCTGTTCGGCGCGCCCGCACCCCAGCAGCAACCCAGTTTCAGTTGCGCCAGGGCGACGCATCCGCTCGAAAAGACGATCTGCGGCAACGAGGAACTCGCCCTGCTCGATAGCATCGTCGCCGAGGCGTATCGCGAAAAGCTCGCCATCGTGTTCGACAAGGTCGCGTTCCGCACGCAACAGCGCAACTGGCAGCAGATCCTGCGCACGCACTGCGCCAAAACCTGTCGCGCCGCCGATGTGGAGCGCGACTATACGCAGCAACGCGTCTTCCTCGAAGGGTTCAAGGAGGAGGATTGGTCGGCGAGCTACAAGACCGCCGACGTCGCCTATCTCCACATCGCCCATGAAGGCCCGCTGCAATTCAGCTTCACGATCAAGCGCGACCTGGAAGGCGACAAACCCGAATCGCTCTGCGCGCTCGCCGGCGCGGAGCAGATCGCGACCTTCTCCGACAAGGCGCCGCTCGCCCAGGCGCGCTGGGTCGGCGGTGGCGCGTGCACGGTCGATTTCGGCTTCGATCGCGACAAGACCGGCCATGTCACGCGCATCGCGGTAACGAGTTCGGCCGGTTGCAAGCGTTATTGTTCGAACAAGCGCTATTCGATCGACGATAGCTACACGCCCGACAATATCTGGGCGGCCGGCAACCAATAGTTCACTCACTTTTGGCCCTGACATCGCTTCAACTTCCCGCTAAACGTCTGGAAGCAGAGGGGAAGTCGGATGAAGTATCGCCGTTTTGGAGCTATTCTTGGCCTGGTCGCGATGCTGTCCGGATGCGGCGGCGGCAGCGGCTCGCTCGCGAATGGCGGCGGCGGCGGTGGTGGCGGCACGCCCACGCCGACCCCGACCAGCGGCTGCTCGCTCCGCGAGCGCCAGGATTGGGCGGCCGCGCAGCTCAACGAATGGTATCTCTTCCCGGAAACGCTGCCGACCAACCTCAATCCGTCGGCCTATGGCACCGTCGATGCCTATATCGACGCGCTGACCGCCACCGCGCGGAGCCAGCGCCGCGATCGCTATTTCACCTATCTCACCTCGATCGCTGAAGAGAACGCCTATTATAATGCGGGCGCGAGCGCCGGCTTCGGCTTCCGCCTGGGCGCCGATACGGCCGCCCGCCGCATCTTCATCATCGAATCCTTCGAAGGCGCGCCGGCGCTCGCCGCCGGCATCGACCGCGGTACGGAGATCATCTCGATCGGCACCAGCGTCGCCAATCTCCGCACGGTCAATTCGATCATCGCCGCCGAGGGGACGGCCGGCGTCACCAGCGCGCTCGGCCCCGACACGGTCGGCACCAGCCGGGTGCTGCGCGTCAACGACGCGGCCGGCGGCACGCGCGACGTGACCGTCGCCAAGGCGGATTTCACCCTGACCCCGGTCTCCTCGCGCTACGGCGCAAAGGTGATCAACGATGGCGGGCGCAAGGTCGGCTATGTCAATCTGCGCACCTTCATCAACACCGCCGATCCGGCGCTGCGCACTGCCTTTGCCGATTTCCGCGCGCAGGGCATCACCGAGATCATCGTCGATCTCCGCTACAATGGCGGCGGGCTGATCTCGATCGCGGAGCTGATGGGCGATCTGCTGGGCGGCAACCGCTCCACGTCGGAGGTGTTCGACTATATCACCTTCCGTCCCGAAAAATCGGCCGAGAACTCGAACCACACTTTCACGCCCCAGCCGCAATCGGCCTCGCCGACCCGGCTCGCCTTTATCGGCACGGGCGGCACCGCTTCGGCCAGCGAGCTGGTGATCAACGCCTTCACGCCCTTCTTCCACAATCGCTCGGCGCTGATCGGCACCAACACCTATGGCAAGCCGGTCGGTCAGATCGCGCTCGACCGCGCCGCCTGTGACGACCGGCTGCGCGTGATCGCCTTCGCGACTCAGAACGGCGCGCGCCAGGGCACCTATTTCGACGGCCTTGCGCCCTTCATGGAGGCGAGCTGCCAGGCGAACGACGACATCACCCATCAGCTCGGCGATCCGCTCGAGGCATCGACTCGCTCGGCGCTCGACTTCCTCGCCGGACGTAGCTGCTCGGTCATCACGGCGAGCGCGCCGCAGTCCCAATCGGCCCGGTCGGCATCAAGCACCACCACGGCTTTCCCGGCTGCGCCGCGCGAACTGCTGACGCCCGATCGGCCGAGCACGCCGCAGCGCGAGGTCCCCGGGCTGTTCTGACGCGGCCCCGTTGCGGGCCGCGCCATTAAAAGAATGTCATCTCACCGCCGGGTCGTTGCGGCGCGCCGTCGTCGCGTCTAGGCGTCCCGCCGATGGAATCGGCATCCGACCACGAAGTGCCGAACCGGCGGCGCGCCTCGATCCGCAGCCGTACGACTTCCTTCCTGCTCGCGCTCGCGCTCGAGATACTGGTCGTGATCGGCCTGCTCACGCTCTCGCCGCACCTGCCGCCGCCGATCCCGAAGGAGAAGCAGAAGATCTTCAGCCTGTCGCCCGAGCCCAATCTGGAGGCGAAGAAGAACCCCAGCCCGCGCGCCGTCACGCGCAAGAAGCAGGCGGCTGGCGGCGCCTCGCCGGCACCTCCGTCGCCGACTCCCCAGGCTGCGCCCGAGGCGACCCCGGTCAATCCATGGCTGAACGAGGGCGACCTGTTCCACGCGGCCGACATCTCGAAGATCCCCACCACCCGCGGCAACGATGCGCCTGGTGCCGGCGAGACCGGCGCCGGCAAGGACAGCGGCTCGGCCTATGGCCCGGGCGAGGGGCCGGGCGGCGAGCGGCTGTACGACGTTGAATGGTATCGCGAGCCGACCGATGCGGAACTCTCCACCTATATTCCGAAAAGCGGCGCCCCGCGTGGCAGTTGGGCGGAGATCGCGTGCAGGATGGTGGAGGCCTATCATGTCGACAATTGTCGTCCGCTTGGCGAATCGCCGGTCGGCTCGGGTCTGGCTCGCGCGATGCGCCTCGCTTCCTGGCAATTCCTCCTCCGCCCGCCGCGCATTGGCGGCAAGCCGCTGATCGGCTCCTGGGTGCGCATCCGCATCACCTTCAGCAAGGAAAGGAAGGAAGACCGGTCGCCGCCGGATCAGCCCTGATTGAACCGGATCCGTCATAACCGGCCATTTGGCGGCATCTCGACTTGCCGGGCCCCCCTGGTGATCCGCTACCCTTACGGGCTCGATGCGGAGAGGATCGACCATGGACATCATCATGACCCCCGGCGAGGCGATGGGCCTCTCGATCGGATCGATCCCGCAGGACTGGCGACCCGCCGTCTATGACTGGCTGATCGAGCCGGCAGTCAATGTCAGCGGCGCGACCCAGGCTGCGGTGATCACCGCGCTGCTCGGCAATGGCGCGAGCTACGGCGCCAATCCGCCGCCCACCTCCATGTCCTTCCCGGCCGATCACGCGCTCCATCTCGACATGGGCGACGAATGGTATTGGCTCAGCGCCAACCTGACCGTCGATGGCAGCGATGGGCAGGACCAGATCGCCGTCCTCGTCGTGATCGCCCGCAACCGGACCGTCACCAACGCGGTCCAGGCCCAGGCCGGCTGGACCGACACGCAGGCGCAGGTCGTCGATTCGACTGCCACGGTGACGTTGTCCACCCGGCAGGTGTCAAAGATTGTCCGGCGCAATCCCAATGTCCAATGGGCGGCGCTCGGCGGCGACGTCGTGTTCGGCACCAACCCCTTCACGTATCGATGCGGGCCGGATTCACTGATCGGCCCGAGCGACGGGTCGCAGGACGTGCTGCCGCTCGCCGTCTACGTCGATGACGGCGACAATCTCAACATCCAGCTGACCATGACGTCCGATCTCTCGGGTGAGGCGGCCTTCTTCCTTCAGGGCGAGAATGGCATCACCCCTGCGCCCAAGGCTGGCCTCTATTACAGCTGGCCGCAACTCGCGGTCAGCGGCACGATCGTGGTGGAGGGCACCAGCTATGCCGTCAGCGGCACCGGCTGGATCGACCACCAGCTGATGATGTACCAGCCCGCCTCGCCGCCGCCGCCCTTCCCGCCGCTCCCGCCGCCGCCCTCGCCCGGCTGGGCGCCGATGCAGCAATTGAACGGCTGGTCCTGGTGCCAGTTCAACCTCGCCAATGGCGACGTCTTCACGGGCGCCGGTTTCCAGGTCGGCGCCGTACGCACGGAAGTCCCTTTCAGCTACGGCTTCTATCTGAAGCGTACGCCGGCGGGCTGGGAGAAGATCTTCATCCAGGGACGGCTCTATCTCGATCGCTTCCTCGCCGGCCTGGAGAATGTCCAGCTGCCCACTGCCTGGCGCTACGAGGCGACCGACGTCTATGGCGGCGGCCTGGTCGATGTCGTGATCGTGCCCGGGCCGACCTATCCGGATGGCAGCTTCACCACCGGCAATCTGAAGGTCGAAGGGGAAACGCCGGTGACCGTTTCCGTGCTTAACCGCGCGCCGAATACCAGCCAGACCGGCGCCTGCACCGTGACCACCGGCAGCGGCTATTGCGAGAGCGTCGATTACGAGCCGCCCGAGCAATATATCGCGCGGGCGTTCCAGTTCCTCGGGATCGAGCCGGTGCTGACCGACCCCGCCTGCGCCAAGCTGGCATCGGAACAATAGCTGCTCTCAGCAAGGCTGCGGGGCGAACATGTCCCGCATCCGCTCGAGATACGCGTCCTCGGTCGGCCACCGCAGCTCGGCAAGCATGCGGCTGTCCGCGCCGGCCGGATAGCGGATTGTGCCGCCATCCTCCGTTGCCGCCGCGAAGCAGGCTTCGGCCACCTCTGCCTCGGTGCAATAGGCGGTCGGATAATTTCCCATCTTCGCGAAACAGGCCTGGGCGAACGGCATATAGTCGGCCGGGATCAGCCCCTCCATGCGCGGGCCACCATTGGCGGTGAAGTTGGTCGTCGGCGCATAGCCCGGCTCGACCAGCCTGGCCCTGATGCCGAACCCGTCCAGCTCGTAGGCCAGCGATTCAGTGAAGCCCTCGACCGCGCATTTGCTCGCGGCATAGACGGCGACCAAAGGCATGATCCCGATCGTCGTGCTCGACGTGACGTTGACGATCGCGCCGCCACCCTGCCGGCGCATCTGGGGGATGATCGCGCGGCAGGTGGCGAACACGCCGAACGTGTTCGTCTCGAACAGCTCGCGCACCACCGCGTCGGGCGTTGCCTCGACGATCGACGCCAGGCCGATCCCGGCATTGTTCACCAGCACGTCGATCGCCCCGAAAGCTGCGACGCCCTCGGCGATCGCCCGGTCGATGCTCGCGCCATCGGTGACGTCGAGCGCCACGATCTTCAGCCGATCCGACGGGGCGAACACGCCGGGATCGGGGCGTCGCATCGTCGCGATCACGTTCCAGCCGCGTGTGAGGAAATGCTCGGCGATCGCCTTGCCATAGCCTGACGATGTGCCGGTGATGAGGACGGTCTGGGTCATGTCGATGCTCCTGTTTGTTGCGAGCATCATAGACAGGCGGCGCAGACGATCTATAATCCAACATCCAAAATTCATTATGGATCGTCCAGATGGACCCACTCAGCGACGTTATCGCCCTGCTCCGGCCGCATGCCGCCTTGTCCAAGCCGATCAGCGGGCGCGGGGAGTGGGGCGTGCGCTACGCGGCTTATGGCCAGCCCGGCTTCGCCATCGTCCTCGCCGGACAAAGCTGGCTCGCGCTCGACGGCGCGGAACCGGTATTGCTTGAACAGGGCGATTTCGTGCTGCTGCCCGCCACCCCCGCTTTCACGCTGTCCAGCCGCCCAGGCGCGGCCTGCGTCGATCGCGATCCGACCGACAGCCCGGTGCGGCACGGCGAGCAGGAGGGGAACGCCGACGTCGAGATGCTCGGCGGCGCCTTCCGGATCGATTCGGTCAACGCACCGCTGCTGCTCGCGCTGTTGCCGGAGATGATCCATATCCGCGCGGCCGATGGCGACACCGGCCGCCTCTCGCGCATCATCGAGCTGATCGTCGAGGAGACCGCTGTCGACCGCCCCGGCCGGGACATGATCCTGGAGCGGCTGCTCGAGGTCATGCTGGTCGAGTGCCTGCGCTGGCGCAGCATCGGCGATCAGGCGCTGCCGGCGGGCCTGCTCGCCGGCATGCGCGACGCGGCGCTCGCAGGAAGCCTGCGTGCGATCCACGCCGATGTCCGGACCGGCTGGACCGTGGCGGAACTCGCCAAACGCGCCGGCATGTCGCGTTCCGCCTTTGCCGCCCGCTTTGCCGGCACGCTCGGCTGCGCGCCGATCGAATATCTCGCGCGCTGGCGCATGGCCCTGGCGCGCGACGCGCTCAGCCGCGGTCGACAGTCGCTCGATCGCCTCGCGGAGGAGATCGGCTACGAATCCGCCAGCGCCTTCAGCACTGCGTTTCGCCGTCATGTCGGCTGCTCGCCGGGCGCCTTCGCGCGGGCGCAGTGACCCTCAACCTGTCGTGACCAGCTTGAGCCCGATAACGCCTGCCAGGATGAGCAGGATGCAGAAAATCCTTGGCGGCGACGCGGGGTCGCCGAGCAGCACCATCCCCAGCACTGCGGTGCCCGCCGCTCCGATACCGGTCCACACCGCATAGCCGGTGCCGACCGGCAAGCTGCGCAGCGCCATCGAGAGCAGTACGACGCTCGCCAGGCCGGCCGCGACGGTGAACAGGCCGGGCACCCACCGCGTGAAGCCGTCCGAGGCCTTCATGCAAAGTGCGAAGGCGATTTCGAGGATGCCGGCGATGCCGAGCAGGAGCCATGCCATAAGGGAAATTTCCGTGGAGGAGCGAGAGCGAGTGCCCGCGTCGAGGCGCAGCACTCGCTTTCTCTGATTGTGTCAGACCGCAGCGGCAGGCGTGGAACGGAACGCGATGCCGAACCGGTTGAAGGCGTTCATCAAACCGATCGCATAGGTCAGGTCGGCCAGTTCCTTGTCGCTGAACTCGGCGGCAGCGGCGTCATAATCGGCATCCGGCACGCCGGTTTCGGCCACCCTGGTCACCGTCTCCGCCCAGGCGAGCGCGGCGCGCTCGCGGCTGCTGAACAGCGCGCCGGCCTCGTGCCACACCGGCACCAGCACGAGCTTGTCCACCGCGAGCCCGCCCTTGAGCAGGTCCCGGCTGTGCATGTCGACGCAATAGGCGCAGCCGTTTATGTGCGACACCCGGAGATAAACGAGGTCGATCAGCTCTTTCGGCAGGCCGGATTTCTGGACGGCGGCATAAACGCCCAGAAAGGCCTTGAAGCCTTCGGGCGACGCCTTGGCATAGTCGATACGTGTGCTCATGATGAATTCCCATCGAAGTTGACGGGCTTCATGTCGGGCATCTTGGCCTATATCGGGAGAACCAAGAACAAGCTTATCGATTGGGCCATGATCCGGTCACATCAGCTCGAGGATTCGCTTGCCCAGCTTCTCCGCGGTCGCGCGGGAATCGACATTGGTGAAGTTGAGCAACAGCGCCGATGGCGCCTCCCGCTCCGTCGTCCAGTCGGTCAATGCTTCCCCGTACAGGCCGGCCTCCAGCATGCGCGCGACCAACGCTCGATCGGACCGGCCGTCCTTCAATCGCAAGACCAGATGCATGCCGCCCGGCTGCGAATCGATACGCATATGGTCGCCCAGAACGCTTGTCAGGCCCGTCGCCGTCGCGTCCCGGCGCTCGGCATAGAGTTTCCGCATGCGCTGGATATGGCGCGCGAAATGCCCTTCCCGGATGAAGGCAGTCACGATCGCCTGGGTCAGCTCGGGGCTACCCCCCGCAAAGGCCTGGACGATCTGCTCGAACCGCTCGACCTGCGCTTCGGGCACGACGAGATAAGCGAGCCGAATGGCGGGAAACAGCACCTTGCTGAACGTGCCTGCGTAAAGCACGCGCCCGTCGCGATCGAGGCTCTTCAGCGCGGGCAGGGGACGGCTGACATAGCGATACTCGCCGTCATAATCGTCCTCGATGATCCAGGCATTCTGCTCTGCCGCCCAGTCGAGCAACTCCAGCCGCCGGGGCAGCGACAGCGACACGCCGAGCGGGCTCTGATGCGCCGGCGTGACCACTGCCGCGCGGGCCCGCAGCGCCAGGTCGATCCCGCGGGTGACGACCAGACCCTCGCGATCCACCGGTACCGACACGGTCGCGATATCCATATGCCCCAGCAGCTCCCGTGTCGGTGGGAAGCCGGGATCCTCGACCCACACACGGTCCCCCGCCTCCAACAGGGCATGGCCGATCAATTCCAGCGTTTGGCGATAGCCTGAGGTGACGAAAATCTGCGACGGCGAGCAATTGATCCCACGCGACACCTGGAGATAGGCGGCGATCTCCGCGCGCAGCATCGGCGTGCCGTAGACGGGCGGATGCGCCATGCCCGACGGCTGCAGCGCCCGCACGCAACGCGCGCCCAGCCGCGCCCAGATCTTGCGCGGAAACGCATCGAGAGCGGGCAGGCCCATCTGGAACGGCAGGATCGATTCCGGCCGGAAACCGGTGGCGGGTATGTCGCTGCCGGATCGGGGTATCGGGCCCGGCACGGGCGTTCGCGGCGTCAGGCCCGGCGTCACCACGGTCCCGGCCTGGCCGCGCGCTTCGATATAGCCCTCGGCGGAGAGCAGCGAGTAGGCGGTCTCCACCGTGCCCCGTGCCAGGCCCAGCTCGACGGCCAGTGCTCGCGCCGAGGGAATGCGGTCGCCCGGTTTCAGCACCCCGCTCGCAATGGCACCGCGCACCCGGTCGTAGATCTGCCGATAGAAAGGCTCCGCCGCACTCGGATCAAGCGGGGCAAGGGTGCGCGGCGTCGACATGATCATGGCCCAGTCCGATCTAGCATTCATGGCTCTTGGGCGCGAGCCATGCGGTTTCCATACAAGGCTCGAACGACATTGGAACCGCGACATGAAGAAGATCCTGCATATCAGCGCCAGCCCCCGCGGGCGTGCCGCGGAGAGCTACCGGCTCTCCCGAAGGGTCGTCGACTGCCTGCTGCTGCAGGAACCGGCGGCGATCGTCGTGGATCGCATGCTCGGCGGCTGCGACATTCCCCATGTCGACGAGGCATATGCGATCTCCCAGCAATCGCTCGTCGATGCGCCCGGCGAGGGCGGTTCCATGGCCCGCTCCGCTGCGCTGATCGAGGAACTGGTCGGCGCCGATGTCGTGGTCATCGGAACCCCCATGCACAACTATACCGTGCCGTCCGCGCTGAAGGCATGGATCGATCATATCGCCCGCGTCCGCTGGACCTTCAACGTGACCCCGGCGGGGAAAAGACCCGCGCTGCGTGATCGCCCCGTCTTCGTCGCGGTGTCGTCGGGCGGGAGATTCTCCGGGGATCGCGCACGTCAGCCCGATTTCCTGACACCCTATCTGAAGACGATCCTCGGCATGATCGGGCTGCAGGATGTGACCTTCTTCTCCGTCCAGGGGACGGCATCGGGTCCGGACAGCCTGGCGGACAGCAGGGCCAGGGCCGATCAGGCGTTGCACGATCATTTCTCCGCGATGGCGACCCCGGACTTGCCGAGCGCCGTCGGGGAGGCCGGGTGATGGAGGTCATCGGGAGCCAGAGGATCATGACCTTCTCGCCAGGGTCGGACGGCGTGACCGCTGCGTCCTGCGACGATATCCGCAAGGGTGAAGCTTGCCGCGTGGACAGCTTCATGGAGCTGGCGACCAAGGTCGCGGAACTCCAGTTCCGCAACCGCGACTTCGTCTTCATGTTCCGCGGGCAGCACGGAGACTATCGGAACCGCTCGGGTCATAGCTCGCTCAAATCCTCGCTCCTGCGCACCGCCGATCCGGCCGGGACGGCATCGGAACGCACCATCGAGCACCGCTTCGAAACGCTCCTCCTGGCCGAACAGGCACTGGTCGCGGAATATCGCCGTCGCGACCTGCTCGGCCGCGAGCGGCTCGAGCGGCAGCGCATCCTGCGCTGGGCGATCCTGCAGCATTACGAGATCTGCCCGACGCCGCTCCTCGACGTCACCCAATCGCTGCGGATTGCCGCCTCCTTCGCTTCCCACAAGGCGGGGGAGCGTGCTTATCTTTTTGTCCTCGGCATCCCCCATGTCAGCGGCGCGGTCACCGCCAGTGCCGAGGCCGGTCTCCAGATCGTGTGCCTGGCGAGCGTTTGCCCGCCGGCCGCTGTCCGCCCGCACATCCAGCAAGGTTATCTGCTCGGGGAATATCCGGACATTGCGAGCGTCGAACAGAAGCTCCTCTATTCCCAGGGCGAGATGGATTTCGGGCGCCGCCTTGTCGCTAAATTCTGCTTCGAGCCGGCGCGGTTCTGGGACGAGGGCGGGAGCTTCCCGCGCGTGGGGGCGAGCGCCCTTTACCCCGGCCTGACGGAGGATCCGATGTGCGCCCTCGCGGAGGCGGTCAAAGCCGCCATTGGGGAGCGGTAGCACGCCTGTCGACGCAATGCCGGCGCGCACCTTCCGTCAGCGCAGCGATCGAAACGCGGCACGAATCTCCTGCGAGAAGAGCGCCGGCTGCTCCCAGGCCGCGAAATGCCCACCCTTGCCGACCCGGTTATAGTGGATGAGACCGGGATAGGCCCGCTCGGTCCAACTACGAGGCGCCTGATAAAGCTCGCGGGGAAAGACACTCACCGCGACCGGAATCGAAACGCCTTTGGCGTTGAAGAAGCCGCCTTTATACTCCCGGTAGAGGCGGGCCGCCGACACCCCGGTGTTGGTCAGCCAATACAGCGTGACGTCGTCCAGGATATCGTCGCGCGTCAGCTCGCCGGTTGCACTGGTGGCCCGGTCCAACGCCAAGGCGATCGCTGTCGGTTCGCCGTCGGCATGGTCGACGAGCCAATGGTCGAGCAGCCACGCCGCCAGGCCGACGGGGGAGTCGGCGATTCCGTACAGGGTCTGCGGACGCGCCGCCATGTAGCGGGCATAATGGATCTCCCCGAAGGCGCGTTCGAGCTGCCCATAGGCACGCTGTTCCTCGTCCGACAGGCCCGGCGGCGGCGGAGCGCCGGCCAGCAGCGCCGCATAGGCATCGGCGGGAACCGTGGAGGGCAGGTTGGTATGGATGCCGAGCAATCCCGGCGGCGACAGCAACCCCATCTGATCCATGACGAACGAGCCCCAGTCGCCCCCTTGCGCGACATAACGGGTATAGCCGAGGCGGCGCATCAGCTCTGCCCATGCTCGCGCGATGCGTTCGGGGTCCCATCCCGGGCTGGTCGGCTTTCCCGAGAATCCGTAGCCCGGCATTGAGGGGATCACCACGTCGAACGCATCCGATGCGCTGGCGCCATGCGCCTCGGGCTTGGTGAGCCGGCCGACGATCCCGAGCTGCTCGACGATCGAGCCGGGCCACCCGTGCGAGACGAGGAGCGGCAGCGCGTTCGCGTGCGGCGAGCGGACATGGATGAAATGCACGTCGAGCCCGTCGACCTCGGTGACGAACTGCGGAAGGGCATTCAGCCGCGCTTCGACCGTGCGCCAGTCATAATCGGTTGCCCAGTGCCGCGCGAGCGCCTGAAGCATGGCGAGCGGCACGCCCTGCGACGAATCCTCGACGGTTTCCCTGTCCGGCCATTGCGTGGCGCCGATCCGCCGCCGCAACGCGACGAGCTGCGCTTCGGGCACATCGATACGGAAGGGACGGATCGGCGCATCGCCGGACATCTGCGGGGAGAATTGGGGCATGGCGGCTCTCCGGCGGACAGTGGCGAGGCGCAGCGTGCGGCCCCTCATGTCGCATTTCGGAATGCTCGCGCGATGGGCGGAAACCCAGTTGGAAGCTGTGATCCGCTGTTAGACGATGCGAGCCTGAGGCGCCCGCGCTCCTGGCTGGCCGATTGCGATTCTCAGGCGAATCCCACCGCATTCTGCGGCGTGGTCGGCGGGCAGGAGGGTGTGTTGGCCGGTGTGTCGTCGAGCACGGCGATCATCGCCAGCATCTCCGGCGGGGTGTCTTCGGTCAGCGTCGATGCGGTAATCGCGCGCATGAAATTGATGACTGCCCATCGGTGAAACGAATTGTCGATGATGAGCTGGGGTCGCAAGATCGCCTCCAAGGCTTCGCCGCCAACCGTGCGGTACCGCCCAGCCAGGCGGCCCCTATAGCGCGGTCGCCATTGAATATGTCATCAATTCGACGGCTTGCTCGTACCGGTGCCGTCTTCCCCGCGTCGCCGCCACCGTGTACCGCGCTTCCTGATGAAGGCACTCGCCGATCCCGATAACGCGCTGGCCGCCGGCCTTGCCGCGATCCGCACCCAGTTCCAGGTGCCCGACTCCTTCCCCCCGGCCGTGCTCGCCGCCGCGGAGGCTGCTGCGAAACGCGCGCCGACCGAGCATGTCGATCGCACCGACCGGCCTTTCGTCACGCTCGATCCCGCCAGCTCGACCGATCTCGACCAGGCCTTTTGCATCGATCGCAGCGGCGCCGATCTGCTGCTCCATTATGCCATCGCCGACGTCGCCTGGTTCGTCGATGACGGCGACGCGCTTGACGCCGAGGCATGGCATCGCGGCGCCACGCAATATCTGCCCGACGGCAAGGCCGGGCTCTATCCGCCGATCCTGGCCGAAGGTGCCGCCAGCCTGTTGCCGGGCGGCCCCCGGCCTGCGGTGATCTTTACCGTGCGCGTCGCGCCCGACGGCGCGGTGCATCTCGACGGCGCCGAGCGCGCGGTCATCCGCAGCAAGGCGAAGCTGGCCTATGACAGCGTGTCGGCGGCCGATCTGCCCGCCGATTTCGACGAACTGGCCCGCCGCATCCAGGCCGCCGAGGACCGGCGCGGGGCCGCCCGCGTCGACCCGCCCGAGCAGGAAGTCGATGCGATCGGCGAGGGGCGGTTCAAGCTGCTGTTCCGTCCGGTGCTCGAATCGGAAGTGCGCAACGCGGCCATGTCGCTCGCCACCAACCTCGCCATCGCCGACGCGCTCCAGGCCCACAAGACCGGCCTGTTCCGCGTCATGGCCGAGCCGAACGAGGGAGCGATCAAACGCCTGCGCCTCACCGCGCGCGCCTTCGGCCTCAACTGGCCGGAGGCCGCGACGCTCGACCAGTTCGGTCGTACGCTCGATGCGAAGGATGCGAAACAGGCCGCCTTCATGCTGGCGATCCGCCGCGCAGGCGAGGGGGCGTCGTACGTGCCCTATCGCGAAGGTATCATCCCCTGGCACGCCGCGATGGCCGCAACCTATACGCATGCGACCGCCCCGCTCCGTCGCCTCGCCGACCGCTATGTCGTCCGCGCGACGCTCGCGATCGCCAATGGCCAGCCGGTGCCCGAGGTCGTGACGGCGGCTTTCACGCAGCTCCCCGCGGTCATGGCCCGTGCCGATTCCCTGAGCGGCCAGATCGACCGTGCGGTGATCGACATGGCCGAGGCGATCATGCTGCGCGGCCGCGAGGGCGAAGTCTTCCCGGCAGTGGTCACCGATCTCGACGATCGCGGCGCGCGCATGCAGCTACGCGACCTGCCCGTGGTGGCGCGCATCACCGCTCACCATGTCGCGCCCGGCGATGCGCTGCGCGTGAAGCTGGTTGCGGCGGATCCGGACAAAAGGACCATCAGCTTCGAACGGGTGGGATGAGCCGCCCCCTTCACCTTTTTACCCCTTAGCTTCCCCGGCGAAGGCCGGGGCCCAAGGGGGAAGGCTCAAGTAACAGTGCGCGACGCCAGCCAACTGATCTTTCCCACCTGGGCCCCGGCCTTCGCCGGGGAAGGTGAGAAGCTTAGGGCTCGATTCTAACTCCGCATCATCTGCCCTAGCCTGCTCCTTCACGCTGCAGGGAGGTCGCAAATGCCGGCAACGCCGCACTATCGGCACGACCAAATACCGTTCAGGTCATATTCTATCGATTCTCATAATTCGCCGAATAAAGGCCAGGAAATTCTCCACTATAGATTCGGATCGTCAGGCTCGATCTGTTGGATAGTGCGCCGTGCTTCCGTAAAAATCTCCAACGCGCAGCCCCAAATCTCGCCCGAACCCGAAAAAATCGGGGTAGACGTTGCGTCTCACAATCGCCCGAATAGTTCCCGAAAGATCGAGATGTTGGCGACACGTTACTTTCCTGCCAGCATCCTGTTCATGCAGCGTGCGCGGATCGCTGGCGAGGACTTCCGCTGTTCAGTCGGCGGCCGTAGCGATCAGCGTCTTCACCGCGACGCTCGCATCCGAAAGCCTCGCAATATCCACCGGCTGCCCCGCCATGATCAGCTTCTTGCCCGCCACGAAGTCGCCCAGCGCATTGACTGCCTCGACCGCGACGATCCGGTCGCCGCTCATATGGAAGATGGAGAAGCTGTTCTCCTTGTCCGGCGTGTGCCGCACGATCTGCCGGTCGGCGTCGAACGGCACGCCGGCGATCTGCAGCTTCAGCTCATATTGGTCGGACCAGAACCAGGGCAGGTCGGGTGTGGGCAGGGGCTTGCCCATGATGTCCGCCGCGACCGCCTTGGCCTGGTCGACGGCATTGGGCACGCTTTCCAGCCGGAACATGCGGTCGCCATAATGCGGCATCGGCCGGCGCGTCATGTCGCCGATCGCATAGATGCCCTTGGTCGAGGTCTGTCCTGCCAGGTCGACGATCACGCCATTGTCGCAGTGCAGACCCGCATCGATCGCCAGCGCATCGCAGGGCGATCCGCCGATGCCGACCAGCACCACGTCGGCCGGCAGGATCTCGCCATCGGACAGCTCCACCGATCGCACCTCGCCGTCCTCGCCGTGCAGCCCGGCGACCGACACGCCGGTGCGGAACACCACACCGCGGCCGGCATGGAAGCGGTGGAAGAAACCCGACAATTCCTCGCACGCCACGCGCGACAGGATACGCGGTTCGCGCTCCAGGATCGTCACCTCGGCGCCGAGGTCGCGCGCCGATGCGGCGACTTCGAGCCCGATATAGCCGGCGCCGATGATCACCAGCCTGGCACCGTCGACGATCCGTGCATGGAGCGCCTCGGCATCCCTGATGTCGCGCAGCACATGCACGCCGGCCAGGTCGGCCCCCGGCCCGTCGAGCCGCCGCGCAACCGATCCGGTGGCGAGGATCAGCAGCTCCCAGCCGACCTCACGCCCGTCCGCCAGCGTCACGACCTTGCGCTCGGTGTCGATGCCCGTCGCGCGCGCGTCGAGGAGCGTCTCGATATTGTTGGTCTCGTAGAATTTGGCTGGCCGCAGATAGAGCGATTCCAGCGTCGACCCGCCCTTGAGATAGGCCTTGGACAAAGGCGGGCGGTGATAGGGGAGGACCGTCTCTTCGGAGATCATCACGATCTCCCCGTCATGCCCCGCCTGGCGGAGCGATGCGGCCGCGTTCGCGCCGGCATGTCCGCCGCCGATGATCACGATGCGGGGTGCGCCCGTCGTCATGGAATCCATCTCTCCCCCTTCGTGCGCCGCCGGGGGGACGGCGCGGTCCCCTGTCTACGGCGTTTAGGGTGCCGGCAGGTGATCGGAATTATTGGAGCGGGTGAAGGGAATCGAACCCTCGTCGTAAGCTTGGGAAGCTTCTGCTCTGCCATTGAGCTACACCCGCAAGCCAGCTTTTCCGCCATTTCTGGCGTGTCGGCCGGCGGCATTCCGACATTTTCGGCCGGATCGCCTGACGCGCCGATAGCCCGGCGTGGTTCTTCCTGCAAGCGGTGCCTAGCTGGCGATCGGCGCCACGACCGCTCCAAGAGCTGCCGCCGCCGCGTTCGGATCGAGCCGGACCTGAAGGCCGCGCTGGCCCGCGTTGATATAGACCAACTCCTCGGCCAGCGCGGCCTGCTCGATCGCGGTCGGGACTCGGCGCTTCTGGCCGAACGGGCTGATCCCGCCGACATGATAGCCGGTCAGGCGCTCGGCATCGGCGGGTTTCATCATCTCGGCCGCCTTGCCGCCCAACGCGGCGGCGAGCTTCTTCATCGCGACCTCGCGGTCCGACGGCACCACCACGCACACCGGCTTGCCGTCCACCAGCGCCATCAGTGTCTTGAGCACGCGCTGCGGCGGCTCGCCCAGCGCCTCCGCCGCCTGGAGCCCGATCCGCTCGGCGCCCGGATCATAGTCATAGCTGTGGACCGTGAACGCGATGCCGGCAGCGGCAAGCGCCCGGGTTGCCGGCGTGGCTTTCGACATCGGCTCTTATCCGTTGCGGCCGCGCTGCGGCGTGAACAACGCCTTCAGCGCTTTCAGGTCGCCATTGATCCATTTCGCATCGGCCGCGAATTTCTCGTCGCTCATGCCGGGCTGGCGATAGAGCGTCAGCATCACCTCGGCGCCGTCACCATTCTGCACGACGCGCAAGGGAATATGGACTTCGCTGCCAGTGTCGGCATCGACGAAATGATCCATCACGCCATAGTCGTTGTGCGGCGTGAAGCGGATGCGGATCGGCCCCTCCGGCCCATCGGCGAGCCAGCCATCGCCGTCCGCGCGAAGGTCCGATTCAGCGAGTCCCGATGCCCATTTCGTGAAATACTCGGGTTGCCAGATTTCTTCGTAAAGCGCGCGCCAGTCGCGATCGATCGAGACGCTATAGGTGCGGGCCGGCAGCATCATGCTTTCCTTCGTCATTGGCGTTCAGCCGGCAAAGCTGTCGGCATAGGTCTTGCGCAACTCGGCCTTCTGGATCTTGCCCATCGCGTTGCGCGGCAGTTCGTCGACCACATAGACGAGTTTCGGCCGCTTGAACGACGCCAGCGTATCGGTCAGCGCTGCCTTCACGGTCTGCGCCTCCACCGAACCCGGCGCCCTGGCTGCGATCACTGCGACCACGCCTTCGCCCAGATCGGGATGCGGCACGCCGATCACCGCGCATTCCGCGACGCCCGCCATCTCGTCGATCAGCGCCTCGACCTCGGCCGGATAAACGTTGAGCCCGCCCGAGATGATCAGGTCCTTCTGCCGGCCCGAGATGAACAGGTAACCGCGTTCGTCGAAGCTCCCGACATCGCCCGTGATGAAGAACCCGTCGGCCCGCTTCTCCTCCGCGGTCTTCTCCGGCATCCGCCAATAGCCCTTGAACACGTTCGGCCCGCGCACCTCGATCATGCCGATCTCGCCCTGCGCGAGCGGCGTCGCGGTCTCGGCATCGGTGATGCGGATCTCCACGCCGGGCAGCGGAAAGCCCACGCTGCCCGGCACCCGATCCCCGTCATAGGGGTTGGAGCTGTTCATGTTGGTCTCGGTCATGCCGTAGCGTTCGAGGATCGCGTGCCCGGTCCGCGCGCTGAACTCGCGATGCACCTCGGCCGACAGCGGTGCGGAGCCCGAGACGAACAGCCGCACGTCCTTGACCAGCTCCTGCGTGAACTCGGGCCGCGACAACAGCCGCGAATAGAAGGTCGGCACGCCCATCATCGTCGTGCATCGCGGCAGCAGCCGGATCATCGCGTCGAGATCGAACGCCGGCAGGAAGATCATCCGCGCGCCCGTGAGCAGGATGATGTTGGTCGCGACGAACAGCCCATGCGTGTGGAAGGTCGGCAGCGCGTGGAGCAGCACGTCGTCGCGGGTGAAGCGCCACAGATCGACCAGGGTCTCGGCGTTGGACCCGAGATTGTCGTGCGTCAGCATCGCCCCCTTCGAACGTCCGGTCGTGCCGGAGGTGTAGAGGATCGCCGCCAGTTCATCGCTCGCCATGTCCACGGTCGCGAAGTCGGCGGGCATCGCCCCGGCCGCTTCGAGCAGGCTGCCGTCGCCGGCCTTGCCCAGGGTCATCGCATGGGGGACGCCGATCTCCCGGCACAGCGGCCCCAGCACCGGCTCATTGGCCGGGCTGCACACAAACAGTGCCGGCTCGGCATCGCGCAGGAAATAATCGAGCTCGCGGGCGGTATAGGCCGGGTTGAGCGGCAGGTGGATCGCCCCGATCCGCAAGGTCGCGAGATAGACCAGCAGGCCTTCCGCCGACTTGTCGACCTGCATCGCGATCCGGTCGCCGGGCTTGATGCCCATCGACACGAACAGATGGGCGATCCGCCCCGTCGCCGCGTGAAGGTCGGCATAAGTGATCGTGCTGCCATCGGGACGGACGATGAACGGCTTGCCCAGCCGCGGTGCGAAGGCCTCGACGAAACGGTTGTAGAGATTGGGCATGGGCTCTCCGCGCTGACGCTCCCGCGTGTCGCTACGCGCGCTGGCCCTCTCCCCGCAAGCCATCGCCTCCACCGAATCTGCACATCATCCCCGCCGGGCCTGCGCCGGCCGCGGATCATCGCTCCATTGCGACATGCGAGGGGGCAGGCTCACCAGCCGGAGCCGCACCCGATGTCCTATCTCCCGTCGTCTTCCTTTCGCCCCGGCGGCCTGTTTCTGGGCGTGCTCTTTCCCGCTTTCGTGATCGTGCTAGAATGGTTCTCGGGCATGTGCGCCGACGCCTTTTTCGATCCGTTGCCGACGCTCGGGCATCTCGTGCTGGTCGGTGCGGTGCCAGTGATCAACCTGTTATTGTTGCGGACGCTGGAGGAGGAAGCGGTACCGGGCCGATGGCTGGTCATGGCCGGCGGCGGCGCGCTTGCCGTCTCGGCAACCTATGCCTTCATTTTCCTGCCGATGCTGCCGATCGCCCTGGTCGGGATCATCATATTCGGGATCGGCCTCTTGCCTTTCGCGCCCGTCTTCGCCGGCGTGGTCGCGTTCCGCTGGCTTGCCGAACTCGCGGCGCGAGACGGCCGGGTGGGGCTCCGCGCCGCCGTTGGTGTCGGGATCGGGCTGGTGCTGCTGGTGATCGTCGATCTGCCGGCGACGGCGACCTGGCTCGCGCTCGATGCCTATCGCGGCGATGCGGCCGATCAGCGCCGCGCGGTGACGATGATGCGCACGGTCGGTGACCGTGAGGCGCTGCTGCGCATGTCCTATGGCGACAATGTGCGTGCGACCGGGCTGGTCAGCGTGATCGTCGCGATCTGGTCGAACGGCTTGTTCACGCGCGGCGGGGCTGACAGCACCACCGCCCGCGAGCTCTATTACCGGGTCACTGGAACTGCCTTCAACGCCGTCGAGCGGCCGACCGAGCGGCACGACCGTGTCCGGCTGTTCGCATGGGATGAGGATCAGGGCGGCGAAGCCGTCGGCGGGCGCGTCCCCGGCCTCGCGCTCGACACGTCGCGGATCGACGGCTCGGTCGCCGACAAGGACAGCCTGGCCTATGTCGAATGGACCATGACGGTCGCCAATCGCGGCAATGCGGCCGGCGAGGCACGCTTCACCCTGGCGCTGCCCGAAGGCGCGGTTGCCTCACGCGCGACCCTGTGGATCAATGGCGAGCCGCGCGAGGCGAGCATTGCCGGCCGTGGCGAGGCGAAGGCCGCCTATCAGTCGGTGGTACGCGTGTCGCGCGATCCGCTGCTGGTGACGACCGCCGGCGCGCAGCGGCTGCTGGTCCAGGCCTTTCCCGTGCCCGTCGGCGATTCGATCAAGCTCAGGATCGGCTACACCACGCCCTTCGCCATTGCGCCCGATGGTGCGCGCAGCCTGGCCATGCCCGCCATCGTCGAGCGCAATTTCGAGGTGCCCACCGAGTTGCGCCACAGCATCTGGTTCGAGGGCGACGGCGCGCTTGCCAGCCGCGACACCGCCCTGCGCGGGTCGGGCAGGCGGTTGCAGGGGAGGGTGAGCGATGCCGACCTGGTGGCGCATCGTCCGCGCCTCCTGCTGCCGCGCCTGACCGATCCGTCGGTGCGGGTTGGCGGTGTGCCGGGCGCTGACAAGACGCCGCCGCTCACGGTCGTGCAGACGATCGCCCATGCCGTCCCGGCGCGTCCGTCGGCCTTGATGATCGTGCTCGACGGATCGGCGGGCGACAAGGCGGCAGGCGAAGCGCTGGTCAAAGCGCTGGACGCGATCCCGCTGGGCGTGCCGACCGGCTTGTCGGTCGCTTCCGAAACCCCGGTGGCGATCGATCCCGCGCCCTGGTCGGCACAGCAGCGTGCGCGCATCGCCGATGCGATCGGCCGCACCCGCTTCGTGGGCGGGCAGGACAATGGCACCGCGCTGGCCGATGCGCTGGCCGCGGTGCAGGAAGGTGCGGCGATCCTGTGGGTGCATGGGCCGCAGCCTGTCCGGGTCGCCGGGTCGCAGGAGCGGGTGGAACAGATGCTCGACCGCTCGACCGCACTCCCGCGTCTGGTGCGCTATCAGGCCGAACCGGGACGCGCCTTCACGATCGAGGGCAGCCGCTGGTTCGACGGCGCACGCTTCGTCAGCCCGTCGGGCGACCCCGCCGACGACCTGTCGGCAACCCTGGCGGAGATGGCGGGCGCCACGCCGCGCTGGATCGTCAAGCGCGAGGAAGCGCCCGGTGCGGCCGTGACGGGTTCGGCGAACATCGTCCGGCTCTGGGCGGCGGGCCGGATCGCGGACAATGCCGGTGCGATCGGCAAGGCGCGCGATGCCGATATCGCGCTCGCCCACCGGCTCAATCTCGTCACCCCGCTCAGCGGCGCGGTCGTGCTGGAGACCGACCAGGACTATAAGGACAAGGGTCTGCCCGTACCCTCGGCCGATGACGTGCCGACCGTGCCGGAGCCCGGCGAATGGGCGCTGATCGCGATCGTGGCGCTGGCCGGGCTGTGGCTGGTCCGCCGCCGTGCACGGGCCTTTGCCTGATGCCGGTACGGATCGCGCTCGTTGTCGTGCTGGCAGCATGCTGGGATGCCTGGCGACTGCTCGCCGGGCGCGTCGAGGATGCCGCCGGCGCGACCATGCTGCTCGTGCTGCTGGGCGGGCTCGGCTGGCGCTTGTGGCGGATGAAGCCGGGCACCCGAATATCAGCGCCGATGCTCGCCGGCCTTCTCGCGGCCTATGCGGTTGCGACCTGGACCGGGCCGGTGCTGTTGCAGATCGGTACTGCCGTCACGGCCGCTACGATACTCCTCTGGGGGGATGCCCGCTCTGCACAGCGATGGCCGATGATCGGTGCCGCGCTGCTGGCACTCCCGATCCTGCCCACGCTCGATTTCCTGCTGGCCTACCCGCTGCGACGCATCTCGGTGCTGATCACCGCGGCGCTACTCAGGATGAACGGCATGGGCGTTTCGGTCGAGGGCGTGGCGCTGGAATGGCATGGCCAGCGCCTGTTGTTCGACGGGCCGTGCAGCGGGGTGAAGATGCTCTGGGCCGCGCTGATGCTCGCCAGCCTCATTGCCTGCGCACAAGGAGCAGGTCTGGTGCGCTATGGTGGCCTGCTTGCCATCGCCGTCGCGGCCGCGGTGGTCGGCAATGCGCTCCGTGCCGCCAGCCTCTTCTATCTCGAGAACGGCTTCATCGCGCCGCTTCAGGGGCCGGTGGCGCACGAAGCGGTCGGTATCGCTGCCTTCGCGATGCTGGCGCTCGCGATCCTCGCCGCATCCCCGCGCAGCTTCCGGAGGATCGCATGATCCGCAGCCACTGGCTCGTCGCCGCCACTGCCCTTGTCGCCGCCGCCGTGCCGTTCCTGCCGCAGGGGCGGGCGCCTTCCGTGCCTGAGATCGCCTGGCCGGCGTCGTTCGAGGGCCGCCCGCTCAAACCGCTCGCCCCGGCTCCCGAGGATGCCCGGCTCGCCCGCGACTTTCCGGGCCGGATCGCGCGTTTCGACGATGGCAAGCGCCAGGTCGTGCTGCGCCGCGTCGCCACCGCCACGCGCCAGCTCCATCCGGCGCGCGATTGCTTCCATGCGATCGGCTACGCCATCGCGCCGCTGCCGATGCGCCGCATCGCCGACATGGATTTCGCTTCCTGCTTCGAGGCGAAGCGGCGCGGCGTCACGCTTCATGTGTGCGAGCGGATCGTCGCTGCCGATGGCCGCAGCTTCGCCGATGTGTCGAGCTGGTACTGGCCGGCGCTGTTCGGCCGCTCGACTGGCCCCTGGCTTGCCGCGACGACGGTGGAGCGAGTCAGCTAGCCATGTCGACAGCGAAACGATTTCCGCGTCACCTTCCCGCCGCTCGCGCGTTGGGACGCCCATGCAGAAACTCTGGTTCATCACCAACACCGCCTCCGGCACGGCGACGGCGGCAAAAGCGACGGCGATCGAAGCCGTGTTCGTCGAACATGATCTCCAACTCGCCGGCCGCACCGCCTTTCCTGACGATGATCTGCCCGATGCCGATCGCCTCGATACCGAGGGGGTCGACACCGTCGTGCTGTTCGCCGGCGACGGTACGATCAACGCCGCGGCGTGCAGGCTTGCGGACTGGACCGGATCGATCCTCATCCTGCCGGGCGGTACGATGAATCTGCTCGCCAAGGCGCTCCACGGCAATGCCGATCCCGCCACGATCATCCGCGCAGCGAAGCAGGGCGGCAGGCGCATCGCGCTGCCCTATGTCGAGGCGGGGCCGCACCGTGCGTTTGTCGGGCTGATCCTCGGCCCGGCGGCGACCTGGGTCCGGGCGCGCGAACTGGTGCGCTCGCGGCGCCTGCGTGGGCTTGGCCGGGCGATGCTCTCGGCCTGGCGCCGCACCTTCTCGCGCGGCATCCGGCTGGAAGGCGTGCCGGGCCTTCGCCACCACGCCCAGGCAGTGTTCGTCAGGCCCGAGGCCGATCATCTCGATGTCGCCGCAGTCGACGCGCGCGACTGGCGTTCGATTGCGGCGCTTGGCTGGGAATGGCTGACCGGCGACTGGGTCGCGGCCGCGCAGGTCACTCAGGTCCGGGCGAAGCGGCTGCGCATTGCCGGCCACAAGCCGGCCCAGGCGCTGTTCGACGGCGAACCGATGAAGCTCGATGCCGATGTCACCATCACCGGCGGCATCGGACGCGAGATGTTCATTGCGACGGTGGAGGCCGCATGATCCGCCTGTTCCATGTCAGCGACGTGCATTTCGGCCGCGAGGACCGCGCCGCGATCGCCTGGTTCGACGGCTTGGTCCGCGCCGAGCAGCCCGATGCGGTGATCATGACCGGCGACTTGACGATGCGCGCCCGCCGCCGGGAATTCGCGGCCGGCCTCGCTTGGTTGCAGGGGCTGGGCGTGCCGGTGACGGTCGAGGTCGGCAATCACGACCTGCCCTATTTCAACCCGATCGCGCGCTTCTTCCGTCCCTATGACCGGATCGGCGCGATCGAGCGCCTGATAGAGCGCCCCCTGGATTTGCCCGGCGTCGCGATCGTGCCGATGGTCACGACGGCGCGGGCGCAGTGGCGGCTCAACTGGTCCAAGGGCCATGTCAGCACCCGGTCGCTGCAAAGGGCGCTGGCGCTGGTCGAGGCAGCGCCGAAGGACGCCCTGGTCTTCGTCGCGTGCCACCACCCGCTGATCGAGGCGCATACGCGGATGAGCTCCTCGACCCGCAACGGCGCCGAGGCTTTCGCAGCGCTCGCGGCGGCGGGTGCGCGTGCGGTGCTGACCGGCCATGTCCACGACCCGTTCGACGTGACGCACGAAGCCGGCGGCCGAAAGATCCGCATGATCGGGGCAGGGACGCTGTCCGAACGCACCCGCGACACGCCACCGTCGTTCAACGAAATCCGGATCGAGGGCGGACGTTTCGACGTGCTGCTGCGGACCTTGGGGCCAGAGCCGGACACGGTGCTGCCGAAGGAAAGGGTGGGATAGGGCTATACCACTTACTTCTTCCCCGGCGGAGGCCGGGGCCCAGTTGGGGGGCAGTCATGGTAAGCGTTGCGCGCCGTTACAGAAGCCTTCCCAACTGGGCCCCGGCCTCCGCCGGGGAAGAATCAGGAAAGCGTCCCCGCCAATCCCCATCTCCTCACCCTTGACTCTGCCTCCATAATCTGTAATTTCTGATTTAACAGAAATAACCGGAACAGGAGGAAAAGATGGCAAGCGCTGCAATACGTCCGGTCCCTGTTCCACAGCACGCCCCGCGCACTGGCGTCACCGTGGTCGACCCCCGCTTCCGCCAGCTCCTCGGCGATACCGGCTGGGCCAGCCTCCCGCCCGCCGTCCGCGCCCGCTTCGGCCGGAAGGCGCTCGCGACCCAGACGATCAGCTATGTCGGCGAGATCGTCGAATGCCGCATGAGCCGTCTCGGCTGGCTCTTCGCCCAGGCCTGCCGCCTGGTCGGCGCGCCATTGCCGCTGACCACCGATACCGGCGTCGCAGCCGCGGTGTGCGTGACCGAGGACGCGAGCGGCGGCGGCCAGTTCTGGACGCGCCAGTACAGCCGCCGCGCCGGCTTCCCCCAGGTGATCCACAGCTCCAAGCGCTTTGCGGGCCCCACCGGCATCGAGGAATATCTCGGCATGGGCTTCGGCATCGCGCTCACGCTGCGGGTCGAGAATGAAGCGCTCTATTTCGACAGCGACCATTATTTCTGGCGCCTCGGCCCGCTCCGGCTGCGCCTGCCGCGCTGGCTGACCCCCGGCCAGCTCAGCATCGGCCATATCGACTGCGACCATGGCTGGTTCGCCTTCACCCTCGCGCTCGACCATCCTTGGTTCGGCGCGCTCGTCCATCAATGCGGCATGTTCACTGAATATCGCCCGGGAGACGCGGCATGAACGATCCGGTCTTCGTCGCGCTGTTGCTGCTCCAGGTAGCGATGGGCGGCTTCGATACGCTTTATCATCATGAGCTGACCCTGCGCCTGCCATGGCGGCCGGGCCAGGCGACTGAGCTTCGCCTGCACGGCGCGCGTAACTTGATCTACGCGCTGGTGTTCCTCGCCCTTGGCTGGACCGAGCCGCACGGCGTGGCAGCCATGATCCTCATCGCAGCGCTGACCGTCGAAATGGGCATCACCCTGTGGGATTTCGTCGAGGAGGACCGCGTCCGCGCGCTGCCCGCGACTGAGCGCGTCATCCACACGCTGCTGACGCTCAACTATGGGGCGCTGCTCGCCATGCTGGCGCCGGCGCTGATCGGCTGGGCTACCCTGCCGAACGCGGTCTTCCTCCATGGTCACGGCGTCGTCTCGATCCTGCTGACCACCGCGGCGGCAGGTGTGGCGGTTTCCGGCGTGCGCGACCTGTTCGCGGCGAAGCGCAACGAGCGCCTCGGTGATGGCCCAGCCGCCGAACTGGTGAGCGCGCTGCCCGGCCGGCAGGCGGTGCTGGTGACCGGCGGCACCGGCTTCGTGGGAGCCAGGCTGGTCGCCGCGCTGGTCGAGGCGGGGCACGACGTGACTGTCCTCACCCGCAACGCGAAGCACGCGCTCGGCCTCGCGACGCCAGTGCGGATCGCGACCGATCTCGCCGCGCTGCCGAGCGACTTCCGCTGCGACATCGCGATCAACCTCGCCGGCGAACCGATCGCCGCCGGCCGCTGGACGATTGCCCGCCGGCGGCGCATCGTCGACTCCCGCCTGAACATGACGCGAGCGCTTGGCACGCTCTTCGACCGGCTGGACCAGCGCCCTGCAGTGCTGGTCAGCGGTTCGGCGATCGGTTCCTACGGCATCGACGCCGATACGGTGCTTGATGAGACCGTGGCGCGGGGCAGGGGTTTCGCGGCGGACGTCTGCGCTGCATGGGAAGCGGCAGCGATGCGGATCGCGTGCCCCGATACGCGAGTGGTGCTGCTCCGCACTGGTCTCGTGCTAGGGTCAAGCGGCGGAATGCTTGGCGGGCTGCTCCCGATTTTCGAATTCGGTCTGGGCGGCCCGATCGGAAGCGGCCGGCAGATGACGAGCTGGATTCACCGCGACGACCTGATCCGCCTGATCGCCACTGCCGCGGCCGATCCGGAGATCAGCGGCCCGCTCAATGCGACCGCGCCCAATCCGGTCAGCAACCGCGCCTTCGCCAGGGCAGTCGGTCACGCGCTCGGCCGCCCGGCGGTCCTGCCGCTGCCCGCACTGCCGCTCCGCCTGATGCTCGGCGATCTCGCCGAGGAACTGATGCTCGGTGGGCAGAAGGTGTTGCCGGTCAAGGCCGTCTTCCACGGCTTCCGCTTCCGCTATCCACGGATCGAGGACGCATTGGCCGCGATCGTCGGCCGGCGGGAAGCGGCGATACGAACCGCGTCCCGGCCTTTCCGGGAAGCGCGATTGCTGCACTGAGTACGGGGAGAATGACGATGAGCGTTCAGGGCGGCGCGGCTTCGGGCGCCTTCAAGGTCAATTCGCTGAGCAATCTCGACACCGCCGACCCGGTCGCCGGGCACATCGTCTGGGACGCACCCCGGTCGCTCTGGAACACGGGCATGCTGGCTGGCGCGGTGATCCTCGGCCCGCTCACCTTCACCTGGGGCGCGTTCGCGGCGTTCCTCGTCCTGGCGGGATTTACGCTGTGTGTCGGGCATTCGGTCGGCTTCCACCGTCGCCTCATCCACCGCAGCTTCGATTGTCCGACATGGCTCGAGCGATTCATGATCTGGGTCGGCACGCTGGTCGGCATGGGCGGGCCGCTCTGGACGGTTCGCCTGCATGACACACGGGACTGGGGGCAGCGCCAGGCGGACTGCCACTGGTTCCTGCGACACGGCAAGTCGATCCTGCTCGATGGCTTCTACTATCTCAATTTCCGGCTGGTGCTGGACAACCCGCCCGGGTTCGACGCCGGCCCGGGGATCAGCGATGTCGCTTTCTACCGTTTCCTGCAGCGCACCTGGATGCTGCACCAGCTGCCGATCGCGGCGCTGCTGTTCTGGATCGGCGGCTGGCCTTTCGTCATATGGGGCGTCCTGATCAGGGTGTCGGCCTGCACCACCATGCACTGGTACATATCCTATCACGCCCATACGTCCGGGCCGCAGGACTGGTCAGTCGATGGCGCCGTGATCCAGGCCTATAACGTGCCGTTGCTCGCCATCCCGACCATGGGCGAGAGCTGGCACAGCAACCATCATGCCTTCCCCGCCTCGGCACGCCACGGGCTTTATCCCGGGCAGATCGACCTCGGATATGCTTTCATCACGCTGCTGGAGCGGCTCGGGCTCGCCTGGAATGTGAAGCTGCCCGGTAGTTTGCCGCCGCGGCCGGGCATTACGCCGGTCAGCCGCCGTGCCTTGGATGTCGCCGCGCTCGGGCAGCGCGAGCAATAGCTTAGGCGTCCGGCGCGACCGCCTGCCCGAATACGACGAGATTGCCGTCCGGCGCGCGGACCATCAACTCGCGTTGGCCATATTTCTGGTCGACCGGGCCGTACACATCGCCCTTCGGCAAGGCCGCCAGCTTCGGTGCCAGCTCGGCGAGGATCGCGCCGAGATCGCGCACGTCGACATAATAGGCGAAGCCGCCATGCGGCCTGCCAAGCTCCTCCGGTTCGTCGTGCCATTGGATGCGGATGCCAGCGCCTTCGCGCTCGACATAGGCATAGTCGTCGGACTGGACCGGGCAGTCGAACCCGAGCGTCCCGGTGAAGAAAGCGACCGCGGCGGCAACGTCGCTCACATGCATGAACGGCGTGATCTGGATGACGTTGCCGGTCATGGGCCCTTCGGCCGGGTGCGCAGCCAGGAAGTCATATGCGGATAGGGCTGCTCGCCACGTTCTGCCGCGGGGCGTTTCTCCAGGGTCATCCCGTAATATTGCAGCATCGGCACGGCGAGAAACCGGCCCTCGGCGAAATTCTCGAGCAACGATCTGCTGCCTCCGAGATAGCCGTTCTCGTGGAACACCACCGCGGGCTCCAGCCCGATCGCGAGCGCCGCGGCATAGGACCAGCCGATCGCCGACATCTCCTCGGCCGGATCGGACCGGATTTCGCTGAGCGTGGACCGCTTTTCCGGAGGCGTCACGGCAACGTGTCCCGCCTCATGCAGCAGGTCGCCGGGCCATTCGAGTCGCGCGGGATCATAGACCACCGCACCGTTCCGGACGGTGATCGCGGGGAGGAACGAGTCCTCGGGGATCACATCGGTTTCGACGGGAATGCCGACCTGCTCCAGGAACGCCACGATGCGGGCCGTTACAGGGTCCTCCAGAGCCAACGCGCTTTCTCCGTCCTGATTTTCCGGGACGCTAGCCGAGTGATTCTGGAAAGGGGAGAACGAAAAAGGGCGGCCCGTTGCCGGACCGCCCCTGTTTCGCGAAATCGAGAGCGATTTAGCGCTTCGAGAACTGGAAGCTGCGGCGTGCCTTGGCGCGGCCGTACTTCTTGCGCTCGACCGTGCGGCTGTCGCGGGTCAGGAACCCGGCGGCCTTGACGGGCGCGCGCAGGATCGGCTCGAACTTGGTCAGCGCCTGGCTGATACCATGCTTGACCGCGCCGGCCTGGCCCGAAAGCCCGCCGCCCTTGACGGTGCAGACCACGTCATACTGACCGTCACGCTCGGCGACACCGAACGGCTGGTTGATGACGAGGCGCAGCGTCGGACGTGCGAAATACACTTCCTGATCGCGACCGTTGATCGTGATCTTGCCGGTGCCCGGCTTGATCCAGACGCGTGCGACGGCGTCCTTGCGGCGGCCGGTCGCATAAGCGCGGCCGAACTTGTCGAGGATCTGCTCACGCAGGGGCATCGGCTCGCGGACGACGACAGGAGCGGCGGGCGCATATTCGTCACCGGCAAGAACCGTCGACGTGGCTGCGACCGGTGCCGGCTGGCTGGTCAGGTTCGCGAGATCGGAAAGGGACTGACGATTGTCGGACATCAATTGCCCACCTTGTTCTTGCGGTTCATCGAACCGATGTCGAGGACTTCGGGGTTCTGCGCTGCGTGCGGATGCTCGGTGCCCGAGAAGACGCGCAGGTTGCGCATCTGCTCACGGCCGAGCGGGCCGCGCGGGATCATGCGCTCGATCGCCTTTTCCAGGACGCGCTCCGGGAAGCGACCCTCGAGGATCTTGCCCGCTGCGACGCCCTTGATGCCGCCGGCATAGCCGGTGTGGCGGTAATAGATCTTGTCCTTGAGCTTGTTGCCCGTGAACCGGATCTTGTCCGCGTTGATGACGATGACATTGTCACCACAATCGACATGGGGGGTGAAGCTCGGCTTGTGCTTGCCGCGCAGGACGTTGGCGATGATCGAGGCTGCACGACCGACCACCAGGCCGTCGGCATCGACGATATGCCATTTCTTCTCCACCTCGTGCGGCTTTACCGACTTGGTGGTCTTCATCAGCGCCTTCATGGGGCCAGACCTCTTTCGTTCAAACGACATGCGCCGCCCCCACGGGACGGCGCTGATGGCGGGCTAATGTGAGGAAGGCCCAAAAAAGTCAAGCGAAAGGCCGGTTTCATGACGGGTATCAGGATACCGACGCCGTTTCCTCGTAGATCCACTCGCCCACCGCCGGGTCGACATCGGCCTCCCATGCCTCGATGACGGGCAGGTCGTAGCCGTGTTGCGCCGTGATCGCCGCCTTCAGCGCGGGCGCGCGGTCAGTGGTGGTCTTGAACAGGACCGCCGTCTCGTCGTCGGTCTCGACCGTGCCTTGCCAGCGATAGATCGAGCGGATCGGCTCGATCGAGGCGCAGGCGGCGAGGCGGGCCTCGATCATCGCGTGGGCGATACGCGCCGCTTCGTCGGCACTGCCGAAGCTGGTCCGGACGAGCAGGATCCGGCTCACCGCGTCGCGCGGCCGATCGAATGGGCAGCGAAGGTCGCGGCGATCAGGGTCAGCGCGGCGTTGGCCTGATGCGCGATCGCGATGACGATCTGCACGCCGCTGAGCAAGGTGGCGATGCCCAGCACGATCTGCAGCACCACCAGCCAGACGAGCATGCGCCCGACGATGACCCCGCCCTGGCGGATCGCCCGCAGCGCCAGCAGGATGAGCGCGGTCGCTGCGACAAAGGCGAACCAGCGGTGGATGAACTGCACAACCACCGGATTGTCGATCGCATTGCGCCAGATCGGCTCGATAAAGGCGACGCCGGCGGGAAAGATGGCATTGCCCATCAGCGGCCAGCTCGAAAAGGCATAGCCCGCATCGAGCCCGGCAGTGAAGGCGCCGAACATGATCTGGCTGAACAGCAATGCCAGCGCGACCACTGCGAGCGGCTTGAGCGACGCGGGAGCGGCGAGGCGGCTTTCCGCCAGCGCGCGCAGGTCGAGCGCAGTCCAGACCAGGCCCGAGAGTAGCACCAGCGCCGTGATCAGGTGCACCGCAAGCCGGACATGGCTGACATCGGTGCGCACCGACAGGCCCGAGGCGACCATCCACCAGCCGATCGCACCCTGCAGCCCGCCGAGCGCGAGCAGTGCAACCAGCCGCCAGCCATAGCCCGGGGGAATGCGCCGGCGCACCGCGAACCACAGCAGCGGCAGCGCGAAGGCCATGCCGATCAGGCGGCCCAGCAGCCTATGGGTATATTCCCAGAAGAAGATCGCCTTGAACCCGGCGAGCGTCATGCCGCTGTTGATCTGGGTATATTCGGGGATGCGCTTGTAATTGGCGAACTCGGCCTGCCACGCCGCGTCGGTGAGCGGCGGGATGATGCCGCTGATCGGTTTCCATTCAGTGATCGACAGGCCCGATTCGGTCAGGCGGGTGATGCCGCCGATCACGACCATCAGCACGATCAATCCGGCAACCGAAAAGAGCCACACAGCGAGGGCGCGCGGCCGCGACGGATGGGCGAGCGAAGAAGCCTGGAGCATGGTTCGCCTCTAGACCCATCGCGCACGCGCGTCGATTCGGGATTGCGACGATCGGTTCGTCGAAAAAATCATCGATGATATATTGTAACTTCGCCGGCGCTGTGCCAAATGAGCCTCGCAATGACAACGCATGTCCATTCCCACTCCCCCGCTTTTGCGTGGCTCGAGTCGCGGTTCGATCGATTCGCGATCGGCCTGTCCGGGCTGTGCGCGGTGCACTGCCTGGCGAGCTCGGTGTTCCTGGCGCTCGCGGCCTCGGCCGGCGGCCTGCTCCTCAACCCGCTGTTCCATGAGATCGGCCTTACCGTCGCGATCGGCTTCGGCGTGCTCGCGCTCGGCCGCGGCATCTTCGCGCATGGCTATATGATGCCGGCGGTGGTCGGCTCGCTCGGCCTCGGCATCATGGCCGGCGCGATCACCATGCCGCATGACGGCGGCACCGAGACGGTCTGGACCCTGCTCGGCGTCGCGATCCTCGCGCTCGGCCATGATCTGAACCGCCGGGCTACCTACTAGGACTTTACTTGCCGCGGGGGGCGGCAGTGCCTAAATTGATCCCCATGGCCGCACATCATCACCATCACGAACCGCAGGGCGCAGACCTTTCCAAGGCAGCGCGCGAGACGCTCGAGAAATCGGGCGAGCAGTGGACGACGATGCGCGCCCAGATCTTCGAGGCGCTCGCTGGCTTCGACAAGCCGGCCAGCGCCTATGATATCGCCGAGGCGGTGTCGAAAACCGAAGGGCGCCGGGTCGCCGCGAACAGCGTCTACCGCATCCTCGATCTGTTCGTCGGCGCGAACCTGGCGCGGCGAGTCGAAAGCTCGAACGCCTATGTCGCCAACGCGCATCCGGATTGCCTGCACGATTGCATCTTCCTGGTCTGCGATACCTGCGGCCAGACGACTCACCTCGACAATGACCGCATCACCAGTGGCGTGCGCTCAGCTGCCGAAGCCGCAGGCTTCTCGCCGGTGCGGCCGGTGATCGAGGTGCGCGGCAAATGCGCCGATTGCGAGCATGAGGACGCCGCTTAAACGAGCGGCTTGCCCATGCGGACGCCGGGGACCGGCGGCCCTTCCACGGATAATTTCATCACGCGCTCGATCGGCGCATAGCCGCAGGCGAGATAGAGCGGTTCGCCGGCCAGCGTCGCCATCATCTCCGCCCGTACAAACCCCGCTTCCCGCGCGGCCGTTTCGCACAGGTGCAGCACCAGCCGGCCGACGCCGCGCCGCGTGAAGTCCGGATCGGTGTACATCGCCCGAATCCGTGCGGCGTCCTCGGTCGGATCGAGCAGCTTCGGATCGCGCAACGCTGCGCTGTGGTCGCCGCCATAAAGGGTTGCCCGGCGACTCCAGCCGCCGCATCCGGCCAGACGGCCTCCTGTCTCGACCAGGAAATAGGTCCGGTCAGCGATAAGCTGGGTGTCGAGACCCATGCTCAGCCGGCTTGCCGCGACTTCCTCAGGCGAGAGGTAGGGGCGTTGCAGCGCCTCGATTGCGCGGTCCATCAGGGTGCGAATCGCCGGTATGTCGGTTTCGGTTGCGAGGCGGTGGGTGAGGTCCATGACAAACATTGTCACGGTCTCATGCAGGTGCCGTCAAGAAGCAGCGTATGCTTTCGTAGCAATCGACACCCCTGTCCGCCTCCGCTAAGCAGATGTGATGTCTGACGTTCCTCAAACGCCGTTGCTGGACACGGTGCACACGCCCGCCGATCTGAGGGCCCTACCTGCGGCGAAGCTTCGGCAGTTGGCGGACGAGCTCCGCGCCGAGACGATTGCGGCGGTGGGGGTGACGGGCGGTCACC
>NZ_JBAZTU010000006.1:0-489630 GCF_041661825.1 Sphingomonas sp.
TAAGGACATATAGGAACGGCCTAATTTAACCGAGCTCCTTGCACCTTGAATGCAAGACCCGGAGCCGCCGCCCACATGTCCCTTCATCTGTACCAACAATGTCAAAGAGCGCAAAAGCCCGACGCCAAATCCCACCCCTTTTTACTGGGGCGACCCGGCGCCTGGTTTATGGTGACCGTAAAGGCGAACCGTGTGGTCCGTCGCTGCGGTGCTGGTCATCTAGGTAGGGGCCGCCGGGCCGTCAACGGGTTTTTGCAATTTTCTTACAATGCCCTTCAAAAACCGCGGATTTCTGCGAGTTTACGGCTCTGTAAGACCCTGGCCCTTATGGGCTGTTCCCATGGAATCGGCCGCCAACCCATCGAATCACGTCCCTGAGTCGCTTTCGGAGCAGGTCCGGAGCGCCGTGATCTGGCGTTCCGGCAGCCAGATTCTCGCGCAACTCGTTCAATGGGCTGCCACTTTCCTCGTGATTCGGATCCTCGATCCGCACGACTACGGCCTGTTCGCGATGACTCAGGTGATTCTCGTCCTGCTCAACATGCTCAACGGCTATGGCCTGGCGAGCGGGCTCATCCAGAAGCAGGAGATCGGCCGGAAGGAGATTCGCCAGCTGTTCGGCATGCTGGTGCTGCTGAACTTCGGGCTGGGCGCAGCGCAGTTCCTGCTCGCCCCGCTCGCCGCTGCCTATTACCGGCAGGACATCGTGATGCACCTGTTGCAGGTCCAGGCGCTGCTTTACCTCACCACGCCGTTCATCGCGCTTCCCTATGCGCTGCTGTCGCGCACGCTGGATTTCCGCCTGCAGGCGCGGGTCAACATCATCGCGTCGGTCGCCAGCGCGAGTGCCGCGCTGGCCGGCGCCCTGGCGGGGCTGGGCGTGTGGACGCTGGTGCTTGCCCCCCTCGTCCTGTTCACCGTGCGGGCGATCGGCATGACGGTCGCGGCGAAATCGCTGATGTGGCCGAGCTTCGACTTCCGCGGCGCGGGCCATCTGGCGAAATATGGGGGCGTGATGGCGGCGGGCCAGCTCTTCTGGTTCGCCCAGAGCCAGGCCGACGTGTTCATCGCCGGCCGGCATTTCACGCCGCATATGCTCGGCATCTATACGACCAGCCTGTTTCTCACCCAGATCTTCGTGTCGAAGTTCGTACCGCCGCTCAATGAGGTCGCCTTCTCCGCCTATGCGCGTATCCAGCACGATACCCAGGCCGTGGCGACGGCGTTTACCCGCAGTGTGCGGATCATCATGATCGCTGCCCTGCCCTTTTATTTCGGGCTCGCCGCGACCGCCGAGCCGCTGGTGCTGACCGTGCTCGGCGAGAAATGGGTCGAGACGGTTCCCGTCGTCCATCTGCTCGCGCTGGCGATGCCGTTCATGACCTTGCAGGTCCTGCTCCAGCCGGCCTGCGATGCGCGCGGGCGCCCGGGGATCGGCGTGCGCAACGGCGCGATCGGCGCGATCGTGCTGGCGATCGCGTTCCTGTTCGGGGTGAACTGGGGTCCGGCCGGGCTCGCGACGGCGTGGATTATCGCTTATCCCATCTATCTCGGCATCAGCCTGTGGCGGTCGCTGCCCGTGATCGGCACCAATGTGCGCGCAGTCGCCGATGCGATCGCCCCGGCCCTGCTCGCCGCGCTGGGCATGGCGCTGGCCGTGGTGCTGGTCGACGACATCCTGCCGCCGCTCCATGCCCTGCCCCGGCTCGCGATTCTCGTGGCGACCGGCGGGATCGTCTATGCCGGATGGTTGATGGTGTTCGCGCGCAGCGTCGTCGGCGAGCTGATCGCAATCGTCAGGAAGCAGCCGCTTCCGGCGTAGGGCCCTCCCCGATTCTTCGTCGCCCCGGACGTGTTCCGGGAGCCACCGTGCCGCGAACCAACTGACCGCGACGATGTGGCGCCGTGGACCCCGGAACACGTCCGGGGTGACGGTTTGGTTGTGAGGAAGCGCCGCGTTCGAAAACTACGCCGACTGAATATAGCTCCGCATCGCCTCGGCATCGGCTTCGATCCGGTCGATGCGGTATTTGACGAGGTCGCCGATCGACACCACGCCGATCACCCGGCCGCCCTCGACCACGGGCAGATGCCGGATGCGCCGCCGGGTCATCAGCGAGAGCGCGCCGATCGCCGCCTCGGACGGGCCGACCGTGATCGCGGGCGAGATCATCACCTCGCCGACCTTGCGATCGAGCGCCGCGGCGCCGTCCCGGCTCAGCGCGTGGATCACGTCGCGTTCCGAAAAGATGCCAACCACCTGTGGGCCGTCCATCACCGGCACTGCGCCGATTCGTCGCTCGGCGAGCAGCGCCACTGCCTCGCCCAGGCTTTGATGCGCGGTGATCGAGATCACGTCGCGTCCCTTGCCGGCCAGGATCGCTGCTATCGTCATCGTCCATACTCCCCATGCGCGGCCCGGTAACACCCGAGTCCCTGAGGCGCTTGAGGATTCCACGTTTGCGGCCATATGGGAAGCATGAGCGAACACCCGTCAGGACTCGATGACCCCGAACAGGCGGCATTCGCCTGGCGCCGCTATCGCCGGCTGCTGGGCTGGATGACGCTGGTTTCGCTGTTGTGCGGGCTCGCCGCGGTGCTCGGGCTGCAGCATCTCTATGGACCGCTGTCCTGGGTGGCGATCGCCGCCGCGATCGGCGGGATCGGGGGATCGGTGCTGATGGCCTCCGCATTGATGGGGCTGGTGTTCCTGAGCTCGGGCACCGGCCATGACGAATCGGTCGATGTGCGCGACCATGACGAGGGCGCCCCGCGGCACGACCGGCCCTAGCGTTCCGGCTCCAGTTTCAGCGCGAAGTCGAGCTTCGCCTCGCCATTGGCGGGGACGGTGACGCGCCAGGTCTTCACCCCCTTGCGCTCGATCAGCTTCTCGCTGGCAGAGCCGATCTTGTAGGGAATCTCCAGCTCGAACCACTCCGGCGTGGGGCGCGCATTGGTCACGCGGACCGAATAGGGTTTGCGCCGCTCCGATGCCGGCCGCGCGGCGATGGTGTAGCGGAGGTCGGGGCTCTCGCCGGCGCCGATCTCGACCTCGTCGCCGATCGCGCGGTCGGCAAGGCGGCTTTCGGCGACCAGGATCGGGGCGCCGTCCACCGGCTCGAACAACGCGACGCCGCCCGCCGGCAAGGGCAGACCGAGCCCGTTGCTTTCGCGATTGTCGGCGCGGAGGACGATGCCGGCCGGGGTGCTTTCGGGCTTGTCGTCCTTGTCATAGTCGAATTCGTCGAACGCGCCGGTATGGATCCGTTCGAAGCGCACCTGCTTGCGATCGATCATCGCGACCTGCTTGCTGCTCTGCGCGGCGACCGTGACGCGTTCGGGGATGCGATAGAGCTTCAGGTCGCCCAGTTCCTCCAGCGCCGCGGTCATGACGACGGTGACCGCCACCGGAGAATTATACATGCTTTGGCTTCGCCGCTGAGCCGTCACGACGATATCCTCGCCGTCCGAAAAGCCCATGTTTTCCGACAGCGGCGCTGCCGGTGCCGGGCGCGCGATGCCCCAGCGCGGATAGGTGCTGGTGATGTCCATCGGCCAGCATTGCAGGTGCAGATTGGGCGGCGGCCCCTTGGGCAATGCCGCATTGGCCTCCCGGTTCGGCGCGCCGGCGACTGCCTGGGTATGGGCATCGGCAAAGCCCTGGCTCCCGCCATTGGCGATGGTCATCCAGGCGAACAGATCGAGCGTCTTGCCGTCCTGGCTGAGCCGGGCGACATAATTGGCCGCCCAGTCGAAGCCCTGGGCGAGATAGGAAAGCTGCACCGTCGCGGTCGCCGCCGCCGCGCTGTCCGTGACGACGGAGAGGGTGGGCTTGGCGGACAGGTCGACCGGCACTCCGGGATAGGACAGGGATTCGGGCAGGCCCGAGCAGGACAAGGCCTCGACCCCCGCCGCCGTGGTCAGCAGAACGCCGCCGCCGGGCCCCGACTGGATGACCGCCTCGCCGGTGGTGGTCACGCCGGTGCGGCGATTGGTGCGGCGGAGGGTGACGCGGCGCTTGAGATACGCGTCGACCAGTGCCGCGGGCGACAGCAGCCGGGCATCGCGGTTCTTTTCGTTCACCTGGCGCGGCAGGCCGGTGACGATCGCGCTTTCGGGCAACATGCCCTCCGACACACCCTCGAACCGGATCACCGATCGGCCGGCGGGCACGCGGATCGTGCGCGTCTCGGTGACCAGCGCATAGCCGCCGGGCCAGCCCTGTTCGGCCGCGCCCTGGCTGCGGCCGGGATCGCGGTAGAGCGTGACCGAGACTGTATCGACATGGTCCGATTCGACGATCGTCTGCGCCGTGGCCGGGGCGACAGGAATGGCAAGGAGCGCGGCCAGTGCGACCGGGATGGCCACTCCACGCATCATTGCCTGGTTTCGAAGGTCACGTTCAGCTCGGCGGTACCGTTGGCGGGCACGACGACGCGCCAGACCTTGGCCCCCTTGCGCTCGATCAGCGTGTCGCCGGCCGATCTGATCTTGAGCGGGAGAGGAAGTTCGAACGTCTCGGGCGTCGATCGGGCATTGGTGACGCGCACGGTGAAAGGTGCTGTGTCCTTCGTTCGCGCCAGGCTGGTCGTGACATAACGGATATCGGGGCTGGCGCCGCCGCCCAACTCGACCTCCTCGCCGATCGCGCGATCCTTCAGGCTGCTCTCCCCGACCAGCAAGGAGGCGCCGCCGCCTTTCTCGAACACCGCGACGCCGCCAGCCGGCAACGGCAGGCCGAGGCCGTTGCGGGTGAGATTTTCGGTACGCAGGATCAGCGCGGCGGGCTGGCTCGGCATGGCGTAGGAAGGTGGCGCATAGAACGAGCCGTTGAAATAGCCGGTATAGATGCGCTCGAACTTCACGCCCTTGCGGTCGATCATCGCGACCTGCTTGCGGCTGAGCGCGGCGACGGTGACGGGTTCGGGGATGCGGTAGAGCTTGAGGTCGCCCAGATCCTCCTGCTGCGCCATCATCGGGGGCGGTGCCGGCGGGGGTGGAGGCGGCGGTGCCATAGCCATCATGGGCACGGGCATCACCTCCATGAGGACGCCGTCCCTTTTGTCTTCCTCCATCACCATCTCCGGCGGCGGGGGGCGTTCGATGTCCCAGGCCGGATAGGTGCTGGTGATGTCCATCGGCCAGCATTGCAGCGTCAGCTTGGGCGGCATCCCCTGGGGCAGGTGCGCCGCAGCCTCGCGGTGCAGCCCGCCGGCGACTGCCTGGGTTTTGGCGCGGGCAAAGCCCTGGCTGCCGCCGTTCGCGACGGTCAGCCAGGCGAACAGATCGAGCGTCTTGCCGTCATCGGCGACGCGCGCGACATAATTGGCCGACCAGTCGAAGCCCTGGGCGAGATAGGAAAGCTGCACCGTCGCTGTCGCCGCTTTGGCCGTGTCGGTGACGATCGAAAGGGTCGGCTTGGCGGACAGATCGTCGGGCACGTCGGGATAGCGCAGCGATTCGGGCAGGCCGGAACAGGACAGCGCCTCGACGCCCGCCGCGGTGGTCAGCAGCACGCCGCCGCGCGGGCCCGACTGGATGATCGCTTCTTCGGTCTTCGCCTTGCCGGTCGCGCGGCTCGTTCGGGTGATCATCACCCGGCGCTTGAGATAGGCGTCGACCAACGCGGCGGGCGACAACAGCCGGGCGTCGCGATTCTTCTCGTTCACCGGCCGCGGCAGGCCAGTGACGATCGCGCTTTCGGGCAGCATGCCTTCCGCCACCCCTTCGAAGCGGATGATGGAGCGGCCGGAGGGCACGCGGATCGTGCGCGTCTCGGTGACCAGGGCATAGCCGCCGGGCCAGCCGGGACGGATCGCCCCCTCGCCCCGGCCCGGCTCGCGGTACAGCGTCACCGACACCGCATCGATCCGGTCGGACTGCACGATGGCCTGCCCCGCCGCGGGCCCCGCTAAAGGCAACCCGGCGAGCAGCGCGATCGGGAGGGCGAGACGCCGCACCGTCAGTACCGCGTGTCGAACACCACGCTCAGCGATGCCTTGCCATTGGCCGGCACCGGCACCTTCCATTCCATCCGGTCGGCGGAGATGCGTTCGCCGGTGATGCTCTGATCCGTCACGCGGACGTCGCCCCATAGCCCGTCCTGCGCCAGATCGACCGTCACGGCTTCGGGCCGGGCATTGGTGAAGTCGTAGCGCATCGTCGTGCGCCAGCGGCTCGACGACAGGCGCTTGCGCTCGACGATCACGGCCGCGCCCTTCACGTCGAACGCGTCGCCGGTACGGATCGACATCTGCGATCCCATCGGCGTCGCGGGAATGCGGTTCTCGCCGATGAACTGCGGGTCGCCGCGCGCATCGCGCATATAGACGCGGATCGTGCCGGCCGGGAGCTGATCGCCGAGCCCGCCGCTCTTCGAGGTGGAGAATTTGAGCACGGTCGAGGCGCTGCGCGGATCGGAGGTGGTACCGAGCCAGCCATTGATCCACTCATAGGCCTTGCGCGCCGGCGCACCCTTCACGTCGAGGAAGCTGACCTGCTTCTGCTGCGCATTGGCGATCGTGGTGCGGTCGCTCAGCGGGTAGAGATAATAGTCGCCGAGCCGTTCGCGCGTGCCCGTCTCGGTGCCGGCCTGGTCGATCGCGCCGCCACCGCCGAGCCGCTCGAAGCTGCCGGGGTTGCGATTGGGGTTACCGGCGACGAGCAGCACATCGGCATTGCTATAGGTCGTGCCCGTGCTGTTGGTCAGCGTGACCCAGCCCTGCACGTCGATCGCGCCCTTCGCTTCGTCGAACAGCATGACGTAATCGCTGGTCCAGCCGAGGCCGGGCGTGAGGTAGGACAGGGTGGCGGGCACGCGGCCGGCCCTGGCGACCTGCAGCGTCACCGACAAAGTGGGACGCGCGCGGAGATTCTCCGGCACCTTGTCGAACACAACGCGCACCGGCAGCCCGTCGTCGCGCAGCACCTCGATGCGGTTGCCGATCTGCAGCACGATGCCGCCATTCGCCGCGAGCACCTTGGCCTGTTCGCGCGTCTCCGCACCCGTCGCGGGGTTGGTGCGGACGATGGTGACGACGGAGCCGACTGCCTTTTCCATCAGCTTGTCGGGCGAGAGCAGGTCGAAATCGAAATTCTGCTCGACGATGCCGATGCCGGGGCCGCCCAAGGTGACCGTCTCCGAGCGGATCTGCGCCGAGACGTCGGGGAATTCCTGCCGCGTGCGGCCGGCGGGCAGATCGAGTTGGCGCAGGTCCTGCACCAGCGACTGGCCGTTCTGATAGATGGTGACCGACACATCGCCCTGCGCGCTCGGCCCGGTCGGCAAGGTGGGTGTCGTTTGCGCGCCCGCCGCCGCGGGCAGCGCCGTCAGCGCCAGCAAGGTCCAGAACCGCATCCCCGTCCTCCCAGGTTATGAAGTATCATGCTAGCTGAGCGGTGGTGGAGGTCAATGCTTCTTAACTCCTCCCCGGAACGGGGAGGGGGACCGCGCGCTTCTTCAGCGCATGGTGGAGGGGCTAGGATTCGGGGCAGCTCCTCGCGCTCCAAGCCCCTCCACCATGCGCCGGAAGAGGCGAATGGTCCCCCTCCCCGTGCCGGGGAGGAACAAGAAAAAGGCCGGCCCTGCTTTCGCGGGACCGGCCTGTTTTTCTTGCGTCCGAACCGGATCAGCTGGCGGTCGTCGTCTCGCTCGCCGGCGGACGGCCGCGGCGACGCTTGGGCTTTTCGGCCGGCTCTTCCTCGACGGTCACCGCCGAGATGCTCAGCGACGGCGGCAGCAGATTGGCCTCGAACATCGCGGGCGCCTCTTCCTCTACCGGACGACGCGGCGGGCGACCGCGACGCGGGCGCTCGGCTGGCTGCTCGGCGGCGACTTCGGCGCGCGGTGCTTCCTGGCGGGGAGCCTCCTGACGCGTTTCCTGGCGCGGGGCGTCCTGGCGGACATCCTCGTCCGACGCATAGGTCGCGCGATTGCCGCGATCCTCGCCACGGTTGCCACGATCGTTCCGGTCGTTGCCACCGCGGCCATTGCCGCCCCGGTCATTGCCGTTGCTGCGCTCAGCGCCGTTTCGGTCCTCACGGGCGTAACGGCCATTGCCGTTATCGGCATAGCTGTTGCCGTTGCGATCGCCGCGGTCGTTATTATTGTTGCCGTTGCGCGAACGCGGCAGGTCGTCGTCATACTGGCTGGCCTGATTGCCGTTCTGGCTCTCATTGCCACGGTCCTGGCCGCGATCACGATCCTGGCCCCGGTCCTGACCATTGCCATTGGGCTGACGGGTCTCGCGGACATTATGCTCGCGGGCGATCGGCTCGCCGTCCTCGTCATATTCCTGTTCGTCCTCCTCGAAGGCCGCGCCGCCATTCTGGCGCCGGTTCTCCTCGAAGCGCGAGCGCGTCTCGGCGAGCACACGGAAATAATGATCCGCGAACTGCAGATAATATTCGGTGTTTACACGGTCCCCCTGCATCTGCGCGTCGCGTGCGAGAGTCTTGTACTTCTCAAGCAGCTGAGCGGCGTTGCCGCGCGCGCGATTGTCGATGCGGTTGCCGTTATCCTGGCGGCCCGTATTTCCCTGTGGGCGCTGCTGCTGCCCACCACGACCGCGACGGCGGCCGGCCTGACGATTATTGATCAACTGTTGTGTGTCCTGTCGTTCGTAACCAACCCGGTCGTGCTCCAGAAATGTGGATGCATGCTCCTCGGCGCGTCCTCGCCGATCATCGGCGAAACGTGCCTGCCACGGTCGCCGGACGGCAGCGACTGCATGACGAAGGAGGCGGGCAACAGCCCGTTTTCAACCGGTTATGATGAAAACGCGTGCCCCTGCTCCGCTCAATAGCGGCTGGCGACGCAATCTCCAAGAAGAATATTGTGACGTTTTTGTGCTGATTCAAGTCGCGATGAGCGCGCGCGGGTTATTACCTAGGTCGTAGCGCAGCGTAACCGACAATCCTTGCGCGACGAGCAGCGCGGTGACGGCCTCGGCCTGAGTCGACCCGATCTCCAGGATCGCGACGCCGCCGGGCGCCATCAGGCGCGGAAGCTGAGGCGCGATGAGGCGGTAATCGTCGAGGCCATCGGGGCCGGCAAACAGGGCGGAGGCGGGTTCGTGGTCGCGCACCTCGGCCGGCAGCGTTTCGCCGGTGCCGATATAGGGCGGGTTGGCGAGGATCAGGTCGAACTGGCCCGCGATCGTGTCGGCCCAGTTGCCGGGTTCGAAGCGGGCGCGTGCTTCCATGCCGAGCCGTGCGGCATTGCCCTTCGCCATGTCCAGCGCGGTGGTTGATGCGTCCACGCCGAGACCAGTCGCGCCTGGCCATTGGTCGAGTGCGGCGAGCAGCAAGGTGCCGGGGCCCACGCCGAGATCGAGGATCGTCGCCGGCGCGCGGGCGCCGAAATGGGCGACGGCCGCCTCAATCAGCGCCTCGCTGTCGGCGCGCGGGACAAGGGCGCCGGGGCCGACCTGCAGCTCGATCGTCCAGAAGCCGCGGGTGCCAGTGATATAGGCGATGGGCTCGTGATCCAGGCGGCGGGCGACGAATGGGGCGAAGGTGGGCGGAGCCGGGTCGTCGAGATGGCGGAGGAGCAGGGATTCGCGGGTGGTGCCCAGGGCGTGCGCCATGAGCAGTTCGGCGTCGAGGCGGGGGGTCTGCGAGACCTGGGCGAAGGACGCGGTGGCTTCAGCGAGCGCCTGTCTTGCTCCCCTCCCGCTTGCGGGAGGGGTTGGGGGAGGGCTTGTCACAGTAGTGGACCGGGGAGGACAGGCCCTCCCGGTGCGGCAGCAGCCCTGCCCCCCGGGCAGGGCAAAGAGCCGCCGCACTCCCCTCCCGCAGGCGGGAGGGGGATTTTAGCCATCGAGGCTGGCCAGGCGCTCGGCCTCGTCCTCGGCGATCAGCGCGCCGATGAGTTCGTCCAGCTCGCCCTGCAGGATTTCCGGCAGCCGGTGCAGGGTCAGGTTGATGCGATGATCGGTCACACGCCCCTGCGGGAAATTATAGGTCCGGATCCGCTCCGACCGATCGCCCGACCCCACCATCGACTTGCGCGCACCGGCCCGTTCCGTGTGAAGCCGGTCGCGCTCGAGCTCGTACAGGCGGGTGCGCAACACCTTCATCGCCTTGGCCTTGTTCTTGTGCTGCGACTTCTCGTCCTGCTGGATCACCACCAGGCCCGTCGGGATATGCACGATGCGCACCGCGGAATCGGTTGTGTTGACGGACTGCCCGCCCGGCCCCGAGGACCGGTAGATATCGATGCGCAGGTCCTTGTCGTCGATCTTGACGTCGACCTCCTCCGCCTCGGGCAGTACCGCGACCGTCGCGGCAGAGGTGTGGATGCGCCCACCCGCCTCGGTGACGGGCACGCGCTGCACGCGGTGGACACCGCTTTCGAACTTCAGCCTGGCGAACACGCCCTTGCCCTCGACCGAGGCGATCGCTTCCTTGAAGCCGCCCGATTCGGACGAGGAAGCGGAGATCAACTCGACCCGCCAGCCCTGCGATTCGGCATAGCGCTGGTACATGCGGAACAGGTCGCCCGCGAACAAAGCCGCCTCGTCCCCGCCGGTCCCGGCGCGGATTTCGAGCATCGCAGCGCGCTCGTCCGCGGCGTCGCGCGGCAGCAGCGACAGCGCCAGACCGCGTTCGGCGAGCGGCAGGGTCTCGCGGATCGTCTCGATCTCCTCGCGCGCCATCGCGCGGATCTCGGGATCGGCCTCATTCTCCATGACGGCGAGCACGTTCAGCTCAGCGCGCAGCCGACGCACCTCGCCGGCCGCGCGTGCGACCGGCTCGAGTTCGGCATATTCCTTGGAGACGGCGACGAAACGGTCGGACGGCAGGTCGCCAGTCGCCATCAGCGCCTGCAACTCGTCCCGCCGCGCCTCGATCTGCGCGATCCTCTCCCCCGAGATCGTCGACATCAGGCGCTCAATATCCTTGCAAGATCGCCGAACGGCACCTCGCTCTGCGTTCCGGCGCCAAGGATCTTGACCGCCGCCGCACCCTTGGCGAGTTCGTCGTCGCCGATGATGATCGCGAAGCGTGCACCCTGCGCATCGGCCTTGGCAAGCCGTCGCTTCATATTGCCCTTGAACGCCATGTCCGTCGCGATCCCCGCGCGGCGCAGATCGGCAAGGATGCCCGTCGCACGCGCCTCCGCCGCCTCGCCCATCGGCACGATCACGGCGTCGATCCGCTCGGCTGCCGGTTCGTCGATCAGCATCGCCAGCCGCTCGACACCCGCGGCCCAGCCGACGCCCGGCGTCTCGTTGCCGCCCAGCGCGCCGATCAGCCCGTCATAGCGCCCGCCGGCCAGCACCGTACCCTGCGCGCCAAGCCGGTCAGTGACGAATTCGAACGCGGTGTGCCGGTAATAATCGAGGCCCCGCACCAGCCGCGCATTGCGCGTCCAGGCGACACCCGCCGCGTCGAGACCTTTGGTCACGCTTTCGAAGAAGGCACCGGCCTCGCTGGTCATGAAGGCGTCGATATCAGGCGCGGCATCGGCGATCGGTCGGTCCCTGGGATCCTTGCTGTCGAGGATACGTAGCGGATTGCGCTCCAGCCGATCCTGACTTTCCGCAGACAGATCAGCACGATGCTGCCCGAAATAGGTAATCAGCGCAGCCCGCCAGGCATCGCGCGTCTCGGCATCGCCCAGCGTGTTGAGCTGAAGCGTCACCCCGTCCTGGATGCCAAGCTCGCGCAACAGCTGGTCGGCGAACACCAGCAATTCGACGTCAGCCGCCGGTTCCGCTGCGCCGATCACCTCGGCATCGAGCTGGTGGAACTGGCGATAGCGGCCGGCCTGCGGCGCCTCGTAGCGGAAGACAGGCCCCGTCGTGACGAGCTTCAGCGGCGCATATTGCTGCCAGCCCTCGGTCAGATAGGCGCGCGCGATCCCGGCGGTGAATTCCGGCCGCAGGGTGATCGAGCGCTGGCTCTTGTCCTCGAAGGTGTACATCTCCTTCGACACGACATCGGTCGTCTCGCCGAGCGAGCGGGAGAAGACCTCGGTCGCTTCGAAGACGGGGATTTCGAGGCGGCGGAACGCGTAGAGGCGCCGCACCGTCTCGAACGCTTCGAGCACGCGCGCGAAGCGCCGTTGCTCGTCGCCGAAGATATCCTGCGTGCCGCGGATGCGCTTGGGGGTTTCGATACGGGCCATAAAGGCGCGCTATCTATGCGAGGGCGACGCCAAGCGCTAGCCTTTGGATAATGTGCGCCGAACCATTGGCGCGCCAGAAATCGAGGATGATGCCATGCAGCTCGGCAGGAAGATCGCGCCGACCCGGTTTGTCGCCTTCGTCCTGGTGTTCGCCGCGGGCCTCGCGCTCCTCATCCCGCGCCTGGGCAGCGGCCTCGGCACCATGGCCGCGTTCGACATCGCCAGCGCCCTGTTCCTGTTGCTGGTCGCGCCCCTGTTGCGCGACCGGGCCGACGACATGCGCCAGCATGCCAAGGACAATGACGCCAACCGGGCGCTGTTGCTAGGGCTGACGGCGCTGGTGTCGCTGGTCATCCTCGTCTCGGTCGCGAGCGAGATGATGAGCGGAAAGAACAGCCCGCTGACCACCAGCCTGCTGGTCGCCACGCTGGTGCTGGCCTGGCTGTTCTCGAACACGATCTATGCGCTGCACTATGCGCATCTGTTCTATTCGCGCACCGGGGGCGGCGGCGATGCCGGGGGAATCGAGATTCCGCACGCGAAGGAGCCCGATTACTGGGACTTCGTCTATTTCAGCTTCACCTTGGGCATGACCTTCCAGACATCGGACAGCCAGATCACCTCGGCCCGCATCCGGCGCGTGGTGATCGGGCATTGCCTCGCCGCCTTCGTATTCAACATCGGCGTGCTGGCTTTTTCGATCAACGTGCTCGGCGGCTGATCAGCGCTCGCGGCGCACCGTCACCGGGCCCTGGCCCTTGATGTCGAAGAAATGCGCGCCGAGCATGCTGCGGCGATAGCTTACGACATCGCCCACGACAGGCCGCCGGCCGCTGCTCGTCGTCGTGCTCCACACGCTGCCGTCCGCCAGGCGAAGCTCGAACAGACCGAAGTTCATCGGCGAGATGCCGACGATCGTGCTGCGGAAGCCGGATTTCTTTTCCGCGGTCTTGGGCGGCTTGGGCGCCTTGGCCTCGCGCAGGCCGGTGCGATTGACCGGCTGGGCCGGCTCGGCCGTCGGCGCCTCGGCCGGCGCGCCCTGCTGCCGGTCGTAACAGGCGAGGCGCTGAGTCGGATCGGCGATCGACCGGCAATCCTGCGCCTGCGCCGGCACCGTCATGACTCCGCCGAGAACCAGGGCGGCCGAAAGTGCCGCCGACCGACATATGCTGAGTGTCACCGAACCCGCTCCTATAGGATATATAATCTGGAACCCTAGCGCGGCGGAAAGGCGGACGCCATAGCTGCGTTGCGGCTCAGGCAGCGTCGGCAACCTCCAGGAGACCCTGCCCGCGCATCCGTTCCGCGTCGCGCGCCGGTGGGCAACCGAACATCCGCGCATATTCCCGGCTGAACTGCGACGCGCTTTCATAACCGACCGAATAGGCAGCGCGCGACGCATCGGCGCTGGCGATCAGCAGGCGCCGCGCCTGGTGGAGGCGAAGCGATTTCTGATATTGCAGCGGGCTCATCGCCGTGGCTGCCTTGAAATGCCGGTGGAAGGAAGCGAGGCTCATTCCCGCGATGTCGGCCAGCGCCTCAACCCGAAGCGACTTGTCGAAATGCGTGCGGATCCAGCCGATCGCGGCGCGCACCTGCGACAGGCGGCTGTCGGCCATCGCCGCCTGGCGGAGCAGGCCGCCCTGCGGCCCCTGCAAGATGTGATAGAGGATCTCGCGCTCGAGCATCGGCGCGAGCACCGGCACATCCTCCGGCGTCTCGAACAGGCCGAGCAGCCGCGCCCATCCGTCGAGCAATCGAGGCGGCACGGCGCCGACCGCGAAGCCAAGCGTCTGCTCCTCCGCGCGCGGCGGCATGTCCGACAGGAGCGTCGTCACCGCATCCTGGTTCAGCGTCATGCTGACGACGATATAGGGCTTGTCGGCGCTCGCCTTGACGACGCAGCCCGTCACCGGCAGCTCGATCGAGGCGATCAGCTGATCTCCCGCGCCATAATCGAGCACCCGGTCGCCGATCATCACCTGTTTCGCGCCCTGCAGGACAATGCAGATCATCGGTTCGTACATGCCGGGCATCGAACCGGTCGGAGCGCCGCTGACATGCATGGCGAGGCGCGGGATCACCCCGCCGCGCCGGCCATCGTCATGATGCCTGAGGGCAAGGGCGCACAATCGATCGAGCTGTTCCTGCATGGCGGCAACATGGCGCGCGCGACGGGCGAAACAAGCGCGCCTGATAGAATCAGGCAAGAACTCGACACGATCGGGCGCCCGGATCGCGGCGCCGACGACCAGATGAGGGCCCGCACCTGTTTCCTCAAAGGAGATCCCCCATGACCAGCAATTTCGGCGCCACCACGACCACTGACGAGGTGCTCGACGGCGTATCCCTGCGCGGCAAGCGCATCCTGGTGACCGGCGTGTCGGCCGGCCTCGGCGTCGAGACCGCCCGCGTCCTCGCCGCGCACGGCGCGCAGGTCGTCGGCGCCGCGCGCGACCTCGACAAGGCGCACCGCGCGACCGAGGTGGTCCGCGACCAGGCAGCCAATGGCGGCGGCCTCGAACTGGTCGAGCTCGATCTCGCGAACCTCGCCAGCGTGCGCGCCTGCGCCGATGCGCTGCTTGCCGATGGCCGCCGCTTCGACGTGGTCATCGCCAATGCCGGCGTGATGGCCACGCCGCAGGGCACGACCGCCGACGGCTTCGAGACTCAGTTCGGCACCAACCATCTCGGCCATTTCGTGCTGGTCAATCGCATCGCCTCGCTGATCAATCCGGGCGGGCGGCTGGTGAACCTGTCCTCGGCGGGGCACCGTTTCGCCGATGTCGATCTCGACGATCCGAATTTCGCGCATACGCCTTATACCGAGTTCGTTGCCTATGGCCGGTCCAAGACGGCCAATGCGCTGTTCGCCGTCGAATTCGACCGGCGCCACAAGGACCAGGGCATCCGCGCGGCGGCAGTCCATCCCGGCGGCATCCACACCGAGCTCGCGCGGCACATGACGCCGGAGGCGATGGAGGCGTTGATCAAATCGATCAACGACGCCCAGAAGGCAGCCGGCGGCGAGGACTATCGTTTCAAGACCATCCCGCAAGGCGCCGCGACCTCGGTCTGGGCCGCGATCGTCGCAGCACCCGAAGAGGTGGGCGGCCATTATTGCGAGGATTGCCATGTCGCCGAGATCGTCGAGGGCGACGACATCCGCGGCGGCGTGCGCTCCTATGCGATCGACCCCGAGCATGCCCGGGCGCTCTGGGCGAAAAGCGAGGAGATGGTCGGCGAGCGGTTCGCCGAGCCAGCGCTCGGCTAACCGGTGATCAGGGCGCGCCGCCATTCGCGGCGCGCAGGATCAGCCCGGCGATCTCGCGCGGATGGGTGACGAGCGACAAATGGCCTGAATCGAGCTCGATGGTCGTCGCCTTCATCCGCCGCGCGAGGAAGCGCTCCAGGTCCGGATTGGTCGTCCGGTCGTTGCGCGAGACCGCGTAGAAGCTCGGCTTGTTGCGCCATGCCGCCTGGGTGGTGCGGCTGTCGAACAAGGTGTCGGAGATCGGCCCCTGCACGGCATAGAGCGCGCGGGCCCGCACCGGATCGACGCCATTGGCGAAGTCGCGCAGGAACGCCTGCTCGCTCAGTTGGGCGAAACCCCCGGCATGAGTGAGCCCGGCCGAGGCCGGCGCCGTCGGGAAAGTCCTCGTCAGCGCCGGATAATCCTCCCCGGCATCGGGCGCGCGGGCCGCGACATAGACCAGGGCGGCGACCTTGGGATCGACGCCCGCTTCGCTGATCACCATCCCGGCATAGCTGTGGCCCACCAGCACCACCGGCCCGTCCTGCAATGCCAGGGCCCGCCGGGTCGCGGCGACATCGTCAGCGAGCGAGGTCAGCGGGTTCTGCACCGCGGTCACGTTCATGCCCGCCGCCTGGAGCAACGGGATCACCTCGCTCCAGCTCGATCCGTCGGCATAGGCGCCGTGCACCAGCACGACATTGCGCACCTTCGGCGCGGCGGCGCGGGCGACCGGCGCCAGCACGGCACTCGCCACGGCAGCGCCCAGGGTCAGGGTGAAAGTCCGGCGATCCATCATGACTCTGCTCCTCACGGGGTATGACGGACCCGGATATCGGCCGCGCGATGGGCTGGTGCCATCATACGAAGGGGTGGCCCGACCCTAAACCACCGTATGATGGTTCGTCGGACAGCGATCGGGGATCACTGCAACCCTCAGCAGCGTGCGTGCTGCCTGGAGGGGATAGCCATGATGATGACGACGATCAATCGCGTTGCGCAAAACGCCCGAGTGACCGTCCTGCCACCAGCGCCCGAGCCAGGCCCCGAACTCAGCAATGCGGATGAGATCAACCACCGCGTCGCGAACAGCCTTCAGCTGCTCTCGGCGATGGTCTCGGCCGAAGCGCGCGGCATCCAGGATCCGGCGGCCGCCGCCGCGCTCGACATGACGCTCCGCCGGATCGGCGCCATCGCCGGCGTCCACCGCCAGCTCTACCGCTCGCACCAGGGCGCCATGGTCAATCTGGGCACCTATCTCGACGAGCTTGGCGGCGAACTGGAGCAGAGCGTCGCCGATCCGGCCGCCGGCCGCTTCGTCATCGTCCACGCCGCCGGCGTCGTGGTACCCGCCGAGGAAGCGACCTCGATCGGCATCATCGTCTCGGAAATCGTCACCAACGCCTTCAAATATGCCTATGCGCCGGGCGCGTCCGGTATCGTCAGCATCGCGTTGCGCGCGGGCGGGCGCGGCGGCTATCTGCTCGAGGTCAAGGATTGCGGCCGCGGGCGCGACCCGAACGAGGCCGCCCGGGGCACGGGCCTTGGCGGCCAACTGGTCGGGATGATGGCGATGCGGCTGGGCGGCCATTATGCCTGGCTCGACGCCAATCCCGGCACCTGTTTCGAGTTGTGCGTCGGGAAGCGATGATTCCGCTTCGCCAATCCTCACTGCAACTGTTGCGCTCACGCACCCTCTCGTCCAGCGTGGAAGCCGTCTGGTCGGGATGGCCCCGGCAGTGGCGGGAGGCGATGATGCGCGAAGACAGGGAGGGAAGGCGGCTGGCCGCCCGCCTGCGCATCGCCGCGGCGATGATCGTCGCGCTCGGCATCTTCGCACTCGACATCTTGAGCCCGCTGCAGGGCGCCGTTGCCGTGCTCTACACCACGGTCGTCCTGATCGCAGCGCGCGGCAATGATCGCATGCTCGTGCTCGCCGCGGGATCCGTCTGCGCCCTGCTGGCCATGACCGGCTATATCGTCAGCCACTGGGCCGAGCCGCTTGGCTCCCCCGCGATGCGCCTCGCCGTCAGCCTGATCGCGATCGGCATCACCACCATCCTGTCGGCGCAGCATCTGTCGGACATCGAGGCGCGCCGTCGGTCCGAGGAACAATATCGCACCATCTTCAATGCCGCGGGCTTCCCGATCTGGGAGTCGGACTGGTCGACCGCCTTTGCCCTGTTGCGGGATGGACGCGAGGCCGACCAGGAAATCGTCGAACAGGCGGCGCGCGGGGCGCGCCTCCGCGACGCCAACCTCGCCGCGGCGCGCCTGTTCGGCTTGCCCGACCGCGAGACGCTCATCAGCGGCGGCATCTTCCGCCACTATACGCCCGTCGGCGGCGCGGCGCTGATCCGCATCTTCAATGCGCTGAAGCGCGGCGAGGGCTGGATCGAGGAGGAATCGCAGTTCCTGACTCTCTCGGGCGAGATCGTCGATGTCGTGCTGCGGGTGACCCTGCCGCAAGACAATCGCGGCTGGTCGCGCGTGCTGATCATGGCGCTCGACGTCACCGAGCGGAACCGCGCCCAGGCCCGTTTCGCCCAGGCCCAGGCCGAACTGACTCATGTCGCGCGCGTCACCACGCTCGGCCAGCTTGCCGCGTCGATCGCGCATGAGGTCAACCAGCCGCTCTCGGCAATCATCACCTATGCCAAATCGGGCAAGCGCTGGCTGGCGCGCGAGGCGCCGGGCGCTGCGGAGGTGGCCGACTGCCTCGACCATATCGCCTCCAACGGCACCCGCGCCGCGAGCGTGATCGAGCGAATCCGCAATCTCGCCCGCCGGGCCGAACCGAAGCAGAGCCGGATCGACCTCGCCGCGCTGATCGAGGAAACGATCGCGCTGCTCGACCGTGATTTCCAGGCGAACCATGTCATGGTTCAGGCCGCGATCCCGGAGGGCCTTCCCGAAGTGACCGGCGACCGGGTGCAGATCCAGCAGGTGCTGATGAACCTGATGCTGAATGCGGAGCAGGCGATGGCGCAGAACCCGCTCGACCGCCGCGACCTGTGCCTCGACGCCGCGTCCGACGGCACCGGCGTGACCGTTACGGTGCGCGATTGCGGCCCCGGTATCGCCGGCGACGATCCGGAAGCACTGTTCCGCCCCTTCTTCACCACCAAGAAGGACGGCATGGGCATGGGCCTGTCGATCTGCCGCTCGATCGTCGAGCAGCATGGCGGCACCTTGACCGCCGGCAACCACCCCGAGGGCGGCGCGCGCTTCCGCTTTCGCCTGCCCGTCGCCGAAGACGAAAGGGCCGCGGCATGACCATCGATCAGGGCTGTGTGTGCGTCATCGACGATGACGAGGATGTGCGGGGCTCGCTCGGCAGCCTGTTCCGCTCGACCGGGCTGGCCGTTGCGCTTCACGATTCCACTGCTTCCTTCCTTGCCGCGGGCGTGCCCGGCCTCCCCTCCTGCCTGGTGCTCGACATCAGGCTCAGGGGCGAGAACGGGCTCGATTTCCAGGAGGGGCTCGCCGCGCGGGGGATCGAGATCCCGGTCATCCTGATCACCGGGCACGGCGACATCCCGATGACGGTGCGCGCGATGAAGGCGGGCGCCGTCGATTTCCTGCCCAAGCCGTTCAGCGAGGACCAGATGCTCGAAGCGGTCGCCGGGGCGATCGAGCGCGACCGGGCGCGCCGCGCCGAATCGGCCGGCACCGAGCGGCTGAAACAGCTCTATGCAACCCTCACCCCGCGCGAGCGGGAAGTGATGGGGCTGGTCGTCACCGGGCTGATGAACAAGCAGGTCGCCGGTCGCATGGAGCTGTCCGAGATCACGGTGAAGATCCACCGCGGCAATGTGATGCGCAAGATGGAGGCGCAGTCGCTTGCCGACCTGGTGCGCATGGCCGAGCAGCTCGGCGTGCGTGACGAATCGATCCACCGGTTTAACGCCTGAGTATAATGGCGAATTCTCCCGGCAAGGCGCATCTGCAGATCTCACCCGCCCCCTAAGCCGTTACAGTATCTGGAGTATTCGCCGTGACCACATCCCCCCTCATCGCGATCGTCGACGACGATCCGGGCGTGCGGGGCAGCCTGAACAGCCTGATGCGGTCGGCCGGCCTGACGCCGCACTGCTTCCCCAGCGGCGAGGCGCTGCTGGGTTGCGGGCTGGAGGACCGGATCGCCTGCATCGTCACCGACCTGCATATGCCGGGCATGACCGGACTCGAGCTCCAGGCGGAGATCGTGCGCCGCGGCTGGCGCCATCCGGTGATCGTGATGACGGCCTATCCGACCGACGCGGCGCGGGACCAGGCGATGGGGGCGGGGGCAGTGGCGTTCCTGTCCAAGCCGATCGATCCGGATGCGCTGCTCGAGGCGATCGAGCGGGCGTCGGCGTAAGGCCGACTTACCTCCCACCGTCACCCCGGACTTGTTCCGGGGTCCACCGTTCCGCAAATTCAGCAAGCGTGATGCATGCGGAACAGTGGATGCCGGAACAAGTCCGGCATGACGGAAGAGAACGAACGGGGCATTTGCCCTCCAGCTCACGCACAAAAATGGCGGCGGGCCAGGCCCGCCGCCGCAATGTTTCGATCCAATAGTTTCGCGGCGACGCACCCGGACCGGGGGAGGGGAGAGCGCGCCGCCGCGGCCGTCCCTCAGCGGGAGACTGGGGACCGGCAACTCTCATACAGGAACCAGCTGCGACGCTCGGTCTCGTCGATCCAGACTTCGAGCAGGCTGGCAGTCGCGACATCGGCATAATCGTCGCATAGCGCGTGCACGCGGCGCATCTCGGCGACGAGCTGCTTGTTGTCGCCGTGCAGCTCGGCCAGCATGCCCTGCGGATCGACATAATCGGCGTTATTATCGAGGATGCGCTGGCGCCCGGCGATATCGGAGATCGAGCGGATCGTCGTCCCGCCGATCTTGCGCGCGCGCTCGGCGATCGCATCGGTCATCGCGAAGATCTGGTCGCCCTGCTCGTCGAGCAGCAGGTGATAGTCGCGGAAATTCGGGCCGCTCATGTGCCAGTGGAAATTCTTGGTCTTGAGGTAGAGCACGAACACGTCGGCCAGCAGGCCCGCCAGACTTGCGGAAATGTCCCGCGTGGCCTCGGCGCCGAGATCGGTCGGCGTACCCAGGAAGCGTTCAGCGATCGTCGGGCTGGTCATCATGCGTCTCCTCGAAGCCGTGGGACGACAGGGGAGCCGCCCGGCGCCCCTCAAATACGCATCGCGCTGGCCGATATAATCCACACCTTGGTTTAGGCTCCCTCACTCATGAGTGCGGAGAAGGAGCCATTCTGGGTTCACCTCCCCGCCGATCGATTTCTTTCGTTCCACCTCCGGACTAATCTTCGATCGACCGGCGCGCCTGGGCAAAGCCGCCGGTCGAGTGCGGACGCATTCTCCTGGGGAGCATCGGACATGAGTTATCTCGGCGCGTTGCGGCTGCATTTCGCTGGCCAGTTCCAGTCCAATGTCTCGACGGTCAACAACGACCCCGCGCATTTCGACAACGCCATCTTCAAGTCGACATATCAGGACATGGAGGGCAAGCACATGCGCCCCCCCAATGGCTGGTTCAATCCGCAGGGCGATGCCGCGTTCCGGCTGCTCGGCTGCACGGTCGGCTCGGCCTGGCTGCCTTCGGGACCAGTGCCCGCCTCCGATCCGGTGCTCGGCTATATCGTCGCCGATTCCGACGGTCAGGTGCCGGGCAAGATGGTCGATCTCGACCCCGAACAGCAGCTCGTCTCCGAAATCTGGGGCTTGCAGGTGCGGATCGCCGACACCGGGGGCAACACGCTGATGTCCGGCAGCTTCGAGCCGGCCGCGTTCATGGACATCTGGGACCGGGCGACCGGCGGCGGATCGGGCGATATCGGTGCCGGCGCGACCTATCAGTCAGTGCTGACCGGGCTCGAATGGGGCGATGTTTCCGCCTCGCCCTTCCTCACTGCGCTCCAGCAGGCCGCCAGCGGCGGGACCCTGTCGATCAAGATGAACGTTGACGGGCTCAACATGGATTTCACGTCGCCCCATTTCATGTGCGGGCGGATCGCCGGGACGATCGGCCCGGCCGGCGACGAGCCGCAGCACATGGTGATCGGCCGCCAGTTCATGGCGAGCGCGGCGGTGGGCGGGAGTTTCTTCGCGCCCCAGGGCAAGCTCAATTTCTTCCCCGCAGTCGTCGATGATACGGCGGGTTGTATCTATCTCGATCTCGGCAATGCCCTGTCGACCGCCAACCCCGGCGGGCCGACCAACAATCATGGCGACCTGACCCTCAGCGTCGGGGATACCAGTCTCGGCACCATCCCGGCGACCGGAGACGGGGGTTATGCGAGCGACCCCGACTGGTATGCGCGCACCGCCGGCGTCGTCGCGCTGCCGCTGACGGCCGACCAGCTCCAGGCGATCGCCGCCGCGCCGCTGACCCTGGCGGGCACTGACGGCGCCACGATCAGCGAGTGGAGCAACGGTGCCTTCCTCCGCGCCGACCGGTACGTCTATCGCCTCAGCCCCGGGGACGACCCGCAGATCCCGATCTATGCGACTCAGTTCGGCAAGCCGCTGGTCGGCGCCTCGGTCGCCTTCGTGCTGGATTCGTCGCAGCTCCAGCCGACGCCCGCGAAATTTCCCTATGTCGCCGCCTCCCCGCCAGTGGCCGAGCCCGACACGGCGCTCAGTTTCGACTCGCCCGAGCCGACTGATGCGAATGGCGTCGCGTTGCTGTCGATCAAGGCCAGCGACCCGGGCACGCCGCGCTGGTTCAACAATGGTGCGGATTACGGCATCGACGGCCAGGTTTACGGCATCCGCCCGTCCTTCGCCGATGCGGCGATGAATGCCGGGCCGGTCAACCAGTGGAGCTTTATCAGCTTCCTGCTGTGGAGCGGCTATACCCCGGCCAATCCGGTGACCTGGACTGACGTCCAGCCGATCTTCCAGCAATATGCCAATCTCTATCCAGTCATGCTGCGCTTCCTGAACCTGGCCGACTACAAGTCGGTGCTGGCCAGCTCGGGCATCTTGTCGCTGGCCTTCGGGCTCGATGTCGCCGACCCCAATTCGATGCCGGTCACGCGCGATCTGTCGCCGGCCAAGCGCGCGGCGATCCTCACCTGGCTCAAGGCGCCCTGGCCCGGCGAGGTGACACCCCCGGCGCCCCGGACCGAGCAGGCCAGCCTGAAAGCGGAAGCGTTCGCGGAGAGCCCGGCACCCGCTCCCCCCAGGGGCGGCAAGGCGGCAGCCGCCGCGCGCCGCCTCGTCCTTCAGGCCCGCTAAGGGGAGACGACAGATGATCCGCCTGCAACGTTCGATGATCGCCGGGCTCGAGGGCCCTTCCCCGCAGCTCCAGGCCGTGCTGACCGCGCTCCAGTCCGCGATCGAGCTCGAGCATGCGACGATCCCGGTCTATCTCTACGCGCTCTACTCGCTCGACGAGACCAAGAATGCCGAGATCGCCGAGATCATCGACTCGGTCGTGGTCGAGGAGATGCTGCACATGACGCTCTCCTCCAACATCCTCAACGCGCTCGGCGGATCGCCGGTGATCGACTCGCCGAGCTTCATCCCGACCTTTCCCGGTCCGCTGCCGGGCGGGGTGCAGAGCGATCTCACCGTCAACCTCGCGCCTTTCTCGATGAACCAGCTCGCGACCTTCCTGCAGATCGAACAGCCCGAGAATCCGCTGAACTTCAAGGCGCTCGCGGTCGACGACACCATCACGATCGGCCAGTTCTACACCGCGATCTCCGATGCGATCGCGGCGCTGGGCGATTCCGTCTTCGTCGATCCGCCGCGCAACCAGGTCGGGCCCGACCTGATGTGGGGATCGGTCGTGGTCACCAATGTCGCGACCGCGCAGCAGGCGATCCAGACCATCGTCGACCAGGGCGAGGGCACGACCACGTCGCCCGAGGAAACCCCCGGCGGCGCCTATGCCCATTATTATCGCTTCATGCAGATCCAGAAGGGGCATTTGCTCGTCGCGACGCCGGACGGCGGGCCGGACCCCGAGGACAAATATGCCTATACCGGCGCTGCGGTGACGTTCGACACGAGCGGAGCCTATGCCGTCGCCACCAATCCCGGGCTTCCCCCGGGCTATACGCCGGGCACGCCCCAGGCCTTCGCCAACGACAATTTCAATTACACCTATACGAACCTGCTCGGCGTGCTCCACCAGCTGTTCAACGGCGATGTCAGTGAGGCGTTGTTCAACCGCGCGATCGGGCTGATGATGTCGCTGAAGGGCCAGGCCAAGGCAATGATGAGCGGCGTGCCCAATCCGGCCGTGCTGACCGGCCCGAGCTTCCAGTATCAGCCCGTCAATCCCGCCATCTCGTGACGGCACCAGCCGCGGCGCGGGCCGCCATGGATGAAGCAGCATGATCGCCGCGGCGATTCTGCTCGTGCTGGGCCCTGCCGATACAGTCCCGCCGCCCGAAGCCCGTGACGGCGACGTCGTGGTGACGGGATCGCGGACCGGCGGCACGACCGCCGCGACCGTCTCGACGATCGGCCGCAACGACCTCGACCGGCTTCAGCCGGCCTCTTTGCTCGAGGCGCTGAACGAGGTCGCCGGCGTGCGCGCCGCATCGACCGGCGGGCCGGGCGGCGGCAGCTTCCTGTCGATCCGCGGCGGAGAGCCCAATTTCACCCTGGTGCTGATCGACGGCGTGCGCGTCAACGATCCGACCAACAGCAAGGGCGGCGCCTTCGATTTCGGCGAAATCGATCCCCTGCTGGTCGACAGCGTCGACATCAATCGGGGCGCTGGCTCGGCGATCCATGGGTCCGACGCGCTGTCGGGTGTGGTCAACCTCAGGCTGCGCGATCCGGCGCCGGGCTCACCGCTGCTGCTCGCGAGCGTACGGGGCAGCACCGCCGGAGAGATCGGCGGCACGCTCGGCCTCGATCGCGGCTGGACGGGCGGCGGCGTGATGGCGGCGGGCGGGTGGTTCGACAGCGGCGATCAGGGCGGCTCCAGCCTGCTCCGCGCCCAGGGTCTGGCCCGGGCGCGCCAGCAGCTCGGCACGGTCGATCTGCGGCTGTTCACGCTCTACGCCGATACCGACCGCAAGACCTTTCCCGAGGATAGCGGCGGGCCCTTGCTGGCGGTCAACCGCGACCGGGAAACCGGCTCGGGCACTCTATGGGTGACGGGTTTCTCGCTGCGCGGCACCGGCGCCGGCATTCGCCCGAACCTCTCGATCGGCTATGCCCGGCAGCATGACGACAGCGATACGCCGGGAATCGCACCGGGCGTGCTCGATGCGGTGCCGGCGCTCACCGCGAGCACGCGCTTCTCGCGGCTCGAGGCGACCGGCTATCTGTCGCTCGATCGTGGCTGGATCAGCGTAGCCGCGGGCGCAAGCGTGCTGCGCGAAAAAGGCCGCAGCACCGGCACGATCGATTTCGGCTTTCCCTTGCCCGTCGCGTTTGCGCTCGCCCGGACCACGCTGAGCGGTTTTGCCGAGGCGACACTGCGCCCGGTGGACGGCCTCTCGCTCGATGCCGCCGGGCGCTATGATTCCGTCGAGCACGGCACGCACCGCTGGACCGGCGGCGCCTCGATCGCCTGGCGGCTCGCCCCGGATGCGCCGACCCTGTTCGCCCGCATCGGCACTGGCTTCAAGCTGCCCAGCCTCTACGCGCTCGGCCATCCGCTGATCGGCAACCCGGCGCTCCGCCCCGAACGCAATCGCGACCTGGAGGCAGGCGCCGACTGGCGACCGACCAGCGACAGCCGGCTGCGCATCGCCTGGTTCGAGAATCGCTTCACGGATTTGATCGATTTCGATCCCGTGACCTTCCAGACGGTCAACCGCGCGCTCGTCACCACGCGCGGCGTGGAGGCCGAGGGCAATGTGCGCATCGCGGCGGTCACCCTGTCGGGCTCGGTCGCGCACCTCGACATCGACTCGGCTACGCCGCTACGCGGTCGCCCGCGCTGGCAGGGCAGCTTGCGCACCGCCTGGTCAGTGCTGCCGGCGCTCGACCTCAACGGCGCGCTCCGGTTCAACTCGAGCTTCAACGACAGCTCGATCCCGACCGGAGCCGTCGTCACCGCAGGCCATGCCGAGGGCGATCTGGGCCTGCTCTATCGCCTCTCGCCAACCGTGCGGGTCGCCGCCACGCTGCGCAACCTGACCGACAGCCGCGCGCAGGACGCGGTGGGATTCCCCTCGATCGGCCGAAGCGCGCGGGTGACTCTGTCCTTCAGCGGCCTCTGATCTTCATAGCGCGTCGTGGAAGATCACGCCCAGCGTATGGCGATGGCCCGACCGCAGCTTGCTGACGCCGTGGCGCATCGCCACGCGGTAGTCGCCGCGTGACCCGCGGTGCGGTCGATGGTTGACCGCGAAGACCACGGCATCGCCCTTCGCCAGCGGGACGACCTCGGCGCGCGACTGCATGCGCGGGCGCTGCTCGGTCAGCACAAACTCGCCGCCGGTGAAATCTTCGCCCGGCGCCGACAACAGGATCGCGACCTGAAGCGGGAAGACATGCTCGCCATACAGGTCCTGATGCAGGCAATTATAGTCGCCCGGACCGTAGCGGAGCAGCAGCGGCGTCGGCCGGACCTGCCCCGCCGTGTGGCAGCGATCAAGGAAATCGGCATGCTCGTCGGGAAAGCGCCCATCCACCCCCATCCGCTCGTTCCAGCGATTGGCGATCGGTGCGAGCCGCGGATAGAGCGACACACGCAGCCCCGCGACGAGCGGCGGCAGCGGATACGCGAAATAGCGATATTCGCCGAGGCCGAAGCCATGCCGTGCCATCACCACATGGCTGCGGAACACCGGCCCCGGGCCGTACAGCGCGGCAGTCGCGTCGCACTCGGCGGCGGAGAGCAGGCCGGGCAACACTGCCCAGCCCTGCCCGTCCAGATCCGTCCGCACTGCCTCCCAGTCGATCTCTTCGATCACGCCGCCTGCCCGCTTTCGAGGCCGAGCAGCCGCTCCTTCGCGGCAAGTCCGCCGGCAAAACCGGTCAGCGCGCCATTCGATCCGATCACCCGGTGGCAGGGCGCGATGATCGAAATAGGGTTCTTGCCATTCGCCGCCCCGACCGCCCGCACCGCGCTCGGCCGGCCGATCTGCCGTGCGATCTCGGCATAGCTGCGCGTCTCGCCGAACGGGATGGTCAGCAGGGCGTGCCACACGCTCTTCTGGAAATCGGTGCCCGCGAAATCGAGCGGGACGGTGAACGCGGTCAGCGTGCCGGCGAAATAGGCGCCAAGCTGTTTCTCGGTCTCGACCAACACCGGATGGTCGGCATTCTCGACCATTTCGCCGAGCCGAACGCGGCCTGGCTTGTCATTCTCCCACAGGATCGCGGTCAGGCCCTTGTCGCTCGCAACGAGCTTCAATGCGCCAACCGGCGACGGGATCGTCTTGTAAGAATAGGTCATGTCATCGCTCCGTTCTTGTGGACCATGACATGGTCCCATCGACGGATCGACACACCCCGAGACTTGCCTTCAAAGGACGAAGATCAACCGATCTCGATCGGCGTCCTGCGGCTCATGACGAACAGCACCGCCGCCGCGAGCGCCACCGAGAGCGCCCCGGCACCGAAGAACATCGTCGCCGGGATGGCGCCCCACCACGCCCCCATCGCGCCGGCAAGCAGGCTGCCGAGGAACTTCGCGATATACCAGGCGCCCATCGCCATCGCCGCGACCTGCACCGGCGAAAGCGCGCCGACCAGCGTCAGCCCGACCGGGATCACCATCAGCTCACCCAACGTGAGCAGGATGAAATAGGCGGTGACCCACTCGGCCCCGACGCGCTGCCCGGTCTCGGCATTCAGCGCGGCCGCGACGACCATCACGAGCATCGCCAGCGTCGCGACGACACAGCCAAGGCTCATCCGCCGCAGCAGGTTCGCGGGGCCCCGTCGCTCGGCTCGCTTTGCCCAGAAGCGGATCAGGAACGGGGTCGCGAGGATGATCAGCAGCGGGTTGATCGACTGGAACCAGGTCGCGGGAATCTCGACGCCCGATCCGAGCAGCGCGATATGCCGGTCGGTCTCATGCTCGACCCAGAGTGCGATGACGTTGCCGCTTTGCTCATAGGCGATGCGGAACAGCACAACCACGGCGACGATCGCCACGAGCAGGCGGAGGTTGCGCCATTCCGGCTTCGTCAGCGCGACGGGGATACCGCCCGGCGATCGCGCGCGGGTCGGCGGATCGGGCGGCAGCAGATGGCCGAAATAGAGATAGACGCCGAGCCCGACCAGCATGCCGAAGCCGGCGGCGGCAAAGCCCCAGTGCCAGCCATAGACTTCGCCCAGCGTCCCGCACACCAAAGGCGCGAGCAGCCCACCGAGATTGATCCCCATATAATAAGCGCTGAACGCCTGGGTCTGGCGCGGATCCTTGTCGGCGTAGAGATTGCCGACCTGGACGGCCAGGGGCGGAATGAAGAGCCCATTGCCGATCGCCACCAGCGCCAGCGCCGGGAACAGCAGCGCCTCGAATGCCATGGCGAAATGGCCAAGCATCATCAGCACGCCGCCCAGCACGACGCTGCGCTTCCGGCCCAGCCAGCGATCGGCGATGATCCCGCCGAAGAACGGGCTGAAGAAGGCCGCCGCGCCATAGGTGCCGTAGATCAGCGACGACCTGGCCTGGCTGAAGCCGAGATGCTGAGTCATGTAATAGACCAGCAGCGCCTGCAGGCCGAAATACGAGAATTCGGCCCACATCTGAGTCATGAACAACACGGTCATGCCCGGCGGGTGACCGAACAGCGTCTTCCCCGCCGGTGCCGATGCGCCTGATGCCATGCCCTAGAAGTTCAGACCGAAGGTCATCGTCTTCAGGCTGAACGCCAGCCAGACCAGATAGAGTGCGGACAGCGCGACCAGCACGGTCCAGGCCGTCGCCAGCCGCTTGCGCTCGGGGCTGCGTGCCATCGTCCAGGCGTTCCAGATGGTCAGCGCCGTGCCGGCGACCGCGATGAGCGTCAGCAACTGGAGCAGCCGCATCCAGATATCGAGGCGCCCGTCGAGCGCCGAGATGTCGCTGCTCAGCACCGCGATCATCGCCATCCAGCCCGCCGCGACGATCACCGCGATCCATGCCGTCGCCCGCGTCGCGCGGTGCAGCAGCAACGGCCGTCCCGCGATCTGCGGGCGATAGCCGTAACGCCGGCGAACCAGCGCCACGATCGGCCAGGACAAAGCGGTCAGCAGCATCACCACCAGCGCCGCGAGCAGCGCGGGCACGATCCACCCGGCGTTCAGCGACGCCGGCGCCGGCAGGAACAGGATGATCGGCGCGAACGCCTTGGGCGACAGGGCGACGACCTTGCCGTCCTTCACCAGCGCGCCGAGCCGATCCTCGCCGCCCACTTCCTGCCATTGCCACGGCCCCACCTCGCGCCAGCGCTTCGGCGCGCCGGCGGCATCGGTGAGCGCCGCAACGGTGATCGTATTGTCGTCATTGAGCACGACGGTCGTCTCGCCCAGCATCGTGACGACGCGCAGCCAGTTGGTCAGCGAACCGCGGCTACTGACATAATGGCCGGCCAGGACACGCCCATGCTCGGCGGCAGTGACTGCCGTCGGCAGCGCCGGCCGGGGCTGCGGAAAATAACGATCGTTGAAACTGTCGAACAATTTGCCGCGCAAGATATGCGCAGCGCCCGCCTTGCCGCCGGCGTTGAACGACACGAACACGCCGACATTCTTGTCGAGATAGAGATGCAGGTCGGAATGGAACCAGTTCGTGTCGCCGCCATGGCCGACGATGTTCAGCCCGTTGGCGTCCTCATGATAGAAACCCAGCGCCATGCCCGGCAGGCCGGGGATCGGCGTGTTGGCGGTCTGGTGCATCAGCGCCGCCGTCTGCGGGTTGAGCAAGGGCCCGCCCTGGGCGAGATGTGCGATCATGAACTGCGCCATGTCGGCGCCCGTCGCCGACAGCCCGCCGGCGGGCGACATCGGGATGATCTCGAACTTCTGCGGCTCGCCCGACGCGACCTCATAGCCCTGCGCCATGCCACCCGCGAGCGCGGCCGGCAGCGGCTGGATGAAGCTCGAATGGCGCATGCCGAGCGGCGTCAGGATATGGCGCTGGACATAATCGTCGAACTTCTCGCCCGACACGCGCTCGACCAGATAACCGGCCAGCGACGCGCCATAGTTGGAATAGGACGCCGTGCTGCCCGGCGCATAGATGCGGTGCGGCACCCAGCGCTTCAACACCGCGCCGAGCGGCTTCACCTCGGCCGGATCCGTCGTGATCAGGTATTTCGCCGTTTCCTCGAAGCCTGACGTATGCGTCATCAGGTTCCGCAGCGTGATCGGTTTGCCGAACGCGGGCGGAATCCTGAAGTCGAGATAGGTGTTCACGTCCTTGTCGAGGTCGAGCTTGCCGGCCTGGACCTGCTGCATCACCGCCGTCCAGGTGAACAGCTTGGAGACAGAGCCCGGCCGGAACAGCGTCGCATTCGGATCGACCGGCTTGCCCGTCTTCACGTCCGCCTTGCCATAGCCGCGCTGAGTCAGGACCTTGCCGTCCTTGACCACCACGACCACCGCCCCCGGGATGCCGCCCGATTCCAGGCCATAGGGCATCAGCCCGTCGAGCCAGGCATCGACGTCAGTGGCGGTCAGCGCCGCGCCGCCCGTTCCGGGCGCAGGCGCATCGACGGGCGTCGACGCCTTGGCGGGGGCGAGCGGCATCGCCGGGTTCAGGTCGCGCGGCGACTGGCCCGACGCCGGCAAAGCGAGCGCCGCGAGGCACAAGGCGATGGTCTTCACGATCCGCATGCTCAAGCTTCCCCAAATTTCCAGTGCCGCCCGAATTCTAGTAACGCCCGAATTCTAGTAACGAACGCCCAGTGTCGCGCCAAAGGAGCGCGGACGCGAGACCGCGACCGCGATCGCGCCGTTGCGCGCCGACCCCGCCGTGCCGACATCCAGGATGCCGCGGCTGTCGGTCAGGTTGCGCACGAACGCGTCGAGCCGGAAACGGTCGAAACTGACCCCGACATGCGCATCGACCTGGCCATAGGCATCGAGCCGGTGCTGCGAAGCGCCAGGCTCGAATGCCGATCGGCGCTCCCCGGTATAGCGCCAGCTCGCCCCGATCGTCCCGGTCACCCGGTCGCTCAGCGCCTTTTCGTAATCGGCACTAAGCGTCGAGGCGAAGCGCGGCGCATAAGGCAGCCGGTCGCCGTCGAGGCCGCCCACTACAGGCGGTGCGTCATCGTCGAGCACGGCCTCATAATAGGCACCATTGGCAGCAAGCGTCAGGCCGGGCACCGGGCGGGCGCTGATCGAAAGCTCCACGCCCTTGCTGCTTGCCTTGCCGCCATTGGCGTTGACCCCGAACCCGCCGATGCTGGCGAACAGCTGGATGTTTTTCCACTGAGTGTAGAAACCGGTCAGCTCGAGCGAGAGTTTCCGGTCGAGCAGCTCGGTCTTGATACCGATCTCGTAATCCGTCGTGGTGTCCGGCCCGAACTGACGCGGCACGTCGTTCGGCGCCGATGGCGGCAGCACGTTCGGCCCGCCAGGGCGATAGCCGCGCGCGACCCGGGCATAGATCGTCAGATGCTCGTTGGGCTTGAACGCGGGCGCGACCGAATAGGTGAAGACATCGTCGGACGAGGTGCCGTCGAGCGACGAATCCCCCGCCAGCGGCCCCGAGCTGGTCTGCACCGCACGCTGCGTGTTGTGGCTGTAGCGCCCCCCGACGCTCAGATCGAACGTCGGCGAGAAATGATAGGTCCCGCTCGCGAAGCCCGCGATCTCGCGATATTCCGAGAGCACCGTCGCAAAGGCCAGTCCGTCGAGCCCCGGCACATGCGCGCCGGTCGGGTCGTCGATCGCGTCGATCGACTGGTTGATCGCGTTGCGTTCGCGCGTGTAGAATCCGCCCAAAGTCCATTCGAACGCGCTCGCGCCCGACGACGCCAGCCGCACTTCCTGGGTGAAGCGGCGCTGCGTCACATTCTGGTTGATGATCGAGCCGAGCGGTATGCCGAATGCCCCGGTGAGCAACGGCCCGTACAACCCGCTGATGTCCTGGATCTGGGCCTGGTCGAGCGAGCCCCAGCTGCTCGAGGAGATCAGGTCGACCGGCCCGAAATCATAATCGGCGGTCGCATTGTAGATCCGGTATTTCACATGGTTCGGCTCGGCGACCAGTCGACTCTGCTTCAGGTCGCCCAGGGTCGGGCGCAGCGTGACCGGGTCGGAATCGACCGTGTTGGATGCGTTGCTCTCCAGATTCTGCGCAAACACCGTCCCGCGCACCGAGAAGGCGTCGGACGGCTTGACCAGGATCGATCCGCGCCCGCCATAGGTCTTGCCGCCATTGACGTTCGGCCCGAGCACGGGGTCGTCGATATAGCCCGGATCGGTGCGATAGAAGCCGCTGCCCCGAACCGCGATCACATCGCCCAGCGGCACATTCACCGCCGCGCGGCCCGACCATCCGGTCTCGCCCCCGTCGACGCTCTCGAACCCGCCCTGCGCGGCGGCATGGAAGGCATCGGTCTGCGGCGCGACCGTCACATATTTGACGAGACCGCCAAGCGAGTTCGCCCCGTACAGCGTGCCCTGCGGCCCCCGCAGGATCTCGACCCGCTCCAGATCGAACGGATCGATGTCGGGCGTCAGGATCGATCCGTTGGCGAGCGAGGTCGCCGAACCATAGGGCGTCTCGTCGACATAAGTCGCGACCGTCGCGCCCACGCCGTTGGTGCTGATCCCGCGCAGTACCAGCCGGGTCTGGCCGGCCTGAGTCTCGACGATGCTCGCGCTGGGCACGCGCGTGAAATAATCGGCGAAGCGCTCGGCATGGACCTGGTCCAGCATGTCGGCGGAAATGACCGATACCGATTGCGGGATATCGATCAGCCGCTCCGCGCGCTTGCGCGCCGTCACCACAATGTCCTCGCCCTGCGACCGCTGCTCCTCTGCCGCCGTCACCGGGGCGCCCTGCACGACCTCTTCGGCCTGTGCCGCCGGGATCCACGCCGCAACCGCCGTGGCGGCCAGCCACAACGCCCTTGATTGAAACGTCATCGCCAAAACCCCTCCAAAATACACGGTCATCATGACGCATGTTTCAGTTATGGCAACCGTTTTCTCATCGGGCGACGACCGTTCCCTAATCCCCCGCAGTGCGCTAGCGTCGGGTCGAGAGGACCTATGGCCAAGAAAGCGACCACCAACAGTACGCACCCCGGCCTCGCGCTGCGGGCGGCGCGGATCGAGCAGGGGCTGACGCTGCGGGCGCTGGCCGCGCGCATCGACATGCCCTTCTCCACGCTGTCGAAGCTGGAGAACGGCAAGATGGCGATGACCTATGACAAGCTCGTGCGCCTGGCGCAGGGCCTGGCGATCGACATCGGCAGCCTCGTCGCGGGCAGCGCACCGACGACGCAGCCACCCGCCGCGCTGGGGCGGCGCAGCGTGCAGCGCGCCGGAAAACTGCCCGGCGCCAGCTCCGAACGCCACACCCACCACTATCCCGCGGCGGACCTGCTGGGAAAGATGATGGTGCCGATCATCATCGAGGTGAAGGCACGCAGCATCGACGAGCTGGGCGGGCTGGTCCGCCATTCGGGCGAGGAATATCTCTACATATTGCAGGGCGCGATGGAGCTGCATTCCGATCTCTACGCGCCCTTGCCGCTTGCCCAGGGCGATTCGGTCTATTTCGATTCGGGCATGGCGCATGGCTATGTCCGCGTCGGGGACGAGCCGTGCCGCGTGCTGGCGGTGTGCGCGGGCGCGGGCATGCAACGCGTGGCACAATCCGCCGGCAAGAGCTGGAATCTGGTCTCTTCCGACGAATCGGGTTCGTTGTCCGCGAACAGTGTTTCTTATATTGAAACGTGAGCATATCCATGTGATGTGACGGGGCATGGAGACCCCGACCGCGACAACGCGCACCCGCCCGCTCACGCTCACTCATCGCCGCGAGGCGATGCTGATGCGCGAGCCGTTCCGTATCTCGGGCTATCTGTTCGAATCGATGCCGGCGGTGATCGCGACGCTGTCCGACAGCGCGCATGCCGGCCGGGGCGAGGCGGCCGGCGTCTATTATCTCGATGACGACCCCGCCCATATGGAGAGCGAGATCGAGCGCTGTCGCGATGCGATCGAGGCCGGCATCGACCGTCAGGGCCTGCGCGACCTGCTGCCTCCGGGCGGCGCGCGCAACGCGCTCGACTGCGCCTTGTGGGAGCTCGAATCGCTCGGCGCCGGCGTGCCGGTATGGCAGCTTGCCGGTGTCGGTCCGCCCAAACCGCTGATCACCACCTTCACCCTTCCCGCCGACGACCCGGCCGAGATCCTCCGGCGGCTCGCTGGCCTGCCGACCGCGCTGGCGATCAAGCTCAAGCTCGAAGGCGATCTCGCCGCCGACGCCGAGCGCGTCCGCGTGGTGCGTCAGGCGCGACCGCATGTCTGGCTGGGGGTCGATGCGAACCAGGGCTATGGCGGCGAGCATCTCGACGGTCTCGTCGCGATGCTGGTCGACAACAATGTCGCGCTGCTCGAGCAGCCGGTCCGCCGCGGCGCCGAGGCGCTGCTCGACGGCTGGCGTTCCCCCATTCCGGTCGCGGCCGATGAGAGCGTGCAGGATCTGGCCGAGATCGATGCCCATCGCGCCCGCTTCCAGGTGATCAACATCAAGCTCGACAAATGCGGCGGCCTTACCGAGGCGCTGCTGATGGCCGATCATGCCCGCCGGCTCGGGCTGAAGGTGATGGTCGGCAACATGGCCGGCGCGACGCTCTCGGCTGCGCCCGCTTTCGTCCTCGCCCAGCTGTGCGACGTGGTCGATCTCGACGGTCCCTGGTTCCTCGCCGACGATCCACTCGCCGCGAGCCTCTACAAGGATGGCGAGGTCATGGTCCCGGCCCGTCTATGGGGTGCCGGCTGAAGAAGCGTTCCGCCCGGGACTGATGTCAGGCCGCTCGACGCGACCTACAATCGCCCGCGGTTACGGAGGCAATCCTGCGCCGCCGTCCGGTCGCCGAACGCAAGGCAGCGTGACGACCGACAGTCGTTGCCCGAACTTGTAGTCCGCACAAAAAAGGGCCCGCACGAGTGGCGGGCCCTTTCCGGCGTGGATGAAGCGCTCAAACCAGCCTGGCGGGCTTGAGCAGGTCGGACAGGCCGACCCGGTGGAGCATCTCGGCGCGCAGGCGGTCGAGCACCGTGAAGCCGACATCGGCACCGTCCTGGGTCGGATCGTAATGGAAGCGGAAGGGGCGGGTGCCGAATTCCATGCCCACGATGTCCACGATCCCATCCGCGACGCCCGTCACATCGGCATCGTCCGGCACGATCTCGGCGAACGCGTTCTGCACCTGCTCGCCAAAGCCTGCATACGGACCCGCTTCATACTCGGCGAGGCGCGCTTCGTCGGCCGGGCGGCCCGAGTGCAGGAAGTGGTTGGTGCCCTTGGTGAAGGCGCCCGGCACGATGATCGAGGTCTCGATGCCCCAGCGGCTGAGCTCCCGCGCATATTGCACCGCCAGTGCATCCATCGCTGCCTTGGCCGCGAAATAGGGCGACAGATAGGGCGGGGTGCCGCCGGCCGAGCTGCTGCTCGACACCCAGACCAGCAGGCCCTGTTTCGCCGCGCGCATATGCGGCAGCACGGCGCGATTGACTCGCTGCGTGCCGAGCACGTTCACGTCATATTGCTGCGCGAACTGCTCCGGCGTGAAGGCCTCTGCGGGTCCGAACATCATGTGCCCGGCATTGTGCACCAGCACGTCGATCCGGCCGCTTTCGGCGATGATCTTGGCGACCGCGGCATCGGTCGAGGGCTCCGACTGCACGTCGAGTTCCACCGCGCGGAGGTCGACGCCGTCCCGGGCCGACATCTCGGCCATTTCGGCCGCGTTCGTCGCGTTGCGGCCGGCAATGTCGCGCATCGAGGCGTAAACCGTGTGCCCGGCTTTCGCGAGCGCTTCGGCGGTGAGACGACCGAAGCCGCTGGAGGCGCCGGTGATGAGGATGATCTTCTTGGACATGGGAATTTCCTTTCAAATGCTGGTCCGCGTCACGGCGGACGATGAGCCTGGGTTTCGGGATTGGGCGTGACGGTCAGATGATCCCGCCATTCGCGCGGAGGGTCTGGCCGTTGATCCAGGCGCCGTCGGGCCCGGCGAGGAAGGCGACGGTGTTCGCGATATCCTCGGGCTGGCCGAGCCGCTCCAGCGGGGCGAGCTTGGTCAGGGTGTCGATCACTGCCTGGGGCTTGCCGTCCAGGAACAGGGCCGTCGCGGTCGGTCCGGGCGCCACGGCGTTGACCGTGATGTTCCGGCCGCGCAGTTCCTTCGCCATCACATGGGTGATCGCCTCGACCCCTGCCTTGGTGGCGGCGTAGACGGCGTAACCGGGCTGGTAGAGACCGACCACGCTCGACGAGAGATTGACAATCCGGCCGCCTTCGCGGAGCCGCTTCGCCGCTTCGCGCAGTGTGTTGATGCTGCCCTTCAGGTTGATCGCGATCTGGCTGTCGATCAGCGCGTCATCGCTCTCGGCGATGCTCGCCAGCTTCATGATGCCGGCATTGTTGACCAGCACATCGACTCCGCCGAACGCTGCCTGCGCCGCGTCGAACATGCGGGCGACCGCCGCCGCGTCGCTGACATCGGCCTGGGCCGGGATGGCACGGCCACCGGCCGCTTCGATCTTGCGCACCAGCGCTTCGGCTTCCGCCGCGCTGCCCGCATAGTTGACGACGACGGTGAAGCCGTCCGCCGCCAGCCGCTCGGCGATCGCGGCGCCGATGCCCCGCGAGGCGCCGGTGACGATCGCTACCTTGTTCGTATCTCCGTTCATTGCCTGTCTCCTTGGTGTCGCGCCGCCCGTCCTGAGCGACTGACAGCGATATGCGCGCTGGAGAGACGGAGATAATCAGGCTAGAAACGGCAACACTGTTCGTTTTGCTAGAACAATGGGAAGCATATGGACCGGCTCTATGCGATGCGGCTGTTCACCCGGGTGGTCGACCGGCGCAGCTTCACCCAGGCGGCGCACGATCTCGACGTGCCGCGCTCCACCGCGACTCAGGTGATCCAGCAGCTCGAGGAACGGCTCGGCGTGCGGCTGCTCCAGCGCACCACGCGCACGGTGCGGCCGACGCTCGACGGTGAGGCCTATTACCGGCGCTGCCTCGCGATCCTCGACGATGTCGAGGATGCCGAAGGCGCGTTCAGCGGCGCGGTGCCCAGGGGCATGTTGCGGGTCGAAGTGCAGGGTACGATCGCCCGGCACTTCCTCATGCCCAGGCTGCCGGCCTTTTTCGCGCGCTACCCCGAGATCGAGCTGGCGATGAGCGAGAGCGACCGTTGGGTCGATGTCGTGCGCGAGGGCGTGGATTGCGTGCTGCGCTACGGCGCGCTGCCCGACAGCGACCTGGTCTCGCGCACGGTGACGATGCTCCCGCGCATCACCGTCGCCGCGCCCGACTATCTCGATCGCTTCGGTCGGCCCGAAACGCCCGAGGACCTTGCAGGCCACCACGCAGTCGGGCTGCGCTCGGTCACCACCGGTGCCCTCGCGCCCTTCGAGTTCCTGCGCGGGGACGGCGTGACCCGGATCGATCTGCCCGCGCCGCTATCGGTCACCGGCACCGAGAGTTTCCATGACGGCGTCTGTCACGGCCTGGGCCTGGCACAGATGCCGGTCTTCCACATCGAGCGCGATCTGGCCGCGGGCCGGCTCGAACGCGTGCTGGCCGACTATCCATTGCCCGCAGGCCCGGTCTCGATCCTCTACCCGCGCAACCGCCAGCTCTCGCCGCGCGTGCGGGTGTTCATCGACTGGATCGTCCAGCGATTTGCGGCTGCGGCGGTCGGGGACTAGGATCGGCGGCAGGTCGCGCGACGTCGGGCAGCATTTATGGAGCGCCCGGCGCGGCCCCGGGCGACGCTCGAAACGAAGGGCCTAGGCGTTCGACGCGAGCAACGACTGAGGGAGATGCCGGATGGGCGACCTGACTATCACCACGTTCGATTGGGTTCCCGAGGCGCCGCGGGGCTATGTGCGCGATCTGCGGGTGCGTTGGGCGCTGGAAGAGGCCGGGTTGCCCTATCGGGTCGAGAGCGTGCCCTTCGGCGATCGCAAGGCCGAGCATTTCGCGCATCAGCCCTTCGGCCAGGCGCCCTGGCTGACCGATGGCGACATCTCGATCTTCGAGAGCGGCGCGATCCTGCTGCATCTGGGCGAGCTGAGCGACACTCTGATGCCAACCGATCCGCAAGGTCGCAGCGATGCCAAGGAATGGCTGTTCGCGGCACTCAATTCCGTCGAGATGGCGAGCCTGCCCTGGTCCATATTGATATTTTCGGGCGAGGACCGTGAGTCGTCGGCCTGGAAGCTGTTCAGCGGGTTCCTCCACCAGCACCGGCTCAAGCACCTGGAGCCGGTGCTGGCGGAACGCGAATGGCTGGCCGGGAGCTTCTCCGTCGCCGATATCATGATGTCGGATGTGCTGCGCCTGGTCGATCGGTTCGACGGGCTGGCGGACTACCCCGCCGTCCGCGCCTATGTCGCGCGCGCCACGGCGCGGCCTGCGTTCGCCAAGGCGCATGCGGACCAGATGGCACATTTCGCCGCTGCGGACTGAGCCGCGCCGCTGGCCTAGGCCCTTGCGACGATCGCCGCGATGAACAGCGCGGCGCTCGCTGCCGAGGCCAGGGTCCGCACATGGTTCCACAAGGTCCAGTCCTTGAGGTAGCGCGCCCAGACCGGCGCGGCCTCGGCGCTCGCGGGCGCCACCGCGTCGAGCGCGAGGTTGAGCGGCACGTTGAGGGCAAGCGTGCAGCCGAACATGCCGAGCACATAGACGGCCCCGCCGATCGCCATGGCCGGCGCCCCCAGCTTGCTCCAGTCGAGGGCGGCAAGGACGACCAGCGCGAGCGCCGCGAGCGTGGTGCCGTAGAACAGCGGCATGAACCAGGATTTGAGGATCACCGCGTTGATCGACTGCATCGCGGCGATGCCGCCCGCTTGCAGGATGCGCGACAGCGCGGTCATGATGAAGGCGGAAAAGGCGAAATAAAGCCCGGCCATCATGCCGCAGCCGATCGCCGAGAACCACAACAGAATCCGCACGAGCTGGTCCATGGTCTTCTCCTCTCGTTGCCCACTCTACTCCAGCCGATAGCCGACTGTGTAGAGGTCCATGCCCTTCGCGCCGGGCCGCTGCGCCGAGAAAGTGAGGCTGCCGGGCCGGGACCAGTCGAGCATCGGGCCGTAACTGTCCCCCTGCCCATCGGCTCCGCTGTTGATGCTCCGGGGCAGCAGGGCGCCCGCATCATACTGCCCATTCCGCACCGAGGCATGGAACAGGTCGACCCGGTCAGTCCGGAAATCGCCTGCCCGCGCGAAGACGATGGTCGTGCCGTCGGACAGGAAGGTCGCGTCGAACTCGTCCCCGCTGGTGTTGATCCCGCCCGCCACCGGCACGGCAGGCGCGAAGCCCGTGTCCTTGCGCGCCGCGACGTAAAGGTCGTGCCGGCCTGCCCCGCCCGGCCGGTCGCTCGAAAAGAGCAGGGTCGACCCGTCCGGCGACAGCATCGGGGCGAACTCGTTGCCCGCGCTGTTCACCACGCCGAGCGAGTCGACCGCGCCGAAGCCGCCGGCGGAGACGGCCACCCGGTAGAGATCGTCGCCGCCCATCCCGCCCGGGCGATCCGAACAGAAATAGACGAAGCGTCCGTCAGCGGAGAAAGCCGGGTCGAAGTCCCGGCCGGGGGAATTGAACGGCACCGGCTCGGCGGCGCCCCAGCCCGTTTCGGTGCGCCGCGACATCCAGATGTCGTAGCCGCCCGCGCCGCCGGGCCGGTTGCGGCTGAACCACAAAGCCGTCCGCCCATCCGGGCTGATCGTCAGCCGCACTTCCGAATAGTCGGTCGAGGCGATGCCCGGCGCGAACAGGGTCGCCTCACCGACAATCTCGAGCGGTGCAGCGGCGCCGAACAACATGGGTAGCGCACAGGCCAGCAGGGCGGCGACTCTCATGCGCGCCTCGTGAAATCGCTGACCCAGTTGGTCTCCCAGGTCTTCCCGTCGTCCGCCGACAGCGCCTGTTCCCAGCGCGCCGATTGGGGCGTGATCCGCGACCACAGCACGCGCGCCTTGACCGGGCGGCCATCCTGCACATCATCGCCGATGAAGGTCCCGACGCCGTCAGCGAAGCTGCCACGCACCGGCGGCGCGATCGCCCCGGGGTTGCGCCCGTCGAGCCACCAGCTCGACCAGAGCCTCGTCGCCGGATCGAAAGCGCGGATGCCGACGCCGCGATAGGGGCCGGCGGGAAAGTTCATGATATTGTCGCCAACATTGCCCTGCCCGCCCAGCACCGGCCAGTTGACCAGGGTGCCGTCGAATGCGTCCCAGTCGTTGCTGCCGGCCAGCCGGCGCTTCAGCTTGCGGTGCCGCACATCCCAGCGTCCGACCAGGAAATCCCAGTCATGCGGCGCCACCCCGGAGGGCGGCAGGGGCGTCGGCGTCGCGGCGGTGCGCGTGAAATAATTGACCCAGTTCACCTCCCAGCTCTTCCCGCCGTCCGTCGACAGCGCCTGCTCCCAATGCGGCCGGCGGCTATGGGTTTCGAACCAGCGGAAGCGTGCGGTGACCGGGCGTCCCTTATACTGATCCTCGCCGATGAAGGTCCCGCTATCGCCGCTGAAACCACCGCGCACCGGCGCATCGATCGCGGTGGGGTAACGCGAATCGAGCCACCAGATCGACCATTTCCCCGCCGCGGGATCGAACGCCCGGATGCTGAGGCCGCGATAGGTGCCGCCGGGCAGGTCGAGGCTGTTGTCGTCGATCGTGCCGAGCCCGGCCAGGGTGAGCCACAGGGCGCTTTTGCCGTTGAACTCTTCCCATTCGGTGCTGCCGACGAGCCGCTCGCGCAGCCGGCGGTGCCACACATCCCAGCTGCCGACCAGCCAGTCCCAGTCATGGGCGAGGGCAGGCTGGTCGCCTTGCGCCAGGGCCAGGCCCGGCAGGCCGAACGCCGCCGCCCCGCCCATCGCCGCCCCCATTGCCCCTAAGGCCGCGACGACGTCGCGCCGCGCCGGCAGGCTCGATTCTCTCTCCATCAATCACTCCCCGGGGTCACTTCATGCACCGCAGGATGGCAGCGGCAGCGCAATTGGCTATGCGAAGATCATCGCTAGAGGCTAAGCCAACCTTATGGTCGACCATCGCTTTCCATCTTTATCCTCGATCCGCGCCTTCGAGGCGGCAGCGCGGCTGGGCAGCTTCGCCAGAGCGGGGCAGGAGCTCGGCACATCGGCTGCGTCGGTCAGCTATCATGTGCGCCAGCTCGAGGCGCAGATCGGCGTCGCGCTGTTCCGCCGCCACCCCCACCGCGTCGAGCTGACCGAGCCCGGGGCCGTCGTCGCGCGCGAGGCGATCGATGCGTTCGCCGGCCTGCGCGCCAGCTTCGCGCGAGCGGCCGACATGGACGAGGCCCGGCTGTCGCTCACGGCGCTCCCCACTTTCGGCACGAGCTGGCTGACGCCCCGGCTCGGGCGCTTCCGCACGCGCCACCCCGAGATATCGCTCGATCTCGACCTGTCGGCGGTCGCCGAGGATCTCGGTGCGGGCCGGTTCGACGCGGCGATCCGCAACGGCCATGGCCGCTGGACCGGACTGCGTGCGACTAGGCTGATGCCGAGCCTCTTCATGCCGCTCTGTGTGCCCGCGCTGAAGGACGCGGCGGCCGGCCTCGGCGACCCGCGCCGCTCGATCGAGGTGCCGCTGCTCGGCCGGCCCGACTGGTGGACCCTGTGGTACCGCGCGCTCGGCTTTGCCGAAGGGCCGCCGCCCACCAGCTTCGGCACCAGCCTGGCGACCGAGCATATGGATGTGGCGGCGGCGCTGGCCGGGCACGGCATCGCCATTGCCTCGCCGATCCTGTTTCGCGGCGAGATCGACGCCGGCCGCCTGGTACCGGCGCACGACCTGGTCGCGAGCGACGGCCGCGCCTTCTGGCTGGCCTATCCGGTGGCGCGGCAGCGCAGTCGCAAGATCGCCAGCTTCCGCGACTGGTTGAGCGACGAGGCGGCGGAAGCGTGCGCCGCCGGAGCGGACTTCATCCGCCGCGCGGTCGCCCCTCAGGCCGCATAAAGCGCTGCCACCCGGTCGATCTGCTGGCGCTGGCTTGTCTCGATCTCGCGCATCAGCCGGGCGAGCCGGCCGATTTCATCGGGATCGGGCTGCGGCGCGGCTTCGATTGCGGCCCAGGCCAGGTCGAGCACATGTTTCGCAGCGTCGCGACCATGCACGGCGATGATATGAGCGGCACAATCCCCGCTCCCGATCTTGCTTCCCACTCGCGAACCCTGTTTTTGTTTTGAGCGCAAAGAGTTGGCGCTGGCGGAGGTTCCGCGAGAAATGAGTGAAGCCCGTATTCAGGATCCTCGGGTAGCGACTCGCGACCGATTCAACCGCAGCAGCGATCATGCTTGAATCGCCGGGAGCTCCTCCAGTCGCGACCGGACCCCGGCATGCCAAGTATCATTTTCTCGTTCGCAGTAACGCCAATTGAAAAACTGATACCCCTCGCGGAATTCGGCAAGATAATCTGCAATATGTCTGAAACTCCTCGGGCAACCCAACGCCCTTGTCGACAAGTCGCGGCACGCCTTGCCGTCTTCTTTTTCAGTAAAACGCGCACAAGGCTCAAGAAGCGCCCGATTCCGCCCCGCAGGCAGGTGGGTCGCATAAATCGGAGATTACTGAGCCGAAATCGCCGAAGCGATGCAGGTTCCAACTCGATTTCTTGGCCTTCACTGTCGCGCGCGATTGGCCGCTCACCATCGAAAATATCGCCACGATCCGGCCCCACGGCACAAAATTACGCCCGATCCGGACGACGCTGCGAACGCTACGTTATTCCCCTCGAACGCCGGTTCCGGGCGCTGGACTCGGGGCGCCTTACCCCATTAAGCCACCGCATCTCCTCTCTTGCCGAAAGGCTTTCCTTGATGATCCGTAGCGTCCTTTTCGTATCCCTGCTCGCGTCCGCCGCGATCCCGGCCTTCGCCGAGAATTCGAAGCCGCAGCCCGTGCCGTTCGTGAACACTATCCCCGATGCGCGCGACATTCCCTATCCGGGCACGATCACGCTCGACATCGACGCGACCGACATCAAGCGCGGCATCTTCACGACGAAGGAGACCATCCCGGTCGCCAAGTCGGGCCCGATGGTCCTGCTCTTCCCGAAATGGCTGCCCGGCGCGCATTCGCCGCGCGGCGAACTCGACAAGGTGGTGAACCTGCACATCCGCGCCAACGGCAAGGAGATCCACTGGACGCGCGATCCGGTCGACGTCTACGCCTATCATATCGATGTGCCGTCGGGCGCGAAGTCGCTCGATATCGGCCTGCAATTCGCCTCGTCCACCGCGAGCGACCAGGGATCGATCGTCGTCTCGCCGGAGATGCTGCGCCTGCAGTTCAACTCGATGAGCCTCTATCCGGCCGGCTATTTCACCCGGCAGATCCCGGTGAAGGCAACGGTGAAATATCCCGATGGCTGGCACGCCTCGTCGGGCCTGCCGTCCAAGGCGGTGGGGTCGACCTACACCTACGAGCCGACCAACTATGAAGTGCTGGTCGATTCCCCCGTGCTCGCCGGCCGCTACTATAAGGGCTGGGCGCTCAGCCCGCGCGTCAACCTCAACGTCTATGCCGACAATGCCGAGGAACTCGTCGCCACCCCCGATCAGATCGACGCACACAAGCGCCTCGTCGAGCAGGCCGTGAAGCTGTTCGGCACGCAGCATTACGACAAGTACGAATTCCTGCTGTCGCTGTCGGACCAGATGGGCGGCATCGGCCTGGAGCATCACCGCAGCTCCGAGGACGGGGTGAAGCTCGGCTATTTCCTGAAATGGAAGGACGGCCCGGGATCGCGCAACCTGCTGCCGCACGAATATACCCATAGCTGGGACGGCAAATATCGCCGCGGCGCCGATTTGTGGACACCCGATTACCGCACCCCGATGCGCGGATCGCTGCTGTGGGTCTATGAGGGCCAGACCCAGTTCTGGGGTTACGTTCTCCAGGCGCGCTCCGGCCTGGTGTCGAAGCAGGACACGCTCGACCAGTACGCCGCGATCATGGCGATCCTCGACAATCGCCCGGCGCGCAACTGGCGCAACATGGTCGACACCACCAACGATCCCGTCATCTCGCAGCGCCGGCCTAAGGGCTGGCTCAGCAACCAGCGGTCGGAGGATTATTACAATGAAGGCCTGCTGATCTGGATGGAGGTCGATTCGATCCTGCGCAAACAGTCCGGCGGCACCAAGTCGATCGACGATTTCGCCGGCACCTTCTTCCGCGGCAAGGACGGCGACTGGGGCCAGGTCACCTATAATTTCGACGATGTCGCAGCGACCCTGAACGGCATCCAGCCCTATGACTGGGCGGGCTTCCTCAAGAAGCGCATCACCGAGACGGGCGAACCCGCCCCGCTCCAGGGCTTCATCAACAACGGCTACAAGCTGATCTACACCGACGAGCCGACACCGTCGTTCAAGCAGGCCGAAACGACGGCCAAGCGCACCGACCTCAGCTATTCGCTCGGCCTCGCGCTCAGCAACGAAGGCGCCGTCACCGGGGTCACCTGGGACGGGCCGGCCTTCAAGGCGGGCATGACGGTCAGCGACACGATCGTGGCGGTCAACGGCAAGGCCTGGTCGGCCGATGCGATCAAGGCCGCGGTCACCGACGCGAAGGCAGGCAAGGAGCCGATCGTGCTGCTGGTCAAGGCAAACGACCGCATCGCGCCGGTGAGCATCGACTATCATGGCGGCCTGCGCTATCCGCGCCTCGAAAAGATCGGCAGCGGCGAGGGTGGCCTCGATACGCTGCTGACGGCAAAATAGGAGGGGAGCACCCCCACTCGTCAGCCCCGAGCCTGCCGGAGCCCTTTTCGGGCGTTCGGCAGGCTCGGGGCGGACGGCCTCGAGAGACCAGGATCCCATGAACATCGATTTGATCTCCATCGGCGACGATCCGCCCAACAGCCTCAATGTCATCATCGAGGTGCCGGTCGGCGGCGAGCCGGTGAAGTACGAGTTCGACAAGAAGTCGGGCGCGCTGTTCGTGGATCGCATCCTCCACACGCCGATGCGCTATCCGGCCAATTACGGCTTCGTGCCGCACACCTTGTCGCCCGACGGCGATCCGCTCGACGCGCTCGTCATCGCGCGCTCGCCCTTCGTGCCCGGCTGCGTCGTGCGCGCCCGCCCGATCGCGGTCCTGAAGCTGGAAGACGAAGCCGGCGGCGACGAGAAGCTCGTCTGCGTGCCGGTCGACACCACTTTCCCTTATTATTCGGACGTGGGCGAGCGCGGCGACCTGCCCGAGATCGTGCTCGCGCAGATCGAGCATTTCTTCAAACACTACAAGGACCTGGAGTCCGAGAAATGGGTGCGCATCGGCCAGTGGGGCGATGCCGAGGAAGCCAAGCGCATCGTGATCGAGGCAATCGCCGCAGCCAAGGCCGCCAAGAAGGCGAAGAAGGCCAAAAAGGGATGATCCGCGGGTGACGCCCCGGACGGCCTGGAGAGGATGCGCGGCGGCGGGGATCGTCGCCTTCATCTGCTCCGCGTCGTTCGGGCGCATCCCCGGCATGGCCGCGTGCGGCCCGGCGGGCGATCTCGGGCCGATCATCGCCTTCGAATTCGCCCGCACTCAGGCCGACATCGCCGCGCTGTTCGGCAGCGAACCTTGCACCGCGACGCTGGTCGCCGCGCAGAAGACGGGCCTGCTGCTCGACGCGCTGGGCTTCATTCCTTTCTACACCGCGTTCCTGATCCTCGGCGTCATCGCCGCGGGATCCCGGCGGCGGGTGCAGATGGCGATGATCGCGATCTTCATGGTCGCGGCCGTCAGCGACCAGATCGAGGGCGGCATATTGTACGCGATCCTGCGCGATCCGCCGGGCACGCCCGCCTTGCTCGGCGCCTTGTGGTGGGCAGTGCATGTGAAGTTCGCGCTGCTCGCGCTGGGCACGATCGGCATCGCCGAGATACTGGCCCGTGGGCGGCGGCTCTCGCGCCTCTTCGCCGGCTTCATCGCGATGGGCGGCTTGCTCGCCTTGACCGGCCTGATGACGATGCCGAGCAGCTGGATGATGACCGGCTTCCTGCTGGGCTGGGTCAGTTTGCTGATCGCCGCGCTTATTGCTTCTTTTTCTTCGCTTTTCGCGGCGCACGCTGCCCCGCCGCCAGGCCCAGCGACGCCCAGCGCCTGAGCGCGTCGGCGTCGTCATAGACGTCGTCGGGCGCCCGCCTGTAGTTCATCGATTCAACTCGGCCCTCGCTCATCTCATAAGAGAAGCGCTGGCAGCCGGCTTCGTCCCATTCGGCGTCGCTGACCGCATCGGATTTGAACCACGCCCCTTCATCGGAGACGATCGCGAAGATGGTACCGTCGCAATACAAGGTCGCGCCGCCCATCATCTTGCGCATGGTGACGGCGCCGATCGGCTCCATCGCCTCGGCGATCCAGTCCACCAGTCCCTGGTCGAATGCCATCAGCCTTGCTCCTCCGTCAGCATGCTTCTTTACCTTCCCCGGCGGAGGCCGGGGCCCAGTCGGGAAGGCTCAAGTAATTGCGCGCAGCGCCCAACATTATCGTCCCCCAACTGGGCCCCGGCCTCCGCCGGGGAAGAAAGAGGAAATTCTCAATCAGCCTCAACCCTGCGCCGTCAGCTTCAGCCCCGCAATGCACGCGACCACGCCGAGCATCAGCAGCAGCCGCACCAGCCCGGCCGATTCCCCGTACCACGCAATACCCACGATCACCGTGCCCAGCGCCCCGATCCCGCCCCAGACGATATACGCCGTGCCCATCGGAATCGAACGCGCGGCGACCTCGAGCAGTCCCATCGACAACGCGACCGAGCCGAGGAAGCCGAGCGTCCAGGGCAGGTTCCGGAAGCCGTCGACATGGCGCAGGCAAGTGGTGAAGCCGATCTCGAACACCCCGCCGATGACCAGCAGCACCCAGGCCATCTCAGCCGCGCCCCGCGAGCCTGGTCAGCGCATCGCCGGACACACGGTTGACCGTCCAGTCGTCCATCGGCACCGCGCCCATCGCCTTGTAGAACTCGATCGCCTTCTCGTTCCAGTCGAGAACGGCCCATTCGAAGCGGGTGCAGCCCCGGTCGACTGCGATGGCCGCCAGATGCCGCAACAAGGCCGCGCCGACCCCCTGGCCGCGCGCGTCGGGCGTCACGTACAGATCCTCGAGATACAGGCCGCGCCAGCCGGTCCAGGTCGAGAAATTGTGGAAGAACAATGCCATGCCGAGCGGCGTACCGTCGCGCTCGGCGATCACTGCCTCGGCGACCGGACGGTCGCCGAACATCGCGTCATGCAGCAATTCCTCGGTCGCGACGACCTTGTCGGCCTCGCGCTCGAACTCGGCCAGCTCGCGCACGAAGCGCATGATGGTGGCGACGTCGTCGGGGGTGGCGAAACGAAGATCGGTCATGCGGCAGCCTCAGTCTGTGGGGCGGGAGCGGCCGTGCCGCGAATAGCGGCAAGGCAGCCGGCAATGATCAGCCCGGCCCCCGCCACGGTATAGAGCGAGACATGCTCGCCGAACACCAGCCAGCCAAGGATCGCGGCCCAGATGAAAGCGGTATATTCGACCGGCGCGAGGACCTGCGCCTCCGCCCGGCCATAGGCCCAGGCGAGCGCCGCCGCCGAAAAGGTGCCGAGCAGGGTCGCAACCCCGATCGCGGGCAATTGCGCGACCGTCGGCATCACCGCGAACCAATGGGCGCCGAGCAGGAGCAGCGTGCCGATAACGCCGCCGGTGAACAGGGTCACTTCCACCGGGTCGGCGACCTGCGCCTGCTTGCGCAGCAGGATCAGGCTGTAGCCATAGAGGAAAGACGCCAGGATGATCGCGCCCGACCCCATCAGCGTGTCGCTCGACGCGCCCGCTTTTGCCTGTCCCCAGGCGATGACGAGCACGCCGATGCTGGCGATCGCCGACCCCAGCATGGCGGCGCGCCGGATTCGCTCACCCAGCATCGCCGCCGCCAGATACAGCGCGACCAGAGGAGCAAGGAAGGTCAGCGCCACGCCCTGCGCCATCGGCACGCGGACAAGCCCCCAGAAAAACAGCAGTACCGACACGCCAGCCGCCAGCCCGCGCAGGATGTGCAGCTTCAGCGCCCTGCGCTCCGGCCAGGCATTGCCGCGGATCAGGAAGATCGTGCCGGTCAGCGCAGCACCGGCGAGCGAGCGCCACAGCACCGCACTATAGGCGCCGCTGGCGATGCTCAGCCCCTTCATCACCGCGTCCATCATCGCATAGGTGAAGATGCCGAGGGTCGCGACTGCGAAGGCGATGGTCGACGCCGAATAGCGGGGCGACGGGCTCATGCCGGCTGCCGGTCGCGCGGAGTGCTGCCGGTCAGCAGGGCAAGCGCCGCCAGGGCCGCGAGTCCGACCAGCGCCCGCGCCACGCGATCGCGCGCATCGTTGCTCATGGCAGGTCCCCCGGTGAACGCCGCCTCAGGCGGCGGCACGTGCCTCGTCGGCCGCGTCGATCTCGGCGGCCTTCGCCTCGACCAGCTTGACGATATGCTCGATCATATCCTCGCTCTGAACGGTGTGGTCGGTGACGCCCGACAGATAGACCATGTGCTTGCCGTTGCCGCCGCCGGTGAGGCCGATATCGGTCTCACGCGCTTCGCCGGGGCCATTGACCACGCAGCCGAGCACCGACAGCGACATCGGCGTGCGGATATGCTGGAGCCGTTCCTCGAGCGCCTGCACCGTGCGGATCACGTCGAAGCCCTGGCGCGCGCAGCTCGGGCAGGAGACGACGCGCACGCCTCGGTTGCGGATGCCGAGGCTCTTCAGGATCTCGAAGCCGACGCGGACCTCTTCCTCGGGCTCGGCCGAGAGCGAGACGCGGATCGTGTCGCCGATGCCGTACCAGAGCAGGGAACCGATCCCGATCGCCGACTTGACCGTGCCACCGACGAACCCGCCCGCCTCGGTTATGCCGAGATGCAGCGGGCAATCGACGACCTCGGCAAGTTGCTGATAGGCAGCGACCGCGAGGAACAGGTCCGACGCTTTCACCGCGACCTTATATTCGTGGAAGTCGTGGTCCTGCAGGATCTTGATATGATCGAGCGCACTCTCGACCAGCGCCTCGGGGCAGGGCTCGCCATATTTCTCGAGCAGATCCTTTTCCAGGCTCCCCGCGTTTACGCCGATACGGATCGCGCAGCCATTGGCCTTGGCGGCGTTGACCACTTCGCGCACCCGCTCGGCCGAGCCGATATTGCCTGGATTGATGCGCAGGCAGGCAGCCCCTGCATCGGCCGCCTCGAGCGCGCGCTTATAATGGAAATGGATGTCCGCGACGATCGGCACGCGGCTGGCACGGACGATCTGCTTCAGCGCGGCGGTGCTCTCCACATCGGGGCAGGACACCCGGATGATGTCGACGCCGGCATCCTCGCAGCGGCGGATCTGGTCGATCGTCGCCTTCGCGTCGGACGTGAGCGTGTTGGTCATCGTCTGCACGGTGACCGGCGCATCGCCGCCGACGGGCACGTTGCCGACCATGATCTGGCGACTCTGACGGCGCGTGATGTCGCGCCAAGGACGAATGGACATGGAATACCTCGCTTCACCGAGCCATATAGCGTCGCCTTCGCGCCTGCGAAAGCGCGAGCCTCAGTCCTGCACCGAATCCCGATAGCGGCGGCTGCCGCGCAGGCTGGTGCCGTCGGCGAGCGTCACGGTGAAGTCGCCGCTCCGATCGGTTTCGACCCGGCGCACCGCGGCGCGGCGGACGAGGCGGCTGCGGTGAATCTGGACAAAGGCCGGGCCAAGTTCCGCCGCGACCGCCGCCAGCGTCGCGCGGTGCAGCAGGGTGCGGCCGGCCCAGGCCAGTTCGACGTAATTGCCGGCTGCATTGACGTGATCGATCTCGTCGACCGGCACCTGGTGCGTCACCGCGCCGTCCGCAACCTTCAGGATATGCGGCGGCTCAACATCGGTCGCGGGCACCGCCGCACGCATCACCAGCCATCGACTGGCCGCGGCAAAGCCGACAAACTGAAAATAGGACGCCAGATCCTTGCGATATTCGTAGAGCAGGCGATCCGAGGCCTTGCTGAAGAACCTATAGTGGCTGCCCTCCGCAGCGTAGTAGAGCTTCCTGAGTTCGATCATCAGGCCGATATGCCAGAGCGACAGCGGCACGCTGGCGAGGAGGATCAGCCCCACCGCCACCGGCCAGGAGAAGCGCGGCGGGCCGATATGCCTTACCAGCCACCAGATCACGGGCGCCGTCGTCAGCCAGGCGAGGATGCTGGTCGCTTCCCAGATCCAGACATGGGTCCGGGTTTCGTGGACGCCCGCAAGGGCGAAGTCGCTCAGCGTCGATTCGACGTTGGCCACCATCACTGCAGCCAGGGTCAGCAGGAAGCCGGCACCAAGCACGAGGGCGAGCCGGCGCTGTGCACCGTTCATCCCGCCTCCGCCGCCGCTCGTCCCCGTCACTATCGCCATCGTCCCTGTGGTACCGCCTTCCGCCCCTTCCCGATACCGGGCCAGACGAGCGCTCGCTAGCCGTGATCCATCGACCACGGAGAGACGCGATGGAACGACATTACGGAATGGACTGGCTGCGGATCGGGGCGTTCGGCCTGCTGATCTTCTATCATGTGGGCATGGTCTTCGTGACCTGGGGCTTCCACGTGAAGACCGCCGACCCGGCCGATTGGGTCGCGGTGCCGATGCTGCTGACCAATGCCTGGCGGCTGACTCTGTTGTTCGTCGTATCGGGTTTCGCCAGCCGTGCGCTGTTCGCCAAATCGGCCGGCATCCGGGGATTCCTGCGCAACCGCAATGCGCGGCTGTTGCTGCCGCTCGCCTTCGGCATCGCTCTCATCGTGCCCCCGCAAAGCTGGGTCGAGCTGGTCACGCAGCACGGCTATACGCACGGCTTCCTGTGGTTCCTCACGCACGACTATTTCCGCTTCGGCACGCTCGACGGGATCATCCTGCCGACCTGGAACCATCTGTGGTTCGTGGTCTATCTCTGGGCCTATACCCTCGTCCTTGCCTTGCTGCTGAGCCCGCGCCTCTCCGGCGCGCAGGCGCTGTTCGACCGGGCGTTCGGCGGGATCGGCGTGCTGTGGGTGCCGATCGTCTGGCTGCTCGTGCTGCGCATGGCGCTGTTCCCGGGGGTCGAGGATACGCATGACCTGGTCACCGACGGGGTCGCGCATCTGCAATATTTCCCCGCCTTCCTGTTCGGGTTCGGCCTGGCCGGATCGCAACCGGCGCGGGCGGCGCTCGTGCGCTTCTGGGTGCCCGCGGCGGTGCTGGCGGTGGCGGGTTATGCCGTGGTCGCCTCGGTCGAGATCGCCTATCCCGGTTTCGCCATGCCCTCGCGCTCGATCGCCCGCGCCTTCCACGTCGCGCGCGAGGTGCAGTGCTGGGCCAGCATCGCCGCGCTGATCGGCGTGGCCGAGCGGTTCTGGAACCGTGACGGCGCCTGGCGGCCGATGCTCACCGAGGCCGTCTTCCCCTTCTACCTCATCCACCAGACGGTGATCATCCTCGTGGAATATTGGCTGAAGCCGCTCGGCATCGGACCCGTCGCGGAGTTCGCCATCCTGGTGCCGGCGACGGTCGCGGGCTGCTGGGCCTTCTACCTGATCGGGCGCGAGATCGGCTGGTTGCGGCCGCTGATCGGCCTGCGGCGGAAGGTCAGTCCGAAGCCGGAGGCAGTCGCCGCCGACGTCCAGACCGCCTAGCTCGTCTGGAATCCCAGGCGAGGCGGCCGCCTCGCCCGGGCCACGATCCGCCGTTCCCGGTCACCCCTTGACTAGCCATTGGCGCAGGAAACGCTACATGCGCCCGCATGGAACGGCATTACGGCTTGGACTGGCTCCGCATCGGCGCCTTCGGCCTACTCATCTTCTATCATGTCGGCATGGTCTTCGTGCCGTGGGACTTCCATGTGAAGACCGCCCATCCGCTCGACTGGGTGGCGATCCCGATGCACGCGACCAACAGCTGGCGGCTGATGCTGCTGTTCGTCGTGTCGGGCTATGCCAGCCGGGCGCTGCTGGCCAAGAGCGAAAGCCCGGGCTCCTTCATCGGATCGCGCAACAAGCGGCTGCTGATCCCGTTACTGTTCGGCATGACCATCGTCGTCCCGATCCAGCCCTGGGTCGAGCTGACCACCCAGCATGGTTATGACGGCGGCTTCGGCTGGTTCTGGCTGCACGATTATTTCCGCTTCGGCAGCTTCCACAACCTGATCCTGCCGACCTGGCAGCATATGTGGTTCGTCGGCTATCTCTGGTTCTACACGGTCGCGCTCGCCGCAGCGGTGTGGCTGATGCGCGGGCGCAGCCTGCAGGGGCTGTTCGACGGCATGTTCGGCACCGTCGCGATCGTGCTGGCGCCGATTGCCTGGCTGCTCTTCGCCGACATGTATCTGCTGCCCGGCGGGCGCGAGACGCACGACGTGCTCAACGATGCGATCGCGCATGCCCATTATCTGCCCGGCTTCCTGTTCGGCTTCGCGCTCGCCCGCTCGGGCCCGGCGATGGCGGCGATCGCGCGCTGGTGGAAAGCGGCGGGCGTCATTGCCGTGCTGAGCTACGCCATCGTTGCGGCGATCGAGCTGCGCTGGCCCGGCAGCGGCATGCCCCAGCCCTATGGCTATATCTTCGCGACGGCGCGGGTGATCCAGGGCTGGTGCGCGATCGTCGCGCTGATCGGCATCGCCGAACACTACTGGAACCGCGACCACCCCTGGCGCCGCACGCTGACCGAAGCGGTGTTCCCCTTCTACATCATCCACCAGACGGTGATCGTCACGGTCGAATGGGCGCTGCGCCCCTATGGCTTGCCGCCCTTGGCCGAGTTCGCGATTCTGGTCACGACGACGGTCGCGGGATGCTGGGCCTTCTACCTGGTCGGGCGCGAGGTCGGCTGGCTGCGGCCGCTGATCGGGCTGCGCGGCTTCATCGTGCCCCGGCGCGCGGCGCGATCGGTCGTCCTGACCCCTGTGGAGAGCATGTCGTGACCTGGACGCTGGTGATCCATGGGGGCGCGGGCATGATGACCCGCGAGCGCATCACCCCGGAACAGGATGAAGGCGCACGTGCCGCGCTCGGGCAGGCGCTCGACGCCGGAGCGGCCGTGCTGTCGGCTGGCGGCTCGGCGCTCGACGCAGTGGAAGCCGCGGTGCGGGTGCTCGAGGACGACCCTCATTTCAACGCCGGGCGCGGCGCCGCGCTGACTCATGAAGGCGTCGCCGAACTCGACGCGGCGATCATGGAAGGCACCGGGCGGGATGCCGGTGCCGTCGCCGGCGTGACCGGCACGCGCAACCCGGTAAGCCTTGCCCGCGCAGTGATGGAGCAGAGCCGGCATGTACTGCTCGGCGGCGAGGGCGCCGACCTGTTCTCGCGCGATCATGGGCTGGAGCAGGCCGGCCAGGACTGGCTCGTTTTGCCCGAGCGGCGGCGCCAGCTCGAGGAGTTGCGCGCGCGGGGCGCTGACTCGTTCGACGTCGACATGAAGTACGGCACCGTCGGCGCGGTCGCGCGCGATACCGCGGGCCATGTCGCTGCGGCGACCTCGACCGGCGGCGTCACCGGCAAACGCTGGGGCCGGATCGGCGATTCGCCGCTGATCGGTGCGGGCACCTATGCCGACGACCGGGCAGGCGCCGTGTCCGCGACCGGATCGGGCGAATATTTCATCCGCGCTGGCGTTGCGCACGAGATCTGCGCGCGGGCGCGGTTGACTGGCATGCCGCTCCAGGCCGCGGCCGATGCCGTGATGGACGATGTGAAGGCGCTGGGCGGCCGCGGCGGCGTGATCGTGACCGGGCCGGGCGGCGAGGCGGTGTGGAGCTTCAACACCGCCGGCATGTTCCGCGCCAGGGTGGGATCGGATCTTGCCCGGAGCATCGCGATCTACGGCGACGAATAAGCCGCGCTTCGCTTTCGCAAGCGCGTTCGACCGGGTAGAGCGGCGGGCATGAGTCGCCTCCTCCCCGTTCTCGCTGCCGTCGCGCTTGCCGCCACCGCTTCTCCCGCCGCCGCTTATTGGGAATATGGCCACCAGACCATCGCCCAGATCGCGCGGGCGAACGTGAAGCCGTCGACCCGGATCGCGGTCGACCGGCTGCTGCGCCAGTCGAAGCTGCTCGGGACGCCGACCTGCCCGGCGCGGACAATCGAGGATGCCAGCGTCTGGGCCGATTGCATCAAGACGATCAAGGATCCGGACGGCAAGCGCCCGTTCGACTTCGCCTATAGCTGGCACTATCAGAACGTGAACATCTGCCAGCCGTTCAGCCTGGTCGAGCCGTGCAAGGACGGCAATTGCGTGTCGGCGCAGATCGAGCGCGACGTGAAGCTGCTGCGCGACAAGACAACGCCGGCGAAGGAGCGCGTCCAGGCGCTGGTCTTCCTGATCCATTTCGTCGGCGACCTGCACCAGCCGCTCCATGCCGGCGACAAGACCGACAAGGGCGGCAACGATGCCAAGGCCGCCTACGGCATCCTCTCGACCCCGCGGCTCAACCTGCATTCGATCTGGGACGGCTATCTCGCCGAGCGCGCCATCTCTGCGCCACCGCCACTGGTGCGGCGCTATTCGGCGGCCGAGCGCCGGGAGATGGCGGCGGGCACTGTGACTGACTGGAGCCGCGAGAGCTGGCAGGTCGCGCATGACAGCGTCTATGCCAGCGCGATGAAGGGGGATCCCTGCGCGCCGACGCCGGAACGCTCCATGCTTGACGATGCGACGATCGAATCGCTCGTGCCGGTCGCCCGGCTCGAGGTGGAGCGCGGCGGGCTGCGCCTGGCCAAGCTGCTCGACCAGGCCTTCTCCTAGTCGCGTGATCCCCAGCGCCAGCGCCAGCCACCATCGGTCTTGCGCGCGGCGATCGCCGCGAAGGCAGCGATCAGCGCCAGACCGACAATGACCTTCGACACGTTCCCGGGAAGGAAGCGGATGTCGAGCAGCAGCGCGGCGCAGAAGCCGAGGGTCAACGCCCAACCCTGCCAGGTCACCGGCGTCGCGCCGACGCCGAACAGCTTGGGCGCGAACCAATAGCCCTCGCGCACATCATACCAGCGCTTGAGTGTTTCGAACGCCATCACTGCCTCCTTCAAGCGAACCGCACCAACAAGCCGAGCCCGATCAACACGAGCGAGATCGCGACCAGCCAGGGGAGCCGTGCGCGGGTGGTGAGCATGCCGATCATTCCGTATCTCCTTCGTCCATGAGTCTGGCCGGCCGGCCGCGTTTCGCGCGGACCGGCGCTTCGAGCTTCACGCCGCGCTTCGACAGCGCTTCGCGGATCAGGCATTCGAACTGGGCGTTGACGCTCCTCAGGTCGGCCGCCGCCGAGCGCTCGACCGCCGCGTAGAGCCCGGGATCGAGACGCAGCGGGAACGCCTTCTTGGGAGGAACGCTCACGTCCCGCTTACTGGTAGAGCGTGCCGGTGTTGACGACCGGCTGGGTATCGCGCTCGCCGCACAGCACGACCATCAGGTTGGACACCATCGCCGCGCGACGCTCATCATCCAGCTCGACGACGTTCTTTTCGGACAGCATCTCGAGCGCCATCTCGACCATGCCGACCGCACCCTCGACCAGCGTCCGGCGCGCCGCGACGACCGCCTGGGCCTGTTGCCGACGAAGCATCGCGCCGGCGATCTCCTGCGCATAAGCGAGATGGGTGAAGCCGCATTCGTCGACGGTGATGCCCGCCACGACCAGCCGGGCGATCAGTTCCTGGCGCAGCTCGCCCGAGACCTGGTCATGGTTGCCCCGCAAGGTGACTTCCTGATGTTCGAAATCGTCATAAGGGTAGCGCGCACCGATCGTGCGCACCGCGGCCTCGATCTGGACGATGACGAAGGCCTTGTAGTCGTCGATGTCGAACAGCGCCTGCGCCGTGTCGGTCACGCGCCACACCACTTGCGCCGCGATCTCGATCGGGTTGCCGCGCTGATCGTTCACCTTCAGCCGTTCCGAGATCATGTTGTTCGCGCGGAGCGACACCTTCTTGCGCCCGAGCCAGGGCAGGAGCCAGCGCAGGCCGGTGTTGCGATCCGTGCCCTTGTACGACCCGAACAGGGTAATCGCCGTCGCCTGGTTGGGCTGCTGCATGTAGAAGCCGCACAGGATAAACATGAAGACGAGCACCGCGATCGTCATGACGATCCCGCCCAGTGCCGGATCGTCCTGCATGAGCGACGCGGCGAACACGCCGGCCGCGATGGCGAGCAGCATCAGCAGCAGCATGACATACCCGCTCGACGTCGCGGCGGTGCGCTCGCTCGACAAGGTGAGCGCAGTGTTCCTGGCAACTGAATCCGACATGGGACCCTCCCGTTAATGTGATATCACATTTATATCGGGATTTGCGCGGCCGCAAGCGGAATCGAAAGCGCCGCCGGATCGCGTGATCCGGCGGCGCCAGTAAAGAGTGCCTGAATCCCGGCCTGCGCCGGGATAGCCCGCGACGGGGCTAGTTGAGGACGATGGTCACCGCGCGACGATTCTGGGCCCAGCTCTGCTCGTCCGAGCCGAGCGCGATCGGGCGTTCCTTGCCGTAGCTGATCGTCGAGATGCGCGCCGGGTTGATGCCGCGCGCCGCGAGATAGTTCTTCGCGGCATTGGCGCGGCGGTCGCCGAGCGCGAGATTATATTCGCGGGTGCCGCGCTCGTCGCAATGCCCCTCGAGGCTGACGGGCACGTTCGGCCATTTGGCAAGCCACGCGGCCTGGCTGTCCAGGATCTCGCGGGCGCGGGCGTCAATATCGTATTTGTCGAGCGCGAAGTTGATCGTGTTGCTCGTCACCGACCGTTCGAAATCGGCGCGCGAGCCCGGGACGACAGTGTCCCCGTTGCCCGGGTTGTTGCCCATGTCCTGGCCAGGTGCTGGCGGAATCTGCTTCGGCTTGGGGCTGCATCCAGCGGTCGCGACGAGCGCGGCGGCAACGATGAGCGTGGTCGTCAGTCTGGCCATCTGGCTTCTCCTTCGATCAAAAGTCGTTTCGTTTGCGCCTCGTTCCACCGGCATCGCCTTATGGTTAACGAGAGTCAACGCCGGGATCAGCCGGCGCACGAGGCGCGAATTGCTTCAGGGGCGTAACGGTCCCCAGGACGGATCGGATCCATCCAGGGGCGTCGGAATCTTCCGCTCGTTGACGCCGGTCAGGTCGACCGACCACAAATCGGCAGCGCCGGCCCCGCCGCGATGCGAACGGAAGAAGGTCAGCACCCGGCCGTTGGGCGACCAGCTCGGCCCCTCGTCCTGCCAGTCGTCGGTCAGCAACCGCTCGCCGCCGCCGCCCGGGCTCATCACGCCGACGCGGAAGTCGCCCGAGACTCGGGTGAAGGCGATCAGATCGCCCCGAGGGCTCCACGCCGGAGTCGCGTAACGTCCTCCGCCGAAACTGATTCGTTGCTGGTTCGACCCGTCGGCGTTCATCACATAGATCTGCTGGCTGCCCGACCGATCGCTCTCGAAGGCGATCTTGCTGCCGTCGGGCGAATAGCTGCCGCCGGTGTCGATGCCGGGCGCGTTGGTCAGGCGCTGCGGCGAGCCGCCCGATGCCTGGACGCGGTAGACATCGGTGTTGCCCGCGACCGCCATCGAGAAGACGATCCAGCGCCCGTCCGGCGAGAAGCGCGGGGCGAAGGTGAGGCTGGGATTGTTGACCAGCAGGCGCTGCTTCGCTGTCCCAATATCGTACACATAGATCGCAGGGCGGTCGTTCAGATAGCTCATATAGACGATCGAACGCTGGTCCGGAGAGAAGCGCGGAGTCAGCACGGTCGACTGGCCGTTCGTCAGGAAACGGTGATTCGCGCCGTCCTGATCCATGATCGCGAGCCGCTTGAATCGCTTCGCCTTGGGGCCCGTTTCGGAGACATAGACGATGCGGCTGTCGAAATAGGGCCCTTCGCCGGTCAGCCTTTGATAGACCATGTCGGCGCATTTATGCCCCGCGCGGCGCCAGTCGCCAGGCGAGACGACAAAGCCCTGCCGGGTCAGTTCGCTGCGTGCGAAAACGTCGTAGAGATAGCAGCCGACCGTCAGCGTGCCGTCGCCATTGGCACGGACGAAGCCCTGGACGAGGGTCTGCGCCCCGGCCCCACCCCAATATTCGAACGACGGCGTGGTGACCTCGGGGAAAGCGACACCCTTCAGCCCAGTCGGCGGGACGGGCTTGAAAAGGCCGCTGTTCTTCAGATCGTTGGTCACGATCTGGGCGAGGTCGCGGCCGAGCTTGTCGGTCGGGCCCGCAGGCGTGTTGACCACGGCGGAGGTCGGCATCACCGGGATCGCGATCCCGAGCGGCGCCGAGGTGCCGCCGACCACATCGACCACCAGGCCGCCATCCTGCGCGGCCGGCGCCTGAGTCGTCGTCACCGGGGGCGGCGCGACGGGCGCATCCTGTGCATGGGCCACGAGCGGCGACAGCATGGCGAGCGCGGCGGCCAGCAGGCCGATAGGGGAAGATGTCATCATGGTCCTCATCCCGGAAGTTTGTAGCGGGTGCGAAAACTGTTCCAGCCGCCCGTGCCGCCATAATAGTCGAGCGGCAGCCCCCGGAACGGCGAGCATTGTGTGAAGGCCGCGATCGCGCCCTCGACGACAGGCCCAAGATAGGGCCGGTTCTGGTCATCGACGCCAGACGGACTGCCTACCACTTCCGGCGGCATGGCCAAAGAACCATCACGGTTCAGGTGCAATGCCAGGGTGACTACGATACGTTCGGCGCCCGGTCCGGGCTTTATCTGGCGGTTGGCGCAGGGCTGGATCTGGCGCCGAATCACCGCGGCGATCGCGGCCAGCCGCTGCGGGTCGGGCGCGTCGGCGCGCGGCGCCGCGGTCGTTGCGGGCCGGGACACGGAGAGCGAGGCTTCCTGCCCGCCAGCGCCTGACGCAAGCACCAGAGAGAACGTCGCGGCGCCAATCGATGAGAGGGATCGCAGCATGATGTCCATCATCCCGGCAACTTGTAGCGCAGGCTGAAGACACTCCAGCCATTGGGCACGTCGTAAAGCTCGGCGGGCAGGCCACGCAGCGGCGCGCACCCCTTGAAGGTCGCGATCGCATTGTCGTCGACCCGGTCCTGGTATCGGCCATTCTCGGTATCGATGCCGCTATGCCCGACCACCTGCGGATTGCCGATCAGCGACCCGTCGCGATTCATCCTCAAGCGGATGGTGACGATGATGCGTTCGGCGCCCGGCCCGGGCTTTACCTGACGGTCGGCGCAGGGTTGCACCTGGCGGCGAATCGCCGAGCCTATATCGGCGGCCGCCTGCTGGCTCATCACCGGCGCCTGCGGCGTCACCGATTTGCTGGTCGTGGGCTTGTCCGACAGCCCCTTGAGGAAATCGTCGCCGAGGCGATTGCCGCGCGCGCGCTTTTTGTCCGAAGCCGGATTGCTGCCGGTCCCGGCGGCCGTCGCCGGCTTCTTGCCGGTCGGCGCGGCATCCCGCGTGGGCGGTTTCTTCGACTTGTCGGGAGTCGGGGCGACCGGCTTTTTGGGCTCAGGGACCGCAGCAGGTGCTGGCTTGGGCGGCGGCGCAGCTTTGGGCTGGGGCTTGGGCGGCGCCGGATCGGGCTGCGCTACCTCCTTAGGCGCGGGGGGCGCGGCGTCTTCGGGCAGCCCCTGATCGGGCGCCTTCGATTCGGCGGGCGGCGTGATCGCCTGCGGCGCCTTGGCCACCAGCCCGACCTCGTCGACCAGCGATACGTCGATCGGCACGGCTTTCAGCGTTTCCGGCTCGGGTGGGCGCCAGCCGAACGACAACACACCAAACAACACGGCATGGCCGACCAGCGCGACACCCAGCGCGATCGCTTCGGAGCGCCGCATTGCGCCTAGCCTGCCAGTCGGGCGAAGGTCATTTGCCGTCGTCGCCAATCGTCACCAGCGCGACGCGGTTCAGCCCTGCGCGATTGAGCTCACCCATCACGCGCATCACGCGGCCATAATCGAGGCTCTTGTCGGCGCGCAGGAAGACCTGCGGCGGTTGCCCGCCCTCCGTCTTCGTCGCGAGTTGCTGCAGCACGTCGGGCAATATGTCCTGGCCGACCTCGTCCTCGCCGACATGGATCTTGCCATCGGCCTCCATCGAGATCTGCACCGGCTTCTGATCCTGGTCGAGCGGTTTGGCGCGGCTGTCGGGCAGGTTCACCGGCACGCCCGCGGTCAGGAGCGGGGCGGTCACCATGAAGATGATCAGCAGCACCAGCATCACGTCGACGAGCGGCGTGACGTTGATCTCCGCCATCGGCGTCCGCCGGCCGCGGCTGCGCTGCGAGGGAAGCTGCATCGCCATCTAGAGCTTCCGCCCGTCCGTCTCGAGCTGGCGGCTCAGGGTCGCGTGGAAGCCGTCGGCGAACCGATTGAGCCGCGCCTCGATCCGGTTGATACCGTGGCTGAAGCGGTTGTAGGCGATCACCGCCGGAATGGCCGCGAACAGGCCGATTGCCGTCGCGAACAGCGCCTCGGCGATGCCGGGCGCGACCACGGCCAGCGAGGTGTTCTGCGCCGAGGCGATGCCGGTGAAGCTGCGCATGATGCCCCAGACCGTGCCGAACAGGCCGACGAACGGCGCGACCGCGCCCACGGTGGCGAGGATGTTCAGCCGGTCAGACAGCTTGTCGATCTCGCTGGCGACCATCGAGCCCATCGCGGTCGCGAGCCGCTCACGCGTGCCCTCGCGGTCGATCGCACCGCTGGCGGTCGAGCGGCGCCATTCCTTGACACCCGCCGAGAAGACTCGGGCAATCGGCAAGTCGCTGTCGCCCTGGATGCGGTGAAAGGCGTCCACGTCCTCGGCCTTCCAGAAATCGCGCTCGAACTTGTCGATCTTGCGGCGCGTGCCGCCGATCCGACGCCAAAAGGTCAGGATGATCGCCCAGGTCCAGACGCTGGCGATCAATAATCCCAGCATCACGACCTTAACTACCAGATCGGCCTGGAGAAAAAGCGCGATCGGCGACATCGTCGCTGCGTCGGTGTTGAAGATCAAACTGCTCACTCTTCCTGGTCCCCTTGGTCAACGAGGCGCTGAAATGCCTCGAGCCATTCTTTTGGTTGCCGTTTCGGCTTGCCCGATACCCCGACCAGTGCCGCGGTCACTTCCGCTTCCGTCAGTATCTCAGCACCGCGCATGACTCTCTGATGAATATCGACCGACGCGGCGCGAACTTGTCTCAATCTGGTAAGCACGATCAACGCATCGTCGAGCCGCGCAGGGCGGCGATAGCGGATCGCCAGGCTGCTGACGGCATAGGCGCCCTCGCCCGCTTCCTGCACCGCGCGCTGGTCGATCCCGGCGAGCCGCAGCATGTCGGACCGGGCGCGCTCCATGTAGCGCAGGTAATTGGCGTGATAGACCACGCCCGACAGATCGGTGTCCTCGAAATAGACGCGGACCGGGAATCGATGCTCGATCCCGTCGAAGCGGCCTTCGACCGGTTGATCCTGTTGCGGCGTCGCCATGTCCCATCGTCCTAACCGAGCGATTCATCGGAAGGAACCCCGTTCGCCGCAGCGAAGGTTCGCCTCGTCCCCAAGGTGAGCCTCGGCTTGACAGCAAAGTAACCCATGGGTTACCTGTAACCTCAGGGTTACAAACGGGGATTCGAAATGACCGATCAGACCGATCTTGCCGACCGCATCGCCTGGGGCCGCGCCCGCGCCGCGACCGTGATGGCGGTAGTGTTCGTTGCCGCGCAGGCAGCCAGCTTTCCCGATAGCGTGTCGCTCAACCGGCCGCAGACCATCCACCTCGCCGCGTGGATCGTCTGGGCTGCGGCATTGCTGTTTTTCCTCGCCTTCGCCGGCGGCCTGTTCCGCGGTGCGCGAATGCGCGCACTGCTCAACGACGAGACCACGCTCGATCACCGCAAGCGCGCGATGGCGCTCGGCTTCTGGGGGGCGATCGGCACCGCCGCTCTGGTCTACGCCATCAGCTTCTACGAGCCGATCTCGGCGCGCGAAGGCGCCCGGCTGATCATCACCTTCGCCATCGCGCTCGCCCTGCTGCGCTTCGGTACGCTCGAGCGGCGAGCATTGAAGGATGGCTGAGGGGCTGCTCAACAGCCTGAAGGACGAACGTGCCCGGCTCGGCCTGACTCAGGCCGAACTGGCCGACCGTGTCGGGGTCAGTCGCAAGACGATCAACACGGTCGAGAACGGCGTGTTCGTTCCTTCCACCACCCTGGCGTTGAAGCTCGCCCGGGCGCTGGACAAAAGGGTCGAGGACATCTTCCAGCTCGCCCCGGAAGAATGATCGGCACACCATCTGGACGGCTGCGTACTTTGTTCTAGGTTGCCGCGCATGACCGAACCCGCCCTCAGGATTCGCGGCCTTTCCAAGAGTTTCGATAAACCGGTGATCACCGGCCTCGACCTGGAGATCGGCGCGGGCCAGCTTTACGCCCTGCTCGGCCCGAACGGCGCCGGCAAGACCACCACCTTGCGCATGGTGACCGGCCTGACCCGGCCGGACGCCGGCACGATCCATATCTACGGGATCAGCGCACGGCAGCACCCCAATGAAGCCAAGGCGATCACGGCGTGGCTGCCCGACGAGCCGATGCTCTACGACAAGCTGACGCCGAGCGAATATCTTGCCTTCGTCGCCGGGCTGTGGCGGATGGACCCGGTGGTCGCCGCGGACGAAGCCGATCGGCTGCTCCACTGGCTCGACCTGTGGGACGAGCGCGACACGCGGTGCGAGGGATTCTCGCGCGGGATGAAGCAGAAGGTCGCACTGGCGGGTGCGCTGATTCACGACCCCAAGCTGCTGATCCTCGACGAGCCGCTGACCGGGCTCGACGCCGCCATGGCGCGCGCGGTGAAAGACGCATTGCGGGCGCAGGTCGATGCGGGCAAGACCGTGATCGTCACCACCCATATCCTGGAAGTGGCGGAGCGCATGGCCGACCGGATCGGCATCATCGCCGGCGGCAAGCTGCTGGCCGAAGGGACGCTCGAAGAGCTCCGGACCAGCGCGGGCACTGAGGGCCAGACGCTGGAGGATACGTTCATCCGTCTGACGAGCGGCGCCTGATGCCTGGGTTGAGGCCGGCACCAGGCGGCTTCGCCTGGCTCGCGCTGCACGAGATCCGCCTCGGCTGGCGGATGCGGCCGAAGAAGGGCGCGACGCGCTGGCTCGGCTATGCGCTGATGCTGGCTTGGCTGGCGTTCGGCTGCTTCCTCGGCTGGGTGCTGCGCGACGAACCGATCCCGCCGCTGCCCGCCATCATGACCGGCGTGCTGGCCGGCAGCATCGTCGCCTTCAGCTTCATGACCACCCAGGCGATCATCGGCAGCCAGCGTACGCTTTACGAGAATGGCGATCTCGACCTGCTCTTCTCCGCACCGATCGAAGGGCGGACGGTGCTGCTCGCCAAGCTGCTCGGCATCACGGGCACCATTGCGCTCACCTATGCGGTGCTGCTGCTGACCCTGGTGCTGCCGATCGCGATCCTCGGCCATCCGCAATTGTTCGGGCTGGTTGCCCTGCTCGGCGCGCTTGCGCTCGCGGCCGCGGCGATCGGGCTTGGCATCACGCTTGGCCTGGCCAAGCTGGCGGGGCCACGCGCGGCGCGCACCGTCGGCCAGATCGCCGCGGCGCTGCTCGGCGGTGCCTTCTTCATCATCTCCCAGCTCGCCAGCCATGGCGACAAACGCCAGTCGAGCATATCGATCCTGTTCGATCGCTTCACTGAAGACGGCGTGGGCAATAGCGGCCTCTCCGGCCTGCCCGGCCGCGCCGCCTTTGGCGATCCGGTCGCGGTGATCGTCCTGCTCGGCATCGGCGTGGCGCTATTCGCGCTGGCCGGGGTGACGCTGCAGCGGATGTTCCTGACCGGCTATCAGGACGGCGGCACGCGCCTGTCGCGGGCAAAGCCGACCGGGCGGGCGACCAACCAGCTGTTCCATGCCGGCCTGTTCCGATCGGTCTTCGCAAAGGAATGGCGGCTGCTGGCGCGCGATCCGGCCCTTATCTTCCAGATCCTGCTACGCCTTATCTATCTCGCGCCGATTGTCTTCGTCGCGTTCGGCCGGAACAATCATGTCCCGATGGCGCCGGGTCTCGCCTTTGCCAGCGTGCTCCTGGCCGGGCAGCTGGTCGGCAGCTTCGCCTGGCTGACCGTCTCCGCCGAAGATGCGCCCGACCTGATCGCGGTCGCCCCGGTCTCCAAGGTCTCGATCGACCGGGTCAAGCTGATGGCCGCCTTCGCCATGGCAGCGCCGATGGGCTTGATCCTGCCGGTGGCGATCGCGCTCCAGTCGCCGCTGGGCGCGCTGGTCACCTTGCTGTGCACCGCGATCGGCGGTGCCGCGGCCGGCTATATCGAGCTCAAGCTGGGCAAACCGGCCCAGCGCAGCGCCTTTGCCAGAAGGCGCTCGGGATCGGTGGTCGGGGGCATCCTGTCGATTATCGTCGCGATGATCTTCGGCGGGCTTGCCGCGGTGGCAGTCTATTTTCTCGGCTGACGCGGGCTGCCTTGCCGGGCTAGCTTCATGCATCCGAATCAGTCCCCAGGAGAGAGAAGATGGTCGATCGGCCCACCAACGGCGTCACCCCGTTCCTGACGATCCGCGGCAAGCGCGGACAGGAAGCGCTCGATTTCTACACCCGCGCGTTCGGCGCCGAGGTAACCGAGAAGAATCTGGCCGAGGACGGCCAGCGGCTGCTGCAGGCCGGCCTGAAGATCAACGGCGGCTGGATCATGCTCTCCGACGAATTCCCCGAATGGCGCGGCTATGACGAGCCCGAGCCCAAGGGGGTGGGGCTTCACCTGCAGGTCGACGATGCCGATGTCTGGGCGGAGCGCGCGGTCGCGGCGGGCGCCACCGTCACCATGCCGGTCGACAACCAGTTCTGGGGCGACCGTTACGGCCAGCTCACCGATCCGTTCGGGCATCTCTGGTCGATCGGATCGCCGATCAAGGAATAGATGCTCCTTTCGTTCGGACTCGATGGACGGAGCCCTATACGGCGCGTCCGGTCCGGCGCTCGATCGCGTGGATCTCGGCGCGCGACAGGAGCACGTTCAGATCCTCCCGGCTGATATCGAAGCTGTCCGGCAGGTCCGCGAGCGCCCGGTCGATATCCTCGAGATGAAGCCCCGCCGCCTGGAGCGACGGCCCCGCCAAGGGTGGCACATGCGGATAGCTGTGCCCGGACAGGCGGTGGAAGAACATGCCAAGCGAGACGAGCGCGATCGAATTGATCGCCACTGGCGCGAAGGCGAAGGACAGGCCGGCGGCATGGACGTCGTGCGTCCCGATCACCGCCGTCAACGCCGCCGCACCGCCCGGCGGGTGGAGGCACCGGCACAGCGTCATGGCGAGGATCGCGCCGCCCACTGCCAGACCGGCAGCGATCGTTTGGTCCGGAACGATCTGAAACATGACGACGCCGACCAGCGCGGACAGAGTGTTGCCGCCTACCACCGACCAGGGTTGCGCCAGGGGGCTCGACGGCACCGCGAACACCAGCACGGCCGATGCGCCCAGCGGCGCCACGATGATCGGCAGGTTGTGCGCGGCGAGCGGCAGCTCGGCGCACACCACGATGGTGAGCGCCAGACAGATCGCCGCGCCGATACACGCGACGACACGGTCGCCGAACCGCGCGCCCGCCAATAGCGGCTTGAAGATCCTGAAGCTCACATATTCTCCCGGCGACCGGCGGCTGCTGTCGCGGTCGGCGCGTGCGATTTCCACGCAGTTTTTCTTTGGCGCGGCGCGGGCGGGGCTGAACCGCAGCCGCCCGGATCAGGCGGCCCGCTTCTCCAGCGCATGGGCTGCCTCGGCCATCAGCGAGGCGATGATCTCGGTGACGGACTCTTCCTTGGTCACCATGCCGACCGACTGGCCGGCCATCAGGCTGCCATGCTCGACATCGCCGTCGATCACCGCGCGACGCAGCGCGCCGGCCCAGTAATGCTCGATCTGGAGCTGGGCCTCGGCCATCTCGACCTTGCCCTCGTCGAGCAGCTGCGCGACTTCGCGCTGCTTTGCCGTGAACAGCTCACCGCCGGCATTCTTCAGCGCGCGCACCGGGATGACCGGCAGGCGTGGATCGATCTGCACGCTCGCCACCGCATCGCGGGCCGAAGCGCGCAGGAACGCCTTCTTGAAATGGGGGTGCGCGATCGATTCGGTCGCACAGACGAAACGCGTGCCGAGCTGGACGCCCGCCGCGCCCATGTCGAGATAGCCGGCGATCGCCTCGCCGCGGCCGATGCCGCCGGCAACGAATACCGGAACCTGCTCGGCGACTTCAGGCAGGATTTCCTGCGCGAGCACACTGGTCGAGACCGGGCCGATATGGCCGCCGGCCTCCATGCCCTCGACGACGAGCGCATCGACGCCTGAGCGGATCAGCTTCTTGGCGAGCGACAGCGCGGGAGCGAAGCATATCAGCTTCGCGCCATTCGCCTTGATCGCGTCGATCGAGCCCGTCGGCGGCAGACCGCCCGCGAGCACGACATGGCCGACATCGTGCCGGTTGCAGACCTCGATCAGGTCGAACAGCATCGGGTGCATGGTGATGAGGTTCACACCGAACGGCTTGTCGGTGAGCTTTTTGGTGCCGGCGATTTCCGCGTCGAGCAGCTCGGGGGTCATCGCGCCGCAGGCGATCAGGCCGAAGCCGCCGGCGTTGGAGATGGCGGAGACGAGATTGCGCTCCGACACCCATGACATGGCGCCGCACAGGATGGCGGTTTCCGACCCGAGGAACGCCGCGCCCCGCGCCATGCGCCGGGCAAGGCGCTCCGTACCGACGGTCATGCAGCGTCCTCCGCGTCGAGCCCATAGGCAGTGTGCAGGACGCGCACCGCGAGCTCGGTATAATCTTCCTCGATCAGCACCGAGACCTTGATCTCCGAGGTAGTGATCGCCTGAATGTTGATGCCACGCTCGCCCAATGTCTTGAACATGGTCGCGGCGACACCGGCATGGCTGCGCATGCCCACGCCGACCACCGAGATCTTGGCGACGCGGGTGTCGTGGACGAGGCTGGCATAGCCGATATCGCCCTGCGCATTGCCGAGCACCTCGAGGCTGCGCGGCAGATCGGCGCCGGGCACGGTGAAGGTCACGTCGGTCGAGCCGGTCGAATGCGCGACGTTCTGCACGATCATGTCGACGTTGATATTGGCGTCGGCCAGCGGCGTGAAGATCGAAGCGACCGCACCGGGGCGGTCGGGCACGGCGGTCAGGGTAATCTTCGCTTCGTTCTTGTCGTGCGCGATGCCGGTGATGAGCTGGCGTTCCATATCGTCGATCTCCTCTTCGCCCACGATCATCGTACCGGGCAATGTGTCCGCCATCGGCGCGTCCTCGCCCGTAAAGGACGAGAGCACCTGGACGCGGACCTGTTCCTTCATCGCAAGCCCCACCGAGCGCGTCTGGAGCACCTTGGCCCCGACGCTCGCGAGCTCGAGCATTTCTTCGTAGGTGACGCGCTTCAGTTTCCGCGCGCGGGGCACGATGCGCGGGTCGGTCGTGTAGACGCCATCGACATCGGTGTAGATGTCGCAGCGATCGGCCTTCATCGCCGCCGCCATCGCCACCGCCGAGGTATCCGATCCGCCGCGACCAAGCGTGGTGACGCGCTCGCCCGAGGCGACGCCCTGGAAACCGGGGATCACTGCGACCTCGCCCTTGGCCAGCGAGACGTTCAGCGCCGTAGTGTCGATCTCCGCGATACGCGCCGAGCCATGGCCGTCCGAGGTACGGATCGGCAGCTGCCAGCCGAGCCAGCTACGCGCCGGCACGCCGATCGCCTGGAGCGCGACCGCGAGCAGGCCGCTGGTGATCTGCTCGCCGGCCGAGACGACCACGTCATATTCGTGCGGATCGTAGAGCGATGAGGCCTCGCGGCAGAAATTGACCAGCCGGTCGGTCTCGCCGGCCATCGCCGAGACGACCACCGCGACCTGGTTGCCTGCCTCCACCTCGCGTTTGACGCGCGCGGCGACGCTCCGGATTCGCTCGATCCCGGCCATCGAGGTGCCGCCGAACTTCATCACGATACGGGCCATGGAGGTGCAGAATTCCTTGGGGTGAGCGGGGCGCCCTGATAGGAAGGCCTTATGGTGATGGCAAGCGACCCCGTAACGACGATCGATCCCGACGAAGCAGCGCATTTCGGCGCGATGGCGGCCGAGTGGTGGGACCCGAAGGGATCGTCGGCGATGCTCCACCGGCTGAACCCGGTGCGGCTGGGCTATCTGCGTGAGCGGATCGACCAGCATTGGGGGCTGGACGAGACGGGCTTCACCCCGCTGGCGGGCAAGACCGCGCTGGATGTCGGGTGCGGCGCCGGGCTGTTGTGCGAGCCGCTCGCACGGCTGGGCGCGGCGGTGACCGGGGTCGACGCGGCCGCCGAGAATATCGCGGTCGCCCATGCCCATGCGCAGTTATCCGGGCTGACGATCGATTACCGCACCGGTGGGATCGAGGGACTCGGCGCGGCGCGCTTCGACCTGGTGACCAGCATGGAAGTGATCGAGCATGTCACCGATCCGGGCGCCTTCATCGTCGGGCTGGCGGGGGCGCTGGCGGACGGGGGGCTGATGATATTGTCGACGCCCAATCGCACCGCGCTGTCGCGGCTGGCGCTGATCACGATCGGCGAGGGCACCGGGCAGATCCCCAGGGGGACGCATGACTGGGGAAAATTCCTGACGCCTGACGAGCTGGTTGCGCTGGTCGAGGCAGCGGGGCTGAAGCTGGTCGAGACGCGCGGGCTGAGCTTTTCGGTGGCGAAGGGCTTTGTTGTCTCTGACGATATGAAGCTGGATTATTTCGTGACGGCGGTTCGGAGCTGAACCGAGGCACGTGTCGCACGCATATCCGCGTGGGTGGATGATTTTCCCGAGAGCGACGGAGAACAGGGCGATGCCCAACGGAATAAGGCGACAACTTCTTTCGGACGAGCAGGTGCTTTGGGAAGGCAAGCCCTCGACCGGCCTGATCCTTCGTCCGGTCGAGATGTTTCTGATTCCGTTCAGCCTGTTGTGGGGCGGGTTCGCGCTATTCTGGAACATCTCCGTCTGGGCTGGCGACGCAAGCGGCGCGGACTTGCCGTTCAAGCTGTTCGGCCTGCCCTTCCTCGCGGCCGGGCTGTACATCACCATCGGCCGCTTCTGGGTCGACATGCATCTTCGCAAGCGCCTGGTCTACGTCGTCACCAACCGCCGCATCCTCATTCTGAGGGAACACGGATCAACGTCAAAGTCCGTCGATATCAAACGGCTTCCGACGCTGGAGTTCGACGAGCGACCGGACGGAAGCGGCACGATACGCTTCGGGCCGTCAGGCAGCTGGTTCGACCGCGGCAATTTCGGAATCTGGCAGCCGACCTTCGACCAGACGCCTCAGTTCATCCGCATCGAAAACGCGCGACACGTCTATGAGTTGATCCAGCGACAGGCAGGGTGACGGGCACGGGCGCCTAGAGGCCCAGCTTCTTCTCCAGCCACCGTGCCGCTTCTTCGGGCGATACCTTGTTGTCGTCGCGGTCCACCATGTAGTTCGCCTCCCGCATCGCCTCGACGGGAATCCGACCGATCAGCGGCGTGACCGCCTCCACAAAGGCCCGGTCCTCCGCGCGTTTGGGCGAGAGCAGCAGGATCGCGTCGTAGCCCGGGATCGCGCCCTTCGGATCAGTCAGCACCGCAAGCTTGTCCGCCGCGATCCGGCCGTCCGAAGAGAAGGCGGGAATCACGTCCGCCGTGCCGCTGGTCAGCGCGCGGAACATGAAGGTCGGCTGATAGGGATGCGCTTCCCTGAAGCGCAGACCATAGGCGCGCTTCACGGCCGCCCATTCGGGGCGTTCGAGGAACTCGATATCGGTGGCGAGGCGCAGTTGCGGCGCGAGCGGCGCGAGATCGGTGATGCTGTGAATGCCGTGCCGGGCAGCGTCGTCGCCGCGCATCGCGAAGGCATAGCTGTTCTCGAACCCGAGCGTGCCGAGCAGGCGGACGCCGTGGTATCGGTGCGCCCAGTCGGCCACGCCGTTCACGATCGCGGCGCGCGGCGGCACGTCAGTGCGTTTCATGCCGTTGGTCCAGATCGTGCCGGAATAATCGACATAGACATCGATATCGCCGCCCGCGACCGCCGAGAAAGCGACGACCGAGCCGAGCCCTTCGCGATACTCGACGCGGTAGCCGGCTTTTTCCAGCCGGTGGCCGATGACGCGGGCGAGGATGTACTGTTCGGAGAAACCCTTCGCCCCGACGATAACGGTCCGCCCGCCCTTCGGCCAGAGCGGCGCGAGCGCGGCGAGCACGCCGATCGCGAGGATGGCCGTGGCGATCCACACCCGCAGCGGACGGCGCGCGGCGATGCCGTGTTCGATCACGCCGAGCAGCGCATCGACCGCCAGCGCCAGCGCCGCCGCGGTGAGGCAGCCGGCAAGGACCAGCGCCCAGTTCTGCGTCTGGAGGCCGGCAAAGATCATGTCGCCAAGGCTCGGCTGGCCGACCGTGGTGGACAGAGTCGCGGCACCGATCGTCCACACCGCGGCGGTGCGGATGCCGGCCATCAGCACCGGCGCGACGAGTGGCGCCTCAACCAGGCGGAGCTTCTGCCACGCCGTCATGCCGACGCCGTCCGCCGCCTCGATCACCGCCGGGTCGATGCCGGCGAGGCCCGTGACCCCGTTTCGCAGGATCGGCAGCAATGCATAGAGCGTCAGGGCGAGCAGCGAGGGCAGGAAGCCAAGCGCCGGGATGCCGCCGCCGACCAAGGTCGAGAGCGAGAGCAGCAGCGGGTAGAACAGCGCGAGCAGAGCCAGCGACGGGATGGTCTGGACCAGGCTGGCGAAGCCGAGCGCGATGCGCGCCACCGTCGGGCGGCGGGCCGACCAGATGGCGAGCGGCAGGCTGATGACGAGACCAAGCGCCAGCGCCGAGGCGGCGAGCAGCAGATGCGCGGCGAGCAGATTGGGCACGCGGGAGAGCGCTTCGATGAAAGGGCTCATGCGCCGCTCTCCAGCGCATGCAGCCGGCGAGCCTGTTCGCGCGGGACGGCGACCAGGGCATCGGCTTCTGCCCCGCCCTCGCCCGCCAGCAAAGCCTTGGGCGTCGCATCGGCGACGATCTTGCCGGCGGCCATGACCAGCACGCGGTCAGCGAGCAGCAGTGCCTCGGCCATGTCGTGCGTCACCATGATCGTGGTGAGACCGAGCCGCTCATGCAGTGCGCGGATCGCGGCGCCGAGCTGATCGCGGGTGACGGGATCCAGCGCGCCGAACGGCTCGTCCATCAGCATCAGGCCCGGCGCAGTAGCGAGCGCCCGGGCGACGCCGACACGTTGGCGCTGGCCGCCCGACAGCGCATCGGGCATGCGCGTGCCGAAATCGCGGGGCAGATCGACCAGGTCGAGCAGGTCGGCGATGCGGGCGCTCCGGTCACGCTCGCCCGCCAGGCGCAGGCCGATGCCGATATTCTCGGCGACATCCATGTGCGGGAACAGGCCGATATTCTGGAAGACATAGCCGATCCGGCGACGGAGCGCATATGGCTCCGCGTCCGTCACGTCTTCGCCGGCGATGGCGATTCGGCCTGTGCTGGGTTCGATCAAGCGGTTGACCATTTTGAGCAGGGTCGACTTGCCCGATCCCGACGCGCCGACCAGCGCAACGAAGCTGCCGCCCGTGATCTCCAACGAGACGGAATCGACCGCGACGGTGCCGCCATAGGATTTGGTGACGCCGTCAAAGGCAACCGAGGGACCGGGCGATTGTTCTGGCATCGGCGCAGTTTGTGCGGGAGGATGCCGCGAACGTCAAACGACGACGGGAGGGGCAGCATGGCGGGCGCGACGCAGAAATCGATCTTCATCACCGGCGGCGGATCGGGCATCGGCCAGGCGACGGCGACGCTGTTCGCCGCGCGCGGCTGGCGCGTCGGGCTGGCCGACGTGAATGCCAAGGGGCTGGCCGAGACTGCGGCGATGCTGCCGGCGGGCATGGCCGAGACCTATGAGATGGACGTACGCGACCGCGATGCCTGGGTGGCGAGCCTGGACGCGTTCACCGCGCCCGCCGGCGGCAGACTCGATGTACTGTTCAATAATGCCGGGATCGGCACGGGCGGGCCGCTCGCCGAAATGAGCTTCGAGGATATCGACCGGACCGTTGCGATCAACCTGACCGGCGTCCTCAACGGCGCGCGGATCGGCTATGCCTATCTCGCACGAGCGCCGGGATCGTGCCTGCTCAACACCGCGTCCGCGTCGGCGATCTACGGTTCGTCCGGGCTGGTGCCCTATTCGATGACCAAGTTCGGCGTGCGGGCGATGACCGAGGCACTCGACGGCGAATGGTATGGCGCGGGCATCAAGGTGCGTGACCTGGTGCCGAGCTTCATCGAGACCCCATTGCTCAATACGCCGGCGGGCGGATCGAACCAGTCGATCCGCGAGACGGTGACGGCGGCCGGGCTGGAGCTGACCCCAGTGACGGAGGTCGCCCAGGCGGCGTGGGACGCAGTGCATGGTGACGCAGTCCACACCTATGTCGGCAAGACCGCGCGGCGTATGGCCTTCGCGGCACGGTGGATGCCCGGCAAGATGCGCAAGATGATGCGGCGGGGGATCGCGGCGCCGGCGGACTAAGGTCGGCCCCTCCCGCCATGGGAAGGGGTTTGAAGATCAGTCCACCAGCAGATCGATCGCTTCGGCCATATCCACGTCACGTTGCGACAGGCCGCCCGCGTCGTGGGTGGTCAGCAATATCACGACGCGATTCCACACGTTCGACCATTCCGGGTGATGATCCGCCTTCTCCGCGAGCAGGGCGACGCGAGTCATGAAGGCGAAGGCCTCGCTGAAATCGGCGAAGGTGAAGGTACGCGTGATCGCGTCGCGCGCTTCGTCGAAATCCCATTCGTCGAGCTCGTCCAGCGCGTCCGTGCGTTCTTCCTCGGTCAGTTGCTCGATCGGCACCATTTCCTCCTGCTGGCGCACCCCGCGCCTTGGCCTTAAGGCATAGCCCATGCCAGCATCCGTTCAACCGCGCACCGCGCCCGATGCCGATGCGATCCGCGCGATCGCGCTGAAGGCGCTCAATGCCCTGCCCGCCGAGTTCCGCGCGCATCTGGGCGATGTCGTGCTGATCGTCGAGGAATTCGCCGATGAGGAGACGCTCGACGCGCTGGGCATCGAGCATCCGCTCGACTTGACCGGGCTCTATCATGGGCGGCCGGTGGGCGAGAAATCCTCGATGGAATCGGGGGCGCTGCCCGACCGCATCCATCTTTACCGCCGCGCGATCCTGGAAGAGTGGATCGAGACCGGGGTCGGGCTCGACGAACTGGTCGCGCATGTGATGATCCATGAAGTGGGGCATCATTTCGGCCTGTCCGACAACGATATGCATGCGCTGGAGGATATGGTGGGGGACGCGTGACGACCGTGCTCGCGTTCCGCGCCGTGACCTGCGCGCGGGGCGGGCGGGTGTTGTTCGAGGGGCTATCCTTCGCGATTCCCGCGGGCGGCGCGGCGCTGGTGACCGGACCGAACGGAGTGGGCAAATCCAGCCTGATCCGGGTTGCGGCGGGGTTGCTCAAGCCTGCGAAGGGCGAGGTCGAGGGGCCGGCGGCGCGCGCGCTGATGGCCGAGGCTGCGGCGCTCGATGCGGAACGACGGCTGGGCAGTGCGTTGCGTTTCTGGGCAGCGCTGGATGACGATGACGACGATCCGGGCACACGGGTCGCCGCGGCTCTGGAGGCGACCAACCTGACGGCGTTGGCCGAGGTGCCGGTGCGACTGCTTTCGACCGGACAGCGGCGCCGCGCCGCGCTGGCGCGGGTGGTGGCGAGCAGGGCACCGCTCTGGCTGCTCGACGAGCCGGCCAATGGGCTGGACGATGCGAGCGTGCGGGTGCTGGAGGCGCTGATCGCCGGGCATCGCGCAAGCGGCGGGATCGCCCTGGTCGCGACGCATCTGCCGATCGACGTGCCACGCGCAGTGCCGATCATGCTGGGGGCCGCATGAGGCCGTTCCTCGCGCTTGTCGCGCGCGACCTGACCCGAGCCTGGGCCGGCGGGAGCGTGACCTATACACTCGCCTTCTTCCTGCTGGTGGCAATCCTGTTTCCCTTCGCCATCGGTCCCGATGCGGCGCTGCTGGCGCGGGTCGGCGGCGGGGTGATCTGGGCTGCCGCATTGCTGGCCGCACTGATGCCGGTCGAGCGGCTGATCGGACCGGATGCGGAGAGCGGCGTGCTCGACCAGTTCGCGGTGCGCGGGCTGAGCATGGCGAGCGTGGCGGCGGCGAAGATCGTGGGGCATTGGCTGGCCTTCGGGCCGCCGCTGATGCTGGCGGCGGTGATCGCGGCGGGCTTGCTGGATCTGTCGGGCGAGACGGTGCTGCGGGTGGAGTTGGGCTTGCTGATCGGGACGCCGGGGTTGGCGGCGCTGGCGGTGGCCACGTCGGCCTTGGTGTCAGGGCTGCGGGGCGCCGGGGCGGTCGCCGGACTGGTGATGCTGCCGCTGGCGGTGCCGTTGCTGATCTTCGGGGCGGGGTCGATCGATGGCGGGATGGGGGCGGTGAAGTTGCTCGCCGCGGTGAGTTTGATGCTGGTGGCTGGGGCGCCGTTCGTTGCGGGGGCCGCGATGCGCGCCGGAATGGAGTAGCATGTTGGAAATGTCAGTAGGGTCGCTGACATTTTGACGAAACATTGTACAGAGACTTGTACAATGCTGTGACGCGCTATCGCGACCAGCGCGCCCAGATCGCCGTCGGCAGCAGCAGCCCGCGCGCCTCTTCGCGGACCGCCAGTTCCCCCGCCTCTACCTTGCCGCCGAGATCGCCCAGCGCCTGGTTGAGCAGCTCGCCGATCGCCAGCGCCGACATGCGCACCGCATAGACGGTGAGGAACAGGAAGCGCGACTCCGCATCCAGCAGCTTGCGGCAATCGGCGATCAGGCCGGGCAGGCCTTCCTCGAGCTTCCACACCTCGCCCTCCGGCCCTCGGCCGAATTTGGGTGGATCGAGCAGGATGCCGTCGTAGCGGCGGCCCCGACGAACCTCACGCGCGACGAACTTGGTGGCGTCGTCGGTCATCCAGCGGATCGGCTTGTCGGCCATGCCCGAGAGCACCGCATTGGCGCGCGCCGCCTCGACCGATTTCTTCGACGCGTCGACATGGACCATCTTCGCGCCCTTGGCGGCCATCGCCAGGGTGCCGACGCCGGTATAGCCGAACAGGTTGAGGCATTCGGGCGCCTCCCCCGCGGCCAGCTTGTCGGCGACCTGCTCGCGCATCCAGCTCCACACCGGGGCCATGTCCGGGAAGAAGCCGAGATGGCGGAAGGGCGTGGTCTGGGCCTGGAAGCGGACCTGGTCCCACATCAGCGGCCAGCCATCGCGCGGGACCGGTTCCGCATAGTCCCAGCGGCCACCGCCGTCTTCGTCGGAGCCGGGCACGAACTCGGCCTGGGCGCGCCAGTCGTCGCGCGCCGGGGCCCAGAGCGCCTGGCCCTCGGGGCGAATGAAGCGGAATCGGCCATAGCGTTCGAGCTTGCGGCCATTGCCGGAGTCGATCAGCCCATAGTCAGCCCAGGGCTCGCCGATGAGCGTCTCGAGCTTCACGCGACCGGCACCGCCCGCTCGGCGATATAGCCGGTGACCGCCTCAAACGTGCCGGGCAGCGTCGCGTAACGCTCTTCGCGATCGAACAGATCGCCGATCCGGGCAGGGAGGCCCGGGCGAACCCCGGTCGCGCGCTCGACCGGCTCGCGAAACTTGGCCGGGTGGGCGGTCGCCAGAGTCACCACCGGCACGTCTTGGGCGAGGTCGACTCGGCGCGCGGCAGCGAGGCCGATCGCGGTGTGCGGATCAATCACCTGACCCGAACCGTCGCACGCCCAGCGCATCGCCAGGGCCATGTCGTCGAGATCGATCCGGTCGCTGACGAACAGGCCGGCGGCGCCTTCGCGCTGGGCGTTGGTGAGGCGCATCGCCCTGGTCGCTTCGAAGCCGCGCATCTGCTCGCGCGTCGCGGCGCCGTCGCGTCCGCCGAGATCGAACAACAAGCGTTCGAAATTGCTCGACACCTGGATGTCCATCGACGGGCTCGGCGTGGGCACCACGGTGCCTTGCGAATAATCGCCGTGCGCGAGCGCGCGGTGGAGGATGTCGTTGACGTTGGTCGCGACGACCAGCTTCGCCACCGGCAGGCCCATCTTCGCAGCGACATAGCCGGCAAAGACGTCGCCGAAATTGCCGGTCGGGACCGAAAAGGCGACCGGGCGGTCGGGCGCGCCGAGGCGGACCGCAGCGTAGAAATAATAGACCACCTGCGCCATCAGCCGGGCCCAGTTGATCGAGTTGACGGCCGAGAGCTGGAATGTCCCGGAAAAGCCTGGATCGTTGAACATCGCCTTCACCAGCGCCTGGGCATCGTCGAAGCTGCCCTCGATCGCGATATTGTGGATGTTGGGCGCGAGCACCGTGGTCATCTGGCGGCGCTGCACGTCGGACACCCGGCCGTTCGGGTGGAGCATGAACACGTCGACGCCGGCGCGGCCGGCCAGCGCGTCGATCGCGGCCGAACCGGTGTCGCCCGATGTCGCGCCGACGATCGTCACATGCTTGTCGGAGCCGGCGAGGAAGCGTTCGAACAACAGGCCGAGCAGCTGGAGCGCGACATCCTTGAAGGCGAGCGTCGGGCCGTGGAACAGCTCGAGCAACCAATGCTGATGGTCGAGCTGAACCAGCGGCGTGACCGCCTTGTGCGAGAAGCGGCCATAAGCCTGGGTGCACAGATCGCGCAGCTCCTCGCGCGAGAGCGTGCCCTCGACGAACGGCGCCATCACGGCGACGGCGGTGTCGACATAGGAAAGGCCGCGCAGACCAGCGATCTCGTCGGTGCTCAGGCTCGGCCAGCTCTCGGGGACATAAAGGCCGCCATCGCTGGCAAGGCCGGCGAGCGTGACCTGTTCGAAGTCCAGGACGGGAGCCGCCCCACGGGTGCTGATATAGCGCATGGCCGTTGCGCCTAACCGCGGCGCGGCAAAGTCACAAGCACGTCAAGCTTTCAGACGGCGACGCAGCGCTATCGCGTAGATCACCCCGGCGACGAGCGCGAACAGGAACCATTGCACCGCATAAGCGAGATGATTGTTGGGGACCGAGGCAAGATCGGGCTGGGGATTCGCGTCTAGCCCCGCCACGGGCGGATCGGCGACGAGCATCAGGGTCTTGGGCTGGTGCGAGAACCAGGTCGCGATCATCGGCCGGTGATCGGGCGCGTGGGTGATATAGCCGGTCACCTCGCCGCCACCCCAGGCTGGCTTGGCGTCGGGCGCCTTGGCCACGCCCATCAGCACGGTGAGGCCGGGGCCTTCCACGCCGGTGCGGCACCGGGCAATGTGGCGCCAACCGGTCCGGCCCGCCGCGTTGCGTCCGCCCTCGACACTGAAGCTGACGGCCTGAAGGCAGAAAGCGCTGGCGCGGCGGAACAGCAGCGAATCGTCGACCGGGATGCGCGGGAAAGCGATCGGCGGCAGCGATCGATTCGCCGCGAGCTGCACGAGCAGCGCCTCCTTCTGCCCCTTGCGCTGGAGCTGCCACACGCCGAGCGCAATCATCGCGGCGATGGCGAGGCCGACGATAATGGTCGCGACGACGGGGAAACGCTGCTTCATTTGTCCGCGATCCTGCCTTCGCGTGCCGAGTTGCGATATTCGAACGCGAGCAGCGCCCCCTTGGCGACGCGCAGCGATCCGATCACGGCGATCGCCGCCAAGGGAATCAGGATCAGCGCCAGCAGCCAGAGCGGCGGCTCGACGGTCAGCTGCAAGGTCACCGCCACGCCGACGAGCAGGCCGCCGATAATCAGGGTGAGAAAAGCCGCCGGCCCGTCGCCTACGTTGAACTGAGTGAGATCGAGCCCGCAGGCCGAGCAGCGATCCGCGAATTTGGTCATGCCGGCGAACAGTGTCTTGCCGCCGCAGCGCGGACACAGGCCCTTGATCGCCACCTGAGCGGGCGTGGGGCTCGGCGAGGAGGCAGGATCAGGCGTGACCCATGCACCATGGATCGGGCCGCATATCGACAGGCGCGCCGGGCGCATCGGGCGCCGGATAGCGCAGTTTGAAGGTGAAGGCCCGGTCGCTCGGGCCGAAGCGGTCGAGCAGCCAGAGCCGCGCGAACGCTTCGTCGACGCTGGGCGTGCTGCCCGCGGGGATCCACCACAGCGCCTGATAGGCGCCGTCGAACCGGTCGAACCAGGCCCTACGCTGCGCCATCACCGGCGTGTGGGCGCTGCGATAGACATAGTCGAACAGCGATTCGGCATCCGCCCAGACCGACATGTTGACGATCAGCCTAGGATCGGGGGTGGGCTGAAGATCGGTGGCGCTGTTGCCCTCGCCCTTCAGCCGCCAGACGAATCCGGCGCTCGCTTCCGCCAGCGCGTTGATCCGGTCGAGTTCCTGGAAGAAACCGGCAACCTGCGGGTCGTCGGCCGGCGCAGCGAGCCGGCCGATATTGACCTGGGCGAGGTGCCAGCGCGACGTCACGCCCGCGTCAGCCGCCGTGGATCGGTGCACCCCAGCCGCCCCAGACATAGATGGAGACGAACAGGAACAGCCACACCACGTCAACGAAATGCCAGTACCAGGCAGCCGCTTCGAAGCCGAAATGCTGGCGCGGGGTGAAGTCACCCTTGTACGCCCGGATCAGGCACACGGTCAGGAAGATCGTGCCGATGATGACGTGGAAGCCGTGGAAGCCGGTCGCCATGAAGAAGGACGCGCCATAGTTGATTCCCTGGAAGGGAAAGGGCGCCTCGGCATATTCATAAGCCTGGATCGACGAGAAGAGCAGGCCGAGCACGATCGTAAGCCACAAGCCCTTGAGCACGCCGTCGCGGTTGCCCACGCCGAGCAGGCCCCACAGGCCGGTCTTCTCACCACCACGCTGATTGTGGATCAGCGCGTGGTGCGCCCAGGTGACTGTCGTGCCCGAGGTGAGCAGGATGATCGTGTTGAGCAGCGGGAACTTGAAGGCGTCGAGCACTTCCAGGCCCTTGGGCGGCCAGGTGCCCCGGGCCGCATCGGCGATCAGGCTGACCGTGCCGTCGACCACCTGAACCGGTGCCGGGAACAGCGAGAAATCGAAGAACGCCCAGAACCAGCCGACGAAGAACATCACCTCGGAGGCGATGAACAGGATCATGCCGTAGCGCAGATGGAGCTGCACCACCGGCGTGTGATCGCCGGCATGCGCTTCCTTGATCACATTGCTCCACCACGAGAACATGGTGAGCAGCACGGCCGCGACGCCGATGAAGAAGATGGTGCCGCCGCCGATGCCGAACACGCTGCCGGAATGCATCCACATGATGCCGCCGATCGCCATGGTGAGCGCCGAGAACGCGCCGACGAACGGCCAGATATCGGGTGGCAGGATATGGTAATCGTGGTTCTTGGCGCCGGCCATTCTTCGGTCCCCGTTAATAGGCTGTCGACAACGCTCTAGCTGGCTGCTTTCGCGGAATCCACAGGGTAAAAAGTGTAGCTGAGAGTGATATTCTTCACGTCCGCCGCGTCCGGATCGGTGAGGATCTTCGGGTCGACGAAGAAGATCACCGGCATGCGCGCCGTCTCACCCGGCTTCAGCGTCTGCTGGGTGAAGCAGAAGCACTGGATCTTGGTGAAATATTTGCCGGCCTGGGCCGGCGTGACGTTGAAGGTCGCGGTCCCGGTGACGGGCTTGTCGCTGTTGTTGGTCGCGGTGAAGAACGCCATGTCGCGCGCGCCGATGGCGATCGTCTCCGACGGCACTTCCGGCTTGAAGGTCCAGGGCAGCTTGGGCGCGACATTGGTGTCGAAATCGATCCGCACTTGCGCGTCGCCGACGGCACCCGGCGCGACCAGGCCGCGCTGCGTGGTACCGTTGAGCCCGGTCGCCTCGCAGAACATGCGGTACAGCGGCACGCTGGCGTAACCGAGCCCGGTCATGCAGCACACGCCGACACCGGCGAGGATCGCGGTGCGCAGGGTGCGGGTCAATGCGGCATCCCCGCCTTGATCTTCACGATGCTGATCGCGAACACCAGAATGACGAAGGCGCCGAGCAACAGCGCCATGACGCGGGCGCGCGCGCGCTGGCGGGTGCGGATGTCGTCATCGTTCTGCATCAGCCGACCCATCTGTCGACGACCAAAGCGCCGAAAAGGATGAAGAGATAGAGGATCGACCAGGCGAACAGCCGCTTTTCCGGCTTCATTGCATCGCCCGTACCGGTCGTGCGCAGGCTGACCTGCAAAGCGAGCGCGGCGAAGACCAGGGTGGTCGCGACCGCGACGCCGCCATAGATCGCGCCGGTCAGGCCGAGCGCCCAGGGCGCGATCGCGACGGCGGCCATCGGGATGGTGTAGAGCCCGATCTGCACACGGGTGGTGCGCTCGCCCGCCACGACGGGCAGCATCGGCACGCCGGCGGCGGCGTAATCGGACTTCATGAACAGCGCGAGCGCCCAGAAATGCGGCGGCGTCCACAGGAAGACCAGGGTGAACAGCAGCACCGGCAGCGTCGCGACATCGCCCGTCGCGGCGGCCCAGCCGATCAGCGGCGGGAAGGCGCCCGCGGCACCCCCGATGACGATATTCTGCGGCGTCCGGCGCTTCAGCCAGACGGTGTAGACCAGGACGTAGAACAGGATCGAGACGGTCAGGATCGCAGCGGCGAGCAGGTTCACCGCCAGCCCCATCAGGATCACCGAGAAGACCGCGAGACCAACGCCGAAATGCAGCGCCGATTGCCGGTCCATGCGCCCGGCGGGCAGCGGCCGGCGCGCGGTGCGCTTCATCACCGCGTCGATATCCGCCTCATACCATTGGTTCAGCGCGCCTGCCGCGCCCGCACCGAGCGCGATGCACAGGATGGCGGTGAAACCGAGCACCGGATCGATCCCGACCGGCGCCGCCAGCATCCCGCACAGGCCGGTGAAGACGACGAGCGTCATCACCCGCGGCTTCGTGAGCGCGAGGAAATCGCGCCAGTCGGCGGGAAGCATCAGTGGCTGTGCGGTCGTCGTGGTCATCTTCATTTCAATGCGTAGCGGCGCCGGTCGAATCCGGCGCCGCTATCGGTTTGTGGTGCCGCCGCGGGCGGCGCCGGTCGTCAGTCTATACGCGGCAGCGTCTCGAACTGATGGTATGGCGGCGGGCTCGACAGCGTCCATTCGAGCGTCGTCGCGCCCTCACCCCAGGGGCTGTCGCCCGCCGGTTTGCCCGCGAACAGCGACCAGAAGAGGTTGACGAAGAACACCAGCATCGAGAGCGCCATGATCGCATAGCCGATCGAGGCCATATGGTTGAAATACTCGTACTGCGGATTGTAGTCCGGGATGCGCCGCGGCATGCCCTGCGCGCCGAGGAAGTGCATCGGGAAGAACAGCACGTTCACGCCGATGAAGAACACCCAGAAGTGCACATGGCCGAGGAACTCGTTGTACATCCGGCCCGACATCTTCGGGAACCAGTAATAGAAACCGGCGAACAGGCTGAACACCGCGCCGAGCGACAGCACGTAGTGGAAGTGCGCCACGACGTAATAGGTGTCCTGCATCACGTCGTCGACGCCGCCATTGGCGAGCACGACGCCGGTCACGCCACCGACGGTGAACATGAAGATGAAGCCTATCGCCCACATCATCGGGGTCTTGAAGCTCAAGGAGCCGCCCCACATCGTCGCGATCCACGAGAAGATCTTGATGCCGGTCGGGACCGCGATGACCATCGTCGCGGCGGTGAAGTACATCTTCACGTTCACGCTGAGGCCGGTGGTGAACATGTGGTGCGCCCACACGACGAAGCCGACCACGCCGATCGCGACCATGGCATAGGCCATGCCGAGATAGCCGAACACGGGCTTCTTCGAGAAGGTCGAGATGATGTGGCTGACCATGCCGAAGCCCGGCAGGATCATGATGTACACCTCGGGATGGCCGAAGAACCAGAACAGATGCTGGTACAGCACGGGATCACCGCCGCCGGCCGGATCGAAGAAGGTGGTGTGGAAGTTGCGGTCGGTCAGCAGCATGGTGATCGCCGCGGCCAGGACCGGGAGCGCCAGCAGCAGCAGGAACGCCGTGACCAGCACCGACCAGACGAACAGCGGCATCTTGTGCAGGGTCATGCCCGGCGCGCGCATGTTGAAGATGGTGGTGATGAAGTTGATCGCGCCCAGGATCGAGCTGGCGCCCGCGAGATGGAGCGCGAGGATCGCCATGTCGGTCGACGGCCCGGGCTCGCCATAAGTCGAGAGCGGGGCGTAGAGCGTCCAGCCATTGCCCGCGCCGCCGAAGAAGGGCGAGGCGAACAGCAGGATCATCGACGGGATCAGCAGCCAGAAGCTGATATTGTTCATGCGCGGGAACGCCATGTCCGGCGCGCCGATCATCAGCGGCACGAACCAGTTGCCGAAGCCGCCGATCATGGCGGGCATGACCATGAAGAACACCATGATCAGGCCGTGCGCGGTGATCAGCACGTTCCAGAAGTGCAGCGATTCGTCGAGGCTCTGCGGGCCGCCATGGAAGAAACTGGCCCAGGCGCCGAGATACTGGATGCCCGGCTCGGCAAGCTCGAGGCGCATCAGGCCCGAGATCGCGCCGCCGACGATGCCGGCGACGATCGCGAAGATCAGATAGAGGGTGCCGATGTCCTTGTGGTTCGTCGACATGAACCAGCGCGCGAAGAACGCGGGCTTGTGATCGGCATCGTGATGCGCGTGATCGTCATGGTGCGCATCGAACGCGGACGGGTGAAGGGCGGTGTCGGTCATTTCTTACTGTCCAGCGTTGCCGGCGCCGGCGGTGTTCGCCGTGGCAGCCTGATTGGTGGCGGGAGCGGCGCTGGTCGCATTCTCGACCGGTCCGGCGGTGTTGGCGGCGGCCGCATCGACCGCAGGTGCCAAGGCAGCATCGGACGGCTTGGCGCCGCCCGGGGCCGGCATCGTGCCGCCCTTCGCCTTCACCCAGGCAGCGAACACCTCGGGCTTCACGGCGACGACGGTGATCGGCATGAAGCCGTGGCGCGCGCCGCAAAGCTCGGAGCACTGGCCGAAATAGACGCCTTCCTTCTCGATGGTGAAGCTCGTCTCGTTCAGGCGGCCGGGGATGGCATCCAGCTTGATCCAGAAGGCCGGGATCGCCCAGCTGTGAATCACGTCGTTCGCGGTGGTGATCAGGCGGATCGGCGTGTCGATCGGCAGCACGACGCGGTTGTCGGTAGCAAGCAGCTGGGGGCCGTCATCATCGGTGCGGAAACGCTCGCCCGGCTGGACCTGGCCCTTTTCCTTCAGCATGTTCGCGGTGATCTCGAACCCGCCATGATCGGGATACTGATAGCTCCAGTACCATTGGTTGCCGATCGCCTTCAGCGTGACGGCATTGGCCGGGGCCGGCTTGTACTGCGCCGCCAGCAGCCCGATCGAGGGCGCGGCGATCAGCGCGAGGATGATGACCGGGACCGCGGTCCAGATGATCTCGATGAAGGTGTTGTGCGAGGTCTTGGACGGCACCGGATTCGCCGAGCGGCGATAGCGGAACATCACCCACATCAGCAGGAACAGCACCAGGACCGAGATGGCGACGATCACCGGGAACAGGATGACGTCGTGGAACCAGTGCGCGCGGCGACCATTGGGGGTCACTTGATCCTGCAGCTTCCAATGGCCGTCGACCGGCATGCCGACACCGAATGTCGGCTTCACGTCCGGGCCGCCGTCGAGCACGAGCATCGGATCGGTCGGCGCAGCAGCCGCCGGAGTCGCGGCGGGCGCAGCTCCCGTCGTCGGCGCGGCGGTGGTCGTTGCCGGCGCAGCCGTCGTGGTAGGCGTTGCCGCCTGTGGCGCCGGTGCCGCGGCGTAGCCGATACCCGCTATCGCGAGTCCTGCCGCCAGCACGATCGACTTCAACCCCTTACTGCGCATGCGTCTCGTCACCCCTGATTGCGCCTTTCCATCCATGGCGCGCGAGCGGGAATACGCTCGTTGCGATGGGCCTATACGCGGGAGGTGCTGGTGTCTCAAGCGTGTCACGGCGTTTTTTGACACACCATGGGTTGTGGGCGTTGCGCGGCCCTTGTGGGGCTCCTATCAACCGCTCGCTTTCACGAAAGACAGCGTAGATGACCGACGACGAGATCCTGGCCGAGTTCCGCGCCGCCGACGCCCTGCTGGAGGGTCATTTCATCCTGTCCTCGGGCTTGCGCTCCTCGCGCTACCTGCAATGCGCGCGCGTGCTGATGGATCCGGCACGCGGCGCGCGCCTCTCCACCGAGCTGGCGACGCGCATCCCGACCGAGATCCGCTCGCGCATCGACGTGGTGGTCTCCCCCGCGATGGGCGGGGTGATCGCGGGGCACGAGATGGCGCGCGCGCTGGGCGTCGAGGCGATGTTCCTCGAACGGCCCGAGGGCGTGTTCGAGCTGCGCCGCGGTTTCCGCCTGACCCCGGGCGCGAAAGTGCTGATGATGGAGGATGTGGTGACCACCGGCCTCTCATCCCGTGAGGCGATCGCGGCGATCGGCCGCGCCGGCGGCGAGACGATCGCCGCGGCGTCGCTGGTCGACCGATCGGGCGGGACCGCCGATCTTGGCGTGCCGTTCTTCCCGCTGATCCGGGTCGACGTGCCGACCTATAATGCCGAATCGCTCCCGCCCGAGCTGGCGGCCTTGCCCGCGATCAAGCCGGGCAGCCGGGCCGCGGCATGACCGATTTCCTGCGGCTCGGCGTCAATATCGACCATGTCGCGACCGTCCGCAACGCGCGCGGGGCGGGCTATCCCGACCCGGTCCGCGCGGCACTTGTAGCGGCCGAGGCGGGCGCCGACGGCATCACCGCGCATCTGCGCGAGGACCGGCGCCATATCACCGACGACGATATCGCGCGGCTGTCCGAACAATTGACCATTCCGCTCAACCTCGAGATGGCGGCGACCGACGAGATGCTCGCCATCGCGCTGCGCCACCGCCCGCACGCCGCCTGCATCGTGCCCGAGAAGCGCGAGGAGCGCACCACTGAGGGCGGACTCGACGCAGCGGGGCAGCATAATCATCTCGCGCCACTTGTCAGTGAACTGGGCGCAGCGAAGATTCGCGTGTCGCTGTTCATCGAGCCCGATGCGCGCCAGATCGAGGCAGCGTTGCGCCTCGGCGCGCCGGTGGTCGAGCTGCACACCGGCCGCTATGCCGAGCTGGAGGGCGAAGCTCAGGCGGAGGAGCTGCGCCGGCTGAGCGATGCCGCAGCGCTTGCCGCGAAGAACGGCATCGAAGTGCATGCCGGGCATGGCCTGACCTATGACAATGTCGCGCCGATCGCCGCGATCCGGCAAGTGCGCGAGCTGAACATCGGCCATTTCCTGGTGGGCGAGGCAATGTTCATCGGACTGGGCGAAGCCGTGCGCACGATGCGCGCCGCGATGGATTCGGCGCGGTGACGGAGGAACGCTTCACCTTTTTCTGGAGCGGGCCTTTCTCGCAATGGCATCCGAGCAATTTTACGGTCGATGGCGAGCGCTATGCCACCGCAGAGCAATATATGATGGCTGAGAAGGCCCGCCTGTTCCGCGATGAGGATGTCAGGCAGCAGATCATGGCGACGGCCGATCCGCGTGATCAGAAGGCGCTCGGGCGGAAAGTCCGCTTCTTCGACGCGGACCGCTGGAACGCGGTGGCGCGCGCTATCGTGTATCGCGGCAACCGGGCGAAGTTCACCACGCACCGCGACTTGCTGACGGTATTGCTCGATACGGAAGGCACCACGATCGTCGAAGCCAGCCCGCTCGATACGATCTGGGGCATCGGCCTTGCCGCCGATAGTCCGGACGCGCACGACCGCACGAAATGGCGCGGCACCAACTGGCTGGGCGAAGTACTGACGCGCCTGCGCGACACATTGATCGAGGAACAGAGGGGCGGCGGGATTCCGGAGCTGATCGAGCGGGCAGCGCGCAAGACGAAAGATGGTCCCCGATGATCATCGGCCTGGGCTCGGACCTCTGCAATATCGAGCGCATCCAGGCGTCGCTCGACCGATTCGGCGCGCGGTTCGAGAATCGCGTCTTCACCGCGATCGAGCGCGCCAAGGCCGACCGGCGACCCTTCACCAAGGCCGGCACGCTGGCCAAGCGCTTCGCCGCGAAGGAGGCCTTCTCCAAGGCAGTGGGCACCGGCTTCAAGCGCGGCGTGTTCATGAAGGACATCGGCGTGATCAACGCAGCCTCGGGCGCGCCGACGCTCGCGCTGACCGGCGGCGCCCGGGCGAGGCTTGACGCGCTGACACCCGCGGGCCACGTCGCCCATGTACATCTGACGCTAACAGACGATCATCCATGGGCGCAGGCCTTCGTGATCATCGAAGCGATCAGGGCCGAGTAGGACAATGTAAATGAGTGAGGAGTTGGCGTTGGAGGGAGTGCCCGATCAGGAGGCCGTGCCCGCGCCGGAAACAGTCGAAAAACATCCGACCACTGACTGGTGGGGCGAGGTGAAGGGCATCCTCTGGCTGGTCCTGGCGGTGCTGGGCTTCCACAGCTTCATCGCCAAGCCCTTCTACATCCCGTCCGAATCGATGCTGCCCGGGCTGCAGGTCGGCGATCAGCTGATCGTGACCAAATATGCCTATGGCTGGTCCTTCGTATCGCCGACCATTCCCAATCCAGTCGCGATGTTCCGCAGCCTGGTGCTGCATCAGGAAGTCGAGAGCTGGGGCGTGCAATTGCCCTTCATCCCTGGCCGGCTGTTCGGGAAGATGCCCGAGCGCGGCGACGTCGTCATCGTCACCCCGCCGACCCGCAACACCGACTATATCAAGCGGCTGATCGGCCTGCCGGGCGACCGGCTTCAGGTGATCGAGGGCACCGTGTTCATCAATGGCGTCGCGGTGAAGCGTGGCCCCCCGCACGACACGCTGATCCCGGTCGACAAGAAGACGATATGCGATCCGGAGCAATATCCCGGCGCGCTCGTGAGCGGCCCGGACGGCAAGCCCTATTGCCGGCTGACCCTGGTCACCGAGACGCTGCCCAATGGCCGCCATTATGATACGGTCGAGACCGGCCAGAGCGACGGCGACAATTTCGGTCCGATCACGATCCGCCCGAACCATGTCTTCCTGATGGGCGACAATCGCGACCATAGCGCCGACAGCCGCTTCGCCATCTCCGCCATGGGTCTTGGCGGCGACGTGCCCTGGGAGAATCTGGGCGGCCGCGCCGAATTCATCACTTTCTCGAAGAGCGGCAACGGCAGCTGGAACCCCTTCACCTGGGGTGAGAGCTTCCGGCCGGGCCGCGCCGGCACCTCGCTGCACGCAGCACGAGACAATCCCAAGGAATGACGATGGAGCAGTCCGCAGCGATCGATCCCGAACCCGGCCCGAACGAGCTGCGCGACCCATTCGTCCGCAAGGAGCTGAAGCGCGCGAGCGTATGGCTTGGCCTTGCCGCGGCGATGGCGCTGGTGGTGCTGCTGATCCAGCCCTTGCTGATCATCTTCGGCGGGCTCGTCTTCGCTGCGATGCTCGATGGTGGGGTAAGACTGCTCGGGCGAGTCCTCCCGATCGGGCGTGGACTCAGGCTGCTGATCGTGATGCTCTGCGCCGTCGCGTTCATCCTCGGCGTCTTCTATATGACCGGCGTGCAGGTCGCGGCGCAGGCCGAGCAGTTGCGCGTGACGCTCGAGGTGCAGGCGAACCGCCTGATCAGCTGGGCATCGACCAGTGGCCTGATGCCGGGCCGAGCCGATCTGAATGGGCTGGCGCAGCAGGCGATGGGCTCGTTCGGCAAGCTCACTTCCTGGGTCGGCACCGCATTGGGCGCACTGACCAGCCTGTTCATGGTGCTGGTGATCGGCCTGTTCGTCGCGATGGAGCCGCGCATCTATGATCGCGGGCTGCAATGGATGGTGCCGTCCGACATGCGCGGCGAGTTCGCCATCACCATCGAGCGCATGGCCGCGACGATGCGCCGACTGCTCGCGGGACGCCTGGCCGGCATGTTGTTCGAAGGCGTGCTGACCTCGCTCTGTCTCTGGGCGGTCGGCGTGCCGATGGCGTTGCTGCTCGGCATCCTGACCGGCATGCTCGCCTTCATCCCCAATATCGGCGCCTTCGTCAGCGGCGTGCTGATGGTAGCGGTCGGCTTCAGTGCCGGGGTCGATACCGGGCTCTGGGCGATCGCGGTCTATTTCGGCGTGCAGACCTTCGACGGCTATGTCGTGATCCCGATGGTCGCGCGGCGCACCGTCGACCTGCCGCCTGCCCTGACCCTCTCGTCGCAGATCCTGGCCAGCACCTTGTTCGGCGTGCTCGGCCTCGCGTTGGCCGATCCGATCGTGGCGATGATCAAGGTCGCGCTCGAGCGCAATTCGGAGCGCGCCATCGCGGAGGATTCGGGCGGCACATGATCAAGCTCTATGATTATTGGCGCTCCTCGGCGGCGTACCGCGTGCGCATCGCGCTCAATCTGAAGCGCGTGCCTTATGAGAGCCAGGACGTTGCGCTGCTGGAAGGCGTGCACCGCGCGCCCGAGAATCTCGCGCGCAATCCGCAGGGTTTCGTGCCGACGCTCGAGGTGGACGGCGAACCGATCACGCAGAGCCTCGCGATCATCGACTATCTCGACGCGCTTTATCCCGATCCGCCGATGGTGCCGCGCGATCCGCTCGCCCGGGCACGGGTGCTGGCCCAGGCGCTGGTGATCGCGGCCGACATCCACCCGATCAACAATCTGCGCATCCTGAAGCGCCTGGAAAGCCAGTTCGGTGCCGACCAGGCGGCGAAGGACGACTGGTACCGCCACTGGATCATCGAGGGCTTCACCGCGCTGGAGCAACTGGCGGAGGCCGGAGCCGGGCCATTGCTCGGCGGCGACAAGCCCAATCTCGCCGATGTCTGCCTGGTGCCGCAGATGTTCAATGCGCGGCGCTTCAAGATTCCGCTGGAGGCGTTTCCGAGGCTGGTGGCGGCGGATGCCGCGGCCAATGCGATCGCCGAGATCGCCGCCGCGCAGCCCGACAGGGTCAGGCCCGCCGCCTGATCCCAACGAGGGAATCGAACAGATCGAGATAGCGTTGCGCCGAATCGGTACCCGGCTCGGGTATCGGCTCGGGACGGGCACGGCCGGGCGCCAGCCAGTGGTCGAGTGCCGCGACCAGTGCCTGTTCATCACCCGGCGCCACCACGCTGCCCAGCGCCGGGCCGGTGACGATCTCCCGCACGGCGACGCTCGAGTCAGTCGAGACGACGGGCGTGCCCTCGGCCAGCGCCTCGCGCAGCACGCCCGGCACGCCTTCGAAATCGGAGGTGAGCACCACCGCCGCCGCACGTCCCAGTGCGGCGCGCGGATCGGAGACATAACCGGGCAGATGCACGCGGCCCTGCAGTCCCAGCGCGGCAGCCTGCGCCTCGAGCGCCGTCCGCTCCGCGCCTTCGCCCAGGATCACCAGATGCACGTCGCCGCGGGCAAGCCGGGGCAGCGCGGCGATCATCCGGTCCCAGCGCTTCTGCGGGGCGAGCCGGCCCACGCCGAGCAGAAAAGTGCCCGCCGGCAGCCATGACGGCGCCTCGTCGGTCAATGCCGGTGCCGGCGGATTGGGAATGACGCTGATGCGGTCGACCGCGATATGCATCGCCCCGATCGCCTCGTCGCGCATCGCCGGCGTCATCGCGACGACATGGTCGATGAAGCGCGGATGGAGGCGCAACCAGGTGCGGTAGCCGAGCGACAAGAGCGCGCCCTGATCGGTCCGGTCGAGCCGGTTGGACACCTTGGCGACGATCGGGGGGCAGCGTGGGCCGAGCCGCAGGCGCGTATAAAGAGCCATGCCGGTATAGTGGTTGCCGGGACAGAAGATCAGATCGGGCGCCACGGTGCGGACGATGCCGGCCACCGCGCGCAGCCCGGAATAGGACGGATCGCCCAGCACCCGGACATCGACACTGGCGGGGACATTGGCGGGCAGTTCAGCCGCCAGAGGCCCGCTCGTATCGCCGATCACCAGCGTGACGCGCCGCCCCAGATCGGCCCAGTTGCGCGCGAGTCGCAACAGCACCCGCTCCACGCCGCCGCCCTTAAGCGTCTGCGCATAGGCCAGAATGCTGGCCGCTTCGGGCGGAGGGGTCAGCATCTGAAGGGCGCCAATAACGACTCATTGAGGCAAAAGTTTCGCAGCGCAGCACAAAACGGACATTATTTCTGTGCAGGTTGCAAATTGCCGCAAAAACGCGATCTAGCTACGGCGCGCCAACCCCGGTCAAGACCGGAAACAGAAAAAAACGGGTCTAAACGTGGACGGACTGGGATCTAAAATTCCTATGATGGACAATGCCAAAGCTCCTCTGGTGACGGTCCCCGACCTCGCCGGGCTGGAGCCTGTGCAGACGCTGAAGCGGCGCTGGCCGATGGTGATCGGCGCGATCGTGACGATCGCGATGATCGCCGGGCTTGGGCGCGAGCTGTTCGGATCGGGCCTCGCCGGCCTCAGCCGCGCCGTGCCGCACAATCCGCTGTTCTACATCGCCTTTGCGCTGCTGTACCTCGCGCCGCCGGTCGGCGACTTCATCATCTACCGCCGCCTCTGGCGCATTCCGATATCCGGGCTGGCCGCGTTGCTGAAGAAGCGCATCGCGAACGACGTGGTGCTCGGTTATTCGGGCGAGGCCTATTTCTATGCCTGGGCGCGGCAGCGAACGCATATCGTCGCGGCGCCGTTCGGCGCGGTGAAGGACGTCAGCATCCTCTCCGCGATCGCCGGCAATACCGTCACCCTGGCAATGATCGCGCTGGCGCTGCCGCTCGGCGCGGGTCTGCTGACCCCGATCCAGCTGAGCACCGTCGAAACATCGGCGGCGATCACCTTCGCCATGTCGCTGCCGTTCCTGATCTTCTCCAAGCGGGTCTTCTCGCTGCCGCGCACCACCCTGTGGTGGATCTTCATGGTGCACGCCGTCCGCCTGATCTCGGGTACCATCTTCATCGCCTTTGCCTGGCACTATGCGCTGCCGACCGTCTCTATTGGAATGTGGCTGATCCTTGGCGCGGCCCGCATGCTCGTCTCCCGCCTCCCATTCGTGCCGAACAAGGACCTTCTTTTCGCCAATTTCGCGATCCTATTGATCGGGCAGGATGCAGCGCTTTCGGAACTGATGGCGATGACCGCGGCCCTGATATTGCTCGTGCACATCGTCCTCATCGGTTCCTTCAGCCTGCATGGCTTGCTGAGGACGAAGAATGGCGTCGCGTAAACTTCTCGCTGGCATCGCCTTGTCCGGTGCCATGATGGTCCCCCTGACGGGCAAGGCCCAGGCCGGCGTGCTCGGCCCGGACAGCTCGGCCTGCACCAGCGGCACGGGCCCGGCTATCCGCGTCAACGTATCCGGGCTGAAGGATCGCGTCGGCGAGCTGAAGCTCGAGCTTTACCCGGCGACCGAAGCGGATTTCCTGAAGGACGACCGCGACCTGGTGAAGGAAGGCAAGTTCTTCCGCCGCGTGCGCGTCCCCACCCCGCAGTCGGGCGCGATCATCATGTGCATCAAGGCGCCGACGCCAGGCCGCTACGCGCTGCTGTTCACGCATAATCGCGACGGCCGGAACAAGTTCGATTTCTGGAGCGACGGCGCCGGTTTCCCGAGCAACGTGAAGCTCGGGCGCACGCGCCCCAAGCTGAACATGGCGACGATCAATGTCGGCCCCGGCGTGACCACCACCGACATCCAGGCGCAATATCTGCGCGGCCTTGGCGGCTTCGGCCCGATCAAGCCGAAAGGTTGAGCGGTATGCGCATCGTCGACGTCAACGAATTCTACTCGCCGACCGGCGGAGGCGTGCGCACCTATATCGACCGCAAGATGGGAATCATGTCCGAACTGGGGCATGAACTGATCGTGATCGCGCCGGGCCGCGAGGACATGGTCGAAGAACGTCCGGGCGGCGGCAAGATCATCTACGTCAAGGCATCGCGCCTGATCTTCGACAAGAATTACGGCCTGTTCTGGGATGCGGCGCCGGTCATCAAGCTGCTCGACGACCTGAAGCCCGACCTGGTCGAGGCCTCGTCGCCCTGGCGACCGGCCTGGATCGTCGGGCAGTGGCAAGGGGACGCCGCCAAGGTGTTCTTCATGCACAACGACAATGTCGCTGCCTATGCGATGCGCTGGTTCGAGGCGCTGGCCGCGCCTGACCGGATCGAGCGCGCCTTTGCCTGGTACAGCCGCTACATGGGCCGCTTCCTCGACAATTACGACGCGGTGGTGACCAACGGCCCGGCGCTAGAGAAAAGGCTGAAGGCGCGCGGCGTGCGGATCGACGCGGCCATGCCGCTCGGCATCGAGCGCGGCCATTTCTCCCCCGGCCTGCGCGACGAGAAGCTGCGGGCCGCACTGCTCGCCCAGTGCGACCTGCCGCCGGAGGGCCATTTGCTGCTCGGTCTCGGGCGTCACCATCCCGAGAAGCGCTGGCGGCTGGTGATCGACGCGGTCGAGCGCGCTGGTGCTGACCTGCCGGTCGGGCTGATGCTGCTCGGCACCGGCATCGAGAGCCGGGCGATCGAGAAACGGATCGCGGGGTCGCCGCATATCCGCATGTTCCGCCCGGTCTATGACCGCGAGCGGCTGGCCCGGATCGTGGCGAGCTGCGACGCACTGATCCATGGATCGGAAGCCGAGCCGTTCGGGCTGGTCGCGTCCGAGGCGATGGCCGCGGGCCTGCCGCTGATCGCGCCCGACACTGGCGGCTGTGCCGAGATCGCCGACCCGCTCTGCTCCGAGCTCTATACCGCACGCGACGCCCAGTCGGCGGCGCTGGCGATCCACCGGCTGTTCGAACGCGATCCGGCGATCCTGCGCCGCGCCGCGAAGGTCGCCGCCGGCAAGGTGCGCAGCGACCGCGAGCACACGATCGAGCTGATGGATTATTATGCCGAACTGGTCGCGGCGCGGCACGCCGGACGCGGAAACAGCGCCGTCGCCTAAATTCCGGCGGGTTGACAGCGCCCGACCCGTTCCAGACAAGCCGCCGCAATCTTGCGGCGCGCCGCCAGGCACGAGGGCGGTCCGATCTTGCAGGAAGCACGAACACCATCGATCGCAGCGCCGCCGCGGCCCTCCCGCGCGCTGAGCGGCATCGCCTTCCTGGCCGTCTATCTGGCGGCGATGTTCCTGTGCTTCCGCGAAACCATCCTCAGCAGATTCGATCTGGGGTTCGGCGACCGCGGCGATTCGCTGATCGAGATCAGCCTGCTCGAACATTGGCGCAACGTCTTCGTCCATGGGGCGAGCTGGAACCTGCCGGCCTATTTCCATCCTTATGGCGATACGCTCGGCTATAATGACGGCTATTTCCTCTACGGGCTGGTCTATTCCTTCTGGCGGCTGTTCGCCGACCCGTTCCATGCCGACACGCTGAACATCGCCACTTTCAAGACGATCGGCTTCGTCTCGGCTTATCTGCTTGCTGTCAGGAGCCTCGCCTGGGAGCGGCCGATCGCGCTGCTGATCGCGACGCTGTTCACCATCGCCAGCGGCATGGCGATCCAGGGCGGCCATGCGCAGCTCCACACCATCGGGCTGCTGCCGATCGTCACCATCTTCGCGATCGGCATGATCCGGGCGGAACGCGCCGGGCGGCATGCGCGGAGTGCTGCGTTCGGCGGCGGTTTCGCGGCGGTGATGGCAGCCTGGTTCTTCACCTCCTATTATCTGGCCTGGTTCACGATCCTGTTCGCCTGCATTCTTGCGGCGTGCTGGGTGTGGCAGAGCGGGCAGCTTTCGCCGCGCAAGGCCATGGCATTGGTGCGCCGGCACATCATCACGCTCGCGGCAACCGGGTTCGCTTTCGCGCTCTGCATCGTGCCGTTCCTGATCGTCTATATGGCGAAGCTCGCCGAAACGGGCGGCCATGGCTACAAGATCAGCCCGCTGGTCACCTTCGTCGACCTGATCAATGTCGGGCCGGGCAATTATGTCTGGGGCTGGATCTTCCAGCTGCTCGAGGCGCTGTTCCGCGCGCTGGTGCCGGCCGGGTCCAACCTGCCCGAGCGATTCCTGCGCGGCGAGCATGAGACGGGTTTTCCGCTGCTCCTCTTCGCGCTGATCATCCTTGCCATACTCCGCGTGCTGCGCCGGCAGCCCGGCCCGACGGCGCCGCTCGACCTGCGCGTGTTCGCGCTGGCGATCGTCATCAGCTGGGGGCTGACCCTGCAACTGTGGATCCTGTCGCCCTGGCTGCTGGTCCATTATCTGGTCCCCGGTGCGAGCGGCATCCGCATCGTGCTGCGCTATCAGCTCTTCCTCATCCTGCCCGTCCTGCTGCTGGTGTTCGCGGTGTACCGCGAACAGGCGATGCGGCTGATGCGGTCGACTCCCCGGGTGGCCGCCGGATTCGCCGTCTTTCTCGTCGCCGAACAGCTCACCGCCGAACCCGCCGCGCAATTGAGCCGGGCGCGGCAGATCCAGGATCTGTGGCATATCCCCGCCCCGCCGGCCGGGTGCCGCAGCTTCTATGTCGTGCTTGCCCGGACCAGCGAGGAAGTCCCGGACAAGGCAGGCAGCGCGATCAAGGCGCTGAAGCCGGGCGAAGGCAACGGCGTCTATCCGCACAATGTCGATGCCATGCTGCTCGCGCAAATCTGGCGCGTGCCGACGATCAACGGCTTTTCGACCTTCAATCCGCCCGACTGGAACTTCGCCGATTCCAACCTGCCCGACTATGACGCCCGCGTCCGCGACTATGCTCGAAAGCACGGACTGCACGCGGTGTGCCGGCTCGATGTCCGCCAGCCCCAGCCCTGGAGCCGCCCGATCGCATGACGCCGTCCCCGACCTCGCGCCAGTTGCCGACCGCCATGATCGCCGCGATCGTCGCGCTGTGCTCGGTCGGGCTCGGCCTGCTGGTGCCGATCTATTCGGACGAGGTCGGCTGGCGATTCCAGGCGCGCATGGCGTTCGACGGCGGAGTCGACCGGTTCGTGGCCGAGAATTGCGGGCTCAACACGCTCGCGCAGACGCCCTTCTTCATGCAGCCGCTGCGCTATGCGACCGCTTCGTTCAATTCGGCCTTTGCCGATCCGCTCACGATCCGGCTGGTGGGCATGGCCTATGCGCTGGCCTGGCTTGCCTTGCTCTGGACGCTGATCGGGCGCCTCAGCCGGACGCTGGCCGAAGCGAACCGCATTCGGACGATCGGCTTCTCGCTTGCCAGCCTCGGCTTGCTCCCGTTCATGCTGGTGATCAGCCGCCCTGAACAGCCGATCCTGCTCGCGCTGACCGCCGCGATCTTCCTTGGGACCGCCGGCCTGAACAAGACGCGGAGCGAGGACGGCACGGCGGCATCGGCGATCAAGGCATTGCTGGTGGTCCTGCTCGGCATGATCGCGCTCGGCTATCACCTCAAGGGCATCATCTTCATGCCGGTCTTCCTGGCCGCGGCGGTGTTCAGCAGCCATGGCGCGAAGGGCCGGCCCTGGCGGATCGCCGCCCCGCTGGTGCTGATCGGGGCGACCGCGCTTTCGATCCCCTACTGGATCGGCCGGTTCCGCTGCCCGGCCGACCCGCTCCTTGCCGAAAAGCTCGGCCGCGAGAATATCGCGTCGGTCATCTTCAATGCGGACCCGATCGCGCCCAAGATCGGCAAGCTTTTGGCCGGCCTCAATCCGTTCGACTATATCCTGCTGACTGTCCCCAAGATGCGGAACATGTCGAACTGGCTGCCCCCGCAGGTGATCGGCCATGGCACGGCGCTGGGCTGGACCATCCTTGTCATGATCTGCTGGGCTGCGTGCATGGTCGCAGCGATCGGCGTGCTGATTGTCGTCCTGCGCCGCCGCCCGAAGAACCAGGGCGACGTCAGGCGGATCGTCTTCGCGCTGCTGATCGCCGCCACGATCCTGTTCTGGAGCGTCGCCCAGATCCACAAGAACGTCTATGAAAGCGCGCTGACGGTCCCGCTGACGATCATCGTCTTTATCTTCGCCTTCACCGCGATCCGGGAATCGACCCACCTCCTCAGGCTGACCCGAGTCCTGTCGCTGATGACGCTTGGCGGCAGCGCGATAAGCGCTGTCCTGCTCATGGCCTTTTACGGTCCGGCCTTGTCGGCGATCGCAAGGAGCCCGGGCTATATCGCAGGCCAGAAGAGCTCGTTTTCCGCCTTCGGCTATGGCGCGATCCGCGCCGATATCGTCGCGACGGGGAAAATGTGCGGCATATCCGACGATCGGCGCACCAAGGGCCTGTTGATCGACGATCTCACCTATATCGCCTTCATGAACACGTGGCGGCCGCTTCACCGGACCGGGGTCCTGTCCGACTGGAACGGCAGCATCGGTGATCCCGCAGTCTATCTCCGCACGCATGGCTCTTCCGGGGCGGTGATCGGGTGCAAATACCTGCCCCCCGCGCTGCAGCGCCGGGCGCGCCGGAACGGCGCCTATTGCTGCCTAGACGCCCCCTTCTGACGCGGGCCTCCGCTCGAAAATCTGGATCGCCTGATTGCCGAGCGGCCTGACCGCGCGCAGGCGATAAGCATTACGCATCTCCGCCATTACCAGCGCGCGCGTATCGGCGCGTTCGCCGCGATAGGCAGGCCGCAGCACGACGATGGCGGGCTTCAGGGCCAGGATGCGTGCGATCTCCGCCGTCTGGTCCACCCCGATCGCCCCCCTTTCGCGCACGCGCCCGAGATGGCTCGGGAAGAGATAGCGCGTCAGCGTGCATCGGCCCGTGGCGGGATAGAGCGCCGTCTCGCCCGAATAGACATAGAGGCAGCCCGGCCCCTGTCCGATCGCATCGGCGATCGCGGTGAATTGTGCCTGCGTCCCGCGCGTGAAGCGCTTGCTGATCAGCACGATCTGGCCGCCGATAAAGGCTAGGATCAGCACTGCCAGCACCGCACGCCGCCCGTCGCGGTGATCGCCGAAAAAGCCCGAAGCGCACACCGCAAGGGGCACCATCAGCGGCAGGGCATAATGGTCGAACCAGGAGCCGAAGATCAGCAGGCCGAACGCCGCCGCGATCGCCCAGGTGAAGAGCCAGCGGCGCAAGGCCGGCGTCTCCGGCGTCTGGCCGGTCGACCCGACCGCGAGGATGGTCGCAGCGATCAGGGGCGAGGTGATCAGCAATATCTTCGCCAGATTGCCGAGTTGCTCGAACAGCGGATCGGCGTTTCGCTCCAGGATCGAGGTGAGGTTGGCATAGATCCAGGCGTCGCCCGCGCCGATCGAGGCAAAGGCACACCAGGCGAGCAAGGTCGGCAGCACGGCAAGCGCAACCAGCGCACCTCCATAAGGCAGGATCGACCAGCGCTGGCCCGAACGCCATTCGCGCACCAGCAGCCACAGGCCAAAGAACATGCCTTCGAACACGACCGAATATTTGATCTGGAGCGCAAGCCCGACCAGTGCCATCGCCATCAGGCCACGTGCGCGGGGGGTATTTTCCCCCGGGCGCGGCGCGATCAGCACGGCGGCGCCGATGATCAGCAGATTGTAGAAGATCGGGGCCTGGCCGCCCTGCCCGTCGACGAAATCGACCCACAGCACATAAGCGAGCGCCCCGGCGAGCGCGCCCTTCTTCCAGCCGGCGCGATCGGCCAGGCGCGCGATCAGCAGCGCCGTCGCGACCAGGCTGGCCAGCGCCATCGCCTGATAGGCCCAGATGCCGACCGGCATGCCGAGCGCCGCCGCGGGCAGATAGACCAGGAACAGCCCGATCGGCTTCCTGTCCCAGACATCGACATAGGGCAGCGCGCCATGAGCCCAGGCCTGCGCCGTCACGAAATAGAATTCCTCATCGACATGGACGATCGGGTTGCCGAAGGTGACCGCGCGGGCGAGGATGGCGACAAGCAGGACGATCAGAAACCGTCGGCCGGGCGCCATCGGCCCGGACATCAATAGCGTCAGCCGGTCCGCGGCCTTGGAATAAAATCGGAGCATCGACTCGCGCCTTAGAAGCGATGACACCGGCTGTCACGGAGCCGCCATCATGCGGGCGCAAGGGCGGCATTCAGGCAGGAGGAAATGACCATGCACCACCGGATCGATCGCCGCTCGTTCATGCTGACCGGATCGCTGGGGCTGGGCGCCTTCGCCATTCCCGGCTTCGCGCAGACGGCGACGGTGGCCGGCGGGCGCGGCTTCACCCATTCGGTCGCAAGCGGCGAGCCGATGGCGGATTCGATCCTGCTCTGGACGCGCTATGTCCCCGCCAATGGCGGCGCAGTCGAGCTGAAGGTTGAGCTGTCCGAAACCGCCGATTTCGCCAGGGTGGCCGCGGGTGGCGTGCAGATCACCGGACCGTGGCGCGACCATACGGCGAAGATCACCGTCGCCGGGCTCACGCCGGGCCGCATCTATCATTTCCGCTTCGTCGCGCCCGACGGCAGCTTCTCGCCCGTCGGCCGGACAAAGACCTTGCCCGAAGGCGCGGTGCGGCGCTTCCGCGCGGCGATCTTCTCCTGCTCGAACCTGCCCTTCGGTTATTTCAACGCCTATGCACATGCCGCGGCACGCGACGATATCGATCTCGCGGTGCATCTCGGCGACTATCTCTACGAATATCCCGCCGGCACCTATCCTTCCGCCAAGGAGGCCGTGCCTGGCCGCGTGATCGAGCCGGCGACCGAGATGATCCACCTCGCCGATTACCGGCTGCGCTACGCCAGCTACCGCGCCGACCCGGATCTGCAAAAGCTGCACAGCCTGGTGCCGATGATCGTACAATGGGACGATCACGAATCTGCGAACGACAGCTGGGAAGGCGGCGCCGAGAACCACCAGGCCGATGAGGGCGACTGGAATGCCCGGCGCGCCGCCTCGATCCAGGTGTTCCGCGAATGGATGCCGGTCTCCGACGAGCCGTGGAAGGCCTATGATATCGGCACCCTGGCGACCCTCTTCCGCACCGAGACCCGGCTGCTCGCCCGGACCGAGCAGCCCGATATCGCGCCCTTGTTCAAGCAGGCCGATCCGATGGCGGCGCTGAAGGCGTTCCGCGACGGCGCGTGGGCCGATCCGGGCGCGACGATGATGGGGTCGCAGCAGGAGGACTGGCTGGCGCATGCGATGCGCGCCTCGGTCAAGGCGGGGCAGCGCTGGCAAGTGGTCGGCTTCGGCACGATCATGGGCCGGACGGTGATGCCGCTCGCCGCGGCGAGCTGGCTCGCGCCCGATGCGAGCGAACGCTCCAGGAACTATGTCGAAGCGGGCATTGCAGCGGCGAAGGTCGGCCTTCCGTTCAACTTCGACAATTGGGGCGGCTATCCCGCCGCCCGGGCGCGCTTCCTGACATCGTCGCAGGCGCTCGGCGCGAACCTGGTCGTTATCTCGGGCGACAGCCACAATGCCTGGGCATACGACCTGGCGCAGGACGGAAAGCCCGCCGGAGTCGAGTTCGCCGGGCACAGCGTCACCTCCTCGGGCTATGAAGCCGGGCTTGGCGTCGACCCGAAGATCCTGGCTGCGGCGCTGGTCGAGGCCAATCCGGAGCTGAAATGGTGCGACACCAGCCGGCGCGGCTATATGGCGATGACGATCACGCCCGACCGGGTGACCAATGACTGGATCATGGTCGACACGATCAAGACGCCGTCGGCCAAAGGCAGCATCGGCCATAGCGTCAGCATCGCGCGGGGCCGCAATATGATGGCATAGGAAGGGCGGGAATTCGGCGCCGATCGATTCAACCGCGATCGGGATTGTCGCATCATGGCACCGGGTGGAACTCCCGGGTGCCGCCCCGCTCTTTCCCATTGTCGTGCCGTATCGAGTGGAAGGCATTTCCCTGTTCCGGCGGGGAAATTCCCTGTTATCCGGCCCGAATTCCCTGTTATTCAGGAACAGGGAATTCCATATCAAGCACCTGATATCAGGCGTGAATTTTTTGACAAAAGCGCGCCCGGAACGGGTGAGAAAAAGGAATTCCCTGTTATTTTCCCTGTTAATCCGCAGGAACAGGGAAATTTCACCGCTTCGACACCCGGCGACTCGTGCAAGGATTCGCCTTCCCGAACGCTTGACTCGCACCTCGGAATGCCGTGCTGGCGCATCGAGGGGAGCGGATAGCTGACGGGCACGGGCGAAAGCGAGGCGTCGACCTATCGGCGCGAGATCGACGGGCTGCGGGCGATCGCGGTCCTGGCGGTCGTGCTGTTCCATGCGCGCATCCGAGGCTTTCCCGGCGGGTTCGTCGGAGTGGATATCTTCCTCGTCATCTCGGGCTATCTGATCACGCAGCTGATCCTGCGCGAAAGCGCGGAAGGCGACTTCACCCTGATCGGTTTCTACGAGCGGCGGGTGCGGCGCATCCTGCCTGCGCTGCTGGCCATGCTCACTGCCTCGGGTATCGCCGGCTGGATCTTGCTACCGGCGGATTTCCGCGATTTCGGCCAGAGTCTCGCGGCGATCGCCTTATTCGGCTCGAATCTGCTCTTCTGGGGCTGGGAGGGCTATTTCAGCCTGACCACCGAAGCGACGCCGTTGCTCCACACCTGGTCGCTGGCGGTGGAGGAGCAATTCTACATTCTGTTCCCGGCTTTGCTCCTGCTGGTGCGGCGCCAGCCCTTCGCGCTGCGCACCGCGCTCCTCGCCGGCGGGCTGGCGTCGTTCGCGTACAGCGTCTGGGCGGTGCAGGCCGATCCGGGCGGCGCCTTTTATTCGCCGTTGTCGCGCGCCTGGGAGTTCATGGCGGGCGCGTTGCTTGCCGCCGGGCTGTTGCCCGCGCCGCGCTGGCGGTGGCTGGGCGATGCGATCGCGCTGATCGGGCTCGTCGCGATCGGCCATGCGGTCTGGACCTTGTCCGAACGATCGGCCTTTCCCGGGCTCAACGCGGTCGAGCCCGTTCTGGGCGCCGCCGCGATCCTCTATGGAAGCCAGGTTGCGGGCTCACGCGTCGCGCACGCGCTTGGCGTCAGGCCGCTGGTCGCGATCGGGCTGATCTCCTATTCGCTCTATCTCTGGCATTGGCCGCTGATCGTGTTCGGCAATTATTATCTGCTCGGGCCGTATCGCTATGTCCGGCTGGCGATGGTGCTACTGGCCTTTCCGCTCGCGTGGCTGTCCTGGCGCTATGTCGAGCTGCCCTTCCGCAAGCCCCGGCTGCTGCTGTCGCGGCGCACCCTGTTCCTGAGCGCGCTCGGCGCAAGCGCGGCGCTCGCGCTCTACGGCGCCGGCCTTTATCTCGCCAATGGCCTGCCATGGCGTTTCGATGCGGCGGTGCAGCGGCTCAACGAACGCGGCCCCGAGCCCGACTATGGCTGCGCCGGTCGGCCGGTCGCCACGATTCGCAGCGAAACACGCTGCCGCATCGGCGGCGCGGCAAAGCGCCCGAGCTTCGTCCTGTGGGGCGATTCGCACGCGGCGGTCTATCTGCCCGCGCTCGACAAGCTGGCCCGACGCCACGGCATAGCGGGGTACGACCTCACCTCGCTCGGCTGCCCGCCGTTGCTGCCGGTCCGGGCGCAGGAGGAAAAGGCGAACCAGTGGATGTTCCGCCCGGAACGAAAACGGGAATGCGCCGCACGCAACGCGGCGGTGATGCGCTTCCTCGCCGAGGCGCGGCCGCAGGTCGTGCTGCTGGCGGCGCATTGGAGCGTCTATGGCGGTGGCCTGCACCCCGATCCGGAAGGACCGGGTGGCGACAGGCGCGCCTTTGAAGATGGCGTGCAGCAATTGCGCGCACTCGGCATCGCGGTGCAGGTCGTGCTGGACGTCCCCGACGCACCGTTCGCCGAACCGCGGCGGATGGCCAAGGCCCAATTGCTGGGCATGATGCGCAGCATCGAGCCGCCCCGCGCGGAACATCTGCACCGCGACGCCGCCTTCCACGCCATCGCGGCGGATCTCGAACGGCACGGGCTGATCGGCGTGATCGATCCATCGCGCCTGTTGTGCGGCCCGTTGACCTGCAAGGTCACCGATGCGGGCTATCCGCTCTATTTCGACGGCAACCATCTGAGCGCGCGCGGGGCGCTTCTGGTGGCGCCCGCGTTCGAACCGGCGTTGCAGACCCTCGCGCCACCGAGCGACTAGGTCATTCCCGCATCGCCTCGAAGGTCACCCGGTTGATCGGCTCGAGCAGATAGCCGAACAGGGTCCGCTCGCCCGTGCGGACCAGCACCGATGCCGGGAGGCCCGGCTTGACCAGCGAGGCCGGCACATGCGCCGACGGCGTGATCTCGACGATCATGGTGAAGTAGCGCTCGCCGGTGCGCTGGTCGGTCAGCGCATCGGCCGAGACGGTACGGACCGTGCCCTCGACCACCGGCGCGGTGCGCGATCCGCCCGCCTCGAGCCGCACGAAGGAGCGCTGGCCGGGCCTGACATCATCGGCATGTGCCGGAGTGAGCTGCGCCTCGACCACCAGCCGGGGCGACACGGGCACGATATCGAGCAGCGGCTCGCCCGGGCGCACGACACCACCGACGGTCGTCACCGCCAGCCCGACCACCGTGCCGTCGACCGGCGCGACGATCCGTTTGCGCGCCAGTACCTCGCGTGCATTAGAGAGTTTCTCGGTCACCTCGACCAGCTCGGACTGAACCGATCGCAGCGCCTCCGCCGCGGTCACTCCGCCCTCGCGGCCGACCTGGCGGCGCGCGATGCGGGCCTCGGCGATCTGGGCGCGGGCGCGTTCGGCCTGGGCATTCATCGAATGCTGCTCCCCGCGCAGCTGCGCGGCCGCGCGCTGCAGGGCGAGCAGCCTGGGCCGCGTCGCATAGCCTTTTTCGACCAGCGCGCTGGTATCGCGGATCTCGCGTTCGAGCAGCGCGAGCTGCTCGCCGCCGGCGGTCGACTGGGCGGTCGAACCCTGCACGTCCTGGCCGAACTGGACGAGCTTCTGGTCGATCTCGGTCTCCTGCCCGCCGCGGCCGGCCTTGCGCGCGCCGAACGCAGCCCGCTGAGTCGCGATCGCTGCCTGCACCGAAGGCGAGGATGCGCGGGCAAGCAGGTCGGGCGGAAAGGCGATGCTGTCGCGACCAGCCAGCTCCGCCTCGCGCGCTGCCTGTTCCGCCCGCAGCGAATCCGCCCGTGCCTGCAGCACCTGGACCTGCAGGCCGGCATCCCCGTCGTTGAGCTGGATCAGCAACTGGCCGGCCTTGACGCGCGTGCCGTCGCGCACCGCGATCTGTTTGACGATGCCGCCGTCGAGATGCTGCACGGTCTTGCGCTTGCTTTCGACCGCGACCCGCCCCTGCGCCACGACGCCGCTCATGATCGGCACCAGCGTCCCCCACAGGATGATCACCGTGACGGCCAGGCCGAGCCCGATCGCCAGCCGCCGGATCGCCGGGGCGATCGGCCGGGTCAGCGCAGTGGCGAGCGCCTCGCGCTCCTCGGCGGTGCGCGGCACCGGCGTCATCGCGTTCATGCCCGCACTCCCACACCGACATTGGGCAATAGCTGCGGCAGCAATTCGCTGGTCGCGCCGAACCGCGCGATGGTGCCGCTCTTGAGCACCAGGATCTTGTCCAGGCCGTGCACCAAGGCCGGGCGATGCGCGATCACCGCCAGGGTCGCGCCGCGACGCCGCACTTCGGCGATCGCTGCCTTGAGCGCTGCCTCGCCCTCGCCGTCCAGCCCGGTCTCCGGCTCGTCGAGCACGACCAGCATCGGATCGCCGTAGAGCGCGCGCGCCAGGCCGATGCGCTGGCGCTGGCCGCCGGACAGGCCGAAGCCCGCTGCCGCCACCGGCGTGTCATAGCCCTTGGGCAAGCCCAGGATCATGTCATGGGCATTCGCCGCCCGCGCGGCCGCGACGATCGCCTGGTCGTCGCGCTCGGTCAGCCGCCCGATATTGTCGGCAACACTGCCCGGTAGCAGCGTCACGTTCTGCGGCAGATAGCCGATATGGCGGCCGAGATCCTCGGGATCATATTGGCTGATGTCGGCCCCATCGATGCGCACCGACCCGCGGCCGACCGGCCAGGCGCCGACCATCAGCCGTGCGAGCGTCGACTTGCCGGAGCCGGAAGGCCCGATGATCCCGACCGATTCGCCCGCCGCAAGCGCGAAGGAAATACCCTTCAGGATCGGAACGGTGCCGGCCGGCGCCGTCGCGATGACATTGTCGAACGTCACCACGCCCTTTGGCGCGGGCAGCTTCAGGGTCACCGGCGGGGCCGACTGGTCGCCCAGCGCGGTCAGGCGCGCCCAGGCGCTCCGCACCGTGAACACCTGGCGCCATGAACCAAGGATCTGGTCGACCGGGCCGAGCGCCTTGGAGAAGACGATCGAGCAGGCGATGATCGAGCCCATGCTGACCGAGCCCTGCACCGCGAGCCAGGTCGCGAGGCCGAGGATCAGGGTCTGGCTGGCCGATCGGATGCCGCGCACCACTGAGGCAACGCCGCTGGTCGAGACGGTCGCGGTGATCTGCGCGCTGAGCGCCAGCCGGTTGAGTTCGGCCGCGCGCCCCTCGGCGCGCCCGGCATAACCCATCGCGGTCGCGCTTTCGGCCGCATCGAGATGCGCCTCGAGCGCGTCCCCCGCCTGGCGTTGGCGCGCCACCATTTCGTCGGCGGTACGTGCCATCGCGCGACGGCTGATCCAGGCCGCGATCATCAGTGCCGCCGCGCACGCCAGGCTGAGCAGGCCGATCGTCACATGGACGATGAACAGCACGATCACGAACAGCGGCACGAACAACAGGTCGATCAACGCGGCCGGGATCGGCCCGGTGACGAAGCCGCGCACCTGCTCCAGATCCTCGAATGCCCGCGCCCGGCGGCCCGGCGTCCCGGCGAGCGCTGCCTTGCGCGACACCGCCAGCACATCGGCCTCCATTTCCGCATAGAGCGCGGCGCCGGCCCGCGCGAACACCAGCCCGCGCAGCATCTCGAAAAGCGCGGTCAGTGCCACCGCGACGAGCGTGATTCCGGTGATCGCGATCAGCGTGACGCCGCTGCGCGACGGGATCACCCGGTCATAGAGCTGAGTCAGATAGAGCGGCGAGACGAGCGTCAGGAGATTGATCGCGAGACTCGCGCCCAGCGCGGTCGTCAACGGCCGTCGAATATAGGGCAAGTCGAGAAAGCGCTTCATAATGCCCTGTTGCGACAAGAATATCGGGGTGACGCGATATATCAGCGAAATCCGTGCCGTTGGCGAGTCGCTATACCTGTTCAGCGCCCGAATAGGATCGAACAAAGGGCAGCGCGCCCAGCATCGCCGCCATCTCGCCCCGATCCAGCCGGCGCGTGTTGTGCGAGTTGAAATCGCCCAGTCGCGACAGGCGTTGCTCGCCTTCGCCGAAATAGGCCTCGTAATTCAGGTCCCTATTGTCCGCCGGGACCCGGTAATAGGCACCGCGATCCTCCGCGACTGACATTTCCTCGCGGCTGAGCAGCGTCTCGAACAGCTTCTCGCCGTGGCGCGTACCGATCACCCGTACCGGATGGTCGGGCTTGCCCATCACGTCGAGCACCGCGCCGGCCAGGTTCTCGATGGTCACCGCCGGTGCCTTCTGGACGAACAGCTCCCCGTTCGTGCCATGGTCGAAGGCGCAGCGGACCAGATCGACGGCCTCGTCGAGGGTCATCACGAATCGCGTCATCGCCGGATCGGTCACGGTGATGGGCTGGTTCTCGCTGACCTGCTTCATGAACAGGGGCACGACCGACCCGCGCGACGCGAGCACATTGCCGTAGCGGGTGCCGCAGATCACCGTGCCGGTACCCTCGGCGACCCGTGCCTTGGCGATCATCACCTTTTCCATCATCGCCTTGGAGATGCCCATCGCGCTGATCGGGTAGACCGCCTTGTCGGTCGAGAGGCAGACCACGCGGCTGACGCCGTTGCGGATCGCGGCATCGAGCACGTTGTTGGTGCCCAGGATGTTGGTGTTCACTGCCTCCATCGGGTGGAATTCGCAGCTCGGCACCTGCTTGAGCGCCGCGGCGTGATAGATGAAGTCCACGCCCCGGGTCGCCATGTCGAGCGTGCGGAAATCGCGGACGTCGCCGATATGATATTTGAGGCGCTTGTCGCCGAACCGGATACGCTGATCTTCCTGTTTCTTCTCGTCCCGGCTGAAGATGCGGATCTCGCCGATCGGAAGATCGAGAAAAGTCTTCAGGATGGTCGACCCGAACGTGCCGGTCCCGCCGGTGATCATCAACGTCTTGCCGGTCAAATCCTGCATCTGAACCGTTTCGCTTCCTGACGGATGTCGGCGGAGATCAAGCGATAGCCGGCCCGCACATTCTTGTCACAGGATTTGGCGGCCTGCCGATGCCGGGTATGCCCGGTGCGTTCGCGCGGCATGCCGGGGTCGCACCTGGCGGAGACGGAGTCCTTCTCCGCCATACCCAAGGCATCCCAATCTGTACTAATCTTGTTTATATTCAACAAGATGATATAGGTGTTCGTGCTGCGAAGTCTCATAAATTCTCGCTCAATCCCATGTTTTATGTGGGTCTGGATGTGGGATTTTTTTATGGCGGAGACTTCGACTGAGTATGGCGGAGGGTTAGGAGAAACAGGGAATATGCCCAAGAAAGCAAAGGAAATTTCTGCACTCGCCTTGTCCAAGCTGAAGGCTGAGGGCCGCTATGCTGTCGGTGGTGCCGACGGGCTGCATTTCCGCATCGTAGGCAATAGCAGGGCCTGGGTCCTCCGCATCAAGGTTGGTGCAAAGCGACGCGATATCGGGCTCGGTCCGTATCCGGAGGTTTTGCTTGCCGATGCGCGTGAGCTTGCCCGGGAATATCGCAAGAAGGTCCGCAACGGCGTCGACCCGCTTGCTGAAAAGCGGGAAGCGCGCGTTGCCGCGAACGTCGCCAAGGCAAAGGCCAAGACGTTCGAGGATTGTGCCAAAGCCTATGTTGAAGCGCAGCGTGCCGGCTGGAAGAACGAAAAACACGCCAAGCAATGGAGCGCTACACTCGAAACCTATGCCTATCCGGTGTTCGGATCGTTGCCAGTTTCCTCGGTGGATCGCGCCCTGGTGCTCGAGGTGCTCAACCCAATCTGGGCGACGAAAACGGAAACGGCTACCCGTTTGCGGGGTCGCATCGAATGCGTGCTGGATTGGGCAAAGGTCAGCGGATACCGGGACGGCGAGAATCCAGCTCGTTGGCGCGGGCATCTGGACAAATTGCTTGCCGCGCCTTCGAAAGTCCGAAAAGTCGAGCACCACTCTGCGCTGCCTTACGCTGAAATGGGCACCTTCATGGCCGAACTTCGCAAGCGCGACGGGACATCGGCGCGCGCCTTGGAATTCGCGATCCTGACTGCTGCTCGCTCGGGAGAAGTGCGGGGCATGACTTGGCCGGAAGTCGATTTGGCCGGAAGGGTTTGGACGATACCTGGCGACCGGATGAAAGCGGGCAAGGAGCACCGCGTACCCCTGTCGGACGCCGCTGTCGCCGTCCTGGCTACCATGCCGCGCATTGTTGACGTGGACTACGTCTTCCCATCCACTCGCGGAGCCGCGCTATCGGATATGGCGCTCACGGCCGTACTGAAGCGAATGCATCGGGGCGGCCTCACCCAGCACGGTTTCCGATCGACCTTTCGTGATTGGGCGGGCGAGACGACTGCATTCCCGCGCGAGGTCATCGAACATGCCCTGGCGCACCAGCTCGCCGATAAGGCCGAGGCGGCTTATCAGCGCGGCGACTTGCTGGCAAAGCGTGCTCGTCTGATGGCCGAGTGGGCGACATTCAGCGGAGAACAGGCGACGTCCGAGGCTATTGTCGCAACGATCGAGGACGCCACGTGAGCTGGCTAGCCGGGGTGTGCTGCACGGCGCAACCGGTCGTTGATCGCAAGACCGATCCCGCATGACGGGATGGGAGTTACGGCAATGCGACGAGCCGGCGACGCGTCGGCCCGGTGCAAAGCCTCGAAGAGGTTCGATGCGGCCTCGACCAGGTCGCCCATAACCGAAAGATTGTCGTCGCAGGAGGTCGGCCCGAAGCCCATTCCCCACTCGTCATGATGTGCGCTTTCGGCATCGAGACGAAGCGGCTTCGCCGGTGAGTAGTGGCTCGCGAGCTGCCCCGGGGCGATGGCGCTGGCACCAATTGCGCCGCCGGCCGGGTCGGCGGCGCTCGATTTCGCTCATACTCACATATCCGATTACATGATCGCCTTGTGAGCGAGGCACGAAAACGATGATCCCGGAAAGGCCGATATTCTATTCGCCGGCTGTGATCGAATAGAACGTCGGGTTCTTCAGCCATTCGCTGACCGCGGATTCCCGCCAGCCGGCGCAGCGAATGCTGATCTGGACGTTCTTCGGGAACGTACCGTTCTGCATCTTCCGGTATAGTGTCGAGCGGCTGAGGCCGGTGCGTTCGAGAACGGCTTTCAGGCGAAGGATTCGGTCGGGCGCGTCGTTCATTGCGTGATCCAGTCAGTTCTTTCTGGCTCCCCGCGCACAGGATTAGGATTCTGGAAGCAGACGCAAGTGGACAATGCCCGCGTCGCGCCCAGGATCACTCTGTGGCGTCGTAAAAGAAGCTCTGGCGCATGGTCCGGATCCAGCATGGGATTCCTCGGAGCGTCTCGCGCTCGTGGCGCGACCGCGCTCAATGCCGCTTCGCTCCACCGAGCCGCTTCGCGTCTCGTCGGCATAGCCGTGACGATCGCATGACGTGTGGCCGGACGTGCCGTCCGGCAAGCGGGCATCGCGCGGGCGCGATGGCGTTGGCCTCCGGCACTCGAACTGGCGGTGTGGGCGTCGCTTCCCTCTCTGATGATCGTTTCAAGTGTTTTCGACGCATGGGTTCGGACCGCAGCTGGAAGCGGCCTGCATTGAGTATAGGCGGGCAAGGTCGAAGACGGGGCCGCAGACGTCGGTGAACACGCTCTGATGCGCGGGTTGGCTACCGCATTTCCGTTTTTCGTCCGGGGCTGTTCCAGTCTAGTGTCGGGCGTCGGCGATGCCGGCCACATACAGGGTATCGGACATTCCCCACGTGGCCCCGCCTTCGGCCTTGCCGGCCAGGGTGATTGTTCAAGCCCCCACCGGCACCTCCCGGCCGATGGCCCAGACGAACGCGGCGAGTTCGCGCGCGACGGCGACCACCGCGATGGTGCTGCGCTTGCCGCCGGCGCTGAGCTTTCGATACCGCTCGCACAGGCGGCTTTGCGCCTTCCACGCGATGTCGGTGACCGGTTTGGGAAGTTCCTCGATGACGTGGATCTTCGAGCGACGGATGCGCGGCGCATGCCGATAGCCCCATGACGCCTCGACGAGCGTGCGCCGCACGATGGCGTTGCCGCGTCTGGTGATGCCGCCCCGTTTGACCCGGTCGCCGGTCGAGCGCTCCGAGGGGACCAGCCCGACATAGCCCATCAGCTGACGCGGATTCTCGAACCGGGCCAGGTCGCCGAGTTCCGCCATCAACGTCACAGCGGAGATGAGCCCGATCCCGCGCAGCGCCTGCAGCGCGGCGACGACGGGGGCGAGCGACCAGTCCTCGAGCATGGCCTCGATCGCTGCCTCGGTCCGCTTTTGGCGTGTCTCGGCATCCAGGACAGCCTGGAGCGCTTCGCCCAAGGCGATGTCGGATGCTCGCTGGCCGAGATTCTGATCAGCGAGCCAGCGGCGATGTTTGGCGCTCCAGCTCTTCTTGCCGGGATAGATGCGCCCATGACGAAGCATCGTCGCGCTGACCTGCTGGCGCTTCATGCGGGAGTCGCGCACGGCGGCTTCTCGCGCCCGGACGAGATCGCGCATTGCTTCGTGCGGCGCATCGGGCACCCACACGGGAGTCAGTTCGCCCGCCCGCAATAGCCTCGCCAGATCCATGGCGTCGCGGCGGTTGGTCTTGACCCGATCGCCAGGGCGACGCGGCATCGAGGTCGGCGCGATGACGATGCAGTCCTGACCCAGGTCCATCAGGCAGCGGTGCAGGCCATAGCCCGTAGGTCCCGCCTCATAGCAAAAGTGCAGCTCGTCGTATTTCGCGGCCAACTTTGCCACGAGCTTGCGCGTCGCCTCCGGTGTGTTGGGGATCTCCCCCATATACCGGATTTCGCCCGTCCGGCCGGCGTCGGCGACCGCTACTGCGTTGTGCAGCTTCGCCACGTCCAGTCCGACAAACGCTTCAGAACCCTGCTGTCCCATGCTCGCTCTCCTCACGTTGAGCCCGGCATTCTCCACCCTCTTGCTCTCATGCGCGACTGAGCCGGAAAGGAGGCGGGATAGGCAGCGATCATACGGTCTAGTCCCGCAGCGGCGAGCAGCAACCCGAGGCAAGCCTCGGGTGCGGCACTGCGTTGGCCCCTTCGGGTGCAACCCGCCGCTCTTGCGGGACTGCCGGTCCGCTCCTGCCGCCCACCCCGCCACTCCGGCGCCGGTTGCGGTGGTTTTGAGAAGGAGCGAGGCAGTGAAGAAGCAAGTTCAGGCGCGGCGTCCGGCCACCAGTCTTTATGCCGAGGTGACGGATCGGATCATCGCGGAGCTGGAGGCGGGGCGGCTGCCCTGGGTCCAGCCATGGGGCGATACGGGGGCGGATGTGGGGATGCCGAGCAATGCCGGGACCGGGCGGCGCTACTCGGGCGTCAACGTACTTACTCTCTGGGTGGCGGTGATGAGGGGCGGCTATTCCTCGCAGCGCTGGCTTACCTATCGGCAGGCGCAGGCACTGGGCGGCAATGTCCGGAAAGGCGAGATCGGGACCACCGTCTGTTACGCGGATCGCTTCACGCCGAAGGACCAAAGCGAAGGCGATGGGCAAGGCGAGGAGGCGCGGCAGATTGCGTTCCTGAAGCGGTTCACGGTCTTCAACGTCGATCAGTGCGAGGGGCTGGGCCCGGACCTTGTCGCGATGCCGGCTCCACTGGCCGAGGATCAGATCGTGCCGGTCGCCGATGACCTGATCGCGGCGAGCGGCGTGGACTTCCGGGTCGGGGGTTTGGAGGCATTCTATGTGCCGTCGGAGGACCTCGTGGTGGTGCCGCCGCGTCGGGCCTATTTCGACGAGATCAACGCGTATCGGACATGGCTGCATGAGCTGGTCCATGCGACCGGCCATGCGTCGCGGCTTGGGCGGGATCTGACCAATCCGTTCGGGTCGCCGGCCTATGCACGGGAGGAGCTGATCGCCGAGATGGGATCGGCGTTCCTGTGCGCGTCGCTCGGGATCGTGCCGACCGTGCGGCATGCCGATTATATCGGGGCCTGGCTCGAGGTTCTGCGGGAGGATAGCCGCGCGATCTTCCGCGCGGCGAGTGCTGCGAGCAAGGCGGCCGACTGGCTGCTCGAACGGCACGCCAGCGCCTGCCGCGAGTTCGCGCAGGAGGAAGCGGCATGACGCGCGCGGGGGACGAAGCCGAGCGCCTCGTGCGGCTTGCAGCGGCAATCGACTCGTTGCCGATGAAGCTTCGGGCGGTGCATCTGCTGGGGACGGTCGACGGCCTCGACTATGAGCGCATCGGGTTCCGGCTGGGGCTGTCGGTTGACGAGGTCGAACGGTGCACGGCCGAGGCATTGATGCGGATCGATCGCGCGCTTTGCGGCCGCCGCAACTGGCTCGGCCGATGGCGATAGCATCCGAACCGGCGATGTCCGGCCCGCAGGGGCTGGGCATCGCCCGGCGCTTGTTGGTAGGTAGGTCTCGAATGCGTGACCAGCTCGACCATCTGCCGGCCTCCAAACAGCGCGAGCTCGCGCATGTCGTGCGCGTGCTGTTCGAGGAGTTCGCCCAGGCGCACGTGCTCGCGACCCAGAAGTGGAAGAAGCAGGGCCGCATCCTCAAGCTGGTGCTGTACGGCTCCTATGCGCGCGGCGACTGGGTCGACGATCCGGTCGGCGGCTATCATTCCGACTATGATATCCTGATCGTCGTCAGCGACGAGCGGCTGGCGGATTTCGACTATTGGTCGGCGGCCGAGGACCGGCTGATGCGCGATGTCACGATCAACAAGGCGCTGAGCGCGCCGGTGAGTTTCATCGTGCATTCGCTCAATGATGTGAACGCGCAGCTCGAGAAGGGGCGGCCGTTCTTTGTCGATATCGTGAAGCAGGGGATCGCGCTCTACGAGGCGGAGGGTTTTGCGTTTGCCGCGCCGCGTGATCTCCCGCACGAAGAAGCCCGCCAAGAGGCGCAGGTCTACTTCGACACTTGGTTTGAGAGTGCAGGTCGCTACCTCGCCACCGGCATCAGCCACACCGAGAAGGGCTGGAAAAATGAAGCGGCGTTTGAGCTGCATCAGGCGACAGAGCGCTTTTACCACTGCGCGCTTCTGGTGCTCACGCTCTACAGCCCGAAGTCGCACCGGCTTAACTTCCTCCGCTCGCAAGCGGAGCAGATTGCACCAGAGCTGATTTCCGCATGGCCGCGCGACGACAAGGTCAGCCGGCGCTGTTTCGAGTTGTTGCGGGAGGCGTACGTCAATGCGCGTTACTCGCCGCATTATGAGATCAGCGACGAGCAGCTGCGCTGGCTCGGAGATCGTGTTGCCGCCCTTCAGGCGCTGGTGAAGACCGCCTGCGAGAAGCGGCTCGCGCCGCCCGGTCGCTGACCGGACGGCGCTCGCAGGTCATTTGAATTTTGGGCGCAGTGGGGCACGCTTCGCCTTGGCGGCGGGAGCCTGGGCCGCAGCCGCCTTCGCCTGCCGACCTTTCTGCCCGAGGCCGATCTTCTTCGCCATCTCGCGGCGCGCGGCCGAGTAGTTCTCCGCGACCATCGGGTAATCGGCCTTGAGGTTGTAGCGCTCGCGATATTGCTCTGGCGTCAGCCCATGGCCGGACAGATGGCGCCGGAGGGTCTTGTACCGCTTGCCATCGATCATCGAAATGATGTGGTCTTTGGACGACAGTGATTTGCGGGCGCCGACGGCCGGTGTGTATTCTGGTTGGGGCGTCGTATCTTCCGTGGCGTGAGCTGCGGAAGTGCCTTGCGCCAGCTCCGTCACGGTCGCGTGCATCTTCTCCAGAAAAGCCGGCACGTCGTCAGCGGAAACCCGGTTGTTGGGATTGCCGAGCCAGGCAATGGTGAGATCGGTCGCGAGTTCGACGGCGTTTGGAGCATCTTCGTCAGACATGGAGATTCCGATCGTTGAAATAGCGGCAATTAATGGTGCCGTTTGAATTCATTCCCCCCGGAAGCACTCGCCATGTCGTGCCCGGCGGGAATAGGCAATATTAAAGACACGTTTCAGGGGGCGGCAGACTCTTCGAATGCGCGTTTCCCACGCCGGCGCCACAGTGTCAGTGCTTACTCGCGATCATCGGTTCGCAGTGCAGCGCTCGCCTCTATCAGGATGCCGAAGATCACGGCGCGGTCGTCGTCGGTCAGCTCGATCAGTCCGGCCTTGGCAATCAGTCCGCCCAGCTCGATCAACTGACGCGTTCGTTCGCGACGCTTCACGACCCAGGCTCGCGTGTCAGTTCGTGCTCGCTTGAGTTCGAGCCGGTGTCGTGCCGCTGTCACTCGCCGCAGTACCGCCCTGGTTGCCGCGATCATCGCCAACATTGGTCGTCGCGCGTTGAAAGAACACAGCGCCGCGCTTGCTCCAGCTCTCCTTTGCCGCTGGGTCCTTGTTGCTCACACCAGCCAGCAGAAGTCCGGCGAGTTGCTCGACCGACAGCGCGTCGGCACCGGTCGCGATCACCAGCTCGCCCAACTGATGGACCTTGCGCTCCTTGAGGAGTTTCGCCTTGTCGGTGAGCGCCTTCAATTCCGAATCAAAGTCGCGGGGTTTGCGCATGCTGATGTCTCCGATTGAGTGTCGAAGGTAATCCAGTTAGTGAGGCGATCGATCAGCGTAAATAGTCTGGGACAAACTGGGATGAATCAGTCCCGAGTTAAATGAATATTTTAGAGGGCGCGCTTATACGTCGTGCCGACGTCGCTTCTGAAGTGTAAGTGGATTGCCGTCATGGCGATCTACCATTTCTCGGCCAAGGTCATCTCCCGCGCTGCCGGATCGAGCGCTGTTGCTTCCGCTGCGTATCGCTCAGCATCACGGTTGCATGACGAGCGGCTCGATCGGAACCACGACTTCTCGAACAAGGCCGGCGTCGTCCACTCAGAGGTGATGCTGCCGGACGGGGCACCCGAGCACCTCTCCGATCGCGAAAAGCTGTGGAACGAGGTCGAGGCGGCCGAGAAGCGCATCGACGCGCAGCTTGCTCGCGAGATCGAGTTCGCGATCCCGCGGGAGATGAGCCAGGAACAGGGGATCGAGCTCGCGCGCGACTTCGTCCGGGGCGAATTTGTCGATCGCGGGATGATCGCCGATCTCAACGTGCATTGGGATGTCGGCGCTGACGGCATGGCGAAGCCGCACGCGCATGTGATGCTGACCATGCGCGAGGTCGGCGAGGACGGGTTCGGCAAGAAGAACCGCGACTGGAACCGCACCGATCTCTTGGAGAAGTGGCGCGAGCGCTGGAGCGAGCACGTCAACCAGCGGCTGGCCGAACTCGATATCGACGCGCGGATCGATCACCGGTCGCTTGAGGCTCAGGGGATCAAGCTGGAGCCGCAGCACAAGATCGGGCCGGCCGCATCCCGCATGGCGGCGCAGGGCCTGGAGTCCGAACGGCTTGAAGAGCACCAGGCCATTGCCCGCGCGAACGGCGAGAAGCTGCTGGCGAACCCGGCGCTCGCGCTCGACGTGATCACGCACCAGCAGGCCACGTTCACCAACCGCGACCTTGCGATGTTCGTCCACCGGCATAGCGACGGGAAGGAACAGTTCGACCGGGTGATGGCTGCGGTGAAGGCCGCGCCCGAGCTGGTCGCACTCGGCAACGATGGGCGCGGCGAGCAGCGCTTTACCAATCGAGCGATGATCGAGACCGAACAGCGGCTGGAACGCGCAACTGGAGCAATGGCCAACCGCGATCGTCACGCCGTCGCCGAACGATATCGCGACACAGCGCTGGCGCGGGCGGCGGCGCGCGGCATGATCCTCTCGGCCGAGCAGCGCAGTGCCTATGAGCATGTCACCGATGCGAAAGGACTTGGCGTCGTGATCGGCTATGCCGGCACCGGCAAGTCGGCGATGCTGGGTGTCGCGCGCGAGGCCTGGGAAGGCGCGGGATATTCTGTCCGTGGCATCGCGCTGTCGGGCATTGCTGCGGAGAACCTCGAAAGCGGCTCCGGCATCACCTCTCGCACCATCGCCAGCCTTGAGCATCAATGGGCTGAAGGCCGCGAGCTGCTGAGCGCGCGTGACGTACTGGTCATCGACGAGGCAGGGATGATCGGGACGCGCCAGATGGAACGCGTCATCGGTGAAGCGGAGAAGCGCGGCGCCAAGGTCGTGCTGGTCGGCGACCCGGAACAGCTCCAGGCGATCGAGGCCGGTGCCGCGTTCCGTGCCACCGCCGAGCGCCATGGGAGTGTCGAGATCACCCAGATCCGCCGGCAGCGTGACGACTGGCAGCGCGACGCGACGCGGCGACTGGCGACCGGGCGCACGGCCGAGGCTATCGCGTCTTACGACGAGCGCGGACGCGTCCATGCGGCCGAGACTCGCGATGCCGCGCGCGCCGACCTGGTCGATCGCTGGGACCGCGATCGGGTCACCTCGCCCGGCGCGACCCGGATCATCCTCACGCACACCAATGACGAGGTCCGGGCGCTGAACATCGCGGCTCGCGAGCGGCTGCGTTCGGGCGGTGCGCTTGGCGAGGATGTGACGGTCCACGTCGAGCGGGGCGAGCGGCAGTTCGCCACCGGCGACCGGCTTATGTTCCTCAAGAACGAACGCAGCCTTGGCGTGAAGAACGGCACGGTCGGACAGGTGCAGGCGGTCACGCATACTCGCATGGCGGTGATGCTGGATGATGGGCGATCGGTCGCGTTCGACGTGAAGGACTATGCCAATATCGATCACGGCTACGCGGCCACGGTGCACAAGTCTCAGGGCGTGACGGTCGACCGGGTCCATGTGCTGGCGACGCCCGGGCTCGATCGGCACGCGGCCTATGTCGCGCTGTCGCGGCACCGGGACAGCATTGATCTTCATTATGGGCGCGACGATTTCGCCGACCAGGGCAAGCTGGTGCGGGCGCTGTCGCGCGAGCGCGGCAAGGACATGGCGTCGGACTATGCGCGCGGCCCAGACCCGGTCCGCGCGCCGCAGCCGGTGCCACCACGCAATCCATTCGCTGGCCTGAAACTCAGTCCCGCGCCCGTCGTCACCCCCGAGCGCACGACGCTCGAAAAGGCGGTCGAACGCTATGCCCGCGCCGCGGCCGATATCGTGCGGATGCGACGGCTCGATCTGGAAGCGCTGCCGCACCAGAAGGTCGCCTTTGCCGAAGCGGGCAAGGTGCTGGAGGCGATCAGGCCGGACGGCGCTCGCGACCTGCGCAGCGCGCTGAATGCCGAGCCCGCGCTGATCGACCAGGCCGCGAGCGGCAAGACCGCGGCGGCGATCCGCGCGATGGCCCTGGAGAGCGAGGTCCGGATCGACACGGCGCACCGCGCCGATCGGTTCGTCAGCGATTGGCAGAAGAAGACGAAAGCGTACGAGCGGCTGCAGCGGGTTGGTGATTATGACCAGATCGATCGCGCGCGAGACGACCTCACGCGCATGGCAAAGAGCCTGCACCGCGATCCGCAGCTCGAGTCGTTGCTGCGAAATCGCTACAAGGATTTGGGCGTCGGGGACTTGCGCGAAAAATCTTTGTCCCAAGGGCTCCTGGAATATCCCGGCCTCTCGCGTGGCCGCGGACTTGGCTTGTAACTCCGAGTCATGACCGACAATCCAGAGCAGATCGCCACTTCCGAAACCATCGTCGACGCGCTGGAAGCGCTGCGCGGCGAGGTCAGCCTCAATCGCCATGCGCTTGAGCGTCTGATCTCCGTGCGCGAGCAGATTCCGGATTACAGCGTCACCCTTGGCCAGATGGTCAAGGCGCTGAAGGAAGCTGTCGGCGGCATTGACCGGATCGAAGCCAGCCCGGGGGTTAACCTGTCGCCGGCTGCGTTCACCGCTGAGATCGTCAAGGCGGGCGCGGACGCACGGGCGGAGGATCGCAGTTTGATCCGTGAAACCCGCGACGCGATGTCGAGGTCGATTGGGCGAGTCGATGGCATTGTCGAGCGCGGCCAGGCGGCGGACCAGCAGGTCAAGCGATTGATCTGGGCCGGCGTGGTCGGCTCGATCATCGGCATGTTCCTATGGTCGGTCCTGCCGGGTGCTATTGCGCGGTCGTTGCCGGCGAGCTGGCACATTCCGGAATGGATGGCAAAGCGGACAATGGGAATGGACGGGCCGCACGCTGCCGCTCGCCTGATCCAGGCATCAGGCCCGCCAACAATTGAGATGCAACCGAGCACCCCCAACGATCGTGTCCGGCAATACGGCACCGGCTCCAGGGAGCGCCGGTAGGGCGCCCCAATCTCTGCCGTTCGAGCAGCCTGATGCTGATCCCAGAGGCCGACATCCGTTTACGCGTTTACGCGACGGCGAGAGACCAGATTGATGGATTACGGCCCGGCCGCTTTCAGGTGCCGGGCGGCGTAAACAGACGTTCGTTCATGAACCGCATTTCGCCCGCTATGCGCCCCACAATCGGTCATTCAGCGCTTTGTCGGCATCCCGAAAACTGTCGTTTGCTCGAGTGACCCTTTCTGTTGCCATTGGCGCCACTAGCACTACTTTGGCAGATTCTTAGGATTGAAGGTTCTGCGGCAATGCGGGCAGCGGGTTGGAGGCGGCTGCGCGAGTGCGATGAGGATTGCGTGACGGACGGCGGGGAGGCTTGGTTGGGGTGGCGGCCCGAGGATTCTTTTTTCCCCCTCGGGCTTTACCGAGCCGGCGAGACTGGAGGAAGGCGTAGGCGATCATTGCCATGAGCGCGTGTCGGTGCAGGCCAGTCCAGGAGCGGCCCTCGAAGTGATCGAGGCCAAGTTCTTCCTTGAGCTGCTGATGCGCCTGTTCGCAGACCCAACGGGCCTTGATGGCGCCGGCAAGCTGCTTGAGCGGTGTGTCGGCCGGCAGGTTGGACAGATAGTATTTGCGTTCGCCGGTCGAGCGGTGCTCGCCGATGACCCATAGCTCCTCACCGGGCAGATGCTGGGCGCCCATGTCGCGGATCCGTTGGGGTGGGCCATCGGCAACCCGGACGCGGACTGCGGCGAAGCGCGCGGAGAGACGCCCTTTCGTGCCGCGACGCCAACTGACGGTGCGCCAGGGGGCCGTCTCCAACATTGCCTGCGCGGTGATCGACTTCATGTCGGGGATATGCCGCTGGCGGGGGCGCCCGCGTCCGGCGACCGGGAAGATCATCGCCACCTCGGCTGGATATACCTTCTGCTTGAACGGGATGCCGACTGCCCAAGAGAGGCCGCGCTCGCTCAAGCCCTGCCGGAACGGTGCGCTCAAGCCATATCCGGCATCGGCGAGCACGCAACCAAAGCGCGCACCAGCCGCGCGCACCCGGTCGATCTCTGCCAGTGCGATCTCCGGCTTGGTCCTGTAGGCACGATGATCATCCGGCACGGTCGAGCCTGGCGGCTTCGCTTGTCCAGCTCTCGGGCAGGAACAGCCGCAGGGCGACCATGACCGGTACCTCGCCCGACGCCAACGTCAGCGACACCAGTGTCTGACAGTTGGACGTCTTGCCGAGCGCCGAGGCATATTGTGGTGCGACACCAACCGAGTGGCGCCCCTTCTTCGGCAAGGCCGTGTCGTCGATGATCAGCCAGGCGGCGTCACCGCCCACTTGTCTGTCGGCTTCGGCGAGCAGCGCGGCCTCGAGGGGAGCGGCATCCCACACGCCGCTCGCGATGAAGTGGTGCAACCGGTCATAGCTGACGTCGGCATCGCGCGCCGCGATCGGTTGCATGCTCTTACGATCACCCGGACCGATCAGCCCGGCGATATAGGCCGGACACATCCGGCCTCGGGTCTTGTGCCGCAACGCCCCGATAAACGGCGCCAGCCAGGCATCAAGGTCGCTCCGCCAATCCTCTTCCATCGCCAGCCTCCACAAAAGCTGGCTTCCTATGAATCACCGAAACTTCCCCGAGGGAATCCCAAAAATCACTAATCTGCCAAAGTAGTGCTAGTTCGGCGGCGTACCGATAGTCAATTAGACTGTAAGTGTCTCTTGAGTCTGAAAGTCTCCGTTATGGACGAATTGATATATTCATAATGGTTGCAATAAGTCGTTTGACAATGCAGACTATGCTTGGCGATATCAGAGAGATACATCAACACGCGTTGATTATCCGACCGATCGTGTGGGGTCAGTCGTTCCACCAAGGGAAGGTAGAGCATGCTGAATATATTGAATCGCCTCCGGACGAACTCGCCGGCTTTGAAGAGCGAGACCGAACGGTCGATGGCATTCCACCTGGCGCGGCGTCTCAGCAATGAGGAGGTGGATCGCGTCGCCGGCGGAGCCTGCGACACCTCCAGTTATGTCTATAATCAGAACGACACCTGCGACAGCTGGGCTTGATCTTGGCGATGTTGGCCCGTCGACGGACGGGTCAGCATCGTTTCGCAAAGCACATGGCATCGGCTGCGACTGTCGACGCCAAGGTCGCTGAGAGCGGCAATTTTCCTCATGCGGGCGAAATACCAGGATGGTCACGGTTCTCATTCCAACGATGGTTGGAGATGATCATGCGCTGGCGGTGAGCATAACCTTGGAGGCATGGGGACACCGCGCAATTCGGCTGTTTACTGCCGACTATCCGGGTCGATCGACAAGCACGTTGTCATTCGCGGAAACCGGCAGCTACGCCTGCAGGATCAGGACAGGCTTCGATACGATCGCCGATTGCGACATTGATGTGGTCTGGCATAGACGCGTGACGCGGCCGAGAATACCGGAGCAGAACGTGCATCCCGAGGATATGTGGCTCGCCCAGGGTCAGGCACATAGTCTTTTTGAGTCGCAGTGGCTTACAGCCTACGAGCGTGCGCGTTGGGTCAACCCCCGCAATGGCTGGTGGCGATCTTCATCAAAAGCCTTGCAGCTTCGGGAGGCGGTCCGGGCCGGACTTGCGATACCACGCACGCTTATGTCAAATGACCTTGGGGAAGTGACCGACTTTGTCCGCGAAAATCCCCAAGGCGTTGTCTTCAAACTATTTTCACCGGCCGCCTGGAGGGATGACGACGGCATCTCTGTTGCCGAGGCTCGTCTCATCCACCTCACGGACATTCCCTCTGCCAGCGCAATACGGCTGTGCCCCGCAATCTATCAGTCGCGTGTGGAAAAGGCATCGGATGTCCGGATCATTATCATGGGGGACCACGCCGTCGCATTCAGCCTGGCATCCAGCGACATCAACGACGGCATCATAGATCATCGCCACAAGCCGATGGATTCGGAGCGCGCCCATGTTTTTGAAGCCGACAAACGAGTTATTGACGGTTGCAAGCGACTGATGAGGGCACTCGATATCGTTTTTGGTGCGTTTGACTTCGCCATGAACAGAGAGGGAGAATTGATTTTTCTTGAGGTTAACGAAGCTGGTCAGTTTTTATACATTGATAGACTTTGCCCCGAGTCTAACCTGCTTGCAGCCTTCAGCGAATTTCTTCTTGATCCAACTGAGCAGTTCAGGCCAAAGAACAAGCGACCAAGCTCATCCTATGAAGCTTTGCGCTCGTCACCGGAGTTTTCCGAACAGCTTTGTCAGGACGGGCTCGATCATGTCGCGGACTATCCGGCGTGGCGCAAAGCATCCTGAGCCGCTCCCTTGGCTTCAGGTCACTTTAATATGACATTTGGCACCCACGCTCCGACCGCGATCGGCGTAGCAGCAGGGCTCGTGTCCGGACTGATGATCGTTACGGGCTTGCTGAAACTCTTTGCGAAAGCCGACCAGCCGTCCTCAGGGCGCAGGGGGTTCGGCGGGCTTTACCAAGAGATCATGCGACCGCTCGCGGCCCTCGAATGCTGCCTCGCCGCAAGTCTGTTGGTGCCGGTCACGCTTCCGGCAGCTGCGCTCGCCAGCACCATGTTGTTCACAGCCTATATCGCCGTCGTGACGTGGAACGCGACGAGTGCAGTTCCCGCATATTGTCGTTGTTTCGGGGACGCCATCCCGCCCAGCCGAATTTCCTGGCACCTCCTGCCCAGGCTCTCGGCAGCATTCCTGGCAAGCATGTTCCTCTGGATGATGACGTGGGACGGCCTGTGTAACTATGCCTGCACCCCTGGCTACGATGATAACCTTCTCCCGGTGACGCTCACTACGGCTGTGGTGAGCGCTTGCGCGATCTCCTTGAGGCTGGCACATATCGCTCGCATTGCCCCCTACCAGAAGCAGAAACGGTTGCCGGAGGGCCCGGGCGGCCCCGCAGTCGGTGCAATGGTTCCGAATTCGCTGCTCCGAACCGCCGATGGTCAGGAAACGCACATGCTGGCACTGGCCGCGTCACGGCCGCATCTCGTTATCGCCTTTCTGCACTCTGGCTGCAGACCCTGCGAGCAGATTCTAGCGACTCTTCAGTCCATTCATGTGTCCAGCGTGCTAGTAATATCAGGCGAATTCGAGCCGCCAGAGGCGCGGTCTTTGCGGCCCGGCGGGATAATCCCTGATCCTGACCACACGCTGAGAAAGGCTTATGGAATTATTTATCAGCCGTGCTGCCTGCGGGTCGGACCCGATGGGCGTTCCCTTGGGCCGCTGGAATTCGATCCAGCCGTGATTACCGATCTCATTCAGAACGGTGCACCGGCATCCACGACCACCCAATGATCTCGATTCTCTTTCTCAGGAATTCGCCGATGCTGTCCGCGCTACTGCTCGTAATTTCATTGGCTGGCCAATCGCCTCCCGCCGCCAATGTTCAGGAATTGATCGCGCCGGTTCGCGACGCATATGCTCAGGTCGAAGCCCGCCACAGCAAACTGCCTCCCTCCCAGGACGATAAAGACAAACTCGAAAGACTGCTGGAGCTCGATCAGGCCGGTCGCGCCGCCATCTCGAAAATGGCCCTCTCAACCCTTACTCCGGATGACCGTAAGGCCGCGATCCAGGCCGCGATGAAAGAGATTGAGAAACATGATCTCAAGAGCCAGATCGTATTGAAGGATATCCTGGCCAGGGATGGTTGGATCGTGGAATCCAAATACGGCGAGAACGCCGCCAAGAGCGCCTTCCTAATCGTGCAGCATGCAACGAACGACCCCGCATTTATGCGGCGATCCCTGGAGATGATCAAACATGCTCTCGACTTGAAACAAGTCAGGCCCAACGCTTATGCGCTCCTCGCCGATCGCATTGCCCTGGCGTTTGACGGGAAGCCTCAGATTTACGGAACGCAGGTCGATTGCCGAAGCGGAACGTGGGCACCTTTTGACGTGCTGGATCCGGCGAATCTCGACGTACGCCGGCAACAAATCGGCCTGAAAACCGAGGCGGAGTATCTGAAGAACTTTGCTGACGAGCCATGTCGCTAATGCATGCCCGTGCCGGAGAATGGTACACACAGGCAGCATCTCACTCCCGGTTGGGAGCTAGCCTCGCCTGGCGGACGCTCAGGATGTCGAGGATTGTTCGCGCCCAATTCTGCGAAATCAACCGGTACGATGCTGCGCGCGCTGCAAAGCGAAGCGCCCTCAGCTGCTCCGACCGCGCTGTCCTATGCGACTGAACGGCGGGGGCAGCGATGGGGTTGGAGGCTCGACCTCACCGGACAACGGCCCGACTCTTTTTCGTGAAGAAATCAAAGTGCGGCGAGGGGAATCTCTTCACGGGTCCATCAGTCTGGCACTCCCGCTTGGTTGGCACGTCGTTGGCGTTTTGCTGGGAGTTTTGGTGGCCATTGCTGGTGTGATGCTGTTCACCGTATCTTATGCGCGCACCGAGTCCGTAAGGGGGGCACTTGTTCCCGCAGCCGGGTTGGTCGAGATCGTCCCCACCCGCGCAGGCACCGTTGTCCGCGTAGACGTCGAAGAGGGCGCCCAGGTCACACCCGGCCAGCCGCTCGTGGCCGTCCTGGCGGAGGAAAGGACCTTGACCGGAAGTCAGGCCCAATCGCGGGTCCTGACCGCTCTGTCCTACCAAAAAGCAGAGATCGAAAATCAGTCGGTCGCGCTCGCGCGAGGCGCGTCTGCGGAGCAGAGGGGGTTTGGGGAGCAAATCGAAGGTCTTAGGAGCGAAGTACGTAAACTCCAGGCGCAGATTGACGGGCAGGGCCTTCTGGTCGGAATCGCGACCCGCGACCTTGATCAGGCATCGGTCGTCGCCCAACGGGGGTTCATAAGCAAGCGGGACATCACCCAGCGTGAAGAGGCTCTGATTGTTAGACAACAGCAACTCTCCGCGTTGGAGCAGCTGCGCGATGCCAAGCTGAGCAGCATCCTCCAGCTTCGGCAAGCCGGCCAGCGAGCGAAGTTGGCCGCCACGTCCACGAGATCGAACCTGGCCTCTCTTCATGCGCAGATCGAACAGCAGTCGGCGACTCTCGACGCACAGCAGGGCTATCTGATCGCATCGCCGATCGAGGGCCGGATCTCCAACTTGGTCGCTCACCGGGGTGACCGAGCATCAACTGAGGCGAGCATGATGACAATTGTGCCTAAGGGTGGAACGCTGCACGCACGGATGCTTGTCCCCGCCCGGGCCATCGGGTTTATCAAGCCGGGCCTGGCTGTCCGCTTGTCATTCGATACATTTCCGGTGGAGAGCTTCGGGTCGATGGACGGCGTGGTCGCCACGGTCTCGAGCGCCCCGACGGTCGAGAAGGGTGCGTCAGGTTCGAATGAGCCAATGTATATCGCCACCGCCACGGTAACGGGCCGACTGAGTGCGTCCGGCACGCCGGCACCGGCGATGATCCCCGGCATGACCTTCACCGCCAGCATCGTAACGGCCCGCCAGCCGCTTGCGAAATGGCTGTTTGGACCGCTGTTTACCATGGGTCGCAAATGAGCTCCGAACTGGACCTTGGCTTCTTCACCTCGAGAAAGGTGAAACTCAGCCGGCAATCTGAAATCGCCGAATGCGGGCTCGCGTGCATAGCCATGGTCGCGAGCTATCATGGCTTGGACATCGGCCTCGAAACGCTACGCCGGCACTTCGCCATCTCGAGCCGAGGCGTGTCGCTGAAGTCGCTCATCAACATAGCGGATCGCATCGGCCTGATGCCGCGAGCGCTCAAGGTCGAGCCCGCTGGATTGCGCTTTTTGAGCCTCCCGGCTGTCCTGCACTGGAATCTCAATCACTTCGTCGTCCTCGAAAAAGTCAGTCCGCGTCGCGGCTTTCTCATCCACAATCCCGACAGTGGCTCGCGCTGGTTGAGCACGGCTGAGGTCTCAGACCATTTTACGGGCGTGGCGCTCGAGCTCGAACCTTCCGGCTCCTTCCGGGCGAAGGACCTCCGACAGCGACTCCACCTCACTCAGTTGTGGAGTCGGCTCAAAGACGCGAAGCGAGCGATCGCACAGGTCGCAATTCTGACCGTGGTGATGCAGGCATTCGTACTCAGTTCCCCCTATTATATTCAAATCGCCCTGGATGGCGCCCTTCCCACGCTGGATCACAATCTTCTAGTAGTCCTTGCTCTTGGATTCTGCCTTTTCTCCTTGATCAACGGTTTCGCGCTTCTGCTCAGGTCGTTTGTCTTGCTCTCAATCGGAGCATCGCTCGGCGTCGGACTTTCCGCAAATCTGTCAAGACGATTGTTTCGGCTGCCGCTTGACTGGTTCGAACGGCGGCAGGTTGGTGATATACTCTCTCGCTTTCAGTCGGTAGTTCCGATTCGCAATCTCTTGACGGAAGATATCGTCGTGACGACAATCGATGGCGTCATGGCAATCATGACTCTAATCTTCATGGCACTATACTCCGTTTTGCTTTCCAGCATCGCACTGGCAGCGCTATGTCTCTACGCGCTTTTGCGGATACTGTTGTATCCGGCCCAGCAAAATGCGCAGGAACAGTCCATTATTTCATCCGCGAAAGAACAGACTGTTCTTATAGAGTCCATTCGCGGAATGAGAACTTTACGCCTTTTTGGCGGTGAAACGCTTCGCCATGCGATCTGGCAGTCGAAGATGACCGACGCCATGAATGGAGCGGTGCGCCTTCAGCGCGTCCTTAATTGGCAAGCGACGGCCAACGCGACCATATTCTCGATCGAGAACGTACTGTCGATCTGGATCGCCGTGTCATTAGTGATGTCCGGAAAGTTCACGGTAGGAATGGTCGTAGCCTTCATGGCATATAAGGCGCAGTTTCTGCGTTCTGCCTCGAACCTTGTTGACAAGACGGCGACTTTCAGGCTGATCAGGCTTCATCTCGACAGGCTGTCCGATATAGCATCAGCCGAAGAAGACATCAGCTTTACCACAAACAACCACGTACATAATCCACTCAGCGGCCGCCTGGAACTGCGCAACATATCATACCGATATGGCATGGACGATCCATTGATCCTCCACGACGTGAATCTCACAGTCAATGCGGGTGAGAGCATTGCGATCACCGGCCCCTCCGGCTCCGGTAAGAGCACGCTTGTGCGGATCCTGTTGGGGTTGACCGAACCTCTGTCCGGGGAGGTGCTGGTAGACGGGCTTCCCCTCAGAATATTCGGACATCAGAATTTTCACCGACAGGTGGCGGGTGTGCTTCAAGACGACCTCCTGTTCACAGGGTCCATTGCGGAAAATATCAGCATGTTCGACGAGTCGCCCGACATGGATCGAATTGAGGCCGCGGCGGGTGCGGCATCGATCAGCGAAGATATCGCGGCCATGCCCATGGGCTATGAAACGATGGTCGGCGATATGGGTGCCGCCTTGTCGGGGGGGCAGCGGCAACGCGTGCTTCTCGCGCGTGCCCTATACCGCGCGCCCAAGCTCCTTGTGATCGATGAGGGAACCTCTCATCTCGACACCGCTCGGGAACGGCAAGTGAACGAGGCGATCGCGTTGCTCGGGATAACGAGGATCATAGTCGCCCATCGGAAGGAGACGATCGAAACTGCCGACCGCGTCGTTGTCTTGCAAGCGGGCCAGCTTGTGTCATCGCTGGCAGCTGTGCAGGGCGTCACCAGGCCGTAGACTCAATTAACGCGCCTGTGGTTGCGCGTTAGCGTGAAGCGACTCGATTTCGTCTTCTCTCAGAAAGCTCACGCTTGCAGTCCCCCACAATGGACTGATTCCATTCAACCCCTTTCGCGAGCAAATCAACAGGGAAAGGCCGCGCTCGGCTGTATGGCTGGTGCTAACGTGGCCTCGGATAGGAGCGTCGTGCGCCGAGGTCGGTCCGCCCTCAGCGTACCCCTCCGGTGGGGACCGCCTTGCCTGATCGCCGGCCGAGCTTGAAGCTGCACTCGTAAGGAGAGCTTATGAGCGCTGATAGCTGCACAGCATGACCCAAGTGACCCTGATGACGGGGCCGGAGCGACGGCGCCGATGGAGTGACCAGGAGCAGCGCGAGATCCTGGCGGCGGCATTTTCGCCCGGCGCGGTCGTGTCGGATGTATGTAAGCGGGGTCTGAAGGCCGCCTTGCGGGCGGGGCCATCGACGGGCTGATAGCCGCTCTTTGAGCGGGGCGGTGATGTCGGACGAGATCGGGTCAGCGGACGAAGGAGCGAGTAGTCATACGAGCGGTCGTATGACTACTCGGATGGAGATTGTCGGCCGGGTGTCAGGCCGTCGGCACTGGACCGTCGAGCAGAAGCTGGCGATCCTGCGCGATGCCTTTGGGCCCGATGGGTCGGTCCGCGCAGCCACTGAGCGCCATGAGGTCGGCAGCGGCGCGATCTACACCTGGCGCCGGCAGGCGATGTCGGGTGCTCTGACCGGGATAACCAGGCCGGCGGTGCCGAGCTTCGCCGAGGTCCAGATCAGCGAGCCCACAGCGATGGTGCCGGCACCGTCGTCGGCCACGCCGGGCAGCGGACAGATCGGGATCGAGCTTCCGTCGGGCGTGCGCCTGACCGTTGACGCATCAGTCGATGCCGAGGCCTTGTCCCGGGTGATCGGTGTCCTGGCACGATGATCCCGCTTCCCCCGCTGACGCGGATATTTCTGGCGTGCGGCGCGACCGATATGCGCAAAGGGTTCGACGGCCTGGCGGTGCTGGTGCAGCAGGCGCTGCAGCAGAGTCCGCATTCCGGCGCGCTGTTCGCGTTCCGCGGCAAGCGCGGCGATCTGGTGAAGCTGCTCTGGTATGATGGTCAGGGATTGTGCCTGTTCTCCAAGCGCATGGATCGAGGCCGGTTCATCTGGCCATCGACCGCAACCGGCACGGTGGCGATGACCGCAGCGCAGCTTTCGATGCTGTTGGAAGGCATCGATTGGCGGCGACCGGAGCGCACATTCACACCGTCGCTGGCAGGCTAAAAATGCCGGGATTCCGGCGCTTTTTCTGGCTCGCTGGTGTCCATTGTGCTATATATTCGAGGTGTCGGACGCAGGCCTTTCCGCTCCTGATAAAGACGCTCGGATCGCCGAGCTGGAAGCCGCATTGGCAACCGCGCACGCCGATATCACCGCCCGCGATATCCTGATCGATACGCTGCGCGTCCAACTCGCCCGTCTCAAGCGCATGCAGTTCGGCAAGGCGTCCGAGAAGCTCAGCCATGAGATCGCTCAGCTCGAGCTGGCGCTCGAAGAGCTCGAAGCCGAAGCCGCCACGGTGAGCGCGCGGCGCGTCGATCCTGCCAAGCTCGACCGGCCCGCACCGGTTCGAGCGCTCCCGGACCATCTGCCGCGTGAAGAACAGCGGATCGAGCCCGAGCATGGCAACTGCACCTGTCCGGATTGCGGTGGCGCCCTGCGCCCGCTGGGTCAGGATAGCGACGAGATGCTCGACGCGGTGCCGGTCCAGTGGCGCGTAGTCCGCACCATCCGGCCCAAGTATAGCTGCCGCGCCTGCGAGAAGGTCGTGCAGGCAGCGGCACCCGTAAAGGCGATCGCGCGGGGCAAGGCCACGTTCGGAACGCTTGCCCATGTCGTGGTCGCCAAGTTCGACCATCACCTGCCTCTCTACCGCCAGGCAGAGATGATGGCTGCGCAGGGCATCGATATCGATCGCTCGACGCTCGCCGGCTGGGCCGGTCAAGCGTCAGCGCTGCTCGATCCGATCGTCAGCCGCATCCGCGAGGCCGGGCTCACCGCTACCAAGATCCATACCGACGACACGCCCGTGCCGATGCTCGATCCGGGGCGCGGCAAGACCGCAACCGGGAGGATCTGGGCCTATGTCGTCGATGATCGCGGCGCCGGCGCCACCACGCCGCCGCTGGTCTGGTATCAGTTCACCCAGGATCGCACCGGCAGTCATCCCCAACAGCAGCTCGCTAACTTCACCGGGTTCCTGCAGGCCGACGGCTATGCCGGCTACGACAAGCTCTACAGCACCAACCGCGTCACCGAGGTCGCCTGCTGGGCGCATTTCCGGCGCAAGATCTTCGATATCCACGCAACCAAGCCGACGGCGCTCACCACCGACCTCCTAACCCGTATCGCCAACCTCTATCGGATCGAGGACGAGATCCGTGGCCACTCGCCAGACGTTCGACGACGAGGCCGGCTGGAGCGAACCGCGCCCTTGATCGAGGCATTGCGCACCGCCCTCGACGACGCCTTGCGACGCCTCTCGCCAAAGTCCGAGATGGCCAAGGCGATCACCTATGGCCGCAAGCGCTGGACCGCGCTCACCCGGTTCCTCGACGACGGCCGGCTGGAGATCGACAACAACATCGCCGAACGCGCGATCCGCAGCATCGCGATCGGCCGCAAGAACTCTTATGACCATTGTCAACGCGTGGGACGCGCAAAAAGAGACCGGACCCGACGCGAACGGGCTCGGCCAAGCCGGCATCGCAATCGGCAGAGGACGGAAGCTTGGGCCTATTCGACGGTCGCTCAAACTCTTGTCCGGGGATTGGCTACCCCATGGTGACGGTGCGTCGGAAGGCTGCCTCGTTCTGGCTGCGGACATGGGACGTGGCCCGTCCAAATTCTTGCCCGAGGATTCCTTCACCGCGCCCGCACGTCCACCCTCTGCCGAAGGCGGCAAATCGCCCGTTGCTAGACGGGCGCCGCTCCCGAGGCCGGCTCATACCGGCGCGCGAGATCCCACATGAAGCCGACCAACTCGCGCGCGACGGCGGTCACGGCCACATTGCTTTTCTTGCCGCGCCCGACCAGCTTTCTGTAACGGCCGTTGAGCCGCAGCTGTGCCTTCCACGCGATATCCTTGGCGTCCTGCGGCACGCCGACGGTATGTGTCTTCATGAACTGACCAACTTTGGGCGTGGTCCGGTACGCCCACGCCGCCTCGAAGAGGAGCGAACGCATATCGCTGTTGCCGGCTTTGGTGATGCCACGCGGCCGGATCGACCCGCCGCTTGAGTGCTCGCCCGGAACGAGGCCGAGGTACGCCATCAGCTTGCGCGGGCTCGGGAAGCGGGAAAACTGCCCGACCTCGGCCACCAGCGTGGCCGCGATGACGAGACCCACACCCTTCAAAGCCTGGAGCGCTGTCACCATTGGGCCGAGCGACCAGGCCGGGACGATGGACGCGATCTGCTCCTCCAACTCCTTCTTCCTCGACTCCGCTTGGTCGAGCCGGTTGAGGTAGCTTTGAAACGCGACCTGCTGGCCGGGGTGTTCGAAGCGGCGATCCGTCAGCCAGACCCGGTGACGGTAGGACCAGGGCTTGCCTTCGTAGCGCAACCCATGTCGGAGCAAGAACATCTGGACGTGGGCTCGTGCCTTGCGCGTATCGTGGGACGCGACATGCCTGGCCCTAACTAGGTCGCGCATGGCCTCGTGCAGCGGGTCGGGAACCCAGACGTAGGTCAGTTCGCCGGCGCGGAGCAGGCGCGCCAGCATCACCGCATCGCGGGTATCGTTCTTCTGGCGGTTACCCGGTCTAACCGGCGTATGGCTCGGCGCGACGATGCGGCAGTCGAAGCCGAGCTCAGCCAGTTGCCGGTACACGCCGTACCCGCAAGGACCCGCCTCGTAGGTGAACTCCAGACGCCCGTGCCGGGTGGCGAGCTTGCGCGCGATCCGCGCTATCGCCTCCGGCTGGTTTTGGATCACACCGACCAGCCTGACCTCGCCGTCGCGCCCTGCGCCGGCCACCGCTACCGAGATCGTGTCCTTGTGCACGTCGAGCCCGACATGAGCGTCGTAGTCGTCTATCACGCTGACCTCCCGTCGTTATGCGGCCGGGTCGGCCGCGGGGCGGCAGGCTACGCCGATCGACGCGCCCGCCAACCGACAATGGTCATCCCATCTGGCTGTTCGCCGGATCGAAGGCCGGCGGCGAACGCGCCGCCGCGATCTACACCGTCATCGAGACCTGCAAGCTCAACGGAATCGAGCCCCAGGCTTACATCGCTGACGTCATCGCCAAAATCGCCGGCAACTGGCCTGCCGCGCGCTGGGACGAGCTCATGCCGTGGAACTGGTGCCCAGACTTTCAGACGATCGCCGAAGCCGCATAGGCAGTGTTGCAATTCGCTCACTTGCGGACATTCGACAGCGCCTGCATCATGATCTGATGCTAGTCGTATCGCTCGTGCTCGTCGGTATCATCGTGGGGGTTTCCCTGATTGCGAGCGCAATAGCCGCTCTTTGTCGCCTCCTCACTGAAAGCAACGCCTTGTCGCTGACGATGGGAACGCTCACCATGCCGGCTCTGATCTGCGCTTTATTTGTCTATTGGGTAATGACGATGGAAGTCGACGACGCTCCGCCCGGCAATGTCCTCATCGGGAACTTGACCGCCCTTGCGGTCGTCACGCCTATAGCGCTGCTTGCCAGTCACCTGACAATTCGACTTCTATCTCGTCGCGCTTTGCGGAACGGCAGCTAGAGCGTTGAGCGTTTAATCGTACCCATACCCCGCGGCTGCGAAGTAGTTGCGGCATTCTTCTGCGGAGTAGAGGTCGCAGATGGAGCCGACGGCTCGCCAGAGGTCGTCGATGGTCCTGGCGCCGATGCGCCTGAGATGGGCTTTGAGTTTTGAAAAGGCCATTTCGATCGGGTTGAGATCCGGGCTGTATGGCGGGAGGAAGAGGAACCAGGCGCCGCGATCCTTGAGGATCGCCTTGGCCTTGTCGCTCTTATGGCTTGGCAAATTGTCGAGGATGACGACATCGCCCATGTCCAGCGTCGGTGCGAGTTGGGTCTCGACATAGATCTCGAAGATCTCCTTGGTCATCGGCCGGTCGATGATCCAGGGGGCGGTCAGGCCGTCGCAGCGTAAGCCTGCGATGAAGGTCTGTGTTTTCCAGTGGCCGAACGGTGCGCGGGCTTTCAGGCGCTGGCCTTGAAGCGCTCGGCCTCGCAGGCGCGTCATTTTGGTCGTAGTCGCCGTCTCGTCGATGAAGACCAGCCGGTGCGCCTGCTCGCGCATGCGCGGCTGGCGGTGCAGCCGCCATCGCCGCCGTGCCTCGCAGACATCATCGCGTCCGCACTCCGATGCCATCAGAGCTTTTTTTATATCTGAAGCCCGCCGCAAGCAGTGCCCGCGAGAGCGAAGCCGGATGCGCCACCGTCCTTGTTTCCGCTTCGAGCTTTGCTGCGAGTTCCGACATGGTGATGTCGGGCGTCGCCTCGACCCAGCGGACCAGCCTGGCCATGTGCGGTGCAAGCTTGCCCGCCCCCGGCGGACGCCCCTGTCGCGCCGGAGCCGCCGACCCGGTCTTCGTTACACGCTGGAAAACCTTGATCGCGCAACTCGGACTCACTCCGAAACGGCGCGCCGCATCACGACGTGAATGACCAGCCGAAACATGCCCGGATATCCGCTCCCGCAGATCGCTCGAATAGGATCTCCCCATGATCCACCTCCCCGCGAAGATGAATCATATTTCCCGACACAAGGGAATCCACAACCGATTCCTATTTCACGCTGACCGCTCTAGCCACCAGTTATCACCGTTCCGCGGTCTTCAGACCACGCATACCGAGCAGCTCGGTCGCCGTTCGGAACGAGCGTCGGCAGCGGCATGGGGGACGGACCGGCCACCAGTACGAGCGACCGTGGGGAAGCGCTGGTCGATGGTCAGGTCGTCGATGACTGGTGCCGCAGCGTCAATGCGGGGCGTGGTGGTGAGATCCCGAAGCGGCCGGTATAGCGGCCGGCGGGGCCTGCTCGCCGCCGATCCGGCGCATCATCGCGATCTCCTCTTCCTGCTTGGCGATGATGCCTCGGGCCAGCGCCCTGAGTTCCTCGTTCTTACCGTGGCGGAGCAGGGCCTGCGCCATGTCGATCGCCCCCTGATGATGGGGAATCATCATTCGCGTGAAGTCCCGATCGATGTCGCCGGTCGCCGGCACGTTCATACCGGCCATCATTCGATCCATGGCCGTCATGTTCTCGCGCAGGAATGCCGTCTCGGTGCCGAAGGAGGCGACCGCCTTCGGCGCCTGGGGGGTGGCGGCGAGGGCGGACCGGAAATAGACAACCAATCCAACGCAAAGCGAAAGGATGAGGAGCGACAGGAGGATGAGCGGTACTCGGCCGTAATGGCGTGGGTTCATTTCTTTGCCTCCTCGAAGCTGATTCCACAGGAGCGCGCAGCCCCGGATCCCTGGTCGATTGCCGCAGCCACCCGGCTGAGCGGCGCCTCGTCGGCCAACCGCAGCACGCACCTGAGCCTGGCCCAACGGACTGCGTCTCCTGGGGCTTTGCCGGCATCGACGATGCGGCGCACCTGCTCGCGCACACCGGTATAGCCAGCGACATAGGCGCCGACCGTGTCGACGAAACCCAGCAGAGCCTGGGGGCTGGCAATCAGCGCCTCTCGATCGAGCGCGGCCGCAGCGGCTTCGGCGCTGATCCCATGATCGCGATAAGCGCGCAGGATCGGCAATGCGGCGGGTGCCAGTGTGTCGAGAAGCTGTCGGATGCGTTCGAAGCGTTCGGCCTCGGCGGCCGGGAAGCCGGCCATCGGGAAAAGAACGTCACGCTCGAAGGCAAGGCGGTCCTGCGGCGGGAACACGAGCGAAATGCCAAAGTCCGCTGCCCCCTCCCGTATCACGGAGCCGGGCGAACGCAGGAGGACGATTCTGTCCTCGACGGGCAAATGGCCCGCCCCCATTTCCGCCTCGGCCATCACGAATTGTGCATGATGGCCGGGATAGGCTTCGTGACAGGCCACGTCGGTCGCCGAGCCCAAAAAGGCGACCGCTTGCGGGTTGATCTGCAAACTACTGTGGAAATTCCCGTGATAGCGGTGCCACGCCGCACCGACATCATTGGTCCATTCGACATCCAGCCGCTCGGCGCGCGGCAGACGCCAATGCTGCAATGTTCGCTTGCGGCATTCCGCGAGCGCGCGCGCAAATATCGCAGGGCGAAGATCCTCGGGAATGATGAATTGCCGGCGGAATGCCTCGACCCGGCTCGTCAATGAACCGCCGCCGGGAAGAAGGCGGTCCAGCGCGTCTCGCGCCTGCCCGTATTTCTGCTCGTCAGGCGAGACGGGCTCCAGGCCGTAGAGCCGATACGCTTCGTCGTCGAACGGCAAAGGGGCCTGCAAGCCCATGACATCGACCAGCGCGAGAAGCCGCCTGGTCCGCTCCGCCAGGCGGATGTGCCGGGGATCGGCACTCGCCGACGCGTCGTGCAGATCCCGGTCGAGTTGCGCGATTTCGGTTTGCAAGCCGTTTAGCGTGGGCGGGCGGCCGGTCGCGGGCGGTGCAAGGTCGGCAGGACCAAAATAGCTGTCCACTTCCGGGGGGAAGAGGCGACCGAGGGTGAGCCCCAGCGTGACAAAATGCTGCGCTTGCTGTTCGGACACCGCGGCAGCGGGTGTGCCCCCGAAATGTCGATAGCCCCACCATGCCGCAAGCAGCGCCAACGCGCCGGCCACGGCGGCGATCAACAGCCATGTCCCAATGCGCCCGCGCGGCAGAGGCAAAGCCTTTATGGCCATCGCAGATCGCTATTCCGTGCGCAGCGCTTCGATCGGATCGAGCAGCGAGGCGCGCCGTGCCGGATAGCTGCCGAAGATCAGGCCGACCGCAGCGGAGATGCCCATCGCCATCGCCATCGACCCGACCGAAACGGCGACCGGCCATCCCAGCGACTGACCGATGATCCAAGAGGACGCGAGCCCCAGGAACAGGCCGATGACGCCGCCGATGACGCTGAGCGTCACCGCTTCGATCAGGAACTGCATCGCGACGTCGCTTGAATGCGCACCGGTCGCGACGCGCAGGCCGATTTCGCGGGTTCGCTCCGTCACGGAGACGAGCATGATGTTCATGATGCCGATACCCCCGACGATCAGCGAGACACCGGCGATGCTGGCGAGCAGCGCGGTCATGGTGTCGCTGGCATGATCGAGCGTGTCCGCCATCTCTTCGAGATTCACCTCATCGAGCTTCGGCAGATTGGCCAGCGCGAAGGCGGCCGCGGGAGTGTAAAGCCCCTTGGTCAGCGCCTGCGCGGCCTGGGTTGTAACGGTGAAGTCGTCCGGCGTGATCCCGCTGCCCGCCTGCGCACTGACATAGGATTTCGCCGGCCCGCCGGCGATGCCATGGCGCGCGCGCAGCAGCTTCTTCACGTCCTCCGCGATCCGCGAGGCCTCGCCGGCCTTCTCGCCGGCGATGACGATCTCGTCGATGTTCGACTTGCCGAGCGCAGCCTGGAGCTTCTGGAAGGGGATGAAGACAGAATCCTTGTGATCCTCGGAATCGCCGGAGACGACGCCGACGACCGTGTAGCTCGCGTCGCGGATCAGGATGGTCTTGCCGGTCGGGTTCGTGCCGGCGCCGAACAACTGGTCGGCAAGGGCACGGCCCACTACGGCTTCGCTCTGGCCGTCAGCGAAGACCTTGCCGGGCCGGACATCCCAGGAATAGGTATCGGCAAAGGACGGTGCGACCCCTTCGACCTTGGCGAAGGCCTTGGTCGCGCCGACCGTGATGCTGGTGCGCGTGGTCACCGCCGGGCTGAGCTGCTTGATGCCGGACACCTTGTCCTTGATGGCGTTCATGTCGGCGAGCGTCAGCGTCTCGGCGGCGCCGCCGCCAGCGGTGATGCCGACGCTTTCACCGCCGCGCGTATAGTTGCCCGCATGGACGAACACGAGCTTCGTGCCCGCCGAGCCGACTTCGCCTTCGACCGAGGCGCGCGCGCCGGTACCAAGCGCAACCATCGTCAGGACCGCAGCCACGCCGATGATCATGCCGAGCATCGTCAACAAGGTGCGCAGCCGGTTGCGGCTGAGCGAGCGAAGGGCGAGGCGAATGTTGACGGGCATCAGCGCGAACATCGGGAACTCCAGTCTTGGCATATGCCGCGTTCGGGGAACGGGCGACGGATCATGTGGATTGAGACATTCGGGGCTGCGTTATTCGGATCTCAGGGCAATCACGGGGTCGAGATGAGCGGCCGCCCGGGCCGGGCCGAAGCCGAAAGCGACGCCGGTGATCCCGGCCATGGCGACCGCGACGACCAGCATGATCGGCGACACCGCCGTCGCCCAGTGAAAGCCATATTCGGTGACGAACAACCCGGCCCCGCCAAGGCCCAGGCCGATCAGCCCGCCGAGCGCCGCCAGCGTGACCGCCTCGACCAGAAACTGCGCCATCACGTCGGTGGTCCGGGCGCCCAGCGCCATCCTGAGGCCGATCTCCCTCGTGCGGGCCGCAACCGACACGAGCATGATGTTCATCACCCCGATACCGCCTACCAGCAGGGAAACCGCCGCAGCGCCGGCGAGCAGATAGGTGAAGGTGCGTCCGGCCTGCCTCAGGCTCTTGGCCATTTCCACCCATGACGCTTCCTCGAACCCCTTGGAGTTGGAGTGGACCGCGCGGGCGAGGCGCGGGTCGGACCCCATGCCAGGAAGCGCCGCGTTGCTCTGCGTCTCCACACGGAAGTCGTCCGCCATATCGTCGGGCAGGCCATGGACTGTCCGCAGCTTTGCCTTCAGTTCCTTCGCAACCGCGCTCGTCACCGCGATCGAGGTCGTGCGCACGGTGACCGTATCGTAATTGTCGCGACCCAGCAGGATCTTGCCGAGGCTGTTGGGGACATAGACCATCGGAACCACCACCCCGCCCGCGCTCTCGGCACCGGTATTGATGACACCGACGATCCGGGTCTGCTTGCCCCCGATCGGCAGGATCTTGCCGACGGGCGAAGGCACATCGGGCCACAGTCTTTTGGCGACCCCGGGCGTCACCAGCGCGACCGGCGCTGCGTCGCGATGCTCGCCGCCGGTCGGCAGCCGCCCCTCGATCGTCTTCCATCCGGTCATGTCGGGCCAGTCGGGGTCGAAGCCCGATACGCGGACGATGGCGGCCGGCACGGTCGCCCCAGGATCCAGGCTGGCATTGCCCTGCATTTCGCCGGCCACCGACTTGACGTTTGGCATTGCCTTGACGAGCGCGATCTCGATGGCGCCGATCGGGGTCGGCGGCGATTTGTAGCGCGTCCGTTTGACCGCGCGGATGCGACGACGGGCATCGACGACGGCCTCGTCCTTCGTGACGTCGGGCATTTCGGAGCCGTCGCCGCTCGCGCCGGTCGCTACCGAACCTTCGCCGGGCTCACCGCCCCCGCTATCCTGTTCGCCGTTGGAATCGACGCCGGCGGGCACGAAATTGCCCGGGCGGATCGTGATCCGCGTCGGGCCGGCGCTTTCGATCTGGGATTCGATGCGCAGCTGGGCACCGCGCCCCAGCCCGGAGACGATGACGACCATCGCCACCCCGACGCTCATGCCGAGCAGGGTGAGCGCCGCCTGGAGCCGGTTCTGGGTCAGCGCCTTCAGCGCCATGCGAATATTAACGAGCATGGCCTGCCTTCTTTGCAGAGGGCTTGCCATAGACCGGGAACTTGGAGCGCGGCACCTCGACCAGGCCCGATGCACCGCCGACCACGCTGCCGACCCGCACGACGCTCGCCGGGTTGGTGACGGGCTTGCTGTTGCCCGTCCACAAGGTGCCCGTGGGATCGGGCCGCATCGTCACATATTCGGTCTTCATGCCGGGCCGGTCGATCTCGACGCTCAGTTCGCTCGCCGCGGAGGCGGGCAGCGGGCCGCTCTTGAGATCGTAGAGATAGATGCGCACGCCCCCGGCCGGCGCGAGCACGATCTCGATATGGGCGTTGTTGATCGGCTTCATGATGCCGCCATGCGGCGCTTCGTGGATCACCCCGTTATGGGCGATGGCAGGACCGGCCAGCGCGAGCGCGGCGGTTATCAGCACCAGGCGAGCGTTATTCATGTCGAAGGGCCTCGATCGGATCAAGAAGGGAGGCGCGCCGCGCCGGATAGATGCTGAAGGTGACGCCGAGCAGCGCAGCGACGACCAGGGCAAGCAGCGCCGACAGCGGCGATACGATGGCGGTCCATTGGAACACCTGCTCAAGCCCGCCCGAGGCAAGCGTGCCGCCCAGGATGCCGAGCACGCCACCGACCACGCACAACAGCAACGCCTCCAGCACGAACTGCGCGGCGATATCGCTGCGCCGTGCGCCGAGCGCGATGCGCAGGCCCACCTCCCGGGTACGCTGCGTGACGGAGAGCAGGAGCAGGTTCATCACGCCGATGCCGCCGACCAGCAGCGACACCGCCGCCACGCTCGCCAGCAAGGCCAGCATGATGACGTTCGTCTTGCGCAGCGACGTCGAGAGCTGCTCGATCGTGAGCCGGTCGACCTGCTCGAGATTGCCGCTGATGACCCGGGCGAGCTGCGGCGGGATGCCCTTGCCGATCTTCTGTTGCGCGACGGTGGTGACGGTGAAATCGTCCGGCACAGCCTCAGTGATCTTGTGCCGCGTACGCAGCAGCAGCTTGATCTGCTTGGCCAGGCTGCTGACCTCGCCGCTCGATTTCGCGGTGATGGAAATGGTGTTGAGCTTGCTGAGGTTGAGCAGCTTGTTGATCGTCGTCACCGGCACATAGACCGCGTCGAACTGGTCGTCGCCCGGCTCGGGCTGGCTCGCCCAGCTGCGGCTGCCGACGACGCCGATCACCTCGAATTTCTGGTTCCACAACGTCGTCGTGTGGCCGACCGGATTGACGCCGACGCCGAACAGCTTGTCGGCCGCAACGCGCCCCAGCACCATCACCTGGGCCGCTTTCGTCGCGTCGGCCTTGTCCAGGAAGCGCCCGTGCGTGATCGTCCAGCCGCTGCGGATTTCCGGCAGCGCCCATTCGGTGCCGTGAAGCCGGGTGAACCACTGGTTCTTCTCAGGCCCATCCGCAAAGATATGTGCGTTCTCGTGCACGCCGGAGACGACGTGCTGCACGCCCGCCAGCTTGGCGATCGCCTCGGCATCGCTCGGCAACAGGGTGGCGGCGGCGCCGAGGCCCGCCGTCACGTCTCCGAGCCGATCCTTGGCAGTCGGATGGTCGTGGATCGCGAGCGGGTCGTCCTCGAAATGCGCTGGCTGCAGGAAAGCCTGATCCGGCATATCCGCCGCACCGATATCGGCACCCGCCATGGCGAGCGCGCCGTTCGGCAGCCGATACAGCCTCATGGGCCCGCCATCCCAGACTGCGGGACGCGCGGCGAAGCGATCGTTGTTCGGCTGCCCGATCGTCCAGTCGACCCGCATGGTCCGCGCGACGCCCGGCCCGCGCTGCAGCGGGAACAGCCGCTCGGGATCGATGGCGGTGTGGCCGATATTGCCGTCGGGGTCGGACCGTTCCTCCTTGCCCGCGGCATAATTCCCCGCCGTCACAACGATCAGATTGGCGCCGGCTGCCCGCAACTGGTCCTCGACGGATTGCTGTGCGCCGCGCCCGAGCGCGATGCTGGTAACGAGCGCGCCGACGCCGACCATCACGCCGAGCATGGCGAGACCAGTCTGCATCCGGTTACGCACCAGCGCATGAAAGGCGAGCAGCAGGAAATGGCGGCTGAACATGCTGTTTGCCTGATTCAGCCAGCTGCGGCCATGGCCGGGGCGAGTTCGGCCTCGAGCGTGTTGCGCGGCGTGTTGGGTTCGTCGCGCAGGATCTTGCCATCGCGGACCGCGATGATGCGCGTGCCATAGGCGGCGATGTCGGGCTCGTGCGTGATCAGCACGATGGTGATGTTCTGCTGCTCGCGCAGTTCCTGCAGGATGCGCATCACTTCGATGCTGGTGACCGTGTCGAGGTTGCCGGTCGGTTCGTCCGCCAGGATCAGGGTCGGCTCGTTGACCAGCGCGCGGGCGATCGCGACGCGCTGCTGCTGACCGCCGGAAAGCTGGTTGGGATGGTGGTCGAAGCGGTTTTCAAGCCCCATGGCGGCCAGTGCCTTCATCGCCTTTTCGCGACGCACCGTCGCCGACATGACCGGCCGGGTGTAGAGCAGCGGCACCTCGACATTCTCGACCGCGGTCGTGCGCGGCAGCAGGTTGAAGCCCTGGAAGACGAACCCGATCTGCCGGTTGCGGATGTCCGCGAGCTCGTCGCGCGGGAGGCTGGAGACATCCTTGCCGTTCAGCATGTACCTGCCCTCGGTCGGCCGATCGAGGCAGCCGAGGATATGCATCAACGTCGATTTTCCCGAGCCCGATGGCCCGGTAATGCAGACGAATTCGCCCTGTTCGATGTCGAGCGATACGCCGGCAAGTGCCTGAACGATATTGTCGCCCAGCTTGTACGTCTTCTTGAGGCCCTGCAATGAAATGATCGACATTGATGCTTCTGCCTGAAAACGAGGGAAGACTATTGGGTCATCTTAAGGCTATTTCGGCGGTACCGGCGGCTTGACGACGACCGGGCCGTTGAGGCCGGCGTAGTTGTAAAGGACCGCGACCACCGATTTCTCGGCGCCGGCCATCCCGTAGGTCTTGCCCGCACCTTCGATGACGTAGAATTCGTTCGCGGCATGCGCGTTGCCGCCATAGCCGAGCATCCCGCCGACGATGGGAATGTCGAACGGCGCGCCGTTGCCGGCGAACAGATAGGCCGGCCAGTAACCGCCCATGATGCTGTTGATCGGGGAGATCGGGCCATGGCCGATGTTGAACTGGTCGAAAGCGGCATAGACCGCGCGGCCGATCTCGTTGTCGGTGTTGCGTTTGGCCCAGGGCACGTCGCCGACGACATTGATCTCGACATCGCTATAGCCGAGCTTGTCGAGATATTTGCGGAGCTTGGCGACGATGTCCGGCCCCGTCATGTTCGGGATGTACCGGAAATTATGCTTCGAGGTGATCTTGTTCGGCAGGATCGCGCCCGATCCGCCGGCGAACATGTTGCCGCCCCAGATGCCGTCCAGGTTCATCGAGGTGCCGTACCGCGACATGCGCAGCACCTGATACGGATCGTCCGAGATGAAGCGCGCAACGCCCAGGCCCTGCGCCGCCTTTTTCAGGTCCATGCCCTTGGCGCCGGCCTTCAGCTTCGCGTCGTCCGCGGCCGATAGCGGCTCCATATTGTCGTAGAAGCCGGGGATCAGCACCTTGTTGCCGTCCTCCGAAACCAGCTTCGACAGCATCTGGATGTGCCGCCAGGCCGGGCTGTCGACGGAGCGCTTGTTGCCGCCGTGAATGTCCGAATAGACGGGTCCCTTGCCCCATTTGGCGCCGCTCGTGGTCAGTTCGATGAAGACGCAGCCTTCCGATCCCGAAAGCGGGCCGGCGGTGCCGTTGGGCGACTGGAACCCGAAGGTGTACATCGCATCCACGCCCTTGAAGAGCTCGGGGTGCGAGTAGACGAACTTGTTATAGCCGATGTCCATGCGCTCTTCGTCGCCCTCGGCCACGAAGATGAGGTTGACCGGCAGCTTGCCCTTGATCGCCTTGATCGACATCAGCGCGTTCAGCATGGCCATCTCGGGGCCCTTGGAATTGACCGCCCCGCGCCCGATCAGCACCTTCTTGTACGGGGCCTGCTCGACCAGTTTGGCGTCGAACGGACCCGACTTCCACAGATCCGGCTGGGTGACCGGCATGGTGTCGTACATCCAGTAGATGACGAGCGTCTTCTTCGCCCCCTCGTCGCACTTGGCGTAGACGACCGGGTTGCCCTGCTGACCCCATTTGGTCTTGCCGACGTCGTAGACCTGGGTCTTCTGGCAGCCGAGCTGGTCGAAGAACCCCTTCACCATCTCGGCGGATTCCTGGATGCCCTCACCTGTATTGGAAATCGAGGGCTGCTGAATCCATTTCTGCAGGTTCACGACATGCTGGTCGATGTTCTTGTCGATATAATCGTAGATCTTGAGCAGGTCGGGGTTGCGAATCCTGGTCTTGTCGAGCTTCAGCGTTTCGTCGCCATAAGGCCGGATACCGAGCTTCGGAGCCGAGGCGGTGGGCTTGGCGGCGGTGGCATTGCCACCGCCGCTGTCTTCCTTGCCGCAGGCGCCCAGCCCGAGTGCCAGCGTCAGCGCCGAGACGACCGAAAGGGCCCTTCTCACGATCCGGAGCCTCCGCCATCAGCGCCACCCGCCGCGGCCGGCTTCAGTACGATCGGGCCGTTCAGGCCGGCATAATTGTAGAGCGCGGTAACGACGATCTTCTCCGCGCTCGCCATGCCAAGCTGCTTGCCCGCGCCTTCGATGACGAACCATTCATTGGCGGCATGGGCGTTGCCGCCGGTGCCCCCGCGAACTGCGCTGATCGGAATGTCGATCGGCGAGAAACCACGACCGGAGAAGAGATAGGCCGGCCAGTAGCCGCCGCCGCCACCCGCCAGCAATATGCTGTCGTTGGGGCTCGTCTCCGGATGGTTGAGCCCGAAGATCTCGGCGGTATAGGCGTTGGACTTGCTCAGATCGTTGTCGGTGTTCTTCTTGGCCCATGGCACGTCGCCGACGACATGGATTTCGACGTCGTTGTACCCGAGCTGGTCAAGATATTTACGCAGCTTCTTGACGATATCCTCGCCATCCATGTTCGGCACGTACCGGAAATTGTGCTTCGAGGTGATCTTGTTGGGCAGGATGGCACCCGATCCGCCGGCGAACATATTGCCACCCCAGATGCCGTCGAGGTTCATCGACGTGCCCATCCGCGCCATCTTCAACTGCGTATAGGCATCGTCGGAGATGAAGCGGGCAACGCCCAGATTCTTGGCGGCACGCTTCAGATCATATGTCTTTGCGGTCTTGCGCAACGAGGCATCTTCTTCAGCAGTCGGCTGCACGATATTGTCGTAGAAACCGGGAATCAGAACGCGGTTGCCATCCTCCGAGACGAGCTTGGACAGCATCTGGATGTGCCGCCAGGCGGGACTGTCCACCGAGCGCTTGTTGGCGCCGTGGATGTCGGAATAGACCGGGCCCTTGCCCCATTTGGCACCGCTCGTGGTCAGTTCGACGAACACGCAGCCTTCCGAGCCGCCGCCGCCCCACATGCCGTCGGCGCCCTTGAACAGGTCGGCATGGTCGGCCATGAACTTGTTGAGGCCGACGTCCATGCGCTCTTCGTCGCCCTCGGCCACGAAGATTAGGTTGACCGGCAGCTTGCCGGTGGTCGCCTTGATCGACATGACCGCGTTGAGGAAGGTCATCTCCGGGCCCTTGGAGTTGGTCGCGCCGCGGCCGATCAATACCTTCTTGAACGGCGCCTGCTCGACCAGCTTCCCTTCAAACGGCGGCGCCTTCCACAGGTCGGGCTGGGTGACCGGCATGGTGTCATATTGCCAGTAAACGACGAGCGTCTTCTTCGCGCCCTCGTTGCAATTGGCGTAGACGACCGGGTTGGCCTGCGAGCCCCATTTGGTCTTGCCGGGATCGAAGACCTGCGTCTTCTGGCAGCCGAGTTCGTCGAAGAACCCCTTCACCATCTCGGCGGATTCCTGGATGCCCTCGCCCGTGTTGGAGATCGAGGGCTGCTGAATCCACTTCTGCAGGTTCACGACATGCTGATCGATGTTCTTGTCGATATAGTCGTAGATCTTGGTGAGATCCGCATTGTGGATCTTGGTCATGTCCATCTTGACGGTTTCGTCGCCATGCGGCCGGATGCCGAGCTTGGGTGTCGAAACGGATGCCTGCGTCGCCGCGTTGCCGCCGGCGCCATCCTGTTTGCCACATGCTGTCGTCAGGGCGACCAGGCCCATCAAGACCGGCAGTGTACGAGACTTGTTAGCTATCATGCGACCTTGCCCCTTTTAGTGATCAGATACAGTTGTGGTTATTATCCAGCGCGTAAAACACGCCCCGACAAAGGAGACTGACTATAGTGCCAGTCCATAAGCTACTGCATGTCGGATGGTACGCGGACAAACAAAGTCAAAAGAACAATTGCGCGACATATCTACTCCATCAGCGGAGCTTCATGCCTTCAATCACCCTCACCCTCGGGCCTTTGCGGCCTATTCTATTTTATATGTGACTAATCCGAGCCAGTATCTCCTACTGGTCACAGACACGATCGTACCGCACGATAATACATGCAAGGAAGCTGCGCTTCTCATCAAAGTTCGAAGAAAATTCCGGTGCGCGTCAAGGAATCCACCAAAAATCTCGTGATCGGCGCCGGATATCGTTCACGCGACGAATCGATTTCGTTGCGAATTTGATGGTTTGCCGATCGGAATCCGGTGCCGTCTATACGGGGCCTGCCTTGTGCGCTCATCCACAGGGGGGAGGGAGCATATCGGTCAAGCCGCAGGCGCGAAAAGCCGCTCTGAATAGATATCACGCTGTTCGCCTGGCTGCCCTTCCTCGCAGCGGACATGGGCGGCGTGCTCGGCGGCTATCTCTCGCCTTTCCTGGTGAAACGCTTCGGCGTGCGGCTCATCACGTCGCGCGTCGCGGGCGTCAGCCTCGCTGCGGTGCTGATGATCGCGCCGGACTGTATCGGCCTTGCCGTCAGCCCCTATACCGCCATCGCCCTGTTCTGCGTCGGCGGCTTCGCCCACCAGATGATCTCGGTGCTGATCAACACGCTGTCGGCCGATGTGTTCACGCCCGAGGAGGTCGGCACCGCCAACGGCTTTGTCGGCCAGGCGGGGTGGATTGGCGGATTGCTCTTCTCGCTGCTGCCCGCCTACACTATTCGATCGCCAAAGGAGCAACAGTCCTGCTGCTCGTGCCCTGCACCGGATCCGGCGTCGACCGCCCCCCCCGTCCACCGCCTCGAACTCGGCCGACCCTGTGGCTGTCGCCGACCGCGATATCGTCGTGACTGGCACGAGCCGTAAACAAACCGAGCCGGGCGAGCCGGACCGAACCGTCGCCGGTCACGATCACCGGATCGGCCGTTGCTGCCGCACCGCCGCCACCGCCCCCCGCCATCATCGTTCGCATCGAGCGCGAAGGTAGTCGCCTCGCGCCGCATCCCAGCACCGGCTCCGGAGCCCGTTCCCTACCCACAGCCCTATCGCGATCCTCCTGATGATCGTCCACGTGAAGTCGTTCGAGGATTATGACCGGGCATACCGCAGCGAACTGTCCATATTGCCCTATGCCGCCAAGATCCACAGCAGCTTCTTGATGTGCGAAGTGGCCGTGCGGGCCGTTCCGCCGGTGCTGCTCCAGGGGCCCGCCTGAGCCCGGTTCCACCGATTCGGATCGAATGCGAGAATCGGGCTAGACCAGTTCAGACAGCGCCCATAATCGGCACTTGAACGCGCATTCATGACGAAAACCACACAAATGACATAAATCTGCGCGTGAAAATAGCGACATCCCCCAACTAAACTCTGCTAATCTTGCGACAGGGTTACTCCGCAGAGAGTTGCTCTACAGGGAGAATACATCAAGCGAGACATGATCCCGGCACCGACGCACCCCGTCGGCGCCGCCGGGGAATTGTACGCTGAGTATGTGGTCACTTACAGTTACGTTCCGAGACAATGTTCAAAAAGAACAGATGAAAGGGAGAGGTTGCCCAGGGAGTAACAAGAATCGGGGGCGACCATGACGAATCTATTCAGCGCAAGCACGATTTCCGGCCGCCAGCTTTTCCGGCGGTATAGCCTCTCCACTGCTGCGATCATCGCGCTGGCGATGGCCGCACAACCTGCCTTTGCGGCGCCGCAGCCTGCGCCGGTGATGGCAGCCGGCATCGACGACAAGACACCTGCCGCCGATGCAGCCGCGTCGGTTGCGGCGGAACCGACCCTGCAGGACCAGTCTGCCGATGGCGAGACCCAGGATCAGGAAATCACCGTCACCGGAACGCGCATCGTACGTGACGGGTATAGCGCGCCGACCCCGGTCAGCGTCATCAGCACGGAGGAAATCAGCCGCGAGGCGCCCGCCAATATTTCCGATTTCGTGAATACGCTGCCCTCCGTCCGCGGCTCGGGCACCTCGGCGAGCTCCAACGGCGCTCTTTCGAACGGCGGCGCCGGCATCAACACCGTCAACCTGCGCAGCCTTGGCGCAAACCGCACGCTGGTGCTCGTCGACGGCCAGCGCTCGGTTCCGTCCACGAACACCGGCTCGGTCGACGTCAACACCATTCCGCAAGCCCTGATCGAACGTGTCGAGGTGGTGACCGGCGGCGCATCGTCAGCCTATGGTTCGGACGCCGTCTCGGGTGTCGTCAACTTCATCCTGAACAAGAAGTTCACCGGCCTTAAGGTCGAGTATGAGCACGGCGTCACCACCTATGGCGATGCCCCCAACCACAAGGCCAGCATTACGGCCGGCACGTCGTTCGCCGACGGCAGGGGCCATATCACCGTTTCGGGTGAGTATTTCACGCAGAAGGGCGTCCACACGGTCGACCGCGACTGGAACGATGTCGGCTTCTTCCGCGTCAACAACCCGAAATATACCGGCGCTGCCTGCACGGATAGCTCCGCCACGACCATCTGCTACCCGGAATATATCGTCACGAAGGGCGCCGGCATCTCCAGCTTTGCGCCCGGCGGCCTGGTCACCTTCGGCCCGCTGAAGGGCATCTATTTCGGTTCGATCAATCCGGCGACGGGCTTCGCCTCTGTCAACCGGCTCAACTTCGGCGCCGTGCAGCCCGGCAGCCAATGGATGATCGGCGGCGATACCGACATCACCAGCGCGTCGCATCGTGGCTCGGCAACCTTGCAGCCGTCCGAGAAGCGCCAGTCCGCCTTCGGGCGCCTCAGCTATGAATTCTCGCCGGCGCTCAACGTTTTCGGCCAGTTCGCCTATAGCCGCTACCGGGGCCAGAGCTATTACCAGCAGACGGCAACCACCGCGACGTCGGCAACGACGGGTGTCCTCATCAACAACGACAACGCCTACCTTCCGCCGGAGGTAAAGGCGCTGATGGCGGCGAACAACCTGACATCGATCAGGGTCGGCACCGGCAACGTGTTCATCGACCCGCAGGGTTCGGACAATACGCGTGAGGTGTTCCGCTATGTGGTTGGCGCGGATGGCCAGTTCAACGCGCTTGGGCGCAACTGGAGCTGGGATGCCTATTACCAGCGTGGCGAGACGAAGACCAACGAACTGCTGACCAATGGTTGGAGCCTTACGCGTTATGCGCTGGCGACCGACGCAGTGGTCGTCACCGCGGCCAACCGCGGCTCGTCCGGCCTTGCGCTTGGCAGTATCGCCTGCCGCTCGACGCTGACCAGCCCGACCAATGGCTGCGTTCCGGTCAATGTGCTCGGCGTGCAGCCGAACCAGGCGGCGGCCGTCAGCTACCTGACCTATGGCGGCCTGAATCCGTTGCGCAATCAGACGCTGACCCAGGATGTCGTGGCCGTAAGCTTCTCGACCAACAATCTGTTCGAGCTGCCGGCAGGCCCGGTGTCGCTGGCCTTCGGTGGCGAATGGCGCAAGGAAACCGTCAACGGCACGGTCGATCCGCTTTTCCAGCCGGGCCGGGATGCTGACAACAATCTCGTCCCCACCTGGCTCTACGGCAACTTCCTGGTCAATCGCGGCAAATATTCCGTGAAGGAAGGCTTCATCGAAACCGTCGTCCCGATCATCAAGGGCATGGATTTCAACGGCGCCTTCCGCCTGACCGACTATTCGAGCTCAGGCAGCGTCACCACCTGGAAGGCCGGCCTCACCTGGCAGATCATCGATGACGTCAAGGTGCGCGGCACCATCTCCCGCGACATCCGCGCGCCCAACCTCGCCGACCTGTTCGCACCGGGCGGCGGCGCGTCGAACTCGGTCAACCGGCCGATCACTGGCGGCACTGGCACGGTCACCGATCGCCTGATCACCTCGAACCTGGGCAACCCGAACCTCGTTCCCGAAATCGCCAAAACGTACGGCGGTGGCTTCGTCGTGACCCCGAGCTTCCTGCCCGGGTTTGCCGCTTCGGTCGACTATTACAACATCAAGCTAAGCGGTGCGATTTCGTCCTATGGCATCCAGACGGTTGCCGATCAATGCTATCAGCAGAACATTGCGAGCGCCTGTAACTACATCATCACCAACCTGGGCCGCGGTGTGATCGGCAACAATGCCGATATCATCAGCATCGAGGTCGTCCCGCAGAACTTCGTGAGCATCAAGACGAGCGGCATCGATTTCGAGGCAAGCTATCGCCGGCAGATCGGGCCGGGCACCGCCATGCTGCGCGGGCTGGCGAGCTACGCGATCGAGCAGACGACCGAGAACGGCGTGGTCGCGGCGACCGACGCGGCCGGGCAGAACACGGGCAACCTGCCACGCTGGACCTATCGTTTCTCGGCCGGATACGACTTCGACTCCGGCTTCGGGGTCCAGGGTATCGCGCGCGGCGTATCGGGTGGAACCTACGACAACAACGCGATCGTGTGCGACACGAACTGCCCGGTTTCGACCGCAGACTTCCGCACCATGAACACCAACTCGATCCCCGGCGCGATCTACTTCGACATGAACGCCAGCTACAAATTCGACGTCGCGGGCGCCAAGTCAGAGATCTATTTCTCGATCCGCAACCTGTTCAATACCGACCCGGTCCTAGTTGGCAACGGTCCGTCGGGCGACAACACCGAAGCCTATCCGCAGACCAACCGCGCTCTCTCTGACGTGCTCGGCCGAGTGTTCCGCCTGGGCGTACGATTCAAGCTCTGACCCTTTTTACCAAGACAAACCCAGGCTAGGCGGCGTGGACAAATTTGAGCCAGTATCTGGTGGTGGCGAGATGGACCATACCGAGGAAGCTGTTCGCCAGTTGATCATAGCGGGTTGCGATGGCGCGGTTGATCTTGAGGTGGCCGAACATGCGCTCGAGGTGGTTGCGCTGCTTGTAGAGCGTCCGGTCATGTTGGATCTTCACGCGGCATCCAATCAAGCGAAAAATCGATCGCTTATTCAGCAACTTGTGGCATTCCCGCCGAGTTAGGTGTTTGGTCCCGGGGTGTGGCGACACGGGTCGATTTTGAATCGGCCTGGGTCTTCTGTCCAGATGCGACCGAGATATTCGTAGGGCGTCAGGCCACGTAGGGTCTTGAGGCGACGTCCATGATTATAGGCGTCGATGAAGAGCTGGAGATGCTGCCGGAGCTGATCGTGGCGATCGTAATGGTAGCGCTTGACGGTAGCGTCCTTAATGGTTCGGTTCATGCGCTCGACCTGGCCGTTGGTCCATGGGTGGTTGGGCTTGGTGAGCCGATGCTCGATACCGTTCTCGCGACAGATCTGGTCGAAGCGGTGAACGCGGTACCGCGCAGTCCCTTCGCCGCGGTTGCGCGGCAGGTCTGCAAACTGGATGCCGTTGTCGGTTAGTATAGTATGCAAGCGATACGGGACCGCGTCGATCAACGCTTCCAGGAAGGCGACCGCGGTCGCCCGATCCGCCTTCTCATGGAGCTGAACGAAGGCGAACTTCGAGGTGCGATCGATGCCGACAAACAGATGCAGCTTGCCCTCCTCGGTGTGGAGGTCGGCGATATCGATGTGGAAGTAGCCGATCGGGTAGGCCCGGAACTTCTGCTTGGCGGGCTTTTCTCCGGTCATGTCGGGTAATCGGCTAATGCCATGACGCTGCAGGCAGCGATGGAGAGCGGAGCGCGTCAGGTGCGGGATAGTGGCCTGCAGCGCATACAGGCAATCATCGAGCGGCAGGAGCGTGTGGCGACGGAACGCCACAACCATGGCCTCCTCCTCGGTGGTGAGGACGGTGGAATGAATGGCCTTCGGCCCCATCGCTGCATCGGCGGTGTGCGACCTCTTGCGCCACTTCTGCACCGTCGTTGCGCTGATGCCGTGACGACGGGCGAGCGCCCTTACGCTCTCTTCACTCCGCTGTATCGCTCGACGGACTGCCTCAGTCGTTGTGGCGCTGCCGTGTAGAACTTGGCCCATAGCTCCTCCCGCCATGCGTGATGGTCAATCGTACCACCACACTGCGGGATCAAACATGGAACCGCCAAATCAGGTTCCGGCTCAAAGCCCCCTTTGCTACCCAGATTACGATGGGGGGTGACCTTCAGTGAACTCCCATCGCTAAAGACGCTGACATGCTGGGACAATTTCATGAACGTGGCCCATGAGGCCGAGCATTTCGGGCTGCCCGAGGCCGGGATGGCCACGATTCGCCGCGCCCATACGGTGCAGCCAGTCACAGTGGTACAGAGCGAATATTCACTGTTCTGGCGCGGGCATGAGGCCGATCTCCTGCCGGCGCTTGAGGAGCTCGGTATCTGCTTCGAGCCGTTCAGCCCGCTGGGTGCGGACTTCCTGACAGGCAAGATCGACGAGACGACCAAGTTCGCCGGTGGCGACTTCAGGAACGCAGTGCCGCGCTTCAGCCCGGCAGCGCGCAAGGCCAACATGGCGCTGGTCGAGGTGATCCGCATGGTCGCCGACCGCAAAGGGGCGACACCGGCGCAGGTCGCGCTCGCCTGGCTGCTGGCGCAGCGGCCCTGGATCGTGCCTATCCCCGACGCCACCAAGCCGCACCGCCTGCGCGAGAACCTAGGTGCCATTGATCTCGAGATGATCGCTACTGATCTCGCCGAGATCGCCACGGGCATCGCAGCCATCACCGTGCAGGGCGAACGGCTGCCCGAGGCAGCGCTCAAGATGACCGAGCTCGAGGAGAGATATAATGGAGTTGAAGCGCGCAGGATCGCACTGCCGGCTCGATCGCCCGCTTCGCCTTCCACTCGTCACCAGCGCCGCCAGCGCAATCCTGCGTCCTCTCGTCCCCGATGATGTGCCGCGACATCCGTTCCCACTGATCGTCGCTAAGAATAAGCCGATCCAACCCGCCCACGACTGCCTCCAAAAGACAGCCTTGAATCAGAACTCGCACAGCTTGGAAATCCCAAGAGTCCTCAACCTAGCCGGCCATGTTCGTCCAGTTCAAAATTCATAGAGGCCCCCTTCGGGGTTCGGCCAATAGAGCGCCGCCCAGTCGCCGCTCACCGGCACCTCCGTCCCGACTCAAACAAGCTCAAGGGCGCGTTCCAGCGCCTGGACCTCCGCCCGGTAGTGTTTGAGCCCGAGCCAGACCAACAGGATCGACGGAATGCCGATCAGCGTCACATAACCAAACAGCATGACTCCAATCGACTTCGGATCGCCGCTCAGGTCGATCGCCCAGCCGACGAGTGGTGGTCCAAACAACGGACCGATCAGCGCGATTACCGTGTTGTAGATCGCCAGCGATTGACCACGGATCTCGCCTGGCGTGATCAGCGCCATCGATGAGGGCCCACCCGCCGTCGCGACTGACTTACCGATGAACGCGAGGAACATCAGGGCAACCGCCAGTTGGGCCGTTGGCATGATCGGGTAAAGAGCGCTTGCGGGCACGCCGATGAGGAGGCCGACGATAAGCACGCGCATAGAGCCGTCCGCGTGGTTCTGTGCCAGACTCCGCTGGAGCCACACGGCGAGGGCGGTGCCGATCGGGCCGGCGGTGAAATAGAAGAGGCCGGTGACTGCACCGATCTCCGCGACATTCCAGCCCCAGACTCGCTGGAACAGCGGGATGTTCCAGAAGGCGAGTGTGCTGATCGCAAAATTGCACGAAGAGCCGACGAACAACGCGCCGAACCCGCGCCAGCGCTTCAGGATATAGCCGAAGGCGGTGCCGAACCCTTGCGTCGGGGCGATCTTTTCATGCCGCTCAGGCTCGCGCACCGTCAGCATCAGCGCGGCGAACACGAAACCGGGTGCCCCTACCAACAGGAACGCCATGTGCCAGGGCTCCAGCGCGCCGATCATCGGGAATTGCATCGGCCCCAGCGTTTCGAGCCATCGGACGACCACGCCGCCGCCGAGGAACGCCAGCCCGGCGCCGAGATAGGGTCCGGCCATGAACAGGCTGATCGCGCGGGCGCGTTCCTTGCGGTCGAAATAGTCGCTGATGATCGACACCGAACTCGGGCTGACGACCGCCTCGCCGATACCGAGACCGAGCCGGCATATCAGCAACAGGATGAACGTGTTTACCAGTCCGCTGCCCACCGTCATCGCGCACCACACGATGATACCTGCGATCAGCAGATATTTGCGGTTCGCGCGATCAGCATACCAGCCGAGCGGAATGCCCACCAGCACATGAAACAGCGAGAACGCTGGGCCGAGCAGGAGGCCGACCTGTAAATCGCTCAGCCCCATCGACTTCTTGATGGGTTCGATCAGGAGGGTCGGGATGTAGCGGTCGAGATAGGACAGGATGAAGATAAGGAGCAGGAGGCAGACGACATACCAGCGATAGGCGGGGCTGTTCCTGGTCGAGATCATGATGCTTCGCTCCCGCTGGAACCGCGTCGCGGCGATCCCGGATGTGCCTTGTTCCGCTGTCGTGATCGCCGCCGTCTCGTCAGCGTTCGTAGGCGAAACCGAACCCCAATCGCGCCTCGAGGTTGCGCTTCTCCAGGTCAGCGCCGATCGCCTCGTCATTCTCCACCACTTCCAGATTCTCCTGCGTCTCTTTGCGGATGATCACCACGACATCGGCGGTGTCGTTCGCGGGAAAGGGGAATTCATGCCAGGTGCCGAGGTGCAGCTGCGCGCCGGAGCTTCCATCAAAATAGAAGGCGCGGACGGTGTCCGGATCCGGCTGGTTGGTGTCGGTCGGTGCGCCCAGCACCGCGACGAAAGCACTCCCGCCCAGTGGGAGGAACGTCTGGGTATGCTTGAAATGACGCTCCATCCAGATGACCTGAGGCGCGCGCGCGTGAATGCGTGCGACGCTGAGGCGGGTCTGCTCGTCGCTGACGAACCCGCCGGGCGACCAGAGCTCCACCTTGTCGCCATAGAATTGGCCTGTGCGGGAGCCGACCGTGTCGTCGACCCCCACCAGCACGCCATAAGGCGCAAACGTTTCACGGGTCGCCGGCTCGACCGTCAGGGTGCGGAAATCCATATCGATTGGTCCTTCAAGTGGTCTGGGCGGTGCTCAGCGTATGTCCGATACAGATCGCGACGCAGCCGCCATCGCTGAGGATGCGGTCCTCGCTGCCGATCTCAGCGCGGTCCCGCCAGGCAAGGAAGGCATTCTCGCGCAGGGTCGCGGGCACCGTGCCATCCCTGCCCCGAACCTCGAGCGACAGGTCGCCGGAGATGAGGAAGAGCCACCGCTTCACGTCGCCCTCGGGCGACGGGACGTGAATCGACGCGCGGGATCCGGCGGGAATGTTGACCATCGTCACGCCCGGAAGCGTCTCCTGGGCAGGCGACAGCTCCTTGACCAGCCATCCGGACTGCTGCGGGTGCGGAAGCCAGGGCAGATCCTGCGCATTGAACAGGATCGGCACGCTGTTCACTTCTGACGGCACCTCGCCCTCGAACTCGACGTCGAAGGATTCGGTGGCAGCCTCGGGCTCGTAGACGTCAGTGCCGGGACCGCTGGTCCAGACGAGGAACTTGGTGCCAGTATCAGGCCCCATATCCCGGTTGATCCCGTGCAGTGCCTTGGGCGGGTTCTCGAGATAATGGTGCCGCGTCAGCCGGGTCGGGACCGGCCCCCCGGCGGGGTCCGGCCAGTACAATGCCGTCCAGTCCCCACCGAGCACGTAATGACGCTCGTTGACGCTCCGGTGATAATGGCGATGGCCGTTGGTCGCCATCTGCCGGATCTTCTCCGTGAACCCCGCGGGCCAGTAGCTGATCCGCACCACTCCGCCGCCGGTCTCTTCGCGCGACAGGAGGAGCTGGGTCTTCTTGCCGGGATTGCGCGGATCCTCCTCGGTGGGCATCGAGTCGGTATCGATCAGGACATAGTCGTGGGTCATAGCTTCACCTGCATTTCGACATAGACGGTGCGCGGCGCGCCGAAATATTGCGAGACGTTCAGCGACGTGCCGTTGAAATAAGCGGTGTCGGTCAGGTTCTTGCCGCCGACCGAAAGGCGATATTTGCCGCTGTCGAACTCGGCACCGATGTTCGCACCAAGGAGCGAATAGGCCTTTTGGAAAGCCGACGACACGTTCGACGGATCGGTCGTGTAGTCGCTCGTGTAGACATTGTTCACGTTCAGGAAGAGCTCGGTGCCGCTGTTGAGCGTGTAGCGATATTCCCCACCGATCGAGAACTGGAACTCCGGCGTCAGGCGTGGCCGTCGGTTGACGTTGGCGCCCGACAGCGTGTTCGCGTCGAGATAGCCGCCGCTCGCGAACAGCGAAAGCTCGCGCGTCGGCCGGGCCTCGATCTCGACCTCGACACCCTTGAACGAGAAATCGGTCGCGGTGACGTTGTACGGCACGGCGGTCGATTGGGTCTGCATGTTGTCATATTTCGTATCGAACGCCGCGACGTTCACGCGCAGGCGTCGTCCGAGCCATTCGGACTTGAGGCCGATCTCGTTGTTTTTAGCGGTCTCGGCGCCGGTGTTTCCGAAAACGACTTGCGGGACACGCGGCGAGGCATAGGTGCTGGCGAAGCTGCCTGGCCGGTAGCCGGTCGAATGCGACGCATAGATCATGATCTCCGGCGTGATCGCATAGTCGATGCCGAATTTGTACGTGCCCTTGGTCTCCGAAAACGAGGCCGTCCCGGTGAGGTAGGGCGTGCCCCCGCCGATCGGGAAGACGACGCGGTCGATCCAGCGCTTCTCCCGGCTGATCCGGCCGCCGGCCTCGACGCGAAGGCCATCGAGCACCTCATAGTTCAAATTGACGAACGCGGCATAGCTGTCCGCCTTCTGCGTGTCGGCGACATTGTGCGTGGTGTAGAGGTTGGCGTCGTGATCGATCTTCTCGTGGAAATAGACGAGCCCGGCGACCCAGCGGAGCCTGCTGTCCGTGTTCGAGGCGATCTGGAGTTCCTGGGAGAACTGGTCCTGCCGCTTAAGATCCTTCAGCAGCACGCCGGCACCGGGCAGGCGGGTCTGGTCGATCACGTCGAGCGAATCCAGCTTGCGAAAGGCAGTGATCGATTTGATGACCGCCGGGCCGGCGTCATATTCGACGCGCAGGCTGGTGCCCCAGGCACGGGCGTAACCGGCGGGAACGACATTGATGCCGGTCTTGTAGGGCGATCCGAAGCGAAAGACGCAGGCCGCAACCGCTGGGGCGCAGGTGCCGCCGCTCGGAGAGGAAATGCGGGTGGGGATGGTCGACCCGGAATCATCGTTGCTGATGTCGGCGACGAAATTCACGCGCCAGGCATCGCCCGGCGTCCACAACAGCGACAGGCGGCCGCTCTGGCGATCGATGCCGTTCCCCCGCTGTCCATCGTCCTTTCCGGTCGCGTCGACGCCGATCATATAGCCCGTCTGGCTCCGCGAAGAGAGGTCGACCTTCATCGCCAGCTGACCCGGGACAATCGGTACCGATGCGCCGAGCATCACGTCGCGCCGGTCGAAATTGCCAAGGACAGCTCTGCCCAGGAAATGGCTGTCGTTCAGGTCGGGCAGCTTGCTGACATATTTGATCGCGCCGACGGTCGAATCGCGGCCGTACAGCGTGCCCTGCGGACCGCGCAGGATCTCGACACGCTCAAGGTCGAGCAGATCGATCAGCGACCCCTGAAGCCGCGGCATATAGACGTCGTCGACATAGACGCCGACCGGATTGGCGAGGTTGAAACCAAGCGCATTGTTACCGATGCCCCGGATGAACACCGATGCGGCTCCAGCGCCGGCGCCGGTCTGGATGATCTGGACGTTCGGCGCGCGACCGGAAAGGTCGAGCGAGTCTGCAGTTGCAAGCTGCTGCAGCATGACGCCGCTGAGCGCCGTAATAGCGACCGGTGTCCGTTGCTGATTCTCGCTCACGCGGCGCGCCGTGACGGTGATGTCAGCTAGGCCGCCATCATCCTCGCCGGCCTCGGTCACCGCTGCATCGCCCGCCTGGGCCGACGACGAAGGGGCTGGAGCGCCCGACTGCGCAAAGGCAAAATGCGGCACACTCGCGAGCAACATTGCCGTGAGAAGCGAACCTGTTTTCCGTATATGCATAGCGTGTCACCTCCACTGTATCTGATTGTCCCTCATCAGACGATTATTTGCCCGTTCTCGGGTCTTCGTTTCTTCTCTGCAGATAGATCCATGGCCGCCGGAGCCGATCGGCTGCCCGGGCCTGCTCGATCGCGTCGCGCTGGGTCAGGGTCAGCTCGATCGCGTCCATGCCGCCGAGCAACATCTCCCGGGCCTCGCTATCGATCTCGAAAAGCCAAAGGTCGCCCTGCGCGATGGCGACCGTGCAGCGCTGCAGGTCTACTGTGACGGGCTGGGCTGCCGGCCAATCACCGAGCGAGGCGGCGATCCGGGCGATGGCGGCGCGGGCGAGTTCGACCGGGGCAATTCCGTTGTTCACGCAATTGCCCCGGAAGATCGGGTTGAACGATTCCGCGATCACCGCTCGGAATCCATAATCCACAAGCGCCCAGGCCGCATGCTCCCGGCTCGACCCGCAGCCGAAATTCGCACCGGAAAGCAGGATGCGGGCGCCCGTGAAGCGGGGATCGTTCAGGATGAAGTCCGGGTCGATCTCGCGCGACCCGACCCCGGCATAGCGCCACCCAGCGAAAAGCCCGTCGGCCAGGCCGGTTTTCGTGACCGACCGCATCTCGCGCGAGGGAATGATCGCATCGGTATCGACGTTGTCGCGCAGCAGCGGCGCGGCGACCGCAGTGAGGGTTGTGAAAGGCTCCATCAGACCATGCTCCGCGGGTCGGCAATGGCCCCCATGATGGCAGACGCCGCCACGGTTTCGGGCGAGGCAAGGTGAGTGCGCGTTTCCGGGCCCTGGCGGCTCTCGAAATTGCGATTGGTCGAACTGATGACGCGCTGACGGTGGCCGAAGCTCTCGCCGCCAGCGAAGAAGCACATCGAACAGCCTGATTCGCGCCACTCGAACCCTGCCTCGAGGAAGATTCTGTCCAGGCCCTCGCGCTGCGCCTGTGCCCGAACCTGCGTCGATCCGGGCACGCAGATCGCGATGATTCCCGGCGCGACGGTCCGCCCCTTCAGCACAGCCGCAGCCCGGCGCAGGTCGGAAATACGGCTGTTGGTGCAGGACCCGATGAAGGCGCCGTCAATCGACAGTCCGATCATCGGGCGATCCGGCATCAGATCCATATAGGCGAGCGCGCGATCATAGAGTTCGCGCGGATCGCGCTCCGACACCGCCGCGAACTGCGGAACGCGGCCGCTTATCGGCACCCCCTGCTGCGGGCTCACGCCCCACGTGACCATCGGCGCTACATCCGTCGCATCAAACCGGTATTCGACGTCGAACGACGCATCGTCGTCGCTGCGCAGCAGCTTCCAGGAGGCCAGCGCAGCCTCCCATTCCGCGCCGGCGGGGGCGTAGCGGCGCCCCTTCAGATACGCGAAGACCTTGTCGTCCGGTGCAATGATCGCCGAAAAGGCCCCAAACTCGGTCGCCATGTTGCACAGGGTCAGGCGCGCTTCGACGTCGAGCGCCGTGATGGCTGACCCAGCATATTCCACGATGTGCCCGGCGCCACCCGCCGCGCCGAGACGGTGCAGCAGATAGAGGGCCAGATCCTTGGCAGTGACCCCGTCCGCCAGCGCGCCATCGACGGTGACGCGCATCGTCCGGGGTCGCTTCACCCGCAAGGTGGAGGTCGCCAGCGCATGCTCGGCGGCGGTCGACCCGATGCCCCAGGCGAGCGCGCCGAGCGCGCCCTGCGAGCAGGTATGGCTATCCGGACAGACCAGGGTGACGCCGGGCAACACGATGCCGAGCTCCGGCGAAATGACATGCCCGATGCCCTGATCCAGGTCGCCAAGATCGAAGACGGTCAGGCCAGCCTGCGCTGCCGCTTCGCGCGTCGCGGTAATGAACGCCGTGCCGGTCGGAACCCGGGTGGCGTCGGAGCGCCCGGGAAGCGTATCGACGACATGATCCATCGTCACGAATGCCTGGTCGGGCGCCAAGATGGCCCGGCCCGCGGCGGCGAGGCTTTTCAGCGCGACGGCACCCGTGCGCTCGTGCAGCAACACGCGGTCGACCAGGAGGAGCGCGGTTGTCGCGTCGATCCCGGCGAGGCGGTGCATCGCCCAGATCTTTTCGAACAGGGTAAGGCCTGCCTGCGCCTGCCGGGCGGCTTCAACTCCGGTCAGTAGGCAGGCGCGATCTTCCATGTTGCCCCATCAAATCCAACCCGGCGCATGCTCCTGGCCGCACCTTATTTGGTATATGTATAGGACAATACATTTGATATAGAGATAGTACAATATAAAATCGCGAACTCGTCACACACCAACCCTTTCGGGCCTGCGCCGCGGGCAATCAGCGATTTGTTATAGGTTGCATATCAGTGCTAAGCGCCCGGCAGATGAGCAACAGGGGGAGCGGATCGGTGCCCAGACGGGTCGAGGAGCTGGTGTCCGGTGTGGACAGGTTTCAGCCAGTTCCCCTTTATCATCAGATCTTTCTCCAGCTACGCGGCGAGATCGCGAGCGGGCAGCGCGCCGTTGGATCACGACTGCCGACTGAACAACAATTGTCGCAGACCTTCGGCGTATCCCGGATCACCGCGCGCCGCGCGCTGGACGAACTGGCACAGGCGGGGCTCGTTGCGCGCAAGCAGCGGATCGGCACGATCGTCACTTCCCATCCGGCGGCTAAGCCAATCGAAGGCGACATCGACCAGGCGATGGAATCCCTGATCGCCTTTGGCCGTAACACTCAGGTCAGACTGATCGAGCTGGAGACGGTGCCGGCAGCGCCGCCCATGAGCGAGCTCCTTGATGTCGAGCCAGATGCGGATCTCGTCCGAGCGGTTCGTGTACGTTGGCAGGACGACGCGCCGCTTGGCCATTATGTCACGCATGTGCCAGCCGCGCTGGGGGTCAACCTCACCGCCGAGTCGCTGAGCAAGACACCGATGCTCGCGCTGATCCGGGAGGCCGGTATCAGGATCGGGGCAGCCGACCAGATCATTACCGCGACGCTCGCCGACGCAGCACTGGCATCATTGCTGCAGGTCGACATGGGCTCTGCGCTGCTGCGGGTCAGCCGCACCGTCTTCGATCCCGGGAAACGCCCGATCCAACATATCCAGGCGCATTTCCGACCGGATCGCTATCAGATCAGGCTCGACCTTCACGGCGTCTCGGTGTGATCCAGTCACGTCCGGGGGTGGTGTTCACCCTCGCCCATCCCTTCGCCCTTCGCTATCCGACGAGTGCGTCGGCGATCTCGCCGGTGGTGTGAAACGCCGTGTCGGGCTTTGCGGCGAGCCAACCCAGCAGCTGATCGAGCGCCCCAATCCGGTACGGCAGTCCCATCACATAGGGTGTGAGGTTGAGCGGCAGCATGCGGCCGCCGAACCGCAGGGCCTCGCCGGCCAGCACCGCGTGGGCATCCTGCATCTGCTCCGCCCAGGAGGCCGCCGAGTTCTGCTGGACCGTGATGATCTGGCGGTCCGACAGTTCCTGATTGACCGGCACGTTGACGATCGGCCCGGCCGCCGTCGCGAATCGACAGGGCAGCTCGTCATTCACCCAGTCGCACATATAGGCCATACCTTGCTCGGCGAGCAGGCGCGGCGTGTTGACCGATTGCGACCGCGCGATCGACATCCAGCCCCGCGGCCGTGTGCCGGCCACCGTTTCGAGCGCATCGAGTGAGTCGATGATGAGCGCGCGCTCCTTCTCCTCCGGCAGGCCGGAGGCGATGGTGCCGTTCATGTCGGTCGAATGCGCGACGATCTCGTGCCCACCGGCCAGAATGTCGGCAATGACCTGCGGATAGCGTTCGGCGATGGCGCCGTTGACGGCGACGGAAACCTTGGCCCTCACCTCCGCGAACGCGTCAAGCATGCGATAGAAGCCGACCCGCGTCCCATATTCGCGCGCGCTATAGTGGCGATAGTCGGGATAGGGCGTCGCCATGTGCCCGGGCGCGCGAAACGGCTTGTCGGTGGGGAGGATCGGGAACCATTCGAGGTTCACCACGATCGCGACGGCGACGTGCCTGCCCGAGGGCCAAGCGATCGGCGGCCGATCGAAGATGTTCGAATAGGCGTAGAGATCATGATCCATGCCGCGCTTGCGGAGCGGATATTCGAGATAGGCGGGGCCCAGGCTCATGCCGTCACCTGCTGCATATAATGGTCCGCGATGTCGCCGCTGCGGGTGATCCAAGCCCGGCCGTCGGCGGCGATGTGCCTGAGCACGTCCTCGAAGGGTCCGATCCGGTGCGGCTGGCCGATCAGATACGCGTGCAAGGGAATGCACATGACCGTGCCGCCCTCCGCCGCGAGCCGCTGATACTGGCGGATCAGCGTGTCGGCATAGTCGCGCGGGCTCATATTGTAGACGAAGAAACCGTAATGATCATTGACCTCGAGGCTGTACGGCATCGAGATCAGCCGGCCGGACTTCACGTGCACCTCGCCCGGTTGGTCGTCGTGATAAAGGTCGCACGTATAGCTCAAGCCATATTCGGCGATCAGGTCGAGGGTGCGCGACGTGTGCGTCAAGGCAGGGGCGAGCCAGCCCTTGATCGTCTGCCCGGTCGCGTCGCGAACGGTGCGGATCGAATCCTCGATCAGCAGGCGTTCCTGCGCCTCGTCCATCCCGTAGCTGTAGCGGGTATTGTAGATGCCGTGACTGAAGAACTCCCAGCCGCGCCGGTTGGCGTCTTCGACGATTTCCGGGAGATGCTGGCACATCGCCACCGACAGCGAGACCGAGCCGGGAAAGCCGTGCCTGGTCATCACTTCGGCCATTCGCCAATGGCCAACGCGGTTGCCATAATCGCGGTGGCTGTAACCAACCACATCGGGATGCGGCTTCGCCCAGCTCTTGCGATGCGGATTGGCCGGCGGATCGAGTTCGTAGAACTCGATATTGGGCGAGACCCACACCGCCACCTGCTTGCCGCCCGGCCATGCGAGCCCGGGCCGGCCGCGATAGGGGCGGAAATCATAAAGGCCAGGATCGGCTTCGCCTTCGCGCATCACCGGGCCTCCAGCCAGTCGATCACGGTCCGCACCGGCTCGACATCGGCATATTTCAGCTGGAGATCGGTGAGGTTCGCGAAGTGATAGCTCTCATGCTTGTCGGCACAGGTCTCGATCGGCACGATCGTTCGATAACCCCGACTAAGGCTGTCGACCGCCGCTGCCCGGACGCATCCCGACGTCGACCCGCCGGTGATCACCACCGTATCCACCTTGTGCCACACCAGCAGGCTCTGCAGCGGCGTCTCGAAAAAGGGCGACGGCATCCGCTTGGTGTAGATCGCGTCCCTGGCATGGTCGATCTCGCAGCGCTCGTCGAATGCGTGGCGGCGCGAATCATATTTGATGTTCTGCAGGCTGTCCGGGGTGTTGGTGCGCGTGCCCCAGACGCCCGCGTCGCTGGCATCCTCGGCATAAGCGACATGCGTCCAGATCACCGGCATGCCTTTCTGACGCGCCAGACGCGAGATCGTGTTCACATACTCGATCTGGCGTGGATCGGTTTCGTAGGCAGTCTTGAACTCGTCGATCCGGGTATAGGCGTTCTGGAAATCGACATTCACGATCGCGAGCTTGTCGCCGAAGCCGAACTTGGATCGTGCCGGGTTCGCCATCACCTCTTCGAAAATCTGTCGTGCAGTCTTGCCGTCCGACACCATGCGGGTGCCCAGGATTTCAGCCATCAAATATACTCCAAAGCAGGTGCCGACCTGAAGCCTAGCGGAAGTTTTGCGTCGGGCAGGAAGCCGAACATTTCTTCCTGCGGCAATGCCTGGGCGACGAGCTCACGCACGGCGAGCAGCCGATCGATGTCGATGCCGGTCCTCAGGCCCATCGCTTCCAGCATGAACACCAGGTCCTCGGTGACGATATTGCCACTTGCACCCGGGGCGAAGGGACATCCGCCGATCCCGCCGAGCGATGCGTCGAGCGTTGTGAGACCGCAATCCAGCGCCGCGAGCGCGTTCGCGAGCCCCAGCCCGCGCGTATTGTGCAGGTGGATTCCGGTCAGCGCTCCCCGGCCCACCACATTGCGCACCAGCGCGATCAGCCGCCTGACGGAGGCCGGGTCGGCATAGCCGGTGGTATCGGAGAGCCCTACCTCGTCGCAGCCCGCGTTCATCAGCGCGGCGGCAAGGCGCCCGACCTGCGCATCGGAGATCGGCCCTTCTAGCGTGCACCCGAATACGGTCGACAGGCTGCCCTCGAAATGCGGGCGCAGCCCGGGCGGCTGCGCGGCGATCATTCGGCCGATCGCGCCCGCCTCCGCGATCACTTGTTCGTGGGTGCGACGCAGATTGGCGAGACTGTGCGTCTCGGAGACCGACAGCGGCAGCGTGATCTTGTCCGCGCCCGACGCGATCGCAGCCTCCGCACCGCGAGCATTGGGCACCAGCACCGCGACGGTCAGGCCTGGTATCGTTCTGGCGTAGGCGACGATCTCCGCCGTGTCAGCAAGCTGGGGCAAGAGCCTGGCAGGAACGAAGCTGCCCACTTCGATCTCGCGCACGCCCGCGGCCGCCTCGGCCGCGATCCATGCCTTCTTCGCTTCGGTCGGCATAATCGATCCGATGCTCTGCAATCCGTCGCGAGGACCCACCTCGCTGACCAGGATGTCGATGTCCGACGTCCGGGCATCCATAGAACACTCCTTGCTCATTTGTACTAAGTCTATATCAAAAGGCCGAAGCATGTCGAGGAGCTAAAATGGACGACGAAGCGCTGCCGCTGGCGGGTATCCGCGTGGTGGAGTTCTCACACATGGTGATGGGCCCGTCAGCGGGGGTGATCCTCGCCGATCTGGGCGCTGACGTGATCAAGGTGGAGCCCGAGGGCGGTGACCAGACGCGGACGCTGCTTGGCTCAGGCGCGGGCTATTTCCCGATGTTCAACCGTAACAAGCGCAGCATCTGCCTCGACCTGAAGAGCGAATCGGGGCTTCAGGTCGCTCGCAAGCTCGCGGCGCGGGCCGACATCATCATCGAGAATTTCCGGCCGGGTACGCTCGCCAGACTTGGGCTGGGCTATGGCGCGCTCGCAGCGGACAACCCTGGCCTGATCTACTGCTCGGCCAAGGGTTTCCTCGCCGGCCCCTATGAGCATCGTACCGCGCTCGATGAGGTCACGCAGATGATGGGCGGCCTCGCCTATATGACCGGTCCACCGGGCCGGCCATTGCGAGCGGGATCCTCGGTGGTCGATATAACCGGAGGGATGTTCGGCGTGATCGGCATCCTTGCCGCACTTGAACGGCGTCACCGCACGGGCAGGGGCGGCGAAGTGAAATGCGCGCTCTACGAGACGACGGCGTTCCTGGTCGGCCAGCACATGGCGCAGAAGGCGGTAACGGGTGAAGCGGCGCAACCCATGCCTGTCCGCATGTCCGCCTGGGCCATCTATGATGTGTTCGAAACCGCGCGGGACGGTGAGCAACTGTTCGTGGGGGTCGTCAGCGACGGCCAGTGGAAGTCGTTTTGCGATGCCTTTGACCTCACTGACCTGGGCGACAACCCTGACTATGCGCTCAACAATCAAAGGGTGCTGGCGCGGGACATCATTGTTCCACAGGTACGCGCATTATTTGCGTCGATGCTGCGGGAGGAGCTGGTTTCGAAGCTCGATCTGTTAGGTCTGCCGTTTGCACCGATCGTTCGCCCCGACGAATTGTTTGACGATCCGCACCTCACGGCATCGGGCGGATTGATGGACGTGACAATCCCCGGCGGTGAAGGAACGCGTCTCCCGGGGCTGCCGATCGAGTTCGACGGACAACGCCTGGGCTTGCGTCACGATATTCCACTCGCCAATCAGGATGCAGAAGCGATCCTGCGCGAAATCGATCGATGTAATTAATACCGACAGAACTCAAAAAAGCGCCCAATGCCTGCTTCTCGGAGATTGCACGCCGCCCCGCAACCAGTCGCTCCCCAGCTTTACATGGCGGCGAGGGATGTACGCGGATCCATGGCAGATCGACTGACGACGTTTCGGCTATCATACATGATTGACCGCCCCCGCATCGATCGTCCATGTCAACGAGCCCCCGCCGACGCGGCGAAAAGTCATCCGCCCCTCTTTCCAAAGGGTGACTTTCGCCTGACGACAAGTCAAATCTGTGACTCTTCAATGACGCACGGTTGCCCCCAGAACGGGACGACATGATGGGACAGGCGCTTTACTATGTTGTCAGTGACGATGGTCGCTGGAAGGTTCGGCACAGCGGTGCGGATTATCCTTATCTTACGCGCCCAATGGCCCTCTCCGCTGCGATCGACGCAGCGCATAGCTCGGGGTCCCGGGGACACGAGGCGGAGGTGTTGGTCCAGGATGAGGGTGGGGCATGGCATACCGAATGGGCTTATGGCCGCGACCCCTACCCTCCAGAGGATTGAAGGCACGCCCTAATAGTCGAAGATCCGTCGGCCATACGCTCCGCGACCTGGCCCGCCCAGAGCGTCCAGCTCGAGGACATCGTAATAGGGTGCGGCTTCGAGCACGGCCTTGTCGAGCGATACGACATATCCGCTGCGACCGGGATCATAATCGAGCATCGACCAGGGCAGGGGATGGAATTTCTCGCCGATGCCGGGAAAACTGCCAAACGACATGATCGCGTAGATCACCTCGCCCCTGACGCGTTCGATCGGGAGATCGTCGATATCGCAGATCCGATTGCCGGCCGCATCTAACACCGGGATACGGCGAGGATGAGGCTGTCGAACACCTGCTCGGATGATTCCCGATTCATGATCGATACTCCTGTCGGCCGGCACGAGGCATAAAAGGACTGCCCGCCGAGGCAAGGTGCTAAGCGTAAAACGCCGGGCGCGGCCAACGCGTCCCCCAACCTGCGCGCTGCGCCTCCCATCTCAGGCCTGCCCTGCTTTCTCATACAAGCGCCAATTTGGCGTGGATGGCCCTCACCATATCAGAGGGCGCTTCCTCCACGCGGCGGTGTTCCTGGGCCGCGCAACGGAAATGGTAACGGGCGAAATCGGTGTTCTGATCGCTCACCGCACCCTCTCCTTTCGTGCCGCAGTATCCCCTTGTTCCACTGTCGAAACATTACGAATGAAGGCAATGATAGCCAATCTGGATTATTCTCGCGCGCGTAGCGCGCCCTGCTCACCTCTTTGCGGGAATGGCGCCAACTAAATGCGTTGGAGAGCGCACACCGGCGAAAATGGAGGAAAAGCTTCCTGGGAAATGCCTCATCGACGATCCGGGTGGTGCGGACCGCGTGGGAAGATCAACTACGGCAGATCAAGCTTGCCGGAAATGCGGACTATACCCGTCGGGAGAGCTGGCGACTGATCCCCGGCATGTGGTGAGGACCAAATTGAAGCCGTCGACCTGATCTCCCCTCGCGCACGGGAGTTGGCGCTGACCTCTGTCAATGGCCCCACCGGAGGGGGTCCGGCGGGGCGTTACGATGCGCAAGACAAGGGAGGGGAATGTCTTGCGCCTGTTAACCTTATGCCAAGAAAGGTTAACAAGTTGTCAACACAAGCTCGCAGGAGGGACGACGCGCTTGTCGCTGAGGTTCATTCAAGCCGCGGTCGAGCGCGAATCTTCGGGAATGGGACATATCGGCGCGTCCGGATCACCATGGCGTGTCGCGAAAAGAGCGAGAGCGGCCCCACTATTTTTGGGTCAGTATCATCTCCGCCAGCAGGTTCGTGTCGGGATCGAGTACCAGCTCAGCGGGCGCTTGGGCGAGCGGAATGGCGAAGTCCTGCTGCTTCTTGTCCATCAACAGCTTCTGCACTCGAAAGGCACCGCGCGGCCGGTCCGCCGTCCCGATTTCGATCGGCAGGCGATAGGCCTCGCCCGGTTGCGACTGGATCACCGACAGGCGCACGACCTTGGTAGTGTCGTCATAGGTCCAGCTCGCATCGATCTTCGGGGAATCGATCCGCGTCAGCCACTGGTCGAAGAACCAGCCGAGATCCTGGCCGGACGCCTGCTCCATCGCGCGGCGCAGGTCGGGCGTGGTGGCGTGGCCACCGTGATAGCCGGCATAATAGGTCTTGATCGCCTTGAAGAAGATAGGCGAGGTCACCTGCTGGCGCAGCATGTGCAGCACCCAACCGCCCTTCACATATTGCACGCGGGTCAGGTCGGGCCCGGCCGAGTCGTCGACCGGTGTGATGACCGGATCGCGCTCCTTGCGCTCCGCGGCAAAGGCGCCGGTGCGCTCGTTCTTCAGCGATGCGACGAATGCGTCGCGCCCGTCATAATGTTCGGCATAGAGATCGGCGAAATAGGTCGCGAAGGCCTCGCTCAGCCAGACATCGCCCCAACCAGCCTCGGTGATCGAATCGCCGAACCATTGATGGGCGATCTCGTGCGCCAGCAGGCCGGTGCGGCCCAGCGCCGGGGCGTCGGCCGCGCCGCGTCGCGGGGTTGGCTGCGCGCCGTCGCGCACGCCGCCGCCGCCGTAGAAGATCAGGCTGGCATGCTCGGTGCTCGACCGGTCGAACGGCGCCACCACCTGGCCGAGCTTCTCGTAAGGAAAGGGGCCGACGACATCGCCGAAGAAATCGATCGTCCGCCGCGCCACGGTGAAGCCGTTCTCGACATCGACCTTCTGACCGATCGGCGCCCAGATCTGCAGCGGAATGCCGCGCGCCGTGCCGCCATAATAGGTCTGGAAACGCGCGATCGCGACGGCGTTGAGCCAAGGGGTGATCGGCACGCCCTGCTTCCAGTGCGTCACCTTGCGCCCGTCGCCCAGCGCGACCTCGCTCTGGAGCAGGCCGTTGGCGGCGACCGAATATTGCTCGGGCGCGGTCACCACGAACTCGGTCGTCACCTTGGACGAGACATGGTCAAGTGCCGGCGCCCATTCGCGCATCTTGGTCGGCCAGTTCCAGGTGAAGAAGCCGCGCTGCCCTGCATCGGTGGTGCCGAAGCGCAGGCCATCCTGCGGCGCGCCCGAATATTTGATGCGATAGTCGCGCGCCTCGCCCGCTTTCGGCGCACGGTCGAGCAGCAGGGTCAGCCGCGCGCCCTGATGGGTGAAGCGCACCGGTGCGCCATTGTCGGTGATTGCGGCGACGGTCATGCCGGTGCCGTCGGGCCGGGCGGCGGCGAAATCGAGGAAAAAACGGTCGACGCCGTCGGCAACGAACCGCACCGAGACGACCGTCTCGCCCTGGATCTTGTGCGTGCCGTCCGCCACCTCGAAATTATAGACATAATGCTCGACCGAAATGCCGGGCTGGCGCTGATAGGTCTCCGCCGCCACCGGTCCGACGCCAAGCGCGGTGCAGAGCAGCACCGCGGCGAGTTTCAACGATCGATTCACTGTCATTCCCCTCTTTTGTACCTGCCCGCCCGATCGCACTTATTCGCGCATCAACTCGACGACGCGATTGCCCCACAGCTTGGGCTTCATCGTCGTGCCGTGCCCGACCGTCTCGGGGCTAAAGGGGATCATCATGAACTGCTCGGGCTTCAGCTTGGCCGCCATGCGCGGGACCTCGCCCGCCTCGGGCGCATTGACGAAATCGTCGGCGCTGTTGATCCACAGCACCTTCGCCTTGATCTTCGCCAGATCGGGCTCGGGATTGTAATCGCGCGACGCGTCGAACTGATAGATCATGTCGTTGGCGTCCTGCCGCGGCGCGGTCTGGAGCAGCCGGTCCACCTGGGCGTCGGCCGCCTCGCGCGTCGGGAATTGCCGCTGCAGCGTCGCTGGGGTCGAGGTCGAGAAGCTCAGGATATAATTCGCCTCGCGCAGGCCATAGACCGGCGGCGTGGTGTAGTTGCCGCCCAAAAAGGCCGGATCGCTCTTGATGCTTTCGATCAGCATCTTGCGGAACAGCCGGTTACGGCCGGCGATCGCGGTGGGTGTGCAGGCGAGCGGCAGGATGCGCTTCATCGCGTCGGGATAGGTGGTCGCCCATACCCAGCTGTGCATGCAGCCCATCGACTGGCCGCCGATCAGCTCGAACTTCTGGATGCCGAGATGCTCGGCCAGCGCGCGCTGCGCATTGACCATGTCGAGATAGTTGAACTTGGGGAAATTCTGCTTCAGCCCGTCGCTCGGCTTGGCGCTGCCGCCATGGCCCATGCCATCGGGCATGACGATGAAGAACTTCGTGATGTCGAACACCTGGCCCGGCCCGAACACCTCGTTGCCGAACGCGGCCGAGGCCATGCCGCGTCCGGTGCCGCCGGTGCCGTGCAGCAGCATGATCGCATTGGTCACACGGCCCTGCACATCCCGTTTCGGCGTGCCGAGCGTCGCGTAATGGACGTTCATCTTCGCCATCGTCTCGCCGGTGTGGAAGCGGAACTCGGGGACGGCATAATCGGCCTCGGTCGTCTTCCACGGCGAGGGTGCGCGCGCCTGCGCGGCGACGGGCGCCGACGGCACCTGCTGGGCCGCCGCGCCGATCGCCATGCTCGCCAGCGCGAGCGCGCCCGCGCCGAGCAGCGCGGTTCGACCGTTCGGGATCATCCTCTTCATGTCGTTGCCTTTGCGAAAGCGAGTTGGAAGCATCTCAATAGCTGACCTTGACGCCCAGGAAGAACTGCCGGCCGATGATGTCGCCATACCCCGCGCTGTACGGGAAGGACGGCGCGGTATCGGTGAAGTTGTTGATGCCCGCCCGCAGCGAGAAACGGTCGAGCCGGTATTCGGCGGAGATATTGTGGCGCGTGTTGCCGGCCACCGGCAGGACCGAGGCATTCTCGACCGTGTCGGTGTAATTGATCTTCTCGGCCGGCAGGATGTAGGCGCTGTAGTTCAGCCGGAACGACCCGATGGCGTAATGCGCCTCGGGCTTCCACACCCAGCGCGGCAGCGAGGTGGTGTCGTCGGTCCGCACCAGATCCAGCCCGGTGACCGAGGTGACGCGCAGCGTGTTGTGCGTCGCCTGCAGGCTCACCGTCAGCGCGCCGATATCGCCCTTCGCACCGAAGAGATTGGCCAGGTCCGCGCGATAGGTCGCGGAGTAGATCTCGCCATGATATTTGAGATAGCCGGCATTGAAGGTGGTCGCGCGGGCAGTGGCGAGCGTACCGTCCGCATTGAAGCTGAAGGTGCTGCAGATGCCCTGGTCCGGGCTCGGGCTGTCGAAGCAGGTCGACAGGAAGGACGTCGCCGAGAAGTTCGACAGCGCATTGTCGAGGTTCAGGCGAATACGGTCGGCGGTGATGGTCAGGCCCGGCACGAAGGTCGGCTGGAACACGAAGCCGAGGGTGAAGGTGCGCGAGGTCTCGTTCTGCAGATCGGGGTTGCCGCCCGTCGTCACCAGCACGCGGCGGAAGCTGCCGCCGAGGTCGAAGAAGCCGGCCAGCCGCGCCACCGCCGACGAGCCGGCCGGCAGCGCGTCGGTCGCGCCATAGGTCGGGTTCGCCTGGAACAGCGCGAGGCAGTTGGCGGCGCGCGCCGTCGGGTTCGAGCCGCTGGCGATCGAGGCGTTGGAACAGGGATTGGTGGCGGTCGCTACCGCCGTGGTCTGCGGCTGGAGCAGCTGGTTGAGGTTCGGCGCGCGGAAGTTGCGGCTGAGCGAGGAGCGGATGGTGAGCCCCGGGAACACGCCCCAGCGCGCGCCCAAGCCCCACACATTCTCGCTGCCGGCGAGCGAGTCCTTGACGATGCGGTAGGAGCCGTTGACTTCGAGCGACTGGATCAACGGCAAAGTGAAGTCACCGCCGACGATCGGGATCAGCAGCTCGCCCGCGCCTTCATTGGTGTGATAACCGCCCTTGAACGGCGCCAGCATCGATCCGGCGCCGATCAGGCCAAGGCGATCCGCCTCGAGCGGTGTCGTCTCGACATTCTCCTCGCGATGCTCATAGGTCAGGTTGAACTTGGCGGTGCCGCCCGGCAGCTTGACGATGTCACCGCCGACGCTGAGCAACGCATCGGTCTGATCGTTGACGTAATTGGGCAGCACGCTGCTCTGGTTGGTGCCGCTCTGCACCGTCACGTAATTGCGCGCGGCCTCGCTCATATTGACATGGCCGAACAGGTTGAGCGGCGCGCAATTGGGATCGACGACGCTGACCAGGTTGATCCGACAGACGATCTGCCCCGCACCATTGCGTACGGCGTCGGCGGCGTTACGTAGACGGATCTGGTTGAGGTTCCAGCCTTCATAGGTCGTGTCGACCCGGGCCTTGCTGATCGACGCCGACCAGTTGAACTCGCGGTCGAGCCACTCGAACTTGCCGTCGAGCGCGAGCAACCCGCGATAGGTTTTGGTGTCGGTCCTGAGGTTGGTGTCCGGCATGATATTGTCGAGGAACTTGCCGAGATACAGCGCCCCGCCCCCGGCAAAGGCTGGCGACGCCGCGCTGAGCTGCGACAGCACGGTGGGGGTCAGATAGGCATTGTCGCGATAGACCGCGAAAGAGAAGGTGCCGCCTGCGGCCGAGCCGGTATTGTCGAACTGCATCGGGCGCATGCGCGCGAGCGGATCGTTGGACAGCGTGCGGGCGTAGAGCAATTCGGTCGAGACGGTGATGTCGTCGGTCAGGTCGTAATGGCCGACCGCCGTCGCCGAATAACGCTCGATGCCGGCGAACAGCGTCGATTTGGAGTTGTAATCGACGCCGTCGCCGCCCTGGGCGAGGTTCGAGAACACCACCTTCCCGGTGTCGTACGGGACAAGCGCGGTGCCCGCCCCGTTGAACTGGACGTAGTTGCCGTTGACCTTGAGCAGCGAGGCGAGCGTGGTGCCGGTATTGGCCCAGAACATGCCGTTATAGCTGGACGACCACGTCTTGGTGTTGGTGAAATAGACCGTCGCCGGGATGCCGTCGCTGTTGCTCGTATTGGCCGGATTGGTGCCGGGGAACGGGACAAGGCGGGACGCCTCGCGGTCCGGGAAGAGCAACGGATCGGACTTCGAATAATCGAGGTTCAGCGCGATATTGCCGCGCCCGCCGCCGAAATTAGTGCCGAAGGTGCCGCGCAGGCTGTAGACCGGATAGTCGCCGCGTGACGAGATGCTCGACTGCGCGTCGAGCGTCACACCCTGGAAATTGCGCTTGAGCACATAATTGATCACGCCCGCCATCGCGCCCGATCCATAGACCGCCGCGCCGCCGGCCTGGACCACGTCGACCCGCTCGATCAGGCCGACCGGGATGATGTTGGTGTCGACCGCCGCATCCTCCAAGCCGGAGCCGGTGGTGACCATGCGCCGGCCGTTCACCAGACTGAGCGTGCGCCCCGCGCCTAGGTTGAACAGGTTCGGGTAATTCTGCACCGACACCTGGCTGCCGATGCCGGTGTTGCGCGAATAGGACGGCGTGATCGCGGGGATTTCGTTCAATGCCTGGCCGATCTGGGTGAAGCCGCGCTCCTCGAGCACCGCGGGGCTGACGATGGTCACCGGCGCGGGCGTCGTGGTGTCACTGGTGCGGATGCGCGATCCGGTGACGACCACTTCCTTGCCGCCCTGATTGTCCAGCACTGCTGACGCGGTCTCCTCCACCGGTGGGGTCGCCCCGGCCGCCGGCGCTTCCTGCGCCATCGCCCAACCCGGGCTCACCAGAAGAGAGAGAAGAGTCGAACCGGCAAGCACCGTCGACCTGGAAAAACGCGCGCCCGCACGTGCCATGTGAGTCCCCTTAGTCTGTCCCGATTTATATATTATCTATCGTATACGATATTCTAACTTCGCAACCTGTCAAGCGATTCGGCAGGCATTCCGGCAGAAAAGACAGGCGATCCGTGCGGATCCGCAACAGCCGGAAATCAGCCCAGTTTCGGGCAGGTCCTGCGGACGTCCCGCATTGCCGGGGCCGAACCCAGCACGGCGATCCGCCGAATCGTCACCGGCGGCACCAGCGTCTCGCCCTGCGCCTTGCCGTAGTGAATCGCGCGCAGTACCGGAGCGCCCGCAATCACCTGGCCGAACACGGCAAAGCCCTGCCCGTCCTTGTTGCGCCTGCCGCCGAAATCCATCTCGGGCGATGCCTTGACCACGATCGAGAAGCTCGACGTGGCGGTGTCCGGCCCCCAGCGCGCCATGGAGAGCGCGCCGCTGACATGGCCTAGTCCGGTCACGGAGGAGCGTTCGAGCGGGATAGGCCCGAACAGATCCTCCTCCTCGCCGGCGCGCGTCCGCACCTGGATCACGTCGATCGGCACAGGATTGCCGACCACATGGTCGCTCCGCACCGTCCGGAAGAAAGCGCCGCCATCGAACGCACCCGCCCGGACATAGCGCAGGAAATTGCACGCGGTGATCGGCGCCTTGCGATAGGCAACCTGCGCCTTGATCAGACCCGCCGACGTCTCGATGCCGACAATAAGCGGCGGCTCCGGCCGCGGTCGCGCCGCTATGCTTTCGGGCAACGCGGCGAGAAGAAGCAGCGTCGCCGCGCCGACCTTCAAGGAGCAGACGGCGACGCGCATCTCAGCGCCGGGGCCCGTCGGGATGCGCCGCCCGATATTCCTGCAGGCGGTCGATCGCATCCGATTGCATCAGGATCTTCGACTCCGGATCGAACGTGACGCTTGAAAAGGCGTCGATCGGCAATTCCCCCGTCCCGTCGGTCATGGGCAAGGCCGTGGTCTTGCCGTCGATCCGCACGTCGACCGGCATCGGGAAAGGCAGATTGTCGGGCGTCTGCCAGTGCAGCTTCACCTTCCCGCCCTCACGCTCGCTCACCAGCTTGGGCAGCGCGGCGCGGTAGAGATAGACGTGGAAGAACCAGCCTAGATCCTTGCCGGTCACCTGGTTGACGATCTTCAGATAGCCCTGGGTCGAGCCGAACTGCGGCTGAAAATTGCCCGGCTTCGGATCGGGGCGACCATAGACCAGGATGCGGACCGATTTGAAGAATGCCTCGTCGCCGATCAGGTTGCGCAGCGAGTGCATCACCCAGCTGCCTTTGGGATAGATGTCCCCGCGCGGCCCCTCGGGATCGAGATAGACCTGCTTCTCGGTCAGCTCCTTGCCGCTGACCAGCGGCTTCTCGTTGCGGATGCCAGCACGCTGCGACATCAGCAGCGACATCATGTCCATCTTGCCGTGCAGATAATCGGCAAGCAGCGGCTGCATGTAGGATCCGATGCCCTCATGCAGCCAGAGATCGTCGTAATTGGCGTTGGACAGCTGGTTGGCGAACCATTCATGGCTGAATTCGTGGTTCATCAACGGGTCGAAGCCCGTCGGCGTCTTCACGTAATTGCCGGTGTACCCGTTGAGCGTCTGGTTCTCGAGACCCGAATATTTGACGTGGATCACGCCCATCTTCTGGTCGGACCAGGGATAGGGGCCGATCTGCGATTCGAAGAAATCGAGCGCGACCGGGAATTCCTTGAACAGCTCGGCGGCCTGCTTCTCCTCACCCGGCAGATAATAATAATCCATCGGGAAATGATTGCCGAAGCGGCTCTGATACTCCGCCTCCATCACCTTGTACGGGCCGACATCGAGCACCGCGCCATAATGATGGATGCTGCGCCCGTGCCAGTTCCAGGTGGTCCAGCCGTCCTTCTCGGTCGAGCCCATGAACTTGCCGTTGCCGGGCGCCATCAGCCCCTTGGGCACGGTGTAGTGAAGGTCCGTGGTGTCGGGCTTGCGCGTCGGATGGTCGATGCACGGATAGAGCAGGTCGCAGCCGCCGCCCCAGAGCGAGGTGTCGATCCAGGGCTGGCCGGCGTCCGTCTTCAGCCAGGTCGTGCCGCCCTCCCAGGGCGGCCGCTTGGCCAGCGGCGGCGTGCCCGAATAGACGACGCGCGCGACAATCTTCCTGCCCGCCGCCAGCGGCTTCGGCAGCGCGATGCGCAGCTGCCCTTCCGGGTTGGAATAAGTGGAGGGGCTGATCTTGCGGCCGTCGAGATAGATCGCCGACACGACGAATTTGGGGAAGAGATCGAGAATCAGCGTACGCACCGGCGCGGTCGCCTTGAGCGTCAGGACGGCGTCGCTCTCCAGCCTCTTGTCCTCGGGGAACACCTTGGTGCTCAGGTCGAGATGCTCGAACGTCAGCGCCATCTGCTCGGCGGGGCGCGGGCCGCCCTGGGCGCGGGTATGCGGCGTCATGAACTTGGCGGCGGCATCGGGATCGTCGGCCTTGACGATCGTCTCGTCACGCGCGCTCGCCGCCGAACCGCATCCCAGCACCGCCATGGCACAGGCCGCCGCCGTCACCGCCAGAACTGACCGCATCATCCCTCTCCCCAAACCGAATTCTTCATTCCTCAGAACCGAGCGGCACGGACCCTGGCGCCATGCCAAGGCCCGTGCCGCCCATCGCGACGTCTGTCCCCGCCGCGACCTCAGAAGCCCTTCTGGATGCGGACGTAGAAGAAGCGCCCGCGCGAGTTGAAGGTCAGATTGTCGAAGCCGTTGGCATAATTGCCCTCGAGGAACGGAGGCATGTTGTCGCCCACATTCTCGACGCCGAGCGTGAACTTCGCCTTCTCGTCCTTGAAGTCGTACATCAGCGCGATGTCGTGCTGCAGATAGCCGTCGGCATAGAGATGCTTGCCATTGACCAGCAGCGAGGCATCGTTGCGGACACCGCCGACGAAGCGCGTGCCATAGGTCGCCGACATCGCCCCGAGCGACCAGGTCGCGCGGGTGGTTGCACGCCAGCGTGCGAGCGTGCCGATTGCCGTGGTATAGGTGCCGATCCGCTCGATCGAAGGCTGGCCCGGTGCCGGCGACAGCTTGAAGCTGGCGAGGTAGGTGGCGTCGCCACGCAGGTTCAGCTTGCCCCAAGACGCCTCGCCAGTGGTGTATTCGGCGCCGATATCGATGCCCTTGATCGATTGTTCGAGCAGGTTGTCACGGGTTGCCTGCAGCTCGAAGATCGAATTGTCGGGATTGCGCGTGACGCGGCCCTGATAGGCGGCACCCAGCGCATTCTGCATGATGATGTAATCGACGTCCGCCGTGCCGATGATGTCCTTCTTGGTCAGCTTGTAGAAGTCGATCGTCAGCGACAGGCGCGGCACGAAGCTCGGCGTGAACACCGCGCCGATCGTCAGGTTCTTCGCGGTTTCCGGCTTCAGGCCCGGATTGCCGCCAGTGACGACGAAGGTGCCGGTGGTGACGGGCGCCTGGCGGCCGCCGCAGCCGGGATAGGTGGCATAGCTCGCCGTGGCGCAAGGGTCGGTGACCGGGCGATAGCCGCGGCTCTGCGTGCTGTTCGCCTCGGTGAAGGTCGGCGCGCGGAAGCCCGTGCCCCAGGAGCCGCGGACCAGCAGGTCCTTATAGGGCCGCCATTTCACCCCGACCTTGGGGTTCCAGGTGTCGCCGAACGCATTGTAATGCGAGAAGCGGCCGGCCGCCTCGATGTCGAGGCGATAAATGAACGGGATGTCCTTCAGCACCGGGATGCCGACTTCGGCGTAAAGCTCGGAGACCTTGCGCTTCGGCGGCAGGAACGGCGGCGTCTGGGTCGAATAATCGGGCGCATTGTCCTGGCGCTGCGCGAAGCTCTCTTCGCGATATTCGCCGCCCAGCGCGACGTTCAGGTCGCCCGCCGGCAGCGTGAACAAGGTGCCGGACACGTTCGCCACGAACGAGCGGAGGTCCGCCGTAATGTCGCGATAATGGTCGGCCGAGACCGAATCGAGCATTGTCTGGGTGACGGTACCGGCCGGACCGAACAGGTTGATCGGCACGCAGCCGGAATAGGCAAGGCACGCCGCGGTCGGGCCGGCGGCGCGCTGCAGCCGGCTGGTGACGACACCGCGGCCGGCATTGGTGAACTGGTTCAAATGCTGGAAGTTGGCCGAGACGTCCCATTTCCAGCTTCCGGCGATCTTGCCTTCCAGGCCAGCGACGATCCGGTAGAGGTTCGATTCCACCGCGTTGATGCGGCCGGTGCCCTTCCCTTCCTCGACCAGCGTACGATAGGCGACCAGGTCGCGGCCGAACGGGTTGTACATGTTGCTCGCGCTGACAGTGATGCCGCCGTCGAAATAATCGGGCGCGAGATAGCCGAACGACGTGCGGTGGCTGTACCCGCCCTCGACATAGGCGTTGATGCCCGATCCGATCTCATATTCGCCAGTGAAGGTCGTGTTGAGCTGCTTGATCTCGGACGCGCTGGTTTCATATTGCCAGTAATTGATGCCGTCATTCTGCGTGCCGGTCGCCGGGGTGAACACGCCGGGGAAATAGGCGTCACGGTAATCGCCGAGCGTCTGCCCCATGGCGACACCTTCGCGCAGGATCATGATCGTGTTCGGGCGCGACGGGTCGATGTTCCGGAACGCCGTCGCCGTGATCGGTGCCGAATCGCGGAAGTTGCGGCCGCCGAGCGAACGCCAGTCGGGATCGAGGCTGATCGGGCGGTCGCCGATCAGGTTCCCGCCGGCTTCGCGATAGCTCGCGTTGAACATGAAGCCGCCTTCGTCGAACTTCTTGCCGAAGGTGCCGCTCAGCTCGCGATTGGGCAGGTCGCCGCGGCTCGAAATGCCGTAGCCGCCCTTGAGCAGCACGCCGTCGAAGCTGCGGCGCAGGATGATGTTGACCACGCCCGCGATCGCGTCCGACCCGTACACCGCCGAGGCGCCGTCCTGCAGCACTTCGACCCGGTCGACCGCGTCGAACGGCACGCTGTTGAGATCGACCGTGCCGCCCGCCGTGTTGGAGAGCATGCGTCGGCCGTTGACCAGCACGAGCGTGTTGACGGCGCTGAGGCCGCGAAGCGCGACGTTGGCCGATCCGTCGTTGCCGCGGCCCGCGGTATCGCTGGCCGAGGCCGATGCGACGGGAATGTCGCGGATCAGCTCGCCGATGCTGGTCGAGCCGGTCGCTTCGATATCGGCGCTGCTGAAGATGGTGACCGGCGCCGATCCGGTGAGATCGGTGGTGGGCAGGCGCGATCCGGTAACGACGATCTCGGGGCCGCTATCATCCTCGGCCGATGCCGGAACGTCCTGGGCATAAGCGGCGGTCGCGAACGCCATTGGGGCGGCGGCGAGTAACAGGCGTGCAATCCTGGAATATGTCATGAAAACCCCCTTTGTTGCTGTCCGCGTCGGTGTTCCCCGATCGCGATCCCATCGATTCTCGAAGTTCTTATACCGTATACTATCTACTTTAAGCACAGTCCATATTGGTTGCAAAAAAATGTCTGCGCTGTGACGGGGTGTGGACGCCGGGCGCATGTCCTCTGCCCCCGTTTCGAAAACGGGGCGCAGCGTCGGGAAATCTCGCCGAAGCGAGGGGTCGTCAGGCGGCCGGAACGCGATCCTGCGACGCCAGGCTGTGCCGGCGCCCATAAGCGACATACGCCAGCAGCCCGATCACGTTCCACCCGGCGAAGCGGGTCAGCGTGTGCATCGGCAGGCTGAACATCAGATAGAGACAGCCGAGGATCGCCAGCGTGCCGATCAGATAAGGCTGCGGGCAACGGAACACGCGCGTCAGCTCGGGCTTGCGCTTGCGCAGGATCATCATCGAGGCGGCAACTGCGATGAACGCAAGCAGCGTCCCCGCATTGGCCAACTCGGCGATCTCGTCGAGTCGGAAGAAGCCGGCGGCCAGCGCGACGAACACCCCGGTGATCGCGGTGATCCGCACCGGCGATCCGGTGCGCGGCGAGACCACGCTCAGCGCGCGGGGCAGCAGCCCGTCACGCGCCATGACGAAGAAGATGCGGCTCTGGCCGTACATCATCACCAGGATCACCGACGGTAGCGCGATCAGCGCGGCGAGGCCGATCAGCCAGGCGGCGAGCGGATGGTTCAGCGTGCGCAGCACATAAGCGAGCGGCTCGGCCGAATGGCCGACATCGAGATAGCTGACCGCGCCGACCGCGGAGATCGCGACGAGCATGTAGATCAGCGTGCAGAGCGCCATCGATCCGACGATGCCGATGGTCAGGTCGCGGCCGGGATTCTTCGCTTCCTCGGCCGAGGTCGCGACGGCGTCGAAACCATAAAAGGCGAAGAACACGATCGCCGCCGCGGCCATCACGCCGCGCGTCGTCCCCTCGGGCCCGACATGGCTGGTGAAGCCGTACGGCATGAATGGCTTCATATGCCCGATGTCGAAAAACGGCAGGGCCAGCGCCACGAACAGCGCCAGTGCGGTGAGCTTGATGATCACCAGGAAGATGTTGAAGGTCGCGCTCTCGCGCGTGCCGCCGATCAGCATGCCGGCGACCGCCAGCGCGACGAGCACCGCCGGCAGGTTGATGATGCCCCCGCCATGCGGACCCGCCAGCAATAGCGCCGGCAAATGGATGCCTGCCGCCTCGATCCAGCCGACCAGATAGGCCGACCAGCCGACCGCGACCGTACTGCACGCCAGCGAATATTCGAGGATCAGGCTCCAGCCGACGATCCAGGCGAAGGTCTCGCCGACGACTGAATAGGTATAGGTATAGGCGCTGCCCGCGGTCGGGATCATCGTCGCCAGTTCGGCATAGGCAAGCGCGGCGCAGGCGCAGACCGCGCCGGCGATGGCGAAGGCGAGGATGACGGCCGGGCCGGCGCGAAACGCGCCCACGCCGGTCAGCGTATAGATGCCGGTGCCGACGATCGCCCCGACGCCGAGCGCCAGGAGATGCGGCCAGCTCAGCGTCTTGCGCAACGCCCGGTCGGGTTCATGGGTGTCCGCATTGTAGAGCGGCTTCAGTGGACCCAGTAGACTTCGCGCCATTGTCTCGCCCCTTTATGTTTGCCGTTGTCGTCCGGCACTTCGATGGCCCGGCCGCTTTGCGTGCCGCGCCTGTTTGTCAGGTGACCGAAAACCCCGCCCAGAAAGCGTCGGCCTGATCGATCCAGATGGTGTTGAGCCCTGTCGCGATCGCCGAGCCCTCGATCGACGGGATGATCGCGGGCGTATCGCCCAGCATCGTCTCCGCTTCGATCCGGCCGGTGAAGCGGCTGCAGATATAGCTTTCATGCACGAACCGGTCGCCGACCTTCAGGCGCCCGGTGGCGTGAAGATGCGCCAGCCGCGCCGACGTGCCGGTGCCGCACGGGCTGCGGTCGATCGCCCGCTCGCCATAGAAGACTGCGTTGCGCCCATCGGCGCCCTCGCCCTTCGGCCTGTCCGCCCACAATATGTGGCTGACGCCGCGGATCGTCGGATCGACCGGATGGACGGGCTCATAGATATCGCGGACCATCGCCCGGATCGTGCGGCTCAGCTCGACGATCCGCGAGGCGCCAAGCTGGTCGAGGCCCTGATAGGCACCCTGCGGCTCGATGATCGCGTAATAATTGCCGCCGTACGCCACGTCGATCGACAGCGGGCCGAAACCCGGCACGTCGATCTCGAGGCCCCGGGTGGCGAGATAGGCCGGAACGTTGCGCAGCTTGACCGAGGTCACCCGGTCGCCCTGCTGCTCATAGGTGACATCGATCACCCCGGCCGGCACCTCGACGCGCAACTGGCCGGGAATGCGAGGCTGGATCAGCCCCTGTTCGAGCCCGAAGGTGATGATGCCGATGCTGCCATGGCCGCACATCGGCAGGCAGCCGCTGGTCTCGATAAACAGGATCGCAGCGTCGCTCTCCGCGTCGGCCGGCGGATAAAGGAACCCGCCCGACATCATGTCATGGCCACGCGGCTCCAGGCACAGCCCGGTGCGGATCCAGTCGAACCGCGCCAGGAAATCCTGGCGCCGCTCGCTCATCGTGCTTCCCTCGAGCGACGGGGCACCGCCTGCCACCAGCCGGACCGGATTGCCGGCAGTATGCCCGTCGATACAGAAAAACGTGTGACGCATCAGGCCGCTACCAGGTCCCCCAGCGGCCGGGTGGCCGCGCATTTCTCGACCATGGCAATCACTTCGGCGCGGCGCGCGCCGGCCAGCGGCAGGCGCGGCAGGCGGACCCGCTCCGACCCGCGACCCATGATCTCCTCGGCCAGCTTGATCGACTGGACGAGATCATGCTCGGCGTCGAGATGCAGCAGCGGCATGAACCAGCGATAGATGCGGCGTGCCTCGATCCAGTCGCCGCGCTCGACCGCCTTGATCAGCGCGACCGATTCCTGCGGGAAGGCGCTGGTCAGGCCGGAGACCCAGCCCGACGCGCCAAGCAGCATGCCTTCCAGCGCGACATCATCCAGCCCGGCCATCACGATATAGCGGTCGCCATAACGGTTGATGATGTCGGTGAACCGGCGGGGATCGGGCGCGCTTTCCTTCACCGCGACGATATTCGCGATCGGAGCGAGCCTGTCCAGCGTCGGGAAGTCGACCGACACGCGGTAGGCCGGTGGATTATTGTAGAGCATGATCGGCAGGCTCGTCGCCTGCGCGACGGTGGTGAAATGCGTGGCCAGCTCCTCGGAGGTCGGCACATAGACCATGGCCGGCAGCAGCATCAGCCCGTCCATGCCGATCTCCTCCGCCTCGCGAGCAAAGGCCGCGGCGCGGGCGGTGGTGAATTCCGAGACGCCGCACACCAGCGGAACGCGGCCGCCGACGGCTTCGACGCCGGCACGGAGCACTGCATGCTTCTCCGCGACGTCGAGCGAATTATTCTCGCCGCAGGTGCCGAGCAGGATCAGGCCGGTCACGCCATCGTCGACCAAGGCGGTCAGCACCTTCTGCGTGGCGTCGATATCGATCGATCCGTCAGGCGCAAACTGGGTGGTGGCGGCCGGATAAACACCGGTCCACATGGGAGCTTCAAATTTCACGTAATCCCTCCGTTGATTGTGTTTTCGTATACGATATAAGATCGCCTATGCCAATCGATAATTTCGCTGCACCGCACATTTTGATCATCGGCGGGGGTATCGTCGGGCTCAGTTGTGCCCTCAATCTGCGCCAGCGCGGGCTTCCCGTCACCCTTGTCGCGCCGGGGGGAATGACGGGCACTGCCTCCTGGGGGAATGCCGGTCACATCGCCGTCGAGCAGGTCGAGCCGCTGGCGTCGACGGGCATGATTCGCAGCCTGCCGCGCCGGCTGTTCGCGCGCGGCGGTCCGGTGTCGCTGCCGCCGGGCGCGATCCGGCACTGGCTGCCTTTCTCGCTGAAACTGCTTGCAGCCGCCCGCCCCTCGTCGTTCGAACACGGCAAGGCGACGCTCGCCAATGCGCTGTCGCACGCCCTGCCCGCCTGGCGCCGCCTGCTCGACACGGTCGGGGCGCCCGACCTGCTGGTCGAAGACGGGCATTTCGTCGTCTGGGAGAGCGCGGCGAGTGCCCGCCACGGGCGCGCCGCCGCGCACCGGGCGGATACCGGCACGGCACGAGTGCGCGATGCGACGCCGGAGGAAGTCGCGGCGATTCGCGATCTGGTCGACGCGCCCGTGGCGGGTGCCGTCCGCTTCTCCGGCAGCGGCCAGATCGCCGATCCCGATGCCCTTGCGGGCGCGCTGGAAAGCGCCTTCGAGCGGCTCGGCGGCGTGCGCCTCGATGCGCGGGTTCGCGAACTGGCGCTGATCGACGGGACCGCCTCCGCCATCCTCGACAGCGGCGAAACGGTATCCGCCGATATGGTCGTCGTCGCTGCCGGCGCCCGGTCAGGCGCCTTGCTCGGGCCGATCGGCCACAAGGTGCCGCTGATCGCCGAGCGCGGTTATCATATCCAGGCACGCCAGACCGACTGGCCCGAAGCCTTCCCGCCGGTGGTGTTCGAGGACAGGTCGATGATCGTGACTCGCTTCCGCGGCGCCCTGCGCGCGGCGAGCTTCGTCGAATTCGCTACCCCGGATACGCCACCCGACCCGCGCAAATGGGATCGGCTGGAACGGCACGCCACCGCCCTCGGGCTTCCACTGGAGCAACCGGTCGAGCGCTGGATCGGCGCCCGCCCCACCCTGCCCGACTATCTCCCGGCGATCGGCCAGAGCGCATTGGCGTCCAACCTCTACTACGCCTTCGGCCACCAGCATCTCGGCCTGACGCTTGGTCCGGTTACGGGGGAAGCGCTCGGCGCGCTGATCGATGGCGAGCCGGGACCACTGGACCTGGCGCCCTTCGACCTTGATCGCTTCCGCTAGGCATTGCTTGAGTTGGGTTGACCCACCTAACCCGTTCGCCCTGACAAGTTCAGCCCGAACGGGAGAAGGTGATCCAGCTAACCATGGTCGGCCGCGATTCAACCTCGCCCGAAAATCCACATCATGGCGCGGTGCGACTCCGTCAGGCAGTCGCCGCGCTCTTTCCCATCGTTGGTAGAAATCGGGTACGCACCTACCCCTGTTCGGACGGCACCAGCCCGCTGTTCCGGGCCGAACTTTCCCCTGTTATGCCCTCACTTTTCCCCTGTTATTCGTAACAGGGAAAGCTCCGGCAAAGCCGTTGATAAAAAACCAGGAATCCGCGGCCAAAATCCAACATAACAGGGGAAAAAATTTTTCCTCCCCGTTACGCACCCGGAACAGGGCGACTCGGCCCTCAGCCAAGCAGCGCCTTGATGTCGTCGAGCAGCGCCTGGGACACCAGCACGCCCTCGATCAGGCTGCGGGCTCGCGCCTCATAACGCCGCTGCGATGGCAGCCGTGCCCCTTGCGCGGCAATCCCCTCGAACAGCGCCTCGGCCCGCGCGAGATGCTCGGCGACGTTCGGCCCGAGGAAACCGGCGGGGTCGATCGCGATGATCAGTTCGCCGCCGATCGGCGATGCCTTGGCCCCGCCATCGCGGGCGAGCGACTCCCGGCTGGTCAGGTCGCCGATCAGCGGCCCGGCGATCAGCTCGACCATTGCCGCCAGCGCCGAACCCTTGTGCCCGCCAAAGGTGAGCATCGCCCCGGCCAGCGCTTCCGCCGCATCCGTCGTCGGCTGGCCCCCGGGGTCGAGCCCCCAGCCCAGCGGGATCGGCCTGCCCTCGCGCCGGTGAAGTTCGATCTCACCCCGCGCGACCGCGCTGGTCGCCAGGTCGAACACGAAGGGCAGGCCCTCCGGCCGCGGCCAGCCAAAGGCGATCGGATTGGTGCCGAACAAAGGCGCTGTGCCGCCCGCCGGAGCGACCCAGGCATGGCTCGGCGTGCACGCCAGCGCGACCAGACCGTCGCTCGCCAGCGCCTCGACCTCGGGCCAGAGCGCGGAGAAATGCACGCAATTGGTGATCGCCAGCGCGGCGATGCCATGCCGCCGCGCCTTGGCGGCGAGCACCGGGCGACTCAGGTTGAACGCGTGCTGCGCATAGCCGCCCCTCGCATCGATCCGCACCAGCGCCGGCGCGGTGTCGCACGCGATCGGGATGGCATCCCGCACCACCTTCCCGTTGCGGATCGAGTGAGCGCAGACCAGCAGGCGATAGATGCCGTGCGAGGTGCAGCCGTCCCGCTCGCCCGCGACGATCGTCTCGGTCACTGCCGCGACATGCTCGGGCGCGAGGCCCTGCCGCGCCAATACCATCTCCGACAAGGCGCGCACCTCGTCGAGCGTCATCCGCGTCATCGCGGTCATCAGCTACGTCTCCGGCTCAGGGAAGGCGGGCGTCGGGCGCGATCATCTCGGCTTCCATCAAGGTCACCGGGATCATGCCCTCGCCGTTGAACCGGTCCATGAAGTCGCGCAGCACGAAGGGCTTGCCGGCAATTTCCTGCTGGCGGCTATATTCAGCGATCAGCCGGTCGGCGAGCAGCTTGCCGTTGATATAGCTGGCGCCGTAACCCGGCTGGCGGAGATAGAGCAGCTGCTCGAACGCCGTCAGGTCGTCCTTGGCATTGGCCCAGCCGCGCGGCGTCCAGGTCGCATGGAAATGCCCGGCCTGTTCCAGCGTGAAATCGTTCGACTGGACGTAGAGCGACGCGAGGCCACGCGCTGCGCGATTGGCCAGCATGATCCACACCAGCTCCTTCGCCCGCGGATTGTCGTCGTAAAGGCCCGCATGCATCAATATCTCTTCGAACGCTGTCGCGAAGCCTTCGGACCGGTTGTCCCAGATGTTCGACATCGAGGCGAGACGCCGGATCGGACTGGCATTGGGCTCGTCGCGCATCCGGGCGAGGTCGATCCAGTGATAGTCGTGGCTGAGCAGCAGCATCGGCTCGCGGTGCGTGACATGCGTGAAGAAGGAGCGCCTGTCCGCCGGCACGAAGCGACCGAGCTGCGGCACCAGAGCTGCCTTCAGATAGGGCTTGTCCGGGATGATCTCGTCCTTGACGAGGAAGTCGACGAACGTGTCGAGCCGTGCGCGGGACAGGGCGTCGAACGCGGCGGCATCGGCGACTGGCTCGAGCTGCGGCAAGTCGCGGTTGTTATGCTCCTCCAGCCGCAGCGCGGCATGCGCACGCTCCAGCTCGCGGCGCAGCAGGGCGACCTCTTCATCCCAGGTGTAGGGGATGAAATGGACGTTCTGTTGGTACCAGGTGTAATTCTCCTTGCCGACGCCCGAGGGGCCAGTCTTGGTCGGCGCGAGTTGCTCCAGCCAGGCCACCAGATCCTCGGTCGCCTTGCGCGCATTGGCGATGGCGGTGCGCAGCGCGGGGCTCGCCCCGGTCATGTCGGCCTTTTGCCGCCCCTCGAGCGATCCGACATTCAGCGTGCCGGCCTCGAGCGCCGCGAGCGCCCGCGCCTGGTTGCGCAACTCCTGCTGGCCGAACACCCACAGGTCGCGGGCGTTGCTGTCCTTCAGGTTGCCCTTTGCCTGGGCCAGAAACGCCGGGATCGCCCCGATCCGCGCGGTCAGCTGGCGCTGGTCGGCCGCCGAGAGCGGGAATTTATAGGCGTAGAGCTTGATCTCGGGATACGCGACCGGCGCCTCGCGCGAGGGCACATCGGTCTGGTTGGGCCAGATGCTGACATAAAAGGCCGGGTCGCGCGCCCAGGGGCGCAGCACGCGCAGGTCGAAGTCGAGGCCGTTCATCTCGGCCTTGACCAGCTTGTAGTCATTCTGCTGCGCGATCGGCCAGCCCTTCGGGTCGATCGCGTCGAGCCGCTTGCGCCATGCCGGCAGCGCGGCCGCCTTCTTCGCGATCACCGCCGGTCCGTAATCGGGCACGTCGCCATTCATCGCCGGCCCCTCGAACGCGCGCCATTCCTGGAACAGGCTGACCAGCCCGTCGTAGCCGCTGGGCGCAGTGGCCTGGACCGGCGCGGCGGGCACGGCGGCGGGCACGCCCATCGCGGCGATCAGGGCAGCGGCCGGCAGGGCCCGCGACAGGAAGCGAACGGCCATCATGTTTCTCCTAGGGGTCATTTCGCGTCGCCCGCGGGCAGATGCTGGTGCAGGTAATCGGTCATCATCGTGAAGAGATGGAGCCGGGTATTGGGCTTCTCGCTGATGCCATGGGTCCGGTCGGGATAGGCCATCATCGAGAATTGCTTGTTGTAGGAGATCAGCCGGTCGGCGAGCTGCTCCAGATTCTGGTAATGGACATTGTCGTCGCCCGTGCCCTGCACGATCAGCAGATTGCCCTTCAGATTCTGCGCGAAGTTGATCGGCGACCCATCGGCATAGCCTTGGGCATTGTCGTCCGGCAGGCCCATATAGCGTTCCTGGTAGATCGAATTGTACAGCCGCTGATTGGCCGGCGACGCCACCGCGATCCCGGTCTTGTAGAGATCCGGGTAACGGAACATCGCGTTGAGCGTCATCGCCCCGCCCCCGCTCCAGCCCCACACGCCGATCCGCGCCGGATCGATATAGGGCCGCGCCGCGATCATCGCCTTCACCGCCGCCGCCTGGTCGGCGGAAGCGAGCAGCCCGATCTGGCGATAGATGCTCTTGCGCCAGTCGCGCCCGCGCGGGCTGGCCGCACCCCGGCTGTCGACGCTCGCGACGAGATACCCCTGCTGCGCCAGCATCAGATGCCAAAGATAGCGGTCGCCGCCCCAGCGATCGGATACGGTCTGCCCGGCGGGCTCGGAATAGACATAGACGAGCAGCGGGTATTTCTTCGCCGGATCGAACGACGGCGGCTTGATCATCCAGGCATCGAGCTGGGTACCCCCGCCGACATCGACCTTGAAGAATTCAGGCGCCGCGTGCGGTGTCGCGGCAACCGCGGCACGCATCGCTTCGTTGCGCACCATCACCCGGGTCGATCGATGTGCCGGCAGGCTCACCACATCGATCACCGGCGGCGCGTCGAAGCGCGAGACCGTATGGAAGGCCCAGCGCCCGCCCGGCGCGATGCGGTAGTCGTTCGATCCCGGCGAGTTCGCGGGCGTGAGCCGCTCGATCTTCGCCGGCCCGGTCAGTGCTGCGCGGTAGAGATAGCGCTGGGTGACATTGTCCGGCGACGCGATGAAATAGACCTGCCCCGCCTTCTCGTCGATCCGCTCGATGCTGACCACGTCGAAATCGCCCGGCGTGCGCAGGTCGACCTTCGCGCCGTCGCGCGAGACGAGATAGAGGTGCCGCCAGCCATCACGCTCGCTCAGCCAGGTGAAGGACCGTCCGCCCTGCATCCACTGAACCTCGTCGGTCGGCATCAGCCAGGCCTTGTCCTGGTCGAGGAAGATCTGCCGCGTCGCGCCAGTCGCCGCATCGCCGATCATGACATGGTTGGTGTTCTGCAGCCGGTTCTCGTGCTGGATCAGCACCTCGGCCGAATTGCCCGCCCAGCCGATCCGGGGCACGTAATTCTGCCGCGGATCGCCATCGAGCGCGAACCAGGTCGTACCCGGCGCCTCGACGCCCACCACGCCGATCCGCACCGCCGAATTGGTCGTGCCGGGCAGCGGATATTGCTGCGGGATCGGCTTCGAATAGAGCGTGTCGGTGTTGCGCATCATGTAGAAGGTGCCGACGCCTTCGGTGTCGAACTGCCAATAGGCGATGCGCCGCGAATCCGGACTCCACTGATACGCCTTGCCGAGCCGGAACTCCTCTTCATAGACCACGTCGCTGCGGCCGTTGAGGATATGGTCGGACGCGTCGCTGGTGAGCTGCCGCACGTCGGCACGATCGCTCGCCTCGACATAGAGGTTGTTGCCGCTGAGATAGGCGACGCGCGCGCCGTCGGGCGAGAATTCGGCATACAGCAGGCTCTGCGCCGGCGCCTTCGCACCAAGCTGGCGGAGCGTATGCGAGGTGAGGTCGAGCAGCCAGTAATCGCCGATCGGATTGTTGCGCCGCGCGGAGGGGGCGCGGACGAACAGCATCAGATAGCGTCCGCCCGGCGCCCAGGCATAGTCGGAGATCGCCAGCGGTGTCGCCCCGCCGACCGGCAGCAACAGCCGCGCATCGACCAGCACCGATCTCTTGCCCGTCGCGGTATCGTAGCGGACGATGTCGACTGCGCCGGGCGTGGAAGCCGATGCCTCGACCGTCGTATAGGCATCGCCCGCACCGAGCCATTTGCTGGGGATCGGCTCGTCGAGCTTCACCGCTCCCGGGCCATAGATGTCGTTCAGCGTGAGCGGGTGCGAAGCCTGTTGCGCGGCCACCGGAAGCGACACCCATACGCCGAGCGCGAGCGCCGATATCGCCGCGATAACCTGACCGACGCGCATCTCATCCCCCACATCCGAATATCGTATACTTTATTCTTCGGATGCAGGGTGTCAACAGTTCATATGCGGTGTTTTCAACCAGTGATGGCGAGCTGCTGCCGCAAATCGTCGAGCGTCTTCTCGATATGCGCCGCGGTCAGCGTGCGCACGGTCTCGACATCGCGCGCCAGCCACGCGTCGAGGATCGCACGGTGCTCCTCGTTCGCCCGTTCGTCCCGACCCAGCGGTTCGAGATGCTTGCGCACATAGCGCTCCGACAGGATGTGCAGGCGTTCGAGGATGTTGACCGTGATCAGCTGGCGGCTCGGACGCAGCAGGGCGAGATGGAAGGAGCGGTTGAACGCGCCCACGCCCTCACCGACTTCGTCAGTGACCTGATAGACCGTCGCGAGCACGTCCGACGCGATCTTGTGCTCGGCGTCGGTCGCCTGCGCCGCGGCGGTCGCGGTCGCATCCGGCTCCAGCTTCAGGCGCAGTGCATAGACTTCCTCGGCCTCGGCGGTGTTGAGTTCGCGTACGAAGAAGCCGCGGTTGACGTGGGACTCAACCAGCCCTTCCTGCTCGAGCCGCGCCAGTGCCTCGCGCAGCGGGATCTTGCTGATGCCCAGCTCATTGGCCAGCGCGTCCTGACGGATCGCCGCATTGGGCTTCACGTCGCCCGAAAGGATACGATCCCTGACGAGATGGACGAGCTGATCCGACAGCGTTTGAATGACCAGGCTCATTGATGCTTCATTCTGTTGTTCATCCTCTACCGGACAAAGTTGGTATACGATCTACACATGGGCCGCAATCAATCGGCCGCAAGACAAATTGGGACCGGAACCGATCGAAATCCCCTTCATGGCGCCGGCCAGGGACTGCGGCCTCCTTCCGCGATGAACCGGTCGATCCGCGCCGACAGCACCGGCAGCGGCACCGAGCCCAGTTCGAGCACGGCGTCATGGAAGGCGCGGATGTCGAACTTCGGCCCCAGCGCCTTTTCCGCCTTCGCCCGCGCATCGAGGATCGCCATCTCGCCGAGATAATAGGACAGTGCCTGGCCCGGGCCGGCGATATAGCGATCCACCTCGGAATCGATCTCGCGCTGCGTGAGCGACGTGTTGTTCCGCATATAGGCCACCGCCTGGTCGCGGCTCCATCCCTTGGCGTGAAGCCCGGTATCGACCACCAGCCGGACGGCACGCCAGACCTGGTAGTTCAGCATGCCGAACCGGTCATAGGGGGTTTCGTACATACCCATCTCGACACCCAGTTTTTCGCAATAAAGCCCCCAGCCCTCGCCATAGGCGGACATGTACACCTTGCGCCGGAAGTCGGGCTGGTCGCCATTCTCCTCGGCAAGCGGCATCTGGAACCCATGCCCGGGCGCGGATTCGTGCAGGGTGAGCGCGGTCAGCACATAGAGCGGGCGGCTCGGCAGGTCATATGTATTGAGCAGATAATAGCCCGGCCCGCCCAGCGCATAGGTGGAGAAAGGCGCGGTCGCAGCCGGCATCGGGGTGATGCCGAAACGGCGGCGCGGCATCCGGCCGAACCACAGATTGGCCTTGGCGTCGAAGCGCTTGGATATCCAGGCTGCCTCGCGCAGCAGCTGCTCCTCGGTCTTCGGGTAGAAACGGGGATCCGTGCGCAGGAAGTCGAAAAAGGCCGGCAGATCGCCCTTGAAGCCCGTCTCCCGGATGGTCGCGGCCATCTCGGCCTGGATCGTCGCCACCTCGCGTAGGCCGATCGCGTGGATTTGCTCGGGCGTCAGGTCGAGTGTCACGAATTCCCGGATCTTCGACTGGTAATAGGCCTTGCCGTCGGGCAGCGCCTCCGCTGCCAGCGTGGCGCGGGCGCCCGGCATATAGGTGCCCCGCAGATAGGTCAGCAGCCGCTGATAGGCGGGGATCACTGCCTCACGGATCGCCGCAGCTGCCTCAGCCCGGAGCGCCGCCTGGCGCGCCTCGGGGATGCCCGCGGGCATCGACCGGAACGGGAGATACCAGGGCGTCGCATCGGGCGTGGCCGCCTCGGCGATGGCGGCGACCGCGACATCGCGGCCCTGCAGCGTGACACGCGGCGCGGTGAAGCCGCGTGCCAGCCCGGCCTGCATATTCTCCGTCTGCTGCGCAAAATAGCGCGGCACGTCCCGCATCAGCGCGATGAGATTCAGATAATCCTGCTCGGTACGGAACGGCCGCCGCGCATCGCGCACCGCGCCGCTCCAGAAACCGCCGGCCGAGCTCAGTGGCTTTTCGTAATCGCGGAAGCGTAGCCGCGCGATCAGCGCGTCGATCTGCGTGCGATAGACCGCATAATCCACCTGCGCCTTGGGCGACAGGCTGGCCGGGGCGACCGCGCCCAGCTGCGCACGCACATCCTCGAGATAGGCAAGCCGCTTCGCCTGCGCCGCCGCCGAGACGTCGGGCAGATGCGAGCGGATCGGCAGGTTGGAATCGTCCTCGTCCTCGATTCCGATCTCGCGTTTCCGCCACGCCCATTCGCGCCGGTACAGCGCCTCGAACCGCGCATCCGTTGAAGACGCAGCGTGCGTTGCCTGAGACGCGGCGCCCCGCGCCAGCGTCGGGAGCGCAGCGCCGAGCAACGCCGTGAGGCCGCAGCACACCAGCAAGATGGCTTCTCTTCGCGTCACGCTTTCGAATCCCCATGACAGATTTCGTTTTTTATATATAGTATACGTTCGAGTCGGAAAGCTAATCATAAAGAGGGGATGATCGATGGAATCGACGCATAAGGCACGGTTTCTGGCGGCTGCAGCCGTCCTGTCTTTGACAGCCGCGGGAGCGGCCCTTGCTCGACCCGACGATGCCCCCGTGATGGCAAAGCAGGTGCCCCCTGCCCATCCCTCCTCCGAGATCCGGAGCGTCGACCTGTTCCATCTCCGCTCGGTCGCCGACCCGCAAATCTCGCCGGACGGCAGGCGTGCGCTGTTCACCGTCCAATATGCCGACCGGATCGGCGCACCCTATACCCGGCTGTGGATCGCCGATCTCGCGGCCGGCACCGCGAGAGGCTGGGGCTCGCCCGAAGGAATCGAGGGCGGCGCGGCGCGCTGGTCGCCCGACGGCAGCAAGGTCGCCTATCGCGGCGGCGAGGGGCTGATGATTGCAAGCGCCGACGGATCGACCCCGCAGCCCTTCGCCAAGATCGAGGACAGCAACAATCCGCTGCCACGCACCGGTGAGCGTTTCGCCTGGTCGCCTGATGGATCGAAGATCGCCTTCGTTTCCGCTACGCCCGGGCCGGAGCCGGAGATGGAAGCCGATCCGATCGTCATCACCCGATATTGGTACCGCCCGGCGCGCGGCTGGCCGGCGCGGTTCAACGACAACAAGCGCCTGCACATCTTCGTCGGCGGCGTCGCTACCGGCAAGGTCACTCAGCTCACCGACGGCTCCAAGGACGAGCATTCGATCGACTGGTCGCCCGACGGGAAGAAGCTGCTGTTCGTGTCCAACCGCGAGCCGGACCAGGATTTCGTGTTCAACCTCGACCTGTTCACGCTCGACGTCTCGACCAGGGCGATCACGCGGCTGACCGAAACCCGCGGCATCGAATATGTCGCGACCTGGTCGCCCGACGGCAAGACCATCGCCTATTCCGGGCTGAAGCGGTCAGTCACTTCCTCCGAGAGCAATATGGAGGATCCGCATCTCTGGACCTATGATGTCGCGACCGGCGCGCGAAACGAGATCGGGCTCGGCATCGACAATGTGCAGGGCCGCCCGCAATGGTCGCCCGACGGCCGCTGGCTCTATTTCACGGTCCAGTCGCGCGGCAGCGTCGGCCTGTACCGGCTCTCTGCAAAGGGTGGCGCGGCGGAGCGCATCGGCCCCGCACCGGAATTGCGCGGCTCGGTCAGCACCTTCTCGGTCGCGCCAGGCGGCACGGTCGTCGCGGCGATGGCGACCCCAAAGGATGTCGCCCAGCTCTACAGCTTCCAGCCCGGCCGTGGTGCTGCGCCGACGGCGCTGACCTCGCTCAACACCGCCATCCTCGGCCGCAAGAAGATCGCCGACACGCAGGCCTTCACCTTCAAAAGCTATGACGGGCGCGAGATCGAGGCGTTCCTGACCATGCCCGCCAATCTAGACCCGAAGGCGCGCGGCAAATATCCGATGATCCTGGAAATCCATGGCGGCCCGCACGGCCAGCAGGGGCCGGCTTTCGTGCACAAGGCCCAGGCCTTTGCCGCGCGCGGATGGGCGGTGCTGATGGTCAATTACCGCGGATCGACCGGCTATGGCCAGGAGTTCGCCAATGCCATCGCGCGCGACCAGGATGGCGGCGAGGGCATGGACGTGCTCGCCGGAGTCGACGCGGCGCTGGCGAAATATCCGTGGATCGACGGCGATCGCATGGGGGTCGAGGGCGCGAGCTATGGCGGGCAGCTGACCGACTGGCTGATCACCCAGACGCCGCGCTTCAAGGCGGCGATCCCCTGGGCGGGCATCTCCAACCTGGTCAGCCACAATTACATGTCAGTCTATCACGATTATCTGCAGCAGGAATATTTCGGCAAACCGCACGAACGCGGCATCGCCGACATGCTGTGGAGCCGCTCCGCGATACGCTTCGTCGACAAGGTGAAGACGCCGGTGATGCTCAGCCACGGCGACAACGACCTGCTCGTCAACCCGGCGGAGGACGAGCAATATTTCACCGCGCTCCGCGACGTCGGAGTGGAGGCGATCATGCTGCGCTATCCCCGCGAGGGGCATGGCATGCGCGAGACCCAGCATCTTGCCGATTTCGAGGAACGCTCGATCGACTGGTACGAGAAGCACTTCAAATAGGATAAACCGGCCGGCGCTCCTTGTGGGAATGCCGGCCGGCCCCGGGAACTCAGATCATCCGGATGGCGCGCACCCGGCGGGGGAAATCCTTGTCGTCGCCGTGAAGCCGGCCGGCGTCGGCGAAATCGATATGCACGGCCATGTCGGCGTCATGCTGCGACGAGGCCCAATATTCGCAATTGTCGACCATCCCGGCATCGTGGAACTCGCCGACGCCGGTCGCCTTCAACGTCTTGTACATCTCGGCCAGCTCGTCGCGAGACGGCAGGAACCAGCCTTTCACGCCGCTCAGGCTGAACGCCGCACAGATCCGCGCTGCGCCGGCGGGGTCGTTACAGGCAGCGATCATGTCAGCTGTATTCTGCTTGCCGGTGCCGATCGCCACGCCGCGTGCGCCGGCGATTTCGCGGCGGAAACAGCCCCAGGGCGCACCGATGCTCTGGTCGAACGGCGCCGCCTCGAGATAGCGCCATCCCTGCGTCGCCGCGTCCGGATTCTTGTGGAAGATCAGCCCGCCGGCCGGGCCGACATCGCCGACCTCATAATCCTGGGTCAGCAGCCAGACGCTCATCTCCCCCACGCCGCGATTGGCCCAGAGGTGATAGGGGATCAGCTGCAGCGGCGCCGCCTTGCCCGACGCATCGGTCGCGCGATGAGCGACGGTGTCGATCACCGTCGCACCGCCGAAGAATGCCGTGTCGAATCGTGGCGCCAGCGGGGCATCGGCCGCGACCACCAGGTCGAGCGCCTTGCCGCCGGGCGCCTCGGGCCATTCGGCGCAATAGACGATCGGCCCGCGCGCGATCGCGGCGCGGCGCACATCGTCCTTTACGCGCTTGTCGGCAATGATCCGGCGCGGCGTCATCGGGAATTCCACGTCGATCGCATCGCCGCGCTTCCACGTCCGGTCGATCGTCACATAGCCGAGCCGGTCAGGCGTCACCGCCACCGGCGCGCCGTTGAGCGTGATGCGAACAGGTGCCGGGGCCTTGTCGGCAAAGCTGTAGAGACCGCCCGGTGTGACCTCACCCCGAGCCCAGCCCGGGATACGCAACCGGATCGCCGCCTTGAGCGGCACCTCGGCGGATACGGCGATCCGCGACGCCCCCTCCCATGGCATGCCGCTCTCGACCGACAGCGACAACGGCTTGCCGCCCACATCGAAGCTGGCGCTGCTCGATACATAGAGGTTCACATGGACTGCGCCAGCCTTGTCCTGCGCGTAGATCAGCCCCGGCATGGAAGCAAAGAAACGCACCAGATTGGGCGGGCAGCATTCGAGCGAGGCATGCTGCCACCGCGCATCGCGGCCGTCGCCGGCGCTGGCGAGGCGGTTGACGTAGAAGAAATGCTCGCCCGACTGCCCCACCCCATCGACAGCATTATTGTACATGCCCCATTCCATCACATCCACGTAGCGGCTGTCGCCCGTCGCCAGGAACAGGCGGTGGCTCAGCGTCTGGAACATCAGGACGGCGCAGGTTTCCGAATAGGCCGAGATATTGGGCAGCCAATAAGGCAGGCCGAAACCTTCATTGCCCGACGAGCCGATCCCGCCCGTGACATAGAGTTTCCGCGCAACGATATCGGACCACATATGGTGCGCTGCGTCGAAATAGCGGCGGTCGCCGGTGAGCACGCCGACATCGACCATCGACAGCGTCAGGGTGACACCGTTGACCGCATGCCCCACCGCCTCTCGCTGCTCGGTCACTGGACGATTGGACTGGTTATGCCGGCTGCGCCCGGCCGAATCCGGCCGGCCACGGATATCGAGATAATGCTTGGCCAACCCTAGATGCCTGGGATCACCGGTCACACGGTAGAGCTGCACGCAGTTCAGCGCATCGCGTTCCCCGCCCGAGAAAGGCGGGTCCTTCTCGCGGAAATTCCGGTCGAGCGCGTCGGCCGATCCGATCGCCTTGTCGATCAGCGCCCGCTTGCCGGTGGTGGTGTAATAGCTCGCGGCAATTTCGAAATCGCGATTGCCGTTGGCGGGGCCTGCCTTGGCCAGCATCGCCTGCACCCGCGAGTCGACATGCGCCTGCAGCCTCGCATCCTTGCGTGTGCGCAGCGTGAAGATCGCCGCTTCCAACACACCGCCATTGAGGCCGCGTTCAGTATCGGTGAGCTTGGCCACCTCGAACGGGATGGTGACCGTCGCGTTCCTGGCGATTTTCGGCGCCCAGAAACCATCCTTGACAGTGACGTCCCAGAAAGGCGTCGCCTGGAGCGGGAAGTCCCGCGCCGTGGGGAGGGTCGCGCTGGCGATGGTCGGTGCGATGTCCGTCGCTGCCGACGCCGTCGATACGACTTCGGACAATAGCCCGACCGCCAGCGGCGCGCCGATCAGGAACCGCCTGCGCTGCAAATCGGAACCTTTCATGCGCCACCCCTCGCGTCTATGCTTCGATGATCCTTATATAGTATACTATCTACAAACAAGCTCATTTGAGGGATATGCGTGCGCCGCCCTTCCGGATCCTATGCCGCCTCGGCCCTGGCCATCCTGACCGGGTTGGCGTCGCTCAACATCGGCGCGGCCCTGGGCAAGAGCCTGTTCCCGGCGGTCGGCGCCGATGGAGTCGCGGCGCTGCGCACGAGCATTTCCGCGCTCATCCTGGTCGCCGTCTGGCGACCCTGCCGCACGCGCCTGGACGGACGCCAGGCAGGTAACCTCATCGTCTACGGTATGATGATGGGGTTGATGAGCCTGCTCATCTACCGCGCCTTCCAGACAATCCCGATCGGCATCGCGGTCGGGATCGAGATCATGGGCCCGCTCTGCGTCGTGCTGTTCTCGTCGCGCCGGCCGGCGGATTTCCTGTGGCTGGCGTGCGGTGCGACGGGGCTGCTGCTCCTGCTGCCGATCGCATCGGGCGTGGCGCGACTCGACCCCGTCGGTGTCGTCTATGCCATCGGGGCCGCGGCCTGCTGGGCGCTCTACATCATCTTCGGCAAACGCTCGGCGACGATCGAAGGCGACCAGGCGGTCGCGCTCGGGATGGTCGTCGCGGCGCTGGTGACCCTGCCGCTTGGCCTCGCTCATGCCGGTTCCGCCCTGCTCGCCCCGGCCACGCTCGCGCTGGGCCTAGTCGTCGCACTGCTTTCCAGCGCCATCCCCTTCTCGCTGGAGATGATCGCGCTCAAGCGCCTGTCGAACCGCTCCTTCGGCGTGCTGGTCGGTACCGCGCCGGCTGTCGGCGCACTTGCCGGCTATGCGATCCTCGGGGAGACGCTGACGGGGCTGCAATGGGGAGCGATCAGCCTCATCATCCTTGCGGCCGCAGGCAGCGCGGGTTCCGCATCGGCTCCGTGACGGGCCGGCCGCGACCTGATGTCCCTCGCAGTCATCCGCGAACGTCTTGTCGTAATGCTCCTCGCTATTTTTCCGAAAGCGGGACGAAGCTGCCCCACCGGCATGGGCGACGGATATGTCTATGTGTCCGGCTTCGCGGTGAACCTGCTCACAGGGCTGGCCCAGGCCGCTAGGCTTCGACACATCGCCTTGAACGCCAGCGCCTCGAAACCGGGGGTTGTGTCAGTCGCCAGTTCCACGCTCAGCGCGCGAGCCCGCGCAATCAATTCCTGCGAATCGGAGATATCCGCAGGCGTGCTGATCCGCGATACGGCGCGCTGACGCAACTCGAGGCCATTCGCGCACGGGATCAAGATCGCGATGGACGATTTCGGCACCGGCTATTCGTGCCTCAGCTATTTCCGCCGACTTCCGTTCGACAAGATCGAGATCGACCGATCGTTCGTCCAGGGCATGCTTGACGGCAGCCATGCCCGGTCGATCGTCGAGGCGGCCATCTCGCTCGGCCATGGGCTGGGGCTACAGGTGGCCGCCGAATGAGTCGAGACCGAGGCGCAGCTAGCCATTCTCCAGCGACAAGGGTGTGGGCGAGTCGAAGGGGTATTCCTGAGCCGGTCCAGTCCGATCGCCCAATTTGTCGGTCTGCGCTACGCGAAGAAGGAAGCACGCCGCCTGAGCCGGGTGGGCGCAGCGGGGAGCCCGTCTCGCCTGCTTGTCATTTCCGCCGTGATGGCGTTTTCACGGGCCGCACAATTCCGCGCACAGCCGAAGGGGCATCATGAAGGACATTCTGATGTATAGTGCATCAAATATCAGTATTAACTTTCGACTACCATGTGTTAAATTGGCATTACAATAACTAAGCTATGACAGGCATCGGACCGAGGGCGCGGGCGCAATACCTGCTAGGGACAAAAGGGCGAAACACGTGTTCGTAGATGTACCGGGAAGAAACGGGGACCGGGAACGGCTGATGGTCGATCGTATCGAGGTCCGGCCGGCCCCTGCCTCGACCCCCTCCCCATCACGAAGCGTGATCGTCGCGGCGACGACGTCGGCAGGATCGATCGAGATCGTCCTGTCCGCCGGCGAAGCGGCAACGCTGATGTTCGAGATCGGCCATGCGCTCGAACAGGCCGATCGGCTGGCAGAATCAGGCAATCGCCCGGTCCGGACCGCCGACCACGCACGCGTCTTGCCTAGTGGAGGCTTGCCATGACCATCGCCGAACGCTGGGTGCACACCGCCAGCGACTTTGCGTTCAAAGCCGACACGCGCGTCCATCATAATCTGGGCACGCCGGAACTGGTGGAGCACGCGCTGCGCCGCGCCGAGGGGCGCCTTGCGGACGGCGGCCCGCTCGTGGTCGCAACCGGCGCCCATACCGGGCGGTCGGCGCAGGACAAGTTCATCGTCAGGGACGACGAGACCGAGCACGCCGTCTGGTGGGGCAAGGTCAACCGGCCACTGTCGGCCACGGCCTTCGCCGCGCTCGAGCAGGATTTCCTCGCCCAGCTCGGCACGATGGACGAGGTCTATGTCCAGGATCTGCTGGGCGGATCGCAGCCGGAGCACCAGATCAAGGTCAGGGTCATCACCGAACTGGCCTGGCACTCGCTGTTCGTGCGGACGATGCTGGTCCGACCGACCAATGCGCAACAGGCCGCGTTCGCGGCGGACTATCTGATCATCGACCTGCCGAGCTTCAGGGCCGATCCGTCCCGTCATGGCTGTCGCTCGGAGACGATCGTCGCGGTCGATTTCACGCGGCGGATCGTCCTCATCGGCGGCACCGCCTATGCCGGGGAGATGAAGAAGGCGGCCTTCTCGATCCTCAACTATGTGCTGCCGCCACGCGGCGTGATGCCAATGCATTGCTCGGCCAATATCGGGCCCGACGGCGACACCGCGGTGTTCTTCGGGTTGTCGGGGACCGGCAAGACCACGCTCTCGGCCGATGCCAGCCGCACGCTGATCGGCGACGACGAACATGGATGGTCCGACACCTCAGTGTTCAACTTCGAGGGCGGATGTTACGCAAAGATGATCCGGCTCTCGGCCGAAGCGGAGCCCGAGATCTTCGCGACCACCGAGCGGTTCGGTACGATCCTCGAAAATGTCGTGATGAACCCGAAGACCCGCCGGTTGAACCTTGATGATGCGAGCCTAGCGGAGAACAGCCGCGCCGCCTATCCGATCGACTTCATCCCCAATGCCTCGGCCGAGAATAGGGGTCCCGTTCCCCGCAATATCGTCATGCTGACAGCCGATGCCTTCGGCGTGCTGCCCCCGATCGCCCGATTGACGCCCGACCAGGCAATGTATCATTTCCTGTCGGGCTATACCGCCAAAGTGGCGGGTACCGAGATTGGCGTTCGCGAGCCCGAGGCGACCTTCTCGACCTGCTTCGGTGCGCCGTTCATGCCGCGCCATCCTTCTGTGTACGGTAACCTCCTGAAAGAACGCATCGCCAGGGGCGCGGTCAAATGCTGGCTGGTCAACACCGGCTGGACCGGCGGCCCTCACGGCATTGGCCGGCGCATGCCGATCAAGGTCACCCGTACCTTGCTGGGCGCCGCGCTCGACGGGAGCCTCGACGATGCCGTCTTTCGCACCGACCCGTATTTCGGGTTCGGTGTGCCAATCGAGGTGCGTGACGTCGACAGCAGGATGCTCGATCCCCGCAGGACCTGGACGGACAAGGATTGGTACGACGCGACCGCAGAGCGGCTTGTCCTGCTGTTCACCGGGAATTTCCGGCAATTCGAAGATGCGGTGGACAGCTCGGTCCTGGCCGCGCGGCCGACCGCAAACATCGACATCTGAGCTGGCATGCCCGGTTTCCAGGCGGGCTCGGGCTGTCTGGCTGCAACCGCGGCGGAGCGTATGTTGTTTTTACGCGGTCCTGCGGAAGCCTTTCATAGGAGGTTCCGGGCTAAACGCTCTGGCAAGCAGGAGCATGTAGAAGCGCAGGCTGGAGAGAACGCCCATCGGTGCAGTGGGCGTCATAACCGACAACGCCGCTGGCGTTTAAAGACATCGAAAAGCAATGGGCCGCGTTCGATTCCGCAGGCGCCCTTACCGACGTGCTCAGCGAGCTGTGGCTCTTTATTCGGGACGGCGTGCCTGGCAACGTACGGGCATTCTGGAACGATTTCGAGCCCGTTGCCGATGCCGGCGCACTATCGCCTGAGCAGATCGAAGAACTGATTGCCGACAGCGTTCGCTACACCGAGGCAAAGTTCAACCAACCAATCGGCCAACAGTGGATCGATCGCATGGTGCGTCGCGGCCCTGCGAGCATCGAAAATGGCGCTGCAGAAGGCACGTTCATCGCCGCGCTCACCCAGAGCTACCACTGGTAGCATCACGCCTTGAGCTGGAAGCTTCGCGATGATCCGGATCGATTGGAACGACTAACACGCGCGCTCTATACGCTGGCCGCCTGCGAAACCCAGGCGATGCTCGCGGGCGCGAGCGCCGCCAGATTCGAAAAGGACCGCGCCAGGAGCGCCGAATATCGCAGCAAGCTTGTCGCGATCGATCGGTCGCAACTCTATGCGGAGTTAGCGCTCGACGGCAGGATCCTCGACGCAAACGCCAATTTTCTGATGGCGACCGGTTACGCGCTGGCCGACATTGTCGGCAAGCCGCACCGATTGCTGTGCCCGCCCGACCATATGGAAGAGGCGCCGTACCGCGCCTTCCGGCAGCAGTTCATGCGCGGGGAATTTCACGCCAGGGAATTCCAGCGCTGCGCCTGGGGCGACCGGACATCGAAGCTGGCTTTCGCCAAGCTCAGAGACAAGGCCAACGTCGCAGGTGTCGTCGCTTTCCTCGACGAACTGGTCGAGGTGGTACCCTACGATATCCATACCGTGCTGACCAACAACGGTATCCAGTTCGCCGACCTGCCAAAGAACTGCGACGGACCCACCGCACGCTGGCGCGGCCATCCCATCGACCGGGCCTGCCGGCGGCACAAGATCGAACACCGGCTCACCAAACCGACCCATCCTTGGACCAACGGACAGGTCGAGCAGATGAACCGCACCATCAAGGACGCGACCGTCAAACGCTATCACTACGACAGCCATGACCAGCTCCGACAGCACCTCGGGCTGTTCATCGACGCCTACAATCATACCCGCAGGCTGAAGACGCTCCGCGGCCTTACACCCTATGAATACGTCGCACGCGTCCGGACAGAAGACCCAGGCCGATTCAGGATCGACTAGTACCGCCACTCTTCGGGACTAAACACCTAGTCTTGGGCGCCGGCTCATTACGGCATCTAAGCAACATCTCCCGCTCCCTCACGGATCGCTCCGGTGCGCCGGTCTGTCGTGAACTGGCGTACGCCGGGTCGGACCTGGGCCTCGATGAGTCGGACGCCACGACCTATCCCAACACTTGGCGTGTTCTCGCCGATAAGTTCGACGCCGGCATGTTCGAGCGCTTCGACCACCTTCATCAGCGTATCGATGATGCCCCGTACTTGTCCGCCGGACGACTCCATGCGCTGGATGGTGGGCAGTGACAGCCCCGCCATCTCGGCCAGCTCACGCTGGTCGATGCCGAGCAGGGCGCGGGCCGCACGCATCTGTGCAGAAGTGATCATCTCGTTGCTCCCGAAGCCACGCTTCTATTTCTCGCATGCCTATATACATGTCTGATACATGAAGAAAGAAGGCTGATCCATAAAATACTGCTCTGTTGGCAGGTCGTTGCACGGAACGACGCATCTCCATCCGTATGATGGATCATGTATCAAATAACCGCTTTATACACGGTCATTCACCGGTATAGTACGTCAGATATAACAGCGTGAGTGTCAAGTGTGTCGTTCCGGCGGTGGAAAGGGTGACGATGGTCGGTGCAACGGATTTCGCGCAGCGCAATGACGGCGTCATCGCATCCATCGACCAGCGCCTGCCCAATTTTGCGAGCGCCCGCCAGGGCTGGGCCTTGCATCCTCGGTCGAAGCCGAGGTCCGACGGCGGGCGTGCGATCCTGCTGGAGGCGCGCTGCGCCGGCGGCGCGATCGACATGTTGCTGACGGCCTCCGAGGCCGCTGAGCTGATGCTCGAGCTCGGCTACGCTCTCGAGCAGGCCGCGCGGGCCGACACCTCGATGGCCAGCCCGGAGGCACGCCGCAATAAATCCATGGAGAGCCCGGCATGACAGTGAGTTCGGTTGCAGCGACCCCGGATGGCCTTACGTTCGGCCCGGAAGCCCACGTCCATTCCAATCAGACCGCTCCGTTCCTGATCGAGCAGGCGCTGGCCCGGAACGAGGGTCGGATGGCAGCCGGTGGTCCGCTGGTCGTCGAAACCGGCACGCATACCGGCCGTTCGCCCCGAGACAAGTTCACCGTTCGCGACGAGCAGACCGAAGAGGCGATATGGTGGGGCAAGGTCAATCAACCAATGTCGCCGAATGCCTTCGCGGTGCTGGAACATGACTTCCGCGCGCATGTGGCGAGCCTCGACCGGGTTTATGTTCAGGATCTGTTCGGCGGTTCGCAGCCCGACCACCGCATCCAGGTCCGTGTGGTGACCGAACTGGCCTGGCACTCGCTGTTCGTCCACACGCTGCTCGTGCGCCCGACGGCCGACGAGCTCGCTTTCTTCGACCCGGAATACACGATCATCGACCTGCCGTCATTCCGCGCCGACCCGGCCCGGCACGGATGCCGCTCCGAAACCGTCGTCGCGATCGACTTCACGCGCAAGATGGTCCTGATCGGGGGCACTGCCTATGCCGGCGAAATGAAGAAGGCCGTCTTCTCGATCCTCAATTACGTCCTGCCGCCACGCGGGGTGATGCCGATGCACTGCTCCGCCAATATCGGCTCCCATGGCGATACCGCGATCTTCTTCGGCCTGTCCGGCACCGGCAAGACGACCCTGTCCGCCGATGCCAGCCGCACGCTGATCGGTGACGACGAGCATGGCTGGTCCGACACCGCCGTGTTCAACTTCGAGGGCGGCTGTTATGCGAAGATGATCGGTCTCTCCGCCGAGGCGGAACCCGAGATCTTCGCGACCACGCGCCGGTTCGGGACGGTCCTTGAAAATGTCGTGATGAACCCGGTCACGCGCGCGCTCGATCTCGATGACCCATCCCTGGCCGAAAACAGCCGCGCGGCCTATCCGATCGATTTCATCCCGAATGCCTCGGCCGAGAATATGGGGCCCGTGCCGCACAATGTCGTCATGCTGACCGCGGATGCGTTCGGCGTGCTGCCGCCGATCGCGAGGCTGACGCCGGCACAGGCAATGTACCACTTCCTCTCGGGCTACACGGCGAAGGTCGCCGGCACCGAAGTCGGTGTGACCGAGCCCGAAGCGACATTCTCGACCTGCTTCGGAGCGCCGTTCATGCCGCGGCACCCTTCCGTCTATGGCAACCTCCTGAAAGACCGAATCGCCCGGGGCGGAGTCGTTTGCTGGCTCGTCAATACCGGCTGGACGGGGGGAGCTTACGCCACCGGGCACCGCATGCCGATCAAGGTCACGCGTGCCCTGTTGAACGCAGCGCTGGACGGCACGCTCAACGCCGCCGCGTTCCGCACCGATCCGAATTTCGGGTTCCAGGTGCCGCTGGCGGTTCCGGGTATCGATCCCGCGATCCTGGATCCCAGATCGACCTGGGCCAATCCCGCTGCCTATGATGCCACGGCGCACCGGCTGGTGAACCTGTTTGTCGAGAATTTCGGCCAGTTCGAGGACAGCGTCGAGGCGTCCGTGCGCGATGCATCGCCGGGGATGCGGCTACATGGCTGACATCGTGGCCCCTGTAGGTCCTGTGCTGCGGCGCCAGAGCCCCACGATCTCGCGGCGCTTGCGGAGCCTGCTGCCGGCGCGCCGCTTCGGATCGCTCCTGGCGCCGCGGACGATCTGGATCGCGCTATGGCGCGGGTGCCGCGACCGGTGCCCCGCCTGTGACGGTGCCCCCTTGTTCTACAAGTTCCTCAAGCCGCTCGATTACTGTCCGGCCTGCGGGCAGGACTGGACGCACCAGAATGCCGACGACTTTCCGCCCTATATCGTCATCCTGGTAACAGGGCATGTGGTCGTGACAGGCATGGCGTCGCTCGAAGCAGCCTTCCATCCTCCGTCATGGGTCCATATCGCGCTGTGGATTCCGCTCATCATCATCCTGGCTATCGGCCTGATCCAGCCCGCCAAGGGCGGGGTCATCGCCTATCAATGGTGGCATGGGATGGGTGGCTTCGGCGAGCGTCAGCCGCTAAAGATTCAAAAGCCGGTATCCAAGGCCAGCATGTCCTTGCCGGGCGTAGAATATCATCGGCGTCGCACTGTACGATCGCGCCAGCGTGTGAAGCGAACGGGCACGCGATGAGGCAATATCCCTTGATAACCGCTGCCTCCACCGCCTTTGTCGCCCGTGGCCGGAAGGCAGGATCATGGTGATCTTTGTCATCATCATTGTCTGCGTCGCCCTCATGGCCTTGTTTTTCGCCGTCACGATCGCGGGGGGCAAAGCCCATGACCGCGCAAACGCTGAGGCCGCGTCCCGTGCTCGGGTCAAGGCCGCCTTGCCTTCGGCGCCCGACGACGCCGGGACGACCTGATTTCACCTGCTTTTGGGTTGCGGCCGTTGGACTTCAGCCCCGCCCACCGTTAGCGCGGCGGCAACAGGCTAGGCGCTGTTCGCCCCGTGATTGGTGCCCTGCTGCCCTGCTCGGATTCGCCTGGGCAGACTGACGGCTTGCCGCGGCAATCGGATTCGAAGATCTCGTCCTGCCCTGAGCCTCGGTAACAAGCGGTCTCCGCTGGACCGGCTGCCCGCCGGGTCCGGACAATCCCCAGCTCCTACTCGATTTCGTCTCTTTCAAGCCGATCCTCGATAAGACGTATGGCCCTTCCCCAGACGCGATGGTCCAGTTGCCGGCTGATGCGCCTTCCGATCTGGGGCAAGAACGCTGCCTGATGCTGCGGGAACAGCGCAGCGGTCGCGGCGATATCTGCCTGGGACAGGGTAAGCCTTGCGTCCTTTCGACCAAACACGGCCTGGTTAAAGCCAGCCTCGGTCGGCACCGAACGCGCCGAGCCGTTGAAGCTTTGCGCAATCATTGTCGCGTAGCCGCGATTGAGATGCCCCCCGCCCCACAGATTGACGATCATGATCCCGCCGGGCGCAAGTCGCCGATAGCATTGGTCGTAGAATTCGGCGCTGCACAGCTGCGGGGGCTGTCCGAACTCGTCGAAGCCGTCGATGAGAAGCACGTCCGGTCTCGAACCGCCCTGTGTCACGAACTCCGCGCCGTCCCCGGCCAGTATCCGAAACCGGTCATCGTCGCGCGGGATCTGGAACTCGTCCCGAAGCGCGATGATCCGCGGATTGATCTCCACGACGGTGATGTCAGTCCCGGGAAGGAGATGGTGGCACAGCTTCGCCAGCGAGCCGCCGCCCAGGCCGATCATCTCGATCCGGCGCGGGCTCGGATCGAACAGCAAAAACCCCATCATCATCCTGGTGTAATCGATCGTCAGTTCGATCGGATCGAGCAGGTTCATTTCGCTCTGCATCGAGTGCCAGTCGAAATGCAGCGAGCGGACGTCGCCGATGTCGGAGATATAGGGCGGCCGCGCTTCCACCTGGCCCCGGCGTGCGCGTTCACGCCACATATCGAGACTTTCCAGCATCAGATTGCCGGCGATCAGGTCGTCGATATCATAAGCTGATGTCTCAGGATCGACCCCGGAGGACGAGTCTCGACTGTCCCGTTGGCCATCCTGGACCTTGCACTCAGCAGACTCAGGCACGGTAGCTTCCTCCCACCCCGCGCACGGTCGTGAGGCCGGTGGCCCAGGCAGGGAGGCCTGGCACCATGCGTGCCGCGCCATCGCTACGCCCCGCTGTCGGCAAAGGACCGGAGCCCTTAGCAGTCGTCATGCGAGTTCGACCGCAATGGCGGTGGCTTCTCCGCCGCCGATGCACAGGCTCGCCACACCCTTGCGGCCGCCCTGCTGCTGGAGCGCGGCGAGCAGCGTCGCGATGATGCGCGCACCGGACGCCCCGATGGGATGGCCGAGCGCCGTTGCGCCACCGTTTACGTTGAGGCGGTCCTCGGAAATGCCGAGATCCTTCGCTGCGATCATCGCCACGATAGCGAAGGCTTCGTTGACCTCGAACAGGTCGACATCGGCCACCGACCAGCCTGCCTTGTCGAGCAGCTTGGTGATGGCGAATACGGGCGCGGTCGTGAACAGCGCGGGCGCATGGGCATGCGCCGCCGTCGCCACGACTCTTGCGACAATCGGCAGCCCCATCCGCTCAGCAACGCTCTGCCGCGTCATGACCAGCGCCGCAGCCCCATCGGAGATCGACGCCGAACTCGCCGCCGTGATCGTCCCGTCGGCCGCGAAGGCGGGCTTGAGGGTTGGGATCTTCTCAGGCTTCGCCTTGCCAGGCTGCTCATCGGTATCGATGACGACGAAGCCTCCCCGCGACGAGATCATCACCGGCGTGATCTCGCTGGCGAAGGCGCCGGTTCTGATCGCCCTGTTCGCGCGCTCGAGCGATCTGATCGAATAGGCGTCCTGCATCGCGCGCGTGAACTGGTATGCGTCCGCGGTGTCCTGCGCGAAGGCGCCCATGGGCTTGCCGGGCTCATAGGCGTCCTCGAGCCCATCCATCATCATGATATCGATGATGCGGTCGTGACCGATCCTGGCGCCGCCCCGATGCTTGGGCAGCGCGTAGGGCGCGTTGGTCATGCTTTCCATGCCGCCGGCGATGACGACGTCGACGGCGCCCGACATGAGTGCCTCCTGCGCCATGATGGCTGCCTGCATGCCCGAACCGCACATCTTGTTCACGGTCGTGGCCTGGACAGAGTCCGGGAGACCTGCGCCGAGCGCTGCCTGCCGGGCGGGGGCCTGGCCAAGGCCCGCGGGCAACACGCATCCCATATAGATCCGCTCGATATATTCGGGCGCTACGCCTGCGCGCTCCACTGTGGCCTTCACGGCAGCCGCACCGAGCTCGGTCGCCCTTGCACCGGCGAGCGCGCCCTGAAAGGCGCCCATCGGGGTCCGGGCATAGCTAACGATGACGACGGGATCGTTTATCATGAAAGTTTCTCCTGAAGCGGCTGTTATGGAAGAACGGCGGGCTGATCGGTCTTGCGATCCTGCGTGCCGTCTCCGGGACCCCTCTTAAAAAGATGGATGATCGGTCGCGACCGTGGCGCGGGCGGGTCGGAAGCCAGGTCGCTCGGCGTCGCGACTGGATCGGCACCCTGGGCGGCGACGAGTGTTTGCGGCCCCCGAAGCCTGACGCCGCGCCCACGCCCTGCACTCGGCGCCCGCGATCCGATCAGCTCGACTCCTGCCGCCTCGAAGGCATCGACGACCTTCACCAGCGTATCGACGACACCCCTCACCTGGCCGTCGGACGCCTCCATGCGCTGGATGGTCGGCAGGGACAGATGCGACAATTGCGCGAATTCCCGCTGGTCCAGCTGAAGAAGCGCACGCCCGGCACGCATCTGGTGCGATGTGATCATGGTCCTTCTCCTGATTCTCGCGAGAATCTCGATCCGCCGCGGATTTGGTCACACATCGATATGTCCCGACACGAAGGGCATGCTGGTCAATGCCGCGCGGAGGTCGCGCGCTGGCTAGTGCAGGGCTTCCCGGATCGTCACATGGGCGATCCCGCCGCCTTCGCAGATCGTCGGCAGGCCACATCGCTTGTTGCGCCGATGAAGGGCGTGGATGAGTGTCGACATGCGCATCGCGCCCGGGCCCCCGAACGGGTGTCCCAGCGCGATCGCATCGCCATGGACATTGAGCTTGTTAGGATCCGCTCCGGGCGTCTTCAGCCGGGCGACCGGTGCGACCGCTTCGTTCACCTCGAACAGATCGATCCGCCCGATGGTTATCCCCGTCCGCTCAGCCATCCCGGCGGGCCGATGGATCGCCGAGCGCGGCCAGGATTCCCGTCGTCGGCGAGTCCTTGGTAGACGCTTCAAAGCCAGGGCCCAGCGCAGCATCGGCCTCGACAATCCCTACTCCGGCGAGCCGATCGTTCCGCTCCAGCGCAACGCGCGTCGCATGCACAAGGCGGGACATTTCTACTGCGCCAGGCATGTCGTGCTCGCCGCGACCGGCCGCGCGAAGCTTAAGCGTGCAGCGGTCGCCGCCTCGATCCTGCCCTTTACTGGCTGAAGGAGCATGTCCCAAAAACCACCTCCGAAATACCGGAAAACCACGACCCACCTCAAAAGAGGTTGCCGCCATTCCCTTGAACGATCATATATGACATATCTACAGAGCCATTTAAAGCTGTGCATTGATGTATTATACATCATCTTCATTATCGAGCCGGCACGATCGGCCCGGTGATCCCGTCTGGTGGGAGCTTGTCGTGGTTAGCCGAAAGTGCGTTTGCCCGGAGAAATAGCATGACGGAAGAGGCGCTCCTCAAATCTGCCCGGCGACTCACCAGAATGCTCGGTATCGCCCCGTCGGTGGCGACGACAGTGGTCGACCATATTCCGGGCCAGCCGGGCCAGATCACGTTCCTCGTGCTGCGTCACAACAGCTACCAGATGCCGCCGGTGCCGACTCACTTTGAAGGCAATATCGTCAGGATCAAGATCGACGGTGCGGCGAGGGAGCGGTCCGGACCGCGGACTCCCGGGCATTAGCCAATCGGTGAGCAACACGGAGGAGCCCGACGGCGATTCCTTCGACAGAATGGGAATTCTGCCAGAATCTCGCGACTGAAAACCGTCCAACTGATGACCACACCGAGATGAATTATGTGTCTCTTCGCGGCACTGGAAAACAACAATGCTTTCATCGATTCAATTTAAGTATTTTGCGCAAAGAGGTCGGGAATGCCGCACGGCGGCGATACGAGCGACCGACGTGGAGGCGAGGCAGAGCCTGAATGATCTAGCCGCGGCCTATGAGTGTCTGTGCACCGAGACCCTTCCTCGCGGCCCATTCCCAAATGCCCGGTTGCAGGCCGCCGCGTTTGCCGTACTGGAAGCGGAGCTGCCGCGCGACACCGCCGAAGGGCGATCCGCGACTTCTTTGACCCTCCTCATCCCTGCCTCCGGACGATCAACGGGGGCGATGAGCGATGAGAAACGCGCTCGACCGAAGGGCGAATGAAGGCGGGTCGCCCTGCCGATAGCCCGGCCGACTTCATTTTCAATGCCGTCCATGAGCCTGACGCTCCCAGCGACGATTGTTTGGCTTGGCGGCGCGAGCTGAAACCCACCGCCGCAGACAATTCACGCTTTATATATCAATAAGCCATCTTTGCATGTTAGCACTCGCAATGCAAACGTGATATTCCATGGGCGTTCAATGGTCACGGGGGAGTCAGGCGATGATAGGAGCGGCCCAGCTACGCGGCGCCCGAGCCCTGCTCGGGATCGATCAGCGTGAACTCGCCCTGATGTCTGGTCTGTCCCTGCCGACCATCCAGCGGATGGAGTCGAGCAAGGACATCATCCGGGGCAATGTCGATTCGCTGATGAAACTGATCGCCGCGCTCGACAGCGCCGGCATCGAGTTCATCGCCCAGGGTGCCGCAAGCCCGCAAGGCGGCCGCGGCGTCCGGTTTTCCGGGCAGCAGCAGGGCGACCGGACCGGTCGAACAGGCGATTGGATGCTATCCGGGTCACGAGCAGCATAGATGCCGGCGACGGTGCCTGTGATCGCAACCCTGTGGTGCGTGGCGGCCTTGCTGGTGACGGGCGCGATCGGCGTGGCGATCGGCCGCCTCAAATGGGCCAGGTGGTTGATCTACAGCAGCTGCCTGACAGTCTGCACGATTGCGTGCGCGATCGCGATCACGGATTTGATCGCCGGCCGGGCAAGCGTTTCGGAGATCGTTCTTCCGCTCGGCCTGCCCTGGATCGGCGCCACTTTCCGGATCGATGCGCTCGCCGCGTTCTTCCTCGTCGTGATCAATCTGGGCGGGGCAGCCGCAAGCCTTTACGGGCTGGGCTATGGCAGCCACGAGACGGCGCCCGAGCGCGTTCTGCCCTTCTTCCCGCTGTTCCTGGCGGGCATGAACCTTGTGCTGCTGGCGTCCGACGCGTTCACCTTCCTGCTCTCCTGGGAATCCATGTCGCTCGCGTCGTGGGCGCTGGTCATGACGCACCACCGGGAGGAAGAGAATCGCAAGGCGGGCTATGTCTATATCGTGATGGCGAGTTTCGGGACGCTGGCGCTGCTGCTTGCCTTTGGCCTGATGGCCGGCCCCGAGGGCGGATATGCCTTTGCGACCATGCGCGCGCACGGTGCGCCGTCCGGCCTCGCGGGTCTGGTGCTTGTTCTCGCCTTGCTGGGGACCGGCTCCAAAGCGGGTCTCGTCCCGCTTCATGTCTGGTTGCCCCTCGCGCATCCGGCCGCACCAAGCCATGTCTCGGCGCTGATGAGCGGCGTGATGACCAAGGTCGCGGTCTACGGATTCATTCGGATCACCTTCGACCTGCTCGGGCCCGTTTCCTGGTGGTGGGCCGTACCGGTACTGTTCGCCGGCGCCATCACCGCGGTGCTCGGCGTTCTGACAGCGCTGATGCAGAATGATATCAAGCGTGTTCTCGCTTACAGCACGATCGAGAATATCGGACTGATCTTTGTCGCGATCGGCCTGGCACTGGCGTTTCAGGGCAATGGCATGAAGGCAGCCGCAGCGCTTGCGATGACGGCCGCGCTCTTTCACGTCCTCAATCATGCACTCTTCAAGAGCCTGTTGTTCTTCGGCGCGGGCGCCGTTCTCTACGCCACGGGTGAGAGAAGAATGGAGACGCTGGGCGGACTGCTTAACCGGATGCCCGCCACGGGCCTGTTGTTCCTGGTCGGCGCGGTCGCGATCTCGGCCTTGCCGCCGCTCAACGGCTTCGCGTCGGAATGGCTCATGCTGCAGGCCATCCTGCTCAGCCCCGAGCTTCCCCAATGGGCGCTGAAGCTCCTCATCCCCGCGGTCGGTGCCATGCTCGCGCTTGCTGCGGCGCTGGCGGCGGCCTGTTTCGTGCGCGCTTTCGGCATTTCCTTCCTTGGCAGGCCGAGGAGCCCAGCGGCATCCAACGCTCATGAGGTCGATCGGCTGTCGATCGCCGCAATGGCGATCCTCGCGGCTCTCTGTCTGCTCGCGGGAATCTTTCCCGCGCTCATCATCGACGCGCTCGCGCCCGTCTCCAATGCGCTTACCGGCGCGCGCATGCCGGTCCAGACTCACGTCGCCTGGCTTTCGATCGTGCCGATCGCCGAAAGCCGAAGCTCCTATAACGGCCTGCTGGTGTTCCTCTTCATTGCCGCCTCGGCATCGCTCGCGGCCTTCGTCATCCATCGCCTCGCTTCTGACAAACTGCGCCGAGCGCCCGCATGGGATTGCGGTTTTCCTGACCCCAGTCCGGCGACGCAATATACCGCGGACAGCTTCGCGCAGCCGGTGCGCCGCGTGTTTGGCGGATTCGCGTTTCGCGCAACCGAAGCGGTCGACATGCCGTCGCCGGGCGACGGCCGCCCGGCACGGATAACGGTCACGCTCCACGATCTGGCCTGGGAGATGATCTACGATCCGATCGTCCGGCTGGTCGGCTACCTCGCGGAGCGATTGAACCATCTGCAATTCCTCACCATCCGCCGGTATCTGAGCCTGGTCTTCGGCGCCCTGATCCTGCTCTTGCTGATTCTCGCCGCATGGCCGTGATCGATACATCCCTGATCGAGGGTCTTTCGATCCAGGTCTCCCAGATGCTGCTCGTGCTGCTCCTGTCGCCGCTGCTGACCGGGCTGGTGCGCAAGGTGAAGGCGCGGCTGCTGAGGCGGCAAGGTCCGCCGCTGCTGCAGCCCTATCGCGATCTGATCCGGCTTGCGCGCAAGGAAGCCGTCATCGCCGAGAGCGCGTCCTGGCTGTTCCGGATCGTGCCCTATATCGTCTTCGCCACGACCTGGGTGGCGGCGGCCCTGGTACCCACCTTCGCCACGGGGCTGCTGTTCAGCTGGTCGGCGGATCTCATCGTCATCATCGCGTTGTTGGGCAGCGCGCGCTTCTTTCTCGCGCTCGCCGGCATGGACGTCGGCACCAGCTTCGGCGGGATCGGATCGAGCCGCGAGGCGATGATCGCGACGCTCGCCGAACCGGCACTGATCATGATCGTCTTCACGATCGCGCTCGTCGCCGGCTCCACCCAGCTTTCGACCGTCGCTGACGTGATGCTTGCCGGGGTTGGCCTGCGCGTCTCGCTGGGGATGGCGCTGGTCGCGCTCGTCATCGTCGCGCTTGCCGAAAATGCGCGGATGCCGGTCGACAATCCGGCGACCCATCTGGAACTCACCATGGTGCACGAGGCGATGATACTCGAATATTCAGGGCGCCACCTCGCGCTCATCGAGCTCGCGGGATCGCTCAAACTTCTGCTCTATTGTTCCCTGATCGCCTGCGTGTTCGTGCCATGGGGTCTCGCGCCGGCGCGCGCGCCGCTCCATGTGCATCTGATTGGCGGGGTGTTCTACGTGGCGAAGCTCGGGGTCGCCGGCTGCCTGCTCGCCGTCTTCGAAACCATGATCGCGAAAATGCGGGTGTTCCGCGTGCCGGATTTTCTCGGCGCCGCGCTGATGCTCGGGTTCCTCGGTACGCTTTTGCTGTTCGTGTCGCGGAGCCTGTAGCGTGGACAGGTTCGCCTTTGACGTCGCGCATTTCCTGGCGGGGAGCCTGGTCCTTGTCAGCCTGATGCTGCTCTATCAGGATCGCCTGTCGGCCCTGCTGAACGTCTTCGCGTTCCAAGCGATCGTGCTGGCCCTTTCGGTCGCATGGCAGGCCCATGTGCAGCATGCCCCCCATCTCTATCTGACCGCAGCGATCGCGCTCTCGGTCAAGGCCATCATCATTCCGGTTGCCCTTCACCGGATGATCAGGCGCCTGGGCATCCACCGCGAAGTCGAAACAGCCGTCAATATCGGTCCCACCATGCTCGGCGGACTGGCGCTGGTCGCGCTGTCGATGGTCGTCATCCTTCGCGTCACCGCGGAAGCCGACATGTATGCCCGCGAGGACCTCGCCTTTGCGCTCTCGGTCGTGCTGCTCGGGCTGTTGATGATGGTAACCCGGCGCAACGCCGTCAGCCAGGTGGTCGGCTTCATGTCGCTCGAGAACGGGTTGATCCTCGCGGCCACCGGCGCGAAGGGCATGCCGTTTGTCGTCGAGATCAGCGTGGCGTTTTCCGTCCTGGTCGCCTTCATCGTCATCGGCGTCTTTCTGTTCAGGATCCGCGAGCGCTTCGACTCGGTCGACCTTCAGGCCCTGGACGATTTCCGGGGGGAACGCCGGTGATCGGGATGCCCACCTCCGGCGCCGGCCTGATCCTGGCGATACCGCTGGTGACGGCGGCCTTGCTGCTGTTCATTCCGTATTACAAAGTGTCGGCACGCCTCAACGCGGCTTCCGCGTTTCTGACGCTGCTCGCCGCGCTGTCGCTGTTCGTGCACAAGCCGGTGCCCGGGCCCTATCTGCTGGTCGACGATCTAAATATTGTCTTCATCGTCCTCAACACCTTTGTCGGCTTTACCACGAGCGTGTTCAGCGCCAGCTATATCGGTCATGAACTGGAGACAGGCCGTCTGACGACCACCCAGCTGCGTTTCTATCATGCGATGTACCAGATCCTCCTGTTCGGCCTGAACCTGGCGCTGCTCGCGAACAATATCGGGTTGATGTGGGTCGCGATCGAGCTTTCGACGCTCACGACCGTCCTGATGGTCGGTATCTATCGCACCCACGAGGCGCTGGAAGCGGCGTGGAAATACTTCATTCTCGGCAGCGTCGGTATCGCGCTGGCGCTGTTCGGCACAATCCTGATCTATATGGCCGCCCGCCCGGTGGTCGGCGAAGGTCCAGACGGCATGGTCTGGACCGTGCTGATCGCCCACGCGGCCGCACTCGACCCCCCATTACTCAACCTCGCCTTCGTCTTTCTGCTGCTGGGTTACGGCACCAAGGTCGGGCTCGCACCGCTGCACGCCTGGCTCCCGGACGCTCACGCAGAGGGGCCGACGCCGATCTCGGCGGTGCTGTCTGGCCTGCTGCTCAATGTCGCGCTGCACGCGGTCCTGCGGTTCAAGCTGCTGCTCGCCGCGAACCCCGGGGCGATCGCACCGGGCCCGCTGTTGATGACGATGGGGTTGGTCTCCCTGATCTTTGCGGCTTTCATGCTGTACCGGCGAAGGGACATCAAACGGCTGTTCGCCTATTCATCGATCGAACATATGGGCATCATCGCCTTCGCCTTCGGCCTGGGTGGCCCACTCGCGAATTTCGCCGGGTTGCTGCACATGACGATGCACAGCCTCACCAAATCAGCCATCTTCTTCACCGTCGGCCATATCGCGCAAGCCAAGGACACGCAGAAGATCTCCGATATCCGCGGGCTGACGGTGAGCCATCCCCTGTTGGGCTGGGGCCTTGTCGCCGGGGTCGTCGCGATCGCGGGCATGCCGCCGATGGGTGTCTTCATGAGCGAATTCCTCGTCGTGAGCTCGACCTTCGCGCGCGCGCCGCTGCTTGCCATCCCCCTGGTGATCGGCCTGCTGGTCGCCTTCGGCGCGCTGATGCTCAAGGTCCATGGATTGGCCTTCGGCGAGCCGACTGGCGTCAGCCATCCGGTCAAGGCCTCGCACCTGCCCATGATCGCCCATCTTGGACTCGTCTTCGTCGCGGGGGTATATCTGCCTCCTCCACTGGTCGCCTGGTTCCAGCATGTCGCTGGCCTCCTCCATTGAGCCGGGAGGAAATGCCAACCATGATCAACGCAATGGCTGGCGCAACGCCGCTACATGCTCACCATCCGTGGCCGCGCCGGGTCGTCGACGCCGAGACATGGTCCGCACTCGGCGCCCAGCTCGCGGAGGGCCGCTGGACGCTGGCCGGCTTGTGGGGAGACGCGGGCGCCGTCCATATGGCCTTGCTCGACACGGGCCATAGCGAAAGGGGTCGTCGCGAACTGGCCGTTGCCACCCTTTACTGTCCCACCGGTCAATTCCCGTCGATCGCCCGGCATCATCCGCCGGCGCACCGGCTCGAACGAACCATCAACGATCTGTTCGGCCTCGAGCCTGTCGGCGTGCCCGACGATCGGCCCTGGCTCGATCATGGGCGCTGGCGCGTCGGCCATCCCCTCGGAACCCCTATCGAAACCTCCGGCGAGGGCGAACGTTATGCCTTCCTGACCGCGGAAGGCGACGGCCTGCACCAGATACCCGTCGGTCCGGTCCATGCCGGTATTATCGAGCCGGGACATTTCCGGTTCACCGCCAATGGTGAGGCCATCGTCCGTCTCGAGGAACGCCTGGGCTACGCGCATAAAGGCGTCGAGTCCCTGATGGGCGGAGCCTCGCTGGAACACGCTGCGCGGCTTGCGGGAAGGATTTCCGGCGATAGCACGGTGGCCTATTCGATCGCTTTTTCGCGCGCGGTCGAGGCGGCGCTGGGGATTGAAATCCCGACGCGGGCGCATTGGCTGCGCGCGCTGATGGCCGAACTGGAGCGGATCGCGAACCATGTGGGCGATATCGGGGCTGCCTGCAACGATGCCGCATTCACCCTGATGCATGCCCACACTGCCGTGCTGCGCGAACGTGTGCTTCGGCTGTCGAACGCCTGTTTCGGGCACCGCCTGATGATGGACAAGGTCGTGCCCGGCGGTGTCGCCATTGATCTGGATCGCGCCGGTGCGGAGGCTATCCGATCGCTTATGGCGACGATCCGGGAAGCCTTCCCACCCTTGATCGAGCTGTTTGACGACACCGCGTCCCTGCAGGATCGCACCGTCGGCGCTGGAATACTCTCGCACATGCTTGCCCATCAATATGGCTGCGGCGGATATGTCGGGCGGGCATCCGGACGGGCGTTCGATACGCGCCGCGACCTTGCCTATCCGCCCTATGACTCGCTGCGCTTCGATGTGCCCTTGTTCCAGGAAGGCGACGTCAACGCGCGGCTATGGGTCCGCATCCGTGAGGTGGAACAGAGCCTGGGGCTGATCGGCCAGATCCTGGCGGGAATGCCGTCGGGCGACATCTCGGTCGCTGTCGGGCATGGTCTGGATACACGTGAAGGCATTGCCCTTGTCGAGGGTTTTCGCGGTGACATCCTCTGCTGGCTTCGGCTCAGCCCGACAGGGATCGTCGAGCGCTGCCATCTGCGCGACCCGTCCTGGTTCCAATGGCCGGTGCTCGAGGCCGCGATTGAAGGCAATATCGTCGCGGATTTCCCGCTCTGCAACAAATCGTTCAACTGCTCCTATTCCGGGCACGACCTTTAGGGTTGATCATGCGCAAGCTCCTGTTCGAAAGCCTGATCCGAGCGCCGCTGACGGAAGCCCCGCCAGACCCCGAGCTGGCCGACCTCGCGGCGCTTGCCGCTACGCTCGGTGACGTCGCACGGCGGCGGCTTGGACGGAGCCTTTCGATCCGCGAAATCGATGCCGGTTCCTGCAATGGCTGCGAACTTGAGATCCACGCTCTCGGCAATGCCTTTTACGATCTCGAACGCTTCGGCCTTCGCTTCGTCGCTTCCCCCCGCCATGCCGATGTCCTGCTCGTCACGGGACCGGTCACGCGGAACATGCGCGAAGCGCTGGAGCGCACCTATAATGCGACCCCCGCGCCCAAATGGGTCGTTTCGGTGGGAGACTGTGCGACTGACGGCGGCTGTTTTGCCGGTAGCTATGCGGTCGTCGGCGGGGTGTCCGCGGTGGTGCCGGTCGATCTGCATATAGCCGGCTGCCCACCCTCGCCGGAGACGCTGCTAAAAGCGCTGGTCGCGCTGATCGAGCATGTATCGCAGGGCGCCCGGGTGCCGTGAAACCGCTGCAACCGATGCTTTGGTTATTCCACGCCGGCGCGGCGGCAGCGATACGCCAACTGCTGGCAATAATCATCGTCACGCTGACCTTCGTCCTCCTTTCCCGAAGTGGACTGGCGAACCCGCTCCTCATCCGTGGTAGTTCGGGCCGCGTCGCGGCCACCCCGGTCCTTACCTGGTTCTATCTTCTCACCGCGGCCCATTGTGCCTTGACGAGGCAGGCCCTGGTTGACGTCACTGCAGCGCGCATCCGTCAGGCCTCGCGCAGCATCTCACTGATTGCTCCGCACCATGTGATGAGGAATTTGCGCGCGGTTCTCTACCTGGCGACGGTCAGCCAGGCCGCCCTCACGCTGATGCCCGCCCCGACAGTGGTGATGGACGCGAGCGGCTATCTTGGGTTTGGCGCGGCATTCGCGATTGCCTGGCCTGCCTTGATGAGTGTCGGCGTTACTTATTTCGGCGCAAACGCTCTCGCCGCCCGGCAAGCACTGGTCCCGGGACGATGACCGCAGCAGGGATCTGGAACGTCGATGTTGCCGACTCGACAGGTCGACATTCATCCGGGCGAACCTCAAGATGATCAGGCAAAAGCGAGGGCGGGAGCCCGCAGAACCAGCGTCGCCCGATATCGACGGCGGGTCGGCGTCAACGAATTTGCAGGAAATCCATGAAGCCATTGCGAAAGCGCGCGGTCATGCCGCGCAATGGCTGGCCCAACGTGAAAGCATGGCGAAAACTGTTGCGGAGTACGAGGCGCTGACATCGACCCAACGCCCGTCCGACGGGTGCGATCCCGATACCTTGATGGCCATTCCGCCTGTGGAGAAATGGAGCACTCCCTCGCTTGGGAACCCAGACGATCCAGCGACACCCCTTCCAGGGGCATCGCCAGGTCAGCCCCTGGACGACGACGTAGATAGTCCTCTGGGCGACGAAATCCGCGCGCAACGCTACGGACTTCAGAACGGAACAGAAAGAACGATATGAAGACTTGGATGCCGTTTTCGATCGCTTCAACGCCGGGTAGCGGCACGGCCGCCAACCTCCGGTGTCATCTTGTCCGGTACTAGTGCCGCCGGCGTCGATGACGCCCTGTTCAGCGGTTGGAGCGCACCTCGTCTCGGCGAAGACGACCCGTCCGATCTTCTCACGGAAACGAATTTGGCCCCGCACGATCAGGTATGTCGCGTCGGCTATTTGCCCAGCGGTTCTTGCATGGGGGATCACCCGCTCGGAAAACCCTTTGTCCTGGAATTCGGCGATTCCCGGTCCCTGCACTTTGATTGGGCCTGTGTGCAAAGCGGCATGAGCATCGCCAATCCGCTGAAGCTTAGCCTCGAATATACTAAAACGATGATGGGTTTTCTGTTTTTCAACCCGGATCCGCGTCACATCGAGATGATCGGCTTAGGAGGTGGTTCGTTGGCAAAATATTGCCACCATGCCTTGCCCGACGCCGACATCACTGTCGTCGAGATACGCTCCGACGTCATTGATCTGCGTGAGCATTTTCTAATTCCGTCCGACAGCGACAGGTTTCGCATCCTGTGCGGGGATGGGGCCGACTATGTGAAAGCCTCCCCGGCTCGCCCGGATATCCTGATGGTCGATGGCTTTGACGACGTCGGTCAGCCGCCACAATTGTGCAGTTCGGAATTCTATGATCATTGTTACTCGCGCCTGGGGCCGGAGGGGCTGATGGTCGTCAATCTGTGGGGAAAGGATCGCGACTATCGGCATCACGCCGCGCGGATCGAGCAGAGCTTTTTCGGCAACCTGATCATCGTTCCTTCGGAAGGGACGTCGAACAAAACCGTCTTTGCCCGCAAGGGATCCCGGATATCGCTGTCCACAGCAGAGCTGGAACGATCCGAAACCGTGTTCAAGGATCGCGATGCGCGTTTTTTGCCGGCAATCGGCAAGCGTATCGTCCGGCAGTTCCAGCGTCGCACGAAGCAGAACCGATAATTCTTGCCGGTGGACGCACTGACGAAAGATCGTCGTCCGGCGTGGTGATAGAAGGAGCGGGCAGAAACGATCAACAACGCGATCCGCGATGGCGTTCGCCTTCCCGCCTGCCCCGGGATGGACCGCGTCAGTTCAGCGCCGCGGCTTACAGATGATGCATTCGTCGGAAACGCATTGTCCGCCAGCGATGTTGCGTCGGATCCAGGTGTCGAAAATCGTGGGATCGCGTCCGCCCACTTTTCGGTAGGCGCCGGTCGTGAGGGGGCCTGACGCTGCGTTGCTCACGGCAATCGTCCGGCAGCTTGCCCGATGGAGAACGATATAATCGGCGCTGCGGTTGGCACGAAAGTTGATCACATACGCTTCCGGGTGAACTTTCGTCCACTCCAGAAACTCAGTGTCGTCGTTAAAGAGTTGCGCGGTGTTCATGGTCGTTCGTTTCGATGAAGGGTGGGGTAGGCGTCCGTAAGAAGCTGTAACGGCATGGCTGCATGCTCCCACCGCCACGCTGGATTCGGCAGATGCCGCCATTGGAGCCCAAGCCTCCTGTCCGCACATCATCTGGCCGCCGACGCCGGTGACCACGCGAACCGCCAGATGATAGATCGAGCTTTTGTGGCCGGTGCTGCGACCATGGCTATTGCCATGAGTCGACCGGAATGGCTGTCCTGACGGTCGAGCGGAACGCAAGCTGCGCTTGGGTGGCGTCGGGCGCCGGCTCGGTAGATGGCAGTCGATTCCCCTTCCGTGCTTGTGCAAGCCGAGCGGCCCTTTGGGTTACATCCTAATTGATCATATATGACTAATTGATCATATATGAAGTTTCAATTGTCGACGCGATCTACGACGTCGCGAAGCAGATAAACCTTCTTGCCCTCAACGCGGCATCGAAGCGGCGCGCGGGGTGAGGCCGGCCGCGGATTTTCCGTCGTTGCCGCCGAGGTCAAGGCACTCTCGGGTGATGCGCACAGCCTGACCAGTCGCACAACGGCCCTGCTCGGGGAATCCCGCCTCACTGGCCGATGAGCCAACAGCAACTGGCGCCTCGAGATCTTCACTGGAGCCCTCGCTACATTTCGCATGATACGGATTTTGCCGCGGTGCAAATTGGGTTTGGTCGCGCCGATCAGGCCGCCTCACCAGTGCTGACCAGACTGGTCCGCTCTTCGTGTCGGATTTCCTGCACCGGCGCTACGCTAGCCGGGGTCCGATCAAAGGTCTGGCTGCCGGAATCGATGGCGACGTGTTTCAACCGGCCGTCGATCGACGCGCCATTCTCGATCGCGATCGTCTCATATTCGACATCGCCGGTGATCCGCGTTGTACGCTCGATGCTCAATTGGCGGACCGAGACCGAACCCGTGACCGTACCGGCAATCCGAGCGATTTCTGCCCTCACCGCGCCGTTGATGCGGCTCTCGGTGCCCTGGACCAGGCTGCCGCAGTCGAGATCGCCTTCGATCCGGCCCTCAACATGAAGATCGGCGCTCGCCGCGATGTTGCCGGTGACGACCATGTCCGGCCCGATCACGGAGAACATGCCGCGTTTATTGGGCGTCGCCGCAAGGGGCCGCGCAGGCGGAAGGCCCGGGCTGGTGTCGCGCCCACGGTACCTCTTGAACATCGACCGAATTCCCCCTTCGATTCCACGAATCGGCGAACGGATTACCATAGTCAATGTTTATGACGCGCCGTGGTTCGCCGTCGTCTCCGACATCCATGGGAGCGGTCGCTGAGCCAAGGGCGCTTGGCGCCCCGGATCGAAGCCTGGTACGAGCGGGGGGCGTTCCCGCATGAGGCAAGGATCCTGCCTGATGCCTCTCCTCCTGTCAGCGATGCACAAATGGACGCCGTCAGCCAAGCTGCGCAAAGATCTCGCGCAATTCGTCGAGATCGAGCGGTTTAGGCAGCACGAAATCGACATGTGCCAGTGCTTTCGCGTCGTCGCCGCTCGCCATCCGCCGTCCCCACCCTGTGAGCAGCAGCACAGGCGTCGCCGGGAACAGTTCCTTGACGGCGAGCGCGACCTGGTTTCCGTCGACATAGGGCATGCCCAAATCGGTAATGACGGCATCGAAGCTCTCACCTGCCGAGTGGGCCGCGCGCAACGCGTCGATTCCGGCCTGGCCACCGTCCGCCGCGGTGACGATATGGTCGCTGATCTGAAGGACGACAGTCGTCGATTTAAGCACGGCAGGATCGTCATCGACCACCAGGAGACGCAGCGGCCGACTCTCCCGGGCATCCCGGATACGCCCCTTGCCAGGCTTCGTGCTGCTGGTGATGGCAAATTCCAGCCGCATCCGTGTCCCCTCCCCCGGTGCGGTGTCGATGTCGAGCCGGGCCTTGTGGCGCTGTGCCGCCCCGTAAACCATCGCCAGCCCGAGACCCGTGCCACGCTCCCCTTTTGTCGTGAAGAAGGGCTCGAGGCAGCGCCGACGAGTCTCCTCGTCCATCCCGGGGCCGGTATCGCCGACCTCGAGCCGCACCCGCCCCTTTCCGCTGGCGCGAAGCGTTTCACTCCTGATCGTGATCGTACCGCCCTCGGGCAGCGCGTCGACGGCGTTGAAGATCAGATTAGTCGCCGCTTCGCGCAGTTCCGACGCGTTGCCCATCACCAGGGGGAGATCGGCTTCGAGCTCGGTCGAGACCTTGATGACCACGCCGCGCTGCTGGGGCATGTCGCTCCAGCGGGCCCGGGTCAGTTCGACGACCTGCGGCACCAGCGCGTTCAGGTCGAGCGGCTCGAGTTCAGCCTCGCCCTCGTCGGCACGATAGAAATCCCGCATCCGCGCGACGGTTGCCGACACGTCCTTGACCACCCGCCCGACGATCTCGAGATAATCGTGCATCTCGGGCGTGAGGTCGATGTCGCGTTCGAGCAGTGACTGGGTGTAGACCGCGACCGGCGAGATCGCGTTGTTGATGTCATGGGCGATGCCGCTCGCCATCTGTCCGATCGCGCGCAGCCGCTCCTGCTCGAGCACCGCCTGTTGCGTGTGACGCAAATCATCATAGGCCCGCTGCAGGCTGTCATGGAGCTGCGACTGATGCGCGGCCAGCCCGACATGCTCGCTCAGTTGCCTCAGGAATTCGCAATCGGCGCTGAGAAAGGCCTGCTCCGTGCGGCGCGCCACGACCAGCACGCCGAACACCTCGTTCTCGAACTGCAGCGGCGAAACGACCAGCGAGCGCAGACCCTGGCGCGCCAGCCGGCTCGGAAATGGAAAATCGACCTCGGCGATGTCGGGCTCATAGACCAGTTCGCCTGCGACGCAGCGCGACAGACCATTCTGGTCGATGGCAATCACGGCGCGCTCGGTGATACCGAGCTCCTGCCCGAGCGGCATGCTGCCGGCACCGACATGCGCGACGGTCAGATTGTGGCTGACGCGGTCGTAGCGGCAAATGCAGACGAAATCGGCGGGAAGCCGGTCTTCGAGCGTCCGCACCACGACCTGGAAGATGCTGCCCACATCCTGGCGCTGGCCGACCGCGCGCGTGATCTGCTCGAGCAGGTGCAGGCGATCATGCTGAGTCTGCAGCTTGGCGCCTGCCAATCTGCGGTCTGTGATATCACGAACGAAAGCGGTGAATGTCACCGTGCTGCCGACGTGAACCGGTGTTATCGACAGTTCGACCGGGAACTCCTGCCCGCTCCGATGAAGCGCCTCCAGCTCAAGGCGCTGGTTCAGCACGCGCGCCTCGCCCGTGGCAAGATAACGCGCCAACCCCTCCCGATGCGGCGCGCGATAGCGCGCCGGCATGACCACTTCATCGACCGGCCGCCCGAGCACCTCGGCTCTATTCCAGCCGAACGTGCTTTCGGCTTGCGGATTCCAACCCGTGACCAGGCCGGCACGATCGATCGATATGACCGCATCAAGCGCCGATTCCACGACCAGGCGGTTGCGTTGCTCGCTCGCGAGAAGCGCCTCTTCGGCGCGCCTTCGCTCGGTGATGTCGGTCGAGATACCGAACACCGCATAAACCTGGCCGGAATCGTCGCGTAACGGCGACTTGACCGAGATGTATGTGTGCAGCCCGTCGTCGAGCGGGACTGCCTCTTCCTCGGTCAGCGGCCGGTCCGCCTCGGCAACGCGCGCGTCCATTGCGCGGAACGCATCGGCCGGGGCCTTGTCGAAGAGATCATGGTCCGTCTTCCCGATCACCGTTTCGCGATCGATGTGGAAGATCTCGGCAAAGCGCTGGTTGATCATGAGATAGTGGCCGGCGAGGTCCTTGACGTAGATCACCGCCGGACTGTTCTCGATGATCGCGTCGATCAGATTCTGGCTTCGCCGCTCGGCTGCTGTCCGCTCAGCGACACGCGCGTCGAGGTCGCGGCTGAGGTCGATCAGCTGCTGCTCGACCTGCCGCCGCCGCGCCGTGTCGGCGGCACCGATCTGAGTCAGGTTGAACATGAGCAACGCGTCGCCGACGAACTTGCCGAAATGCGCGACCATCGCGAGCGTATCGCTGGGGCTGCGCGAATAAAGCATGGCGGCGTGCGCGATCACGAGAACGGCAGCGGTGAGCGCGATCGCGCGCGTGATCTCCGACTCGCCGCGGTGCTTCCAATAGGCAACCCCCACCCCCGCCCAAAGCAGAGGGACAAGAGCGAGACTCGGCCGCGTGAGCCACAGAAAGCCAGGATCGGTATAGCGCGGGACCGAAAGAAAAATCGCAATCAGAACGATCGCGAACAGCGCCAGCCCGGCGGCAAGCGGCCAGGCGAAGGATCGCGGACGGTTGCGCAGCAGCAGCGATGCGCCGACGCCGATCGGCAGCAGATAGGCGGGCGGACCCCAGGTTCCAGCGCGAAACTGGACGTCGGCCTCGGCTCCTCCACCCAACCAGCCGAGCACGGCGACGACATGAAGCGACTCGCCGATCGCCAACATGGCAAAGGAGATGGCGAGGAACAGCGGCCAGCTCTGATCGGTCCTGCGGCTGACATCCCAGAGCAGCAGCGCGACCAACGCGCCGGTCAGGGCAACGCTGGTGTCGAGGACCGTATGCAGTGATGGATTTTCGGCGCCGAAATGCAGCATCGCCGCGCCGCCCAGCAGCAGAACAGCAAACGCAGTGATGAGATTTGCCGAAAAGCTCAGGAAGATGGGGGTTCGCGGACTCGTATAAGCGGCGACGAACATTGCTCCCCTCCCTGGGCGGACCGATACACCGCTCCTTCGCGGCCGGAAGCGGCCGAAGGAATCGCAACGACTGAACCGAGTGTAGGAGTACCGACAGTTCGGTACAAGTCGAGCACTGTGCCGGATTGCACCACTTTAGGTGCAAATCGCCAGTAACCGGCCATGCTTCCCTGCGTATAAATTGACTATGGAAGATCGGCCGTTCTCGTGGGGCCTCTTGTTCCAGGCTCGAACTTTCCAGGTAACGTGCTCGCGCCGTGCGATTGATCGAAATATGCTGACACCCAAAGCTTTCCAGCCCTGCTCATTCACCCTTTTTCGGCTGTCAACGTCCCCCTCGATTTTCCGCTCAATTCGGCAGATCGACCAGGTCTTCGAAAGCCCGCAGATCGACGCTCTCGACCTCGTTGAGCGGCCTGGCACCGGAACGCGCGAGCACGTCCGCGCGTTCCGGTGTTTCGTCTCGGCGGAGTCCCTTGATCGCTTCGCGCCGGGGTCCGCGGGAGTATTGATCATGAACGAGTCATTTCCGAAACAGCTGATCGACCGGCCTGCCCGGCCAGCGCCCTCACACTCTCTTCACTTCGCTGTATCGCTCGGCGAACTGCCTCAGTCGTTCGGACGCACCCGTGTAAAACCTGGCCCATAGCTCCTCCCGCCATGCATGCTGGTCAATCGCACCACCACACTACGGGATCGAACTGAGTTCTAATCGGCGCACAAACCAATATCGATTTCGTGACGATGGCCGGCTTTCCGAGCCTTGGCATAGGCAAGGTCAGCGCAAGAACGACGCTTGAGATCGCGCGGTGTCATCGTGCCATATCGCTCGATCGCCGCATCGAGATAGGCGCGGTGGCCACGGGTATCGTCCACGGCGGCGCCCTGCCCTTTTGAGAAAAGCCTACCGGTCCGGCCTTCGAGTTCGATGTCGATCCGACTCTTGAGGTTCGATAACTCATCATCCGAGCAATCTGATTCTGATTTGAGGAGCCCGCGGATCGCAACCGGAACAGGCCCGTGTTCCATCGCAACATAGCGATCGCCGGTAATGGAGCAGCCGTGATCGAGCACATGCCTCCGATCCGCGAAGAAGAGAATCATGCCGAGACGGAACGGGCTGACGCCGGGCCGGCGCGACGCTACGAAATCGATGGCATCAATCGCTCTCGCCCAATCGACTGAATATTGCACTACGCCGACTCCGTACGCGACAACTGGTCAAAGAACACCGCCCTAATAGAATCGCTCCCGCCCATGAGCGACAGTATCGGCTGACGGCGATCAATCGTGCTACAAAGCGCACGAGTCGAATACCACTCGCTAGTTCAGGGACTGAATTCCGGCGCAGTCCCGAACAGCCTGCCCCCGGCACCACCCCAACGAGGCTCCGCCAAGCTAGGATGATGGTCGTCCCCTACGAGTCGCGTGAATCCGCTCCGGCCCCATCGCCGACCGCACGATCAATGATCCAGCCATGGGCTTGTTTCGCCATGGGCCTGCCACAGCCTGTGCAGACGCTGCGGAACACGTCGCCGTCGAACTGGGCACGACGTCGGTCCCGGTTGTGCCTGCCCAGCGCACACCGTGCCAGTTGCCAAAAATTCATGCCCGGCCCCTCGAAAAGGTTAGACCTTTCGAAACATCCCCTGATTCCAAATAGCAGGGAATCAGCAGAATTAGTACAACTTTACTATGACAGTTTGTCATGATCGACGATGAGCGCCACGCCTGCCTGCGCCGGGACGAATGGCACAAGTCAAGGTCGAGCGGTGGCAACACCAGGCACATCACTCATCTGTATTCCGGAGCCGTCGCCATCATCATTATCGGCGGCATTCTGAACACTTAGGCAGCGGGCCGCCCGTACGACCCAGAATGCGTCTGCACGATTGCGCGAGGGGCCCGTTTCGTGTTCACTCGTCACCCACGGACTTGGAATCCGGTGAGAGGAGCACGCGGATACGAGGATATTGCCATGACCATGCTGATGCGCATCGCCCGCGGAATTCATGCCAGCCTTTCAGGCGCGGAGTCGATCGATGCCGACCGGGAGTGGGAGACGATGTCGGTGAAGGACCGGTCACCCTATGTCACCGCCGGGGTGCGCATGCTCACGATTCTCAGGACACCGACTGACCAGATGCTGGCCGACGGCAATCGCCGCGACCTCCCGCACGATGCCGCCAATATATGGGAGCGCATGGCCTACCGGGCCCTGCACGAGACCTGATCAAATCCGGCCGGCGAAATCAGGCCGGGAGGTATTCGCCAACTCCCGGCCCAATCCCACAGCCGCGAAATGCGGTTCAGGCAACGACTGCGCGCCAATTATACCCATTTTGACTGTGTCGAGAAGTGACCGCCGTCTCGCGCACGGCACTCACCGCCGCCCGCCTAGAAGCTGTCGAGAAAACGGACCGGGACAGTCGCCAAGTCCCGGCCCGTCCTACCGCCGATGAATGGGGATCCAAGAACGCGCGGCCTGACGATGATTCGCGCTTCTCACGCAAAGAAAAGCGCGGCAGCCATTGCCCCTTTCATGATCGAGCGACGATGCCACCACGACCACGCTGTCATTTGCATCGCGCAAGAAGTCAGCGACCCTCCGTCTTGCGGACAGCCCGGCATCCGATCCCCTGAAGGCACATCTGCGGGCGATGCAGATCGACAATTTCTCGATCTCCGGCCGCGGTGTGAGGATTAGTGCAGCCAGATGGTGGCCAGCGCGTGTTGCCGCGGACGGGCCGCTTGCGACGGATGGTTGCTCGAGCCAATCATGGGTCCTGACGACAGCACCGCTTCGTCCGGCGGCAACGCGGCCGCCTTCCGCTGAAGAGAGAGCACATGATCGCGTTCGCGACCCTCAGGCGTTGGCGCGTCCAAGGGTGCGTCTTGTCCTGATCGGCGAACACCTGGCGTTTCCCCACGCCATTGTCGAGGTCCTGCAGTCGAGCCCGCACTTGCACGTGATCGTGACATCCTGGAATGCATCATTGACGGAGACGCCCGGGATCGCAGGCCAGTGGCCGGTTGGTGCGCGCTTTCCTCGGCGCCCGTGGTCCAGCCCGCTGCACCGCGTCAGAAGGCCGAACGCCCGACTCGGGTCTGTCAATGGCCAGAGACAGCAGTCGCGACCCGGTGCCCGATACGGCGGCACGGGAAAAGAGAGATCAAAACCGCCCTTGTTCAGCGCGCTGCAGGACGATGCTCGCAGTGCCTCGTCTCATATGGACAGATCCCGGGGATTCATCCTAGCATCATCCTGGGGGAGCGGGGTTGTGAGTACGATGCGAACGTTGGTGCTGGCACAGCCGAAGCGATGCGCGCGCGGGGAACACGTCCCCGAGACACCCGGCGCGCGCCTCAAGCTGCGCTACCTTCACGCCCGGTGCGGCGGCTGTGGCCTGCACATCGTGCAGGTGAATGGCGAGTGGTTCATCGACTAGAACCGCGTTCCAGCACTAGGCGGCCGTGCTTCGTCGCCCTGGCCGATTTTCCAGGAGCCGACCTGAGCCAATGCCCTAGACACGCCGACGACATGCCCGCACATTTGCGCGCCGCCCAAACCAGGCGCAACTGTCCATTTCCCCGATCGGTGGCAGACTCGCCCTGAGCATGTGGCAAGGCACCCTGTTTGAGCATCGGCGTCGCTCGCACAGGTGACAGATCGCGCTCCAGCTTTTCGGCAATCAAGGCCGCCTCGCAGTCGACCCGTGTGCGCCCACGAGGCCGCAGCATGAGCGGCATCATCTGACGCGCCTGATCGGGCGCCATCGGCTGACGTGCCCACCGTTCCACGTAATTCCACGATATTGCACGTTACGCCGCCCGAGGCCATCGCAGGCAGCAGGAGGCACATGAACCATTTCCACGACGCGCGCTTCGACGTTGCCAACCGCCCGACCGCCCCCGCGCGCGGTGGGCCGATCCTGGGCCTTATTGTCGCCCTCCCATTCGCCACAGCCCTCTGGGCACTGGGCCTGGGTCTCTTCCTGGGCTGACGCCTCTGCCACGATCATGCCAGCGTGTCAGGCAGGCATCCAGCCCGATACTCGGCGTGCCACACGACATCGGCCGAAACCTGCCATGACAACGTGCGCAGATTTCGAACGGTGGTGCCCCCGATCCGCTCGCAACCAGCGGCCTCCCCTTACCGAAGGCTGGCGAGCAGGAGCTCGAGCTGATCCGTGGTGCGCGGAAGGACTGTCGCGCGCGGTATCGCCGGACGAGCGATTGCTGCAACTGGAGCTGTCCGGCTGGCCTCGCACAGATCCCGCTGAGAGACACGGATACAGGATTCCGCCTGACAGATAAGCCTGGGCCTGTCAGGGACCGCGTTGCAGCCTGCTGTCTCGCCCGCAACCGCGCCGGTCGACATTGCCAAGCTTAGTAGAAGCGCGGCTGTACCGCCGCCCGATCTTCTCGTCGTCATTACCTTACCCCCCACGGATTAACACGGACCGGATAGTGCAGATTCGTTTCGACGACATTAACCATGAGATCCGCCGGCGCGCTTCTGCGCAAAGGCGGCCTCTCGCCTTGCCGCCAGGCGTCAAGTCTTGAGCGACAGAGTCCGCTTGCGCGCTGGCGGCGCGGACGATGACGCCGACTCCGCAGCATGCCCCGCGACGGAAGGCGCGGCCATTTCTTCACGCGGTGTCATAGCGCAGGCAACATTGGGCACGATCCGAGTCCCCAGGCCATTCGCCTTCGCCATATCACGCCGCTGCACAGAATAGTTGGGCGCGACCATCGGATAGTTGCCCGGAAGGCCCCAATAGGCGCGATATTCGCGCGGCGTCATGCCATGAACCCTGGAGAGCGTGTGCTTTAAAGTCTTGAACTTCTGGCCCGTGAAAAGATTGACCAGATAATCCGGCTGCACGCTCCTCGAAATCGGTACGGCCGGATCGGCCCTTTTGCGGTGCAGCACTGTTTCCTCAACGTCAAGAGCCGCGAGCGCACCCGCAACACTCCAGATGACATCGCCGATTTCCTCGACGGTGACCCGGTTGTTCGACACATAGCTCGAGACGATTTCGGCGGTGAGCGCGACAATATTCATTTGAGCAGCCATCATGGCCTCCAGATTGCGAGGGGCTGTGTCGGGTCGCAGGAAGACAGGCGACGTAATCGAGCCTATTTGTCTCGGCCCACCATAATATTGTCAAGAATGATCTATTTAGCACGAGCCTCAGACTAGGCCTGGACGGCAGCTTTCGAGCCGGCCGGCAGGTCCGTTCATCGTCCAATTGCCTCATTAATCAGGCAGGCCGTTCAGGGGACCGCTCCGGCACGGCCGATCGCCCACATCGGCTGGAGCGCCCTCGCCCGCCGGAAGAGCCGTGAATCGCGCCGGAGTAAGGTGAGTGTTCCAATTTGAAAAGTACCGCGCGCGCGAACGGATATGTTGCGTTTGCGAGCGTACAGAAATGTGTTAACAACCTGTGTGACTTCGAGTCGCAGGGGAAGACTGGAGATCAACCGTGAACACGATCTTGATCGGCATTGCCTTGCTATGGGGAGTACCCACTGGCTGCATCCTCGTCGCAGGCGTCGCCGCCGCGATCTCGCCACGTGTTCGGGGAGCACTTCTCCGCTCTCTCGCCGGTTGACAACCGCTTCACCGGCCTTCGCGTAGCCACGTCGAGCGCTCGACTTGGGTGTGGAATTGCGGTGCTGTCCACAGCTCGTCATTACGCACGGCGACGCGACCCGGTGTTGACCAGTAGCCGGCTGTGCAAGTAATTCTCATCCGATTTATTTCCCCCCACGACAATTCGTGCTGGCTAGCGGGTATCCGTTGTGGTGCTTAACATGAAATTAACCATGCCCTCCTATTCGGTGACGGCTCGAACCAACGCTTTGGGGGCGGCGGGGGCGACCGGAGAATAGCATCATGACCGTTATCGGTACCAACGTCGCAGCATTGCGCGCGACCAACGCATCGAACGCAGCGTCGAAGGCGCTGCAGACCAGCATCGAGCGCCTGTCGACCGGCAAGCGCATCAACAGCGCGAAGGACGACGCGGCAGGCTCCGCCATCGCTTCTTCCATGACCTCGCAGATCCGCGGCCAGAGCCAGGCGATCCGCAACGCGAACGACGGCATCTCGCTCGCCCAGACCGCCGACGGCGCGCTGAGCGAAGTCACCAACATCCTGCAGCGCATCCGCGAACTGTCGGTCCAGTCGGCTTCGGGTACCTATTCCGATGACGATCGCACCAATCTGCAGGTCGAAGTCACCGGCCTTGCCGCCCAGCTCGCCGTCATCGTCGAGAAGACCAACTTCAACGGCGTGACCCTGTTCGGCGCCAGCGACATCGCGGTCAACATCCAGACCGGTTCCGCCTCGACCGACCAGGTCGCGATCACGATCAGCGCGCTGGATCTCGACGATGTGGGCGATATCGACATCTCGGATGCCGATGGCGCCACCGACGCGCTCGACGCGCTCGACGCGGCACTCGTGGCGGTCAACACGACCCGTTCGTCCATCGGCGCAGGCCAGAGCCGCCTGGAGTCGGCGGTCAACAACCTCACCACCAGCGTCGCCAACCTGACCGATGCGCGCAGCCGGGTGGAAGACGTCGACTTCTCGACGGAGACCATCGCGCTCGCCAAGGCTCAGATCCTGAGCCAGGCATCGACGGCGCTGCTCGCCCAGGCCAACCAGACCCAGCAGGGCGTCCTTTCCCTGCTGAAATGAGGCTTGTCGCAGGGGTTGCACGCCGAACCGCAGGGCTTCGTGAGCCTCCGCCCTGGGTCTTTCCACGGCTTCGATCGGAGCCCGGAAAGATTCCGCAGCCGTCACCTCGAGCGCCCGACGGGGCGAAATTCTCGCCCCGTTACCCGCACTCCCGGAACCGGTATCATCATCCGCAAACGGCGCGTGCAGTCAGCTTCCGGCCAAGAGCCCCGGGGCGCCTTCCTCCCCGCGATCCACCTGACCGCGGATGGAACGCGCCGCGCAATTGCGGCAGGTCGGCAACGACCCTCACAACTGCGGTCACCAAGCGGTTCTTCGTGCCCTCGCGTCCATGCGAGCGCCATTCGTGGGTCGTGGTCAAAGTCGCCCCGGTCCAGAACAGAAAGAGCACGACGGAAAGATACCGCCAGAACGCTGAACGGAAGTGGCCGGGAGCCATAGCAGATATCCAGTTCCAACTTCCGCTCGCGCGGCGGATGAACACCCAATGCCGCGCGCTTCTGTCAAAGATTTGGCCGGGACCTCCGCAGAGATGGCGGATGGCTATCTGAGCGGGGGAAGGCCATTGCCGCTCAGGAATGCCGGCCGGGGTACTTCCCCTCTGCTCCTCATCGCTGCGATCCGTGCCATTTCCTCCGTCGCAATCGCGATGCGCTCTGCCGGCACACTGTGCGACCGAAACGGTGAATGACCGCCCCCGCCATCCTCGCCGAGCCGCTGCCAGAATGAGACGATCGCGCTGGTCGAATAACCCGCCCGGTCGAGGAGATAGACCGCCAGTCGGTCGGCTTCCTCCTCGGTTACCCGTGTCAGGCGCGCATTACGCGCGCCCCGGCTGTTCCGGACACCCGCTTTCAGCAGGCGCTCCTGATGCAGCAGGATATTATGGGCCAGTTCGTGGGCGACGACCGCCGCAATCTCTGCGTCCTCCCCAGCGAAGCGCATCACGCCAGTGTCCACCTCGACCACCTTGCCGTCCGCCGACGCGTCGATCAAATCATTGGCCGCGGTCTGAAACCGCGTCGCGCATCCCCGTTCGAGCACAACCCGGACGTCGCGGTCGATCCCATCCCGACGCAGTCTCAAGTAAAGAACGCCATCGCGCGCGCTTGCATCGAGCCGCGCGTTGACCGCCGCGACACGCTTCGCGCTGAAGCGGGAGTGCCGACTCGCGCCCGCCACCGGAGCATCGTCGATTGCCAGGATCGAGTCGTCAGCTCGGACGCCTGCGACGTCGAAGGGGCTTCCGGCGGCGACCGCCAGCACCTCGGGATATCCCTCGAATCCGAACTCCCGTCTCGCGGCCGCCTGATATTTCTTTTCATATTGGGCGAGATCCTGAACCGCGATGCCAACCAGAGGATCCTGGCGCCCGCACAGGTCATGAGCGGCGACCTGGAGACGATAGCCGATGGTGACGAGCTTCTGGTCGTAGGCCTGCAGCTCGCGCATCCAGACGCCGTCCTGCCCTATGGCGAAAGCGGGGACTGCCAGGATCGGGCTGCAGGCCAGAAACGACGCAGCGACGCATCGAACCTGTCGCGACCATGCGAGCTTCCTGAACTGGAACATTCGTGCCCTGAACGTGATCGCCCATCTCCTTCGACGCCCAATGCATACTTGACATAGGGACCCGGACTAATCTCACAGGCGCCATGTTCCGCAAGCGTACACCAGCCAAGAAACGAGCTTTTCTAGCACCCGAGGGCACGCGACTCTACGCGATCGGCGACGTCCACGGGCGGGCCGACCTGCTGGAAGACCTTCTCGAGGTGATCGTCAGGGATGACGCAGCGCGGGAAACCAGGGACAGCACCATCATCTTCCTGGGCGACCTGGTGGATCGCGGGCCCGATTCGGCAGCCGTGGTGGCGCGTGTCCGGGCGCTTTGCGCAGAGGCCGGCGTGGCGCGCCTGGTCAAGGGTAACCATGACCACGTGCTGATCAAGGCTGCCCGCGGCGACGCCCAGGCGGCGAAGGTATTGCTCGGGATTGGTGGCCTGCCGACGCTGCTGAGCTACGGGATCACTGAAGAAGAGGCCGGACGGGGCACGCATCAGGACCTGGCCGACCTGATCGAACAGCGGCTGCCGCGCGATGACGTCGCCTTTCTCGAGCGCGGCGAGGACATGATCCTCCTCGGTGACTACCTGTTCGTCCACGCGGGAATTCGCCCCGGCGTCGCCTTGGCCGACCAGAAGATCAGCGATCTCTACTGGATTCGTGAGCCGTTTCTTAGCAGCGAGATCGATCACGGCGTCCTCGTCATCCACGGACACTCGGTTACACAGTCAATCGAAGAACAACCGAATCGAATCGGCATCGACACAGGCGCCTATTCGTCGGGAACACTCTCCGCGATCGGCATCGAGGGAGACCGACGCTGGTTCCTCGATGCGTCGCGGCAAGCCGATTCGACCGATGCCGCACCGCAGCAATAAGACCAAGACCCCGTGGTCGGGGCCGACGCACTGGTAGGATCGAGAGCTCGCACGTGCATTAAGATATTGCTATTGCAGCACTCTTTACTCTCCCTGGTCAAAGAGGACTGTAGGCATGTTCTCTCCGGCCCGCTCCACACGAGTACTTCCCGGACCGGCGGCGAGGTGAGCCTCGAACGGGCTAAATTGACGCAACCAAGCCTGTTTTTTGGGTTTCCTTTTCAGCGGCCGCGGGTTATACCGCTGTGCAACATGAGACTAGCAAGGGAGGTCGACATGGCCATGAAGCGTTTGATTGTAAGCACTGCGGTTGTGGTCGGCCTCGTTGGAGCTTCGGCAGCGTCTGCCGGCGAAGTCACCCGTTCGGCGTCCGCCCTCCCGACGATTCAGAGCGCGAAGGCGCCGCTCAATGCCCGGCGTACGGTGGCGCTGAAGAAGAAGAAAAACCTTCTTCAGGGCGAAGAAGGCGGTGCAGGCGGTGGGTTGTCGACCACGACCCTGGTTGTCGGCGGCCTCGCCGGCCTCGCGGTTGTCGGCGGCATCATCGTGGCGACCGAGAGCAACGACAGCGGCAGCTAAGTCCAGTCTTGAAATCACTTCCAACCTCAGAGAGACGAGGCCGGGAGATGGAAAAGGGGAGCGGCGCTCCCCTTTTCTTTGCGCGGCTCTGACGCTGACCGCTGGCACATGGCGGGTCGTCCGGAACCGCGGCGCGATAAAGCTTATGGGCTCAAAGGGAATCGAGTGCGTCTGGTTTCACGCTTCGCCCTAACCACATCTCTTCTGGCCATTGCGATCGTCTTTGGCGGTGGTGGCTCGCCCGCGCCAATCGCGGAACTGGTGGTGCAACTGGCCGCGCTGCTCGCCCTGTGCGCCTGGCCCTATCTGCCGCGGCCCGACAGCGATGCGCCGTCCCTCATCGATCGCCTCTTGTGGATCAGCGCCGCCATCTTCGTGGCGACACCCCTCGTTCAGCTTGTCCCGCTGCCGCCGATCATCTGGCACGCCTTCCCCGGCCGCGAAACCGAGCTGGCCGCGTTGAACCTGGTCGATGCCGGCAATAGCTGGCGACCAATATCCCTTGCTCCCTATCAAACGCTCGCATCGGCTCTGTCTCTCATTCCGCCGGTCACGATGCTGTACTTCACGTCGCGACTGTCTGCGGACGAGCGGACAAAACTGCTCGCCTGGGTCGCGGGCCTTGCCCTGCTGTCCGCACTGGTCGGCGTCGTGCAGGTCGCAAGTGGCGACGCAAACTGGCCGCGCTTCTATAGGTTTCCGAATGTCGGTATGGCTACGGGCTTCCAGGATAACCGCAACGGTACAGCGGACATATTCCTGATCGGGGTCCTTGCCCTATGCGCCTTCGCCGCCGCTCGGAGAGACTATATGAACTCGGCGCTTGGCAAACTGGTACTGTTTGCACTCGCGATGTTGCTAATCCTCTCGGTGATCCTGACGGCCTCCCGCGCCGGCACCGCGCTTCTGCTGATCTGCCCAGCCTTCGCCTTCCTGATTTTCAGGCCTCGCCTTCGTCTCAACCGGCATTGGATCGTTGCGACGGCAGGTGGCGTCGCGTTCCTGGCGGTTGCCGGAGTCTCGTTGCGAGACAATTCAGCGCTGAACCGAACCTGGGCGCGTTTCGCCAGCGTCATCGATAGCCGCCCGCGTATCTGGGAGGATACACAATTCGCGATCGGACAATATTGGCCACTTGGTGCAGGCATGGGTACGTTCACGACAGTCTTTCCGGCAGCGGAGCGCCTTGAAGGCGTACACGCGACCATCACCAATCGCGCGCATCAGGATTATCTCGAGTTCGTGCTCGAAACCGGCATTGCCGGCATCGTCCTGATGATTGGCGCCCTGCTCGCTCTAGGATACCGCGTCGTCACGATCATTCGTCGTCCGCACCAGCATCTCGCCGTAATCCATTGTCTTTTCGGCGTTGGAGCGCTCACGGTATTGGCATTGCATTCGCTTGTGGACTACCCATTGCGAACGATGTCCCTGGCGACGGTCGCGGCACTTTCTTTGGCTCTCCTTTCCCGATCACCCCGGGAAGGCGATGTTCGCAGCGGGCGTGTATCAACCAGACGAATCCGGGAAGTCACCCAATGATGAAGCACGTTCGAGTTCTGTTCACCGCTCTCCCGCTCATATGCGCGTCCGGTTGTGCGTCGGTAAATTCCACGCTCCCCTCCGGCGATGCGGCTTACAAAATCTTGCCTGCCCCAGCCGCCGACTCCGCGGGGCGCGAAGATTACAAGATCGGCCCGCTCGATGTGCTCAGCGTCAATGTATTCCAGGAGCCGGACCTCAGCTTCAAGGAGTTGCAGGTGGATGCCTCGGGTAACGTGTTGTTTCCGCTCATCGGTGACGTCCGCGCGGCAGGAAAGTCGGCGCGCGAACTTTCCACGGAGATGGGGGGACGCCTTTCGGGGTATCTCGTGAACCCTCAGGTGTCCGTTATCGTAGCGTCCTCCGTATCCCAGCAGGTGACCGTCGAGGGCAATGTGACCCAGCCCGGGATATACGATATCGCCGGACCTACGACCCTGCTCCGAGCCCTGGCCCAGGCGAAGAGCCCGACGCGCGTGGCAAGGCTCGACCAGGTGGTCATCTTTCGGACGGTAAACGGGCAGCGGCTGGGTGCGGTGTTCGATGTCCGCAAAATCCGCGTCGGGGCCGCTCCCGATCCTGAATTGCGAGGCGGCGATGTCGTTGTGGTCGGATTCTCCGCGGTCAAGGGAGCGTTCCGTGATTTCCTGACAACCGCGCCCTTCTTCAGCGTCTTTCGTCCGTTTTGAAATTTTGCCGTCGCGTAAAGGGATTCCGAGGTGGATATGAATACCGCAAACACCGGCCATGCTGTTGTGCCCGCGCACTCAGGCCGATTCGGGAGCCTGGCCGCGGACGACCGCTATCAGGGCTATGCATTCGAGCCTGAAACGGACGAGGGCCCGAAGCTGGATTTCCGGGTCATCTACGCCATCCTGCGGCGGAACGCGCTTCTGATCGGTGGCGTGATTTCGTTGGCGGCGATAACCGGGCTGACTGCGACGTTACTGATGACGCCCCGATATGTCGCGACGGCAAGCGTCCAGGTTGACCAGGAAGCGGACCGCGTCCTCAGTTCGCAGGACGTGCAACCCGCGGCCGCCTATCAGGACGCCGATCGCTTCCTGCAGACTCAGGTCGATGTCCTTAAAAGCCGGGCGATGACGATACGTGTTGCGCAGTCGCTGAATCTGGTTGGCAGCCCCAAGCTGTTCGAGACAATGCATAGTAAAATGCCAGAACCCAAAATTGGTCTTGATCGTCGTCAACAACTCAAGGACGCGACTGTTTCGCTTATTTCCGACAACCTGGGTGTATCTCTTCCCAGGGAATCCCGCGTCGTTTCGATCTCCTTCAAAAGCCCCGACCAAAGATTTTCCGCGCTCGTGGCGAATGCTTATGCGACCGAATTTATCTCTAGCAATTTGCAGCGGAAATACGACAGTTCCACTTACGCCCGCGACTTCCTTTCGAAGCAGCTCGGCGAAGCCAAAACCCGACTCGAAATATCGGAGCGCGACCTGAACAATTATGCGCGTTCCGCCGGCCTGATCAAAACCAGCGAGCCCGGCGCGAACGGAACCTCGGTCGGGCCCCGGTCGATAACGACCGCGAGCCTGGTCCAGTTGAACGAGGCCGCCAACGAAGCCCGTTCGGCCCGAACGGCGGCCGAGCAGAAATGGCGCAGCGCGGCGGGGACGCCGCTGATGAATATCACGGACGTCCTGGCGAACCCGGCGATCCAGACGCTCTTGCAGCGGCAAGCTGAAGCGAGTGCCGCACTGAGCCAGGAACGAGAGCGACATCGGGACACCTATCCTACGGTCATACAGCTCCAGGCGCAGGTGGAGCAGTTGTCCCAGCAGATTCGCACTCTCGCCACGAACATCCGATCCTCCATTCGGGATCAGTATCAGGTGGCGATGAAGCTGGAACAGTCGCTTGACACAGATGTTCGTGCGCTCAAGGGCGACACGCTCGCTGAACAGGATCGTAGCGTCCGCTACAACATCCTGGCGCGAGAAGCGGATACTAACCGGACCTTGTACGACGGTCTGCTCCAGCGCTTCAAGGAAGTCAGCGCCGCGGCCGGCATCACCAGCAACAATGTTTCGGTCATCGACCAGGCGGACCCCCCGTCCAAACCCTCATCGCCGAAACTCTTCCTCAATCTCGCTTTTTCCCTGCTTGCCGGCCTCGCAGCCGCGGCGGCACTGGTCTTTATCCGCGAGCAGATGGACGATGCGGTCCGTGTTCCCGAGGACATCGACCGGAAGCTGGGCTTGACCGTCCTGGGCGCCATTCCGCTGGTGAAGGCGGGCGAGGATGTGCTGGAGCTTCTCCAGTCTCCGCGCAGCGCGATTTCCGAAGCATATCATGGGCTTCGTACGTCGCTGCTTTATTCGTCGATTGAGGGCCTGCCGCGCAACCTGTTGGTCACCAGCAGCCAATCGGGCGAGGGCAAGTCGACGACGAGCTTTGCGATCGCCGCCGATCTGGCCAAGCTGGACAAGCGGGTCGTGCTGGTGGACGTCGACCTCCGACGACCGTCGCTCCATCGAGTGCTCGGGACACGGAACGGTATTGGCCTGTCGAGCCTGCTGACCCGCCAGGCGAGGGTCGATCAGGCGATCCAGGCTACCTCGATTGCGAATTTGATGTTCATCGCCTCGGGCCCCATTCCACCGAGCCCGACCGAACTCCTCGGCAGCCCCAGCATGCGCGAGCTCCTGGAAAAACTCGGGGAGGAGTTCGACGTCGTCGTGCTCGATGGTCCTCCGGTACTCGGCCTGGCGGATGCTCCAATTCTGTCCGCCCTGGTAGAAGGCACCATTTTCGTCGTGGAATCGAGCCGCGGACATCGCGGCGCAACCAAGGCGGCCGTTCGTCGCCTGCAGAGCGCGCACAGCCATCTCCTGGGCGGCGTCCTTACCAAGTTCGATCCGCGCAAGGCGGGCAACAATCAATATTATGGCTATGATTATTACTATTACGGCATTTCGGACGACCACGACGGCAAGGCAAAGATCACGGTAGCGTGATGTGACGGTCCGGTTTTCCCCCGCGGTTGCGATTCCGCTCGCACTCCTGGCCGCGGCCGCCTGCGTCCTGAGCGCGGCGGACCGCTCCATCAAGGCGGGCTTGCCTTTTCCGGCGCTGCTCAGTCGCCCGAGCCTGGGAGCGGTGGCCGCGCGCCGGGACTCCCTGGCAGCTCTGCAAGCGGCGGATTTTCCCCGGGCTGAAGCTCTTGCCAGGGTCGCTGTCGCGCGCGACCCGGGGCAGCAACAAAGTGCCGCGTTGCTGGGTGCAGCGCGGCTCGGTCGCCATGCGACTGACGCCGCTCTACAGGCTTTCCTGGTGGCCGGCGCGCTCGGGTGGCGCGATCCGATCACGCAGCTTTACTGGCTCGACTACGCCCAGACCGTCGGCGATTTCGACATGGTGGCACAGAGGGTCGACGCGCTGCGTCGCACACAGAATAATGCGGCGGCTGTGCCGGCGTTGGAGGCTCTGGAAAGCTCGAACGAGGGACGGGCATCGCTGGCCAAGCGGCTCGCGCTGGATCCGCCCTGGCGCGACCAGTATATTCTGGAATCCGGGACGCTCTCGTCGGATCAGGCAGTCAATGGCCGCGTCGCAAGCTTGCAGCGCGCAAAAATGGCCGGGATGCCGGCGGATTGCGGGATTGTTGCCGGGGCTGCTCGTCTACTCGTGAACGGCAAGAGGCATGCTGCGGCGGCCACCCTGTGGCGCTCGCTGTGCGTACCCTCGGCAAGTGCCACTAGCGCCTTGATGGATGGAGGATTCCGGGACGTACCCACCAACCGGGAGGCTTCGCCATTCGAATGGACCCTGATGGCCAGCGGAGCCATCGAAGCACATGTGGATTCCCTCCCCGCGCCTCTCGCGGGCAAGGGTCTTTTCGCTAGGTCCACCAGTTCCGTCCGGGAGCCTATCGCGCGAAAATGGCTCGCGCTGGCGCCTGGCCACTATATCCTCTCCTGGTCGGCATCCGCCGAAAACCGCGCAGCCGGCGGCCCCTTTTCCGTTTCATTCAGCTGCCCTGACGTACCGGCCAGATCCCCGCTTGAGTCCGTCCCGATCGGGCGTGGCCGCTACGCGTCCAGTATATCCGTCCCCGCGACGGCATGCTCCATCCAGCTGCTTAAAATTCTGGTTGAACCCAGTTCGAACGGAAGCGGCGCAGCCTCTATTAGCGATCTGAGGATCGCGTCAAAACCTTGAATCGTCACCAACCGGAACCGGTTCGTCATCGCCCCCACGGTCGAACCGCAAGCGACGCCGACCGGAACGGGGAAATTCGCGCGCATCATGTTGCAGGAAAAGGATTATCTGCGTGAGCCGAACATGGAAGGCCCGGATCGTGACGGTCCTGTCAGCGTTGTTTTTTTTGGCTGCGCTGCCAGCAGCAGCCGGAGCCCATGATGTCGTGGTGGGCGTCAACGCTGCCAATTTGACGCTGGCTTCGGTTGCCCAGCAGGACGCAATGCTGGCGCAACTGAAAGCGGCTGGGGTGACAGTGCTTCGGTGCAATATTGCGGACAACATGGATGTCCTTAGCCTTGCTAAGCGAGCCAAACTGTCGGGAATCAGGCTCCTGTTGGTTTTGCCGATGCGATATCGGCCGGGCGCTTCGAAGCGAGCCTATCAGCTCGATGCCTCCATGCCGATAATCGGGGGTTACCCGCTGTCGTCAGCCGACCCCGCACAATCACGGGCCTTTTTTCAGGAGTTGCTGGATGGCTTGGATAAAGCAGGTGTCGCTCTGGCCGGTTTGGAATTGGGCAACGAAATAAATTTTTCTGTTTTCAACCCTGATTTTGCAGTGCCGGGACAGGGCAGGGTTTTCAATAGTGCCGATCTAGTCTCAAATCCAGGCGCTCGACGAGTTGCTGCAGGCTTAGAACTGTATATTAAAGTGCTGGCCGCGCTCAAGGGCGTTCGGGACAATTCGCGGTTGAATCGCAACACGCCGATCATCCTGGCTGGCCTTGTGGATTTTGCCGACGGCGACACGGCGTTCAACGCACAAAAAATAGACAAGGTTAGCCTTTCGGCGACAATTGGCTTTCTGCGCGCTCATGGGCTTGATTCCTTTGTGGACGTCTATGGAATCCATACTTATCCGAACAACGGGGTGAAAGAGAACGTGGAGGCGACGAAGCGACGACGGAAGCGCTTTTGGGACGTGACGTTAGCCAACTGCCAAGCGGCGAATTCAACCAAAGGAAAACCCTGCTGGATCACGGAATGGGGTTTTGCAAATCCGGTCTCTTCGTGCCCCCTGAATGATACTGATCGCGTATGGCGAGTATCAGAATTGCGTCAGATGTTCGCGCAAGCTGCGACCGAAGGGAAGCTAACAGGGATGATGTATTTCCAATGGAATTCGGATCCCGGGGCCAAGAAGCCCGATCCAAAGGGTATCTATCGGTGCGGATCTTTGACGCAAAGCGGCCGAATAGCCATCGCGCCACTCGACTGAAGCCCACCATGCATGTATTCAATTTCAAACAGATTCGAAAGACAAGTGCTCGAGCTGAGATTTGCCGCGATATGATCGTGACAGATCGATAGGGCATTGAAGGCCTAGACGGGCTGATCTGGTCTGCACGTTCGTCATCGTCGGCGAAATGGGCGCGGTGGTAGATCGCGAGTGGGGCTAGCATTTGGATCTCGAGCCGGCAGAACGACCGCTTGAACTGACAATTGGAACTCCTTGAGGTGCGATATGATTTCAGATACGAGCATCGTTGGCCATAAGTGGAGCAGAAAATGGATTTGAAGCGAACCGCGAAGGAAGCGGCCAGGCATTTTCTCCATCGCACCGGCCTGCGCCGCCCTCCGGCACACGCTGCAGGCGGGGATCGCCGTGAGCGGTTCGAAGCGATCTACAAAGACGGCATATGGAGTTATGGCCGGGACGACGTGCCGCTTTCCGGCGAAGGTTCGTCACTTGAGGCGACCGAAGATCTGCGCGCTGCCTTCCCCGACCTGCTGCGTACATTAGGCGCCAGATCGCTACTCGACGTCGGCTGCGGCGATTTCACCTGGATGAGTCAGATCGATCTACCATGCGATTATATCGGCGTGGATATTGTGCCCCATCTGATGGAGGAGAACCAGAAAACGTATGGCTCACCTTCGCGTAGGTTCCTCGTCACTGATGCGGTGCGCGACACGTTGCCGAAGGCCGACGTCGTTTTGTGCCGCGAGGTTTTATTCCACCTAAGCCTGAGGGACGCCATCGCAGCGTTACGCAACATGCTTGCTACGGGTTGCACACACATCGTGCTGACCAGCGACAGCGAGACACTGTTCAATGCGGACATTCAATCCGGCGATTTCCGAATCCTTAACCTGCGGCGCAGCCCGTTTCGTTTAGGCAAGCCAATTCAGAAAATTGACGATGCAGCGGTAGGCAAAACGCGTTTCATAGGCGTGTGGGAAGCGGCCAAGGTTACTGCGCAGCTTTCTTAGTCACCGATCCAATTCACTTGCCTCGTTTGTTAACTACGCACGCTGTTGCTAAGTTAATGTCTTTCTGCGTGTTCACCGAACTCTCCAGGGGCATGTATCTTGTGATGCTGCGAAAGTCGCTACATAGGAATCAATATGGGAGAAAATAAACTTAAACTGAGCACGATAAGCACTACTATATGTCAAGACCTAAAGGCCAATGGCAATACCCCTTGCTCGGCTGGAAGGTTTGTTCTGGCGCTCATATTTAATCCGGGCTTTCTCACGGTCATATTATACAGAATATCCGCGGCAGCATATCTTCACGGCGCCGCTGGTCGTGCCATAGGCCTTTTAGTTTGGCGCTTCAACGTGGCACGATCTGGCTGCTATATCAGCCCGATGGCACAAATCGGACCTGGACTCGGACTTCCACACCCAACAGCAATCGTAATTGGGGAAGGCGTGCGCATCGGCAGGAATGTCACTGTGTATCAGAACGTCACGCTCGGGACTCGAGACGCTCAATCTCGATTGTACCCGACAGTCGGCGATGAGGTAATCATTTATCCGGGCAGCGTAGTAGTTGGAAATGCAGCAATAGGGCAAAGGGCGCGCATCGGCGCTAACTCCTTCGTCGCACGCGATGTCCCAGCAGCAACCACCGTCATGGGCTCGCCCGCTGTATCAGCGAAAACTCCGAGCCTCAAGGCTGGGGACATCCAATGACCGCCATTCCAAGAAGCTCCTATATCCTAGCGCTTACGGTATTGGGAGCAAGCTTTATCGGATTAGTCACCGCACTGGCGCTCCCGTTCGTACTCTCACCCGTTCAATACATCACTTTTTCTCTTGTTGCCGCCACCTCTCAGCTAATAACCAGTATCGCATATGAATGGATTCGGATTTCAGTTATTCGCCATATCGGCGGCGATCGGCCTGATCTATCAACGCTACGGAGCGAATTAACGGGATTGTATGTAGTTACGACTGCAGCGCTGATATCCTGTGCAATTATTTTTTTATTGGGATCGCTTCTTTTCAATCCTCTATTAGTAGCTGGATTGACTTGCCTTTGCGCGGCCTTGCAAGGGGTATTTGAAGGTCGATCGGCTTGGGCTCGAGCGCATTTCGACAACCTTCGACTTTCGGTTGCAGCCATTGCTCGACCAATATTCATGTTTGCCCTTGTAATCGGCTTCGCAACGATCTCTCGGTCGGCAATATGGGCAATCCTGGGACTTTGCTCCTCCTACCCCCTCTCGATGCTGGTGTTTGGAGACAGACCTAGCGGTATACTCACCGAAATTCGCCTCGATCGTTCACGCGTCCTCTCTTTATTCAAATTCGGCTCTGTTGCAGCATTGGGAGCAAACTTGTCACTTGCCGTTCCGGCGGCCCTCCGAGCTATCATTATCGCAGCTCTGGGTCCGACAGCTGCCGGCGGAAGCCTTTTGGCCCTTGATATCGGCCAGCGTGCCTTCGGTACACTTGGAACATCGCTAAATACCTTATCGCTCCAGAGTCTGATCCGAACATTCGATAGCGTCCCGAAGGAAGATGGCGTTCGATACGCGCGCAATTTCATAGGAACGGGTGTGTTGATGGTTTCATGGGTCACGGTAATACTTGCCCTTCTTTCACCACTTGCTGGGAATTTTGCTCCAACTGCCTATCGAGAAAACTTTATAACGTGGGCGCCCCTTGTATTGATACTCGTCGCCGCGTTGTCGGCGCGGCAGTATACAATGGACCCGGTATTTATCGTGTACCATCGCGTTGAGTTCCTTCCTGTCTCGCCGGCGCTCATCATGCTTTTACTCGGAATATGTCTCTTAGCACATCGGACCTTTGGCATTTCCGATACCACTTTCTTTTACGGACTCGCCTTATCAGCTGTAGGTGGAATAATATCGGCCATAATATGTTTAAGAATATTGTCCAGCCTAATTATACCATGGTCACTGTTCGCCACTGCGGCACTATCCGTCGGGCTAGCTCAGCTTTCCAGGTACATGATGCCAGAAGCCGCGCCGTGGCTTTCGATACCAAGCCTTGCATTGATGGCTACTATTCTTTTTTGGATCCCGATACTTTTTTTTAATACACTATCATTGCGAACCAATGCATTACTTCTTCTCGGGAAAATTGTCAGAAAATCTGGACTTACGAATGACACAAATTAACCGGGCCTTGTTTTTATGAACATTTTGTTTGTCGGCTTGGACATCGGTCAGCAGCGCCGAATGCAATTGGCCATGGAACGGTTGGGGCACGACGTAATCGTCGTAAATCCTTATCACGTTGTTAGATCTAACAGGTACCTCGCGCTATGGGCGTGGCACACTGGCGTTCTTATGGTCGATTCGTTAATTCAAAATTTCCTCGAGAGAAATATTGATGGCCTTGGTTTTTTCGATGTGGCATTTGTGGATAGTGGTGAGCTCATATCACAAGCATCGGTGGAGTATCTTCGTACAAGGTCCGCCAGAGTTATTCTCTTTTGTAGGGACAACCCATTTGTGAAGAGAGATGGACAACGCTGGAGACTATTACGAAAGGCTCTATCGAGTTATGACCTCTTCGTTACTACCAGGCAATCCACTGCGGATGAAGCACCCGCTAGAGGCGCTAGATCAACCCTCCGCGTGAACTTTTTTGCCGACGAGATCCTGCATCGCCCCCGTGAGCCAACGCCGGGCGAACTGGAAAAATATTGTTCGCCAGTATCTTTTGTCGGCACCTGGTTTCCTGAACGGGGGGCGTTTATGCGAACGTTGCTCGATCTAGGCGTTCCGTTGAAAATTATTGGAGATAGATGGCATAAGGCAAACAACTACCATGCCCTCAGGCCCATAGTAGTGGAGGGATATCTCTCGCCAGAAGAATATTCTGGGGCGGTCCTCAGCTCTCGGATAGCAATAGCGATGCTTTCGAAAGGCAATCGTGACGTATCGACTTCTCGATCGATGGAGATCCCGTCACTTGGGCGGCTAATGTGCGCCGAACGGACCAACGAGCATCTAGATCTTTATACAGATGGAGAAGAAGCAGTTTTTTGGTCGAGCGCCGAGGAGTGTGCCGAGATATGCCTTGGTCTACTTTCAAACCCTGAACGCGTCGATACGATTGCGGCCGCTGGCCAGCGACGGGCTATTGCAAACAATAATTGGACTGAGCCAACCATGGCTAATATTCTAAATGCAGCGATTGGTTGTTAGTTTGCCCATTTGTAGGCATGATGAAGGAGAACTCGCTGTCTTTGCGGGCCTGTTGGCTTGCGATCGGATTGTTGAGTTCCACTCTCACTTCCGGATCAGGTCTAGTCGAAAGCCCGTGCGTGGTTTAATTTGGTCGAGTGTCAGCGGTTGCTCCAGGTGGCCAATTGTATTCCACCGGTGCGGCGATAGGAGAAAGTGCCCATGACTACTCAAGTGGTAGCGCTTTGTATCTTAATCCTGCTTCTCGCCGCCATCGGTGGGTTGCTTTGTTGTCGCCATATCGCCAAGACTCATGGAGGTTACGCTAACATTAAAGTCTTGATTATCGTCAACTATGTCTTGGTGCAGGCGGTATCTGGAATCGTGCACCTAACCGGCATTGGGACCGGATTTCGAGGTTATTACGACCTACTCACTGGCCCTCCCAACACGGCCCTTATTGTCACCGCGAGTTGCGCGCTGGGTATGGTGGCATTGTGCTTGGCATGCGTGCAGGGCGCGGCGCCAAGGACGCAGGCGGTTCCAAGAGCTCATCATCACCCTCCTGATATCCACAATCGATGGCTTAGCACAGGCGAGATCTGGATCATTTGCATCGCGATCGCATTAATCGCATTGCCCGCGTTGAATGCCATATCGATCCTGTCGAGCTACGTCGGCAGAACCGGCGCAACGCGAGTTATCTCGCTCGACGGCGGCATGGCTCGATATAGCTTCATCGCGAACTGGCTGGTTTGGGTCATTAGCCTAGGTGCGCTTTTGATAGCAGGCAGAAGGGCAGCGCTGCGGCCAATGATGACTTTAGCTGTCGTGGGAATAGCTGTTGTCCTGATTGCAGCCTCATTGAGTTGGACGGGTGGTCGATCCATCGTGGTGTTGATGGTACTACCGCTTGTCCTAACGCTGCTACCACGCCTTAAACGCGTACAATGGTTTGCCCTTCCCCTCGCAATAATCAGCTTGCTAGCCTACGTTGCGGTTATCTCTCAAGTCCGATCGGACAGCCTTGTGAGAGGGGCAGGCGTTAACCTCGCGAATTGGTTGGATTGGGAATGGGGCCGCTTTTCGTTAGGTGGCTTTGCGGTCGATTATGTGAACAAACACGGCCTGCTTTATGGTGAGACGTTCTGGCGTGGCATTACTTCTGCAGTAATGGGGCCGCTAAATCTCCTAGGATTTTCAGGAACCAATACAGCTCTGCGAAGCTCGATGGAGCTTTCGGGCCAGGAACTCGCTGGTAGTCGTGAATTGGTCTACGTGGTTCCGGGCCTCAGCGCCGAGCTATATCTCAATTTCGGCTTGCTTGGGGTAACAATTGGCTACTATGTTCTCGGGCGGGTTTGCGGACTTGTCGATACCCAGTTTACAAAAGCTCGCGGAACATTGGCACGCCTTGCGTTTTCCTTCATTGGCGCCGTGCTCGTTCTTCGCACGATTCCATCGGACTCTGGATCGCTATATATCTTCGTTTTTTACACTGGATTTCCTTTGCTTGCTTGCGCCTTCATCGCACGGCAGTTGCGTCAGAAACCTAAGGGAGCGCCGTACAATCCAGCCTCGGTTGCCCGTCAGTCGCTTGCGCGACGACGCGCGGTTTTGAAGCGACCCGAGATTGCCGGAGACCCTGTGGATTAATATATAATAGCAAGCCCCGTGAGGGTAGACTGCACCCGGCGGAGAATATCTGGCAATTCATGTGCCAGAACAGGTTGTCGATCAGGATCTTCAATCCTACGCCGACATCCTCGACTACTCATGCTTCGCCTTGGGCCGGTCGCGAAAGGGCCTCTGCGCCGGCCGAGTCTGTGGCTAGGTCGATTTCGAAATGCAGGAGTTCGGCCCACCGACGATCTGCCAGATCGTTGATCGCCGCGACCGCTCCATGCGCATCGTCAATCGACCTCTGCCGGTCGGCTAGCCGGGCAAGCAGATATGCCGCCCGATCCAGGGCTTCCTCAAGGCCTGTCGGCTCCGCATCGTCGGATATGATCACCTGCGACGATGGCGGAAAATATTCGAGCGCTCCCACCTTGGGAGAGCATAATAGAACACAACCCGCGCTCGCTGCCTCCAAAACCGTCAGCCCGAAGGATTCGAACAGGCTCGGCACCACGAACAGGTCTGTATTCGCGTAAAATGCGGCGCGATCCGCATGGCCGACGGGTCCGAGATAACCGACCTGAGTGCTCTCGATACCAGCCGAAACCTCCCTTACCCGCTCGAAGTAACGCTCTGCCCCCCCGCGTACACCGCCGCCGATGCTCAGTTGGATTGATCCGCGATTCGGTTGCCGCGGCGCCCAACGCGCGAAGGCGCGCATGAACGGTAACAGCCCCTTGCGCGGCGCAATCTCCGCGAGAAACCCAAGCCGGAACCCATCCGACCAAGATCTCTCAGCACCTTGTACCGCCGGCGCTTCAAAATAATCGGGAACGATTATACCCGCGGCCCCACCGAGGTTCATCCGGGTCATCGTCCCACGCTCGGCCTCCGATGAGTAGATCACTGCATCGGCCGCCCGCAGGAAATGGGCTTCAATTGCTGCAAAATAGGGAAATTTTTTCAGATTGCGCAGCCCCTCGAACTCGATCCGCGAAAGCCCCCCTCGAGGAAGATAGTAATAGGGTTTCGACTTGGAGCGCCTGCGAATGATCTCCCCCGTCCGCAACGGATTCTGCCACGGCCCGACCTGAAGAAGCGCGTCATAGCCCTCAACCGTATCGAGCGAGAAAGCGGACGATCCGGAAATATCCATTGGAAGGACGGAAAGATTCTCCACGGCGCGATGGACTCGACTCGAATCCACAACGTCAGAAGTGACGCCAAACCGCGCCAAACGGCGTGCCATCAATCGGACGGACTCTGGGCCGCCGCCCCAGCCCTGTCGAAAATTCTCCGCGACGAAAAGGACCTTCATGTTACCCACGTCCCTTACCTCAGTTGTAGGGCGCACCGGTTGAGCGGAGCCAGGCAACGGTTCGTTCAACACCTTCTTCAAAGGAGACTCGCGGGGTCCCTGTCAGGTCCAGCGTCGGCTCCAGCGGTACGCCGTAGCTTTGGGTCAGCCTGAGCACACGCCCGGAGTCAATCGGCGAAGGCAAGCCTACGCGCCGCGCAATATCCCCCCCCTTGCCCAGCGCCTTAAACAGGAGGACCGGGACGCGCCGGGGCGGTCGTCCGATCAGAGCCAACGAGAAAGCCTCGGCCCACTTACCGCTATCGAAAACATGGTCAGATACGTAGAATACGCGACGCCCGGTCCGCTCAGGCGATGTCATCAGAAGCTGAATAATCTGATCGGCGGTGTTATCGACATAGCCATAGGTCCGGTACACGGGCGCGCCGGTCGGGTGCATGTAAGCGCCCGAGTTAATGTATTTCCATATCGCCTCCCGTCCAAAAGGATGGTCGGGGCCCCAGATATTCGCCGGTCGAACCGTGAACCAATGGACCGGCGAGTCCCACTGGAGTAGCGCGGCTTCGGCATAGGCCTTGGCTTCGCCATAGATCGTGTACGGTCGAAAATCGAGCAGCGACCGCGGCTCATAGCCGGGCCCGATCACCAATTGCGTCGAAACATTCGCAACTCGCTCAATGCCCCCATAGGCATCGATCGCTTCCAATAAATTCTCGGTCCCTTTATGAATCGATGCGAAGTCGCTCCAGTTCTTCGAGGAAATGTCCGCCCTCGCGGCCAAGTGGATTACCGCATTGGCACCGAACTCGCGCATCGCTACAACCATGTCTGCAACGTCGGCCAAATCACCACGCCGCCACAGATCGATATGCTCAGGCCTCAATGGAGGCTTGGAGTCGAAATTTACCAATTCTATACCGCGATTGACAAGCTCGGCGACCACCGCCGACCCTATGAAGCCAGAACCACCGGTTACAAAAATTTTCCACACAGTCACACTCAATCCCCCGCCTGATCAGCGCTTTCGAACGAAAACATGAAGGTCCGTCGCCATCCCGGAAGGCGTCAGCCGAAAGAATAAATTGGCCAAGTGTATTAGCAGTTTAAAGCGTTGAACATAGGGAGGCTCGGGGTTGTGAGTGTAGCTAAAGTTATCCCACTCCGATGGATTAAAGTATTTTCTAACCCTGCCCAGTGTATTCATCTTATACGTTGTCGGAAAAATATCGCACTCCTCCCGGTCCGGTTGAAGCTTATTCAAAAAACTATTGTGCAACCGGTTGGGTATCAGGTTTGCCCCGAGGCCGGTCATGCCCCAGCGGTTGGGGGTACGCGCGCAAAACCAGCCTCCTGGTTTCAGCACGCGATACGCCTCCCCCACGAAATTCTCGGGCGTGTCTACGTGCTCGAGCACCCAATCCGCATAAATCAGGTCGAAGCTCCGGGCCTCGAACGGCAGCGGCGCGCGTGGATCGATCACGTGCTTCTCATCGAGAAACGGATTCTCCAGAACTGCGGGATCCACGTCGACGCCGACCAGCCGCTTCGTCTTGCCTTGCATTTTGGAAAGCTCATTCCGGAATGGGCTAACCTCATCATAGAGCTGTGCGCCGCGACCCGCCCCGAAATCGAGCACGGTCATGTCTGGACGCAACAGGGCGTTCACGCGAGTATAGAACGCAACGGTTCCATCGGTCCGCGTAAAGCCGCCAGCGCCAACCTCGGGATAGACACTGCTCACGTTGCGCGCCTGCTTGGTCGTCGCTGTCATATGACACTCCTCACACGGAAAATCAGATCGCGTACCGAAGGGAAGAATTCGGCCAAGTGAAGCCGCCAGCCCCGACTTCGGGGGTAGAAGCGCGCGACATTCTCAGCTTGTTTCGGCGTCATTACGATCCTTTCGCTTGCTTGGGTGAGCGGACGAACTGCCGAATCGAACTACTGGCCTCGAATCGATCGCCGATGTCGTGATGGGTCGCCGTATCGACCATGCCAAGCGTCCGACAACGCTCAAGCGCCGGTGTAGGAGCGATACCATTGCACCCACCGCGGTATGCCAACGCTAATCGGCGTGGTCGGCGCATAGCCGAGATCGTCATGAATCGCGGAGATGTCCGCATAAGTGGCTGGGACGTCCCCGGGTTGCATCGGTTGATAGTCGCGGATCGCCTTGCGTCCACAGGCTTGCTCGATGGCAGTGATAAAATCTTCCAGCTTCTCGGCTTTGTTGTTGCCGATATTGTAGAGCCGATGGGGCGCCTTGCTGCCACCGGCCTTCTCCTCCCCGTCGTCGGCCGGCGGATTGTCGAGCGCGGCCAACACGCCCGCGACGATGTCATCGATGAAGGTAAAGTCCCGCATCATCTTACCGTCGTTGAACACCTTGATAGGGCGCCCTTCCAGGATCGCTGAAGTGAACAGCCACGGCGCCATGTCGGGCCTCCCCCAGGGTCCGTAGACGGTGAAGAAGCGAAGACCGGTCTGGGGAATACGGTAGAGATGCGAGTAGGTCTCGCTCATCAGCTCATCAGCTCGCTTCGTGGCGGCGTATAGCGATACCGGATGATCAACTCGGTCCTCCACCTTGAACGGCAGAGAGGCGTTCTGGCCATAGACTGAGGAGGAGGAGGCATAAACGAGATGCTTAGCCTTCGACCCGCGCGCCAGTTCCAGCAGGTTTACATGACCAGTAAGGTTCGAACGCACATAGGCGCGCGGATTTTCGAGACTGTAGCGCACGCCCGCTTGCGCCCCGAGATGAACAATCCGGTCGATTTCCTCCCCGGAGATCGCGGCGTCGAGCGCCTCGTGGTCGGCGAAATCGAGCTGGTGGAAGACGAAGCGTTCTCCCGCTCCCTCCTCGGCGCGGATCGCCGCCAGCCGGTCATGCTTCAGACTCACTTGGTAATAGGAATCCAAGCTGTCTACGCCGACGACGCGCTCGCCTCGCGCGATAAGGCGACGGCAAACGTGCGAGGCGATGAAGCCCGCCGCACCGGTAACCAGAAGCGCCATCAGTCTGTCGACTCCCGTCCGTCCGCAGTCTTGTTGCGCATGCGAACATCGAAGACAAGCGCGGGGTGGCGCGGGACTCGCGTCATTTCGGAAATGGCCGAATCGTTTGTCACCGGTCGTCATCACGCACAAACAGGCAATCGGCCTGGGTTGGGCCGAACGCGGATGTCACCGACTGGTTGAACACCCCCCTCAGGCTGAAGCCTCGTCCCGCCAGGTGCGCGCGCACTTCCTCGAACAGGCACTGCCCCTCGTAAAGCACGACAAAACTCAATTCGACATAGATGAAGTCGAACGGGTCGAGGCTCTCGATGCCCTTCAGCACGTCCAGCTCCGTTCCCTGAACATCGATCTTGAGGAGCACGGGCGAAGGCAGGGCCGTAAGGTCGATCACGCTGCCCAGTGGCCTCACCTCGACCTTGATCTGCTCCTTGGCGCTGACCCCATATGCGTCTTGCTGGCCCTTGCCGGGTTTCAGCAGGGAGGAGCTATCCTCTCGATCGGCGACGAAGAAAGTGCTGGTGCCATTCTCGGCCCCGATCGCGAAACGATGCAGATGCACGAGGGGGTCGCCACGGAATACCGACGCGAAACGATCCGCGGCCACGGGCAAGGGCTCGAACGCGTGGATGACGGCCTCCGGCAGCAAGCCGCGAACGGCAGTGGAGAACTGCCCCTTGTTGGCCCCGACATCGATCAGCGTCGCAGGTGCGCAGAACGAGATCGCCTCGAGATGCTCCACGGTCGCCGCCACCCGATGCCTGAGCACCGTCGAGGCGAAGAACGGCCGTTTCATCAGCTGTGCCATTTTGAGGAGTTTTGGCGCGATCGTCATACAGTCTCCTGAAATACCCGGTTTCCAGTCCCGGGAGCAGAGGGCCGAAGAGCCCCGTCTCCTTCCCGCGCCGCCACTATGATCACCGTCGCCCCGAGGCAATCAGCGCCGCTGCCTGGCGCTCGAAGCCGTCGATGATCGAGGTGGAATTCCAGACCCGCTCGGCACGATCGCGTGCCGCAAGCGAGGTCTCGCGATGAAAGGCTGGGTCGTCGATCAGCCGCTCGATCCCCGCGGCAAAGGCAGCGGCATCTTCAGGCGGGGTGATGACGCCGCAGCCCTCGGTTTCGCGGGCCAGCCCCGTGCCCGGCGCAGCGGTCACTACGATCGGCCGCCCGGAGGCGAGCATGTTGGTGAGCTTGGACGGCAGCACCAGATCCGCGGCATCCGCTTTTTGAGGCAGCATATGGATCGTCGCCAGGCCCATCAGATCCGCCAGCCGCTCGGTGGGCTGAAGGTCGTGAAACTCGATATTGCCGAGCCCGCTGGCCTCCTTCTCGATGTTAATGCGATTGGGCCCCTCCCCGCACACGACGAATCGCAGATCGGCCCGATGGCGCAACCGCCGCGCCGCTTCCACGACGATGCCGATCCCTTGCTTGTTCGCGATATTGCCCGAATAAAGCGCCACGTGCGGGGTAGCGATGTTCCATTCCGTCCGATAGGAAGAAACCGCCTCGAGCGGGCGGATCGCCTCGATATCCGCCCAGTTGCGAAATTCCGTCACCCGATCGTCGCCTAGCCCTAACGCCCTCAGTTTGCTGCACATTTCGGGACTGATGCTGCTGACCCGATCGAACAAACCGATGGTCCCGTGTTCGCCTTTCCGCGCCCAGCGCGCGACGGCAGTCGAGGAATCCAGCAACCCTGTCGCGAACGCCGCCTCGACTTCGAAATCCTGCACATGGAGCCAGCTGCGCGCGCCAACGAGTTTCGCGGCCAGCCAGGCGACCGGTGCTCCGACGAGCGAAGGGGCCATCGTCATCACCAGATCGGGACGAAACGCCCGCGCAGCCGCCATCGTCGGCAGGAACGACGAGAGCGCGAAGCTGGCATGATGGAGCAGGCGCTTCGCCCCGCTCGGCACACCGGGGACATAGATGGGACAGCGCGTTACATCCACGCCTCGTTCGGACGATCGCTTCCAGCCGCCGCCAAACCCGGGATGCACCTTCCACTGCGGATAATAGGGCTGGGCCGCCACCACCCGGACCTCATGCCCTCTCTTCACCAGCCCCTCGCACAGGCCGGCCGTATAGACGGAGATTCCGATCTCCTCCGGCGCGTAGTTCAACCCGAGAACGAGAATTTTCATGTCAGGCGAAGTTCTTCAGGAACCACGCGTAGGTGCTCCGGATACCCTCGGGTAGCCCGATCTTCGGCTCCCAGCCCATTGACCGGATCTTGTCGGCCGACATCAGCTTGCGCGGCGTTCCATCCGGCTTGCTCGTGTCCCGGGAGATCTCGCCGGCAAAGCCGACAACCTCACAAACGAGCTTCGTGAGGTCCAGGATGCTCAGATCCTCCCCCGAACCGATATTGACATGCTCCGGATCGGAATAGGTTTTGATGAGATGGACGCATGCGTCCGCGCAGTCGTCGACGTGGAGGAATTCCCGTCGCGGCGTGCCGGTGCCCCAAATCTCGATTCCCGCAGCCTCGGAAATTTTTGCCTCATGTGCCTTGCGGATCAGCGCGGGAAGCACATGACTGGATTCCAGGTCGAAATTGTCGCCGGAACCATACAGGTTGGTCGGCATCGCTGAAATGAAGTCCCGCCCGTGCTGCCGTCGATAGGCCTGGGCAAGCTTGATGCCGGCAATCTTGGCAATCGCATACCACTCGTTGGTCGGCTCGAGTGGGCCGGTCAGGAGCGCGTCCTCCCGGATCGGCTGCGGCGCGAATTTCGGATAGATGCAACTCGACCCGAGAAACAGGAGCTTTTCGACCTCGCTCCTGTGGGCGGCCTCAATGACATTGGCCTCGATCATCATGTTCTGATAGAGAAAATCCGCTGGAAACCGGTCATTGGCGAGAATGCCGCCAACCTTTGCCGCGGCAAGGAAAACCGCATCGGGCCGCTCGCGCTCGAACCAGGCGCGAACCGCCGCCTGGTCGAGCAGGTCGAGGTCGACGCGCGACGCGGTCAGGATCTCGCATTGCTCACCGGCCAGCCGCCGCACGATCGCGGAACCGACCATGCCGCGGTGGCCGGCGACATAGACCCTCCGCCCCGCCAATGAGAATGTCATCAGGCGCCTTTCTCGATCGGAGCATTTCGCATGACGATCATATCGTCACGAACCATTTCGCTGACCAAGTCGCGCACCGACGTCTCATGGTGCCAGCCGAGTTTCGTCCGGGCTTTTGTAGGATCTCCGATCAGTAGGTCGACCTCGGTCGGCCGGAAATAACGTGGATCGATCTCGACCAGGCAGGCGCCGCTGTCCTTGCAATAACCCTTCTCATCGACGCCCTCGCCCTTCCATTCGAGGGATATCCCGACATCCTGAAATGCCCAGTCGACGAAGGTCCGAACCGTCGTCGTTTCGCCTGTCGCGAGGACATAGTCATCGGGCTCGTCCTGTTGCAGCATCATCCACATGCCGCGCACATATTCCCGGGCGTGACCCCAGTCGCGCTTGGCATCGATATTCCCGAGCCAGAGTTTTTGCTGGCGCCCAAGCTTGATCGCTGCGGCCGCACGAGTGATCTTGCGCGTCACGAAGGTCTCGCCGCGTAGCGGGCTTTCGTGGTTGAACAGGATGCCGTTGGACGCGTGCATCCCATAGGCCTCGCGGTAGTTCACCACGATCCAGTAGGAATAGAGCTTCGCAGCCGCATAGGGAGACCGCGGGTAGAAAGGCGTAGTTTCCTTCTGCGGGACCTCCTGGACGAGACCGTACAACTCGGACGTCGAGGCTTGATAGAAGCGGCAGCGCCTCTCCATGCCCAGGATACGCATCGCTTCCAATAGTCGGAGCGTACCGATACCATCCGCATTGGCGGTATATTCCGGCGTTTCGAAACTGACTTGGACATGGCTTTGCGCCGCCAGATTGTAGATTTCCGTCGGCTGAACCTGCTGGACCACCCGGATAAGATTGGTTGCGTCGGTCAGGTCCCCATAATGGAGATGGAAGCGCGCGTCCCGCGTGTGCGGATCCTGGTAGATATGCTCGATCCGCCCAGTGTTGAACGACGACGACCGTCGCTTCAAGCCGTGCACCTCATACCCCTTCTCAAGGAGCAACTCCGCGAGATAGGCACCGTCCTGCCCGGTGATACCCGTAACCAACGCTACCTTCCTGTCGCCAGAAGCCATTCCGAATCCCCGCTATGTCGCGCGCCGATCCTAATCAATTGCTGCGAGTGCGAAAGAGAAAAAACTCGACATGTCGAACCCATCATTGCGAACGGGTATTGAAATCGATTGGGGCACGCCGCCGCTCCCACGCTGCAACATATCTGCCACATGTGCCGGACTGGACCTAAAACGCGGAAGTTATTGTAAGGTATTGGCACGGTTTAGCGTCGGGGCGAGGCAAAAATGCGTTGGACTCCTTCCAAGATACGCCGTGAGGCTGGCCTCGGAGTATCTGACGAGACTACACCCATGCGTGGATACTCCGAATCGCTGCCGCAGCGCAGCGAAAAGCGTTGCATGGTTGGGGTGTACGTTTAAGGTCACGGTGGGTCAGGTTTGAACCTTTTTAAACGGGGCGGTTCATGGACCTTGAGGTAGGGCAGTTAGGTCTCAGTGGGGCCATTGCCGATGTAGATCGGCACAGAGTATCCTTGGGTCGGGGGATGCTGCGCGCCCGTTTTATTTGCCTACTGATGGCGCTTGACGCGATCAGCATTTTTGCAGGGTTCCTTGGAGCCAACCTCCTCCTCGGACGCGGGTCAGACGAGTCCCAGTGGCCGCTGTATCTTGCTGCGACGATGCCAATATATCTGATGGTGGCAATTAACTCCAACGCGTATAGCCTCCCCAAGCTACAATCACGATTTACTGCTGCTAAGAATGGTGTGCGAGCAATCTTGATTGCTGCAGCAGCCATCGTACTCGTTGCGTTCTGCCTTAAAGTCAGCACTAACTTTTCTCGGCTAATGATGTTTATAGGGATATCCGGTAGCGTAGCATTTATTATCGCAGCGCGATTTTTTTTGGTCGGATACGCGGAGAAGATTCTAGGCGGTAAGCCTCATATTACGATCTTGCTTGAGGATGGCTTGAGTTCAATCTCACCCGGCGAACATCTGCTTCTGAACGCCGCCGCATATGATATCGACCCGGATTCTCATGATCCGCATATGTACGACAGACTTGCGAAGGCCCTTCGGCCCGCCGACCGCGTCATTGTGAATTGCTTGCCCGAGCGGCGCGAGAGCTGGGCACGTGCCCTGAAGGGTGCCAATATCCGGAGCGAGATCATCGTTCCCGAACTCAACGCCCTGATCCCGCTGGGGCAGAGCTGGCACGAAGGCGCGCCGACGGTTGTGGTCGCAAACGGCCCCCTCCGGCTGGTCGACAGGATCATCAAGCGGGCCTTTGACGTTGCGATTGCAAGCGGCGCGCTGATAACTCTGCTGCCCGCTCTCGTCGCGACGGCCCTGCTGATCAAGCTCGACAGCCCAGGACCAATCTTTTTCGTTCAAACCCGTATCGGCCGAGGAAACGAGCAGTTCCGCCTGCTCAAATTCCGAAGCATGCGACAGGAAAGGACTGATAGTCACGGCCTCACCTCGGCGTCACGCGATGACGATCGCGTGACCCGCTTCGGACGCCTTTTGCGCATGACGAGCGTAGATGAATTACCTCAATTGCTCAACGTCCTGAAGGGCGACATGAGCATCGTCGGCCCCCGCCCGCACGCGCTTGGTTCACGCGCGGCAAATAAGCTCTTCTGGGAAATCGACGAACGATATTGGCATCGTCACGCCGCCAAGCCCGGCCTGACCGGTCTGGCTCAGATCAGGGGCTACAGAGGGGCCACCCATTCGGAAAGCGATCTGGTCAACCGCCTTCAGGCCGACCTGGAATATCTCGATCACTGGTCGCTATTGAAGGATATATGGATCCTGTGCCGAACGGTTCGGGTGCTGTTACATCCAAACGCCTACTAAACCCGACTCCGGACCGGCCTATGCCAGGGCCCAAAGCAGAATGAGCGTCCAGAAACCGACGCTGGCGATACCGCCGATCAGCAACCCGCGCGTCATAGAAGGATTTGCGGCATCAAGCCGCCACTGTTTCGGAAAGGCTCGTACCAAGCGCCCCATTCTACTCTCCTTGCGACCAGGGCTCCGGCTACCTTGCTGGCAGCTCTCTGAGCCTTAGGAGCGAGTAGATATGGCATAGATTACAATATTGTCACATCCCATTGTTCCAACTCGGTTCTAGTTATAAAAAAGTATCAATACGGATACTTACAGCGTGTTGCTGTCAAGAAAGGCCGCGAACGGCTGTCGTGCCGATTCCAAAAAAATAAAGGCCGGCGTCTCGTTGAATTCGAGTCAACCAGGCGAATTGGCGTTTAGGCTCGTCGTCGAGTGCCGAGCGCTGTGCTATCTTGTCCATGCGACGCCCGCAATCGCGACACAGGCATCTCCATCGTGCCGAGCGTAGTGGCGATCCCGACGGCACAGGCCGTTCAGGCAGCAGGTTGTCTGGGCAGGCTTATCCCGCTTCTCAATGAGCGCCTGACCCTGCTCGTAGTCTGCCGCTCGCCCAGACGCCCAGCACTGGTACAAGTCGATCGCCCTCCTCCCCACTTCCCTGATCAAACAGCCCTTCGGGAGATGCCACCGTCGCAAACAACCAGTGTCGGCCAGTCGACGCGATCCTTTCAAGGGGTCGGGCAGCCCTCCATCGCTCCTCAAATGCGGGCGATCACAAGTGGCCGGAGGCGTACTGCTAGACAAATGATAGCCGGCCAAAACAGTGTGTTCGCCACGTCGCTGAGGGTATCAGGCCATCGCCATTGCCCGAAATAGAGGCGGTCCATGACCTCATTGCCAAGTTCGGCGATGACCACTGCATACAAAGGCACCAGGGTCCCGAGCGATCTGCGAGAGAATAACCTGCCAATCACCAATATGCCCATTCCGGCGTGGATATGTAGCACCGTGTCTGGCAGGCGAGTAACCGCCATCAGCCACTCGATGAACGCATGATACGAAGCCGGGATATCCATCAATGATCCTGCCGCCAAGTGGTAGCCCCATTTAGGCGTGACGCTCTTCGCCATGATCGTCTTCCGTTGGAATTAACGATCTCCAGACCGATATCCCGCGCAGTGATGGGAGTAAGCATGCGATGTTAGTGGACCCGCATGCCGCATTGCAACACGGATCATTGCGCATTCGTGCCATCGGCTTACAATCTGTTTCGATGATCCGCGTTGCACTGCAATATCGAGAGACACGATGATCAAGCCGCTGCGTAAGGCCGTGTTCCCCGTGGGTGGTCTCGGCACGCGTTTCCTGCCGGCGACCAAGGCGCTGCCGAAGGAAATGCTGCCGGTCGTCGATCGTCCGCTGATCCAGTACGCGGTCGACGAGGCGCTCGAGGCGGGGATCGAGCAGATGATCTTCGTCACCGGTCGCGGCAAGTCGGCGATCGAGGACCATTTCGACATTGCCTATGAGCTCGAGACGACCATGACGCATCGCGGCAAGTCGCTCGATCTGCTGCACCAGACGCGCCTGAAGCCCGGCGCCGTCGCCTATGTCCGCCAGCAGGAGCCGATGGGCCTTGGCCATGCCGTGTGGTGCGCGCGCGACATCGTCGGCGACGAGCCGTTCGCCGTGCTGCTCGCGGACGACTTCATGGTCGGCAAGCCCGGTTGCCTCAAGCAGATGGTCGATGCCTATATGGAGGTCGGCGGCAACATGATCTGTGCCCAGGAAGTGCCGGAGGACCAGACCCATATGTACGGCGTGATCACGCCCGGCGCCCGCGACGGCGCGCTCACCCAGGTCAAGGGCCTGGTCGAGAAGCCCAAGCCGGGTACCGCCCCCTCGAACCTGTCGGTGATCGGCCGCTACATCCTCCAGCCCGAGGTGATGCGCGTGCTCGAAACCCAGGAAAAGGGTGCGGGCGGGGAGATCCAGCTGACCGACGCCATGGCGCGCATGATCGGCGATCAACCGTTCCACGGCCTGACCTTCGACGGCCGTCGCTATGATTGCGGCGACAAGGCGGGGTATGTGCAGGCCAATCTGGCCATCGCGCTGAGCCGCGAGGATATCGGCCCCTCGGTGCGTGCCTTCGCGGTCGATCTGCTGCGCTGAAGCTGGCTGTAATAGTCGGACCGTGTCTCGTAGCCATGGAAGTGCTTGCGCGCGATGGGCTTCCCGATGGACCAGCCGCTTATTCCCTCCTGCTGCCAGGGACCTGATTCAATACAACAATTGACACTATAAGCGTCATAACAATGATCTGTTAACCTTCTCGCACCTATAGAAACGGGGCGGCCATCGCATGCCAGCGGGGGCACGGGCGGTGGCCGCAAACTTTTCAAGGGGCAGTGGATGAGCGACGTTCAGGCACGCAGGGCAGCACATGTTGCCAAGCTGATCGCGGCTTTCGAAGCCATAGACGCCGGAAACGCTCACCTAGGCAGTCCGAGCCTACAGAACCTCCCCGGGTGTGAACGAACTCCGCCGCCGGCACGCGACGAGGAAAGCCGCGCTGCTTTGTAACCCGGGCCCGACGGCTAGGTACACCCAGGGTCCGAATTCCGCCTTCATCGTACAGAATGCTTCCCGACCCTTGATCGATTGGATGCCCTGTTCGCACAGGAGGAAAGCGAGGCATGCTCCTCCTCCGCTTTCGAGCGTTCCACCGCAGAGAGCAACAATTAGTCACGGCACACAGTTCGATGAGGAGTGGGGTTTCGTAAGCCAACCTCGTCAGCGCCAGAGCGGCGGCTCGCGGCGCCCCAGAGAGAATGGGGAAGCTCATCCGCAAAATTGCGGGGATCCCCCATAGTCTCGAAGAGCCACTGTATCACGACGTCCTGTCCTGAGCGCTTGGGAATCCCGCAATCAACGATTGCTACCAGCGCGGGTATACCTCGCAGGATAAGAACGGGCCGACAATCCTGACGCTCGAGGTATATCAGATTGTGGCCATCACCAATCGCCAGCTCTGCCTGTTCCTGGTACCCGGAATCGATACGGGGGAGCGATGATACGTGCCCTCCGTCCTTCTTTATCGCCTTCTTTGGAATGAACCTCCGCCGCGCAAGACTGCCGAAGATAAACGTCACAGATATTCAATCATACACGTGCGCCCACCTCTTTTTTTGTTACCTATATGTAAGCGAGCCGCGTGTCTTGACCCAAAGCAATCCCACTTCGTTTGTCATTGCGCGACTCATTCGCCCGGGCGGTGACCGCTTGATCCGCGGGGGCAGCGCCGAATGCCGCGCTTCCGCGCACAACCTCCCGGGCTCGTCGATGACTGCTTACCGCGGACCGTGTTGCATCATGCCGAAGTGGGGATTCGCATGGCGCTGCGGACGCGCACCAGACATCTTACTAAGGTGTCCGGCAAATCTGCGCGACATTCGCGGCAGCTTCGAGATTGCCGTTCTCAAGCGCCAACCGCCGCGCCTCGGGACATTTGCCCGCGAGTATCAACTCAGCCGCCTTGCGGGAAATGAACTCCTTTTCACGATCCCGGATACCAGTCTGAGGCGTTGGTCCGGCAGTCTGAAGGCCCGGCACGCGCAATGGCTCGGCCGACCGGCCGCTAGGATCGACAAATTCGATGAGCCGAACCCCCCGGTCCGCCAACCGGAATGCAATCTTCGACAGGCATTTCAAATCCGTGTCGGCCCGCGCGATGACGCGAACCGGCTTGCCGCTGGCCCACACTTTGGCCCGGTCATTGAATTCGCGATCGGACATTTCACGGTCCGCGAAGCGTACTCGGCAATCCTGACGGACGGCGGTGACGACAATGTCTTCCGGCACCTGCTCGGCTGTCGATTCCTGGAAAGCCGGCATAAGGCCAAGCAGCGCAAGGATGATGAGCACTGTGAACTATCCTCTCTAGTGGCGGAACTGCGGCAGTCGAGCAATCGGTTGTGCGAGGCGTGGTCGAGATTGGGGCTTCGATCAAGGTCCACGAAAAGCGCTCGCGTCCAAGCCACTCAATGATCTGCTCAAGCAAATTCGTGACGTGTTACGAACACCACAGCTCCAATCCCTCAGGTGCAAGGCAGATGCACCGCATCGGCGGCGGGGACACCCGGCCGGCCGGATTGTGGGACGGTCAGCTTGACGATCGACACGACCGTCAGCGTGACCCGGGCGCGAGGAAGCCCAATGCACGGGCAACCCCAGCGCTATGGGCGCAGCGTCGCACACTACCGGGCAGGCCGCGACTCCTTAAGGCGGACTCCTTTCCGCAGCGGTGCCTAGTTGTGAGCTTTCGATAGGTTGTTCATCCGGTTCTGTCCGAGCAGACTGAGGTTGCGAAGCTTCAGCTGTCAGGAGGAACCGGATGAACGTGCACAAGAATGCCCGAACCACGCCTCACAGTCGAGCCGAGTTGGTGCGGCGCGTGCTCGTCGAGCGGCAGTCGCCCATGTCGGTCGCATATCATTGCACGCTTCTAGTTCTCGGCCTTTACAGCCCCTTATGCTGCGCGCGGCATAAAGGGCTTTGTGCGGACCGGCAGACTATGCCGAGTGGGCTCGGCTTTGCGAGCAGCGCCAACGTCTTAGCGACGATCGGCGCGACATAGTTTCCCCGGCTGCCCGGCTGCCCGTGGAAGTCGATTGTGTCATGCCTGTCCACCTTGGGCTTGCTACTTGCCTCGGAGACCGCGAGAATCCGGCAATGCGCAAAGACCTCGATCACCTTCCGCCGATCCAGCAAAATGAGCTGGCGCGCGTGCGGCAGACGTTGCTGGACGAATTTGCCACCGCGATCGCCGGCGCGACGCAGCCGTGGAAAAAGAACGGCAAGATCCAGAAGATCATCCTGTTCGGCAGTTACGGCCGCAGCGACTGGGTCGATGAGGCGGCGAACGGATACCAGTCCGACTTCGATATCCTGGTCATCGTGAGCCACAAGAATCTCACCGACATCGCCGAATACTGGTATGTTGCGGAGGACAAGATCCAGCGCGACCCTGCGATCGGTCGGCCGGTGAACATCATCGTACACACACTCGACGAAGTGAACGACGGTCTCACGCGCGGCGAATATTTTTGGGTCGACATCGCCCGCGACGGCGTCGCTCTTTACGAGCTGCCCGGCGTTGCGCTGGCGACGCCCAAACCGCTGACGGCGGCAGACGCCTACGAGATGGCTAGCGCATACCTGGCTGACTGGCTCGGCAAGGTCGACGCGGCGCTTGAAGGGGCGGCGTTCTACGTCAGCAAGGGGCACAATAAGGACGCCGCCTTTACGCTGCATCAAGCCGCGGAACGGGCTTACACCTGCTTCCTGCTCGTACGCACACACTACGTGCCCCGCTCGCATAATCTGAAGTTCTTGCGGTCCCTGGCCGAGGACAAGGAGCCACGCTTGGTTGACAGCTGGCCGCGTGCGACCAAGCTTGACCGGCGGCGCTTTGAGCTTGCGAAGCGCGCCTACGTCGAGGCTCGTTACTCGACGAGCTACGAGATCGGCGCGGACGATCTCCTGGCCATCACGGATGCGGTGCGCGACCTTCGCGACCAGGTGGAGGCGGTGTCGCGCGACTGGCTCGATGTGCTGCGCGAGAAGGCCGGCATCGCGTCATAATCCATCGAGGAAGGCGAGCAGCCGGTCTCCTGGCTTGTAGCGCCCGCCCTTCTGTCCGTTGAACGACTTGACCCTGGCCAGCGCCGCCTCCTTCAGCGCGAGGTGGGCATGCAGATAGACCTGGGTCGTCTTGATGGACTCATGCCGGAGCCACAGCGCGATCACCGAAAGATCGACACCCGCCTGAAGCAATTCCATCGCCGCGCTGTGCGGAAGGACGTGCGGTGCGACATTGGTGCGGCTCCTGTCTGGGAGCGAGGACCATCTCCGCTCGACAGGCGCCTGACGTGTCTGGCGCCGGGCCGCCGTCATCCACGCCGCTGGCTGGCACGAGTCAGCCGTCAATCGCTGGATCCAGCACCGCACCAATGCGCTGCAAGATGCGCCGTGCGGTGTCGGAGATGTCGAGCCAGATCGGTGCCAGCACCTCAACCACGCAAGCGCTATCCACCTCGTTGACCGGCTTGGTCCCGATCAGCGGAAAGACATGGTTTTCAAGGCTGGATATCCAGCTTGCGTGACGCTGGTTCTTCCATCCATCCTTCATAGCGTCGTAACAGCCTCGCGCTGCCGTCTCGAAGCTGGGCACGACCTTGCGCGGCTTTCGCCGCTCAGCCACCGGATCGCCGCCCTCGCGGACCTGACGACGCAGGGCCGCAGCAGCGTCGCGCGCCTCAGCCAGCGACACGTCCCAACGCCGATCCCAAGTCATAGTCGCGACGCCTGCCCTGGCGCTGCATTCGCAGCACCCACGTTTTCGCTCCCCTGTCTTTGACCAGCAGACACAGACTCCGGCCATCGGTATGGCGGCCGGGCTTGGCGTTTTGACCGTCAACGCGGTAAGAGACATCGGTTCGATTCCCGGCCTGAAATGATCTCACAAGCGTTCCCACATTTCGATGCGGGTTCAGGCAAATCAGGGCGGTCGATCGCGAACACACTACAAGAGAAAATTATGTTTTTACAGTGTAGTTAGGGACGCCCCGGCATTGCCTGAGACTAAAGTTATACGCTCGATAAGCCGCTCAGCCTGTCGGCTGGAGCGCCCCGAACTATTACCCAGCCTCCCAGAAATCTCGACGAGCAGTTGGGCGCTTTATGGCCCAGCACACAGCGAATTTGCGACCACCTGCCTCCGGAACGGATTATACCGGAACGGCGGAGGCGCTTAGCGGGCCGCCCTGGAATGGAAAATGCGAGCGCAGGGCGCGCTCATCGAACAAACCGGAAATTTAATGTGGGACAGGATGTAGGCCAAGCTACCCGCTACTGAAATTATCGCTTATTTTTCAGTAGCATATGGCCAAATCTGGCGGAGACGGAGGGATTCGAACCCTCGGTACGAGTAAACCCCGTACGGCGGTTTAGCAAACCGCTGGTTTCAGCCACTCACCCACGTCTCCGGCTTGGCGGCGAAGCGCGGCTATAGCGAGGGGTGTCGCTGCGATCAACCGGCGTTGCAACATGTCATCCGCCGCGAATTCGACTCGGGTCGTCGCGCGGTTCATTGTGGGGCAAGCCGCACAGGCGCAACACTGCTCCATTAAGCGCCGGGGGAGTATATCGGATGCGCAAGGCCCTTCTTATCTTCTTGCTGGTGGCGACCGCCATCGGCGTCGGCCCTGCGCCATCGGTCGCGCAGGTGCGCACGATCGATCCCAACGAGGCGATCGACAGCGACCTGCAACGCCAGCAGACCCCACCGCCGCCCGCCCGCGAGCCGGACACTGCCGTGCCGGCCGACAGCCAGCCGGCCTATAATGACGCACCCGCCGCGCCGGGATCGCAGCAATATCCGCCCTACGACCCGAGCAACCCCAACATGCCTGCAGGCGGCAGCCAGGCCCAGGGCGCGCCCGCTGACGGCAGCACGGCGCTGGCTGAAGCCAATGCAGACGCTGCCCAGGGCACGACGTTCAAGCGCGAGGAATTGCTCGTCGCCGCCGAAGGCACCTTCGGCAAGGGCGCCTCCGGGCTGGCCGGCATCCTGGAGCGCACGCTGAAGGAACAGGGCGAGCCAAACGCCTATATCTCCGGCCGCGAGGCCTCGGGCGCGATCGTCGTCGGTCTGCGCTATGGCAGCGGCACGATGTTCCACAAGATCGAGGGGCAGATGCCGGTCTACTGGACCGGCCCGTCGGTCGGATTCGACCTGGGCGGCGACGCAAACAAGGTGTTCGTACTGGTCTACAATCTGCATGATTCGGAGGAACTGTACCGCCGCTTTCCGGCGGGCGAGGGCCGGCTCTATTTCGTCGGCGGTATGGCCGCGACCTATCTGCGGCGCGGCGACATCGTGCTGATCCCGATCCGCCTCGGCGTCGGCTGGCGGCAGGGCGTGAATGTCGGGTACATGAAGTTCAGCCACAAATCGAAATGGCTGCCCTTCTGACGATCGCTCCGGGCCGGCCGCCTAGCGGTCGGCGACCGCCCCTTGCAGGCAAACCGCGTAGCCGTCCGGATCCTTCAGCGTGAGTTGCCGCATGCCATAGGGCGCGGTGACCGGCAGCGCGATATCGAGACCCTGCTGCGAGAGCAGCCGATAGGCCCCATCCACATCCGGGCAGCCGAGATAGAGGCAGATGTCCCCATGCGCCGCGATTCGCGCTGGATCGGGTACCACGGGACGATCGTCACGCTCATAGGCGGTGTTGAGCATCAGTACCGCCTCGCCCTTGCGCAGCAAGGCCCAGTCGAACGGGGGATCGCTATCCTGCACCGGTGAGGTCGTCTCGACCGTGAACCCAAGTAGATCGCGATAGAAGCGTACCGATGCCGGCATGTCGAACACCTGCAGCAGCGGGCACAGATCGGTCGTCGCGATCATGCGGGCATCTCCCCTCAGCCGAACTCCACTGCCTCGAACCGGATCGGCTCGCCGAGCGCCGCATTGGCGAGCGCACCATCCCACATCACCCGCCGGCCGCGCACGATCGTGCCGATCGGCTTGCCGGTCAGCGTCATGCCGGTGAAGGGCGACCAGCCGCTGCGCGAGGCGAGCCAGCTCTCCTCGATCGTCCAGCGCGCCTTCAGGTCGACCACGCTGAAATCGGCATCGTAACCGATCGCGATCCGCCCCTTGCCGATGATGCCGAACACGCGCTGCGGCCCGGCGCTGGTGAGGTCGATCACCCGGGCCAGCGTGGTGCGGCCTTCCGCCACATGGTTCAGCATCAACGGCAGCATGGTCTGCACGCCGGGCATGCCGCTGGGGCTGTCGGGATAGGGCTTGCCCTTCTCCTCCAGCGTGTGCGGCGCATGGTCCGAGCCCAGGATGTCGGGCACGCCCTGCTGCAGCCAGTGCCACAGCCCCTCGCGGTGCGCGCCCGATCGGATCGGCGGATTCATCTGCGCCAGCGTGCCGAGCCGGGGATAGGCTTCCTCGCCGGCCAGGGTCAGGTGCTGCGGCGTCACCTCGCAGGTAGCGATGTCCTTGTGCTGGCCGAGCAATTCCAGTTCGGCCGGCGTCGTCACATGGAGCACATGGATGCGGCGCCCCGCGGCGCGCGCCAGCGTCAGGATGCGCTTCGTCGCGAGCAGCGCGCTTTCGTCGTCGCGCCACACCGGGTGCGAGGAAGCATCGCCCGGCACGCGCTCACCGGTACGCGCGTTCATCCGCGCTTCGTCCTCGGCATGGATCGCAACGCGGCGATGACCCGATGCCAGCACCTCCGCCAATGACGAATCCTCCGCCACGAGCAGGTCGCCGGTCGAGGCGCCCATGAAGATCTTCACGCCCGCCGTGCCCGGCAGCCGCTCCAGCTCGGCCAGCGCCGCGGCATTGTGATTGGTCGCCCCGACATAGAAAGCATGGTCGCACCACATGCGGTGATGCGCCCGGGTCAGCTTGTCCTGGATCGCTTCGGCGCTGTCGGTGTTGGGCTTGGTGTTGGGCATCTCGAACACCGCAGTCACCCCGCCGAGCACGGCGGCGCGACTGCCGCTTTCGAGATCCTCCTTGTGGACCAATCCCGGCTCGCGGAAATGGACCTGGGTGTCGATCACGCCCGGCAGGATATCGAGCCCGGTGCAGTCGATCGTTTCGCCCGCGTCGCCGGCCGCACCGATCGCAACGATCCGGCCGCCGCGCACGCCGATATCCGCCTGGATCGGGCCCGCCGGGGTGTGGACGGTACCGCCCATCAGCTTCAGGTCATAAGTCGCTGTCACGATCGTCTCCGGCTCTTCCGCTTGCCCGGCCGACCTCCTACCTGTTCGCCATGAGCGAAACCACCCCGCATGCCACGATGCTCGCCGACCGCGCGCTGATCCGGATCGCCGGCGAGGATGTCCGCGGTTTCCTGCAGGGCCTGGTGACTCAGGACGTGGCGACGCTCGATGCATCGGCGCCACGCTGGGCGGGCCTGTTGACGCCGCAGGGCAAGGCGCTGTTCGACTTCCTGCTCTGGGCGGATGGCGACGCCGTGCTGGTCGACTGCGAAGCGGACGCCGCCGATGCGCTCGCCAGGCGCCTGATGATCTATCGCCTGCGCCGGGCGATCACGATCGCGCGGATCGATGGCGCAGTACATTGGTCCCGCGACGGCGAAAAGGGCGTGGCCGATCCCCGCCTTCCCGAACTCGGCCGACGCTGGATCGGCGAGGCTGGCGAGGCAGCGATCGGATGGAAGGCGCATCGCCTGTCGCTCGGGGTCACCGAGGGTATTGAAGAACTGGGCTCGGACAAGACGCTCTGGCTCGAGGCCAATGCCCGCGAGCTGAACGGCGTCAGCTTCGCCAAGGGCTGCTATGTCGGCCAGGAGAATACCGCGCGCATGCATCACCGCGCCAAGGTCAATCGCCGGCTGGTGGTCGCGCCGATCGCCGAGCCGGGCGACCGCACACGCGCGACCTATCCCGATCTCGGGCTGATGGTAGAACTGCGCCGGGTCGAAGCACTGGGCGACGCGATCACGCCGCCCTGGCTCCAGGCCGCGTTGGCGGCGACAGCCTGACCCTCAGCGGCCGATCGAGCTGTAGGCGAAGCCGGCCTTCTCGACATCGGCCGCGCGATAGACGTTGCGCAGGTCGACCATGACCTGACCAGTCATCACCTTGGCGAGCCGGCCGAGATCGAGCGCGCGATAGGTATCCCATTCGGTCACGATCACCACTGCGTCGGCGCCCGTCGCCGCCTCATAGGCGTCGCCGCAATAGGTGACGGCCGGCATCATCGTCTTCGCGATCTCCATGCCTTCCGGGTCGTGCGCCCGAACGGTCGCACCGGCGTCGAGCAGGCTCTGCACGATCGCCAGGCTCGGCGCGTCGCGCATGTCGTCAGTGTTGGGTTTGAAGGTCAGGCCGAGGACCGCGACCGTCTTGCCCTTGCCCTCGCCGCCCAGCGCCTTGATCACCTTGCGGCCCATCGCGCGCTTGCGGTTGTCGTTGACCTGCACCACCGCCTCGACGATGCGGATCGGCGTCTCGTAATCCTCGGATGTCTTGAGCAGCGCCAGCGTGTCCTTGGGGAAACACGACCCGCCATAGCCGGGGCCGGCATGCAGGAACTTCGAGCCGATGCGGTTGTCGAGGCCGATGCCCCGCGACACGTCCTGCACGTTCGCGCCGACTGCCTCGCAGAGATCCGCGATCTCGTTGATGAAGGTGATCTTGGTCGCGAGGAACGCATTCGCCGCATATTTGATCAGCTCGGACGTGCGGCGGCCGGTGAACAGGATCGGGCTCTCGTTGAGATAGAGCGGGCGATAGATGTCGCGCATCACTTGCTGCGCGCGCGCATCCTCGGTGCCGACAACGATTCGGTCGGGGCGCTTGAAGTCGCCGATCGCGGCACCCTCGCGCAGGAATTCGGGGTTGGAGACGACCGCGATCTCATAATCGCCGGCGACTTCCTTCATGATCTCCTCGACCTTGTCGCCAGTGCCGACCGGCACGGTCGACTTGGTGACGATCACGATCGGGCCGTCGATCGCGGCGGCGATCTCGCGCGACGCTTCGAAGACATAGGTCAGGTCGGCATGGCCGTCGCCGCGGCGCGACGGAGTGCCGACCGCGATGAACACGGCGTCGGCGCCCGAGACGGCGGACTTGAGATCAGTGGTGAAGCTGAGCCGGCCCGCCGCGACATTGGTCGCCACCAGCGTGTCCAGACCGGGTTCGAAGATCGGCATCTTGCCTGCCTCGAGCGCGGCGATCTTGCTCGCATCCTTGTCGACGCAGATCACGTCATGGCCGAAATCCGAGAAACAGGCGCCAGATACCAGACCAACATAGCCCGAACCGATCATCGTTATCCGCATGCCTGATACCCTGTTTCATATGTGGATGGCGCCGCCAGCGGCCCGCATTCCTCTAGCGGAACAGGGGCCGATTGCCAGCCCCGCTCTTCGCTGTTGCAGCACAAAACCGGCCGGGCCGAAGAAAAAGTCGATGGATCGACCAGCCGGCGAAGACAAAAGGGCCGGCACCTCATGATCTCAAATCGAATCGGCACCCGACCGGCGCGACATGTTTATCGCGCGCAAACGAAAAGGGAGACCGGCAAGCCGATCTCCCTCTCGATTCTTCGAACTCAAGTCCGGGCTTAGTTGCCCGAACCAGGTCCGTAAGTGACTTCCACGCGGCGGTTCTGAACTTCACGGACACCGTCGGCAGTCGCGACGCGCGGGCGGCTTTCGCCGAACGCTTCCGTCGAAATCACGCCCTCGGGGATCGCATGAGCGGACAGATAGGCCTTCACCGAGTCCGCACGACGCTGCGAGAGACCCACGTTGTAAGCGGGCGAACCCGAGCGGTCGGCGTGGCCGGCCAGCATGACCTGCGCATTACCGCAGTTCTGATACTGGGTGACGGCGTTGTCGAGGATCGACGACGCGTCCGGCGTGATGTCCGACTTGTCCCATTCGAAGAACACGATGAACGGGCCAGGCGAGCAGACCGGCGGCGCCACAACCGGAACCGGCTCCGGCGGAGGCGGCGGCGGGGGAGGCGGCGGAGGCGGTGGCGGCGGAGGCGGCGGTGCAGCCGGCTCGCCGAAGTTGTAGGTCAGGCCGCCCAGGATGCTGTGCGAACGATACCGGGTATCGACCGCACGGCCCGAAACGTCGACCAGCTTGACGTTGTTGGCGTTGAAGAAGCGATACTTGAACGTCGCATCGAGGTGGCTGGTCAGCGGAGCGCGGAGACCGGCGATACCCTGCCACGCAAAGACCGTGTCGGAATCGTCGATGAAGTTGCTCAGCGTGTTCAGGCCGATCCGCGTCTTGACGCGAGCGACACCGACACCGCCGCCGACGAAGCCCTGGATGCCATCGTCGTCACCGAAATCGAGCAGGCCGTTCAGCATGAAGCTGAGCGCCGTCGTCCGGCCACCGGCATAATCATAGGTGCCGGCAGGTGCGTTGATCGGAACACCTTGGAAGTTCCGGATCGGGGTGGTGGTCGTCGAATAGTAGGAGTCGACGGTCGAGTTCTTGTAGCCGACCTCGGTTTCAACGCGGAACGCGCCGAAATCGTAACCAATCACGCCATCGACGTCATAGCCATAATGGCTGTCGACAGTCGCTGCGTCGGAAAGCGCGCCGATATCAAAATGCATATCTTCGACGAGCAGCGCACCACCTTCGACACCCACATACCACGAATCATCGCGGGCCAGGGCAGGTGAGGCGAGAGCGGTGGAGGCGAGCGCCATAGCAACGGCAAGCTTCCGCATAAAAATCCCCTTTCTTCGTTGTCACTCGGACAGCGCAAACTCCCTACCCAAAGGAAGGTTTCCGCGCAAGCGAACAAATTCTGGGGGCTGTTGCTGAAGCGCAACAGCTTTGGCTCCTTTTCCACATCATCCGCACCCTCGGTCGGCACGAGGATCCGACCATAGTCCCGCGCGCCATCCGCGGGCTCGCCCATGACTGGACGCACCCGCAACATCGCAGCGAATGCCGCCGGCGCCTCGGATCAACCCACCCGGCAGGCGCCTTTGCCCTTGCCAAGGCGCGCGATTGTGCGGTTCCCGCACGCCATGCAGGACCGCTTCCGGTGACGGTGCGAGCTGACATCGATCGCGCGAAATACGGGACTGCGGCGATCCGCAAACCTGTGGCCAAGACGCAGGCGGGTGCCCCCGCGCCGCCCGAACCGATGGCGTTTCGGCATTGGCGATGCAGTGGAATGCCGCAGGTGCGAACGAAATTATGCCCGTTATGGGACAATCTCTCCGCGATCGGCTCCGGAAAGGCATTGCCGCGCAGGGGCCGCCCGCCGCGCCGTTCCCGGGATAGGCGCGAGTCCCCGCCGTCGAGTCGCGCCGCGCAGAATCCGCCAGGAGGCGCGGCGATGACTCGGGCGGGACTCAGGCGGGACCTAGTCGGGCTCGGCGGCCTGGATGTTGGCCGCCTGCTTGCCCTTCGGCCCTTCGATCACCTCGAACGACACCCGCTGTCCTTCAGCAAGCGTCTTGAAGCCCGGCATGTTGATGCCGGAAAAATGGACGAACAAATCCTCGCCGCCATCGTCCGGGGTCAGGAAACCGAAACCCTTCGCGTCGTTGAACCATTTTACCGTTCCGGTCGCCATGGTCTCTCTCCTCTCGCCGCGAGCCTATGCCAGCCCCGCGGGCCTTCCAAGTCAATTATGTTTCGGATGAGTAACAGTTATCTCCACGTCGCCGTCTTTACTCGCGATCGCGCAACTGTACCTCGCCTCTTTGATTTCGATCAACTTCGTAGCACAACAGCGCGATGAGCGGTTCATTGGACTATTACGCCGTCCTCGGTCTATCGCCCCAGGCAGATGACGTCGTCGTCCATGCTGCATGGAAAGCGCTGCTGCGCAAGCATCACCCCGACACCAATGCGAGCGACCGGGCGACGGAGCGAGCCCGCGAGATCAACGAAGCGTTCGCGGTGCTCGGCAAGCCCGACAGCCGCGCTGACTATGATCGCTCGCGTGGCGGCCGCCCGGCGATCGCCCCGCATCGCCAGCCGCCGCCCATCTTCCGCCCGGCGCCACCGCGGCGCCGGCGGATCCGCGGGCCGGTGATCAGCCTGATCCTGTTGCTGCTGGTCGCGGCGCCCACCGCCGCCCTTGCGCTGCTCGCCAATCCGGACACCGCCCCGGCGACTCACCGGACGCTGGTCGCCTATACCGCTGGCAGCCCGCTCGCCTCGGACCTGCTCGCCCGGTTCGAGCGCCTGGTCCCGAACGCACCGGTCGAGACAATGCCGCCGCCCCAGGAGGACGAGCTCGCCGGCCGCTAAAGCCGCGTCGCCAGCCAGATGATGTGGCGCGCGCCGCGCCCGCCCCGCGCTTTCACCACGACTTCCTCGACCGCGAACCCCGCCGTCTCCAGCCGCCGCACGAACTTCGCGTCGGGCGCCGCCGACCAGACCGCCAGCATCCCGCCAGGCCGAAGCGCCGATCGCGCCGCGTCGAGCCCGGTCGCGCTGTAGAGGCGGTCATTGCCGCGCCGCGTCAGCCCGTCGGGTCCGTTGTCGACATCCAGCAGGATCGCATCCCAGGCGCCCCGCACTCCAGCGATGAGCGCGCCGACATCCTCCTCGGCCACGGTCACCCGCCGATCCTCCAGGCTCCCGTCGAAGATCGGCGCCATCGGCCCGCGCGCCCAGGCGACCACTGCCGGCACCAGCTCGGCCACGGTGACCGCCGCATCCGGCCCGACCCGGCCAAGCGCCGCGCGCAGCGTGAAGCCCATGCCGAGCCCGCCGATCAGCAGATGCGGCGCCGGCGCAGCGCCCAGGCGATCGCACACCCCCAGGCGGTCGCACACCAACGTGGCGAGCGCCTCTTCCGACCCCGAAAGCCGGCTGTTCATCAGTTCGTTCGCGCCAAGCATGATCGAGAAGTCATCGCCGCGCTGGAACAGCCGCAGCTCGCCGCCGCCCGGCACCAGTGCCGTATCGATCAATATCCGGGGAACCATTGCTGCTCTTTCGTCGTGAAACGCCACATGTTCGTACAGGGTTGGCGGCGCCGGCAATTGCGCTACCGTATCGCCATGAGCGAGTCATGTACGCATCTGGGCGGCATCCGCGACGTCACGCCGAGCGCTGACGGATGCGAGGAATGTCTGAAAACCGGCGACTGGTGGGTCCATCTGCGCCTGTGCCGCACCTGCGGCCATGTCGGCTGCTGCGACGATTCGCCGAATCGCCACGCCACCGCGCACTTCCACGCGACGCAGCATCCGATCATCGAAGGCTATGATCCGCCCGAAGGCTGGGGCTGGTGCTTTGTCGACGACGTCGATTTCGACCTGTCGGATCGCATGACGCCGCATCCGCGGCCGATTCCGCGCTTCGTCTAGGAACCGGACCGGCACAGGATTTTTCCAAATCCGCGCCGATCCGGTTAGATATTCGTGCGATGGAGACGCCGCGCAGCGCCCCGCATCAGATCAGCGGCACTTCACCTGCTGATTATTCTGGTCGATCGACTTGCCGGCGACGCCGCCGACGATCGCGCCCAGGATGGTGCCGACGCCGCGCGAATGGCCGCCGTCGATCACATTGCCCAGGATGCCGCCGCCGATCGCGCCGACGATCAGGCCGGTCGTGCCATCGTTGCGCTTGCAGTAATAACGCCCGTCAGTGCCGCGATAGACGCGCTCGTCAGCACTCAGCACGCGCTCGCGATAGTTCGGTCCCTCGCGATAATAGCGCGACGGCTCGTAATCGCTCTCGACCCGGTCGTCGTTATAATAACCGCCGGGGCCACCCGGGCCGCGATCATAGCCGCCGCCCGGACCACCATAGCCACCGCCGCGGCGGTTGCGCGATACCTGCTGATAGCGGTCGAATTCCTGCTGGAACACGCGAAGCTCGTTCTGGAGCCGCTGCTGCGCCTGCTGGAAACGGGCATCGTCCTGCGCGGTCTGCGCAAAGCTGGGCGTGGCGATCGCCAGGCAGCTGGTGGCTGCGATGACGGCGATCCTGGTGAGGCGACTCATGATACTCTCCCGATGATGTTACGTGTCCAGAACGAATGATGCCGCCGAACGTTGCGCGGTTGCAACCGGGGCGCGATAAAAAGGGGTGGCGGCCAAAGCCGCCACCCCTGGATGGGTCGTCGATCAGCGGCAGACGCGGACGCGGTGGCCGTAGCGCCAGATCGTCCGGCAATGGTTGCGGTGACGATTCCAGCCATAATGGCGACGATCATAGCCATAATGACGGCCGCGGTCGCGATACCGGTCCCGATCGCGATAGCCGTCCCGGTTGCGATAGCCGTCGCGGTCGCGATCGCCGTCGCGATAGCTGTCCCGGTCATGGCCCCAGCTCTGCGCCGTTGCGCTCGTGCTGACACCCATCGACGCGACGGCAATCCCGGCGGCGGCAAGCAAAGTGGTGATCTTCATGACAACTCCTCTCATGCCCATATATCGGGCGACGAAGAGGAATACGCGCCAGTGCGAGCATGGTTGCTGAACATGGTTGTCGGGTTAGGTACAGGTTTCCAGCGGGAGATATTGGCGCAGGCAATCGCCGCTGCGTCGATTCAACATGCGCAGCGCGGTTCTAATATGGCGCATGATCGGTCTGCACAAACAGGCCAAGTCCGCTCTTTCTTGGCGTTGATATAGTCGAAAATCCGCAGGTGCTCGCCGCCTGTTAGGCACCTGTTCCGCCCTGTTATCGACCCGTTATCGAATAACAGGTGGGCTGGCAGCACATCGTTGAGATACAACGATAAAAACGCTCGCGAAATCCAACATAACAGGTGAAGAAAAAAATACGGCCGGAATAACAGGTGGAACAGGCGGGGATGTCGCTAACCGATCGCCTCGACCACCCCGGCCCAGGCCGCGATCTCGACGTCGAAATGCCGTGCGACCACCAGGTCGCCTGCCAGCCCGCGTTCCCAGTCGACCTCGGCCGATCCTTCCCATTCGAACGTCGCATTGCCCGACAGGCGGACCATGCCGTCGCTTTCGGCCTGGGCACGGACCAGCCCGCCAAGGTTGAACACGGTCAGCTCGGTGCCGAATTCCGCCCGGCCGGTCAGACAGGCAGCGAAAGTGGAGGCGGCCATCGCGCTGCCGCAGCTGTCGGTCAGGCCGACGCCGCGTTCGAAGGTGCGGACGAACAGGGAGTTGGTTTGCGATTCCCGCGACGTTTCACTTCGCGGGGGGCTTGGCCGCATCTCGACATAGGAGACATTGGCGCGGTTGGGCAGCCAGCCGGGCGCCGCCTCGCAGACCTCGCCCACCGCGACCAGCTCCGCCTCGTCCACCGTGTCGACAAAGCTCACCAGATGCGGGTTGGGCATCGCCACCGCGGTGAAGCTGCGGGTGGTCGGCAACAGGGCGATCGGCTGCTGGACGATCTCGTGCGCCTCCACCCCGAGCGGCCAGCGCGTCACGTCGAGATCGGCGGGGCCCGCCGTCTCGCGAATCGTCGCCACGCCCGGCGCGATATCGGCATCGCGCGCTGCTTCGGCCGCGCTCGTCTTCAGCCGCACCAGCGCGCGGTCGATGCCCAGCCGCTCGAACCCGAGCCGTGCGACGCAGCGCAGCCCGTTGAGGCAGGTTTCTGCCTCGCTCCCGTCCGAATTGAACATGCGCATGCCGAAGGCGTGGATCTTGTCGCCCGGCGTCAGCAGCAACAGCCCGTCGCCGCCGACCGGCCCGCGCCGATCTGCCAGCGCGCGCGCGACGCCGGCCCAGACCGCGTCGTCGAGATCTATCTCGCGCGCGTCGATCAGCGGGAAATCATTGCCCGAGCCGTGGCATTTGATGAAGTCGAACTGCATGGCCGGCGTCCTAGCCGAAATCGCCGCCGCGCTCCACCATCGCCGCAACCCGCATGAGACGGTTGATCCGTCCTGTCACGCCACCCGCGCAATAAACGCCTGTTCCGCCGCCACGATCGGCGCGAAGCTCGGGCGGGCCAGGATGCCGCGCACATAGGCCGCCGTCTTCGGCCAGCGCGCCACGTCGATCGGGCAGCCGACATGGCCCAGGTTCACGAACGGGCTCGCCACCGCGATGTCCGCCAGGGTGATGCGATCCTCGACCAGATAGCCGCTCGCCGGAATCTGCCCTTCCAGATAATCGAGCAGGGGCGGCAATTCGATTTCCACCGCAGCGTCGGCAACGGCCTCGTCGCCGGGCTGCTTGAGGACCTTGGGCGCCACGAAACGGTTGAAGAAGACCTTGCCCATCATCGCGAACATGATCGTGTCGGTGAACTCCTCGAACCAGATCGTCCGCGCCCGCGCGATCGGATCGGCCGGGATCATGTTCGGCTCCGGATATTTCGCCTCGAGATAGGTGATGATCGCGGTCGAATCCGAAATGCAGAAATCCCGGCCGTTGTCGGCACCGGGATCGCGAAAGCCGGGCATCTTGCCGAACGGGCTGCATTCCTCGAACGCCGGGCCACCCCGGCCCATGCCGGCGGGCGACAGCTCGAGCGCGAGGCCTTTCTCGATCCCGAAGGCAAGTACCTTGCGCACGAACGGCGACATGCTCGATCCATAGACGATCATCTGACAGGCTCCCCAGTCCATTTTCTGATTGGGAACGACCTAGCACATCAGTTGCATGTTGCAACCCATTGCCGCCCCGGGACGCGAGACAGATGGCCGGCGCTGTGGCACATCCGGGGCGCTGCGGAACGGGGAGTCGCGCGTGACGGTCATCTTGTTCATCGCCATCGTCGCGCTCGGGATCATCTTGGAGCGTCTCGTCGCGCAGGTGCGGCGACTCGAAGGCGATGTCGACGCGCTGCACGAGCGACTGATCCGGCTCGAGCCCGGCCTGGCGACCGAATCCCAGCCACGCCGCGAGGACAGTGCGCCCGAACGTGCCGAACCGGTGGAGCAGCGGCGCACCGCCACGGTGGTACGGGCACAGGCCGCTATCGCGCCGCCGCCGCCCGCGATCGAGCTGCCGGATGCACCGACGCCCCCCGAGCGGGTCGCACCGGAGCCCGTCGACGCCCCGGCCGAAAACGTCGATGCCGTCCCCACACGGGAAGCCACCCGGATGGGATTCGAGAATATCGTCGGCGCCAAGCTGCCGATCTGGATTGGCGGCGCGGCCCTGGTCCTTTCCGCCTTCTTCCTGGTGCGCTATTCGATCGAGAACGGGCTGCTCGGGCCAACCGCGCGGACGATCATCGCCGGGCTGTTCGGGCTGGTGCTGATCGCGGCAAGCGAAGTCGCCCGACGATTGCCCGCCACCCGTGACGACGCGCGCGTCGGCCAGGTGCTGGCCGGCGCGGGCATCGCGAGCCTGTACGGCACACTCTATATCGCCGCGCAGCTCTATCACCTGCTCGGCGCGGGCCCGGCTTTCGCGATCATGGTGGTGGTGACGGCGGCCGGCCTCGGCCTGGCGCTGCGCCACGGTCCGCCGACCGCGATCATGGCGCTGATCGGCGGCTTCGCGGCCCCGCTCGTGTCGAGCTTCGATCCGGGCAATATCGGGCCGCTGCTCGTCTATCTCGGGCTGCTCGTCGCCGCGCTGTTCGGGCTGGCGATCCGGCGCGGCTGGGTGTGGCTGGCGATCGCGGCGTGCGGCGGCGGCTTCGCCTGGGTGAACATCCTGGTCGCCATGGTCACCGGACGTGAACTCGCCGGGGTCGGCGGGTTCGTCGTGCTGCTCGCGATCGGCGCAACCGTGGCGCTGCCGCGCACCGGCACGGCCCGATCATGGCTCCGCCTGCTGCCGCTGGTCGCGGGGCTCGTCCAGCTGCTGATCCTGGCGCCGGCGCTCGATTTCGGGCCGCTCGCCTGGGGGCTCTACCTCCTGCTGAGCGCCGCCGCGCTCTGGCTCGGCTGGCGCGACGACAAGCTGGTGCCGGGGCCTGCCGCGGCCCTGGTACTGGTGCTGGCCCTGCTCGGCATCGCGCTCGATACCGGCGAGCGTGTCCATGCGCCGCTGGCAGCGCTGGCCATCGCGCTGCTCTTCGGCATCCCCGGCCATCTCCTCGCCCGGCGCGGCACATTATGGGCGGGGATCGCGCTCGGGGCGACCGCCGGGCCGGTACTGCTGACGCTCGCCATCGCGCACGACTTGCTGTCGCCGGCCGCCTGGGCGGGCCTGCTGACCCTGGCCGCGCTGGCCGCCGCCGCGCTCGCCTGGCGGACTCGCGACTCGGCACGCGAGACGCTGACGCCCTCGATCGGATTGACCGGCGGCACCGCGGTCGCCGCGCTGCTCGCCGGGCTCGCCGCCGCGGAACTGATTGCCGAGCCCTGGCGCTGGTCCGCGTGGCTCGTCATCGGCGTGGCGATCGCGGCCTGGTCGCGGCGCACGCGCGACCTGTCGCTGAACCATCTCGCGCCGGCGCCGCTCGTCGTGACGGGTGCAGCGATGGTGATCGGGTTCGAGCGGCTTGGCCCCTATCTCTCCAGCATCATGCTGACTGACCCGGCGCCGGCCCTGGCCGACCTCGTCGCGATCGGCCTGCTGCCTGTATGCCTCGCCACCGCAACCGCCTGGCTGCTCCTGCCCGGACGGATTCGCACGGCGCTCGGCTGGGTCGCCCTGGCCCTGGCGCTCGGCTTCCTCCCGGCGCTGTTGCCGGCACCATGGCACACGCCCGGCCTCGCGGCCGCCACCGCGGCGCTGCTCCTCTATCGCCCGGCCCCGCGTCTCTGGGCCGCGGCCGCCGGCCTCGCCACCCTTGCCAGCGCAGCCCCGCTGCTGGGCAGTTTCATATGGAACGCCGGCGCATCGCTCGGCGGAAGCAGGCTGCCCTATCTCTACATGCCGTCGCTGGTGCAGACGGTGCGCGAACTGACCCTGTCCGGCGGCCTGATCGGCATCGCCTTGCTGCGCGGGCCGGCATTGCCCGCACTGTGGCGAAGCCGCGCTGTCGCGGTGCTGGCCGGTATCGGTGCGATCACCGTCTACATCCTCGCCAAGGCGCCGCTCGCCATCGCCGATCTGGAGCGTTTCGAGGCGCTCGGCTTCCTCGAACGCGTCGCGATTACCCAGATCTTCTTCGCCGCCGCCTGGTTCGCCGCGCGCTATCGGCGCGATATCGCCCATGCCCTTCTGGCCGTCGCACTCGCCCGGTTCGTCTGGTTCGATCTGGCGGTGCTGTGCCCGGTGCTGGTGCCGCAATCGGTCGGGACGATCCCGCTGCTCAACCTGGCGACGCTCGATGCGGCGCTGGTCGCCGCCTGGCTCTGGCCGCGGCGCATCGATCGCTATTGGCGCGGGGCGATGCTCGCCGCCATCGTCATCGCGGTCGCGGCAACCGTCCGGCAGGCGACGCATGGCGACATCCTGACCGGCCCGATCGGCCGGACCGAGAACTGGCTCTATTCCGCCGCCTTCCTCGGGCTGGCCCTGGTCTGGCTCACCCATGGCATCCGCCAGGGGCTGGGCGACCTGCGTATCGTCGGGCTCGGCCTATTGTTCCTGGTCACCTTCAAGGTGTTCCTGATCGACGCGGCCATCCTGGAGGGGATATTACGCATCCTCTCCTTCCTCGGGCTCGGTATCGCGCTGATCGCGATCAGTTGGGCCTATCGCCGGTTCGTTTCGGTTCAGAGCCTCAGCACATAGCCCTTTTGCGGCGGGGCGCGGCCGGCAAGCTGGTCGCGCCACACCCGTTGCAGCGCCTCGGCGCCCGCGCCCTTCTCGACGCTCACCCAGCGTTCCGCTTCGGCGACGAAGCCCGCCCAGCGCTCCGCCAGCGCGGCATTGAATGCGTCCGGGCCGATCTCGCCGATCAGCGCCGTCGCCGCATCGGGCGCGAAGAACCACACCGGCGCCGGCCCGGGCAGTTCCCCCGTATCGCCGCGCTCGTCATGGTGAGTCACCCCGACCCGCAGCACATGGGCAAGCTGCCCGGACAGCTGTTCGTACAAGGCATGGAGCAGTTCGCCATTGCCGGCGAAATCGACCAGCACCGCGCTGCCCGTCACCACCAACCCCTCGATCGCATCATAGGCGATGACCTCATCATACAGGCCGGTGCCCTGGACGAAGGCGACGTTGCCAGCACCGGTCAGCCCGATTCGCCGCACGCCCGGGCTGTCCGCCCGCGCGACATGCGCCGCCGCCATCGCGGTCTTGCTCGATGCGCTGGTCACGATCAGCGTGCCCGCGCCATGCCAGTCGGCGCGGCGAAGCTGGTCGCCGATCAGGAAGCTGGTGGTGAAGAGCGGCGCGAACAACATGCGCGCTTCCTCGCGCGCCGGATCATGCGCCGGGTCGGCGGCGAGGCGGCGATACTGATTGTAGATCGGGTTCATCGGCTGGCGGTGCGCCGCCATGTCGCGGAATCCGTCCGCCGCGACCTTGCCCGGCTGAGCAATCAGGTGCGACGCCATCGGCAGATAGCCATAGACACGCTCCCCGACCGCGATGTCCGGGTGGCGGGACGTCGTCACCCGCGCATGACCCCATACGGGCACGATGCCCCAGCTTTCCGGCGCCGGAAAGAAATTCCAGTAAGCGAGCTGATCGCCGACCACCGCATAAGTCACATTGTTCGCAGTGACCGCAAAGGCCTCGATCTCGAGCAGGATCTCGCCGTCCTTCGGCTCCGACACCAGGGTCTCGTTGATCGCAGTCTGAGTCAGATCGTCGCGCCGGACCATCATCTCGCGCTTCACGGGCATCGCCGGTTCTCCCTTGCGCCGCCCCACCGGCGCAGCACGCATCATGATTGGGGAGACGCGCGGACGCCAGCCCCGATGATGTGCGATCCGGCACGAAATGCCGCAGCCTTGCCGTCCTGGCGGTTTTGCGAGATAACGGGGAACCGATCTGGTTAGGAGAGCGCAATGATCACGGCGATCCGCGAAGTCCGCCGCGCCAAGGGACTGACGCTCGACGACGTCGCCAGGCGCTGCGCGCCGCCCACCACCGCGCAAACCATCGGCCGGCTCGAAACCGGTACGCGCACCGTGTCGGTCGGCTGGCTCAACCGCATCGCCGATGCGCTCGAGGTCACCGCGGCTGACCTGGTCAGACTGCCCGAACGCGCCGAGATCGCCGTGGCGGCCATCCTCGACGCCGGCGGTGCACATGCCCCCAGGCGCCCGGCAACGGTCACCCCGCCACGGCCCGCCCCCGGCCTGACCGCAGTCGTGATCGCCACCGGGATCGGCGACTATCGCGCCGGCGACGAGCTCTGGTGCGAGACGCTGGCGCCGGACGCCTATGCCCGCGCGCTCAACCGCGATGTCCTGGTGCCGCGCCCTGCGGGCCGCTTTCTGTTCGGGCGATTGATCGGCCGCGAGGAGGGCAAGCTCCAGATCCTGCCGCTCGGTGCCGGCGCGCGCCAGCAGGTCGTCGCCGACCCGCCCTGGATCGCGCGGGCGGTGCGGCTGCTCAGATCGCTCTGAGCTAGCTTTCGCCGCGTTGCTCGCGGGTCGCCCGGGCTTCCTCGACCAGCGCATCGAGCTCGGCGCGATAGGCCGCCATGCGGCGCATCTCGCCCGGCTCGGCTTCGTTGGCGTCGGCGCCCGCGATCAGCTCGTCGACGAAATCGCTGTCCGGCAGGCGGGCGAGCAGCTCGGCAATGACGTGCCGATGCGCCATGCGCACACCGTCGAGCGAGATGACATGTCCCATGAAATTCTCCAGCAACTTGTTCAGCCGCTCGTCGGGGGTCGTCATCATCGCTGCCTCATGGTCGTCTGCTCGCGAAAGCGCGCTTCCGCGCTCTTCGCGCAAGACGATCCCCCGGTCAAAGGGCGCGTACCACCATCACGCCGGAAATCGGACAATCTGCGCTTCGGCTTCGCTCAATAGGGGCTCTCCAGATCGGCAACCCAACCAGCGGTCGGCGACGGGTCGCGGCTGTCGAGGACAGGAATGGCCTTGCCGTTCGAAACGATGGTCTTCGACCGGGCGGCGCCCGGGTCGATGGGTTCTGCAAATTTCAACCCCGCCACCGGGCCGTCGACCCAGACCACCATGGCCTTGATCGCCTCGAGCGCGCCGATCGATACCGATATGGTCGCCCCCGGCTTCAAAAAGGCGGCGCCGTCCACGCGCGCGCCGGTCGCCGACAGGTTCTTGATCCGATGTTTGGTCGATGGTCCACGACCGATCCCGGCAATCTCGGCGCCGAGCAACAACTGTTGACGCGGCGAGCGCACTTGCAATGTTTCGGCACTGTCCGCCACCGGCGCTCCGTCTCCTGATTCTGACGCGCCTTCAGATTGGGCGACAGCCGGAATCGTCTCGATCTCCACCGCGTCTCTTTCCGCAGCAAGGGTCTCGCGGCTCGTGTACAAAAAGGATCGTTCCATCAGCCGGTTTCCGCGCTGGCCCGGCGCAGCTGTCGGGCATCGGGAGCGCCATCGCTCCCGGGCACCATTATGCGTCGTCTTGATGAACGATGCTCCCCCTATGGATGCCGTACTTGTACCTACCGGCCCGAATATCCACCGGTGATGATGCGCCAATGGAGCCGTCGGAAAGGCTATCGGCATCGTTTGAAACAAAGGGATGGTGGGCGATGACCCCACCACGCGCCAACCCCATCTTATTGAGATTATTAGTTATTACCACTCAATTGCTGTCGCGAATGCCCCCACCGGTGCCCCCAGAAAATATATTGGCGGGCTCAATACTTAATCCCTATCAATGCGACGATTATGGCAATTTTTCAATGTCGCCGCCGACTGGCCTGTATGCAGCAGGAGATCCAGGGAGATATCAATGCTTGGCTATATCGCTTTTCTTTTGTTGTCTTCATCCCTTGGCGCGACAGCGCCAAATCACGTCGACAATGCCAAGACGGCCACAAAAGAACCCTGTGCCGTCTCGGGCATTTCGCTGTGCAGTGACATACATAAGATTGTAACGGGAAGCGAATTCAGGAGATCTCTGATTTCATTTCTAGGACCGCAAGCCAACGATCAGGCTCAGCTGCTGCATAAAGGACGACTGGTCGATCAGCTGGAAGAGATATTGAGTGGGCCGGTCGACGAGCGCCATCAATTACGCGACAATAGATATTTGTTCACAACATGCCGTACCTCCGAATGCAGCGAAGGAGGTGCCGTCGCGCTCAATAGCAAGGGCAAGATCGTAGCGATTGCCGTTATCAGCCTTCACTGTGAAAAAATGTCGGAAGGCTGCCTCGACAGGCCGGTGCTCGATTTGTTCATGCATGACAAGAAGACTGAAGCCGCGTCCCGCGATGCCATATTTGCGTGGGCGTCCAGGTAGAGGCGGAGCAATCGTCCAACCAAAAAACCTGCGTTCATTTGCAGCGAGGATAGTCGCGAAAAAATTGGGTCCTCTCCGGTGAGCGTACATTGCGCTCGTGCGCAACAGGGGAAGGCACCCTATTCTTCACGCTAACAAATCGCAGCCGAGTGAAGAGCCTTCGGATGCAGGCCAGCTGATTCTCTGTCTTACTACGCCATCCTACGATGACGGCAATCAGCTGTTGAGCTCGGACGTTTCTGCCCCTCTTTATCTCCCCGACAGTCGGGCCGCCTTGGTCCGGCCCTTTGTCGAGGTGCCTGAGTGGCCGTTCATCCGATTCGATCTGAGGCAAGTACGCGCGGCGATCGCGCACGGCGGGGTTGACCCCGACAGGATCGGCATCACCGGCCTGAGCGACGGATCGACGACCGCGCAATTTGCGGTGACAACTCGGATCGGTTCAAGGCTGCGTCGATCAGTTCATGCTGCGATGAGCCCAGCGCGGTCTTTGCGGTCCGGCCTGCCTGTCGCGATGCGGTCGTCGCCTGCGGCTACCCGCCACATGGGGACGAGGTCAGCGCCTTCTGGGCGCCGCCGTCGCTCGCGCGGAGCGCGCGCCGAATGCGCACGCCCTTGCCGATCCAGGAACCGGACATGGAATATCGCCTCGGGCTCGAGGCGGTCTCGGCGTTCCAATATGCCGGGGCTCCGGTCGAAATGTGCGAATTTCCTGACGAGCATCACGTCAAATGGCACCCGGCGCACCGGCTGGCCATCTATGAGCGCAATCTCGACTGGTTCGATTTCTGGCTTCAGGGCAAGGCATCGAGCGAACCGAAGCGGCGGAACGAAATTCGTCGCTGGGAGGCAATGCGCCGCTGACGCGTCTTGCTGACGGGACCTATTGCGACCCCGAGCTACGATTGACTGCTGCAGATCACGCGTCGGTTCTCCGGGGATCGAGCGCAGCCGATCCGTCGACGCTAAGACGACCGGCGCAACAGGAGGCAAGCCGGTAAGCCCTCAGAATGGGAAGAAGGTCCGGATCGACACGATGGCAACGGCAAAGGTGATCAGGTTGAGCGGCAGCCCGACTTTGACGAAATCCAGATAGCGGTAGCCGCCCATCTGGTACACGATCACGTTCGTCTGATACCCGAACGGTGTGGCAAATGCGGCGCTTCCGGCCATCATCACGGCCACGAGGAATGGTCGCGGGCTGACGCCGAGGCTTTCGGCCAGCGCTACCGCGATCGGGGTCACGAGTACCGCGACCGTCGCGTTGGACAGTAATTCGGTGAGCACCATGGTCAGGCCGTAAAGGACGATCAGCGCTGTCAGCGGCCCGACCTCGCGCATCGAGCCGACAAGCGCACCGGTTGCTTCGGCCGCGAGGCCACTCTCCTCCATTGCGATCCCGATCACAACCATGCCCGCGATGAGGATCAGGATTTGCGGACGCAGGCCTCCATAGGCTTCGTCCGCGGTGATGACGCGCAACAGGATCAAAAGGACCGCCCCGGCGAAGGCCGAGGCAGCGATCGGAGCGATCCCCAGCGCCGCAATCGCGATCGCAGCGACAAAGACGACAAGCGCGATCACGGCTTTGACCGGCTGGAGCGGCCGGTGCTCCGCAAACAATGCAGCATTCCCCACCTGGGCACCGTCCATCCCGAGATCGCGCCGATCATCTGGCGGCGCCGGATCGGACATGCTGCCGCGCATCAGCCTGCCGCTGAACAGAAAGAGGTAGATGGCGCCGGCAAGTGCCATCGGCAGTCCGACGGGTGTGATCTCGAACATGCCGAACCGGGGCTGCCCTGCGACCCGCGCCATATCGTCGACCAGCAGATTGGTCGACGTGCCGATCAGTGTGCAGCATCCGGTCAAGATGGTGATGTACGACAGCGGCATCAGATAGCGCCTGGGTGGCAGGTTGAGCGCGGTCGCGACGTCTCGCACGACCGGTGCGCCGAGGACAACGATCGGCGTGCTGTTGAGGAAGCACGATACGATGCCGATGGCGCCCAGCAGCAGCCATAACCCTGCAGCCCCGAGTCGCCTGCACATTCTTACCGCGGCCGCGATCGCTCGATCGAGCAGACCGGACAATTCAAGGGCGTAGGCGATGACGAAGAGCGAGGCGAGCGCAATGATCGCTGGGCTTGCGAAGGCGCCCTGTACCTCCACCGGGCGAACGACGCCGGCCATCAACAGCACTGCTGCGCCTGTCAGGGCGACGACGTCCGATCGCACCTTGTCCCAGATAAGGGCTGCAACGACCGCGACCAGCACCACCAGTGTCAGGATCTGGTCGATGCTCACCCGTGCCTCACGAACGGTGCGGCAAAACAATAAGGCATGCATTCTCCTGCGAGCTTGATCGCCGCCACGGCGCGCCGGGTATGAGTGAGCCGTACGATTTGCTATCGATTGTCCATGGATGAGCCAAGCTTACGGAAAAGTCGCCTGGCAGTCGCTGGCGGCCTGGCAGCGGTCCTGCTGGTCGGCGGCAGCGGCTTCCTTGTTGGACGCGGTACGTCGTCACGGGATCCGGTTCCTGTCGAAGCGACGCCGGTCATTGCGCCCGCCCTGGCTTATGTTCCACCACCCGTCCAGCCCAACCCACGCAGTCAGGTGATGACCCGTCGCGACCTCATCGCCCTGGCGTCCCAGGCAGCGGACGCCGCCGCGTCGGGGCGCCATGCCCCAGCTGCCGTCGGTGATGCCGGTGGCCGGCGATTTGAAGTGCGTATTCCGTTCGGCTGCCAGGGCCCGTCCGATACGCTCAGCAAGGCCGCCATGCGGTGGCGCTATGACCCGGAGGCGAAAGCCTTGCGTGTGCATGTCGACCCTGTCGTCTGGAACAAGATGGACTTCTTGCCCCTTGAGTTGCCTGCAACGGTCGAGGCCATTGAGGGTTTCTGGATCGCGCACCCCTGGACGTCGAGCGAGTCCTGTCCGCCAGCAGGCGATGGGCCTGCCGGCAGCAGCTCGGAGCCCGTAACACTGCCGGGGCAGACGCTGGCGCTCGCTCAATTTTTCGGCACGGATGGCGCACGACAGGGGCGACGCGACGATCGACCGTACGATACCGTCGTGCGGATGGCGCCCGATGAGCTTCACGGCGAGCAGGGATTTCGCCTGAAGATCAGAGGCAGGATCGCCAATATTCCCGGCAGCGGCCCCGTATCGTGCCGGCAGCCGGCCGGTGCCGAGCAACGCCCGATCTGCGTTGTCGGCATCGTCACCGATGAGATCGCCATCGAAAACCCCGCAACCTCGACCGTGCTTGCGACCTGGACCGTCGAGGCACGCGGACCCGCGAGCCAATAGGCGCTCGGCGACCCTGTTTACGATCAATGCTGCGTCTGTCGGGGTGGGTTGACGCAACGCCGCTGGCAGATGCGCATCGTGCCAGCGTAGGAAGGCAGCCGTTTTTGGGGTTGTGTTGTTGCGTAATTTCTTCCCGAGCCGGGTGGCCGTCGCTGCCCTTGCCGCTGGAGTCCTTGTGGCAGGGTGTGTGCCAAGGGGCTCCCCACCAGGACAGGCTACCCCTGTCGTGCGCGCGCCTCCTGCCCCTCCCCCCTCGACGCCATTATCCGTGGTCACCGCACCCAGCAAACCGGCTGCCGAGCCCGATCGGCCTCGGGCGGATCTGCTGAATGCGCTGCAAATGTTGGGCGCCGGCTTTGACGGCCGCGTGGGCATCTCGATCCGGGCTGTCGATGAGGGATGGGCCATTGGCTACAACGCCGACATTCCGCTGCCTCAGCAGAGCGTCAGCAAGCTCTGGGTGGCGATTGCCGTGATGGACGCGATCGATCGGGGGGCGCTCTCGCTCTCCGACCCCATAACCGTCCGCCGTTCCGATCTGACCGTTTTTCATCAGCCGATCCGGAGCTTCGTGGGGAAGGGCGGGTATCGAACGACTGTCGGCGCTCTGTTGCGGGAGGCGATGACGCATAGCGACAACACAGCCAACGATGTCCTCCTGTGGAAAGTAGGTGGCCCAACGGCAATCTGCGATATGCTCGCCGGGAAGGGGATCGCTGGTGTCGGCTTTGGTCCGGGCGAGCGTGTTCTCCAGGCGCGGACAGCGGGCTTGCACTGGCAACCCGAATGGGCCGGTGGGTGGGGCTTTTTGCAGGCGCGCGCCAAGATGACGTACGAGGCGCGCGACAAGGCGCTCCGCCGGTATCTCGCCGCGCCCTATGACGGCGCTTCCGCGAACGGTGTCACCCTGGGACTCACACTGTTGCAGCGCGGCATGCTACTCAGCGACGCGTCGACCGTGCACCTGCTGACCTTGATGCGCGCGAGCAAAACCGGGCCATTGCGCCTCAAATCGGGCCTCCGGCCCGGCTGGACCTTTGCCCACAAGACCGGAACCGGACAGGATCTGGGAAGGCTCTCGACGGGCTATAACGATGTCGGGCTGTTGCGATCCCCCGATGGCCATAGCTATTCGGTCGCCGTGATGATCGGCAGCACCCGGCGCCCGATTCCGGACCGGATGCGCCTCATGGGCGACGTAACGAGAGCCCTGATCAGGAACGTCGATTAACGCTTCGGGCGCCTCGTTGGTCCGGCAACCGTCATGCTCCCTGGGCCACGGCGCGGTCTCAACGACTGGGGATGCTGACGACGCTCTCGATGTCCGATCACCTGTTTATCTGCACATCGCTGTGACGGCACAGGAGGGATCCCCATGTCGGCGTGTGTCGAGATCCCTGGTGGCCTCATCGAACGACGGGCATCGGGCGCAATTCGTCGGCGTCGCGCCATCAAATGTTCATCGGTCTGGTTTCCCGTGCGCGCGCCCACGCTTCCGCATCGGCACGGGCGAGCAACTGGACGATGTGTTCGCCGTCGAGCTGCTCGCGCTGGAGATACAGGTTGACCGCCTCGCGGGACCCGCGCCCGGCGGCAAGCGGAACTGCATTCAGTCGCACTTATCGTGCGTCCCGCGAGGCGGCGGGCGTATAGACAGCGTCTTGCGGTTGGTTCCGCCGTCCAACTTTGATGCGCCGTTCGGCCGGTATCGCCTTCCCGTCGAAGGCTAGGCTTCGTCGTGCTTCTGCTTTCTTGCTGGGCCTTGTCGGCATTGCGCGTGCGCCATTACCGGCCCGGTTGAACCACGCGCCGGGCAGCATATCAAACTCTGCCGAGGAGCGCCCAGCCGAAGCCGCACCCATGTTGACGAATATCGGATGCCGTCATAAATTCACTGAATAAGCCATGCGTGAGACGAAGATTTCCGCGTGGGAGAGGTGCCGAGATGTATCTGCTCGAGGAGATGGGCGAGGTCATGCTGATGCTGGCCGGCGCCCTTGTCGCCGCAATCCTGATCAGCTGGATGTCCTGGACTCTGTTCAAGCTGGTGCGCCATCCCGAATGGGGACCGTGTCTCGTCCTCCTTGGACTGATGGTGACGATGTGGACGCGCAGTTCTTCCAGCCCGTTCCTTCAGACCACAGCGTTTTTCACTGCCGTGACCGCGATGATCTGCTGGGGGGAGGGCGATGCCTGGCGTGCACGGCGCGCGGCGCCACCGATGGCCGGGTCGGACACGGCATCCTGAACGGGAGGCGGATTCTCGGGGAGCCGCCGCTGCCCCTCGATGCAGGACGGCCCGATGGGGAAGGTTGCCGGGACGATAGTGCCGTGATCGATATCCGGCAGCGCGATGCGCCTGGACCGACCCGGCCGAGTCACTGAACGGGTAGCCCGAGTATCTCGATGTCCGCATCGCAACCGATAGGGCACCATGGTGGCGGCTTACGAAAATTCTTATGCGCTGCCAGACGCGCCATTTGGGATGCCGGTTCATGGATGCTCCAAGACCCGTGGCATGACGATGCTGGGGTCGGCCAGGCGCCGCGCGTTGGTTGCTCTCGCTGCCCGCTCACGCAGTGCTGTGTGCACATCCCGGCCGTTCGGGGTTTCGCCGGTCGCTCCCGGAACAGTTATGCCTCGCTGTCACCCGTGGGTTGGCGATGTCAGGCCTCGTGCCCCGGAACCGGTTGTCATGCGCGCCCGATTCCCTAGAAGGCTGCGATGCCCGCCAGCGCAGAACTTGCCGGCTTTATCAGGAGCCATTTCCGGTCGGTCTGGGCCCTTGAATTGGTGTTGCATCTGCGGCGCCATGCCGACAGGCCTTGGTCGCGCGACGAGCTCGTCGTCGCGTTCAGGGCTAGCCAGGCGGTCATCGGCACGAGTCTCGACAACCTCCTCGCCGGCGGCCTCGTGGTGGTCGGAGAGACGGGCGAGGTGCGCTATGGCCCGGCCAGTGAAAGCCTAGAACGGCTGGTGGGAGATACCGCGAGCCTTTATGCCAGCAAGCCCGACTCCGTGAGGCGGCTTATCGTCTCGCCTGGCGGCGACATCTCGGCCTTCGCCGACGCATTCAGGCTCAGGAGGGATTGATGCCGGAAATATTTCCGACCGCTGTCTATTCACTTTGCTTCGCGACGAGCGGGGCCTGCGCTTTCCTGCTCGCCCGCCGCTATCTCCAGACCGGCATTCGGGTGTTGCTGTGGAGCGCCATCTGCTTTGTCCTTCTCGCGGGCAACAACTTCATGGTTATCCTTGACCTGCTTGTCCTGCCGGACATCAATCTGGGCGTTATTCGCCTCGCCTTTTCGGCTGCGGGACTCGGTGTGCTCCTGTTCGGCTTTGTCTGGGACCTGAAGGAATAGCCATGCTGGTACCGTTCCTTTCCGGCCTTGTCGTCGCCGGCTTCCTGCTCGCCGGGCTGTTTTTCCTGCGGTTCTGGCGAAACAGCCGCGATGGGCTGTTCCTCGCTTTTGCCGTGGCGTTCTGGCTGCTCGGTCTGAACCAGGCGATGCTGGCCTTCTCGAGCGTGCCGGCCGAGGAACGCAGCTGGCTCTATCTGATCCGGCTCTTTGCGTTCGTGCTGATCCTGATCGCGATCGGGCTCAAGAATCGCAGACGATAGCGTTCTGGTACGAGGTACATGGCAAGGGCACCGAAGCTGTAGCCGCAGCACGAGGCAAGAGATCGGCGAGAGGGAAGTGTTCGCCACAAGGACCGCTTCCGCGATCGCCTGTCGACCTGGCCGTATCGCGGCCAATTCGTGGCGACGTCGGCGCGGGTCTCTTCCCATTCTCGGCAATGCTCGTTGGCCCGGCGGCAAGGATGTCCGTGTAGACGGGCACCGCTGGACTGGCGCAGCGAGCGGGATTTGCCCTGCTGGAGTGACATGTCCTGTCCTGGCCGCCATGCGAGCACCTGTGGCGTAGCTGGCGCGCTTCCTCCCATAATTGCCGTCGTTCGTCCCATTCCGATTGCTCGCGCCGGGGTGGTGGTTAGGCTTGGCTACCGCCGTTCCGGCCTCTATGTCGGAACCCATCCTCAGTAATGCATGGCGCTTCGCCAGCGCGGCACCGGAGACCGACATGATCATGACACTCGCCCTTGCGGCGGCGCAGGTCGATGCTCCGCCCGTACCAGCATTTTTCACCGGGGAGCGGCTCTATGAGATCTGCCGGCACCCAAGCGATGGAAAATGCTCCATGTATATCGCCGGAGTCGTCGACGGCGTTTTCCTTTCCGAACTGGACGCGCCGGGCAACACCTTGTGCCGAGCGAAGCTCAATACCCGGGATGCCGCGCGGATCGTCACTGATTACCTGGCCGATCATCCCGGCTATCTTCAGACGGCGGCGGCGGCCGGCGTGCGGGAAGCAATCAGCACTGCGCTGACATGCGATGACAAGTCCTAGAAACGGAGTGAAACCGGGATCGCATGCGCCGTCGCCTCTGACCAAACCATCGCCGTAAGCCCTTCAGCGGCACTGGACACCGCTCGTCACGCTGCCAGCCATGGCTGCATGACCAATCCGGCCAAAGCCGGGAGATCCTTGTGCCCGGACCGACGAAGCTACGCCACGAGGTGGGACACGATCTCCCAGGCCTTCAGTCGGCATTCGCCTCACCGTTTCGATTCCCTCCGATGGATTGCGGATATCGAGGGGCGACAGCGACCGAGGGAGCCAGGCTGGGGAAGGCCCGGGGGTGCGACCGCTTGATTTTGACGAACTCACCAAATTCTGCGCTGGCCGGCATGAGGGCTTTCTAAGAGCCTGGTCTGGATCACACCCGATGGGCGACGCCAACTGCCATCCAAGGGATGCGGAGACGGCAAATGCTGGCGCCAGCCTACACCCCGCGCTAGGCCCGGCCCATTATGAAGCTGTCATTCAACAGGCGGTGGCGCGTCCTGCTGCGACGCCATGGACCCGCCTCGGCCGTCTGGCGCCGCCGGATCGCGATGGGCTCCGGAGCAGTCTCGATTGGTCTCGTCGCGTTGCTCTTCGCGCGTCTCGCTGACCGGGCGAGCGACCTGTTCGCACATCTGATCCTGACCTGGCAGTGGTTCCCGCTGATCGCGACACCACTCGGCTTTGCCACGATTGCCTGGCTGACCCGGAGGATCGCGCCCGAAGCGGCGGGCTCCGGCATCCCGCAGGTGATCGCCGCCGCGCAGAATCCGGGACGGGCCGGCCAGGTCCTGATCTCGCTGAGGGCGGCTTTGCTCAAATGCGCGTTCACCATCGCCGCCCTGTTGTGCGGTGCGTCGGTCGGCCGCGAAGGTCCGACGGTCCAGATCTCGGCGGCGATCCTGAGCTTCCATCACCGAATTCTGCGGGCGCCACTGCGCGCCTCCATGGTCATCGCTGGGGGCGCGGCGGGCGTCGCAGCTGCGTTCAACACGCCGCTCGCCGGCGTGACATTCGCCATCGAGGAATTGGCCGACGCCTATGAGCAGCGCGTCGCGCTGTTGGTCATGACCACGATCCTAATCGCTGGCATGGTGAGCCTCGGTCTGGCCGGCGACTATGTCTATTTCGGTGCCGTGGGCGAAACGATGAAGGCAGGCGCAGTGCTTCGCGTGGCACCCGTGGCCGGCGTGCTCGGCGGCCTCACTGGCGGTCTCTTCGCCCGCGCCATGCTCGGCATGGGCGCGGCGCGCGACCGCTGGCTGCCTTGGCTGAGTGAGCGGCCCGTCATCTGGGCGCTGGCCTGCGGTGTCGTCGTGGCGGCCACGGGTATTCTGACCGGTCTTACATGGGGCACTGGCTATGGGGCGGCCCGCGCGATTATCGACGGCACCAACGCGCCCTACTGGTTCGGGCCAGCCAAGTTTGCCACAACGCTTGCGACCGCGTCCTCGGGCATGCCGGGCGGCATCTTCGCACCCTCGCTCGCGACTGGCGCCGGGCTCGGAGCGGTGTTGCGGCCGATGTTCCCGGGTGATCCGGGCGGCGCGGTCGTGCTGCTCGGCATGGTCGCCTATTTCACGGGGGTCGTGCGCGCGCCCCTTACGGCAGTGATCATCATCGTCGAGGCGACCGCCAGCCGTGGACTTATCCTTCCGCTCTTCCTTGCAGCGCTGATCGCGCATGCGGTGTCGGCGCTGGTGTGCAAAGAACGCTTGTATCACGGCCTCGCCAAACCCTGGCGTGCTGCTCTCGATCGGGACGATGCGCCACACCGCGCCGATCCGAACTGCTGAGAAAGATTCTTCTCTTGGGGCCGTCGTCAATTTGGTTTCGATCAGCAGAAGGTCAGCGCATTCTCAGGGGACCCGACCTGGTTTGAACGCAACTGATGGCCAATGCGCCGGCGAACTCCACCCCGCATCAGGTGCGCCATGCCCGTGCGACAAGCGGGACCGATGCAGGCTCACCGTACAGCCGCTGTTATTGATCGAAGCCATCGCGGGTACACCGGGGTTAAAGAGACCGGTCCTCGTTCCGGACGACCATACAGGGTCCCCGCCCTGCAGGATGGAGACTTTACCTCAGGCCGACCAACGTTCCGTCAGAGCTGCTATCGCTGGATATCGCCGGCCAGGCAAAAGCCTCTCGAATGCAATGGCGAAGCGCGGCGTCTCACCTCCACAGGTCGCTCGCTCCCCATCGACAGCGCCCAACAAGGACCTTGGTCACGCCGCACACGCTACTCGCCTCTCGGCGCTCACAGCGGTGCGAGCCGATGATCCGGCGGAGGGAACGATCCGGGCGCACGCAGAGGCAGTTGTCACAGACCGGCTCCGGCGACGGCAAGATAAGCCTGGCGATATCGTCGACCATCGCGGACGCGGGCAGTCACCAGCGCACACAGAGCGGGAGGCTTGCCTGAAAAGGGGGCCGGCCCGCAAGAGCAGGACATGACCGTAAGCAAGCGCAAGCCCGCTACCCCACCACATCGCGACGCGAGGATCGTGGCGCCCTCGCGTAGCCCGTCGACGTCAGCTCTAATCCTTGGCGTGAAGCAGGTCCTTCAGCTGTCTGCTGATCGCAGCGCCGGCCAGATGCGCGCGCACGCCTTCATATCCTTCATTCGCCAAGCTACGTCGAATGTCTTCCACCGACTGGCACGATCCGTCACGGGCGAGTTCGAACGCCCGCTCCACCGTCCCTTTGTCGGCATCCATCACTGCGACTCTGCGCCCCGCCGGATCGTAGTTCCAGCGCAGGACCACGCGCCGTCGCCGCGCCGGATCTGCATTCCGGCGGCAAGTGCTTTGTCCGGCGAGCAGGTCGCGACCGTCTGAACCGGACGCATCGACCGGCGACCGGTTTTCCACGCCGGCCAAAGCATACCGGATTGCTCCCGTCTCATCACCGCCAATAGAGGATCACGCTACTTCCGGGCGGCCGCCACGGCAGCATCGAAATCCGCCGAGGACATGCCGATAATGATCGCGCCGGCAGCACTCAGGCTGAAGGCGCCGATAGGAAGGCGCACATCGCCTCTCGCCGTGGTAACGTCCACGGTCGTGTCGGCCGCCTCCTTTACCGTACCAACCACGTTGGTGCCGCCCACACCATGAACCACCGCACCCGGCACGAGTTTTGACTTTAGCGCCGTTGCGGTCTCAGCCGCAGCCTGAGTCGCAGCACTGTCCAGCTGGGTCTTTGTCATGCCGAGTACCGGCCCCTTCGGACTGTTGCCGAAAGACTTGGCCGACAGCGTAACCTTGTTGGTCCCGGTCGACACGACAACTGCCTCTCCAGCGAGCGACTCAATTGTCCCAACCTCAGCCCCCGCGGGATCGAATATTACGGTCCCGGGCTTGAGTTCGGGCGCCGGTGCCGCGGGTGGCGCGCTTGCCGTTGACTGGGCAATCGCACTGCTGCCGCAAAGGAGCATCGCAACCACGAAAAGGCTTGTCTTCAGCTGCATATCGATCCTCCGTTAAGCAGGTTTCGACCCTAAAGCACAGGCCCGGGTTGATCGCCGCATACGCGCCGTGGCGTGCATCCGCAGCGGCGGGACGAGGCAAACTACCTGCCACGCTAAACCGTCGCTCTTCAGAGCTGATCCTGGTCTCGACTCCGTTGTTCCAAGTGGTGCGAACATTGCCATACCTTCGCCCCGCCATCCGCAGACCTGTTAGAGTCGGCAAAAATTCGTTGTCCAGCGACGTCACGACCCGAGCGAGATCGTCAGTCGCTTCGACGCGCGCACGACATCAAGCGAGAGCGCGTCTTCCGACGTATCCAGCGCCCGCGCCAGCTCCGAGGCCCCCGATATCGGGGCGCCGGACACTCCAAGGATCAGGTCGCCGGCATGAAGGCCGCCCTTGTCGGCTGGCGAGCCCTTTTCGATGAGCGACACTACCGCGCCGCGCTGGCCGTCGACGCCGAGGCGGCTCGCAAGCGCCGGCAAGAGGTCGTCGGCGACGATGCCAAACCGGTTATTAGTTGGCTGGGTGTTTCGCAGGAGCCCGGACACGATCCGGCCCGCCGTGGCTGCGGTGAGCACCGAACTCGCCAGGTCCGGATCGTCGGCCTGCCCGCCAAGGCCGACAATCCCGACGACGTCACCGTTCAGGTTGAGGAGCGCGGCGCCCGCCAGCGCCGGCTCGAGTACCGGCCTGACCCTGACATAGGTGCGCAGATCGGCGTGCTCCGCCAGCGAATCCGTGCTGATCGTGGCAAGGGCGGCCGCGCACCCGCTGCCATTGGGCGAGGCAAGCGCGACCGCCCACTCGCCGACACGCGGGAAATTCGAAGTCGAGAATCTGAGAAAGGGCAGACCGGTTGCCTCGACCCTGAGCAGCGCAAGGCCCGAAATCGGGTCCGAGCCCACCCGTGCCGCATCAAGCACACGCCCGTCATTGAGGAGGACATGAATGTCATCCTGGTCTGCAAGACCATCGCTGTCCGTGACGAGATAGCCGTCGGCGGAAACCAGGAAGCCTGCGAGGGTGGCGGGCATCGTCTGGTGCGCCACCTGCGGCCCTCGCTCCAATGGCAGCGCGGCTTTTGTACCCGTGCCCGTGGGCTGGGCATCTTGCCGAATGGCGACGATCGCAGGGCAGCGTTGTCCGATCATGTCCGCGAGGTTCTCGATCGCTGGGGTGAACCCGGCTGCGTTCATCGCCGGCGCGACCACGCGTTGCTCGACCTTGACCACCCGCGGCCAGATCGTGGCGCCAATCAGCGAACCGCCGGCCAACAAGATCAGGGCAACCAGTGTCCCGATGGCAAGCGGGGCGACAGAGGAGCGGTCCAGCCTCACGGTGCTGGGATCTTTGTCACAGATGCGCGCAATGTCATGTCCTTGGAACATCGGGCCATCAAGGCGCCTCAGGACGACGAACCATCTCCGGCGGCAGTTTTCAACCCTCCCCGTACAGGTCTTTCAGCGCCTTTTCGATTTCGCCGGAATAGCGCCGCCGTACATATTTCTCGCTGACGGTCCCGAGGACTCTGTTGGACTGATCGAGCACGGCGAGGTCATCCGCTTCAAGCGCTTCGAACATGGCCATGACCTGCGCGACATCCTGCTCCGGCCGCAGCGCGCTCTCGACCAGGATCGCCAGGGTCCGCACGGGGGCGTCGAGATCATCGGTAATCGTATAGGCGGCTGGTGTCTGCACCAGTCCGGCATATGCGCCGTCAGGGTCGGTCAGGACCACCCGGCTCACCGAGCCCAGCGGAAACCGGCGGCGGAACTCGGCAATGCTGATCGACTCCTCGGCCGTGGGCGGCTCCCGACGCATCATCCTGCCGGCGGTGAGCGTCTTGACCCAGCCGATGTCGCGGGCGCTCCGGATCGTTTCGCCACGCGTGTGGAGCCGCCAGGTCGAGAAGGAGAAGCCGAACCTTTCCCGAACCAGGGCGCTCGCGCACAGGGCTGCGGTGATGGCGGTTCCGGTCAGTGCAAAATCATGGGTCGCCTCGAGCACCAGCAGTGACATCGTCATCGGCCCGCCAACGACCGAGACCGCCATCGCCGCCATGCCCACGAGCGCGGCATCGGTCGGATCGATCGCGGGGGCGCCCGGCACCAGGCCGATCAGCGCTGCATAGATCTGCCCGGCAAGAGATCCGAGGAACAGCGAGGCGAAGAACAGCCCGCCGCGGAAGCCAAACCCCAGAGAAACCGCCGACGCGGTCATTTTGAGCAGGAAGACGGCGACCAGAAAGCCGAGTGTTACCTGCTCGGTCAGGTCCAGATGGAGCGCGCCATGCCCGGCCGACAGCGCCTGCGGCGACAGCCAGGCAATCGGGATCAGGAGGAAGCCGCCAAGCACTGGCCGATAGAGATCGGGTATCGGCGACTGGCGCACCAGCAGTTCGATGCGGGTCACCGCCCGCATCAGCCCGATACCGAGAACCGCGCACAGCAGCCCAAGCGCGGCGTAGAGAAAATAGTCCAGCGTGGTGATTGCATGGGCGCTCGGCAATGCGATCAGATAGGCCGGCATCCCCGAGGCCCGGACCGTGACGGCGGCGGTCAGGCAGGCAGCCACGACCGGTGCGATCGCGGCCGGCGTGTAGGCGCCGATGACGACCTCGAAGGCGTAGAAAGCGCCGGTCAGGGGGGCGCCGAATGCGGCACCGACGGCGGCGCCCGCGCCGGCACCGACAAGGATGCGCAGGTCGTTGCGGCGGAGCCGCAACCATTGGCCCATGACCGAGGCGAGACCGCCGCCCATCTGGGCATAGGCGGCTTCGAGGCCGACCGAGGCGCCCGCTCCATTGGAGATCAGCGTCTGGGCAGAGACCAGGAGGCTGTCCTTCATCGGGATGGTGCCGCCATGAAGAGCGTTCGCCTCGACTACGTCAACCGGTGCCCGTGTCCTGGCGCGCACAAAATAGCCAAGAGCGGCAAGCAAAGCCCCGCCGGCAGGCAATGCGAGCAAGCGGTAGGCCGGGACCGAGGACAGGGCACTCAGGCGATCGATGCCGACCCCGTAGAGGATATTCTGCAGAAGATGGGCCGTGCCGGCAAGGATGAGCGTCATCACTCCGGCCCACAGGCCGACCATGACCGACACGCCAATGAGCGCTGTCTCGCTCGACCGCAGTCGACGTCGCTGGTTGGCCAAAAACAGAAGGGTGCTGGACTTTTTCATGGTTCTCGCGGACCGTCTCCAATGCCCTAGTCCCGGCTGGAGGGTGCGTCCACCCGTCAGCATTGCCCTCGCCCGGGCGTTCGCGGCCTAGCCTGGATCCTGCTGCTGCGGCCAAGTCGCCAGTCGCCGTCCTGGCGGCACCCGGCACAGAACGAGCATGCGTGCCGGACTCCCGACGAGGAACCGTAGCATCTTGTCACCCAGCGTTCGACGGGTACGACAATGCGGCGCTACGGCCGCTGGTGCGCCGTGCCGGATCAGGGTGCCCCCAACCTGAAGGGCGGGACAGCTATGAACCGGGCGCCGCGACCTCGCCGGGACCGAGTTTTTCTTCCCCGGCGAACAGCCGGTCAAGCCGAAGCCGCGTGGAGCGCTCGAATTCTTCCTTCGACAGCGACCCCGGCCGCCCCAACGCCAGGTCATCGAATATTGCTTCCTTGATGCGGGTGATCGCATCCTCCTGAATCACACCCGCGCGGGCGAGTTCCACCGAAAGCTGAATCAGACCGACCGCGGTTGCATGAGCGCGCAGGCCCACAAAGCTGACGAGGTCGTGGACCTCCTTGCCTTTTCTTGTATCCATAGCTGTCCCTCCGGTGTGACAGCCTCAAGTACGCAGCGCAATTCCTCCCGGGAATGCGGACCTGCCGTCGACCCTACGCCGCTGTACATCCGCAAGCGCGCGATCTCAACGGTTTGCGACCACTCGTGCGCCGAACGGAGTCGGTGGAGCATGACGCAAGCGCGTCGCCACGACGGATGGGCCATGCGCCGCGAGCTGGGTGCGGGAATGTCTGCGGTCCGCTCCGGAAGCCGTTGCCGACTCGGCGCGTGCGCACGCCGGATCGAGAGGGAGCCGCCCGACACCGACACGGCCGAGCCACGCGATATTCACCTTGACTTGACGACGCCCGAATCCGCTCTTCGATTTCGGGCCGTTGCCACCAGCCATACACCGCCCAGCATCATCGGCACGGTCAGCCACTGCCCCATGTGCAAGCCGGTGCGCGCCGCGAATTCGACCAGCTGCGCATCCGGCTCGCGAAAGAACTCCACGGTGAATCGCGCGATCCCGTAGCCGATCAGGAATGCTCCGACCAGAAGTCCGGGGCGACGTCGGGCATCCGTTCCCCAGAAGAGGAAAGCGAGCAATGCGAACAGGGCGATGCCCTCCAGACCGGCTTCGTACAACTGACTCGGGTGGCGGGCCAGGCCGTCCCCGGACCTGGGAAAGACGATCGCCCATGCCAGGTCCGCCGGTTTGCCCCACAGCTCGCCGTTCACGAAATTGGCAAGGCGCCCGAAAAACAATCCGAACGGTACACAGCAGGCGACATAGTCATGAAGGCGGAGCCAGCTGAGCCCGTATCTACGGGCAAAAAGGATGATGCCAAGCGAGACGCCCAGCGCCCCGCCGTGAAACGACATGCCGCCGTCCCAGAGGCTGAGCAACTGCAGGGGGTGGACCAGCATCTCCGGAGCGTAGAAGATCGCGTACCCCATCCGGCCGCCCAGGATGACCCCAATGGTGGCGTAGAAGATGAGATCGTCCGCTTGCCGCCGCTCCATCGGGGCTTCCGGCTGCGCGAGCAGCTTGAGCATATACCACCATCCGATGACGATTCCTGCGATATAGGCCAGCGAATACCATCGGATATCCAGAGGGCCGATCGAGAGCGCGATCGGATTCAGGTGCAAATCGGCGAAGTTCAAATGGTTGCCCGGCAACGGCATTATTGATTCCAGAACCATGGTTTGCTTGATCCGCTAGCCGTTCGTGCCCTCGAAACCAAGCTTGCTTCTCTCTCCCGATCGCCGCCATGGACGCGGCCATGTCGCTGGGGGTGCCTGACGCTCTACGCCTCTCCGGGCTTCCGTGCCCGCTCCTGAGACCTCACGACTCAAGCGGGCATTTTTTTAGCGCATTGTCGGCGTCTGCGTCCGGCAAACCGTCAGGCCAGCCCTTTGATCTGATGTCGAATATGGTCCCGCGCCCGACCTCACGAGATCACGGACCCGCTCCCGGCCGGCCGATTATCGATGCGGCCGCATCCCACCGGATCTGATTCGTGGATTGCCCTTCGACCGCGGGTGACCCGTTCGAGCGCCGGCGTGCCGGGTCATTCGGCGGCCTTGCCAGCGACGAGAGGCATTATGGAGGTCAGATCGATGTCGCGATCCAGATCCGGATAGATGCCCAGCATGGGCCCGATCGACCGGATCACGTTGTGAGCGACCGGCGCCGCCACCCAACCTGCATTAGGGGGCGCCGTACCGTGTCAGAGTCAAGTTCCCGCCTTACTTACCGTGCATTGTTGTGCCGGTTGAAGAGACTCTGACCTTTTATCCAGGTCGGCCCACCGCATTGATGAGACCGAGGTGTACGCGCCGTCTTGCACGCCTCCACCAGGCTACCGTCGCTGCCTGCGGCCCACGTGCCCGGAAGCGGAACGAAGCTGATGATTTCATGCCCGATATCAGCACTAACCAAACCGATGTTCCCCTCGCCCGTCCATCGCGTTCCCGACAAGCCGGCAGTTGATGGACGACGTGCGCGATCGGTCGTGAACGGATCAGGGATCGATCGAACCTCTCCGGCAGGTAGCGGGGTGGCAAGCCCGAACCTGCGGAAGAGTTGGCTGGCGATCGAGAGAATAGGCATATATAATTGAGATAACATGATAATATGGGAGAATGGAGCTCAGGGGCGTTGCAGGTGGCACGAGCGCCCCGGGGCGGAACCGACATAGGGCATTGTTGCCGGAAGACCTTCTGATTATCCTACTAGCATGGCACGCATTCTGGTCATTGAAGACGACAGGACGACCGCCACGGAAATCGCCGCCGAACTCGCAGCGCTCGGCCACACGGTAATTGAGAGCCATGACGGCGACGAGGCGCTCGAGCGCGCAACGCAGGAGCATTTCGACGCCATCACGCTCGACCGGATGCTGCCCGGGCTCGACGGCCTGAACATCGTCGCCAGGTTGCGGGAACGAAGAGTCGCCGCGCCGGTGCTGATGATCAGCGCACTGAGCGATGTCGACGAGCGCATCGCGGGGCTGCGGGCGGGCGGCGACGACTATCTCGTCAAGCCGTTCGCCCCCGGTGAGATGGCGACCCGCGTCGAGGTCTTGCTGCGGCGCGCGGCTTCATCCGGTCGCGAGACGATGCTGACGCTCGGTGCGCTGCGCCTCGACCTGATCCATCGCCAGGTGTCGATCGACGGCGAAGTGGTGAAGCTGTTGCATATGGAGTTCCGCCTGCTGGAGTTCCTCGCGCGCCATGCCGGCCAGGTGATGAGCCGCCGGATCATCTTCGAGCAGGTCTGGGGCTATTATTTCGACCCCAGCGCGAATCTCATCAACGTCCATATCGCGCGGCTGCGCAGCAAACTCGACCGGCCCGGCCGCGCCTCTCCGATCACCACGGTCAAAGGCGAGGGCTATAGGCTCGATGCTATCTGATCGGCTGCGTTTCCACGACATTCGCCGCACCAGCCCCTTCCGGTTGACCGTCATCCTCGGGACGCTGTTTCTGATCGGCATCGTCCTGCAACTCGGCCTGATCTATGGCCTGACGGCGCGCGAACTGACCGCGCGGAGCGACCGCATCCTGCGCGATGAGGCGGCGCAGTGGCTCTCGGTGCCGGCGACCGCGCTGCCCGCGCGCATCCGTTCCGATATCACCACCGGCGACAGCGATCTGAACTATGGCGCGTTGTTCGCGCGCGACGGGGAGCGCATCGCCGGCAATCTGACGAGGGTGGATCATGTCACCCCCCACAGGCCGCTCGATGTCGCCGCCAACTCCACGCATGGACCCTTGCGCGTGCTCGCCGAAGTCACATCGGCCGGTGAGACGATCCTGATCGGCCGCGACATCAGCCAGATCCACGATTTGCGTGAGCGTCTCCTGATCATTCTCATATCCAGCGGCTTGTTGACCACGGTCGGGATGGCGCTCGCAGCGTTGGCGCTCAGCCGAGAACCGCTGCGGCGCGTCCGCGACCTTCAGCGAGCCTCGCGTGCTATCGCCTCCGGCCGGCTCGACGTGCGTGTGCCGATCGCGGGCAGGCACGACGAGCTCGACCAGTTTGCGCTGACCGTGAACGTGATGGTGGCCGATGTCGCGCGGCTGATGGAACAGGTGAAGGGCGTAACCGACGCGATCGCCCATGATCTGCGATCACCGCTCACCAGGGTACGCGCCCAGCTCCACCGTGCGCGGCATCTGCCGGAAACGGCTCCTGCACTGGCCGACCTGCTCGGCAACACGGACGGCGACCTCGAACTTGTATTGGACCGATTCGCGGCGCTGTTGCGCATTTCCGAGATCGAAGCGGGTGCGCGGCGCGCGGCCTTCGCGTCGACCGATCTCGCGCGGCTGCTGACGGACGTCATCGCGCTGTATGAACCACTGGCTGAGGAGCGCCACATCGCGCTGTCGCTTGCCGCGGCGCCGCTGCCGCCGATCATGTGCGACCGACACCTATTGTTCGAAGCGATCAGCAACCTCATCGACAATGCGATCAAGTTCGGCAGCGGACGCGTCGCGATCGTCACCGCTCGTGATCGCGATGGGCTTTCGTTAGACGTGCGCGATGATGGCCAGGGCATCCCCGGCGACGAGCGCGAAGCCGTCCTGCGCCGTTTTCATCGCGGCGCGAAGGCGGCGGGGTATCCGGGCACCGGCCTCGGCCTCAGTCTCGTCGCCGCGATACTCCATCTGCACGGTTTCACGCTCGAACTGCTCGACGGCGACCCGGGTCTGATCGCGCGGTTGCGCATCCCCCTCGCCCAGGCGTCGCCGCCGGCCAGGTGAATTTCATTTAACTTGGCGCGGCCGCCAAATCGATCAATTGGGTGCGCGCCAATGGTGCGCCGCAGCACTCCCCCGAACCGTCCTGCCACGGCCGCCATTGGCACCCTGATCCAACCAACGGTGCCAAATGCTCCAGCTCGTCAAGCTTGCGCTCAGCAAACCCTATACCTTTGTCGTGCTGGCGATCCTCATCCTGATTGGCGGGACGATCGCGTGGTTCGACACGGCGACCGACATCTTCCCCGACATCAAGATTCCGGTGATCGCGGCTGTCTGGACCTATCGCGGCCTGCCCCCTCAGGACATGGCCGGGCGGGTCATCTATTATTACGAGCGCCAGCTATCCACCTCGGTCAACGATATTGACCATATTGAGAGCCAGTCGCTGTCAGGCGTCGGCATCGTCAAGATTTTCTTCCGCCCGGGCGTCGATATCCGCACCGCGACCGCGCAGGTTACCTCGGTTTCGCAGACCGTGCTCAAGCAGATGCCGCCAGGCATCACCCCGCCCCTGATCCTCAACTACAATGCCTCGACCGTCCCGATCCTGCAGCTCGCCCTGTCGTCGAAGGCTCTGTCGGAGCAGAAGATCTTCGATCTCGGCCAGAACTTCATCAGGCCGTCGCTCGCCTCGGTGCAGGGCGCCGCGATCCCGTCGCCCTATGGCGGCAAGGAACGCCAGATCCAGATCGATCTCGATCCCGAAGCGCTGCAAGCGAGGCATCTGTCAGCGAGCGATGTCGGTGCGGCGCTGGCCGCGCAGAACCAGATTGTCCCGGCCGGCACGACCAAGATCGGCCAGTTCGAATATAACATCCGCCTCAACAACAGCCCGGAGGTGATCGACCAGCTCAATGATCTCCCGATCAGGACGGTCGATGGCGGCACGGTCTTCATGCGCGACGTGGCGCATGTCCGCGACGGCTCGCCACCGCAGCGCAACGTCGTACGCGTCGATGGCGGCCGTGCGGTGCTGATGACCGTGCTCAAAAGCGGCTCTGCCTCGACCATTGCGATCGTCGATCAGGTCAAGGCGTTGCTCCCGAAGCTCAAGGAGACCCTGCCCGCCAGCCTCAATGTTGCGGCGCTCGCCGACCAATCGCTGTTCGTCAAGGCAGCGGTGTCCGGGGTGGTCCGCGAAGGGGTGATCGCGGCCGCGCTCACCTCGCTGATGATCCTGCTATTCCTGGGCTCATGGCGCTCGACTGTGATCATCGCTGCGTCGATCCCGCTGGCCATCCTGGCGGCGGTCGCCGCGCTGGCCATCTCGGGCGAGACCCTCAACATCATGACGCTTGGCGGGCTCGCCCTCGCGGTCGGCATTCTGGTCGACGACGCAACGGTGACGATCGAGAACATCAACTGGCATCTGGAACAGGGCAAGACAGTCAACCGGGCGATCCTTGACGGCGCTGAGCAGATCGTCCAGCCCGCCTTCGTCTCGCTGCTGTGCATCTGCATCGCCTTCGTGCCGATGTTCTTTCTGCCCGGCATCGCCGGCTTCCTGTTCGCGCCCATGGCCAAGGCGGTGGTGTTCGCTATGATCGCCTCGTTCGTCCTGTCACGCACCCTGGTGCCGACGATGGGCAATTACCTGCTGCGCGACCATGCGAGCACCCACACGGCCGCTGTGATGCTGTCGCACGATGCCGGTGCGGGGCGTCCCAGCACCCGCAACCCGTTCCGGCGTTTCCAGCGCGGGTTTGAGCGGCGATTCGAACGGGTGCGGGACTATTATGTCGCGTTGCTCGGCTTCGCGATCGCGCAGCGCAGGGAATTCGTGCCCGCATTCCTCGCCGTCGTGCTGCTATCGTTCGCGCTGATCCCGATGCTGGGCCGCAACTTCTTCCCGACGGTCGACGCGGGGCAGATCAATCTCCACGTCCGCGCCCCCGTCGGCACGCGGATCGAGGAGACCGCCGCCCTGTTCGATCATATCGAGGACAGTATCCGCGCGGCGATCCCGCGCGACCAGCTCGCCTCGATCGTCGACAATATCGGCCTGCCGGTGAGCGGCATCAATCGCGCCTATTCGAACACAGGCGGAGTCGGCCCGCAGGACGGCGACATATTGATCACGCTGAACAAGGATCACGCGCCGACTGCGGGCTATCTGAAGACCTTGCGCCGGAAATTGCCCGACGCCTTCCCGGGCTCGACCTTTTCGTTCCTGCCCGCCGACATCATCAGCCAGATCCTGAATTTCGGGTCGCCGGCACCAGTCGACGTGATGGTCACTGGCCCGGACATCAAGGCCAACGAGGCCTATGCCCATGACCTGGTCGTCCGGATGCAGCACATCGCCGGCATTGCCGATGTCCGGCTCCAGCAGGCCAATGACTATCCGGAGCTTGGCTTCGCGGTCGACCGCAGCCGTGCCGACCGCGTCGGGATCACCGAGAATGACGTAACGAAGAGCCTCGCCGTCAATCTCGCCGGCAGCTTCCAGGTCGCACCGGCCTTCTGGCTCAATCCGAAAAACGGTGTGTCCTATCCGATCGTCGTGCAGGCGCCGCAATATCGGGTCGATTCGATGTCGCAGATGCAGAATGTGCCTGTGACGGGGGCAAAGCCGGATTCCTACCAGCTGCTCGGCGCGCTCGGCACCTTTCGTCGCGAGCCGTCGGCGGCGGTGGTGACACACTATGCGGTCCAGCCGTCCTTCGACGTCTATGCGACCACCCAGGGGCGCGATCTCGGGACGGTCGCGGCCGATATCCAGCATGTCCTCGACGACACGGCGAAGGATCTGCCGAAGGGGGCCTCGGTCACCCTGCGTGGCCAGGTCGAGACGATGAACACCGCGTTCATCGGCCTGCTGCTGGGCCTGCTCGGCGCTATCGCGCTGATCTATCTCCTGATCGTGGTCAACTTCCAGTCGTGGATCGATCCCGTCGTGATCATCTCGGCCCTGCCTGCGGCACTTGCCGGTATCGTCTGGATGCTGTTCGCCACCCATACGCCACTCTCGGTGCCGGCACTGACCGGTGCGATCATGTGCATGGGCGTTGCCACCGCCAACAGCGTGCTGGTGGTGACGTTCGCCCGCGAGCGGCTGGCCGCGACCGGCGACGCGCTACGCGCCGCAGCCGAGGCCGGCGCGACCCGCTTCCGCCCCGTCCTGATGACCGCGCTCGCGATGATCATCGGCATGGCTCCGATGGCGCTCGGGCTCGGCGAAGGCGGCGAGCAGAACGCGCCGCTCGGTCGCGCCGTGATCGGCGGCCTGATCTGCGCGACGATCGCGACTCTGGTGTTCGTGCCGGTGCTGTTCGGCATCGCGCACCGCAAGGTACGCCGGGCCGCCCCCTATCCTGTAGACACCGAAATTGATGGAGCCTTGGTTCATGTCTGATCCCGATCCAATCGAGGCAGCGACCGCGCCGAAGGGACTGAAGGCAGTCGGTATTGGCGCCGTCGTCGTCGCCATCGCGGTCGTTGCGCTCGGCGCCGTGACCCGTGCGGAGGAAAGCCATGAGGCGCAGCATGTCTCGGACGCGGGAGCGATCCCGACGGTTCACCTCGTCCCGGTCGCTGGCGGCGGCGCGGGCGACGCGATCAGCCTGCCGGGGACGATGGAAGCCTGGGACGCAGCCAAGATTTACGCCCGCGTCCCCGGTTATGTGAAGGCCTGGTACCGTGATATCGGCGCGGTCGTGCCGGCCGACGCGCCACTCGGTTCGATCGATACGCCGGAGCTCGATGAACAGATCGTCCAGGCACGGGCGGGCCTCGCGAGTGCCCGCGCCGCCGAGGCACTGGCCCGCGACACGGCGGCGCGCTGGAACGACCTGCTGACCACCAATTCGGTTTCGAAGCAGGAGGCAGCCGAGAAGAATGGCGACCTCGCGGTGAAGCATGCTGCGGTTCAGGGCGCGGCCGCCGATCTGGGCCGGCTGCTCGCGCAGAAGAGCTTCGCCACGGTGCGCGCGCCCTTCGCAGGCGTCGTGACGACACGCGCCGCCGATATCGGCGATCTCGTGGGGCCCGGCGCGACCAGTCAACAGCCGCTGTTCGCGATCGCGAATATAAATCGCCTGCGAATCTATGTACCGGTGCCTCAGGCCTATTCTGCGGGGATGAAGCCTGGCCTCACCGCGACGCTGGCGGTTCCGGAGTATCCGGGGCGCTTGTTCCGGGCACGTCTGGTTGGCGAGGCCAACGCGATCAGCCCGCAAAGCGGCACCATGCTTGTTCAGCTCGTCGCCGACAACCCGGGTGGCCTGCTGAAGCCTGGCGGTTTTGCCCAGGTCCGCTTCGATGTGCCGGGCAGCGCCGTCGCCCCGCAGATCCCGTCGAGTGCGCTGATCTTCCGCGCCAAGGGCACGCAGGTCGCGCTGGTCGGGCCCGACGCGCATATCAAGCTGCTATCGGTGAAAGTAGGGCGTGACCTCGGCGCGACAGTCGAGATCAGCGCCGGGCTCGTGCCAGGTGCGAAGGTGGTGGACAATCCGCCCGATTCTCTCGCCGATGGCGAGCTGGTGAGGGTCGGGAAGGCAAACCATGTCTGACCGTCCGTGGCGGGCCGCTGCCCTGACGCTACTTGCTGCGCTCAGCGGTTGCTCGATGGCGCCTGCCTATCGTCCGCCGGTCATCGCGGCGCCCCTTGGGTTCAAGGAAACCGGGCCGTGGTTGCCCGCGAGCCCCGCCAACATCGCGCCGCCCGAGGCTTGGTGGACCTTGTTCCATGATCCGACCCTCGACCGGCTGGAGCAGCAGCTGGCTGATGCCAATCCGACGCTTGCCGGCGCGGTCGGTCGTTACGATGCGGCCCGCGCCTATCTTGCCCGGGCACGGTCCGACCTTCTGCCAAGCGTCGCGATCGCCACCCAGCTCACCGACAACCGTCAATCCGATAATCGTCCGCTCCGAGGTTCTGGACAGCCCGATCTCTATGCTGCCGATACGATCAGCGGCGCGATCGACTATGAGCTCGATCTGTGGGGGCGCGTCCGCAACCAGGTGGCTGCCGGTCGCGCCGAGGCCGAGGCGAGCGCCGACGATGTCGCCGCGATCAAGCTCAGCCTCGGGGGTGAACTCGCCAGCGACTATATCGGGTTGCGTGGCGCTGACCAACAGATCGCGCTGCTCCGCAATACCGTCGACGATTATGCGCAGGCCGATGCGCTGACCCAGCGCCGCTTTCGCGGCGGCATTGCTTCAGGCGTCGATACCGGGCGCTCAGGTGCTCAACTGGCAGAGGCGAGGGCACAATTGAGCGACGTCATGGCCGGGCGCGCGCTGATCGAACATGCCATCGCGAGTCTTGTCGGCGTACCCGCATCGAGCTTCACTATCGCTTCCGCCACGACCGGGCCGGCGATGCCGGCGATCCCGGCCGGCCTGCCATCGACGCTGCTCGAGCGGCGCCCCGACGTCGCCGCGGCGGAGCGCCGGATGATGGCCGCCAATGCCGAGATCGGCGTTGCACGCGCCGCGTTCTTCCCGTCGATCTCGCTGGGCGGGCAAGGCGGCTTCCAGAACACCGGCCTGGCCGGGCTGGCCAGCGCTCCCAATCTGTTCTGGTCGGTGGGGCCGAGCGCGGTGCTCAGTCTGTTCGACGGTGGCCGGCGCCGAGCCCAGGTGGCGCTCGCCCGAGCCAATTGGGACCAGGCGACCGCAGCCTATCGCGGCAATGTCCTGAAAGCCTTTCAGGATGTCGAGGACAGCCTTTCACAACTCCATCTCGTCGGCGACGAGGCGGCAGCCGAGCAACAGGCGGAATCCCAGGCAGGACAGGTCGAGGCATTGTCTCTCAACCGCTATGTAAAGGGCGCGGTTACCTATCTCGACGTCGTCACGGCGCAGGCCACTGCACTGCGCATTCGCCGGACCCTGATCGATCTGACAACACGTAAACTACAGGCCAGCGTCCGGCTTGCGCGCGCGACAGGAGGCGGCTGGCGCTATGCTGCGCCGGCGTTAAGCGCTCAAACGGCTGGCCCGGAACGCAGGTCGCACTCTTGAGCAGCGATGAGGATCTTCCATCGTGTCGATCTGATGTTCACGCCGATAGTGGGCGGCACCGGATGCACCCCCTTCTGCAGGGGGTTCGATAGGAAACCGGCATCGGGATGGGGGCATCGCCGCAAAGAGGCGTTGCCCCATGTCGCGGTCTGAGAAGCTTCATCGGATTCTCCACGAGAGAACGCGTTCGAACGGCGTGCGCGACGCGACAAGTTGGGCGTCAGAAGCTGCGGCGGCGCCTACCCTTCGCCAAGGTCGCTCGGGTCCAATCAAGGCGGGGATAGCTCAGTTCAGCCGGTCACATCCTTGCCAGCCGCCAGGGATGGCGCCCGGCCGGAAGCTCCCGTGTTCGGCTCTGCTCCGAGCTTGCGGCTCATCGCGGTGAGATAGGCGACGATCGTCGGGACATCGGTTTCGGCGACCGGCGCCTTGTAGGTTTCGCGCATCTTCTTCACGATGGCTGTCCATTGCTCGGGGGAGAGGCGGGGCTGGGTGCGTGCCATGCTGGCCGAGTGGCAGGATGTGCAGTTGGCGTTGATCACATCGGCGTGCGGGCCATCCGGATAGGCGTCATCGTCGACAGGAAAGTCGACTGAAGTAGAGACGAGGGTGAAACCGCCTGCACTCACGCTCGGTGGCGGTGTGGCCGCGACGGGGTTGGTTTGAATCGGACGCGAGCCTGGAGGGCCGATCGCTACGAGGACGAGCGCGGCGAGACCCAGGATTGCGAAGGACAGGGTTCCGAACGATGGCGTCTTCATGCTCGCTCTCCTCACGCGGCGATGATGTTGGTGGTCTCAACATTGGCGCGCATGAATCCGCCGGGATTCCAGATCGGCTTCATCGGTTGGGTCACGCCGGCTGTGCTGGTGCAGCGCGACATGAGGGCGATATGACCCGGCCTCGGCAGCGGCACGCGCGCGTCCCATCGCCGGAAGCCGTATGTGCCCTGGTCGGGGCCGAGCGCCGTTTTGTGCCAGGTGCGTCCGCCGTCGGCGGAGACATCGACCCGGCCAACGCCCGCGTCGCCGCCCATCGCGATTCCGCCCAGGGGGATCATGGGCTCGAACGCGATCGCCTGGCCCTCTGACAGGCTGGTCACCCAGGATCGCGGCACCATCTTGCTGATCGGCACGGCCGGATAATCCTTGGTATCCGGCGTGACATTGGCACCCGGCGTCGCGGGCACCTTATAGGCCTTGGCCATCCAATATTCTTCATCTGGGCCGGGCAGCACCTCGATGTCGTTGAGCATCTTGACCCAGTAGGTCGAATACCAGCCCGGCACGATCAGGCGGATCGGAAAGCCATTGAGGAGGGGCAACTGCTCGCCGTTCATTCCAAAGGCGATCATCACCTCACCATCGCGGGCGTGATCGATGCCGAGCGACTTCCCGAAATCCGGCGCACCGGCGACGACGGGCTGGTCGAGCGCGCCGAAACGGACCGTGACCGCGCCCGGCTTGACCCCGGCGATGTCGAGCACGTCGCGCAGCCGCACGCCGAGCCATTTCGCGTTGCCCATCGCGCCGTGACGCCACTGCGCGCCCGGCACGCGCGGCTCGAACAGGCCGCGCGAATTGCCCGAGCATTGGTTCACCGCGGCCATTTCGATACGCGGCAGGCGCAGCACCTCGGCGAGGCTGATCGACACTGGCCGGTTGACGTGGCCGCGCACCGCCAGCCTGTAGGTCGTTGCGTCGATTGACGTCGGGATGTCCGCCCAGTGCCAGCGCACGAAGAAGCGATCATTGGGCGTGAAGACGTCACCGTCGAACACCTCGATGGGCGTCTCGAGCAGCGGCGGATGGATGCGCTGGAGGATCATGCTGCCCTTGCCGGGGAAGGCAGTCGTCATCGGGCGCGCGGACGGACCGCCGGGCAGGCTCAAATTGGCCAGTGTCTCCGCCAGGCCGGGGCCGGCGAGCAGCGCGGCGCTGCCCCTGCCGACCCCGCCGAGCAGGCGGCGACGGCTCGTGGCGCGGGCAAGGAGGGTATCGAAACTATCCATGGCGAGCTCCCTTTCAGGCGGCGCTGGCGATGCAGGGTGAGTGAAAAAGGCGACCGGTCCGGGCGCCGGCCAGCGTCTTGCTCGCGACCAGGAGCCACATCGCAAACAGGGCGATCGTGAGCATTGCGCCGACCCAGCCGAAAAAGGCGAGATGAAGCGCCGTACCCAGCTTAAAGCTCGCAACGGTGTAGACACCGAGCGGGAAGGTGTAGCCCCACCAGCCCAGATTGAACGGGATGCCTTCGCGCCAGTAGCGGACGGTGAGCAGCGCCGCGAGCGCCAGCCACCACAAGCCATAGCCCCAGATCATCAACCCACCGATCAGGCCGAGACTGGCGGCAACGGCGCCGAGCTGCGCCAGGCCATGGGCGGAAAACATAGCAGGCGCATCGCCGCCCAGTACGAGCAGGCCGAGCGCGCCGGTGCCAATGGGTCCGAGCGCCAGCCAGCAGGAAGCGGCCATGCTCGCGTGCGGTAGCCGGTGCAGGGCCAGGCGCAGCATCAGGATCGTCAGGATGGCGAAGGCGACCGGGACCGAATAGGCCCACAGCACATAACCGGTCACGAGCACCGTGATCTGGTCTGCGGCGGTGGCGAGATGGGGAGCGAGCAAGCCAGCGCTTGCGCCCGCCACCTCGGCGGCAACGACCGGCAGCAGCCAGATCGCCGTCATACGGTCGAGCGCATGGGCGTGCCGTGTGAACATGAAATAGGGGATCAGCACGCCGCAGGCGAGCGCCATTGCAACGTCGATCCACCACAAGGCATAGGCAACCGGCAGGACGCCGTCGCCGAAACGGGGGAGGCCGAAGGCTACGAAGCCATTGATGATGGTGGCAAGGCCCATCGGGATCGTGCCGAGGAACATCGACATGCTCTCATGTCCGAATACGCGGCGTGCCTCGTTCGTGAAGAGGATCCAGCGCGCGCCATAGAGGCCGGCGAACAGGCCGAACAAGGCGATGTCGAACAACCACAATGCCTCGCCGAACGGCGCGAGTGCTGGGCCGATAGTCGGAACCTGGGGCAGAGCGAGCGCCAGGATGCCGGTGCCCATGGTGGCAGCGAACCAGTTGGGGGTGAATTGGCGGATAATGTCGCGAAGGTCGTCGAAGCGCGGCAGGCCGCGCGTCGTGGAAGGCAGCGAGGTCATCATGCCAGCTCCTTGACCAGATCGGTGAGCACATCGGCGGCACGGGTGCGATAGCGCTCCTTGTGGCGCAGCGCATGGAAGCGCCTGGCCGGCAGGTCGAGCGGCAGCATGTGAAGCGTGCCGGCAGCCAGCGCGGACTCGACCACCAGCTCCGACAGGACGGCGACGCCGGCGCCGGCTTCGACTGCGGTGCGAACCGCCTCGTTCGACGGCAGCGTCATCGCGATGGGCAGCATGGCCGGATCGATACCGTCGCGGCGGAGCGCGTCCTCGAAGGAGGAGCGCGTGCCCGACCCCTGCTCGCGGACGATCCATCGCGCCTGGCAGAGCCACGTCTGGTCGACGACCTCCACTGCCTTGCGACCGACCAGCACCATCCGGTCGCTGGCGATCGGCCAGTGCGCGAGCGCGGGTTCGTCGATCATACCTTCGACGAAGCCCAGTTCCGCCGCGCCGTTCAGGACTCGCGCGGCGGCACCCTCGCTATTGTCGATCGCGAGCTCGACGGCGATAGCCGGATAACGATCGTGAAAGGTCGCGAGCCTTGGGGGGAGCCAGTAGCTGGCGATGGTCTGGCTCGCGACGAGCCGCAACGTCCCGCGCTTGAGGCCGGCATAGTCGGCCAGGGCCTGTTCTGCGCTCGCCGCGCGTCCGAGGACCGCGCGTGCCTCATCAAGGAACATGCGGCCCGCCTCGGTCAACTCGATGCCGCGGCCCACCCGGTTGAACAGCGGCACGCCGTGGCGCGCCTCCAGCGCCGCGATCGCGGCGCTGGCGGCCGACTGGGTGATGTTCAGCGCCTCGGCGGCGCGTGTGACATGCTGGCGTTCGGCGACGCCGACGAAGATGCGAAGCTGTTCAAGGGTCATTGAATGGACCTCCTGGTGCGTTGATGCGCCGTAGAGATCCATCGGTCCATGTGATTGCTCTTATGATTTCAATCGGGATTTGTGATTGATAGGGCGCTCCACAGGTTTCGCGGAGCGCCCATCATCAGAACCCGAAGCCCAGGTTCAGCACGGCGGCATGGTCGATGAAGCCATGCCCGTCGAGGCGTGGCGCATAGGACAGGCCTGCATGCAGACCCGTCCGGCTCGTCACGTCCGCACCGATCTCGATCACGCCATAATCGACGCCGGTCTTCGGTCCCGCGAGATCGAAGACGAGGTCGGGCTGGGCTGTGTAGGCGAAAGCGATGGTGTCGCGCTTGTCGCCGAGTTCGGTGACATAGCGTCCCTTGGCGTGGAGGGCAGCGCTACCCCAGTCATAGTGCTTCCCATATTGAACGGCCGCGCCGATGCCGAGCCGGGCGCTGGTGCGGTTGCGGGCGGCAAGCGCCGCACCGAAATCCTGGTCGTTGGCCTCGGCATAGCCATCGACATGGGCGCGCGTTGCGAGCAGGTCGATGCCGGGCGTGAAGGTCAGCCCATGCGCGCCGAGATCATAGCCGACCGAGCCGCCGAAGCTATAGGCATTGCCATCCGGGTTCGCGGTCGCCGGCAGCAGATCGGTGCCGATCGGCAGCAGGCGGCGCGACTTGTAGCGCACGATGCTATAGGCTGCATAACCATCGACATGGAGCGCGCCCGACCGATAGCCGAGATAGAGCTCGGGGGAGGAGATGTCGGCGTTGAGCGTTCCGCCCGACGCCAGGTCGGCATGCGTCCGGTCCGCGGCGAAGCCGAGTCCGATTACCGCATTGCGACCCAGCGCATAGTCTATGCCGCTGGCCGTGACGCGATTGACGGTATTGCGCGCGAGCGAATCTCCCGCGCCCCGCGAGCCGAAGCGCGCGCCGAGATCGAGGAAGCCACCGATCCGGCCCCCCGTGCCATCCGCCCGCTGCTCGTCGAGCCGGCGCTGGATGCGCGCGAACCGATCACTGGCATCGTCGAACACCGCCTCGGTCTGCACCGAGGCTTCCTCGGGCGTCGGAAAGGCCAAAGTGAGCCGTGCGTCGGCATTGTCGGGCGCGAAGTCGCTGATCGTCTCGTTGCCGCCATTGGAGCTGCGTGGCCAGAGATTGACGAGGAACTTGGCCTGCTCGAGGCCTTGCGGGGTGAGCAGGTTCGCGGGGATCGCGACGCTGATCTGGTTGCCCGATATCTTGATCGCGCTCGCCGGCAGCGTCGTGCCGGTGCCGGCGACGAGGTCGCGGATCGTCACCGTTCCAGCGCCAGGATTCACGATAACGACCGAATCGAACAGCACGCCCGTTGCGCCGATCGCGGCGAAGCCCGCCGTGCCCTTGCCGCGATTGAAGCCCCAGACATAGAGGCCGGTCGAGGTGGTCCCGATCGGTGCGGCCGCCGTAGCGTCGAGGCGATAGCTGGCGCCGTCGAAGGTCGCCTTGATACTCTTGAGGTCGAGATCGCCATTCTTCGGCCCGGTAAAGCTCGGGATGAAATCTCCGGTCGGATCGGAAACGGACTGGGCGAACGCCGGCGCGCTCGCCGCGCCGGCCAGAAGCAGGGCGCACGACAGGATGCGGCGGGCGAGACGCCCGCCGTCGCGGTGGGGATACATGATGGGGAAACTCCCTTTAGGTCTGTGACTGTCCGGGCCGCCACTTGGCGGGCACGGTGCTTGTCAGACACCCGTTGGCAACAATTATTCCGGACGACCGAAATTCTTTCGCGTCGGCATTTGGTCGAACATCGCGGGGATTACTCGGCCAGGGCGACGTGCCAGGTGCCGTTCAGGAGTCCGTCGCCGGTCATGTCGCCGGGTTTCGCATCCTTGATCCAGCGATACAGCGGATGTCCGCGATAGGCCCATTGCCGGCTGCCGTCGTCGCGCGTCACGATCGACCAGTCGGCATGGGCGGCAAAGCCGGGATCGGCGACGATCGGCGGCCAGTTCGCGGCGCAAGCGCCGTTGCAGGCAGAGCGGCCGTCGGCATCCTTGTCGAACATATAGAGGGTCATTCCCGCCGCATCGACCAATGTCTGCCCCTTGGCGGTCGTGGCGACGTGGATCGAGGGCGGGTTGTGGGCAAAGGCGGGGCTGGCCGTGAGCAGCGCAAGGCCGCAAAGGGTGAGGAAACGCATGTCGGTTCTCCAATGGACGCCGCATCCCGCCAGGCGGGACCGGCCGGTCGAGCGCCGGGTGAAGCGCTCCATCGTTAGACCCCGGTCGGCCGCTTCTATTCCCGCTCGAACCAACTAAATCGCCTGGTTGAATTGCGCCCTGGCCACATCGGCGATGGGATGGAGTTCGGCCTCGTCGAGCGGCCCGACCAGGCTGAACCCGAGCCCATCACGCGACCAGCTCACCGATGTCACCCGCCCGGCATTGCCCAGCTTCATCGGCGTGTCGCGATCGATCGCCATGTTGCGCGACAGCAACGTCAGTCGCGTGCCCTTGCCGTTGTCGAACATGTAGAGCACCGCCGGCCCGTGCGGCGTCGGGACGACGCGACCGCCGATGAAACTGTATCCCGAACCCGACAGATCGGGGATCGACATGGGACGTTCGAGGCGGCGCGAAGCCCATTTGATCAGCTGCGGCGCGTCGGCGGCCTTGATCTCCACCGGCCGGCCCATATCGGGCGCGTAGACCGCGTAACTGTCCGTCGCCTCCTGGGCGAGCGCGGCGATCCCGGCGCGCGGAGCTTCCCGCGCCGAGCGCAGGCCCCAGCCTCCCAGGCCGCTCATCACCATCAGCAGCAGCGCGGCAGCCACCTGCCAGGGGCCGCTGCGCCAATGTCGGCGCTGGCGCTGGTGACGATCGACCAGGCGGCCGAGGTTGAGCTCCGCCGGCACCGGCTCGTCCGCGAGCGGCCGGAGCGCATCGCGCATTGCGCCGCGCAGCGCGAGGTCGATCGCGATGCGCTCGGCGACCTGGGGATGCCCGGCCAGATAGGCTTCGACCTCCGCCCGTCGGCGGCTGTCGATTGCGTCGTCGACATATCCCTGGAGGTCGTCATCGGTGATCGGGCGACCGCCGTTCATTTCACTCTCCTCAGATAGGGTGCGGCGGGTTGGTCGCGGCCCGCAATCTCGTCACGCAGACGCGTCCGCGCGCGGGACAGCCGCGACATCACCGTGCCGATCGGTATGCCCAGCGCCTTGGCCGTGTCGGCATAGCTCAGTTCCTCGATGGTCACGAGCAGCAGGACCGCGCGCTGGTCGTCGGGCAGGCGATCGAGCGCCCGCATGACGTCGTGGTGATGGATTCCCGCTTCCTGGTCGGGGGCGCGCGCGATAGCGGCCGGACTGGCATCCTCCACCGGGACGTGCGGCCCGCGCCGCGCCGTCTGGCGCATGCGGTTCATCGCGAGATTGTGGAGGATCGTGAACAGCCAGGTCCGGGCATCGCCGTCGGCGCGCCGCTGGTGCCAGCGGCTGATCGCGCGCTCGAGACAGTCCTGCACGAGATCGTCCGCCGCGACGCTGTCGCGCAGCAGCACGCGGGCGTAGCGCCGCAGCCGAGGGATCAGCGGTTCGACGAGGAGCATCATGTCGTGCATGGCAACTCAGGGCTGCTGCATTTGCACGATCGCGCCGGGGGCGTCCGCGGTGCCTTCACGGATAGCGAGCCAGCGTCGCGCGGACGGCGCATCTGCCTGGACCACTTGCCGGATCGGTCCGGTCGCGTTGACGATCGCTGACCCTGCCGGATTGGTCATGAAGCTGGCAAGCGGCTGGACATCGCCAGTGCCATCGGCATTGGCCGCAAGCACGAGCTGATAGGGGTGCTTGGGCATGAGCCCGGTCGCAGAAGCCTGGAGGATCTGGATGAGGCCTTGGTCGAACAGTGTGACGCTGGTCACCGCCTTGCCGCCCATGGCGAGCGCCAGCTTGGTCGTCTGGCCGGCGACACCCAGCGGCTGGAGGTTCTGGAGACCGTCACCCTGCGGCACGGCATTGGCGACATAGCCGATCGCCTGGGGCGCCTGGCCGATCGGCACGGTGCCGACCAGCTTGTTGGTCATGGTGTCGATCATTGCCAGGCCGTCGTCATTCTCGAGGCCTACGAAGATGCGGCGGCCGTCGCCCGACGGCCAGACGCCGTGCGGAAGCCGACCGACCGGGATGGTGGCAACCTTCTCGTAGCTGTCCGTCCGGAACACCTGCACTTCGCCGAGACCCCCGACCGTGACGTAGGCGAAAAGGCCCCTGGTCGTTCGCGCGAAGTTGACGTGATTGGTGATCGGGCCGGTGTCGATCACCTTGAGCGTGGCGAAGGGCGGGTTGGCGTCGATCACGACCGTCTTGCCGATGTCCTTGAGCGTATACCAGACCTGCTTGCCGTCCGGTGTTGCTGCGATGTTGGGGCAGAAGGGGCTGGGTTGCGCGACACGGCCGACAATGGTGTGGGATGCCACGTCGAACACGACCAGCTCGGGATTGAAGGACGAGCAGACATAGCCGTATTTCCCGTTGGGCGAGAAAATCGTCATGCCGGGGCCGCCGGGTGTCTTCAGCCGCATCTTCTCCTCGTACGTCGTCGGATCGATGACCGAGATATAATCCTCGCCGCGCACGGTGACCCACACTTCCTTGCCGTCGGGCGTGAAGAAGGCCTCATGCGGGGAGCGCCCTACATAGGTGGTGTGCTTCACGCTGTTGGTGGCAGTATCGATGAACGTCACCGAGTTCGAGCCGATCGATACGACCGCCAGCGTCCTGCCGTCGGGCGAGAAGCCAAGGCCGTGTACCAGCACCTGTCCCTTGTAGAGCGGGCTGAAATTGGCGGGCTGGGGATCGCCCAGGCGGATGACGCCGAGCAGTTTGCCGTCGATTGGATCGGTCACCGACACGGTGTTCGAGAATTGTTCGGCTGCATAGACGCGGTCGCGATGGCTCGCCGGAACGCTACGGTTCCACGGCGCTTGCGGGGCATCCTGGGCAAGCGCGGGAGAGGCTGCGGTGGCTAGTGCCAGGAGCAGGGCCGTAGTCTTCATGTCATTGTGCCTTCGCGGAGGTGTGGTGGGCGGGTTGCTGGGTCGGAGCGGGCGCGGACGGGGGCAGTGGGTCGCCCATCGCAAGGCGCATGGCCGCGATCTCCTGCTGCTGGTCGACGATAATCTCCTGGGCGATCCTCTTGAGGTTTGGATCGGTGCCGTACCGCAGCTCCGCTACGGCCATGTCGATCGCGCCCTGGTGGTGCGGGATCATCATCGTGACGAAATCGCGGTCGACGTTGCCCGTGGGCGACACGTGCATGCCGGACATCATCCGGTCCATAGCGACGTCCATCGCGCTGGCGAAGTCGGAGCCGCCGCTCATCGCGCTGGCGCCGGTCGCCAGCAAAAGCGCCCCCGCCGAAAGAAAGAATTTGGATCGAGGCATTGCGCATCTTCCTCTGAGTGACGCGAGTGAGACAGTGCAGAGCCGCCGCTTATTCCCTCCTGTTGGAAAAATATTCCGCTCGGAGTGCGAGGGACGTGCGGCTAAAGGTCGGCACCCGATCTTTGGGCAAGATGAACTGCAATGGAGCCACTGCTTTGCCGTCTTCATGGAGCGTTTCCGCCGCGCCGGGTCGCCGTGTTTCGCCGTTCCGTCGCGCAGAAGCTGCTACGATCGCTGGTGCCTTTGCGATCATGCTCAATTCGGGTGTGCTGGCGCTGGCGGATCTGATTCCTCTCCAAACTGCACGCGGCGGCCTGTTGCGACTGCTTTCGGCGATTCTGGATGGGGTCGTGCAACTGCCTCACGACCGATCATTCCAGTTCTGGTTCCACGGGCTCGTCGGACTCGCCATGGCGCTATTTTATGCCTTCGCGCTTGAGCCACCCATGCGCGGAGCGCCTTGGCTCAAGGGTGCGATCTATGCGCTGGCCGTGTGGTTGGCCAACGCGTTCATCGTGTTGCCATTGACGGGAGAGGGCGTCGCAGGCAGCGCCCACCTCACGGTGATGGGCATGGTCTGGTTCGCCGCCGCGCACACATTATTCTTCGTGACTCTGGCGACAAGTTATCCGCGGATTCTGGATGGTATGGCCCGCTATTCCCGCCGCAACCAGCGAAGTCACCTATAGGGTTCCCAGAGGCACTTCGCGCCGGCGCTCGCCAGCGAGCATCAGAGCACCGGGCGGCAGGAGTCGAACGCGACGCAACGCGGTCCCCATGCGATTCCGAATGGAAGTGCGACACAGCCGGGCGACCAATTCTGTCACGAGCATAGAAAGGCGGGCACGGCGCTCAATGGGCAAACACTTCGGCGGATACTGAATAGAGAATCTCCGCCCTAGCAGTCGCTGCGGCCTTCAATCCCATCGCGTCGGGTACGATCTGCTCGACATAGAAGCGCGCGCTGGCCGTCTTCATCGCCAGAAACGCCGGATCGCCGCTCGCTTTCGCAGCTGCGCGGCCCTGCCGCTCCATCAGCCAGCCGCACACTGCGGTCGAGAGCATGGTGAGGAAGGGGTAGCTCGCCGCCAGCCGGTCATCGGCATCGCGGCTCATCAGGTCGCGCCCGATCGCGTCGCAGGCCTCGATCAGCTCGACCAGCCCTTCATCCTTGGCCTCGGCGCGCATGTCGGCGATCAGCCGCGCGAACACGCCGCCATTGTCGAGGCCAAGCTTGCGCCCGACCAGATCGGCCGCCTGGATGCCGTTGGTGCCCTCATAGATCGGCGTGATCCGCGCGTCGCGGAAGAACTGGGCCGCGCCGGTCTCCTCGATATAGCCCATGCCGCCATGCACCTGGATACCGATCGAGCTGACCTCACAGCCGATATCGGTGCCATGTGCCTTCGCCAGCGGGGTGAGCAGCTCGAGCCGATCCTGCGCGCCCGCCTCGTCGATCGTGGCGCGGTCGACATGGCTCGCGGCATAATAGACCAGCGCACGCGCCGCCTGAGTCTGCGCCTTCATCCGCATCAGCATGCGGCGCACATCGGGATGCTCGATGATCGCGACGCTCTCCTTGCTGGCCGATCCCGCGCGCGGCGACTGGATGCGGTCCAGCGCATAGGCCACCGCTGCCTGAGTCGCGCGCTCGGCGACCTGCGCGCCCTGGAGCCCGACATTGAGCCGCGCATTGTTCATCATCGTGAACATCGCGCGGATGCCGCCATACTCGCCGCCGATCAGCTCGCCCACGCAATCGTCATGGTCGCCGAAGCTCAGCACGCAGGTCGGCGACGCATGCAGCCCCATCTTGTGCTCGATCGAGGCGACGCGGACATCGTTGAGCTCGCCCGGGTTGCCTTCGGCATCGAGCCGGTATTTGGGCACCAGGAACAGCGAGATGCCCTTGGTCCCCGCCGGCGCATCGGGCGTGCGCGCAAGCACGAGATGGACGATGTTGGGCGCCATGTCATGGTCGCCGAACGAGATGAAGATCTTGGTGCCCCTGATACTCCAGGTCCCGTCGTCGCGCGGCTTTGCCTGCGTGCGCAGCGCGCCGACGTCCGATCCGGCCTGGGGCTCGGTCAGGTTCATCGTGCCGGTCCACGCGCCGGTCGCGAGATGCGGGAGATAGAGCGCTTGCTGTTCGGGGCTGCCGTGATGAATCAGTGCCTCGATCGCGCCGACGGTCAGCGTTGGGGCGAGGGCGAGACCCATATTCGCCGCGCCGAGCGTGTCGAGCACTGCGGTCTGGATCGCGAAGGGCAGGCCCTGGCCGCCAAAGGCTTCGGGCACGCCGATCGTGCCCCAGCCGCCCTCGACATAGTCGCGATACGCCTTGCCGAAGCCTTCGGGCATGACCACCCCGTCGGGCGTCCATTTGGCGCCGACGGTATCGCCCTCGCGCAACAGCGGCGCCCACTCGCCCGCAGCGAAATCGCCAATCCCCTCCAGCACCGCCTCGATGACATCTTCGGTGGCGGCAGCGAAGCGATCGGCTTCTGCCAGCGTACCGATACCCACGACATAGTCGAGGACAAAGCGCTGGTCAGCGGTGAAGCTCGTGAAAGACAAGCAGATACCTTTCCAAATGGGCGCCGAAAGGGCGAGTTGAGGCGACGTCGCCTCTAGGCCGGGGGATTGGCGCCGATGATCGCCTTCACCTCTAGATATTCGGCAAAGGCGAAATCGCCCCATTCGCGGCCGTTCCCGGACTGCTTGTAGCCTCCAAAGGGAGCGGTGAAGTCGACGCCGGCGCCATTGAGGTACACCTGACCCGTGCGAAGCCGGCGAGCGACCTCCCGCACCTGGGCGGGATCGTTACCCTGCACGCCGCCCGACAGGCCATATGGACTGTCATTCGCGATCGCGATTGCCTCTTCTACCGTATCGTAAGCGATAATCGACAACACTGGCCCGAAGATTTCTTCGCGGCCGATCGTCATCTGGGGTGTCACCCCGGCAAAAACTGTCGGCCGCGCGTAATAGCCTTCCTCGAGGCCTTCGGGTTTGCCAGGACCGCCCGCGATCAACCGGGCACCCTCAGCGATACCCGTCTCGATCAACGCCTGCACCGTCGTCCATTGGCCTTGCGACACGAGTGGGCCCATTTCGTGATTTTCACTCGGCGGCCCTACAGAGATCGCATCCGCCGCTGCTGCCGCAATGCGAACGACCGCGTCGATATGGGTTGCCGGGACCAGCAGCCGCGTCAGTGCCGAACAGGTCTGGCCGGTGTTCAGCATGGCGCCCTTGACAGCGCCAGAGACTGCAAGCTCAAGGTCTGCGTCCGCAAGCACGATGTTCGCGGATTTCCCGCCCAGCTCCTGGCAGACTCGCTTGACCGTTTGCGCTGCATTCCGAGCGACTTCGATCCCGGCGTTTGTCGAGCCTGTGAAGGACACCATATCAATGTCCGGATGCGCGCTGATCGCGGCGCCAATCACGGTCCCCCGGCCATCCACCATGTTGAAAACTCCGGGCGGTACACCTGCCTCGTCAAGGACTTCAGCCCAGATGTGCGCCGAAAATGGCGCAAGCTCGGCTGGCTTCAGAACCATCGTGCAACCTGCTGCGAGCGCCGGAACAACTTTTGCGGCAATCTGGTGGAGTGGCCAGTTCCACGGCGTAATGAGGCCGCAGATGCCCACCGGTTCGCGCACGATCTGCGTTGTTCCGCGTGCTTCCTCGAACGGGAAATTCTGCAGCACACCGATGGCGACCTGGAGATGGGCGATGCCAAGCGCGGCCTGCATGTCGCGCGCCAGCCAGATCGGAGCGCCGAGTTCTTCGCTGATCGCTGCAGTCATATCTTGATAGCGGGCCTCAAGGCAGCCCTTGATTCGCGTCAGGACAGCGATCCTCTCCTCGCGCGTTGTGTGCGACCAACTCTCGAATGCAGTCCGGGCGCATTCAACGGCGCGATCGACATCCGCCGCCGAGCCCCTGCTGATAAGGCCAGAGACGCGACCGGTGGTCGGATCGATGACCTCGGTCTGTTCAGGTATCGCCGGAGCGACCCACTCACCGCCAATATAAAATTTCCTGTAATCGCGCACGGGCAACTCCTCTCATTTTCCCGCGGTCCAGTGGCGCCTCCGCTGAGACAGATGGCGCAGGACCATGCGGCAAGGACGGCGCCCATATCAGATACCAAATGATATTCAAAGATCGACCGATGTTTTATGTCTGCTGCGGATCTGCGCTACGCGTTGACGGGAGATCGGAGGCATTCTAGATACCGATCGATCTTTTGATACGAGTCGGAACTGATCCGCCTTTCTGAGCCTCGATCCGGTCCCGGCAACCCGGACACGATGTGCAGATCGACGCGTGGCAACCGACAGGCCAGCGAGTGCGCGCAATGGATGAAGCAATGAAGCTCGATCACCTTTTGGTGATGACTGATGATCTGGCCGGGACCGAAGCGTTCTTTCGGGATCTCGGCAATCTCACCGTAGGCGTGCGCCCGCCTTTCCCGTTCCCTGGCAGCTGGCTTTACGCTGACGGGCAAGCTGTCGTGCATCTTGCGGAAGCCCGCACCAGTGGTGCCTCCAATTATCTGCGCCCGGCCGATGGGGCATCCTCGACCTATATCGACCATGTCGCATTTACAGGCGGCGACCACGCCGCCTTTCTCGAGCGTCTTGCGAAAACAGGCATGGAGCATTTCGAGCGTCAGGTTCCCGAAACCGGCGAGCGGCAGATCTTCGTCACGGGCCCCGGCGGTCTCAAGCTGGAATTCATCTTCCGCTGATGCCGCGCGGCAACTCACTTCCTCAGTTTGATATGGATTGGAACGACCTGATGTCCATTACCCTCTCGACCCCGCTCGAGTTGCCTTGCGGCGCTATTTTGCCCAACCGCATCGTTAAAGCAGCGATGAGCGAAGGGATGGCGGACGCCCGCAACCATTCGACGCCTCGTCTCGAGGCGCTTTATCGCCGCTGGGGCGCGAGCGGGGCAGGGCTACTGCTGTCGGGCAATATCCAAGTCGACGCGGATCACCTCGAGCGGCCGCTCAATATCGTTCTTGAAGGCCGGGACGGCCTTGAAGCCCTTGGCCGCCTGGCGAGCACCGGAAAGGAAGGCGGCGCAAAATTCTGGGCTCAGATCAGTCACACCGGCCGGCAGGTCGACAGCCACATAAACCCTGCTCCCCTGGCCCCATCGGTGGTTGAACTTGATGTGCTGCGGGGCGCAGGTTTTTCCTTCGCTGTCCCTCATGCGATGTCCGAGGCTCAGATTCAGGATGCCATCGGCCGGTTCGCCCGATCCGCGGCCCTCGCGCGGGATGCCGGATTCGACGGGGTGCAGTTGCACGCCGCACATGGCTATCTCATCTCACAATTCCTGAGCGGACACACCAACAAGCGTAGCGACGGATGGGGCGGCCCGCTCGCCCAGCGCGCGCGCTTCCTGATCGAAGTTATCGCCGCCGTGCGCGCAGCGGTCGGCGCGGATTTCCCGATTGGGATCAAGCTCAATGCGTCCGATTTCCAGAAGGGTGCCTTTACCAATGCCGATTGTATTGAGGTCGTCGGCTGGCTCAATGAAACGAGTCTCGATCTGATCGAGCTTTCGGGAGGCTCGCTTGAGCAACCCAAGGTTGTCGGCATCGCATTGAAGGATGAGGGCGTCGACGGCCGGAGTGAAAGCACCAAGGCGCGCGAGGCCTATTTCATCGACTTCGCGGCTGGAGTGCACGCCGCCGCCACCATGCCGGTGATGGTCACCGGCGGGTTCAGGACGCTGGCGGGAATGCAGGCGGCGCTGGAAGATGGCGACCTTGATCTAGTGGGTATCGGCCGGCCGATGATCGCTGACCCGGAATGCCCGCGCAAGCTGCTGGCCGGTGAGATCGAGCAGGCACCCGCCCCGGAGCGGGCGCTGGACCTTTTCCACCTGATGGGCTGGTTCAACATGCAGCTAGAACGGCTCGGTGACGGGCTTGATCCCGATCTGAATTGGGCAGGGGCGGACGCAGCAGCGACTTTTGCCGCCCTTGAGACCGGCAACATGCAGGCCCTGCTCACGGAGCGGGCGACGCGCCGGGCCGCCTGACCAGCTGCGGCAACCGTGACTTCCACAATTTGAGAGTGAGAAAATGGACAGACTGGCTGGCAAGGTTGCGATCATCACCGGTGCGGCTGGCGGACAAGGCGAGGCCGAGGCCCGCCTGTTCGCCGCTGAGGGCGCGTGCGTAGTGCTGACCGACGTTCAGGATAAGGGCGAAGGCGTCGCCAGGGACATCGGCGGCAATGTCGTGTTTCTCAAGCATGATGTTTCAAGCGAGGCCGATTGGGCCCGCGTGGTTGCTGTGACCCTTGAGCGGTTCGGGCGGATCGACATCCTGGTCAACAATGCGGCGATGTACGACCCGAAGCCTATGATGGAGACCAGCCTTGCCTCCTTCCAGCAGCACTTCGCCGTCAACGCGGCTGGAGCGATGCTGGGCATGCAGGCTGTGTTCGCACCAATGCAGGCGGCAGGTAATGGTTCGATCATCAATATCGCGTCGATTTCCGGCACCAGGAAGATTCCCGGCCAGTTCGCCTATGCGGCCACCAAATGGGCGTTGCGCGGCATGACGGGCTGTGCCGCAGCGGAGTTCGGCCGCGCCGGCATTCGCGTCAACGCGGTGATGCCGGGAATGATCAGGACGGACATGATCGCCAAGCATGCGGCCGAGGACAATGCACGCTTCGAACAGATGGTGCCGATCGGCCGCGCCGGAGAGTCCGGCGAGATTGCGGAGATTGTCGCGTTCCTCGCCTCGGACGCCGCCAGTTATATCAATGGCGCCGAGATCGTCGCCGACGGAGGACTGACGCTCTAACATCCCTTGTCATTCGAATACCGTTCGTTCTTCGAAAATCGTTGACTAGCGGAATATCGTGCAGTAGCCAGCTTTTCATGGTCAGAATAAGAGGACGATCCCGCAAGCTTGCGGGGTCGAAGCCTCGCGACCTGGAGAGGCTGTTATGGAAAACGGGCAGTGGCGGGAGGAGCAGCGGTGGCGCAGGCGACCAGCCAGCCGGCGCTCGGTACGACTAACGGCTCTTTGGGTCGCGATGCGTCAGGACCTTCATGAGCCGGTCGATGATAGCGCCCGCCTCGTTCATCGAACCCGCCTCACGCAGCGGCTGCTGAAGACTGAGGCCGTGAACCAGGGCCTCGATCACATAGGCAAGATCGAGCGGATCCATCGGTACGGGCTGGCCGCTCGCCGCGAAATATTTCGTCACGATATCGGCCAGGCCGGCCATCTTGCGGTCCTGGAGCGGATAATAGGCTTTGGCGAACTCCGGGTTGCGCCGGGCGTGCAGTTGAAGCTCGATCATCAGTGTCGGAAAATCCGGCATGAGCGCATGCATGCTTTCCAGCCAGCGCGTGTTGGCCGGGAACAGATCCTCGGGCGCCATGTCAACGATCTGACCGACCTCCTCCAAATCCCTGTCCATGTGAACCTTGAGCAAGGCGAGGAACATCTCCTCCTTGCTGGCGAAATTCGAATAAACGGCCCCCTTCGAGTAGCCGGCCTCTGCGGCGACGAGTTCGATGGACGAGCCGTGATAGCCCATGTTGGAAAACACTGTCTCGGCGGCCTCGAGAAGACGCGCCCGCGTCTCGGCCTGTTGTTCCACCCGGGTCTTCCGCACGCGCTTCGTCAATGTCTGATCCTTCGATCCGGAACCGATCGGTATTCCGATGCCAGGCGTTCTCGTAGCCGATCCCTGCGATCGGGGACAAGTACAATTGCGGCACGCGGACTGACCAGCCGATCTCAACGGACAGATCAACAAACGACAAAAAAATAACAAACTTAGGGGAGAAAAGTCATGAAGACCTACGTCAAAGCAACCTGCGGGGTTTCGGTAACCGCGCTAGCCCTCGGACTGGCATCACCAGCCTGTGCGCAAGTTACGCCCGCGGATGGCGCCACGCCGCCGGCGCAAACAGCACCCGCCACAGCGTCCGACGACGGCGTCCAGGACATTATCGTCACTGCAAACCGCCGAAGCGAGTCAGCGAACCTGGTTGGGGCCTCGATCACAGCGGTCACCGGAGACACGCTCACAGCGCGCGGGGTCACCAGTGCTGCGGACCTCGCAAAGGTTGTGCCCGGCATGGTCTACACGCCGACGCCGTACAACACACCTGTCTATACGCTCCGCGGTGTCGGCTATTTCGATAATTCTCTCGCTGCATCACCAGCGGTCAGCGTGTCGGTAGACGAAGTCCCTCTCGCTTTCCCTGCCATGACCCAGGCAGCGGGGCTCGATATCGAGCGGGTGGAGGTCCTCAAGGGCCCGCAGGGCACGCTCTACGGACAGAACTCCACCGGCGGCGCGATCAACTATATTGCAGCCAAGCCAACCAGCAGTTTCGCTGCGGGGTCTGACATCAGCGTCGCACGCTTTGGTCAGGTCGATGCCAGCGCGTTCGTCAGCGGCCCGCTCTCGGACACGTTGCGCGCGCGCATCGCGGTCAAGACCGTGCAGGGTGGGGCCTGGCAGAAGAGTGTGACGCGCGCCGGCGACACGCTCGGCAACAGTCACCAGGGCATGGGCAGGATCCTGCTCGACTGGACGCCAAGCAGCCGGCTTCACGTCGCGGTAAACCTCAATGGCTGGCATGATGGCTCCGACACGCTGGCCGGCCAGGTGATTGCCGTCACACCGACCAATCCCGCCCGCGTGTCTCCGCTTCTCATGGTGCAGACGCCGCTCGACGCCGAGCATGCCGACTGGACGCCGAGTAATCCGGTCCACGCCAACGATACGTTCTACGAGGGATCGGTCAGGGCCGATTATGAGATCAGCGATGCTGTCAAACTGACGTCGATCAGTGCCTACCAGCATTTCAAGCAGGATAAGTTCAGCGACCTCGACGGCAGCGCTATCCGTGCTGGAGAGTTCCATCAGACGGGCAACATCGAATCCTTCTCGCAGGAAGTCAGGCTATCCGGCGACACGCTTGCGGTGCGCTGGATCGTCGGTGCGAACTATGCCCATGCCAACGTCCAGGACGACCTGTTCGACGAGCTCACTGAGCTCAGTATCAACCAGCCACTCGGGCCGCTCGTGCCGCCGTTCAACTTTTCGGCCGCGGCCACCCATCAGACACTCAACAGCTATGCCGGGTTCGGCAATGTCGAGGTGGATGTTGCGCCCCATGTCACGTTGATCGGTGGTCTGCGCTACACCCAGGCGAACCGCGACTTCAACGGCTGCACCGTCATCGTCGATCCGAACGCGGCGACGCTCGTCAACACCTTGCAATTCCTGTTCAAGGGATCGGTTATTCCGGTGAGCGTCGGACAATGCGGCTCGCTTGACGCCAACAACAATCCCGGGGCGCTGGTCGACAGCCTGCGCGAGCACAATCTCTCGTTCCGGGCCGCGGTGAATTACAAGTTCGATTCCGGCGTGCTGCTCTATGCGAGCGTCAACCGTGGGTACAAATCGGGTGGCTATCCGGTATTGCTGACCCTCAGCACGGACTCCTTCGCCTCCATTCCGCAGGAGCGGATCGTGGCGTATGAAACCGGCTTCAAGCTGCCGCTGTTCGAGCACCACCTGCAGGTGAACGCGGCCGCCTTCTACTATGACTATGCCGACAAGCAGCTCCACGGCCGGACCGTCGACCCGTATTTCGGGCTGATCGAAAAGCTGGTCACGGTACCGAAGTCGCGCGTCGCCGGCGCGGAAATCTCGATCGACGCACGACCGATCCCCGGGCTCAACATCAGCCTTGCCGGCAGCTATGTGGACACCAAGGTCCAGAAGTACACCGGTTTCAACGCTGCGGGCGTGATGGCCGATTACGCAGGGTCGGCTTTCCCCAACACATCGAAATATCAGGCTGCGGGCGATGCCCAGTACAGCTTCCCGATCGCGTCGAACGTTTCGGCATTCCTTGGCGGCAGCTTCACCTATGCCAGCACGCAAAGCGCGACTTTCGGCTCCGAGCCGGTCTTTCGCATACGACCCTACACCTTGGTCGATCTGCGCGCCGGTATCGAGAGCAAAGACGGTGCCTGGCGGGCGAGCATCTGGGGCCGCAATATCACGAACGTCTATTACTGGAACGGCGTCTTCCAGGCTTCCGACGACGTATACCGCCAGCCCGCGCGACCCGCGACCTACGGCGTGTCGCTGGCCTTGCGCTTTCACTGAAACTCCCGGGGGTGGCGCGTTCGCGCCGCCCCCGCCCAGCTTGATGAGGCAGTGATGGCGAATAGGCTCGAGGGAAAGATCGCGATGGTGACCGGCGGAGCGCGCGGGATCGGCGCCGCTATCGCACGGCGCTTCGCGGCCGAGGGGGCCGAGGTCACCATAACGGATATCGATGGTGAAACGGGCGCAAGGACAGCTGCGGATATCGGCGGTTCGGCTCGCTTCGAGCGCGTCGACGCCAGCGATCCCGATGCAGTCGCCGATTCGATAGATGCGCTCGCGGCGCGCACTGGCCGCATCGACATCCTGGTCAATAATGCCGGTATTCCGGGCAGCGCTCTTTTTCCGGATGTCTCGCTCGAGATGTGGGACCGGATACTTCGGATCAATCTCGACTCCGTCTTTTTCGGATGCCGGGCCGCAATTCCGCACATGCTGCGCCAGGGGCAGGGCGCGATCGTCAATATGGGCTCGATCTCCGGCCTTGGCGGCGATCATATGAACAGCGCCTATAATGCGGCGAAGGCCGGCGTGATCAACTTCACCCGCTCGATCGCGATGGATCATGCCGCCGCCGGCGTGAGGATCAATGCGATTTGCCCGGGCCCCGTCGCGACCGACATCAACGCGGTGCCGATGGGCATGCCCACCCTGATGGATGCCTGGCTCAAGGCGATTCCGATCGGGCGCTTCGCCCAGCCGGAGGAGATCGCTGCGCTCGCCGCCTTTCTCGCGTCGGACGAGGCGAGCTTCATCGTCGGTGCCGCCATTCCCATCGACGGCGGGATGACCGCCGGCGCGGGCCAACCTGATTTCGTCCGCCTGGTGCGCGAAGCGCGCGCTGAAGCGGCAAACTGAATTCCCCCACAAACAGAGGACCTATCACAACATGGCTGACCGACAGACCGACATCCCAACGATCCTGACCACGCTGCACGCGGCCTTCAAGCGACGTGATATGGACACCATCGCCCGCTACTTCGACGAGGATGTGCGCTTCGTCACGCCGGATGGTGAGATGCTCGGCAAACAAGCACGGATCGACGACGAGCAACGGCTGTTCGACACTTTCGACGACAGCGAGGTCGAGGTTACCGCGGCTATAATCAATGGGGACGAGGCCGCGGAATTTTGCGTCCTGCACGCAGTCTCCAAGGTCGGGCCTGCGCCGGGACGGAAGATCGCGATGCGCTATGTCGTCCACTACCGCTTCGCGGGCGAACTGATCACCTTCCAGGAAGTCTGTTTTGATCGTCTGGCCTTGCACCAGCAGCTTGGTCTCGCGGCATGAGCGCAACCGAATCGGCGATGGTCCCTGGCGAATGGGATCGGCGTGTCGATCTGGCGGCCGCCTATCGGCTGGTCGCGCTCCAAGGCTGGGACGACCTAATATTCACCCACCTGTCGGCGCGCGTCCCGGGCCCCGAGCATCATTTCCTGATCAACCCGTACGACATGATGTTCGAGGAAATCACGGCATCGAGCCTCGTCAAAATCGATGTCGAGGGCAATCCGGTCGGCCCGACTGACCACCCCGTGAACCCTGCCGGGTTCACGATCCACTCCGCGATCCATATGGCGCGCGACGATGCCCAGGCCGTGATGCATCTTCATACGGCGTACGGCCAAGCTGTTTCTGCGATGGAATTCGGGCTCCTGCCGCACACCCAGACCGCCATGATTGCGCGGCATGACGTCGCCTACCACGATTATGAGGGGATCGCGACCGACCTGGATGAACGGGAGCGGCTTGTGCGGGACCTGGGCACAAAGGACGCCATGATCCTGCGCAACCATGGGACACTTGCCGTCGGCGATAGCGTGGCCGCCGCCTTTCTCCGCCTCTATTTCCTCGAGCGGGCCTGCGAAGCGCAGGTGATGATGCTCACAGCCGGGAAGGAGAACCTCAACAACCCCCCGCAGGGTGTCGAGGCCAAGGTGGCAGGCCAGTCCAACCCGACCGATCTGTCGGCCCTCGCCGAGCGGCTCGCCTGGCCCGCGCTCTTGCGCAAGCTCGATCGCATTGATTCCGGCTTTCGCGCGTGAACGACGCCGCGACAGTCTCCCCGACAGTCATGACCGCAGACGCATCGAGCCGGCAGCATTCCCTGCCCCGAGCCGGGCTGGCATGGGCGATCTACGAGGGCGGGCGTACGCCCTACGTCATCCTGGTGATGATCTATGTGTTCACGCCCTATGTGGTGACCACGATGATCGGCGACCCGGTCAGGGGACAGGAGATTGTCTCACGCTGGAGCCAGTATGCCGGCTGGATCATCATGCTGGCCGCACCCGTGATCGGCACATCGATCGATCGCATCGGCCGTCGCAAGCCCGCGCTGATGGCGATGTTCCTGCTACTGGTTCCGCTGATGGCGTCTCTGTGGTGGGCCCGCGCCGATGGGACGGGTCTCAGTGTGCAGACGACGATGGTGATCCTCACCGCGAACGTCATTCTTCTCACCCTGTCCGAGCTGCTCCACAATTCGCTGCTCGTCCGCGCTGCGGGGCGCGAAAGCGCGCACATTGCCTCAAGCCTCGGCCTCTCGTTCGGGGCATTCTTCGCTCTGTCAGCACTGGTCCTTGTCGCCTTGGCCTTCGCACTTCCCGGCAAGGTGGACTGGAGTTTCGTCCCCGCCCGGCCATTGTTCGGCGTGGATGTGGCGCTGCATCAGCCGGAGCGTATCGTCGGCCCGATCGCTGCGGTGATCCTGATCCTGTGCGCCATCCCCTTCTTCGCCTTCGCGCCTGACGCGGCACCCACGAAAACGAGTCTTCCCGCTGCCTTGCGGTCGGGCGCGACCGATCTGGTGAAGCTGGTCGCGACGCTGCGCGGTCACCGCGAAGCGGCGACATTCCTGCTCAGCCGCATGTTCTTCTACGACGGCATGAATGCGATTGTCATCTATATGGGCGTCTTCGCTGGCGGCGTGATGCGCTGGGGCGCGCTCGAAATGCTCATTTACGGCGTGTTGCTGACCCTTTTCGCGGTGATCGGCGGATTGATGGCGTCGCGACTGGATGCCCGTTACGGGCCGAAGCGCGCCTTGCAGATCGAGATCGGGATGACATTTCTCGGCCTCATCGCCGAACTCGGCATGTCTCCCGATCGCATCCTTTACTGGTGGATCCGGCCTTCGCCCGGGGCCTGGCGAGTCTGGGAAGGGCCGGTGTTCCGCTCGCTCCCTGAGCTTGTCTTTGTCGTGATCGGCCTGTTCATCGCCGCGTTCGTCACCGCCCATTATGCCTCAAGCCGGACGATGATGACCCGCGTGTCGCCACCCGACCGAATGGGGTCGTTCTTCGGGATTTATGCTCTGTCCGGTACGGCAACCAGCTGGCTGGCGCCGACCTTTGTAACGCTCGGCACGGCGTATTTCCACAGCCAGCAGGGCGGATTGGCGACGCTGACGCTATTGCTCGCGGTCGGCCTAGTAGGGCTCACCTTCGTGCGGGAGCCTGGCACCCGGAAATGACCCCGGAGCAGATAAATGTCTATTGTAATTTGGATACCAATCGATATTTGAACTGCAGCCGGTGATCGTGCGACCCAGCCGGGTCAGTCTACATACGGGCAGAACGGGCATTCGGGTGCCTGGCAGCTGAGAATGCCTGCCGCGCCCAGCCGGATGAATTGAACCGGGCAGCGGGCTTGGCCTGTGGCTCATCGAGAGGAAGTCCCATGAAGTTCTTCGTCACCGGCGCGACCGGATTTATCGGCGGCTCGGTTGCCCACCGGCTACTGGCCGACGGTCACCACATCACTGGCCTGACCCGGTCGGAAGAGAATGCCGAACAGTTGCGATCGCTTGGAATTGTACCCGTGCTGGGCGCGCTTGATGATGTGGATGTCCTTACGAGCGCGGCTCGTGCCGCAGACGCCGTCATCCATTGCGCCGATGCCGACCATGCCGCATCGGTCGACACGCTGCTGTCGGCGTTGGAGGGAAGTGGCAAGCTTTTCATTCACACGAGCGGTTCGAGCATCGTCGCCGACGATGCGCAGGGCGAGCATCCGGGCGTCGAACTGACCGAGGACACAGCCTACACGCCAGTCCCGTTTCGAGAAGCGCGTGTCGACATGGTCCGGCGCGTGCGTGAAGCAGGTATCAACCACGCCATCCGCTCGGTCGTTATCTGTCCATCGATGATTTACGGCGAAGGCCGCGGACTCCATCCAGACAGCGATCAGCTCCCGAAGCTCACCGCGTTGTCGCGGCAGATGGGCGCGGGCCTCTATCTCGGTAAGGGCCTGGCGCGGTATTCCAACGTGCATATCGACGACGTGGTCGCACTCTATGCGCTTGCAATCGCCAAGGCGCCGGCGGCCTCGCTCTTCTTCGCGTCCAACGGTGAAATGTCGTTCAAGGAGATCGCCGAGAACATCGCTCGCGTGATCGGCCAGGACGGCAAGACCCACAGTCTCGATGTCGAGGAAGTCACCCAAGGCTATGGCCTTGCCGCGCGCTACGGCCTCGCCTCGAACAGCAGGGTCATTGCCGCCAATGCGAGGCGCCTGGGGTGGGCGCCCGCGGGGATTTCGCTCGCCGAGTGGTTCCAGGTCCAGGCGAGCTGACAGTCGCCCTGCCAGCATTTTAAACTGAAGGCGTTCTCTCCCCATGGCGCTCAGATTTGCAAACCCCGGTCCGGAAACGCATCGTCCGCAGTTGCTGATTCGACATATATTGGAGGGAGCGCTCGCGCAGCACGGCGACCAGGAGGTCGTCTACCGCGACCAGACCAGAATGACCTACGCTCAGCTTGGCGAGCGCGTTCATCGGCTTTCCTCGGCTCTCTCAGGGCTCGGCGTTGTGCCGGGGACGGTAGTCGCGATGCTGGACTGGGACAGTCATCGCTACCTCGAGGGATATTTCGCGGTGCCGATGATGGGGGCCGTGCTCCAAACCGTTAACCTGCGCCTGTCTTCCGAGCAGCTCATTCACTGCCTCGCCGGCTCCGAAGCCGAGGTGATCCTGGTGCACCGGGATTTTGCGGGCGCGATCGAACACCTTCTTGACCGCTTGCCAATGGTGCGCGTGGTCGTCGTCATCGCTGACGGCCAAGATATGCCTGCCGGTCGTCACGACTATGAGGCCATGCTGGCTGCCGCGGCTCCGGCGTTTCCGTTCGAGGATTTTGACGAGAACGCACTCGCGACCACGTTCCACACGACAGGCACCACCGGCCTGCCCAAGGCGGTCAGCTTCAGCCACCGGCAAATCGTGCTGCAGGCGCTCGCGCTCATGGCGACTCTGGCCGCGCAGCCGGACGGCCAGGCGCTGCGCCGCGATAGCGTCTACATGCCGCTGACGCCGATGTTTCATGTCCACGCCTGGGGCGTGCCCTTTGTCGCGACCATGCTGGGAGTGAAGCACGTCTATCCCGGCCGCTACGATCCCCGATTGATCCTTCAGCTCCAGCGGCAGGAGCGCGTCAGCTTTTCGCACTGCGTTCCTACCGTCCTGCAGATGATCCTCGAGGCGGCCCAGGCGGGCCAGCAATCGATCCTCGGTCCCTGGGCAATGGTGATCGGTGGGTCTGTCCTGACGAGCTCGCTTCGCCGGGCGGCCGAAGCGGCCGGGATCACGGCTTTCGCAGGCTATGGAATGTCTGAGACCGGACCCGCGACGTGCATCGCCAGGACGAGCGGCACATCCGCCGAGGTCGACGTCGATCTGCGGCGCGCCGGCTATCCATTGCCGCTCGTTCAGACGGCAATCATTGACGATTCGATGCGCCAGCTGCCGTGGGACGGCGCAAGCGCCGGTGAGTTGGTGGTGCGCTCACCGTGGTTGACGGCGAGCTATGCTGGCGATGAAGCGGCTAGTCAGGCGCTTTGGACTGGTGGTTGGCTCCATACGCAGGATCTTGCCACCATTGACGCGCACGGCGCCGTGACCATTCAGGACCGCATCAAGGACGTCATCAAGACGGGCGGAGAATGGGTCGTGCCAAGCGATCTCGAGGAGCTGCTGCTGCTGCACCCGTCCGTTGGCGAGGCGGCCGTCATCGCGATTCCTGATGACCGCTGGGGAGAGCGCCCCTTCGCGTTCGTCGTATCAACGGCAGGTGAACGAGATGCGTCAACGCTGCGAATGCATCTGTCGACATTCGTGGACAGCGGCAGGCTCACGCGAATGGCGCTCCCGGAAGGCTTCGCGTTCTTGACCTCACTTCCTCGGACCAGCGTAGGCAAGATCGACAAGCGCGGGCTTCGCGCCACCTTCGACAACGATGGATCACAAGCCACGACCTAGTCTGCAAAGCGCCATGTGCTCGCCACCTGGGTTTTCGTGAATCCGCCCGCGCTGACCATTTTGTACCAAGTCGTCGCTTCTCGGAAGGGCGACGCTAGAAGCACGCCGGCGTCACCGGAATCGACCTTGTCACAACCGCAGAAACGGAACGTGAATGGCGGAGGGCGGCTTGGAAAGGTGCCAAGGCCGAAAATCGCCTGCCTCAAAAGCCGTGCCACAGGTGGAGCACCCGCGCGACAGACGGGTAGAAAATCAACTATGTCGCGCGGGGCTGGTGCGAGGAATATTGGCGTTGAAATCAGCCGAAAGCCCGGAGGTAGGCCGCTCGCTGATCCGCGGCATAGAGCCGGGCAGCCCGGCTGGTTTCGACGAGCATGAATCCGTGAACTGCGCCAGGATAGACTTTCAGTTCGATCGGTACGCCAGCGCGTGCGAGGCGCCGGGCATATTCCAGATTCTCCTCGAGAAAGAGGTCAAGATCGCCAACCGCGATAAACGCCGGCGGCAGGCCGGACAAATCCTCGCATCGAGCCGGTGCGGCATATGGCGAAACTTCATTGTCGCCTGGGGACCGGCCGAGCAGCGATGACCAGCCGAACTTGTTGTCGGCCGCCGTCCAGACAAATTCACCCACGAAGTCGCCGGCGTCGCGGGTTGAACCAGTCCGGTCGTCAAGCATCGGAAAAGCGAGCATCTGGGCGACCAGCGGACCTACCCCGCGGTCGCGCGCGAGGATGGCCAGCGCTGCCGCCAGACCTCCTCCTGCGCTCTCGCCCGCCACGACAATCCGTTCGCGGTCGACACCAAGCTCCTCGGCCTGGGCAAAAAGCCATTTGAGCGCCGCGAAGCAATCTTCGATGGCGCCTGGGAAGATCGTTTCCGGAGCGAGGCGGTAGTTCACGGATACGATGACCGCATCGAGTTGTGCCGAGAGGCTGGCCAGCTGCGGCCTGTACAGTTGGGCCGACCCCGCCACGAAGCCACCGCCATGGATATGTAGGATCGCCGGCATTTTCCCCGCGGAGGCGGTCGGCGTCATGATGAGCAGCTGCACCGGCGGCGCTCCATCCGGCCCGTCGATCGCTCGCAGCTCGGCCCTGGTCATATCGGGCAACGGGATGGCGCCCACGGCCTGACCCATTGCATCCAATGCTTCCCGCTGAGCTGGAAGCGTTGCCGCCGACCATTCAGCGCTCATCTCAACCAGCGGCATCAGCTCGGGATCGATACGGTCTCTCGATGACATCATCAGTTCCAATCGCTTTTCAAATCGCACCCATTGCAAAACCAGTTGCCATCTGGAAACCACATGGTATCTCAAAGGGCAATCATTTTCCGTTGGATAATCAATGAAAATTCTCGTTACCGGGGCGACTGGCTATATCGGTGCAAGCGTCGCCCGAGCGCTCAAAGTCGCCGGCCATGACGTATTCGGCCTTGCGCGGTCGCCGGACTCCGCGGCGCGACTGGAGCTCGCTGGATTGGCCCCGGTTGCCGGCGACTTTGCTGACCCTGCCAGCCTTGCTGCGGCGGTGCTTGGCGTCGATGCGGTCGTCAGCACTGCAAGTACCGCTGCCATGCCTGGTCAGGGCAATGGGTTCGATCGCGACCAGGTTGCTGTCACGGCCATGATCGATGCGCTACGGGGTTCGGGCAAGCTGGTGATCTTCACCAGCGGATCTGCGGTCATCGGCACCTTTACCGGCGGTGCCTGTTCCGACGAGGTCCACGACGAATATGCCTCTCTCCCGTTGGCGCCGGACAGCGTCGCGCCTCCGCACCTGAACCTTAATCCGATGCTGACCGCCGCGCTTGGAGCGGCGATGCGCGCGCGAATCGACACCGAGAAGGCGGTACTGACGGCTACCGGTGTTCGAGGCGTCGTGATCAGGCCAGGTCTCGTTTATGGATATGGGGGAAGTTTCGACATTCCCGCGCTGATCAGCGCGGCGCGTGCGCTCGGCGGCGCCCCGCATTTCGGGGAGGGCGCCTTCCTTCACAGCTATTTACACATTGACGACCTTGGCGAGCTTTACCGGCTGACGGTCGAGAAAGCCCTGCGGGGAACCGTGATTCATGGAGCGGCTGCAGATGTCTCCATGAAAGATCTGGCAGGGGCTGTGAATACGTGTCTGGGCATCGATGCCGAGACGGTTACGGTTTCGCTCGACGAAATGTACGCCGCCGCGGGACCGCCGGGGATCAGCCTCGCACTGAGCAAGCGGCTGGATACGCAGAAGACACGGGACCTGCTTGGCTGGGCGCCGGGCCGAACCGACATTCTCGAGGATGTCGCAACGGGATCCTACGCGTCGTGACGCTGGCGTTGCGCAGACGGTTTCTCAAACTCGGGGCCGTGCGATTGTTCCCGGCACACCGAAGATGCTGGGTAACGACGAGCCGATCACGCGCGACCATCAGGTCCGGAGAGCGGTTATGGCGCTCGAAGAGAAGTGCCGGGCTGACGGTCAAAGGTTCCAGAATCGCGGCGACCGTCATCCCATAATAACCTTATCTATCTGACGCCAAACACTGTTTTGAAACTCTTGTGCCCGGGAAGCAACAGCTCGAGCGATCGCCGTGAGAAGCGACGCGGTTCGAAGCGAGATAAGGGCGTGTCGCAAGTCAGGGGTTGGGAACGGCCTTGCGACCGTTTCGGTTCGTTATGCCACGAATGGCGATCGCTGATGCGTTCGTCGACAGCGCTCGCTCTGCAACCAGCGAGGCCGAGCTGTTCAACCTGCTGTTTCACTGCTGCGAAGCGATCGGGATTCGCTACTTCGCGCTGGTGCACCACGTAGATTTCGGGCTCGACACTGCGCCCGCTATACGCCTGCACAATTATCCCGAGACATGGCAGCACTGGTTCGACGAGAACCGGCTAGGCCGATCGGACCCGATCCACCGGGCAAGCCAGCTTACCTGTGCCGGCTTCGCCTGGTCAGCCGTGCCGTCCATGATCACGCTGACACCAATGGACCGAAGCGTTCTTGCGCAAGCCAGAATCGTCGGGATCGGCGATGGCTACACCGTGCCCGCCAACGTGCCGGGTGAATTCACCGGGTCTTGCTCGTTCGCGATGGATCCCGGGATACCCTTTCCGCGACACCTGCACTCCGCGGCGCAGGTCCTCGCCGGCAATGCGTTCGATGCGGCACGGCGGCTGGCGAACATCCGCAGGATCTGGCCGGCGCCAGACAGGCCAATCACCGACCGCCAGCGTGCCTGTCTCTTGTGGTCGGCCCGGGGCAAGACCGACTGGGAGACATCCCAGATTCTCGGCATCAGCAAGGGGACGGTGATCCAGCATCTGAAGCACGCGCGAGAACGCTATGACGTCCACAAGACGGGCGAACTCTCGATCAGGGCCCTGCATGACGGGATGATCGCCTTCTCTGAAGTGGGCGGACGGCGCTGACCATACCAATTTGTTGGTATAGGCGACCCTCGTCAGCGTCGCGAAACTGGGCCTCTCATCCGCTGGAGGCCCCCATGGTTCAACTGCTTGATACGACGCTGCACGATGCCGGCGATGCCGCGCTCAACCTGATGTTTGCCGCGCGCAAGAGCGTGTTCGTCGATCTGCTGCGCTGGAATGTGCCCGTTCGCGACGGCCGCCACGAAATCGACCAGTTCGATGACGATCTCGCGCGCTACCTGATCCTCCTCAGTGATGACGGCCGTCATCTTGCATCCGCTCGGCTGCTGCCGACCTCGCGGCCGCATATCCTGGACACCTTGTTTCCGGCGCTCTGCGACGGCGAGCCGCCGCGCGGGGCGGGGGTGTGGGAGATCACAAACCCCGAGGTTCTCACGCCTCGACGCCACCCGAAAGGCGACGCAATCCGAATCTTGAGCGCGCCGAATGGAAAAGGCAAGAGCGGCTCCCGACAATGACCATGTTCGTCCGGAGCCCGCGGCATGGGCCGCAAATGAAGGCCTAGATCGCCCCGAACAGGTCGATCAGCCTGGTCAGATCGTCGCTGCCATGAATGTCCGGACCGCCCATGGCGCTCGCGTAAAGCGCGCTGATCGCATCGAGGACAGGCGTCCCGACACCTGCCGCGCTCGCCATGTGGTGCGCGAGCTGGACGTCCTTGTCCATCAACGCGATCGCGCCCAACCGTGGTTCGAACGTGCGGGCCGCCATGCGCGGCCCGAAGATCTGCAACGGCGCAGAGTCGGCGAACCCGCCGCGGAATGCCTCGGGCAAGCGATCGACGTCGACACCCGCGGCTCGCGCCACCGCGATCGTTTCCGCGATCGCCATCAGATTGGCGGACACGATCATCTGGTTGCACAGTTTTGCCGCCTGGCCAGCGCCAGACGCGCCCATATGAGTGACCCGGGCGGACAAGGGGGCAAACAGCGGCGCGAGCCCGTCCACGTCGGCAGGCTCGCCCCCGGCGAAGATGACCAGGCTGCCGTCCGTGGCACCCCTGACGCCGCCTGAAACGGGCGCGTCCACCCAGCCGATATTCAGCTGCCCTGCCGCGCTAGCGAGCTGGCGCGCTGCGGCGGGGGCGCCAGTCGAAAAGTCCGCGATCAACCGCCGGCGGTCCGCTCGCGGTACCGACAGCAGGCCATCGCTCTGGAACGCCATCTCGGCCACCACCTTGTCGGAGGTAAGGCACAGCCCGATCAGCTCTGCCCGCGCCATCACCTCAGCGGGGTTTCCAGCCGCTTCAGCGCCGTCGGCGACGAGCATGTCGACCTTTGCGCGGTTGCGATTCCACACGATGACGTCGAACCCTGCGCCCAACAGTCGGCGCGCCATGGGAAGCCCCATATCGCCGAGTCCCAGGAAGCCAACACAGGTCATTGGTCGCGCTCCCACTGCACCGCGCCTGAATGCGTGACGGCGCCGAGATGGGCGGATCCGACCATGGCGGCATATTTCTCCAGCAGGCCGCCCAGTGGCGGGCGGGGACATGCCAGGGCTTCGGCACGGCGCAGGGCGAGTTCGGCTTCGTCAAGCTCCACCAGCAGCGAGCAGCGCTCCTGTGCGGCATCGATCGAGATCATGTCGCCGTCACGCAGCAGGCCGATCACGCCACCAGCGGCGGCTTCCGGCGAAACATATCCGATACACAGGCCGCGCGTCGCGCCGGAGAAGCGTCCATCGGTGATGAGGGCGACCTTCTCGCCATTGCCCTGGCCGTAGATCAGGGCAGTGATCCCCAGCATCTCCCGCATGCCAGGGCCCCCGCGCGGACCTTCGTTGCGGACGACGATGACGTCGCCTGGCTCGTACCCGCGCGCCTCGATCACCTTCTGGCAGGCCTCTTCGGACTCGAAGACGCGCGCCGGTCCGCGGTGGCTGAGCGTCTTGAGGCCGGCGACCTTGATGAGGGCGCCGTCCGGCGCGAGATTGCCCTTCAGCACCGCAACCCCGCCGGTGGGCGAGATGGCGGTTTCACAGGACTTTACGACTTCCCCGTCCGGTTCGGCGGCGCCGCCAAGTTCCTCTGCGATCGTGCGGCCGGTCACGGTCAGGCAATCGCCGTGGAGATGGCCGCCGTCGAGCAGCGCCTTCAGGATGACGGGCGCGCCGCCGACATAGAAGACATCGCGCGCAAGGTACCGGCCGCCCGGCTGGAGGTTCGCGATCAGCGGCGTCCGTGCAAACATCTCGGCGACATCGTCGATCGTGAAGCGGATGCCCGCCTCGTGCGCGATCGCCGGGAGGTGCAGGGCCGCATTGGTCGACCCGCCGGTTGCCGCGACCAGCGCGCAGGCATTTTCGATCGCGGCGCGCGTCACGATATCGCGCGGCAGCGGGGCGTCGCCCGCGACCGCCTGCATCAGCACCTTCCCGCCACGGCGGGCGATCGCGGCGCGGGCGGAGAAGACCGCGGGCACCATCGATGACCCCATCAGCGCGAGACCCAGCGCCTCGGACACCATGCCCATGGTGTTGGCGGTATATTGACCAGCGCAGCTTCCGGCAGTGGGCAGGCAGTTGCGGGTATAGGCGTCCAGCTCATCTTCTTCCGCCACGCCGGCGATCACCTTGCCGACCATCTCATAGGTATCGACGATATTGATATCGCGGCCGTGCAGCCGCCCGGGCAGGCTCGATCCTCCAAACAGGAACAGGGACGGCACGTTGCAGCGGACCATCCCCATGAGCAGGCCAGGGATATTCTTGTCGCAGCCGCCGATCGCGAAAATGCCGTCCCATTGGTGACCGCGCGTCGTCGCCTCGACGCTGTCGGCGATCAACTCCCGCGAGATCAGCGAGAAGCGCATGCCCGAATGGGCGATGGAAAGCCCGTCGGACACAGAAACGACCGGGCACTCGTGCGCCACGCCGCCGCCTGCATAAATCCCGGTCTTGGCATGCTGGGCCTGGGCCTGCAGCGTCAGGTTGCACGGGCTCATCTCGCCACCGGTATGAATCACGCCGATATGCGGGCGGACGATCTCCTCATCGTCGAGCCCGAGCGCATAGAGGAAACTGCGGGTCGGTGCTCTGACCAGCCCTTCGCGGATGGTTGCGGAACGCAGCGGCGGTCTGGCCATTGGCATATCCTCATACGGTGTGGTCATCGCGGCGGCACTCGGCACGCCGCCAGATGGCGAGATCAGCCGAGATAGGCCTTGCGCCGGACGACGAAGGTCTCGACGGCGGCGGCTATACGGTCGAGGTCCGTATCGGCCATCGGCAGCATCAGCGTGGTCAGGCCGCGCCGCGCGATGTAGATCCCGGCCTCGATCATATCGAGGAAGTAGAGCTCCTTGAGCTTCGTATCCTGATCCGTGGCATCCTCGAACGTGCGAATGGGAGCGCTTCGGAATTGCACGTTCATCACTGACCCGAGGCCGGTGAACTGCATTGCCACGTCGTGCGCGCGGCAAATGGCATTGAGGCGATCCCGAAACGCCTCGCCGAGCGCGTAGAAGGCATCGGCCCTTTCAGCGGTGAAGATCTCACTCATGCTCGCGATGCCGGCTGCCATGGTCAGCACATTGTTGTTGAACGTGCCGGCATGTTGCAGCGCCTTCGGCGCCCCGGGGTCGAACAGCGCCATGATCTCCTGGCGACCGCCAAAGGCACCGAACGACATGCCGCCGCCGATATATTTGCCGAGGGTGGTCAGGTCGGGCGTCAGGCCCAGGAGCTGTTGCCGTCCGCCACCCGACATACGCGATGTCATCACCTCGTCGAGGATCATGAGCGCACCGACCTTCTCGGTCTCTGCTCGGATCGTGGCGAGGAACTCGGGATCGGCCGGGATGCAGCCGCCGGCGCCCAGCATCGGCTCGACCAGCACGGCAGCGACGTCCTTGCCCTGCGCAGCGAGCGTCTCAACGACCCTGGCGGTGTCGTTATAGGGCAGGATGATGAAGTCGTGCGGCGCCGTTGCCGGCGACACCTCGGTAAAGCCCAGGATGCTGCCATGGTAGCCGCCCGAGAAGACGACGATCTTCTTCCGGTCCGTGAACACCTGCGCCAGCACGATCGCCATGAGATTGGCCTCGGTGCCCGAGTTGGTGAAACGAACACGATCGATGGACGCGAACCGCTCGCAGATGATCCGCGCCAGTTCCGGCTCAAGCGTGTTGTGGCCGCCAAGGTTGATCCCGTTGTCGAACGTCTCGATCAGCGCGGCCCGGATGACGGGATGATTGTGTCCGACCAGCCCGGCCGTGAACTCTCCCAGGGCGTCGACATATTCGTGCTGATCGACGTCCCAGAGCCGGCAGCCTTCGCCCCGCGCGAGCACGATCGGAAACGGGCCGTAATAGAGCACGCTCCTCGTATTACCGCCCGGCATGAACTGCCTTGCGGTTTCGAGGCGACGCCGGCTTTCCGGATTGCGATCGATATAGTGGGCGCGTGCCGCATCAACGGCATCGGCGAGGGGTACCTCGCCATGCAGGACGTCTAATTCCATCATGACCTCTCAACTATGTGAGAGGTTTATTGTCCAAAGGATAATTTACGTCAAGGCCTCGAACGCGCGGCGATCGCCTCGAGGCCGAGAACGACCGTTTCGACATAGGCATCAAAGCCGCGGTCGAGCGGTACGTCGCGGCCATTCTGCCATCGCACCGTGAAGGCGCGATTGGCCATCTGCTCGATATGCTCGGCGAGCAGCGGATGCTCATCGGGATCGACCGCGTGAATGCGCTTCTGCATGTCCTGCGACCATTGATCGGCGGCATCCGGCGGGGGCGGCGCAAATTCGAGGGTCACGAATCCGACTTGTGCCGCCGTCACGACATTGAACGCATCGATAAGATCCTGGCCGGTGAAACCCGCGCTCGTCAGCGCGCTGAGCTGGGTCTCGATCAGACGAAAATCGATATGCGCGTTGGATACCATTTCGGCGCCGATCAACGGCGCGATGTTGGGATGCGCGCGAATCGCCTGGCGATACCGGCGGAAAAGTTCGCGAATCCAGTCCTGCCACGGACCCGTCGAGAGGGGTGGCTGAAGGTCCCTCAGCACATGGGAAACGACTTCTGCCAGGAGCTGGTTCTTGGTCGCGACATGCCAGAGAATCGCCGCGTGGTAGACATCCAGTCGCTTGGCGACATCCCGCACGCTGAACGCCGACAGCCCGTTGGCATCGATCAGCTCGAGCGCGGCGTCGACGATCTTTTCCTTGGTCAGGGCGGCGCCTGATTCGCTGGCGGGGGGGCGGCCGCGACGCCGCCGTTGAGGAACCGGGTTCATGCTCAAGTCATAGCGGCGGGCTCGCCAATGGCAACGGCCCTAATTGGCCGACGGATAATACGTGCCTCAATCGGCAGGCAATAATCACCAGGAGGCGCGGCCCGCCCTCAGTCCCGCCTGGCGACTTCCGTCGAATCATCGACGTCGGGTAAGGCGCGGGGAACCCCCTCCTCGTCGACGGCCACGAACGTGAACGCTGCAGCCGTCACTTTCTCCGCCGCGGCTGTGTGACGCGGGCGCCGCCAGGCTTCGACGTTGATCCGCATCGACGTCCGGCCAGTGCTGACGAGTGTCGCATACACCGACACCTCGTCGCCCACCTTCACGGGCCGCAGGAACGTCATTGAATCTGCCGCAACGGTGACTGTGCGCCCTTCTGCCCGGCGGGTCGCGATGCTGCCGGCCGCCAGGTCCATCTGGCACATCAGCCAGCCGCCGAAAATGTCCCCGAGCGGATTGGTGTCGGCCGGCATCGCGATCACGCGCACGGCTACCGAGTCCTTGGCGGGTTCAGCCATCGAGCGGCCACCCTTCGATCAGCTCGACGAAGCGCGACAGCCATGTATTGGTCTGATGACCGTCGACGACCCGGTGATCGATCGTCAGCGAGACATAGCATAGCGGTCGGATCTGAATGGTATCGATCCCGCCCGCCTCGCGGACCACGACACGCTTTTCGAGCTTGCCCACGCCGAGGATCGCCGATTGCGGCTGGGCGATGATGATCGGCGACGCGAACAGCGACCCTGAGACGCCATGATTGGAAATGGTGAAAGTACCGCCGCGCATGTCCTGGGGGGCGAGCTTGCCGTCGCGCGCCCGGCCGGTGAGATCGGTCAGCCGCTTGGCAATGCCGAGCAGCGACAGTTCCTGGGCCTGGCCGACGACCGGGACGACCAGCCCCTTCTCGCCGAGCGCGGTCCCTACACCGATATTGATGTCCTCGTAGATATCGAGACGGTCGTCATGCCACCGGCTGTTGATCGCAGGCGCAGCCTTCATCGCCTCGGCGCTGGCGGCGATGACATAGGCGGTAAAGGTCAGGTTCGCGCCCGCCTTCTGGAAGTCGCCCTTGTGCTTCGCACGGTGCGCCATGATGGCGCTGAAGTCGCACTCGAACACAGCGGTCACATGCGGCGCGACGGTCACCGAGTTCAGCATGTTCTGAGCGATGGCGAGGCGCATGCGGTCGTGCGGCACGCTTCGGACTTTGCCGGCGGCCGGCGGCAGCGGGGGCACGGTTGGCACTGCGGAGTCCGCGACCTGCCCGGGTGCCGCGGTCGATGGGGCCGGCCCATGGTCGCGCTCAGCCAGATGCTGATCGACATCGGCCCGGGTGATGCGGCCACCGCGGCCTGTTCCGGTTACGGCCGATACATCAACGTCATGCTGCCGCACGGCACGGCGCACCGCCGGCGAGAGATGCACTTCGCCCATGGTTTCCGCCGGCGCGGGCTGCGCGGCCAATGCTGGCGAGGGTGAGGCGACGACTTCCTCGACGGCAATTTCCGCATCCGCGCTTCTCAACCGCCCGAGGAGCGCGCCGGGCACTGCTTCGGCGTCGGTATCCAGCAGGATCACGTCGAGAATACCGTCTCCGGGCGATGGCACTTCCTGCGTCACCTTGTCGGTTTCGAGCTCGACCAGCGGATCGTTGAGCGCGACGCGGTCGCCCGGCTTTTTCAGCCAGCTGCGAACGATCGCCTTGGTGCCTTCCTGCTCGAACGGGACGAGAATATCGATCACGGTCCTGTTCCCCTCAGAAGCCAACAAGGTCGTCGATCCTGGCGCGAATGCGCTCGACCGACGGCACTGCCCAATCGAGCAACACCGCATTATGCGGGCTCGGGATATCCGGCATGGCGAGCCGCACGACCGGGGCATCGAGATCCATGAAGGCCTGGTCGGCGACCACAGCGGCGATCTCGGCGCCAAAGCCCGCCGTCTTGATATCCTCATGCACGATCAGGCAGCGGCGCGTCCGTTGTACCGAGGCAAGCACCGCCTCGCTGTCCCACGGCATCAGCGTGCGCAGGTCGATCACGTCGGCCGAGCGCCCTTCCGCCGCTTCCTCGCATCGCGGCACCATCGCGCCCCATGTCACGATGGTGATGTCATCGCCGGATACCGTCGTCTTCGCCCGCCCGAACGGCAGCGCATAATCGTCGCCTGGCCAGGCGCGGCGGGCCCAGGCGAAATCGAGCATGGAGCGATGCTCGAAGAACAGCACCGGGTCATTGCCGCGCAGCGACGTCCGCAACAGGCCGACGGCGTCCTCGGCGTTGGACGGCACCGCGACCTTCCAGCCGGGCTGGTGAACGAAGGCGACCTCGTTGGTCTGGCTGTGCCAGGGATCGCCGCATTTGAAGAAGCCACCTGGCACGCGCAGCACCATCGGCGCAGCGAAGCGGTTGTTGGTGCGCCAGCGCATCGTGCCGCAATCGTTGATCTGCTCGGTCGCCGGCTCGGCATATTTGCGGAACTGGATCTCCGGCACCGGCATCAGACCGGCGAGCGCCATGCCGACCGCCCGGCCGACAATGCCTTCCTCGGAAAGACTGGTGTCGAACACGCGCCCGAACCCGAATTTCTCCTGCAATCCGAGCGTGACGGCGTGGACGCCGCCCTTCGGCCCGATATCCTCGCCGAACAGCACGACGCGGGGATTGAGCTCCATCTCACGCTCGAGCGTACGGCGGATCGCGGTGACCATGTTGATCCGCTGGCCCGCGGGCTGCGGCACCTCCGTCGTGTCGGGGGCGATATAGCCGTGATTCCACTGGCCGCCCTCGGTCTGCAGCGTGCCCTCGAAAAACACGTTGCGCAGCACGGTTTCAGGATCGGCGACCCCGCGCGCCTCTGCACGCTCGCGCGCTGCCTCGGCATCGCTGTCGGCGCGACGCTCGATCTCGGCCCACTCCCCCTCGCTGAGCACGGCCGGGATCAGGTAGGACTTGAGTCGCGGCAGCGGGTCGCGCGCCCATTCGGAGGCGACGAACTCCTCCGACTTGTAGGTCTGGGTATCCTGGAAGCTGTGACCCTGCAGGCGCGGCACGGTGAGGCGCAACAGGACCGGCGATCGCTCCTCGCGCACGTGCGTGACGGCCTGGTCGACAAGACGCGCTGCCTCGGCAGGATCGGTGCCGTCGCCCGAGAAAATCGTGAGGCCGCTCCAGCTGGCGAGGTTCGCGGCGATGTTGCCGCCAGGAGTCTGGAACGTCGACGGCACCGAGATGCCATAGCCATTGTCCTCGATATAAAAGAGCATTGGCAGCTTTTGTGTCGTCGCAACGGTCAGCGCCGCCCAAAAGCCGTTGGAGGCGACCGACCCGTCGCCACCGAGCACGACGGCGATCGCCTTGTCGTACGCCGGCTCCTTGAGCACGGTCCGGTGATATTCGATTGCCTGCGCCCAGCCTGCCGTCGGCGTATATTGCGCGCCGACGCCGCCGCACATCGGCAGGGCCGAAGCGCCGTGCGGGTTAGGGTAGTTGAACACCACGCCGATATCGCGACCGTCGGAATAGCCGCCGGCGCGGCCCATCGCCGAGCCCAGCGCGTCGGCGACGTCGACGCCGAGCGTCAGCAGCATCGGACGCGAACGGTAATATCCGCAGGTCGCATCGGCCGGGTCGTCCAGCCTGCAGCCAAGCAGGATCTGCCCCATGTCGTGCCCTCGCGCCGAGAACTGGTAGAGCACTTTCTTTTCGGGGACGAGCCTTGTCTCCTCCATCTTGTCGAGCGCGCGCGAGAGGGAGACGAGATAGGCGACCCGGGGCCAGTCGACTGCCTGGTCCGGGGTGTTGCGCAGGTCTGGCGTCGAAGCGGACTGTGCCATCATATTCCTCGGTCGAAGATCAGCGAGGCGACGCGAGCGCGTCGGCGCATGCGGTTATGCCGGCCATCCGGACTTCATACGCCACCCGACACGTTCCTTTGTCTGAAATGATTGTTCCCGATCCCGATCGATCAACAACAGGCAGCAATTAATAGTCCGAACGGCCGGTCTGTCAATGAGGCGCATGAACGGCGTGAAGCCTCATGCGCGGCCACTCGAGGCGCTATGCTGGGCTGTCGCGGCGCGCGGCGCCGATGGTGAAATCGACGACCATGTTCGCGAGCTTGTCGGCGGAGACGGGGCCGCTGGGATCGAACCACGTATGGGTCCAGTTGATCATGCCGAAGACGAGCATCGTCCGGACCCGTGCCTCGGCATCGGTTTCCTTCTTGCCGAAAATATCGACGAGGAGACGCTGGAGGCTGTCGATGATCATGCGCTGCTTCGAAACGATCAGCGTGCGCTGCGCAGGAGGCAGGTTCTCCAGCTCGTTGAGGAGCACTTTCTGCCGATCGGTGGCGCCGATATAATGGGTCATGAAAGCGTGGATCAACGTTGATAGTTTCGCCGTTGGCTCCTGGTCCATCTCCATGACATGATCGACCTCGCCGACGAGCTGATCGACGTGGGAGAGCATCACTGCGTAGAGCAGATCCTCTTTTGCGGCATAGTAGTGATAAAGAAGCGACTTCGACATGCCACAGGCTTTCGCCAGGTCGGCCATCGACGCCCCATGGAAGCCCTGGCGAGCGAACAGGATTGCGGCGTTGTCGACAATCGCCTCGCGGCGCTGTTCATAATCCGCCGCCTGTGTCCGAGCCATTGTCCGCCTTCGTCATTCGCTTGAAGTCCTACGGACTATCATCCTGAGGGATCGGATCAAGCGTGCAGCGCTCCGCGGAGATCCTGGACGCGTGCCGCCTTGCCGGCAGACCGAGCAATGGAATTTGCCGGCTCAAGCCGCACGTCGGCACTGACGCCTGCCAGGTCCTTGATCCGGGCTGCAAGGTGCCGGCAGGCCAAAGCCGCGTCATCGCCGCCAGCACCGAAGCGGGGCTCGACCCTGACCAGGAGCGTGTCCAGGCGTCCCAGTCGGCTGATCTCGATTTCGAAATGGGGGCTGAGGGCCGGGAGGCCGATCACCATCTCCTCGATCTGGCTGGGAAAAAGATTGACGCCCCGAACGATCATCATGTCATCAGACCGGCCGACGATCCTGGCGAGGCGCCGCATCGGCGAGCCGTTGCCGGGCATCAATCGTGTAAGATCGCGCGTCCGGTACCGCAGGATCGGCATCGCCTCACGGGTCAGCGAGGTGAGCACCAGCTCCCCCTGCTCCCCATCCGGGAGGACGTGCCCGGTGTCCGGGTCGACGATCTCGGGATAGAAATGATCCTCCCAGACCGTGGGGCCGATCGGATCGCCCACGAACGCCGCGGCAACGCCCGGGCCCATCAGCTCGGAGAGACCGTAGATGTCGCTCGCCTGCATTGAAAAGGCGTGCTCGATCTCACGCCGCATGGCCTCGGTCCAGGGTTCGGCACCAAAAAGGCCGTAGCGAAGCGACGAGGTTGACGGGTCCAGCCCGCGGCGCCGAAATTCATCGAGAATCGCCAGCATGTAGCTTGGGGTCACCATGATGATCTCGGGCGCGAAGTCCTGGATCATCTGCACCTGCTTCCCGGTCTGGCCTCCCGACATTGGGATGACGGTGCAGCCAAGCGCCTCGGCGCCGTAATGGGCACCCAGCCCGCCGGTGAAGAGGCCATAGCCGTAGGCGATGTGCACCTTCATGCCGGGGCGACCACCCGCGGCATGAATCGAACGGGCGACGAGTCCCGCCCAGGTCCGCAGATCACCCGCGGTATAGCCGACGACCGTGGGCTGTCCCGTGGTGCCGGATGAGGCATGCAGGCGTGCGATGCTCTGCATGGGCACGGCGAACATGCCGAAGGGATAGTTGTCGCGGAAATCCGCCTTCGTCGTAAACGGGAACCGGGCCAAGTCCTCCAATGACCTGAGATCGGACGGGGCAACGCCATGTCCGTCAAGGACGCGCCGGTAATGCACACCCCGGGCGTAGGCGTGCGAAACAGTCCGTCGCAATCGCTCGAGCTGCACCTTTTGCAACGCCGACACCGTCTGGGGGCCGAAATCCACGGTTTCGTCCACGCCTAGATCGCGTTCATGGTCAGCAGGTCATAGGTTGCGCACAGGTCGCCGACGCCGTCCCTGATCGCCACGGCCCAGCGCACCTCGCCATATTCATCGTTGCGCCGCGCCTTCGATTTCACGGTGAGGGCGACGCTGATCTCTTCCCCGGGCGACACCGGCTTGACGAAGCGCAGCGCTTCCAGGCCGTAATTGGCAAGCACCGGACCCGGCGCGGGATCGACAAACAGGCCAGCGGCGAACGACAGCAGCAGATAGCCATGCGCGACGCGGCCCGGGAAGAACGGGTTGGCGGCTGCCGCTTCCTCATCCATGTGCGCGTAGAAGGTGTCGCCCGTGAAGTGTGCGAAATGCTCGATATCCTCCAGCGTCACGACGCGGGATCCAGTCCGCAACGTGTAGCCGATCGCGAGCTCCCCGAAGCGCTGCCGGAAGGGATGCAGCTCGCCTTCCGGCTGGGGCGCGCCGGGCAGCCACTGGCCGACGATGGCGGACAGCGTGCGCGGATTTCCCTGCAGCGCAGAGCGCTGCATATAATGCTTCACGCCGCGCACGCCGCCCATCTCCTCGCCGCCGCCGGCCCGGCCCGGGCCCCCATGGACGAGCGTCGGCAATGGCGAGCCATGGCCGGTCGATTCCTTCGCGCTGTCGCGATCGATCAGTACGATACGACCATGGAAGGAAGCGGCACCAAGGACGAAATCCCGCGCATATCGGGGATCGTATGTGAAGAAGGAGAGAGCAAGGCTGCCCTTGCCACGATTGGCGAGCGCGATCGCGTCGTCCAGGTCCTTGTACGGCATCAGCGTGGAGACGGGCCCGAACGCCTCGACGTCGTGGACCAGATCGCAGTTCCACGGGTCGACGGCACGGAACAGCAAAGGCGACATGAACGCGCCTTGCCCTGCCACACCCCCCGCCGGCACGATGCGATCAATGTCGCCGAAGACGAGCGTCGCTTCCTTTGCGAGGAGGCGTGCCTTTGCGCGCACGTCGTCCAGCTGGCTCATGCTGGCGAGTGGGCCCATGGTCACGCCTTCGGCCTGGGGATCGCCGACCACGACGGCCTCGAGCCGCAGCTTCAACGCCCGCTCTGCGGCGTCGAGCATCGCGGCGGGAACGAAGGCGCGGCGGATCGCCGTGCATTTCTGCCCCGCCTTCACCGTCATCTCGCGCACGACCTCCTTGATGAACAGGTCGAACTCGGGGGTACCGGGCTTCGCGTCCGGCCCCAGCACCGATGCATTCAGCGAATCCCGCTCGGCGACGAAGCGCACACTCTCCTGTGCGATGACCGGGTGGGACTGGAGCTTGGTGGCAGTGGCGGCGGAGCCGGTGAACGAGATTACGTCCTGGCAGCCGAGATGTTCGAAGAGATCGCCGGTCGACCCCATGACAAGCTGGATGGCGCCGGGCGGCAGCACGCCCGCCTCAACCATGATGCGGAACGCCGCCTCAGCGACGTAACCGGTGGAGGAGGCGGGCTTGATGATCGCCGGCACACCGGCGAGCAGGGCCGGGCCGAGCTTTTCCAGCATTCCCCAAACGGGGAAGTTGAAGGCGTTGATGTGCACGGCTGCGCCCTGCAATGAGGTATAGACATGCTGGCCGATAAAGGTGCCGGTCTTGCCGATCGGCTCCATGTCCCCGTCGATCAGGATGGTGTCGTCGGGCAGTTCGCGCCGGCCCTTGGACGAGATCGCGAACAGTGTCCCGGCGCCGCCCTCGATGTCGATCCAGCTGTCCGTGCGGGTCGCGCCGGTCGCCCAGGAAAGCGCGTACAGCTCCTCCTTGCGCGCGATGATGGCGCTGCCAAGCGCCTTGATCATGCCCGCTCGCTCGTGGAACGTCATCGCCCGCAACGCCGGACCACCGACGGTGCGAGCGTGCTTCAGCATCGCGTGGAAATCGAGCCCCTGGCTCCCCGTGCGCGCGACAGTTTCGCCGGTTACCGCCGAGCGGAGTTCCGCCGTGCCGCCGGTCGCCTGGATCCACTGGTCTGCGACATAGTTGAGAAGCATGGTCGTCATGGAAATATCCCCGGAAGAAAGGTGGATGGTCAGCGGCCGGTAAAGACTGGCGGGCGCTTGGCGGTGAAGGCGGCGACGCCTTCCTGATAATCATGGCTGGCACCCAGCTCGCGCATCGTGTCGCGCTCGATGTCGAGTTCGTCATCGAGCGACGTGAGCCAGGCGCCACGTATCAGCGCCTTGGTGCGGGCAAGCCCGCGGGTGGCACCTTTTGCGAAGCGATGGGCGAGCGCATCGACCTCAGCGGACAGTGCATCGTCATCGACGCATTTCCAGATCATGCCCCAGTTCGCTGCGGTCTCGGCCGGCAACGGATCGCCGGTCAGCGCGAGACCGAGGGCACGGGCCTGCCCGATCAGGCGCGGCAATATCCAGGTGCCGCCCGAATCGGGGATCAGGCCGATATTGGCGAAGGACTGGATGAACCTGGCGCCGCGTGCGGCAATCACCACGTCGCAGGCTAGCGCGATGTTCGCACCAGCACCGGCGGCGACCCCGTTCACCGCGCAGATGACGGGCAAGGGCAGGCCGGCTAGCCTGCGGATCAGAGGTGCGTAGAACTTCTCGACCGAGTCGCCCAGGTCGACCGCGTGTCCCCCCGGGGCGACCGCGCGGTCCGCGAGGTCCTGGCCGGCACAGAAGCCGCGGCCGGCGCCGGTCAGGATCATCGTGCGCACCGAGGGGTCCGCCTCGACGCGGTCGAGGGCTGCGGCAATTTCGCCATGCATCTGGACGGTGAAACTGTTCAGCCGGTCGGGCCGATTGAGCGTGAGGCGGGCGACGCCATCGGCGATGTCCAGCGTGATCGTTTCGAACATCGTCGAGTCCCCAGTCCTGCCATTCTATAAATAGACTGCCCGGTCGGACTATTATTGGCAAGACGCTTTTTTGTCGCTAGTCGGCGGTCCCATGGAGATTCACATCAATTCCCCGATCGCCGTGATCGGCGCCGGGACGATGGGCGCGGGGATCGCCCAGGTAGCAGCGACCGCAGGGCATATGGTCACCGTGATCGACCGGGACGAGGCGGCGCTTGCGCAAGGGCGATCGGTGGTCGCCACGGTGCTGGCCAGCTCGGTCGCCAAGGGGCGGCTCGACGACAGGGCCCGGTCCGACATCGAGGCGCGGATCCGCTGGTCCACCGATCCGTCACAGGTCGCCCACGCCTGCCTGGTGGTCGAGGCGATCGTCGAGCGGCTCGATGCCAAGCACCACCTGCTCGGCGCGATCGAGCGCGTCGTGGGCCGCGATGCGCTGATCGCCAGCAATACGTCGTCGCTCGGGATAGGCGATATCGCGGCGGTGCTGACCAGGCCGGAGCGCTTCCTTGGCCTGCATTTCTTCAATCCCGTTCCCAGCATGAAGCTGGTCGAGATCGTGGCCGGTCCGGCCACCGGCCCGATGGCCGTCGACGCGGTATCGGCGCTGATGCGCATCTGGGGCAAGCGACCGGTCGTGGTTCGCGAAGTACCCGGCTTCATCGTCAACCGGGTTGCCCGGCCCTATTATGCCGAAGGCTTCGCGGCGCTCGGGGAGGGCATCGCGCCGGCTGCGATCGATGCCGCCTTAACCGGGGCCGCGGGATTCCGCATGGGACCGCTCGCCCTTGGCGACATGATCGGCCACGACGTGAATTTCGCCGTCGCGACATCGGTGTACGAGGCCTATCGCGGCAAGACCCGGTTCCGGCCACAGGAAAGCCAGCGGTCGCTGGTCGAGGCGGGACGCTTTGGCCGCAAGACGCGTCACGGCGTCTATGACTATAATCAGCCGCTGCCCGTACCGGACTGCCTGCGCGGTGGCTCCGCGCCGGCGTCGATCACCGTTTCGCAAATCGACTTGCTGGCGCCGCTCGTCGCCGACGCGCGCAGCCATGGCATCACGGTGGTCGAGGATTCGCGCCTGGGCCCGGACGCGCTCAGCGTTGATGGGAGCTTGATGGCGCTAGGAGACGGGAGGCCGCTCGCCAGCCGTTGCGACATCGACGTTCTGATCGATCATGCGCGTGATTTCTCCAGCGCGACGCATTGTGTGATTTCCGCCCGATCGGCCGAGCATGCGGATAGAGCGACCGGCTTCCTGCGCGCGCTCGGCCGTGAGGCGCTGCAGGTGCCCGATCGCCCCGGGCAGATCGTGTTGCGCACCCTGGCCCAACTTGCCAATGCCGCCGCCGACGCGGTGCGTGACGAGGTGGCGACCGCCAGCGGGATCGACGAGGCCATGATATTTGGCGCGAATCATCCCGAAGGCCCGCTCGGCTGGGCAGGGCGCATCGGCGATGATCGCGTCCGTGCTTCGCTAAGCAATATCGCAGCCGCGAGCGGCGACCCGATCTATGCGCCGTCGCCAATGTTCGGTGTCCCATGAGAGTGGGGGATTTCTTGGCCCGCCGTGCCAGCGAGGCGCCTGACCCATCCGAAGGAGGGTCGGCGCGTGCGTCCCAGGGCACGCGCACTGGCCACATGGTGGGAGCCCGCGCTGCCGGCGCCGGCGCAGCCGCTCACTTCCACGGACTGCTCCGCCTGGTCGGCGGAACGGCCCTGTCATCTCGAGGAGCAAACTGATGGCCGACGCCTTTATCTGCGATGCGATTCGTACCCCGATTGGCCGGTACGGGGGGGTGCTGGCCGGCGTCCGTCCGGACGACCTCGCCGCGGTTCCGCTGCGTGCGCTCAGCGACCGGAATCCCGATCTCGACTGGGCGGCGCTCGATGACATATTGATGGGCTGCGCCAACCAGGCCGGCGAGGACAATCGCAACGTCGCGCGCATGGCGGCGTTGCTCGCCGGCCTGGGTGCCACTGCGCCCGGAACAACCATTAATCGGCTGTGCGGCTCGGGCATGGACGCGGTTGCCTATGCGGCGCGAGCGATCAAGGCGGGAGAGGCCGATCTGATCGTGGCTGGCGGCGTGGAGAGCATGACGCGGGCGCCGTTCGTGATGGCGAAGGCGGAGAGCGCCTTTTCCCGGGCCGCTGCGGTGCATGACACGACGATCGGCTGGCGCTTCGTCAACCAGCAGCTCAAGGTCGAATTCGGCATCGATTCGATGCCGGAAACCGCCGAGAACGTCGCCCAGGACTTCAACATCGGTCGCGAGGACCAGGATCGCTTCGCGGTCGAATCGCAACGCCGGGCTGCAGCCGCCCAGGCGGCTGGCCGCTTCGACACGGAGATCGTCGCCGTTCCGGTACAGCAGAAAAAGGGGGATCCGATCCTTGTCGCCCGCGATGAGCATCCACGCGAGACAAGCATGGAAGCCCTTGCCAGGCTGAAGCCGATTGTCCGCGCCGACGGCACTGTTACGGCGGGGAATGCCTCGGGCGTCAATGACGGCGCAGCCGCGATCATCGTTGCGAGCGAGGCGGCGGTTCGACAGCACGGACTGACACCGCGCGCCCGCGTGCTCGGCTGCGCGGTGGCTGGCGTCGCGCCGCGGATCATGGGCATCGGACCGGCGCCGGCCTCGGAAAGGCTGATGGCGCGGCTGGGTTTGCGGATCGGCAATTTCGACGTGGTCGAGCTCAACGAAGCCTTTGCGAGCCAGGGGCTCGCGGTATTGCGCCGGCTCGGCCTTCCGGACGATGCCGATCATGTGAACCCGAATGGCGGCGCGATCGCGCTCGGCCATCCGCTCGGCATGTCGGGCGCTCGGCTGGTGCTCACCGCAACCGAAGAACTGCAGCGGCGCGGGGCAACGCGGGCGTTGTGCACGATGTGCATCGGCGTCGGCCAGGGCATTGCGCTGGCGATCGAGCGCGTGTGACGAATATTAATTGACCGCCCGGTCGGTCTATTATATCGCCATGGCCGAGGTCAGAGGAGCGCACCATGTACACGACCGAACTTGCCAAGGCCGATCTCGGAACGCCGGTTGCCGTGTCGAAGGAGGATCCGACGTTGCTCGCCGCCTTCGAGGCTCGGGTCGCGGCCGATGAGTTCATCGAGCCGAAGGACTGGATGCCCGAGGCGTATCGCAGGACGCTGGTGCGCCAGATCTCCCAGCACGCCCATTCGGAGATCGTCGGCATGCTGCCCGAAGGCAACTGGCTGACCCGCGCCCCTTCGCTGCGCCGCAAGGCCGTGCTTCTTGCCAAGGTGCAGGATGAAGGGGGGCACGGCCTCTATCTCTATTGCGCGGCAGAAACGCTGGGGACGAGCCGGGAGGAAATGATCGAGGCCCTTCATTCGGGCAAAGCGAAATACAGCACGATCTTCAACTATCCGACCCTCACCTGGGCAGACATCGGCGCGATCGGCTGGCTGGTCGATGGGGCAGCCATCATGAACCAGGTGCCGCTCCAGCGCACCTCCTACGGCCCCTATGCCCGCGCAATGGTCAAGGTCTGCAAGGAAGAGAGCTTCCACCAGCGCCAGGGCTATGAGATCATGATGGTCATGGCCAATGGCACGGCCGAGCAGAAGGCGATGGCGCAGGACGCGCTCGATCGCTGGTGGTGGCCGTCGCTCATGATGTTCGGGCCGCCGGACGAGAATTCTCCCAACTCGGCGCAGAGCTTCCGCTGGCGGATCAAGCGCGACAGCAATGACGACCTTCGCCAGAAGTTCGTCGATATCACTGTGCCACAGGCCGAGTTCCTGGGCCTGACCGTTCCCGATCCCGACCTGCGGTGGAACGAGGAGAAGGGCGCCCATGAATTCGGCGCGATCGACTGGGACGAGTTCTACGCCGTGGTGCGGGGCGAAGGCCCTACCGCCAGGGAGCGCATGAAGGCGCGGCGTGCGGCCTGGGACGACGGCGCGTGGGTCCGCGAGGCGGCCGACGCGTATGAGGCAAAGCGCCGCCTGAAGCTGGCTGCCTAATTTTTCGAAGGGATCACGATGAGCGGCGATTGGCCACTTTGGGAAGTCTTTATCCGTTCCAGGGGCGGATTGAGCCACAAGCATGTGGGGTCCGTCCACGCGCCGGATTCCGCACTGGCGCTGCGCCATGCCCGCGACACCTATACCCGCCGGCAGGAAGGCGTGAGCCTCTGGGTCGCGCGGTCGGCCGACATCGTCGCTTCCGACCCGGCCCAGGCAGGCCCGATGTTCGAGCCGGCGGAGAGCAAGGTCTATCGCCACCCGACCTTCTACGACATTCCCGACGTCGTGACGCACATCTGATGGCGACCGAAGCTCAAGACCCCGCGCAGCGACAGGCATTGGCCGCGTTTCTGCTCCGCATGGGAGACGACAGCCTCGTTCTCGGCCAGCGGCTCACCGAATGGTGTGGTCATGCACCCGCGCTCGAGGTCGATCTCAGCCTCGCCAATATCGGCCTGGACCTGATCGGCCAGGCAACCCTGTTCCTGAACCTTGCGGGTCGGATCGAGGGAGAGGGGCGGGATGGGGACAGCCTTGCGTTTCGCCGCGACGTGCTGGCGTTTCGCAACTGCCTGATGGTGGAACAGCCGAACGGTGATTTCGCGCAAACAATTGCACGACAATTCCTGTTCTCGACCTTCCAGCTCGCCCATCTCGAAGCCCTGACGGAATCAGCGCATCCCGGCATCGCCGAGATCGCCGCCAAGGCCGTGAAGGAAGTCCGCTATCACGCGGATCTTGCCGCCGACTGGGTGATACGGCTCGGGGACGGTACCGAGGAGAGCCGTCGGCGCATGATCGAGGGCCTCGACTGGTTCTGGCGGTTCGTTGACGAGCTGTTCGACATGGACGGGCTCGAGACGATGCTGTTCGAGCTTGGCGTGGCAAGCGATCGTGCCGCGCTGCGGCCCGCCTTCGATGCCACCGTTACCCGTATAGTGTCCGAGGCCACCCTGCCTTTGCCAGTGTATCCGCGCGGCGTGCGTGGCGGGCGGGCCGGCCATCATTCCGAGCATCTGGGACACCTGCTCGCCGTGATGCAGTATCTGCCGCGGACCTATCCCGACGCGCGCTGGTAATTGCGGTGCGCGCCGACGCGGTCCTTGATCCGGAAGACCAGGCGCGGATCATGGCGGCGCTCGAGTCGGTGCCCGATCCCGAGATCCCGGTCGTGTCCGTCGTCGATCTGGGCATCGTTCGCGGCGTCCGCCTGGATCCGCCGGCCGTTCTGATCACGCCGACCTATACCGGCTGTCCGGCCACGCTCACCATCCAGGCCTCGGTCCGCGCCGCGCTGGATGCTGCCGGTTATGGCGGTGTGCCGATCGAGACGATGCTCTCGCCCCCCTGGTCGACCGACTGGATCAGCGAGAGCGGCCGCCAGAAGCTCAGGGCTTACGGTATCGCGCCGCCATCGGCCCATACCGCTGATCGGGTCGAGTGCCCGCAATGCGGCTCCCTGGAGACGATCGAGGTCAGCCGCTTCGGATCGACGCCGTGCAAGGCACTTTGGCGATGCAGCGCCTGTCTCGAGCCGTTCGACCGATTCAAATGTCATTGAGGAAAATCCCGTGTCCACAAGCTTTCATCCGCTGACGATTCTCGACGTTCGCCAGGAAACCGACGACGCGATCTCGGTCACCTTGGAGCCCGCGCCCGAGCTCTCCTCCGACTTTTCCTTCAGGCCCGGGCAGCATCTCACCTTTCGCGCCGATATCGACGGCGAGGATGTCCGTCGCAATTATTCGATCTGCGTCCCCCCCGGCGGCCCGCTCAAGGTCGGTATCAAACGGATCGTCGGCGGTCGGTTCTCGACCTGGGCGACCAGGTCCCTGAAGCCGGGCGGAACGCTCGACGCCATGACCCCGCGCGGCCACTTCACCTGGACCTTCGAAGCAGGCGAGGCGCGCACCTATCTCTGTTTTGCCGGCGGCTCCGGCATCACGCCGATCCTCTCGCTCATCGAGACCGGCCTCGCAACCGAGGCGAACAGCCGGTTCACCCTGCTGTACGGAAATCGCACCTCGAGCTCGATCATGTTCCTGGAGGAGCTCGCCAGCCTCAAGGACCGCTTCATGGACCGGCTGCAGGTCTATCATTTCCTCGATGCCGAAGCGGACGACGTCGACTTGTTCAATGGGCGGCTGGACGAGCAGCGTATTGCCCGCGTGCTCTCCTCTCTCGTCGATCCAAAGGGCATCGACGTCGCCTTCATTTGCGGACCCGGCGCGATGATGGACAACGCGGAACGTGCCATGCTCGACGCGGGCATGCCGCAGCAGCAGGTGCTGGTCGAGCGCTTCACCGCCGATCGTCCGGCAGCAGCGGACGAAGAGATCGATCGGTCGGTCGCCGCCCTGGCCGAGGGCCTCGGCATGCAGATCACGATCGACGGGCGCCGGAGGCTCGTGCCTTTTCATGCTGAGACCGGCAGCATCCTCGAAAGCGCCCAGCAGGCTGGCCTGCCTGCTCCCTTCGCCTGCAAGGCGGGGGTCTGCGCGACCTGTCGGGCGAGGCTCGTCGCCGGCGAGGTGCGGATGAAGGTCAATTACGGTCTCTCGGCCGAGGAGGTGGCGCAGGGCTATGTGCTTACCTGCCAGTCCGTCCCGCTGGGCGAAGGGGTTGCGCTGGATTACGACGCCTGACCTGAGGTCAGCGGGTGGCCAGCCGGACCAGCTCTACGGCCGGGCGGTTGCGCTGAAATGGTGGCGCATCGATGCGAGCGCGACCCCCGCGCCAGCCATGGCGACAGCCAGGATGACGAAGAATATCGACGCACCGTTGGCCAGCGACAGGGCGCCGGCCGCGGAGCTGGCAATTGCGCCCAGGCGTCCGATCGCAGCGGCGAAGCCGACACCGGACGCGCGCATGGCGGTGGGATAGATCTGGGTCGCCAGCGCGTAGAGCGCCACCTGCAGGCCAGCGATCGTCAGGCCGAGAATCGCGAAGATCACCATGAATCCCGTCGCCGAGCGATCCGGGTAGCTCCAATATAGAGCGGCGATCGCCGAGACGATTGATGCGGCGGCAGCGAATGCCAGCATCGGACGGCGCGAACCCAGGCGATCCATCGCGACGCCGACGACCAGGGCGCCCAGCATGCCGCCCAGGTTGAACAGGGCAAGGCCGATGCTGGCCACACGCAGGCCGACACCGCCGCCATTGAGGATGGTCGGCCCCCAGCTGAACATCGCATAGACCGCCAGCAGGCAGCAGAAGAAGGCTGACCAGAGCAGCAACGTCTGGCCTATGCCTTGCGCGCTGAAGATCTGGGTCAGGCCCGGTTTCGCAGGCGCCTCGGCCTCTGTGCAAACGACATGCGCATCCGCGTCGATAGCGTGGCCAAAACGCCGCAACAGCGTGTTGATTCGGCGATCATGCCCACCCCGCGCCAGGAGGTAGCGCGGCGACTCCGGCAGGAGCAGCAGGAACATCATCGCCGTTCCCACAGAGAGCAGGCCCCCGGCAAGAAACAGATGCCTCCATCCCATCGAGGGCAGGATGACCGCCGACAGCGCGCCGGCGATCAGGCCGCCGAGCGGCGTGCAGACGATGCCCAGCGATACCACCATGCTGCGATGCCGTTTCGAGGTGAACTCGGTGAGATAGGCAGCGGCGACCGGCAGCGCCCCGCCCAGGCCCAGGCCGGCGGTGATGCGCAAGGCGATCAGGGTCGTAAAATCGGGGGCGGCGGCAATGGCGAGTGTCGCGATGCCGAAGAGGAAGACGCAGCCGATCAGCATCGGCCGCCGTCCGACGCGATCCGCCAGATAGCCGCCCAGCGCGGTGCCGACGGTCATCGCGATGAGGCTGAACGCCACGACCGGCACCAGGCTCGTCGCCGACAGGTGCCAGTCCGCCATGATCGCCGGCGCGGCGAATCCGAGCAGCTGGTTGTCGAAACCATCGAACACGATGGCCAGCGCCCCGAGCCCAAGCACCAGTTTTTGTCGGGCCGGCATGCGGCCGTCCATCAATGCGTCAATATCGACGGACGGCCTCATGTGCGAACCCCTGCTTGCCGGATCAGAACTTGAACCGGACGCCGGTGCGGAAGGCCCTGCCCAGGACATCGTAGATCACCTGGTTTGTCCCGGTGAACGCGAAGGTGTTGCCGAAGGTGGCCGGCGTCACGCGGGGATCCTGGTTCAGCAGGTTATCGACCGCCCAGAAGAGCTGTACCTTGCCCTTGCTGCCCACATGGATGTCGACGCTCGCCGCAAGATCCACATAGAGCGTGGCAGGGACGTGGTTGTCGGTGATGCCGTTATTCTTATATGCATTGCTGATCACGCCGGACCCGATGTAGCGGCCGGTCAGGGTGGTCGACCACGGGCCGTTGTCATAGCTAGCGCTGAGCAGCCAGCGCCAGTCGGGGACTGCGGTCGCGTCGGATAGAGCGCCGGCATAATCGGTCGTGACGGCGCCGAGCGTTACCGTGCGCTTGTCGACCCAGGTCCCCAGCGCACTGAGCGTGATGTTCCCGCCCAATCCTGATGAAAGGCGGCTGAGCGCGGTCCGGTAGCTGAGCTCGATGTCGATGCCATCGGTCTTCTCGGACGAGGCATTGAGCCCTGGCGTCTGGATCTGCGTGATCGCGCCGGCGCCATTGCGGATGACATATTGGCAGAGCGCCGTGTTGCCGGCGAGGCAGCGGTTGAGCAGATCCTGCGCCTCGAGGGTGACGATCGCATCGGTGATCTTGATGTTGAAATAATCGACCGAGGCGGACAGCCCAGGTGCCCAGCCGGGGCGATAGACCGCGCCGACTGTGTAGGTGTCAGCCTTTTCGGGTTTCAGCGACCTGTTCCCCACAGTCAGTTTCTGCGTGAAATAATTGGCGCCGGTGAGCGAGTCAGCGACCGTGACGGTGGTGCTCAGACCGCCCTGAAACAAGTCGTTGAGGTTGGGCGCCCGGATATCGCGAGACCGTGTGCCCCGGAACCGGAGATCGCTGTTGACGTCCCAGGTCGCGCCGAGTTTCCAGGTCGTCACCGTCCCGCTGGTCGAATAATCCGTGACGCGGACCGCGCCGTTGAAGTCCACGCTCTTTGCGAAAGGCAGGTCGCGCAGGAGCGGGATGACCGTTTCGAAAAAGGCTTCCTTCACGTTCACGCTGCCGCCCGAAGGCTTGTAGTTGCCGACGAAGAACGCGTTGGCGGTCGAAAGCGCATCTGCCGTGGCCGTATAGCTGTCCCGGCGATATTCTCCGCCCGCTGCCACCGAGACCGGCCCGGCCCAGAGCGAGAAAGGCTCGGCCGAAACACTGGCTGCCGCCACATCCTGCTTGATGCGGATGACGGCGAGACCGGTGCCGTTGACATAGTCCGCCGCCGCGGCTGACGGCGAGCCGTCGCCGAACACATTGAGCGGAACGCAGCCATTGGTCGGATTGGTCAGGGTCGAACGGCAGACGATCTGGCCGCTGCCGTTGCGCACCGCATCGACCGCCAGCGTATAATTTGCGCCGATGGCGTCATTGTCGAGCCGATTGATGATCTTGCTGTCGCCATGCTGGTAATAGACGTCCCATTTGACGCCGGCCAGCGTCCCCTTCGCGCCGCCGACGAAGCGGGTAAGTTCGCGCTGGTTGAACCCCTGCACCGAGCCCAGGTCCCGGTTGGTGCGGCCCATGGTGAAGCTCGTGACGCCGGCGGTGGCCATCCGTGCCTTGGTGACGGGATCCAGATAGGCATTGTCCGACTGGATCGTGATGCTGTTGAGCTTGAAGAACGGCACCGTATAGTAGCTGGTGGTCGAGCGGCCATAGCCGGCCTCGCCGTAGAGCGTGACATTGTCGCTCAGGTCGAAGGCGATGTGCCCATAGGCCGTCTTGTTGTTCAGCGGGGCCTGGAGCTGGTTATATTGCGCGTCGTCCACGGCACTGCCGCCGGCCGAAAGCTGGCCAGTGACCGAGCCGAAGCTGAAGGGTGCGGGCGTGCCGCCCGGCAGGAACTGTGTGCCCCGCAACGGTCCGGCGGTGATGAGGCCGCCGGCGGTCGCGTTCGCGGTCCCGACATTGGGAAGGATCGTCAGGGGCGCCTGTCCGTTGCCCGTTACGAACGCGGGATTGGCGACGATCTTGTAGCCCTTGGACCAGCTGCGGCTGCTGACCGGGCTCGCGTCACCAATATCTTCCAGCGAACCGCTCAGCAGCACGCGCAGGCGATTGTCGAGGAACGACCCGCCATAGGCCATGCTGGCCTTGTAGGATCGGGCGTCTCCCTCTTCGGTGATGCCGGTCTCGAGCGTGCCCTTCACGCCCGTGAACCTGTCGTCGAGAACGAAATTGACGACCCCGGCGACCGCATCCGATCCATAAGCGGCCGATGCGCCTCCCGTGACGAGTTCGACGCGCTGCACCAGCGACGCCGGCAGCAGGTTGATATCCACCGCGCCCGTGACCGTCGACGGGGCGACCCGGTGGCCGTCGAGCAGGACGAGCGTGCGGTTGACGCCCAGGTTGCGAAGGTTGAGCAAATTGGCGCCGGCGGTGCCGCCGGTCGTGTTGTTGTTGATGCTGCGCGGGCTGACTGAGCCGGCGACCGAGGGAAGCTGGTTGAGGGCGTCCGCAATGGTTGCAGGAGCGCGCGTCTGCAGCACATCCTGGCCGAGAACCGTCATCGGCGTCGGCTGTTCGAAGCCTTTGCGCGAGACGCGCGAGCCAGTGACCACGATATCGCTCGTTGGAGCTTCTGCTTCAGCCGGAGCATCCGCTGCCTGGGCCACTGCGTGACCTGGCGCCATCGTCGCCACGACCATGGCGATTCCACTCGCCTGTGCGCTCTTCGACAGCCACTTCGTACGATAGGTACTGTTCATGCTCGACCCCCCTTGTTCGATATGTGTTCCAGATTTTAATGTGCACGCGCGCGTCGAGCGCGCCTGCCTAGGCTGGCGCTGTTGCGCCCAGTTTCGCGAGCGTGCCGGCCAGCTCGGTCATGTCGGGAAGCTCCCGGTGGAGGAACGCCGTTTCCCTGCCGGTCTCTCGCTCGCGATTGATCCAGATCGTCGTCGCGCCCATCGCCGATGTCGGCACCAGGTCATATTCCAGGTTGACCGCGGCATGGACCCACTCGATCTCGGCGTCGCCGGTGCGGCGACGAAACTCTTCGAAGTGCGCCGGTGCCGGCTTGTACGATCCCACGTCCTCGGCCGTGATCACCATGTCGATCTCGACCGGAAAATGCTCGAGCGTCTGGGCGATCAGGTCGCGGTCGACGTTCGAGAGGATGCAGATCCGCCAGCCCAGCGCCTTGATCGCGGCCAGCGACGGGCCCGTATCCGCATAGGGATTCCAGAAGGGCAGCGTCGCGGCCAGGATATGCTCGTCACCGGGATAGAGATTGACCTCCTCGATATCGGCCATTTGCCGAACCGAGCGCGCCAGAACTTCCCGATAGGTCAGGATGGGCCGCTCCAGTTCGATCTCGCCCTCGACCTGGCGGTGGTGGCGCATCAGGTCGAGCGATCGGCTTGGTGCGACGATCTCCAGGGAATGGGACATTCCCTTCTGCCAATCGATGAGTGTCCCGTAACAATCGAACGAAATCCAGCGATCCATGAGTCGTCTCCGCTCGCCTGGGGACAGACCCCATCCCCGGCATTCTCAGAATAGTGAGCTATTATTGTCCGTTGGTCAATAGAAGTTGTGACACTATGATGACCCGCCCCACGGCCCCACTATTAGAACGCGATATCAGTTATTTGCGTATCGCAGCGAGCGCGTCGGCGATTGCCGTGTCGGAAGAAAATTCGCCTCGGCCTTGCATTCCGAGTCGCTCGAAACGGATGGCCGAGGCGCCCTGGCATCTGCCAAAGCGGATCCGGAGGATGCCCCGATCCAGGCACTGCCAGACCATGCTCGCCGGCGCGATGCGGCGAATGTCGCGCTTATTCTCCGCAGATGGTGCGGTGAACATCCATTGCCATGCGGCGATTACGCGCTATATTCACCGCAAAGGACGCGGCGAATAATGACCTTCATTCATGAGCGACCCGACTGGCCGACTTTCCTATGGCGCGACGACCGCCTTGCCACCAGGCTCGGTGCCGTGCGCCATCGCCAGGGCCGGCTGATCGGGCATATGGGCGCCCTCGGCTTCACCCTGCGCAGCGAGGCGGTGCTGACGACCCTGACCGAGGACGTCCTCAAATCGAGCGAGATCGAGGGCGAGCATCTCGACAAGGACCAGGTGCGCTCCTCGATCGCCCGCCGCCTCGGGATGGACATCGGCGGCCTGATCCCCGCCGACCGGCATGTCGAGGGTGTCGTCGAGATGATGCTCGACGCGACGCAGAACTATGCAGCGCCCCTCACCGCCGACCGCCTGTTCGCCTGGCACGCGGCGATGTTTCCGACGGGGCGGAGCGGCATGAGCGCGATCACGGTCGGCGCGTGGCGCAAGGATGAGGGTGGTCCGATGCAGGTCGTCTCCGGACCGATCGGTCGGGAGCGTGTGCACTACGAGGCACCCGCGGCCGATCGACTCGACCAGGAGATGCAGGCGTTCATCGCATGGTTCGAGACCGACACGGCGATCGATCCCGTCCTCAAGGCTGGCGTCGTCCATCTCTGGTTCGTGACGATCCATCCGTTCGACGACGGCAACGGCCGCATTGCCCGCGCCATTGCCGATCTCGCCCTCGCCCGATCGGAACGGACCGCGCAGCGCTTCTACAGCATGTCGGCGCAAATCCGCGCCGAGCGAAACGCCTATTACGACCTGCTCGAAAAGACCCAGAAGGGCGATCTCGACATCACGCCTTGGCTTGCCTGGTTCCTCGATTGCCTGGAACGCGCCATCGACGGCGCCGAGGAGACGCTGTCAGCGGTGCTGGACAAGGCGCGCTTCTGGGAGCGCCATGCCGACACGCCGCTCAACGAGCGTCAGCGCCTGATGATCAATCGCCTGCTCGGTCCCTTCGAGGGAAAGCTCAACACGTCGAAATGGGCCAAGATGGCGAAGACGTCGAACGACACGGCGCTCAGGGACATCCAGGACCTGCTTGAAAAAGGCGTGCTCGCGCGTGACGAAGGCGGTGGCCGCAGCACCAGCTATCATCTCTTGCGCGAGCCAGCCCGTTGAACAGGGTGGGCATCGGCGCCGTCTTGCGGCTAGGAAGATCAGGCAATGCGTGACCAGCTCGACCATCTGCCCGCCTCGAAGCAGCGCGAGCTGGCGCATGTCGTGCGCGTCCTGTTCGAGGAATTCGAGGCCGCGCACGCCACGGGTACCCAGAAATGGAAGAAGCAGGGCCGCATCCTAAAGCTGGTGCTCTACGGCTCCTATGCCCGGGGCGACTGGGTCGACGATCCGATCGGCGGCTACACCTCCGACTATGACATCCTGATCGTCGTCAACGACGAGCGCCTCACCGACTTCGAGCTCTGGTCGGCCGCCGAGGACAGACTGATGCGCGACCTCACGATCAACAAGGCACTCAGCGCGCCGGTCAGCTTCATCGTCCACACCCTCACCGAGGTGAACCAGCAGCTTGAGCGTGGCCGGCCATTCTTCGTTGACATCTTGAAGCAGGGCATCGCGCTCTATGAGGCGGAAGGGTTCTCGTTCGCAGCACCGCGCGATCTGCCGCCCGAAGAGGCTCGCGCCGAGGCGAAAGAACATTTCGATCGATGGTTTGGTATCGCCAGTCGTTCTTTCAGGACATTTGAACTGCAGCGCAGTGAGGGTGACGACCCGTTCTGGCGAAACAAGGCGGTGTTTGAACTACATCAAGCCACCGAGCAACTCTATCACTGTGTGTTGCTTGTACTGACGCTCTATAGTCCAAAATCTCATCGACTAAAATTTCTACGATCGCAATCCGAGCAGATCGCACCAAGCCTAATTGGAGCTTGGCCCCGCGATGACAAATTTAGCCGAAGGTGCTTCGAGCTATTACGGCAAGCCTATGTGAACGCCCGCTACTCGCCCCACTACGAAGTCAGCGGCGAAGAGCTTGACTGGCTCGGCAATCACGCCTCTGATCTGCGCTCACTGGTACAGGCTGCTTGCAGCGAACACTTGGCGGGCAATCTGCGGCTTAGTTCGTTCTCGTCTTGACCCGTATACGCCTAATCTCGGTCGTCCAGCTGGCGCTAGGCCAATCCCGAAGCCGACATTGGTCCATGTAGTCCCTCAATCTCACGTGGACCGATGTCCGGTTATCGGATCAGCAACAGGCTGCTCGGACGCCGGAGATCGGTGCGCGAGGCAGACATCGCTACATCCCAATCCCAAGCCCCGGGCCCAAGTCGATCCCATGATTGAGCGCGAGCTCTGCACTCATGCTGCGCCCGGTGGAGAATGTGATGCCAAGCTCAGCCTTCCGATTGGCCAGGATCGAGTCCAGCTGCGGGTCTTTCTCGAGGCTCTTCGCCATGCCCACCATCTCACTTCGGATAGTCCTGCGACCCTTCATGTCGCCAGCCTCGTAGGCGCGCTGCGACTGCTCCCCGAGCTTGTTCCAACGCTCGACGAACCGATCGGCGCGTAGCTTTGGATCGGTCCGGATGTCGCGCTCGCGCGCAATCGCCTCTCGCGCCCTTCGGCTGTCACCACCTGCCGCCTCGGGCGCCAGCGTCGCGTCGCGCGCATACGCTTTCTCCGCGTCGTCAGAAGCGTTCGCGCGGATCGCGTTCAGATCGCCGCGTGCCTCGTTGAGCTCGCGCACCTGTTCGATCGTTTCATGCCCGCCCCGGTCCTGCATTTCGAAGATGACCTGCACCGCGCGAGCATGTCGCGCGATGATGCGGTCCCGTGCGACAGTCGGGCTTTCCTGAGGCTCGGGCGCGAGTTGCTTGGGTGCCGTTACGTGAAGCCGCAGTCCATCGAACAGGTCCCGCATCTTCTCGGGCACAACCTTCTCGATGACCGCTGCCACGCGTTCGCGGAACGTGAGGCCGCGCCGCTCGGCGAACGAGCGATCCGGCTCGTTCTGATCCTGCACGTAGTCGCTCGCCATATCCTTTGTGCGCTCGCGCGACAGCGTGCGGGTCAGCCTGCCCTGATCGGCGAAGTCGTCATTGCCGTAGTGCAGGTCCACGCCGTCGCGGTGGCGTGACAGCGCGACATAGGCCGAGTGACTATCCATCCCCGGCGTCGCCAGCAGATGCGTTCGGTCGACCGTCATCCCCTGTGCCTTGTGGATCGTAGCGGCATAGCCGTGATCGACCTGGCAATAATCCTTCACGTCGAACGCGACCGATCTCCCATCATCGAGTTGCACCGCCATGCGCGCGGTGGTGAGGCCTTCGATGGTTCCGAGCGTACCGTTCTTCACGCCAAGGCTGCGCTCGTTCTTCAGGAACATGATCCGGTCACCGGAGGCGAAGTCGCGTGAACCGCGCTCGGTATTAATGGAAATATCCTCGCGAATCTGATCCACCGAACGAAGCCGCTCCCGCGCCGCCTCATTGAGCAACCGCACTTCGTCCCGGGTGTGGGTGAGGATGATGCGTGAAGCATCCGGGTTGGCGAGCCGGTCGCGATCCCAGCGATCGACCAGCGCCTCGCGCGCATCGCCTCGCGTGGGGGCGGCATGCACCATGTCGCGCTCGCCATACGCCTGGATTGCCTCGCTGGTCCGCCCTGTCGCGAGATGCCGCGTTGCATCGCGCTGCCAGTCCTCCTGCTGCCGGCGGATGTCAGTGATCTCGACCGCGCCGTGACGCTCGGCGACCGAACGAAACGCAGCACCCGCCTCGATAGCCTGAAGCTGTTCCGGATCGCCCACCAGCACGATCTTGGCGCCGCGCTTCTCCGCTTCGGAGACCACACGCTGCATCTGCCGCGTGCCGATCATCCCGGCTTCATCGATCACCAGCACGCTGCGCTGATCCAGCAACTCGCGACCTTGCGACCATTGATGCTCGATGCTGGCGATCGTGCGCGACGCGATCCCTGATCCGCTCTCCAGATTCTCGGCCGCGATCCCCGACAGCGCGAGCCCCTGAACGTGATAGCCGGCGCTCTCCCAAGCCTCCCGCGCGACACCCAGCATCGCCGACTTGCCGGTGCCGGCATAGCCGACGACGACACCCAGATCCTTGCCGTCGGTGACATGGTCGAACGCAGAGCGCTGCTCGGCCGACAGCACAAGGCCGCGCCGCTCGGCGTCGCCGATCGCGCGCTCCCGGTCGCTGACACCGTGCCGATCGCGCCCGGCCATCGCGCCCGTCGCACGCTCAAGCCGCTGCTCGGTCTCGATCATGTCGCGGCTGGTGAACCGCTCTTCCCCGCGCCCATCTGTGCCGAGTGGAACCAGCTCGGGCGCGGCCTTCACGGCCACCATCACCCGATCGAACTGCTCCTTCCCGTCGCTATGTCGGTGGACGAACATGGCAAGGTCGCGGTTCGTGAACGTAGCTTGTTGGTGCGTGATCGCGTCCAGCGCGAGCGCAGGGTTCGCCAGCAGCTTTTCGCCGTTCGCGCGAGCGATGGCGTGGTGCTCGTCCAGCCGCTCGGACTCCAGCCCCTGCCCCGCCATGCGCGACGCCGCCGGCCCGATCTTGTGCTGCGGCTCAAGCTCGATCCGCTGCGCCTCCAGCGACCGGTGATCTATCCGCGCGTCGATATCGAGTTCGGCAAGCCGCTGGTTGACGTGCTCGCTCCAGCGCTCGCGCCATTTTTCCAGAAGATCGGTGCGGTTCCAGTCGCGGTTCTTCTTGCCGAACCCGTCCTCTCCCACCTCGCGCATTGTCAGCATCACATGTGCGTGCGGCTTCGGCATTCCGTCAGTGCCGACGTCCCAATGCACATTGAGATCGGCGATCATCCCGCGATCGACGAACTCATCGCGAACGAAATCGCGCGCGAGCTCGATCCCCTGCTCCCTGGTCATCTCGCGCGGGATGGCGAACTCGACCTCGCGCGCAAGTTGCGCGTCGATCCGCTTCTCGGCTGCCTCGACCTCGTTCCACAGCTTCTCCCGATCGCCGAGTTGCTCGGGCGCGCCGTCCGGCAGCATCACCTCGGAGTGAACGACGCCAGCCTTGTTCGAGAAGTCGTGGTTCCGGTCCAGCCGCTCGTCGTGCAGCCGCGAGGCGGAGCGATACGCGGCGGAAGCAACGGCGCTCGACCCAGCAGCGCGGGAGATGACCTTGGCCGAAAAATGGTAGATCGCCATGACGGCAATCCACTTACACTTCAAAAGCGACGTCGGCACGACGTATAAGCGCGCCCTCAAAAATATTCATTTAACTCGGGACTGGTTCGTCCCACATCATTCCACACTGTTTACGCTGATCGAACCACTCACTAACTGGATTACCTTCGACACTCAATCGGAGACATCAGCATGCGCAAACCCCGCGACTTTGATTCGGAACTGAAAGCTCTCACTGACAAGGCGAGGCAGCTGAAAGAGCGCAAGGTGCATCAGCTCGGCGAGTTGGTGATCGCAACCGGCGCCGATGACCTGTCCGTTGAGCAACTCGCCGGTCTTCTCCTGGCCGGCGTGGCGAACAAGGACGCAGCTGCAAAGGAGAGCTGGAGCAAGCGCGGTGCTGCCTTCTTTCAGCGCGCGGACAACGCAGCTGGCAATGCTGGTGGCAACCAGGGCAGCACTCCGTCGGGCGACAGCAGCGCGACACCGCCTCGAGCTCAAACGGGCACGAACTGACACTCGAGACTGGGTCGTGAAGCGCCGCGAGCGAACGCGTCAGTTGATCGAGCTTGGCGGGCTGATTGCCAAGGCCGGGTTGATCGAGCTGACCGATGATGACCGCGCCGTCATCTTCGGAATCCTGATTGAGGCGGGTGTCGCATTGCGAAGCGACGATCGCGAACAAGCACTGACACTGTGGCGCCGACGAGGGAAACGCGCCTTCGAAGTGTCCGCCACACCCTAATCCTGTCTTTAATATTGCCTATTCCCGCCGGGCACGACATGGCGAGTGCTTCCGGGGGGAATGAATTCAAGCGGCACCATAAGGTTGCCGCCATTCCAATGATCGGAATCTCCATGTCTGACGAAGATACTCCAAACGCCGTCGAACTCGCGACCGAGCTCACCATTGCCTGGCTCGGCAATCCCAACAACCGCGCTTCCGTTGACGACGTGCCGGCTTTTCTTGAGAAGATGCACGCGACGGTGACCGAGCTGGCACAAGGCACTTCCGCAGCACAGGCCACGGAAGATGCGGCATCTCAGCCGGAGTACACGCCGGCTGTCGGGGCGCGCAAATCACTCGCGTCGAAAGACCACATCATTTCGATGATCGACGGGAAGCCGTACAAGACTCTCCGGCGCCATCTGTCCGGCCACGGCCTGACGCCTGAGCAGTATCGCGAGCGCTACAACCTCAAGGCCGATTACCCGATGGTCGCGGAGACCTATTCGGCCGCGCGCCGCGAAATGGCGATGAAGATTGGACTCGGCCAGAAGGGCCGGCAAGCGAAGGCGGCGGCTTCCGCAGCGGCTCCGACCGCAAAGCGTGGTCCCGGCCGTCCTAAAAAGGCCTAAACCTGCGGGCGCCGTTCGGTCACTGACCGGACGGCGCGAGCCGCGCCTCGCATACCGACTTCACGAGAGTCTGCAACTCGGCGACGTGCGCCCCAAGCCAGCCCAATTCTTCCGCGCTGACCCTGTATTCAGGCGAGTAGCGCGCGTTGACATAGGCCTGACGCAGGAGTTCGAAGCAGCGTCGGCTGAACTTGTCGTCGCGCGGCCACGCACCGATTAGCGCGGGCGCGATCTCTTCCGAATGCGAGCGGAGGAAATTGAGCTTGTGCGACTTCGGACTATAGAGCGTCAGCACCAGCATAGTGCAGTGATAGAGGCGCTCAGCGGCCTGATGCAGCGTGAAGGCCGCATCTTTTCGCCACTCGGGGTCCACGGCGGCCTCACGCGTTTCTAACTCGAACGCACGAATGCGTCGCGACGCGCTCGCAAACCAAGTGTCAAAATACTTCTGCGCCTCGGCGCGAGCCTTCTCCGGCGGCAGCTTGCGCGGGCTCGCGAACGGGAACCCTTCCGCCTCGTAGAGCGCGATCCCTTGCTCGACGATGTCTATGAAAAACGGTCGCCCCTACTCAAGCTGCTTGTTCACATCCTTGAGGCTGTGAACGATGAAATTGACCGGCGCGCTGAGCGCTCCGTTGATCGTCATGTCCCGCATCAGCCGGTCATCGGCGGAGGACCAATAGTCCACCACGTCGGTCAGCCGCTCCTCGTCGACCACAACCAATATGTCGTAGTCGGACTGATAGCCGCCGATTGGATCGTCGACCCACCCGCCGCGCGCATAGGAGCCGTACAGGACGATCTTCAGGATGCGCCCGTTCTTCTTCCAGGGCGAGGTCGCCCGCGCGGTAGAATCCGCGAATTCCTCGAACAGCACGCGCACGATATGCGCGAGTTCGCGCTGCTTGGAAGCGGGCAGGTGGTCGAGGTCGGTACGCATTGCCATTCATCCTAGCCGGATCGATCCGGCGATGCCCAGCCGTAAAGCCGGGCATCGCCGGGAAAGCGCGTTCATTCCTGAGGTTTCTGTGGCTCATCGTCCCGGTCAAGGGCGCGACTGACGGCAAGCACCGCGCTGGCAGTGAGCCGCTCCACCTCCTCGACCGACAGGCCAAGCCGGAAGCCAATGCGGGGATAATCGAGACCATCCACCGCCCCCAGCAGATAGACCGCGCGCTCGGCCATCGGCAGCGTGTCGATCGCGGCCGCCAGCCGGACAAGCTCGGCAGCCTCGCGTGCCCGGCGCGTCATGCCGCTTCCTCCTGCGCGAATTCGCGACAGGCGCTGGCGTGCCGCTCGAGCAGCCAGTCCGCCGCCTTGCTCGCAGCACTCGCCGCCCGAAAGATCGCCCGGCTATCCTCCCGCAAAACCTCGAGCCATGAACCGATATAATCGGCATGCCGGACGGTCGGAACGATCCCGAGCGACGCGCACAGGAACGCCGATCCCATTTCGGCGATCAGTTCCTCCCGCGCATAGCCCTCCGACCCGAACGGATTGGTCAGGTCCCGCCCAAGCCGCGACGCATGCCCGGTGGCATGGACCAGCTCATGCAGCCACGTCCGATAAGCATTGATCTCGTCGAAATAGGCCCGCCGCGGCGGCACCACGACAAGGTCCTCCGCCGGCACATAGAAGGCCCGCAATCCGCCGATCCGGAAGTCCACGCCGCTTGCCGCGATCAGGTCATCGGCAACCGGCACGATCTGATCCTCGGCTAGCGGAGCCGGCATCGCAACAAGGTCCGCACCCAGCCCCTCGCACTGGTCGACATTGAAGACCGTGAACCGCTTGAGAAACGCAACCTGCCGCGCCTCCTCGCCGTACCCTTCGCTGTCGTCCTGATCCTTCGGCGTGAACCGATCCGCGTAACAGACTGTGGTTCCGACCTCCCTTTTCCGGACATTGCCGCCCAGGGCCTGCGCCTGCCGATAGGTAAGCCAGCGCTGCGACGACCAGCCCCGCTCCATCGCAGCCACCCACAGCATCAGAACGTTGACACCCGAGTAGCGCCGCCCCGTCCCGGCATTGCAGGGCATGCCCACATCCGCCCCCGTATCGCCCCATGGCTGGACCCAAGGCAGCCGCCCCGCCTCCAGCTCCACGACGATCCGATCCGTCACCTCCGCATAAAGACTGGTGGCCGTACGCTGCGCCTGAACAGATTTCTTCACTGCCTCGCTCCTTCTCAAACACCGCAACCGGCGCCGGAATGGCGGGGTGGGCGGCAGGAGCGGACCGGCAGTCCCGCAAGAGCGGCGGGTTGCACCCGAAGGGGCCAACAAGGTGCCGCACCCGAGGCTTGCCTCGGGTTGCTGCCCGCCGCTGCGGGACTAGACCGTATGATCGCTGCTCACCCTTCCCTTTCCGGCGCACTCGCGCGCGAGGGAGAGAGGGTGGAGAATGCATGGCTCAATGTGAGGAGAGCGAGCATGGGACAGCATGGTTCTGAAGCGTTCGTGGGTCTAGACGTGGCGAAGCTGCACAACGCTGTGGCGATCGCCGACGCCGGCCGAACCGGCGAAATCCGGTACTTAGGCGAGATCCCCAACACGCCGGAGGCGACTCGCAAGCTCGTGGCAAAGTTGGCCGCGAGGTACGATGAACTGCACTTTTGCTATGAGGCGGGGCCGACGGGGTACGGCCTCCACCGGTGCCTGAAGGATCTGGGTCAGGACAGCATCGTCATCGCGCCGACCTCGATGCCGCGTCGGCCAGGCGATCGGGTCAAGACCAACCGCCGCGATGCCATGGATCTCGCGAGGCTGCTGCGGGCGGGCGAACTGACACCCGTGTGGGTGCCTGATGCGCCGCACGAAGCGATGCGCGATCTCGTCCGGGCGCGAGAAACAGCCGTTCGGGACGCCCGGATGAAGCGCCAGCAGGTCAGCGCGATGATGCTTCGTCACGGGCACCTCTATCCCGGAAAAAAGACCTGGAGCGCCAAGCATCGCCGATGGCTCGCCGATCAGAATCTCGGCCATCGCGCATCCGACATCGCGCTGGGCGAAGCGCTGCAGGCTGTGGCGGATGCCGAGACGCGGCAAAAGCGGACCGAAGCGGCCATCGAGGCCATGCTCGAGGAGTGGTCGCTCGCACCGGTGGTCGCGGCGCTGCAGGCGCTGCGCGGGATCGGCCTCATCTCCGCGGTGACGCTGATGGCGGAGCTCGGCGACCTGGCCCGGTTCGAGAACCCCCGCCAGCTGATGGGCTATGTCGGGCTGGTCCCATCGGAGCGCTCGACGGGCGACCGGGTCAAGCGAGGCGGCATCACCAGACGCGGCAACGCAATCGTGCGGCGCACGCTCGTCGAGGCGTCATGGGGCTATCGGCATGCGCCTCGCATCCGCCGCGAGAAGATCCACATCATTGAGGACCTTCCGAAACCGGTCACTGACATCGCGTGGAAGGCGCAAAGCCGCCTGTGCGAGCGATATCGCAAGCTCAGCGCCAGCGGCAAGCGCAGCACCATCGCGGTGGTCGCCGTCGCACGCGAGCTTGCGGCCTTCATATGGGCGATCGGTCGGGAGGTGCCGATCGAGGCGTGACGCTCACTTCCTGGCCGGCAAGGCCGAAGGCGGGGCCACGTGGGGAATGTCCGATACCCTGTATGTGGCCGGCATCGCCGACGCCCGACACTAGACTGGAGCAGCCCCGGACGAAAAACGGAAATGCGGTACCCAACCCGCGCATCAGAGCGTGTTCACCGACGTCTGCGGCCCCGTCTTCGACCTTGCCCGCCTATACGAATAGCGGCCGTCTGCGCCACGGCCCGATGGCGCTCGCCGAAAGCACTTGAATCGATCATCAGAGAGGGAAGCGACGCCCACCCCGCCAGTTCGAGTGCCGGAGGCAAAACGCCGCCGCGCCCGGCGCGGCGACCGCAGCATCACCAGCGCGCAGCGCTGCCCGGCCCCACAGGGCCGATCAAAAGCGCACCCTTGAATCCGGCCGTCCGGCGCGGCGGCGTGCGCGCGGGCCTTGGGGGCCAGCCGCCGCCGTGCCCTCCGGCCGGATCGAGTGTGCGACGCGGAAAAACAAAGGCGCTGCGACCCCTGGCGGCTTCGCAAGAAGCGCCAGTGCGCGCTCCATTCAACCGCGTTCCGCTTGCCGGCCTGCGCCGGCCTGGATCGATCCCGGTCGATCCAGCGTCAGTCGATCGTCATCCGAATGGACCGAGGCGCGCAAAGAGCGACTCCGCGGCGCATCAGCGGCGTAGAGCGCGCTCATGCCAAAGGTGTGAGACGCCGTGAGGGGTCCGAGCTCAAAATCGAACCTACGCCAAGGTATGTCATTGCGCGCCAGAGGTCGCCTGATGGCGTCAAGTAGCGCCACTCCCCTTGCACCTTTGGCCCGAATCCCAATCCTGTTCGCGGGGAGCCAGACCAACGCACACAGGAGCATCCCGTGAGTGAAACACCCGACAGTATCCTACGATTGAAAACCGTCCTCCAACGCACCGGCCTCAGTCGCTCAACCGTCTACCGGAAGATGGGCGACGGGACGTTTCCGAAGGGTCTCAAGCTCAGTACCCGCTGCACGGGCTGGCGCGTTTCCGCGATTACTGAGTGGTTACGCAACCGGCAATTTTACGACGCAGCCGATCATCCCCAGGACTAAGGCGGACGCTCCACGCGATCGGGCGGCGTGACACAGAAGGCCGTCGCGGCGATGAAGCGAGCGGCCTTTTTGTCGCAGGTGTCAGAGAGAAGGGAGGCGAATTTCCGACGATTTCCTGAAACGGCGCATGCTCCGGATATGCCGCGCAACTTCATCCGGATAGACGATCAGCGTATCGTCCCCTGAGCGGCGCAGAAATCCGATTGGTGCTCACCGGCTATCTGACTTGCCCGCCCTGGAGAGCGGAAGCAGGCTGGAGGCCCTGAATCAGCAGATCGGCCCATTCGGTCGCAAGCTCCCGTCGCCGCGTCATGTGCAGGGCTCGGTTATAAGCCATCTCAGACGCGGAAAGGCCTTTGGGTCTGTGGGCCAGCATTGCGTCGATGATAGCTCGATCGTCTGGCCGCTTCAGGTCAATCGCCCGCTCGTTCATTATGGTCGAGAAGGTTGCCCGCCAGCCATGTGGGACATGCCGGCCGCTATAGCCATTTCGAAAATACATGTAGCCGATCGCATTTTCCGACATCGGTTTTCGGGTCGACCGGCTGCTCGGGAACAGGAAAGCGATCGAGCCGGTCAGTTGCCGTAGCGCCCGCAGGACTTCGACGGCTTGCGGCGGCAAAGGAACGACGTGTTCGAACGCTTCCTCGCACTTGTCGCTGAGTTCTAGTTTCATCTTGTCCGCCGGTATTCGCCAAATCGCAGCGGCCGCGGGAACGTTCGGTACGGTCCAGTCGATGCCCTCGAATTCGACCCATTGCGCGGTTCGAACCACGCCCGGCCGGACGACACTCAGCGCGAGTAGGCGCGAGGCAAGCTTCGTGAGTGGACTGGAGGTGGACGCCTCCATGTCGAGAAGCAACCGACGAGCATCTTCGACAGACCGTAACGCCGGCTGCTTTCCCTTCTTCCCAATGGGTTTGAGGGCTCGGCCGATGGTTGCAGCCGGATCGCTGCCAACCAAACTTTCGGCCATCCCGTAACTGAAAACGGCAGAGACGTGTTGCCTAATCCGTTTCGCCGAGTCGATCGCACCCCGAGCTTCCACAGTGCGCAACATCGAAAGAATCGTGGGGCCATCGATGTCGGTGAGGGGCAGCGCGCCGAATGCGGGAAACACGTCCCGGTTGAACGCCTGGATGACCTTCTTCGCTTGGACAGGTGACCAGCGGGCGCGTTGTGCTTCGTGCCACTCCGTGGCCACGCGCTCGAAGGTCACGCCGGAAGCAGCGTACGCGGCCATCTTCCGTTTGCGTTCTTCAAGGGCTGGGTCGCGATGCTCGCGCAAGAGCGCGCGCGCTCGATCTCGCTCCTCACGTGCCTTGGCCAGGGTCACCTCTGGGTAGGGACCAAAAACAAGGCGCTTCTCCTTCCCGGCAAAACGGTACTTCAGGCGCCACGATTTGAACCCCTTCTGGGTGACGAAAAGGTAGAGCCCGCCCGAATCGGCCAGCTTGTAATCCTTGTCGCGCGGCGCGGCCTTTCGGGCCTGCAAATCGGTGAGTGACACGATGCCCCCTCCATCTGGTTCCGTGCCCCCGAAGTGCCCCCAGCGCGCGTGCGCTTTGGTGGCACGGCGCCGGAAGCGATGAACCAAGAAATGGCAGTTTTACTGGGATTTCGCAAGGTAGCGAGGCGTTCCGGCACCCCTTGAAACGAAGGGGTGGTGGGCGATGACGGGCTCGAACCGCCGACATTCTCGGTGTAAACGAGACGCTCTACCAACTGAGCTAATCGCCCTCACAGATGATTTCGCGCCGGCACTGCCCGGCGATTCGAAAATCGCTGCTCTGGAATAGCGCCCGTTGCCACCGTCGGCTGCGATGAGCAAGGGTCAAGCGATGGGTGCGGGCCTCAAGCGACCGGGCCGCCCCGCTTCACCGCCGCGAAATAATCCCGCATCCCGTCGCGCGCCCTGGGCGACAGCGCCATGAAGGCGCGGCGCTTGTCGAAGGGATCGGCATGGCGCACGAATACGCCTGCCTCGGTCATCTTGGCGATCCAGCGCAGCGCCGTGGTCGGCGCGACCGCGGCAGCGATGCACAGGCTCGATACCGAGACCTGGGTCTGCTCCAGCTCCGCCGCGAACAGGTCGAGCAGCATGTCCCAGGCGGGATCCTCGAATAGGCCGCGCTCGAAGAACTGATCGCGCAGCCGGCGCGCCCGGATCACCTCGCGCACGTCGCGCGCGGCGACCGGCGGCGCGTCCTGCTCTGGGGTCGGGTCGCGATCGCTCGAATGGCCCTTCAGCCCTGGGCCGCTGCCGATCGGCTCGCCTTCTTCATTGTTCAGGCGGGCGATGATCTCGGCGATCCGCGCGATCTCCTTGTTGAGCTGCCTCAGGCGCGTCGAATCGGCGTCGCGCTTCGAATCCTGGAGCCGGCCGGTGCGCGGCATCAGCGCGACCGCGAGTGCTGCCACCCGATCGGCGACCGACGGGGTGCAGAGCAAATCGACATGGTCACCGAACAGATGGGCCGCGACCAGATCGATCTGATGGCGGGCAAAGGAGACGACGACGCGCGCGTCGATGGCGCGCGCAAGGGCATCGACGTGCGGCAGGACGGCAGCAATGACGGCATCGGGAACATCCTCGGCTTCGACGACCAACAGGCCCAGCACGCTATGCTGTTGGAGGCGCTCCGCTGCTTCCGCCCAGCCGACCCGGCCAAGCGAACGGCCGCCGGCAAGCGAGATCGCTTCCAGCGCAGCCAAAGCCTCCGCGCCGTCGTCAGCGACGATCAGCGCGGGGACGGTCATGGCGTAGGTCGCGTCCGTTGCCGAATGCATCATAGCCCCCACCATCGTGCGGTCCGGTCGCCCCCTCGGCCCGGAATCCTGCAAAAATACCCGCTTAGTAGGAATGGGTTAGCCATGAGTACGTCCAAAATGGAGGTATGAGTCCCGAAATCGCTCAAAAGCCTCCGTCACCGGCGCAACGCTTCAAACCGAAATGGATGCAATCGGTGTCTGGCGCGCCGAACGCGGAAGCGATCGAGCGATGACGGGATTGGAAGCCGATCGAGCGCTCGCGCTCAATCCAGGGATTTTACGATCTCTTCGACCATCTTCTTGGCGTCGGCCAGCAGCATCATGGTGTTGTCCATGTAGAAGACGTCGTTGTCGACGCCGGCATAGCCCACCCCGCCCATGCTGCGCTTCACGAACAATACCGTCTTGGCCTTTTCCACATCGAGCACGGGCATGCCGTAGATCGGGGAAGTCTTGTCGGTCTTGGCCGCCGGATTGGTCACATCGTTGGCGCCGATGACGAAGGCGACGTCGGTCTGGGCGAACTCGCTGTTGATGTCCTCCAACTCGAACACTTCGTCATAGGGCACGTTCGCCTCGGCGAGCAGCACGTTCATATGCCCCGGCATGCGCCCCGCGACCGGGTGGATCGCATATTTCACGCGGACGCCGTGCTCCTTCAGCTTGTCGGCCATCTCGCGCAGCGCATGCTGCGCCTGAGCGACCGCCATGCCGTAGCCAGGCACGATGATGACCTGCTCGGCCTGCTGCATCAGGAAGGCCGCATCCTCGGCGCTCCCGCGCTTCCACGGCCGGTCGGTCGCGGCCGCCGCACCGCCGGCCGAGCTGTCGCCGCCAAAGCCGCCGGCGATGACGCTGATGAAGCTGCGGTTCATCGCGCGGCACATGATGTAGGAAAGGATCGCGCCCGACGATCCGACCAGCGCGCCGGTGATGATCATCGCGGTGTTGTGCAAGGTGAAGCCCATCGCCGCCGCTGCCCAGCCCGAATAGCTGTTGAGCATCGACACCACGACCGGCATGTCGGCCCCGCCGATCGGGATGATCAGCAGGAAGCCGATCGCGAAGCTGAGCAGCGTGACGGTCCAGAAGATCCAAGGGCTCTGGTCCTGGGTGAAATAGGCGATCAGCCCGAGGATGCCCGCGAGCACGCCGAGATTGATGACATGGCGGCCCGGCAGCATGATCGGCTTGCCGCCCATATTGCCGTTGAGCTTGAGGAAAGCGATCACGGAGCCGGAGAAGGTGATCGCGCCGATCGCGACGCCGAGCCCCATCTCGATCCGGCTGACGGTGAGGATCTCGCCGTCCGCGCCCATGATGCCGAAGGCTTCGGGGTTGAGGAACGCCGCCACGCCGACCAGCACCGCGGCCATGCCGACCAGCGAGTGGAAGGCCGCGACGAGCTGCGGCATGTCGGTCATCGCGATCTTCCGGGCGGTGACGATACCGATCGCGGCACCGATCGCGATCGCGATCAGGATTTCGGGCAGCGAGGCGACCTCATGGATGAACAGCGTCGTGCCGACCGCCAGCGCCATGCCGATCATGCCGTAGCGATTGCCGCGCCGGGAGCTGGCGGGGGACGACAGGCCGCGCAGCGCCAGGATGAAGCAGACGCCCGAAATCAGGTATGCCAGCGCTACCCAGGGATTGACCGGTGCTGCTTCGTGCATGTGCTAAACCCCCAAAAACCTCACACCGCTCACTTCGCGACGGGCTTTTCCTTCTTCTTGTACATGGCGAGCATCCGCTCGGTGACGGCGAACCCGCCGAAGATGTTCACGCTGGCGAACACCACCGCAAGCAGCCCCAGCCACTTCGACGAGGCCGATCCGCCCGCCGCCGCCGAACTCGCGATCAACGCGCCGACGATGATCACGGAGGAGATCGCATTGGTCACCGCCATCAGCGGCGTGTGCAGCGCGGGCGTGACTGACCAGACGACATAATAGCCCACGAAACAGGCCATGACGAAAATCGACAGGATCGAGATGAAGTCCATAGCTAGTATGTCGCCTCCTGCGGATCACGGATCATCCGGACAGCCAATTTTCCGTTTTCCAGCTTTCGATAACCGAATAGTCCGCCCATGAACTCAGTCGTCTGTTCGATCTCGGACGGCTTAATCCTTGGCGCCTTCTGCTGGCAGACGTCCGAAATTCCCAAACAATACGTCAGCATCCCCTGCGCATAGCGGATCGAGAAATACCCCCAAGGGTCGAGCGCGCGAACCCTGTCGGGCGAGAGTTCGGTGGCGCCGGCCGGCGCAATTGGCCGGACCCTGCTCCTCTGAAGATGGCCGTTGCAGCAGCCCCAGATGAGGTTGATACTGCTTTTGAACCATCCGTCGAACCTGCCGTCCCGATCGAGGTCAACGAGACAGACCGGCGACCGGCCCATGCCGCCAACGCCTGCTGAAAGCACCACCTCGCGCTGGCATGCGATGAGATGGTCGCTGTCGGCGACCGACAGCACCGCCCCGCGCGACAAGACGATCGCGGCCCCGGTTATTGGAATATCGGCATCGAGAGCCATCGCCCGGACCGGTACAGCCTTACCGGAAAACCAAGGGTCATTCTTGGAAACGGTCGGTGATCGCTCGGCAGGTTGGTCAGGCACGAGCAGTGTCCGGAAGATGTAGCGAATGGACCCGCTATCCGCGGCATTCTGCGGTAGCGCCGCGTCAGGCATGAGCGTCAGCAGGATGCCGAGTGCCAACGCCCCAATCCTCATCACGTCAACCTCGCGTTCACGACCTGCCCATCCTTGGTCAGCCGGATCGCGTCGCCGATCTCTTCGTCGAGCACCGGCCGGCCCGCTTCCTTGTCCCAGAAGGCGCTCAGGAAGTTGAACAGGTTGCGCGAGAACAGCGCCGAAGTGTCCGCCGCAAGCCGGCTTGGCACGTTGCGGTGGCCGACGATTTTCACGCCCGAGACGATCACGACCTCGCCCGCGACCGCGCCCTCGACATTGCCGCCCTGTTCGACCGCGAGATCGATGATCACGCTGCCCGGCTTCATCGATGCGACCTGCGCGGCCGAGATGAGGCGCGGGGCCGGGCGCCCCGGAATCAGCGCCGTCGTGATGACGATGTCCTGCTTGGCGATATGGCCCGAGACCAGTTCGGCCTGCGCCGCCTGATATTCAGGCGACATCTCGCCGGCATAGCCGCCCGATCCCTCGCCTTCGATCCCGGCGACATTCTCGACGAAGATCGGTTTGGCGCCGAGCGACTGGATCTGCTCCTTGGTCGCCGAACGCACGTCGGTCGCGGAGACCTGAGCGCCCAGCCGCCGAGCCGTGGCAATCGCCTGCAGCCCCGCCACGCCCACGCCCATCACGAAGACGCGCGCGGCGGAAACCGTGCCCGCTGCCGTCATCATCATCGGAAAGGCGCGGCCATATTCGGCCGCGGCGTCGAGCACCGCCTTATATCCCGACAGGTTCGACTGGGAGGACAATATGTCCATCGACTGAGCGCGCGTGATGCGCGGCATGAATTCCATCGCCAGCGCCTCGATGCCGGCCTTGGCATAGCCGTCGACGCGCGCACGCCCCCCATTTTCTCCGGCGCCGAACGGGTTGAGGCTGGCGGCGAGCCAGGCGCCCGGCGCCGCACCCTTCAGGCTTGCCGGATCAGGCCCTTGCACACCGAGGATGATGTCGGCACCCTTCAGCGTCGCCGCCCGTGTGCCGACGCTCGCGCCCGCCGCGGTATAATCGGCGTCGGCGCAGGATGCCGTGTCGCCAGCCCCCGACTCGACCGCCATCTCGGCACCGAGCGCGATGAACTTCTTGACGGTTTCGGGGGTCGCGGCGACGCGGCGTTCGCCTTCGGCCTGCTCCTTGAGGACTGCGATCTTCACCCGCGGCCGCTTAACCGGCGATCAGCCAGATCACCAGAAAGGCGATCAGGAAACAGCCAACCGCGCCCCATTTCAGCAGCGCGATCACCTGATGGTAGGTCGCTTCGTGAACCTTGATCTCGCCGTCTCCGGCCATCGGTCGTCCCCTGCCTGTAACTCTGTGCGGGCTGCTTAGCGGTCACGGCGCTGTCTCTCAAGTCCCAGCTTGGGGCGTTTAAGGGCGCTTTTACACCTAAGGTCTATGGTTACCGCTTGAACCGGGACGATTGGACAAGCGGAATGACGCGCAACGGACAGCGATTGCTGATGCTGATCGACGACGAACCGGCGCAGCGCCGCCTCGTCGCGGCGCTCGCCGCGCGGCGCGGATGGCGTGCAGTGTTCGCCAATGACGGCGAAATGGCGATCGCCATGCTGGGCACGCAGGACGGCATGCAGCTCGATGCGATCCTGCTCGATCACTGGGCGCCGGACGCCGACGCGACCGCGCTCATCACTGAAATCCGCCAGCGCCGCCCGGCGCTGCCGCTCCTCATGCTCACCGCAAACGGCTCCGTGGCGCATGCCGTCGCGGCGATGCGCGCCGGTGCGAGCGACTTCCTGGTGAAGCCGCTCGCCCCGGAACGCCTGCTCTGCGCGCTCGACGCCGCCGTCGCCGGCAAGGCGGCGGGCGAGCTGCGCCCGCTGACCGAGAAAATCCCTGCGCTGCTCGCGTTCGACGAGATCGTCGGTTCGGCCCCCGATTTCCGCGCCGCGCTCGCCATCGCCGCCAAGGCAGCCCGTGCGCGCGTGCCGGTGCTGATCGAGGGCGAAAGCGGCGTCGGCAAGGAAGTGGTGGCCGAGGCGATCCATGCCGCCTCGCCGCGCGGCAAGAAACCGATGATCGCGGTCAATTGCGGCGCGATCCCCGCCAATCTCGTCGAATCGGAATTGTTCGGGCACGAGAAGGGCGCCTTCACCGGGGCGTTCGAGCGCAAGATCGGCCGTTTCCAGGAAGCGGACGGCGGCACGCTCTTTCTAGACGAGATCGGCGAGATGCCGCTCGAGGCGCAGGTGAAATTGCTCCGCGTGCTGCAATCGGGCGAGATCCAGCCGATCGGCGCGCGCCACACCAAGGAAGTCGACGTCCGCGTGATCGCCGCGACCAACAAGCGCCTGATCGAGGAAGTCGAGGCCGACCGCTTCCGCGAGGACCTTTATTACCGCCTCAACGTCGTCCAGGTGACGATCCCACCCTTGCGCGAGCGCACCGGCGACATCCCGGCGCTCGCCCGCCACCTGCTCGCACGAATCGCCGAGCAGCCGGGCCTGCGGGAACTCGGCATCACCGACGATGCGCTGGCGCTGCTCGGCAAATATGACTGGCCGGGCAATGTCCGCCAGCTCCAGAACGCGTTGTTCCGCGCCGCCGTGCTCTGCGACGGCGATGCGCTGACCCGGCTCGATTTCCCGCAGATTGCGGCGCTCGGCTCGCAGCGGCACACCACGCCCGGGCCGTTGCCGATGGCGACCAGCGGCGGGGTCACCTTGTTCCACGCCGACGGCAATTTGCGCGCGCTGGAGGAGATCGAGGCAGACGTGATCCGCCTCGCCATCGGCCATTATCGCGGTCGCATGACCGAAGTCGCCCGCCGGCTCGGGATCGGTCGTTCGACGCTTTACCGCAAGCTCGGCGAGCTGGGCATCGACAACGCGGCCTGAGTCCACGTTACCGGTACCATCTCGTCACCGACATCGTGGAATGCTATAGGATTCTCCACGGCCCGCGACTCTCGCGAGAAGCCGGGAGGAGAGCCGCATGCCGAACGAGATTTCGCGCCGCACCCTGATCGAGCTCGGCCTGGCCGGTGCGTCGGTCGCCGTCGCAGGAGCCGCGATCGCCAAACCGGGTCCCTCTGCCGAACCGCAGGATCGGCCTGCACTGCCCGACAACGACAAGATCGGCTTCGCGGTCGTCGGTCTGGGCAAGCTCGCGCTCGGCCAGATCATCCCCGGTTTGAAGACGGCGAAGAGCGCCAAGCTTGTCGCCGTCGTCAGCGGCGATCCCGTCAAGGCGAAGCGCATCGCGGCGGAGAATGGCCTGCCCGCCGACGCGATCTATAATTACACCGATTACGACCGCATGGCGAAGGACCCGCGCATCCAGGTCGTCTACATCGTCCTGCCCAATGCGATGCACGCCGAATACACCATTCGCGCACTGAAAGCCGGAAAGCATGTGCTGTGCGAAAAGCCGATGGCGACCAGTGTGGCCGATGGCGAAGCGATGATCGCCGCCGCGAAAGCCGCCGATCGCAAGCTGATGATCGCCTATCGCTGCCACTACGAGCCGCTGAACCTGGTGGCGATGCGTCGGCTCCGTTCTGGCTCGCTCGGCAAGCCGCGCATCGTCACCACCGATATGGGCCGGCAATCCACCTTGTCCGACCCGTCCGACGCGTGGCGGCTCGACATGAAGATGTCGGGCGGCGGCGCGCTTGCCGATATGGGCGTCTATGGCATCAACGCCGCGCGTTACCTGCTCAATGAGGAACCCATCGAGGTGCGCGCCTGGGCGAAGACCGACCGCACCGATCCGCGCTTCAGGACCGTGGAGGACGTCGTCTCCTGGCAGTTCCGCTTCCCCTCGGGTACGATCGCCAACGGCACCACGTCCTTCTCCTGCGCCGGCACCATGGCGTACCAGGTATTCTGCGAGAATGGCCGGCTCGTCGCCGATCCGGGCTGCTTCTATGGCGGCAACAAGCTCAGCCTGATCGGCGTGCCCGCTGCCCAAGGTGCGCCGAAGATCACCGAGATCGACCAGTTCGAACGCGAGATGGACTGGATGGCGGATGTCGTGCGCGGCAAGGTGCCTTTGGTCACGCCCGGCGAGGAAGGCCTGCAGGATGTGCGGCTGATGACCGCGATCCTCGAATCGGTCGCGAAGGGCGGCGCGACGGTGAAGACCGGTTGGGCCTATAAGCGCGCCCATGATCCCGCAGCGGTGGTCGACCTGCCGCATCCGGCATGACCGGGCTTCTCGCCCTCGCTGTCGCCGCGCTGTTCGCCGGGGCGGCTTTCTATATCAATTTCGCCGAGCAGCCCGCCCGGCTGAAGCTCGACGACCGCGCGCTGCTGACGGAATGGCTGCCCGCCTACAAGCGCGGCACGCTGATGCAGGCACCGCTCGCGCTGATCGGCGCGGGGCTTGGCGCAGCCGCCTGGTGGACCGGGGGCCAATGGCCATTCCTGCTCGGCGCGCTGCTGATGCTGACCAACCTGCCCTGGACGCTGGTGATCATCCTGCCAGTCAACAACCGGCTCGCCGCGATCAAGGCCGAGGACGATCCGGCGCCGATTCGCCCGCTGATCAAGAGCTGGGGCCGGCTCCACGCCGCCCGCACCCTGTTCGGCCTGGCGGCGACGGCCTGCTATATCCGGGCGCTGGCTCCGGTCAGCTGATCCGCGCGACCAGCGCGGCGTCCTTCAGTCCGCGCCATACGCGGAGCGCCTGCACCGTCTCCGCCACGTCATGCACGCGGAGCAATTGCATGCCCGCCTCGATCCCCTTCAGCGCCAGCGCGATCGACCCGCCGAGCCGCTGGTCGGCCGGCGCCTCGTTGGAGAGCGCCCCGATCATCCGCTTGCGGCTGGCGCCGAGCATGATCGGGCAGCCCAGGCCGTGGAACAGTGCCAGCCCGTTGAGCAGCGCGAGATTGTCCTGGAGCGACTTGCCGAAACCGATGCCGGGATCGACGATGATCTTCGCCCGGTCCACTCCCGCCGCTGCCACGGCAGCGACGCGCGCCTCGAGCCAGTCAAACACTTCGGTCAGCACGTCGCGATAGCCCTCGCCGCCATGCGGGCCCTTTTTCGGATCGGGCGAATGCATCAGGATCACCGGACAGCCCGCCCGCGCGACCACATCCAGCGCACGGTCGTCCCAGAGCAACGCCGACACGTCGTTGACGATCGCCGCGCCCGCGGCCAGCGCCGCCTCCATCACGACTGCCTTGCGCGTATCGACCGAGATCAGCGCGCCGCTCTTCGCCAGCCGTTCGATGACGGGCACGACGCGCTTCACTTCATCGCCTTCCCATACCAAAGGTGCGCCGGGCCGGGTCGATTCGCCCCCGACATCGATCAGCGTTGCCCCCTTGACCGAGAGGTCGAACCCGGCCTCAGCCGCCGCGGCCGGATCGGTAAGCTTGCCGCCGTCGGAGAAGCTGTCGGGCGTCACGTTGAGGATCGCCGCGACGGACGGCTGGTCGAACCGCAGTACGCGGTCGCCGAGCGTCAGCGCCGGGCGGGGCGCGGTGATCGCCGCATGGAGCCTGGCCGCCCGCTCGTTCCCGCCGAGCGCGGTCTCGAACGCGGCGATCGGCACGGTGCGGCGCTTGCCGCCCTCGATCACTTCATAAGCGGAGAACCACGCCATCCCGCCCGCCAGCCGCGTGACCTCGCCGTCGCGGCCGACCGGTGTGTCGACGAACTGGACGGGGCGGAGGTGGAGCGTCACGCCCGGATCAGGGCTGGGTCGCCAGCAGATATTCCTGCCGCAACGCGTCGATCGGCTTGAGCCCCTCGGGCGTCTCATAATGCCAGAAGGTCCAGCCATTGCACGCCGGCGCATTCTGCAGGGTGGAGCCGAGCTTGTGAATCGACCCCGTGATATCCCCGCTCATCACCGAGCCATCGGCGCGCACCGTCACGCGGAAGCGGCGCTTGGAGTCAGTCAGCACGGCGCCCGCAGTGAGCATCCCATTCTCGACGATGGTCCCGAACGCCACGCGCGGCGCGGATTTGGGCGACTGCATCGTCACCAGCGAGGATTCGTCGAGCGGCAGCGCCGCCTCGATCCGCTCCAACGCGGCCGAACAATAATCTGCTTCGCGCTCGATGCCGATCCAGCGCCGGCCGAGCCGCTTCGCCACTGCACCGGTCGTGCCGGTGCCGAAGAACGGGTCGAGCACCACATCGCCCGGCTTGGTGCAGGCGAGCAGGATGCGATAGATCAAGGCTTCGGGCTTCTGTGTCGGATGCACCTTCACCCCGTCGCGCTTCAGCCGTTCCTGGCCGCCGCAGATCGGGAATTCCCAGTCGCTGCGCATCTGCAGCTCGTCGTTCAGCGTCTTCATGCTGCGATAGTTGAAGGTGTAGCGTGCCTTCTCGCCCATCGACGCCCAGATCAGCGTCTCGTGTGCGTTGGTGAAGCGCGTGCCCTTGAAATTGGGCATCGGGTTGGCCTTGCGCCACACGATGTCGTTGAGGATCCAATAGCCCAGGTCCTGGATCGCGCTGCCGACCTTGAAGATGTTGTGATAGCTGCCGATCACCCAGATCGCGCCATTGTCCTTCAGGATGCGCTTCGCCTCGGTCAGCCAGGCGCGGGTGAACTTGTCGTAGATGGCGAGCGAATCGAACTTGTCCCAGTCGTCGGTCACCGCGTCGACATGGCTGCCGTCGGGCCGGCTCAGGTCGCCCCCGAGCTGGAGGTTGTAGGGCGGGTCGGCAAAGATCAGGTCGACCGACTTGGCCGGCAGGGCGCGCATCGCCGTGATGCAATCCTGCATGATGATGCTGTCTAATGGGAGTTCGGCTCGCGGCAATTCGGCCTTCGGCAACGCGTCTGCCACCGGCACAACCGCGCGCGCCTTAACCTTCTCGATCACACCCATCTTTAGTCACCCCCTTGGAAGAGCGGCGCATCCCTGCGGATGTACGGACTCGGGTCAAGCAGAGTTTAGTTAACGAAATCGGTTGCCAAATCGTTAACAAACCGGAACATTTTAGGAAGCCATCCAGATGTTGAGTCGAGTTATCCACAGGGACTCAATCCATGGTGTGTGGCCCAAAAGACTCACAAAGGGGGATATGGGCTAAAAATCGAGCCAGGCCTGAGCGACCGGCGCGAAACTGCGCCGGTGCAGCGGCGTCGGACCATGGATTCGCAGCGCATCGAGGTGCGCGCGGCAGCCATAGCCCTTGTTCGAGTGCCATCCGTAATGCGGATGCGATTCGGCATGCGCGATCATGATCGTGTCGCGGGTGTGCTTGGCGATGATCGACGCCGCGGCGATCGACAGCGAGATCGCGTCGCCCGACACGATCGCGGTCGCCTGATGCGTCCAGCGCGGCAGGCGATTGCCGTCGACCAGCACATGCGCCGGCGCCTGGCCGAGCGCCTCGACCGCCAGGGTCATCGCCTTCATCGTCGCCCAATAGATGTTGAGCTGGTCGATCTCGTCGGCCTCGACGATGCCTACGCCCACTATGGCGCAATCGCGCAGCCGGTCGTGCAGCCGCAGGCGCTCGACAGCGCTGAGCTTCTTGGAATCGTCGATGCCCCGCGGGATGCCTTTGGCGGGCAGGATCACTGCCGCTGCCACCACCGGCCCGGCGAGCGGCCCGCGGCCCGCCTCGTCCACGCCGGCGACGGGCGCGAGGCAAAGCTTTTCGTGCTTGAGGGAAGGTCGGGTCACGGCAAGCGCCATGGCGGAAAACGTCGATTCTCGCCAGCCTGATAGAGGCAGAGCGCATTGCCCGCGGGATCGGTCAGCCGCGCCTCGCGCCAGCCCCAGCCTTCCAGGACGGGATCGGAAACGGCGATACCGGCCTCGCGCAGCCGCACCACCAGCGCGTCCAGATCGCCGCACTCGAGGAACACCACCGACTTGCCCGCGATCTCGTCCGCCGTCTCGATCGACAAGGTGGCGCCGCCCGCGCTTTCGAACCGGGCATAACGCGGCGCCGATTCGACGATCTGACGCAGGCCGAGCAGGCGGTAGAAGGTCGCGCTCGCCTCGTAATCGGCGAGCGGCAGGGTGACCTGGTTGAGCATCGCCCCGCCGAGATCGCCGTCGAGCCGCACTGCCTGGTGCCCTATCGGGCCATGCCCACCGCCAAAGCCCGGCGCCTCGCGGAGCGCGAGCCTGACGAACACCCGCGCCCGCGCGACCGAATCCGCCAGGGTCAGCCCGCGTCCGAGCCCGGTCGCAATGGCACTCGCCAGGGTGCAGCCCGTGCCGTGGCTGTGCCGCGTCTCGATCCGTGGATCGGCCCAGCGAATCTCGCCGCCATCGGGGAGCAGCAGCCGGTCGATCACCTCCGCGCCGTCACCGTGCCCGCCCTTCACCAGCAGCGCGCCGGTGCGATCGCGCACTGCCGCCTCGCCGCCCAGCGCGTCGAGCTCGGGCAGGTTGGGCGTGGTCACCGTGGCGACACGCATCAGCCGGGTGAAGGCGGCGATCGTGGCCTCGTCAGCCAGAGTCGCGCCGCTGGTCGCGACCATGACGGGATCGAAGACGATCGGCACGCCCGGCATTGCCTCCAGCCGATCCGCCACCGCACTGGCGGTTTCGGCCGACCCGATCATCCCGATTTTCACCGCGTCCACGCCGATGTCGGAGACGACCGAGTCGATCTGGGCGATCACCATATCGGTCGGCACCGGATGCACCGCCTGAACGCCCAACGTGTTCTGCGCGGTGATTGCTGTGATCGCAGTCATCGCGTGACCGCCAAGCATTGTCACGGTCTTGATGTCAGCCTGGATGCCTGCGCCGCCGCCGGAATCGGAGCCCGCGATGATGAGGATGCGGGGGGTCATGACCTGCCACCTTCCCTTCCCCTCTCCCAGCGGGAGAGGGGCAAGCTGCGCAGCAGCGCGGGGTGAGGGTGATTGAGACGCGAACCGATCGCCCTCACCCTTCCGCCGCTGCGCGGCTCCCTCCCTCTCCCGCGGGGAGAGGGAAAGACGCGGATCGGTCGCGTGACAGTCACGCCCGGCCCTTGAACTTCCGCTCGGTCGACGCGGGATAGCGCACCAATGCCTCGTCCACCCGGGCCGGCCGGTCCATCAGTTCGCCGCCGCAATTGGGGCAGCGATCGTCCATCGCCTCGGCGCAAGTCGCACAGAAAGTGCATTCGAACGAGCAGATGAACGCGCCTGCCTCATCGGCGGGCAGCTCCGTGCCGCAGCGTTCGCAATCGGGGCGCATCTCAAGCATCGTAACTCCGTTCCTTCTTCTCCCCTCCCACAAGTGGGAGGGAGTTACCCCGCCGCCACCCGCACCGCGTCGCAGATCCGGTCGACCACGCGTTCGACCTGTACCGGATCGTCGCCCTCGGCCATCACCCGGATCACCGGCTCGGTCCCGGAGGGGCGGATCACCAGCCGGCCCTTGCCGTCCAGCTCGGCCTCGGCCTCGGCGATCACGGCCTTCACTGCGTCCGCTTCGAGCGGCTTGCCGCCCTTGAAACGCACATTCTTGAGCAGCTGCGGCAGCGGCTCGAACCGGTGAAGCAATTTGCTCGCCGGCATGCCGCTCTCGACCAGTTCGGCCAGGATCTGCAGCGCCGCGACCAGCCCGTCGCCAGTCGTCGCATAGTCCGACAGGATGATGTGCCCCGACTGCTCGCCCCCGACATTAAAGCCCTGCGCGCGCATCGCCTCGAGCACATAACGATCGCCGACCTTGGTGCGGATCAGCTTGATGCCTTGCGTCGCAAGGTGCCGTTCGAGCCCCAGGTTCGACATCACCGTCGCAACCAGCCCGCCATTGGCCAGCCGTCCGCGCCGCGCCCAGCCGCTCGCGATCGTCGCCATCAACTGGTCGCCGTCGACGACATGGCCGAGCTCGTCGACCACGATCAGCCGGTCCGCATCGCCGTCGAGCGCGATGCCGATCGCCGCGCCGGAGGCGACCACCGTCTCGCACAGCACCTGCGGCGCGGTGGAGCCGACCCCGTCATTGATGTTCTTGCCGTTGGGCGTGGTGCCGATCGCGATCACGTCGGCGCCCAGTTCCCACAAGGCGGAGGGCGCGACCTGATAGGCAGCGCCATTGGCGCAATCGACGACGATCTTCAGGCCGTCGAGCCGGAGGTGTTCGGGGAAGGTCGATTTGGCGAAATGGATATAGCGCCCGCGGGCATCCTCGACGCGCCGCGCCCGGCCGATATCGGGCGAGGCCGCCAGCGGCACCTCGCCATCGATCAGCGCCTCGATCGCCATCTCGTCGGCATCGGACAGCTTGTAGCCGTCAGGCCCGAACAGCTTGATGCCGTTATCGGCATAGGGGTTGTGGCTGGCCGAGATCATCACGCCCAGATCGGCGCGCATCGACTGAGTCAGCATCGCGACCGCGGGGGTCGGCATCGGGCCGACCAGCACCACGTCCATGCCCACGCTGGTGAAGCCCGCGACCATCGCGTTTTCCAGCATATAGCCCGACAGGCGTGTGTCCTTGCCGATCACCACGCGGTGCTTGTGATCGCCGCGCACGAAATGCGCGCCCGCCGCCATGCCGACCTTCATCGCCATCGCCGCCGTCATCGGGGAGAGATTGGTTGCCCCGCGAATCCCATCGGTGCCGAAATATTTTCTTGCCATGTCAGCGCGTCCGTTCAGCTATGCACCAGAATTTACAGGCGGCGTGATAGCGCCGGAAAAGTCGAAGGGCGAGCATGTCGCAAGCAACCCGCATTCTCCTGGCCCTGGTTGTGGGTCTTGCCATCGGCATCGGCATCGCCGCCTGGGCGCCCTCCGCCGCCAATGCCGGCATCGTCATCGCCCAGCCGGTCGGCACCGCCTGGCTCAATGCGCTGCAGATGACGATCGTCCCCCTGGTCGTGTCCCTGCTCGTGACGGGCGTCGCCGCGACGGCCGAGGCGGCGCGTGCCGGCCGTGTCGCCAGCCGTGCGCTTGCCCTGTTCATCGGGCTGCTCTGGTCCTTCTCCGCGCTGGCGGCGATCCTGACGCCCTTGCTGCTCGGCTGGTTCCCGCTCCCCTCCGAAGCGGCAGCCGCACTTCGGACGGCGCTGGGCGAGACGCCGCCGGTCGGCGACATCCCGCCCTTTTCGGAGTTCATCGCCTCGATCGTGCCGAGCAACCCGGTCGCCGCCGCCGCCAACAACGCCTTCCTGCCGCTGATCCTCTTCACCCTGGTGTTCGCCTTCGCGCTCACCCGGCTGCCGGCCGAGCCGCGCCTGCTGCTCACCAAATTCTTCCAGGCAGTGGCCGACACGATGCTGATCGTGATCGGCTGGGTGCTGTGGCTCGCGCCGATCGGCGTGCTGGCCCTGTCCTATGTCGTCGGCGCGAAGGCCGGCACGGCGGCGTTCGGCGCGCTGCTCCATTATGTCCTGATCATCTCGGCGATCGGCATTATCGTCTGGATCGCCTCCTTCCCGATCGGCGCGATCGGCGGGCGGATCGGCCTGGCGCGCTTCGTCCGCGCGACCGCGCCGTCCCAGGCGGTCGCGATCAGCACCCAATCCTCGCTCGCCTCGCTGCCGGCGATGCTGCGCGGGGCGGAGGGGCTGGGCGTGCCGGTCGCCACCTCGGGCGTGGTCCTGCCGCTCGCCGTCGCGATCTTCCGCGTGACCGGCCCGCCGATGAACCTCGCGGTCGCCATCTATGTCGCCTACTGGTTCGGTGTGCCGATCGGCCCGGTCCAGCTCGCCGCCGGCGTGGCGGTCGCCGCGATCACCACCATGGGGGCGGTCAGCCTGCCGGGGCAGATCAGCTTCGTCACCTCGATCGCGCCGATCTGCATCGCGATGGGCGTGCCGGTCGCCCCGCTCGGCCTGCTGGTCGCGGTCGAGACGATCCCCGACATCTTCCGCACGCTCGGCAATGTGACGATGGACCTGGCGACGACGGTGACGGTGTCGGCACGGAGCGGCGAAGTCCCCGAGACGGAGGGTGATGCGCTGCTCCGGGCGTAGGGCGGGCGCCGGGCCAGCGCGCACCGACTCCAACAAAAGGTGCCGTTTTCCCCTATTCTTTCGCCGAAATTTTTTACCGCTGTCATGTTGGATTTTGTGCCCGAATTTCCGGAGCGCTTCCAATGGCTTGCAGACCGCTTTCCCTGTTATGCCGTAACAGGGGTATAACAGCGGAAAAACAGCGGGTCGTCGCCCCTGTTATCGCGGAAAACAGCGGCGCGAATTCCCCTACAATCTTCAGGCTGAGAAAGAGCGGGGCGATGCCAGGACTGCGCGGCGCCCGATCCAACGCTGGCATGGTCCGACGCGTAGTTGAATCGATCGGCTGACGATCGATCGGCGCTAGGCCCGGCTCAGCGCCGCCGACCACGCATAGCCGCGATACAGCGGCTGGAAGGTCCCGCTCAGCCCGTGCGCGGCAGCCACATCCTGTACGGCCGACCGCAGCTCCGCGCGCGGCGACACGTCGAATTTCGCCAGCCAGGCGAGCAGCAGCGCGCGGAATGCGCGGGGCAGGCGCTCCTGTTGGCCGAAATCCACGATGCCGAACCGGCCGCCGGGCGCGAGCTTGCCCGCCGCCTCGCGCATCGCGCCCTGCCAGTCGGGGATCATCGACAGCGTATAGCTCTGGAATACCCGATCGAACTGCGCCACGCCGAACAGCGCCTCAGCATCGAACGCGGTCGCATCGCCCTGCGCGAAGACGATCCTGTCGGCCAGCCCAGCCTTCTCCACGTTCTTGCGCGCCGTCTCCAGCATCGCCTCCGAGATATCGATCCCGTAGAAGCGCGCGTTCGGCCACGCCCTGGCGGCGACGATCAGGTTGCGCCCGGTGCCGCAGCCGATCTCGATCACGCTGCCCCCCGGCGGCGGGGCGAGCTCGCGGATCAGCCGGTCGCGGCCGAGCAGATAATATTTGCGGGTCAGGTCGTAGAAATGGCGCTGCGTCCGGTAGATCGCATCCATGTGACCCGCATGGCCGGCGTCCATGCTCAGGCTGCGTCGCCCAGCACGTACAGGTGCACGCCGCCATAGATCGAGGAGCGGTCGCGCTTGGTGTAATCGAGCGACTCCTCGGCCCGGTAATCCCAGCGGCCCAGCACGGCATCGGGCACGCGGCCCGGCAGGATCGTCGGGTTGCCCGCGGTGCGGAACAGCACGCGCGCGCCGGGCTTCGCCGTACGGGTGATCTCGGTCCACAAATCGGTCAGCTGCTCGTCGGTCATCCAGTCCTGCGCGTCGAGCAGGATGTACCGGTCGAGCGAGTCGTCCTCGCGGCTGCGCAGATAATCGGTGAAGTTGATGTGGCGCACTTCGATCCGGTCGACGCGCTCGACGATCTCTTCATAATGCTCGCGCTGCAGATAAGGCGGCAGCGGCGCCGCCGGGCCCTCGCCATAACCGCGGTTGAACGCCTGCCAGGCGAAATAATTGTCCTTCAGGTCGAAATCGCAGGCGAGCTTTTCGAGCCGCTCGCGCAGCACCGTCGCCATCTTCTCGTCGCCGGCCAGCGCCTCGTACTGCGCGGGCGGGATACCCAGGCCGAACAGCGAGGCGGGCTGGTCGGTCAGCCAGCGGATGAAGCCCTTGTCGAACATCGGCGCGAATTCGCGGTCGAAGATCTCGCGCTGCTCCTCGATCGAATTGGCCTTGAGCAGCACCTTCGGGTTGAGGCCGTTGAGCCGCGCCAGGATATGCGCGACGCTGATGAAATTGCCGAGCAGCCCGCGCTTGTACACGCCGTGCGCGAAGCCGCCGATTCGGCGCCGGCCGATCATGTCGCGCCCTTCCCAATAGCGCCGCGTCGTCTCGTCGAGCTGCGGGCGCACATAGGTGCGGTAAGCAAGGATGTTGGCGCGGCTGTTGGCATTGCCGAAGAAGCGGTGGAACGCCTCGTATCCGGGCAGGCGCCGCGCGGCGACGAGCTTCAGCTTGTTGAGCGCGATATGCGCGGTGTTGAGATCGACCGCCGTGATCGCGCGCGGATTGGCGGTCAGATAGGACAGGACGTTGCAGCCGCCCGAGGCGATGGTGACGACATGGCTGTCGGGCGTGATCGCCAGCGCTTCCATATCGACCGCCGGGTCTTCCCAGATCTGCGCATAGACGAGACCGCGAAACGCGAAGGTGAAGGCGCGCTCGAGCAGGCCCTGCTTCGACAGATGATCATGCCGATGCACGGCGGCGCGCACGGCATTGTTCTTGGAAGCGTTGGGCGATCGATCGGCGACGGCCATGGAAACTCTCCTCCCGGACCTGTGACACGCTGGGCCCACGCCCCGCTAGGACAATCCGATGACGCTTCCATGACGGCCCCGCGACTAAAATGGAAGGGCGCCGGGAGAAGGACGCGGGCGAAATGGCCGCTTTGAGTGGTCGAGTGCCAATAGCTGCCATTGGCCGAACAGTGGAGCCGTCGGGTGTTTACGACCAGTTTCCGGTCGGTCCGGGCGTCAGTCCGCCAGCGGGTCTTCGTCGATTTCCAGCAGGCAAGTTTCTGCACTATTCCCGCTGGATCGTACCGGCGCCGCGCCGCGCCTCAATGATCCACAACTCAAGCGCGACGACAAACGCGGCGGCCGATATCAGCACGGCATAAGGTCCCCAGCCCCCCAAGATCCGACCCGAGATCAGAAAGGCGGCAGGCAGGAAGAGGCGGCCCACGAACGGGATCATCATGAACCCCATCAGCCATTGGGGCGAGGTGAGCAGGAGAACCAGTCCACCGATCGCCAACGCTGTGCCACGCGCTGGCCCGCGATAATGGCCAGCATCGTCCTCAGGCAGACGGCTTAACGCGATTAAACTTGCCAGTAGCAGAACCAATGTCGGGAGAGGGCTGTGAAGGCTGACGATGCCAAGCGCGAAGCTTGCGCCCCAGAAATTCCCGAGCGCGAACAGGAACGGAGAGGCCGCCGTGAAGATCAACAGTACGAACAGGAATGCCGAGGGATGGACGCCTACCGTGCGCAAGCGGCGCCATGTCAGAATGGCGAGATAGAGCCCGACGCCAATTACTACAGGATAACGCAGGTAAATACCGAGGACCACCGCCAAAGCCCCGCACGCCCCGCCAACCCCGGCGCATCCACTGCCAACGACCAACAGACGCAGCAGAAAGGGAAACGCAGCGATGAAAAGCATCAACGCTATCATCGCGATCAGCCAATGCGTCGTGAATGTGCGAGCTGTCATCGGACGATGGGCCTCGTTCAGGAGAAGGAATGCTCCATTCGCAAAATGCGGTTAAATATTAGGTCTGAGATGCCCGAAGCGACTGTCTGCCAAACACTAAAGCAGACGCCGGAAATTGCAGCCGAACAAACGGCCCTTTTCAGGGCCTAGCTCGGTCACCCGCAAAGGCAAGCTTTAGCCGCAATGCCGCCTTATGTCGGGCGGGCGTTCGCGCTTGTGGTCCCACGAACACGCGATCCCATCCGCACGCCGTCCCGAGCGGTGACACAAGGACCGCCGACAATCGGAACGCAGGCCCAGCGCACAGATGCGGTGACATCCTGAGTGCGCGCGCCCCAATATCGGCTCAGCGGATCGCGATCCGGAGATCGCGTCCGGCCGATGCGACATTCCCGGCCCGGTCGGCGGCGTAGATGCGGATGGTGTAATCGCCGGGAGGAATATCCGCCGGGTTCCAGCCGCCCAGCGCCGCGCGGCCGTGACGCACCAGATTGGTGACGACGTAGAGAAAGCGAGTCCGCTGATCGCTGTGCACCGCATCGCCGCTCGCGGGGGCATAGGCGATCTTCGCGGCATCGGGCGCGGTCGGCATGCGATCGAATTCGAGCGTGACGCGCGGCCGTTCGAAACCGCGCACCGGCGCCCCGTCGGCCTTCAGGATCTGGAAGCCCGCCTGGTAGAGGCCGAGGCGGCGGCGAGGGGCATTGCCGTCGACCTGATCCCAGGCCTCGGCGACGATGCCGACGGCACCCCCGGCGGCGGGAACGACAAGGCGCCCCTCCTCCATCCCGGTCAGGCGCTGACCCGTGGCATTGAGGATATGCACGTCATCGATATGCGGCGCGACATGATCGCCAAAGCCGGGAAAGGGCAGCAACAGCGCGTTGACCTTGGCGCGCGGTGGCCCGAGTTCGAGATGGACATGTGCCATGCGGTTGATCGTGCCGAGCGGATCGCCGACCCGGAAACGGGTGCCGCGCTTGACCCGGACCCGGATGACATGCCCTTCCGCATCGAGGACGAGCTGGAAGCGTGCCGGATCGAGCGCCGCGCCGGTCGCGGTGCGGCCGACACGCATATGGATATAGGTCATCTGATCGAGGCGCAGGCCTTCGGACAGGGTCTCGACGCCCCAATTGGGCAGTGGATCGCGCACCGTCTCTTCCGCTGACGCGACGACCGTCGCTCCGACCGGGGCGCTGATATCGAGGCCGGCATGGAGATGATCGCGGCTGTCGCCCTCATAATTGCCGCGGACCTCCCCCATGTCGCCGACCACCTCGTGCCGTTCGAATTGCGGCTTGAAAGGCCAGGGGAACACCGGCGCACGGACGAGCGCCGGCAGCGCGGGATCCGGCAGGGGCGTCGCGACCGGGGCACCGGCGACGCGCGGGCTGAGCCTGCGGATCGCATAGGCCGAGGCATCGGCAATATAGAGCGCGCCCGCCCGATCGATCGCGAGCCCGGCGGGGCCGGTCAACCGCAGCGCGGCGTTGCCGTCGATCGTCGATCCCGTGCCCGCGAGCACGTGAAGCGCGCCCGAGGGTGCCATCTGCACGATGCGCCCGCGATCGAAGGAGGCCAGGTAGAGGAAGCCGTCCCATGTCGGCACCAGGCCGACGATCCCGTTCAGCAAACCGGCGCCATCGTTGGAATCCGTACGGGCGAGCGTCGAGACGCGGCCATCCGGCGCGATCTTCCGGACCGCATCGTTGCCGGTGTCCGCGACGAGCACGGCACCATGCCGGTCGAGCGCAATCCCGGTCGGCGTATCGAACGCCGCCACCGGACCCGGTCCATCCGCAAAGCCCGGAGCATCCTGGCCCGCGAGGGTCCGCACCTGACCGTCCGCGGTGACGAGGCGGATGCGATCGTTATAACTGTCCGCGACATAGACATTGCCCTTGTCGTCGGCCGCAACGCCGATCGGGCCATTGAAGCGCGCGTGCGTCGCAGGGCCGTCGCGATAGCCCGCCGTCCCGTCTCCCGCGATGGTGGTCACGGCCCCGTCCGGGCTGATCCTGCGGATCCTGTTGCTGCCGGTATCCGCGACGATGACGTTCCCCGCCCCGTCGAGCGCAAGGCCGGAGGGCGTGTCGAACGATCCCGGCAAGGTCGTGACATTTCCGTCGGGATCGATCCTGCGGATACGGCTGGCGTCCGCCACGTACAGCGCGCCCCGCGTATCGATCGCCACCGCGAACGGATCGCTGAAGCGCGCCTTTGCCGGCGCACCGTCGGCATGACCCCGTACGCCGTCGCCGGCCAATGTCGTCAGCGCCGCCGGCCAGCCGACCCTTGTCGGCGGCGGCGCGAACCAGCCCAGCGCCACCAGCCAGCAAAGGGCGACCGCCGTCAGCGCCAGAACGATCAGGCCGAGGGCGATAGCGGCCTTGCGGGGAGATTTCCTGAGCATCGGGAAAGCGCCTTAGCAGCAAATCGCGCGGCACTTGCAACGGGAACGAGTTGCAGATGAGGGGGCCGCTTGCTTGGCAGTGGGGGCAGTCAGGGTCTGCCGGGAAAGACCTGCGGCAGTAGAGGGCGCAAGAAGGCGAAGGCCGTGTTCTAGCCAAGGTACCGTTGTGCTTGTCGTTTCGCGATCTTGTGCGCATCTCGGTAAGATGTCATATCGGATCGGATGGCGCGGAGCGACTAGGCTGTCGATCCTTGTTTGGCCGCGCCACGTCGACCCGGGGCGTTTTAGCATTTCGTGTTTCGGTAACGTGATGTCCTGTGCGTCAGATTCACTGAAGGGGGCGGCGTGCGACTCTATTTCCCCTCACAAAATCCGGCAAAGTCGCGCGAAATAATCGGCATGCTCCGGCCCGCCGGAATCGATGTCATTCCAGTGCCACTAGCGCTCTGCGAGCTGCAAACCGACGATCTCGACCAGCTTATTCGAGACAAGCTCTTAAAGGCTTTCCAAACTATCGGTCGTCCATTGTTCGTCGAACATACCGGCCTCTATCTGGATGCGCTCGGCGGATTCCCCGGAGGTCTCACGCAATTGTTCTGGGATCGCGTGGGAGCCAAACAAGCCTGCAGCCTGTTTGGACAAAGCGTACATCCGGGCGTCAGCGCCAGGACCACAATCGGCTTTTGCGACGGCCGCAATATCCACCAATTCGATGGCATCGTGCGCGGTCGTATCGCTCCGGAGCCGATCGGCAAGCACGGATTCGGCTGGGACGATGTGTTCATTCCTGACGGACATCACGAGACCTTCGCCCAAATGGGCGTCCGTAAAGACGAGATATCGATGCGGAGGATCGCGTTCGATAAGTTGATCCGGCACTTCGCGGAGGCATCCGCATGATCGAAGATCTGGCGCGCCAAATCCGGCAGCGAAGGGTCATCCTGTTCGCCGGTGCCGGCCTCTCGCAGCCCTTGAAGCTGCCATCATGGGACGGCCTCATCGCTCAGATGGCACGCGACCTCGGCTATGATCCGGCCGTGCTGGTCGGACCGGAGGCCAATTACATGCAGGTCGCCGAATATTATGCCCTGGAGAAAGGCGGAACCGAGAGCCTTCAAGCCTGGATGCGCACCGCCTGGAGTGTCGATGAGGCACTTCTGCAGCAGTCGCCAGTCCATAACATGATCGTCGATCTGGGATTTCCCGTGATTTATACGACGAATTTCGACGAGAATATCGAGCGCATCTTTGAGCTGAGAGGCAAGCGCTTCAAGCGCGTAAAGTCCCTTGCTGAGGCGTCCACCCCCTTGGGGCAGGCTCCGCACATCATAAAGTTCCATGGCGGCTTCGCGCCTGGAGATTCCATCGTCCTGACAGAATCCGATTACTACGAGAGGCTGGAATTTTCATCGCCGCTCGACGTCCGGCTCCGGAACGACCTGTTGACGAGAAGTGTCTTGTTCGTAGGCTACAGCCTACGAGATCTGAATCTTCGGGTTCTACTCTATAAGCTTCAAAAGATGTGGGCCGGAATCTCGGCCGGAAGGGAGAAATCTTATATCTTCCTCCTGCGTCCGGACCCGGTGCAACAGCGAGTCCTCCAAAGTCGCGGCATTCATCCAATCGTCGCCAAGAGCGCCGACGCCCATAGTGCTTTGGAGCAATTTTTCGAGGAACTGCTAGGTCACGTGCGAACGCCAGTTGCGAGACGCGGACAATCCCCCAGAGGTCCAGCGAGTCCATCGAAGGGACGCCCATGAAAGCTATCTCCATCTGTACGACCAATCAGGACAAGATCGCTGAATTTCAACGGTTGACCGGCCGCCGGTTCGAGCCTGCCTGTCTTGAACTCGACGAAATCCAGTCGCTCGACACAGAAACGGTTTGTCGCGGAAAAGCTGCGGAAGCGTATCGGAGACTCGGTCGGCCCGTTGTTGTCGACGATACCGGGTTCGAAATGGAGGCGCTCGGTGGTTTTCCGGGGGCGTTAGTCACTTGGGTACTGGCAGCCGGCGGGCCAGCCATGCTTCATCGGTTGATCGAGGCCGATGCCAGCGCGCGCGCAGTCGCCGTGACCGCGATCGGGTTTGCGGACGACACGGGGGTCCACGTCTTCACCGGGCGGGTCGAGGGAACCGTGCTGGCCGTACCACGGGGCCGGAACGGCTTCGGTTTCGATCCGGTCTTCGTGCCCGAAGGCGATGCTCGAAGCTTTGCCGAGATGGGGGATGAGGATAAAGATCGCCACTCGCCGCGCGGAGTGGCACTCGCCTGCCTGGCCACCTACCTGGCAGGGACGCTATACTAAACTATCTATGCGCAAACGCCGGGCGGCAGTTAAGTATAGTGTCCCCGAATCTTCGCAGCCGAACGCCGTCGATTTCCCGTCTTGCCGGATCGGATGAACTGCCGCCTTCATTCCCAGGTTCGAAATGCCGGTGTGGCAATGCCGACTGCACCGCTATAGGCGGGCAGCGCAATTTCAGGCATTCGGATCGACCCATGGCCCGCAGGCATTCCAGAAAAGACCCCTATGGAGACCTGCATCGCGAGGAGGAGGCTCCGGCGGAGGTGGTCGTCTGCTGGCTCTGTGGCAGGCCGACCGGCAAGACGATCGTCTGGCACCATCCCGTACCCAAGAGCCGGGGCGGGCGCGACGTCGTGCCCATGCACCCGATTTGCCAGCAGACGCTGATCGCCAATTTCACCAATGCCGAACTGCAGCGCCACGGGATGGATGTGGAGGGCCTGCTGGCCAATCCCAACGTCCGCAAATTCGTCGATTGGGTGGCGAAAAAGGACCCGGATTTCACCGCGACCACGGCCAAGAAGCAACGCTGATCGGACCGAGTACTCCGGGACGCCATACTACGCGATCTACAGAAGTTTAAATCTGGCCATGCGCGAACGATGGGCGCCGGTTAGGTATAATGTCCCCGAATCTCCGAATCTTCCCGAAAAGCGGCCGGCATTGATCGAGTGCGGACCAGTAGCCTTCCACGCGTGCCGACGACTGACCAGGCGAATCTATTGGCGAACGTCGACCGACATCACCTTCTGAACAATCTTCCAGGCGCCCTGCACCCTCAGGCATGACAGCAGGTCGATGAAGTAACGCGGCGGCATCTGAAGCCTCAGCTTCACCAGAGCGAGATTATCCGAAATATCGATCGCGACGACCTCGTCCTTGCGCTCGAGCTTGAGTTTGCGCGGCGCGGTCGCATTGCGCACGCCGGCCAGCCAAGTCTCGATCGGCATCACGCTGACCTCGCCGTCATCGCCAATTCTGGTTACGGCACTGAGGAGGTGAAATATCGTCTGGAACTGCTCAGCGTCCATGTCGTACGCGGCGTCGAAATAAACTTGAGCCAGGGCTCGCAAAGTATGTTCAGCGTCTTCCATAGATTTATTCCACTGCCTGGTGTCGGAGATTGCCGCAGAAGCGAACAATTGCGGCGGCAGTTCATTGAATGTCGTCGGCCTGTTCTTCCGTATCATATCAATTAGTAAGCTATAACCGCAGCTAACCCTCCGTCTCTGGTCCTCCCGTTTGTGCCAGAAGCGGCGCGGGGGATGAAGGTGCGAACCTCCGAAATTGAAAAGGACCTGCCGGCGAAGGGGGCCGGCAGGTCCGTACGCACGGCGCCGCAAAGGAGGGGGAATGTGCGGCCCCTAAGTTACTCGCCTTTCGCTTGGGAAGGAAAGACGAAGCTAATACGCGCATGGAGTCCAGTCGGATGCATGTACCCGCAAATTTTTTTCGGATCAGGACTCAGACCTGGGAGAGCGCGCCCGTTGCGACAACCGGTCCGGTCGGCAGGCCGGTCGGCGAACCGCCGATCGGTTCGAGCGAGACGGCCAGGGTCGCGCCCACTGCCAGGCGCGCGCGATTGGCCGCGTTGACCGCGAGGCTCGACGCACCCGCCTGGCGCAGCAGGCCGAGCGAATGCGGCACGCCGTCGCCGCCGATCACCCACAGCTCGGCACTGCGATTGGCGTCGGCCAGCGCAGTCGGGGTCAATCGCAGGGCACCCGAAGCCGGATCGTAGATCGCGGTCACCGGCGCGCCCTTTTCGACCGGTGCGATCGAGGCGACCAGCATGGTCGGGGATGCGGCGGCGATCGTCGCAATCGGCTTCGCGGCCGGCTGCACCGGGCGAGGTGCACGCTCGATCGGCCGCATCACGATGAACAGCAGCAGCACCGCCGCCGCGACGCTCGAAATGCCCGCTGCCGCCGGCCAGAAGAAGCGGCGGTTCGGCGGGGTCGGCACATCCATCGCGGCCGGGCCGTCGATCGTCCATTCGACCCGCTCCAGCACGCCCGCGGGTGCGGGCATTGCGGGCCAGAGATCGAACAACTGGGCGAGATAGTGCCGCCACCGATCGACCTGCTGCGCGAAGCCCGGTTCGGCGAGCACGCGGCGCAGCGCGACCGCGCGCTCCTCGCCGTCGAGGATGCCCAGCGCCAGCTCGGCCGCCGCCGCGTCGGGCGTATCGTCGCCAGGGGAGTCGCCGGGGGACGGGGGGGTGCGATCGTCGCTCACCGCTCGAGGCACTCCCGGAGCCTGGCGAGGCCGCGCCGGACCCAGCTCTTCATCGTGCCCAGCGGCACGGACTCGCGCTCGGCCAGTTCGGCATAGGTGAGGCCGTCGAAAAAGGCGGTGCGGATCGCGCCGCGCTGACGATCCTCGAGCGTCTCGAGGCAGCCGTGCAATCGGTGCGCCTCTTCGTCGGCGACCATCGTCTCGCTGGCGAGCGGCGCTTCATCCAGGATCGGCGGCGCATCCTCGATCGGGGTCGATCGGCGCACGTTCTGCGCGCGGCGCCAGTCGATCGCGCGGTTGCGCGCGATCGTGGCGAGCCAGGTGATCGGGCTCGCGCGGTGCGGCTCATAGGCGCCCGCCCGTTTCCAGATCGTCAGATACACGTCGTGCAACACATCTTCCGCCGCCTGCCTTTCGCCGCAGATACGGTAGCAGATGCCGAAAAGCTTCGCGGAGGTGAGCGAATAAAGGTCGCGAAAGGCGGTGCGATCCTCATGCCCCGTCCGGACCAGCGCCTCGACCAGCTTCAGACGCGCGTCGCTGGCCTGTTGCAGGGCGGCTTGGGGTGAATCCGTCACGGCCGCGACGCTACCCGGGCAGGGTATGCGCGGCAATCCCGCGCATACCGTCCTGTTGTTATTTCCCGGTCATGCCGCCGGCGGCCGGCCAGTCGGTGTCGCCGACCCGGGTCAGCTGCATGTCGAAGAAGCGCTGCGGCGGCTGGCCCGGCACGACGCGGTCGCCGACCTCATGCCATTTCCCGTTCTCCAAGGTCGCCGTGTATCTGATCGTCGCCGGGCCCGCCGGGATTTCCCAGACATAGCCCCGAACACCCTCATTGCCCTGGGGCACGATCGAGAAGGTCCCCGCGCGGCCCTGCGCATAGGAACGGAAGGTATAGGCCCTGGTCGCCGGATCATAGGAGATCACCGCAAAGGCGTTGAAGCCGACCGAGCCGTCGGGGTTGAAGCCCTTGCCCTCGATCACCTTGATCGTGCCGCCCAGGAAATTGCCGATCCGTTCGGTCTGGGTGACCTTGTGCTCGCCACCCGGGGACTGGGTGACGGCCGGGCCGCGCCAGGTGCCGTCCATCCAGCTCAGTTTGGCGATGGCGGCGCGTTCGGCCTCGATCATTGCCGGATCGACCGCCTGTGCCGCCGCGCCGGTGAAAGGGGTTGCCGCCAGCAGCAGCGCCGCGGCGCGCATCCAGGATTTCGTCGTCACTCCAAACTCCTTCTTCGATTGCACAGGCCCGGCAGGGATGGCAGCCTTGCGCCATGCCGAGCGCCCGCCCTGCTTTCCGCCTGCCGACCGCGGCCCGCAACGCCGGCTTCGCGAAGCACGCCCGGAACTTCGCGAATCGCGCGCTCGCCCTGCCCGGTTTTCCGGTTCTGCCCATCGCCGGCCTTGCGGCAGGCATTTTGATGGTCGTGGTCGGCGCGTTCGGCACGGGCGAGATGCCGCTCGCGACGCGGATCGCCTTCTGGGCGGTGCTGCTCGGCTGGAACGTGCTGAAATGGCAGGCCTGGTTCGCGCTGCTCGTCCGCCGCCCCCGCGACTGGCCGCGCACGGCAGCGATCGGCGCCCTGGTGCTCAACCTGCCGCTCCCGATCGAGATCTCGCTGGCGCTGCGCCTGTTCGGCATCGACTACGCGCCCCAACCATCGCGCACCTGGTCCGAAGCGCTGGCGATCAGCGCGGCGATCTTCCTCGTCCTGATCATCGCCGGCATTGGCCGCAGGATGACGCCCGCCGCCGCTTCCGTCGCAACCCCGCCCTCAGCGGTCACGCCCGATGGCCTGCTCGATCGCGCCGGGCTGAACGATCCGGCCGCGCTCCACGCGATCGAAGCGGAGGATCATTATTGCCGGCTACACCTGGCGGGCGGGCGCAGCCTGCTCGTCCTGCACCGTTTCGGCGATGCCCTGGCCGAGGTCGCGGGTTATGACGGCGCGCAAGTCCATCGCGGCGCCTGGGTCGCGGCAAGCGGCGTGGCCGGAGCTCGGCGCGACGGGCGGCGCTGGCTGTTGCTGCTCGCCGACGGCGCCGAGATTCCGGTCAGCGCCAGCTTCGCCGCCACGGCGCGCGACCGGGGCTGGTTGCGCGTCCGGCGATAAAGCATCCGCTAGCGGGTAGCGTTCGCCGCGCGCTTTGCGTAAAGGCCGCCGCATCCGCTTTCGCCGAGAAGGAGCGCGCCGTTCATGCGCATCGCCATAGCATCCGATCATGCCGCCTTCGCGCTGAAGGAAACGCTGGTCGCGTGGCTTGGGGAACAGGGTCATGAGGTCGCCGATCTCGGCCCCCATTCGGACGCGCGCGTGGATTATCCCGATTATGGCTTTGCGCTTGCCGGGCATGTGGCGGCCGGCAAGGCCGAGCGCGGCATCGCGCTGTGCGGCTCGGGTATCGGCATCTCGATCGCGGTCAACCGCCATCCCGGCGCGCGCTGCGCGCTGGTCGGCGAGCCATTGTCGGCGGCGCTGTGCCGCGAACATAACGACGCAAACATCCTCGCCATGGGCGCCCGCCTGACCGGCGAGGACATGGCCAAAGCCTGCGTCACCGCTTTCCTGGCCACCGAATTCGCCGGTGGCCGGCATACCCCGCGCGTCGAGATGCTCGGCGCCCCCAGCTTCGCGAAGGAACCCGCATGAGCACGAACCCCCGCAACCTGCACGACGTCCAGCCCGACGGCTTCTTCACCCGCGGCCTTGCCGAAGCGGATCCGGCGGTGTTCGGCGGCGTCACGCATGAGCTGAAGCGCGAGCAGACCCAGATCGAGCTGATCGCCTCCGAGAACATCGTCTCCAAGGCCGTGTTGCAGGCGCAGGGCTCGGTGTTCACCAACAAATATGCCGAGGGCTATCCGGGCAAGCGCTATTATCAGGGCTGCGCACCCTCGGACGAGGTCGAGACGCTGGCGATCGAGCGCGCGAAGAAGCTGTTCAATTGCGGCTTCGCCAACGTCCAGCCGCATTCGGGCGCGCAGGCGAACGGCGCGGTGATGCTCGCGCTGGTCAAGCCGGGCGAGACGATCATGGGCCTGAGCCTCGACGCCGGCGGCCATCTGACTCATGGCGCCAAGGCAGCGATGTCGGGCAAATGGTTCAATGCGATCGCGTACGGCGTCGACCCGGTCACGCATCTGATCGATTTCGACCAGGTCGCGAGCCTTGCCCGCGAGCACAAACCGAAGCTGATCATCGCCGGCGGCTCGGCCTATCCGCGCCAGATCGATTTCGCGAAGTTCCGCGAGATCGCTGACGAGGTCGGCGCGATCTTCATGGTCGATATGGCGCATTTCGCCGGCATCGTCGCGGGCGGCCTCCACCCCTCGCCGCTGGAGCACGCGCATGTCGTGACCACCACCACGCACAAGACACTTCGCGGGCCGCGCGGCGGCATGGTGCTGACCAATGACGAAGCCATCGCCAAGAAGATCAATTCGGCGGTGTTCCCGGGGCTTCAGGGCGGCCCGCTGATGCATGTCATCGCGGCCAAGGCCGTCGCCTTCGGCGAGGCGCTTCAGCCCGAGTACAAGAGCTATATCGCCGCGGTCGTCGAGAACGCCAAGATCCTCGCAGCCACGCTCAAGGAGCGCGGTGCCGAGGTCGTCTCGGGCGGCACCGACACGCATCTCGCGCTGATCGACCTGACCCCGCTGGGCGTAACCGGCAAGGACGCCGACGAAGCGCTCGAGCGGGCGGGCATCACCTGCAACAAGAACGGCATCCCCAACGATCCGCTGCCGCCGACCAAGACCAGCGGCATCCGCGTCGGCTCGCCCGCCGGCACGACGCGCGGCTTCGGCCCCGCCGAGTTCCGCGAGATCGGCAACATGGTGGCGGACGTGCTCGACGGCCTGCGCAAGAATGGCGAGCAGGGCGACGCCCAGGTCGAAGCCGCGGTGCGCGAGCGCGTGCTGGCTTTGTGCGCGCGCTTCCCGATCTATCCGGAAGGCGTGTGATTTGAGGTGCCCGTTCTGCGGCCATGAAGACAGCCAGGTAAAGGACAGCCGTCCGACCGAAGACGGTGCCGCGATCCGCCGGCGCCGCCAGTGCGAGGGCTGCGCCGCGCGGTTCACGACCTTCGAGCGCATCCAGCTGCGCGAGCTCACCGTGATCAAGAGCGAGGACAAGCGTGAGCCGTTCGACCGCGAGAAGCTGCTTCGCTCGGTCTCGATCGCGGCGCGCAAGCGGCCGATCGACGCGGTCCGCATCGAGAAGCTGGTCTCCGGCATCCAGCGCCAGCTCGAGACCCAGGGCGAGAACGAAGTCCCCTCGCAACGCATCGGCGAGATGGTGATGGACGGGCTGAAGGGCCTAGATTCGGTCGCGTACATCCGCTTCGCGAGCGTCTACAAGGATTTCCGCGAGGCCAAGGATTTCGAGGAATTCGCCGGCAATGTGAACGAGGTGGGCAAGGGGTGAGCTCCGACATCCCCCCTCTGTCCTCCGCCCCGCCCCCCGTCATCGTCCTCGTCCGCCCACAGCTCGGCGAGAATATCGGCAAGGCGGCGCGTGCGATGCTCAATTTCGGGCTGACCGAGATGCGCCTCGTCACCCCGCGTGACGGCTGGCCCAATCCCTCGGCCGGCCCGGCCGCGTCGGGCGCCGATGTGGTGCTCGAACAGGCGCAGGTGTTCGACAGCGTCGCCGAGGCCGTCGCCGATTGCGCCCACGTCTATGCGACCACCGTGCGCAAGCGCGGCGTGACCAAGCCCGTCGTGACCCCGGACGAAGCCGCGACCGCGATTCACGCCTCCGCCGCCCGCACCGCGATCCTGTTCGGCCCGGAGCGCTCGGGGCTGGAGAGCGACGACGTCGCGCTTGCCCGTACGATCATCACCGTCCCGATCAATGCCGAGTTCGGGTCGCTCAACCTCGCCCAGGCAGTGATCCTCGTTGCCTATGAATGGTCGAAGCGGATCGCGCTCGCGTCCCCGCCCGAGACCGAAATGCCCGAGCCGGCGGAGCATGAAGAGCTGGAGGGCATGATCCTGCAGCTCGACGCCATGCTGGAGGCAGCCCATTTCTTCTATCCGCCCGATCGGACGCCGGTGACGAAACGGACCCTGCGTACGCTGCTGACCAAACCGGGCTGGTCGAGCCAGGAAGTGCGGACGATGCGCGGGGTGCTGTCGGCGCTGGCGGGCGCGAAGCGATCAAAGGCACCACGCCAGTCCTGAAAGCATGACGCCGCACCGGCTATCCCGTGCCGGTGATTGCGATTATGCCGGGCGCGTTCATCGCCCCAACAAGAGCGCGACGCCCGACGATGGCCGACCTGATTCCGCCCGCTGCGGCCATCCCGTACCTCACCATCCGGGCCAAAGGCGAGAAGAGCCCGCTCGAGGTTTCGGCCGATACCATTATCGAAGCCTATAAAAACCATGGCGCGCTGCTGCTGCGTGGCTTCACCACGGATCTCGACATCTTCGCGCGCTTCGCCGAGCAATTCTGCTCGGGCTCGGTCTTCAACGAAAGCCGCAGCCGGCAGGTTCTGGACGATTCGCGCAACATCCAGTCGGTGAGCCTGGGCACCGCGGCGTTCCCGCTCCACCCCGAATTGTCGCGCGAGCCGTGGAAGCCCGATGTCTGCTTCTTCGCCTGCCTCAATCCGCCGCGCCGGCTGGGCGCGACGACGGTTTGTGACGGCAGCGACCTGGTCGAGCGGCTCCCACCTGCCCTCCGCAACGAAATGGCAACGCGGCGCCTGCGCTACACGCGGCAGACGACACAAGACGAGCTGCTCACCTGGTTCGGCACCTCGGACCCGTCCGACACACAGCTGGCCGATCCGCCCGCACACTGCCCCTTCACCTTCCACCGCGACGGCGACCAGGTCCAGCGCAGCTTCAGCCGGCCCTTCCTGCACAGGCCGATGTTCACCGATCGCCTGGCCTTCGGCAATTTCCTGCTGTTCGCGCGCTACGGGATCGATCGCTGGGATTTCCCGGTCTTCGACGACGGCACCCTCGTCCCACCCGCCTGGACTCATATCATCAGGGACGTGGGCGAGGGGATCACGGCGGCAGTGGCCTGGCGGCGCGGCGATATCCTGATGCTGGACAATACGCGCTTCCTGCACGGCAGGACGGCAGTGGTGCCGCGCGACGGACGGCTGATCGCGTCCTATTTCGGCTATCTCAACTTCGCGCACGCCAATGAGGAGGATCCGCCGGAAGCACCCTGGCGGCTCGGCAAGTTCTGGCCGCCGCGCGCCGGGTCCGACGCCTGAGCATGGGGCTATCGCCGGTCGAACGCCGCCATCTCATACGCGATCGAGGCTTCGACCAGCCGCTCCCACAGATCGGCGATGTCGGCAGCCGGCAGCCCCGCCGCCTCAGCCGCCGCACGGGCATTGGCGATCACCTGTGCCTTGCGCGCCTCGTCGCGCACCGCGCCGCGCTCGGTCTTGATGCGGGCCGCTGCGTCCATATAGGCAAAGCGGCGGGCAAGCAGGGCGATCAGCTCGCGATCGACCTGATCGACGCCTGCGCGCACCTCAAGCATAGTAGAACAGTCGGGCCCGGGCAGGATCGTTTCAGTCATGCTGCCTGATAACGCTGCTGGAACAGGTGTCCAGCGCTGCGGCGCCCATCAGCAAAATGGCCGTTTCGGGACCAGTTGTTCCGTCACTTAATCGCCATATTCTGGGGTCTTGCGAGCAGACACGCTTGAAGCTAACTCTCACGCAATGCTGCGTCGCGGCGACTAGCGAATCGTTTCGGAATCAGAGGAAAGCCTATCATGCGAGTGTTCGCCACCTTGGCGCTGAGCTGTCTCATACTCTCGTCCACCCCGGCCCTTGCCAAGGACGACAAGCCTGCGGATCCCGACAAGAAGTCGTGCCGCCGGATCGACACGACCGGATCGATCCTGGGCGGCAAGCTGACCTGCCATACCAAGACGGAATGGAAGCAGATCGACGCCGCGAACGAACGGAGCGCAGACAATATGCGCGATCCGATGCGGAGCCGCATGGGCGCCGAGCGCCAGTAGCTGCTTGACTCTGCGCGGCGCTTCTGTCAGGCGCCGCCCCTTCGCAAAAGGCCCCGCACTCCGGTGAAGCGGCGGCCCTGTCGGATCTGACGATCAACGGCAGAGCGATGACCGGATATCGATCGGCACCCTAGGGCGCCGGTCTTGTTGTTGGCACTTGCAAAGGTAATACACATGTCGAAGCGCTCCAGCGCCAAGTACAAGCTCGATCGCCGTATGGGCGAGAACATCTGGGGTCGTCCGAAGTCCCCGGTGAACAAGCGCGAATATGGTCCCGGCCAGCACGGCCAGCGCCGCAAGGGCAAGGTTTCCGATTTCGGCATCCAGCTGCGCGCCAAGCAGAAGCTCAAGGGCTATTATGGCGACGTGACCGAGAAGCAGTTCCGGGCATGCTACCATGAAGCCGCCCGCATGAAGGGCGACACCGGCCAGAACCTGATCGGCCTGCTCGAGCAGCGCCTCGACATGATCGTGTACCGCGCCAAGTTCGCGCCGACCGTGTTCGCCGCGCGCCAGCTCGTCAGCCACGGCCACATCAAGGTCAACGGCGTGAAGTGCAACATCGCGTCGCGCCGCGTGTTCCCGGGCATGGAGATCACGCTGGGTTCCAAGGCGCAGGAAATGGCGCTGGTGATGGAAGCACAGAGCCTCGCCGAGCGCGACATCCCCGATTACGTCGCGCCGGACGGCACCGCAAAGGTGACCTTCACCCGCGTGCCGACGCTGGACGAAGTGCCTTACCCGGTGAAGATGGAACCGAACCTGGTCGTCGAGTTCTACTCGCGCTGATCGGTCGGTCTTCGGATCACAGAGACAAGGGCGGCCCCGCAAGGGGCCGCCCTTTTTCTTTGGTTCAGAATTTCATCGAGGCCCGCAGAAAAGCGTCCATCTTGTCGAGCATCCCGGTGCGGATTGTGCTGTCGTCGAGATAATGGTCGAGATTGTGGAATTCGACCAGTTCCGCCTGCTTGCCGGCGTCCTTCAGGCGAGACGCCATCATGCGCGATTCGCGGATACCGACATTCTGGTCGCGGTCGCCGTGGAACATCAGCACCGGCGCGACGATGCGTCCGACATTCTGCGCCGGCGATCCTTCGCGCACATGCGGTCCGCGGCCGATAAAGGCATCGACCCTGCGATAGTTGGTGAAATTCTCGGATTCGGAACGGAGCGTCTCCAGGTCGGTGACCGGGGCCACCGCCACGATCGCCTTGAACAAGGTCGGATCCAGCACGGCTGACTGCAGCGCGGCATAGCCGCCATAGGACCAGCCGACGATACCGAGCCTGGCCGGATCGGCGATGCCCTGCTTGACCAGCCAGCGTCCGCCGTCATTGACGTCGCCGACCGCGATCTTCCAGGATTTGAAGCCATTCTGCTGGAACCAGGCCGATCCGTATCCGGTCGATCCGCGAAAATTCGGCTGGAGCACGGCATAGCCCCGATTGGCGAAATATTGTGCTAGCCAGTCGAAGCCCCATTCGTCGCGATCGCCCGGCCCGCCATGCGGCATCACGATCGCGGGCAGGTTCTTGCCGTCGCTGCCCGGCGGCAAGGTCAGATAGCCGGGGATTTGCGTGCCGTCCGCCGCAGGAAAGCTTACCGGCTTGACGGGCGCCAGCACGGTTTTGGCGAGTTGGGGTCGCGTCGGGAGGAGTTCGTCCAGCTTGCGCGCCTTCTTGTCGAAGAGGTAATAATGGCCGGGATCGACATCGCTGCCGGCAAAGAGGATCAGCCGGTTCTCGTCGGTACTCGCGTCGACGAAGCTTACCAGCGGCAGGCCGGGCAGCGCCTTGGATAGCGCCGCGGAAAGCTTTCTGAGTTCGGGATCGAAGAATTCGACCTGGCGCCGTTCGGTTGCGTAGCTTGCGCCGACAACGCGCCTCTGCCGGCCGATCTGCACCAGGCTGTCGATGTCCGCGTCCGGCCTGGCCAGCACGAGATCGCGCTTCAGGCTGCCGTCGAGCGCGATCGAATAGAGCGCCGTGTGGCCGTCCTTGTCGTCGAATCCATAGGCCAGGTTGCGGTCGCGATCGACGGCGTAAGGATCGAAACCATCGCCGGTGCCGGGGCTGTCCGTGATCGAACCGAGCGGCGCCCAGTCGCGGCTGTCCGGTTTGCGGTAGAAATAGTTGACCCTGCCCTTGTCATAGCCGTCGCCCGCCTTGGGGCGTATGCCCATGATCCGCACGGTGCCATGGCCGTCGGAAATATATTCGGCGGCGTCGAGCTTGGGGCTTTCCACCGTCCTGCGCTTCAGCGAGCCGGTATCGACCCGGTCGACCCCGAATCCCTCCTGCACGCTGCCGAGATGCGTCCCGGTCGATACTTCGGGGATATAGGTGCGCGTCATCAGCACGGTGCCGTCGTCGGAATCGCTCAACCAGTCGATGATGCTGCCGCCACCGGTCGTGAAGCCGAGCGCGTTTTGCGAGTCCCGCGCGCTGACGATCTTCAGATTCTTGCTGTCCGAATCGATGCCGATCACGCGGGTGAAGCCCAATGCCCCTACCTCGCTCGGCAGGATCATGTAGATGCCACAGACCAGCCGCGTATTGGTCGACCAGCGGCAATAGCTCAACCGGTCCGGATCGCCCGAGGAGGTGAGGATCGGTTTGGGCGTACCGGTGGCGAGGTCCACGACGTACAGCGCGGCACCGCGTGCCGTCGTCGGCTGGATATAGGCGATATGGCTGCCGTCGGGCGACAGGCTGATCTGCTGCACAGCCTCGCGCGCGCCGAAACGGATCGCTGCCTCATTCGCCGCAGGCGCCGCCTGCGGCATCGCCGCGCCGGCGAGCGCGGCCAAGGTCCAGATGATCATCACCCCAAATCCCCCATTCAACGCGTTGCATCCGTTAAGGAGCAGGCAATCCCCCTGATCGCCTGCTCCTCCATCACTGACTTTCGGCCTAGTTGGCCGCCTTGCCCAGGTTCATCGACGTCCGGAGGAAGGTGTCGATCTTGTCGAGCATCTCGGTACGAACCTTGTCGTCGACCAGATGGTGGTCGAGCCCCTTATATTCGACGAACTCGACCTTTCCGTTGGCGGCCTTGAGCCGCGACTCCATGATCCGCGACTGCTCGATCTCGACATTGACGTCGAGGTCGCCGTGGAACAGCAGCACCGGCACCTGGATTCGCTCGGCGTTACGCGCCGGAGAGCCCTGGACGGCATTCGGCCCCGTCCCAGTCCGCGCCTCGACCAGCTTGTAGTCGGTGTAGCGTTTTGCGCGCTCGACCCGCGCCACCAGATCAGTGACAGGCGCCACCGCCGCGACTGCCTTGAACAACCCAGGATCGTGCACCGCGGACTGCAGCGCGGCATAGCCACCATAGGACCAGCCCACGATCGCCATCTTGTCGGGTGCGGCGATCCCCTGCTTCACCAGCCAGCGCCCGCCATCATCGACATCGCCAATCGCCGTCCGCCAGGATTTATAGCCATTCTCCTGGAACCAAGCCGCGCCATAACCGGTCGAGCCGCGATAATTTGGCTGAAGCACGGCATAGCCGCGATTGGCGAAAAACTGGGGTAGCCAGTCGAACGTCCATTCGTCCCGCGCTTCGGGTCCGCCATGCGGCAGCACGATCGCGGGCAGATTCTTCCCGTCGCTACCAGGTGGCAGCGTCAGATATCCCGGGATCATCGTGCCGTCCGCGGCTGGGAACGCAATCGGCTTGACCGTCGCAAGAGGAGTCTTTTCCAATTGCGGACGAACGGCCATGATCTCGGTCAGGCCCTTGGTATCCCGGTTGTACAGATAAAAGCGGCCCGGATCAGTATCGCTGCCCGCCCAGAGCAGCAGCTTCTTCTCGTCGGCACTCGCGTCCACGAAACTTACCAGCGGTTTGCCCGGCAGCGCCTTGGACAGCGATGCGGCAAAGGCTTTGAGCGCCGGGTCGAAGAATGCGGTCATTTGCCTTTCGGCAGTATAACCGACACCGACGACTCTATTCTGGCGGCCGATCTGGATGAGCCGATGGACGTCGACATCCGGGCGTTCATAGACGAGCTCGCGTTTCAGAGTGCCATCGAGCGAAATCTTGAACAGCGCGGTCCGGCCGCTCTCATTGTCGAAGCCGTAGACGACATCAAGATCGGGATCGACGGCATAAGGACTGAAGCCCCTCGAGAGGCTGCCATCATAGGTGACCGTGCTGAGCGGGAGCCAGTCGCGGCTACCCTTCTTGCGATAGGTATAGACCGTCCGATTACCCATCATACCGGTATTTGTGTCCGGCTGCACGCCCATGACCCGCACGGTTCCATGGCCGTCCGAGATATATTCGGAAGCGGCCGGCCGTGGCGTTTCGACCAACTTGCGCGACAGGGTGGTGGTGTCCACCCGGTCCACGCCGAGGCCTTCCTTCTGACTCGTCGTCAAGGTGCCCGTGCTTTGTTCCGGCACATAGGTGCGCGTCATCAGCACCGCGCCCTTGTCGTCGCCCAGCCAATCGATGACATTGCCGCCACCCATGGCGACGCCCAGCTCGTTGGAGCTGGCGCGCGCGCTCAACGGCTTCAGGTCGGAGCCATCCGAGTTGAGCGAGACCAGCCGGGAATAAGCACGCGGATCACCGCCGATCGACTCGACCAGATAAAGGCCGCAAATCAAACGCGTGGCGGTGGACCAGCGGCAATCGGTCAAACGCTCCGGCGATCCCGAGGATGAAAGGATCGGCTTCAGTTCTGGTGCACCGTTCAAGTTGACGATGTACAAGACCGAGCCGCGCCCCATGGTCGGCTGGATCAGCGCGATCGAATTGCCGTCGGGCGAGATGCTGACGTCTTCCACCATCTCTCTCGCGCCGAATTTCGCGGCGGCCTCGCTCGCAGCAGCGGCCGGCTGCGCGACCACGCCGGATGCGGCGAGCATCGCCGCCAAAGTCCAGATCTTCAATTCGGCCCCCATTATTCAAGATGTTACGTCGAACAGTAGCGCCACCCCGGATCGGGGCAACGGGATTCTCCCTCCATTCCGGCTCTATTCCGCATCGCTTGCACCCGCCCCGACGCGCTGCCAAAACGCGGCCCAATCACGAGACCCCCGAGGAGCCACAATGCGCGCCCTTTTCCTGCTGTCCGCTGCGTTCGTCCTCACTGCCGCGGCGCCCGATGCGCCCGATGCCCCCGAAATCCCGCTACAGACGCTGAAAGACGTGACGAAGACGCTCTCCTCCGACGATTTCGAGGGCCGCGCCCCGGCCACACCCGCCGAGGACAAGACGACCGCCTATATCGTCGAGCGCTTCAAGGCCGCGGGCCTGAAGCCTGGCAACAAGGGTGCGTGGTTCCAGGACGTGCCGCTGGTCGAGATCACCGGCCAGGACGTCTCCCCGCTCACCTTCACCGGGGGCAAGACACCGGTCAGCCTCGCCTATCGCACCGACATGGTCATCGCGACCTATCAGGTCGTGCCAAAGGCCGACGTGAAGGACAGCGAGGTCGTGTTCGTCGGTTACGGCATCAACGCGCCGGAGCGGGGCTGGAACGACTATGCCGGTATGGACGTGAAGGGGAAGACGGTCGTCATCCTGGTCAACGATCCCGACTGGCAGACCATGACCCTCGACGGCGATTTCGGCGGCCGCGCCATGACCTATTATGGCCGCTGGACCTACAAGTTCGAGGAAGCCGCGCGCCAGGGCGCCGCCGCCGCGATCATCGTCCATGATACCGAGCCCGCCGCCTATGGCTGGGGCGTCGTCCAGTCGAGCTGGACCGGCCCGCAGCTGCAGCAGGACACGCCGGGCGACCATATGGACCAGTCGAAAGCGATCGGCTGGATCCAGAAGCCCGCGGCCGAGGCGCTGTTCGCCAGCGCCGGCAAGGATTTCGCGGCGCTCTCCGCTGCCGCGAAGGTCAAGGGCTTCAAGGCCGTGCCGCTGGGCGTGAAGGCGAATGTCAGCTTTGCCAACACGATCCGCCGCCAGGCGTCGAAGAACGTCATCGGCATCCTGCCCGGCACCGAGCGGCCCGACGAGGTCGTGCTCTATTCGGCGCATTGGGACCATCTCGGCCGCTGCGACGCCGTCAAGGGCGACGACATCTGCAACGGCGCGGTCGACAATGCCTCGGGCGTCGCCGCGCTGGTCGCCATGGCCGAGGCCAATTACAAGGCGGGCGCGGCGAAACGCTCGCAGGTCTTCCTTGCCGTCACGGCCGAGGAATCGGGCCTGCTTGGCTCCAAATTCTATGCCGAGAACCCGGTCTATCCGCTCGGCAAGACGGTCGGCGGGGTCAATATGGACGCGCTGAAGATCTACCCCGAGGCAAAGGATTTCGTGATCACCGGCGCGGGCAAGTCCGAGCTCGAAGACATGGTCAAGCCGATGGTCGCGGCGCAGGGTCGCCGCATCGCGCCGGAGCCCACGCCCGAGCGTGGTTATTATTACCGCTCCGATCATTTCAGCTTCGCCAAGCTCGGTGTGCCGATGCTCGACGGCAGCGCGGGCGAGGATCTGGTCGTCGGCGGCCCCGCGGCGGGCAAGGCAGCTGCGGACGATTACAACACCAACCGCTATCACAAGCCGCAGGACGAATATGATCCCGCCTGGAACTGGGGCGCGGCGCTGCAGGACGTGAAGCTCTATTACACCATGGGCCGCACCCTTGCGGACGGCTCGTCCTGGCCTAATTGGTATCCGACCGCCGAATTCCGCGCGGTCCGCGACAAGAGCCGCGCGGAGGCGAAGTAAGCATGAGCCGGATCACCCCACCCCCCGAATGGGCGCCGCACAAGGCCGTCTGGATCGGCTTCCCGAGCCACCCCGATCTGTGGCTCGAGGATCTCGATCCGGCCCGCGAGGAGGTCGTCGCCTTTGCCCGCGCCGTCCATGCCGATGGCAAGGGCGAACGCGTGCTGCTCGTCGCCGCTGACGAGGAAGCGGCCAGGGCAGCGAAAGCGCTGGCCGGCGACGCGGCACAAGTGGTGGTCGAGCCGTTCGGCGACATCTGGCTGCGCGATACCGCGGCGATCGTCACCGGCGACGGCCATGCGCGCGATTTCCGCTTCAACGGCTGGGGCGGGAAATACGACCTGCCCGGCGACGACGATATCGGCCTGCGCCTCGCGGAGCGGCGCCACATCAGGACCGAAACCTGCGACTGGATCCTCGAAGGCGGCGCAATCGACGGCGACGGCACCGGCCTGGTCGTCACTACCGAGCAATGCCTGCTCAACCCCAATCGCAACCCGGGCCTGTCACGCACCGAAATCGAGGCGCGGTTGGCCGAGGATCTCGGCTATTCCGAGGTGATCTGGCTCGGCGACGGGCTGATGCACGACCATACCGATGGCCATGTCGACAATCTCGCGCGCTTCGTGGCGCCGGGGAAACTCGCCATTCCCGAGCCCGACGACAACGACCCCAATTGGCTGGTCTATCAGAACGCCGCGCGCGACGCTGGCCGCCATGATGTGGAGATCGTCCGCATCCCCTCGCCCGGCCGCGTGCTGCGCGACGAGGAGATCATCCCGGCGAGTTATATGAACTTCTATATCGGCAACGCCGCCGTGGTGGTCCCGCAATATGGCGCGGCGAATGACGCGGCAGCGGTCGAGGCGATCCAGGCGCTGTTCCCCGACCGGCATGTCGTCGGGCTTCATGCCGATGCGATTCTGACCGGCGGCGGCAGCTTCCACTGCATCAGCCAGCAGATTCCCGCCTGACCTTTCCACGCGAAAGCCGTAAGGGGTCCGCATGACCGAAATCACCGTTGCCGCGCTTCAGCTCGCCTTTTCGAGCGATATCGACGCGAACATCGCCCATGTCTCCGAACTGGTCCGCGAGGCCGCGTCGAAGGGCGCGCAAGTCATCCTGCCGCCGGAGCTGTTCGAGGGCGAATATTTCTGCCGGGTCGAGGACGAAGGCCTGTTCGCAAACGCGAAGCCGGTCGGCGAGCACAAGGCCGTGCTGGCGATGCAGAGCCTCGCTGCCGAACTGGGCGTGACGATCCCGACCAGCTTTTTCGAGGCGGACGGCCCGCATCATTACAACAGCCTGGCAATGGTCGGCCCCGATGGCGGGCTGATGGGCGTCTATCGCAAGAGCCACATTCCCGATGGCCCGGGCTATGAAGAGAAATTCTATTTCCGCCCCGGCAATACCGGCTTCAAGGTCTGGCCCGGCCCGTCCGCGACGCTCGGCGTTGGGGTGTGCTGGGACCAATGGTACCCGGAGACCGCCCGCGCGATGATGCTGATGGGTGCGGAAGTCCTGTTCTACCCGACCGCGATCGGCAGCGAGCCGCATGACGCCGATCTCGACACCAGCCGGCTGTGGCGCCGCGCGATGGTCGGCCATGCCGTGTCGAACGTCGTGCCCGTGATCGCCGCCAACCGCATCGGCACCGAGCATGGCCAGCATTTCTACGGCCACAGCTTCATCACCGACGAACGCGGCGACCTGATCGCGGAGTTCGGCGCGGAGGAAACCGGCGTGCTGGTCGCCACACTCGATCTCGACCGGATCAAACGCCATCGTGCCGCCTTCGGCTTCTTCCGCGATCGCCGGCCGGAACTGTACGGGCGGCTGACTCAGGATATCTAGGGCGGGCGCCCGCGGAAAGCCGTTACGCTGAAACGAGTGGGCGACTATATTTTTCTTCCCCGGCGAAGGCCGGGGCCCAGTAGGGAGACAGAAGGAAACGGCCGTAGCGACTATTTCAAAAAGCCCCTCAACTGGACCCCGGCCTTCGCCGGGGAAGCGTACATGTTATCCCCAGACGAGCTCAGGCTGGCGGCACTCTAAGGCCGCGGCGCTTCGCCCACGTCCTCGCGGATCACCACGGGATTCGAACAGCCGTCCACCGTTCGGAGCACCGTCAGCACCTGCTTGGCAGGCGGTTCCGCCGTCAGCTTGTGCGGGCCGAGCGGGGCCTTCCGCTGCTCGGCCTTCTGGACGTTGCCGTTCTGGCAAACGGGCGTGACAGGAGCCTGATCGGGCGCCGGCGCGGCAGCCATCATGACCGGCAGGGCAAGGATCGCAACGATACGCATGGCGAACTCTCCTCGATGATGATCCATCATATCATGGGACGGCCCGATTTCATCCGGAATCCACGCCGTTTCGGCTGAGTTCAGATTGGGTCGCCCATGCCCGCGCGCATGCAGAAGACAACGCACATCCTGAACGCCGCGTCGAATCTGCTTGGCATCACCCTGCTCATCATCGCGGGCCTGCACATCACCAACCAGGCGCAAAAATCGCTCGCCGACGAAGTCGCCTGGCTCAGCGCGGTCTGCTTCAGCATGAGCTGCGGCCTGTCCTACCTGTCGATCCGGTCACCGCTCGAGCTCGATCGCTGGGAGGGCTGGGCCGACCGCACGTTCCTGCTCGGCATCGTCACCCTGGTCGTCGCGGTGCTGGTGCTGGCGCTCTAGGCCGGCTTCAGCTCGAGCGCCCGGGCGAACACCGCGTCGAACATCTCGTCGGTCAGCCGGCCGGTATTCTGGTTGTAGCGCGAGCAATGATAGCTATCGATCAGCAGGCGCCCGTCAGGCACGCGGTGCTCCGCGAGATGCGCGAAGCGGCATTTCGGCAGCCTGCCGCCCATGATCTTCACCGCCGATTGATGCGCGACCTGCCCGAGCGCGACGAACACCCTTGCCCTCGGCAAGGCGGCGACCTGCCCCTCGAGGAAGCGCCGGCAGGTACGGATTTCCTCGGGCACCGGCTTGTTCTGCGGCGGCAGGCATTTGACGGCGTTGAGGATCATGGCCCCGTTCAGCCGCAACGAATCCTCGGGCGTGCCCTCATAGTCGCCGCTGGCGAGGCCATATTTGGTGAGCGCTCTGAACAGCAGCGCGCCCGAACCGTCGCCGGTAAAGGGCCGCCCGGTCCGGTTCGCCCCCTGCTTGCCCGGCGCGAGCCCGACGATCACCAGCCAGGCATCGGGATCGCCCCAGGCGGGCACCGGCGCATTCCACCAGTCGGGCTGCTCGGCCCGGACCGTCTCGCGATAGGCGGCGAGGCGCGGGCAGAGCGGGCAGTCGCGGGACGGCTCGGTATCGGGGATCGGGCTTGGGGCGAACATCATTGGGCGCTACGCACGTCCGCGTGCCGATAACAAGATATGCCATCGCGATCGGATCGAACCGCCCGGGCCGTCACGGCCTGCCCGAGGCGGCGTTGCGGGCGGCGATCGCGGCGCTCGGGCCGGTCGTCGCGGTGTCGCGCTTTTTCCCGACGCCCCCGCTCGGCCCTTCGTCGCGCCGCTTCGTCAACGCCGCGCTGATCCTCGATTCGGCCGACTCCCCGCCCGAACTGCTCGCGCGCCTGAAAGCAGTTGAACGCGATTTCGGTCGCCGCGCCGGCCGGCGCTGGGGCGCCCGCGTGATCGATCTCGACATCATCCTCTGGTCGGGCGGCATCTGGTCCGATGCCGCGCTGACGGTGCCGCACCGTGCCTTTCGCCAGCGCCGTTTCGTGCTCGATCCGCTGGTCAGCCTGGTCCCGGCCTGGCGCGATCCGGTCACCGGGCTGACGATGCGCCAGCTCGCGGCACGCGCACGCGCGGTTGACCGCCGCCCGCGCCGCTCGTAACGCGCGTCCCTGGTCGGGGCCCGTAGCTCAGTTGGTAGAGCAACGGACTTTTAATCTGTAGGTCTCGGGTTCGAATCCCGACGGGCCCACCACCACCTTGTCGCCCCTAGCGCGCGACACCCAGCGGACGGGCGCGTGCCCTGAGGCTGCCGATTAGCCCGGCGAGCGGCTCGCCCGGATTCTCGTCGGTCCAATAAGCGCGCACCGGGAACAGTGCGTCGGCCGCGTCGACCGGGCGCACCACGATCCCTTCGCTCAGCAATTCCTCATGGCTGCCGCTGATCAGCGCGATGCCGTCGCCCTTGGCGACCCGGTCGAGAATCCTGGGCGGACCGAGATCCATGATCGTCGTGTTGAACGCCGGCCCGATCGGCAGGATGCGCTGCGCGAGGAAACGATGCATGTCGCCGCCGAACTGCTGCTGCGAGGTCAGGAAGATCTCATCGCGCAGGTCGGCCGGCTCGACCGCCGCCGATGCGGCCAGTCTATGGCCCGGCGGCATCGCGACCAGCACCCGGTCGTGCCACAGCCCGATCGAATGCGTGCCCGGCTCGGGCTTGCCCGGCAGCACCGCCAGCGACAGGTCGCCGTTCCTGAGCGCCGGGAGCAAGGCGCCGCGCTGCATCTCGTGCACACCGATATCGACCTCGGGCCGGCTGCGCGAGAAGACCAGCAGCTCGTCCGCCAGCCGGTCGCGACAGATCGACGCGAAACATCCCACTGCGAGATTTCGAAGGGATTCTGCGCCCTTGCGTGCATTGATGCCGGACCCGGCGGATACACTTTCCATGACATTAATCCTGCGCGATCAGGCGGCGCGGCGACTGCGGCTTGCGACGAATGCGACGAAGCTGCGACGAAGCCGACATCGCCCGCGACCGGGCTGCAGGCCCGCCCTTCTGCAAAACACCGAAATGGCGCTATCATGTCGGGGTAGAGGGGCAGAGTTACCATGCAGGATCGACCGGGCATCGACGCCATTCGCGAGCCGGATTCGGTCGGGGAGCCGGCCGCTGCGCTGTCGCAGCTCCGCGCCATCGCCGAACTGCGCGAGAGCGAAGAGCAGTTCCGCATGCTCGCCGAGAACCTGCCCGGCCTGTGCTGGGTCGGCGACGAGAATGGCGTGCTGCGCTGGGCCAACAGCCAGTGGTACGAGATGTTCGGCGGCACCAGCGCGGAGCAGGGCGACCCGAGCCAGATCTGCCATCCCGACGACCTGCCGCTCGCGCTGAAGACCTGGAAACAATCCTGGGACGCGGGCGAGACCTCGACGGTGCTGCTGCGCATGCGCTGCCCGGACGGGACCTATCGCCCCTTCCTCAGCAAGGCAGTGCCGATCCGCGATGCCTCGGGTGCGGTGGTGCGCTGGTGCGGCGTCCAGATCGATTTCAGCGACAAGCAGGCGCATGACCGGCGCCAGGCGGTGCTGCGCACCTTCCACGACCAGTCGCGCGACCTGAGCAATGCCGACGCGATCCTGACCTGCCTGTCGCGCATCCTGGCTGAGCATCTCGGCATCCCGCATCTGCTCTATGGCGGCACCGACGGCGGCGACCCGAAGACGCTCAAGGTGTTCCATGCCATGGGCGGCGTGCCGCAGGACGGCGCGGCCAACCGTTTCGCGCTGAACCAGGCCTTTGCCAGCCTTGCCCAGCGCGACGACTGGCACCAGAGCCAGGCGGTCGAGGACAATCGCCTGTTCGGCCGCAGCCCGGACGATCCGGTGCAGCGCGCCGCCGACCTGATGGGCGTGCGATCGAGCATCAACGTGCCGATCGTCAAGGAAGGCCGGCCGGTCGCGATGCTGGCGGTGCTCGACAGCACCCCGCGCGTCTGGACCCGCGACGAGATCGAGCTCTGCGAGGAACTGGCCGAGCGCGTCTGGGCCACCCTGTCCCGCGCCCGCGCCGAAGCGGCGCTGCAGGAGCGCGAGCGCAACCAGGCCTTCCTGCTCGCCTGGAGCGATCTGGTGCGCGGCCAGGCCTCGCCCGATGCGATCATGCGCACCACGCTTGAGGCGCTCGGCGAGCATCTCGGCGTCACCCGCGCGACCTTCTCCGAAAGCGACTCCGGCGGCCGGCTCTTCGACATCCTCGGCGAATGGTGCAACGGCGTGATCGGCATCGCCGGCATCAGCTTCTCGCTCGACGAGGTCGGCGACACGGTGGAGCAGGAATGGATCGCCGGCGCGATCGTCCGCTACGACGATGTCGTGACTGATCCGCGCATCGAGCAACACCGCGTACCCGCCTATCTCGCCGCCGAGATCCAGGCGTTCGTCAGCATCCCGCTGATCGAGAACGGCAAGGTCCGATCGGCGCTGTCGGTACAGAACAGCACCCCGCGCCGCTGGCGCGATGGGGAGGTCCAGCTGTTGCGCGACGTCGCCGAACGCGTCTGGGTGATGCTCGAACGCGCCCGCGCCGAGGCCGAGCTGTTCGAGCGCGAGCGCCACCAGGCCTTTCTGATCGACTGGAGCGACAAGGTGCGCGGCGAGGCGTCGCCCGACGCGATCATGCAGACGACGCTCGAATGGCTGGGCAAGCACCTCGGCGCCACGCGCACCACTTATGCCGCGTGCGATGCGAGCGGGAAGCAGTTCACCGTCACCGGCGAATGGCGCGACGGCGTCTCCAGCATCCGCGGCAACAGCTTCCAGCTCCAGAGCGTCGGCGCCGCGGTCGACCGCCAATGGACCGCCGGCGAGATCATCCGGTACGAGGACGTCGCCACCGACCCACGGCTCGAACCGGCCGCGGTCGCACGCTATCTCGGTGCCGACATCCAGGCATTCGTCAGCGTGCCGTTGGTCCAGGGCGGCCGCATGCGATCGGCCCTGTCGGTGCAGCACAAGGAAACGCGGCGCTGGCGCGAGAGCGATATCCAGCTGATCCACGACATCGCCGAACGCACCTGGGTCGCGCTGGAACGCGCCCATGCCCAGGCAGCACTGCAGGAACGCGAACGCAACCAGGCGTTCCTGCTCGCCTGGAACGACCGCATCCGCCAGCAGAACAGCGCGCGCGACATCCTCGCCGAGACGCTGGCCGCGCTCGGCGAGCACCTCGGCGCGATGCGCACCAATTTCGCCGAGACCGATGACGACGGCACCACCTTGTGCGTGCTGCAGGAATGGACCACCGGCCTGCCCAGCATCGTCAACCAGCGCTACCCCTCGGCCGCGCTCGGCACGAAGCTCGCCGCCGCGCATATGAGCGGCCTGCCGGTGCGGGTGAACGACGTCTCGACCGACCCGCGCTTCGACGAGCATAACCGGCCCCTGTTCGACTCGCTCCAGATCGCCGCCGTGCTGACCCTGCCGATGATGCGCGCGGGCGCGATCGTCGCGGTCCTCTCGGTCCAGCAGGACACGCCCCGGGTCTGGACCGACAGCGAAGTCGATCTGGTCCGCGACCTCGCCGACCGCACGCTCGCCGTGCTCGAACGCGCCCATAGCGAGGAGCGGCTCGCCGAAAGCGAAGCGCAGCTTTCCGCCTTCCTGGAGAATGCGCCGGTCGCGATGCACCTGAAGAATGGCGAAGGCCGCTATATCCGGGTCAATCCGGAATTCGCCAAGGCGCTCGGCCGGAGCCCGGAAGAGCTGCACGGCGCGCATACCGACGAGATCTTCCCGGCGGACATCACCGACGAACTCAACCGGCTGGAGCAGCTTGCCCAGAACGGCCAGGTCGCCAGCGCCGAGATCGCACTGACCGGCATGGGCGATGTCGCGCATGTCCTGTCGATGGTCTTCCCGATCACCGGCGCCGGCGTCGCGCGCACCGGCGGCTTCACCCTCGACCTGACCGAACGCAAGCGCGCCGAGGCCGATCTGGCCCGCTCGCGCGAGGCGCTCTATCAGACCGAGAAGCTCTCAGCCCTCGGCTCGCTGCTCGCCGGGGTCAGCCACGAGCTCAACAACCCGCTGTCGATCGTCGTCGCCCAGGCGGTGATGATGGAGCGCCAGTCGCGCGGCGGCGAGCTGGCCGAGCGCGCGCAGAAGATCCGCCGCGCCGCCGATCGCTGCGCCCGCATCGTCCAGACCTTCCTCGCCATGGCGCGCCAGAAAAGGCCCGAACGCGAGCCGGTCGATCTCAACGCCGTCGCCAATGCCGCCTATGATCTCGCCGAATACGGCCTGCGCAACGACGGCATCGCCGCGACGCGCGATCTCGCGCCGGCGCTGCCCAATATCTCGGCGGATTCGGACCAGCTCCACCAGATCATCATCAACCTGATCGTCAACGCGCAGCAGGCTTTGGTCGAGGCGGGCGTGCCCGATCGCGCGCTGACGATGCGCACCACCATCGGCGACGACCCCGGCACCGTCATCCTCGAGGTCGCCGACAATGGCCCGGGGATTCCGGAGGAGGCGCGCCGCCGGGTCTTCGAACCCTTTTTCACCACCAAGCCGCAGGGCCAGGGCACCGGCGTCGGCCTCTCCTTCTCGCAAGGCCTGGCCGAAGCGCATGGCGGCCGGCTCGAGCTGGTGCCCGCGGTGCGCGGCGCCTGTTTCCGCCTGACCCTTCCGATCGACGCCGAGCCCCCCGTGGCGGCGATCGTCGAGGAGCCCGCGCCCGAGGTCGCGTTTCCCGCGCGCAAGGCGCTGGTCGTCGACGACGAGCTGGAGATCGCCGAATCGCTCGCCGACTTCCTCTCGATCGAGGGTTTCGTCTGCGACATCGCGGTCGGCGGCGACGCCGCGCAGGAGAAGCTCGCGCGCGGCCAGTACGACCTGATCATCAGCGACCTGCGCATGCCCGGCATCGACGGGCCGCAGCTCCATGCCTGGATCGCGGCGCAGCGCCCCGACCTGCTCGACCGGGTCGCCTTCGCGACCGGCGATACGCTGGGCGTCGCGGCGGCGCGCTTCCTCGATGCGGTGAAACGCCCCGTGCTCGAAAAACCCTTCATGCCCGATGCGGTGCACCGGTTCCTCAAGCAGATGGATCTCGCATGACCACCCCCGCCAATCCGCATATCCCCCACATCGTTGTGGTCGATGACGAGGAAGACCTGCGCGAGCCGGTCGCCGCCTATCTGCGCGAGCAGGGCATGGAGGTCGACGAAGCCGGCGGCGGCGCCGATCTCGATGTCATCCTGGGGCGCGGCATGCCGACTCTGGTGGTGCTCGACGTGACCATGCCCGACGAGGACGGCTTCAGCATCGCGCGCCGGCTGCGCGCGCTGAACCCGACGATCGGCATCGTCATGCTCACCGCGCGGCGCGACGTGATCGACCGCGTCGTCGGGCTCGAACTCGGCGCCGACGATTACATCATGAAGCCGTTCGAGCCGCGCGAGCTGCTCGCGCGGATCCGCTCGGTGCTGCGCCGCCTCGCCGCGACTGCGCCCGTCACCGTCGCCGACAATGACGACGAGGCGGAGGAGGCTCCACCGGCGCCGCGCGGCAGCTATCAGGAGGAATTCTGGATCCCCACGTCGCGCGGCGAGATCCGCGTGCCGGTCGATACGATCGAATGGATCGAGGCGGCCAAGGATTATGCGCTGCTCCACACGCCGGAACGCAGCCATATGATCCGCATCACCATGGGAGCGCTCGAACAGGGGCTCGATCCGGCGCAGATGATCCGCGTCCATCGCTCGGCCTTCGTCCGGCCAGGATCGGTGCTGCGGATCAGCGCGATCGGGCGGCATATGGTGCTCGAACTGAAATCGGGCGCCGTCGTCCGCGTCGGCCCGCGCCACTGGGGCGAGGTGCGCCACCGCCTGAAAGCGTGACGATGCCGCACCGCAACAGATTCGTCGCACCGCCGTCGCAGCGCTGCGGACAAAAAAATGCGGATGCGCCAATAGAGTCGCGTACCGTCTAACCAAGCCCCCCCGGCGACGGCGGTACGCCGCGTTCGCCTTTGCCCCTCACTGGCGGCGCCATCATCGGCCATCCGGACCTCGTGTTCGGGTGGCCGATTTGCGTTTGGGGCTGGTTGCTTCCCTTTCTCCTCCCCCTTCTCTTCCCCGGCGGAGGCCGGGCCCTAGTTGGGGGACGCCCGTAAACTGGCGATGCGCTCCATTGCCGGAACCTTCCGACTGGACCCCGGCCTCCGCCGGGGAAGGGAAGAGGGAAAAGAGGGAAAAGAGGCAAATACCCCCATTCCGGTCGCATTCGTCCGACCGCACCGCGCCTCCGCCGCAGCTTCGTCGCACCGGTCGCGACCGGGGTTCATTCCGCATCCGTTCCCGTTAGCGGCCCCCCAGCGCGGCCAATCCGAGCCGCTGACAACAGCCCGGCACGATGACCGGAGAATACCAAGGGAATAGATTATAATGCGTTCTACCTTCCTCCTTCTCGCCACCGCCGCTGCGTTCGCGGCCACCCCTGCTTTTGCGCAGGACGAGGCGAGCAGCTTCACCGGTCCCCGTATCGAAGCGACCTTCGGTTATGATTCGACTCAGGCCGACGGCCTGCCGACCAGCCAGGACAGCGTGCACGGCGTGCGCGTCGGCGGCGCGATCGGGTACGACCTGCCGATCGGCTCGACTTTCACCATCGGCGCCGAGGCCGGCATCGGCTGGCAGGTGTCGGGCAGCGCCGACGCGCTGATCGGCGGCACCAACCTGCACCTGACCACCGGCCGCGATCTCGACGCGTCGCTGCGCCTGGGCGCCAAGGTGGCGCCGAGCACGTTGCTCTATGTGAAGGCGGGCTATGCCAACAGCCAGTTCCGCCTGCGCTCGACCACCGGCGGCACCGTCACCCATGTCAGCACCAACGAAGACGGCTACCGCCTCGGTGCCGGCGTCGAGCAGATGCTGGGCGACCATCTCTATGCCAAGGCCGAGTACCGCTTCAGCGACTATGGCGACGATGTTTCGCGTCATCAGGTCCTGCTCGGCGCGGGTTATCGTTTCTGAGCGGCACCCGCCTTTCCACCACCCGCAAAAGGGCAGCGCCGGTCACCCGGCGCTGCCCCGCGCGCAGGAGACATCCCGTGAAGCAGATCATGCCCGTCATCCTCGCCAGCTTCCCCCTCGTCATCATGATCGGGGTGTGGACCGGCACGCTCTGAATCGGTCGCGCCGCGTTTGCGTGCGGCGGACGGTTGTTCTTGCGGCTTGCATCGCCGCTATTCCCCGGTCCATCATATAGGATGGGAGCGCACAACATCGTGCAACAAGGCGGCGCCAGCCCGCTTCTCCCTCAGGAGGGGTCCGATGCTCGATCGCCGCACTTTTCTCGGCGCCACAGGCGCTGCCATTGCCACCGCTTTTCTGCCCATCAATGCCCGCGCCATGCCGCTCGGGCTTCCGCCGGGGCTTCAGCTCTGGGCCGTGAAGGACGATCTGGCGAAGGACTTCGCCGGCACGCTGAAATCGGTAAAGGCGATCGGCTATGACCGGGTCGAGGCCGCCGGTTGGGTCGGCCTCTCGCCGGCCGATTTCCGCAAGGGCGTGGCCGCCGCGGGGCTCGACTGCATCTCCTGCCATTATTCGATGCGCGAGCTGATGGACGAGTTCGACACCAAGCTCGCCGCCGCACGCGAGGTCGGCGTCAAATTCTTCGTCGCCTCTTCCCCTGCATCGACCAAAGCGCTCGATCCGAAGCGCCCCTGGGTCCAGGCCGTCGCCGAGGCGATGACGCTCGACGACTGGCGTCGCAACGCCGCGCGGATGAACGAGATCGGCGGGCGGGCGAAGGCGCTCGGCATGCGTTTCGCCTATCACAACCATCCGGCCGAATTCCTCGCTTATGACGGCAAGGTCGCGTTCCACGAATTGCTCGAGCATACCGATCCCGCGCTGGTCGCGTTCGAACTCGATCTCGGCTGGGCGGCTGCGGCCGGGCATGATCCGGCGCATGTGCTGAAGGAGCATGGCGCGCGGATCGAGCTGCTCCACGTCAAGGACATCGCGACGAAGGAACGCAAGCCCGGGCGGATCGCCGACGACCTGACCACCGTGCCGGTCGGCAAGGGCAGCATCGACTGGCCCTCGGTCTTCGCTGCCGCAAAAGCCGCGCCGATCAAGAGCTGGTTCGTCGAGCAGGAACCGCCATGGGTCCAGCCCCCGCTCGCCGCGATCGCCGAGAGCATGGCCTATCTGAAGACGCTGGCCGCATGACGGCCGGTCCCGTCAGATACGCCATGGTCGGCGGCGGCGAAGGCGCGTTCATCGGCCCGGTCCACCGCACTGCCGCCGCCATTGCCGGCAATTGCCGGCTGGTCGCGGGCGCGCTGAGCAGCGATCCCGAGCGCGCGAAACGCTCGGGCGTCGCGGCAGGCATTGCGCCCGACCGCAGCTATACCAGCTACCAGGCACTGTTCGACGGCGAGAAGGCGCTGCCCGAGGACGAGCGCGCCGAATTCATCTCGATCGTCACCCCTAATCATGTCCACGCGCCGGTCGCCATCGCCGCGCTGGAAGCGGGCTTTCCGGTGCTCACCGACAAGCCGCTGACCGACACGCTCGACGCCGCGCTCGCTTTCCAGGCAGCGGCCGCGCGTACCGGTGGGCTGGTCGGCGTCACCCACACCTATCTCGGCTACCCGATGGTGCGCCAGGCGCGCGCGCTCGTGGCGGCGGGAGACCTCGGCGCGGTGCGGCGAGTCGCGGTGCGCTATACCCAAGGGTGGCTGGCTGCGGCCGGCGACGCCGTCGGCAAGCAGGCCGAATGGCGCATCGATCCGGCGCGCTCGGGCCTGGCCGGGGCGTTCGGCGATATCGGCACCCACGCCTTCAACCTGGTCGAATATTTTACCGGCGAGCGCATGACCCGCCTCTCGGCCGAGCTGCGCGCGGCGGTGCCGGGCCGGCTGCTCGACGATGATGGTGCGGCGATGTTCCACCTCTCGGGCGGCGGACGCGGCACCTTGGTCGCCAGCCAGATCTGCACCGGCGATTCGAACGGGCTGGAGATATCGGTCTGGTGCGAAAAAGCGGGGATCCACTGGCATCAGGAGCATCCCAACCATCTGCGCGTCGCAAGGCGCGGCGGGCCGGAGGAGATCTGGACCCCCGGCGTCGATCGCACCTATCTGGGCGAGGCGGCGATGCGCGTCACGCGCGTGCCCTCGGGCCATCCCGAGGGCTATCTCGAAGCCTTTGCCAATATCTATCGCGATTTCGCCGATGCGGTACGCGGCAACGCGCCTGCCTTGCCCTGCTATGCCAGCCTCGCCGACGGGGTCGCGGGCATGCGGTTCATCCAGGCCGCGCATGACAGCAGCGCCGGCGGCGGCGCCTGGACCGATCTTGGAGACGATTCATGAAGGGTCCCGCCATTTTCCTGGCGCAGTTCGCCGGCGACACGGCGCCATATAATTCGCTCGGGTCGATCGCCAAATGGGCGGCCGATCTCGGCTATGCCGGGGTGCAGATCCCGACCTGGGATGCGCGGCTGTTCGACCTGAAACAGGCATCCGAAAGCCAGGATTATTGCGACGAGGTCGCCGGTTTCTGCGCCGAGGCCGGGGTCGCGATCACCGAGCTGTCGACTCATCTCCAGGGCCAGCTCGTCGCGGTCCACCCCGCCTATGACGAATTGTTCGATGCCTTTGCGCCTGCCGAAGTGCACGGCAAGCCGGCCGAGCGGACCGAATGGGCCAGGGAACAGGTCCGCATGGCCGCCCGCGCCAGCCGCCGGCTCGGGCTGAACGCGCACGCCACTTTCTCCGGCGCATTGCTCTGGCACACCATGTATCCCTGGCCGCAACGCCCCGCCGGGCTGGTCGAAGAGGGCTTCAGGGAACTGGCGACGCGCTGGCTGCCCCTGCTTGACGTCTTCGAGGAGAATGGCGTCGATGCGTGCTTCGAGATCCATCCGGGCGAGGACCTGCATGACGGGATCAGCTGGGAACGCTTCCTGACCGCGGTCGGCGAACATCCCCGCGCCAACATCCTCTACGATCCCAGCCATTTCCTGCTGCAGCAGCTCGACTATGTCGACTTCATCGACCGGTATCACGACCGGATCCGCATGTTCCATGTGAAGGACGCCGAGTTCCGCCCCAATGGTCGCGCTGGCGTCTATGGCGGCTATGCCGACTGGGCCGACCGCCCCGGCCGCTTCCGGTCGCTGGGCGACGGCCAGATCGATTTCGGCGCGATCTTCTCGGCCTTCACCAAATACGACTATGCCGGCTGGGCAGTGGTCGAATGGGAATGCTGCTTCAAGCACCCCGAACAGGGCGCCGCCGAGGGCGCGCCGTTCGTCGAGGCGCATATGATCCGCAAGGCCGACCGCGCGTTCGACGACTTCGCCGGCGCCGCGCCGGATGCGGCCCGCAATCGACGGATACTGGGGCTTGACTGATTCCCCTCCCTGAAAGGGAGGGGCTAGGGGTGGGTAGGCGAGCAAAGCTCGCCGCTCTACGCTCACCCCATGCGCCGCGTCCCGAAGCTGATGACCGACCGAGCCAGATCGCTCCGCCCCTAGCCAAAACGCGGCCTCCTGACTCTCCCCTCCCTGGAAGGGAGGGGTTGGGGGTGGGTACCGCCGAGGCACTCGGCGGCCTCCGACAGAATATATTCGGCGGCGCCCTCCGGATTGGCCAGAACATCGCTGTTCCACAGGCGAATGACTTTCCACCCAAGCCCCTCGAGCACCGCCGTCCGCTCCGCATCATAAGCCACCTGCTCATGATGCTGCCCGCCGTCGAACTCGACCGCCAGTTTCGCGGCGCGACACGCCAGATCGACGATGTAACGGTCAATCACCAATTGCCGCGTGAAAGAAGGGCGGTAACGTGACAACAGTCGCCAGAGTGCCCGCTCGGCCTCTGTCGCCTCGCGCCGCAACGACCGTGCCCGGTCGACCATCACTCTCGGAATGCGTCGCATGGGGCCAGCGTAGAACGGCGAGCTTCGCTCGCCTACCCACCCCCGACCCCTCCCTTTCAGGGAGGGGAGAAGGCTCCTACCGCCGCAAAACCCAGTTCAGCCCATTCTCCAGCTGCCGCAGGAACCACGGGTCCCGGTACGATTCGTCGGTGTGCCCCATCGCGGTGTAGAACACCCGTCCGCCCTCGAACTCATGCACCCACGCCACCGGATTGGGGTTCACGTCCGCCTCGCCGAGCGAGCCCGGGTCGACCGTCGCCAGCAGGTGAAGCCGCGGGTCGTAATCCTCATAATAATACCATTCGTCGACATGCCGGCTGACCGGCGCGAGGCCCTTCATCACCGGATGCTTCGGGTCGACCACCGTCACAGTCCCCTCGGGCGTGCCCTTGGGATGGCGCTGAAAATAGCCGCCGATCATCCGGCCGTACCAGGGCCAGTTGTAATGCGAATCCGCCGCCGCGTGGATGCCGACGATCCCGCCGCCGCGATGGACGAAGGCCTGCAACGCGTCGCGCTTGCTGCCGGTGAGCCATTCCGAGGTCGGATCGGTTTTCTTGCTGGTGTTGCTGATCAGGATGATCGCCTGAACCCCCTTCAGCCCCTCGGTGCTGAAAACCGCCGGGTCAGCGCTCGTGACCATGGTCACGCCCATCTTCTTGCCCATCGCCTGCAGCGCGACCACGCCCGGCTCGATCGAGGCATGGCGATAGCCGGTCGAGTAAGTGAAGATCAGGACGCGCGGCGCTTCTTTCGCCCCAGCGGCACTTGCGCCGGCACCCCCGCCGACCAGAGTCAGCGTGCCGAGGAGGATCGCCAGCAGGCGAAGCAAGTGTCTCATCGTCGATCCTCCCCACGGTCCGCGCTCTTTGCTTGGTACCGGTAACGCTATAGGCTGGACAAGGTCAGCCCCGCCCGGCAGTCTGGCGTGCAAGCGGGAGGCGCACAAGCGCCCTGTGCGATGAGAGGATGATGAAATGGTCGACAGCCCCGGGCTCGACGACGCTGCGCTGGATCGCCGCGCGCTCCTGCGGAGCGCGATCCTGCTCGTCGGCGGCACCCTGGCCGGCCTGCCCGACATCGCCTTTGCGACCGCTCCCACCAGGGCCTTCTTCATGCCCGCCGAACGTGCCGTGCTCGACTCGGTCTGCGCCGCCTTCATCCCGCGCACCGACACGCCGGGCGCGCTCGAAGCGGGCGTGCCCGCCTTCATCGATGCGATGATGACCAACTGGGCAGCGCCCGCCACCGCCGCCGGCTTCCGCACTGTACTGGCGCGAATCGACAGCGAGGCCCGCGCGGCAACCGGCAAAGGGTTCGCGGCGCTCACCGCGGCCGAGCGCGACGCCCGGCTCGCCGCTTTCGATACCGCCGCCTTCGCCGCCGACGACCCGGCCTGGCATCGTTTCAGGAACCTCGCCCTGACCGGCTATTATTTCTCGGAAAGCGGCGCGACGCAGGAGCTTCGCTACGAATTGGTGCCCGGTGCGTGGGAGCCGAACGTGAAGATGGGCCCCGACACCCGCGCCTGGGCCGGCTGAGCATGACCATCGGGGGACGAGTATGAGCTTCGACGCGATCGTCATCGGATCGGGCATGAGCGGCGGCTGGGCCGCCAAGGAGCTCACCGAACGCGGGCTCAAGACGCTGGTGATCGAACGCGGCCAGCATATCGAGCATGGCAGCGATTACACCGACTCGCTCTCGCCCTGGGAGCTCGACAATTACGGCCAGGTCTCGGAGTCCGAGATCGAGGCGGATTATGAAGTGCAGAGCAAATGCTATGCCTTTTCCACCGCCAACAAGCATTTCTGGGCGAAGGACAGCGACCACCCCTATTCGACGCCCGAGGACAAGCCCTTCTACTGGATCCGCGGCTATCATCTCGGCGGCCGCTCGCTGATGTGGGCGCGGCAATCCTATCGCCTGAGCGAGATGGATTTTGAATCGAACGCGAAGGACGGCTTCGGCACCGACTGGCCGATCCGCTATGCCGACATGGCGAAATGGTACGACCATGTGGAGATTTTTGCCGGCATCTCGGGCTCGACCGAAGGATTGTCGCAGCTCCCCGACGGCAAATATCTCCCGCCCATGGCGCTGACCCCGGTCGAGGCGGAATTCGGCCGCAAGATCCAGGCGGCCTTTCCCACCCGCCGGCTGATCACCGGCCGCTGCGCCCATCTCACGGCGCCGACGCCGGAGCATGAGGCGCTCGGTCGCGGCGCCTGCCAATACCGCTCGCTGTGCGAACGCGGCTGTTCCTACGGCGCCTATTTCTCCAGCCTCAGCGCGACCTTGCCGGCGGCGAAGAACACCGGCAACCTCACCATCGTCACCGACGCGATCGCGCACAGCATCGTCTACGACCCCAGGACCGGCAAGGCATCGGGCGTACGCGTGATCGACCGGAATACGAAGGTGGGCAAAGTCTATGAGGCGAAGCTGGTCTTCCTCTGCGCCTCGACCATCGGCACGGCGCAGATCCTGCTGACCTCGACCTCGGAGGCCTTTCCGACCGGCCTCGCCAACCGTTCCGACATGGTCGGGCGCAACCTGACCGACCATATCAGCGGCATGGGCGCGACCGGCACCTATCCCGGCTTCGACGACATCTATCATCATGGCCGCCGCCCCAACGGCTTCTACGTCCCGCGCTATCGCAACGTGACCGAGCCGGGCGACGGCTATACCCGCGGCTTCGGCTTCCAGGGGCGCGGGCTGCGCCCCAGCTGGCAGCGCGGCATAAGCGAGCCCGGCACCGGCGCCGCGCTGAAGGCCAAGCTGCGCAAGCCGGGGCCATGGTCGCTCAATCTCAGCGGATTCGGCGAGATGCTGCCGCGGCCCGAAAACCGCGTCACGCTTCACCCGACCCGCACCGACAAATGGGGCATCCCCATCCCGCATATCGATGTGGCGCTCGGGGCGCAGGACCTGAAGATGATCGACCAGTGCAACGCCGATGCCCGGGCGATGCTCGAGCTGGCCGGCTGCACCGACATCACCCAGCGCGAGCATTATGGCGGGCTCGGCCTCGGCATCCATGAAATGGGTAGCGCGCGCATGGGCAAGGACCCGAAGACCTCCGTGCTCAACGGCTATAACCAGGCGCATGACGTGCCGAACCTGTTCATCACCGACGGATCGTGCATGGCCTCGTCCGGCTGCCAGAACCCCTCGCTCACCTATATGGCGATGTCGGCGCGCGGCGCGCACCATGCGGTGGAGTTCCTGCGCGCCGGCAAGGCCTGACGTCGATTCACATCGCGGCCCGGCCGTGGCAGCGCGGCGCGGTTCGGGCATCGGCCGGGACCGCTCTTTCTTATTGTCGATTCTGTTGGACGATTTCCGGACGTCGTCAGCGGAAAAACAGCGGTATTTTCGCGCAAATGTACCGCTGTTTTCCGCTGTTATCCGGTAACAGGGAAAAGGCCTGGCAAGCCTTTGGAAACGGGCAGGAATTCGGGCCGGAAAATCCAACATAACAGCGGAAAGAAAAAAGAACGCGCGAATCCGCCCCTTTGTTGGAGAATCCTACTCGATCGGGACGCAGGCCTTGCCCGTGTTCGCGCAGAACAGCTTGAGCACGTCGCCCTTGAAGTCGAGCTTGCCGATCGATGTCATCGTCGCGGCGATCACGCCTGGCATTGCGGCGCGCTGACGGACGGCCGCGCTGGTTTCGGCCGCCGCGACCAGCGCGCGCAGGTCCACAACCGACAGCGCCGCGGCATAGGCATGGCCCTCGGCGTCGAGCAGCCGGCCGGTTTCCCGCGCAGCGACCGCCTTGGCCGTCGCGCGCAGCTCGGCCTTTTCGTCCTCGCTCAGTTCCTTGTGCGCCGCGACCAGCTCCTCGGTCTCCTTCGCGGTGATCAGCGGCACCAGCACCGCGAGCGTCCCCGCATCGGCCAGCCGCCGGCCGAGCAGTTCGGCTTCCGTCGATGGCGCCGCAGCCTGCAGCGCCATCGCAACCAGCATCGTCCCGATCATGGCATCCCTCCCGGCCGGTCGAAGCCGGCCACGGCATCGCCGAGCGTCTGCATCAGCGCAGCGTTGCGCTTGTCCGGCGTATTGCCCAGCCGCACGACGACGATCCCGCGCCCCGGCCCGCTCTCCGGGCTGGCGATCACCAGCTGGCCGAGATGCCCATCCGCCGCGACGGCGCTTGCCGGGCCCTTGCCGGGGAACAGGGTCGCCTTGCCCTCGGCCCCGCCCGGCCGGTTGAGCCAGGTCTGGGCACCATATTCGGCATTGGTCGGCGAGGGCGTCTTCATGAAGTTGAGCCAGGCCGGATCGACCACCTGCCGCCCGTCGGCTGCCTTGCCGTCGAGTAGCAGGCCGCCGATCCGGCCCCAATCGTCGAGCGTCATGTGCATGATCGATCCGCCGATCTGGGTGCCGGCCCCGTCGAACTCGAGCACCGCGCTGGTAATCCCCGCGGGCCGGAACAGCCTGGACTGGGCGAACTCGCTATAGGCCTTCGCCCGAACCCGCGGATCGCGGCTGTCGGTCAGCGTCCGCGACACGATCTCGGCAAGGGTGATGCTGGTGAGCGAGCTGTAGCGGAACTTGGTGCCCGGCTTGGTCTCGAGCGGATGGTCGATCGCCGCCGCCGCCATCGCCGCGGTGTGGCTGACGAACAGGGTCTGGTTGGTATCCGATTTCTCGACCGGATCGCCCACCTCGATATGCTGGAGGCCGGACGACATCTGGAGCAGGTGGCGCAAGGTGATCGCGGCACGCGGATCGCCGGGTTTGTGCCACTCCGCGATCGGCGCCGGCGCGTCGAGCTTGAGCCGGCCGTCGGTCACCAGCGCGCCGACCAGCATGCCGGTCACCGTCTTCGCCATCGACCAGCTGATGAAGCGGTTCGCATCGGAATAGTCCGACGCATAGGCCTTGTACGCCGGACACCCGTTAGCGGTCACCAGCACGGCGCGCGTTTCGGGGTGAGCGGAGAACAACAACTGGATCGGTCCCATCGACTTTGAAAGGTCGGCACCGGGGCAGGCGGTAAAGCTGAAGGTTGTCGCGAGCGAGGGCGGCGCATCGGTGCTCGCCAGGAGGACGGGCACCATAGCGAGAAAGGCGGCCTTGCGCAGCATCGCCGCCACGATAGGGTGCACGCCCATGAAGGCAAGGCGCATCGCGGTCGGTCTGGGAGTGGTGGTGGTGGCGCTGCTCGCCGCCGCGTTCCTCTACGCCCGCTCGCTCACGCCGCAACTCCAGCTCGGCACCGGCTATGCCGCCCGCGTCGCCTGTGCCTGCCGCTATATCGGCAACCGCGACCTGAAGAGCTGCCGCGCCGATTTCGAACCCGGCATGGAAGCGATCCGCCTCTCGGACGATCCCGCGACGAAGACGGTGACGGCCTATGTCCCGCTGATCGCCAGCCGTTCGGCGACGTATGATCCGGTGCTCGGCTGCCAGTCCGAGCCGTTCAAAGGCACGCCGCTCAAGCTGCGCTAAAAACCCCTCTCCCATCGGGAGAGGGAGGGGCCCGCCGCGCAGCGGTGGGAGGGTGAGGGTGATTGTCTGCTTCCCTACTCACCCTCATCCGGCGCTACGCGCCACCTTCTCCCGCTGGGAGAAGGATTAAGCAGCCACCGCCACCCGCGCCCGCTCGGTTTCCTCGATCCACCCACCGCCGAGCACCCGCTCCCCGGCATACAGCACCGCCGCCTGCCCCGGCGCGACGCCATATTCGGGCGCGTCGAACACCACCCGGTCGCCGATCAGCCGCGCCGGCACCGGCTTGGCCAGCGAGCGCACCTTGGCGGTCAGCGGCCCCTGATGGTCGCCGCCGATCCAGTTGATCTCGGAAAGCCGCGCCCCCTCGACCGCCAGCGCGGTCTTCGGGCCGACCACCACGCGGCGGCTCTCCGGCTCGAGCCGCACGACATAGAGCGGCTCGGGCGTCCCGCCGATCTCGAGCCCGCGCCGCTGCCCCACGGTGAAGTGGATCAGCCCGCGATGCCGCCCCAAGGTGCGGCCGCCCTCGTCGACGATCTCGCCGCTGGTATCGGCCTCGGGCCGCAGCTTCTTGACCAGCGAGGCGTAGTCGCCGTCGGGCACGAAGCAGATGTCCTGGCTGTCGGGCTTGGCCGCGACGCCCAGCCCCAGCTCCGCCGCCAGCTCGCGCACCCTTGTCTTGGGCAGCCCACCCAGCGGGAAGCGCAGATAGTCGAGCTGGTCCTGCGTCGTCGCGAACAGGAAATAGCTCTGGTCCCGCGCCGGATCGACCGCGCGGTGCAGCTCGGCGCCCGCCGGGCCTTCGACCCGGCGGACATAATGGCCGGTCGCCAGGCAATCCGCGCCGAGATCGCGCGCGACCTGGAACAGATCGGTGAATTTCGGCCCCATATTGCAGCGGACGCAGGGAATCGGCGTGCGGCCGCGCAGATATTCATCGGCGAAGCCGTCGATCACCTGGTCGCGAAAGCTCGATTCATGATCGAACACATAATGCGCGATGCCCAGCCGGTCGCACACCGCGCGCGCGTCGCGGATGTCGCGGCCGGCGCAGCAGCTACCGGCGCGGCCCACCGCCTCGCCATGATCGTAGAGCTGGAGCGTCACTCCGATCGTCTCGGCGCCGCTGCGCGCCGCAAGCGCCGCGACCACCGAGCTGTCCACGCCGCCCGACATCGCGACGACGATGCGCTTGCCGGTCAGGTCCGGCCCCAGCTGAAAATCGCCCTTAGTCATCATGCGGCGCAGATAGGCGCGCACGGCCCGCGATGCAAAGCCGCGCGCCTTTCCAAGGCCTTTAGACGAGCTTTACCGGAAGTTCAGACCCTTGCCGTAGATCAGTCTCGATCGAGTCTCTGACGCCGGAAAGGGCGCTATGGATCTTAGTTTTTCCCGGTTCGAAGCTGACGCCAGCGTCACCGTCCTTCCGCCTGATCTGGCGGTATTGATGGTGGGGATCGCCGCGCGCCAGGCCGCGAGCCCGACCGCGATGCGCCACGCCCATCTGGTGCCGGCGTTCAGCCATCGCAGCTGGTTCGCGCCGGAACACGGCGCGTTTAACCTTCAGGTCGCCGCAATGCTGAGCAGGGAACAGGAAGGAATGAACCCGGCGTTTACCGAGCCGCTTTAGCCGGTGTTCAAGTCCGCCCGTGTAATGACGTTGTAGAAGTAGAGAGGGGGCCCCCCGCCCCGATCGAGGTTGAGAATGATCGAAAACCAGAAGATACGCCCCGCCAAAGTCATCGGCCCGCTCGGCGAGCCGCTGACCCTGGACACGCTGCCCCCGCCCGAGACGACCCGGTGGGTCGTGCGCCGCAAGGCCGAAGTGGTGGCAGCCGTGAATGGCGGGCTGCTGTCGGTCGACGAAGTGTGCGACCGTTATGGCCTGACCGTCGAGGAATTCGCCGGCTGGCAGCGCGCGATCGACCGTTCGGGCATGCCGGGCCTGCGCGTGACGCGCATCCAGCATTATCGTTCGCTGTACGAGCGCCAGCAGAAATACTGACGCCGCCGCTTCAGCACGGCTGAAGATCCGCGCCCTCGCCGCCATCCTTTCGGGATGGTTGCGGGGGCGTTGTCGTTCAATCGAGCGAAACGCACGCGGAACAAATGCAAGCGGTCGTGAGTCTTTCCAGTCCGAACCCGGACTAGCCGGGAACAACGGAGGGAAACATGGTGGGTCTTATTGTTTGGCTCGTAGTTGGTGGCGTCGTGGGCTGGCTTGCCAGCATGGTCATGCGCACCGACGGGCAACAGGGCGTTATCCTGAACGTCGTGGTCGGCATCATTGGTTCGGTGATCGCATCCTTCCTCTTCGGAGGCGGCATCAACCAGGTCATCACCATCACGACCTTCGTCTATTCGCTGATCGGCGCGATCATCCTGCTCGCGATCGTCAACCTGGTCCGCCGCGGCAGCGTCCGCTAAGCACCAGGCCAGCGCAAAAGACGGGCCGCCCGGGCAACCGGGCGGCCCGTTTCGTTATTTGAGCAGGAACCGCACGTTCACCGAGACCGTTACCTCGGTCTCGCCGGGCACGACTCGGGTCGAGGCGTCCATGCCGGCGGCCATCGCGCGGTTGTTGAACATGATCGGCTGCGGCGTGCTGCCGTCATTCTGGCCCGCCTCGGAGATCGACAGAATCCGCGAGACGGAAAGGCCTGCGGCGCGCGCGTAGAGTTCGGCGCGGGTACGGGCACGCTTCACCGCATCGGCGCGGGCCTCGTCGAGCGCTGCCTCGGGCTGGTCGATCGACAGGGTTGGGCCGTCGATCTGATTCGCGCCTTCCGTCACCAGCGCATCGAGGATCGCGCCCGCCTTGGCGATGTCGCGGAAGCGGATCGCAACGCTGTTGCTCGCCTGATAGCCGGTCACGACCGGCGGCTGGCCGTCGGTGTAGCGATATTGCGGGCTGAGCGACACGCTCGCCGTGCGGTTGTCGCGCGGGGCGACGCCGGCGCGCTTCAGCGCCTCGAGTACGCCTGCCATGCGCTTGGCATTCTCGGCCAGCGCGGCCGCAGCGGTGGCGCCCTGAGTCACTACCCCGGCGCGAATCGTCGCCACGTCGGGCACGCGGGTCGTCTCGCCCTGGGCGGTCACGTCGAGGATCGCGCCATCGGCGACGATGGTCGGGGTCACCTGTGCCACGGCGGGCGACAGGGTAAGCGGCAGGGCGGCGAGCGCCACGGCGGTCGCTAGGTAACGCATCAATAGAACTCCCGTATCAGACCGAGCCGATTGGCCCGCGCGCCCTTCATGCGGCGACGCGGGCCAACCTAAGCTGAACGGGCCGGCGGGTCAGCGCACCCGGCGAGTCATCACCACGCGGTAGAGCGCGAGCAGAACGATCGCGCCGACCGTGGCCGCGGCATAACTCTGCCACCCCGCCTCGATATGCAGCCCCATCATCGGGGAGAGATACCCGGCGAGCAAGGCGCCCGCGATGCCGATCAGGATGGTGACGATGAACCCGCCCGGATCCTTGCCGGGCATGATAATCCTGCCAAGAATGCCGGCCACCAGGCCGATCAGAATCCAGCCCAAGAAGCTGTTGTGCAAAAGCATCGCTTCACTCCCCTAGATTGCGGCACGCTGACGCGGCGCCGCGGCGAACGTCGCTCTCATGCTGCCGAGATGCAACAGTTTCTTTACCACGCAGGGGCGCCGGGCTTGCGAAAATGGCCCGAAACGGCCATGGGCGCTCTCGCGGAAAACGACCCCTTGAGGTCGGTGACTTATTTCTATAATACAGTCCAACGATAACGACGACGCCACCTGGGCGGGACGGGGAAAGTGACGCACATGAATTACGGGCAGCCGACCTTCGGTTCTGACGATCACCTTGCCTTGCCGGGCGAGGGTCGGTCGAATCGCCGTTGGTGGATCATCGGCGCGGCCATCCTGGCGGTCCTCATCGTCATCGGCGCCTATTTCGCCATGTCGGGCGGCAAGAAGGACGGCGCGGCCACTGCCGCCGCCGGCGGCGGCAAGACCGAGCAACTGCCGACCGTCTCGGTCGCGATTCCGGGTCGCCAGGCCTCGGCACGAATCATCTCGGCAACGGGATCGCTCGCCGCGCGCCGCGAGATGCCGATCGGCGTCGCCGGCGAAGGCGGCATGGTCACGCGCGTGCTGGTCGAGCCCGGCCAGTGGGTCGGCGCAGGCCAGGTGCTCGCAACGGTCGACCGTGCCGTGCAAACCCAGACCGGCGCCTCCCTCGCGGCGCAGGTCAATGTCGCACGCTCGGACGCGGCGATCGCCCAGTCCGAGCTCGACCGCGCCCAGGCGCTGGTCAATCGCGGCTTCATCTCCAAGGCCGATCTCGAGCGCAAGGCCGCCACCCGCGACGCCGCAGTGGCGCGCGTCCGCGTCGCCCAGGCGCAGCTCGCCGAGCAGAATGCCCGCACCGGTCGCCTGGACATCCGCGCGCCGGCCGCCGGCCTGGTGCTGACTCGCAGCGTCGAGCCGGGCATGGTGATCAGCTCCGGCTCCGGCACGCTGTTCCGCATGGCCAAGGGTGGCGAGATGGAAATGCGCGCGCAGCTGAGCGAAGCCGATCTTGTCGGCCTTCCCCTCGGTGTGAGTGCGCAGGTCGTACCCGTCGGTGGCGATACCGCCTTTTCGGGCGAGGTCTGGCAGGTTTCGCCGGTCATCGACCCGCAGACCCGCCAGGGCATCGCGCGTATCGCGCTCAGCTACAACCCGGCGCTCAAGCCCGGCGGTTTCGCCTCGGCGACGATCCGCCGCGGCTCGACCGACTTGCCGCAGCTGCCCAACTCGGCGATCCAGAGCGACACGAAGGGCAATTTCGTCTATGTCGTCGGCGACGGCAACAAGGTCGTCCGGCGCGCGGTGAAGCTCGGTGAGGTTTCCGACAACGGCGTCGCGATCGCCGAAGGCCTGGCCGGCACCGAGCGTGTCGTGCTTTCGGCAGGAGCGTTCCTCAACGCCGGACAGAAGATCAAGCCCGTCCTCCAGAAAACGCAAGGCTGACCGCCATGAGCTTTCGCAACATCTCCGCCTGGTCGATCCGGAACCCCGTTCCGTCGATCGTGCTGTTCTTCATGCTGACGGTCGCCGGCATCGTCAGCTTCAGCACGATGGAGGTGAACAACAACCCTGACATCGATTTCCCGGTGGTGATCGTCCAGATCAGCCAGCCGGGCGCGGCGCCGACCGAGCTGGAGAACCAGGTCACCCAGAAGGTCGAATCCGCGGTCCGCAGCCTGCAGGGCATCGACGAGATCAACTCGACGGTGACCGAAGGCAGCTCGGTGACGGTCGTCCAGCTCAACATCGGCACGCCGATCGACCGCGCGGTCGAGGACGTGCGCAGCGCCGTCCAGCAGATCCGGTCCGATCTGCCCGACGGCATCCTCGAGCCGCAGGTGTCGCGCGCCAACACGTCGGGCGACGACCTCGCCAGCTATGCCGCGGTCGGCACCGACATGACGATCGAGCAGCTGAGCTGGTACATCGACAACAATGTCGCGAAGGAACTGCTGGCGGTTCCCGGCATGGCGACGGTCAGCCGCAATGGCGGCGTGGACCGCGAGATCCGCATCATCCTCGATCCCGCCAAGCTCCAGTCGCAGGGCCTGACCGCGAGCCAGGTCAACCAGCAGCTGCGCCAGGTGAACCTCAACGCCGCAGGCGGCCGCGCCGAGATCGCCGGGTCGGAACAGTCGGTCCGCGTGCTCGGCAATGCCAAGAACGCCTATGATCTCGGCCAGACCCAGATCGCCGTCGGCGGCGGGCGCACGGTCAAGCTGGCGGACATCGCCCAGGTCCGCGATCTCTATGCCGAGCAGCGCTCCGCCTCGGAGATGAACGGCCGCCAGGTGCTGAGCTTCGACTTCCAGCGCTCCAAGGGCGCGTCGGACGTGTCGGTCTACAAGGGCGCCAAGGAGAAGCTGGCCGCGCTCGAGAAGCGCAACCCGAAGGTCCATTTCCAGCTGATCTTCAACGAAGTGAAATATGCCGAGCAGCAATATCATTCGGCGATGGAGGCCATGGTCGAGGGCGCGGTGCTCGCCGTGCTCGTCGTGTTCCTGTTCCTGCGTGACTGGCGCTCGACGATCATCTCGGCGCTCGCCATCCCGCTGTCGGCGATTCCGACCTTCTGGTTCATGGACCTGCTCGGCTTCAACCTGAACCAGATGACTCTGCTCGCGCTCAGCCTGGTGGCGGGTGTGCTGGTCGACGATGCGATCGTGGAGATCGAGAACATCGTCAGGCATATGCGCATGGGCAAGACGGCCTATCAGGCATCGATCGACGCCGCCGACGAGATTGGTCTCGCGGTGCTCGCCACCACCATGTCGATCGTCGCGGTGTTCCTGCCGGTCGGCCTGATGCCGGGCGTCTCGGGCCAGTTCTTCAAGAATTTCGGCCTGACCGTCGTCGTCTCGGTGCTGATGAGCCTGGCCGTCGCGCGTCTCGTGACGCCGATGATCGCCGCCTATTTCCTGAAGGCGCACGGCCAGGCCAAGCATGGCGAAGGCCGCCTGATGGACATGTACATGTCCACGCTGAAATGGACGCTGCGGCATCGCTGGTCAGCGGTCGTCGGCGGCGTCGTCTCCTTCGCGCTCACCATCGTGCTGTTCGGCACCTTGCCGATGACCTTCCAGCCCGACCAGGACCAGGACGCCAGTACCGTGAACGTGGAGATGGTGCCCGGCACCACGCTCGACGAGACCAGGCTTGTCGTGCGGCGCGTCGCCGATTTCATGCAGAAGCAGCCCGACGTCGAATCGGTCTATTCGCGCGCCTTTGTCGGCAACGGCCGCGTCACCGCCATCTTCAAAGAGAAGAAGACGATGAAGAGCACCGAGTTCGAGCGATCGCTCGCACCGGAGCTGGCGAAGATCCCCGATGCCCGGGTCTCGTTCCGGTCGAACAATGGCTGGGGCGGTAGCGGCCGCGACCTGACCATCACGCTCGGCGGCGACGATCCCGTGCTGCTGACCGCGACGGCGGTGAAGATCGTCGAGCAGATGGGCAAGCTGCCCTCGCTCGTCGCGCCGCGCATCACCGGCGACCTGAAGCGGCCCGAGATCGTCATCTCGCCGCGCATGGACCTGGCCGCCAATCTCGGCGTGACGACTCAGGCCCTGTCCTCGGCGATCCGCATCGCGACGCTCGGCGACATCGACCAGAACAGCGCGAAATTCTCGCTGTCCGATCGTCAGATCCCGATCCGCGTCGCGCTCGACCAGAATGCGCGCCAGCGGCTGTCGACGATCCAGAACCTGCCGGTGCAGACCTCGACCGGCAGCTCGGTCCCGCTCAGCCTCGTCGCCGAGATCGGCTTCGGTGCCGGCCCGACCAAGATCGACCGCGTCGCGCAGCAGCGCCAGATCACGATCGGCGCTGACCGCGGCAACGACAAGAACGGCAAGCAGATCGTTTCCAGCGAAGCGATGAAGCAGATCCACGACCTGCCCGCGATGAAGAACCTGCCGGTCGGGATCAGCGAGCTGACGCTTGGCCAGGCCAAATGGCAGGCGGAGATGATCAAGAACTTCATCGTCGCGGTGGTGGCGGGCATCTTCCTGGTCTTCGCGGTGCTGGTGCTGCTGTACCGCCGCCTGCTGCCGCCCTTCGTCAACATGCTCTCGCTGCTGGTGGCGCCGCTCGGCGGCCTGCTCGGGCTGCTGGTGACGGGTAATCCTGTGTCGATGCCGGTCTATATCGGCATCCTGATGCTGCTCGGCATCGTCGCCAAGAACTCGATCCTGCTGATCGACTTCGCGCTGGAGGAAATGGGCAAGGGTGTCGACACCGTGGTCGCGATCATCGATTCGGGCCACAAGCGCGCCCAGCCGATCGTCATGACCACGGTGGCGATGGTCGCCGGCATGGTGCCGACCGCCCTGTCGCTGAGCGGCGACGGATCCTGGCGTGCGCCGATGGGCATCGTCGTGATCGGCGGGCTCATACTCTCGACCGTGCTGACCCTGCTGATCGTTCCGGCGAGCTTCAGCCTGGCAGTGGGCATCGAGCGCTGGATCGGGCCGAAGCTCGGCCGCCGCCTGCTCACCTATCGTCCGGGCGACGATGGCCGGCCGGTGATCGACCATGATCCGGGCCCGCACCGGATCGGGCCGAAGCCGGCAACGATCGTGCACCGTTCCGGTGACGACGAACCCCAGCCCGCGGAATGAGGCGTCCGTCCGGCCCCGTGATGCGTCGGGGCCGGATGCCAAATCGACTCTCCACTTGAACAATCCCGGGTTTCGGGGATTGTTTCGGACATGAAGCTGCTCGCCCGCGCACCTCGGAACGGGGAACCCATCCCCGCGGGCTTGCGCCGGATGCGCTGGATCGCGACCGGGCTGCTCGTGCTGATGGCGGCAACCTTCCTCGCTGCCCGCGCCATCGGCCCCGTCCATCCCGCCATCGGTTTCATCCGGGCCTTTGCCGAAGCAGCGATGGTCGGCGGCCTGGCCGACTGGTTCGCCGTCACCGCTTTGTTCCGCCATCCGCTCGGCCTGCCGATCCCGCACACCGCGATCATCCCGCGCAACAAGGATCGCATCGGCGAGACGCTCGCTGCCTTTCTGCGCGACAATTTCCTCGTGCCCGGCGTCGTCGCGCGCCGCATGCGCCAACTCGACGTCGCTGGCGCGGCCGGCCGCTGGCTCGCGAGCCCTGCCGGCACCCAGGGCCGGCTGCGCAAAGGTGCCTCGCGTCTCGCCGCCAACATGCTCGAGGCGTTCGACCAGCAACGGCTGGGCGGCATGGTCAAGACCACGATCGGCCAGCGCCTGCGCGCGCTCGATATGTCGCCCCTGCTTGGCCAGGCGCTGACCGCGGCGATCGCCGAGGGGCGGCACGCGCCCTTGCTCGACGGCATCGTCCGCTGGGCGGCCAAGGTGCTGTCGGCGAACGAGCATATGATCCGCGCGATGGTGCACGACCGCGCCGGATCGGTGATGCGCTGGACCGGGCTGGACGAGACACTTGCCAACAAGATCATCGACGGTCTCGACAACCTCCTCCACGACATGGCCGAGGATTCGGACCACCCGCTGCGGGCCAAGGCCGAAGAAGGCCTCGCCGCGCTCGCCCATGACCTGCAGCATGACGAGAAGATGCGGGTGCGGGTCGAGGCGCTGAAGGCCGAGATCATCGAAAACCCGGCGATGCAGCGCTGGCTCGACGGCCTGTGGGAAAGCGCGCGTGCCGGCATGTTGCGGATCGCCCGCGATCCCGACGCAGCGCTGACCGGCCAGCTCGGCGAAGCGTTGCGCCAATTGGGCGACACGCTGCAAACGGACGAGATGCTGCGCGCGACGATCAACCGCTTCGTCCGCCGCACCGCGGTCGGCATGGCCGCCGATTATGGCGACGGCATCGTCCGCCTCGTCTCCGAGACGGTGCGCGGCTGGGATGCCCGCACGATCACGCGGCGGCTGGAGAATGCCGTCGGCAAGGACCTGCAATATATCCGGGTCAACGGCACCCTGGTCGGCGGGCTGGTGGGCCTGATCATCCACAGCATCGACGTGCTGCTGTGAACCGCTATCGCTCCCAGTCGACGATCGGCCAGCCCTTTTCCCGGGCGAGCGCCCGCAGCGGCCCGTGCGCGTTGACCGCGAACGCCTCGTCGGCCCAGTCGAGCACGGGCGCGTCGGACACGTGATCGGAATAGAAACGGATCGCCGCATCGGCCCGGTCGATGCTGTTCGCCGCCATCCAGGCCTGGATCATGCGGAGCTTGGCGGGGCCGTAGCAATTCTCGCCCGCGATCCGTGCGTGCAGCCGGTCCCCGACTTGCTCCACCTCGGTGCCGATGACGTCGTCAAAGCCAAGCCGCTCGGCGATCGCGCTGGCATAAAAGCGGTAGGAGGCCGTCGCCATCACCAGCCGATATCCCGCCGCCTTGTCCGCGGCGATCTGCGCGCGGGCGCCGGCGAAGATGCCAGAGGCAACGACCGAATCAGCGAACCGCTCCGCGGCCCGCCTGGCGTCGATATCGCGCATCCTGTGGCCGAGCAGCAGGCGTTGCGTGACCTGTTTCAGCCGCGCGCGATCGATTGCCTTCACCGCATAGGCGCCGGTCGCCGCGCCGGCGAGCGGCAGCAGGGCCAGCCGCCACGGGGCCTGATGCCGCGCCGTCCGGATGAGGAACGACGTCCAGGTCGGCGCGTGCGTGATCGTCTTGTCCATGTCGTAGATGGCAAGCTTGTGCGGGGCGGGTATCGGCATCGCCTCACCCTACGCACGGTGCGGCTTGCCGATCCAGCGCGATTGCACCAATGGTGCGCGATATGAACGAGATGGCCGCCTTCTCGAACGACCGCGCCGGTGACGGCAACGTTCTGCGTTTCACCGGCAATCTCTCGCTGGCCCAGATCGGCAACCTGCCCGAGCGGCTGCGCAGCTATAGCGGCGCGGTCGACGTGATCGATCTGAGCGGGATCGACCGGATCGACACGATCGGCGCCTGGCTGATCCATCGCTTCGCCGCCCAGCACAGCGCCCGGATCGAGGGCCTGAATCCCGACGGCATGCATCTCCTCCAGCAGGTCGAGGCAGCGGACCAGCACGTCGCGATGCGGCCGGCCGTCGAGTCCGGCTTCGTCCGCGTGGTCGGCGAGGTCGGCGACGCGATCGTGATAGGGTTGCGGACGCTGTACGGCCTGCTCGGCTTCCTCGGCGCGACGGTGATCGCGTTCGGCAACGTCATCCGTTATCGCCGCTTCCGCTTCAACGCGACGGTCCAGCGCTTCGAAGTGGTCGGCGTCACCGCGCTCGGCATCATCGGGCTGATGAGCTTCCTGATCGGCATCGTCATCGGCCAGCAGGGCGCCGTTCAGCTGCGCCAGTTCGGCGCCGAAGTCTTCACGATCAACCTGATCGGCCGAATTACCCTGCGCGAGCTTGGCGTGCTGATGACCGCGATCATGGTCGCCGGCCGGTCGGGATCGGCCTTCGCCGCGCAGATCGGCACGATGAAGTTGACCGAGGAAATCGACGCGATGCGCACGATCGGCGTGTCGCCGATGGAGGCGCTGGTGCTGCCCCGCGTCATCGCCGCGGTGGTGATGATGCCGCTGCTCGGCTTCTACGCCTCGCTCATCTCGATCATCGGCGGCGGGCTGTTCTGCTGGATCTCGCTCGGCATCCCCCCGATCACCTTCGTCCAGCGCATCCGCGAGGTCGTGCCGATCACCGATCTGTGGGTCGGGCTGGTCAAGGCGCCGGTATTTGGCGCGATCATCGCCATTGCCGGCTGCTTCCAGGGCATGCAGGTCGAGGCCGATGCCGAGCAGGTCGGCCTGCGCACTACCTCCGCGGTCGTCCAGGCGATCTTCCTGGTGATCGTGCTCGACGCTTTCTTCGCTGTCTTCTTTACCTGGATCGGCTGGACATGAGCCCGGGCGCGAGCGGCGAGACCGTCATCTGCGTGCGGGGACTGAAGAACAGCTTCGGCGAGCAGATCGTGCATGACGGGCTCGACCTGGATGTAAAACGCGGCGAGATCTTCGGCGTGGTCGGCGGCTCCGGCACCGGCAAATCGGTGCTGATGCGGTCGATCATCGGCCTGCAGGTGCCCGATGAGGGCGAGATCACCGTATTCGGCGAAAACACGGTCAACCTCGACGAGAATGAAGCAGTCAATATCCGCAAGCGCTGGGGCGTGCTGTTCCAGGGTGGCGCGCTGTTCTCCACGCTGACCGTTGCGGAGAACACCCAAGTCCCCTTACGCGAATTCTACCCCGGCCTCGATCAGGCGCTGCTCGACGAGATCGCTGCCTATAAGGTGGTAATGACCGGGCTGCCCGCCGATGCCGGGCCGAAATTCCCCGCCGAGCTGTCGGGCGGTATGCGCAAGCGCGCCGGCCTGGCGCGTGCCCTGGCGCTCGACCCGGAACTGCTGTTCCTCGACGAGCCGACCGCCGGACTCGACCCGATCGGCGCCGCGGCATTCGACGAGCTGATCGCCTCGCTCCAGCAGACCATGGGGCTGACGGTCTTCCTGATCACGCATGATCTGGATACGCTGTACGCAATATGCGACCGCGTCGCGGTGCTCGCGGACCAGAAGGTGATCGCGGTCGGCACGATCGATGAGCTTCTCGCGTTGGACCATCCGTGGATCCAGGAATATTTCAGGGGCCCGCGTGGCCGGGCGGCCACCGCAACACTTGAGCACAAGCAGCATGCGGAGCAGGCGGCCAAACGGGCGACCGAACACACAGGGGCTGAGGACTGATGGAAACCCGATCGAACCATGTCCTGGTGGGCGCCGTCGTGCTGATCCTGCTCGCCGTGCTCGCCATCTTCACCGTGTGGATCGCGCGGCTGAGCGGCAGCTCCGAGAAGGAGTATGACATCTTCTTCAAGCAATCGGTCGACGGGCTGAACAAGGGATCGACCGTCGCCTTTTCCGGCGTGCCTTCGGGCCAGGTGAAGGAAATCGCACTGTGGAAGCCCGATCCCCAGTTCGTTCGCGTGCGCATCAGCGTGAATGACGAGACGCCGGTGCTGCAGGGCACCACTGCGACGATCCAGGGCGTGGGCTTTACCGGCGTCAGCGAGATCCAGCTCGACGGCGCCGTCAAGGGCGCTCCGCCGATCGCCTGCCCCGAGATCAAGCCGGAGAATGACTGCCCGTTCGGCGTGCCGGTCATCCCGCCCAAGCAGGGCGGGCTCGGCGCGCTGCTCAACTCCGCGCCGAAACTGCTCGAGCGGCTGTCGACCCTGACCGAACGCCTGACCGAGATGCTGTCGGACAAGAACCAGGCGTCGATCACCGGCATCCTGGAGAACACCAACCGGCTGACCGGCGCGCTGGCCGATCGCGGGCCGGAGATCGCGGCAACGATCGCCGAGACCCGGGTCGCGATCCAGAAAGCGGGCGACGCCGCGCAGCAGATCGGTCAGCTCGCCAATACGACCAATGGCGTGATGACGAACGATGTCCGCCCGGCGATGCAGAACCTCAACAAGGCAGTGGCATCGGCGCAGCATAGCATGGAATCGCTCGATGCGGCGATCGGCGACGCCCGGCCGGGCATCCAGTCCTTCTCGAAGCAGACCATGCCAGAGGTCGGACAGCTCGTCCGCGACCTGCGCGTGATGTCGGCCGCGCTCACCTCGGTTGCCGAGAAGATCGATCAGGGCGGCGCCGGCTCGCTGGTCGGCGGACCGAAACTCCCCGATTACAAGGGTAAGACGAAATGAGCTCCATGATGCGCATCCGCACCCTCATGTTCGCGCTGCTGGCGACGGCCCCGCTTGCCGGCTGCATCAGTTTCGGCGCCAAGCCCCCACCCTCGCTGCTGACGATCACGTCGGCCGCGTCGATCCCGGTGGGTCAGACCCAGTCCTCCGCGACGGGCGGTACGATCCTCATCCTGGTACCCGCAGTCTCGCAGGCGCTCGCCACTCAGCGCGTGCCGGTACAGACCAGTGCGACCGACCTTGCCTATATCGTCGACGCGCAATGGGCCGAGCCCCCCGCCCGGTTGTTCGCGCGGCTGCTGTCGGACACGGTGAGCGCAAAGACCGGCCGCGTGGTGATCGGCGCCCAGTCGATGGTCGACCCCGGCGCGCGCCTGTCGGGCGAACTGCGCGCCTTCGGCGTGGAGGCCGGATCGCTCCAGGCCGTAGTGACCTATGACGCGGCGCTGACGCGCAAGGACGGCAATGTCGTCGAGAAGCGCCGGTTCGAGGCGCGCGTTCCGGTCTCGGCGATCGAGCCTGGTCCGGCGGGCGTCGCGATCAACCAGGCAGCGAACCAGGTCGCGGCGGAGGTCGCCGACTGGGTCGGCCGCTGACGCCGATTTCTCCAACAGGGCGGACCTGTTCCACCTGTTCTTTGCCTGTTATTTTTTCTGTACCTGTTATGTTGGATTTCGCGTCCGAATTTCCCGTTCCGGATCAGCAGCTTGAGGTCGCTCCACCTGTTAATCGATAACAGGTGAATAACAGGTGCGATTCCGCGGATAACAGATTGAGAAAGAGCCTGATACGAACCGCGCAGAGCGAGGCCGAATCAGGCACGATCCTAGCGGCAGTCCGAGAGGTTTGAATCGACCCTGCGCTATTTCGCGCCGACGCGGCGCGTCGCCAGCGGCAGATCGCAGATGTCGATGCCGCCCAGCCCGACCGTCGGCGCCGCCGGATTCTCGCGCAGCTTGATATAGGCAGCGAAGCGCACATTGTCGGTCGAGCGGTATTCGAACTTCGGGCGCTCGCCCGCCGGTATCTCGCTGGCGAGCCTGACGGACACGATCGTGGTGCGCTCCGGCTCGGTCGCGTACACGCCCATCGCGGCATCGCTGCGCGGCATCGCCGACATATATTTCATGCCGTCGATGATCCGGCCGACGATGGTGTAGTTGCGGTCGAGCCGCCGCGCCGCGCCGCTGATCGGGGTGAACAGTTCGGCCCCGCTGCCGGTCTTGGGCAAGGAATCGCGCGCCACGCCGACCGTGCCGTAGCAATGCGGCATCCAGGCGGCCTTGCCGTCGGTCGCGATCGGCCAGCCATCGGCGGTGACGCCGGATGCGGTCGAATAGGCGTCGCTGCGGCTCAGCCGCTGCGCGGCATCGAATGCCGGGATGTCGAATTCCATCGCCAGGGGTTCGACGATACCGGGAGCGAGCGGCTTCTTCTCGGTGCCGTCGCCCCACTGGGTCACCCAGTTTTCCTGCACGCGATAGACGCTGGTATCGTCCCACCAATGTGCGAGCGCGAGCTTGCGGACATTGGCGACATGCTCGGGCGCGAAGCGCGGGGCGAGACGGATCACGACGCTGCGGTTGCCGCCAAGGGTGATGACCATCAGCTCGTCATCGGGGATCGGGCGCCAGTCGGCAGCGATCGCGTCCGAGGGGAGTGGCGGGGCTGGCGGCGACACCGGAGGCGGGGGCGCGGCCTGGGCGCCGGCGAGCAGCGCAAGGAAGGGGATCAGCATGGCGCCATCCTGACACGAAGCCCCGCGTTCGCGCAATCGCCCCCCCCGGCTTGCGCGCCCGCCCGTCACCCTCTAGGGGGCTGCGTTCCAGGGAATGCGGAGCGGTGGCCGAGTGGTCGAAGGCGCTCGCCTGGAAAGTGAGTATACGTCAAAAGCGTATCGAGGGTTCGAATCCCTCCCGCTCCGCCACGGACCCGTTCCCGGTGGTCCGCAACAGGCCACCGGGATCGACTTTTCTCTCCTGAAATCTAGCATTTAGCGGAGCTGCTCGGCCTCGGCCGGCCGTACCCGTTCGCGCCGCCAAGCCGCATAAACTCACCGACGCCAATCGCCTTTACGGGCTGGTCACCCCCAGCGGCGGCAAGCTTTGGCGCTGGAACGACGATTATGACGGCAAGCAGAAGCGCATGGTCTTCGGTGCCCCGAGAACCGTCCAAATATCGGAAGTGAGGGCGAAAAAGAGTCCCGGGAACAAGCTGGTAGGCCGTTTTTGCCCAATCGCTGTCCAGCCGACGGCAGCGATAGAAGCGCCGCTTGACATTAGCCTATAGCCTAATTAGGCATGTCGCTAATGGACGTATTTGTGGCACTTGCCCATCCCGCGCGAAGAAAGGTGATCGCAATGCTGCGCAATGGTCCGCTTTGTTCCGGAGAAATAGCGGCGGGGTTCGACGTGGCCTGGCCCACGATGACCGGGCACCTCAAGATACTAAAGGATGCCGGTCTGGTGACTACCGAACGATCCGGCACAAGCGTCATCTACCGATTGAACGCCACGATCCTGGAAGAAACCGCGGCCGCGCTGCTCGATATCGGGAGTACGATCATGAGGAAGCCCAAGTGATGACCAAGCGGGGTCTCCTGATTTCGGTTGTGGCGGTCTTGCTGATGACGGGCCTCTATTCTTGGGCTGCGGCGGACGCTGGGCCCAACGTCCGGTTTTCGTTTTCTGCGCTTGCAACCGCCGGTCCTCAGCCGACCGGCAGCGCTGCGCTGACACTTCTGGGGCTGCTTCCATTTATCGCGGCAGTTCTCGCGCTGCTTTTCGCGGGCCTGCAACGGATCGAGCCGCTGCGAGCGAATCTCGCGCGCGGACAACGCACTTATGTGATGGCCTGGGCCGGCACACAGCTGTTGCTGCTTGCAATTGCCTGGATGCTCGCGGCGGAAGTTCGCGCGACAGCCCATGGATCAACGACGGATATCGGCTGGCGCGTCGCTATGTCGATTGGGTGCGGCGTGCTTGTCGTCGTCGCGGATTCGCTGCCGAAGACCCGGCGCAACCTTGTGTTCGGTGTGCTTACACCGTGGACGCTGACAAGCGATCTCGCCTGGGAAAGGACGCATAGATTTGCCGGGCGCCTGTTCATGGTGGTCGGACTTGCCGGGCTCGCCTCCGCCTTGATGCTTCGCCCCGAAGCACTGGTTTACACTTTCGTGCTTCCGGCCGTGGCCGCCGCATTGGCGTGCGTGATGTATTCTTATGTCATCTGGCGCGGCGACGCCGACAGATTCACCATGGAGAGCGAGCATGAATAGGATCCGTTCCGGCGCGCCAGTTTGGCTGGCCGCCTTGCTCGCCATCATTGGCATCTCCTCGGCATCAACGGCACAACATGTCGCGCCGCCAACCACCAAGGCCGCCCATCCGCTAACCACGCAGGATGTAGATGCCTGGCTTGATGGAATCGTGCCTTATGCCCTCGCCAGCAACGACATTGCGGGGGCCGCGATCGTGGTGGTGCGCGGTGACGAAATCGTTACGCAGCGCGGCTGGGGCTATGCCGACGTCGCCGCGCGCCGGCCGGTCGATCCGGAGCGAACCGTTTTTCGTACGGGATCGGTGGGCAAGCTGTTCACCTGGACGGCTGTCATGCAGCTTGTCGAGCAGGGTCGGCTCGACCTGGATGCGGACATCAACCGCTATCTCGACTTCCGCATTCCGCCTCGGGATGGCCAGCCGATTACCTTGCGGAACCTGATGACTCACACGCCGGGCTTCGAGGAGCACGTCAAGAATCTCGTAACGAGCGGCGCCGCTCCGCTGCCGCTGCGTGACTATGTGCGTGGCTGGACGCCGGAGAGGATTTATCCGCCCGGCCGCACGATCGCCTATAGCAATTACGGGGTTACGCTTGCCGGCTATATCGTCGAGCGGGTCTCCGGCAAGGCTTACGACGCCTATATCGACCGTAATGTTTTCGAGCCGCTGGGCATGTCTCACTCTACGGCGCGCCAGCCGCTTCCTCCGGCCCTGCAGCGCGAAGCCGCACGCGGCTACATGCTCGGCTCAGGTCCGGCCATGCCCTTCGAGATATTCTCGGTCGGTCCCGCCGGCGGGCATTCGGCGACCGCTGCCGATATGGGGCGTTTCATGCGCGCCTATCTCGGCGGCGGACGGCTCGGCGACGCATCGGTTCTGCGGCCGGAAACGATCGATCTCATGTGGAAGGGTACCTTCGCCGCGATGCCGCCTCTGCCCCCAATGGGGCTCGGTTTCTTCCGGGACGACAGAAACAATCGGATCGTGCTTAGCCATGCCGGCGACAGCCAGTATTTCCATTCCGTCATGCAACTTGTGCCGCAGGAAGATATCGGCTTCTTCATCGTGATGAACAGCACCGGAAGGCTGCCGACAGCCGGGATCACTCGTGGCGACCTGTTCCGCTCCTTTATGAACCGCTACTTCCCGGACCCGCGGCCTGCAGCGCCAACGGCGCGCACCGCTGCCGATCATGCCCAACTGATCGCCGGCCGCTACCTGAGTTCCCGGCGCGGGGACTCGTCGTTCATTTCGATGATGTTCGCGCTTGGCGAAGCACAGGTCGTAGCCCAGCCCGACGGAACAATCCTGGTGAGCCAGTTGCTCGGCACCGATGCAATGCCGAAGCGATGGCGTGAAGTTGCACCTTTCGTCTGGCAGGAGGTCGGCGGCAGCAGTCGGCTCACGGCGCGGGTCGAAAATGGGCGCGTCGTTGCCTTTGCCACCGATGATTTGCCGGTAGCGTTCGAGATGCAGCGCAGCGTCGCAGCGCGGTCCATGGCATGGAATGGGCCGCTGCTCGCATTCTCACTGCTGGTCTTGCTGTACACGCTGGCCGCGCGGCCAGTGCGAGCGCTGATCCGGTGGCGGCGAAAACAGCCATATCCGCTTCGGGCTCGCGCCGCGCTGCTCGATCGGATGAGCTGGGCGACATCCCTCGCGAACCTCCTGTTCGTCGGCGGGTTCCTCGGAGTGCTTGTCGCGGGGGCCGCTAATCTTTCCCTGTTTGGTCCTGGGCTGGATCCGCTGCTCCGAGCGTTTCAGTTGTTCGGCCTGCTCGGCATCATCGGTGGCGCCTTTGCGCTCTGGAACCTTGTGCTGGTCTGGCGCGACAGAACGCGGGGCTGGCCAGCTCGGCTCGGCTCGGCCCTTTTCGCGCTCGCTTGCGCTGGCATAGTCTGGATCGGTGTTACCTATTCGCTGTTATCACCTTCCCTCGATTATTGATGAAAGCGCGCTAAGCCGAGCCAAGCCTTCCCCCAGCTTATCGGGCAGCGGTCGATAGCAGTAGCGTCTCGCTATGGATGCTACCCTCCAAAGATGTTGGCCGTGGCGGCGACAGGGCGCCGCCACAGGTCTGCTTCGCCTGAGGCCAGTCTGCTCGGCTACGGTCGTAACGCTGCAGCGTAGATGTAGTGCTCATCATCATCGGGCGTGGCCCGCGACATCCTCCTGTTCCTGCCATAGGCCCATCCCGGCGAGCGCGCGCGCGGAGAGCGCAGCCCATCGCGTGATCGCTCCCTCTTCCAAGGCCCAAAAATATAGATAGATGTACGACAACGCCGCTGGAGCCTCGCGCCCACAGGCAAGGAGGGGACCAGCATGACGAGTCTGTCGCAGATCGATGTCATCGTTGTCATTGTCTATGCCATCGGCATTTTCGGCCTGGCGCAATGGGTGAGCCGCGAAAAGGCGGGGCATGCGAAAGACACGTCCGATTATTTCCTCGCCTCGAAATCGCTTCCCTGGTGGGCGATCGGCGCATCGCTGATCGCGGCGAACATCTCCGCCGAGCAGATCGTCGGCATGTCCGGCTCGGGCTATGCGCTTGGCCTCGCGATCGCGTCCTATGAGTGGATGGCGGCGCTGACCCTGCTGATCGTCGGCAAATATTTCCTGCCGATCTTCCTCAAGAACCACATCTACACCATGCCGCAGTTCCTCGAGCAGCGGTACGGCCGGGTCCTGCCCGTGCTGATGGCGATATTCTGGCTGGCGCTTTATGTCTTCGTGAACCTGACCTCGATCATCTGGCTCGGCTCGATCGCGGTGAACAAGGTCGCGGGCATCGACCAGGATACGGCGCTGATCGCGCTCGGCGCCTTCGCCCTGCTCTATCAGCTCTATGGCGGGCTCAAGGCGGTGGCGCTGACCGATATCGTCCAGGTCACCCTGCTCGTGTTCGGCGGCCTCGTCATTTCCTATCTGACCTTGAACCAGGTCGGCGGCGGGCACGGCGTGATCGCGGGTTTCACGACACTCACCGAGCGCGTGCCCGGTCATTTCGACATGATCCTCAGCCCCGATCATCCCTTCTACAAGGATCTGCCCGGCATCGCGGTGCTGGTCGGCGGCATGTGGATCGCCAATCTGAGCTATTGGGGCTTCAACCAATATATCATCCAGCGCGCGCTCGCCGCGAAGAACATCGCCGAAGCGCAGAAGGGCGTGATGTTCGCTGCCTGGCTGAAACTGCTGATGCCGGTGATCATCGTGCTGCCGGGCATCGCTGCGGTGGTGCTCGCGCCCGATCTGGTCAAGCCGGACGAGGCCTATCCGACGATGATGAAGCTGCTGCCCTCGGGGCTGCTCGGCCTGGTCTTCGCGGCGCTGATCGCGGCGATCATCGCGTCGACCGCGTCGAAGATCAATTCGATCGCGACGATCTTCACGCTCGACCTTTATGCCAAGGCGCGGGGCATCAGGACCCGCGATGAAGACGGCCAGGTAGAGGGCCAGGAAAAGCATCTCGTGCTGGTCGGCCGGATCGTCGCCGCGCTCGCCGTGGTGATCGCACTGATCGCGGCCCGGCCGCTGCTCGGCAATTCGGACCAGGCATTCCAGTTCATTCAGGAATTCTCCGGCTTCTTCACGCCGGGGATCACCGTCATCTTCCTGCTTGGCCTGTTCTGGAAACCGGCGACCGAGGCGGGCGCGATCGTCGCGGCGATCACGTCGGTCCTGCTCTCCTATATCCTCAAGATGGGCATTCCCTCGCCCTGGCTGCCCGAAGCGTTCAATGCCTATCTCTTCCCCTTCATGAACCGCATGATGTTCGTGTTCCTGGTCAGCCTGTTCCTCGCCATGGCGATCTCGCTGCTGGTGAAGGGCCGCGGCGACGCGAACCGGGTCACGATGGAAGGCGTCAGCTTCCGCACGACGACGGCATTCAATATCGGCGGCGTGGGCGTTGTCCTGATCCTGATCGCGCTCTACGCGACCTGGTGGTGAACGTTGAAGATCGATTCCTTGCCGTCGACTGGGGGACGACCAACCGACGCGTCTTCCTGATCGAAGGCGGCCAGGTCGCGCGTAGCGCGCGCGACGGCAAGGGCGTGACCGCGGTCGAGGATTTCGCACGCGAGGCCAAGGCGATCCGCGATGCGTTCGGCGACCTGCCGCTGCTGATGGCGGGGATGGTAGGATCGACCATCGGCTGGCGGGTCGCGCCCTATGTTCCCGCGCCCGCCGGGACTGCCGAGCTTGCCGCCAATCTGTTGTGGATCGATCCGCGCACCGCGATCGTGCCCGGGGTGTCGACCACTGGCCCCGCCGATGTGATGCGCGGTGAGGAGGTCCAGTTGCTCGGTGCGGTCGAAGCAAGCCTGGTCCCCGCCGACGCGCTGCTGGTGCAGCCCGGCACGCATTGCAAATGGGTGGAGATGGCGGGCGGCCGCATCGCCGGCTTCACCACGGCGATGACGGGCGAGCTGTTCGCGCTGCTGCGCAAGCACGGCTTGCTCGCGGCGCAGATCGGCGGGGAAGTAGCCTTGGGTGCCGCGTTCCTCGAAGGGGTCGAACAGGGTCGCAAGCGCGACCTGGCCGCCTCGCTCTTCGGCATCCGCGCGGCCAAGCTGCTCGGCGAGCGCGACGACAAGGATGCGGCGAGCTTCGCCAGCGGGCTGTTGATCGGCAGCGATGTCGCGGTGCGCCTCGAGAGGCAGAGCCACGACACCGTCCACGTTCTCGCCGACCCAGTGCTCGGGGGGCTTTATGCCGCGGCGATCGAAGCGCATGGCCGTGCCACGCGGCTGGTCGACAGCAACGCCGCGTTCAGCGCGGGAATCATCGCCATCGGAGCAAGAGCAGGAATATGAGCCATATCGCCGCCTTCGACGCCGCTTTCGCAACATGCCCGCTGATCGCGATCCTGCGCGGCGTGAAGCCGGACGAGGTCGAGGATGTGGGCGAGGCGCTGGTCGAGGCCGGCTTCACCCTGATCGAAGTCCCGATGAACTCGCCCGATCCGCTCGACAGCGTGACGCGGCTCGCGAGACGCTTCGCGGGCCGGGCCATCATCGGCGCGGGCACGGTGCTGCGCGAGGACCAGGTTGCCGCAGTGGCAGCGGCGGGCGGCACGATGATCATCTCGCCCAACGCGAATCTTCGCGTCATCGCGGCGAGCGCGGCGGCGGGGCTGGTCTCGCTGCCCGGCATCGCCACGCCGAGCGAGGCCTTTGCCGCGCTCGAGGCAGGCGCGACAGCGCTGAAGCTGTTCCCGGCCGAGGCCGCCAGCCCGGCCGTGGTGAAGGCGATACGCGCCGTGCTGCCCAAGGAGGCCCGCCTCCTCCCGGTCGGCGGGATCGCGCCCGACACGATGGGGCCCTGGAGCGCCGCGGGCGCCGCGGGCTTCGGGCTCGGGTCGGCGCTCTACAAACCCGGCATGAGCGCCGCCGAGGTTGGCGCCAATGCGCGCGCCTTTATTCAGGCCCTGGCCGCGTAACGGGCTGCCGTTCGACCTGGGTCGAACGGCAGCAGGCCAAGGTTACTTCGCCCGGGCAGCGTCCTCGATCAGGGTCGCCACATCGGCCGGATGCGACACCATCACGACATGCGAGGCACCCGGGACCACCACGACGCGGCGGACATGCGCGCGATCGGCCATGAAGGCGTGCGCCGCGGCGGGGATGTTCAGGTCGGCCGAGCCGTAGATCGACCAGGACGGAATCGACTGCCACGCAGCAGCCTTCGAAGGCTCGCTGAGCGCGGCCAGGGTGACGGGACGCTGGGTTGCCGCCATCAGCACGGCCTGGTCGTGCGGCACGTCGGCCGCGAACTGGGCAGGAAACTTGTCCTGGCTGATATACAAATCCTGATTGCCGTCAGCGACCGGCACCGGCGGCGCCAGGGTGCCGCCCAGCGTCGACCCCGGGAACTTGCCGCTGAGGCCGAGGCTGGTCTCGCCGGCCGCGGGCATGAACGCCGCGACATAGACGAGCGCCTTCACATTGGCGTGACCCGCGGCGGCCTCGCTGATCACGGTGCCGCCATAGGAATGGCCGACCAGCACGACCGGCCCGGCAATGCTGTTGAGGATCGCCGAGACCTCAGCGGCGTCGCCGTGAACGCTGCGCAACTGGTTGTCGGCCGCCGTGACGCGATAGCCGTCATGGATGAGCTTCGCGATCACGCCGTTCCAGCTCGAGGAATCCGCAAAAGCACCGTGTACCAGCACGATGGTGGGCTTGGTCGCCGCATCCGTGGACTGCGCCGGTGCGGTCGTGGCGAAACCGAGGATGCCGAGCGTGAGTGCGGCCGAGAGTTTGAGGCGCGTGAACATCGGGAAGCCTTTCAGTGAGGTAGATCGCTGCGTGCCCTCATCTCGGCGACCGGCAGGCTCTTGGCCAGTCAACCATTGGTATGACGGCAGCTCCCCCAAAGCTGCCTTGCCGCTCCGATGGGGCCGCACTATTCGTCCGATATGGGGGAAACCGCGATCATCCATATCGTCGACGACGACGAGTCGCTGCGCAGCGCGCTGGAGAGCCTGTTCCGCTCGGTCGGGCTCAGCGCGCGCGGCCATGGCTCGGTCGCGGCGTTCCTCGACGCGCCGCGCGACGATGCGCCGGGCTGCCTCGTGCTCGACGTGCGCCTGCCCGGGATCAGCGGGCTCGATTTCCAGGACCGGCTCGACGAGCTCGGCATCGGGCTGCCGGTGGTGCTGATGAGCGGGCATGGCGACATCCCGATGTCGGTCCGCGCGATGAAGGCGGGGGCGATCGACTTCCTGGTCAAGCCGTTCCGCGACCAGGACATGCTCGACGCGGTCGCCACCGCGATCGAGCGCGACCGCGAGCGCCGCGCAACGCAGAGCGACGATGCCGGACTGAAGACGCTGCACGCGGCCCTGTCGCCGCGCGAACGCGAAGTGATGGCGCTGGTCACTGCCGGGCGGATGAACAAGCAGGCCGCCTATGAGCTCGGCCTGAGCGAAGTGACGGTGAAAATCCACCGCGGCGCGGCGATGCGCAAGATGGGCGCCCGCACGCTGCCCGACCTGGTGCGCATGGCGGAAAAGCTGGGCGTGAAGGCTCCGTAGAACCCCGTAATACGATCGGATTATGGCGTGCCGCGGGGGGTTCTGGCACTTCGGCTTCAGGGACGGCGTTCTTCAGGCTTCCCATGTGGAAGGAATGTAGCGCGTGCCCGCCAAGCCACTGATCGCCATCGTCGAGGATGACGACTCCTTGCGCCCGGCGCTGATCGGGCTGATGCGGTCGCTCGGTTATGATGGCGCCGGCTTCGTTTCGGCCGAGGATTTCCTGGCGGCCGACGCGCTGGAAAAGGCGGACTGCCTCGTCACCGATCTTCAGCTTCCCGGGATCAGCGGGCTCGACTTGGCCGCGCGGCTGGGCGGGGAGCGCGCTCGCCCCCTGCCGGTGATCCTGGTCACGGCGCGCACCGAGAAGTCGATCGACGAGCGGGGCGAAGCGGCGGGGCTGTTCTGCCTGCTGCGCAAGCCGTTCGATGCCGACGACCTGATCTCCTGCATCCGCCGCGCGCTGGACTCCTGATCGCGCATTGCCGACAAGACCTGCGTGGGGGCACCAGCCGATATCCTCGATCTGATCCATGAAAGCGTCGTGACGCGCGATGCGGGCGGGCGCGTGCTCTCCTGGAACGCGGCGTCGGAGGAGCTGTATGGCTGGCCGCGCCTCGACGCGCTGGGCCGCAACCTGCACGAGCTGCTGAAATCGCGCCACGATGCGCCGGTCGAAGCGGTCGAGGCGCGGCTGCTGGCCGAGGGGCGCTGGGAGGGCGAGATCGTGCGCACCACCGCCGGGGGCGAGGAGCGCGTGCTCGACGTGCGCTGGAGCGCCGAGCGCGATGGCGAAGGCGCGCTGGTGCGGATCATCGAGACGGCGCGCGACATCAGCCGCCGCAAGGCCGCCGAGGATGCGCTGCGGGTCAGCGAGTATCGCTATCGCAACATGTTCGAGGCGATGGCGGTCGCTTTCTGGGAGGTCGACTTCACTGGCGTCGGCGCAATGCTGATCCCCTTGCGCGACCAGGGCGTGACCGATCTGGGCGCGTACCTGCATGCCAATCGCGATTTCGTTCGCGCGACGATGGAGCAGGCGATCGTCGCCGACATCAACGCCAAGGCACTCGACCTGTTCGGCGCGACCGACGCTGCCGGCATGATCGGCCAGAATACGGCGCGCTTCTGGCCGCGCGACAGCGAGCCCGCCTATATCGACGCGCTGGTCGCGACCATGACGCGCGAACCGCACCTCGTCACCGAGACTCAATTGCTCCGTCTCGACGGGACACCGATCGACGTGCTGTTCACCGTGTCGCTGTCGCAGGAGAACCGGCGGCGCGGCGTGCTGCTGATCGGCGTGGTCGACATCTCCGCGCGCAAACAAGCGGAAGGGGCGCTGCAACGGCTCCAGGCGGAGTTCGCGCATGCCGCGCGCGTCTCGATGCTGGGCGAGCTGACTGCGTCGATCGCGCATGAGGTCAACCAGCCGCTCGCCGCGATCACCACCAGCGGCGAGGCGAGCCTGCGCTGGCTGGCCAATGCGGAGCCCGATCTCGACGAAGTGCGCGGGCTCGCGGGGCGGATGGTGGCGGATGCGCGGCGCGCGGCGTCGATCATCGCGCGCGTGCGGGCGATGGCAGAACGGCGCGAGCCCGAGCGGATCGCACTGTCGCTCAACACGCTGGTCGAGGATGTGCGCACCTTCCTGGCGCATGAACTGCGCGCGCAGGATGTGGGGATCGAAATGATCCTGCAGCCCGACCTCGCCATGGTCTCAGGGGACCGGACTCAGTTGCAGCAGGTGATCGTCAACCTTGCGGTCAACGCAGTGCAAGCCATGGCCGAGGCGGGCGTACCCGAGCGCAGGTTGCGCTTCACCACCAGCGCGCTGCCCGACGGCCGGGTGGCGCTGACGGTCGAGGACAATGGCCCCGGCCTGCCGCCCGAACCGGCGCGGCTGTTCGACAGCTTCTTCACCACCAAGGCGAGCGGCATGGGCATGGGCCTGCCGATCTGCCGCACCATCGTCGAAGCGCATGGCGGAGAGATTGCGGGCGAGAATATCGCCGGTGGCGCGCGGTTCGTCGTGACCCTGCCGGCGCTGGGCTGAAGGCCGCCGAAAACCTCCAACATTTCGCCGTTTTTCCGGCTGCTTTTTTCTTCCGCTGTTATGTTGGATTTCGGCCGATTTTTTCCCGAACCGGATCAGTCCCTTACGCAGCGTTTTCCCTGTTCTGAATCGAACGACCATAACAGCGGAAAAAACGCGACAAAACAGCGGCAGTTACCGCTGTTACGGCGCGACTTTCCGTCCAACATTCCAGTCATGTCAAAGAGCCGCCCGGGCCGACTGACGATGGTCCGGGCGGCGCGACGCTGCCCGAAGCAGCCGCCCGTTTGAATCGACCGCTTCCTATTCCATGCACTTCAGCAGCCGGTCGACCGTCGTCGTCGCAAAGGCGGCGAAATTGTCGGCCACGCCGTACGGGATCATCAGCTCGCGCCCCGCGATCATCGCGCCGCAGCTATAGACGACGTTCGGGACATAACCGTCGCGCTCGTCGGGGCTGGGGGTGAGGATCGGCTCCGGCGTGCGCGCCAGCAGCTTGGAGGGATCGGCCTTGTCGAGCAGGCAGGCGCCGATGCAGTAGTTGCGCACCGTGCCGACACCGTGAGTCAGCACCAGCCAGCCTTCGTCGATCTCGATCGGCGAGCCGCAATTGCCCATCTGGACGAACTCCCACGGATAGCGCGGCGAGACGATCTTCCCGCCGCCTTCCCAGTGGAGGATGTCGTCGGATGTGTGCAGCCAGATGCTCTCGCTGTCCTGCCGGCCGAGCATGACGTAACGCCCGTCGATCCGGCGCGGGAACAGCGCCATGCCCTTGGCGCCTGCCGCGTCGCCGGTGAGCGCGCACATGCGGAAGTTGCGGAAATCGGTACCTGAGAGCAGCTCGGGCCGCGCCGATGCGCCACTGAAGGCGGTATAGGTGCCGTAATAAGTGACGCTGCCGTCATCGTCGGTGAAGCGGACGAGGCGCAGATCCTCGATGCCCTGGCGCTGGCTCGGCAGCATGGGGAAGAGCACGGTTTCCGATATCTCACGACTGCCGCCGCAGTTGAGCGTCACCGCGGCGATGGCGTCGTCCACACCGTCATCGATGGTCGGCGGCACGGCAGCCGGGCTCGCACGGTCGACCGTGATGGCGCCGCCGGGCATCCAGATGCCCGTGCGGAAGGTGACCGAGGAGACATGCCCCTCGCCGATGCCGCGGAGCGACAGGATGAAGCGGACTGCACCCTCGGGCACGCCCGACTGATCGGGCGCCGCAACCGCGCTGGGGTTGAACAGGGCGGCGGCTTCGAACGAGAATTCCTCGCTGAAATAGGCGCCGATCAGGCGGCGTTGCGGATCGTTGACCGCGACCTGCCCGGGCAGGAGCTTCGCGACCTCGTCGTAGCGGCGGCGGAGCATGTCATCCACGTCGCGGTGCCGCTCGTCGAGCGAATGGGTGAGCTGCTTCAGCTCGCTTTCGAGCGCGCCCTCGTCGAGCGTCAGGATTCGATCGACGATCGCCTGGGCACGCGGATGCCCCTCGATGCGGAACCGGCCGGGATATTCGAGCTCGAACGGCCGGACGACGGTGCGCGACGGATCGGGCCGCAGGATCAGGTCGTGATGGTCGAGGACGGGTTCAGCCTGAAGCATCGGGATTCCTTATGGGCCGCGGCGCACCACCGGGTCGAGCGCGGGAACGTGCGCGGCGGCCGGAGGGTCCATTATAGCCGGATCGGGAGGTCATCGATGCCCGACCATCGGCGGCGGCGTGCCGAGCACGTCGCCGCGATAGGTTTCGACCACCTGGCTGAACGGCGTGCCGTCGGGCAGGCGCAGCACGGCGCGGTGCTCGATCACGCTGGCGGGAATCGCGAGCGTGCGGCCGGCGCCTTTTCGCGGGGATTGCCGGGCGACGTCCCACCCCTCGGGCAGCGGCGACCAGAGCAGGATCGCGCTGATCGTCTGGCGGCGGAAGTGAAGCGCCTGCACCGCGCGGCCAAAGGCGGTGTCGCTCGTGTCGAGGACCGTGTTCATCGCCGGCGTGAGGCGCGACGGCACATACCAATTGTCCGCCTCGGACAAGACACGGTCGCCGCAACGCAAGCGGACGCGGCGGTAGCGGACCGGCTCCTCCGCCCCGACCTGGAGCGCCGCTCGCACCTCGGGCGTCGCCGGCTTGTCCTGGCCGGTGACGCGCTCGGCGACGATCCTGCTGCCGGCCGGCGCGAGCGCGCGGCGCATGCACCAGCCGTCGAGTGTCAGCGTCGCGCTGTCATGGCTGAGCAGTTCGGCGTTGAGCGTCTGCAGCAAGGCGAGCGCCCCTGTGCGCGCGAGCGGCGTGTCGGGCCAGACCGGCTGCGGCGCTTCCCGCGAGAGGCCGGGCGACGCGAGGGACAGTGCGGCGATGGCCAGCATGGTTCGGGATCGAATCACACGCCCTCATAGCGCGCCGACCGCGCCCGATGCCATCGCCGCCACTCTCAGGCCGCCGCGTTTTTGCGCCTGGTATCCCAGCCCTTGCGTGCTGCCGCCGAGCGCTGCTCGGGCGAACCGGACTTGTGCGCCCGGCCGCCCCGCGACGAGGATATATGGGTGTCGGGCTTGCCGCGGCCCGAGCCGGATTTGTTGCCGCCGCCCGATTCCTTGTTGACCGTGGCCCAGGCGCGGCTTTCGGCCTCTTCTTTGGGCACGCCGCGATCCTCATAACCCTGTTCGATATGCTGGGCCTTGCGTTTCTGCTTGTCGGTATAAGCGCTCTTGTCTCCACGAGGCATGATCTTCTCCTGGTGAAATGGACTGGTGCACCAACGCGGCGCGCGGGATCGATATCCATCAAACGGGCCGAAAGCGCCGGCGGGACGTTCGGGACCTGAGGGTCAAGGAAGGACCGCACATGTTTCACCCCTCGCTGATCGATCCGATCATTGCCCTGCCGTCCGTCCAGCGGCGGCTCGACGCCTCGGCATCGGCGCTGATGCGCCCGCCGTCCGGCCCGCAGGTGGACTTCACCCGGCCCGAGGGTGAGGCAGCTTTGGTGCCGCCGGATTCGGTCTCGTGGCGCGTGTTCAAGAACCCGCTGAGCCTGTTCATCGGCGGCGTCGCGGCGGTCATCCTCGAACTGGCCGAACCCGCGGTGCGCACCGGCGTGTGGGAGCATTCGTCGTTCCGCAGCGACCCCGTCACCCGGCTCCAGCGCACGGGCCTCGCGGCGATGATGACGGTCTATGGCCCGCGCAGCCAGGCCGAGGCGACGATTGCCGGGGTGGTGCGCCGGCATGCGGCGGTCTCGGGCGCGACGCCTGACGGCGAGGCCTATCAGGCGAACGATCCGGTGCTGCTGACCTGGGTGCAGGCGACCGCGAGCTATGGTTTCTGCGAGGCCTATCATCGGTATGCGCACAGGCTGAGCCAGGCGAAGCGCGATCGATTCTATGCCGAGGCCGCTCCCTCCGCCCTGCTCTACGGCGCGGTGGCGCCACCGGCGGACGAGACGGCGCTATACGCCCTGTTCGACACGATGCGCCCGCGCCTCGAAGCCTCGCCGATCCTGTTCGAGTTTCTCGATATCATCCGCGCTGCGCCCGCCTTCCCCGCAGTCCTGCGGCCGTTGCAGCGCATGCTGGTGCGCGCGGCGGTCGATCTGGTGCCGGGCTGGGTGCGGGATCGGGTCGGGCTGGGGCCGGAGCATGGGCTTCGGCCGGGTCAGGCGACCTTGCTCAAGAGCGCGGTGCGGCTGTCCGACCGGCTGATCCTGCCGTCGAGCGCGGCGGTGCAGTCGTCGCGGCGGATGGCGTTGCCGGCGGATTATCTGTTCCGACGTCCCGTCATCGCGGGGGCCTGAGCCATAGACTCGTAAACCGCGAATGGCAGAAAGTAGGTGGCGAGCGGACTGGCGCCTCCGGTGCCAAATGCATGATGCCGGTCATCAATCTGGCTCGGCAACCCCTTGGCGTCGGAGCATTTCAATCACAGCAATATCCGCTTGACGATACTTGCTGCTGCTACGCGGCACGACCACCACAGCGTCGAACAGCGATCCAGTTTCGAACCAGCTTATAGCGATGTCGATAGCGGTCTGGCCGTAATCCAATGCTCTCCAATTTGTCGCGCTGAGGGCTTCGCGCCGGATAAGCGCCTGCGTCGTTCGATCACGGACAACTTTATCGCCGGGTATCGCCTCAAACGTAGCTCCATTTGGAAACTTGGCCTTCGATATATCGAGCGCCCAATCGACAGAGGAATAGAAGGCTACGATCTGCTCATCTCGCCACTTGCGATCCGATTCTTGAACAAGCGTTTCCAGCTCGGAACGGTTGACCTTCAACCCGCTGATGTTGCCTTCCAGGGTGACATGTCGGAAGACGCTTGCATTGAGAAAGAGCGGAGCCGATCCTGCCTTCTTGAGGTGCCGCAATGTGACCTCATCGAATACACAGCCCGTAACCTCGCAGTTCCAGTGACTGACGTTATCAAGGTGGATATCGGAGAACCTATTCCAACCACGCGACACGCTCCGCGTGAAACATTGATTGAAAGCGCAATTATTCGCGCTGACGTGCGACAGACTGAGCGGATCGCCGTTGTGCCAGAATGTCTTCCCCTCGAACCGCCACATAACCGCTCCCATGCGCCTTGAGAGGTATCTAAAGCCAAGTGTTCGCTTCCTGGTAGCGACAAAGCGCATCGGCGGGTCCGCATTGGAGCGTCAGCGGTTAGCGCGTTGATGGGTGCGCGATCCTAATACCAAGGTAGTTTGCGGGCACACCCGCGCGAAATACCACCCCGCGCACGACCCAGTATCTTTCGGACAGGACGACGCCGCCGACGTACAAGGTAGCCCTCTATGCCCTGTTCGACACGATCCGCCCGCGCCTCGGCCAATCAGGTGAGGCCCCACATCGCGGCACGATTGCGGGCAAGGTCCTTCATGAAATCGTCCAACGCAGCCAGGCGGCGCTCTATTTCCGATGCCGGAACACCATTCCATAGGGCGTGATCGTAACGCTCGCGAACGGACTTCAGATCGTCTCCCGCTTGAAAGCGCTCGGATATGTAGAGCGTTTCAAGCAGTTCCGTAGGACGTTCGCGCTCGCCTGATTTCACCAAAGCGTATTTGATGAGGTACTCGGACATGATGCCATCGTTGGATGTGCTGACCATCGTCGTCCCCTTTCCCTGTGAAATATGGGTGGCTGGGACACCTAGTCCAGAGCAGTGATGGCTTTCTCGGCATGTGCGAATGCCAGCGAACGGCGCGCAAGAGCGCGGTGCGGCCGTCCGGCGGATCCTGTCGCCGAGCCCGGCGGTGCAGTTGTCGCGGCGGATGGCGTCGCCGGCGGATTATCTGTTTCGCCGACCCGTCACCGCGAGGGCCTGAGTCATGGACTCATAAAACGCGAATGGCCGAAAGTGGTGGGCTGCTGTCGGCAGCTTTAGGGTGACACACTCGCGGAAGCTGCTGTTGCGAGGCGATGCGCCTAGCCTGACGTTTCGGACATAGCAGGGCCGGAACCAGTTAGACATCAGGAAAAGACTATCGCGGCTCCCGTCTCCAGCGACTTTTCGCAAGCTGCAATTAAGCGGGTAATGACAAACGTCTCGATTGAAAGTCGTTGCCACGGTTCGCCATCGGTGGGAGGAGCCTCCACGTTTTTGTAGATTTCCTCACCCTCTGGATCGATGCCCGAGGGAATTGAAAGTGCGTGCGCAAGTTCACGGCACTCTGTCAGAAGCTCCTTTGCTGATCCAACCATGCCTCCGATACCGTCACGCTGAGGCGAATGCCGATCAAAAATCACGTCGGGAACCGCGCGAGGAAGGTAAAAACCTTCGGCGTCTGAGTGTAGTATCAAATGAGAGAAAGGTGGATTTCTGCGTTTAAGGAAATTTAGTACGCCATTTTCTCTCCCACCGCGCAGATGTGCATCGTGCAGACGGTAAAATCTTGCAAGCACAGCATCGTCTGTAGCTTTTTCATAAGAACATGGGTGTGGCAGGCGTCGGTTGATAGCCAACCACGCCGCTAGCCTGCGGACGTGATGCAGGCCGGAATATCCATAGGATTCCCAGCTTTGGCTCCCTCCCGGGATTTCCTCTGGTTCGTGATGCGGTGGCTCGCCCGCCTCCGTTAGAACCAAATTCAGATCACCGAGCACCTCTCGATGCCAAGACGCGCCTTCCTCATCATACTCCAGTTGCTCTGCTAGATAGCCGACAACTATATTTAACCCCATACGCCCTCCCGTTCCGATGGGCGTATCAATCGATACCAATGTCCGCAATGGTGGTGGCAGACGGGCCGTTTGCGGCATCGCTTGCGGTGACGGCGGGCGGCCGAACGTGGGGCGGTTCCGATCCGGCCGCTTTCTGTCCCGAAACCGGCCTATTGGCTTTAATTACGGTGACAGCGCTGGAGTGGAGTGCACCCCTGAGGTTAGACACGACAATTAGGGACAGCGAGTTGCTGTCATGGCCGTGGCTGCTGCGCAGCAGCCGCTGGCGATCAACGAGGAAACCTCCTATGCTCGAAGGGCGCGATTGGCGTGCGAAGGACGGGGCATCGTCAGAGGAACTGGCGAAGCTACAGGAGTCCGCGCCAGCTAGTTTGCCCTCCCGGTATCTCGATCTTCTCACCTTCGGCGACGGCGGCGAGGGTCCCTTGGCAGTCAACCCCTTCCACTTTCAGTTAGACCCAGCGACGGTGGTCGCAGAAACAATCCGCTGCGGAAACCACGGTCAAGATGACTTAGATGGTTTCCTGATAATCGGCAGTAATGGCGGCGGAGAGTATATCGCCTTCGACACACGCGGCGGAGCGCCATGGCGTGTCGTCACCATCGACATGGTCGCGGGCGGCAACAGCGCTGAAGTTATCGCACCTGACTTCGACATATTTTACGACCTGATCGGGCTAGAGGCAGAGGCGGCCTAACGTCCGCAACTTGGCGTTAGCGACCATACCCATTGATGGGTCGCCGATCCTAATACCAAGGTCGTATCCCGCCACACCCGCGTAGAATGTCGCCCGCGCCCCCGACCCGGCATCTTTCGGACAGGGACGACGCCGCCGCGGCCGTCCGCATCGAAACGGGAGATCGGACATGTCGAAGACCATCATGCTCATCCACGGCGCCTGGCTCAATTCGCGGGCGTGGGAAGGTTTCAAGGCGCGGTACGAAGCACGAGGGTACACCGTGCTGACGCCTGACTGGCCCTATGACGACCGCTCGCCGGCCGAGCTGCGCGACAGCCCGCGCGAGGAGTTGAAGCATCTGGGGCAGCTGCAGATCATCGACCATTATGACGCCCTGATCCGTGGGCTCGCCGAAGAGCCGATCCTGATCGGCCATAGCTTTGGCGGGGTGATCGTTCAGCATCTGCTCGATCGCGGGCTGGGCGCGGTGGGCGTGGCGATCGATCCGGCGCCGACCCCCGGCGTGCCGCTCGGGCCGCAGGCAATCTGGTCGGCATTGCCGGTGCTCGGCGACCTGTTCAGCTGGCGCAAGGCCAAGGTGATGTCGCGGAAGTTCTTCAAGACGCGCTTCGCCCAGACCGCGCCGAAGGACAAGGCCGACGCGCTGTACGACCGCTATATCGTGCCGACGCCGGGCAAGGTCTATTGGGACGGCATCTTCCTGCGTGCCGGCAGAATCCGCTGGGACAATCCGGAACGCGCGCCGTTGCTGCTGATCGGCGGGTCGGTCGACCTGATCGCCGATGCGAGCATGACCCGGGCGATCTATCGCAAGCAGAGCCTGGCGCCGTCGAAGACCGAGCTGCGCATTTTCGAGGGCCGGTCGCACTGGACCGGGATCGATGCGGGCTGGGAAGAAGTGGCCGATTATGCGCTCGACTGGGCGCTGCTGAATGCGCGCTCGCCCAAGGTGGTACCGATCTCCGAAGCGCTGGCGGCCTGACCCCGCGCTCGCCCGGGTGGTCCGCCCCCGACCGCCCGGGCTTTTTTGGGTTGGTTGATTTCCTCCGCGATCGTACCCCGTTCCCCGGCGAAGGCCGGGGCCCAGTCGGGGGACGCTTGCGACGACGCGCATCGCCTGTTTTCTTCTGTTTCCCAACTGGGCCCCGGCCTTCGCCGGGGAGCAAGGATGGACATGGCCGAACCGGAAGGGGCGGTTTCTGTTAAACCAGGTTCGCTCGAGGCTAGCCGGTGATCTCCAGCGATCCCTCCGGGCCGATGCGCGCGCTCAGCGCAGCATAATCCAGCACCCCGGGATGCGCCGTCTCCAGCGGATGGGCATGAGTGACGGTGATCACCATCACCGCCGCCCCAGCGGCTTCGGCGGCGGCGATGCCGGCGGGGGTATCCTCGAACACCAGGCATTGATCGGCCGGAACGCCGAGGCGCGTCGCGGCGAGCAGGAAGCAATCGGGCGCGGGCTTGCCGCGTTCGACATCTTCCGACGTGATCATCACCGGCGGCACGGGCAGGCCGGCCGCTTCGAGCCGCCGCGTCGCCAGCGCGCGCGGGGCGGAGGTGACGATCGCCCAGCGATCCGCCGGCAGTGCGGCGAGGAAAGCCGCGGCGCCGGCGATCGCCTCGACGCCAGCGACATCCTCGATCTCGAGGCGGGTGATCTCGGCGGCCTCGGCCTCCGGGTCGACGCCGGGCAAGCCGAGGCGACGCACCGTCTCGACGCTGCGCACGCCGTGGATGGTCGGCAGGAACGCCTCGACATCAAGGCCGTGGCGGCGTGCCCAGCCGGCCCAGACTCGTTCTGCCGCGACGATCGAGGTGAGGATCGTGCCGTCCATGTCGAACAGGAAGGCAGCGAAGCGGCGATCGGGGAACGGCTGAGTCATCGTGCGCGCTCCTGCCCCCGGCATGCACGGCGCGCAAGCCGCGCGGCTATCGTCATCGCCCCGCGATACCGCTAGAGCGCGGCCGATGTTGGTGCTCAAGGCCCTTGGAGACGATCTAGCCCAGCTTGCCGCGCAGGACCGGTTGCGCACGCTGGTGCCTCGGCGCGGGGTGGATGTTTCCTCCAACGATTATCTGGCGCTTGCCTCGTCGCCGCGGCTGGCTCGGGCGGTGGCGCAGGCCGTCGAGCGCGGCGTGCCGGTCGGATCGGGCGGATCGCGGCTGCTGCGCGGCAATCATGAGGAGCATGAAGCGCTGGAGGCGGAAGCGGCGGTGTTCTTCGGGAGCGATGCGGCGCTGTTCTTTTCGAGCGGTTACACCGGCAACGCCACCTTGTTCGCGACCCTGCCGCAGCGGGGCGACCTGATCGTCCATGACGCGCTGATCCATGCCAGCGCGCATGAGGGCATGAGGTTGAGCCGCGCGGATGCCGTCTCCGCGACGCACAACGACCCCGAGGCGTTCGAGACCGCCATTGCCGCGTGGCGGCGGGCGGGCGGCACCGGGCGACCTTGGATCGCGGTGGAGAGCCTGTACAGCATGGACGGCGACCGCGCGCCGATCGAGGCACTGGCGGCAGTGGCCGAACGGCACGATGCGATGCTGCTGATCGACGAAGCGCATGCCACCGGCGTGTTCGGCGAGCAGGGGCGCGGCCTCGCCGCAGCGCTCCATGGGCGCGAGAATGTCATCACGCTCCATACCTGCGGCAAGGCGATGGGATGCGAAGGGGCGCTGGTTTGCGGTCCCAAGGTGGTGCGCGATTTTCTGGTCAATCGCGGGCGCGGCTTCGTCTTCTCGACGGCGCCGTCGCCGCTGATGGCGAGTGCGGTACGCGAGAGCCTGCGCATCCTGGCCGATGAGCCGGAACGGCGCGCTGCCTTGTGGGCCCTGGTCGGCGCGGCTGAAAAGGCGCTCGCCCGCTGCAGCGTCGCGCCGACGGGATCGCAGATCCTGCCGCTGATCCTGGGCGACGATGCGCGCACGATGCGGATCGCCGCCGCAGTGCAGACGGCGGGGTTCGACGTGCGCGGCATCAGGCCGCCGACGGTGCCGCCGGGCACGTCGCGGCTGCGCATCTCGCTGACGCTCAACCTGACGATGGCTGATGTGGATGCGCTGGCCGACGCGATTGCGGGGGCGATCGAATGACGGCCCGGATCGTCGTCACCGGGACCGACACCGATGTCGGCAAGACGGTGTTCGCCGCCAGCCTAGCCGGGGCGCTGGGCGCGTCCTATTGGAAACCGGTCCAGGCCGGGCTGGAGGAAGGCGGCGATGCCGCGACCGTCGCCCGGCTGAGTGGGCTGGCACCGGAGCATATCCTGGCCGAGGCCTATCGGCTGACCACGCCCTGCTCGCCCGATCGCGCGGCGGAGATCGACGGGGTGACGATCGACCCCGCGCGGCTGGTGCCGCCGACGCTCGACGGGCCGCTGGTGATCGAAGGGGCGGGCGGGGTGCTGGTGCCGGTGGCGGGCAAGCTGGTCTTTGCCGATCTGTTCGCGCGCTGGGCGCTGCCGGTGGTGCTGGTCGCGCGGACGGCGCTCGGCACGATCAACCACAGCCTGTTGTCGATCGAAGCCTTGCGGGCGCGGGGCGTGCCGATCCTTGGGGTGGCGTTCACCGGCGATGCGGTCGAGCATAGCGAAGCGACCATCGCCCGGATCGGCGGGGTGAAGCGGCTCGGCCGGCTGCCGCATCTGGCGCCGCTCGATGCGGACACGCTGGCCGCCGCCTTCGCCGCGCATTTCGATGTGGCGGATTTCCGGTGAAGGGATCGCCGATCTGGCATCCCTTTACGCAGCATGGGCTGGGCGAGCCGATCCCGCTCGTCACCCATGCCGAAGGTGCGGCGCTTTACACCGAAGACGGCCGGCGGATCGTCGATGCCATTTCTTCGTGGTGGGTGACCACGCACGGCCACCGCAACCCGCGCATCATGGCGGCGATCGCCGAACAGGCGGGCAAGCTCGACCAGATCATCTTTGCCGGCTGGACGCATGAGCCGGCTGAGACGCTCGCGCGTTGCCTGATCGAGATGATGCCCGCCGCGCTGAGCCGGGTGTTCTTCTCCGATTCAGGATCGACCAGCGTCGAGGTCGCGCTGAAGATGGCGCTGGGGTTCTGGGCGAATCGCGGCGAGCCGCGGCACCGCGTGCTGGTGATGCAGCACAGCTATCATGGCGACACGATCGGCGCGATGTCGGTCGGCGCGCGTGGGGTGTTCAACCGGGCCTATGCGCCGTTGCTGTTCGATGTCGGCACCCTGCCCTTTCCCGCCGCCGGGCGCGAGCAGGATACGCTCGATGAGCTGGAAGCCGCCTGCCACGCCAGGCCGGCCGCGCTGATCGTCGAGCCGCTGATCCTCGGGGCGGGCGGCATGCTGATCTATCCCGCCCAGGTTCTGGCGGAGATGCGCGCGATCTGCGCGCGCCACGGCGTGTTGTTCATCGCCGACGAAGTGATGACCGGCTGGGGGCGTACCGGGACATTGCTGGCATGCGAACAGGCCGGGATCGTGCCCGATATCCTGTGCCTGTCGAAGGGACTGACTGGCGGCGCGGTGCCGCTCGCCGTGACCCTGGCGAGCGAGGCGATCTACCAGGCGCATTGGTCGCAGGACCGGGCGACGATGTTTTTCCATTCGTCGAGCTACACCGCGAACCCGATCGCGTGCGCCGCGGCCAATGCCAATCTCGCCATCTGGCGCGAGGAGCCGGTGCTGGAGCGGATCGGCGATCTGGCGAAGCGCCAGCAGGCGCGGCTGGCGGAGATCGCGGCGTTGCCGGCGGTGCTCAATGCGCGGCAGATCGGCACGATCACTGCAATCGAGATCGTCGACGGAAAGGGCGATTATCTGTCGTCGATGGGCCCGCGTCTGCTTGCGTTTTTCCGGGACAGGGATCTGCTGCTCCGGCCGCTCGGCAACACCGTTTATGTCATGCCGCCTTATTGCATCGACGACGGGGACCTGGACCTGATCTATGCCGCGATCGGCGAGGCGTGCGAGCTTGGGGCGGTGTGATGGGGCGCTTTTTTCTTCTTCCCCGGCGGAGGCCGGGGCCCAGTTGGGAGGTAGAAGGGAACGGGCGAAGCGGCCATTTCAGCGCGACCCCAACTGGACCCCGGCCTTCGCCGGGGAAGGTGAAATGTAGTCGACCGGGGTTGGTCTTCGCGGGATTAGCATTGCTGGCTACCGCCTGCACATCGAAAAAACCCGCATCGGTCTGCACCGATCTGTCCCGGGCGCCGATGGTCGCCATCCCCGGCGGCAGCTTCACCATGGGCGACGACCCGCTTTATCGCGAGGAGGGGCCGCCACGCACCGTGTCGGTCAGGCCCTTCTGGATCGATGCGCATGAGCTGACCAATGCCGAGTTCGCCGCCTTCGTGAAGGCCACCGGCTACAGGACCATGGCCGAGCGCGATCCGCCAAAATTACCCGGCGCGCCGCCCGAGATGCTGGTGCCGGGGTCCGCCGTGTTCAGCGTGCCGAGCCAGGATGATCCGCGCTGGTGGCGCTGGTCGGTCGGGGCGCAGTGGCGGCATCCCTCGGGCCCGGTCGAGTCGATCGCGGGGCGCGACCGGGAGCCGGTCGTGCAGATCGCGTTCGAGGATGCCGAGGCCTATGCGCGCTGGGCGGGCAAGCGCCTGCCGACCGAGGCCGAATGGGAATATGCCGCGCGCGCCGGGCAAAAGGCGCTGCCCGAACCGGTCGATGGCGAGGGCCGCCCCCAGGCGAATTATTATCAGGGCGTGTTCCCCGAGCGCGACCTGGCGCTCGACGGATACAAGGGCCGGGCGCCGGTCGGATGCTTCAAGCCCAACGCCTTCGGCCTGTACGACATGATCGGCAATGTCTGGGAATGGACCAGCGACCCCGGGCCGCAGGGCGACATGCATGTCATCAAGGGCGGATCCTATCTCTGCGCCGGCAATTATTGTGCGCGCTACCGCCCGGCCGCGCGCCAGTTCCAGGAGCGCGGGCTGGGGACCGACCATATCGGGGTGCGCCTGGTCGCCGACCGGTCAGTGCCGCCGCGTCATTGACCCGATCTTCATAATATGACACTCAAACTGCCAATATATCGAGCAGGAGAGTCGAAAATGCGGGTGCTGAGGACTCCGGAGGAACGGTTCGCGGCGCTGGCCGACTATCCGTTCGCGCCGCATTATATCACCGTGACCGATGCCGACGGCACCGATCTGCGCGTCCATTATCTCGACGAGGGCCATCCCGATGCGCCGGTCGTGCTGCTGATGCATGGCGAGCCGAGCTGGTCCTATCTCTATCGCAAATTCGTGCCCGGGTTGATCGCGCGCGGGTACCGGGTGATCGCGCCCGACCTGATCGGCTTCGGCAAGTCGGACAAGCCGGCCGAACGCAGCGACTACAGCTATGAGCGCCATGTCGCCTGGATGAGCGCCTGGCTGACGGCGCTCGACCTGAGCGAGGTGACGTTGTTCTGCCAGGATTGGGGCGGGCTGATCGGGTTGAGGCTGGTCGCTGCCTTTCCCGATCGCTTCGCCCGGCTGGTGGTCGCCAACACCGGCCTGCCGGTTGGCACCGGCTCCTCCGCAGGGTTCGATGCCTGGCTCGCCTTCAGCCAGAATGTGCCGAGTTTCCCGGTCGGCTCCATCGTCAATGGCGGCACCACGCGCGAGCTGAGCCAGGCCGAGATCGCCGCTTATGACGCGCCTTTCCCCGACGAAAGCTACAAGGAGGGCGCGCGGCAATTCCCGACGCTGGTGCCGGTCACGCCCGACCATCCTTCGGTCGCCGAGAACCGTGCCGCCTGGGCCGTGCTCGAAAAGTTCGACCGGCCGGTGCTGACGGCCTTTGCCGACAATGACGCGGTGACGCGCGGCGGGGAGAAGGCCTTCATCGACCGGATACCCGGTGCGCGCGACCAGCTGCACGTGATCGTCAAGGATGCCGGGCATTTCCTGCAGGAAGACAAGCCCGAGGCGCTGTGCGCGCTGATCGATTCCTTCGCGCGGCAGCGGCTCGCCGAGATCGCGGCGTGAACGTCGTCAACGCCGTGTTTCCCGGTGCCGAACAAGCGGCCGCCTTTTTCGGTGGGGTCGAGGACGGGCCGTTCGTGATGATCAACCTGCTGAAGTTCAAGGAGCGCGCCGACTATCCCGACGGCGCCGAGCCCGAACTGAGCGGGCGCGATGCCTATCGCCGCTATGGCGCCGCGGTGCAGGCGTGCCTGGCCTCGGTCGGCGCACGGTCGGTCTATGCGGGAGACGTCACCGAGCTGATGCTCGGCGAGACGGACGAGCTGTGGGACATGGTGGCGCTTGCCGAATATCCCTCGCGCGCGGCGATGATGGCGATGGTGTCTTCCCCGGAATATCAGGCGATCGAGAAGCACCGCATCGCCGGCCTCGCCGGGCAGCTCAACATCCGCACCAAGGCGCTGGGCGGATGACGCTGTCCTACGACCTTTATTGGTCGTTCCGGTCGCCCTATTCCTATCTGGTGACGCCGCGGCTGGTCGCGCTCGAACGGGACCATGACGTCATGGCGGTGGTCCGTCCGGTCTATCCGATCGCGGTGCGGCAGCCGGATTTCTTCGCCAACAACGATCCGCTTTGGGTGACCTATTTCCTGCGCGACATCGGGCGGAGTGCCGAGTTCGTCGGGCTGCCGTTCCGCTGGGCGTCGCCCGATCCGGTCAGGATGGACGTGGCGACGCGGACGTATCCGAAGGAGCAGCCTTATATCCACCGGCTGACTCATCTCGGCGTGGCGGCGGCGGAGCGCGGGCGCGGCCTGGCCTTTCTCGACGCGGTCAGCCGGCTGATCTGGAGCGGGGCGGTGACGGACTGGCACCTCGGCGACCATCTCGCACGGGCAGCGGAACGGGCCGGACTCGACCTGGCGGAGATGGATGCGGCGATCGCGGCCGACCCGGAGCATCATATCGCGGTGGTCGAGGCCAATCAGGACGCGCAGCGTGCGGGCGGGCATTACGGCGTGCCGCTGATGGTGTTCGAGGGAGAACCGTTCTTCGGGCAGGACCGGTTCGATCAGCTCAAATGGCGGATGGAGCAACGGGGCCTAGAGAAGCGCTGAATCCTCCCGACCCTCCCCGTGCCGGGGAGGATCACGCCCGCCTCCTCCGCCACCACACCGCGCCCATCACCAGCGCGCCCAGCGCCAGCAGCACCGCCAGCGCGTTGAGCAATTTCGGCCGAACGCTCTTGTTGAAGCCGTTGCGGTTGATCTGCGCCTCGGCGGTATAGCCGGCGGGCATCGGCAGCACCTGGTCGCGCTTGGCGAAGGTCGCGTAATCGGCCTGGAGCGCCTTGAACAACGTCGGCATCGTCCCCGCCAGGTCGCGTGTCTCGCCGGGATCGCGGGCGATGTCGTAGAGATGCCACTCGCCGGTGCCGGTCGGCGGCAGGTTCTTGACCAGCTTGTAATCGCCGCGGAACACCGCCGCATTGCCCGACAGCTCATAGCCGATCGCCTGATCGGCCGGATGGACGCTGTCGGTCGCACCGCTCAGCATCGGCCAGAGATTGGCCCCGGTCATCGGCTCGACCGGCCTGCCGCGATAGCTGCCGCCATGACCGGGAACCCGGGCGAGGGCGAGCAGCGTCGGCGCGATATCCGTGACATAAGCGAAGCGGCCGGCGATCGTGCCGGCCTTCATCGCCGGATTGCCCGGCCAGGCCATGATCAGCGGCACGCGCAGGCCCCCTTCGGTCGCGGAGAATTTATAGCCGCGCAAAGGAGCGACCGCGGCGCTCGCCCAGCCGGGGCCGATCGCGGTGAGGGAGCCGCGCCTGCCCTGGGAGTCCGGCGCGAGATCGTAATGCACGCGGCTGTTCAGCGCGCTCAGGAAGGTCGCCATCGGATCGGTCGGCTCGGCGCCATTGTCCGACAGGAAGACGAAGACGGTGTTCGCATAGTCGCCGGTCGCCTTGAGATGCGCGATCAGCCGGCCGATTTCGGCATCCGCCGCCTCGGCCATGCCGCCATAGGCCGCCATGGCGCGGGCCTGCGCCGCGCGTTCCTCGGGCGGGAGCGCGTTCCAGTCGCGAGTGCTCGCCATGGTTACCATCGGCGTGTCGGCGGGGATGATGCCGAGCGCCGCCGCCTTGTCGCGCCGCGCGGTGCGGATCGCGGTCCAGCCGCCCCGATAGGCAGCGCGATAGCCCGCGATATAGGCGTCGGGCGCCTGCACCGGGATATGGTTGGCGAGGAAGTTGATCGAGGCGAAAAAGGGTTGCCCGCCGGATCGCCCGCGATCGATATAGTCGATCATCTTGTCGACCACGAAGCGCGAGGAATAATAGTCCTTCGGAAGGGTCGCCGGCTTGCCGTCTTCGGTCCAGTCGGCGGTCTCGTAGAGGCCCTCGATCGGGCGCTGCTCGAAATTGTCGGCGCCGGCGTCGCCCAGCGAAAAGGCGTGATCGTATCCGCGCGCGGTGGGCAGCTTGTCCGGCGTGCGGCCGAGATGCCATTTGCCGGTGAGATAGGTGCGATAGCCGCCATCGCGGAACAGACTGGCCAGGGTCACCACGCGATTGTTGAGCACGGTGTCATAGCCGGGCTTGCCGACATGCTCGGGCGGGATCGTCTCGGGCATGTTGCCGAGGCCGGCGCGGTGGTTGCTGACCCCGGTCTGGAGCATGGCGCGCGTCGGCGAGCAGGTGCCGGCGACGTGGAAGTTGGAGAAACGCACGCCGGCCTTTGCCAGCGCATCGATATTGGGCGTGCGGATCTCGCTGCCGAAGCTGCCGACGTCGCTGAAGCCCCAATCGTCGGCGAGCAGGATAACGATATTGGGGCGCTTCTGCTCCGCCGCCGAGGCGCCGGACGCGAGCGCGACCGCCGCGAGCAGGAAAGCGCGCTTCACCGGTCGAGCAGCCGTTTCAGGGTCACCTCATGGCTGCCGGCGGGCAGGCTGAGCATCATGCCGTCCTCGCCGACCGTGATCGGGCCGTCATAATAGCGACCGGCATCGCCGAGAAAGGCGGGGTAGGCGAAGCGGATCGGCATGGGCGGGACGATATGGTTGAGCATCAGATAGCGTACCCCGGCCGCCTTCGCGGCCTGCGCCGCCTGTTCGGGTGTAGAGTGATAATCGATGATGTCGCGGGTGACTTGCGCCATATTGGCCTGACCCCGCGCCTCGAGCCCCTTGGTCAGCACCGCAACGAGCTTCGGCTGCAACGCTTCATGCACCAGCACATCGGCGCCCTTCGCGGCGGCGACCAGCGTAGGGGACGGTGCGGTGTCGCCGCTCAGCACGACCGAGCGTCCCTTATAGTCGAAACGATAGCCGACCGCCGGATCGACCGGCCGGTGATCGACCCGAAAGGCGGTGATCTTCACCCCGCCGTCATCGACCAGCACCACGCTGTCGCCCTGGCCGGGCGGCGGCAGCGCAAAGGGCAGGGCCGTTCCCCCCGCGCCCGAGGGCGGCAGGATCTTCGGACCGTGGTGCGCGATACGGTATCCGGTATCGAGCGTATAAGCCGTGCGGAGTCCGGCCAGCACGCCCTCGACGCCGGCCGGACCATGGACCGGCAAGGGCGTCTGCCAGGAACTGCCCGACCAGCGCAGCAACAGGATCTGGGCCAGTCCGTCGATATGGTCGGAATGGAAATGGGTGAGGAACAGCGCCTCGATCCGGCCGGGCGGGATGCCCATCTGGACGATGTTCTTCCCCCCGCCTTCGCCTGCATCGACCAGGAAGATGCGCTTGCCCGCGATCACCAATGTGCAGGGCCCGGCCCGGGTAGGATCGGGCAGGGGCGAGCCGGTGCCGCACAACGCGACATGGAGCCCGTCGGGAAGGCCGGCGGTGGCATCGCGGCCGACACGCTGCTCGACCGCGCGCTCAAGCAATGCCGTGCCGATCTGGCGCTGGAACAGCTTCACGCAAACGAGCGCGATGGCCAGCAGGGCCACGCCTGCCACTACCCATTTCCAAGGTCGGCGCATCGACATCTCTCTCCCTTTGCCCAACGATGCGCCCGGATAATGGCATTATCAATGCCGAAACGTTGCAAAGACCGACGCGGCTGATACGGTGCGGCGAAACAGGGGGAGAGGCCGTCATGCGGACGACGATTCGCGCCGCGATCGCGCTGGTCGGGTTGTTCAACCTGGCCATCGGCCTTGCCTTTCTGGCCGATCCTTCGCGCCTCGGCGCCAAATTCTTCCTGCTGCCCGCCGGCATCCAGGGTCTGGCGACGATGCGTGCCGACTTCACTGCCTTTTTCGTGACGGGCGGCGTCTTCGCGCTGTACGGCGCATGGCGCGGGCGCGCCGAGCCGCTGACCGTGCCGTTGCTGCTGCTTGCCATCGCGCTGCTCGGGCGCTGCGTCGGCCTCGCTATGGATGGGGCATCGTCGACCGCGCATGAGCCGATGATCGCCGAGGCGGCAATGATCGCGATCCTGCTGGCGGGGCGCCGCATCCTCTCCACGCCGCGCTGAGGGGTCGATCCATGAAGACCTGGCTGAAGATCCTGCTCGGGACGGTCGCGCTGCTGCTGGTCGGCGGTTATCTCGCCAGGGATTATGTGCTGCTCCACCTCGCCGGATGGATGTCGCCGCATGTCTATCCCAACCACCCAGTCGCCTGGGAGAAGGGCCCGGCCAGACCGCAGGTGCCCGCGGGCAAGCGCCCACCCAATGTGATCCTGATCGTCGCGGACGATCTCGGCTATAACGATATCAGCTTCAACGGTGGCGGGGTGGCGGGCGGCCTGCTCAAGACGCCCAATATCGATGCGCTGGGGCGGGACGGGGTCAGCTTCGCCGATGGCTATGCCGGCAACGCGACCTGCGCGCCGTCGCGCGCCGCGCTGATGACCGGACGCTATCCGACCCGGTTCGGCTTCGAGTTCACCCCGACCGACACCCGCTTCGCGCGCACTATTGCCGGCTTCCCGACAAGCTGGGAGCACCGCACGATCTTCGACGAGAACGCGGCACGGAACGATCCGCCAGCCGACGACAAGGGCGTGCCCGGATCGGAGCTGACCATCGCCGAATTGATGCGCGGCAAGGGCTATCACACGCTGCATCTCGGCAAATGGCATCTCGGCGGCGCCAGGGGCATGCGGCCCGAGAATCAGGGGTTCGACGAGAGCCTCGGCTTCATCATCGGCGCGCAGATGTTCCTGCCGGAGAACGACCCGAACGCAGTCAATGCCAAGCAGGATTTCGACCCGATCGACCAATATATCTGGGCGAACCTGCCGTTCAGCGTCCAGTATAACGGCAGCGCGCCGTTCCGGCCGAACCGCTACATGACCGATTATTTGACCGACCAGGCCGTCGACACGATCCGGGCGAACCGCAACCGACCCTTCTTCCTCTATCTCGCCTATAACGCGCCGCACACACCGCTGCAGGCGCTGAAGGCGGATTACGACGCGCTGCCGCAGATCGCCGACCATCGTACCCGCGTCTATGCGGCGATGATCCGGGCGCTCGATCGCGGCGTCGGCCGGGTGACGGCCGAGCTGAAGGCGCAGGGGCTCGACCAGAATACGCTCGTGATCTTCACCAGCGACAATGGCGGCGCGCATTATATCGGCCTGCCCGACATCAACCGGCCCTATCGCGGCTGGAAAGCGACCTTCTTCGAAGGCGGGATGAAGGTGCCGTTCTTCATGCGCTGGCCGGCGCAGATCAAGCCCGGCACGCGCATCGCCGGACCCGTCAGCCATTTCGATATCTTCGCGACAGCGGGCAAAGCCGCCGGCATCCCCATGCCGGGCGACCGGGCGGTCGACGGTGTGGACCTGTTGCCGTTCGTCGAGGGCAAGCAGGCAGGCAATCCGCACCAGACCCTGTTCTGGCGCGACGGCGCCTACCGCGTGGTGCGCGACGGCGACTGGAAGCTGCAGATGCTCGACCTGCCGCGCAAGGCATTGCTGTACGATCTGCGCACTGACCCGACCGAGCAGCACGACGTCGCCGCACGACAACCCGCGCTCGTCGCACGATTGCAGGCACTGCTTGCAAAACATGATAGGGAAAGCGTCAAGCCGGCCTGGCCGTCGCTGATCCGGTCGCCGATCGCGATCGATCGGCCGCTGGGCACCCGGCCCAAACCGGGCGAGACCTATATCTACTGGGCGAATTGATGGGTGAAGACGAGGGGCGTTCCGCGGACGGGCGCAGAAGACGATCGGAATCGAGCCGCGACAAGATCGTGGAGGCGATGCTGGCGCTCGTCGCCGAGGGGCAGATCACCCCGAGCGCCGAACAGGTGGCCGGCCGCGCGTCAGTCGGCCTGCGCAGCGTCTTCCGACATTTCAAGGACATGGAGAGCCTCTACGCCGCGATGACCGCGCGGCTGGCGCGCAATTACGAGATGTGGCTCGTCCCCTATACATCGAACGAGTGGCGCGGGCAGCTGTCGGAGACGACCGAGCGGCGCCTGTCCACCTATGAGAAGCTGATGCCGTTCAAGCGCGCCGCCGATGCGCACCGGCACGAATCCGCGACGATCCAGGCCGAACATGCCCGCACGCTCGCCTTCATGCGGGCCAAGCTGAAATCGATCCTGCCGGAAGAGATCGCCGGCGACGCCCTCACCTTCGAGGCGATCGACCTGCTGCTGAGCTTCGAGACGTGGCAGCGGCTGCGCATGGATCAGAAGCTTTCGGCCAGGAAAGCCGAGGCAGTCGTGCGCGCGCAGGTTGATCGGCTGGCCGAACCCCGCCAGTGATGGGCGGGTGACGCCAGACACCTCTCTGCCCGACGACCCCCTTCACGCGGAAAGCGTCGATACGGACGGGTACATCCCCGACGACATCCGTCATCCGCCCTGGCTGCTGATCGGTGCCGGCGCGGTGGCCCTGGCGGTCCTGATCCTGGGCCTGATCGGTACCCTGATCGACCGTGGCTGGCAGTTCGATGTCGACAGCAGCATCCTGCTCGCGATGCGCGGCGGCACGATGCATGGCACGCCGATCGGCCCGTTCTGGCTGAAACAGGCGATGATCGACGTCACCGCGCTCGGCGGCGAGACCGCGCTGGTGCTGATCGTGACGATCATCGCCGGCTTCCTCGCGGTGCAGCGCCACTGGCTGACCTTCTGGCTGGTGCTGGGCGGGACGATCAGCGGGTCGATCGCCGTCGGCGTCGCCAAGGCACTGATCGGCCGCGCGCGGCCGGCGCTGACCGACCATCTCGTCCAGGTCACCTCGGCGAGCTTCCCCAGCGGCCATGCCGCGAACAGCGCGATCATCTACCTCACCATCGCGTCGCTGATCGTCCAGATCGTCGAAGAGCGGCGCGCGCGCCTCTATATCCTGATCGTGGCCGCATTGCTGGTCTCCGCGATCGGCGTCAGCCGGGTCTATCTCGGCGTCCATTGGCCAAGCGACGTGATCGCCGGATGGAGCTTCGGCACGCTCTGGGCTTTGGCGTGGTGGGCCCTTGGCGCCTGGGCGCGACTCAGGCGCGCGGGTGTCTCGATCGGCCGCGCGGCGTAACGTCGCTTTCATACCGCTGTAACGCCCGGTTCATCGGCGAAACGTGCGCTGGCGACGACAAACCGTATTGATACTTTATAACATCGTATATACTGCGCTGCACAACGCCATGTTGGAGTATGCCATGCCGCTGAAGATCGCCCTGCTCGCCGGATCCGCCCTGATGATCGCTGGGCCGGCTTTTGCGCAGGACGCGCCTTCGGCCCCCGTCACCGACAGCGCCGCCGCATCGGCCGACCAGGGACATGACGTCATCGTCACCGCCCCCTTCCGCCAGAGCGAAACCGACGTGCTGTCGGGCACCTCCGTGGTGAGCGGCGAGGAACTGACCCGCGACCTGAAGCCGACGATCGGCGAGACGCTGGCAAAGCAGCCCGGCGTTTCCGCCACCTCGTTCGGCCCGAGCGCGTCGCGTCCGATCCTGCGCGGCTTTCAGGGCGAACGCGTCCGCGTGCTGACCGACGGTATCGGATCGATCGACGTCTCCAACACCTCGGTCGACCATGCGGTGATCATCGATCCGCTGCTGGCCGAACGTATCGAGGTGCTGCGCGGCCCTTCCGCGCTGCTGTTCGGCTCGTCCGCGGTCGGCGGCGTGGTCAATGTGATCGACACGCGGATCCCGCGCGCAGTACCGGCCAAGGGCTATCGGCTCGACGGGATCGCCACCTACGGCTCGGCCGCGAACGAACGCTCGGGCGGCCTGGCCGGCGACGTGGCGATCGGCGAACACCTCGTGCTGCATGCCGACGGTTCCTGGTCGAAGAGCGACGACCTCCATATCGGCGGCTATGCGCTGACCGAACAGCGCCGGCAGGAAGCGATCGCCACCAGCAAGCTCCCGGCCGCCCCGCCCGTGCCGGGCGAAGACCCGATCGACTATGCCGCCAATGCCGCGATCCGCGGGACCTTGCCCAATTCGGCGGCGGAGACCTGGACCGCGGGCGTCGGCGCCTCGATCATCACCGACACCGGCAGCCTCGGCATCTCCTACAGCCATTATGACAGCCTGTACGGCGTGCCGATCCGCTACGCGACCTTGCCCGACCAGGGCCAGGAGGCGCCGCGGCTCGACATCGTGCAGAACCGGTTCGACCTGCGCGGTGAAGTGAGCACCGGTGGCGGCTTCCTCGACAAGATCCGCATCCGCGCAGGGCACGCGACCTATCGCCATTTCGAGCTTGAGCCCGACGGCGCGATCGGCACCGCCTTCTACAACAACGGCACCGAGGCGCGGCTCGAACTGGTCCAGGCCAAGAAGGGCGCGTGGCTGGGCGCATCGGGCGTGCAATATTTCAACCGCGTGTTCGACGTGGTCGGCGACGAAGCTTTCCTGCCCAAGAACGAGACCAACCAGACCGGTTTCTTCACCCTGCAGCAACTCGACATGGGCGCGTTCAAGGCCGAGGGCGGCCTGCGCTACGAGCTGACCGACGTCGCGGCGCGCACGCCGCTGGGCGATGAGCGCTTCTTTGCCGGGCAGCGGCATTTCGAGGCGCTGTCGGGATCGATCGGCGCTTCCTACGGGGTCAGCGACGCCGTGCGGATCGGCCTGAACCTGTCGCGCACCGAGCGCGCACCGTCCGCCGAGGAACTGTTCGCCAATGGCGCGCATGCCGGCACCCAGGCCTATGAGCTGGGCAATCCCGACTTCACGCTGGAGAAGAGCTGGGGACTGGAAGGCACGCTGCACGCGCATGGCAATGGCTTCAGCTTCGACGCGTCGGCTTATTACAACCGCTTCACCAACTACATCGCCGAGATCCAGGTCGCGCAATCGGTGTGCGAGGCAGCGGCCGCGCCGAGCGGGCGCACCGTCGAGTTCCCCTGCTTCCAGTCAGTGCAGACCGACGCGACCTATTATGGCGTCGAGGCCGAGGCGTCGGTGCTGCTCGCGCAGGTCGGCAGCTACAAGATCAACGTCGATGCGCTGGGCGACTATGTCCATGCCTCGATCGTCGACCAGGGCCCGCTGCCGCGTATCCCGCCGGCGCGCGTGCTGGGCGGGATCGAAGCGCAGGGCGATTCGCTCAACGGCCGCCTCGAAGTCGAGCATGTGTTCGACCAGAACCGGATCGCCGCGTTCGAGACGCCGACTAACGGCTATACGATGGTCAATGCCTCGATCGGCATCAAGCCATTCGGCGCCGGCAACAAGACCATGCTGACGATCAGCGCGAACAACCTGTTCGATGTCGATGCGCGGCGATCGGCCAGCTTCCTCAAGGACTTCGCGCCGCTCGCGGGCCGCGATATCCGCGCGACCCTGCGGTTCAGCCTCTAGCGGTGGAGACCGCCTGACTCCCCTCCCTGACACCAGGGCAATCGCATATGCTTCAGCGAAAAGGGAGGGAGAGAGGCAGAAATCAGGATTCGCGCGGAGGCGCGAAGGCGCGGAGCGCGAAACCGATGAGGCGTGTTTGAACGAAACACGGATCGCAGAGGCGACTTCTCTGCGCCTCCGCGCCTCCGCGCGAATCCTCTCTTTTCTCGTCACCAAATCCGAAACCGGTGTGGCGTGTGCGTATGCGATAGCCCTGCCCTGAAGGGGAAGGGGTGGGCGCGCGCGTCTGCGCGCCCTGAAAGACCCGGCGCCCTAAACGATAGCCTTGATCGGGGCATCGAGCCCCGATCAAGGCTGACCCACCCCTAGCCCCTCCCTTGCAGGGAGGGGAAGGGATCAGAGCGCTTCGCCTTCGATCGGCGGTTTCTTCGCGGCGTCCGCGCCGAGCGTCTTGTAGGCGAGCCCGCCGAGCACGCCCCCTACGATCGGCGCGAGCCAGAACCACCAGAGTTGTTGCAGCGCGAGCCCGCCGACCACCAGCGCCGGACCGGTGCTGCGCGCCGGGTTCACCGAGGTATTGGTGACCGGGATGCTGATCAGGTGGATCAGGGTCAGCGCCAGGCCGATCGCGATCGGCGCGAAGCCGGCCGGCGCGCGGGTGTCGGTCGAGCCCATGATCACCAGCAGGAAGAAGAAGGTCAGGACGACCTCGATCGTCAGGCCTGCCGCGAGCGAGTAATGACCGGGCGACAAGGCATCCAGCCCGTTCACCGCGAGGCCGTTGGCCGGGAGCGTGAAGCCCGGCGCGCCGCTGGCGATGAAATACAGCACATAGGCGGCAACCGTCGCGCCCAGCACCTGGGCGATGACGTAGAGCGGGATGTCCTTGCCCGAGAATCGCCCGCCCGCCCACAGGCCGAACGTGACCGCCGGGTTGAGGTGGCAGCCCGAAATATGGCCGATCGAATAGGCCATGGTCAGAACGGTCAGGCCGAAGGCAAGCGAAACGCCGACAAAGCCGATGCCGACGTCCGGAAAGCCCGCCGCCAGCACGGCGCTGCCGCAGCCGCCAAAGACGAGCCAGAAGGTACCGAGAAACTCCGCGAGCCCCCGCTGCGTGTTCGTCACCATGGTCTTCCTCTCCTGTACGAGTCGTACGCCCGGGAGGTTAGCGGCCGTTGCGGCGCCGTAAAGACGTCAGTCCCGGTGCGCGGCGCGGCGCAGGCGATCGTTGATCGCGACGCCGAGCCCGGTGTCGGGGACCGGCGCGACCGCGATGCGCGGCTTCGCCGAGGCATCGGCCCGGTGCAGGGCCGAAAACAGCGTGGCGGCCGCCTCGGTCAGGTCGCCGGTTTCGGAGAGGCTGTCGTCGCCGGAGATGGAACCGAATCCGATCGACCATTCGTCGGAGGCGGGTGAACTGGCATTGATGCGCAGAGGTTTGCTGGGAGCGTAGTGGCTGTCGAGCTGGCCGGGTGCCGTCACTACTTGCTTCCCCGGCGAAGGCCGGGGTCCAGTATCGGAGGTCATCGTAACTGGGCCCCGGCCTTCGCCGGGGAAGAAATTGAGGAGATGCTCCGCCGTGATCGGGCCGGGGCGCAGCACCTGCGCGCCGTTGCCCGTCATCACGATCGTCGACTCCAATCCCGCTTCGGTAGCCCCGTCATCGACAATCAACGGTATGCGCCCGCCCAGGCTTGCCAGTACATGCGCCGCCCGCGTGGGGCTGATCGAGCCGCTGGCATTGGCGGACGGCGCGGCGAGCGGCTTGCCCGTCGCCCGCAGCAGCCACCGCATCGCGCGGTGCGCCGGGACCCGGATCGCGATGGTATCGAGCCCTGCCGTCACCAGCGACGCAATGCCGGCGTCAGGCCGAAGCGGCAGCACCAGGGTCAGCGGCCCGGGCCAGAAAGCATCGGCCAGCGCGTTCGCCACCGCATCGAAAACCGCGATCTGCTCCGCCGCCGCGCGGTCGAGCACATGGACGATCAGCGGGTTGAAGCTCGGCCGGCCCTTGGCGGCATAGATGCCCGCGACCGCGCGCGAATCGGTCGCGTCGGCGGCAAGGCCATAGACCGTCTCGGTCGGGATCGCGACCGGCTGGCCTGCCGCGATCAGAGCGGCGGCCTCGGCGATCGCGGCCTCGCCGTAGGGTAAGGTGCGCGTGGACGTGGGCGGGTTTGGCGGGCTCATCGCGCGGGGCTATAGCGCGGGCGACCGCAGGAAGAGAAATATCATGAGTTTCACCGCCCCCACCGCCGATCAGCGCTTCGTGCTCGACCATGTCGTCGGCATCGCCGCGCTCGCCGATTCCGAACGCTTCGCTGCCGCGACCGAGGATGTGGTCGAGGCCGTGCTCGAGGGGATCGGCGATTTCGCGGCGGGCGAATGGGCGCCGCTGCTGCGCGACGGCGACACGGTCGGCGCGAAATGGACGCCCGACGGCGTGGTCATGCCGGAGGGTTTCGGCAAGGCGTATCGCGACTATGTCGAGGGCGGCTGGGGCACGATCGGCGTGCCCGAGGCTTATGGCGGCCAGGGACTGCCCTTTGCGATCCAGACCGCCGTGCTCGACACGCTCGGCGCGGCGAATATGGGTCTCGCGCTCGCCCCGACCCTGACCGTCGGCGCGATCGAGGCGCTGATCCATCACGGCAGCCCCGAGCAGCAGGCGCTCTATCTCCCGCATCTCGCGACCGGCGCCTGGACCGGCACGATGAATCTGACCGAGCCCCAGGCGGGATCGGACGTCGGTGCGCTGCGCACGCAGGCCAAGCCGCGCGGCGACGGGACCTGGAGCATCAAGGGCACCAAGATCTTCATCTCGTTCGGCGACCATGACATGGCGCCCAACATCGTCCACCTCGTGCTCGCGCGCACGCCCGGTGCGCCGGCGGGGACCAAGGGCATCTCGCTGTTCCTCGTGCCCAAATACCGGCTCGATGCCGAGGGCAATCCGGGCGAGCTCAACGACGTCCGCGTCGTCTCGATCGAGCACAAGATGGGGCTGCATGCTTCGCCGACCTGCGTGCTGAGCTTCGGCGACCATGACGATTGTGTCGGCGAGCTGATCGGCGGCGAGTATGGCGGCATCCGCGCGATGTTCACGATGATGAACAATGCCCGGCTGAACGTGGGGCTGCAGGGCGCGCAGGTCGCCGAGCGCGCGACTCAGGCTGCGGTGACCTATGCGCAGGAACGCATCCAGTCGCCGCGAGCAGGGTCCGCCAGCAAGGAGAGCGTCGCGATCATCGAGCATCCCGATGTCCGTCGCATGCTGATGCGCATGAAGGCGCAGACTCAGGCGGCGCGCGCTTTGGTCTATTTTGCCGCAAGCCATGTCGACCGCACCGCGATCGGCGAGGCGGGCGCGCAGGACCGGCTCGACCTGCTGACCCCGCTCGCCAAGGCGCATGGCACCGATATCGGCTGCGAGGTCAGCTCGATCGGTATCCAGGTGCATGGCGGCATGGGCTATATCGAGGAGACGGGTGCAGCCCAGTTCTTCCGCGATGCGCGGATCACGCCGATCTATGAAGGCACCAATGGCATCCAGGCGGCCGATCTGGTCGGGCGCAAGCTGGGGCTGGACAATGGCGGGGTGTTTGCGCGACTGATCGCCGACATGCGCGCCGAGGCCGGGGATGAAGGGCTGATCGCGCTGGTCGATGCGTGCGACGCGATCGGGCGGGATCTGCTGGGCCGCGATGCCGACGACCGGCTGGCAGCGAGCTATCCCTTCCTCACCATGCTCTCGACCGCAGTGTGCGGCTGGCTGATGGAGCGGCAGGGCCGCGCCGCGGCGGAAGCGAGCGGCGATCCGGCGTTCCTGGCGATGAAGACCGCAAGTGCGCGCTTCTATGTCGAGCAGATCGTGCCCGAAGCGATGGGACTCAAGGCGGCGGCGATGGCGAAGGCGGACATCCTCTATTCGATCGAGGCGGAGACCTTCGCGGCGTGAGGATCCACGGCCAGCGCTGGCTGTTCCGGATCGGCAATTCAGTCGTGAAGGTCGACAATGCGTTCAGCTGGACGACCTGGACTCAGGAAAGGCTGATCGTCAACGACGAGGTCGTGCGCCAGACCAGCGGCTGGATGCGGATTCGCCAAACCTTCACTGAGCCATGGCTGACGATGCTGGGCGAAGAGGAGCTGCGGGTGAAGCTGGTCTCGCGGGCCAGTGCGATCGCCTGCGCGGCAACCCTGGGCGAGGCGCCCCTCGAACCCGATGAGCGGCTCAGCACGTCATGGAATGGCGGGACATTGAGCTGGCCGGCCGAGGAGGGTTGGCAACCGGACAGTGAACGATCTGGGGGACGATCCTGGCTCGTGCGGATGGGCTGATCAGGCCTCTTCGCGTTCCAGCAGTTCCTCGGTATCGAGGCCGAGCAAGGTGATATGCGCGCGGATGCGCGGCCAGCTGTCGCGGATAAAATGCTCGCGCTCGGCGAGGCGGAGCTTTTCAGCGGCACCCGGCAACACGAACATGCCGACGCCGCGGCGGACCTCGACATAGCCGTCGTCCTGGAAGCTCTGATAGGCCTTGGCCACCGTCAGCGGGTTGGCGCCGTGCTCGGCCGCGAGCGCGCGAACCGAGGGAAGCTGGTCGCCCGCACGGAAGTCGCCACGCAGGATCGCGGCGGAAATCGTGCCGCGCAGCTTGATGTAAACGGGGCTGTCTTCGCTGTTCAGGGCTGTCATGGTGCAATAATACACCAATTACCCCCTGAGTCCAACACTATGTCCAATATCGGACGATTTTGTCCGATTCCGGACGCGGACGCTCCTCCAGGGGCTTTGACGGCGTGCCAATGAACACGAATCCGGCGATTTTTTCGGGCGCGGTGCCGAAGGCATCGCGCACCGAATCATTATAGGCAGCCCATCCGGTGAGCCATCCGCCGGCGAATCCATTGGCATGCACGGCATGGAGCAGGTTCATGCAGGCAGCCCCTGCGGACAGCTCCTGTTCCCAGAGCGGGATATGGCTTTCGGGCTTCGGCGCCGAGAGCACCACCACGAGGGCCGGCGCCTGGCGCGCGAACTGGTCCATGGCCTCGATCTCGAGCCGCGAGGCCTGGGGGCGTTCGGCGCGATAGGCGCTGGTGATGAGATCGCTCAGCGCATCGCGGCGGTCCGACGGCACCACGACGAAGCGCCACGGCGCGAGCTTGCCGTGATCGGGCGTGCGCGCCGCGATCTCCACGATCCGGTCGAGCTGGGCCTGATCCGGACCGGGCGCGACGAGGTCGCGGGGCTTGCCCGAACGGCGGGTGGTTAGGAGCGCGAGCGGGCTGCTGGTGTCGTTGAACATGGCCGCCATCTAGGGGCTCGGGCGGCGTATTTACACCCCGGCGGATGCCGCTAGGTTCGCTCCATCAGCACCGCCGCACTCGACGGCGGGAAGTCATTGAGGGAGCGAACAAAAAATGGTGGACACCCCGACCGCGGACAGCCCGCAAGAGCCGGATATCACCCATATCAACCCGGCAAGCGACGCCGTCTGGTTCGGGCACCCCCCGCAACTCAAGCGCTTGTTCACCACCGAGATGTGGGAACGCTTCGGCTATTACGGCATGCGGGCGATCCTCACCCTCTATCTCACCAACCATTTCCTGTTCAACGACCAGACCTCGAACGGCCTTTATGGCGGGTTCACCGCCCTGGTCTATCTGACCCCGCTGATCGGCGGCCTGATCGCGGACCAGTATCTCGGCTCCAAGCGCACCGTGAAGTTCGGCGCGATCATGATGTCGATCGGGTATCTGACCCTGTGCTTCGGCGGCAGCGGCGCAACGCCCTTCGCGACGATCGATGGCCAGCGCTACGAAGTGGTGATCGAGGGCAAGGGCGATACCGGCAAGCAGTTCCTGATCGATCACGGGCAGAAGCTGCAGATCCGCGGCAATGACGACAAGAGCGTCTCGCTGCTCGCCCCGGACGGGCATGTGGTGCGCACGATCGCCCCCAACGGCTTCAAGTCGGACGGCGAGCGCTCGACCGGCTTCGTCCTGATCCTTCTCCTCGGCCTGTCGCTCGTCACCGTGGGCAACGGCTTCTTCAAACCGAACATCTCGACCATGGTCGGCGAACTCTACGCCGATGGCGACCGGCGCCGCGATGCCGGCTTCACGATGTTCTATATGGGCATCAACCTCGGCTCGCTGATCTCGCAATTCTTCTGCCCGATCCTGGCCGAGGGCGTCGGCTGGTGGGCCGGCTTCGGGCTCGCCGCGGTCGGCATGGCCTGCTCCTGGCTGCTCGTCCAGTTCGATGGCGGCCGGCTCACCGGCTATGGCGAGCGCCCGGCCGATGCGCCGATGGACAGGGACTGGTGGATTTACGGCGGGGCGCTCGTCACCGTGCCCTTGGTCATCTTCCTGTTCTGGAACTTGATGAACTATGTCGCGCCGCCGGAAGGATCGGGCGTGATCGGTTATGTCCTCAACCTGCCGATCATGGGCAAGGCGCTGTTCGGCACCTTCCTGCTCGGCGTGCCGGCGATCCTGATCTGGTCCTTCTTCAAAGGGAGCAAGGCCGAGTTCCAGATGATGATGGCGGCGATGGTGCTGATCATCTTCAACGTGGTGTTCTGGACCCTGTTCGAGCAGGCCGGATCCTCGCTGACCCTGTTCGCGGCGCGCAACACCGTGCTCGAGATCGGCTGGACCGCGCCGCTGTTCGCGATGTTCCAGGCGACCCCCATCAGCTATTATCTGTTCTTCGCCGTGGTGATCGGCGGCATCGCCTGGCTCGGCTTCTGGTTCTTCGCCTCGGGCGAGCAGGCGCAGACGCGGCGCATCCTGGCGATCGGCTTCGCCGTGGTCGCGGTGGCGGGCCTGATCGGCATGCATGTCGCGCGGCTTTACGGGTTCGGCAGCGAAGCGGTCTATGTCATGCCGGCCGGGCAGACGCAGATCTTCAACGCGCTGTTCATCGTCATCTTCGCCCCGATCTTCAGCGTGTTGTGGAATGCGCTGGCGCGGCGCGGGCTCGAGCCGTCGATCCCGATCAAGTTCGCGATCGCGCTGATGGGCGTCGGCGCGGGCTTCCTGTTCCTGGTCTGGGGCACGCAGTTCGTCGGCAGTGATTTCAAGGTCGGCATGGCGTGGCTCGCCGGGCTTTACCTGATCCACTCGATCGCCGAGCTCTGCATCTCGCCGGTCGGGCTGTCGATGATCACCAAATTGTCGATCGCCCGCATCGTCGGCATGATGATGGGCGTCTGGTTCCTCTCGATCTCGGTCGCGCAATATGTCGCCGGCGCCGTGGCGCAGATCGCCAGCGTCGAGACGGTCGGCGGGCAGGTGACCAATTTGAAGGTCAGCCTGGAAATCTATACCGGCGTGTTCACGACGATCTCCTACATCGCGATCGGGCTCGGGCTGCTCCTGCTGCTGCTCTCCTGGCCGCTGAAGAAGTGGATGCACGGCGTGACGTGACGGCCGTCTCGATTCAACCCGTCGCCCGATTGCCGCACGCTAAGCCGGATGGGACGCACTCGCGCCCTGTCCGGCTCTTTGACATCATGAAAATGTTGGACGGTTTTTCCGCCGGAACAGCGGTAAAAACAGCGCGGTTTTCGCCCGAAAGCCGGCGATTTTCCCCTGTTATGCGATAACAGGGAAAACACCGCTCAAGTCATTGGAAACAGGCCCGGATTCCGGGCCCGAAATCCAACATAACAGCGGTAAAAAAATTGAAACCGCGAATCAGCGGAAATGTTGGACGCTCAGGCGGCCTTGCGCAGGTCCAGCCGGCTCCAGATTTCGACCAGCGCGCCGGTCAGCTCGCGCATCATCGCTTCGTCATGCGCGGGGCCGGGGGTGAAGCGCAGCCGCTCGGTGCCGCGCGGCACC
>NZ_JBAZTU010000007.1:0-239775 GCF_041661825.1 Sphingomonas sp.
CATGTCCTTCCCTCCCAACCAAGGGAGGCAAGAACCTTGGCGCGGGGTGGAGCAGCCCGGTAGCTCGTCAGGCTCATAACCTGAAGGTCACAGGTTCAAATCCTGTCCCCGCAACCAACGTCAAACCTATCTCGCCTGAACGGCGCCAGAACCCTCACATCACCAACCAACCACAACCCGCAAAGCAACAGCTTCGCGGGCCGCAACGCGTTCGCACAACACACCCGCACCCCACGCAAAATGTCAGCGAACCGCATGACATTTTGCGCCACAGCGCTCGATCCAAAAACACCAACACCTACGGCTAGAACATCCTCACTCGGGCGTCCGCTCCTGAGGCGACAGCAGCACGATGGCAGGCCGCAGAAAATCTACCTCGCGCGCACCGCCGAAAGCGGCAAATCTGAGCCAGCTATGAAGCGGCCGTACAGCCGCGCTCGGGGGGCGCCCAGCAGGGCGGCCTGCTGGTCGGAGAGAGCGTCGATGATGGTCGAAATCAATCCGCTCTATTCGGTCGCGGGTGTCGCGGTTGGATTTCTGGTCGGCCTCACTGGCGTCGGTGGCGGGTCGCTGATGACACCGCTGCTGGTCCTCGCCTTCGGCTTCCATCCGGTCACTGCGGTCGGCACCGATCTGCTCTACGCCTCCGCCACCAAGACCGTCGGGACCGCCGTCCACGGGTTCAGCGGAACGGTCGATTGGAAGGTGGTCCGCAGGCTCGCCCTGGGCAGCGTGCCAGCAACGCTCCTGACGCTGCTGGCACTCGCTTATGCCGGCACGAAGTTCGAGGGGACCGAACACGTCATCACGGTGATGCTGGGGGTTGCCCTCATCGCAACCGCCATCGCGATGGCGTTCCGTCGGCAGATTCTCGCTCATTATGCGGGCGCGCTGGAAACGACCTCCGATCGACAGATTGTGCGCCTGACCGTCATGCTCGGTGTCGCGCTCGGGGTCCTGGTATCGCTGTCGTCGGTTGGCGCGGGCGCGCTCGGCATGACCGCGCTTTTGATCCTTTACCCAAAGCTGCCGACCAATCGCCTGGTCGGGTCCGATATCGCACACGCCGTGCCGCTGACCCTGATCGCCGGTATGGGGCATTGGGCGATGGGATCAGTCGACTTTTCGCTGCTCGTATCCCTGCTGATAGGGTCGGTACCGGGCATCATCGCCGGCAGCCTGATTTCCGCCCGCATTCCCGATGGAGTGACGCGCGTGATTCTGGCCGGCACGCTGGCGATCGTCGGCGGCAAGCTGATCTTCTAGGGTCCAGACCGATCCGGTGTGGACGAGACGTCGCAGATCCGGGCGCCAGCTCAGAATGTCAGTGAACTGCATGACATTTTGCGCTCGCTCGATTCAAAACATCAACAACCGCGACTAGGGCCGACACTTCGACGATCACAATCGCGGGCGCTCTTTCTCAACGGTAAATCATCTCCGGTTGCTTGTGCGAGGCTATCGGTGCGACAGTTTTACGATCCGCACCACCGGTCCGGTGCGCAAACCGGGTTGGGGCCGGATGATCGCCAGCTGGCTGCCGCCGCGCAGCAATTGCGCATAGCGGGCCAGCTCGTCGGGGAAATGCGCGGGATCGGCGCGATAGCCGTCATAATGGGAAAGGATCGCGAAATCCGCATGGCAACCGGGCATCATCGCCTTGTCGACATGGGCGAGATCGACCACGGCACGCCCCGATCGCAGCTTCTCCACGCGGGAATAGCGGATCTGGCCGGTGAGGATGCCGCGCGCGTCGAGGCAGCCCGCCGAGCCCAACGGGAACAGGAAACGCCAGGGGCCGCGCAGCAGGTCGAAACCGGCATGCTCCATCACGATGCTGCTGCCGGGTGGGATATGGGCGCTTACCCAGGCGGTCGCGACCTGGCGCGTATCGAGCGCGCGTTCGGCCGCACCGGCCCGCGCTGCTTGCAGCATCGGAAGCGCCAGCAACAGCACCGCCACCGCTTCGATGAAGGGGAGGGGGCGGTGCAGGCGTTCGCGCAGGCGATCGGCCAGCCAGCAGATGGAAGCTGCCGCCGCGAGCGCCGCGAAGGGCAATAGCGGCACGATCCAGCGCTCCCACAGCAGCGCCTGCGCGCCGATGACGACCAGGAAGGCCAAGGCTCCAGGCAGGATCGCGACTGCGATGCGGGGGCGGGACAGCGCGCCCAGGGTGCTGGCCACGACCAGGGCTAGGCCAGCCGCGCCGAACGATGCCAGCAGCGGGTGCCCGGCATACCAGCCGAGATTGGCGAGAAAGCCGCCGCCGGTAGCGCCAGGATGGGCCGTACGCGCCTCTCCGGCCAGGTTCCGCATCACCGCGGGATAATCGAGCAGCAGATAGGGGGAAGCGATCAGCAGCACAGCGAGCGCGACCGCGGGCAGCAACGCCAGGCGGCGCCATTCGCTGCGGTCGATCGAGACCCGGTACAGGCCTGCGCAAAGCGGGTTGAGCACGATGATCGCCGCCGGCCATTTGGTTGCGCAGGCAAGGCCCGCCCAGATGCCAGCCATCACATAGTCACGCGGTCGGCCCTTGCGGGCGATCGCCACCGCCGACTGAGTGCAGAGCAGCATGAAGATCGTGGCGTGCACGTCCGTGCGGATGATCTGCGAATACTGGATATGGACGGCATTCACCGCGAGGAACGCCGCGGCGATCAGGCCGAGGCGCGGTCCGCCCAGCTTCCTGCCGAGCGACCAGATGAGCCACACACAGGCGATACCGCACGCCACGATGAACAGCCGCCCCGGCAGGAACAGGATTCCGGGATCGGCATAAGCCGCCGCCGTCAGCGCCGGGCCGTCGGCGAACCGGCCCGTGGCGATACCGATGCCGCCCACCGCCAGGCTGATCAAGGCGAGGCAATACAGCGTGGTCGTGCCGGGATGGCCGAACCAGCCCGGATTGAGGCTGTGGTTCCGCAGCATCTCGAGCGCGGTCATGATGAACAGCGGCTCGTCCGGGTCGTTGAGCGAGGGCAGGCCGAAGCCGACGCCGTGGATCCGCAAGCCCGTCGCCACCGCGAGAATCAGCAGCAGGCTACTCCATTCGGCCCATCCATGGGGTCGCCCGTTACGGGCCGGGGCGATCGGTTTCGTCATGCTATCGAAGACATGACGTGGAGCGACGATGCGAACCGTAATCCTGGCTGGCGGATTGGGCACCCGGCTCGGCGAAGAAACCAATGTGCGGCCGAAACCGATGGTCGAGATCGGCGGCATGCCGATCCTCTGGCACATCATGAAGATCTATTCTGCAGCCGGATTCAATGACTTCGTCATTTGTCTCGGGTACAAGGGCTATCTGATCAAGGAATATTTCGCGAATTATTTCCTGCACACGTCGGACGTCACGATCGATCTGCGCGGCGGCAACGGCATGGAGGTGCATTTCGCCCGCAGCGAGCCGTGGCGCATCACCCTGGTCGATACCGGCGCGGATACCATGACCGGCGGCCGGCTCGCGGCGATCCGCCATCATCTCGATCCCGACGAGCCTTTCTGCCTGACCTATGGCGACGGCGTGGCCGATATCGATGTCGGCGAACTGGTGCGCTTCCACAACGCACATGGCCACCGCGCGACGATCACCTCGGTCACGCCGCCGGGCCGGTTCGGCGCGCTCGAGTTCGACGGCGACCTGGTCACCGATTTCCGCGAAAAGCCGGCCGGCGACGGCGGCCGGATCAATGGCGGTTTCTTCGTCGCCGACCCCTCGGTGCTCGATCTGGTCGACGGGCCGGAGACGGTGTGGGAATCCGGGCCGCTCGAGCAGCTGGCGCGGCGCGGGGAGCTGATGAGCTATCGGCATGACGGCTTCTGGCAGCCCATGGATACGCTGCGCGACAAGATGCATCTCGACGAATTGTGGAGAGCCGGTAACGCGCCTTGGAAGCGCTGGTGAGCAGCGTCTGGACCGGCCGCCGGGTGCTCGTCACGGGGCATACCGGCTTCAAGGGCAGCTGGCTCAGCCTGTGGCTGAACGCGATGGGTGCCGACGTCACCGGCTTCGCGCTGGCGCCGCCGACCGAGCCGAGCCTGTTCGAGGCAGCGCGGATCGCGGGGCTGGTGCGGCATGTCGAAGGCGATGTGCGCGATCTCGCCGCCGTCCGCGCGGTGGTCGAGGCGACCCGGCCCGAGGTCATCTTCCACCTCGCCGCGCAGCCGCTGGTCCGGCTGTCCTATGCCGAGCCGGTCGAGACCTATGCGACCAATGTGATGGGCAGTGTCCACCTGCTCGAAGCGGCGCGGCGCGCGACGGGCGTGAAGGCGATCGTCTGCGTCACCAGCGACAAATGCTATGAGAACCGCGAATGGATCTGGCCCTATCGCGAGAGCGACCCGATGGGCGGGCACGATCCCTATAGCAGCAGCAAGGGCGCGGCCGAGCTGGTCGTGTCGGCCTGGCGCCGGTCCTTCTTCGAAGCTGGCGGGCCGCTGCTCGCCTCGGTGCGCGCGGGCAATGTCATCGGCGGCGGCGACTGGGCGGTCGATCGCCTGCTGCCCGATCTGGTCCGCGCCTTCGAAGCGGGCGTCGCGCCAATGATCCGCGCGCCGGATGCGGTGCGGCCATGGCAGCATGTGCTCGAAGCGCTGGGCGGCTATCTGATGATCGCCGAGCGGCTGCTCGCCGGCGAACGGCACTTCGCCGATGCCTGGAATTTCGGCCCGTCGGACGAGGATGCGCGGCCCGTGTCCTGGATCGTCGAGCGGATGCGCGCGGCCTGGGGCGGCGGCGCAGCGGATGCGCTGCCCGATACCGGCCCGCGCCCGCATGAGGCTGGGCTGCTGCGGCTCGATTGCTCGAAGGCACGCGCGGCGCTCGGCTGGCGCCCGGCCCTTGCGCTGGACGAGGCGCTCGACTGGATCGTGACCTGGCACAAGGCCGTCGCGGGCGGTGCCGATGCGCGCGCCGTCACCCGCGCGCAGATCGCCGACTATCAAGCCGCCACCGGCCGTCTCGACACGCGCTCGGCTGCCTGAACCGGCGCAGCGGCGAGCGTCAGCATATTGCCCAGCCGTAGTTCGATCGAGACCGAGGGCAGCGGCACGCGGTTCAGCTTCACGCCGACCGCCCACGCCACCTGGCGCGCGAGGAAGTCGATCGGGAAATGGTTGCGGCTGCGCTCGACCACGACCGCGCCATAACCGGCGCGGGTGAGCAGGTTCCACATCGTCGTGGGGTTGTAGAGTTCGGGATGCTGCAGGCAGAAGGGCGGCCAGCGTACGCCCATCACCCGGCGGAGCAGCGACCGCTCGTCATGAGTCACGATCATCAGCGTGCCGCCCGGCCGCAGCTTGGTCCGGATCTGCGCGAGCGTGGCGAGCGGGTCGAGCAGATGGTCGAGCACATGAACCATCACCGCGAGACCCACCGAGCCGTCCGGCACGGCCGACAGGTCGTCCATGTCGGGCAGCAGCGTCGCGGGAGCCTTGCCGGCGGCATCGCGCAGCCGGTCGTGGATCGCGCGATTGGGCTCGAACAGCCAGAAATGATCGAAGCTGCCCCGGCGCGCGGCTTCAGCGACGATGTAGCCGATGTCGGGGCCGATCTCGAGATAGCCGCCATCGAGGGGCGCACAAGCCGCGACGGTGTCGAAATAGCCGCGTTGGGTGGCAGCGATCGCGTCGCTCGCGACGAGATCCATGTTGGGCGCCATGCTCGAATAGAGCTCGGCGAGTTGCGGGCCGTCGAAGAAGGTCGGCGTGTAGAGCAGCCCGCACGCGGCGCAGCGATGATAGGAGAAGAACCTCTTTTCCTTGAACAGCCCCGACCAGAAGGGGCGGAGTCCTTCGAGCGTCATGTCCTCGGCGCGCTGCCGGCTATGGACCTCGGCATGGGCGTCGTCGCTGCCGCAAAGTGGACAGGGGCGTTGCAGGAAGGCCTGTCCGGTCATGTCTGATCTCTCGTGCGGCGGAAGGTGATGTGATTGTGCCAGAACCAGCTGCCGACGATCAGCACCGCGGTGAAGCCGAGCTGCGCCAGCACCGGCGGCAGGCCGGCGAGCTCGACCAGCAGCGGCAAAGCTGCCCAGTTGGCGGCATAGTTGAACAGGTAGAAGCTGGAAAAGCTGCCGAATTCGCGCGCGATGTTGCCCCGCGTCTTGAAGACGCCGAGCTTGTAGGTCGCAAAGGCGAAGCACAGGCTGATTGCCTGGGCGATACCAAGTGCAAGCAGATAGTGGCGGTGGAGCGCGTCGGAACTCCATAGCAGCAGGGGATAGATGGCGAGACCGAACGCCGTGTTCGCGGCGCCCGCCACCAGGAAGCGCAGCGGGCGCCGCGCACTGGCGGCGATCATGATTCCTCCCATAGCGGAATCCGCATATTCTCGCGCAGCACCTCGCGCGGCAGGAAGGGTGAGAGATCCTCCAACGCGGGAGAGGTGATCCGCCCGTCGGGATGCGCCTTGGCGCCAAGCTTGGGCGCGAAGGAGACATGCTCGTCGACGAACAGCTCGCACAGCACCGGTCCCTCAGTGGCCAGCGCCGCGGCGATCGCGCCGGGCAGTGCGTTGTGGGTATCGGCGCGGAAATAGGTGAAGCCGAAGGCGCCGGCGACCTTGGAGAAATCGGGGAAGGTCACGTTGCTCTTGGGCCCGCCCCCCACTTCGACGCCGTTGAAGAAATTGCGGTGAGTCTGGAAGATCGAGACATAGCCGCTGTTGTTGATCAGGAAGATCTTCACCGGCAGGCCGTAGCCGGCGATGGTCTGCAGCTCCTGCAGGTTCATCATGATGCTGCCGTCGCCGGCAATGGCGATCACGCGCTGCTTGCCGCCGGTCGCCGCGCACACGCCGATCGCGGCAGGCAGCTCATAGCCCATCGTCGCGCAGCCCGAATTGGTCCAGAGCCGCTGGCCGCGCTTGATCTCGGCCGCCTGGAAGCTGATCACGCAGGCGCTGCCATTGCCGGTGACGACCATGTCGTCCTCGCCGAGCTGCCGGAACAGCGCGTCCATCGCGACATAGGGATGCATCAGCGGCCCATGGTCGTGATATTCGGGCAGCACGACCGGGAAGCGTCTGACCCGCTCGCGCGCCCAGTCCATCCATTCGAGATGATCGTCATTGGGCCCGGCATAGGGATGGTCGAGCAGCGCCGGGATCAGCTCGGCAAGGTCGGCCACCACCGGCATGTCAGGCACGACATTGGGCTTGCGCAGCTCGACCGGATCGATGTCGACCCAGATCTTGAACGCTTCGCGCGCGAAGCTCTGCCAGTTGTAGCTGACCTGGCGGATGTTGAGCCGGCTACCGAGCACCAGCAGCAGATCGGCGCTCTGCGTGACCATATTGCCTGCGCGGTCGCCGACGGTGCCGGGGCGCCCGGCGTAGAGCGGATGATCGTTCCACAGCACGTCATGCGCATTCCAGCCAGTGACGACGGGAACGCCGAGTTTGTCGATCAGCTTCAGGAAATCGTCATAGGCGCCGGACAGGCGCACGCCGCCGCCGGCGAACACCACCGGCCGTTCCGCGCCGCGGATCAGGTCGAGGATCGTGCCGGCGGTGGCCGCAAGGTCGGTCACGGTCCAGGGCTCGTCCAGCTCCGCGGGGTCGAACCCGGGCAGCGTCTCGGGATCGATCTTCGATGCCTGGACATCGAGCGGGATGTCGAGCCAGACCGGCCCGGGACGCCCGCTGGTCGCGAGATAAATGGCCTTTTCGAGATGGTAGCGGATCGTCTGCGGATCGTTGACCATCGTCGCATATTTGGTGATCGGGCGGATCAGCTCCTCGATGTCGAGCTCCTGGTCGCCATATTGGCGCAAGGGCAGGCCAGTCGCACGCACGGTGGTCTCGCGCTTCACCTGGCCCGACAGCACCAGCATGCCGATCGAATCGACATAAGCGCCATAGACGCCGGTGATGGCGTTGGTGCCGCCCGGTCCGGACGTCACGTTCACCACGGCAAGCTTGTTGGTCAGCCGGTAATAGGCCTCCGCCGCCATCGACAGCGCCTGCTCGTGATGCGTGAAGGTCGTGCCGAGGCGCGGATGCGTGCCGAGCGAGTGGTTGAGGTGCATTGCCCCGCCGCCGGTGAGCATGAAGACATGCTCGATGCCGTGCCGGACGAGCCGTTCGGCCACCCAGTCGGAGAGTTTCATCAGGGTCATGCTGTCCATCCGTTCGAAAGCGCGGTGCGCCTGATCGCCTCGTCGAGGCCGATCGTTGGGGAGAGGCCGAGCGTCCAGCGGATCGCCTCGGTCGAGGGCACGTAGCGGCCGGGGTTCCAGCCCGGATCGGGCCGGCCCAGAATCTCGACGCAGGGCCCGCCGAGCAGAGCGGCGGTGCGGTGCGCCAGATCGGCGATCGAAACCGCTTCCTCCGACCCGACATTGAACACTGCGCCGTTGTCGGCGCGGATCAGCAATGTCCAGAGCCAGACGGTCAGATCGGCGGCATAGAGGTAGGAACGCACCGCCGTTCCGGCGCCGTCCACCCGGATGGTCCGCCCGGCAATGGCGTCGCGGATGAAGTTGCCCGCGGCGAAATGCACATCGAGCGAGAGGAGCGGTCCGAGCAACGCAAAGATGCGCGCATTGACCACATCCAGCCCGAACTGTTTGCCGTAGATGGCGCAGAGCATCTCGGCGGCGCGCTTGCCCTCGCCATAGGCCGAGCGCGGATCGCGCGGGTCGGGGCCGCCCATCCAGTCCTCGGTCACATGGCCGACCTCCCAGGGCTGGGCGCCATAGACCGCGCCCGAGCTGAGAAAGAAGAAGCGTTCGGCGCCGCGATCGACCGCGAAGTCGAGCGCGCGGCGGGTGCCGGTGACGATCGTGTCGAACATGCGGCGCGGATCATTGGCGTTGAGCGCCGCGCTGGCGTCGGTCGCGGCGTGGATCACATGCGTGAAACCGCCGCCGGGCGGGGCGAAGCCGGTGACGTCGCCTTCGATCAGCTGGAAGCGCCGGGCGAGATGCGGGACCTTCGCGGCGAAGGCGGCCGGATCGCGGCTCAGGATCGTGACCTCGATATCGATATCGGCGCGGGCCAGTGCCTCGAGCATCCAGCGCCCGATGAAACCGGTGCCGCCGGTCATGAACAAGCGCGCGCCCGATAGCCGCCACCAGAGCGGCGCGAGCGCGGCCTGTACCGCATAGAGGTCCTGTTCCAGGATCATGCCGGCATCAGCCCGAGCGATGGGCGATGGGCCGCATGGGCGCGCACCACCCGCGCGACGCTGTCGAGCGCAAGTGACCACAGGATCAGCGCGACCAGGCCCGGCCGGACGAAATGCCCGATGGCGAGGCCGAAGCTCGGGCTGACCGGTCGGCCGCCGAGCCAGCTTTCGAGCGACAGGTCGAGCACAGTCGAGAGTGGCCAGTCGGCGACCAGACACAGCAGATAAGCGCAGACGATCGCGGTGATCGGCCCGACGCCGCGCCACGGCTCGAGCAACACGAGGAACAGCAGGAAGGCCTGGGTATAGCCCCCCGGCGACTGGGTCACGAGGAACACGCCGAGCAGGATCGTTGCGATGCGGTGCGGCGGCAGCGCGCGCGGTTGCAACCAGGCAGCGACCAGCGCCAGCACGGCAACGCCCTGGCTGGCGCGGATCAGCAGCGGCACGATCCACTCGATCGTCTCGACGGTGCGCGACGGTACGAAGTCGAGCACCGGGATCTGCGCATTGCGTACCTGAAGCAGCGGCGCGTAGCTGGTCGCATAATGAATCTCGTTCCACACCTGCCCGCCCTGGAAGGTGACCCAGTTCGCGGTGTTCGCCGCGATCTCGCCCGGCGTACCGCTGCCGATGAGCGCCAGGGTGACGAGATAGAGCGCGATGGTGGCGAGCCCGGCCAGTTCGAGTCCGCGCCAGTCGCGCTTCACGGCCTGGGCCAGCACCGGGAGCAGCAGATAGGGCTTGAAGTTGATCGTCGCCGCGGCGGCCAGCGCGCGCCACGCGCTGGACCGGACGAGTGGCCCGTGCGCGATGATGAAGCAGGGCAGGGCGACGAGGATCAGATTGCCGCGCTCGAGCGTGAAGAGCAACGGCAGGCCGAGCCCGAAGGCGATCGCGCGCATCGACGCGGTGCGCGGGTCGTTGCGGTGGAAGCTCCACCAGACCAGCACGACGTCGAGCAGATAGAAGCCAATGATCGTCGAGCGGGCGAACCAGTCGCAGTCGCGCGCATAGAAGGGCGACTGGAGATAACAGCCCGGCAGGCTGAACAGGTCGAGAAACGCGAAGGACAGAGGCGGATAGACCGTCCGCCAGACCGAAAAGGCGCCTGGATGGTTCGCCCAATAGGCGGTGTTGAACCAGTCCATGAAGGTGTCGTTGGTGTCGAACACGAAGGGTTGGGGCAGAAACCCCGTCTCGTGGAAACGCATTGCCGTCCACGCGACGCTTGCCACCACGGCGAACGCGAGCACGATCTCGGGCAGCAGAGCAAGCCGCGTGCGCGTGCTCACGGCTGGCGGACCATGGTCCGGGCAGCGGGCCGAGCACGACCGGCCGGGAAGTTCAGCCGCTCCTGCTCGATCACGAGCGGCACGTTGCGGCTGCGCTCGGCGAGCATGCGTATCTGCTCGCCGATCAGGCCGAGGAACAGCAATATGACCGCGAACATCGCGGTGGCGATCGTCAGGCCGAACAATGGCCAGGCGCTGCCGCCCGTGATCGCCGCCGCCGCCGTTCCCGCCGCCAGCGGCACGACCGCTGCAGCTGCCAGAAAGGCGAGCGGGATCGGCAAACGCAGCAGCGACTTGGCCGATCCGGCAAGGCCGGACAGTGCGAAAGAATAAAGTGCGGCGAGATTGTTCTTGGTCTCGCCCGCCGCGCGCTCCGGCCGGTCGAACGGCAGGATCGCCATGCGGTAGCCGCTCTCGACCAGCATGCCGCGGAAGAAAGGCTCGGGTTCGTTCCACGTCGCAAGCGTGTCGACCACTTCGCGCGCATACAGGCCGAAACCGGTCGCGCCGGGGATCACCGGATAGTCGCCATACCGGTTGAGCAGGCCATAGCCCAGCCACCGGGCGGCCGTAAGCAGCGGCGCCGTCCGTTCGGATCGCCGCTGCGCCAGCACGATCTGCGCGCCGGCGCGCCATTGCTTGACGAAGGCGCCGATCATCTCGGGCGGATCCTGGAAATCGGCGCACATGCCGATCACCGCCGCGCCTTCGGCCTGGTAGATGCCATAGGTCGGCGAGCGCATCTGGCCGTAATTGCGGTTGTTGAAGATCGCCCGGATGCGTGGATCCTCGGCGCAAAGATGCCGCATCAGCAGGCGCGTGCGGTCAGTCGAATCATTGTCGATCAGGATGATCTCGTGCGATCGTACATGGCGTTCGGCCTCCGCCGTGACAGCAGCGCAGATCGCCCGGACATTCTCCTCCTCATTGTAGCAGGGGATGACGATCGACAGCTCGATCGCCCTTTCGGCACCCGCACTGCCGGCTGAGGTCATCGCGCACCGTCCTCGCGGCGCTTCAGGCCCAGGTCGATGCCGGTCGCCGGCGCATAGATCTCGGTGAACAACGCCGCCAGCACCGTCAGGATGAGCAGCGCGACCGCGGAGATATTGTATTTGCGATCGGCATCGAGCCGCGGCGCCTCGATCACCTGCACGTCCGACGCGGTTTCCGAGGCGAGCGTCTCGACCGCCACTTCCTCGGACGACCGGGCATAGACTTCGTACAGTGCCTGGGCGAAACGATAGTCGCGATAGAGGTTGAGATATTCGCCCGAGACCTGCGACAGGCCGGCGACGTTCGGCCCGGTGACGCCGACCTTCGCTTCGGCGGTGCGCGCGATCTGCGCGCGGATCGAGGCGACTTCCGACTGGACTGACTGGAGCTGCGGATTGTCCGGCCCCTGGAAGCGCTGCAGCGTCTCCAGCTCGACCAGCTTGGCCTGAAGCTGCGCTTCCAGACCCGCGCGCAACGACAGCGCCGACCCGAGCTGCGCTTCGGGCTCGGCCAGGTTGTTGCGCCGGCGGAAGCTGTTGAGCGCCGCTTCGGCGGTGGTCACGCGGGTGGCGGCTTCCTTGAAGCGGTCCTGCACCACATCGCGCTTGCGGCGGACCCGGTCGCGGCCCAGCGCGATGATCCGGTCGCTGATCGCCTGGACGTAAGCGCTGGTTAGTGCCTGCGCCTTGGCCGGGTCGTGCATGCGGACTTCGACCTCGACAATGCCGCCGGTCAGCGAATGCACGTCGACCTTGTGCGCGAGTGCGAGCCGCGCCGCATCGGCGCTGGCATAGCCCTGCGGCCCGACCAGCTTGAGCCGCCGGATCACGTCGTCGGTCACTTCGGTGCCGCGCGAGATCGCCAGATACATGTCGATCGGCTGCTTGGCGCCGCCGAGCAGCGCGGCGAAGCCCTGGAGCTGCCCGCCCAGCGCATTCATCATCGATCCCAGCCCGACACTGTTGCTGTCCTGCGGGACCATCTTCGCCCGGGCGACATAGGGACGCGGAAAGACGCACAGCGCGGCCAGCAGCAAGGCCAGCACGGCATAGGCAAAGCGACGCACGCGCGGTTCGCGCACCGCGTCGGTCAGGCGCGTGACGATGGTCAATCTGCCAGTCCCTTGATCGATGCAGCGCCGACCAGGCCGCCGAACAGGCTGCCAGTGATGTCGCGCAGCCGCGCCCAGAACTCGCCGCGATTGGCGTCGATCGGCACATAGACCAGGTCGCCCGGCAATGCCGGCGCCCGCAATATCTTCTTGCCGTTCGCCAGCACGGTGCCGTTGGCGCGCACGACGAAGATCTCGCTCTTGTCGCCGAGCTGCTGCACGCCGCCCGCCGACCGGATGAAGTCGCCGACCGAGCTGCCTTCGCGATAGGCGAAGGATGCCGGGCTCGGCACCGCGCCGAACACGCCCACGGTCACCGGACGCGGCGGCACATAGATGGTGTCGTTATTCTCGACGATCACGTCGCTCGGCAGCGCTGGCGCCGTGACCGGCAGGTCGAACACCAGCCGTCCGCTCGGCTCGCGCGTGCGGAGCTGTTCGACGATCGAATGGACCAGCGCGAGATTGCCCGGCTGGGCGAGCTGCGCGCGATTGGCCGAGACCACCGGCTGGGCGGTCAGCTGGAACTCCATGTCCTTGATCGCGCGGTCGAAGCTCAGCTTCTGCTGTGCCTTGACGCTCTCGCGCGTGATCACGCTGGCATAGGGAAAGGCCTGGGGAGTGAGGCCCCCCGCCTGAGTCACCACATCCTCGAGCTTCGTGCCCGGGCGGAAATAATAACGGCCCGGCCGCGCCACCTCGCCGCTGATCGTCACCAGCACGGATTGCTGGTCGATCGGGCGCGCAATGCCGACATCGGAAAGCACCCGCACGATGTCGCCGCGCCGCGCCTTGCGGGTCCGCGCCTCGGCGGCGGTGACTTGTTGCCAGCCCGACGCCGACTTGCCGAGGGAATCGAGCACCATCAGCCGGCTGTCATCGGCCACCGTGTTGACGCCGCCGGCATAGACGACCGCGTCGTTGAGCGTCTCATTGGGGGCGATCTCGAAGATGGCCTCGCGATTGACGCTGCCGATCACGGCGACCTGCTCGCCAGCGGGCGCGACATAGATGACATCGCCATTCTGCAGCGCCGCGTCGCCAGTCTTGTCGCCCTTGAGCAGCAGGTCGTAGAGATCGAAATCCGAGACCAGCTTGCCGTCCCGGCGCAGCTGGATCGAACGGAAGCTGCCGCCCGAGGAGGGCCCGCCCGCCGCCAGCACTGCGTTGACCAGGGTCGACAGGCTGCTGACGGTGTAGGACCCCGGCGTCGCCGCGAAGCCGGTCACATAAACGGTGATGCCGTGCAGCCGCCCGGCCGATACCTGCAGGTCGAAGCCGCGATATTGGCGCGAGACCTGGCGGGCGATCACGTCACGCACATCGCCATAGCGCATGCCACCGACCGTGATCGCGCCGACACGTGGCACGAAGATCCGGCCTTCCTGGTCGATCGTCAGCCGCAGATCGGCGGCCTGCACCGATCCGGTCAGGCCGAGCAGCAACTCGTCCCCTGGGTTGAGGCGGTAATCCGGCGGCACGGTGGTGGTGGGCGCGACCGTGAAGTCGCGTGCGCCGGGCACGAGCAGCTCGGCGCCGAAACGGCGCAGCGGCTTGCCCGCGGCTTCGGAGACGAACGTCTCGAACTCGTTCGCCGCCGGCGGGCCCGGCTGCTTCTTTGTCACGGCATCGGCGGCGCTATCGGCCTGCGGCGCATTGGGCCGGCTGTCGATCACGGTGGGTTGGTACGGCCGGACCTCCGCCTGCGGCACCGCAACCTGCCCCGCGGCCGCGCCGCGCGAGATCGCATCGGCGCCGCCCTGCTGCCCGGTCGGCGACACCGGTGGGGAAAGCTGCGCCCCGGCCGGCACCGGAATCAGCGGCAGCGCGAATACGCAGCCGAGGAGCAGTCGCTTCCAGGACATCATCATGTGGTGCAATCTTCTCGTTCGATCAGGCCGGCCGCCGGCCCGAGCAGTATTTCGGCGCCGGCCGCCCAGAGCCGCTCGTCCGCGGCGGCGAGGATCCCGCGCCCGCCACCGACCCGGTACGGCAAGCCGTTCCAGTCAGTGACGAAGCCGCCCGCCTCGGTCAGGAACAGGGCGCCTGCGGCATGGTCCCAGGGCAAGGTGCGCTGGAACAGGACCAGGTCGTTCTGGCCGAGCGCCAGCCGCGGATAGCTTTCGGCCGCGCAGCGCGGGACCGGCACCAGCGCAAATCGTTCGCTCGCAAGGTCATGGATGCGCGCGCGACGCTCAGGCGTCATGAAATGCGTGCCCAGCGCCGCGATCGGCATGGCGTCCCGGGTCGGCCGGCTGCGCACGGGGACGCCGTCACAGGTGGCGCCGTCCCCCTTTTCGGCATGGCACATCCGCCCGCTGACCGGATCGAGGATCCAGCCGGCGAGCGGCACGCCGTCCTCGACCAGCGCCACCATCATGCCGAAGGGCGCACGGCCCGCGGCGAAATTGGCGGTGCCGTCGAGCGGGTCGATCAGCCAGACCAGACCCTCGCCGATACCGTCGAGCAGCTCGGGCTGGTGCTCCGCCGCTTCCTCGCCGACGATGCGCGCGGGGATACCGATCAGCTCCAGCCCTTCGTGCAGCAGACGCTCGGCCTCGCGGTCGACACTGGTGACGATCTCGCCCGGGCTTTTCTCCGCGATCTCGCTGGCGGCAAGCGTGCGGAAACGCGGCGTCACCGCTGTCGCGGCGACGCCTCGCATCAATGCCGTGACTTCGTCCTTCAGCGACATTTTCGGATCAGGCAGCGACGCTGGCCAGCCGTCCGCGGGCATTGGCGGCCATGCGATCCTGGATCATCCGGATGCGCGACAGGTCCTCGTCGGCGATGGTGCGGTAATAATCGCGCTTGTTCTCCAGCCAGGCGAGTTCGAACGCGACCGCGTTGCTGATCGCCGCCTCGAAGCCCGGCATGTCGGCCGCGCTGCCGTCGAAGATCACCTTGCGCGTCTCGAACCGGTCGAGGCGGATGCGGCGCATCTCGCGCAGCGCCGGCCCGGATTCGACCGCGACCGACCCACCGACTACCAGCTCCAGACCATGCTCGGCGCAGGATTTGGCGGCGGCGAGCACCGCGTCAGTGATCCCGCGATCGTTGATCGCGCCGCGCGGCAGCCCGCGCGACAAGGTGAAATCGACCCGGCCGAAGACAATGCCGTCGAGCGACGCCTTGGCGAGCGGCAGCATCGCATCGAGGTTGCGCAGCGTCGTCTCGGTCTCGAGGTTGAACAGGAACTGCGTGTCGCTGTCGTCGCCATACACCTTGGCCTTGGCCTCGACGAACTTCGACAGCGCGTAAGGCGTCTCGACCATCGGCGCGATGATGTAATTGGCGCCGTAAAGCTTCGAGGCGAGCAGGTCCGACACCGCTTCGCAGCCGCCGATCTTGAGCGCGACCTTCAGGTCGGCACGATAGGCGAGCTCGAGCAGGCGCAGCAGCTCGTCGGGACGCGTGCCTTCCGCTTCGAATTCCGCCTTCACCGCGACGACGCCGAAGCGGTCGCGGCCTTTCTTGAGCATGTCGAGCATGCGGCGTTCGGTCGAATTCACCCTTCGTCTCCTGAGTGCAGCCGTTGTTGGTGAACTGAAGGACGGAGCGCGGAAGGCATTCCCGCAGCCGAAACGGGCCTGCAAAAAATAATTGAATCGGGCTTACGGGACTGGCTGCATGTCTCCGTCCTTCAGACATAATGCCACTGCTTCCCGCCCTTCCGTTGACCGGCGCCATGTGGCTTCTGGGCAGCTTCGGGGTAGCGGCGGCCGACAACGACAGGCTACCCGGCGGCCATGATGCCGTCTTGCGCGAGCCTGTGACTGAATCCGCGGCATTGCCAAAAATGCCGGTCGCGGTGCCAAAGACATCGGCGCCGATCGACCTGCCGCGCCTTTCCTCCGGCTTTGGCTGGCGTGTCGATCCGATCCTGGGCAGACCCGCCCTGCACAGCGGCATCGACATACCGGGGCCGCTCCGTTCCCCGGTGCTGGCCGCCGCGGGCGGCGTGGTGCATTTCGCCGGCAGGGCCGGGGGCTATGGCAACATGATCGAGGTCGATCATGGCGGCGGTCTCGTGACGCGCTATGCGCATCTCTCCCGATTCCTGGTGCGCTCCGGCGCGCGGGTCGAACGCGGCGAGGAGATCGCGATGATGGGCTCGACCGGCCGCTCGACCGGCAGCCATCTCCATTTCGAGGTACGTCTGAACGGCCAGGCGACCGGCCCGCTTCCCTGGCTCACGGGTGGACCTTTGGCGGTGCGGGTTTCGCCAGGGCCGACCGAACCCCATATCTCTGCTTTTGCCCGCGCCCGCGCGGAGACGGAGTCGGTGGTTGGAGCAGGTCTCTGATGGTTGTGGGGGATCCGGTCGCGCAGCAGCGGCAGGTTACCCCTGCCGCGCGGCGACCCGGCTTGGCAAGCCGGTCGCCGGATGCTTTGCGTCGCGCCATGGAGGGTGAGTCGATCGACGGCCTGCAGCGCGTCATCCTGAACGAGCGTGCGCGGCTGCTCCGTTTCCTCGCCGCGCGCGGCGCGGGCGACGAAGCGGAGGACGTGCTGCACGATCTGTGGCAGCGCGTTTCCGTCGCGCCCGCGCAGCCCGTGGCCGATCCGGTCGCGTATCTGTTCCGCGCCGCGGAGAATCTGATGCGCGATCGCCGCCGGTCGACGGTCAGCCGCGAGCGCCGCCAGATGGATTGGCACGAGGCCGGCCCAACCCCGGAGGAAGCGCCGCTGGGTGAGCGCGTGCTGATCGCGCGTGAACGTGTGCGTCAGGCCGAGGTGATGCTCGCGGGGCTTGGCCCGCGCGTCGACCAGGTGTTCCGCCGCTATCGCCTCGACGGCGTGGGGCAGGCGGCGATTGCCCGCGATCTTGGCGTCAGCCTCAGCTCGGTCGAGAAGGATCTCCAAAAGGCCTATCGCGCCCTCGCCGAACTCAAGGTGCAGTTCGATGCGGAATAGCGAGAGCGGCTCCGTCATGTCAGTGAGATGGGCATGATGGAACAAGGGTCCGGTATGATTGGAGAGGCAGCGCGGCTCTGGGCGATCCGTGCCCATGACGCGTCCTTCGCCGATTGGGACGGGCTGACCGCATGGCTGGAGAGCGATCCCCGGCACCTGACCGCTTATGAAGCGGCCCTGGAAAACGATTCCTGGGCGGCCCAACTCTTCGCCGCGCACCCTCCTGTTGCGGCGTCGACAGCGCCCGCGCACTCCCCCCTGCGCGGGCGCTGGTTTGCCGCGGGCGGTGCGATGGCGGCGGCATTGGTGGCGGTCGTCGGCTCGACGGTGCTGCTGCGCGATGCGCCCGTGCGCGAGGTCGCGACGGCGCGGGGCGAGCACCGCACGGTCGATCTCGCCGATGGCTCGCGCGTCATGCTGAACGGCGACACGCGCGTGTCGTTCGATCCCGATGCGCCGCGCCAGGTCACCCTGGCTCAGGGCGAGGCGCTGTTCGATGTGAAGCATGATGCGAAGGAACCGTTCGTCGTGGTCGCCGATGGCACGCGGCTCGTTGATATCGGTACCGTCTTCAACGTGGTGCGCAGCGGCGGCGCCCTCGACGTGGCTGTCGCCGAAGGCGCCGTCGATTATGAGGCAGGCAAGCAGCGCATCCGGCTCAACCAGGGCGATGCACTGTCCCGGGCCGACCGCGATGCCGCGCCCGCGCTGCGCAGGGCCAGCCCGGAGGGCATCGGCAGCTGGCAATCGGGCCAGCTTCACTATGACGATGCAACGCTTGATCAGGTCGCGCGCGATCTGTCCCGCAACACCGGGCGCTCGATTCGGGTCGCAAACGGGGCAGCGCGCCTTCGCTTCACCGGTACCCTGGTGTTGCGAGGGCCTCCGCGCGAGGTGTTAGCGCGCGCCGGACCCCTGCTCGGCGTGACCTTCGCCGAGCAGGGCGATAGCTGGACGATGACCCCAGCCAATGTCCGGCGGCGCTAACACCGCTCTCTCCCTCCCCCTGATCGCCGCAGTCCTGCTGATCGGCGCGCCTGCTCATGCCCAGGAGCAGTCGGCGGATATCGACGTCCCCGCCGCCCGGCTCGACCAATCGATCCGGCTGCTCAGCAGCCAGAGCGGCACCAGCATCGGTTTTCGCGATTCCCGTCTGGCGACTCAGCGGGTCAAGGCCGTGCGCGGGAAATTCACCGCCGCCCAGGCGCTCGAGCGGATATTGCTCGGCACGCGCCTCGCCGCCCGGCGAGTCGCGCCCAACACCTTCCTCATCGAATATGTGCCGGTCGCGCCGCCGCCCGTACGTGCCGCGCGCGCCGCGCCGCGGCAATCGTCCGCCGTACCGGACGAGACCGCGACGGCGGAAATCGTGGTGACGGGCACCAAGCGTAGCGTACCACTCAGCGTCTATCCCGGCGGCGTGCAGATCATCGACGGCGACGACGTGTCGAAAGCCGATGGCGCGCACGGCACCGATGCGATCGGTGCGCGCGTGGCCAGCGTGGTTTCCACGCATCTTGGCCCGGGCCGCAACAAGCTGTTCATCCGCGGCATCGCGGATTCGAGTTTTGTCGGCCCGACTCAGGCGACCGTCGGGCAATATTGGGGCAATAGCCGGATCACCTACAGCGCGCCCGACCCCAGCCTGCGGCTTTACGATATTCGCAGCATCGAGGTACTCGAGGGGCCGCAAGGCACGCTGTATGGCGCCGGTTCGCTGGGCGGCGTCGTCCGCGTGGTGCCGCGTGCGCCCGATCTGACGACGACCGGCGGGACGATCTGGAGCGGTGCGCAACTCGTGCAGCATGGCCAGGCCGGCGTCGACGGCGGCGTCATCTTCAACGTGCCGATCGTCGATGACCGGCTCGCCTTCCGCGCGCTTGCGTTCGGCTCGATCGACGGCGGCTATATCGACGACACCGGGCGCGGCCTGAAGGACGTCAACGACGTCCGCACCATCGGCGGCCGCGCCGCCCTGCGGTTCGTGCCGGGCGATGACTGGACGGTCGATCTCAGCGGCGTCGGTCAGCGCATCAGCGGCGCGGATAGCCAATATGCCGAACGCGGCGGTGACGGCCTCACCCGCAGTAGCAGCATCGCCCAGCCCTATCGCAACGATTATTGGCTCGGCGACCTGGTCGTGCGCAAGCAATGGGGCAATCTCGAGCTGACCTCGTCGCTCGGCTATGCCCATCAATATGTCTTCGAGCAGTTCGAAGGCGCGGCGCTTGCCGACCCGCTCGACCCGGTGGTGAAGCCGGTCGCGAGCGCCGCTGCTGCCGCCTATATCCAGACCGACCGCATCTCGATGATTACCGCCGAAACCCGGCTCGCGCGCCGGGGCCCGGACGGGACGGGGTGGGTGATCGGTCTCAGCGTGCTCCACAATGAGGCACGGGTGAACCGCCTGATGGATGTCGGGCCGCTCACCGCGATGCTGACCGGCGTGCGCAACCAGGTGGATGAACAGACGCTCTATGGCGAGACCTCGGTCGAGCCGGTCGACCGGCTGACGCTGACATTCGGCGGGCGGCTCACCCATTCCCGTCTGACGGGCGATTCCGAGGATGCGCTCCGTGCCGTCGCCTTCAGGATCGATCCGGGCGCGAACAGCGGCCGATCGGAAACCCGGTTCCTGCCCTCCGCCGCGCTCGCCTGGCGTGCGACCGATCGGCTGACCCTGTTCGCCCGCTACCAGCAGGGCTTTCGCCCCGGCGGAATCGCGGTGCGGCAGGATTTCGTCCAGCGCTTCAAGGGTGACCGGGTCGCCACCACCGAAGGCGGCGCACGTTATAGCGGCCATAATTTCAGCCTGTCGCTGAATGCCTCTTGGTCGCGCTGGAACGACATCCAGGCCGATCTGATCGATGGCTTCGGCTTCCCCACCACGGCCAATGTGGGAGATGGACGTGTCCTGTCGGTCGGGCTGTCGTCACGCTGGCAACCGCTTCACGGCCTGTCGTTCGATGCGTCGATCTACCTCAACGACAGCAAGGTGACCACGCGCGATCTGAGCAGCTTCGTGATCGTCGGCGGGACGACCACCTTGCCGATCGACCTCGCCCAAACGACTTTCGACCGCCTTCCCAATGTCGCCGATGCTACCGGCCGGCTCGGCTTTGCTTATACCACGCCGCTGTCGGACAAGCTCGATTTCGAGGTGAACGGCTATGGCCGCTATGTCGGAAAATCGACGCTCGGGATCGGCGCGATCCTCGGGCAGCTCCAGGGCGATTATCTCGATACCGGCCTCGAATTCAGGGTCGGCACCGCAAAGCGCGCCGTGACGCTGTCGCTGACCAATCTGCTCGACGCCCGCGGCAACCGCTTCGCGCTCGGATCGCCGTTCCTGGTGCGGGACCGCAACCAGATAACCCCGCTTCAGCCACGCAGCGTGAGGATCGGCTTCGACGCCGCATTCTAGTCAGAGCTTGCGCCCGCTCGCGGGACGGGCGCGGAAATCCTCCACTTTGATGCCAAGCCGCGCGACCTTGTCGTAAAAGGTCTTGCGCGGAATGCCGAGCAGCGGGAGTGCCGCGGCCACGCTGCCGCCGGTCGCGCGGAGCGCTTCCTCGATCGCGTCGGCCTCGAACTGATTGACTCGCGCCGGCAGGCTCGGCCGCTCGCCCGTCGGCACTGCGGACGGCGGCTCGGCGAGGCCGAGCACCGCACCGAACGCGAAGTTGCGCAGCTCGCGGACATTGCCCGGCCAGTCGTGCGTGCGCAGGTGCCGGCGCATGCTGTCGGTCAGCAGGAAATCGGCAACGCCTGCCTGTTGTTTCGCCTCCTCGACGAAGCCCGCGAACAGCGGCGCGATGTCCTCCGCCCGCTCGCGCAGTGGCGGCACGCGCAATCGCACCAGGTTCAGCCGATAATAAAGGTCTGGGCGGAAACGGCCGCCGGCTGCGGCGCTCGCAAGGTCGGTCTTGGTCGTGGCGATCACGCGGAGGTCCACGCTGCGCGGACGGATGTCGCCGATGGGATGGACCTCGCGCTCCTCCAACACGCGGAGCAATCGCGCCTGGACGGCGGGCGCCATGCTGTCGATCTCATCGAGCAACAGGGTGCCGCCGCTCGACGCCTCGATCTGGCCGATCCGCGCGAGGCGGGTATGCGGCACGCTGTCGGCGGCATGGCCGAACAGCTCGACCTCGGCGATCGCCTCGGGCAGGGCGCCGCAATTGACCGCGATGAACGGCCGCCCGCGCCGCGCACCGAGTCGGTGCAGCAACAGCGCCGCAAGCTCTTTGCCGGTGCCGGTCTCGCCTTCCACCAGTACATCGATATCGGCGAGCGCGAGTTGGCGGATCGTGCCGCGCAACTGCACCATTGCCCCGCTGTCGCCGATCAGCGGCCCCGCCTCGTCGACCGCAGCTGCCGCGGCACGAAGCCGGCGATTGTCGAGCACCAGCAGCCTCTTCTCCAGCGCCTTGTTGGCGGCGGCGACGAGGTGATCGGTGGCGAAGGGCTTGGTTAGAAAATCGAACGCGCCATCGCGTAGCGCCCCCACCGCCATCGCGACATCGGCATGGCCGGTGATCAGGATGACCGGGATATCGGGGTCGATCGCCCGCACACGCTCGAGCAATTGCAGTCCGTCGATCCCGGGCATGCGAATGTCGGAGATGATCGCGCCGGCAAAGTCCGGCCGAATCTCGGGCAGCGCTTCCGTCGCGCTGGCAAAGGGGCGCACGTGCAACCCGGCCAGTTCGAGCGTCTGGATCGTCGCCTGGCGGAGGTGCGCATCGTCCTCGACGAAGAAGATGCCCTGCTCGGTCGGGAACAGCATCAGGCGCGCTTCAGCCTGAGCGTGAACGCCGCGCCGTCGAGCGCCGAGCTGCCGATCTCGAGCTCGCCGCCGAACTCGCGGGCGATGTCGCGCGCGATGGCGAGGCCGAGACCCAGCCCTTCCGGTTTGGCCGAGACAAAGGGGGCAAAGAGCTGATCGGCGATGGTCGGGTCGACGCCTCGGCCGTTGTCGCCCACCGTCACGGTGACATCGCCACCGGAGGCGGTAGCTGCGATCAGGATGCGCGGAGTCGCTACGCCGTCGACCGCGTCGAGTGCGTTCTGCAGCAGATTGACCAGGATCTGCTCGAGCCTGACCCGGTCGCCCGCGACCTGCGCATCGCGCATCGCGGATGGCAGGTCGACCGTCACGATCTCGCGCGCGCGCTCGCCGAGGATCAGCAGCGCCCCGTCGATCACCGATCCCAGCGCAATCGCGCCCCTTGCGGGCGTACGGCGCCGGGCGAAGTTGCGCAGCTCGGCGGTGATCGATCCGATCCGCGCGGTCAGGTCGATGATCTGCGCCAGATTGCCACGCACAGGATCGATCTGGTCGCGGTCGAGAAAGGTCCCGGCATTTTCGGCAAAGGTGCGGATGGCGGCAACCGGCTGGTTGATCTCGTGCGCCACGCCCGCAGTGATCTGGCCGAGCGAACCGAGCCGGTTGGCCTGGGCCAGCTCCTCGCGCGCGGCGCGGAAGCGCCGCTCGGCCTCGACACGCTCGCGGGATTCGATGGTGAGCTGGCGGTTGGTTTCGCTCAGCTCGGCGGTGCGCCGCACGACTTCCTGTTCGAGTGCGGCTTGTGCCTCGCGCTGGAGATGACGTTTCTCGCGCGCCCGCCATGCCAGCCCGGCGACCACGCCGAGGATGATCAGGATGCCGAGGCCCCAGAGCCGCACGCGCGTCGTCGCGGCGGCGAGCGGTGCGGCAAGCGGTTCGAGATGGACCAGCTGCGAGTCCGCAAGCGGCACCGGCAGAGATCCGACACGATATCGCGCCTCGGTGCCGCCAAGCGTGGCGGTCGCCGCCGCGCCCGACAGGGTGATCGGCGCGGCACGGGGCGGTCCGCTGCCGAACTGCAAGGTCGAGCGCGCCTGCGCCAGGGTCGCCGCATCGAGCGGATGCGTGGCGCGGAATCGCCAGGCGGGCACGCTGGTGATCAGGATCACGCCGTGCGCATCGGTGACGAAGCTCGGCCCCGGCGTGCGCGCCCAGATCGCCTCGAGCCGGTCGAACTCCACCTTCACCACCACGACACCCACTGCGCGCCCACCGACTTCGAGCCGCCGGGCGAGGAACAGGCCCGGCCGGCCACTGATCGTGCCGAGCGCGAACAGCTCGGAGGCGCCGCGCGCCATGGCACCCCGGAAATAGGGGCGGAAACTGTAATTCTGCCCGACAAAGCTGGTTGGTAACTGCCAGTTGCTCGCCGCGACGGTCAGGCCGTTGGCGTCGATGGCGTAGATCGCAGCGGCATCGGTGCGGTCGGCGAGCAGTTCGAGCGTGCGATTGAGCCGCGCGACCGCGGCCGGCGCATGAGTCTCCAGCGCGGTCGCGACATCGGGATATTCGACCAGCACCAGCGGCAGCAGCCGAAATTTCTGCAGTTCGCTGGCGAGCAGTCCGGCATGGCTCCGCGCGGTCTGGGCCGCGGCGGCATCGGCCGCCATGTCGGCCTGTGCGCGTGCCCAGCGGCTACCTGCCCAGAACAACAATGCCAGCGCCATCAGCACTGTCAGCGCCGCGACGATCAGCCGGATTCCGGACCGGTTGACGGGCCACCGCCCGCCGACGATCGCCGATCCTGTCACTGGCAAAACATTGTACAAGTTGTTGTACGACGTTCCGCCGAAATGTCAGTGACCCTACTGACATTTTCGACATGCGCGACAGTGCTCGTCCCATCTCCCGTGCGCCGGCTCGATTCAACTTGCTCATTGGCGCGGCTATCCCGCTTGATGCCATCCGCATGTCCAACCGTTTTCAGCCGAGCCATTGGAAGGCGCAGCCGGGAAGGGCCGGTGCCCGGTCGCGCCGATCTGCCAAGGCTATGTCCTTCCGTCATATGCGCGGCATATCACACAAACTGCATATGTCATGTGCGGAAATGCGCACAAAGCGGCGCGGGCCATATAGCAGGAATTCTCATGTAACTCTTATTTTCCAATATCTTGCTTCAAAGCCTCGAAACTCTCCCAAACGACGTTCTGGCGCCGTATTTTTACATCCAGCCGCTCACCAGAAAGCGGCCGACAGCGCGTGCTCGCGCGCCGAGAGGGCCTGAATGACGATCACCGTCGCCACTGCAACCGATCAACCCCGCAAGCGCGCGCCGCTGTGGCAGCATCTCTATGTGCAGGTGCTGGTCGCGATCCTGCTGGGCGTGACGCTCGGCCATTTCTGGCCGAGCTGGGGCGCGGCGATGAAACCCGTCGGCGACGGTTTCATCAATCTGGTGAAGATGGTCATCGCACCGGTGATTTTCCTTTCGGTCGTCAGCGGGATCGCCAGCGTCCGGCAATTGTCGTCGGTCGGTCGGGTAGCGGCCAAGGCCTTCGGCTATTTCCTCGCCTTTTCGACGCTGGCGCTGATCCTTGGCCTGATCGTCGCCAATGTCGTGCAGCCGGGCGTCGGCATGAATGTCGATCTCACGACGCTCGATCAGGGCGCCGTCGCCAGCTACTCGCACAAGGCGCACGAGACGACGATCACCGGGTTCCTGTTGTCGATCATCCCGACGACGATGGTCTCCGCGCTGACGGACGGTTCGATTCTGCAGACCCTGTTCGTTGCGATTCTGTTCGGGATTTCCATGTCGCTGGTCGGCAAGCCCGCCGAGCCGGTACTGGAACTGATCGAACGGCTGGCGCTGATCGTGTTCAAGCTGGTCGGTATCCTGATGCGGGCGGCGCCGATCGGCGCGTTCGGCGCAATGGCCTTCACCATCGGCAAATATGGCGTCGGTTCGTTGGTCAATCTCGGCGCGCTGGTCGCGACCTTCTATCTGACCTCTTTGTTCTTCGTGCTGGTGATCCTCGGCGCGGTCGCGCGAGCGCATGGCTTCTCGATCGTCCGGCTGATCGTCTATCTGCGCGCCGAGCTGCTGCTCGTGCTCGGCACCTCCTCGTCCGAGGCAGCTTTGCCCAGCCTGATCGGCAAGATGGAAGCGGCCGGCTGCGACAAGACCGTGGTCGGGCTGGTCGTGCCGACCGGCTATTCGTTCAACCTCGACGGCACCAATATCTACATGACGCTCGCGGCGTTGTTCATTGCCCAGGCCTGCAATGTCGACCTGTCGCTGTGGCAGCAGGTCAGCCTGTTGCTGGTTGCGATGCTGAGCTCGAAGGGCGCTGCGGGCGTCACGGGGGCTGGCTTCATCACCCTGGCATCGACCCTGTCGATCGTGCCCGATGTGCCGGTCGCCGGCATGGCGCTGATCCTGGGCGTCGACCGCTTCATGTCGGAATGCCGCAGCCTGACCAACTTCATGGGCAACGCCGTCGCGACCGTGGTGGTCGCGCGCTGGGAAGGCGCGCTCGATCGCACCCGCCTCGATGCGGCGATGGCCGGCAATCCACTGCCACTGGAACAGGTGATCGCGCCAGACATCGAGACGGCGCCCGCCGAATGACAAGACAAAAAAATGGGGAGAGAAGAAATGACTTTTGCAATCCGATCGGCGGCCCTGCTCGCCGGAACTGCCTTTGCCGCGCTCGCGACCGCCGGCGCCTGGGCGCAGGAAACGCCGGCCGCAGCCACGGTCGCGCCGCAGGATAATGGCGCGGATGCTGACGCAGCGGAACCGACCAAGGACATCGTCGTCGTCGGCTCGCAGATCAAAGGGTCGAGCGTCAGCGCCGCGCTCCCTGTCACCGTGCTCGATTCGAAGCAGATCGACGCGACCGGCGCCCTGACCGGCGACGACCTGATCCGCGCCATCCCGCAAATGGGCGACGTCACCTTCAATCCGTCGAACAACCCGCAGACCAGCAACGCGGCGCGCGGCGACGTCAATTCGATCAACCTGCGCAACCTTGGCGTCGGCAACACGCTGGTACTGCTCAACGGCCGTCGCCTCGTCTCGCATCCGGTGAGCCAGGCCGGCGAGGGCAACGTCCCCGTGCTCGGCTTCAACTCCAACTCGCTGCCGGTCGCCGGCATCGAGCGGCTCGAAGTGCTGCGCGACGGGGCGGCCGCCATCTACGGCGCCGATGCCGTGGCCGGCGTGGTCAACACCGTGACCAAGAGCGACTACAACGGCGTTTCGATCGACGGCCGCTTCGGTTTCGCCGAGGGCACGCACCGCAAGGAATATCAGATCACCGGCTTCGCCGGCACCGACTTTGCCGGGGGCCGCGGCAATGTGTCGCTCTATCTCGATTATACCAAGCGCACCGCGCAGCTTTCGGGCGACGAGGCCTATACCGCGACCAATAATCTGCGCTCTTTCTTCGAAGGCACTCCTTTCGCCTTTGCCGTCAACGCCAATTCCGACAGCCGCGCCACTCAGTCGCCCTGGGCGAACCTGGCGGTCGTCGGCGGCCCGGGCACGATCCGCCGCGGCACGACCGCCGTTACCAACTCGACGGGCGCCTTCCACACGCAGTCGGCGCTCAATCCGGGCTGCGTCATCACGATCGGTGCGGATACCTGTCTCGGCACCGGCACCCGCGCGACCGGCACCACGCTGCGCGAGGAACGCTTCGACAATGCCGCCGACACCACCGTCTCGCCGCGCATCAGCCGCTTCAACAGCTTCCTGAGCGCGCATTACGACGTCTCGGATTCCTTCACTTTCTATACCGAGATCGGTTATTATCAGGCGAAGAGCCACGCAATCCAGCCACCGACGATCAACCTGAACGCGATCGTGGTGCCGGCCACCAATTACTGGAACCCGTTCGGCCCGACCGTGTTCGCCAACGGCACGGCCAACCCCAATCGCATTCCAGGCCTCACCAACGTGCCCGCCGCCGGCCTGCCGGTGCGCCTGACGACCTACCGCTTTGTCGACACCGGGCCGCAATATGTCGACGTGACCAACTCGCAGTCGCGTTTCCTCGGCGGGGCGAGGGGCAAGATCGGCAGCTTCGATTTCGACACTGCTTTCCTCTATTCCGAAGCGATCGCGACCGACCTGTCCGACGCAGTCAACATGACCAAGCTTCAGCAGAGCCTCGCGCTCTCGACGCCCGACGCGTACAACCCGTTCAGCGGCGGCTGCTCGGCCAATCCGAGCATCGGCGATTGCTCGCCCTCCTCGCAGGCGGCGATCGACGCGATCCGCTTCAAGCTGCGCCGGCATGACAAGACCACCCTGGCGCTGGGCGATTTCAAGGTGTCCAACGGCCATCTCTTCGCGCTTCCCGGCGGCGATGTCGGCATCGCGGCGGGCATCGAGGGCCGCCGCGAGACTCAGCGCGACGATCGCGATCCGAACCTCGACGGGAGCATCCCGTTTGTCGATGCGGTGACCGGCGACATTTCGCTCAGCAATGTCGCGGCGGTCAGCCCGACCCCATCGACCAAGGGCGACCGCTTCGTGGCTTCGGCGTTCGGCGAGCTTGCGGTGCCGCTGGTCTCGCCGGACATGAACATCCCGCTGATCCACCGCCTCGATCTTCAGCTGGCCGGCCGCTACGAGCATTACAGCGATTTCGGGTCGGTCGCGAAGCCGAAGGTTGCGGCTGCCTGGGACATCGTCGACGGCCTGCGTTTGCGCGGTTCCTGGTCGCAGGGCTTCCGCGCCCCGAACCTCGAACAGACCAAGACGGTGCAATATTCGCGGCTAAGTTCAAGCAGCGTGATCAACCAGGATTTCTATCGCTGCGAAGCTGACGTGAACAAGGCGGTCATCGCCAATTTCAACACCTGCACGCGCAACGTCAGCTACACCATCCTGATCAGCGGCAACCCGGACCTGAAGCCGGAGGACAGCACCAACTGGACGGTCGGCGCGGTGATCGAGCCCAAGTTCATCCCGCGCCGTTTCGGCCGGCTGACCCTGACCGCCGATTTCTGGTCGATCCACCAGGTCGGCATCGTCGGCCAGTTCGGCGCGCAGAACGCGCTCGTCCTTGATTACCTCCTGCGCCTGCAGGGCTCGAGCAACCCCAATGTCATCCGCGCGGCGGTGACGCCGGACGATACCGCGGTGTTCGCCGGATCGGGCCTCGCGCCGGCCGGGGCGATCCTCCAGATCAAGGACCAGTTCACCAACCTGCTGCCCCAGACGGTGCAGGGCGTGGATCTCGCCTTGCTGTACCGCATCAACAATACCGGGATCGGCGATTTCGATCTCAACATCAACGCGGCGCGGCTGACCAAATATGCCCGCGAGAATCCGCCTCAGGTGCAGACCCTGTTCGATGCGCGCGCAGCCGGCACGATCGACGTGGCGACCCCGCTCATCGACGGCAGCGACCTGATCGAGGTCCGCGGCAAACCGAAATGGCGCGTCACCGGATCGCTGACCTGGACGCTCGGCCAGGTGCAGGTCGGCGGGTTCGCCAACTTCATCAGCGACGTCAACGACACCACGTTCCTCGATGCGAAGGGCAACCCCTATGTCATCCAGGGCCAGACGACCTTCAATCTCTATGCCCAATATCGCTTCAAGGGCGGTGCGCTGAACGACACGCGGATCCGGGTCGGCGCGCGCAACCTGTTCGACAAGCAGCCGCCGATCACGTCTGACGGCTATTTCGGCTCGCTCTATAATCCCTACGGCCGCTACTGGTACGTATCGATCGGCAAGAAGTTTTGAGGAAGACGCGGATGAAGATGGGCAAGGTCGGGTTCCTGTTGGCGGCGTCGCTCGTGGCGCTGTCCCCTGTAGCGGCAGTCGCGCAGGTGCAGGCGCCCGTCCCCCCGCCGGTGATCGCCACGGTGGTGCCGCCGGCCAGGACGATCCTGTTCGTCGGCAACAGCTTCACCCAGGGCGCGCATTCGGCAGTGCGTCGCTATCGCCCCGATACGGTGACCGATCTCACCAATGACGGCACCGGCGGCGTGCCCGCGATCTTCAAGCTGATGACTGAGGAGGCCGGGCTCAACTACGCCGTCAGCCTGGAGACCCAGGGCGGGAAGGGCCTGGATTTCCACTATAACACCAGGCGCGCGCTGCTCGATCGCAAATGGGACGTGGTGGTGCTGCAGGAATTCAGCACGCTCGACCGGGCGAAACCGGGCGATCCGGGATTGCTGCTGACCTATTCCAGGCTGTTCGCGGCGATGTTCCGCCAGCGCAATCCAGCAGTGCGGATCGAGTTCAGTTCGACCTGGTCGCGCGCCGACGAAACCTATGAGCCCGACGGCCATTGGTTCGGCAAGCCGATCGCCACCATGGCGCTTGATCTGCGCGCCGGGGCCAATCTTGCTTTGGCCAATCGCTCGATCGACGGGATCATCGCGGTCGGCGAGGCGTGGAACCGCGCCTTTGCCGAAGGCGTGGCAGATCCCAATCCCTATGACGGGACCGATTTCGGCAAGACCGATCTGTGGACCTATGATCAGTATCACGCGAGCACGGCCGGCTATTATCTCGAGGCGCTGATGGTCTTCGGCAAGGTGACGGGACTCGACCCGCGCTCGCTCGGCGCGAATGAAAAGGCGGCGGACGATCTGGGACTGTCGCCAAGACTGGCGGCGGCGCTGCGCGATATCGCTTTCAGGCAGCTTGAGGCCGAGAAAGCACCGCGCTGACCAGATCGGCGGGGTGGTTGAGGTTCCCGATCGGAAAGGGCTCGTCGACCGCCCGCGCGCCGGCCTCGGCGATCCAGCTTCGCACGGCGCGGTTACCCCGGGTGAGATGCTCGCTGAGCAGAGAGCGGTAGCCGATCGGCCACCAGCCGATCAGACGTTGGTGCCGCAGCACGGCGGGCGTCCGACCTTGCAGCCGCGTCACCAGGTCGCCCGGCAGGGGCAAGGCGTCCACGGGCACTGACAGAACGGCGTCGAAACCATGGGTTGCCGCATGATGCAGCGCCGCCTCCAATCCCGCCAACGGCCCGATCCGGCCTTCGCGCAGATCGGGTAGCGCGAGGAGGCCGGGCCATTCCCGGCCACAGATCGCCACCCTCTCCACCTGGGGGCGTACCGTCTCGATCACATGGGCGATCATCGGTCGGCCATCGATCATCGCCAGCGCCTTGTCGCTGCCGAAGCGGCGCGATTGCCCGCCTGCGATAATCGCGCCCAGCACCCGCATCAGAAATCCAGGATCATGGCGGTAGCGCCGGCCGGCTCGGCCGGGGCATCGCGACCGCGCCGGATCAGCACATTGGTCGACGCGAGACTGGCCTGGGACGACGCCGCCTGCCGGTCGAGCGCCCTGACGGTGATCCCATCCCAATCGCCGCATAGGAAGCTTTCGCGATTGCCCGCTTCGCCCACCGGTGCGCCAAGCGCCGCCGGCCGCCAGCCCAGCGCCGCACCGGCCTGCCTGCCGCTGAGCAGGCACAGCAACGGCGCGAGGAACAGCCGCGCCGTCACCAGCGCGGCGGTTGGATTGCCGGGCAAACCCAGCACCTGCATTCCGCCCGCCTGACCATACCAGACTGGCTTGCCCGGTTTGATCGCCACGCCCGCAAAGACCCGGTCGAGCCCGAGCGCACCCAGCGCATCCCGCGAAAAATCCCGGTCGCCGACCGAGGCGCCGCCGGTGACGATCAGTATATCGGCCTCCGCCATCGCGGCCTTGGCCCGGGCTTCAATCATATCGCTATCGTCAGGCACCAGGGCCATGCCCGTGATCGTCGCGCCCCATTCAGTCGCGAGCGCGGCGATAGCGAGCGAGGTGCTGTCAGGGATCGACAGCGCGCCGCCGCTGGCGAGGCCCGGCCGGGACAGCTCGTCGCCGGTCGCCAGGATGAAGACGCGCGGCTGGCGCCAGAGGGTCAGGGTTGCGGCATCCGCTGCCGCCGCGACCAGCATCGCCCGGGCATCGAGCCGGCGGCCGGCGGACAGCAGGGGCGCGCCTGCCGCGAAATCGGATGCGCGCGGCCGGACATGGCGGCCGCCTTTGGCGGCAGGGATGGCAACTTCGTCACCGTGCCGCATTGCCAGTTCCTGTGCGATTACCCGGTCAGCACCGTCCGGCATCGGCGCGCCAGTGAAGATCCGTACTGCCTCGCCCGGTCCGATCGCCCCCCGGAACGGGCGCGCAGGGAAGGAGGCGCCGACGATTTTCAGGCGCGCGCCCTGTGCACCACAGACGGCATAGCCATCCATTGCCGCCAGATCGGCACGCGGGGAATCAAGACGGGCCAACACCGGCCTTGCCAGGATGCGCCCCGCGGCATCGGCCAGCGCCCCCCGTTCCTGCCCGAGCGGCGCGGTCACTGTCGCCATGCGCGCGATCGCGGTGTTGAAATCGAGTGTCGCGTGGCAGGGCGCAGCGGGGCGGATGGCGAAGGCAAGGTCAGACATGCCGGCGTGCCGCATCGAGGATCGCGTTGAGGTCGGCCGGGCGGCGCGCGCGCATCGCCTCGCCGATCAGGATCAGCGCCGGCCCGCCGGTCGCGCTGCCGATCGCGATCGGCAACAGGTCGAGCCGCGTATGGACCAGCCGCTCCTCGGCGAGGCTCACATCCTTGGCGATCAGCACCGGCGTCGCGGCGGACAGGCCATGCGCGATCAGCTTGCGGTAGATCTCGGCCGCGGCGCCCCGGCCCATATAGAAAACCAGCGTGGAGTCCGGATCGGCCAGCGCCGCCCAGTCGAGATCGATCGCCTCGCCCGCCCGCGTCTGGGCCGTAACGAAGCGCACCTGCCGCGCCGATCCGCGCAGCGACAGCGACACCCCAGCGCTCGCGGCGGCAGCGCTGGCCGCGGTGATGCCGGGGCAGATGCGCGCCCGCACCCCCGCCTGCGCCAGCGCGTCCATCTCTTCCGCCGACCGGCCGAAGACCGACGGATCGCCACCCTTCAGCCGTACGACACGCTCGCCATCGAGCGCTGCCTGCACCAGCAGAGCGTTGATCGCTTCCTGAGTGCGCGAATGCCGCCCGGCGCGCTTGCCCACTGGCACGCGGCGTACATGGTCAGGGATCAGGTCGAGCACGCCCGGCCCGACCAGTGCGTCGTGAAATATCACTGAGGCAGCGGCGATCAGCCGCTCGGCCTTGCGCGTCAGCAGATCGGGGTCGCCGGGGCCGGCCCCGACCAGCCAGACTTCGCCGGGGGCGATGAGCTCAACCATAAGCGGCTTCCTTTTGACCTGGGAGCAAGGCGGCGATGGCGGGGCGGCACGATCCGCAATTGGTGCCGGCGTTGATCGCGGCGCCGACGGCCTCGACACTCACGAGGCGCTGCGCGGCAATCGCGTCGAGAACGGTGTTGAGCCCGACATCGAAGCAGACGCAGATGATCCTGCCGCGATCGGGCATCGGCGTCGCCGGGCGCCCCGCGAGCAACTCGAACGGCGCGGCATCCGCCTGGCCGAGCTGCGCGATCAGCCAGTCGCGCGGCGGCAGTCCGCCACTGCGCGAGACGAACAACGCTGCCCGCAGCATGCCGTCGGCCATCACCGCGGAGCGGATCACGCCGCGCTTGGGGTCGATCATCTCGGCCCGCTCGCCCTCGGGCAGCAGCGCGGTCAGCGGCGCGATATCGCCGTCGCCCGCCAGTTCGGTCAGCCAGCCGCTCGCGGTGCGGATCCGCGTCCAGTACGCGCAATCGGGTTTGGCCTGCAGGTCGCGCGACAGCAGGAAACCGCTCCAGCCGGGCTTGTACGGGGTGGCAGTCGCCGGCGTGTTCTTGAAGCCGGGCTGTCCCGATACCGGGTCGCGGTCCCGCGCCGGCAACAACCCGGCTCGGCCCGCGCCGCTTGTCTGGTCGGTCCAGTGGATCGGCACGAACAGCTCGCGCCGCCTTTGGTCGGGCGTGCTGGCCACCCGGAAGATGCTCGATCCTTGCGCCGTCTGCACCCGCGCCAGCCCACCATCGGTCAGGCCGAGGCGTTGGACCGTATCGGGATGTACCTCGACCAAAGGCTCGCGGCGATGCTGGGACAGCTTCGGCGACAGGCCGGTGCGCGTCATGCTGTGCCACTGGTCGCGATAGCGCCCCGTGTTGAGGCGCAGCGGAAAGGCGCGATTGCCATCGTCGCGTGGCACATGACGAACCGGCACCAGCCGCGCCTTGCCGTCGGGCGTGGCATAACCCCGCGTCGCAAAGGGCGAGGCGCCGCCCCATTGGAACGGCGCCATCGCGTCATACTCCTCGTTCGAAATATCCGTCTTGTCCGAGATGTCGAGCACCCGCGCGCCGTCATTCTCGAAGCCGGTCTGCGCGGCGAATTCGCGGAAGATGCTCGCCGCATCGGGATAGTCGAACCCGGCAAAGCCCATTCGCTTTGCCACTTCGGCGATCGCCCACCAATCCGGCTTCGCCTCGCCGGGTGGCGTCATGAAGCCACGCTGGCGCGAGACGCGGCGTTCGGAATTGGTGACCGTGCCGTCCTTCTCGCCCCAGCCGGAGGCGGGCAGCTTCACTTGGGCGTAGAAGCTGGTGTCGGTGGCCGCGATGCAATCGGAGACCACGACGAACGGGCAATTGGCCAGCGCTACCCGCGCCATCCGCGCATCGGGCAACGAGACGGCGGGGTTGGTCGCCATGATCCACACCGCCTTGATCCTGCCCTTCGCCATCGCGTCGAACATGTCGACCGCCTTCAGGCCGGGGCCGGGGCAGATCGTCGGGGACTGCCAGAAGCGCTGCGCCCGGTCGCGCTCCGCGTCGCTGAAACCCATATGCGCCGCCAGCATGGAGGCGAGCCCGCCGACCTCGCGCCCGCCCATCGCGTTGGGCTGGCCAGTGATGCTGAACGGCCCAGCGCCCGGCTTGCCGATCCGCCCGGTCGCAAGGTGCACGTTGATGATGGCATTCGCCTTGTCGGTTCCGCTGATCGACTGGTTCACCCCTTGGCTGAACAGCGTCACAGTGCGTGGATGCTCGGCGAACAGGTTGTAGAATGCCTGGAGATCGGCGGGTGCGATATCGCAGGCCTTCGCGACGTCGCTGGCAGCCAGGCCTTTCCAGAACCCCTCGGGCACCGCGACATGCTCGGCGAGATAGCGCCCGTCGAGCCGCCATACCGATCGCATCTCGGCGAGCAGCCCGGCGAACAGCGCGACGTCGCTGTCGGGCGCGATGGCGAGGTGGAGGTCGGCCCGCTCGGCGGTCTCGGTGCGGCGAGGGTCGATCACCACCAGCTTCGTCCCGCGGCTGCTGCGTGCCGCTTCGATACGTTGCCAGACGATCGGGTGGCACCAGGCAGTGTTCGATCCGACCAGGACGATCAGGTCGGCCGCGTCGAGATCGTCATAGCTGCACGGCACCACATCCTCGCCGAACGCCCGGACGTGCGCCGCCACCGCGCTTGCCATGCACAGCCGCGAATTGGTGTCGATATTGGCGGTGCCGATGAATCCCTTCATCAGCTTGTTGGCGACATAATAATCCTCGGTCAGCATCTGGCCCGAGGCGTAGAAGGCGACGCTGTCTGGGCCGTATTCGGCGATCGTCGCGGCGAAACGGCTGGCAACGAGGTCTAGCGCCTCGTGCCAGCCGGCCCTCTCCGACCCGATCATGGGGTGTAACAGGCGGCCTTCCAGCCCGATCGTCTCGCCAAGATGCGTGCCCTTGGAGCAGAGCTTGCCGCGATTGGCGGGGTGGTCGGGGTCGCCGGCGATGGTGGCGGTGCGGGCGGAGGTGAGGGTCGCGACGACGCCACAGCCCACACCGCAGTAAGGACAGGTGGTTTTGACCATCATTCCCCTCCCTGCAAGGGAGGGGCCAGGGGTGGGTCAGCTTCGAGGGGGCTCGATGCCCCCTCGAAGCTTTGTACCCTGTCGCGACGAGTCTTGATGGGCGCGCAGACGCGCGCACCCACCCCCAGCCCCTCCCTTGCAGGGAGGGGAGGGCTCACGCCGCCACCCCCTCGAGCGCAGCAGCGCGCCCGATCAGGATCCGCCCCCCATCCACCTTCACCGGAATCACTGGCACGCACCCCTTGTCCGCGCCCAGCGCCTCGCCCGTCACCAGCGAGATGCGCCAATTGTGCAGCGGGCAGGTCACCGTCGTGTCGTGGACGATGCCCTGGCTGAGCGGCCCGGCCTTGTGCGGGCATTGATTGGCCAGCGCATAGACCTGGCCATTGGCGGTATGGAAAATCGCGATCTCGCGCCCGCCCCGCACCGGCAGGGTCCGTGCGCCGAGCGCCGGAAGCTGATCGACCGGGCCGATATCGAGCCATTCGGGTTCCATCACGCGACCTCCAGCTTGCGGGCGGGAACAGGCGCGGGCGCCGGGCGGATCTCGGCAAGATGTTGGTGGAGTTTCCAGTCTTCGCCCGCCGCGCGTTTCGCCCAGGGATCGTCCTGCATGAAGCTTTGCGAATGGAGGAACCGCGCCTGCAACGCCTCGCGCCCGGCGTGGTCGTCGACGATGCGCTGCCGGATATAATCCAGCCCGACCCGCTCCACCCAGGGCGCGGTGCGGTCGAGATAGCGTGCTTCCTCGCGGTAGAGCTGGATGAAGGCAGCGCAATAATCCATCGCTTCCTGCTCGGTCGCGACCTTGCACAGGAAATCGGTGCCGCGCAGCTTGATGCCGCCATTGCCGCCGATCGACAGCTCATACCCGCTGTCGACGCAGATCACGCCGATATCCTTGATCGTTGCCTCGGCGCAGTTGCGCGGGCAGCCCGACACCGCGATCTTGAACTTGTGCGGCATGAAGCTGCCCCAGGTCATCTGCTCGATCCTGATGCCCAGCCCGGTCGAATCCTGCGTGCCGAAGCGGCACCATTCGGACCCGACACAGGTCTTCACCGTGCGCAGCGCCTTGGCATAGGCATGGCCGCTGACCATGCCCGCGGCATTGAGATCGGCCCATACCGCGGGCAGATCCTCCTTGCGGATGCCGAAGATGTCGAGCCGCTGCCCGCCCGTCACCTTCACCATGCGCGCCTGATATTTCTCGGCGACATCGGCGATCGCGCGCAGTTCCTTCGGGTTGGTCACCCCGCCCCACATGCGCGGCACGACCGAATAGGTGCCGTCCTTCTGGATGTTCGCGTGCATCCGCTCGTTGACGAATCGCGACTGGTTGTCGTCGACGAATTCGCCCGGCCAGGCGCAGAGCAGGTAATAATTGAGGGCAGGGCGGCAGGACGAACAGCCATCGGGCGTGGTCCAGTGCAGCTCCTGCATCACCTGCGGGATCGCCTTCAGCGACTTCTCGATGATCAGCCGGCGGACATCCTCATGCGTGAAGCTGGTGCATTTGCACACGGTCGGCGCCGCGCGCTCGCCGGCATAATCGTCGCCCATAGTGATCGCGAGCAGCCCTTCGACCAGCCCGGTGCACGACCCACACGACGCCGATGCCTTGGTGCAGGCGCGCACGGCGTCGAGCGTGCACGCGCCGCCCTGGATCGCCGCGACCACCTTGCCCTTGGATACGCCGTTGCAGCCGCAGATCTCGCCGTCGTCGGCCATCGCCGCGACGGCGGCATTAGGGTTTGACGATGCCCCTCCTCCCGAGGCGAAGGCCTGGCCGAAGATCAGGGCGTCGCGGATAGAGGCAACGTCTTCCTGCTTCTTCAGCAGGTCGAAATACCAGTTGCCGTCCTGCGTATCGCCATAGAGCACCGCGCCGATCAGCCGGTCGTCCTTGACCACCACCCGCTTGTAGATGCCGCGCGAGGCGTCGCGCATGACGATGTCCTCGCAGCCTTCGCCGCCCGAGAAATCGCCGGCGGAGAAGACGTCGATGCCGGAGACCTTGAGTTTGGTCGACGTGACCGATCCGCCATAGCCATTGGGCGTCGCGACCAGCCCGTCCGCGAGGCTGCGGCACATGTCCCACAGCGGCGCGACCAGGCCATAGACCTGACCCTGATGCTCGACGCATTCGCCGACTGCGAGAATGTCCGCATCCGAAGTGACGAGATGGTCGTCGACATGGATACCGCGGCCGATCGCCAGCCCCGCATCGCGCGCCAGCTTCACATTGGGGCGGATGCCGACTGCCATCACCACCAGGCTCGCCGGTATCTCGCGCCCGTCCTTCAGCAGCACGCCCTCGACCTTGCCTTGACCGATGATCTGGGCGGTGTCGGCCCCCGTCAGGATCGTCTGGCCGCGCCGTTCAAGCTCTTCCTTGAGCAGCCAGCCGGCCGCTTCGTCGAGTTGCCGCTCCATCAGGGTCGGCATCAGGTGAAGTACCGTTACCTTCATGCCGCGCAGGCACAGGCCATGTGCGGCCTCGAGCCCGAGCAGCCCGCCGCCGATCACTACCGCATCGCCCCCCGTCGACGCCGCGCGCAGCATCGCGCCGACATCGTCCATGTCGCGGAAAGTGACGACGCCCTGCAGGTCGTGCCCAGGCACCGGGATGATGAAGGGATCGGAACCCGTCGCGAGCAGCAGCTTGTCGTACCTCTCGATCCGGCCCGACCGCGCGGTGACGGTGCGCCCCACCCGGTCGATCGCCACGATCGGATCGCCAGCGACCAGGTCGATCGCATTGTCGGCGTACCAGGCGTGATCGTTGATCACGATGTCCTCGAACGACTTGTCGCCTGCCAGCAGTGGCGAGAGCATGATGCGATTATAGTTCACCCGCGGCTCGGCGCCGAAGATGGTGATGCGGTATGTCGCGGCGTCGCGCGCGAGGATTTCCTCGACCGCGCGGCACCCGGCCATGCCGTTGCCGATGACGATGAGATGCGGTTGGTCGGTCATATCGCCCACTCCAGGGACAGCCAGAATTTATGCGTGTCAGTCGCGAAGCGATCGGCGTCGTAGGACGCGTATTTGGCGAGCGCGGTGTACCGCCCGCGCTTGACGCTCGCCTGCAGGTCGATCTCGTCGCCATAATGCTGGGCGACCCGGTCGCTGTCGAAACGGTGGTAGGCGGCGGTCAGGTCGATCGAGGCGAAGGGCCCGACCTTCTTCCAGCCATAGCCCGCCGAGGCATAGGCATCGCGCAGGCCATCGGGCGGGGTGACCAGGAACTTGTCCGCCCAGCCGTTGAACTTGTGCAAGGTCGCGAGCGGCGTCTGGAAGCTGGTCAGCGCCACGCCCTGATCGGCGCCGAGCACCTCGTAACCACCGCCGACTTTGAACGCGGCCAGCTCCAGCCCCAGCTCGCCGGCATAATAGCTGGCGGCATAATGGTTCGGGTTGCGGCCGTAATCGCTCTGCCGCGCATAGCTGGCCAGATAAGTGATCTTCGCCTTCGGCCCGATCGCCCGGCCCCCGGCGAAACGCACGCCATAAGTCTGGCTGCTGTTGCGCAGCACCAGAGCCCGGTCCTGGTCTGCCAGATAGGCAAAGCCGGTCAGCGTGCCGAGCGGGGTCGTGAGGGAGAGGTTGGCAAAGACATTGTCGCCGCTCACCGACTGGTACCGCGCCGGGCCGTAGCGATTGCCGCCGTCGATCCCCCAGATGGTCCGGTCGGCCCAGGCATAGGTCACATCCGCCTTGAGGTTCTTCACGCCCGACCATTCGATCCGCGCGGCATCGAAGGTCTGCTCGTTGTCGCGCCAGCCGACCGATCCCACGAAGCGCTGGTCGTCGAGATTGATTCGCTGCCTTCCGACCGTAACGACCGTTTTGGGCAAGCCGCGATACTGGAGCTGCAACCGGTTCAGCTCGATATTCTGCGCATCGGGCACCAGCGGAAAGCCGGTCTTGCCGTTGAGCCCGCTATTATACTGCTCCGAAAGCGCCAGCACTGCCTCGCTCTCGGCGAGCAGCGCGAAGTCGCCGGCTTTGGCCTCCACGCCGCTGCGGATACGCATCGTCACGGCATCGGCATCGGGGGCCAGCGGCGCCTGGTCGACATGCTCGTAGCGCAGCCGGGCATCGATCAGCGGTTTCAGGGTGACGGGCCCGGCAAGGGCTGGTGTCGACACCAGCCCCACCAGCAGGAAGGGAAGGGCGCGCATCAGATCCGCACGCCATCGGTGGCCGCGCCCCAGGTGCTGCGCCAGCGTGCCTTGACCATGGTCAGTCCGGCCAGCGCGACCAGCGCCAGTCCGGCAAAGATCAGGAAGCCCGTCGCCGTGCTGCCGGTCAGCTGCTTGGCGAAGCCGAGCGAGGAAGCGAGGTAGAAGCCGCCGACACCGCCGCCGAACCCGACCAGCCCGGTCATCACGCCGATCTCATGGCGAAAACGCTGCGGCACGAGCTGGAACACCGCGCCATTGCCGAAGCCAAGGGTCGCCATCACCAGCAGGAACAGCGCCATGGTGCCGACCAGCGAGGCCGGCGCGGTACTGATCGCAACCAGCGTCGCCGCGGCCAGGCCATAGACGACCGTCAGCGTCTTCACGCCGCCGACCCTGTCGGCCGTCGCGCCGCCGAACGGGCGGACCAGCGATCCAATGAACACACAGGCCGCGGTGCAGTATCCCGCCATGACCGGGCTGAGCGCGAACTGGTCGGTGAAATAGATCGACAGGCTGGCGGCAAGGCCGACGAACCCGCCGAACGTCACGCCGTAGAACAGCATGAACCACCAGGCATCGGCCTGCTTGAGCACGGCCAGATAGGCGCCAAGCGTCTTCGGCGCGGGCCGGTCGGGCGCGTCCTTGGCCATCGCCATGTAGAGCACGAACACCATAGCGAGCGGGATCGCTGCCAGCCCGAACACCGCATTCCAGCCGAACGCCTTGGCGAGCAGAGGCGCGAACAGCGAGGCGAGCACGGTGCCCGAATTGCCCATGCCGGCAATGCCCATCGCCTTGCCCTGATGCTCGGCCGGGTACCAGCGCGAGGCAAGCGGCAGGGCGACCGCGAAGCTCGCCCCGGCAAAGCCGAGCACTAAGCCGACCGCAAGTGTTCCGGCGAAGCTGTGTATCCCGAATGCCCATGCCGTCAGCAGCCCGGCAATGACGATGATCTGGCCGATCGCCCCGGTGCGCTTCGGGCCGATCCGGTCGACCAGCACGCCGTTAACCAGCCGCAGCACGGCGCCGGCAAGCGTCGGCACCGCGACCATCAGCCCCTTTTGCGCGGGCGTCAGCGCCAGATCGGCGGCGATGATCGGCGCGAGCGGGCCGAGCAGCACCCACACCATGAACGCGAGATCGAAATAGAGAAAGGCGGCGATCAGCGTGGGGCGATGTCCCACCTGCCAGAAACCTTCTCCCTTGCCGGCGCCCTTGCCCGCGGTGCCGATCGTCGTGATGGGCGGCTGTGGCTGAGCGATCGGCCGGTCTTGCAGCGCCTGAGCTTGCGTCATCTGCTTCCCCTTCGAGCAAACGCAAAAAAGCCGCCGCGACGACCGTTGCGAAACGGTGCCGGACGGCGACTTTGCCAGAATTTTCGGTGGTGCCGGGTGCTACGTCGTTGCAGCGATCCAGCGGTCGGATGAAAGCTGACGCGGATCGCGATTCGATGCAAGCCCTTTTTGCATCGCAGCGTAAATCAGGGCCGATTCGACCCTAACAAATAGGCCTCAAGCGCATCGGGATCGAAACTGCGCGCATCGAAGAACCGGTCGGCGCCCAGGATCAGCCGCCCCTGCGTCGTTCCCACGCCTAAGGAATCGGCAATACCGCCTTCCAGCTTCGAACTTGCACCCGGCAACGGCACGCCGAGCGGGCGAAGCGCGGCCCGGTAGATATCGGGCCGGAAAACATGCTGCGCTGCACGGTAATCCGCGTCGTTCGCGTCGGTATGCCCCGCCAGGCACATCTGCGCGTAAAGCCACGCCGCCTGGCTGACCCAGGGGAAGTTGGCGGCTTCGCGGTGCTGGAACATGAAATCGGGCACGTGAATCGCAGGATGGCCATGCGCGAACAATATCTGGTCGGAAATGGCGCGACGGATCAGCGCCGCCGACCCGTCGAGATATTCGGGCCGCGCGAGGATGTCGGCGATCTCGTCGAGCCGCGTCGGATCGACGAACGCAATGCCTGCCCGGTACAGCGCCCGGATCAGGCGATGGGTGAGATCCGCATCCTCGTCCATGCGAGCGGTGCGCATCGCGAGCACCTTCTCGACGCCGCGCAGCCAGATTTGCGAGGTGACCGCGACGATCACCCCCACGCCGCGATCCACCGCCACACTGTTCCACGGCTCGCCGACGCAGATGCCGTCGACCTCGCCGCTCGCCAGCGCATCGGCGGCGAAAGGGGGCGCGACGGTAACGATCTCGACATCGCAGTCGGGATCGATACCGCAGCCGACCAGCCAATAGCGCAGCATGTAATCATGGCTCGAATAACGGTGCACCACGCCGAAGCGCAGGCGTTTGCCACCACTGCGCACGACCGCGGCCAGCTTCGCCCCGATCCCGGCGACATCGCCCGGCTGGCCGACGATCGTAACCTGTTCGGCCAGATCGGGCCGCAGGGTGATCGCATTGCCGTTCAGCCCAAGCACGAACGGCACCGAGATCGGCGTCGCAGGCCGGCCGAGCCCAAGCGTCGTCGCGATGGCCAGCGGCGCCAGCAGATGCGCGGCATCGCTGTGGCCGTAGAGTAGCCGGTCGTTGACCGTCGCCCAGCTCATGTCGCGGACCAGCGTCAGGTCGATCCGCTCCTCCTCGGCAAAACCGAGTTCGCGCGCCAGGATCGGCAGGGCCGCGTCGACCAGGGGCAGGAAGCCGATGCGGAACGGCGTGTTGCTCATAGGTCCCCCATCAGCCGGTCGGCGGTGACGATTGCGTCGGCGACGTCGCCGATCCGCCGGCCGCTATCCATCGCTGCCTTCCGCAGCGCGGCATAGGCGGCAGGCTCGTCGATGCCGCGCTTCTTCATCAGCAGCGCCTTGGCCTGGTCGATCGCCTTGCGTTCGGCCAGTGCGCCGCGCGCCTCGTCGAGCTCGGCACGCAGCCGCGAATAGGCACGGAAGCGCCGGATCGCGAGCTCGAGCACTGGCTTGATTCGCTCCTTCTTGAGGCCATCCACCACATAGGCGGAGACCCCGGCATCGATCGCCGCCTCGATCCCGGCGGTGTCGCTCTGGTCGACGAACATCGCAACCGGGCGCGCCATCGCGCGCGACAGCGCGAACAATTCTTCCAGCTCGTCGCGGTGTGGGTTGGCGAGGTTGATCAGCACCACATCGGGCGCGAACGCCTCGAGTCGCGCGGCGATGCCCAGGCGTTCGTTGAAGATCGCGACATCGGTCAGGCCCGCGTCCCGCAGGCCTTCCTCGATCACCGCGGCGCGCGCGGCGCTTTCGTCGACGATCGCAATCCGCACCAGGACAGCCTTTCTTGCTGCAACGCGGCATAGACGTCCCGGGGCAGGTAGTTCAACCGCCCATCGTCGTCAGCCGGCGGCGCGGGCCGCCAGCTTGCGCTGCATGGTGCGGGCAGTGCCGACCAGCCGCGACATGATCAGATCGTCGATCCCGGCATAGCCGAGCCCGAGATGATCGGGCCGTACCGCGACGGCATCGCCCAGATCGAGCTGGCCGGTGCGCAAACCAGCCCGGCCGATCCGCGCCCAGCGCCGCGCCGTCTCCCAGCGGATCAGGCTGCGGCTGTTCGAATCCGGGGTATGTGTTTCGAGGAAATCGTCCTGCAGCGCGACCAGCGCATCGCCGACCCGCTGGAAGATCGCGCGATTGGGCACCGGTCGCTGGCCCATGACATATCGGACCATCAGCTCGGCGGTCTCGCGTGCCGCCTCGCCGAACAGATCGGCATAGGCGCCGGCCAGTACGTCGGTGGCGCGATCGGTCATCGCATCGACATGGCGCTGCGAGGCGCCGCCGCTGTGCCGGCGATAGATCAGCAATTCCTCGTCGAGCCGGGCGATTGCGCCGAACCGGCCGATCCGGTGATAGAGATCATAATCCTCGGCGAAGAGCATCTCGGGCCGCTGGAACGGGTCGAGCTGCCGCGCGGCGTCGGCGCGCATCATCACCGACGACCAGACCAGGGGATTCTCGATCCTGAGCAGCCACTGGATCAGCGCGGGCGTGGTGACCGGCGCGAGCGTCCCGGGCAGCACCATGCCGTCTTCCAGGATCGAGGCAGCGGTCCCAACCAGCACGGTTCCGGGATTGGCGTCGAGATAGGCGACCTGTTTCGCGAAGCGCTCGGGATGGCAGAGATCGTCATGGTCGAGCGCGGCGATATAGCGGCCGCGCGCCTCGGCGACGCCGCGGTTGCGCGACGCGACCACGCCCTGGTTCTTCTCCGCCGCGATCAGCCGGATACGTGGATCATCGAACGCGCGCACCACCGCGATCGTGTCGTCGGTCGAGCAATCGTCGACCACGATCACCTCGAAATCGCCGAAGCTCTGCGCCTTCAGGCTCTGGAGCGTCTCCACGATCAGGCCAGCGCCGTTATAGGCGCCGATGACGACACTGATCGTTGGGCTGATCGCGGAATCGCTCATGCGACGGCCCTTTCGCTGGTGTCGAGCACCTGGTTGACGATCATCAGGCCGACATCGTTCTGCCATTGCCACAGGCCATTGGCCTGGCCGCGGAAACTCGGCTCGCCGCCAAGCGCGCCCCAGGGCACGAAGCCCGCGGCGAGCCCAATGCCGTAAAGACCGGCGATCGGCACGCCATCGGCGTCGCACACGCGGCAATGCCGGTCGACCATTGGTCCATCGCCGTGTCCGGCAAGCGCGATCGGCGCGCCGTTCGCATCGCTGACCGGCAGGGCGCGCGGGCGATAGCCCATCGCCGCGATCACCAGATCGGCCGTGGCGAGATGCTCGCGCGCCACTGCATCCTCGTCGCCCGCCACCTGGTGGATCGTGACGCGCGGATCGGGCACACGCCTGTCGACCCCGAGCATACGCAGCACCAGTTCGCGCGCTTCCAGCCGGAAGCCGCCGAGGCGATAGACGAAGCCGCTGACCGGGCAGATATCGTCAGGGCCGAAATCGGTGAAGCCTTCCGCATGCGCCGCTTCGACCGAATGATAGAAGGGCCGCAAGGGGCGACGGTGCAGCAGGGTGACGGCGCCGGCGCCGAACGGGAAGGCTGGCCGGCTCTTCAGCAGCAGCACCATCGTCGCGATCGCGCTGGTCGATCCGCCGATCACCACGATGCGCGGATCGCGCTTGCCGGAGAGCAGATCGGCGACCTTCGCCATGCCACCTTCGACCAGCACTTCGTCCGACTGGACCAGCCGGTCGCCGGCCTGCTGCACCAGCGACAGGCCCGCTACCTTCTGGGCAGCGAGCCGGTCGAGCGGCTGATAGCCGCCGGTCGCGATCACCACGGACCGGGAAAGCCGGTCAAATTCGTTGCCGTCGATCAGGCGGCGGAGGCGTGTGCGCCATAGCCCCTCGCGCGTCCGCGTGGTGCCGAGCACTTCATGCCCCGTCAGCACTGATCCGCCATTGTCGGTGACGATCCCCGCGAGCCGGTCGCCCGTCGTGCGGACCAGCCGGCCGGCCTCGACCAGCGGCACGCCCTCGGCCCCGTCGTGGCGGGCAACGGCGCGCCCGACCGGACCATCGGCGATCGCCGCGATCTCGGGGTGCACATTGTCCTTCACCGCACTCAGGAAGGTCGTGGCGGTGCTGTCCGAATTGATCGCGTAGCGCCCGAGCCAGCCGCCGCCGATCGCATGCTCGCGCTCGACCACGACCAGGCCCGATTGCGCCAGCCTTGGCAGCAATCCCTGCTTGGTCGCTGCGGTAAGCAAGGCCGTGCCCGCAGGCCCGCCGCCGACCAGGAGCATGTCGGCGATTGGCAGGTTGCGCGCCTCGGCCGGGGGTCGCGCCGTGGTGCGTACGGCGGAAAGGCGATTGAACACCTCCGCCACCGTCTTAGCATCGGCCGGCGTCATCGCGTCGGTCACCGGCAGCGACAACAGGCGGGCGGAAATCGAATCGGCGACCGGTGTCGGCTCGATCGCGGCGATCGACCGGAACAGCGGTTGCTCGCCCAGATGCGGGCTGAAATAGCGGCCGCAGCCGACCCCGGCTTCGGCCAGCCCCGCGGTGATCGTGTCGCGGCGCGCCACCATCGCTTCGGGCAGCACCACCGGCATGAACTGGCTCGCGCGGCGGCGCCCATAGACTTTCTGGAAGGTCATGCCGTCCAGCGACTCGCGATAGCTATCCTCGATCGCCGCGCGATTGTCGCAGACCGCTTCGATCTCGGCGAGCTTGGTGCGGGCCATCAGGCCCAGGATTTCGGGCAGCTTGGCGTTGATACCGGGAACGGTCGCGCTGCGCCCGCTCTCGAACCCGAAATTGATCATCGGGCGGATCGCTTCGATCAGGCGGCTGTCGCCGGAATGGATCAGGCCCCCTTCGGCGACCGAGAAGGTCTTGGTCGCATGCATCGAATAAACCACGGCGAACGGCGCGTCGGCGCCGAAGCCCAGCCCGCAATCGTCGATCGTGCCGAGCGAGGCGGCGGCATCCACCACCACGCCAACGCCGTGCTCGCGCTGCAGCCAGGCGTAGCGGTCAAGATCGATCGCATTGCCGAAGGTTGCGTAGGGAACGACCACCGCGATCCTGTCGCCATAGCGGCGCAGCAACCGTTCCTCGGCGGCAGGGCAGGCGCCCCAGTCCTCCGGGTCCACATCGCAGATCAGCGGGGTCAGCCCCGCCCAGATCGCAGCCTGCGCGGTCGCGGCGAAGGTCAGCGCGGGCATCAGCGCGAAGCGGCCCGTCGGCGCGGCCGGTCCCGCGGCCTCGCGGATCGCGACGATCAGGCCGAGCGTCGCATTGGCGACGGCCAGGCTCGCGCCGTGCCCGCCGAACAGCCGGTCGTTCGCCTCGGCTTCGAACGCGCGGACCTCGGGCCCGTTGTTGCTGAAGATGCCTGAGTCCTCGACTCGCTTCAGCGCGTCGAGATGCTCGCTGAGGCGCGGCGGGTTGGGGGCGATGAGCGGAAAGCGATGCATGGAAATGGGGCCGACCTGCGCAACTTGGGGTTCCAACCCGGCAGCTATGGCCCCGCACCGCCTAAAAAGCCGTTACACCCGCGACGCTTTCGATTGCGCCTCACGCCTCGTCGCGGCTATCTGTACCGAGCGGGCTAAAAAGGGAGACGCTGCGTGGCGACCGAATTCCTCCTCAATGGGGTCAAGACCTCGTTCGATGGCGATCCCGATACGCCGCTCCTGTGGGTGCTGCGCGATCATCTGAGACTTACCGGCACCAAATATGGCTGCGGCATCGCGCAATGCGGGGCCTGCACCGTCCATCTCGACGGCAAGAACCGCCGTTCCTGCGTCACCCCGATCGGCACCATCGCCGGGCGCAAGGTGGTCACGATCGAGGGCGCGACCGATGCGCGGTCGGAGGCAGTGAAGGCTGCCTGGGTCAAGATCGACGTGCCTCAATGCGGCTTCTGCCAGTCGGGCCAGATCATGTCGGCGATCGGCCTGCTCGCCGCCAAGCCCAGGCCGACCGATCAGGACATCGACCAGGGCATGGCGGGCAATATCTGCCGCTGCGCCACCTATGTCCGTATCCGCCAGGCGATCAAGGATGCCGCGAAGACGGTGGAGGTACCGGCATGACCGCGCTTCCCCCCGCCAGCCGCCGCGAGTTCCTCGCCTCCTCAGGCCTCGTGATCGGCCTCGCTTTGCCGATGGGCCGCGCCGCTTCCGCCGCCGCGCCCGGCGCGCCGTTCGCTCCCAACGCGTTCGTCCGCATCGCCGCCGACGACAGCGTGACGGTGGTGATCAAGCATATCGAATTCGGTCAGGGCCCCGCCACTGGCCTCAGCACGATCGTCGCCGATGAGCTCGACGCGGATTGGGGCCAGATGAGCATCGAATTCGCGCCGGCCAACGACCCGCTCTACAAGAACCTGATGTTCGGCACGATGGGCACCGGCGGCTCGACGGCGATCGCGAACAGCTGGATGCAGATGCGGAACGCCGGTGCTGCGGCCCGCGCGATGCTGGTGCAGGCCGCGGCGAAGCGCTGGAAGGTGCCTGCTGCCGAGGTGAAGGTCTCTAAGGGCGTGGTCAGCCACGGCAAGAACCAGGCGCGCTTCGGCGAGCTGGCGGCAGACGCCGCGCTGCTGCCGGTGCCGGAAAAGCCGGTGCTGAAGACGCCCGACCAGTTCACCCTGATCGGCACCGACGTGCCGAAGATCGACAGCCTCGCCAAGTCGAACGGCACCGCGATGTTCACCATGGACATCGCACGGCCCGGCATGGTCAACGCCGCAATCCTCCACCCGCCCGCATTCGGCGGCACGGTGAAGTCGGTCGACAAGGCCGCAGCGCTGGCCGTGTCCGGCGTGGTCGCGGTCGAGACGATTCCGCAGGGCGTGGTGGTCTACGCAAAGGATACGTTCGCCGCGATGAAGGGGCGTAACGCGCTTAAAGTGGAATGGGATCTGAGCAAGGCCGAGAAGCGCTCCACGGAGGATCTGGTCAAGACCTACAAGGCCGCCGCCGCGACGCCGGGCAAGCAGGTCGAGGTCAAGGGTGACGTCGCCGGCGCGCTCGCGGGCGCAGCGAAGACGATCGAGGCGACCTATGTCTTCCCCTTCCTCGCCCACGGCCCGATGGAGCCGATGGATGCAGTGATCGAACTGGGCAAGGGCCCCGATAAGAACAGGGCCGATGTCTGGATGGGCAGCCAGTTCCAGGTCGGCGACATGACCGCCATGGCCAAGGCGCTGGGCATCCCGTTCGAGGGCATGACGCTGCATGAGCAGTTCGCCGGCGGCTCGTTCGGCCGGCGCGCGACGCCCGACCAGGATTTCGCGGTGGAAGCGGCGCTCGCCGCCAAGGCCCATCCCCAGGCGCCGGTCAAATATGTCTGGAGCCGCGAGAACGATATCCGCGGGGGGCGCTACCGCCCGCTCGTCGTCCACACGGTGAAGGGCGGGATCGATGCCAAGGGCGATCTGGTCGGCTGGGATCATGTCGTCGCGTCGCAATCCTTCTTCGCCAACACGCCGATGGCGGCGATGGGGATCAAGGACGGGATCGACGGCTCGATCGTCGAAGGCGTGGCGGAAAGCAGCTATGCCTGGCCCCATTACCGGGTCGGCCTTCACATCATGGAAAATGGCGTGCCGACGCTCTGGTGGCGCTCGGTCGGCAACACGCACACCGCCTATGCGGTCGAGACCTTCCTCGACGAGCTGCTCGCGCTTGGCGGCAAGGATGCCGTGGAAGGCCGCATCGCGCTGATGAAGGAAGACCGCGCCAAGGGCGTGCTGAAGCGCGTCGCCGAGATGGCCGACTGGGGCCGCAAGCCCGCCGACGGCCATGCCTTCGGCCTCGCCATGCACAAGAGCTTCGGCAGCTATGTCGCACAGGTCGCCGAGGTGTCGAAAGGCGCTGATGGCCTGCCCAAGGTCCACAAGATCTGGGCCGCGGTGGATTGCGGTATCGCGGTCAACCCGAACGTGATCCGCGCGCAGCTCGAGGGCGGGATCGGCTACGGCCTCGGCCATGCGCTCTACAGCGAGCTGACCCTCGGTGAGGGCGGCCGTGTCGCGCAGGGCAATTTCGACACCTATCGCTCGCTGCGCATCGGCGAGATGCCCGATGTCGAGGTCGCGATCATCAAGTCGGGCGAGAACCCGACCGGGGTGGGCGAACCCGGCCTGCCGCCGCTCGCCCCCGCCGTCGCCAATGCCTGGCGCAAGCTTACCGGCAAGGCCGTCCGCCGGCTTCCCTTCGCGCATGGAGAGAATGCATGAACCCGCGCCTTCTCGCCCTTGGCGTGGCGATTATCGCCCTGCCGGTCGCCCTTGTCGCCCGCGACGCGCCGCCGGCGCTCAAGACTCCGGCCGCCTTTGCCGGCATCGCGAACAAGGATGCCCGCTCGGTCGCCCTGTTCCGCGAAATGGGCAAGGTCATCCAGAGCCCGCGCTGCATCAACTGCCACCCGCGCACGGATCGGCCGCTGCAGGATGACGACATGCACCCGCACAGCCCGCCGGTCGCGCGCGGGCCGTATAATTTCGGGGCGTCGGGCATGGAATGCACCACCTGCCATGGTCGCGAGAACGTCACCTTCGCCAATGGCGAGGGCAGCATTCCCGGCAATCGCAAATGGCGCCTCGCGCCAATCGAAATGGCGTGGGAAGGCAAGTCGCTCGGCGAGATCTGCACCCAGATCAAGGACCCGGCGCGCAATGGCGGCAAGACGCTCGACCAGCTGATCGAGCACAACACGACCGACGTCCTGGTCGGCTGGGGCTGGAACCCGGGCAAGGGCCGCACCCCGGCGCCCGGCACCCAGGCCGAATTCGGCGCGTTGACCAGGGCGTGGGTCGAAAGCGGGGCAAAGTGCCCGGCATGAGCCGGTCGTTCGAGACGATCCTGCTCGATACCGACGCGGACGGGATCGCCACGATCACGCTCGACAGGCCAGACAAGCTCAACGCCTTCAACAAGGCGATGCTCGACGATCTGCTCGCGGCATTCGACGCGACCGATGCCGACGATGCCGTCCGCGCGGTGATCGTCACCGGCAGCGGCCGGGCCTTTTGCGCGGGCGCCGACCTGTCCGAAGGCGGCGCGACCTTCGACTATGAGAAACGCGGCGGCCGCTGGGCCGATGGCGACTCGCCGGTGGACCAGGATGGCAATGTCGACTGGTCGAACCCGGCGGTGCGCGACGGTGGCGGCATGCTGTCCCTGCGCATCTTCGAATCACGCAAACCCGTGATCGGCGCGATCAACGGCCCGGCGGTCGGCGTCGGCGCGACCATGACGCTGCCGATGGATTTCCGCCTCGCGAGCGACACCGCACGATTCGGTTTCGTCTTCGCCCGACGCGGCATCGTGCCCGAAGCGACCTCTACCTGGTTCCTGCCGCGCCTCGTCGGCATCGGCCAGGCGCTCGAATGGTGCTATTCGGCGCGTCTGTTCGATGCCGCCGAAGCGCTCCGCGGCGGCCTGGTTCGGAGCGTCCACGCGCCCGACGACCTGCTCCTCGCCGCCCGGGCCCTTGCCCGTGAGCTGACGGCAGAGAGCGCCCCGGTCTCCATCTCGCTGATGCGCCGGATGCTCTGGGCCGGCCTCGGCGCGCAGCATCCGATGGACGCGCACCGCCTCGAAAGCCGCGTCATGTGGCTGCGCGGCGCCAGTGCCGATGCGCGCGAGGGCGTGGGCGCGTTCCTCGAAAAACGCCCCGCTGCCTTTCCCGATTCCGTGTCCGCGGCGTGGGGCGATTTCGCCGACTGGTTCGACCGCCCACGTTACCGGTGACCTTGGCGCCGGTTTTGCGCACCACTCTTCGTGTTTCGATGTTATTCCAGACCTTGACAGGGCTTCGACAGCGCTCAATGGTAGCGCTATCAAGAACGTGGTTGAGCGGAGCGGGATGTCTGACGGGGGCTTTGCGGTGGCGGATGCGCTGCCAGCGGATTGGCGTGAGGGTCTGTTTGTCGGCCGGATCGCCAGCGCGGAGGGACCGAGCCCGGTCCTGATCGCTGGTGGTGTGGTCCACGACATGGCGACGGTAGCACCGACGGTTTCGGCCCTGATCGAGGACAAGGCATTCGACGCAAGCGCTGGCGTGGCGCTCGGCGACCTGGCATCGCTGGGTCTCGGCGCTGGCCCGGATGCGGCGCTGCGCCTGCTCAGCCCGATCGACCTGCAATGCGTGAAAGCGGCCGGCGTGACCTTCGCGGTCTCGGCGCTCGAGCGCGTGATCGAGGAACGCGCCCGCGGCGATGCCGGTGCTGCGGCCGATGTCCGCGCCCGGCTCGAGGACATCATCGGCGGCAGCCTGCGCGCTGTCGTACCCGGCTCGCCCGAAGCCGCCGCGATGAAGACCGCGCTGATCGAAGACGGCATGTGGTCGCAATATCTCGAAGTCGCGATCGGCCCGGATGCCGAGGTCTTCACCAAATCCCCCGTGCTCTCGACCATCGGCTATGGCGGCGAGATCGGCGTGCGCTCCGATTCGACCTGGAACAATCCCGAGCCCGAGATCGTGATGCTCGCCGATTCGACCGGCGCCGCGGTCGGTGCGACGCTCGGCAACGACGTCAATCTGCGCGACTTCGAAGGCCGCTCGGCGCTGCTGCTCGGCAAGGCGAAGGACAATAACGCCTCCTGCGCGCTAGGTCCGTTCGTGCGGCTGTTCGACGACAGCTTCACCCTCGACCATGTCCGCCAGGCCGAAGTCGAGCTGCTGATCGAGGGCCCCGAGGGCTATCGCCTCACCGGCATCAGCTCGATGAACCAGATCAGCCGCGATCCCGAGGCCCTGCTCAAGCACACGATGAGCGAGCATCAATATCCTGACGGCTTCGTGCTGTTCCTCGGCACCCTGTTCGCACCGACTCAGGACCGCGACGTGCCGAAACACGGCTTCACCCACAAGGTGGGCGATGTCGTCACCATCTCGACCCCGCGCATCGGCCGCCTCGTCAACCGCGTGACGACGTCCAAGGCGGCGCCCCCCTGGCAATTCGGCATCGGCGACCTGATGCGCAATCTCGCGCGTCGGGGCCTCTTGGCCGCATCATGACGCATATTCTGGAGACTGAATCCGTGCTGCAGGCAAAAGCCGCTGGGGCAACCGGCGCAATCTATCCCAGCCTGGTCGACAAGCGCGTCATCGTTACCGGCGGCGGCAGCGGCATCGGCGAGGGGCTGGTCGAGGCGTTCGTCGCGCAGGGGTCGCGCGTCGCCTTCATCGATATCGCCGACGATGCCAGCCGCGCGGTGGTCGATCGCCTGACGCCGGACGCAGCGCATACGCCGGTGTTCCGCCACTGCGACATCACCGATATCGATTCGCTGAAGCGCGCCATGGCGGAGATGGAGCATGAGCTTGGCGGCGTCGACATCCTGATCAACAACGCGGCGAATGACGACCGCCACTCGATCGAGGAAGTCACTCCGGCCTATTGGGACGAGCGCATGGCGGTGAACCTGCGCCATCAGTTCTTCGCGGCGCAGGCCGTCGTGCCGGCGATGAAGCGCGCGGGCGGCGGCGTGATCCTGAACTTCGGCTCGATCAGCTGGCATCTCGGCCTGAACGACCTGGTCCTCTACCAGACGGCCAAGGCAGCGATCGAAGGCCTGACGCGCAGCCTGGCGCGCGACCTCGGCCGCGCCGATATCCGCGTCAACACCATCGTGCCCGGCAATGTCCAGACGCCGCGGCAGGAGAAATGGTACACACCCGAAGGCGAGGCGGAGATCGTGTCCGCCCAGTGCCTCGACGGCCGCATCCAGCCCGCCGATGTCGCGGCGCTGGTGCTGTTCCTCGCATCCGACGATGCGAAGATGTGCACCGGCCATGATTATTTCGTTGATGCCGGCTGGCGCTGAGATGGTCGCCGGCTCGCCGCGCCGCGTCTGCAGCGTCGGGGCGACGCTGGGCGAAGGCCCCGTCTGGGTCGCGCGCGAGAATGCTTTGTGGTTCGTCGACATCAAGGAGCAGCGGATCTACCGCTTCGACCCCGTCAGCGGCGACCTGAAGCATTGGGATGCCCCGTCGCAGATCGGCTGGGTCCTGCCCGAGCAAGACAGCGGTTTCATCGCCGGCATGCAGCGCGGCGTCGAACGCTTCGACCCGGCGACTGGCGGCTTCACCCCGCTGCACACGCCCGAAGCGCATCTCCCCGGCAACCGCCTCAACGACGCGACCACCGACGCCCGCGGCCGCATCCTGTTCGGCTCGATGGACGACAGCGAGACCGACCTGACCGGCCGCCTCTACGCACTCGACGCGAACGGCGTGGTCGATACCGGGCTGCCGCCGGTGTCGATCACCAACGGCCCGACCGTCTCGCCCGACGGCAAAACGCTTTATCACACTGACACGCTCGGCAAGATCATCCATGCCGTCGACGTCCTTGACGACGGCTCGCTCGGCGCAATGCGCGTGTTCGCGACGATCGAGGAAGGCGCGGGCTATCCCGACGGCCCGGTGGTCGACAGCGAGGGCTGTGTCTGGACCGGCCTGTTCTTCGGCTGGGGCGTGCGCCGCTACGCGCCCGACGGCACGCTGCTCGAAACGGTCAAGCTGCCGGTCTCGAACGTCACCAAGATCGCGTTCGGCGGGCCCGACCTGAAGACCGCTTATGTCACCACCGCCCGCAAGGGGCTCGACGCCGAGGCGCTCGCGGCGCAACCTGAGGCGGGCGATCTGTTCGCGTTCGATGTCGCGGTGCCGGGCCTGCCCGTTACCGAGGCCGTGGTTTCCAACTGAGCGCCAACTACCTAAGACGAAAAGAAAAGAGAGAGGGGATCAGAGAATGGCAAGTAGAGGCACGGAGCAAGCGAACAACGGGTTCATCGCCCTGATCGTCGCGGTCGCGACGATCGGCGGATTCATGTTCGGCTATGACAGCGGCGTCATCAACGGCACGCAGGACGGGTTGCGTGCCGCCTTCAACCTCAGCGACCTGTCGCTGGGCGTCGCGGTTGCCGCGCTCCTGCCCGGCTGCGCCGTCGGCGCTTTCCTTGCCGGTCGTCTCGCCGATCTGTTCGGCCGCCGCGCGGTGATGATGACCTCGGCACTGATCTTCGTCGCCAGCGCGATCCTCGCCGGTGCGGCAAGCTCCGAAGTGTTGTTCATCGCGGCCCGCTTCGTCGCCGGCCTCGCGGTCGGTGCCGCCAGCGTGATCTCGCCGGTCTATATCAGCGAGGTGACCCCCGCGGCGATCCGCGGCCGTCTGTCGAGCGTGCAGCAGGTCATGATCATCGCCGGCCTCACCGGCGCCTTCCTCTCCAACTATTGGCTGGCCGCCACGGCCGGCGCGTCGACCGAGCCCTTCTGGCTCGGCTATCCGGCCTGGCGCTGGATGTTCTGGATGCAGGTGATTCCCGCCGGCATCTATTTCCTCGCGCTGCTGCTCATCCCGGAGAGCCCGCGCTACCTGATGCTCAAGGGCCGCGATGCCGAGGCCGGCACCGTGCTGACCAAGCTGTTCGGCAATGCCTATGCCACCGAGAAGGTCCGCGAGATTCGCGAAAGCTTCGCGGCCGATCATCACCGCCCGAAGTTCAGCGACCTGCTCGATTCGAGCGGGCGCGTCCGCAAGATCGTCTGGGCCGGCATCGGCCTGGCCGTGTTCCAGCAGCTCGTCGGCATCAACATCGTCTTCTATTACGGGTCGGTGTTGTGGCAGTCGGTCGGCTTCAGCGAGAATGATGCGCTGCTGATCAACATCCTGTCCGGATCGCTGTCGATCGCCGCCTGCCTCTTCACCATCGTCACGATCGACAGGATCGGCCGCAAGCCGCTGCTGCTGGTCGGCTCGGCCGGCATGGCGGTGACCCTGGCGGTGATGGCCTGGTGCTTCGCCACCGCGACCTTCGTCGACGGCAAGCTGCACATGGCGGACGGTGTCGGCACGGTCGCGCTGGTCGCGGCCAATCTCTACGTCATCTTCTTCAACGTCAGCTGGGGCCCGGTGATGTGGGTGATGCTCGGCGAGATGTTCCCGAACCAGATCCGCGGCTCCGGCCTGGCGGTCTCGGGCTTCGCGCAGTGGATCGCCAACTTCGCCATTTCGGTCAGCTTCCCGGCGCTCGCCAGCGGGGTCGGCCTGCCGATCACCTATGGCTTCTATGCCGCAAGCGCGCTGATCTCCTTCTTCTTCGTGAAGGCGATGATCAACGAAACCAAGGGGCGCGAGCTAGAGGCAATGGAAGGCTGAGATGACGGAACTTTCGGGCGCGGGGTGGACGCTGACTCTCCTCCCCGCGCTCGGGGGCGCCATTGGTACCCTGCGCTACGAAGGCGTAGATATCCTCCGCCCGACCACGGACGGCACGACTGACCCGCTGCACAGCGCCTGCTTCCCGCTCGTCCCCTATGCCAATCGCATCGCGGGCGGGCGCTTCGGTTTCAGCGGGCGGAACATCGCGCTGCCGCTCAATTTCGGCGATCATCCCAACTCGCTGCACGGCTTTGGCTGGCAGCGCCCATGGGACGTGATCGAAGCCGGCCCGGATCGGGCACGGCTGACGCATGTCCATGACGGCGGCGATGGCTGGCCGTGGCGCTACCGCGCCGAGCAGCTGTTCGAGCTCGGCGAAGACGGACTGCGCGTCACGCTGACTCTGGCCAATGCCTCGCGCGAGCCCATGCCCGCCGGCATCGGCCTGCACCCCTATTTCGCGATCCCGCCCGGCACCCGGCTGCGCCTGAACGCGGCGCGCGTGTGGCTGACCGACGACATCCAGATCCCGAGCGAGCCGGCCGCCGCCGACCATTTCGGCGACTGGGCGGCGGGCGCCTCGATCTCCGACGCGGGCTTTGTCGACCATAGCTATGAACAATGGGACGGGCGCGCCACGCTCGAGCGCGGCGACCATATCGTCCGCCTGACCGCCGAGGGCGCGCGCGACCTGCACCTCTTCCATCCGGAAGGCGAAAGCTTCTGCTGCCTCGAGCCGGTTACGCATCTGCCTGACGCGTTCAACCGGCCGGGCGCGGTGTTCGACCTTCTGCCGCCCGGCGGATCGCTGGTGTTGACGATGCGGATCGGGGTGGAGCGGGGTTGAGGCGCGTAGGCTGTTGGAGCGCGCATCGGAGATCACGACGCGCTATTCGATGTATAGTCTCTTCCTGGCGCTCAATTTCGGCCGTTGGCCAACTCTACTGAAAATCGAATAGCGGGCATCCGAAAATGAGTAGCGGGCTAGCCGTTGTCGGAAAACTCTAGGTGACGCGATAATCGCTTCAATTTGGAGCAACATGTTTTCAATATTCGAGTTTAGCCAATTGACGTGAATGCTTCCGACGGCGAACCTGCTTCGCAAAGCAGGGGAGGCTATGGCACAATCGGATCCGCTCGAAGACCGAAAGTTGCGGGAAGAAGCTCTCAAGGCATTTGTGAAGGCGCTACATACCGATCGGATGGTAGCCATCACCGGCGCCATGTCGACTCGCGCTTACGGTTACCCGTCCTGGGGCGAGTTCATAACAGCATCCGCGCGCGTTGCGCGGCGGCTCGCGGTCGATATCATCGCGCGGCGGCGCGTTCCGTTCAAGCATGATTTAGGGGAACCCAGCCTGTCGTGGCGACCCGCAGGCAGGCTGCTGCTTGAAATCTGCACGCGCGCGCGCAAGCTTGAACGCGGGCGGCACCATGGGGACGCCCGTGTCGCACTGTGGACGCTCCATGATTGTTTCCGCAGGCTGGACCAGCAGATGCGGCTGCTGCGGTCCGGGCTGGTCATCAACAACGAGTATCAGAAGCCAGCGCTGGACGAGTTCGAACGGAGGGTCGCGCGCATATTCGCCTCGCGCACCTATGGCGTCGCGCCGCTCGCAGCGGAGCCCGCCGCGGCCGCCATCCGGCCGCTGATCGCAAGCCTCGGGATCAAGCGGATTGCGACCTTCAACTACGACCTTGAGCTCGAACGCGCGTTCATGTTGCGGCAGGACGAGCGCGATACATTGGGTGTCAACGAGAAGCTCAGATTAGGCCGGCTGGCCGCAATTGCCCCCCAGGGGTCGAGCCCCGCCGAACTCTTTGCCATCAAGGCCGGCATCGCGCGCAAGGATTTCGGCGCGGGAGAGAAGATCGCCAGCACTAAGGATTTTATCGGGCCACCGAACAGCGGCAAGCCGATCGTGCGGATCAACCGCACGCGGCTTACCCGGACGCTGGGGAATGGCATCACCGTCGAGAGCGACGTCGTTGATCGCGAACGCTCCGATCGGCTCTTTGAGTTCGCGGTCGGGTCAGCGGAGATCGACCGGCACATCCTGCACCTGCACGGGCGCGCCGATGTGCCGATGTCGATGGTTGCGAATATTCGGCAATATGACCGGCTCTATCGCCTCGACGATCTTCACCGCGATCCGTTCGACCATGGACTTCGCGTCCTGTTCGGCGGCAATCCACTGCTCTTCGTCGGATTGGGCATGGAAGAGCCCGAGCTTAAGCAGTTTCTCCAATATTCCGTCAGCAACATGCCGATTCGGCGGCCCGCGCCAATGTTTCTACTCTGGAATACCGTAAAATGGTCCGGAGATGCGGTCGCGCGCGACGCGCGCATGCGCGACTTGAGGCTTGAGTTTCTGACCATGTACGGCGTCCACATCCTCTTCGACGAGGATCTGCGGAGCCCAGGCGAAGACGATTGGGTAGCGCCGCTACGACGCTATGTTCCAAGCACGGAGGAGAGGCTGCGCAATCGGGCGCGCCGCATGGACAGCGCCACATCGCAACTGCTCTCGACCCTCGACGCGATTATGGGAAATGAGGAAGCCCCGGACCCGAGGCTTTGGCCGCGCATGCGCGAGCTCGTGCGCGCGGATGCGCAACGGGTCGCGCTCGAAAAGGCGAACGACGGCGGCCACGATATCGCGGCGATCAACCTGGAAGCCGACCGGAACCTGCTCCGGGCGCTGGTCGACACGATGGAGAGGCTGCCTGCCCTTGTCGAGCGCGTCGACCGGCGGCTGCACCGCCCCGGCAACTGGCGGACGATCGATCCACGCCTGCTTCAGACCGAAGGCCAAGCGAAGCCGGTTCGGCTCTACGGATCACGCAGTACGCGTACGACCGCAAGAAGGCTGCTTTCCAGCCTGAATAGGGACGCGTGGCTGCCCAACGGAGCGCTCGAGCATCCGAATTCGCCGCGGTCCCCCGACAATCTGGTGATCGCGATCACGAAACCCGGTTACGGCCGGGGCACGCTTGCCGAATATCTGGGGCAGATGCAGGCGGTCCACCTCCTTGATGGCGAGAATTCCGAGCCTGACGAAACAGCGAGCACGCGAGGTATCGGCATAGGCAATGCGCTGCTGCGCTGGGCCAGGCCCGAGAACCGCATGATCGTCAATGCGGGCTTCAGCTATGACAGCGATACGATGCTCGTGGGGATTGCACGCTTCCTCCAGCTGCGCTGCCCGGCGATCGAGCGGGGCGCGAAGATATCTCGCGAGCAAGGTTTCACTGACGGATTGCTGCTGCGTACCAGCAAGCGCACGCTCGTGATCATCAACGGCGCGGACCGCTTCTTCAGCCTGGGCGGCGTTCCGCTAAGTGCTGAACTCGATCAGATGTTGCGCAGCGTGCGGAGGCCCGGCGGCAATGTCCAGGTACTGCTTCTCGGGACTGACAGGCTTCGCCACTATGCCAAGGCGATCGGCGTGCCGTTCCAGACGCTCCCGGAGCCGACGTTCCACTTCCCCTGGCTGCCCAAAGGGGGCGCCGGGCAGGAGGATGCCGGGCAGGAGGATGCTGGGCAGGAGGATGCCAGGATCAGTGTCGACTCGCACTATTTCCACGCCATTGAGGATGGTTTCGCTGACCGCCGTGCCGAGACTCTCGAACGGATCGCAAGCGACATGGCACCGGGCCCGCGGCGTGAGCTGCGGTTGAAGCAGGCCGAAGTCAACGACGCTGGACGAGCGCTGGTGCGGCGGGCGATCACCGTCGACCGGGAAGCTCAGTCGCGGGCTTTTTTCGACGCGCATCTTACCCCGAGCCTGCTCCAGGCGCTCTATGTCCGCTGCCCCGCAGCCTTCGAGATCCTGCGCACGATGAGTTTCATCGGCGGCCCGATCGAAGCAGGGGTGCTGCTCTTTGCCCCGAAGATCCGTGCAATTCTCGCCGAAGAGTCCGCTGGCGACAGTGCCGGCACCGACCGCATTGCCGACACCGGCCTCAAGGTTGAATTGTGCAAGGTCATGGATCAATTGCGGGCGCTGGGGCTGGTGACGGTACTCGAGCCGCACGATCCGACACCGGACCGAGAAGGCGCGCGCCAAATCGTCGAGCACCACCACATCCGCGATGGGTATCGCGAGGCGCTGAAGGGCAGTCCCTTGTGGCGACGCTACGCACTGCACCGCTCGCTCACGACCTTTCTTCGCGATCGGCATGGGGCGCCGATTAACGACGCCAAGCTGGCAACGACCTTCAACATGTCGCTGTTCATGAGCGATCCAAGCGAAAACTACACGCCCGAGCCCAATTTTCACGACGAACTCGGCGAACTTGTCGACAGCTTGATCGGCGGCTGGCACGATATTCCTCGTTTCTTCGGCCCGCACGGCTACACGTTGCCGGGCGATCCCAGCATCGAAACCTATCGAAGCGCGCTTCGGGACCTCTATATTCACCCGGGCGACGAACGACACGCTTGGGAGACGCTCAACCACCGCAGCAGCCGGGTCGCTGCCGCGTGCTTGCGGGGCGCCCTTGCCCTTGTTCGAAATTATTACTCGACCGGCGCTCTCCTCAAACTTGATCGCGAGAAGCGTATCGCGAATGCGCAACGCGATGGCGCGCTGACCGAACATGCCCATCGTCTGGACCGCCTCATCACGGCGTTCGGCGACGTCTCGATTGCGCGTACCATCATGAAGAGCATGTTTGCGGCGGCGGCGGACGGTAGCCCTGAAGGTGACTGGGACAATTTCCGGCGCGTTCATATGGGCCCCGATCCCTTCTACGCCGACGATCTGGTCTGGCTGCACAACGAACGCGGGGTCGTCGCCCTCACACAAGGGAATCTGTTCGACGCCCGCGACGCGCTGAGCGCGGCAGCGAAGGTCAACACGGACGAGGTCGAGTTTGGCTATCACGGACATAATTGGCGGCGGATCGCCATCAATCAGGTCGCGACGAAGATCGAGCGGGGCATGCTACGGCCGGCGGAGCGGCAACTGGACCAGATCGAGGACACGATCGGGGCCGCGCCCACTGCGCCAGGATCTGCAGGCACAGGCAGTGAACATATAGCGCGGGTTCGCGCGATCTTTCTCGGTGATGCGCCGCCCGTGCACGGTGACGAGAGCTACAGCCGTGAAACGGTGCTGATGACGGCGATGACGATCGGCTATCGCGGCCTGATCGCACATCTGAACGGCCGACATCTCGACGCGCAGGAACTCTATTCGGACGCAATCCGCATTTTCCAGAGGCTCAACGAACAACGCGCGTTGGCGCACTTCCAGCGGCATCTCGCCCTTCTGGTGCGCGACAGGGCCAAGTCCGAGGGGCAGATCAACGATGCAATCCGCGCAGCGCAATCTGCGCAGCAGATGGATATCCTGCATCGCGCGCGCGTGGTTCGCGCCGATTTCCGATACCGTGCGTCGACGGACCCGGTGATACGCAGCCGCGCGCTGCAGCAAATCAAGAGCGCGCTGCGCTACGCGGCGCTTGCGGACTGCTATCGCTTGCGGATCGAAGCGAGCGCGAGCCTTGCGCGGCACATGCGCGAAAGCGGCGACTATGACACGGCGCTGCGCTATGCGACCGACGCGCTGACAATCGCGAGCCGCTACGGCCACGGTCTGCACAAGACGCTGCTCCGGATCGAGATCGCGCAGATATTAATCGCGCGTGGCGATCCGATGTCGGGCGAGGCATTACTCGAACAGGCGATTCAGATTGCGTCCGGCAAAGGCTATTATTTGGCGCTCGAGCGCGTGAGGCGCGCGCGCGTCGATCACGCCGCGCGACGCTCGAATACCCATCGGGCCGACATCCCGATTTCGGGCTGACTCGGGATCGCAATCCTTTCTGCCTTGGCTGATTGTACGCCAAGGAACGTGGGACTGGGATTGGCCGCGTCTGGTCCAGCGAACTGCCGGCAATGTCTGTCGCGCGCTTTCTCGTGACCGATTCACCAACCCGTGCCGCCGGAATAAGATGCTCGGCCCGGCGATAGCGCCGGCGAATCCGAGGGACTCCGGCGTGCCAGTACAGATTTTCCGTCATGACTATTCGCAACTAGAGCCGATACAAGAACCGATAGGGGTCGCGAAATTCGGCAAGTCGTCCTCTAGTGCGCGCGCTGCAACTGTTCGTGGATCGTTTCTTGGCGTTCCAACATCTGTAGGGCCCTGTACTCGGGGTCCCGCGCAAGCCGGCAATAGCGCTCGATTTCGCCCCTCTCGCAGGTGGGTCGCAAAATTCCGCGAATACTGGGCACGTCCCCGCAGCGTCCAACACCATTACTTCACGCCGTGTCCCGGAGAAATGGGACAGTCCGGTGTCCCCCATCTTCCCGGGTGCGAGGCTGCGCTAGTCGCCCGCCCGCGCGAACGGGCCGATCATCGCGCCGATGAACCCGCCCGCTGTCTTGGTGCTCAGGATCGTCGCGTCCTGGTTCTTCGCCAGCATATGCCAGCGGCCGTCCGCGCCCGCATAGAAGAAGTCGCACACATCGCCGCGCAGCACGATGCGCAGCCGTACGCTCGTCCCGGCATAGGGCGCCGAGGCGACGACTACGCCATCGGCCGGGTCCTTCGGGCCGCTGCGCTTCTCCACCGCGATCGCCGTGCCGTTCAGCGTCAGCGCGTAGAAATAGGCAGTGTCCTGCACCACCGCGATTCCCGCCCGATCGCCCTCGCGCTTCGGCGTGAAGTCGACCGACGTCTCCGCCGTCGCCCAGCCATGCTGCAGCCGCCGCCCGAGAAACGCGGTCTGGCCCGTACCGCCCAACGCCACTGGCCGCGCGTCGATCGACAGCGCCCCACCGGAAAGACGCCGCCAGCCGATATCGGTCGCCCGGATCTGCACCCAATAGGGAGCCAGTTTCGCCCCGGCGAACTCGTCGCGCACATGGAAGGCGCCGCTGTTCGGCACCGGCGCAGCCTTGCCCTGCGCCAGAGCGGGCCGGGCATGGACATAGGGAATGGTCGCCCCGGGCGCGGTCACCTCGGGCCAGCCGTTTCGCCAGCGCACCGGCAGCATGAAGGTCTCGCGGCCGGTATTGTAGAAATCGCCCCTGTACGGCCGCGTGCCGAGGAACACGGTCCACCAGTCGCCCTTGGACGTGGTCACGAAATCGGCATGGCCGGTCGAGGTGATCGGAAAGGGTCGCGCCGGGTCGAGCGTGCGCTGAGTCAGGATCGGATTGACCGGGCCGGGCTCATAGGGGCCAGTGATCGATTTACTGCGGAACACCACTTCGCTGTGGTTCTCCGCGGTGCCGCCCTCGGCCGCGATCAGGTAATAATAGCCGTGCTTGCGGAACAGGTGCGGTCCCTCGATCCAGATCGGCTTGTCCGCCGGCTTGACGCCGCCGTTCACGATGATGGTGCGCTCGCCGAACGGCTTCAGCGTCTTCGGGTCGATGCGCTGAATCCAGATCGCACGATGGCCGCTATAAAGCGGCGTGCTCGCCGGCGGCCCGTTGTTGAGAATCCATGCCGATCCGTCGGTGTCGAAGAACATCGAGGGGTCGATGCCGTCGATGGCGTTCCAGTGCGGGTCGGACCATGGGCCGGCGGGCGTCTTCGCCGTCATCACGAAATTGCCGCCGCACGCGACACAGGTTCCGGCGAGATAGAAGGTCCCGGCGCGGTAGCTGAGGTCGGGCGCATAGATGCCGGCCGACAGGCCGACCTGCTTGAAATCGACCTGGTTCGGCCGGTCGATCGCGTTGCCGATCTGCGTCCAGTTCACCAGGTCGCGGCTGTGGAAGACCGGCAGACCGGGGAAATAGGTGAAGGTCGAATTGACGAGGTAATAATCCTGGCCGACGCGCAGGATCGACGGGTCCGGATAGAAGCCCTGCAGGACCGGATTGCGATATTCCGCCGGTCCGGCCTTCATTGTCCGGTCGACCGGGTCCTCGCCCCTGTAGTCGAACCAGGCGAAACGCGCGACCGGTGCGGGAGCGGCCGCGCCCATAAGCGGCACCGCCAGCAGAGCGGTGATCGCGGCTCGCAGACCCACGGCGACCGTTTCGCTCCACCCCTTCCTTCCCCGGCGAAGGCCGGGGCCCAGTTGGGAGCGGCTTGTGGCGGGCGCTGCGCTTCGTTGCATCGACCTGTCCAACTGGACCCCGGCCTCCGCCGGGGAAGCGACATTGGTTCGATCGGCAAGGCGCACTACGCGCATCAATGGTTATGCCGCGGCGTCTTCGCCGCAATGCCGCGATATTTGACCGCCATCTCCAGCACCGCGCCATCCTCGAGCTGCCCGGTCTTCTCGCGGTACAGCTCTTCCCAGGGCGTGTTGCTCGACGGAAAGGCCGGGGCAGGGCCGCCCTTGCGCCGCGCGATCTCGGCCTCGTCGACCAGCACGTCGCAGCGCCCGGTGTTGAGGTCGATGCGGATCACGTCGCCGGTATGCAGCCAGGCAAGCCCGCCGCCGACCGCGCTTTCGGGCGAGGCGTTGAGGATCGAAGGGCTGTCCGACGTACCCGACTGGCGCCCGTCGCCGAGTGTCGGCAACCAGGCGATGCCGCGCTGGATCAGCGCATCTGGTGGCTGCATGTTGACGACTTCGGCAGAGCCCGGCCAGCCGATCGGCCCGGCGCCGCGGATCACCAGGATGCAATTCTCGTCGATCTCCAACGCAGGGTCGTTGATCCGATGATGATAATCGTCCGACCCGTCGAACACGATCGCGCGGCCTTCGAACACGCCTTCCTTGCCCGGGTGGCTGAGATAGCGGTTGCGGAATTCCTCGGAGATTACGCTCGTCTTCATGATCGCGAAGTCGAACAGGTTGCCCGAGAAAGCGAGGAAGCCGGCCTTCTCTTTCAACGGTTCGGCAAACGCGCGGATCACCTCGCGGTCGCGCGACTGGCGGCCTTCGATATTCTCGCCGATGCTGCGCCCGGTGACGGTCAGGCAGTCGCTATCGAGCACGCCGCCATCCGCCAGCTCGCACAGGATCGCGGGCACGCCCCCGGCGCGGTGGAAGCGCTCGCCGAGGAATCGTCCGGCTGGCTGCACGTCGGCGAGCAGCGGCAGGTCATACCCATGCTCGGTCCAGTCGGACGGGTGGAGCTCGACCCCGGCATGCCGCGCCATCGCCATCAGATGCGGCTGCGCGTTGGAAGACCCGCCGATCACCGTGATGGTGCGGATCGCGTTGAGGAACGCTTCCCGCGTGAGAATCTTCGAGGGGCGCAAATCCTCATAGGCCATGTCGACGATGCGCCGGCCGGTTTCGTACGCGATCTGCCCGCGTTCGCGGTACGGCGCGGGGATGGCGGCGCACCCGGGCAGCGAAAGGCCGAGCGCTTCGGCGACCGCATTCATCGTCGATGCCGTGCCCATCGTGTTGCAATGCCCCGCCGAGGGCGCACTGTCGGTCGCGCGGCGGAGGAACTCCTCCTCGTCGATCTCGCCCGCGGCAAGCTTGCGGCGCGACCGCCAGATGACGGTGCCCGATCCGACCAGCTCGCCCTCGTGCCAGCCGTCGAGCATCGGCCCGCCCGACAGCACGATCGCCGGGATGTCGACGGTCGAGGCCGCCATGATGCCCGATGGCGTGGTCTTGTCGCAGCCGGTGGTGATGACGACCGCGTCGATCGGATAGCCGTACAGGATCTCGACCAGGCCGAGATAGGCAAGGTTGCGGTCGAGCGCCGCGGTCGGGCGGCGGCAATTCTCGAAGATCGGATGCGTCGGGAATTCCATCGGAATGCCGCCCGCATCGCGAATGCCCTCGCGCGTGCGCCGCGCGAGATCGACATGGATGCGATTGCACGGCGAAAGGTCGCTGCCCGTTTGCGCGATGCCGATGATCGGCCGGCCGCTGCGCAGCTCGTTCGCGGTGATGCCGTAATTCATGAACCGCTCGAGATAGAGCGCCGTCATGTCCGACCGCTCCGGATCGGCGAACCAGTCCCGCGAGCGGAATGGTTTTACGGGTTCACGCTGCACTGTGGCCTCTCCTGGTGGTCTCTCATGGTACCGCTAACGCAAAGTCCCGTCAGCTTCAACGGATGGAACGCCCAAACCGGCGTTCGTTCTGGCCACCGACCCAGTCGCGATGGCATGGTTCGGCCATGCTGACGGCATTTGGCCCCGGGATATGGATTGCTGACGGCCCCGATGTGGTTGCCGCACTGGGATTCCATTACCCCACGCGGATGGCGGTCATCAGATTGGCCGATGGCGGCCTCTTCATCTGGTCGCCGACCGTGCTGACCGACGGCCTTCGCTCGGCGGTGGAGGCCCTGGGGACAGTCCGGCACCTGGTCGCTCCCAATGCGCTGCATCACCTGTTCCTCGCCGACTGGAAGCGGGCCTTTCCCGGTGCCTGCCTCCATGCTCCGCCCGGGCTGCGGGACAAGCGCAAGGACCTCGCCTTCGACCATGACCTCACCAACACGCCGATACCAGCCTGGGCCGGGGAAATCGACCAGGTCGTCATGCGGGGCAATGCCATCATCAACGAGGTGGTGTTCTTCCACACCGCGAGTGGCACCGTGCTGTTCACTGATCTGTTGCAGCATCTCCCCGCCGACCGCTTCTCCGGCTGGCGCGCGCTGGTCGCGAAATGGGACCTGATGACTGCTCCGGAGCCGTCTGTGCCCCGCAAGTTCCGCCTGGCCTTCATTGACCGGCGTGCCGCCCGTGCTGCGCTCCATCATGTCCTGTCATGGCCGGCGGAAAGGGTGCTGATGGCGCATGGAGCGCCGGTCAGCGAAGGCGGGCAGGCGCTGATACGCCGCGCCTTTCGCTGGTTGTCATGATGGCAACCGGATCAGGTCCGGGGCGGCGTCACCGCAGGGCGGCGGCGCGGGGCGGCGTCGGACTGGCGCCGCACCAGCTGGAAGTCGAGCTGGCGATGCTGGGTCGGGTCGCGGTGGCCGGCGCGGCGGCTGCGGATCTCCTTCACCAGCAGCTCGACCGCAGCGAGCGACATGTCGGTGATCGGCTGGTGTATCGTTGTCAATTCCGGCCAGATCGTCGTGGCCAGCGCCGTATCGTCGAAGCCGCAAACGGTAAGGTCGTTGGGCACGTCGAGCCCGTGGCGATGCGCGACGGCGACGGTCGCCGCCGCCATGTCGTCATTGCTGGCGAAGATCGCCGAGGGCGGGTTGGGCGTATCGATCAGATGCTCGGCGGCATCCAGGCCGGAGCGATAGGTGAAGAGACCCTGGACGACGAGCTTCTCGTCATAGGGCAGGCCGACCGCTTCGAGCGCGTCGCGGTAGCCGGCAAGGCGCCGCTCGCTCGCGGTCTGGTCGGGGTTGCCGATGATGAAACCGATGCGCTGATGGCCGAGCGCGGCGATGTGGCGGGTCATCTCGAACGCGGCGCGGTGATCGTCGATGCTGACCGCCGAAAAGCCGGGCGCGGGATGACCGCTGGCGACCGTCACGGCCAGGCCATTCGCGCCGCGCAACACATCCAGCAGCGGCAGGGAATCGCACAAAGGCGGGGGCAGCACGATGCCCTCGATGCCGCCGCGGAGCAGGCGGGTGGCGGCTTCCTCGGCCTGCTCCAGCCCGTCGCATTTCTCGACGACGATCTGGATGTTGGCGCGGCTGGCATAATCGAGGCTGCCGACCAGGAACTCGCTGAGATAGGCGGCGCTCGGGTTGCTGTAGAGCAGGCCGATCCGCACCGGCGCCGCGCCGGCCAGGCTGCGCGCGGCGGGGTTGGGCGAGTAATTGAGTGCAGCGATCGCCTCATTGACGACCTCACGTGTGGTCGCGCGGACATTGCCCTCGCCGTTCAGCACTCGGGATACCGTCATCGGGGAAACGCCGGCCTTGCGCGCAACATCGGTAATGGTCGCGGTGGTGCGTTGCCGGCGGGACGTGGGTTGGCTCAAGAAAATGCTCCTCGGCACGGTGGCTATAATGTTGCAGCGCGTGCTGCAATGCGAACGTCGGGAAAGGGCAAAAAGAGGGGCGGCCGGATATGCGCCGGCCGCCCTAGGGGAGATCGTCCGGCATGGGCAGCGAGGAGCGCCCATGCCGGGATTGGATGGCGGCGTGCGACCACAGCCGCCGCCATCCGCATCAGATGCGGCCGCGCGGGCCGAAGAACCTTGTGTCCGATTGATATGGCAGAGCTGCACCGCGCATCGGGCAGGCCGCGCCCGGCATCGGGCCTCGGTGATCTGCGGACACGGGAAACAGCTCGGCGTTCATTTTACCCCTCCAGCATCGGGCATCTTCGTGCCCGTTTCGCTCCACCTCGAATGTGGATGGTAGCGATCACATACAGAGCTATTCCCATGTTAGAGAACTGTCAATCCTCCCGTGCCGGTCTCATTCCTCATTCGTTTTCCGGGCTGTTAGCGCTTATCGTCCTGGCTCGTACGGCCACGACACAGCCTCGTAGTCGGCGAGGGGTTTGGCCGGCGGCGCTTCTCCCGCGGGGAGTTGCCGGCCCGACACGCTGGACCAATAGGCAAGGCTGGCATCCCGCCACCACTGCGCCTCGCGCTGCTGGATCGACAGGAAGGCGTTGGTCTTCGCGAAACGATCCTGGTCGATATAGGGCGCGAGCGCGCTCCACGCGCTGTGCATGTCCGCGACTTCGCGCACGCCCAGCGAATATTTGCCCGCAAGCTCCTCCCACAGCGTCTTGCCCGACTTCATGCGATAGTCCCAGCCGACATGGTGGAACCACAACAGGTCCTGTTCCGGCGTGGTCTTCACATCGCCGAACTGCCTGGCGAGCATCGGGGCATATTGCGCCACGGCATTGCTGCCCGTCTTCGTCCGGTCGTAGCCGATGCCGGTCGCATCGGCCTTGTGGTAATAGACGGGGTTCCATTCGGGCCGGGCGAGATCCTTCACCCAGAGGCCAGGGCCATAATGATGGCTGGTCGCCATCAGATGGGCGAGGCCGAGCGGGGTCATGTAGTTCACCACCGCGTCGCGCGAGGTCATCATGATGTCGACGACCTTGGGCCTGACCGCCGGGTTGGGGCCGAAGGTCAGCTCCGACCATTCGCCCGCGACCTGCTTCGCCGAAGCCTGCGGGTCCCAGGCCATGCGGCCGAACACGAACCAGTTGGCCTGGTTGAAGGTCGATCCGCTCCAGTCGCGGTCGACGCCGATATTGGCGACGCCGGCCATGCCGGTCAGCTTATACTTGTCGAGATCGCCCTCGATCACCTTGGCGACGGTCGATCCCTTGCCGTGCCCGAACGTGTCGGCCTGCAGCACTTCTTCATAGAGCGGCCCGAGATAGACGAGGTGAGTCGCCATCCCGAGATATTCCTTGGTGATCTGGAACTCCATCATCAGCGGCGTCTTGGGCATCGCGCCGAACAGCGGATGGAAGGGTTCGCGCGGCTGGAAGTCGATCGCGCCGTTCTTCACCTGGACGATGACATTGTCGGCGAACTGGCCGTCGAGCGGCTTGAAATCGTCATAAGCCTGTTTGGCGCGGTCTTCGGGGTTCTCGTGCTGATAGACGAAGGCGCGCCACATGATGATGCCGCCATGCGGGCGCACCGCGGCGGCGAGCATGTTGGCACCCTCCGCATGGTTGCGCTTGTAATCCTGCGGGCCGGGCTGGCCTTCGGAATTGGCCTTGACCAGGAAGCCGCCGAAATCGGGGATCGCCTTGTAGATCTCGTCCGCCTTGGCCTTCCACCAGGCGGCGACCTGCGGGTCGAGAGGGTCAGCGGTCTTGAGTCCGCCGATCTCGATCGGGGACGACCAGCGCGCCGAGAGATAGACTTTGATGCCGTAGGGCCGGAACACGTCGGCCAGCGCCGCCGCCTTGGCGATATAGGGCGCGGTGAGGCTGTCGGCCTTGGCATTGACGTTGTTGAGCACGGTGCCGTTGATGCCGATCGAGGCATTGGCGCGGGCATAGTCGGTGTAGCGCGGATCCTTGAAGTCGGGGAGCTTCCACCAGTCCCAGATCGACTGGCCAGCATAACCGCGCTCGACCGTGCGATCGAGATTGTCCCAATGGTTGAGCAGGCGCAGCTTGAGCTTCGGCGCGGAGGCGATATCGAGCCCCTCCAGGCCGAGCCCGCGCTGGAGATGCTGGATCAGCGCGAAGCTGCCGTACAGTACGCCCACGCCGCTGTTCGCCGCGACGACGGTAACGGGCTTGCCGTCCATTACCGTGCTGCGGATGACATAGCCTTCGGTGCCGAGCGGCCCGAGCGGAAGGTTCAGCGCCTTGATCCGCGGCTCGCCGCTGGTGCCGAGCACGATGCCGCCGGCCTGCACGGCCTGGCCATAGGTCGGGGCCTTGGCGCCGAGCATGCCGTCCAGCGCGCGTTCGATTTCGTCGACCGCCGCCAGCACCTGCACGTCATGCTGGTCGGCGTCGAAGATGACAGCCGTGGCGCGGGCCCGGTCGCGGGCCTGAGCATCGGCGGGCAGCGGGCGGTAACGGAGCCAGAGATCATAGCCGTCCTCGGCCTGCGCGATGCCGGGCAGGGCGCCCAGCGTCAGAAACAATGCCGCGCACCACGCGATCAACCGACCCATGTCATTCCTCTCCAAACTCGCGCGCCACAGCCCTTTGCTTGGCCATCGGCGATTGACAGTCTTTGCCTGACTTAGCATGGTAGCGCTATCAGAAAAAGGCGCTGACGTGGGTGTTGGCCGACGAATCAGCGCCACCGAGGGGGTAGCCGAAATGCCGATGGTAGCGCCGCGTACTCTTCACCGCTCGCTGGCGATTCTGCTCGCCTGCACCGCGCCGATCGCGCTCGCCGGCGCTGCGCCGCCGCCCGCGCCCGCTGCGGAGGCCAGCCCGCTCTACAAGGATGCTGCTGCACCCATTGCTGCACGCGTCGACGACCTGCTCAAGCGCATGACGCTGGAGGAAAAGGTCGGCCAATTGCTGACGGTGTGGGGCGCCAAGGCGCAAATGCTCGACGCAAAGAAGCGGATCGATCCGGTCAAGGTCGCCGCGCTCTTTCCCAACGGGTTCGGCGGGTTCGCGCGCCCGTCCGACACGCTCGGCGCCGGCTCGCCGCGGGTGACGCCCGGTCACGACGTGAAGGGCACGATCGACGTGGTCAACACGCTGCAGCGTTATGCGCTGACGAAGACGCGGTTGGGCATCCCCATCCTGTTCCACGAGGAAGGCCTGCACGGTTATGCTGCGCGGGACGCGACCAGCTTTCCGGTGCCGATCGGCCTGGCGTCGAGCTGGGACCCCGACATGATCCGCCAGATCAACACGATCACGGCGCGCGAGATCGCTGCGCGCGGCGTGACCCTGGCGCTGTCGCCGGTGGTGGACGTCGCGCGCGATCCACGCTGGGGGAGGATCGAGGAGACGTTCGGCGAGGATCCCTATCTCGTCGGCGAGATGGGCGTCGCCGCGGTGCAGGGCCTGCAGGGCGCGGACAAGGCGGAGAAGCTCGCGCCTGGCAAGGTGTTCGCCACACTCAAGCACCTGACCGGACACGGCCAGCCCGAGAGTGGCACCAATATCGGCCCGGCCCAGATCTCCGAGCGCGAACTGCGCGAGAATTTCTTCCCGCCCTTCGAACAGGCGATCACCCGCGTCGCGCCGGGCGCGGTGATGCCGAGCTATAACGAGATCGACGGCACGCCGAGCCATGCGAGCAAATGGCTGCTGGGCGATGTGCTGCGCGGCGAATGGGGTTTCACCGGCGCGATCACCAGCGATTATGACGCGATCGATCAGCTGCGGTCGATCCACCATATCGCCGCCGACCGGACCGAAGCGGCATTGCTGGCGATCAACGCCGGCGTCGATTCCGACCTGCCCGAGGGCGACAGCTACAAGACGCTGGTCGACTCGGTCCGCGCGGGCAAGGTCTCCGAGGCCGTGATCGACTCTGCCGTGCGCAAGATGCTGGAGATCAAGTTCCGCGCCGGCCTGTTCGAACATCCTTATGCCGATGTCGCGGCCGCGCTGAAGATCACCAACAATGCCGAGGCACGCGCGCTGGCGCGGACCGCGGCGGCGCGGTCGATGGTGCTGCTCAAGAATGATGGCACGCTGCCGCTCGCCATGCCGACGGGCGCAGCAAAGCCGACCATCGCGGTGATCGGCCCGAGCGCCGCGGTGGCGCGGCTCGGCGGCTATTATGGCCAGCCGCCGGTGACGGTCTCGATCCTCGACGGCATCAAGGCAAAGCTCGGGTCGCGCGCCACTGTCATCACGTCGGAAGGCGTGAAGATCACCGAGAATGACGATTGGTGGGAGGACACGGTCAAGCTGGCCGACCCGGCCGAGAATGCGAAGCGCATCGCCGCGGCGGTCGAGACGGCCAAGGGTGCCGACACGATCGTCCTCGCGATCGGCGATACCGAACAGACCAGCCGCGAGGCTTGGGCGAACAACCATCTCGGCGACCGGTCGAGCCTCGATCTGGTCGGTCAGCAACAGGATCTGTTCGACGCGCTGAAGGCGCTGGGCAAGCCGATCGTGGTGGTGATGATCAACGGCCGGCCGCTCGCGATCAACAAGGTCGCGGCCGAGGCCAATGCGGTGATCGAAGGCTGGTATCTCGGCGAGCAGGGCGGCAACGCCGTCGCCGATGCGCTGTTCGGCGACGTCAATCCTGGCGGCAAGTTGCCGGTGACGATCGCACGATCGGTCGGGCAATTGCCGATGTTCTACAACTACAAGCCTTCGGCGCATCGCGGCTATCTGTTCGGCGAGGCGACGCCGCTTTTCCCATTCGGTTATGGGCTCAGCTACACCAGTTTCACGGTCGGCGCGCCGCAGCTTTCGGCGACGACGATCCGTCCCGATGGTCAGGTCGAAGTGAAGGTCGATGTCGCCAATACCGGCAAGCGCGCGGGCGACGAGGTCGTGCAGGTCTATGTCCGCGACTCGGTGAGTTCGGTGACGCGGCCGGTGAAGGAACTGAAGGCGTTCCGCCGCGTCACGCTCCAGCCGGGCGAAACGAAGACCCTGAGCTTCACGCTCGATCGCCGCGCCTTCCAGATGTGGAATCTGGATATGAAGCGGGTGGTCGAGCCCGGTCAGTTCGAGATCATGGCCGGTGGGAACTCGGTCGATCTGAAGTCCGCTACCCTGACGGTCGCGCCATGATCGGCCGGCGCCGGCTCCTGGTCTGGCTATCCTCGGCCAGCGTCGCGGGGCTGACCCCGGGCGTCGCTTTCGCGCGCGCCGCGAAGCCGCTCTACAAGGATGCGCGCGCGCCGATCGCCGAGCGGGTCAAGGATCTGCTCGGGCGGATGACCCTGGAGGAGAAGGTCGCGCAGACCATCGCGCTCTGGGCGACCAAGGCCGAGATCATGGACGGCCTGGCCTTCGATCCGGCCAAGGCGAGCACTGCCTATCCCAACGGCATCGGCCAGATCAGTCGCCCCTCGGACAAGCGCGGCGGGCCGGGCATCGTCAATACCGAAGGCGGCACCGGCGCGCGCTGGCGGACGCCTGCGGAGAATATCGCGTTTAACAATGCTGCGCAGCATTGGGCGCTGGAAGAGACGCGCCTCGGCATCCCCGTTCTGTTCCATGAGGAAGCGCTGCACGGTTTCATGGCGACCGAGGCGACCAGCTTTCCCCAGGCGATCGCGCTGGCGGGAAGCTTCGACACCGGTCTCGTCCGCCGGGTCAATGCGGTGATCGCCCGCGAGGCGCGGGCGCGGGGCGTGCCCTATGTGCTGTCGCCCGTCGTCGATATCGCCCGCGACCCACGCTGGGGGCGCATCGAGGAAACCTTTGGCGAGGACCCCTATCTCTGCGGCGAGATGGGCGTCGCGGCGGTCGAGGGACTGCAGGGCGTCGGCAAGGGCGAGCGGCTGGCAAAGGACAAGGTGTTCGCCACGCTCAAGCACATGACCGGGCACGGCCAGCCGCAATCGGGCACCAATGTTGGCCCCGCGCAGATATCGCAGCGCGAGCTGCGCGAGAATTTCTTCCCGCCCTTCCGTGAAGTGGTGGAGCGTACCGCGATCGGCGCGGTGATGCCGTCCTATAACGAGATCGATGGCGTGCCGAGTCACGCCAATCACTGGCTGCTGCAGGATGTGCTGCGCGGCGAATGGGGTTTCGACGGTGTGGTCGCGAGCGACTATGGCGCCGTCGAGGAACTCGATCGCATCCACCATGTCGCGGTCGACAAGGCCGATGCGGCACGGCGCGCGCTGGCCGCCGGCGTGGATTGCGAACTGCCCGACGGGATCGCCTACCGCGTGCTGGTCGATGAGGTCCGCGCAGGCCGGGTAAGCGAGGCGGCGATCGATACCGCGGTGTCGCGCATGCTGACGCTGAAGTTCCGCGCCGGGCTGTTCGAGAACCCCTATGGCGATGTGACGCTCGCGGCGCAGATAACCGGCAATGCCGAAGCGCGCGCGCTGGCGCTGGAGGCGGCACGCAAGAGCATCTGCCTGCTCAAGAATGACGGCACGCTCCCGCTCAGGGCCGGCGCGCAGAAGATCGCGGTGATCGGCCCCAATGCCGCCCCGGCGCGGCTCGGCGGCTATTCGAGCGTGCCGAAGCAGAAGATCGGCCTGCTCGACGGCATCAAGGCCAGGCTCGGCACGGACGTGATCCACGCCCGAGGTGTCGCCATCACCACCAGCGAGAATCCGACCGACAATGAGGTAATCCTCGCCGATCCGGCGAAGAACCGCGCGATGATCGCCGAAGCGGTCGAGGCGGCGAAGGCGGCCGATGTGATCGTGCTGGCGGTGGGCGACAATGAGCTGACCAGCCGCGAGGGTTTCGCGAAGAACCATCTCGGGGATCGGACCGGTGTCGACCTGCTCGGCGAACAGAATGCCCTGTTCGAGGCACTGCACGCACTGGGCAAGCCGGTCGTGGTCGTCGCGATCCATGGCCGCCCGGCGAGCTGGCCGACCGTCGCGGCCAAGGCCAATGCGATCCTCGATTGCTGGTATGTCGGGCAGGAAGGCGGCACCGCCATGGCCGAGGCGCTGTTCGGCGATGTGAATCCGGGCGCCAAGCTGCCCGTCACGGTGATCCGCGACGCGGGACAGATTCCGTTCTTCTACAATCACAAGCCAAGCGCGCGGCGCGGCTATCTGTTCGACGACGCGGCACCGCTTTTCCCGTTCGGGCACGGCCTCAGCTACACCCGCTTCACCGTCGGCGCGCCGCAGCTGTCGGCGACCACCATCGCACCGGACGGCAATGTCACCGTCTCGGTCGAGGTCGCCAATACCGGCGCCCTCTCAGGGGATGAGGTGGTACAGCTCTATATCCGCCACCTAGATGCCTCGGTCACGCAACCGGTGATGGCGTTGAAGGGCTTCGAGCGGGTAACGCTCGCGCCGGGCGCGCGGAAGACGGTCCGTTTCACGCTTGGGCCCAAGGCTTTTCGTATCTGGAACGTCGCGATGAAGGAAGTCGTCGAGGCGGGCCGGGTGGAAATCATGACGGGGAATAGCTCCGCCAAGGTACAATCCGCGATCCTCACGATCGCCTGAGTGGAAGAACCATGCCGAAGATCACCAATGCGCGCGTCATCGTCACTTGCCCTGGGCGCAATTTCGTCACCCTGAAGATCGAGACCGACGAGGGCGTCTACGGCTTGGGCGATGCGACGCTCAACGGGCGCGAACTGAGTGTCGCGAGCTATCTGCAGGATCATGTCGTGCCCTGCCTGATCGGGCGCGATGCGCACCGCATCGAGGATGTCTGGCAGTTCCTCTACAAGGGCGCGTACTGGCGCCGCGGCCCGGTGACCATGTCGGCGATCGCCGCGGTCGACACGGCGCTGTGGGACATCAAGGGCAAGATCGCCGGCCTGCCGGTCTATCAGCTGCTCGGTGGCGCGAGCCGCGAGGGCGTGATGGTGTACGGCCATGCCAACGGCAAGACGATCGAGGAAACGATCGACAACGCGCTTCATTACCAGTCGCTCGGTTACAAGGCGATCCGGCTCCAGTCGGGCGTGCCGGGCCTTGCCTCGACCTATGGCGTCTCGAAGGACCGCTATTTCTACGAGCCCGCCGATGCCGATCTGCCAAGCGAGAATGCCTGGTCGAGCGAGAAATATCTCCGCTCCGTCCCGCCACTGTTCGAAAAGGCGCGCGAGGCCTTGGGCTGGGACGTGCATCTGCTGCACGACATCCACCACCGCCTGACCCCGATCGAGGCAGGCCGCCTCGGCAAGGATCTGGAGCAATATCGCCCCTTCTGGCTGGAGGATGCGACCCCGGCCGAGAACCAGGCGAATTTCCGCCTGATCCGTCAGCACACCACTACCCCGCTCGCCGTCGGCGAAATCTTCAACTCGATCTGGGACTGCAAGCAGCTCATCGAGGAACAACTGATCGACTATATCCGCGCGACCGTGGTTCATGCCGGCGGCATCACCCATCTGCGTCGCATCGCCAGCTTTGCCGACATGCACAATGTCCGCACCGGCTGCCATGGCGCGACCGACCTGTCGCCCGTCTGCATGGCGGCGGCGCTCCATTTCGACCTGTCGGTCCCGAACTTCGGCGTGCAGGAATATATGCGCCACACCGACGAGACCGATGCGGTGTTCCCGCATGCCTACACTTATGACAACGGCCTGATGCACCCGGGCGATAAGCCCGGCCTCGGCGTCGATCTCGATGAGGAGCTGGCGGCGAAGTACGAGTACAGCCGCGCCTATCTGCCGGTGAACCGGCTCGAAGACGGCACGATGACGAATTGGTGAGGGCAGCATGAACGCGACCGCCGGCGCGGAAGCGCCCGTCTTGCCCAAGCCGTCAGTCAAGGTCCGCTGGATCGTCTGCGGGCTGCTCTTCGCGGCGGTCGTGCTCAGCTATATCGACCGGCTCGTCCTGTCGGTGCTGAAGCCCGATCTCGCCGCGCAATATCATTGGACGGAGGCCGGCTATGCCGATCTCGCGGTCGCGTTCCAGCTTACCTACGGCGTCGCTTATGTGATCTTCGGTCGGTTGGTCGATCGGGTCGGGGCGAAGATCGGTTATGCCGTCGCCGTCACGCTCTGGACGATCGGGCACGTCTCGCACATCTTCTTCACCACCACGACGGGCATGATGATCGCCCGGCTCACCCTGGCGTTCGGCGAGGCGGGCACTTTCCCCTCGGCACTGGCCGCCGCCAATGAGTGGTTCCCGAAGCGCGAGCGCGCCTTCGCGATCGGCATCTTCAACGCGGGCTCCAATATCGGCGCGATCGTCACGCCGCTGCTCGTGCCGATCATCACCATCGCGTTCGGCTGGCGCTGGGCGTTCATCCTGACCGGCTTGCTGACGGTGGTCTGGCTCGCCGCCTGGCTGGGTTTCTACAACCGCCCGTCAAAGCATCCGCGCGTCTCGCCCGAGGAACTGGCCTTCATCGAATCCGACCCCGCCCAGCCCGAGCAGGTGCGGGTGAAGCGCGGCTTCGTCGACGGTACCGTGGCGCTGTTCCAGGATTATCGTGCGCTGTTCCGCCATCGCCAGACCTGGGCCTATATGGCCGGGCGCTTCCTGATCGATCCGGTGTGGTGGACCTTCCTGTTCTGGCTGCCCGACTTCTTCAACAAGCAATATAATGTGAAGATGCTCGAATTCGGGCCGCCGCTGGTCATGATCTATCTGATCGCGGATGTCGGCTCGGTGGCGGGCGGCTGGATTTCGTCGCGGCTGATCGGCAAGGGTTATTCCATCAACCGGTCGCGCAAGACGGCGATGTTCTTCATGGCCTTGTTTGCGCTGCCGATTGCCTTTGCCACCGCCGCGCCGAACATGTGGGTCGCGGCCGGGCTGATCGGCCTTGCTTGCGCCGCGCACCAGGGCTTCTCGGCCAATGTCTACACCATCCCGGGCGACCTTTTCCCACGCTGGCGCGCCGGCTCGGTGATCGGGCTCGGTGGTCTCGCCGGCGCGATCGGCGGCGCCTTGATGGCGAAATACGCAGGCTATATCCTGGCGACCGTCGGCAGCTTCCAGCCGATCTTCATTCTCGCGGCGTGCTCCTATCTGCTCGCGCTGCTTGTCGTCCACCTGATCGTGCCGCGCTGGGAGCCGGCCGTTCTCGCGCACAACGAAGGCAATCCATGACCAAGCTGACGCTCCACCCCGACCGCCTGTTCCCCGCCGAAGGCCGCACGCGCGACATCGCGCGTGCCTTGTACACCGGTGTCAAAGACCTGCCGATCGTCTCCCCGCACGGCCATACCGATCCGTCCTGGTTCGCCTATGACCAGCCCTTTGCCGATCCGGCGCAGCTGCTGATCGTGCCCGATCACTATGTCTTTCGCATGCTCTACAGCCAGGGCGTTCCGCTGGAGAAGCTCGGTGTACCGACCGAGGATGGCAGCCCCACCGAGACTGATGGCCGCGCGATCTGGAAGATCTTTGCTGACCATTATCACCTGTTCCGCGGCACGCCGTCGTCGATGTGGCTCGATTGGGTGTTCGCTGAATGCTTCGGCTTCGAGGAACGGCTCGATCCGTCGACCGCCGATCATTATTACGACTCGATCGATGCTGCGCTGAAGACGCCGGCGTTCCGCCCGCGCGCGCTGTTCGAGCGTTTCGGCATCGAGGCGATTGCGACCACCGAGAGCCCGCTCGACCCGCTCGACCACCACCGCGCGATCCGCGAGAGCGGCTGGAGCGGCCGGGTGATGACCGCCTATCGTCCCGATCCCGTGATGGACCCGGAGGCCGCAGGCTTCCTCGCCAATATCGCGCGTTTCGGCGAGACGGCGGGCGAGGATATCGCGACCTTCGCCGGCTATCTCCGCGCGCACCAGTTCCACCGCGCGCGTTTCCGCGAGGCCGGGGCGACCTCGACCGATCACGGCCATCCCAGCGCCTTCACGGCGAACCTCCCCGCCGCCGAGGCCGAGGCGCTCTACCAGAAGGTCCGCGCCGGCCAGGCGAGCGCTGCCGAGGCCGAGCTGTTCCGCGGCCAGATGCTGACCGAGATGGCGCGTATGTCGATCGAGGACGGCATGGTGATGCAGCTCCATCCCGGCGCGTTCCGCAGCCACAACCCCGGCGTGCTCGCCCGCTTCGGTCGCGACAAGGGCGCCGACATCCCGCTGCCGAGCGAGTTCGTCCACAACCTCAAGCCGTTGCTTGATGCCTATGGCAATGATCCGCGCCTGACCTTGATCCTCTTCACGCTCGACGAGGATACGTATAGCCGCGAGCTCGCCCCGCTCGCCGGCCATTATCCGTCGCTGCGGCTCGGCCCGCCCTGGTGGTTCCATGACAGCCCCGAGGGCATGCGCCGCTTCCGACAGCGCGCGACCGAGACGGCGGGCTTCTACAACACGGTCGGCTTCAACGACGACACCCGCGCCTTCCTGTCGATTCCGGCGCGCCACGATGTCGCGCGTCGGATGGACTGCACTTTCCTCGCCCAGCTCGTCGCCGAGCACCGGCTTGAAGAGGACGAAGCGCATCAGGTGGCGAAGGCGCTGTCCTATGATCTGGTGAAGGCGGCGTACAAGCTGTGACCCGCCTCTCCAACGAAACGCTCGACGCGCTCCCCGCCGACGTCGCTGTCCCTTCCTATGATCGCTTCGCCGTGAAACACGGCGTCGTGCATCTCGGCATCGGCGCGTTCCACCGCGCACATCAGGCAGTGATATTCGAGGCAGCGCTTGAATCGGGCGACCTGCGTTGGGGCATCACCGGTGCGTCGCTGCGCTCGGCCGGGGTGCGCGACGAGATGAACCCGCAGGATGGGCTCTACACCGTCGTCACGCGCGACGGGTCGGGCGATGCACTGAGAGTCATCGGCGCCGTGCGCGAAGTACTCGTTGCGCCGGAAAACCCGGAGGCGCTGGTCGAGCGACTGGCCGATCCCGACGTGCACATCGTCACGCTCACCGTGACAGAGAAGGGCTACAAGCTCGATCCGGCGACCGGCGCGCTGCTGACCGACGATCCCGACGTCGCGGCCGATTGCGCCGATCTCACCGCGCCGAAGACCGCACCCGGATTCCTCGTCGCGGCACTGTCCGCGCGGCGCGATCTGGGCCTGTCGCCCTTCACCGCGATCTCCTGCGACAATTTGCCGCATAATGGCCGCCGGCTCGAACAGGCAGTGCTCGCCATCGCGCGGGCGCACCGCGCGGATCTGGCCGAGTGGATCGAGACGTATGGCGCGTTCCCTGAGACGATGGTCGACCGCATCGTACCCGCCACCACCCCGGCGGACGTCGAAAAGCTCGAAACCGCCCTGGGCGCGAGCGACCAGGCCATGGTGAAGGCCGAGCCCTTCCTGCAATGGGTGATCGAGGATCGTTTCTGCGGCCCCCGTCCCGCGTTCGAGAAGCTCGGCGTGCAGATCACGGCCGATGTCGCGCCATGGGAAGAAGCCAAGCTGCGCATGCTCAACGGCGCGCATTCGGGCATCGCCTATCTCGGCGGGCTGGCCGGCATCGACTTTGTCCATGAGGTCGTCGCGATCCCGGCGTTCAAGCGCTTCGTCGAGGCGCTGTGGGACGAGGCCGAAGCGACCCTGTCGCCGCCGCCGGGGCTCGACGTTGCCGCCTATCGCACGGCGCTGATGGAGCGCTTCGCCAACCCGGCACTTCAGCATCGCACGCGCCAGATCGCGATGGACGGGTCACAGAAACTGCCGCAGCGCCTGCTCGCGCCGATCGCGGCGCGGCGGGCCAAGGGGCTGGGTGTCGATGCGTTGGCGCTCGCCGTCGCGGCATGGATGCGCTGGCAGGGCGCGCGCGATGACAGCGGGGCTGTTCATGTCGTCGACGATCCGCTCGCCGCCGTCACTGCCGCCCGGCTCGACGGCCTGACGGATCCCGCGGCGCAGGTCGCGGCGCTGCTCTCGATCGACGCGGTGTTCCCGCCGACGCTTGCCGCCGACGAGATGTTCCGCGCGGCGTTGGTGCGGCACCTCGCATCGCTCTCTACCAAGGGTACGCGCGCCGCGGTGGAGGCATTGTGACCGGGTTCAACCGCCGTGAAGCGCTCGGCGCTGCGGCAGCGGCGGCCCTGCTCGTGCCCGGCCAGGCGCTGGCAGCGGCACCGGGGCTCGATGCGATCGGCAAGCAGCGCGGCATTCGCTTCGGCACCTGTCTCGGCGGTCGGGGTTTCCAGGACGCGCGCTACCGTGCGCTGATCGCCGAGCAATGCGGGCTGATCGCGCCCGAGAATGAGCTGAAATGGCAGGCGCTCCGGCCTGACGCGAAGACCTTCGATTTCGCCCGCGCCGATGCGCTGATCGCCTGGGCCAAATCGGTCGGGCTCGGCGTGCGCGGCCATACGCTGCTGTGGCAGAAGACCGAGCGCTATCCGAAATGGCTGATCGAGCATGATTTCGGCACCAGCCCGCGCGCCGAGGCGGAGCGGCTGCTGACCGAGCATGTCTCGACCGTCGCGGGCCGCTATGCCGGCGTACTGGCGAGCTTCGACGTCGTCAACGAGGCCGTCGACGAGAAGACCGGCGAGCTGCGCGAGACCGTGCTGACCACCCCGCTCGGTGCGGAGACGGTGATCGACATCGCCTTCCGCACCGCCCGCGCCGCGGCGCCGCACATGCAGCTCGTCTATAACGACTATATGAGCTGGGAGCCGGGCAACCAGCTCCACCGCAGCGGTGTGCTCAAGCTGCTCGAAGCGCTGAAGAAGCGCGGCACGCCGGTCGATGCGCTGGGCATCCAGTCGCATATCGGCGCGCCCGGTCGCGGCAATGGCGCTCCGTTCGGCACGCGCGACGAAAAGGCCTGGCGCGCGTTCCTCGACGACGTGACCGGCATGGGGCTGAAGCTGCTCGTCACCGAGATGGACGTGAACGACAAGCTGTTGCCGACCGACATCGTCGCGCGCGACCGCGCAGTCGCGGATTATGCCAAAGCGTTCCTCGACTCCCTGCTCATCTATCCGCAGCTCGATACGATCCTCTTCTGGGGGCTGGCCGACAACTATAGCTGGCTTCAGGGCCTGACGCCGCGCCCCGACGGGCTGGCCAAGCGCTGCTGCCCCTATGGCATGGACTATGAGCCCAAGCCGATCCGCGAGGCGGTTGCGGCCGCCCTGCGCGGCGCGGCGCAACGATAGGAGGGGGCCGATGAGCATGATCAAACGCGCGATCGCCGTATCGCTCTTGTGTGTGGCGGTCGCCGGCTCCGCCGTGCCGCCGCCTCAGCGCTGGTTGCGGAGCTGGGCTTCCTCGCAGCAGATTCCCGAGCCGAACAACGCCCTGCCGGAGGCCGATCTGAAGGACGCGACCTTGCGCCAGATCGTGCGGATCAGCACCGGGGGGCAGCAGGTTCGGGTCATCTTCTCGAACGCCTTCGGTACCGAGCCGTTGCGCATCGATGCCGCGCATGTCGCGCTGTCGGCAGGCGGTCCGACATCGAAGATCGATCCCGCGAGCGACCATGCCCTGACGTTCGATGGTGCACCCGAGGTGACGATCCCCGCCGGCGCGAGCTATGCGTCCGACCTGGTTCAGTTGCGCGTGCCCGCGCTGACGAGCCTCGCAATCACCCTTCACCTCCCCGATGCACCCGCGCGGCAGACCAGCCACCCGGGGTCGCGCGCGACCTCCTATGTCATCCACGGCAACAAGGTTCGGGATGTCGAACTGACCGGCGCCAAGACGATCGATCACTGGTACCAGATTGCCGGCGTCGATGTGCTGGCCGGGTATGAGGGAAGCGCGGTCGTGACGCTCGGCGATTCGATCACGGACGGCAACGGCTCCACCACCAATGGTAACGATCGCTGGCCCGATCGCCTGGCCGACCGGCTCCAGGCCTCGCCCGCCACGCGCAAGGTGTCAGTGCTCAACCACGGCATCGGCGGCGGGCGGCTGCTGCTCGACGGGCTTGGCCCCAATGCGCTCGCCCGCTTCGACCGCGACGTGCTGGCCCAGACCGGGGTTCGCTACCTGATCGTGCTGGAGGGCGTGAACGATCTCGGCACCTTCACCCGCGATGCGCCGCAGAGTCCGGAGGCGCATGCCGCGCTCGTCCGGCGGATTATCGGCGCCTATCGCCAGATCGTCACCCGGGCCCGTGCCGCCGGCATCAAGGCGATCGGCGCGACGATCCTGCCCTATGGCGGCAACGACTATTATCATCCCGACGCGCAGAACGAGGCCGATCGCCAGGCGATCAATGCCTGGATCCGCGAGCGCGGCAATTTCGACGCAGTGGTCGATTTCGACGCGGTGATGCGCGACCCGAAGAACCCGATGCGCATGCGTGCCGATGTCGACAAGGGCGATCATCTCCACCCGAGCGTCGCCGGCCACCGTGCGATGGGCGACGCCGTACCCCTGTCGCTGTTCAAATGAGGGAAGCGAACAAGGGCTTTGACACCGCGACACCGGCCACGGCACAGGCGTGCCGCACCGTCGGCGCAGATAGCGGCAAGAATTCATCGGCATCGGTCGATTTGGGGCTCCCGGCCCCTCGAACGCGCCGCAACCGTAACTATTTACACCCCGAACCGGTCGCGATCGCGGCCAAGGAGATCATCATGACCATCAACGGCGAAATGTTCATCGGCGCGCGTGCCGTACGCGGCACCCAGGGCGAGATCCGCGCGGTCCAGGCCGAGACCGGCAAGCCGATGGAGCCCGCATTCGGCGGTGCCACGCTCGAAGACCTCGACGCTGCCTGCGCCCTCGCCGATGCGGCGTTCGACACCTATCGCGAGACCTCGCCCGAGGATCGCGCCAAGTTCCTCGAGACCATCGCCGACAATATCATGGGCGTAGGCGACGACCTGATCGTGCGTGCCATGGCCGAGAGCGGCCTGCCGCGCGGCCGCCTCGAGGGCGAGCGTGGACGCACCTGCGGCCAGCTCCGCCTGTTCGCCCAGGTCGTGCGCGACGGCCATTATCTCGACGTGCGCATCGACCATGCCGATCCGGCCCGCGCGCCCGCGCCCAAGCCCGACCTGCGGCTGCGCAACATCGGCGTCGGCCCGGTCGCGGTATTCGGCGCGTCCAACTTCCCGCTCGCCTTCTCGGTCGCGGGTGGCGACACCGCCTCGGCGCTCGCTGCCGGCTGCCCGGTCGTGGCCAAGGCGCACAGCGCGCATCCCGGCACCTCGGAGCTGGTCGGCCGCGCCGTGCAGAAGGCAGTTGCCGATTGCGGCCTGCCCGAAGGCACGTTCTCGCTGCTCTATGATTCGGGCCGCACCATCGGTCAGGGCCTGGTCGCCGATGCGCGTATCAAGGCGGCTGGCTTCACCGGCTCGCGCGGCGGCGGCACGGCGCTGATGAAGATCGCGCAGAACCGCCCCGAGCCGATCCCGGTCTATGCCGAGATGAGCTCGATCAACCCCGTCATCCTGTTCCCGAACGCGCTGGCGGAAAAGGCTGAGGCGACCGCGAAGGCGTTCGTCGGGTCGCTCACGCTCGGTGCCGGCCAGTTCTGCACCAATCCCGGCCTGATCCTCGCGCTCGACGGCCCCGACCTCGATACCTTCGTCGCGGCAGCGGCCACCGCACTGGGCGACATGCCGGCATCGACCATGCTCACCCCGGGCATCGCCAAGGCGTACCAGACGGGCGTCGAGGCGATCGGCAGCCACAACACGGTGGAGACGGTCGCACGCGGCAAGCCGGGCCATCATTGCCAGGGCCAGGCAGGCCTGTTCCAGACCAGCGCAGCCGATTTCCTGACGCATCACGAGCTGCAGGACGAGATTTTCGGCGCTGCCTCGCTGATCGTGCGGTGCGCCGATCTGGCGTCGGTTACCGAGGTGGTCGATCATCTCGAAGGCCAGCTGACTGCGGCAATCCACATCGTCGAAGCGGATCATCCCGAAGCAGCGAAGCTGATCCCGCATCTTGAGCGCAAGGTCGGCCGCATCCTGGTCAACGGCTTCGGCACCGGCGTGGAAGTGGCGCATGCCATGGTCCATGGCGGTCCTTATCCCTCGACCGCCGATGGCCGCTCGACTTCGGTCGGCAGCAAGGCGATCGATCGCTTCCTGCGCCCGGTGTCGTACCAGGACCTGCCGGAGGGCCTGCTGCCGGCCGCGCTCAAGGAAGCAAACCCGCTGGGTATCGAGCGTCTCGTCGACGGCAAGCGTTGATGGCGCTGCGGCTGGTCGGCATTTCGGGAAGCCTGAGACGGCACTCCTTCAATGCCGGCCTGCTGCGCGCGGCGCGGGACGCGATGCCTGAGGGCGCGGCGCTGGCGATCCACTCGATCGTCGGCGTCCCACTCTATGATGCCGATGTCGAGGCGGAAGGCATTCCCGCCGCCGTCACCGTGTTGAAGGATGCGGTGGCCGCGGCGGACGGGTTGCTGCTCGTCACGCCCGAGTACAACAATGGCGTGCCCGGCGTGTTCAAGAACGCGATCGACTGGATGTCGCGGCCGAGTTCGGACATCGCGCGCGTGTTCGGCGGCAAACCCGTCGCCATGATCGGCGCGTCGCCCGGTAATTTCGGCACGATCCTCTCGCAAAATGGCTGGCTGCCGACCCTGCGCACGCTCGGCGCGGAGCTCTGGACCGGGCAGAGGCTGCTGGTCTCCGGCGCGGGCCAGGCCTTCGATGCCGAGGGCAATTTGATCGACGATGCCGTGCGGGCGAAGCTCGCGCGGTTCATGGCGGGGTTCGTCGCGTCCCTCTAGGATGGTGCCGCGGCAGGCCGAGGAAATGAGCCTGCCGCGACGTCCTCTTTATTCGTAGCGAAGCGCGCGGATCGGGCTCGTCCTTGCCACGCGATAAGCGTGGGCCGAGATCGTGCCGACCGCGATCAGCACCGCCAGCAGCCCGGCCAGCAGGAACGGCACCGGCGTCAGCGCGATCCGCGTGTCGAAGCCGTTCAGCCACCCGCGCATCACCCACCAGGCGATCGGCCAGGCGATCAAATTGGCGACCAGCACCGGCCGGCTGAACTGCCACACCAGCAGCTTCAAAATGTCCCGCGTGCGCGCCCCGAGCACCTTGCGGATGCCGATCTCCTTGGTGCGCCGTTCCGCCGTGAAGGACGCCAGGCCGAACAGGCCGAGGCAGCCGATCACCACCGCCAGGATGGCGAACATGCCGAACAGCTGGGCGCGTGCCTCGTCCGCATTGTAAAGGTCGCGGATGACGTCATCGACGAACTTCGCGCCGAACGGGATGTCCGGGACCTGGCGCTTCCAGATCGCTTCGATCTGGTCGTAGACTGCCTTGGGCGCCACGCCCTGGAAGCGCACGGCCATGCTGTAGAAGGTGTTGGTCTGATAGAAATAGAAGATCGGCTGAAGCGGATCGCGCGCCGAGCGATAGCGCACGTCGCTGACGATGCCGATCACCGTCGCCGGCACCTGGCCATATTCGGCCAGCGTCATGCCCGTCATGACCGTCTTGCCCAGTGCCGTCTGCGGGTCAGTGAAGCCGAGCCGCCGTGCCGCCTCCTCGCTCAGGATGATGTTGACGCCGCGCTGGACGAGCGCCCGCTCCGCCTCTGGAACCGCCGGCTGGGGCGTGGTCGCATCGTCGCGCGGCTGGTTCTCGGAGAAGGTGCGGCCGGCGACCAGCTTGATGCCCATCGTCTTGAAGAAGTCGGGATCGACACCGTAGATGCCGAGCGCGACGGGGTTGGTGCTGCCCGGCAAATTGACCGTGGTCACCGAGTTATTGCCCGGATTGACCCAGATGGTCGACCGCGCGGCGGAGGTGACGCCGGGGATCCGTCTGATCTCCTCCATCAAGGTACGCGACACCCGCTCCGCCTGGGGGCGGGCGATATTGCCGACCTGCAACAGGCCGTCGCGCTTGTACCCGGCGTCCGCCGTGCGGGCATAGACGGTCTGGGAATAGACGATCGCGGTGCAGATGATCAGGCCGATCGACACCGCGAACTGGCCGACGACCAGGACGTTGCGCAACAGGCCCGATCCTTCCGCATCGGCCGCCGATTTGTTGGCCTTGAGCACACGCGCCGGCTGAAAGCGCGACAGCACCAGCGCGGGATAGACGCCGCCGGCCAGGCCGACGAGCAGGGTCAGTCCGATCACCGGCAGCGCCAGGCCATCGAGTGCGAAATAGCGCAGCTCGATATCGGCCTTCAGAAAGGCGTTGAGAGCGGGCAGGGCCAGTTCGACCAGCGCCAGCGCGACGAGCATTGCGATGGCCGCGAGCAGGATCGATTCGCCGATGAACTGGGTGATGAGCTGCCCGCGGGTCGCGCCGAGCACCTTGCGCAGCGCCACTTCGCGGGCCCGCTGCGTCGCCCGGGCAGTGGCGAGGTTGGTGAAGTTCACGCACGCCATGCCAAGGATCAGCAGCGCGACGATGGCGAAGGTGATGATCGTCCCGCGATCGTTGCCCGGCCGCATCGATGCCATCTGCGCCGCGCCGAGATGGATGTCGCGGACATTGACCAGTTTCCAGTCCTGGTCGTCGCCGGCATTATATTTGCGGCTCCCGTCATTCTCGTCGGGGATGTTGCGCTTCTCCCAGGCCGGGAGCGCCGCATGGATCGCGCTCACATCGGCGCCGGGCTTGAGCCGGACGAAGTAATTGCCGCCCTGGCTGTTCCAGCTCGTGAGCACGGCAGGCACCCGGGCGAAAAAGGCACCCGGATCGAAGCGCGCGATCATGTTCATCGCCAGCGATGTGTTCTTCGGCAGGTCGCGGTACACGCCGGTGATCCTGTAGTCCGCGGTCATGTCGCCGGCAGTCAGGGTCAGGGTCCGGCCGACCGGATTGCCGGCGCCGAACAGTTTCTTCGCCTGGGTCTGGCTGAGCGTCATCGCGTGCGGATCGTCGAGCGCATGCGCCGGATCGCCATAGACGAAGGGCATTTCCAGCACGGAGAAGAGTGGCCCGTCCGTGAACACGCCGTCCTCGATGGTGGCCGGCTGCCCATCCTTGATGACCACCGCGTCGGTGTTCTTGACGTAGACGGCGTGCTCGACCTGCGGGAAGTCCTTCTTCAGCGCGACGCCCGAGACATAGCTCGTCACCTGCAGCTTCATGTCCTCGCCGCCCTGGGGCGTGGCATGGTAGAAATCCTGCAGTTCGTAAGTGCGGTCGGCATTGGGCAGCCAGCTGTCGTAGCTGAACTCATATTTCACGAAGCCGAGGATCAGCAGGCATGCGGCGATGCCCAGCGCCAGGCCGGCGATGTTGATGAAGGCATAAGCGCGGTTTTTGGCGAGCGCTCGGATGCCGACGGTCAGGTAATTGCGCCACATGGCTGATCTCCGGGTTTCGTTGCCGTTCAGGCGGCGCGGCGGTGCTGCTGCAGGATGCGCCCGTCGAGCATGTTGACGACGCGGCTGGCATAATCGGCATGTGCCGGGGAGTGCGTGACCATCACGATGGTCGATCCTTCCGCGTTCAGCTGCTGCAGCATGCGCATCACCTCGTCGCCATGATTGGTGTCGAGGTTGCCGGTCGGCTCGTCGGCCAGGATCAGCTTGGGTTCGGCGACGAGCGCGCGGGCGACGGCGACGCGCTGTTGCTGGCCGCCCGAGAGCTGACTCGGTCGGTGGCGGGCACGGTGCGCGATGCCGACCCGGTCCATCACGGCATCGGTGCGCCGCTTGCGTTCGGCGGCGGGCACGTCGTGATAGAGCAGGGCGAGTTCGACATTCTCGCGCACTGACAGCTCGTCGACCAGGTTGAAGCTCTGGAAGATGAAACCGATATTTGCCTTGCGCACTTCGGCGAGGCGGCTTTCGCCGAGGCCGGCGACTTCCTGCCCGTTGAACACATAGGAGCCGCTGCTGGGTGAATCGAGCATGCCCATGAGGTTGAGCAGGGTCGATTTGCCGCAGCCCGACGGGCCCATGATCGCAACGAACTCGCCATCGGCGATATCGAGGTCGATCGCATCGAGCGCGGTCGTCTCGATCGTGTCGGTACGGTAAGTCCGCGAAAGTGCGCGCATCTCGAGCATTGTTCAGTCCTTTCCTTTGGCCGTCAGGTCGAGACGGTCCTTGTCTGCGAAACCGGTATAGGGGGAGGTGATGACGTGCTCGCCGGGGTCGAGCCCTTCGAGCACCTCGATCGAATCGGGGTTGCGGCGGCCGAGGCGGACCGGGCGCTTCACCGCGCTGCCACCGTCGGGCGAGACCACGAACACCCAGTTGCCGCCCGTCTCGTTGTAGAAGGCGCCGGCCGGGATGAGTCGCGCGGGGGCGGGGTCGCCCAGGGTCAGTTTGGCCTGCATCGTCTGGCCGCGCTGGATATTGGCGGGTTCGGTGCCGAGGAACTGCAGGTCGACCTGGAACTGGCCGTTCTGCACCTGCGGATAGATCTTGGTCACGCGGGCAGCGAAGGTCTTGCCGTTCCAGTCGACGCTGGCTTTCTGGCCGAGCTGGACTCGGCCGAGATAGAATTCGTCGACGCCCGCCATCAGCTTGTTGCGGCCGGGGCTGTCGATCTGGCCAATCCGCTCGCCGCGCTGAAGCGACTGGCCGACCTGGATCGAGAAGCCCGAAAGCTGGCCGGCGACCGGCGCACGCAGGTTGAGCGCGTCGAGATTGGCGCGGGCCAGCTGCAGGCTCGATTGCATCGAAGCAGCGGAGGCGCGTTGCTGGGCGAGCTGGCTGCCCTGGAGCCGCTCGTCGGTCGCCTGGCTGCGGCGGGTCACGTCCATGCGCTTCTGCGCGGACATATACTCGTCGCGCGTATCGTTGAACTGCTTGCCCGAGACGAAGCCGCGCGTGGCGAGCGGCTGCTCGCGCTCATACTGCCGGCGCGCCTTGGTCGCGGCGAGATCGGCGTCGATCAGCGACCGCTCATTGGCCAGGCGGGTCTGGGCGAGCGCAAGCTCCTGGCTGCGCATATTGTTGATCTGCTGCTCGACCTCGGTCTGGCGGGCGAGCGTGGAGAGCTGAAGCTCGGCATTGGACAATTCGACGATCAGCTCGCCCTTGGCGAGGCTGGCGCCGTCCTCGGCGATCACCTTCTCGACCCGGCCGCCCTCGATCGCATCGAGATAGACGGTGAGGAGCGGGGTGACGCGAGCACGCAACGGAATGAAGTCCTCGAACTGGCCGGTGCGGACCGGCGAGATGGTCAGCCGGTCGGTCGCGACGGTCTGCGATCCGCCGCGCGGAGCAAAGAACCAGAAAGCGAGGATGGCGACCAACAACACCGCACCGCCAAGCGCGAACTTGGTGCGCGTCGAGAACTTCTTCGTCTCGACCGCGCGGTCCATCCCGCTACCCGTGACCGGACGGTCTCCGCCCGGCTGGTCACCCTTCATGCGTACGACACTCATCTGTGCTCCCCTGATCGGGCCATGCTCAGCAAGCGGCGTGCCAGCTTTGATGTCTCGGAACATCGCGGGTCAGGCCTCGCTCGAGTGTCCGGTTCCGGACAGTGACGTCCGGAACCGGACGCGAATCCGGGTCACGCGATCTGGCCGCTGACGAGCGAGGCGACGGTCACGACAGGCGCGGACGACGCGATGGTTAGGCAGGTGGTGATCGCGATCGCGGCGAGGGCGCTGAGGATCTGCGGGGTGAAAGTGAGTTTCATCGGTCTTCTCCTTGAATGTGCCGGGTTGGCAATGATCCGTTCAGCATGGCGCATGCCAAATGCAGAAACTGGCGGATTTGCGGGGATTCGTGACCGGGAGGGCAATCCTGGCACGGAAATTGACTGTCCGAATTCGCACGCGGATTGTACGGGAGCGGTCAATGGGGAAATCGGCGGACTTTGATCTCTGCGTCGTGGTGGACGACGATGAGGATATATTGACTGCCGCGCGGCTGTTGCTGCGCGGTCTGTTCAACGAGGTGGTGACGGCGCGTGCGCCCGACGAGGCGATCACGGCGATCGCCGGCCGGTCGGCCGACGTCGTGCTGCTCGACGCCAATTTCGCGCGCGGCGCGACGGACGCGGCGGAGGGGCTGGCCTGGCTCGACCGGCTGCTCGCGATCGACCCCGAACTGGTGGTGGTGATGATCACCGCGCATGCCGGGGTGAATGTTGCGGTCGAAGCGATGAAGCGCGGCGCGACCGATTTCGTGTCCAAGCCCTGGTCGAACGAACGCCTGCTCGCGACCGTGCGCACCGCCGCCTCGCTCCGCCGCTCGCGCCGCGCGGTCGCGGTGGAGAAGGCGCGCGTGGTCGCGATCACCGATACCAAGCCTGGCACCAGCACCCCGCTGATCGGCAAGTCGCCCGCCATGGCGCGCGTCCATTCGCTGATCGCCCGCGCCGCGCCGACCGAGGCGAACGTGCTCGTGCTGGGCGAGAACGGCACCGGCAAGGAGATCGTCGCGCGCGAGCTTCACGCCAGGTCGCTCCGTGCGCGTGCGCCGATGCTGACGGTCGATCTCGGCGCGATCGCGACCGAGCTGATCGATTCCGAGCTGTTCGGCCATGTGAAGGGTGCCTTCACCGATGCCCGGGCCGACCGCATCGGCCGGATCCAGGCGGCGGATGGCGGCACCCTGTTCCTCGACGAAATCGGCAATTTGCCGCTGCACCTCCAGCCCAAGCTGCTGACCGTGCTCGAACAGCGCCAGGTCACGCCGGTCGGTGCCAACCGTCCGATCCCGGTCGATATCCGGGTGATCGCCGCGACCAACATGACTCCGGAGACGATGCGCGACGACCGGCATTTCCGGCAGGATCTGCTGTTCCGGCTCAACACCGTCGAGATCGAGCTGCCGCCCCTGCGCGACCGGCGCGAGGACGTGGCGGCGCTCGTCACGCATTTCCTCGATCACTATGCCCGGCGCTACAACCGGCCCGCGCCTGAGCTGACCGCCGGCGCACGGGCGGCGCTCAGCGCGCATGACTGGCCGGGCAATGTCCGCGCGTTGCGCCACGCGATCGAGCGCGCGGTGATCCTGGCGGGCGACGCCCCGCTCGAGGCGGAGGATTTCCCGCTCGGCGCGCCCTCGGCGCCGCGTGTCGCGCCCGAGGCAGTGGTCGCCCCGGCCGCGTCGGAACTCAACCTGGAAAAGGTCGAGCGGCGGCTGGTGGAAGAGGCGCTGAAGAAGAACGGCTACAACATCTCGATGGCAGCGACCGAACTCGGCCTGTCGCGCGCGGCGCTATACCGGCGGATGGAGAAGCATGGGCTTTGATCGCCGCTTCACGCTGATCCTTGGATTGTGGATTGGGGCGCTGCTGGTCGCGCTGGCCGGGTTCATCTGGTCGTTCGAGGTCGAAGGGCTGGGCGCGGCGCGGATCGTCGCCGGGCTGATCGTGCTGTCCGCGGCGGGCGGGCTGTGGAACCATGTCGATCGCACCAACCGCACCGTCGCGCGCTTCGTCGAGGCGCTGAACAGCAAGGATTTCGCCACCCGCTTCGATGGACGCGGCGGTGCCGGCTTCAGCGAGCTGGGTGGGGCGATGGATGCCGCGATGCGCGGGCTCCAGGAGGAGCGCGACCGCTCCGCGCGCGAGATGCGCTATCTTGAGGCGCTCGTCGATGACATGCCGGTAGCGCTGCTGACGATTGATGAAGCGCACGGCGTGACCCCCGCCAACAAGGCGGCGCGGCGGCTGTTCAGCCGGCACCAGGGCGTTCGGCCGGAAGCCTATGCCGTTTATGGCGCGACCTTCGCCTCGCGGCTGGATGTCGATGGCGAGACGCGGCAGGAACTGCTGATCCTGCGCATGCCCGGCGGTCCGCAGCGCGCGATCGTGCGCTCGGCCTCGCTCGAACGCCTCGGCCTGCGCATCCGGGCGGTCACGGTCGAGCCGGTCCAGGGCACGCTCGATACGGTCGAGATGGCGGCGCAGACTGATCTCGTCCGCGTGCTGACGCATGAGATATTGAACTCGCTCACCCCGGTGACCTCGCTCGCCGGGACGGCGGAGATGCTGCTCGACGCCGAGCCGCCCGACGTGGCGGATGCGCGCGTCGCGGTGACGACCCTGTCGCGCCGCGCCGAGGGGCTGCGGCGTTTCATCGACAGCTATCGTGCGGTCTCGCACGCGCCGACTCTGCGCCGTCGCCCGTTCGAGGCCGCACCCTTCGTCGCCGAACTGGCCAAGCTGTTCGCCGCCGAATGGGTCGATGTGCCGCTGACGCTCGAAGTACAGCCGGACGTCACGCTCGATGCTGACCCCGATCTGCTGGCGCAGGTGCTGATCAACCTGCTGCGCAATGCGGCTGAGGCAGCGCACCGCGGCACCAGCGCGCATTGGGTGCGGCTCTCGCTGTCCCATGTCGCCGGCCGTGTCTGGATCGAGGTGGAGGACAGCGGCACCGGCGTGCCGGAGAATCTGCGCCGCGATATCTTCCTGCCCTTCTTCACTACCCGCGCCGAGGGCACCGGGGTCGGACTCAACCTGGCGCGGCAGGTCGTGGTGGCGCATGGCGGCTCGATCGACATCGCCGACGGCCGTACCGGCGGCGCCCTGTTCCGCATCATCCTTTAGGCAGTCTCGCCAGCACCCGGTACCGGGTGCTGGCGTGGACATGGATCGGGCTGATTTACTTCTTCACGAGGTTCGGTGCGGTGAAGCTGCCGTCGGTCGTGTTGCCATCCAGGTAGTTGTCGCCATAGCTTTTCATCGCCGTGTTGAACATCGCGATGCCGGTGGCGTTGTCGGTGATCGACGTGTTGGCGACGCGAACGGTAGACCCCGGCCCGCTGGCAATGACGCCGTAGTAGGTATTGTGCGTCACGACCGAGTCCCGCAGGAAAAGCTGCGAGGTGCCGGTATTGACCGGGCTCGTGACCAGGATGCCCGTGCTATCGTTCGAGAAGACGGTGTTGCTGACCGTGGCGTTGATCGACGAGCCGACAATCCCGGTCGTGTCCAGCTTCAGGCCGAAATTGATATTATCGGAGACCAGGCTGTTGGTGATCGTCACTTTCGCCGAGAAGCCGGCTGCCGGATTGATCAGGATGCCGCCGGTGTTCGCGTTGCTCGCCACGCCGGACTCGGAGATCGTCACATTGTCGAGGAACAGCTGGCCACTGGCGTTGCTCGGCGAGAAGTTGACCCCATAGCCGTTGCGGAAACCGCGGATCTTGGTGTTGCGGATGTGAACGGCGGCGGCGTTCAGGATGTAGAGGCCATTGACACCGGCCGATCCGGTCTGGCCAAGGCCCTCGAAATCGAAGCCACTGATATGCACGACGGCATTCGTGCTGTTGATGATGAAGCCGTTGGTCGCCGCGACCAGGACGCCGCTTTCTGTACTGTCGCAGATCAGCGAAATCGACTTGGTGATCGTCAGCGAGCCGAAGCCGCCCGGATCGAGGCAGTTGATCTCACCGCCCGCGGCCGTTTTTGCGATCGCGCCCTGGAAGGTCTTGCACGGCGCCGTGCGGCTGCATGGATTGACGTCGTCGCCGACGCCGGAAATCCACGTCCGCGTCGCCTGAGCTGATACCGGCGCTGCATAGAAAAGCGAAGTCGCGCAGAGCGTTACAAGCAGTAGCGCAAGACGATTCCAGGTCGATTTCATGTTATCCTCCCCCCATCGTGCCGAAGATCGGCAAAAGGAGGCGCGATATTAGCGAACTTCAGGGTTAACGACGACTCGAATTTTCGTCCCGGGACGTGTCAATTCTGCCCTGGGTTCAATGCAGTGGGCTTCCATGCCGGGCCGGTTCGAGACACCGGAAGCAACCGAGTATCGAGACCGGCTTCCGGCCGTTTGGCCGCGCCGACACGGAAGTGCCTTTTCGCCGATGATCGCCCGTTGCGTCAGGCGGTAGCGCGCTTCGCCTTCTTCGCGGGAGTCGGCGTGGCGGCCGGTGCGGCCGCTGCCGATGTCGCGGCGACCTTGGCGGCAAGCGCGCGGTTGCGCCGCTTGTTGGCGGTGCGGAGCTGACCCATCGAAAATCCTGTCATGCATGAGGCGCCGCAATGCCGGTATTGGCAGCGGCGATAGCGCCCCCGGCTTGGTCACGATCGGCGCGGCAAGACAAGTTTTATCGAGGAAAGCAATGCCGCGGATCACGAGCCCGCGCCGATTTCCCGAGGATCCGCCGGAAATCCTTCGCATGGCTGACGAGATGGGCCTTGTCGAAACAGGCGACTGCGCCGCGCGCCACCGCTTCCTGCGCGGTGTCGCTGCCGTCACGCGTATGGGAGGATACGACCAGCACCGGGGCATGCGGGCTCGCGGCCAGCTCGTCGAGAAAGCTCATGCCATCGATCCCCGGCATGGCGAGGTCGAGCGTGATCACGCTCGGCCGAAGTTCAGCGATCAGCGCCCGCGCCGTATCGACGTCGCTGGCCGAGCCGACCACCCGCCAGTCCCTGTCGGCCGACAGCATCTCTTCGATGATTGCCCGCACGGTAAGCGAATCATCGATGATCAGCACGCCGCCGGGAGCAAAGCCAGTCATTGGCTGGATATCCCGGTGTCGCGCATGGTCGCATCGACCAGCGCCCAATAGCCGCTTTCGTCACCGGGATCGCGTCGGCCTGGCAGGTCGGCCGCGCCGTTCTGCTTCCTGCCAAATCGATAATGCAGCCATAAAAGATGCAGGCGCGCCATAGTCCACTCCCGCGGGAAGGATTACGGTCGTTCCCTTGCCGCATGAATAGCCCCGGGCGTCGGGCCGGCGTAGTGGGGGGATATACATGCGGGAATATACATAAGGCCGGCGCAACGTGCCGGTAACGCGCGTGCGTCATTTAGCTGCATCGCATCGCGAGCCCCCCGGATCAGGCCCGGATTGGGTACGTGTTTTTCCCGAGAGGATGGAACGTGCGCGAGCGATTATGTTTGTTCCGGGGAATTACACCCATCGAGATCGGCGATAGCGTGGCGGCAAAGGAATTGATTGTCCTGATCGTGCGGGACGGTGGGTTGCGGAGCGCGCTGATCGCGCGCCTGTCGCTCCAGGGCGAGAGCCTGGTCACGCTCGACGCCGATCCGGAAGATCCCAAGGTCCACCGCATCGCCCCGGCGCCCCGCATCCTGGTGATCGACAAGGCAGTGCTGGGCGAACGGCTGGCGACGGTGGTTGCCAGCAATCACTGGCGCGGCGTCATTGCGCTGGCCGAGGATGTCGAAGAGGCTGAAGCCGGAGACCCGCTCTGCATCGTCCCGCGCGGTCAGGCGCTGGCCGGCGTGACCGAGGCGCTGGGACGTTGGCGCCTTTCGCGCGACGGATAATGGGTCAGGGCTGGGGGATCATCCCCGCGGCAAAGGCGATGCGCAATGCTTCGGGCAGGCTCCTGACGCCCAGCTTGGTCATCAGGTTGGCGCGGTAGATCTCAACGGTGCGCGGGCTGATATCGAGCTCATAGGCGATCACCTTGTTGGCCCTGCCTTCGATCAGCCCCATCAGCACGTCGCGCTCGCGCGGCGAGAGTGCGTCGATCTTCGCTCTGGCAGTTTCGGCGTGCGCGATGGCGGCGCTGTCCTGGGCGAGGCGCGAAAAGGCCGCATCGACCGTGCGCAGCAGGGTCTCGGCCTCATAGGGTTTTTCGATGAAGTCCAGCGCCCCTGCCTTCATCGCCTGCACTGCCAGCCCGACATTGCCCTCTCCGGTCAGGATCACCGAGGCGAATTTCTTCGGGTCGGTTTCCTGCAGCGCGTTGAGCACTTCGATCCCGTTCGACCCGGGCATGTGGAAATCGAGCAGCAGCACACCAGGGTCCAGATCGCCCGCGCTCGCCAGGAACAGGTCGCCGCTGCGGAAGCTGCGGACCAGCAGGTCCGACTGCAACGACAACAGGCTGTGCAGGGATGCGCGGACGGCATCGTCATCGTCGACAAGATAGATGCTACGAGTCATGGCTCGATCTCCTCCAGCGCTTGCGGTGTGAAACGGTCGATTGCCCCGCGCGCGGCGAGCCCTGCGCAACGATGTGCGCCGGGATCGCCGGCGACGCAGGGGGCAATGACGATGTCGTGCGGATCGGCCGGCCGGACCGACTGGGCCGCGCTGAAGGCGCTGGGCGTGCTGCAGGGCGTAGCTTCAACCTGACGGCACCTCTCTCCCGTGCGAACATGTCAACGAACATCAATAACAGACCTGAAACAAAACGCCACAGATCGCGGTTTCGACGCGCGGATCGAAAAATAGAACCAGAATGAAGGTTTATTGCGGCGCATTATAGTTAGCGCTACGTTAACGATTCCTTCGTCGAGTCACCGTCGGCGCTAGCCAGAAAAATAATCTCAGGCGTGTGAAATACGAAGTATTACTTCACGCTTCTGCGTCGGTCGAGAAAGGCAATCCAGAACGTGCCAGTATAACGCAATCGTGGTGATGTGCAGGAAGTCGGTAATAAGCGAAGTGCCGATGCCGTTTCTCGACGACGACGCTGTCCGATCGCCGCTCTTCGATTGATTTACATCAATGTCTTGCCACGCGATCCTAAATCCTGTGGGCACGGTCCGCCATTTCGCCTCCGCCGACTCAGCGGACCGGATCATGTCGCGGCCGCAGCGCCGGCACTTGCTGAACTCGAGGCCCTGGTTGCGGAGCGCCCGCGGCGCGGCGGCGTGGGTCGACAGACGGCAGAGCAGGGACATGACATTTCTCGATATGAACTTTGAGGTGGAGCGACGCGAGCTTGGTCAGCTCGGATGGGCCGCGGGAAAGGACGTATTCGAGATCCCAGATCTCGAAGCGCTGGCCGGTGGCGACGAGCAATACTGAATCGCCGATCTGTCCGCGTTCGCGCATCAGCGGGCCAAGCGTCATCATGCCGTCCGGTGCGAGCGCGATCTCCTCGACAAAGCCGAAGGTCCGGCGGAGGCGGGTGTAATGCGCCTCCAGGTTGGAGCCGATGAACGCCGCACGGCGCGTGTCGAAATCCCATTGCTGCTGGGCGGCGAAGGCGCGGTCATACACGACCAGGCAGCGCGATTCCTCGTGCAGCCCGACGAACATCTGGCCGCCCAGCGATCGCTGTCGGGCCGTTTCGTGGAAGCCGCGCGGCAGGAGAATCTCGCCCCCGCTGGTCATTTCGCAAACTGCGCTGCCGATAAAGAGTTCGTCCATGTTGCCCGCCTCCCACTGTCGATGAGCAACATGGTTAACGACTCATCTCCGAGTCGGCGTAGCGCGTAAAACTACGATATCGTGGAATCGCGTACCGGTGATTCTGCGGTATCGGTTCGATTCGTTGCCGGTGACCGCAATTGACAGTCATTCGCAGGTCGGACTCGTTTCGATCTCCTCATCTACAGGATAATTACTGAGCCCGGTTAGTATCAGTAGTTAATACTTACTGTGATTCTACGGCATGTTTAACCATGAATTCTGTGACTAGCCATCCTGACACCGGTGCCCACGAGTCGCGCCGGACCAGGAGGCCAGTGATGACGCAGCGGGAACTGAATCTGGACGACACGGTGGGCGTGACGCTCTTCGGTGTCGGGGGTGCCGGCGGCAATGCCGTGGCGCGCCTGTTTCGCGAGCCCGCTCACGGCATGAAGATCATCTGCGCCAACACCGATGTTCAGGCGTTGCGCGCCGCGCCGAGCGCCAGTCAGATCCAGCTCGGCCGCAGCCTCACCGGCGGGCTCGGCGCCGGCGCCCGGTCTGAAGTCGGCCGTGCCGCCGCGCAGGAGGCGTTGCCCGAGATCATCGCGGCGCTGGAAGGTACGTCGCTCTGCTTCGTCGCGGCCGGGTTCGGCGGCGGCACCGGCACCGGCGCCGCTCCGGTGATCGCGCGGGCTGCCCGCGAGCGCGGCATCCTGACGATCGGCATCGCGACCAAGCCCTTCGCCTTCGAAGGCAAGCGGCGCGCGCGGTTGGCGGCGGCCGGCGTCGCCGAGTTCGAGGAGAGCGTCGATGCCCTGGTCGTGGTCTGCAACGAGCATCTGCTGCGCGTCGCCGGGCCGGACACCACCTTTCGCGGTGCGCTCCATCTGTCCGATTCGATCGTCTGCGACAGCGCGACCGATTTTGCCGCGCTGGTCGCCGGGCCCGCGCTGAAGCGTCTAACTCTCGCCGATATCCGGCAGACCCTGACATCGGGCGGCCGCGCGGTGATCGGTTATGGCGAGCGCTGCAGCGGCCGCGACCGTGCCATGCGCGCCGCCGATTCGGCGCTGCGCAACCCGTTGCTGGAGGATGCCCCGCGCGGTGCGCAGCGCCTGCTCGTCACCATCGCGGGCGGGGCGGACATCGGCCTGTTCGAGATCGAGGAGGCGGTCGGGTATCTGCGCGAGAATGTGCATCCCGGGGCGGAACTGGTCTGGGGCTCGGTGATCGATCCCGCGCTCGACGGACAGATGCGCATCGGCATCACTGCGGCAGGCTTGCCGCTGCACGACTCGTTCCAGGAAGCGCCCGCACCCGTCGTCCGAGCGGTGGCCCCGGCCGCGCCGGTCGCAGTTCCCGCGCCGCAGCCCGTCGCAACAGCGCCCGCCGAGCCTGTTGCGGCGCCGGTACCTGCGATCGAGCCGGTGGCAAAGTCCGCGCCCGTCGCGCGACCCGTGACCGCGCAGCCCATGCCTGCCGCCCGGATCGAGCTCCCTCTCCGCGAAGAAATGCTGGAGGCACCGGTGGCGGTCGCCGCAATGGCGCCGGAGCCGGCCCAGCCGATCATCGTCGACTGCCCGGGGGACCGCGACGTGCTGATCCTCAACAGCACCTACAGCCTCGATCTCGATATCGTCGCTGAAAAGCCGCTCGGCAGAGGCCCGATCCGCTCGCGCCGCAATTCCAGCCTGGTCGACCGTATCTATTTCGCGACGCGCGAGCTGAAGCGCAGCTGGCATCGCCAGCCCCGCGTCCCGCTGTTGCCGGCGCCGCCCGCCCGCGTGATCCGTGTGACACGTGGTTTACCGCAACAACTCGCCGGATAGTGCGGTCCTAGGCTCCTTTTACATTTCACCTCCCCGGCGAAAGGCCCTAGATTGGTCGCCAAGGGAGTAGCACCATGGGTATTCTTGATTTCCTGTCGAAGCAGTTCGTCGATGTGATCGATTGGGTGGACGAGCCCGGTGTGCTCGCCATCCGTTATCCAATGCAGGATCGCGAGATCCAGACCGGCGCGCAGCTCACCGTGCGCGAGGGGCAGAAGGCGTTCTTCTACAATGAAGGCCAGATCGCCGATGTGTTCCTGCCCGGGCTGCACACGCTCGACACCGGGAACATGCCGCTCCTCACCGCGCTGAGGAACTGGGACAAGGGTTTCGCCTCGCCCTTCAAGTCCGACATCTTCTTCTTCACCTCGCGCGAGCAGGCCGGGCTGAAATGGGGCACGGCGCAGCCGATCACGGTGCGCGACAAGGAATTCGGGCCGCTGCGCATCCGCGCCTTCGGCAGCTATTCCTTCCGGGTCGAGAATGTGCCGGTGTTCGCCGCCAAGCTGCTCGGCACGCTCGAGAAACTGACGGTCGCCGATATCGAGCCGCAACTGCGCGGCGCGATCACCACGGCGCTCGCCACCGCGCTCGGCGGCGGCGCGATCGCGTTCGTCGATCTCGCGGCCGATCAGGCGGCGATGTCGCAGCGGCTGCTTGCCGCGGTCGAGCCGGCCTTCGAGGCATGGGGCCTGAAATGCTGCAGCTTCTTCGTCGAGAGCCTGTCGCTGCCCGAGGCAGTGCAGGAGCATCTCGACAAGGCGAGCTCGATGCGCGTGATCGGCGATGTCGACCGCTATGTCCGCTTCCAGACCGCCGAGGCGATCGATATCGCCGCGGCCCAGTCGGGCGGCGTGGCCGGGATCGGCGCGGGCGCCGCGGCCGGCATGGCGATCGGCCAGAGCATGGCGGGCGGTTTCGGCCAGGCCGGCGCGGCCCAGCCGGGCGAGGACCCCTATCAGCAGATCGAGAAGCTCCACCGCCTGATGACCGCCGGCGCGATCACTCAGGCGGAGTTCGACGCGAAAAAGGCGGCACTGCTGGCCAAGATCGGCTGATCCTTCGTGATCGACGCGAATTGCCCCAATTGCGGCGCGGCCGTGCATTTCCGCTCGGCCGATCTGCCGGTGAAGATCTGCGACTATTGCCGCAGTTCGCTGGTCCGCAATGGCGACGTCCTGCAGGCGATGGGCAAGATCGCCGAGGTGCCGGAGGATGTCAGCCCGCTGCAGCTCGGCGTGCGCGGCACCGATGGCGGGGTGGGATTCGAGCTGATCGGTCGGGTGCGCTGGCGCTGGACCGATGGTGGCTGGAACGAATGGCTCGCGCTGTTCGATGACGGCTCGACCGCCTGGATCGGCGAGGCGATGGGCCGTTACATGCTGCTGCGCCAGGTCGAGCAGACCGAATCGCTGCCGGCGGTCGCGAAGGAGTTGCGCGACGATATCGACGTGCCGCTCGGCACCGAGACGAGTATCGCCTGGGTCAATTATATCGTCACCGATGTGAAGGAGGCGACCTGCGCCGGTGGCGACGGCGAGCTGCCGTTCAGCACGCCGGCGGGGCTCACCGTGAAGAGCGTCGACCTGATGGCGCCCGACGGCCAGTGCGCCAGCATCCAGAAGGAGCGCGGCGAAATACTCATCTATGCCGGCCGCTACGTCACCTTGGGCGACCTCAAGGCGACCGGGTTGCGTGCATTCGAAGGTTGGCCGATGCCGCGGTTCGCCGCGTGAGCGACGCGCCGTCGACCGTCCGGGCGCTTTCCTGCACCCATTGCGGCGGCACGATATCGCTGCGCGCGGCGGGCTATACCGTCAGCCTGATCTGCGAACATTGCGGTACCACGCTCGACGCGACCGATCCCGATCTGCGCATCATCGCCCAGGCAACCGCGGCGATGCGCGTTCCGCTGATCCCGCTCGGTACCCGCGCCGAGATTCGCGGGACGGCCTGGGAAGTGGTCGGCTATCTCGAGAAATCGGATGGCGGGGACGGCTGGTCCGAATATCTGCTGTTCAACCCCTATCAGGGTTATGCCTTCCTGCTCGACGACGGGCGGCGCTTCAGCATCGGTTTCCTGCTCGATCGTCTGCCGGGGTACGACTGGGGCGAGCTTCAGCTCGACGGCGAAGGCTATAAACGTTTCGGCACACGTTATGCGACCTGGGTGCGGTTCGTCGTCGGCGAATTCTACTGGCGGGTCGCGGAGGGCGAGAAGGTCCGGGTCAGCGACTATGTCCGCCCCGGCCGGATGATCTCCTGCGAGGAGAATGAGAGCGAGCGGACCTGGACCCGGCTGTTCATGCTCGACTGGGGCGAGGCGGAAAAGGCCTTCGGGATCGAGCGCCGCCGGCGCGACTACAGCACCCCGTCGCCGCACGAGCCCTCGCCCTATCGCGACAAGATGGTCGAGGCGCTGATCCTCGGCGCGATCGCCGCCGCCACCCTGTTGCTGATCGCGCTGATGGGCGGCGGATCGACCCGGGCCGCAAGCGCCGAGATGCAGGTCGCGATCGAGGGCGCGCCGGTGACTCAGGTCGTCCGCGGGATCGAAATCCCCGGGCGAAACGCCGCGATCCGCATCGGCGCTCGCGCGCGCCAGCTCGACAATAGCTGGATCGAGATCGATTATTCGCTGGTCAACCGCCGGACTCAGCAGAGCTTCGACGCCTCGACCGTGGCCGAGCGCTATAGCGGCCGGGACAGCGATGGCGACTGGACCGAAGGCGACACCACGCCCAACATCAAGCTGTCGAGCATCCCGCCCGGGACCTATGATCTGGTCGTCGAGATGACCGGGCACCGCTGGTCACCCAGCGGCTCGTCTTTCACCGGCAATGCGGGCATCTTTTCCAGCCTGACGGCCGCGGACTCGACGATCCCGGTGGAGATAGAGGTCGCGCGGGGCGGCATGTTCGGCGGCAATGTCCTGCTCGGGCTGATCCTGCTCCTCATCTGGCCGGCGTTCGCGGTCTTCCGGCATTTCAGCTTCGAAGCGCGGCGGCTGATGCCCGTCGCCGAGGATGACGACGAATGAGCAAATCCACGATCCTCTACGGCGTGTTCTGCCTGCTGGTCGTCGGCGGGTTCACTTATGCGACGATGAACGGTTTTTCTCCCTTCGCCCAGGGCGGCACGCGCGGGTTCGTGCGCACTGCCTATGGCCCCACCCACAAATAGCGAGAAGGGTTTCCCCATGCTCACCACCGCAGTCCTCCTGGCCACCCTCGTCTACGCAGGCATCGGCCTGGTCATCTTCGTCCTCGGCTTCTGGCTGTGGGACCGGGTGACTCCGGTCGACCTGTGGGGCGAAGTCTGCAAGGGCAATGTCGCGATCGCCATCCTGGCGGGGTCGGTCGCGATCGCGCTGGCGATGATCATCTCGGCGGCGATTCATGGATGACGGCCCGGCCGGGGATTTTGCCCGGCCATCGCGCCTCGGTGCGGCGCTCCTGGTTTCCGCTTTCGTCGTTGCCACCTGCGGGCTGATCTACGAGCTGCTCGCCGGCACCCTGGCGAGCTATCTGCTCGGCGACAGCGTCACGCAATTCTCGATCGTCATCGGCACCTATCTGTTCGCCATGGGCATCGGCTCCTGGTGTTCGCGCTACGTGAAGCGCGACGAGCTGGCGGTGTTCGTCCGGGTCGAGATATTGATCGCGGCGATCGGTGGGGCGTCGGCTGCGGTGCTGTTCCTGCTGTTCGATCGGGTCGCCGATTTCCGCATCCCGCTCTACGGCCTGGTGCTGGTGATCGGCGCGCTGGTCGGGCTCGAAATCCCGCTGCTGATGCGCATCCTCAAGGACCGGCTCGAATTCGGCGATCTCGTGTCGAAGGTGCTGACCTTCGATTATGTCGGCGCGCTCGCCGCCTCGCTGCTGTTCCCGCTGCTGCTCGTCCCGCAGCTCGGGCTGATGCGCACGGGGTTCCTGTTCGGCCTTGCCAATGTCGCCGTCGCTATCGCGCTGATCCTCATGCTGCCGGGCAAGCGTCGCCTGCGCACCGAACTGATCGTCGGCATCCTGGTGGCGGTCGGGCTCGCGACAGGGTTCATCGTTTCCGAAAAACTGCAGCGCGCCGCCGAGGTCGGGGTTTACGGCGATCCGATCCTCTATGCGGCGTCGACGCCCTATCAGCGCGTCGTCATCACCAAGCGCGCGGGCGATTTGCGGCTCTATCTCAACGGCAACCTGCAATTCTCGTCGCGCGACGAATATCGCTATCATGAGGCGCTGGTCCATCCGGTGATGAGCCGGGCGCGCAACCCGCGCAACGTCCTGGTGCTCGGCGGCGGGGACGGGCTCGCGGTGCGCGAGATCCTGAAATATCCGGGTGTCGCCTCGGTCACCCTGGTCGATCTCGACCCTGAGATGACCAGCCTGTTCCGTAACAGCGCGATGCTCGCCGCGCTCAATCATGATGCGTTCCACTCGCCCAAGGTGCACGTGATCAATGCCGATGCGTTCCTCTGGCTGCGCGAGAACCAGCGGCGCTTCGACGCGGTGCTGGTCGATTTCCCCGATCCGACCAATTTCGCGATCGGCAAGCTCTACACCGTCAGCTTCTATCGCGAGCTGGCCAGGGCGCTCGCGCCGGGCGCCGTCGTCAGCGTGCAGAGCACGTCGCCGCTGGTCGCGCCGCGCGCCTATTGGACGGTCGCCACCACGCTCGAGGCGGCGGGCCTGATCACGCGTGGTTATCATGTCTATGTGCCGAGCTTCGGCGAATGGGGTTTCGTGCTCGCCTCCAACGAGCCGATCGGCCGGCCCGGACCACTGCCCTCGGGGCTGCGCTTCCTGACGCCGCAGACCGACGCGCTGGCCTTCACCTTCCCGCCGGATATGGCGCGCCGCTCGGTCCCGGTGAACCGGCTCGACAACCAGGCTTTGGTCCGCGAGTTCGAGGCCGAGTGGGCCGTGTACGAGGGCTGACGGCATGGCCGTATCCCGCCGCACTGTGATCGCCGGCTCGGTCACTGCCGCTGCCGCGATCGGTGCGGGTGCTGTCGCTTGGCAGGCCCGCGACAAGCCAATGCCCGGCACGCTGAGCGGCGCCGATTTCACCCGTGGCCACCGCTTGCGCGACGGTGCCACCTTCCCCGTGCCGAAGCGCGAGGTGCATATCGGTATCGCGATCCTCGGCGGTGGCGTCGCCGGTCTGTCCGCCGCCTGGGCGCTGGCCGAAGCGGGCATGACCGATTTCCGCTTGCTCGAGCTGGAGGACCGCACCGGCGGCAACGCACGCTCGGGACGCAACGCCGTCTCCGCCTATCCGCTCGGCGCGCATTATCTGCCGATCCCCAATGCCGAGGCGAAAGGGGTGGTGCGGCTGCTCGAACGGCTCGGCATCGTGACCGGCCATCAGGACGGCAAGCCGCTGTTCGATCCGTATCAGATCGTCTCCGATCCCGACGAACGGCTGCTCAATCTCGGCAAATGGCAGGAAGGATTGATCCCGACCGTTGGCCTCACGCCCGCCGACCGGCACGATCTCGACGCCTTCTTCGCCGCGATGGCCGTCTATCGCGATCGCCGCGATGCGCAGGGTCGCCCGGCTTTCGCGCTGCCGATGGCATTCAGCGCGCGCGATACGGATCTGCTGGCGCTCGACACGCTGAGCTTTACCGCCTGGCTCGACCAGAAGGGCTGGCGCTCGCCGATCCTGCGCGGCCATGTCCGCTATGCCTGCCGCGACGATTACGGGACCGAGCCCGATCAGGTCTCGGCCTGGGCGGGCATCCATTATTTCGCCGGGCGTCGCGGCGTTGCGGCCAATATCTCGGGCGACACGGTGCTGACCTGGCCGGAAGGCAACGGGCATCTCGTCGGGCGCATGGCGCAGCGGCTCAAGGCGCAGATCGATTGCGGCCGGATCGTCTACGCTGTGCGACCGGTGGCGGCGGGGGTAGAGATCGACTGCTTCGATGTGGGGTCAGAGGAGTCGGTGCGCGTGGTCGCCCGCAGCGCGATCCTCGCCACGCCGCATTTCGTGACGCGCCTTCTGTTGCCGCCGGGTGCGATGGCGGCCGGCCAGTTCGGTTACGCTCCCTGGATCGTCGCCAATGTCACGGTCGACCGGCCGCCCGCCGGCAACGGCTTCGAGCTTGCCTGGGACAATGTGTCCTGGACCAGCCGCTCGCTCGGCTATGTCGTCGCGACGCATCAATCGCTCGGTACCGTGCCCGGGCCGACCGTGCTCAGCTGGTACCTGCCGCTGTCCGACATGCCCCCGGCCGACGCCCGTCGCGAACTGCTCGACCGCCCGCTCGACTATTGGCAGGCCATGGTCCGCGACGACCTGCTCCAGACCAACCCGGATCTGGATGGAGCGATCTCGCGCATCGATATCTGGCGCTGGGGCCATGCGATGATCCGCCCAGTGCCCGGCTTCTTCTGGAGCGGCGCGCGCGAGGAAGCGGCGAAACCGCGCCCGCCTTTGTTCTTCGCGCATTCCGATCTGAGCGGCCTCTCGCTGTTCGAGGAAGCGCATTATCGCGGCACGCAGGCGGCGCAGGACGCGATGGCGCATCTTGGCATTCCCTATGAAGACACGCTGATCTAGGAACGCACGTGGATTACAGCGGCACGCACCTCCTCGCCGACTTGTTCGGCTGTACCGGCCTCGACGATATCGGCCGGGTCGAAGCCGCGCTGCGGGGTGCCGTGGCCGCGAGCGGCGCGACTCTGCTCGAGCTTCGCCTGCACGGCTTCGGCGCGGGGCAGGGGGTGACCGGCTTCGCGCTGCTGGCCGAATCGCACATCTCGATCCACACCTGGCCCGAGCGCGACTATGCCGCGGTCGACATCTTCCTGTGCGGCCGCCGGCACGATCTCGATGCTGCGCTGGCTGCCCTCGCTACCGGCCTGGGCGCGGAGCGCCATGCGGAGCAGCGCATCGCGCGGGGCTTCAGCGTCAGCGACATGGCGGCCGGATAGACTCTATCCGACCGTCACGCGGTGCGTTCCGCCTGCTTCGTGCTGGAACGCCGTCTTGCGGTCCAGGAACAAGGCGATGATGTCCGCCGCGGTCGTCGCATGCTGGCTCGGCTTCACCGTGGTGAACACCCCGCCGCCGGCGATCGCGAAGGGCAGCAGCAGCTGGTCCGCGAGATAGGGACCGGCAAAGGCCGTGGAGTCGAGATAGCCCTGCATCCGCGCCGCCGCGCGCTTCGCGAGATGTTCTGCGGGCACGCCGAGCTTGCCGAAACCGCTGACGATTTCGGTGGCATGTTCATAGACAGCTTCGAGCACCAGGATATTGCCCGGCCCCTGCTCCTCGGGCAGTTCGCGCACCGAAAAGGCGCACTCGGGCCAGTCGAGCTGCTTCTTCGCCATCCGGATCTCGCGGTCCGCGACGTCGAAGGGCAGGCCCGCGAAGAATGCGGTCGCCGAACAGGACAGCATCGCCCCGCGTTCGACGCACTCGACCGGCACCAGCGGCGCCGGCTCGATCTCCACCTCGATCCGCCCGCCGCCGCGCGGGTAGAAGCCATGCCGCACCAGCTTGGCGGTGACGCGCGGCCCCATGCGGTTCACGATCGGCAGGAACGCCCGGTCGATGAAGTCGAACGGCGGCGCGAACACATTGTGCGTGCCGCCCTCGAGCACGAGCCGCGACGGCCCGTCCGCAAGCAGCAGCGGCATCAGGACCGTCTGGAGGACAAGGTTGGTGCTCCCCGCCGTGCCGACCGCGAAATGATAATCGCCCGCGGAAGCCTTGCCGGGGCGAAACAGCATCTCGCGCGACCCCACAGCCACGCCCTCGCACTCGCCGCCGCCGATCCTGCAGGCGGCCTCGATCGCGGTGACATGCTGGCGCATCAGCCCGGGCTTCTCCCGCCCGCCGCGCACATTGGTGATGCGGAAGGGCCGACCGGTGACGAGCGACAGCGCGCACGCATTACGCACGATCTGCCCCCCGCCTTCGCCTTCCGATCCGTCGATGATGATCATGCTATTTGCTCTTCAAAACTCCCTCTCCCATCGGGAGAGGGAAGGGGCCCATCGCGAAGCGATGGGAAGGGTGAGGGTGAGTATCATGAGCGTCCCGCACTCAACCTCACCCCGCGCTGCTGCGCAGCTTGCCCCTCTCCTGACAGGAGAGGGGTGGTGTGGCCAAGGCCGGCTCGCCCGCGTGGACTAGGGCCATCTCACTCCTCCGTGCCGAAGTTTTCGATCCATGCTGTCTTGCCCGGTTCCGGAATGAACACACGCGGCGTGACGCAGTCCGTCTGCAGCGTCCCGATCTCCGCGCCGCAGCGACAGATCTGGTTCGGGCCGTTGAAACCGCCCATGCCGCAGCAACCCGACAGATGCTGGTTATCCGGCGTATTACCGACAGCGTCGGTCAGGTCATCCGGATTGAGCCAATATTGCGGCGTGAACTCCAGCGGCGCAGGCGCATCCCCAAACGATCGCATGATCGGTTCGTAGGATTTGAACGCCACCCCAGGCTCGGTCAGCGGCGCGCGATCGACATGTTCCGGCGACGTCACCGATGGGTCCTTGCCTGAAAGGATCCGGAGCGCCCCGGTCAGCTCCGCGCCGCACGCATTGCAGATGAGCCGCTTTTTCATGACCACCTCCAATGGCAGCGTGAAGGGCCTCAGCCCTTCACGCACACCACCTGCTTCAGCGTGTGGACGATCTCGACCAGGTCGGCCTGCGCCGTCATCACGGCCTCGATCGGCTTGTACGCCCGCGGGCTCTCGTCGATCACGCCTTCGTCCTTGCGGCAGGCGACGCCCGCCGTGTCGGCGATGTGATCGGCGAGCGACACCTGCTTCTTCGCCTCGGTACGGGACATCACGCGGCCCGCGCCGTGGCTGCAGCTGTCGAACGACTCCGCATTGCCCAGCCCACGCACGATGAACGATTTCGCGCCCATCGACCCCGGGATGATCCCCAGCACGCCCTTCGCCGCACGCACCGCCCCCTTGCGGGTGACGAGCACATTCTCGCCGAAATGATTCTCCCGCGTCACGTAATTGTGATGGCAGTTGACCGCTTCCAGCTCGGCATCGAACGGCTTGGCGATGACCGTCCGGATCGCCCGGATGACATTGGTCATCATCATCCGCCGGTTGAGCGCCGCATAATCCTGCGCCCAGCCGACCGCCTCGACATAGTCGTCGAAATGCTCGGTCCCTTCGGGGAAGTACGCCAGGTCCTGGTCGGGCAGGTTGATGAACCATTTGCGCATGTCCTGCTTCGCCAGCTCGATGAAGAAACTGCCGATCGCATTGCCCACGCCGCGCGATCCCGAATGGAGCATCACCCATACCCGCTGCTCGGTATCGAGGCAGACTTCGATGAAGTGGTTGCCCGTGCCGAGCGTGCCGAGATGCACGAGGTTGTTCGTGTTCCCCAGCCGCGGATATTTGGCGACGATCTGGCCGAAGCGCTCGGCGAGCGTCGCCCAGGCCTCGACGACCGCCGGCGGCGGATCGCCCCACGAACCCGTGTCGCGCTTGCCCCGGCCGACCGAACGGCCCACCGGAACCGCCCGCTCGATTGCGGCACGCACGCCTTCCAGATTGTCCGGAAGGTCGCTCGCCATCAGCGAGGTCCGCGCCGCCATCATGCCGCAGCCGATATCGACACCGACCGCCGCCGGGATGATCGCACCCTTGGTCGGGATGACCGAGCCGACGGTCGCGCCGATGCCGACATGCACGTCGGGCATCGCCGCCACATGCTTGAACACGAACGGCATCTGTGCCGCCCGCGCGAGTTGCGCGCGCGCCTTGTCGTCGACCGGCACGCCGCGGGTCCACATCTTGATCGGCACGCCGCCCGGGACGTGCTGGTAGTCGAAATTCGTCTCGGTCATCGCGACCTCCTGTCTTCTTGTTGCATGCCGCAGTCGTGGCGACGAGGTGGTGGCGAGACGTTTCGACGCTCTCCCGCTGAGCTACGGGCGATAAACCCGGCCGGAGTCGAACCGGCGACCTTCGCATTACCAATGTAGTCCCGCGCGGCATTCGCCACGGCTGCGTAGTCGGTGCCGGCGACGAGGTTCAGCGAGACATTTTCCTCTGAGCTACCCGGTTGCCCGGGGGTGGAGTTGAACCACCGACCTCCTGCTTTCGCGGCAGACGCTCTGACCTGTAGTCTCGCCAGCATTCGCCAACGTATCTTGGTTCCGGCGACGAGAAATACGTGAGACGGCCCCTTGTGAGGGCCATCGTGGCAAGATGTAGTCCCACGCGGCATTCGCCGGATTGTTCTGGTGCTGGCGACGAGAGTGATGAGACATGCGGATTCGAACCGCTAGACCTTTCGGCCACAACCGGATGTAGTCCCACCGGCATTCGCCAGCTTGAATTTGTTCACGGCGACCAGGTGTTGGCCGGACATCGATTGCTCTATCCAACTGAGCTACAAGCCTTTCGGCAAGGCGGGACTCGAACCCGCGACACATGTAGTCCGACCGGCATTCGCCGTGATGTTTCCTTCTTTCCCTTTTCCCTTCCCCGGCGAAGGCCGGGGCCCAGTGGAGAGACACTGATGAAGACGCGCTTCGGCTGTTCCTTCTGTCCCTCCACTGGGCCCCGGCCTTCGCCGGGGAAGAAGTTCAGGTCGTGGCGACGATATCGGCGAGACGCGGTCCTTAAGCTACATCGCAAGGCGGGATTCGAACCCGCATCTCCCATCCGCCGTTGCCGGCTTCCGGGCGCTTTACTCGTCGGACCTTCATTGGCGCTGTAGTCCCGCCAGCATTCGCCACGACCTGTTCTTACACCTCCGTTTCGTTGACGATGCTCACCCAATCCCGCGCATCGCCGGAAGCGAAGCGCGCAATCGTCTCGAACACCGCGTCGGAGAACCCTCCGACATTCAAAATATCCGCCCGCCCAGAAGCCTGGGTAGACCCATGCGCCTGGATGTCGACGCAGACGAGCTTCGCAGCCCGGTTCCGGCCCTTCAGCTTTTCCCATTCGCGCATCGTCGCGGTCGCGCCGGCCCGGGCGTCAACCCAGGAAGCATTGTCCGAAACGATCACGACGAGATCGACCGCCGCCTTCTCCGCATTGAGCTTCGCCAGCGGCGCCGAGACCGCAGTCCCGCCCCCGCCGATCGCCGCCAGTTTCGCCGTGTTCACGGCAAGACGGGCAAACGGATCGAGCTTGATCGGCACGACATCGACCTCGAAGGGCAGCACGCGCGCCTCCCGGTTGGCCCGGAGCACCGCCGCCGCGACCAGGGCCGCGACATCGTTGCACGAGACCTTCGACGTGGCCCCCTTGCGGTAGCCAGTCGCCGGCGAACGCATCGACCCCGACACGTCGGGGCAGACGACCACCCGGCCAGGCACTGTCGGCACGTTCGAGACCGAAGCCTCGAGCGCATCCTCCAGCGCCGCCTGCACCTTCAGGGGCACGCCCTCTCCGGCCGACTCCAATGCCACCATCAATTGATAGGGCAGGACCCGCGCCTTCGAGATCGCGTCCTTGTCGGACAATCGGATGGCAACCGCCTCGGCGACCCCCTCCACCGCGAACGCGCCGTTGCGCGCCAGGGTGTTGAGGTTCATCCGCAACGCCTGCCAGCCCATCGTGCAGGCCAGCTCTCCCCACTGCTCCGCGGTCAGCGGAAGAGCGGTAAGCCACAGGAACGGCACTGGCGGAAGCGGCCCCGAAGGATCCCGCTTCCAGGCCTCGAACGCCGCGATCTCCACCGGGAGCGCCGCGACATCATAAGGCTTGCCGATCAGCCACCCGTAAAAGGCACGCCGGCTCTCGTCCTTCGGGTTCGGGTGAACCATCCGGACCACATCGGCGAGCGACGGATCATTCCCCGTCGCCGCGGCCATCAGGTCGCGCATCGAGGCATGCTCGAGCCATAGCTTCACCAGCCGCTTCGGCCGGGTCCCGAGCGAAGTCCGCCCCACCTGGCCGGACCGCATGATCTGGACGAAGGTCCGGAGCATCCGGCCATTGTCGATCACGCGCCCGAAGACACGCACGGCAAGGTCGGGCTCGGCCACCGTCAGATACGCGGCGAGCAAAGCAGGCATATCCTTCATCGCGCCGGCCTTGCGGGCATAGACCGCGGCCTTGGCGACGAATATCGGATCGGCCGCCTTGGCCGCAGCGATCGCCTCGGCGAGATGCGTCTGCGCACTCGCATAGAAGCTGTCGTTGAGGGTTCCGGTCGCGGCAAGCTGGGCGAGCGTCGCCTCGGCGCCAAGGGCATAGGCAGGCGCGCCTTCGCGGTTCACCATATCCGGTGCCGGAAGCAGCTTTGCGATCGCGGATGCGAAAAGTCCCGTGTTTGCCATCGTCTTGTTCCCTTTGGTCAGGGCGGCTGGATTCGAACCAACGACCCCCGGCTTCCAAGGCCGGTACTCTGCGCAACTGAGCTACGCCCTGATTGCGATCCGGGGCGGTCGGCCCATTCCGACCGCCCCTCACCGCGCTGCCCTGCCGGATGTTCGACGAACCGGCTGGACGTATTGGATATTGCAGAGCGCGTGCCAGTCTGGTGGGTTGGCGACGATAAAATCGTAAGCACATGATATTTCAATAAATATATCGAGCATATGTGGTTGCGCGATGCGCGGCGCCCGTAGGGCGCTCGCGCAAATGATATCGACATGGATAAGAGTTTATCCTACCGTATCGTGATGAAACCGCTCACCGTCCTCGGATTCCTCGGCTCGACGCTGGACGCGAGCAAATTCGGCCCGTCGCGCTGGAGCAAGTGGCGGCCTTCGGTCGGGCTGACCATGCACGAGGATCTGCGCGTCGATCGCTTCGTGATGCTCCACGGCAGCGCCCACACGCGCCTCGCCGACTATATCGCCGAGGACATCGCCAGCGTCTCGCCCGAAACCACCGTCGACAAGCGCGTGCTCGATTTGAACGATCCGTGGGATTTCGAGGAGGTCTACGGCAAGCTGCTCGATTTCATGCGCGGCTATCCTTTCGATCCCGATGCGGAAGACTATCTCGTCCACATCACCACCGGCACGCATGTCGCGCAGATCTGTCTCTTCCTGCTGACCGAGGCGCACTATATCCCCGGCCGCCTGCTCCAGACTCAGCCGGTGCGCGGCATGCCCACCGGCGCGCCCGGCACCTGGAACATCATCGACCTCGATCTCTCCCGCTATGACAGCATCGCCACCCGCTTCGCCGAGGCGAGTGCCGAGAGCACGTCCTTCCTGAAATCCGGCATCGACACGAAGAACACGGCCTTCAACCACCTGATCGACGAGATCGAGCAGGTCGCGGTGCGCAGCCGCGCGCCGGTGCTGCTGATCGGCCCGACCGGCGCCGGCAAGAGCCAGCTCGCCCGGCGCATCTACGAGCTGAAGAAGCTCAAGCACCAGGTGCAGGGCCCGTTCGTCGAGGTGAACTGCGCGACCCTGAAGGGCGACAGCGCGATGTCGGCGCTGTTCGGGCACCGCAAGGGCGCCTTCACTGGTGCCGCCGCCGACCGCCCCGGCCTGCTGCGCACCGCCGATACCGGCATGCTGTTCCTCGACGAGATCGGCGAGCTCGGCCTGGACGAGCAGGCGATGATCCTGCGCGCGATCGAGGACAAAAGATTCCTGCCCGTCGGTGCGGACAAGGAATCCTCCTCCGATTTCCAGCTGATCGCCGGCACCAACCGCGATCTCGGCCGCGCCGTGGCGGAAGGGCGGTTCCGCGACGATCTCTATGCGCGCCTCAACCTCTGGACCTTCGCGCTCCCCGGCCTCGCCGAGCGCCGCGAGGATATCGAACCCAATCTCGATTACGAACTCGACCGCTTCGCCGAACGCGAGGGCACCCGCGTGACCTTCAACAAGGAAGCGCGGGACCGCTATCTGACCTTCGCGACCGGGCCGGACGCGATCTGGGCCGGCAATTTCCGCGACCTCGCGGCGAGCGTCACGCGCATGGCGACCTTCTCGCCCAAGGGCCGGATCGACGGTGATTGCGTGGAAAGCGAGATCGCCCGGCTGACGCGGCTCTGGGCCTCTGAGAGCGCGGAGGGCGATGACGGGCTCGACCGCCTGCTAGACGATGCGGCGCTGGCCGAACTCGACCCGTTCGACCGGGTGCAACTGGCGCATGTCATCGCGACCTGCCGCCGCAGCCGCTCGCTGTCCGAGGCCGGCCGCGCCCTGTTCGCCGCCTCGCGGACGCGGCGGACCTCGTCCAACGATGCGGACCGCCTGCGCAAATATCTCGCGCGCTTCGGGCTCGAATGGGGGCAGGTGGGCAGTTAGACCTCCGGAAACGGCCGGTGCCCCGCCGCCTCGAGCAACAGGTCGAGCGCGGCCTGGATCAGGCTGCGCATCTGCCGCGCCGCGCGCCCGGGATCGCCCTCGACAATCGCGTCGGCGATCACCTTGTGCTCCATCGCGCTCGCCCGCGTCACGCCCTTGTACGCGTTGGTCTGGCGGATGCTGAAGCGGAGCGCCGTCTCCGACAGATCGGCGAACTGGCGCATGAAGCGGTTGTTGCTCGCCTCCAGCACGGCGGTGTGAAAGGCGATGTCCGCCGCGAGCGAATCCTCCTCGCCGCGCTCGGCCGCGAACATCCGTTCGATCGCGTGGACGATCGCACGCCGCTGCGGCCCGGTCGCGCCCTCGGCGGCGCGGGCCGCGGCGCGCGGCTCGATCGCGATGCGGATCTCGGTGAAGTCGATCAGCAGGTCGATCGAGAAATCGCGCTCGAGCATCCATTTCAGGATATCGGGGTCGAGCAGGTTCCACTGCGCCTCGGGCCGGACCAGGGTGCCCTTGCGTTGCCGGGCGACGAGCAAGCCCTTGGCGGTCAGCATCTTCACGGCCTCGCGTACCACCGGCCGGCTCGCGCCGAATCGCTGGCAAAGCTCGGCTTCGACCGGGAAGGGCGATCCTCGCGAGAACTGCTCGGTCACGATGGCGCGGCCGAGGTCGTGCACTATCCTGCTGGTGAGATTGCGTCCGCCATGGTCCGGTTCGCCCGGACGGTCCGGAATGTTTACTCCTGCCAATCGCTCCCTTTCGCATCGGCGGTGTCATCGCGCGCCGGCGCCGCGGTTGCCCCGCGATCGCCTGACAAAGGGAACGTTATCCGCTGATCGCCGCGCCGTCGATGCCGGGGTGAAGGATGATCCCATGGGTTCGCCCACTGTCCGGGCGGATCGAAGTACGGGCAGGCGGCACCCGTGCGACAGGGCGCTTCAGGCTTTGCTCCCGCCCTTGCGCAATGGCACAGTGCGAAACCGGATCGGGACTGCCATGTCGGCACATCGGTCCGACGATTTGCGGGAGAGCCGATGCATCCTGTCGAGACATTCGAGCTCATCCTGACTCTGCTCGCCGTGGTCGTCGCGCTGCACTGGGCGGCGCAGCGCATCGGCCTCCCGCCGGCCACCGCGCTGCTCGTGGGCGGGGGCCTTCTTGCCTTTGTGCCGGGGCTGCCCCCGGTGACGCTCGATCCCGAGCTGGCGCTGGTGCTGTTCCTCCCGCCCCTGCTGATGGACGGCGCCTATTACACTGCGCTCGGCCGTTTTCGGCAGCACCTTCCGGGCATCCTGTCGCTCGCGGTCGGCGCGGTCATGTTCACCACGCTGGTGGTCGGCCTTGTCGTCCACTGGCTCGTCCCCAGCCTGCCATGGGCAGCCTGCTTCGCGCTCGGGGCGATCGTGTCCCCGCCGGATGCGGTATCGGCCCGCGCCGTGCTGCAGGGCGTGACGCTTCCCCGACGGCTGTCGGCCTTGCTGGAGGGGGAAAGCCTGCTCAATGACGCGACTGGCCTGGTCCTTTTCCGTTTCGCCGTCGCGGCGACACTGAGCGGGGTGTTCAGCGCCGGGGCCGCGATATCGAGCTTCCTCGTCCTCGCGCTTGGCGGTGTCGTTGCCGGCCTCCTGGTATCGGGGGTCTGGATGCTCGCCGTCCGGCGCCTGAACGATCAGACGCTGATCATCCTGGCCAACACGCTCATGTGCTGGGTCGCCTATATCGCGGGTGAGGCGGCGCATGTGTCCGGCGTGATCGCGACGGTCGTCGCCGGCCTGGTGCTTGGCTGGTATCAGCATATCCTCCTGCCGGCACAGGTCCGCCTGCGCGGCGGCGCCTTCTGGCAGACATTGGTGTTTGTCCTCGAAGCGCTGGTTTTCATCCTGGTCGGCTTCACGTTGCGCGGCGTGCTGGACCGGGTCGGCGGGATCGCGGCCGTCTCGACGACGATGGCGATCCCCGTGCTCGGCGTGGTGCTCGTGGTCACGGTGGCGCGCTTCGTCTGGATCTTCGGCAGCGACGGGTTGCTCGCCGCGCTGCGCGGGCTTGGGTGGAAGCGCGCCCGCCCGCTCGGCATGCGGCAGGCGACGGTGCTGGGCTGGGCGGGGATGCGCGGTGTCGTGACGCTGGCGGTGGCGCTCACCTTGCCCGAATCGATGCCGGGCAGGGACCTGATGCTCGTCACTGCCTTCGCGGTGATCTTCGCCACCGTGGTCATCCAGGGCGCGAGTCTGGGCTGGCTGATCCGATGGGTCAGCCCGGTCGACGAGGATCCGCCCGCGAAAATGAGCATGGCCGCCTCGGAAGCGGCCATCGCCCGCGCCAGGACTGAGGCGGTGGAGGCGCACGCCTATGCGCCGGACGGAACCTTGCTCCATCCGAAGCTGCTCGAGGAATATCGCAAGCGCCTCGAGATCATCCAGCGCTACGCGGCGGACGCGGATTCGTTCATGGCGGGTATCAGGACGCATTTCGACGTCGTGCTGATCGGCCTCGCCGCCGGGCGCGCCGAGCTGATCCGCATCCACCGCGCGGGGCTGATCGAGGACGAGGTCCTGCACAATCTCGAGCGCGATCTCGACGTCGAGGAACTGGGCATCATCCTGCAGCGCGACGGCTAAGGAGAAGTGGTGCCCGGGGACGGGATCGAACCGCCGACACTGCGATTTTCAATCGCATGCTCTACCAACTGAGCTACCCGGGCATCGCCGGCGCGCCTGACGGGCGCCGGAAAGAGCGGGCCTCTTAATCGGCGTCGTTGGCGCTGTCCAGCCCGGGCGTTGCAGCGGATGGATCTTCCGGATCGGCAGGCCCCGCGGGAAGCCGATACCCCTCGCCGAGCCATTGCAGCAGATCGCGGTCGCGGCAGCCGCGGCTGCAGAACGGCGTATGCTCCGGGGATACGGGCTTGCCGCAGATCGGGCATTTGTCGGTCTTCGCCATATCAGATCGCCTCGAAATCATGGGTCATGCCGGTCCGCCGCGCCAGTTCGGCGAGGAGCGCAGGCCGCGCCGTCAGCCAGGCCAGAACGCCCGGGCGGATCCTGTGGTGCCGTGTGCCCGGTGGCGGGATACGCTCGATCGCGCGGAGCAGCGCGCGCGCCTCCGCGCCCGCCCGGTCGGCGCGGAGCAGCTCGGGCAGCGACACGCGGGCGCGGCGGCGCACGATCTGCAGGAAGCCGAATCCGTTCATCGCGGTGCGCTCGAACGGCAAGGGCAGCGCCGCATCGATCGCTGCCGCCACTGCCTGCCGCGCCGCCTTGCCCTCGATCGTCGGGAAGTCGATGCCGATCGAGCCGCCGATATCGTGCCGCAGGATCGCCGCGCCCACCGCCTGCGCCGCATTGACCGCCAGCGCTTCCAGCGGCGGATAGCCGTCGACATCGAACAGGGTCATCGCCGGCGTCGGCGACAGCCGCAGCGCGCCGCCGGGAAAGGCGATCTCGCCGGTCAGTGCCTCTTCCAGCACCTCGGACCAGCCCGCGGCCTCGAGCGCGTCCGGCTCATGCGCACGCAAAGTGCGGATCGGAAGCCCGGAGGCGGTGATCCGGGCGAGCAGGTCGGGGGCGGGGGCAGGATGCGTGCCTGGTTCGGCCGGCATGGCTTTGGCGAGCTTCGCGCGGCCCGCTTCGGGGATCGCCTCACGCACGATCTCGACCGTAAGCGCCGCACCCTGGGTGATGCCCGCCGGCAAGGGAGAAAGGATCGCCTCGCCGCCCGCGACCGTCACGCGCCCCTCGCGGCCCTTGACGGTGATTTCGACCAGCCGCGCCGCCAGCACCGCGCCGACCCGCAGCGCGCCGTCATCCAGCTCGATCCGTGCCTCGACGATCGCGCCGTCCTCGACCAGCGCGGCGCGCGCCTCGCCGATCCCGGCCTCGAACAACCATTCGATGGGGGCACACTCAGCCAAGGGGCATGCCCGCCGCGATCAGCAGCGCGCGGGTCTCGAACAGGGGCAGGCCGATCACGCCGGAATGGCTGCCGGAGAGGAAGCGCACGAACGCCTCGGCCCGGCCCTGGATGGCATAGCCGCCCGCCTTGCCCAGCCCTTCGCCGCTCGCGACATAGGCGTCGACCTCGGCACTGGTCAGCGGCTTGAATGCGACGATCGTGTCGGAGAGGCGGGTGCGCGCCTTGCCCGCGGTATCGATCACGCACACCGCGGTCAGGCAATGATGGCGGCGGCCGGAAAGCAGCCCGAGCATGCGACGCAGCTCGGCCTCGTCCTCGGCCTTGCCCAGTACGCGGCGGCCCAGCGCGATCACCGTATCGCCCGCCAGCACGATCTCGCCCTCGCCCCGCTCGACCGCGCGCGCCTTCGCCTCGGCCAGGCGCAGCGCATGGTTGCGCGGCGCCTCGCCGGGCAGCGGGGTCTCGTCGATATCGGGGTCGGCGACGCGCGCCGGCTCGACACCGAGCCGCGCGAGAAGGTCGCGCCGGCGCGGGGAGGTTGAGGCAAGAACGAGCCGCACTGGCCCGCGGCTTATTTGAAGCGGTAGGTGATGCGACCCTTGGTCAGGTCGTACGGGGTCAGCTCGACAAGAACCTCGTCGCCCACCAGCACGCGGATGCGGTTCTTGCGCATCTTGCCGGCGGTGTGGCCGAGAATTTCATGGTCGTTTTCGAGTTTTACGCGGAACATGGCGTTGGGCAGAAGCTCCACCACCTGGCCGCGCATTTCGAGCAATTCTTCCTTGGCCAAACAAACCTCTAGCGATGTTGGGAAATCGTGAGCGGGCGCCTTAGCGCCAAAGCGCTCAAAAGGGAAGCCGCGCGTGATTCGCCGGCCGAGCCCGGCGCCCGCCCATCACGCCGGGTTGTTTTCCTTCAGGAACGCCTCGAGCTCCTTCAGCCATTGCACCCGATCCGCCTCTTCCGAGAAATGATGGTCGCCCTTGGGCTGCTCGACATAACGATAGGGCTTGCCCGCCGCTTTCAGCTTCTCGACCATCTCGCGCGATTGCTTCACCGGCACGACCCGGTCGGCCTTGCCGTGCATGATCAGGATCGGGATCGAGAAGTCCGCGGCATAGTTGACCGGCGACACGGCCTTCAGGTCCGGCGCCTGGGCGCGCAGCCAGTCCTTGCGCCGCCCCGCGTTCAGGAAATTGCCGTCGTAACGGACCATCGCCGACATGTCGGAAACGCCGGCATAGGACACCGCGCACCGATAGACGCCCTTGTCGCGCTGCGCTGCCCGGAACGCGGCATAGCCGCCATAGGAGCCGCCGACGATGCAGACGCGCTTCGCATCGGCAATGCCCTCGCCCACCGCCCATTTCACGGCGTCGGTCAGGTCGTCCTGCATGGCCAGGCCCCATTGGCCGCGGCCCTTTTCGGCAAAGCTGTTGCCGAAGCCTGAGGAGCCCCGGTAGTTGGGCTGAAGTACCACATAGCCGCGGCTGGCGAGGAACTGGGCCCACCAGTCCCAGCTCTCGTCGTCGCGCGCGAACGGGCCGCCATGGGGCATGAGGATCAGCGGCAGGTTCTTCGCCGATGCGCCCTTGGGCGTGGTCAGCACCGCCTGGATCTCCAGCCCGTCGCGCGCCTTGTAGCGGATCGTCCTGACGGGAGAGAGCGCGTCGTTGCCAAGGTCCTCGTTCACCTTGGCGAGGACATGCATCACGCCTTCGTCGGGCCGGTAGAGATAATAGGCGCCTGGCCGGTCGGCGCCGCCGACATAGACGATCAGCAGGCTGAAATCGCGGCTCCAGGACGTGATGAGGGCCTGGCGGGTGCCGACCGCCTTGTCGAGATCCGCCTGCACCTTCGCCAGCACCGGGTCGAACCAATGGGTGTGGGGGCGGGTGTCGATATAGCGGGCGCCGATCATCTTCGTGCCGCCGGCGCCGGTGATCAGATTGTCGATATCATATCCCGCCACCCCGAACAGCTTGCTGCCGGTCTTCAGCGAGGCGAGGTCGAGATCATAGACTGCGTCGAAGCCGTCCGGATCGTCATAGGCGATTGCCTTGCCGGGTTCGGGCAGGAACATCGCCGGCACGTTGCCAAGCGTGGCATCCTTGCCGCGGGCCTTGACGACGGTCCGGAAGGAGGCATCGGCATTGTCCCGGTACAACAGCCGCGAACTGCGTCGGTCGTCGTCATAGGCGATGCCCATCCGCACGGTGCCGGTGCCGTCCGCATACCAGTCGAACACCTGCGTCACGGGGTTCACCACGCGCTTGCTCTTGCCGGTCGACACGTCGAATCGCAGCACCTCGGGCCAGAATCCGAGGTCGTCGGAATAGATCGAGGTCTGCATCGACAGCAAAACATTGGGCGATCCGTCGCTTGCGATCCACAACAGGTCGTCGGCATTCTGGGCGGCAGTGGTCTTGCCCAGGATCTGCGTCGCCTTGCCATCGGCGCTGATGCCGATGGCCCGGCGGATATACCATTCGGAGCCCTGAACGCTTGAGATCGCCCCGACCTTGGCGACCAGCCAGTCGTCATTCACCCAGGTCCAGTCGTTCAGGTCGGCATCGCCCGCGCTGAGCTGTTTGGTCTTCTTGAAATCGTCCAGCGGGATGATCGCCAGTCGCTGAATGCCGTTGACGGCGAGGCGCGTCGCGATCTTGCTGCCATTGGGCGACAGCTCGGGTCCTTCCATGAAGGGCAGCCGCGCGAACAGTTCGAGCGGGATCGGGGAAGGCAGCTTCGCCTGGGGCGCGGTGGGGGCCGGGGCGGGTGCTGCCGCCTGGTCCTGTGCCATGACGCTCATCGGCGCGAACAACAGCGCCGCACCCGCACACAACAGCATCCAACGCATGAACAAGCCCCCTGATTCCCCGCGCCTGCCTAGCCTATCCGGGGGGCGGCGAAAAGCGGTCAGGTTACGGATATTAGGGCCGAAATGAAGCGTTTAGCAGTTTTGTAAAATGTAGCGCGCTTACAAAAACCGCGCCGGGATCGCTCCCGACGCGGTCTTGTCGACAGGGGCGGCAGCCTGCCGCCCCTGAAGGGGTGGCTTCAGGCCGCGTGCGCCAATGCAGCGAGCAGCAGCAAGGCCACGATGTTGGTGATCTTGATCATCGGGTTCACCGCGGGACCCGCCGTGTCCTTGTAGGGATCGCCGACGGTATCGCCGGTCACCGCGGCCTTGTGAGCCTCGCTGCCCTTGCCGCCGTGATTGCCGTCCTCGATATATTTCTTGGCATTGTCCCATGCGCCGCCGCCCGAGGTCATCGAGATGGCGACGAACAGGCCCGACACGATCACGCCGAGCAGCAGCGCGCCGAGCGCCGCGAAGCCGCTCGCCTGGCCGGCCACCGCCGTGATGATGAAATACACCACGATCGGCGCAAGCACCGGCAGCAGCGACGGGATGATCATCTCCTTGATCGCTGCCTTGGTGACGAGATCGACGGTGCGGGCATAGTTCGGGCGAACCGTGCCCTCCATGATGCCCGGATTGTCGCGGAACTGGGCGCGGACGTCCTCGACGACCGCACCTGCCGCACGACCCACTGCGGTCATGCCGAACGCACCGAAGCTGAACGGCAGCAGCGCGCCGAGCAGCAGGCCGACGATGACGTACGGATTGCTCAGCGAGAAATCGACCGCGAGATCGGGGAAGTAGATGCCCAGATCGGTCGTGTAGGCGCCGAACAGCACCAAAGCGGCAAGCGCGGCGGAGCCGATCGCATAGCCCTTGGTCACTGCCTTGGTGGTGTTGCCCACGGCGTCGAGCGCGTCGGTGCGGTGGCGGACATCGTCGGGCAGGCCCGCCATCTCGGCGATGCCGCCCGCATTGTCCGTGACCGGGCCGTACGCGTCGAGCGCCACGACCATGCCGGCCAGCGCCAGCATTGCGGTCGCGCCGAACGCGATGCCGATCACGCCGGCGAGCTGATAGGTCGCGATCACGGCGACCGAGATCACCAGCGTCGGCAGTGCCGGGCTTTCGAGGCTGACCGCGAGACCCTGGATGACGTTGGTGCCGTGGCCGGTCTCGGACGCCTTGGCGATCGAGCGGACCGGGCGATAATTGGTGCCGGTATAATATTCGGTGATCCACACCAGAGCGCCGGTAAGCGCGAGGCCGATCATCATGCACCAGAACAGCGCCATGCCGGTGAAGCCGGTGGTGACTTCGGTGTTGCCGTCGAGGAACGATCCCCCGCCGATAACGGTGTTCATGTCGCCCAGGACGTACTGGGTCGCGAAGTAGATCGCCGGGATCGAAAGGATCACCGTGGTCCAGAAGCCCTTGTAGAGCGCGCCCATGATCGAGTTGTTGGCGCCGAGGCGGACCATGTAGGTGCCGATGATCGAGGTGATGACGCAGACGCCGCCGACGAGCAGCGGCAGGGTCATCAGCTGGAACAGATGGTCGGCGTTCGGGAGGAGCAGGGCGATCGAGGCCATGGTCACGCCGATGGTGACGACATAGGTCTCGAACAGATCGGCCGCCATGCCGGCGCAGTCGCCGACATTGTCGCCCACGTTATCGGCGATGGTGGCGGGGTTGCGGGGGTCGTCCTCGGGAATGCCGGCCTCGACCTTGCCCACCAGATCGGCGCCGACATCGGCTGCCTTGGTGAAGATGCCGCCGCCGAGACGCGCGAAGATCGAGATCAGCGAGGCACCAAAGGCGAGCGCGACGAGCGAATCCACCACGATACGGCGATCGGCCTGCACCGCCAGGTCCATATGCGCCTGAGCGATCAGGTACCAGAACAGCCCGGTGATCGAGAGCAGACCCAGGCCCGCGACCAGCATGCCGGTGACCGCGCCCGAACGGAACGCCATGGTCAGGCCGCCCTGCAGCGAGGTGCGCGCGGCTTCTGCCGTGCGGACGTTCGCCTTCACCGACACGTTCATGCCGATGAAACCGGTCACGCCCGACAGGATCGCGCCGATCGCGAAGGCGATAGCCGAGGTGATGCCGAGGAAATAGCCGACCACCACCGCGACGACGACGCCGACGATGGCGATGGTGCGATATTGCCGGCCGAGATAGGCCTTGGCGCCTTCCGCGATGGCGGCGGCGATATCCTGCATCTTCTCGTTGCCGGCACTGGCCGCGAGAATCTGCCGGCTGGTAATGATGCCATAAAGTACGGCGATCAGGCCGCAGATCATGGCCGCATAGACAATCGTCATATATATCCTTCCCCTAATGGTACCGCGCCAGGCCTTTTGGCCTGTGTCCTCGGCATTTGGGCGGAAGGTATAGAGGCGCTCTACGAGAGCGCAAGCCGTTCAGGCAGTGTGCAGAAAGCCCAGCCGTGCCGGTAGTGCCACCGCTTCGGCGGCATCCATCAGGCTCAGTCCGGAACCGATGGAGAAGCGGCCGATCTGGGTGGCTGGCACCGGCAGGTCGAAGCCGGCGGGCGCTGCGAACAGCAGCTGATAATCGTCTCCCGCCGTTGCGGCGGCGATCCGCGCTTCGCGATCGTCGCCGGCGAAGCTGCGATACGCAGTCGACAACGGTACGGCGGCCAGGTCGATTTCGAGCGCCAGCCCGCTTGCCTCGGCCATCCGCGCACCGTCGATCAGCAGCCCGTCGGAGACGTCCATCATGGCATGGACAAGCGGCGCGAGCGCCCGGCCGTCGCCGATCCGCGGCATCGGGCGGCGATAGGCGGCGAGCAGTTCGTCCGGTCCTTCCGCGCCGCGCGCGATGGCGAGGCCCGCGCCGGCATCGCCGATCGTCCCAGTGACGTAGAGCGCATCGCCGGCCTGCGCCCCGCTCCGGGGCGGAGCGGCAGCGTCGGTGCCGAACGCGGTCAGGGTCAGCACGCGCGGGGCGCCCCAGGGCAGCGACACGGTGTCGCCGCCGATCAGGTTGAAGTCGAGTTGCCTGAGCCCATCGATGAAGCCGGCATCCCAGGCGGAATCGCCAGCGAGCGTGTAGTTGAGCATCACCCCGAGCGGCAGCGCGCCCTTGGCGGCCAGATCGGACAGATTCACTGCGCCGAGCTTCCAGGCAACGTCCTCGGCCGGGTCGGAGGGGAGGAAGTGAATGCCTTCGACGATGGTGTCGCTGGTCAGCACGAGCGGCCCGCCCACGTCGAGCAGTGCGGTATCGTCAAGCAACCCCCGTGCCGCTGGATGAAGCGGCAGGGTGCGGAGTGCGGCGAGGAATTCGGCTTCGTTCAAGCGATTCCTCCCCGGAACGGGGAGGGGGACCGCGAAGCGGTGGAGGGTGGCCTCCTCAGATGAAACGCTTGGGACGAGCCCCCTCCACCGTCCTTCGGACGGTCCCCCTCCCCGTTCCGGGGAGGATTAAGAGCGAACATCCTTCGCGATCGCATCCAGCAGCCCGTTCACGAACCCCGCCTCGCGCTTGTCGAAGAACGCATGCGCCACATCGACATATTCCGTGATCACCGTCGCCACCGGCACATCCGCCCGCGCCATCAGCTCGTACGTGCCCGCGCGCAGGATCGCGCGCATCGACCGGTCGAGCCGCTCCAGCGCCCAACCCTTGGCCAGCTTGCCCTTGATCGCTTCGTCGATCTCCGCCTGGCGCGCGACCGCGCCCTTCACGATATCGTCGAAGAAATCGACTTCGGCCTCGGCATATTCGGCGTCCTCGATCGTCGCGCCCAACCGATGCTGGTGGAATTCGTGCAGCAGCGGCGCGATCGCCGTGCCCTCCATCTCGTGCTGATAGAGTGCCTGGGTCGCGGCAAGCCGGGCGGCGGCGCGGGCCGTGGAGCGGGCTGAGGTTCGGCTCATAGGTTCAATTCCGTCTGGTCGCCCGCGAGGCGGAGCGCCACTGATTTCGCATGGGCAGGGAGCCCTTCCGCCTCCGCCAGCGCCACGGCCGCGGGGCCGATGGCGCCGAGCGCGGCGTGATCGAGCTGGAGGAAGCTGGTGCGCTTCATGAAGTCGAGCACCGACAGGCCGGAGGCGAAGCGCGCGCGCCGGCCGGTCGGGAGGACATGGTTGGGCCCGGCGACATAATCGCCGATCGCCTCGGGCGTGTGGCGGCCCATGAACACGGATCCGGCATGGCGAACCCGGTCGAACAAGGCCTGGGGATCGTCGCAGGCAAGTTCGAGATGCTCGGGCGCGAGCCGGTCGACCAGCGGGATCGCCTCGAACAGATCGGCAGTGACGATGATCGCGCCGTTCGCATCCCAGCTTTCGCGCGTCACCTTGGCGGTGGAAAGCTGGCCGATCTGCAGGTCGACCGCATCGGCGACGGCCTTGCCGAACGCGGCATCGTCCGTGAACAGGATCGACTGGCTGGTCGGGTCGTGCTCGGCCTGGCTGAGCAGGTCGGCGGCGATCCAGTCGGGATCGTTCTTCCCGTCAGCGACGACGACGATCTCGCTCGGTCCGGCAACCATGTCGATGCCGACCACACCGTAGAGCTGGCGCTTCGCCTCGGCGACCCAGGCATTGCCCGGGCCGGTGATGACATCCACAGCGGCAATCCGGCCGGTGCCGTAAGCCAAAGCGGCGATCGCCTGCGCCCCGCCGACGCGCCAGATTTCGTCCACGCCGGCGATGTACGCGGCGGCCAGCACCAGTGGATTGACCTCGCCGTCGGGCGTGGGCGTCACCATCACCAGCCGCTCGACCCCGGCGACCTTGGCCGGGATCGCGTTCATCAGCACTGAGGAGGGATAGGCCGCGCGACCGCCCGGGATATAGATGCCGGCGTTCTGAATCGCATTCCACCGCGCGCCGAGCCGGACGCCGGCCGAGTCGGTCGAATCGCTATCTTCGGGCTTCTGCTTCAGGTGATAGGCAGCGATCCGTTCCGCCGCGAGCTCGATCGCGTCGCGCAATTCCGGCTCGAGCCCGTCGAGCGCGGCCAGCCAGTCGGCTTTCTCGATCCGCCAGCCGGTCTCGTTGAGATCGTGCCGGTCGAATTTCTTCGTGAACGCGTGAAGCGCAGCATCCCCTTCGTCACGCACGCTGGCGACGATGGTCCGCACGTCGCGCGCGACATCGGCATCAGCCTCGCGCCGCGCGTTGACGAGCGCGGTGAAGTCGCGCTCGAACCCCGGATCGGAAGTGGAGAGACGGATCATCTAAAAGCCCCTCCCCTTCAGGGGAGGGGTTGGGGTGGGGGATTCCGCCAACCCGAAACGATGACGATTGCGGGAAGGCCCCACCCCCGACCCCTCCCCTGAAGGGGAGGGGAGATAGTGAGCATCACGCCCCATCGCGCATCTCCACTGCCCGCCGGAAAGCATCCACCAGCGGCACCACCTCCGCCCGTGTCTTGAACGCAGCCCGGTTGACGATCAGCCGCGACGTGACCTCGGCGATCACCTCGACCTCGACCAACCCATTTTCCTTGAGCGTTTTGCCCGACGACACCAGATCCACGATCCGCGGCGCCAGCCCAAGCGTCGGCGCCAACTCCATCGCCCCGTTGAGCTTCACGCACTCGGCCTGAACCCCGCGCGCCTCGAAATGCTGACGCGTCACGTGCGGATATTTGGTCGCGATGCGCACATGGCTCCAGCCGCGTGGATCGTCGCCCGCCGCCATATCGGCCGGTTCCGCGACCGACAGTCGGCAATGCCCGATGCCGAGATCCACCGGGGCGTAGAGCTCCGAATAATCGAACTCCGCCAGCACGTCCGATCCCACGATGCCCAGCTGCGCCGCGCCATGCGCGACGAAGGTCGCGACATCGAACGCGCGCACCCGGATCAGGTCGATCCCGGGGTTGCTGGTGGAGAAGCGCAGCGCGCGGCTGTCCTCGTCGGAGAAGGCCGCTTCAGGCGTGATTCCGGCGCGCTCGAGCAGCGGCACGGCCTCGGCGAGGATGCGCCCTTTGGGGACGGCGATGATGATCGGATCGGCCATGAGTGAGCGGGGCTTTACTTGCGCCCCTTCGCGGGCGCAACAGACGCGGCGACAGGAGAAGAGGCCATGTCCAGCGAAGAGAACAACCGCGGCGCATTCCTGATCCAGGAACATTTCTGCACCGTGATGGGCGCGCCAATCACCGCGCGCCTGTGCGCTGCGCTCTCGCTCAGCCTGAATCGCGATACCAGGACCGGCAGGCGCGTGCTCGACTGGCCGGGCGAACCGACCACCGATGCGTTGCCGCTCAGACTGGTCGGCGGGCTGCACGCACTCGACCTTTCCGGGCAGGCACCAGGCTTGTCCGATGTGTTCGCCGGCAAGGTAACCGATTCGGATGCGGTGCAGCAGGTGCTTCGCGACACGTTCCTCGCGCACGACGACGCGCTGCTTCCCTGGCTCGATGGCCCGCCCCAGACCAACGAGGCAGGCCGCTCCGCTGCGCTGATGACGGGCCTGATTCAGGTTGCGCATCGTCACGGCCCGAAGCTGGAACTGCTCGAGATCGGCTCCAGCGCCGGGCTCAACCTGCTGATCGACCGCTTCCACTTCGATCTGGGTGGCGTAGCGGTTGGCCCGGCCAATTCGTCGATCACGATCAAGCCCGAATGGCGCGGCGCACCCCCGCCCGACGTGCCGATCGAGATCGAGTCGGTCCGTGGCGTCGAAATCCATCCGATCGACGTCAGCGATCCCGCCGCCGCCGACCGGTTGCGCGCCTATGTGTGGGCGGACAATCCCGACCGGCTCGACCGCCTGTCGCGCGCCATCGCGATGATCGCCGAGAAGCCGGTGAACCTGACGCAGGGTGACGCGGCCGACTGGGTCGAGGCGCGGCTCGCCGAAGCACAGCCGCCCGGGGTTGCGCGCGTCCTGATGCACTCTGTCGTCTGGCAATATCTCGGCGAAGAGCGCCAGGCGCGGATCGAGGCGGCGATGGCCGTCGCAGCGGAGCAGGCAACGGCGGAGCGCCCGCTTGCCTGGGTGCGCATGGAGCCCAACCGCGTCGCAGCGAAGCAACAAGTGTGGATTCAGAGCTGGCCGGATCATGGCGACCCCATCATCCTCGCCGACGTGCAGGCTCATGGCGCCTGGATCGAACCGGTCTGATGTTCGCAGAAATGTCAGTTACCCTACTGACATTTCCAACCTGTCTCGCCGCTCATGGGACTCGCGTCCTGCGGCCTGTTGATTCAACGGGGTGTCCGCCGCGGCTATCCCACGGGTATGATCTTAGCCAAGCCAGTCCTGGATCGCCTGCGTCACCGCTTCCGGCGCTTCCCACGGCACGAAATGCCCGGCATCGACTTTCACCAACGTCATGTCGGGCACCAGCGTATCGAGCCCCTCGAGCTGGCTCGGCAGCAGCGCCTTGTCGCCCATGCCCCAGATCACCAATGTCGGTTGCTTGATCGGCGGGAAAGGCGCGCTCAGGAAAGCGGGAGGCTCGGCTTCCTCGCCGATCTCCGGCACGACGATCGCGCTGGCGCGGTACCAGTTGAGCATCGCGGTCATCGCGCCCGGCTGGCCCCATTCGTCGAGATAGGCGTCTTTCTCCGCCGCGACGTTCCCGAAATCGGTGTGGCGCATGAAGCTGCCGTCGAAAAAGGCAGGCAGGCCGATCGAGTCGATATATGTCTCGAAGTCGGGGTTGCGGAACGCCCGGATATACTGGCTCGCCTCGCGCTGCGCCGGGTCGTCGAACATCGACTTCTGGAAGACGAACGGGTGCGGCGCGTTGACGATGATCAGCCTCGCGATGCGATCGGGCCGGGTCAGCGCCGCCATCCACGCGATGGCGCCACCCCAGTCATGGCCGACCAGGGTGAAGGTCGCGATCTCGAAATGATCCGCCAGCGCGATCAGGTCGCCGACCATCTTGTCGGGGGTATAGTCGCTGACGTTCGCAGGCTTCGACGACCGCGCAAAACCGCGCTGGTCGGGGGCGAGCACGAAATGGGTCTTCGCCAGCTCCGGGATCTGGTGGCGCCAGGTGCGGTGCGATTCCGGGAAGCCGTGGAGCAGGATGATGGCGGGGCTGGTTGGGTCGCCGGCGACCGCCACGTCGAGGGTGACGCCGGTGGGCAGGTCCACGTGTTGGAGCTCAAAGGTGTCAGGCATGACTCTCTCCTTAAGCCCCTCCCCTTCGGGGGAGGGGTTGGGGTGGGGGAGTCACGGGAACGTTCGAGTTAGTCCCCCACCCCCGGCCCCTCCCCTGACGGGGAGGGGAGAAGAATTACGGATAGCTCACGGTCTTCGGCACCTCAGGAATTGGAATAAATTCCTTCTCGTCCCCCGGCACCTTGGGGAACCGCCCCGCATTCCAGTCTTCCTTCGCCTGGTTGATCCGCTCCCGGCTCGACGAGACGAAGTTCCACCACACATGCCGCGGCGTCGAAAAGGCATCGCCGCCGCACAGCATCACGCGCCCGCCGTCGCGCGACTTGAGCGAGGTCGCGACCCCCGGCTTCAGCACATAGAGCGTCATCGGTGCGAGCGGCACGCCGTCCAGGCTCGCCTCGCCCAGCGCGAGATAGACCGCGCGCTCGTCCGCATCGGCATCGACCGGCACTTCACCGCCGGGATCGAGGATGATGTCGGCATAGATCGTCCCCGCATAGGTCGTGGTCGGTGCGGTCTGGCCCCACAGGCTGCCCATGATGATCCGGGCGCGCGCATTGGGCGTCTCGATCACCGGCAGCGCGGCTTTCTCGACATGCTCGAACGCCGGGTCCATTTCCTCCTGCGCCTCGGGCAGCGCGATCCAGGTCTGGATGCCCGACAGGTCCGGCCCCTGCGCGCGCTGGCCGGCGGGCGAGCGTTCCGAATGGACGATGCCGTGCCCCGCGGTCATCAGGTTCACCGCCCCTGGCTCGATCGTCGCAAAGGTGCCGATCGAATCGCGATGGTCGATCGCACCCTCGAACAAATAGGTCACCGTCGCCAGGTTGATGTGCGGATGCGGCCGCACGTCGATGCCGGTGCCGACTTCGAGATGTGCCGGCCCCATCTGGTCGAAGAACAGGAACGGCCCGACCATCGTCCTGGGCTTGGACGGCAGGGTGCGATGCACCTTGAACCCGCCCAAATCGTGCGTGGTCGGCAGGATGGTCTGCAGCACGAAATCGTCGATCATGAAGCGGCTCCGTTCAGGTCCCGAAGAATCTCGGCAAGGTCTTCGGGATAGATCAGCTCATGGTGCGCGGCGATGGCCTCGCGGTCAAACCATTGCCAGTGCTGCATCACGCGCTGCTCCAGTTCGGTGTGGCGCGCGGTGTCGATCTCGGCGGTGTCGGTGCGGATCAGGAAATAGCGCTCGTCGGCGGTGACCGGCACGCCCTCCAGCGTGACGAACTCGACCAGCCGCCGGAAGATCTCCGGCCCGGGTTCGGCATGGATGCCCGTTTCCTCGATCAACTCGCGCCGCGCCGCCTCTTCATAGGTCTCGCCAGGGTCGACCGCCCCGCCCGGGGTCGCCCAGAAAGGCGGGCGGTCCGCCGCGACGAAGCGGAACAGCAGCACGCGCCCGGCAGGGTCCATCAGCAGGATGCGCGCCGCCGGGCGCTCGGCCAGGCTCATGCCGCGTCGAGCTCGGGATAATGGCGGAAGATGCCGTCCTCGTTGAACGCGATGCGCCGCTCGCTCTCCAGATAGGCCGCGATGCCCGGCAGCGCCACCACCCGGTCGTGAAGCGCGACCAGCCCGGGATAATCGCTCTCGATCGCCGCCATCCGTTTCGGGAACATGTAACGCAGCCCTTCGACGATCTGGAACAGCGAGGTGTCGCCATAGCTCCAGCGCGCGCCGGTCAGCCAGTCGCCCTTGTGCGCCCTGGTCGAGGCCTCGAAATGCTCCAGGAACTTCGGCAAACGCTCCTCGCGCATCGTTGTCGCCGCACGCGCCGCCTCGGGTTTCTGGTCGCGATAATAGTCGGAGATGCTCACCGGATGATGCACATTGTGTACCTCGGCGACGAGATCGGCGACGGTCAGCTGGAGCTGGTTGACCCAGTGGCGCTGCGCCGCCGGCACCAGATCATGCTTCTCGCCCAGATAGAGCAGGATATTGGCGACCTGCGCGACCGTGCCGTCTTCCAGCTCGAGATAGGGCGGGGCGAACGGGCCGTCGGTGCCGTGCCGCTCCATATTCGCCATCAGCGCTTCTTCGTCGGTCTCGCGCGCGCAATCGCGATAGGCGATGCCCGCTGCCTCGAGCGGCAGCCGCACGAATTCTCCGCGCCCCTGGATCGAGGGCCAGTACCAGAGCCTGTACGCCATGCTTATTCTCCCGGCGCGCGCGCCCGGATGGCAAGCGCATGGATGCGCGAGGACAGCAGATCGGCGAGCGCCTGGTTCACCAGCCGCTGGCGCTGGACGCGATTCAGCCCCTCGAAGGCGGGGCTTTCGACGATCACGGTGAAGTGCGATTCGCCCGTGCCGTCATCGCCCATATGCCCGGCGTGCTGGGCGCTGTCGTTGACCACTTCGAGATGCGTCGGTTCGAGCGCTGAAGCGAGGCGGGTCGCGATTTCGGAGGCGACGGGACCGGTGGCGATACTGGACATCGCTCTTATATAGGCCGCTTTGTTCAAATCGGGGAGCCGCGTGGCGCGGGATAGTGAAAAGAAGGATCGACCGAACGCTCGCTTTCACGGCCGTGTGGAAGGGACGGGCAGGCTGTGCGCGCATCCGGGCTGCGAAGTTCCGGGCGAATTCCGCGCGCCGCCGGAGGAAGGCCCGGCCAATGGCTTCGAGGGACCGCGGCCCTATCGCTGGTTCTGCCTCGACCATGTCCGCGAATTCAACGCGCGGTACAATTTCTTCCAGGGCATGAGCGCGGACGAAATCCACGACGCGCAGCGCCCCTTTTCCGGCTGGGAACGCGAAACCCGCGCTTTCACGCAGACGGGTGGCGCCGACCGTCCACCGCGATGGGCCGATTTCAGCGACCCGCTCGACGCGATCGGCGCACGGTTCCAACGCAGGATGGACGAAGCGCGCAAGGACGGCCGGCCTTTGTCGGACAGCGACCGGCGCTCGCTCAAGGTGCTGGGCCTTCCCACCGACACGGACCGCCGCGGCCTGCGCCAGCGCTATGCCGAACTCGTCCGCCGCTACCATCCCGACCGCAACGGCGGCGACCGCAGCCATGAAAAGGCGCTGCAGGAAGTGATCGCAGCCTACACCCAGCTGAAAGGCGCGCCGGCGTTTGCCTGAGCTGACTCCCCCGCTGGGCGAGGGACGGATTCAGTAGGCCAGCTTCGGCTGGAAATCGCCGCGTCCCTCTGGCGTCGTGTCGAACAACGCCCAGAGCGGATCGAGCAGATCATTGTGCCGATAATCCTGCCCTGGCTCGGCGGGCACATAGAGAAGTTCGCTTCCCCAGCAATGCCGCACTGCATCGCCATCCTTTCGGAAGACGTTGAGCACCGGCATGTCCCATTCTTCGCCGGGCTTGAAATCCTGCTGCACCCGCATTGCCGGGCTTAGCTTCAATGAGTCGCCAAAATAATCGGCGTCATAGTCGTTGCCTGCGGTCGACAGGAACCGGAGATGCGGCCAATCGCGATCCCGCGCCCATGCAAGCAGCCTCGCCAGGGGGGACTTCGCGACGATATACAGCGTCACCCGTTCCGGTGCATGCCGCATCACCCCGTCCCAGCTGTCGAGCGTGTGGGTGCAGCCCGGGCAAGGCGCGTCGCGACAGCTCCGAAAGCCTGACCTTCACCGGATTGTCGTCCGGCCCGATCCGTTCGAACACATAATCTTCTTTCGCCACCCCGCCTGGCGGCAGGGCACGGCGCTGCGCCGCGACAGCTTCGATCTGCCGGCGCAATTCCATCTCCGCATCGAGCAATGCGTTGCGCGCGGTCCGGTATTCCTGGCTCTCATTGGGATAAGCGAGATGTTCCATGACAGTGCTCCTTGTCAGCCCTGCCGCGCCATCTTCTCGCGCCGGGCGATCTCCAGCGCCGACGGCGCCTGCGTCGCGAACGATCCGATCGGCACCGGCCCGGCAGGTTCATAGGTCGCGATGATCACCCCGGTGGTCGACACCTTCGCCTCGACCAGTTTCATCGCGCCGGATGTCACGCCCTCGGCGAACAGCCGCTTCCCGCCGCCCAGCACCACCGGGAAGGTCATCACGAACAGCCGGTCGATCAGCCCGGCCGCGAGCAGCGCCGGATATAATTTGCTGCTGCCCTGGATCAGCAGGTCGGGGCCGTCGCTCGCCTTGACCCTCGCGACCCCCGCGGCCGCATCGCCGTTGATCGCGACCGAATTGGCCCAGCCCAGCGGTTCGGTCGACGACGTGACCACATATTTGGTCACGGCATCGAACTTCTCGCCGATCGGATCGCCCTGCTGGAAAGGCCAATAGGCGGCAAAGATGTCATAGGTGAACCGCCCGAGCAGCAGATCGAAATCGTCGCCCAGCACGCCGCCCATCTGCTGCTGCATCACCTCGTCCCACAGGGTCGCGGTCCAGCCGCCCAAAGTGAAGCCGCCGGTCGTGTCCTCCTCGGGCGCGCCGGGGCCCTGGATGACGCCGTCGAGCGACTGGAACACGCCAGCGATGATCTTTCTCATGGAGAATTCCTTGATCGATATGGTGCGGCGCACGCCGCCCGGGCCGTGCTCACCCGACCGGCAAGCGACAACCCGGGCGGCTTCGCGCTCAGGCCACCTTTTCGCCTTCGAAGGCACGCTCGATCGCGGCGATGTCGATCTTCTTCATCTCCATCATCGCATCCATCGCGCGCTTCGCTGCGGCACGATCCGGGCTGGTCATCGCGTCGAGCAGCTTTTGCGGCGTGATCTGCCAGGACAGGCCGAACCTGTCCTTGCACCAGCCGCACGGCCCTTCCGATCCGCCATCGGCGATCAGCGCGTTCCAGTAGCGGTCGGTCTCCGCCTGGTCCTTCGTATGGACCTGGAACGAGATCGCCTCGTTGAACTTGAACAGCGGCCCGCCGTTCAGCCCGAGGAACGGGTTGCCCAATACGGTGAACTCCACGGTGAGCACGTCGCCCGCCTTGCCGCTCGGATGGTCGCCGGGCGCGCGGTGGACCTTGTCGACATGGCTGTCGGGGAAGATGCCGGCATAGAGCGCGGCTGCTTCTTCGGCCTGTCCGTCAAACCACAGGCACGGTGCGATCTTCGTCATTTCACTCTCCTCGATACGCTGAAGGTAACCCCCGTTCTTGTCGGGTCGGTCCGTCACTGGTTGCCCGGGCCGACCACCCCGAACATCACGCCGAGCGTATCGCTCGCGACGATGATGCGATCCCCGCCGGGCACGTCCATCGGCCCGGCATGGACGGTTCCGCCATTCTTCGTGACCTTGGCGGCGGCCTCCTCGATATCCGGCGCGCGGAAATAGAATTGCCAGGCGGGTGGCGGGCCCTGCGGCGGTGCCTGCATGGTCGCGCCGATCGTCTGGCCGCCGGCTTCGACGAAGATGTAATCGCCGTTCTCGCCCATCGGCATCTTGTCGGGATAGGTCCAGCCGAACACCTCGGCGTAAAAGGCATTGGCGCCGGCCTGGTCGGGCGTCGACAGCTCGTTCCAGTTGCACTTGCCCATGCCCATCCGGTCCCAGGCAGTGCTGTCACCTTCGCTGGCGCCGCGCATGACGTAGAAGGGGATGCCCTGCGGGTCGGTGACCATCGCGATCCGGCCGACATCGGGGATGTCCCAGGCGGGCATCATCACCTTGCCGCCCGCCGCCTCGATCTTCTCGACCGAGGCATCGACGTCGTTCACGCCGATATAGAAGAGCCAGGTCGGTTTCGCCCCGCCGGCGACCATCTGCTCGGTCAGGCGGAACACGCCGCCGACGAAGTCGCCGTTGCTGCCGCTGTCGATCATGCGGTAATCCATGTCGCCATCCGGCTTGTCCTGCACCGTCCAGCCGATCACGTCGTCGTAAAAGGCCTTGGACGCCTCGGGATCGGTCGTCATCAGCTCGTACCAGATCGGCGTGCCTTCGGGATTGGCCATCGTCGTTCTCCTGGGGATTTGGGGCCTGGGGATTGGGGGCGGGGCGTCAGGCGTCGAGGATAGGAGCGAAGCCGCCATAGACCATGCGCTTGCCGTCGAACGGCATCTCCGCATCGGCGGACGGCTTCATCCGCTCGTCCTCCATCACCTTGGCCATGCCGGCATCGCGGGTCGCCTTGTCGGGCCATTCGACCCAGGAGAAGACGACTTTCTCGCCCTCGGTCGCCGCCACGGCGCCCTGGAAATCGGTGACCTCGCCTTTGGGCACATGATCGCCCCAGGCCTCGACCACGCGGGTCGCGCCATGGTCGCGGAACACCTCGGACGCCTTGTCCGCCATGCCGCGATAGGCGTCTTGCTTGCCGTCCTCGACCGGCACCAGATAGCCGTCGACATAGCCGGTCGATGCGCCCGTGCCATGGTCCAGCAGCGGGGCGAAACCGCCATAGATCATGCGCTTGCCGTCGAAGGGCATATTGGCCATCTCGGCCATGCGCGGGTCTTCCATCATCTTCTGCATGCCGGATTCGAGCACCTCTTTCGAAGGCCATTCGATCCAGCTGAACAGCACGACCTCGTCGTCCTTCGCCTTCACCGCGCGCTTGAAATCGGTGACCTTGCCGTCCGGCACCTCGTCACCCCAATTCTCGACCATGCGAGTCATGCCGAATTCGCGGAAGAACGGCACTGCCTTGGTGGCGTGGTCGATATAGGCCTGTTTGTTGGCGGCCGGCACGGCCAGCACGAAACCCTGAATATAGCTCATCGATCGTCTCCTAGATGTCCGGCGGGTGCCGGGGGCCCGCCCCGGATGTTTCCGGTGGCGCAATGGGGGCCCCGGATGTTTCCGGCGGCGTAATGGGGGGCGCCCCGGATCTTTCCGGTGGCAGGGTGGGTGGTCAGTCGCGGCGCGCCATCAGCGCACGAAGGGCCGGAGTACGCAGATACAGCCCGGCCCAGGCAAGCACGCCGATATACACCCCGAACAACGTGTGGGTGAACAACGGGCTCCCGATCCGGGCGTGCGTAGCGACCGCTCCGCCGAGATATGCGGTCAGGATGATCGCACCGAGCAGCGCGGTGCGCGGCCAGGCGTAGAGCAGTACCGATCCCAGCGTCAGCACGCCGAGCAGGCGCGCGGTCGCGATATCGGTCGGCCAGCCAAGCGTGGCCATGGTGTCGATCACTGGCTGGATCGGCACGAGCTTGATCGCGCCATCGAGCAGCAGGAACAGGATCACCAGCCCGCTCATCGCGCGTCCGGCGATGACGGCGCCGTTGCGGGGCAGGGCGCCGCGGACCGGTGCGGGCGAGTCGAGAGTGATGGCGTTCATCGTCCGTCTCCTTGAAAGAGGTTCAGGCGTCGACCGGCTCGCCGCCGCCCGACATCGCGGCCATCGCCGCCTCGACGTCCATCCAGGTCAACTCGATGATATGGCCGTCCGGATCCTCGAAGCTGCGGCCGTACATGAAGCCGAAATCCTGCGCCGGGACCGGATCGGGCCGGGCACCGGCGGCAATCGCCTTGGCCAGGGTCTGGTCGACCTCGTCGCGGCTGTCCTCGGTCAGGCAGATCAGCACTTCGCAATCGGTGCGCGCATCGACGATTGTCTTGGAGGTGAAGTCGCTGAACCGGGCATGGCTCAGCAGCATCAGGCTGATCGACTCGGAGAACATCAGCATCGCGGTGCTGCTCTCCTGGCAGAAGCGCTCGTCCTTGGTCCCGCCGATCGCCTGATAAAAGGCGGTCGAGCGTTCGACGTCGGCAACGGGCAGGTTCACGAAGATCATCTTGGGCATGGCAAATCCTTTCCTGTGTGTTTCTGGCGAATCACTGTTTGACGGTGATGACGCATCGAGTTATTAAAAGCAACCATGGAGTTAGAAAAAATAACCGACTCGGCGAAAAAGGCGGAAAAGCGTTGGTATGACGACGCCTGCGGCACCGCGCTGGCGATGGAGCTGGTCGGCGAGCGCTGGTCGCTGCTGATCGTGCGCGAATTGATGTTCGGCCCGCGCCGCTTCGGCGAGCTGAAGAAAGCGCTCGGCGGGATCAGCGCGAATGTGCTGACTCAGCGGCTGGAGGGCATGGAGGAAGTCGGCATCCTCACGCGCCAGAAGCTGCCGCCGCCCGCCTCGGTGCAGGTCTATGGCCTCACCCCCTGGGGTTATGCGAGCGAACGCGCGATCCAGGAGCTTGGCCGCTGGGCGGTGCAGTCGCACCGGCACGACACGACGCTGCCGCTCAGCGCCGCCTCGATCATGCTGTCCTTCCGCACGATGATCGACCGGTCCCGATCGGGCGAGGTGAATCGCACCATCGGCTTCCGTTTCGGCGAGGACGAATTCGTCGCGACGGTCGATGCGGAGGGCATCGCGATTCGCCGGACCGACCCGCGCGCAGCCGATGTGATGGTCGATACCGACCCGGTGACCTTGGCGTCGGTCGTTTATGGCGGGCGCCCGATCGAGGACGCGGAATCGGCCGGATCGTTGAAATTATCGGGCGATCGCCCCCTTGCGGAGCAGTTCGTGACGCTGTTTCCGTTGCCGCCCAAGACGGGTTCGGCTTGACGAACGGTATTTCCGTTCGCACTGAGCTTGTCGAAGTGCCGTTCTTCCTTCTCGATCGTTGAAGAGGAGCAGGGCTTCTGCAGATCAGCCCGAACGGTACGAGATCATGACGGACATACCCAACACCCAGCCCGACAGCCGCGAGACGACGATCATGGACGCCCCCGACAAGGTGGTGAAGGTCCGTGATCTGTTCGGCATCGATTCGGACATGGAGGTTCCCGCCTTCTCCGAGGCGGACGAGCGCGTGCCCGATCTCGATCCCGCCTATGTGTTCGACGGCGACACCACGCTCGCGATCTGCGCCGGCTTCGCGCACAACCGCCGCGTGATGGTCCAGGGCTATCACGGTACCGGCAAGTCGACTCATATCGAGCAGGTCGCGGCGCGCCTGAAATGGCCGTGCATCCGCATCAACCTCGATGCGCATATCAGCCGCATCGACCTGGTCGGCCGTGACGCGATCGTGCTCAAGGACGGCCAGCAGGTCACCGAATTCCGCGAAGGCCTGCTGCCCTGGGCGCTGCAGACGCCGACGGCCCTGGTATTCGACGAATACGACGCCGGCCGCCCGGACGTGATGTTCGTCATCCAGCGCGTGCTGGAGACCGAGGGCAAGTTGACCCTGCTCGATCAGAACCGCGTGATCCGCCCCAACCCCTGGTTCCGCCTGTTCGCCACCGCCAACACGGTCGGCCTGGGCGACACGAGCGGGCTCTATCACGGCACGCAGCAGATCAACCAGGGCCAGATGGACCGCTGGAACATCGTCGTCACGCTCAACTATCTGCCTGCCGCGGTCGAGGCGCAGATCGTGCTCGCCAAGTCGGGCGAATATGACAAGCCCGAGGGCAAGCAGGTCGTCGACAACATGGTCCGCGTCGCCGATCTGACGCGCCGCGGCTTCATCAACGGCGACATCTCGACCGTGATGAGCCCGCGTACCGTGATCACCTGGGCGCAGAACGCGCTGATCTTCGGTGACGTCGGCTTCGCCTTCCGCTTGTCCTTCCTCAACAAGTGCGACGAGGCGGAGCGGGCACTGGTTGCCGAATATTATCAGCGCGTGTTCGGCAAGGATCTGCCCGAGAGCGTGGTCGGCAAGGGTTGAGCCTCGGTTTCACCCATAATCTTCTTCCCCGGCGAAGGCCGGGGCCCAGTTGGGGGACTTGTCTGATCGGCCGAAGCCCGTCTCTTTCTGTTCCGGAATTGGACCCCGGCCTCCGCCGGGGAAGCTCTAATCGGGTGATGTCGAGGTGTTGGCAATGAACGTCAGGCCCGGCTTCCCTCCCAGCAATAGTAGATTGGCAAAAGCCGCGGTCATCATGGCCGCCGCCCTTCTGCTCGCCGCCGCCAAAACCCCCGACTACAAGGTCAAGCCGGCCTCGGTCCCGCTACTCCCCGGCCGCACGCTCAAGGGCGAGCAGATCGCCGTACCCGGCGCGATCATCGCGCAGAGCCCGCTCGGCCGCCCCGAAACGGTGCTGCTGGTCGATCCGATCGCGCTCGACCGGCTCGGCCAGAAGCGCAACTTCACCCGCGAGACGGTGTTCGAATCCGCCCGGGTGGACGGCATCCCCGGCGATCCGCCGGTGGTGTTCTGCGAAACCGAGCAGGATCCGTCGCTCGCCAAGGCGATGGTCGGATCGATGGGGTTCGGGCTGGTCGGCCTGCTCAGGCCGACCAAATTGGTCACGCGCTACTGCCTCTACGACGCGAATGACGACGAGACGCTCGACCATGCGATCCTGATCGGCGCCAAGGGCGATTCGGGCCGCGAGCCCTTCGCGATCACGCCCGCGCATTACGGGCTGATCCGCGGCATGCTGCTCGGCAATGGCAGCGAGTTGCGGCTGCGCTATGCCGGCACCGCGGGCGACAAGGACAGCCTGTCCGTCGATGCCGAGCTGATACTCTACGGCATGAACCGCCCGCTGCCCGAGACCCGGCACAAGATCTCGATCGCGAAGCTCCCGGCGTACGGCGTGATCCAGGGTGCGGTGGTGACCGTGCTCGAGTTCGATCCGGAAACGAAGATCGCGCGGATCAGGATCGACCGCGATCTTGCGCCCGGGCGTTTGGTGGTGCCAGAGCAGAAGCCATGACGACGGAAACGCCCCTCGATCGCTTCAAGGCCGTGCTCGGCGGTGCCGCGCGCGCGATCGCGCACGAGCCCGAGATCGAGCTCGCCTTCACCGCCGACGCGCCGACTCAATCGGGCAAGCATATCAAAGTGCCGATGCCGGCGCGTACCCTGCCGGCCGATCAGGTCGCCGAAGCCCGCGGTTTCGCTGACGGCTTCGCGCTGCGCCTGCGCCACCACAATGCCGCGCTCCACGCGAAGCAGGCGCCCGCCGAGGCGGTTGCGCGTTCCGTATTCGACGCCGTCGAGGGCGCCCGCGTCGAGGCACTCGGCGCACGCGGCTATGCCGGCATCGCTGCCAACCTCGCGACCGCGCTCGACCTGAAGCTGCGCGCCGATCCGATCACCCGCGCGCGCAACCGTGACGAAGTGCCGCTGTCGACCGCGCTCGGGTTGATGGTGCGCGAGCGGCTGACCGGCGCCGAGGCGCCCGCCGTCACGGCGCCGGGCATGGCGCTGGTGCGCGACTGGATCGAGGAGAAGGCCGGCAAGGATCTCGACGCGCTGGCGCTTGCGATCGACGATCAGCGCACCTTTGCCAGCCTCGTCACCCGCCTGCTCGAGGATCTCGAACTGGTCGAGGGCGATATGATCCCCGATGAAGCCGATGAGGGCGGATCCGAGGACGAAGGCACTGACGAGCAGCAGTCCGACGAAGGCGAGGACGGCGAGGGCGAAGGGGAGCAGGGCCAGGGCGAGATCGAGGCGCGCGGCTCGGACCGCGATGCGGAATCGCAGGATGGCGAGGGCGCCGAGACCAGCGACGACGAATTCCAGGACATGGACGGCGAGGCGGGTGATGACGGCGAGGAGGGCATGCTCCCCGTCCGCCCCAACCGGCCCTTCTCCGATTTCGCGCCGCAGTTCGAATATAAGGCCTGGACGACCAGCTTCGACGAAGTGATCGCCGCGACCGACCTGTGCGACGCTGACGAGCTGACGCGGCTGCGTTCCTATCTCGACCAGCAGCTCGTGCATCTGCAGGGTGCGGTGACCAAGCTCGCCAACCGGCTGCAGCGCCGGCTGATGGCGCAGCAGAACCGCAGCTGGGATTTCGACCAGGAGGAAGGGCTGCTCGACGCGGCCCGCCTCGCGCGCGTCGTCGTCAATCCGACTCAGTCGCTCAGCTACAAGATCGAACGCGAGACCGATTTCCGCGACACCGTCGTCACCTTGCTGATCGACAATAGCGGTTCGATGCGTGGCCGCCCGATCTCGATCGCCGCGATCAGCGCCGACATCCTCGCCCGCACGCTGGAGCGTTGCGGCGTCAAGACCGAGATCCTCGGCTTCACCACCCGCGCCTGGAAGGGCGGGCAGGCGCGCGAGACCTGGCTCGCCGCGGGGCGTCCGCCCCAGCCGGGCCGGCTCAACGATGTGCGCCACATCGTCTATAAAAAGGCCGACGAGCCATGGCGCCGCGCGCGCACCTCGCTCGGGCTGATGATGCGCGAAGGGCTGCTCAAGGAGAATATCGACGGCGAGGCGCTGCTCTGGGCGCACAGCCGGCTGATCGCGCGGCCCGAGGAGCGCAAGATCCTGATGGTCATCTCGGACGGCGCGCCGGTCGACGATTCGACGCTCAGCGTGAACTCCGGCAGCTATCTCGAACGCCATCTGCGCCAGGTGATCAACTGGATCGAGACCCGCTCGCCGGTCGAGCTCGCCGCGATCGGCATCGGCCATGACGTGACGCGCTATTACTCGCGCGCTGTGACGATCATGGATGCCGAGCAGCTCGGCGGCACGATCATCGAGCAGCTTGCCGCTCTGTTCGACACTGACTGAAAGCGGAGACTGAATGATCGCCGCGCCGCCGGGCGGGTTTGTCGGCCCGGTCAAGCGATCGGTCACGATCGCCGGCCACGCGACCTCGATCAGCCTGGAACCCTTGTTCTGGGAAGCGCTTGAGGCGGCCGCCGATACCCGCACCCTGCCGCTCAACGCGCTGATCGCGGAGATCGACGCGCTGCGTATCACGGCCGATGACCCGCCCAACCTCGCCAGCGCGCTGCGGAGCTGGCTTTTGGCAGAGCGCCAACCCTAACCGTCATGCCGGACTTGTTCCGGCATCCACCGCTCGGCACTATCTACGGCATGAGAGAACGCGAACCCTGCGTCTATATCCTGGCGAGCGAATTCAACGGTCGCCTCTACACGGGCGTAACCTCAAACCTCATCGGCCGCATCATGCAGCATCGCGATGGCACCTTCGACGGCTTCACTAAGCGCTATAATATCAAACGCCTCGTCTGGTACGAAGTCGGCGACACAATGGAAATCGTCATCGCCACCGAGAAGCGCATCAAAGGATGGTGCCGCGACTGGAAAAAGAATCTCATCGAACGCGACAATCCCAAATGGGATGATCTGGCCGTCGCGCTCGACCTCGACCCTTTGCGTTGAAACACCGGTGGACCCCGGAACAAGTCCGGGGTGACGGTCGTGGACGTCGAATGGCCACCAAAATCCGTCATGCCGGACTCGTTCCGGCATCCACCGCGCCGGCACTTTCTACGGCTATTGGCTCTCGGCACGCTGGAAAGCGAGAGCTCTCACGCACGCCAAGTTAGTGAGAATACCTCTCAATAGCATTGACAATGAGAGTGACTCGCAATAGCCGGACCCCGACACCAAAGGGGACCTTACTTGCGCACCACCAACTCCCGCCGCTCGTCCGGCGTAAACCCGGCTTTCCTCGCTCTTTCGTGTGTCGGCTTCATCGCCTCGGCACCAGCTTTCGCGGCCGAGCCCGCGCGCCCCGCCGACGTCGTGGCAAAGGACGGCGACGATCAGGACCTGCGCGGCGATATCGTGGTGACCGGCAAGAACGAGGTCAGCACCGGCAGCAACAAGGCGACCCGCCCGCTGATCGATACACCTCAGACGATCACCGTGATCAGCGATCAGGTGCTCAAGAAGCAGAATCTGCTGACCTTGCGCGACGCGCTGCAGACGATCCCCGGAATCACCTTCGGCGCGGGCGAGGGCGGCGGTGGCTATGGCGACAGCATCAACCTTCGCGGTTATTCGGCTAACAACGACGTCACCATCGACGGCGTGCGCGACAGCGCGCAGTACAGCCGCACCGAGACGTTCAACCTCCAGCAGATCGAGGTCTATAACGGCGCGAACAGCGTGTTCAGCGGCGGCGGCTCGGTCGGCGGCACGATCAACCTTGTCACCAAGACGCCTCAGGGCAACGATCTGACGATCGTCCAGGCGGGCATCGGCACCGACAATTATTACCGCGCTGCGGTCGACACCAATATGCGGGTCAATGATCTCGTCGCCGTCCGGCTCAATGCCGTCTATCACCGGAACGACGTTCCCGGCCGGGATGTGGAGAAGAACAAGCGCTGGGGCGTGGCGCCGTCGCTCACCATCGGCATCGATTCGCCGACCAGCCTGACCTTCCAGTATCTCCATCAGAAGGACGACAATGTCCCGGTCTATGGCGTCCCCTATTTCCGCAACGCGGTGAATTCAGGGCCGCTGCCCGGTGTCGACGATTCCGACTATTTCGGCATCTCGAATCTCGATGCGCAGAATATCCTGGTCGATCAGGTGACGGTGCGCTTCAACCATGCGTTCAGCGACAAGGTGTCGATCCGAAACCTCAGCCGCTGGCAACGCGTCGGCCAGGATTCGAGCACCAGCGCCCCACAGGGCGTCTTCTGTCTCGCCAATGGCTTCCAGCCGTTGCCCGCGACCAACGTCGCGACCACGCCGCTCGCCTGCGCTGCCCCGCAAAACACGCCCGGCACCTATTATCCGAGCGGCCCGCGCGGCAATATCCGTAACCAGGAGAACCAGCTTCTCTATAACCAGACGGATCTGCGAGCCGTGTTCAACACCGGCGGCCTGGAGCATACCGCGGTCCTCGGCGTGTCCTTCACCAAGGAGGATTACCGCATGATCAACGGCAACGTGCTGCGCGGTACCGACGGCAGCACCATCGCTCAGCCGCCGATCAGCATCTCCAACCCGAACACCGTCTATACGGGGCCGGTGAACTTCATCCAGGCGGGCCATTCGCAGGGCGAGAGCAGCAACATCGCGGCCTATCTGTTCGACACCGTCAAGATCGTGCCGCAGCTCGAATTCAATGTCGGCCTGCGCTACGAAAAGGCCAAGGGAACCTTTCGCGCCGACACCTATTCGATCGTGGTCGGCCCGACGCTCGGGGCCTATACTCGCGGCCTGAACCAGGTCAGCGACGAGACGCTGTTTTCCTATCGCTTCGGCCTGAACTTCAAGCCAATCGAGACTGTCAGCCTGTATGCTTCCTATGGCAACTCCAAGACGCCGACGTCTGCCACGGTGCGACTGGGCTGCGGCACGCTGATCGCGGCGCCTTCCGGCTCGCTCGACCCCTGCGCCGTCGCGCCGGAAAAGGCGGTCAATTACGAGATCGGCGCCAAGGCCGACCTGTTTGGCCGCAAGCTCCAACTCACTGCCGCCCTGTTCCGCAACGAGCGCACCAACTACCGCGTCGCGACCAATGATCCGATCGTGACGACGCTCGCGGTGACCGACGGCCGCTCACGCGTCGACGGCCTCGCGCTGGGCGCCAGCGGGGCGATCACGAAGTCGTGGTCGGTCTTCGCCAACTACACCTATCTCGATAGCGAAGTTCTGCAGAGCGTATCCAATTACTGCCTCGCCAATCCGGGGCCGCGGCCGGGCTCGCCGGTGACCAACCCGTGCGGGAACAACGCGTCGGTTCTCGACCCGCAAAAGGGCCAAGACCTGACCAATACGCCGAAGCATTCGGGCAGCCTCTTCACTACCTATACCCTGCCGTTCGGGCTGCAGATCGGCTACGGCTTGACCTATCAGGGCAGCTTCAAGCTCAATAATAGCGCTCTGGCGGCTCCGCTTGCGGTGCCCGCGACGACAGTTGTGACTCCTGTCTTCGCGTCGAAGTCCTATCTCACGCACCGCGCCTTCCTGTCCTATCCGGTGACGAAGGGCCTGACCGCGCAGATCAACGTGCAGAACTTCACCAACGAGCGCTACTTCACCGGCATCCGCAACAATGGCTGGGCAACTCCGGGCGAGGCACGGTCGGCCGCGCTGAGCATCTACTACAGCTTCTGATCCGACCTTTCCGGCGCGGTGCGGGCCCCGGCCCGCGCCGCGCCGTATTTCCCCTTAATATTGGGGAAAGCGGACGCGCCGTACAGTCCCGCTCAGGAGGGCGAGATGTTCCAGCCACGGCATGACCTGTCCGGCCCGTTCCGGACCGATGACGACGACAGCAGCGCAGTGCACGGCCTGTTCTACGCCGTGCCCGTCAGCCTGATGATCTGGGCCGCGTTGCTCTACTGGCTGTTCCTCGCGCGCTGACCTAGCGCCCCAGCAGCACCCGCGCCTGGCCCGCGATCTGCGCCAGCATCGCGGCGTTCGGCGCCGGCGCGTGCCGGGCCCGATCCACCACTGACTTGAACTGCGCGACGCGGCCGGCATTGGCGGCGAGCCATGTCTCGACCAAAGCCTGCGGATCGCCTCCGCCGCGGCCGAGGAATTCGAGCCGCAGCTGCTGGAAATCGCGCGCGAGCCCGGCGATGAGCAGCCGCTCCCACGGATCGCTCGACGAGATGCGCGCGGCATTGGCCTGCGCCCAGTCGAGCCCGAGCGCCTGGCCGAGCCGGGTGAAGGCCCGCGTCAGCACTGCTTCGTCCAGCCCGAGCCGCTCGCCGAGATCGGCGAGACCGACCGCGCCGTCCAGTTCGAACAGCCGCACCACCTTCTGCACCAGTTTGCGGGGCGCGCCCGCCTCTTCCAGCGTGGCGGCGATGCGCGCGCTCTGCGCGCTCGCTTCCTCGAGCAGCAGCGCCTTGGTCTGCTTGTCGAGCTGCGCGGTGCCCTTGGCCAGCCGCGCCAACGCCGGGCCGGGCCCGGTGCCCGAACGCACCACGCGCAGCAGGTCGGCGATCTGCGAGCGAGTCGCCACCGCGACCTCGTCGAACAGTGCGAGGCGCGCTGCCTCGGGCATGACCGCGGTCTCGATCTCGGCCCAGAGCGCGGGCAGGCCGAACAGCCGCTCGGTGACGACGAACATCGCGGCGATGTCGCTCATCGCCGCGCCTTCTTCCTCGGCGAGTTCGAACGGGTGGAGCACGCCGAGCCGGTTGACGATGCGATTGGCCAGCTTGGTCGCGACGATCTCGCCGCGCAGGCGGTGCTCGTCGATCGCCTTGCCGAACTTCTTGCGCATCGCGGGCGGGAAGGCAGCGTGGAGATCGGGCGCCAGTTCGGCATCGAGGCCGAGATCGGCGAGTTCGATCGCTTCCTGCAGCGCGAGTTTGGCGGTCGCGAGCAGCACGGCCAGTTCGGGCCGGGTAAGGCCATGTCCCTCCTGCGAGCGGCGCAGCAGATCGTCGTTCGAGGCAAGCCCCTCGACCGCGCGGTCCAGTTTGCCCGATGCCTCGAAGATCTCGATCAGCCGGACGTAACTCGGCACCGCCAGCGCGCCGTCATTCTCCGCAATCGACAGCGCGAGCGTCTGGAGGCGATTATCCTCCAGCACGATATGCGCGACGTCGTCGGTCATCGAGGCGAGGAAGGTGTTGCGCTTCTCGTACGCGAGCCGGCCCTCGATCATCTCGCGGTTGAGCGCGATCTTGATGTTGACCTCGTTGTCCGAACAATCGACGCCGGCCGAATTGTCGATGAAGTCGGTGTTGATCCGCCCGCCATGCGCCGCGAACGCGATGCGCCCGGCCTGCGTGACGCCCAGGTTCGCGCCCTCGCCGATCGCGGTGGCGCGGATCTCCTCGGCATTGACGCGCAGCCGGTCATTGGCCGGATCGCCGACCTGGATGTTGTTTTCGGACGCCGCCTTCACATAGGTGCCGATGCCGCCGAACCAGATCAGGTCCACGGGCGCCTTCAGGATCGCCGAGATCAACGCGCCCGGCTCCATCTCGCTTGCGTCGAGCCCCAGCGCGGCACGCACTTGTTTCGAGAGTTTGATCGTCTTGTCAGTGCGCGGGAACACGCCGCCGCCCTTGGAGATCAAGGACGGGTTGTAGTCCGCCCAACTCGAGCGCGGCAGCGCGAACATGCGCGCGCGCTCCTCCCAACTCGCGGCGGGATCGGGATCGGGGTCGAGGAAGATGTGGCGGTGATCGAACGCCGCGACGATCTTCAGGGTCTGCGACAACAGCATGCCGTTGCCGAACACGTCGCCCGACATGTCGCCGCAGCCGACCACGCGGATCGACTCGCTCTGCACGTCGACGCCGCGCTCCGCAAAGTGGCGCTGGACCGAGACCCAGGCGCCGCGCGCGGTGATCGCCATCGCCTTGTGGTCGTACCCGACCGACCCGCCCGAGGCGAAGGCATCGCCCAGCCAGAAGCCATGGTCGAGCGCGATGGCATTGGCCACGTCGGAGAAGGTCGCGGTGCCCTTGTCGGCGGCGACGACGAAATAGGGATCGTCGCCGTCATGGACGAGAACGCCCGCGGGATGGACCACCTTGCCTTCGACGATATTGTCGGTGATCGACAGCAGCGAGCGGATGAACACCCGGTAACTCTCGGTCCCCTCGGCCAGCCACGCGTCGCGGTTGGAGACGGGCGGCAACTGCTTGGGATAGAATCCGCCCTTGGCCCCGGTCGGCACGATCACGGCGTTCTTCACGCGCTGCGCCTTCATCAGGCCGAGGATCTCGGTGCGGAAGTCGTCGCGCCGGTCCGACCAGCGAAGCCCGCCGCGCGCCACCGGGCCCGCGCGCAGATGGATGCCCTCGACCCGCGGCGAATAGACCCAGATCTCGCGCCACGGCACGGGCGCGGGCAGGCCGGGGATCAGATGGCTGTCGAGTTTGAACGCCAGCGCCGCCTGGCCCGCGGGCGCAAAGGCGTTGGTGCGCAAGGTCGCCGCGATCACGTTGCGCAGCGCGCGCAGGATACGGTCGTCGTCGATCGCCGAGACGGCATCGAGCCCCGCATCGATCGCGGCATCGGCGGCGAGGATCGCCTCCACCTTCGGCCCGCCCTTTGCGGCGCGCGCCGGATCATGCGCCGCGCCGAAGCGCTCGATCAGCGCCGCCGCGACCTTGGGCGCGCGCCGCAGCGCATCGACCACCGTCACGAGCGAATAGGGCAGCCCGGCCTGGCGCAGATAACGGAACCAGGCGCGGAACAGCACCACCGACGCCGGCGCCATGCCCGCATCGACGATCAGCCGGTTGAACGCGTCATTCTCCGCCTGCGCCTCGAGCACCGCCGCGACGGCATCCTCCAGCACCGCGGGGTCGCCGCGGGCGGGATTGGCGCTCTCGACCAGGAACTCGTGCACGAATCCCTGCGCGTCGTCGGCCAGCGCGGTCGGCACTTCCTCGATCACGCGGAAGCCGAAATTCTCCAGCACCGGCACCGCATCCGACAGCGCCAGCGCACCGCCGACGCGGTAGATCTTCAGCCGCGTCGCGCCGTTCGCATCGCGGTACAGCCGCGCCGAGCGGTCGCCGGGCGTGTCGAGCCGGCACAGCCGCAGGATGTCGCGCGCTGCCTCCTCCGCACTGCCGGCCGCGCGATAGCCTTGCGGGAAGGTCGCGGCATGGCGCAGCGCGAGCCGCGTCGCCCGTGCGGGTTCCACCGCCTCGGCCAAAGCCGCCTCGACCGCCGGCACCCAGCCGCGCACCATGCGCGCGATGCGGGCGTCGAGCGCCGCCGCATCGGGCATCACGCCCTCACCGCGCAAGTCGATGGTGTAGCGGATCTGCGCGACCACGCTGCCCTCCATCGCGATGCCCCAGTTGAGCAGCCCGCCATTCGCCGCCTCGGCCAGCATGTCGCCGATCGCGACGCGCCGCGCGGTGGTCAGGTCGTCGCGCGGCAGCCACACGAACGCGAACAGATGCCGCCCCAGGATCGATCGCACCAGCACCAGCGCCGGCCGCGGCCGATCCGCCAGCGACATGGCGGTCAGCGCGACATCCTCGAGCGAGGCGACGTCGAACGCCGTGATCAGATCATGCGGCAGCGAGGCGAGCGCATGCGTGAGCGCCTTGCCGGTATGCCCCTTGGGATCGAACCCGAACTTCGCCTCCAGCGCGGCGAGCCGGGTGCGCAGCACCGGCACTTCCTGCGGCGGCGCGTTGAGCGCGGCGCTGGTCCACAGCCCCGCATGGATCGACAGGCCCGTGACCTTCTTGCCTTCACGCACCGGCACCAGCACCAGGTCGAGCGGCACATGGCGGTGCACGCCGGAGATCTGGTTGGACTTGAGCAGTAGCGGTGCTTCCCCGCCCTTCTCGAACCAGGCCATGGCGAGCGTGCGCGACGCCTCGGCCAGGATCGGCACGGCATGCGCATGGCGTGCGATGCCGAGCGGCTTCTCGCCCTTGCCGCCCTGCCACAGTTCATGGCCGAGCAGGGTGAAGTTGCGGTCGAGGAACCACAGCAGCAATTCGCCGCCTTCGCTCGCGGCCAGCGTCTCGGCGTCCGCCGCCATGCGCGCCTGCATCGCGGGCCAGTCGGCCACGGCGGAGCGCACATCCGCCAGATTATGCTCGAGCGCCGACAGGAGCTCGCGCCGCTCGCGCGAATCGGCGCGCTCCATCTCGATATAGATCATCGATTCGGGGGAACCGCCTTCGCCGCTCGCGCCGCCGACGCTGGTCAGTCCGCCTGCGGGATCGCGCGTGACGCTCAGCACCGGGTGGATGATGCGATCGATCACGATGTTCTTCGCGCCGATCGTCGCGGCGATCGAATCGACCAGGAAGGGCATGTCGTCATTGACGATGGCGAGTCGCATCGTGCGGCGCGGTTCGGAGCCGGAGATCGGCTCCAGCGCGATGACGGGCTTGCCCGGCGGCCGGTGTTCGGCGGTGGCGGCGACGAAGGCGGCGGCGTCTGCCCGCTCGGCCTTTCCGAACCCCTGCAATTCCCCTGGAAGTGCGCCCTTGGTCAGCCGAACGGCAAGCGCGTCCGACAGCGATTTCAGCGTGGTCTTGGCCATCCGCGCCCTATGCTCCCGTGGCTTGCGGGCTTCAACCCCCGCCGCTTGCGGCTTCAAGCATTGTGGCGGTGCACAATGAACTCCCTCAAATCTCCTCCTCCTTCCTCCCTCTCCCAGCGGGAGAGGGAAGGGGCCCATCGCGAAGCGATGGGAAGGGTGAGGGTGAGCGTCTCGCGCCCTATCAACCTCACCCTTCCGTCGCTTCGCTCCTCCCTCCCTCTCCTGAAAGGAGAGGGATTTCCTCAATCGTCCCGATAAAGCTCCCGATAAATCCAGGACGCATCCTCCTCCTTCAGCTCCTTGTAGATGTCCTCCCACTCCTCCTCCCGGGTCGGTTGCCGCTCCACCCGGTACCGCTCCGCATCCAGCCAGTTCGGCTGCCGCGGCATCACCGGTTCGGCAAAGGTCAGCGCCAGCGCGTCGGCATCGTCGGGGGAGGCGAGCCCGCGCGCCTTCATATGCGCCTTCTTCTCGAGCAGGATCGACACCTGGTCCGCCGCATAGCCATATTCGACGCCCGTCAGATCGCCCGCCAGCGCCTCCTCGTCCGGGATCGCCCCGCCGCTCAGCCAGCCGCGCATGTTGGTCCACATCTCGGACCTCTTGTTGGCAGTCTGCACCCGCATCTCCCCGGCCCACACCGCCTCGCGCCCCTTCGCGCCGAACCACACTTCATGGACATTCTCGACGCCCAGCTGGCGCAGCCGATCGACCACCGCCCCGCCGATATTGCCCGCATCGACGAAGATCGCATCGGGGTGGAAGCCCTGCACCTGCAGCGCCACGTCCCCGGCGAGCGTCATCGCGTCCACCCCCTGCCAGCGTTTCCACGGCCGCGTCCGCGCATCCCGCCCGCAACGGATGGCGAGCGTCGAATGGTCGTCGCCGAAACGCGCGCAATCCAGCCCGAAGATCACCGGATCCCAGGTCACCCCGCCGAACAGCTCGCGCCGCCGCGCCCCCTCCACCAGGTCATGCCCGATGAACTGCATCGAGGAGGAGGAGGGGAATTGCCCGCGCACGCGCACCCGCACCACGTCGCTGTCCTCGCCGAAGGTCGCGACCAGCTCGTCCAGATAGGCGCGGTTCACCCCCTCCACCGTGCGGCTGTCGATCTGCGCTGCGTTCCACAAATGCCGGTGCCGCCCGAAACATTCGCGGAAAGGGCCGGTATTGTGCGTCGGGTTGCCGAAGGCGAGGAAGATGATCTCGGTCTGCTCGTCGGTCAGCGCACCCAGCGCCACCTCCCACACTTTCGGCGCAATGCCCGATGCCTCGTCGAAGATCAGGATGATGCGCTTGCCCTGGTTGTGCAGCCCGGCGAACGCCTCGGTATTGGCGACGCTCCAGGTGACGAGGTCGGATCGCCAGCTCCGGTCGTGCCCCGCCACATTGGAGACGAGCGCGGTCGCCGTCGCGTTGAACCAGTCCTTGGTGATCGACAGATTGTGCCACTTCACGATTTCCGGCGCGGTCTTGGTCAGCAACTGCACTTCGGTATTGGCGGTCGCGACGATGCGCGTGTCGATGCCGGTGTCGAGCCCCCATTTGATCAGCATCGCGATCAGCGCCGATTTGCCGATGCCGTGGCCGGAGGCGCGGGCGATACGGCACGGCATGTGCCGCGTGGCGGGGTTGGAGAGATGCGCGCCGATCGTCTCCATCACCTCGCGCTGCCAGGCGCGCGGGCCGGACACGCCGGACAGCGGCCCTTCGCCCCAGCGAAAGGCGATGTCGGTGTAGCCGATCGGATCATGCGCCAGCTTCTTCAGCTCGTTGGCGAGCGCCCGGCGTGATTTGGGCAGGGGCTCAGTCATAATCGGGTGTCTTTCCCACGCGGGCAAAGGCCTGCAGGATGATGTCGCCCAGCTCGTCCTTGTCCCGCTCCTCCACGGGGATGCGCCACTCGTCCGGCCGGCGCCGGCGCAGCCATTGCAGCGCCGCCTGCGGGTCGGCGAGCACGCGCTTGGTGAACTGTGCGATGATCGGCTTTTCCCAGGTCGCGAACATGAAGGCGCGCTCGGCGGTATAATCATATCCGCACGCCCGCTGGTACAGTGACACCTCGACCCGACTGTCGGCATGTTCCTTCCCGAGCGTACAAGCAGCGGCGAACGCCTCGTGCTGGTGGCGCCACCGGTAGAAGGTGCGGATAGTGATTTCGAAGAACCGCGCGATATCCTCGTCGCATGCGCCAAGCGCATAGGCTTGACGTGCCTGTTCGGCATATTCGGGGCGATAGCTGGTGGGGCGTCCTCTTGGCATGGGGACTAAATGGACTCGATTCGGTGCAGTTTGAATCGACAAGCGAAAATTTTAGGGTTGGTGCGCGGCGGGCTTAGGAAGGAAGGTTCCGAATTTTTCTGCTTTACCCGCCCGGGAATTAGTACAACATCCGCACGCGTCGCGCGTTTGTGCGGGCCTATCCAAGTGAATGGTTTTCATGCCTGAATATCTGCCGATACAAGCACACTACCATGCCCATCGTTTGACTGTCGCAGGGACAGCTGAAGATGCTTTCACCCGCTCGCTGACATCTGCTCGCGTTGAGATGAACCCACATCAGGTGGACGCTGCACTATTCGCGCTTGCAGCTCCTTACGCGAAAGGGGTTCTGCTCGCCGACGAGGTCGGGCTTGGCAAGACGATCGAAGCTGGCCTCGTCATGTCGCAGAAATGGGCAGAGCAGAAGCAGCGCATATTATTGATCGTCCCCGCTTCCCTACGCAAACAATGGCAGCAAGAGCTCTTTGATAAGTTCTCTCTCAAGAGCCGCATTCTCGAGGCCAAGACGCATAGCGAAATGCGGAAAGCAGGTCAGGCGCGTCCGTTCGAAACGGCTGGCAGCGTGCTTATTAGCTCATATGAATTCGCCGCCAGAAAGGCGGACGAGATCAGGGCCGTAAAGTGGGATCTCGTCGTGTTCGACGAGGCACATCGCTTGCGGAACGTCCATCGCAAGAACACTGCGAAGGGTGCGAAAGCTCTCAAGCATGCGGTCGATGGATGCTTCAAGATATTACTGACCGCCACGCCGCTCCAGAATTCGCTGATGGAGCTTTTCGGTATCGTGTCGATGATCGACGATACGCACTTCGGTGGAGAGAACGCCTTCAGGACTCAGTACGCCGGAGCGGGAACAACGCCTGCGTCGCAGGAGATATTGCGCGAGCGGCTTAAGTCGATTTGTCACCGAACGCTACGTCGCCAAGTTCAAGAAGCTGGTCATATTAATTTCAGGCAACGTCATGCGGTAACCTTCAAGTTCGAGCCATATGATCAGGAAACAAATCTTTATGATATGCTATCCTCATATCTCCAGGACACCGGCACGATAGCTTATGGGGGAAAGACAAACGCCTTGGTTGTCTTGCAGGCGCGCAAGAGTCTCGGCTCCTCGACATTTGCGGTGGCGCGCTATCTCGATACGCTCTTGGAGCGCCTTAGGAAGCAGCAGCGCGCATCACCAGCGATGACCGATGATTTCGAAGATGTCTTCCAGGAAGAGCGGGAGGCTTTCGACGACGGGAGCGATGAGTCAGACGACGCTGTAGTCGATCCGGTAGCGCTCGCGGCTGAAATTGTGCTGGTCGAGTCCATGCGCGATCTCGCACAGTCGATTGGCGTCAATGCGAAGGGCGAGAAGCTGATCAAGAACCTCCCGGAGGTGTTGGATCAGATCAAGGCAAAGGGCGGACAGCGAAAGGCGGTTATTTTCACGGAGAGCGTCCGCACCCAAAAATACCTGCGTCAGCTGTTGACGGATCATGGCTACGAAGGCCGGATCGTCATGATGAACGGCTCCAACAACGACGACGACAGCCGTGAAATCTATGCGCGTTGGAAGGAGCGCCACGCCGGGACTGATCGCATTTCCGGGTCCAAGACGGCGGACATGAAGGCCGCGATCGTCGAAGCGTTCAAGAGCGACGACAGAACCATCCTGATCGCCACCGAAAGCGGTGCCGAAGGCATCAACCTTCAATTCTGCTCGCTGCTTATAAACTACGATCTGCCGTGGAATCCGCAGCGGGTCGAACAGCGCATCGGCCGATGCCATCGATACGGCCAGTTGGTCGATGTCACCGTAGTCAACATGCTCAATATGAAGAATCGGGCCGAGGCGCGTATCCATGAGTTGTTGGAACACAAGCTCCATTTGTTCGAAGGCGTATTCGGTTCGAGCGACGAGGTGCTGGGCATCCTGACCGACGGCATCGATTTCGAAAAGGAAGTGCTGCGCATCATGCAGCAGTGCCGCAGCGACGAACAGGCTGACCGTGAGTTCGACGAGCTGACCGCTCGTATTCATGACAGCATCACCGCTGACCTCGAAGCCGCCCGCGCCAAGGTGCTGGAGAATATGGACGCCGACGTTGTGGCAAAGCTTCATCGCCGGAACGAGGCGCTGGCGCAGATTCTGCCGGAATTCAAACAGCGCCTGCTGATGGTTGCGAAGGCAGAATTGCCCGAGGCGCGGTTCCCTACACCGGACAGCGAAAGTTTCGGTTGGGACGGTAAGCAGTGGACCACGAAATGGCCGCTTGCCGACGAGAATGATTGGCAATTCTTCCGGGTGAACGAGGGGCTGGGCGATGACCTGATCAAGCGAGCGAAGGCGCGAGTGGTTCAGGATGGAGCGGAATATGTGCGCTTCGATCCGTCTGCCTATCCCTATCCGGGGCAGCTTGGTGGCGTGTCTGACCTCATAGGTCAGTCCGGATGGCTCCGCGCATTCAAGGCAACGATGCCTACCGCCGGCGCGGAGCGTGAAGAGGTAATCGTCATCGCGGAAACCGATGCGGGCGAATTGGTGAAGCCGCAGGTCTGCGACAAGATGATGATGGCACCCGCGCAATCGCTGGGGCCAGTCGATGGAAACATCCCCCACGACCGGCTTACGCGGCTTCAGGATTTCGAGTTCGGGCACTTCTCCGAGCGCGTGAAGCGCGAAAACTACGCTTGGTTGATCGAGGAGGAAGAGCGCCTCGGTCGCTATGCCCGCGATATGGAAATCGAGATCGAGGCCCAGATTGCCGACCTCGACGCCGAGCTGAAGGACCTGCAGCGCCAGAAGCTTTCGCCCCTGCTCGACATGGAGGAAAAGGTCGCGATTATGCGTGACATCCGAAAAAAGGAAGGCGCCCGCGACGATCTTAAAATGAGCCAGTTCGAAGCCAAGAAAGCGGTGAATAAGGACATCGGCGACAAACTCGATGCCTTTTCTACACTGTTGGATCAGAAACCGCGGCTTGAGGAAATGTTCACGCTACGCTGGTCGGTTGCGTAGTCGGTGCTGGGCGAGTTCGGTCAAGCACCGCTTTGCCTGGAACTCGATCTTGATAGCTATGAAGGGCATTGGTCACATGTCGCCCGCTTTCGGGGACGTAGTGGATGGGTGGTTGGCGCGCGGGCGACGCTCGAAAGCGCAACCGACATTTTTCGCACGGTGATCGCTGCGGGATGCGACGAATGGGACAATCCTATTCCCGCGTTTCAGGCAGCGCACCTGCTGGAATGCACATGGTCCGATCTGGGGCCGTGCTACGAACCTCCGCCCGAAATACTCGACGACTTGCTTTGCGAGGAGGAGGGACAGGTTTACGCCCGCTGGCAACGGGAAACCAACACCGCGCTGCAACGCCACCTGATTGCGACCGAAGATCGCATCGCGACGCTGGAACGCGCCGCGAGGAGGGAAACCGATCGTCTGCTGCGACAGATCGACGACCTGCGTCGTCGCCGACGCTTCGCTGGGCTAACGAATGAGACACGCTCGATTTTCGACACGCTCATCGCCGAGCTGGACGCGGAAAACGACAATGCCTTTGAAGCATGTCGCTGCCAGGTCGGGCGCATACGGATCGAAGCCGAGCAAGTTGAAGAAAGCCTGTGGCGGCGGGAGGATGTGTTAATCGAGGTCCTGCCCTTCTGCGTCATCGCATGGCACGCACCGCAAGCTATGGAATCATGGGTGCGGGAATCGGCACCGGTAACGCGTGCATCCGCGGAAATGGTGCGGACGACCTTGAGGCAGCAACTGCCAGGTCGTATCCGGGAATTGGAGCTAACGGCGGAGGCCAAACGGCCCTATCGCTGGAACGATGCAGAAGTCCGCGCCCTGGATCGCGACGTTCGGCGGCTGCGGAAAAAATTGAATGAAGTCAGGACATAAGCCGTTGACGAAGAAGACCAAACTCGAATTGACCTGGCCCGGCAAGGAGGAGCGTCCCAAGCTGGAGCCACGCATCCTGATCGAGCATCCCGACAACAGCTATCACGCCGCCACGCGCCGTGAAGGCGACTTGTTCGACAATTTGCTCATCAAGGGCGACAATCTGCTCGCGCTCAAGGCGCTGGAGGCCGACTATGCCGGGCGGGTGAAATGCGTGTTTATCGATCCGCCTTACAATACGGGATCAGCGTTCGAGCACTATGATGACGGCGTGGAGCACTCACTTTGGTTGTCGCTGATTCGCGATCGTTTAGAACTGCTTCGTAAGCTTCTCACGCCTGACGGGAGCATTTGGATAACGATAGACGACAACGAGGCGCACTACCTAAAAGTCCTTTGCGATGAAATATTTGGGCGTTTGAACTTCGTATCCAATATCGTTTGGCAATCAAAGGATACTCCCGGCAATAATGCGACAACCATATCCCAGACGCACAATATGGTGCTGGTTTATCGCGCTTCTGAGGCTTGGGCACCCAATCTCATCCCTCGGAGTGAGAAGCAGATTGCGAACTATAAAAACCTCGATGACGACAAGCGCGGACCGTGGCTTGGTACACCCCTAACTCGCGCAGAATACCGTGAGCGCGACGTTTATGGATTGGTCAACGACGCAGGACGAGAGGTTTGGCCCCCAAAGGGAAGTTCGTGGCGTCGGCCCCCGGCAGAACTCGCAAAACTGAAAGATGATCATCGCATATATTGGGGGAAAAACGGCGATGCCGATTTTCCCGTCGAGAAGAAGTTTCTGAGTGAAGTGAAAGATGGCGTCGTTCCTCAAAGCTGGTGGCCCTATGAATTCGCGGGAAGTACGCGCAATGCGTCTGCGGAGATGAAGGGCTTGTTCGAGGGTGCGAAAACATTCGATACGCCGAAGCCTGAGAGGATAGTCCAGCGTGCGCTGGAGATCGCAACGTTCAAGGAAGACCTTGTTCTGGACTCCTTTGCCGGTTCCGGCACGACAGGTGCGGTTGCGCACAAAATGGGGCGCCGATGGATTATGGTGGAGGTCGGCAGTCACGCCGATACTCTTGTGGTCCCGCGTCTAAAAAAGGTGATCGACGGCACCGATCAAGGGGGTGTTTCAAAAACAGCCGATTGGAAGGGTGGCGGCGGTTTCCGCTATTGCACGCTCGCGCCATCGCTGCTGGAAAGAGATCGCTGGGGCAATTGGGTTATCGCGCGCGAATATAACGCGGCGATGCTCGCAGAGGCGATGTGCAAGCATCTGGGCTTCGCCTACGCGCCATCGCAGGATGAGGCGGAATATTGGCGGCATGGCCAGTCGAGCGAGACGGACTTCCTCTATGTCACGACACAAAGTCTGACGCATGACGCCTTGCGCCTGCTGTCCGAGGAGGTCGGGTCGAAGCGGACGCTCATGGTCTGCGCGCGGGCGTTCAGCGGCAACCTCGATACGATCCCGAACCTGACGTGCCGCAAGATACCCTCGACCATTCTCACCAAATGCGAATGGGGACGAGACGATTATTCGCTAAACGTCGCGGCGTTGCCGGAAGCCGAATCGGAACATGCCGAAAGTGCTGGGCCGCTCTTCGACACGCACGCGGAGGACCGGACCAATGGCTGATGCCAAACCGGTCACGCTGACCCCGAACGAACGTATTCGCCGTCAGGTGGCGCAGCGGCTTTCGCTGCGAACTCCGCAGGAAGCGGCGTTGACGATCCTCGCCGACATCGCCGACCGGATCGACTGGCGCGGTGAGGTCGATACGCAGGTGTTGCTCTTGGAGATTGCGGCCGCCTATCCATCGGTGGAAGACTTCGAGCGCGCCTTTCCCTCACTATGCTTCGCACTGGCGACCGGCGTGGGCAAGACACGGCTGATGGGTGCGTTCATCACCTATCTCTACCTGACGGGCCGATCGAAAAACTTCTTTCTGCTCGCGCCGAACACGACGATCTACGACAAGCTGGTCGAGGACTTCTCGCGCCAGTCCTCCCCCAAATATGTTTTCCGAGGCGTCGCCGAGTTCGCGCAGAACCCGCCGATCATCGTCACCGGCGATACCTGGGACGAAGGGCGCGGCATCCGGGGAAGCCAGCTCATCGGCGACGCGATCATCAACATCTTCAATGTCGACAAGATCAACAAGGAAAGGGGACGTATCCGCAGCTTCCGCGAGACGTTGGGCGAAAGTTATTTCGACTATCTCGCCAATCTCGACGACCTGGTAATGATGATGGATGAAGCGCATCGCTATCGCGCCAAGGCGGCGGCGAACGCCGTCTATGATCTCAAGCCGAAGCTGGGGCTGGAGATGACCGCTACACCCAAGACCGTCGGCGCCAGTCCGAAGGACTTCCGCAATGTCATCTACCGATACGGCCTCGGGCAGGCGATGGCAGACGGTTATGTGAAGGAGCCGGCGGTAGCCACGCGCGAGAATTTCCGCCGCGCCGACTACGACGACGCGCAGCTTGAACGGATCATGCTGGAAGATGGAGCTACCTATCACGAGCAGGTCAAGGTTGAGCTGGAGCTATATGCCCGCCAGTCTGGCCGCGAAGTGGTCCACCCCTTCATGCTTGTCGTCGCCCGCGACACGATCCACGCGAAGGACCTGCACGCCTATCTGGAAAGCGACGACTTCTTCACCGGCGCGTATCGTGGCCGGGTGATCGAGGTTCACTCCAACCAGACCGGCGAGGAAAGCAACGAGGCGATGGCGCGGCTCGTCGGGCTGGAGCACGATGCGCAAACCGATATCGTGATCCACGTCAACAAGCTCAAGGAAGGTTGGGACGTCACCAACCTCTACACGATCGTGCCGTTGCGCGCTTCGGCATCGGAAATCTTGACGGAGCAGACCTTGGGGCGGGGCCTTCGCCTTCCCTATGGGGTGCGCACCGGGAATGAGATGGTCGATACCCTGACCGTCATCGCACATGACCGGTTCGACGAGGTTATCCGGGAGGCGCGCAAGCCCGACTCCGTGATCGCGATGAAGACGCTCACGATCGGCGAAGGCGGCGATATCACGCCCGAGCACCGGGAGGTCGTTTCAATGCCGACGGCCGCTGAGGCGGTCTTCACTGGCTGGCAGCTGGATTTGCCAGGTGCGGGTGGCCCAACTCAGGTTTCCGACGAACACGCCGCCTATGTTCCGCCTACGCCAGAGCAGGTGGCATATGCGGATACGACAATGCAGTTCATCCGCGACAAATATGAGCGCACGCTACCCGGCGGCCTCGCCGATCTTCGCAAGCCCGAGGTCCAGGCCGAGATCGCTCGCGATGTGCGGAAGGCGACCGAGGCGGCACAAGGCACATTGGATACGGTGCTCCCGACGACCAACGTGGAGCAGTTGGTCGCACTGATCGCCATCTCCATCGCCGAAAACAGTATAGAAATTCCCGAGATAGTCGTTCTCCCCAGTCGTGAGGTGAACTTTTGGTTCGACGATTTCGACCTCAAGAACCTTGAGGGCATCCGTTTCCAGCCCAGTTCGGACACCATCCTCATCCGCAATCTGCGGACCGAAACGCAACGCGAACTTGCGCGGTCGCTCGACGGCCCGCGCGAGACGCGCGTGGAGAATTATATCATCCGGCATTTGATGGACTTCTCGGAGGTCGATTACGACAGCCAGGCGGACTTACTCTACCAGCTTGCCGGACAGATGATCGACCGGCTGCGCACCTATCTCCCGACTGAAGAGGAGGTTGAAGCCGTCGCTCTGGAACAGGGCAAGGCGCTTGCCCGGGTCATCTTCGAGCAGATGCGCGAGCATTACAGAGAAACCCCGACGGAGTATCGTGCGCGTCGCGTGCGTTCCTTCAAGGCGTTGAAGCCACAACAGATTGGGGTGAGTCTCACCAAACGCTTGCCTCTAACGGAGGCGGCGACGCCGCTTTCCTCGACCTCAGGCTACTTGTTCTTTGGATCGAAAAAGTGCCCGTATCAGTTTCAGAAGTTCGATAGCGATCCGGAGCGGCGCTTCGCCGCGATAGTCGACAGCGACCGAATGTCGGCGGTTCTGAAATGGCTGCGGCCCGCAAGCGGGCAATTCGACATCGAATATGATCGGGGCCGTCGGTACGAGCCGGATTTCGTCGTCGAATGCACGGACTGCAAGCTGATCGTAGAGATCAAGGCAGAACGAGACTTGAACGACCCCATCGTAATTGAAAAGGCACGCGCGGCGAGGGCGTGGGTCAGCAACGCCAACGAGTTCGTCGGTGAGGGTGATGGGAAGCCATGGCGCTACGTCCTACTCGCTGAAACGCTTGTCACGGAGAGTTTGACGCTCTCCGGGCTGCTTGCGCTCGGTTAACGCTAAGGCGTTGCTGATTCACTCAAGCTGCCTTCTGTGCTGAAGTTTGCGGGCAACCCTAGTGGGACTGGCCGGGAGTTTCTGCATCGTGTCCAGATTTCGGTTCGAAAGTATCGGTATAATAAATCCGATACCTATGACAAAAAGATTCAAGAATATGGTAAGGGTCGGAAGGAGCGTTTCGGCGCGCGGAGTCCGCCGCGCCGCGGTATTCGGGATTCGGAAAGAGGTCGGATCTAAGAAAAAACGCAAAGAGGTGCACGACCGGTCGAATCTACCCCGCTCAGGTGTGGGTGACAAAATTACCCGTATACTTGGTGGAGCGGCGCGAGTGGCGCCGTTGGCTGATCTAGTTTTTTGGCTTCTTCTTGCGGGGCCACGCCGCAAACACTTGAAGTCGCCACCACCCCTAAGCCGCCACCTCGCGCAATCCGGCCGCCGGCTCCTCCGCCCCGCCAAACCGCAACTGGCCCTTGCCGGCGCGCTTGGCCTGGTACAGCGCGCGGTCGGCGCAGCTGATCAGGCGTTCCAGGTCCATCCCCTGCTCCGGCGCCAGGGCGATGCCCACGCTGGCGGCGATGCGGATGGTCTTGCCGTCGATCTCATAGGGCTGGCTGAGCTGCTTGATGATCCGGCGGGCGAGCATCTCCGCCTCGCTGTCATGCTCCAGGCCCGTTTGCACCACGACGAACTCGTCCCCGCCGATCCGCGCGATCGTGTCGTCGGCGCGCACCGCCGCCGTCAGCCGCCGCGCCACTTCGCGCAACAGGGCGTCGCCCGCGGGGTGGCCGTGCACGTCGTTGACGGGCTTGAACCCGTCGAGATCGAGGCAGTGCAGCGCCAGCCGGCCGCCCCCCTGCGCAACGGTCGCGAGATTGGCCTGGAAGCGCTCGCGCAGCAGCAGGCGGTTGGGCAGGTCGGTCAGCGCATCGCGCTTCGCCAGCAGCGACAGGTCGTGCTCGGCGGTGAGATGCTTCACCATCGAGCGGTAGAGATGGGCGACGCTCTGCAGGCACAGCGCAAGGGTGCCCGCCACGAGCAGCGCCTCGACCGCGAAGAGCTGGGTGTGGAGCGGGCCGTTGTTGTTCATGAAGGCATGCAGGCCCAGCGCGACCGCGGTCGGCACCACCGCCAGCAACAGGCTGGTCACGCAGATCCGCGGCCGGATCGCAATGCGCGAGACCACCCCGGCGCCGAACACGAACACCAGGCTGACGGTGATCATGTGCACGACCGGCAGATGGAACATCAGCATCCGGGCGTTGAGCAGGCCGAGCAGGCCCGCGAACGCATAATTGCCGATCGCATAACGCCGCTCCCACCGGCGGATGGTCGCCAGGTCCATCGTCGCCGGGTCCTGCCGCCGATAGCCGCGCAGCGTGATCAGCCGAAGCAGGGTGACGATCCCGCTGCCCGCCGTCAGTCCGATCACCATCGGATCGCCCCATTGCAGCGCGAGCATCGCGCCCACGCCGGTGACCACCACGCCCATCGCGACGACCGGCAGGGTCATGCTGAACAGCATGTCGACCAGCTCGCGATAGACCACGTCCGGCAACAAGGTGCGCTTCGGCCGCCCGCGCGGCGGCGTGCCCGCGCGTGTCCGACGATCTTCGCTACGCCCCTGCTTGTCCGGGTTCTCCATGACCGCAGTCTAACGAGGGTTCGGTTAATAGAACCGTATCGGGGCTATCGGTATTTTTGCTGGTGTTGCCGGGCGGTTGCGCTGTGTCGGCTTATATTAGGTATTGCTTATATAAGTCCATGCTGTCAGGTTTCCGCGCATTCGAGAGGAGGCTGATTCCCATGTCCGAGATTACCAGCAGCAACGCCATCGGTGCCGAATTCCGCGGCTATGAGGAGCGCGAGCGGGAGGGGCAGCCCGTCCGCGTCGCGGTCGCCGCGCGCACCTATCCGACTGACCCTGCCGACCTGTGGGAAGCGATGACCAGCGCCGAGCGGTTGCCGCGCTGGTTCCTGCCGATCGAGGGCGATCTGAAGCTGGGCGGGCGCTATCAGCTGATCGGCAATGCCGGGGGCACCATCCTGCGCTGCGATCCGCCGCACGCGCTCGACCTGAGCTGGGAATTCGCCGGCGCGACCAGCTGGGTGGCGGTGCGGCTTGCGGGCGCGGGAGAAGGGACGCGGCTGACGCTCGAGCATATCTTCCCCAAATCGGACGACGACGCCTTCTGGCAGAAGTTCGGGCCCGGCGCGGTCGGGGTCGGGTGGGACCTCAGCTTCATGGGGCTGGGCATGCATATCGCCTCGGGCGGCGCGCAGGTCGATATCGAGGCAGCGCATGGCTGGACGGCGTCCGACGAGGGCAAGGCCTTCATGCGGGCAAGCGCGGACGCCTGGGCCGCGGCGCATATCGCCGGGGGCGAGGCGGACGAGGTCGCGCAGGGCATGGCGGGGCGGACGGCGGCCTTTTATTGCGGCGAGGGCGGGCACGATCATGGTGAGGGCGGGGGCGAGGACCAGGGCGGGGGCGGGGGCGGCTGATGCATGCGTTCGACGTCCTGGGCGATCCCGTCCGCCGCCGGCTGCTCGAGCTGCTGGCGGAGGGCGAGCGCTCGTCCGGCGACATGACAGATGTGGTGCGCGCCGAATTCGGCATCACCCAATCGGCGGTGTCGCAGCATCTGAAGGTGCTGCGCGACAGCGGCTTCGCGGCGGTGCGGGTGGAGGGCGCGCGGCGGATCTACGCGGTCGACGCGGCGCCGATGGAGGAGGTCGACGCTTGGCTCGCCCGCTTCCGCAGCTTCTGGGCGCCGAAGCTGGAGGCGCTGGCGACCGAGGTCGCGCGCGGCCGGAAGCAGCGGGGGGAGCTTTAGGGTGGCGTCGCCGGTCCCCTATGAGAAGCGCCACCGCGACGGCAGCCTCTGGGCGCGGGGCCAGACGGTCGACGACGTGCCGAGCGGCTTTTGGGAATGGTTCCGCAAGGACGGCACCCTGATGCGCTCCGGCCATTTCCGGAACGGCGAACAGGCCGGGGAATGGACGACCTATGATTCCGCCGGCGCGGTGTACAAGGTCACGCGGATGAAGCTTGCGGCGAACGGTGCCGCGGACTCCGCTGGCAATGGAAGGCGCGCATGATTCTGCCCCGGACCTCCCAGAACAGCGCGGCCGTCGCCGATCATTATGACGAGCTCGATCCGGTCTATCGTCGGCTCTGGGGCGAGCATGTCCATCACGGGCTGTGGCGGACCGGGCGGGAGAGCCCTGAGGATGCGGTCGAGGCGCTGAGCGACCTGGTCGGCGCGCGGCTCGGCTTCGGGAGGGGCGACCGGCTGGTCGATATCGGTTGCGGGTACGGCGCGACGGCGCGGCGCTTTGCCGGGCCCGGAACCGGACGGGGCGCGATCGTCACGGGGTTCACCCTGTCGGCCGAGCAGGTGGGGCAGGCGCCGGCGGCCGGGGGCGTCACGCTGGTGTGCCGCGACTGGCTGGACAATGGGCTCGCCGCGGCATCCGCCGACGGGGCCTATTCGATCGAGAGCTCGGAGCACATGACCGACAAGCCGCGCTTCTTCGCCGAAGCCTGGCGCGTGCTGAAGCCGGGCGGGCGGCTGGTGGTGTGTGCCTGGCTGGCGAAGGAGGCGCCGTCGGCCTGGGAGGTGCGGCACCTGCTCGAGCCGATCTGCCGTGAAGGCAGCCTGCCCTCGATGGGCAGCGAGACCGAGTATCGCGCGATGGCGCAAGGCGCGGGGTTCGTCTGCGCGGGGTTCGAGGATGTCAGCCGATCGGTCGCGCGGACCTGGTCGATCTGCCTCGGGCGGCTGGTGCGCGGCGTGGCCACGGACCGCGACCTTCGCCGCCTGGTGTTCGGCGCGCGCAACCGCCTGTTCGCGCTCAGCGTGCCGCGGCTGATGCTCGCCTATCGCACCGGCGCGATGCGCTACGGCGTGTTCACCTTCGAAAAGGGGGCGGCGTGACGCGCATGCCGCCCCCTTCCGGATCAGCCGCGCGAGACGCCGGGGCGGGTCTGCTGGCGGGCCCAGGGCTCGATGCCGAGGCGTGTCGGCAGGTCCTGGAGCAGGGCGTTGAGTTGCTCGTTGGTGGCCGAGCGGCAGCCCTTGTCGTGGTCGAGCGTCGTTACGGTCTTGTCAGGCGCCGTCCAGGTGATGCGGGTATGCGACTGATCGCTGATCCGCGTCTCGCAACTGGTCTCGCCGGTGGTGCCGGTGGCGGGGCGATAGGACGCGAGCGCGGCGGCGAGTGCGCGGTATTCCGCGGGGCCGGCGTCGCGGGTCTTCGCGCCCAGCTCGGCAGTGTGGCGCTCGCCGTTGAAGGTCACCGTGCCGGCCGGGCTCACCGCGACCGTGTAGACCGGGCAGAAGCCGAAGCACGGGCCGACCGACACCGCGATCGTCTCCGCTGCGGGCTGGGAACTGGTCTCAGGCGGCGTGGCGGTGGCGGTGGCGGCGCAGGCGCCGAGGCTCAGCAGGACGGATGCCAGCGCGATTCTTGGGAACGAAACCATGTCTTCTCCGATGCAGGGCAGTTCGCGATAGGCTCGGGAACATGAACGAAGACGGAGCCGCGCCGCGCTTCCCGCCCGGTCAGGGCGTCGATTCACATGGCCTCGCGTCGGGCATACACATGCTCCATCCGCCGCCCATCGCCTGGTAGAGCTGGATGCGGGCGGTGAGCGCGTCGGTGCGGACCTGGAGGAGCGACAATTGTGCCCCGAGCAGCCCGCGCTGGGCATCGAGCTGTTCGAGATAGGGCGAATAGCCCTCGCGGTAGCGATTGGTCGCGAGCCTGAGCCCCTCGGCCAGGGCATCGCGCTGGCGCTGGGCGGAGGCGGCCTGTTCGTCGAGCCGGGCCGCGGCGGCGAGCGCGTCCTCGACCTCGCGGAACGCGGTGAGCGCGGCGCGGCGATAGGCGAAGGCGGCCTGGTCGCGCTGGGCGCCCGCCGCTTCGGCCTGGGCGGTGAGGCGGCCGCCCGAGAAGATCGGGGCAAGCACGCTGCCGCCTGCGGACCAGATCGTGATCGGGTCCTGGAGCAGGGTGGAAAAGGCAGCGCCGAGCGCGGCGGTGAGGCGGACCTGCGGCAGGAACCGTTTCCGCGCCGCGGCGAGGGCCTTGTCGGTCGCGGCGAGCTGATACTCGGCCTGCGCCACATCGGGGCGGCGGCGGAGCAACTCGGAGGGCAGGCCGGCGGGGATGGCGGGTTCGGTCAGCGCGTCGAGCGACAGGCCGCGCGCGATCGCCTGCGGGGTCTCGCCGGTGAGGGTGCTGAGCACATCCTCGGTGCGGGCGATGCCGAGTTCGATCTGGGGCACGATCTGCGCGGTCGCCTCATATTCGGCCTCGGCCTGTTGCAGCTCGAGCTTGGGGGAATAGCCCCGGCTGACACGCGACCGGGCGATGCGCAGCGACTCGGTGCGCGCGGCAAGGGTGGAGCGGGCGACCTCCAGCCGCGCGTCGAGACCGCGCAGGGTGACATAGCCGCTCGCCGTGGCGGCCGCGACCGAGAGCCGGACGGCGTCGCGCGCTGCCTCGCTCGCCAGATACGCGTCGCGCGCGGCCGAGCGCTGGTCGGCGAGGCGGCCGAACAGGTCGATCTCATAGCTCGCCTGAAGCTGTGGCTGCAATGCGTTCTGTTCGAGCGGCTGGCCGAAGGCGCTGACCGAGCGCGAGCGGGCACCGCCGATGCCGGCATCGATCGCCGGCAGCATCTGCGCCCGGGCAAGGTCGAGATTGGCCCGCGCCTCACGGATGCGGCCGGCGGCGATGGCAATGTCCGGGTTGTTGGCCAGCGCCTTCTCGACCAGCGCGGTCAGCGCGGGATCGCCGAACGCCTGCCACCAGTCGCGGTCGAGCGGCGCCACCGGCCCGGCATCGGTACGCCAGGCAGGGGGCGAGGCGACAGGCGCGACGCTCGCCGTCTCCACCGCCGGGCCGGCGCAGGACGCGAGCAGGAGCAGCGCGACGGATGCGGCCCGGATCATGGGCGCTTCCGGGTATCGATGCTGAGCTCGACCGACATGCCGGGCCGCAGCCGCGCGGCGAGCGGCTGGCCCGGGTCGATCCGGATGCGCACGGCGATACGCTGCGCGACCTTCACGAAATTGCCCGTCGCATTGTCCGACTTCAGCACGGCGAATTCGGAACCGGCGGCGGGGGCCATGTTCTCGACATGACCGGTCAGCGCCGCATTGCCCAGCGCGTCGACCTTGAAGCGCGCGCTTTGGCCGACGACCATGTCGCGCGTCTGCGCTTCCTTGTAATTGGCGACCACCCAGACATTGTGCGGTACCAGGAACAGCAATTGCGTGCCAGCCGTGACATAGGCGCCGCGGCGCACGCCGATCTCGGACAGCTGGCCCGCCTCGGGCGCGCGGATGATGGTGTTGTCGAGATCGATCTGGGCGAGGCGGAGCTGCGCCCTCGCTGCCTCGACCGAAGCCTCGAGCCCGCCGCGGCCGACCACCACGGTGCGCACGTCCTGCGTGCCGATCGAGCGGCTCGCCTGGGCCTGGCGCACGCCTGCCTCCGCCGCGAGCAGGGTGGCGCGGGTCTGGTCGAACTCGCGGGTGGAGATGGAGCCATCGGCGACCAGCGCCTGGGCACGCTTCATATCGGCCCGGGCGCGGACGAGCTGGGCGGCGGCATTGGCGATGCCCGCATCCTGGCTCTGGATCGCGACTTCGCGCGAGCGCTGCGCCTGGCTGGAATTGGCGAGCGCTGCCTGTTGCGCCGCGACGTTCGCCTCGGCCTGGGCGACGCGCGCGCGGTAGATACGGTCGTCGATCGTGGCCAGGACCTGGCCCGCCTTCACTTCGGCGAAATCCTGCACGGGGACTTCGGTGACATAACCGCTGACCTGTGGGCTGATGATCGTCACCCGGCCGCGGACATAGGCATTGTCGGTCTTCTCGTTCCAGCCGGCAAAGGGCGGCAGCCGCCAGGCGTAGAGGATGGTCAGGATCGCGACGATCGCCACCACGACGATCAGGATGACGGTCGGCGTGGTCTTGGCGGCCGGGCGCCAGCCGCTCGGGGCCGCTTCGGCGGGCAGGGCAGCGGCCGGGGCAGCTTCGGCTGCGGGGGCTGCTGCGGCGGGTGGTGGCGCTTTCGCCTCGGTGTCGCTCATCTCATTGTCCCTGTTGCGCCTGTGCCTTTTGCATCGCCTGCTGCAGCAGCACGACCGGCGATTTTTCGCCCCGCCGCCGGATCGACCAGCGGATCGCGAAGCCCCAAAGGGCGACGAGGATCGCGAGCACGCCGACCAGCAGGAACACATCGTTGAAGGCGAGGATGTTCGCCTCGCGCGCGACCTGCTGTGCCAGGATCGCCGTGCCCTGTGCACTCCGCAGCGCCGGATCGCCGACCACGCCGGCGATCGCGCCGCCGCCGGCGCGGATCCGCGCCGCGACCAGCGGATCGGTCATCACGATATGCTGGACCAGCTCGTGCGAATGAAATTTCTCGCGCATCACCTGGAAGGTGCTGAGCAGGGCGTTGCCGACCAGGCCGCCCATGCTCTGGCTGACGCTGAACAGCACGACGAAGCTGATGAAGTTGCGCCCGCCCGCCAGCAAGGTGCGCGCGATGCCGATGACCATCGCCTGGGCGAGGAACAGCAGCGACGCAAAGCCGATCAGCGCCTGGCTGATATAGAAGCTGCTCGGGCGGGTGAGGTTGTTGGCGTCGGCATCCATGAAGGACGCGATGACGATCAGGATGACCGCGAAGGTGATCGGGCGGGCGACATTGTCCGGCCGGAAGGTCAGCACCGCGGTGGCAAGCCCGGCGATCGAGGCGAGCACGACGATGACGTTGAGCACGACCATCTGGTCGTTGATCATGCCGACCACGTTGAGCAGCCCGACCGATCCAAAGGCCTGTTCCGACAGCAGGACGCGGACCGAGGCCGCGACCGCCATCAGCCGCAGCACTTCCCGTGTGGCGAGCCAGCGCGTGTTGATCAGCGGGTTGGCGCGGCGGTGCTCGACGATCACCGCGGCGGCGATCAGCGCGATGCTGGCGGCCAGCGCCCAGCCCATCCAGGCCCGATCGGTCCACCATTCGATCCGCCCTTCGGACAGGACCGCGATGAGCAGCCACAGACCGGGCGCGAGCAGGGAGAAAGTGAGGAAATCGAGTGGTTCGAACACCTCCTCGCGTTCGCTCGGCGGGAGCGGCAGGGTGACCACCGCCGCCAGGGTCGCCAGCGCCAGCCCCAGTTCGAACCAGTAGAGATTGTGCCAGTCGCCCCATTCGAGCAGCCGGGGGGAGAAGACCCGCGCCAACGGCGAGGCAAGCTGCGGGATGCTGATGCCGATCATCACCGCGGCCAGTCGCTTCGGCGCGGGCATCGCCTGGAAGAAATAGAGGATGGTGAGCGTGGTCAGGCCGCTGGCGGCGACGCCGCTCATCGCGCGCACCGCCACCGAGGTCCAGAAATCATGGATGAACAGATGCAACAGCGTCGTCGCGGCATAGGCGCCGAGCGTGTAGCGGATGAAGGGCTGAAGCCCGAATTGCTGGCGGTATTTCACCAGCAGCAGGTTCGCCGTGACGTTGGTCATGAAATAGGCGGCGGTGAGCCACGCGCTTTCATTGCTGTTGAGGCCGAGCGTGCCCTGCGCGAAGTTGAGATTGACCGTGACCAGCGCGTTGCCGAGGCCGCCGGTGATGCCGATCAGGCAGCCGATAAGGAAATAGAAGACGCGGCGGTGCGACGGGTGGTCGGGATTGGCCGGCGACCCCGGCAGCGTCGGCTTTTCGTGCGGCTTGAAGACGTATTCCGCCACGCTCCTGCCTTCCCTTGCCCCAGCGCGTTTTCCGACTCGATCCGGGCGATCGGCCGGAAGTGGCAATGACGCGCTTAGGAGGACGACGTTGCAAGCGTCAATTACGCCCTAGGTACAGGGTGAAAAGCGGATCGCACGGCCTATCTATGCCCTTGGGCGGAGGCCGCGGGCTTCCGCCGAGTGACTGAGGATCAACCCCGTGACGACGCCAATCCGCATCCTGCTGCAAACCACGATCGAGCCGGCCGAGGACGACTGGAGCATCGCGCGCTTCTCCGTGCTGCGCGGGCTGCTGGAGGGCGCGCGCGGTGATGACGGCACACCGCTCTACGACGTGACGGCGCGCGACCGGGCGGCACCGCCGGGCGCCGACGACCCCGTGCTGGCGCGGATAGACGAGAGCGATTTCGACGAATTGTGGCTGTTCGCGGTCGATGTCGGCGACGGGCTGAACGCGACCGAATGCGCCGCGATCGGCCGGTTCCGCGCGGGCGGGGGCGGCCTGCTCGTCTCGCGCGACCATATGGACCTGGGCTCCTCGGTCTGCGAGCTGGGTGGAGTCGGCAGGGCGCATCATTTCCATACGCACAATGTCGATCCCGACCCGGCGCGCCAGGCGATCGACGATCCCTATACGACCTATATTCTCTGGCCGAACTTTCACTCCGGCTCGAACGGCGATTATCAGGAGATCGTGCCGGTGGACCCGGTCCATCCGCTGCTCGCCGACGCCGGCTCGCCGGACGGTTTCCTGCGCTATCTTCCCGCGCACCCGCATGAAGGCGATGTGTCGGCGCCGCCCGAGGATCCGAGTGCACGCGTCATCGCGACCGGCCGCAGCAAGGTGACCGGGGCCGAGTTCGCGATCGCAGTGGCGTTCGAGCCGCGGGACGGCGCAGGGCCGGCGGTGGCGCAATCCACCTTCCACCATTTCGTCGACTATAATTGGGACGTGGCCCACGGCGCGCCGAGCTTCGTGACCGAGCCGCCAGGCGGCAGCCTGGTCGCGACCCCCGAGGCATTGCGATCGGCGCAGCTTTATGTGGCCAATCTGGCGCGCTGGCTGGCCGGGACGGCGCAGGTACGGCGTCTCGATCAGCAGCTGGACGAAGCGCTGGAGGAAAGCTTCCCGGCCAGCGATCCGCCAGCGGTCAGCTGATCGCCTGGCGCATCGCGCGCTGGGTAAGGGCGATATCGCCGTCAACCGTCGCGACGATATCGAGCGTGTCGCCGTCGCCCGCACGGGCGAGCAGGACGACATAGTCGCCGAGGTGAAGCCCCGTCTCCAGGGTCAGGCTGGCGAGCACCGGGCGCGCATCCAGCACAGTGGCCGGATCGGCTGATTTCGGTGCTGACGCCGGCTTCCTGGCCTCGCGCTCGGCCTTGACCACGCCCTTGATGCCGCCCTCGAAGCCATCGAGGAAGTCGGTCAACCCCCCCGGCGCCACGCCGATGCGGCGGGCATGGGAGAGCACGGCGGCATATTCGGTCAGGCGGGTCTTGTCGTAATCGGCGCCGAAGACGAGCTTCACCACCGGCGTCATCGGCGCGCGCAGCTGCACCGCGATGCCGGCATGATCGAGCAGCAGCTCATAAGCGCCCGGATCGGCATCGGCGGCGGCGGCGAAATCATGCGCGCGGGCGAGCGCGCGGTAGAGCGTGCTGCGCGTCCGCGTGTCGGCGGCGCGGACCGCGGCGGCGGTCTGCTGTGCGAGCATCAGCTGGTCGGTCAGGCTGCCGCTCGGCGCGTTCGATCCGATACCGCGGCCTGCCGGCTCTTCCTCTTCCACCGACTCGATGCCCGCGCTCGGACCATCGGCCCAGGCCGGCGCGGTTGCAGCGGGCTTGGGCGCGGTGCGGTGCGAGGCATCGACTTCGGCGTCGAGCCTTGCCTGAGTCTCGGCGTCGACCAGTTCCTTCCAGTTGATCACGCCGTAAATGTAATCGATCGAATCCTCGTCCGAGGAAAAGGGCATCAGGATGCCGCGATACATGGTGTTGTGGCCGCGCGTGTTGACGAACTCGGCCTCGAAGCCGATCGGCGCGCGATTCGCGATGATCTGCAGATAATGGTCGGTCAGGCGCGACAGCAGCGAGCGGCTGGGCACCTGGGCGATATGGGTGACCCCATGGTCGAGCGCGCATTCCTCGCGCAGCAGCTTGCCGAGCCAGGGAATCGCCGGATCCTCGATGCCGTTCGAGAAATCGAGCAGCACGCTGTGCGGGCCGAAATCGGAGATGCTGGCGGGATCGAGGTCCTCGATCGACGGATAGGCGCGGCCGCGCAGCAGCGAGACCCAGTGATTATAGGCGCGCACATGCATGCGCCGCTCATCGGTGCCGATATCGAGTCGGGGATCCTCGACGCCGCTCGCGCCCGTATCGTGATCGTGCTCGATCCCCCGATCCTCTTCGAAACCGCGGACGTTATCCATGCAGAAAGCTACCCTTAAGGGCTTGGACCAGCCCGTTACAGATGCTGTTTGCACCCGGCGTGGTAAACGTTGCGTAAAGGGGTGGCACGGGCAGATCGTCGGCGTGAGCGCTTGTCAGGCGCCAAACCAGATGATAAGCGCCGCCCCCTCGCGACAGCCCGTCCAGGGCCGCACGGGGGATATGCCGCTTTAGCTCAGTTGGTAGAGCATCGCATTCGTAATGCGGGGGTCACAGGTTCGAGTCCTGTAAGCGGCACCAGCCCAAACCGAGAACGCCCCTAGAAAACCGCAGAAATCTGCGGTAAAATGGCTCTCGGCGGTCCCACGAAATCTCATTATGTTCCGCCGTGGCCCACTCAAAAGGGGCCACGAATCGAGGGGCCACGAGCAGTTCGAGGAGGCGTGGCCCCATGCTTACCGTTGTGGAGATTCGGGCGCTGAAACCAGCGAAGCGTCCATTCAAGGTTGCAGACTCAGACGGCCTCTATTTGCTCGTTCAACCTTCCGGAGCGTTGCTCTGGCGTTTTCGCTATCGGATTGTCGGTACCGAGCGGAAGCTGTCGTTGGGCAGCTTCCCGGACGTCAGCTTGCAGCAGGCCCGCAAGCTGCGCGACGTTGCGCTGCGCAGCATGGTCCATTCCCCTCCCCATGAACGGACAGGCTTGCTCGGATTCCCATCAGCAGGGCGCGGAGGCAAAGGCCCAATCCGGATGTATCATCATATGCGACAGCCTTTGCTGCGGGCCAGCAATGGATCGGACCGGTTGACCGGGCCGGGCGGCCGGCATCGCCGCGCCTGCCAGCTGATGGCGGGCGGCCGGCTGATCCGGGTTTCTACGCATTGGGCCCAGGCGCCGGGCAGTTCATCACTCCGTCGACCAATGGGAGATACTCGATGCGCATCATGATGTCCGCGATCGCAGTGCTGGCGCTTGCCGGCTGCCAGGCGCCGCCGGATCTGAACGTGGCCCAGCCGGACGAGCCGGCAGCCACCATCACCAACGCCACTGCCGAAGTGCTCAAGCTTCCGGAGGGCCAGCGCGACATGGTCTTCCTGCGCGCGATCCGCGACGCCGGTCTCGACTGCCAGGGCGTGACCAGGTCGGAGCGGCTCGACGACACAGCTGGAAAGCCGACCTGGCGGGTCGAATGTACCGACAGGACCGCCCACCTGGTGCAGGTGACGCCCGACGGAACGGCGCTCGTCGCAAGCCGCATCAAGCCCTGACATGCGCGCTTCCTGGTGGAACCCGCACATTGCCGCCGGCGGCATCGTCGGGGCGAACCGGGGACGATGCTGTGTCGCGGTGCTCCTGCTGCTCGCGGCCGGCTGCTCCACGACGGGACTGACGTACCAGCCCGAGACGGCCGGCGGCCGTGGCGGTTATGCCGAACAGAGGCTTTGGGACGGTCGGTACCGCGTCACCTTCACGGCGCCCCCCGGCACCGAGGTCGCATCGATCGACGCGATGGCGCACCGTCACGCCGCGGAGCTCGCCCTCTCGCTTGGGTTCAAGGGGTTCGTCGTGCTCGACCGGAGCGTGACGCGCGACATCTATGTGCTGCTCGGGCCCGAGGATGCACGCACAACCTATGGCGGGGACTATCGGGCATGGCGGCGCTTCTGGCGCATCTACTGTCTCGCCGAGGGCCTCCAGCGCTGCGACGATGATCCGCTCTGGCCGTCCCGCCAGAAGTCCAAGCGGTATATGCAGGTCGCCTATACGATCCGGATGACCAACGAGCTCGACGCACCGGCGATCGACGCGCGCGCTGCGCTCGGTCCTTCCGGGAAACTGACTTCCTTCGGGCCGTCGATCCCCGTCGACGCCCCTTGACGTGATGCGCGGGTATACCGTCGCCCCCACGCCCGGGATCGGGCCTGGTTTTCATCCATGCTGGGGTGGGCGGCGCGTGACCGGTGCTGTGCCGGCAACAGGCGTCGATCTCCGTAGCTGTACGTACAGACGACCCATCACCGTCCTGCCTAGGTCGCGCCAATCCTCTTGAGGTGGCTGAAATGAAAACGATCCTTTTGCATCTCTATCCCGATGGCCAGCAAGATGCGCGGGTCCAGTGCGCGCTCGATCTGGCGCGACTGTTCGACAGTCACATCACCTGCCTACAGGTACTGCCGTTCGAGCAGTTCGTCGGGGCCGATCCGCTGGGCGGGGTCCAGGTCTATGGCGATGTGCTGGCCGCGCTCCGCGCGCAGGAACAGGCGGAAATGGAGCGCATTGCCGACTGGATGCGGAACGACGGCGTGCACTTCGACTGGCTCCAGGCCGAGGGCGATATTGGCCGGACGATCATCGTCCAGTCGTCGCTCGCCGACGTGACAATCCTCAGCCAGCCGGGGCAGGGCGGCCCCGGTCGTCTCCATTCGGCATCGGTCGTCGGCGAGGTTGTGACCCGAGCGCTTGGACCCATCGTTGCACTGCCCTCGACGGGCAAGAAGTTCGATCCGGCCGGAACCGCGATGGTCGCGTGGAACGGGTCGACGGAAAGCGCGCATGCGATTCGCCTCGCCCTGCCTTTTCTGCGGATGGCGGGATCGGTGCGCGTCGTCGAGGTGACGAACGACGATGGAGCAGCGGGGGAATGCAGCGCCGTGCGGTATCTCGCCCGCTACGATATCAAGGCGGATTACATCACCGAGAAGCGCGAAGGCCACTCGACCGGCGACGCCATCCTCGCCGCAGCCGTGCGCCTGGGCGCCGACTATATCGTGATGGGTGCCTTTGGGCATGCGCGGCTGATGGAGACGATCCTCGGCGGCGTGACGCACAATCTGATCGCCGGTTGCCCGCTGCCGCTGCTCCTGGCGCACTGAGCGAACGGGTGGGGCAGGTGGCGCCCGGCATGGTGTGGAGCTCAGGTCCGCCTCCACGTCACCGGCCCCTCAATGGGCGGAGCGGAATCGAGCGCCGCGACCACGCAGGGGCCATTGGCCGGTTTTGATGGTCGCGTCGCCAGCGATATATGCTGAAGCGCGCAGCTACCCTGTCAGGGCGCAGTGTTGATGAAGGGTGCCATCACACCTGCGTAGCGGCCGACCGGGGTCGCCCAGGTTGCGCCTAAATGGATACAATCAATGGCCCCTCGCGGCCTTGCCCTTTGCACGGGCCGGCTCAGGATTCGGGCTGCGCTGCCTGATCGCAGCGCCGAGGCGTGAGAACGTTACTGTGGAGGTAATTGCCGCCAATTCGGAGGCTTTTGCGGGCTTGACGGTCGCCCGATCGCGCGTAGCGCAGGATGCCGAAAGCCTCTGCAGGCCCTGTCAGTGCCGTTTGACGCGGAAGCTGGTCGCGCCTCCCGCCATGGTTGAAAGCGAACGCCACGCCTGCAGGTCGCCGGCACTGCGTACATATCCCAAGGGCGCTCTGGAGCCGGCACCGGTACGGATCGGCAAAGGAGAAGTGCCATGAACGACCAGCCCCTGTCACCCACGCCGCGTCACGTCGTCATCCTCTGCCATCCCGAGCAGGAAAGCTTCAATGCGTCGGTCGCTCACGCCTATAGTGCTGAGGTCCGGCAACACGGCCATGAAGTGATCGTCCGCGACCTGTACGCGATGGGATTCCACCCGGTCCTGAAGTCGCCTGAACGTCCCGGGCCCGACTTCACGCAGTTCAGGGATGTCGAGGACGAGCTCGCCATTCTGAGCGCCACCGATGTCTTCGTGCTCGTATACCCGCTCTGGTTCGGGACGCCGCCGGCAATGATGAAGGGCTATATCGAGCGCGTGCTTGGCAGCGGCGTCCTGCCACGCGACGTCCATGACCGCTCCGCCAAGGGGGTTCTGGCCGGAAAACGCATGCTGAGCTTCACCTCGTCCGGCCTCAAGGATATCTGGCTCGACGAGCAGGGCCAGCTACAGTCGCTGATCACCTGTTTCGATCATTATCTGCAGCATGCCTTCGCCATGGGCCCGTCACAGCATCACCATTATGGCTCGATCGCCTCTGGCATGGAGCCACGCTGGGTCGCCCAGCATCTCGAAGATGTGCGCGTGCATGCCCGTGCGTTGGTGTCCGACCTCGATGCGGAACGCGCCGCGGGCATAGCCATGGCAACCTGATCGGGCGCGTGCCGGCGTGCGAGCGCACGAGCTGACCCGTCGCCCTTTGGCGGCGTCGGGAAGCGCGCCGGCCGGCGGGTTCAGCTCGACACAATGCTCCGGCTCTCTGCGGGCGCGGCGAGATCCGCGCAGGGCTTGGGCTTCACCGGCAGACACTGCCCATCCGTACACTTCCCAATGCCGCCGCGCTCCGGCGCGTCCTACCCCCGGGCCGTCCCACCGCAGGAGGTCACCATGAAGAATATTCTGCTGCTCGCCCATGACGACCATGGACAGGAAGCCCGTCTGAAGGCTGGGCTCGACGTGACACGTGCCGTCGGCGGGCATCTGACCTGTCTCGACGTCATCATCATGCCGGAGCTGATGAGCGACTTTGTATCGATGGGTGGCGGTGCGCTGGCCCTCGCCGATGAAGAGCGCAGCGAGCTGCGCAACCGCGTCCAGATCCGCGACCGGCTGGTGCGAGAGGGGGTGCCCTTCGATTGGGTCGAGAAGACCGGCGACCTTGCCGACTGTATCCGCGCCACCGCCAGGCTGACTGACCTCGTCGTGGTCAATCGCCAGCTCGACTCGGCGCTCTTCCCGAACACGCTCGACCTGGTCGGCAGGCTCGTCGTCGAGGAGAAGCTTCCTGTGCTGGCGGTGCCCGAGCGCGCAACCGGCTTCAGGTCCAATGGCCGCGCGCTTGTCGCCTGGGATGGCTCACCTTCCGCCGAGGCGGCTCTCCGCGCCGCCATGCCGCTGCTGCAGTGCGCGAGCAAGGTGACCCTGTTCCATATCGACGACGGATCGATCGCGATCCCGGTAGAAGAGGCGGAAAGCTATCTGACGCGCTACGGGATCACGCCGGTCATACGCCGCGAGAAGGCGTTGACGGCTCGTCCGGGCACCATCCTCCTCGCAGAGGTAACGAAGAGCGAGGCCGACTATGTCGTCATGGGCGGCTATGGCCATGCGCGCCTTCTCGAGCAGGTGTTCGGCGGCACGACCCAGCGCATGCTGACCGAGAGCCCGGTGCCGGTTCTCCTCGCGCATTGCCGATGAGGCCGCGCCGGTGCCGATGGATGCGCCCATACGCGTCCTTGCCGGCGACGGCGCGGGGGCCGTTGCGCCACCGACCGGACCGATGACGCTGTTCACCGAGCTTGCTGTCGCGACCGCCATGGTTGCTTTTACCGTGGCGCTTCATCTCGGCGGGCTGGCCTTCCTGCTGTCAATGCTGCGCCGTCACCGGATCCGGACCGGCGACGCGGGAGCACTGGTCCGGGATGGCATCGGCATCCTCCTAGCGGCGTTCGGGCTGTTCCTGCTCCACGCCGCCGAGATCTGGGGCTATGCCCTTTTGTATGTAATGCTCGGTGCGTTGAGCGACTTCGAGTCCGCCCTGTATTTTTCGACCTCAACCTATGCGACGATTGGCTATGGCGACGTCGTGCTGCCTCCGGGCTGGCGCGTCCTCGGCGCCATCGAAGGCGCCAATGGCGTCATCTTGCTCGGCTGGTCCACCGCCTTCTTCGTCGCGATTGTCAGCCGCATCAGGCTGCTTGAACGCGAGCTTGAGGTTTTGCGGTGAGGGGCCGAGCGCCTGCGATGACGGGCCCGTCATTGCCGCATGCGTGGCACTGCCCGGAACGCCTACGCGACGGGCGCGGTCGCTTCATTGCGTTGGCTCGTTGCAGCCGTCGCGGGGGTGGATAAGGACATTCCGGTCGGGCATGGGCGCAGCATGCGTGTCTTTCTCGACTTCGAGGCATCGTCGCTTTCGCGGCAAAGCTATCCCATCGAAATTGGCTGGGTGTTCGAGGATGGGCGATCCGGGACCTGTCTGATCAAGCCCGCCGAGACCTGGACGGAGTGGGACCCCGCTGCCGAGGCCATCCACCATATCAGCCGCGACATGCTCGAACGGGACGGCGTTCCGTACGACATTGTCGCCCGGAAGACGGTAGATGCGCTGACCGGCCATGCGCTTCTCGCGAGCGCCCCGTCCTGGGACGGCAAATGGATGAGCCGGCTGCTCAGGGCCGCCGGGTTCCCGCGGCACAGCCTGCGGCTCGGCGACAGCGACACGGATGCTCTCGCCTGCGCCCGGGCGATCCTCGACCCGGTCGTTCCCGCGGCGCAGATCGACACGGTGCTCCAGCACCTTCTTGCCGGGGTAAGGGAACCGGCCGGCGGTCAGCCACCGGCCCATCGCGCGCTGCCCGACGCGCTGGAGGAACGACGGCGTCATCGCGCGTTGACCTGCGCCGCCGAGGCCCTTGCCGTCGCGTACCGGCAGGGCTGCTAGGGGCGGTCGGCCGGGCCGGCCTCAGGGTCGCTGTTGCCGTCTTCCGTGCGCAGGCCCTGTCTGAAAGCTTCCAGACGCTGCCGATAGCCTTCCGCATCGCCATATTCGAGAAACTGATAGTAGCGCTGATGAGGATCGCTGATCTTCAGGGCGTGCTTGATCGGGCACCAATATTGCTCGGTCCGGCTCGCGATCTCGCGGGCATAGGCAATCAGGCCGTTCGCATAGCCGCAATAGAGGCAGTTCAGGGCTTCGATCCAGTTGAGATAGGTTAGCTGTCCCCGGTCGAACGCGATATAGTCGGCGCGGCGCACGCGCGGGATGCGGTACACCCGAAAGCAGATCGCCTGATAGAGGCTCATCCAGGCATCGAGCAGCAGCAGCGGCCCGATCAGCGAGTAGATGACCGGGGCCACGAGGTTGGTCGCCAGCGAGGATCTTGCCACGAAGCGCGCCGCGCCCAGTCGCCAGCGACGCTGTTCCGCCGTGATCCCGTGCTCGAACTCGACCAGGCCGGCCTTGAGCTTCCAGCCTAGCGCCGTGCGCCGCTGCTCGATCTCGCGGTCGAGCTCCCGCTGAAGGTGTACGATTTCGCCAGCGATCTCCCGCATGCGCGTCGTCATTTGATCCCTCCTGTCGGGACGGCCGGTTTGACGCTCGCCGCAGCAATGGCGGATATCCCCCGAGGCGGCACGCCAGCCCCGGCGGGATAGGGCGCATCATTGTTCATCGATGCAACGCGCTTCGTCATGGCCTGAGCATGATCGGCTACGGGCACGCGATGAATACGCAATGCTACGCATGCGTCCTCGTACCTTCACGGATAGCGGCGCCTTCCGCGGCACCGCAGGATTGTCGCCGGTCCCGCTCGAGGACCGATGTGACGGAATGAGAGGCTTTCGCGATGGCAATCCCCCCACCTATCTCCCCGACCGACCCGGTCGTCGTCCCAGGCGAGCCGGAGACGCCGCGCTGGCAGGCTCCTGTCGAGGAACCGGTCCCGGACGATCCCGAGGTCAGATCGCCGCCGCCGGACCGGGACTTTCCCGAGCAGACGCCCGGCGAGATGCCCGCTCCCGAGGCCTGAGCGCGACCCCGGCTTCGATTCGGCTCTTCCAGGGACCTGTGCCGGCGGGCCGTACCGTTGGCCGGTCAGGCGGGGGCGACGCCGTCCACGCTGACGAGCCGTTCGCCGACCAGCACCCCGGTGATGCGTACACGCTTTTCGACATGGTCGACCGGCACACGCTGGAGCTCGAGTTCATATCTGCCGCCCAGGTCGCGACGGAGGATGAAGGCGCCCGATTCCCGGATCAGCGTTCCGGTCTCGACGATGCGGCTGCCGATCATGGTCATGGCTGTAGAATAGGGGGCGGCGCATCTCCGTTCAACGGCGGGTCGCCAGTCTCCGGGTCGGGGAAGCATCCGGGACATTGCGCATATCGAGGCCGGCCCTGACGGTGAGACACTCCGCGGCGTCACTCGAACGACGGAGCCGATCATGAAGAACATATTGGTGCTGGTGCACGACGATGCCGGGCAGGAAGCGCGCATCCAGGTCGCGCTCGACATGACGCGCGCGCTCGAGGGGCATCTGACGTGTCTCGACGTCGCCATCCCCGCAGCCGTGGTCGGGGAGATGGACGGCGTCCCCGCCGTGCTGGCACTGGATGAACGCGTCGTCGAGGCGCACAATCGCGCGCGCATCGAGCCGCGCGTCCGCGCCGAGCAGGTGCCGTACAGCTGGGTCGACGCACAGGGTTATCTCGGTCCGACGGTCAGGCAGGCAGCAGGGCTGGCCGATGTGATCATCCTCAATCGAGACCTTGACGGCCGTGCCTTTCCCGACATGTACGGCGTTGCCGGCGAGGTGCTGATCGAGACCGGCAGGCCGATCGTCGCGGTGCCCAGGGATGCCGCGGGCATCGACCTGGGCGGGCATGCGCTGGTCGCCTGGGATGGCTCGGCGCAGGCCGACGCGGCGTTGCGCGCTTCGGTTCCGCTGCTGCAGCTCGCCGAAGGCGTGACGTTGATCGAGATCGATGACGGCTCGCTCGTCCTGCCTGTCACGGACGCCGCGACCTATCTGTCGCGTCACGGCATGCATGCCATTGTCCGCCAGGAACGCGCGACGTTCGACCTTCCCAGCTCGATCATCCTCGATGCGATCGACGAGATGAAGGCCGCCTATCTCGTGATGGGCGGGTTCGGGCACAGCCGCTTCGTCGAGGCGGCGCTCGGCGGCGTCAGCAGGCGCGTCCTGCACGAATGCCCGGTTCCGGTCTTCCTTGCCCGATAGGCGCGATGGTGAAGCTGGTGCCTTCGATTCCTTGGCCAAACCCCGCGACGATGATCTCCACCCGTCGCGGGCACCGCTGACCTCCGCCCTCCGACCTGTCCTTTGAGAATCGGAAAAATGAGCATGCTGGATGCGTCGATCGCCTACCCGGCCGATAAGGGGCCTGTCGCCGGCTTGCGCGGGCGACCGTCGCATATCGCGCTGATCGGAAATTACCTCCCGCGCCTGTGCGGTCTCGCCACCTACACGACCCATGTCCGGCAGGCGCTGCGCGCCCGCTTTCCGGACACCGAAGTCGATGTCTATGCGATGGTCGATCTGGGCCATTCCTACGCGTTTCCCGAGGCTGTGGTCCGCACGATCGACCAGGACGATCGCGCCAGCTACCAGGCCGCTGCCCGAGCGATCGTCGCGAGCGGCGCCGACCTGATCTGGGTCCAGCATGAGTTCGGGATATTCGGCGGACCGGCCGGCGCCTATCTGCTCGAGCTGATCGACGCCGTGACGACTCCTGTCGCCGTGACGTTTCATACCATTCTCGAAACGCCGTCCACCGAACAGCAAGACGTGATCGACCGCCTGGCCGCACGGGCGTCCCTGCTGATCGTGATGGCTGATCGGGCGCGGGCGATCCTTGAGCGCGCCTACGGGGTCCCGCCCGGCAAGATCGCGGTGGTGCCGCACGGCGTGCCCGACCGTGATTATATCGACCCGCCGGTGGCCCGTCGCGCGCTCGGCCTCGAGGACCGCCCGTCGATCATGACGTTCGGCCTCCTGTCGCCGGGCAAGGGGATCGAGACGATGATCCGGGCGATGCCGGCGATCCTCGAACAATGCCCGGATGCGCTGTACTGGATCGTTGGAGCAACCCACCCGCATCTCGTCTCCCGGGAAGGCGAAGCCTATCGTGAAAGCCTTCGGCATCTTGCCCGATCGCTCGGCGTCGATCGCTGGCTCCGCTGGCATGACGGTTTCCTCGAGGAACGCGACTTGCTCGACCGCATCGCGGCGGCCGATGTCTATGTCACGCCCTATCGCAATCCGGCCCAGATCACCTCCGGAACACTCGCCTATGCCATGGGCCTGGGAAAGCCGATCGTATCCACGCCCTATGCCCATGCCAGCGAACTGCTCGCCGACGGCTATGGAAGCCTGGTCCCGTTCGATGATCCCCCTGCCATGGCTGACGCGCTCCTCGAGATCCTGACGCAGGACGCCGCCCGCCGGGCGATGGCGGCCCGCTCTTATCTCCGGGGCAGGGACATGACCTGGCGGAGGATGGTCGAGCGCTCGATCATGAGGATGAGCGCTGCCCTTCGCCCGCCAGCGACAATCCCTGCCGGCGCGGTGATGCCCCTTGGCTGCCGCGCTGCGGCCGAACGTCCCCCGAACGGAGTATTGAATCATGCAGCGCTATTTTTTCCATGTCCGGAATGATGTCGGGCACGCCTCCGATGAGGAGGGTGTCGAACTTGCGGACCTCAACGCCGCCTGTGCCAAGGCGCGAAGGGCCGCCGCCGATATCGTTGCGGAAGAGGTCGCCGGCGACCGGGATTCCATCCATCTGGAAATCATGGTGGACGATGCGGGGGGGCGCCGTGTGGCGGCGCTCACTGTCTCGGCGACCATAAGCCTTTCGGTCAGTTCCCTTATCGGGTGACGGCACCGCGATCAGCCCGAGGGCGGCGGCAGATGGCAGGCCGATCGCCCAGGCCCCAGGCCGGTCACCAGGCCCACGACGAGCATGACCAGCACCTTGTCCCACCAGCCAACGCTTCAGAGCAGACACGACCGCTTCGAGCACCCTGGCCGTGGCGCGCAGGCCTCTACAGGGCACGAGCATGAGCATCCCCCAGCGATAGAGTCCTGGTTGCGCCGCCAGATAGGCCGCACCGACCAGGGCCAGGAGCAGGGCGCTACGGCTCTGCCCGCCACCATGCGGTGGTTGCAGCCAGGCAGCCCCAAGCCCGCCTGGAAACCGGGCATGCCAGCTCAGATGTCGATGTTTGCGGTCGGCCCTGCGGCCAGGACCGAGCTGTCCACCGCATCTTCGAACTGCCTGAAATTCTCGGTGAACAGCAGGACAAGCCGCTCCGCGGTCGCGTCGTACCAATCCTTGTCGGTCCACGTCCTGCGGGGATCGAGCATCCTGCTGTCGACGTCACGCACCTCGATTGGCACCTCGAACCCGAAATACGGGTCGGTGCGAAAGTCGGCATCGTCGAGACGGCCATCGAGTGCTGCGTTGAGCAAGGTGCGGGTAACCTTGATGGGCATGCGCCGGCCGGTGCCGTAAGGGCCGCCTGTCCAACCGGTGTTGACCAGCCAGCATTTGACCGCGCCCGCCGCGATGCGTTCTTTCAGGAGATTGCCATAAACGGACGGGTGGCGCGGCATGAACGGCGCACCGAAGCAGGTCGAGAAGGTCGCCTCGGGTTCGCGAACGCCAATCTCGGTACCCGCCACTTTGGCGGTATAGCCCGACAGGAAATGATACATTGCCTGGTCGGGCGTCAGCCGGGCGATCGGCGGCAGCACGCCGAAGGCATCAGCCGTCAGCATGACGATATTGCGGGGAACGGGACCCCTATTCTCGGCCGAGGCATTGGGGATGAAGTCGATTGGATAGGCGGCGCGCGTGTTCTCAGCGAGCGTCGCGTCGTCCAGATCGAGCAGCCGCGTCTTTGGATCCATCACGACATTTTCGAGGATCGTGCCGAACCGCTCGGTGGTCGCGAAGATCTCGGGCTCCGCTTCGGCCGAGAGCCGGATCATCTTGGCGTAACACCCGCCCTCGAAGTTGAACACCGAGGTGTCCGACCATCCATGTTCGTCATCGCCGATCAGCGTGCGGCTGGCATCGGCCGAGAGCGTGGTCTTGCCGGTCCCGGACAGCCCGAAGAACACTGCCGTATCGCCATCGGGCCCGATATTGGCCGAACAGTGCATCGGCATCACGCCGCGCTGCGGCAGCACATAGTTGAGGATCGAGAAGACCGCCTTCTTCATCTCGCCGGCATAGGCGGTGCCGCCGATCAGGATCATGCGCCGGGTAAGGTCGACCGCGACGATCGTCTCGGATCGACAGCCATGGCGGGATGGATCGGCCTTGAAGCTCGGCAGATCGATGATCAGATAATCCGACGCGAATGCCGCTCTTTGCGCATCGGTCGGCCGTACCAGCATCGTCCGCACGAAGAGCGAATGCCAGGCCAGTTCGGTGATGACCCTGACCTTGATCTGGTGCTCCGGCTGCGATCCGCCCAGCAGATCCTGGACATAGACCTCGTCCATCGTGCCGAGCTGGGCGAGGAAATCCTGCTCGAGCGCGGCGAAGGCCGTGGCCGACAGTGGCCGGTTGACCTTGCCCCACCAGACGGCGTGCTCGGTCTCGTCGTCCCTGACGATGAACTTGTCCTGCGCCGACCGCCCGGTATGGGCGCCGGTTGCGACCACGAGCGGGCCGCCGTCCGCAAGGCGCCCCTCGGCGCGGCGCAGCGCGTGCTCCACCAGTTCCGGCGTGCCCAGATTATGATGGACGCGCGTGTCGGCTTTGAACGCAAAACTGCTGGCGGTGTGCACCCAGCGTTCGGCGATGGTCATGGCAAGCCTCCACTAGGCAAGACGCGTGCGTGGTCGGCGGTCCGGACCGGGCGATTGCCTGATTCTGCCAGCCGATTGGCCTGTTCGAGCGCATGGCCGATCTCGAACATCAGCATTGCCGCTTCGCCGGCGGACAGGACGATCTCGACTGCCCCCGCGCTGGTTGTCGTGTTGAGGATCAAGGCACGTGACGAGGTTGGCGTCGGGAGAGGTGCCGGCCGGACGTCGATCCGGTCACCCATGAGGCACACACGGTCACCGTCTATGCGCGGCAGATAGAGGAACACGCTCACCCCTTTCAGTTTCGATTATCCCATCAGACGAAGCCAACGCATTCATGGATTAGCTATTGTAATGCCAATCTAGCACATGGTATTGAAATGTTAATACTGAGATTTGATGTATAAAACATCAAGCGAGGCCCAATGATCACCTCACTGCAAATGCGCGCCGCACGGGCCCTGCTCGGCATCGATCAGAAGCAGCTCGCCGAACTCGCCGGCCTGTCGCTGCCGACCATCCAGCGGATGGAAGCCTCGGGCGGGCAGGTCCGCGGCGTGGTCGATACGTTGGTCAAGGTGATCACGGCGCTCGAGGGCGCGGGGATCGAGCTGATCGGCGAGCATGCGCCAAGCAGCGGACGGGGCCGGGGTGTTCGCCTGGTCGAAGCGCGCATCGGGTCGTCGGGCTTGCGCGTTCCGTCGATGCTGTTCGATCAGGCTCGGGCAGGCGGAAGCACCGACGGTGCCGCATAGGGCATTCGTCCCGAAATCCTTCAGCCTGCTTCGCCAGGGCTATAGCCTGGATGCCTTTCGCGCGGATGCGGTTGCCGGGCTAACCGTCGCAATCGTCGCCCTGCCGCTGGCCATGGCGCTGGGCATCGCCAGCGGCGCGTCGCCGGACAAGGGCCTCATCACCGCGGTCGTGGCTGGCTTCCTGATCTCCGGGCTGGGGGGATCCCGTGTCCAGGTCGGCGGTCCGACCGGCGCCTTTGTCGTGGTGATCTTCAACGTCATCGCGAAGCATGGCTATGACGGGCTGCTGCTCGCGACGTTGCTCGCCGGCCTGATTCTTCTCGTCGCCGGGCTCGCCAGATTCGGGCAGATCATCAAGTTCATCCCGCGCCCGGTCGTGACCGGGTTCACCGCGGGCATCGCCGTCATCATCGCGTCGAGCCAGGTGAAGGATTTTCTGGGGCTCGCCCTCGACAAGGTGCCCGCCGATTTCCTGCCGAAATGGCAAGCCTATTTCTCGGCGATTGGCAGCATCAGTCTTGCAACGCTCGCGGTCGGAGTTGGCTCGCTGGTCCTGATCATCCTGCTGCGCAAGCTTGCCCCGCGCCTGCCGGGCTTCTTGATCGTTGTCGTGCTCGCGTCGCTGGTGGTGCTATTCCTGAAATTGCCGGTCGATACGATCGGAACGCGCTTTCCCCATATCCCGGCGGGCCTGCCGCTCCCGTCGCTTCCGGATATCAGCCTGACCAAGATCGGCGCCGTCCTGCCGTCCGCGTTCACGATTGCCTTTCTCGCCGGGATCGAAGCGCTGCTCTCTGCCGTCGTGGCGGATGGCATGATCGGGTCGCGTCACCGCTCGAACCAGGAACTGGTAGGGCAGGGGGTGGCCAACATCGCCTCCGCGCTGTTCGGTGGCCTGCCGGCGACGGGCGCGATCGCCAGGACCGCGACCAACATCAAGGCCGGCGCGCGTACCCCCGTGGCCGGAATGCTCCACGCTGCGTTCCTGCTGTTGTTCATGCTGTTCGCGACCGGCCTGATGGCGTTCGTGCCGATGGCGACGCTTGCCGCGATCCTGTTCATGGTCGCCTGGGGCATGAGCGAATATCAGGGTTTTCTGACTCTGTTGCGCATGCCCAATGGCGATCGCTCGGTGCTGTTGATCACCTTTGGATTGACCGTGCTGGTCGATCTCACGGTGGCGATCGGGGTGGGCGTGACGCTTGCATCGCTGATTTTCATGATGCGGATGAGCGAGACGGTCCATGTCGAGAACGATGCGACCCTGGACCCGGACGATGACCTCGACGATGAGGAAGGGCATCAGCGCGATGCGCTCCCCCCCGGTGTCGAAGTATTCCGGATCACGGGGCCCTTCTTCTTCGGGGTCGCCGGTGAACTGCTCGATACCTTGCGGCGGCTGGGCCAGTCGCCTCGGGTCATCATCCTGCGCATGCGCCTTGTGCCGTTGCTCGACGCGAGCGGTGTCACCGCCGTCGAGGAGTTCGTCGTCCAGGCAGGAATTGCCGGCGCGCGCGTCATCCTGTCCGGCGTCCAGCCGCAACCGGCCTCGATGCTCGCGCGTGTTTATCTCGGGCCGGAATCGGATCGAGTCCACTATGCGGTCGACTATTCGGCAGCACTTCGCCGCGCGGCTGAATATGCGGCCGCTCCTTAGCCAGCACGCCATCGGCCGCATCCAGAATTCGCGAGCTCAAATCTGTGCGAGCGGTTGCCGCGGCGTTATTCGATTGTCCGTTTCACTCGGCCGCCTTGCCGTTCGCTGACGGGTGCCGGGATCCCGGCCGGTGACGCGCTTTCCTGCCGGAAACATGCGCGGCACGGCCAAGCAGGTGGTTCACGACGACATAGGCGCTGACCGTCAGCGGGGCGGCAAGCAGGACCCCGGCCGGACCCAGGAGGATACCCATGGCGAAGATGGAGAAGAGCGTAAGCGCCGGCGGCAGGGCGACCGCCCTGTTCTGCACCAGCGGCGTCAGGATATATCCCTCGAGCTGCTGGACGATGAGGAGAAGGCCGAGCGTCAATCCGGCGGTCTCGGCGCTGATCGCAAAGGCCAGCAGCAGGGCGGGCACGGCGGTGAGGATGGGGCCGACATAAGGGACGAACTCGAGGACCGCCGCGATCAGCCCGAGGGCGGCGGCAGATGGCAGGCCGATCGCCCACGCCCCCAGGCCGGTCATCAGGCCCACGACGACCATGACCAGCAATTGTCCCACCAGCCAGCGCTTCAGAGCGGACACGACCGCTTCGAGCATCCTGGCCGTGGCGCGCAGGCGTTCGCGGGGCACGAGCATGAGCACCCCCCGGCGATAGGTTCCTGGTTGCGCCGCCAGATAGGCCGCACCGACCAGGGCCAGGAGCAGGGCGCCGATCGCGGTGAGAGCCGTCGCCGCGATCTCGCCGATCGCGGCTGCGCCGGTGCCGTCGATCAGCCGCGCCCTGATTGCGTCGAGGCTCCCCGGGTCGATGCCGAGGGGCTGAAGGCGGGCCTGGAGCGAATGCCAGGCTGCCGGCAACCGGGCCGCCAGCGTCCTCAGTTCGTGCGCGACCTCAACGCCGAACAGCGCCACCAGTCCCAGGAGAAGCAGGAAGCTCCCTGCGACCACGACGGCAAGACTCCAGTGGACCGGCAGCCGCGTCACGGACGAGAGGGCTTCGGCGAGCGCATGAAACAGCAAGGCGACCAGCACTGCGGCATAGAAGAGGAGCAGCAGGTCGAGCAGGCGCCAGGCAGCAACCGCTGCAACCGCCATGCCGAGCACGATCGCAGCCCTCAGGGCGAACTCATGCCGGCTTTGCCCGGGGCGCGGGGAGAGTGATCGCGCTGCGGCGCCGAGTCCGGATTTCACGCGATCAGGACCCGGTGCTGCTGTCGGCCGCAGTGCCGGCCGGCAGCCGCTGCACGAGCATATCGAAGGGAAGCTGGTCGATCATCGAATCGGCGACGCTGCCGACAAGGATGCGCGCCAGGCCGGACCGGCCATGGCTCGCCACGACCAGCAGGTCGGGACGGAAGACCTCCCAGGCGCTGATCATCGCCGATGTCGGATCGCCGGGCAGCGCTGCCGCTTGCACATGGACCGACAGGTCGGTGCGGCCGGCGAGCGCATCGCGGACGGCCTTTTCCAGCTCGCGCTGCTCGAGATCCTGGAGACCGGCCTTCCCGCCGGCCCGCACGAGCCCGGACAGGTTCGGGGCAAAGGCATGAACCGCGAAGATCGTATCCGCCGACGAGATCTGGCAGGCGAGCCGCAACGGCCCGGCGGCGCCCATCCCGGTGTCGACGGCTGCCAGCACGCGCCGATACGGACCGGTCGCGTCGTGCCGGACGATCAGCACCGGCGGGCCCGCCGCGTGCATGATCCGCTCACCCGCAGTGCCGAACAGTGAATCCCTCCAGTCGCGATCCGCATGCGCGCCGGCGACGATGAGGTCCGCCCGGTACGCCTCCGCCTCGCGGCAGACCGCGTCGACCAGCGCTCCCTTCAGGACGCAGGCGCTGACCTCGCCGACGCACGGATAGTGCACAGCCGCCTCCCTGGCCGCTTCATCGGCCCGAGTCTGGGCGGCATCGACCTCGCCCGTGCGCGCGGAAGGTTTCACGACATGGACCAGCCGGACGTCGGCGCAATGCCCGGACGCCAGATCGCAGGCGCGCCGAATGGCGAGCATCCCCGCAGGGGTCAGGTTGGCGGCGACGAGGATGCGCTGCATGAGGTTTCCCCGGTGAAGTTCAGGCGGCGAGCTTTCATCTTGGGGGCTGGCGGATTCTATCCGTGACTTCACGGATGCGGCTGATGCCCCGACGTGCGTTCGGGGCTCTACGGGTATCTTCGTATTCAGTCCGCCTTGCGATTGGTGGACAGCGACGGCTCGAAGGGAGCGCGACAGATGGATCAATCGGCGAGGAGACATTGCGGGCACGCACGCGCCGGATGCGGCAGGGGCGGCCTTTGCTCCACCGGCCGACGGTCATGACCGTCAACGTCCATGACCACCGGCCAGTCTTCATCGACACCGTCGGACTCCATGGAGTGCTCGGGTCACCCGGTAACGCGGTCGCCACGATCATCCTCGCTTTTGCCAGTGCCACCGGCCGCCTCGGACCGCGCAACAACCAGCTGGCCGAGGGGCTCCGCGCGGCCGGATTCGGGACGTTGCTGCTCGACCTGCTGAGCCAGCGAGAGGAGAGCGACCCCGATCTGGCTGGCGATGTCGAGCTGCTCGCGGCCCGGCTTTTGGCCGCCACCGCATGGCTTGAGACCTCGTCCGTCACGCCGGTGCCGACCGGCTATCTGGGTACTGGCCTGGCCGTGGCAGGGGTGCTGCGCGCCGCGTCGATCGCGCCACGCCAGGCCGGGGCGATTGTCTCCTGTGGCGGCCGGCCCGATCTGGCGGGGTCGCCGGCGCTGTCGCGGGTACGGGCACCGGTCCAGCTGATCGCCGGCGGGCGTGACCTGCCGGCCCTCGAGGCCAGCCGCGAGGCGATATGTCATCTGCGCTGCGCGCATGAGCTGGTCGTCGTCCCCAATGCGCATCACCATTTCGAGGATCCGGGCGCGATCGATTCGGTGGTCGGTCACGCCGCGCACTGGTTTAACCGTCACCTGGCCTGACGTTGCGACCGGGACTGGGGCTTGAGGAAAGGATAGTGCCAATGACGGCCAGCGCGAGCGCAGCTGCCGCGACGACCATGCGGGCGATGCAGTCCGACGGGCCCGGCCGGCCGTTGCGGCTCGTGACTCGTGCGGTCCCGAGGCCAGCCCCTGACGAGGTCCTGCTGAAGGTCTCGGCATGCGGGATCTGCCGGACCGACCTCCATGTCCTCGACGGCGATATCCCGGCGCTCTATCCGGTCATCCCCGGGCACGAGATCGTCGGGCGGATCGTCGCGCTGGGCGCTGCGGTGGCTGGCTTTCGTATCGGACAGCGCGTGGGCGTGCCCTGGCTCGGCCATAGCTGCGGTACATGCCCCTATTGCCGATCGGGCCGCGAGAATCTCTGCGACTACCCCGCCTTCACGGGATGCACGCGCGACGGTGGCTTCGCCACCCATGTGCGAGCCGATGCGCGATTCTGCTTTTCGATCCCGGATCGCTTCTCCGACATCGAAGCCGCGCCGTTGCTCTGTGCCGGCCTGATCGGGTGGCGGGCGCTGCGCCTGGCGGGTGACGGGAAAGCGATCGGCCTGTACGGTTTCGGTGCGGCCGCCCATATCCTCGCCCAGGTCGCTGCATGGCAGGGAAGGGACGTTTATGCCTTCACCAAGCCGGGGGACGAGAAGGGCCGGGCCTTCGCGCGCTCGCTCGGCTGTATCTGGGCGGGATCCTCGGAGGAAAGGCCGCCGGTCGCGCTCGATGCAGCGCTGATCTTCGCGCCGGTCGGTGCGCTCGTGCCGCTGGCGCTCAAGGCAGTCCGAAAGGGCGGGCGGGTGGTCTGCGCTGGCATCCACATGAGCGACATTCCATCATTCCGTTACGTCGATCTCTGGGGGGAGCGATCGATCCTGTCAGTCGCCAACCTCACGCGCGAGGACGGGCTTTCCTTTTTCGAGGTTGTGGCAAGATCCGGGATCAGGACGGTCACCGAATCCGTTGCGCTCGACCAGGCGAATGAGGCTATCGCCCGGCTCCGCGCGGGTCACGTTTCCGGTGCGATCGTGCTGGTGCCCTGAACATCCGCCCGTTGCACCGTTCGTGCCCTGGTCGGCCGGATCATGCGCCGCGTGCCGGCCGGGGCAGAAGCGCCACCACATGCGCGGCAATGACGTGCTCTTCCCGCGCAGGCAGGACCTGAAGGCGAAGACGGCTTTCCGCCGCTGACAGGAGGGGCGCCCGTCCGGCTAGGTTCGCGGCGTCGTCGAGTACTGCCCCCATCCATTCGAGCCGGCGCGCGATCATTGCCCGGACTGTCGGCGCATGCTCGCCAATGCCCCCGGTGAATACGAACCGATCGATGCCGCCCATTGTCGCCGCCAGGGCGGCCGTCTGACGCGCGACCTGAAACGCGAAGAGGTCGAGCGCTTCGGCGGCCGCGGGCGACCCGGCCTGAAGGAGGGTGGCGACATCGGCCGAGACCCCGGACACGCCGAGCAGGCCCGATTCATGGTAGAGCAGGTGCTCGACCCGATCGAGCGAATAGCCTTTCTCGCGCTGCAGATAGAGCAGGATACCGGGATCGAGCGGGCCGGGCCTGGTGCCCATCACCAGACCGTCGAGCGCGGTGAAGCCCATGGTCGTGTCGACGCTGCGAAGCCCCTGAAGGGCGCAGAGACTCGCACCATTGCCGAGATGAGCGACGACGATCCGGGCATCGCCGGCCCCATCCTCCTGCGCCGCAAGTTGCGCTGCGATCGACTCATAGGACAGGCCGTGAAAGCCATAGCGGCGGATCCCTTCCGCCTCCAGCGCGCGCGGCACGCCGTAGCGGCTGACGGGTGGCGCGAGATCGTGATGGAACGCCGTGTCGAAACAGGCGATCTGAAGCAGGGCGGGGCGGAGCGCACGAAGCCGCCTGACGGGCGCAAGACCGAGCGGCTGGTGAAGGGGCGCGAGCGGCGTCAGCGCGTCCAGCCGCGCGAGCACATGGTCGTCGATGGCGACCGGCTCAAAGAAATCGCGCCCGCCATGCACGATGCGGTGGCCGACCGCCGCAAGGCGGGCTGGTCCGAGATGCGCCTCGACCCAGTCGATCAGCCGCGCCGTCACCGCGTCCGGGCCAAGGCCCACCCAATCCTCCTGTGCGACCAGGCTGCCGTCCGGCGCCCGGGCCGTGAAGGTCGGCGCGGCACCGCCGAGGCCGGTCATGCTTCCGCCCAGGAGCTCGGTCGGGCCGTCGCGGTTCGCGTCGATGGGGTAGAGCCCGAACTTCAGGCTTGACGAGCCAGCGTTCAGCGCCAGGATCGCCTCGGTCACGGGTCAGCGAGCCACATCGGGATTGCCGTGCGGCCAGGTCCAGTCGCGGATTTCCGGCAAGTCGTCGCCATGCTCGATGATATAGGCGTGGTGCTCGATCAATTTGTCGCGAAACGCCTGCTTGGCATGGGCGGCGGTGTCGATCAGCCCGGGCACGCGATCGATCACATCCATGGCGAGGTGGTAGCGATCGAGATCGTTGCGCACCACCATGTCGAACGGCGTGGTCGTGGTGCCCTCCTCCTTGAATCCGCGGACATGGAAATTGTCATGGTTGGTTCGCCGGTAGGTCAGCCGATGGATCAGATAGGGATAACCGTGAAAGGCGAAGATCACCGGCCGGTCGCGAGTGAACAGCGCATCGAAGTCGCTGTCGCTCAGGCCGTGCGGATGCTCGCTTTCCGGTTGCAGCGTCATCAGGTCGACCACATTGACGACTCTGATCTTCAGGTCCGGCACATGCCGGCGCAGCAGGTCGACCGCAGCGAGCGTCTCGAGGGTCGGCACGTCGCCGGCACAGGCGAGGACGACGTCCGGTGCCGCGCCGTCCCGATCGGTGCCGGCCCATTCCCAGATCCCGGCGCCGGCCGCGCAATGCGTCTCCGCCTGGTCGGCGGTGAGCCATTGCGGGGCGGGCTGCTTGCCGGCGACGATCACGTTGATCCGGTCATACGTGCCGAGGCAATGGTCGGCGACGCGCAGCAGGGTGTTCGCATCGGGCGGCAGATAGACGCGAACGACATCGGCCTTCTTGTTCACGACATGATCGATGAAGCCCGGGTCCTGGTGGCTGAACCCGTTATGGTCCTGCCGCCAGACATGGCTGGTCAGCAGATAGTTGAACGAGGCGATCGGCACGCGCCAGTCCAGCTCGCGCGACACCTTCAGCCATTTGGCATGCTGGTTGAACATCGAATCGACGATGTGGACAAAGGCTTCGTAGCAATTGAACAGCCCGTGCCGGCCGGTCAGCAGATAGCCTTCGAGCCATCCCTGGCAGAGATGCTCGGACAGGACCTCCATCACCCTGCCGCCCCGGGCGAGATGCTCGTCATAAGGCTCGACCCGCTCCATCCAGGCACGGTCGGTCACGTCGAACACGGCATCGAGCCGGTTCGAGGCGGTCTCGTCAGGCCCCATGATCCGGAAATTCCGGGTGTCGGCGCTCAGTTCCATCACCCGGGCGAGGTACTGGCCGAGCGACCGGGTCGCCTCTCCGACGGCGCCGCCGGGTGTCGGCACGTCCAGGGCGAAGTCGCGCCAGGCGGGCCGCTTCAGGCTATGCCGTCTCAGGCCGCCATTGGCATAGGGCGTCGAGCCCATTCGCTTGTCGCCCTCCGGCGCGAGTCCCCGCAGCTCGGGCAGAAGCCGTCCGTTCGCGTCGAACAGCTCTTCGGGACGGTAGCTGCGCATCCATGCCTCGAGCAGGTGACGATGGGCGTCATTGTCATGCGCCGCTGCGATCGGGACCTGATGCGCACGCCAGAAGCCTTCGACCTTCTTGCCATCCACTTCTTTCGGGCCGGTCCACCCCTTGGGGCTGCGCAGGACGATCATCGGCCAGCGGACCGGCCCATCCAGCGTCCCGGAACGCGCCGCACGCTGGATCCCGGCGATCCGGTCGAACACGCGCTCGAGCGTTGCGGCCATCTGCCCATGCATGTCGGCGGGGTCGTCGCCCACCACGAAGAAAGGTTCATGGCCATAGCCTTCGAACAGCTGACGAAGGACCGCGTCGTCCATCCGTCCCAGGATCGTCGGGCCGGCGATCTTGTAGCCGTTGAGGTGGAGGATCGGCAGGACGGCGCCGTCATGGACCGGGTCGAGGAACTTGTTGCTGTGCCAGGAGGCGGCGAGCGGCCCGGTCTCGGCCTCGCCGTCGCCGATCACGCAGGCCACGATCAGGTCGGGGTTGTCGAAGGCCGCGCCATAGCCATGGACGAGCGCATAGCCGAGTTCGCCGCCCTCATGGATCGAACCGGGCGTCTCCGGCGCTGCGTGGCTGGGGATGCCGCCCGGGAAGGAGAATTGCCGGAACAGCCGGCGCATGCCGTCCTCGTCCTCGCCGACCGCCGGGTAGATTTCACTGTAGCTGCCCTCGAGCCAGGTGTTCGCGACCATGCCCGGCCCGCCATGGCCGGGGCCGCAGACATAGAGCACATCGCAATCGCGGGCGCGGATCACCCGGTTGAGATGGGCGTAGATGAAGTTCAGGCCCGGCGTCGTCCCCCAATGCCCCAGGAGCCGCTGTTTCACATGCGCCTGCTCGAGCGGCGCGCGCAGCAGCGGGTTGTCGAGCAGGTAGATCTGGCCGACCGAGAGATAGTTGGCGGCCCGCCAGTAGCGGTCGATGAGCGCGGTTTCCCCGGTAGTCAGCGGAGGGGCCGATAAAGGGCTGACGGTCTGGTTCATGATCAGTCTCCGGGAGAACGCCTGGCACGCGACAAAGGCCCCTCGTGTTGCCGCCTGCAGGCCCGGCCCGAAATACGTAGTCGTACTAGCCGCCCCGCCGGCGCGGCGCTCAGTCGGTCGCCGGCATGGGGCTCCTTACCGACACTCCTGTCGCGAACCGCCGAAAGAACCGGTGTTTGACGGCCTCCGTCGCCGCTGAATAGGCAGCGACGACGCCGATCAGCGCGACAAGCAATGTCGGAGGGAGCGGTGTGAGACCGAACAGGGCTGACCCGTACCCGGCATAGGGCGACGCGACCGCGATCATTGCGACGATGACCGTCGTCCACACCAGAAGCTTGCCGGGCCGGCTCCGCCAGGACGCGCGGTGCGTCCGGAGCACGAGCAGGACCGCCAGCTCGGTCAGGAGCGACACGACGAACCAGGACGTCTGGAAGGTCCCCATATCGGCCCTGAAGAGTCGCAGGAGGAGATAGAAGGTCGCCAGGTCGAAGGCCGAGCTGACCAGGCCGAACACGATCATGAAGCGCTGGATGTCGCCGATACCCATGCGCTGTGCCTTCGCCACCTGTTCCGGCTCGACGGTATCGGACGACAGCATGACCGCCGGCAGGTCCGACAGGAAGTTGTTGAGCAGGATCTGGACCGCGGTCATCGGCAGGAAAGGCAAGAAGGGCGTTGCCAGCGCCATGCTCACCATATTGCCGAAATTGGCGCTGATGGTGATGCAGATATATTTGAGGGTATTGGCAAAGGTACGCCTGCCGCCCTCGATGCCGGCCCTCAAGACCCCCAGGTCGCGGTGCAACAGGACGATGTCGGCGCTGGCGCGCGCGACGTCGACCGCCGAGTTCACCGAAATACCGACATCGGCCGCATAGAGCGCGGGCGCGTCGTTGATGCCGTCGCCAAGATAGCCCACCGACTGACCGGTCCGCTGCAGGGCGCGGATGATCCTTTCCTTTTGCTGGGGATCGATCTCGGCGAAGAGCGATGTCCGGTTCGCCCGGTTCCACAGCGCCTCGTCCTTCATCGCGGCGATCTCCCCGCCCGTCAGAACGTCGCCGGCATCAAGGCCGAGCGCGCTCGCCACATGCGCGACGACGTGGCGGTTGTCGCCACTGATCACCTTGACCGCAACACCGAGCGCCGCGAGGTCGGCGATGGCCGAGGCAGCTTCCGGCTTGGGCGGATCGTAGAAGGCGAGGAAGCCGGCGAAGCACAGCGCCGTCTCGTCGGCGATCGTATAGTCGCGGCGGACATCCATCCGGCGCACGGCAAGGGCGAGGACGCGCAGTCCTTCCTCGCCGCGGGCCTGGGCATAAAGGCCGAGCTCGGCGCGCTTCCGGTCCGAGAGCGGCTGCTCCTCGCCGGCGACCCGCACCATCGTGCACAGGTCGAGCACATTGGCGACCGCGCCCTTTGTGATGAGCAGGCGCGAGCCCGGCCGGTCGGCCTGCTCGACCACGATGGTCAGGCGCCGGCGCGTGAAATCATAGCAGATCTCATCGACCTTGGTCGCACCTGCCGTGGTCAGGCCCTTTGCACTGCCCGATGCGACGATTGCCGCATCGAGCGGATTGGCGATGCCGGTCTCGAAGGTTGCGTTGAGGAAGGCCAGGCGTTCGACGTCGGGCGCATCGCGACCCGATGCATCGACCACTGCCTTCAGCGTGATCTCGCCTTCGGTGAGCGTGCCGGTCTTGTCGGTGCACAGGACGGTCATGCCGCCGAGATTCTCGATTGCCTCCAGCTGACGGACGATGACGCCCCGCTTTGCGAGCTCCCGCGCGCCCGCCGAGAGCGTGACGCTGAGGATCGCCGGGAGCAGTTCCGGCGACAGGCCCACGCCGAGCGCGACCGCGAACAGCAGGGATTCCAGGAACGGACGGCCCAGCAATTGATTCATCGTCAGGACGAAGATGATCACCACGATCATGATGCCGATCAGCATGCTGCCGAACCGGCGAATCCCGCGGGCGAAGTCGGTCTCGACGGACTTTGACGTCAGCTGAGCGGCGATGGCGCCATATTGCGTCCGCTGGCCCGTGCGGGCGACCAGGATCTCAGCCGTGCCGCTGCGGACCGAGGTTCCCAGGAACACCGCGTTGGTTCGCGCCGCAAGCGGAGCGGATTCCGGCACGATCCCGGCGCGCTTCTCGACCGGAAACGACTCGCCTGTCAGCGCGGCCTCGCTCACCAGCAGGTCGCTGGCCGCCAGCACGAGGGCGTCCGCCGGTACCACGGCCCCGGCCGAAAGCAGCACCACGTCGCCGGCCACGACCTCGCTGAACGGTACCGGCACGACGGAGCCGTCGCGCCTGACGCGCGCCGTCAGCGCCAGCCGACGGCGAAGCGCGGCGACCGCGCTGGAAGCGCGATATTCCTGGGCAAAGCCGAGCGTGCTGCTCCCCAGCACGATGGCGAGGATGATGCCGGCCTCGAACCATTCCTGCACCACGCCGGCTACCACCGCCGCGAAGATCAGGATGAGCACAAGCGGGCTCGCAAACTGGCGCAGGAGCAGCGACCGGATCGATCTTCCCGACTCTTCCCTGACCGCATTCGGGCCGTCGCGGCGCAGCCGCGCTGCCGCCTCGATCGTGGACAGTCCCTGGCTGCGGCTGTCGAGCGCGCCGAAGAGTGTCTGAGCGGATCCGCTCCAATAGGCGATGCCGGAGCCTGGCCCGGACGACTGCGGTATCGTCTTGATCCTGGGGGCAATCATGAGCGGCGTCTCTCCGGGCGATGGATGCAGCGACTGTCGTTGATCAGCCGGCGCGCAGCGCCTTGTCCCGCACCGCAACCCGCGCATCTATCGGGAAAGGTACGCAGCCCATGGCCTTGCCGGTGCCGACGCCGGGGCGCAGGGGCTCACAGTCTCTGGCGATCGAGACGCAGCGCGTTCACGACCACGCTGACCGAGGACAGGGCCATCGCCGCAGCGGCGATCATCGGGGAGAGCAGCACACCGAACAGCGGATAGAGCACCCCCGCCGCAACCGGGACGCCCGCAGCGTTGTAGATAAAGGCAAAGGCCAGGTTCTGGCGAATGTTCGACATGGTGGCCTGCGACAGGCGCCGCGCCCGCACGATGCCCGTCAGATCGCCCTTGAGCAGCGTGATCCCCGCGCTCTCGATCGCCACATCGGTCCCGGACCCCATGGCGATCCCGACGGCCGCCGCGGCAAGTGCCGGCGCATCGTTCACGCCGTCGCCCGCCATCGCGACGACGCGCCCTTCGCGCGTCAGGCGATCGACCACCGCGCTTTTCTGCTCGGGCAACACATCGGCTTCGATCTCGGTGATGCCCAGAGTCCGCGCCACCGCTTGCGCGGTCGTCAGGTTGTCGCCGGTCAGCATGACGATGCGGATGCCATCCTTGCGCAACGCAGCCAGCGCGTCCGCCGTTGTCGGCTTGATCGGGTCGGCGATCGCCAGGACCGCGGCGATCCTGCCGTCGATCGCGGCGAAGATCGCCGTGGCACCATCCTCTCGCAGCGCGTCCGCCTGAGCGGCGAGCGGTGCTGTATCGACGCCCTTCTCCAGGAGGAAGGCGGCGTTGCCGAGCAGGACGCGCCTGCCGTCCACGACGCCGAGCGCGCCGCGGCCGGTCGGGGAATCGAAGTCGCTGACCTGCGGGAGTACAATGCCCCGGGCATTGGCCGCCTCGACGATTGCGCGGGCGATCGGGTGCTCGGAGGCCTGTTCGACCGCCGCGGCGATCCGCAGGACCTCGTCCGGCCCGAATCCGGCGGCAGCAACGATCCCGGTCACCGACGCGCGTCCCTCGGTGAGCGTGCCGGTCTTGTCCACGACCAGCGTATCGACCTTCTCCATGCGCTCCAGCGCCTCGGCGTTCCTGACCAGCACGCCGAGCCGCGCGCCGCGACCAACGGCCACCATGATCGACATCGGCGTCGCGAGGCCCAGCGCGCAGGGACAGGCGATGATCAGCACGGCGACGGCAGATACCATGCCATAGGCGAGGCGCGGCTCCGGTCCCCAGATCGCCCAGCCGCCAAAGGCAAGCAGGGCGGCGGCGAGCACGAGAGGCACGAACCAGGCGGAGACCCGGTCAGCCACGCGCTGGATCGGCGCACGGGAGCGCTGGGCGGCGGCTACCATCTCGACTATCTGCGCTAGCATGGTGTCGGCGCCGACGCGTTCGGCGCGCATGACCAGCGCGCCGGTCTGGTTGAGCGTCCCACCGACCACCTGGTCGCCCATCGCCCTGGTGGTCGGCATCGATTCGCCCGTCACCATGGATTCATCGACCGAGGAGCGGCCGCCGACGACCACCCCATCCACGGGCACCTTTTCGCCGGGGCGCACCCGCAGGCGGTCGCCGACCACGACCAGGCCGAGAGCGACTTCCTCTTCCCGATCATCCGGGCCGATGCGCCGCGCGCGCTTCGGCGCCAGGTCGACCAGTACCCTGATCGCCCCGGACGTGCGGTCTCGCGCACGTAGCTCGAGGAGCTGGCCAAGCAGAACCAGCATGGTGATGACGGCCGCCGCCTCGAAATAGATCGCGACCGAGCCATCGGCTGCCCGGAAGGCCGGCGGGAAGCTCCCGGGTGCGAGCGTTGCCACGACGCTGTAGCACCAGGCGATGCCGGTCCCCATCGCGACCAGGGTGAACATGTTGAGCTTCAGCGTTCTGACCGACATCCAGGCACGGTCGAAAAAAGTCCAGCCTGTCCACCACACCACGGGCGTCGCGAGTGCGAGCTGAATCCAGGCGGAGACGTGCTCCGGGACCACATGGTGCAGTGACGGGACAAGATGGCGGCCCATTTCGAGGACGAAGACCGGCACGGTCAGCAGGACTGCGTTGCGGAACCGCCACGCCATGTCCGCCAGCGCTGCATCGGGACTTGAGTCCGCAACCGGCCGGACCGGCTCAAGCGCCATGCCGCAGATCGGGCAGGTGCCAGGATGGTCCCGTCTGATGTTGGGATGCATCGGGCAGGTCCAGCTCGTATCCGGGGGCGAAGAGCGCTTTGTCTCGACTTGAGCAGCTGATGGCTCGACAATGCGTTCGGTCATGAGGGTTCCTTCAGGCACCGGGGGACGCCGGAGCCAGAGCCGAGGTCCGCCCCGACGCTTCCTTAGCGCGTCGGGAGCAAGGCCGGTGTCCGGTACATTGCGTAGAATGACCGCGCATCATGGCGGCGCGCCGTGTTCCATCCTGGCCATAGCCAGCCACCGTGCGTCCAGGCGGCAGCAAACGGCCGCGCTTACGGATATCTACCAATAGAGCGCGCCACAGGCGGCACTAGCTTCACGGGCAACCCGAACGAGGAGATCAACATGGCGGAGCCAGATGCGAATCCGATCGACCATCTACTGAACCCGTTCGCCCCCAAGTGGATGCTTCCGGTGCTGCGCCTGTGGCAGTTTCCCCTGATGTGCGGGACCGCCTGGTGGAATGCGAGCGTGGACATGCTTTGGCCAGGAGACCCGGAACGGTCGCGCTGCCTCGGTGATTCGCATGCACAGCTGGTGGTGCCGGAACCGATCGAGTCGACCGGTGAGCACGGCCTGCTCGCCTGATCGATGGCGATCGCCCCTGACGGATGGAGGTCGTGATGACCGAACGTCCCGACACTCCGGTCAGGACCAGCCGGGCGCTGTCCCCACCGCGCGGCGCTGCCGCCGCGCAGCTGTCCGGCCTTCTTCGGTCCGAGCGCGTCCGCCTGTTCGATGATGGGCGCGCCCGCAATGTTCCCGCCGAAAGGCCGTGACCATGGGGACCGCGCCCACGCAGAATTCACCGGCGGATAGTCAGGCGGGCATCATATCCTTTCTCGCCACCGGCGGCGTTCTGGGCGTCGAATGGCCGAAGCAGATCGACACGCATGCGGCGAGCGTGTTCCTCTGCCAGGGACGCGCGTTCAAGCTGAAGCGCGCGGTGCGCCTTGGTTATCTCGATTTTTCGACGTGCGAACGACGCCGGGCGGCACTCGAGGCGGAGCTGCAATTCAATCGCCGGACCGCGCCCGACCTCTATCTCGGCCTGAGGGCGATCAGGCGCGCGGCGGACGGAACACTGCGGATCGACTGGTCGGGAGACGGCCAGGGTGACGTGGTCGACTGGCTGCTCGAGATGCGGCGTTTTCCCGACGGCGCGCTACTTGACGACCTCGCCGCGCGCGGCCCGCTCGACCCAGCCTTGCTCGTGCGCCTCGCGGCACGGGTGTTCGCGTTCCACGCAGAGGCAGCGGTGTCGCAGGGTTCCGGCGCTGCGGCGTTCCGCGCGGTTATCGAAGGCAATGCCGAGAGCATGGCGGCCTTTCCCGCGATCCTTGGTGCCGGTGCGGTGCGGCAACTGACCTCGGCGCTGCTGATGCAATGGCGGGCGCACGCGCCGCTGCTCGACCAGCGGTCGCGCACCGGACGCGTGCGCCGCGCGCATGGCGACCTCCACCTCGCGAATATCGCGGTCATCGACGGCGAGCCGACGCTGTTCGACTGCCTCGAGTTCAGCGCGGAGCTGGCGACGATCGACCTGCTGTACGATCTCGCCTTCCTGCTCATGGACCTGTGGCACCGTGGCGATTGCACCGGCGCCAATATCGTCCTCAATCGCTATCTCGATCTCTCCGCGATCGACGAGGCGGGCATCGGCCTGATGCCCATGTTCCTGGCGACACGCGCGGCGATCAGGAGTCATGTGGCGGCGGCGCGCGCGCGGCATGCCGAGGATCCTGCCGGCTGCGCTTCGATGGCCCGGTCCTATCTCGACCTGGCGATGTCGCTTGTTGCGCCCGTGCCGGCGCGACTGGTTGCGGTCGGCGGCTTGTCAGGTTCCGGGAAGTCCACATTGGCACGAGCGCTTGGCGGCGGGCTTGGCCGGGCGCCGGGCGCCCGCATCCTGCGCAGCGATGTCGTGCGCAAGCGGCTCGCCGGGGTCGAGCCTGAAACACGGCTTGGTGCCGAGCACTATACGCCTGAGGCGGGATCACGCGTCTATGCGACGCTCGATGGCCTCGCCGATGCAGCCCTGGGGCACGGCGCCGCCGTCATCCTCGATGCGACGTTCGCGTTGCCTCGAGAGCGAGAGGCCGCCGAACGGCTAGCCCGGCGCACCGGCGTCCGGTTCGACGGCCTCTGGCTGGCAAGCTCCGAATCGCGCCGGGTGAAGCGTGTCCTCGGGCGGCGGGCCGATGCATCGGACGCAGATGCCGGGATAGCCCGGTCACAGACCGACCTTGCGATCGGCGACCTTGGGGCGTGGCGGAAATTGTCTGCGGAGGGGAGTGTCGTCGCGACGGCGACCGCCGCACGCGAGCTGCTCGGCATGACATGACGCGCGGCCCGATCGCTCCCGCGTCCCGACAGCGCGTCCTCGCCATCGTCCTGATGGTGTCGATCGTCGCGCTCGGCGCTCTGGGCACAGTCGCCGTCGCGAGAGCGGGATTCTGGTTGAGCGCGCGGTATCTCATGCAAAGCTATGCAGGAGTGCTCTGAGTCTTCCGGCGGCACGGCGTGCGGCCTGCGCCGGAGGCACGCGGATTGACCGAGGTTGAAGATTTGCAGGTGGCCCAGATTTGTGCCGGCACCCGGGGCTGGCCGCCGCATGCCGATCAACCCCAGGGTGCCGACGCGTTGGGGGGCGCTGCCCCATCCCAATCCGACAGGACGTCGTGGTCCCCGGCGACCCTGACCGTAACGCTTTTGTCGGGCGGAATTGGTTTACCGCGGGCGCGGGGGAGCCGTTCCGGCAACCATCCGGGTATCTACCGATAGAGTCTCGCGCGCCGCGCCCTAGCTTCACGAGTCAGCTGAATGGAGGGGCAGGACGTGACTCAAGGCGAGAGGAATCGGAGCGGGCCCGTGGCCAAGACGCTCGGGCTAACCGTCCTTGGGTTCTCGATTCTGCGCCTGTCGCGACTGGCCCCGACCATCGGTGATAGCGCCTGGAATGCAACCTTGGACCTTTCGTGGCGGCGGAATCCGATCCGCATCGCGGCCATGGCGGCGTGCGCGCGCAGGCGCTGGGGTCAGGCATTGGTCGACGTCACTGGCGAGCAGCGCCGCCCACCGCTTCTGCGATGGCGCCTCGATATGAAACCGCGGACCTGGTTGCCGCCGCCCCTCCGTGCGCGCCGCTGTGGAACCCCGGGGATGGGCACACGCGGCACAATGCGGCTGTCGCGTTCGGCTCGTTTCAGAGGCGCAGCGCATGGCTGATCGGGCCGCCATCGCCGCCGGCCCCGGGCGAACCGCGGCTTTTTTCAGCAAGCTGCGTGCGTGTGCGTGCCTGTCGGGCGATGAAGAGCGGGCCCTTCAGAACGCGATGAGGGATGTCCGTTTCTTCTCGGCCGGGACCCATATCGTGGAGAAGGGCGACCGGCCCCATTATGTCCACATCCTGCTCAGCGGATGGGCTGCCCGGTACGAGCTGCTATCCGACGGCTCCCGGTCGATAACGGCGTTCCTGGTGCCAGGCGATATCTGCGACCAGCACGCCACGGCGATCGGGCGGATGGACCATTCGATCCTGACGCTCACGCCGGCGACGGTCGCCTATGTGCCGAACGGCCGGCTCGAGGCCATCGCAAGGGCATATCCGCGCGTTGCGCAAGCCTTGTGGTGGGCCACCCTCGTCGATGAGGCAGTGCTGAGAGCCTGGCTGGTCAACATTGGAAGGCGGGGCGCCTTCGAGGCGATAGGTCACCTGCTTTGTGAGCTGCACGTGCGGCTCGGCACGGCGGGCCTCACCGGGAATGCGCATTTCGAATTGCCGATCACCCAGAACGAGATCGCTGATGCGCAAGGGCTGACGACGGTCCATGTCAATCGCATGCTGCGGCGCCTTCGGAAAGAAGGATATATCACCCTTGCGTCGGGCAGGCTGGTCATCAACGATGTGGCGCGGCTCGAAGCCGCAACCGGCTTCGATCCCGGCTATCTGCACAATGGACCCGCAGGCCTGCTCCGGATCATCGGGTGATGGCACACAAGAAGCGCACAACGGGCGGCAATCAATGGCATCCTGTTGCCATGCCCGACGATGGGCGCGACCGCGGCGATGGCCGTTGATCCGGCAGACGGCGGCCGGGCCCCGCAGGAGCCGCGGCATTGGGCCTAGAGCCTGGCTGCATAGAGCAATCTGCCGGGACCCAGACGCCCAAAGACCTGGTCGAGGGCAGCTTCTGCGACGGCGAAGCATCCCTGGCTACGGCCGAGCTGTCCATGGGTGCTCAGCATCTCCTTGTTCGCATACCAGGCCGAGTGGATGACGATCGCCCGGTCCAGCGCATTGCTGTTCGTCGCGTCCAGTCCGATCAGGCGCTGGGAGCGTCCATGCTTGCCGGCGTAATAGTCGCCGGTCAGGAACGCGCCCTCGCTGCTGGCATTGGAGCGGGGAGCGTTGGAGAAATGCTGCAACCATCCGGTGTGCCCCGGGTCGGAACCCCGGCCATGGGCCACCAACAGAGCGGTCGCGGCACCACTTTCAAGATCGATGAGATGGAAGCGGGGCAGCGATGAGGGGACGCTGAAATCGGCAATGGCGATGCGATCGCGGAAGGCAAAACGATCCTGATGACGTTCCATCGCCCGCAACGCCTCCCGCAACAGCGCGGGCCGAACGACGCGCGGCGATGCGAGCGCATCGGTCGCCGCCTCTGCCCGCCCGCTCACAAGCGATGGTATCGCGAGTGCACAGGCAGCGCTGCCCGCGGCCTTCAACAGTCCGCGCCGCGACTGCATCGGTTCCGAAAACGTCCTGGTCATGATCGATCCCCACTCCACGATCGCACGATAGGCGGGCTGTTGAGCGGCAATGTAACTTTTGTTTATCCGCCGACGCTTCGCCGCAAGCCAGCGTCATCCCGGCGAAATGTTCACGTTGATGCATGGCCGGCGGTGGGACCGGCAGTCGCCGGCGACGCTGGACCGGCGACGCCACGCGCCTGACGCTGCCGGGCCTCGCGGCGATTAGGTATAGTTCCGCATGGTGCCGACCTGAGCCGGGCCTAAAAAAATGGCCACGTTGTTCACGAGGCCGCCATGAGACCATCTCGCAAATACGCCCTGCCGCTCCTGGCTGGTGCTGCCCTGTTCCTGGGAGGCTGGGCGCCGTCACCGGTCGAAATCCGGCCCGCCGACCCCGTCTCGCTCGCGGCGGGGACGGTGCTCGACGCCGTCAAGCGGCTCAAGGCCGGTCAATATATCTGGGCGCCGCAGATCGCGCCGGCCGGACCCCTATTGATGATCATCAACATCACGACGCAGCGTGCGGTCCTGTATCGCAACGGCGTTCCCATCGGCATCACGACCGTCTCGACCGGACGGTCGGGACACCTCACCCCGACTGGCGTCTTCACCGTTCTCCAGAAGCAGGTCCGCCATTATTCAAGCATCTACGACAATGCGCCGATGCCCTATATGCAACGCCTTACCTGGGGTGGCGTGGCGCTGCACGGCGGGAGTCTGCCCGGCTATCCGGCCTCGCACGGGTGCATCCGGTTGCCGAAGGAACTCGCCCGCCTGCTATATGGCGAGACCCATCTTGGCATGACGGTCATGATCGTCCGAAGCGACCTGCTCCCGGCGTTCGCGCCGAGCGTCGACCCGCTGCTCCCGCCGACGACAGGCGAGGCGCCAGCCAGCGACTTTATCTGGCAACCGGATCGTGCACCTGCAGGGCCACTGACCATATTCCTTAGTGCCGCCGACGGGGCTGTCGTCGTTATCCGCAACGGTCGGCAGATCGGCTCTGCAGCCGTCACAATCGACACGCCAGTCACCCGGCCGATGCTTTTCGTGCTGCAATCAGTCGATGCTGGTGGACCGCACTGGGCGAGAATGCCCCTTCCAGGCCAGGAAGGCGCCGCGGCGACCGAACTGCCGGTCAAGAGCATCCGGATGCCCGAGGCTTTCCGTTCGCTTGTCCTGAGCGCGGTGCGGCCAGGCACGACGGTGCTGGTCACTGCGGATTCGCTGAGGTCGGGCCGCAAGCCGAAAGAACAGAAGCTTCTGGAAAGCGAGTAGTCCATTAGCGGACCGTCGAGGGGTGATGGCCGGGCACGCCGCACCGACTCGCGACGCCTGGACATTCTTGCGCAGCCAGACATTTGAGCGCGCAGAGTGGCTTCCGATGTACTATCATGCGACGGGTCTTCGGTCGCCGGGAGTAGTGAGGTGCGGACGCGCCTCTTCAACATCGGACTTTCGTCGAACGCTCTGGACCCTTCGCCTGCGGATCATGGCAAACGGGATGTCGCGCGATGAGTGATCGAAAGTTGATCCATATCGTCGACGATGAGGAAGCGATCCGGCGCTCGACCTCGTTCGTGCTCAAGACGTCCGGTTTTGCGGTCGAGACCTGGAAGTCCGGCGCCGCATTCCTAAAGGAAGTGCGTCACGCGCCCCATGGCTGCATCCTGCTCGACATGCGCATGCCCGAGATGGACGGGCTCAAGGTGCAGCAACTGCTCAACGAGCGCGGCATCACCATGCCGGTGATCCTGCTGACGGGACATGGCGACATCTCGATGGCTGTCCGGGCGATGAAGGCCGGCGCGGTGGACTTCATCGAGAAGCCGTTCGAGAAGGCAATCCTGATGACCGCGATCAAGGCTGCTTTCGACAGGATCGACGCCGCTGGCTCGGCCGTCGCGCGCGCCGAGGAAGCGACGATCATCGTCGGGACGCTGACCGGTCGCGAGCGGGAGGTGCTCGACGGCCTGGCCCGGGGCCTGCCCAACAAGACCGTCGCCTATGACCTCGGCATCTCGCCGCGCACCGTCGAGGTTCACCGCGCGAACATCATGACCAAGCTTGAGGTGCGCAGCCTGTCCGACGCCTTGCGCATCGCCTTCGCGGCCGGGTTCGGCCAGGATTGACCGCTCGGGCCTGTGGGCTCACCGCATCTCGTCGAGGAGCTGGTCCAGATTGACGGTCGCGAACGCCGTGAAGCTGTCCGCGACCCCATAGGGCAGGAGCAGCTCGCGATCGCGGAGCAACGCCCCACAGCTGTAGATCACATTGGGCACATAGCCGTCACGCTCGGCGCCGCTGGGCCTGAGCAGGGGCGTCACCGTTCGCGCGAGGACCTTGCCTGGATCGTCCCGATCGAGGAGGCAGGCGCCAAGGCAATAATTGCGCACCGGGCCGACGCCATGGGTGACCAGGAGCCAACCCTCGGCGATCTCGATCGGCGCGCCGCAATTGCCGAGCTGGACGAACTCCCAGGGCCATTGCGGCGTCACCGCAACCGTCCCGCCGCTCCAATCCTGGAGATCGTCCGACTGAACGAACCAGATATTCTCGTGATCCTTGCGGCTCAGCGCCGCGTAGCGCCCGCCAATCCTGCGTGGGAACAACACCAGACCCTTGTCCCTGGTGGCCTCGCCGCTGACGGGCGCAAGATCGAACGTAACGAAGTCTTCGGTGCGGAGCAGTTCCTGGCGGATCGCGCTACCGCTGAATGCGACGCAAGTGCCGAGATAGGTCATCCGCCCGTCTTCCTCGACAAAGGGGACGAGCCGCAGGTCCTCGATCCCGTGGCGCTGCGTGGGCGTGATCGGGAAGATCACGATCTCCGACAGGTCGGTGACCGCATCGCAATGCAGCCGGATCGCCTCGCCGCCTTGCATGCCGCCGGCGATCTGCTCGATCCGCGGCGACACGGCCATGGGGCTGGCCGGATGAATCCGAACGTTACCCGCGGCGCTCCAGGTGCCGGTCCGAAAGGTGATGGACGAGACATCCCCCTCGCCCATGCTGCGCAGGGAAAGAATGAACCGCGTGGCGCCGGGGGCGAGGGCCGACTGGTCGGGATGGGCGACGATGCTGGGGTTGAGCACGGCACCTGCCTCGAAAGCATATTCCTCGCTGAAATAGGCGCCAATGAGCTGCGCCTGTTCGGCTGACGCCGGGCGGTTGGCGATAATCAGGCCATTGATTGCCTCGAAGCGGCGCATCAGGACCTGTTCGATATCGCGGTGACGTTCGGCCAGGTGCGCAATGACATGGTAGAGCTCGTCCCGCAGCGCCGCGTCGCTCAATGCCATGACCCGGTCGGCAAGCCGGTCCGCGCGCCCTGTGGACGGGTCCGGTTCCGCAGGCGCGAACGGTCGGATCACCAACCGTGTCGGATCGGGCGTGACATGAATCGCCGGATGCGGGGTGATGGCGCCTGAGGCACCGTGTCGCTCCTCGCCCGCGTTGCCGGGTGCTGGTTCAGGTCGCATGAGGGCAAAAGCTGAAGCGGTCCCGGGCTGATGACCTGCAAACGGGCGGGGAGGTGGTGCGATCGCCATCAACGGCCCATGGCCGAGAGCGGCGCACAAGTCCGGCCCCTGCTGGTGACGGTCTTCATCGGTCCCTGATGGATGGTTTCAGTCTCTGACCAGCTTAGGGCGCCGGCCCGGCGAGCCGGGCGTATCGCCTTTCGCGTCATGAAGCCTCGGCCTCTACAATATCCGCATTTGCCGTTTTCGTCCGCTGCGGCGTGGGGGCATGACGGACCGATCGCGCCTCTAGGGCCCGGCGGAGCGCCTCGTCCGCTGCAAGCAGGGCCTGTTCCCGCGCAGAATTGGTGGGCAACTGCCGGAGGCGCCGCTCCAGCGATGAGGTGAACGCCGCATAGCGGTTGCGCCAGTCCAGCGGCGCGACAAGTTCGGGGGCATCCTTCCTCGGAGCAGCGATACGACGGGGTGGGGCGCCAGGCGCGAGTGCGAAGCGCTCGTCCAACGCCGGGATGATGATATGGGACACGCCGGCGATCGTGGATGCATCCAGCGCGAGCCGGTCGAGCGCCGGCGCCTCGCCATGCGTGAGGAACAATCCGCCGCGCACCGGCGCGCAGGCACTGATCCAGCGGAGCAGTCCGGCACGGTCTGCGTGGGCGGAATAGGCATCGAGCCTCTCGACGTGCGCCAGCACATCGAAATCGTTCCCGGAGATGCGGACCGTCGCCGCACCGCCGCGAATGACCGAGCCAAGCGTGCCGGGCACCTGATAGCCGACGAACAGGATGGTCGAGTCGGGCCGTGAGATGTTCCGGGCGAGATGCTCCCTGATCCGGCCGCCGGTGCACATGCCAGAGCCGGCGATGATGATCGCGCCCGAAAGACCGCTCAGCCCGCGCGACTGGGCCGTGCTCTGGGTGAAATGCACATTGGCATCATCGAAGGGCGAAGGGGTGCCGTCGATGTCGACGCCGCCACTCGCGCGGTAGGTGCGCGTCATGCGCTCGGCGAGGGGGGAATCGACATAGATCGGACAGGGTGCGAGCCCGCCAGTGGCGAACAGGGCGACCAGATCGGCAAGGATCACCTGGGTGCGCTCGAGCGCGAAGGCCGGAATCAGAAGATTGCCGCCCCGCGCCATGGCCGCCGTCACGATCGCTGCGAGCGCGGCACGGCGGTCTGCGACGGGCACCGCTGCCCGGTCCCGGTCGCCATAGGTGGATTCGCAGACCACATGATCGAAGGGTTCGCCGTCATCGCCGTGGAACGGATTGTCCGCGGCGCGGTCGCCGATGTCGCCCGAGAACAGAAGCCTCTGGCCGTCGGCCCTGATCTCCACCGATGCCGAGCCCAGGATATGACACGCGTCCCAGAAGCGGATCAGGACGCCGGGCACCGGCACTGCCCAGGTCCCGATCTCGAGCGGCCGGGTCTGCCGCACCGTGTGCTTCACGTCATTCGCGTCATACAGGCGCTTGAAGGGGGGAAGGCCGGCCCGGTCGGGCCGCTTGTTGCGGCGGTGGACATCGGCCTCCTGAAGCCGGGCAGCGTCCTGGAGCAGCGGATCGATCAGCTTCGACGTTGCGGGCGTGCACCAGATCTCGGCGGTTGACCCCAGCCTGGTGACCAAGGGTAGCCGGCCCGAGTGGTCGAGATGGGCATGCGTCAGGACGATCGCGTCGAGTCCTGCCGGATCGAAGGGCAGTTGCTCGTGATTGAGAGCCTCGAGCGTGCGCGATCCCTGGAACATGCCACAGTCGATCAGAATGCGGCGCTCGCCGATCGTCAATTCCATGCAGGAGCCGGTGACCGTGCCCGCTGCCCCATGAAAAGCAAGTTCGATAGCCATGGTCAGTGCGCCATCAGGATGGGGATGAATGGGTCTTCGATCATCGTTCTGGTCACGCCGCCCAGGACGATCTCGCGAATACGGGAATGGGCGAATCCGCCGACAGCGAGCAGGTCGACATTGCGCTCGATCGCGAACCCCTGAAGCTGCTCCGCCGTGGATCTGCCATCGTCAGCCCGGTGCATTTCGACCGCGAACCCATGGCGCGCGAGGTGACGTTCGATGCCGCTGCCCGGCAGGACATCGCCCGGCGCGACCTGCGGGTCGGGGCCGACCGTCACCACGTCGATGCGCGCGCCGGGTTCGGCCAGGGCAACCAGGTCGTGCAGCACACGGCCGGCTTCGGCCGACGGCTTCCAGCCCAGCACGGCGTGCCGAACCGGCGCCAGGCTGCGCTCCGGAGGCAGCAACAGAATCGGTGTGCCCGAGGAAAGCAGGAGCGTCTCGATGAGCCGGCGCCGCAACCACGGGGTCAGCCAGGTCTCCTGGGGGCCGATCAGGATCAGGTCGGCGACCTGCCGGGTGTCGCGCACATCCGCCGAGAGCCAGCCCACACTGTCATGAAGGCCGAAGACACTGACCGGGTCTGCCGCGTCGGCGACGAGCGCGCGGGTTCGTTCGACTTCCAGCGCGTTGTCAGCCCGGAGCACGGGCTCGGGCATATAGAACGTCATCAGGGGGGCGAGGTCGGGCACGAGCATCGGTGCCGCCGTGAGAACCCCGATCTCGCTGCTGGCGCCCAGTCTCTTCGAGACCTCGAGCAGCGTCTTCACGAAGGGCGCGGCCGTCCCGGCATCGTCGATGAAGGACAGGATTTCTCGTACCATCTGATCTCTCCTTGTCCGGACACCAACCCGAATTTGGGCGGAGCCGCATTTGGGTAATCTACGTACGCGCCGGTGCCGGTTCCGCACCGGGCATCCGGGCAACGAGGCCCGGCACGACCTTCTTCGTCGCCTCGAGCAGGGCAAGCAGAAGCAGTCCGGCGGCACCCGCGATCGTGAGGTCAAGCCAGGTCAGCGGTGAGAAACCGAACAGCCGCATCACGCCGGGGACCGCAAGAATGGCCGCGAGGGTCAGGGCAAGGACCGCGAGCACATAGCGCAAGGCGATATTGTGCCTTGCAAAGGCCTCGCGGATCGACGTGCTGAAGGACCGGTTGACCAGGATCAGCGCCAGGATCGATGCGATCAGGGCGAAGAAGGTGAGACCGCGGACCTCGGGGGCCGGTATCTCGGCGGTGCTGGCGATCACGAAGATCGCGCTGAGCAGGAGGAAGGCAAGGCCGCCCTGGAACACGGCCCAGGCGACAATGGGAATGTTCAGCAGGCGTTCGTCCGGACGACGCGGTGCCCGGCGCATGACGTCGGCTTCCTCGCGTTCGGCCTCGAAGACAAGGGCGCACACGGGGTCGATGATCATCTCGAGGAACGCGATGTGAATTGGCGCGAACAGGATCGGCAGGCCGAGCAGCAGCGGCAGCAGGGCAAGCCCGGCGATCGGGACATGCACCGCGAAGATGAAGGCGATCGCCTTGCGGATATTATCGTAGATGCGCCGGCCCAGGCGCACGGCGTCGACGATCGACCCGAAATCGTCGTCAAGCAGGACGATCGCCGCCGCCTCCCGCGCCACGTCAGTGCCGCGCCCGCCCATCGCAATGCCGATATGGGCCGCCTTGAGCGACGGCGCGTCGTTGACGCCGTCACCGGTCATCGCGACGATCTCGCCGCGGCGCTTGAGTGCTGTCACGATGCGCAGCTTCTGCTCGGGCTGGATCCGCGCGAACACCGTGACGCTGTCCAGGCGTGCATCGAGCCCGGCATCGTCGAGCGACGCGAGCTCGGCCCCCGTCATCACCTCCCCTTCGGCGATACCGGCCTGCCGCGCGATCGACCGGGCCGTCGCCGCATGATCGCCCGTGATCATCAGGACGCGGATGCCGGCCGCGCGGCAGCGCTCGACCGCGAGGGGCACGCCGGCGCGCAAGGGGTCAGCGAGACCGATCAGGCCGACAAGCGAGAAATCATAGTCGCGCGCCGCCGCCGCCGGTGGCGCATCACGGGTGCGGGCCATCGCGACGCCGAGCACCCGGATGCCCTTCGCCGCCATGGCCTGTACTGCCGCCATCATCGCCTGGTCGTCGGCGGGGGAGAGCCGGCACAGCTGGGCGATCGCCTCCGGTGCGCCCTTGGCGGCGATATGCAGCACGCCCTTCTCTCCGGTCTCCCAGACATTGGTGACGGCCAGCAATTCGGGCGTGAGCCCATGGACTCGAACCAGCGACCAGCCGACCGTCGTGACAGGGGACGTGCGCCCGGCCGCCTGCAGCGCAATCTCCATCGGATCGGCGGGCACCGGGGGACTGGCATGGACGCCGTTGCTGACCAGCTCCCGATAGGCGTCGGGCACGGGTCCGGCCGCCGGGAGCGCGGAGCTTCCCGCCGGCCGGGTCCAGAGCTCGGCGACGCGCATCCGGTTCTCGGTCAGGGTTCCGGTCTTGTCGGTGCACAGGACCGTCGCCGAGCCGAGCGCCTCGATCGCGGCGGCGCGGCGGGTCAGCACTCGTGCCTGGCCGATCCGCCACGCACCCATCGCAAGGAAGATGGTCAGGACGACCGGGAACTCCTCCGGCAGCAGCGACATGCCGATGGCGATCCCGGCCAGCAGCGCGTCGATCCAGCCCCCGCGCAGGAAGCCGAACAGCAGCACGACGGTGACGGCCGCAGCCGCGCCGCCGAGCGCGCAGAGCCGGACGATGACGGCCATCTCCCGGCGCAGCCGCGGCGCCTCGGTCTCGAGCGTCGCCAGCGCCCGGCCGATCTGGCCGATCCTGCTGGCATGGCCTGTCGCGATCGTGCGCGCGGTGCCGTTGCCATGGGTGACGAGCGATCCGGAAAACACCAGTCGCGGATCCTCCGTTCCCGCCCCGCCGTGCGGCACGCCTGCCAATTTGGCGACGGGGAGCGACTCGCCGGTCAGGAGCGATTCGTCGACCTCGAGGCTGTCGGCGTCGATGAGGGTCGCGTCCGCCGCGATGCGGTCGCCCTGCTGCAGCAGGAGGAGATCGCCGCGCACGACATCGCGACCCGCGACCCTGACCTGGACACCGTCGCGCACGACGAGCGCGCGGGGCGCGGAGATGTCGCGCAGCGCTTCGAGGACGTGCTCGGTGCGCACCTCCTGCACGATCGTGACGGTAATCGAGAAGCAGGCGAACCCGCCGAGGATCAGGGCCTCGCTATGGTCGCCCAGGATCAGATAGAGCACGGCACCGCCAAGCAGCAGCGCCAGCATCGGCTCGCGCAGTACCTCGCCCGCGATCAGAAGCGGCGACCGCCGTCGCGCCCGCGGCAGTTCGTTGGGCCCATCCGCGGCAAGGCGTGCCGCCGCCTCGGCCGCGGTCAGTCCGTCTCGCCACGCGGAATCCTGCCGTTCGACCAGCGCCATCAGTTGCTCCCGTTCTCGATGGGGCGTGGATAGGCGCAATACCGGGCCCGATCCGTACGTATTTGCCCGAATCACCGTCACGCGCCGGACCGGGCAATCGTTCAATCCGTCTCGGCGCGCTCGAAGTCGGCCTTGAGCAGCAGCCGGGCCGCCACAGCGGCTCGCTCGCACCGGCCCTGCTCGCTCCGATCGTCTCGAGTCAGCGGCAGGCTTTCGAAATCGCGGTGACGGGCATAGCCTTTTGCCAGGGCGATTCGTTCGACCGCGCTTCGAAGGGGCCCGCTGAGCCCGTCCAGCGTCGCATCGCTATAGTCGATATAGAGCCGGTGTGAGCGGGCCAGCGGCAAGGTCCGTGCGAGGTAGCGCGCTATGCCGCGCTCGAGATTCCGTGACCAGGACACATGGTCTGGCGCACGCGCGATCTCCGGGGGAACCAAGACCCGTTCAGTCGAGAAGGACGCGGCACCGCCGAACACCTGGGGATAGCTGGTAAGGGCGTAGACGGACGCAAGGCCGGCCATGTCGGCACCGGCGATGAAGGTGTGACGGCGCCCCGGCGCGGTCGGGAATGATGCATCGATTGCCGGCTTTAGCTCCTCGACGATGAACCTGAGATAGGCGTCGGACAAGGCCGGTCCGCCCAGCGCGATTTCCACCTGGCCGCGGAGCCCGGCGGCGCAAAGCGCCAGGGGCGCGCCCGGCGCAAAGTCGCGCAGGCTGGTTGAGGAGCACCCGATACCGACCACGATCGCCGGCCAGGATAGGGCCGCAGCGGCCAGCGCCGCTATGTGGCCGTCGGGGCCACTCGCGTCATGCCAGGGGCCCTCTCTGTCCGGCAGCTGCTCGAGATCGTTGATATAGACAACCGGGAGCGGGCGATTCCCTGAACGATCATCCGAAAGCCAGACGTTGATATCGCGGGGCTCGACGAATCGGGACGGCATTGCCGGGAAGCGCGCGGCCTTCCTTTGTCTTTCGAACGTCGCGGCTGACCGGCTCGGGGCGGCCGCCGCGACTGCGACAAGCGCTGCGGAGGCGATCAGCGTGCGGCGGTTGAGCGGGGCGGAGCACATGAAGGTCGGCCCGCGATCCGGTCAGGCGTCGGTCAGCTGATCGCACAGCGAGACGCGAAAGCAGAGCGCGCTGCCGTCGCGCTCGGTGATGGTGACATACTCGCCGAGGCGGAGCGGGTGGGTTTCGAGATGGAATATGGGCTCGTCGTCTTCGTCGCCCGGCGCATAGGACAGGACCCAACCCTTGCGGCCGTGGCGCAGATAGCCATGGACATCAGGCTCGTCCGGCCAGGAGCGCAGCACGGTCGCGCGTTCCGGCGCTGCCCGAAGCGAGTCGGGATCGACGATGCCGTGCTCGTCGAGCGGCAGCCGGAGCAAATAGGAATGAGCAGCGGAGCCTTGGGGAAGGTCTTCGGTGCGGGCGAGGTCCAGGCGGATCATGGTCCATGTCATGGAGCCGTTGTCGCCGCGGTCGTCCTTGCGCGAAATACGTGAATCACCGGATCGGCGTGCATCGCGTCGATGGTGCGGAGGCGCGACACTCCCAATGGGCTGGTCATTGCCCGGCGTGCCGGCATCCGGAACATTGCGCATGGCGCCCTGACCCCGAAGGAGGCGATGCCAGGATCGATACTTACTCTTCGAGGCTGCCATGAAGAATATCCTGGTGCTGGTGCACGACGATCCCGGACAGGAGGCACGGATCCAGGTTGCGCTCGACATCGTCCGCGCCGTCGACGGGCATCTCATCTGCCTGGAGGTTGAAGTGATGCCGGTCCTTTCGGGCGATATGGCCCGGACGAACGCGATCATCATGGCCGACGAAGACGAGTCCGGGAGCGCCAACCGTGCAAGGCTCGAGCCGCGCATCCTCGCCGAGCAACTGCCGTTCAGCTGGATCGAGCAGCGCGGATTCCTCAGCCCGACAATTCGCTCGATCGCGGGACCGGTGGATCTGATCGTGCTCAACCGCGATCTGGACGCCGCAGGCTCACCCGATATGGGCTGCCTGGTGGCCGAGGTCCTGAGCCAGTCGGCGATGCCCGTCGTCGCCGCGCCGGAGCAAGTCCGGCGGTTCGATATCTTCGGCCACGCCCTTGTCGCCTGGGATGGTTCGCCGCAGGCGGAGGCGGCGTTGCGCGCCGCGATACCCCTGCTCCGGCATGCCGGAGCAGTGTCGCTCCTCGAAGTCGATGACGGTTCGCTGAGCTTGCCGGTTTCCGAGGCGGCTGCCTATCTGGCGCGTCATGGAATTCAGGCGCGCATAGTGCGCGAGCGCCCCCTGTTCGCACTGCCCAGCTCGCTCATCCTCAAGGCGATCGGCACCATCCAGGCCGCTTATGTCGTGATGGGCGGGTTTGGCCACAGCCCGTTCGTCGAGGCGGCCTTTGGTGGCGTGACGCGGCACCTGCTGCAATCCTGCCCCGTGCCGATCCTCCTCGCCCGCTAGCAGGGAGAGCTGGTCGATCGACCAGCCCTCCCTGATATCGGTTGAAGGCGTCAGCCGACGACGATATTGGCCACGACGCTGCTCACACCGGGAGCGGCCCAGGCTGCCCGCTCGGCGATGCGGCGTTCGTTCCATGTGTCGACGCGGCCGCCGAGCGTGACCTTGCCGCCGTCCGTGACAATGGTGACTGCGGCTGCGTCAAGATCGGCCGACCGCTCGAACGCGGCCATGATCCGTTCGCGAACGTCACTTGCCGCCGGCATAGCGCGCAGCGCCACCAGGTCGCTGACGCCAGTCACGCCGTTGATCTTGCCGGCCGATCGCCGCGCTGCGTCTTTCTGGAAATACCAGTCCACCGTGCCGCTCAGGGTCACCCAGCCATGCTCGACCTTCACGCTGATGGCCTCGTCCGGGATGGAAACATCCCACGCGAACATGTCGGCGATGCGATTGGCGATCTCGGTGTCAGCCGTCTTCGGATCGGACGGATAGCGGACCTTCAGCTCCTCGGCCAGCGCCCGCACGCCCGCGACGCGTCGCACAGCTTTCTCGGCCGCGACCTTCTCGGCAAAGCTCCTCACATGACCGGACAGGGTAACGATGCCGTCAATCACGCCGACGCCGATATCTGTGTGGTGGACGCTCGGATCCCATTCGAGCTCGGCGATCACGTCATGCTGCAGCTGGCTGTCGCTCTTCATCGTGCTTCTCCTTGGTTCCGAACAGGTTCGACTCGGTCGCGTGCCGGGCAACGGGTGCTGCACGGAGCAGCGTCGGAAGGCTGATGGAGGCGACCGTACCTCGGCCCTTGCGGCTACGGATGCGCATTCGGCCATGGGCCGAGCTGACAAACGCCTGGACTCGTCCCAGGCCGTTGCCGCGCGTGCCGGACGGGCGTTCACCCAGCGCGCGAGCGAGCATTTCCGACGTCATGCCGTCGCCATCGTCCAGGATGGAAATCCATATGCGGTGCCCTGCGCCCCGCGCCCGGATCCTCACGCTATTCCCGGTCGACAGTGCCTTTCTGGCGTTCGTGACCAGCTCGAGGATCGCCGCGTCGAATGCGTCTGCGTCGAGCCGGGCGGGCAGGCGCCCCGGACGGCGCTCGATGCGCACCAATGCTCGCCCGGCAAGGGCGCGTATCATCGGCGCGAGGTTGCCGAGCCTGGCATTGACGTCGACCACGGCAAGGCCACTGGGTTGGCGTCGCGTTCGGGCTAGAAGATCGCTCGTCAGCTGACCACCCCGCAAGGCCGCCATCTCGATCGCATCCAGCAATGTTGCCCGTTGCCGGTCTTCCGGGTCGGCTTCGAGCAGGTGGCCAGCCGAGGCGACGATACCGAACAGGTTGCGCAAGTCGTGAACAATGTCACGGCTTGGGGATAGCTGTGGCGCTGCGGGACTTGGTGATCTGTGCATGGTCACTGCCCTTCGAGGGAACCGCTTTGTCGGTCGCAGCGGTGACGGACAAAATGCGTAGATATACGTATCCGCCCACGGTCATGCCGCCGCGTGCGATGGCTGAGCCGAGCAGTTCCTGGCGGTACGTGACGATCCCATCCCGGCCTGGTGAGCCAGCAGCAGGGGCACGGTGCGCTCGGCCAGCATGCGGCGAGTCACCCCGCCGAAAAGTGTTCGAAGAGTCGTGACTGGCCGGAGGCGCCCCTCACGCAATAGGCCGGCCTGGTCAGTTCATCGCGCTCACTTCGCGTCGCGTCATCCCCGGGCGCATGATGCCATCTCGATACGGCATCGATCCGTAACTGCGAGCGCCAGGGTCATCGCGGGCGGTCGATGCCTCCGTAAGTTTCCGGATAGGTTCGAGTATTGAGGGGGCGGAGAATGACAGGGTGACTCGCGTCGACCTTCGCATCCTGTCGCGATGGCAGCTGGCCACACCGTGCCCCCTTTGATGATCGATGGAGACCGACATGACCCGCGACAGCAAGATCCAACATGATGTGATGACCGAGCTCGCCTGGGAGCCAAGCATCGACGAGGCCGAGATCGGCGTCACCGTCCATGACGGCGTCGTCACGCTGTCGGGCTTCGTGACGAGCTTCCCCGAAAAGGCGGCGGCTGAGCATGCCGCGACGCGCGTCGCCGGTGTGAAGGCGATCGTTGAGGAGTTGAAGGTCCGGTTCTCAACCGCAACCCAATCGAGCGATGTCGAGATCGCCAAGCGGATCGCCAGCATCTTCGAGTGGGATCCATCCATTCCCGATAGCAGGATCAACGTGAAGGTGGAGCATGGCTGGGTGACGCTATCGGGGAAGGTCGCCTGGCACTTCCAGAGCGATGCTGCGCGCAAGGCCGCTGGCAGGGTCCAAGGCGTGCTCGGCGTCAGCAATCTGATCGAGGTCGCACAGCCGGCCAGCGCTGCGGACGTGCGCCAGAAGATCACCGCTGCCTTCGAGCGACAGGCGGATCTCGATGCGGCGGCCATCTCGGTGCGCACTGACGGCGGAACCGTGACGCTGAGCGGTCAAGTGAAAGCATGGAGCGAACGGCGTATCGCCGAACGCGCCGCCTGGGCGGCCCCGGGCGTAACCAAGGTCGACGATCAGCTGCGCGTGGCGTAGGCGATGGCCGTCATGCAGGGGCCGTTGCCGGTCCCTGCATGCATGCAGGGCCCTGGTGGCAGTGGCGTCGGCGACGGCATCTGAGCAGCAAGCCAGCCTCGACAGCTCAGCTGCGTCGACGCGGGTGCCCCTTCGCTACGCCGCCGGACAGGCGCGCTACCGTCGGATAGCGCGTCGCAACATCGTTTGTGTAACCGAGATTGAACATCGTGGCGCTCTTCGCCGGGCGCTCGCTGCGGGTGTAGAGCGTGCCGAACAGGCGATCCCACAGGAAGTTGGTGATCCCGAAATTGCCGGCCTCGTCATGGAAATGATGTTCCATGTGGCGCTGCTTGATCACCGCCAGCCATCGGATACGCGGCTTGTAGGCGAGGTGCTGGATGCAATGGAAGAATTCGTAGAAGCAGGTGGCGAGCAGTCCCGTGGCGAACCCTGCCGCGGCTCCGCCGGTACCTCCGATCACCCAGCCGGGAAGCGCTGAGACGAGCAGTAGCGTCGGCAGGGTCGTGTAGAGGGCGCCGAAGAGCACCTCCAGATGGTTGGGGTCCTGGTGATGGTCGTAGTGGATCCGCTTCCACAGGCCCGCGAGCGCCGGCACCTTGAACATCCAGTGGCAGTGAAGCACCCAGCGGTGCAACGCGTACCAGACCAGCGGATAGCACAGCACCACCAGCAGGATCGTCGCGACCGTCTGCAGCAGCGGTGCTGGAGACCACAGCCAGGCGCCGATCGATGCGGCGGTCAGCGCCAGATAGCAGAGGATCGTGTAATGCCCGAGATAGGCACGGACCAATTCGCCCAGCGTCATGCGATCGAGATGGTGCGTTCGTTTCCAGAACGCGCGGGATGGAGAGGCCTCAGGGTGCATCGGATTGTTTGTCCGGTTGAGCTCGTTGGCGAGCGACTGCGACCGGCGCCTATCATTGCCGCTGCGCCACCGGGTTGACGGCAATCAAATGGGCTCGGCGGATGTGGCTGTCATCTCGCGGCAGCCGGCGGGAACGCTGCACCCTATCGCGGCGGCTTCGTACTTCTACCAATATGACCGGCCCGGCGGACGTCGCATCGATCACGCAACGCCAACATCCGCAGGAATCCTATCATGAAAGCGCTCGTCTACCAGGGCCCCGGCAACAAGGCGCTGGAGGAACGGCCCAAGCCCGTCATCGTCGACGCAGGCGACGCGCTGGTGCGCATCACCAAGACCACGATCTGCGGCACCGATCTCCATATCCTGAAGGGTGACGTGCCGAGCTGCGCGCCGGGCCGCATCCTGGGCCATGAGGGTGTCGGCGTGATCGAGGCGGTCGGGCCAGGCGTGACCGCGTTCAAGCCGGGCGACCCTGTGCTGATCTCCTGCATCACCTCCTGCGGGCGCTGCGACTATTGCCGCCGTGGCATGTATTCGCACTGCGTCACGGGCGGCTGGATCCTGGGCAATGTGATCGACGGCACTCAGGCCGAGTTCGTGCGCATCCCCCATGCCGACACCAGCCTCTATCCGATCCCCGCCGGCGCGGACGAGGAAGCGCTGGTGATGCTCAGCGACATCCTGCCGACCGGCTTCGAATGCGGCGTGCTCAACGGCAAGGTCTCGCCGGGCTGCAGCGTCGCGATCGTCGGGGCCGGGCCGATCGGCCTCGCCACCCTGCTGACCGCGCAATTCTATTCGCCGGCGGAGATCATCATGATCGACCTCGACGACAACCGGCTGGAGGTAGCGCGTCGTTTCGGAGCGACCTGCACGATCAACAGCACCGATGGTGGGGCAGTCGAGGCCGTCAAGGCATTCACCGACGGCCGCGGCGTCGACGCGGCGATCGAAGCAGTGGGCATCCCGGCGACCTTCGAGCTGTGCGAGCGGATCGTCGCACCGGGCGGCGTGATCGCCAATATCGGCGTGCATGGCGCCAAGGTGGACCTGCATCTCGAGACGCTCTGGTCGCAGAACATCTCCATCACCACACGCCTGGTGGACACCGCGACCACTGCGATGCTGCTCAAGACGGTCGTCTCGAAGAAGCTGGATCCGACGAAGCTGATCACGCATCGCTTCGGCCTTGATGATGTCCTCGAAGCCTATGACGTGTTCGGTCGTGCAGCCGAAACAGGCGCGCTAAAGGTGATCATCGAGGCGAGCGCGCCATGAGCGCCGCGCTGGCCGAACGCCGCTTCGGCTATTGGGCGGCGATCGGCGCCTGCGCGGCAAGCGCCGCCTATGGCGTGCCGCAGATCCTGCAGGTGGCCGGATGGCTGCCGACGCCGCTCGACCGCTATCTCATCTTCGCCCCGTCGCTCGCGCTGGCGCCGATGTTCGTGCTCGCGATCGCGGCATCGTGCGCCCAGGCGGCGCCGGAGCATCGCGCCCGGCGGCTCGGGGCGCTGGGGCTCGCCGTGGTATACGCGACCCAGGTCAGCAGCGCCTATGCCATCCAGCTCGGATCGGTCCTGCCGCGCGAGGCGGCCGGGCAGATCGGGTCGTTCAGCGACTTCACCTGCTGCACCTTCCGTGCCCCGATCACGACGGTCGACCTGCTCGGCTATACCCATATGTGCCTGTCGCTGCTGTTGCTCGCGACGACCTGTCCGCCCGGATGGCTGCGCTGGATGCTGCTCGCCAATGGCGCGCTGGCGCCGGCGCTGTTCTTTCAGCTCATCTGGCCGGAACTGATCTATGTCGGGGCGATCTGGCTGGTCGTCTTTCCGCTGGCAATGGCGCTGCTTGCCCGCGACCTGGGTCGCAGAGACACCTGACGAGTCACGATAGGGCAACGCCGATCCCGAGCGCGATCGCAGCGGTCGCGGCGCACAGCGGTGCCGCCGCCAGGAAATGCGCGCGGGATCGGGAGGCGCCCAGCACAAGCCCCGTCTTCAGCACCATGTTGAGCAGCACTGGCATCGCCAGTACCACGCCGGCCATGCGCGGCGTGATCGCGTCGGGTGGCATGGCGGCGAAGGCGATCACCGCCGCATCGACATCGGCCAGCCCGATCACCGCCAGCACGCCGGCAACGCCCGCATCGCCGAACGCGACGAGCGCCCAGTGGCTCGCGATGGAGGAGATGGCAACGATCACCGTCAGGATGAGGGCCGCGCCCAGTTCGAGCGGATTGCCTAGTACTACGGCCTGTTCCTGCTGCGCCGTTTCGCGTCGAAGCCGCCACCAGGTCGTGCCGGCAAGCAGGGCCACTGCCGGCCCCAGGATGATCGCAAGGGGCGCGATGGCGCGGGGCGCGAGGATAGCGACGAGCACGCAGACCCGCGCGACGCTGATCGCCGAGGCAAGCGCGATCCCCGCCGACAGCGCGGCCGTCGCAGTCGGACTGGTTGCCAGCCTGCGCGCAAACGCCAGCGTCACGGCGGTAGACGAAACCAGCGCCCCACAGGCCGCGATCAGCACCATGCTCCGCGACGCCCGGGCCCGACGCGCGAGGATGTAGCCGGCGAAGGACAGACCGGTGACGAAGATGATCACCAGCATCAGCTTGTGCGGGTTCAGTGCCGCATAGGGACCCATCGCGCGATCGGGCATCAGCGGCAGCAGGACAAGCGTCAGGATCGCGAACCGGGCCGCTGCGCGAAGCTCCGCCGCGCTCAGGCCGCGCACGATGCCGTGCAGCTGCCCGCGCATCGACAGCAACAGGGTCGCAGCCGCCGCGGCGCCGAGCGCGATCGCCGGCCTTCCGAGGGTGGCGAGCATGCCGAGCGCGAGCACGACGACGCCTGCAATGGCGCTGGTCGCACTCAGGTCGCCTGGCTCGCTGCTTTGGCGGAGATAGCCGATCAGGATGAGCAGCACGGCGCCGCCGAGCAGCACGGCTGCAGCCATCGTCGGCAAAAAGCCGGCAATGCCGCCGGCTAGCCCAAGCAGTCCGAAGGTGCGGAATCCCGCCACCCGGGTGCCTGCCCGCTCGTGGCGACTGGTCCAGCCGCGTTCCAGGCCGATCAGCAGACCGATGGCGAGCGCATAGCCGAGCGTGGACGCAGTCACCGGGTCGATATCAGCCATACTCGCTCCGGTCGTTCAAACGGTCCCGCCACGCCCGAGCGACTGGATCTGTGCCGCATGCCGCTCGCTCAGCACCGTGCTGCACGTCGAGCGCGCGAGCTCGCGGACGCGTTCGAAATCCTCTCGCATGAAACGTTCGTTGCGGCCATCGACGATGGCGTCGAAATGGGTGTGCGTACTGCCGGTCATCGCGAAGATCGTGGCGAGATAGGTGTCGAATGCCTGGCGCATCGACGCCCATTGGCCATGCTCCTCGAGCCAGGGCATGGTCGAGGCTGAGGAGCTGAGGATCACGAGGCGCTTGCCCTGCAGCAGCCGCGGGCCGGTACCGGTCTTGATGTCGCGGGCGATCAGCCCGGCGCCCATCACACGGTCGACATAGCCCTTGATGATGGCCGGGGGCATGCCGAACCAGATCGGATAGACCAGCACGATCACGGAGCTGGCCTTGATGAGCTCGACTTCGTCCTGGACTTCCGGGCTGGGAACGAAGCCTGGCTGATCGGGCCGTTCCTCATTCTTCAGCAAGGGATCGAACCCGATCGCATAGAGGTCGCGCAGCATCGCCGTCTGGCCGCAGGCGCGGACTGCGTCGCAATATTCGGCGGCGACCGAGCCGTTGAAGCTCGAGGACGCCGGATGGCCCAGGATCACCAGATGGCGGATCTCGTGAGGATCGACGCGCATTACAGGCTTCCGTTGATTGCGATCGCCGCAAGCAGCTCAGCCAGGACGATGCAGCACAGGATTGAGCCGCCGATGGCCGCGCGAGGCTGGCGGACGGCGAAGGACGCCGCGCGGTCGGAAAGCGCATGCAGGGCAGTTGCCATATCGAGTCCTCCGGTTGGGATGAGCGAAATCTAGCGACTGGGCCTCGCGGCCATATGCGGAACTATACGGATGTCTCACCGCGGGCGGGGCGTGGGAAAACACTGGTGTTGGAGACGCGCGTCGCGTCGACTCGCACAGGAGCGATCCCATGACCGTCCGCAACCTCCAGGCCCTTCTTCATCCGCGCAGCGTCGCCGTGATCGGCGGGTCGCAGCGACAAGGTTCGATGGGCGAGATGGTGCTGTCGAATATCGCCGACGGAGGGTTCGAAGGCACGATCTTTGCCGTGAACCCGAAACTGGTCGAGATGAAGGGCGTGGTATGGGTGGCGTCGGTAACCGAGCTGCCCGTCGCGCCGGACCTGGCGGTGATCGTCACGCCTGCGGCAACGGTCGCGACGATCGTGGGCGAGCTCGGTGCGCTCGGCACCAAGGTCGCGGTGATCGTTTCGGCCGGCTTGCACGACCCGGTGACGCGCCAGGCGATCCTCGATGCAGCGAAGCCGCATATGCTGCGCATCGTCGGCCCGAACTGTCTCGGCGCGTTGCTGCCCCATGCGAAGCTCGACGCGTCTTTCGCGCCGCGCGCGGCTGTGCCGGGAGGGCTGGCGTTTGTATCGCAGAGCGGCGCCCTGGTCACTGCGATGCTCGACTGGGCGGCGGCGAAGAATATCGGTTTCTCGGGGGTCGTCTCGGTCGGCGACATGGTCGATGTCGATCTCGGCGACCTTATCGACCTGTTCGCGGCAGACCCGAAGACCGATGCGATCCTGCTCTATATCGAGGGCGTCACTAATCCGGCCAAGTTCATGTCGGCCGCCCGCGCCGCGTCGCGGATCAAGCCGGTGATCGCGATCAAGGCCGGGCGGACCGATGCGGCAGGCAAGGCGGCTACCTCGCATACCGGCGCGCTGACCGGTGCCTATGACGTGCACGCCGCTGCGTTCCGCCGTGCCGGAATCATCCTGGTCGACAGCCTGACCGAATTGTTCGACGCGGCGCAGATGCTGAGCCGGCATCGGCCGTGGTGTGGCGAGCGGCTCGCGATCGTCACGAATGGCGGCGGCGCTGGCGTGCTCGCAGCCGACGCGCTGCCCGCTAGCGGCGGGACCCTGGCGGCGCTGACGCCGGAGACGATCGCGGCGCTCGATCCGGTGCTTCCAGCTTCCTGGTCGCGTGCCAACCCGATCGATGTGGTCGGCGACGCACGGCCCGAACGATTCGCCTCAGCGACGCGCGCTGCACTGGCCGATCCTGGTGTCGATGCGGTGCTGGTCGTGCATTGTCCGACCGCCGCGGCCACCGGCACCGATATCGCGCAGGCGGTGATCGCGACGGTCGCCGAGCGTGTGCCCGCAACCAAGCCGGTGATCGCCTGCTGGCTCGGCACGCACAATGCCGACGCGGCGCGAGCCGCGTTCGATGCGGCCGGCATAGCGCTGTTCGACAATCTCGACGATGCGGTGCGCGGCTTTGGCTATCTGTTGCAAGCCAGCAAGGGTCGCGATGCCGTGATGCGCGCGCCGGCCCACGTCACCGTCGCTGAGGGGGACCGGGCCCGGGTTAGGGCGATTCTCACCGGCGCTCGGGGCGAAGGGCGCACGATCCTCACTGGGTGCGAGGTCCGCTCAATACTCGGTGCCTATGGCATCCCGGTGGTGGAGGCGGTGCTGGCGCGCACGATCGAGGCCATCCCTTCCGCCTGTGCGCGCGTCTCGGCGCCCTATGTCCTGAAACTCATCTCGCCGCAGTTTCCGCACAAGTCCGACATTGGCGGGGTCGCACTCAACCTCGCCAGCGAACAGGAGGCGGTGGCCGCCGCGCACGTGATGGTGCGCCGCCTCTCCCAGGATCACCCCCGGGCCTCGATCACCGGTTTCGAGATCGAACCGATGATCGCTCCCGCGCATGGGCGCGAGCTGCTCGTCGGAATCGCCGAAGATTCGGTGTTCGGGCCGGTCATCGCCTTTGGCGCCGGCGGCAAGGCCGTCGAACTGATCCGTGACCGCGCGCTCGGGCTGCCGCCGCTCGACGATGTCCTCGCCGAGGACATGATCGCCTCGACCCGGATTGCCCGCCTGCTCGACGGCTATCGTGACGTGCCGCCGGCCAACCGCATGGCCATCGTCGCTGCACTCAATGCGCTGTCGGCGCTGGTCCTGGATTTCCCCGAGATCGTCGAACTCGACATCAATCCGCTGGTGGTCGACGAGGCAGGCGCGATCGGGGTCGATGCGCGGGCCCGCATCTCGGGCGCACCGCGGGCGTCGCGCGCCGTGATCCGCCCGGTGCCGATGGAATGGGCGCGTGATCTCACCACCCGGGACGGCGTTGGGATGCGTGTTCGACCAGTGAAGCCCGGCGACGAAGCGGCGTTGGCCGAGTTCTTCCGTCACGTCACGCCTGAAGATCTTCGGTTCCGGTTCCTGACCGGCCTTCACGAGGTCGGGCATGATCGCCTCGTCGCGATGACCCAGATCGATTACCGACGGACCATGAACTTCCTCGCCTTTGCCGGGGACGGTCTGTTGATCGCCACGGCGATGCTGGCCTGCGATCCCGATGGCGTCCGGGCTGAGCTGGCCATCTCGGTCCGCGCAGACTTCAAGGGCCGCGGCGTCAGCTGGACGCTGTTGCAGCATGTGCTCGCCTATGCCCGAGCGGAGGGAATAGAGACGGTCGAATCGGTCGAAAGCAGCGATAACCACGCCGCGCTGAAGCTCGAGCGCGAGGCGGGTTTCGAGGCCGTTCCCAGCCAGACCTTCTCGACCGAAGTGACCGTCCGCCGGAAGGTCGAGACGAACTGATCGAAACTGCTCTCCCGGAGACGCCACATGACCCGCATTGCCCTGATCGACGGCCATCCCGATCCCGACCGCGCCAGGTTCGTCCACGCGCTCGCCGACAGCTATCGTGCCGGCGCTGTCGACGGCGGCCATGAGGTAAGGTCGGTTGAGCTTGCCACGCTCGATTTTCCGCTGCTCCGCTCGCGCGCCGCCTGGGAACAGGATCCCCCGCCGCCGGCCATCGTGGCAGCGCAGGAAACGCTCGCTTGGGCGGATCACTCCGTCATCCTGTATCCGCTTTGGCTGGGCGACATGCCTGCGTTGCTCAAGGCGTTCCTCGAACAGACGCTTCGGCCGGGTTTCGCGATCGACCCCAAGGGGGCGGGCCTCAACAGCGGCCTGCTGCGCGGCAAATCGGCGCGGCTGGTCGTGACCATGGGAATGCCGGCGATCTTCTATCGTTTCTATTTCGGCGCCCACAGCGTGAAGAGCTTCGAGCGCAATATCCTCAAGCTGGTCGGCATGAAGCCAGTGCGCCACACGCTCGTCGGCGGGGTGGAAGGCAGCCCCGAGGGCCGTGAGAAAGCGCTCGATGAGCTGTTCGAGCTTGGGCAGGACGGCGCTTAGAGCGCTGCCGCCACCCGCCCGTCACGGCGATAGAGATCTTCGAAGAAGCGCACGCCGCCTTCCGCCTCGGGATCCGGTTCGGCAGTGAAATAGACGATATAGGCCGGCACCGGCGTTGCCAGCGGCAGCGTCCTGTTGACCCCGCTCGCCATCAGGCTGTCGAACTCGGCCGCGCCATCGGGCGGCAGCAGGATCTTGGCCAGGATGTCGGGCCGCGCCGTGCGCACGCAGCCATGAGACAAAGCGCGCCGGTCCTGCTCGAACAGGTCGCGCGACGGGGTGTCGTGGATGAAGACGCTGTGCGCATTGGGCATCTCGAGCTTGACCAGGCCGAGCGCATTGCGCGGCCCGGGTCGCTGCCGGACCTGAAGGCGCCCATCGGCGCCGCGTGCCGCGACATAGCCCCGTTCCGCGGCCTCGGCCGGCCGGGCGCGCACCAGGGCGCCAACGCTCTCGGCCACGATGCTCTGGGGCACGTTCCACCAGGGATTGGCGGTGACGCCCGTCACCTGCGTCGCGAAGGTCGGCGTGGGGCTCGCTGGTTTGCCGACGATCACGCGGTGTGTGGAGATGACAATGCCCTGCTCGACAAGGTCAAGCCTGAAGGTGGCCGGGTTCACGAGGATATGGTTGGTGCCGAGCTCGCGCGGCAGCCAGCGCCACCGCTCCATGTTCACCCGGATCGTCAGGCAATGCGGCGGCGTGTCGCAATGCCCCAGGGCGTCGCGCAGCGCGGCATAAGCGCCCTCCGTCGGTAGCAAGGCCCGAAGGGAGCCCTCCATGTCGTGCCGGGCCAGCGCGCCGGCCAGCCAGGCGGTATAGTCGATCCGATCGCGCGGGATGCCCCACCCGGCACGCGCCGCCGCGGTCGTCGATCCTTCCGCATAGTCATGGGCGAGCGACAGGGCGATGCGATCGGCCAGGGCGTCGAGACCAGGCGCGGTAGCTTCGGCTTCACCCCGCAAGCCCGCTATGTCGTACCGCCCGGCACGGATTCCTTCGCCAGAGCTCCGCTCCGCCTCGCGAATCAGCGCTGCCACATCGTCGCCCGACCAGCGCGCGGAGGCTCGTGCCACCGCCTGGGCTGGAGCCGGGGCGGTCCAGCCACCGGAACATGCCGCCGCGGCCAACAGTATCGCAGCCAGCTTCTTGAACCCATGCACCGATCGTGCCGCTCAATGGGCCATGAACAAGGGCACCGGGCACCTGGTCAGCATCGCCCGGGTCACGCCGCCGAACAGCGCCTCGAGGAAGCGGCGATGCCCGAATCCCCCCATGACGACATAGCCGAACGCACCGGTGGCGATCCGGTCGGCCAGCACGTCAGCGGTGGTCCTGCCGCTGTGCGGCAGCCGCCGGACCATCGCATGGATATCGTGACGCGACAGATAGGCCGCGGCGTCCTCGACCGGCGCCCGGACCGAATCATCCTCGATCTCCACGATCTCGACCCGGCTGGCGAGCTTGAGCAGCGGTACCGCCGCGCGCAGCGCGGCAGCCGATGTGGCCGACCCGTCCCACGCGACCATGGCAGTTTCGAGATCCATGCGCTTGAGCGAGTCGGGCACTGCCAGGATCGGCTTGCCGGACTGGACGACGAGCTCGCCTGCGGCGGTGCGCATGTCAGGAATGGGAAACTCGTCGAGCTGCCGGTTGACCACGATCAGATCGGCGAGCGCCGATGCACCCTTGAGGCAGCCGGCGATCTGACCGGTCGCATCGATCCAGTCCCACGGCACGTCCTCCCGCGCCAATCGGGCCTCAAGCGTTGCACGGTTTGCCGCCTCGCGATTCCGCTCCTCGGCGAGCAGCATCCCGAATCCGGCGTCGCCGACATAGTCGGCACCAACCAGCGCCGGGAGGATCGCGACGTCGAGACAGGTGACGTGCCCCTCGACCGCGCGCCCAATATCAAGCGCGGCCTGGATGCGGGCTTCCTGGCCCGCATCGTCGTGGACCAGCAACAGAATGTTCTTCATGTCAGCCTCCATTCTTCAATTCTGCGCCGGCGCGGGATGCGGTCCGGCATTGTCCCAGGCCCTTCAGCCAGCGATCGCGCCCGCCAGTTCGTTGGGTCGCAAGGGTTTTTCGAGTACCACGTCAAAGCCGCAGGCCTTGGCGCTGTCCGTCAGCATCGACGACGGGAAAGCTGTCACAAGGATCGATCGGCCGTGCCAGCCGTCGCGAAGCAGCGCGCGCAGGACGCCGAGCCCATCGCCATCCGGCAGCCGGTAGTCGGTAACCAGCAGGTCGATCTCGTCCTGCCGCAGATTTTCCAGGAACGGCAGGGCTGAGGCATAGGCACGGACATCATAACCCCGCGCGTGAAGGACGAGTTGCAGCGACCGGCGCACACCTTCGTCGTCTTCAATCAGCACTGCTCGCGGGCGGGTTGCAATCGGGGGATCGGAACTGGTCATATGGTACCTGAGCGGTTGGGGTGAAGCCCTTGTGTGACCGGGGGTGCGGCCGGTCTGTACGCAGATATCCGGACCCTATCTGCCGTGGACGAGGAAGAGAGGAACCGGGCTTTCGGTGAGCAGGCGCTCGGTCGCGCCGCCGAACAGTTCCTCGATCACGCGCGCGCGACCAAAGGCACCCATCACGACATAGTCCGCCTTGGTCCAGTGCTGCGCCGACAGGATCACGGCACCGGGACGATCCATCAGGATCTTCTCGCGCTGGATCGTCGCCTCGATACCGTGACGCGACAAATAGATCGCGGCATCCTCCGGCGGGATCTTCAGCGATCCGTCTTCGACATAGAGGATCGTCACCGACCCGGCGTGCCGGAGCAGCGGCACGGCCGCCCTTAGCGCCGCTTCGGCGGAGGGAGAACCATCCCAGGCGATCAGGGCCCGGCCGCGTATGTCGAGGCCCTTGGCCGTTTCCGGTACCGCCAGCACCGGCAGACGGGCCTCCACCAGCAACCGGCCAGCCAGCTCGAGCGCGTTCGGGAACAAACTTGTCTGCAACTCGCGATTGACCACAACCAGGTCAGTGAGGGCGGCCGCGGCCCGCATCGACTCGGTGAGATCGCCGCTGGTATCGATCCAATCGAACGGCACATCGTCATTCTCAAGACGCTCGCGCACGCGGGTCCGGTTGCTCGCCTCGTTCAGCTCCTCATCGGCGCGCAGCAGCGCACCGCCGCCCATCGAGACATAGTCGGTCACTACCTCCGGCACGATCGAGACGTCGACGCAGCGCAGATGGCCTCCGACGGCGCGCGCCACATCGAGCGCGGTCTGGACCCGGGCGTTCTGCCCGCTGTCGTCATGGATGAGGACAAGGATGTTTTTCATGGGGATCGGCTCCTGATCGGTGCGGCAAGTCTGGGCCGGGCCGAGGATGGGGCATATCGGGAAGTTTACGGATACGGGCCCGGCACCAGCGGCTTGACCGGCGTCAAAGCCCGGGCGGCCGGGCCGGCCGAATAGTGCGGCATGATGGCGGACTCGCAGATATTGCCCGGCATGGTGCCGGATACCGAGCTGATCGACTTGCTCGGCCGGCAGCTGCGTGACGATCACGATGCGCAACTGGTCCTGTGCCTGGAGCTGGAGCGGCTTGCGGACATGCTGCCGGCGCTGCCGCCACCCCGGCGCGTCCGGCGCATCTGCAGCCATATCGATTTTGTGACGAGCCGGTACTTCCGGCGTGCAGAGACGGTCTTTGCGGATCTCATGGAGTTCCAGACCAATCCCGCGCTACGCCAGATGCTTGAATCGCTGGCCAGCATGCACGCGTTGGATGCGGTGCATGGCGAGGATGTCGTCGCCGCGCTGTGGGACGGCACAGCGCGCGGCAGCGCCGCCCGACCGGAAGAACTCGGCTATATGCTGCGATGCTTCTTCGACGGATGTCGCCGGGCGGTCGCGCTTGAAGAGGCGCTGATGTTGCTGATCGGCGCCGGGCTCGAGCGGAAGCCGGTACTGGCCTGAGGATTCAGCCGGCGTCGGCGATCGAACGGAGGACCGCCATGTCGGTCACGTCGATGCTGCGCCCGCCCTTGGCCAGGTCGATGGCGCCCATCGCCTTGAACCGGGTGAGCTGGCGGCTGACCGTCTCGATCGTCAGCCCCAGATAATCCGCCATGTCACCGCGACTGATCGGGACCTGCAACACGGCCGAGGATCCGCGACCGTCCTCCGCCGCGCGCCGGGCAAGATCCAGCAGGAAGCCGGCGATGCGCTCGCGCGCCGCGCGCTTGCCCAACGTCAGCATGCGTTCACGCGCGTCGTTGAGCGAGGCCATGGTCCGGCGCAGCAACGCATGGTCGAGCGCATGCGAGCTACGCAGCACATGCTCGAAACGCTCGCGCGGATAGAGGCACAGGTCGGATTCGGTCAGCGCCGTCACCGTCAAGGTCGCTTCCTGGAGGAAGAGCTGGCCGACGAAATCGCCCGCGAAGAGCAGGCCGACGATCTGCTCCCGCCCGTCCGCGGTTGAGCTGGTCACCTTGAGGATGCCGGACACCAGAGTGGCGCAGGCGAGATTGGCATCGCCGGCCCAGCCCAGCACCTGGCCGGCCGCGATCGTGCGACGGCGTCCGATCGCGCTCAACGCCTGGAGTTCGGGGTCGGCCAGGTCGGCGCATATGGCGTGGTCGCGCACCACGCAGGATCGGCAGCGGTCGATGACGGTGTTCATGCCCGCGACGTGCCAGCGCGCGGCGGCACTGGCTGTACGTAACTATCCGGATTCTGCGTCGCTGCCATGCTTTCGCGTGCAGGCTGCGTGGCAGGCAACGGGGCATTCCCGGTCGCGCGGAGGGAGCTTCGGCCCGAGGGGCAGGGGTATGCTGCGATGCTCACCGCAGATTGCGATCCAGACGACCTGGTTTCCGGCCACGCAGATCGGCGTCCCGGAGAGGACAAGACCTGCGACTGCCGGCAACGAAAGCAGGGCGAAGAAGCTAGACGGCACTGCTGAACCTCACCTGGTTGCCCGCGCGATAGGGATCGAGCGTCGCTGCGATGCTACGGGCATAGGGAAGGCCGTCCGGCGCGAGACTAAGGTCATGGCCGTCGCGGGCGACCAGGCCGAGCATGCGAAAGCGCTCGAGCGCCGCCTCGACAGGGCGGGTGAGGGGCAGGCCGGAAAGATCGGCGCGCCCGTTGCACAGGACCTGCTCGATCGCCGCGCCGATCCGCGCATCGAGGGCTGTCCGTCTTAGACCCCGCGCGGTGGCAAAGCGCCCGCTGCCGATCTTCAGATGATAGCGGCCCGTGTTCTTTTCATTCTGCAGCAGCCGGTCGGGAAAGGCGCTGATGGCCGACGCGCCGAGGCCGATCAGCGTGTCGGAGGCGTCCTCGGTGAAACCCTGAAAATTGCGCCTGAGCTTTCCGGCGCTGGCCGCGATCGCGATGGCGTCGCCGGTCCTGGCGAAATGATCGAACCCGATCGCCTGGTAACCGGCGGCGGTCAGCAGGTCATGGGCGATGCCCGCCTGGACGAATCGGTCGCGCGGCGAGGGCAGGGCGCTCGCGTCGATGCGGCGCTGGCGCGGCAGGAGATGCGGGACATGAGCATAGCCGAACACGGCAAGCCGGTCCGGGCCCATGGCGATCGCGCGGTTGAGCGTATCGACCAGGTCGCCGGTGGATTGCCCGGGCAGGCCGTACATCAGGTCGAAATTGATCGAGCCCACCCCGGCCTCGCAGAGCAGCCCTACGCTGTTTGCGATATCGGCCTCAGGCTGCACCCGGCCGATCGCGGCCTGGATGTGCGGCGCGAATGTCTGCACGCCCAGGCTGACGCGGCCGATGCGGTTGCGTGCGATGCTGGCGGCCCATGCGCGGCCGAGGCCGCGCGGATCGACCTCGATCGAGCCGACCGCCCCGGCACCGTCGAATGCCTTGAGCAGGCGATCGTTCAGCCGGTCGAAGGCGTCGGGCGCGAGCGCATTGGGACTGCCGCCGCCCCAGGCGATCCGGGTGACCTTGCCGCGGCCGCCAAGGCTGGTGGCGACCAGGTCGATCTCCTGGCCCAGGCGCTGGAGATAGGCGTCGAGCCGGCCGGTGCGGTTGGCAGCCCCGGTGTTGCAGCCGCAATACCAGCAGATCTCCCGGCAATAGGGGATATGGAGATAGAGCGAAACCGGCGCGCCCTGACCGACTCCGGCCAGCGCGGCATCCATGTCGGGCGCGTCGACCGTGTCGGTGAACTCGGCCGCGGTGGGAAAGCTCGTGTACCGGGGGACCGGGGTCGCGAGCAGGTCTGGGATATAGCGCCACATGCCGTCGCGGATGCTGGAACCTGCCGCCGCGTGCCTTGACCCCGGTCAAACCAACGCTTGCCTGCGCTCAAATGCACCGGCGCGGTGGCCGCCTAGGAGCGGGCCAGCTCAAAGGAGGCTTATATGAACCACACCACATCGATCGCTGCAGGCGTGCTGATTGCCGCAATGGCCTGGGCCGCGCCGGCCAGCGCGCAGGAGCGTCAGGGCATCGAGGCCGGCGACGTGCTGCTGCGCGTGCGCGGCATCCTGGTTGCGCCGACAGAAAGCTCGAGCGGCATCCGGCCGACCTTTCCGGGCGAGAAGGTCTCGGTCGACAATTCGGTAATGCCGGAAGTCGACCTGACCTATATGGCGACCGACACTATCGGGTTCGAACTGATCGCAGCGACGACCAAGCACACCGCATCGGGCAAGACCGGGACGACCGGCGGCATTGGCGACCTCGCCTCGACCTGGGTGCTGCCTCCTACCCTGACCGTGCAATATCACCTGAATCCGCAGGGCAAGATCCGGCCCTATGTCGGCGCCGGGGTCAATTATACGGTGTTCTACAACGAGAAGGCCTCGACCGGGCTGAAGAGCGCGGTCGGCCCGACCAGCGTGCACATGTCGGACAGCGTCGGCTGGGCGGCCCAGGCCGGCATCGATATCGACTTGACGAACCGCGTCTTCCTGAACCTCGACGTCAAATATATCGACATGGACACCAAGGCGACGTTGCGGACGACGGCGATCGGCACGCAGACGGTCGATGTGCATCTCGACCCGATCGTGGTCGGTGTCGGGTTCGGCATCCGCCTCTGATCCCCGCCTCGATGATCAGCGGAAAAGGGCCGGCAGCGATGCCGGCCCTTTTTCGTATTGCCGCTCGTCGCGCTATTCCGGGGAATGTGCTGGGGCCGGCGGCGGGCCGGCATCGTCGTCGTCGATCAGGATACGCAACGCCGCGCCGTCGAGATCGTCGAGCTGGCCTGACCGGACAGTCCAGAAAAAGGCGCCGAGCGCCGCAAGGCCCAGGCCGAGCGCGATCGGGATGAGCAGCGCGAGGCCGTTCATTGGGCGGCGCTCCGCAAGCGAAGGGCATTGGCCACGACCAGCAGGGACGATCCCGACATGGCCAGGGCAGCGACGAGCGGCGTGACCTGTCCCGCGATGGCGAGCGGCACCGCAAGCACATTGTAGCCAATCGCCATTGCGAAATTCTGGCGGACCACCGCCATGGTACGTCGCGCCGCGGCGATGGCGATCGGTACCGGCATCAGCCGTTCGCCGAAGAACACAACATCGGCCGCCAGCTGGCCGACATCGCTGCCCGAGGAGGGCGCCATCGCGATATTGGCGGCCTTGAGCGCAGGCCCGTCATTCAGACCGTCGCCGACCATCAGTACATGGCGGCCGGCCGCCTGTAGGGTTTCGATCGCGCGGTATTTGTCGGCGGGAGACATACGCGGACGCCCGGAAATGCCCAGCTGCGTGCCAAGGGCCGTAACGACGGGCCACGAATCCCCGGACAACAGTTCGGGGTCGAATCCAAGGCGCTTGAGCCGCGCCACCGCTTCGGCTGCGTCCGGCCGGGGCGTATCGCCGAACAGGATCAGGTGCGTGCCGCCGCCGGTGATGGCGAATGCGGTCGCCGCGGTGTCGGGGGCGTTGCCGGCCGAGCCGACCCAGTCCGGCCGACCCAACCGCACCACCCGTTTCCCCAGCCGCGCCTCCATGCCGAGCCCGGCATGCTCTATCATATGTGTTAGGGGGACGGGCATGACGGCTCCACGTTCTAGCGCGGCCGCGAGTGCACGGGACAAAGGATGGCGACTGGATTGCGCCAGCCACAATAACGCGCCCCGCTCGAGCGGGTCCTCCGGCAGGCCGGCCAGCGGCTCGATCTGCGCGAGCGTGACCGTACCGGTCTTGTCGAGCAGGATCGCATCCGCCTCGGCCAGGCGCTCGATCGCGCTGCCGTCCTTGATCAGCACGCCCGCGCGGAACAGGGAGCCCGCCGCGACCACCTGGGCAATCGGCACCGCGAGTCCGAGTGCGCAGGGGCAGGTGATGATCAGCACGGCGACGGCGATCATCAGCGCCTGGTGGACGCCGGCCCCGGCGACCAGCCAGCCGATAAAGCTGAGCAACGCAAGGCCATGGACCGCTGGGGCATAGAGCCGCGACGCGCGATCGGCGATGCGGACATAGCGAGACTTGCTTTGGCCCGCCGTGTCCATCAGCCGCGCGATGTCGGCGATCGCGGTCGCGTCGCCCGCGGCGGTCGCGCGCACGGTCAACGGCGCGGTGAGGTTGATCGTGCCTGCCAGCACGATGCTGCCGATGGTGGCGGATTCCGGCATGCTCTCGCCGGTCACCAGCGAGCGATCGACATTGCTATGGCCCTGCTCGATCACCCCATCAACACCGATGCGTTCCCCGGCGGCGACGAGGATCTTCATCCCGGGTGCGACATCGGCGGCCGTCCGACGCTGCGTGGTGCCGTCGGGTCGGAGGACAAGCACATCGCTCGGCACGCGGCGCATCAGTGCGGCGACGCCGTCCTGTGCTCGTACCCGCATCGCGCTGTCGAGGAAGCGGCCGGCGAGCAGGAAGAACAGCAGCATCACCGCGCCGTCGAAATAGGCGTGATGGCCGCCGGTTGCGGTCTCATAGAGGCTCATCGCTGCCGTGAGCGTCACGCCGATCGAGATCGGCACATCCATGTTGGTGCGACCATGGCGGAGCGCGTTCCACGCGCTGCGGAAGAAGGGCCGACCGGCAAAGGCGATGGTCGGCAATGCGATCAGGGCGGACAGCCAGTGGAACAGGGTGCGGGTCGGGCCTTCGGCGCCGGACCAGATCGCGACCGACAACAGCATGATATTCATGGCTGCGAAGCCGGCGACTGCCATGGCCAGGACGAGCGAGCGGCTTTCGGTCCGGGCAGCGCCATCGTTCTCGCCGGCGAAGACATGGGCCGTGAACCCGATGCGTCCGATCGCAGCCTGCAGCATGTCGTCCGCCAACGCGTCGTGCCGGATACGGATTCGTTTGCTGGTGAAATTGACGCGGGCCGAGGCAATGCCCGGAACCCGGGCGAGACCATCCTCCAGCTTCGCGATACAGGCAGCGCAGCGCATGCCATCGACGGTGAAGCTGGTCTCGACGATTTCCGGCGCGCGGGCGATCGGCAGGACGGCGTTCACAGGCGCACCTCATCGTCGAACCGCGCCTCGTTCGAGCCGTCGCGCACCTCGACATGCAGCAACCAGCGGCCAGCGGGCAGCGCTGCATCCGCGACGAAGCGGCCATCGTCGCCGCGATGGAAAGCGAGCGTGCGGGCCGGGATCCGGCCCAGCGGATGAGCGGCGGTGGCGGTCACCCTCGCGGCGGTCAGCGGTCCGCGGGGTCCGGCAGGGGCGATCCGCACCAGGCGGTCCTTGCCCGCGCTTACGGACACCGACCAACCAAGCGTGCGCTGCGCGCGTGCTTCGGCCAGCCAGGTGTTGAAATGCTGGCTGGCGACATAGCTGTTGTCGACTACGGTGCCGCTAAAGGTGCCGACCGCATAACTCGCCATCAGGAAATTGACGGCGATCACCACGCCGAAAAAGGTGACCATGATCCCGGTCATGTGCCACCCGGTGAAGCCTCGTGTCATTGCCCTTGCTCCGGCCGCTCGAAATAACTGTCGTCGCTTGCCGCGCCGCCTTCGGCATCGATTGCGCGGACGGTGAAGCGCATATCGGCCCGGCTCGCCCCCGCCGCCGGGGCAGCCACGAACAGTTGCACCCGACCCACCTGATCTGCCGGGACGGTGAGGCGGACAGTCCGACCTGCCCGGTCGCGACTGCCGGAGTCGCTCCAGATCACGCCGGGGACGCCAGACGTGGCGATCTCGACGGTGCGCGGGCGCGCCTCCATGTTGCGGATCTTGACGGTATAGCTGTTGCGAATGCTGCCGTCGGACAGGCGCACCCATTGCGGATTGCGCATCTGCTGCACGCTGATGTCGATCCGGGTGCGGTTGCCGAGCGCGAACAGCATGCCGAGCCCGATCCCGGCCCAGACTGCGAAATAGGCGATCGTGCGCGGCCTGAGCAGGCGCCTGATCGGTGACAGCGGGCTGCCGCCGGCAGTGGCGATCCGCCCGTCGAGATCGGTGGTGTAGCCAATCAGACGCGACGGCCGGCCGACCTTTGCCATGATGCCGTCACAGGCATCGATGCACAGGCCGCAGGTGATGCACCCGATCTGCGGCCCTTCCCTGATGTCGATTCCGGTCGGGCACACCGCGACGCAGGCGTTGCAGTCGATACAATCCCCGATCCGTGAGGCGAGCGCGGGGTCGGCGGCCAGCGCTGCGAGCGAGGGCATGCCGGGGTTATCGAGGTCGTTCGCCGCTGCCTCGCGCTTCAGCCCGTGCGTGCGTGGCTCGCCGCGCCATGCCTTGTAGGTGACCGTCAGCGATTTCTCGTCGAGCATCGCGCCCTGGATGCGCGGCCAGGGGCACATATAGATGCACACCTGCTCGCGCATCAGCCCACCGAAAACATAGGTGGTGAGCGTCAGGATGCCGATCGTCGCATAGGCGACATAGGGCGCCGTGCCGTGCACCAGGTTGCCGAACAGCGTCGGTGCGTCAGCGAAGTAGAATATCCAGGCGCCACCCGTCAGTACGCCGATCACCAGCCAGATCGCATGTTTGGATACACGCTTGAGGATCTTGGTCGGGCCCCAGGGCGCTTTCTGCAAGCGGATCTGGGCGTTGCGATCGCCGTCGATCGCGCGCTCCACATGCACGAACAGGTCAGTCCAGACCGTCTGTGGGCAGGCATAGCCGCACCAGGCACGGCCGACCGCCGACGTGACGAGGAACAGGCCGATCCCGGCCATGATCAGCAGGCCGGCGACATAATAGAATTCGTGCGGCCAGATCTCGATCGCGAACATGTAGAAGCGGCGATGCGCGAGATCGACCAGTACCGCCTGGTCGGGCGCATAGGTCCCGCGATCCCAGCGCAACCAGGGCGTGACGTAATAGATCGCCAGCGCCACCCCCATGATCGCCCATTTCAGGCGGCGGAAGCTGCCATCGACGGCCTTCGGGAAAACCTTGCGCCGCGCCTCGAAGAAGCGGCCGGCGTTTTCCGGGAGGGGCAGGGGATGGGACATATGCGCTACTTCAGCGCCACCGTCGGAGGCGTAGCTTGGTCGGCCTCCGACGGTGACCTCTCGCCCCCCCCGAGGGAGTGGACGTAAGCCGCGAGCATCTTGATGGTGACGGGATCGAGGCGGGTGCCCCAGGCGGGCATGATGCCGTAGCGGGCATTGGTCACCGTCTCGGTCAGCGTGTCACGATCCCCACCATAGAGCCAGATGCCGTCGGTCAGGTCAGGTGCGCCAAAGGCACGATTACCCTTGCCGGCATCGCCGTGACAGGCGGCGCAATTCGCTGCAAACAACGCATTGCCGCGCCGGGCGGAAACGCTCGCCGGTTCCTGCTTGGATAGGTAGCGGACCCAGGACACCACGTCCTGCACCTCGATGGGCTTCAGGATGCCGTCGCGGCCAAAGGCGGGCATCATCGACATGCGGGTCTGGTCGTCGCCCGGCTGGCGGATGCCGTGAGTGAGCGTTTGCTGGATGGTCGCGATATCGCCGCCCCACAGCCAGTCGTCGTCATTGAGGTTGGGATAGCCCTTGAAGCCGGTGGCACCGGAGCCGTGGCACTGGACGCAATTGACCTTGAACGCAGCGCGGCCGCCTTCCTCTGCTGCCTGGAGCAGCGTCGAATTCGCGGGCAGGCGTTCGATCGGGATTTGCGCCAGCGCCAGCATCACCGGCGCCTTGCGATCCGTGTCGGCCGCGATCTCCCGTTCGAGCTGGCCGTGGCTCGACCAACCCAGCGTCCCGGGCGTGGCGCCATGGAGCATCGGGATCGCCGGGTAGAGCACGACATAGACGATCGCGAAGACGATCGTCGCATAGAGGGTGTAGAGCCACCAGCGCGGCATCGGGGTATCGAGTTCCTCGATCCCGTCCCATTCATGGCCGACCGTCGCGGTACCGGTCGCCTCGTCGATGCGCTTTCCGTCAGCCATCGATTTCGTCCTCTTGCTCGAAGATGCTCAGGGCTGCACGCTGGTGGCCGTCGGCCACGCCGCGCAGGAAAGTCCAGCCGACCAGCACAAGGAAGATGATGCCCATCATGACCAGGCCCCAGCTGTCGGCGAGATGCCGAAGCGTGTCGTAGGTGCTCATTTCCGCTGCTCCCGTGGCGCTGCCGATTTGAAATCGATCTGGGTTCCCAGGCCCTGGAGATAGGCGACCACTGCATCCATCTCGGTCAGACGGCCGGGATTGCCGTCGAAGTCGCGGGACTGGGCCTTGGGATAGCGCTTGGCCAGGCCGGCGGCGTCACCATCGGTCGAGCCCTGGCCGACAATGTCGTCCGCGGCCTTTTTGATGTCCTCGTCGCTATAGGGCACGCCGACGCGGCGCAGCGCGACCAGGTGATCGGCGATATGAGTTGTGTCGACATCGCGCTCGGCGAGGAAGGCATAGGGCGGCATGATCGATTCCGGCACCACGGCGCGCGGATCCTTCATGTGCTGGACATGCCATTCGTCGGAATAGCGCCCGCCGACGCGCGCCAGGTCGGGCCCGGTACGCCCCGATCCCCATTGGAACGGGTGATCGTACATGCTCTCCGAGGCGAGGCTGTAATGACCGTAGCGCTCGGTCTCGTCGCGGAACGGGCGGATCATCTGGCTGTGGCAGCCATAGCAGCCCTCGCGGATATAGATGTCGCGTCCGGCGAGCTCGAGCGGCGTGTAGGGGCGCACCCCTTCCGTCCTGGTGACGGTCGAGTCGATCCAGAACAGGGGCGCGATCTCGACGATGCCGCCGATCGCGACGGTGATGAAGGCGAGGACCGCGAGCAACGTGACGTTGCGCTCGATCGCCTTGTGGCGGGAAAGGGCGTTGGCCATTGGCTTGGTCCTCAGGCGATTGCTGGCTTGGCGGGCACGACCGGTATGTCGCGCGCCGGATCGAAGGCGGGGCTCGACATCGGCGCCTCGTCGCGAAGCTTGCCCGCGATCGTCATCCAGATGTTCCAGACCATGAACAGCGCGCCGGCGAGGTAGAGCAGGCCGCCCGTCGTGCGGATCACGTAATAGGGATGCATCGCCTGGACGACTTCGGCGAAGGAGTAGACGAGGTAGCCGTCCGACCCATATTCGCGCCACATCAGCCCCTGGGTGATGCCCGCCACCCACATCGCGGAGGCGTAGAGCACGATGCCCAGGGTCGCGCACCAGAAGTGCCAGTTGACCATGCGCAGCGAATAGAGGCGGGTGCGGCCCCAGAGCCTCGGCGTCATGTAATAGAGCGCGCCGAAGGTGATCATGCCGTTCCAGCCGAGCGCGCCGGAGTGGACATGGCCGATCGTCCAGTTGGTGTAGTGGCTGAGTGAATTGACCGACTTGATCGACATCATCGGGCCCTCGAAGGTCGACATGCCGTAAAAGGCGAGGGCGAAGACCATCATGCGGATGATCGGGTCAGTGCGGATCTTGTCCCACGCGCCGTTGAGCGTCATCAGCCCGTTGATCATGCCGCCCCAGCTCGGCATCCACAGCATGATCGAGAAGACCATGCCCAGCGTCTGCGCCCAGTCGGGCAGCGCGGTGTAATGGAGATGGTGGGGACCCGCCCAGATATAGAGGAAGATCAGCGACCAGAAATGGATGATCGACAGCCGGTAGCTGTAGACAGGGCGCTCGGCCTGTTTGGGCACGAAATAATACATCATGCCGAGGAAACCGGCGGTCAGGAAGAAGCCGACCGCGTTGTGGCCGTACCACCACTGCGTCAGCGCATCCTGGACGCCGGCAAAGGCGGAATAGGATTTGGAGCCGACCAGGCTGACCGGCATCGACAGATTGTTGACCAGATGGAGCAGGGCCACCGTGATGATGAAGCCGAGATAGAACCAGTTGGCGACATAGATATGAGGCTCGGACCGGCGCACGATCGTGCCGACGAATACCGCCAGGTAGGAAACCCAGACGATCGTCAGCCAGATGTCGACATACCATTCGGGCTCGGCATATTCGCGGCCCTCGGTGATGCCGAGCAGATAGCCGGTCGCAGCCAGCACGATGAACAGCTGATATCCCCAGAACACGAAACGGGCGAGCGCGGGAAAGGCGAGGCGCGCGCGGCAGGTGCGCTGCACGACGTAGAAGCTGGTGCAGATCAGCGCGTTGCCGCCGAACGCGAAGATCACCGCCGAGGTGTGAAGCGGCCTGAGACGGCCGAAGGTGCTGAATTCGGAATGGAGGTTGAGCAACGGGAAGGCGAGCTGCGAGGCGATCACCAGACCGACCAGGAAACCCACCACGCCCCAGAACACCGTGGCGATCACGCCCCAGCGGATGACCTGATCGTCGTAGCGGTCGCGGGGTCCGGCGGCGGGGTAGGGGTTGCTTGCACCGCGCATCTGCGCGGCGGCCGCGATCAGGGCGGCGGTGGCGACGATCGCCATCTGCACGGCGAAACCGTGATCGATCGCCGTCGCGGCCGCGAGCAGCGCGATCATGAACACGAGCAGCCAGGCGCCCGCCCTGAATAGAATGTCGTCCATTGCCCTCCCTCCGTGGCCATCAGCGGATGGCGCCATGACGATCGCCGCGGTCGCGGCCCTTGATCGTCGTCAAACCGGTAGCGGAAGGTCAGGGACCGCCGCTGTACGTAAAGGTCCTAGGATCGTGGGGCGCGTCTGGGCTAGAATTGCGGAATGGACGATTTCGCCGCCGTCTTCGCGCGCCTGCGCGCTCAATTCGCTGAGCATGCGGCCGCCGCAGTGGTGACGTGCGACGAACCGGGGCGCTATTTCCTGGGTACGCATGAAGTGCGATCGCGGGACGGCTACCGGACGGCGCTGGGCGGGGTGGAGATCGGCAAGCGCTACGTCTCGGCCCATCTCATGCCGGTCTATGTGTATCCGGCGCTGCTGGAGGATATAGGCGATGGGCTGCGCGGGCGCATGCAGGGCAAGTCCTGCTTCAATTTCACCACCCCTGACGAGGCGCTCCTAGCCGGGTTTCGGGAATTGCTGTCGCGCGGTGTCGAGCGCTTCAGGCAGGACGGGCGGCTTCCCTGAGCAGGGGAGTCCCGGCCTCTTCAGGGGAGCGGGCGAAGAGGCCGGGATAACGGCACCCCTTGGATGCCGGGATACCATTCCTGCGGCAGCACCTCGGGGAAGGATGCCGCCGATGGAATAGACACCGGATACTCCGCTACAAGACCTGCCGAAATCGGGATGTCACCCATCCGGAAAACTCCGTAGAGCGCCGATCCGCATTCTCCTCCAAACACGCGCGCTCCGGCCTTTGGCGGTTTCGGCCATGTTTTTGGAGCGGCGATGGACTACTCGCGCATCTTCACCCAGGCGATTGACCGCCTGCATGTCGAAGGCCGATATCGCGTCTTCATCGATATCCTGCGCAACAAGGGTGCGTTCCCCAACGCGCGCTGCTTTGCCGGGCATAA
>NZ_JBAZTU010000008.1:0-140686 GCF_041661825.1 Sphingomonas sp.
GGTGCCGCGCGGCACCGAGCGGCTGCGCTTCACCCCCGGCCCCGCGCATGACGAAGCGATGATGCGCGAGCTGACCGGCGCGCTGGTCGAAATCTGGAGCCGGCTGGACCTGCGCAAGGCCGCCTGACATGGATGCAGCGCGTCTGGATCGGCCGATTGGCGACCCACCCCATTTGCTGGCCACGACCGGATGGACTAGCATCGCGATCCCCGGGGAGGGGCTCACCAGGTGACCATCGTAAACCGGAGTATCGATCGGGCCCAGCTGGGAACCCCAATTTTCCGCTACGCGCTTGCCTGTGTCGTCGTGGGCATTGCGGCATTGGGCAATGCGGTCCTGGAGCCCTGGATACAGGGCGAAGCACGATTCCTCTTCTACATGGTCGCCGTCCTGGCGGCGGCCGCCTTTGGTGGCACCGGGCCCGCCATCGTCGCGACGGTTGCCACGATGATCATGGCGGTCGCCGTCGGCGGGCTGCCCGATGGATCACCGGGCTTGATTCAGCTCTCTGCCTTCCTGGTCGCCACGACCATCATCATCGTGATCGCAAGGCGTCTGGCCACGTTGCAGGATCATTCTCAGGTTTCGGAGGACCGCGCGAACAAACGCGCCCGCGCGGCAAACGAGATCGCCGATGAACTGAACCTCCTGATCGACGGTACCGCGGGCTATGCGATCTACATGCTGGACCCGACCGGCCACGTCACGATCTGGAACCGGGGTGCCGAGCGGTTGAAGGGATGGATAGAGAAGGAGGTGGTGGGCCGTCATGTCTCGATCTTCTATCCGGACAGTGCCCTTGCGGCGGGCAAACCCCAAATCGACCTCGACCGTGCCCGTGCGCTGGGCAAGTACGAGGAGGAGGACTGGCGGCTCCGCAAGGACCGGACGGAATTTCTCGCCCATGTCACGATGACAGCGCTCTACGACAGCGAGAATGTGCTGCGCGGCTTCGGCAAGGTGATCCGCGACGTGACGGAGCAGCGCGCCGCCGAGCGCGAGCTGAGCGCCAATGCGGCGCTGCTGCAGTCGATCCTGTCGACTGTCCCGGACGCCATGGTCCTTATCGACAATCGAGGCCTGATCCTGTCGTTCAGTGCGGCGGCAGAGCGGGCCTTCGGCTATTCCGAGGCGGAGATGATCGGGAAGAACGTGTCCGTCCTGATGCCGTCGCCCTATCGCGAAGCGCATGACGGCTATCTCGAACATTATCTGCGGACGGCCGAGCGCCGCATCATCGGCATCGGCCGGGTCGTGACCGCAATGCGCAAGGACGGCAGCCATTTTCCGATGGAACTGGCGGTCGGCGAGGCTGTCGCGGGCGATCAGCAGGTGTTCACGGGCTTCATCCGGGATCTCAGCGAGAAGCACAGGGCCGAGGCCGAGATCGAAGAGTTACGGTCCGGCCTGGTCCATGCCGCCCGGGTCAGCGCAATGGGAACCATGGCCTCGACGCTTGCACATGAGCTCAACCAGCCGCTGACCGCGGTCGCCAATTATATGGAAGGGGTGCGGGACCTGTTGGAAAAGCCTGATCCGGAAGACCTGCCAATGATCCGCGAGGCACTTCACGACGCGGCCGGCGAAGCGATGCGCGCCGGGAACATCGTTCGCCGGTTGCGAGAGTTCGTTGCGCGCGGGGAGGTCGACAAGACGATCGAGAACCTGCTGCCCTTGATCGACGAAGCGGCCAAGCTCGGCTTGATCGGCGCCGCCCAGAAGGGTATCGACGTGCGGTTCGACCTCGCACGCACTGTCCCTGTCCTTGTCGACAAGGTCCAGATCCAGCAGGTGCTGATCAACCTGATGCGCAATGCCATCGACGCCATGGCGGAGAGCGAGCATCGTCAGCTCCTCATCGCTACCCGCGAAGAATCGCCGGGAGTCATTCAGGTCACCGTTTCGGATACGGGCCATGGCATCGCGGCGGACATCGCGGAAAACCTGTTTCAGGCGTTCAATAGCACGAAGAGTGAGGGTATGGGGCTTGGCCTGTCGATCTGCCGCACGATAGTTGAGGCGAATGGCGGGCGAATCTGGATGGAGCCGCGCGCCGGCGGCGGTACCAGCTTCCACTTCACCCTTGTCGGCATGACCCAGGAGACAATTGATGAGTGAAAGGCGCCTGATCCATATCGTCGATGACGAGGATGCTATCCGGCGTTCCGTAAGCTTCATGCTCAAGACATCCGGGTTTGCCGTGGAGGCATGGTCCTCCGGCGTCGCCTTTCTGAAAGAGGTGAAGCATCTTCAATCAGGCTGCATCCTTCTCGATGTGCGCATGCCGGAAATGGACGGCCTGGAGGTCCAGAAGCTGCTCGGCGAGCGGGGCATCGCCATGCCCGTCGTGATCCTTACCGGGCATGGCGACGTGTCGATCGCGGTACGGGCGATGAAGGCAGGTGCGGTCGACTTCCTCGAAAAGCCGTTCGACAAGGCTTCGCTGCTTCAGGCGATCGACGCTGCGTTCGACCGGATCGACCAATCCGAGAATGCCGCCGCCCGTGCCGAGGACGCCACGATACTGATCGGCGCGCTCACCGCACGGGAGCGTGATGTGCTGGAAGGTCTCGCAAAGGGGCTGCCGAACAAGACGATCGCGTTCGATCTCGGCATCTCGCCGCGTACGGTCGAGGTGCACCGCGCGAACATCATGGCGAAGTTCGATGCACGCAGTTTTTCGGACGCGCTCCGCATCGCGTTCGCTGCGGGCTACGGCCAGGGCGTCTGACGCTTCAAGCTGACAGTCCTGCGCTCTTGCCAGCAAGGGCAGCGGCCAGCTTGTTTCCAACGCGGTCCGCTGCCTTCAGGGATGGATCGAGTTGCACATGGGCATAACGCATGGTCGAGAGATTGACGTGGCCGAGGATGGCTCCGGTCAGGGCAAAGGCCTCGCCTGATGACCTCGACATTGCACCCATGGTGTCGCGAAGCATGTGTGGGGTGACGTCGATTAAACCAGCCCGTTTCAGGATCCCTCGGCCAAATTCCCGTGGTGCCCTGGAGGTGCCTCTCGCCCGACATCGCCGGGAAGACATAGTCGCTGCCCTCCTCCCGTTCGATGCCCTTGAGAAGGAGGCCGGCTGCCGTCGCGTCGACGGATTGACCTGCCGGTCTTGCTGTCACCAAGGGCCAGGACGCCACGCTCGAAGTCTCTACCTCATGCCATTTGAGCGCCGCGATCTCGTCGCGACGACACCCGGTCAACACTCATAGCCTATGTGAATGCTCGTTATTCACCCCACTACTCCAAAACCGATGAGCAGCTTGCCTGGCCCGTCGAGCGAGTCTCTGAATGCGCAGCTTGCTGGAGAGCGTCTGCCGCTATCGCCTGAATGCATGAGGGCGCGATCTGATTTGCCATCCATTTTGCTACCTCTAGCGCGGCTGGTTTTCCGCATTCGGCGCAGGTTCGTGTCCCGATTTTTGTCAGGGGCCGCGTTGGGGCCACGTATTGGAGAGGTGTAGAATAATCATCTAGTATCATGATGTTAATTGGCGGGTTCGAGTCCTGTAAGCGCACCATTTCCTCCCTACAAATTCCCGACGATCAGAATGGCGTAGCGACCGCCTGTCATGACCCGACACAGCCTCCATCGGACCTCAGCGATGGGCCGGTCACGGAACCCGCCTCCAGTGAAGTAACGAAAAGCCAGGCGTCAACGCCTTCCCTCAAGGAGCCGCACTGCCGTGCCGGCGCCCCGGGCATCGGGCCTACCAGGGATGAAACCCGCCTCGCGGCACCGGCGATGAACACCTCGCGACCATCCATTGGTCCCGAACGGTCCTTCATTGCCCGTCAGAGGCGTTCGATGATCGTCACATTGGCGATGCCGCCGCCCTCGCACATCGTCTGCAGGCCGTAGCGCCCGCCGCGTGCCTTCAGCGCGTGTACCAATGTGGCCATGAGTTTGGTGCCGCTCGCCCCGAGCGGATGGCCAAGCGCGATCGCGCCGCCATTGACGTTGAGCTTCGCCGGATCTGCCCCGAGCGCTTTCAGCCACGCCATCGGCACCGACGCGAACGCTTCGTTCACCTCGAACAGGTCGATATCGTCCAGCGTCAATCCAGCGCGCCGCAGCGCTTTCCGGGTCGCCATGATCGGCTCCTCGAGCATGATCACCGGGTCGCCCGCGGTCACCGTCAGGTTGACGATACGGGCGAGGGGCGTGAGGTCGAACCGCTTCAACGCCGCCTCACTGACCATGAGCGTGCCCGAGGCGCCGTCGGCGATCTGGCTGGCATTGCCGGCGGTGATCGATCCGCCCTCCGCGAGCGTCTTGAGACCCGCCAGGCCTTCCGCCGATGCATCGAAGCGCACGCCCTCGTCCTGGTCGAAGCGGCCATCGGCGGTCTCGATCGGCACGATCTCGTCGCGGAATGCTCCAGCAGCTATGGCCGCGGCGGCACGGCGATGGCTCTCGAGAGCATAGCCATCCATGCCCTCGCGGCTGAAGCCATATTTGGTCGCGATGGCTTGTGCGCCGTGGAACTGGCTGAACCCGGTGACGCCGAAGCGATCGAGGATCTTGCTCGACCAGGGGCCTTCACCGATCCCCGCCTGCGCGTGCAGCGTATAATTCGAGCCCATGGGCACGCGCGTCATGCTTTCCGCGCCGGCGGCGATCACCACGTCCTGCATGCCCGACAGGATTGCCTGGGCAGCGAAATGCAGCGCCTGTTGCGAGGATCCGCACTGCCGGTCGATCGTGACGGCGGGGACGGTCTGGGGCAGGCCGGATGCGAGCACGAGGTTGCGGCCGAAGGCAAAGGCCTGCTCGCCCGCCTGGCTGACGCAGCCGACGATCACATCCTCGATTGCCGCCGGATCGATGCCCGAGCGTGCGACCAGCGCGTCAAGGATCATGCCGCCCATGTCGGCGGGATGCAGGCCCGACAGCGCGCCCTTGCGGCGGCCGGATGCGGTCCGGACGGCTTCGACGATATAGGCCTCGGCCATGCTCAGATTACTCCAGTGACACCGGGCGCGTGCGCCGGGACAGCCGTCGCGGACGGGCTCGGCATCGCGCTGGCGGGGATCATCGCGGCGCCATGCGGATCGCGCCGTCGAGGCGGATCACTTCTCCGTTGAGCATCGGGTTCGCGAGGATGCTCTCGATGAACTGGGCGAATTCCTCGGGCCGGCCGAGCCGGCTCGGGTGCGGTACCTGCGTGCCGAGCGACTCCTGCGCGGCCTGCGGCAGCCCCATCAGCATCGGCGTGAGGAAGATGCCGGGCGCCACGGTGACGACGCGAATGCGGTGCTGTGCGAGGTCGCGGGCGGCGCTCAGGGTCAATCCGACCACACCGCCCTTGGACGCGGCATAAGCGACCTGGCCCACCTGGCCGTCATAGGCAGCGACGGAGGCCGTATTGACGATCACGCCCGCTTCCTCACCCTCGATGCGTGCCGCGATCAGCCGCGCGGCGAATTTCGATAGCATGTTGAACGTGCCGACCAGATTGACCTCGACGGTCTTGCGGAAGGTCTCGAGCGAATGCGGCACGCCTTCCTTGTTGACGATCCGCATGGCCGGCGCGACGCCGGCGCAGTTGACCAGGATCCGGGCGACACCGTTCCTGGCCTCGGCTTCGGCGAGCCCGGCATTCACGCTATCCTCGTCGGCGACGTTCACCGCGACGAACTGGCCGCCGATCTCCGCGGCGGTTTTTTTGCCCTGCTCGGCATTGAGATCGAAGATCGTGATCTTCGCTCCCTTCGCCGCCAGCATTCTCGCGGTCGCGCCGCCCAGGCCGGAGGCTCCGCCCGTGACGATCGCCGCAATCTGTTCGACATTCATGGTGGCTCTCCCAGGATCAGATCAGGTCGATGGCTCGTCACATGCATCGAGTACAGTCACGTGTCAGGCGCGACCTCGACCCGGAGACCGTCGAGCAGGTCGTTGAGGGGGATCTGGCAGGCCAGACGCGATCGCTCGTTGCGGGCGCCGCTGCTGTCGAGAAGCTCGCTTTCGTCATCGGACATTGCCGGCAACAGGTGAGCGAAGGCCGGATCGACATAGATATGGCATGTCGCGCAACTGCAGCAGCCACCGCACAGCGCGAGAAGTTCATTGACGCCGCCATCGCGTATTGTCTCCATGACGGTCCGGTCCGGCTGGCCGGCAATCCGAAGCTCGTCGCCCTCACGGTTGGTCACAATGATGTGGGGCACTGAAATCATTCTCTTTCCACCGATATGTCGAGCGTTGACCCTGCCGCCCGGATGCCCGCACTGACGTCGGCAGCCCGCGGCCACTGGCGCCCCGGGAGGCGCCAGTGAGTCGTTTCTAGAATTTGACCGAGACTTCCGCGCCGAAGGTCTGGGGTTCGCCCGGGATGGCGGTATTGAAACCGCCCGATGCGCCCTCGACATAGCCGGCCTGGTAATATCCCTTGTCGAGGATGTTCTTGGCATAGACGGCGAGCGAGAATTTGCTGCCCATGATGTCGTTCCAGCTCACGCGCGCGGCCACCGTCGTATAGCCCGGCAGCTGCGTCCCCGGGGTGATCGAGTAGTTGTTGCTCGAGAAGAAGGTCGAGCTTTGCGAGAACGTGTCGGCGCGGACATGGATGTCACCCCATTCGGACGGGGTCGGCAGCGTCACGTCGGCATAGAAGGACCCCGACCATTTCGGAGCGTCGGGATAGGAGTCGAACGGCACGATGAAGCCCGGATTGCCGGTCTGAAGTGACAGGTCGACGAGATTCTCGGTGTATTTCGCATCGGTATAGGCGCCGGACACGCCGAGCTTGAGCCAGTCGCTCGCCATGATGTCGGCATCCATTTCGATGCCCTTGATCTTCGCCTTCGGCACATTGACGGTGAAGGCCGACGGCGCCCCTGCAACGACCGCGTACAGCGAATGCTGGGCGTTCTTCACGATCTGGTCATAGGCGGCGATGTTGAAATGGGCGCGCCGTCCGCCGATCAGGCCGTTGAATTTATAGCCGATCTCGAAATCATAGGTATTCTCGTTGCCGAAGAAGTTCGCAAAATTATAGGGCACCACGGCGCCATTGAAATTGCCCGCACGAAAACTGCCGCGATGGGTGAAATATATCTGGTTCTGGGGATTGAACTGCCACTGGATGTTCGCGTTCCAGCTCGGATCCTGCAGCGTACGCTTTTCCTTCGGGAAATTGGCGGCGAACGCATGGTCGGCATAGGGCTTCAGCTCCACCGTTTCCCACGTATAGCGGCCACCGCCGGTGAGGCTGAGTCCTTCGAGCAGGTTGGAAAAGTCGTAGGTAGCCTGGCCGTAAAGGGCGCGTGACCGACTGACGCCGAAGGTGTGGTACAGCACCTCGCCGAGCGGCGCCGCCAGCTCCCCGCCGACGATCACCGGGATCGCCTCTTCCTTGGTCGAGTAATTATAGAAGAAGCCGACGATATATTTCAGATTGCCGGCGGTGCCCTGCAACTGCGCTTCTTCCGAGAAGCTCTTGTTGCGAAACACTTCGCCGCCGGGCGGGCCGGTAAAGGCGCCGCTGCTGTTATAGAGATCGAGCGAGGCGAACGGCGTGCCGCTGAGGATGCCGGGCGTCCGGGCATAGGTGCGCTGGAAGCCGAGGATGTTCTTGAAGGTCAGGGCGTCGCTGATGTCGAGCGTCGAGGTGTTCGAGATGAAAGTGCTGTGTGCCTTGTGGGGCAGATCGTACGAGAGATAGGTCTTGTACATGTTCGCCTTCTGCCAGGCGAGATAGCCGGCAACCGCACCCGGGAACGTGCCAGGGCCCGGCGGGCCATTGCCGACGCCCGGGAACAGGCCATTGCCATAGACGGTGTCGAGCGTCGTCGTCAGCGGATAGGTGATGCCGGTCTGCGCGGACGTATTGGTCTGGCCGAGCTTGTAATAGGAGAAGAGCTGCCCGTTCGATTCGGTGCCGCCGAAATCGCTATATTGAGCCACGGTCACATTCTCGAAGCCATCGAACGGCCGCGCCAGCACGGTGATACGGCCCGACTTGCTGTCGATATCGCCCAGGGTATTACCGGTCAGCAGGTTGCGGACATAGCCGTCCTGCCTGTGGTAATTGCCGGCGACACGGATCAGCAGTTTCTCCGGGATCAGCGGCAGATCGATCGCACCCTGGACCTGGACCATGTTGCGCTCGCCACCGCGGATGGTGGCGAAGCCGCCGATGTCGTTGCCTGGGAGGGTGGACGCGTAGAGCACCGCGCCGCCGGTCGCGTTGCGTCCGAACAGCGTGCCCTGCGGCCCTTTCAGGACCTGCACCGATGAAAAATCGTAAAAGGCGGACGCGGAATTGCCGCCGGTGAAGGGGACTTCGTTCAGATAGGTCAGCACCGCCGGGCTGGCGCCGGAGAACGGATCGAGCGTCTGTCCGCGGAGCGTGAAGCTGAGCTGATTCTGGTTCTGGCCATTCTTGACGACGAGGCCGGGTACGAGCGCCGCCAGATCCTGCTCCTGGGTCACGACGCGCTGCTGAAGCGTGTCGGCGCTGAGGGCGGAAACCGAGAGCGGTACCTTCGACAGGGATTCTTCACGGCGTTGCGCCGTGACGATGATGTCGCCGTCGCCGACTGCGGCTTCCTGGGCCGGCGGGACGGCATTTTCCACTGCCGGGGCGGCGGGAACGTCGGGCGATGTCTGCGCCATGGCGGGGGTGGCGGCAAAGGCGACCAGCGCTACCGCGGCCGTCATCATGGCCGGCCCGACGTCGATCGATCGTGCGCCGACCCTGTCGAGCGAAAATATCGTTGAACGACGCGTCGACCGTGCCGACAGAATCCTCTTGCTGGACATTCATCTTCTCCTTGTCAGGTCGGTGGCTTGTCTCGCCACGTTTCGTGTTTTTCAGGCGGATTGACGGGCTACGCCGCTCTGGTCGGTAGCGCCGCTCCAAGGGAGGATATGCCAAGGCCAGCGTCGCCAACCGGCGCGGACCAATTTCAGATTAGGGGCCGCCGCCCCGCCAGCATCGGCGGGCGAGCGCTCTGCCAGCATCGCGAATGCATGTTCGATGGTTGAATTCGCCATTCAGCCTCTCCCCATAAGTGGGGCCACGTCTCCGGTGGCCTCCTCTGCGCCGGGCTGTTTGCCCGGTCGATTTGATAACCTAATCACAATTAGTCTGGGTCGGCAATAGGCAATGATTACTAATCGTCGCATGTGTTGCGCAAAAGGCGCGGTAGAGTGAAGGGCGCAGGCTCTTCTAGTATTATCACTATGATTTATATGAATAATTTATGATTCTATCGCAGCCTTGCCGCTAGTTGCACGCAGACGCCCGCTTGATGACGCGCAGATGCAGCACGCCAGCCGGCGGCTGGCGGCGAAGAATAAGAATTAGGCCGACATCTGCGATGCCGACAAGAGTTGGCCCATCAACACGCGCGAACCCGGCAATGCTTCGCACCAGCCTATGGGTCTATGGTCTTCCGCTCCGAAGATCGGCCACAATTGTGCGCCTTGCACTGATCGAAGGGAGCGGGCCCGCAAGGCCCGCTCCATTTCTCGTTTCAGCTCATCGCCGCTTCCGCGGGCCTGGTGATCGACGCCTGCCCGGGAAGCGTGATGCGCGGCGCAACCTCTTTGGCGGCCAGTTCCAGCGAGTGGAACCATGGTGCCGGATCGTCGTAATAATCGTGGCTCTCGATCTGCAGCGTGCCCCAGCCGCCGACCTTTGCGAACAATGTGTTGATCTTGTCGACGACGGTATCCGGCGATCCGACCACGAAAACGTGATCGACGAGGAATTCGAGATCGGCCGTGAGCGGATCAATCCCCGCATCCTTGGCGAAGCCGTCCATCATGCCGAACCGGCGCCAGATGGGGATCAGATATTTGTTGAAGCAATAGCCGATCGGGCCCTCCATCACTTCCTTCTTGGCTTCGGCATCGGTGTCGCCGACGAAGACGGTCTGGGAGACGGCATGGCGCTGGCGGTCCGGCGTGAAGCCGGCCTTGATGTTCGCCTCGGCATAGATATCCCAATGCCGCTTCAATGCCTCCTCGCCCGAGAAGATCGAGACCGGCTTGAAATTCTTCTCGCCCGCGAGCCGCATCGAGGGCGAATTCGCGCTGAAGCCGGTAACGGCGAATTCCGGGAAGGAGCCGCCCCAGGGCGCGTAGTTGGCGAGTTTGTGCTGCTCATCCTCCTCGGTCAACGCGACTTCCTCTTCGGGGAAGCCGGCATCCCAATATTTGCCCTCGAAGAAGAAGGGCTCGCGCTTCCAGATTTTCTCCATGATCTCGAGCGATTCGCGGACCATGGAATTGAGGTGCTCGGTTGTCTGGTCGTCGCCGCGGATGCCATGCATGTAGGAAGCGAGCGGATACGCGCCCGCGCCGATGCCCATGAAATAGCGGCCCTCCAGGATCTGCGACAGCCAGCCGACCATCATCGCCAGCTTGGTCGGATTATGATGCGGCAGGATATGCGCCATCGGTGCGAACTTGATGTTCTTGGTCTGCAGCGCAGCAGCGGCGATGATCAGCTCGGGATTGGGAATATTCTCCCAGATCTGCGACGCGTGCTCGGAAATCATCATCGAATCGAAGCCGGCCTTGTCGCTCGCGACCGAGCTCTGCACACCCCATTCGAACGTCTGCCGCGCGGTTCGGCCCGGCCGCATATAGGGGTGGAAGATGAGTCCGGTTTCCATTGCCATGATCGCTCTCCTTGCGGGCCATTTGATAAGACGGCGCCAGCGCTGCGCTGGTCGCTTCGCCCGCGTTGCAAGGATGATGTCGCAGGAGCTCGATTAAGTCAATCGTTTGATTCTAGTGGAGCCAGTCCAGTGACCGGTGGGGCAAAACACCAGTTCAGGCACGCGGCGGGGCACGGAAAATCATTGTATATTAGATAGATATGGCTCTATTCCGGCCATTGTCGACAAGCCGGGCGCCCAACGGTACAACAAAGGAAACTAAAACACATGTCTCAATGGAGCGCGGTTTGACTGAGCCCGACACATTTTCTCCCGGACCTGAGATCGACGGGAAGGTGCGGATGATTCTGGTGGCCGAGGAAATGTTCGCGGAAGGCGGCATCAACGGTGTGTCGATGCGCAAGATCGCCTCGAATGCCGGACAGGGCAATCACTTCGCGGTTCAGTATCATTTCGGCTCGCGCGAGGGCCTGGTCGAAGCGATCTTCGACTATCGCATGGAGCAGATGGAGCCGGTCAGGGCGCGTATGCTTGAGGCGGCGGAACGGCAGAACCGCCTGACCGACGCGAGAACGTTGCTCGATATCGTTCTTCTGCCGCAGCTCGAACTGCCGGACGGCAAGGGTCATCATTCCTATGCGGGATTTCTCAGCCAGTATCTGATGCGCAGTCGGTCGCACCGTTTCGGCGATTTCGGCGGGACGGCCCATTTCCATCTCAACCGCACGTTCGATCTCCTGCGCGCTCGCTTGTCCTATTTGCCGGAAGAGGTCGCGCAGCGCCGGCTGGTGACCGGCAGCTTCATGTTTCTCGCGATCCTTTCGCGCCATGAAACATTCGAGACGCGCGCCGCCGGCGAGGAGAGTTTCGAGGAAGCGCTCGACGACACGATCGAGCAGGTCGTCAGCTGCGTTTGCGCACCGCTGCGGCTCGATAGCGACTTTGGGAAATGACCCTGGCTGCGTCTGGGGCCGCGTCTGGCTGACCGCCAACGGCGTCGCGATCGGGAAAGATCGCGACGCGGTACGGGGCGCCGGGCCGCGCCCGGCGGTTTCCGGCAACAGGTTACTGCGCGAGCATCCCGGCATCGACGAGATGCTCGGCACCGGTGATGTAGGACGCTTCGTCCGACGCGAGGAACAGCACGAGATTCGAGACTTCCTGCGGGTCCGCAATGCGCCCCAGCGGAATCAGCGACAGCGCATCGCCGCCCTCTTCGTTCGTCGCTTCGACCATCATCGGCGTCTGGATGAAGCCGGGATGCACGGAGTTCACGCGAATGTTGTGCGGCCCATATTCGATTGCGGTCGCCTTGGTCATGCCGCGGACCGCGAACTTGCTCGCGACATAGGCCAGGCTGGGGAAGCCGTAATTGGCGGCAAGCCCCGCGATCGAGGAAATGTTGACGATCGATCCGTGCCCCGCCTTCAACATCGAGGGCAGCACGGCGCGCATGCCAAAGAAGACGGAGTGCTGGTTGACCGCGCACACCGCGAGATAATCCTGCTCCGTAAGATCAGCGGTCCGTGCCATCGCGCCGAGGATGCCGGCGTTGTTGACCAGGATATCGACCGGGCCGAAAGCGGCCTCGGCCTGTTCCACCACGGACACCCATTGCGCGAGGTCCGTCACGTCATGCTCGACGAACAGGGTCGCATCGCCCAGTTCCTTCTGCAACGCGCGCCCGGCGTCGCCGCGCAGATCGGTCATGACGACCTTCGCACCCTCGCGCGCGAAGGTGCGGGCATGCGATTCACCCATGCCGCGCGCCGCGCCGGTAATGATTGCTATCTTGCCGCTCAGTCTGCCCACAATCGCTCTCCTTTGATTTCTGGTTGGTCAGATGTTTTTCGCGCTGGTCAGGCGATGCGTCGGCCACCCACGACCGTCGCTCGGCCGTTTGCGGCGTCGCCTGCCGTCTGATCCGGTATCGGCAGACGGCCGACGACGCTCAGTCCGAAACCTTCAAGCGCAGTGAGCTTGTCGTTGCTCGAGGTGAGCAGGATCATTTCCTGCACGCCGAGATCGCGCAGGATCTGCGCGCCGACCCCGTAATCGCGGATTGCATGGGTCTCATGATAGGCTTGGCGGCCACCCTTGATCCGCGCCGAGATCGATACCGGATCCGGATCCTGGACGAAGACCGCCACGGCGGGGCCGTCATGCGCGGCGATCGCGGACAGCGCGCGGGGCACATAATCGCGGCGCGCGAGCGACCAGCCGAGCAGGTCGGCCGTGAGGTCGACCTGATGGACGCGGACCAGCGTCGGCTCGCCTGCATGGATATTGCCGCGCACCAGCGCGATATGCTCGCCGCCATCGATGCTGTTGCGATAGACGTGGATCGTGAAATCGCTGCCATAGACGCTGTCGAACGCTGCGCTCGCCTCATGCGTCACGATGCGCTCGGAGCGGCGGCGATACGCGATCAGGTCCGCGATCGTACCGATCTTCAGTCCATGCTCGCGGCCGAAGCGAATCAGCTCTGGCAGTCGCGCCATCGTGCCGTCGTCATTCATCACCTCGCAGATCACGCCGGCCGGATTCAGCCCCGCCAGGCGCGAGATATCGACCGCGGCCTCGGTGTGACCGGCGCGCACGAGCACCCCGCCTTGCCTCGCGACGAGCGGGAAGACGTGGCCGGGAGAAACGATGTCGCGGCGCCCTTTGGTCGGGTCGATCGCAACGGCGATGGTATGCGCACGGTCCTGCGCCGAAATGCCCGTCGTCACGCCCTCGCGTGCCTCGATCGAGATCGTGAAGGCCGTCCCATGCCCGGACTGGTTGTTCGCGGCCATTGGCGGCAGTTCGAGCTTCTCGGCGCGCTCCGCCGACATCGCCAGGCAGATCAGGCCGCGCGCGTGGCGCGCCATGAAATTGATCTGGCTCGGCGTCGCGAACTGGGCGGGGATGATCACATCGCCCTCATTCTCGCGGTCATCGGCATCGACGAGGATATAGGGCAGGCCGTCGCGGGCATCGTCGAGGATCGCCTCGATGGTCGAGATGTCGTCGGTCACTGGGCGAGACTCCTTTTCATGTGCCGGCCGTGGCTCACGCCGCTACGCCCGCGGCCAGGAGCCGCTCGGCACGGTCCTTGAGCAGGTTCTTCTGCACCTTGCCCGTGCTGGTCTTGGGCAGTTCGGCAGGGTCGATGAACCAGATGTCGCGCGGCATCTTGAAGCGCGGCAGGCGCGATGCGAGAAAGTCGTTCACCTCCGCGACGCTCGGTGCGATCGGGCCGGCCGCGACCAGCCAGGCGCAGCCGCATTCGCCGTCGCGCTCGTCGGGCATGCCGATGACATAGGCTTCGCGCACGGCGGGGTGCGTGGTGATGACTTCCTCGATCTCCTTGGGCGAGACGAGTTCGCCGCGGCTCTTGAACAGCTCCTTGGTGCGTCCCGTGAGCAGCAAATTGCCGTCTTCCCGAAAATAGCCCCGGTCGCCTGTACGAAGCCAGCCGCCTTCCGCGAACAGCGCGGCGGTGTCCGCCGGGCGATCGAGATATCCCAGGCTGTTCATGGGCCCGCGCGTCCAGATCTCGCCCGCGATACCCGGCGGGCTGTCCACGCCGCTGTCCGGATCGACGATACGAAATTCAGCGATATCGCCGCCGCACGCCGGGATGCCCGACACGCCACCTTTCACGATGATTCCCTGGGTGGTCGCGACGACGTCGATCGGATCGCCCGGCTGAGTGCAGATGATGGTCGCGGTCGCCTCGGTCTGGCCGTAGCTGGTGAAGACCTCGCCGCAGCCGAAGACCTCTTGGATCCGCCGCCAGACCCAGCTCGGCGTCGGGGCGGCCGCGCTGTGAATGGCGGTCAGCGATGACAGGTCGAACGATTCCTGTTCGGCCAGCTCGAGCATGGCGACCGTCATCGTGGGCACGCCCATCAGATAGGTCGCACGGTGGCGCGCGATGCCGGTCAGCATGGCCCGCGCATCGAAGCGGGGCAGGGGCACGATCGACCCGCCGACGACGATGCCGGACAGCAGGCCCACGACCAGCCCGAAGCCATGATAGAGCGGCACCGAGAAGATCGCGCGACGCCCGTCTTCGAACGCCTGGTGATGCGCTCCGGCATAGGCGGCGCGCAGCAGATTGTCGTGACTGAGGATGACGCCCTTGGGGCTACCGGTCGTGCCCGAGGTATACATGATCACTGCCGGTATCCGAGTGGCATCGGCCAGGTCGCCGTCTGCGATGGTCGACACCGCGTCGATCGCGGCGACGAGATCGCAGGCAGCAGGCGCGTCGGGATCATAGAGCAGGAGATCGGTTCCACCCGGCAGTACCGCGGGAATCTCAGAAGCGAAGTCACGCTTGAGGAACCGGGTCATCGCGATCAGCAATCGTGGTGCGGATTGGCGGAGCACGAAACCAAGCTCGTCGGGACGATACAGGGTGTTGAGCGGCACCGCCGTGGCCTCGGCGCGCCAGATGCCGAAGAGCAATGCCACGGTGATCGGGAAATTGGCCATCAGCATCGCCACCCGATCGCCCGGCTTCACGCCGCGGTTCCGCAGCATCTGCGCGATGCGCGTCGCCGCGGCATCGACCTGGGCGTAGCTCATGATGCCGTCGTCGGTGATGACCAGCGGCCGGTCGGTGAAATCGGCAACGGCGTTTTCGAGGTACCGGTCGAGCGTCATCGGGACCCATAAAGGGTGCCGGCGCTCCATGGCCGCGCGCCGTTCGCCGACGCTGGATGTGGCCGCCTCCATCATGACTCTCCGTTCCTCAACCTAATTCTCATTATTCTGCCACGCAGGCCATATCGTCAAGTGCATCGCCTGAGTTTGCGATAAATTTGCCTCGCAATCGAAAGGGGCTTGCGCTCTCAACCTAATCACTATTAGGTTAGATCGACAATATGAGCAAGGGATAAGGGCGATGGATGTCGGGCTTGGCCTCACTTTCCAGAATTTGCGCGACCAGCTTTCGGACAAGGAAGTCTATCGCCACCAGCTGAAGATGGCGGTCGACACGGAGGCGCTGGGCTTCGACTCGGTGTGGACGCCCGAGCATCATTTCAGCAATTACAACATGACGCCGAACGTGCCGCAGTTCCTGTCGTTCGTCGCCGGCCAGACCAAGCGGATCAAGCTCGGCACCACGGTATGCGTGCTGCCGTGGCAGGACCCCGTCCGCACCGCCGAAAACTTCATCCTGCTCGACTATTTTTCCGAAGGGCGGGCAGTGCTGGGCATCGGCCGCGGGCTCGGCGCTTCCGAATTCGAGGGTTTCAAGGTCCCGATGGGCGAGTCGCGCAATCGCTTCAGCGAATATGCCGAAGCCGTCCTCACCGCTCTCGAGACTGGGGTGATGGAATATGACGGTACGTATCTCAAGCAGCCGCGGGTCGAATTGCGTCCCAGGCCGTACGCAAGTTTTCGCGGTCGGGTATTCGCCTCGGCAATTTCTCCGGAATCGGTCAACCTGATGGCGAAGCTCGACGTCGGCCTGATGGTCATTGCACAAAAGCCCTGGGACAAGGTCGCCGAGGACCTCGCGGGGTATCGCCAGCTGTTCCTCGAGCGGAACAGCCGCCCTGCGCCAAAGCCGGTCTTCGCGGTCTTCGTCGCGGTGCATGAGGATCCGGCGGTGGCGCAGGAGATGCGCGACAAGCACATCCAGGCCTATACCCGCTCGACGTCGGACTTCTACCAGTTCGACAACGCCGAGTTCGCGAATATCGAGGGTTACGAATATTATGGCGGCCTGGCGAAGAACATCGCCAAGCACGGCCTGCACAAGTTCAACGGCTTCCTCGCCGATCTGCAGGTCTGGGGCACGCCCGACGAGGTTGCGGACAAGCTGGCGGCGATGGTCGAGGAATTCGATATCGGCAGCTTCATCACCTATTTTCAATATGGCGAAATGCCGCAGGAAATGGGTCGCGCCAACTACGAACTTTTCGCGCGGAAGGTCCTGCCCAGGTTGAAGGATATCGACACCGGTACGACGCGCGCGGTCGAATCGGCGCTATCTGTGGCCTGAAGAATCCGCACCGGTGACTGGGTGGCGACGGTCGAAATATCGTGACGGGCGACGGGTCGAAGATCGACACAGAGCGCTCGCGTGAATGGACGAGGAAGGAGCTGAAATGGTGATCGTTGATCGCGAAATCGGACAAGAAGGCGCAGTCGCGTGACGCAGGCTGACGATCGCTACGCCTTCATTCGCTACGAACGCGCCGATGGACGCGCGCGGATCACGCTCAACCGCCCGGAAAAACGCAATGCCCTCAATGAAGAATTGCTGACCGAGCTGCACGACGCCTTGTGGGAGGCGGATGAGGACAACCGCGTCCGGTGCGTGATCCTCGCTGGCGCCGGATCGGATTTCTCCTCGGGCTATGACCTGCAGCGCTATGATCGTCCGGTAGCACTCCAGGTCGAACATCGCCGCGGTCGTGCGAAATTCGACGACGACGCCTGGCATCAGGAACGCCTGCAGCGCCTGCGCATGGCGCTCTTCGACATGCACAAACCCGTGATTGCCCAGGTTCAGGGGCGCTGTCTTGCCGGCGGTACGGACCTCGCTTTGTTGTGCGACATGATCATCTGCGCTGACGACGCGAGCTTCGGCTTCCCGCCGGCCCGTTCGCAAGGCTCCTTGCCGAGTAACATGTGGCTCTACATGGTCGGGCCGCAATGGGCGAAGCGCCTGCTGCTCACCGGCGATCTCATCGGCGGAAACGATGCCGCCACGATCGGCCTGGTGCTGAAAGCGGTGCCGGCCGACCGGCTCGCCGCCGAGGTCGAGGAACTGGCTGACCGATTGGCACTGATCGACGCCGATCTGCTCAGCGCGAACAAGCGCATCGTGAATCTTGGCCTAGAACTGATGGGCGCACGGACGCTTCAGCGTATGGCGGCAGAGATGGATGCGCGTGGGCACCTCGCCGACAGTCGATCGGCCTTCAATCGCACCGTTCTCGAACAGGGCGTCAAGGAAGCCGTGCGACAGCGCGACGCGCCGTTCGGCTCGGGTCGAGTGCAATTGTGACAAGGGAGAGCGGCATGGACATGGAAGGACCGGGCTGGCGTTGCCTGTGGCAGGCAAAGGCCACGCTCGGCGAAAGCACCCTGTACGATGCGCGCGACGGGCGCGTCTATTGGGTCGATGTCGAGAACCCGAGCATCAACTGGCTGCACCTCGATTCCGGCGACAAGGGCCGCTGGGTGCCGCCGATGTGGATTTCGGCGCTCGGATTGCGCGCCAAGGGTGGCTTTATCGCATCGACGCGCGACGGGCTGGCCTATGTCGATCCCACGGCCGGAACATTCGAGATCTTCGCCGATCCGCGCCCCGACGGGCAAGTCGCGCGGCTCAACGACGGTGTCGTCGATCACAAGGGCCGGTACTGGACGGGCAGCTGCGACGTCACCCAGTTCGAGGACAGCACAACGTCCGAAAACAAGGAAGACAGCGTCCGCGATTTCGACAAGCGCAGTACCGGCGAATTGTATCGGATCGATCCGGACGGCACCATTGCGACGATGGAACGCAACGTCGTGACAGCCAATGGGCCGGCGTTCAGCCTCGATGGCAAGACGATGTACTTCAACGATTCGCTGCCGCGCATCACCTGGGCCTATGATCTGGCCGAGGACGGATCGGTTTCCAATCGCCGCGACTGGCTGAAATATGGCGAGGACGACGGCTTTCCCGATGGCATGGCGGTGGACGTCGAAGGCGGCATCTGGATCGCCTTCTACGAAAGCTGGACGCTGCGGCGCTATTCGCCGGATGCCGTCGTGCTGGACGAACGCAGGCTGCCCGTACGCCAGGGACTGCGTCCCGGCTTCGGCGGCGCGAACATGGAGCGGTTGTTCCTGACGTCGGCCGCAAACGCCCTGAGCGAAGAGGCCAGGGCCCAGCAACCGTTGGCCGGCAGCCTGTTCGAGATTCTTGATCCGGGTGTTCGGGGTATGCCAAATGTCGCATTCGCCGGCTGATCGACCGACCTGCGGCCCGGGGTCGATCATGGGGGAGCAGGATCGTGCGCGTTCGTCCTCTTCCCTTCCAGGGGCCGATGCGCGATGCGAGGCATATGGACGAAATTTCTTCACGCACGCGCATTCTGGACGCAACGGCCGATTTGCTGCGGACCAGCGGCCTTCAGGGCACCAAATTGTCCGAGGTGGCGAAGCGCGCCGGGATGCTCGCGCCAAGCCTCTATCATCACTTCTCCTCGAAGGACGAGCTGATCGAGGAAGTCCTGGTGGAGGGTTGCCATCGCAATACGCGATTCATCGTCACGCGAGTGGAACGCCTGGGTCCCGCGGCGTCGCCGGTGGAGCGTCTCGAAGAGGCGATTACCGCACACCTCGTCTTCCTGCTGACGGGCGACCAATATTCCTCGGCGGTCTCGCGCGTGTTCCCGGATTTGCCGGACGAGATCAAACGGCGTGTGCTGGCTGCCTATGCCGGGTTCGACAATTACTGGCGGGACCTCATTCTGGCGGCCCGCGCGAGCGGCGATGCACGCGCCGATCTGGACCCGACGGTCGCGCGCAAGTTTCTGATCAACATGCTCGACTCGACAGCCGAATGGTATCGGCCGGGACATCTGGAGATTGCGGAGATCGCACGCCAGGCCTGCCAGTTGTTCATGCACGGGTTCGCTCGACCGAAGAGCTGAACGGGCTCGCCCATCACTTCCGGGACTCTGACCCCAGGCGGGATGGCGGTGCCGTGACGTCCGCGCATCGCGCCGTGCCGACACGATCAATCGGCCGCTTCCAGGCGCCCGGTACGCACCTTCACAGGAGAACATGACATGGCCACAGGCAGGGCAACCGTTCTCGTCGAGCCGAATCGCCTCGAAACCTGGGACGTTCCAGTGGTCGATCCGGAGCCGGGCGGCGCGCTGGTCCGCGTCGTCATCGGCGGCGTGTGCGGGAGCGATTTGCATATCACGACCGGCGAAGCGGGTGTCATGCCGTTCCCGATCATCCTTGGGCACGAAGGCGTCGGCCGCGTCGAGAAGCTCGGCCCGGGCGTCTCCACGGATTATGCCGGCATCCCGGTGAAGGTCGGCGATCTGGTCTATTGGTCACCGATTGCGCTGTGCCATCGCTGCCATTCCTGCACGGTGCTGGAAGAGACGCCGTGCGAGAACTCGCAATTCTTCGAACATGCCGAGAAACCCAATTGGGGCAGCTATGCCGACTTCGCCTGGCTGCCGAATGGCCTGGCTTTCTTCCGGCTGCCTGACGGTGCTGATCCGGAAGCTGTCGCCGCGCTGGGCTGTGCGTTGCCCACGGTGTTGCGCGGGTTCGATCGGTGCGGGCCGATCATGGTCAATGAGACGGTCGTCGTGCAGGGGGCCGGTCCGGTTGGCCTGTCCGCCGTGCTGGTCGCGGCGATTGCCGGCGCGCGCGAGATCATCGTCATCGACAGCGTCGACAAGAAACTCGAAACGGCAAGGCAACTCGGCGCCACCGCGACGGTGTCGCTGACGGATTCGGCCGACGAGCGCCGACGCCAAATCTACGATCTATGCGGACATAATGGCCCCAATGTCGTGGTCGAGGCGGCAGGCTATCTGCCGGCCTTTCCCGAGGGTGTCGACCTGACCGGGAACCACGGTCGGTACATCGTCCTTGGTCTCTGGGGTGCGATCGGCACGCAGCCGGTCAGCCCACGGGACCTGACGACGAAGAACCTGACGATCGGCGGCGCGAGCTTCCCCAAGCCCAAAAACTATTACGGCGCGATGCACCTGGCGGCCCGGCTGCAGGATCGCTTTCCGCTCGCTGCCCTGGTCTCGCACCGTTTCGCGATCCGCGACGCCGACAAGGCACTCGCGACAGTGAAAAAGGGCGAAGTCATCAAGGCAGTGATCGATCCGACACTTTGAGCGACGAGAGAGAGGATATTTCCATGGCTGACGCAGATCCGAAGGTCGCCCGCCACCGCACGCCGCGGCCGGCGCATGTCCCGGAGCACCTTGTTCGCGACATCGACATGTATGATCCAGACGGGATCGAGGACGGGTATCACGAGGCGTGGCGCGCCTTGCAGCGTCCTGACATGCCCGAGCTCGTCTGGACGCCGTTCACGGGCGGGCACTGGGTCGCGACGAGAAGCCAGCTGATCCAGGAAATCTATACCGATCCCACGCGCTTCTCGAGCGAAGTGATCTTCCTGCCGAAGGAGGCCGGCGAGAAATATCTCATGGTCCCGACGCGCATGGATCCACCCGAGCACACGCCGTATCGCAAGACGCTCGACAAGGGTCTGAACCTTGGCCAGATGCGGCGCGTCGAAGATCATGTCCGCGGGATTGCGGTCGAGCTTATCGAGGGAATAGCGGCACGCGGGGCGTGCGAATTCTCCAGCGATTATGCCCGGATCTTTCCGGTCAAGGTGTTCATGGCCTTGTGCGACCTGCCGATGTCGGACGCGGCGATGCTCAGCCGCTTCGCCGAGGACATGACCCGCCCCCCTGGGGCCACGCCGGAGGAAATGGGCGCGGCGCTGGAGGCGGCGCAGGCGGGGTTCGACAATTATGTCGAGCCGATCGTCGATGCGAGACGCGGTGGCGACGGGCTCGATCTCATCACCGTGATGGTCAACAACGACATCAACGGCGAACCGATCAGTCGCGAACGCGCGATCGGGCTTATTTCGCTGCTGCTGCTCGGCGGCCTGGATACGGTGGTCAATTTCCTCAGTTTCATGATGCTGCATCTGGCGAAGAATCCCGGGATCGTCGACGATCTGCGCAGCGACCCGTTGGTCTTGCTGCGCAGCGTGGAAGAGATGTTCCGTCGTTTCCCCGTCATTGCGGAAGCGCGGATGGTGTCGGGTGACCAGGAGTATCGCGGCGTCACCTTGAAGCACGGCGACATGATCCTGATCCCGACCGCATTGCACGGCCTTGACGAAAGCGAGAACGCCGATGCCATGACCCTCGACATCCGCCGGAGGAAGATCGCCCATATGACCTTCGGCGGCGGCCCACATCGTTGTGCCGGGATGCATCTGGCACGGATGGAAGCGATCGTGACCTTGCAGGAATGGCTCAAGCGCATCCCCGAATTCCATGTCGCGGCCGGCGCGAGCCCGGTCTTCCGATCCGGCATCATCGCGGCGGTCGACGATATCCGGCTCGAATGGACCCCGCAGCCGGTCACGGGGGCCTGAGCCTTGGCGGAGATCGCGTTCAGGTGCGAGGGTCGGGTCGCTCATGTGCGGCTCAACCGGCCCGAGCATCTGAACGCCATCACGCCGGAGATGGACGACCTGCTCGTACCGGTGTGGGGTAGGATCAACGATGATCCCGACATCTGGTGCGCGATCCTGTCGGCGGCGGGTGAGCGCTCCTTCTCGATCGGAGCCGACATGTCGGCCGGTCGAGGCGCCTCGCGGCGCCTCGCATTGGGTGGGGGGCTAACCGGAATCGGCGGTCCTCTGGTCACCCTGAAGAAACCGTTGATCGCCGCAGTGCAGGGGTTTTGCGTCGGCGGCGGGTTTGAGCTGGCGATGTGCGCCGACATCATTGTCGCGGCGGACACCGCGCAGTTCGGTTTGCCGGAAACGAAGGTCGGGATCATCGGCGAATGCGGCGTGGTTCACCGCGTCGTTCGCCGGCTGCCGCATCACGTGGCGATGGCGATGATCCTGACAGGAAATCGCCTGCCGGCCGGCGAGGCGGAGCGCTTTGGACTGGTCAACGAAGTCGTCCCATTCGCCGATCTGGATGCCACCGCGCTACGCTGGGCCGGGATGATCAATGCGGCGTCGCCACTTGCGAACCAGGCGGCGAGGGCGGCGGCGCTTGGTCGGCTGGATTACCCACTCGAGGTCGCTCTCGCCACCCGGTTCGAGCCGATCGAACGTTATGCAAACAGCGCCGATCGCCGCGAAGGCGAAGCAGCGGCGAAAGAGAAAAGGAAACCGGTGTGGGCGGGACAGTAACCACCGAACAACCCATCGATGGAGCGACCTTCAGGCGGGTCCTCGGACATTATCCAACCGGCGTATGCGTCGTCACGGCGATTGAACCCGACGGCAACCCGGCAGCGATGGTCGTCGGATCCTTCACCTCGGTCTCGCTCGATCCTCCGTTGGTGGCGTTCTTCCCCGACCGTGGTTCCACCAGCTGGCCACGGATCGAACGGGCCGGCAAATTCTGCGTCAACGTGCTGGGCAGCCATCAGCAGGATCTTTGCCGCCGCTTTTCCGCCAAGGGCAACGATAAGTTCGTCGGACTGGAGTACCGCCTGTCCAAACGCGGATCGCCGGTGCTGGAGGATGTCGTGGCATGGATCGACTGTACACTTGATGCCACGCACGTGGCGGGCGATCACCTGATCGTCTTGGGTCGCGTGTGCGACCTGGACATTGCGCGGGCCGAACAACCCCTGCTCTTCTTTCGCGGTAGATACGGCAATTTCGCGCCGCTCCTGTAACCTTGCGGCCCACCAGGTTACGCCGCAATGCCTGAGAGCCCCGCGTCCGGCATGGGTAGGAGCCACGCTGGGGCCATTCGCTCACTAAGCGCATGCCTGCTTCGGAGCGTCGATTCCAGATAGCTGCCGCTCGCAACGAGTTCCCATCGCGTCACTCCCGCATTCGACGCGCGATCACCCCGGTCTTTGTCCCGACTGCGATAGCAAAGGACCCGCTTGCGGATGCGGCTCGCAGGCTTGCGGCCTAACATGATGGTGGGGGCTGCTTCGGGCCGATCTCTCGAAATTGGGGGTAGTGACATGCGACATATCTGGCAGCACAGGATCAACCGTTCCGTCTGCGCGGCGTTGCTCGGCGGCACCGCCATGATCGTCTTTACCGCGCCGGCCATGGCCCAGGACACACCGGTTCCCACGGGCGCGTCGTCGACGCCCAACGAGACCATGGAGAGCGACGGCGACATCATCGTCCGCGCGCCGAATTATGTCCCATCGGGCAGCATGTCCGCGACCAAGTCGGACGCGCCGTTGATCGAGACGCCGCAATCCATCTCGGTCATCTCGCGCGACCAGATCGACTTGCTGAGCTTTGTCGATGTGCAGCAGGCAGTGCGCTATACCTCGGGCATCGTCGGCGAGAATTACGGGCCGGACCTGCGTTTCGATTTCCTGACGCTGCGCGGTTTCTCGCCGATCCAGTATATCGACGGCCTGCAGGCGCCGATCAGCTCGACGATCCCAAATGTCGGCGTCGATCTCTACGGCTTCGAGGGCATCGACATCCTGAAGGGCCCCTCATCGGTGCTGTACGGCACCACGCCGCCAGGCGGCATTTACAACCTCACCAGTCGTCGGCCGTCCTCGGAATTCGGCGGCGAGATCGGGGTGCGGTACGGCACCGACGACTATAAGCAGGTCAACGGGACGATCACCGGCGGGCTGGGCAGCGGCATCAGCGCGCGCCTGACCGGCCTGTACCGCGACCGCGACAGCCAGGTCGATTTCGTCAAGGCGAACCGCGTGTTCGTGGCGCCGACGGTCAAGGTCGTCCTGCCCTGGGGGACCGAGATCACTGCGCTCGGCTATTATCAGCACGAGCGGGTCGAGGGCGACACCAACGGCTTCCTGCCGGCGGTCGGTACGCTCTACGCCAATCCGCTCGGCCGGGTCGGCGTCGGCACCAATCTGGGCGAGCCCGACTACAACTTCTATGAGCGCGACCAATATGGCGTCGGCTATCAGCTGGTCCAGCCGATCGTTGCCGGCGTTCGCTTCGAGCAGAATGTGAAATGGTTCGATTACAGCGAGCTGCAGCATGTCATCTACGGTGCCGGCCTCGGCGCGGACAATCGTACCGTTTCGCGCTACAATTTTCCCTACAAGGAGGACGTGCAGGAATTCGCGGCCGACAATAGGCTGCAGGCCGACTTCGACACCGGGTCGATCAGGCACCGCGTGACCGGGGGCGTGGACTATCGCAACTTCCGCAACGCCAGCTTCTTCGGCTTCGCCGTGGCGCCGTCGATCGACCTGTTCGCGCCGGTGTACAATTCAGTGCCGTTCGTCACGCCAACCTTCTTTCCCTACACCTCGGCGAAGCGCGAGCAGACCGGCGTGTATCTGCAGGACCAGATCAAGGCCGGCGGGCTGGTGGTGACGCTGGCCGGGCGGCAGGATTGGCTCGACACGGTCGATCGGGCGTCGGGCACGCGGACCAAGGACGACAAGTTCACCTATCGCGTCGGCGTGAACTACGTGACCGAGATCGGCATCGCGCCTTATGCGAGCTACGCCACGTCGTTCGTGCCGATCGCCGGGCGCGATCGTCTGGGCAATCTGTTCATACCCTCGACCGGCACGCAGTTCGAAGCCGGCGTGAAGTACGAGCATGGCAAGCGCGGCGATCCGGTGCGGATCTTCGCGACGATCGCCGGCTTCAGCATCAATCAGAACAACATCGCGACGCTCGATACCTCGGCCGGCGCCGGACCGTTCGACCAGGTCCAGCTGGGCAAGGTGCGGGTCAACGGCATCGAGGTCGAGGGCGTCGCCCGAATCCGCGACCAGATCAGCATCAACGGCTCCTACACCTATCTCGATGCCAAGGTGACCGGGAGCAGCGTGCCGGCCGAGGTTGGCCTGAGGCTGGTCACCACGCCGCGGCACAAGCTGTCGCTGCTGGTCGATTATACGATCCAGCAAGGCAGCCTGGGCGGGCTCGGCTTCGGAATCGGCGGGCGCTATCTGAGCTCGAACTTCGGCGACAATGCCAATGTGTACCGCATGCCCGGCACGACCCTGTTCGATGCGCTGATCCATTACGACCTGCCCGACTGGCGCTTCTCGATCAACGGCAGCAACATCTTCGACAAGATCTATGTCGGGCGCTGCTCGGGCCCGGTCGGCTGCATCTATGGGCAGCGGGCGCAGGTGATCGGATCCATCACCCGCAAGTTCTGAAACGGGCACGGGTGACACGAAGAAGGGCGGCGGATCGATCGATCCGCCGCCCTTTTCCGTTCCGGTTGGATCAGGGCTTCTTGCGCGTCGCCAGATAGTCGGCGGCGGTGGTCGGGCCGCTGACGAAGGTGTCGCTATGCTCGGCGACATAAGTGCGGAATTCGATGAAGAAGTCGGCGCCCGAGGGCAGGCCGAGCTTCTGCCAGGCGGCCTCCAGCGCCGCGGCCTTGTCCGGCGGCGTCGCCGCGGGCTGGATCAGCATGAAATCCCAGTCGGCACCGTCGCTATGGACATAGAGCTGGCGCGGCGGGAGGCCGGCTATCCGGTTGGCTTCGTCATATCTGGCGATCGCCGCGAGGAAGGCCGCGTGCTGCCCAGGCGCGATGCGATAGATCTCCACCAGCATGCGCGGCACGGGCGCCGGCGTATCGGCGAGCGGTGCGCCGGCGAGCGCCATTGCCGGCACTATCGCCAGCGCAACCCAGAATCTGCCCAGAGCCCCCATGTCCTAGTCGTCCCTATCGAGTTGAGAAACCGGATCGCGCGCGCGTTGCGCGCGCATCATGCCAGCCAGCGCGGTGTCGCCGAGGCCGTCGACGATCTCCGCGAAGGTCGCCGGCTGCTCGTCCTGGCCGAGCTTGAACGTCGTGTCGGCCGCGCGGACATGCGCCCGGAAGGCGACGATATGGGTAGTGAGCTGTTCGTAGCGCGGCCCCATTGCGGCCACCGTCCAGGTGCCGTTCGGCTCCAGATGATCGGCGAGCCGTTCGACCGCGGCCGCAGCCTGACCCTCCAGAAATTCGATCCCGACCTCGAAGCGGGCGACGGCATAGTTCCAGGTGGGGCCCCATGTCGCATTCGATACGAGGGTGGGCGAGACATAGGCTTGCGGCCCCTGGAACAGGATCACCGCGCCCGGGTCGGCCGTCAGGCTCGCGACCTGCGGGTTGCGCCGGGCGAAGTGCCCGAACAACGCGACGATCACGCCGTCGCTGTCGGTCTCGGCCAGCAGGGGCAGGGGCGTCGCCCGGAAATCGCGCGAGACGATCCAGGCAAGCGGATGTGCGGCAATCAATGTCGCCACATCGGCGGCGGACCGCGGCGCGAAGGCCCGATTCCCCATCCGTCAGCGCCCGATCCGGGCGCGCAGCCATTGTGCGCCGTCCTCGATCGCCCGATCGGCCAGCGGCGAGATCGAGACCGCCTCGAGGAAGCTGTGCGTGGCGCCCGGATAGACATGCGCCTCGACCGGCACGCCCGCCGCCTCGAACCGCGCCGCGATCAGGCGGTTGCCGTCAGCCAGGATGTCGCATTCGGCGATGGCGAGAAAGGCGGGCGGCAGATCGTGGAGCTCCGCCCGCAACGGGGCGGCGAACGGGTCCGCGAGATGGCCGGGGTCGTCGACATAATTGTCCCAGAAACGGTCCATCTCCTCGACCGTCAGCATGTAGTTCGGCCCGTCATACCGGGCATAACTTTCGGTCGGCCGGGAATCGAATGCGCCATAGTTGAGCAGCATCGCAGCGAGCGGCGGCAGCCCCTGGTCGCGCAGCTTGAGGCTCGCCGCGACCGACAGGTTGGCGCCGGCGGAATCCCCGCCGATCGCGATCCGGGCAGTGTCGATGCCGTACGCCTCACCCTCGGCGCGCAGCCAGGCGATCGCTGCGACCACCTCGTTCAGTGCGTGCGGGAACTTGGCCTCGGGCGACAGGCTGTAATCGATCCCCGCCACGATCACCCCGGCGCGCGCGGCATATTCGCGCATCAGCCGGTCATGCGTTTCGACGCTGAACATCGTCCAGCCGCCGCCATGGACGTAGAGCATCGCGGGCAGGGCCGCGGCATCGCTCGGCACATAGAGGCGCAGGCCGACAACATCGACGCTCAGGTTGATCGTGCGATGCATCGCCGGGCCGCCCTCGCGCCAGGGGCCGCGGACGGCCTCGGCTGCGGCGCGGCGTTCCGGCAGGGGAAGGGAAGCGAAATCGGAGAACTGGCCATAGCCGTGGTTCAGCGCGTCGACGAAACGGCGGATGTCGGGATCGACATCGTCGGCGTCTATATGCGCGGCATCGCTCATTATTCTCGGTCCTCCCCGTTGTCGGGCGAGACTAGCCGAGCGGCCGGTCCGGGGCTTGCGTGGATCGGGTCGAACTCTGCCGCGTGCGGGCCATTCGGCCGGTTCATGCAGCGGCAGCCGGCGCGCCGTCCAGCGCGCGGCCGAGCCTGGAATTGCGCCAGCCATAGGCGCGGTAGAGTATCACGCCGACGAGCAGATAGAGGCCGAGGATCGTCGCCGGGATGGTATCGCCAGCGAACGCCTTCAAGGTGATGTCGGCAAGCACCGGGCCGACCATCGACAGGCACAGCACAAGCGCGAGAACCGGCACCACGCCGATCCACACACCGCGCACCCGGATGCCGCCCAGCGGCACGCGGAACGGGCGGTGAAGATCGGGCTGGGCGGTGCGCAGCCACATCACGCTGATTGCGACGATCGAGAAGGCGAAGGCCGTGCCGAGGCTGACGAGGTCGCCGAGGATCGAGATCGGCAGCAAGGCGGCCGCGATCGCCGCCACCGCCGCGACGAAGATCGTGCCGTGATGCGGCGTCTGCCAGGACGTGTGAACCGAGGAGAAAAACCTGGGCAGCAGGCCGTCGCGCGACATGGCGAAGCAGATGCGGCTATGCCCATACGTGTTGACCAGCAGCACCGAGGACAGGCCGAGCACGGCGCCGAGCTTGATCACCAGGGTCAGCGCGGGCAGGCCCATCCGATCGACCGCAAGCGCGATCGGGTCAGGCACGCCGAGCATGCGATACGGGACGAGACCGGTCAGGACGAGCGCGACGGCGATGTACAGCACGGTGCAGACCCCAAGCGCGCCGAGGATGCCGACCGGCATGTCGCGCTGCGGGTCGCGCGCCTCCAGCGCGGCGGTCGAGACCGTCTCGAAACCGAGATAGGCGAAGAACAGCACCGAGGCGGCGCGCAGCACGCCGGGCATGCCATAAGCGAAGCCGCCCTGGTTCTCCGGCACGAACGGCGTCCAGTTGGCGGGATCGACATGGAAGACGCCGACGCCGACGAAGATCAGCAGCACCGCGATCTTGATCGTCACCATCACCGCATTGACCGTCGCCGACTGCGAAACGCCCCGCACCAGCACCATCGCGACGAGGCCGAGGCTGGCGGCAGCGATCAGGTTGATGCCCCCGCCCGTGGTGAAGGATACGCCCTGCGGCGTGAGCACGCTCTGGACGAACGGGGTGCGCACCGCCTCTGGAATATGCACGCCGAAATCGCCGAGCAGGCTGGAGAGATAGCCCGACAGGCCGGCGGCGAGCGCCGATCCCGCCAGCCCATATTCGAGCATCAGCAACCAGCCGAGCGACCAGGCGAATACTTCGCCGAGCGCCGCATAGGTGTAGGTGTAGGACGAGCCCGACACCGGCAGGGTCGAGGCCAGCTCGGCATAGCAGAGGCCAGTAAAGGCACAGGCAGTGCCTGCGATGACGAAGGACAGGATGACGGCAGGTCCGGCATAATTGGCCGCTGCCGATCCAGTCATCACATAGATACCGGCACCGACGATGCAGCCGATGCCGAGCAGGACGAGCTGGATCGGCCCAAGCGATCGCTTCAGGCCGTGAGTCTCGACGTCGCTGCGGATATCGGCGAGCGGCTTCCTGACCAGCAGCCTCTTTGCGCGCATTCCCATCGGCTCGTCCCCCAGCGTTATCCGCCGAGACTAACCGAGAGGACTGGGGGCGGCGCGCGGGTTGGGGCCGTTAACCCGTGCCGCCGGGCCAGGCGGACAAAGGGGTGGGTTAGCGCACCATATAGGCGCTGGGCGGGACGCCGAACGCGCGCCGGAACATCGCGGTGAACGCGCTCGGGCTGTCATAGCCGACATCGAACGCCACGGTGGTGACGGGCCGCCCCGAGGCGATCAGCGACAGGGCCTCCATCAGCCGCACCTGCTGGCGCCATACGGCCAGCCCCATGCCCGTCTCGCGCTTGAAGGCGCGCGTGAAAGTGCGCCGGCCCATGCCGGCCATGTCCGCCCAGTCGTCCACGTCGCGCTGGTCGCCCGGTTCGGCAACGATGGCACGACACACCCGGAGCAACCGCGGATCGGCGGGCATCGGCGCACGATACGGTGCGCTGGGCATCGTCGCGATCTCGTCGAGCAACATGCCCACGATCCGGCCTTCGCGCCCGGCGATGTCATAGTCATGATCGAACGACACGACCTCCAGGATCATCGCCTTGAGGAAGTCGCTGATCTCGACCACCCGGCAGGTCGGATCGACCAGATCGTAGCGCGGATCGATGTACAATGTCCGGAGCGATACCGGGCCGCGGCACGACACCTCATGTTCCACCCCGGCCGGGATCCACACGGCGCGCTGCGGCGGAATGACGAAGCAGGTTGACTGGGTGACGCAGGACATGACGCCGGAGCAGGCATAGAGCACCTGGACCCGATCGTGGCTGTGCATCGCGTCGACGAACCCGGCGGGGTATTCGTCGTACAGGCCCACGACCGGGCGTTTGCACAAATCATAATCGCTGGTGTGTCGCATGGCCAAATCCAAATAGATCAGCGCCGATTGTCGAAGTCTGTCACAACCCGATGATTACACAATCATTACGACGGTGGATGGCCCGATATCGCTGGAGTCAGGCCTATTCGCGCGAACGGGCACTGACCGAGACGATGCCGAACTGCTTCGATGCCCCGAGATAGTTGCCTGCGGCATCGTGCTCGACGGTCGCGAACGGCAGGTAGAGCCGGCCCCGCACATTATCGTAGGCGGCCGTTCGTGCGCCTTCCCGCGTGCGGATCGTCTGGGTGACCGTGGCAGCGCCCTGGGCGTCGAGGCGATAGATCGTCAGCGTCCCGTCGAGTGCCGGGACAAAGCCCGTCCGGCTGGACGGGTCGAAGAGCGATCCGTCCGCGCGCGCGCCGATCGGTAGAGTCCCCCGGTCCTTTCCGGTGGCAGCGTCGATCAGCTTGGCGACGGCATTCCTACAGGCCGAGATCAGCGTGCCGCTTGCCCGATCATAGGCGATGCCGGTCGGCTCCTCGCACGACGGCAGCGGATAGCGCGCGACGATCCTGCGCGCGGCGATGTCGATGACGGCGATCTGGTTGGTGTCTTCCACATTGACGAACAACCGGCCCTTGCCGTCGCCGACCGCCCCTTCCGGGGTGCCGCCGATCGCGATGGTCGCGAGTCTTCGCGCCTTGGCGATATCGATCACCGAGACGTCGCCGCTGCCGCCGTTCATCACGAACGCAAGGCCGGACGCCGTGTCGTGGTACGCACCGTCCGGATCCTCGCCGGTCGCGATATCAGCCGTCACGACGCCAGTGTCGCGATTGAACAGGGTAGCGGTGTTCGACGGGCCGTTGGTGCTGAGCATCAGCCGCGTCCCGGCGATCGGCAGGACTGCCGCCACGCCGTTTCGCGCGAGCAGCCTGGCGGTTTTCGCGGTCGCGGGATCGAATATCATTACGCCGAAATCGCGGCCGACGAAGACGCGGCCGGTCTGCGGATCGATCGAGATATAGTCGTAGCCGCCGTCCGGCCCCGCGACGATATCCTGCACGGCATAAGGCGGATCGGCGGGTCGCGGCGCCGCGCTACAGGCGCCCATGATCAAGGCGATGGCGAGGATCGGCATAGCGCGTTTCATGATCTTTCTCGTCCGGGGCGGGGCCGTCGGCGCCACCACAACAGGACGCCCATGACGATCATCGCAGCGAGCCACAGGCCGAGCGCGAGAACGAGGAGACGGCCGGCCAGGCCGCTAAACTCACCGGTATGGACAGCGTAGAGGCCGTCCATAAAGGCGCGCGCCGGCGGCGCCGCATCGGCACGGGCGACGCTGCGCACGGTACCCGTGCCGGCGTCGACGAAGATCGTGGTCGTGCCATAAGCGCGGCGACGCTCCCCCGGCGCGAGGACCCGGATACGATAGACCGGTTTGTCTGCCGCGGGCATGGCGACCGCGGTCAGTTGGCTGCCCGGCACCGCGGCGATCGCCGCACGGACGGCAACGGCAAACCCCACGGACTGGCCCGCGAAGGCGCTCACTGGCGGAGCGGCGACCGGCTTCGCTCCGATCAGCTTGGCGGTGCCATCCTCGAATTTCAGCAGGACGCCCGCACCGACCAGGAACAGGGCAGGGACCACCGCCCATAAGCCGATGGCGCGATGCCACGAATACAGGCGGGCGACGAGCGGACCCTTGCCGGCCGGGGTGAGGCTCCGTCGCCACCAACCCCGTTTCGGCCAGGCGACGACGAGGCCGAGGATCAGGTTGGTGCACAGCAGCAGGCCGCTGACTCCGACGATCCAACCGCCCGCGTCGCCGGCGAGCAGTTCCTGATGGATCGCGACGATCGTGCCCATCGCGCCGCGTTCCCCCTCGCCCTTGTCGCGCAGCACGGTGCCGTCGCCGGCAATGCGGACCGCGCGCTCGCGCTCACCCTCGGCGACGGTGACGTCGTAACGGTCCGGCGCGCCGGCGGTCGTCCAGACCGAGATGATCCGCCGGCCGGAACCCTCGGGTGCGAGTATGCCGAGGCGGCGGTTGATCGCAGCAAGATCGGTCGGGCGGTGTGCGCCCGGGACGCCCGCATCCTCGAGTTCCCAGTGGAACACGCTGAGCACGCCGGTCGCCGCCTGGATCAGCCAGAAGGCTGCGGCGGCGAGGCTGAGCCAGCGATGGATGCGCACCGGCAGGGGGCGCGCCGGCCGTTTGCGGGCGGTCGTCACTTCGGTCATCCACCTGTGCTGCGACAGCGCGCTGGATGACGAAACATCCAATTTTTGCAGTGGATCGGGGACCAACCGAAAGGACACGAGCGGGGCAGCGTCCGACCGACCGCTCGCCGATCCCCCGCTGCTGGACCGCAACGGCCGCGGGACCGACGACATTGGTCTGTGGGAGCTGAACGAGGTCCTTAACGCCCCCGGCTCCCGATTTCACGGCCCGCCACAATCTGAAAGCGGCCGTCAATCGGGTAGCAGCGCCTGCCCATGGAACGCCACCTTCCACGCGTCGCCCCGACGGACATAGCCCGAGGTGACGATTGCGCGGTGCCGGTCGCCGCCCTTTCGCGTTGCGCCGATCTCATAATTGATCAGCGCGAACTCGGGAGTCGGGTGGACGAAGCCGCATGGCGCGATGTCGATTTCGCTCCAGGTTGGTGCGTCATGGGCCATGGCCGCGATATCCGCGTTCTTCTTGACGCCGGCCATATCGGCAAAGGAGATCAGGCATTCCTCGTCCATATAGGCGCGGAAATGCGGCTCGCCCTTGTCCCAAAAGCCCCGTTCGATGGCGAAAAGCTGCTGTTCAAGCGTCATGGCGAACTCCTCGGATCACGGGCGCGGCGCTGCCGAGCGGCCGGCGCGGCCTTCATGCGCCAGCCGGCGCGTCGCGGTCTTGAACTGATGTGACTGCCTTCTCCGAGCGCCGATTCCGCGCTAGGATCGGCCGTCACAGGAGCCGCGTCCATCACTCTTCCCGGCCATCTTTTCCGCAAGATCAAGCCCGGGTTCGAGCGCATCGAGGCCGGCGTCGGCAAGCCGCGCCACGCGCATCTTTCCGCCTATGTTTCGGTGATCCTCGACGGCGGCTATAAGCAGTCGGGATATCTTGGCCGCGTCCGCCTCGAACCGGGCGATGTGCTCGTCCAGCCGGTGCTCGATCGTCACGAGAGCTGGCCGAAACCCCGCCAGGCGCCGCACCTGCTTCGGCTCGCATGGAAACCGGATCCCGGGCTCGGCGGACTATACCGGCCTGGCAATATCGACCTGGTCATCCGCACCGCCGAACGCGACCCCGAGGCGGCGAGCGCGCTGCTCGACGAGGAGCTGGGCATCGCGGACCCCCTGCCGATCGCCATGCATGACTGGCCCTACCTGCTCGCGGCCGCGCTGCGGTCCGGACCCGTGGGCATCTCCTCCTGGGCGCGCGATCACGGGCTCAGCCGCGAGACCGTTTCCAGGGGATTCTCGCGATGCTGGGGCGTCTCGCCGCAGGGTTTCGCCGGGGAGCTCCGTGCGCGGCAGGCCTGGGTCCGCAGCGTTTGCGGAAACGATCGGCTGGCGGACGTCGCTGCCGATCTCGGCTTTGCCGATCAACCTCATATGACCCGCGCGGTACGGGCCCTGACCGGCGCGCCGCCCGCAGCGTGGCGCCGACGCGTCGCCACACGCGAAGTGACGCTATGACCGGGGCATTGCTCCGCTCAGGGTCTCATGCCGCAGCGATCGCTTCGATCTCGAGCAGCCACTCTTCGCGATAGATGCCGCAGATGATGATCGTCATCGCCGGGCAATGATCGCCGAGCACTTCGTGGCGCACTTCATAGGCCTCGCCGCGATATTTCCGGTCCGAGAGGAAAATCGTCATCTTCACGATGTTGCGCACGGTCATCTGCGCTTCCCTGAGTTGCGCCGCGACATTGGCCCAGGCGAGCCGCGCCTGGTCCCGGAAGGTTTCGGGCACCCGGTCCTTGTCGTCCTCGGGCACCTGGCCGCTGACGAAGACAAGGCGGCGGACATCGGTCACTTCCACCGCCTGCGCGTAGGAGGCATCAGTGGGGTTGATCGCGCGTTGCTTCATGTCGGGGTCCTTGATCTGGAATGGCAACAGGGCGGCGAGCGAAAGCCCGGCAAGAAGGTCCCGGCGGGCCAGAGCGTCGATCATGCGGTGACTCCTGCGGCAGTGGTGAGGGACTGACGGCGCAAGGCGCACCGGGCGAAGAGCAGCACGAGCAGCGGGATCAGCAGCGCAAGCGCATATTGCGTGCGCGAGACGCCGACCCCGAACGGGAACCAGATGCCGACAAGGCCGATCGCCGAGAGCTCCTCAGCGAATTGTCCGACGGCGACCAGCAGCAGGGCGAGCAGGGCGGGCACACGGTCCGGCCCGTCGCGCGCGATACGGACCGCGGGGAGCAGGAAGCAGATCGCGAAACCGAGCCGGGCGGCGGCGCGGGCGATCGTCATGGAGTCGTCGGCAAGGGCAACGAGCCCGCAGACGACGGCAAGCCCGAGCGCCGCGTGGTCGAGCCTCGCTCGCGGCGGCCCTGGCCACCGGTTCCATGCGAGCACCCAGGCAAGCAGGCACAGCGGCTGGAGCAGGGCATATTTGGCGATCGTGAACTCCTCTATGCTCAGGACGGAGAACCAGAAGAGGAAAACCTGATTGGCGCGGAGCAGCGCGGTCAGCGCGAGCGCGGCGGCGAACCCGAGCGAAGACCGCCTGTCCGGCTCGAGCCGACCCGCGAACAGCGCGAAGCCGGCGACGGCCAACAGCAACAGCGGCTCGATCGCATCGGCAACATAGCCGAGGATCGTGCTCGTCCATTGCACGACGTGGCGCGCCTCGCCTGCCTCGCGCGTGGCCAGGACCGGCGCGATGTGGATTCCGCCGGCATCCCCGTCACGTCGCACCAATGGTGTGAGGAAGGTGCGGATCGCGACTACCGCTTCGCCGCTGGCGCCTGTTTCGGGAACGCGAAGAAGCGTCGGCTTCGCCGCGTAAGCGACGGGCACGGCATACGAGAAGTCGCCGACGCCCCCGATCAGGCGGCCGTTCCAATAGACCTGATAGGCATCGTCGATCATCGGCGGACCGAGCAGGACCAGCCCGCCAGCCGGCGCGCTCCAGCGGATGCGCAGCCGGTACCAGGCAAATCCATGATAGCCGGCATGGCCCCGAAGCATCCAGCCCGGCACATAACCGGCAAGCCCGACATCGGGGTCGTGCGCGCCTGTGGCCGGTGCAAGGCTGACGGTTTCCCAGCCTTTGTCGTCGAAGCGCGGATCGGCCCGGCGCATGTCGTCGCCGGTCGCGAATTTCCATGGCCCGTGCAGCGGCGCTTCGGCGTGGCCCAGATCGACAACGCCTTGCGCACCGGCCCGGACGGGTATCAGCATCAGAAGCAGGATAAGACAGGCCAGTCGCATGCCGAGTGCCTAACCCGACAAGGCCGGTGCATCTTGAAGCCGTGTGATCTTTCGCGCCGAGCCGGACGCCCGCTCAGCCAATACTCGCGGAGCGATTCACCACGCGGTGGTGCTCGACATGATGCGGCCGTTCGAGAAGGAACTGGTCGTCTTCGGGATAATAGCGTGCGACCTCGATATCCTCGCCGGCAAAGCCGCGGATCGCATCGAGCGACTCCCACCAGCTGAGCGTGGTCACTTCGGTGCGGCCGTTCCCCAGCGCGCGCAACAGCATCTGGAAGCCACGATTGCCCGGCGTGCTCTCATAGTCGGCGGTGCCCGTCTCGGCGATATAGGCGACATAGGCTTGCTCATCGGCGGTGCGGATCACGCCGGTCCATTTGCGCAGGATCAGGTCGGTCTCGGGCATGGCTCATCTCCTTTTCTCGCGCCGCTTATAGCGAAAGACCGGCATCGCCCTCCACCAACCGCTGCTCGAGCCGCGGCGGCTCGCCAGGCCGCCAGAGCGGCGCGCGGTGGATCACGCGATAGCGCACCGGGCCACCGTCGGGCGTCGCGCTGCGGGTAATCGGTCGCGGAATGCAGACGAACGTGGTCTCGATCGCCTTGCCATCGGCGCGCACGACGGCATAGCCATGGCCGCCCAGGTCGAGGAAACGGAGATGCGGCGCATTGTCCGGATTGGATACGGCCTTTGCGCGATCGAGATCGCCATGCGCCGCATAGTCGAGACAGGTGCGCACGCCGTGGCGAAGCAGCAGGTTGACCGAAGGCTCCGGCCGCTCGCTTCCCGGCCGGTCGACCAGGAACAATGGGCGCAAGGGATGTTGCTTGGGAAAGCCGTACTCGAAGGATTCGACCAGCCCGGGCGCCGAGATCGAGCCAGTCACGAAGGCGACGCCCACGGGCTCGAACCGCGCCGGCGGCAGCGCCTTGGCCGAAAAGCCGGCCCAGAAGCTGTGCCGATCCCCCGCGACGGTCGCAAAACCGGTGATCCGGTTCTTCGCCACGAAATCATAGATATCGCCGCGTTCGACCCAGGCCGTTCCGTGATCGCCGCCGCCGCCGAAGATTGCATAGCCCGCACCCGGCCAGGGCCGCGTCAGTCCGAGCGGAAGATTCTGCGGATCGGCGCGCCAGTCGAGTGTGCCAAGCGTGCTGCCCCAGATCTTCCACGTCGCCCGCGATCGTTTGAGCCGGTCGAGGAACCATGTTTTCTGCCGCGCCCCGAGCACCGTCTGCGGCGGCGCCTCGCGCTGGAAGTTGGGAAGGTCAGCGCCGTCGTGGCGGATTGTGGCAGGTGCGCCGCCAGGCCAGGCCTTGCCGGCGTCCCAAATTTCCATCGCCTCCTGCGGTACCAGCTCGGGGAAGGCGTCGCTCGAGAAGGGTTTCGCCTCGTCGCGTCCGCTCGGCTCCTCCGAGCGGAAGCTGTGCTCGTCAGTGACGATCAGCTCGACATGCCGGCCCCAGCGGATCGCGCGATAGGCCCGCAGGCTGTCGATCGCGGTCAGGTTGTTGGGCTCCTGGCCAAGGCCATGGTCGTCAAAGGCCGTGATCGCGGCATTTTCGACCTGCGGCGCATCGAAGATCGTGGCGTCGGCCCCGGGCTTGGGCACGCGGGCGGTCTGGTACTCGAACCAGGCCTGGTTGGCGGCGACCTTGCGGCTCTGCGCCGGGAAGGTCTTGCCGCCGAGCTTGGCAAAGCTCTGCCACCCCATCCAGCTGAACTCGTGATTGTCCCACATCGTCACGAACGGCCAGCGCGCGCGGGCGTCCTGGATGTCGGGATCGCGGAGATAGGCACGGTAGACCGCGCGGTAATCGTCGACGTCCAGGGGCACGTGGAAATCGCTCACCTTTTCGCCGCGCACGAAGCGCAGGATCTCGGTGATCCTGCGGTCATACATGCCCTTCGGCCGGTCCTCGGGATACCAGACCAGTTCGTAGATGAAGTCGCCGAGGTGCAGCACGAAGCCGAGCCGGTCGGCGGGTGCGGCGCGCTCGTCCTCGAAGATCATCCGGCGCCACGCATTCTGCGCGCCATAATTCACATTCTGGCACGAGACGAAGGCGAAGTGGACGGCGCGCGGATCGTCATTGGCGGGCGCGGTCAGGGTCCGGCCGATCCGGCTTCCGGCACCATCGGCCCGAGTGAACCGATACCAATATTCGCGGGCGGGCTTCAGACCCGCGACCAGCACGCGCGTCGTCCAGTCCGACGCGGCGGTCGCCATCGCGGGCGCCGTCGCGACGACTCGGACGAAATCGGGATCCTCGGCGATCTCGGCCCTGAGCGGCACCGCGGCGTCGCCGGGGCAGCGTGTCCACAACAGCACGCTGTCCGCGGTCGGATCGCCCGAGGCGACCCCTTCGGGGAAAAGCTCGCGCCGCTCGCGCCAGGCAGTGCGCGATCTGCTTGCGGCGGCGCCGCTCCAGGCGAGCGACGCACCGATCGCCGCGGCGGCCTCAAGGAATTTCCGTCGATTCACGTCGCGCATGCCGTGGCTCCCATGCACCCGGAATAAGCCGGCCCGACCGCGGCGGTCTTGAAGGGATGTGATGGCGTCAGGCCAGGTCACATGGCTTCAAGACGCGGTCATGCGACCGCGTCATCCTGCATGGCAACGAAACACACCGGAAAAGAGCTGAACCCGATGACCTCAAGCGACGCGACGACGATATCCGCAGCACATTGGGCGGGGCGCGCGCTGAGCGGCCTCGCGATCCTGTTTCTCGCGTTCGATGCCGCGATCAAGCTGATCCCGATCGACCCGGTTCTCCAGATCATGGGAGAGCTGGGCTATCCGGGCACGGTCGATTTCGCGCGCTTCCTGGGTGTGGTCACGCTCGCCTGCCTGCTGCTCTATGCCTATCCGCGGACCGCCCTGCTCGGAGCCGTGCTGTTGACCGGATTGTTCGGCGGCGCGATCGCCAGCAAGATCCGCATCGGCGCGCCGCTGTTCTCGGACATCCTGTTCGGCGTCTATCTCGGGCTGTTTGTCTGGGGCGGGCTCTATCTACGCGACGCGCGGCTGCGGTCTCTCTTCCCCGTCATCGCCCGCTAGAGGACCTGGTTGTGACGGACGCCAAAAAGCCCCCGATCAAGGATGTCGATGCCTATCTCGCGGGCGTGCCGCCACGTATGGCGCCGGCATTGCGGGCGCTTCGCGCGACGATCCGCGCTGCGGCGCCGCACGCCGAGGAAGTCATGCGCATGGGCGCACCGACCTACCTTCATCACGGCACCCTCGTCTCCTTCTCCGCTGCCGCGAAGCATTGCGCCTTCTACGTGATGAGCCCGGGTCCGATCGCGCGGCGCAAGGAGGAGCTGCAGGGCTATGACACGGCACCGAGCGCGATCCGCTTCCAGCCCGAGACGCCGTTGCCCGAGGCGCTGGTGACTGCGATTGTCCAGGACAGAATCCGCGAGAACGAGGCAAAGCGATAGCAGCGCGGATCGAGGGGGATCATGCATCAACTGCCGTTCGATATACGGACCATGGAGTTCCTGGCGGACCATCGATTCTCACCGCTGACGGAGTTCTTCCTGTTCGCCAGCAACATGGGCGAGGTGCGTGGCTATCTCCTGATCACAACGCTGATCTATGTGGCCTTCGACAAGCGGCTCGCGGTGCGGCTGGCGCTTCTGATATCGCTGACCATGGGCTTCAACCACCTTCTCAAGATCATCATCAAGAATCCCCGCCCGTTCATCGTCGAGGGGGACTATCTGCAAAAATGGGCGGTGCCGCTCGACAACGCACGCGACCTCGCCACCGAATGGTCGACGCCGTCCGGCCACGCGATGGGGGCGGCTTCCTTCTATATCTTCCTGGGCGGCTGCCTTCGACGTCGCGCCATCTATATCCTGGCCGTGGTGGCCATTCTGGCGACGGGCGCCTCGCGGCCGTATCTCGGAGTCCATTATGTGGAGGATATCCTCCTCGGGTGGGCGATAGGTCTCGGCGTCGGGCTGACGGCGCTGCGCTATGGGGAGCGGGTCGCCGCAAGATGGAACCGAATCCCCTACGGGCGGCAAGTCGCGATCGCCCTGGCCGGGAGCCTCGTCTTCTGGCTGCTGACGATTGCAGTCAATGGCGGGCGGATCGACGGCCAGCCACGCGCCTTTCTCGGCTATGCCGGGATCGCGACGGGTGTCGTGATCGCCTGGCCGTTGGAACTGCGCTTCGTGCAGTTCGACCCTCGTAGCGGTTCCGTGCTGTTGAAAGGCCTCCGATATCTTCTCTCGGTTGCCTTGAGCGTGGCAGTACTCGAAGGTCTCGGCTGGGCGTTCAACGGTATGGCGGACGACTATTCGCTTGGCGGCTATATGCTGCAATATCTCCGCTACATCCTTGTCGGGGTCGTCAGCCTATTCGTCTCGCCCTGGATTTTCACCCGGCTGAGACTGGCAACGACTCTTCGGACAGCGCAGGACTAAATGAGGTATTCGTCCTGCCCTGCGCCGGGCCATCCAAAGCAGCCTAGAAGACCATGTTCAGCGCAACGGCCGGCGTGATCGACGCAGGCCCCGTCGGCCCCGCCGCCACAAATCGTGTCGCGACCAGCACACCGATGGCGGGCGTCCAGCTATATTCGATGCCGGGTGCAACGCCGTGGCGCCAGCCCGACCGCAAGCGATAGGCCGTCGCGACCAGCGAGCCGTTGCTGTCGGGAGCGGTGCCGGCGACAATCGTCGCACTCCGCCAATCGGCGATCGTATCGAATGCGAGGGCCCAGCGCCGCGTCACGCTGTATTCGACGGCGATGCCGATATGAGCCGCGTGGCCGCCCTCGGCCCTGCCGCGAAAGCCCGAGTCAGTGCCGTAAACGCTGACGCCGCGAACGCGGGGCGCTGTCCGGACGGTGCCGGAGAGATTGAGCCTGGCGCGCATGATATGGCCGTTGGCAAGGTGCCCGGCGGCCTGCGCGTACAGGGCGACCGTCGTGCCGAACGACCCGCTGCCGATCCCGGCGGCGGGTCGTTCGCCCAGTCGATCGTATCTGGCGGTGGGGAGGCTCTGCTCGAGCGAGATCGACAGTGCGGGCGACCAGTTTCGGAGACGTGCCGAGCGTAGCTGATATTGGGCCTGAAGAGACAGGTCGCCCATGGCAACGTACTTTTCCCGGCCGCGACCACCCTCGACAAGCGTGAAGGATGGTTTCGCGCCCAGGGTCAGGTCGTCGGAAACGCCATAGAGGATATAGATCAGCGACCCGACGCTGTGATGTCCGGACACCGCGACATCATAGAGATACGGCTCGATCAGGAAATGACCGCGCGGCAGGGTGCTGGCAGAGTTTGCCAGCATCGGCCCGGTGAACCATGCCTCGTCCGCTGTCGAGGCTTGAGGAGGCGCGGTTTCAGCGGCATCGCCCGATTGCGCCGTTGCGGCCAGCGGCCAGGAGGACGCGATCGCCCCGGCCAGGAGCAGCGTCGGGAAGAGCGGGGCCTCGGCTCGGCAGTCTCGGGCGCGATTCACGTCAAATCTTCCAGCGGAAGAAGCAGGCGGGGGCGCTGCGGGTCCGCCGTTTCGCGAACCTCCCCTCCATGTGGGTGCAGATCGTCGATGAGCGTCAGCAAAAGTCCGGTGCCTTTTCCGAAGTGATCAGGTCTGGCACTGAACCAGGAAAGCCGCATGCACGGCTATCCGCTGCTTGCTCTCTAATTCCCGGCCGGTCTTGAACGCAGGTGACGGGTGCTCGGCTGGCGCGATGTCATATACGCACGCGCGCATAGTGGCGCCCCGCCTTGGCGCGATTGCCGCAGTCGCTCATGCTGCACCAGCGCCGCGGGCTGTTGCCACGTGAGCGGTTGAGGAACAGCCAGCCGCATCCCACGCCTTCGCATTGCCGGATCGATGCCACCCGGTCCGACATGAGCAACTCGACGGCGGCAGACAGGATAGGCGCCAGGCCGCGCTCGAGCGCTCCTGCGGAATCGGCCCAGGACAGGCCCACGCGCCCGTCCTCGACGACGAGCCGCCGCGCGCTCCCGCCCGCGCGCCAGCAGCGGTCGACGACGGCGAGTGACGCCGCAGCGGGCGGTTCCCCGCACGCGAAGGCAAGGAACAGCTTGTGGAGGTGCTCGCGGAGATCGCGGGCACGGTTGAGATCCGGCTCGGTCAGCCCTTCGACCGCGCCTGATCCCGCCGCGGCGAACCACGCCGTCAGGTCGGTCGGCGTGCGCAGCAGGTCGCCCGTCTTCGCCGAGTCCAGGCGATTCGCGACGGTGTTGACGAAGTCGAGCGCGACGTGACCCGCCAGAAAATCGAAATCCGACAAAGGCTTCTCCAGATCCGGTGTGGCGTCCTTGCATGCCGCGCAGTTGCTATATAACCTCTATACGGCAAATAAAGGGGTTATATGTACGCATCACCCTATCCATTCCGTACGGGCGAGGCCTGCGCTCCGCCATATCGGGGCGATGACTATGGGGCAGTGCGCGCGTCGTTGCGCTGGCCGCGGGGCGTCGAACGCTATCAGGTGGGCACGGCGCGGGCGCGGCACCGGCATTTCCGGGCGCATGCAAGCGTCGTGCTGGAGACAGGCTTTCTCCAGACCGGCTATGCGGGCCGCTTCCGGCTCGAGCCTGGCGATATCCTGATCCAGCCGACGCTCGATCGCCATCACAGTCGGACATTCCCGGATCGCGCGGCGCGGGTGCTCCATTTGCCTTGGCAATTCGAGCCCGGGCTTGGCGGCGTCCACCGTGTATCGGGGCTCGATGCGGTCGTTCGCGAAGCCTGGCGGGATCCGTGGCAATCGTCGGCGCTGCTTGCAGACCTGATCGGCAGCGCGGCCCCCGAATCGCCGCCGATCTGGGACTGGCCCGACCTGCTCGCCGGTGAATTGCGCAAGGGGCCGGTGGAAATCGCCGAATGGTCGATGCGCCACGGACTGGCGCGCGAGTCCGTCGCGCGCGGCTTCCATCGGACGTTCGGCGTTTCGCCAACGTCCTTCGCGTGCGAATTGCGTGCGCGGAGAGCCTGGCTCAGGGTGATTGGGGGAAGGGACTCACTCGCCGGAATCGCTGCGGATACCGGCTTTGCCGATCAATCCCATATGACGCGCGCCATCCACACCCTCACGGGCGCGCCGCCCGATGCATGGCGTCGGCGGCTTCCTGTCTCCGGCGAACCGGGATGCGAGCACCGGTGTCCGTTCGACGCCTGATCGCGGCTAGGGCTTCCGCTTGACCGGACCACCCGGGAGCGAGGGGATCAATCCCGGCAACTCGGCGATGCGCGGCGCGAAGAAATTGTGCAGCGGCTCGATCTTGATCTGCATCTCGCGCGTGATGCCTTCCGCTTCTGCGGCGGGCGCCAGGCGGTCGGCCAGGAAGGCGTCGAAACCGGCTTCCGAATCCCAGATCTCGACGACCCGGTACCCGAAATCGGTCTGGGCCGTCAGGTGGAGATAGATGCCGGGCGCCGGATCTTCTTCCACCCCGAGGCGATTCATTACCCTGGCATATTCCGCCGCCGTCATCCCGTGCACGTCGATCGTGGTCACTATCGTCATGCTTCACCTCGCCGTTGATCTTCGGCGATCGATCGCACCCAACGGCAATCGCGTCTTGAAACGATGTGACGATTGGCCCCGCGCGTCCAGGACGGGGCGTCAGGTCACCGGTTCGCCGCCCCGGCTCTGCCCGTGTAATAGTTGGCGAGCACGTCGAACGCCTGCTTGCGCTGTCCCGTTTCCGAGATGAGCCCCTTGCGGTTCCAGCCTTGCTGGAAATCGGGGTTCTGCCGGCGCGGCGAGCGGAAGTCCTTGAGAATCCAGGGCGACATGCCGCGCAAGGTCGGCACCGAATCTGCCATCTTGAGCGTCGCACGGTAATAATCCGCCTGATATTCCTCGGAGAATTTCTGCGGGCCGGTCAGGTCGTGGAACCCCGCCCGGGCGTCAGCGCCGAATTCGGAGAAGACCAGCGGCTTGTCGGCGGGCACCTTCCAGACGCTGCCGGGCAGGTCGGTCAGCCGGTCGTTGGTATACCAGCCATTATAGGTGTTGATCGCCAGCACATCCAGGACATCAGCGAGCGGATCGGCCAGGGTCATCGTCGGAGTCTTCGCGTCTTTCGAACGCTCGACCAGCAGCGCGGCGCTGACCAGCCTCGAATCGTCGAGGCGGCGGACATCGCTGACCAGCGTGCGCAGGAAGGTGTTGCGCGCATCGCTGACGGGCGTCTCGTTGGCGACGCTCCAGATCGCGATCGAGGCGCGGTTGCGATCGCGCAGGATATTCTCGGCCAGCATGTTGCGCGCCGTCGCCAGCGTGTCGGGATTGGACCAGGCGACCAGCCAATAGACCGGCACTTCGCTCCACACGAGCAGGCCGAGCTCGTCGGCGGTGCGCGTCATCATTTCGGAATGCGGGTAGTGCGCCAGGCGCACGAAATTGCCGTGCAGACCGTCCTTGATCTCGCCGAGCAGGGCGCGCGCCGCCGCTGGACTGATCGCGCGCGTCGGCTCGCTGCCCAGCTCCTCTTCGTGCAGCGAGATGCCGCGCAGGAAGATCGGCTTGCCGTTGAGCAGGATGTCCGGTCCCCGCACTTCGATCGTGCGGAAGCCGATGCGGTCGCGCCACTGGTCGTCGCCGCTCGCGATCGTCACGTCATAGAGTTTGGGGCGCTCGGGCGACCAGCGGACCAGCGCGCGCGGTGCCGCCATGGTCGCGCGCCAGTTGCCCGCGGCGTCGGTGGTGCCGGCCTGGTCGAGGCCGAGCTCGGCGATGCGCAGCCGGACCGCACGATTGGCGGCCTGCGGCCCGTCGAGATGCACGTCGACTGCCATCCGCCCGTCGCGCGTCAGGCGGACCCAGGCGTCGTCGACATAGGTGTCGGGGGTCGAGATCAGCCGAACCGGACGGGTGATCCCGCCATAATTCTCCCAGTCGGTGACGGGTGGGGGCACGGTGGCCTCGGTCGCCTGCGAATCGACACCGACGGTGATCTGATTGTTGCCGTCGCGCAGCAGGCGGGTGACTTCGAAGGCGAAGGGCGTGAAGCCGCCCTCATGCCGACCGACCGGCTGACCGTTGAGATAGACGACGGTCGTGTAATTGGCGGCGCCGAAGCGCAGGAAGGAGCGCCCCTTGCGCTGTACCGGCACCGGGAACGTGCGCTGATACCACATCAGCCCCTGATAATAACGAAGCTCAGGGGCCTCGGTCAGCCAGGACGAGGGCAGGGTGGTGACCGGCGAATGGGCAAGGTCGAACTCGTAGAGGACGCGGCTGTCCTGGGCCATTTCCTTGCGCACATCGACATCGCGGTAGCGCTGCTGGCCCTTGTCGGGCGTTTCGCCGTGAAACCCGGCAAGGCCGGAGCGGTAGGGATCGATCGAATAATGCCATGCGCCGGACAGGTCGGTCCCCTGGCGCATGTCGGCCGAGACCAGCAACGGCCCGGTCTGCGCCGTCGCCTTGGGCAGGGCGGGGGCGGCTTCCGGGCTGGGCCTTTGCGCGGTAGCGGGAGCTGCCCACAACGCGGCGGCGGCGATGAGCCATGCTGCCTTCATTCCCTTAAGCACATCCGTCTCCCGTTGCCGTTCTTTATGATATCCCGGGCGTCGCGTGCGCGATCCCGCGTTCGAGCCCGCGCAGTTCCGCCAGCCCGCGCATGCGGCCGAGCAGCGAATAGCCGGGATTGGTCGCTTTGGTCAGGTCGTCGAGCATCTGATGGCCATGGTCGGGGCGCATCGGAATCGAGCGGCCGGTCCGTTGCTGCAGCCGGTGGACTGCCGCCACGATCTCCGTCATCCCGGCATCGCCCTCGAGATGCGCTGCTTCGTGGAAGGCGCCGCCCGGCTCGCGCTGCACGGAGCGCAGGTGCAGGAAGCCGATCCGGTCGCCCAGCCGATCGACCATGCCGGGCAAGTCGTTGTCGGCCCGCACGCCGAACGATCCGGCGCAGAAGCACAGGCCGTTGGACGGGTTGGGGACGCGCGCGAACAGCGCCGCGACGTCGGCCTCGGTGCTTACGACGCGGGGCAGGCCGAAGATGGGGAAGGGCGGATCGTCCGGATGGACGACCAGCTGTATCGCGAGTTCGTCCGCGACCGGGCAGACCGCGGCGAGGAAGGCGACATGGTTTGCGCGCAGGCGCTCCGCGTCCACATCGGCATAGGTGTCGATCGCCGCGAGCAGCGCGGTCGAGGTGAAGCTCTCCTCGCTGCCCGGCAACCCGGCGATGATCGTCCGCTCCAGCCTGTCGCGCGCCGCTTCGTCCATCGCGTGGAAGCGCCGCGTCGCGGCCTCGACCATCGCGGGCGTGTAGGAGGCGTCGGCGCCGGGCCGGCGCAGGATATGGAGGTCATAGGCGGCGACCATCTCGAGCTCGAAGCGCAGCGCCAGGGCGCCGTCGGGAAGCGGCCAGGCAAGATCGGTCCGGGTCCAGTCGAGGATTGGCATGAAATTATAGGTGACGGTGGTGATGCCGCAGGCCGCGAGATTGCGCAGGCTCTCGCAAAAGCGATCGACCAGCTGGTCCCAGGCCGGCCCGCGGGTCTTGATCTCTTCGTGCACGGGCAGGCTCTCGACCACGGTCCAGCCCAGCCCCGCCTGCTCGATCTCGTGCTTGCGCGCGGCGATCGCCTCACGAGTCCAGACTTCGCCGTTCGCGACCTCGTGCAACGCCGTCACCACTTCGGCCGCGCCTGCCTGGCGGATGTCGCGCAGCGAAACCGGATCGGACGGCCCGAACCAGCGCATCGTCTGCGTCATGAACATACGCGGCTACTCCCTGGCCGGCATCGCAGGCCTTGCGATGCCGGCTTCCTTGCATTTTGCGTCCGGGACGCGAAGTCGAACTCGAGCGGCAGGTCCAGGGCCTTTTTACCCAGCCTGCCGCCCGTCGGTTAGAAGTTTATGCCCACGCGCACCCCGCCATAGCGGCGGAAGTCGCGCGGCAGCAGTGCCTGTGTCGCCATCTTGCTGCCGAAGTTGCCCGCGCTGTTGACCAGCGACGGGAAATATTGCTGATCGAACAGATTGTTGACGAAAGCGACCACTTCCCATTTGTGGTCCTCGGCGCGCACACCAAGGCCGATATTGACGATGCTGTAGGCCTTTTGAAACGTCTGCGGATCTTCCGCCACGTAATAGACGCCGCTCTGATATTGCCAGTTGGCCTGCGCCACCCCGCGCAGATCGCTGCCCAGCGACGGCGAGTAATCGGCGCCGACCGAGAATTTCCACTCCGGTGCCTGCACCGCGCGCTGGCCGGTCAGGTTCTGGAAGGTGGGCGATGTCGGGGGAAGGCACGTCGCCGGGACTTGCTGCAACGGATAGCATTGGGCGACCGGGAACGAGGTATATTTGGCGTCGAGATAGGCCACCGATCCCGTCAGGTTCAGGTCGTCGCCGATGCGGGCCGAGCTGTCCAGTTCGATACCCTTGGTATTCAGGCCGCCGACATTGGTCAGCCGGAAATTCTGGGTACCGTTGATGGTTTCGATCGTCTGCGCCTGCAGGTCCTTATAGTTGGTGTCGAAAAGGGTGAGGTTGAACGTCAGTCGCCGGTCGAGGAACTGCGCGCGCACGCCGATTTCCTTGTCGCGCGATGTCTCCGGCCTGATCGGCCCCGCATTTGCGCGGCCCGCGTTGAAGCCGGTGGTCAGATCGTAGGTCTGGCCCTTGTAGCCGGTCGAATAGGTCGCGAAGACCATGATGTCGGGGGTAAACTCGTAGCGCCCGCTGATGCGATAGGTGCCCGCGGTGTCTTCGGCATGGCCGCTGAAGGAGGCAGCGTTGAGAATGTCCTTGAAGGTATAGGCAACCTTTTCGTTCTGGACGCGCCCGCCGCCGCTCAGGGTCAAGTGCGGTACGATCTCCCAGTCGATCTGCGCGAAGGCGGCGAGCTGTTCCGACTTCGATGTCGCGAACCAGTTGGCCAGCGAGAAGACGGGGCCGCGAAGGAAAGGCCGATCGAACTTCACGTTCGCGTAATAGGCACCCAGCGTATAGCGGAACGGCTTGTCGCCGGGCGAGAGCAGGCGGATTTCCTGCGTGAACAGCTTCGAGTTGAACGTGCCCACCTGGATGTTGCTGCCGCTGGGGGTGGTGGACGAGGTGTCGTCCTGGTCGAGATAGTCGTTGAGGCGGAACCTGTCGTACGACGTGATCGATACCAGCGTCATCTCGCCCAGTCCGACTTCGGCGCGGAGCGACCCGCCACCGCCTTCATATTTGGTGCGCGCATCGTAATTGTTGCTGATGTTCTGATTGTCTTCGTTGATCGTCACCCCGGGCATTGCCACTGCCGCGGTCTGGCCCGCGATGCCGCGGAACAGGGCGGCCGGGTCCATGCGGATGAACGGCCGGCCGACGCTGGTATTGCCGTTGAGATAATTGCCCGACAGCGTGACGGTGACGTCGTCGGTGGGTTGCCAACGGAGCTTGGCGCGGGTGTTGAACGCCTCGCGCCCGTTGACTTTCTTGCCGTTGAACAGGTTGCGGACATTGCCGTCCCAGTTGGAATAGCTGGCCGACAGGACATAGCCCAGTTCCGGGGTCAACGGGCCCGAGACACTGAAATTGCCGCCATATTCGCTGTCGGTGGTCGCCAGCGCATTCGCACGGAAGTGGAAGGTATCGGTCGGCTGGCGCGTGATGATGTTGATCAGGCCGGCTGAAGCGGACTTGCCGTACAAGGTGCTCTGCGGACCGCGCAGCACTTCGATCCGCTCGACATCGGGCAGGTCGGTGAAGGCGCGCGCCTGGAAGGCGAGCGGCACTTCGTCGACCAGCACCGCGACACTCGGCTCGACGCCGATGCCGAAGGCGAAGGTGCCGACGCCGCGCAGCGACACGTTGGCGTTGACCGGGTGTTCGGCCGGACGCACCGTCAGCGAGGGGGCGATCCTGCCGAGATCCTGGAACTGGCGCACGCCCGACGCCTCGAGCTGGGCCTGCGACACGACCGAAATGGCCAGCGGCACGCGCTGGACATTCTCCGCGCGCTTCTGCGCGGTGACGATGATGTCGCCGGGGTTGTCGGGCGCCTGTACCTCGCTGGTCGGACCAGTCGGCGCGCTCTGGGCGGGATCGGCAGCCGGGTCGGCCGCCCTGTCCTTCGCGAAGGCGGGCGTCGCGCCCAACGCGAGCGACGCGATCAGCGCGGCGCGGCAAACGGAATTCCGATAGTTGATCATTTTTTGTCCCCTCGTCCCAGCCGCGGATCTATCGCCCGCAAACCTGTCTGACGTGTGACTAGCAAATGGTCTTACCACATACAAGCGGTCACGCTCAGCGGACTACCATCATGTTGCAGCGTTGCCACACCGGTGCTAGGCGTTGAGCGCGTTATGCCCAGAAAACAACTGACCAGACCAATCGCCCCGCCTTCGGCCGCCAACCTGCAGCCGGACTTGCGCAAATTATACCAGCAGGTCGCGGCGGCCGTCGCCGGTGCGATCCAACGCGGCGAGTTCGCGCCGGGCCAGCGCATTCCGTCCGAACGCGACCTGGCCGAGGAATATAAGGTCAGCCGCCCGACGATCCGCGAAGCGATGATCGCGCTCGACGTGATCGGGCTCGTCCGGACGCGGCACGGGGCGGGCATCTTCGTCGTCGACAATCCGCCCAAGGATGCCGCGATGATCGGGCTCGACATCGGCGCCTTCGAACTGACCGAGGCGCGACGCCTGTTCGAGGGCGAGGCAGCGGCGCTCGCCGCGGTCTCGATCACCGATGAGGAGATCGCGACGCTCGAGACGCTGATCGGCGAGATGGAGCGCGAGAATCTCGAGAATATCAGTGGCGAGCATGCCGACCGATCCTTTCACCTGACGATCGCACGGGCGACGCGCAACTCGGCGGTGGTGGATGTCGTCGAGTCGCTATGGGACGCGCGCTACCGCTCGCCGCTCTGCGCGCATATGCTGGAGCGCGCGCGCAGCGTCGGCGTGCAGCCGCGCATCGACGAGCATCAGCGCATCCTCACGGCGCTCCGCGATCGCGACCCCCATGCGGCAAGGCGCGAGATGCGCGACCATCTAGCGCGCGTCATCGACGGCCTGCTGACCGCGACCGAAAGCGATACCTTCGAGCGCGCGCGGGCAGAGGTAGAAGCGAAGCGAAGCGATCTTGCGCGCCGGGTGGCGGTCTGAGCTGGGTCGTTAACCCATGATCGCGAATAGCCCGAGGCCAGGGAAAGCGCTCGTTAAGGCGGTCTCCTATAGGGGAGAGATAGAACGCAAGGCGGACTATCTGGAGAAGGCGAAATGCTGCGCTGCTGGTTGATCGCCGTTGCTGCTCTTGTCTGCCCATTTTCCGGCGAAGCAGCGCACGCCTGCCGGGTGAGCGTGCCGCTCGCTCCCGGCGATATCAAATATGCAGACATGGTCATTGTGGGCCGCATCGAGAACTATAAGGTCATTCGAGATCCTGTGTTCCGTCAAAAGATGCTGGACAGTCCCGCTTTGTCGCCAGAAATGCGCAGGTTTTACGAAGACAAGAACGCCAATCTATTAAGTGATTATGCACGCTTCGACATAGTGGTGGATCAGGTGCTGGTTGGGAAAGCCCCGTTCAGGCTATCGGTAACCTGGGACAATTCCACCTTCGCGGAGCCCAAGGCAATGGATGCCGGGCCATATCTCATCGCGCTGCGTAAAGCGGACTCCAGCATGCCGCCGTTGCGCGGCCCAAGCGCTACGATCATACCCAGCCCGGAAGCGGGTCTTTTGACAGTCCTGCAAGCGCCCTGTTCGAGTCCGTTCATCCTGGCGAGCACGGGTGATGAAGCACGCGCAGTTCGCGAAGTTCTGAGCGCCCGCCCGCGATAGGCGCTGACCTGGATCGCCTCGGGTCGGCCCGTTTGCGACTCCACGACTTAGACGGTGATCGTAACGCCACGGCGCCCATCATGTGTCACGATATCGCCGGCCCCGCCATTGACCTGCAACACTCGCCGCTCGTCGACCGGCAGCAGGAGCGTGATCGTTCCCTCACCCCCGCTTCCCAGTCCCTCGCGCCGCACCGTGATCGCGATGCGCTCAGGGTCGGCGTGGCCGTCGAGATGCCAGCGATCGACCGGCTCTTCGCCGTCGCCCGCATCCTCGATCGCACTCCAGGTGAACGCCCCCTCCCGCGGCGGAAACAGCCAGACGCCGCGCCGATAGGGTTTGGGATGCCATCCGCCCTTGGCGAGGTCGACCAGCATCGCCGATCCGGCGCGTGCGAGCAGGGGAGGCGGTCCATCGAGCGGTGCGGCAAGGGTGACGTTCGTGCCGCCTGCGATATGATCGCCGGTCCACACATGGACCCAGTCCGCACCTGCCGGCGTCCGCAGCGTCCGCGTCGTGGCATCCGGTTCCATCACCGTCGCGACCAGCAGGTCGGGGCCAAGCAGATGCTCGTCATTCTCCTTCCAGGCATGGGCGTCGCCGGGAAAGTCGAGCCAGGTCGGCCGCACCATCGGGTCGCAATCGGTATGATAGCGATGCAGCAGGTCGTAGAAGAACGGCACCAGGGTCTGGCGCAGCGCCATCAGCCGGTGGATGGCGGGCACTATCTCCGGATACATCCATGGCTCGTTGACGGTGCGGTCGTCGTTCCAGCTATGGATGCTGAACCGCGGCATGAACACACCCGCCTGCACCCAGCGCAGCAGCAGCTCGGGTTCCGGCGCTGGCCCGGCAAAGCCGCCGACATCATGCCCGCTGTTCGACACGCCCGACAGCGCCAGCCCGATGGCCATGCGGGCGTTGTAGCGGAGGGTTTTCCACTCGGTGCGGTTGTCACCGCTCCAGGTTTGGGCATAGCGCTGCAGCCCCGCCATACCCGAGCGCGTAACGACATAGGGCCGGGATCCGGGAGCCGCCTCCTGTTGCGCGCGGCGCGAGGCGCGGGCCATCAGCAGCGGCTGCACCGGCCGCATCGAGGCGGCAGGGCGGGGCGCGCCGAAGCCGTGGAAGCGGGCGCGCTTATCCCAGATCTCATATTCGTTATTGTCGTTCCATGTCGCGACGATGCCGTGATCGAGCAGCGCCGACGTGACCTGGTCGCGCCACCAGGCGGCTGCTGCCGGGTTGGTGAAGTCGATATAGCTGCCGACCTCGTCCCAGAATTGCGCCTCGATCGGCGCGCCGTCTGCGTCGCCGACGAGCAGCCCGGCGGCAGCCACCTCGTCATAGCGTGGATGGCTGCGCAGCAACGCCGGCTTGATGTTGGGCACCAGACGGACGCCCGCATCGGCATAGCTGGCGACAAAGGCGCCGGGATCGGGGAATTTGTCGTTGTTCCAGTTGAACACATAACGCTTGTCGCCGATCGAGGTGTAGCCCGACGACAGATGGAAGGAGGTGCAGCCGAGATCATGCTCGCCGAGCTTGTCGAGGAAGCCCGCCATCTGGGCCGCCGCATCGGGCGCGTCGGTATAGCTCATGGTCGAGCCGGAATAGCCGAGCGACCAGCGCGGCATCAGCGCCGGGCGCCCGGTGAGCCAGGTGAAACGCCGCGTCACGGCCAGCGGATCGGGGCCGGCGATCATCCACAGGTCGAGATCGCCGCTGTCCGCCACGACATGGCGGTAATGTCCGTGATAATTGTCGAGTTCGCGCCCGAAGTCGAAGGCGACATCCGCAACGGTGTCGTAAAAGGCGCCGTGGCAGCGGCCGGCAGCATCGGCGACGAGGACGTACGGGATCGACTTGTAGAGCGGGTCGCTCTGCTCGGCGTCATAGCCCATCGGATCGAGATTGATCAGGCGGAAGCTGCGCCCGGCGCGGTCGTTGTCGCCAGTCCGGTCGCCCAGTCCATAATAACGCTCGCCCGCATGGCGTGCGCAATAATGATAGGCGCGGCCGTCCCACCAGCCGAAATCATAGGCCTGGGTCGGGCGATCCGCCGCCATCAGGTGCCATTGCTCCCCCTCGCGCTGCTCCCAGGTGCAATGCAGGCCGTGGAGCTGGACGGTGAGGCGCAGCCGCGCCGTCTCGATGACGATCTTTTCGTCCTCGACGACGAGCGCGAAGTCCGGGCAGGTGAAGCCGGCCACGTCCATTCGGTCGCGCCCCGGCTCGGTGATATCGCTCTCGCCGGCCGCGATCGCCCAGCTTGGGGGGCTCGTCACCGCGCCGTCAGCCAGCAGCAGGAGCCGCGCGATATCCTCCTCGAGTACGAAGAGATGCGCCACCGCACCGGTGTCGGCGACCAGGGTCAGGCGGCCGCGACTTTGCTCCGCCAGCGCGAACAGCGGCGGGTTGGAAAGCGTGGCGCGTCTCATCGGCGGGGCTCCGGAACGATCAGATGTCGAATGCCGAGGATCAGGACGACGGCCCCGATCAGGTCGAACACCGACAGGGCAGCAAACAGCGGTGCGTAGCCCACCGTGTCGGCGAGCTGGCCGATCAGCAGCGAGAAGAGCAATCCGCCAATCCACCCCGCCTGACCGACAAAGCCGTTGGCGGTGCCGACTTCCTCGGGCGTGAACACGTCGGCCGAGAGCGTGTTGATCAGCACCGAGATCATCTGGTGCGCGAAGCCGCCGACGCAGAACAGGGCGATGGCGGTATAGGGGCTGACGGCAAGGCCGATACAGCCCGGCGCGATCATCAGCACCGCAGCGAGGCTGACGCCCGCGACGCGCGAGGTGATGAGCCGCACGCCGAAGCGTTTCACCAGGAAAGGCGAGAGATAGCCGCCGAGCACGCCGCCCATGTCCGCTGCGAGGAAGGGCAGCCAGGCGAACAGCGCGATCTGCTTCAGGTCCATGCCGCGCTCCGTCGCGAGATAGAGCGGGATCCAGAAGCTGAAAGTCTGCCATGCCGGCTCGGCCAGGAAACGCGGTACTGCGATCACCCAGAATTTCGTCGAGCCGAGGATCTCGCGCGCGGTCGCCTTCGGCCCCGGCACGCTCGGACGATCCGCCGCGATCATCGCCTGTTCCTCGGGCGTGATCGCGGGATGCACCGCGGGGCTGCGGTAAAAGGCGTACCACGCCGCCGCCCAGACCAGGCCGGTCGCGCCGGTGACGATGAACGCCACCCGCCAGTCGGCCCAGAGCGAGACGGCGATCACCACCGGCGGCGCGATCAGCGCCCCGAGCGAGGTGCCGGCATTGAACCAGCCGACTGCCACGGAGCGCTCGCGTGCCGGAAACCATTCGGCGATCGCCTTGATTCCCGATGGCACCGCAGCGGATTCGGCGAGCCCGAGCAGCCCGCGGAAGAAGGCGAGCCCCAGCCAGCCGGCGGCGAACGCATGCAGCATGTTGGCGACCGACCAGGCGACGCCGAACAACGCGAAGCCCGCACGCAGGCCGAAGCGATCGACGATGAATCCGGCGACCGGCTGCATCACCGTATAGGCGAGCTGGAACGCGCCGACGACGTAACTGTATTGCTGGGTGGTCATCGCGAGGTCGGTCTTCAGCTGCGGCGCGAGCACGCCCAGCGAATTGCGCGCCAGATAGTTCGCGATCGTGCCGGCGCAGATCAACGCGACGATCCACCAGCGCAGATGGGGTATCCGCCTCATGCCCTCCCCTTTCTCCGCGCCATTTTTTTCGGGTGTTGCGTATCGTCGGCCGCGTGGAAGCCATCAATGGCAGGCACGCTATCGGCGGCCGTCCACGTGTCAAACGCTACCGCACCGATAATGGTCTGTCCAGAGAGGTCAGACCAATCCGCTGACGTGCTCGGTGATCGGGATCAACATCGAGCGACCCTTGCGGGGCAAGCGAGGGGGCGCTCGCTTGCCCGGCGGCGGGTCAGTATTTGAAGCTCAGCGAGAATTTCACCAGGCTCGGCAGATTCTCCGCGAGGATATTGGCGCCGGTCGCGGCCCAATAGCGCTTGCCCGTGATGTTCTGCGCATTGACGCGCGCCACGAGTTGATGGTCGTTGAAAGTGAAGGTGTAGGACCCGCCCAGGTCGAACGTCGTATAGGGATCGGTAAAGGCGTTGTTGGCCGCGTTGAGCGCCTGAGTGCCGGTATGATAGGCGCCGGCAGTCAGCTTGAGGCCCGGATCGAGCCAGGACACCGTATATTCGCCGGCCAGCGACCAGGTGTTCTTCGGCGTGCCCTCGACGCGCTTGCCGGCGATGTTCGGAGTCTGGTTGTAATGGGCCGACAGCGCAGTGAAGGTCGCGTACAGCGCCAGATCGTCGATGACATTGCCGGTCAGGCTGAACTCGAAGCCCCGATAGCGCTCCCGGCCGTCGGTATAATAATGCTGGTTGCCCGTGGTCGGATTGATCGCCTGATAGGAGGCGCCGCGATCGATGTCGAAATAGGCCGCCTGGATCAGCAGATTGTCCTTGGGCTCGAGCTTGATGCCCGCTTCATACTGGATGCTGTTGGTCGGCGGGAAGCTGTCGGTATTGTTCTCGGTCGCGATCGGCGCGGCCGGCGTGCCCTCGAATCCTTCGATATAGGTGCCGTAGGCGCTGATCCATTTCACCGGTTTCACAACCACGCCGCCGGAGAGCGAGGTGGGGGTGGCCTTGAAGGTCTTCCCGCCATTGATGATGCTGGAATCCCGATAATCGCTGAAGCGGATGCCGCCGAGCAGCTGGACGATATCGTTGAAGCTCAGCCGGTCGAAGAAATAGAGGCCGCGATCGTCGATGCGGGTCGGTTTGGGTCGCGCGGCGAACGCCAGGTTCGGGTTCGCGATGAGCACCGGATTGAGGAAGTTCTGGGCGATGCTGACTCGCACTGGCGAAGGCGAGGCGAGATCGCGCAGGGCACGCGAGGCGCCCAGCAGCATTTCGTTGCGGATCGTCCCGAAGCGGAGCGTCCCCGCCAGTTCCGCCGCGTAATTCTCGTTCTCGAACAGCGTGTTCTGCGCGGAGAAACGAACCACGCCGGTACCCGTGGTGAGCGCCGTGGTGAGATTGGTCGGGGTGAATTGCGGGTTGTTGCGAATCCGGACCAGCCGCGACTTGCCGTAATAGGCCGACAGATTCCAGTCCCGGGAGAATTTGTAGACCGCCTTGCCGAGATAGTTCAGCTCGGTCGTGTCGTTGGCGGCCCAGGGCGCCCCGGCGAGGTTGTTGTGCGGGTCGAGCCGCGTCACCGACGGCAGTTGCACCGTCGTCGCACCGGCGGGAACGTTGAGCAGGAAGATCGCGGGTTCGACCACGCGCCGGCCGAAATATTCGATATCGGCGGTGATCGTCAGCTTGTCGGTGGGCTTCAGGTCGAAGGCGCCCGACGCGAGATAGCGGCGGCCCGTCGAATAATCGACGCCGGTGTCGATATGCGCCAGCACGCCGTTGAGGCGATACCCGAACATGCCGATGGTATCGCCGACGTCGATATGCTGGCCATAGCCGCCGTTGCTGTCGGCAAAGCTGTTGGCATAGAGGCTGAACTGGTTGGTGGGTCGCTTCATCGTCAGGTTGACGATGCCGGCCGGCGTCGAGAAGCCGTAATAGAGCGCGGAGGCGCCCTTCAGCACCTCGACCCGGTCCTTGTTCTCGAGCGGGAAGGCCGTCGAGGAGAGGATGTTCAGCGCGCCATCGAGCTTGAAGTTGCTGCGCGTGTCGACGGAGATGCCGCGGATGGTGAGGTTGTTATAGGCGACCGGGCCGACGCTGCTGGTCGACACGCCCGCCGTGTTGCGGACAGCGTCGATAAGGTCGACCGCCTGTTGCGAGCGCAGCACGGCCGACGGGATCACCGAGATGGTCAGCGGCACGTCGAGCGCCTTGGCGCCTCGGAAGCTGCCGGCCTGGACGACGTTGGTGCCGTATTGATTGTTGCGATCTCCGGTGACGACGATGTCCTCGCCCGGAGGCGCAGGGTCCTCGCTTTTGGTATCGGCCGGTCGTTGGTCCTTGTCCTGCGCCCAGGCTGAACCTGCGGCCATCGACAGCACCAGCGCGCTCGTCACTGCCAGTGCATGACGGGCGCGAGTCTTCGTAAACATGGTCAACCTCCCCTGGGTGGATGCGCCGATCGTTCGCTTGGACCGCGACTCTACTTGTCAGGGAGTATATTCGATATATTGTACTATGCAATTACAAAGTGCAAAATATGGTTGTGAACGCTAGCATAGATGCTGAAGGGAGTTGCCTTCAGCACGGACAACGGCTTGCCAAAATGCAAAGAATGGCACCGCGAACGGATGACGGGATCAAAGACCAGGCTAGCGACGCGGCAGCGATAGCCGCGCGTGGGGAGGGGATCGGTCGTCCCGGCCCGTCACGGCCTCACGGCTTGAGGCGGGCGACCATCTCTTCATGATTGCCCGGCGTTACTACCCAGTCGCCGGTGTCGTCATAGTCGAAGCGGATCGCGACCTTGGGACCGGGGCGCGATATCTGCACGAGGCAGCGCGTCCAGCCATTGCCGCCGGCGGCCATTACCCGGTTGAGGTCGGCGGCACGCTCGATCACGTCGAAATCGTCGGGAGTCTCGGCTTCCCAGTCGCCATCGGCGAGATAGACGAAGCCGTACATGCGCTTGCGCTCGGCGACCTCGACTACCAGCGCGATGCCGCTCCACTCGCGTTCGGCGTAGTTGGGATCGGCGATCACCATCTGGCCGATCTCGTGCACCAGCGCATCGGCGCGGGCCTGGTCGAATGCCATGCTGGTCATCGAAACCACCTCCAGAAACGCTGCGACCGGGGCGCCGGTCACTTGGCGAGCAACTTGCGGATGTCCGCGGTCGAGACCCGGTCGAACACCTGCCCCGCCGCATTATCGAACAGCTCGCTATTCTTGAAGACCCGTTTGCCCGCCGCGTTCAGCACTTCGTACACGACGCCCACCTGCGCTGGCCGGTCGGCGGTGCCGCCCTTCAGCGCGACATTGATCTTCACGGTGCCGCCGGCCTCGATCCAGGCCGCCCATTCATTCTCCATCGTCTTGTAGGCGGAACGGTTGAAGTTGAAATTCTGCGGGAACATGTTCCGCTCGCCCTGGTCGCCGAGGAAGCGGTGGCCGATGATATGGCCGGCATCGTCGTCATCGAGCCCGCGGCCGCGGACATGATCCTGGGCGGAAAGCTCGTCGCCGCCGCGCACCGCGCCCTTGGGCTGGAGTTCGGAGAGCGTGGCCGAGGCGGAGGTCGGCCGGCCGCTCGCATCGAGCGTCCAGGTCACCGCATTGTCGCCGACCTTCGCACTGTGCACGCCGGCCGCCGCGACGGTGTCGGCCTTTTTCGCGGCGATCGAGGAGAGCCCGTCGATCTGGCGCTTCATGCCGGTGAGCGTGTCGCGCGCCGATTGCGGCAGGCGGTCGAGCAATGCCTGGGGCGCCGCGCCGATCGCGTCGGAGATCTTGCTGAGCGCCGGCCGGACTGCCTGGGCGAAGGCGCTGTCGGTCTTGGCCAGCTCGACTGCCTTCATCACCGTCTCGCCCCATTTGCCGAGCTTGCCCAGCTTGGCCGCGTCGCCGAGATAGGGGATCATGCTGACCGCCGAGATGCCGGCACCGAGCCAGTCGCCGCGCAGCAGCGAGATGACGCCGTTCGCGCCGTCCGAGATCGGCGTCGGATCGAACAGCCCGGCAACGTCGAGCCCCATCTGAGTGAGGTCGAGCCCCAGCTCCTTCTGGGCATCGGTAAGGCCGGTGGGCGCGGCGTTGGCCGCGCGCTGCCGGGTCGAGATCGCATCGGGCAGCAGCCGGTCGAACTCGCCCTGCTGAACGGGCGTGAGATCCTTGCGGGCTGCCTCGATCGCATTCGCCGCGCCCTTGGGGTCGCGCAGCGACAGCTCCGCGAGGTCGCGGGTGAGCCCGCCGACATCGACGCCGCGCGACGTGCGGTTGGCGACGACCAGCGCCTCGCCCAGGCCGCCGGCATTGCTCAGGGTCCTTGCCGCGTCCGTGACGCCGTTCACACCGCCAACCATGATCGTCTCCTGCCGCTCGGGGGATCAGGCCAGCAGGAGCTGGCGCAGCACCCGGGTCGATTCGAGATTGCCGAACGACGCGCGCACTGAGGCGTCGAGACCGACCGAGGCACCGAACAGGCTGCCGAAGAACAGGAAGCTGCCGATCGCGGTGCCGGCTTCGGCCAGGCTCATCGCGTCGCTGCCCGGGCCGTAGAGCGCGCCCGGTTTGGTGATGTCGGCTTCGGCCTGAGTCACGGTCTGGCCCATTTCGGTCTGCCAGCCGCCGGCCTGCTCCAGCACGGTGAAGCCGTCGCGATGCGCCGCGTCGATCGCATAGCCGTTGTTCGACACGCTGACCGAGAGATCGCCGATCCGGTTCTGGCTTATGCCGTCGATCACCACTGCGTTGCTGCCCTTGGTCACCACCACCTGGCTGGCGAGATAGGCATTGGGGTTGGCGGCATAGGGTTCGGTGTTGATGGTGATCTTGGTGCCGTTGGCCAGTTCGAAGGTCGTCGTGCCGTAGAAATCGAACTGGTGATTGCCGTTCACATCGACATGCGGATCGCCCCAGATGCGGGTGCTTTCGCCGGTCGTCTCGTTGAAGATGGTCATCTCGCTGTTGCGCTCGTCGATCTCGAGCCGATAGCCGTCGCCGAGATCGACCCTCGCGGTGCTCTGGCCGGTGACCTGCGCGGTGAAGCCGGCGCGCTGCTGGAGCTGGCTCGGTGCCTCGCCTTGCGCCAAGGTGCCGAGGCGGATCGCGAACGCGGCGGGCAGCGTGCCAAAGGCGAGGGGGCCGGCACCGAGCGGGCGGAAGGAACCGGCGAGGATGCCCGCCGCCATCATCAGCGCGCTGCCCCGCACCGCCAGATCGGCGTTGGCGGCGAATTGGGCGGACTGGCCCGAAGCGATCGTCGTCATGCTTTTCCTCCATCGCACTGGCCCGGATCGGCCATCATGGGAGGAAGAGGTGCCATGCCGCTGGCGCGGCATCACTCAACGGATCGCTTAGAAGGCCTAAACGATTCGTCTAGCGACAGGTGGCACGGCGAATGGCACCACGCCTTCTGCATTTGCCCGCGACGAGGGACGCATGGACGCCGCCAACAGCCTTGCCCTGCGCACGCCGAGCCTCGCCCCATCGGGCGCGGTCGCCTCGAGGCTCCGTGAGGCAGCGAACAGCGAATTCCAGTCGCACCTCATCCCCGTCCGCGAGGCGCTGGTGTGGCAACAGCCCCAGCCGCCGATCCAGTTCGCCGCGCCGGCCGCCACCGCGCCGGCCGGGATCGCCGCTGCGGGCGGCCCGACGACGCGCGAACTCGCCCAGCTAGCGGGCGACGTCTATAACGATATCACCGCGCCGCCCCCGGGATACCGGGTGGCGAGCGACGCCGACCTGGCGCAGCTCGGGCTGAGCCGGCAAGACCTGACCTCGCCGCAGAGCGCCTTCCGGGCGCGGGTCTATGCGAGCGGCGAGGGCGCGAGCACGCGCTATGTCGTGAGCTTCCGCGGCACGACCGACGGCAGCGACTGGAAAGCCAATGCGCAACAGGCAGTGGGCCTGCCGTCCGATCAATATGCCCATGCGCTGCTGGTCGCGAAGGCATTGGCGCGCAACCCCGATGCGAACGTGACGCTGACCGGCCATTCGCTCGGCGGCGGGCTCGCCTCGGCGGCGGCGCTGGCGAGCGGGCGCGACGCGGCGACCTTCAACGCCGCCGGGCTGAGCGACGCGACGATCCGCCAGGCCGACGGCATACGCAATGGTGCGGGCATCGGCCGCGCGGCCGAGATCACCGCATTCTATGTCCGCGGCGAGATCCTGTCGGCGGTGCAGGATGGCGGCGACCGCGTGCTCGGCGCGATCTTCGGCGGCATACCGGGCGCCGTGTTTGCCGATGCGCCCGAAGCCTATGGCACGCGCGTGCCGCTCGATGCCGTGCGGCCCGAGGGGCAGCATTGGTACCAGGACAATCCGGTCGCGCGCCACGGCATGGACTGGGTGCTGAGCAGCATGCCGGCGCAGTGATCCGCGATTGCCGGTTCACGCCGCACTGGCCGGGCTCTAGGAACCGGTCGTGACCCGCCATCGTTTCTTCGGCATCGCGGTGATGCTGGCGATCGCGCCGACCGGGGGATGCAGCATGGCGGCCGACAAGGCCTGTTTCAGCAAGCGCAGCTCGGTCGTGCTGCCGGATCGCACGCGCGTGCTGGCCAATGTCACCAATGGCGCTTCGGGGCGGACCCTGGCCGAGGCAGTGCTCGACGGGCGGACCGGTGAGGCGCGCGCGATGCTGGCGCGCGATCCGCGGCTGATCGGCACGGTGGTAACTCACGATCCGCGGATGAGCTCGGCGCCCGACGGCCAATATGGCGACCTGCTGACCCTGGCGGTGTCGCGCTGCGACCCGGACGGCATCGCGATGCTGCTCGCGGCCGGCATGCCCGCTAATGGCGTGAGGCCCGGCAATGCGCTGACCTTGGCCCTTCTTGCCGACTCGCCCGATCTCGCCGAGGCGTTGCTGCGCGCTGGCGCCTCGCCCGATCCGCAGCGCCTGCCCGATGGCGAGGATGCGATGAAATCGGCGATCGCCTTCTCGCATGTCGGTGGTGTGATGACCCTGTTGCGGCATGGCGCCGATCCGCGCTGGGCCGACAGTTTCGGGATCGACCGGGTGCGGATGGCGCTCGATGCGGAGCAGGCCGATATCGCGGAATTGCTGGTCCAGAAGGGCGGAACATTGTGGAGCGTCGCCGGGGACGGCAGCATGGCCGTGCATGAACTGGTCGCGGAACCCGTCGCCTTTACCGGGCCGGAGATGAAGGCAGCGCGGGCGCGGCTGGTCGAGCGGGCCAAAGCGAGCGGCATCGGCTGGCCCCCGCCCGATCGCGCGACCGTGCGGCAGATGGTGGCATCGGGCGCGTGGCCGACACCGGCGATGGCCAAGGCAGGCATGACCGTTTCGGCCGAAGCGCTGGCGCAGATTCGCGCGAGGAACTAGCCCGCCGGGCCTACTGCGCTCGACCACAAGGCATCGAAGGTCAGGTCGTCGACCGGCACGCGTCGCATCGTGCCGAAGGGCGCAGCGCCCGCGCATTGCACGATGCGGACTGAATCCACCGCACTCGCCTGTTCCGGCGCGATCGACGCAATGTCGCCCAGCGTCAGGATCGCCGGCACGCCCGGGCGCGCGCCGCGGCGGCCGGGCGGCAGGACGATCAGGCTGTTGTTCGGCCCGGCCGCCAGCCCCTGGCTGGACAGCGTACAGCTATGGCCGTCTTCCGAATCCGACCGCCCGCGTGCCTGGGCCTGGCGGCCGGGGCTGGCCGAGATCATCAGCCAGGAAGGCGCGAGTTGCAGCAGCACGCGCACCACGCTCGGCCATTGCGGGTCGCTCGCCGCGGCCGGGGCGATCGTCAGGCTGTCGCTGAGGAACAGATGCTTGCCCGTCAGGCGTGCCGGTTTGCCCGGAGCGCTCACGGCCTCGGTAGCGCTCGTCGTCAGGGCGCGGGCGATCGCGGCGGCGACCGGGCCGGTGACGGAATAGTGCTTCTTCCCCTGTCGAAGGACCAGGGTGGCGGGCAGTGTCGCGCCCTCGATCTGGGTGAGGTCCTGCAGCCCCATCTCGGCACCCTCGAACCGCGCATTGTCGAGCGCTGAGCCCCAGAAGGAAAAGCCGTGGAACGACGCGCCCGAGAAATCGGCGCCTTTCGCGCTGATCCCCTGCCGATCGAACGGGCAGCCATCGGCTTCGGTCACGCCGCACTGGAAGCGGAAGCCGGAGAAATTGGCGCCGTCGATCTTCCAGCCGGCAAGGCTTGCCTTCCAGCCGCCATCGAGCTGACCGCCGCGGAAATCGGCGCCGGTCGCATCGGCGCCGGCGAGCGTCGCCGTGCGCAACAGCACGCCGGGCAGAACCGCACCAGTCAGTTGCGCTTCGCTGAGGTCGGTATCGATGAACCCGAGGCCGGGCGCGGTGACGCCGCTCCAGTTGCTCTTCGAAAGGTCGCTGCCGCGAAAGCAGATCGAGGCGAGGTCGGCCTTGCGGAAATCCTGACCGCTGAAGTCGCCGCCCTCGATCAGGATGACGCCCCCGTCCTTCGCCTTCCTGCGCAGCCTGCCGATCGCCCCGGCATTTTTGAGCGTGGCGCCGTCGACCGCTACGGGCAGGCTTGCTCCGCTTCCGTCGATCGCCCCCGCCTGCGCCGCGCAACCGATCGGGGCCGGGACGGGCGCGGCCGGGGTGGATTGAGCCAGCAGCAATGCGACAAGGATCATCTATTCTCCTCCCTTCCGTTCGTCGCACGGCGCGCCGAGCCGCGCCCTAAACGATTCGTTGAGAGACACCCGACGCCCGACATGGGATTCCGGTTGCCCAATCGATGGAGGCGAAGATGGTCGAATCGGTGACGGCGGCGCGCTCGCAGACGCTGAATGTCGATGTGGACATGCGCTACAGCGTGAAGCCCGGCGACACGCTGTCCGGCATCGCCGCGGCAAAGGGCGTCTCGCTGAGCGCTCTGATCGCGGCGAACCCGCAGATATCGAATCCCAATCTGATCCGCCCGAACGAGAGTCTGACGATTCCGAGCGGAAGCGCCGCGACGGGTGGAACCTATAGTGTGAAACCCGGCGAAACCCTGTCGGGCATCGCCGCGCGCTTCGGGCTCGACTGGCACAGCCTCGCGCTCGACAACGGGATCGTCAATCCGAACCTGATCCGGCCAAACCAGGTGCTGCAGCTCGGCGGTTCGGGCTCGCGCGGCGCCGATGCCGCGGGCGGGGCCACTGGCCCCTCGGGAAGCGGTAATGGCCGCAATCCGGCGGACATCGCGAAACACTATCTCGGGCGCAACGCGTCGGAATTGCGCGGCGACCGCAGCGACGATCTGCCGATGAACGCCAATGTGCCGGCCAATGTCTGCTGCGCGAATTTCGTGTCGGCAGTGCTGACCGAGGCCGGGCAGCTTCCCGGCAATCTTCACACGGATTCGGTAGCCCAACTCAACAGCACGCTCCGGTCGCGCGGCTGGACCGAGGTGAGCGCGGCGCAGGCGCGGCCCGGCGATGTGGTCATCATCCAGGGCGGCGGCGTGTCGCATACTGTGCTCTATGCCGGGAACGGCCAGACGATCGGATCGAACAACCGCAACGCCGATGGCACCCAGCAGGTCAGCTACGGCAGCCTGTCCTGGGCGCTGTCGCATGGCGGCAAGATCCTCCGCGCGCCGGCGAGCGCACAGGGCAGCACGCTCGCAGCGGCCAACGACACCGGGCCGGCCACCCCGGCCACGACCCGCCAGGGCCGGATCGACCAGGCCATGACCTATTTCCAGGCGCAGGGCTGGACGCGCGCGCAGGCCGCGGGGATCGTCGCCAATCTCGATGCCGAGAGCGGGATGGAGGCGTCGATCCGCCAGATCGGCGGCGGGCCGGGCTATGGCCTCGGCCAATGGGAAGGGCCGCGCCAGGCCGATTTCGCGGCCTGGGCCGGGCACGACATCCGCAGCTCGACCTTCCAGGAGCAGCTCGAATTCGTCCAGCACGAGCTGAGCACGACCGAACGGGGCGCGGCCAACCGGCTGCGCCAGGCGAGCAATGCCGGCGACGCGGCGGCGATCGTCTGCCGCTATTATGAGCGGCCGGCCGATATCGTCGGGGATTCGGCGCACCGCGCGCAGCTCGCCAACGGAATCTTCCAGCGATGATGCTCGGCCTGATGCTGGCGGGCCTGGCGGCGTCCGCCGAGCCAGCCACCTGCAGCTTCGACGATGCGGCGCCTGAGTCGTGCGAGATCAGCTTCAGCGTCGGCGCTGGCGGCGCGACCACCTTGCGCGCCAAAGGACGGAGCGGCCGACAACTGGTGTTCGTCGGGAAGCGCTCGTCCGGCTGGTGGGCCGGTACGCTCGACGGCGCACCGGCCATGGGCCACGAACTGAACCGCGGCAATGTCGTCTTCGCCACGCGGGCGCTCAATCACAGCTTCCAATATTGGACCCGCGGGAATGAGCACGGGACTTATTGACGCCCTTTATCGAAACAACCCCGCCGGCGCCCCATAGCGTGCCGCCCAGCCTTCCCACGCGACATCGGTCGGGCCCACCGCCTGGTCGACCACGCGCCAGCGCCCGCCGGACCGCTGCAGCAGTGCGACATAGTCCTTCGAGATCATCCCCTCCGCTTCGGCCGAAGCGAGCGGGGTGCCGGCATAGCTGATCGGCCGGCCCTGGGCATCCTGCATGGTCGCGACGAGGAAAGCCCAGTCGCCGTCGCGGTTAAGGGTGCGCACGAGGAACTTCACCGGCTTGCCCAATTGCCGGACGACGGGCCGGCGCGCGGTGTCGAGCATTGCGACGCGCTCGGCACTGGAAACGGGCGCAGTACTGGCGAGAATCCCCGCGACGACGGTGCCGATCATGCTGCTCTCCCGGAAGCCGCTTCTTTCCGTATTCTTCCCTAAGCGAATCGTTGAGCGCGCGAGAGGCCGGGACACGCTATTTACGACGGCATGTTCCAACCGTCCGACGAGTATTGACCGATGATCAATCCTATCAGCACGGGACGCACCGAGCGGGTCTCGCTCGGGGGAATCGATGGCGGCAATGGCGGCCCCGGCACGCTTGCCGCCGCGGCGATGACCACCCTGTCCAGCCGCGTCGCGACGACGCTGACGGGCCAGCTCGGGCTGGTCGATCCCGATGCGCGCGGCGGCCATCCCGGTGGATCGGCCAATGATGCGTACGGTGTCGGGCAGGTCGCGGCCGAGCTGTCGGCGTCGCTCGGCGGCGGCCCGGCCGATACCGGGCGGCTTACCCGCGCGCTGCACGAATTCACCAGCGAGGTCGCCGCCTTGATCGCGGCCAAACCGCACAGCAGCGTGCTTGGCATGGTCGCCGGGCTGCACTTCAATCTGGTCGACCATGACGGCCGGCCAGGCTCGACCGATGCGGACTATGCCTTCGCCGCCATCCAGGCAGGGATCTTCCGCCTGCGCGAGGATGCGCCCTGGTGACCGATCCGGTCGCCTCGTCGGCCATCGACAGCATCAGCATCACGCTCTCCGACGACGCGACCCCGATGGTCGCGAGCGTCGTGCTGCTCGATCCGATCGCCGCCCCCGCCGATGCCGCCGCGATGCTGCCCGAGACGGCCGATATCGCGCTCTATGTCGCGCCGGCCGAGGGCCTGCCCGCCATGTCCGGCCCGCCAGCGTTCGAGGTAAAGGCGGTGTCGATCGGCGGGATCATGTTCGAGCTTGGCGACGGCTATACCTTGACGATCGATGAGGCGACCTCGTCGATCTACGTCACCAATGCCGAAACCGGGGAGTCGCTGCTGGTCTGGGGTGCGGCGGAGATCGCGCTCGACGGCGCCGATGCCGCGCGCTTCTGGGGCACGACCAGCGTCGAGCTGGGCAACGGCACGAAGATCACGATGGAGACCGCGGTCGATGCCGCGATCGCCGACCTGTACCGCCTCGACAAGCTGACCGTCACTCGCGACGACCGGGCGATGGTGATCACCGGCGTGTCGGAGGAGACCCTGGGCGACCTGACGGTCGAGCAGAGCTTCGACGGCGAAGCGATCGACGCGGCGACGCGCGACGGGCTGACCATCGTCACCGACATCACCGGCCGGTGGAGCGACGAATATGGCAATGCCGTCACGCAGGCCGTGTTGAAGCAAACCGCGCCCGGCCGCCGCTACGGCCCGGGCCGGACCACGCTCAGCTTGGGCGAGATCTCCAAAGCGATCTCGAGCTTCGTTACCTATAACCAGATCGACTCGCTGATGCTGACGATCGGCCGCAACCGGGTCGACGAGCCGGGAGGGCGCGACCGGAGCGCCGAAGTCCACCGCGCCATCGCGCTTTATGCCGGGGGGAACGCCCGTCTCGATGGCGCCTGAACGCCGACGCGGCCGACGCGAATCTCGCGTCGCAACAGGCGTTCGTTCAGCTGCTCGCTCCACTGCACCGCCATCGCCGGCGGCACGGCGGTGGCGGGGATCAGCAGCACGTTGATCTGCCCGGCGAGATTGCGGCCGAGCACGGCGCCCTCGATGCGATAGGCGCCGAGCGGCAGCGAGAGCTGGACCTGCGGCTCAGCGCCGCCCTTTGTCACTTCGGCAATGGCAGCGGCGATGCGGTCGAGATGCGCGTGGAGCATCGCATCGACATCGCCTGCCGTCGCCGGCGCCTCCGCCATCGGGGCCGCGGCGAGATCGCGCGGCATGGCGAGCGCGGCGAAGACATTGTCGTCGGCAGTCTGCTTCTTCGTCTTGCCCGCATTGCGGGTCAGCGCATCGGCAAAGGCACGCTTCTGCGCGGGCTGGGGCTCGGGCTGTGGGTTATGGGCCGGGCGGGGCGACGGCGTGTAGCTCGGCCGGGGCGGTGGGGCGGCGTTCATGACATATGGCTCCGGACGGTCATCGGCATATCGGCTTCGAGCCGGTCCTCGACGCGGCGCTGCTCGACCCGGATCGCGGCGCGGCGATGGTCGGCGATGGTGTCGCTGCGCAGCTGGTGGCGGCCGACCGCGCGGAATGCCTCGCCATGGGCGTCGCGGGCGAGGTCGAGCCGCATATGCCGCTCGGCGACATAAGCTGCCGCGCCGGCCTCCAGCGCGATGCTATGGTCGAGCCATAGCCGCGCCTGGCTGCACGCCGGCGTGCGGGTGAAGGCCTGGCGCGCTTCGGCCCGGGCGGCGATTGCAGCGGCATGGTCGGCGCGGGCGCGGTCGAGCGCGGCGGCAGCCTCTTCGGCGGCGGCCAGCGCATCGGCGGCAGCGCGCGACAGGCGCAGCCCACGGACGCGGGCGATCTGCGCGAGCCTCGGCCCGCCCGGATCAACGGCCATGATCGATCTCCTCGAAAGGGCGCAGCCGCGCCACGCATTCGGCGAGCGTCGCCGATTCGTGGCGGGTCTGGCGCAGGAAAGCATTGATCGCGCCGCGTTCAGCCAGGGCGCGGTCGGCGAGCCGGTCGCGACCGGGCTCATATTCGCCCATCTGGACGAGCAGGTCGATTTCGTCGAGCTTGGCCAGCATCGCGCGCAAGCCGGTCGCCGCGCGCTGCTGCGCCGCCGGGGCAAGACGCGGGAACAGGCGCGACAGGCTGCCGAGAATGTCGATCGCCGGATAATGGCCGCGCGCGGCGAGCTTGCGCGACAGGACGATATGGCCGTCGAGCAGCGAGCGCACTTCCTCGCCCACCGGGTCGCCATCTTCGTCCTCGAGCAGCACGGTGTAGAGCGCCGTGATCGCGCCCGCCGCCGAGGTGCCGGTCCGCTCGAACAGCCGCGGCAGCTCCGCGAAGACGGAAGGAGGGAAGCCGCGGCGCACCGCCGGCTCGCCGGCCGCCAGCCCGATCTCGCGCAGAGCGCGGGCGAAGCGCGTGACACTGTCCATCAGCAGCAGCACGTGCCGGCCTTCCTCGCGCAGCCCCTCGGCGATGGCCGTGGCGACATGCGCCGCGCGCACGCGCTCCATCGCCGGCCGGTCCGAGGTCGCGACCACCACGACTGATCGCGCAAGTCCTTCCGGCCCCAGCGTCTCCTCGATGAACTCGCGTACTTCGCGCCCGCGCTCGCCGATCATCGCAATGACGATCGCGTCGCACCGCGCCTGGCGCGCGAGATTGGCGAGCAGCATGCTCTTGCCCACGCCGGCGCTGGCGAAGATACCGACGCGCTGGCCGATGCCGATGGTCAGCAGTCCGTCGATCGCGCGGATGCCGGTCTCCATCGCCGCATCGATCGGGCGGCGGTCCATCGGATTAGGCGAGGCCGCATGGATCGCGCGGTCACTGCCGCGGCGGACCGGGCCGAGCCCGTCGAGCGGCTGGAGCCGCGCATCGAGCACCCGGCCGAACATGTCGCTGCCGCACGGCGTGCGATCGTCGCCGCTGCGCAGGATCACGTCGCTGTCGAGCGACAGCCCGCGCAGATCGCCGAGCGGCGTCAGGATTGCGCCGCCATCGGCGAGGCCGATCACTTCGGCCCAGAGGGTGAAGCCGGTCTCGGGATCGACGATCTCGCAGCTTTCGCCGATGCGCGCGCGCACCCCGCTGACGCGCAGTGTCGTGCCGAGCGCGCCGACGATGCGGCCATGCTGCTCGAACATCGGCGCGGCGTCGAGCGCGCGGACCAGTGAAAGCGTGTCGGGCCGGCTGCTCACGCCTCGATTCCCCAGCGCCGGGCGAGCGCGTCGAGCTGGACCGACAGGCTGGCGATCACCTGGCCTGCGCTGGTGCGCAGCTGGCAGTCGGTGGAATAGAGTGTGGAATCCGCGATGATCGTGACATGCGTGAAGTCGGCAAGGCGCGGGGCGAGCCGGTCGGCCATGTCGGGCGCGACGGAGATGGTCACCGGGCCCTCGCCGGGCAGCCGGGCAAGCGTGCGCTCGACCATCAGCGGGACGAGCGTCTCGTCATCGATCTCACCCACGATCGCGCGAACCGCGGCATGGGCCGCCTCGGCAACCGCAGCGCGGCGGGCCTCTTCATGCCGTTCGATCGCGGCGGCGAAATCGGCGAGCTGTTCGGCGATATGCTCGCCGGCCGCTGCCGTCGCCTCGGCCAGGCCCTCGGCGCGGCCGGCGGCGCGCGCGTTCTCGGCGTCGCTGGAGGCCCGATCGCGGATCGCTGCGCTCGCCTGAAGTAGCGCGACGGCGTCGGTGAAATCCACCCGCTGGGCACGCTTGATCACGGCCGTGCCGCTGGCGAGCAACGCGCGATCGTCGGCATGGATCAGATGGAAGGTCATGCCAGCGCAGCCACGATCCTGCTGGCGCGTGCGGCGAGGTCTCGCGCCTGGGGATCATCGAGTGCGTCGGGGAAGCGCTGTGCGAAGGGCAGCGGCAGCGCGGCATGAAGCAGCGCACGGCCCTCGGCATGGAGGCGCTCCGGTTGTGGGAGCGGCAGGTTGTTGACCCGGTCGGGGGCCGGTGCTTCGCAGGCCGCGTCCAGCAGGTCCTCGCCGACAGCGGCCGCCAGCGCGGCCAGCCGGGCGCCCGACAATTCGGCATCGATCGCGCGGCGGTAGCGCAGCAACGCGGCAAGAATCGCGATGCGATGCTGCTCGCCCGGTTCGGCCGACAGCCAGTCGGGGACCTTGGCGATATCGGCGAAACGCGGGCCGGGCTTGCCCGCGCGCCGTCGCGCGAAGCGCGCACCACGCCCGTCGCCGGCTGCTTCGACAAGGATCGCGTAGCGCCGGCGCCGGGTCGCCCCTCTCACGAGCGCACCCTATCCGGCACGCCGCCCCGGACGCGTCGCATGCGCCAGAGCGCGCGGCCGGCAAAGGCGAGCAGCAATGCCGCGACGATCGCCGCGAGGGTGCGCACCAGCGTCGATACCGAGACCATGCCCTGGCTTTCCGGCACCACCGGCAGGCTCTGCGCCGGCACCATCACTACGGAGACCCGGTCATAGGTCAGTCCGTCGATCGCGTTGGTGACGAGTGACTTGATCGCGCCGGTCTGGCTGCGCAGGTCGAATCCGGTGCGGTATTTGACGAACACCGATGCCGCCGACGGCTTGGCCTCGCGCGACAGCGGGTCGGCCTCGGGCATGGTGAGATGGACGCGCGCCTGGACCACGCCGTCGATCTCGCTGATCGTCCGGCTCAGCTCCTGCGACAGGCCGTAGATCAGCCGGGCGCGTTCCTCGAGCGGGGTGGAGGTGAAGCCCTCCTTCTTGAATACCGATCCAAGCGAATCGTAATTCTCGCGCGGCAGGCCATGCGCGCGCAGCGTCTCGACCGCGCGGGCGAATTCGCCCTGGTCGACCGTGATGCTCCAATTGTCCTTCTCGCCCGCGACCTTGTGCGCCGGGATGCCGGCCTGGTTCAATACCGCCAGCATTTCGTTGGCGGCCGGCTCGGTCAGCTTGCCATAGACTTCCTGCCGGCTGCAGCCGGCCAGGGTGAGCGCGGCGAGCAGCAGCAGGGGCGCGGCGAGGCGCCCCCGCCACGACGATCCGAAGGACCCAGCCGCGCTCATTGCTGCTTGAACAATTGCTGGACGCCGTCCGAGCTGCGGTTGGCGATGTTCGAGGTGAGCTGCGCCTGGAACATGAATTCCGAGCATTTCATGGTGAGCTGGACCATCTCGCCCGGGGTCAGCTGCCCGCCGCTCGCTTCGGCATTGGCGGCGTAGCGCGAGACGGCGCGGGCCTGGATGTTGACCTGGTCGAGCGCGTTGAACATGCCCTTGAGCGCCGGGGGGATCGGGCCGGCCTGAACCGTGCCCTGGACCTCGCCCAGCTTTTCCAGCGCATGGTGGAAACGCCCTTCGACCGTCGGGCTCACGCCCGAGACGCCGGCGCTGCCGCCGCCCGGCGGGAGCAGGTCGAAGGCCCGGCCGGCGGTGGCGGAGGAGCCGCCCGCACCGGCGGCTGACGCGGCGAGCGCGCCGATCGCGTCGATGCTCATGGTCAGTTCTTTCGTGCCATGGTTTCGAGCGCCTTGGACACGCTGTCGATCGAGCTGTGCGAGCTGTTCGCCATGAAACTCATGCGCATCGATTCTGCGGTCAGCTGCGTGATGTCGGACGGTTTGTCGCCGCCTTGCGAGACCACGTCGGACTGAGCGGTGATGACATCGGCCTGGGTGTCCAACGCCTTGCCCCAGGCATTGGCAAAGGCCTCGAACCAGTTGCTCTTGCCGTCGCGGATGTCGTTGTCGCCCATGCCGCCCATCGCGGCGAGCGTGCCGAGCGAGGCACTGTTGATCGGGTTGGTCATGACTGCGCTCCTTCATTGGATCGGACGCCGGTTGCGTTGGTCTCGGTCCGGGCCGGCGGCGTTTCCGGACCCAGGATGAGTTCTTCGACCTGGCCGTCGCGCTCGAAGCTGACGCGGCCATTGCCGATGGTGATGATCTTGTGCCCGGTCGGCACCAGCGCGCCGGCGAACCAGCGCGTGCCGTCGACCGTGGTGATGTAACCGGGGTTGCCGTCGACAAAGGTCGCGAGGCCGTATTCGGAGCCCGAGAAGAAATATTGCAGGTCGCGGTCGCCGCGGCCGGCATCGGGGGCGAAGGCGACCTGAGTCACGCCCGGCACGTCGCGCTTGATCAACCCTTCGAGTTCCTTCTGGCGGTCGGCAGGCAGGAACTCGGCGGTGACGAGCAGGCTATGACCGCGCCGCGGCTTGGCCTCGCCGTCGACCCCCTGGGCGCGGAGCAAGTCGGTGGCCGAGGCAGCGAGCGCCTGCATCGTATCGACATCGACGATCGCCGATCCGATCCGATCCGAGACGAGCAGGCGCAGCCGGGCGAGTTCGGTATCGTCCTTGACGATGCCGTGGATCACCGTGCCGGACGATCCCTCGGTCAGTGCCAGGTCGCCGAACCCGGCGGCGGCAAGGACGGCGCGGTCGCTGGCGCTGCTGTGCAGCTGCTGGCCGATCCAGCGCGTCGCCGGGCCGGTCAGCGCGACGACCAGCAACAGCATCGCCGCGAGCAGGGTGTAGATCGGCCAGCGCCGGTCGAGCGACAGCGCGTCGCGCATCGGGTAGAAGCGGGTTGCGACACGCTCGCTCAGCGCGGCGCGCTCGTTGCAGGCTTCGCCCGGGACGGCGAGCATCGAGGAGAGGCGCTGAGTCTCTTCCCAGCGCTCCGAGGTCGGTTCGCCCACCGCGACGGCGAACCCGCCGAGCATCATCGGGATGAAGGCGGGTAGTGCGGTTTCCTCCCCAGGGCCGACCGGGCGGCCGAACAGCTGCGCCTCGCCCGCGACCACTCGCACCGTCGCGACGTCGTCGCCGAGATGAAGCTCGATCGACAGGCCGCGAGTCGAGGGATCGCGCAGCACGATATCGTGATCGAAGCCATGCCCGACCCGGACGAACTTGCCGCCGTGCAACCGATGCTCGGCACCCTTCAGCCGGCCGCTCAACACGCGCAGCACGGCGCCGCCGGCCATGGCGGGGGCGAAGGGGGCATTCACCGCTTGCGCTTCCCGGACTTGCCGGCATCGGCGAGCGCCTGGAGTGTTTCGAGCGGGATCGGCGTGGTGGCGGAGGCCGGCTGGAGCCCCGCCGCCGAATTTTGCGACAGGATGCGCGGGGTGATCAGGAAGATTCGCTCGACATGCTGCGCGCCCTTGCTGCGCTTGCGGAACGCCTGGCCGAGGATCGGGATGTCGCCGACGCCGGGGACCTTCGACTTGTAGTCATATTGAGTCTCGACGGTCATGCCGCCGATCAGCAGGCTCTCGCCCTGGCGGACCACCGCGCTGGTGTTGATGCTCGATTGCTTGACCGCAGGAATGCCGTCGACGATCAGCCCGGTGGGCGATCCGTCGAGGATTTCGATCGCGAGCCGTGTGCGCAGCTCGCCGCCGTCGAACAGCACCGAGGGGTTGACCCGCATCACCATGCCGGCGGTCACCGGGAACAGGTCGACCTGGCGGTCCCCGGCGACGCGCACATAATATTGCACCTGGTTGTTGAACACCGCGGGGATGTTGTTGAGCGTGCTCAACCGCGGGCGCGACACGACATGGAGCACGCCATTCTTCTCGAGCGCGGTGATGCGCAGCGAGAATCCGTTGAGCGAGCCGGTGAGATAGGTTGCCGCGAGGTTCGCCCCCGAGAAATTGCTGGTCGGATTGGACTGGGTGCCGCCGAACAAGGCCGCGAAGCCACCGTCGCGGAAGCCGAAATCGATGCCCAGGTCTTTGAGCTTGCTCGTGTCGAGCTCGAGAATCGTCGCCTCGATCTCGACCCCGCGCGGCTCGACATCGAGCGCCTTCACAATGTCCTCATAGACCGACATGGCCTCGGGGCGATCGCGGATCAGCACGGCATTGTTGGTCGGATCGACCTCGACGCGCGGGCCGTTGATGTCACGCGGCGCGGCCTCGCGTACCACGGTGGTGTCGAGCCCCGGCGTGCCCTGCTGGTCGAAGCTGCGCTGTGCCTCGTCGGGCGGCACGGCGTTCAGCCCGCGCCCGCCGAGCCGGGGCATCGACTGGCGCTCTAGGTCGAAATTGCCACTGGTCGATACGGTGTTGGACGGCCGGCCATCGCCCATCATGCCGCGCAGGATCGAGGCAACGCCCGGGATCACCACGGTACGGTCGAAGCTCTTCTGGATCGTGTCGTCGGCGCGGGCGTAGCGCATGTAGAAGATGCGCACTTCATAGGGCGATCGCGACGTCGCCGAGCTGAGCAGGCGGGATCGGACCGGCACGCTGCTCACCATTTCCATCGCCGCCGGGCCGAGCAGGGGCGAGATGATCGCTGCGTTGGACGGCGTGGTCGATGCCTGGACGATCGCCGGGTTGGCACGGGTGCTGCCGGCAAGCTGCGAGATACGGTCGAGGAAGGCGGGCACGCCGGTCGCGCTCACGGCGTTGGCCGACGCGGCGACGGTGTTGGCGCTGTCGATGATGCGCATCTTCTGCGCATCCTGCACGATGCCCGCGGGGTCCGCGGCGGCGAAGCTGCGCGACTGGATCTCGGCCCCGGTGTACACCCGGACGACGGCGCCGTCATAATAAGCGACCAGGTTGAAGGCGCGGGCGAATTGAGTCCAGATCGACTTGGGCGTGCCGACGAACACGCCGTTGATCTTGCCGTTGATCGCTGAACTCGTCTTCACCTTCAGCCCCGCCTGGCCGAACAGATCGGCGATCGCGGCGTCGACGCGCTGGTTGCGCGCGGTGACGGTGACCGTCTTGTCGGTGAACGGCGGCGCCTCGGCCGGCGCCATGGCCGGCGCAGCGATCGCGCAGGCCAGGAACAACAGGGGATGCAACGAACCTCGCGTCATTCGGCAAACTCGCGTTGCGCCTGGCTCGCCAGGCTCTCGGGGGCGGAATTGAGCTCGCCGACGATGTCCAGCGGGACGGCGGGGTTGAGCTCGTTGAAGGAAATCACCGGCACGTCGAACAGGTCGCCGGCGATGAGCAGGCGGAGCGGACGGCGCAGGTCCTGCGCGGTGAGGATCGCTCGGGCGCCGCTCGCCGCGACCTGTTCGGCCAGCAGCGTGTTGAGCGCGCGCATCTGGTGCGGGTTGATCGCAAGGCGCATCTGGCCGTCGACGGGGGTCAGCGTGTGGCGGATGATCTCTTCGAGAGTGTTGCCGACGATCAGCACGCGCAGCCGGCCCGCATCGCAGATCGGTGCGATCAGATGGCGGCGCATCGCGATGCGCACCCGCTCCGCCATCGGAACCGCTTCGCGCTCATACTGGCCGACATCGCCGATCGCTTCGATCGCGTCGCGGAAGTTGCGCAACGGCACCTTCTCCTCCGCGAGCAGGCGCAGCACTTCGCCGATGCGGCCGGTCGGCACCGCGCGCACGGCTTCCTTGACCACTTCGGGATGGCTTTCGCCGAGGCGGTTGAGCTGGTCGGTGATCTCCTGCAGCCCGAGGAACAGCACGAGATTGCGTTCGAGCAGCCGCTCGACATGCAGGCCGACGCGCATGGCAAGCTCGCTCGCCTCGACGCCGCCGCCGAGCGGCGCGTCATGTGCCGAGAGCGCCCAGCCATTGCCAGGGACGGTGCCCGCTGTGTCGGCAACGATGCGCAGGTCTGGGATGGCGACGCCGCTGCGTTCCTGAAGCGCAGCGATGCCGGTCCGGACCCGGCTCGCCAGGGCGGCGAATTCGGGCTGTTCGGCGGGCACGCCGACGGTGAGGCGCAGCGCGTCGAGCCGCGGCATTGCCTGGGCCACGATCGTCGTCTCGCCGGCCGGCACGCCATTGTCGGCGACCGCGAAGCCGAGTCGTTCGCGGATCATGCGGCCCGAGGTTGGGTGCGCCAGAGCACCGCCGCTGAGCAATGCCGCGGCAAGCGCGAAGAAGACGAGGGTCGGGAAGCCGGGGATCAGCCCAAGCAACAGGGTCAGCCCGCCCGCGATCAGCAGGACATGCGGCTTGCCCAGCAGTTGGCGCGAGATGGCGGGGCCGAGATCGCGGTCGCGATCCTCATCGGTGGTGCGGGTAACGAGCAGGCCCGCCGCCATCGCCGAGAACAGGGCGGGCACCTGCGCCACCAGCCCGTCGCCGATCGTCAGGATCGAAAAGGTGGTCGCCGCCGCGCTGGCCGACATGCCGTGATAGAGCATGCCGATCGCCAGGCCGCCGATCAGGTTGACCAGCACGATGATGATCGAGGCGATCGCATCGCCCTTCACGAACTTCATTGCACCGTCGAGGCTGCCATGGAGCTTGCTCTCCATCTCCAGCGTGCGGCGCTTCTCGCGCGCTTCGTCCTTGCTCAGGATGCCCGATCGCAGGTCGCTGTCGATCGACAGCTGCTTGCCGGGCATCGCATCCAGGCTGAACCGCGCCGCCACTTCGGCGACGCGCTCGGCGCCCTTCGAGATGACGATGAACTGGACGATGGTGATGATCAGGAACACCACCAGCCCGACGACCAGATTGCCGCCAGCGACCATCTCGCCGAATTGCTGGATGATCGCGCCGCCATCCATCTCGGTCAGGATCATGCGCGTTGTCGAGATGCTGATCGCCAGCCGGAACAGCGTCGACAGCAGCAGCACCGTCGGGAAGGTCGAGAAATCGAGCGGCTTCACGACGTACATCGCGCTCAGCAGCAACAGGATGCCGATCGTCATGTTGGTCGCGATCAGCACATCGAGCGCCAGCGGCGGCATCGGCACGATCATCAGCATGACGACCGCGACGACGACCCCGACCAGCAGGACATCGGCTGCGCGGATCGGCAGCGCCCGAAGGCGCGGGAAAGGAAGCGTCCGCGCCACGATCAGCGCCCCGCTACGGCCTGCTCGGCGACCAGCCGCTGGTAATTGGCGGTCACCTGGCGGACGTAATTCTGCGTCTCGGCATAGGGCGGGACCTGGTTGCCATATTTGCGCACCGCGCCTTCGCCGGCATTATAGGCAGCCAGAGTCAGCGAGAAATCGTTGAACCGGCCATAGAGGTGCCGGAGCAACCGCGCGCCGCCGTCGACATTGGCCTCGGCATTGGCGATCGACCCGCCCGGCACGTTGAGCATGCGCGCGGTGCCCGGCATCAGCTGCATCAGCCCGCGCGCGCCGGCCGAACTGGTCGCGTTGACCCGGTAGCGCGATTCCTGGGTGATGACGGCGTGGAGCAGCAGCGGATCGATCCGGTGGCGTGCCGCCACCCGGCCGATCACGGCGTCATAGGGGGTGGTGTAGGATGTCGGCTGCATGCCGAGGATCCGTTCGGCATCGATCGGCCCGGCCAGCGCCGCGAGCTCGACCGGCTCCTGCTTCTTCGGCGCGATCGCCGCGATACGGATAGGCGAAGGTTTGTCGTTGTCGCGGTCGGCAACCGTCATCGTCCCGGCCGCAGTGTGGTGCACCGTCGGTGCCTCGGGCGTTATCGTCCGATTGGCGGGCGCTTCATAGTCGGCGGGCGATGCGGGCGCGATGACGATGTTGGCGCATTGTGACAGCGTCTGAATGCCGGTGAGCGAGCCGGCGCCGGCGATGCGCAATGTCTCGCCGAGCGGGCAGGGCGGGGGTGGCGGCGCGCGATCCTTGGCGGCTGCTGGCTGAGTGACGCATGCCGCGCCGGCAATGAGCAAAAGGCCGGCATCGCGCGGCCAGCGGACGAGGTTTGCCATGTCGCATCGTTCTCCCGGCCATCGACCGCGAACGGCCCATGGGTTTCAGTACGATGCCCCACTGTTGCCGGGAGCCTGCTCAGTTTCCCGGCGCGATCAATAGCCTGCGAGCTAAATCTTTCATTTTCAAGTCACCTGGAAACATTTTGTTTGATTTGCATCAAGTACGACGAATCGCGCCAGTTGTGCGGCGAGTTGATGCATAGCGATGGAACTTTTTCGACGTAACGGCATCGAAACGGTAAGTGTTGATTTTCAGTTCGACGTATTACTTGCACGATTCACCGCCGTATCACTCTATACGCCCAGTACATAAGGCCGGAGTAACTGTAAAATCCTCGATTCGAATCATTGACCTGTAGCATAATATTGCTGAACGTAAGGCAACGCGGTTTTGCCCCACGAGCTGCGTGACTTTAGGCCTGCTCGGCTGACGAATGGGAATGGTCCGGCGCAATGTTGCGCCGGACGTTCCATTGTCTTGGGAGGCAGGCACTCGCATGGCCCAGAAAAATGATGGTGCCGACAAAAGTGAACTGCCGACGCCCAAGCGGTTGCGCGATGCGCGCAAGAAGGGCGATGTCGCCAAGTCCAGGGATCTCGGCGCCGGGCTGCTGACGCTTGCCTGGCTGGTCTTGTTCCTTGCCGCCTCAGGTTATGTCGGCGGGGAGCTTGCCCGTCTCGCCACTGACATCATCGCCGGCGCGACGACCGTGCCGTTCGACCAGGCCGCCTCCGCGGCCGGCTGGGATGCGGTCTCCACGCTGGTGCGCATTTCGTTCGTCACCTTGGTGCCGGTCGCGCTGATCGCGACTTTTGCCGAGTTTCTCCAGGTCGGGCCGATCCTGACCACCGAAAAGCTGAAATTCGGGCTCGAGAAGATGAACCCGATCGAGGGCCTGAAACGCATGTTCGGCAAGGACGGATTGTTCGAGCTGGCCAAGACCCTGGTCAAGGTCGCGCTGATCTGCCTGATCGCCTGGATCGTGCTGCGGAACGCCCTGTCGAGCTCGACCCAATTGATCGCGCTCGCCGGAAGCTCGCCGATCGATTCGAGCGGCCCCGCGGCGGCGATGGCATCGCTCAGCCAGACCTGGTCGCTGACCCTGCAGATGTTCGCGATGGTGGTCTGCGTCTTCCTGTTCGTCGCGGTCGCCGACCGGCTCTACGCCAAGGCGAGCTTCATCAAGAAGATGAAGATGAGCCGGCGCGACATCAAGCAGGAGCACCGGGAGGATGAGGGCGACCCGCAGGTCAAATCGATGCGGCGCGAGATGCACCAGGAATGGGCCAACCAGAATGCGATCGGCGCGACGCGCGGGTCTGCGGCGTTGCTGGTCAATCCGACGCATATCTCGATCGCGCTCGACTACGATCTGGAGAGCTGCCCGGTCCCCGTGATCGCCGCCAAGGGGGCGGGTCCGCTCGCCGCGGCGATGCGCGCCGAGGCCGAGAGCGCGGGCGTGCCGATCATCCGTAACGTGCGTACCGCGCGCAGCCTGTGGGCGCGGGGCGAGATCGGCGAGATCGTGCCCGAGGACATGTTCGACGCGATCGCCGCGGTCATCCTGTGGGCGAGCAAGGCGCGGAGCGGCGAGGCGCCGATGTGGCAGGACATGGATGGGGCGGTGCGTCGCCCCGCGCTCGCCGCGGCCGAGTGAAACAGGAAGAATCGGGAGGACCATGGGTATCGGAGCCGTCTTGTCGTCGATCGTCGCGGTCGTGGTCGCGCTGGCCATCGTGCTGGGTATGGCCTGGGGCGCGATCTGGCTGCTGAAGAAGCTGCAGGATCGCCAACTCGGCGTCGCATCGAATGGCGAGGGTGAGCCGCCGATCCGTTTCCTGCGCTCGATGCCGCTTGGCCAGCGCGAGCGCGTGGTGCTGATCGAGGCGCGGGGCGAGACGATGCTGGTCGGCGTGACGACTGCCTCGATCACTCTGCTCGCGCGCTGGCCCGACGGCACCGTGCCGCCGCCCGGCCGGCCGCTGCCGGGGACCCTCAACTGATGGCGACGGCGCTGGCGCTCGACGGCCTGACCGATCTGCCGCGGCTTGATCCTGCGCACGCCGCGCTGGGCGCCGCGCTCTGCGCGGTGATCGGCGATGCCGGGTTCGACACCGCGATCCTGTGCAACGCCCAGCCGGCTGCAGCGTGGTTCGGTTGCGCCGATGGCGTGCGCTTCCGATTCCTGCGCTGCGACGGCCGCGCCGCGCTGCTCGATCCGGCGCGGACGGGCGATGCGGTGGCCTTGCTCGACCGGGCGGATCCAGTGCTGACGCGGCTGGAGCAGGCGCTCGAGCTGATGCTAGAGCCCGAGGCGCTCGACGAGGAGCGGGTGGGCAATGCCGTCATCGTCTCGTTCCGCGATGGCGGGGCCGCAGGCCTGATCGCGGTTCCGCTCGACCATACCGGGCGCGCCGGCTGGGAGGAACGCGCCCGGGCACTCGATCCGGTGACCGCGACCTTGCCGATGGTCGTGCGGCTGCTGGTCGAGGGGCCCCGGCTTGCCATTGCCGAGGCGGGCGATCTCGCGCCGGGCGATCTCGTGCTGCTCGCCCCGCGCCCCGGCGCGACGCTCGAGGCCGATGCCGGCCCCGTGCTCGCCGGACAATGCGATCTTTCGTCCGGAAGCTTCACCCCGCACCCCCAGGGAGGCCCGATGGCCGCTGACTCATCCGCCGCGCCGCGCGACTTCGCGGTGCCGCTCACCTTGCGCCTGCCCGACCGCATGACCAGCGCCGCGAGCCTGGCCGCGCTCAGGCCGGGCATGGCGCTGCCGCTCGGCCCGCTGACTGAGGGCATGCCGGTCGAGCTGCTCGTCGCTGGGCGTCCGCTTGCCCGGGGCGAGCTGATCCAGCTCGGCGACCGGTTCGCGGTGCTGATCGAGGAGCGCGCGCCGATCGACGACGGCATCGCCGAGCCGATCGAGATCGACCCCGAGGCAGCGGAAGCGCAGGCGTGAACCTGTCGGACTTCACGCCCGGCTCGGCGCTGATCACGGTCGTCCTGATCGCGCTCGCCCCCTTCTTCGCCGTGATGGTGACCAGCTTCACCAAGATCGCGGTGGTGCTCAGCCTGGTCCGCAACGCGCTCGGGCTGCAGCAGGTGCCGCCCAATATCGTGCTCAATGGCCTCGCCCTGATCCTGTCGGTGTTCGTGATGTATCCGACCCTGCAGAAGATGCAGGAGGCCGCGGCGATCGAGCGGCCCGCCGCGCCGACCATGCCGGGCGAGCCGCAACAAGCGGACAACCCGATCGAGAGCACCGGCGACATCTTCGCCACCGCCGACCGCGCCAAGGAGCCGCTGCGCGAATTCCTGGTCAAGCACAGCGACCCGCGCGAGCGGGCCTTCTTCCTGCGCACGCAGCAGCGCATCGGCGATCCGGCCAAGGTCCAGGCGTTGAAGGACAGCGACTTCGTGATCGTGATCCCGGCCTTTGTCGTGAAGGAGCTGAAGATCGCCTTCCAGATCGGCTTCCTGATCTTCCTGCCGTTCCTGGTGATCGACATGGTGATATCGAACATCCTGCTGGCGATGGGCATGATGATGCTGTCGCCGGTGACGATATCGCTGCCGTTCAAGATCCTGCTGTTCGTGCTGGTCGATGGATGGGTGAAACTCAGCCACGGGCTGGTGCTGTCCTATGCCTGAGCGCCGGGCATGAGCGACGATGTCGTCACGCTGACCACCCAGGCGCTGTGGCTGGTGCTGTTGCTGTCGGCGCCGCCGATCATCGCTGCGTCGGTGGTCGGGCTGCTCGTCGCGATCGTCCAGGCGGCGACTCAGCTGCAGGAACAGACGCTACAATATACGCTGAAGTTCTTCGCCATCGTGGTCAGCATCTTCGTCACCGCCAGCCTGATGGCGGGCACCCTGTTCAGCTATGCCGACGGGATCTTCTCCGGGCTGGCGGGCGTCGGGCGGTGATCGAGGCAGCGCCCCATAGCATCGGCGTGCCGCTGTTCGCGGCGATACCGTGGCTCGACCAGTTGCTGACCGTGGGCATCGCGTCGACGCGCTTCGCCTTCGCGTTCGTGTTCGTGCCCGTCTTCTCGCGCGAGGTGATGCCGACGACGGTGCGCAACAGCATCATCGTCACCTTCGGCCTCGTCGCGCTCGCGCTCCAGCCGCATTTCGCGCCGGCCAGCCTGAGTGCGATGGACTGGGCGAAGATGCTGCTGAAGGAAGCCGCTGCCGGGGGCATCATCGGGCTGTTCTTCGGCACGATATTATGGGCGCTCGCCGCGGCCGGGGAGATCATCGATACCAAGGTGGGCGCGACGATCGGCCAGCTGGTCGATCCGCTGAGCGGCACCACCACTTCGCTGACCGGCATATTGCTCGGCCGCTTCGCCGAAGTCGTGTTCGTCACCGCCGGCGGGCTGACGCTGCTCGTCGGCACGGTGATGGGCAGTTATGTGCTGTGGCCGCTCGGGCCGGGCGGGCTGCTGCTCGACATGCGCGCGGTGCAATATTTCGAAGGCGAGTTCGGGCGGCTGTTCGCGCTCGCCTTCCTGTTCGCGGCGCCGGTGCTCACCGTGCTGTACGTGATCGACGCGGGACTGGGTTTTCTCAACCGCTTCGCGCAGCAGTTCAACGTCTTCGCCCTGTCGATGCCGATCAAGGCGGCGGCGGCGACCTTCGTCCTGATCCTGACCCTGCCGCTGCTCGCTCAGGCCGTGCTCGCCGATCTCGGCACGCGCGAGCGGATCGCGGACGGCGTGCTCCAGCGCGTGGCGCAGCCGCAATGAACGCCTTGCAGCCCCATGCGCGGCCGACGCCGGCGCTGGCCGGAGACGGCGTCACCGATGCCGAGGAACTGGCCCGGCTGGTCGAGCGGCTGCGCGAGGCGGAAGCGAAGCGCGAGGCGCATGCCCGCGACATCGTGATCGGCGAGTTCAGCGTCACCGGCGCGCGGGTACCGCTGCTCCATATCGCCGGGCTGCAGACCTTGACCCGCAACGAGTCCGCGGTGCTGCGCTTCCTCGGCTGGGGGCGCGCCAATGGCGATATCGCGACCCTGCTCAACATGACCGAGAACACGGTCCGCACCCATATGAACAACGCGATCCGCAAGCTGGAACTGGACGGGGTCCGCGAGCTCAACAGCCTCGCGGGCCTGCTGTTCATGCCGCTCGAATGACGGAAACTGCGGAAAAACTAAGCGAATCGTTTAGGCCACCTAAACGAATCGTCGAGCGCGCGAGGCCGCGATCCGGGGCAATTTTCTCCCCGTCGCGGCGGACAGCCGCAACCGGCCAGCTCCCCGCAGGAGCGCGACATTCTGGAAGGAACGGTCATGAGCTTCTTGAGCGGTATCGCAGGTTCGCTAATCAATCCGGTCAGCCTCGCGCAGCTGGCCATGGGCCCGGCGGGCTGGGCCTCGCTGGCGGTGCGCACGATCGGCACGGCGATCGCCAAGGAAGTGATCGGTCAGCTAGGCCAGCAGCTGGGCCTGCCGCAGGGCGTGATCAACATGGCGCAGAACGCCTTCTCGGCGGCGACCGGCACGACCGGCGGCCCGGCGACGATCGCCGAGGCAGTGCAGGATCTGGCGCAGCAGTTCGGCCTGTCGCCGGCCCAGCAGGGCGAGCTGCAGCGCTCGGCCCAGCAGGACTCGCGCGACATGTACACGCAGCTGGCGGATGCCTTCAAGAGCGGCAAGGACATGGCCGAAGCGCGCAAGTCGCGTGGCAGCAAGGGCAGCGGCAGCTGGCTGCAGGCGATCGCCGATGCGATGGCCCAGGCGCTCGACAAGAAGGTCCAGGACATGGACAAGATGGCGCAGGCGCTCGACAAGCAGGGCAGCAACAAGTCGGTCAAGGCATCGACCGACCTGCAGGTCGCCGGCCAGGAATTCTCCTATCTGATGAATGCCAGCAGCACCGTCATCAAGACGATCGGCGAAGGTCTCAGCGGTATGTCGCGCAAGCAATAAGCTTCGCGGTTTTTAGTCGGGGGAGGGCGGGGTATCACCCGCCCTCCCTTTCCGTGTTTGTGTAAAGGAGGGTCCGATGAAACGCGCACTTGCTCTGGTCCTTGGTATCGCTGTCTTATCGCCGATGGCGGCGACGGCTCAGGACATGGCGTGGGGGACGATCATTCCCTCGGTGGCGGGGACCGACCAGCTCGGCATCGTGCTGCGCGAGCAGGTGCGCCGTCCTCCGCCGGGCCGCGTGGCGCGCCCGCGGATCGAGCCGCGCGACATGGGTGACGCGGTCGCGCCGAACCCGGCCGCGCTGCGCTACAGTCCCTCCAAGGCGCGCCGCACAGCGAACCTGGCGCGCTTCGTCGAGAAGACCCGCAAGGCCGACCCAGCCGGGGCGAAGGATCTCGCAACTCTGTTCGCGTCGGGCGATTTCATCGAGAAGGTCGCGCGGGCGATCGCGCCCTATGACCTGCATGTCGATAATGTCGCCGATGCCTATACCATCTGGTGGATCAACGCGTGGCAGGCGACGCGTGGGCGCAACGACACGCCGGGCCCGGTGGTGAAGGACGCCGTGCGGGTGCAGGCGGCGCGCGCGCTCACCGCATCGCCCGAATTCGCTGGATCGGGCGATGCGGCGAAGCAGGAGCTGGCCGAATCGCTGCTGGTCCAGGCAGCGCTGATCGACACCGCGGTCGAGCAGGCAAAGGGCGATCGGCGGCGGCTCGATGCCGTGGGTGCCGCGGTCGCCCAAGGCGCGCAGGGCATGGGGCTCGACCTGTCGACGATGGAGCTGACCGATCAGGGCTTCGTGCCGGCGCAGCGCGGGGCGGCCGAGCCCGCCGGGGACGGCACGCCCAGGGCGCTTACCGGCACCGCGCCGGGCAGTGCCGGATCGCCTCCCTATGGTCTGCTCGCCGCTGCCGGCGGCGCGGGCATTGGCGGATGGCTGGTGCTGCGGGCAATGGGTAAGAGGAACGGCTGAAGCCGGCTTCAGCGCTGCTCCGCCAGGGAGAAGATGCGCGTGGCGAGCGTCCATTTGGCGCCGTCGCGCGCCCAGGGCAGGGGGCGCTGGACCTGGTCCATCTGCGCTTCCCAGGCCTGGACGGCTGCATCGGCGGCATCCGCCGCTGCCTTCCCGGCGGGGTCGAAATCCGCGCTGGTCTCCATCACCATGACCAGGCGATTGCCGGTGCGGTAGATCTCCATGGCGGTGATGCCCGCGCGCCTGATGCTGTCGCCGATCGCCGGCGGCACGGCGCCCGCGGCGTGCCATGCCTCGTACCGCGCGATCGCTGCCGCCTCGTCGACAAGGTCGATCAGCAGGATGTGGCGCATCTAGTTGATCCAGCCGCCGTCGATGACATGCACCGCACCGGTGGTGAAGCTCGCCTCGTCGCTGGCGAGGTAGAGCGCCAGCGCGGCAATCTCCTCGGCGCGGCCGAGCCGGCCCATCGGCTGGCGCCCGATGAACGCGCGGTGCGCTGCTTCATAATCGCCGGTGTCGCGCAGCCGCTGCTGGAGCGAGGGCGTGTCGACCGTGCCGGGGCAGATCGCGTTGCAGCGGATGCCCCGGCCGACGAAATCGGCGGCGACCGCCTTGGTCAGGCCGATCACGCCGGCCTTGGTCGCGCCGTACGCGAAGCGATCGGGGATGCCCTTCACCGAGCTGGCGATCGACGACATGTTGACGATCGCGCCGCCGCCCTTGTCGAGCATGTCCGGCAGGAAGGCACGGATGGTGCGGTACATCGCGGTCATGTTGAGATCGATCGAAAAGGCCCAGGCGGCTTCGTCGCAGTCGAGGATGGTGCCGCCCTGCACCACGCCGGCGACGTTGAAGAGGATGTCGACCGGCCCGATCGTTTCACGAAGCGCCAGGATCGCGCCGGGATCGGTCACGTCGAGCGCGCGGCAATCGATACCGTCCAGCCCGGCCAGGGTGGCGGGGTCGCGATCGGTCGCGATCACGGTCGCGCCTTCCGCGGCGAACAACAGCGCCGAGGCGCGCCCGATGCCCTGTCCGGCGGCGGTGATGAGGGCGGTCTTTCCGGCTAGTCGCTGAGTCATGACGCCTCTTGTCGAAGGGGAGTGTCTGTCCGGTCGAGCGCCGTCCACAGCGCCTCGGGGATCGGCGTGGCCAGCCGTGCCAGCGTGTCACGCAATTGGGGGACGCCGACAATACCCGGGATCACCGTCGCTACCTGTGGATGGCGAAGCGGGAATTGCAACGCGGCGGCGGGAAGCGGCACGCCGTGCGCCGCGCAGGCTGCGGACAGCCGTCGTGCGCGCCCCAGAATATCGGGCGAAGGCGGGGCATAATCATAGTGCAACGCCCCGATGTCATCGAGATCGTCCTGCGCCAGAATGCCGCTATTGTACGGGCCGCCGATGATGACCCGGACACCGCGTTCGGCGCAGAGCTCGAACAGCGCCTCGGCACCGCGATCGAGCAGCGAATAGCGGCCGGCGAGCAGGATCACGTCCAGCTCGATGCGCGGCAGCAGGTCGAGGCAGATCGCGACTTCGTTGACGCCGATGCCGATCGCATCGACCGCGCCGGCATCGCGCAATGTGCGCATCGCGGCGTAGCCGCTGTCGAGAAAGGCGCGTCGGTGGTGCTCGTGCCGGTCGCCGTGAGTCACCGCGCCGAGGTCATGCGCGAGCAAAATCTCGATCCGGTCGCGGCGCAGGCGTTTCAGGCTCGCCTCATGCGATCGCCGGATGCCATCGGCACTATAGTCGAACACTGGCTCGAACGGATCGGCATCGACGAAGCCGTGCCGCGTGCCGCGTAAGGTGGTCGGCTCGAGCAGACGCCCGACCTTGGTCGAGACGATCGCCTCATGCCCGGCGAGCGCCGCTCCCAGCCGGCGCTCGGCCAGGCCGAAGCCGTAATGCGGCGCGGTGTCGAAATAGCCGATGCCGGCATCGAGCGCTGCAGTGACGGTCGCCTGCGCCTCCTCATCGGAGACGGCGCGATAGAGATTGCCGATCGCGGCAGTGCCCATGCCGAGGCGGGGGAGGGCGATGCTCATGCCCGCATCCGGGGATAGAAGGCGCGCGCGCTGCGGCCGAACACGGCATCGTGATCATGGACAGGGATCGCGTCCCGGGCGAGCGCCAGCCAGCCGGCATAGTCGCCGCGCAGGTTGAGCACCGGCCAGTCGCTGCCCCAGATCAGCCGGTCGCTGCCGAACAGCGCATGGACCGCGCGGATATAGTCCAGCACGGCCTCGGGCGGCTGCTCAGGCGCCGTCTCGGTCAGCAGCCCGGAAAGCTTGCAGGCGATCAGGGGATGCCGTGCCAGCGGCGCGATCGCCTCATGCCAGCGGTCGTAGGCGCCGGCCCCGATTTCGGGCTTGGCGGCGTGATCGATGACGATGCGCAGGCGCGGATGGCGCTCCGCGAGGCGGACGAGTGCGGCGAGGTGGCGCGGCCGGATCAGGGCGTCCAAGGTCAGGTCCCGGTCGGCCAGTGCCGTCAGCCCGGGATCCATCGCCGGGTCGTCGACGGCGTCGGCAGGCAAATCCTGCACCATCGCCCGAACCCCGACCAGCGGCCCCGCCGCGATCAGCGCGTCGAGCCCGGCTTCGATGTCAGTCGAGGCAAGATCGGCCCAGCCGACGACGCCCGCGACGAACGGCGAGGCAGCCACCTGATCCACCAGCCAGTCGGTATCGCGGTCGCTCTCCTGGCTCTGGACCAGGATTGCCGCAGTGATGCCGAGCGGCACCGCCAGCTGCTCGATCTCCACCAGTTCGTGATCTCGGTGGATCGCAGCGAGGTCGGCGGTCGGCCAGGTGCAGTCGTTGCGGCCGAGGCGCCAGATATGAACGTGCGCGTCGATCAAACCCGGTCGCCCAGATGGCTCCGCGCGAACAGCGCCACCACGGCGAAGCACAGCGCCGGCACCGCCATCGCGGCGCGGATCGTGCCGGCCTGGTCCGAAGCGACGCCCATCAGCGCCGTGATCACCGCGCCGCCGATGATCGCCATCACCACCAGCGATGCGCCGGGCTTGGTCAGCGGTCCCAGATCGCGCAGCGCCAGCACGAAGATCGTGGGATACATGACCGACATGAAGAAGCTGGTGGCGACCAACGCGGCGACGCCGACAGGCCCGCCGATCATGGTCGCGAGCAGGCAGAGCAGGGCATTGATCGCCGCGAAGCCGAGCATCAGCCGCGCTCCGCTGATCCGTGCAAGCAGCGCGCTGCTGACGAAACGGCCTAGCATGAACAGGGCGAGCGACGCGGTCAGCAACCACGCGGCATTGCGCTGGCCGAAGCCGGGCAGGGCCGCGTCAACATAGCGGATCAGGTAACTCCACACCCCGACCTGCGCGCCGACATAGAAGAATTGTGCGGCCACCCCGAAGAGATAGTGCGGCCGGCCGAGCAGGGCGCGATAGCCGGCAAGGCTGCCGGGCGCCGTCTCGCGCGGGCGCAGCGCCCTTGCCGGGAAACGGGTGATCGCCAGCAAAGCCGCCCAGCCGAGCACGACTGCGGCGATAAGCATATAAGGCAGCCGCACCGCCTGGGCGTCCGCGATGGCGGATTGAGCGCTGTCGCCGGCGGGCAGGATCAGCAACGCGCCGAGCGTCACCCCAGTGATCGAGCCGAGCGGGTTGAACGCCTGGGCGAAAGTCAGCCGCCGTTCGGCGCTCTCTGGCGGTCCAAGCTCCGCCACCATCGGGTTCGCCGCAGTCTCGAGAAAGGCAAGACCGCTTGCGATCACGAACAAAGCGAGCAGGAAAAAACTATAGCTGAGCGCGGTCGAGGCCGGCCAGAACAGTAGCGCCCCCAGCCCGAACAGGCCGAGACCGAAGATCACCGCCGCCTTATAGCCGAAGCGCTGCATGAACAGGGCGGCCGGGATCGCGAAGCAGAAATAGCCGAGGTAAAAGGCCGACTGCACCAGCCCCGACTGGAAGTCGCCGAGCGAGAAGACATGGCGGAAATGCGCGATGAGAATGTCATTGAGGTTGTTCGCAACGCCCCAGAGGAAGAACAGCCCGATCACCAGGATCAGTGCGCGGCGGCTGGTGGTATCGGCGGGGTCCGAGGGGGCGGTGATCGGCGCGGCCGTTCCGTCGATGGTGGCGCCTGACAAGGGCATGCTCGTTCCTCCCCATGCCCGCTCGCCGGTCGCGGCGGCGGGCTTTGAGTCGTGATAGCCGATCGTGCCGTCATTGTGAAATGTGAAACTCGTTTTCACCAGTGATTAAATACATTGCGGAGCACAGCGCGCCTGCCCTATCAAATGCGACGCTGATCGCGCATCCAGGCGCGGCGAAGGGAGAGATGGGGATGGCCGAAATATCCCGCCGCGCCGTGCTGCAAGGCGGAGCGACACTCGCGCTGCTGCCGGGCGCCGCCGTGGGCCAGCCCTTTGCCAGGGAGGAGACAGTACCTTTGTGGCCCGGCGTGATTCCGGGCGATCGCGGCACCGTGATCCGGCCGAAGAATGACGACCAGTCCAAGGATCCGGCGCATCCCGATCGCTGGCTGACTGGAGTCGACCGCCCGGTGCTGGTGGTGTGCCGACCGGCCCGGCCCAATGGCGCGGCAGTGCTGGTCGTGCCGGGCGGGAGCTACCGCTTCCTTGCCTATGACAATGAGGGCACCTCGCAGGCGCGCTGGCTCAACGAGCGCGGCGTGACGGCCTTCATCCTGCGCTACCGCCTGCCAGTCGAGGGGTGGAATGGCCGCAGCGAGGTGCCGCTCCAGGATGCCCAGCGCGCAATGCGGATCATTCGCGCCGGGTCGCAACGCTTCGGGATCGATCCCGCACGGGTTGCGGTGCTGGGATTCTCCGCGGGCGGACACCTCGCCGGGTCGCTCGCAACGCGGCATGCCGAACCGCTCTACAAACCAGTGGATGAGGCCGACCGGCTGCCGGCGCGCCCCGATCTTGCCGCGCTGATCTATCCGGTGCTGTCGATGGCCGCTCCCTTCACGCATATCGAATCGCGTGACGATCTGCTGGGCGAGGGCGCATCGGTCGCCGAGCGGGAGCGCCATTCGATCGAGATGCGGGTCGACGCGCAGACGCCGCTCACCTTCCTCGTCCATGCATCGGACGATGGGCTGGTCCCGGTCCAGAACAGCCTGGCACTGTATTCAGCCTTGCTCGCCGTAGGGCGGCCGGCGGAGCTGCATGTGTTCGATGAAGGCGGGCATGGCTTCGGCGTGCGCGTGCCCCAGAGCTTGCCCGTGATGAGCTGGCCGCGGCTTCTTGCTACCTATGCGACGCGCAAGGGCGTGTTCCCGGCATGAAGGCGCTGGCCTGGCTGGTAGCCGCGCTGGCGATCGCGGCGCCGGTGTCGGCGCAGGACCATTATCAAAGCTCGCCCCAACGGCGGATGGTTGTGGAGAAGGACTGGGGCCCCTGGCTCGGCCCGTTTCGCGCGAAGCTCGTGCCGAGCCTGATGCAGGATTTCGGCGAGCGCTATCTCTATGCCACGGCGAACCGGGCGCTGCCGCCGCCCCGGTCGGGCGAGCATCGTGTGGTGTTCCTCGGGGATTCGATCACGGATCTTTGGGACCTGTCCAAGGCCTTTCCCGGCAAGCCCTATGTGAATCGCGGTATCGGAAGCCAGGTCACCGCGCAGATGCTGTTGCGCTTCCATCAGGACGTGATCGGGCTGCATCCGTCGGCGGTGGTAATCCTCGCCGGGGTCAACGACCTGAACGGCGTGCTGCAGCGGGAAACCGAGCAGCAGATCGAGGCCAATTACGAGGCGATGGCCGACCTCGCCGACCGGCACGGCATCGCGGTCGTGTTCGGATCGGTCATGCCGGTGAACAACTATACGGACAATGCGCGCGACATGCTGAAGGAGCGCGATCCGGCCATGATCCGCGCGCTCAACGCCTGGCTGAAGGCGTTCTGCCGGACGCGCGGCTATGGGTTCGCCGATTATCATGCCGCAATGACCGACGAGCGGGGGTTGCTGCAGCGCGAGTTGACGCGCGATGGCCTTCATCCGCTGGCGAACGGCTATGCCCGCATGGTGCCGATCGCGCAGGCGGCGATCGATCGCACCCTTGCCCGCAAGCGCCGCTGAACGGCGTCACGGCTTCCCCGCCAGCGAGCGGGCGAGGTGGCTGGTCAGGTCGCGGCGCTGCTCCGGGGTGAGCGTGCCGAACACGCCGCGCACATGCTCGGGCAGATGGCCGGCGGGATCGCCGTTCGCGTGGAAGACGAGATGATCGAACATGCCTTTCCAGATCGCGCGGCGGCCCTCGGGCAGATCGCTCATCGCGAGGATCCCGTGGAGCAGCGTGTTCAACGGTGACGTCGCTTCGCGGATGTCATTCCACCAGTAATTGATCAGCACGCTCAGCGGATCGAGCGAGCGCACCGCGTGCCACCAGAAATAAGGGATGTAGATCGCATCGCCGGGTGCGAGCTCCGCCGTCTCCGCTGCCTCAAGCGCCTGGGCAAAACGCGGATAGCGATCGAGATCGGGCGCCTCGACATCGACCATGCTGACCGGCGCGCCCGCCGGCGTCATCTCGAGCGGGCCGACATAGAGGTTGGCGATCTGATCGGGCGGGAACAGCGTGAAGCGCCGGCGCCCGCCGACGACGCAGGCGATATTGTCGTTGGAATCATAATGGGTCGCGACCTGGATGGCGTTGCCGATCCAGATCCTCGGGCGCACGTCGGGCAGAAGCGGCATCGGATTGGCGTCGGCAAAGGCAGGGAGCACCTCATCGGTCGGCGCCGACTGCATCGCGATGGCGAGCGGTTCCGCGGTGGCCGCCTGGTGAAGCAACTGACCGACGATATCGGTCACTCGGGCGTCGTGGCGCCCGAAATTGAACCCGGTCATGTCGTCGCGGTAGAAGAAGCGGGCGCCGATCGCGGGCGCCCCGACCACGCATCCCGCCGTCCTGCCGCTGTCCATCGCCGAGAGATAGCGAGCGAGCTCTGCTGCGCCGCGCCGCCCTTCGGCGACGGCTGGCCAGTCGGCGACCAGCCCGCGCAGGACGACGGGTCGCGCGTCGGCGATCACTGATTGAAACAGGGCCCGGTCGACCGGGCCGACGTCGCGGATTGCCCTGATGATCCTGCTCCCCTGCTCCGGGGGTCGCCCCGAGTCCCGTGATGCGCGATCATAGCGCCTTCACGTTGCGTTCGGCCAGAAAAGTGCACGATTTCGTAAAAAAGATACGCACATGTAAAAATAATCGCATTGTCGATCATGTTGCAGGCGCGAGCATATCGAAGGGTTGGACGCAGCGGTCCGACGATAGACACCGGTGTCCTTGCTTGTTTTCCGGCATCAGCATCGCTGCGTTGCAGCGGCCAACTCGTGTTGCGGTGCAATATGACAACGTACGTCTCATGCTTGAAAATCGTTTTTACCAGTGCTAGACAATGAGGACAGAACGAGCGCTCAAGCGCCGCATATTTGGGAGGATCGAAGGCTCAATCGAATTGCTGCTGCCAGATGCGCCGGACGGGTTCCGGCTGAAGGCGGTGCGTCGATCGCAGCGATCCAGCCGATGAGACCAATGCATGACGGGCGTCGCGAACGGCGCCGACTTGACGGGGAGGGGACCCTTTTGATGGTATTCGAGAAAATCGCTTTTGGGCCGGCGCGGTCGATGGCTGCCATCCGGCGCCGGCATCTCGGGGCGTCCTCGCTGGTGATTGCGGCGATGATGCTGCCGGTGCCGGCTTTGGCGCAGACCGCTGTGGCGGATGCCGCCGGCCAGACCGGCGCGGGCGGCGGCGCGGGCCAGGCCCCCGACACGCAGGCGTCCGAACAGGAATCGGCGCTCTCGACCGATACCAAGGGCGATATCGTCGTCACCGGCATCCGCGCGTCGTTGCAGACCGCGCAGGCGCGCAAGCAGAATGCCGAACAGATCGTCGACTCCATCACGGCGCAGGATATCGGCGCCTTGCCGGATCGCTCCGTATCCGAGGCGTTGCAGCGCATCGCCGGCATCACGCTTCAGCGCACCAACGAGAATCGCGACCCGGCCCGCCTGTCGTCCGAAGGCGGTGGCGTATTCATCCGCGGCCTTTCCTGGGTGCGCTCCGAACTCAACGGCCGCGACGTCTTCTCGGCCAACAATGGCCGCGGGTTGAGCTTCGAGGACGTTTCGTCCGACCTGCTCGCCGGCGTCGACGTCTACAAGAACCCGTCGGCCGAACTGGTCGAAGGCGGCATCGGCGGCATCGTCAATCTGCGCACGCGCAAGCCGTTCGATTCCACCGGCCTCGTCATCGCCGCGTCGGGCGATTACAATTATGCCGATCTGCGCAAGAAGGGCTTCTGGTCGGGCAACATCCTGGCCAGCAATCGCTGGTCGACGCCGCTCGGCGAGATCGGCGTGCTGCTGTCGTACAGCATCGGCAATGTCGGCAACCGCACCGACAGCATCTCGGCTGGCCGATATGATCGGGCCACTCTGACCACGGCGCAGGACGGCGTGGCCGCCGGAACGAACGTCTATATCCCGAACGGTATGGGCTTCCGCCAGATCGACTGGGAGCAGAAGCGGACGGCCTTTGTCGGATCGGTGCAGTGGAAACCGAGCGATACGCTGCTGCTGACCGGCGAGGCACTGGTCGGCCAGGCGGATCCGCACGACATCGAGCATGCTGTAGGCGATTATAGCGCGCCGGGCGCGGACAACACGACTTTCACCTTCGGCCCCAATCGAGAGCTCACTTCGGGTACGATCACCAACCGGCAGATTAACCCCGATACGCGGTTCGGGTCGCAGCACAAGAAGACGCAGGATTATTCGCTCAACCTGCGCTGGACACCCGATGAGCATTGGGCGTTCAGTGCCGATGTCCAATATGTGAAGTCGACGGCCCAGGTGGTAAGCATGACCGCCTTCACCCAGACCAACACGCTCGGCACCTTCAAGTTCGATTTCCGCGGCGACGACCCCTCGATGACGGTCACGCCCACCGCCGGGCCAGGCGCCAGCTTCGGCACCTGGACCAACCAGAGCAGCTACTGGTGGGCCGCGGCGATGGACCATATCGAGGACAATGAGGCGCATGAATGGGCCGGGCGCGCCGATGTGGAATACAGCTTCATCGACAACCCGTTCCTGAAGTCGTTCCGGCTGGGCGCGCGCGGGACCGATCGTACCGCGATCACCCGGCAGACCGGTTACAACTGGGCCCTGCTCAGCGAGCAATATTGGGGCGCGACCGGCAACCCGGTCTATCTCAACCAGACGGGCTATGCCGGCGGGCCGCAGAATCCCGGGCTTCCGGCGCAGTCGGAGCTGTTCACCTACAACAACTTCTTCCGCGGCGGGGTGCCTGCCATCGGCAGTAGTTTCTGGTTCCCGAGCAATGCGCTCGTCAGCAACGGCACCGCTAACGCCTATAATTATCTGAAGAGCACTGAATCGGGCGGCTGGGGCTGGACCCCGCTCAGCAGCGATTATTCGCAGGCCGCGCCCGGCGCCGACAATGTCAGCGGCGGCATCAACAACCAGAGCGAGAAGACCAAGGCAGGTTACGCCCTGCTTCGCTTCGGATCCGAAGGCGGCCTTCATTTCGACGGCAATATCGGCGTGCGTGTGGTCAACACCGACACCGGCGCGACCGGATCGGCGATCCGTGTGGCGGCACCCACGGCCGGCTGCACGGTGGGAACGCCGATCACATCGGGGCCGAGGGCGGGGCAGACGGTCACCCAGGCCGATTGCAACCTGCTCGCCAGCGCCTTTGCCTTTGCCGGTGGCAATATCGGCGGGCTCACTCAGGCGCATAGCGGCTCCTACACCGATGTGCTGCCCAGTTTGAATCTGCGCTTTTTCCTCCAGGACAATCTGCAACTGCGCTTGGCGGCGGCCAAGGCGATCATCCGTCCCACGTTCGCGCAGCTCAATCCCTTCACCACGCTCGGCTTTGCCTTCGACTCCGCCACTGGCATCGCCAACGGTACCGGTGTCGGGGGGCGTGTCACTGCCTTTACCGGCACTGCGGGAAATCCCGACCTGAAGCCGACACGGTCGAACCAGTTCGATGTCAGCCTTGAATGGTATTTCTCGAAATCGAACAGCCTGACGCTGGCCGCCTTCTACAAGGACATCAGCAACTATATCTTCGCCGGCGTCGCCTCGCAGACCTATACGAGCGGCGGGCAGACACACACGTTCGACGTGACTCAGCAGACCAACGGCTCGCACGGTACGATCAAGGGCTTCGAGCTGGCCTATACCCAGTTCTTCGACATGTTGCCCGGGCCACTCAGCGGCCTCGGCTTCCAGGGCAACTTCACTTATGTCGACAGCACGGGCGGAAAGAACACTGCGGTCAATGTGTTCGATTCGAACCAGACGACCAATGCGGTCAGGCCGAATCTGCCGCTCGAGGGCCTGTCGAAATACTCGTTCAACGTCGCGGGCATCTACGAGAAATACGGCATCTCTGCGCGGCTCGCCTATAACTGGCGGTCGGGATATCTGCTGACGACCTCGGCGGCGAACATCAACTTCCCGGTCTGGTCGGAGAAATACGGCCAGCTCGACGGGTCGATCCTCTATTCGATCGACAAGCATTTCAAGATTGGTGTGCAGGGCACGAACCTGCTGAACTCGCGAACTTTCCTTGATGTCGGCGATCCCGATCTCAAGCCGCGGTACAGCTGGACGGACACCGATAGACGGTTCGCATTCCTTGTGCGTGGCGTTTTCTAGCCCCTCCTGTAACCTTGCGCCCCCGGAGCGATCCGGGGGCGTTTTTTGGCTATTCTCGCCCTCCTGATTGCGTAGACCGTTTCCATGACTCAGGCGCCCGTCCGCAGGATCGTGATCGCCGGTGGCGGCACCGCGGGCTGGATGGCGGCCGCGTTGCTCGCGCGCCTGATGCCGCCGCCCTTTGTCGAGATCATACTGGTCGAATCCGACGAGATCGGCACTGTCGGCGTCGGCGAGGCGACGGTGCCGCTGATCACGCAGTTCAATGGCCTGCTTGGCATCGATGAACCCGACTTCGTCGCCCGGACCAACGGCACCTTCAAGCTGGGTATCGAGTTTCGCGACTGGGGCGAGGCGGGGAACGTCCATTTCCACGGCTTTGGCGACTATGGCGATGCCATCCAGGGCGTGGCGCCGCATCACCATTGGCTGAAGCTGCACGAGGCGGGCGAGACGGCGCCGATCGAGGATTGGTCGATGCCCTATGCCGCGGCGCGGCGCGACCGCTTCGCCCCGCCCGAGGCGATGAAGGGCGAAGCGGCGTTCTTTAAATATGCCTATCATTTCGATGCAGGGCTCTATGCACGCTATCTGCGCGGCTATGCTGAGGCGCGGGGCGTGCGGCGGCGCGAGGGGCGGATTGCCGATGTCGAGCTCGATCCGGAAAGCGGCAATGTTGCCAGCCTGACGATGCAGGATGGGGGCGAGGTCATCGCCGGGGGCTTCTTTATCGACTGCAGCGGCTTTGTCGGGCTGCTGATCTCGCGCGCACTCGGGGTTGGTTATGTCGATTGGTCGCATCTGCTGCCGTGCGACCGGGCGGTCGCGGTCGGGTGTGAACGGCGCGGGCGGATGACCCCCTTCACCCGGTCGACTGCGCGCGCTGCCGGGTGGCAGTGGCGCATCCCGCTGCAGCACCGGATCGGCAACGGGCATGTCTATGCCAGCGCCTTTATCTCCGACGACGAGGCGGTGGCGACCTTGCTCGACAATCTCGATGGCGCGCCGCTCGGCGAGCCGCGGCTGCTGCGCTTCACCACGGGGCATCGCGAGAAGTTCTGGCACCGCAACGTGGTCGCGATCGGGCTTGCCGCGGGGTTCATGGAGCCGCTCGAATCCTCGAGCATCCAGCTGATCCAGACCGGGCTTGCGCGGCTCGTGGAGATGCTGCCGGATATGACCTTCGATCCGGTGCTGATCGACGAGTATAACCGCGTCACCACGAACGAGTATGAGCGCATCCGCGATTTCCTGATCCTGCATTATTGCCGCAGCCGCCGGCCCGAGGCGATGTGGGCGCAGTGCCGCGCGGCGGAGATCCCGGAGCCGCTCGCGCGCAAGATCGCGGTGTGGGAAGCGGGCGGGCGGGTGCCGCTTTATAGCGAGGAATCCTATCAGGAGCCGAGCTGGGTTTCGATCTTCCTCGGCAATGGGATACTGCCGCGGCGCTATGACCCGATCGTCGACCAGTTGCCGATCGAGCATCTGCGCGGCGGGATGGCGCAGCGGCGCGGCGCCATCGCGCGGGCGGCGGAGACGATGCCGGATCACGCGACCTTCCTTGCCCGGTGCTGCCCGGCGCCGCTGGCCGCATGACCGAAAGCAACGCCATTCGCTCGATCGTCGTCGCGGGCGGGGGCAGTGCGGGCTGGATGGCGGCGGCGGCGCTCTCGGCCGCGCTGGTCGGGACTGGATGCCGCATCACCGTGGTTGAGTCCGAGGAGATCGGCACCGTGGGCGTGGGCGAGGCGACGATCCCGCCGATCCAGGCGTTCAACCGCATCCTCGGCATCGACGAGGCGGCGTTTGTCCGGGCGACGCAGGGGACATTCAAACTCGGGATCGAGTTCGCTGACTGGCTGCGGCCGGGACATCGCTATTTCCACCCGTTCGGGCGCTATGGCGACGATTTCGGGATGACGCCGTTCCACCAGCAATGGCTTCGCGCGAGCGCGCAGGGGGACACGACGCCGCTCTCGGCCTATTCTTTGACTGAGGCGGCGGCCTATCTCAACCGCTTCGACCGGCCGCCCGACGATCCGCGCTCGGTCTTCTCGACCTTCTCCTATGCCTATCACTTCGACGCCGGGCTCTATGCTGCGTTCCTGCGAGCCTATGCCGAGGCGCGGGGGGTGACGCGGGTCGAGGGCAAGATCGCCGAGGTGGCGCTGAAGCCGGAGAACGGGTTCGTCGAGGCGCTGGTGCTCGAGGATGGGCGGCGGCTCGAGGCGGAGCTGTTCGTCGATTGCACCGGCTTTCGCGCGCTGCTGATAGGCGGGGCACTGGGGGTCGGCTATGACGACTGGAGCCAATGGCTGCCGTGCGACCGGGCGATTGCAGTACCGAGCGCGCGCATGCCCGAGCTGCCGCCCTATACACGGTCGACCGCGCGGCCGGCGGGGTGGCAATGGCGCATCCCGCTGCAGCATCGCACCGGCAACGGCCATGTCTATTGCAGCCGTCATATGGACGATGACGAGGCCGAGCGCATCCTGCTCGCCAGCCTCGACACACCCGCGACCGGCGATCCGCGGCGGCTGCGCTTCACCACCGGGCAGCGCAAGGTCGCCTGGGAGCGCAATGTCGTCACGCTCGGGCTCGCCTCGGGGTTCCTCGAGCCGCTCGAATCGACCAGCCTTCACCTCGTCCAGAGCGGCATCACCAAATTGCTCGCCTGGTTCCCCGACCGCGATTTCGATCCGCGACTCAGGGCGGAGTATAATCGCCTGGTTGCGCGAGAATTTGAATCAGTGCGCGATTTCCTGGTGCTGCATTACCAGGCGACCGAGCGCGAGGGCCCCTTCTGGCAAGCATGCCGCACCATGGACGTGCCCGACACGCTCGCTGCCAAGATCGAGATGTTCCGCCATAGCGGCCGGCTGATCGAGCGCGACAAGGACCTGTTCCACGAAGCGAGTTGGCTTGCCGTGTTGCTCGGCCAAGGGATCAGCCCCGAACGCTATGACACGCTGGCCGAGGTCGTGCCGCTGAACGAGGCGCGCGCGGTGCTGGGCGGCATGCGCAAGGTGATCGCGACCACGGCGGCGGGCATGCCGGGGCATGCGCAGTTCATCGACCGCCATTGCCGCGCCGGATGAGGAGAGAGACATGAGACAGGCTGGATGGGCGATCGCCGTGGCGCTGGGGTGCGCCGCGCCGGTGATGGCGCAGGACGCCGCCCCCGCGGTGGTGACCGGGGACGCGACCGCCGGGCTCGTATCGAAGCAGGCGATCGGCGAAGTGCATGTGGTGGCCGATCCCGCGCTGGCGAACGGGCGGCTGGTGCTGCGCATCGTCGTGCTGAACCGCGGCAAGGCGCCGGTCGAGTTCGGGCCAGCCAGCGTCTCGGTCGCGTCGCGCGACGGTGTGGCGGTGCCGCTGGTGCCGCGCAACGCGCTGCTGGACGAGCAGGGCGGGGTGGCACCGGGCACCGTAACTGAGGATACCAGCCAGAGCCATGCCGGTGCCGCGATGCTGGTCACACCCAATGGGCAGACCGATGTGTCGGGCTTCACCGGCGGTTCGGGCACGACCTATGGCGGCGTGCCGCAAAGCACGATGGACCGGTCGCAACGACGGACCGACCCGAAGACCGCAGCGGCGGTCGCGGCGCTCGACGCGGTGCTGCTCAAGCCGATGACCCTGAAGCCGGGCGCGGCGGATGGCGGGCAGGTTGTCACGACCAGGCTGAAGCGGGGCAAGATCGTATCGCTGATCGTCAGCATCGCCTTCGCCGGCGAGACCCACCGCTTCGATGTCGCGGTGCCGAAGCGCTGAGCGACCCCGCATGACGAAACGGTTGCCGCCCGACCATCGACGGTCCTATCTGATCGTATCCCCCGATCGAGCAGTGAGGCGCGGCGTGTCATCAGACGAGACGAACATCGACGACGACGACCGCCGCTACAAGGCGCCCGCGCTGGAGAAGGGGCTCGACATCCTCGAGCTGCTGGCGACGGCGCGCGGACCGATGACCCTGACCGCGATCGTCAACGAGCTGGGGCGCTCGCATGGCGAGCTGTTCCGCATGGTCCAGGTGCTCGAGTTTCGCGGCTATATCGAGCAGGATACCGCGGCCGAGGGGTATCTGCTGACGGACCGGCTCTTCTCGCTGGGGATGCAGCAGCCGCGGATGTACAGTCTGGTCGAGCTCGCGCTGCCGGTGATGCGCCAGCTGTCGCTCGATCTCGGCCAGTCGTGCCACCTCGCGGTGCATACCCTGGGCGAGATGGTGGTGGTGGCGCGGATGGAGTCGAGCGAGCAGCTCGGCTTCTCGGTGCGCGTCGGATACCGGCGGCCACTGCACCAGGCGGCGTCGGGCGCGGTGCTCTATGCCTTCCAACCCGAGGACGTGCGCCGGCGCTGGGAGAAGCTGCTGAGTCCGCCGCTGGGCGCCGAGGAGCTGGCGAGCTTTCGCGCGCATGCCGATGAAGTGCGCAAGCGGCGCGTCGAGCTGACGCCGAGCAAGTTCGTCGCGGGCGTGACCGACATTTCCGCGCCGGTGATGCGCGGCGGGGTGGCCGCGGCGGCGCTGACCGTGCCGTTCCTGAAGAAGCTCGGGCCGCATTTGCCAAGGGCCGATGCCGGGGCGTTTGTGCGGGCGGCCGCCGACCGGATTTCGGATCAGCTGGTCGAGGGTGATAGCCGGATCTGATTTTGGGCCGGTCTGGCCGGCGCTGACGCTAGCCACATCCACTATCGTCACCCCGGACCTGTTCCGGGGTCCACCGTGCCGCACATTCCGCGGCGTGGGGCGGCACGGTGATGCCGGAATAGGTCCGGCATGACGGGTGGGGGTGTCGGCCCTCTCCAATCGACGCATTCCCACATCCCAAAACGCCGCTCTCGCCACTGCGCGCTTGCGCTCCCAGCTATTCCCACCTATGAAAATGCTCATCACCCGCGAACGAAATGGCGGGTTGGACAGGGGCGGGTACGCAGTGCCGGGGAGGGGTCGAGTGAGGTGCTGTAGTGACCGCCGTCCCGCGTATCGGGCCCGCGCATGACAACCATTACCGGCGTGCGGATCGTCGACCTGCGCTTTCCCACCGCGCTGATGCTCGACGGGTCGGACGCGATGAATCCCGACCCCGATTATTCGGCCGCTTACTGCATCCTCGACACCGACGAGCCGGGGCTGGCGGGGCATGGGCTGACCTTCACCATCGGGCGCGGCAACGAGATTTGCTGCGCGGCGATCAAGGCGCTGGCGCCGCTCGTGGTCGGGCTCGACCTCGACTGGATCCGCGAGGATGGCGCGCGCTTCTGGCGGCATGTGACGAGCGACAGCCAGTTGCGCTGGATCGGGCCGGAAAAGGGCGTGATCCATCTCGCGACCGGCGCGATCGTCAATGCGGTGTGGGACCTGCTCGCCAAACAATCGGGCAAGCCGTTGTGGCAGTTGATAAGCGATATGAGCCCGGCCGAGATCGTCGGGCTGATCGACTTCCGCTATATCTCGGACTTCATCACGCCTGAGGAAGCGGTAGCGCTGCTCGAGGAACGGTCGGCCGGCAAGGCGGCGCGGGTGGAGACGCTGAAGGCACGGGGCTACCCCTGCTACACCACCTCGGCGGGGTGGCTCGGCTATTCGGACGAGAAGCTGCGACGGCTCTGCGCCAAGGCGGTGAGCGACGGCTTCGGCCATATCAAGCTGAAGGTCGGCGCCAACCCCGAGGACGATCGCCGCCGCGTGACGATCGCGCGCGAGGTGATCGGCCCCGACGTCAAGCTGATGATCGACGCCAACCAGATCTGGGACGTCGACGAGGCGATCGAGCAAGTCAACGCGCTGGCCTTTGCGGACCCCTGGTTCATCGAGGAGCCGACCAGCCCGGACGATATCGAGGGGCACCGCCGCATCCGCGAGGCCATCGCGCCGATCGAGGTGGCGAGCGGCGAGATGTGCCAGAACCGGGTGATGTTCAAACAGTTCATCAGCCGCGGCGCGATCGACGTGGTGCAGATCGACGCGTGCCGGCTGGGCGGGGTGAACGAAGTGCTCGCGGTGCTGCTGATGGCGGCGAAGCAAGGCCTGGCGGTCTGCCCGCATGCCGGCGGCGTGGGGCTGTGCGAATATGTCCAGCATCTGTCGATGATCGACTATCTCTGCTTTTCCGGCACCACCGAAGGGCGGGTGGCGGAATATGTCGATCATCTTCACGAGCATTTCGTGACGCCCTGCGTGGTGAAGGGCGCGGCGTATATGCCGCCGACCGCGCCGGGATTTTCGATCGAGATGAAGCCGGCGACCCTGGCCGGCTTCGCGTTCAGGCCGGTCGGCACCGCTTCCGCGGCATGACCCGGGCTGGCGCCGTCCGGCGGATGCTGGCCGTGCTGGTTGCCGGGCTGTTGTCCGGCACCGCGACGGCGCAGCAGCAGGACGGCAGCGCTGCCGCGTACGAATGGCGCAACGTGAAGGTCGGCGGCGGCGGCTTCGCGCCCGGCATTGTGTTCAGTCCGGCCGAGCGGGGCCTTGCCTATCTGCGCACCGACATGGGCGGCGCCTATCGCTGGGACGAGGCGGCCGCCCGTTGGGTGCCGCTGCAGGACGGCATGACGGAGAGCAGCTATATGGGCGTCGAGAGCATCGCGCCCGATCCGGTCGATCCGGCAATCGTCTATCTCGCCGCAGGGATGGATGCCGGGTCGCCGGCCGCGATCCTGCGCTCGGCCGATCGCGGGTGGCACTGGACGATCGTGCCGGTGCTGTTCCGGATGGGCGGCAACGAGGATGGCCGGGGCCTGGGCGAGAGGCTGACGATCGACCCCAACCGGACCTCGACCCTGTTCTTCGGATCGCGCCATGACGGGCTGTGGCGCAGCGACGATTCGGGCGGGCATTGGGCGAAGGTCGCCGGTTTTCCGATGCCGGGGCTTGGCGCCCCCGCGCCGAAGCGTACGCATGGCGGGGTGAGCTTCGTGCTGGTCGATCCGTCGAGCGGCGTGGCGGGACAGGGCACAGCGGGACGGGGATCGCGCATCCTCTATGCCGGGGTGGCCGATCCCGGCGCGCAGCATCTGTTCCGCTCGACCGATGGCGGCGTCACCTGGCAGGCGGACGAGGGCGCGGCGGCGCGGTTGCTGCCGGCCAAGGCGGCGATCGATGCGCGCGGCACCCTGTTCGTCACCTATGACGACGCGATCGGCCCGAACGGCATCACCGATGGCGCCTTGTGGCGGCGCGACGGGGCGACCGGGCGGTGGAGCGACGTGTCGCCGCCCGACCGGACCAGCGGCGGTTTCATGGGGATCGGCATCGCCAAATCGGCGCCCGGCACGATCGCGGTGAGCAGCATCGATCGCTGGAACCCGGGCGACACCGTCTGGCGATCGACCGACGATGGCGCGCATTGGAGCAACCTGCGCGACCGCAGCACGCGCGACATCAGCGCGACGCCGTTCCTGCTGCACGAAGGCAAGGGCGCCGATTTCGGCCATTGGATCGCCGGGCTGGCGATCGACCCGTTCGATGCCGCGCATGCCGCCTATACGACCGGGGCGACACTCTATGCGACCAAGGGCTTCGGTGCGGAGGGGGCGCTGCGCTGGGCGCCCTGGACCGAGGGGATCGAGCAGACCGCGATCATCACCCTGGCGAGCCCGACCGGCGGCGCGAACCTCATCTCGGGCCTTGGCGACCTGGCCGGCTTCGTCCATGCGGACCTCAGCAAATCGCCGCAGCCGAGCTTCACTGACCCCTATCTCTCCAACACCAACAATCTCGATTATGCCGGGCAGGCGCCGTCGATCCTGGTGCGCAGCGGTAGCCTCTATTCGGATCATCCGCGCGACGCGACGCTCGGCTGGTCGGGCGATGGCGGGATGAGCTGGCAGCCGGTTCGTACCCCCGCGATCCGCCCGGCCGACGACAAGCCCGGGCAGCGGTACGACCTGACCGGCGATGCCGCGATCATCGTCTCGGCGGACGGCGCGACCTTCATCGTCTGCACGCCCGTCCCGCTCGTCACGCGCGACCGCGGCAGGAGCTGGGGGCTGGCACAGGGGCTGCACCTCCATGCGCGGCCGGTCGCCGACAAGGTCGATGCGCAGCGTTTCTATTCAGTCGATTTCGATGCCAACCGGCTGCTCGCCAGCAATGACGGCGCGCGGAGCTTCGTGGCCGTGGCGGGCAAGGGGCTGCCCGCCGAGCTCTGGCCGGGCAAGACCTATTGGCGCGAGCAGCAATATCGCCTGGTCGCCAGCCCCTATGGCGCGGGCGACCTGTGGTTCCATATCGGCGAGGCGCTGTGGCACAGCGACGATGGCGGGCGATCGTTCGACCAGGCGAGCGGCCGGCTGAAGGTCGAGCTGTTCGGGCTGGGCAAGCCGGCGCCCGGCGGCAAGATCGCGACGATCTATGCGATCGGCACGCTGGGCAAGCTGCGCGGCGTCTATCGCTCGCTCGACGGCGGCAAGGGCTGGGCACGGATCAACGACGACGCGCACCAATGGGGGCTGCGTTTCCGGGTGATCGGCGGCGACCCGCGTATCTTCGGCCGGGTCTATGTCGGGACCGATGGGCGCGGCGTGATGTATGGGGATCCGGTGGGGCAGTAGGAGGAGACGGCATGATGGACAGGATCGATCGCCGCGGCTTCATCGCCGGCGCGGCCGGGCTGGCGGGAGCCTCGCTTGCCGCGACCGCGCAGGCGAAGCAGGTCGAGGCCAACTGGTCCTCGATCATCCGGGAGTACGAGACGCCGCAATGGTTCGCCGATGCCAAGTTCGGCATCTGGGCACATTGGAGCGCGCAGTGCGTGCCCGAATATGGCGACTGGTACGGCCGGCTGATGTACGTGCAGGGCAACCCGTTCTACGAGCATCACCTGAAGAATTACGGCCACCCGGCCGACACCGGCTTCATCGAGATCGAGAACCGCTGGAAGGCGGCGCATTGGGACCCCGAGGCGCTGGTCGCGCTCTACAAGAAAGCCGGCGCGAAATATTTCATGGCGCTGGCGAACCACCACGACAATCTCGACAATTTCGACAGCAGCCACCATGCCTGGAACACGCTGCGGGTCGGGCCGAAGCGCGACATTATCGGGACGTGGGAGAAGATCGTCCGCCGCGAGGGGCTGCGCTTCGGGGTGAGCAACCATAGTTCGCATGCCTGGCACTGGTGGCAGACGGCCTATGGGTACGACGCGGTCGGCCCGCGCGCCGGGCAGCGTTACGACGCGTTCAAACTGCGCAAGGCCCAGGGCAAGGGCCAATGGTGGGACGGGCTCGACCCGCAGGAGCTTTATGTGGGCCCGAGCTTCGTGCCGCCCGACGGCATCCGATCGATCGCGGCGATGGATGCCTGGCACGAGGTGCATGACGGGCGCTGGATGGAAGGATCGCCGCCCGCACCGCCGGCCTTTGCCGACAGTTGGCTGCTCCGGCAGAAGGAGCTGGTCGAGAAATACCGGCCCGACATGGTCTATTTCGACGATACCGGCCTGCCCTTCGGATCGACCGGGGTCGAGGCGCTGGCGCATTATTACGCTCAGTCGCAGCGGCTGCACGGCAACATCGACGTGGTCGCGACGGGCAAATTGCTCACCCCCTATCAGCGTCGCGCGATGGTGGAGGATGTGGAGCGCGGCTTCAGCGACCGGCTGCGCCCCGAGCCGTGGCAGACCTGCACCTGCATCGGCGACTGGCATTATAATCGTGCCCGCTTCGACAACAAGTCCTACGTGCCCGCCGAGCAGGTGATCCAGCGGTTGTGCGACGTGGTGTCGAAGAACGGCAACCTCCTGCTCTCCATCCCCATGCGCGGCGATGGGACGATCGACAGCGAGGAAGAAAAGGTCGTCGCCGGCATCACTCGCTGGATGGCGCGCAATGGCGAAGCGGCGATCTACGGATCGCGGCCCTGGCGCATCTATGGCGAGGGGCCGACCCAGCTCAGCGCGGGCCATATGAACGAGGGCAAGGCCGGCGCGTTCACCGCGCAGGATGTGCGCTTCACGGTGAAGAACGGCACGCTGTTCGCCGCACTGCTGCGCTGGCCCGAGGGCCCGGTGATGCTCTCCTCGCTCGCGTCGCGCGCGATGCCGGGCGCGAGGATCGAACGGGCGACCCTGGTCGGCGGCGGGCCGGTTGCGTTCGAGCGGGATGGCTCGGGGCTGAAGCTGACCCTGCCGCGCGCGGGGGCGGGGGAGGTCGTGCCGGTCGTGGCGCTGGAAGGTGCGGGGCTGGTTTGACGCGCGGCCGGAGCGTTTCTCCAACAGGATGCGCCTTTTTCGCCGTTTTCAGCGGTACCTTTTTTTTGGGCCCGTTTTTCCGCTGTTATGTTGGATTTTCGACGCGGATCCGTGGTGCGATATCAGTGGGTTGAGTGCCACTTTCCCTGTTAACCCCATAACAGCGGTAAAAACGGCTGAAATGCAGCGGAAATACCGCTGTTCGCGCGCGCTTTGCGATGGTTTCGACGATGAGAAAGATCCAACAGGAATCGCGTGGTGCGATTCGTGTTGGCGGGCGCGACGGTATCGGGATGTGCCGAGAGTTGAATCGACAGTTGCCGGTAATAGGAGCGTCGCGCTTCGGGCAACGCGCGCCTCAACAGCTGAAGCTATAGGCCTTCGGGTCGCTTTTCTCACAACGCTTCAACGGTTTTCCGCGACCCAATGGACCGACGAGGATCTCGCTCAGCGCATTGGCCGCGATGTAGAAGCTGTCGCTTGTCGTGCCGACGCGCTCCCGGCCGCGGAAGATGGGGACGGCACCACCGCGCGACGCAACCGACAGTTTGACGAGGCTCGTCGTGGATTGGCCGAAGATCGGATCGTGATCCATCCCGCCGGCAAAATCCGGCGTGTCGAGTGTGCGTTCGAAGGCGCCAAGCTTCGCGGTATCGCGCTTGTTGGTAAACAGGGCGCCGAGCATCCCGATGCCCATGAGCGCGCCGATGATGTCTCCCGGGTGCTTCCCGTATGCAGTCGACGACAGGAAGGGTGAGATCGCGACTTCGAGCGGCGCTTCGTCGAACAGGGGGTTCTGATCGACGCATATGAGCCGGGGCGCGGCATCGGGAAGGCGGACGACGGCCGGATAATCGATCGGTTCGGCCCCTTCGCTCCGTACCCTCATTCGCACGGGCACGCCCGGAAATGGCGCGCCTGCGCCGACGACGAACCGGCGGGTTGGAACGGCCTTGCCGATGCAGCTTCCTTCGCCGATGCCGTCGACCACCACGGCCTCGGTTGCAGGGCAGGCATTCGGGGCCTTCCGGCCGCAATCGGCCAGGCTCACCAGGCCGGTCTTCTCCCTGGCAAAGGCCTCGATACGGAGCCGGCCGCGTTTCGCTCTCGACGTGACGGGCAGCAGAGGTTGCGCCGGCGATGCGGTGCTCGTTTCCGCGGGCGGCGGCTTGACCGTCTCCGCCTCCTGACCCTGCGCCGGGAAGGCCAAGGTCAGGCCGATCAGGAGGCCGGATGACAGACGCGGGCGCCTCATTTCTCCCGCCCTCCCGCGAAGCGGCCGTCACGCCACAGATAATGGAGCGCCGCGGCGAGGCACAGTATCGAAACCTGCCCGAGCATCGCATAGCCCTGCCAGTAGAGACGGTTGCCGACCCGGTCGAAATCGAACTGGATGACGCGCAACTGCATCGCCAGATCGAACATGAAGCGCAGCCCCGAGAAAATCGACACGAAGGCGAGCGCCATCGAGACACACAGCACGATCGCGGCGCTATGGCCGAGCGACGGCTTCAGCGGCTGGCGGTAGAACCAAGCGGAGGCAAGGCCGAGCCCGACCGACATGGAGATCATGAGCTGGGCGAGGCTCCCCAACTGAGTCGCCGCCTCCGGCGACGGATGAATCTCCCGCAGGATATCGGGGAAGACGAGATTGGAAAAAGGCCCGGCGGACAGGGCGATGGCGATCACGGGCGGTAGCGTGACCGACAAGAAGCAAATCAGGACTGCGGCCCACCGACTGACGCCATTGATCATGCCTGTACCCCCCGAGGGCGTCTTTAGCATCCGGTGCGCCGTGCGGGAATGGAATCTGTCGGATCATCGCTGGGGTCAGTGGGCAGGGTGGCTGATCGGCGATCCTCTGGGGATCCTGTCATGACAGTCGCTGGCGATGAGAAAAGGGGTTGTTGCACGTCTCACCGCAATACGGACAGGCGGATGGTGATCTGGATCGCGTGGTGAGCTGCAGTTGCGCATCGCCGAAACCGCCGGGCGCTTCGAGCACCCAGACGCTCACGCCCTGCGCCATCGCCAGCCTGGCTCGCCCTATCGCCATGTGCGCGTTCTCGGCGCGGGTGGGCGGGAAGGGAAGGCGAAACGCGCCGGTTTTCGGCGGCGCGCAATATGGGGGATAGGTGCAATAACCCCACAATACGCGCTTCTGACCGCGCGAGAAAAGGGGTTGTTGCACGTGTCACCGTAACGAGCTGGATTGATGGCATCCCGTAGCCCGTGGCAGTGCAATTATTTCGAGAGAATCGGGCCGTCATTTGCCTAATAAAATGCACTGTCAGCGATATTTCCGTAATTCTGTCACGGTAATTCGGAAACGCAGCATGTCGTAGGGGGTTGCGCTTGATACGTTACCTCGGTCAGAGTGCGAACACAGGAGAAGATCTATGAGCGCGCTTCATTCTTGGGACGGTCAATATCGTGGCTTCATTCACAATGACCGAATCTTCGATGCAGCAGGTAGCTACGTCGGATGGCTGGAGGGCGGGACTGCGTGGAGATCCGACGGTAGGTATATGGGTGAATTGACAGATGGAGCCTATATTCTTCGTAACTCAATGAAGATTGAACCTATCCCTCGCATCCCGAAAATACCGCCTATTCCACCGATCCCTAAGATACCTGCCATTCCCAAAATCGCAAAAATCCCAAAGATCGGACACTCGGACGCGCTTGCTTAATCGCATGTCATAACCGTGAGCGCGAAGGCACTGCTTTACAATTGCGAGGCAGTATAAGCTGCGCGAGTTTCGTTATCTGCGGTTCCTAAAGCCCCGGTTCTCACGCGGATGTCGGCATCCGGTGCGGCCGTTTCCGAAGCCGGATTACGGTCGTTCGTCGGCTTGATTCAACTCTTCGCCGACGGGCCGCATACCCCAGCTGCGGCCCGTTCAGTGGACGAGCCTTCGGCCAGGGGATGCGAGGACGGCGCAACCCCGTCGGGCCGCTCCAGGACGCGCTCCACATTGTCCGCTGGTAATGTGCGAAGCGGCACGATAGCGAGTGGAGACAAAGGTATGGGAGGCGTTGGATTAGGCATGGAAGGTCGGCGCGAATATACCGCACCACCGATCACGGACGCGATCATCGAGATACGCTTCGCCGAAGAGCTATCCGCTGGCAATCAACGTAAGCTGCGGAAGCGTCTCGCTCGAAATTATGAGACGGCCCTTGATCAGAAAGAGGTCAATGTGCACGTTAATTTTCAAGCCGCCCAAGCGGATTTCTCTGACTCGAAGAGCCTCGTACAGCTTGCCAGTCTCGACCAAGCGGACCGCCTAGTACTAAGAACGCAAGGCTTGGCTTGGCAGAGGCTCGCACCCTATGAAGGCTGGGACACGTTTTTTGCGCGCGTGCAGGCGGACTTCGAAGCTCATCATGAGACGGTGGGACTCCGAAAGATTGAGCGCTTGGGGGTGCGCTACGTCAATCGGCTCGATATTCCTAGCAGCGATGGCGAGGTCACCAGATATGAGGATTACTTGACGATCAACGTCGAGGTCCCGTGGCCAACAATCGAGAACTACCAGTGGCGCGTAGAAAAACTGTTTCCGGAATCGGATCTTCTAGCTGTCTTGCAATCTTACATCGTCGCGCCGGAAGTTCCCGGCACGGGCGCGTTTATTCTCGACATCGACGTCATAAAGCAGCAGAACTTGCCTGTGAAAATGGACGATCTGTGGGCCGACCTCCACGCGATGCGCGAATTGAAAAATAACATTTTCGAGCTATGTATCACCGATCGAGCTCGCGGGATGTTTCATAAATGATCGGCACTGAGTCCACGTTCGTGATCGATTCTGATCGCCGCAAACCGTCGAGCGCCCTTCTTAGGGGCTCTTCCGCGCTCGATCTGGTCGATACGGCCTCGACGCAAAGCCGGTTTTTCAGCAATCGCGCCACTGAGCAGGCGGGTATCGCGTCTGCCGCGGTAGGCCCAAAGAAAACGCTTGAAGAGCGTTTATTTGACGCGCTCGCCGAGGCGAAGGTCTGGACATCGAGGGTGGCGATGCACCTCGATCGGACGTCGCGTAATCGCTATTTCACGCAGCTGGACCGGCTACATGATGCTGACGAGTGGTTTGGTGACGACACTCCCTTGAGGTTGGGGTCGTACAAAGGCTTCATTCGCTTCATGCTGATGATCGGGGGCTGCTCGAGGCCATCGATGGCGCTCAGCCCATCTGGCTATTTGCTTGCTGTGTGGGAGGTTGACGGCGCCCGGCTCAGCGTCGAATTTCGCGATGAGACCGAGGTGATGTGGATGATGAGTCACGTCGTAAACGGTAAACCAGAGAGAACGGGCGGTACGACGGTTTCCGAGCGCCTCCTGCTGAATTTGCGACCGTACGCACCGGAAAAATGGTTTAACATTGGCAACGGTTAAGGTTGCGGATGCCGACCATCTCATGCGCTACGTGCCATATGGTCGTCAGATTAGAGATCCTGACACCGATCAGTTTCAAGGCATTTCGCTAACAGCTTTCGAATTGCGGGACGACGATAAGGGCGGGATGTCCGTGACATGGGTCGAGCACTACGGACCCAAGCAAGGCACCACATATGACGCAGCGGCTGCGTGTTTCCGTGATAGCCTCGATAAGAAGAAGCTGGCTCCCAAGGCGGCATTCGCAATCGGGAATGCCGGGGCGACGCGCGCGGTCGCGAAAGAGCACAAAAAGCAAATCCGCTTGGTTCATGCGCCGGACGGTACGAACACCGGGCACGTAGAAATTAGAAAATTCTCCGATGAAGATTATGCTTTGTTGGAGGCCTTGGCCCGCGACGTGTTCACCGAGCATGTGCTCGTCGCGAAGATGGCGCCACCAGCGATTTCGACACCGCCTATACCAGTGAAGGTCAAAAAGGGCGGCTGAAGTAACCCCCTGCGGCCATAGCTCCGCGCCTTAACCGCTCGGACACGATGGCATCCAATAGCTCCTCTAATGGCGATCCCAACGCACTGCGGCGCCGGTGTCAATAATTGCGCACGACAGGCCTCGGCTATCGGCGAACCGGCAACGGGCGACGACCCGGGCATAGCTGCGATCGACAGCCTGACAGGTCAGCGCCCGTCGCGTCACCATGCGGCGACGATCGCGCGCGATCGATCGGCAAGGCGATCCGCTGCAGACATAGCCTACGCGCCGTCTCCGGCAGGCCCCGGTACTCGCGAGCTTCCCCAACTGGACCCCGGCCTTCGCCGGGAAGGGGTTATAAAATCACCGCTCCCGAACAGTAACCGCCTTCCCCTCATACACCACGCCCGTAGCCCCATTCTCCGCAAAGTCCGGCGCCACCGCCTTGCCCGGCCCGTAGAACCGCACCGACACCGCGCGCTTCGCCGGCATGCCCGCATACCCGCCCTCGCGCGCGCCGATGGTCAGCGTGCGCGTCGCCTGGTTCCAGGTGATCGGCACGCGGGCGTACTTGCCCTGGAGATAGGCCGGGCTCACCCCGTCGTCCTCGTAGAGCGAGAAGCTGGCATCGGCGCCGGTGAAGACATGGAGGACGAGCGGGCCGTCGGGCTGGTCCTTGGTGCTCTGCACTTCTGGGCCGGTGGGCAGGATGCTGCCGGCGCGGACGAAGAGGGGCATGCGCTCGTATGGGGCCGCCGCGGTGATATTGCGGCCGCCCGGGTGATATGCGCCGGTGTTGAAGTCGTACCAGTTGGCGCCGGCGGGCAGATAGACCTGGCGGGTGCGGGCCTTGAACTGGGTGACGGGGGCGACGAGCAGGCTGGGGCCGAACAGATATTCGTCGTCGATGCTCCACGTTTTCTTGTCGGCGGCGAAATCCATCACCAGGCCGCGCATGATCGAGCCGTCTTTCAGGTTCGTGTCGGCGCCGAGCGTGTAGATATAGGGCATCAGCCGGTAGCGGAGCTGATCGTACCAGATCATCGAGCGCTGCATTGCCGGGTCGTCGGCGGAGATCTCGTAGATCTCGCGCTTCGGCGTCTCGCCATGGCTGCGGAACAGCGGGCTGAACGCGCCGAACTGGAACCAGCGCAAATTGAGCTCGCGCCATTCGGCCCGGGCCTCGGGCAGCTGGTTGGTGTAGCGATCCTCCACCGCGAAGCCGCCGATATCGTGCGTCCAGTTGGGCAGGCCCGACATCGACGCGTTGACGCCGGCCGAGATCTGGTCGCGCAGATCGTCCCATCGCGCGGCGATGTCGCCCGACCATACCGCCGAGCTGGTGCGCTGCAGCCCGCCGAACCCCGAGCGGGTGAGGATGAAGGGGCGCACGTCCGGCCGCGCCTCGCGCAGGCCATCCGCCACGCCCTGGGCGTGGACCAGCGGGAAGCTGTTGAACAGGGCGGCGCCGGGGCCCCTGGCGGTCGGGCCCATCGCGTCGATGCGTTCCTCGATCGACAGGTTGGAGTGGATGTCGGGCTCGGTCGCATCGAGCCACCAGGCGTCGAAGCCGAGCGTCACCAGCCGTTCGCGGACCTGGCGGAAATAGATTGTCCGCGCTTCGGCCGCATAGGGGTCGTAATCGGTGTTGAGATAGCCGGGGCCGACCCAGTCCTTGCGCTTCGCGTCGAGATTGCCGTGGTAGAGGAAGCCCTTGGCGTCGAGCTCCTTCGCGTTCGCCGTGTTCGGGTAGAATTTCGGCCAGACCGAGATCATCACATTGGCGTCGAGCGCATGCACCTCGTCGACCATGGCCTTGGGGTCGGGGAAGCGCTTCTTGTCGAACTCGTGGCTGCCCCATTGGTCCTCGGGCCAGTAGAACCAGTCCTGCACGATGTTGTCGAGCGGGATGCGGCGCTTGCGATATTCGCGCACGACGCCGAGCAATTGCTCCTGCGTCTCGTAGCGCTGGCGGCTCTGCCAGAAGCCGTACGCCCATTTGGGCAGCATCGCCGCCTTGCCGGTGAGGGTGCGGTAGCCGGCGACGACAGTGTCCATGCTGGTGCCGCCGACATAATAATAGTCGGTCGCCTTGCCGACATCCGACGACATCCACAGCGAGTGGCGATCGGGGGCGGGCAGGGGATCGTTGTGGTAGAAGGCGATGTAGCCCGCGTTGGGTTCCCATTCGATGCGGATGTCGACCGGCTTGCCCTTGACCATGGGCAAAGTGAAATTGTGGAACCAGGGGTTCCAGTTCTGGCGCCAGCGCTCCAGCACCAGCTTGCCGTCGGCAAAGACCTTCACATAGCTGGAGGAATAGAGCCGGAATTTATGCTCGCCGGTTGAATCCGGGGTGACGGCGCCGGTCCACACCACATGCTGGGTCTGCACGGTCTTGCCCGCAGTGTTCTGGCCGCTGTCGGCTGAGGCGACGGTCTGCGCCTTGGCGGCGGCGGGCCATTTGTCCTGGTCGCGGATGTACTCGTAATTGATCACCGGCTCCTGCTGAGTCACCGCGAGTTTGGTGCCGAGATAATATTCAGCCTTCCAGCCGGGGGTGCCGCCGCTCGTCACCTTCAGCTTCGTGCCGACAAAGGCATAGGGCGTGGGGTTGCCGAAGCGGGTGATCGAATTGTTGTCCCACAGCAGCCCGTAATTGCGGGTGGAGACGAGGAACGGGACGGCGATGTCCATATTGTGCTGGGCGAGCTCGACGTCCTCGCCATTGTAATTCATCTGGCGGTTCTGGTGCTGGCCGAGGCCGTAGAAACCTTCGTCGGTGCCGCGGTTGAACTGTTGCTGCGTGGCGAGCCAGGGCTTGCCGTCGAGCGTGACGGGGTTGAACGCGCCGCGGGCGGCTTCGTCCAGGGTGAGCTTGCCGGTGGCGTCGCGGAAGGCGATGTGGCCGTCGCTGAGGCGGATTTCGGCGGTGGCTTTGGCGGTCTTTAGGGTGACGAGGCCGTTGGCTTCGGTGATGGCGAGATCGCCGTGCGGTTTCGCGGTGACCATCAGGCTGTCGGGCAGGTCGAGCGACGTGCCGGGGACGGCGGTGACGCGGAAGCTGTCCTCGCCATAGACGAGCACGCGGACACGCTTCGCCGGGCCGCTGTCCGGGGTGACGACCACGCCGTGATCGACGCGCTGGACATCGGCGGCGAGCGCGGTGGTGGAGGTGGTGGCGAGCAGGATTGCTGCGGCGAAGAGGGCGGGGCCTTTGGGGCGAGTGAAACTGCTTCTCTCCCTCTCCCACCGGGAGAGGGAAGGGGCCCGCCGCGAAGCGGTGGGAAGGGTGAGGGTGACGGGCACGAGCGTCTCGTACTCAACCTCACCCCGCGCCGCTGCGCAGCTTGCCCCTCTCCTGAGAGGAGAGGGGAAGAAGTCGCGATTCTTGCTCGTGCGATTCTGACTCACGTCGTCTCTCCTATTGCCAGGTCGCAAGCTTCACGCGGAGCAGTTGCGGCTCCGCGGTGAAGTTGAGGCCGTAATCGGTCTGGTCGCCGTTCCACAGGCGATCGAACACCCAGGCGCCATCGACATAATGGCCTTCCTCGACGCGTTCGAGCATCAGGTGGCGCTTGCCGGGGTCGGTCAGGGCGAAGTCCACGCGGGCATGGAAGCCGGTGACGAGATATTCGGACGGGCCCAGCCGCGCGATGGCGACGCCGCCCGAGGGAGTCTCGTTGCCGGTCGGGGCGGGCGTGCCGAATTGCGGGATGCCGAAGCTGATGGTCGCCTTGTGGACGCCGAGATCGAGCGATTGCGCGTGCTTCGCGGCCGGATCGGTCGGCTCGGCGGCGCCCCAGACCTGGCCTTCATAGGCGAGCTTCGCCCAGACGCGTTCGAGCGGGCGGAACAGGCGGTAATTGCGGGCAAAGGCTTCGATCGTTTCCGGATCGAGTGCCTTGGCGCCGAGCGGGAAGTTGGAATATTTCGTGGCGTCCATGCCGAACGGCGCCCAGCCGATCGCGCCGCGGCCGATCGCGGGGAAGAAATAGCGGGCATAGGGACGGGCATTGCCGGTCTCTGGCACGAACAGCGGATTGTCCGGCCGGGCATAGCGATCGAGATAGCCGAGATACTGCGCGTGATCGGGATTGTAGATGTCGGGGCCGACCACATCGAGATGCGGGGCGGCGGCCTTGTAGACGTCGATCACCGGATGCGAGGGGCCGCCCGAGGCGAAGGTGTTCGGGTCCTGCCAGACGAACGGATTGCTGGTGAGCGCGGCATTCGAATACATGGGGAGCGGCTTCACTGCCTTGCCGGCGGCGGCGATCGCATCGATGTAACTGGCGACGTACCAGCTGTGGAAGAACAACTCGGCGTCGCGGCCGTAGAGCTGGGACCAGCTGCCGGGTTTCTTGCCGGTCTGTTTCACCAGAGCGGCGGGGACGGGGCCGGCGAACAGGCGGTTGGCCTCGGGCGAATGATCGCGGGCGCTGCCATAGCTGCCGGGTTCGTTCTCGACCTGCACCATGATGACGGTGTTGGCCTGATCCTTGTCCTTCAGGTGGCGCATCAGCGCGACGAAGGCCTTTTTGTCCGCTTCGAGGGTGGTCGCGCCGTGCGGGGTGAGCGCGTAATGCGTTGCGCCCTTGCCGTCGATCATGCGGGGGAAGCGCTTGTTGTCGAGCTTGACCCAGGACGGGGCGTAATTGGGGCCGGTGTTTTTCCAGGTGCCGAACCAGAGCAGCACGAGGCGGACCTTATGCTCGCGCGCTTCGTCGAGCAGGGTGTCGAGGAAGGAGAAGTCGAACTTCCCCTCTAGCGGCTCGATCTGTTCCCAGGCGATCGGCACCTCGACCGTGTTGGCGTGGAGCTGGTCGATCACCGGCCAGATTTTGGGCAGCATGGCGGGCCAGGCGCTGCTGTTGTTGACCTGCGCACCGAGCATCAGGAACGGGCTGCCGTCGACGATCAGCGCGTGGCGGCCGTCGCGGCTTTCGATGCGGGGCAGCGGGCCGGGGGCGGCGAGCGCGGTGCTGGCGAGCGCAACCGAAGCCATTGCCCAGCATAAGAGGCCCTTGAGCGCCATTTTCCCCCTCTCCATTGTCCGATTCCGGCTGGGCGTACTATCTCAGTGAAAACGTACTTTGCCAATGAAAATCGTTGGCGGGTCAGGCGGAGCGTAGCGCTTTCGCGTGCGGGCGCCTGCGCGGTGCGGCGTCGGACTGGCGGCGGACCAGGGTGAAGTCGAGCTGGAGGTGGCGCGGCGGCTCGCGGTGGCCGTCGCGGCGGCTGTGGATTTCCTTGACCAGCAGCTCGACCGCGGCGAGCGCCATGTCAGTGATCGGCTGGTGGATCGTGGTCAGCTCGGGCCAGATGGTGGTGGCGAGCGCGGTGTCGTCGAAGCCGCACACCGCAAGATCGTTGGGCACGTCGAGCCCGTGGCGGTGCGCGACGGCGACGGTGGCGGCGGCCATGTCGTCGTTGCTGGCGAAGATCGCGGTGGGCGGGCTGGCGGTGCCGAGGAGTTGCTCGGCGGCGTCGAGGCCGGAGCGGTAGGTGAAGAGGCCCTGGACGACGAGGGTCTCATCACAAGCCAGGCCGACCGCTTCCAGCGCATCGCGGTAGCCGGCGAGGCGACGTTCGCTTGCGGTCTGGTCGGGGTTGCCGATGATGAAACCGATGCGCTGATGGCCGAGCGCGGCGATGTGGCGCGTCATCTCGAACGCGGCGCGGTGATCGTCGATGCTGACGGCGGAGAAACCCGGCGCGGGATCGCCGCTGGCGACAGTGACCGCCAGGCCGTCCGCCTGGCGCAATATCTCGAGCAATGGCTGGGAATCGCACAGGGGCGGGGGCAGCACGATGCCCTCGATGCCGCCGCTCAGCAGCCGGGTGGCGGCTTCCCTGGCCTGTTCGAGGCCGTCGCATTTCTCGACGATGATCTGGACATTGGCGCGGCTGGCATAATCGAGGCTGCCGACCAGGAATTCGCTGAGATAGGCGGCGCTGGGGTTGCTGTAGAGCAGGCCGATCCGCACCGGCGCCGCGCCGGACAGGCTGCGCGCCGCGGGGTTGGGGGTGTAGCTGAGCGCCTTGATCGCGGCGTCGACCAGCTCGCGGGTCGACCAATGCACATTGTCGCCGCCGTTGAGCACGCGCGACACCGTCATCGGCGATACCCCGGCCTTGCGCGCGACATCCTTGATGGTGGCGGCGTTGCGCTGCCGTCGGGACCGTTGCTGCTTCATCTATCAGCCTCCCGGGTCATGCCGTCGCTCAGCCCTTCCGGGGCGGCGCGGTCGAGCTGCGCAGTTCGAGCGTTGCCGGCACCACGACCGGCGCGTCGGGCACGGTGCGGCCGGAACGATCGGCGATGATCAGCTCGACCGCCCGGGCGACCACGCCGGCGATCGGCTGTACCACCGCTGTCAATGGCGGGTGCGTGAAGCGGACGATCGGCGTGTCGTCGAAGCTGATCAGCGACAGGTCGCGCGGCACGTCGATGCCGCGCTCCCGACCGGTCTCGAGCGTGGCCAGCGCCATCTGGTCGTTGCTGGCGATGATCGCGGTCGGCGGCGCGGCGCGGTCGAACAGCTCGGTCGCGGCCCTTCGGCCCGAGGCGTAGCTGAAATCGCCCTCGGCGAGCAGGTCCGTTTCCAGGCCCGCCTCCGCCATCGCCGCGCGCCAGCCCAGGACGCGCCAGGTGCTGAGTTCATATTCGGGGGAGCCCGCAATGAGGCCGATCCGGCGATGACCGAGCCCGATGAGATGCTCGGTCGCCATGCGCGCGGCATGCTCGTCGTCCATCGTGAGCGCGAAGCCTGGCCCTTCGGTGAGCGAGCCGATGCGGGCGAAGCTGATCTTCTGTGCTTCGAGCAGCTCGGTGATGAGCGGGTTCTGCGAATGCGGCGGGGTGAGGATCACGCCGTCGGGCTGGAGTGCGGCGATCGCGCCGAGCAGCTCGCGCTCGATATGGTCGCTATGCGTGTCGACCAGCTCGACGATCATGCGATAGCCATGCTCGGCGCAGGTCAGCATGCCGCCGAGCAGCATCTGGTCGATCCAGTCGGCGCCCTCGCGCTTGCGCCAGTCGGCGATGGTGCGCTCGCGGTCGTTGAGCGCGAGGATGAGATAGGAGCGTGAGCCGCTCATGCGCTGCGCGGCAATCGAGGGCACATAGCCGAGCTTGTCGATCGACGCCTGGACCCGGAGCGTCATTTCGGGCCGGACGTTCGGCTCCTTGTTGATCACGCGGCTGACCGTCTGGAGCGACACGCCGGCATCGGCGGCGACATGCTTGATCGTGACGGCCTGCCGTCGCCTTGCCATGCCTCAGGCCCGCGCGGCTGGGGTCGACGCGCCGCAATAGCGGGCGACATAGGCGCCGTGCTCGGGCAGCGAGGCGACGGTGCGGGTGACGTTGTCGCGGATCGTGCCGAGCAGCTTGTCGAGCTCCGCATCGGGCAGCTTCTCGGCGATCGGGTGATAGGAACGGGGCGTGATGCCCTGGCCCATCATCACCTGGACCCAGCTGTTTTCGGCGAACAGCTCCTCGTTCTTGCGAAAGACGCGGCCGGTTTCGCGGAACAGCTCGATCTTCTGGGCGAGCGTGTCGGGGATCGGCATTGCCGCGCATTGCCGCCAGAACGGGCTGTCGCGGCGTTCGGTCGCCTTGTAGTGGAGGATCAGGAAGTCGCGGATCTGGCGCGCATCCTCGTCCTGCTGGTCGTTGAACTCGGCCACGTCGCGCGCGCTGATCTCGCCCAGCGGCATCATCCGGATCAGCCGCAGCACGGCGCGCTGGATCAGGTGGATGCTGGTGGATTCGAGCGGCTCCATGAAACCGCCGGACAGGCCGATCGCGATGCAGTTGCGATACCATTGGCGCCGCCGCGAGCCGGTGGTGAAGCGGAGCATATTGGGTTCGGTCAGGACCTCGCCCTCGACATTGCCGAGCAGCCGTTCGAGCGCGGCGTCGCGCGACAGATAGCGGCTGCAATAGACCAGGCCGTTGCCGCTGCGATGCTGCAGCGGGATGCGCCATTGCCAGCCGGCATCGTGCGCCATGGCGCGGGTATAGGGGACGGGCGGGCGGACATTCTCGGTCTGAAGCGCGATGGCGCTGTCGCACGGCAGGTAATGAGTCCAGTCGTCGAAGCCGGCGTGCAGCGCCTGCTCGATCAGCACCGCGCGAAAGCCGGTGCAATCGAGGAACAGGTCGCCCTCGATGCGCGTGCCCGATTCGAGCACCAGCGCGGCGATGTCGCCGCTCTCGCCGTCGAGATCGACCTGGGCGATCTTGCCCTCGATGCGCTTCGTGCCGTCGCCCTCGGCCATGGTGCGCAGGAACTTGGCGTAGAGCGTGGAATCGAGCTGATAGGCGTAGTTCATCCCGTCGTCCGGGAGATGTGCGAACTTGCCCTGCAGCGCGGCGATCAGCTCGAGGCAATAATCGTCATAGGATTGCTCATAGCCCTTGCTGCGGGCGTAGAGCCAGAAATGCTGGAAGCCGGCCGACCAGTGATCCTTGCCGGTCAGGCCGAAGCTGTGGAAATAGCGGTCGCCGATAGTCTTCCAGTCGTCGAACAATATGCCCAGCTTGAAGGTCGCCTGGGTGGCGCGCATGAAATCGGCCTCGTTGATGCCGAGCAGCCGGTTATAGGTGACGAGCGGAGGGATGGTGGATTCGCCCACGCCGATCGTGCCGATCGCGTCGGATTCGACCAGGGTCACCTCGACCGTCCGGCCCATCGTCCGCGCAATCGCCGCCGCGGCCATCCATCCGGCCGTGCCGCCACCGGCGATGACGATGCGTCGTGGGTTCGGAAGGCCGTCAGTCATAGGCTCAATTGCCTCAGCAGGAACGCGCGGATTCGGCCGGCGCTTTCGGGGGTCAGGGGGGCGAGGATGCTGCGGCCTTCCTCGGGGATATGCGCGGTCACGTCGTCGGCGTTGCCGAAGACATAATAGTCGAACAGGTCGCGCCAATAGGCCTTCTGGTCGTCGGGCAGCTCGCGGATCGAGAGCAGCGCATGGTTGAGCGCGTCCTGCGGCTGGCCGAGCCAGCGCGGGGTTTCGCGCCACCAGTAATTGACCAGGATGTTGAACGGCTCGAGCCCCTCGACATGGTGCCACCAGAGCGCCGGGATATAGAGCGCGTCGCCTGCCTCGAGCTCGACGGTCTGGGCATGGGCCAGCGCCTCGCGGAAGCGCGGGTGCGCTTCGAAATCGGGCGCGTGGAAATCGACCATGCTGATCGCGCGGCCGGCCGGCGTGTTGTCGATCGGGCCAAGATAGAGGTTGCGGAACTGCTCGCGCGGGAAGAGCGTGAAGCGGCGGCGGCCGACCGCGACGCAGGCGAGATTGTTGGGCACGTCGTTATGCGCGGCGATCCGCGTGCGCGTGCCCATCCAGATGCTGGCGAGGCTGGTGCGGTCGCCGAGGTCGACATGGTTGGCTTCGTGCAGGCCGTCGAAATATTCGTGCATGTCGATCGAGGCGAGATAGATGGGCGGCGCGTCCGCCCGGCCTTCGTTCGCGTCGATCTTCGCGAAGATCTCGGGCAGTTTGGCGCGCAGCATGTGGAAGTTCATGCCCATGGCGTCGTTGTAGAACAGCCGTCCGCCCGATGCCGGCGACCCCACCGATACCGCGAAGGGAACGTCGCGGTGCCGCTCCAGCAGATAGCTGCGGGCCTCCTGGTTCGAGCGCCTGCCCGCCTGCACCAGCGGCCAGTCGGCGACCAGCCCGCGCACCACAAAAGGACGATCTGTTTCGCGCAGCAGCGCGTCGAGCGCCGCCGCGTCGGTGATCGTGACTTCGGGCACCAGCGCGAGCGCCTTGAAGATCGTTGGATCGGCTTCAGCCATGTCCGATCCGGCGGTTCTTGCGCGCAATCAGCTCGCGCAGCCGGCCGAGCGAGGCAAGCGCCATGAAGATCGGCATCAGATGGTCGTCGGCGTGGAGCTTGCCCAGGGTCGCGGCGTCGAGTTCGCGCAGCCGATCCTCGTCGATCCCGTGGAAGCCGACCAGGCGGTTGGTCGATCCGTCGTCGAGCTTGATCTCCAGGGTCAGCGGCTCAAGCAGCTTGTAGCGATCGAGCGCGGCGAAAAAGGCCTCGGACTCGCGATAGCCCAGGTCGAGTTCGCCCAATTTGTCCGTGATCGATTCCAGATAGGGCGTCGGCCGCCCGTCCTCGTCGAACAGCCGCACGCCGTCCCCGGCCCCATTCCCGTCGATGCGCGGGCTGGCAAGGTCGATATGCACCTGCTTGTCGCCGCTTTCCGACGGCGACCCGCCGATCAGGAAGGGCTGGATGTCGATCGCCAGCGGCAGGTAGCGCGCATCCCATTTGCCGTCGTCGAGGAACAGATTCTCTCCCGTTTCGAACCCGAACATGGCCAGCGCGGTGAAGCGGTCGCGCTCGGCATTGAGGCGGAACAGGATCGGATATTCGTCCTGCACGCGGCGGAACTCGCTCGGCACCGCAATGGCGCACATCACTGCGTCGCCCAGGCCGATACCGCGTTCAGTGCTCACGCGGAGCGCGCGATGGTCTTCGATAGTGAGAAGCGCGTGTTCGGGCATATCAGCGCATATTTTCCATGGAGGGGACCGCGCCGTGATGCGCACGCAACGCATCGAGATAGGCGCGATTGGTCGGCAGGCTGGCGGCGAGCACGCGCGCCCGCTGGTCGACCTGGCTTAGCTGGCGGGCCACGCCGTCGCCAGGCGCGCCCAGGATCGTGCCGGCGGACGGCGCGGGGAAGCCCATGCCGTAGAGCACATATTGATAGCTTGCCGCCGGAAATATCTCCTCCGCCGCCGGCAGGTCGGCACGCGAGGGCGGCTGGTCGCGCCAGAGGCGCAGCAGATCGGCCAGCCGCGGCGGGATCGACGCCGGATCGCGATGGTCGCGCCAATAGGGCTCGTTGCGTTCGCTCAGCACATAATGGAGCTTGAGGAATTCGACGATCCGGTCCCAGCGATAACGGAACACCTCATTGAAGCGGCGCGCGTGGATATCCATCACGCCGCGGGTCGCCGGGAAATTGTCGAGCAGCGCCTCCAGCGACAACTCGGCCAGCACGATCGCCGATGCCTCGAGCGGTTCGAGGAAGCCCGCCGACAGTCCGATCGCGAGGCAGTTGCGCTCCCAGAAGCGCTCGCGATGGCCCGAGCGGAAAGTGAGGCGGCGGAACGGCAGGCGATCGGCATCGGCTCCCGGCAGGGACTGGCGCAGATAGGCGGCGAGGATGGCCTCGGCCTCCTCGTCGCTCGCATGCTGCGACGAATAGACGCAGCCGATGCCGCGCCGGGTCGGCAGGCCGATATCCCAGATCCAGCCGGCGCCGTGCGCGGTGGCATTGGTCAGCGACGCGATCGCGCTGTCGGGCGCGACCGGCACCTGCACCGCGAGCGCGCGGTCGTTGAACAGCTCATGGCTGCGATCGAGGAAATCGACGCCATATTGCCCGCCGATCAGCAGGGCAGCATGGCCGGTGCAATCGATGAACAGGTCGCCCGCGACATCGCCCGACGCCCGGGTGCGGACTGCCGCAATGTCGCCGCCTTCGCTCCGCTCGACCGTGACGACATGGTCGCGGACATGGTGCACGCCAAGCCGCTCGGTCGCGTGCCGGCTGAGCAGCGCCGCCAGCTTGGTGGCGTCGAGGTGGTAGGCATAGTTCAGCGCGCCGGCATAATCCGGCATCGCGCGCTGGCGCGGCGCGAGGTCGAGCGCGCACGGACGCGCCTGGGGCGTGACCGTATCGGCGAAGCGGCGGTCGGGAGCGGAATCGCGCCACGCCGCCACCACGTCGCGTGGATCGCCGTCGATCGGTGCGACGAACGGGTGGAGATAGTCGTCGCCATCGACGCCGGTGCGCCAGCCGACGAAGCGCGACCCCTGTTTGAACGAGGCGTCGCACGCGACCAGGAATTCGGTTTCGCTGATGCCGATCCGCTCGAGCGTCCGCCGCATCGTCGGCCAGGTGCCTTCGCCGACGCCGATGGTGGGGATATCGGGCGATTCAATCAGCGTTACCGTAATAGGCGCCGGGGCTGCCGGATTGGCGCGAGCGGCGATGAGGCAAGCCGCGAGCCAGCCGGCGGTGCCGCCGCCGACGATCACGACCCTGGAGACTGCCTTGTCCACCTCGCTACGCGCCTTCATCCACGATCGGCAACTTGCCGCGCCAGGAGAGGAAAAGCCACCCTCGTTGGAGGGTGGCTTTCCTGTCACCGGCAATTTCCCGACGGGTTCGGATCAGAACGCTGCTCGAACACCGAACGAGTAACGCGCGAACCCCGGTGCGACGACAGTCACGTTGCGATCGGACCGCAGATGCTGGCGCCGGCCCGAGCCGGTCAGGTTGATACCCTCGGCGAAGACGCTGATGCCCTTCATGAACTCGTAGCTCGCGCTCGCGTCTATCTGGCCATAGGCTTCGGTGTAGGTCGGGTTGATGCCCGTCGAGTTCAGGAACTCGTCGCGCCAGTTGTACGCGACGCGGGCCTGGATGCCGTATTTGTCGAAGAACGCCACCGCGTTCGCGCTATTGCTGAGACCGGTCAGCGCGAACTGCGTGACGGTCGACGGCTTGCTGTTGTCGTATACCGCGCTGCCATCGACGATCGTGTAGTTCAGGATAGCGCCGAAGCCCGTATCCCAGAAGCTGTGCTGGATAGCGAATTCCCAGCCATGGAGCGTCGCGGTCTGATCGCTGTTCACCGGCGTGGTGATCTTGAAGTTGAGCGCCGGATCTTCAGGCAGCGAGTAGATCAGGCCCAGCGCCGCGTTCGACGATTGCGGGTAATGGGCGAAGATATACTGGCGAATCTGCGTGGCCGTCGCATTCGGCCCGATTGCCGCGACCGCCGCATTGTAGCGCGGACCGCCCTGGGGGGTGGTCAGGCCGAAGGCGTTGGTGTCGAAGCGCGTGGACGCGATGAAGTTCGCGACGCTCTTGCGGAAATAGCCAACCGACACATAGCTGTCGCGCCCATAATACCATTCGGCCGACAGATCGATGTTCTTCGACTTGTAGGGTATCAGCCCCGGATTGCCCTGCGCGCCGGTGCCGCCGCCGACACGGAACAGCCCGTCCAGCGTCCGCCCGCCCTGCATCAGGTCATAGCTCGCGCGGGTGATGGTGTGGCTGTACGACGCGCGCAGCTTGACCCTGTCGAGCGGCGAGATGTCGAAGTCGATCGACGGCAGCCAGTTGTCGTACCGGCCGTCGAACCGGGTAAAGGTGCTGTTGCCCGAAAGGACCACGTTGAACTCGTTGTCCGCCACCCACTGAGTGCTGGCCGGTACAGGCACCAGCGCCGACGAGGTGATATCGGTCGATTCGTAGCGCACGCCGGCGACGATATGCGCCGGATTGCCAAAGGCGTCGAACTTGCCGGCCACCTGCACATAAGGTGCCAGCGTCTTTTCGGTGATACGCCGATCGGTGTTGAACTGGGCAAGGCAGCTGCCCTGGATCGAGGCACCCGAACGCGGCTGGCTGCACGCGTGGAATTTCGATTCGAGCAGGTCGACCATCTCCTCGAAATTGAAGGTGTAGAATTTCTGCGCCATGCCCGACTGCGCAAGACCGGGGAACAGGTTCGGCAGTGTCGCGAGCGTGAACATGCTGTCGGGGACCGACGACGCCGGGCCGATACCGCCCCAGCTGTCGTTCTGGATGGTGCCGAAGGCCGAGCGAACCTTGTTCTCCACATAGGAGACGCCGAAATCGAGGCCGTCGAGCAAACCACCCTCATGGTCGTAATGAATAGCCAGCTGGGCCTGGTTGATCGTGTCCTTGAAATAGGCGTTGCGGAACGCGTTTCCGGTCGGCGTGATCAGCGCCGCGTTGAGCGGATCGATGCCGGGGGCCATGTTGTACGAGATGACCGGCAGATCATGGTCGAAGTTGATCGTCTGGTTCTGGACGCCGAAGATCGCCGTGCCGACCGACATGCTCGAGCCGAACCGGTTGGTCGGCTTCACTTCCGCGGTCGAGTGGTGCCCATCGAGCGTCACCGTCACCCCGCCCGGCGCTTTCCACACCAGGTTGCCGCCGAGCGACTTGTTCTCGGCACGGTTGGCGGTGAGCGACCCGCTATAGGAAAGGTCCTTGCCGACGTTGCAGACCGTCGACGGCGCCACGCAACCCACGTCCGGCACCGCGAAGCGCTCGGTATAGAAGATCGGGCCGGCGACCGGACCGTCGGTCCAGGCGCTCGACGTATCGCCATGGTTGAACCAGACGCCGACGTTGCTGTTGCGGATTTCGACAGTGTTGCGCGAATAGGTATAGTCGATCGTCGCAGTCAGCTCATCGGTCGGGCGGAATTGCAGGACGGCCTGGCCGTTGATGCGCTCACGATCGATATCGTTGAACTCGTAGGACGCGTTCTGCGGGACCTGATAGACGTCGGTCGGATCCGGCCGGTTGGTGATGTTCGCGGCGCCCGCGCTGCCGGGCTGCGCCAGCGAGCCCCAGTTGTTCTCGTTGCCGAGATACCCGTCGCGCCAGCCGACGACGCCCTGGTTCGTGCTCGCCTTGCGCTTCTGGTAGGAGCCGATGATCGCGATGCCGATACGGTCGTCCGCGAAGGTGCTGCTGAAGATGCCCGACACTTCCGGCGTGATGTCGTTCTTGCCGTTTTGCGAGCTGTCGATCACGCCCTTGACGGTAAGGCTGCCGCGCATGCCCGGCCGGTCGAGCGGGCGCGGGGTGCGGATGTTGATGGTCGAGCCGATGCCGCCCGATTCGATCGAGGCGCGGCCGCTCTTGTAGACCTCGACCGCGGCGATGCCTTCGGAAGCGAGGTTGGCGAAGTCGAACGACCGCGAGGACGGCGCGCTGCCGCCGTCGCCGATCAGCGCGGTCGGCATCTGGCGGCCATTGAGCGTCACCAGGTTGAATTCGGGACCGAAGCCGCGGACGGTAACGAGCGAGCCTTCACCGTTCGAACGGTCGATCGACACGCCGGTGATGCGCTGGAGCGATTCGGCGAGGTTGGTGTCGGGGAACTTGCCGATGTCTTCGGCCGAGATCGCATCGACCACGCCTTGCGAATCGCGCTTGATATCGAGCGCCTGCCGCAAGCTGGCGCGGATGCCGGTGACGACGATGTCGGTTTCATCAGCGGCGGCCGGCTGATCCTGGGTGAGGCCGCCTGCAGTCGCATTCGCGTCCTGCGCATAGGCTGTACCGGAGACGGTGGCTATCGCCAGAACCGACGCCCCAACCACCAATCGCGAAAGCACGCGAGTCGAACGAAGCCGCATATATCCTCCCCTTTTTATCCAGTGCAGCTTGATCCGCACTTTATTGATAACGTTCACTTGCGAAATTTGTCGTGCGTTGTCAAGGTGATTCGCGGAACGGTCACAAAAGGCACCGAATCGGCCTGAGTTATTGTGAACGTTAGCAATTTGTGTGTTTTCGGGCGACTGCGGGTCTCGCCACCCGTGCAAATCATCACCGGGCTGGTGCAAATCGGCAACGGATTCGGAAGGGAAAGAGGATGTCGAGAAGGTTGCAGGCCGCATTGGCCGCGGTGTCGGTTCTCGCACTGACGGGGACAGCGGCGTGCTTCGCCCGCCAGCCAGAGGGCGCTGCCGTCGAGAACGGCGCCACCCAGAAGGACGCCCGGGCGCGGGCCGCCGCGATCGTCGCGAAGATGACGCTCGATGAGAAGATCGCTCTGGTCCATGGGTTGTTCCCGCCCTTCGCCAAGGGCAAGACGGCTAATGAGCTGATCCCCTCGGCGGGCCATATCGACGGCGTGCCCCGGCTGGGCGTGCCGCTGCTGCGCGAGAGCGATGCGTCGCTCGGCGTCGCCAACCAGGTCGAGCAGCGCAAGGGCGATGTCGCCACCGCGCTGCCGTCGAGCCTGGCGACGGCGGCGAGTTTCGACCCCGAGATCGCGCATGCCGGCGGGGTGATGATCGGCGCCGAAGCGCGCGCCAAGCGCTTCAACGTGCTGCTCGCGGGCGGCGTCAATTTGACGCGCGATCCGTGGAACGGGCGCAATTTCGAATATCTCGGCGAGGACCCATTGTTAGCGGGCACATTGGCCGGCGCGCATATCGCCGGCGTCCAGTCGAACCGCATCGTCTCCACGGTCAAGCATTTCGCGCTCAACGCGCAGGAGACCGGGCGGATGGTGGCCGATGCGCGGATCGACGAGGCGAGCCTGCGCGAGAGCGACCTGCTCGCTTTCCAGATCGCGATCGAGCGCGGCAAGCCGGGATCGGTCATGTGCTCGTACAACAAGGTCAATGGCGACTGGGCGTGCGAGAATGATTTCCTGCTCAACCATGTGCTGAAGCGCGACTGGGGCTATCGCGGCTGGGTGATGAGCGACTGGGGCGGGGTGCATTCGACCGCCAAGGCCGCCAATGCGGGCCTCGACCAGGAATCGGGCCAGGAGCTGGACAGCGAGATCTTCTTCGACAAGCTGAAGGCCGATGTCGAGGCGGGCAAGGTGCCGATAGCGCGGCTCGACGACATGGTCGTCCGCTATCTGACCGGGCTGATCGAGACGGGGCTGTTCGACGCGCCGGTGCCCGATACGGTGCAGACCATTCCCTATGCGCAGCATGCCGAGGTGGCGCAGCGCGCGGCCGAGGCCGGCATCGTCCTGCTGAAGAATGACGGCGGCGTGCTGCCGCTGGCGGCGACGGCGAAGCGAATCGTGGTGATCGGCGGGAATGCCGATGTCGGCGTCCTGTCCGGCGGCGGATCGAGCCAGGTGCGGTCGGTCGGCGGTGCGCCGATCGAGATTCCGTTGACCACCGGGGCGGCGATGTCCTTCGCGCGCGTCACTTATCATGCGTCCGCGCCGCTCAAGGCGTTGCGCGCGGCGATGCCGCAGGCCGAGATCAGCTTCGTCGACGGCAAGGACGTCGCCGCCGCTGCCGCGGCGGCGCGCGCCGCCGATATCGCGATTGTGTTTGCGACGCAGTGGACGACCGAAGCGCAGGACGTGCCCGACCTGTCGCTGCCCGATGGCCAGGATGCGCTGATCGCGGCGGTTGCCGCAGCGCAGCCGAAGACGGTTGCCGTGCTCGAGACCGGCGGCCCGGTGCTGATGCCGTGGATCAAGGCAGTGCCCGCAGTGGTGCAGGCCTGGTATCCCGGCCAGCGCGGGGGCGAGGCGATCGCCAATATCCTGACCGGCAGGGTCAATCCGTCGGGTCGCCTGCCGATCACCTTCCTCGCCGCGGCGGCCCAGGCGCCGCGGCCGGCGCCGGTCGGGCTCGATACGATGACCTCGCTCGAAGCGCAGGCGGCAGCCGACCCGGCCAATGCGAGCAAGTTCAAGCTGACCAGCTTCCCGATCGACTATGTCGAAGGCGCCGATGTCGGTTATCGCTGGTACGAGAAGCAGGGGCGGCAGCCGCTCTTCGCCTTCGGGCATGGGCTCAGCTACACCAGCTTCACCTATCGGCGCCCGGTCGTGACCGGGGGCAAGGCGCTGAGCATCTCGTTCGAGGTGGTGAACAGCGGCAGCCGCGCTGGTGCCGATGTGCCGCAGATGTATGTCGCTCGGGACGGATCGAAGGCGCCGATGCGCCTTGCGGCGTTCACGCGCGTCACGCTGAAGCCGGGCGAAGTGCGGCGTGTGACCCTGACCGCGGAGCCGCGCATCCTGGCCGATTACGACGTGAAGCTGCCGGGCTGGCGGGTCGCGGGCGGCACATACCGAGTCGCGCTGGGTCGCGATGCGACCGATCGCTCGATCGTCTCGACCGCGACGGTGGCGGCGACGACGATGAAGCCTTGATCACCTTCCGTCATGCCGGACTCGTTCCGACATCCATTCCGCGGCGGGGCGCAGCGTGTATCATGAAGCGCTGCGCTCGGACCGCGATGGACCCTGGAACAAGTCCGGGGTGACGGTTGAGGGGTGATGCCCCGACACCAAGGAAGGCTCTCCAAACCCCGGCAGTTGCCGATTGCCGCGGGGGGGAGCAAGGTCCGGCAACCGCCGATGCCATCCCTTGCTCCTGTGCTCGCGGCCGGACCGCGCAACGGCCACCGGCCGATCGGCTTCCTGCTGATCTATGCGATCGCGCATGCGGGCGGGGTGATGGCGTATCTGCCGTTGCTCAGCATGTTGCTGCCGATGAAGATCGAGGGCGTGTCGGGCGACGCGCGGCTCGACGTCTTCACTGCGACGGTGGTCGCCGGCGCGATCGCGGCGAGCCTGTGCAGCATCCTGTTCGGCTGGCTCAGCGATCGGTCGGTCGCGGCCGGCGGAGGACGCCGGCGCTGGGTGGCCGGCGGCATGATCGTGACCGCCTTGTCCTATGCGCTGGTCGGGGCGGCCTCGACACCGGCCGCGATCATCATGGCGACGATCGTCTTCCAGGTCGCGCTCAACGCGATGCTCGGTCCGCTTGCTGCGATCATGGCCGACGAGGTTCCCGATGCGCAGAAGGGCTTTACCGGCGGTTTGCTGGCGCTGGCCAATCCGTCGGCATCGGCGGTGCTCGCGATCGTGGTGGGCATGCACCGGTTCGGTGAAGTGACTCAGTTCGCCATGGTGGTGCTGGCCTTCACTGCCTGCGTCACGCCGCTGCTGCTGTCCCGGTCACGCCCCGTTCCAGTCTCGAGCGAGCCGCCCAGAGTCTTCGCCTCGCCCCGCCGCGACCTTGCCGTGGCCTGGGCTGCCCGGCTGTTCGTCCAGGTCGCGGGCGCCGTGCTGTCGCTCTACCTGCTCTATTATTTCGAGAGCATCACGAACGAGGATCCGCGCGACCTCGCGCTGCGCGTCGGTCATCTGTTGACCCTATCCTTCATCGTACCGCTGCCGATCGCGGTGCTGATCGGCCGGCTGTCCGACCGGCTCGATCGGCGCAAGCCGTTCCTGGTCGCCGCGGCGATGGTCGCGGCGATGGGGCTGTTCGGCATGGCGCTGGCGCGGGACTGGACGATGGGGGCGGCCGCGTTCGCGCTCTACGCGATCGGATCGGGCGTGTTCCTGCCGCTGCATGCGGCCTTTGCGATGCAGCTGCTGCCCGATCCGCTGCACCGCGGGCGCGACCTCGGGCTGATCAATTTGACCAACACCTTGCCGTCATTCCTCGGGCCGCTGCTCGCCTGGTTGCTGGCGACGCCGCGCGATTTCGGCACGCTGATGCTGGCGCTGGTGGGGCTGACCCTGTGCGGCGGGCTCAGCGTGCTCGGGGTGCGCGGGCGGCGTTAGATGGGCCTTTATTCCGCCGTTCGGGCTGAGCTTGTCGACGCCTTGCTCTTCTCTTCCACGGAAGAAACAACAGCCGTTGAGCTTCGCCCGCCTTCGGCCCGACAAGCTCAGGGTGAACGGGAATAGGGTTTTCTCAGGGATAGCTGACCAGCGTCTGCTTGATCGCCCCGGGTTTCGCCGCGGCGCCGGCCTGATTGACGAGATGGGCGATCGTGCCCTTGCCGCCGCCGAGCGAAATCGTCGTGACGTTGCTGAACCGGACGCCCGGCTTGTGCGGTGCCTCGATCGCCCTTTCGACGACGATGCTGGGGTCGGCGGTGAAGTTGGCGTAGATGCCGAGTGCCGCGGCCTGGTGGTCCTCGACTGTGTCGGCGACCTTGTAGGCGGCCCAGCCGCGCGTGGCGCCGGCCATATAGGCGGCCTGGTTGGGCGGGTCGTAGGGCAGTTCGTTCTGGTAGAACCAGGTCCGGCCGCGCTCGCCGTTCCACAGCGTGTTGTAGCGGCGGAAATGCTCGACGAAGAGCGCGCACATCGTCACATCGTCGCCGTTCACGACCAGCCCCTGATTGCCGATGCTTTCGTCCCAGCCGACATGGATTCGGCCGCCTGCCCGATCGCCATGATCGGCGCGCCAGATCCACATATGGTCGCCGATGACGTGGTGGCTGTTGATCTCGAGGCAGGTCTCCGCCTTGCCGATCGTCGCGCCGCCGACGCGGAAGAACAGGTCGGAAAGGAGGGTGGGGTTGGCGCGGTGGTCGCGACTGGATCCCCTGGGGCCGATCTCCACCAGGACCGGGGAGAGGGCCGGGCCGGCGTCGATCATCAGCCCGGCGATGGTGACGCCGGCCACATCCGCCACGGTGATCGCCTTGCTGCCCTTCTCCGCCAACAGGGTCGCCAGGCCGAGGCCGAGCACGATGGTGTTTGCCCGGGTGATACGGAGCGGGGCATCGAGGCGATAGATTCCAGGCGTCAGCAGCAGGTGCAGCCCGCGGGCCAGCGCGGCGTTGATCTGGCTGGCCGACATGCCTTCGCGGGCGATGAAGAAGCGCGACAGCGGGATCGAGGTGCCGTGCGCTTTGGCGCCTTCCCAGCTTGTGCCGCGGGTATCGCGGCGCAGGGCTGGCACGAAGACCTTCCATGATCCCGCCGCGTCGATGTGGAGGAAGGGTTTTTCCCGCATGATCGGGACGGTCGGGATGTTGGTGTAGGGCGGATCGGGGAAGCTGGTTGCCGGAGCGCCCTCGACGCCCATGAACATCATGTTCCAGTTCGAGCCCTGCCAGCCGCGCAGCGTGCTGTTGCGGGTATACCATTGCTGCTGGGAGCCCGAGCGGATCACGCCGTCGATGCGGCAGTCGGCGATGAAGCCGCCGCTCGACCAGCCGCCATCGTCGAGCGTGAGGTCGCCGCTCAGATGGACGCGGCGATAGGGCGCTGCCTGCGACACCGCCCAGCGGTCGGCGCCGTCGGGCGGGCGGACCGCAAGATTCTCGACGCCGCGCCAGAAATTGACCAGCGCCATGCCCTTCGCCCAATCGGCTTCGGCATGGACATGGCCGTTGATCGTCACGTCGCCGGGGAACGTGCCGAGCCCGGCGACCTGCGTGAAGAAGCCGACATTGACATCGAGATCGTAGCGGCCGGGCTTGAACAGGACCGCGTGGCGCGCGTCCGTGAAATGCGCGCGTTCCATCGACTGGAAGATGGTGTCGAGGCGTTGCTGCAGCTGGGCGTGCGGCATCGACGGATCGGCGATCAGGACATTCGGGCCCAGATCGGGGTCGGGCGCGCGGGCGGCGGCGGGGCCGGCTGCCGTGGCGACGGCGGTTCCGGCCAGACCGGCGACCACCGACCGGCGGGTTGGGTTCGTCTCCATCATATTTTCTCCACCGACAGGAAGGCAGTGACCGTCAGGCGGCCTGTCGCCGGGTCAGGCGACAGCTTGGCGTCCGGGGTGATCGCGCCGCTGTGCAGGACATAGCTGCGGTAGATCAGCGCGCGGTTGAAGCGGGCCTCGGCGAGCAGGGTGCGTTCGAACAAAGGCGTGTCGCCGGCGACATAAGCGCGGGGCGGTTCGCTGCCATAACGGAGCTCGGCATCGAGCTGGCCGAGATAGATCGGGGCGCGGCTCTGGTCGACCGTCTCGAAGCCGGTCGAGCGGTGGCGGAAAAAGGCGGTGCCGTCGCCTTCGGAGAGGTAGTGGATCAGCGCGATGCGCTCGACCGCGAAGGCGTCGCAATGCGGCAGGCGCTGATGGATCGACAGGGCCGCGGGGTCGGACGTGACCATCGAGTAGCTCGCGTCGATCAGGTCGATGGGCCCTGGCTGGCCGAAGACATCGGTCAGCACCTCGGCGATGACCGGTTGCTGTGTCGGCATGTAACTGGTCGGGAGCGGCGCGCGGATACCGGGATAATGGTGCAGGGCGGGGCCGAATTCGGCAGCGATCGCGGCGGCGCGGAGCACGTCGGGGTAGGGCGCAAAATTGTCGATGATGACGAGCGGCTGTGCCTCGCGGCCGATGCGGTGGACGGTGATGCCGCTCATCGCTTTTCCCAATAGCGCACATAATCGACCGTCATGCGTTGCGGCAGCGCCGCGTCGTCGATGCCTTTCGCGCCGCCCCAGTCGCCACCGATCGCGAGGTTGAGGATGAGGTTATAGGGGCGGGTGAAGGGCCAGGCGGGTTTGCCGCCGGGCTGGTCGTTGTTCACGCGCATATAAGCGCGGCCGTCGACCCCGATGGTGATGGAGTCGGCGCGCCAGTCGAGCTGGTAGAGGTGGAAGTCGGCGCAGCTTGTCGGCACCAGCTTCTCGGCACCGCGCTGCGTGCCGCGGCTGTGGTTGAAAGCGCCGGTGTGCAGTGTCGCATGGACGATCCGCGGTTGCCAGCCGACCATCTCCATCAGGTCGATCTCGCCTTCGTCAGGCCATTTCCCGTCGGGCGGCAGCAGCCAGATGGCGGGCCAGGTGCCGCGGGCGCAGGGGAGTTTCGCGCGGACTTCGTAGAAGCCATAGCCATAGGTTTTGCGGGTAACGAGCTTGGCCGACGTATAGGCCTGTCCGCCCCAGTCGCGTTTCGAGGGCAGCTTTTCGCGGCGGGCTTCGATGACCAGCGCGCCCTGCTCGATCCGGGCATTTTCCGGGGCATAATATTGCAGCTCGTGGTTGAACCAGCCCTGGGCGTTACGTTCGGTGTCGAAGCGCCAGATAGCGGTGTTGATCCGCTTGCCGCTGAATTCATCGGCCCAGTCCGGCGCAGCGGAGGGCGCCTCCATCGGCACATCGACCGAGTAGTTGGTCGCGGCCAGGTTTGCCGCCTGGACGGTCATCAGGATGAGCAGGCTCATCGGGCGGCGATCCTCTTCCGGTCAAGGCTGGCCTGGGGTAACCCTCTTGTAAAGCCAGTGTTGTGAACGTTATCATCGCCGGCAACAGGGGAGAAGCTGAAATGCAGCGACGCAGCGCATTGGCGACGATCGTGCTTGGTCTTGCCGCACCGAGAATGGCGTGGGCAGGAGCATCCGACAAGATAGCCGGCTTTACCCTCGACCGTGCCCGGATCGACGCCGCGCTCAGCCAGATGGTCAGCGGCGGGCGCGCGGCGGGCGCATCGGCGCTGATCTGGGAGAAGGGCGCGGAGCGCTATTTCGGGGCGGCGGGCGAGGCTGATCGCGAGGCGCGCCGGCCGATGCGCCGCGACACGCTGGTACAGATCTTCTCGATGACCAAGCCAGTCACCGGCGTCGCGCTGATGCAGCTCTGGGAGCAGGGCAAGTTTGGCCTCGACGATCCGCTCTCGCGTTATCTGCCGGCCTTCGGACAAGCGAAGGTGATCGACGGCACGGGTGCGGACGGAAAACCGGTGCTCCGCGCGCCGACACGGCCGATCAGCATTCGCGACATCATGCGGCATACAGCGGGCTTCTCCTACGGGATGCGCGACACCCCGGCCGATGTCGTCTTCCACCAGATCGATCCGCTCGCCCTGACCAACAGCCTGGAGGAGATGGGCGCGAAGCTGGCGCAGGTGCCGTTGCTGTTCGATCCGGGTGTCGAGTGGAATTACAGCACGGGGGTCGATGTACAGGCGCTGCTCGTCGAGAAGCTGACGGGCGAGCCGTTCGAGCAGCATGTCCGGCGTACCATCCTCGATCCGCTCGGCATGCGCGACACCGGTTGGACTCAGCCGCAGGACCGGCTGCCGCGCTTCGCCGCGAGTTATGTGAAGCAGGCCGACGGCAAGCTCCTGCGTCAGGCCGACGAGAAGACGCGCGCGCTCAATTTTCTGCCGCGCCGGCTGACGATGGGCGGGGCCGGGCTCGCTTCGACGCTCGACGATTATATGCGGTTCGCGCGCATGCTGCTGGGGCGCGGCACCCTGGAGGGGGTGCGCATTCTCGCGCCGTCGACCGTCAGGCTGATGTCGACCGACCAGCTCGATCCGCGCATCACCCGGCGCTTCTTCCTGCCGGGCAAGGGCGCGGTCGGGTTCGGCTTCGACTTCGCGGTGCGGACGGCACAGCCGCGCGACGCACAGGAAAATCGCGGGTCGGTCGGCGAGTTCTTCTGGGACGGGGCCGAGACGACGTTGTTCTGGGTCGATCCGGCCAATGAGATGGCGGTGGTGTTCTTCGTGCAGGTCACGCCGTTCGATGGGACTTTGCACCATGATATCCGGGCTGCCGTCTACGGGGCGGATTATGTCGGACCGCCGGGGGACTAGTCTCTCGCGAGGATAGTCGGCGTCAGCAGGCGGTGGCGCTCGAGGCTCTTCTGCATGTGGCGGCGCGCGGCGCGGCGGGCGCGGGCGGGTTCCTGCGCGGCGATGGCGGCGTAGATCGCTTCATGGTCGCGGTGGATGTTGCGGGCATAGTCGGTCCGCGCCGTATCGGCCTGGCTGCGCAGGAAGAGCGATCGGCGCGGGACCAGACGCACGCCGAGGAACTCCATGAAGCGCGAATAATATTCATTGTGCGTCGCGCGGGCGATCGCGGCGTGGAAGGCGACATCGGCGTCGACTGCCTGCTCGACATCGTCGCAGGCGCCCAGCCGGGACAGGCACTGGCCGAGCTGGGCAAGGTCGTCCTCCGTCCGGCGCTGGGCCGCGAGGCCGGCCATTTCGGTTTCGAGCGCCATGCGCATTTCGAGCAGCTTCACGACGTCCTCGACCTCGCACATGTCGCCGGGCTCGACCTGGAAGGCGCGGTACAGGGCGTTCTCCGCGACGAACGCGCCCGAGCCGCGGCGCGACACGAGCAGGCCGCGGGCGGACAGGCGAGCGAAGGCCTCGCGCACCACGGTGCGGCTGACGCCGGCAGTAGTGGTGATCGCCTTTTCGGTCGGAAAGCGCGCACCGGGCGGCAGCTCGCCTGAATCGATGCGCTGTTCGAAGGTGCGGACCAGTTCGTCCGCGAGCGAGGCCGCCTTGGTCATTGGAAGAAGCTGATCCACGCGGTCGGCTTGCGCCGGCTGTTCGCCGCCAGCGTGCTGCCCAGCTCCGCGAAGCGGGGATCGAGCAGGCCGGCGATCCGGTAGGTGTCGATCGCGTTTTCCGGCTGCCAGGCGTGCGGCGCATATTCGGCTTGGCCTGAGGCGGCGCGGTCGCGGTCGAACTGGATCTGCGAGTTGGCGAACTCGATATGCGTGCGCGTGCCGCGGGCGAACTCGGCGAGCCAGTCGAGCGAGCGGGGCAGGCTGGCCCCGCCGGGTGCGCTCCAATTGAACCAGTCCTCGCCATGAACCTTGGCAGTGAGCGCGGCCATCATCAGCGGGTCGAGATTGTAGGTGACGTAATGGAGCGCATCGCGCTCCTCGAAGTCGAAGGTCGAGCCGTCGGAGCGGAGATTGACCATGACCTGCTTGCGATAGGCGGCGCGGGCGCGATCGATCAGCCGGCGGTCGCCGATCTGGAACGCGGCCATGGTCGCCAGCTTGATCCTATGGCTCTGCCAGTTGGTGTTGGCGTGGCCGGGGTTCCCGTCCATCGCGTCGAGATAGCCGGTCGCCATGCGACGCCAGAACCCGTCCATCCGCGCCCGGGTCGCGCGCGGCAGATCGGCTTCGGTCAGGTCATAGGCCATGGCCAGCAAGTCGAACCCGGTTTCGTCGATTGGGTTGAACGACATCCGGTAGATGCTCGACCAGGCGTCGAGATAGCGGCCGGCCTGATCGAGAAAGGCACGCTCCCCGGTCAGCCGCCACGCCATCGCCAGATCGAGCACGATCGGCTGATCGCGCTTGGCGACGAGGCTGATCTCGCGGATGCCCTTGCCCGGCAGGGTGCCTTCGGTGTGCAGGCGCGGGATCGCGCCCGGTGGCCGGGTGAGCGCAGCGCGTGCGCGGGCGATCACCGCCGCGGCGGCTTCGCTGTCGGCGCTGCGGCGCGCGAAGGCCGGGCCGAGCAGGGCGTAATCGGACGGAGCGGCCAGCTGGGCGAGAGCGATCACCGGCGCGAGCAGGGTCAGGAGCATGTGGGGCAATCCTTGCCGCGGACAGAATGCCCGACCGGCAGGGAATCTGCCGGTCGGGCGAGGGGACGAGAGAGTGTCACGTGTCAGAAGGAGGCGCGGAGCGTGCCCTGGAAGGTACGGCCGTCATAGTCGATGCGACGGGGCAGCGCCGGATCGGCCTCATATTCCGCGCGTGTCGCGTTGGTCAGGTTGAAGGCATCGACCGAGAGCGAGATGTTCTTGGTGATGTTGATCGAGGCCGAAGCGTCGAGCTGGCTGCGTGCCTTCACGGTGCGGGCGTCGCCGACGAAGCTGTTGCCTGCCGCCAGATCATATTTGCCGCGCCAGTTATAGACAACGCGCAAGCCGAACAGCTTAGTTTCGTAATAGGCGATCAGGTTCACATTGTCCTTCGACACGCTGGGCAGGGTGATCGCATTGCCGGCGGCATCCTTCCCCGAGATCGTGGTGTAGGTGTAGTTGGCCGCGCCGCCGAAATTCTTGAGGAAGCCGGGCAGGAAATCGAGATTCTGCTGCACCGCGACCTCGACGCCGCGCACGCGGAGCGGGTTCTGGTTGGTCTGGCCGCTGATCAGGACACGGGCGTTGACCGGGGTGCCGGCCGCACCGTTGAACTTGTTCGAGCTGATGCAGCTTGGGCCGACGATCGACAGGGTGCCCAGGCCATAATCGAGCCCGTTGATCTTGCCGTCGGCCGGACACAGCACATTCTGGTCGGTGATCGGGCCGATATAGCCCTTCACATTCTTCTGGTAGACCGCGACGGCGAACAGGCCACCCGGGCGGTTGTACCATTCCAGCGTCATGTCGAACGAGTCGGCGGTATAGGGCTGGATGTTCGTCGCGCCGATCGTGACATTGTAGACCGGATCGACCGCCGGGATCAGCGCCTCGGGCAGCAGCACCGAGGTGATCGGCACGGTATCGCGCGGCTGCGGGCGAACATAGGTCTTGTAATAGGCGCCGCGCAGCAGGAGCTTCGAGCTCAGGTCGGCCGCGATCATGAACGACGGCAACAGATGGCCATAGTCGTTCCGGTAGGTGCGCTCGGCGACCACGTGATTGACCGGCCCGGCGGCGACCGACAAGGCGCTGGAGCAGTTGCGGCAATCAAGCGCGACGATCTTGTTCTTGGTATATTCGTAGCGCAGGCCGGCATTGCCGCGGACCCGGATACCCGCAATGTCGCCGTCGAACTTGGCCATGCCATAGACCGAGAAGATGTCGTTCTGGTTGGTGAAGTTGTTGTTCCAGTAATTCGGGTCCCAGTAATTGTTGACCAGGCCATAGGGCGTCAGGAAGACGCCGGAGCCCGGCGCGATGACGAACTGACCGGGCAGGCCGTTGGGATTGGCGGTGGTGCGCGGTTGCGTATTGACCGGCGTGATCGCGCCGAGAACCTGATCGACGTTCAGCGAGCGCCAGACACTGGTATAGCCCGCGGCGGTGCCCCCGAAGAAATCGCCGACATAAGGATTCACCAGAGACATGGCCGGCGTGACGTTGCCGGTATTCGCGCCAAGCGAGGTGTTGCGGGAACCGCTTGACGTGAATTTGTTGTTCTCGAAGCGCAAGCCCGCCTGGATCCCGGTCAGGAACGAGCCCTCGATAGTGCGTTCGATATCCAGTTGCGCGGCGTTGAGGTCGTTTAGGCCAAGGCCGTTGGTGCCGGTGACGCCGAACCTGTCGCCCTGAATATTGGCGGCCTGGCCGGGCATCGGTGCGCCGGCCTGAGTCGCCTGGTTGGCCGCCGACGGCAGCGTATAGCCCCCGTTGGGAATGTGCGACGCGTTCGGGGTGTTCAGCCTGATATTGAAGTTGGAGAGATCCGAGCCGCCGGTGAAGACGCTGGCGGTGATGCCGTTGAGGCCCGCCGGGCCGAGGTTGCGATAGGGGTTCTGGATGACGTCGAGTTCGATCTGATTGGCCAGCACCTGCGCCCGGGAAATCGTTCCCTGCAGGTCGATCTGCCACTGGTCGTTCTTGAACTGGACGCTCGGCGTGATTGCCCAGGTCTTCTGCTTGGCCGGCTCGGACCGGATCGAGTCGAAGGTCTGCAGATTCTCGGCGGAGAACTGGTTGATATAGGCCCTAGGTCCGCTCGCGGTGTTGACCACATAGGGTGTGCCGAGGCTGGTGAAATGCGCCACCGCCGACGTCGCGCTGAGCGCGGCGTTGTTGACGTTGAGGGGATTGTTGCCCGCCGACGTGTCGACATAGAGGAGGTGGTTCGTCCCCTGCGACAGGTTGCGTTCGGTGTAGAAGCCGGTCACGCCGAGCTTGAACTCGTCGGTCGCCTGCCATTCGGCACCGCCGGTGCCGGTCAGTAGATGCCCCTTGTTGAGCCTGACGAACTGACGCATCTGGCTCGGATAATAGACCCCGCCTGGATACTTGGCGAGGAGCGCGTCATAGACGGGGTTGCTGCCGGGCAGCGCCTGGTTGCCGACCTGGATCGAGCCAAGCCGGCTGTTCCAGGTGTTGACCGAGATGGAGTCGCGGCGGAACTTCTCCTGCTTGTAGGCGAGTACGCCGAACACCGCGAAATTGTCCGTGATGTGCGCGTTGTAGCCGCCCGAGAATTGCGGGCTGCCGAGCCCGCCCAGATCATTATATTCGTACGACGCCTTGATGAAGCCGCCCTTCTTGCGGGAGAGGGCCGAGGCGATGCGCAGGTCGATATTGCCCGAGAGGCCGCCGGCGAGATCGGATGCGTCAGGCGACTTGATCACGGTGATCGCCGAGAAGATGTCCGAATTGAACGCGCCGAGCGGAGTCGAGGCAGTGTTGGTGGCGCTCGACAGGATCGGATCGGCAAAGCCCACGCCGTTGAGCGTGGTGCGGGCGAACGTCCCGGGCAGGCCGCGCAGCGAGATCGTCGCGTTGCGCGAATCCGCCTCGCGGTTGATCTGCACGCCGGGCAGGCGCTGGATTGCCTCGCCGACGTTCAGGTCGGGAAAGCGGCCAAGGCCGTCGGAGGAAATGGAATCGGTGACCTGGACTGAATCCCGCTTGGTCCTGAGCGCATCGGCATAGGATTGGCGGAAGCCTGTAACGACGATGTCCTTTTCGGGCTTCGCCGCGTCATCCTGCGTGTCGACCGAGCTCGACTGGGCTGGGGCAGGCGTTTCCTGCGCCCAGGTCGGTGTCGTCACAAGAAGAGCGCAAACAGCTGCGCCGGTGCGCAAGGCAAGTTTCTTCATGGCATCCCCCTTCTACTGTCCGGCGTGCTTTGCTCGACTCGCGCGAGCTTGATGCCACCGGTGTCAATCCTTAGTCATCGCTAAACGGGGGCGGTGTCAACAGGAATCGGCAAATTTGTATGACAAGTTTGAAAATTTGTATGACAAGCACGATGAAACGTGCGGCCTCGGCCGTTTGCGGCCGGGTAAGAATGAAAGTGCTAGCGCCCCGCGTCGTCACCCCGGAATTGAGCGACACTAAGCCTTCAGTCCGGAGCCTGTCCGGCCTGGACCTGGCGATGCCGCTCAAGGCTCTTCTTCATGTGGCGCCGGGCCGCGAGGCGGGCGCGGGCGGCGTCCTGCGCGGTGATGGCGAGCAGGATCGATTCATGGTCGCGGTAGATCTCGCGGGCATAAGCGCGGTGCTCGGTATCGGCGCGATCCCGCAGAAAGAGTCGCCGGGGCGGCACCAGGCGAATGCCGAGGAAATCCATGAAGCGGAGATAATAGTCGTTGCGCGTGGCCGCGGCGATCGCGCGGTGGAACGCCATGTCGGCGGCGACGGCCTCGTCGATGTCGGCGCTGGCGCGCATCGTCTCGAGCCACTGACGCATCTCGGCGAGGTTCTCGTCGGTGCGGCGGACCGCGGCGAGGCCGGCGATCTCGGTCTCGAGCGCCATGCGCATCTCGAGCAACTTGATGACGTCCCCCATGCCGCCCATTTCCTCGGGCGTGACCTGGAATGCCTGATAACGTGCGCCCTCGGCGACATAGGCGCCGGACCCGCGCCGGGATTCGAGCAGGCCCCTGGCGGCGAGCCGGGCGAATGCCTCTCGCACGACGGTGCGGCTGACGCCGAAGCTGTCAGTGATCGCCTTTTCGGTGGGGAAGCGCGAGCCGGGCGGCATGTCGCCCGCTTCGATGCGGCGTTCGAATTGTTTTACCAGATCGTCGGCAAGCGATGCGGCTTTGGTCGTCATACGGCGATCCTAGCAGAGACCGGCGCGCAGATCATCTGTCGCAGCATCGCTCTTTCGGACCATGAGTATTGGCGGGTCAGGGGGAAGAAACGACGTCCGTTCCCGTGCTCCGATTTCAGCGATGCGATGGGTCGAAGTCCGGTTTCTGCTCGGCGACGTAGCGATCCCATTCGGCCCGATCGTGGAAATCCAGCCCCTTGTCCCACGCGCCGCCCATATAATAGACGAACGGCACGCCCGGCTGGACACGCACCAGCACCAGGTAATTGTCATAGTCTTCGGTCACGTCGACCAACGCCATGGGATCGACCATCAGCGCGACCGCCATGGTGCCGTCGGCCGGATCGGTCGGGCCCCACCAGGACACCCGGCCAGTCGTCTTGTCGGCGGTGAAGGTACCGAGCTTCGTCTCGCTCGTCGGGCGCTTGCTGATGCCGATGCCGACGATCAGCGCTTCAGGTTTATCCGACCGGATCGTCGAGACCATGCGCGTGAAGTTGGTGCCTGCCGGAAGCGTGAAGCGGCGCGTCTCCCACACCTTGCGCGCGACATCGACCGGCCAGGGATCATAGTCGACCTCGAACGCGGCAATGGTCGGCCCGTCCTGCAGGATCTTCGAGCGGGCATAGTTGCGCGAGGTCCATAATTTATTGTCGAACCAGATGCCCAGCCCGCCCGCGCCGCGGGCGCCGTTGACGTTGTAGAAATCGAGGCCTTCGCCCTGATAATCATGCTGGTGCCCGGTGCGGAGCTGGCGGTCCATATAAGGCCAGCGGACATTCTTGCCCCAGATGTCGATGCCCGAGCTCGACGGCGGCTGGGCCGCTTCGAGCGCGCGGCCATAGATGCGATGCGCGATGCGGTCATTTTCCCAGAGGATGTCGTCATAGCGATAGGGGGCGGGGGTGACGGCGGCGCGGCGCTCGCGGTCTGCTGCGGAGGGTGGGGGCAGGGTCGTTTTCGCGACGAGGGGGTGGGCGTTGTTTGGCGTATGCTGTGCGGCAAGTGTGGTCGTGGATGTCAGGGCCAGCAGCGCTGCCAGGGTTGGTATGGTCCGCATCACGCTCTCCGATGTTTCTTGTTCGGGATGGTCGCTTCTTCTCCCCTCCCGCAAGCGGGAGGGGAGGATTATTGAAGCTGGCAGATATCGAGCACGTTCATGTCGGTATAATCCTGGTTCTCGCCGGCCATGGCCCAGATAAAGGCATAGGCTTTGGTGCCCGATCCCATATGGATCGACCAGGGCGGGCTGATCACTGATT
>NZ_JBAZTU010000009.1:0-75342 GCF_041661825.1 Sphingomonas sp.
CGAGCTACACCGCCGAGGGTTTCGACGGGGACGCCCAGAAGCGGCTGCTGGTCGAGGCCGACATCCTGACCCACCGCGGCGTCCACGTCATCATCTCCAACAGCGACACGCCGCACACGCGCAAGCTGCTGGAGCACATCCCCGGCCGCGCCGACTTCTGGGAGCTGCACGAGGTCCAGGCCCGCCGGGCCGTGAACTGCAACGCCAAGAAGCGCGGGAAGGTCGGAGAACTCATCATCGTCGGGAGGTCGTCTTGATCGCGTGTGACCGAGGCTTCAACAGGGAGTGCAACGAGGAGTGCGCCCACTACGGAAAGGCCGATCCCGGCGAGGTGTGCGGGTACGACTTGGCGGGTAGGTTGAGGGAAGTCGAGGCCAAGCTGCAGGAGGCCGAGAAGGCGCTGGGGCAGATCGCCAACAGCAGGCACGTCGGGACCGACAAGGGTGGACCCGCGTACTGGATGAACAAGGCCGAGGAGTACCGCGGGATCGCCCGTGCCGCCGTCGAGCACGTCGAGAGCAACGACGGCCCGAAGGACCAGTTCCACTTCGCGCGGCGCATCCGGGCCATGAACGAGATGTACGAGCTGCCGGTGAACGACCGGCCGAGGTTCCACTCCGAGGCGACGCGCCGGCTCTGGGACTTCAAGAGCATCCTGGTGGACGAGTGCAAGGAGATCGAGGACATCCTCGACGGCCGGGGCGCGGGCGACAGCGAGATGGCGACCTTGGTGAAGCTCGCGGACCTCCTGGGCGACCTCACGGTCTACTGCCGGTCCGAGGCGCTGCGCTGGGGCCTGCCGCTGGAGGAGGTCCTCGAGATCATCATGGACTCGAACGCCTCCAAGCTGGGCGCGGACGGCAAGCCCATCAAGGACGAGCGCGGGAAGTTCTTGAAGGGCCCCAACTACTGGAAGCCCGAGCCCCGGATCGAGGCGCTGCTCTGGGAGCGCCTCGACAGGAGGAAGCCGTGACCGTGATTGGCGAGTCGTACACCCGGATGCGCGAGCAGAAGATGGCCGCACTCAAGCTCGCGGAGGCTGCTGCGGCCGAGCGCGACGAGGCCTTGAAGCTGGCCGACTACGAGAAGCGCCAGTGCGCCGAGGCCAAGACCCGCTACGCGGAGGCGCTGGAGGCCTACCACAAGGCTGAGGCCGAGCGCGACGAGGCGCAGGGCGCGAACATCCTCAACAAGAACGCCTTGAGGCTCGCCCTGGCCGACCCGTACCGGCTGCTGCTGGCCGACCTCCGCATCAACTACGAGAAGTCGCCTTGGTGTCGGGCGCGGGGCGTCCACGGCTGGCTGTACCGGCTCGTCTCGGAGTCGGCCGAGGCGCTGCTGACGTTGGAGAAGGACGACCCGTCCTGCTCCAAGCCCGACCCGATGGACCTCAAGAAGGAGTTGGGAGACGTGATCTGGTGCGCCCTGACCACGGTCCTGGCGGCGGAGGACGAGGGGCTCTTCACGCTGGAGGAGGTCCTCACCGGGGCACGCGAGAAGCTGCGCCGGCGCAAGCCTTGGATCTTCGACCCGGCGCAGGGGCAGCCCACGACCCCCGCCGAGGAGCACGCGATGACGCTGGCGAACAAGGCGAAGGAGCACCCGTGAGTGAGAGCAAGACGCCCAACCCCCGGTTCGCGGTTTGGCCCGACCGCAAGTGCGATCACTGCGGCCACCAGACCTCCGACACCTCAGACGAGCCGTTCTCCTATCGACTGACGTGCCCCGAGTGCGGACGCGACGGTTGCGAAGAGTGTATGCCGATGGGGCGAGGATGCGCGTGCCCTGAGTGCGAAGAGGGAGCCGCCCCGTGAGCAGCGACACCGACAAGATGCTGGCCTTGATGTTCGAGGAGCGCCGGACCAACTTCGCATGGCTCCGCACCGAGCCCGGCACCCGCGAGTCGGAGGAGGCGGCGAAGCGGTACCTGCTCGCCTGCAACGCCATGCTCGACTTCCGGCCCACGCCCGCCGAGGCACGCCAGTGCGCCAACTGTAAGCACCGCAGCGCCAACGTCACCCCGACGAAAGGGCCGTGCGTGTGGTGCAGCGGCTACGGCCACTGGGAGGCGCCGTGAACGAGTCCCTCTGCCACTACTGCGGCAAGCCCATGCACCTGAACCAGGCCCGCGTGCGGCTCGCGAAGTTCCCCACTGACGCGCACAAGAAGTGCTGGGAGCAGAACGTGCCGGCGACGACGTGCTGGGAGTGCGACGGCGAGGGGCGGCTGCCTGGGCGGTGGGTGGATGGCAAGGGCACCGTGGACTGGCGGGTCTGCCCCCGCTGCAAGGGCCGGAAGGTGCTTCGGTGAGCTGCGTCGGCTACGAGGAGCGCAAGGCCCGGAAGAAGCACCGCTGCCTCTGGTGCGGCGAGGACATCGAGCCGGGCCAGAAGTACGCGCGCTGGTGTTCCATCGACGGCCGGGACGCCTGCACCTGCAAGATGCACCCGGAGTGCGCCAAGGTGTCCTCGGGCCAGGACGAGATCTACCCCTACGAGCACAAGCGAGGCGAGGCATGAGCGACGACAAGCCGCTCCTCGCCGCCCTCCGCGCGGAAGTGGCCGAACTGCGTGCCGAGCGGGACTCCGCTTGGGCGCGGTGGAAGGCTGAACATGAGCGGCTGCGCGCCCGTCTCGCGCGGCTGGAGCGGGTGGCGGATGCGGCGAGGATGATGGACACGACCGACACCCCGTCGACGACCGACACCCCGTCGTGCTTCTGCGGCGAATGCGAGAGCAAGCGCGCCCTCCGCGCCGCCCTATCCGCCGCCGCCGCGAGGCCCGAAGTCGGCCAGAACTGCGGCAACTGCATCTGCGGCGACCACATGCCGAACGGAACGCGCTGCGGCGGATGCGTCGAGTACAGCCACTGGAAGCCAGCGAAGGAGGAGCCTTGATGCCCGACATCGTCTACCGCCCCGGTGACCGCGTGCGCGTCCTCGAGCCCCGGCGCTTCGTGCGCTGCGGCTACCCGAAGGTCCCCGCCGACTACGCCGTCGCCGCCGAGGAGCTCTACCGGCAGCTCCGGACGCCGGACGGCCAGGCCCTGCGCTTCGGGACGAAGGCCGAGGGGCGCATCCTCGACGCGCTCTCCTACGGCCTCGCGCAGAAGGACCACTTCGGGGGCCCGGAGCGCACGGTCCACACCGAGCAGGACCTCTCGCTCTTGGAGGGGACGTACATCGTGCAGGAGGTCCGGTCGGTGAAGACGGGCCGGTACTACCCGCCGAGCGGGGGCGGGACCAACTACTGGGGCGAGAGCGACTGGGAGCCCGGCGGGCTGGCCGACGAGAAGGTCCACCGCATCGCCCGGCTGAAGTACTCCGACGACAGCAAGGTCCGCAGCTTCCTCTACAGCCTCATCTCGTTCGCTGGCGGCGGGCCCGAGGTCGAGGTCTGCCACCTTGAGAAGGTGCCGTGAGCGAGCACCTTCTCATCCGCTGGGGCACCTGCTTCAGGAAGGAGTGGTCGGTGGCCTTCAAGACTGCCGGCGAGGCGGTGCTGGTCAAGACCCTGCGGCGCGGGCTGGACACGGGCCCGGAGTGGACGCTGCCCCTGCCCCAGGCGCGCCGCTACTACCGGCGCCTGCTCTCCCTCGGGTACCGGCCCGGCCGCGCGACCTTCCCCGAGACGTGGAGCCCGTCGTGGGGCCCGTGCTTCGGGCCCCGCGGGGACCGGCGCCCGGTAGCGTGCGACCGCTGCCCCTGGCGCGACGGGGCCGAAAACGACGGCTCCCTGGGCGGCAGAAACCGACTGACCCCCTAAATAGGGGCTAAGTACTTGATTTCATTGAGGATTTTCATAATCCACCCAGGGAAACTAGACTTTCCTGGGACAGGAGAGGCTGGTATCCTGACTTCGCGCAACGCCCCGGAGGAACCCACAATGACCATCTGCATGAGGACGGACTGCACCGCGAGGGCGACGAAGCGTGTCGGCTTCAAGGTCTGGGCCGACGTGAAGATCTACGGGCCGCACAAGCCCCTGCAGGCCACGTCCACCCTGCTGCTCTGCGACGAGCACGGCCTGGAGACGGTCGCGGCCGGCGCCAAGGAGCTGTTTGGCACCGACGGCCTCAAGGCGATGAAGAAGGGCCTCGACCAGATGTTCGCCGGCAAGGCGCCGCCGGACTGGGACTCCGCGCAGCTGGTCCTCCTAGACATCGGCGCCGACCTCGCGCCCTCCACGGTGCAGTGATGACCAAGACCACCTTGTTCTGCTGCACGGCGCGGACGATCTACGGCTACACCTGCACCAACCGCCGCAAGCAGGGCAGCCCGTTTTGCGGCGTCCACCAGCCCGGCTCCAAGCAGTCGAGGAACCGCTTCACCAACGCGCTCTCGACGGCCCAGGTCCGGGAGCGCATCCGGTTCATCGAGGCGCGCCTCTCCGAGTACCAGAGGCCGAGCGTCGTCCGGCAGTACCGCCTGGAGCTGCAGGACCTCCGGCGGAAGCTCGCGGCCCGGAAGGCGGCGAAGAGGCGCACGGACCGGCGCGCCCACTACCGCGCCATGATCGACGGCACCCCGGCCTCAGACGAGGGGCTGCTCGCCCAGAACAAGCTCCTGCGCCAGCAGGTGAAGGGGCTCGAGGAGCGCCTGCGGAAGCTGCTGCAGGTGGTGGAGTCGATGCAGCTTGCGAACCGTCAGCAGGCCAAGGCTCTCAGCTGCAGCAACCTGGCGCTGGGCGACGACCGCGACCGGGTCCTCGACCAGGCCGCGACCGGTGACTTCGGCCACCCTGGTCGCCAGCACTTCTACCCCAGCAAGTAGGAGGACCTCGTGAACATCCGACACGGTGACGGCAAGACGAAGTACGGCCCCGGAGTGCTGATCGAGCTGACGGGCGACGAGGTCGCGACCGCCATCGACGCCTGGCTCGTCGCGCGGGGCGTGAACGTCCAGGGCTCCCGGACCATCCGGGTCAACGGGAGGACGCGCGACGCGGGGAGCGTCTACGTCGACCCGAGCGGATGGGTCGAGGACGAGGCGGGCACCTTCTTCTCGGGGCGCGGCCCGTGACCACCGAGTACTACGAGACGAAGTGCCACTGCGGCGCGCCGCTGCGGATCTACCCGGCCGCGCTCGTGCGTTTCCTCCGGACCCACCTCCACCGGGCTGCCTGCGGTCACGACTGCGGTCTGACCCCGGAGGCCCGCTCCGAAATGGTGATCTGGCTCACCGCGCACCACCCGGCCCTGCTCTACCCGGAGAGCGCGACGACGCCCAGCGCGGTCACCTACGACAAGGACGACGCCACCCGCCGCGCCGAGGAGGCCAGGGCCGAGGAGGAGAAGGTGAAGCGCCTGGAGGCCAAGATGCGCCAGATTGATGACTACCTCGCACGCCGTGGAGAGTTCGCATGAGCCGCCCTCGTCAGCAGCGCCAAGGATTCGCCATCTTCCCCAACCCCCACTCCAGCCTGCAGGAAGCACGGGAATGGACTGAGCAGGAAAAGTGGAAGGATGGTGCCATCTGCCCTTGCTGCGCGCAGCCCGCGAAGGTCTACCCGTGGAAGCTCATCTTCCGCACTGCTGTTGGCCTCCGCGACTTCTACCGCCTGGACCGGTTGACACCCGGTCGGTACTGGCACCGGGCAGATGCGATGCGCGTCTCCACGCACCCGGACCTGTACCAGTCCGGCGCCGTTGTGATGGGTCACCGCTGGGAGCTGCTGGAGGAGAAGAGCGGGACGCCTGAATCTGAAGCGGAGGAAGAGGACAAGTTCAAGGACGGCTTCTGGCGCATCACGCAGCTGGGCCGGGACTTCGTAGAGGACAAGGTGAAGATGCCGAAGACGCTGCTGCTCTACAACAACAAGGTCGTCGGACGGATTGACCACCCGCTCGTGTCCTTCAGTGATTCTCTTAGTGTGAAGTTCAGCCGCAAGCAGATGATGGGGCGCAGCGACGTGCTGGTCAATCTGGCCTTGCGGACCCTGCAGGAGAAGAAACCTTGACCGACAAGCTGCTGCCCCTTGATACCAATCCCCAGGGGATCGTTCCCTCGACATCCGCGCCCGTCACCATCGAGGCCTGGACGCCGCCGATGCAGGACGCCGACGCGGTCGTGCGCTGCGACCAGAGCCCGGCCGTCGAGTACCTGACCGGCCTCTCCCCCGGCTCGACCGAGACGATGGGCAAGTCCCTCGACCGGCTGTGCGTCATCATCGCGAGCGAGGGCGTCATCGCCAACGAGGCCGAGGCCAAGAAGGTCCTGGGGGAGAAGCCGGGCCTGCGGTTCCAGTGGTGGCGCCTGCGCCGGCCGCAGACCCGCTGGATTCACGCGCAGATCACCAGCAAGGAGCGGGGCCTAGCGCCCAACACCGCCAAGCTCTGGCTCTCGGCGCTGCGCGGCGTGCTCAAGGAGTGCTCGTTGATGAAGGGCTACACGCAGGACGGGCGCGAGCGGCCGCTCATGTCGGCCGACGACTTTCACACCGCGACGGCCTGGCGCGCGGTCGTGGGCGAGCGCGAGAGCCCCGGCCTCTTCTTGGACGAGAAGATGCGGGCGAAGCTGTTCGTGGCCTGCGACCAGCGCCGCTCCCCGCTGCGCGAGCGCGACGCGGCCATCCTTGCCATCGGCCTGGGGTGCGGCCTGCGCCGGGCCGAGATCGCCGGGCTGCAGATGAGCAACCTCACCAACAACAAGCTGACCTTCGTCGGCAAGCGCAACAAGCAGAGGACGGTCCCGCTCCTGGCCTGGGCGCTCATCCGCGTGCAGACCTGGCTGCGGGTCCGCGGCGACGCGCCGGGCTCGATGTTCTTCAACGTCAAGGCCATCCCCGGCAAGCTCCTGATGACGCCCCGGCCGCTCTCGGCCGACAGCGTCTCGACCGTCGTCTACGAGCTGGGCGAGGCGGCGGGCGTGGACCTCTCCGCGCACGACCTCCGGCGCACGTTCATCACGGGCTGCTTCATGCAGAACATGGACCCACACCACATCCAGCTGCTCGCCGGCCACGACGACATCAAGACCACGATGCGCTACGACATGAGGCCGAGGGCCGCGATGGAGAAGAGCCTCGCGGACGCTATCGACAAGCTGGAGTAGTCCGTTGTATACAGGTTCCGCTTTTCCACCGGAGGGTCACACCATGCCCAAGTTCGAGATGAACCAGAAGGCCTTCAAGGCGCGCCTGTATGTGGACAAGGTCCTCGTCGGGACGGGCGTCGTCCAGGCCTGCGGCGAGCACACCGTCCACCTCGACTACCCGACCGAGAACGACTGCATCGCCTTCGGGTACTCGCCGCGCAAGCTCGCCAGCGAGGTCCACGCCACGCGGATGGAGGCGCTGCAGGCGCTGGTCACCGAGTACGACAAGCTGGTCGAGGAGGCCCACACGGCTTTGAGCGCGGTCACCCACCAGCGCAGCCTCGTCTGCAACGCCTTCCTGGCCGAGGAGAAGAAGCCGTGAGCGGCTGTGACGACTGCTGCGACTTGAAGGCGGCGGTGGAGATCAGGACGAAGGAGCTGCAGGCCCGACTCGACTTCGCGAACCGGCGCATCGAGGAGTTGCAGGCCCTGCTCGAACCGAAGGACCGGCGCATCGAGCAGCTGCAGGCCCAGCGCGAGGGCTACCGGAAGGCTTTGGAGGACCTGCAGCAGAAGAACAAGAAGAAGCCCAGCCTCGAGGAGCGGGTGGCGGCGCTGGAGGCCAAGGCGCACCAGCACGTTGCCCAGGCGATGACGGCCGCGGAGGCGGCGGCGCAGGAGGCTGCCTCGACAAGCGCATATTCCTGTTCTGCGGGGTGGCGCAAGGCTGGGTTCCAGGCCCTCTGTCGGTTCTGCGACCGCTACGGCGACGCCTGCCTCAACGCCAGAGAGGCTGGGCTGGTCGTCCTTGGCGAGAAGAGCGAGTGGCGCTGTCCCCTCTTCCACCACAAGGGCCACAACGGGTCCTGCTCGCCCCTGTGCGCGGCGAACGTGCAGGACCACCAGGAGCGGACCACCAACCCCGGCCACGGCTGCGGCGGGCACTTCAGGCCGGGCGAGGACTGAATGCTCACGCAGGCCAACCCCCTGCTCTCCTCCGACGAGGAGTGCTCGCTCGCCCGCCGCGCCCAGAAGGGCGACAAGGCGGCGATGCAGCGCCTCATCCGGTCTAACGTGGGCCTCGTCTACTCCTACGTCACGCAGTTCACCAAGTTCAGCCCTGCCGGCCAGAGCGTCCATGAGGACCTCTGCCAGGAGGGCTGCCTGGGCCTCTTCAAGGCCGTGCAACTCTTCGACCCGTCGAAGGGCTGCCGCTTCTCCACCTACGCCACGCACTGGGTCAAGGCCTACGTCTCCCGGTACGCCCAGGCCCGCATCAAGCCCATCTCCACCCTCCACGACTACGCCGTCTTGGACATCGACGGGCCGGTGTCCACCGGGTCGCACCGGAAGCCGCAGCTGCTCCGGGACGTGCTCGCGGATGAGCACGCGATCACCCCGGAGACGCAGGTTGAGCTCAAGGGCATGAGCTGGGTCGCCGCCGAGTCGCTGCAGCGGTACTTCAGCGACGCGGCCATCGAGGTCCTGACGGGCCGGCTGATCGAGGGCCGGACGCTTACGGAAGTGGGAGTGGACCTGGGCTGCAGCCGGGAGCGGGTCCGGCAGCTGGAGATGCAACTGGTGCCGAAGTTCCGAGAGGTTGTCCAACGTGAGCTGGCGCGCGAGCCGCGCCTGGAGGGAAGCATGGGCGGTCTGGCGACGAAGAACTGGAAGAAGTGCCCCCGCGGCTGCGGCCACAGCATCCGGCCGAACAGCAAGCACACGGTCTGCTACTTCTGCCGGAAGGAGGACGAGCGGAAGGACCGGGCGGCGCTGGCCGAGTCGCAGAAGGCCTCAAGGGCCAAGGGCTTCCTGTCGGCGTGGGAGAAGCAGCACGAGGAGTTGCGGAAGGACCTCCCGGCGTCGAAGAAGCGGGTCGCGGCCATCGTGGCCCCGACCAAGCCGGTGCCCGACGACATGGACGTGCAGGCCGGCGCTACTCCGGGTCTGACGTTGAGCGAGACGCTCCACCGCTACGGCGAGGCCCTCGACCCGAAGGACTTCTCCGACGACCTCCTGGTCAAGTGCATCGCGGAGGCGAAGCGCCGGCACGCCGCGCTCCGCGAGGCCCTGGGCGCCCTCGCCTTGCCTCCCTCCTCGCTGGTGGCGTGACCGGAGGCTCCATGCACTGGAAGGACGGTTTCGTTCTCGGCGTCTGCCTCACCATCGGCCTCCGCGCCGCGTGGGGGCTCCTCTACACACCTCCGCCCGCGCCTCGCGTCGAGGTCTGCTACCAGGACCGCGAGAACTGGGACGCCGGGTCCTCGCTGACGTTGTGCGCGCCGCTCGCGCTGGGGGAGTCCACCGACTTCTACCTCCCCGGCGGGCACAAGGGGCAGCTGGTGCTTGGGGAGGGGGCCTGGGCGCCGCCGAAGCTCCCCGCCGAGTGCAACTGCCCGGTCCCTCCGGTCCAGCGGTGGAACGTGTGCTGGGACGGGGACTCCGACGCCGGGAAGTGGACCTACTGCGCCACGATGGCCCCCACCGACCCGTCGAAGGGCTTCACCTTCTTCGACTCGCGGCGCCCCGGCTGCGGCATCCGCGTCTCGCCGGTGCCACTTCTCGACGTGGTAGAATCGGCGCCATGATGCTCCGCGACCGCGCCGCCCGCTGGGCCCAGACCATCGTTGACGCCTGCCTGATCTGCGCCGCCCTCTTCGTCGTGCTCTGGGGCCTGGGCAAGGCCTGGGAGGCGCTCAACGGCCCGTCCATGCGCGCTCCGGTGTGGGCGGCGCCACCCGTCGAGGAGCCCGTGGTCGAGAGCACGCCGGCCCCGAAGCCGCCGCGGGGGCGCTGGGTGAACGACAAGGGCTACCACACGGCCTTCCCGCCGACCGGCACCTTCGTCATCAACGCGCCCGAGGGGGCCGCCGACGCCGGCCGGGTGCGCGCCTCCTTCCTCTTCGCCAAGTGGCCGGTGCGCGTGGCCGTGTCGCCGCCGCAGGGCCAGCCGTGGGAGATCGTCATCGAGGAGAGCGGCGAGGTCGCGATCCGGAGGTAGTGGATGCTCGGCCTGACCACGAACTGGCTCAACGGGACCATCACCGTGAACGAAGGCCCTGTCGTCCTCGGGTCCGTCCAGGCCATCCCCTTGGGAACCATGCTGGAGGTCCGCGCCGGGCGCCTGGACGGCGGCAAGGCCACCGCCTCGCTCTACTCCCAGGCGTGTGAACTCCAGGCCCTGCTCCGCGCCCTCGGGCACGCCGTGGGCGACATCTACGAGCTGACGTAAAAAGAGGCCCCGGACCAGTTAAGGTCCGGGGCCTCGCCGTAGCCGTCGCGTCTCGGATGACGTGGTCGTCGCGGTGGTGCGGGCTGCGGAAGCGGGACTACCGGCGGCGGCGCTTGTGGCCCTCGTAGCTGGCGCCGGGGCTGAAGTTCTTGTAGAGGGCGTTGTGGCGCTTGGTCGCGGCCTTCGACGGCCCCTTCCGCGCCTTCTTCACCGACTTGCAGGAGAGCGACTTCCAGCTGCCGCGGCTGATGGCGATCTTGCAGTTGTGCATCTTCTTGCGGATCTTGACGCGCATTTCGTTTTCCTCGAGGTCCTGCCCTAGCCCTCCAGCACCGTGCGGCCGGAAAGTAGCACACCCTCCCGGCCCGAGAAAGCCTACCGCAGCAGGAGCCAGAGCAGCGCCGCGCCGCCGGCCGCGACGGGCGCGGTGACGAAGCTCTTGCTCGCGTCCTCCCGCTTGGCCGCTTCCCGGTTCTTGGCCTCGCTGGACGGCCGACGGGTGGCGGCGGCGGTGTTGCGGCCGATGAGCTTGGGTGTCGTGCTACGAGCCGCTTCACGCGCCTGCCGCGCCTTCTCCCGCTCGACCGGGTCGACGGCGCCGAAGTCCTGCGCCGCGTTGCGGTCGTCGGCCCACTCCCAGCCCGTGCTACTCTCCTGCTCCTCGTAGACCGGGGCCGCTTCCGGTGCGACCTCGACCTCGTCCACGTTGTCGGTGGGCACGACCGCGGTCTTCTTGCCCCCCAACAGCGCCGCGCCGGCCGCGCCGACCGCCGCGCCCAGGGGACCGCCGACGAGGAAGCCGGCGCCGCCGCCCAGGAGGAGGGGCAGCAGCGTCGAGGCGGGCTTCTTGACCGTGACGCCGTAGCCCTTGTCCCCGACGATGAGCAGCTGCTCGCCCTGGACCTCGACGGGGGTGTTGTTGGTGACGGTCCCGTCGTCGTAGTACTCGTCCTGGTAGTCGTCGCGGATGGGCTGGTAGTCGTCGCGGATGGGCGTCGTCACGCTGCCGCCAGGGACGGCCACCGAGGGGCTCGTCTCTCGCGCGGGGCGCCGGGACTCCTCCGGCCTCGGGCGACGGGTCGCCGGGGCCGGGCGGCGGGAGGTGATGACCTCGCGCGCCGGCCGCGCCGCTGCTGCCGTAACCGTCGGGACCCGCCGCAGAGGCGTGACGGTGGGGAGCGCCCTGGAGGTCGTCCGGGCCCTCGCCGGGGTCTTGGTCTTGCCCGTCGTGGTCTTGCCGACGGGGGTGAGGCCGTAGTCGTTGAGGTGCATCGGGTGTCTGCCTTTCTTCACGCTCCGAGAGCGGCCAACGCCTTCTGGTAGTACTCGCGCCGCTTGTCGAGGTGGTACGGCGTACAGGTGGAGGTGGGGTTGCCGCAGTTGATGCCGCGCACCACGGCGTCGAAGTCGCCCGCGTCGGCCCAGGGGGTGAGCTTGTGGCTGCTCCAGTACCAGCCCGCCGTCCCGAAGATCGCCACCGGGTTGGACGAGACGCTGTCCGGGTTGCCCTCGAGATCCATGTTGAGCGCGGTGCCCGCCTCGCGGTAAGCGGCCCGACCCGTCAGCTGCAGCGCGCCCCGGCCGCGGAACTTGAAGCCGTCGCCGGGCTGCGTGTTGCCCAGCCTGGGGATGGTCTTGGTGCCCTCGTAGCGCAGCTGCGCCTCGGAGGGGCCCCAGATCTCGGAGAGGTAGATCAGCTCGCCCGTCTCCAGCGCGACGTTGGCGAGGAAGGCCGCGATGGACCGGGCGCTGGTGATGCCCCACTTCTCCATTGCGCCGTTGAGGTAGGACAGGTAGATCTGCGCCTTGCCGGTGGGGATGCGCGGCATGATCTTGCGGAGCTGGTCGAGGCTGATGAGGCCGCTCTGCACGGTCGGGGGCGTCGAGGGGGTCGTCGTCGTCATGTTGGAGTCTCCTCCCACGAGGGACCTTCCCTTGAAGATGGCGTAGGACCCGGCGGCGAGGCTGGCCCAGAGCCACCACTGCAGGTACCAGGGGCGCCCGCCGCCGGAGGAGCCCAGGCCCCTGCGCCGGCGCGGCTCACCCTCGACCATGCTGTCCTCGACGCCCCAGAAGTCGTGCTCGATGGCATAGGACCGCTCCCGGTCGTAGGTGCAGACCTGGGCGTCGTTGGCGTTGTCGATCTGCTCAAGGAGCTGCTGCGCGGCGTCCGGGTTGGGGAAGCGGCCACGCTCACCGCGCACTCCGTGGAACAGCTGGCCGCTTTTGAGGCCGGCGTCCTTGAGCAGCGTGCGCCAGACGCGCGAGGGCGTGCGGACCCGGAACGAGTCGATGTTGGCCCACTCGTCCACGTCCTGACGCATCTGCTCGCGCGCGAGCTGGGCGTCGCAGCTGGGAGGTCGCTTCGCCATGAGCTCTACTTCCCCGCGGGGGCCGGGGCCGGCGCTGCCATCGTGTCGCAGTTGATGAGGTCGTCGGGCTGGTTCTTGATATGCGCGATCATCGCGCACCGGTTGAACTTGGAGTCCTGGTGGATCTCCTTGATGAGCGGCTTGATCTCCGCGACCTCCTCGGTCGCCGTCTTCTTGGCCTGGACCTCGACCCAGCTCTGGGCCCTCGCGTAGCCCACCCACCCGGCGGCGAAGATCACGAGCATGGCGATGAGGGCCTGGACAGGTCCTTGTGCTTTCTTCGGGAGCCAGCTGGTGTCGGGCGCAGCCATGTGGTGAGTCCTCTCAGGAGGCGAAGAAGCTGTGGTACTCGTCCTTGTCGGGCGTCAGGATGATGTGGTCGAGGAACTTGACCTTCAGGAGGTCCGAGGCGCGCTTGATGCTCTCGGTGAGGTTCCGGTCTTCCATAGACGGCGTGGGCTCGCCCGACGGGTGGTTGTGGAAGAAGAAGAAGCCGGTCCCGCCCAGGAGCAGGACGCCACGGAGGATGACGCTCATGTCGAGGGTCATCTCCTTGAGCCCGCCCTGGGCCACGACGAAGAGGCCGAGGGGGCGGTTCTTGGTGTCCACGACGAGCACCAGGCCCAGCTCGTTCATCGCGTTCGCCACCGGGTAGATGGAGTGGACGAAGCGCGAGACGGCGCCGGGGTTCGCCATCGTCGGGAAGTCTCTGTAGTTGCCGCCCCGGCGCGAGACGCAGATCTCCGCGCGCATCCAGGCGTAGTCCTGACGGGCCGACGCGCAGGACGAGACGGCCTTCAGGCGCCTGGTCTTGACCTCGGGCGCAAGCTCGTCGGCGTCGCCCAGGTGGACGACGCCTTCGGGCTGCAGCTCGTAGTCGGAGAGCCGGCGGCGGGCCACGACTTACCGCCTCCCGCCGAAGGCGATGGCGATGATGGCGAGCGCGCCGAAGCCTCCCACGAACCACGGCAGCTTCGACGGCACCCGGCCGACCAAGGACTCCTGGTCGAACCGCTCGACCTTCACGCAGTTGCCGGTGGTGGTCGACCTCTGGTACCCGGCCCCGCAGGGGGTGTCGGTACCGGTCTGCGGCGGCGGGGGCGGCGTGCTCGAGGTCGAGGTCGAGGTGCGCGGCCTGGCCTCGATGACCGTCGACTCCTCGATGACCAGTGTGGGGGCCGTCTTGGAGAGCGACACGGCCTGCGCCGTGTAGTTGTCGGAGAGGGCCTTGACCGACGCGATGATCAGGTCGAGCCGCTTCTGGAAGTCGTAGCGGTCCATCGTCATGGCGGTCGCCAACGCCATGTTGAACATCATCTCCCAGGCGTTGAAGTCGCGCACGAAGGCGGGGACCAGACTGCGGAGGTTCTGGTCGGAGGCGAGGCGAGTGGCGAAGCCGCGCAGCTGCTGCTTGATCGCCTCCCCCCACTTGCCTACCCGCTGGATGTCAGCGACGTTGATCGTCTCGCCAAACGACCGGAAGCTCGAGTCCCTGTAAAGCACGCCGCACCAAGGTCAATCCCTTCAGCTGGTAGTACCTGCAAGATACCTCACTTCCGCAGCATCCGGAAGATGAGGTAGGCGAAACCGATGCCCCCCACGACGAGGCCGGCGCGGACGTAGGGCCATCGGGTGGGGCCGGGCTCCCCAGCCGGGGCGTACTCGATGGAGGGGATGCCCTTCACGCGCACGATGACCTTGGGCTTGAAGGCCTTCGCGAAGGCGTCCGCGGGGCTGGGCACGCCGTTGCTCTCGACCAGCGGCTTGTCGATGAGGATGGGCGGGAGCCACCGGGTGTGGATCTCGATGGACTCGATGAGGCCCTCCGGGTTGCCCTGGGCCTCCTTCGCCACGTTGGCGACGGTCTTGAAGGTGTTGAGGATGTCCTCGGCCGTTCCGCTGAAGATCATGGGGTCACTTCTTCCGGGTGAGCATCGCCGCAGCGACCGCCCCCACGACGCCGCCGACCGGACCCCCGGCCACGGCTCCAGCTGCAGCACCTGCGATGGCAGCGACCCAGTTCGACTTCTTGGGAGGCGGGGGTGGAGAGGAAGCGGCCGGGGCCGCGGCCTTCTTCTCGGCCGCGATCTTCACCCAGATCGGGTCGGTGAAGAGGCGCACGGTCTTGGCGAGCTGCTCGCGGTACGGCGCGGCCTTGCGCTCCGACACGGCGACGCAGGTGTCCTCGATGTCGTTCCACTGCGACACCAGGCCACTCATGCCCATCGAGAAGTCGAGCAGGTTGGTGTTGTCTGCCATCGCCGCCGCGGCGCCGCCCCGCGACTTCATGTACGCCTGCGTGCCGGCCTTCACCGCGATCCCGACGGCGGTGGTGATGAGGCTGTCGACCGAGACGCCCCCCGTGATGAAGCTCTGAATCCACTTCACGGTGTCCACGACCGCCTTGGTCGCCGCTGCCTTCTGGCAGACCGGGTCGGCGCGTGCGGCCACGACGTAGCCAGGCTTGCCGTAGTCGCCCCAGTTGACGATGCGGAAGGGCAGGTACTGCCGCAGGACGAGCGGGTCGTTGGGCAGGTAGAAGTAGCTCGTCGCCTCCTGGCCGGCGACCATGTAGCGGTACCGCGCGGCGACGTAGGTGTAGCGCCCGTTCGTCGCCACGGCCGGGCGCGGGTAGGTCACGAAGCCGGGGACCTTCGTCACCCACTGAAAGCGCATCGTGCTCTTGTGGAGGAAGAAGGCGTGCATCAGGCCGTAGGCCTCCTCGGACCGGCCCTCACGCAGCAGCTGGTCGAAGGTGAGCAGGAAGACGACCTCGCGGGCCTCCTCCACGCGCCAGTCCTTGCCCTCTGCGCGCCGGCACTTCTCGCCGCCCAGGGTGAAGAACTTGTTGTCGACGGAGATGTAGATCTCCCGGCCGTCCTTGGTCTTCATCCCGCTGGCACGGTCGCCGGTCCGCGGACCGTAGAGGTCACCGCAGTAGTCGAGCCGGGGCGGGTTGTTGACCGTCCTCACGCAGCACGTCTTGTTGGGGTCGAGCTTCTGCCCCTGGTAGTAGGCCGCGCTGGCCGGCGTGCTGTCAGGGTTGGACTTCAACAGCGCGGCGCAGCCGGCGGGCTTGCTCGCGCAGGCGTGGGCGTACTGGGGCGTGTCGAGGTTCCACCAGCCTTGGGCGACGCCATGGATGTCGTAGTCGGTGAGGTCGTGGGTGTCACAGTCTCGAGCGTTGCCGATCCGGTCCTTCAGGTTCGAGGAGCAGCGGATGTTGTCGTAGATGCCGCCGCGGATGGGCTGGGGGCACTTGATCGACGCCGCGATCTCCCGGTCGTCCCTGGCCTGGATGAGGAGATGCACCGTCGCGTAGGCGACGGCGACGTTGTAGAAGTTCCCCTTCATCCTGTCTTTGACCTGGTCGAGCGCGGCCTTCATCTGGGGGAAGAGCCAGCCCCGGCAGATGTACTTCTTGACGACGGCGCGGACTGCGTCGGGGGTGCCTGCGTTCACCAGCTCCCCGCGGAGGGTCGCGTCGTACTTCGCCTCGTAGTCGCCAAAGATCACCGCCGCCTCGGGCCATTCCCTACCGCGTCTTGTAGCACGAGACACGTCTACTTGAGGTACTCCCCGTGGCTGCCCAGGTCGTTCTTCTGGATGTGCCAGTCGAACTCGAGGAGCACGATGTCGTCCGCGTAGGCCCCCGCGACGCCGGACTTGCGGAAGAGCCTGCAGGCGATCATGGCCGAGATCTCCCCGAAGGCCGTCAAGTCGATGTCCGGGAACTCCACGATGACGTGCTTGTTGGCGACCCCAGGCGACGCCGTGACCGCCGTCTCCAGGGCCGCGCCAGGCGCCCCGAAGACGCCGTCGATCTTCGCCACCGTGTACTCCAGGCCGAAGACGTAGTTGCCTGCGGCGGCGCTGGGGAAGACAAGGTGGCAGTGGGGGCTGATGACCGCGCCTCCAGCCACGTTGCAGGCCCAGGTGTGGGGGAACTGCGTCTCAAAGAACACCTGCTCGCCTTCCGCGAAGGCGTAGGCGTAGAGCCCGCCGATCCAGTTGGTGAAGGCCGGCGCCGTGCCCCCGATACGGAACGCGGAGTTGGGGACCATCAGGTCGTCCCAGCGCGCTGCGGCCTGCTCGAGATCCTTCGCGATGCCCCCGCCCTGCCGGGCGAACTGCTGGTCCTGGCGGCTCTGGATGCTGTGGACCTTCCAGGCCAGGAAGAAGGCGCTCTCGGTACCGCCGCCGTCGTTGCGGAAGGTGACGGTGGTGGAGCTGCGCGCGATGACCACGATGTTGCTGGCACGGTCCGGGAGGAGGAAGTCGGGCGTGGCCTCCAGGCCGTGGACAACGACCTGTTGAGCTCCAGCTGCGAGAGGGCCAACGGCGAGCAGGGCGTCGAGCATGACCTAGGACTCCCCTGAAGCGCGTCGGGCGTCAAGCTCGAGGAAGCAGTCGCGGTACGGGTCCTTACCTTGGAGTTGGGCGACGCCGACACCGATGACGTAGGCCAGCGGCTGGAACACGCCGCCGACCATCTGCTGCCAGACGTGGCGCTGTTCGTGTTTGATGAACCTGATCCACACGATGCTCGACTGGCGCTCCGACCACAGCTCCCACTGGTCGTCCCGGATGATGATGCAGGCCCCGACGGTGACCGCGCCGACGGTCGCCTTGACCAAGCCGAAGAAGCCGCCACCCCGCATCCACCGGGTGATGAAGCTGTCCGGCTTGGTCACGAAGAGCAGCGCATCCCCGTCGTGGTGCAAGTAGCCGCAGAAGCTGGCGAGGAACAGCCCCACCAACGTGTTGGGACACATCCAGAGGTGGCCGAGCAGGCGCAGGATGATCACGGCGCCAGCTCCGCGTCCGGCTCTTCGCCCGCGTCAGGCCCCGGCAGCGCGACGCACTTGTGCCCCCGGCACTCGGTCCCCTCGCCGCAGGTTCCGCACGTCCCTCCGCACTTGTTGGCGCCGCACTCCCACCCCGGCTTGCACCGGGTCGTGCAGCACTCGGTCGGGGTCGTGCTCTCACCCCAGGCCGAGCAGGGGATGCGCTTGCAGCCGCCCCTCCACTGCCCGGCCTGCATCCCCATGTCGTCCTCGGTGGCGGGCACCCAGAGGCCGTCCACGAGCTTCTCGCACGGACCGTCGCTGGGGCGGGTACGCGCGCCACACGCGCATCGGAAGGGCGCGTCGTCGTTCTCAGCCGTCCAGACCGCGAACAGCGGGTCGCCGGGCGCCCAGGCTACGACCTCCTCGTCCCCCGGCGTCCACTCGAAACCGAGCGGCAGGGCCTGGTCCGGGGCCCCGCAGAGGTCCTCGCCAGCGTCGTCCACCAGCCCGCCCGCGTCCGCGCACTCCGGGGGCAGCGCGAAGCAGGACGAGGCGTAGGCGAGGCCCGAGCCGCCGTCCTTGACCTCCAGGCCGAGCGCGGCCCAGAGCGCCGGGTCGGCGCGAACGGTGCCCCGCCAGCAGTGCGAGTAGCTTGCGTCCGAGGCGACGACTGGGCGCGCCTCGATGTAGCTCTTGTCCGGGTTGGAGAAGAGGGCGTAGCTGCCGCCCGCGACGGCGACCAGCAGCCCCAGGAAGGTGAGCGCGGCCTTGTTGCGAGCGTTGTCGGGGACGTTGGCGTTGGGGTTGGGCATGACGTTCTCCTACGGGCCGAAGTCGCGGTAGTCGCCGCTGGTGTTGAAGTCGATGGAGCCGATGTAGCCATTCCACTCCTGCCCTGAAGCCGATGCCGCGAGCGAGAGCGTCGAAGGCCACGCCGACAGCAGCCCGGTCCCAGCCCCCGTGAGCGACGGGGCGAGCAGCACGTCATCTTGGTACATCGTCATCACCCCGTCGTTGGAGCAGAGCTTGAAGGTGTAGAACGTCCCCGACACCAGCGCCGACTTGTTGATGCTGTAGAGTTTGCTCACCGCCGCCCCGTCGATGATTGCGAATTCCAGATTGTTCCCGCTCATGCGCGAGTACAGCGAATTGGCCGCCACGGTAGAGGCTCCTCCCAGGAGCAGCCCCGCGTTTCCGCCCGCCCACAGCTTACCGTTCTCCGGGGTCACGTCCTTGGCGCGCACGCACCACTTCTGCGACGGGGCGCAGGTCTTGCTCGCGGCCCCCGTGGGGCCGCAGTAGGGGCCGGCGACGGTGGCCTGCCCGCTCTGGTACTTGCCGAAGCAGCCCGCGCCGAAGGTCGAGTCGTAGATGCCACCGTGAGCGCCGTTCCAGAAGACCGTCGTCGCGCTCTGGCAGTTGTACTTGAGCGACACGCGCACCGGAGTCTCGGTGACGCTGACGACGGCATAGGGCCGGTCTGCGTAGGAGCCCGTGCCGATCCCCGGCGTGCAGGCTCCACCATCGCTGCGCCAGCACTCCACCGAGCCGACGACCACATCGGGATTCTCGCAGGAGGCCGTGAGCGTCTGCGAAGTCGTCCCGGCTCCAGTCGGAGAGGCGATCTCGGCGCTGATGACGAACGGGCCCGTCGAGGAGGCCACGGTGACGGACTGGGCCGTCGAGCCGACCGTCGCTGCCGTCGTCACCTTGGTCAGACCAGCGGGGCACCCGGAGTTGACGGTGGTCGTGCCGTCGTAGTTCGCCCAAGGAGCCGCCGTCAGATCTTGGCTCTGGAGCGTGAGGTTCGTGATCACCTTCCCCGTCGCGCCCCCAGGGCCACAGGTAGCTGCGGCGGTCGTCGTGGGGCAGTAAGGCGAGGCGACCTGAGTACCGGACTCAAGCTGCATCCCCCACGCGCAAACCGAACCGGCGGTCGTCACCCGGTACTCGCCGGGGGTGATGATGTAGTTCAGTTTCGCGGTTGGGGCCGCGCACTGAACCTTGGCCGTGAGCCGGTCGCCCGCCGTGCTGAAGTTGCTCTTGACCCGGCAAATCTTCGCGCCACCGCCCGTGTCATAAGTTGCCGTGCAGGCCGAGCCATCCGCACGCGAGCAAGTGCAGGACGAGATCGTCTGCTGCGTCAGACCCGCGTCAAAGCACATGAACGCCACGGTGGCGTCGGTCGTCCCGCTCAGCGCGGAGAACCAGAGGGATTGCGCGAAGTCGGTCCCCACCAGCGTCAGGACTTGATACATCGAATCGCTGGAGTTAGCTCCCGTGCCGGTCACGGTGCTCCCCGTGTAGCTGCCATCGGGAGCGAGACAGGTATTGGCCGTGGCCGAGATTGCTGCACCCCCAGGAGCCCAGGTCACGGTCAGGTTCTCGCTCTGGAGAATGCGGTTCGTCCAGTCGTTCCCCGGCGGGCGCAGCGGGTTAGCGATGGTCACCGCGTCCGCGTTGCAGGTACGAGTTGCATTGAGTGTCGGGCCGCAATACTGGTGCGGGAAGGTGCCCACCTCAAACTGGGCGTAGCCGAATCGAACATCGGCGTTCGACACCGTGATCTGACCGGCGTGCAGGCCGATTCCGACATTGGCCCCAGTGCCCATAGCCCCGGTCGCCCACAGCCGCTTCGGCGTAGTGGTGAACGTGGAATACGCTTCGCAGCGCGCATCCCGAATTGCCGCCGTGCAGGCCGAGCCATCGCTGGTGCCGCAAGTGCAGGATGTGACCAGGGTGTCCTCAAAAACCTGAATCGTGCCGATAGCGGTGCCTGCCGCTGCCACGCCCCAAGACGAAGCAGTGTAGGTGCCCGCCGCGAGTCCTCCGGGGATTCGATAGACGGTGCCGTCCGTCGCCGTGTGCGTGAAGGAGTCCATGTTCGTCAGCCCTTCAGGCCCGACGCTTTGATCCGCAGTCACGGCGCTGGTGTTGTAGAGGCTCCACCCGGTGTTCAACTGCTCGCTGTACTGGGCCACGTTGATGACCGCGCCTTCGTAGAGCTTGCCCTGCGACGTGCTCCGCAGCGTCCCGGCCGGGTGGCGGTAGAGCTTGCCGTCGATCACCGCCGTCGCCTCGGTCGTGCGCGTGATGGACACGGGCTGGGCCTGGGAGCCCTGCTGGTCGAGCCAGCGGCGCTGAATCTTGGTGAAGAGGGCGTCGGAGGCGGGGGTGGAACTGGCCCACTGCTCCAACACCGTTCCGGCCAACGCAAGGGTGCCGTCGTTGAGCACGCCGACTCGCGCGGGGTTGGCCGTGTCCCGCGTCGTGCGCGCCGCCGACGTGACAGCAGCGTCGCCATTCACCGAAATGAACCCCGCGCCACTGGCCCGGCCGTAGCAGAGGATGCTGTCGCCACTCAGCGCAACGGCCGATCCCGCCGTCTGCGTCAACTGCCCTGCGGCATCGGCGGTCGTGAAGATGGGCACACATGAAGTGTTGAGCGCGACGTAGTAGCCACCGGCTCCCGCCGCACCGTCGATGTCGATGATCGGCGCAGTCGCACAGGACGTGACGTTGATGACCGTACACCGCGAGAAGTCCCCAGCGAAGTCGAGCACGTCCAGGCCGGTCCCCAGTGAGAAGTAGTTGGCGTCGCTGAACGGCCCCGCAGCCTCCGCGTCCCGCTTGTCCACGCCAGCAGGCCAGACGTAGCGGGCCGGCGTGGTCTTGGTCAGCGTCCCGTTCTCGGTCCACTGGTCGGCTCCGGTGTTGATGGGGCAGAGCCACTTCCCGCCACCGTCCGGCGAGTGACAGTGCATGACGGTGTTCGCGTCGGGGGTGAAGCAGCGACCGGGCTTGGTGCAGGAGAGGGCCTGGTTGTTGAGGGTGGTGAGGTAGGCGGTGGTCGCTGGAGTCGAGGTGAAGAATATTTCCTTGAACGTGCCGTCCGACAGCACAGTCCCTGACGTATTCCGGCCAACCAAAGCGGTCACCGTTGTTCCCACCGCCGCTGCATGATTCAAAGCGCCGTTCGCCACTGCCCCGTCGTTCATCTTGAGGTTCACATCGGTCCCGCTTCGTCCACCACAAATGACCGTATCAACTCCCGCCGTCGTCGTGTTAGCCGTAGCAAAAATCTGCACAGCCCCGGAGGCTGGGTAGTCGTTGAACAGCGCCTTGACTGGACCGGGACACGAGTCGTAGCAAGAGGTCTGAAGTGCGTAGCCCCCCTTGTTGGTGCCTCCGTTGGCGATGAAGTATTGAGCATTGTTGGCGGGAGGATTGAAGATCACGCAGATAGTCCCGTCCCCAGTAAAGTCCAGCACGTCAGGCCCAGCGCCCAGCGACAAGTAGTTCGCCGCGCTCCACCCGTTCAACCCCGCGTGCTTCGCCCCGAAGCCCTCGGGATAGAGGTTGCTCTGGGTCACGCGCGGCACGGTGCCGTTGTGCGTCCAGGCAAGCCCGCCACCCGCGCACGTCACCGCTGCGGTCGTCGTCGGGCCGCAGTACTGGCCGACGCTCGTCGTGGCCTCCAACTGCGCCGAAGACTGGCACCAAGAAGGGCAGGTGTTGGCGATGACCTTGATGCCGGTCTGCCCTGCCGTGTAGTTGGTGAACCGAGCCGGCGCCCCGACGAGCGACACTGTGGCGCTGCCGTCCCCGGAGTAGTCCGACCAGTCCACGGTGCAGTCGGGATTGCCCGTCTGCTTCGCCAAGTAGACGGAGCGCGCGGGCGTCGCGGCCACGTCCTGCTTCACCCCAGTGCCGCCGCTGAAGATCGTCACGAGGCTCATCGCCGCCCCCTGCGGATCGACCGGGCAAGAGGCAGACGCGTCGGCCACCGTGACGTTGGCATCTTTCGTCCACGAGGCGTTGGCGAGCACATTGGACTGGAGCACGACGTTGGTGACCCTCGGCGCGCCCCAGTTGTACCGGCTCTTGGCCGTGAGCACCTGTCCGGTGAGCGTCGCCGTCAGGCCCGTGCCCGCCCAAGACCCGCCCACGAGGTAGCTGTCGCCGTTGAAGTAGGCCACCTCGCTCGCGTTGGTCGGCAGGCAGCGGCCCGCCGTACGGCACGTCGCCACGCTCGTCCAGAGGGCATCGAGGGTGGCCTCGGTGGGGGCCGTAGTAGAGGCCGCGAACTCGTAGACCCGCCCGAGCCAGGGCGCGGTTGCGGAGTCATTGAGCAACGTCCCCACCACACCCGTCGCCGCGACGACCTTGGCGTTCACCGTGGTCTGCACCGCGCCGTTGTTGAGTTTGAGCCACTGCGTTGTGCCTGAACGCCCAACGCAGAACAAGTTGGTCGCACCGATGACCGCCGCGGCCGGCCCCGTCGTGACAGTCGTGCTGGGACCTGCCCCGTAGGTGGTCAATACCGGAAGCTCATTGGCGTCGATGCCTACGGAATACCCGGCCCCTGAGCCGTTGCCGACGGTGAGCAGCCTCTGGACTCCTGAGCTGCCGACGACGCTCGCCACGAAGCACTCGTGAAAATCACCCGCGAAGTCGAGCGCGCTGTTCGCTGGGACGTTGAGCAGATTGCTGACCGCCGCCGGGCCCACGCCCTGGTGCTTGATGTCGTTGAGGCCGCACTGGGGCGTCGAGGTCGTGCCGTCCGGGTTGTCCATGCGGCAGTACATGACCGTGTTGGCGTCGGCGTTGGCCGCGTCAGCCAACGCGCCACCGAAGGACTCCGAGGGGAAGCTGGCGACGACCGGCGACCCGATGGCCGAGGCGGTCTGCTGCCCGCCCCAGTTCTGGTGACCCACGCCGGCGAGCGCGCCGAAGGAGCCCAGCAGGAGCGCGGCCAGGCCGACGGCGATGAAGAACGACGAGAGCATCTTGCGGATCATGCTGTCCTCCTAAAACGAGGGCCGGGGCGGCATCCCGCTCCCGGCCCTGGAAGCACTACTCGAGGCCGACTAGCTCGCCGGGATGAGCGCCACCTTGCACGTCGCCGCCGAGCTTGAGATGAAGGCGAAGGCGGTGTGCGAGGCGGCGTTCGTCAGGCACTGCCGGTACATGACGCTGGCCTTGCCCTCGCTATCGGTGGCGACCGCTGTCGGCGTACCAGTTCCCGTGCGGTACTGGAAGTCCGCGTTGCAACTGAACTGGTAGCAGCTCCCGGCGGCGAGCCCAGTCACGGCCCCGGAGACGTTCGCGGAGAGCGACAGGTTCGTCGGCACGCCTGGGGTGTAGTCGGTGGAGGTCGAGGAGCCTCCCCCACCGCCGAACAGCTGGACCGCGCCGGACGTGTTGAGGGTCATGTACCGCGTCGCGGCGAGCGCCACCTGCTTGACCGTAGTGATGCAGTAGAGGGTCTGGGTGGTGTCAAAGCGAGCCGCCTCACCGGTCGCGACCTTCAGGCCGTTGCCGACGCCCAAGGTGCCCGAGTCGAAGCCGCAGTAGATGGGGTTGGGGCCCAGGTTCTTGATGACCGTGGACACGGTCCCCGTCGGCTTCGGGAAGGCCGTCGCGGCCACGTCCACGAGGACCTCCTCGAACGTGGAGGCCGTGAAGGGGGTCTGCACCGAGGTCACCGGCCAGGGGCCCTTGCGTCCGGGCTGGCCCTGCGTGACCTCGTTGTTCTGCGCGAGCGCCGTGCTGCTGCAGAGCACCGACGCGATCACCAGCAACCGGATGATGGTCTTCATCTACGTCCTCCTCTCGAGCCAGCGCGTGATGAGCCAGATGGTGAGGCCCGACCCGACGCTGACGAAGAACAGCTGCGCGAGGGTCACGCCCCCCGATGCGAGCGGCGCCTGCGCCGCGGGCTGCAGTTCCGCTTCCAGCTGACCGTAGCGGCGCAGGATCATCGACCCCTCCTCGACCACCGGCCGCGCTCGCCCTCGTACATCCCGAGGACGTAGGGGCCGACCGCGAGCGCCGCCATCCCGCCGAGGAGCCACTTGGCCCAGGACGGGAAGGGGACGTTGACGCCGGGGACCTCGAACTTCTTGAGGGTCGTCACCACGTTGTTGAAGGTGGAGACATCCCAGGCCAGGCCGGTGTAGATGCGGATGGACTCGAAGTAGCCCTTGGCGAGGTCAGCCCACTTCGCCCAGCTGTACGCCGAGCCGTCGTCGCGGACGCCCTTCTCGGCCCAGCCGCGCATCGTGGTCGCCCAGGTGTCGATGTAGACGCCCAGCTGCTTGTAGCTCGCGGAGAGCTGGACCTGGGAGTCGTTCTTGGCGAAGTCGGTGAGCAACGCGATGGCGGGCCCGAGCACGACGAGCCGGGCGACGTTGTCCGGGTTGGCCCCGATCTCGAGCGCGCCCTTCAGGTAGGCGAGCTTGAGCTCCGCGACGGCGAGGAGCGCCGACGCCGTGCCGCTGGCCTCCACCGCTCCGAAGCGCCTGCTGTCCCTGACGAGCATCCCGTGCCTCTCAGCCCTTCCCTGCCCACACCAGTTCTTCAGCAGCGTGTTGCCCTACCCCTTGCCCGCCCACCACTCCAACACCTTCAGCAGCCCAACCCCAGCCTCCGCGCACTTCCCGCAGATGCGGACCTTCACCGGCCCCAGCTGCGCCTCCGAATCAGCGGGCCTTCCGCACAGGGGGCATCGGCGGGAGCGAACTACGGCGCCCGGTGCAGTTGCAGGGCCTCTTGGCACCGGCCGGGCCCTGGGGACGGGCCGGGCCACGGGCGGGCTCTTCGGCCTCGTCGGCCCCGAAGAGGGCTGCCAGTGCGTTGAGCCCGTGGAAGAGCGCCGATCCTTTTCCGTCATCGCGGATCATCCTTCACCTCCTGCTACTGGTCCTCGTCCTCGCCCTCGAGCATCGCCTCAAACTCGTCCGAGGCGTCGGGCTCCCCGAACTGCGCGTCCTCGATGGCCGCTGCGGCCTGCTCCGGGCTGATGCCCTTGCCGTCCTCGGGCGGCATCACCTCGGGCTCGATGGCCTCCTGCTCTTCCTCCTGCCCGCCGGCCTGCACCGGCTGGCGCGAGGGCGCCTGGCGCTTGGCGCCACGGCCGAGCAACTGCTGCAGCGCCTGGGCCAGCCTCTTGACGCCGGCTCGCGCGACCGGGTCGCCCAGCTGCTCCAGGCGCGCGAGCCGGCGCTCGATGTTCGCGAGCTTCGCCACGACGGCGCCCAGGTTCGCGGGGGCCGTCATCGTCTGCGGTGGGCGCGAGACGACGCGCAGGTTGGGGCGCGCCGCGGCCTGCGGCGCGGTGTTAACCGCCGAGCGCCTGCCAAAGTCTCCAAAGTTCGACGGCAGCTTCATTGTCCAGCCCTCCGGAGGCCTATTACAACCGGCCGTAGCGGATGATGTCGAGGTACATCCCACCGAGGATCTCGCCGTCGCCGTAGTCGATGGCGATGACGCCGCCACCCGCGGAGAGGTCGCAGCCCAGGCGCACCAGCGGCCGGTCGCCGGACAGCACCACGACCGAGGACTGCTTGGGCGTCGCGTTGATGCCCTTCTCGACCAGCACCGGGAAGGTCACGTCCTCGTAGCAGGCGTAGGTGGTGTCCAGGGCGCCCGTGGACGTGGTGTCCAGGCCCTTGGTCCCGTACATGAGGAAGCGGACCGTCGAGGCGCTGGCGAGCGCCGCGAACGGCGTGTTGAGCCGCATGACGATCTTGGTCGGCTCGACGGCGATGGCCGGGTGCCCGGCCTGGTTCACGGCCTGCGTACCGGCGCGCTGCAGGCCGAGCGGAGGGAACATCGTCGGCCAGTTCCGGGGGACGCTGGCGGCGGTGTTGTAGCCGACGAGGTCGGCGCCCGCCGCGAGGATCTCCATGCGCTGGCGCTGGATGATGATCTCCGGGCGCCCGCTCCAATCCACCTCCGCGCGCGGCGAGCGGAAGACGTTGAGCCTCCCGAGCCCGCCGCCGAGCCAGCCGTAGGGAAGGCCCCAGTCGAACCCCTGGAAGTGGTCGTCGGCCTCGCGTCCGAAGGGGAAGAGCACCTGCCCCGGCTTGAGGATGACCGGGGAGGTGCCGAGCTTGCTGGAAGTGCCCTTGAACTCCAAGGCCACCGGAGTCTCGGACATGGGGTCCAGGCCGACGCCGTAGCCGGCAAGGTCCTCCGACCGCTTGGTCGTGGAGGCGATGATCTGCCCCGCGGCCTGGACGGCGATGGCCTTCGCCAGGTTCGTCGTGTTGAACCAGGACTGGTAGTCGAAGATGTGAGGGAGGACGACCGGAGCGCCGCTCTTCATGGCTACTTGACCTCCGAGATCGGCACGTTGCGCCACCCGTTGATGCTGATGCCGGGGCGCAGGCTGATGCGACCGGCGACCACCGGGTGCGTCTCGTCCATCACTGCGTAGAGCGATTTCCCCGCCGGGATGTCGAAGGGGAGGGCCCACTCGTTCGACCCCTTGGAGGAGCAGAGGTGCGAGAGCCTCGTCTTGGTCCGGACCAGCGGGTTCCCGTTCCAGTCCGAGATCTGCATCTGGGCGTAGTACCGCTGGATGCACGTCTGCAGCGTGATATAGGCGTAGCGGTCGTAGCCGCCGGTCAGGCCGATGTCCGACCAACCCAGGAACGACCGGACGTGCAGCGGAACGGCGAAGGGATTTCCAAGCTCGCCCGTGACGCTACGCCGGACCGTGGTAGTGTCCGCCGCGTCCAGTGCCGTGGCTGGAGCCGCCGGGTAGAAGGCGCTGACGTAAGGCACCGCCACGACGGCCGGCTCCGGAGCGCCCTCCTCCAAGATCCTCGCCTTGAACGAGACGTAGAAGGTCCTCGCCGCCGCCACCGTGGACACGCCGCTGATGGTGATCGACCGGCCGCGAGGGACGAACAGCGGCCGAGGGAAGCGCCAGACCATGACGCCCCCAGTAGAGTTCCAGAAGTAGCCGGCAGTGCTCTTGCTGGGGTTCTCGTGACGAGCGATGAGGGAGGGGGGCAGGTACCCGTTCGTCATCTTCGCGCGCCCCAGCGAGAAAGAGAAGTCTGCCCGGTCGAGCTGGTAGTCGCTGTGGACCCGGATCTCGTCCACCAGCATCGCGGTACCTTCCGGGCACTGCAGCGCGGACGGGTCCGAGGGGCCTTTCACGTCACCAACGACAGCCACGAAGGTCAACGGCGAGGAGAGAATGACGGGGCGCATTACACGGCCTCCCTTCGGACAGCCTCGAGGGCCAGGTGGGGGGCCACCCTCGCCGTGTCCCCTGCGATGGCCGCTGGCGTCCGCATCTTGAACAAGACCCTGTCTCCCGACTGCAGCATGAGCCCGTTCATGTCGATGGAGCGGCTGGCGGCGTCGAAGGCCACGTTGAACTCCGTGTCCTGTGGGACGATGTGGTGGTTGCCATGCTGCAGGGAGCACTTGTGGGAGTAGCGGAGCGCCGCCGGCAACGTGGTGTAGTCCTGATGCTGCCCACTGGCACCGTAGCAGATGCGCCCGTTGATGCGGAGGATATCCACGGCGTTGGAGAGCTCGTTCTCCAGATGCCCCTGCTGCGACATGAAGTCGCCGTTGGTGGCGAGAAGCGAGACGGTGTTGGGCGCGTAGGCCGACACCCAGGGGACGCTGGTGGTGTTGGGGAAGTCCCCCGTCACGACCCTACCGACAAGCGTGATGGAGATGGGGGTCACCTGCCCGTCGAAGGCGTTGTTGGCGTCCCCCGACACCGCACGCAAGGCGCTGGCGCTGAAGGCCGCACCCGGCGGGATGAACATCGGCCGGCGCAGCTTCCACCGGAAGCTCGAGATCACGCCCTCCCCCGTCTCGCCGTAGAAGTTCTCAGCGATAGCGTCCTTAGAAGGGGCGAAGACCCACATCGGGACGTAGTCCTGCGTGATCATGTAGCGACCGAGACGCAGGTTGAACCGCGCCTCCGGTCCGAGGTTCCGGAGGGCGCCCGCGCCAAGGACGAAGCCGTCCGGGTAGCGGCCGAAGAAGCGGATCTCCGAGACGAGGACGGCCTCGCGGTTGGGGGCCTGGAGCGCCGCCGAGTCGAAGAGAAGCGGGGCGCTGTTGGAGTTGAGGTTGACCGTGGCGGTCAAGACGATGGGCGAACCAAGCTTCATGCTACACCTCCCGCCAGCCGACCAGCGAGATGCGCGCCAGCCCCTGCCCGTCATACGCTGCGTCCGCGATGCTTCCGCCCTTCACGCCTGCCAGGTAGTAGCTCTCCGGCGGCATCTCGTGGGCGACCTCCAGCTGCCGGGTCCACGGGTCGAAGATCTGCGGCCAGGGGGTGTAATCACGCACCACGGGGGTTCCCCACGACCCCAGCAGCTGAACCTTGGTGGAGACGTAGATGTCATTGTGGGGGTAGGTCGCGGTGTCCACCCCTCCCTCGGTGAGGTACTGCTTGGCCTGCGCGATGTCCTGAAAGAGCCCGTAGACGCGGCCCAGGACGGTCTTGACGTGGAAGGGCACGTTGAACGGGTTGGCGAGGTCCTTCTCGTTGCAGACCCGCTCCACCTCGGTGCCGTTCGCGAGGAAGGCGTCGGCAGCCCAGTGCATGACGTAGGGGAGGGCCTTCTGCTGCGGGCGCTGCCCTGCGATGCCGGAGTAGCTGACCTTCACCTGCAGCACGGCGTTGTACAGACCGAAGTGGACGAACGTCGGCTCCAACAGCTGCCCCGGCGGGACGTAGATCGGAACCGGCGGGCGCCAGGTGAAGATGCTCAGGAACCCGATGTCGTCGTCGATGGTCTGGTACTCCGACACCGTCGAGAGCGTCGGCCCGAACATGGCGAGCGGCACGAAGCCGGCCGTGAGGGGTTCCGCGCCCAGCTGCATCTGGCAGCCGATGAGCGAACCCATGTTCATGGTGCTTCCCATGTACGGGTTCCCGTCGGAGAGGAAGTACCCGATCTCGAACGTGACCTCCTCGATGAGCAGGCCCTGGCCGTTGGGGGCGCGCAGGGACTGGAGGTTGGGGGAGGCCACCGCTCCGGAGCGCAGCGTCAGCCCGGCGGTGAGGTGGAAGGGCATCCCGGCGGTCAGGTTGCCGATGCCGCCCCCACCGAGGCCCGGACGCACCGGGAGGTTGGGCTGGTTCTTGATGGGCTGGCGCGGGAGGACCGGACGGCCCGGCATCATCGTCACGCCGCCGGACCGGATGGGGACCGGAGCCTTCCCCGGAAGCGCCCGCCCAGGCAGCAGGCCGGGCTGACGACGGGTCGGGATGTCGATGACGCGCTCGCGCGCGGGGAGGTTCAGCGTCGGGCGCGCATCGCGCGCCATCGGGGGCTTCTTCGCAGGCATCGCCCGGTCCTTTGCTTGGCTGTGGCACTGCACTGACAACCGGCGCGGAGCCAACCTCCCAGTGGAGGGTAGGGCCGAGAGGCTGGCCCCGCGTCGAACCTACGGCCTGGGGCGCACCGTAGCGCCCCAGGCCAACTTCAGCGTGCGACTAGCGCACGTCGCCGCGGACGAGGGCGCCCAGGACGCAGGTGACCATCGTCTCCTGGCCGACGCCGGCCTGGACGGTGAAGCTGTAGGTCGCGCCGTTGGCGAGGCCGAACAGGCCCACGACCACGTCGGTGCGCGCGATCTGGATCGGGATGCGGAGCTTGCGCCCGCCGGAGAGCGGGTTGCCGTTCTGGGCGAAGCCCAGCGTGGCGACGTTCTGCGTGGTCGAGACGCTGCCCTGCAGGCCGCCCGAGGACGGGAACATCCCCGCGGGGCCCTGGGTCATCGTCTTGCCGCCGATCTTGAACTGGAAGTACGTCTTGTTGACGAACTCCGCGACCTCGCGCGGCGAGGCGCCGTAGGCGCTGTAGCCGGCGTTCAGCGGGTACGCCGTCTCGAGGTTCAGGCCGATGCTGCGGACCGCGGCGTCGCCAATCCCCGCGCCCAACTCGCCCGCCTTTTCGAGGCAGGTCGAGAGCTCGGTGTGCGTGAGGTGGTGGGCTTCCGTCGGGGTGATGGCGGCGCCCTTCATCTGCGGGATGGCCTGGCCCTGGGGGACCGTGAAGGCCTTCTGGGTCGAGCCGCCGCCGTGGGCGATGACGATGGAGCTGTAGATCAGCTCGTCGCGGATGTCGGACTGGCCCTGGAGGGCGGTGGGGGAGCGGAACTTCGCGCCGGGGATGAGAGCCTTCGCCATGACTGGACTACCTTTCGCGCCGACTAGGCCTTTACGGCTTTCGCGGGCTATGACCGGTTTCCACGATGGTCGCCGGTCGTGCTGCTTCTCCTCGCGGAGCAACAGCCGGGGAGAGGTTCCTCACCAGCTGGTGGCCCGCGAGGAGCGTCGCGGGCTTTCTACGAGGGACGCCTAGTAGGCGTTGTCCTCTTCCAGCATCGCCATCCCGGCCAGGCCGTCGAGGCCGCTGTCGGACTCGAGCATCCCCATGTCGGAGTTGTCGGCGGCGATCAGGCCGTAGTCCTGGTAGCTCTTGAAGTCGCCGGGGATGAACTCGGCGTCGCGGATCAGGTTCTGGCCGGTGACGGCCAGGCCGGTGGTGACCGCGCCGACGAGCCAGCCGGTGGCGCGGGCGCTGCTCTTCTTCCGGTAGAGGGCGTAGGCGAGCGCGCCGAGGATCGCGCTGCCGAGGGCCGGCGCGGCCTTGTCGAGGAACTCGGGCACGTTGGTGCCGTTCTGGCGCAGCTTGTTGATGGCGAACTTCAGGCCGGCGGCGCCGGCGAGGCCGACGACGACGCCCATCAGCACGTCCATGCCGGGAGCGGCCTTCTTGAGGGTGGAGAGGCCCGGCAGCGCGCCGAAGCCCATGAACGAACGCTTGCTCATTGTGGATTTCCTTCCTGTTCTCGGTGCGGCGTTGGACTGCGGGCGTTGAGCGCCCTACTTCAGGGCCTTCTTCATGCAGGCGTTGAAGCTCGACCGCCCGCTCTTCCACGCCGGCTTGCACTTGTGCGCCGCCGTCGTGAACCTCTTGCGCCAGGCCTTGGCCTTCGCGGTCTTCGGGGCGCGCCGGTTCTTGACGCACCCGACGTGGCGTCCCGGCTTGCAGCTGCGCGAACCGCTGCGGCTGCGCTTGATCCCCTCGAACATGGCGATGCGGACCGGCATGGCGACTTCCTTTCAGCGACTCTTGTAGAACGCGAGGCCCAGGCCCAGGACCGCGACCCCTGCGAGGACCTTGCCCAGCGTGCTGACCCCGGCGCTGCCGCCCATCACGAGCGAGGCGTTGCCCCCCAGGGCCTTCGTCAGCAGCCCGATGATCGGCGCGTCGTCGGCCAGCTGCTTCGCCTGGGCGCTGGGGATGAAGACCTTGCCCATCGTGGCGCCGCAGGGCTTGCCGTACTTGGAGAGGCACTCCGCGTTGGCTCCGGGCTCCGGGAAGTCCGAGCACGGTCCTCGAGGCTCCGCTCCGGTGGCCTTGGCCGTGTCCACGCAGACGTAGACCGTCTTGCCCGTGGTCGGGTCGCTCGCGGTGTTCCAGACGCCCGATCCGGCGGCGCCCGGCATCGGCATCATCTTGAACGAGCCGAGCACCGCCAGCTCCGCTTCCGACAGGCCGTGGCCGAGGTAGTTGCCGGCGGCGACCGAGCGCATCGTCGCCTCGTACCCCTTGATGAAGGCGGGGATCGGGCCGACGTTGAGCGCCGCCCAGGCGCCGGTGAGCCGGCCGTCCTGGGACAGCACCTTGGTGCGCTTCTGGATGCCGTTGGCAACGGCCCAGACCGAGAAGACCTTCTTCACGCCCGCGATGCGCTCGTTGAAGACGGACTGCGTCAGGAGGTCGGCTCCGTAGTCGTTGAAGTACACGGCGCCTCCCCTACCTCTTCCGCGTGAACAGGAACGCCAGCAGGCCGACGCCAGCGAGCCCGCCGCCGACCATCAGCATCGTGTTGGTGTCGATGGAGGACCCGAGGCCCTGGACGTTCTGGCCGGCGGGGGTCTGTGGCTGGCTGGGCTGCTGCGTCTGCTGCTGCTGCGGCGGCGGCTTGGACTGACCCTGGCCCTTCGACGCGGCGTCCACCTTGAGGCCGATGTCGATGCCCGTCTCGATCACGTCGAGGCCCATCTTGATCCACTGGTTGATCTCTTTGCCGCTGACGGCGCCGAAGCCCCTGAACTTGCGGTCCTTGATGAACATCGTGTGCTCCTCAAACGACCTGGGCGGTCAGAAAGCGACCGCGAGGGGGGTCCCAGCCAACGAAAGCCTCATCCACCGTCGTGTCCATGCCGACCCACTCGCGCGGGTCCTTCGGAGGACGGGTCTTCGGGTACGCCACGCAGGCGTAGACGTGGGTGAAGTCCTTGCCGCCGGCCGGGCCGTAGGCGCGCAGGCCAACGCGGTAGCCGAGGGCGCCGACCAGCGCCGCGACCAGGCTCGCGTGCTCGTCGCAGTCGCCGCCGCAAGCTCCGGACAGGCACGACTGCAAACTGCGCTGCGGCGACTGGAACCAGTCCGCGGGCAGCGGGTCGAGGACGTAGCGGAAGCCCTTCCCGAGGCCCTTGACCTTGACGGTGCCGCTCTTGACGGCCTCGTAGACCGCGTTAAGTTCGCAGTCGTCGTCGCGGGACGGGCAGTCGTTGACGATGCGGCGCGCCGCCGTGACGATCTCGGGCCGCAAGATCGCGCGACGAGTCATCTGCGCGAGAGTCGCGAGAGCCTTCCGCTGGCTGCCCACGTCTCGGAGGGAGAACGACAACTGCGCCTCGGGCCCAACCCTGCTTGCCGCGTGCCGCCGTGGTAGCGCCTTAGTGCGGGTCGAGTCAAGCCCGTAAAGGAGAAGGGCTCTCGGGTGGGAGGCCGAGAGCCCTTCGGAGGTACCGCGCTGCCGTTGGTGTACTTACTACGCAAAGCACCCGGAGTCAATACCTCGCGCTAGGTGCCGAGCGACTCCATCGCCTTCTCGATCTCGGGCAGCGCCTCCGCGGTGAAGAGCCCGGCCTCGACGCCCTGCTCCGCGAACGAGTGGATGACCGCCTTGAGGAAGTTCTTGTTCTCGTCGGCGTCGAGCCAGTCGCCCAGGCGCTCCTCGAACACGGCGCGGAAGTCGACCTCCGGGTCCGCGAACACCTCGATGATGGACGGGTCGGTGACGTTCTCCACGAGGTACGTCGCGATCTCCTCGGGCTTGTCCTTCTTCTGCTCGATGCGGTGGATGACCTTGTCCAGCGCGGTCGGCTCCGCGGCCTTCAGCGGGGCCTCGGCCGCGGCCCCTCCCTTCTCCACGGTGGGAGCCGGCGCGGCGGGAGGCGGCGAGGCGACCTCCTGCTTCGGCTGCTCCTTCGCCGGGAGCTGGCGGCGCGGCTTGGCCCCAGCTGCGGCGTTGCGGCCGGCACCCGAGAGCGCCATCAGGGCGCGGACGCCCTCGCGCACCGCGCGCAGCGCCACCGGCTCCTCGTTGCCCCGCTGCCCTCCGGCCAGGCCCATCTCCACCGCCGCGTTGAGGACGTTCATCGTGGTGGCGGTCGTCGCGGAGAACAGGTCGCCCATCTGCTCCATCACGCGGGCGCTCCCGTCGTCCTTGGTGAGCAGCGCGAGCATCTGCGGGTCGATGGCCGGCTTCGACATGATCGCCTGCAGCACCTGCGCCTGCATCTTCGCGGCCTCCAGGGTCGCCTGCGCCTGCGCCGCCGCAGCTGCCGCCGACGCCGCGCGGTTGCTCTCCATCACCTGCAGGACCAGGGGCATCAGCTTCTCCACGACGGAGCCCAGGTTCTCGGTGGGGGCGCGCGGCTGCAGCTGCGCCTGCTCCAGGCGCTGGACGCGGGCCTCGGCCTCGCGGGCACGCGCGTCGGCGTCGCGGCGGATGGCCTCGACCTCCATCTGCGACTTCTTCTCCAAGAGGTCGCGCTCCAGGCGCGCGGTGGCCTCGATGCGGGCGTTGAGGTCGCGCAGGGTCTGCTCGAACTGCACCTCGCGGGCGTTGGCCTTGGCCTCGTCGTGGTGGAACGACGGGGCCATCGGGTTGGCCGGGGCGTTGCTCGACATCGAGAAGCCCTCGTTCTCCTTCTTCTTCTCCGGGCGCGGGTACGTCAGCCGCCGCGGCCCGGCCCAGTCCGGCAAGCGCAGCAGCGCCGCGTCGGGCTTGATGGGGTCGCCGTCCACCGTCACGATGACCGGCCCACCGATGGGGGTGTTGACGTTGCTGGAGTGGTAGACCGAGATCTCCAGGCGCCCGCCGCCGGTCAGGCGCGGCAGCCACGTCTCGGGCGCGACGAGGTGCTCGGCGTGCGCTTCCTCGAGCATCGCCACGATCTCCGGGAGCGTCCCGAGGGTGCGGCGCCTGGCGATGCGGAGACGGAAGTCGTCGCCGTCGGCCTTCGCCTTGTCCGCGATCATCTGGAGGATGGCCTCCTGGCTCATGTCGTTGGGCGGCATCAGTGCGTCTCCTTCTTCTGGTCCTTCGTGGGGTCGATGCCCTGCGCCTGCAGCGCAGCGGCGAGCAGCTGGTTGTTGGCGTCGAGCATCTCGACGACGCCGTTGAGCATCTGCGACGCCATGCAGAGCCGGCAGTCCCCTGAGACGGGCTTTCCGCTCTCGTCGTAGATGATGGTGAAGGCGACGCACGCCTGCTGGGCGCATGGGGCGGCGACGATACCGCCGGGGTGCGTGTCCTTGGTGATGATGCTGGTGGACTCCGGAGCCTTCATGGTGAACGGGCAGAGCCGCTGCGAAGTGTCCATGACCTACTCCTTCTGGATGAGGCCGGTCGCCCGGCCGAAGAGGAACCCGACGGCGCAGCTGAAGAGCCCCAGCATGAACGCCGCGAGCGGCACCGGGACCGGGAACGGAACGACCTGGGGCTGCCAAGCTCCGAAGCCAAAGCCGACCCACGTCGAGAAGCAGGCCGGGCACTCGATGAGCGCGAGCAGCCAGCGCCAGGCCGCGCCTCGACGCCGCGCCATCCACTCGCGCACGCCCAGGCTCACGCGGGCGTGCCCAACGATGTACGCGAGGCCGAAGGAGCAGAGCGCGAAGAAGAGCAGCTGCAGCATCTACTCCTCCTCGTCGCGGGCGTCCTGCTCCTTGGACTCCGCGTCGATGTCGTCGCTGTCGTCCTCGTCGTCTCCCGCGAGGCCCAACTCTTCCTTCGTGGCGTGCTCGCTCAAGGCCTCGTCGTAGGCCTTGTCGAGCTCAACGAGCGTCAAGCGCCCGATGTGGTGGAACGCCTTCCGCTCGTTGACCTTGAGCAGGTAGGCGGGCGTGCCGGCGGGCGCGAAGCCGTCGATGCCCGCGTCCCGGTTGTTGTTGTTGACCCGGACGACGAGGACCCGCTTATGCTTCCGGTGGAACCTGGTCACGTCGGGCTCGGCCATCGCGCAGTGAGGGCAGTTGGGAGCGTAGAAGAAGTAGAGGCGGCACGCGACGTTCATGCGTTGAACCCTCCCTTCATCGCCTCGCGCTCCTCGCGGGTGAGGCCCAAGCCAGGGTCGTAGTAGACGTAGACGATCAGCTGCCCGCGCCGGAAGACGAACCGCTCGGTGATGATGACCTCCTTGAGCGGCTGGCCGGGGCGGTCCGGGCGCAGCTTCACGCGGGGGACCTCGACGGCGACCTCCTTGGGCGGGACGCCGAAGGCGACCGCTGCTTCGCTCTCCTGCTTCGCTTCGAGAATTGCTTCCTGACGGTCCACGTTCACCTCTACTTGATGTGCCCGGAGGCGATGAGCCCCACGAGGGTGATGAGGATGCCGACGACGATCCCGCCACCGCCCGCGATGCTCGCCGCCGTGGCGATCTGGCCGGTCGTCTCGGGCGGCTGGAGCGGCTTCTTCTCGAGCGCGTCCTGCAGCTGCTTCTTGTCGTCCTCGCAGCGCCTCTTCTCGGCGGCGACCCATGCAGAGCGCGGTGGGGACAGCCAGGTCCCGCCCCCCAGCTTCACGTCATCCACGGTGACGGCCGACTTGACCGTGCGCGGAAGATCGGACGCCTCCGGTTCAGACGCGGTGTCCTGCGCCTGAACCGGGAGGGCCATCGCCATCGCCAAGACGACGGCGAGGACGCGAGTCACTTCACGATCCCGAAGGCGCTGGTGAGCGCCGCCGTGGCCGCGCCCGCGCTCACGCTGGCGTCGCGCTGCAGCTTCACGGTGTGGACCGTGCTCTCGATCTTGGTCTTGAGGTACTCGTCCAGCTTGGCGTCGTCGGTGATGCCCAGGACCATCCCAAGGAGCTTGAGGCCCTCGGACCCGAGGTAGCTCTTGATCTTGTCGAGCGCGGCCTTGCCGGCGGCGTCGGCCACTTCCTTCGGCAGCCCACCCTCGTCGGCCTTCTTCTTGGCGGCGTCCACGGTGGTCTGCATCAGCTCCTTGACGACGTTGAAGACGATCTCGTCCAGGCGCGCGAGGATGCCTTTGACCTCCTCGTTCTTGACCTTCTGCCCGATGAGGTCCGCGAGCTTCTTGCTGACCCACGTCAGGCCGGTGATGAGCAGCGGCAGCAGCGCGCCGATGATGCCCATCACGACCTTCGTCCAGTCGATGCCGGACGAGGCGGGCAGGACGACCGCCTCGGCCGCGAAGGCCAGGGAGACGAAGCAGACGTAGGTGAGGAGGGAGGCGACGACGAGCGACAGGAGGCGGGGGATGATCTTCATCAGGGGTTCTCCTTCGGGGGCTTCGGGGTGAAGTACTTCGACAGGTCCACCTTGACGCGCTCCGCGCGCCTGGGCGCGGGCGCGCCCTGGGCCGTCTTGAGGATGTTGTCGTAGCTGGCGTTGGAGATCCTGGCCGCGTCGGCGTCCTTCGGCTCGAACAGGTTCTGGAAGTCCAGCTGCAGTTCCGGCTTGACCGTCGCCTCGCCCCGGTAGTCCGGGCAGCCCGACTCGGGCGTGACGATATGCTCCTCCTTGAAGATGGAGGAGAGCGCGTCGCAGATGGCGAAGGTGTTGAGCATCCACTCCACGTCGGGGAGGCCGTCAGCGGCCTCGGGCGCCGACACGGTGCCGTCGAAGATCTTCGACCGCAGGAAGTCCACCTCGGCGCGCTCGCGCAGGTTGGGTGAGAGCATCATCCGGTGCTTCCATTCGAGGAAGCGGTGGTTGTTGTAGTTCTTGCAGAGGCAGCAGCGGTGGCTGTGCCCGTGGGCGAACTCCAGAGCCGTCCCGGCGACGTTCACCGTGGGCTTGTGGATGAGGCGGTCGCCCACCGCGCCGTTGGTGAACTCCGAGGCCGACTTGGCGCCGACGCCGGCCGCGCCGCCGCCCACCGTGATGGGGATCTCCGCGTCGAGGACCCGCTCCGCAGGCTTCTCCTCCGGGTCGATCTGCTTGCCCTGCGCGTCGCGGTGCGACGTGTCGATGCTCAGGCGGTCATTGCTAAGGTCCATCCGGGACCTCCTCGTCGTTGGGGTGGGGGTCGGTGTCGTCCAGCTGCGGGAGCGGGGGGAGGCCGTAGGCCTTGAGGACCTCGGGCGTGATCTCGTACTCCAGCTCCTGCAGGACCTTCGCGAGCCCCTGGTGGACGTGCTGGAAGACCCACACCCGGACGAGGTTGAAGGCCCTCGCGCGGGTCATCAGGGTCGCCACGTCGGACGGGGCGTTGGCGAGCCCGAGGCGGATCAGCTCGCGCACGGTGTCAGTCATGTTGCCCGCCATGCCCGCCTCCACCATCGTCTGGTGGTAGTTGCTGACGGCCTCCGCAAGCTCCGGGTCGAAACGCATCCGGAGGTCCCGCTGGAGTCTCTGGGAGAAGGTTTTCTCGGCCACCGCGCACCCTCGGGTTGGTTTTGCGCTGGTAGCGCCGGAACGCGGACCGGTCAAGTGCATTCGTGTGCCCTAGACACTTAGGTCATCGTGTTCAGAGCACACGAAGGTCAGAATCGTTGCGAACGAAATGATTGCGAACGCAACGATTGCGCTTGCAACGATTCCAGCCAAGGTGTCAGATTCACACCAACTTCCACCGGAGGGACTACATGATTCTCGGGCTGTGCGGGCATTCGGGAGCTGGCAAGGACACGTTCGCGGACCGCCTGGTCCTCAAGTACGGGTGGCAGAAGGTCGCCCTCGCCGACCCCCTGAAGCGGATCTGCCAGCAGGTGTACGACTTCACCGACCAGCAGCTCTGGGGGCCGTCTGAGTGCCGCAACGCGCCGGATAAGAGGTACTTCAGGCCGGACGGCGACCCTCGATTCCCCTACCTCACCCCCCGCGAGGCACTGCAGCTGCTGGGCACCGAGTGGGGCCGGCGCTGCTACGACAACACCTGGGTGGACCTCGCCATCCGCACCGCGAAGGACATCCTCGCCGGCCGGGCCTACCACCAGCACCTGGGCTTGGGCCCGGAGGTCCCTCCCGGAACGCCGAAGCACCTGGCGCCGCGGCGCGCGACCGGCGTCGTCATCCCGGACGTGCGCTTCAAGAACGAGCTCGACGCCATCCGCGCGGCCGGGGGCCGGGTCGTGCGCCTCATCCGCCTGGGCAAGGACGGCCAGGTGGGCATCGCCGGCCACGCCAGCGAGGCCGAGCAGGACGGCCTGCCCAACGACGCCTTCGACCGCGTGCTCTGCGTCCCTGAAGGCCTCGACGCCTACGCGGACGCCATCGACTACCTGATGCAGTTCGAGGATTTCGCCTGCAGGACCTACTCCCGCAACCCTGGAGAGCAGCCGTGACCATGTTCGTCAACAGGAGCTTCACCGTGGGCGAGAAGGCCGCGCTCACGCCCGAGGAGGAGAAGGAGCGCCAGGAGGCCTGGGCGCGCACCTTCCCCAACACCTGCCCCCGCTGCGTGGAGCTGGGCTGGGCCCAGGTCCCCATGCGGAACAAGGCCTGCCCCGACTGCGGCCACTTCTTCTGCGACGAGCACCTGGCCGAGCACCGCGACGCCTCACCCCAGGTCCAGACCTGATGCCCCGCGAGCCCGAGTTCACCGCCGCCGGAACCTTCCACTGCCCCAGGCTCACCGCCACGATCTCGAGGCAGGAGTGCTACGAGCGCCAGAGCCGGATGGCCGCGCTCGTCGGCAAGACCGAGATCTTCTCCATCCGGGATGGCACCAAGGACCGCTACTGCCGGTCCGGCGAGTGCGGCCTGGGCAAGTACATCGCCCGCTCGTTCAAGCGGGGCACCCTCGTCTACCAACCACGGCAGGCCGCGCCCAAGAGCGCCACTCGCGGCACGCTGGTGACCAAGAAGGCGCTCAAGAGGTAGCCCATGTCAGAAGAGAAGAGCCCCCGCTCCGCGCTCGCGCGGCTGGCCGAGGACTTCAACATCGTCAACGACCGCCTCAAGGACCTCAACCGGCAGGCCGAGGACTTCGTGGACACCATGCTCGCCCTCGCGCGCCAGAAGGACGAGAAGGCCATCACGGCCTACGAGGCCGTCCTCGTCAAGGCCGACGACTCCGAGAACGAGGCCGACTTCCAGAAGACGACCGAGGAGGCTGCCAAGCTCTTCGTCGGGCTCATGGCCCTCGCCCAGGAGGCCGACGCCGGCCTCGTCGCCAAATACAAGGAGGTGGCGGGGGAGATCGAGTCCATCCTGACGACCTACGAGCAGGTGGCGACCAGAATTGAGGAGGTCTGCTCGTAGTTCTGCTCCTAGGACCGGCCCACCGCGAGTTCGCCGGACCTGGCCCCGCGTCCACTCCGGACGCGGGGCTTTCTTCTGCCCTCAAGGGTTGCGGAGGGAGTAGCCCCAGGGCTTGCGGCCCCTCCCCTCGGTCATCACCTTCTGGATCGCGACCGACCGCTCCGCGATGAGCTGGTCGAGGGCGTACCGGGCCTTCATCTGCGTCAGCCTCGTAGCCGCCATCACCTCGACCAAGGTGACGACAGGCATCCCGTTGTCCTTCGCCTGCTTCAACGCGAAGAGCACGGCCGTCATGTTCCGCTCGACGTAGTCCTCCTCCTGCGGCCCCTTGAAGACGGCGGGCAGCTGGCTCTGCCCAGGCACGTTGTGCCTGTCGAGGCACTCGTTCACGAACTCCAAAAGCGCCTCGTCCGGGTGGATTCGGCGCTGCATGGCGTAGTACCGAATCCGGCCAATCACAGCTTCACTTTTGAGGCGCATCACGCGAGCCATTGCCGAGCCTCCTAGATGGGTTGCGAAAAACGACCTGCCGACTTCGATATCCAAAATGAAAGATTGTACAGGCATTGTCAACTTATAAATTCTAGAACCTGCGGGCCGGTCCCATGAAGTCCTACAGGGAGCCGACGTAAACGCCCGTTTCATGGTAGCTGCTAGTAGACCTGATCAAGATCACTACTCCTCCAATCAGGTACTATTTTACGGTTATATAAGAAGTAATAAGAGAAGAACCGTAATACAGTATCGTGTTAGAGGGAGTGGGTTTGCGTTCAGCCCTACTAGGCCTCTGAAAGCACTAAACGTGCCAGTCCTCTCCGAGCCTTTGTGTGAAACGCACACTTATTACCTGTTGGCAACAGCTGCTATCCACCTTCCGTTGTGACACGCGGTCACGCGATTCGTGGCGGCTAGTACTTGACGCTGTAATGGGTCCGGGTGTAGACGAGCAGGCGTGCAATTGAAGGCTGCCCGTGGGAGGGTCGCTTGCTCGTCTCTCTGTTGCAGTCGGAGCACGACAATGCTCCGAAACGCGCCGAGGTCCTCTGGGATGAGTTGGTGGAGAGCCTCAAAGATCACCGTCGCTGCAGCTGCACGACGGCCACCTGCCAGAAGAAGAACTGCCCGGAGAAGCCGGGCCCGGCCTGGTCAGCCACGGTCTACAAGGACGGCAAGAGGGCCAAGAAGAACGTCGAGGCCGTGACGGCGCTGGTGCTTGACCTCGACCACTTGCCCGACGACGGCGCGCTCGTCCACGCGCTCCGTAACTGTGGCAAGTACCGCACCTGCGTCCACTCCAGCCACAGCCACCGGCCCGACGACGTGTGCGTGCGGGTCGTCATCGACATCGACCGGCCGGTCAAGCTCGAGGAGTGGGATCGCTTCCGCGCCAACGTGGTCGAGCGCCTGGGCATCCCGGCCGACCCTGGCGCCAAGGACGCCTCCCGGCTCTTCTTCTTGCCCAGCGCGCCCAGCGACGCCGAGGTCATCGCGGAGTCCTGGGACGGGGAGCAGCTGCGCGTCGATGAGTTCCTCGCGCCGCTCAAGCCGAAGGTCCCGCCTCCCCCGCCGGACCGTGAGGGCGTGGCCCCCACCGCCGCCATCCTCCTGGCCGAGCGCCCGCAGAAGGGCCCCCCGGTGGACATGGAGGAAGCCCGCAATACGTTGCGCTACCTGTCCGACCCGCTCTCGCGGGCGTTCATGAAGCCGGTGGTTCACGGCGAGCCGCTGGCCGACGAGGGGAGCCGGGACACGGCCATCCAGCGCGCCGTGTCCATCATGGCCTTCGCGTTCCCCAACACGACGCCCGTGGACGCCCTCCTCGAGATCTTGAGGCCCTCCATCCTGGCGCTCCCCGGCGACCCCCCTCCCGGCGCCGCGGACTGGATGGGGGTCACCGCGGAGAAGCTGCAGCGCGCCCTCCTCGACAAGGCCGAGTCCGACGCCAAGCGCGAGGCCGTGAACCTGGCGATGCATGAGAACCTGTGCCGCCGGGCGTCGAAGGAGTCCACGCCGGAGGACCCGGACCCCACCAAGCCGTATCCGGAGGCGCTGGTACTGGCCTGGGCGCTGGGGCAGAAGTGCAACTCCGTCGAGGAGTTCAAGGACCGCTGGATCGTCACGAAAGGCGGCGCGGCCTGGGTCTTCATCGACGGCCGGTACGAGCGACCGGTGCCTCTGGCAGATCTCGACCTCGCGACCGGCCGCGACCTCGCTCGCGTGCCGGGTCTGTGCGAGGACCTGTTCTACGTCAACAAGCAGGGCCGTGTCGTCTGGACCTCCGCGAAGTCTCTCGTCCATGAGTGGGGTTCGCTTGCGCGAGAAGTTGAGGCAAGCCTCTCCCTCCAGAAGAGCTTTTACGACGCCTCGACTCAGGTCTTCCACGAGGCGGTTCGTCCAATGCGACCGCTGGTGCCGACGTTCAACCCTCAGATCGACAAGTGGCTGCGGATGCTGGGCGGCGAGGACGCGGAGCGGTTCCTTGATTGGGTCGCCACCTATATGCTCCTCGACCGGCAGACGTGCGCGCTCTACTTCCACAGCTCCCAGGGGACGGGGAAGACGCTCCTGGCCCAGGGCCTCGCGAAGTTGTGGACCCGCGGCGGGCCCAGCGAGCTGGAGAACGTCTTCGCCGGCTTCAACGACGTGCTCACCCAGTGCCCGCTCGTCTTCGCGGACGAGTGCCTCCCGGCCAAGGGCAAGCACCTGACGAGCGAGCTTCGCAAGCTCATCGGAACGACGACGCGGAACCTGAACCGCAAGTTCATGCCCGTCGCCTCGCTCTTCGGAGCGGTGCGGCTCATCATCGCCGGCAACAACGACCGGATGTTGGAGACGGGGGAGGAGCTTTCCTCCTCCGACCTCTCGGCCGTCGCCGGCCGGTTCCTCTTCATCGACACGTCGGGGGAGGAGCGCAGCGCGCCGATCCGGCAGTTCCTCCTTGAGGAGGTCGGTCCGGACAACATCAACCGCGAGTGGCTCGACAACGCCGGCATCGCCCGGCACGCGCTCTGGCTCCGGGACAACCGCAAGGTCAAGACGACGGGCCGGTTCCTGGTGGAGGGCAAGCAGACCGACTTCCACAGCAACCTGCTCACCTCGACCGGCGTGACCAGCTGCATCGTGGAGTTCCTCGTCGCGTGGCTCTCCTCGCGCGAGCCGGGGTACCTCAAGGACACGCGCTGCCTCACCGGCAACGAGGAGCTGTGGGTCGCCACCGAGCTGATGACCAACGAGATGTACTGGGTGTCGCTCGTCCCCTCCGCAGGGCACCCGCCCAGCGCGACGAAGATCGGCCGCGCGCTCGCGAACCTCTCCAACGACCAGAGCATCCGCGTGTCGGTGGTCGTGAACCAGAAGCAGAAGCAGGTGACCTACCACCGGGTCCTGCCCAGCCTGCTCCTGGCCTGGGCCGAGAAGACGAAGCTGGGCGACTTGGAGCACATGAAGGAGCGCATCGCGGCCTCCAACCCGGTGATGACCGCCGCGGTGTCGCGCCAGAAGGAGCGCCGCGAGAACGAGGCCGAGAAGGCCAAGGCTGCGAAGAGTAGTTGACGTGGTTCTTTAACCTGTTGTATACGATTCTCCCCTGTTGAAAAGGAGCCCAACGTGGCTAAGACCGCAATCGACGCTGCCCGCTTCGACGCCTACTGGATCGAGCCCGAGAGGCTCAAAGTCATCATCAACAAGGCGCACCCGCTCTACGACCCGCGCATCGAGCTGCCGGTGGACGAGCAGCTGGTCGTCTCGATGATGACCGAGGGCTTCACGACCGTCATCACCGTCGCCAAGGACGGCGAGGACATCGTCGTCATCGACGGCAAGCGCCGGTACAAGGCCGCGTGCGAGGCCAACGTCAGGCTCAAGAAGCTGGGCCGCGAGCAGATCAAGATGGCCTGCGTGAACAAGCGCGCCGACGAGAACGCGCTCTTCGGCGTCCTGGTGACCGCCAACGAGAACCGGGTCAACACCAGCGAGGTCGAGCGCGCGAAGCTGGTGCAGCGCCTGATGGGCTTCGGGCGCACCGAGGAGGAGGCCGGCGCGACCATCGGCCTGGACAAGACCAAGACGAACCGGCTGCTCAAGCTCCTCGCCTGCGACAAGAAGGTGCAGAACGCCGTCGAGTCCGGGAAGCTGTCGCCCAGCGCCGCCGCCAAGCTGTCGGTCCTGCCCAACGAGAAGCAGGTGGAGAAGCTCGAGGAAATCCTGGCCGAGGGCCCCACCGAGCGGTCGAGCAGGGCCACCGTCCAGAAGGTCGCCAAGGCCGTCAAGAACGCCCAGGGCGACTTCGCCGCCGTGCCCCCGACCAAGAAGGAGGTCAAGGACGCGCTCAAGCAGGCCGAGGGCGACACCGAGTGCAGCGTCGAGGTGCAGGACGTGTTGCGCTGGGTCGCGACGGGGCAGCTGGCCGAGGGCTGGTTCAAGAAGTGGCTGAAGGGGGAGTGACATGGACGACGACAAGAAGGCGTTCGCGCCGGTCACGGTGGAGTCCATCCAGAAGGCCTATCAGGTGCTCAAGGAGCAGAAGATCGTCGGCGTGCTCGTCGGCACTTCCGCGCTCTGGATGCTGGGCTTCGACGTGACGCCCGGCGACATCGACTTCCTGGTCCTCAAGGCTCCGAAGGGGGACGACCTCCAGCTGAAGCTCTCCAAGGGCTCCACCGAGGAGAGTGCGACCGGGTCCATCGACGGCGTGAAGGTGGACTACATACCCGCGTCCGGTCTGCGCCAGCGGTACTTCACCAACGGGAAGGGCCTCTGGATTCAGGACGTGTGCGTGGCCCCGCTGCACAACATCCTGGGCCTCAAGCGCCTCGCGGACCGGCAGCAGGACCGCGACTTCCTCTTCCGCTGGTCCTACGGACTGGTGGGCATCCGCAGGAATGTCTGACCCGCGTGCGAGGATGCCTCCCATGACGCCAATCCCCGATTCCCGATGGTCTGGACGGCCCGAGGGGCACGCCGTCGAGAAGGGCGTCCTCCGCTACGTCTCCGCGTCGCAGATCAAGACCTTCCACGCGGAGACGGGCGGGTGCCCGCGGGCCTGGTTCTTCGACAAGGTCCAGCACTTCAAGCGCAAGGAGTTGAAGGGCCAGGAGACGGGCAAGGCCGGGCACTCCCAGGTCGAGCACTACCTCCTGACCGGCGAGAACGTCCTGGGGGGCATCGCGCTCGCGGGCATCCAGCACCTGCCGCCGCCCAAGTCGAATCTGCGCGTCGAGTGGCCCGTCCACTACCTCCCGCTCGACCCGAAGAAGCCGGACCTCCTCATCGCCCAGGAGCCGAAGCTCGCCATCGCCGGCCTGCCGATGATCGGCTTCATCGACCTCATCGACTTGAACGACCCGTCGAAGGTCGAGGTCCTCGACCACAAGTTCCTCTCCAGCATCGCCCGCTACGCCAAGACCGAGAAGGAGCTGCTGGAGGACATCCAGTGCGTGGCCTACCTCAAGTGGGCCACGCTGCGCTGGCCGGGCCTGTCGGTCTACCGCTTCACGCACCTGTACTACCAGACGCACGGCGCCAAGGCGTCCCTGCCGGTGCGCGTCCAGCTGACGCCCGCCGACATCGAGACGCGCTGGCAGCGGTACAGCAACGTCGTCGGCCTGATGAAGGTCACCGCGGCCAAGAAGGACCCGAAGGAAGTGCCCCACAACGAAGAAGCTTGCGGGGCGTATGGCGGTTGTTCGTTCATTGCTGTCTGCCCCGATTCACCTGCGAGGAAATTCTCGATGAGCCTGCTCTCCCGTATCGCCGCTTCCAGTGCCACCGGAAACACCGCCGCGCCCGCAGCAGCTGCGGCGCCCGCCGCCGCCGCCGCGCCCGGCGTCGAGGTCGAGGCCAAGGCCGCGCAGAAGGGCCTCTTCTACATCCTCAAGGCTGGCTGCGCGACGGGCGTCGCCGTGGACATGGTCTGCGAGGGCCAGGGCCCGGCCGGTCGCTTCGGGCTCTTCACTGACGTGGAGAGCAAGCTCATCCGGGCCGAGGGGACCGTGATGGTGATGCCGACGACCGCTCCGCTGGGGCCTGTCGCCGCACCCGCCGCACCCGCCGCGCCCGCCGCGCCCGCCGCGCCCGCCGCGCCCGCGCCCGCTACCGCCGCGCCCGCCGCGCCCGCGCCCGCGCCCGCCGCGCCCGCGCCCGCGCCCGCCGCGCCCGCGCCCGCCGCGCCCGCCGCGCCCGCGCCCGCCGCGCTCGCCCCGAAGGTGGACGAGGGCGTGGTCCCGCCCGACGCGGCAAAGGAGCCGCTCGCCGCCGCCGCCGCCGCCGCGCCCGCTGCGCCCGCTGCGCCCGCCGAGGAGAAGGCGAAGCGCCACCGCCGCACGAAGGCCGAGATCGAGGCCGACAACGCGGCGAAGCTCGCGGCGCAGCCCGCCACGGCCCCCACCGCGCCCGCCGCCCCGGCCGCTCCCGCGCTCTCGCCGGCCATCACCGAGATCCCGCCGCCGGTCATCGGGCCGGGGGCTCTGCGCCTGTTCATCAACTGCGTCCCCAACCGCCCCTACAACGACCTCACCAACTACTGCTGGAACATCGCCAAGGATGTCGCCAAGGCCGCGAGCCTCGAGGACGTGCGGATCGCGGACGGGGGCCCGCTGGGCTTCGGGAAGTGGTCCGGCTACCTCGCGCAGCAGGCCCTCGTCTCGCCGCCGGCCGGTGACTGCGTCATCTGGAAGAGCGACATCAACTCCCCCATCGCGGACGCGCTCGCGACCATCGCCGCGGAGGTCGTGCGTGGGCGGTAGTACGCCGCACGGCGTGAGCCTAGGAATGCCGACTCGCTGACGACTTGTAGGGAGCCTAGGCTCACGCTTTTTCACGGGAGGACGCGATGGACCGCATCAAGGAGCAGTTCGAGGCTTTCCACATCGAGAACCCACACGTCTACGCGCTCCTGCGCGAGCTGGCGCTGGAGGCCAGGAAGGCCGGCGTGCGCGTGTACGGGATCGGGATGCTCTGGGAGGTCCTGCGCTGGAAGCTGTACGTCGAGACGACTGGCAACGACGACTTCAGCCTGAACAACAACTACCGTGCGCTCTATGCCCGGATGCTCATGCGGACCGAGCCGATGCTCCGGGACTTCTTCATCACCCGGAAGCGCCGTGTCGGGGAGGAGGCGGAGGCAGTCGTCAACCTCGCCCCGAAGCAGATGGACTTCCTCGAAAAGCTGCGCGCGGTGCAGAGGCAGAAGGACCTCCACCAGGCTGCCCAGGCGACGCTCCTCGACCGGCTCAAGGCGAACGGGGTGGTCAAGTGAACCAGGCCACCATCAGCCCTGAGCAGCACCTCTGGCTCGCGGTCATCGAGCGCGCGTTCGAGGACGCGGTGACGCCGTCGGTCAAGTCGAAGGGGAGGCAGAGCAGCAGCAAGAACACGGTCCGGGACATCTCCCGAGCTGAGGCCGCGCGCTGGTTCGCGGAGGGCAGCGAGGACTTCCAGCTGGTCTGCAACTTCGCCGGCCTGGAGCCCGCCTGGGTCCAGCGCCTGGCGCATCGGAAGCTGAAGCTGAAGGGAGTTCGCCTGTGAGTTTGCTCGACCGCTTGCGCGTCGCTGGTGCCCTGACCGAGACGGCCCGTGAGAAGCAGTTCTCGCTCATGGACCGCCTGGGGCGCACCAGCGTCGCCGTGCCCGACTCCCTGCTCTTCAACCCGGAGCCGGCGGGCACGCGCTACGGCAAGCAGGCCGTGGGGCCCTCGCGGGACCTGTCGCGCATCCTCGAGCTCCCCCGGCGCACCCTCGACGTGCGTGACCCGGCCGCGGGGAAGAAGTGGACGAGCCTCCTGCGCCGCTTCGACAACGACGGCACCTGCGACTGCCTGCAGAAGTGGGGCTTCTGCATCAAGCAGCTGCTGCCCATCCAAGGCAACGGCCTGGAGGAGGCCGCGTCCGGCGGGCTCCTCGGGCTCATCGGCGTAGGCGAAGGGAAGTGTCTGGGTGTGAACACCGAGGTCTTTGATGTTGCCGCGGGCGAGCGGCGTCGAGTCGTGGAGCCTGGACCGCTGGCTGTGGCATCGGTTCAGGAGGGTCATGGACTCTGCGTGAAGCCGGGGACGGCATTCCCCTCCGGCTCTAAGGTCTGCGTCCGCGTGACGCTCCGGGACGGCGCCTCCATCGACGCCAGCACCGACCATGAGGTGTTGACGGCGCGCGGGTGGGTGCCTGCTGCAAACCTGACGACGTGCGACTTCGTCGCCGTGCCGTCTGAGATGCCGCAGCCCTGGTCGACGTTGGAGATTAGCGACGACGAGGTGTCGTTGCTTGGGTTGCTCTACGCGGACGGCGGGTTCACCAGCTCCACGATTCGTTTCACCGACGAGAACGAGAGCACCTGCGCGGAGTTCCAGCGGTGCGCCCTCACCATCTGCGGCGGGTATGGGGAGGGTAGGAGTCGTACAAAAGCGCGGGAGTTTACCCTGCTCAAGGGTCAGGACTTGGCGGCGCGCTGGGACCTCCACGACCTGTCCAAGCACAAGCGCCTGCACCCGAAGCTCTGGGGGCTTTCGACGCCACACGTCCGGTTGTTCCTCAACCGCTTCTGGGCTTGCGACGGGCACCTCGGGAAGGGGCATCAGGCGGAATGTACGTTGGCCTCCGAAGGTCTGGTGGACGACATCCGGTTCCTGCTCCTGCGCCTGGGCGTCCGGTCGCGGAAGCACTTCAAGTTGGCTAGCTGCAATGGCAAGAAGTTTGACGCCTGGAGGATTCAGGTGTCGGGCGCGGACCTTGAGCGTTTCTTGGAGGAAGTCGGGCCCGTCATCGGGTGTGAGCACAGGTACTGGGAGTTGTTGGAGCGGTTGCGTAAGACCACCAAGAACCCCAACTTCGACAGCGTTCCTATCGGTCGCAAGGAGTTGAATGAGATTCACGACGAGGCCGGCTGGGTCGGGCGCAAGACGGAGGTCCGGGAGTTCACCGGAGCGACGGACGGCCAGTACCTCTCACGGCAGAAGTTCCTGAAGTTCTGCCAGCACTTCGACTACCAGGGCCGGTACGCCAAGCAGCTGCTGCTCGACCGGGTCGCTTGGGAGCGGGTGCAGAGCGTCAAGAACATCGGGGAGCAGCCGGTCTACGACGTGAGCGTGAGGGACACGCACAACCTCGTCGCCAACGGGATGGTCGTCCACAACACCGGCCTGGACATCCTGCTGCCGATGGTCCTGCCGGACTGCCAGCGCACCGTGCTCCTCATCCCGTCGAACCTGAAGGCGCAGTTCTTGGAGCGCGACTACCCCCAGTGGTCGGTCCACTTCAAGACGCCGCAGCTGGCGGGGGGCCGCTACTTCACACCGGGGCGCCCGGTCCTGCACGTCGTCGCCTACAGCGAACTGTCCAGCGCCAAGAGCACCGACCTCCTCAAGAAGATCACGCCGGACACGGTCATCTGCGACGAGGCCCAGAACGTGCGCCGCCGCGATGCGGCCAGGACGAAGAGGTTCCTCCGGCACTTCAGCGAGAACCCCCGGACCCGCCTCGTCGCGCTCTCCGGGACGTTGACCTCCCGCTCGCTCGAGGATTACGCCCACCTCTCCAAGCTCGCCTTGGGCGAGGGGAGCCCGCTCCCGCTGCACTGGCCGACCGTCGAGGAGTGGTCCGGCGCCATTGACGCCGAGCGGCCCAACACCATCGCCTCGCCCATCGGCGCGCTCCGGAAGCTGTGCAACGAGGGCGAGCACGTCCGCGAGGGCTTCCGGCGCAGGCTGGTCGAGACGAAGGGTGTCGTCGCCACCGAGGAGGGCGTGCTGGGCACCTCGCTCATCCTCAACTCCCGGATGCCGGCGCTGCCCCCGGAGGTCGAGAAGGCCCTCCAGGGCATCCGCAACACCTGGCAGCGCCCGGACGGCGAGGAGCTGACCGACGCGATGACGAAGGCGCGCGTCTGCCGCGAGCTGGCCCAGGGCTTCTACTACCGGTGGATCTGGCCGAGAGGGGAGTCGAAGAACGTCATCGAGGCGTGGCTCTTCGCCCGGCGCGACTGGCACAAGGAGGTCCGCGAGAAGCTCAAGCACAGCCGTGAGTTCATGGACTCGCCGCTCCTGCTCACCAACGCCGCCGCGCGCTGGCACGACGGCTTCACCGACGAGAACGGCACCAAGCACGAGCCCCACACCAAGCACCGGCTCACCTGGGACTCCAAGACCTTCTTGCAGTGGAGGGAGTTGAAGGAAACCGCAGAGCCGCAGACCGAGGCGGTCTGGGTGAGCGACTACCTCGTGCAGGACGCGGCAGCCTGGGCGAAGGACGAGCCGGGCATCATCTGGTACGAGGCCGACGCCTTCGGGCGCAAACTCCAGCAGCTGGGCCTCGCCTTCTTCGGGCCTGGCGCGGAGGCCAGCAGCAAGATCATCCGCGAGAAGGGCGACCGGTCCATCGTCGCCTCGCTCAAGGCGCACGGCACCGGCAAGAACCTCCAGATCTTCTACCGCAACCTCATCGCCAGCCCGCCGTCGAGCGGAAAGGACATCGAGCAGCTGCTGGGGCGCACGCACCGCCTTGGGCAGAAGAAGGACGAGGTCTACGGCGACTTCTACCAGCACACCGAAGAACTTCGCGAGGCCCTGGAGCAGGCCACGCGGGACGCCCGGTACATCGAGCAGAGCACGGGCGGGAAGCAGCGGTTGCTCTACGCAGCACGCACGTTCTGAACGGCAGCGGAAGTAAGTCCAACCCCAACAACGGCAACGAAAGCGAGCACCACTATCATGGGCATCAGCGCATCCCTCGCGGCATCCATCGCGGCGTCCAAGGCCAACCGCAACGGCGTCTACCTCGTCCCCGCCGGCTACGAGCTGGAGATCCAGAAGGTCATGTTCGACAAGAAGACGAAGGGCGACACGTTCATCGTGGAGTTCGTCGTCTTGAAGTCGTGGATGACCAACGACAAGTACAAGCCCAACGCCGAGAAGTCGCAGGCCTCCTACGTCGTGACGATGAACCAGCTGTCGTCGCCCGGCAACGTCAAGGCGTTCCTCATGGCCGCGCTGGGCGTCCCCGAGGAGCAGGTGACGGCGCAGGCCATCGAGGAGGCCACCAACGAGAAGACGCAGCCGCTCCGCTTCTTCCGCATCAAGGACGTGGCGTTCGAGAAGCCGCAGAGGAACGACCCGTCCAAGATGTTCACCTACCACAACTGGGAGCACATCGAGCCCAGCGAGGAGGAGTTCGCCCAGGTGATGGCGCGGCGCAAGGCTGCCGACGACAAGGTCGCTGCGGACGCCGCGGCCGGCAAGCCGACGGCGTAGCTCACCGAAGCGAACAGCGACCGGCCGGGGGCGGGTGTGGGCGCCCCCGGCCGTGCGGTCGGACAGCTGGAGCGTGAATGATCTCGGTCGCCTTCGACAGCGAGACGTACCCCTTCTTCGCCGGGAACATGACGCCGCGCGTCGTCTGCGGCTCGTGGGCCGAGAAGACGAAGGCGCCCGGCCTGGCGCTGCGGGAGACGGCCCTCGACTACTTGGAGGCCCTTCTCAACGACGACGACGTGGAGATCATCGGTCAGCACCTGCCCTACGACCTCGCCTGCGCTTCGGCGGCGAGGCCGCGGCTGCTCAAGACCATCTTCAGAGCCTACGACCACGGTCGCATCTTTGATCTCGCCATCGCGGAGGCGCTCTACGATATCTACCACGGGCAGCTGCTCACCGACCCGGAGACGAGGCAGCCCATCTTCCGCTACACCCTCGCCATCATCGAGAAGCGCCTGCTGGGCATCGACCGCACGGCGGCGAAGCTGGGCGAGGATGCCTGGCGCCTGCGGTACCGGGAGCTTGACGGCATCCCCGTGGAGCAGTGGCCTCCGGAGGCCCGGCAGTACGTCTTGGACGACGCGAAGAACGCGCTCGACTGCGCCATCATCCAGAAGACCCGCGTCGAGAACCTGCATCACCAGAGCGAGCAGGCGCGTGCGGCCTGGGCGCTCTACCTCTCCAGCGTCTGGGGCATCCGGACCGACCCGAAGATCGTGGAGGAGGTCGCGGGCGAGATCGAGAAGGGCCACCACGAGGCGCTCGCGCGCTTCGCCGCGGTGGGGCTCTTCCGGTCCGAGGGCCCGAAGGCGGGCAAGAAGGACACCAACAAGCTGGCGCGGATGGTCGCGGAGGCCTACGGCGCGAAGGACCCGTGCGCCCTCTGCAAGGGCAGCGGCAAGACGCTCAGTTCGCGGACTAGCAAGCCGGTCAACTGCCCGGACTGCCACGGCGCCGGCCTGGACCTCTCCTGCGTTCCGCAGACGCCCACCGGGAAGGTCTGCTGCGACGAGGACACGCTCAAGCAGAGCGGCAGCAAGGTCCTCGAGGATTTCGCGGGCATCGGGGAGAACGAGAAGTTCTTCTCGACCTACCTGCCCATCATCCGGCGCGGCGCACGGTCCCCCATCAACCCGGACATCAACGTCTTGGTGGACACGGGGCGCTGCTCCTACCGCAACCCCAACCTCCAGAACCAGCCACGCAACGGGCGCATCCGCGAGTGCTACTGCGCCCGCGAGGGGCGGCTCTACTGCAGCTGCGACTACTCGACCCTGGAGCTGGTGACCCTCGCCCAGGTGTGCATCTGGTACGTCGGGTACAGCAACATGGCCGACGCCATCAACGCTGGCCGCGACCTCCACGCGCAGTTTGGAGCCGGCGTGCTGGGCATCGCCTACGACGCCTTCATGGCCCAGCTGAAGGCCGGCGACAAGACGGCCAAGGCCTTCCGCCAGATGAGCAAGGCGGCGAACTTCGGGCTGCCTGGTGGCCTGGGCGCCTCCGCGCTCGTCAACTACGCCCGCGTCGCCTACAACGCCCGCTTCTGCGAGCTGTCCGGCAAGAACAACGAGGGTGAGTGCGGCCGGAACATGACGAAGGACCGGCACGGCAACCCGCTGTGCGCGGACTGCTTCAGCATCGCCAAGGACCTCCGGTCCTCCTGGTTCTCGCAGTGGACCGAGGTCGGCAAGTACCACGAGGCCATCCAGGCCAACACCGACGGCCCCTTCGGCGGCTTCATCGTCGTCCCCGGCGCGGACCCAAACCCCGGCCCTGGGCTCACGCGAGGCAACTGCCACTTCTGCGACGGCGCGAACACCGGCTTCCAGGGCCTCGCGGCGCGTGGCGCCAAGGCCGCGATGTACGAGGTCAGCAAGGAGTGCTACACGGTCCGCGAGAGCCCGCTCTACGGCACCCGGCCGGTGGCGTTCGTGCATGACGAGATCATCGGGGAGGTATCGGACGACCCGAAGAAGGCGCACGCCGCCGCGTTCCGGATGTCCAAGGTGATGGTCGAGGTGATGCGGGTCTTCACGCCGGACGTGGCCGTCAAGTGTGAGCCGGCGTTGATGAAGAACTGGTACAAAGGCGCCGAGGCCATCTTCAAGTGCGCGGCGCACCCGAAGGAGTACGGCGGGAAGTGCTGCGACCAGGCGCTGCTCGCCCCCTGGGCTCCCTGCAGCTGCTGTAAAGGGTCGGGCAAGGTCAAAGTCAACGGCGAGAAGGTGAAGTGCGCGCACTGCGCCGGCCACGGCTACGAGCCGCCGGTCTAGGAGGCCAACGTGAAGTCGTTCAGCTTCGTAGACCCGTTCGATGAGCAGGCCCTGCACCTGTTCGAGGACCTCCTGGGGGTGCGCTGCCACTGCGCCCAGGCCGGCGACTCTCGGTACTGCCCCGTCCACAACGGCACGGCACTCGCCAGGGCGCTGGAGGACTTGGAGCTCAAGAGCGAGGCCCAGGTCAAGGAGGCCATCGAGAGCGCGCGGGAGAAGTGGAACGAGCAGGCCGGCAAGGAGGCCGAGGTGATGGTGAACCTGCTCAACGAGGTCATCGACGCGACGAAGGTCGTGGAACCGGACGCGAACGACGACGAGCCGAAGGACGAGCAGTGGTGGGCCAACTGGCGCGAGCGCGCCGAGAACGCGGTGAAGGAGGCACAGAAACCGTGAAGATGCTCTCGTTGGACCCCGGCATCCGGGGGTGTGGCGTGGCGCTGTGGGAGGGCAAGCAGCTGGTGCGCTGCGAGTACGTCAAGGGGGCGAGCGCGGCGGGTAGTGTGCTTGCTGCAGCGCACGCGATGGCGCAGCAGGTGCGCGCCTGGGCGCCGGACGATGTCACCTTCCTGGCGCTGGAGTGGCCCCAGGTCTACCGGGTCGGGAAGGGCAAGGGGGACAACAACGACCTCCTCGCGCTCGCGGCGGTCCTCGGAGCCCTCGTCGCGCTCTTCCCCTTGGCCGGGTTCGAGGTCTTCAAGCCCGCGGAGTGGAAGGGCCAGGTGCCCAAGGACATCATGGGCAACCGCATCGTCGGGAAGCTCGAGGGCCGGGAGGTCGTGGTGTTCCGCGCCGCCAAGGTCATCAAGAGCCTGGAGCACAACGTCATCGACGGCGTCGGGATCGGCCTGAAGGCGCTAGGCAGGCTTTAACAGGTTGCCCGTGGTATACAACCTGTTGTAGAAGACGAGGTCCTAGGAGGTCGTCATGGGCTACAAGAAAAGTCCGGAGCAGGTGAAGAGGGCCACGCGGGCCAAGTTCCTGCTCGCCAAGTTGCACAAGGCCGGCGTCAAGGACGTGAAGGTGGCCGCGGAGCTTGGCTGCTCCGCGCTCTCGGTCTACCTCTGGCGTGCGAAGGGCCGCGCGCCGGACGAGCACTTCCTCGAGCAGCTGGAGAAGATGGCGAAGAAGGCCCCGAAGTAGTGCCCATCGAGAGTGGGCAAAAAGGAAGGGCCCCCGGTTCGCACCGGGGGCCCTTCACGTTCCAGCTGCAGCGCGCCGACTAGCGGACGCTGGAGTGGATGACCGCGGCGTAGGCGTCGAAGGCCAGGGTGACCATCGAGGCGACGGACGGCAGCGCCCAGCCCAGGGTGGCCTGGGAGACGTTGCCCGGCAGGGCCAGGAGGGCCGGCGTGCCGTTGACCATCGCCGCGGCCGAGCGCAGCACGGGCACCACGACTTCGGCGGTCGTGCCGAGCGAGTGCTGGTAGCCGTCGTAGCCGAGGAGGGCGGCGCCGCCGGTCACGGGGGCGACGGAGATGGGGCCGAGGTTCTGCCAGAAGGTGCCGAAGAGAGCCATGTGGATTTTCCTTTCCCTTGCAAGAGGGGTCCTGCGTTCGAGGCGCAAGGTAGCGCGAGCGAAAATCTGAGCAAGAGCAAAGGGTACGTCTTGACAGATTGACGGCTAATCGATAGAACGTCGCGGCATGACGACGCCGCCGAAGAAGCTGGTGAAGACCACGCTCTACTTTCCGGTGAACGTCCACCGCGAGCTGAAGATCGAGGCCGCGCAGCGCAACATGACGCTCACCGAGGTCCTCATCGAGGCCCTGGAGCGCCGCGCCTTCTTCATCAAGAACACCCCCGAGGAGCCGAAGCCTTGATCCCCTCGACGAACGTCGCGACCCGGCACCTCGAGATCACGACCCTTACCGGGTCCGACTTCCTGGCCGACCTCCTCCTGCCGTCCAGCTGGGCGGCGCGCATCTTCGCCAAGAAGCTCATCCAGGCCCACGGCGCGCCGACGAAGAAGGGCGACCTGTCCTTCAGCGTCTCGGGTCGGACCTGGGACATCCTCGACGCGCAGGGCCACGTCAGCCGCAGGTAGAACCTCAACCCCAAGGAGCCGTCTTGCCTGGAGGTCGCAAGCCGCAGCAGAGGGAACTGTGTGGTCAGCCGGCACCTACCGGCGCGGCTTGGCTGCCTCTAACGAGAGGTCTTTTCGCGCTGGTGGACGCGGATTTGTTTGAGGGCCTGAGCCGCTACAGCTGGCAAGCGCGTCACAGTCGAGGATGTTGGTACGCCTCGCGCGACTTGATGAGCCGGACTCGGGTCCATTTGCATCACGTCGTGATGGGCACGACTCCCGACGAGGTTCACATCGACCACATCAACGGGAATGGCCTGGACAATAGGCGGTCGAATTTAAGAGGGGCCACGCAGCGGCAGAACCTGCAGAACGCGGGACGGAGGGTGGACAACACCTCAGGGTTCAAAGGTGTTTACTACTCGCAAGCGTCTAAGAAGTGGGCTGCTCAGATTCGATACGAGGGGAAGCAGAAGTATCTCGGCTTGTTCCACGATGCGCGTGACGCAGCCAAGGCCTACAACGCCGCCGCACTCAAGTACTTTGGCGCCTTCGCGCGCCTCAACGAGGGAGTCTGAAATGAAGAGGTTGAACCCGGCCGAGAAGCCGTACCTGTCTTTCGCCCTTATCGTACGGAACTGCGAGACGACCCTCCCCGGCTCCCTGGAGGCGTGCCTCAAGAGCGTCCGCAAGGTCGCGCCCGACGCCGAGATCGTCATCGTGGACACGATGTCCTCGGACAACACCCCCGACATCGCGAAGGTCTACGCCGACGTGTACGCGGAGTACAAGGGGCCGAAGGGGGACTGGACGAAGGAGACGCAGTTCGACAAGCCCGGCAACCCGCTCTGGGACGCCGCCGCCGCGCGCAACGAGTCCTTCCGCCTCGCGTCCGGCCGCTGGAAGGCCTGGATCGACAGCGACGACGTGCTGCTCTGGGAGGAGGATGCGAGGGACCTCCTCAAGCTCAATGGGCGCTGGCGCCCCGAGGTCGGCAGCGAGAAGTGTGAGCTGGATCGCTCGCTCATCGACACGCTGCGCTGGGTCGAGGAGAAGCGCCCGAAGACCCGCGTCATCCACTCCCCCTACCTCTACCGCTCCGACGAGCACGGCGCGGCGATGGAGTGGCAGGACCGCGAGCGCATCATGCGCGACGACGCGCATTACGTCTGGCGCTCGACCGGCCACGAGGTCTGCGTCCCGGAGGGCCCGGCGTACTTCACCCGGCCCGACTACCTCGCGCACCTGCTCTACCGTCACTGCAAGCTCTTCAAGCCCGAGGACTACACGTTCTCGACCGAGCGGCACTTCAACACGCTCATCGTCGGCTACGAGAACGGCACCGACCGCTCGCCCCGGACGTGCGGCTACCTCGCGAACTTCGCGCACTTCCTCTGCCCGGACCGCGTCGAGGAGTTCCTCGCGGTCGCGCTCGAGAACAGCGCCCTGCCGCTCGACCGCTACCGCAGCCACATCGACCTGGGCAACGAGCGCGCCCACCAGGGCCGCACCCCGGAGGCCTACGAGCACTTCATCATCGCGCAGACCCTGCGCCCCGACCTCCCCGACGCCTGGTACATTGGGGCGACCACGGCTGCCTCCGTTGAGGACTGGGCCCGCGCCAGCGAGTGGTTCGAGAAGGCCGCGAGGGCGAGGCTGGGCCAGCCCGACGCCAACCCCTCGATGACGCCGCGCACGCAGCGCCTCAACGGCCTCTCGCAGGCCGCGCTCACGCGCTGGCGCTGGGGCAAGGTCTTGGAGCGGACCGGCTCGCTGCACGCCGCGCTGGAGGAGTACAAGAAGGTCGAGGCGCTGCTGGAGGAGCTGCTCGCGGACCCGACGCTGCAGCACGACAAGGCCGAGGCCATCGCCTACCACGCCTTCGTGGAGAACGAGCGGCGCGCCCTGGAGTTCACGCTCAAGCTGCGCGACTACCACGACTACCTCCTCAACAACGACGAGCCGCAGAAGGCCGCGCTCATCGAGGAGGTCCTCCCCCACCAGCAGGCCCACGGCGTCGTCTCCGAGTACCTGCGGCGCTGGCGCCAGAAGGTGGACCGCCACCTCGTCTCCACGAAGGCCTACGCCGACTTCTACAACGACGACGCGGCCACCGGGGCCATCCCCTCGCAGGAGGAGAACTGCCTGGCGCCGATGGTCACGCAGCAGTGGCGCATCCGGTACGCCGCCTCCCGGATCGAGGCGTGGCTGCAGAAGCACCCCGGCGTGAAGATCAAGGTGCTCGACTACGGCTGCTTCGACGGCCTCTCGGCCATCCCGCTGCTCGCGGCCATCGGTCCGGAGCGCCTGGGGCAGTACATCGCGGTGGACATCAAGCAGGACGCCCTCGACCGCTTCAAGACGAGGCTCGAGAAGTTCCCGCAGCTGGCCCCCTTCAAGGACAAGGTGCTCTTCGTCCACGGCGACGAGGGCTGCCTGAACGCGGTCGGGACGGTGGACATCGTCGTCTGCATGGAGGTGATCGAGCACGTCCAGATGCCCGGCGAGTTCCTCGACCGCCTCCTGCGGCGGGTGAACCCGGAGACGGGCGAGGCCGTCTTCTCGACGCCCTGGGGCTCGTTCGACAAGGGCCTGCCGCCGGGGAAGACCGCCTGGGGCACGATGCGCGACGAGCGCGGCCACCTGCGCGCGATGCTGCCGCGCGACATGGTCGACCTGGCTGACAAGGAGCTGGGGCGCGTCGTGGACATGGAGACGGAGTTGAGCCCCGGTGGGCTCCACGCCTCGTTCTGCGCGTCCATCAAGCCGATCACCGGCTACTCCGCGTCCTACCGACCCAAGGCGGCGAGCTTCTACGTCCCGGCGGCGCTGTGGGACTGGAACGCGAGCCACGTCTACCGGACGGGCATCGGCGCCAGCGAGGAAACCATCGTCTACCTCGCCCGCGAGCTGGCGAGGAACGACCGCCGCGCCGTGTCGGTCTACGGGCCGCTGCCGACCTACGGCGTCGTGCCCGGCGAGGAGGTCAAGGACAGCGTCGCGTACTGGCCCAGCGAGCAGCTGTACCGGGTCCAGACCGGCAAGGTCATCGTCTCGCGCTACCCCTCGCTGGGCGTCCGGGCCGAGGTCGGGGAGGGCGTCCAGAAGATCCTCTGGCTGCAGGACGCCAGCTACCCGGACCTGACGCCCGAGATCGCGGACGCCTACGAGCGCATCGTGGTCGTCAGCGAGTGGCACAAGCAGGCCATGCACGAGCGCCACGGCGTCCCGCTCGACAAGATGTCGGTCGCCTACAACTTCCTGCTCAAGGAGCACTTCCGGCCGGCGCAGCTGCCGGAGCGGCAGAAGCACCGCTTCATCTACGCCTCGTCCCCCGACCGCGGCCTGCTGACGCTGCTGCGGATGTGGCCCGAGGTCCGGAAGATGTGGCCGGACGCGACGCTGGCGATCTTCTACGGCTGGGAGGGCTGCAAGAAGCTCTCGGCCAACAACCCGACCTGGGCGGTGAGCTTCCGCAAGATGTGGGCGCAGTGGGAGGCCCTCTCGCGCCAGCCCGGCGTCGAGAACATCGGCCGCGTCAACCACGAGCGCATCGCCTACGAGATGCTCCGGTCGGACATCTGGTTCTACCTGAGCGTCGAGGCCGGCTACACGTTCGAGGAGACGGGCTGCAGCAACGCCTCCAAGGCCCGCGCTGCCGGCTGCAGCCCGGTCTTCCACCCGGTCGCCGCGCTCTGCGAGACGGCCCGCTGCGACCAGGCTGTGGAGATCTCGGCCTGGGGCAAGGACGAGACGTTCGAGTCCTACCAGAAGCGGTGCTTGGCCGCGTTGCACTTCGCAGGGCTGCTCACCGACGCCGGGCGCAAGGTGATGATGGACGAGGCCCTGAAGCAGTTCGAGGTCGGCGCGTTCATGGCGCGCTGGGAGGAGTGGCTCAAGTGAAGACGTGCGCGAGCTTGTTCACGGGCTGCGGCGGTTGGGAGTGGGGCGCCAAGCAGCTGGGCTACCACCCGCTCTGGGGCGTCGAGTTCAACAAGGCCTACGCCCAGGGATACGGGAACAACTTCCCGACGGGGACTCTCATCCCCGGTGATGTCCGCAAGGTGGACCCGGACCCGCTCGAGATCCCCGACGTGCTCTTCGTCAGCCCGCCGTGCCAGGGCCACTCCGCTGGCCGGAAGCGGGGGAACGTCGTCACGCGCGGTGATGAGGAGGTGGGCGTCGAGTGCCTCAAGTTCGTGGACTCCTTCATGCGTCGCCACAAGGCACCGGCCGTCCTCATCGAGAACGTGAAGGGCTACCGCTCGCACGAGGCCTACCTCGAGATCATCCGAGGGCTGAAGAAGCGAGGCTTCACGGTGAGCGACGGGCTGTTCAACGCCTCGGACTACGGCACGCCCAGCGACCGCATCCGGCTGCTCGCCTGGGCCACGCTCTCCCCGCTGGGAGAGCGCGCGGCGGGCAACATGGAGAAGCTGGTCGTCAAGAAGAAGGCCGACTGGTGGGAGGCCGTGAAGGACTTGGTGGACACCATGCCTCCGGCCGACCTCGCGCCCTGGCAGGAGTACCACTCCAACCTCGTCCCCCCGGAGAGCTGGCCGGTCCTCATCGGCGGCATCCCGGTGGACTACAAGGTGGACGAGGTCACCGGCCGGAAGGTCTGGCGAGAGGCCGGTCGGCCCGCCCCGACCATCGTCAAGCAGAAGGCCCAGAGCGGGGCCCGCATCGCCCTCAACCCCTACGACGTGCGGCGCATCACGCCGCGCTTCGCGGCCCGGTGGATGGGCTTCTCCGACGACTTCTGGCTCCCGCCTGGAATCGTGGCCGGCTTCGACGTGGTCGGCAACGCGGTCCCGCCCCCGCTCGCGGTCGCGGCGCTCAAGGCGATGGGGCTGCGGTGATGGACCTCGACGGCCACGTCCGCGCCGCGCGGATGCACGGCGACGCCCGCGACGACACCTACCGGTGCCTGGCGCAGAGCTTCGTCGCCGCGCACGAGCAGGCCCCCAATGGCGTCTCGGTCGAGGTCGGCACCCGGCGCGGCGGGTCGGCCTTGATGCAGCTGCTGCTCCTCGAGGACCTCTACCCGGAGGCCATCCGCCCGCTCCTCATCACCATCGACCCCTACGGCGGCAAGCCCTACTTCGTCGGCGGGGACCGGGAGGCGGTGCGCGGCCTCTACGGCAACGACGAGTACGTCGCCGCCAAGAGGCTGCTCTACGGGTACTCCAACCACCTCCACTTCCCCGTCATCAGCCTGGACTGGCTCGCCTTCGCGAAGGCGGGCATGAGGGTCTGGAGTCGCGGCGGGATGATCGTGCCGGCGGCGACCGGCATCACGCACGTCCTCCTCGACGGCGACCACGACGCGCGGACGATCATCGAGGAGGTCCAGGGCTTCCTGCCGATGCTCAAGCCGGGCGGGCGCATCGTCATCGACAACACGCCCGACGACCCGAAGACCATCCCGTGGCTGGAGGAGGTCGTCAGCACTTGGAACTACGGCCTCAAGCTGACTCTCCTGCGCCCGCTGCCTGACCTCGCCGTCCTCGTGAGGGGCTGATGCCCAAGGAACTTTTCAGGACCAAGCGGTTCAACGAGAAGGCGCTGCTCACCATCGACCACTGCAACAGGGTCGTGGACGACTACCTCGACCAGGGCCTGAAGCTGACGTTGCGGCAGCTGTACTACCAGCTCGTCACCATCAACCTCTTCGCCAACAGCGTGGAGAGCTACAAGAACCTGGGCAAGCTCGTCTCCGACGGGCGCCTCGCTGGCCTCATCGACTGGGAGGCCATCGAGGACCGTGTGCGTCAGCCGCGCGAGCAGAACGAGTGGCCCGACCTGAGCGCCGCCGTCAAGACCATCGAGCGCGTCTACCGGCTCCCGAGGTGGGAGGGGCAGGACTACTACGTCGAGCTGTGGGTCGAGAAGGACGCCCTGGCCGGCGTGCTGCAGCCGATGGCCGACAAGTACCACGTCACGATGATGGTCAACCGCGGCTACTCCTCCCAGAGTGCCATGTACGAGGCCGCGAACCGCTTCCGCGCGGCTGAGGACTCCGGGACCGGACTTCGGCGCAGCGGCATCATCCTCTACCTGGGCGACCACGACCCCAGCGGCGAGGACATGGTCCGGGACATCCGGGACCGGATGGAGATGTTTGGGGTGGACCTCGATGTCATCAAGGTGGCGCTGACGACCGCGCAGGTGCGCCAGTACAAGCCGCTGCACAACCCAGCCAAGCTGTCGGACTCGAGGGCCAAGGAGTACATCAAGAAGCACGGCCCCAAGTCTTGGGAGTTGGACGCGCTCAAGCCGGAGTTGCTGCAGAGGCTGGTCGAGGTCGAGTTCGAGGCCATCATCGACATGAAGCTGATGAAGGCCGTCATCGCGCGCGAGGACGCCGACAAGGCGAAGCTGCGCGCCCTACACAAGGAGCGCAAGTGAAGATCCTCGACCCGTCCGTGACCTTCCGCTGGGTCACGCCCGACGCCGACGCGGAGATCGCCTCGGCGGCGCGGCTCTGCTACCAGTCCGACGAGTCCGGCAAGTCCGACCAGCAGATGCTGGAGCACATCATCAAGCTCGGTCACCTGTCGGTCGTGGAGCACGGCTCCGCGAGCTATCAGGTCGTGGCCGACCGCGGCTGGACGCATGAGGCCGTGCGCTCGCGCATCGGCGTGGCCTACAGCCAGGAGAGCACGCGGTACTGCAACTACACCAAGGAGCGCCTCGGCGGGGAGATCAAGGTCATCCCGATGCTGGACGGCCTCAACGTCGTCCAGAAGGATCGCCGGCGTTGGCTCTACGAGCACATGGAGCGCGTCTACCGCGAGGAGATCGCGGAGGGCATCAAGCCGCAGCAGGCCCGCGACAACCTGCCGACGTGCCTGAAGACCGAGATCCGGATGACCTTCACCTTCCGGGCCTGGATGCACTTCTTTGAGCTGCGCTGCGCGCCGGCCGCGCACCCCCAGATGCAGAAGGTCGCCAAGATCATCTTTGAGGACCTCGCGGCCCGGTCGCTGACGTTGCGGATCTGGGCTCGTGAGCAGCCGCTGTTCGCCAAGTACTTCTAGGAGGGTAGCTCATGTTCATCGAGGTCACCGAGGTCTACGTCTCGCAGTCCGAGAAGCAGCACCGCTTCGTCAAGGTGGTCTACAACGACAAGGCCATCTTCAAGGTCCGGCCGTCCTTCCAGAGCGGCGACGTGAAGAGCGTCCTCGTCTTCAAGGACCTGATGACGCAGGACATCGCGGAGACGGTCGAGGAGTTCCTCGTCAAGGCGCGCGGCTTCGACCCTGCCTCCATCACGTCGATGGTCAACCAGGTGGTCGGCACCATGTTCCCGGCGCCCGAAGGCCCCGGCGCGAAGGTCACGCACCTGCGGCCGGGGCCGACGCCGGAGGAGATGGACCAGGCCGTCGTCACGGGCAAGGCGGTGGTCGGGGGCCTCGACGCCTTCAACGCGGCCATGAAGGCCCAGGTGCCCTGCGTCTGCGGCGAGGTCTGCCTGTCTAACACCGCGGCCTCCCTCGTCAGCGGTGAGTACGGCACGCACGCCCACCCGAAGAACTCCTTCAACAAAGAGTGCAACTGGTTGAGGGGGCCTGGGGTACTCATCGCGGCGGTCACGCACGTCTGCGTCCACTGCCAGAAGCAGTTCCACGCCGTGGCCGGCGTCTCGGTCTGCCACGTCTGCAAGGACAAGGGGCTCAAGTGAACCTCAACAACCTCATCGACGCCGTCTTCGCGCCGTACTTCGCCCAGAAGTACGAGCAGGCCACCAAGGTGGACCCGGTCATCACCGAGGCGCAGGACTGGCTCATCGGGAACCTCAAGAATGAGAAGGCCGACCTCGCGGAGAAGATCGAACGGCTCCAGAAGGAGCTGGACCTCAAGCGCAAGGCCTGCTTCGTGCTCCGGAAGGCCTGCGCGGATGGCAAGTCGGCGCTGTACGAGTCCCGGCTGTGCCAGCTCGGACCGAACATGAAGGTCGGGGACTTTCTCCGAAAGACGATGGGAGATGTCGAGGCGAGCCTCTCCGACGCCGTCTTCGACGCCAACAACTACTTCCAGCTGGAGCGGTTCGACCTCTACGAGGCGGTGGACTCGCCCAAGCCCCAGGTCATCAAGACGAGCTGGACCGAGAAGGGCGAGAAGGTCATCGAGCACGTCGCGGACTGCGACACCATCGAGGTCGCGAGGACCATCGCCTACCGCTTGAACGGGGGCCGCTGATGTTCATCAAGACCATCCAGCAGATCGAGATCTCGAGCCGCTGCAACCTGCGCTGCAGCTACTGCGTCCACGGCAACGACAAGGCCATGACGCGGGTCAAGCTGGACATGGGCGAGGGCACCTGGCGCGCCGCGCTGCGCTGGGTCGAGCACTTCGTCCGGCAGGGCACCCAGGGGGAGCTCAACCTCGCGGGCGTCGGGGAGTCCACGCTTCACCCCCGCTTCCCCGGCATGATCGCGGAGGCCCGCGCCGTCGTCGGCCCGTACCGGGACATCATCTTCGCCACCAACGGCATCCTCGTCACGCCGGCCCTCATCGAGGCCATCAAGCCCTTCCAGCCGAAGGTCTGGGTGAGCACGCACCAGCCCGCCCGCGCGGCGCACGCCATCCAGGGCCTGAAGGACGCGGGGCTCATCGCCGGCATCTCGATGGACGGCGCCCTCAACCCCAACGACTGGGCTGGGCAGGTGGACTGGATCAAGCCCAGCTACCGCTTCCCCTGCCCGTGGCTGACCAGCGGCCACGGCTTCGTCGCGGCCTCGGGCGCCATCCTGACGTGCTGCCTCGACGTGACCGCTGGCTCCGCGCTGGAGGACGTGTCGGCGCTGCCCCGGTCCGACGTGAAGACCCAGCCCTGGCACCTGTGCAAGAGCTGCTACCAGGACGTGCCCGTCCTCATCCCCGAGAGGTGAAGCGTGAACCAGTTCATCATCCTGACCGACGACGACGAGAAGCACCGCATCAACCTCGCGGCCATCGCGCGGTACGCGGCCGACCTCGACTACATCAAGGACCCGCCCGTCTTGAAAGGCACCCGCGTCGTCTTCAACGATGGCACCGGCCAGACCTTCGACGAGAAGCCCGAGGAGGTGGACGCGCTCATCCAGGCGCTGCCCGAGAACGAGTACATCCGCCAGCGCCTGGAGGTCGCGGCGGCGCAGAAGGCCGCGATGAAGGCGAGCGAGGAGTACTACCAGCAGCTCAAGGCGAAGAGGATCGAACCGTGAAGACCAAGAACGTCACGCCGAAGAAGCTGGTCAAGAAGCTGAAGAACGCCCTGCAGGGCTCCCTGCGCCTGGGCGGCGCGGAGTGGAACCTGAAGTGCCCCGACTGCGGCAGGCCTACGTTCCGCGTCAAGGCGGTGCAGCTGGTGAAGGGCTCCTGCTTCATCAGCCTGAAGCTGGTCTGCGCGGTCTGCGAGGGGCACTTCGTCCTCGAGACGGGCGTGACGCCGCACGACAGCGCCTGGGGCCGGCGGCTCAAGCTCACCGCGAAGGACGAGCAGCGCGACAAGGGGCAGATGATCCGCCTCTGGACTCAGCGCCTGATGCGGGACAACCCGACGGCCTGGGGGGAGATCGAGAAGATGACCCGCGCGGAGATGCTGCGGGCCGTCCGGAGTGTGGTCGGGCCCTTCTAGCTCGTAGGTGACCATGCCCGGTTGGTCGTGCTACAACCGGCGCATGGCTCAGATCCTCCCCGACGAAGGCGAGTTGGACCCCTCGGAAGACGCCGAACTGGAGAAGGCCGTGTACCGGCCTCCCTCCTTCGGGGCCGCGTTGGGCGAGCGTCCTCCGCTGGAGGCCAGCCACGCGAACCTGACGCGCACGCTCTGGATTCGCCGGATGATCGAGCACGCGCTCGAGGACCAGACGGTCCGCATCATCGCCAACAAGGCCGGCGAGCTTTGCCTGGAGCTGGAGCGGGGCCTGCCCTCGGACCTCGTTGGCTACGCTACCAGCGTCGGGAGCACCTTCAAGACGTTCAAGCTGTGGGGCATGAGCGGGAAGATGCAGTGCCCGACGTGGGACCTCACGGCCGGCGCCCCGTGGGTCGGCGGCAGCTGCCCGGCCGCGGCGGCGGGCCAGTCCATCGTGGACGCGCACGAGCGCAAGACGATGCTCGACAAGCACGGCCACCTCAAGGCCAAGGACCCGGACGGCCGGACCATCAAGTTCTACGAGGGCGACGAGGGCGGCGACGGGCAGTGGAAGACGCCGATCTGTCAGAGCTGCTACGCCTCGGGCGGCAACTACCGCGAGTTGACCGCGGCCATCGGCAACACGGTGCGCTACCACTGGACGAAGCACCTGCTCCAGGCCGACCCCGGCCTCTGGATCGACACCGTGGTCGCCTCGATGAAGCTGCTGCACTACTTCCCCCAGGAGAACGGCATCCGCCCGGCGCGCATCCACTCGTCCGGAGACTTCTTCTCGCAGGCCTACGCCGCGGCCTGGGTCGAGGTCGCCAACCGCATCTACAAGCTCGACCCGGCCGTGAAGATGTGGGCGCCGACGCGCAGCTGGGCGACGCAGTCGTGGAAGACCGAGAGCCAGGACGCCTGGCACAAGCTGCTCGACCCGAAGAGCCTCGTCTCGGCGGGCGACGACCGGCCCAACCTCATCGTGCGCTGCAGCGCCTACCACACGGGCGACCACGCCCCCGGCGCGCTCCACCCGTCCAACGCGGTGGGGACGACGGCCATCTTCCGCGACGACAACGCGGGCGAAGGCAAGGACGACCGCTACGACCTCGGGTGCCCGGTGTACTCGACGGACGTTGACGCGAACACCTGCCAGTGGGCCCATGACCCCACGACGGGGCGTCTGGGCTGCCGCATCTGCTGGACTCAGCTGGGCAAGCGCGTGAACTTCACCGTCCACTAGGGCAGGGCCTGGAGCAGCGATGGCTGCGAAGCAGAAGAAGGTCAAGATCCTCCCCGGCTACGACCCCAGCGACAAGGGGTCGAAGCTGCGCTCGGCCCGGCTGTGCAGCGCCTTCCTCCGCGGCGAGAAGGTCGACCTCCCCTCCAATATGTCGAAGGGGGAACTCGCGGAGTTCTGCGCGAAGAACCGGGTCGGCCGTCCGTTCGCGAAGGGGATGCTGGGCGGCGGGCTCAAGGCCTTCTGCCAGGGCGCCAAGTCGGTCAAGGCGTGCCGCGAGAAGGTCCTCGAGTCCTCGCGCACGGCGGTGGGTACCAGCTTCCGGCTGAACAAGGTCATCGCGCGCTCCACGCCGCTCATCACGACCACGCTCAAAGGCAAGCCGCTCACCCCGGCGGCGACCGCCTCCAAGACCCCCTGCCGCGCCCCCGGCAAGCACAACGCGAAGAAGGGGATGCGGGAGTGCCACTACGAGCTGGAGTTCTTCACCGACTCCCAGGCGCAGGCGAAGGGCCTCGCCCGCGGAGGGCCGCACCTCCGCATCTGCGGCAAGAAGACCGGCCAGAACGGCGCGCTCTACCCGGTGGACAGCCCGGAGCAGGCCGACGCCTTGATGAAGAAGCACTGCGGCTGCAAGAAGAGCGGGGGCAAGAGCTGCATCCCCGACAAGCCGGCCGCATTCGGCGGCGTGAAGGGCCTCGGCGGGCGCGTCCGCGCCGGCCGCAACCGCTACGGGCTGTACGGGTACGGAAAGAGGTAGTTGATGCCCCGGCAGCTGCCCGAGTTCATGCGAACCGAGGAGTCCATGTTCGCATGGGCCGAGAACGAGGCCTCGGACTTCTTCAGCCAGGGTGAGCTGGACGAGGAGACGGTCAAGGACGAGATGTGGGACCTCGTCTACGACTACCGGAGCCAGGCCAAGCGGGTCATGCGTGACGGGGAGGTCGTCGGCTACCGCTACATCCGCGTCCTCGAGGACCGCTGGCAGGACCGCATCAACTGGGACTGCCTCGGCAAGTACTGGTCCTGGGAGCTTGACGGGGCCGGTGTGCAGGAAGGTCCGTCCGGTGAGGGCCCCTGGGTGGACGTGTTGTTGGTCGGTCGCCTGAAGTTCGAGGACATCGACTGGGAGCACGGCTTCTACAGCTACGTCTTCTACACCGACCAGAAGGAGATCGCCGCGGAGGCCAACCGGCCTGTCGTGGTCGAGGCCATCGGCCTGAAGCCGGAGAAGTGGGGCGAGGCGCCGAAGCTGCAGAAGCTCAAGCCTACGGTCAAGGGCAACGTCGGACCGGTCGAGATCGACAACTGGTCGGAGGTCTGCAAGCCGGTCAAGCCGTCGAAGGCCTTCGGCGCGAAGGGCGACCCCACCGACCTGAACCTATGGGTCCTCGAGGACCTCTTCAAAGGCAAGGACACGGCGCCCAACCAGCTGCGTCCGACGAGCGCGCCGCACGTCAGGCGCTGCTACAAGGCCGGGCTCATCACCATCGACGGCCCCCAGCTGCGCCTCACCGAGAAGGGCAAGGCCATCCTCGGCTTCCGCGCGTCGAAGGGCGGCGCCAGCAACGACAACTTCGGGAGGCGCCGATGACGACGGGCAAGGAGTGGTGCGAGAAGGTCTACAAGGAGAAGCTCGCCGCGCCGGCCAGCCTGCCGAAGTTGGGCGACGGCTACAGCAACGAGTACCGCGCCGCCTACGCGGTGATCTCCATCGCAGGCCGGAAGTTGTACGCCGACTTTCCCAGGTCGATGAACGCGCCGATCTCAATGCCGGCGTGGTCGAAGAAGTTCTGGCGCGAGGTCATGGACTGCGCCAACCAGCTGCAGACGAAGGCGCCTCCCAAGCCCACCAAAGGCTTCGGCAGCCACCAGTGCGACGACGACTGCCGCTCCAACGGCTGCAGCGCGAGGTTCACCAACTCCAGCCGGTCCGAGGAGTTCATGGACCTGATGGGCCTGGGCGAGCACGTCTGGCCGTTCGACCTGACCGACCTCGCCCCGGCGCTCTGGGAGCCGGCCGCGGCGGGCAACCACCAGGAGTGCGCCCTCATCATCGCGGAGCACCTGCAGCTGGTCCTCGACAACGAGGTCACCCTGGACGACGACCAGGACGTGATACAGGCCGAGGCCTTCCTCAACCAGATGTTCGCCGGCAAGGTGAAGGCCGACGTGGCGCTCAAGATGATGCCGGCCGACAACCTCAACAGCGACTTCAACGCCACGATGGGCGTGAGGTTCTTCCGATGAAGTGGCCGTGCCGCAAGGGCTGGCGCAAGGGCAAGGCCACGAAGGTGGACCCGGCCCAGCTCCGCATGGGTATCAAGGTCGAGCGCGAGCACTTCACCGACGCGAGGCGAGCTTGCCGCACCGCCGTCGATCACCTGTCGGAGAAGGGCGGGAAGCGGTACTACTCCCGGCTCAAGAAGGCGAGGCTGTGATGACCTGTCCCTGCCAGCGCCGCCGTCCCGTGTACGAAGAGGCGCAGCCCATCGGCGCCCCGTCCGACGAGTACGGGCCCGTCCTCAACTACGACGGCTACGGCGCCTACGAGTCCGATCCCGACAAGACCAAGGGCCTGAAGATCCTCGCGTGGTTCGCGGGCGGCTTCGGCCTCCTCTTCTGGCTCGCGCACCAGGCCGACCAGCACCCGAACCGCAGGAAGGCGCGAGGCTGATGGACTTCGCCGGCCTCGAGCGCACCCGCGTCCTCGACCTCTTCATGGAGGCGGTGGCGAAGGTCTGGGGGCCGGGGACGGCGGCGAAGGTCACCGTGCGCCTGGGCGAGGGCCGCGAGCCGGGCGAGGGTTACGCCTCCATCGTGATGAGCCGGGCCTGCCGGCCGGTGGCGGTGCCGGCGCCCACCGGTCCGGACCACCTCATCGCCTACTGCCGCGAGGGCTACACGCTCCTCGTCTCCGACAAGCTCCTGGCCCTGGACGACGCGATGATCATGCGCGTCCTCGTCCACGAGGCGATCCACCTGGGCTTCCCCAACCACGGGGCCGACTTCCGGCGCCTCTGCAACAAGCACGGCGCCATCGTCAGCCAGCACGGGATCGAGCAGGGCGCGGACTACAGGATTCAGGTCCAGCGCAAGGAGGGTGCTCGCTTCAAGACCTTCGCGACCGTGGACACCGAGGCCGAGGGCATGGCGCTGATGAAGGCCGAGTACTCGAAAGCGCCGGGCCGGTACCGGCTGATGATGTGAGTCGTGCTACCTTCCAGCGGTACATAGGAACAGGGCAGGACCTGAGGAACGTCATGTCGTTTGGGCGCGTGAAGCACAGCAACAGCAAGATCGTCAAGGCGTACTACAAGAACGGCGGCGGCAACTCGCGGGGGTCAAAGATCCGCGTCGAAGTCGTGACCAACCGCATGGCCTACGCGTCGAAGCCGGGCAAGTACAAGGGCTACTACGAGGCGCGGGCTTGCGTGCGCCAGGTTCCGGTATCCAGACTTCGTGGTCGCGTCGGGTTCAACCGCCCCGTGAAGTGCGGTAAGCTGGCCTGGGGGTACACTCCCACCGCCGCGGTCAAGAAGGCACTCCACGCGCTCGCGAAGAGCCTGAAGTAAGGGAAGTACCCGAGGACTCAGATGGCGAAGTTCTGCAAGAAGCAGGCGATTTTCTTCAAGACCAAGCGCGGCCGGACCGTCCGCTTCGTCGGCCGCAAGAGCGGGTCCGAGGTGTGCGGCAAGAAGCGCCCCACCGTCGCCCAGCGGGAGCTGCGCCGCGCCTTCGCGACCATCGCGCGCAAGTGCAACGCCAAGCGCAAGAGCCTCCAGAAGCAGTGCTGGAAGACGTACACCCGGAGCGACCGCCCCCAGTACGTCTACAAGCGGAGGTCGGTTCGATAGCCGGCCGGCCCGCCGCGAACATCCGAAGGGCTGGCTCAAGCACCGGCCGGTCACCGCCACGAAGCGGTCGTCGCGCCCGCCTCCGGGTTGGCGTGCCGCCGCCGAGCGCGCCAACGCGCCCAGGTCGCGGGTCACCCACGACACGGGCTGGAAGATCGTCGGCAAGCCCAAGTCGAAGGCGGGTCGGAAGTTCGTCAAGTCGGTCCAGGCGAAGGCGAATAAGCGCACCTGGGCGAAGGGCCTGCGCCACCGCGTGAGCCGCATCCGGACCTCGAGGTCGGCCGGGCGCGGCGGGCCTCCGGGCTGGCGCGCCGCCGCAGCTGGGAAGAAGGCCAAGCGGGTCGTCTCCCCGCCGACGAGGGCCGGTGGCGAGGCGTGCCTGCCGCAGGTGCAGGGGCCCAACAACCCCCTGTTCAAGCGCGGCCAGCACGCCATCATCGGCGGCGAGGAGGTCATCCTCACCGGCACGACCAGTCGCGGGTACGAGGTCCTTGACGTGGCAGCCAAGAGCCTGGTCACCGGCAAGTGGCTCGACGTGAAGGACCCGGCCAAGGTCTGCGTCATCAAGCGGTACACGGCGCCCGACAAGGACTACAACATCGACCTCGCCGCCGCGCAGAGGAAGGCCGGGCTCCCGGTTGTCCCGGAAGACCCGCCCGAGTGGCGCAAGAAGTGGGACCGCGACCACGGCCAGTACATGAAGGACTTGATGAGGTCGGCCAAGGAGAAGGCCAAGCCGGCGAAGAAGGTCAAGCCCTCGCGCACCGGCATCGACGCCAGCGTCTGCGATCACATCGGGGACGCCGTCCGGAAGGCGCTGTGCCTGAAGAACCTCGCGAAGGGTCGAGTGCTGAAGCCGGGGTAGAGTGGCGCCCCGGCTTGTGCTACAACTGGTCAACCGCAGCACCAAGGGCAGGACGACGGAGGCCTACATGGCCGGCAAGGCGAAGTTCAAGAAGGTCGCGAAGCGTTGCAACAAGAAGCACGGCAAGGCCGCGCGCCGGGCGTGCTGGCGCAAGGCGTACCGCAAGTAGCTCCACGCGGTCGCTGTGCAAGTTGAGGAGGCTCGACGGGGAGGGCCCTGCCGTCGAGCCTCTTCCTCGTTTGGAGGTCGGCGTGAAGCGTCTCGGCTACAAGCCCGAAGGACCTGTCGCCCACCGCGAGGACTACGAGGTCCAGGCCTGCCCCCACAAGGTCGCCAAGGCCTTGGTCGAGAGCCACCACTACGCCAAGGGTGCCGCCAACACCTCGGTCGCCGCGCACTGCCTGGTGCGGAGGTCCACGGGGGAGGTCGTCGGCGCGGCGCTCTGGATGCCTCCGCTCAAGAAGGCGGCGGTGAGCGTGGACCCGGCGGGCTGGCGGGACGTGCTCGCGCTCTCCCGCCTCGTCGTGGCCCCCGGCGAGCCGAAGAACGCCACGGGGATGCTCCTAGCCCGCTCGATGCGCCTTGTCCCCCGGCGCTGGAAGACCCTCGTCACCTACGCCGACCAGCTCCACGGCCACGAGGGGACCATCTACAAGGCCACCAACTGGCTCGACATGGGGCTCGTCCGCGGCGCACCGACCTGGGTGGACGCCGAGGGGCGCCAGGTCGCCACCCGCCACACCAAGAACCGCACCGTCGCCCAGATGATCGAGGCCGGCTTCAAGCGCCTGGGCACGAGCAAGAAGCGGAAGTTCGTCTTCCGGAGGTCGTGATGGACTTCTCCAAGACCGGCATCCACCGCTACGAGCCCGGCTACCCGGCGCGCTGGGTCGTCACCAACACGCCGAAGGGCTGGATGGTCTGCGAGGTCTGCGGCAAGGAGTTCCGGGTCTGGATGACCAGCGACGCGCTCTGGAAGCGGCTCCCGCGCCGGCTCTGGGCGAAGCTGCTCTGCACCAGCTGCTTCCGGAGGTTCGCGTGAAGACTCCCTACGTTGACTTCCGCAAGCGGGATTTGATGGACTCGGTGGAGCGGCCCGACGAGGCCTCGGTGTTGAGAGATTACGGCCCGATCTTGTGGACGACGAAGTCGAAGGTGAAGGTGGAGGTCTTCACCACCTACGTCCCGGTGGAGTTCATCCCGGAACCGCAGCTGGCCGAGGAGGGTGAAGAGGACGAGGATGGAGGGGGAGGGTACTCGTGGGAGGACTTCCGGTCCCTGCGCCGGCCCTTCCCGCCGCTCAAGATCCACCGGGACAAGCAAGGCCGGCTGACGATCATCGACGGCAACCACCGCGCCTTCTTCTGGTTGCAGGGCGATTACACGCACTTTCCGGCTTGGGTGATTGACGAGAGCGGCGCTCCGCTCCCCTGGGCCGAGGAAGATGAGGACGACGAATGACCCAGGACATCGGCCTCGTCTCCTGCAGCGGTCCGAAGGAGTCCCACAAGGCTCCAGCGAGGGACCTCTACACCTCCCAGCTGTTCCGGGCCTCGCTCGAGGTCGCGCTCGCGCGGCACCCGCTCGTCTACATCCTTCCGCCCCATGAAGACCAGCGCCGAGTACAAGAGGGGCCTCGCCCGAGGGCGCCGCATCCGGTCGGAGCCGGGCGCCGCCGATGATGCCTGCGAGGCCGGCACCCGCGGCTACTGGCTGCGCTCGATGGCGGCGGATGCCTGCAGGACCGACCGCCGCAACTACTACAGCGCCCGAGGGAGCCCCGACTGCGAGCGGGGGTACGCTGCAGGGGCGCGGCCGGTGGTAGCGGCCATCCGGCGGGCCAAGTGGTGCCGCCGCCAGAGGGGCTAAAAACCTAGTGTTTTCAGGTACTTAGCAAGAATCGACATATACCTGTTGACAACGTGTTTAACCCCCACTAGAGTCGAGGGTGTCAAGAGCAGCACGCGGCAACCACGGGGCTTGGAGCCCCACCGGCCTAGGAGGCCTAGATGACCACGACCCTGAAGAACAACTACTCCCTGAAGACCCTCGCCGGCCTCCCTGTCCGGTTCATCGCTGGCTTCTCCACCGACGAGGTCTACAAGAAGGCCAAGGCCGACGGCGTCCTGCTCTTCTGTGGCGGCGGCAAGTTCAGCTGCCCGCCCGCGCCCGGCACTCGCGTCGTCAGCGGTGTCTGGGGCAAGCGCCATGTCGGCACCGTGACCGGCTACTTCTACGAGGCCGGCTTCGTCGGCGTCAACTTCCTGCCGGACGTGCGGCCTGAGTGCTGGAAGAAGCAGGGCTACAAGGGCAAGTGCGCGCACCTCATGGGCACCGAGATCGCCCTGGAGCAGGACGAGCACGCGACCTCTGCCATCGTCCCTGACGAGAACGCCGTGAAGGGCCCGGCCAAGGCCGAGCCTGGCCTCTCGGAGGTCGGCTACAACTCGCCCGCCGGGCAGGAGGTCCTGAAGCGCGCCTGTCCCAGCTGCGGCTCGCTCGCCGGGCAGGTCTGCACCAGCTTGCGCCAGAACGGCCTCGACAACGTCCACGCCGCCCGCCTGACGACCCCCGCCGTCCCCGTGCGCCCGGTGGACGAGGCCCTCGCTGGCCTGCCCAACCTCGTCAACCAGCCCAAGGACCCCTACCGGCTCCTCTCGGTCATCACCCGCGAGGGCCACCGCTTCAACCTGCGCCGGACCTTCACCTCCCTGCAGGCGCTGGTGAGCTTCGCCGCGGTCCTCTGCGGCGAGGGTGGCGTCTACTGCTACTGCGACTGGGAGGACCCGGACGACAGCAACCCGACGACGGTGGACGTGACCGCCGAGGACCTCAAGAGCGACTACATCCGGCGCTGACGGACCCCGACCTAGGAGGACCAGATGAAGACCGACTTCTTGGACGGGGCAGCCTTAGCCGCAGGGGATGTGGCCCGAGTGGCCGGACGGCCGATGAGTGACTCCGAACGTAAGATGTGGACCGAGTGCGTTCATGGGCAGAAGCGGTCGGGGCCTCAGTGTCCCCAGTGCCTGGAAGACCACTACATCGAGCAGCTGCGGAGGCGGTTTAAGGCCAAGTAGTTGACAACACCTTTCAGCGGACGTAGCATCGCAGCTGCAGTCAACCACCGGGGCTTGGAGCCCCCCCGACCTAGGAGGTCAAATGGACACCCTGCACACCCGCATCGCGCTGGCTCTCGGCTGGACCCCCCTGCAGGCCGCCGGCTTCTCGTTGCTCGCCCTGCGCGACCTCGTGCGCCCGGTGGACGCGGCCCTGGCCGAGGAGATCACCCGCCACGTCGAGAGCGGCGACGTGCTGCGCCTCCTCGACACCGCCACCAAGGCCATCGAGGTCAAGCCGGCGAAGCCCACCCCGCGCCTCGTCTGCGCCATCGCTCGCGACATCCGCAAGGACTGGGGCGTCAAGATCAACTACGCCGCGCAGCCCTACCTCAACGCCATGTTGGAGGCCGAGACGATCCACGACGACTGCGGCTACGACTCGATGAAGAGCATCATCCTCTACTTCCTGAACAACGCTCGGAGCTACCGCGGCGAGAAGGCCAAGGCCCTGAAGGCCGAGCTGAAGCAGCTGGTGGGGGTGAAGTGATGAACACGGTCATCAAGATCGTCAGCGGCGAGGGGCAGCGCGGCCAGTCGGTCACCTACGAGGGCGCCCTCACGGTGCGCGCCCTGAAGGCCCGCATCACCAAGGAGAAGGCCGGCGGCGACCGCTGGGCCCGCATCGAGGTCGCCACCCAGTACCGCGAGTACGAGACGGTCACCGCCGAGCAGGCCATCGCCGCGGTCGAGGCCGAGCTGGTGGACGAGGTTCAGCCGCTGACCGGCGGGCGCTACATCGTCGCCCGCTGGCAGAACTCGCAGTGGACCTCCAGCGACCTCAACGCCCGGTCCCTGAAGCACCAGACCGGCTACCAGTTCACCTACGCCCGGACCCTGGAGCAGCTGGTGAACCTGGGCATCAAGACCTACAAGACCCGCGCGCAGGCGCTGGCCGCTGCCGGGAGGGGCTGACCCATGACCCCCGACTGGATCGTCAGCCAGATCACCCTCACCGCGGAGGCCCAGGAGTGCCTGGAGAAGCGGGGCAACTACAACCTGCCGCACTACCGCCTTCGCGTCGAAGGCATGAACCTGAACTTCCCGGAGGGCTCCATCGACCGGCCCTTCAGCTGGCGCCTCCACGACGTGGCCGACCCGCGCTTCGACCTGACCAACGCCAAGATCGAGCTCGCCGCCAAGCCCTACCTGGGCAGGAAGGACTGACCATGTACCAAGGAGTCGCCCTGCAGGAGCAGCAGACCCCCGCCGAGGTCCTCGCTAGGGCCGAGCGCCGCGCCACCCTGCGCGCCTTCGCGGAGGAGGTCCTCGTCGCCCTCGCCACCGCGTCCGTCGTCATCCCCCTCACCGTCTGGCTGCTGATGGAGGCCCTGCCGTGAACCCTTCTGAGA
>NZ_JBAZTU010000010.1:0-52677 GCF_041661825.1 Sphingomonas sp.
GGTCGATCGGCGGGCTCGGCGCGCATGTGCTCACCCTCGCCAGCGACACCGGGCTGGTCGATGCGGGCCTCAAGATCCGCACCATGCGCCTGCCCGACACCTTCCAGGACCAGGACAAGCCCGAGAAGCAATATGCCGAAGCAGGCCTCGATGCCGATGCCATCGTCGATACCGTCCTCAAGGCACTCCGACACAACTCAGGCGGCGTCGTCGAGGAAGCCAGGCGCGATGCCGTTTAATCGGGTGCGTGCCTCGTTCGCCTTGCTGATCGGCTTCGGGGCCGCTGCCGCGGCGCCGGCGCCGAACGGCACGCTCACCATCCGGGTCGACAATGTCCGGAACTCGGCCGGCGTGGTTCATGTCGATATCTGCCCCCAGGCGCAGTTCCTGAAGGATGATTGCCCCTATGCCGGCGACGCGCCGGCCCGCGCCGGTGTCACCGTGGTGACGATCCACGGCCTGCCGGCCGGGCGCTACGCCGCGCAGGTTTTCCATGACGAAAACCGCAACAAGAAGGTCGATCGCGCGCTGTTCGGCATCCCGAAGGAAGGCGTGGGTTTCTCGAACGACGCCCGGATCAGCCTCGGGCCACCGAAATGGGCCGATGCGGTATTCGCCTTCGACGGGCAGGAGCAGGCGATCGGCCTGAAGATGCGTTATTTCCTGGGAGCTTCCGGGCCGGCAAAGGCACGCTGAGCGGATGCGTTCGCCCATTCCCGCCCTGGTCGCGGCCAGCGTTCGGCGTCCTTGGCTGACCTTGCTGTTGTCCCTCGTGCTGGCGGGCGTGGCGCTCGTCTTCACGGCGGCGCGGTTCGACATGACGACCGATACGGCTGCGCTGATCTCGCCCGATATCGATTGGCGCAAGCAGGAAAGGGCGATGGAAGCCGCCTTTCCCCAGCTCCGCGACGTGATGGTGGTGGTGGTCGACGGCCAGACACCCGAGCTGGCCGAGGATGCCGCCGCGAAGCTGACGGTCGCCCTGGCTGCGGACAAGGCGCATTTCAGGCTGGTGCGTCGGCCGGACGGTGGCGATTTCTTCGCCCGCGAAGGGTTGCTGTTCGGGTCGCGCGAGGATGTTCGCCAGGCGACCGCGGCCTTGATCGAGGCGCAGCCGATGCTTGGGCCGCTCGCCGCCGACCCGTCGCTGCGCGGCGTGAGTGGTGCCCTGTCGACGATGCTCGACGGAGTCGAGGCGAAAGCAGCGACGCTCGACCAGATCGACCGGCCGATGCGCGCGTTGGCCGATGCGACCGAGCGCTCGCTCGATGGCAAGCCGGGTTATTTCTCGTGGCAGCAATTGTTCGCCACTGGGGCAGGGCCGCTCAGCCCACCCAAGCGTCGCTTGATCCTGGCCCAACCGGTGCTCGATCACAGCGCGCTGATGCCGGGCGAGGCGGCAAGCGATGCGGTCCATGCCGCGGCAGCGGCGCTGCACCTCGATGCTGCGCACGGCGTGTCGGTTCGGCTGACCGGCGAAGTGCCGCTCGCTGACGAGGAATTTGCGACGCTGCAGGAGAATATCGGCGCGGTCGGCATGGTGATGCTCGGCGCCATGTTGGTGACCCTGTGGTTCGCGACGCGATCGGTCAGGCTGGTCGCAGCCATTTTCGGCACGATCATCCTCGGGCTGGTCGTCACCCTCGCGGTGGGACTGGCCGCGGTCGGGCGGCTCAACCTGATCTCGGTCGCCTTCATCCCCCTGTTCGTCGGGCTCGGCGTGGATTTCGGGATCCAGATTTGCGTGCGCTATAATGCCGAACGCGTGACCGGGCTTGCGCCCGCCGCGGCGCTGCAGGGGGCCGCGACGGCGCTCGGTGCGCCGCTGCTGCTGGCGGCGGGGGCGGTCTTCCTCGGTTTCGGCGCTTTCCTGCCCACCGCCTATATCGGCATCGCCGAGCTGGGCGTGATTGCTGGCCTCGGCATGGTGATCGCGCTGCTGTTCAGCGTGACCTTGCTGCCCGCTCTGGTCCTGCTGCTGCGTCCCGGCGCGCCGCGCCGCGAGGTCGGCTTCGCGCAATTCGCGCCGGCGGATCGCTTCCTCGAACGGCGCCGCAAGGCAGTGCTCTGGGCGTTCGGCGCGTCGATGGTGGTGAGCATCGCGTTGCTTCCCTGGGTCGTTTTCGACTTCAACCCGCTCCACCTGCGCGATCCCAAAGCACCGTCGATGCAGGCGCTGACCGACCTGACCCGCGATCCGGACCGGACGCCGAATACGATCGACGTGCTTGCGCCCGGTCCGAAGGCTGCGGAACTGACGCAGCGTCTGTCGGCGTTGCCCGAGGTGAAGCAAGTGATCTCGGTCGACAGCTTCGTGCCCGAGGATCAGCCTGCCAAGCTCGCCTTGATCCAGGATGCATCGGTGCTGCTCGACCTGACGCTCAACCCGTTCGACATCGCGCCACCGCCCGATGATGCAGCGTTGGTGACATCGCTCCGCCAGGTATCAGGTCGCTTGAAGGCGATAGGCGGAGCGGAGGAGGGCGCGGCAGAGGCGCGGCGCCTTGGGGCGGCATTCGAACGGCTGGCCTCCGCCACACCGGCCAAGCGCGCCGAAGTGAACGCGATGCTGTCGCGACCGCTGGCGGTGATGCTCGATCAGGTCCGTGCCGCGTTGCAAGCCGAGCCGGTCACGCGCGATAGCCTGCCGGCCGACATGGTCCGCGACTGGATCGCGCCGGATGGCCGGGCCAGGCTCCAGGTCTTCCCCAAGGGCGACGGCAACGACAATCAGGTGATCAAGCGCTTCCGCGCCGCGGTGGCGACGGTGACACCCGCGATCTCGGGCCTGCCGGTCGCTACGCAGGCGGCCGCCTTCACCGTGGCCGGCGCGTTCGTGCAGGCCGGGGTGATCGCCTTCGTGCTGGTCAGCCTGTTGCTGCTCGCGGTGCTGCGCAACCTGCGCGAAGTGATGTTCACTTTGGCGCCGGTGATCCTGTCGATCTTCCTGACGCTCGCCACCTGCGTGCTGATCGGCCAGCCGATCAACTTCGCCAATATCATCGCTTTCCCGCTGCTGTTCGGCGTCGGCGTCGCCTTCCATATCTATTTCGTGATGGCGTGGCGGGGCGGCGCAACCGGGCTGCTCCAATCGAGCCTTGCCCGCGCGGTGCTATTCAGCGCGCTCGCCACGGGAACGGCGTTCGGCAGCCTGTGGCTGTCGCACCATCCGGGTACGGCGAGCATGGGCAAGATCCTGATGATCTCGCTCATCTGGACGCTGATCTGCGCGCTGGTGTTCGAACCGGCCCTGCTTGGCCCGCCAGCTGAGAAAGACGAGGCGGAACCGGTCCTGACCTGAGAACCAGAGGCCTGGGATACGCCGGCTGGAAAAGCGATTCGCCAGCGTTTCTGGTCGAATATTTTTTTCCGCTGTTAAGTTGGATTTTGACGGCGAATTCTTCATCCATTTACAATGGCTTACTGCCGGTTTTCCCTGTTACGCATAACAGAGGAAAAAAGGGCGTGAAATGAGCGCGATTTTCCGCTGTTACCGGTCAAAAGGGCACGAAGAATCGTCCGACATTCAGCCGTCACGAGCGGTCCTTTGCAGTGTCTACGATATCAAAGAGCAGTTTTGATCCGTGCGCGTGCCTTGCGGACTTTTGAATTGAGCCTGACCAGGAGCAAGAGCGGGCGGGGTTCCGCTCAGGGCTGTGCCGGATCAGTGAGAGGATCGGCTTTGTCGGTCGCGGGAGCCGCGGTTTGCCCGGCAGGGGCCGCCTCGACGGCCGGCGTGGGTTTTGCAGGATCGCTCAACGGGTCATCCAAGGGGCTTGCCGCGCCCGATGCCGGGTCGCTCAGCGGATCTTCGAGCGGGTTGACGCCCTGTGTCGTCGCGCCACGGCCGTGCAGTTCCTGGATCTCGGCCGCGCGGTTCTGGAGATAGACCGACCGCAGTGTAGCATAGGGGTCCACCGCGCCGTCGAGCAGCGCCTTCATGTCGGCATCCGATTCAGCGCGCTGGTCGAGCGCGCTGAGCACGCCCCTGGGCACCTGAAATTGCCAGCGGTCGAAGGGATTGCCGACCGCGACCGGCAGTACGAAGCCGTCGCCCTGGCCGCCGATCAGGTCGCGGAGCGTGGTCGGGCCGACGAACGGGAGGAAAAGATAGGGCCCCGGCCCGACGCCATAATAGGCCAGCGTGTTGCCGAAACCGTTGCTTCGGTGCGGCAGCTTGACCCCAGGCGTCCCGGCGACATCCACCAGGCCGCCGATACCGATGGTCGAGTTGGCGGCAAAACGCACCAGCGTCCTGATCGCCCGGCCCGGCTTGAACTGGAGCAGGTCGTTCAGGAAGACGATCGGCTCGCCCAGATTGCTCAGGACATTGCGGATGCCCGAGCGCACAGGCTTGGGCACGACATGCTTGTAGGCCATCGCGGCCGGCCGGATGAATTTGCGGTCAGTGCTCTGGAACGCCGAGAACATGCGCCGGTTGAAGTTTTCCAGCGGGTCGCCCGGGGTCCGCGCGATGCTCCCGACCGGCGCTGCCTCGATCGCGGGAGGTGATTCGGCCGGGGCGGCCAGCGGCTTGGCGGCGGCCGGGTCGACCAGCGGGTCGAGCGGGATGGGATCGGCGGCCTGCGCCGGGGCAACTGCCTCGGTCCGGGGCTCGGGAGCGGTCGATTGGGGCGCGGTCGCTGGTGCAACCTGCACGATCGGCGCGAGCAGCGCCGCGGGCTCTTCCGGCGCCGCGCTGAGTAGCGCTACCGTCGGCAGGACGAAGCCGAGGCTCAATTCCCGCCCTTGGCAGCCAGTTCGTCGAGATGGCGGATCAGCGCCTTTGCCCCGCCCGTCGCCAGCACCCGGGAAAAATCGGAGCGGCGGGTAGCAAGCTGGCTGATCGAATTGCGGTAATAGACATCGATGATCTTCCAACCGCCGCCGCTGGCGCGCAGGCGATAGGCGATCGGGATCGGCGCCTCGCCGGCCTGCACGAGGCTGGTCTTCACCAGCTTGTCGGTCCCGCGGGTCTCGACCTTGGCGTCGACGGTGAATTTCTGGCCGGAGAAGGAATCGAAATTGGTGGCGTATTGGCCGATCACCATCCGCCTGAAGGCAGCGACCAGGGCAGTCTGATCCGCCGGTGCGATCCCGTTCCAGCCGGCGCCGACCGTCAGGCGGGTCATCAACGGCACGTCATAGACCCGGTCTACCACCGGACCGATCGCCGTCGCGCGGCCGCGCAGACCCATCGTCTTGCCGCCTTTCATGATCGAGACCAGGCCGTCGCAAAGTGCCTGTACCGCGGCACGCGCCGGGTCGTTGGCCTGGGCCAGCGCGGCTGGTGCGGGCGCGACCAGCGCCGAGAGGATCAGGGAGGGGATCAGGGTTCGCATGTTCGTTCCGTTCCGTTCTGCCCCGCGGCGGATGTATCGGCGCCGCGCCGCAAAATCCACCCTTTGGCGTACATCGTCCGGTCGAAACGGCGGGTTCCTAACATGCGTGCCGCTTTTACACCTTTTTCTTCGGCTACCGCGCCGCTATCTTCTCTCCGTAACGGCGAAGGATATCGTCGAACCGGGAGCTGGTGTGAAACTAGTACGGGGCTGGACACGGGTTTGATGACCGTTGAAAAAAGCGCTCCATTGCGGGTGATCCTCGCGAAGCCGAGGGGTTTCTGTGCGGGGGTGGTACGAGCTATCGACATTGTCGAACGGGCCCTCGATCTCCACGGGGCGCCGGTCTATGTCCGGCACGAGATCGTCCATAATCGCCATGTCGTAAACAAGCTGCGCAGCAAGGGCGCGATTTTCGTCGAGGAGCTGGCGGAGATTCCCGCCGGCGCACCGACCATCTTCAGTGCGCACGGGGTCGCCCGCTCGGTGCAGGACGAGGCGAAGCTGCGCGAATTGCCGGTGCTCGATGCGACCTGCCCGCTCGTCACCAAGGTCCATGTGCAGGGCCGGCGCTACGCCAAGGCCGGGCGCACGCTCGTGCTGATCGGCCATGCCGGGCATGCCGAGGTCGAGGGCACGATGGGGCAGGTCGACGCGCCGATCCATCTCGTGTCGACCGAGGCCGAGGTCGCAGCCCTGCCGCTCGCGATCGATACGCCGATCGCCTATGTCACCCAGACCACGCTCAGCGTCGACGATACCCGCAGCGTGATCGCCGCGCTCAACGAGCGGTTCAGCGACGTTCAGGGGCCTGACGTTTCCGACATCTGCTACGCCACGCAGAACCGCCAGACCGCCGTGCGCGATCTGGCGCGGGTCAGCGAGCTGCTGATCGTGGTCGGCGCCGAGAACAGCTCCAACTCCAACCGGTTGCGCGAAATCGGCGTCGAGATGGGCGTGCCGAGCTATCTCGTGGCCGATGGCGATGGCGTCGATCCGGCGTGGCTAACCGGCGTGGATGCGGTCGGCATCACCGCAGGTGCGTCGGCGCCGGACGAGCTTGTCGACGATGTCATCGCCGCCCTGGCCCAGCTCCGCCCGATCGAGGTCTCGCAGCTTGACGGCGTCGAGGAAAATATCGAGTTCAGCCTTCCGCCTGAGCTGAGAGATGTAATGCCGCGCGCCGCCGCGGCCGAATAGGACGATTCCATGAGCCTGCCACTTTCCCCGCTCGTTCGTATCGGTGCGTACACCGTCAGGCAGCATATCAAGGGTGGTCGTTACCCGCTGGTGCTGATGCTCGAGCCGCTGCTGCGCTGCAATCTCGCCTGCCCCGGGTGCGGCAAGATCGATTATCCCGATGCGATCCTCAATCAGCGCTTGAGCTATGACCAGTGCATGGAGGCAATCGACGAATGCGGCGCGCCCGCAGTGTCGATCGCGGGCGGCGAGCCGCTGCTGCACCGCGACATGCCGAAAATCGTGAAGGGGTACATCGCGAAGAAGAAGTTCGTGATCCTGTGCACCAACGCGCTGCTGCTGAAGAAGAAGATCGACGATTACGCGCCGTCGCCCTTCTTCACCTGGTCGATCCATCTCGATGGCGACAAGGGCATGCATGACCATGCGGTCGACCAGGACGGCACCTATGAGGTGGCGATCGAGGCGATCGAGCTGGCCAAGGCGAAGGGTTTCCGCGTCCAGGTCAATTGCACGGTGTTCGATGGCGCCTCGTCCGAGCGGCTGGCGGGTTTCTTCGACGAGATGGAGAAGCGCGGCGTCGAGATCACCATCTCTCCCGGCTATGCCTATGAGCGGGCGGCCGACCAGGAGCATTTCTTCAACCGCACCCGCACCAAGCAGTTCTTCCGCGACGTGTTCGCACGCGGCGATGGCGGCAAGAAATGGACCTTCACCAATTCGCCGTTGTTCCTCGACTTCCTCGCCGGCAACCAGAGCTATGAATGCACCCCCTGGTCGATGCCGCTGCGCACCGTCTTCGGCTGGCAGAAGCCGTGCTACCTGGTCGGCGAAGGCTATGTGAAAAGCTTCAAGGAGCTGATGGAAGGCACCGAGTGGGACGATTATGGCGTCGGAAAGTACGAAAAGTGCGCCGACTGCATGGTCCATTGCGGGTTCGAAGGCACGGCCGCGACGGATTCGATCCGCCATCCGCTCAAGATGTTCGCGATCGGCCGCAAGGGCGTGCGCACGACCGGGCCGATGGCGCCGGACATCGATATCAGCAACCAGCGCCCGGCGCAGAACGTGCATTCATCGCATGTCGAGCGGGAACTCGAGATCATCCGCGCCGCCAATCCCAAGGCAGCCAAACACGTGGTTCAGGCCTCGTAATCCTCAGGGTCGGGAGGCAGGTGTTCGGGCGAGATGCGGTCGAAATGGCCCGCAGCGATCGCCGCGAACGTGCGCTCCAGGCTCTTGAAGGCGCGCCCGGCCTGATCGCCAGTGCGGATCAGGGAGGGTAGCTGGCGGGGTTGGCGGGCCAGCGACCACAGCACGGCGCGGAGCGCCATGCTTCCATCCGGTTTCATCCCGACCAGCGCGGCCGGAGGAAGGGTGGATCCGGCATCGTCCGAGATCACCCGCACCGCCACGAACGGCAGGTTCCTGCGGGCGGCGACCCGTCTCGCGATGTGCGTTTCCATATCGACCGCGATGGCGCCGGTGCGATCGGTGAGGGCCTGTTTTTCCGCGGCCGTCGCCACGATGGTGTCGCTGCCGACAACGGCGCCGATCCGGGCATGCGGCAGGATGGCCTGAAGTCGCGCGACCAACCCACGGTGACCGTCGATCACAACGTCTCCCGGCAGCAATGTCGGGTCGAGAGCGCCTGCCAGCCCACTCGACACAATGATTCCGGGAAACATCTCCACCATGTCGTCGAGCTCGGCATCGAGCCGTGCGGCATCGCCGCCGCCGACCACCACGAACACATCGCGGCCGGGCCGTTCGATGATGCTCTCCTCGCGCTTCAGCCCGCAGGCGACGACCAGCGTCACATCCCGTACGCGACCTGGCGCGTGTTGGAGCGCTTCAGGTTGCGATAGCGCGCCATCGCCCAGAGCGGAAAATATTTCGGGTAACCGTGATAGCGCAGATAGAAGACCCGCGGGAAACCGCCGCCGGTGTACATCTCCTGCCCCCAGAGCCCATCCGCCTCCTGGTTCGCCGCGAGCCAGGCCACGCCGCGCGCGACCGTCGGCGAATCCACTTCGCCTGCCGCCATCAGCCCCAGCAGCGCCCAGGCGGTTTGCGACGCAGTCGAGGGGGCAGGGGTGTAACCCGCGTAATCGAGCGCGTAGCTCTCGCAGCCCTCGCCCCATCCGCCGTCCGCATTCTGGATCCGGGCGAGCCAGTCGACGGCTTTCGCGACGATCGGTTCCTCCGGCGCAAAACCCGCCGCGTTGAGCGCGCACAGCACTGACCAGGTGCCGTAGACATAGTTTACCCCCCAGCGCCCGAACCAGCTTCCGTCGGGCATCTGTTCCTTCGCCAGGAAATCGAGGGCGGCGCGCATGCGATCGCTGTCGCGTGCCTCGCCGAGCTGCGCGAGCATCGACACACAGCGTGCGCTGACGTCCGAGGTCGGCGGATCGAGCAGGGCGCCATGATCGGCGAAGGGCAGGTTGTTGAGATAGTGATAGCTGTTGTCGGCATCGAACGCGCCCCAGCCGCCATCGCGGCTTTGCAGGCCGACGGTCCATTCGACGCCGCGGTCGATTGCTTCGCGCCATTCTCTCTCAGGGGCTTCGCGCGCCCTGGCGCGGTCCATCGCCATCACCACCACGGCGGTGTCGTCGAGATCGGGATAATGCGCGTTGTTGTATTGGAAGGCCCAGCCGCCCGGGCGAACATCGGGCTTCTCCTCCGCCCAGTCGCCTTTCACATCGAGTACCTGCAACGGCTTCAGCCAGTCGAGCCCGCGGCCGGCGCGCGCTTCGGCATCTTCGCCACCTGCTTCCAGCATCGCATGCGCGGCGAGCGCGGTGTCCCAGACCGGCGAGACGCAGGGCTGGCAATAGGCTTCGTCCTCCCGGATCACGAGCAGCTTCTCGACCGATTGGCGGGCGATCGCGCGCGCCGGGTGATCCTCGGCATAGCCCAGGCAATCGAACATCATCACGCTGTTCGCCATCGCCGGATAGATCGCGCCGAGCCCGTCCTCGCCGTTCAGCCGCTCGATCACGAAATCGACACAGGCCTTGATCGCCCGCGCGCGCAGCTTCTTCGGCCACAGCCCGTTGCCGGCCTTGAGCACCCGGTCGAGCGCGTTGAAACCATGCGTCCACAGCCATTTGGTGTCGGCCGCCTTGGTGCCCGGGCGGACGTCCTTACCGGTATAGAGCTCGTCGACCTTCACCCCGAGCGCGTTGCGTGCGATGGGCTGGAGCGCGCCGAGCACGAGCAACGACACCACCACGGTGCGGGCCCAATAGGACATCTTCGACAGATGGATCGGGAACCAGCGCGGCAGCAGGATCAGCTCCGGCGGCATGGTCGGCACGGTCGACCAGGGGCCCGCCGCAAACAAGGCAAGCTGAATGCGGGTGAAGACATTGACCGCCGCCGCGCCGCCCACCGCCAGTATCGCGGCGCGGGCCTTCGCCATGTGCGGCGCGTCGACCGGATCGCCGATCATCTTCAGTGCGTAATAGGCTTTTACCGAGGCGCTGACATCGAACGCACCGCCATGGAACAGTCCCCAGCCATGATGCTCCGCCGACTGGATGCGGCGCAGATAGGTGGCGATCTTCGCTTCGAGCGCGGCATCGACCGGCTCGCCGAGATAATGGCGCAGCAGGATATATTCGGCCGGGATCGTCGCATCGGCCTCGAGTTCGAACACCCAATGGCCGTCGTCGCGTTGCAATTTCGCAAGCGCGTCGGTCGCGCGATCGACCACGGCTTCGACCGTGGCGAGCGACGTCGCCGTTTCCCCGATCCCGGAAAAGCTCTGGTGCATGCCTCTTCCTATCGCCCAAGCGCGAGGCGCGCCACGGTTTCCCCGGACCGCAAGGCGCCCTCGATCGTGGCCGGGAGGCCGGTATCCGTCCAGTCGCCGGCAAGGAACAGGTTGCGCCAGCGCGTCGCGGCGGGCGGACGCTTGGCATTCTGCTCGGGTGTGGCGGCGAAGGTCGCGCGCTTCTCCTTGACGATCTGCCAGGCCGGCATCGGTGTATCCAGGCCTAGCGCGGCGCAGATATCGGCCCAAAAGGTCCGCGCGAGCGCCTCGCGGTCCATATCGACCAGCCGGTCGGCGGCGCTGACCGTGACCGAGAGACGGTCGGGAAAGGCGAAGAGCCATTCCGCCGTCCCGCCGAACAGCCCGAGCATCGGCGGCGCGCCGGCCGGGACGGGCAGGGCGAAATGCCCGTTGACGATGGCGCGGAATTCGTCGGGCGCGTGCAACTCGGGCACCAGCGAGGTAGCGACCCATGGCGGCACCGCGAGGATCACCGCCTCGTCCGCGGCGACCGGCTCGATGCCCCCACCCCAGTCGAGGCCCGTCACGCGGTCGCCATCGACCGCAATGGCGCGAAGCCGACGCCCGAGCGTTACCGCGCTTCCCCGGTCGGCGAGCCAGGCGAGCGCAGGATCGATAAAGGCGGCGCCAAGGCTGGGCTCCGCAACACGGGGACGCATCGCGCGACCACCTTTAGCGATCGTCTCGCGCAGGACTGAGGCGGCAAGCTTGGCCGAAGATTCGCCGGGCGCCGTGTTGAGCGCCGCGAGCAGCACCGGCTCGAGCAGATGCGACCAGACCGGGCCACGCGCGGCGACGCGCTGGTCGATTCGGCCCTCCCGGGTCGACAGCAGCTTCGCGAACGGCAGGTAATCGCTGATCCTGCTGCCCGGTACACGCCGGGCCGGCACTGCGACCCACCAGGGGACCGCGCCGTCATTGATCCGCACGGTCCAGCGTTTCGCGCTGGTCAGGTCGTGGAAGGTGAAGTCCGCATGGTCGGGTCCGGCCAGCGGAGTCGTCGCGCCCACTAGCGATCGGAAGCGCTCGACCGCAGGATTGCCCGACAGGACAAGGTGATTGCCGTTGTCGATCGTCAGGCCAAGCTGCGGATCGTGATAGGAACGACAGCGCCCGCCTGCCTGCGCCGCTGAATCCGAAATCGACACCGCGACGCCCGCCTTGCGTAACGCCACGGCGGCGGAAAGCCCCGCCAGACCGGCACCGGCAATCGTCGCCCGGGTGAAGCTCAGCGCGTCAGCCATAGCCACGCCACGGTCCCGAGCAGCGCCAGCTTGGACACCTTCACCCGGTGGCGCGGCGGTTTCCATCCGATCGCCTCGGTCCGCTGAAGAACTTTGGCATAGGCCGCCTCCATCAGGCGCGGCGCGATCAAATGCCCACGCGGCCGAGTCGCCAGCACCGCGTGCGCGCGCCGGTAATGCTCGTGCGCCGTCGCAGCGAGCGAACGGCAGGCGGAATCGATCCGCGGATCGGCGACGACGTCGAGCGGCGTGGTGAGAGGAATGCCAGCGGCGGAGATCGCCTCGACCGGGAGATAGACCCGCCCGATCTCCGCATCCTCATCGACGTCGCGCAGGATGTTGGTGAGCTGTAACGCGCGGCCGAGATGATAGGCGAGCTCGATGCCCGGGGCCTCGTCCATGCCGAAGATTCGCACCGACAGCCGCCCCACGGCGGAAGCGACACGATCGCAATAGAGATCGAGCTCGGCCATGGGCGGCCAGCGGATGTCGCGATCGACGTCCATTGCCATGCCGTCGATCACCGCCTCGAAATCGGCGCGGTCGAGGTCGAAGCGTTTCACGGCTTCGGCGACCAGCGCCGCCTGTCCCGGGGGCCCGCCCGCATAAAGCGAATCGAGATCGGCGCGCCACGCGTCGAGGGCCTGCATCCGACCTTCGCGATTGCCTTGCTGATCGTCGGCGATATCGTCGACCAACCGGCAAAAGCCGTAGATCGCATACATCGCTTCGCGCTCGGCCTTGGGCAGCACGCGCATGCCGGCATAGAAGGAACTGCCCGAAACCTGCCGTTGTAGGGCGGCGGGGGTGGCGTCCGGGTTCATGCCGCGCGCCGGAACAGGCTGCCGACCGCAGCGCTGGCGGCGAGGAAGCCGGCCTCCCAGGTCTTGTGATGCACGCGCTCGCTGAGCGGATCGCGCGTCTCCAGGCGCCCGCACAGGCTCACCGCGAGGCGCTGGATGATCGCGACCTCGGCAGCGAGGCGTCTGTCCGCGATCATGGCGGGGAAACGGGCAGACGTGTCGAGCAGCATACGGGTCTTGCCTGCGAGGGAGACGATCGCGGCGCGCAAGGCCGGCGTGGCGCGATCTGCCGCGAGGTCCTCGATCCGCGCGCCTGTCTCGGCGAAGGTCTCGGCGGGGATATAGACGCGGTCGAGCGTTCGGTAATCCTTCGCGCAATCCTGGAGATGATTGATCACCTGCAATGCCGCGCAGAGCGCGTCGGATGCGGGCCAGGTAGCGCGATCCTCGCCATGCACGTCGAGCACATAGCGTCCGACCGGCATCGCCGACAGCCGGCAATAGCCGATCAGCCCTTCCCAATCCTCATACCGCGTGACGGTCACATCGCGCTCGAACGCATTGAGCAGGTCGTGCGCATGCATGGGATCGAGCCGGCGATCGGCCATGACCGCGCGTAGTGCGAGCGCCTCCGCCGCACCCTCCGCCTTACCGTCGAGCCCGGCCCGCATCCGCCCGAGCTGCGCGAGCTTTTCTGCCGCCGGCAGCGTCTCATGATCGGAGATGTCGTCCGCCACGCGGGCAAAACGGTAGAAGGCCATCACCGGGGCGCGGTGTTCCGGTTTGAGCAGGATCGAAGCGACGGGGAAATTCTCGTCGCGATGTCCCTTGCCCGAGGCGAGATCGGCGGCCTCCATCAGCGGGCCCCCGATGCCTGAGCGCGGCCTTTCCACATTCCACCACGTCCCCGCATATGCTGCCATGCCGATAGCAAGGTGCAGCCGGCGTAGAAAGCCGCGATCAGCGGCAGGGCAACACCCCAAAGCGGGGAACGGCGATAGAAGCGCAGCATCGGCTGGAACGAGATCGCCATCAGGGCCCAGGCAGTCGCGCCGGCGATCTGCGCCCAACCGGTGCCTGCCAGAGTCAGTACGGGTGGAGCGCCATAAATCAGCGCGAGGCCGACAAGGGTGCCGACCAGCAGCAGTGGCGAATAACCCAGCTGGGCATAGGCCGAGCGCGAGATCATCGCGGCGATCACGCCGGCATCGTCATAGGCCCGGATGCTGCGCGAACGGTGCGTGAGGCCAAGCCAGATCGGGCCCTGCTTCTTGAGCAACGCGCCCAGGGTGCAATCGTCGATCAATGCGGTGCGGATGGCGGCGATACCGCCGGCCGCCGCCAGTGCGTCCCGGCGCACCAGCATGCAGCCGCCCGCCGCCGCGCCGGGGCCATTCGGGCGGTTCACCCGGCCGAATGGATAGAGCATCTGAAAGAAGAAGACGAAGGCGGGAATCAGCGCGCGCTCGGCCAGGCTCGTGCAGCGCAGTTCGGCCATCAGCGAGACGAGTGTCAGTCCACCGGCCTCGCCGCGCGCGACCAGGGTGCGGAGCGTGTCGGGTTCGTGCGCGATATCGGCATCGGTCAGCCAGAGGTGGCGCGGCGCCGGGCCGGCATGCTCGACGCCCTGCGCGACCGCCCAGAGCTTGCCGGTCCAGCCGGAGGCAAGCGGCTGACCGGTCAGCACTTCCAGCGCGTGCGGGCCTTGCGTCGCGCGCGCGCTGTCGGCGGTGCCGTCGCTGCTCGAATCGTCGACCAGGATGATGCGGAAGCGGCCGGGATAGTCCTGCGCACGCAGGCTGCCGATCGCGCGGCCGATCACCTCCGCTTCGTCGCGGGCCGGGACGATCGCGACCACCTCAGGCCAATCGGCCGGGTCTTTTGGAACCTGGTGAGTGTCGCGTTCGCGGGCGAGCCAGAAGTCGCCATGCGCGAAGACCAACCCCAGCCAGATGACGAGGCTCAATCCGCCGATGACGAGGGCGATCACCGGATCATCCCCGCATCTTTGAACCAAAGAATCGCGTCGCTCACGGCTTCTTCCCAGGGCCGGGCGCGATAGCCGAATTCGGCCTCTGCCTTGGCCGACGTGAAGAACATATGGTGCTTCGCCATCTTGAGCCCGTCGACCGTGAGGAACGGCTCCTTGCCGGTGATCCGCGCCAGCGCCTCATTGGCATAGGCCAGCGGGAAGAGCGGCGCGCGGGGCAGGCTGATCGTGGGCGGTCGGCGCTTCATGATCGCGGCGATGGCGGCGAGCATGTCGGCCAACCGTACGTCCTGCCCGCCAAGGATGTAGTGCTCGCCGACCCGCCCCTTCTCCAGCGCCTGCAGATGGCCGGCGGCGACATCGTCGACATGGACGAGGTTGAGACCGCTATCGAGATAGGCCGGCATCTTGCCGTTCGCTGCCTCGACGATGATCCGCCCGGTCGGCGTCGGCCGCACGTCGCGCGGACCGATCGGGGTGGAGGGATTGACGATCACCGCGGGCAGGCCCCGCTCGGCGACCATTTGCTCGACCAGCCGCTCGGCGACGACCTTGCTGCGCTTATAGGCGCCGACTGCCTGTTCCGGCGTGGCGGCGCGGGTCTCGTCGGCGGGGCCTGCGGGGTCGGGCTTCAGCGTGGCGACGCTGCTCGTATAGACCAGCCGCTCGATTCCGGCCGCCAGCGCCGCCTCCATCACTGCGCGGGTGCTGGCGAGGTTGTTGCGGACAATCTCTTCCGGATCGGGCGCCCAGATCCTGTAATCGGCAGCGACATGGAACAGGTGGCGCACGCCGCGCATCGCTTCGGCCATCGCCGCAGGATCGCGCGCATCGCCTTCGACAAGCGTTCCGGGAAAATCGATGAGATTGGTGCGCGGGCTGGTCGCTCGGACGAGACCGCGCACCTGCCGTCCCTGCGCGGCGAGTGCCCGTGCCACCGCCGATCCGACAAAACCCGACACGCCGGTGACCAGCACCGCATCCGAACTCTGGCTCACCCCGCCTCCGCGCGTTTCGATCGCGCTCTACACAGGATGCGCGCGTGGCGATAGGGAGGGGCGATGGCAGATATGGGCAATCGGATGGATCGGCGCGGACGCTCACCCGAATGCTGATGGTTGCGATCCTCGGCTGGGCCCTGCTTGCGCTGGGCGCAATCGGCGCTCTCTATATGATCGCCGCGACGATCGTTTTCCGGCGCTTCATGGCCGGACAAGAATTGCCCGGCTCCAGCAGCGAAGCCATAACTCTGCTCAAGCCGCTCCACGGCGCCGAGCCGCGCCTCTTCGAAAACCTGGCGAGCTTCCTCGCCCAGGATCATGCCGGCCCGATCCAGCTTCTCTGCGGCGTCCAGCGCGCCGACGATCCCGCCATCCCCGTGGTGGAGGCGCTGCGCGTCCGATACCCGCATATCGCCATCGACCTCGTGATCGATCCTGCGAACCACGGCGCGAATCGCAAGGTATCCAACCTCATCAACATGATGGCGAGGGCAGAACACCCGATCCTGGTGCTGAGCGACAGCGACATGGTCGCGACGCCCGATTATCTCTCCCGGGTCCTTGCCGCGCTCGACCCGCCGGATGTGGGCGCAGTGACCTGCCTCTATTTCGGCCGCGGCGATGCGGGCTTCTGGTCGCGGCTCGGCGCGGCGGGGCTCAGCTATCAGTTCCTGCCCGGCGCGGTGTTCGGCGTCGCGCTCGGGCTGGCGCGGCCGTGTATGGGGTCGACCATCGCGATCCGGCGCGCGACTCTCGACCGGATCGGCGGTTTCGCCCGTTTCGCGGATATGCTCGCCGACGATTATGCGATCGGCGAAGCGATCCATGCGCTTGGGAAAAAGGTGGCGGTACCGCCGATGTTGGTCACCCATGCCTCGGTCGAGCGCAATTTTGGCGAGCTGTGGCGGCACGAACTGCGCTGGGGCGCGACCGTGCGCGGCGTCGTGCCGGGCGCCTATATCGGGTCAGTGATCGGCATGCCGTTTCCGCTCGCCCTGCTGGGTGCGGCGCTCGTTCCGGCGCCTATGGTCGGCCTTGCGATCGCGCTGGTGTCGCTCGTCGTCCGCGCCCTTGTCGTCCGCACCGTCGACCGCCGGACGGGTGCGCAGGCCGCGCCCCTGTGGCTGTTGCCGGTGCGCGATTGCCTGTCCTTCGCGATATTCGTCGCAAGCTTCTTTGCTGCTTCGGTTGATTGGCGCGGACAACGGCTTAGAATGGAGAGTGACGGCCTCGTTTCGGCCGATCCGGAGACTTTCGCATGATGCGTACGCTGTTCCTTCAGGCTCCCTCGTTCGACGGCTATGACGGAGGGGCCGGCGCGCGCTATCAGATGAAGCGCGAGGTGAAGTCTTTCTGGTATCCCACCTGGCTTGCCCAGCCGGCGGCGATGGTCGAGGGCTCGAAGCTGATCGACGCCCCCGCGCACGACCAGAGCTGGGACGATATCAAGCACGAGTTCGACGAGCGCGACCTGGTCATTCTCCACACCTCGACGCCGAGCTTTGGCCAGGACGTCCGCACCGCCGCCCTGATCAAGGAGCGCAACCCGAAGATACTGATCGGCTTTGTGGGCGCCAAGGTCGCGGTCGAGCCCGACAAGAGCCTCGCCGCTTCGCCGCATATCGATTTCGTCGCGCGCGAGGAATATGATTTCACCATCTTGGAGATCGCGCAGGGCAACCCGCTCGCCACCGTGGACGGCATCACCTGGCGTGCGCCCGACGGCGCGTTCGTGCGCAACAAGGACCGCGCGATCATCGAGGACATGGACGTCCTCCCCATGGTCTCGCCGGTCTACAAGCGCGATCTCACAATCGAGAAATATTTCGGCGGCTATCTCCTCCATCCTTATGTCAGCTTTTACACCGGCCGCGGCTGCAAGAGCCGCTGCACCTTCTGCCTGTGGCCGCAGACGATCAGCGGTCACAATTATCGCTTCCGCTCGGTCCCCAAGGTGATCGAGGAAGTGCAGTACATCCTGAACGAGATCCCCGAGACCAAGGAGATCTTCTTCGACGACGATACGCTGACCGACAATCATGCCCGCGTCGAGGAACTGGCGATCGCACTCGGCAAGCTGGGTTTCGGCAAGAAGGGCTTCCCGGTTTCGTGGAGCTGCAACGCCAAGGCCAATGTGCCGAAGAAGACGCTCGAGGTGCTGAAGGCCAATGGGTTGCGGCTGTTGCTCGTCGGCTATGAGAGCGGCAACCAGCAGATCCTGCACAACATCAAGAAGGGCCTGCGCACCGATGTCGCGCGGCAATTTACCAAGGACTGCCACGCGCTCGGCATCGTCATCCACGGCACCTTCATCCTCGGCCTGCCGGGCGAAACCGAGGAGACGATCGAGGAGACGATCAACTACGCCAAGGAGATCGATCCGCACACGATCCAGGTCTCGCTGGCGGCGCCCTATCCCGGCACCTTCCTGTACAAGCAGGCGACCGAGAATGGCTGGTTCGACAACAGCAACGATCTGCTGACCGATGGCGGCAACCAGATCGCTCAGCTCAGCTATCCGCACCTGCCGGCAAGCGTGATCTTCGACAAGGTCGAGGAATTCTACAAACGCTTCTATTTCCGCCCGTCCAAGATCTGGTCGATCGTGTCCGAGATGCTGCGCGACTGGAACATGATGAAGCGCCGCCTGCGTGAAGGGGTGGAGTTCTTCGACTTCCTGCGCCGGCGGAAAGAGGCGTGATCCTTCTCCCTCTCCCAAAAAGGGGAGGGGGCTAAGGTGAAGCGCCTCATTGTCACCTCCGACGATTTCGGTGCCGCTGTCGCGGTCAATGAGGCCGTGGAGCAAGCCCATCGCACCGGCATCCTCACTGCCGCGAGCCTGATGGTCTCCGGCGACGCAGCCGCGGACGCGGTCGCGCGCGCCATAACCATGCCGAAGCTCGGCGTCGGCCTCCATGTCGTACTGGTGGAGGGCAGGCCAACGCTCCCTCCCGAGCAGCTATCCGAACTGGTTGATACGACTGGGCATTTCCGCACCGATATGGTTCGTGCCGGCATTACGATCTTCGCCAGTCCCACCGCGCGGCGTCAACTTCTCGCCGAAGTGGAGGCGCAGTTCGCTGCCTTCGCCGCGACCGGACTGCCACTCGACCATGTCAACGCCCACAAGCATTTCCACCTCCACCCCACCATCGCTTCCGCGATCCTCAGGGTGGGCAAGCGCTATGGCATGAAATCGGTCCGCGCGCCGATCGAACCACGCGATGTGTTGAGAAGGATCGAGCCGGATACACGAGGGATTGACGTCGCCCGGCTCTGGGCACTGTTGGTCCGCCGACGGATGCGCGCGGCGGGCATGACGGTGCCGGATCAGGTGTTCGGGCTCGCCTGGTCGGGCGCGATGGATGCGGGGCGTATGCGGGGGCTGATCGATCGGCTCCCTAAGGGACTGACCGAGATCTACACGCACCCCGCCACCGACGATCATTATCCCGCCCACGCACCCGGCTATGCCTATCGCGACGAGCTTGCGGCCCTGATCGACCCCCTTGCACGCGAGGCGATCTCGCGCGACAGGATTGCGCTGGGGAGCTTCACTGACTTCGCTTGAGACCTTCGCCATGAACATTGCCAACGGCTTCAGTCACTTCGCCCAGCCCGAGCCGGTACCTGCCGGCCCGATCCGGCTCGGCAGCCGCGAACATCGCGCGCTGTTCTGCCAGACCATGCTCGATACGCACGATCCCTATCGCCCGGCGCTGATCGACTGGCCCAAGCTCGAACCCGAGACCCGCGACAAGATCGTCTCGCTGCCGATCTGGGACATCGCCGTCGCGACCGAGGGCCGCGCGGGCATGAACGTGAAGACCTTCGGCGAGGCGATCGGCGATCCGCTGCTCAAGGCCGCGGTCGACATGAACGGCTTCGAGGAAAGCCGGCACAAGATCGTGCTCGCCGACATGGTGCAGGCCTATGGCATCCCCCTCGCGCCCGAACCCGAATACAAGCGCCCGCGCGACCCCGAATTCGCCTTCATGCGCACCGGCTATTCGGAATGCATCGACAGTTTCTTCGGCTTCGGCCTGTTCAAGCTCGCCAAGGATTCGGGCTTCTTCCCTGAGGAACTGGTCGATACGTTCGAGCCAGTGATGCGCGAGGAAGGGCGGCACATCCTGTTCTTCGTGAACTGGGTCGCTTGGTGGCGGCGCAACATGCCGTGGTGGCGCCGGCCCTTGTTCGAAGCCAAGGTGTTGATCGTCTGGATGTTCCTGATCGGCGAGCGGATCAGCATGGCCAAGGGCATGGGTGACGACAACACCAAGGCGCAGGAGAACAACTTCACGCTCAATGGCTCGAAGGAGCTTGGGGTCGAAGTGACGTTTCCGGAGCTCGCCCGGATCTGCCTCGCCGAGAATGATCGGCGCCTGGCGGCCTATGACCAGCGGCTGATCCGGCCGCGATTCGTCCCGGCGATGATGCGTCTCGCGCTGCGCTTTGCGGGTGGGCGCAAGGGAGACACCGCCTGAACAATTTCGCACGCGCGGGCATGCTGCTCGCGACCCTGGCAGGGCTGGCCGCCGCGGTCTGGGTCTTCGGCTCGATCGGGTTCGGCACCGTGCTGGCGGTCGCGGGACGGATCGGGATCGACGGGTTCCTGATCTTTTGCGCCATTTCGATCTCCACCTTCGGGATTCTCGGAGCCGCCTGGCTGGCGGCGGCGCCGGGGGAGCCGCTCGACCGGGTCGGCCTGTTCGCCTGGGCACGCGCCGTGCGGGAGGCGGTATCGGACCTGCTGCCCTTCTCGCAGATCGGCGGAATCGTCGTCGGCACGCGGACCTTGACGACGGCCGGCATTCCGGCGTCCCGCGTCTATGCGTCCTTCGTGGTCGATATGACGACCGAGATGGGGGCGCAGCTCGTCTTCACTCTGTTCGGCCTGACGATGATGATCGCCCTGTTCGCGGCGGGTGGGGAGGCGGCTGCGCTGCGCCCGCTCATCCTTGGCGGGACGGGCGTGATGGCCGCGGTGATGGTGATGTTCTTCTTCGCGCAACGCCCGGCGCTCGGCCTGGCCGGACGCGTCGCCCAGCATTTCCTGCCCGGCTCGGTCGTCGCGATGACCGGCATCACCGACAGGTTGCGCGAGACCTATGCCCAGCGCGGACGCGTGGCGCTGGCCTTTGCGCTCAACCTCCTCGGCTGGATCGTCAGCGCGGTCGGCGGCTGGGTCGTGCTGCGGATGATGGGCGCCGAGATTTCGATCTGGTCGGCGCTGTCGATCGAAAGCCTGATCTTCACGCTGCGGAGCGTTGCCTTCGCGATACCGGGCGCGATCGGCGTGCAGGAGGCCGCCTATGCCCTGGCCGCGCCGCTGTTCGGCCTGCCGCCGGAAACGGCACTGGCCTTGTCGCTTGCCAAGCGCGCGCGCGACCTGGCGATCGGATTGCCGACATTGATCCTCTGGCAAATCAGCGAGGCGCGGGCCGTGGTGCTTGCTTCCCGAAAGGAATAGCCGGCTTCGGGGTCTGTGACGCGGAGCGGCGATGAAATCGGCGAAACAGGGAGCGCGTTGGAGGCTGAGTGCCGGTCAATCGGCTTCGTCGATAAAGGCGGCGGTCACGCCGTTGGTCCAGCCAAAGCCTTCCTGCACGCCATATTCGCCGCCGCGCCCGGGCTTGATCGCCTCGACATCATATTTCTCGAACAGATAGCCGCTGCGGCGATAGGCCGCCTCGACCATCGCGATCCAGCGGGACCTGATCGTCCCGGCCAGCGTATCATGGCCGTAGCGCTTCAGTCCGGCGACCGCGACCCATTGCAGCGGCGCCCAGCCATTGGGGGCATCCCATTGCTCGGCGGTGGTGGTGCAGGTGGTGCGCAGGCCGCCAGCCGCGAGCAGCCCGGCTGCGGCGTTCGCGGTCGCCGCGGCGCGATCGTCGGAGGCGAGGCCGACGAACAGCGGATAAAGTGCTGCCGCCGTCAGTTCCCGGCGCGGCTGGTGCGTCGCCAGGTCGTGATCGGCACAATGGCCGCCTTCGGCCGACCAAAGATGCCGGTTGATCGCCGCGCCGCGCCCTCCCGCCAGATCGCCATAGTGACGAGCGTCGGTTTGCTCGCCGAGGTCGGCCGCCATCGCCGCGATCGCGCGCTCGAGTCCGTAGATCAGGCTGTTGAGATCGATCGGCAGGATCGAGGTGGTGCGGATCGACGCGAGCGTTCCGTCGCCCAGCCAGCGTGAGGAAAAATCCCAGCCGCTTTCGGCACCGGCCCGGATCTCGCGGTACACCTCGCCCAGCGGCCGGCCGCTCGCCCCGGCGATCAGCACGTCCTCGCGATAGGATTCGTCGCGTGGAGTCTGCCGGTCGTCCCAATAGCGATTGAGCAGCGCGCCATCGGCAAGCCGCACGACGCGGCGTGAGGCCTCGCCTGGCGCCAGCCCCTCGCCGCCGCGCATCCAGAAGCCATGCTCGCGGCGCATCGCCGCCAGGCGACGGCGCTTCTCGTCGCGGCCATAGACGGGCCGCAAGTCGAGCATCAGATGATAGACCGGAGGCTGGGAGCGGCCCCAGATAATAGCTGCTCATGCCGTTCGGGATCTGGCCGTAACGCTCGAGCGTCGCCGTGAAGATCTCGATCATCTCGTCGACCAGCGCGGCATGGCCGTCGCGCAACAGGCCGACCATGGTGAAATAGCTGTCCCAATAATAAAGCTCGCGGAAACGCCCGCCCGGCACGACATGGCGCCGCGTCACCGGCAGCAGCGAATCCTCGGGCCGATCGCCGTCGTGCGGCGGCCGGGTCAGCACCGGCCAGAGCCGCCTGATCTCGTCGCGCAGTGGCAGCAGCGGCGCGGCATCCGGCTTTTCATGTGGCGCCGCGGACGCGGGCAGATCGAAATTGGCGAGCACGAACGCACGGATCGCCGCCATATCGGCCGGCACTGCCGCGAAATCGGCCATGATCTCTTCCGCCGGGCGCCGCGCGATCGCATCGACGAAGGTCTTCCCGTCCTCGAAGAGCCCGCGTATCTGCACTTCGCGCAGCAGGTCGCCGAACAATTCGGCGGGCGAGGCGGGCATCGGGTCGACACGCAGGGTCATGCCGGCACCCTTCCGCCGATCGTGCCGTCGGGCATGGGTGGCGACGATGGACCTGTCGCCGGCGACATACCTGTCACGGCTGCAGATGCTTTGCGAAGAACGCGGCCTGGGCCGCCAGCGCCATGTCGGTCTCCGGGCATTCGATCCATGCCCAGAAGGCGTGGAGCATGCCTTCATACACGCGCAGATCGACCTCGACGCCGGCCCGGCGCAGCGCCGCATCCGCCAGCACGGTCTGGCTGAGCAACTGGTCGCGCGTGCTGGTCATCAGCATCATCGGCGGCAGGCCGGACAGGTCGCCATAGATCGGCGACAGCAACGGGTCCCGTTGGTCGGTACCGACGCAATAGTCGGCCAGCGCCTCGGGGACGGTGCGCGCCCCCATGATCGAGGGCAGGAAACCCTCGCAATCGCCCGCGAGCGCCAGATCGCCGGACCCCGAGAAGAATCCCGCGGCCGCCGGCATCGGCAGTCCCTCGGCCTACGCCGGCCCGGAGCAGGTCGAGGGCCGGCTAGCATGGCGTGGCGGGATGCTGAGTTTCGACCAGGCAAAGCTTGCCGACGTCGCGGCCGAGTTCAATCGCTACAATGACCACAAGCTGGTCATCGCGGATTCCAATGCCGCAGCGATCCGGATCGGCGGGACCTTCCAGGCGTCGAACGTCCAAGTCTTCGCGCGCCTGTTGCGCGACGCGTACGGCCTTCGGATCGACAGGATGGGCGACGAGGTCACGATTTCGAGCTGAAGCGCACGGCGCGGCCGGTTGTCCTGTTGCCGGGTGCGCGCCGACCTCGCGTTGCAAGGGCATATGACCAGAAGAGATGAGCGCTTCGTACTCCGCGATCGCGATCAACCCTCGCCGGACCGTTGACTGACGCGGACCCGCCAGTCGTAATGGTCCTCTGCCAGCGCTGCGCAAGCGGGGTTACGAAAATGTTGCGCGAGTGACAGCCGCCATCGCGGCGTGCTGTTGGCTGTCGTCATATGCGGCATCTTGCTGTGATGAAATGTCACGCTGCCGGCCTCGATCGGGCAGGCGATTACCTCGGCGTTCTGCGGAATGTCGCAAACCAGCAGGTCGCTTGCCATTTCGGGAGGATTGCGATGATCGAGAAGGGTTCGGTGCGCGCCTCGCGCAAAGTGCATGCAACCATTTTCCGGACCGACAGCATGGAAGGCGGTCCAGCAGGTGATGCCGCAATCCTCCAGCGTCCGCCCCCAATAGCCTTCATCCTGATGCCAGGGCGTCGGCGCGCCAGTGCCGGGCGGCTTGCCGAGAAACTGTTCATACCAGAACGCCATATCCTGGCGCATCAGCGCGCTGCCGAACCGGCTGGCCCAGGCGCGGAAGCGCGATTGCGGCAGCCAGGGGAACAGCCGGTCGACCCCGCTCTGGACGATTCGGTAGGCGCGTTGGTCGAGCGGCTCGCCGCGCCGCCAGTCCCAGTCCTTTCCCCAGTCCTCCGGGCGCTGCGTCATCTCCCTGCCCATCTTTTCAAGCGCCGAGATTTCCTCCGGATCGATTGCATCGCGCACGACCAGAAAGCCGTCAGCTTCGAAGCGGAGGACATCCTCCGTCGTTGGTTCAGGATAAGGCATGATTCTCCAGGCCCTTACATATCATTGTCAGCTGGGTTTCATTTTAGGAAACCGTGCAGCCGACGTCTTTGGCCGGGCCGTGCAATATGTATCCCAATCGATTAACTTGAACCGATGAGTGCGCACAATATCGAAGGGGAGGGCGAGGCCGGCCATGAACTGTCGGCGATGCTCTCGCCTTATGTGCGGGGCGCGCTGGAGCATTGGCGCGGAGCCTGGCACATCGCCCGGCGGGTGGTGGCCGACTATCTCCTGGTCTATGTCGTCTCCGGCACCGGTCGATTTGCGGTGGGCGACGAGATGTTCGATGTCGGCCCGGCGGATCTGATCTGGATTCCACCCGGTATGCTGCACGAGATGCGCGGCCATGCGCCGAAGATGTTCGTCGCCTATCTGCATTTCGATCTCGTCTACGATCCGCAGCGCAGCCCGCGCGTCAGAAGCGGAGCCGCCTATGCAGCTAGCGACCATGCCGACATGCATCCGGTGTTCGCACGACAGCCGATCGCCGGCTGGCGCGGCAAGCTTCCGGTGGTCAACGGTCCCGCGATCTACGCGCTGATGAAGCGGGCGATCGCCGAGCATCGCGGCGCGCGCCGCCCGTTGTGCGTGTCGGGTCTGATGCTCGAGATCATCGGCGAGATCGCAACGGGCCTGTCCCCCCTGGCGGCGAAGGCTGGCGCGCGGTGGCCTGCGCTGCGCCGCGCGGCCGAACGGATTCTCGTAGAACCCGAAATCAACCTCGACCTCTCATCGATGGCGCGCGCCGCGCACCTCAGTGACTCGCACTTTCGCAAACTCTTCCGTGAGACTCACGGCGAAAGCCCGCGCGCGATGAAGAACCGCGCACTGATGCACAAAGCATGCGACCTGGTGCTCCACTCGGGCGCGAGCATTTCCGAGATCGCGTTTCAGCTCGGCTTCAGCACGGTGCACAATTTCTCCCGCGCCTTCAGCAGGGAAATCGGCGTTTCGCCGCGAGACTATCAACGCAGGATGCTTGGCGGTTAACCGCTTCGTCGGCATTGCAGCCGCCGGGTGCCCACCGGCCCTAGCCTGATCGGGACTTCGGTGCGCTCGCCGTGCCTATCCCGTGTTATGCAGCATTGTCGCCGGTCTGGGCCTTGGTCGCATCGGCGGTCGCGGCTTCGCTTTCGGCCAGCAGCAGGTTGACCAGCCGGGTGTGCACGGTGGCGCGCGACCATACGATCCCGATCCGCCGTCCGACCACCCGTGTCGGCAGCGCTATCCGGGCGAGCGAAAGTCCGGCCGGCCAGGGCGGTGCCCAATCGGGCACCAGCGCCACGCCGAGGCCGCGATCTACCATCACGGCAATGGCGTTAAGGGCGTTGAGTTCGAAGCGCTCCCTTGGCGTGATCCCGACCTTGCGCAGATAATCCTCGGCACTGCGGCCGCCCCATTGATGCCGGTCGTAGCGAATCAGGGGTTCGGTGCGCAGGAGATCGTGCGGATCGCGGTGCGCGAGATTCCGGGGCGCCAGCATGATCAGCGCCTCTTCGCGCAGCATGCACCATTCGCACGTCTTCGGGATCGGGTAGGGTGCTTCGAGCACGAAAGCGGCATCGAGCTCGCCAGCCTCGACTGCGGCGTAGAGCTGAGCCGAAGTGGCCGACTGGATATGCACATTGATCGCCGGGGATCTGCCGATCAGCCGGGCGAGAATGTCCGGCAGCATGCCACTGAGCGGAGTCGTGCACGCGCCGAGACGCAGATTGCCGCTGATCGCATCGTCATGGGCGGTGTTGCGCAACTCGGCCGCGTTACGAAGCAATTCACGCGCCTGGCCGAGAATCCGCCCGCCCTGCTCGGTCATGCGCACGGTGCGGCCGACACGAACGATGAGCGGCGTGCCGAGCTCCCGTTCGAGCGCGTGGAGCTGCTGTGCGACAGCCGAAGGGCTGACATTAAGCGAACGCGCCGCCGCGGCCATCGAACCGCGATCGACCACCGTCACGAAGGTCTTCAGGAAATGGAGGTCGATGGCTCGTCCTCCTGCGCGCGCCGCCGGCCGAACCGGCCAATGGGGACGATGAGCCCTTCGAGCGAGCGCTGGGGCGCCGGAAAAAACAGGCTCGCGATATAACCCACGACGATCGAGACGAAGATCGCGATCGCCAGGTAGAAATAGGGATGGACGAGCTGAAAGATACTCGCCGCAAGTGTGACCGCCGACGCCGCGACGATGCCGATCCCGACACCAGCGGCGTTGGCACGGCGGGTGAACATGCCGAGCGTATAGGCGCCTGCACAGCTTCCGCCAAGCACGCCGAACAGCTCGATCGACAGGTCGAGCAGCGAATGGATGTCGAGCTGCGACAGCAGCACCGCCAGCCCAATGCCAACCACACCAACCAGCACTGTCATCCACTCGGCGAAGCGCACGGTCTTCTTCTGCGTCGGATTCCTGGCGAACTTCTCGTAGAAATCGACTGACAGCAAGGTCGCGACGCTGTTGATCGTGCCCGACAGCGTTCCCATCGCCGCCGCGAACAGGCCAGCGATGATCAGCCCGGTCACGCCGTGCGGCAGCTCCATGCCAATGAAGGAGGGGAACACCGCATCGATCGGCAGCAGCGGATCAAGCCGAGCCGGATGCGCCTGGTAATAGGCGAACAGCACCGTGCCGATGACGTAGAAAACGAAGCCGCCGGGCAGCAGTACCGCCGCGAAAAGCCAGATCGAACGCCCGGCATTCTTGTCCGACGAGGTCGCCAGCGCGCGCTGCATCAGGATCTGGTCCTTGGGGAAGGTCAGCACGGTGTCGAACAGGATGAGGATGAGGAAGCCCCACAGGGTCGGCTGGGTAAAGTCGAAACTGGTGTTGACCATATGGGTCTTGTCGGACGCCATCGCCGCCTGCTCGATCGCGGTAAAGCCGAGCGACCAGACGATATAGCCGATGGCGAAAAGCGCACCGCCCATCAGCACGATGACCTGGATAAAGTCGGTCCACACCACAGCGCGCATCCCGCCTAGCGCCGTGTAGATGATCGTGCAGACGCCGAGGATGCAGATGCAGCCGATCACGTTGAAACCGGTGATGGTGCCGATCGCCAGCGCCGGCAAGAAAAGCACCACGCCCATCCGCCCGCCGACATGCATCGCGATGCACAGCGCGCTTGCGAGCATGCGGATTGCGGGATGGAAGCGCTGCTCGAGATAGTTGAACACCGAGACGAGGTTGAGCCGCCGCAGCGCCGGCACCACCCAGATCGCGACGAACATCAATCCGACCACGGTGACGATCTTCGAGGTCATATAGTCCCAGTTGGTCTCGAACGCCTTGGCCGGGATGGCGAGATAGCTGATCGAGCTGGTATTGCCGGCGAACATGCTGACGCCGGCGGCCCAGAAGGGAATGGACCGGCTGCCGAGGAAGAAGTCGCTGGTCGAGTTGAGCTTGGCGCGGCGATACATATAACCGCCGACCCCGAGCATTGCCGCCATATAGACGACGATGATCGTCCAATCGAGGAGATCGAGCGCGCGGCGTTGCCGCTCGAGTTCTGCGACGGCGAAGGTCATCCGGCCACCATCGGCATGGGCGAGGACCAGGCCGTTGCCCGATGCCACCGCCGCATCGACCCCGCCTGTCGCGCGATACGGCAAAGCCGCCCAGGCACCAGTGATGGTGTGGAAGGAGAACAGCTGAGTGTCCCGCTTTGCGTCGGAGACGAGATACAGGACATGCGCCTGGCCGATCGCGCGTGCCGCGCCGGCCAGTACCGGGCCGGGGGCAGGCCCGCGTGCCTTCCATCCGTCCTTGTCGCCGAGTGCCCAGAGATCCTCGGCCGTCCCATTGCGCAGCGTGAGGTAGAGCACGCCGTTCTGCACGGTCAGGGTCGTCGGCGCGCCGGCGCCGGGCCAGGGAGCGCGCATGCGCCATGTCCGGTAGTCCGGAGTCAGGTCGAGCAACCGGGCGCCGCCGTCGGCGCTTCGGCCGGCGATCGTCACGGTACCGCCGTGCATCACTGCCTGGGCGACGGTCAGCGATTGCGGCATCGCGGGAAGCGCCCGCAACGACAGCATCCCGTTATCGAGCTGTAGCATCGCCACATTGTTCATGGCACGCGCATCGCCCTGGAGCAGCACGGCGCGTTGGCCATCGCTGGCGACAATGCGCGGCTTCAGGTCGGCGGGCAGGTGAGATCGATCGAGCGGCTGCCAGGCACTGCGGTCCGCGGCGAGCGCCCAGGCGCCATTGCGGCCAATCATCACGGTACGCCCGCCGAGTGCCACCATGGTCGCACCGTCGCCAGCGGCGAGAGGAGGGAGGATGGAAGACCTGACCAGCGAGACGCTGTCGTCCGCCGACGCGGGCGATGCCACACCGGTAAGGCACAAAGCGAGCAGGACGATCAACCGCCGAACGATACCGGGAAAGGCCATTATTCCCTCTCCGCCATAGCGATCGTCGCGCGTGCCTGCTCGATCGCGGGGCGGTCGATCATCCGCCCGTCGAGCTTGAAAGCGCCGCGTCCGATCATGGCCGCCTCGTCTGCGGCGGCGACGATCCGGCGCGCCTCGACCAGCGCATTCGCGCGCGCGCCGAACACGGTATTGGCAATGGCGATCTGCCGCGGATGAATGCAGCTCTTGCCGAGATAGCCGAGCGCGCGCGCCTGCTCGGCTTCAAGGCGAAAGCCCTGATCGTCGGCAATGGCCGCATAGGCGCCGTCATAGGCGAACGCGTCGCCCTCGCCGCTGGCGAGGCGCATGGCGAGCATCACGGCATGGGCGTTCCCGGGCGCCTGGCGATCGATCGCGAGCGCTTCGAACAGGTCGTTGAGCCCCAGTTGCAGGCCAGCGACGCGGGGGTGCGCCGTCGCGATCTCGGCCGCCCGACGCAATGCGCGAGGCGTCTCGATGGTAATCAGCAAGCGGATCGGGCGTGTGATGCCGGCAGCCTGCTCGGCGCGTTCCAGCGTCGTCGCCACGGCGACGACATCCTCGGGATCCTCGAGCTTGGGGAGGTTGATCAGCGCGACATCGGGGAGCGCCATTGCCGCGATATCAGCGGCAAATTGCGGCGAGCCAGGCGCGTTGACGCGCACGATCACCTGCTTGCCATTCGCGGCCAGCGCGGCGCGTGTCGCCTCGCTGGCCAGGAACCCGGCAATCGCACTACGCGCTGCATTCTTGCCGCTTGCTGTCACCGAGTCTTCGAGATCGAACGAGAGGGCGTCGGCGTCGCTCGCCAGCGCCTTGGTAAAGAAATCGGGCCGCGCGCCTGGCACGAACAATTTGCTGCGCATCGTTGTCGCATCTCCCCTGTTGCGGCCATGATAGCCGTAGCGGCGCGGGACGCGCCAGAGCGGACCGCGTACCAAACACGCCTGGACCACAGTATTTGTGCTGTTTTCCTCAAGAGTTGCGTCACCGCTCTCGTTGAAAACACACAAAATGTCGTGTCTGAACACAGCCGGGGCCCGGTTTAACCCACCGGCCCGCACGTCTAATGGTGGCCCCAAGAAAAAGAACAGGGAGGGGATTATCATGCAGATGCTTGCACGCCTGGCGCTCGGCACGGCTCTCGCCGGAACGATGTGCTCCGCCGCTTACGCTGGTCCGCTGACATCCGGTGCGGCCGCCGCGGACGACGCTACGCAGACGCCGGCCCAGGCGGCCGGCGCGGTCGACGACGAGACGACGCCAGTCGTCGTCACCGGCACAAGGTCGCCCAAGGCGGTCGACAAGATCGCGGGTGCGATCACTGTCATCTCCCCCGCTGAGCTGCAGCGATCGCTGACCATCACCGAGGATGCGACCGCGGTGCTGGCCCGTACCGTCCCGGGCTATTCGGAATCGAACCAGACGCTCAATACATTGGGCGAAACGATGCGTGGCCGAACAGCGCTCTATATGTTCGACGGCATCCCTCAGTCGACACCGCTGCGCGATGGCAGTCGCAATGCGACCTTCACGGACATGGCGACGATCCAGCGCATCGAGGTGGTCGGTGGGGCGTCCGCGACCGAGGGCATCGGCGCGGCAGGGGGGATCATCAACTATATCTCGAAGCGCGCGACCGAGCCCGGCACCCATTTCGGCGTCACCGGCCGTTTCGGCACCCAGTTCGACGACGACAGCGCGATCTGGAAGATCGGTGGAACGCTCAGTCACAAATCGGGCGGGCTCGATGTCTTCGCCGCAGGATCCTATGTGACGCGTGGCATCACCTACGACGCCCATGGCCGCCGTATCGGGATCAGCGCATCGAGCTCGGTAGCCGACTCAAAGCAGTGGGACGGTTTCCTGAAGGTCGGCACCAATTTCGGTGACGGCGATTCCCAGCGCATCGAGGGCGTCGCAAGCTATTTCAAGCTCAAGGCCAACGGCAACTATCACTATGTCGCCGGCAGCCGCGCGCTCGGCATTCCCGACACGGCCGAGCCTGGGCCGCCGGTCGACCCCATCACCGGCCAGCTCCTCTTCGCGCCCGATTTCAATCAGTTCCAGCAATATGCTCTAAACTACAGCAACACGTCGTTGTTCGGCGGCAGCCTCGTGGCCACGGGCTATTACGCGAAGCAGGAGATGCGCTTCCCAGGCGATAACGGGATCGACAAACAGGATCCGCGCATCTCGCCGGGCGTCATCTTCGACCAATCGGAAATCCTGTCGAAGAAATACGGGCTGCGCACCTCCTACACGCGCCCCGACTTCCTGCTGCAGGGCTTTGAACTGCGTTTCGGCGTCGACGCGGTGCATGATCAGACCCAGCAATATCTCGCCCTGACCAATCGCATCTGGGTGCCGCCGCTCAACTATACGAGCTTCGGCCCCTATGTGCAGCTGGCCTATGATCTCGGCCCAGTGACGCTGAGCGGCGGCTGGCGCCACGAGGACGGCAAGGTCGAGGTTGATGATTACACGACCACCTATTACCGCAACAGCGTGTTGGTGAAGGGCGGCAACCTCAAGTACAAGAATGACCTGCTCAACGCCGGCATCATCGGCCGCTTCGGCGGCGGATTTTCGGCCTTTGCCACCTATGGCGAAGGCTTCACCCTGCCTAATGTCGGTATCCCGCTGCGCAACGTGAACGTGCCTGGCAAGACGGTCGAAGGCCTGCTCGATCTGCAGGCGGTGGTCTTCAAGAACAAGGAGGTCGGGTTCAACTGGCGCGGCCGGATGGGCAGCGTCGGGGTGTCCTATTATCAGTCCAAGTCCGACCTGGGCTCAAGCCTCACGGTCGATCCGGTGACCAAGGACTATGTGCTCAACCGCCGACCGATCAAGATCTATGGCTTCGACGTGACGGCGGAGTTCCGCCCGATCTCCACGGTGCGGTTGAACGCGCTGTTCAGCCATGTGGTCGGCAAGACCTCGGCTGCCAATGGCGTGACCGATCCGCTTAACGTGACGCTCGGTGTGCTCAACATCGCGCCCGACAAGGCCAATGAGCAGATATCCTGGCAGTTCACGCCTGAGGGGTCGATCTCGTTCGGCGCGACCAGCTTTTTCAGTCGCAACATCAACGCGGGCAAACCCACCGAGGAGCACACCAAGGGCTATACGCTGTTCGATGCGACGGGCAGCTACCGGGTCAATGATGTCGGCACCTTCTCGCTCGGTGTCGAGAATCTGTTCAACAAGTTCTATTTCCTGTCGTCGTCGCAGATCGATATCTACCAGAACTATTTCGCGGGTCGCGGGCGCACGGTATCGCTGACCTTCCATCGCGACTTCTGACCTGGGAGCAAGACCTGCCATGACCACGCGCCACGGCACCGTGCTGGTGGCGGGATCCGCCAATGCTGATTTCGTCGTCCGGGCGCCGCGCATACCGGCGCCCGGCGAGACGGTGCTCGGTGAGGACCTCGCGATCATCCCCGGCGGCAAGGGCGCCAACCAGGCGGTCGCCTGTGCCCGCGCCGGAGGTGGCGCGACGCGCATGCTCGTCGCGTTGGGCGACGACACGCTGGCGCCGATGATCGAGGCGTCGTTGCGCGCAGCCGGCGTGATGCTCGACGTCATAACGTCGGACAGGCCGACCGGGGCGGCGCTGATCACCGTGTCGCATGACGGGGAAAATGCCATCACCGTCGCGCCGGGGGCTAATGCGCAGCTGCGGCCAGGCGACCTGCCCTCGCTCGATGGGGTCAGTCATTTGCTGATGCAGCTGGAAACACCGCTCTACACGGTGATGGCCCTTGCCGTCGCCGCCCGCGCGGCTGGTGTGACGGTAATGCTCAATGCAGCGCCTGCGCGGCCGCTGCCGGAGGAGTTGCTGGCGACGCTCGACATGCTCGTGGTCAACGAGGAGGAGCTCGCGCGCATCGTCGGTGACGGCGGATCTGTCGCCGACCGTCTCGCTGCGACCGGCGTGCCCTGCGCGATCGTGACGCTGGGCGGGCGCGGCTGCTGCGCGCTGGCTGAGGGCGCATTCTTCGTGCAGCCGGCCTTTGCCGTTTCGCCGATCGACACCACGGCGGCGGGCGACACCTTTTGCGGCGTGCTCGCGGCGACGCTTGCCGCCGGTCATGACCTGGCACAGGCGCTGCGCACGGCTAGTGCCGCCGGCGCCCTGGCGACGACTCGCCCCGGCGCGCAGACCAGTATTCCGACAGCCGCCGCGGTTGCGACCCTTCTCGTCACGTCCGATGACCCCGGCCGGTCCGCCGCGCTGGCAGACTATTGTGGCGTGACCCCCTATCCCGGGGGCACTGACCCCCGCCTGCAAGGCACTTCATGACGCAGTCTCCGCACCGCACCAGCAGCGACATCAAATTCTCCCACGCGCTGACTGGCCCGTTCCTGCCACAGCCGGGCAAGGCGCCGGGCTGGCCCTTTGCGGATATGGGCCGCTGGAAGATCGACGTCGACGGCGCGATCGACGACTGGCTGCAGGGCCTGCGCGAGTGGCGCACCGAGCATCTCATCCGCATCGGCTTCGACGACGCGGTCTATCGCCGGCCCGAACTGGCCTGGGCGCAGCGCAACTTCGTCCATGTCCAGATGATGGCCGAGGACCGTTATCTCTACGATCCCGACACCGGCCGCTATACGGTCGATCGCTATCTCGACGATCTCGTGGCGCGCTATGGCGGGGTCGACAGCGTGCTGCTGTGGTACATCTACCCCAATATCGGTATCGACGACCGCAACCAGTTCGACCTGATCGAGGCGCTGCCCGGCGGGATAGAAGGCGTGCGCGGCATGGTCGACGATTTTCATGCGCGCGGCGTCAAGGTACTGCTGCCGACCATGCCATGGGACAATGGCACCCGCCCGCCCGGGAAGCCCGACTGGGAACGGATGGCCGATCTGGTCGTGGCGACCGGTGCCGACGGTATCAATGGCGACACCTATAGCGGCGTGCCGCGCGCCTTTCTCGAGGCCTGCGACGCACGTGGCCGCTCGGTCGTGCTTCAACCGGAGACGACCGCCCAGGCCGGCGACCATATCCTGTCGTGGAATGTGCAAAGCTGGGCCAAGCGCATTCCGACCGACACCATCCCGGTCGTGCTCAAGCTGAAATGGCTCGAGCCGCGGCACATCATCAACATCGAGAACCGCTGGGGCCGCGAGCGCAACAACGACCTGCAACAAGCCTTCTTCAACGGCATCGGCTACAATGCCTGGGAGAATGTCTTCGGCTTCATGAACCAGTTGACGCCGCGCGACGGCGAGACGTTGCGCCGGGTCGCGACGGTGCAACGCCGCTTCGCCCCGCTGCTGGTCGGCGCCGATTGGACACCCTTTGCACATACGCTCCAGGCGGGCGTGTTCGCGAGCCGCTTCCCGGGCGAGGGCATGACGCTGTGGACCATCGTCAACCGCAACGAATATGCCGTCGATGGCGAGCAGATCGCGCTGCCGCATGTCGAGGGCGCGCGCTATTTCGACGTCTGGAACGGTATTCCGCTGACACCGCGCATGGCCGACGGCCAGGCGGTGTTCGCCTTGCCGCTCGAAGGGCGCGGGTTCGGCGGTGTCCTCGCCGTGACCGGCGCGGTACCTGAATGGCTGTCCGGCCTTCTCGACACGATGCGCGGGCACGCAGCGACGCCGCTCGCTGACTATTCCGCTGCGTGGCGCTCGCTGCAGCAGGAACTGGTCGCCGTCACCCCGACCGCCCGGGGGGCACTGCCCAAGGGCATGGTCGACATTCCCGCCGGCACCTTCGACTTTGCCGTGCACGGCGTGGTGATCGAGGGTTACGCCGCCGAGGGCGTCGACGTGCAATATCCATGGGAGCCGAACGCACGGCGTCATCACCGCCACCGCCTCGACATGGCGGCCTTTGCGATCGATCGTTTCCCGGTCACCAACGCCGCGTTCAAGCTTTTCCTCGATACGAGCGGTTATCGTCCGAGCGACGCGCATAATTTCCTGCGCCACTGGCTGGATGGCGCACCGCTGGCGGGGTGGGAGAACAAGCCGGTCGTCTGGGTATCGATCGAGGATGCCCGCGCTTACGCCGCGTGGGCGGGAAAACGCTTGCCGCGCGAATGGGAATGGCAATTTGCCGCGCAAGGGACGGACGGCCGTCGCTATCCCTGGGGCAACGACTGGAATCCCGTAGCGGTGCCTGAACCGGCCTGCGGTCGGGAGATGCCGGTGCCCGCCGATGTCGACGCCCATCCCGCCGGCGCGAGCCCGTTCGGCGTGATGGATCTGGTGGGCAATGTCTGGCAGTGGACTGACGAATATCATGACGACCATGTTCGCGGCGCGGTGCTGCGCGGCGGCAGCGCCTATCAGCCCCAGACCTCGCACTGGTACTTCCCCCAGGCTTACGCGCTCGACCAGCATGGCAAGCTGCTGCTGATGTCTCCCGGTAAGGACCGCTCGGCGGGGATCGGATTCCGTTGTGTCGTCGATCGCTGACCGCGCCGTCACAACGGCTCCTGCCACGCCGCTGTCAGGGGCGATGGCGTTCGCTGCCCCCGATGCGGTCGCGCTGGGTGGCGTGCTCGGCGCGGCACTCGATGCCAATCATCGCGGCCGGCTGTCGCATTTCATCGTCGACGAGACGAGTCCGGCGATCGCGCTGTTCGACCGTGCCGAGACCTGCTGCAACACCGCCGGCGACTGGTATGGCGAGCATGCCGGCAAATGGCTTCAGGCGGCGACACGTGCTGCGATCCGCACTGGCGACAAGGGGCTGCTGGACCATGTCCGCCATGTCGCCGATCATTTGATCGCGCTGCAGGACAGCGATGGGTATCTCGGCAATTACGCACCCGAGCGTCGTTTCACCCGGCCGCAACCGGTCAGGCCCGAAAGCTGGGACGGCGCTCCCGCCATGCGCACCTGGGACATCTGGACTCATAGCTATCTGATGCTCGGGCTGCTCGAACTGGCCCGCCATACCGGGGAGCGGTCCTACCGCGACGCCGCCGCGCGGATTGGCGATCTGGTATGGCGCACGCTCAGCGAAGGGCGGATCGCGATCACTGATCTCGGCAATCATTTCGGCCTGTCGGCGAGCGTGGTGATCGATCCCGCCGCCGAGCTGTACGCCGCGACCGGCGAACAACATTATCTCGACCTGGCGCGGCTCGTGCTCGGTCAGATCGATCGCGAACCGCGCAACGCGTTGCTGGCACGCGCGTTGGCCGGGGCTGACGCCTCGGAAATCGCCACCGGCAAAGCCTATCAATTGCTGTGGAACCTGGTCGGCATCGCAAAGCTGCACCGCGCGACGGGCGACGACGACTATTTTCACGCGGTCGAGCATCTGTGGCGCAACGTGCGCGACCATCATCTGACGCTGGGCGGCGGGCCATGGGGCGGCGTCGCGCACCGCTCGCGCGAGGTGTTCAATCCCGCTGGCGTGTTCAGCCCCTATGGCTATGTCGAGACCTGCTCCACCATGGCGTGGATCCAGCTCAACCGCGAGCTGTTGGCGATCACCGGCGCGGCGCACTTTGCGCAGGAAATCGAGCGCACCGCCTATAACGACCTGCTCGGCGCTCAGGCCCAAGGCGGCGAGGACTGGTGCTATTACAGCTTCCCCAACGGCCGCCGCGTTCACACCACTTATTGGCGCTGCTGCAAGTCGAGCGGGGCGATCGCGCTCGAGGAGCTGGCGCCGGTCGCGTACGGCGTGACGGCGGACGGTGCCGTCGCGGTGAACCTGCTCGGCCCGTCGGTGGCGACGCTGGCGACCATTGCCGGCGCGGTGACGATCGAGCAGCGGACCCGCTACCCATTCGACGGCGCCATCGACCTGCTGGTGACGCCGGAGCCCGCCGAGGCCTTCGCGATCGATATTCGCATTCCTGACTGGGCCGAGGGCGCGACATTGGCCGTGAACGGCGTGGCGGTGGCGGATGTGATTGCCGGCCATTATGCCCGCATCGCCCGGATCTGGCAGGCCGGCGACATCGTGGCGCTGCGCCTTCCGCTGGTACCGCGCCTGCACCGCGGCATCGCGCGCAACGTGCAGGAATCGCTAGCCCCGGGCGGCGAACCAGTGCGGCAGGAGGTGCTGCACTTCGACTATGCCGCGGTCACTCTTGGTCCGCTGGTCTATGCCACCGGCCTGATCGATGGCTTCAGGGTCGAAGAGACGATCCGCCTGCCCGAAACGCCGACGCAGGAATGGCTGACCGTCATTCCTGCAACCGGGGAAGCGCCGGGCGATACGGTGCGGGTGATCCCGCAGGGTCGCGCGCCGATCGACTATGTGCCTTATTACCGCGCTGGCGGCGTCGCGGACGGCAGTTGGCGACTGACCTGGCTGATGCTCGCACCGGAGGGTTCGTCATGACCACGCCATCGCTGTTCCACAGCGCGCGGCGCACTGGCCCGGCCGGGCCGCTCAGCGGGGTCAAGGTGCTCGACCTCAGCGCCTATATCGCCGGTCCCTATGGCTGCACCCTGCTCGCCGACCAGGGCGCGGACGTCATCAAGGTCGAGCCGCCCGGCGGCGACAATCTGCGCCAATATCCATCCACCCTGCAGGGCGAGAACCGTGCCTTTCTCGGCGTCAATCGCAGCAAGCAGGGCGCTGTGCTCGACCTGAAGAACGCAGCGGACCGGGCCGCCTTGCTCGCGCTCGCAGACGAGGCCGACGTGCTGGTGCATAATTTTCGCCCCGGCGTGCCCGAGCGACTGGGGATCGATTTCGACCAGCTCAGCGCCCGCAATCCCCGACTGATCTATTGCGCGGTGACCGGCTATGGCGAGGAAGGGCCGCTGCGTGACCGTGCCGGTTATGATCAGGTGCTGCAGGCGATGACCGGCATGTGCGTGCTGCAGGGCAAGCCGGGATGTGAACCCGAGCTTACCTATGGTTCCCCGGTGGACTATTATGCCGCGGCGCTGGTCGCCGCCGGGGTCGCCTCGGCGCTGTTCGAACGAGAACGTAGCGGGCGCGGGCAGTTCGTCGGCATTTCCCTCCTGCGCAGCGCGCTGACCATGCAGTCGGCGCGGCTGATCTGTGCGGAGGGCGAGACGCTCGACATTTGGCGCGACATGCGTTCAGGCGGCATTACGGGCCTCTATCCGACCGCCGGGGGACATCTTTATCTTTCAGCCAACACGCCGCGCTTCTGGCACGCGCTGTGCCGGCTGACCGGCCTGACCGAGCTGGGCGACGACCCGCGTTACGACAGCGTCAGGAAGCGCGCCGAGCATGCCGGCGAGATCGTGCCACGTCTGAAGGAAGTCCTCATGACGCGTGATGCGCGGGCATGGGAGGAACTCCTGGCCGATCAGGTGCCTTGCTCCGTTGCGCGTCCGGTTGAGGACATGTTCGATCATCCACAGGTTTTGGCCGAGGAGCTGATCGAGCCGATCGCGCATGACGCGCTCGGCAGCTATCGCGGCGTGACGCGGCCGATCAAATATGGGCGCACGCCGGGACCCGATCCGTTTGCCGCGCCCCTGCTGGGACAGGATACCGTGCGAATGAAGCGAGGGGCGCCTGACTGAGTAGAGGCCGTGTGCCACCCTGATCGTCATGTTTGCACGGTCGATCGCCTCCTGTTCCTCGGCGCGCGGGTCGACGCCGGCATCCACGCGCGCGTTCAGGTCGGCCGCCTATTCCCGGGCCGCCGCTATGCTGTGTCGAACTTGCGGCGCTGATTAATTTAGGGGATCAATGGCTTAAGGCCGAATCCTGAGGATGGATGGTGCCGGTTGCAGGAATCGAACCCGCGACCTTCGGTTTACAAATTTGCAAAACGACAATTTTTTCACATGTACCAGCCTGTGCCACCTTGCGCCAAGCGGTATTATTTTGGTTTTGTATCAATAGTTTAGCTTGTAACCATGGGTTGCAAGCTAGATCAGCAAGCGCCAGTCTGTCCCGCTGTCAAACCCCCAGAAAAACCCCCGGATCGGTCAATCAGACCGAAGGTGGGGATAGGAGGCAAAGTGGCAAACAGCACCAAGGAAATCCTTACGGCGCGCATGACTGTCGCGCAGATCGATGCAATCCGGCCGGGCCTGACCCGTCGCATGGTGAGCGATGAGCTTGTGCACAACCTGTACCTGAAGATCGAGCCGGGTGGTGCGAAGTCTTGGCTCTACGATGCTGCTCGCCTTCGCGGGCAGGGCGAGGGTCGGATCAAACTGAAACTTGGCACCTGGCCTGCCATGGGGCTCGCCGACGCGCGCGATTCCGCTCGCGACCGCAATGATGAACGCGATCGAGGCGACGATCCGAGGACGCTACAGGCGGAGCGGGAAGCGGAGGCGAAGCGTGCTCAGGCCGACACCGTCCGCGCAGTGTTTGCGGAATGGGTTATGCATAAAAAGCTCGCCAAGGAGGGGCTGAAATCGCTCGCGGAGTATGAGCGGCTCGTCGGCAAGAATGTTCTCCCGCTCTATGGCGATACGCCGATTTCGAGCTTCACCAAGGCCGAGGTGCGCGAGGCGATCAAGGTCATGCAGCGTCGCGGTTCGGCGAGCAGCGCAAATCGGTTGCTCGTGCTCATGAAGCAGTTCCTGTCATGGTGTTCGCGCGAAGACTATGTCGAACATAACGTCGCGGCCGACCTCGTTACCACGCGGGAGGAAGGCGAGGGCTCGCGCGAACTCTCGATTGCCGAACTGGCGACGCTCTGGCGTGCCTCGGATCAGCTCATCGAGGATGAGCGGGATTCCATCCGCCTTTTGATCCTGACCGGCGCACGCAAGATGGAGGCGCTTGGCGCAGCGAGCGCGGAGTACCGCAACGGGCTTTGGATGATACCGGGGGACCGCGTTAAGAATAAAGATCCCCACGTCCTGCCACTCGGCGCGTTGGGTAAACCGATCTTTGAGGCGCGCGCCAAGCGCAAGCACCTGTTCGCCGAATCCATCTATCCCAGTATGATGCCCGATCTGGCCGCGAACGCGCTGGCGGCGATGGAGTGCCTGACGGAGGAGTTCGTCGAGCACTGGACCCTGCATTCGATCCGCAAGGGGGTACGAACGGCACTATCGTCCGACGAGATGGATGAGATGGGGGAGGTTTTTTCCGAGAACATCGCTGAAATCGTCCTCAACCACAGCCTTGGAGCGTTGAACCGCAAATACAACAAATCGAGATACAAACGTCAGATTGGTCGAGCGCTCGCGGCATGGGAGCGTCTGCTATCGCAGGAGATCGCGAAGCAGACCGGCGGGAATGTGATCCAAATTGCTGGATAGCATGGATCGCATGCCCGCGAGGCGGACAAGGACGCCAGCCCCATGGCGTCCGAGCCAATGCCGCTCCGCGTTGTCGCCTGACGAGATCGTGCAGGCTGGCGGTGGTGATGCGGGTGGATTTGCCGAGCTTTACCGCCGCGACTTCACCGGCCGCGATCAACTCGTAGAGTTTGGTGCGGACGATGCCGATCATGCGCGCGGCGTCGTTCACGCGTACTCAGATCGGATCGGGAAAGGCGCGGCGGTTAACGTCCCGCGCTCCCGACACGATCCTCGCGGTACATCGCCGGATTGGCGATCCAGCGATTGACGGCGGACTCGTGCCAGCCAGCGCCGTGGATGCTGATCCGCACCTTATCGGGAAAGGTACCGTCGGCCATCTTGCGGTAGAGGGTCGAGCGGGAAAGGCCGGTGCGGTCGAGAACGGTCTTCAAACGAATGATACGGTCTGGGTTACTCATGGGCTGTCTTTCACGTCATGATGTTGCACGCGCTCCCACCGATAAGCATTGGATATCCGTTCGCCCCGGACAAGAGCCGTTCCAGGGCACCCAAGGGCCGAGCGCATGACTATCGGCGGAGGCTGGCGGCGCCTGGCGGTGAGGGGCGGCGAATAGCGGAAACCGGCGTAGTGAAATCGCGCATTGCGATTGCCGCAGATTCTTTCCCACTGTGTCCCAACCTCATGCCGATAAACGCCTTTCGGTCGCACTTCTTGCGACCGGGCGTTCGGTTCAGGTCGAGTCGTTCACGGCATTCACTCCAATCAGTGGAGATCTGCCCGCCAGAGGTCAGGCTGCGTCAAAACCTTCCCGCACCGCAAGAGGGGAGGCACTGAAGTGCCGGTTTGCGCATATGATGAGCAGCGCGCCACGAACGCGGCCTCTCGGGACAAGCGAACCGAGCGATCCGCACACGATCCGGCCATCATGCCCGGACGGAACACAGTCGAGATCAGCCTTGGGCTGCCAGCCTTAGCTTGACCGGATGGATTGCCCGTCCAGCTTTTCCAACCGCTCGACTTCACGCTCAAGCACCTCGCGGATGAATGCGGCCCTGCGCTGCCGCCCGACCAGCTTATCGATGCGCGCGCCGAGACCCTCCGGCAGGCGAATGTTGGTCGATTTTACGTTGAGCGGCGGTCGTCCCATGCCCGCGTCGTAACCAAGCATGGGGTGCGTTCAATCGGAAGCCGAATAAGCGGCACCGGTTATTGATTATTTCCTGCCATTCAAGCTATAAGCGGTGCCGCTTATTGTTCTTGGGGCGTTGTGGACCGCCTTCGAGAAAGCAGACGAGGAAGGCAGGCCCATGACCGCAGGCAATCTCTCTCCCGATGATTCGTCGGTTGCTTCCCGCACGTCACGCCGCGCCTTGTTGCGGACGCTGACCGCAACGCCGGTTGCGGTTTCCGTTGTGACGTCGCCTTGGAGCGAGGCATTGGCGACACTTCACCGGGAGCATGACGACGAGCCGGCGTTGCTCTGCCGCAGCAGGGAAGGGCGGAGCTTGAGCAGGGTTCGCTATCATCGTGCGGAGAGCTTCTTCGAGACGCTCGAAGCCGGAATTCTCACGAGTAACGCCGAAACCCTCTATTATTCCGGGATCGTCGCCCAACTGGCCCTGAGTGGCCATTTGCTGGACATCGGCTTTGAGGATAAATGGTGCGCGCGCCATATCGGCCTGCGTGTCGCCAAGTCTCTGGCCTACGCCAACGCGACCGGGCTGGGCCATGAGTGCCCCGGCATGGGGCGACTGGCGGTGGTGCTCACGCCTTACTGGAAATGGAATCAGCCGCCCCGTTGGGGCGAGCCTGAACCGGATGACGGCGGGTTCACGGCCGATCAGATTCGGCCGCTGCTGCGCGCGCTGCTGGACCACGTGCACCGCATAACAGGGCATCCTCGTCCGCGCGGGTGGCGGCGATGATCGACCCCCAAGCCCTTCGACGCGCTTTTGATGCGCTTCCGGAGCGCACGCGCAAGGTGTTCTGGCTTCATCGCGTGGACGACCTGTCCTATGCGCAGATTGCTGAGCGACTGGGCATCACCATTGAGGAGGTTCAGACCGAAATCGCAAATGCGCTTTACGGCATAGACCGCCTGCTCAGGGACGTCGCGCCAACAGATCGCGAGCCGCCGGCGGCAGGCCGGACGAACCGATCACGAGGCTCTCACCGCTGCTGGTGGAGGTGGTGGCGCCGCTATTGGTGAGCGCGATTCCCCCGCGCCCGGTATTCCGATGTGAAGGCGCTGTTAGTAGCGGCTGGCGCCGCCCGATCGATATCGGGCGGCGCCGGCGGAATCAGGCTGACTTGGCGGTACGGGGCGCGCGCTTTGGCTTTGCCGCTGGGGCAGGGGCTGCCGCCGCCGCTTTTGCCTGCCGGCCCTTCTGGCCGAGCCCGATCCGATGTGCCATCGCCCGGCGCGCTTCTGAATAGCTTTCCGCGACCATCGGATAATCGGCCTTCAGATTGTAGCGCTGGCGGTACTGTTCCGGCGTTAGACCATGCCCCGACAGATGCCGCCGCAGGGTTTTGTAAGGCTTTCCGTCGATCATCGAGATGATGTGATCTTTCGACGCGAGCGACTTGCGCGCGGTGACGGCCGGCGTGAATTCTTCCACCGGCGCCGCGTCTTCTGCGCCCGCTGCCGGTGCTGACGATCCAGCCGCAAGTTCGGTCACGGTCGCGTGCATTGTGCGCAGGAACGCCGGCACGTCTTCGGCCGCAACCCGGTTGTTCTGATTGCCGAGCCAGGCGATCGTGAGTTCGGCCGCAAGCTCGACCGCGTTCAAGGTTGTTTCTTCCGACATGAGTATTTCCTGATTCGTTGGCATAGGAGGCGAGCATCTGCTCTGCTTCGGGCGCGCACCTTTAATGGATGTTTTGCGCGTGTCGATGTTCAGGCTTGTAGTCTATCCCGATAGCCACGCGATGATGTGGACGAGATCGAAAGGCATGAACGAACCAATGGATAATGAGGATTGCCCGCGCGGCACATCGGATCGCAGGATCGCATTGCTGATCGACGCCGATAATGTGTCGCACAGCAACATCGCGGCGATTCTGGCCGAGCTTTCCAAATACGGCACGGCCAACATTCGCCGGGCCTATGGCGATTGGGCGAGTTCGGGCCTCAAGAACTGGAAAGACAAGCTACACGATTTCGCGATCCGACCCATTCAGCAGTTCAGCTATTCGACGGGCAAGAATGCGACCGACATTGCGCTGGTGATCGACGCGATGGAGTTGCTTTACACGCAGAAGCCCGACGCCTTTTGCCTCGCATCGAGCGACGCGGATTTCACGCCATTGGTGATGCAGTTGAAAGCCAACGGACATGAAGTTTATGGCTTTGGGGAACGCAAGACGCCCGCGCCATTCGTCAACGCCTGCACGACCTTCCTCTTTCTCGATAGCCTGGACGGTCCGGCGCAGGCCACGACCTCCAGTGAACCAGCGGTAAAACCCAAGGCCAAGCCGAAGTCCGCGGCCAAGGAAAAAGCGTCCGGCGATACGAAAACGGCCAAGCCCCTGGCGCAGGACACCGCGCTTGTAACGGTCTTGCGCGGCGCTGTGGATGCCTCCGCGCATGAGGATGGATGGGCGGCCATGTCGGCAGCGGGGAGCGCCGTCAAACGGCAAGCCCCGATCGATCCGCGCAACTATGGCGTAAAGAACTTCCCAGCGCTCTTTGCCGCCACCGGCCTGTTTGAGATCGTGAAGACGGCGAACGGCCAGAGCTATGTTGCCGACAAGCGCAACAAGGACCGGACGCCGCAACCGAATCGATAAAGCGGAGATCAATCGTCCGGCGTTTCCTTTTCGGCCTCGAACGCGCGCTTGCCCTTGCGCTGCCAGAGGGCGAGGGCGTTGCCGCGTTCATCACCGCGCAGCATGTCCGCCACGGTGAGGAACGCGCCGTAGAGCGTAGCGCGGTCATCGTCTGTCAGATCGACCAGCCCCGCTTTCACCACGAGGCCACCCAACTCGATCAGATGCCGCGTTCGCTCGCGCCGTTTCACGACCCATTCGCGCAAGTCGGTCCGCGCCTTTCGTGCTTCAAGCCGATGCCGCGCCGCCGTCGAGCGGTAGAGTGCCGCCCGGTTGGCGTTGAGGTCCCGGCGCAGGCTTTCGTGCTTTGCCTTGAAAGAACGCCACGCCCCGCTTGCGCCAGCCCTCCTTTGTCGCCGCGTCCTTCGTGGCGACAGCATCGAGCAGCACCCCGGCGAGCAGATCGGTGTCGAGCGCATCGGCCCCCGTCGCCGCGACCAGTTCGCCGAGTTGACGCACCCGGCGTTCCTTGAGTTGACGTGCCTTGTCCGCAAGGGCTTTGAGTTCCGAATCGAAGTCACGGGGTTTGCGCATCGAAAGTCTCCATTGAGAGATGATGCAGACATGATAATAGAGGGCAGGGCGTAATGCTGTAGAGTCGCCGGGACAGTCTGGTACTACCCGGTCCCTCACCGGAATTTTTCGAGTGAGGGCGCGCTTATACGTCGTGCCGACGTCGCTGCTGAAGTGTAGATGGATTGCCGTCATGGCGATCTACCATTTCAGCGTGAAGGTCATCAGCCGCGCCAGCGGCCGCAGTGCCGTCGCGGCCGCCGCCTATCGCTCGGCATCGCGGCTGCATGACGAGCGGCTCGATCGCGACCATGACTTCACCAACAAGTCGGGCGTCGTCCATTCGGAGATGCTCCTGCCCGAGGGCGCGCCGGAGCATCTGTCCGATCGCGAAAAGCTCTGGAACGAAGTCGAGGCGTTCGAGAAGCGCAAGGATGCCCAGCTTTCTCGCGAAGTCGAGTTCGCCATTCCCCGCGAGATGACGCATGCACAGGGCATCGAGCTTGCCCGCGATTTTGTTGCCCAAGAGTTTGTCGATCGCGGCATGATCGCCGACCTCAATGTGCATTGGGACATCGGCGCGGACGGCGAGCCCAAACCCCATGCCCATGTCATGCTCACGATGCGCGAGGTTGGCGAAGACGGGTTCGGCGCGAAGGTGCGCGACTGGAACCGCACCGAACTTGTCGAGCAATGGCGCGAGCGGTGGGCGGATCATGTCAACGAGCGCTTGGCCGAACTCGATATCGACGCGCGCATCGATCATCGCAGCCTTGAACGTCAAGGCATCGATCTTGAGCCACAGGACAAGATTGGTCCGGCGGCGCAGCGCATGGGCGAGCGTGGCCTTGAATCCGAGCGGATCGAGGATCACCGAGAGATCGCGCGGCGCAATGGCGAACGCATCATCGCGGAACCACGCATCGCGCTCAACGCGATCACCCACCAACAGGCGACATTCACCCGCCGCGATATGGCGATGTTCATTCACAGTCATTCGGACGGCAAAGAGCAGTTCGACGCCGCGATGAGCGCAGTGCGCGGCTCGCCTGATCTCGTTGCCTTGGGCAGGGACGGGCAGGGCGAAGATCGCTTGACCAGCCGCGAGATGATCGAGGCCGAACAGCGGTTGCAGCGCGCGGCCAGCTTGATGGCGGAGCGCGACCGGCATGGGCTCCCGACAACAGCGATGGACCGAGCCATCGATGCTGCCGGGAGTAACGGCCTTATTCTCGAGGGGGATCAGAAGGCCGCTCTCTCCCATATAGCGCGCCCAAGCGATCTTGCCATCGTGGTTGGCTATGCCGGCACCGGCAAGTCGGCGATGCTGGGTGTGGCGCGCGAGGCATGGGAAGGCGCCGGGTTCACAGTGCACGGGGCGGCGCTGTCCGGCATCGCCGCCGAGGGTCTGGAAAACGGCTCCGGCATCGGCTCGCGCACCATCGCCAGTATGGAACATGGATGGGCGCAGGGCCGCGACCTGCTCACCGCGCGCGACGTGCTGGTGATCGACGAAGCGGGCATGGTCGGCACGCGCCAGATGGAGCGGGTGCTGTCCCATGCCGCCGACGCAGGCGCGAAAGTCGTATTGGTCGGCGATCCGCAGCAATTGCAGTCGATCGAGGCGGGGGCGGCATTCCGGTCGATCCATGAGCGGCATGGCGGTGTCGAGATTACCGAGGTTCGCCGGCAGCGCACCGACTGGCAGCGTGATGCAACCCGCCATCTCGCCACCGGCAGGACCGGCGATGCGATCCACGACTATGGCGAGCATGGCATGGTCCATCCGGCCGCCACACGCGACGACGCGCGCGGCGACCTTGTTGATCGCTGGGACCGGGCGCGGCAGACCAATCCCGGCGATACGCGCATCATCCTTACCCACACCAATGACGAGGTGCGCGACCTCAACAACACCGCGCGCGGCCGGATGCGCGACGCGGGTGAGCTGGGCGACGATGTGCGGGTGAAAGCCGAGCGCGGCGAGCGGCATTTCGCGTCAGGCGACCGTGTGATGTTCCTGCGCAACGAACGCGGCCTTGGCGTGAAGAACGGTACGCTGGGCACGATCGAACAGGTCAGCGCGCAGAGCATGGCCGTCCGCACCGATGATGGGCGTGTCGTGGTGTTCGACACGAAGGACTATGGCTATGTCGATCACGGCTATGCGGCCACGATCCACAAGGCGCAGGGTATGACCGTAGATCGCGCCCATGTCCTCGCCACGCCCGGCATGGACAGCCACGGAGCCTATGTCGCGTTGTCCCGCCACCGGGATGGCGTCGAGCTTCATTATGGCCGTGACGACTTCGCCGATCAGTCCCGGCTGGTCCGCACGCTATCGCGCGAACGCGCCAAGGACATGGCGAGTGATTACGAACGTGCCGATCCGGCGCAGGCGTTCGCAGAGCGGCGTGGGATTACATTCCGCGAACGCGTTGCCGAGATCATCCGCAAGGTTCCGGAGAAGGCGCGCGGGATCTTCGACAATTTCAAGCCGAAGATCCCCGCGACGCGCGAACAGGACATGTTCGCGGATTTTCAACCCGAGCGGCAGGAACCGGCACGGCAGGAACCGATGCGCGCCGGTGGACAGCGCGGCGCGGTCGAGCGCTATGCCAGGGCGCTGGATGAGATCGAGCGGATGCGCGGGTCAGGCTCGGCCGCCATGCCGCACCAGCGCGAGGCGCTGGAGCGCGCCAGAGAGGCATTGGACGCCATCCGCCCCGATGCCTCAACCGATTTGCGTGCGGCCTTCAGGCACAGCCCAGAGCTTGTCCGTGAGGCAGCGGAAGGCCGTAGCCAGGCAGCAATGCGCGCGATGCAGCTTGAGGCCGAAATCCGCATCGATCCCGTTCAACGTGCCGACAAGTTTGTGGAAGGGTGGCAGCAGTTGCAGCGTCACCGCGAGGACTTGCAACACGACGGGGATTTGCGGGGCGCGCGCAAGGTCGGCGGTCAGATGGCGGGTATGGCGAAGAGCCTTGAGCGCGACGCGCAGGTGGAATCACTGCTGCGCGGCCGACGCCATGAACTCGGGATCGGCACTGACATGGGCCGCAAGCTGGCCCACGACCTCGCCGACCATGTGTCTTTCGAACAATCCCGCAGCCTTGGAATTGGCCGATAGGAGGAAGAAATGCCCGACGAACAATCTCTGTTGAACGAGCAAGAGCCGGTAGCGGAAACTGCCGCGCAGGCGTTCGCGCGCCTAGATGGCCGGATCGCGGTGATGTCCCGCGCGGTCGAGCACCTGGCGGCCGAGCGGGCGAGCATAGACGTTCCAGACTACAGCGCCACGCTCGGCCAGATGAACACACGGCTTGCTGCCATCGCACAAGGGCTGGCGGGCATTGCCGAAAAGCCGGCCATGCTGTTGACACCGGAAGGGCTGGCGACGCGGATGGACGCGGCGGCGGAGAAATCCCGCCGGGCCGACAGCGCAACGCTTCGCGAAGCACGGGAGGCCCATCAGGAAGCGGCGAGGATCATCCGCGATCTTGTCGGCGTGGTCCACCAAAAGCGCGAGCGGCGCGAGCGCCTCTTATGGACCGCAGGCGGCAGTATGCTGGCCGGATGCCTGTTGTGGTCGTTCCTTCCCGGCGTGGTGGCGCGCACACTACCCGAAAACTGGCATATGCCCGAGCGCATGGCGCGGCATATGGTTGGCGAGCCGACCTTGTGGGAGGCGGGCACCCGGATCATGCGCGCGGACAGCCCAGGCACTTGGCAGGCCATCGCGGACGCTGCCGAAATGCGCCGCGACAATCGCGAGGCGATTGACGCTTGCGAACAGGCCGCCAGCAAGGTCAAGCAACCGGTGCGATGCACAATTAGGATTAGGGCCAAAAGCAACGCTGGGAGTTGAGTGTTGCGTGGTCATCACCAGTTCACGAACGTTCGCGTTTCACAACCGAATTCTTCGACGCGACTGGAGCATGCTGACAAGGAATCCATTTCTGGCCGTGATGAAAGCGAGCCGGTTGTCGCGGCAACGGCGCCCGCCGTCTGCGGCGGTCGCGCTTCAGCAGATATAGCAACCGACGGCCAAACCAAAACGGGAGCGTGCTACCGGAAAGGCGAAGCGCCTCAAGCTTGCTGCGCGCCTCGATTTGATCTGCAAGGGTTGCCAAATGAGGCGAACCGACAGAGACAAGCGCAATTCTAAGAAGTCCGGCTAGGCGAAAGGGCTCTTGAGTGACGCAGCCGACGGCGCCTTCTGGCCAAATCGTCAACAACCAGGTCAAGCTGGTGGTATGGGACCTTGACGACACATTCTGGCAAGGCACGCTGTCCGAGGAACCGATCACCCCGATCCAGAACAATATCGACCTCGTGATCGCACTGGCACATCGCGGCATCGTTTCGTCGATATGCTCCAAGAACGAGAAATCTTCGGTCGAGAGCGAACTCGGCAGGATGGGCGTCTGGGAGTATTTTGTCCTGCCGAGCATAAGCTTCGCCTCCAAGGGCCGTTCGATCAGGAACGTGATCGACGCCTTGCAGCTTCGTCCCGAAAACGTCGTGCTCATCGACGACAATCCCTCGGTTCTGGCCGAAGCCGCTTTCACTTGTCCCGGAATCATGTGCCTCGACAACCCGTCCAGGCTCGCCGCCCAGATGGATTGCACTCATCTGCAAGGCTCGGCGGACAGCGATCTGACCCGGCTGAGCCACTATCGGCTGCTCGCTGCCAGGTATGACAGCAAGCTGAATTCTGACGAGGGCGACGAGGAGTTCCTGCGCCAGAGCGAGATACGGATCGACATAGACTATGAGGTCGAGTCCCATTTCGACCGCATCATCGAGCTCATCAACCGCTCGAACCAGCTGAACTACACAAAAATCAGAATTGTGACGGACGAGGACAAGGACGCATTTCACCAGTCACTCGACGCCTTCGGGTTCAAGGCCGGGATCGTCAGGGCGTGGGATAAGTATGGCGATTATGGCGTGGTCGGGTTTTTCATGACCCTTGCCACCCTGCGGGAGTATAAGCTCGAGCACTTCGTGTTCTCATGCCGCATCATGAACATGGGGATTGAGCAATTTGTATATGATTTTCTCAATCGACCGACCATCGATGTCGTGCCGCCGGTTGCCACGCCGATCGATAAATATCCGGCCGTCGACTGGATCGAGATCGGCGCGAGCCACGAGATCGTCAGCAAGCTGCGCCAGCAACGGATCGTTCTGATCGGCGGCTGCGACATGTTGCAGTTGTCGACTTATTGCTCCTCGCAATCCGTCGAATTCACCAACCGGGACAATGACGGGATCATCAAGCGCTTGGACGATCCGTTTCTGATCCTCGACGATCCAGAGCTGGTTTGCGCGAGTCCGATGCGATCGATGATTCCGGCTTTCGATCACGCCGACATGGCCGACTTGCGCGCCGCTGTCAGCAACGCCGATGCACTGATCCTGTCGCTGTATCGGATGATGGAGATCAACTATTTCAGGGGCACGGACGGTCTGATCGTCAGGTTCGATGAAGACGCCGTGAAATCCATCCTTCAGGGCGATCGCGCATTATGGTTCGTGCGCAATTTTCATTTCGTGGAATATTCGCATGCGGAACGACAAGGTTTGGTGCGGGCCTCGCTGGAGTGGCTCTCGGAAAATTCCAGCGAAGAGTGCAAGATCATCGTGCTGCTCGAAAATATCCGCAGGCTCGATAAATATCCGGACGAGATTTTTCACCGCGCAAGTTACAACGAACTGATTACAGATCAGGCTAGCAAGATAGAGAAAGTTCAATTTGTTGACGTCAACCAGGCAATCAACGAGAGATGGCTATTTGACGACGGCTTCCACATGAAACGTCAGGGCTATCATGAGCTTGCCGCTGGCATCAACGAATTGATTGACGGCGCTAGTTGAGCGCTGGCGACGCGTCAGAAGGCGCTGGTAACCCCAATCTCGACGCGGCTTCGGGAAAATTTGTAGAGCGAAATCGAACTGTCGTTGCGCGTGTAGGTATAGGCGATGCGCGGCGTGAGCCCGTGAATGTCGATCCGACGACTCAGCAGCGTTAGCTGGCCGCTGTATTGATGATCGATGCGGGTCGCGTTGAACGCTGCGAGCGGTGCGTCATAGCCGATCCGCGTATAGGTCGGCGAGAGACCGATCGTGATCCCGCCTGCGATCTCGCGGACATAGGTGACGCCAAGCTGGTACGAGTGATTAGCATAAGCCGGCAGGCGCGCGTCCAACTGACCGACCTGGACGGCGGCGCGTACGAAGCTGGCCGGCGTCGGCGTATAGAAGAGATTGAATGCGACATTGCCGCCGTCGCCGCTCTGGTCGGGATTCGCGACATATTGCAGATGGAAGAGATTGAGACCGACCCCAATTCCGACGCGCCGGTTCAGGAAATAGGTTGCGTCGGCATTGCCGCCTGCGATGTTAGTATAGACACGGTCGCCATACCAGCGCCGCGCGACGTTGCCGAGAAGGTTGAATTCCCATCGACGCAGATTCACTCGTGGACCGGCATAGAAGCCCAGTGTCATGTCGTCGAAATCGGTCACGCGATATTGCGCGCGGTGAAGCTGGGTCCCGATCCGGAACTTCACCGTCTTCGACAGGCGCGGCGCCCACTCGGCGCCGCCGTCGACGACCAGCCCCACCCCGCTGTTCGCCTTCGCATTCTGCGACAGCTGGAACGGTAATCCATAGAGCGAGACCGTGTCGGTGGCCGGACCGGCATTGAGATTGGTATCGGGCGCGACCGCCAGCGAGAAGTTGAACGTGAAGGTCTTACGGCTCCGAATCGCGAACAGATAATTGTCGACATTGTGGATCACCGCGGCGGGCAGCTTGCCAGCCCGTGCGAACCGGAACTGCTGCTCGGCATTGGTATAATCGCCGCTCTCGAAGAAGGTGCGCCCCAGTTCCAGACGCACGCGGACGGCGGTAGGCTCATTGACGAGGATACGATGGAACCGTCGGATCGCGCTCTCATAATCCTTATCCTGGCGATCAAGCAGCGCCAGTAGGAACTGGGTCTGCGTGTCGCGCGGACGTTGCTTCTCGAGTTGTTCCAATCGCGCCCGCGCGTCCGCTAACCGTCCGGCGGCGATCATCTGCTCCGCTTCATTGACCTTGCTGGTGAACGTCGCGTCGGCCGGATCGACCGGTCCGGTATTCGGCGCGGCGTCCGCCACGGACACCGTGAACAGCAACAGGCAAGGGACGATCAAGATGACGCTGCGCCCGACCATCGTGAAGCGGCGGCGGGACGCGTCCCGCCGACCGCCATTCTCAATGTCGCGACTGACGATAGCGCGCCAGCGCGGCCTCGCCTTCCTGGCGCATCATCGCGAAATCGGGCGGCACATAGCCGATGCGGGCATAATCGACGCGCATCAGTCCCGAGTCATCGACGATCACCGCATCGGCATAGCGCGCGTCCGCGAGCAGATCCTGGGCCATTACGCCCGTGAAACGATGCGCGCCGCCGCTATAGCGCCAGCCATACAGCTTCAGCCCGTTGGGCAGCGCGCCCAATGGCTCGACATCGACCTTCAGTCGGCGATCCGAGGGCGCCTGCTTCGCGCCGAACGAACCCATCAGCGTGGTGTTGTTGGCGCCGCCCGAAAGGTTGAACACGCCCGCCACCTCGTTCGCGGCCGGACCGTAGAACCCGCCCTTCATAGTCCCGGTCGCGCCGGCGATGTCAAACGCCGATCCCGCGCTGCCGGTCACGCTCGCGGTGCCGCCAAAGGTAGAGCCGCTGATCGTGCCGGAAACGCCGATATTGTTGATCGTGCCGAGCAGCGTCTGGCCCGAGCCACCGTTGTTGACGCTATAGGCGTTGATCGCGGTGATCGACCCGGTGACGTTCCCGGTGGCGAAATTCGCTGTCAGACTGGACGTGCCGTAAAACTGGGCCGCGTTGGTGCTGTTGGTGGCGACCGGCTGGATCACATAGCCGGTCGCCCCGCCAGTATATGCCGCGGTGCCGGTCGTCGGCATGGTGGCGGTCAGCGCCTGGCCCGGCTGGGCGCCGCCGTATGTGCCCGCATAAGCGGGCGTGCAGTTCGAATTGTTGTTGCAGGGGTTGAGGCTCCACACCCCGAAGGATGAATATTGCAGCCCCACCACCGGGGCATAGTTCTCGAACGACCCGCCTCCGGCCGTTGTAACCGCCGGGTCGGTACTGCTTGCGATCGTGTAATCGGCATTCACGACCCCGGTCTGGCCGAGCCTGGTGCTGTTGCTATTGTAATTGTTGCTGCCACCGAACGTCACTGTCACCACGCCACCCGGCGTCGTGTAGCTGGTATGCCCGGTAAAGCCGTTAGGCGTGGAATCCGCCGTCACCGTCGTGGTCGCGACTGCGCCGTGCAGACCGGCCGATGGCGTCGCGGTGAGGTTGGTGCCGGGCGTGCCGCTAAGAGCCGCAGACTCGGTGAACACCGCAGCGGTCCCGGTGGGAGGCGTCGGCGTGGGGGTCGGCGTCGGCGTGGGGGTCGGCGTCGGCGTGGGGGTCGGCGTCGGCGTGGGGGTCGGCGTCGGCGTGGGGGTCGGCGTCGGCGTGGGGGTCGGCGTCGGCGTGGGAGTCGGCGAAGACCCGCCCGCTGCCGCTGCGGCTATCCCGCCGGCCGCTGCTGCGGCGAGGACGAATTTCACCGCGCCGCCTCCACCATGGCCCGGGCGACGC
>NZ_JBAZTU010000011.1:0-22756 GCF_041661825.1 Sphingomonas sp.
GGGGGCCGAGCGCCGGGGCGCTCGGGGTCGCGGATTTGTGATCCCTGAGTGCGCGCTTTTGGTGGTGCGTGGCCGGTGGCTGTCAAGGGGTGTGGGGGCTGTTTTCTTTGTAACAATCGCCGGGTTGGGCTTCCACTCTCAGTTGAAATCGGGTTATGTTCGCGCACGGTCGCGGGAGACTCGCCTCCCGGCCACATCCACCGAACAAGAGGAGTCTCCAGATGCCCATCTACACTGTGACAGACGGCCACGCCGACCTTCTCATCATCGCCGACTCACCCGAGGACGCCGCGCAGCGATATGTGGGCAGTGGCGATTGGGGAGAAGCCGAGGATGACGCGCGTACGCAATGGATCGACTGCATCGTGATACCACTCGACGCGGCCGGCGAGCCGATCGCGGACGAGCGCGAGACGATCACCGTCACTGTCAATCCAGTCGCGCCGAGATGCCGTTCTGTACATGTGCACGACTGGCAGAGCCTACACGAAATCGTCGGCGGGCTCAAGGAAAACCCCGGCGTACACGGGCACGGGGGCGGCGTCGTGATCCATCAGGCATGCCGTCACTGTGGCGCTCGCCGCCGCATCGACACGTGGGCACAGCGGCCCGACACCGGCGAGCAGGGCATGGAGTCGGTGTCCTACCACAGGTGACACCGGAGGGGCGGCAGCACCCCGCTGATGCCCTGCCCACAACCGCAACTAAAGAGGGTTCCATGTCCAAGTGTTTCGCTGTCATCCTCAGGGTCGGCAACATCGAGCTTCACGCTGATGTTGACGCGCTCAGCGCAGAGAAGGCGCGGGCCGCTGCGGTGCTTGCCACCAACGGCACGTGCGAAGTGGTCTCGGTCACCGAGAGGCCGAAGGCGAAGAAGATGAAGACGCCAATGAGTCGTCCCGAACGTTGGGCCGCTGCTGCGCAGAATGCGCGCGACGCATACGACGCGATGAGCGCCGGGCGTAGCGGATGGGAGGATGCGATGGGCGAGCTGTCGTCACTGAAGGATGAGTACGAGGAGTGGCAGGGCAGCTTGCCCGAGAACCTTCAGGACAGCGCGCTCGGCGAGAAGTTGGAGGCGATCACTGGCATGGACTTCGAGACGCTGCCCGATCTCGACGACTGCGAGAGCCTGCTGGAAGAAATCAAAGACATCGAGCTTCCGCGCGGCTACGGGAGGGACTGACGTGAAGCGCTTCTATGTCTGGGTATGGGAGTCCGCCGCTGACCATGACGCGGACAAGCACGGCGGGGCAGCGTATCTACGTCATCGTCTACAAGTAAGGGAGTCCGCCGCTGACTATGACGCGGACAAGCCGGGGAAGATCGTTGTTGTACGTGCTCACGATGAAAGCGACGCCGAAGGTCGCGCGATGAATGAGCACAAATGGGACGTGACTGAATGCGCCGGCGAAGTCCCGTCCGACGTACCCACTTCCTTGCTGCGCAATAAGGGGATTACGCTCGTCAACTTCCGCGCGCGTCGCCGTCCCCCGAGGAGACTCGATTTCATGCCCCCATTGCCGGAAGATGAATAGTGCCTTCATCCTGCTTTCGCGTGCCGTTCCGCTCACACTGACAGAGGACGACGATGCCCAACCCCGAGATGATTGATGTGACTCCCTACATGCTAAAACCCCCTGAGGACGCGGCGCGCATGAAGCAAGCGGAGAGACGCGTGGAGAGCGCGCAGATGCACATGGCCGATGTTGGTCGCGACTACGTGAATGCGCTGAAGCGCGGTGACGCGCACGAACGCCAAGCAGTCATCTACGAGATGATTGCCGCCGAGCAAGAGTGGAGCGCCGCGAGCGAAGCGCTTCTTCGCATCGCGTCGGGGCGCTGAGCGATGCCGTTCATCCTAAAGCGAATGGGCAGCGACGGATGCTACGTCGCGCGGCAGGGAAGCGTCAGCAGCTATACACGAGACAAGTACGACGCGCAGCGTTTCGCGACGCGAGAGGACGCAGAGAGAGAGCGGTGCGGGAATGAAATCGTCGTAGAGATTAGCCTTCTGTTGCAGGAGGGCACGTGAAGCGCATGGCCCTTCTCCTTTCGCTCTCCCTCTCGGCCTGCGATGGCGAGACCCTGCTTGGCAACGATGACGCGCAGCCGCTCGCGCCCACCTTCCCGGTCTCCTGCGGCGCAGACACCGTACGTACGACATGGACAGACAACACTACGCACCTGACGATCCTCCAGTGGTGCCTCTGGGCCACCGATGCGAAGGGCCGCGCGCGCCCCGGCCCCATCGGCGACCACTGGAACATGCGCGCCATCATCATTTTCCTTTGATCGAGGCACCGACCATGACCTACGAGCAGTTTTGCACGCAGCACGGCATCCAGATCGTTTCGACGCGCACGCTGAGCAATCCACACATGCCCGACGTGAAGACCGCGCCGATGATGCACCATTGGCACGTCTTGCTCACCTATGCCGCGCCCGTCGCCGGAGGCATGGCACTGCGCAGCATGAAGCTGCATTACAGCAAGGGCACCGGACACAGGGGCGAGCCGCCGACTGCCGCCGAAGTGATCGAATCACTCGCCAGCGAAGCGCAGGTATTCGGCCCGGACGTCCAAGGCCCGAGCTTCCCCGAGTGGGTCGCCAACTGCGGCCTCAATGAAGACTCCATGCGCGCGTATCGCGCCTATCAGGCGAGCAAGGGGCTCGCGAGGCGGCTGCGCGGGATGTTGGGGCAGGAACTCTATAACTGGCTGGCGGGCGGCCAGTGCGAAGAGAGGATTGCCCCGTGAAGCAAAAGACTACATATCGCATTTCCGACCACAAGGGCAACGAACTTACGATCAGCACCACGCGGGGCGAAGATTTCGCGCGCAAGCAGTTTCCGCTGCTCTGCCCATGGGGCGATCCGAACAAGCTGTACGTCTCACGGCGCTGCTCACGCGAGCCGTGCCGCAACTTCACGGCGCACGCTAACGGCGTATGCTCGCGCCACCAATCCAAGGAGAAGTAACCGATGCGCACGCTCTCACTCGCTCGACTCACCGCTGTCGCTGCCACGATCCTGAGCCTTGGCGCGTTCAGCGCCCCGCAGACGCAGCCTGCGCCGACCGCGCCCACCAACAACCGCGACGCCGCAACGCTCTCGGATCGCGCCGCGCGCTTGCTCACGCGCAAGCGCCGCGTGAAGCTCAGCGGCGATGGAAGCGGACGGCGGGACAAAGGCTACTACAACGGGCGCGGGGATTGGTGCACGCCCAAGCGCGACACGAAGCGCTGGCTGAGGGCGCATGGCATCCACGGCAAGGGCATCCGGCAGTTTCGCAAGATGCAGCAGCGCCGCTTCTCCGCGATGAAGAACCCGAGCGCGTTCGCGTGGGCCGTGCGCCGCGCGCGGCACTTCCTCGCGCTTGGCCTGCCCGCAGCAAGGAGGACCACATGATCCGCATGCGGCAGGACGGGCCGAACCGCTGCGCGCAGCACGCGACGCAGGAACAACTCTCCCTGATGAGCGTGCGCGTGGCTGAGCGCCGATTGGAAGTCGGCGTCTTCACCATGTACGGGATGTATGAGATCACCGGCTTCTACTGCTGCGTGGACGGCGCGAAGGAATGCGCAAAAATGTTGCTCCGCGAAATCCGCGAGAGTGACGACCCCCATCTCCAGTTTTCCGTGAGGCTCTGATGCACCAAGCCAGAATCCCCGAGGGCGCGGCCCAGTGGGCATGGGACGCCCTTATCCTGCGACCCTCGCGACCGGCCCTAAACTATCACGCGCCCGAGTCCCCGTTCCTGCGCGACGACGATGGGGCATTGCTCCCCTTCGTGGCCACCGTTGTCATCGGCTGCCTCTACGTCGGCATGCATAGCATCCAGCATAAACGTGCCGCCGCGGAATATTTCTGGCGCGCGACGGCTCTCGCGCTCGCCGGCGAGCGCTGGCTGGCGAACACCTCCCAGTCGGACGTGTCCCGCTGCATCGGATTGGAAGTGCAGGACGTGAAATCACTCACGCGCCCGCGTTTCATGGCCACCACGCGGCGCACGATCGAATCACGCACGAACGACATAGTACACCGCTTCGGCGGATCACCCTTCGCTCGCATTGAGCGATCTTACTTCGGCCCGAGGGATTGACATGACGACGCATGACACCTTTCACGATCATCTGGGAGCGTGAGCCATGGACCCCACTCTACCGCACGTGCTCGCCGCAGCGCTGTTCTGGATCATCCTCTTCTTCGTCTGGATCGTCGAGGAGGCCCGACACAACGACGGCGACTCCTCGCACTGGAGTTAGCCATGGAACGCGATGCAGGACGCATGGCCCTCGCGGGACGCGGTGGCGCGCTGCGCGGTCTCGACGTGAAGCGGTGGCTCTACATCGAGCCGTACTTCCGTCTGCTCATGTCATGGCCGCGTGGCACGCCATTGCATGCGCTCGTCGGCGGGGCCACTCTACGCGGCGAACGTGATCTGGAGAAGGTGGCGCGCGCCGCGCAGAACGGTCCAGAGAGTCAGTCCGTCATCGAAGTCGTCATCTCCACTCCGCAGTACGAGTCATGTCCACGCACGCTCGACTATTGGCTTCAGGACCTCAACCGCGCAACCGAGAAGATGACGCGGCAGAGCGCAGGCAGTTCGTCGGCGGTGACATTCTACGCCGAGACGCTATGCGCCGATCCGGGACGCACGTTCATTGGCGTTATGACCGGGAAGGGAAGACCTGCGCCAATGCTCCCCGAGCAACAGTCACTCAACCTGCCATCCCGGAAGGCGACGGCTCCAGTACCCCCGGCGCACCGCGAGCCACTCCAACGCCTCGCGATCGCCGCAGACGGCATGGTCCGAGCCACACGTCAACCCATGCCCCGAGACCCCCCGACCAAGGCTCCCCGGCCCGCCAGAGCCAAGCCAACCCCCAAAAAGGCCAGCAAGGGCAAGACCGGGAAGCCATCGCCCCGAGGCTAGGCTGGCTCAGGACCGCAAAACGACCCCCCGGATGGGCTTGGACAGCCCTCCGGGGGGTCGTTCGGTTAGAGGCGATCGCTTCCGGATCTAGACCGGCCCGGTGGGATCGTCGAGGATCGTCCCGTTTACGACGACCCCGTTGCTCAGGTAGATGCGATGGAGGGCGGTTCCCTCCACAGCCTGCACGTACACGATGTGCGCCGGATTGATCTCGCGGTCATCGCTCCCATCGCTCGCGACCCGCACCTTGATGAAGCCTTTCATGCTCCTCCCGGATGAGCGCCCTGCGGCGCAGTGGATTCCTAAGATCGCGCGCGCCGGGCGATTCCGCTAGGCCCGACCTCGCGCCCCTCTTCGTACGTCGGTCGGATGCCGAACCGCATGCCATCGAAGAACGGAATCTCTTCCTGCGTCTCCTGATTCCGCACGTACCATTTGCCCTTTGTCTGTACGACATGCAGTGGCACCGGCAAGAAGATGCCGAGCCGGTCCTTCGTCGTCTTCGTCGCCCACCCGCCCGAGTTGAGCGTGATCGTGCCGTCCTCGTGGTACGTAACGAGGGGCGTCTCGTGGTAGATCACCTGCATGTCTTTCGCGCCATCCTTGCCGAGACGCTGGCGCAGCACTGTATTGTGCCCGAGCTTCGCTTCCGCGCCACGACGATGGCGCTCGAAAAAACTGAGCGCGAGAATCCACGACCCGAGCGGGCTCTTCACCTGCACCGGATTGCCCGCCGCGTTGTGCGAGTGGATGTCAACATGCACGTCACCGGGGTTCCCGCGCATACGTTCGGCGTCTCCTTCGTACAGCGGGCTCCGCTTCAGCGGTCGCACCAAACGACCATTGAAGCCACGGTCCACAAGCTTCTGAGCCTTGGCGATGGCTGCTTCGTCGGTACTGGCCGTGATGTACACACCGAATCCCGGAGCGCTGATGATGTACCCCGGACTCGCGCGCAACAACATGACTGCGCGCCCGAGTTTATCTTTCCACACCGCGAGAACGCTTGGCCTAGATGGATTGCCCTGCGTGGCGCCACCACTGTCATACAGATTCCACAACCGATCCGCCTCTGCACTCGCAGCGTCTCGATCCTCCTCACTCCACGCTGTGCGCCCTGCCTTCCGCATGGAACGGTTGCCCGCGTCCATCGTCGCGCGCTGGATGTTCTCGGGCGTCAGCGCGACGCGACGCGGATTCCCGTGTGCGGCAGCGCGGGCCTCAGCGATCACGCGCTCGCATTCGCGAATGGCCCTATCATCGCCATCAAGTGCACGCTGGCAAATCGCAACCATCGCGAGGTCGCCCGCCTCGGCAGCTTCGGCGCTGAGGATACGGATGGCAGCGCGCTCGATGCGGCGTGAATTGCCATGCACAGCGCGCGTCGAGAGTGGCGTCCCCTCGCTGCCACCAACGACGGTTCCGAGGATACCGCGTTGCGCGTCCTGCGACAGCGCGACGGCAGCCGCGCCGTCCACGCCCTCGTCCCATCCGTACGGCTCGACGTCCACGATATCGCCGTTGGACTCAAAGGTGAACGCGACCGCGCCCTTGTCACGCATGCCCGATGCGGGCCAGCGCGACGCGAACGCGCGGACTTCCTCCTCGCTCACCATGACGACCTTGCTCGTGCTCATCGCCTCCCCCTCCGCAGCAAGGTTGACTCCGCACGAATCCTTCGCCGTTCCATCTCGGCATCCACCCGATCGCTCCGTGAAACCGCACGACCAGCAATGAAACCGGAAATCCACATCATCGCCAGTCCCGCAGGGCCGTAGACCCGTCCGAGGGTCTCGCTGTCAGACAGCGCGAAGTAGTCACGCGGCACGAGCGAGAACTTCCACCGCGCCCCGTCACCGGGATTGTAGTAGGCAACGTACAGACCGACGTCCGCTGCCGCCTCTTCCACCTGCTTACGCGTCGCCATGACGATGATCCTCAGTTCGGGACGTTGGTGCTGGAGAAATGGACGAGCGACCACTCCGTCCCGTCGCAGTACAACTCGAACTCGCGGTTGGTGCCGGTTGCGGGCCACGTGATCGCGGGCTGCTTGATCGCCGCCGCGAACGTCGTGAGCGTGAGCGCCCCACCCGACGTGTTGTAGACAATGACGTAGATACGCCGCCCCGCCGTGAGATCGGCGGGCGGCTGGATCGCACGCGCCGCGTTACTCGCGCACGTCAGCAGGAACGTGCCGGCCTCCGAGGTGACCGGCGTGATCGTCGCGGCGTCGGTGAGCGTTGCCTGCGCGGCGTACAGCGCAGGCGCTTGGAACGGGATGATGCATTCGAGCGTCTGTACGGCGGCACCGGCCAGCCCACGCAGGAGACGCTTCAGGTCAAAAATACCCATGACTTGCTCGCTGTTGATTGTGAACGTCGTACTACTCAGGCTTCGCCGTCGCGCTCTTCGTCGTCATCGTCGTCATCGTCGTCGTCATCGCCGTCATCATCGTCGTCATCGTCGTCGTCATCGCCGTCATCATCGTCGTCTTCCGTGTGAAGCGTTGCCACGCGCTCCAGTTCATCCCAGAACGCGGTGCTGGCGGCAGTCTCAAACGCTCCCATGATCGCATCGTCATCATCGTCTACCCCGCTCATAAGATCGCCGAGCAGTTCGGAGAGACCTTGCCCGGCCCACTCACCGGAGAGCCAATACGGTTCCTGCACGAGATCGTCCATCGCCCGGGGGAACTCCCTGTACGTCTCGGCCGCACCTTCCATCCCCGCGCTCTCACCGCGATCCGCCGCAATCTCCAGCGCTCTCTTCAGTCGCATGAGACTACCGCTCCTTCGGCTTCTTCTTCAGGCCATGCGCGACGAGCGCCATCGCGAACGTCGAGATCGTGAGCTTCCAGTCCACGCCCCATACGTCGCACGTCGCCGCCCCGCCCGCACAGACGTTCACGCCGAGCAGCGTCACGAGTGACGGCAGCACGAGAGCCCATAGCGCGACGTACGCCTGCTTCACCGCCGCATGCTGCTTATCGAGCCACGGACTGATCCGTTTGGACCACTGCACCGCCGCCGCGACGATCGGGCCAAGGATGATCGGGAGCAGCACCGCGATGAGCTTCAGCTTGATTGCGTTCATCTGTCATTCCTCCATGTAGTCAGGAAGGGGATCACCAAACTTCGCCGCCACGTACACGACATGCTTGTATTGTCGCGCCTTCACGAGCCGAACTTCCTTCGCCAGCAATCGCGCCTCACGCAATGCGAACGTCACCAACGGAATGATGATGAGTTGCAGCCAACTCAAAAGCTCCTTCCATTCCACGCTCACCAGCCACCCCCGCGTTTCAAGAGCCATGCAGCGACCCCGAGCGCCGCAATCAGGATGACCACTCCGGAGTTGACGACAAAGGCTGCGCTCGAATCCGTAGAGGGTGCCGCTGTGGGCTGCGACTCCCCACCAGAGCCACCCGGAACAACCCCACCAACCGGCGCTCCCTCTACGGAACCCGATGCGAGCCGCGACCGAAACTCGCGCGCGTACTGCATGACAGCGGTGACGTATCGCTGATTCGGCCATTCTCCCGGTTGCACGATACGGATGCGCGCACAATCACGATCCATCACGCGCCCTGTTGCCGGTGCTGTCGGCTTCCATATCTCACAGAAGCGAGTCGGCACAGTAGCCATGGACTTCTTCGCGTTGCCCCACCCGGCATTATACGCGCTCACCGCGCGTTCTATGTCGCCGTTCGCTCGCGCGAGGAGTGACGAAAGAAAGCGTGCACCATACATGAGATTCGTTGCCGGATCATAGAGGCCGGTGCCACGTTCCGCGACCACATCCCATCGACCGATGATTCCGGTGTAGCCGTTGGCATGTGCCGTGGCATATAGCATCTGCATCAAGCCATGAGAAGCGTCGTTCAAGTGCCCCTCTGTACGTTGCGCCCATGGCTTGAACTCGCTCTCGTTGCGCGCGATCGCCAGAAGGAGCCATACCGGCACGCCGGTCGCTGTGGCCGCAGGTGCCGCCAGTACACGCGCCTCCTCGAAGGTTAGGGCACGCGGCGTCATCTCATGCACCCCCGGACGGCGGCACGGCGAAGTGCCGCCGCCGCACGATCCCGGTCGTCACGTCGATGCCATCGGCCTCGCCGAGCTTGTGCTGCAACGCCACCTTCGCGTAGACATGCTTCGTCACCGCGCTACGCTCCGTGAAGAGCACGCGCAACCGCTCGCCTTCCTCGTTAACCGCCGCGAGCGCGCGCTGCGCGTCCTCCTGTGCTGCGAACGCCGCCCGCAACTCCGACAGGAGCGCCGGATCGACCGCTTCCTGTCCACCGGCGACAAGCCTCAATCTCGATGCAGACTTCTTCGATGCCATACACTCCTCCGAGTCGGGTCCACTCTATATTGCGGCAATCGGCAGAACGACACAAGCGCCTGCGCTTACCACATCGGAAGATAGCGCGTGACCCCCGCATCATCGACCGGGACCCACTTCGTCGGATTCCCCGCAGCCGGGGCATTCAGGAGCGTTCCCACCGCCGCCCCCGCCCCATTCGTCAGCGCGACCGTCGTCGCCAGAAGCTGCGCACTGGCAATCGTCAGCGTGCCCCCAATGGCCGCTCCGGTCCCCGTCAACCGCAACATGCGGACGAGCGCCTGCAAGGCCGACCCGGCTCCCCCGACCTGCCCCACGTCGAAGTTCAGTGCAGCCGCCACTGCCGATCCGGTACTCCGGGGCGCGACGATCGTCGCATCCCCCGCCGCGAGATTCGCGCCGGACGCATTGGAGAATCGTACCGTGCGCGCAGCCGGGATGCCCGCGACCGTGTCGCCGATGCCGACGATCACCGTCTGGATATCGGTGTTCGGCGTCCCGATGAACGCGGTGTTGGCGAGCGTGCTCACGAGGTTACTGCCGAGAATGATACTCTGCGCCCCATTCGCCGCACTGGACCACCCGATCGTCACTGAGTGATTGCCCGTCCCCCCTCCACGCGCCCCGATTGAGACGATCCCGACACCCGTCGTCACGCGACCGGACCCAATAACGACGGCCTCGGCCTGTGACGTGTTATTCGACGCGGAGTTCCCGAGAATCGTGTTCTTGTTCGCCGCCGTGCTGGCACTCGACGATGCCGAGTGCCCTACGCACAAATCGTCTTCCCGCGCGACACTGCTATTGCCCATCGCCATCGACGTCACGCTTCCCACGCTACGCCCGGCACTGGCAGAAACGCCGATCGCGATGAGCGCCGGTGTTCCCCCATTGGATTGTGCGACCGATGTCGCGCCAATGACAATCGCGTTCGAGGCGTTCAAGATTCCCCCCTGAAGCGCGAGTGAGTTCGCACCCGGCGCGAACGATCCCGCGCCGATCGCGACTCCGCCACCCAGAGCAAGTGCCCCGCGTCCAATCGCGACCCCTTCGCTCGCAGGCGAGGCCCCGCGTCCAATCGCCACTCCATCCACTCCCGGTGCTGACGCGCCCCGACCGAGCACCGTCGAATCCACACCGACGCCGGCCGAGAGGAGCCCCCCACTCAGCCGCGTTGTCTCCGTCGCTCCGACCCCAGGATTCAGATTCACCGCGCCCACGGTAATGACTACCACCGCGCCGTCCGTCCACTGCCGCACCCGCGAATCCGTCACGGTCGGCGGGGGGCCAAGCGAAGCGATCATCGGCAACGTCCCGACCGTCGCCGGTGCCCCGAGGACGATACCGTTGGCCCCGATGATGGAGTTTCCTGCGATGGGCATGATCGCTCCTAGTAGTTGACGCCGCGCTGGATGCGCCGCACTTCCGACTCCGGCACCGTCCATCCGATGTACGACACCGAGACGTCACGCGCCGCTGGCCCGCTGTTCGTCACGGTCCACGTGATAGCGTCCTGCGGTTTCAATCGGATCACATATCCGCTCAGTTCGCGCAACGAGAACGCCGACGCGACCGGAAAGTTGCGCAGCCGATCCAATCCCGTTTCCGGGCCAGAGTTGCGCAGCATCGTGTAGAAGAAATCATCCGTCGCCGCTGGCGTCTGCACGAGCAGCGCGAGCGTAACAATCACACCGACGCGCCCCTTCCCAACCGTCAGCGCCGAGTTGGCCAGCAACGTTGCCACGCCACCTACCGGGATGGTCTGCACTCCGGTATCCACGTAGAAGAACTCCGACCCTTCCGGCCCATACAGCCACCACGGAAAGATGTTGAGCGCTACCTGTTCTTCGCCGCTCGCACTCGCGCCGGGGGCCGCAGCCCCCGACGCAGGCGATACGACGCCGTCGGAAGTTCCCACCCGAGAGACGCGACTGGCGAGCAAGCCCATGTCCACGCCGCCCCGACTTCCGTCAATGAGTCCCATGCGTCACCACGCCGTTGAGTGTTGGACTACCGCAGGCGACCCGTCTCGTAATCCGATCCCGGCACCGACCGGAATCCGATGAACGAGAGTCGGTAGTTGCGTGCCACGGCTTCCAGATTCTGCAACGTGACCTGCAACGCGGAGTTGGCCCGCAGGAAGTACGGCACCGCGAGAATCCCCGGCTCGCGTCCGGTGCCGAAGACATTCTCGACATGCTGCGGCGTCTGGAAGAGATCATTGCCGCTCGATGCATCGCGCAACTGCACGAGTGCCGGAGCGAAGGCCAGCGGCGTCAAGTTGTCCTCGCTCGTCGCCGTCATCGCCACATACAACAGCACGAAGTCCGTGCTGCCCTGAATGGAGATCGTTTCCGTGGACGTGCCGCTTGCCGCGATGGGCAAGAAGTTCACGCCATACGTATAGAACTCCTTGATCGTCCGCCAGAACTGCGGCGGAAGCCAGCCGAGGACACCGGAAGGCGGGACCACACGAAACCCCGTCTCAAACGCCATTCCCCGCTGACGGTTGCCACTCTGTCCGTCCATGGACCTACTCGCTTGTCTGAAGGGTGGAATGCACAACCGGGGCGGGGCGCATCGTCCCCGCCCCGGTTGCGTGCGTCGAGAGACGCGCGAGCGCTACTTAGCGCACGACGCGGTACTTGACGCCCATCATGCTGATCCGCACCTGCCGCGACGCAACGAGCGCGGCCGCGACGCCATCCAGCCGCACCGAGAACGACGCGGTGGGACGTAGGATGATCGCCCCATCCGCCCACCAACCGCCATCGGGCCGGAGATTCTGGCCGACGTTGGCGAGCGCCGCCGCCGCAGGAACTCCGACGATGGAGGCTTCCACGCCACCCGTGCCATGCAGGCACGATGCCGGGATCGGCCCGTACGTCTTCCCTTCGATGTTCAGGTTGAACGTCGCGCGAGCGCCCCAGAAGATCTGAAGCACGTCGCCCACGGCATCGGCGGTCGCGGCACTGTTCGCCACGGTCGGAATGAGGAAGTCGAGATTGACGCTGTAGAGCTGGAAGTACGTGTCGGCGGGGATCGTCCCGCCCTGCTCGATGTTGCCGAGCGTCTTGTCCGTCTGCGGCGTGGCGAAGAAGCTCGCGGTCGTCCAGTTCGTGGCGAGCGTCGCCGTGTCGTAGTAAACGAACGGAATGGCCTCCGGCGCACCCGCGTTGGCCGGCAGCGAAAGTTCCGCGAGCCGGGTGTAGTTGCGGGGGTCCACCGGGAAACGAGTACCGTAGCCCATGACTGAGTCTCTCTGAGAGAAGTGAAAAGATGACTGCGTGAGTTACTGCTCAGCCGCGATCAACGGCTGTTCGGTTCCGAACGGACGCCCGTGTACGGCTCGACGTACGCACCCATGCCTGCCGTGAGCGCCGTCGGATATGCGCCCATCGTCCGCCGGATGAACGCGAGATCGTTGTCGCCCGCGAGTGCCGTGCCGATCATCGGCATGTTGCGCAGGAGATCGGTCCCCACGGCGACGACTGCGCCGGTCAGCACCTTCTCCCCCGCCGCGCGCCCCACCGCCTTGCCGACGATCATGCTCAGCACGACCCCCACCGCAAGCTTCTTCGCCGCTCCCACCGGCACCGTGCCGTTGCCGAACGGGATTTGCCGCGCGATGAAGTTCGTGCCGGCGACACCGCCGAGCACCCATGCGCCGTCCTTCACCGCCGTCATCAGGCTCCCCATGATCCCGCGACCGAACGCCGGATTGCGCCGCACGCGACGACGCACGCGACGACGCGGATTGCTGCGGTACACGGTCACGCCGCGCTTCCGCAGCGAGATCGCCGGAGTGCGACGCGTCTTGCGCGACACCCGACGCTTCCGCGAAGTGGCCTTGGCCTTCGCGGGGCGCTTCCTTGCCTTCTTCGCCATCTGTGCCCCCTTCAGGCGCGTGATTGACTTGGCCGAGAGCGCACGCGCCGAACGCTTCCCCGCCTTGCTCGCGCCCCGCGCGCGAGACTTCCGTTTCGCCGCCTTCCTCGTTGGCGGATTCACCAAGAACAACTGGCCCATGGTCAGAACTCCTCCCAAAGATTTTGGCCGTCCTTCCCTTCCACTGAGACACCGCCATCCGGCTCAGCGATCATGCGCACGCGCGACTTCCCCGTGAAACACCGCATGCGCGCAAGCAACGCGAGATCGGCGTCGCTCGCCTCCTTCCCGCCGAACGGATGAATGTAAAACTGTCCATCATCCTTGTGCACGTACACGATCGCCTGCACACTGTCTGACATGACATGCCCGCGTCCCGGATTCCGGCGCGGATTCACATGAACATCACGCCCGAGTTGCTGGCGCATGATTTCCGCCAGCGCGCGAAGCTCCTGCATATGGCCTACCATGACCGGCGCACGCATACGAGCAACTTGTCCACCTGACTGAAGCGCATCCCACACGAGCCCCATCTCGCCAAGCAAACGCTCCGCGCGATCCGCGACCGAGCGCCATGCATCCATCTCAGAGAACCCCTTGTCCTTCGGGTTGCCGATGATTGCGAGTCCGATGCTCACTTCCGCCTCCGACTCACGTAGAGGCCGACCCCGACGACGAGCGCCACGCCAAGCACGGCGGCCCACGGCAGTACGATGTTCGTGAACGGAATCTTGAATCCGTCGCGTGGATCGGGAGCGCCCGCAGGCAGTAGTATCGGCAGCGACGATGGACCGGACACCGCATGCGCGCGCGCCGCTTGCAGTGCCGATTGCGTGCGCGTCAGGATGGACACCCACCGCTGCTGCACATCCGCAGGAACGACTGGATGGAACGCGCCATATGTCGCCCCGGCACGCGACGCGATGGATAGCAGCGATTCCACACGCGGAAGCATCTGGGTTGCATCCGTCTGATCGCCCCTTGCTGCCAGTGCCGCGAGCTTCGACACTTCCAGCGCGAGCGAATCCATGGCGCGCTTCCACTCCGTGAGTGCGCTGGACGCACTCACGACAGACTGCACCACGGCAGGGTTGAACGGGAGCGTCATTAGCGACGCCCACCCGGACGCAGCGCGTTGTACGCGAAGAGACCGACGCCGAGCACCACGAGCAGCGTGACCGCACTCGTCGCGCCGAAGAGCGCGCTACCGAACGGCGAGCGCCCGACGCCGAGCTTGGCGATCTGCTCGGGCGACAGTCCCGCCGTGAGCGCGGCGCGAATCGTGCGCCCTTCGCTCCACGAAGAGACGGTCATCTTCACGATGCCGAGCGCGATGATGACCGCGCCCGCGATCCACAGCGGCACGACGATGACGCCAAGACCGAGCGACTGCTTGGCCGAGTTGAGCCACGACATGACCTGATCCACCGGCCCCGAGTTGTCCGCGCCCTGCTTCGCTGCACGCGCCGCCGCGAGATAGCGCGCCGCCTGCATCTGCTGCTCAGCGGTGCCCGTCTGATTGAGCACGGCGACGAACTTCTCCGCGTCCTCCAGCATGGCGGGAGCCTGCTGCTGTACCTGCACGTACTCCGCGTACTTCTTCGTGATGTATTCCACGGCATCCTTCACCTTGGAGTCCGCGAAGCTTAGTGCGTTGCTGATGAGCGGCAAGTCGCTGATGCTCCAGCCGAGATCACCGAGACCCTGACGCTGCGCGTACATACCGCTCATAACTAGCTCCTACGCTTGCGCGTGAGAAGGAAAGCACCGCCAAGCAAGAGGATCGCACCAAACAGCACGTAGGGAGTGACGCTCTGCGTCGCCGGCACGGCGAGATCACTCGTATTCACTGGCACCGGAACGGAAGGACCGGCCCCGCGAGCCGAGAGCGCTTCGTTGATGGCACTGGCCGAAAGCGCCGGGACGCCAAGCTTCACCGCGTATTCCGAATACTGGACCGGCAATCCCCCGGCGCTCTTCGCGAAGGCGCGCAACGCCTCCTTCGCGAGTCCCTGTACCGGCTTCGGACGTGCCCCGCTGAAGGCATTGGTGATAAGCGTCGCCAACGACCCCGCATCGCCCCCGAGCGCGCCACTCAAGAGATTCGCCGCTTCCTGCTTGCGCGCCTTGTCGGTCGCCGTATCGCCGATGCCGAGCGCAGCGCCCGCACTACTCAACTGCTTGACGAATCCCTGCACGACCTGCGCCTTGGCCGCGAGTGCGAGAGGAATGGCAATCATGGCTGTGATCCTTAACGAAGTGAGCGCGCGCCGGGACCACGCGCAACGACGAACGCCAGCACGCCTACGGCAACCCATACCCATGGAGAAGAGAACAGGCCGCCATTGGCCCCCCCCGACCGTGCGGCATCCAATGACGGCTGTTCCCCACTCGCCGCTGCGTCCACTGCGAGCGGCAACTCACTTGGTACTGGATACAACGGCAATGCTTGTGGCGCGGACGACCGTGACGGTGCGAAGTCCGACGAGGCTGGCGGCGCAATCAAGATCGGCTGCGCGTACGTCGGCACCGAAACCGGAGCCGGAACATCAGTCGGCGACGGCGCGGCGACGGGCGGAGCGATCGGCGGCGCGGCCGGAGCAATCGGCGACAAGGCGACCGGCGCATAGGACGCGATCTTGCGCTTCATCGCCGCGATGCGACTCACAAGCACGCCCCGCAGCGGCTTCGGTGTTTTCGGCAGCAACGCCTCCGCGCGAGAGAGGTCCGCCCGCAAGACCGCGAAATCGTCCGGCATGCCCAATCCACCGAACAGCGCTTCGCCCAACGCGCCTGCACTCAGCCCGGCTCCGCCATACGACCCGAGACCACTGAACGGCGACGCATTCGGAGTGGCGGACCGCGACGCAGGCACCTCACCACGTCCCGACATGGACCCGCGCAATGTGTGCATATTGTCACTGATGACCGGAAAGAGGACATATCGTGCAATCAAGTGCATGGGAAGCGTCTGCATGCTCCGCGTCACATCGCACTCGACCCACGAGCCGGTTCCGGTCGGCGGCGCGAGTTCTGCCCAAACATGACCATATGGAGCCCGTTCGTCAAGGAACGACACTGCGACGAACCGCGCCCGCAGGCCGACCGAGACGCCAAGCGCCGCACACAGGATCGCCGCGTCGTCGCAGTCGGCGGCAATCTGTTGGTGCATTTGCAACATGCGGAGCAGCGCTTCCGGTGTATGCAGCAACTCCTTATCCAACGGATCGCGCACAAAGCGCCAGCGCGCCTTCACGAAGCGTCGAATATGTTGCGCCAGTTGCATGGGATCGTTTCCCGGCACGTTCGCGGCGATCTGCGCGGCGACCATGCGCACAATCGGAAGCGCCGTCTCGTTCAGGACGAGACGACGCATATGGCCCAACGTCTGCTCAGTCCCGAGATCACCGCCCGCGAGACTCCCCTGCTGCAAAGTGAACACGGCATGAGCATACGCCCATGCCGTGCTACTTGTCAACTTTGTGACCTCAATCCAAGTATCTCCTTCTATAGGAAACAGTCACCCCTCGACAGGCACGCAGGGCAACCGTCTCCAACCGGGGAGAGAAAGCCCCCCGACGTGCACCACGGACCACATGCGCCCTTCCATGTCGAGTCCGATGAGCACGGGTTCACTTCGCATCCTCTCCGACCCATTCACGACGATGACTTGCTTGAAGCGAAGCTCGCCATCATCACCCACGGCGCGCGACTGCTCACGCTCGCGCCCCAAGCGCTCGCGAAGGCCATCAAGGATCGGCGCGAGTAGATGCATCGCTCCCTCCAATGCATCACCCGCAAATGGCATCGCCGCACTCGCTTCCCTCCTCTCCCGCTCTTCCTTTTGCGCGAAAAGGCTCGCCACGTCTTCCGGCGAAAGGAATCCGTTGCGCGATTCCGGCTTCACCGGCTCCGGAAACATCGGGTATCCAAGCACATCCACGACGAGCCCCACCACATCGGACGCGCGCTTCACGTCCTGCACGATGAGATCACGCTGCGCCTCCCACCTTGCGCGCAAACTGTCCCGCGATGCGCGGTCACTGAGACTCAGTCCGTCATCGCTGTCAAGTGACTTCGGCCAACGATTATCGTGCTCCCGCAGTTGTGACACCACGAAGCGCAGCCACGCCTCCGGGTCGGCGACAGCGTCACGCATGCCCATTACTGCTCCTTCGCCGCAGGCGCGGCGGGTACGGGGGGGACCTCGTTCTCGTCGTCATCGTCACCTTCGACCTCTTCTCCGATGAACGCCGCGCGAAGCTCGTACAGCAGTTCCGTCATCCATGTCGGATACTGCTTCACTTCAGGAAAGCGCTCCACCAACGCGCTCTCGAAGCTCGGATCGGCCAACAGTTCACGGATCATGCCGCGCTGTTCGTCGGGCGCGAAGCCCTCCACGGCGGCAGCGACCGCCGCTGGCCGGCGATTGAGCCGCGCCGCCAACATGAGTTGCCCCATGTAGGGAGCCAACACATCAAGTGGACTCTGGGCCACGTCCCCCTCCACCAACGGCATGTCAGGGATCGCAGGCATGGCCGTTGGTGCGGCCTGCGATGGCATCGGCGTACGCGCCGCTGCCGGTTGCATGAGGAGCGGCGCGAGCGCCGCGATAAGTGGAGAGATCGTCTTCAGGATACCGCCATTATCGCCATCCCCGCCGCCCGTATTGAAGACTTCAGCGGTCTCCTTCATGTCGCGCACGAGCTTCAGCATGTCCTCCATCTTCTCGGACGGCTGCGGCGCGCGCAACCTCTCCAGCAGCGGCAACAGTGCCTCCAGATCATTGCCCTTCTTCCCGAGAAGGGACGCGAGCAACGGCGCGATGATCGGACCGAGCGCGCCGATGAGCGCCACCACATCCACGCGCGACTTCCCCGAATCGCGCATCTGCTCCATGAGACCAAGCATGGCCTGTTGCATCATTGTCTGATTCGCCTGCGCGGCCTGCATGAGTGACGTGACCATTTGCTGTTGCAACGTCGCGCCCTCCTGCTGCGCCTTCAACAGCGTCAGCACGCCGGTCTGCATGATGGGGTCCAGCCCACCGGCCGGAGAGCCGTTGCGCTCAAAGATCATCGGCGGGTCGTCGTCGCCATCGGGCGCGAAGCGCGGGCGCGCGAGCGCCTGCTGCGCCTTCAGGCTTCCCTTGAACGGCAACGATTCGTCAATCTCGTAGGTCTCTGATCCGACGAATCCCCACTTGCCGTCCTTCACGCCCATCTTGACGATCCGGTACTTGCCGCCGCCATATGACTGCGCGATCCATTCTTCGCTCACGATGGCGAGCGCAACAGAATCCAGATACGTCTCCTTCCCCGTCGAAGGTTCCACGCGACGGATGACTGCCTGCGGCGCACGCGTGGCCGCCCCACTCTCACTCTGCTCCGTGAGTACCTGATCGGTCACCGACTCCGGCGCAGGCGGTGCCTCGCCTTCGCCGTCATTGCCCTCCAGCGAGATACGCACGCTCTTGCCACCACTCCGCTTGCGCGCCGCCATCAGGATTCTCCTCCCTTCAGCACTTGAAAGAGCTTGTGCGGCTTCTTCACGCGCGGTAGCGGTTCGGTCGGCACTGCATCGAGAATCGGCACGACCATCTGCTGCGAGAGGCTCGCCGCGAGCGCGATCACATCGGCCACGCGCACCGCGACCACGACTTCCGAGATGGACAACTCGCTCTCCTTCCCGGCGAAGAAGACGACACCATGCGCAGGACTTATGCCCATGCGCGTCGGCATGAACGCCTTGGCAAGCATCTTCTTCAGTTCCTCGGCCTGCTGCTCAGCCGAGAGGGGCTGCTGAAACAATGACATGTGAACTCCAGTGAGACGAGCAACCCGTGCCGGGATATCCGGCACGGGCGCTCTACGTGAAATCAGCGACCGCGCGCGGCAGGGCGACGCGTCGTGCGCGGCGTCGGCTTCGCCGCACCGAGCTTCTCCATCTGCTCCGCGAACGTCTCCGACGAAACGGGGCAGAGCTTCACGTACTGTTTCTTCTCGAACTCGAAGTTGCGCGCGACGAGCGGCACGCGGACTCCGCCCCACTGAAACTCCTGCGTGATCTCGTCGAAGGAGAGAGGCAAGAAGCCCTTGGACGCGAGCGCCGCGAACGCGTTCCCCTGCGTTTTGTTGCAGGTGAGCCCCTTGCCGGGGAACTCCACGAACTCCACGATCAACTTCGTCTCGGCGCGCGACGACTCCAGCGCACCCGTCTTGCGGTCCACGTACTCGTCGCCGCTGAAGTGGTGCTTGAAGGCGCGGCGGATCGTGAAGAGCTTGACGTCGCCAAGCTTCATGCCCGCGTCGTCCGCCTCCAGCTTGCCGAGCGCTTCGTTGCCCGCGATGTCGTGGAAGGGATTGCCAGTGTTCTTCGCCATGATACGGTCCTCTTGTGTCGGGGTTGACCTACGGTAAGTGAACGGGTCCAACGCTGCACGCTTCCTCTGGCGCGCAGGACGAGTTAGAACGCGATCCTGCGATGGTGTTCCGAGTACAGCACATTCCAGTTGTCGTCGCGTCGCATGCACGGATGCTGGCGAGGGAGACTCCGCACGCGCGCGAGATTGAATAGCTCGCGCATCGGGTCACTGCCCATGATGGCTTGCACCGCGACGATCTGCGGAGCCGAGATACGACGCGCCAAGCAAATGACGACATGCCACCCGCGCCGCGTCCGCGCATAGTGAATGAGCGTAACGCGTACGTACAACACGGCACACAATGCTTGTGCACGCATCTCGACGGGCGGAAGTTTCGCACCGTCATAGTCGAGCTTCAATACCGTCATCGCCCACCTCGCTTCCGCGGTGCGAGTGGACCGAGTGTTGCGAGCCACGCGACCACTTCAGGATCATTCGCCACGCGCTCCAACGCAATGCGGTCGAAGTTGTGGCCATCCGGCGAAAGAAGCTCCTGCGCATGGACCGCGACTGAAGCGAGCTTCACCGCGAGCGCCAGCGAAATCGTCACGGAATCACTCATGCGTCATCCTCCTGTTCCGTCCAATCCGCATGCTCGCGCACCGCCCCCATGCGCAGCCCTTCACCGTTGCGCTTAAAGATCGCCTCCATGAGAATGGGCTGGAACGCATCCACATCATCCGCGTCTCCGCGTCGCACGCTATCGCTCCAACGCGACTGCCCGCGCTCCGTACGCCCGCGCGCGCGCGACCACTCGACACCGTAGACCACGTACTCATCCTGCACGGACTCCGCGCCATCCTGCGCGATACGCTCAATCACGCGCACCGCCTCTTCCTTCGTAATTCCCTTCCGATCTTCACGCCGAACGCGGATATTGAAGTTCACGTCGCTACCACGATCCCGACGACTCGCCACATATGCGACACCAAACTCCCACTGCGCCGGAGCCTGTGCACGAGCCGCTGCGCGCTGAACCGCCGTGGACTTCTCCAACTCCTTCTTCGCCTTCTCTGCCTTCAGCATCGCGGCGTCAGCCTTGGCCGATGCGTCCTGATACTTTTCCGCATAACGCTGGCGAGTCTCAGGCTTCTTCGCGCCAGCCTGCGCCCTCCGAAAGGCACGAGACCGTTCCGTACGTGCCGCACGCAACTCCCGTTGCGCGCGCCGCTCGATACGATCGGCTTCCTTCTTTGTATTCTCGACAAACCGCCCGGTCCACGGATCACGCAATGCACCCGACCGAACGGGCGTACTCCCCCTCGATCCGCTCTTCTTCGGTACGCTCCTCTTCGGCACGCTCTTCGCCTTTTTCTTCGCGGCCATGTCAGCGCCCCGATTCGTTGAGTGCGGCCGTCACGTCGGACTCCGTAAGCCCACGCACGAGCATATGGACGTTATTCATCATCTCGAAATCCAATCGACGCACATCCATCTCCACCAATGATCGTACCGTGCGCAACAGACCAGCTTCTGCTGTCTTCTCTGCATGCACCGCTACATCGTAGTACTCACTGAGCTTGACCACGAGATAATCAAATCGCTTCACAGCATCCGCCGTCCCAACGACCTGCGCCGCAAGCGCAGTCAACGAAACGAGCCGCACGTATGTCCGTTCCACACCGGCTGTCCGCGCATGACATGGCATGCCATGAAGCTTCATCATCGCTTCTTGAAACAGATTTGACACGAGGATGTAGTCTTCATCCGAGAGCGCCTTGACAATACGCCCGGACAGCGGAATGCGCAACGCTTCAAGCCTGCTTTCATTCTTGCCTTTCATCGGGTTTTGCCGCGCGACTTAGCGCGCCCTCCAGAGTTCTTCATACTGGAGGAGCCAGTCGAAGTGCTTGCCTTGCGCTTCGCGGCTCCCTTGAACGTAGGCAACGGCCCGCGTGAGCGCTTGGAAGCGGTTGCTTTCCCGGTGGAGTTCGTGCGGGTTGAGTTGCGCCGCGTAGTCGTCAATGCGGTCAGCAAGTCGGCGAGCGAGAGATATCCTGACGGGTCGGGACGGGACCGAGACATTAATCTTCCTGAGTTCTGAGTGGTCGCCAGCATTGGCGCACTTACGCGCACGCAATGCATCGTCGGGCGAACGGTTGAGATGCACCACAAGCATGCGAGAGAGGAAGCCGCTCTTCGTCAACATCTCCTGATGTTCTTGCAACGCCGCTGTCGTCATCGCCGCGATCAGGCCGAGCTTCGCGCCGTGAAACTGCACTTTCTCGGACCCAGACCAAAAATCAGTGATCCCTTCTTCCATGGCCGGGAGCAAGATGCCGAGCAACGTATCCCACACATGCGATTTGCGCAGGATGAGCGTCTGAAACTCCGGCACGACAAGGTGAGTTGGGCGATGCTGCTTCGCCAAAATCTGACGAATGCCCATTTGCGTGACCGAGGTTGTGAACTGAAGATGCGGATTTACGAGGTCGCCTGAGCGTGCAAGATATCGCTCCAGCAAAACCGACTTTCCACTTGCCGGTGCACCCACGACCATGATTGACTGCGGGCGTTGTCCCTCCAGCATCCCCGTCACACTCACCAAACCGATGAGCGCGGAGAGCGCCTGCCAGTCCTTTCGGTCATGTGGGAGCGGGGGCTTCATGCACCGTTCCCAAGCAGCGCGGCGACGAGCGCATTGAGGCTCGCTTCAGTCACAAAAATGCGACCGCGACGCTTGTACCCCTTCAGGATTCCGCGTGCATAATACTTCCATGCCACCTGATAATCGCAGTCGAGTGTGCGGCACGCGCGCTGCAACGGTACAACACGTACTGTACCACGTCGGCCATTTTCGGCACTATCCGCTTGCACTCGCGGGCGCTTCGCGGACTGCGGACTTTCAGCCTTCTTTGCCAAGAAATCCTCCGTTGAGAGTGTACCTAAAAATGCCTGCGCCAGAGGGAGAGCGCAAGAGAAAAAGATGACGACATTTATTTTTCTCTCTCGCCAAAAACCCCTTGTCGAAAAAAACGAACTATCACTTTTTTCGGCTAGGGGTTAAAACACCCTAAGGGGGGGTAAATGGGTATGGGGTTAGAGTGGGGGTAGGGGATAGGGTAGTAGGTAGATAATCGTATGCAATCCGTATGCATACCGAGATAACAAATCTTCGACATGCGATCGCACGCCAACGACCCCGGACGCCGCAGGCGGACGGCCC
>NZ_JBAZTU010000012.1:0-4521 GCF_041661825.1 Sphingomonas sp.
GGGGGTTGAGTAGCAACGGAACAGAAAACCTACATAAGGCAGCACGCCTCAAGGCCGCGGGCCATTCCGGAAGGGCGCGAAGTGGTGGAAGGCAGACATTCGGCCCGGCGTTAGGATGCATGGCTGATGAGGGCGGTCACCCCAGCACTGATGCCGCTCGGATAGTCGCCGTTCCGGAAGTGCGGGATGATCTCACTATCCATGATCTGCTGGCATAAGGCGTTCGGAAGCGTCCGCTCCAAGCCCAGCCCAACTTCTATCCGCGCCTTGTGTTCTTTTGGCGCAACAAGAAGGATAACTCCGTCGTCCTGCTCGGCTCTTCCAATACCCCAAGTGTTGCCAAGTTCCTTTGTGAACATGGCCACGTCCCGTCCACCAAGCGACTGCACTGTGACTACGACCATCTGGTGACCAGATGCTTCCTCGAACGCCTCCAACCGGGTGGATAGGCTCGCCTCTTGCGCAGGGTTGAGTATGTCGGCATCGTCAGTAACCCACCCTCGAAGCGCAAGTTTCGCGAGCGAGGTGGCGCTCGCTCCTAGTCGGTTGCTAGAAGGTGACTGATTGGTAGCCTGTCCATCCGAGCAGGATGCAGCGGCCGCCAGCATAAGAAGGAAGATGGCCTTCATCCCCACACAGTGAAACTGCTTTCCTAAATCGTCAATGTCTGCAAGTGGGGCGGAAGCGGCCGTCTGGTTTTTCCAATAAACCCCGGTTTGATGCGAAGCGGGCCGGCGGTTACGATCGGACCGCTGGATGACCCTCAATCTCACATCTACCCATCCAGAAACCTATAGCCGGTAAACCCATCCTTCGATAGATTAATGAAAGAAGGAGCGGACGTCGATGCTGATCGGATATATGCGGGTGTCGACAGGCGAGCAAAATCTCGATCTGCAACGCGATGCGCTGGATCGTGCCGGATGCGGCCGGGTGTTCGACGACGTGTGCTCGGGCCGTGCGACCGAACGGGCCGGGCTCGACAAGGCACTCGACATCATGCGTGATGGCGACACCCTCGTAGTCTGGAAGCTCGACCGGATCGGACGGTCGCTACCCCACGTCGTTGGGCTGGTCGGCGATCTGCAGAAGCGCGGGATCGGCCTTAAGGTGCTGACCGGCGATATCGACACGACGACCGTTACGGGCCGGTTGGTGTTCGGTATTTTCGCGACCCTGGCCGAGTTCGAGCGCGATCTGACCCATGAGCGCACAATGGCGGGGCTGGCCGCGGCCAGGGCGCGAGGCCGTGCAGGTGGTCGGCCGCGGGTCATGACGAAGCAGAAGCTGAAGGCCGCGATGGCGCTGATGGCGGATCGCGACAATGCCGCACGCGATGTTGCGGTCCAACTCGGCGTATCAGTGTCGACGCTTTATGCCTATGTCGATGCGAAAGGTCAGCCGCGAGAGCGGGCCAGCGAATTGCTGGGCAAGCGCGGGGTTCAGCCTAAAATAGCAGCATAGGCCGAGCAGTGCCGGTCAGCTTTCTCTCGGACGAGCAGGCCCTGCGCTATGGTCGCTTCGTCGGCGATCCTACATCGGAGCAGTTGGCGCGCCATTTTTATCTCGACGATGCAGACCGGACGTTCATCGGCGCGCACCGCGGCGATCACAACAGGCTCGGCGTAGCGGTACAGCTTGGCTCTTTGCGGCTGCTCGGCACCTTTCTCGAAGATCCGGCACAGACACCGGCGTCGGTCACGCGGTTCGCAGGCAGCCAGTTGGCGATCGACGAGCCGTGCGAACGGATGGCGCAATATTGCGCGACCAAGGGACGATGGCGGCACGGCCCGCGCATCCGCGACCATTATGGCTACCAAGTTTTCTCCGATCCACGCATCGCGTTCCGATTGCATCGTTTCCTGTACGCGCTGTGTTGGACGGGCACCGATCGGCCATCGGCGCTCTTCGATGCAGCGGCGACGTGGCTGATTGAATGCAAGGTGCTGTTGCCAGGGCTGTCCGTCCTCGAGCGCGATATCGCACGAGTCCGCACACGGGTCGCCACGCACGTTCATCGCCGTCTCATCGACAGGCTGACGTCGGAGCAACGCGCCCGGCTCGACACGCTGGTCGCCGTTATTGGCGACGGGCGGCAAAGCCCGCTCGATCGACTGCGTGACGGTCCATACCTGCAAAGCGGCCCCGAGATCAGCCGCGCCGTTGATCGCCTTACCGAAATCCGCACGTTCACAGCGGGCTTGCCCGAACTTGATCGGGTGCCACCCGGCAAGGCGGTCGCATTGGCGCGATTTGCCGGTGCGGCGCGGGCGCAGGCCGTGGCCCGACTCCCCGACGATCGGCGCGCTGCCACCCTCGTCGCGTTCATCCGCACCCTCGAAGCGTCGGCCAGCGACGATGTCATCGACCTGTTCGACGTCGTGTCGACCCGAATGTTTTCCAACGCGCGCATCAACGCCAGGGATGCCCGGATGCGTTCGCTGCGTGATCTCGATGCCGCATCGCTCCGGCTTCGCGATGCCGGCGTTGTGCTGCTCGATGACAGCATCAGCGATGCGCAGGTGCGCGCGGCCGTGTTCGCGCTCGTCGATCGGACAGCGCTGACCGACGCCGTCGCACAGGTGAACCTTCTCGCGCGGCCGAACGACGAGAGCTATTTTGTCGAGTTGCGCCGGCAGGCCGGGACGATGCGCTATCTGCCGAAGATGCTGGCAGCGCTCGATCTTGCAGCCGCGCCCGCAGGACAGCCGCTGCTCGACGCGGTCGACCACTTGCGAAGGGTTCACAGGGGCGAGAAGCGCCGTGGACCGGCACCAACATCGTTCGTCCCCAAGGGGTGGGGGCGCCAGTTGAAGAGTGATGACGGTACATTCGATCTGACCGGATACCGGCTTTGTACGCTCGACCGGCTACGCCGCGCCATTCGCCGTCGCGACGTCTTTCCTGTTCGCTCGCTTCGCTACGCCGACCCGCGCAAAGGCCTGCTGACAGGAGCCGCCTGGGAAGCGGCGCGACCGACGGTATGCCGCACGGTCGGCGTGGCGGTCGCTGGCGACGAGGAGATCGCCAGGCTGTCCGCGCGGCTCGATCTCGCCTACCGCGAGACAGCGGCGCGCGTACCGGACAACGATGCCGTGACCATCACGAAAACGGCGAGCGGCGCCGACCTGTCGATCGCACCGCTCGACAGGATCGACGAGCCACTCAGCCTCACCGATCTCCATAGGGCAATCGACGCGCGCTTGCCGCAGCTGGATCTTCCCGAGCTGATCCTGGAGATGCATGCGCGAACCGGTTTCGCGGCGGCGTTCACGCATGCCAGCGAAGGCAATGCACGCGCCGAGGATATAGCGACGACGATCTGCGCGGTGCTTGTCGCGGAGGCCACCAATACCGGATTCGAACCGCTTGTCCGTCCCGAGGTGTCCGCGCTGCGCCGGTCACGGTTGAGCTGGGTGAAGCAGAACTTCATCCGCGCCGAGACGCTGACCACAGCCAACGCGCTGCTGGTCGCGGCCCATAACAGGATACCACTGGCCCGCGTTTGGGGCAGCGGCGAGGTCGCCTCTGCCGATGGACTGCGTTTCACCGTGCCAGTCCGCACGATCCACGCCGGCCCAAACCCGCGCTATTTCGGGCGCGAACGCGGCATCACCTGGTACAATCTGGTTTCTGATCGCTTTTCCGGGCTGAATGCTCTGACGGTGCCCGGCACGTTGCGCGACAGCCTCTATCTGCTTGCCGTCGTGCTCGACCAGGAAACCGAATTGCGGCCAGGCGAGATCATGACCGACACAGCCGGCTACACCGACACGATCTTCGGCATTTTTCACCTGCTCGGGCTCCAGTTCTCGCCGCGCATCGCCGACATTGGCGGCGCGCGGTTCTGGCGTGTCGATGGCAAGGCCGATTATGGCGTGCTGGATGACCTCGCCGCGAATAGGATCAACACCAGGCTGATTGTCGAACATTGGGATGATCTCCTTCGACTGGCCGGATCGCTCAAACTCGGCGTCGTGCGCGCGACCGATCTCACCCGTGTCCTTCAGACCAATGATCGCCCCACCAGGCTGGCACGTGCCCTTCAGGAGCTTGGCCGCCTCATCAAGTCACTCTACATGCTGCGGTTCATCGACGACGAAACCTACCGGCGCCGGATCCTGGTCCAGCTCAATCGCGGCGAGAGCCGCCACCTGCTTGCCCGCACCATATTCCACGGCAAGCGCGGTGAACTTCGCCAGCGCTACCGCGAAGGGCAGGAGGATCAGCTCGGCGCGCTCGGGCTCGTCGTCAACCTGGTCGTGCTCTGGAACACGATCTACATCGACGCGGCGGTCAGCCAGCTACGCGCCGAAGGCCATGTGATCCTGGACGAGGACGTCGCCCGCCTCTCGCCGCTTGGTTCCAGGCACATCAACATGCTCGGGCGCTATGCCTTCACCATTCCCGACATCGTGGCGCGCGGCGAGTTGAGGCCGCTACGCGATCCTGGTGCCACAGGTATCGACGATGCTTGAAGCCCCTTATGTAGGTTTTCTGTTCCGTTGCTACTCAAACCCC
>NZ_JBAZTU010000013.1:0-2697 GCF_041661825.1 Sphingomonas sp.
TGTCTGGCGTCAACTAGATCTGAGTTGCTGACGACAACTAGAACTGGGGAATCAAATCTCCGGGGTTGATGGTGTCCTGAGCCGCAGGCTCAGGGGTGACTGCTGTTCGCGGCCCGTTAGGGCCGCGCTCGTTTTGGGTTTGGTTGTTGGTACTCCCTCTTTGGGTTCCCGCCGCAGGCCCTGTGGGAATGTGGGAAACGCGGGGTCATCGCGTTTTCCATATTTCCATCAGGGCGGGTTTCGTTTCTTTCTTTTTGCTACTTTTTCTTTCTTTGTGGAAAACCATCGATTTCCGCCGAGTTTTCCACAGGGTCACGATGTCGCGGCTCGTTTGGCGTTTCGCTCGCGTGCCGCGTTCGCGCGATAGCTGTCGGTGGCGAGCTCGAGAATGAGCGAGTGATGCACGACGCGGTCGATCGCCGCGGCCGTGGTCATCGTGTCCTTGAAGATCTGGTCCCACTTGCTGAAAACCAGATTGCTCGTGATCAGTACGCTGCGCCGCTCATAACGCTCGGCCAGCAGCGTGAAGAGCACCTCCATTTCCTCGCGGCTCTGCTGGACGTAGCCGATGTCGTCGAGGATCAGGGCATCGAACCGGTCGAGCTTGCGCAATTCCTGTGTGAGCCGCAGATCGCGCTTGGCCGCGAGCAGGCGCTGCACGAGTTGGAAGACGGGCGTGAACAGAACGGCCCGACCCTGTCGGACGAATTCATGCCCGAGGCCGGCAAGCAGGTGAGTCTTGCCCGTTCCCGGATTGCCGAAGGCGATCACGTTGACGGCGCGGTCGAGAAACTCGCCGTCGCGCAAGCCCGCAACGCCCGAGCGCACCTTTGCCGGAAGGCGCGTGAGGTCGTAGGTGGCGAGCGTTTTCTCTCGCGGCAGTTTCGACTCGACGAGCAATCGCTCGATCCGCCGTGCCTGGCGCTCGGCCGCCTCGATCTCGGCCAGCGCGAGAAGATATTGCTCGTGCGTGAGCCCTTCGGCGTTCGCCCGCGCGGCCGTCGGCTCGTACTCCCGCACGAACGCCGGAAGACTGAGCGAGCGCAGCAGTAGTGGCAGCGCATTGGACGGCGTCTCTCGCGCCGCTCTCATGCCTCCACCCCCACGGCCGCGAGCGCATCGTAGACGCCCAGATCCGGCTCGATGACACCGCACTCAGGGATCGCGATCTCGCGGGGCTCGCACAGTGCGCTAACTTGTGCGTAGTTCTCGAGTGCGCCGTCCCGAACGAGTCCCTCGAGGGCCTGCTCGACCTGCGTCTCGGTTGTCGACGCCGCAAGATGGAGAATCCGTACGTACTCGAGATCGGCCCCTGTGCCGAGCCGCGCGTCGAGCGCGTCGTAGGCCTGACGGAACACCAGACTCGGGAACAGCGCCTCACGAAACCGGTAGCGCGCAAAGGCTCCCGGCTTGCGCACGAGCGACCAGATGACATGCCGGTAGTCGATCGCGTGGCCACCCTTGCCCCGCAATCGCTCCATCGCGGCCATCCTCTCGCCGCCGTACCAGATCTCAATCCTCTCGGCATTGAGCCGCGCCTCGACGTACTCGCCGATCAGACGCGACGGCACCGAGTACGTGTTCGCACCGAGATGCACCGTCGAGAATGCCGTGACCTTCACGCTCACCCGGCGGAAGCTCTCGAGTGCGACCGCGGGCAGCGGTCGTAGTGCGCGCCGCTCGTCGCCAAGCTTGCCCACGGTCTTTGCATTCCGCGCTGCAACGATCGTCGCGAGAAACGCCTCGTAGCTCGCGCGATCTGCAAAGTCGCGGGTGCCGCGAACCAACAGGGCCTGTCCCACCGCGCGCTTGAACCGGTGATGCGCCTGCTCGACGTCGCCGTTCTCGTGTCCGCGCCCTGGTGTGTTCCGGTCCGGCTTGCACCCGTAGTAGGCGAGAAACTGCGTGTAGCGCTCGTTGAACTCACGCCCACCGCCAGTCAGCTTGTGTGTCGCAGCCGAGAGGTTGTCGGTCCGGCTCTTCCGAGGAACGCCGCCTAGATCATGCACAGCCCGCTGGAATCCCTCGGTCAGCGTTTCGTAGCTCTCGGCAAAGCAAACCATCACCCATTCCCAGTTCGAGTACGGCAGCACGAAGTGATAGCACAGGTGATCGAACTGCTCCCCGCTGATCGTGATGCCCAACTCGTTCATCCACGTGAAGTCGCTCTGCGCCGCCTCCCCCGGACGATGCTCCTGCGGAAACATCACTTCCTTCTGCGGCCCGTGCTTGCCCCGCCACACCCGGATGTACCGCTGCAGCGTCCGCAGCTGCCCGGGCTGCAGATCCAGATCGCCGCGCTCACCCAGAAGCTCGAAGATCGTCTTCGCCTCCAGCCCGGGGCTCTGCTCGAGCATCGTCTCGATCTCCGGCCACACCCCCGCGAACGGGCTCGGCCTGGTCCGGTACTGCCGTGGCTCACGCTGCCCTTTCACAGCCGCCCCATCCCGATACCGCGCCGCCGTCGTTTCGCTCATCCCCGATCGCAGCGCCGCCACGTCCAACCGCTCGCCCTTCTGCAACTCCTTCATCAATCGCTCCACTTGCCGTCTCTCGACCACCCTGCCCTCCCTTGGGGAGGCGCACTCTACCCGATCGATCGGCGCTACTTTTGTGGAGACTCGATCCCCAGATCTAGTTGTCGTTGACCCGTAGATCTAGTTGTCGTTGGGGCACAGTTCTAATTGTCGCTGAACA
>NZ_JBAZTU010000014.1:0-2522 GCF_041661825.1 Sphingomonas sp.
TGGTGAAGGGTTTCGGGTGCCGTGAGGCGTACGAAAGCCTCTCATGCAGGAACCCGCGGGCCACGGTCGATGTCTATGGGGATTTCGATTTGCGGCTGATGTCGGCGATGACGCGACCGTCGCCGGGAAGCGCCGGGATGGATGCGGACAGGCGGCTTTGTTGCGCCTCCGTGCGATGTTGTCGGCACGGTAAGCGGCTGAAGGCGGCCCCGTCGTCGTCAACGATCACCATGGACGCGTGTGGGTCCGTTACCGGAGGCTGAGGGCCTGCGGTTGCAGTCTTGACTATTCCATGCCGGGTCATGGAGCGGTCTTCCGGTTCGTCGCGGTAGCGTCCGGCGGTCCGCGTGGCTGCCTCCAGCGTTCGAACACCTCGACGACGATCATGCGTCCGCCGCAGCACGGGCATGACGGGCGGAAGTCCTCCGGTTCGCCTGGGGTGTCGTCATCGGGTGGCGCAGCGACGCTCAGCAGTTGGCGGGCGAGCACGAGGCTGGCCTTGCGGGCGGAGCCGGCGAGCATGCCGTAGTGCCGGATGCGGTGAAAGCCTCGCGGCAACACGTGGAGCAGGAAGCGGCGGATGAACTCGTCGGGGCCAAGCGTCATGACCTGCTGGCGGTCGGCGCCGTCGCGGCGGTAGTTCTTGTAGCGGAAGGTGACGCCGCTCTCGTCGAAGGCGATCAGGCGGCTGTTCGATATCGCGACCCGGTGAGTATAGCGCGACAGGTATGCGAGCACCGCCTCCGGTCCCGCGAACGGTGCCTTGGCATAGACCACCCAGCGCTTCTTCCGGACTGGCGACAGGTGCCGCAGGAAGGCTCGCCGCTCGGTGAGATACGCCATCGATCCGAAGAAGCTGAGCCGCCCGGCGTCGTGCAGCGCCATCAACCGGGTGAGGAAGAGCCGGCGGAACAGCTTGCCGAGCACGCGCACCGGAAGCAGGAAGGCCGGCCGCGACGAGACCCAGCGCTTCCCGCCGGGCGCGATGCCGCCGCCCGGTACGATCATGTGCACGTGCGGATGGTGAGTCATCGCAGAGCCCCAGGTGTGGAGCACGGCGGTGATGCCGATCCTGGCTCCAAGGTGCTTCGCATCGGCCGCGATGGTCAGCATCGTCTCCGACGCTGCCTTGAACAGCAGGTCGTAGGCGAGCACCTTGTTCTGGAACGCGATGTCGGCGACCTCGGCAGGCAGCGTGAACACGACGTGGAAGTAGCCGACCGGCAGCAGGTCGGCCTCGCGCTCGGCCAGCCATGTCCGTGCGGCCGCGCCCTGGCACTTCGGGCAGTGCCGGTTGCGGCAGGAGTTGTAGGCAATCCGCCATTCGCCGCAGTCCTCGCAGGCCTCGACGTGACCGCCGAGCGCCGCGGTGCGGCAGTGTTCGACCGCCGACATTACCTTGAGCTGATGCAGGCTCAGGTGCCGTGCATGGGCGACCCGGTACCCGGGACCGGCGGCACGGAAGACATCGGCGACCTCGATCGAGGCGCGCACGGCTCAACCGGGCGGCGTCTTGCCTTCCATCAGCGCCATCAACCGATCGAGCGGCCCGGTGACTGCATGGATCGTCCGGGTCGAGACCTTGGTGTAGAGCGCGGTCGTATCGAGCTTGCTGTGCCCGAGCAGCACCTGGATGACGCGGATGTCGACATCCTGTTCGAGCAAGTGGGTGGCGAAGCTGTGACGCAGAGTGTGCGGACTGACGCGCTTGCGGATGCCGGCGACTTCGGCGGCCTCCTGGACGGCGCGGTGCAGTTGCCGCGACGAGATCGGCGCCGTGCAGCCGCGGCCCGGGAACAGCCAGCCATGCGGAAGCATCACCCCGCGCCGCCTGCCTTCGCGCCACCACAGCCGCAGGAGCTCCAGAAGCTGCGGCGAGAGCATCGCGTTGCGGTCCCTGCGGCCTTTGCCCTGCTCGACGCGGATCAGCATGCGCGTGCTATCGACATCGTCGACCTTGAGATGCGCGACCTCCGACACGCGCAGGCCCGCGCCATAGGCAACGCCGAGCGCGGCCTTGTACTTGATGCCTGGTGCGGCTTCGAGCAGCCGTGCCGCTTCCTCCACGCTCAGCACGTCGGGCAGCTTGCGCTGATACCTCGTGATGACCAGCCCACGCGCCAGATCCCGCCGCTTCAGCGTCACCAGGAACAGGAACCGCAACGCAGAGACCGCGCCATTGATCGTCGCAGGGCCGACGCCGCACTCATGCTGATGAAGCTGGAATCGACGGATGTCCTCAGCCGTCGCCGTGTCGGGCGAGCGGCCAAGGAACACAGCGAAGCGCCGGACGTGACGAACGTAGTCCTGCTGGGTATGGGAGCCCAGGCCACGCATGAGCATGTCGTGCTGCATGCGTTGGCGAAGCGGAGAGATTGGTGCATCGGTCGACAAAGTAGCCATGGCGAGTTCCTCTCGTTGAAGGGAACTCCATGGTCAGATCGACGCCTCTACCCGCTCAAGGTCTATAACATGCACGCCATCTCAGAAGGAGGCGGCCCTCCCGCGAAGCGGGTTCGTGC